>NZ_JARXIA010000009.1 GCF_031127875.1 Pelagicoccus sp. SDUM812005 | reverse complement strand
TCTTGTTCTTCTTTCCTTTGTTGGGACTACTATACGTCATTTCCTCCGATAACGGAAATACTTGTTAACTCTAGTTTCGATAGGTTTTCCCTATAACTAAGAAACCCGCCAGCCCCGCCCAAGGCCCGCACCGCCTTCCCAAGGTAGGGCGAGACCGCCGGGCTCGCCGCCAAGCAAGGTCCTTCAATTGCGGCGTGCGGAGCCTTCCACCGCAGCCATCCAAAACCGCCTTGGCAAACAACGGCTTATCACCACACTCCGTACTTCTCCCGATAGAAACCCTACCCGACCTCGGCCAACTGTAGTCTTCCCGTAATCCGCAAAAGTCCCATGAGCCAACACCGAGAAATCAATTCAATCGCGGATATAGATCTCCTTACCGAATCGGTCGACTTGGAATGTAAGCTAGCCTTGGGATCCGACGGACAAGGCAAACTGCCAAAAGATTTCTGGCCGACCTATTCCGCAATGGCCAACACGGAGGGAGGATTAATCTTATTGGGAGTTCAGGAAAAAAGAGGCCGTTTCCAAGCCAAAGGCATTCCAACCCCCTCCACTATCCGAAAGGAACTGGCCGATCTATTAGGCAACCGAAACAAGGTGAGCGTAAACCTGCTTTCGGATGGCCATATCACTGAACTCCAACTCGATAACGTCCGTATCGTGGCAATCGAGATACCGAGAGCCTCACGCAAACAACGTCCGGTTTTCATAAATGGTAATCCCCTTGGCGGGACCTATCGGCGCTTTCACGAGGCGGATCAGGTAGTGCCCGATGAAGAGGTCAAACTCATGCTCTCAGAGAGCCAGGCTGAGTCGCTCGACTATCGAGTACTGGCTAAGTTCGGTATGCGCGACCTTTCGCTCCCAAGCTTGCATGCATACCGCCAAACTCACGCGACACTCAATCCTGGACACCCTTGGAGCGAGCTGGATGACCTCACATTCCTTCGAGAAGTTAGAGCTTGGAATACCGACCGAGATACAGGGGAGGACGGACTAACAGTGGCAGGCTTGTTGATGTTCGGCAAATTCCAGTCAATTCAGGACGAGTTCCCGCACTATGCACTCGACTACCAAGAAAGACCGGAAGCTAAAACCGAAAAACGTTGGATAGATCGGGTTTGGCTAGACGGATCTTGGTCTGGCAATCTTTACGATTTTTTCCGCACGGTTTATCCCAAACTTACCGCTGGATTAAAGATTCCATTCGCATTGAAAAAAGGACTACGCGACGAAGATACGCCTATTCATGAAGCTTTGAGAGAAGCCTTGGCTAATACCCTGATCCATGCGGACTATCGCCAGCGAACGAGACTGTTGGTGGTCAAACGACCAGATATGTTCGGTTTTCAGAATCCCGGCAACCTGCGCATTCCTATCGAGCTCGCTCTTCGTGGAGATGAACCTGATTCCAGAAACAAACGGCTTGCCCATCTTTTCGGTTTCGTTCGCATCGGAGAAAAAGCGGGAACTGGCATTCCAAGAATTATGGCTGGCTGGAAAAGTCAGCACTGGAGGCAACCCTCTCTAACAGAAGAATACGAACCAAGCCCGAGGACCATCCTTCGTCTCCAAATGCTAGATCTCTTCCCGCCCGGTGTACTCGATATCCTAAGGGCCCAGTTCCGGGACCGATTCGAATCTCTGGATGAAACTTGTCGCCTAGCTCTTGCCACAACTCTAACGGAACGCCGCCTCACTCACACGCGCCTGTGCGAACTGACAGGCCTTCACCCTAGCGACGTCACCAAATCTCTCCGCAGCTTGGTTAGCCAAGACTTTCTCGTCTCCGAGGGCTCAGGCAGAGGCACGGTCTACCGATTCAGAGGCGCCCGCAAAATTGCGTCTGAAGATGTTTTTAGCTATCCAGGCTCCCCCAATTTAGCTCCGAGCTCCCAGAATTTGACCGAAAGCTCCCAGAATTTGACCGAAAGCTCCCCGAATTTAGACCCAACGGAAAACGATCGGGACGAATTCGGGCGTTTGATTTCCGATCACTTCACGATGCCGTTCGTCGATGACCTAAAACACCTCGAACCGAATTTTCTCACGCAACTCGAACAAATAGCGACTCCCCCACGCACGCTCCGGAAACTTGACCGTGAGAAGATGATCGAAACGATTCTCAAGCTTTGCGAGCTGCACTACATCCGCCTCGACAGCCTCGCTTCGCTGATAAATCGAAAACCAGGCACACTCCAAGGCCAGTACCTTACACAATTGTGTCGTGATCAAAAACTTCGCATGGCTTTTCCAGACAAACCGAATGACCCCAGACAGGCGTACACCAAAGCCTAAAAAAAACACCATAGGTCAATGAGGACTCTTAGATTGGGCTAGTCCCTAAACAGTAACAACGCAACGGCGAGCGAGCTCTCCCTCCCACAAACAAGGCTCGGATAAAATCCGAGCCTTATCTGTGCAAATCTGAGAGATCTGCGGTTAAAAAACCTAACCCACGAAGACGCGGGCGTTTCTAAACATGCGCATCCAGGGTGAATCTTCGCCCCACTCCTTCGGAGCCCAGCTGAGCTGGGCCGTGCGGAAGACGCGTTCGGGGTGCGGCATCAAGATCGTGGCCCGTCCGTCCTCGCTCGTCAGGCTGGTAATGCCAAAGGGCGATCCGTTGGGATTCAATGGATACGCCTCGGTCGCTTCGTGCTTGTTGTCCACGTAGCGGGCCGACACCAATCCCGACGCATTGCAGGCCGCAGCGGCTTCCGCGCTCTGGAACTCGGCCCGGCCTTCGCCATGCGCCACCGCGATCGGCAGCACGCTGCCAGCCATTCCCTTGTAAAGAACGCTTGGGCTCTCCTCGATCTTGACGGAAACCAAACGGCCCTCGTAGCGCTCGCTGCGATTTTGCACGAAGTGCGGCCAATGAGCCGTACCCGGAATCAAACTACGAAGATTGCTGAGCATCTGACAGCCGTTGCAGACGCCGAGCGAGAAGGTGCCTTCGCGTTCGAAGAAAGCGCGGAAAGCTTCGCGGGCCTGGGCATTGAAGAGAATGCTCTTGGCCCAGCCTTCGCCCGCTCCCAAAACGTCGCCGTAGCTGAAGCCGCCACAAGCTGCCAAGCCCTTGAAGTCGGCCAAGGAAACCTTGCCGCTCAAAATATCGGTCATGTGCACGTCGATCGCCTCGAAGCCAGCCCGGTGGAAGGCGCCGGCCATTTCGACTTCCCCGTTAACGCCTTGCTCGCGCAAGATCGCCATCTTCGGACGCGAGTCGAAATCCTTGCCCACTTGCACGTCAAAGGTCACCTTCGGATTGATTCCCTTGTTCGACATGTCCTGACGGATCGCGTGCTCGGACTCTGCCGACTCGGGATTGTCGCGCAGGCTCTGCATGCGGAAGGTCACGTCGGACCAAACGCCGCGCAGCGCGGAAAGCTCCTCGTCGTAAATGTCTTCGCCTCCCTGCAACACCTTGAAGGTATGGTCGTCGTTCAAGGTTCCCACGACTGAGCTGCAGGTATCCAAACCATGGCTACGAAGCACTTCCAGCACCGCTGCCTGATCGCTGTCCTTGACTTGGATCAAGGCGCCCAACTCTTCGGCGAAGAGGGCCGCGAAGGCATCCGCGTCGGCCGGAATTTCGAGATCGACACCCACGTTTCCAGCGAAGGCCATTTCTACCGCCGCCGCAAGCAGACCGCCATCGGAACGGTCGTGGTAGGCGAGCAGCTTCTGATCCTTGCCGAGCTGCTGGATGGCATTCCAGAAATTCTTGAGGTCTTCCGCCGAATCGACATCCGGCGAGCCTTCGCCCATTTGACTCAAGGTTTGTGCGAGAATCGAGGAACCGAGGCGGTTCTTGCCGCGGCCGAGGTCGATCAAGATCAGGCTTGTATCCGAATCTTGGATAAGCTGAGGAGTGAGCGAGAGACGAATGTCCTCGCAACGGGCAAAAGCGGAAATGATCAGCGAAGTCGGAGCCGTTACGCGCTTCTCGCCGGACTCGTCCTGCCAAACCGTGCTCATGCTCATGGAGTCCTTACCCACCGGAATGGTTACGCCTAGCTCCGGACAGAGCTCCATACCGACCGCCTTCACCGCTTGGTAAAGGTCCGCCGCGTCGCCCGCTACCGAAGGCGCGGCCATCCAGTTCGCGGAGAGATTCACTTGCGTGAGCGGGCCGACTTGGGCCGAGGCTAGATTGGTTAGAGCTTCGCCCACTGCCAAGCGGGCGGAGGCGGCTGCGTTGTTAATCGCTGTCGGCGTGCGCTCGCCCATGGACATCGCTTCACCCGTGTATCCATCGAACGACGACGCGGTTACAGCGCAGTCCGCCACCGGCACCTGCCAAGGTCCCACCATCTGGTCGCGATGGATGAGGCCGGTTACGGTACGGTCGCCGATGGTAATCAGGAAGGTCTTGTCCGCGACCGTTGGATGCGAGAGCACCCGCTTGGTCGCTTCTTCGAGGGTTACGCCCTCGAGCGTGAGGGGCGACTGCGGACGCGTGAGCGACTTTTCGTCGCGGTGCATGCGCGGCGGCTTGCCGAGCAATACCTCGAGCGGGATATCGATCGGGGTGTTGCCGAAATGCGGATCCTCGAGCACGAGCTGACGCTCGTCGGTCGCTTCGCCAATGATCGCATAAGGACAGCGCTCGCGTTGGCAAATCGCTTCGAAGGCCTCGATGCGGTCGCCGGGAATGGCCATCACGTAGCGTTCCTGCGACTCGTTGCACCAAATTTCGAGCGGGCTCATGCCGGGCTCGTCGTTGTTGATCTTGCGCAGGTCGAAAATGCCGCCCTTGCCGGCGTCGTTCACGAGCTCGGGCATCGCGTTGGAGAGTCCGCCCGCGCCGACGTCGTGGATGAAGGCGATCGGGTTTTTGGAACCGAGCGCCCAACAGCGGTCGATGACTTCCTGACAGCGACGTTCCATCTCGGGGTTGTCGCGCTGCACGGAGGCGAAATCGAGATCCTCGTTGCCCGTGCCACTATCGATGGAGCTAGCCGCGCCGCCGCCGAGACCGATTAACATGGTCGGCCCGCCGAGTACCACCAGCTTGTCGCCGGCGTTGACGATTCCCTTCTCGATGTGTTCGTGGCGGATGTTGCCCAAGCCGCCGGCCAACATGATAGGCTTGTGGTAGCCACGGATCTCCGGACCGTTGGCGCCGGGAACTTCCTGCTCGAAAGTACGGAAGTAGCCGAGGATGTTGGGGCGACCAAATTCGTTGTTGAAGGCCGCGCCGCCGAGCGGGCCGTCGATCATGATGTCGAGGGCGGAAACGATGCGCTCGGGCTTGCCGAAATCCTTCTCCCACGGCTGCACCGCGCCGGGTAGTTTCAAGTTGGATACAGTGAAACCATTCAATCCCGCCTTGGGCTTGGAACCAATACCGGTTGCCCCTTCGTCGCGGATTTCGCCGCCAGAGCCAGTCGCGGCGCCGGGGAACGGCGAAATGGCAGTCGGGTGGTTATGGGTCTCCACCTTGCAGAGGATGGCGATGTCCTCGAGCGAGGGTCCGTAGACGTGGGTCTTCGGGTCGGCGAAAAAGCGGTTGCCCTTGCTGCCCTCGAATACGGCCGCGTTGTCCTTGTAGGCGGACAAGATCCCTTCGCTGCGCATTTCAAAGGTGTTCTTGATCATCTTGAAGAGCGACTTCTCCTGAGCCTCCCCGTCGATGTCCCAAGACGCGTTGAAGATCTTGTGGCGGCAGTGCTCGGAATTGGCCTGGGCAAACATCATAAGCTCGATGTCCGCCGGGTCGCGACCGAGCTTCTGGAAATTTTCTACGAGGTAGTCGATCTCGTCCTCCGCAAGGGCGAGCCCCAGCTCCTTGTTGGCAGCGACCAGCGCTTCGCGGCCGCCTTCGAGAACCGGCACCGTCGCGTAAGGCTTGGGCTCCTCGTGGCGGAAAAGCACCGCCAGCTCGTCTTGCCCGCCAAAGACTGCCTGCGTCATGCGGTCGTGCAACTGGGCGTCGAGCGCCTTCAATTGGGCCGCATCGAGATCGCTTCCCTCCAGCTCGACCCAGAAGGAAACCGCCCGCTCCACTCGCTCCAGCTTGGCCAGCCCGCAGATGTGGGCAATATCCGTCGCCTTGGAGGACCAAGGGGACAGCGTGCCGGGACGCGGAGCCACAATACGTTGCAAGCCAACAGGTTCGTGCTCTTCGAGCTTCGGTCCGTAAGTTAGGAGCTTGGCTAGGACCTCGCGCTCCTCAGCAGTCAATTCACCTTCGATTTCGGCGGCATGCAGGTACTCGGCGTAGACGGATTTGACCGGTAGGCCCGCTGCGGAGAGCGAAGCCTGCAGCTTTTGCAAACGGAATTGAGAATGAGACGGTGCGCCACGAAGGATGATCATAACGCTGGCAAACTGAGAGCTTACCTCCTGCCCGACAAGCGCGGAGTCGGAAAAAACTCGCCCCGCCAAAAATTGCCTACTCCCCTCCGGAATAGAGCTCGCGCAGTCCCGCCATCACGAACTCGCAGTACACCGTCGGCAGCGAAGGCCGCAGCTCCCCGTCGAACTCCCGCAAGCCCTCGTAATCGCCCGCCGCCGCCCATTCGTACACAGCCTTCCCGTTCGCCTGCCAAGGCTCCAAGTAAACGACCGGCCCCGCGTAGATTCGGGACGCCAGAAGGTTCCGCGCCCAGAGGTACCCCTCTTCGTCCAGGGCAAAAGCATTCCCATCCTCGTAGCGATAGCCGGGCAGGCCGGTTTCCTCTCGCATCGCCTCCACCAACGCCCGAGCCACCCGCCCCTCCTCCAAATGGTAGCCCTCGAACAAGCGGAGCAGCAGCTCCAGCCTCTGGGTCGGCGAGGCCAATTCCGACTCGAGGTAGCAGCCGTGCACCAGCACATGGGCATCGTTGCCTCCGTGCAAAGCCGGTCGCTCCGGATCCTCGAAGCCGCTGGCGTTGATATGGATGGCCAAAACCAGGTCCGCTCCACCCCACGCCTCGATGCGGCGGGCCCGCTCCCGAATTTCCGCCGTCCGGTAAAACAAGCGCTCCGCCAAAGCGGGCGCCCCTTCCTCGCCGCCGAGGCGAGCCTTGGCCTCCTCCCAGAAATCCTCAGCCCGCAATGCCGTGACCGGCTCCGCCGTCTCCCGCGCCAGCAGCGCCTCCGCCCCCAGCTCCCGCAAACGGAGCGCGATCCGCTTCGCAACGGCCAGGGTCAAGTCTCCCTCCTGCAGCAAAGGCCCGTCCCCGATCGCGAAGGAACGCTCTTCCACCGGCCCCCAACGTCCTCCGATATGCCCCGGATCCAAGACCACCCGCAACCCCGCGAAGCCCTTCCGCCCCGCCTCCGGAAGCTCGACCTCCGCTTTCCGAGCCGAAACCTCTCCCGCAAAGCTCAAAAACAAACGCTCACCTCCCGGCTCCTCGCCCGTTTCGATCCATACCCCATCCGCTTCCACCCGCATCCAGCGCCGCCAATCCGCAGTCGGAGCGTAGGTCCGCTCCATCGCCT
This sequence comes from Pelagicoccus sp. SDUM812005, assembly GCF_031127875.1. Taxonomy (GTDB): domain Bacteria; phylum Verrucomicrobiota; class Verrucomicrobiia; order Opitutales; family Opitutaceae; genus Pelagicoccus. Next base: position 248,572 of record NZ_JARXIA010000009.1, on the reverse strand, counting down.
CCACGAAAAAGTCCCGACCCACCGCCCCGTCGTACCGAGCCAGGTCTCCCCAGTTCCGCTCCGAGCCCAGAGCCCGCCTGGCCCTTTCCAAATCCCGGGACTCCCCAGCATCCAGCCCGAGACCGCCCAGCAGCCAAACAAAGAGCAAAAATCGCATGCCGCATCCCATGCAATTCCCGAGCCAAGGTCCATCGATTTGGCGGGAAACTTGCTCCAATGCCGCCCATGCTGCGCTGCCAAATCCACCTGCACTCCCTCGAACTTAAGCAACCCTGGGCCATCGCCAGCCGCCTCGGACCCAGCGGCAAGGGAATCTCCCAGCGAAGCTGCATCCTCCTCAAGCTCAGCGACGAAACCGGCACCGTCGGCTTCGGCGAAGCCGCCCCCGTGACTACCTACGGCGAAACAGCGCTCGACACCCTCCACTTCCTCCGCCGCTTCGATTGGAGCCAACTCAACTTCCACGACCTGGCCCAAAGCCTCGAGTACCTTCACTCCCAAGCGAAGCGCGCTCCAGCCGCCGTCCCCGCCATCGACCTCGCCTTGCACGACGGCGCCGCCAAGAGCGCTCGAAAAGCGCTCGCCGACTTCCTCGACATCCCCAGCTGCCCGGAACAGCCGCCCACCACCTCCTACTCCATCGGCCTCGGAACTCCGGAAGAAATCGCCCAACGCGTCCTCGACGCCCGGTCCTACCCCGTGCTCAAGCTCAAAGTCGACGCCCGCAACTACGAAAGCTCCCTCCAAGCCCTCCGCAGCGTCAGTCCCGAAAAGCCCGTCCGCATCGATGCCAACGAATCTTGGGAAAACCGCGAGCTCGCCTTGCGGGCCATCCAGCGCCTCGCCCTTCTCGGCCCCATCGAATTCATCGAGCAACCGATGCCGCGCGCCACCTCCCCCCAAGACGCCGCCTGGCTCAAGCGCCACAGTCCCATCCCGCTCGTGGCCGACGAGTCTTGCCTCAGCCCCGCCGACCTCCCCCACTGCGCCCAAGGCTTCCACGGCATCAACGTAAAACTCGCCAAATCCGGCGGCATCGCCCCCGCCCGTCAACTCATCGCCGCCGCCAAAAGCCACGGCCTAAAAGTCCAGCTGGGTTGCATGATCGAAAGCAGCCTCGGCATCGCCGCCGCCCTCCAGCTCTCGCCTCTCGCCGACTGGATCGACCTGGACGGAGCCCTGCTCACCCGCAACGACCCCATGCTGGGTGTAGTTGAAAACTCAGGACGGCTCGCCTTCGCTCCCGACGTGCCCCCGCACGGTTTGCAAGCCTATCCCAAAACCGACTACTGGGAAATCAAGCCGCCCTCGCTGCAACCGATCGCAAACCGCTCAAAGGCGCCTCCCTGCCATGCCACCTACGGAAAATCCGTCAACGGCATCCCGTTGGAAGTCTACCTCCCCAGCTCCGGCCAATGCGACCTGCTGCTCTTCGCCGCCATCCACGGCGAGGAGCCGGAAACCACCACCCTGCTCTCCAAAGCCCTCCGCTCCCTCGAACGTCCATCGCCGCGCTGCGCCATCGTGCTCTGCGCCAACCCCGACGGCACTCTGCGCGGCACCCGCGGCAACGCAAACGGCGTCGAGCTCAATCGCAACTTCCCCGCCACCAACTGGCAAGACTCTCCCGTATCCACCAAATGGGCACCCAACCACGGCTACGTCAACCACTCGACCGGCCCCGCTCCCGCGTCCGAACCCGAAACGCGGGCCCTCATCGATCTCGTCCAAGCTCTCGCCCCAAAAACCATCCTCTCGCTCCACGCTCCGCTCGCCTGCATCGACGACCCAAGCTACAGCCCCCTCGGCTACTGGCTTTCCAAACGCACCGGACTGCCCCTCGTGGGAAACATCGGCTACCAGACCCCTGGCTCCTTCGGCAGCTGGGCCGCGGAAAACGGCTGGCACGTGATCACCTACGAGCTGCCGCCCCTCTCCGTCTCCGCCCTGCACGACAAGCACCTGGACCACCTCGTCGAAATCCTCCGCCACGGGCTAGACACCTGCAAACCCGCCCTCGTATCCAAAATCTAAACGCACACGATTGAGCCCTCCAGGACACAGCGGTCCTGGAGGGCTGTTTTCAATCAAAGCAGGACCGGCCCCCCAACCTAAGAAGGCCGGTCCGCTACCGCTAAACAGCGAGGTTAGGAGCGGCCCTCGCTACGCCACTTCCGCAGGCTGGAGAACGCTTGCCCTACTTCCTCTCTATCGAGCTCCCAGTCTCCATCCCTGTCGAAATTTGCCATGATGAAAGCGGCCGCCCGGTCCGGGGTTCCTAGCATCGAATCCGCCTGCTCCGAGATCATGCGAGCCTGCAGGAATTCCGCTCTCCGCGCATCGACCTCCGCCCACTCCGCGATGCGTTCCATCCGCCGCTGCTCGTGAAACTTCAAGGCCAGAGCCAGTTCCGACTCGTCAACCAAAGCGCTCCGATCCACGTCCAATCTCGCGAAAAGCTCGTCTGGAGGGATGTCACCGCGAGGCGACTCGCCCGGCGCCGCGTTCGCCGAAGCGAGCAAGAAGGAAAAGACCAAGACCATGAAAGTAGATTTGTTTTTCATGCCGCCCACTTTAGCCGCCTCGCATAACAAAAACGCCTCCCGCCGCATTACAAAACTGTCATCGAATTCGCGGGAACCCACGCTCGAATTCCCCTCTCGAGGGCCACTCCCCGCCCCCTCAACACGACCGGCTGACAAACCAAAAAAAGGGGCATTCACCCCTCCCTTATTTTTCAAGGACTGTAAAAAGGCCGGAGACGCGGGAGCCTCCTTGCCCTCTGGCTTAATAGCCGAACATAAGTGTCGATACCTATCGGAAGCGCGAATTCGACCCCAGATCCGGAAAACATGACCATAAATGATGAACCCCAATCGTTTCCCCCTACCACAGCGGCTAACCTGAACAACCAGCTGGACGCCCTCGTGCGCCTACACGGCACCCTCGGCTCCGAACTTTTAAAAGGCAGCCTCGACGCCCTGTCGGAATTTGCCTTCACCACCGACTCGAACGGGAACATCAGCCATGCCAACCCAAGCCTGGCCGACAAAATCGAGGCCAGCGCCAGCAATCCCCTGCAATGGCTCGAGCAACGCCTCCCCCAAGATCAACTCCCTAGCGCCGGAGTAACGGGCCTCGTCTGGATTCCCACCCGCAACGGACACTCCCTGCCGGGCTTCATGGTCGTTCGCCCCAGCGGCAACGCCAGCATCGGCATCGTCCGCGAACTCACGAACAGCAAACCCAGCCCCATCAGCGAGCCGGGCGCCGACTCCAAAGCGGAGCACTGCCTGGCCCTCGTCGAACACGCCTCCGAAGGACTCGCCACCATCGCCGCCGACGGCGCCCTGAGCTTTCTCAACCCTGCCTTCGCCGCCGCCCACTCCCAGGAATCGGTCGCCGCCCTGATCGGGACCCCCTGGAAGTCGTTGCTCTCAGCCGAGGAAGCTCGACGCTGGGAAAACGAGATCCTCCCCTCCATGGCCTTCACCGACAGCTGGAGCGGACCCTTCGCCGGTCGCGAGCTCTCCCTCCAAGCCAGCGCCCAGGGTAGCATTCTCGTCTGCTCGAAAGAACCCGCGGGCCACTCTGCCCAACACGCCGACTTCGAGCAGGCCAAGCTCGAGACGGAACAACTCTACCTACAGCTCGACGAAGCCATCGCCAAGGCCAACCAAGCCGCCCTCGAGGCCGAGCTCGCCAACCAAGCCAAGAGCGCCTTCCTCGCCTCCATGAGCCACGAGATCCGCACCCCCATGAACGCGGTCATCGGACTCACCGGCGTCCTCCTGGAATCGGAGATCGACGACGACCAACGCGACTACCTGCAAACCATCCGCGCCAGCGGCGACTCGCTGCTCGTCCTCATCAACGACATCCTCGACTTCTCCAAAATCGAATCCAACAAGATGGAGTTGGAACACCAACCCGTCGACCCGCGCTGCTGCGTCGAAGAATCCCTCGAACTCCTCGCCGAAAAAGCCTCCAGCAAAGGCCTCGAACTCTGCTACGAAGTGAGGGGCGAAGTGCCCTTCGGCATCCTCGGCGACGTCACCCGCCTCCGCCAGATCCTCGTCAACCTCGTCGGCAACGCCATCAAGTTCACCGACCGCGGCCAGGTCGAGGTTCTCCTCCAGGCCAAGGAAAGCACCGACACCGATTGCCTGCTCGAATTCGCCGTACGCGACTCCGGCATCGGCATCCCCCTCGAAAAGCAGGACCGCCTCTTCAAGTCCTTCAGCCAAGTCGACTCCTCCACGACCCGCAAGTACGGCGGCACCGGACTCGGGCTCGCCATCTCCAAAAAGCTCACCGAGCTCATGGGCGGCGAAATGCGAGTGGAAAGCCAAGAGGGAAAAGGCTCCTCCTTCATCTTCACCATCCGGACCGCCCCCGCCGCCCCCGTCGTCTACTCGCCCGAAATCGACAACCGCGGACGCTCCCTCATCGGCGGAAAAAAACTCCTCCTTCTCGAACCCAATCCCGTCATTCGCGAGAAGATCGCCAGACAACTGCAAAAATGGGACGCCGCCGTCCACTCCACCGGCAGCATCGAGGACGCCCAAAACATCGCTCGAAGCCAACGCTTCGACATCGCATTCGTCGACCAAAGCTACTCTAAGGGCGACCGCGACCGCTTGCTCAAAGCGAACAAGCCCCACCCTCCACGCCTCATAAAGATCACGCCTTACGGAAAGACCTCCGACTCCGATTCCCACTACTCCATTTCAAAACCCGTCAAGCCCAGCAGCCTCATCGACGTAATGGGAAAAGCCCTACAAAACGGCGGGCGCTCCCGAAAGACGCAAAAGGACGCGGGCGACCACTCCGAAAAGCTGCTCGGCCAAAACTGCCCGCTGCGCATCCTCATGGCCGAGGACAACAAGATCAACCAGAAGGTCGCGCGCCTCGTGCTCAAGCAGCTCTCCTACCAAATCGACATCGCCAACGACGGGCTCGAAGTCCTGCAAAAGCTCGAGACCGAAGACTACGACGTCATCCTCATGGACGTGCAAATGCCCAACATGGACGGCTACGAAGCCACCCGCGAAATCGCCAAGCGCTTCCCCCTCGAACGCCGCCCCTACGTCATCGCTCTCACAGCCAACGCCATGCAGGGCGATCGCGAACGAGCCATCGCCGCCGGCATGCACGACTACGTCAGCAAACCCATCCGGCCCGAAAAGATTGGCCAAGCCCTCCAAAAAGCATATCAGCACTCTACAGCGTTGGGAAGTAACTAGGCTTCTCGCCTATTCCACCTTGTAGATGCCGTACAAAATTATTTGGAATTCCAGCTACGTCTGCTTCGACTACTACGGAAAAGTTACCTCCGAGGACATTGTCGAGAGCAACAAAGAAGTTTACGGAGACCCGCGGTTCGACGAACTCCGCTGGGAACTCGTATCCTTCGACGAAACCGAATCGGTCGCCTTCAAGCCGGCCAACGTTCGGCTAATCGCCTACATGGACGAAGCGGCCGCCCGCAGCAATCCCTACATCTCCGTCGCCTTCATCGGCAAGACCAGCATCCTCAAGGAAGTCGAAGAGGCCTACGCCAACACCGGAGCCAAGCCGACCTGGCCAGTGTTCAGCTTCGAGTCCCGCGAGGAAGCCCTCGAGTACATCACCCAAAAGGATCCTTCCGCGTCCTGCCCCAAGCCAAGCTGAGCCCAGCCCCACGCATTCGCCCCCCCCGAGAAAGGCGTCACCGAATGCAGCGCCAATCGCGCAGGGTCGGGCTGGCGCTCGCGCCACGCCGAGTCGCCCGAATCGTTTATTAGCTCATCGTAACGCAGCTTGCCGCAAGCGGCAGTCCTCCAAGTTGTGAACAAAAAATGGCGTTCCGGCCAAGAAGCCGAAACGCCCAAATAAAAACCTGAAACAGGATCCCTACTCAGCTGCCGGATGGTCGGACCCGTGATCTTGGCCCTCGTGCCCCTGCCAGGCGTTCGCCTTCTTCGACTGCTCCGCAGCGATGCCCGCTCCGATGCCGGCCCCAATGCCCGCTGGCAAAGCCACCACCAAGCTCTTGTAGGAGAATCCGCCGTAGCCTTCCGTGATCAACGCATCGCCCGAGCGGTAGGTCGCCGAAGCGCTTGGAGAAATGAACCCGCCAAAAAGAGAATCGACCGCCTTGACGATCATCGGCGCCACCGCTGCCGTATCCGGATTTTGAGACAAGATTCCTTCCAGCTGCTTCGTGTCGAATCCGCTGCTGTAGGCATACATGGCCGCATCCTTGGGGAGGCGTCCCGCCACTTTCTTGTAGGCATCCGTTCCCGTCAGCCCCGACTTCCCCGCGCCGAAGGTGCTAACCCATTCCTTATCGGTGTAGATCAAAAGGTCATCCGTGCCCGCAGGCGCTTCCACAAACAAGTCGATGGGAGCATCCTGCATCAGCGCTGAAAGATCCGCTACCCGGCCAGACTTCGTATCCACAAACTGGAACCCCATCTCCTTGATAAGCGGCTCGAGGCGCGGCAGCAAAACGCCCGCCCCCTTCAACGATACCCACACCTTGATGTCAGGGGCCTTCGGGTTCTCCATGCTCTGATGCACGATCAAGTCCATGCCGCCCGACAGCGCCGCCACCGCTTCCTGCGCCGTGACGTCCGTGCCGGGGATCGGCTGCAACAAGCCTTGCATCACCATGCCTTCGCCCATCGGGCCCATCACGCGGCTCGCCAGAGCCTTGGCTGTATTCACAAGTTCATTCAAATCGATCTGACCGGAAAAGACCGAAGTCGCGTCCGCAGGAGCGATCTCCGCTGCCCGGAAGCCGATCGGATTGAGCCCGTACATCTTGAACAAGCCAGCGGGATTCCCCTCCAGCAAAGTGACGGAGCGGTTCCGGTACAGCCCGCTCTCGATCTGGGAAGAGCTCGCTCCCATGGAACGTACCGAACCAAATCCCAAGGTTTCGAATACAGCAGGAAAATCGAGCGGGATCGGCGGCATGTCAGGAATCACCTGCGCCATGTCCTGGTAGATCACGTTGAGCTTCTCGCCAATAGCCTGGCCGTCCCCGTCGAAATCCATGAAACCGACGAAGTCGCCGTCCAGGTCGAGGTGCTCCGCAGCTTCCTGGAAGGAACCGCCTGCGAAAGCGATTGATGTAGATCCGAAAAGCGCTGCCGCCGCGGAAAGTTTCTTGAAGGTATAAGGATTCATTTGAAGGAGGTATTCACAGTTGGGTTGAATGGGTTACAAAAAAGCGGATAGCATCCCACCCTCGACCTGAACCCCAATTCCTCAAGCGAACCCTACCAAATTTTCCAAAATGTTGAACGCCTGCATCATCGGCACCGGCCGCATCGCCTCCACCCTCGAAAAAGACCCCCTGCGCCCCGCCGGGTGCACGCACGCCGGAAGCTACGCCGCCTCCCCCAATATCCAACTGGTCGCCGGAGCCGATATCGACGCCGACGCCCTCGAATGCTTTGGCCGAGACTGGGACATCCCCAGCAAACGCCTCTACGCCGACTACCACGATCTCTTCGCCAAGGAGAAGATCGATATCGCCAGCATCTGCGCCTACGCCCCCCAACGCCTCGACATGGCCCGAGCCGCCCTCGAAGCCGGAGCCAAAGGACTCTGGCTGGAGAAAGCCCTCGGTTGCTCCATCGCCGACGGCGAAGCCATCCAAGCCGCCCTCCAAAAGCACCAAGCAGCCGCTGTAGTTGACTATCCACGACGAGCTCGCCCGCCCTACCGAAAGATCAAAGAGCTCATCGACAAGCAAACCTACGGCAAGCTCCAGTCCGTAACCTGCCACATGACCCACCAGCTGATCCACACCGGCACCCACGCCTTCGACGTGCTGCGCTACTGGTGCGGAGAAGCCCTAGCCGTCAGCGGGAAGTTGGAAAACGGATACGACAGCTCGCAAGAAATCAGCGACCAAGGCGGCCAAGCTACCATCCAATTCTCAAACGGAACCGTCGCCTTCGTGTCTGCGTATCGAAAGAAGTACTACATCTTCCAGTTCGACCTCGTGTTCGAAAACGCCCGCATCCTCATCGGAAACGACATAGAAAAAGTCTACTTGCCCGACACCAGCAAACTCTACACCGGCTTCAAGGAACTCTTCGAACAGGACAAATACGACTGGGGCCCCGCCTACCCGCGCGGCATGGTCGACGAACTCGTGCATGCCATGCAAACCGGAACCGAGCCTCTCTACTCCGTCACCAACGCCATCGAAGCCCTCCGCATCGCCCTCGCCATCTTCGCCTCCCACCTCGCCGACGGAAAAGCCATCTCCCCCAGCGAGGTAGACCCAAACCTGAAGATCGAAAACCAATAGAGGCCCACTCCCCGCCGCCGCTGCCTCCACCCCGGCAGCGAAAGGCAAAGTCTCGTTCTAACAATAGACTATTCTTGCGATTCTAACGATAGACTTCAGGCTTCCTCCAAACCCCGAAAGCCCATGAACAGACGCATTACCCTTGCTGACATAGCCAAGAAAGCCGGCTATCACCCCACCACCATCTCCATGGCCCTGCGCAACCACCCGCGCCTGCCGGAAGCCACCACCAAGAAGATTCAAGCTCTCGCCAAGGAGATGGGCTACCAGCCCGACCCCGCTCTCGGGGCCCTGGTCGCCTACCGCCGCAACGCCTCCCCCAAGCAGCAGGCCGCCCCGCTCGCCTACGTGACGAACTGGGATACCGAATGGGGATGGAAATCCACCAACACCCACCTGAGCTTCTACGAAGGAGCCGTCGCTCGCGCCAAGGAGCTCGGCTACAAGATCGACCACTTCTGGCTCGGCCAACCAGGCGTCAGCCACCAGCGCACCAACGAGATCCTGCTCAACCGCGGCATCCGCGGCCTGATCGTGGCCTCCCACATGCCCGGCTCCGACGAAGAGCCAGCTCTCGACTGGAGCAAGTTCAGTTCGGTCAAGATCGACTTCGTGCCCACCCAGCTGCACGTCCACACCATCTCCAACGACCAGCGGGCCATCGTGCAGCTCGCCTTTCGCAAGGCCCTCAACGCCGGCTACAAGCGCATCGGCTTCGTCCTGCCGCACTGGTACGACTCCTACGTCAACCACGCCTGGTCCGCCGGCTTCCTCACCAGCCAGCTGCAAGTCCCCGAAGAGGACCGCATCCCGCTAAAGTTTTTCCACAACGCTCCCGGCACCAACTCCGGCGTGCCCGTTACCGAATTCGAGCAATGGCGCCTCAAGCACCAGCCCGAAGTCATCATCAGCTACTCGGAATTCGTCAAATCCGCCTTCGAGCTCCTGCAAATCCAAACGCCCGACGACTTCGCCTACATCGACATCTGTCCCGAAACCAAGGACGGAGCCCACGCGGGCGTATTCAACAATTGCACACGCGTCGGGGAGCTCGCCGTCGAAATCCTAGCCGGCCAGCTCCAGCAAAACCAAATCGGCCTGCCCGACTACCCGACCGTGACCAAGGTCGAAGGCACTTGGATCGAAGGGGAATCCCTCCCCAAACTCGAGCTCGCCGCCGCCGAAAGCGCCTGCCGCTAGCGACTAGCCCAGCCGTACAGGAAGGAAGGCCCGCCAGCCCGGCGAAAGCCGCTTGGCAACATATCTTGCATCGATTCGATTCGCCCGCAAAGACTCTCGCCAGCCTTTGAACCGATGAAAGACATCTTCCTGACCTTCCTGCGACTCGGCTGCTACGCCTTCGGCGGTCCCACCGCCCATATGGGCTACTTCCACGAAGAATTCGTAAAGCGACGCAAGTGGCTCAGCGAGGCCGACTACGCCGACACCGTAGCCCTCTGCCAATTCCTTCCGGGCCCCTCCAGCTCCCAAGCAGGCTTCGCCATCGGCCTCGACCGCGGCGGCATCCTCGGCGCCTTCCTCGCCTGGGTCGGCTTCACCCTCCCCTCCGCCTTCCTCATGATCGCCTTCGCCCTCGGCCTCGAGCGCGCAGGAGACCTTTCCATCGCCGGCTGGGTCGCCGGACTCAAGCTCGTCGCCGTTGCCGTTGTCGCCAACGCCGCCTGGAGCATGGCCAAATCCCTCTGCCCGGACCGCTCCCGCGTCACCATCGCCGCCCTCGTCACCCTCGCACTCCTGCTCGCCTCCGACCCGCTCGCCCAGCTCCTCGCCATCCTCCTAGGCGCCGCCGCCGGATACCTCCTCTACCGCAATCAAGACCACACCCAAGCCGCTCAGCCAAGCAAGCAAAGCGGCAGCAAGCGGCTCGGCAGCGTCTACCTTGCCCTCTTCTTCCTCCTGCTCGCCGGCCTCCCCATCGCCGCCCAGCTCTTCCCCGCCAACCAAACCCTCGAAACCGGCAACGCCTTCTACCGCGCCGGCTCCCTCGTCTTCGGCGGCGGCCACGTCGTCCTCCCCTTGCTCGACAGCTACACTGTGCAACGCGGCTGGATCGACGAGTCGTCATTTCTCGCTGGATACGGCGCCGCCCAAGCCCTCCCCGGCCCCCTCTTCGCCTTCTCCAGCTTCCTCGGCGCCGGCATCGATCACGGTCCGCGCGGCATCGCCGGCGGCCTCTATGCCCTTGTCATGATCTACCTGCCCGCTTGGCTGCTGGTGCTGGGAGCGATCCCCTTCTGGGATCGACTGCGCAAGGTCAATGCCGCCCGCGCCGCCCTCCTCGGAGCCAACGCCGCCGTCGTCGGCCTGCTCTTCGCCGCCCTCTACGACCCCATTTGGCGCAGCTCCGTCCAGGGCAACCTCAGCTTCGGCTTCGCCCTGGCCGCCTTCGTCCTGCTCAAGTTCTGGAAAGCCCCCCCTTGGCTCATCGCCGCCCTCGGAGCCGGCCTCGGCCATCTGCTGCTCTAGCCGCCTGCCCTCGCAGTCTCCCAACCCCAGCCCGAAAAAGCTCCGGACCTTCAGATCGCAAAGTCTCGAAGGCCGCAAGTTTGCGAGATGCAACCCCAACCCGCCGCCTGCGGGCGACAAGGGGGGCTGGCGCAAGCTTTGCAGAGTATCCCTTAACCACTGACGCCCGCTCTGCGGCCGTCGCATAACGCGAAACCCAAAACCCTAAAAGCGCCATGAAAAGCATGAGAACCACCCATCCGCTCCAATGGCTCTCAGCAGCCTTCGCAATTAGCCTGTTCTACTCTCTTCACGCAGCGGCGGACTCTCCAGAGAGCTTGCCAGACGCCGAAATAAACCGGGCTATCGAAGAAAAGTTCCGCGTCGATCCGGTCGTCCCCTACAACGACATCGACGTCTACACCCTGGAGGGCATCGTAAACCTCGAGGGCGAAACGCAAAACCTGCTCGCCAAGCGCCGAGCCAGCCTCGTCGCGGAAACCGTCAAGGGCGCGCGAGCCGTGACCAACCGAATCAAGGTCAAGCCTCCCGAATCGATCAGCGCCGCGGACCTCAAGGAATCCATCGAAGACGCCTTCCTTTACGACCCTGTCGCCGACGCCTACGAGATCGAGGTCCATACCCAACAAGACGGAACCGTACGGCTGACCGGAGAGGTCGACTCCCAACAGGAAAGCGAGCTCGCCGCGAGGGTTGCCATGGGAGTGAACGGCGTCACCCAGCTCCACAACGAGCTCAGCGTGAACCAGCAAACAAGACGCCCAGACCACGAAACCAAAGCCGAGATCGAAAGCCTTCTCGCTTGGAACACTCTCGTCGATGACGTGCTCATCGACGTTCACGTACGAGACGGGGTCGTCAAGTTGAACGGCACAGTCGGGTCGCTCACCGAAAAGCGACAAGCTGAAAAGATAGCCTGGGTCGGCGGTATCAAAGAAGTAGATACATCAAACCTTCGCATCGAGCATTGGGCTCGCGACGAAGCGCCAGGGGCAGACAAATATGCAAGCAAGAGCGACGAATCTATCCAGCAGGCTATAAACGACGCCCTCATCTACGATCCCCGCATCGTCGGGCAAGACGTTACTCCCGAGGTCGACGAGTCCTGGGTCACCCTTTCGGGTAATGTCGACAACCTTCTCGCCAAAGAATCCGCCGAGACGATCGCTCACAACACCGTCGGCGTGAACGGCGTCACGAACCGAATAGAAATCCGCTCCGAAAAGTCCTTCGACGAACAGGCCCTCACAGACATCATCACCTCAAAACTCGATCGCGACCCCTTGGTTCGCTCCGATGCCGTCAATGTATCAGTCCGTGGGAGCACAGTGCGGCTCACTGGCGTGGTTGACAGCCTTTTCGAAAAAGCCCGCTGCGAGACCCTCGCCCAATCCACCCTCGGAGCCACCGAAATCAAGAACGACATCAAAGTAACGGAGCAAAAGCCTGCCATCGCCTACGTTCCCAACCGCTCACTCGATGACCTGTCCACAGCCATCCACGACGGAGCCGCAACCTTGCTCGGAAAAGTCGAATCCCAAAAGGAAAAGTACGCCGCCACGGAAAACGCGATCGAAGGAGGCCCCTTTTTCGCCGCAAGCAAAATCGTAGTAGACAGTTGAATACAAGAGCGCTAACGTGAGTCCACGAATCGCTCCCCCACGTGCAAGTCACACCCATTATCCAATAGCCCACAGCCCCTCCAGCCCCCTCTCGTGGGCGGCGTCGCTCAACCCAGGAATAACAATGACCACAACCCCTCGTACCCGCACCGACTCCGACTCCCTCGGGCCCGTCGAAGTCCCAGCCGATGCCCTCTGGGGCGCCTCCACCCAACGCGCCCTCAACACCTTCCCAGCGTCCTCCACTCCGCTGACCAAACGCTTCATCCACAGTCTCGGCATCCTCAAAAAAGCCTGTGCCACCGCCAACGCGGAACTGAAAACGCTTCCTCCCGAAGTCGCCGAGCTGATCCAACAGGCGGCTAGCGAAATCGCTGTCGGCCAGCACGACGCCCAATTCCCGGTCAGCGTCTTCCAAACCGGCTCCGGCACCTCTACCAACATGAACGCCAACGAAGTCATCGCCAACCGCTGTTCGCAGCTCGCCGGCGAAGCCCTCGGAAGCAAAAGCCCCGTCCATCCCAACGATCACGCCAACCAAGGCCAATCCTCCAACGACGTCATCCCCACCACCCTCCACCTCAGCCTCGCGCTCGCCCTCAAAGAAGACCTGCGCCCCGCCCTAGCAGAACTCGGGAAAGAACTTGCCCAAAAGAGCGAAGCCTGGAGCGACGCCATCAAACTTGGCCGTACCCATCTCATGGATGCAGTCCCCGTCACGCTCGGTCAGGAGTTCTCTGCCTTCGCCCGCCAAATCGAAAAGGCGAACCAGCGAGCCGAGCGCGGACTCGACCTCCTCAGCGAACTCGCCATCGGCGGCACCGCAGTCGGCACCGGACTCAACGCCCACCCACGCTTCGGCTCGATCGTCTGCCGTATCTTAAAATCCGATACAGGCATCAACTTCCAAGAAGCCAGCAACCACTTCGAAGCCCAATCCAGCCGCGACGACGCTGTAGAGCTCGCCGGCATTCTCTGCGCCATCGCTACCGCCCTCAGCAAGATCGCCAACGACATCCGCCTCCTCGGCTCCGGGCCACGGGCCGGCCTCGCGGAGCTCCTCCTCCCCGAAACCCAACCCGGTTCCTCCATCATGCCCGGCAAGGTCAACCCCGTCCTCTGCGAATCCATGGTGCAATCCTGCCACAGCGCCATCGGCCACTGCCAAACCGCATTCCGCTGCGGACAAGACGGACACCTCCAGCTCAACGCCACCTTGCCCCTGCTAGCCTCAAGCCTCCACCTCGCCATCGAGGCCCTCGCCAACGGTTGCCAAGCCTTTACCCAACATTGCATCAAGGGGCTCCAGCCCAACCGAGAACGCTGCCAGAGCTACGCCGAAAACGCCCTCGGCCTCGCCACCGCCCTGAACCCAGAAGTTGGATACGACGCAGCCGCCAAAGCCGCCAAACTCGCCCACAAGAAGAACATCTCCATTCGCCAAGCGGCGGAAGAGCTCGCGCTCCTCAAGGAAGGAGACCTCACTCGCATCCTATCCCCCCATACGCTCGCTCACCCACATTCGTCCAGAGACCAGCGTTAAGCCCCCTAAACCTGAGTCTCCGCGATACGATGCCGCACGATCGCCACCGAGCGCGGAAAGATCACGTCGCAAAGATCGAAGGCACGCTCCACCAAAGCAGGCGGTAGAGCCGGCTCCGCAACTTCGACCGCGCGTATCAAAATGTTAGATACCGTGTAATCGTCCAACACGCCCACCGTTTCGTGCAGTTCCCCCTTCGATACCGACTCCAATACAACCAGCGACCCACGATAGCATTCGAACACCGGTTCGTAGGCATGAGGCAACACCTTCAGCAGACTCTGACCCAGCTCCGTAGCATGTTTGTCCGCTCCACCCACCTGCTTCATGGTATCGCTCCGCTGCTTGACCACCCCCACCACCAAGCCTACCGACTGGCTGAAAGCGTCCTTTAGCATACCATACAGGTTGCGAATCGAGCGGCGCAGGCGTTCGAACAAGCCCCGACGCCGCAGGTCCTCGATCTCCTCCTCCCAAGCCGCCCTCGCTTCCGACTCCACCTTCGGAGCCGGACGATAGATCCGTTCGATCTCCGCGATCTTCTTGTCGTAGAAAACGTAGCTCGCCTTGCTGCGTCCGATCCCCATCGACTGCGGCGAATCGTAGGTCAGCTCCAAGCAAGTCGGAAACACCCGCAGGCTGCCCCAGATGAATTGCCCGTCCTTCATCTTGATAAAGACGAAATCCCCGTTGAAAGACTTCAAACAGGCGTCCTTGCGGTGGCGCTCGATCACGATCCCGATGATCGCGCTCAAAAACAGCAGCCCAATCGGAGCCCAAATCAAAACAGTCGGCGACATTTCCATGACCCACTCCAGAAATCACTTTCCCTCCGAAAACCAAGCCAATTCGCTAGCTCCGAAGTCACCTACCCCCCCCTCATCGTATTCACATCCTAAACACAAAAAGGCCTACCCTCTGCAGGGTAGGCCGGAAATCGGTTCGAATCAGAAGAGACGACTACTTGGCAAAACGGCGGCGAAGACCGACGAGACCAAGAACGCCCAATCCGAGAAGCGCGAAAGATGAACCGGAATCAGGCACCTGAGCCTTGAAGGTACCTGCCCAATGGTCAAAGCCAATATCAGTGTAAACGGTACTCTCAACGCTCCAGGTTACAGTTTGACCGCCTTCTGAATATTTACCTTTGAAGTTCAATGATCCTGTATTCTGATTGAACTGGAAAAGGCCGGTCGAAGTAGGGTCAGTCGTCAAAATCTCGATGTTCCCCACCGGAATCCAAGGCCCAAAAAGCACGTACTGTAGGTAGCCGGCAATTCTGTCATCGAAAGTGAGGGAAACACTATTTCCTACGAAAGAGGTAAAAGTGTAAGTTTCAGTTACTCCGGTGGTATTGAAAGCGTGATCCTTCAAGTTGAAATCGAATTCAACTGAAGTCGCCGACTCAGAGACAGGAACGATTATCGCACTGGCTTGGCTTACTACGAAAAGCGACGCGAGGGCCGCGAGGGACAATAGTTTTTTCATGAATAAGAGGTGGTTAGATATTTTTCTTAGCAGGTTTGGGTGACTCCATTTGCGGAGCCAGACCTGTAAAAGCTAAGCCTGCGCCAGATTCACCCTAGCCGAAAATGAATAACTATTCATCAACGACTTACGTATGAAAATTTTTCTCGGTTCCCCATTGCTTGGTTTGATAATTCGTAAAGTTTTCTAACAAAACTACCCCAAGGGTTAACACTACGCTTCCCTATCACACTATTCATCAAGCGGTTACGCAACACCATGCATGACTGACCGAATCACTTACACTTCTGCCTTTTTATCTCAGGTTTAACCTGAAGGCCTGCGCAGGAAGCGTATCAGGGCCCTCACCCTCTCCCCGTTTCCAACTGCTTTTGCGAGCGAGCTCTAAGATTTGTCCTACCGAGTTTGGCTTTATCCAAGCTTTTGGTGCCGCCTCCTTCTTCACTCCGAGCCCATAGTCGAATCCTACCCCGATTCACTCCCCCGTCACCAACAGCCCCAAGCGCGTTTTCGAACATCCGCTCCCCCCCCGCGACCGCCTCGTCGACTCGCAAATCTCCCCGTACCGCTCGCAAACTTCAAAACCCTAAAAACCTTTTCCTATGATCAACAGAGTTCTCAGCTTGCTCCTATTCCTCTCGATCTCCAACGCCGCCCTCGGACAAAAGCCTAGCCGCATCGAGCCCCCCTTCTGGTGGGCCCAAATGCCCGTATCGGAGCTGCAAATACAATTTTACGGAGACAACATCGGCCTCTACCGAGCAAGCTTGCAGACGCCGGGCGTAAACATCACCCGCCAAGTCGCCGTCGACTCCACCAACTACCTTTTCCTCTACCTGGAGATCGACGAAAGCGTTCCGCCATCGAGCCTGCCCATCACCTTTACGCGAACCGGGCACCCTTCCTTCACCGTCGACTACGAACTCCGCCAACGCGAACCCACCACAGGACGCAACCAAGGCTTCGACGCGTCCGACCTCATTTACCTCATGATGCCCGACCGCTTCGCCAACGGCGACCTCCGCAACGACGAAATCGAAGGACTCACCGAAGGCGTCGACCGCTCCGACCCCACCAAACGCCAAGGCGGCGATATCCAAGGCATCTCCGAGCGCCTCGACTACATCGACGAGCTCGGAATGACCGCCATCTGGTTCACCCCCATGTTCGAAAACAACTCGCCGCCCAGCTACGGTGGATACCACGGCTACGCCGCTACCGACATGTACCGCGTCGATCGTCGCATCGGCTCGAACGAATCCTACAAAAAGCTCGTCTCGGACGTTCATCAACGCGGCATGAAGGTCATCATGGACATGATCCACAATCACATTGGACTCGACCACTGGTGGATGAGCGACCTCCCCACTCAGGACTGGGTTCACGACGTAGAGAAATTTGGATACACCAACTTCAAAGGCACCATCCCCGGCGACCCGCACGCATCCCAGTACGACTGGAACCGCCTCATAAAAGGATGGTTCGTCCCCTACATGCCGGATCTCAACCAGCGCAACGAACTGCTCGCCGACTACCTCATCCAAAACTCCATCTGGTGGATCGAATACAGCGGCGTCGACGGTATCCGCATGGACACCTACCTCTACCCCTACCCCGAATACATGGCTCGCTGGACACAAGAAGTCCTCGCCGCGTATCCAAACTTCAATATCGTCGGCGAAGTCTGGGTCGAGACCGTCGCCCACGAGTCCTACTGGCAAGACGACGCACCCAACGTCAGCGACGGCTACGACTCGAACCTTCCCTCCGTCACCGACTTTCCCCTCAGCTTCGCCATTCGTGACGGACTGAAGGAAGACTTCGGCTGGACCACCGGCCTGAGCAAGATCTACTACGCCTTCGCCCAAGATCGCCTCTATACCGACCCCAACAAAAACGTCATCTTCATCGACAACCACGACATGAGCCGCGCCTTCGTGCACCTCGGACAGGACGAAGCCCTCTTCAAAATAGCCTACACCGTCCTGCTCACCGCCCGCGGCATCCCCCAAGTCTACTACGGGACCGAGCTGATGATGGGACACGAGGATCGAGGTGGAGACGACGAAGCCTGGCGGCAAACCATGCCAGGCGGCTGGCCCGACGACGATCGCAGCGTATTCACAGAGTCAGGACGCACCGACAAGGAAAACGAAATCCTCGCTTACATGAAGGCCCTCAACCACTGGAGAAAAAACGCCTCCGCCCTCCACCATGGCAAACTGCTCCAATTCATCCCCGACGATAACACCTTCGTCTACTTCCGCATCCTCGAAGACCAAGCCGTCATGGTCGCCATCAACGGCGCCAAAGAGCCAGCCACCCTCGAAGCGGCCCGTTTCGCCGAAGTCCTGGATCGCTTCAACCAAGCGACCCTCGCCCCGCACGGAACCGCTTATAATATAACAGATAAAATAACCCTAGCTCCTCAAAGCGCGCTTATAGTGAACTTATCCAATTAATTCTCGGCAGCCCGCCGGCTTAGGTCCCCGTCCACCCCTCCTCTAGGGACGTCCCCCTAGATTCTCCCGCCCCTTGTTCTCTACGGACAAGGGGTTTCCTTTTTCGCTCAAAACCAGCAACTTACATCGCCCCGACACCTAAGGCTCACCCCAAAAACATCATCCCCGCCAATCCCGAAAAACCCCGATCTAAGTTTTGTCCTATCCATATCAGTTTTATGAGACAGATGCGGTTGGAAAACGGGACAAAGGGGAGCGATACTATAAACACTCCAAGAAAGCGACCCAACCGGCCACTGGCAGACCTTTCTTTATTATCGTTAACCCAACGTGCGCTCGCGCCACTAGCTAATAATAGTGGGCAGGACGGCTACCTACTAAATACCCCGTTCGTTTGGCACACCCCTACAAACGTCTAGAAATATCACAGATATGAAATACAAAAACGCACCCACGACCCTTACCTCGGTCACGCGGTCCAGCGCCGCTGCCCTGCTCTTGCTCGGCCTCGCAACCGCCCCCGTTTCCCACTCCCAGGAGGACGACGAAGAAGTGTTCACCCTGGAAGCGTTCAAGGTGACAGGATCCTTCGCAGGCAGCCTCGCAGCCGCCGCCCAAGAAAAGAAGTTCAAGCCCACCATCGTCGAAGCCATCTCCGCCGAAGACATCGGCAAACTGCCCGACACCAGCATCGCCGAATCCCTGGCTCGACTCCCCGGCATGACCTCCCAGCGCGTCAACGGACGCAGCCAGGTCATCTCCATCCGCGGCTTCCCTTCCGAATTCACCACCGGCCTGCTCAACGGCCGCGAGCTCGCCACCACCAGCAACAACCGCGACATCGAATACGACCAGTTCCCCGCGGAACTCCTTTCCGGCGCTACCGTATATAAAACGACCGAAGCCGCCCTCGCCACCCAAGGCATCAGCGGCACCGTAAACCTGCAAACCGTACGCCCCCTCAGCCACGGAAAAAAGACCGTCGCCACCAACGTCTTCTACGAATGGACGGACAAAGGCGCCCTCAACGCCGGCTCCGACGACGCAGGTATCCGCTTCACGGGTACGTACATCGACCAGCTGCAAGAAGGCAAAGCAGGCATCGCCTTCGGCTTTTCCCATACCGACAAGCCCGGACAAGGCGAGCAATGGCAAGCCTGGGGCTACCCCAGCGGCGACACCGACGAGTACGGAAACATCAGCATCATCGGCGGAGCCAAGCCCTTTGTACGCTCCAGCTCGCTCGAGCGCGACTCCTTCATGTTCGTCTACGAAAACAAGCTCGCCGAAAACGTACACTCGACCTTCGACGCCTTCTACTCGAACTTCGCGGAGACCCAAATGCTGCGCGGCATCGAACTCCCCCTCTGGTGGAGTTCCGCCCAGTTCCGCGACGGCAGCGAGGTGGTCGACGACGGCTTCGTAGTCGAAGGCATCTACGACAACGTCTACGGCGTCGTCCGCAACGACATCGCCAGTCGCGACGCGGACGTCTACGCCTTCGGTTGGAACCTCGAATTCGCAAACCTCGGCGACTGGACCGCAGACGCCGACATCGCCTACTCCAAGGTCGATCGCGTCGACACCGTGCTGGAAACCTACTCCGGCACCGGCTCGAACCAAAGCGGCACTCCCGACAGCATCGCCTTCAACATGAGCGGCGGCACCGGAGCCATCTTCACTCCCACCATCGACTACACCGATCCCAGCAACCTCGTGCTCTCCAGTCCGCAAGGCTGGGGCGGAAACATCGTCCCCGGCGGACAGCTTGGCTACCTCAAGGAGCCGCAAACCGAAGACGAACTCCTGCAAATCAAGCTAGGCGCCAAGCGCGGACTGGAGAACAAAACCTTCAGCAGCCTGCAAGTCGGCCTCCGCTACACCGACCGCTCCAAGTCCGAAGCAGAAGTCGGCAAGTTCCTCGCCCTTCCCGGCGGAGCCACCGAAGCCCCACTGCCCAGCGTCATCGGCACCACCGACCTCAGCTTCATCGGCATCGAAGGCATGGCCAGCTACGACCCCATCGCCGCTCTCGACGCCGGCACCTACCAGGTCATCAACAATCCAAACGCGGACGTAGTCGCAGTCGACTGGAACGTCGACGAACAAATCACCCAGCTCTACACCCAGCTCGACATCGACACCCGCATCGGCGACACCCCCGTCACCGGCGCCGTCGGCTTCCAATACATCTTCAGCGAGCAATCCTCCAGCGGCCTCGCCGCCAGCGGAGAAGGAGACGCCGTGGAAACCCTGCCCGTCACCAACACCCACAGCTACGAGGACTTCGTTCCCTCCCTCAACCTGAACTTCCTCCTCCCCCAAGACCAGTACCTGCGCTTCAGCGCCGCCCGCCAGATCATGCGCCAGCGCATGTCCGACATGCGTGCCGGCTACCAGTTCAGCTACACCCCCGCCCGAGCCAACATCTCCGATCCCATCGATGGACCCTGGGGCGGCAGCGGCGGCAACACCGCCCTCGAACCCTGGCGGGCAAACGCCATCGACCTGTCGTACGAAAAGTACTTCAAGGACGGCATGGGCTACTGGTCCGCGGCGCTCTTCTACAAAGACCTCCGCACCTTCGCCTACAAGCAGAAGCAAATCCGCGACTTCACCGGATTCCCCTACGAAGGCGACGAGCCAGCCACCTTCCTCGGCGGCGTAGAAGTTCCCCAAAACGGTAGCGGCGGCAGCGTGCAAGGCCTCGAGCTCACCCTCTCCCTCCCCGGCGAAAAGCTGAGCGACTCGCTCAAGGGCTTCGGCGCCATCCTCAACGCCGCCTTCACCGACAACAACGTCCAGCCGGATCCCAACGACGCCAATACGCCCCTCCCCGGCTTCTCCGACAAGGTCGCCAGCGCCACCTTCTACTACGAATCCGAAAACGGCTTCTCCGCCCGCGTCAGCGGCCGCTACCGCTCCGAATACCGGGCCAACGTCGCTTCCTTCGGACCTCGCGGCGAGGACTTCCGCACCGTGCAGGACGAGACCGTCATCGACGGGCAAGTCAGCTACACCTTCCAGTCCGGAGCCCTCGAAGGCGCCTCCCTCATCCTGCAAGGCTACAACCTCAACGACGAGCCCCTCGTGACCTACGACGGCACCGACCCGCGCTTCGTCCGCGACTACCAAAGCTACGGCCCGTCCTACTCCATCGGCATGTCTTACAAATTCTAAGGACGAAAAACGAGACACGGGCTGGCCGAGCAGGGACCTGACTCGGCCAGCCCTCTTCTTTGAACCTCTCCCGCCCAAACGCGGACCGATCACCCGCAAACGAACTCGAAAAAATGTCCACTCTCGCACACAGTTGGCTGACCGCCCGTCAGTCCGGAGCCCTCCTCCACGTCAGCTCCCTACCGAGCGACACCGGAATCGGCAACCTCGGAGCAGGCGCTCAAAACTTCGTGGACTTCCTCGCCGCCGCCGGCTTCGCCTACTGGCAAGTCTGTCCCGTCGGCCCCACCGGATACGGCGACTCCCCCTACCAGTCCTTCTCGGCATTCGCCGGTAACCCGTACTTCATCGACCTCGCCGAACTCGTCGAGCGCGGCCTCCTCCAGGAGGACGAAGTCTCCGAGCTCCGCCAGCTCCCAAGCGACCACGTCGACTACGGCCAACTTTACCACCGTTTCTGGGGCATCCTCGCCAAGGCCCACTCCCGCTTCGACCCGCAAACCTTCTCCTTCGAAGACGGACAATCCTTCCACGAGTTCTACGAATCCCAAGCGTATTGGCTCGACCCCTACACCACCTTCATGGCCCTCAAGGCCCGCTTCGGGCAACGTTCCTGGGTCGAGTGGCCGGTCTCCTTCCGCGACCCTAAACGGATCTCCAAAATCAAGCTCGCCCAACCCGACGTATCCGAACGGTCGCGACACGCCTTCTACCAATACGTTTTCTTTCACCAATGGACTCGCCTCAAACGCTACGCCAACGAAAAAGGCGTGCAGATCGTGGGCGACATCCCCATCTACGTCGCCCTCGACAGCGCCGACGTCTGGAGCCGCCGCGACAACTTCCTCGTCAAAGCCGACGGCGACCTCGATTCCGTCGCCGGCGTCCCGCCCGACTACTTCTCCGAAACCGGACAGCTCTGGGGCAACCCGCTCTACAACTGGAAGCATCTCGAGAAAAATGGATACAAATGGTGGATCGAACGCATCCGCTCCAGCCTCGAGCTCTTCGACGTGCTCCGCTTCGACCACTTTCGTGGCTTCGCCGACTTTTGGGTAGTGCCATCCCATGCCCCCGACGCCTCGGAAGGGGCGTGGGAACTGGGCCCCGGCATCGCCCTATTCCAGGCCATCGAACAAGCCATCCCGGAAGGCAAGTTCATCGCCGAAGACCTCGGATACATCAACGAAAACGTATTCAAACTTCGCGAACAAACCGGCTTCCCCGGCATGAAGATCATGCAGTTCGGCTACGGGCACGACGACAATAACGTCAACCTCCCCCACTTCTTCGAACGCAACCAAGTCGTCTACACCGGCACCCACGACAACGCGACCACCCAGGCGTGGCTCGACTCCCTCAAAGGCGAAAACAAGCAAAACGTATTCGACTACTTCGACCTGCACGACAGCCCCACCGTCCACCGCATCCTGCAAGCCGCCCTCGCCTCCGTCGCCCGACTCGTCATCACCCCCGTGCAAGACCTGCTCGGACTCGGGCCCGAGGCCCGCATGAACGAACCGGGCACCTCCATCGGAAACTGGCAGTGGCGCCTCGATCCCCAAAACTTCGAAACCCTCACCCAAGGCTCCGTCGACCGACTCCTAACCCTCCACAAACGCTACCACCGCGTTGACGACACCCAGCAGCGCAACTACTCTGCTCCTCCGGAAAAGAAGACAACCTTCGACGAAATCCCCACTGCTTAAGCCTTTTCGCTTCGCCCCAAATGACCCAACAACGACTATCCTTCTGGCAAATCTGGAACATGAGCTTCGGCTTCCTCGGCATCCAATTCGGATGGGGACTGCAGATGGCCAACATGTCCGCGATCTACCAATACCTCGGAGCCGAGGAGAGCGAGATTCCCATGCTCTGGCTGGCAGCGCCGATCACCGGCCTGATCGTGCAACCAATAATTGGATACTACAGCGACCGCACCTGGACTCGCCTCGGACGCCGGCGTCCCTACTTCCTCGTAGGCGCCATCCTCGCCAGCTTGGCCCTCATCGCCATGCCAAACTCCTCCACCCTCTGGATGGCCGCCGGCCTCCTCTGGATCCTCGACGCATCGGTCAACGTATCCATGGAGCCCTTCCGCGCTTTCGTGGGCGACAAGCTCCCCGAAGACCAACGCAAGACTGGCTTCGCCATGCAAAGCCTTCTCATCGGCCTTGGCGCCGTAGCCGCCTCCTCCTTGCCTTGGGTTTTCAGCAACGTATTCGGCATGGAAGCCGGCTCCTCGGAAGGCAGCGCCATTCCGCAAACCGTCAAGATCTCCTTCTATATCGGCTCCGCCATCTTTTTCTTCGCGGTGCTCTACACCGTTCTCACCACCAAAGAAAATCCGCCTGAGAACATCGAAGCCTTCGAGCGCGAAAAGGCCCAGTCGGCCGGAGTCGGCAACATGTTCGCGGAAATCTTCTCCGGCATCAAAAGCATGCCCAAAGCCATGCGCCAGCTCGCAGTTTCCCAGTTCTTCACCTGGTTCGGCCTCTTCTGCCTCTGGCTCTACTTCTCACCTGCAGTTGCGACTCAAGTCTTCGGCGGAAAAGTCGGCGAGGCCGCCTACCAAGAAGGCATCGAATGGGCCGGCGTTTGCCTGAGCGCCTACAACTTCATCGCCTTCCTCTTCTCCTTCGCCCTCATCGCCCTGACCAAGAAATTCTCCGCCAAAGCCATCCATACCGTTTGCCTAACCTGCGGGGCGTTTGGACTCGCCTCCACTGTCCTCGTATCCAACCCTCAGATACTGATCGTCTCCATGGTCGGCGTCGGCATCGCCTGGGCAAGCATCCTGTCCATGCCCTACGCCATGCTCTCCAACGTGATTCCCGCCAAGAAAATGGGATTCTACATGGGCGTATTCAACTTCTTCATCGTCCTCCCCCAAATCGTCGCCTCGCTCGGACTGGGCTTCGTCGTCAAGCACCTGTTCTCGAACAACGCCGCCATCGCCGTCGCCCTCGGCGGAGCCTCCCTAGCCATCGCCGCCATCTCCCTCCGTTTCGTAGAAGAAGACAACTAGCCGATCCTCCCGGCAATATAGCCCGCGGGGCTCCTACGGCTTCATGCTGCTCGACTCCACTCCCGCAAACCGGGCCAAGTCCTCCAAGGCCTCCTCGGTGCTCACCACCCGAGCGTAGCGATCCTTCAAGGTCGCGATGCTCGCCTCGTGCAAGCGTGGAGTCACCGTGGCGCAGGCATCGTCTACCATCGTCACGAAATAGCCAAGGTCGCTCGCCGCCCGCACGGTCGTCTCCACGCACTCGTTCGTGTAGACGCCGCAAACGAAGAGCGCGTTCACTCCCATGTTGTTGAGCACGAAATGGAAGTTGGTCGAAGAGAACACGCCACTGGCCGTCTTGTTGACAACCACCTCGTCGCCAACCGGCGCCACCGCTTCCACAAACTCGGCCTCCTTCGAACCGGGAGCCGCCAATAGATCCAAACGCTTGTGCCCCGCGCTCCGATCCCGTCCATCCTGAGTCAAAGACTGTATTCGCGTATGCATGACCTCTAGCTGGCACGAGCGAAACGCATCCTGCAAACGCCTCACATTCGGCAATACCGTCTCCTTCAAGCGGCTGAAGTAATAGTCACGCCCTTCCTTCGGCACGCCCGACTTTTCCGGCTCGCGAAACACGCCAAACCCCTCCACCGCGTCGAGATACTGCAAATCGATGCAGAGCAGCCCCGTGTTGTGGTTTATCAATTGCTTGAAATGCCCGGGATTATCCACGATCGAATCGTGGTAGATCGACTTCAATGGGTCGCTTTGCTTACTCGTGTCTTTACTCATTGGATACAGGTCATGTCTTAGCGGATCGCGCCATGCGATCGATTGCCCTCAAGCAGAGATTCGCTCCGGCTTCGATGTCCGACCAAGCCGTCCACTCCGCGGGCGAATGGCTTTTCCCCTCCCGGCTCGGAACGAAAATCATCCCGATCCGAGTGAGCTGAGCCATGATCTGGGCATCGTGAGCCGCTCCGCTCGACATCTTCAAATAGTCTAAGCCCAAGCTCTGCGCTTCCTCCTCCAGGACTTCGATGATCTCGCCATGGCATTCAGTCGGCTCGATCTCGCTCTGGATCTCGTAGTCGAACATCAGCTTGCGGCGACGCGCGATAGCCGACAGCGCCCGATGAAAGGCTTGTCCCAGATCTTCCAATACAGCTTTCGACGTATCCCTCACGTCGATAGTCAGCTCCACCAGCCCCGGTACGGTATTCGGAGCGCCGGGCAAAATCTGCGCTCTGCCGATGGTAGCGCGACTAGACTCCGCGCCATTCTCTTCCAAGATACGCGGAATCTCGTGAGCGAAGTCCGCCAGACCCATAAACGCGTCCTCCCGCATCTCCATAGGCGTGGTGCCGGCATGGTTCGCCGTGCCGCGAATTTTGATGAGCCACTTAAAGAGACCGGTGATGTTCTCTACGATCCCCACCGACTTCCGCAAACGGTCCAGCACTGGCCCTTGCTCGATGTGCAATTCCAGATAAGCATCGATCTGCTCCGCCTCCAAGCGGGCATCCAACGCTTCCAACGGATTCATGCCGCAGCGAGTCATCGCTTCCGCCAAGGTACAGCCCTCCAAGTCACTGTAGTACTCCAAGGTCTCCGGCGTGACCGCCCCGACCACCGCTTCGGAGCCAAACATCCCGCCAAAGCGGCCTTCTTCGTCGCTAAAAGCCACGAGCTCCAGATGCCGCGTATAACCATCGGTCCCCCGTTCCTTGAGCGTGCGCAAACACTCCAGGGCCACCAGTACGCCTAGGCTCCCGTCCAGAGCTCCCGCGCAGGGAACCGTATCCAAATGGGAGCCTACCAGAAGCGTTTTCGTCGCTTCGTCCTCGGCCGCCAGGCGACCGAAAACGTTAGCCGCTCCATCCATCCGCACCGCGAGCCCCAGCGCCTCCAACTTCCGCCGCAACCAAGCCCGCCCTTCCATATCCGCTGCCGAGAAAGCAGTTCGATACAGGCCGCGATCCTCCGGATTCTTTCCAATCTCGGACAGCTCGAAGAAGTCCTGCTTCAGCCTTTCGATATCGATCGCCAACGGCATAGTTTTTCAGCGTAGTTACTAGTTAGATACAACTGGGGTCTCGACGAAGGTCTCGCTCAAGATCTGCAAGCATAGCAAGTGATTCAGCAAGGTGTCCTTGCGGGTTAGCGAGACGGGGTCCTGATCCTTGCGATAGTCCTCGAGGAACCTCGCCGTCCGCTCCGGACTGAGCAGCTCCGCCTTGCGCAAGGCATCCGGGTTCAAGAAGCGGTCGATCAACTCGTTCACCTTGGCAAGCTTGTCGGGGCTCGTGTGCGCAGGCGGGGCCATGAAGGCGAACTTCTCGCGCTTGTAGAGCACTTCCGGCAACACGCCTTTCACCGCTTCGCGCAGCACCCATTTCTCGATGTTCCCCTTCACCCTCAGGCTAGGAGGCACCTGCATCGCCACCTCAGCCAAGTGATGGTCCAGAAAAGCAGGACGCGATTCCATAGAGTTCGCCATGTCCACCCGATCGCCGCCCCAGTTCAAAATCTGGCCCTCGAGCTGACACTTGCTCCAGGTATACTGGGCCTTGTCGAGCGCATGGCGGTTCATCAACATCTTGCTATCGATCTTGGAGGCGATCGCCTCGATCGGATCGTAGTCGCCAATCTCCTCCAAGGCGTCATCGCTCAACAACGGCTTCGCCAACTCCAAGGTAGCCATCCAAGGCTGTATCCACGACGGCGTGAACCCGCACAGTTCCTCGAAGGCGGGATGCGTCATCTGGTTCTCCGCCAAAATCGCCCCCTTGAACAACTTGTTCGATTCGTCCAAAAGCCCTTGCAAACGGGCTCGCTCCTGCGGCGTCTCGTGGTCCAGACCGTAGAGAAACATGTCACGCTTGAAGGCTGGATAACCGCCGAACAGCTCGTCGGCACCCTCTCCCGTCACCACCGTTTTGTATCCACATTCCCTGACTCGCTGACTCATCAGGTACTTGGCGACCCCTAAGGTGTTGTAAAACGTACGCTCCGCGTGCCAGACAGTCTTGATAAAATTTTCGCCGTACAAATCGTCCGCCTTCAAGTTGATCTGCTCCTGGTCAGCTCCCATGCTGTCGGACATCTCCTTGGCGATATGCGCTTCGTCGTACTTGTCGTCGTCGAAGCTGATCGTAAACGCCTTCACAGGGCTCTGCATCGCCCCCGTGGCCAGACCGAGAATGCTGCAGCTGTCGATCCCTCCCGAAAGGTAACAGCCTACCGGCACGTCCGCCTCCAAACGAAAAATCACCGATTCGATCAGCTTCTCCCGAACCTGTTCGACGTGATCCCTTTCGCTCATCATCGCGTCACGGGCATCGATCTCCGGGAAGTCCATATCCCAGTACTTACGAGTCGACGTCTCCAGCTTTCCATTACGCTTCCTTACCACCAGCATATGGCCTGGCTCCACCGCCACGATCTCCTCGAACGCGGACGTTCCCGGCTCGATCGTTTGCATTAGCTGGTGCAAGGCCGCCTTGCGGTTCAAGCGTTTCGGCACATCCGGATGGGCCAAGATCGCCTTCACCTCCGACCCGTAAACGAAGGTCTCGCCGGAATTGTAATAGAACAAGGGCCGAATGCCAAAGCGGTCCCGCACGAACAGCATCTCGTCCTTCTCCCGATCGTAGAGAGCAACTGCGAACTCGCCACGCAAGTGCTCGACAAAGGCCTTGCCGTATTTCCGATAAAGCGTGAGCGCAATCTCGCTATCGGACTTGCAACTGAAGCGTTCCCCTTCCGCCATGGCATGAGAGCGATACTTCTTAAAATCGTAGAACTCGCCGTTGACCGTCAGCGTCAACGACTTGTCCGGACTGTGGATAGGCTGCTCGCCGGTATTAAGGTCGATGATCGAAAGGCGTGTATGCCCCATCGCTAACCCACGTTCCGCATCCACATAGCTTCCTTCCCCATCGGGACCGCGATGCTCGATCGTCTTCAGCATCCGAGACAGGGTGTACCCATCCTCTGGATGCATTGCTTTTACTGAAAATATTCCTGCGATTCCGCACATAGTTTCCTTAGGTTTGGACTTGAGAACGTCAATGCGCTCCAGTCCTTGTTCTACTTTACGGTTGGTATTTCGTCGGGCAGTCGATCCAGACGCCCGCTCACGCTTATGAGAAGCGCCTGCCGTACGAACACAGCCCCGTGGGCCTGCGAGAAATAAAGGTTGTGAGCCGTATCGTCCAAACTGCAGTCCAACTCGGACAAACGAGCCAAGGGGTGGAGTATCACCGCGTTCTTCTTAAGCTTGCTGTCTTTGTTCAGCTGGTACTCGCTGTCCAAGTTCTTGTAGCTATCTCCTAGGAATGCGATCGAGTTCATATAGATCACGTCCAACTCGGATACCCGGCTCTGCATGTCGTTAGTCACCTCGTACTTGATGCCTGCCTTGTTCAGCTCGGCCACCAAGTCCTCCCCAAAAGGATCCGCCATCTGAGATACGACAACCACCCGACTTATCCGGTCCTGAAACATCAGAGACATCAGCAAGAAACTCTTCACCGCTCGCATGCTTCCGGGCGTACCCAAAATCCCGAGACAGAGCCGCTTGCTCTTCTTGCTCGGGTCGGGACTCGCAAGCTCCGGTTTCCACTTCAAGAGCGCGTACCAGTCCGCCAAGGACTGCGTCGGATGCTCACCGCTGCCGTTGCCGGCATTGATGAGCGGCACCCTCAGGTTCTTCCGTACGCGTTCCGCCGAATCCGTTTCGGTGTGACGCATGATCACCATGTCGCAGTAAGCGTTGAACATCTCGCCGATATCCTCCAGCGACTCGCCCTTGCGCACTCCCGTAACGCCTCCCTCGGGGATGCTTAGAACCTTACCGTCCAAACGCAAAACCGCGCTCTCGAAGGAAAGGCGCGTACGCGTGCTCGCTTCGAAGAAGGCCGTGGTAACGATCTTCCCGTCCATGATGTGATAAGGAGCGATCTCGAAATTCTCCAGCACCGCGGCCAGCTTCGCTAGCTCGATCACCTCTTCGCGCTCGAAATCCTTCACACCCAAGATCGATCGCCCCTTCAGCCTACGAAGCACCGAGAGATCAATCGGGTTGTCCTCGAAAAGGTTAAGCGGCGGAGGCCTCAACGTCGCTACGCCTTCCGGAGGCTCCAAAAACTCGATATGCTTATTCAACTCCAACTTTTCGTTCATCTTACCACAGGTCCTTTGAGATTATATCCTTCACAACCATCCACAGCAGCGTAACCACGCCAGCCGCCGTCAAAAAAATCGCCGCGAAAATCAACGCGATCACCACAAGCTTAGGAAACATCACCATTACAATTTCTCCTCGTTCAGTTTACTCCATTGAAAATGCGTCTTCGACAAAGCGATCGAGCCGAAGGTAATGAGCATCGATACAATCGTCGCCACCAAGGAAGCCGTATACCAACCATATTCAAAGTACGAATACAGACCCACGGCAGACCCGCAAAGCATCGAAAGCACCGCGCCCAGCTCATTGGACCGTTTCCAATACAAGCCGGTCACCACTGGCCAAACCGCGCTCCCAACAAAGGGCCCTGCGAAAAAGAGCACCGACATAAGGTTCCCGATCCGCGGCAGGCAGATCAACCACGTCACCAGCCCCAACCCGACAATGATCACCGTCGAAATCGAACGCAGGCGGGCATCGCTCACCCCGGGGTTGAACATCTTCTTGTACACGTCTTCCGCCAGCAAGTCAGAGGTCGCCGCCAGCAAGCTGTCGATGCTCGATCCCAGCGAACAAAAGATAACAACAAAAAGCACGACCGCCCCCGCGGAACCCAGCAACTCGCCAGCGATCAAGGGTCCCGTCATATCTATATCCGTAATGTTGATACCGAGACTGTTGCTGAACAGAGCCGAAAAGCCGACCGCCAAGGGGATCGGCAACCAAAGCAGCCCGGCCAGCGAAAATGCCTTCGCTACCACCTTCTTGCGAATCGCAAAAGCTCGGCTCCACCAAACGTTGTTATGGAAAACCTCCCCGAAACCGAAAAACATGTTATTGAACAAGGACAGCAGCGCCACCGGCAGCAAAGCGTCGAACAGGGCTGGCTGGGTTTGCACCGAAGTCTCGTAAGCGTTGCCAAGGTCGATGCGCGACAGGGCCGCGATCGCCACTGCGATGATCCCGATCAAGATTACCACGCTCTGGATAAAGTCGGTCCCGATCACCGCGTAGAGCCCGCCCACCAAGGTATACAACACGCAGACCAGCAAGATCATGCTCATCCCGTACTTGTAGTTTATTCCTGCCAAGGCCTCCAGCACGATGCCGCCCGCCATCGCCATCGATACGAGCCAAGCCATCGAATAGAACAGCGAGATTCCCAAGAAGACCGACCAAGCCACCTTGCCGTAGCGCAAACGGATAAAGTCGCCGGAAGTAAAGCCACGTGGCATGAGATTTCGGATACGAGCCGCCATCGGAGCGAACAGGAACAAGCCGAAGCTCGCAGTCGTGAAGGCGAGCAATCCCCAGACTCCCATCTTCAAACCAAACTGAGGCACCACCATGATCGTATTGGAGGTCACCCAAGTCGCCATCGCCGTGGCCGAGCCGAAGGCTATGCCCACGTTTCTTCCGGCCAACATGAAGCCATCGAGGCTCTTCGACTTGCGTCCCCAGTACAGCCCCAGCCCGACCCACAGAATTCCAAAAGCGAGCAGCAAGGCCCACCCTACGTTCGGATCCAATATCGTTTCTTCTTGGTTCATCTCGATTTCGCTCTAGGAGCTCTCACTTCCTTCCGTAGCCCGGCGACCGAGCGCGATGGTACCGATCAATACAACGAAGCTAAGCGCTCCCGCCCCCATCAGCGGCCATACGATCGCCATGTCGATATAGTCAACCGTCACATTAAGACCTTCGTCTCCCCAATCTGGATACGCATCGCCTTTCGCTTTCGAACGAATACGAAATACATAATCGCCCTCCCCTAGGCCGGAAACGAAGGAGGCCGTGTCCTCCCCTTCGTAGACAAGTTGCCCAAGGCCAGAAGCATCCAGTCCCCAGCGACGCACCTCGTAGACGCGATCCCCAGAAAGGTTCCGTTCCGTCTCTCCCCACACCAGCGGCACCGTTCCGTCATCGGTCCGGTAGCTCGAGCCCTCCGGCTCCAAAAAGCCTTCGCCTAAGGCAATCGGTAGTTGCAATATGGCTACAAACAGAAACGCAGCGACCGTGCGAAACTGCGTTCTCATGCGAATGAGAGCGTGGTTCATTTCTACGAGGGTGTTACAAGGAGGTTAGGATTCGGTCCGTTCGGGTGACTTCGGGGAAACGCGACCGTTCCCCTTCAAGTCTGCCGTCGTTTCGAGAATGGGCGCCGTCGGGCTATCGACCGCCCCCTGCAGCGGGGCATCGATGCACTCGATCAGTTTCTCTAAGGAAAGCGCGATGGTTGCTCGCTCCAACTCGGGAAGCTTCTCGATCGCGTCTATTAAATTCTCCTGCAGCGGCGACGGTGAGGCCTCCACCATCTTCCGTCCCTTCTCAGTCAAGGTCACGCGGACCCGACGTCGGTCTCGCACCGAACGTTCCCGGGCCAGAGCTCCGCTCTTTTCCAAACGGTCCACAATCCCCACCGTCGTGCTCGGACTGAGGAAAAGCTCGTTCGCCAAGTCCTTGACCTCAAGCGGTCCCAGCTCGTCCAGCTTCAGCATGCACAAAAGCTGCGGCACCGTCATGCCGCTCTGCGTCGCGAGCCGACGCGAATGGCTGTCGATCGAGCGCACGATGCGACGCAACGAGCTCAGAATCCTCAAGTCGTAGCGCTCCCGGGGCAACACCGGCAGCACCTCCTCCACCTCGCCCGCAGGCAAAAGAGGAGCCTCATCTGTCTCTAATTCCTGGCTCATCCGCAAAGCCCCCGAACTGTTTCGACACGAATCATTCGTGTACGAACCTTTTTCGCGAAGCTTGGCTCTGTCAAGCCTACCGATAGATTTTAGGGGCGAGGAAACCTTCTGCCCTAGCGGGCCAGCACGATCAAAACCACCCCGAGCAAGATCCCCAGCACGCAGGGTGTCTTCGCCCGATAGTTGCGCTCCCTGAACAGCAGGTAGCCGGAAGCGAAGCTCACCAGCACGCCACCTCGGCGCAGGCAGGACACCACCGAAATCATCGCGTCCTCGTCCCGCAAAGCCTCGAAGTACAGGTAGTCGGCCACCAGCAGCGTCACCCCGATCATCGGCATGGTCCAACGCCATTGGAAGCGGCCGCGCGGCCACCAGTGCTGCCACCAGCCGATCATCATCGGCAGCATCACCACCACCAGGTAAATGGAAAACCAAGCCTGCACCGTCGAGGCCCGATAGCCGAGCGTGCCCATCAGGTACTTGTCGTAGAGCCCGCTCACCGTACCGGCCAAAGTCCCGCCGATCATCAGGAAAACCCACTTGTTGCGATGGAAGACCAAGCCTTCCTTTCGCCCCGCAAAGGACAAGGCCACGAAGGACGCCAGCGTTACTACGATGCCCGCCCACTGCATCCCGTTCGGACGCTCGGTAAAGATCACCACCGCCGCCAAAAGCGTCCACAGCGGCCCCGTCGCCCGAATCCCGCCCGCCAGGGATACCGGCAGGTGCTTCAAGGCGAAATAGGCCAGCACCCAAGAAACGGATACGATCGTCGACTTGAGCAGCAGCCGCAAGTGATCCGCCCAGCCCAAGGAATCTACCTCCAGCATAGCGAACGGCACCTCGCCCCACGCCGACCAGACCACCCAAGGAGCCCACAGCGACGCTCCCGACACCACGCTGATGAACAGGGTCGGAATCACCGCATTCCCATTCACGGAATGCTTCTTGAACACGTCGTACACCCCGAGAAACAAGGCGCTCGCTACAGCTTCGTAAACCCAAGTCATCTGTCCCGCCCCACTAGCCACAGCTCGCCCCGCGCCACAACTCATTTCAAAGCCGCGCCGAGATGCTCCTTCCTCTCCATTGCGCGTTTTCAGCATCGCACTGCCCGCCCCGATCCTCTAAATCCGCCGCAAACCATGAAAGATTCCATCTTGAATTTCATCAACGAGAGCAGCGAAGGCCTGATCAAAACCGGCGTCACCCTACTCGTCGTCCTTCTCACCTACTTCTCGATCCGCCTCTTCCGCCGCTACATCGACCACACCAGCGAACGCCACCGCTTCGCCCCCCAGCGCAGCGCCGGCATCTCCAAGGCAGGCCAAACGGTCATCTACATGATCTCCATCGCCATCATCTCCAACATCCTCGGCGACGGGATCCAAGGCCTCTTCGTCGCCACCAGCTCCTTCTTCGCCCTCGTCGGCATCGCCTTCTTCGCCCACTGGTCCATCCTCAGCAACGTCACCGCCAGCATCATCCTCTTCTTCACCTTCCCCTACCGCATCGGCGACCGCCTCCTCATCGAAAGCGAACCCAAGTACTGCGGCATCCTCAAGGACGTCACCCTCATGTACCTGAAGATCCAAACCGACGGCGGCTCCTACATCACCCTCCCCGCCAACGTCGCCGTGCAAAAGCTCATCACCATCCTCAGCCCCTCCGACTACCAAAAGATGCTGGAAGAGAAGGAGAAGAAGGACGACGATGGAGCCGTTTAAGAACTTTATCAACGCCACCGTCGTCCGCACCCTCGCCCAAGCCGTCAAGGACGCGTATCCAAAGTTCGCCGACAAGCGCTTCGAGAAAAGCTGCCTCGCGTCCCTCGACAGCCTCGAGCTCAAGCAGCGCGCCCAGCTCATCGCCGCCCAACTCTGGCAAGAGCTCCCCCGCGACCCGAGCCAAGCCATGGAGACCGTCCGGCAAGCCATCCTGCCGCTGCCCACCCTCGAGGAAGACGACTCCCTCGACGGCTGGGTCTACATGCCCCTCAACTCCCTGCTCACCGCCCACGCGCTGGAAGCGGTCGACGCCTCCCTCAAGCTCATCCCCGAAGTCACCAAACGCTTCACCGCCGAATTCGGCATCCGCGTCCTCCTCATCCACCAGCCCCAAAAAGTGTTCCCCCACCTCAAGCGCTGGGCCAAGGACCCCGACCCCAACCTGCGCCGCCTCGTCTCCGAAGGCACCCGCCCCCGCCTGCCCTGGGGCGAGCAAATCCCCGCCTTCGTGCAAGACCCGCGTCCCGTCCTGCCACTTCTCGAAATCCTCAAGGACGACCCTTCGTTGTACGTGAGGCGCTCCGTCGCCAACAACCTGAACGACATCTCCAAGGACAATCCCGAACTCATGCTCGACACCATCGAAGCCTGGCTTCCCCAGGCCGGCCCCCAGCGCCAGCAGCTACTCCGGCACGCCTGCCGCAGCCTCATCAAGCAAGGCTACCCCCGCTGCCTTGCCCTCCTGGGCTACGGAACGCCCCAGCTCAAGGTCCACGCCTTCGCCGCCAGCCCCGACGCTATCCAGCTCGGACAAAAGCTCACCCTATCGCTCGAACTCCACTCCACCGCCCGCCAAGCTCAAGAGCTCATCGTCGACTACCGCTTCCACCTCGTGAAGGCCAACGGCCAAACCGCTCCCAAAGTCTTCAAGGGAAATTCTCTCACCCTCGGCCCCGGAGCGAAAAGATACCTCCAGAAAAGCTTCCATTTGAAACCAATCACCACCCGCAAGTACTATACGGGGACCAACACCATCGAACTGCTCATAAACGGCCAAAGCCTCGCATCCATCCCATTCCATCTCACCGTATCCTGACCTAGCGCCCGCCAACTCGTTCGATGTCCAAACCGCAAAAACCAGCCAAGCCCCCACGCTTCCGCAAGACCAAGCGCCTCGCTATCGCCGCGACTGCCCTCCACTTCGCCGGAATCCTCAGCTTTCCCATCTGGTCCGCCTGGCTGGCCAAGCCCTTGGCCCAGCGCTTCGGCGTGCAAATCGAAACGGTCGAGCGCCTCTCCTGGGACCGCTGGCGCATCGAAAAGCTCGCCACCGAACAAGCAGGCGTCCAGATCGCCGCCGAGCGAGCCGAACTCCCCTCCCCCACCAAGCTGCTCTTCGAGCACTTCTCCTCCGCCCCCGCCACCGAACAGCTCGCCCTCGAAAACTGGACCGTCGAACTCTCCACCCCAAACCCAGCCCCGGAACCCGACTCTCCCGATCCGCTAAGCATCCCGGAAATCGTAGCCCTCGCCGACGACAGCCTCGCCCAGCTGGGCAGCTACCTCGCCTCCGTATCCCTGCGCTCCGGCACCCTCAGCCTCAACGGCCAGGCCACCCTCGAAATCGAAGCCATCGAGCTCAGCCCAAACCAGCTCGCCGCCACCCTCACTCACCTCCCCACCCAAACCGCCGCCCGGCTCGACGCCACCTTCCAAGCCCCCGGCCAATGGCAGCTCGACGCCGCCGTCCCCCAGCATCAACTCGCCCTCCACGCCGCACTCCAGAGCGACACCTCCCAGGCCAAGCTGGTAGGCGAACTGCAGAACTTCCAAAACCGGGTCTCCCTCGACGCCCTCTGGACCCGCTCCCTCGTCCCCGACGCCGGTCAAATCGCCACCCGCAGCTTCGAGCTCGACCAACGCTACACCTTCTGGGGCTCCGCTCCGCCCCTCTCCCTCGACGCCCTTCTCAACTGGAACGGCCAAGCCTTCGACTACCGTATCGAAGGCTTCGATACCAGCGACCCCAGCGGATCCTCCACCATCCTGCTCACCGGACAAGGCTCGCAAAAAGCCCTGCAGATCGACACCGCCACCGTTAACCTCCCATGGCTCTCCGTTGAGAGCGACAAGCCCATACGGCTCGACTTCTCCCTCGACAACCCGCTCGAAACCGCCCAGCTCGAGGCCAAGCTCGACCTCGCAAAACTTCCCTTCATCGAAGCCACCGGCAAGCTCGACGCCCTCCTGCAAACCCGCACCTCCCCCCAAGGCCTGCCCATCCTCACCGCCGACCTGCAAGGCACGAACATCACCCTTTGGGACAGCCTCCTGGAAACCGCCAGCGCCCAGGTAGACCTGCTCGGCCAGGAAGCCACCATCCAATCCTTCGACATCCGCTCCGCCGCCGGATCCTCCATCAGCCTCACCGGAGGCTACCACATCCAAGAAAAACGCTTCCTCGATTCCCAGCTCACCCTCCAGCTGGAAAACGAATCCCAACGCCTGCGCGAACTCCTCCCCCCGCTGGAATGGCAACGCATCGAAGGCGAGCTCCACCTCGTCGGCCCCCTCGCCGATCCCCAGTTCGAAGGCCACCTCGCCTCCCCCAGCCTCCAGCTGCCCAGCACCACCCCCTTCTCCGTCCAAGCCGACCTCAGCGGCAAGCTCCAGCAACTCGAGGCCCACCTCCAGGCGACCAACGAAAGCGAAACGCTCGAGCTCGCCCTCGAGCTCGAACGCAACCCCGAGCAAGCCAAGATCAGCCTCTCCCAGCTCACGCTCGCCGAAAACGGCGGCTCCCCCATCCTCGCCCTCGAGGAAGCCGGCACCCTCACCATCGACCTCACCCAAACCGCCATCGCCTCCGCCGGCATCGTGCTCGCCGGCCCTACCGGACGACAGCTCGAGCTCAGCTCCCTGCTCCTCACCCCAGACCAATTCAGCCTGCACGCCACCGCCATCGACTTCGAGACCAACGTCTTCAACGCCTGGCTCGCTAGCCCCATCCCCAACCTACGCATCCAAGATTTCGATACGCAAGCCACCCTCACCGAAACCCAATCCCAAATCACCACTTCCGGCTCCGCATCCTGGGCCCTCAAGGAAGGCAGCAGCGTCGACCTCTCCTGGCTCGCCAAGTCCGACCCCAAGCGCCTCGACAGCCTCAGCATCGACCACCTCGATATCGGGGCCGACTCCAAGCACATCCTCGTCGCCGAAGGACACTTCCCCGTATCCATAAACTGGTCACAAGGCAGCCCCAGAACGCAAATCCACCAAGACGCCCCCCTTGAATTCAGCCTGCAGTCCTCCCCGCATCCCGACTTCTGGGCATCCCTCGAAACCATCCTGCCCATCGCCCTCAAGCGCCCCGTCATCAAAGCCCAACTCAGCGGCACCCTCAACAACCCCAAAGGAAACTTCGACTTCAAGCTCGCCTCCCTCGACTGGCGACACCCCAGCGACCCCAGCAAGAACATCCAGCTGCAAGACTTCTCCGCCTCCCTGCTCGCCAACTCCGACGGCCTCGCCATCCGCTCCCTCGAAGCCCACGCCGGAAAAAACGCCGTCTACGCCGACGCCACTCTTCCCATCGGCGAAACCTCCCTGCTCAACCTCGTCAAGGACACCCAAAAGCTCGACTTCTCGCCCCTCACCGGCCACGCCCGCGTCGACCTGCTGGAACTCGAAGCCCTCAAGAGCTGGCTACCCGAGATCATGCGCTACGAAGGAAAGGCCCACATCGACATCAATCTCAACGCCGGCGACATCACCGCCACCGCCAAGGTCGAAAACCTCGCCACCCGGCCCCTCCCGCCCCTCGGAGCCCTCTCAAAGATCTCCGGGCAAGTCGAACTCGCCAAAGGCATCTGGCAACTCAAGGAAGTCCGCGGCCTCGCGGAAAAAAGCCCCTTCACCCTCAAAGGCTCCGCAGATCTCAACGACCTCGCAAACCCACGCTACGACCTCGCCTTCTCCAGCAAGGAGTTCCCGCTCATCCGCGACGACGGTCTCATCCTCAGCGGCGACATCGACATGCAGCTCGTATCCAAAAACCTAGACGCTCCCCTGCTCAAAGGTACCCTCAACCTCACCAAGGGACTCTTCCTCGTCGAACCCGATCTCCTAGCCAGCTCCACCAAAACCGTCACCTCCCGCCCGCCCTACTTCGCCGTCGAGCAAGCCCCTTTCAGCGAGTGGGGACTCGACATCGACATCCGTGGCAACGAATTCCTGCGCGTATCCAACTCCTTCTTCGAAGGCACCCTCTCCGCCGAATTCGACCTCGAAGGCACCCTCGGCACTCCTCTGCTCATCGGTAAGGCCGAAACCAATACAGGCCGCATCTTCTTCCCAGCCAGCTCCCTCAAGCTCAAAACCGGCCAAGCCTACATCACCCGCGACCGGCCCTCCGAACTCCAGCTCGAAGCCGTCGCCGAAGGACGCCTCTTCGCCTACGACATAAACCTCGACGTCACCGGCACCGTGGAAGACCCCGAGCTCGTCATCACCTCCAACCCCGCCCTCAGCCAGGTCGACGCCCTGCTCCTGCTCACCACCGGATCCGTATCCAACGCCCAAGGCAATCTCGCCCAAAAGTCCGCCACGTCCCTCGGCATCTTCATCGGAAAAGGCCTCTTCAAAAAACTCACCGGCGGCAACTCAGACTCCGCTAGCAAGCTCAGCCTCGAGGTCGGACAAGACATTTCCCAGCAAGGAAAGAAAACCATCGACGCCAGCTACCAGCTGACCGAAGACCTCGAAATCGAAGGCGAATACGACAAGCGCGACGAATTCAACGCCAACCTCAAATGGACCATCTTCAAACGATGACACGCCCCGGCAACAACTCGCTCGTCGGGCTCCCACTTGCGGCCCGCCGCCTTGTCCCAGCTCCGACGACGCTCCTCCTCGCCTTCTTCGCCCTGCTCGCTTTCCACGCCGCTCCCCTCCACGCCGCCACCGTAAAGGTCAGCGGCTTCGGGCTCTTCGGCAACGCGGAGCTGCGCAGCTCCCTGCGGCTTCTCGAAATCGAGGAAGGCGAACTCGACTCCCAAAAGATCGACGACGGCGCCTTCCTGCTCCTCACCCGCCTCACCCAAAATGGCTACCTCGACGCCAAGCTCACCGCGACCTACCAAAAAAGCGACGGGACCGAAGAAACCGCCACCTGGACCAGTCCCTTCGAACCGCAGATCCCCGAAGGCGTAGTGGCTGAAAAACTACACTACACCATCCAAGAAGGCACCCTTTACTATTACAACAGCGTCACCATCGACGGCCTTGTCTCCATCGATCCCGAAGAAGCGAAAAACTACATCATCCCCGACACCTCCCTCTACTCCCGCAAAAAAGACCGCTCCTATTCCCAAAACATCCTCGCCAACCACCAAAAGCAACTCGCCGCCGCCCTCGCCGCCCTCGGCCGCACCGACGCCAAGGTCACCCCCCTCTCCGTCGACATCGACAAATCGACCGGAGCCGTCGACGTCGCTCTCCAAGTCGACGAAGGCCCGCTCTACAAGATCACCCAAGCCGAAGTCCACTACCTCAAAGAAGACGCCCTGCTAGAGAGCAAAGAGATAGACCCCGGAGCCAACTACACCCGAGCTTGGGTCGAGGACCAAGTGCGCGCCATCCGCAACGAAGCCTACAGTCATGGCTATCCGGATACGAAAGTCAGCAGCCGCATCCTCAAGGCCACTCCCGAAGAGGGAACCGTATCCGTCCACATCCTCTTCGAAGTTCGCCGCGGCCCGAAGATCACCCTTTCCGGAGTCGAACACAAAGGAGCCACCGACACTCACCTGCCGCTGCTCGACCGCAAAGCCGACCTCACCACCGGCACCCCGCTCGACATCACAAAAGCCGAAGCCGCCCGGCGCCGCCTTTCCCGCCTCGGCATCTTCGAACGCATCGACCTCAGCTACCAAGACGACGGGCCCGGACAACGGAAAGCTGTCTTCGACTACAAAAACGGGGAACGCATCAAAGCGCAATTGCTTCTTGGATACGGAAGCTACGAGCAATTCCGAGCCGGGCTGCTCGCCCAAAGGGACAACCTCTTCGGCCGTGCCCACTCCCTCTCCTTTTCCGCAATCCGCTCCATCAAGTCCGCCAGCGGAAACCTCAACTACACTGTCCCGGAACTCCTCGGGGAATCCATCGACGGCACCTTCGAAATCAACTTCCTCAACCGCCAGGAACTCTACTTCGACCGCGAAGAGCGAGGCGTTACCATGGGACTGTTCCGCCGTCTCCCCGAACTCAAGACCGACATCGGTCTCGACTACGCCTTCGAGCGCAAGGAAGCCCGCAATCCGAAATTCGAAGGTGAAGACACGGACGATTTCCAAGAAGCCAACATCGGCAGCCTTTCCCTACGAGCCACCCGCAGCAATATCGACGATATCCTATACCCAAAATCCGGATACGAGATCTCCGGCGTCGTCCGCTACGCTGACGAATCCCTGGGCGGGGAAACCAGCTTCCTCAAACCCGAAATCAGCTTCGCCTACCACAAGCAACTCGGCAGCCGCTGGCTCTTCCACTTCGGCGCCAGAGCCGCCCAAATCACCTTCTCGGAAGGAACCCTCAGCGAAATCCCTCCCAACGAATTCTTCCTCGTCGGCGGCGAAAATTCCGTTCGCGGTTACCGTCGCGGCGAAGCTGCCCCGCTCGCCGAAAACGGCAACCCAACCCGCGTCGAAGCCTACTCCCTCGTAAATCTCGAGCTCGAATACCCCATCCTCGACCGGCTCAACCTCGTGCTCTTCGCCGACGCCGCCCGCATCTGGGAGTCCGCCGAAGCGAGCGAACTCTACGAGACCCTCTCCAGCGTCGGCCTCGGCTTCCGCTACAACACCATCGTCGGCCCGGTGCGCCTCGAATACGGCCACAACGTCGACCCGCGCCCCGAGGACCCGCGCGGCACCGTCCACCTCTCGATCGGCTTCCCCTTCTAGGAGGAGCAGGAACGGCTGCCCAACTCGTTGCTCTCCGCAGCGGCCTCTGGCTGCCGCGGCAGCTCCGCAACGCCTTCGCTGGCCGCTTTTGGGCGGCCATTTTCCCAGAAAGCTTGGGCAAACGCAGTCTTGTTTCCCGCGAGAAATTCGCGTAAACACTCTTCATCGCGGGCTAAAGCGACCTCGTCATTTGGATTGGCGAATTTCATAATTTCGTTAATCCAATCGGCATCGCTTGAGAAAACTGTATTTCGAAGATAGATACAGCAGACGCTCGACGATAATGCCAAAAAGACAATCTCCCCCCTTCCTCCTCAACTAAATCCCGTACCTTCCGATACTTAGCGGGCCAACGCTCGCTTTCCCATGCCAAAACACCCTCTCCTCGTCCTTAGCCTAGCTGTATCTTGCTCCCTCGCGACATACACCCATTTCGCTGGGAACGGAACCGCTGACTCCTATCGCATAGAAGCCATCGGCGAGGCCGAAACGCCTCTCCCCTCACCTCTTTCCGAAAAATCAGCCGAGCGCAGCCCCGACCTCGAGGCGAACGATTTCGCAAACCTCGCCGACACCCTCTACATCGGGACCGTCAAAAAAAGCAGCCCCGCCTACAGCGTCCTCCAGCCCCTCTTCGTGGAATGGGGCGCCAGCGACCCGCACGCCGCCATGGCCTACCTGCAGAACGCGCCGCAAGGCATCCAGCGCTTCAGCAAGGACGTCCTGCGCGGATGGGCCCAAAGCGGCGACCTCGCCGGCGCCCGGGCTTGGATCGACACCCACATCGGAGCCACCCTTTCCACCCCTTTCTACCTCGCCCTCGTCGACGGCCTCAACGACGTAGACCGACCCGAGCAAGCCCTCGAGCTCGCCCAATCCACCATCCCCAAAAACCAGCCCCCGCTCGCTAAGCAAGCCATGCAAGGCTGGGCCAGCCAGGACCTGCAAGCCGCCTCGCGCTGGATCGAGGAGCACGAGGCCGACCTCCCCCAAGCGCTCCAGGAGAGCGTGCTCAGCGGATACGCCCGGGCCTGGGCCAAGAAAGCTCCCCAAGCGGCCGCCACCTGGGCTAAATCCCTGCCGCAGGGCTCCGTGCGCGAGGAGGCCCTCTACGCAGCCTTCGACCAGTGGATCCAAAAGGACGCCACCGCCGCCGGCTACTGGATCTTCAGCCAAAAGAAGGACCCCGCCATCGAACAGGTGCTTTCCGAAACCGTTCCCCAAATCGCCCACGTCGATCCGGAAGCCGCCTTCGAATTCATCGAAAACGACGAGGCCAACCAAGAGGACCCCTACCGCCTGCGCGGACACCTCATCATGGCCCTCGACAACGTCATGCGCAAGACCCCCGCCGAAGCCACTCCCTGGATAAAGCGGGTCGAAGCCCAAACCCTCGCCGCCGCCAACGACGGCCTCACCGACGTCGGCTACGAGGTCCCCCAAACCGCCTACGTCGAGATGGTCAACCGCTGGGCCGCCGAAGACGAAGCCGCCGCCTTCGCCTACCTCGACAACGCTCCCCAAATCGACGAAGCCGCCCGCGACGCCATCGAGCGATCCGCCCTAGACCGACTCCAGACCGACGACCCCGAAAAAGCGGCCTACTACCTTTTCAAGCGCTGGCAGGATTCCGACCAAGCCAGCGCCGTCGCCTTCGCCGGCACGCTCTCGCCCCAGCACCTCGACACCTCCGTATCCAACTTCAAGGAACACTACCAGTCGATCGCCGAAGCCTGGGGCGAAACCGAACCGGAAAAGGCTGGCTTCTACGTAGAACGGCAAGAATTCCTCACCCCGGAAGAGACCGCCGAAGTCCTCGTCTCCCTACAGCCGGTCGAAAGCTAATCCCTCCCCCGAGCGAGCCCCCCCTCGCCCGTTTCCTCCCCGCAAGCGGCTTCCCTCCGCTTGATACGCTCCCCCAAAATCCCCCAAAATTGCCATGAAATCCCAAGCGTACTTCCTTGAGGAATACCGCCTGATCGTCGAAGTCGTGCTCGATCTCGTAAGCCACGAAATGATCGTCGCCCTCAAGAAGCGGGCTCGCCAAGCCGGCTGGATACGGCCGGGAACGAACTTCCTCGTGTGCGTCAACCACGGCACCGTTGCGATTACGCAAAAGGAGTTTCTCC
Source organism: Pelagicoccus sp. SDUM812005 (assembly GCF_031127875.1). Classification (GTDB taxonomy): domain Bacteria; phylum Verrucomicrobiota; class Verrucomicrobiia; order Opitutales; family Opitutaceae; genus Pelagicoccus. The sequence continues at coordinate 205,761 of NZ_JARXIA010000009.1, read as the reverse complement.
AGTACTCGGAGTGGTCCGCCCAGAACCTTCCCGAACTCAAAGGCAGCAGGATCGCAGTCATCGCCGACTCCCCCCTTCTCTCCGCCCTCAACATCATCCTCAAAAAGCACGTCTCCGGCACCCGAACCATCGAGGTATTCACTACCCTGCGAGCCGCCGCAGATTGGCTCGCTGTCCCCAAAGAGCTGATACTCGAAAAGGTCCCCGAAACCCGCATCCACGACCTCGACTAGGCTCCAAACAAAAAAGAGGAGCCTCGATTCCCCGAGGCCCCTCCTGAAAACTTGGATACGCAAGAGCTACCAGGCGTACTGCCAACCGAGCGCCAGCGTATCCTCCCGGTTCATGCCAAATCCGTTTAGCTGCTGGTAGACAGGTTGCCCATACTCGATCGCCAAACGATTTCCCTTCAAGGCTCCCTCTCGGAAAAGATAGTTAAGCCCTACGATCGCCTCCAAGACATCGCCCCCGTAGTTCGCTTGGAAATGCGGAGGAGCCGCGTGGGCGTGCGGCCCATCGTAGTGTCCGTCAAGAGGCCCCTCAGCAGTGTACTTCAAGCGACCGGACACGCTCCACGCGGAATCGATCAGCCAGCTCCCCCAGACCGAAGCCTCCAAGGCGTCGGATCGCGAGTAGCCGGACTCGCCGCCATTCTCCAAACGCAGCGTGCCGAGAGCCTGCGCTCCCCAGCCAAACGCTTCCCCCGAGACAGAATAGGTCGCCCCGATCTTAGCGTCCCACGTTCCGGATCCAAGCTGCATCCCGTACGGCTGGAAGGATCCATGCATCATCTCGCTCACCGAGCCCGTCGGAGCGCTCAAGCCAAGATTCCAGTGCATCTTCTGCTTCCCGGATTCCCACCCCTTTACCAAGGCCGTCAACGACACGTCGCCCCAGCCCGAGGTGGAATGGCTCATGTCCATAGCGCCGTGCCCGCCATGCCCGCCCCCCATCTCGGCATGCGGATTCATGACCATATCCATGTCGAGCTCGAGGTAGTTCGCCATCAGCATCAAAGTCACCGAATCGCTGGGCGCATACATCATCCCGAACATGTCCATATCCATGTCCATACGGGTCGCAGCAGCCGAGAAACCCGCCGCGAAAACCTCATGGGTCGTCAGCGAATTCTCGCCCTGCCGATGCCCTTCCATGCTCATGGACATGTGGCGATACGAGAGCATGTATTCGCCAGCCTTATGTAGGTGGTCCCCCATTACGCCAATCGGAGCGTGGCTATCCGCGCGACCGCCCGAAGTTAGGAGCGTTTCCGTAGCGGAATACGCAGTTGAAGCAAGGCCCAAGGCCAAGGATGCCGACGCGATTGCACGCGTGGATACAATAGAAAAAGTCTTATTCATTTAATCTGAAAATTGAAGTAGTTATAGAATTACACTCCCGCTGCACACGTTCCGCAGCGGGCTTCGAGAGGACCCTCTCAACTATACTTCAATTCTCGGAGGCGGCTTCGCCACTTCCTCGGAACGACTTGCAAACTTTCCTGTATCCTCACCGCGGATACAGCTAAACTCGAACTTCGGCGGCAAAGCGTAGACCGCATCCGCATCGTCCGACATCACGAGCAGCTTGGCGATACCCGCAGACTCCTTGAGCGTGCCGCTTTCGCTCTGCTTCCGGTTTTCCTCGCGGACCACCAGACAGACCTCGCAGAGGTCCACCCCTTCGATACTCGAAATCAAGGCGGTACCAACGCCGCGCTCGTCCAATCGCTCCTTGGCCATGCTCGACCAAGCCATGAGCTGTCCAAACAGCAGCAAACTGTTCGAGAGACTCAAACAGACCGCCACGCAAATAGCTTTGGACAAAAGACGAAAAGGCACGAGCCGAACCCATAGGCCGCCGTCCTCCTTGGTCAATCCCTTTCAAAGCAAATCCGTACGCTCACAGCTTCACGAAAACCTTCCGCTTCCACAACCAATAGACCGGCAAGTACAGGACGCCAACATACAGCAAGGCATACAACAGCGAGGCCAACTTGCCGGGAATTCCCCAGCTCGTCAGGCTCTCCATGAAGATACCGCTCAAGCTGGGCCAATAGCTCGTGCCCGAATAGAAGAAAAGCGTCAGCATCCCCGAGAGGGCGTAGGCGACCACCGAATTGGAGCCGAACACCACCCCCACCTTCGCCCAGCTGCGATAACCCTGGATGTCAACCAGGAGCAGGCAAGCCGCCAAGCAAAGCGTCGCCCAACCTCCGGAAAACAGCACGAAGGAACTCGACCACAAATTCTTGTTCAACGGAAACACCCAGCTCCAAACCTCGCCGAGCAACACCGTCGCCACTCCCACGAAAAACAGCCAACTCACCCGCCGGTACGGATCCGCAATCCCCACGATCAAGGCCCCCACCAGCATCCCGAACAAGCCCGTCCCCACCGCCGGCACGGTGCTCAAGAACCCTTCCGGATCCCAGGTCCGCTCCCACATCTGCCCCGGCACCCACCTGCGATCCAGCCAAGCCGCCAAATTCGTTCCGGGCTCGAGGTTCGCTGCCAAGGCCGCCTCGCCGCTCGCCTCCACCGTTACCGACTGGGACGCACTTAAGGCTCGCTCCACGACCCCTTCCCGCAAGGCCCCTTCGTTCACCGCGTCGAGCGGAACCGGAACCAGTTGCAAGAGCGCCCAGTACGAAAGCAGCAAGCCTACGGCGATCCAAAGCTGCTGCCTCCAGCTCGTATTCAAAAACAGGATCGCGCAAACGCCGAACACCACCGCAATCCGCTGCAGCACCCCCACCACCCGAATCTCCGCGAAGTCGAACTGCGGCCAAAGGTTCAGGAAAACGCCAAGCGCGAAGATCTTCGCCACCCGCCAGAGAATTTTCCCGTAGGCCTGGCGACGTTCCCGACGCGACTTCGGCCTGCCTGCGTAAGCCAAGGCGATCGACACCCCGACGATGAACAGAAAGAACGGGAAAACCATATCCGTCACCGTAACTCCATGCCAGGAGGCGTGAAGCAGCGGACCGTAAACCTCGCCCCACGATCCCGGGCTGTTCACCACGATCATTGCGATAATCGTAAAGCCCCGTAGAGCATCGAGCGAAACAAGCCGTTCCCTTTTCTCCTTCATCACGTATTCAGTTTGCGATTACACGCTTCAAGATATAGCCAATCCCTAGCGCTGACAGGGAAAGCAAACCGATCCCCAAGGCGAGGTTCCCGTAAACGAGGTATCCGATTCCGAACAAAAAGAAATACACCGAAAAGCTTCCAAGCACAAAGTTCGCGATCCCTCGCGTGAGGCTCTCGCCCGGCGCCGCTTCCGGAACAGCCACCCCTTTCTCCCGCAACGAAGCGCGCACCTTCTCCCAACCGGGACCCACCGGGCGAATGGCAAGGTAGAACTTCTCTAAAACCTCCGGCGAACTCGCAGGCGTAAGGAAAGTCACCGCCAGCCACGCTACCGTCGTTACCGCTACGCTCGCCATCAATTGAACATGTCCGGCCAGGGGCTCGAATCCGCATCGCTCGTATCCAAATTCGAAAAACAAAGCGACGAGGAAGGACACGACCATTCCCGATATTTCAGTTGCCGCATTCACCCGCCACCAGAACCAACGCAAAATGAAGATCAAGCCCGTACCCGCTCCGATCGAAAGCAGAATGTTAAAGCTCTGCATCGCGCTTTCCAAAAACAGGGCCACCACTCCCGCCAAGATCATCAGCGCCACCGTCGAGAGCCTTCCCACTCTAACGAGCTCTCCTTCGCTCGCCTCCGGCTTCACGAAGCGCTTGTAAACATCGTTCACCACATAGGACGAGCCCCAGTTCAGATGCGTCGAAATCGTCGACATGAAAGCGGCCACCAGCGAAGCAAGCACCAAGCCCAGCACCCCTGCCGGCAAAAACGCCAACATCGCTGGGTACGCAAGGTCGTCGCGGATGAAGTTCGGATCCATCGCCGGAAACGCGACCTGCAACGATTCGAGATTTGGATACACGATCAGCGACGCCAGTCCCATCAATATCCAAGGCCAAGGACGCAAGCCATAGTGTGCAAGGTTGAAGAAAAAAGTAGCTCCGATCGCGTGCCGCTCATTCTTCGCCGCAAGCATTCGCTGCGCGATGTAACCACCGCCGCCGGGTTCCGCTCCCGGATACCATACGCTCCACCACTGCACCGCAAGCGGTACGATGAATACGGATACAAGCAGAGTCGAATCGGAAAAGTCGGGCAGCAGGTCGAGCTTCCCCACCACGTTCGGATGCGACAGCAAACCGCCCAAACCGCCCACCTCGGGCATCCCCACGATCAAAGAGGTCGCCCAGATAGACCCCACCATAGCGACCCCGAACTGGACGAAGTCCGTGATCAAAACGCCTCTCAGCCCGCCTAACGAACTATAGAGCACCGTGATCACAGAGGCGATCAGCAAAGTCTCCACCGGCGACAAGCCCAGCGCCACCCCGCCGAGCTTGATCGCAGCCAAGCAAACGTTGGCCATGATCATCACGTTAAAGAAGACGCCCAAGTAAATCGCCCGAAAGCCGCGCAAGAAAGCGGCCGACTTCCCACTGTAGCGCAGTTCGTAAAACTCCAAGTCGGTGGACACCTGGGAACGCCGCCACAACCGAGCGTACACGAAAACGGTCAGCATGCCCGTCAGCAGGAAGGCCCACCAAACCCAATTCCCCGCCACCCCATCTTGGCGAACGATCCCCGTCACCAAATTCGGAGTATCGATGGCAAAGGTAGTGGCCACCATGGATACGCCGAGCAACCACCAAGGCATACTGCGGCCTGAAAGGAAATACTCAGCCGAAGAACGGCCAGCCCGCCGAGACACCAGCAAGCCGATCAGCAGGGATACGACAAAGAAAGCGACAATGATGATCCAATCGAGAGGAGAGAGGGACATAAGTTTTGGGGTAGGGTTGAAACATGGGGTAAATTGAAAACGGCTAAGGAGCCAGCAAGCGCTCGACAGCATCGACCACCTGCAGCTCCACCTTGGCAACCGGCTCCCGAGCTCGGGCAAGGACCGCCTTCGCCTCCACCAGTTCACCTCGCAAGGAGGCTAACCCGAGCGCAGCAAGGTCGCGCAATGCTTCCGAAAGCGGCAGCGCTTCCCGCAAGGCAGGCGAGCGATCGGCCAAGCGAACGAAACCATCGTGGTTGGCCACCCACCGCTCCAGCATGCCTTGCACAGCCTGCTTGTCCGATGCGTGCCCAGTTTCCAGATACGCGGTGACTTGCGACCTAAAGCGACGAGCGTCCTTGGCATCCGCCACCGCCACGTCCGGCAACAACGTGTAAGGCGAAAACGACCGGTAGCTCAGGTCAGCGTTTCGACGATAGATCTTTAAAGGCTCCACCACATCGGCCAAAACCCGCAGCGGCTCCGTATCGTAACCGTTCGCCAAGCGACGCATCATCATCTCCCGATTTTTCAGATGGGTCAGTCCGTGCTCCTCGAGCTGCAGCGCGATCGTATCCAACCTTCGATACATATCCTCCACGTCCCGAACCGACGCGTCCGACCAAAGCCGCTCGGCGATCGCCGCGGTACGCGGCCAGATTCTCGAATCAACCGTTTCCACCGTCACATGCTCGCTCCACATGGTAGCCTCCCCGCCAAAAACCCGAGCTCTCTCGTCCTCGCTCAAGTCGATATCCGCAGGCAAGGGATCCACCCTGTAGTGCTCGCTCGCAGGCTGCATCAAGTCGATATAGTAACCGTTCGAAAGGATACTGGCATAACCGTCCTTCGCAGCCGCCACCATCGACTCCCGCCCTCGCCAGGAATGGATCATTATATCGGTCGGCATCCCGGGCTGCAGGATTTCGTCCCACCCGACCATCTTCTTCCCGAGCTTTTCGAGGATCACCAGGAGTCGCTTGTTGAAGAAACTCTGCAGCTGGTGGTTGTCGGCGATTCCGCGTTCCTTCATAAACGCTTGGATGTGCTCTGCCTTATCCCAGTGATGCCCCTCGTTTTCGTCGCCGCCGATATGGAAATACTCATCGGGAAAAATCGCCGCCATTTCCGTAAACACAGCTTCTAGGACCTCGTACACCTTTTCATTGGTCGGATCCAAAGTCGGATCAAAAATGCCCCAGCCGCGTTCGATCTCATAAGGACCCGGCAAACTTGCCAGCTCGGGATGCCCCACCAGCCAAGCCGTAGCATGCCCGGGGACGTCAAATTCTGGATACACGCGGATTCCCCGATCCGCTGCGTAGGCAACGATCTCCCGCATTTGCTCCTGAGTATAAAACATCCCGTCGGAACCCAACTCGTGCAAGCGCGGGTAGCTCTTGATCTCGGCCCGGAAGCCTTGGTCCTCGGTCAAATGCCAATGCATGACATTCATCTTCACCGCAGCCATCCCGTCGAGGTTTCGCTTGATCATGTCCATCGGCATGAAATGACGAGCCGAGTCGATCATCAGGCCCCGCCAAGGAAAACGCGGGTAGTCCGTCACGCTCGCGCCCGGAAAATAGTAGCCGTTCCCGTCCGCCGACAACAACTGTAGCAAGGTCTCCAAACCATGCATCGTCCCCAAGTCAGTCTCCGCCTCCAGGCGGACCTTGTCCTCGGCAACAGTAAGCCGGTACGATTCGTCTTCGCCCAAGGTCACCGACCCGGGCCGCGACACCACGATCTCCAAACCTGCCGCCTCCAACGCCTCTCCCTGCTCTACATAGTCCTGCGGCAGGAAGAGCCCAGTGCGTTGGTCCAAGCGACGAAGAAAGCGGCTCGCCGCCGCGTAGATACGCTCATCCGGATTTCCGCTCACCTTCACCGTAAACGTTTTGTCGATACGGTACCGCCCCTCCCCCGCGACGAGCTCCTGAGGTACCGGCATCAATCGAGAGAAAGCCTCCTCGCCTCCCGCAACTCCGCCCTCGCTCCCTTGAATTGCACCCAGCATAGCCACCCCCATACACACGTTCCAGATCGTCCTTAGCTTCATTCCTACCTCACCATTTTTTGGATACGCTCCAGCACATCCGTTCTAAACCGATCCAAGTGACCTCGTACAAAATCCTGCACACTTAGAGATTCATCCAACAACAACGGACCGAGATCCATCGCGAAAGTGTAACCGCTCGCCTCGTCCACCGAGTGAGATTGATAGAAAGTCGCATTCGCATGACGACGCCCCAAGGTCGCGTTTACGTAATCCTTTCCGCCAGCGACCTGCGATTCGAAAACCGCGACCAGATCCCGAGCCAAGATGGGATGTTCGTCCACCGGAAGCGCGATCTTGTACGCATCGTCCAACCAATCCAAATCGCGCCAGACCTCGCAACCGTAGACGCGCTCCGGACGTCGCTCCGCCGGCAGGCGCCGCAGCGCCTCCAAGGAACGAGCCAGCACCGCGATATGCGTGTCGTGCTTGTCCGCCGGATTGTGCAGGTACAGCGTGTGAGGGCGACAGGCATCCAGCAGGGCATACAACTCGTCCACCAGCGCCGAGGAAGCCTCAGCATCCTTCACAACCTTGCTCGGCACCCCTAACTGCGACTGGAAGGAATAGCCACCCATCTTCGCAGCACGGTTTTGCTCGCGATGGCGAACCTCCTTCATCTGCTCGTCCGTATAATCTCGATACAGACCCTCTCGGGCGCTGCCGCCACCATCCGTGACCGTCACCCCTGCGAACCAGTTCGATGCCGAACGGTAACAAGCCGCGATCCCGTGGTACGCGAAGATTTCCAAATCGTCCTGGTGAGCGCCGATGCCCATATGCGTCACCCGCGCTTGGGCCGCCTGCAAACTCACTCCGTCTGGTATATAATGCTTTTCCATCTCGATCTACTGCCCCTCGCCTTTGCGAGGATTCCAACGCACAAAGCACTCGATCGCCTCGTACTCCGCAAGGCCTAGCTTGTCGTAAAGCGCCGCCGTCTCCCGATTCCTTTGGATCGCCTGTTCCCAGGCTTCGCTCTGCTCAGGATTCATCACAGGCAATTGGCTCCGCTGCGAGCGGTGCTGGTAAATGGCTTGGGCCTTGGCCTTCGCTTCGTCCGGACTGCAGGGCACCGACATTTCCACTTGGTGGATCTCCCACTCGCGCCCGTCGCTTCGATACAGCCAGACGTAACAATCCTCGAACCATGTTTCCTCGGACAAGCTGCGTATCGCTGCCTCGAATACAGAAAAGCTCTTGGCCTGTACCGAACTGGGATCCGCCGCCTCGCCGGTCACGAAAATCTGGTGCGGCTTAACTGCCTGGATAAGCGCCCGCATCGCCGCGACATCCGCTTCCCCTATCTCGAATCGACGATAGCGGCCGTTCTCGTAGAACGGGAGATCCAAAAACCGGATACAATCCTTCCCAAGCCCACACATTTCAAGTGAAGCTCGCGCTTCGTTGCGACGGATATAGGATTTGAATTTTCTCAGCTTGGGAGAGTCCTCCGAAAAGGCTCCCTTCGCCTCGAGTTCCTGCAACACTTCCGAAGCGAGACTCGAGTCTCCCGCTTCCAACATCAAGTCCGCTGCCCAATTCGCCTCCTCGTCCGGCACGCCCAGGTTTCCCGACGTCAGGTACGCCACCGTGAGTTCATGCCCATGCGCCGCCAACCTGCTCAGGGTGGCCGCCATGGACAGCACATCGTCCTGCGGCTCCGGGCTCAAAACCAGCACTCGCTTCCGCGCAGGCGATGCCCGCTCGGGCCGGTAGGTGTCGTCCGCGTCGGGCTTGCCTCCGGGCCAGCCGGTTATGGTGTGCTGCACCTCGTTGAAGACACGAATGTTCAAGCCGTAGGCCGGTCCCTGCTCAGTCACCAGCTCCGACAAGCCATTTTCCTGGTAATCCTTGTCCACCAGCTTCAAAAGCGGCTTGCCTAACTTCAGCGAAAGGTGGGTTACCGACTTCCGGACCAGCTCCGGTGTCCACTCCGGAAAGCCGACCAGCCAGGGATACTTGCAGCGAGTCAGCTCCGACGCGGAAGCCGTATCCAAAATAAACGACACGTCCTTATGGGCCTGCAGGAAACTGGCCGGCAGACTTTCCACCGGAGCATCCTCCACCGCGGCTTTCACCACCTCCGCCTTCGAGCGTCCCCAAGCCAAGAGATACACCTTGCGGGCATCCATGATAGTCCCGACCCCCATAGTCACCGCGTAGCGAGGCACGTTGTGCTCGCCCTGGAAGTCGCGGGCCGCGTCCAAGCGCGTCAATCGGTCCAAGGTCACCAAGCGCGTGCGGGAGTTCGGACCCGAGCCGGGTTCGTTGAAGCCAATATGGCCCGTGCGGCCGATTCCGAGGATCTGCACGTCGATGCCGCCGCAAGCTGCGATCTTTTCCTCATAAGCCTGGCAAGCCTCGAAAACCTCCTCCCGCTCCACCGAGCCCTGCGGAATGTTGATCTGCTCCTCCGGCATATCGATGTGATCGAAAAGCTGCTCCCGCATGAAGCGGTAATAGCTCTCCGGATGCCGGCTATCGATCCCGAAGTACTCGTCCAGGTTGAAGCTCGTCACGTTGGCGAAACTCAGTCCTTCCTCCCGATGCAGCCGGACCAGCTCGCGATAGAGCGGCACCGGCGTCGAACCGGTCGCCAAACCGAGCACGAACGGATTGCCCTCGAACTGGCGCTTTCGGATGGCATCCGCTAGCTCGCGAGCCACTTGCCCAACGGCAAGCTGGGCGTCCTCGAAAACTTTGGTAGGGATGCGTTCGTACAGTTCCTGACCACTACGTTCATTCATATAAAAACGGGGATTGAATGGGTAAATGGGGCAAAGCGAGATGCTACGCCCTCAAGCATAACAAATAAAACCAAGGCAAATATTTGCAAATTTGATCCAGCGTTTGATATTTCCGATCACATGCAGAGCCCCTTTACCTCAGCTGCCCACAAACTCCACGCCCTCGGACTCCAGCCGCCGGACGACTACTTCCACGGCCTCAAGGCCCGCAACCTCTGCCACGTGGACAACATCGTGCTCTTCCACCGCACCCGAAAGCAGGAGCTGCAGCGACGCACCTTCGAAAGCCGCCCGCACCACCGCTTCGTCCTCATGCTCTGCTTCGAAACCGAAGGCGCCATCAACGTGGACGGACGCATCTTCCACCTGCGCCCCGGCGACGCCTTCCTCGTCAAGCCCTACCAGTTCCACTTCTACATGGAGGTTCAAGACGAGCGCATGAACTGGCTGTTCCTCACCTTCGAAACGCGCAACCCCAAGCCCTTCGACGTTTTCGCCAACACCCCCATCCCCCTCAGCCGCGAGCTCTGCGACGACGCGGTGGAAATCGCCGCCCGCTACGCTCGGCGCGAAACGCTCGACGAAGCGACCCTCGACATGACCACTTTCGCCGCCTCCGGCTTGCTCAACAAGCTACGGGCCTATTCGCTCAACCGATCCCGCGAACTGATAGCTTCCCCGTCGTACCCAACGACCGGATACGCGCTCGTCGACCGCATCAACGGCCTGCTCGAAAGGAGGCTGGAGGAAAACATCAGCATCAGCCAAATCGCCGCCGCCCTTTCGCTCTCCGAAAGCCACCTGCGCAAGCGCTTCAAGGTCCTGACCGGCATCAGCCTCGGCAGCTACCTCGTCCACTACAAGATCAACCGAGCGGTAAAGCTGCTCGTCCACGCCGACGACTCCCTTACCCAGATCGCCCTCGACTGCGGCTACGAGTCGCTCGCCGCCTTCAGCCGCAGCTTCAAGAAGCAACTGGGAACCAGCCCCTCCGCCTACCGGAAATCGGAAAAGTTCGAACGCAGCAAAAAATAAGAGCCCGCCCGCGATCCTCGCAGGCAGACTCGCAAACCACTGGATTCCCAAACCGCTAGCTGCGCGAAGCGGCCTCTTCCACCGCTCGCAGGAAGTCCGCAACATTCGACTCGTAGTTCAAATCCAAAGAGCGACGCAGCTTCTTGGCCGCCTCCACGTACTCCTTCTGCTCCACCAGCATCTGACCGTACTGCAAGAAGGCCTGCGGGGCCACCGTCTCGATGTTCTCCGCTCGCTGATAGAGAAACGCCGCCTCTTCGTAGTCCTTCTTCTTCCACGAGTGCTTCGCCAGCAAAACAATGGCGCGGCCGTTCATCGGATCCGCCTCGATGATCTTCGCAAGCGTCGCCGCCGCAGAATCGCTATCGTTGGCGCCCAGCTCAATCTCGGCCTTGAGGTTCAGCAAGGCGAGTCGCTGCTCCTCGTCCAGCTCGGAGCCGAGCCCCTCCACCGCAACGCGATTGAGGCGCAAGGCCTCCTCCCACGCTTGGTTTTCGATGAAAGACGAGATGGCGCGAGTCAGGCTCTTGAATCGTCCGGCCTTGACCTGGGTCGCCGCAAGGGCGTCCTCGTAAGCGTCGATCGCGAGCGCATACATGGCGCGATTCGCATAGATGTCGGCCAGCAGGAACAAGCTGCCCTCGTCCCCGCCACCCAAGCGACGGGAAATCTCGAGGTTCGCCAAGGCCGCCTCAATATTGTCCTTGGCCAAAGAAATGTTCGCCTGGTGCAAGTAGAGCTCATGGTTCGCCGAATCCTCGGCAATCAGCTCCGCGACCAAGCCCGCCGCTTCGCCAAAGGCTTCCAGCTCCATCAAGCAGCGGATCTTGCCGAGCTTCCAGTCCTTGGAGTTCGGTTGGAAGGCGATCGCCAAGCTATAGGCATTCAAAGCGGAAGAGTACATTTCCTGGTTCAGATAGCTGTATCCAAGCAATCCGTACGACAAGCCATCCGCTCCCCCGAGCTCCATGCCCTTGATGATCGCCTCGGCGCCCTTTTCCAGCTGACCGCTCTGCACGTAAGCGATGCCCAAGTTCTTGTAGGCCCGCATGAAGTTCGGGAACTTCGTCACCGCTGCCTCGTAGCTGGATACGGCCTTATCCATTTCGCCCAACTGCATGCGGATCGTTCCGAGCATGAAGTCCAGAGCCGCGCTCGACTCGCCCGTGATCCGTTCCTGGAGCAAGATCGCTCCCTGCTCCAAGTTCGCCTCCAAGACCGCGATCAAGGTCTTGAAGAATTGCCCCTCTTCGTCGCTGAGCCTCGGCTCGAGTTCGCTGTGAGCGCCGTAGCTCCCCATCACCCGGTCCTTGAACTCCGGGTTGGACCAGAAGTTTTCGCTCAAGGGATAGGTTTGAGCGGAGAGCGTTGCAGACGCGAGGCTAAGCGCCCCAATAAGATAATTCGAAAGTTTCATGATAAACGTATCCAAAAATTGTTTACTATAGTTCTAGTGTAAATGTGGTCCGGCCTCGCATCCGCACCGCCCTCCCATCCTTCTTGGGAACCGTATACCTCAAGGACTCAAGGTACTCGATGGCAGCGTCCGAAGCGATATCGTGGCTAATCCGCTCGAAACGCTGAAACTCCACGCGGCCTTCCGGATCGATCTCGTAAAGCGCCGTTACGGTGATGTCCCCCTTGACGCGGCCGATCAAGTTGCGCGGCGGCGACCATTGCGGCTGACGCACCAAGCGCGGCTTCTCGTCGAGCTCGGACATGCTAAAGGTCTGGATCTCCTCCAAGGCGTTGGTATCCACGTCGAAGGCCCCCATGCCGAAGGCCGCCCCTAAGGCATTGCCCGTCCCGGGATTCATCGCGAGCTGAAGCTGGCTCAGGCTCAGCGGCTTGGGCTGGCTCTGCAACTCGGGCGCCGGCTGCTCGACCTTCTCCTCGGGAGGAGGAGGCGGTTCCGGCGGCGGAGGCGGAGGTGGAGGCAACGCCACGTCGACCGTGCGAACCGTGCGACGCTCCTTCACGCTCAACAAGTGCTGCGTAAACGGCAGCACGAACACGATGACCGCCACCAGCAGCACGGAGTATACAAAGATGCGGGCGAACCGAGCCGGCCCGCGCTTCACACCCTTGGATTGGTAATGCTCGTCCATTGCAGCTACCTCTAGTCCTCCGTGGAGAGACTCACGGAAATCGCCCCCGCCAGCTTGGCTTCGTCGATTACCCGTACCAACGTATCCGTAATTGACTTACGGTCCGCTTGAATGATCACCGGCATCTTCTCCTTCTGGTAGAGGCGACGGATAATAGGGCGAACTCCGCTCACCCCGATCTCCTTGCCGCCGTAGACCACGTTGCCGTTCTCGGTGATCGCGATCAAAATGCTGTTCTTCTCCAGATCCGAAGCAGAAGTCGCCTGCGGCTTATTTACCTCGACTCCGGTTTCCTCCACGAAAACCGTCGTTACAATGAAGAAGATCAACAGGATGAATACCATGTCGATCAGAGGAGACATATTTATCTCCTCCGTGCTCTTCTTTTCCGCGAACATTCGCCTATTCCTCATCTCTCTCTAAATCTCCCAATTTGCTTCCCGCGCCTTTCGCGCGACACACGCTTCGATACGAGTTATCAACGTATCCAAAGCATTCTGACGTTTCTCGATCAGCATCATCAGCACATAGCCCGGGATCGCGATCACCAGGCCGAGCTGAGTCGTAATGAGCGCTTCGGAAATTCCGTCCGCGACCATGTTGACCGTCTGACCGCCCGAACTGATGGCGAGCCCCTTAAAAGTGCTCAGCATACCGATCACCGTTCCCAATAGCCCCGTCAACGGAGCCGCGCCCACGAAGACCGCAAGCATCGTACGTCGCCGGTCGATGCGCTCGATGTGCTCGTTCCGGATCTCGCTAAAGCGATTGATCACGTCCCTCTGGTCCGGCAAAGCCGCCTTGCCGTACTCGATCATGCTTTGGATCTCTCCGCTGGCATGGCTCGGCGTCTCGATCCAATCTTCGATCGTCTTGTCGCTGGCAGGCTTGCCGCGCAACTCGTTGAGATACACGACAATTTCCATGCCGGTGAAGAATATGAGCATAGCCAATCCAACAAGTGGATACATAAGCGTGCCGCCCGCATTCCATATCGGCATGAAGCTCTCCTGGAAAAATGCTGTCATCGTTTCATTCCCAATGGGCAAAATGCTACTTGCGGCCCGGTAGTCCGTTCACGAATACGACCGCAAGCTTCTCCATGTTGGCCATGATGGACTGAGCCTTGCGGTTCAGCATCGCGTGGGCGACCAGCGACGGGATGGCCACTACGAGGCCGAGCTCCGTCGTGATCAGCGCCTCGGAAATGCCGCCCGAAAGCGAACTCGCGTCGCCCGTTCCGAAAAGGGTGATCATCTTGAAGGTATTGATCATACCCGTCACCGTACCGAGCAAACCGAGCAAAGGCGCCACCGCAGCCGTAATCGCGATGACCGAAAGGAAGCGCTCTACCTTCGGCTGAGCCTCCAGCATCTTTTCGTACATCACTTCCTCCACCAGCTCCTTGTCCTGGTCGCTGCACTTGACCGCTTCCTCGATCATCGGACCAAATTCCCACGGCAAGGCGCGAGCCTCCTCCAGAGCCTCGTCCTTCTGCCCGGCGCGAACCTTGCGAATGATGGAGCCGAGGTGAGCCGCTCCCGGCTGCTTGATCGTGTAAATCGCAATCAGCTTATAGACGGCCAGCAAGGCGGCCAAGACCGCGAAAACAATGATCGGCCAAACCCAAAGCCCTCCCTTGAGCACGTGTTCGGCTACGCTTTCCTTCGAGCCCTCGATGGCCAAAGCAGCCCCCAAGGTCACGTCGAGGTCCAGCTCGCCCTCCGCTTGGGTGGCGATTTGGTGAACGCTCTTGGCGAATTCGGGAGAGAGCGCCGTAGCGTTAGGCAAGGCCGCTTGATGGCTCTCGATGATTCCTCCCTGCGCTCCCGATTCGCTGGCGAAAACGCTGACCGGCCCCATCTCTACGAAGCTCCCCGCTTGCAGGTCGCCGTTCGAGTCGATCGCTTGCCCCGCGTAGATCGCGCCGCCAATGCGCTCGCGAATCCGATCGATCCCCAACTTCACCGCGTCGATTTGCGATACGAACTTCTCCGTCTCCGAAACGTCCGCGGATTCCAGCGACTCACGAATCGCGTCCAGACGCGACTCGTGAATCTGCTGCTCCGCAGCCGTCATCTGAGTTTGCAGCTCCTGCAGGAACTGGTTCATCAAACCGCCGAGGTACTCGTTCTCATCCTGGATCGCCTGAACGCGACCTTCCAAAGCTTCTAAACCAATGGTGCGAGTGTCCTGGGCCCGCTGAGCGCGTTCCAAGGTCGCTCCCAGACCGCGCGTCTGCTGCTTTAGCTCGTTGATCCGACGGGAAAGCGGCACGCTCTCCTCACGGATCTCCTCGCGCACCTCGCTGAGCCGAGCGAGAGCCCGCTCCAGATCCTTTCGCGCCTGTTCGTTGACCGACTTCAGGTCAGCCTGAGCAAACGCTCCTGCAGCCACCACCGTTGCAGCCGCTAGAGCGGCCCATTTCTTGAAAGTATTCATCATTCTATCCGTAGTTATTTTATCACTACCGGGAGCTTAACAAACTCGGCCTGCTTCCCTTTTTGGTACATCGAAATCATATCGAGGATCGCCGGCCCGTACTGCGGCGCCTCCTGCCATTGCCAGCCTTCCGCAGTTGGATAGCCGTAGCCCGCCTTCTCGCCGCTCGCATCCGAGTAGTAGGCGATCGAGAAGCCGTAGTACAAAGTATTCACCTGCTTGCCCGCTTCCCCCGCGAAGGAGCGCGTCTCGGTCTCCAAGCTGATCACGTTATCGAACTTGTTGGCCTGGCTGAGAATCCCGACGACGTTCCTCAGGCGAATCGACAGCGAAAGCTGCGTCGGCTTCCCCTTTTCCGGCAACTGCCGAATCAAAGGCTTGATGCTGTCTACGTAGCTGGACGGGAGATAAGGGAGCAAGCTCCGGATCCCGTCCTCCAAGGCTTCGAGGCTCTCCCGTACCGTGGCGGACGCTTCCTCCAGCGACTCCTTGCGAGCTACGATCTCCTCGCGACGCCTATCCGCCTCAGTCGCAGACTCCTCCGTCTTCTCGATTTTCGCCGACAAGTCTTCCCTTTCAGCTTCCAGCATCCGAGCCAAGTCTTCGAGGACCGCCTTGTCCTCCTTCCAATCGTTCAGCTCCTTGGAGATAAGGTTCTCCGTTTCCGCCCATTGGGTTACGGTCGCCTTCGCCTCTTCGTAGATACCGTTCCCTGGAGCCGCCTGCAAGGAGAGAGCTCCTAGCGACGCCCCAAAGACTACTGCAAATTTTAGATGTTTCATTTTTTGAATACAGTTCTCTCGCAACGGATGGGACACGTTCAAATCGCCATTCCCGTTGGAAGCGCTGTCATCCTGCTACAAAAAACCTAAGGTCAACGGCCGAACTCAGGCGTAACGCAATCGTGACCCGGCTGGCACCATTCCTTGCCAGTTGGCGCCGTGGCGTAACATGCCTGCAGGGACTACCAAGCCCCGCGAGCTCGCCCCCTCCCTCCCCGAACCCCTCCGACCGAGGCACCCAGAAACGAAAAAGACCTGCCCTCGAAAGGACAGGTCTCCAAATTGTTGATACGCTGGGGATCTTAGTAGCCGTCTTGGTAGCCGCCACGACGATCTCCACCGCCACGACGATCGTTACCGCGGTATCCGCCACCGCCGCCGCGACGATCTCCACCGCCGCTGCCGCCACGGTATCCGCCACCGCCACCGCCGCGCGGACGGTCGCCTCCGCGGAATCCACCGCCGCCGCCACGTGGGGCGCGCGGAGCGCGTGGGGTTGCCTCGCGAACCGAGAGTTCGCGTCCGTCGAGCTCTTGCCCGTTCAGTCCAGCGATGGCCGCTTGGCCTTCGTCGGCGTTATCCATCGTGATGAACCCAAAACCACGGGACCGACCTGTTTCGCGGTCAGTGATGATCTTGAGCTGTGAGACCGCGCCGAATTGTTCGAACGCGTCTTGCAGGTCTCCTTCTGATAGCCCGAAGGAGATGTTTCCTACGTATATTTCCATTTATCTGATATTTTGAGCGTCGTATTGAGAAAAGGCAGTTTCAAACAGCGACGCTACAACCGGAAAATACCTGAACCATCAAGAGATGGCCTAACTAAAACAAAGCTAAACACGCATCAGATTTTCCGCAAACAAGCGAGCCGAAAAGCAAGGCCACACCCAAGCTTCCCCCACCTGTTTCCTCCCCGTAACACTGCGCCTAACCCGCCGCCGCCACAGCCGGTCAGCGGCCTCCTCGCCCCCAGCCCGAACCATGGTCGGCTTTCGCGCAGCAAAGCCTTGACTCGTTATTGAGACACAGTTTCATTCGCCACCCTCAAATCCAGATATTGATACTGAGTTTCAAGAACGATTCTAAACAAGGCCGTTCCCGAAACGCTTAACACTACGAACACTATGAACAGGAACCTAAATTGGACACGCCGCGCCGCCGCGGGCATCGCCAGCATCGCCGTCTTCGGCAGCGCCCTCAGCGCCCAGGACGAGCTCCCCTCCCGCGAGGAGATGTGGGCCATCATCCAAAAGCAGCAGGAGCAGATCAATGCCCTGCTCGAGCGAGTCGACACCACCGAGGTCAAGATCGTCGAGACCGAACAGGCCATCGAAGTCACCGCCGACCAAGTAGAAAGCACCGCTTCCTTCGTAGAAGGCTACGTCGCTTCCGGTTCCGCCCAAGCAGGCGCCGGAGCCATCGGCCGCACCAACCTCGGCGGTTACGGCGAGCTGCACTACAATTTCGGCAAGGCCGATTCCGCCGACTTCCACCGCTGGGTCCTCTTCCTCGACCACGCTTTCAACGAAAACGTCCGCTTCGTCTCCGAAGTGGAGCTCGAGCACTCCATCGCCGGTGCCGGTAAGGTCGGCGAAATCGAGCTGGAGCAGGCCTACGTCGAGTTCGACCTCAACGATACCGACACCGCCAAGGCCGGCCTCTTCCTCCTCCCCATCGGCATCCTCAACGAAACGCACGAGCCCGCCACCTTCTACGGCGTCGAGCGCAACAACGTTGAGAAGAACATCATCCCCACCACTTGGTGGGAAGGTGGCCTCGCCTATCGCCACACCAACGACGCGGGCTGGGCTTTCGACGCCGCCGCCCACACCGGCCTCTTCACCCCGACCTCCGGCAGCAAGGCCTTCAACATCCGCAGCGGCCGCCAAAAGGTCGGATCCGCCGAAGCCTCCGACGGCGCCCTCACCACCCGCGTGACCTACTCCGGCACCCCCGGACTCCAGCTCGGCCTCTCCGCCCAGTACCAAGCCGACATCGCCCAAAGCACCCTGTCGGAACGCATCGACGCCACCCTCGTCTCCGCCCACGCCGACTACCAACGCGGCGGATTCGGACTGCGCGCCCTCTACGCTCGCTGGGACATCGGCGGCGCCGCTCCTGGCGTCACGGGAGCCGACGAGCAATTCGGCTACTACATCGAGCCTTCCTACCGCTTCGAGACCGAAGCCGGCGACGTGGGATTCTTCGCTCGCTACAGCGTCTACGACAACTACGCCGGCAGCGCCTCCAACACCGAAGACGCCTTCTTCGACATCGGCATGAACTACTGGCCTATCGAAAACGTCGTCTTCAAGTGGGACGTGCAGTTCACCGACTACGCCGACTCCTCCAAGGACGAGGAAATCATCAACATCGGCGTTGGCTACCACTTCTAATTATTTAAGGTAAACACCAACACCAGAAGCCGAAGGGGATTGCGCCCCTTCGGCTTTTCCGTTCCAAAAGCTCAAGCCCACCGCTATGAATACGTTCGCACAGATCCGCATCGCCCTCGTCCTATCGCTGGCCCTCGCGTATTCGGCTTTTGGCGACACCCCCGACGAGGACGTCTACCTCGCCCCCGACGCTTTCATCTCCGAATCCTTCGACGATTCCCCGCCCAAGCCTTCCGTCCTCTGGGTCACCAACGAACTCAAGCCCCAGATCCAGAAAATCCTCGGCCACGACTACCCCGCCCTGCGCATCCGCTACTGGGCCCAGCAAAGCCGCTCCGCCTGGATCCTCGAAGAGATCGGCAAGGTCAAACCCATCACCGTCGGCATCGTCGTAGAAGACGGCAAGATCGTCCGCCTCAAAGTCCTGATCTACCGCGAAAGCCACGGTTGGGAGGTCAAGCACAGCTTCTTCACCGACCAATTCATCGAGGCGGAACTCACCGAAAAGCTGCGCCTGAGCAAGAACATCGACGGCATCTCCGGCGCCACCCTCTCCGTCAACGCCCTCAAGCGCCTCGGCGGCCTCGCCCTCTACCTCCACCAGCAAGTCCAGCCATGAGCAAGCGACGCCCAGCCAAAAAGCGCCGCGGACCGGGACGCGCCCTGCTCCGCTTGCACCGACGCGTCGGCGTCGCCCTCTCCGCCATCTTCATCGCCATCTGCATCACTGGCATCCTGCTCAACCACAGCGACGACCTCGACTTCCAAAGCCGCACCGTCCAAGCGGATTGGGTCTACGACTGGTACGGCCTCGAACCCGCCGGCGAACTCCTCCACTACCCGCTGCCGCAAAACAGCCTTTCCTCCCTCGACGGGCAGCTCTTCCTCGGCGAAAAAAGCCTCGGGCACTTCCCCGCCCCACGCGGCGTCGCCGTGCTGGAAAACCTCATAGCCGTCGCCTTCCCCCGCAGCATCCTGCTCCTCACCCACCAAGGCCAAATCATCGAAACCCTCCCCGACGCCGCCATCCCCGGAAACGATACCCGACAAATCGCCAGCCCCGACCAACGTACCCTAATTATAGATACAAACCTCGGACAGTTCCGCTCGGACGAAGCCATCCTCGACTGGAGCGCGAACGAATCCGCGATCGCCCTCGCACCCCTCGAAACCAGTCCCGCTCCCGCCGCGCTCAAGGCTAAGCTCATCCGCAGCTTCCGCGGGGAAGGCATCACCTGGGGCCGCGTCCTGCTCGACCTCCACACCGGACGCTTCTTTGGCAGCGCCGGCAAATGGATCGCGGACCTCAGCGGCATCGCCCTCATCCTGCTCACCCTCACCGGCGTCTACTACACCATGAGATACCTGAAGAAAGCCCGCGAACGCTCCCTCTCCCGCTAGACCATGAATCCTTCCCGCCGCCGTTTCATCAAGATAGCAGCTGTCCAAACCGCCGCCCTCGCGGTCGCCAGCCCGGTCCGCCTACTTGCCAGCAAGCCCTCCACCCCACTGAGGCAATGGAAAGGCATCGTGCTCGGAGCCGAAGCCAGCATCCAACTCAGCTGCGCGAGCGAAAGCCAAGCCAGCCGAATCCTCAAGGCCTGCGTATCCGAAATCCAACGACTGGAAAAAATCTTCAGCCTTTACGACGAACGCTCCAGCCTGAGCGCCCTCAACCGCAACAAGCAACTCGCCAATCCCCCCACCGAACTGGTCGAGCTGTTAAGCTTTTCCCGCTCCATCGGCCAAGCCACCGGAGGCATCTTCGACCCCACCATCCAAGCCGTCATCGCCGCCTACCGCGAACACTTCGCCCGCAACCAAGACGGATTATCCGGGCAGCTCCCCGCAGCGCTCGCCAGCGTAGACTTCCGCAAGATCCAGATCTCCTCCGAGGAAATTCGCCTGCTCAACCCCGCCGCAAGCCTCACCCTCAACGGCGTCGCCCAAGGCTACATCACCGATAAGATCGCCGCCCTGCTGCGGGCCGAGGGAATGGGCCACACCCTCATCGACCTCGGCGAGAAACGAGCCCTCGACTCCCACCCCAGCGGACGAAGCTGGCAACTAGGCCTCGCCAACCGCTTCGGCATCCACGACGTAGCCGAACTCAACGACCGAGCCCTGTCCTCGTCCGGCGGATACGGCACCCCCTTCGACCCGAGCGGAAAGCACCACCACCTGATCGACCCGCGCACCGGCCTCTCCGTCAACCACCACGCCTCCGTGCACGTGGTCGCCGATACCGCCACCCTCGCCGACGCCCTTTCCACCGCCCTCGCCACCTGCGGGCCCGAGGAGTCAAAAAGCATCGAGCAGCAGTTCCCGGAAGCCCTCGTGTTCCGCTCCTAGCCGCCACAGGTAAACGGTGCCCTAACCCGTAAAGCGACTCAAAGAATCCTTGAACCGCTCGCGCAGTTTCCACACTCACTCCTACTGATGCTACTTCCCATTCTCGCACTCGTTATTGGCCTCGTCGCCCTCATCTGGAGCGCCGACCGCTTCATCGACGGAGCATCCGGAGTCGCCGGACATTTCGGCATGCCTCCCCTGCTCATCGGCATCCTCATCGTCGGATTCGGCACCTCCGCCCCCGAGCTCGTAGTCTCCGCCTTCGCCGCCGCCCAAAACAATCCCGGCCTCGCCCTCGGCAACGCGTTCGGCTCCAACATCGCCAACATCGCCCTCATCCTCGGCATCACCACCCTCGTCGTCCCCATCACCGTGCGCTCCAGCATCCTCAAGAAGGAGCTGCCCATCCTCTCCGCCGCCACCGTGCTGGCCGGCTACCTGGTCTGGGACCTCGACATCTCCCGCAACGACGGGATCGTCATGCTCGTCGTCTTCGCCGGCATCATGGCCTGGACCACCCGCGAAGGCATGAAGGGCGACAGCGACATCCTCGCCGAAGAGTTCACCGAGGAACTCACCAGCAAAAAGACCTCGCTCGGCATGTCCTTCTTCTGGCTCATCCTCGGCCTGGCCATCCTGCTCGCCAGTTCCCGCTCCATGGTTTGGGGCGCCGTGGAAATCGCCACCCAGCTCGGCGTCAGCGACCTCGTCATCGGCCTCACCATCGTCGCCATCGGCACCTCCTTGCCCGAGCTCGCCTCCTCCATCGCCGCCGCCCGCAAGGGCGAGCACGACATCGTCATCGGCAACATCATCGGCTCCAACATGTTCAACACCCTCGCCGTGGTGGGCATCGCCGCCGTCATCCGCCCCTTCCAAACCGTTTCCGAAGTCCTCACCCGCGACCTTCCCAGCGTCGCCGCCCTCACCGTCGCCCTCTTCCTCATCTGCTACCGCAAAGGCGGCGAAGGACGCGTGACCCGACTCGAAGGAGCCCTCCTGGTGATCGCCTTCGCCGGCTACAACAGCTGGGTCTTCCTCAGCCAGTAAAACGGCCCGCGCCCCAGCGCCGCGCCGTCCTACGGACGCAAAGAAGCGAGGCCGCATCACCAGCCTCGCTCCGGAGAATCCATCTCTTTACTAGGAACAATATCTAACGTTATAAAAATCCCGAAACCAACAGTTGCGGACTCACGGTATCGGCGCCTTCCAGCTCACCCTTTAGGCGATTCCTCCCGAAACATGGAGAAAAGCGCTCACCGCCGCGCCGAAGCACCCTAGCGGCGCCCCCGAAAGCACACCGCCCGCGAAATCGGAAATTTCCCGCTTTTCCGCATCATTTCCCCAGCCGGTCACCGATGGGTAACATTTACCTGATAGCATCCGCGCGAAAACGATTTCCAAGCCGCGCTCCATGCCTTTCACTGTCGCCTCTCCCGAATTGCTCCAGCTAACACAGCCGTGATCGAAGCCAACAAGCTCACCAAAACCTTCCGCGACCGGAAACGCGGGCTCGTGCGAGCCGTCGACCGCGTATCCTTCAACTGCCAGCCCGGCCAAATCTTCGGGCTGCTCGGAGCCAATGGAGCCGGCAAGACCACCACCCTGCGCATGCTGGGCACCCTCCTCGAGCCCACCCAAGGCACCGCCACCGTAGCCGGCTTCGACGTCGCCAAGCAGCCCGAAGACGTGCGCCGCTCCATCGGCTTCCTCTCCAACGGCACCGCCCTCTACGGACGCCTCACCGCCCGCGAGATGCTCGAGTACTTCGGCCGCCTCAACGGCATCGAAGGCGCCCCCCTGCGCGCCCGCGTCGACGAGCTGATCGAGCAGCTGGAAATCGGCGAATTCCAGAACGGCCGCTGCGACAAGCTCTCCACCGGCCAAAAGCAGCGCGTCTCCATCGCCCGCTCCATCATCCACCGCCCGCCCGTCATGATCTTCGACGAACCCACCACCGGCCTCGACGTCATGACCTCCCAGACCATCATGAGCTTTATCGAGAAGTGCCGCGACGAAGGCCTCACCGTCGTCTTCTCCACCCACATCATGAGCGAGGTGGAGCGCCTCTGCGACAAGCTCGCCATCGTGCACCACGGCAAGATCGCCACCGAAGGCACCGTATCCGACATCAAACGACAAACCGGCGAGGACGTGCTCGAAAACGCCTTCCTCAAAGTCGCCCACCAGCTCGACGCCCAAGTGGAAGGATAACGCCCTCCCTCAACCTTCACCTTTCCCGCATGTCACTCACCCAAGTCATCTTCCTCAAGGAGCTCCGCGAAACCCTGCGCGACAAGCGCGTCATCCTCGGCGTCATCGTTTCCCCCCTCCTGCTCACCCCCTGCCTCATGGGAGCCGTCATGTTCTTCGGCAGCAAAAAGGCCGTCGAGCAGCAAAGCGCCACCCTGGAAGTCGGCATCTACCAGGAAGCGGAATTCCCCGAGCTCACCCAAGCCATCGAAGCCAACGAAAGCCTCGAAATCACCCGCTACCAAAGCCGCGAGGAATCCATCGAAGCCATCAAAACCACCGCCAGCCGGGCCGTGGTAGTCATACCCTCGGAGGCCCGCGACACCTTCCTCGCCCACGGCTCCGCCCCCATCGAGATCCTCTACGACCCGGCCAACGAAAACTCCAGCAACGCCCACGGGCGCCTGCGCGGCATCCTCGGCGACTTCAACAAGCAGCAAACCCAGGCCCGCCTCGAATCCGCCCAGCTCGATCCCTCCTTCATCCAACCCACCCAAATCACCTCCACCAGCGTGGCGGAAAGCTCCGCCGTTTCCGGCTTCGTGCTCTCCATCTTCCTCCCCTACATCGTCATCATGGGCGCCGCCTTCGGCGGACTCAACACCGCCTTCGACCTCTGCGCCGGCGAGAAGGAACGCGGCACCATGGAAACGCTGCTCGTCTCCCCTGCCTCCCGCCAAGACATCGTGCGCGGCAAGCTCTACACCATCTTCGTGGTCAGCCTCATCTCCGCCATCTGCTCCATCCTCGGCATCGTAGCCGCCATCAGCTTCGGCCAGCAGATCGTCACCAGCCTCTTCGGCGAGTCCTTCTCCATCTCCTACCTCAACCTCGCCGCCCTCGTCGCCATCGTAGTCCCCCTCGCCCTGCTCAGCTCCGCCGCCCTGCTGCTGGTCTCCACCTTCGCCCGCAACCCCAAGGAAGCCCAAGCCTACATCTTCCCCTTCATCGTCATCTTCCTCTTCCCCGCGGCCCTCTCCTTCGTCTTCGACGCCGAAAGCCCCCTCTACGTCGGCTTCATCCCCGTGCTCAACATCGCCCTCTCCATGAAGCAGCTCCTCAGCGACGCCTTCGACCTCCCCTTCTTCACCGTCACCCTCGCCAGCTCCCTCGCCTACGCCTGGGTTTCCATCCGCCTCGTCGCCTCCTTCTTCCAGAAGGAAACCATCCTCTTCCGCTCCTAAAGGACGCCCCCTTCCGCAAACGTAGCCGAGTCGATCGCCAATCGCTCATCTATTGAATTAGTAACTCTTATTCTTTTCCTAATTTAAATAAGCGTTTGCAATACCCCTGATCGCGCCTACGCTTATCGCAGCTTCAACGATAAGGAATCGGCGCGGCCCACCGCAGCCGTTTGCAAGCCCATGAGCAAAGCAGTCATCTTCAACAACACCGTCCTGCGCGACGGACACCAATCCCTCGCCGCCACCCGCATGCGCACCGAGCAAATGCTCCCCGCCCTCGAAGTCCTCGACGGCATGGGGTTCGGCTGCCTCGAAACCTGGGGCGGCGCCACCATCGACGCCGGCCTGCGCTTCCTCAAGGAGTTCCCCTTCGATCGGCTCGACGCCATCCGCTCCCGCACCAAGTCCAAGCACATGATGCTGCTGCGCGGGCAGAACATCGTCCAGTACGCCCACTTCCCCGACGACATCGTCGAAACCTTCATCAAGACGTCCGCCAAGCACGGCATGGACATCTTCCGCATCTTCGACGCCCTCAACGATCCACGCAACATGGGCACCGCCATCCGCGCCGCCAAGGCGGCCGGCAAGGAAGCCCAAGGCGTGATCTGCTACACCACTTCACCCGTCCACACCACGAAAGCCTTCGTAAAGCTCGGTCAGGAGCTCGAAGAAGCCGGCTGCGCCTCGCTTTGCCTCAAGGACATGGCGGGGCTCGTTCCCCCGCAGCAAGCCTACGACATCATCAAAGGCCTCAAGGACCGCGTAAAGATCCCCGTCGTCCTGCACACCCACGACACCGCCGGACTGGGAGCCACCACCTACTACGCAGGCGTCGAAGCGGGCGTCGACTCCATCGACACCTCCATCATCCCCTTCGCCAACGGTACCGGACAACCGGATACAGCCCGCATGCTTTCCTTGCTGGAAAACCACCCCCGCTGCCCCAAGTACGACCTCGACGCCCTGCAGTTCCTGCGCGAGCACTTCACCCAGGTCTACGAAGAGCTCAAGGACTTCACCAGCTTCTCCAACGAGCGCGTCGACTCCGACGCCCTCAAGTACCAAGTCCCCGGCGGCATGCTCTCCAACTTCCGCAACCAGCTCAAGGAGCAGAAGATGGAAGACAAGTTCGAGGACGTCTTTAAGGAAATCCCCGTCGTGCGCAAAGCCCTCGGCTGGATCCCGCTCGTTACGCCCACCTCCCAAATCGTCGGCGTGCAAGCCATGCTCAACGTCAAGTTCGGGCGCTGGAAGAACTTCTCCCCGCAAGCCACCGACATCGCCCTCGGCTACTACGGCCGCACCCCCGCTCCCGTCGACAAGGAAGTGCAAAAGATCGCCGCCCAAAAGTCCGGAAAGGATCCCATTACCGTTCGTCCCGCCGACCTCAAGGACCCCGGCATGGACGCCTTGAGAAAAGCCCTCGCGGCCAAGAACCTGCCCACCGACGACGAACACTGCGTCATCCAAGCCATGTTCCCGCAAGAGCTCGACGCGTATTATAAAAGCAAGGACAAGCCCGCCGACGCGCCTCAAGCAGCCGCAACTCCCGCGCCCGCCAAGGCCGGCCCCGCCGAAACGATCGAGCTCAGCGACTCCGCCCGCCGCTACAACATAGCCGTCAAAGGCAAGACCTACGCCGTAACCGTCGAAGAAATGTAACAAATTTTCCAATACACCTCCCCAAGGCCCGCTACCCAGCGGGCCTTTTTTCGTTAGACCCAACCTTACCGACGAAACACCTCCGTAGGGCTGCCGCCATGGGAGCCGTAGCTCAAACGAGCGAAGGCTGCTCGCGGCAAATCCCAGATCCTGCACCGCGGCACGTCGCAAGCGACGGCCCTACAAAAAAAGTCAACGTTGCATCCACGATCTCGATACAGCAATCCCGACCTCGCAGCACCAATAAAACCGCCCCACGAAAAAGGCTACGCCCCGTAGCGCGGTGCTTTAGCCCGCGACCGCATTGCAGGATCCATCGTCCTCAGACGCCTCCCGTAGGGCTGCCGCTCGCGGCACGCCGCAAGTCCCAAATTTCGGCGACCGCATTGCAGGACCCATCGTCTGCGGGCGCTGGCTGAAGCTCAGCGCTACGTTAAAAAGGCGTATCGACCCAGTCGATACGCCTTTGAAAGTTAATTGCGTTTCAGCAGCTCCCTTAGAGCGGGAGCGTCGTTTCGCCCATGAGGTGCATGTCCACGGCGCGAGCGGCTCCACGACCTTCGTTGATCGCCCAAACGATCAAGCTCTGGCCACGACGGGCGTCGCCAGCGGCGAAGATGCCGTCTACGCTGGTCGCGTACTTGCCGTATGCCGCCTTGGCGTTGCTGCGCTCGTCGGTCTCGATGCCGAGCTGCTCGATCACGGTTTGCTCAGGTCCGAGGAAGCCCATCGCCAACAGCGCGAGCTGGGCTGGCACTTCCTTTTCGCTGCCTTCGACTTCCGCTGGAATGAAGCGCCCTTCCGGATTCTTCTTCCACTCGACTTCCACCGTCTTGAGAGCGCGGAGGTTGCCGTTTTCGTCGCCGAGGAATTCCTTGGTCATGACCAAGTACTGGCGTGGATCTTCGCCCTGCTTCGCGATCGCTTCTTCCTGGCCGTAGTCGACCTTGAGCACGCGAGCGTACTGCGGCCACTCGTTGCCGGGAGCGCGCTCTTCGCTGGGACGCGGCATGATCTCGAGCTGGATAACGCTTTCGCACTCATGGCGAAGGGACGTACCCACACAGTCAGTACCGGTGTCGCCACCGCCGATGACTACCACGTTCTTGCCCTTGGCGGAGATGTAGTTGCCGTCCGCGTGCTTGGAATCGAGCAGGCTCTTGGTGTTGGCTCCGAGGAACTCCATGGCGAAATGAACGCCCTTGAGCTCGCGACCGGGAACCGGCAGGTCGCGCGGCTTGGTGGCGCCGGTACAGATGACCACGGAATCGTAGTCGTCCTTGAGGCGAGTCGCGGTGATGTCCTTGCCGATTTCCACGCCACAACGGAATTCGATGCCTTCGTCCTCGAGGAGCTTGATGCGGCGAAGCACCACGTCCTTCTCCAGCTTCATGTTAGGGATGCCGTACATGAGCAGGCCGCCCGGACGGTCGGCGCGTTCGTAGACGACAACGCTGTGACCGGCTTGGTTGAGCTGGTCGGCGCAAGCGAGGCCTGCCGGACCGGAGCCCACGACCGCAACCTTCTTTCCGGTGCGCTTCGCAGGCGGCTTCGCTTCCACCCAGCCCATTTCGAAGGCGCGATCGATGATCGATACTTCGTGGTGCTTGATGGTAACGGGCTTCTGGTTGATGCCGAGTACGCAAGAGCTTTCGCAAGGAGCCGGACAAACGCGGCCCGTGAACTCGGGGAAGTTGTTGGTCTTCATCAAACGACCAAACGCGTCCTTCCAACGGCCCTTGTACACCAAGTGGTTCCACTCGGGGATCAAGTTGTTGACGGGGCAGCCCGCGATGCCGGTGAAATGCTGCGAGTCGCCCGCATGGCAGAACGGCACGCCGCAATCCATACAACGAGAGGCCTGAGCCTTGATCTCGTTTTCGGGCATTTCTTCGTGCACCTCGTTCCAGTCGCCGAGGCGAAGGATCGGATCGCGATCGGTCGCGTTCTGGCGGTCTTGTTCTAAAAATCCTGTCGGTTTTCCCATGGTCTGTATTCTCCTTCTGGTGTCTTCTTACGTGTGGGTTATGCCATGGAGGCGAGGTGCATATCGAAGGCTTCCACCGCGATATCGTATTCGTTGTCGAACTTGTTCGTGGAGCGAGCCTTGTCCATGAGCTCGAGCATGCGCTCGTAGTCGGTTGGCATCACCAGAACGAACTGCTGCAGGGAAGCGTCCCAATCCTCGAGCAGCTCAGCCGCTACGTCGGAATTCGTTTCCTTGAGGTGACGCTCGACGAGGCTCTTCAGCTCTTCCTTGTGCTCGTCCTTTTCGACGGCGCCGAGGCGAACCATCTCCATGTTGCACTTGGAAGCGAAGGTTCCGTCGCGGTCGAGCACGTAAGCCACGCCGCCGGACATGCCCGCTGCGAAGTTACGGCCGGTTTCGCCAAGGATCACCGCACGGCCACCGGTCATGTATTCACAACCGTGATCGCCTACGCCTTCCACAACCGCCGTCACGCCGGAGTTGCGAACGCAGAAACGCTCGCCCGCCATACCGCGGATGAAGGCCTGGCCGCTGGTGCCACCGAAGAAGGCGACGTTGCCGATGATGACGTTTTCGCGAGCCTTGAACGGAGCGGACTTGTCTGGATAAACAACCAGCGTGCCACCGGAGAGGCCCTTGCCGAAGTAGTCGTTGGAGTCGCCTTCGAGCTCGAAGCGAACGCCCTTCGCGGTGAAGACGCCAAAGCTCTGACCTGCGGAGCCGTGGAACTTCACGTCGATGGTGCCTTCCGGCAAACCGTCGCCCTTGTAGATCTTGGAAATCTCGTTGGAGAGCATGGCGCCTACCGAACGGTCCGTATTCACAATCTCATACGAAAGCTTGACCGGCTCGCAATCGGCGAGCGATGCGGCGGCGTCCTTGATGAGCTTGCGGTCGATGATGTCGTGGATGAGGTGCTTCTGCTCGACGGTCTGGTACAAGCTGTCGCCTTCGAACGGATCCTGCTTGAAGAGGATCGGCGAGAGATCGACGTTCTTGTACTTCCAGTGGTCCACATCGTCGCGGAACTCGAGGCACTGGCTCTGGCCAACCATTTCGTCAACAGTACGGAATCCAAGCTCAGCCATGATCTCGCGGAGGCCTTCCGCCATCATGGTGAAGAAGTTCACGACGTGCTCAACCTTGCCGCGGTAACGGCTGCGGAGCTCGCGGTTCTGAGTAGCAACGCCAACTGGGCATGTATTCAGGTGACACTTACGCATCATGATACAGCCTTCGACGATAAGGGCCGCTGTAGCGCTGCCCCACTCTTCTGCGCCGAGGAGCGTAGCGATCGCCAAGTCGCGAGGCGTCTTGAGCTGTCCGTCCGTCTGTACGACGATACGGCTGCGAAGGCGGTTGCGAACGAGCGTCTGGTGGGTTTCGGCAAGGCCAAGTTCCCATGGAAGACCAGCGTGCTTGATGGAGCTGAGCGGCGAGGCGCCCGTACCGCCATCGTATCCAGCGATCAATACAACGTCTGCGTAACCCTTACAAACACCGGCAGCGATCGTGCCTACGCCTGCTTCGGAAACGAGCTTTACGTTGATGCGAGCGTCGCGGTTGGCGTTCTTCAAATCGTAGATCAGCTGCGCCAAGTCCTCGATCGAGTAGATGTCGTGGTGCGGAGGCGGAGAGATGAGGCCCACGCCTGGAGTGGAGCCACGAGTCTTGCCGATCCACGCGTCGACCTTGTGGCCGGGAAGCTGTCCGCCTTCGCCCGGCTTCGCGCCTTGGGCCATCTTGATCTGCAGCTCGTCCGCGTTGGTCAGGTAGTAGGAGTTGACGCCGAAACGTCCGGAAGCGACCTGCTTGATGGCGGAGCGCATGGAGTCGCCGTTTTCGTCCGGAGTGAAACGGATCGGGTCTTCGCCCCCTTCGCCGGAGTTGGACTTGCCGCCGATACGGTTCATCGCGATGGCGAGCGTAGTGTGCGCTTCCCAAGAGATGGAGCCGAAGGACATCGCTCCGGTCGCGAAGCGCTTGAAGATCTTTTCGGCTGGTTCGACTTCCTCGAGCGGGATGCTCTTGCGGTCGGACTTGAACTTCATCAAGCCGCGCAGCGTGTAAGCCTCCTTCGACTGGTCGTCGATGTTGCGAGCGTACTCGCGGAACACGTCCGTATTGTTCGTCGCAGTCGCTTGCTGGAGCAGGCGGATGGTGGTCGGATTGAAGAGGTGACGCTCTCCGTCCTTACGCCATGCGTAGCTGCCTCCGGACTCGAGCTCGTCGTCGGCGAAGATATCCTGGTCCTTCGGGAAGCCGGCGCGGTGCTTGGCGAGGGCTTCCGCGGCGATCTGGTCCACGCCGATACCTTCGATACGGCTGACGGTGCCAGCAAAGTACTTGTCGATGACCTTCTTGTTGATGCCGAGAGCTTCGAAGATCTGAGCGCCTTGGTAGGACTGCAGAGTCGAGATCCCCATCTTGGAGAAGATCTTGAGCAGGCCGCTGTTAACCGCCTTGCAATAACGCTTGTAGAGGGTCGCGTCGTCGAAGCTCGCGTCGACTACGCCTTCGTCGCGCAGAGCGCTGAGGGTTTCGAGAGCGAGGTACGGATTGACCGCAGCAGCGCCGTATCCCACGAGGGTCGCCACGTGGTGGGTTTCCCAAACGTCGCCCGCTTCCACCACGATTTCCGCGTCGGCGCGGAGACCCTTGCGGATGAGGTGGTGGTGGACCGCGCCCGTAGCGAGCAGCGAAGGCACGGGAGCGTGGTCGCTGTCGATGCTGCGGTGGGAGAGGATGATGATCTGGTAGCCTTCGATGGCAGCGTCCGCCGCGTCACGGCAAATACGCTCGAGGGCATGCTCGAGGGCGCCTTCCTTGCCTGTAGCCGGGAAAGTACAGTCGATGGCGCGAGCCTGGAAGTGGTCGTGGTCGATGTGCTTGATCTTGAGCAAGTCTTCGCTGGAGAGGACGGGCTGGCGGATCTCGATCTTGTGGCAGTGGCGCGGCGTCTCATCGAGCAGGTTCAGCGAACCGCCGATGTAGCTCTGCAGCGACATGACCATCTCTTCGCGGATCGGGTCGATCGGCGGATTGGTGACCTGGGCGAAGAGTTGCTTGAAGTAGTTGGAGAGGTGCTGCGGCTTGTCGGAGAGGATCGCCAGCGGATTGTCCGCGCCCATGGAACCAAGCGGCTCCTTGGCCGTGCCGACCATGCCTGCGAGGATGAGGTTGAGGTCTTCCTCCGTGTAGCCGAAGGCCTTCTGGCGGTTCTGCAGCTTGTATTTGCTTTTTGGAGTCACGGTGATCTCCGCCTCGGGAAGCTCCTCGAGGGTGATCTTGTGCTCCTTGAGCCACTCGCCGTAAGGCTGGCGCGAGCTGATGTCTTGCTTCACTTCCTCGTCGGAAATGATGCGGCCCTGCGTGAGGTCCGCGATGAAGATCTTGCCGGGCTGGAGGCGGCCCTTGCGCACGACCTTGGACTGGTCGACCTTCAAGCTGCCGGTTTCGGATCCCATGACGAGCATGTCGTCATCAGTCACGAGGAAGCGGGAAGGACGGAGACCGTTGCGGTCCAAAGTGGCGCCGATGACGTTGCCGTCGGTGAAGGAGATGGAGGCTGGTCCGTCCCAAGGCTCCATGATGCAGGAGTGGTACTCGTAGAAGGCGCGCTTCACGGGATCCATGTCGTCCTGCTTTTGCCAAGCTTCCGGAATTGCCATCATCATCACGTGGGCCAGCGGGCGTCCGCTGAGCACGAGCAGCTCGATCACCATGTCGAGATTGGCCGAGTCGGACATGTGGCTGTCGCAAATCGGGTGGAGCATCTTGAGCTCTTCCTTGGTGAAGTTGCTGGTCTCGAGCAGCACCTCGCGAGCGCGCATCCAGTTGATGTTGCCGCGAACCGTGTTGATCTCGCCGTTGTGGGAGAGGAAACGGAAAGGCTGGGCCAAGCGCCAGGCCGGGAAGGTGTTGGTCGAGAAGCGGGAGTGGAACATCGCCAAGGCGGACACCACCTTCTCGTTCTGCAGGTCGAGGTAGTACTCGCGCACCTGAGCCGTGGTGAGCTGGCCCTTGTAGGTGATGGTGCGAGCGGACATCGAAATGATGTAGAAGTCGTCGCCGATGCCGCTTACCGTCTCGCGAGCGAGATGGATCGAGTAGTTGCGCGCCACGTACAGCTTGCGCTCGAAGCCTTCCGCGTCGAGCTCCTCGGGCTTGGCTACGAAGACCTGCTCCACGTTCGGCTCCGTGTCGAGCGAGGCCTGGCCGAGGCCGGAATTGTCGCGAGGAACCTCGCGGTAGCAGATGACCTCTAGGCCGAGGGTTTCGAGGTTGCGGTTGAGCAACTCGCGGCACTCTTCGCGCTTGGCCTCGTCCTTAGGGAAGAAAATCATGCCCACGCCGTAGTCGCCGGCTTGGGGGAGGCTGATGTCGCGCTTGGCCAAGTCCTCCTTGAGGAAAGCGTGGGGAACTTGGATCAAGAGACCCGCGCCGTCGCCACAGCATACGTCGTAGCCCGTGCCGCCACGGTGCTCCATGTTGGTCAGCATCACCAACGCGTTCTCGATTACATCGTGCGACTTGCGGCCCTTCAAATTCGCCACAAAACCGATACCACAACTATCGCGCTCCAACTCTGGGCAGTAGAGCCCCTTCTTTTCTTCCTGGTTATCGATCATATGCCTAAAATTTCGGTGTTCTCTTAAAAATCTAAGTCGCTGATTACGTGGAGTTAACACGACAAAAAAACGGCTACTATTAGTAGTCGTTGTTCTGCGAGTCAAAAACTATAAATTATAGTTATATAAAGTTGTATTCGATAAGGCCGCCCCCACAAGCCAAAATATGGCTGCCCCTAAATTTCGCGGAGGCGGAGCGCGGGACTTACGGAAGTACCCTTCCCAGCGGACCGTGGCCTGCAAGGAGGGAGCACAAGAGCTCTTCCGGGCAAAGCTTTCAAGGCAAAATTACTCGGAGGGCCCCGGCCGCCCCCGCAAGCTCTTGGTCCGGCCCCGCAGGGTTTTGCTCTTGAGGCGACGCTCCTTAGCCCCGCGGGTGGGCTTGGTCGGGCGACGCTTCTTGGGTGCGACCAACACGCTCGCCACCAGCTCCCGCAGCCGAGCCAAGGCCGCCTCCTTGTTGGCCTCCTGCGAGCGCGACTCCTGGGACTTGATCACCACCAAGCCGTCTTCGTTGATGCGATGGTCCCTCAATTCCAGCAAGCGCTCCTTGATCGCCGGCGGCAGCGAGGAGGCTCGCACGTCGAAGAACAGCTGGATCGCAGTAGAAACCTTGTTCACGTGCTGACCGCCCGAGCCCTGGGAACGCACCGCCTTTATTTCAATCTCCTGCAATGGGATCCCTACTCTGGCCGAAACGCGCAACATCCCCGCAAGCTACGCCAAGAGCGCTCCCCCTTGCCACACTAATAATGCTGCACGCGCTCCGTCATTGACGGGCGACTCGCTCTCAAACACAAGTGCCCACCATTTCGCCAACGCCGCTTTCCATGATCGCTCTGCAAAACATCACCCTCCAGTACGGAGAACGCTATCTCTACAAGGAGATCAACGCCACCATCACCAGCCACGACCGCATCGGACTCGTCGGCAGCAACGGCGCCGGCAAGAGCACCCTGCTCAAAGTCCTCTGCGGACTGGAGGAGTTCGACTCCGGAAAAGTCGACAAGGCCAACTACGTCACTTTCGGCTACCTCCCCCAGGACGGCATCGAGATGCACGGCAAAACCCTTTTCGAGGAAACCGAGACCGCCTTCGCCGACATCCTCGGACTCAAGGCCAAGATCGAGGAAGCGGAAGCCCGTCTCGACGAAATGGATACCTCCTCCGAAGAGTTCTACGAAACCCTCGAGCTCATCGGCAGCTGGGAGCACCGCCTCGAAGACCTCGACGTCGGCAAGCTCCCCTCCCGCATCGAATCCGTCCTGCTGGGACTCGGCTTCTCCACCAAGGACATGAAGCGCAAGACCGAGGAATTCTCCGGCGGCTGGCAAATGCGTATCGCCTTGGCCAAGCTCATCCTCGCCCAGCCCTCCCTCCTGCTGCTCGACGAACCGACCAACCACCTGGACGTCACCTCCCAGCACTGGCTCGAGTCCTACCTCAAATCCTACGAAGGCTCGCTGCTCATGATCTCCCACGACCGCGGCTTCCTCGACGAGATTTGCAACCGCACCTTCGAGCTCTCCCTCGGCAACCTCTATACTTATAGCGGCAACTACAGCTTCTACGAACGCCAAAGCGCCGAGCGCAAGGAGCTCCAGCTCAAGGCCTACAAGAGCCAGCAAAAGGAAATCGCCCAAGCCGAGCAGTTCATCAACCGCTTCAAGGCCAAGGCCTCCAAAGCCCGCCAAGCCCAGTCCCGCATCAAGCAGCTCGACAAGATCGAACGCATCGTCATCGACAAGGAAGAAGACTGGGTCTCCTTCTCCTTCGCCCCCCCGCCCCACTCCAGCCAAACCGTCGTCAAACTCGACAAGCTCAGCAAGTCCTACGGCGACCACGAGGTCATCAAGGACGCCGACCTGCGCATCGAGCGTGGCGATCGCATCGCCGTCGTCGGCGTCAACGGAGCCGGCAAGACCACCATCGCCAAGATCATCGCCGGCGTGGAACCCTTCCAGTCCGGCGAACGCGAGCTCGGCGGCGCCACCCAGCTCTCCTACTTCGCCCAGCACCAGGCCGACGAGCTCGACCAAAACCTCACCGTGCTCGAAACCATGGAAGAAGTCTCCGCCGGCAAAAACGGCACCTCCATTCGCGGTATCCTCGGCACCTTCCTCTTCCGCGGAGACGACGTCTTCAAGAAGGTCAAGGTCCTCTCCGGCGGCGAACGCAACCGCCTCGCCCTTGCCAAGATGCTGGCCCAGCCCGCCAACTTCCTCATCCTCGACGAGCCGACCAACCACTTGGACATGCGCTCCCAGGACGCCTTGCAAAAGGCCTTGAAGGAATACACCGGCGCCTACCTCATCGTCACCCACAACCGCGCCTTCATCGACCCCATCGCCACCAAGGTCCTCGAAGTCCGCAAGGACGGGCTCACCCTCTTCCCCGGCAACGTCAGCGACTACATCAACCACCTCGACCAACTCGAAGCCGCCAAGGCCCAGTAGCCAACGGCAAGGAGCGAGCCTCGGCCCGAGCTCCCCGTGGCGCTCCCTCCAGCCCCCACCCGCTCTCGCAGTCATTCACGCCTCCGCCTCGTGCTTCTTACATAGGAACTTGACCGCTTCTCGCCCAGACGAGAAAAACGAGACAACTGTGCATGACTGAAAAAAACAATAGGAAGACCCAAATCATCGAGGTCGCCTCCAAGCTCTTCTTCGAGCAAGGCTACCACGTGACCGGCATCAAGCAGATCATCGAAGCTGCCGACATCGCCAAAGGGACTTTCTATTCCCACTTCAAGTCGAAGGAAGAGCTCGGACTGGAGTGGCTGCGCCGCGGCAGCGAGAAATGGATCGCCTGCCGCAATTCCTACCTCGAGCAATTCGGCGACGACCCCGCCCGCAAGCTCGTCGCCCTCTTCGACTACCAGGCCCAAAGCGCCGAAGCCTGCAAGTACCGCGGCTGCGCCATGCTCAACATGCTCGCCGAGTCCCCCGACCTCGGCTGCCCCATGCGCCAAGCCATCCGCGGCTATAAGAAAGACTTCCTCGCCTTCATCCGCAGCCTCGTCGACCAACACCTACCCGACGCCAGCGACGCCGACCGCGAGCAACGCGCCGGCGCCATCTACCTGCTTTCCGAAGGCGCCACCGTAGCCGCCCAAAACTTCTGCAAGATCGGCCCTATCGAAATCGCGAAGAAGCAGGTCGAAAAAATCCTCGCCGAATAGCGGCCCGCGCCGCCCTTTCCCGGATCGTGAAAAGAGCTCCCCTATCCCTCCTCGTCGTCATCGGAGTCGTAGGCTTCTTCTACCTGCAAAACAGGCCTCGACCCGCGAACGACGCGTCCGCCTACGTCGGCAAGCCCGGTCCCGAGCTGCAGGTCCAGCAATGGATCTCCGAAGCGCCCGACCCCACCGGCAAGCACCTGCTCGTCGACTTCTGGGCAACCTGGTGCGGTCCTTGCATCGGGGCCATTCCCCACATGAACGAACTGCACGCCCAGTTCCAAGACCGCCTCACCATCGTCGGCCTTTCCCGCGAATCCCGCCAAAAAGTCGAGTCCATGCGCTCCCCCCAGATGGACTACTACAGCGCCGTCGATACCCAAGCCCGCATGGCCAGCTTCTTCAATATCCGCAGCATCCCCCAAGTCGTGCTCATGGATCCCCAAGGCATCGTGCTCTACAAAGGACACCCCGCCTATCTCGACGAAGAAACGCTCCAGACGCTGCTCTCCGCGCCCGACGCAAACGAAAGCTAGCCCCTGCGTCCCGGCGCCACCCCCTCGTCCGTGAGATTCCCTCCAGAGGGAGAAACCGCCAAAGGCAGGTCACGCCCACTGCCTACTAACGAGCGGCACGCTCGCGAAGGTCCCGCTCTCCCCGCCCCCGAGTGAACGGAAAGCCTCGGTCCGGGCTGTCCCGAAGGCTGCGCTTTTGCGGTTTCACCAGATTCGCTTCAGCTCACCGGCTACCTCGGGTAAACCTTATCCCACTTTCTCCCAGAGACTTACCTCCGCGTCACCCCATCGTAGCGAACTTTTTCCTAGCGCTTTTTCCACTTTTCGAAAACTATCGGCAATCAAACCGACCGACCGGTCGCTTTATGTGTATCAACTGCAAACACGAACCACTTTAGATCGCCATGAACGCCACCGTCGAATCCACCCCTCTCCAGACCGCCTCGGAACTCATCCGCCAAGGACGCAACTACGCCTACGGATTCACCCGCAACTTCCACGACGCCGAGGACCTCGCCCAGCAGGCCTGGCTCAAGCTCGTGCAAAAGTACGGCGAGGTCACCGACCGCCGCCTGCTCTACCGAGCGATCCGAAACCTTTTCATCGACGGCGTGCGCCGCTCCAAGATCGTGCAGTTCGACTCCCTCGAGGACCGCGACTTCGCCATCGGACGCGAGCAAAGCTTCGGAGCCAACACCGACATCGACTCGCTCCTCAGCGTGCTCAACGACAACGAGCGCACCTACCTAAAGATGAACGTGGTCGAAGGCTACACCGCCTCCGAGATCGCGGAACGCACCGGCGTCCCCCGCGGCACCATCCTCAGCCACACCCACCGCGCTCGCAAGAAGCTGCACAAGCACTTCGAGTCCGAGTTCAACGACAACGCCGCAGAAGAAGCGGAACTCGCTGTAGCCGTGTAGGCCTTCCAGCGAGCCTTCGCTCCCAGACACTTTTAAACAGAAGGTACCTAGCAAAACCCGCCGCTAGGGGCGGAGCCGCGCCCAATCGCGAGCTCCGCTCCAGCAGCGGCATAACCGACACGCGTCAAATGACTCACCATGCAGTTAGATTGATTCGACGCCTCCAGCTCGGCGGCGCCAGCGTCCTCTTCGCAATCGCCCTCGCGAGCCCAGCAGCAGCCAGCCGCGAGATCGATTCCTTCACCCTGCGAATGGAAAACGACGCCCCGGCCGGGACCGATTCCCGCTACACCGCCGGAACCGAGTTCGCCTTCGCCTACGCCCCCTGGTCAAAGGCCAACGACAACGCCCGCTACCATAATACCCTTTCCCTCGGCCAACTCATCTTCACGCCCGAAAACCTCGACGAAATCGACATCGTCCTCCACGACCGACCCTACGCCGGCTGGAGCTACCTTCGCTACGGCCAGCACCGCAGCCACGACGACTCGATCCAATCCTGGCAACTCACCCTCGGCCTGGTCGGCCCCAGCTCCTTCGCCGAAGACATACAGCGCGCCGTGCACGAGCTGATAGACGACCGCATGCCGCTCGGTTGGCACAACCAATTGTCCGACGAATTTGGATACGCCCTAGAGCGCAGCCGCAGCAAGGTCCGCTTCCGCTGGCAACTAGGCGACGAACGCAGCCTGCAACTCTCCGAGTCGAGCCGCATCTCCATCGGAAACATCGACAGCAGCCTCAGCCAAGGCTTCCAGATCCGCGTCGGCAAACGACTCCAAGGCTCCCACGCCCCCGACCGGCTCGGAGCCCCCGCCGCCTACGTCGACAGCGCGAAAGCCTACACCCAAACGCCCACCCAGTTTCGCCCGCAACGCTTCTACTGGGTACTAGGCGGCAAGATGAGCTACGTCGCCCAAAACCTCTTCCTCGACGGAAACGCAAACGGCCAAAGCCACAGCGTTACCCGCAACCCATGGGTCCAAGAAGTCGAATCCGGATTCGCGTATTCGAAACCTGGATTCAAGGTATCCTTCCTCCTCGTCTATCGCAGCGAAGAGTTCCGCGAGCAAACCGGTGGCCAAATCTTCGGATCGCTCTCCCTCACCTTCCGCCGCTAAATCGCTCGAGCGCTCGGTCCGCCAAGAAAATCCCCAATAGCAAGAAGCCGAAAAACAGAAAAACCGGAACCGAGCCCTGGCCCAAGATAACCATCGCAGGCCCCGGGCAAAGCCCGACCATGCCCCAGCCTACCCCGAACAGGAGGCAACCCACGAAAAAGCGAGCGTTCAAAGGCTCGGGATCCGATTGGCGAGCGAAACGCTTCGGATAAAGCCTAGCCGCCAAACGCGTACCCAAAAGGTAAATACCAACCGCTGGCCCCAATACGAAAAGCAAGGTTATATCCCAGTCCCCAAAGAAATCCAGGAACCCTCGTACCTTAGACGGGCGCGACATGCCGGAAACCGCCAGGCCGAAGGCGAAGGTCGCCCCCGCCAGAAACGCATAAAGGTTTCGCTTCACTGCAAGCCCCCTTCCATCAGAAAAACCGTCAGGACTCCAGAAAGGATAAAGATCACAGTCGCCACAACCGAATCCACATCCAGATTTCCCATCCCGCACAGGCTATGCCCGCTCGTGCATCCTCCTGCGATCCTCGCGCCGCCGCCTACCAGCAAAGCCGCCACCGCGACCAGCCACAGCTCCACGCCCAAAGGCTCGGAAATCGACTGCGGATAGATCCACACCAAGGCGATCGCCGCCGCCAGCATCCCCGCCAAAAAGCTCCAGCGCCAGTCCGCCAGCGCCAGCCTGAAACTCACCGCCTTGCTCAGAAAACCTGAAATCCCCAAAGGATAACCGAGAGCCAGCCGCAAAAACAGCGCCGCCCCTCCCAGCAAGGTACCACCTATCAAGGCGCTAAGGTAATCTTCCATAGGAAAGCAGCAAACCCGCCTCTGCCCCTTACGTCAACATCGCCCTCCGGTAGAACGTATTCAGCCTCCCCATACGAACAAGCCCGCCGACTCATTAGATAGAGCCGGAATAGTCCTCGAACATTCCCGCCGCCTGCGCTACTGGTCTGACCTGCTAGTTCGCCCTCCGGGCCATTAGACAAACTTAAAGCCGCCCCCCTTCAACTTACTAAAATCGACAAATGAGCAGCCACCGCCTCCCCCGACGCGACTTCATCAAGAAGTCAGCCCTCGGCCTCGCCGCAGCCAGCCTCAGCTCCGGCAGTCTCTCCTCCGCCGCTATGACCTCAACCACCCGACCGCTCCACCAAGCCCTCCCTAAATGGAAGGGCTTCAACTTCCTCGACTTCTTTATGCCCAACCCCAAGGACGCCTTCTTCCACACCCAGGAAGAAAGCTTCAAGTGGATGCGCGACTGGGGCTTCGACTTCGTACGCATCCCCATGGCGTATCCATATTTCCTAGACATCGACTACGGCCGCGACATCACGCCGGACGACGTCTACCAGTTCTCCGAAAAGAAAGTCGCCGAAGTCGACGCCATCATCGAAAAGGCCCACAAATACGGGCTGCACGTCAGCCTCAACCTCCACCGGGCCCCCGGCTACTGCATCAACGCCGGCTTCCACGAACCCTACAACCTCTGGAGCGACTCCGACGCCCTCGACGCCTTCTGCCACCACTGGAGCATGTGGAGCCAACGCTACGCCGGCATCTCCAAGGACCTACTTAGCTTCGACCTGCTCAACGAACCCTCCCTGCGCGAAGACATGAACGACCAGCACGGCAAGCGCGAAGCCGTCCCCGGCGAGACCTACCGTCGCGTCGCCAAAGCCGCCATAGACAGCATCCGCCAGCACGCACCCGAACACCTCATCGTGGCCGACGGCAACAACGGCGGACACATCGCCGTGCCCGAACTCGCCGACCTCGGCATCGCCCAAAGCTGCCGCGGCTACGTGCCCTTCAACATCTCCCACCACAAAGCACCTTGGGTCTACAAGGACCCCGAAAGCCTGCCCGATCCCAAGTGGCCCGACGGCCCCGAGGCCAACCGCGAAGCCCTCAAGAAATTCTACCAGCCCTGGTTCGACCTGCAGGACCAAGGCGTCGGAGTGCACTGCGGCGAATGCGGCTGCTACAACAAAACCCCGCACCGCGTTTTCCTCGACTGGTTCGGCGACGTGCTGGGCGTGCTCGCAGAACGCAACATCGGCTTTGCCCTCTGGGAAATGCACGGCAACTTCGGCATCCTCGACTCCGGCCGCGCCGACGTGGACTACGAAGACTGGTACGGGCACAAGCTCGACCGCAAGCTCCTCGAGCTCCTGCAAAAGGCCTAAAGCGCCCTCCCCCGCCCGCAAAACGAGCCTTTCGGCGCAAAACTGTCACGCATCGCCAGAATGCGTGATTGCCAGCTCCTGCAGAGAGATCTACTTCGTCCTCATTCATCCATGAAGGACTCCCCCGAATACAAAGCCGAACTCCAAGACCTGCAACGCGAGCTCGTCCTCCTCCAGCAAGACGTCGTCAAAAACAACAAGCGGCTCCTCATCATCTTCGAAGGCCGAGACGCTGCCGGAAAAGGCGGCGCCATCCGACATTTCACTCGCCATCTCAACCCCCGGGGCATGCGAGTCATCGCCATGCCCAAGCCCACCGAGAAGGAAACCGGCCAGTGGTTCTTCCAACGCTACTTCCTCGGGCTCCCCAATCCCGGCGAAATCATCTTCTTCGACCGCAGCTGGTACAACCGCGCCGTCGTAGAACCCGTCATGGGCTTCTGCACCCCCGCCCAGTACGAAGAGTTCATGGGCCAAGTGAACAACATCGAAAAGATGCTCATCGACGACGGAATCCAGATCATCAAGTTCTGGTTCTCCATCAACCGCACCGCCCAACAAAACCGCTTCGAAGCCCGCAAGTCCGACGTGCTCAAGCAGTGGAAGCTCAGCACCGTCGACGCCCTCGCCCAGGAAAAGTGGGACGAGTTCACCCACTTCAAGGAGAAGATGTTCGAGCGCACCCACACCCTCAGCTCCCCTTGGGTCATCGTTAACGGAAACGACAAGGCCAAGGCTCGCCTCGAATCCATTCGCTACGTCCTCGCCAAAAGCGACTACGAAGGAAAAGGCCAGATCGGCACCCGCCTCCACCCCGACCCCAAACTGGTCCGCCCCTTCGACCTCGACTACCTCGTCGCCAAACGCAAGTCGGACAAGCTTTGAGCCCGTAGAGTCGGCGCTTCCCCAGTCCCGCCATCCGTTCTTGCGCGATGCGCTTGACACATTTGTCCCAGTCGGACCTAGGGATATCATTTAACGCTCTACAAGGGCGTTGACCCCCTTCGCTGGGGCGCGATTCTAGAAGACGTCCAGATAGCGACCCGCGGCCAAACCAGAGGCCTCCGGGTCGGTAACTATCAGGCGCTTGGCTCCCCCCATTTAGCCAAGCTCTAGCTACCGCAATCTATGTATACCCAAACTCCTTGGGAGGCGCTCGGCACGGCGTTTCCCGTCTTGCGCTGCCTACGCGCCTTACTGGTCGCGCTGTGCCTGCCCGTATTCTTAGCAAGCCCCGCCCACGCCCGTTTCGTCGACGTCACCGAAAGCGCCGGCATCGACGACTACGAACGCGTCACCCGACTCTACTCCGACTTCGTCGTGCGCGGCGGCACCCCCATCGTCATGGACTTCGACGGAAACGGCTGGCTCGACCTCTACATCATCCGCTACCAGCTCGACGACATCCTCTACCTCAACACCAACGGCGTCTTCACCAAAACCGTCAACCCGCTCGGCATCGACACCCAGAACGGCGGCAACGTCGGGGCTTGGGTCGACATCGACAACGACGGCGACAAGGACATGATCGTCGGAGTCGCCGACGCCAAGTCCAACCTCCTCTACCTCAACAACGGAGACGGCACCTTCACCGAAGCCGCCGCAGCCCGCGGGCTCGACCTCGCCGCCACCCTCGAAAACCATCAGTCCACCGCCGTCACCGTCGGCGACATCAACCGCGACGGATACCTCGACGTCATCACCGGCAGCTGGGGCGTCGATCTCACCGACGAAACCCGCTACGAACACTATGCCCTCTTCCTCAACCAAGGAGCCAGCAACCCCGGACACTTCACCAACGTCACCCAAGACGCCAACTACCGCTTCTTCGGCATCGGCATCAACATCTTCTCACCCGCCATCACCGACCTCGACCAAGACGGCTGGCCCGACATCGCCACCACCGTCGACTTCGGCGACTCCGCCCTCCACTGGAACAACGCCAACGGCACCTTCACCGACTCCACCGCCGCCTCCGGAGTCGGCCTCGCCAACCACGCCATGGGCACCGCCATCGGCGATGTCGACAACGACGGCGACCTCGACTGGTTCGTCACCACCATCGCCATCACCCGAAACGTCAACGGCGAGGTCAACCCCCTCTACATCAACCAAGGAAACCGCCTCTTCGACAACCAATCCGTCGCCGCCGGCGTCGCCTTTTCCGGCTGGGGCTGGGGCACCAACCTCTTCGACTACGACCTGGACGGAGACCTCGACCTCGTCGCCGTCAACCAAGAAGACATCACCCCCGAAGGCCCTACCCACGACGGCCGCATGTTCCTCTGGCGCAACGACCGATCCCTCAAATTCACCGACGTCTCCGAACAGGAAAACGCCAACCAACTCTCCCGCGGAGCCGGAATCGTCAGCTTCGACTACAACAACGACGGCGCCCTCGACCTCTTCTACGTCAACCAACACAGCCGACCCACTCTCCTCAGAAACGACCGAACGAAAGCCAACGCCTGGCTCAAAATAAAACTTCAAGGCAGCCTCTCGAACCCCGACGGCATCGGCGCCTTCGTCACCGTGCAACCCCAAGAGAACGGTCCCGTCTACGTGCGAGAATTCAACCCCACCAACGCCTACCTCGCCCAGCTCAGCCCCTACCTCCACTTCGGATTCCCGCCCACCGCCAACATCCACAAAGTCACCGTTCGCTGGCCCAGCTCCATCGTCCAAGAACTCACCAACGTATCCACAAGTCAACTACTCACCGTCACCGAAGACGCGTCCCTGCTCGCCGGCAGCGAGATCCCCGTCTTCGCAAACGCCCCCCAAGACCAAGTCGCCACCCGCGGCCAGCCCCTCACCCTATCCGTCTCAATCGAAGGCGGCTTCCGTCCCACCATCACCTGGTTCCGCAACGGCGTATTGCTCGCTGGATACGAAGGCCCGGAAATCACGATCGATAACATGCAGCCCAACAAGGCCGGCACCTACCACGCCGTCGCCACCAACTCCGCCGGCTCCACCCAAACCGCCAGCTTCGTCGTAGGCGTGCGCTCCGACTTCTCCGACCACAACATCGCTCGCCAATGGAACGAGCTCGTGCTCGATTCCGCCCGTATCAACTTTCCGGATCCCCCCATCGTAGCCCGCACCTTCTACCACTGCACCGCCGCCATGTGGGACGCCTACTGGGCCTACCAGCCAGACGGCTGGAACCGCGCCCAATCCGTCTTCC
Organism: Pelagicoccus sp. SDUM812005; assembly: GCF_031127875.1. Lineage (GTDB taxonomy): Bacteria > Verrucomicrobiota > Verrucomicrobiia > Opitutales > Opitutaceae > Pelagicoccus. The sequence goes on along the minus strand of NZ_JARXIA010000009.1, from coordinate 162,110 downwards.
ACCAAGAGTCCCCCACCCTGCCAACCGACCCCAGCGCGCGGGCCTCTCAACAAGCGGAAGCCCTCTCCCACGCCGTCTACACCGTCGCCACCGAACGCTACCGCAAAGCCTTCAACCACGACGCCATCCTGCTCGCCCTGCGCGACTTCATGCTGGAAAAAGGCTACGATCCGGACGACCTCTCCACCGAAGGCTCCACACCCGCCGCCGTGGGCAACCGTATCGGCAACGCCATCCTCAGCGCCGGCCTCGAGGACGGCTCCAACGAAGCCAACGGCTACGCCGACACCACCGGCTACGCCCCCGTCAACGAACCCCTCATCTACGGCAGCTCCGGCGTCACCCTCGTCGATCCCAACCGCTGGCAACCCCTCAACCTCGCCCGCTCCATCACCAAGAACGGCATCGACCTCGGCCCCGAAGTCCAACAGTTCCTCGCCCCCGGCTGGAACTGGGTCGCCCCCTTCGCCCTGGAAAAGCCCACCGACGACACCATCCTCATCGACCCCGGCCCCCAGCCGCTCTTCGGCGCCGAAACCGAACCCCAGCTCATCGCCGAAATGGTCGAGGTCATCCGAGCCTCCTCCCTCATGGACCCCACCCAAGAGGTCGTCATCGACGCCTCCCCCGGCGGGCTCCAACAAAACAACCCTTGGCTCACCCAAGACGGCCAAGGCCACTCCCTCAACCCCTTCACCGGCCAGCCCTACGCCCCCAATCCCGTCAACCAAGGCGACTACCTCCGCCTCACCGCCGAATTCTGGTCGGACGGCCCCGGCATCGAAGGCCCGCCCGGCGTCTGGAACATGCTGCACAACCAAACCAGCGACGACCCCCGCTTCGTCCGCAAGCTCGGCGGAGTCGGCCCCGAGCTCTCCCCGCTCGAATGGGACGTGCACGCCTACCTCGCCCTCAACGGCGCCCTGCACGACGCCGCCATCGCCGCCTGGACCATCAAGTCCAAGTACGACTCCATCCGCCCCATCTCCATGATCCGCTACCTCGCCTCCCTCGGCCAGTCCAGCGATCCCCAGCTCCCCAACTACCACGCCTCCGGCCTCCCCCTAGAGCCCGGCCTCATCGAACTCGTCACCGCCGCATCCAGCGCCCCCGGCCAACGCCACGAGCACCTCGCGGACCACCTCGGCGAGCTCGCCGTCTACTCCTGGAAGGGCGTTCCCAACAAACCCCGCGAAGACATCGCCGGAGTCGGCTGGGTACGAGCCGCCGATTGGAGCCCCTACCACCTGCGCACCTTCCCCACGCCCAACTTCGCCGGCTACGTCTCCGGTCACTCCACCTTCTCCCGGGCCGGAGCCGAAGTCATGGCCCTGCTCACCGGATCCCCCTTCTTCCCGGGCGGGCTCAAGGAGTTCGACTTCGAGGCCGGCAAGTACCTACAAGTTGAATACGGCCCCCGAGAAGACCTCACCATCCAAGTCGCCACCTACTACGACGCGGCCGACCTCACCGGCGTAGCCCGCATCTACTGCGGCGTACATATCGCAGCCGACGACTTCGTCGGCCGCAAAGTCGGAGCCCGCGTCGGAGCCGATGCCGTCCTGAAAACCCTCGCCCTACGCCAAGGCAACACTGCTCCCGAAGGTTTCCTTTCCACTCGTATCCAAGCACCCCTTACACCCCTAGACGAAGCCCTGCTCGTCTCCTACCAAGCCCCCTCCCGCCTTCCCGTCCGCAAGGCATCCAGCCTTTCGCAAGCCCTCGCAAGCGACGACAAAGCCATCTACGCCACCCCTGCCGCAGACGGCCAAATCCAATTTCTCGTGCGAGGCGAAGCCCTCTCCCGCATCGAAGTCCTCAGCCAGATCAGCGATTCGAAAAGCGTGACCCTCGACTTCAGCATCGAAAGCCCCGAACCCGTCGCCCTGCTAGCGACCGGCACCTGCAGCGAAACCGCAACCCTTGCCCTCGCCCAGAAAAACGGCGAAAGCTACCAGCCCCATTCCTCCAACCAAAACTGGATCCAACATCCCAGCGCCTCCCTCGCCTCCACCTTCAAAAACCGCCGCGACCTCGCCGGCGAGGAGCTCAACGACAACGCAGCCGCCCTTCCCCTGCTCCTCGGCCAAGGCGACTACCGCCTTACCCTGACCGGCTCCCAAACAGCCACGGCAGCCGGTACCCTCAGCCTCGATTTGGTCCGAGACCAATAGCCCCTCTCGCTCGCGACTCTCCCGCGAAGAAACAACTTGCGGCATCCGCGCCATCGCCGCATTTAGATCCGCACAATCCAGCTCCCCAAACAGGCCCCAAACCTGAGAAGTTGCCCGATTGCACCGCCTCCCCACCAACGAGGTCCGCGCATGAATAAACAAACCCTTCTCCCTTTCGCCGTCGGGGCTCTCCTGTCCGCAGTCCTAGTCGCCCTGGTCCTACGCCTCCTCGACAATTCCTCCGACGAAGCCCCGCCCGCCGGAGCGCCCCGCTTCGTATCCCAAGCCGAGCTGGGAATCTGGGAACAGATCGCCGAGCAAAACGACGCCATCCTGCACGCCGCGACCCCGCCCCCGCGCATCGATCGCATGATCCTCCCCTGGGAGCCCACCGAAGCCGTCATCCTCGCCACCGAACTGGAGTACATCCTGGAAGACCCCGGCCTCGCTCCCCTCTACTCGGAAATCCTAGCCAAGATCCTCCCCCATACCGAAGTCATCTGCCTCTTCCACCGCAAGGATCGTCGCCTCATCCCCCAGTTCGTGAACCTGCTGGAAAAGGATCCCCGCATCGGCGAACTGACCGAGCGACTCGAGTTCGTGCCCGCCGAAATCGGTTCCCCCTGGATTCGAGACTACGGACCGCTCTTCGGCTACGACAAGTCCGGAAAAATGGTCCTATTCGATACCGCCTACATCGATCCGCGTATCCAAATGTCGAATCTCCTCAACTCCCGAGTCCACCCCGACCCCGACCTCGCCAAGAAGACCGAAGCCCTCATGTACGCGGACGTCGAAAACCTGCGCGGCTCCGACATCTCTCCCTCCATCCTCGCAGGCCACCTGCAAGTAAATCGCTCCATCCCCACCGTCCTCACGCGGCCGCCCCTCCTGCTGGCCGGAGGCGACCTCCAGCTGCTCGACTCCCGCACCGCCCTCGTCTCCCAATCCACCCTCGAAGCCAACGGCGGTCGCACCGACTTCGTCGAATCCCTCTTCAAAAAATACTTCGGCATCCAAAACGTACACTACCTCGCCCCCTTCCCGGGAGAAACCATCGAACACCTCGATTTCGTGATGCAAATCCTCGGTCCCGATTCCATCCTCGTGGCCAAGCCGCCCGAGTTCGACGATCGCGAAATCACCAGCTTCAAGCTGCTCAAGCGGGAAGCCTCCCAACGCATGGCCCGCAACAAAGCCTACCTGCAAAAGACCTTCCCCAAACGCAAAGTCATCTCCGTCCCCACTCCGCCCCCCATCCTGCCCAGCGAAGAGCAGCTGCTCGAAGACGCCTTCGCGGAAGTCCTCCTCCACCTAGCCGAAGAAACCGGGGTGGAAGGCAACGAGATCATACGCGAGAAACGCAACGAGCGCGGACAAAGCGCCCGCGTCCTGAACGAAGCCATCGCCCTCAAAATTCGCGCCGACGTGCCCGCCGCCCGCAGCCTCTCCAACGAGCGCGACAAAAAGGCCATCATCTCCCACTACCTCGGCGAACCCTACGAGGAACTCCGCCGCGCCACCACCGAATCGCTCACCCACTACCGCAGCTACCTCAACTCCCTGCAGATCGTTCTCCCCAACGGCAAGGAGCTCATTCTCATCCCGCGCTACGCGCCCCTCCCCGGAGAAGACCCGCAAGCCTTCGAGCGCATGGAAGCCGAAACCCTCGCCGCCTACCGCCAAGCCCGTCCCGCCGCCCAACTCGAGTGGATCGACTGCAGCCAAATCATCGACCGCATGGGAGCCGTGCATTGCATGAGCATGGTCCTCCCTAGGCATCGTCCCTAGACGAAACGGCCCCGCATATTCCCGCGCCGCCCTACGTATCCTTTTTCCAGATACGAACCGCGGCAACAAACGCCTAACTCGCCTCAGGTCCCCTCTCGCAACCAAGCCCGAGCGAGCTCGATTTCCGATACGTCGTAGTAGTTCACGTCCGCCTTGGTGAACGGCTTGCAGAAGGTGGCCATCGCCCGCTCCCAGGCCTTGTTGCCCACGATCGCCATGCGGAAAATCGCGTTGTAGTGATGCAGCCCGAACTTCGCGTCCTCGAGCAAGCCATCCAAGGTCCACCCCTCGAAATCCGCGCAATCGAACAACAGCCGCACCTGCCCAAAGCGTGCCACCCCCTCGTCGATGATCGGGATGAACTTCTCGCAATCCGCCTGCGTGAGCTTTCCGCAAACCTTAACCTCTACGATCTTGCCGTCAGCCCTCTTTTGGACCTGCAAGTCATGCGTTTTTGTAGCCATGAGAATCCTTCTGTTAAAAGCGGAAAGTCTCTCCTTCCGATTGCTCGAACAATAAACGCAGCCCCCACGATTCGCAAACCCGCCGCCCAAAAAGAAAGGGCTTTTCCGAGGCGCCGCAAACCGCCCCTGCCTCGAAACAAACTTGCCCCCGCTGCCCTCCTAGCTATTCCCCAAGCACGCTCGAAACCGCGCCGCAGAACACCGATCGCCATGAAACACTCACTCTACGACATCCCAGCACTCACGAAATACCTCAGCCGCAAAGGCTTCGGAGATCGCGACCTGCGTCGTAGCAACCGCCTGCTCTTCCGCGAGTTCAAATCCCTCGAGGAAACCGGCTGGGAGCGCCCCCTGCTCGACGAGCTCGAAAGCAATTTCGAAACCTCCTACCTCACCCTCATCTCCCGCGTCGACTCCAACATCGACGGCGCCAGCAAGCTCCTCTTCGAAACCCGCGACGGCAAAAAGATCGAAACCGTCATCCTTCGCATCGCCACCGGCCGCACCAGCATCTGCGTCTCCTCCCAAGTCGGCTGCACCGAAAAATGCCGCTTCTGCGCCACCGGCGAGCTCGGCTTCTTCCGCAACCTCAAGCGCGAGGAAATCCTCGACCAAGTCGTGCAAGCCGGCCGCATCCTCGCCTCCGAAGGCCGCAGCCTGCGCAACATCGTCTTCATGGGCATGGGCGAACCCCTGCGCAACTACGACAACCTCATGGGCGCCCTCGAGCTGCTCACCACCCAAAACGTCTTCGACTTCGCCCCCAAACGCATCACCGTATCCTCTTTGGGGATACCCGAGCTCATCCTCAAGTTCGCCAAACGCTTCCCCCAAGTCGGCTTCGCCCTCAGCCTCAACGGCTCCAACGACCAAGGACGCTCCGCCGTCATGCCCATCAACGACCGCTACCCCATGGCCCAGCTGCGGGCCATGCTGGAAGAGCTCGAAACTATTCGCGGCACCGGCGCCATGATCGAGTACATCATGTTCAAGGACCTGAACGACAGCCTCGAAGCCGCCGACGAAGTCGCCGCCTTCCTCCAAGGCCTCGACGCCCACGTCAACCTCATCCCCTACAACCCCGACTACTCCCTCAACAAGTCCTTCCTCCCCTCCGACACCCAGACCATCGAAGCCTTCAAGCAGCGCCTGCAGGACGCCGGCTACAAGGTCACCCGCCGCTTCTCCCTCGGCCAAGACATCGCCGCCGCCTGCGGCCAGCTCGCCAACAAAGGCTGAAGCGAACCGCTGGCGCTCGCCCCACGCCACGCCACTAAACAGAGAGAGTTCCAGGCCCGCTCTCCCGATTTGACCCGAGCTCCCCCCGCCCTAGCGTCATGGCACACCCAACCATGATGCTAACAAGCACCCTCTCCTTCGCCTTCCTGCTCTCCCTTCCCCTGCTCCTCTCCGCAGCCCCGCTGGAGCTCTCCCTCGACCGCCCGGACGGCGTCTACCAAAAGGGCGAAACCGTCGCCCTCACCATCACCGTCGACAGCGGGCATTCCGCCCCACTCCAGCTAAAAATCCAAAAGGAAAACCAGGAAGTCGTCGACCAACGCATCCCCCTCCCTCCCGGCCTAGCGACCCACACCTTCGAGTACACCTTCCGAGACACCGGCAGCGTCATCTTCCAGGCCAATCGCGGCGGCGACGCCGACAGCATCGGCATCGTCGTCTCCCCGCACGAGCTTCGCCCCGGCAGCCCCCGTCCCCAAGATTTCGATACGTACTGGAAAAAGCAAAAAGCCCTCGCTAGAAAGCTGCCGCTCAAAGTCACCCAAACCGCCATCGAGTCCGATGCCGCCCCCTCCGGCTTCCGCGCCTTCGACGTCGAAGTCAACGCCCCCGGCCCCCAACCGCTGCGAGCCATCTTCGCCAAGCCGCAAAACGCCGCCGACCGTTCCCTCCCCATCGTCATCCAATACCGAGCCGCCGGAGTAAAAGGCGAATGGTGCCGCGCCAAAACCCAGGACGCGCTCGCCCTCGCCCAACGCGGCAACGGAGCCCTCGCCCTCGACACCAACGCCCACGGCATGCTCAACCACGAAGACGAAGCCTACTACGAGGACCTCCAAGACGGTCCCCTCAAAAACTACTGGGACCAAGGCAATAGCGACCGCGACGACTTCTACTTCCGCTTCATGTACCTGCGCCTGCTCCGCAGCATCGAGTTCATGACCCAGCAGCCCGAGTGGGACGGGAAACGCATCCTCGTCATCGGCGAAAGCCAAGGCGGCGGACAAGCCCTCGCCGCGGTCGGACTCGACCCGCGAGTCAGCGCCGCCGTAGCCACCGTGCCCGCCATGTGCGACTGGGGAGGTCCGCTGGCCGGACGCAAAGGCGGCTGGCCCCAGCCCATCGATTGGAATCCGGAGCAGCCGGCCGTCCACCAGGCCGTGCCCTACTTCGACGCCGCCCACCTACTCAAAGGCTCGCAGGCCACCCTCTGGGTCGAGATCGGCCTCATCGACGAAACCTGCCCCTCCACCTCCATCTACGCCGCCATCAACCAAGCAGGCGGCGAAGTGATCAGCCATCCCGTTCCCTACCGAGCCCACGGTTGGCCCGCAGGCGAAGAACGCGCCCATTGGGACGCCACCACCCACGCCGCCAAGAACGACTTCATCGACGACTACCTCAAGTAGCCCCCACTCCCAGCAGGAGCAGACCGGCCACGCGCTCGGATTAGATTGAAAAGCCCTAGCGGTGCGAAGCCATGCGACGTTCGCGAGCGGTTCGGTTCAAGGCCGATTTGATCAGCTCCGCCCGACGCTTCTGCGCCTCGGTGGGCTCTGGGCGAGCGATCTTCTTTTCTTCTTCCTCAGACTGCTTGGCTTCGGTTTCTCTACGAGTGCTATAAGTTTGGTAATTCATGACGACGATCGGTGTTAGCGGGGAAACGTCCCTTGGGGAGACAGGTACAGGTTGGCGAAAGCTCCTACTTCGAATAGAGCCGTCCGCATTGATTTAGCAGCTTGCCTTAGAAGGCGCAAAAACCGGAATCCCATAGGAATCCCGGTCGTTCTAGACCTAGCCTGCCTCCAAATGCATTCGAATTGCCGAAAAGGAAGCTCGTGCTGTAGGTCGCTTTAGAGAACAAGATAACCCAGCTCTCCCAAAGGTAAAGCAACTAGCCACTTTTTACCTTCAACAATGCGCCTAGCTAATACTAAGCGCTAACGAACCCTCAGCTCCAAAAAGAAGGCATCCCCGTCGCTAGACTCGTTCCGAGCCTCCACGCTATAAGTTCCAGGCTCCAGCCAGCCGCGCAAGCGACCGTCGAAATCCCCCTCCAGAGGTTGCAACGCTTTCGCAAAAGCCATCTCCCCGGAAGCCCCCATTAAACTCAAGGCGTAAGCCGATGCCCCCGCCGCCTCCTCGAAACCCGTCCCCAAAGCGCGGACTTCCACCGCGACCGGACCGCCTCCCTGTACCACGTACTCCGCCGCCAAACGATCCGTTCCCGCAATCTCCTTGGAAACCACCAGCAGCTCGCTCGGCGTCGCCGTCAAATCCTCGTAGCCCTGCAAACTGCGACGCTGCAGCGCTCCCCCGCGATAGCTCGACCAGCCGAGCGACGCCAGCTTGTCGCCGCCCTCGATCGCGTACAGCCGACCGTCGTTGTTGCCCACGTAAACCGTTCCATCCGGTCCCAAAAGGGGCGACGAATCCACGAAGCTATCGAAATCCGTCCGCCACAAAATCCGCCCCTCGGAATCCAACGTCAGCAAGCTTCCCTCCGTTTGCCCCTTGAGCACCCCCGCATAGATTCGCCCCATCCCATCCACGCACGGCGTCGAGTAGTAGTTGGAGCCAACAAACGTCCTCCAATTCAAATAACCGTCCCAAGAAAACGAATACAAGTAGCCGTCGCGCCCCACAATCAGACAAGACCGCCCCATGCCTTCCACCGCGGAGCCCTCCAAGATGCCTCCCGTCTGATACTTCCACCGTTGGCTCCCGCTCGCAGCATCCAGAGCATAGACATAGTAGTTCTGGCAGCCGAACACCACATGGCCCTCCGAGGTCATCATCGGGCTACTCGAGATTCCGAATTCCCGCCCCAAGGAACCAATCTCGAAGGGCACCTCCCACGACCACAGCTCTTCCCCAGCCGGCGACAAACACGCCACCAAGCCGGAACTCGAGCCCACGTAAACATTCCCGTTTCCACCGATCGCCGGCGAAGAATCCAGCTCCCCTCCGACCTCGAATTCCCACTTCAAGCTGCCATCCGGATTCAAGGCATACAAATAACCGTCGCTACTCCCGAAATAAATCGTCCCATCCTCAGCCACCGCCGGCGACGCGTACACCAAACTGTCCGTCTCGAACGCCCAAGACAACGCGCCTGTCGCAGTCTGCAAGGCCAGCAGGCGATCCCCCCAGCTCCCCACGTACAAAACCGATTCGTCCTGACTCAACGCCGGACTCGAGTCGACCCACTCGTTCGCCCGATAGCGCCAACGGAGCGCACCGTCTCCATTCAATGAATACACATACCCATCCAGAGAGCCGAAGTAAACGTTCCCCTCGCTATCCAAGACCGGAGAACTCGTCACCGAATCGCCAGCTTCGTACTCCCAAAGCACCCTGCCAAAATCCACCTCCGCTCCCGCAAAAGGCAATGAACTCAGCAACAAACAGAAAATCGTAACCCTAAGCATAAAGAAAACCCGTCCCAAAAATCCGACCGACTACTTCAGCCACCTCAAGCCCATCGAAACGCCCCGCGACTCATAGCTCGAGAAACTCGCATTCGAGTCCTCCTCTTCCCCATTCAACCAAACGAAAATCCCCCAGCGATCGTTCAAATCCCGATCCCATTCCAAGGACCAAGCCCACGAATCCGTGGCCTCCCTCGAACCGTCGTCCCCCAGCTGGTGATCGTAGCGATACGCCCCGAGGTCTGCCTGCAACGCCAGACGCATCCGCTCCCAGTCCCCTTGCCAGCGAAACTCCACCGAGCGACGGCTCCGGTCGTAATAGCCGAGCTGTCCATCCTCCCGCTGCCGGTCTCCCAGCAAAATGCTGAAACGATGCTCCGACGCATCAAAGCTCTTCCTAAAATCCAGCCCCGTCTCGAAACCGAGTTGGCTCATCTGCAACGAGCTCCCCACTATCGCAGCGCCGCTTAGGTCCCGCCCCGAACGTTCGAGATAATCCCTTTCGTATCCAAAAACTCCGGACACCCAAGACAGGTCGTCGTTGATCCGATAGTCGAAATCAACCTCCCAATTAAAACTCTCGTAGTCGCTTCCCTCCTGCTCGAAATTCATGCGCGAAAATCCGATCTCCGCATCATACTCGAACGCCCACAAAAAGGATTCCCAGCCCAACAGCAGCTCCGGCTCCTTGGCCTTCACCAAAAAGCTGTTCCGCTCCAGCTCGTCGAAGGTCGCGTCGAAGGCCTGCTCCAAGCCGAGGTAGCGCCCACCTAGCCGCCACTTGCTGTAGAGCCCCACATAACCCTCGATCTGGGACTGCAGCAAGAACAAGGTCTGATCCGGAACGTCGTCGCCCGACTCGAAACGGCGATGCTCCAAAAACGCCATCATATTCCAATCCAAGGCCTCTTCCCAAAGGCTACGCTCGAAAAAGCCCTCAAAGCTCGCCAGCAAATAAGCGGCATCGACCGGAGCCAGCTCGCTGTACAGAACGTTCTCCGCGTATCCATACCCCAACGACAAAGACGTTTCCCCAGAGAATTCGGAAAACGGATCGTCCTCTCCGCTTGCCCAAGGACAAGCGAGCGGGACCCAAGCAGCTATCAGCAACAGTCTAGACATCCGAAAAAAGCCACGACAGCAGCATCGCCGTCGTGGCTTCGAAAGGTTAGGATCTTAGCGTTCCGCAGTTTCGCGAGCGGAACGACGCGCCTCGCGCTCCGAACGGCGCTCTTCCTTCATCGCTTGGAATTGCTCCTTGTACTCTTCGCGCACCGCCTGGCGAGCTGCCTTGAGCTCTTCCTGCGTCGCGTCTTCGCCCAGCTCCTCGATCGCCGCCTTCAGGCTGGCCCGGACTTCAAGCTGGAGCTCGAGCACCTCAGCGCGGCGCTCCAAGAAAGCCCGCTTCTGCTCCGAAAGGTCGCGCTCCGTGTCGCCGAGCACCGCTTCGATGCGCTCGAGCTGCTTGTCGAGGCCGCGCTTGCCGCGGAACGAAGTGGCTGCATTCGCCAAGGAGGCGAAAACCGTGACCGTCAGAATAAGTGTAATCAGTTTTTTCATAGGTATATCCGTTTTGAATTAAAGGTCCCAGACCGCAGGTCCGGCTGTATACAAACCTAACTGCAGAGCCTGCGCCACTCGAAAACCCACAAGCTTTCCTCCTATCCCCCAACAACTTACAATAGTTCAGCTAATTTCCGCTACATCACGAAAAACGCGTTTCGGGGAATATTTCCTAAGTTTCCGCGGCTCGCCTCCCGAGGCTGGGGGAAAACCACCACCGCCTCGCGGCCCCTAGAACGGAAGCTGTAGGCTGAGCTTCCAGTTCGCGGAAAAGCGACTCGATTCGAACCGCTTAAAATTGCGAACCTCCTGCTGCTCGTCCTGCAAGAGGTTCTCCCCGCTCACGGTCACGAACGCCTCCTCGCCGATGCGCAGCGACACGCTCGCATCCAGCCAAACCCAATCATCGAGGCCAAGGCCTGGCCTGCTATCGAAATAGCGGGCAAACACGCTCAAGCTCACTCGGTCGCTCAATGGGCTCCTCGCCTCGACGAAGGCGTGATGCTTCGCGTAGTTGCGAAACTCGGACAAGCCCGCCTCTCGACCGCCCTCCTGCTGGTTCGCCCCGTGCCGCACCGTACCATAAAAGGCCCGCAGCCTAAGGTGCTCGTTCGCATGCCACCGGGCGCTGGCTTCCCAACCGTAGATCTCTCCCTCGAGCTCGTTTCTCTTATCGATGTACTGCACCCCTGGATCCGTGCTCAGGTCGACTGGGCCGAAATCCCGCAGGATCACGTCCTCGAAACTCTCGTGAAAAACCGAAGCCTCGAGCTGGATACGCTCGCCCCAGCGAGAGCGAAGCCCCATTTCCAAAACATCGTAAACCTCTTCGGAAAGCTCGGCATTCGGTCGAGAGACTTGAGTCACCTCGGGCGTTCCCTCCCCAAAGTATCCAGGAGGAAAATACAGAATAACCGAGGTCATGCGCGTCTTCTCCTCGTCCGCGAAACGGGCCGCCCGCGAATAGCTCCCCCAAATTCGCATCCTTTCATCCCAATCGTAAGCGAAGCGTGCATTCGGCAGCGCCACCAAACCGCCATCGTCCATATATTCGAAACGCGTTCCCAACGACCCCGAAACGCCATCCTCGCCCTCGAACAACGCGCTCAGGTTCAAGCCGTGCTTCCACACATCGAAGTGGTTCTCCCGATGCGTCACGAACTCGCCATCCTCGTTCGAAACATGCGTCAATCGCGTATCCACAGAAAGGATACCCTCCCATCCGTTTCCTAAGCCGTCCCGTACGCTCAGAAATCCGTTCCAGCTCCGCCGCCGCTCGTTCACCGCGAAGGGGCGGTTCTCCGTATCGTCGACGTAAACGTTCCACTCCACCGCCTTGCCCCCCAGAGCCGCGTCGCTCTTGCCATTCGCCCTCAGGAATACCCCCGTCTCCTCAATGTCGTTCGTAGCGAAATCGAAGTAGGGCGGCTGGCGGCTCGAAACCAGAAAAACCTGCCCGCGCCGGTTGTCGAAAACGCCCCCTTGGAATAGGTACGCCCAGTCCCCTTGCCGGTGGTCCACCCGAAACTCGACGCGCTCGCTCCTCCACTCGTCCTGCAAGTCCTGCCCCTCGGAACCCACCGACGCATCGTAGTCGCTCCGCTTCACATAGACGCGCCCAAACGTTTCAGCCCCCAGCTGCCAACCATAGCGCGCCCCCAGCTGCCGACCGCTTTCCCCATAGGTTCCGTAGAAAAGCCCGCCCTGCGTTTGCTCCGCCGACTTGCTGATGGCGTTGATCACCCCGTGCACCGCATTGCTGCCCCAGTTCGATCCGCCCGCGCCGCGAACGACCTCCACCTGCTCCAGATCCGGCAAAAACATGTCCACCTGATCCCACAAGACCCCGCCAAAAAGGCTCGAATACATCTGCCGGTCATCGACCAGCACCAGCTGGCGATTCGCAAACTCCCCCAGCAAGCCGCGTGACGAGATCGCCCAGGTCGAAGCGCTCACCCGGCCGATGTCCACGCCGTCCGCCTGGCGCAGCCCCTCCGCCAGGTTCAATCGGGAAAAGTCGACCAGCTCCTCCCCTTTGAGAATGGAAACCGACGCATTCGTCCGCCAAATCGACTCGTCCTGCCGCGAAGCCGTGCTCATCTCCACCTGCAGCAACTCGTCGAAAGAAAGCTCCCACAGCTCCCGCGAGCTCGCTCCATCCACGCCCCCAAGCTCACCGCCCCACGACAGTAAGACACCGAAGCACAAAACGGTTAGATTCCTAGTCTGCATACGAGACGCCTGAGATTTAAGGACTTCCGGCAACAGTCCCAACCCTAACTAAAATTCCCCCTTTAGCAACCAAAGGGTGGTCGACGCAGCGCCGTTACCGACCCCATCGCCAACGCCTAAAGACGCTCCAGAGCCCGGATCATTTCCATAGCCTGCACCGGCTTGTCGAAGAAACGGTCCACTCCCACCCGTCTCGCTTCATAGCGCAAGCCCGGGTCGACGCAGCCGGTAAGCATGAAAACCGGGGCGGGGGAGCGCAACTTGAGCTCCCGGATCACGTCGATCCCATTCGTCCCCTCCATGCGCTGGTCCACCACCGCGAGCTGGTAGTCGATGGGCCGCAGGGAATCGATCACCGTGTCGCCGTCCTCCGCCGTCAACACGTCCCAACCGTAGTGGCTAAACAGCATGTCCAAGGACTCCAAAATCATGGGGTCGTCGTCGATGATCAACACTCGGTTGCGCTTGCCCTGCTTACCCTCAGAAAACATATCTAATCACTCTCCAATCAACTTCTTCTCCCACGCTCGCTCCGCTTCCATCACCCGCTGCAAAAAGGCTTCCTCGCCTTGCGTCGAGGGCATGGAACTCGGATCCACCGGCAGCCAAATATCAAAACGAACGCCGCCCAAATCCGACTTTGCGGCGCTGATCGTCCCTGAATGGTGATGCACCAAGAAAAACGCAGCCAAGAGGTTGATCCCGTACTGGTCGGGTTGCCCGCGACGCGTGAAGAAGGGGTCGAACAAGCACTGCAAGTTCTCAGGCGTCAGCCCTGGCCCGTCGTCCTCCAGCACCACGTGAACCCCCGCCTTGCCATCCCCCGAATCCTGTGACTCCAAAGCGATGCGCAACTTCCCGCCTTCGTTCGCGTTCGCGCTCTCGTCGCGCAGCAGCAAATCGAACAAACGGGCAATCATGCCTCGGCTCGCCCGGATCGCCGGCACTTCCGCATCCGCAAAGTCGACCGTAAGGGAGCGACGGTCCAAGCTCTCCTTCACGCTCGCCAGCGCATCGCGGACCACCACGTTCAGATCGACCTGGTCGTCGTCCGGTACCGGCGGCGGCTCGGGAATATCCTGCACTTCCTTCAACAAGTCCAAGACCTTCTGCATCGACTCCTGGGCAGTCGCGTAAAAATCGTTCCAGTAGTTCGGATTGCGCAAGCTGTCCAAGCTCACGTTCTCGCTCTGCAGCTTCAAGGGAGCAAGGTCCAGGAAGGTCTTCACCGCCGTCAGGCCATTGCGCATGTGGTGGTTCAAGCCCGCCGCGAAAACGCCTAGGCTGATTAGCCGGTCCGTCATCATCAAGCGCTGCAACGCGGAAAGCTTCTCGCGCATCAGCAGGTCGCGCTCGCGCTGGATCAAGTAGAACTCCATGGCCCGCATGATGTTCATCTCCAGCTCCGGCGTCTCCACCGGCTTGGTGATGTACTTGTAGATCGCCCCCTTGTTGACCGAGTCGATCGCGGCCTGGATGTCCGCGTAAGCCGTGCACAGCACGCGAATGGTACGCGGACGCGACGCCCGAATCTTCTCCAGCAAGTCCGTGCCCTGCTCCCCTGGCATGCGCTGGTCCGTCACCACCACGGCAAAGGCATCCGGATCCGCCTCGAACTTAGCCCAGGCCTCCTCGGCGCTGTAGGCCGGTACGACTTCAAAAGTATCCATGAGATACTCACATACCAGGTCCGTAGTCTGCTCTTCGTCGTCCACGAAGAGGACTCGGTATTTCTTATAATCGTATTGGCCTGTCATTTAGAATTGGATACAGAGTTTGGAATTTGAGAATATACGGGAAAAGTCATAGCGAAGCGGCACCACTGGCCAGTCTCGCTCGCTACATCGACCGTGCCTTGGTGCTGCTGGATAATACGATGGCAAATGCTTAAGCCCAAGCCCACGCCTTGTCCAACCTTCTTCGTAGTAAAGAATGCGTCAAAAATGCGGCTCAAGGTCTCCTTCTCGATGCCCATCCCATTGTCTTCGAAACAGAGATGAACCCGCTCGGAATCCACTTGGCAGCTCACCTGAATCTCTCGGTCCTCTCCCCCCTTCTCCCGCAAGCTGTCCACGGAATTTTGCAATAGGTTAATAAAGAGGTGCACCAGCTGGTTCTGGTTGCCGCGAATCAACGCCCCCGCTTGCAGGTCCTTCTTCAAGGTAATTTCACTTGCCGGAATCTGCACGAAGCGTATCGCGTTCTCCAAGGCCACCGCCAAGTCCACCTTCTCGAAACGCGTCGTATCCGGATGCGTAAACTCGCGCAAACTGGATACGATCTCCGACACGCGACGGATCCCGTCGTGCAAGTCGCCGAGCGGCTTCTCCAGCAGCTCCGGGTCGGGATGCGGCGAGCGGGCAAGGCGCTTCTTGATCAAGTGCACGGACGTAGTTGCAAAGTTGAGCGGGTTGTTGACCTCGTGCAGCAACCCGGCGCTCAACTGCCCCAGCGACGCCATCTTGGCCTGCTGCACCATCTGAGTCTCCGTCTGCTTGATCAACTCCAAGGCCTTCTCCAAGCGCACGGTGCGATCCTCGATCTGCTGCTGCATCTCGTACACCGAAGCGAGGTTGCGACAGCGAGCCAGCAGCTCCGTCGAAGAAAACGGCTTGGTCAAAAAGTCCGTCGCCCCCGCATCCAAAGCCTGGAACTTGGACTCCTCGTCCGCCCGAGCCGTCAGGATCACGATCGGCACCCCGCGGTGGCTGGGCATCTCGCGCAAGCGACGCGTCGCTTCGATCCCGTCTACCTGCGGCATCATGAAGTCCAGCAAGATCAAGTGATGGCGACGCTTGGCGGCGATCTCCAAGGCCTCCGCCCCGTCGCGCGCCTCGTCCACACGATAGCGGCCGCGCAGCTGCGAACGCAGGAAGCGCATCATCTCCGGCTCGTCGTCAGCGATCAATATAGCGGGACGATCGTCCGCCTCGACCGGCGGAGCCTTCAGCTCCTCGCGATCGATACGACCGCTTTCGCCCGCCTTCCCATCTCCTGCCACCTGCTTCGGAGCAGGGAAAAAGTCGGCCCTGCGGTAGAGCTGCTCGAGCCACTTGGTATCCACGCTTTCGTTACCGTCCGGAGCGTCCGGTACGATCGGCTCGACCGGCAAAGTCACGTCCAGCTCAACTCGCATCGAGGTACCCTCTCCCAAAACGCTCTCCGCGGAAACCTTGCCGCCATGCAACTGAGCCAAGTCCCGCACCAAAGCCAAACCGATACCCACCCCTTGGTAACGCCGATTCGAGGCAGTCTCGGACTGCCAAAAGCGGTCGAAGACGCTCGAAAGCTCCTCGGGGGCGATTCCCTTGCCCGTATCGGCCACTTCGATACACAGCTTCGCGCCGTCGCGACGAGCCCGCAAAACGATGGAGCCGCCGGGCTGGGTGAACTTGATCGCGTTGAAAAGCAAGTTAAGCAAAATCTTCTCTACCTTCTCCCGATCCAGATGCACCGTCGGCTCCTCGCCAGCATCGATCTCCCACCGGAAGTCCAAGCTGCGCTCCTGGGCCATCGGATAGAACGAGCGGCAAACGCCTTCCAAATACGGAACCAACTCCACCTTGGCAGGGCGCAGCTTGAGCGAGCCCGCGTCCAAACGCACCAGGTTGAGCAAGTCGTTGATAAGGCGCATCAGGCGCATCGCATTCTGCTGCATGATGTCCAACAGCTCCTCGCGCTCCTGCTCCGTAAATGCCTCGTCCGGGCGGCGCAAGCGGTCCAGCGGACCGATCAACAAGGTCAACGGCGTGCGCAGCTCATGGCTGATGTTCGCGAAGAAGTTCGTCTTCGCCTTGTCCATCTCCACAAGCTTGAGGTTCGAAGCCTCCAACTCCTCTCGATTCGCGTCCAACTCATGGCGCAAGCCAAACTCACGAAACCGCATGCGATTGAGGAAAAAGCTGCCCGTCACCACGATCACCCCCGTCAGCACGATGAAGTAAAGGTTGTTGATCAAGAGCGACATCGACGAGGACCCATGGAAATAGCAGGCCGCTCCATACATCACCAGTGTCAGGAAAACGGATACAAGACTCTCCACGAAATCAACCTGAGCCACCCAAGCCAAGCCGATCAGGACCAAATTCAAGCCCGCGTAGTACGGAGAGTAAACGCCCTCCGTATAATAGATCATGAGGGCAATGAACAAGGACGGCTGCGTATACCACAGCAATCCGAAGAGACGATAGTACCGCTTGCCGAAAGGCTTCCCCAGCAACCACCAAATCCCGAGTACGATCGCCGAACAAAGCACCCTCAGCTGGAAGAAGAAGCCGAGCTGCTCCGGATAGACGAAGTAGTCGAGCAAGGCTCCGAACGGCATCAAGAGCACCACCAGCAAACAACCTACTCGAGAGGTCGTGATACGAAACGACTTGTTATAGTCGACAAAACGCTCGCGTAGCTCGCCGTCGTCCAACCACGCTTGATCAGTCTTGCTCATCCGGCTTTCGAACTTCCAGGAATATGTTCACGCCGGTCGCGTCTTTGTGGACCTTGACCGCGTCTGGCGCAGCCCCCTTAGGAGCGAGATTGGCCAACTCCTCCGCATTGCGGTAGATCAAGTGCCACTCCATTACATACTCCATCATGTAGCGAACCGGATTGCTCGAATCGACATTGGTCGCGACCAATAAGCCGCCAGGAGCCAGCATCTCGTAAAACGTCTCCAAAAGTCGGTGACACACCCGATCGGACAAATAGTCGAAAAGCCCCGCGCAGTATACCACGTCGTAGCGCTGCACGCCCTCTTCGGAGTCTCCGATCTTCGCCCCCTCCCGCAAAATCTGGTTCACCGAACGCTGGATCATGCGCAAGGGAGTGGAGCGGCGATGCTTCGCCTTGATGTCGCCCAAGAGCTGGGCCGTCCGATCGATGGTCTCCTTGTTGAAGTCGAGCAAGGCGAAGTCCGCCCGCTCGCAAAGGTCGTCGTCGGTCAAGAAGCCCTGCACCTCGCGCGCAGGTCCGCAGCCGAGGTTGAAGATACGGGCCGTCTTCCCCGCCCGCATGCGCCGGCGGGTCTCGGAAGAAAGCATCTCCATCAAATAGGTGATCCGATTGCGATGGGCCTCCGCCGGAGGCGCCGCCACGAAAAAGCTGTTCACGATCTTGGCGAAGATGGACGCCCCCTCCTTCGGATCGCGCAAAATCATGTTCACCATCTCGTAGTCGCCCGCGTAGCCCAGAGGCTTCTCGTAGGTGCGGTGCACGAAAGGCGCGCACATGACCAGCGGGTGCAGCTGGCGACGGCAATAGGCGCGATGGATCGATGCGGCATCGTCCGCCACATTCTCGGTGACCACCTCGAACTTCTTGAACTGCTCCGCCACCACGGGAAGAATCATGGAATTCACCCGCTCGATCACCTGCACCTCGTTGCGAGCCCGATCCGGCGGCGGCGAGGAACGCACCGCGATCTCCAGCTGCTCCGTCCAACGCTGCAAGTCGGTCAACAAAGTCTCGATGTCCGACACGATCACCTTCAGGTCCGGAGAAACCGCTTCCAGCTTGCTCCAGTCCTTGATCAAGCGGTCGAAATCCTCCGCCAGCCGCTCCACCTGGGTCGAGGGAGAAAGGATCTCCACGTCCATCCAGCTCTCGTCGTCCAGCGTCGCTTCGCACACCAGCACCAGGCCGGTGTTGACCATGTTGCTCACGATCGCCCGACCGCTGTAGACCTTGCGGGAATTGATGACGATCTCGAACTCGCCCAGCACCTCCGAAAGCTGCAAGATGCTGTACGGGTTATAAACCTCGAACGTCACCAGATAGCGCGTCATCCGCATCAAGGTCGCCCGCAGTTGGGTCCCCTGGCTATTACGGCAAATGATGATACTCTCGTTCTCTAAATCTTGGCTGCTATTCATCAACAAGCGGGTAGCTGGACAGTGAAGGTCGTGCCGCGACCGGGTCGCGAACACATGGTAATGGATCCTTCGGCATGCTCCACGATGTGGCGCGCAATGAAAAGCCCAAGCCCCGTCCCCTTCTTCTTGGTGGTGTACCGGGGCTCGAAGACTTTCTGGGTCTCGCTCGGAGCAATCCCGCCCCCATTGTCGCGGACCGTGAACTCGACCGCTCCGTCGCGAGCATAGGCCCGCAGCGTCACCTTGCCGAGCAGTCGCGGAGACGCTTCGATCGCGTTCTGCATCAGGTTCACCAAAATACGGGCCGTGGCATGACGGTTCAAACGCGGAGCGAGCTCGCTCTCCTCCGCATCCACCACCAAGTCGATCCCCTTCGCCTCCGCCCGCAGGCTCACGAAACCGGCCGCCTCATGAGCGATCTCAGACAAGGGAGCATACTCACGCGCCAAGGTATGAGGCTCCGAAAACGCCCTCCACTGGTCGATCAAGGAACTCAAGTAAGCCACGTTCTGCTCGATCATGCTGGCCAGCTTGCGACGCGTCTCCCGGTCGTCCTCCCCCTCCTGCAGCAAAAGGGTCAAAGCCTGCAAGCTCGTGAGCGGATTGCTGACGTCATGCAAAAACGCAGAGGAAACCAAGCCCTCGTCGGGCGGGCCGTAGTGGCTCTGCACCTCGCCCACCGCCGGCGTCGGGGCCTCCGCCTCCTCCTCCTCGATGAGCTCCTTCAAGCGCGAGCGCAGGGCCGCCGCGTTGAACGGCTTGTGCAGGCAGTCCGAGGCGCCCAAGC
The DNA here is from genome assembly GCF_031127875.1 of Pelagicoccus sp. SDUM812005. GTDB lineage: Bacteria > Verrucomicrobiota > Verrucomicrobiia > Opitutales > Opitutaceae > Pelagicoccus. Next base: position 142,562 of record NZ_JARXIA010000009.1, on the reverse strand, counting down.
GCATCGACTCCTCCACCACCTCCAGCGTCGCATAACCCGTCAGTATGATCACGCGGACCGAACGATCCATGCTGCGAATCGACCGCAACGCCTCCAAGCCATGCTCGTCGGGCAGGTGCAAATCCAAGATCACAACGCTCGGGTGCAGCGAATCAAAAAGCCGAATCCCATCCTTCACCGTTTCCGCCGCATGAGGCTCGTAGTCGTCCTTGAGCAACATCGAAAGCGCGGCGCTCACGGAAGGGTCGTCATCGATGAGCAGGATCTTCTTTTTCGTATTCGTCAAAACGTCACTCTCCCAAAACTTAAAAACACAGTTGTAGGAGAGCTCGCCAAACATACAAGAGCCAAAGCCCAATATTGAAGCCAATATCCAAACTATCCACGTAGCGTTAAATCGTTTTCCAAGAAAAACTTGGGGATTGAATCTAGCGTAAAATACTGAGCCGTGGAGTACTTACCCTAAGCGCCAAAACCTAGTCGAATCATAGCGAAAAGCTCGGCCTTTGCCCTCCGTAGAAGCCATCGGAGGCACCTGCTCCAAACCCTCCCCGGCTCATCATCCTACCATTAGGAAACACTCTCTTGTCGACAAATCGCGAACGCAGCGAAAATCATGGAACAAGCGGCCGCTCGCACAAAAAACCGGACGCCTTTCCCGCCGACGCAGCCTCCTCCCTCGCATGAACCGCAACGACCCACTCAAAGCTCCCACCCTCTTCGGATTCCTCAAGGCCCAGCAGCGCCCCTTCGCCTGGTTCCACTTCTGGCGCACCTTCAGCATCCTCTCGGTCGTCCCCTTCCCCCTTATCACCCAATACATCGTCGACCACTCCATCCCCCGCGGCGACATGGTGGAAATGCTGCTCTTTTGCGGCTACGGCGGCCTCCTCATCCTCGTCCACTACGGGGCTATGTACTTCGCCCTGCAAATCCTCTCCCGCCGCGTGCAGGTCGTCATGGTCAGCCTCCGCTCCCGCATCTTCCGCAAGCTGCAGTTCATGCACTTCGGCTTCCTCGACAAGACCCAGACCGGACGCCTCCTCAGCAAGTACGCCTTCGATACCCAAAACATCGAAGGCGCCATCATCCCCATCCTCCTCAACATCATCCCCGAAATCATCCGCTCCGCCGCCCTCATCGGCGCCCTCATCTGGATCAACCCCTGGAACGGCCTCTTCGTCCTCACCACCGTACCCATCTTCGCCCTCATCCGCTTCCGCTACACCGGACGCATCGAACGCAAGAACCGCGAAGTCCGCCTCGCCCGCGAGCGGCTCACCGGCAAGGCCAGCGAATACATCTCCGCCCTCAAGCTCGTTCGCGGCTACGGCCAGGAACCCCAAGTCCAAGGCGAACTCGACGGCGTCAGCGACGCCTACTCCACCACCCGCGTCAGCCAAATGCTCGTCAACCAAGGCATGAACGTAGCCGTCTTCACCATGCACTCCGCCATCAACATCCTGGCCGTCTGCTTCGGTGCCTACCTCGTCATCATCGGAAACATGACCATCGGCGCCCTCATCGCCCTCGTCGGGGCCCTCCCCACCATCCTCAACCCCATCAACATCTTCGCCCAGTTCAGCATCCAGTACCTGCTCGCCGCCGAAAGCTACCACAGCATCAAGGAACTCATCGACTCCGACTACGTCGAACAATGGCGCGGCCAGCAGCGCCCGGAACGCCTGCGCGGCGCCATCGAGTTCCAAGACGTCTCCTTCGCCTACAAGAAGGACGGCCCCCAAGTCCTCGAAAACATCCAGCTCAGCATCGCCCCCGGCGAAAACGTGGCCTTCGTCGGCGGCTCCGGCTCCGGCAAAAGCACCCTCGTCAACCTCCTGCTCGGCCTCTACGCCCCCACCCACGGACGCATCCTCCTCGACGGCCAAGAGCAAGCCCACATCGACATGCGCCACCTGCGCCGCCAGTGCGCCATCGTCATGCAGGACAGCATCCTGCTCTCAGGCACCATCCTCGACAACATCCGCTTCGGCCGCCCCGAAGCCAGCGAAGAGGAAGCCATCGAAGCCGCCCGCCAAGCCAACGCCTGGGAATTCATCTCCCAACTCCCCCAAGGCCTGCAAACCCGCGTCGGCGAACGCGGAGCCAGCCTCTCCGGCGGCCAACGCCAACGCATCGCCATCGCCCGAGCCATCCTGCGCGACCCCGCCATCCTCGTGCTCGACGAGGCCACCTCCGCCCTCGACAACGAAAGCGAGCGCCTCGTTCAAAAAGCCCTCGAAACCCTCTCCCGCGGCCGCACCACCATCACCATCGCCCACCGCCTCAGCACCATCCGCAGCGCCGACCGCATCGTCGTGGTAGAGTCCGGACACATCGTCGAAACCGGCAGCTACGACGAGCTCTCCCAACGCGACGGCTCCAAGTTCCGAAAGCTCCTCGCCGCCCAAAACGGCGACTAAGCCAGCCCTCCGCCCGGACCGAACGCAACGAACCCCGCGCCCCGAAACGAGCAGACGCGTGCTTGTCACGCCCCTCCCCAGCCCCCAAAAGGTAGGGCCACACCATGCCAGATCCAGAAGCCAACAAAGACCAAGTCTACGCCGACCCCCGCGCCCAAGTCGCCGCTTTCGCCTTCGACGCGCGCGTGGCCGACGTCTTCGACGACATGATCCGCCGCTCCGTGCCCGGCTACGGCATGACCCTCTCCCTGCTCGGCATCATCGCCCAACACTACGCCAAGCCCAACACCCGCATCTACGACCTCGGCTGCTCCCTCGGCGCCGGCATCGCCTCCATGGGCGCCAAGCTGCAAACGCCCGAAGTCACCTTCGTCGGCGTCGACAACTCCCAGCCCATGCTGGACCGCTGCCGCCCCCACCTCGCCGACATCCAGCAGCAACACTGCCTCGAGCTGCTCTGCCAAGACATCCAACAAACCCCCATCGAAAACGCCTCCATCGTCGTCCTCAACTTCACCCTCCAATTCATCCCCAAAGCGGAACGCCTCGCCCTGCTCGCCCGCATCCGAGAAGGACTCGTCCCCGGCGGCATCCTCGTCCTCTCCGAAAAGATCCTCTTCGACGACCCCCAGATCCAAGCCGACCTCACCACCCTGCACCACGACTTCAAGCGAGCCCAAGGCTACAGCGACCTCGAGATCGCCCAAAAACGCGCCGCCATCGAAAACGTCCTCATTCCCGAAACCATCGACGCCCACGAAAGCCGCCTCTCCGCCGCCGGCTTCGCCCGCGACGAGATCTGGCTCCAATGCTTCAACTTCGCCTCCTTCCTCGCCTTCAAATAAAAGGTAGGGCTCGACCGCCGGGCGAGCCGCATCATACGTCCTCAGAAACCACTTCACCCTTTCCCGTGTCTCCACTTTCCACCTACGAAAACCTCTACCGACTCCTCGCCGACACCGACCTCGAGCCCTGGATCGAGCCGCTTCGCCAAAGCGTAGAGCCCGCCATCCTCCAATCCAACAACGGCCACCTCGACAAATGGCTCAACGCCATCGCCGCCCTCCCAACCCCTAACAACCCAGCCGCAGGCTCCCTCACCTCTCCCGCCATCCAAATCGGACGTCCCCAAGATCTCGATACCGACCAACGCGCCGCCCTCCCCGACACCCTGCACAACTTCCGCCCCTGGCGCAAAGGCCCCTTCGACTTCTTCGGCACCCACGTCGACACCGAATGGCGCTCCGACCTCAAATGGGACCGCCTGCTCCAAGGCATCTCCCCCCTCAAAGACCGTCTCGTACTCGATATCGGCTGCGGCTCCGGCTACCACTGCTGGCGCATGGCCGGCGAAGGCGCCAAGCTCGCCCTCGGCACCGACCCCTTCCTGCTCTACGTCATGCAGTACCTCGCTGTCCGAAAGTACCTGCAGCAGCCCCCCGTCTGGGTGCTGCCCTTCGGCATCGAAGGACTGCCCCCCGCCCTCCCCGCCTTCGACACCGTATTCAGCATGGGGATACTCTACCACCGCCGCTCCCCCATCGACCACCTCTACGAGCTGCGCAGCTACCTCCGCCCCGGCGGCGAACTCGTGCTCGAAACCATCGTCGTGGACGGCCCCCACGGCTACTCGCTCGTACCCGACCAATACTACGCCAAGATGAAAAACGTCTGGTTCATCCCCACGGTCGAAACGCTCGTACAGTGGGTCACCCGCTGCCGCTACCGCGACATCCAAGTCATCGACGTATCCACGACTACGACCCAAGAGCAACGCAGCACCGAGTGGATGGTCTTCGAATCCCTCAGCGACTTCCTCGACCCCAACGACCCCAGCAAAACCATCGAAGGCTACCCCGCCCCCAAACGCGCCGTCCTCACCGCCAAAGCCCCGTAAGTCTAGGGCTCTCTTTATACTGGCGCTTCTACTTACGCCATCTAAGTTCGCATCAAGATCCCTCCCTTGATGAGCAACCACAACGACGCCCGAATCGCCCCTTCCCAACTCTTCAAACGAATCCGAACACTACGGGGGCCAAAACCGTCGGAGAACGGAAAACACGCCGTAAAACGAAGGTTCGACCGGAACAACGAAAACATTTGCATTTCACTTTTAAGTGAACAAACCGATTGAAATCATCTTAAGAACGTTGCATGTTGGCAGTTGCCGACGTGTGGCCGCCCTCGAACTCGAAGGCAAATGTCCCGCTAAAGATTTCATCGAAGAACTCGCTCAATCCAATGCTCCAGGTCACAACTCATTCATCGCTCGTGTTGATACGATCGCGGAGCGTGACAAGTACAGAAACCCTAGGACCTTCAAACACTTGGGAGATGGATTATTCGAGTTTAAGTTCAACAAGACCTCCATGCGTCTCTACGCATTTTATGACGATATTGAAGGACTTGAGCCACAACTGATCATCGCAACCAACGGTGGCAAAAAGAATGCGAAAAAAGAGCAGGGACGAGATATTGAGAGAGCTAAGACCCTGAAGGCGAAATACTTCGCCGCTAAGGAAATCGAGTCAACCCAGTTGATCATCAAAGAACTAGACGAAGAATGAAAATCCGAATCGAGAAATCCGGGAGCGGCTTCAAGAGGCTTATTCCTAAGGAACTTCCCCTCGAGGCCGAGGTTGAGAAAAAGAAACTTATGATCGTGGAGGATCTCCTCGAAATCATGGAGCAAAAGGGCGTCTCGCGAGCCGAGTTGGCACGTCGAATGAACGTTCGCCCGTCTCGAATTACTTCCATGCTAAACGGCACTAACAACTGCACCATCGACACCCTCGTCCGCGCAGGCCGAGCAGTGGGAGCCGAACTGCACCAGACCTTCGCGCCAGTAGATCACAAAGTGGAAATTCGCACCTTCAACGAATACGGTATCACCGATGCCAACGTCACTGTCGTAAAGGTGAAAAAGCAAGAGCCCCAATTCCAAATCGCTTCCGATGCCATCAACGACGACCCAGCCGCTGCTTAACGCTTCGCCACTGCAAATCATCGAACACGCCTTCACCAAAGTGGAGGTACGTGCGAACAATCCTTACGCCGAAAATTCTTCTGCCAATCTTACCTGCAATCGATCCATAGAGAGCTCAAAAGATTCTCCAGATATCTGGAAAGTAAGCTTGGAGGTTAAGATCGATACAATCGATCAGGCCAAGCCAACCAACTACACTGCAGCAATTGCTGTAACTGGGAAATTTCGCATCCGAGACGGCTATCCGACAGAGAAGAAGCGAACACTCATGGAAGTGACTGCAGCAACCATCCTCTATGGCTGCTGCCGCGAGATGCTCGCCACCGTGACCGGCCGCTGCGAAAACGGGATCGTTTCACTCCCCTCGATAACCTTCGCCTCTAGCCCAGACGAAGAAAAGAACATGGCAAAAAAAACGGTGGCTCGCAAAGCAGCTAAGAAAGCGAAGCCAAAGGTCTCCTCGGATCAATCGAGCTAGCTGCGATGCCTGATTCAGGGATACATCACTTAGTCCTTCGCAAGCTGGGCGAACGATTGGCCAAGCGCTTCGAACAGCTTGAAAGCATTGCTCTCGAAAACTCAGTTGGACCAAGAACAGAATCGCTGAACAGCTTCCAGAGATTCTTGGAGTCAATCGGTGAACTCGAAAAAGCGAATCCGAGCCTCTTCCTCACCGACGAGGGTCATTTGGAAATCGCTTGGGAAGACGCGGCAGGCAAAAGCGTGCAATTCGAATTCCAAAACGAAGCGATCGAACACTACCGGGAAGCTACGAATTTCGAACAAGTAACCCCGATCGAGAATCTGGAATCATTTCTTCTAGAAAGCGAACTGGCAGCAAACTCCTAGCCTAGAACTCGCCACTTAATCTGTGCCCATCTGCCCAATCTGCGGCTAAAAAAGCTCCCGCAGCCTAAATCCTACAACCTTTCCACTTTCTCCCCGGCAACTGACACCATCATCCTAAAAGTTTGCAGCTCCTGCCACGAGCTCCGCGACGCCCTTGTCGCCGCCCCGTAAGTCGATCTCGTCTCGTCCAAATGCCTAAGAAACCTGTCCCTAGCAACCACTCCTCCGTCCTCTTCTGGGTATTCGCTATATTCATAACATGGATACCTTTGCTGAACGTCGTAATGGTGCTCTACTGGGCCTTCGCCGGGGACAACCCGACTCGCAAGAATTACTTCCGGGCCCTGATCGTCTGGTTTCTCGTCGGCATCGGCCTCTGGCTAGCGCTGACCCTAGTCGGCTTCGCCCCTGCCCTCATCGACTTGCTGGACCAGAAACTTGCCACCCCTAGCTCCGAACCGAAGCCCTAAAATCCCGAAGCAGGCGACATAGGTACCGTCTCCGCATAGCCTATCCACGGACCTTCCGAACGTCCCAACAGGGCCGACCAAAACCAGCTGGACGGATCCGTCCAGCTCTGTCCGTCCAAGGAAACAACCCGCTCCCTCACCTCAAGCCGCTCGCCGCCTCGCACTACAAGGACACGCCCCCACATCGCTCCGTCGACCGCCTTGAAGATCGGCATCGGCTCCGTCGTGTATCCAATCGCTCGATAGCAGTCCGCCGCTAGGTGATACCTCCGCGTCGCCCGATTGATCACCCTCACCACCAAGCGACGCTCATCCTTGCCAAACAACTCGATCGACCCCGGAAATCCTCTCGCGTAAGCCGCGGCCTGGTCCTCCATCGGCAAAGCGTACCACCCCTCGCGAAAAAGTTCCTCCCGCAACGTATCCACGATATCAGCACGGACTACGGGGCCTTCCGGCAAAGCGTTCGCTGTCTCCATTCGCGACAACCCCGACAAAACCAACACCCCAGCCAGCGCGAGCGGAGCCCAGCGGAACCGAAACGGAGGCCCCAGCGAGCGATCCAACTCCACCCTCCTTTCCAAACGCCCACCCACCCAAACGATCCCAGCCAAAACAAGAGCAAACACAGCCAAACCGATCCCATCATGAGCCCACTTCCCCAATCTCCACAGTCCCGACTCCACAAAAAACAGCAGCACATTCCGCAACACGTTTCCCGCGAAGGCGCTCGCGCTCGCTACCTGCAAAACCAGCAAGGCGCCACGCCACCCCGGCTTTTGGATACAGATCATCAAACAGGCCAAAAACGCTGACCCCCAAAGCATCTGCACACCGCTGCAAGGAGCGTCGATCACAATCGCCTCGCCCCGCCACAGCATAACCGTCCCCTGCGATTCCACTCCAAGACCAAACAGGTTCAGAACCGCCACGCTCAGCTTCCCAATCGCCCAGCGAAGCGGAAACCCGCCGTAAAACTGCAGCGACGAAATCAAAGGCAACGCCAAGACAAACAGCCCCGTATGTCCCAGCCAAGCTCTCCGATCCACCCACAGAGCCGCCAAAGCCAAGACCACAAAAAGCCCTTGTATCAGCGGAGTCGTCACGCCGCCCAACAAAAGCGGCACCAGCAACAAAACTGCAGCTAAAAGATAACGCCTAGGCGACACCGCTTGCCCCCTCCCCAGCGCCGCAAACACCAAAGCCGCCCCCAAGGCCAGCACTCCCCACGGCTCATCCGCCCCGTCCAGCATCCTCGCCCCATACCAACGCACCGACGGCCAGCAAGCGAAGAGCAACAAGAAGCCAAACACGCAGCGCGGAGCTTTCATGTCCGCAAACGTGTTAGCGACGGCAGAAGCCCGCGATCCCAAGGCAGGATCCTTCCACCACGACCGACCCCAGAAGCGCCGAACGATCCTCCTCCTAACATCCACGACGCACAAGTATCCAACTCACCGCTACAAGCACCAATCCCATCAGAGCCCACATCTCCGGCTCCGGCGTTACCGGCACCGAACTCCCGCCTATCCCCTGCTGCATTCCCTGCGGACTGGGCAACGGCTGGGCAATCTTCGCGAGTCCATCGCCGCCCTCTCGATTCCTCACTACCTTATCCACCGCCACGAACGACGTGTAGTGCGTCAACAACGAATGCTTCAAGCCGAGCCGAGTAATTTCCTCGCGCCTTTCCTCGCTCGGCCACAAGCCGTTGTAGTCCGAGATGCGACGAATCCTTTCCCGAGCCCAAACATACTCCAGCGAGCGGGAGTCCGCTAGGTTCACCGCTTCCGACATCCGTTTCGCCGCCCTGTATTCGGAATCTCCTAATAACCCTGACAGCACAATCTCGCCCGTCAGATCGCCAACGTACTTGCCAAAAACCACCACTGGGCGCTCCGCCAGCAAATCCGGCAACGCCACCGGTTCCACCTCAGAAACCTCCACTCCATCGAAAATCACTTTCAAGTCCGTAAGAATCGGCTCGCTCACGTATTCAGAAAACCGATTCGCGACTCGCTCCGACTCTTCAGGCTTCGCCACGAAAAACGGTTCGCCCTGCCCCACCTTGGCCATGCCCTCGATCAAGAAACGATTCGGAGCGGATCCGATTCCGCAGGCAAACACGTTCGCTTCCCCTAGCCGCGAACGAATCAAATCGAAAACTCGATCCTCTACCGTCACGTATCCATCAGTCAGCACCACGATATTTCGACTGATGCCCGCCTCTCCCGGCATGTCGTAAACCGTCTTCAATGCCGGCAGCAATCGCGTCCCTCCACTCCCCCGCGTTCCGTAAAGAAATTCCACAGCCGCCAACAAATTCTCAACCGTCGCGGAAACCGGTGCCGGGGAAAACACCTCCGACTCGCCGGAAAACAAAAGCACGTTGAAACGATCCGTGTCGTCCAAACGGGCCACCAGGGCTTCCATCATCGCCTTCGCCGTATCCAGGGGAAAGCCTCGCATCGAGCCGGACACGTCGACCACGAAGAAATACTCCCGGGGCAGCCGCTTGCGGCCCACCCCAAGCGGCGGCTCCAAACTCGCCATAAAATACTTCTCGCCGCCGCTCTCGCTCACCCAGACTCCCGATTTTACCGCGTCACCAGAAATCCGATACCGCATTCTGAAATCCCGATTTCCCACCGAATCCGCATCTCCCTCGAGCGACAGCCCCACCGTTTGCCCATCCTCAAAGCTCACTTCCGCCTCGTGCGAGTCGCATACCGCTCGCTCGATCGCAACGGCCGACCGAATCCGCACCGCAATCCCATACTTCACTCCCTCCCCCGCTTCGCCCACGAGGCGAGGGTTCTCCACCCAAGACACTTCCGTCTCCGTGTATCGCGGCCCCACCACCAAGGGCAGCTCGAATGCGTACTCACCCTTTTCCCGCTGAAGCCATTCCGTGTACCGAAGCGTCACCTCAACCACATCGCCAGGCAATATATTCGCCAGGTTCATCTGAAAGACATTGGGCCGCTCCTGCTCGAGCAAGCTAGCCGTTTTCCCTTCCGCTTTGGCTACCTCGTAAGTTCTGCGAGCTTGCCTCTTTTCCTGGATCTCCGCCTCCACCACACGATCCCCCACCCTCATCGTCAAAGCCGAGACCGCTGAACACGTCGACCCCGGAAACACGTAAACCGCCTCGATCGCCTCGCCACCCACGTTCGCGTAGGTCTGCACCAACTCCACCTCGGCAAGCGTCCCCACGATCTCAATACTCACGTCCACGCTCTTCAACGGAAGCAGGTCCAAAGCCCCCGTCGCTCCCTCAACCCTAAAATACGGCAATTCCGCATCCCAGCTCTCCTGTCCCCAGGAAGCGGAAAGCAAGGCGCAAAGCAAAGCGAGGTGGCGCAGAAGCGCGAACGAACGACGGGAAGAAAACGAAGGGAAACAATTCATTGCCCCACACCCTACAATGGCACTGCGCGGTTTTGATGAAACGGCGATGATCTCTCTGTGAAATCCCCCAAACAGGACCGGACCTCCTGCCGCGACACTACTCCCTCCCGACTTATCGCTTGATTTTCCGTAATAACATCCGTTATTACAGACAACATGCCCATCGAACTTAAAATCCGCAAAATCGGCAATTCCTACGGCGTGGTTCTCCCCAAGGAGGCCCTCCAGCACCTCAAGGTGGAAGAAGGCCAATCCCTCTACCTCACCGAAGCCCCCGAAGACAGCTACCGAATCGCCAAAGGCGACGATGACTTCCAGAATCAAATGGCTGAAGCGGAAGATCTTATCAAACGCTACCGCAATACTTTCCGCGAGTTAGCGAAATGAAGGAACCCGTCTGGTTGCTGCAAAGAACCGTGCTCAGTTTCCACGACCGGCTCTTAGCAGAATTCGGTGGAGCAAGTGGCATACGCGACACGGGCATGCTCGAATCGGCGCTGAATCGCCCCAAAGACAGATTCGCCTACGAAACCGCCACGCTCGAGCAACTTGCCGCGTCTTACGCCTACGGTTTGGTGAAAAACCATCCCTTCGTGGACGGAAACAAACGCATCGGCTTCGGTTGTGCCGCCCTGTTCCTGCAGGTTAACGGCCGCCCCTTCGCAGCAACCGAAGCCGAGGCCGTCATTCGCACCCTCGCCCTCGCCGCCGGCGAACTCGACGAAGCTGGCTACGCCGCCTGGCTCAAGGAAAACTCATAATCCTTGCAGGGCGCGGGCCTTGATGCCCATCCCTGCGAAAACTCCCTACCCCGGAAACCGCAACTCCGCTCGCACGCCCCCAGCCTCACGGTTCGCCACCACCAACGCTCCGCCGTGCAGGGCCATGATTTCCTTCACGAAACTCAAGCCCACTCCGCTGCTCTTCTCCCCCGTCTTTGGTCGCACCAGCGAGTAAAAGCGATCCGTCACCCTAGCCAAGGCATAATCGGGAATCCCCGGCCCCTCGTCTTCCACCGCCAATATCCGTCCCTCCACCCTCACCGAAATCGCCGTCCCGCCGGGCGAGAAATCCAAAGCGTTCTGCAGCAGGTTCAAAATCGCCTGCTTCACTAAAAACCGTTCCCCGCGTATTCGTTCCGCCCCTACGCTCTCGATCGAGACTTCAATACCCTCCTGCTTCAGCGGCGCCTCCAAAGGCTCCACGACCTGCTGGCAAAGCTCCACCAGGTCGAGCTCCTCCACGTTTTGCAGCCCTCGCCTCGATTCCACCGAAGCCAACTCCAGCATCCGATCCACGATTCGCCGCAAGCGCTCCGACTCCTTGCGCACGTTCGCCAAAAACTTCCGCCGCTCGCCTGCGTCCATATCGCCTTCCAACAACTCCGCCGCCCCGCTGATCCCCGAAATCGGCGACTTCAGCTGATGCGTCAAGCTCTGCACGTACCGCTCCACGTACTGCTTCCCCTCCAAGGCCAAGCGCATCTCCTCGAAAGCCCGCCCCAACTCGTTGGCCTCGATTCCGAACAAGCGCGGGTAACTCGCCTGCTTCCCGTCCCGCAACGCGTTCGCGTAAGCGATCAGCCGCTTGATCGGCTGCGTCAACCAAACCGACAGCACCGCTCCCAGCAAAAGAACTGCCACCCCCGCCACCACGACGTACGACTTGAACCGCCCTTCCGCCCGCGCGATCAATTCGTTCACGTAGGAGGTTGGCTTCCCCACCGTCACCACTCCCTGAATACGTCCATCCACCCGCACCGGAGCCGCCACATACAAGATCAATGCCCGTCCCCCATTCCGCTCCGTCCAAGTCGCCCGCGCCCCATACTGGCCCGCCAAAGTACGCGACACATCGATCCACTTCGAAAAGTCCTTCCCCTTGTTTTCACGATTCGCGGAATCGAACAGCACCACTCCAGACGCATCCGTCAAGTACACCTCCAGGTCGACCGATTCCTTGCGCAAGGAATAGATCTGAGCCTCGAAGCGACGTTCGTAGGCCCGCTCGAAAATCTTCTCGATCGTGTCCGCAGCATACCCCTCCAACTCCGCCGAATGCTCAAGCTGAGCCGCCAGGATATTCGCCGTATCCACAAGCGACTCCTCCATCGACTCCAAGTAGCGAGGCTGAATCTCCTGCGTCATGGTCGACATGATCGCATAAAATCCGCCTCCCACCACCAGCAAGTAAACCAGCAAGATACTGGCCCGAATCGAGATCAAGCGCTTCGGGAAGCGCAGCCAACGCGGCCCCCTCAAATCCGGATTCGTCAATACTTGCCAAAGCGTCCTCATATCACCACCGACATCGGCACAACGCTTGCGAATCGGCCAACGGCCAAAAAGCATAATTCGACGTCCACCATCAATTCCACGAGCAAAAGTTATCTGAGTTCATTGGCGCAATTTGCGGCTAAAATCAACGGACCGGATCCACCGCTCAATACACCATCGAATATCCAATTCCTCGGTGGGTCTGTATGTATTCGCAACTTGGCGACACTTCCCTCAGCTTCGCCCGCAAGGACTTTACATGGGCATCCACCGTCCGCTCGCCACTCGCCTCCGGCTCCTCCCAAACCTGATACATAAGCTGCTCCCGCGTCAAAACACGTCCCTGACGCTCCAAAAAGACCTTCAACATGCGGTATTCGTAGCGAGTCAAGTTCAGCGAGCTCCCCTCCAACACGATTCGATACCGATCCGTATCCAAAACAAAAGGACCGAACACACCGTCACTCGCAGACGCTTCGCCGCTTGCCGCCTCCCCTCGACCTCGCTTCAGGATCACCCGCACCCGGGCCACCAGCTCCCGCACGCTAAACGGCTTGCACACATAGTCGTCCCCGCCGATTTCCAGGCCTAAGATCCGATCGATCTCCTCGTTTCGCGCCGTCAGAAAAATGATCGGCACCTCCGAGAAGGTCCGGATCTGCTTGCACACCTCGAAGCCCGTCGTATCCGGCAGCCCCACATCCAACACCACCAGAGCGAAGCGATTCTCCCGCAGTTGCTCGAGGGCCTCGATCCCCGTCGTCACCACCACGCTTCCAAAGCCCTCTCGCTTCAAGCCGAAGCTCAAGTTGTCCGATATCGACGGCTCGTCTTCGACGACTAAAACACACTCACGCTGCCACTTGGATTCCGAATTCGACACGCAGAAAACGTAGTCGCCTCCCGCCCCATCCATCAACGCTAGAATGGATACACCCCTTCATTTAGGACGCTGCGCCAGCAACAGCCCCAAACTCACCCATAGCGCTCCCGACGCCAGCCATTGCCAAAAGGCAAAACTGTACCAAATCGGTATCCCCATCTCGCGCCAGCCAGCGTCCACCCAGCCCAAATCTCGCTGGTCGAGGTAGAGCGCCAATTGGCTCAACCCAATCGCCAGCAACGGCCCGACCACCACCGCGGATACCCAACGCGTCGCCCCCGCTCGCCGCGTCCGCGTAAAGGCTAGGCCGAGATTCCCGAAAAACAGGGAAAGGAAGGTCACCAGCGCCAAAGCCTCATGGGCCTTGTCCACCAGGTCGGACAAATGATAGACAAACAAGCGCTCCAGTCCGACCAACACACCGCAGCCCACCCCGACTCCAACCAGCCACGCAGCGAGCGTCTCCAGACGCGATCCGCCTTTGGCGTCCTGATAAAGTCGATACGCAACCGGAAAAAGCGCAGCCATGGAAAGCGCGATGCCCGCAGCGAACCACGCGCCTCCCTCCGGATTATGCTTCCGCGAGGCGAGAGCCGACATCACTTCGTAGAACCAATCGAAACCTCCCGGATAAAACCATGCCCCGATCGCGGCGCTCAAAGCAACCGTCGCAATCGAAATCCCATAGCTACACCAAACCCACTTCATTCCAGGAATCGACCTGCGCCTCAACCCGCCACATCGCTCGGCTTAATCGGATGCGTCTTCACGATGAAGATAACCATGCCCAGAATCATCAGGGCAGGGATCACCGCCATGCCCGCTCGCTGCGAGTCGAAAATCCCCACCAGCTGCCCGTAAAGCAAAGGCCCTAGGAAGGCGGTCGCCTTGCCCGAAAACGCAAAGAAACCGAAAAACTCGTTCGCCTTGTCCTCCGGCGTCAGACGGCTCAAATAAGCGCGGCTGGCCGATTGGTTCGGCCCGAGGAAAATTCCGATCACCACCGCGCACGCCCAGAAGCCAGCCTTCGTCGTCAGAAACAGGGCCGCCGTCGTCGGCAGCACCAGCCCGATCAACGAAATCACGATCGTCACCCGACTGCCGATCTTGTCCTCGACGAAACTAAAGACCAGCGACCCCACGCCCGAACACACGTTCAGGGCGATCCCGAACACCATCAGGTCCTGAAAGGTAAATCCGAATACAACCGTGGCATAGATACCACCGAAGGAAAAGATCGCCACCAAACCGTCGTTGTAGAAAAGCCGCGCCACCAGCATCCAAAAGAGCTGCCGGTACTCGCGAATATGGCGAAAGGTATCCGCCAAGCGCCCAAACGATTGCCGAGCTACCTTGAAAAATCCGTCCGGATGCTGCGGGGCCTTCCGCTCCTTCACCCAAAGCAGTATCGGAATACTAAATACGGCGAACCAAACCGCCACCAGGACGTTAGTAGTCCGCACGTTTTGACCGCCTTCCTTGCTCAAGCCAAACCAAGGATCCGCCGTCTCCGACAAGAACCCCGCCAAGGCGATGAACAAGCAGAGCAAGCCGCCCGCGTAGCCAAGGGCAAAGGCTTGCCCGGATACTTTGCCGTGCTTTTCGCGAGGAGCGATCTCCGGTAGAAAGGCATTGCTGAAGACGATCGAAAGCTCCGTCGCCACCAAGGCGAGGCCGAATAGCAAAAGCCCCCAGCCCACATCTCCCTTCACCGGGAAGTACAAGGCCGCGATAGCCACGCAAGCGATCGCAGTCGATACCACCAGGAAGCGCTTCTTCCAACCGAAGGCATCGGCCGCCGCGCCCAGCATCGGCGACAGCAGCGCGATCACCACCGACGCGATCGCCACCGTATTCCCCCATAAGGTCGTCCCCTCCGTCTCCGACGGAGCGATAACCTTAACGAAGTAAGTATTGAATACAAAGGTCAGGACCAGCGTTCCGAAAGCCGAGTTGGCGAAATCGAAACACGCCCAGGACCAAACGCGTTTAGGGGAGGATTCAGGCACGATGGATTGCCTAGCGGCTCCCATAAAAAAGGCGAGCCCGCAAGCTCGCCCTTCATTCCTCTAGTGGCCCACCTCTAATTCGGGCGCGCCTTCCGTTTCCTTCAGGGCCACCACCTTGCCACCCACCATCAAAAGCTCCGCTATTATGCGGCCCTTGACCTTCTCGTTGCGATAGATCGGCTCAATCACCTTAACGAACTGTCCCGTCTTTTGATCCACAAATACGCGCTCCTGCTCCCCGTCCGACTCGATGGTCGAGCTCAGCACCACTTCCTTCTCGTAGCGCCAGATCTCCGCCGAAACCCCGTCTTGCTCGATCACGTCCACCGACTTCGGCTCGCCCAGGATCGCGAGGACCTCCCCTTCGCTCATCCCTTTGCTCACGGTCTGAGGCGCCTCTTGCGCCGCGGGAGCGCTTCCCGTCGTTTCGCAGCCGACCATGCCGCAAGAGGCAAGAGCGAGCAACCCTGCCCCCAAGAGCTTCGAGAGGGCGTTCTTCGAAAGTAGTACTTTAAAATTCATGACGATACGGTTTGGAGATGATCGGCCAGGCCTCCCGCCGCGGGCGACCCCGGCAAGGACGACACTCCTCCAAGATACTCCGTTTCGCCCCTCGAGAGCTAGGAAAGGATTACTCTTTCTTTAGATCCCGACTCATCAAGTCGCCCAAAGCCTGCATCGGCGGCTTCGATTCGTAGCAGATCTTATAAACTTGCTCGAGAATGGGGGCGTCGATCCCCTTGCTCCGGCACTCCTGATGGAACGCCTTAGCCGTCCGGTAACCTTCCACCGCCGTCTTTTGCTGGGCAATGATCTCCGCCGCAGTGCGACCGCCTGCAATCGCTTCGCCAAAAGTCCGATTGCGGCTCCACTCGCCATGGCACGTCGCCACCAAGTCGCCGAACCCGCTCAAACCGTAAAAGGTTTCCAGCTTCGCTCCCAGAGCCTGCCCCACCCGTACCATTTCCGCCACGGCCCGCGTCAAAAGGGAGGCCAAGGCATTGTCGCCGAGCTTAAGCCCCTGGCAGCAGCCCGCCGCGATCGCGTACACGTTCTTCAAGCAACCGCCGAGCTCCACCCCCTTCAGGTCGTGGCTGGCGTACACCCGCAAGTTCGGGCCGCTGATCGCGTTTTGCAGGCGCTCCATAGCCGCCTCGCCGCAATCGTCAAAGGCAAGCGTCATAGCGGTCGGCTTCCCAGCCGCCACCTCGCCTGCAAAGGTCGGCCCCGAAAGGCTGCCCACGATCGCTCCCGGGAGCTCCTCCTTCACGATTCCGCAAGGCGTCTGGCGCGTCTCCAACTCCAAGCCCTTCGCCAGGCTCACGAAGAGCGCCCCCTGCTTCAACACGCCTTCCTCCAAAGCCGCAATCTGCTGGCACCATGCCCGCAAGGCATAGGACGGAGCCCCAAGGAAGACCACGTCCGCGCCCCGCAAAGCCGTGGCCAGGTCGGCAGTCACCCGTAGGCTCGCCCCGAACGCGTAGCCGGGCAGATAGTCCTTGTTCTCGCGCTCCGCCTCCATCGCCGCCGCCTGCTCGGGGCGACGCGCCATCAAGGTGGTCGGAAGCCCTTGGCGTTCGCAATGGAGAGCCACGGAAGTGCCCCAGGCGCCAGCGCCGCAGACCGTAATTTTCAGGGGTTCGCTCATACAGGATCCGGTTCTAAGGCCGCCCCCTTTGATAGCAATAGCGAGTTAGAGCGATCTCGCCGGTAAAAGATTTCCGCAAAACTGCCAAATTCCTTGTGTATAAGCGCTTAAATTGGACTTTGCACTGAACGCTTATTCACAAAAGCCGTCTTTCATGATAAGGCGGATTTCAAATACTTCTTAAATGCTAACCTATCTAAAGTCACGACTGAGACGATCCCCCATCCGGGAGGATCAAATGCTTAGGCGGAGCGATTCCAGAGATGGCGTAAAGAACGTGCAATTCGTCAGCTTCCTACAGCAAAGCGGATTCCGCAAACGCGCCCTCGATCGCCACGACAAGACCAAGCGCTTCAAGCGGGCCGTAGCCCTCCTAGCCATCTGGAGCTTCCTGCTCGCCTGCGGATGGATCGCCTACGAAAGCGCCGAAGCGCTCGAGCTCTTCTAGAAACCAAGCTGGCCCACCGCCAGCGATAGCGAGCTAATTCAGGCGCTCCGAACCTTCGCGAGCCACCTTCCACGCGGTCATCACGCCATCGACCATGAGGAACAAGGTCTCCTCCACGCGACGCGTAGTAGCCGGCGTATAAACGTTGTCCGTGATCGTCATCTGGACGCCGCCCACCTCCATGCCCGGCGTTTCCACCGTACCGGTCACCACCAAGGAAACGTTCTCGCTTACCTTCCGGTACACCCAGATTTCGCTGCCTTCGACCGGCGGCGTGGTCGGCCGCACCTCATAGGGCTTGCCCAACGCGGCCCACAAGTCCGCAGCCTCCATCCCCTTGTAAATCTCCACCGGCTCCGCGACCTCGCTTCCCAGCCCCGAAGAAGAGCCCGTCGTACTGCAAGCGGAAAGCGCCAAACCGAAAGCGAAGAAAGCGCCAAGCGCCGCAACTGGGATCCAGGGGAATTGCTTCATAACGATAAAAACAGGTGTCCAAAAAAGCCATACACCGAAACGCTCCCTTGCCCTTCCCTTTTTCAGCAAACTCCCCAGCTCCGGCTGGCAAACGCAAAAAAAGACCGCGGCCCGAAAGCCGCGGTCTTGGAAAATAGAATAACAGCACCCCGCCCTAGAGCGCCTTGGCCTTCACCGCGTTGCGCACCGTCGCTCCCACGAAATCGCGGTTGAGCTTGGAGATGAACTCTTCCGAGATCATCTTCGGGCACGCCGCCGAACACTCGTACTGGTTGGTGCAGTTGCCGAAGCCTGCCTCGTCCATGGCCGCAACCATGCTCAAGACGCGTCGGTCCTTTTCTGGCTGGCCCTGCGGGAGCAAGTTGAGCTGTCCTGCTTTCGCGGATACGAAGAGCATCGCCGACGCGTTCTTACACGCAGCCACGCACGCGCCGCAGCCGATACAAGCCGCCGCGTCCATGGCGAGGTCCGCGATCTCCTTGCCGATAGGGATCGAGTTCGCGTCGGGAGCCGCTCCTGTGCGTACCGTAATGAATCCGCCGGCTTGCTGGATCTTGTCGAAAGCCGCTCGGTCGGTCACCAGATCCTTCACGATCGGAAAAGCAGTCGCCCGGAAAGGCTCGACCGTGATGGTGTCTCCGTCCTTGAAGCTGCGCATGTAGGTTTGGCAAGTCGCCACCCCGTGCTCCGGACCATGAGGCTTGCCGTCGATCATGCAGGAACAGGTTCCGCAAATCCCTTCACGACAGTCATGGGCAAATGCGATCGGCTCTTCGCCCGCATCGGTGAGGTCTTCGTTCACCACATCCATCATCTCCAAGAAGGACATGTTGGGATTGAGGTTCTTGGCTTCGTAGTTTTCGAAGCGACCTTCTGTTTCGCTATTCTTCTGACGCCAGACGCGTAGTTTAACGTTCATGGTAATAATTCCTTCTATTGTTGGCTGGCTTACTTGTAGCTACGGGTAGCGAACTTGACCGACTCGTAAACGAGTTCCTCCGTGTGGCGAACCGGTTCCTGGTCCTCGCCCTTGTATTCCCAAGCCGCCACGTGAGCGAAGTTCTCGTCGTCGCGCTTGGCCTCGCCGTCCTCGTACTGGTGCTCCTCGCGGAAGTGGCCGCCGCAGGACTCTTCGCGAGCCAAAGCGTCGCGGCACATCAGCTCGCCAAGCTCAAGGAAGTCCGCCACGCGGCCGGCGCTCTCGAGCGACTGGTTGAGCTCCTTGCCTTCGCCGGGAACGCGAACGTCCGCCCAGAACTCCTTGCGAAGCTCGGGGATAAGCTTGATCGCCTCCTCCAGCTTTTCCTTGGTGCGAGCCATGCCGCAGTGGTCCCACATGATATTGCCGAGGCGCTTGTGGAAGCTCTTGACCGACTTGCTGCCCTTGTTGCCAAGCAGCTTTTCGGTACGCTCCTTCACCGCTTCCTCCGCCTTGACGAACTCTTGGTCGTCGGTCGAAGGCGCAGAAGAAGCCGTCAAGTTCGCCAGGTAGTGAGGAATCGTATACGGCAACACGAAGTAGCCGTCCGCCAGACCTTGCATGAGAGCGGAAGCGCCCAAACGATTCGCGCCGTGGTCCGAGAAGTTCGCCTCGCCCATGACGAAAAGACCTTCCAGGTTGCTCATCAAGTTGTAGTCCACCCAAAGGCCGCCCATCGTGTAGTGCACCGCAGGGTAGATGCGCATCGGAACTTCGTAGGCGCTCTCGTCCGTGATCTCCTTGTAGATGTCGAAGAGGTTGCCGTAGCGTTCCTTGATCGTATCCGCGCCGAGACGCTTGATCGCGTCGCTGAAATCTAGATACACGCCAAGTCCCGTCTCGCCGACGCCGCGACCGTCGTCGCAAGCTTCCTTCGCAGCGCGGGAAGAAATGTCGCGAGGAGCCAAGTTACCAAAACTTGGATACTTGCGCTCTAGATAGTAGTCGCGCTCCTCTTCAGGGATCTGGCTCGGCGGACGCTTGTCCCCCTTCTTCTTCGGAGCCCAGATGCGGCCGTCGTTACGGAGCGACTCGGACATCAGCGTCAGCTTCGACTGGTAGTCGCCGGAAACCGGAATACAGGTCGGGTGGATCTGCGTGTAACAAGGATTCGCGAAGGCCGCTCCCTTGCGGTGAGCGCGCCACGCAGCCGTCACGTTGGACTGGCGAGCGTAAGTCGATAGGTTGAACACGTTTCCGTAACCGCCCGTGCCAAGCACGACCGCATGGGCCGAGTGGCGGGAGATTTCGCCCGTATTCAGATTTCGGGTAATGATGCCCTTGGCATGCCCGTCTACGACGACCAGCTCCAGCATCTCCTCGTTCGCGCAAAGCTCCACCGTGCCGAGCCCGACCTGACGGCTAAGCGCCGAGTAGGCGCCGAGCAAGAGCTGCTGCCCCGTTTGGCCGCGAGCGTAGAAGGTACGGGAAACCTGGGCGCCGCCGAAGGAACGGTTCGCCAAAAGGCCGCCGTATTCGCGAGCGAACGGTACGCCCTGCGCCGCGCACTGGTCGATGATGTTGGCGCTGACCTGGGCCAGGCGGTAGACGTTCGCCTCGCGAGAGCGGAAGTCCCCCCCCTTGATCGTGTCGTAGAAAAGCCGATACACGCTGTCACCATCGTTCTGGTAGTTCTTAGCAGCGTTGATGCCGCCCTGGGCGGCGATGGAGTGGGCGCGGCGAGGGCTGTCGTGGAAGGTGAAGCACTTCACCTTGTAGCCGAGTTCGCCGAGAGTCGCCGCCGCCGAGGAACCTGCCAAGCCCGAGCCGACAATGATGATGTCGTACTTACGCTTGTTGGCAGGGTTGACGAGCTTGCCCTCCATTATGTGTTTCTCCCACTTACCTTCAAGCGGGCCGGATGGAATTTTTGAATCAAGTTTCATCGGAGGGAAATCTAGTTGTTGGAAGCGAGTCGAGTTTCGCAAACTTGGCAGTTCGGCGTGCAGAGCTCGCCCGAGCTCGCCTGGAAGTTCTCGTTCTGGACCTTCACGAAGCCAGAGAAGCACGCGCCCACGATGGCCGCGTTGCCGAGGAAGTAGAGGATGCACACCGCGAGCGATACCTTGTTCAAGCAGCCGGCCCAAGCCCGCGTGCGAAGACCGAGCGACTGGAACATGCTAGAAAGGCCGTGGCTCAGGTGCAGCGTGAGCAAACCGATCGCTACCAAGTAGAAGATCGATACCAAGGGATCCTGGAAGCCGAGCACCATCATGGTGTGCACGTCCGGCACCATCTCCCCGTCCAAGTTCACCATAAACAGCTCCGGCCCGTAAGCCTGCTTCGTGGTGAAGTGCAGGATGTGGTAGATAATGAAGGCCAGGACGATCAAGCCGCTCCACTTCATCGTGCGCGAAGCGAAGGAAGCCCGCAGCGTCTTCTGGTTCGCGTACCCCTTGGCCCCACGAGCGGCCTTGTTCTCCAGAACAAGCGCGATCGCAGACCAGATATGCAAGCCGACCATCAAAAGCAGGAACGCCCGGATCACCCACAGGACCGGCCCCAAGGACTGCAACAAGTGCGCATAGGCATTAATCTTCTCCGGCGGAGAAAAAATCTGCAAATTGCCGACCAAGTGGCCAATGACGAACCCGACAAGGACCAAGCCAGTGATCGCCATGATCACTTTCTTGCCCAGCGAGGTTTTGAAGAGGGCGTTGAGAATATTCATCGGTAAACAAACAAGTCATTTCTCCGCAGCTGAACAATCCGAGCACGGACCGCCCTTAGCGAAGGCCGAAACGAGTAATGTCCGATCTTTAATGGGTCAATTAGGAATCAGATATAAATCCTTCACCCCTACAAAGATAAGCATATGCCATCCCATGTATTAGCGTTCCTGCTAGCGTCGGGCCTTCCCAAGCCCAACGAGCCTCTCGCTTGCCCTCCCGCCCAAGATGAGCTTCGACCTTGCAGGAACATCCATTCCCGCTAAGCTTGGTCAAGCCCGCGAGCCCACTCCCAGCGCCCACCTTCCCAACAACCCAGAACATGCCCATCCCAGGAGCCGCCAACAGCGAACCCTCCCTCTTGCGAAGCCTCATAGACAACATCCCCGATGTCGTCTACCTCAAGGACCGCGAGCACCGCTTCATCGCCGCCAACCAAGCCGCCGCCCAGCTCCTCGGCGAAAGCTCCCCCGCGAAGCTCGTCGGCAAGACCGAGCTCGACTACCTCCCCCGCAAGCAAGCCGAAGCCCACCACCAGGAAGAGCGCCGCCTCTTCGAAACCGGCCAGCCCCTCCCCGCCAAACTGGAACAAGGCGTCGATCCCCAAGGCGCCTCCTTCACCTACCTCGTAAGCAAAAAGCCCATCCGCGACGCCCACGGGCAAATCGTAGCCCTCGCCGGCATCGGGCGCGACCTCAGCGAAACCCTCCAGCAGCAACGCCTCATCGACATCGAACGCGAGCAGCTGCAAACCGTCATCGACCACATCCCCGACTCCATCTACTTCAAGGACACCCAAAGCCGCTACCTCAACGGCAACAAAGCCTTCTACCGCCGCCGCCACGCCCGAAGCATCGAAGAAGTCATCGGCAAATCCGACTTCGACTACTTCAGCCCCGAAGCCGCCCAAAGCCGCTTCGACGACGAGGCCGCCATGTTCAAGAGCAAGGCCAGCATCACCAAGGAAGAGGAAGACTGGGACGCCGCAGGAAACCGGCTCACCATCAAAAGCACCAAGACCCCCATCCTCGACCCCCAGACCAACGAGCCCATCGGCATGGTCGGCATCAGCCGCGACGTCACGGAGCTGCGCAAAGCCCACGACGAGCTCGCCGAACGCAACGCCCTGCTCACCCAGCAAAAGCAAGAGCTCAGCGAAACCCTCGCCCTCCTCCAGCAAACCCAAGCCCAGCTCGTGCAATCCGAAAAGATGGCCTCCCTCGGCATCCTCACCGCCGGCATCGCCCACGAGATCAACAACCCCATCAACTTCGTCTACGCCGGCGTCAACAGCATGAGCAAGGACTTCGCCGACGTGAAAGCCGTCGTCGAGCAAGTCCGCAAGCTGCCTCAAGCCAGCGACCCCGCCGCCGCCATCGCTCAACTCCAGGAGACCTGCCAAGCCGTCGACTTCGAGCAAGCCTTCGAAGCCCTCGAAGAAACCCTCAAGGACATCAAGCTCGGCGCCACCCGCATCACCGAAATCGTGGCCGGCCTCAGCAAGTTCTCCCGCCTCGGCAAGGAAGACTGGCACCGCGCCCACCTCCACGAAGACATCGAAAGCGTGCTCGTCCTGCTCAAGAGCAAGTGCAAGCCCCACATCAAAATCGTGCGCGACTTCGACCCCCAGCTGCCCCCCATCCTCTGCTTCCCCGGCAAGCTCAACCAAGCCTTCATGAACATCCTCGGCAACGCCATCGACGCCATCGACGCCCGCGGCGGCGACGGCACCATCCAGATCACCACCCGCGCCGCCGACGGATCCGTCTCCCTCAGCTTCGCCGACGACGGCATCGGCATGAGCGAAGAAGTGCGCGACAAGATCTACGATCCCTTTTTCACCACAAAAAGCATCGGAAAAGGAACCGGGCTCGGGCTCGCCATTACCTACTCCATCGTGCAAGACCACCGCGGCAGCCTCCACCTCGAGACCGCCCCCGGACGCGGCAGCACCTTCACCCTCCAACTCCCGATCACCCAAGACGGCCCCCCTCCCGCCCAACGCTAGCCGCCTTCCCTCCAACCAACATGAGCGCCACCGCCAACGACCGCTACACCATCCTCTACGTCGACGACGAACCCTCCAACCTGCGCGTCTTCAAGAGCACCTTCCGCCGCGAGTTCGACATCCTGCTCGCCGACAACGCCGTCGAAGCCGTCGAAACCCTCAAAACCCGCGAAATCGACCTCCTCATCACCGACCAGATGATGCCCGACATGTCCGGCATCGAGCTGCTCAAGGAAATCCAAAGGCTCTACCCCGAAGCCCCGCCCAGCCGCGTCATGCTATCCGGATACGCCCAACCAGAAGATATCGACCTCGCCTTCGAAGACTACAAACTCTACAAGTTCATCTCAAAGCCTTGGGACGAACACGACCTCAAAGCCCTCATCATCGAAGCCATCAAGGCCGGGCATGGATAAGAAATTCACCATACTCTACGTCGACGACGAGCCGGGAAACCTCAATGCCTTCCGCATCACCTTCCGGCGAGACTACAACATCCTCCTCGCAGCCAGCGCCGAGGAAGGCCTGCGCCTGTTCCAAGCCGAAGACGTCGACCTCGTCCTCTCCGACCAACGCATGCCCGGCATGAGCGGCGTCGAATTCCTCGAGCGCGTCTTCGAAATCAACCCCGGCCCCTGCCGCATCCTCGTCACCGCCTACTCCGACATCGACGCCATCCAAGGCGCCGTCAACCGCGCCAACATCTTCAAGTACGTCCGCAAGCCCTGGGATACCGAAAAGCTTACCCAGACCATCGAGCAAGCCCTCGACGTCTACGGCCTGCGCAAGCTCAACCGCGCCCTCAACGACGAGCTCTCCGAGAAGAACAAAGCCCTCGAAGAAGCCAACCTCTCCCTGCGCGAGAGCGACCAGCTCAAGTACGACTTCCTCAAGATCATCAGCCACGAGATGCGCACCCCCCTCAACGGGCTCAAAGGCGCCACCCAGCTCATCAAGATCAACAGCCAGCAGGACGACCCCAACTCCAAGAACAAGGAGCTCATCGACGTGCTCGAAGACTCCGCCAACCGCCTCGAGCAATTCCTCCTGCTCGCCGAACGCATCACCAGCCTCAAAGCCAAACGCTACAACCTCGCCCTCCAAGAAACCGAGATCGTCGCGCTCATCCAAGCCGCCGTCGACCAGCTCGCCCCCGAGCTCGAGCGAAAGCAGCAAAGCGTCACCTACCAGTTCTGCCCCGAAACCCGCACCCTCGCCGACTCCCAGCTCCTCAAGATCTGCGTCGGCGAAATCCTGCAAAACGCCTCCAAACACTCCCCCCACGGAAGCCAGATCACCATCCGTACCCACGCCGCCCACGACACCCTCTCCATCGAAATATCCGACCAAGGAAGAGGCTTCCCCGACGCCGTCCTGCGCAACCTCTTCCGCGTCTTCATTCGCGAAGACCTCGGCCGCGACGACAACCTCGGCCTCAACCTCGCCCTCGCCAAGCTCGTCATGGACCTGCACGGCGGCACCGCCGAAGCCTACAACCGCCCCCAAGGAGGCGCCACCGTCAAGCTCACCCTCAAGCACCCTACCCCCGCCCAGGACACGCTCCCGCAAGAGCTAAGCGCGCCGCAGTCCTAGCGACGCCGAGCCCGGATCTTCAGCCACTCCGGATAGAACTGGAACAAAGCGGCCACCACCAGCGAGTGCTTGATCTCGCCCCGGTGGGCCATGGCGAAAACCTCGTCCACCGGAAACAGGCGCGTCTCCATCTCCTCGTGCTCGTCCCAAGCCACCTCGGCCAGGAGCGTTACGCCCTCGGCCCAAACGAAATGGCAAAAATTGTCCAGGATCGCCGGGTTCGCCGCCACCTTGCCGATCACCCGGCAGGACGCAGCCACATACCCCGTTTCCTCGCGCAGCTCCCGCTCCGCCGCCACCACCGGATCCTCGCCCGCATCCATGATGCCGCCCGGGATTTCCCAAGACGTCTCCTCGATGCCGAAACGGTACTGCCGCACCATCACCACCTGGAAGTCAGGCGTCACCGGAATCACGTTCACCCAGTCCCGCGTCTTCAGAACGTAGAAGTCGCCCTCCGTCCCCCGCACCGGATGGCGCAGGCGGCGCGAAACCAAGTCGAAGATCGGGCAATTGACCAAATCCTTCTCGTCCAGGCGCTGCCAAGCGTGCACCAGCTCGCCCTCGGAGCCCTTCCCTGCCTCAGACGAACTCATCGCTCAGCAACAAAAAACGCAACCCAGCCCAACTTAGTTGGACGGAGCAGGGATCGCCACCTGCTGGCCGATCCGCAAGCGACGCGGATCGATGCCCGGGTTCGCCGCCTGCAGCTGGCTCAAGGTGATCTTGTAGGCCGCCGCGATCTTACCCAAAGTGTCGCCGCTCTTGATCGTGTAGACGCCCGAAGTGCCCGGCTTGGTGTCCGGAGTCTTCGGGGCCGACGAAGACGCAGCCGGCGCCGCGGAGGAACTGCTCGACGAAGACGGCACCACAGCCACCTTCACGCCCTTTTCCTCCAGCTCCTCCACCATCTTCTTGGCCGTCAAGGCATCGATCGTCACCTTGCGCAAATCGCTGCGCACCTTGGTCATGTCCGAGTGCACCTCCTTGATCGCGTCGTTCACGCTCTTGGAAAAATTGTTCATGCTGCCCGAGAGGCTCTCCACCCGCTCAGCCGTCGCCCGCACCGAATCCTCAAGTCCCGTGTCCTGGCTCGACGCCTCCTCGAGGCGAGCGATTTCCTTCTCAAGCTCAGCCGCCCGAGAAAGTCCCATCCAACCGATGCCCAAAGCCACGAGGGCCACGATCACCGCCGCGATCGCGATAAACAGAGGCGTTTTCGAAGGAGAATCCAATTCAGAAGAAGATAAGTTTTCCATTTTAGCTGAGTCAAAGAGCCCTGAAGGAGGCATTTTTACCAAAACAAGAAGCGCATTCTCAGAGCGGCGCAACGCCTATTTCCCCGCATCCCCGAGAGAAATTCGAGATATGCCCCAAAGAATCGGAACTTGTTCTTGACAGAACCCCCGAATCCCAATCTTTTGCTCCTCCTTTTTACGGGGTGTAGCTTAGCCTGGTAGAGCGCCTGGTTTGGGACCAGGAGGTCGAAGGTTCGAATCCTTTCACCCCGACCATTTTCGAATGGGCAAAGAACCGCAGTACAACAACTGCGGTTTTTTTGTATGCAAACGCCTCGCGTGAAAGGATGAGAACCGAAAGGTTCGACGGAGCGCAGCGGAGAAGGCCGACCGAAGGGAGTCGCGCAGCGATGGAGCGAAGCGACAGCAATCCTTTCACCCCGACCATTTTCGAATGGGCAAAGAACCGCAGCATAACAACTGCGGTTTTTTTGTAGGCAAATGCCTCGCGTGAAAGGATGAGGACCGAAAGGTTCGACGGAGAGAGCGAAGCGAACGGAGATGGGGCCTGCGAAGCAGGAGTCCGAAGGACTTGGGCAAAGCCCAACCAATCCTTGAGATGTCACTCCGCTCCATCGATGTCGTCGCACCTGCTCCTCGGAACACCCCGACCATTTTCGAATGGGCAAAGAACCGCAGTACAACAACTGCGGTTTTTTTGTACGCAAACGCCTCGCGTGAAAGGATGAGGACCGAAAGGTTCGACGGAGCGCAGCGGAGAAGGCCGACCGAAGGGAGTCGCGCAGCGATGGAGCGAAGCGACAGCAATCCTTGAGATGTCACTCCGCTCCATCGATGTCGTCGCACCTGCTCCTCGGAACACCCCGACCATTTTCGAATGGGCAAAGAACCGCAGCGTAAACAACTGCGGTTTTTTTGTAGGCAAATGCCCCGCGTGAAAACACGCGTATCGACGGGAAGCCGCGTAAGAACGCAGGAGTCCTCGCGCCTGACAGGCGGCGCGAAGCCAGCGCGGCCCTACCTGCTTTCGCCAGCCGCCGCCACTTTACGCTATAGACGCTTAAGATTGGCAACGCGCCCTCCCGACCCGAAGCATTCGGCTGCTCGCCAACAAAAAACCAAATGCCTCTACTCGCCATGTGAAAGCAGCCAAACGCGACCGCGAAAAAGACCGTCCTAGCCAGCGCCCCTCCCCCCGGAAGAGCAGCTCCTACAAATCCTTTGCCCTCGTACCCTTAAACCAATGAAATCCTTCGCTTACTTCCTATCCACTCTTGCAAGCTGCTCACTCGCCGTAGCATCGGCAGCGGATCCGTTGCCCGCCTTCCCCGGGGCCGCCGGTTTCGGCAAATACGCCCAAGGGGCACGCGGCGGGACGAAGCCCGAAGTCTATATCGTCGACAGCCTCGCCGACGACGATAGCCCCGGTACCCTCCGGCACGCCATCGACAGCGTCAAAGGCAAGCGAGGTCGCTTCATTGTATTTCGTATCGGCGGAGTCATTACGCTGCAAGAAAGCAGACCCTTAGTCATCGACAGCCCTTTCATCACCATCGCCGGCCAAACCGCTCCCTTAGGCGGCATCTGCATTCGCGGCGAAGGACTAGAAATTCGCGACGGCGCCCACGACATCATCGTCCGCGGACTGCGCGTGCGACCGAGCGACTTGCACTACAGCGTCAACACCGCGCCCCGCAATCGGGATGCCATCAAAGTCGGCGAGCTCGCGGAAAGCGACCCCAGCCTCAGAGACATCATTATCGACCACTGCTCCTTCAGTTGGGGAACCGACGAAACCGCCAGCGCCTACCGGGCCTGCCAGAACGTGACTTTCCAGTACAATATCATCGAATCCTCGCTGCGAGACAGTATCCACGAAGATGAGACAGCTCCAGTCGAGTACCACAACGCCAAGCACGGCATGGGCATGGTTATCGGTCCATGGACTCGCAACGTTACTCTCTACCGCAACCTCATCGCCCATCACGAATACCGCAACCCCTTCCTCAAGCAAACGGACCAAAGCGAACTGATAAACAACTATATCTACAACTTCGGCAACGCTGGCGGACAGCTCTCCGGTTCCATAAAAGTGGGAACGCACCCGCTCAAAGCCCATGTTATAGCTAACTACTGGCTAGGAGGCCCGGACACGACCACCCACAAGGATCGGCTGGTCCGCTTCAACGGAATCGACTCCAGCTCGGGCAGCAAAATCTTCCTACGCGGCAACGCTGCATCGTTTAGCGGCTACGAGCTCCTGCCCCACCAGGACGTGATCGAAGCCGGTTTCACCAACGCTAAGATCAAATCCGAAGCCTTCACATCAGAACCCGCCTTCGCCGGGATCGGGATGAACGAAATAACGAAACTCTCCTCCCAGCTCAACGAGCTGGACTTCCTGCTCGACGAAGTAGGAGCCCGCTGGCCTTCCCGCGACGCTATCGACGCCCGCTTGATGAACGACATATCCAACCGCCAAGGTTCCCTTATCGACGTCGTCTACCTGCCACCAAAATCCCAGCCAGGAAAATGGCTCAACCCGGTCGGCCCTAAGGCCGCGGCCGACATCGATTCCGACGGCGACCCCAAGCTCCCCGACTACGCCAGCTACGGTCTCCCCTCGGCCATCGACGCCGACCGTGATGGCATTCCGGATACACTGGAAACAGAATACGGCAGCGATCCCCTAAAGGACGACGATGGCGACGGTTACCTCAACATCGAAGAATACCTAAACGACATCATAACCGGCACCCGCTAGAGTGCTGTCAGCCGAGTCCCTTATAGTATCTCCCAAAGAGCCTTGCGGAAGACGCGCTCTTTTAAGCCAGCAGGGTTCGCAGCAAGGTAGGGCTGGCGCGACGACGGTCGTAGTCCCATGCGAAGACTGTTTGCCGCCACGCCGAGACGACACCCGCGAACTACAACCCACGTTCTGGATACGTAACCGCGAGCGTCCGGCGTAGCTCGTCGAAGCTGCTGCCAGTTACCTTCAAAATCGTCGAATGAAAGTAGGGTACCGTCAAGGCACCGACCTTTGTATCCGCCGTCAGGATACCTTCACCCGCCAAGACACTCAGCTTCGCACCAGCCGGAAGCCCTTCTATGCGATATTCACGGGTCGTCGTTCCCCAATTGAAGAAGGCCAGATAAACCCCATCGTTCGCTTCTCCCAAAAACGCATGATAGGAGTCGTCGCGATCGCGGCCGCGTTGCCAGAAGTCGACCGGATAGAAGCGTTCGCACTTAGGCAACTCAATGGCTTCGCGTAGCAGCTCGCGACGCTCTTCCCGCAACGTCGGCAGCTTGTCTCCGGAAATAATCGGCCCGCCAAAGAGCCCCACATAGTGGGCCCACATACGCGACATCGACCAGGAGTTTTCCCATCCGGATTTTCGATAACTGTCGACCCGATCCTCGTCCTCGTCGAACTTGTTGCGTACCACCAGGTAGTCCGCATCGGACCAAACCACACGACCGTTCAAAAAGAACATGCCGCCATTCTCCATAGTGGAGCGCTGGTAGCGGCTGAAGGTCGGGTCGATATCGCCGCCCGAGCGCAAGCCATCCACGTGCCCGTAAGTCACGCCAAACTCCGCCGAGCAACCGAGGAAAAACGATTCCTCGCCCATCGCCTCCCGAAAGGCCAGCATCATGAGGTTGAATCCTTCAAAGAGCGTCATGCTGTCGTCATGCCGCACGATGCGCGTATCGGCTGGCAGCTCGGCCCGCGAAAGGATATTCACCTCCGCCGCGAATCGCATGAAATCGAGCTTGAAGTACTCGAAGCCCTTCTCCCGCAGCCAACGAATATTAGCCGCCATGTGAGCCCGAGCTCCCGGATGGGTGTAGTCGAAATAGACATGCCCCACCCGACCGTTGGAACGCTCGCCCACCAGCAGGCTTCCGTCCTCCAAATGCAAGAAATACTCCGGATGCTTGCGAGCAATCTTCGAGCGTGGATCCGCTCGCGTCGAGTCCACGTGGATACCGGCCCTCATCCCAGAGGCGTTGATCTCGTCCACGATCGCATCCAAATCTCCGATACGCACTTCCTCGTCGCCAAAGTCGCCCGAATGCTCGCGCCAGCCATCGTCGATCTGCACCAAGCTTCCGCCTAGCTCCATCTTCGCAAGCTCCCGAGCGTTTTCCATGATCGACTCGCCGCTGAAATGCTTGCCGTAGTAGTCCCAATTGGCCCAGCCCACGATCTGCTCCTTCTCCGGCAGGTTCACATTATTCGCCGCCGCGATCTGGTCGCCATAGCGGTACAGCAAGCCCTCCCAGGACTGGCTTTCCGCCAGCCATATCGACTCCAAAGTGACCGAGCTTCCCGGCTGGATCCGCTTCTGCTCGCCAAAGGTCTTCACCCTCACCTCGCCGGCATCGAAGGTCAGCTCCGTATAGAACGTCCTCCAGCCCAAGAGGCCCGCCACTAGGTGCCTGCCACCGTCCTTGCGCAATAGGAAGGAAGCGGAGGTGGCTGGCCAGTGAGCCGCCTCCGTGACGCGAGTCGGATGCCGAAACTGAGTCGTGCCTCCCGTGGCCACCAAGGTTTCGGAGGAAGGCGGGCCACCCCAGCCGAAACGCGTTTCTACCGAGTCCAAACGCACAGCCTCGCTGCCCTCGTTGCGCAGGACCACCCTTAAGGTTCTCCCGCCGCCTGGAGTCGTTTCGAAGCGCGACTCCGCCACAAGTCCAGGCACCGCATCCAGGGTGTGAATACGGACTTCCGGCAGCGCCAGGGTCTCTGCTCCAAGAACCGTCGCTCCCAAGAGCCACGAACCGATCAAAATAATAAGGTACTTCATTTGGGTTTCTCACTGTGACATCCCGCCACCGCCTCCCTCAAGGAGCTGCAGATTTTAGCGTAAAGCCTTCGCGAGCAATTTCAAAGGTAGCCATAGCCTAACCTTACGCTAAAGCTCCCGCACGCTAGCAAGCTTCCCCAAACTCCCAATCTTCTAATCGTTGAGCGAGGCGCCGCAGCGCCAACGCCCCAAACGCTTGCCGCCTCGAAACGGCGCACCTACAAAATGCAACAAACCCAGCAAAGGAATTTCATGTATCAATTGTTCTCCCAAAATCGCTTCTGGAACCTAACTGTCCTGATGGTCCTGCTTGCCGCGACAAGCAGCTGCCGTTCCGATTCGAATACGAAAAGCGATCCGAGCGCCGAAGCAGAGCTCACCTGGGACGTCGCTACCGAGATCGTCGATTCGATCCAAGCTCCTGAAATTCCCTCCCGCCTGTATTCCATAGTCGAATACGGCGCCCAAGCACGTCTCGACTTCGATTCCCTGCCCGCGGTCAAGGCCGCCCTCGCCGACGCCGTGCGGCAAGGCGGGGGGAAATTGATCTTCCCCGAAGGCAAGTGGTACCTCAAGGGCCCCATCCACCTCAAAAGCCACATCGAGCTCCATCTGGAAGCAGGGGCCGAAATCGTCTTCAGCGAAGATCCCGCTGACTACCTGCCCGCCGTGCTCACTCGCTGGGAAGGCAGCCTCTGCTACAACTACTCCCCCCTCATCTACGCCTTCCAAGCCACCGACGTGGCCATCACCGGCTCCGGAACGATCAACGGCAACGCAGCCGATGGCTTCGCCACCTGGCGCCCCCAGCAGCAAGCCGCCCAATTGCGACTCCGCCAAATGGGCAACGACCTCGTGCCCGTTCACCAGCGCGTCTTCGGCGAAGGCGACTTTCTCCGCCCTCCCTTCATCCAATTCTTCGGCTGCGAGCGAGTGCTCGTCGAAGATGTCACCGTCACCAACTCCCCCTTCTGGTGTATCCACCCAGTCTTCTGCTCGGACGTGACCCTGCGCGGGGTCACCGTCAATAGCTACCACCAGAACAATGACGGGGTCGACCCCGACTCCTCCCGCAACGTGCTCATCGAGGACTGCACCTTCCTTACCGGCGACGACTCCGTGGCCATCAAAGCCGGCCGCGACCAAGACGGCTGGAACGTGGGACGTCCCACCGAGCGCATCGTCATCCGCAACTGCGAGATGCCCGACGTGCACAACGCCCTCGCCGTCGGCAGCGAAATGTCCGGCGGCGTGCGATCCATCTTCATGGAAAACTGCCGCATCGGCAGCGCCCGCTCCTGCATCTACTTCAAGTCCAATCCCGACCGCGGCGGCTACATCCGCGGCGTGCGCGTGCGCAACATCCAAGTCGGCACCGCCCGCACCAACTTCATCGACTTCCTCACCGACTACCCCGGCTGGCGCGGCAACAACTTCCCCTCCCAATACTCCGATTTCGTCATCGAAGACGTCAGCTGCAACATCGCGGAAAAGTTCGGCATCTACGCGGTCGGCAAACCTCAGGCACTCGTATCCAATATCACCTTACGCAACGTGACCATCGGCCAAGCCAAGCAAGTCCCCCAGTTCCTCGCCCTCGCCGAGGGCATCACCTTCGAAAACGTCCGCATCAACGGCGAAGCGGTGCAGCCCAAAATCTACCCCGCCGAAACCCTCGGCACCCCTGAAGAAGAACGCGCCTTCCGCAACGCCCCCCTCGAGTCGGACCGATTGTAGGGGCCGTCACCGCTGTAGCGTCGCGGCAGGCAACGCGGCGCTTTCCCGTCCGCGTCCCGCAGCAGTGATCCAACCATCGCGTGCGCTGGCTAAAGCTCAGCGCTACCCTCGAAGCCACCCCTACTCCCTCCGCGACCTCGAACCCAACGGCGCGGTTAACTCACAACCCCGCCCCGAGCTAAGCGCAAAACGGGCCCGTTCGCTCGTACTTTCGCCTATTATCCGCTTGTCTCGCAACAGATCCGCGACAATCTGCAATCTCATGCCTTTCTGGCCAACCGAGCAACCCGCCATCGTCCCAATATCCAAAATCGAAAAATCTGTATATCGACCCCAAAGCGCACCTATAACCGGAAATTCTACCACCTTAACGGTTAAAAGCGGTAACCGAGCGTAGCGACATGACCACAAGAAACAAATACCACCATAAGTGATATGCGCACCAAAACTGCATAGAATAAAACGGTTTGATGAATAAAGAAAATATGGATACATGCGTCTTCTGTGGAGAGCACAAGATCGTCACCGACGATCACGTACCACCTAAGTCCATATTTCCAAAGCCACGCCCATCGAACTTAATAACGGTTCCTGCTTGCAAGGAATGCAACGGCGGCACGTCAAAAGAAGACGAGGAGTTCAAAATGTATATAGCTATGCGAGTAGGGATGGACACACCAGCCAAAAAAAACTCTCACTTACGACTTCCAGAACCCTTTCGCATAATAAAAGATTAAGAAGACGTATTGAAGTCGATTCTCGTAGGCTTTGGCTGCCTGTCAACCCGGGAGGCAGATTCGAAGAGAGAATAATGGTACCGTACTCAACGAACTCGGTTTACCAAACGATTGAGAAAGTAGTAAGAGGTTTGATCTATCAGGATTTTGACCTCATCCTTGATCACAGTTATTCTATCAACATACGCTCATTCGACGACATGAACGATTTACAAAGAAGGTGGATCAATGATCTGCTTCAGTCCTCGGGTGTCGGATCAACATGGACCAAAATCGGAGAAGGAAAGGAATTCGCCTACTCATACGGCATTGTTAAGGAATTTGTACACGGATCCTTCTGGTTACTGAGATTCTATGAAACGATAGACTTCATCGCGTTCGTCGCACCATCAGCCGAACTAGAAAAAGGAAAGAAATACGAACTCACATAATAACATCGAACCAGCCGATCGATACAAATGCGGTCACCACTCCACACTAAGCCAGTGCACATCACCTCGAAGATATGCAGAACTAAATGAATTTCAGACTAAAATTTATCATAGCCTTTTTTACGTTCTGCTTTTCTACAACGGGAGTTACGGCATCAGAAATCGAAATTCGTTCAACTGTTTCGGAGATAAATCCCGATAACTCATCGATTTCCGAGTACGAGCCTCCCAGTATCAATCAGACGGCTAAAAAAGAGGATACCGAAATTCGGATTTACCAAGAAGAATCGACTCAAGACTCAACGATGAAACTACCAGCTTATTTCGGAACGATACTAGGAGGATTTGCCTCTCTTGCCTTTTTGATCGCAAACCGAAGCGAATACGTCAGCTACTATGATTTGGAAGCACCGATTTTTCTGGTAGGAACCGTCATAGGTTTCTTTTGGACCTATACAAACCACGTGAGAGATGAAGCCTCAAAGTCAGACCGTACCTATTAGCATCCTTCGATTCACAAAAGGCTTCCTGACATGCATCCTCACCTGCCTTATAAGGCAGGTTCTCAAAAGCCCGATTCTTTGTGCCTTTTTGTGGCGATTCCCATCTCCTATATATTTCTAGCTGAAGCACGAAGCTAAGCTCGCAAGCGAAGCGAAAGCCTAACCGATCCCGAGTTCTGTATCCATCTTCTATGGACACAGAATTCGCAGAAATCGTGGCGTTGCCCCCTAGGCGTTTCTTCGAAAGGCGTTACTGCTTGGTTTCGCCATCCAATGGATACGGCCAATAGGGACTCACGGTACGGGCTTCGAGCATGTCGCGGCTAAACTGAGTCTGCAGCTCACGATAAAGCGGAGCGAGGTCGTTGGTTTCGCCGGGATCGTTAGGCAAGAAGTAGAGCTCCACCCGACCGGAACCGCAGCAGCGCACCGCCTTCCAATCCCCGCGGCGAGCCGCCTGCGGTTTGTTTCGCTCGTGGAACTCCCAGTAGAGCAGGCGTTCCTCTAGCTCCGCTTGGCGAGCGCCCAAGAGCAACGGGCTTACGTCCACTCCGTCGATCCCCTCTGGCGCTTCCACGCCGGCGATCGCGGCCAGCGTAGGCAACACGTCCGGAAAGTACCAAGGCGTATCGTCCACGCGGCCAGCGGGCACTTGGGCGGGCCAATGCACGATCATGGGCACGCGGATACCGCCTTCGTAGAGGTCGCGCTTGATGCCCTTGAAGGGACCGGAGGACTGGAAAAACTCGGGATCCGCCCCGCGCTCTTGGTGCGGACCGTTGTCGGAGGTGAAGATAACCAGGGTGTTCTGATCGATCTCCAAAGCCTCCAGGCGCTGCATTATCTTGCCCACGTCGCTGTCGATGCGGCCAACCATAGCCGCGTAGGCCTTGTGGGCCTCCGTCCACTCCTTGTCGATGTAGTCCCCGTAGTCGGGAATCTCCAGGCCGAAGGGGCGCGACTCGTTGTTGGCGTGCGGCAGCGTGGGGGCGAAATAAAGGAAGAAGGGATCCTCGCTTCCCTGCTGCTCGTCGAGGAAGCCGAGCACTTCCTCCATGAAAACGTCTTGGGAAAAGACTTCCTTATTGTCCGACACGCCCATCCCCAACTCGTTCTCGTCGGGCACCGTATTCGGAAAATGGATCTTGGACTCGTTGCGCCACATGTGGCTGGGATAGGAGTTATGAGCATGGCTTTGGTTCAGGTAGCCGAAGGAGTAATAGAAGCCTTGGCGGCGAGGCAGGCCAGCGGCCCGCTCCCCTACTTGCCCCAGTCCCCACTTGCCGATCATCGCCGTGCGGTAGCCGGCGCTCTTCAACACCTCCGCAATCGTCACATCTTCGTCCGCCAAGAAGATCCCCGGCGTGACCGTGCGCGAATTGCCTCGTATCCTCGCATGGCCGGTATGCAGCCCCGTCATCAGCGACCCTCGCGAAGGAGCGCAAACCGTCGCTCCTGCATAGGCGCTGGTGAAGCGGGTGCCTTCCGAGCCGAGCTTGTCGAGGTGGGGCGTCTTGATCTTCTTTTGCCCGTAGGAACCGAGATCGCCGTAGCCAAGATCGTCGACCAAGATCAAGATTACATTCGGCTTGTCTCGAGTCGCAGCGAGGCTGGACCCGGCGCCGAGAGCAAACGCCAGAGCAGCGACTGATATATTCAGAATTCGTTTGGGGAAAGGGTGCATACAGAAGGGTGTGAGTGGGTTGAATGAAAAGTATGGGGCGACCGCCAAAGCGGGCAACGATCGAACGGGGTTCGTGTCAAAGGGGAGGTAAGCAAATCGCGGTCCGCAAATCCAGAGTATCCCATTTGTAGCGTAAAACGGGCGCTGGATTTCGCGAGCGGGACGCTGCCGCCCGGGCGATTAAAATTGCCGCAACAATCCCCTCTACAGCGACCGCAGAACAGTCCTATGATACGCTAAACCTGTGCAACCCTTGAAAGGTCGCGCCGCAAATTCGGATAGTTGCTCGAAACCCCAGCAAGCGTCCGATTCCCGAGCTAAACCGAAACACCACACGAACCATCCCATGCGACTCCCCCTCACGGCCCTAGCCCTCGTTATCACAATCGCCGCCACTTCGGCTGCCGCAGGCGAGCGTCCGAACATCCTCATCGCGATCTCCGACGACCAGTCCTTTGCCCACACCTCCTTCGCCGGATACCCTGCGGTCTCGACCCCTCACTTCGACCGCGTCGCCAGCAGCGGCGTCTTCTTCGAAAACGCGATCGCTGCCTCGCCCGGCTGCAGCCCCTCGCGAGCTGCCCTGCTGACCGGCAGGCACACCTGGCAGATCGAAGAAGCCGGCACCCATGCCAGCAGCTTCCCCGCGAAGTACCGCACCTTCGTGGAGCTGCTGCAGGAGGCAGGTTACACCGCTGGCCACACCGGCAAGGGCTGGGGCCCAGGCAACTACGAGCTGGAGGGACGCACGGAAAACCCCGC
This sequence comes from Pelagicoccus sp. SDUM812005, assembly GCF_031127875.1. Taxonomy (GTDB): domain Bacteria; phylum Verrucomicrobiota; class Verrucomicrobiia; order Opitutales; family Opitutaceae; genus Pelagicoccus. The sequence goes on along the minus strand of NZ_JARXIA010000009.1, from coordinate 105,509 downwards.
CGGCCCGGGCTTCCACGAGAAACGGCTCGTCCCTCCCACCAACGGCATCAATAAGATCGACTACGCCGGCAACTTCGAGGACTTCCTCGCCCAGCGGGATCCGGAGCAGCCCTTCCTGTTCTGGTACGGCGCCAAGGAACCCCACCGCAAGTTCGAGAAAGGTTCCTACCTCGCCGCTCAAAAGTCCCTCTCCGACGCGACTCCTCCCTCCTTCCTGCCCGACCATCCGGAAATCCGGGCCGACCTAGCCGACTACTGCGTGGAGATCGAGTGGTTCGACCAACACCTCGGCAAAATGCTCGCCATGCTGGAAGCCTCTGGAGAACTGGAAAACACCATCGTCATCGTAACCAGCGACAACGGAATGGCCTTCCCGCGAGCCAAGGCGAACGTCTACGAGTACGGCGTGCACGTCCCGCTCGCCATCATGTGGAACGCCCAGATTCCTCCCAACCGGATCGTGAAGGACGTCGTCGGATTCGTAGACCTGACAGCAACGATCTTCGACCTCTCCGGAACCGCGCCTCCGCAAGGCGAACTCGCCCTTTCCGGCGCCAGCCTGCGGGAACTGCTCCTCTCCGACAGGCAGGGCCTGACTCGGCCCGACTCCTTTGCCTACGCCGCCCGGGAGCGACATTCCTCCTCCCGCTACAACAACCTGTCCTACCCGCAGCGGGCCCTGCGCACCAGTCGCTTCCTCTACATCAAGAACTTCGCCCCAGAACGTTGGCCCGCCGGCGACCCCGTGCAGCTCGATGACGAAGGCAAGCCCCTGGGCCCACATTCTGGATACACCGATATCGATCGCTGCCCTAGCCAAGACTTGTTGCTCGCGGGCCACGATACGCCAGGCCTCAGCAAATACTTCCACTTAGCCGTCGACAAGCGCCCCGCCGAGGAACTCTACGACATCCTCAACGACCCCGGCTGCCTGCACAATCTCGCCGACAAGGAAACCTACGCTGCCACCCGAAGGGAGCTGCGCGCCCAGCTGGAAGGCTATCTTCTCGAAACCGGAGATCCACGGCAGGTAGACGGAGGCGATATCTGGGAAACCTATCCAAGATACTCGCCCATGCGCACGTTTCCGCCGCACGCCAGCGGCTCGGACCAATAAAACTTCACGCGACTGGCAAAAGCCAAACGCCACCCACCAAAACCTCAACAACATGAGAATACTCCCCACCGCTTCGCTAGCCACCCCCCTACTAACGCTCGCCTTCCTAAGCGCCGCCCCAGCCGAGAGCTCCGAGAAGAGCCCGGAAGCCATCGCTCAGCGAGTCGCCAATCACCTCATCGAGCAAACCACCTTCGACTTCCACAACCGCAAGACCGGCGAGCGTTTCGAAGCTGCGAGCGACGAGCTGGTGAATACCGACTTCCGAGTACGTTCGCCCTACAACGTGTGGCACTACGGCAACGGAGTCCTGCTGCTCGGCATGCTTTCCCTCAGCGAGGCGACCGAGGATGACCGTTACCAAGACTTTGCGACCCACTATTTCGACGAAACCTTCAAAAGCATCGCTGTATTCAAAAACCACTACGGCGAGGGTCGGCCTTGGGTGGAACACCAACGGTACTTCCGCACGCAAAAGCTCGACGACTGCGGAGCGATGGCCACCGCAATCTTCGAAGCCTCCAAGCTCAAGAAGCGCCCCGAGTACGCCCCCTATTTCGAGACAGTCGGCGACTTCATCCTCAACTACGAGCACCGACTCGAAGACGGGGCATTCTACGTGGAGTTCCCCCGCGACCGTTCCGTCTGGGCCGACCACGTCTACATGAGCGCTCCCTTCCTGGTACGCCGCGCCGAACAGACAGGTGACACGCGCTACCTCGACGAGGCCCTACGCCAACTTCACCAGTACCATCAGCTGCTCTGGAACGATTCCCGACAAGTGTATCACCACGGCTACTACGCCGACGAAGGCATCCGCTCCTTCGCCCACTGGAGCAGGGCCAACGGCTGGATCGCCATGGCCAAGGTCGAAATCCTCAAGTACCTGCCCGTCGACCACCCGCAACGGGACTGGGTCGTCTCCAGCCTGCGCCAACAGATCATCGGCCTCTCCAACTACCAGGCCGCCAGCGGGCTTTGGCACCAGCTTCTAGATCGCCCCGATTCCTTCGAGGAAACATCCGGCACAGCCATGTTCACCTACGCTATCGCCTACGCGGTCAACGAAGAGCTTATCCACCGCGACTACCTTCAAATCGCCGAGCACGCCTGGGATGGCCTAGCCTCCCAAGTCACGGCGGAAGGCACGCTTCTCAAGTGCTGCGAAGGCACTGGAATCCACGACGACGTGTTCCACTACCTCAATCGAAAAACCACGACTCCAGACCTTCACGGCTCCGGCCCCCTGCTGCTCGCAGCCGCCGAGCTCATAAAAGCGCAGCGTTAGTATTCTATATTTCGATACAAAACAGCCACCTGCTCAGGTGGCTGTTTTTTTTTGCGAGCATAGCACGCGGCATAGGATAACAAGCGTACAAATCGCCGTCTATCGGCGAACATCAGCGGTTAATCGTAGGGTTGGCGCCCGCTGAGCAAAGCAGAAGGGATCTGCGGCATGCCGCAAGCGGCAGCCCTACGAGCTCCGTTCGCTCTTTTCCCCTACCCCCAACAAAACAAGCCGAACCCTGAGGTAGCTGGAACAGCGATGGACCCGATTCAAATCGCCGTCTACCGGCCTACATCAGCGGTTATTCCCAGAGCGGCGAAGCTTCAAACCAACCGCTTCATCCTTGCTGAACGAAGCGGTCCGCCCGGCGGTCGGACCCTACCAACAGCGCAGGGGAGGTCCCACATAAAATCGTAGGGCTGGCGCCATGGGAGGCGTAGCTCGGAGAGCGTAGACTGCTCGCGCCACGCCGCGATGCAGCAGGAACTTGCCGCATGCCAACACGAGCGGCGGCTCACTCAGCTGCGTCCGCTGCTGTCCCTCCATAAAACAGAAAAAGGGTGCACGCCTACCAACGTGCACCCATGAATTTAGGAACCTATGATGTGTTACTAAAAGCAGCTCCCCCATCAAAAAGGGAGCGGAGAACCAAAACCTTCTAGAAAGAGAACGTCGTGCTGAAGGTATAGCTGCGCGGCGTTTGCCAGCGGAAACGAGTCGCCGTCGATACGCGGGCCGCTGTATTCAAAAAGTCACCATCGGGCGGGAGGCGATGGAGTCGCGTGCCCTCCACGACCTGGTCCTCGTCGAACAGGTTGCTCACTCGCAACTGGAAGCGTACGTCCAAGTCATCGCTGATCTTCCTCTTGTAAGCCAGCGTCATGGTCGCGAGCCAGTACGGCTCTCCGTAAGCTGGTGTATATTCATCCGCGTTGGGGTCATCGATAGCCGCGGTTGGATCTCCCGGCGCGTCGGGGTCCTGGATCGTATCCAAAGCGCGGAACCCGAGCACCTTCTTGCCTCGGTAGTTTGCGCCCAGGCCAATTTTGAATCCCTTGAGGCCGCCTTCCCTGAAGGTGTAGTCTGCGAATACATTTCCTGTGGTCTCGGTCAAACCAGTCAACTTCTGCTCGCGGCCCGCTTCCGTTCCGATATTCGGCAAATTGTTGAAGAAGATCTGATTGTAGGAGGTCGCTGCCTCGTCGGCGTCGGGACGCTCCGCTTCCGGAATGCTCTCGTCGACAAGGGCCATGCCGTCGCTGTCGAAGTAGGCGCCGGAATCGGTTACAACTTGCCGGATGGTGCCCGTCCATTGGTCGAGGAACGCCAACGTGTCCTGCCAGGCGTCTACGGCGCTGCCGTCGGAGAGCGCCAGGTTCGCCGATACGCGCAACTGCTCGCTAACGTTGGCCACCAACTCGAACTCGTAGCCGGAGGCGCTCATGTCGCGCTGGTCGAAGGGCTGGTTCGGCACCAAGGGGAAACCGCGGGCGTTGACGCCTTCAGGCGATAGGTCGCCCACCACGTTGGCCCGGTGCAAGCGCTGCAGGTGGTTGGTGAAGTTGATGGAAAACGGTTGAGCGGTTTCTTCCGCGTCGTAGCGGGACAGGCTGCCTTGCAGCTTGCTATCCAGGAAAGCGAAGCGGATCCCGACATCGGTGCCCTTCGAAACGGGCGTCGGCATAATCGTACCGTTCAAGCGCAGTCGCGTTTCGCTAGCAGGAGGGTTGAATCCAGTCGCGTAGTTGGCGAACACGCTGAAACGATCGTTCACGTGATAGACCGATCCTAGGGAATAGGTCGTCTCCTTCGGATTGATGGCCGGCGGACTGTACTGAGTTTGCTCCTCCTCCGTGAGGTCGAGGTAGTTTGCGGGGGCTGGCGCACGATAGAACACGGTGCTGCCGTCCCAATTCGCCGGATAGTCTTCGTAGTTCCGGTTGTAGTCCTGGGAGATCTGCAGGTCGTCGTAGCGCATCGCCAGGATGACGTTCAGCCGATCCTTGAAGAACCTAGCGTTGAGAGCGGCCTGCCCATAATTGTAAGACGTGTTCACCCGCGAAACATCCTGAGGACGGCTTCCGTCCGCCACCCAACCTACTGGAATGGCCTCACCATCCACCATAGCTTGATTCACTTCCGGCAGGCTGAAGTTATCGCCGTTCCAGTAATACCGGTACCACACTTGCTCGCCGCTGGCCCAGTCCCGCGGATCCTCGGAATCGAGCAAGCGGTAGCTGGAAATCTTCTTGCGGAACTTCGAATCGGTGAAGCCGCCCATCACGCTGAATACATAGCGACCGAAACGCGTCTCCGGCACCGAGTAAGCCATCGCGACGCGGCCACTGGTGTATTCCGTTCCGAAACTGCCCCAGGAGCGGCGCCCGTGCCCGTAGGGCTGCAAGAACATTGGATTGTCCACGCCGCCCGAGAAGCTCGGATCCGTGGGATCTTCGCCGGTAGGAAGCTTCCGATTGATGTCGATGTACACTTCGTCGAGGTCGCGGGCGTTGAGGTAGTTCGTCTCACGGGCTTCTTCAGCGGCATTGAGGCCCACTTCGAAGTGGAGGTTCTGCCCGACGCGGTGACGGAGGAACGCGGAGTACGTTTCGTAATCCTGGGAAACGGTGGGCTCGTCCGTGGAAAGCGTGACCGAGGCGTCCGGCACTTCGAACTCCGAACCGGCCACTGCCGCGTCGAAGCGTCCTGGGAAGAGATTTTCGATCCCGATAATGGGACGGTCGCGGTGCTGGATATTGGGCGCCCCGTTCGGGACAGCGACCCCGCCGATCATAGTCTGCGTGCGACGGTTTCCACCCATAGTGGTCATGGTACTCGAGTAGTCTAGGATATCGCCGCCGAACTGGGGAACGTATACAAGAAAGGGGTTGGTGTCGCTGCCGCCGCCGGCTCGAGTGACCCCAGCCGGTCGGGATACGCTGTTGCCCGGAGCGGTCGCGTTCGTAACAAGCTCATCGTAGACGGTGGTACCGTCCCAGCCGGTAAACCGGTCCGAAAAATAGGAAAACGGACTATTCCGTTCGAACTCTCCGCGCTCGGCCTCCATCAACAAAGAGGTGTTCTCCGAGATCTTCCAAGTCGCGGCCAAGGTCGCTGCCTTGCGGCGATCGAAGCCGAAGCTCCTCCAGTCGTCTGAATCTTGCCACAGTAGATTCACCCGAGCGGCGAACTTTTCGTTGATCACCTTATTGTAATCGAAGGTCGTCCGAAGCAGGTTCCACGAGCCGATTCGAAACTGAGCCTCCCCGAAATCCTCGCTGAGGCTGGCGCGCTTGGTGACCACGTTAGGCGTGCCCGAAAACGACCCCGCCCCGAACAATATAGCGTTGGGACCGCGGGCGTAGTCGTAACGATCCAAGTTGTAGCTATCGAACTGGATGCTGAGGGGAAAGAAGTTACGTTGCCTACCCGAGGAGGTCACGCCGCGTATCGAAAGCGTTTGGTCGCCGTTTCCGAAGATCGCCAGACGGCCTTCCTCCTCCACGCTCGTCGCGTTCACCGTCCACTCGATCGCTTCTTCCAAATCGGTGATGTCCAGGGCATCGATAAACTCGCGGGTCTGGACCGAATAGGCCGCAGGAGTGTCTTTCAACGAACTCGAAAGCCTTCCTCCGGCCAGCGAATTCACGGCGACAAAGCCGTCGTCGTCTTCCGTAGAAACGACAAAGGGCGAAAGTTCGAAAACCTCCTCATCGCTCTCCTGGGAGAACATTTCTGTATTCATAAAAAGAATACTTCCCGCAAATATCACGAGACGTCCGGTTGGGTATTTTAGGGGTATCATTGTATATATAGCTTGTAATTAGGAGCGTGGTTCGGCCGACCGCATAACTTTATCCAATCCATAAGACCGAAGTTTACCCGATAATTGCGTGTCCCCTCCTTGAGCTCAAGAGAGCGACTGCTTTAGCGTACAATAAAAACCCTGCTCCGCCCCCAAAGCAATCCGTCTGCCACCGACTAATGGGCGCAAATGCGATGCGATTCGCCCCTTTTCGGCCCTAATTCTTTCGGGCAACGAACTGCCCTAAGCGAATATGCTTGGGCGCCAGCGCCACGACGCTCGCGCCCAAGAATTTCAAAGCTGCGGCTCCCTCCCTAGAAGGAATAGGTTGTCGTGAACGTGTAGCTGCGAGGAGTCTGCCAACGAAAACGGGTGGGGGTGGAGACCCGAGCGGCTGAGTTCAGGAAGTCGCCATCGGGAGGCAAGAGGTGAATCCGCGTCCCCGCGATGGGCTGGTCCTCGTCGAACAAGTTACTCACGCGAAGCTGGAAGCGTACTCCGCGATCATCCTTCAGCTTCAACTTGTACCCGAGCGTGAGAGTCGCCAACCAGTAGGGCTCGCCGTAGACGGGCGTATATTCGTCTACGCTCGGGTCGTCGATAGCCGCTGTCGGATCGTTGGGCGAGGCCGGGTCCTGGATTGTATCCAAACCACGGAACCCAACCACTTTCTTGCCTCGATAGTTGGCGCCCATACCGATCTTGAACCCCTTGAGCCGCCCTTCCCTAAAGCTGTAATCGGCAAAGAGGTTCCCAGTCGTTTCGGTCAATCCCGTTAGCTTCTGGTCACGCCCAAACTCGGTGCCTATCTTCGGCAGACGATTGAAGAAAATCTGGTTGTAGGCGCTAGCAGCCTCGTCCGCATCGGGACGTTGGTCCACCGGAATGGAAACGTCTTCAACCGCTCGGCCATCGGACTGGAAAACCGCGCCCGAATCCCAAACAACTTGCTTCATGGTTTCGGTCCACCGGTCCAGGAAAGCCAAGGTATCCTGCCACGCATCCACCGCGCTCGCGTCGGAGAGAGCTAGGTTCGCCGAAAGGCGCAATTGCTCGTTCACGTTAGCGGTGACCTCGAACTCGTAACCGGACGCGCTCATATCGCGTTGGTCGAACGGTTGGTTCGGGACGAGAGGGAAGCCGCGAGCGTTGATCCCTTCCGCTGAAAGGTCCCCTACCACGTTGGCTCGATGGATGCGTTGCAGCTCGTTGCGGAAATTGATCTCAAACGGTTGGGCCGTCTCTTCGGCATCGTAACGGGACAAGCTCCCCTGAAGCTTGTTATTCAAGAAAGAGAAACGAATTCCCATATCCGTTCCCTTGGAAACAGGCGTCGGCATGATGGTGCCGTCCAAGCGGAGACGCGTTTCGCTCGCAGGTGGATTGTATCCAGTCGCATAGTTCGCGAAGACACTGAAGTTATTCGTCAGGTGATAAACCGATCCGAGGGAGTAAGTCGTCTCCTGGGGATTGATAGCGGGCGGGCTGTACTGCGACTGCTCTTCCTCCGAAAGTTCCAGGAAATTCGCGGGAGCGGGCTGGCGGTAGAAGATGGTGCTGCCATCCCAGTCCTCAGGATAATCCTCGTAGTTTCGGTTATAGTCCTGAGCGATGGTAAGGTCGTCGTAGCGAATGGCCAAGATGAGGTTCAAGCGGTCCTTGAAGAACTTCGCGTTGATCGCCGCCTGAGCGTAGTCGTAGGAAGTATTAACCAGCGAAACGTCTTGTGGACGGTCTCCGTCCGCTACCCAACCGACCGGATAGGTCTCTCCGTCAATGACCGCTTCATCGATTTCGGGCAGGCTGAAGTTTCCGCCATTCCAGTAGTAGCGGTACCATACGCTCTCCGCGCTCGCCCAATCCCTGGGATCCTCCGCATCGAGCAAACGGTAACTAGAGATCTTCTTGCGAAACGTCGAATCGCTGTATCCCCCCATCACGCTGAGCACGTAGCGACCGAAGCGGTCCTCGGGAACTGTATAAGCGAGAGCAATACGGCCGCTGGTGTACTCGGTGCCGAAGCTTCCCCAGGACCTGCGTCCATGACCGTAGGGCTGCAGGAACATCGGGTTGTCCACTCCGCCGGAGAAGTTGGGGTCGCTAGGGTCCTCGCCGGTCGGGAGCTTCCGGTTGATGTCTATGTAGACCGCGTCGAGATCACGGGCGTTGAGGTAATTGGTCTCCCGAGATTCCTCAGCCACGTTCAGGCCGAGCTCGAGGTGTAGATTCTGGCCGAACCGTTGGCGGAAAAATCCGGAAAACGTTTCGTAATCCTTTTCTACCGTCGGCTCATCGGTAGAGAGAGCGAACGAAGCGTCCGGAACCGTGAATTCCGATCCGGCAACGGCTGCGTCGAAACGCCCTGTATAGAGATTGTCGATACCGATGATGGGACGGTCGCGATGTTGGATACTTGGCGCTCCACTCGGAACTGCCGTGCCACCGATGCCGGTTTGGACCCAGCGATTTCCACCGACCGTGGTCATCGTGTTTGCGTAGTCAAGAATGCTGCCGCCAAACTCCGGAACGTAGACCAGGAAGGGGTTGCTGTCGTTGCCTCCTCCCGAGCGAACAACACCCGCGGACCGGGCCGCATTGGTGCCCGGCGTGGTGGCGTTGGTCACCAACTCGTCGAAGACGGTGCTGCCGTCCCAACCGGTAATCTCGTCCGAAAAGTACGTGAAGGGGCTGCTCTCTTCGAAGTGTCCCACTTCCGCTTCCAAAAGAAGAGTGGTATTCTCGGAGATCTGCCAAGTGGTCGCGAGGGTGGCCGCTTTTCGCTTGTCGAACTCGAAGGTTCTCCACCCCCCGGCATCCTGCCAAAGCAGGTTCACGCGAGCGGCAAAACGCTCGTTGATCACCTTATTGTAGTCGAAGGTGCTGCGGTAGTTACTGTCGGAGCCGATGCGGAACTGCACTTCCCCCGCGTCCTCCGCAAGCATGGCCCGCTTCGTTACGACATTCGGCGTCCCTGAAAAGGAACCGGCTCCAAACAGGATTGCGTTGGGTCCTCTCGCATAGTCGAAGCGGTCTAGGTTGTAACTATCGAACTGGAGGTTGAGGGGGAAGAAGTTCCGCTGCCTACCAGTAGAAGTTACTCCACGAATCGAAAGCGTCTGATCTCCATTTCCAAAGATAGCCAAGCGACCTTCCTCTTCGACGCTCGTTGCGTTTACCGTCCATTCCAACGCCTCGGAAAGATCGACGATGTCGAGAGCATCGATAAACTCGCGCGTTTGCACCGAGTAGGCAGCAGGGGTATCCTTGAGCGAACTGGATAGCCGTCCCCCCGCCAGGGAATTGGCAGCGACAAAGCCGTCATCCTCTTCTGTCGAAACGACAAACGGAGACAGCTCGAAAACCTCAGCGTTGTCCTCCTGAGCAAACAAACTTGTATTCACGAATACAAGACAACCGGCCACAATTGCGAGGCGGGTAAATTCGCACGTAAAGGGTACTACAGTGTTCATATCTAATTAATAGGGTAATGGCGGCAGGTTCGGTGGACGCATGTCCACTACGCCAAACGTGCCTAACATGCCCTCAATTTTATAGCGTCCGCTCACCCCGAACAATACGAGCAACGCTTTAGCGTACAACCTCGCGCAAGAGAGCTCCGCGACGCTAGGAACGCTCCTGCAGCGAAAGCGGGCGCAGCCTACTTTTCCCCGGTCGGCCGTAGGGCTCGCACCGTCTTCCCCTCTCGAAAAATGCCATCGACCACCGTAGATCGAGGCGTAGCGGGAACCCCCGTTTCGCTGTTGAACATCATTCCCACGAGAAGGCTCACCGCGCTCTCGCCGACGAACTCCGGGAGCTCGTCCAAACTGGAAACCTTCGAGTCTTCCACCGTCCCCAAGGAAACTAAGCCGACCTGCTTCGCGCCGGAACCGAACTTCCTAGCCTGCAAGGCGCGCATCACCATCGACGCGTTCTGCACGAAGAGCACGTCGACCCGATGCGTGGCCACCCAATCTCGAATCATTTTGGCTTCCTGGGCGTCGTCGATATCGTCCGGCAACAATAGAATACGGTCTCGATGACCATACCAAGCCAAGGCAATCGAATAGCGGTGCCTTTGCCTGCGCTCCAAGCTCTCGCTGAAAATGGCTCCAATATTAGTGTAGCCTCGCAACTGCATCTCCTCGACCACCCGCATCGAATTGAAGACTTGGTTTGGGCCCACCCTGTGGAATCTCGGAGACAAAACCGAAGTCGTGGCCGCCACTACGGAAATCCCATCCCAGTTGACCTTGGAGGAAAACGTTATCGGCCGATCCGACGGAAGCAGGATGCAGCCGATGATTCCCCGCTCCCTGATCACACGTACAATTTTGGATACATCGTCCCGGTAGTCTCTCAGCTTGAAGCAAGCGCAACCATAACCAAGACGATCGAGATGCTTCTCCACGCCTTCCTTCAAGCGCAGGTTGTAGCTGTGCTGCAGGTCAGACGTCTGCAAGTCGATCAAGGCGATCACGACGCTACGGCTGGCCACCCGCGACGAGCGGAGCTTTCCCATCAAGCGAGCCACCTCTGGATCGGGACGGTATCCGACACGCTCCGCAGCCTCCCTTACCTTTTCACGCGTCGCCACGCTGATGGACGGACTGTTCCGCATCGCGAGGGAAACCGTCATTAAGCTGACCCCCGCTTCTTTCGCGACCTCTCGCTGACCCACTCTTCGAGGGGTTTTCTCGTTGCCTTTCTCCTCGTTTCGCTTCTCCGCCATGCAGAATTTACTATACGCTACAATAGTCGCTCACTGGTCAATTTCAAAAGCCAGCGCTTTGATTCTAGCTCCGAGGGACGCTCATCGATCAAACCTGAGCTCCTAGGACTTACCCTCTCTTTTTATCCATGATCAAACCTCAATCTAACCATCTCCGCCAAACCCGTTCACTCGACGGTTTCTGGAACTTCAAACGAGACAAAGACGGCATAGGCGAAGCGCGAAACTGGTTTCTTGGCTTTGACAGCGAATGCGAAATCGCGGTGCCGGGAAGTTGGAACGAACAACGTACCGACCTCGAGCAATACTTCGGAATCGCTTGGTACTCCCAAACCTTCGTCGCCCATTCCTCCTGGCAGGAACACGGCGTATCCGTCCACTTCGGAAGCGTGCAGAACCATGCCAAGGTCTGGCTAAACGGAACCTTGGTCGGTACTCACGAGGGCGGGAGCCTCCCGTTTCAGTGCGACCTCTCCCGATGCATCGTTCCGGGAAAGGAAAACCTGCTCGTCGTGCAAGTGGACGCGTCCATCAACCCTTGGGACCTCCCCCCGGCCCGCATCGCGACCAACGCGAAAAACGAAGGCTTCCACAACAGCAACCCATCCGTGACGTATGACTTTTTTCCATACGGCGGAATCCCTCGCCCCGTCTCCCTGCAGGTCACGCCGACGCGCGAAAGCATCGACAAGATCCGCGTCGACACCGGCCTGAACCTTGAGTCGAAAACCGCCAAGGTCGGCATAACCGTCACCGTAAAGGACAGTACCGCTTGTAGCGTGGAAGTTCGTATCGAAAAAGCGGCCGCGACTGCGGCGCTCGACTCCCATGGCGTCGCCACCCTCTACATCGACATCGCGAATCCACGCCTGTGGGACCTAAAAACCCCTGAGCTCTACGTAGCCGAAGTAACCCTACTCAAAGACGATCAAGCGATCGACCACTACCGGCAAACCTTCGGCATCCGAACCATTGAAGTTGTCGGCAACTCCCTAAAGCTGAACGGAAAAACTGTATTTCTACGTGGATACGGAAAGCACGAAGACTTTCCGGTCTTGGGGCGAGGCCTTTCCCTTCCCTTGATCGCTCGCGATTTCGACCTGCTGAAGTGGACAGGGGCAAACTCCTTCCGCACCTCCCACTACCCCTATGCCGAAGAGTGGTACGAGTTCGCCGACAGGCACGGTATCCTCATCATAGCAGAGACTCCTATGGTCGGCCTCTGCGAACGATTGTTCGAATCCGATGATATAAAGGCCAAAGCCTTGAAGCTCGTTCGAGACATGGTCGATCGCGACCATCACCACCCGAGCGTGATCATGTGGAGCGTGGCCAACGAACCTTGGATCGAATCCCAAAAAGGAACGGACTTCATCAAGGCCCTGCTCTCCGAGGCACGCTCCCAGGATAGCTCCCGCCCCGTCACCTACGTCGCGCACAACGGCATTGAAATCAATGCAGCTTGCCGCGATTGCGACATTGTATCCGTAAATCGATACGGAGGTTGGTACGACTATCCGGGCGATATCGAAACGGGCACCGCCTACCTCGGAAAGGTACTCGACAATTTCCACTCCACCTTCGGAAAGCCAATTTTGCTAGCCGAATTCGGAGCAGACGCTATACCCGGTGAACACTCCCTCCCCTCCATCATGTTTACCGAAGAGTTCCAAGCCGACATCATCGAAGCCCAAATTCTCGCCGCCGAATCTCGCGACTGGGTTATCGGTACCCACGTTTGGGCGTTCTCCGATTTCAAAACCGGTCAGTCCATCACCCGAGCCGTGCGCAACCACAAGGGCATCTTCACTCGAGATCGATTGCCTAAGATGGCCGCTCACTGTATCCGCCGCATTTGGACAGAAACGGGTCAAGCCTAAGCATGGTCTCTTCATTCGATTACGCAACCATCGGCCTCTATCTCGTCTTCTTAGCCTCCATCGGCTGGCTTTTCCGTCGATTCACCGGAGGCAGTACCGACTATTTCGCCGGCGGCTTCAAGATGAACTGGTGGCTGATTGGAGCCGGATCCTTCGTATCCAATTTCAGCGCCTGGTCTTTTACCGGCGCGGCCCATATGGCCTACACCTACGGAGCCCTTATCTTCGCCTTCTTCTTCATGGACGCGGCGGCGTTCTTCATCAGCTACCTCTGGTTCGCTCCGAGATTCCGTCAGCTTCGCCTAGTCACCGCCATGGACGCCGTACGGCTCCGCTTCGGGGCTTCGAGCGAGCAGTTCTTCACCTGGCTCGGTTTCGTCAGCTCCCTCGGCGTGGCTACCGTCTGGCTCATTAGCCTTTCCGTGGTCCTCTCCTCCTCTTTCCAAATCCCTCCGGTACCCGTTATCATCGCAGCCGGCGGCATCGTCACCATCGTGGCGCTGCTGGGAGGAAGCTGGGCCGTCGCAGCCAGCGATTTCGTCCAACTCGTCGTGTTGTTGGGCGTCACCGTAGTCGTTGCGATCCTTACCCTTGTCGAGCTGGGAGGCCTGAGCAATTTCATTGCCCAAATTCCTGAAGGACACGAACGCATCTTCCACCCCACCGGATCCATCCCCTACGACTGGCTTTACCTCGCCACCGCGTTCTTCGCTGCCGTCTACGCGCGCAACAACCTAGTAAACGCCGGCAAGTACATCACAGCCAAGGATTCCACCCACGCCCGCAAGTCAGCTCTCATACCAGCGATTGGATACATCGTGATGCCCTTCATTTGGATGATCCCTCCCCTGGCGGCCTTCACCTTGGTGCCAGACCTGGCCGAACGTACCGTGGTAGCAAATCCCGGCGAGGCATCATACATCGAAGTCTGCCTCGCGATTCTTCCACAAGGCATGATCGGACTGCTCGTCGTCTGCATGTTCTCGGCAACCATGTCCAGCATGGACGTCGCCCTGAACAAGAACGCGGGCTTCTTCGTGAAAAACTTCTACCAACCCATCCTGCGCCAGCAGGCCACCGACCGGGAGCTGCTCCTAGCGGGCAGAGGATCGACCATCTTCTTCGGACTCTTCGTAACGGCCTGCGCCCTCCTCGTTACCACCCAGTCCGGCATCACGCTTTTCGACGCCTTCCTCTACCTGGGCGGCTACCTCGGAGTACCGCTCGCCATCCCCCTCATCTTCGGCATGCTGATGCGCAAGGTTCCGAAATGGTCAGGCTGGGCCACGACCTTCTTCGGAATACTCGTTTCGATCGTGATCTTCAACTTCGTGCCCACCGACTCCGGCAGGGCCTTCTTCGAGCCCTTCCTTGGCAACTCAGTTTACGAGTACATGGTCTCCAACAAGTTCGTAGTCGGCAACCTCGTAGGGGGACCCCTCACCGCCCTCTTCTTCTGGGCGACGCGCTACTGCTACAACCCTGAAAAAGACGTCGAACAACAAACGCGCTCGCATGAATTCTTCCGCCGCATGAACACTCCCATCGACTTCGAAAAGGAAGTCGGCGGAGATATCACGGCCCGCCAATCCCTGGCCATAGGTCGCCTGACAGTCGCATTCGGTTGCTTCATCGCACTGCTAACCTTAATTCCAAATCCGATGTCTGGACGAATGGGGATCCTTGGTTGCGCCCTTTTCCCCCTCGCTATCGGAACCGCCCTTATCGTTTACTCGAAGCGGGTAAAATCTTAAGTTTCACTCCCCCCCAACTACCATGCTTTCGCGCTCCCGTATTCTTCTTTTCATTACAATAACACTCTCCTGCCTCGCTGCAGCAGCCCAAGCCGAGACCAAGGACCAGCGGCCAAATATCGTATACATCCTCGCCGATGACCTCGGCTACGGCGACCTGGGTTGCTACGGCCAAAAGATGATCGCGACCCCGAACATCGACAGGCTTGCCCAAGAGGGCATGAAGTTTACCCAACACTACGCGGGCAACGCTGTCTGCACCCCTTCTCGTTCCAGCTTGCTCACCGGCAAGCACCCCGGCAATGTCCGCCACCGCGACAACCCCCGCTTCGTCGACAGCTACGGATTTCTCCCCCAGGAGACCACCTTTGCGGAAGCAATGAAAGAGGCCGGCTATGCCACCGCGATCACGGGCAAATGGCATGTAGGAGATCGCAACGACACGGAGGACATTGCTCCGTATCACGGATTCGACTACAACTACTGCGTGGGATTCCCCTATCCCGAGGGTGGCGTCGAGCACTGGCCCAGCCACCTCTTCGAAAACGGAAAAATGGTAAAGATTCCAGAAAACCAAAATGGCCAACGTGGAGCGTACATGGACGACCTCTACACCGACGCCGCCATCCGATTCCTCAACGAACGCGATAACGAGAAGCCCTTCATCCTCTTTCTCTCCTTCCAAGGCGTTCACGTCCCGATGGACGGAAAAATATCTCCTGACTACGCCAACAAGGATTGGCCGGAGGTAGAGAAGGTCTTCGCCTCCATGCTCCAGAATCTCGATACAAACACGGGCCGCTTCCTCAAAGAACTCGAAACGCAGGGCCTTGCAAAGAACACGGTCGTATTCTTCACAAGCGACAATGGCCCCCACCTCGAAGGAGGACACGACCATCGCTTTTTCAACAGCAACGGCCCCCTCCGCGGAGCTAAGCGCGACTTGCTAGAGGGCGGCATCCGCGTGCCCCTGATCGTCCGCTGGCCGGATATCGTGCCTCAACACAGCCAAAGCGACCATGTATCCGCTTTTTGGGACATGCTTCCTACCTTTGTCGATATCGCGGGCGAGCCCCTTCCCGCCGACACGGACGGGATCAGCTTCCTGCCCACCCTCACGGGCAATAAGCAAGAGAAGCACGCCTTCCTTTACTGGGAGAACCAAGAGTACGGAGGTCAGCAAGCCGTGCTCGAGAACGACTGGAAGCTCTACCGCAAAGGCATTATCGATAACTCGAACGCAGAATGGGAACTTTATAACATCACTTCGGACCCTGCCGAGCTCCACGATATCGCCTCCAAATACCCCCAGGTGGTTCGCCAACTTTCCCGCCGCGCTTCCGACTCCCACACCCCCTCCCCCATCGCCCCCCTGTTCAAGTAATTCTTCGTTAGCAGAACAAATCTAGGTTGGATCCATCCTACGGACTTCGAAGGCATGCATCGCCCCTTTCCATCCAACACCTTCTGCAAACAGCCAGGCTGTTCTACTGCGACCGTGCCAGTAGCGGCTGAAAAACTGCTCTCCACGCCTACTACTTCCAATTTCCCCCCAAAGCAGTAACACCGATCAGCCAAGCCTGTCGCATAAGCAACTCGAGCTTATTCGCAAAATCGAGCATCCAAACGTTTCTACGAAACACAGGAAGATCGGCAAAGCACGCTCGGCTAAAGGAGAAGTAACTCGCGATGCCAGGCCGCTCCAACGTCCTAGACTTAGACCTAGCTATCGGAAGCCTTAACTTCAGAATCTACTTAATGGTGTAAGGTCCGCAATTTCAAAGAAACGATTGAGGCCACCTGATCGTGGGAGAACCTAATAAACGAGTTTAGGAAAGGAAAACTGGTTCGAACGCATGGAGCGATTTTCCCTTCTCGTATCATGTCAATTTACAGAACCCCAAAACACACAATGCGCCTAAAAACCATCCTTACCCTTATCTCCGCTCTCTTGGTCGGCCAAGGTTCGATCAAAGCCGATACCCCAGCCCCCTTGGAAGCTGACATAGTTATCTATGGAGCCACCTCCGCCGGAATCGCCGCTGGTATCCAAGCCAAAAGAATGGGCCGCTCCGTCATTGTTATCGAACCTTATGAACATGTTGGCGGACTCACGACTGGCGGACTGGGCCAAACCGACATCGGCAACAAGCAAGTCATCGGCGGAATCGCCCGCGAGTTCTACAGAGGAATCCGGAACCACTACCGCAAACCAGAAGCCTGGATCTGGCAAAAATCTGAAGAGTATCGGGACGGTGGTCAGACCCGCACCGAGGAACATGAAGACACCATGTGGACCTTCGAACCGAGCGCCGCTCAAAGCGTCCTCGACAAGATGATCGAAGATGCCGATTTGAAGGTCTTCACAAACCATCGCCTCGATCGAGACGGCGGAGGTGTCACGAATGAGGGTGCCCAAATCCGATCCATAAAGATGGAAAACGGACGAGTCATCAGCGGCGAGATTTTCATCGACGCCACCTACGAAGGCGATCTCCTTGCCGAGTCAGGTGTTAGCTACACCGTCGGACGCGAAGCGAACGCTCAATACGGCGAAACGCTCAATGGTGTCGTGGCTGATCGCATCTCCCCCACCTTGCAATACAAGATCTCGAAAAACGCAGCCAATCACCAGATCGCGGATGGCGTCAACGCCTACGTTATTCCTGGCGATCCCAGTAGCGGCACCCTGCCCTTCGTGCGCAACGCCGGACCGGGGATCGAAGGAAGCGGCGATAAGATGGTACAAGCCTACTGCTTCCGGGCGACCCTCACGAGCCACCCAGAAAACCGAATCCCCTTCCAAAAACCTGAGAATTACGACGAACTTCACTACGAGCTACTCTTTCGCCATCTCGAAAACGGCGCTAAGTTCCTTTGGATCAATGCAGCGATGCCTAACTGGAAAACGGATACAAATAACGGGGGCGGATTCTCTGGCGACTTTATCGGCATGAACCATGACTACCCTGAAGCTAGCTACGCCGAAAGAGAACGAATCATCGAAGCGCACCGAGACTACCAACTGGGCCTCTACTGGACCTTGGCCTACCACCCTCGTACTCCAGCTTGGGCTCGGGAATACGTATCCAAATGGGGATTGCCAAAAGATGAATACCCAGAAAACGGAAACTGGTCGCCTCAACTCTACGTGCGCGAGGCTCGCCGCATGGTGGGGCAAATCGTAATGACGCAGCATCACTGTGAGGGTCTTGAGACCGTCTCCGATTCAGTCGGCATGGCTGCCTACGGAATGGATTCTCATCACGTACAACGCTACGTGGACGCCAACGGACACGCTCGCAACGAGGGCAATATGCAAGCCGACGCTCCTGCTCCCTACCCCATTAGCTACCGCTCAATGCTTCCAAAAGCAGAGGAAGCAAATAACTTGCTCGTCCCCGTTTGCCTCTCGTCGAGCCACGTGGCCTTCGGCTCAATCCGCATGGAGCCGGTATTTATGATTCTAGGACAATCCGCCGCGACCGCTGCGGTTCATGCGCTGGAACACGACCAAACGCTTTCCGAACTTGATATCGAGCGCTTACAAAAACGCTTGCTACAAGACCAACAGATCCTCGAGAACTAATTGAAAAAGCAAAGGGGAGGACGATGAAAATCGTCCTCCCCTATTTTCTAAAAACGACAAGGGACTGCAAATAAACAGCTCCCTTTCATATTCGCAGACTAGGCGATCTTACGTCTGAAAGCTGCCATCCCAATCAAGATCATTGGTAACGCCGCATAGATAGACGAATCCGGAACTGCGTTAACCGTTACCCCAAAACTTGATTCGATATCAAAGAACTCTGAGGTATCTGAATCGAAATCATATAGCTCAAGTCCTTGGCCTATCGATGCGGGGCCCACAACCGCGACCGACTCGGTCCCCGCGCTTAGAGCCGTGAAGCTCAAAGTCGCGAGCAGGATGTCTGTTCCACCAAAAATCGGATCAAACGGGTCACCCAGAGCTCCCACTTCGGGCTCCCCGAAAGAGAACTTTGTGAGCGGCAACGGCACGCTCCAATCATTAAGCTGAATGATTCCGTTGGCCGGCAAAAAGCCTAGCGGATCAAGATCGAATGCGAAGGTTGCCACTTCCAAAACCGAGTTGAAGGTTGCCACAAAGGCGACGTCGAAACTCTCGCCGACTTGAATCGAAGAATCCAAGACTTCGAAGTTATAGGAGACTGCCTTGCTCGAGGAAGCGCAAGCCAGAGCAGCGACACCTACCATTACGAGCGATCCCATTCTGGTTATATCTTTAATATTCATTTTCTTTATATTGTTGTGTTTTCACTTGGGCAGCTTGCTGCCTCACATACTTCTCCGAGCAATTTTATACCATACCGAATAGTCCGATCTTGTTATCGTTCCATCGTTGTCGTAATCCATGGATTCGATAAATCTTGGGCTTCCGACGGTGGTGCCAACGGCGCCCCTCGCCAATACGGCATCCTGCGAGTCTATGACACCGTCGCCTGACAAATCCCCAGGTACCGCTTCGATTTCCTCTGAAAGCAAAAGTCCAGTCCCGAAGTAGGATGGGTCTGACCAAGACTGATTCACATCAGTCCACCAAGCAATCTTACCCTCGCTGGACTCCGTATCCGGAATGTCATTATCGGCAATCATCAGATCAAATCCGATGTAGTCACCTGCACTTGGGTTAACTCCATAGTTACTCCAGGGAACAAAGAACTCCACGTTGTATCCTCCTTCTACTTCAACACCTGCTGCCAAGACCCCCTCAAGCGTAGGATTGCCGGCACTCGCGCCCACACCGGTCACGATGTTATAAACATACTGCCCATCGTTTTGGTAGCTCGTGGTCTTCGCGTTGTCGGGATCTAAGTAGAACTCAACTGAATCGAAGTCGTGCGCGCTCTTCGTCGTCCCTTCTGTATGATAGACAAGAATGTCGTCTTGAACCTCGACGTAAAAGTAGAGACCTGCACCATCCCACAGAACGCGGTAGCTTCCATCAAGATCGGCGGCTCCATCTACAGTCCCACGGTTGACGCGAGAGATGGGATACTCATTCGCGTCCGACCAAGCGGAGTCCATCAGGCCATCGATCGCAATGCTCTCCGCAGCGAACTTGATCTCCGCCTTGTTTGGCAACGCGGTCACGCTGAGAGTAGCGATATCACTGATTACCGGTCCCAGAGAATTGGATACGACAACGTAGTACTCGTCTCCGTCGTTCTCGACGGAAAGGTTGCTCAACTGCAAAGCAGGGCCTTCCGCACCTGAAACCACCTCGCCATTGCGGTACCACGTGTAAGTAAATGGCGCCTTTCCGATAGCTACCACTTCGAACGAAGCGCCCGCACCTTCACCGACATTGGCATCATCAGGTTGGCTGACGATGATTGGCGCCTCGGCTTCCGGCAATGAAGCGTTCAACAGCCACCAGTCCTTTAATGCTCGGTACTTGAAGGCGAGCAGCTCCGGCTGGCCAACGTACTCCTTGGAGCCCCAAGCCATGCCGCGACCGTAGCCACCGTGATGCACAAAGTGAGTGAACTCCTGATAGAACGGCGCCAACGCGTCGAGGTATGCCATGTAGGCATTGTAAATCAGCGGATTACGGCTCGCCGCTTCGCCAGCTGTCGTGATATGCTGGCCCCCTTCGTAAGTGATCATCGGAATATCCTCCGCAGACCAAACTTCATAGTGATCGCGAGCGGTCGTCTTAACTCCTTCCAAGCGGGCATAGAAGTCAGCCAGCATCGCTTCGTCGTCCCCACTCGAAGTGAAGTTGAAATACGGAGCCAAGGCATAGCCATCGATCTCCCGACCATTCGGATTGATCAACGGATCGCTTAAGGCATCGCGGTGCACCCTTGAAAGGTCCGGGAAGCTGGACCAGCCAGAAAGCACTTTGTAAACACGATGGCTTTCCTCGCCGAAGCTTGCATCGAAGATCTCGTGCAGCTCTAGCGAACGCATCACATAGAAGCGGAAGCGGGCATACTCCTTGTCCTGAAACCATCCGTAGCGCGGGAAGTCACCTTGCTCCAAACCAAGGGCATAGCCTTGCTCTTGAGTGTAGATTTCCGAGCCGAAACCAGCCCAGGCCTCGTTCGAGTACTCGACCATCACCTGGAGATTAGGATCTAGATTGTCCCTGATGAGATTGGCCAGCTGGGCAACGTAGTCGTTGCTCGCAGCGTGCGGCACATTGATCCACATATCGACTTCAAGCAAGTTGCAGAGCTTGATCATCCATTCGAAGGCGACGCCTTGCAGAACTCGGACATTTTCCTTAGTATAATTTTGGATCACTCGCTGGTCCAAATCGTCGGGCTGCCTGCGGTCTTCCCAGTTCTCGATCCAATTATTATTGGTCGGATTCATGTCCATGAATCGAATCACCTCATAGTGAGCGAGCTCGTCGAGGAAGACGGGATTGAACGGATTGCTGGTATCGTAGTTCGCCCATTCGTCGGCGAAGTTAACACCAGACTTCCAAACCCCGTTCAAGTCGCTTCCCAGTCCGATTCCCAAAACCATCGGATCAAGGGCTTGAGCACGTTCCAAAGTCGTTACACTAAAGGCAGCGCTCGGAGCCGACTCGTTCCCATATACATCCAATGCGGAGATCGTAACGTCGTAGGTCGTATTCGGAGACAAGCCAAGTAAACGCAGTTCTGGTTCAGTGGTGGCATTCCAGAATTGTCCTTCAACGAATACACGGTAGCTGCTAACGCCTACCCCGGCGTCAACGGAAGGCTCCCAGGTGAGCTTGGCTTCAATGTCTTGAACGTCTACTGCAGCCAATCCGTCAGGAACGGACGGCGGCGTTTGATCGACCGTATCTGGTATGGGAAAGCCGAAATCGAAATCGCCAGACCTCACGCTACCCCAACTATCCGGATAGTCAGCACCAGTGAGTTCCGTCGCTTCATAAAGCTCTGTCCACGTTTCACCGTCGTTGGAAGCTTCGCAATGGAATGCTGTTAAACGCGACCAGCTAGGCGAAGCGATACGAACCCCGGTCGGGATCGCCGCCGTATCCTTGAAGTCAAGCGTCACCTCGTTTCCAGACTCCACATACCAATGAGAGTTTGTATCACCGTCGAACATCTTCCACGGACCGTCGAACGCGTAGACATTGCCCGTGCTTGTGGATATCTCCACAGACTCGTCGCCAACGGAACCTGTGATCAAGTTAAATGGCATTTCCTTGTCTCCAAACAGCCAACGAAGCTCGCGCAGCTGCATGGGATTTGGGTCGCTGGAAGACGCGTCTATCCAGAAGCGAAGATAACGGTAGGCCTTCGCCTGGTTGGAATTCGCTTCGACCAGACTACCAAACACCGCGATGTCATCTCCGTCACTGAAGCCAACCCCCTTGCTTGTATAGGCCACTCCATCGTAACCGTATATTCTGAAGGTGACTGTACCCTCCACAGACTGCAGGGCAGCTTCAGTTGTCGTGGAAACTGAGAAAGGATTTCCTAGCATTCCTCCCAGAGTTTGCGGAGTCACACCGGAATTTCCTCCCAGCGAAATTCCTGCTGTTTCGAAGCCATCAAGGCTATACTGGATCTCAATCGAAAAATCCTCTGGATCAGTGCCGTTATTCTGAGCGTAAGCCGAGTAGAATATTTGATCGATCTTCAACGCGTATCCTATTTTCGGAGACACAGAGAACTCATAGTACTCTCCGTTCGCGATAGCTACCTCCAAAGTCGGATCATCGAATCGAGTACCGGTCGTGTTAAAACCGCCGGTCTCGCCACCATAGGTATTACTTCCACTCGCTCCCGGACCACGGGTGAGGTCGCTCACAGTTACGTTGAGATTCTCCGTGGTAGCCGCAGCACTGGCCTCGCCACCACCATACCCCGCAAAGTCAAACGCTGCAATCACAGCCGAATCGCCAGGAACGGCGGGCGTTTCGATTGCGACTGGACCTGCGAAGGAGGATGCATCCGATCCAGCTACCGCACGCACGCGAATCGTGTACTCAGTACTGGCAGAGAGGCCGGTGATCAATATTTCGCTGGAGTCTGCGTCCAGAGTTTCGACCTGCGGATAAGTAGCCCCACCATCCGTGGATACTTGAACTTCGTAAGCCGTCTCACCGTCAGCATTATCCTGCCAAGTTGCAGCAATCCGGTCAAAGGCAGGTGCCGAGATCGCTAGATCGCTGGGAGCCGCCAAAGTGAGACCTCCACCGCCAGAACCTCCAGCTGAGCGCACCGTTCCAAAGACAAACAAGTCTTCGCCCGCGTCGAAACCAATACCCTTGGCCGTGTAGCTAGCACCCTTGTATCCGTAGAGTCGGAAGGTTACCGTCTCGGATACCCCTTGCAAAGCCGCTTCGCTCTCGGTCGAGAGGGTAAACGGATTGCCGAGCATACCTCCGATCGTTTGAGCAGTCACGCCGTTATTACCTCCCAGCGACACCCCGTTGGTCGCGAACCCATCAAGACTGTACTGAACTTCTATGGAGAAGTTCTCAGGACTCGTCCCATTGTTTTGGGCATAGGCCGAGTAGAAAAATTCTTCGATATCGAAAACGTATCCACTATCTGGAGTAACGGAAAACTCGAAGTAATCATCGTTCGCGATCGAGCCTGCGATATCCGCGGCATCGAATCGAGGACCTGAGGTATTGAAGCCTCCAAGCTCTCCTTGGTAGGTCGAGCCACTGCCGGTCGTTCCCGCACCGCGAACCAAATTACTCGCAGCGGAGTTTTCGGCAATCGTTGACGCGCTCGCTGTGGCCTCACTTCCTGAATAAGTAGCGAAATCGAATCCTGCTATCACCTCTGGAACCGCAGGGTTCAACTCCGTGACCGTACCACGAATCGCCAAGTCATCTCCAGCGTCAAAACCTATCCCCTTGGAAGTGTAGCCCGCTCCCTTGTATCCATAGATTCGGAACGTCACTGGGGCCGTCACTCCCTGCAGAGCAGCTTCCCCTGCCGTTTGCAATGAAAAGGGATTTCCGAGCAGCCCTCCAATAGTCTGAGCAACCACACCCGAATTGCCACCAAGCGATGTACCAGCCGTGGCGAAACCATCGAGGCTGTACTCGACCTCAATCGAAAAGTCGCCTGGGTTGGTACCATTGGCCTGGGCAAACGCTGAGTAGAAAACTTCTTCAATATCAAAAGCGTATCCTTCCAATGGTGACACCGTAAACTCAAAGTAGTTATCGGCAGAAATAGCTTCCTGCAAGGTCGCCTTAGTGAAGCTCGTAGCGGCGGTATTAAATCCTCCTAATTCGTTTCCGTAATTGGTTCTCCCAGCTGCGCCCGCTCCGCGTGTTAGGTCCGTAACAGTGGCGCCGCTGTTAGCCGTCGTCGCTGTCGCTGTATTTTCAGTGCCTGCGTAGGTCGCAAAATCAAACCCAGCAATCACGTCGAGCTCAGGAAGTGGAGGTAGCGTGGTCGTACCGGCCGCTCCTGAAAATCCGGATACAAAGCTACCGTTCACCGCGCGGACACGGTAGAAGTAGATTGTCTCTGGCGTCAGTCCGGTATGCGAATAGCTCGTCACATTCGGCCCAACATCAATGCTCTGCAAATAGTTCTGTCCGCCGTCGCCGGAAATTTGGATTTCGTAGCCCGTTTCGTTGTCTGCATTGTCCGTCCATGATAGGTCGATTACCGTCGCAGAAACAGCGTTGACCGCGAGATCGGTGGGAGACGCCGGGATGTCAGGGTTCTCGTCAATGACCACGGAGAATGTCGCCCTCGCCTCGTCCCCTGCTCCAGAATTGGTGTCGGAATCCGTCACCACGACTTCGAAACTGTAGTTACCAGCCACTTGAGGAGTTCCGGAGAAGAGGCCGTCATTGAAACTTAAGCCTGAAGGCAGATCAACGGGATTGGTTACACTCCAATTCAACGCTCCATTTCCACCTGTCACTATAAGGTTGGCTTGGTAGGGATTTCCCTCCTGACCATCTGCTAGCGTAGTGGAAGTTTGGAACACAGGAGCAGTATCATTAAAGGCGAGAATCTCAAACGGGAATAGAGCTTCATCGAATTCGCCTCCTTCATCTGTCGCGCGAATCGTCGGAGAATAGACTCCTTCCGAACCCGGAGCAGGCGTACCTGAAATCAACCCGGTCACGGCATTAAGGGTGAGGCCGACTGGCAGACTGCCACTTTCCACAGTCCAATCGATCGGAGGTACACCGCCAAAGGTCTGCAGCTGGGTCGCGTATTCAGTATTCACTGCACCATCGGGGATGCTCGCGGTGATAAGCTGGATACTAACGTCCCCTGCTATCTCAAGCAGAGCCTGGTACTTGGGAGCAGTCAGATCTGCAACGTCTTCAGTAGCCCCCCATGACCCATGACGGCTGGCGCCACCAGCGACGACGAAGTAAGCGAACTCTTTTCCTCCAAGTTCAAACCAGTTGTCGATCATGTCTCGCTTCACCGCGTCTTTCATGCCCGGCAAGCGGTTCATCAGGATACGGTTCTGCACATTGGTCGTCGAGCCGCCGCCTGTATCCGGACCGCCTTCGTAAACCATGGGAGCAACGCCCCAATCGTTGACGCTCTTGTCGATAAAGGTAGAACGACCTCCTGCCGCTTGGCTGTCGCTACTGGCAACCAAAGCAGCCAAAAGCTCCTCGGGTGTCGCTGTATCTGACGCGGCACCGTCGTTCATGTAAGGCGCGATCGCGAAGCCGTAAAAATAGTCGCTAACCGGACCGTAAGTCGATTCCATCCAGTCGACTGCGGCTTGCCATTGGTTTTGCAAATCGAAACCGATTGCACTCGCCCAGTGAGCATGAATCGGGCGTACCTTGTCCAACAATACGTCTGTACCATACTTTTCAGACAATACTTCGGAGAATATCTGTCCGAACTCGTAAGCTCGCTTGATATGGCGACGACGCGCCATGTGTTCTTCATCGCTCGTTCCCCAATCGAAGCCATTGTCTGCGGCTTCGACCGCGGCCAGCTTGTTGTATATATATTGGCTGAAGCCAAAGTTCCAAACCTCGTTCGAATGCTCGAGGTAGACATTGAGGCTTGGGTCAAGCGGATCGGTCGTCTGGACGCCTTGAGCCAGCATAGCTTCACTGAAGGGTCCGCTTACGTCCGCATCCCCCATATCTACGCCGTAAGCGACCAATATCGCCAACTTCTTCACGTAGTCGAGTTCCGCATGCACGGGAATGTTCAACCAAAGGTCCGCCCCTACTTCGTTAGCGATTTCGATGTCATACTCCCAGGCGACTACCGGCTGCTTGAGACCGCGGTTCTCAAGCACTTGCGAAGGGCTATCCTTCGTTACGCGATCTTGCCACAAGGTAACGTTATTTGGATACGGATCGCCTTGAAAGGGATTCGAATTATTCGTGTGCTGCACATCCATAAAACGTAGGGCCGCGAATGGCTTCAACGCGTTTATAAACTCGTCGGTAAAGACTTGATCCGGGCGGTCATGGTAACCGGGGCGAATGACCTCCAGGTCCGTTATCCCAGCGCCGGTGGAGCTCTCTGGATTAACCGTATTCGTAAACTGAATCGCAGCTAGACCGGAATTGTCATTCGGGTCGTTTGCAATCACTTCGTCTTGGCTAAATACGTACAAGTCCAAAGTCGTGGTGTTGCTCGCCACATCATAGGTTTGATTCGTAATTGAAAAGTACGAATCGCCCGCAAACGAAGAAACGGTCGCATCTCCCTTAAAAGATACCTTATAAACTCCACTCACGTCGATCTGCTTCCGTTCAGGATCGTCGTAGGGCGGATTCAACCAGCCGCCCCACAGACGCCAGTCGAACAAGATCATGCGAAAATCAGTCGTCGGCCAGCCACGTTCATCGCGCATTGTGTCCCAATCGAGCGGGTCTCCGTTCGGCTGAGCCCAGCGATTCGACGTCTTAACGACATCGACAAATGCCCTCATTGGGCCACTGCCGATTCCGCCGATATTCGCTGTTGTCAGTTCGGGATAGGTATCCTCTTGAGCAAATATGATACTCGGGGTCAGGCTTCCGAGTATCATAACGATTAATGAAAAAATCAGTCCTCTCCCCTTGGGGTGTAGACATGCGGGTGCGCTCGTAGACATAGCTTCTCTCATAGCAATTTCAGGTAGGGGACTAGAGACGGTGAAACAATTCTCCACTCGCCACTTAATCAGGGGCTTTATAAATACTTGCTAAAGTGATTAGCCGAAGCAGACGAACACACTATTTGTTATAGCATAAATCCGTTTATAGCCCTAATTATATATCCAGTAAAAAGCTTGGAAAGTATTACCCTAATAAAAAAGCCCAGACACTACTAGGGAAAAGTCCGCCTCACACGAACTCCATCGGGTGCTTCTATCTCGACCTTGAGACTACAATCAGGCTCGCGAGTCCACGCTACTCTGATAAGTCCCAGGCGATGTGGGAGAGAACCCTCAGCCTGATCAATCCCCTCGATTCGTAGCGGATCAAGAATCCAATGATCTGGATCACCCGCAAACTCCTGCCTCAAACCGAGCACCCACTTGGTGTACCAAACTGCTGGATACCCGCTCCATCCGTGACAGCGACTCCCCATTCCATCCTTAAATCGATAGAAACATTCCGGAAGAGTTCCAAATCCGTCCTCAACAAGTGGCCCCCAATGCGTCCGGATTAAGCTTAGTGCTCGCTCGCCAAAACCTCGCTCGGCCATCTCTGAAAGCAGATAACGGAAAAAGTACAATTCGATATGCCCCGCAAATCTGCCTTCCTTCAGCCCTAGTTCCAAGTTACCCTCCAGAAGATCGAAAAGGTAACTTTGAACGCTCTCAAGCTGACTTGCCGATCCTATCTTCAAGGACCATGCCAACAGGTTAGAATGGGCCGCAGGGCTCGTTGACATAGTACCCTTACTTTCGATACAAGCCGCATAACGTCCTTCCGCGGCAATCCAAAGAGCGGACGCAAAAGCTTCCCTCACCTTCAAAGCCTCACCCTGAAAAGCTTCCGCTTCGTCGGTGTGACCGAGCTCGAGAGCTAGAGCAGCCGACTTTTCGAGGGCGAGAATCCTTAATGCGTTCAAAACCGCATTCGCAACTCCCTGCCGATCTTCCAATCGTACCCCCCAATCTATAAAAAGCTTCATTCCCTCGGATCCCCATAGCCCTGTTGGGCCTGCCTGCCAAACCGAGCTTTCCCACAAGCGCAACAGATGTGGCCACAATTCCTCTACGATAGATTTATCGCCTGACATGGCCCAATGTTCCCAAAGGCCAAGCACCCAGATTAGCGAAAAGTCTTCGTGTGGGGTGCGATGATGGGCTGGCGCTACGCACGCAAACTGACCGTTCTCCAATTGCGATTGAGCAAAGAGCTGCAGACAGCGACGGGCGATTCGCAGGTCCGCGTCGATGAGGCCTTGCAATAGTTGATTGACCGTGAAGTCGCCAATGTAAGCTCCCCTCTCTCGCCACGGAGAATCTGAATACACGTCTTCCGCGCTACCAATGACCGTTGCTAGCGCCGCTCTCCATATTGCCTCGTCAGTCGGATTACCATCGGCAAACATACCCTTCGCGGCTTTGAGAGTCCGCGTCTCTATGACATTTAGCGAATTCAATGTAGGCTTTTTCTCTGCACCAGCGGCTGGATACATCACCACCTGGACAACATGCCCGCCCCTAGGATTAAGACCGGTAATCTTCTGCAAACCGCCTCGCAACACGTAGCGATCGACGGTGTGGACAAAAGGGTTCGTGCGATAGAGATCGATCATACCGTTAGGCTGCTGCCATTCGTCGTAGCCCACGTCGATTATCTGCCCCGGCTCAGCGTCCACCTCGAGCTCCACATGGCCAAGGACCTCCCTTCCAAAATCGAAGACCAAAACTGTTCCCCCATCCTCTTTTGAATCGGACCCAAACTCCATCTTGAGTTTTTGCCACGCCATAAGGCGGGCCGGGGTGAGCTTCCATGGGTCTCCGTCAGCGGCAATCCAATCCGCGTTCTCCACCGGCTGCCCCGCCACGATCCACTCGTTTTGCGATTGCTCATCCAACAAAGGCGATACGCGTAGTCGATCTCGACAATCCGCGATCGGAAATGCGCAAGCCCGCAATCCTCGCGGCAGTCGAAAGAGGCAGTCCCAATAAACTGTATTGGGCAAACACTTCACAAACCCGCAAATACAGTTCCACCCCCTCTTGAGAGACACTGAGCCAACCATGCGGAGTCCAGCAACCTCTTCAGCTTCACTCCCCAAAACGTCACCATTGATCCAATACACTCCCCAGTGGTGCCAGAGTTCGATGGCATGCGACCGATCCGACTTTACCCAAAACTGAATCGCCAAACACCTACTTCCTTGGATAATCCCCGGAGGACCAAGATACCTATCAGGAAAATGGATCCCAAAGATTTCACCAAGGTCCGCTAGCGATTCCTGCAAAACAAGCGAGCGCGGCTCCGCTCTCTCGAACGGGGGCCGAGGCACATTCCTCGGCGCAAGCTCGCCCCAGGCCACCTCTGATTCCGGGAGCAAACGCGGCGGCTCCCATCCATGGCCCAAGACTCCTGGCAGGTACCAGGCGTCCTCCGTGCAACGCGTGTCGCGAACCTCGACCGCATTGAGGGCGAAGGTGTAGAGAGCGGTGTCCTTCGCCCACCCGTCGAGTGCCCTCACTTTCCAGGATCCCGGAGTGCCGAAGTCGATACTGCCACGCCCTCCCCATGCGATGAATCCGTCGCGACCTCCAGGCATCGTTTGAAACGAAGAACAGCCGTAATGATGAACCTCTACCGCGATACAGTTCGGGCCAGAACCAAGAAACGGAGCCAAGTCGATGCTATCGAACAGGGGAGCCGATTGCACGAAGCGAGCAGGACCCGAGGACACAAACGCCCCATTCACCCAAAGCCGATAGCGAGTCTCCGCGAACAGGTGCAAACAAAGCTCTCCATCTCGCGAGCCATCGTATCCATCTAAATCTAAACGATAGAGCAGCACCTGGCTACGATGGGCTTTATGGACGGGCAAACCAACAAATCTGGCTCGTGGCGAAAACATCCTGAACTAGCTGCTTGGGATAAGGGGGGAGAACAAGCGCTCCAAGTTGGGGCGACTCATACGTGAGACGAACAAAACGGTACGAGCGCGTCACCCACATCTCCTATCAAACCGTTAATCCTGACTACCCTAATCCGTGATTTGTCCTTAACGAATTAACCTCGAAACATCGTGACAGCCGCCTTCCCCTCGCGAGTTTACGTATTCTTACAACCAATCTCCCATACCCATTTTCCACGGCCAACTCCTGAAGATGACTCCCGCCTCGCTCACGTCAGAACAACTCGATGCCATTCTTGACCTGCAAGGACACGAACCTTGCCCCGGAGTGGAGATCGAATTCGAACGCATATTGGGCGAGCTCCCTGATGGCCACTCAGTCTACGCTACAATCTACCGACCGAGCCACCTCTCAAGCCAGCCCGCGCCCGGACTACTCGCCTTCCACGGAGGAGGATTTATCGCCGGCAACCCAAATGGCTGCGGCGAGATCGCTAAGACGCTAGCGCTTTCGCTAGGCATCACCACTGTATCCGCTTCGTACCGACTGGCAAGCGAAGGCGAGCCAAGCTACCCAGGTATCTTCGAAGAAGCCTCGCTATCTTGGCGTTGGATTTTGGATCACGCGGTCGAGCTCAACATCGACCCTACACGGATAGCGGTATCGGGGGAATCCGCCGGCGTCCTGCAAGCCGCCCATCTCGCAGTAGAAAGTCCCTTGCTCTCCCTCGACCCTCAGACTCACAGGCCCGCTGCCCTCATCTCGCTTTGGGGATGCTTCGACTACGTAGCGCGCTGGTTCGACCGAGGCCAATCTCCCGGAGCCGAGGCAGATCTGCTGGGTACAACTTACTTGCAAGACCCGCGGCTCTACCACATCGTGAGTCCCGTCAAATACGCCACAGCGCCCCTCCCTCCTGCAATCCTAGTGTATGGAAGCCAAGACCGCGTCGTTCACCTGCGGCAAGGCAAAATCGCCCATGCCGCATGGCAAGCCGCCGGAGCTCGTAGCGAACTAAAAATCCTGGACAATATCGGCCACGACACGATCGGCGACACCCGCTACCCCCGTGAGCAAGCCCTACATGCAGCCGTCAAATTCCTCGCCGCCCACCTCTAGGTGGCGTCCTGCGAACTGAGGAACTACTTCGTATCCAAACTACCATGACATTCCCAATCTGATTTATGATTACCCCACCCCTCTTCACCCGAGAACCCGCCAACCCCATCGTCACTCCCGGCGCACCGTCCTGGCGACGCGCCGTTAGCTTCAATCCAGCCGTCTTCCACGACGGCCAGCAGTATCGGATGCTTGAACGCTGCGCCGGCAGCCTCCGTCCCTTCATCTGTCACCTCGGACTCCTAAGGAGCGACGACGGCGTAAACTGGGAGCTCGCTTGCGACGAACCCGTATTCACCCCCGCCATGTGCGGCAGCCCCATCGGCAGCGTGCAAGATCCACGCGTGACGAGGCTGGAGGGGCGCTGGTGGCTCACTTTCGCCTACCGCCCCTACGCTTGGTCATCGCACCCCACAGGCGTAGGAGTACCTGAATCGCACGAGACCGACTTCCCAAACTTGCCACCCTTGCCTCAAGCCGACGCGGCTGGCTCATCCAATGTCGCGAACGGTCGCTCAGACAACCTTACTCGATCCGGTCTGGCTGTATCCGACGATGGGCTAAACTGGAGCTTCCACTCCTGGATCACCCCAGCGAATATCGACGACCGTAATGTCATCCTCTTCCCAGAAAAGATCGACGGACGCTACGCCGTGCTCCGCCGTCCCCTGGAAGCCACGAGTTCCTCTATTTGGCTAAGCTACTCGGATGATCTCGAAACCTGGACCGCCCCCGAACTCCTCGCCAAGGCCGCGTATCCATGGGAGAACAACCGCATCGGAGGTTCTTGCCCGCCTATCCGTACCGACGCCGGCTGGCTGCTCTTCTATCACGGAGTGGAAACCACCGATCCATCTGTCAAGGCCGTCACTTATCGCATGGGCGCCATGCTTCTCGATCTAGCAGATCCCCAAAAAATCATTGCTCGCTGCCCGCTGCCGCTTTTCGAACCAGAAGCCTACTACGAACGCGTTGGCCTCTACATTCCCAATGTCGTCTTCCCCACCAGTTGCCTGCTGGAAGGCGACACGCTGCTGCTCTACTACGGAGCCTGCGACACCTCCATTGGCCTCGCTCGAGCCAGCCTCAGCGAGCTTCTATCAGTGCTAGTCCGCCACCCCTGCCAGGACTCCCTTTAGTTAACGGATTCATGAGACCGTCCGCGTATCGCGCTCGCCTTGAATTCTTCATGATCCCTATAAACTAAATCTCCCGCCCCGCTCCATGATCATTACCCGAAAGAAAAAGGTCCCCGTCCACTGGCTTTTCTACGCCCAGTTGCCACTCCTTCTCACGATATACGGCGAATCCGTTATTCACGCGCCCTTCCTCCTGCTCATGAAGAAATTCATGGACAACCCCGCGGCCATCATGGGGCTGATCAGTATGGAGATCTATATCAACCTGTTTGGAGCTCCTTTCATTTCGTGGCTGAGCGACCGCGTATGGACTCGCTGGGGACGCCGCAAATTCTTCGTCGTAATCGCTGACACGGGACGCGCCCTCTGCCTGCTCGCCATGCCCTTCGCGCCAAACGTCATAGTCCTGATCATCCTGCGTTGGGCGTTCAGTCTCGCCGGCAGCTTTGGCAGCATGACTCAAGCCTTGATCTACGAAGTCGTTCCACCTCCCCAACGCGGGCGGCTTTCCGGCTTCTTCCAAGCCTCCGTCCAATTTGGCAACATCATCTTTTTCTTCCTGCTGCTCGGTCGATTCGACGACTATTATTTCATGGGGCCGTTTCGCTATGTGACCGAACTCAGCGGCGGCGCCATCATGTTTTGGCTTTGCGCCTTCGTCCTGCTCGGCATCTCCGCTTTCGAAGCATTGGGCTTTCGCGAAATTAAGCCACCCGATGGCGGCAGCATAAACGACGGTAGAAAGCCCGGACAATCGATCTTCATCCACTTCTTCAAATCGTTCTACCAAGACGTATTCGCAAAAGACCTACTACCGATCTATCTCTTTGTATTCGTCACGATCATGTTCGCGGTAAACTTGGGGATTTTCCAGCCACTGCTCTACACCGAGCAATGGGGCTACTCGCTGCAGGACATGGGGAACACGATGGCAGTAGGAGCCATCTTCTCCATTACCTTCGCCCTCATAGCAGGTTGGTTCGCAGACCGCTATGGAAAGATCCAAACCTTCGTTCTCGCTTCGGCAGGGTCGCTGATCATGAACATCTTCTATACAGTATGGGTAGCCTTCCAGCCAGACAACCGGCCCACACTCATCCAAATCATAGTCATCGGAAACATCACCCAAGCCTTCATGATGGTGAAGTCGGTCGTAACCTACCCGCTGATGATGGAGTACGTGAAACGAAGCCGTATGGGCTCGGCAAGCGCAGGCATCTACCTCTTCCAAAACCTGTTTCGCAGCCTCGTTCTTCTGTTTGTGGGCGTCTGGCTGGTCTGGTGGTCGGTCTGGTTCTTCCCGCAAGCCGGCTACCAAACCGCGACCACCTTCCCCGACGAAATTGACGCGGATCAACTACGCTCAAAGATCGAATCGACCGGACTCGACCCCGACGACTACCTGCTACGCCCAATTCATCAATACGGAGTCGACAAGGAAACGTCCATGCGTTGGTGGATACATCGCAACGATGAAGAAACGGCAGATATCCTAGCTGAGCTAAAAGACCTCAAGAACGAGCTATCCAGCCTCGAAGCAGAAGTCACTTCGCCCTTCTTAACGGAGCCAGAACGCGACGCTATCAACGAGAAAATCGACACCGCGAAATCGCGCACCACTGAAATCAACGAAACACTTGAGCGCGGCAAATCCGAGCTACACCGAAAGCTTTACGCGGTTCTCGGCGACGCACTCTTCGAACCAGGCGCCCAATTACGCGACGCTCGATTCGAGGACGACACCTTGTTTCTCGCCCTAACGACGATTGAGGAACTCCCTCAGGAACAAGTCGAGTTGTTCGAGCAAAACCTCAACGGTCCGCAATACCAAGTCACTGCTAGCAAGAATGACCTATCCAGCTCTCGTTGGCGATCAGAGGTACGCGTCGAAGTCGTGGACGGAGAAACGCCGGGCTTGCAAGTTAATGCGAAGTTCGATCCGAACTTCACCCGCATCTATCGGATTTTGAATACAGGAGATAACTTGATCCCTGCCACCTTCGAGCTAGCGAATTCGATCAATAGCATCTTCCAAAGCGGGCTCGGTCGTGGTAACCAGCAATTCACGATCACTTCGGTAGAGAAAGGAACACGCGATGGTCAAGCAACGCTCAGCTTCGAGCTAAGCATCTCACAAAACGCCCTCACCTCGGACGCTTCCCTCCTGGCAGAAGCCCTTACCCAAGAGCAAGCGATCGAAGACGCCAGCACTCAGCAAATCGCGGACAACCGATATCGCTTCGAACTCCAACTCGCGAGCGAAGCGATGACAGCCAAAAATTCCGACTGGTTATCCCGCTCTCGAGCAGACGAAATCCGAACCCGACTCGATTCCCTGATGCAGGGCGAGGCGTTCGCCCAAGGCTTAGCCACTGAAACCTACCTCCGCTTGGCGGACGTGCTCGCCTCGCAACCCTTCTACGTAAACATCCCCGAAAACACACCTCGCAGCAAACATACGGAGCGGGAGTATGAATACTTCTTTTCCAGCAAAACCCTGGAAATCGCGAGCGACCTGGTAGGTTTCGCTATCATCTTCTTCATAATCTATATCGAGAAAAAAGGTGTCATTCGCCGCTACGGAGCAGAGGAGGATCTAAAACGATGAGCCCAGAAGAATTATACAAAGACGAAGCTAATATCGCGAAAGCGAGTGACGGACGCTGGTATTACACGCCCGACAAGTTCGCAGCCAAGCTTGCGTTCCTAATCGGAAGCCTCGCGATCACTGCTTTGGGCGTCATCCTCATTTGGGATCCAGCGGTAAGGTATCTATTTGGCGAACAGGAAATGGCTCGCATCACCCGCATCGAGAGAAACGATCCGGACACGGAGCCTCAACTGATTCGCTATCGTAAAGAGATCCCAGAAGGCGACTACTTTACGCGCTTCACTTACACCGCCACTGTCGACCAAGAAGATGGAAGCTCAAGGGACTTCACCCTCGCAATTGGTAGTCGCAGAAACGCGTTTGTGAACGTGAACGATGACGTCGAGATCATCTACTTCACTGAAGACAGTCACGCGTATCAACTTTATGAACACCGCACCTGGTCCTTTGGAATCGGCTTTTTGTTTGTCGGAGGCCTCCTTACATCCTGTGCGGTGCCAACTCTTTTGGCGGTCGGCAAACCAATCCTCATCGACGAGGAAGCCGCCGAAGACTTATCCGAGGATCCAGCGCACGCTTAAAGCAGAAAGGCCAGTCGCTATAGACCGGCCTTCCCGCATAAGCTACCAAACCAAATTCTTTCGGATGTATTCAAAACTTTGGGATAGCGAATCGAAAGGATCCCCAGGGCAAGTGTCCTGCTCTACAATATAGTGCTCGCATCCCGCTGCTTCCGCTTCTCTGACAATTTCCACGAAGTCCATATTTCCATTGCCGATCTCCGCATAGTCAGCGTCCAGAGAATCAGGCTTCAGGCGATAGTCCTTCATGTGCAAAAGCGGTGACCGACCCTTCAAGCCACGCAGCCAACCAGCTGGCGAACCGCCGCCCCTCTGCACCCAAAAAGTGTCAATCTCAGCCTGAAGGAAGCGGGCATCCGTCTCCTCGTAGATTCGCTCTAAGATGATCTTACCTCGACTGCGCTGGAACTCGTGATGATGGTTGTGGTAGCACAATACCAAGCCCGCCTCCGCCATCTTTCGACCGGCGTCGTTTAGCCCTTTGATCAACGCATCCACTTCCTCGTCGCTAGAAAAGTCTACCCCCGCAGGGTAAGGATAAGCAGTGTAGCGGACGCCTAGATTTTGCAGGCGAGCAATCACCGTATCTGTTTCGTTGAGGATCTGTTCCCCAGACTCGTGCGTAGCGCAAATCGTCAAACCCCGCTCGCCCAAGACTTCCACAAGCTCCTGTTCCGTGAACAAGTCTGCTGACAGTCCGCTGACCTGCACCGACTTGTATCCCATTTTAGATACTTTTTCGAATGTCGCCAAGGCATCCTCTCGGGTTTTCACAAAATCCCTTAACGTATAAAGGATCACTCCAAACTGTTCTATTTTCGGCATTATCTATTCCTATTTATCGTTTCACCTTGCTTAGAAGGACTTCGCAAATTCGTCGCTATCTACAGTGCCTCGCACGTCCACTCGAGCTTTGGGCTTCGAGGCAGCAATACGGGATTTCAGAAGAGCTTCATAACGCGAGCTATCCATCGGCAAGCTCACCTCTCCTCCTTCCGCAGCTGATAGAAGCATCGCATTTGCCAGCTCGACCGAGTTCATCCCTTCTGCGGCGGGAGCGATCAAGAGCTCTCCATCGAGTATTGCCTTAGCGAAGTTTTTCAGCACTCCAAGATGCTGTTCTCCTGTATTGGGGAAAGGGATCTCAACCTTCCAGGTGTCGGGTTTGCCGAACAGGTTTTTCGTTGTTTTCAGAAACTCTCGGTTCTCGACTTCGTTGCGCAGCCATTCGACTTTTCCGTTTTCCAAGATCACCCGCCCTCTGGCGCAAGCGACCTCTAGGCGATTCGTTCCCGGTGCCTCGCCGGTCGTAGTGATCATCACGCCCCGCTTACCATCCGCATATTTCATAACCGCGGTAACGCTATCCTCGACTTCGACGTCATGGAAACGACCGATCTGGCAATCCGCCCAAATCGTTTCCGGCATACCAAAGAGCCACTGCCAAAGGTCGAGCTGATGCGGACATTGGTTCATCAAAACGCCCCCACCTTCACCCGACCATGTAGCCCGCCAGCCGCCCGACGCGTAGTAGGCGTCGGGTCGATACCAGTCCGTAATGGTCCATTGAACTCTCTCGATTTCACCCAACTCGCCGCTCTCGATCAATTGCTTCAACTTGATGTAAGCCGGATCCGTTCGTTGGTTAAACATAGCGGCAAAGACAACGTCCTTACCCTTACTCGCCTCGATCAAACGTTCGCAATCTGCTTTATGAACGGAAATCGGCTTCTCTACCAACAAGTGCAATCCTGCAACCAAAGTTTCGATACCGTATGTCGTATGGCTGAAATGAGGCGTGCATACGATCATAGCCTCTACCTCTCCAGACTTTATCAAATCGCTTCCAGACTCGAAGAAACGGATATCCGGGAAAGCTTTGGAAACGTCACTTCGCTCGTCCGCTATAGCTGCTAACTCCAAGCCCGGCACCTTCCCTTCCATGATCATTCGTGCATGAGCACTGCCCATGTTTCCTAATCCAATAATTCCGACGCGAACTGATTTATCCATGTCGCAATAATAGCAAAACGGAGCCTAGCTTTGGAATGGACTCAAAGGTGCATCTCTTGCACTTTCCTGTCATCTCATGAAACAAGAAAAACTCAGAGGCTTAAAACTTTCCCTCTGCGATCGCTTGATTCTCCACAACAATCCACCGGGCTGGAACTGGCGTTCCAATATTCCAGATTACTACAATCTTTGGATTGCACTCTCAGGACCGGGAAAAATGTGGATCAACGACGAACTCATACCCTTCTCGGCAGGTACAGCCATTCTACTGTATCCGAACGATAGCGTTTATGCGGAACGGCTCGACTCGGCGGGAATGCGAAACATTGGCTTGCACTTTAGGTGCATCAACGAGCCTACCAACAAAAGAGGACTTCAGGCATTCAAACTCCATCCCATCCAACTGAGAAGATTAAGCCTGATTCACGAAATGGCCCGTTACCTCTCTGAAGTTCCAGTATCGCAACAGGAAGAGGCGAACGACTGGGCGACTAAGATATTTCATGTGTTCGCCCGTGATTGGCTGCTTGGTCCGGAGGACCCTCGCGACCAGATTATTCGAGCCCAAGTTGAGCGAATTAAAGAACGCCCCTATCAATCCTTTCCCACCGAGGAGCTCGCCAAGGAAGCTGGCTTATCGCTCTCGCAATACCGTCGACGTTTCGCGAAGCTGACTCAAACCCAACCGAGAACCTTTTCGATCTTGCAACGTCTCGAAACAGCCAAACGCTTACTTCTCGAGAGTACTCTCAATATCGACCAGATCGCTCAAGCCCTCGGCTTCAACGACACTCCTTTTTTCTCCCGTCAATTTAGGAAGAAGACCGGAATGAGTCCTTCCGAATTCAGAGCTCAAAATCGCGAGGACTCCGTTTAACGAATTAATTGCAAGGCAGCTTCCCAAGCCGCCTTGCAGCAAACAAAAGCTCCAGCCCATAGATATGACTGATACAATCAAGCTAACCATCTGGAACGAATTTCGACACGAGAAGAGCAACCCAGCTGTGCAAAAGATCTATCCAAAAGGGATCCATTCGACCCTAGCCGAGTCCCTCGAGAAAGATGCCAAGATCGAGGTGAGCACCGCCACCCTAGACGAAGATCAGCACGGACTAAACGAGGAAGCGTTGAACAATACCGATGTATTGATCTGGTGGGGACACTGCGCCCACGGCGAGGTTTCCGACGAGATCGTCGAGAAAGTTCAGCAAAGAGTACTCTCGGGCATGGGCCTGATCGTCCTGCACTCCGGCCATTACTCGAAGATCTTCAAGCGCCTCATGGGCTCCAACTGCTCGCTTCGCTGGCGGGAAGCAGCAGAAAAAGAACGACTCTGGAATATCGCACCCGGACACCCCATCACCCAAGGGATTGGAGAATACGTCGAGCTTCCCAACGAGGAAATGTACGGCGAACGATTCGACATTCCAGAACCGGATCAGCTGATTTTCATCTCTTGGTTCGAAGGAGGAGAAGTCTTTCGCAGCGGAGTGACCTGGACTCGCGGCAATGGAAAAGTCTTTTACTTTCGCCCCGGTCACGAGACGTATCCAACCTACCACAACAAAGACGTTCAACAAGTGATCCGCAACGCGGTTCACTGGGCAAAGCCAATGGTAAACATCCCCACCAATCTCGCTCCCAACACCGAACCGCTCGAGTCCCTTTCCGAGAAAAGTGCCACATTTGGCGAAGCTGGCATCAAAGGCCAGTAGTTACAGGCTCGAAAGATGAAGCAACTTAAGTGCGCCGTCGTCGGCCTCGGCATGGGCAGGCACCACGTGAAAGCCTTCCACGAACACCCGGATTCCACTGTGGTCGCCCTTGTGGACCTCGACGAAAAACGGCTGAAGGATATCGGAGACCAGCACCAGATTCCTAATCGTTACCAATCGGTTGACGAACTATTCGCCAACGAGCAGCTGGACATCGTCAGCATCGCCACGCCAAACAGCCTGCACAAGCCCGTGGCCCTGCAAGCCTTCCAGCACGGAGCCCACGTCTTCTGCGAAAAGCCGGTCGCGCTCAACGCTCGGGAAGCGGAAGAGATGATCGCGGCATCCCAAAACGCCGACCGCCGGCTGATGATCAATTTTTCCTTTCGCTTCACACCGACCTCCTGGGCCCTCAAACAACAAGTTGACTCGGGAGCGATCGGCGACGTTTACGCAGGCCGAACCCGCTGGCTGCGCCGCGACGGGATGCCGGGCTTCGGCGGCTGGTTCGGCAAGAAGAGCTTAGCCGGCGGCGGGCCGTTGATCGATCTCGGCGTGCACCGACTCGACCTCGCTCTCTGGCTCATGGGATATCCAAATCCTAAATACGTATTGGCCACGACCGCCAATACGCTTGGTAAACAGAAAGCCGACGCAGCCGGAAAGGAATTCGACGTCGAAGATTTCGCTTCCGCCCAGATCACATTCGAAAAGGGCGTTAGCCTGCAAGTCGAGGCCTCGTGGATGGGACACATCAAGGAGGAAACCATGGAGACATCGCTGCTTGGCACGAGAGGCGGCTTGTCGCAAAACAACATCGATGGCAGCTACGACTTCCGAAGCTTCCTCTACACCGAATCGCAAGGCAGCAAACTCGATATCGAAATCAAAGGCGGCACCCAAGGCCCCCCTAGCGGCATGCACCACTTCGTCGATTGCATAAGCGCAGGACGTCCACACACCGCCACCGCCGAGGAGGGCCTACTCGTCATGAAAATCCTCGATGCCATCTACCTCAGCGCCGCATCGGGCCAGCCGGTCAGCCTCGCCTAGCTCCTTGATATGACAGCGGAAATCCAGCTTCTCGTTCGAGCCGACGACATTGGATCCAGCCACGCCGCGAACCTCGCCTGCGTCAAAGCCTTGCGCGACGGCATTGCCCGATCGGTCGAAATAATGGCCCCTTGCTCCTGGTTTCCCGAAGCAGTCTCCCTGCTTAAAGACCTTCCTGCCGGCCGCGATGTCGGCGTACACCTTACCCTTACGTCCGAATGGCCGAACGTGAAGTGGCGTCCACTTACGCACTGCCCAAGCTTAACCGACGAGCTAGGCTACTTCCTCCCCAGAATCTGGCCGCGCTTCGATGGCGATCTCTGCCTACGCAACAGGCCTTGGAAACGCGACGAAGTCGAAGCGGAATTTCGCGCTCAGATCGAACTCTGCCAAGCCCAACTCCCCGAGCTCAACCATCTCAGCTACCACATGGGCTGCAACGACGCAGATCCTCGAATCGGGACCCTCTGCCGTGAACTTGCCGTCGAGTACGAACTAGCGGCTGATCCCTTCGCCGCCGGATTTAAAAGCATTCCACTCGCGCCAAAATCCGAAATCGCCAATACGACGGAACGCCTCCACCAGGCCCTTTCCTGCCTCCAGCCTGGCAAGTGGATTTTGATCGACCATCCCTCTCTCGACAATGAGGAGATGCAAGGTATCTGTAATGTAAACGGCCGAAAAATAGCGCGAGAGCGACAACACTTTACTGATGCTTGCTGCAGTCCTTCTTTGCTAGAGCTCATTCGCCACCGAAACATCCAACTGGTCAGCTACGCCGCGAGGGGCTAGCCACGAATACAAGCAGTACCACCGACTGTATCCGTAAGAACAGTACCCGCCATGCCAGAGACGTCCCAAGCTAAGTCCGACAATTGGTGGCTGATCAAACGCCTTCTTAGGCTGATCTGGCGCTACCGCGGCAATAGCCTGAAGGTCATCAGCCTGCAAGGCGCCCTGCTCTGCCTGGGACTTGCGGGGCTCACCCTTACCGGACTTGGCATCGACTACATCCACTACTCCATCAGCGAATCGGGTATCACCGAGCAAAGCGTCGCCTATCCTGCCGGCAAGTTCGGGTTCACCGTACCCCGCCATTGGAAACCTATGGTCTCCATCGCAACCATCGCGGCAGCCATCCTCGCTTTCGCGATCCTACGTGGTCTCCTAAACTACGCCTACACGATTTCCCTCAACCAACTAGTACAAGGCAAACTTGTGGTCGACCTGAGAGGAGAAGTCTATGAACGCCTGCAACGCTTGAGCTTTCGCTTCTTCGACGCCAATACCACGGGATCCATCATCACTCGAGTCACTAGCGACGTACAATCCGTGCGTTTGTTCATGGATCAGGTCGTAATTCAGGTATTCATAATGAGCGTTTCCCTGACCATCTACACTCTCTACATGGTCAGCCTCAGTCCCAGCCTCACCCTAGCCTGCCTCGCCACCACTCCTATCCTTTGGCTGTTCACCACTGTATTCTCACGACGGATACAACCTCTCTACGGTAAGAACCAAAAACTCGTCGACCGCCTTGTCCAGAAGTTCGCCGAAAACCTTCAAGGCATGCAGGTCGTCAAAGCCTTCAACTTCGGAAACGACCAAAGGGCCGCCTTCGAAAAGGCCAACGAGAACGTATTCCAGCAGCAACGCAGCATCTTTTGGCGGGTGAGCCTTTTCTCCCCGACCGTCGGTTTCCTGACACGCGTCAACATCGCCGTGCTGCTCGGCTTCGGCGGTTGGCAGGTGATCAATGGACAACTGGCACTTGGATCCGGACTGGTCGTCTTCGCCGGCCTGCTCGAGCAGTTCTCCAACCAAGTCAATCAAGTCGCCAACGTCGCCAACAGCATGCAGCAGTCGCTTATCGGCGCCCGACGGGTCTTCGAAATTCTCGATGCACCCATCGAAGTCAAAGACGTTCCCCACCCGATTCATCGCCCAGCGATCAGTGGAAAGGTCTCCCTGCGAAACGTCAGCTTCGCCTACAACGGGACTCAGTCCGTAGTGGACGAAATAGACCTCGAGGTGCCGCCCGGCCAATGCGTCGCCATCCTCGGCGCTACTGGTTCCGGAAAATCTGCGCTCATGAGCCTGATCCCGCGCTTCTTCGACCCGCAGAGCGGACAGGTGATGATCGACGACATAGACGTGCGCCAACTCAAGCTCGAAGACCTCCGGCGCAGCATCGGCATCGTCTTCCAGGAGAGCTTCCTCTTTTCAAACACCGTCGCCGCCAATATCGCCTTCGGCCACCCCGAAGCGACTCGGGAACAAATCGAAAAAGCGGCCCGGATTGCCGCCGCCCACGACTTCATAAGTGCCCTCCCGCACGGCTACGAAACCATTCTCGGCGAAAACGGAAACACCTTGTCCGGCGGCCAAAAACAACGTCTCGCCATCGCCCGCGCGATCTTGCTCGAGCCACCAATCCTCCTTCTCGACGATCCTACCGCCGCCATCGACAGTGAAACGGAACAGGAAATTTTCACTGCCCTAGATCAAGCCATCGCAGGGCGAACCACCTTTCTCGTCGCCCACCGCCTCAACACCCTGAAAAGAGCCGACACCATAATAGTCATGGAGCGGGGGCGCATCGCCCAACGCGGCAGCCACCAAGAGCTCCTCCAACAAAGAGGCCCCTATCGTCGAGTCGCTCACCTGCAATTGGCAGACACGGGGGACTTGGAGAGTTTTTACAGAAAAGGAGACTTCGAATGAACGACCTAAAATCGCCTCGCGGCATCGACCGAACCCCACGAGAAATCGGACTGCTGCAACGCCAACGAGACGCCGAGGAGGAAGCATTCACCCGTCCGCTGGAGTGGAGCTTGATCACCCGACTCATCAGCTACACCAAGCCCATCGCTTTCAAGCGAAACCTCCTCATAGCGCTCACCCTCGTCCGCGCTATCCAGCTCCCGCTTCTTGCTTGGATGGTCGGCAGCATCATCGCCGGTCCGATCGCCCAATTCGATACAGATCTCCTATTTTGGTCCGTCGCAGGCTACCTGCTCCTCGCTTTCAGCACCGATTTCCTCTTCCACTTCCGCCAGCGATTCGCCCAGGAAATCGGAGAAACCGTAGTGAAAACCTTGCGCAGCGAGATCTTCGAAGCCGTCCAGCGACAGCCGATGGCATTCTTTCAGCGCGTAAAGCTGGGGTCTATCATTGGTCGCATGACCTCGGACGTCCAGACCCTGCGTACTGCTATCCAAGACGTCTTCTTCGTTTCCATTGTACAAGTGGGAATTCTCGTTTTCGCCGCAAGCCTCATGGCGTATACCGATCTCGTCATGTTCGCCATCGTGGCCGCCCTCGCTCCGATCCTATGGGCAATCAATCGCCACTTCCGCTCACGCCTCAGCCAATCGTCGCGACAAACGCAAGAGAGCTTCAGCCGGGTTACCGCAAACCTCGCCGAATCCGTCAACGGCATCCGCATCACCCAAGGCTTCGCTCGCGAATCACGCAACGCGGATCTTTTCCGCGCCCTCATCGTGGACCATGCTCGCTTCAATATGATGCTAGCCCGCACCTCCGCGCTGCTCATCCCTTTACTCGAGCTCAACAGCCAGTTCTTCATCGCCCTGCTGCTCT
This sequence comes from Pelagicoccus sp. SDUM812005, assembly GCF_031127875.1. GTDB lineage: Bacteria > Verrucomicrobiota > Verrucomicrobiia > Opitutales > Opitutaceae > Pelagicoccus. The sequence continues at coordinate 62,090 of NZ_JARXIA010000009.1, read as the reverse complement.
TCGTAGGCGGGTGGAGGACCCTCGACGGAGCCATGGAGATAGCAGACCTCATCCGCTTCTTCTTCCTCGCTAACCTCTGCTTCGGCCCCATCCAAACACTCGGCTCCCAATTCAACCAAGCCCTCATCGCCATGGCCGGAGCAGAACGCGTTTTCAAGCTGATCGACCAGGAGCCCGACTGGACCGACGCCCCTTCCGCCCAAGCCCTTCCTGCCAAAGACGCCTCCGGCGTCGAAGTCGAATTTCGCGATGTCACCTTCTCCTACGTCGCCGGCAAACCCGTTCTCCACGACATCAACTTCAAGGCGGAAGCCGGGCAAAGCATCGCCCTCGTCGGGCACACCGGAAGCGGCAAGAGCTCCATCCTCAACCTTGTATCTAAATTTTACCTACCGGATAAAGGGCAAATCAAGCTGGACGGCCAAGACCTCCTAAACCTCACCTCCGATTCCATCCACGACCAAATGGGAATCGTGACTCAACAAAACTTTCTTTTCAGCGGCACCGTGCTCGACAATATCCGCATGCCCCGTCCCGAGGCGAGTGAAGCAGAGGTCCAAAAGATCCTTCTCGAACTGGACTGCGACGACCTCGTCGAAGACCTCTCCCATGGCCTCCACACCGACGTAGGCGAACGCGGAGCCTCGCTCTCGCTGGGCCAGCGACAACTCGTCTGCTTCGCCCGAGCCATGCTGGCAAACCCTCGCCTGCTTATTCTCGACGAAGCGACCAGCGCCATCGACTCCCTCACCGAAGCAAAGCTGCAAACCGCCCTCGAACGCCTCCTGCTCGGTCGCACCAGCTTCATCGTCGCCCACCGCTTAAGCACCATACGCAAGGCTGATTTGGTTCTCGTGCTCGACAAAGGACGCATCGTCGAACGCGGCACCCACGACAAACTGCTGCAAGCTGGAGGACCATACGCGACCCTCTATCAAAATTTCTCAAGCTAGAGCTAGGAGCTCTGCAGCAGAGATTTCCTTCACTGAACGAAGCTTCTCGCCACTGCGCTCAACACTGTCCCAAGACGTCAGAAAATAAATTAGCCAGTCGTCTTCAAAGCCGACTAACCCTCAAACGACTTCAACAACGACTGCAAATTACTCAGGCTACGCTCCACGCTCTCCCAAGGAGAAAGATCCGCAGGGCGATCCTGCTCCACCACCAGCCATTCAACGCCAACCTTCACCGCAAACCGAGCCATCTCCGAGCAGGGCACAATCCCGTCTCCAACCTCTATAAACCGAGCTTTATCCCTTTCTCCACACGCCTCCTCGCAACCAGATTCTAGGCCCTGCAGATCCTTCATGTGCAACACCGCGATTCGGTCCGAGAAAAGTTCAGCGTAGGCCAACGGATCGACTCCAGCAAAAGTGGCCCACGCAATATCAAGATGCAAACGGAGCAATTGAGGATCGGTCTGCCGCATGAGCGCCTCTAAATAGCGCTCTCGCGAATCCGGTATCCGCGCGAACTCGTGGTCATGGTTGTGGTAGGTCAAAACGAGGCCCAGCTCCCGACAACGCCTCCCCATCTTGTTGTAGAGCTCCGCGTCAGCGGCGATTTGTTCCGCCGACTCCGTAGGGCCCCAAGCGATACAAAGATGACGAGCGCCCATCTCGCTCGCTTGGCGAATCAAATCGTCTCCAAAATCAAAATACGAGTACTTCGTACAATGAGCGGCAACGAGCTCGATACCGACCCCTGACAGGCGCTCGGCAAACGCCTTGGGCGAAAGTCCGAGCCGCTCAAACACTCTGGCGTCCACTTCAACCCCAGCAAACCCGAGATTCGAGATACGCCCGAGCGTAGCCCAAAAGTCCGCCTCTAGATCGTCCTGAACGATCCCAATCAACCCAATATTCGGTCTGTCCAAAATAGCTCCTTTCTACGTTCCGAGTATGGACTTCAGTTCGCTATCCTGCAAAGGCCGAAACGGTTCCGCTCGACTTTCAATCGTCATACTCACCCCTGATTTCGAGGACTCATATACAGCAAGCATCGCCTCCAGAACGTGGCACATCAAGGCTCCGCTTGCCCGAGGCGACCTTCCGTCCTTCAAGGCCAAGGCCATTTCGGCAACGCCGAGCCCCCGCCCCTTCGAAATGTATCCGTCGTTTGATGACGGATTAATAGATCGTTTCTCTTGATTTGTCTCTACCGTTACCTTCTCGCCGTACATGTTCGCATCACTCAACTTAATCCGGCCCGTCCTCCCGAAGACTTCAACGCTCGGAAAGTAGCTGTGCACATCTTCCGTAGCGATCACCGTGGCAACCACACCGCTTTCAAACGACAGGCTAGCTACCGCCGTACTCGCTCTATCCAGAGAAAAACGCTCACCGGACTGGCCATCGACCTTTTCAGGAAAGCGAACGTCTGCGATGCCCGATACACGTTTTACCGAGCCAAAGAGCATTATCATCGCGGTGATATAATACGGGCCAAGGTCGAGCAATGCCCCGGAAAAAACCTTGTGGTAACGCATCGAGTCGAAAGTTCCGACCGTGATCAATGCGTGGGCAACTACCGGAAAACCAATCGCACCCTCTTGAACAAGCTTCGAGCATGAGTGGAACGAACCACCGAGAAAGGTATCTGCTGCCCCGCCGATTTGTACGTTATTACGTTCAGCCGTATCCAAAAGTTCGCGACCTTCTTCAAGGGTTAGGCAAAGCGGCTTTTCAGTGAACAAATGCTTGCCTGCCTGCAATACTTGCAAGCTTGTTTTAAAATGCGCCGGCGCCGGAGTTAGATTGACTACAAGATCGATTCCCGCATCGGACAGCATTTCCTCCGCAGTCACCACATTGTCCACTCGAAACTCCTCTGCCCGCTTGCGAGCCAAATCGAGATCGAGATCCGCGCATGCGGCGATTTCCACCAAGGCGGAAAGATCACCGGTCAGATTTTTGAGATAAGCCGGAGCGATCGCTCCGCAACCTAGTATTCCGACTCGTAGTCGTTGGGTCATAGGAAAAATGGGTGTCAATGTTGAGCAGGCAAAAGACCGAAAAGCTCGAATGCCCTCGATTTTGCATTTGGTAAATCCGTTGAAAGCTTTTGACGCCCCCCGAAACTCAACTCTCGATGGGCAGCACAAAGCCCACCCCCAACTTACGTTTCATGAACACCGTCCTTTCCGTTGCCATGCTCATCACTGGATTCTCGAACTCCCTTCACTGGGAAAACATCGCCCACGACGGCAATCAACACTGGATCCTCACCCATCCGATTCACGAGCAAAGAGACTTCGACCTCGGCGCCCTGGACTTTCCGAATGCAAAGCAATTCTACCTTGCGAAGCGTAGTGGCGTGTTCTGGATGATACCGACCTGGAGCGACGACCTCGATTCCCACGGAGATACCAACCCCGGAGAGGACCTCGGTTTTATCATGGCCCAACAAACCGACGGAAGCTGCGTCCTCCTCCTACCACTATCGACGCCCAACCAAAGAGGCCGGCTCTACTTCGACAACGGACTTCGCGCAGGACTGCGTTCCGATCAAACAACCAGCGCGGAAGCAGCCCCCGCCTTCATTCTCTCCCATGGGAAAGACCCTGTGGAGCTGATCGCCTCCTCAATCAAAGTCGCACGCCAGCACCTCAACACTTTTAAACTCCGCGAAGAAAAAGAAGACCCCACCTTTATCGATTCGCTCGGATGGTGCACCTGGGACGCTTTCTATCGAGAGGTGACCGCGGAGAAGATCGAAACCGGCTTCGTCCAGTTTAAAAAAGACGGCCACACCCCTGGCTTCCTCATCATAGACGACGGCTGGCAAGACGTATCCGCAAACTGGGGATTGCGATCTTTCGCCACGAATACCGAGCGCTTTCCCGACGGACTGGGCGAACTGACTAAAACGCTAAGAGACCGTCATCAGCTGCGGTGGATCGGAGTCTGGCATACCTTGCAAGGATACTGGGGAGGAATCGACCCAGAAGGTCCCCTCGCCGATCGTTACCAGCTTGAGACGACCCGTGGAAAGATGGAGGTCTTTGCAGGGTGGCCCGACCAATACTCCATCGAACAGCGGGTCCACGTAGCTCACGAGAGCGTCGACGCATTCTTCCACGACTACTACCAGAAACTCTCAGAGCAAGGCATCAACCTAGTAAAGGTCGACAACCAAGCCCAACTCGAGCTGTTCAGCCGCCGAGAAGACTTGCCCGAGAACGGCATTCGTGACTCCTACCAAAATGGCCTGCAATCCGCCGCCATAGAAAAGCTGAACGGGAACCTCCTGCACTGCATGAGCCAAAGCAGCGAGGTCTACTTTCAACTCCTATCAGGCAACCTCGTACGCAACTCCGGTGACTTTTATCCAAAGAAAGACGAGGCCGCCCAGATCCACCATATCGTGCAAAACGTGTTCAACGCTGCCTTCACAAGCAACTTCTGTGTACCGGATTGGGACATGTTCCAAACCTACCATCGAAACGCCAAAATGCACGCCATCGGCCGCGTCATATCAGGAGGCCCCGTTTATATCAGCGACAAGCCCGAGTTAACAAACCACGCCTTACTCGACAAACTCGTAGTAGGAGAAAACCGGATACTACGCTTTTCCCAATCCGGAAAACCGATTGGCCGCCAGTTCTTCCAAGACCCTCGCCAGAGCAACGAGCTCCTCGCAGTTGTCAACCATCATCAAGATGGATTCGGCGCGGTCGCGTTCTTCAACTGCGCAATTGATCAAGATCGTTCCGGACAGGTAACTCTTTCGGAGCTATCCGATCGTGCCTCGACGAAATTCGCTGTTTTCGACTATGCCGAGCAAACCCTTCACTACTTCACGACAGACGATGAGCTCACCTGCAGCCTTCCCCCCGCAGACGCCAAGGTTTTCGCATACGCGCCCGTCCTGAGCGGAACTGCCTGCTTCGGCATCGCCGGTAAACTCAACGGCATGGCAGCCCTTAAGTCAGCGACAAATATTGCCCAAAATACAGTCCTCTACCGCCTTCACGGAGCAGGGAAAATTCTCTTCGGAGCCAACTCCCTTCCGAAGACAGCAACGATCAACGGTGACCCTGCGCACGTCACCAGCGTTCTAAATGGCAATGGCTTCACTGTATCCGCAGAAACATTCGGCCCGCTCGAGATCATCGTCGAGATGCACGAGCTAGACTAGAACTAGGCGGCTCTAAACAACTCTCCTTGGCGCGCCTAGGCAATCGCTGGCCTGCACCGCCAAGGAAGCCTCAATTTGATCCACCAAGATTCTAGAGCGGTCCCATGTGAGCACGATTCCGGCGGGAGCCTGCACACTCGCCTTAATCATCCCTTCTGAATTTCGCTTCCATTCAACTGCAATAACTTGGTCTGTCCCTGGAATTGGATAGGCTCCTTTCGCCCATTCGAGTGGAGATCGAATATCGATCTCCACCACGCTGAAATCTGGAGCTTTCGGGAAACCAACTCCCAACGCATGCTTCGAGAGATAATACATCGGACTCGCCGACCACGCGTGGCAATGACTCGCAGTCGTGCGAAAGAACTCAAACGTAGTAACCGCGCCATTCGCAAGCATCCAGCCCCAGCCTTCACGCATGAGGGACTCAGCTAACTTCGACAGCCCCATTTTATACAGTCCTTGAAAAATGAAGAATGAGTAAGCTGGGCTAAAGTAAGCTCCAGATTCTGGGGAGTATCCATTTATGAATACGTTCTTGAATTCAGACTTAAGCCAATTACGAATGGATCGCACTTGCGAAGGAGTCGCGACCTTCGAAAGCACTGCAAGAATACTCGCATGAAAGGATTGGGTGCGGCCTTCAATGTTGTCATTGAAGCAACCCTTTCGCTCGTTCCAGAGAAGCTTTCGTGCGTTTTCCGCGACCATATTGCGCCTCGTTTCGAATACTTCAGCCTGAACTAACTCTCCAAGTACGCGGGCAATTTTAGCGGCACTACCGAGCATCTGTAGATAAGGGAAAGTCAAATTCGCATTTGGTCCCGACTTATCCATCAATGCATCCGAGACACCGTTGTCCCCATGCAGACCGCCGTAATGCGCCTTAACGCCCTTCAATTTGGGCCAATCAGCATCCAGCAGGCCATCCTCACGCTCGTCAGAAAGACCATTGAACCAGTCGATGCTACCGAGCATGGCAGGCCAGTCGGTTCTCAATCTATCGACATCCCCTGTATTCAGATAGTACTGCCAATAACCTTCGATCGCTTCTATGGAAAAATCGGATATCGTATAGTCTCCTTTGTTAGGATAAACCGCTCTAAACTTTCCGGTTTCATCAGGGGACTGACCGAACAATTCCATACATCGCCCCATCAATTTTGTATCTCCGTAGGCGGCTAAGGTATTGTGAAATTGAATGATTGTATCGCGGAGGTACATACCGCGCTCTCGCCCCGAACAGTCGACGAACACATCCTCCATGTTTGCATGCTGAGCGCGCTCGCACATCGCCCACACTTCGTTTAAGAGTGAATCCGAACACTCGAAACGCCCCAACTTGTGGACTGGGTAACGGCAGGACAGAAAAACCAGCGAATCTAACCTGACATCCGCAGCTGCTCCCCTGACCGTGATCCTCATGTAACGAGCCCCTCTCGGCTGACTCGTCATGTATTCAACCTTGTCCTCGGTTGCGAGGATACGATCGCCCGCTTGGTAAACGATAGTATGCTCAAGGTGGCTGCCATCCGCGCTCAAGTGCTCGCCATAAGCGAGGTCGATTGTCGCTCCCGCAACACCAGACAGAGCGACTCGTGGCAAGACAAGTTGCATGCAATCAAACTCTAGGAACAGAGAGAACCCCACAGGGTAGTCTGATATTTTGAATACATGAGATTCGAGTTTGTCGGCACCTACTTCTTCAAAAGGCGGAGCATACAAGTCCCACATGGAGCGCCGGGCAGGATTTGAATCCATCTCCTCTGCATAAACTTCTATCCAGCCGCCATCTACATCGAAGCTATCATCCCAGGGAATCGGGACCTTGCCCTCAAAAGGTTCATCCCTGAAAGTGGATCCCAAAATCGGGGTACGCAACCAAGCCAAATCATCGTCGTATTTCCTATTTGGAGACAACCTCAGATCTGCGGAGCGAGGTAGCGCCATCATGAAGCTATGACAGTCATCGATAAAGGTTTCGACGGCGAAGAATGAGTTCCAACCTTCTTTTAGACTCAAGCAAACGTTCTTTCGAAGTCCATCAACTCCGATCCCGATATCGCAAAGTTCTCCGTTCAAATAGTAGCTCCCCCAAAAAAGCCCTGCTACCACATTTTGATTCTTGGGCGAGTGTATCCACGTCGCAACTCCAAGAGCCATATTATCTCTGCCCTCAAAGATTTGCTCTTTCCCGTGAAACTGGGGGCCGGCTACCGAAAACCCGTGCACGTCTTCTCGATCAGACAAAGGATCGACAGGTCGCGGAACTCGGAAAGGAACCTTCCCGAGATCCATAAATGGAATAGTACGCGGTTTTAACGGCCCCCATCCATCCTGCTTTGGGAGCTCAGTTACAGGGCTCCATTCGCTGTCGTCAAAATTTAAAGTCTCCCAACCCGTCAACGCTTTGTCCTGATCGAACACGTCAATCGCATCGAGTGCAAAGCTCATTTTCAAAGCCTCAGAGTAAAACGCTTCACACCTACGAACCTTCCACGACGAGTTCTGAGACGTGGAAAAGTCTACCCTTTCTCCGTTTCCATCGCTGAGCTGACCCCACGCAATAAAGCCGCCCCGTACGGAATTATCCTTGAAGGTTTTGCAGCCGAAAGACTTGACCAGAACGGCAACGACATTTCGTCCTTTTCTCAGTTTCGAAGCGATATCAACCTCGTCGAAGAGAGGGTGGCGTATATCGAAGCGGACGGGTCCGAACTGAACAAACTCGCCATTGACAAAAAGCTGGTAGGCGGTGTCCGCAAAAAGACAGAGCTCAAAACGGGATGGCACCTCGGAAAGTTCAAAGCACCGCCGAAAAAGGGCGAAACGATTCCTCCCCTCTCCATGGGAGTTATACCAAACAAATTTCGTTGGAGGAGATTCAAACATGCAAAAGTAGGTAATAAATCAAGGGTTTACGCGTGCTCGCACGCACGTCTACCGTCGGAATAGCTTCGATAAAAATGACGATGCCTACTCGATTCCACCGAACGAAAACTTTAAAAATTAATTCGTTTACTTCCGAAATCGCTTGGTAAAAAAGCGAATTCCCTCAACCTCACTAGCATACCCTGAGCCTTCCAAAAGCTTGGAAGCTCCCTATCTAATTCAAGTCCATGGAAAGACCCTCTCAGAAGCTCATCGCCAAAACCCTAGGCATCTCCACAGCAGCCGTTTCCCTCGCCTTGCGCGATACAGGAACTATCTCAAAAGAGCTCTCAGAAAAAGTGAAGGAAACCGCGCGAGCGCTCGGCTATCGACCCAATCCGATGCTCTCATCTCTCGCCTCCAAGCGCTTCCGCGAGTCGGATACACCACTGAGCATCCCCCTAGCGCTTCTGGACTTCATGGACAAAGACTCCTCTTACAGAATAGAGCTGAAAGCCCGGGCAGAGCAACTTGGATACACGCTCAGCGCGATCGACGCGAAAAGCCTCGAAAAATACGCCAACCCGTCCCTCACCCTCTACAATCGAGGCGTCCAAGGCATCATTCTAATGGGTCCGATTCCACTAGGCTCCTTCCGTGAAGACTTCAATTGGGACGACTTTTCCGTGGTTCAATGCGGCCGCTTTCTCGAGCCCCTCCCCTTCGACACCGTTAGGCCCAACATTTTCCAGGCTATGAAGCTAATCTTCACCAAGGTCATGGAACGTGGATACCGACGCATCGGCTTCGCCTTAGGGCGACACGATCCCCTCCTCGAGGACGACGAATCTCGAATCTCCGCCGCCTTGGGCCTACTAGCGGTGCACTGCGATCCGAAAGACCATATTCAACCTTACTTCGGGTCCTTCACCGATAAGCAAGCGCTCGTCAACTGGGCTAAAACGAACAAGCCGGACTGCATTATCGGCTTTCACATCGGACAATGCGCTACCCTCGTCGAGGCAGGCATCAAGGTACCCGAAGAAGTCGCCTTCGCTTGTCTCCACCTCAACGGAGCCCCAGGCCTCGGCGATTCCCGAAACCTGAGCATTGCCGGCATGGAACAACAGCTGCGAGAAATCGCCGACCAAAGCGTAAACCTCATCGACCAGAGCATCCGCCATCACGCCCGAGGAAGACCAGAGCTCCCTCGCCAAGTCCTCGTGCCTTCCTACTGGGTCGACGGCGACTCCTTACCGAACAAACGCTAACAAAGCTCTCGTGCCGCATAGGATACACCAAGCGTAAATATAGTCGCGAAAAACACACCTGCGCCTAGAATTCTAGCAACACACTTCCAAGATGCAATCGAGTATCCAACATACAACGACGCAACGAGAAACAATCTTCCAATCTACTCAGCCGTTGCCCTGCGCCGCACAAAGGCCACTTCCACCTCCCCGTCGAGCTGGACTACAAGACGGCGTTCTTCCACCAAACCATCCGAGTCCATTTTAATTTGAGAATCTAACACGGGCACCGAAACGCTAGAAAGCTCCGTCCACTCTCGAAGATCCTCGGAATACTCGAAGCCGTCTTCTACGCCTACCATTACGGAATTGCGGTGGCAAGAGACTGTCAAAGCCGATTCCCCCGCCACCCTATCGAATCGAGACATCTCCCAAACCTCTCCATCAAAGCGTAGCGGATCTCCCGCCCTCACGAACTCGATCAGATTAGCAGCTCCGTCACCATCTGGATCCGCCGAAACCAAAGCATCCGTCGCTTCGGAGCCCCAAGCAAAACGAGATTTCCAGAGATCATAGCTCAGCCCGCTCACGCCCTCTACCACTGCATAAAGAGCGCCCTCGGGGAAATAGAATGAAGCCACACCGTCTTCCAAACTAAAAGGCACCTCCGCAATCGGCATTCCGTTGGCATCCAAAGCGCGAACGGTATGCACTCCCGGATTCCTGATCCGTACTTTGAGCCCGGCTGTCTCTAATCTCCAAGGAGCCTCGCCATAGCTAGTTATCTTTCGCACCTGTACTTGCTCGCCGGACACCTCAATGATCGCCTCTTCGTCCTCCCAACCCGTCGGACGGGCACGAGTGCCAACTTGCACAAGCAACCTTCCGGAGGCGACGATTGGATAACCGTCCAGACTGACTACGGAAGCCGCAACGGATGGACCAGTGCTCTCAAAAGCAACCGAACTCAACTCCTGCACAGTCGCTTGGTAAGAAATCATTGACTGAACATGCGAAGCATCGACCGTGAATAAATTTCGTTCCGTATCCAAAATAATTTGACCCGTTTCACTCGTCACTCTTTCACCGTTTTCAGTTCGCTCTATGTAAGAGTCCAAATCTTCCATAACCACATTCTCGCTCTCATTCCCGCCAAACTCCATCGTCACGGGTCCGACCAGAAAAGCGAGAGGGTCGACGCCGCCCTCCATCGTGGAATCAGGCGCTTGATCACCGCTATCTCGATTCGGGTCAAAACTCGCGCTCTCCGCAATGATGGGCGATTTCCTCTGCCAAAGCGCACCAAGTGAACGCTGCTCCTGCACTACCGGCTTCCCTCGCCGAATATAACCTTTGCGAAACGCTAGAGCCGCCGCGGGCCACTGCCCCGCCATGTCTGGGGTTTGGCACAACCATTTACCCTGAGATGCATGGTAGCCATTCGCGGAACGAGGCGGAGTGAACCCCTCCGTTTGGGCCACAAACCAAAAGTAAGCGTCGAATCCTGTGAGTGAGGAATAGGCGGATAACAGCATGGAACTCTCGAAACCCGTATCCGTCGGCATAACCCAAGCGCTCTCCGTCACCATCATGGGCTTGCCCTCGACCTGCTTAACACTGATGGGAAACGATCGTGCAGCGTCTTTCAGCATCGAAGGGTTCGTATAAAAATCTCCGTTTTCGATTGCCCATCCGTTGTTGTCGCCTTTGTGCAAGCCGCCAAAGTAACGGTTCACAGCGATCACGTCGCCACTGGTCTGGCTGTAGCGTTCGCTGTCTTCCATCAAGACAACATCAGCTGACTTCCAATTTCCAGGATTAACGAGGACAGGACAATTCAAGTCCTCCCTTACAAAGCGTGTAATCTCCGCGTTGAAATCATACATCGTCTCAACCCAGAACTGCATTTGGTCGTCCAGGCGTGCAGTCGTACCGTGAGCCGCTTTTCCATCGCCCGTTAGATCCCAAATATTGGCTATCCCTAGAAAGCCCTTTTCGATGTCGTCATTTCCTGAATACGCTGTTCCCCATGCTTCAAAGGCAGCATCAATGGACTGATATTTGTTCAAAGCCCAAGCGTAAAACAATTCACCCAGTCTCCTTTTTGGCCCAGCTTTCAAGTTATTTACAGTCCAAAAGAGCAAGCTGTCCTCGTTCTGAATTTGAAACATGGCAAGGGCGGGTTCCTCAGCCAAGGTTTTGCCATCCAAATGTTCGCTAGGGGTAGTGAATAGCTTACGAAGCCATTCCTTGTACGCCTCTTGAATCTTCGTATCGAAAAAGAGGAGACCGTGATGCCCCCCTTCCCAATCGGTGCCCCAGCGGCTATCATCACTCTCCATCGTGTTCGCCCAATAAGGGGAGACAATAGTGTAAACGCCCGCTCGTTTCATTGAACCAACCGAGCGGAAAATCCAATCCAACTCGCCTTCATTCGAGTCGTTTAGCTCCTGGCTGTCAGCGTGAGGGTTGATGTGGCTGTGCAAACGGATGAGGTTCACTCCGCGCTTTGCCAACCAACGGGCATGGCGGTCCAAATCGGGAGCATTCTCCCATCCAGGTCTTGGCCGAGGCTGAAAAGGGATATCGCGCGCAACGGCAGTATTGACCGCCCAAAAGCGAAGCGGCTCGCCATCTCCTCTAACAAAATCCCCTTGGTCGTCAGTACGCACCCAACCACTTTGCCCTGCTAAATCCTCGTTCAGATAGCGAAGGTCAAAAAGTGCAGAAGGATCGAAATCGTCCGGCTCCGGATCAAAGGCCCATGTGTCTTGAGAAAAAGCCGAGCTTACAAGTTGAGAAGCTACAAGACCTGTAGCCAACAGTTTCCATCTAGTATTTTTTGTATTCAATTTTTATTTACGTTCGTATTTTAGTCTGCATCTCGAACCAAGGCACGCAGGAAACGCCGTCCTTCCGGCAACATTCCTGATTTGGCTGAAATAGAAATTCGTACCAGCTGGTCTCCCATCTTTTCACGCTCCAGAATGCACTCATCTAGGCCTAGCGCATTCCAGTCCACGAGGTCTTGGGAAACACACAGTCGCACCTCAGGCTCCAGCAACGCGTCGCTCATTAGAAAGGAAAGCCCCTCAACCTTGCCATCGGTTGTCCTCAGCACCTTAACATCGTTCGCGCCTAAGGAGGTCGCCAAAGGCTCCGCTCCAAAATAGAAAGCCGCAGCCGACTCGATCGGATCAGCCAACAGATCAGCTGTATCCACAGGACCATTCGGCTCCCCCACCCTGGCATTCGCCCAAAGTTCCGCAGCTTCTCTCCAATCAACAGTGTCCGCCGTCCCGTCGAAATATCCTTTTGCTTTTGCGTAAGCGGACTTCCCAATATTCGAGCCCATCACTCGTCCACGCAAGTCATCCGGCCAGACGTGAATGCCTCCATATAGTCGGGATATACCCGCTTCATCAGCGGCATCGAAGTAAGTCGCCCACGTTAAAGTAACGGTTTCCGTCGGCCCGCGCTCAAACTCCAGAAACTCGTTAGCGCCGGCTGTGAAAGAACTGATCCCTCCCGGAAAGTAAGCCGACCCAGTTATCGCCGCGATCACTTCCGCCGCTGCTCGACTGAAAGCGCTATGCCCAGAAGTGTAGGCCCCAAAAGGAGGCGTCACGAAAGTATCTCTCTGATAGGGCATCCACTCCACTGCAAGTATCCAACCAACTCCACCATAGTCCAAATTAGGATTATCGGGAATCCCCTTCCAACTACGTATCGCTATTGCACCTACATGATCAACCAGATGAGAATGCCGCTGACCTGGGGCTGAACTGTCAACGGTGACAACTTCCACTAGATTTTCCTTTAGCGGCAATCCTTCCGGCGAATAAGAGGGACCATCGGGGTCCGAACTTTGCCCCCGGCTACCCATGTAACGAATCATGGTGATAGGCCTCACATAGTTGTATTTCCGCTTTGCATCCCAACAAGCGATCGCGGCATCAGACACGGCTGCATCCAAGGCAAAGTACAATTTCACGTCCCATTCCAGCTCATCGACGACCTCGCCTTCACCTTCGAAGCGCCGCTCGAAAAGCGGGTGGTCCGTTACGTGATTCGCGACCGAATTCCAATGCCCGGGCGGCGTTTCCGAATCCGGACCATCCGCCCAAAACTCCGCCAAAATGCGACCATAGTCCGCCCGAAGCACTAGGTTCGGTTCGTATGCCTCACCAGTTTCGGGATTGATTTCGTAACCTATTCCATCGTTGGTTCCGAGCGTGTTGTTATGTCGAACTCCTGGCGAAACATCGATTTCCACGGAATCCGACGGATCCAGCCAGCTACTAAACTCTATCAATTCGATAGCTGCGTCTTTGTAATCCTGATCTCCTTCACCTCCCAAGTACGGCGGTGGCCCCGGGTCGCTATAAACATCTTGGCGCGTTGGGCGCTCGAGAGCAAAGGGCCGCACTTCTCCCCAATTCGCCCCAAGAAACTTCTGTGTTGATTTTCCCACTACAATTCCATTTTGCAGGATGAGGTAGTCGAAGGACAGCGGCTGCCACTGGTTAGGATCTTGAACCTCAGTCCCTGGCAAAGTGAAAATGAGCGGGTCATTAACCGGCTCGTATCCCGTTTGGTCAACGTAGCTGTAAAGCTCATTGCCTCCATCCGTCCAAGTGTAGGCGAGCAAACGCGCCGCAATTCGATTGCCCACCGCTGCCGGCGAATCCCCAACTACACTTTTGTCATCGGGATCGTACCCGAGTAATTCCATCCGCTCCCGCAAGGCTGGCAAAGTGACTTCCGAGCTCGGAGAAAGGCGGAAGCGACTGCGCAAGAGGCGATAAGCAGCATAGCTGATCGCTTCGGACCGCGCTTGCAGGATATCGGTCGGTACGGGAGGAGATTCCACTGACAGATAGGGTACAGAAGCTCCTTCGAAGTCGTAAGCAACCCAAGCATCCCACATCACGCAGGCCAAACCAAAAAGGTTGCGCGAATGAACAGTAGGTGCCGGATAATCGAGCCGAATCGCATTCAGCAGCTCCTCCATCCATTGGCGCGCGACTGACTTGTTCAAGTGAAGCGAATACACGCCCACTCGAGCATGCTCGCTGTAAGCCACGCCTGCTGCGTTCGTCGCTGTGGCGTAATATTTTCCTGCATCTCCATGCTGGACATCTTCTAGCAAAAGAGTTTTCCCGACTGCTCCTAGCAATGGCTGGCCATTGCGGTACCAGCGGACCAAAGGCAATGGATCACCTTCCACTTCCACTTCGAGGAGCAAGTCGTCTCCCGGTCGAAGGCTTTGCTTTTCCGGTTCGCGGGTAAAACGAGGCGGAGTAAAGGCGGAGCTGCCTCCTTGGCTCTCGACGACATTGAAAATACGTCTGGTCGGTATGTCGTAGTATTCCTCCTCAACTCCACTTGGCCAACGTATCCGAATTTCAGCGACTGAACCTAAACCCGATCCGAGACCGAAGTGCAGCAGCGGCTGCTTCTGGGCTAAATAAGTATTGCCGGGGTTGAACTCCTGAGTCTGAAACGGACCGTTGGCAGTCGAGCGAACGCTGACCAAAGTTCCAAATGCGGCACGGTTAGAGTCAGTGCCTTGCAAGGCGATATCAAGCCAAGCGTTTTCCGCCGTGCGATCATTGCGCAGTAGTACGGGGGACGAGTTCTGGTGCACGACCAAGATGTCTAAGTCGCCGTCGTTGTCGTAGTCGAAAGTGACTAGTCCGGCCCCGTTAGCCACATGATTGACCATTTCCGAATCGGACACCCTAGAGAATCGGTTGTCACCTTCGTTTCGCCAAAGGATCATGGGGGCCAGAACCTCTTCGCCCTGTCCGTCCAAGTCTTTCCCGTTGGTCATGACCACATCCAAGTCGCCGTCGTTGTCGTAGTCGAAAAGATCGCATCCCCAGCCCCAGCCACCAGTGGCGATACCCGATTCGTCAGACACGCTTTCGAAGACGCGATTTCCTTGGTTTATATAAAGCTGGTTACCCCGATAACCCGGGGCATCGGTGAAACGGATGGAAGTGACAAACCAATCGAGCAGGCCGTCGGCGTTCACATCGGCGATGGCCGTACCCATTCCGTTCTCCTCTTTGCTCACGCCTGCGACTCTGGTACCATCCGAGAAAGTGCCGTCGGCGTTGTTCCAAAAGAGTCGGCTGCGTTCAAAGTCCGCCACGATGGGCAGATCTGGCCAACCATCGCCATCCAGATCGCTAACCAGAGGAGCGTAGACAGTGAGTTCCGGCGGTGGGAAGGCTACGCCGGAAGTGATACTAACGTTGTCGAAATAGCCGGGTTGGGCCGCTCCTCGATTGAGGAAGACGGCAAAGTGTTGGCCGACGGTCTGCTCGGTTACGCTAGCTCCCCATTCTCCAACCACCAAGTCCAGACATCCGTCGCGATTCAGGTCGCCCGCGGCGACGCCGACGCCTTTATGTGGAGAAGTGGAAGGCAAAGCCAATGCCCTGGAGGCAGCGGCCTCGATGAAGCGCCCGGCCCCTTCATTGACGTAAAATCGATGCTCCTTTTCGTCTGCTGTCGCTACAAAGAGATCTTGGTCGCCGTCATTATCAAAATCCGCCCATAGCGGGGCGTTGCCTCCATCGGACGTGTCGAGCCCAAGTGGATTGTCAATCCTCTCAAAAGCTCCTCCCGTGTTGCGCATGAGTACGTCCGGAAGGCGGAAGCGCACGATGTAAACGTCGAGCCAACCATCACCATCGAAGTCAATTACAGCCGGAGCACCGCCACGCGCCACGAAGGCCAAGTCTTCGGTAAGCTCTTCTGCTGCGAGTTGCTCCAAAGAGGCGAACGGTGTACTCGCAGTGACATCAGTGAAGGCGGCATGAGAAAGGGACCACGGCAAAACAACAACGGCGACGACCCCAAGAAGGCTTACGAATGATCGCAAGTAGTGGACTGGGCTTGTCATGAGCACAGCATAGAAGGAGTTAGTTCAGTTAACTGGGTAAGTATAATTGGGAATCCTGCAGCTTAGCGGCTCTTCGAGGAGACGCGCTCGGGACCGAATGATAAAAATGCCAAAACGACGCTCAGGCCTTTGATTGCCTGAGCGCCGTCGAGAATTTCGAGATCAATTGGCTAGGCCCTGAAGCCAAAGCCCAGCGGATCAGGAGCCGAGCAGCGAACTAGAATTCGAAGGTGTTCGAAATCTTCCAGCTCATCCCTTGGCGAATACGCCAGCGGTTCGGATTGCCAAACGGATCGGTGGAGAGAGCCACCAACTCGTCGTCGCCGCCAACGTTGTAGAGATTCAATTGGATCTTCCAATCTATCTTTTCGTTCAGCTTCTTGCGATAGCTGCCCCACAAGTCGAAGGTCTCGTACCCGTCGTCCATCACCGGAGAAGTAATGTCAGGGATCTCTGCATTGTCTTCGGACGGTAGATAATCTATCGCAGCGCTGTCTTCCCATCTCAGGGCTCCTCCAATGCCAAACCCCTCTAGACGACCATCGCGGAAGTTGTAGTTGGTGATCAGGTTGGCCCGCCATTCGCGCACCTCCGGTTGCAGCTGACCGTTGAGGGCCAGTAGCTTCAAGTAGTCTCCGCGAAAAGTTGGGTACCGGTTGATTCGAACGCCTGGGCTCGCGGACCAGAAGATCGGCATTTCGCCCACGGGCGTGTTCATGATCTTGTCGTCGACAAAAGCAGAGAGAGCGAGGAAGGATTCACCCGGAACCTTGTCGCGAGTCGCTTTAGTCTGGGATGCGTTCAAAGCGATACGCCAGTTCCTAGTGGGGTTCGCTGTGAACTCGAACTCTTTGCCTTCGGATACGGCGTCCTCCGTGAATCGGTGCCCGCTTGGACGTGTGACACGTATACCAACCTGAGGGTCTCGCCAATCTCCATTGGAAACCCACGCATCCTCGAAGAGAGGAAACTCGGTTGATAAATCCTCCACAAACTGTTCCCAGGCAGGAATGATAGTGCCTCTCAAGTAATCCGGATCCGGATGGACGTCGGTATTCCAGGCACCTGAATTGAAGCGAGCCAAGGATTCAGTGGGAGCGTAGAGCGTCTGTTGCAGCGCCCACATTGCACCGATATCACCCGTCGTATTCTGGTTGCTGACAACTGTCTTGTATTCAGTCGCTCGCAAGGAGTACTTGCGGTCCTTTGTCTCGAGGAGAACGCTGTACTCCTCGGTCTTGCCAGCCGGTGGCGGCAAAGGACGCTCGAACGCATCCAAACGCCCAGCAGCGGGCTGGAAGTTCTCTCCTTCGTTGTAGTACAAGCTGAACTTGAAGGGGAGATAGTCGGGATCGCCCAACAGTCGGTTCAGGTGTACGGAGACGCTCCAATTGGTGGTGTCCGTATCCAGATCGTAGGACGTCGCATCCGGATTGTTCAGATTGAAAACGGATGGACGCACGTCGTCCCGGTCCGGCTGCTGATCTGGAACGTCAGCGGCTGGCGCATCCAGCAAAGTGCTGGTCGACTTGTCCGTGCGGTATCCATAGAGGCCGATAACCGAATCGTTGAAGAATTTGCCCTGCCAGACGAAGACCTCGGACTTGACTCCGAAATCCGACATTCTCGCATTGCTGGTAAGATAATCGCGGTCAGGGCCGGGGCCGATCATGTTGCCATCACTATCAACCAAGGAAATGACGTTCACAGTCTTGTCCGTCCATCCCACGTAGTTGGCCGGATTTTGCCTTTGCTGCGGCAGGGTGCCGTCGTCATTCCGATTACGTGGCTCGTTCCACTCGCTGAGCGGATCGACGCCTGTGGCCGCCCACGTGCTATCGAACATCCGCACCGTGATTGGTCCACTGCTCGGAAGAACATACTCGTCTACACCGCTGAGGTTAATGCCGGCGGCCGAGCTTCGGCCGCGCAGGTCGTCGCTGAGGTAGTAACGGAAGCTTGGGCTGCCCAAGGAGCCATAGCGATCGTGATCTTCCGCAGAAATCGCGGCCAAGTTTAGGCTTCGGCTCTCGCGGTAGTTAGATTCATCGGCATACAACCCGGTGAAGGTGTGACTGCCAAGAATGCGGGCGAAAATATTGTCGTTCTTGTCCTCGAAGTCGTAGTTCGCGAAAACCTGGCCGCGGAACGCGCTACGATTGGAATCGTTTACACTGTTGCCGGTGGAATGTAGAACCTCTTGGACGTAAGCACGCCCGATGTTCGGGTTGGCTGTCGCTGGATCGTTAGGATCCACCGGGCTGCCCCACTCCAACTGCTCGTTTATGTCGATCCCAATACGGCTTTCCCAACCGAAGATGCCATATTGACCTCGGGAGAGCTCTTGATCGAAGAAGGCCAGGTTGTAACCGAGCTTGCCGCCGAGGAAGGTCTGGGAAACAGAAGCTTCCACCACATCCCAATCGGTCATCTCGCGCTTGTTAGGTCCATCGAGCAACTTGTTGTAGAAATCGAAAACCGTCGGGTCCGAGATCGCCTGGTTTTCCCAGAAACCGCCCGACGCGCCGTATTGGCCCGTGTAGGTGGCCCAGGCCGAAGTGGAATCGATCCCCCTGCGGCGTGAGTTGTCGCCCCAAATATTCGCGGTCACCCCAGTAGGAAGCGGGCCGTGGCCCACGATGTTACCAGCGGAGTCATAGGCTCCATACTTGTTGCCGATGGTACCAGTGTTGACTGACGGACCGGCCAGCGAATTGAACTGGAACTGCGGACCGTTCATGAACTGCGATACTGCAGCGCCCGAGAAGTTGTTGCCATCGCTCAAACCGTCGAAATACGGGTCTTCGGTGAAATGGTTGACCGTCCGCTGACCAATACCGCCTGGGTAGCCTGGATACGTTTCCGCCGTATAGACGGTGTTGTTGTCCTCGGACGTGCGCGAAGCCGGAGTCCAGAATGGGGTAATCAAGTCAGCCGGCGTCAAAATACGCGGCCGATTCGAGGTGATTGAGCCATTTTCGAAGCTGATGTTAACATCGAACGTAGAGCCATCTCCATTGAAAGCCTTGGGAGCGTACTTCGCCGCAATGAACATACGGTTATCTTCTTCGTAGGCGGGCTTCTGCTGGAACTTCGCATCCTCACGAAGGGCGGATACGTAGAACGCGAGTTCGTTCTCGATCAACACCTTGTTGTAGTCCACCGTGGCCCGAATGCTGCCGAAATCGTCTAGGGAAAGGCCAACGGACCCTTCGTTTTCAGAGATGCTTGCAGAGGTGGTAGTCGCATTGACGACCCCGGATGGACTGCCCAATCCGAAAAGAATCGAGTTCGGACCGCGCAGCAAATCGACACGCTTCACGGTATAGCCGTCCCATGGCACGTCGGTCGAAAAGTAATTGCGGGTATTGTCTGCGCTGTTGAGGCCGCGAACACGGGTATTTCCATTCGGATTACCAAACAAGTCTTGTTCGCGAGCCACGCTGCCACCGGACACACCGCCGGAGTAATTACCTCGGGCTCCACCGACTTCGGTGTTGGTTGCGTACGCGAGTACCGTCTCGTTATCCGTTCCGCCGACGTCTTGAAGGAACTCTTCGGTCAAAACCGAGATGGACGACCCAATGTCTGAAAGGTCGGTGCGGAAGCGTGTACCGGCCAACGTGCTGGTGGCGCGGTAGCCTTGATCTGAATCACCTTCGACAGTGAACGGAGAAAGCTCGTAAAGCTCCCCCTCTTCGTCGGATTCCTGGGCAAACGCAGAGCCGCCCACTACAACAGAGGCGGCGAGCAACGCGGCCGAAAAAGGGCCAACTTTGCTGGGATAGTTTTTGTAATTAAGCATGATAGTTCGATTTAGGTAAACAAGTCGGCCGAAGAACCTTAGCTCACGTCGATGCAGCACTGTCAGACGAATAGCCCAGAAGGCCTTCGCGAGCTGATCTAACTATAAACCAATTGCGACAATCGGTTCGATCATCGGGGTAGGGACAACTTGATATGGGTTGGGTATGGGTATTGAAAGACAGAGGTAGAAGAAAAGCTTCCAGTCCCCTGGACCCGAGCTAGATCCGCGAGGAGGAAGCCCGTGCTGGTAGGTCGAGTTTGTACGCTTTCGCTTCAAAGCGCGAAAGCTAGCCGTGCATAAAACCGTTAATAACAATGGGCCTGTTAACCGAACAGGAGGTCATCGCAACCAATATAGCAAACTCCTCCCAAGGAGAAGCGACCTAGCGTTAAGCAGAGGATCTATCGTCCGCATCAAAACGCCCGCTAAACGCTTTCCAAGTTCCTCTCGAGATCGTTCACCGAAATAGGCCCCTACGTATCCTATTGCAGAATACAAAAGACAAAGCGATCCCCTTACGCCTAATATCAATTGTCCGAAACCCAATTGGGTACGACATTAAAGCTCAGGTCGAAAACGTACGGTCCGAGCAACCAAACGAGGACTATCACAATCGGCACCAGACTCAGATTGAGCAAGAAGCCCGCCTTCGCCATTTGCGGCAGGCGCAGTACACCACTTCCGAACACGATAGCGTTAGGCGGCGTACCGACCGGCATCATGTAGGAACAGTTTGCCGCAAAGGCCGTCGGCACTAGGAAGAGCAGCGGATTCTGTCCGAGACTGATCGCCACCGCGCCCACGACAGGAAGAAACGTGGCCGCCGTCGCCGTATTGCTGGTCAGCTCGGTAAGCAGCAAGATCCCAAAGCAGATGATCGCCATCGTAAGCAAAACAGGCAAAGCATCGAGCCCTTGCCATAGCGTACCCAAATATTCTGACAGCCCGTGAGTCTGGATCATACTCGCCAGGCTAAGTCCACCACCAAAAAGCAAAAGCACGTCCCAAGGCAAAGCCTTGGTCGCCCCCCAGTCCATCACGAACTCCCCTCTTCGAACGTCGACTGGCAGGAGAAACAGCGCGATCGCTCCAGCGATCGCAATCGTCGTGTCCGACAGCATTGGCAAGAAGCCGGAAAGCACCGGTCTGAAAATCCACGTAAGCGCGGTGAGCGTAAAGACGAACGCGACCCCCAACTCGCCTTTGGAGAAGGTCCCCAAGCGGGAGCGTTCTTCCGCCAGCAGATCCTGCATGCCTTCGATCGCTTTGCTGGGCAGATGAAAGACCACCCGCGTGAGCACGAGATAAACGATCGGCAACGTTAACAAGGTCATGGGCACGCCTACCATCATCCATTGGCCAAACCCAATCTCGTATCCATAAACTCGATTCAGATAGCCCGCTAGCAAAGCGTTGGGAGGGGTCCCTATCAAAGTGGCCATACCGCCCGTCGTGGCCCCGTAGGCGACCGCGAGCATCAAGGCCGGACCGAAGTCCCTTCCCGGCCCGCCACCACCCGAGCTGTCTTTGGCCAGCGCCACTACGGAACTCGCGATCGGCAGCATCATAAGGGCTGTGGCTGTATTGCTCACCCACATACTAACCAGCGCCCCTGCCAGAAGAAAGCTCGCCACGATCCGGTTCGGCCGCGTTCCCAAGGCTCCAATCAAACCGATCGCAACCCGCCGATGCAGCCCCCACTTTTGCATCGCCAGAGCGATAACGAATCCACCCAAAAACAGAAACACTAAGGGATTCGCGTAAGGTGCCGCCACCTCTTTGATCGGACCGAGGCGCAGCATCGGAAACAAAGCCATCGGCACCAGAGCAGTAACCGGGATCGGAACCGACTCGCAGATCCACCAAATAGCCATCAGAGCTGCCGCGCCCAGGGTATGCCAACCCTCGAGCGAGAGTCCGCTCGGCGGATCGCTGAGCAAAGTCAGCAAGAGACTCCCCGGCCCTAGGATCCAGCCTGACCACTGCCTCGTTCCGTAATGAGCAGGCTGCTTGGCGCTATCTTTCAAGCCGGTTAAACTAGCGCTCATGAACGTGAGGCTTGAGTCTGTCCGGAGGTGTAAGCGAGGCCGAGGGAAGTCCGAGCGAGCATCACTTCGCCTCGAACTTGCTCTCGGCAGGCACGATTTTCAGCCCCACCGCCGCAGCCCAAAGATGGTACCCCACATTGTTCAAATGCAGGCCGTCGTCTAGAAAGATCCCCTCTCGTGGCTCGCCAGAGTCGTCGAGCAGAAACTCCGCCACATCGATAAACACGAGCTGCTCGTCCGCTTCGCAAACCTCCTTCATCATTCGGTTGGCTTCCGCGAATTGATCCTTGAGGTTCCAACGTACAATGCTCGGCTTCACTCCGATGACGTAGATACGAATCTCAGGATTTAGCTCTTCGACCTTTTTGCGAAATTCCATGAAATCGTTTAAAACCTCCTTGGGAGTCATTCCCCCACCAAGGTCGTTATCCCCTTCGTAAATCAAAATCGCTCGGGGCTTGTACCGAGCCACTAGCTCGTCGAAGAAATGCAGCACGTCGCTAAACTTGCTCCCTCCAAATCCTCTGGGTATAACGGTCAACGGAGCCAAATCTCGCTCCATTCGCTTGCCCCACATCCTCATCGAAGAGCTTCCCACGCACAATACCGCCCCCTCGGGAATATCGTTCTCCAAGCGATCCGCTTCGAAAGCGTCGATGTCCTTTTGGAAACGATGCGGCTCCTCCTGGGCAACAGCCGAACCGAGGCCAAAGGCCAAGGCGCAAATTGCGTAGACAACGATACGCGGAAGGCGAGAGAGGTAACTTGCGGAGACCACCTCTGGCTCATTGGATTGATTAGTCCTGATCAATTTACGATAGTTTGCTAAGGTCATTGTTTTAGGGTTCTACAGTTGCACCGCGAAAAAAGGGTTTGAGGGAGCCTACGATACCTCGCTGATTATAAATCGTGATGGGCACGCGGTATAAAGATCGGCCTCGTAAAGCTCCAAATACTTGAAGAACAGGGAATCAGCCTTCGAATGGATCCCCTGTAAACGATCCCAATCATAAACCCGTTTAAGTCTCGGAGAGACAGGGGCCCGCAATCCTCCCTAGTCAGCTCTGGCGGGCGCATAATTCTCCGCGAGGAACGAAACCAAGTCTTCCCCGACTAAGGTATAAGTTTTCTTCAAATCGTGACCAAGCCCCGGAAATATCCGAGCGTGGAATTTGATATCCTGCTCGTTTAAGTAGAGCAAAAATGGCGGTAGATCGGCAAAGAAACGCTCGCTATCACCCATCGTAAAATACATCGGCATCGCTCCCCCACTCAGCAAAGACCGATTCTTTTCTGCCCAAAAACGAACGTTATCGCTATCACTCGAAACACTAGCCGACAACTCCTCTGGCCAACTCAAAGCACCGGAACAACTCACGATCGCGCAAAACAATTCGGGATACTTGAAGCCCAAGCGCGTGGCCCCTTCTCCCCCCATCGAGAAGCCCGCCAGAGCTCTCCCCTCGCGCTCGGCGATCGTTCGGTAACGCTCGTCAATGGCCGGTATCAATTCTCGAATCACCCACGTCTCCGCCTTCACGTTCTCCACTGGCCAATCTCGATAGCGGCTGAACTGCCCGGAGTTGGGAACCACGTAAATCACCTCGCCGATCTCGCCAGCCTCCACCATGCGCTTCGCCACCATAGCCAAACCGATATCGTTCTCTTTCCCGTAGGCGCCGTGCAGCCAATAGACAACGGGGTACCGCATCGTGGAATTCGACTCGTAACGAGGCGGCAAGTAAATGCTAAAGCCCATCTTACGCAGCATGGATTCGCTCCAAACCTCGCCATGGTTCACACCTTTAATTTCTGTTCGGTCATTCCAAATCCACGTTGAGGGATCGCTGGGAATCGGCCTCGCCACACCAAAGCCAGCTACTATCACTCCGTTAAGCACTAGGCCGAACACTATCGCCATATTTTTAAAGCTCATCTACTGTCGGGTCCAATTTCGAGCAGCACACAGATCATCTCCAAAAACTGAAAATTACTTTTAGATAAACCCGATAACCTTCTGGCTACAGATAAGCGCTGATCCAATTAGCCCAAAGCGAGAGATGTATACACATCCCCATATAGCAGTGACTACGCAGCAAGCGTAGCGGAAGGAACTTCGGTTTAGCTCTACCCCAAGCTATCTACGCAAAGGACGAGTTCCGAAGGTTCGACGGAGCGCAGCGCTGATCGACTTGTATCCAGATAGCCAACACCGCCGGACCTGGGATTCCAAGAGGGTCCGCCAAAGCGAGGGGCCGAAGTGCCAAGCTTACTTCTTGGAGAGATGGCGGCGCTTGCGATAGGCTAGGGGCGTCGTTTCGAATATGGAACGAAAGTGGCGGATGAAGCTGCTGTGGTCGTAGAAGCCTGAATCGATGGCGATATCGGTGATCGGCGTATCGCTGTTGAGAAGGCGATCGCTGGCGATGAGGACGCGCAGCCGCACGATGTATTGCCTCGGAGTAGTGCGGAACGTTTCCTGGAAGCGCCGCTCGAGCTGTCGCTGCGATAGCCCGATCCGCTTGGCAAGGGCCGGTATCGAGATCGGCTCCGAGTAATGGCTGCGTATGTACTCGACCAGGGTGAAGATAACGTCGTTGGAGTGGTCGAGCATCCGCTCGTAGCTTTGCACGATGCCGCAAACCCCCACCGTCTTCCCGCTCAAGTCCCGCATGGGGAACTTTTGCGTGATGAACCACTCGGGCAGGCGCTCGCGAGAGGGAAAAAGCTCCACCAGGTTCAGCAAGGGCTTTCCGCTGCGCAGGACCTCCAGGTCGTCAGCCCGGAACTTTCGGGCCATGTAGGCCGGGAAGATATCCACGTCGCTCTGCCCTCGCAGGTCCTCGGCGCTGGCAAGCCCGCAGCGCTGGGCGAATTCGCGATTGCCCATCAGGATGCGCGACTCGCGGTCCTTGACGAAATACATGACGCCCGGGAGGTGCTCGAAAAGCTGATTGAGCGATACGGTCGGATCAATGTTCGAAAACCATGATTTCACTTCAAGCATGGCGAAAAAGTACAATTTTTTAGCCAGTCGATACAAGCTGCATTTCCTTGGGCGCGCTAGACTACAGATGTCGGTCGAGCCGCGTGCCGGACCGAGTCCTTAACCCCTTTATCCCTATCATGAACTTCGGCGCGAGCACTTGGCTTTGGACCTCCCCTTTCGACGGCAGCGACGTTTCGCTTCTCCATAAAATAGCGGAGCTCGGCTTTAGCTGCGTCGAGATCCCGGTGGAAGACCCGCAGACCCTGGATGCGGAAAAAATCGCCGCAGCCCTGCAAGAGACCGGCCTGCAAGCGATCGTCTGTGCCGCGGTCGTGGGGGAGAGAGACCTCTCAAGCTCCGATCCCGCCAAGGTCCAGGCCGCCGAAGCCTACCTGCAGGCTTGTATCGATCTAGCGGTTACATGGGGAAGCTCGCTGGTGGTAGGCCCCCTCTACGCGCCTGTTGCGAAGCGACGCCTGCCCACCGAAGCGGAGCGGCAAGCGGAATGGTCCCGCTCCGTAGCGGGCTTGCGGCGGATGGCCCAAGCCGCCGCCCACGCTGGCATCCGGCTGGGCATCGAGCCACTGAACCGCTTCGAGTCAGATATGGTGAATACAGCCGAGGACGCCTTGAGGATGCTGGACGAGATCGACCATCCGGGGATCGGCCTCTCCTTGGATAGCTTCCATATGAACATCGAAGAGGTCGATTTTTGCAAGGCGGTGGAGGCCGCGGGATCGCGGCTGCTGCACCTGCAGGTGTCCGATAGCCACCGCGGCGTCCCGGGCGAGGGAAACAGCGATTGGAATGGCTTGCGAGAAGGCCTGCGCCGCATCGGATACGACGCGACCGTATCGATCGAGAGCTTCTCGCCGGACACCTCCAGCCTCGCCGAAGCGGTCTGCATCTGGAAGCGTTTCGCCGCGAGCCAGGACGAGTTCGCCAGAAAAGGCCTGCAGTTTTTAAAAGCTTGGTCTGCCTGACTGACGGACAAGGACGAGCACGATTAACCCCAAAAAGTGAATACAATGAATGTTGCAATCATAGGGCTCGGATTCGGAGCCGAATTTATCCCCATCTACCAAGCCCACCCCCGGGCTGAAATGTACGCGATCTGCCAGCGCAACGTGGAAAAGCTGACAGCGACCGGCGACCAGTTCGGCATCGCCAAGCGCTACACCTCCTTCGAGGACGTGCTGGCCGATCCCGAGGTCGACGCGGTTCATATCAATACGCCGATTCCCGATCACGGACCGCAATCCATCAAAGCCCTGGAGGCAGGCAAGCACGTAGCCTGCACGGTGCCGATGGCGACCTCCGTCGAGGACTGCAAGCGCATCGTGGAGCTGAGCAAGGAAACCGGCCTGACCTACATGATGATGGAGACCGTGGTCTACAGCCGCGAGTATCTCTTCGTTAAGGAAATGTACGAAAAGGGCGAACTCGGGCGTATCCAGTTTTTACAGGCAAGCCACCAGCAAGACATGGCCGGCTGGCCTGGATACTGGGACGGGCTGCCGCCCATGCACTACGCCACGCATTGCGTCGGCCCAGTGCTCGGCCTGCAACGCAAGCTGGCGGAAACCGTTTCCTGCGTCGGCTCCGGAAAGATCGACCCCGCCCAAGCCAAGGTCTACGGATCCCCCTTCGCGATCGAGTCCTGCCATATCCAGATGAAGGACAGCGACGTCGCCGCCCGGATCTACCGCTCCCTCTTCGAAACCGCCCGCCAGTATCGCGAGAGCTTCGACGTTTACGGCTCCCAGAAATCCTACGAGTGGCCCTTGATCGAGGGCGAGGACCCAGTGCTGCACACCTTGGGCAAGCCCGAGCCGGAAATACCGGAGCGCGTAACGGTCCCCGACTACGCCCACCTCCTGCCAGAGCAAATCCAGCATTTCACCGGACGCGGCGTCTACGATGCCGACGAGCGCCAGCACCTCTCCTTCACGCAGGGCGCCGGGCACGGAGGCTCGCACCCGCACCTCGTCGACAACTTCATTCGCGCCGTGCTCGACAAGTCGAACCCCTATCCCAACGCGGTGGAGTCAGCGAATATCAGCTGCGTAGGCATCCTCGCCCACCAGTCCGCCATGAAGGGCGGCGAACCCATGCGCATGCCAGACTTCACCCTGTCCTTGGACTAAGACCCAAAACGCGCCGGTTGCCGCGTCGCTCCCCCTTTCCTAGATAGATCTCCCACCCTACAGATGAAACGCACCCTTTTCCACCGCTTGGCCGCCCTGGCCGCAATCGCAACCCTCGCCCCGGCCAGCCCACTCCTAGCGGCCCCAGAGGAAGATGACGCAGGCGTTATCGACCTCCTCTTCATCGGGCACGATCAACGCGAAGGAAACGGCTACCACCTATCCCACGTTTTCGCCCCGGTCTTCAATCGCTCCCTCGGCGGCGAGAAGATCCGTATGCGCTATGTGGAGACGCTGGACGCGCTGAACCCGGAGGACCTGGCGGCCACCGACGCCTTGATGCTGTATGCGAACTACAATACGATCACCGCAGAGCAAGAGGCCGCGCTGCTCGATTTCGTAGCCAACGGCGGAGGCTTTCTTCCCGTGCACTGCGCGAGCGCCTGCTTCGGGCATTCGCAGGAATTCGTGGACCTAGTCGGAGCCCGCTTCCGCAGCCACGGCTACGAGGAGTTCTCCACCACCATTGCCGAAGGAATGGAAACGCACCCCATCCTGCGCGGATACGAAGGCTTCGCCACCAAGGACGAGACCTACGTGCATGCCGACCACAACGAGAACCAGCGGGAGGTTCTGATGCTGAGGGAGGACGAACCTTGGACTTGGACGCGTACGCACGGCAACGGCCGCGTCTTCTATACCGCCTACGGCCACGACATGAACACCTGGGGACAGGAGGCCTTCCACGACCTGCTGATTCGCGGCATCCTCTGGAGCGTGGGCGAGGAGAAGCAGGAGGCCAACCGTCGCCTGGTCGCGAGCCTGCCGGAGCTGGAATACGAAGCGGCAGACACCATACCCAACTATCGCAAGCAAACGCCCGCACCAGAACTCGCTCGCGCGTTTTCCCCAGCGGAATCGAAGCAGCTCAGCCTGGTGGCCGACGGTTTCGAGCTTCGCCTGTTCGCAGCGGAACCTGACATCGTAAACCCCATCGCATTCGCCTGGGACGAAAAGGGACGCCTGTTCGTGGCGGAGACCGTAGACTATCCGAACAACGTCGACCCCAACCAGGAAGGCAACGACCGGATCATCATCTGCGAAGACACCGACGGCGACCACCGGGCGGATACCTTTACCGTATTCGCGGAAGGACTAAACATCCCCACCAGCTTAACGCCCATCGACGGAGGATGGATCGTGGCCCAAGCCCCTCACTTCCTGTTTCTCAAGGATACGGACGGAGACGACAAAGCGGACGTCAAGTATCCAATCAACAACTACTGGGGAGTCCGAGACACTCACGCCGGCCCCTCCAACCTGCGCTACGGCTTCGACAACAAGATCTGGGGAGCGGTCGGCTACTCCGAGACGGAAAAGTCGACGCAAGGCGCCTACGGGCAAGGCGTCTTTCGCATGGATCCCGACGACGGGACCGTCGAGCCGATCGGCCTTTTCAGCAACAACACCTGGGGTCTGGGAATGAGCGAGGATTTCGAGATCTTCGGTTCGACCGCCAACAACGCGCCCGCCTGGCACGTTCCCCTCTGGCGCCCCTTCACCTACGAACGAAACCCCGCCCTGCCATCCCGGCTCGCCGCAAAGATCGACGACTTTACCCAGTTTTTCCCCATCACGCACAAGTTCCTGCAAGTCGACGCCCACGGCCGCTACACCGCCGGCTCCGGCTTCAACCTCTACACCGCCCGAGCCTTCCCGAAACAGTACTGGAACTCCTCCGCCTTCGTCGGCGGGCCGACCGGGCATTTGCTGGGCCTATTCTTTCTCAAGGAAAACGGCTCGAGCTACCTCGCCCAAAACCGCGGCTCCCTCCTGTCCTCGGTCGACGAGTGGCTGTCCCCCGTCTTCGCCGAGGTCGGTCCGGACGGACAGCTCTGGGTCGCGGATTGGTACAACTTCATCATCCAGCACAACCCCCGCCCCTCCAAGCAGTCGGCAGGCTTCGAAGCCAAGATGGGTATCGGCAACGCCCACGAAAACCCGCTGCGCGACCGCCACCACGGCCGCATCTATCGCATCGTGGCAAAGGGCTCCGAGCCCGCCAAGCCGCTCGACCTCTCGAGCGCCAGCGCCACGCAGCTCGTGGAAACCTTGTCCAACGACAACCTATTCTGGCGAATGACCGCCCAACGCAAACTGGTGCGAGAAAAGCGCCGCGAGGCGATTCCCCAGCTTCGCGAAATCGTCCTCCACGATCGCAAGGTGGACGAGATCGGCCTGAACACGCGAGCGATCCACGCCCTCTGGAGCTTGCACGGCCTGGGCGCCTTCAACCTCGCCTCGGAGCAGTCGGAGTCCGTCGTTCGCTCCGCCCTCGCCCACCCCTCCGCCGCCGTTCGCAAAAACGCCGTCATGGCCCTGACCGAAACCGGCGGCGCCGCGGAGCTGAGCCTGGCAGCCAGCAAAACCGACGACCCGGATCCCAAGACCCGCCTCAAAGCCCTCCTTGCCCTGGGGCTCCTTCCCCCGTCCCAAGAACGCGCCCAGGAGCTGCTGAACCGACGCTCTCGCTTGGTAACTGATCCCTGGCTCGGCCGCGCCTTCGCCTACGCAGCGCTCGATAACGGCGACGCCTACGTGCAGCTCTTGCTCGAAGGAAGAGCCGCGATCGACTTCAACCACGGTTTCGCAAGCGTCGAAGACGTTCCCGAGTACCTCGCCCTGAAAGGCTACCTCGAGAAGCAAAGCGGCCCCTTGCTCCCCGCCCTAGGCGAGTGGCAGAAGCTCCCTCCGCAAACCATAGCAATTGCCAGCATGGCCCTCCTCGACGTATGGAAGAAGCAACTACACAAACCCGACCGCCACGAAATTTCCGCCCTGCAGGAAATGGCCCGTATCGTCGACGCGGATACGCAAATGCAGCTCAAGCTCCGCGCCGCCGGACTCGACCTGCAGTTCGAGAAAATCGATCCCGAGAAATACCAAGCGTTCGCCAAGAAGCACACCTTCGAACCGCAAATCTGGACCTGGGGACGCGCCTCCTCGGGCGAGCAGCTCTACCTGCAGCATTGCGTCGCTTGCCACGGCTCCGACGCAGGAGGCGATCAAGGACTGGGAGCCCCCTCCCTGCGCGGGATGGATAACTGGTACACGCAAACTCAGCTGCAAAAGTTCCACCAAGGAATGCGCGGCACCCATTTCAAGAATCCGCGCGGCATCGCCATGCGAGGAGCCCTCCACTTCCTCGAAACGGAAAGCCGCCCCGAGATGCCTATCTCCCACCTCGCCCACTATCTCGAAACCCTGAAGCCAAACGCCCCGGACGAAGCCACCCTGGACGGCGACCCCGCGAAGGGCCAAGCGCTCTACGCCACCTGCGCAGCCTGCCACGGCCCCGAAGCCCAAGGCAACGTGGACCTCGCAGCGCCCAAGCTCACCGGCAAGCAAGACTGGTACCTGTACAAACAAATTCGCGACTTCCGCGACGGAGCCCGCGGATCCGACCCTCGCGACGCCAAAGGCGCCGAGATGGCTCTGATGGCCAAAACCCTAGTGGACGAGCAAGCCATCAAGGACGTGGTAGCCTATATCCGTTCCCTGGATACGAACTAAGGCCCCCGCCCCGACCGCCTCCGTTTCCCTCAACCCCAAGCAACCCGATCCCATGACCGACTCCCCCGCCAACGCAAAACGTCTCCTGTACGCCGGCTTCACCGCAATCCTTGCCACCGGCGTAGGCTTCGCCGTCCGCGGCGGAATCCTCGACAACTGGGGCGCCGAGTTCGGATTTTCCGCCACCCAGCTCGGAGTGATCAGCGGCGCCGGACTAACCGGGTTTTGCTTCGGGATCTTCGTAGGCGGGCTGGTGGTCGACTCCCTAGGATACGGGAAGCTCATAGTCGCCTCCTTCCTATTGCACCTGCTTTCCGCCGTGGTCACCTTCACCGCGACTGCCGGCATGGATACAGCGATCGCCTACCAGTGGCTTTTCTGGGGAACCTTCATCTTCGCCCTGGCGAACGGCTCGCTCGAAGCGGTCGCAAACCCGCTGGTGGCCACCCTCTTCCCCGAAAACCGTACCCACTATTTGAATATACTGCACGCTTCCTGGCCCCTCGGGCTCGTTCTCGGAGGCGCCGTCGGCTGGTTCCTCGACGACCGCATGAACGTTTCCTGGAAAGCCCAGCTCGCCATCTTCCTGATCCCAACCATCGTCTACGGAATCATGTTCATGGGGCAGCGCTTCCCCAGATCGGAAGCCGCGGAAAAAGGCCTCAAGCTCGGCGACATGTTCAAGGACGTCGGCCTGCTCGGCGGGATCGTCATCGCCTTGATGCTGTTCCTCTTCTTCCAAGCGACCTTCCCCGCAATTCCCCTCTGGGCGCTGGCGATCGCAGCCCTAGCCCTCATCTTCGCCATCGGCAAGATCACGAGCTTCGCCCTCGGCTCCCTCATGCTCTTCGTCCTATTCCTCACCCATATCCTAGTCGGCGCCGTCGAGCTCGGCACCGATGGATGGATACAAAACATCACCGGCAGCATCCTGAGCTCCGAGGAAGGAAAGTTCCTCTTCGTAATCACCTCCCTCACCATGTTCGTCCTGCGCTTCTGCGCCGCGTGGATCGAAGAGCACTTAAAGCTGTCGCCCGTCGGCCTGCTCCTGCTCTGCTCCGTGCTCGCGTTCGCAGGCTTGAATTTCTCCAGCGGAATCGAGTCCTTCCAAGGCGCCGTATTGGCATTGCTGATATACGGAGTCGGCAAGACCTTCTTCTGGCCGACCATGCTTGCGGTGGTCGGCGACCGCTTTCCCCGCACCGGCGCCATCGCGATCAGCATCATGGGCGGTCTCGGCATGATGTCCGGCGGATTGATCGGCTTGCCAGGCCTCGGCTACGCCAAAGACCGCTTCGCCAGCGAAGCCCTGCAAGAACAAGCGCCCGCCATCTACCAGGAGATGAAAGCCGTCGACACCAACAGCTGGCTGTTCTTCAAGCCCGTCGCGGCCATCGACGGCAAGAAGCTAGCCGAAGCCCGCTCCCAAGACATCCCCAGCGAGCTCCAGCAAACCCTGATCGACGCCAGCCTGCAAGGAGACCGCAAGACCCTAAGGGTCGACTCCCTGATTCCGGCCACCATGGCCTTGATCTTTTTAGGCCTCCTCGTCTACTTCCGCCGCCTAGGCGGCTATCGCCGCATCAAGCTCGACGAATAGGCAAGGCCGACGCCGGTCTCTCGATTAGATCCCCAAAATCCCCCGCCAAATCTCGAGTCACGCCTAGGCGGGCTAACGAAACGGAAGTCTGGCGATCCCAAGGGCGCTGCAGGGAGGCCCAGGGCGATCGCCTTCATATGTCCCCCTGCTCTATTCCCTTCCCCTCGAGTCAACTTTACTTGCCTCACCCCGCGGGAGCTGCTCATTTCGTCCCCGATGGAGAACGATATCATACGACGGCACGCAGTGAGGACCTCCGGGATCTCGGGACAACCTATGCTGTTCGCACATGGCTTCGGTTGCGATCAAAGCATGTGGCGATTTGTCGCTCCAGAGTTCGAACAAGACCACCAAGTGATCCTGTTTGACCACATGGGTAGCGGCGATTCCGATACGAGCGCCTACCAGCGAAGCAAGTACTCCAGCCTCCATGGATACGCTGACGATATTGTGGAAATTGCCCGCAGCCTAGACTTGGAGGACTCCATCCTCGTCGGGCACTCCGTTAGCGCCATGATCGCCCTGCTCGCCGCCAAAAAAGCGCCAGAGCTTTTCGCCCGCCTCATCCTCGTCGTGCCCTCCGCCTGCTACATAAACCATCCTCCCCACTATACAGGAGGATTTTCCCGGGAAGACCTAGAAGGCCTCCTCGACCTCATGCAGAAGAACTATCTGGGCTGGGCTTCCTTTCTCGCTCCAGTGATCATGAAAAACGAGGACCGACCCGAGCTTGCCCAAGAACTGGAGCAAAGCTTCTGCCGCGCGAACCCCGAAATCGCGCAGCAATTCGCCGAGGTCACCTTCTTGTCCGACCACAGAGATGATATCCAAGGCATAGCCACCCCTTCCCTCATTCTCCAATGCGAGGACGACGCCGTCGCTCCGCCCTCCGCAATCGAATACGTCCACTCTCAACTGGAAACCAGCGTACTTCGAACGATGGAAGCCACTGGACACTGTCCCCACGTCAGCCACCCAAGCGAAACCATAGCAGCCATCCGCAGCTATCTCAGTGCCGGCGGTGCAGGACCCGCGGGATGAGCCAGCCCCCTCCTTTCCCCTCGCTAACCGGCGAGCTTGCTTTCGACGACGACAAGCGCATCGCGCTCGCCAACGAAACGCTCGCCAAATGGCTAGGCTACACTCCAAGCGAATTGATCGGAGAACACATCGACCTGCTGCTCGACGGCGGAACTCGCTTCTACTTTCAGTCACAAGTCATCCCCTCCCTCAAGCTCCACGGCCGGCTCGAAGAGCTTTATCTCCCATTGAGGAAAAAGGACAGCGAAGCACTGCCCTTCCTCTTCAACATGCAACGAAGCGAAACCGGCGAACGTCCCCTGAACTACGCTTCCCTCGTACGCATGCATGCTCGAGCCAAACTCGAACACGAGTTGCTCATCGCCAAGAAGCAAGCGGAGGCCGCCGACGAAGCTCGCTCGAAATTCCTCGCTATGATGTCCCATGAGCTAAAAACGCCGCTACATGCCATCAACCTCTCTACGCACCTTATGCTCGAGGAAGCAGTCGGTTCCCTCACCGGGGACCAAAAAGAGCTCATGGAAACCGCCAAAGAGGCCAGTACCAACCTCGCCCGCCTCATCGAGGACATCCTCGACTACGCGAAGCTGCAGCACGGGAACGTCTCCGTGGAGCCAACCGCCATCTATGTCGAAGAAGCCCTCAAACGCGCCGAACGACTCGTCATGCCAAAAATCAAGGAAGCGAGCATCCAGTACCAACGCTCTCCCATTCCTTCGAACTTAACCCTGCATGCAGACCCCGATCGCCTGCAGCAGATTTTCCTGAACCTCCTCAACAACGCCGCCAAGTTCACGCCAGAGCACGGGCGCATCAGCGTCGGCGTACGCGCCAGCGAAGCGCAGGTCTTCATCGACATCTCCGACAACGGATGCGGGATCGCAACCCCCGACTTGCAACGCATCTTCGAGCCATTCGTCCAGTTGCAAAGCGTCGACCGCGAAGCGTCCAACGTCAGGGGAAGCCTCGGCCTAGGACTAGCCATCTGCCGCCAGCTCGCCCGCGCCATGAACGGCGACCTCACAGTCAAAAGCGAACTGGGGAAAGGTTCCTGCTTCACCATTCGGCTTCCCTTGGAGGACACTCCAAGCATAGAGGAAAGCCTTCCCAAAGCGCAATGAGGCCCGCCGCCTTCGAACTGCCCTAGGGCGTGTCTTTAAATGAGCTCTTTGCTGGTTCGAGCCCAAATCGAAGCAGCGCAAGGCTGCCAAAGCCTTGCGACACGAGTGTCGGATGGCTTTGGAGGACGCCGCGAACTTCGATTTGGGCCGAATCGCTTCGCGACAGGTCCCATTTTTCGAGGAACTGCGTTCGCCAAATGGGACAGGGCCTCGGCCCAGCCGCCATTTGGCCGCCTTGTTCCTCGAAAAATGGGTTTCTGCCAGCTTTGAGCTCATTTAAAGACACGCCCTAACGAATCAGGACAGCCACACAGCGGGAACCAGCCGAAAACCTCCAGCCTCGTTCGGTGCCTTCCGCCGCCAAGGCGGCTATCGCCGCCTCAAGCTCGACGAATAGGCAAACCCCGCCCTCAAAAAAGCTCCCCCGTAGGGCTGTCGCTTGCGACATGCCGCGTTGCAAGATCCACCACAAGATTCCTAATAAGAATCTACCCGATTCTCTCCTCGCTCCGCTCCTCGAGCGTCGTCCCTCTCGGTCCTCGGTAGCCGTAGCGGTTGGAAAAAGCCACGGACGCCCAAAACCGTTGACTTACGAAAGCCAGCTAAGTACTTCTCCCCAAAGCAACGGCCTGACAATCCAAGTTTCAATACAGACCTATTTGACGCTTTAAAACGCTGCGCTGCAGAAAATGAACACCTCAACAAAATGGTTAGTTTCCGTAGCTCTCTGTTTCGTCGGCTTCAACCAAGCCACGGCCACAGAAGAATTCGAACCAGCTGATGTATTCGTTGGAAGCGTTACGAGCAAATCTACCCGCTACATCTACCAAGGAAAAGAAATCACCCGAGACAGAGCAGAAGAGCTCTACGTCGAATACCTTGAGCGTGAGCCTACCTACGAGAAAGAATGGGATCCCGATTCGGGACAACCGCCGCCTAAGGAAGTATGGGATGAAAAGTCTTTCGAGCTACCGATAAAGTACAGAGTCACCGTTGCAGTGGAAAGCGGCATTCAAGGCAGTATCAAGAAAGACGATACGATCGATGTCACTTGGGAATCTAGCTATAGATGCTACTGCACAAGGTTGGAATCGATAGGTCTCGAAGGAGGCCGCTTTCTTTGGACCACAAATCCTGATTCGAGTAAAAAACGAGCACGGTTTATGCCTCATAGACTGGGGTCCGACTACGCCAAATCCTGGCTCAAACAAAAAAATTAAAACGAGCACGAATCAGACGTCGCCCACAACATCGAGCTGAGCTCTACACGATCCCCCGCCCAGACCCTCAAAGTTATTATAGCCTCAAAAAAACATGGAAAAAGAAATCAAACAAAAGGCGAAAGAGTCAGCCATCCCCGGCTTCGCCATCCTTTGCCTATTCACAGTAGGCATACTCGCAGCAATCGGAGCATTGGCCGCGCCTACAGGAAGCTTATCTGGACCAGCCTACCTACTCGTTTCCGCTTCGATCTTTATATACATCCTCCAGTTCTGCTTCCGAAAGAATTAATAGAAACCTCCTCAATCCTCAAATACCCAACCTGAATATCCGAGAACGTTCGAGCTACGCCCCGACATCACGCATCAACACGAGGTTGAAAAGTAATATGACAAAATACATCATCCTACTACTACCCCTTCTCATATCAGGGTGCACAACGTTACAAAAGGTCGACATGAGCGACCTTCCCTCTGCAGACAGAGAATTCGTCACCAGCAAGATCGAAGCCGATAACTATCCAGGATTCCTTACCGGGGAAGGCAACATCTACAGCTGCAGATATGGAATACACTACATGAGGGAAAAGGAATTCGAACCGTCGAAATCACAGATATTCTCAGGCTTACTAACCAAATACTTACCTGAATCCAGCGGACACGAGGTTACCTTGAATCGATTCGATGTCTATTACAACTGGCGGCTCAGAGCGCTTGAGGCGGCCGGCCCCGCCGTAGGAGCTGCCTTGGGTGGAGTCCTAGGTGCCGCAATTGGAAGTGAGATATCTAATTCAGCGAACCAAAAACAAGGAACATTTGTTTTCGAAGATTTAGTGATAGAACTAGACCCAGAGAACATACCGGTTGACGAAGATGCACGTTACGTTGGCTGCAAAGGAAAGCACGAGGGAGACTACAAGGTTGGCTTAGTGAGCGGAGGCCATGACGTCGTTATAACATGGCTAAACTTCAACATTGGGGCACAAAAGTATAGCTACAAAACATACTATCAGACCCAGCTAGACGAAAGTGGTGGAATGCCTCAATCAGTTGAAGCGGCCCTCGAAAAGACATTTGCAGCGATCTCCGAGAACATCGTCCTCGAAAGCCATGAAGAGTAGATTCAAGCAAATGGCACGGAGAACGAACTCAAACGCTCATCGTCTCCACGAGTCGCGAACGACACAAAACAGATAGCCCTATTCCGCCCCCCAAATGACTGCACTTGCCGGGAGCACACGAGAAGCGAGACCCGAAATTTCCTGAACAGGAGAAAACATCAACCGCCGGCAAACCGACAGCAAAGGGTAAGGATTAACACTTTTTTCCCTCCCTCGATCAAAAGGGTGACACTGTCACTGGTAGGTTCGGAGTTAGGCATGGGGTGGTTTGTGAATGTAAGGTGTTGAGTGATGATTTGGTTGGATTGGGGAGAGTCTAGGGATGTGGCTCAAAAGGTTGTTTAACACTCGCTTCGCGAACAGGATGGCTCGTTTCTCACCAGCAGAATTCTCGTTCGCTCTGGGGCTCTTGGGGAGTTTATTCCAGTTTTTTTGTGGTATGCATTTGACGCTTTAGTTTTTCGTCAATGGTATTTTTCGGATGACGAAGGCGGTAAGGATGGTATTGGGTTCGTTGCTGTTGTCGGTTGGTTTGCTGTCGGACTCTTGGGCGGAAGAACCTTTTCGGAATCACGCGTTAATCGAAGCGAGTGCGATGACGAATGGTGGTGTTGGCGGGCACCATAGTGTACAGCTACCTAACAATGCAGGGACGAAGATATTCGAAAACGATGAACTTGCTATCCATCTGACTGGAAACCAAATGCGGCCAAAAAAGCCGGGGCAGAATCTGACGGGGAACGAGCGTCTGTTTTTCGAAAGCGATCCCTGTGAACGCATAACCACACCTTGGGTACGAAACTCAGGGATGACGATCAATGTGGCTAGTGTGGTCGTTGTTCTGAAGAAAAGTCCTAGCTTCGAGTTAACCCGCCATTGGCTTTGGTATGAACTGCGACCGATCTTGAGGAGCGAGGTTGCAGATCGCTATTGTGGAGGAAAGATAGAGTATGTTTTCGCTACCTTTTTTATCTATGGCTATGAAATCCGTGCCGGTGGAAAGATTGAAATGGTAGTCGACCGTGAGTACCAAGAGTTCGACCTTGGAAGCGAATTGGAGCGCCGCCGGTTGCTCAAGTTTCCAATTTTGGCGTTAGCGTCGGCGCAATTCTATTTCTGGGATAAGTTCTCACCTGAATTGAAGGCGGTCTATGAACGGGAAGGAATGGTCAACGAAAATGGCTTACGTTTTCCTGAGTATGGTGTGAATGCCCCACAGGGTTCATATTATGAGGTGTTTAATCCGCGCATGCCTCATGGAGGATCGGAAAGCTTCTATCGCGAGAGTACCTCTCTGGAATCATTTGCGCGGTCCAATGGAAAAATACTGCGGAATCCACCAGATGGATATGTTGAATATTTCACGCAATTCTATGAGGACTACAAGCAACACCTGGCAGAGCAGCCAATGTTCCCCGAAAGTAGTCAGGAGCTGGAGGATTGGAACCGAAAACATCGCTCGCACCAGGAGCTGACTCAAGCTCACCGAAATATGATCCAGGATCTATTGCGGGATGAATACTTGGTAGACGGGATTGAAAAAGCCTATGAAAAATTTGTTTCGGGAAGATCTGGCTTCGAGTTGGATCAGGTGAAGAATGAGTTTGTCACTGGCTTGTCGATTTCTCTGGTGAGCATGCTACAAGAACGAAAAGCGAAGATGTTGGAAGGGGACGCGGTTTT
This sequence comes from Pelagicoccus sp. SDUM812005, assembly GCF_031127875.1. Taxonomy (GTDB): domain Bacteria; phylum Verrucomicrobiota; class Verrucomicrobiia; order Opitutales; family Opitutaceae; genus Pelagicoccus. The sequence continues at coordinate 23,563 of NZ_JARXIA010000009.1, read as the reverse complement.
GGCTTCGAGGAAGCTTATTGATTCCATCCTCAAGACCGAGCCTAACTCGACTTTCGTTAATCGCTTTTACCCTTATATCGGCAAATCTAGTCTAGCGATTTGCCAGCGTCTGAATTCTGGATCGTCTTTTCTAGAGCACTATGTAGATTCGATTGTTCTCGAACGAGTGGCGGAAGAAGTGTCTCGCACGGCCAAGGAAATCAAAGAGGCCGCAGAAAGAGCGCTCGAAAAAAACAACGAGTGAGTGTTGTTTGGATACAACGATCATTGAAGGAGCTAAAAATTCGGTGGTCTCATGACGGGCACGGCTACTTCTGCCTTGGCGATGGCGACTAATTAGTGGGGCCAAGCGGCCGATGCGATGAGCTCAGGATATTCGAGATGTTGATACTTCGGAAGCGCCTCTGGCTTGCTTGAGGTGGCTGCAGCACCAAAAAGTGTCAATTATTCCCCTTTAAGCATCCGCTCCTCGCACAATCAATCGGCCCTCGTGCCGCTCTGCCCCAGCACCGCCTCTACGCCGGGCCACTCTTCTGCCGTCAGGGCCCAGCGCTCGTGGTCGCGCCATTCGCCGCCGACGTTCAGGTACTTGGGCGAAAAGCCTTCCAGGCGAAATCCGAGCCGCCGAACCAGCTGCCGCGACGGTTCGTTGCCGGGTTGGATGTTCGCCTCCAGGCGATGCAGCCCGTGCTCCGAAAAAGCCCGCTCGACCACCCGGGCCAGACCTTCCTTCATCAGCCCCTTCCCCACGAACTCCGCCACCGCCCAATAGCCGACGTAGGCGCTCTGGAAGGCCCCTCGCACCACCTCCCCGAGATTGACCAAGCCCACGATCCGGTCATCGCTCACGCGGCAGACGAAGTAGCCCTCCTGCCGGACGTCCTGGATACGCTCCAGGTACTCGTAGTAGCCCCGCAAGTCCTGGGTCGGAAACACCCAGGGCCGATGCAGCGACTCGCTCGCCTTCACCGCCGCCACGAATTCCTTCCCGTCCCGGCGTTCCGGCCGCCTCAGATATAACTTCGCCATTTGCAGACAGGCTAAAGGCGCCTATTAGTTACTCAACTAAAGAGCTCCGCTTTCCTAGGAGACGCCCTCCCGCGCCCTGCAAGTTCATTGCCATGGCCAGCTCGGGCCCTTCAATGAACTCCCAAATGGCTATGCAAAAAACGACCGCCCTCCGCTACGCAACCTACGGCAAGCCCGAAGAGGCCCTTCGCCTCGAGACCCAGGAGCTGCCAAGCCTCGGCCCCGGCCAAGCTTTGCTCGAGGTGCTCGCCGCCCCCATCAACCCCGCCGACTTCGGGCGCATCGGCGGCACCTACGGCGAACTGGCCGAGCTGCCCGCCACCGCTGGACTGGAAGGCGTCGCCGAAGTCAAGGAGCTCGGCAGCCCCGACACCCCCTTCCGGATCGGACAAAAGGTCTTCGTCCCCAGCTCCCTCGGCTCCTGGCAAAGCCACGCCGTAGCCAACTGCGACGAACTCTACCCCGCCCCCGAAAAGCTTCCCCTCGAACAAGCCGCCATGGGCTGGGTCAACCCCGCCACCGCCTGGAAGCTCATGCACGACTTCGCCAAGCTGCAGGCCGGCGACGTCATCGCCCAAAACGCCGCCACCTCCGCCGTCGGCAAGCTGGTCATCCAAATCGCCAGCCACCTCGGCATCAAGACCGTCAACCTCGTGCGCTCCCTCGACGCGGCCGAGGAGCTCAAGCGACTCGGCGCCAGCATCGTGCTGGTCGACGACCGCGACGCCGCCAAGGCCGCCCTCGAGCTCACCCAAGGCAAGAAAGCCAAAATCGCCCTCAATTCCGTCGGCGGCTCCAGCGCCCTAGGCCTCTGCAAGCTGCTGGCCGACGGAGGCAGCCTCATCACCTTCGGCGCCATGGACCGCGCCCCCGCCCCCTTCCCCACCCGGTATTTGATCTTCAACGACATCCGCCTACGTGGCTTCTGGGTCAGCAAGTGGTACAAAACCGCCCCTCGCGAAGACATCCTCGCCCTGCACAACGACGTCTTCACCTTCATGGAAAACGCCAAGATCGGCGTCCCTGTCGCCGCCACCTACCCCCTGGAAGACTGGCAAAAAGCCCTCCAGCACTCCCAGACGGCCGGCAAGTCCGGAAAGGTCCTCTTCAAGCCCTAGGGCGCGTCGCGGGGCCGGGAGTTTCAAGCGCTCCCCAGTTTCCACTTCCCTCCTCCCGCATCACCCGTCACTCTTTCAACCCGTGTCCGATCAACCCTACAAGTTTCGCAAAAGCGTCGAGCGACTCATCGCCAACTTTCGCGGCATCCCGGAAAACTACCCCGGAGAGGCACCGAAGACCGAGCGACCCATGGCCACGGTGCTGGAGCGAATTCTCAAGAAGTACAAGATCGGCGAAGACTCCCTCGAGGACCGCATCGTCAAGAACTGGACCCAGATCGTGGGCGCCGCCAACGCCAAGAACTGCGCCCCCAACCGCATCGAGAAAGAGCGCACCCTCATCATCGCCGTATCCAACCCTGTGATACGCCAGGAGCTCGAATTCAACAAGCGCCTCATCCTGCAAAACCTGCACAAGATCGAAGGCGCCAAAAAGATCCGCAACATCTTCTTCAAGTCCGGCTAGCCCAAGTCACTATAGAATTGATATCCGTCAGGTCGGCTTCGCCGCATAGGCGCCTACGGCAGCAGGTTTGCGAAACCTAACTCCGCCCAGCGGAACCTAATTGGCCAACGGCCAACCTGACAATCAACACTCTACCGGCTCCGCAGCTTCGAAAGCAGGCGTAGCAGCTCGATGTAGAGCCAGATGAGCGTTACCAGCAGGCCGAAGGCGCCGTACCATTCCAAGTACTTGGGAGCCCCCTTAGCCGCGCCGCTCTCGATGAAATCGAAATCGAGCACCAGGTTCAAAGCCGCGATCACCACCACGAAGAGGCTGAAGCCGATTCCCACCCAGCCGCTCTCGTGTATCAAGGGGATCGATACGCCAAAGAAGCCCAGCACCAAGGAAATCATATAAACTACGAAAATGCCGCCCGTAGCCGCCGCGACGCCAAGCTTGAAATTCTCCGTGGCCTTGATCACCCCGGTCTTATAAGCGAACAGTAGGGCCAGCAGCGTGCCAAAGGTCAGCAGCACCGCCTGGAAGACGATCCCCGGAAACTGCAGCTCGAAAAAGGCGGAAAGCACGCCTAGGACCAAGCCTTCCACCACCGCGTACAGGGGCGCCGTGATCGGAGCCGCCGTCTTCTTGAAGATCGTGATCATCGCGATGATCAGGCCCGCGATGCTTCCGCCGATCATCCACGGATACAAAGTCGCGGGATTCCCCTCCGTCTGGGCGACCGTCATGGTCTTGTCGTAGGTGAAGATCGCTGCCACCCAAAGCAAGCACAGCAGGAAACCGGTCTTGTTGACCGTTCCATTGATGGTCATGACCTCGCCGCGAGCCGCAGCCCGGTCGATATCAAACGCTTTGTCATTCAAGGCGGGATTGGAAGTTCTCATGACCGCGCATAGTGAGCAGCCAAATCCCGCAAAGCAAGCCCCCTCGATACCGCCCCAAAAACGTTGCCACGCCCCCAACCGGGCCTAAGCGACGGGACCACCTAGTTGGCTTCCCACACCGAGCCCAGCCCCTCGGCCAGCTCCGCTTCCCAGCCTTCCGGCTTCAGGGCGTTGACCCAGATCACCGCCTTATAGGTCGCGTCCGTAAGCGTCACGTCCGGAGCGGAACCGGCGATGTACTCCTCCGAATCGTCCGACTTGAAAGTCACCACCGTGGTCAGCCAAAAGAAGCGGGTCTTCCCGTTGATCTTGCGAATAAAGGGTCGCTGCTCGGCGGCCGTATTTCGCGTCCAGTCGTAGTTCTTGCGGCTCTCCATCACCTTGGGGATCACCGCGGAAACGCCGGTCAGGGCCTCGCCCTTCTCGTGGTGACGGTACACCTTGATGGCCCCAATCCCGTCCGCCGGAGCGAACACGCTCGTATTCAAGCCCTGCTTGTCTTCTTGGAACGGCTCCAAGGCAAAGTAGTGGTACAGCTTTCCCTTGTCCCCAAAATTGAAATACGCGGTGAACGGCTGGTCGTTGAAGTCGCCCGGCAAATCGGGGATGCGGATGTCTCCCAAATGGTAGCCTGGCATGGGCGCCCAGAAGCCTTGCTGAAAACGGAAACTGTTCGCCACGAAGCGCGACACTTCCTGCGGCACTACGTTCTGCCCTTTCAAAAACTCATGCTTCCCCACTTCGCTAGGACGTATCCATTCTCCGGATCCGAGCAAAACGTTGCTCGCCCAGTCCACCACGCCTTCGCCATGCTGGCGGATCACCACCACGCCTCCAAAAACGGGCCGCGGAAAGAAAAAGCCCTTCCAACGAGTCAGCGACACCAGCTGCACCCACTCCCCTTGCTCGTCCTTGGCGTAGCGTACGTCGCTCGGCTCATAGTTAAAATACTTCCAAAGCCCGAAGCGCTTGATCGTAGCAGTCTTCACGTTGCGGCTGAGCAGGAGGTCCTCTCCGGTGAGAAAGGAAACCGGACTGCGATTCTCCTGCGAGAAGTTCGGCGAGGGAGCGGAGGAGGAAACATGGATCACCTCACGAACGCGTCCCGTCAGCCGCCGCACCGCAAAGCTGGGCTCCACCGCCATCGTCCAGGAATACCCATCGCCCACCCGCGTAAAACTGGGCTCCGAAACCTGCTCCACTTCCGTCATCGCTTCGCCCGCCAAGGCGCGAATCGAATTCAACGGTTGGATACGCTCGTACGCTGTCGTGGGCAACTCGCCGATCTCTTCCTTCTCCAGAGTCTTGTAGCTCCAGTAGAGGCCCAAGTACTCCCGTGGCTTCCCTTCCAAAGCGACGAAGGCCAGGATTGCCCCGAGGTTCAGCAGCAACAAAGCGCCGCCCAGCACCGCCCGGCCGCGCTTGAAGAGGTAGAGCGCGGTCGAAAAGACAAGCGCCGACAACAAGATGGGAAACGCGTTGATGCGCAGCGTCAGGGCCACAGGCTGGATCCACGCCCGCCCCACGAACAAGGCCAGCAGCAAGAGCAGACCCGCTACCAGGAACTTGAAGCGATTCCGCTTCGCCCAATCCCGCAAGGCGCCGCTCACGTTCTTGAACAGCCAATACAGCTGGCTCGAGAACGGCGTATCCAAATCCTCTGACTGCGATTCCGCTAATTTGCTTTCTTCACTCATGGCCTGCTAGCGCTTCGTGTAGCGACGTATCATCTCCCGCGGATCAATATCGTCGTCATCGTCCCCATCCTTCTTCTCGGGCGAGGCGGTCAGCTTTTTCGCTGGCGGCTGCGGCTTTGCCTTCGCCTTCTCTGCCTTTCCGAAGACGTCGCCGATGGTCTTGTCGCCGCTCTCCAAGTCGTCGATCGCATCGAAGACCTCGTCCTTACGTCTCCAAATTCCAAATACCCACGGCCCTATCGCGAAGCCGAGCAAGGTTACCGGAACCTCAACGATCCACAGGATCAGCTCTACCAGCAAGTTCGGCTCGGCCACGCTCATCACCGCTACGATGCTTTGGGCGGTGGACAGGAGGGTCGCCATCAGGGCCTTGTGCCGCGTCTTGCGGTTGTAGACGAAGCCGCGCTGCACCGACTCCGGCAGAGGCTTCTCGTGCGTCAAGCGATACCAAAAGCGATACACTCCCTGCCCGTACTTGCGATCCACCACATACCAGAACGCTCCTAGGATGAGGAACATCACGATCCAAAAAACGAGGTACGATGTCATATTTGCCATAGCGGTGCTTAGTTGGGGTTGGGAAGGTTCTTGGCCTTGAGCGCGGCCACGGCCCACTTTCTCCGATACTCCGGCCAGCTGGCGTAGAGCTTGTAGAACTGCTGCTTGCTGTGACGGTACAGCATCTCCAAATCGATGGGCCGCATCTTCATCAGCAACATCCAAACCAGCGATTGCATGTTCTCGTCCAGGTCACGGTGCGGACGGGCCAGGTAGCGCTTGAGCTTCTTCGAAAGGTCACCATCGCCCAACTTCCCCTTCTCGGCCAAGCGCTTGGCGTCGTCGATCTCGAAAAACTCGTCGGGCAGCTGCTTGCGGGCCGCAGAAATCGCCCCCTTCTTCTGGGCCGAGGTAGCCGCGGAGAGGTCGAGCTGCACGTTTACGCTGCGGTACATCGCCTCCGCCAGCAGGTTGTCCTTGAGGTCGTCCAACAAGCTGGGATTTTTGGATACGGCGTCCGCCTTCATCTCGATGAGCTTGAACTTCTCCAGCACGTGATACAAGGACGGGTCATCGATGCCGAATACGCTGCGCTCCTTGTCGATCAAGCGACCGTGCTTGCGCACGTTTTCCAGGATCAAGATCCGATCCGTGAAAAATCCCGGCAAGTCGCGAAAAACGAATACACCATCGAAGGCCTTGGTGAAGAAGCTCCTCACTCCCACGAAGGGAATTTCCGGAATGATGCAGGGCTTGAACCTCAAGTCCCCGAACCTCTGGGCGCTTTCGATCAGCTTCCCGCGCGCTTCCGTATCCATCCAAAGGTCCACTTCGTCCCGAAAGGCCGCCACCAGATTGCGCTGCTCCCGCGCTCCTTGGATGATCCGGTCGATCGAGGTGGAACGCACCGTGATGGCCTCCAGCATCAACAGGTCCAAAGGCGAATGGTAATGGTCGATCTGCTGGTCGATATCCAGCCAAAGCGCCGTCTCGGTCGTGAGGTTCGCGATCTGCGGGCGAGCGGTCCGAAACACCTCCCCCATCAATTGAAAGTCGAAGGAATGGGTCGGCGCGTAAATCGGCTTCCCCTCCTGGTCCGGAGTCAGGATGATCGCGAACTGGTTCGCCTCCCCGTGGCTCAAGTAGTTGAGATTGCCCTTTTCCTCCGCCACCTGCGGACTCCAGCCCACCCCGTCGATTTGAAAGGCCTTGCACTCGGTTGGGGCAATGCCGATATCCGCCAAGCAGCGATTGTAGCGCTCGACCATCGGAGGCGTCACCACCGACACCAAGCCCGCTCCGAATAAGCCTTCCTTCTTTAAAAGATCCATAATTTGGGTACAGGGCTACGCCCCTGACTTCCTCTCCAACCGGCGAGCCGCTTCGCCTTGATACTCCATCGAATGCATCAGGCGCTCGATCTCGCGCTCGCGGTCCGCATTCGCGATTTCCGCAAGGCTGTTCAGGTACTTGAATACCTCGCGCTGGCGGATCTCCGAGAAGGAAAGCCCCTTCATGTTCTCCCGCATCAGATCGCGCAACATCTCCACTCGCCGCTCGTAGCTCTGCCCGAAAAAGAGTTCCGTATCCTCGAACCATTCGTCCGGCATGTCGAAGTCGGTGATGCGATTGCTGACCTGCTGCTGGATGTTGCGAACGTCTCGCGAGGAGAAAAACGGATACACTTCCAAAACGCCTTGGTACAGCTTCGCGAAATACTCTTGCTCGCCCACCTGATGCTCCGTCTCCAAGGAGGCCAAGCGCGAAGCCAGCCGCTCGTCGTTCAAGCCCAACTCCTGCTCCTGCGTCTTTTCCAGGTCGCCCAAGCTCGCGAAGCTGCTCTGGGCGCTCAAGTACTCGTAGTCCGCCGGATCCTTCATCGCCACGAAGCCCTCGCGTATGCTTTCCAGCTTCCGCCACCAAAGGTGGTCCTGATCCAAGAAATCCTCGCGGCTCTCCGCCCCGTTGATCGGGAAACGGGCCTGCACGCGGGACAGTACCGCCCGGTCGATCTGCTCCGGCAAATTGGTGAAAAACTCCAGCACCGCATTGCCGCGGCGAATGGCGTAGGCGCCTTCCGTGTAGCGGAGAAATACGCCGATCACTTCCCGCACCCCTGCAGATACGCCCTGGCGGGAACGCTCTTCGAAATTGTTCTCCGCATCATCGATCGGAGCGTAGATGACCTTATCCGGATCTTGGATACGCTTCATCCAAGAAACCGCCCGCTCCGCGGAACCGCCTTGGAAGGTGGAAATCAAATTGTCCGGCAACGGCCAAAAGAGAAACGGCAGGCCGAGCTTCTGGCAGTACTCGTCGAGCAAGGTCGCGGTCGCGGCGATCTGCAGGCTCTTGCCGGTGCCGGGCTTTCCGTAGCCCATGCGCACGAGCGACATGCTGCCCAGCTCCATGAAAGGATTCCGACCCACCGCCGGATCGTAGCAGGCCAAGCGCTGGGCCAGCCGCTTGGCTTCGTGCTTGGCGGCGCGGTTGCCCACGATGTCGTCGAAGCGTACGCGGTTGAACTCGACCGTCGCAACCGAAGCGCTCGCCATGTCGGCAAAGCCTTCCAAGACGAACTCGGAGCCTTCCAGCTGATAGGAAACCTCCGTAAAGAATTCGCAGTGACGCAAGGAGTTTGCCCGCGATCGCACTTCCTCAGCCATGGCCTCGAAGTACAAGGACGCGAACTTCACGAGGTCCAAATCCGTATTTACGATTCCACTACTTTGCACCATGGAACCGAAATAGAAAACCGCGCATTCCATCGACTTCAGCGGATTGGAAAGGTCCACTTCCGGAATCCCCGGAAACTCCATGACCTTGCCCGCCAACTCTTCGCTCTCGAACTGCTCGAGCTGCCAGCGGATAAAGGCGGACGCGGAGAAGAGCCCCACCGCGGAGCTCGCGTGGTGCTTGTCGTAAAACTCCGTCTGCTGGGCCTGCGTGAGGCGGCCCAAGCGGTTTTGCTGCACCAGCCGCTCCAGCCCCGCCGCCTGTCCGTAGGCGCGGGCGATGTGCAAGCCGAGCATGATTCCTCTGCGTACGACCGTAAGGGTGTGGTTCACATTGTCCGTCAGCAGGAGCGGATCCTTGCTGACATGCTTCGCGATCTTCACCAGCGAAACGCTGCTTTCGGACGCAGGGGAACTGTAGTCGGTCGACGGACGCCAGCGACCTTCCTCGCTCTTGGGAGCGGAACCGCTGGACGGGGCCTTGGGCTTCCAGGAAACCTTGGTCAGCAAGGCGTTGGCGTGGTCCAGGTTCTTGGACAGGTCTTGTTCGGTTACGGGTAGGTGAGAGGAATCTCTAGCGGGCATGGGATAAGGCGATGGGGCTAAATTTGATAGACGGAAAGCTGATCGTCGTAGGCGTAGAGCTCGTGCTGCTCGTAGAGCTTCTGGGCCTCGGGATCGCTGGATCGCAAGTGCTGCATGAGGTGGTGCGGCAACAGTAAGTATTTATGGATACGGGAAGTCTTCGCCATGAAGCACTCCAGATCGTTCTCTGGAATCGCGAATACCTCCCGGACTTTGTCGGGACGCAGCCAGCCGCCCTTTTCCTTGATCACCTCGGTCGTGGAAAAAACCGTTTCCGTGGTAATCTCCACGCTGAACTCGGTCGGCTTGGCCAGGCCCTTCACCATCAGGGCAATCGGACCTTGGTCGAAGGTGAAACGCGGCAGAGCGAGCGGACCGATCTTGGTGCGCTTTAGGATCTTTGGGTGGATGCCTTCCAAGTGGTTGTCGATCGCCATCGCCAGGACCGCAAGCGGCGGCACGCGACGGCCTTCGTTGCTGATGATCGACTTCAGCTCTTCGTAGCTTTCCCCCTTCTTCTCCAAGGCCGTCTCCCGCGTGTCTTGCTCAAAGAGCATGGTGTGCACATAGGGAAGGTTGTCGGTGGCGTTGTAGCAGCTCCACGCGCAAAGGTAGTGGCGCCGGCGGCCTTTCTTGCCGCGCAGCTGGACCCCGGCGAAGCGGAAGGGCGACATGAAATCCGCCTCCCGCAATCGCTCCAGATAGTTCCGCTCCGCCATCAACCCCAGCGTACCCAAGGGCTCCGCCTTGGTTTCAAACAATTCGTTGAGGGCGTCCTCCTTCAAATTGTTCATGGAAGGAAGCTTCTTGAGGCGATCCGCGCTGCCCAAGAGGTCGGCATTGAGCTCCTGCAGTCCGATCAAGTGCGGAAACCCCGACTCGTTCAGATCGATCTTCAGGTTCTTGTCCGGACGGAAGCGCTGCCGCTCTCGCAACAGTTCGACCGTATTCAAAAAACGGGACAAAAAGAGGCGAAGCACCTTCGACTCCTCCGCTCCGCCGGCGGCTTGCTGCTCGCACCACGCGTCCAGCGCGTTGCACACGCGCTTGATCTGCTCGAAGTACAAGAGGTAGTCGTCCTCTTTGGGCAAGGATACGAAGTCCCCGCTCTCGGCCAATTTCTTGGTCAGGCTCATGTATTTGGAAATTGGCTACGAAGGCGAAAACTAGGCTTCCTTGGAAGCGCCTTCCCCATCCGCATAGGTGAAGAAGGAGGAATCCATGGGATCGATGCCGTAGCGCTCGCGGAACTTTTCGAGGGCTTCGCGCTCGCGTTCGCGGATCTGGGCCTGGGCCTCCGCTTGAGCGGCGCGGGCTTCCTCGATGCGCTTGATGCGGTCGGGCTGGCTCTCGATCATTTCCATGCGGCGCTGATCGGAGGCGGATCCGACCTTGGCCATGAAGTCCACGTTGCTCTTGTCGATAGCAGTTCCGAGATTGTCCAGGTTCTGAGCCACATCCTGGTCGCTCATCGCCTTCATCGCTTCCAGGCGCGAACGGAAGGTGATCAGGCGCTCCTCCGTGTCGGACTTGAGCAGGGTAATCCAAGCCCGCTGGTTGTCGCGCAACTTCATCTGCGACTTCTCGTGCACGTCGAGCTCGGCAGCGAAGCGTTCCTTGGACTGGAAGAGCACCAACGCTTCGTTGCGCTTGCCGCGCGTCTCCTCGACCGCGGCCCGCAAGGCCGAGAGGGCCTTCTCCTGGGCGACGTACTCGGAGGAGCCGTTGGCGAGCGATTCGATTTGCTCTTCCGCGGAACGCATCTCCGCTTCCTGCTGGTTGAGCCGCGTATCCAATTCCTCGAGCACCTTGGCCGCCTCTTCCTTCACGCGGAAGGCTTCGGCCTTGCGGATGCTGACCGCCTCGAGCTGCTTCACGATCTCCACGGAGCGGTTCTCCATGATCTCGATCGTCTTCTGCACCTTGAACATGAACTCCTGCAAGCTCTCCTCGATGTCCGCCTTCATCAAGCGGTCGCGAGCCATGGCCTTGGCCTTGGACTCGGCAGCGGCGACTCCCTGCTTGGCGGCCTCGATGCCTTCCTTCGCCTCGCGAAGCGACTTTTCGCGGGACGAGAAAATGAACTTCCAGCCGGGCGCATCCTCGACCTTGAGCAGGGCCGACTCGGCCTTGGCCACGCCTTCCTGGGCTTCGTCTATGACCTTCTGCTCCTCGGGGGAGAGCTTCTGCAGATCCGCGTACTCCTCGCCCATCTCGTTCATGAGGGCGTTCAAGCCGAGAACCGCTTGGGAAAGGTCCGCCTCCTCCGCATTTAGCTCGGAACGAAGCTTGTCGAAGTCCGCCTTGAGCACGTCCATGCGGATGTTGCGCTCTTCGGTGTTCTTTATTTTGGCGGCGTCTTCGAGCTGGGATTCGAGCTCCGCAATCTTGTGGGTGAGGTCCTGGCCGCCGCGTTCCTTGATGCGGGAAAGCGAGCTTTCGGTTTCGGAACGGAGTGAAGCGAGGAGGTCTTCGGAAGCTGTGCTAGCTGTCATGGGATTGATTTCAAGGGGTTAGGGACTAATACGAAGGCGGTTGCCTTGGGTATCGGTATAACTTCGTAGAGGGATACCGGTCAAGGACGAGAATCGGAAAACTACGAATGCTCCCCTGCAAGCAGCTCGAAGCCGCAGCACGCCTCCCGCTACTCGAAATCGGCGAGCACGCTCTCGATGGAGCGGATCCGCTCCGGCGGGAAGAAGCTGTTGATGCGACAGATGATCTGCTGCAAAATCCCGTCCGGACAGGACGCTCCCCCTGTCACGAGGACGCGGATACGCTCATTCTCCGGCAGGAAGGCCCGCTTTTCCATGACCCCTTGCTTGGGATCCTTCGGGTCGTAGGGAAAGATGAAATGCTCCACCTCGGAACGGGAAAGGATGTTCGCCTCGCTCTGGATATAGAAGGCCCGATCCCCGAAGCGCTCTTGGCAGAGCCGGAAGAGCTGGAAGGTGTTGGAGCTGTTCTTGCCGCCCACCACGATGGCCGCGTCGATGTCCTCGTCCAAGGCCTTGGCGAGCGCGTCCTGGTTGACCTGGGTCGCGTAGCAAAGGGTGTCGCCCTTGCTGCTCATGGCCAGATGGTCCGTGATATGGGCCTCGCCGTAGGTCGAAGTCAGCGTCTCCTCGAGGTAGGCGATGATCTTCAGGGTCTCGTTTCGCAACAGGGTGGTCTGGTTCACCAAGGCCAAGCGATCCAGGTCCTTGCTCGGATCGAAGCCGACCGAGGAGCGGGACAGGAAGGGCTCGAACAAGCGGCGCTTCTCCGCCTCCGTCTCGGCCCGGATCACGTCGCCCAGCATGGCCGCTTCCTTCATGTCGCGAATCACCACCGAAGGCGCGTACTTGGCGCTGTTGGAGAAGGTGGCCTTGGTTTCCTCGTGCTCGGCCTTGCCGTGGATCACGATGGTATAGCCTTGCTGGCCGTAGCGGCGAGCCGCCTTCCAAACCTTTTCCACCAGCATGCAGGTGGCGTCGTACTGCCGGATCGGCAGGCCGCGCTCGATGAGGCGAAGCTTGTCCTCGTCGCGGGCGCCGAAGGCGGGAATGATCACGATGTCCTGGTCGCTCAAGCTGTCCCAGTAGGGACGCCCCGTTTCCGCCTCCAGCTGCGGCACCCCCTTGTCGCTCTGCAGGTACTTGAGCCCGCGGGACTGCAGGTCCTGGTTGACGAAGGGGTTGTGGATCAGCTCGCTGAGCATGAAGACCCGCTTGCCGGGATTGGCCGCCAAGGTCTCGTAGGCCCGCTCGATCGCGTTCTGTACTCCCAAACAGAAACCGAAATGGCTCGGCAAGAGGAACTCGGTCGCGCCGAAGTCGAGAAAAGCCGGCGTGGTCGCCGAGCGCTCCTTGGCCCGCTTCACCGCCTTGATGGCATCGCACAGGGCGCTGTGGTAAAGGGCCACCGAACTGTCGTCCACTTGGTAGATTTTGCGGTTCCGCTCCTTCTCCGCCCGAAAGCGGTAGATGTATTCATTTGTATTGAGATATAAGTAGGGGATGCGGATCGCGTTGGCCCGGACCCGCGAAAGCGCCTCTTTCGGCAGCTTGCTCTCCTCGTAGAAGTCGCGCAAGGGCACCGCGAACCACCCCTCCTGCTCGAGCGCTTCCGGCAGCTCCATCTCGTCGAGCGCCGCGAAAAAGAGCCCCGGCTCGATCTCTACCAATTTTTCCGTCCGACCGAGCTCCTCCAGTCGAGAACTCGCCTCCCGCGCCGCCTCCGGACCGCTCGCGAAGGCCTTCAACTTGCCGCAATTTTGGCCGCGACGCGTCACGATCTTGCTGTTGCCCAGGAAAAGGCAAACCACATCGGCCGCCGCGCTGCGGCAGTCTTCACTGGCGATACTGGACTCGTTCGAACTCATGAGCGGCCCATTCAAGGCGCAATGCCTTGGACCGCAAACACAGATTGCGAGGCGTCGCGCCGGTCAATCCTTCGCTTGCATGCCCCACCTTTCTGGACACATTGCAGCAAAACAGCACCGGGTCCTCCCAGTTCGCCCTCCTCCTACCATGTCAGACTCTCAGGCAAGCCACACCACTGATAGCAAGCCCGCCAAGAAGCGCAGCCTCGGGCTCGACCTCTTCCCCCTCCGGAAAACCGCAGCCGGCTACAACAAAGTCGCCTTCTCCGGCGACCTCCGAGCCGCCTTCAACGTAGCCCTGCTCGCCTTCCCCCAAGGCATGGCCTACGCCGCCATCGCCGGCCTCCCCCTGCGCTACGGCATCTTCGGCTCCGTAGTGGCCACCGTGATCGGCGCCTTCTTCGCCGGGTCCAAGTACATCACCCTCGGACCCACGAACGCGACCTCCGTCATGGTCCTCAGCTCCTTCACCGCCCTCGGCATCGTATCCGAGCAGGAAGCGGTATCCAAGATCCCGCTACTCCTCCTGCTGGTCGGCATCGTGCTGGTCATCGGAGCCATCGTGCGGGTAGCCAGCCTCATCCAATACGTTTCCCGCACCGTCATCACCGGCTACATCACCGCCGCCGCCTCCCTCATCATCGCCAACCAGCTGCGCAAAACGCTCGGCTTCGACTTCACGCCCGACGAGAAAGCCGCCGCCTCCACCTTCTTCCAGGTCATCGAGCTCACCCTGCGCCACCTCGACGAGGTCCAATGGGACACCCTCTCGCTCAGCCTCGCCACTGCCGCCATCTTCATCGTACTGGAAAAGTTCTTCAAAAAGCTTCCCAGCGTAGCCGTCACCCTGGTCCTTTCCTCGACCATCGCGTATCTAGGCAGCCGATACATCGACGGATTTTCCGTCGCCCTCCTGCCGGGGCTCAACGCCAGCGAATGGGGACTCACCCTTCCCACCAACATCAGCCAAGAGAACATCAACCTGATGCTCTCCCCCGCCATCGCCATCGCCCTGCTCTGCACCTTGGAGGGCAACTCCATCGGCAAGTCCCTCGCCGCCCGCGACGGCGCCCGCCTCAACGCCAACCAAGAAATGTTCTCCGCCGGCATGGCCAACCTAGGCTGCGCCCTCTTCTCCGGCATGGCCGCCTCCGGCTCCCTCACCCGCTCCCAGCTCAACGTCGGCTCCGGCGCCTTCACCCCCATCTCCGGGCTCTACTCGGGCATCATCATGCTCGCCAGCGCCTACGCCCTCGCCGGCCTCGTGCAGTACGTCCCCACCGCCGCCCTCGCCGTGGTGGTCATCTCCATCGGCATCTCCCTGCTCAACAAGCACCAGCTCAAGATCGTAACCAAGAGCACCAAGTCCGACAGCATCACCTTCTACGTCACCTTCCTCACCGGCCTGCTCTTCGCCCTCGACTTCGCCATCTACATCGGCACCTGCGTCTCCATCGCCCTCTTCCTCAAGAAAGTGGCCAGCCCCGAAATCGTGGAGGTCGCCATCGACAACGAAACCGGGCAAGTCGGCCAGCTCAGCGACAAGGAGCAACGCTCCGACCCGGAAGTCTCCATCGTGCACGTGGAGGGCGAGCTCTTCTTCGGCGCCTCCGAGCTCTTCCGCGACCAGATGCGACGCGTGGCCGACGACGTCAACCTCAAGGTAGTGGTCATGAAACTACGCAACGCCCACAATCTCGACGCCACCAGCTGCATGGCCCTCGAAGAACTCATCAAGTACATGAACGAGCGCGACCGCATCCTGCTCGTCAGCGAAGTCCGCCCCGACACCATGCGCATCTTCGAAAACTCCGGCATCATCAAGGTGATCAACCCGATCAACCTCTTCGCCGACGAGGAAAGCAACCCCACCCTCTCCACCGCCAAGGCCCTCAAGCGAGCTCGCCAAATCCTCGGCGGCCTCACCCCCAAGGTCTCCATCTACGCCAAGGAAAAGCGCAACTAGGGCAGCCGACCAGCCGCTCGGCTGCAGCGCCCACCGTCGCCGCAGGCTCCTCGCAAGCAATCGAATCGATCCGCTAGCGCAAGCGCTCCAGCCGCAAGCGCTGGCGCTCGTCGAAGAGCTGCCCCTTGAGCAGCTTGATGGCCACCGCCATGCCGAAGCCGCTGCCGCCCGCGATCATGAACCAGATCACGATCTGGTACTCGACCGCCTCCACCGGCGACGCCCCCGCCAAGATCTGGCCCGTCATCATCCCGGGGAGAGCCACGATGCCCGCCGTCGCCATCGAATTGATTACCGGCGTCATGCCAGCACGGATACAGTCCTTCGCATAGCCGCCGATCGCTTCTTGGGCGCTCTGCCCGAGAGCCAAGCGCTGCTCCACCACGCTTCGGTTGCTGTAGATCGCATCCGTCAAGCGATCCATGCCCAAGCTGATCGCGTTCATGGTATTACTGATGATCATTCCCAGGATAGGTATCGCGTACTGCGGCGCGTACCAAGGATCCGCCCGCACCACCACCAGCAGCCCGAAAAGCGAAATCGCGAACGAGGAGACGAACAAGGTCGACGCCCCCAGCCGCCAGCTCCTCCAGCCGCTCAGCTTGCGCTTCTGCCGGGCCAGGATCTCCCGCGAAGCCACCGTAAGCATTATCGCCGCCATCAAGGCGACCATCCACAAGCGGCCTTCCTCGAACAAGAAACGCAACACATAGCCGACCAAGGTCAGCTGGATCATCATCCGCCCCGCCGCTACCAGCAAACTGCCGGAAATCCCCAAGCGCATGCCTCGAAACAAGGCCGCCAAGCCCACCGCCAGCAAAGCCGCGAATCCAAGATCCCAATACGAAAGGTCGATCGCGCTCATCTCGCCAGCTCCTCCAAGCGCTTCCCGCCCATATAAAATCGTCGCCCGCCGATCCGCTCCGCCTGCCCCTCGTCATGCGTCACCCAAATCGAGCAGGCGCCCGAGCCTTCCATGTATTCACGCAGCAAGGACTCCACCGCGCCCGAACTCCGGGCGTCCAAATTCGACGTCGGTTCGTCCAGCAACAAAACCCGCGGCTGCCGATCCAGCAGGCGCAAGATCCCCAGACGCTGCCGCTCCCCCATCGACAAGCGAGAGACCGGCCAATCCATGCAGTCCCCCGCCAATCCCAAGCCCTCCAGTCGCTCCGGCGAAACCTCGCTCAAGAAGTGAGCCCCCACTCGATCCTCCCACCACAAGGCCTCCGCCGCAAGGAAGCTCACCTCGCGACGCCATTTCGTAGGTAGAATTCCACTACAGGCATCGCCATGCAAATAGACTTCGCCCGTGTGGGGTATCAGGTCCGCGATCGCCCGCAACAACAAGGACTTGCCCGAACCGGACTCGCCTTGCGCGCACACGATCTCCCCCGCCTCCACTTCTAGGGAAACCGGCTCCCAGTCCAAAAAACTAAGCCCTACGACCTTCAGCATTCCCGGAACCTAGCGCGGCGCCTCAGCCCGCGTAAACCCTCCCTTCGCGCATTTTCGCCCTTCACTCTTCCCGCGACCCGCTCCACTCTTTTTCCCATGCCAACACGCATCGCACTCGTAGGAGCCAACTACGGCGCCACCCTCGCATCCGGATTCGCCGACCTCGAAAACGCCGAGATCGCCGCCATCGCCGACCCCGACGCCGCAACCCGCAGCGACGCCGCCGCCCAGCTCGGCGTGGCCCACGACTCGCTTTTCGACTCCCTCGACGACCTGCTGCTCAGCGCCGAAGTCGACGCCGTCCTGGTGGCCAGCCCCACCCACTGGCACGAACGCCATGTAGGCGCCGCCTTCGACCGCGGCCTGCACGTGCTCTGCGCCTCCCCCGTCGGCGTTCGCGGCAGCGAGGTTTCCCACGTCGTCACCTCGGCCGGACTGGTGGGGAAAACCTTCATGTGGGCCAATCCCCTCCGCTTCGATCCACGCGTATCCATCGCTCAAGCGCTGGTGGAAGCCGGCGAAGTGGGCGAACCCACGCACGGCAGCGCCAGTATCCAAATTTCGGATTGGCCGCACCCGGCGGACTCCTGGCGACTGGAACGCGACCTCGGCGGCGGCGCCCTGCTGGAAGTCGGAGCCCAGACCCTCGACGCCCTCTGGTTCGCTATGGGAGCGCCCGATCCCATGGAAGCAATGGCTTCGCGTTTCAGCTCCTTCTCAGACCGCCACGCCAACGATCTGGAGCACCCCGCCGAAGACAGCCTCAGCGGCATGGTCCGCTTCAAGAACGGGGCTTGCCTGCAAATTTCCGCCCAGCTCAACGCCGCCCTCCCGCAAGGCGAAAGCTCGCAAGCGATGAGCTTCGTCGCCACCCGCGGCGCCATCGATATCGCCGCCGGCCAGCGCCGCGACCTCGAAGGCAACGCCTACGACTTCGCCAAGGCCTCCTGCTCCAGCTCCCAGCTGCGGGCCCTCGCCGTATCCTTCCTGCAAGCCATCGAGACCGGCCAAGAACCCGCCGCCAACGGCAAGCAAGCCCTCGCCTTCCACAAGATGATCGACGCCCTGCTCGAGTCCGCCCGCGAAAAGGAAGCCGTATCCATCAAGGTCGAGCGCAGCTTGGACGACCTTTTCGGCGGCCTCTGAACGCCCGAGCCGCCAGCGCGTCCATCTAAGGAATGGGCGCTCGCGCCCCGCCCGCCGCGCTCGCTTGAAGTGCCAGCCGCCAGGCTGGTGTTAACCTTCGCAACGCATCCATGAGATTCCCGATTCCCAGCTTAATCATCGCCATCGCCCTCTCGTTCGCCGCCAGCGCTTCGCTCGCCGACGAAGAAGAGATGGCCGCCTTCCAAGCCATTGAAATCACCAAGAAAACCGACGTCCGCTTCCCGGGAACCATGCGGGCCATCGGGGTGAAGGAAGGCCGCGTGTCGCTGGTCGCCTCCATCGACACCCAAGGCAAGATCCTCGACACCTTCGTTCTGGAAAGCACCCGCCACGCCTTCACCAAATCCGCCCTCAAGTCCCTTTCCGAGTGGGAATTCACTCCCGCCCTCTGCGACGGCCAGCCCATCGACTCCTCCATCCGCATCGACCTCAGCTTCCAGGTCGACCGCAAGCTGGCCTGGCAAACCTTCCAAGCTCCCGGCCCCGCCGACGTGACCCGTACCCAGTCCGACGAACGTCCGGTCACCACCGCCCGTTTCGGCGAGCTCGACGCCATCCCCTTCCCCATCGAAATCGTAGAGCCGACCGCCCCGGTCGAAGGCGTCGCCACCATCGAGTTCTACATCGACGAGCTCGGCCACGTGCGCTGCCCGCGCATCACCGCCGGCAGCAGCCTAGCCTTCGGCCAAACCTTGCTCGAGGCCGTTTCCCAATGGAAATTCGAACCTCCCGTTTCCGAAGGCAACCGCACCAACACCATGGTACGCCAGTCCTTCTCCTTCAAGGACGGCAAGCTCAGCTCCGTCGCCCCGCTCTAAGCGGCGCCGCCGCGGCCTACTCCGCGTCGCCCCAGATGTCCCCCGAGGGACCGATCCTGCTGCTCAGGATCACCTTCAAGGCCTTGCGGGCCCGGTAGAGCCGCGTCTCGATCCCCTTCACCGAGCAGCCCACCACCTCCCCGATCTCCTTGTAGCTCAAGCCTTCGTACTGGTAGAGCAGCAAGGTCACCCGCAGGTCGTGCGGCAGCTTGTTGATCGCGTCCTTCACGATCTCGATTCGCTCGCGGTTGAGCGCCTCCTGGTCGGGCGGGAGCCCGTCGCCCGTATTGGCCAAGGGATGAGCGGCGCGATCCGCCTGGCTCATGTCGTCCGTCAAGCTGTCCTTGCCGAAGGCCGGATGCCGCCGACGCCAGCGCTCGAAGTTCTTGCAGAGGTTGGAGAGCGAGGTAAACGCCCAGGCCGAAAACTTGGTGCCTTCCTTGAAGCGGTCCCGGTTCTTGTAGACCCGCACGAACAGCTCCTCCACCAAGTCGCGGGCATCCTCCTCGCTCTGCACGTAGCGGTAGGCGAAACTGAGAAAGGGGCGCTGCCACCGGACCATGAGCTCATTCAACGCTGTATCGCGTCCTCGGCGCAGCTCTTCGAGCAGGGCGAGATCAGTCTCATTATCGGATGGCATTAAAGGGGTAAGAGGAGGATAGATTCTCGGAGCAAAGGGTAGAAGAGAATCGGTAGAATTTCCTAGGCTTGCTATCTCCTAGGAGGAGGGAAGGTCTAGTTTATTCGGCTCTGAACAATGGAAAAGTAGCGTTTGCGCTGATCCATGTTCATCACATCCCCCACCGACGCAATCAAGTCGCTCGTCGACTTCACGCAGGCCTCGTCGAGCTTGCGCTTCGCCTCCATGTAGTTGCGGATTTCGAGGTAGTCGACATACCCCTTGGTCACCCGCTCCGCCTCCAACTCCGCCAGCAACAGCTCCAAGTCGCGAACCTTGCGCGACAGGGTACGGATCTCCCGCTCGCGATCCCCATGCAAGCGCGTGATCCGCGCGAACTGCTCCTCCGAGAGGTCCAGCTCCGAGCGCAGCCACTCCATTTCGCATCCGGTATCGGCCGAAAAGCAAGCGGGCGAGTAGGCCCGCACGTAGCTCACGTGGGCAAGGATCCCGCAGGCCAGGCCGAGGGCCAAAACTGATATCGATTTCCACATGTCCGTATTACTTGAAAAGGTAGGTGTCCTTGATCAAGGGATCGATCACCTGCTTGTAGCTTTCCGCGAGCTGTTCGCCGCGCTCCACCTGCTGCTGGGCCACCCGTAGCTCCGCCAGGAGCAAGCCCCCCAACACGCAGCTCACCACGAAAACCGCCGCGTACACCGGACGGCTCAGGATAGACTGCGCCAGACGGAAGAAATTCGGCAACGCCGCCGGCTCCCGGTCCTCGTTCGCCACGCGGGCCCATACCCGAGCGTTGAGGCGCGGATGCTTGATATCCACATCCTGCCAGAGCTCCAAGTCTCGGTCTAACTGTTCTGACTCACGGTCCATGGTACGATCTTTGATGGTTGCGGCCTCGTTTCGTTCGAAACGTTTCCAGGCAATCCGGAAACGCGGCGAAACTAAACCTTACGTAGTCAAACACCTAACCGCCAGCTCTCACTTCACGAAAAATACCGAATTCCCACTCCCGCCCGGGGACCCCGCCCGAAACGGACCTAATTGCAGCCGCAGCCGCCGCCGCCCACCCCTTCGCCGCCCGTGGAGGCCTCGCGGGAAAAGGTCACATGGGCCGACATCACGCTCTCCAACTGGTCGCGGTCCGAACGCATGGAGTAGTCCGCCAGGTTCCCCTTCTGCCAAGGCTCCACCGTCTGGCAGCCCGCCAAGCCCAGAAGCAAGCTCCCTAGGAAAACAGCCTGCCCTAGACGCTTCATTGCCCCGCCTCCTCCAGCAAGGCTTGGATCTCGCTCTCCAGCTTGGCCGCCGTTTCCGCTCCTCGCCAGCCGTAGTGCACGGCGCGGATCACCCCCTTCGCGTCGACCAGGAACGAAGTTGGCATCACCTCCACCCCGGCATCCGAAACCAGCGACTGCTTCGCGTCCCACACCACCGCAAAGCTGGGCTTCGCCCGATCGACGAATTTCTGCATGGACTTCTCGCTCGAGTCCACGCTCACCGCCAAAACCTGGAAGCCCGCGTCCTTGTTGGCTTGATACAAACGCTCTATCTCGGGAAAGGACGCCTTGCAGGGCACGCACCAGGAGGCCCAAAAGTCGACGTAAGTCACCTTCCCCTCGAGCTCCGGAATCTCGCCCTCCAAGGCGAAGCTCCCCAGCTCCGGCAACGGCTGACCCTTTTCCCATGCGGAAAAACCGGTCGTTACCAACAACAGAGTCGCCGCCACGGCGCTCCCCCAAAACCTAAGACTGCACAACGTATTCATAAAATTGAGATGTTTGATAGTTAGAATGCTCCGAGACGAAGCAGGCTTCCGCCCCGAAATTCGCTTCCAGGAGCTCCGCTCCCTTTTCCGCCCCTGCCACGAAAGCCGCCGTGGAAAGTACCCCTGCCTCCAGGCACGAAGGCGCCACCACCGATACCGCCAGCAAGCCGTTCGCCACCGGGTAGCCCGTCCCCAAGTCGATGATATGCCCGTACCGACGCCCGCCATGCACGAAATTGCGATGGTAGTCGCCCGAGGTCGCCACGCCCCCGCCGCGCAATAGAGCAAGCCCCGTCCAAGTCGCTCCCGGACGCTTCGGGTCCTCCAAGCCAATGTGCCAAGCGGGCGAATCCGGCGGCGTACCCAAAACATGGATATCCTGCCCGAAGTCCACCAAGCAATCCCTGATCCCGCGCTCCACCGCCAAGCCCGCCACCTTGTCCACCGCATACTCTTTCCCGAAGCCGCCGAAATCCAGGCACATCCCGCTTTCCGGCAGGAAGACCTCCCCCGGGCGACGCTCCACCTTTTGCCAACCGACCAAAGCCTTCGCCGCCGCGATCTCCCCCTCGCTGGGCAGCTCCGAGCGGCGACGCCGATAGTCCCAGAGCAAAATCAAAGGCAGCCCCGATGGGTCCAGCTGCCCATGCGTCATGAAATTCAAGTCGTCGCACAGAGCGAAAAGATGCTCCGCCTCCGCATCGACAGCCACCCAATCCACGCCAGCCTTGCCATTGATCTCAGACAACAAGCTTGTATCCAAAAACCGCGAGTACTTCCCCTCGAAACACCCGACCCACTCCACCGCCGCCTTCGCGAAACCAATCGCTGCCGCCCGATCCGCCACCGCGAACAGCACCGAGCAAGCCGTCCCCAACGCTTGGAACTGCAAGCGGTAAAGCCCGCGCGACTCGTCGAAAGTCAAACGGCTTTCGATCGGCTTGCGGTAGGCCTGGTCGCCCGCTAGAACCACCACGTCCCTCCCACCGTTAAGATATCCGCGCTGGGGAACGCCTCCTCCAGCGTCTCGCCATCGCGGCCCTTCATCTCGTAGCGCTCCCAGCTGAGGTCCACGGAAACCGACTCGTTGAACTTGTAGATCCCCTTCAAGCCATACGTCTCCGTCCGCATCTTCGCCAAGCGATAGTCCGCCGCATAAAAAGGCCCCTGCCCCGCCACCGGATCTATCGGGTCGATCCCCGTCCCGTTCAAGTCCGTATAATAAAAGTCAGCCGCGCCCTGCGTGTAGTAGCGATAGCTCGGCCTCAGCGTAAACGCGTCACCAATTTTCTGATACCACTCGAAATCGAAGGTATGGCTCTCGATCCCCCAGCTGTCGTCGAAATAGCGATAGTCGAAATCCACGCTCGCCCGCAAGGCGGGAAAAAAGCGCTTTACGTTGGCAAACCAGATTCTCCGCAAGCGCTCGTCCGGGCGATGCTCCGGCGATTCCTGAAAAAGGAAAAAGCCGGGCAACACTTCCACGTTCGAGGCGATCGACTTGTAGGGATCCGCCAAATACCCCTCGAACTTGCTGTAAGTGAAGTTCAGGCTCGCGACGGTATTGGGATCGAGCACCTGGCTGATCCCCACATAGCCATCGAGGCTCTCCTTCTCGCGCTGCTCGGCGAAGAAGCTGGGCTGGATCTCGTCGTCGATATAGGAAATCCCGTAGCTCACGCCCGTATTGCGCTTGTTGTACTCGGAGGTGTTGTAGATCGCGTAACCCTTGGAGAGAAAGTCGCTCTCCTTGCTGTGCGAAAACTGGAAGGAGGTCTTGTGAATCCCGTTCGTCCAATCCAGATCCACCACTCCGGCCTCCCGCACGTCCGTGATCTCCGACAGTACGACCTCATCCCCCTCGCGCCCGTTCGATCCCGTGGGGGTCGCTCCGGAGATCGTGTCGTGCACCCCGTGCAAGCGCAGGGCCACGCTCTGCGTGATCGCCTTCTCCCCGCCCAGGTACTTCGAGACCACCCGCACCCGCCCGTCGTCCTCCTGGTAGTCCTGCCACTTGACCGACAGGTGATCCTCCGCTCGGGCCGGCTTCACCCACGCGACTTGAAGGTAAGCGCCAACGGCGAGCGCCCGGCAAAAAGCGGGCGGCGAAAAACGGAAATCAGTCATAGGGCGCAAAACAATTCGGGAAAACGAGACACTAAACCAACAGGCCGCAGGGCCCAACCTTTATAACGCAGCAAACGGCAATTTGGATTTACGAACAAGTTTCCTAGTGTGGTGTAAGATAAATAATTTACAAATTAAATGTGGCTTCTCCCCTCTTGTTCCTACATGTTCTTTGTAGTGGAAAGACGAGGACGAAGAGTAAAACCAATCGAGCTTGAAGAGGACGAGGTCAGCTATCTCAACTCGC
>NZ_JARXIA010000099.1 GCF_031127875.1 Pelagicoccus sp. SDUM812005 | reverse complement strand
GTCCCTAGAGCCTCGAAGTATCCGAACTATGCTTACTTGTGAAACTTCTCGAACAAAGAAGATGATGTACTTCTTGTGGGGAATGCTGAGCAATCGTTCGGCAAGTTCGTCTCTTCGACGTCCTATTCCATCAAGTTCGGAGATGCTGATGCACTTGCGGTAGAGCCGTTCTAGGAAGCGATCGGCTTTGGTAGGGCTGTCGTTGGCGATGTAGTCCCAAATATCGTCGAGATCCGACTCGGCTTCTTCGGATATGTAGAGATCTCTAGCCATCGAGACGTTCTCTTCCTCTCTTTTTGATGTTCTCGATCAGAGAATCGTCCAACTTCTTCGATCTACCGGCTTTGAGCTGCTCGAGGCCGATTTGAATCTC
>NZ_JARXIA010000098.1 GCF_031127875.1 Pelagicoccus sp. SDUM812005 | reverse complement strand
GTCCCTAGAGCCTCGAAGTATCCGAACTATGCTTACTTGTGAAACTTCTCGAACAAAGAAGATGATGTACTTCTTGTGGGGAATGCTGAGCAATCCTTCGGCAAGTTCGTCTCTTCGACGTCCTATTCCATCAAGTTCGGAGATGCCGATGCACTTGCGGTAGAGCTGTTCTAGGAAGCGATCGGCTTTGGTAGGGCTGTCTTTGGCGATGTAGTCCCAAATATCGTCGAGATCCGACTCGGCTTCTTCGGATATGTAGAGATCTCTAGCCATCGAGGCGTTCTCTTCCTCTCTTTTTGATGTTCTCGATCAGAGAATCGTCCAACTTCTTCGATCTACCGGCTTTGAGCTGCTCGAGGCCGATTTGAATCTC
>NZ_JARXIA010000097.1 GCF_031127875.1 Pelagicoccus sp. SDUM812005 | reverse complement strand
ACCACCACGTCCACGTAGGCGCGCTTCTGCGTGTGGAAGTGCCACAGCCCGAGGCCGTAGATCGTCGCCTCGCGCTCGAGGTCGATCTGCACCCATTGCGGGCCCTGGGCCAGCTCCACGAAGTAGCCTTCCTCCGATTCCTTGTCTCCGTCGGTCACCAGCTCCAGCTCCCCGATGATCGGGAAGTCGTCCGAGGAGGTGACTTCCTTCTCGAAGGCGATGTTGGAGACCCCGGCCGGGGCCAGCACCTTGGGCTGGGGGGCGTCGGGGGACTCCAGGTTGGGCAACACGATGGGCACGGGCGTGCCGGAGAGGAAGGGAGCCGGGTACTCCAGCTCGATGGGCGCCTTGTCGGCGGCGGTCAGTATCGAGGCCGC
>NZ_JARXIA010000096.1 GCF_031127875.1 Pelagicoccus sp. SDUM812005 | reverse complement strand
GCGGCCTCGATACTGACCGCCGCCGACAAGGCGCCCATCGAGCTGGAGTACCCGGCTCCCTTCCTCTCCGGCACGCCCGTGCCCATCGTGTTGCCTAACCTGGAGTCCCCCGACGCCCCCCAGCCCAAGGTGCTGGCCCCGGCCGGGGTCTCAAACATCGCCTTCGAGAAGGAAGTCACCTCCTCGGACGACTTCCCGATCATCGGGGAGCTGGAGCTGGTGACCGACGGCGACAAGGAGTCGGAGGAAGGCTACTTCGTGGAGCTGGCCCAGGGCCCGCAGTGGGTGCAGATCGACCTCGAGCGCGAGGCGACGATCTACGGCCTCGGGCTGTGGCACTTCCACACGCAGAAGCGCGCCTACGTGGACGTGGTGGT
>NZ_JARXIA010000095.1 GCF_031127875.1 Pelagicoccus sp. SDUM812005 | reverse complement strand
CAGCCGCACCTGGAGAACTTCTTCTCCGCGATCAAGGGCGAGGCCAAGCTCAACGCCGACGGGGAGCACTCCTTCAAGAGCGAGGTCGGCATCTTCCGCGTGAACG
The DNA here is from genome assembly GCF_031127875.1 of Pelagicoccus sp. SDUM812005. Classification (GTDB taxonomy): domain Bacteria; phylum Verrucomicrobiota; class Verrucomicrobiia; order Opitutales; family Opitutaceae; genus Pelagicoccus. The sequence continues at coordinate 276 of NZ_JARXIA010000095.1, read as the reverse complement.
AGGCGGTGGAGGCTCGCCGCGTGCTCGACTTCAAGCCCTCGGACTTCGAGGTGTAGAACAGGTAGGATTGGCGCTCGCGCCGCAAGTCCCCACCATGCAAGCGGCAACCCTACGAGCCGCCCCAGAAAACCTTAATTGACCAACTTATGAAAAAGACATTGCTTGCGCTGGCCGCCGTATCCGCGGCCTCGATACTGACCGCCGCCGACAAGGCGCCCATCGAGCTGGAGTACCCGGCTCCCTTCCTCTCCGGCACGCCCGTGCCCATCGTGTTGC
>NZ_JARXIA010000094.1 GCF_031127875.1 Pelagicoccus sp. SDUM812005 | reverse complement strand
AGGCGTCGTTGCTTTTGGATTGGCGAGAGGCTCTACAGGGCTGCTGCTTTTAAGGTGAGGGAGCTGGTTGGTGGACTGTCGCTCCCTCAGGCTAGTTCGAACCGTTCCAGGAAACGGGCCGAATTTCGATGTCGGAAGAAGCTTGTGGTGAGCTCGTTCTCTCGGGGCGGTTTGCGGCGATGGAAAGCTGTTCTGGTTTTTCGCGCAGAAATTGGCATAGGGGGCGGCTATGCGAATTACAGGCGCTGCGGTTTCGGGAAGGTTTGTCGACGATTCTGCCGCGCTTACGTCAGTGCGTCCACCCGGCAGGGCAACATCAAAATACGGAAGCTTGAGAACTGAATGAGTTATTGGAATTGGCTGAATCGCACGTGGAGAAGGGGACACTAA
>NZ_JARXIA010000093.1 GCF_031127875.1 Pelagicoccus sp. SDUM812005 | reverse complement strand
TTAGTGTCCCCTTCTCCACGTGCGATTCAGCCAATTCCAATAACTCATTCAGTTCTCAAGCTTCCGTATTTTGATGTTGCCCTGCCGGGTGGACGTACTGACGTAAGCGCGGCAGGATCGTCGACAAACCTTCCCGAAGCCGCAGCGCCTGGAATTCGCATAGCCACCCCCTATGCCAATTTCTGCGCGAAAAAACAGAACAGCTTTCCATCGCCGCAAACCGCCCCGAGAGAACGAGCTCACCACAAGCTTCTTTCGACATCGAAATTTGGCCTGTTTTCTGGAACGGTTCGAGCTAGCCTGAGGGAGCGACAGTCCACCAACCAGCTCCCTCACCTTAAAAGCAGCAGCCCTGTAGAGCCTCTCGCCAATCCAAAAGCAACGACGCCT
>NZ_JARXIA010000092.1 GCF_031127875.1 Pelagicoccus sp. SDUM812005 | reverse complement strand
CGTAGACGCCGATGGTAGTTGGACGTCATGTCCCGCGAGAGTAGGTTATTGCCAGATTATGGCCTCCATTGCTCAAAAAGCGATGGAGGCCTTCTCGGTACCCGAACATGGGATGTCTCGAAGAGTACGCAGTGAAAACCACGGTTTTAACTTTGCGGAAGAAAGTTTGAAAAAGAGCTTGATTCGAGAATCAGAAAAAACATTGTTCGGCCTCCTGTTCCTTAGAAACAATATCAGCCTTCAAGCTAGGCGTTGAAAACGAAAGTTTTTGAAGTCAACGCTTGACGGACGATTCACTTTTTGAGTGAATGGACTCTTTCCCCGTTAACTCGGGTGTTCTTTGAAATTTATTTAGCGTGATTGATTGTGACCCCAATCAATTCTATTAAAACATGA
>NZ_JARXIA010000091.1 GCF_031127875.1 Pelagicoccus sp. SDUM812005 | reverse complement strand
CGATATGCAGAAAATGAATTTCGATTTTCCATTCCAACTACTTGAACCGTGGTACTCAGTCGATGACGGAGTCGCACTTGTCGACGAACTAAAAAAGGAAGTGAGAAAAGACGGGATTCTGCACGGATCTGAAGTCGAAGCGATTGCTCGAAGGGGGGATTGTGATGATGTCCTATTTGAGATAAAGAATGGAAGGAATGAAAGATTCGCAGTCGTTCACCTGACCTGGTCTGGCAAAACTGACTCAAATGAGGGATGGCCATCTACAACCTTGTATACCGATATAGAAGCATGGAAGATCGAATGCATGGAACCCGATCATGATGATTTCACCTGTTAAAAATAAGCATATCAAGGCGCAGCTCACAACGTGCGCAAGCGCACGCCGTGAGTGCTAGACG
>NZ_JARXIA010000090.1 GCF_031127875.1 Pelagicoccus sp. SDUM812005 | reverse complement strand
TGTGGGGGTGGCTGACGCTCTTCCGAACTTCATATCGAAGCAGGTATTGGACGCTTCGTACTTCTTTCTCAATCTGACGCCTAAGGCTACGGAGGAATTCGGCGTAAGCTGCGGGGGAGTGGAGAAGTGCGCGCCGGACTATGTGGTGAAGCGGGCGGAGTTCGATTTCGTGGGGATCGAGTTTGTCCTCTCGGGGCGGGCGCGCGTAACCATGGGCGAGAATTCTTTCGAGCTGAGGCCGGGCAGCCTTTTTGGATACAAGCCGAACACGTCGCTCACGATCGAGAATAGCGGGGCGTATTCGCTGACCAAATACTTTGTCGACCTGCACGGGAGCGCGGCGGAGGCGCTTTTCGAGCGGAGCCCGCTGGGGGACTTGAGCGTGCTCGACTTTTCGGGAGTCCG
>NZ_JARXIA010000008.1 GCF_031127875.1 Pelagicoccus sp. SDUM812005 | reverse complement strand
GAAAATGGTACCCCGTAGGGGATTCGAACCCCTGTCGCATGGATGAAAACCATGTGTCCTAGGCCGGGCTAGACGAACGGGGCGTTAGCCAAGAGCCGCCGAAAGTAGAAATCCGACTTCCCCGCGCAAGGCTTTTTTTCACAAAAAACCTATCTAGCTCCCCATCAACGCCTTTCAAACCGCCAGAATCCGCCGCTCCCGCGCTTGCCTTCCCCTAAACTCACCCCCACTCTCCCTAACGTAGCCAATCCTCCCGCTCCAAACTATGGGCCTGCTCGACTTCTTCCGTCCCAAGATCCGCCTCGCCATCGGCGACTGCGCCAGCCGCACCCTATCCCACGCCGACTCCTTCCCAGTCAACTTGAGCGGGCGCAAGCGCGACGGCACCAAATCCCCCCTCTGCCGCATCCACCACCTCCACGGAGCGTTCTCCCTCGAGCCCCTCTCCCCGCACTCCAGCATCAAGCTCGACGGCCAGCCCATCACCCGCGAAACCCCGCTCCACCCCAACCGCAACTACGGGCTCGCCCTCGACACCCACCTCATCGTCATCCGCATCACCCGCAAGCCCAAGCGCCTCGGCGACGGCTTCAGCGAAGGCAATTGGGACATCGCCCCCCGCGAAACGCCGGAAGACCGCGAAACCATCCCCGCCTCCCAGCTCAAGCCCGACGAGCTCCGGGCCCGCATCCAGTGCCCCGAAGAATACCTCGCCTTCCCCACCTACGGCGACACCTGCTTCCTCCTCTCCGACCTCCTCGACAGCCTCGCCCCCCCAGAACCCGAGGCCCCGCAAGCGCCAGCCCAACACCCCAAACACGTCACCCCGGCCAGCCCCCAAAAAACCGCCTCCGCGCCCAAAGCCCAGCCCCCCGCGCCCGGCGACCCCAGCTTCCCCTGCCCCTACTGCTGGAAACCCTTTTCACCCGGCGACGCCCTCAATATCGCCGTACACGAATCCCTCACCGGCGACCCCATCCTCGGCTCCCACGTCAAGCTCCGCTTCGCCGCCAAACGCTTCAACGCCCTCGGCCAAGCCCTCGACTCCCAAGGCACCGCCTGCCCCGACCTGGCCTGCCCCCACTGCCGCGGTCGCCTCCCCCCCTCCTTCTTCTCCCAGCCCCAGCACATCCTCTCCCTCGTAGGCGCCCCCAGCTCCGGCAAGTCCTACTACCTCTCCGTCCTCCTCCGCCAACTCCCCGAGGAGCTCATTCGCCACTTCTCCGCCAACCTCCAAGACGGCGACCCCTCCGGCAACGCCCAGCTCAACGAGATGAAAAACCGCCTCTTCTCGGCCAACACCCCCGAAGACGCCTTCATCTCAAAAACCGACTTCGAAGGCGTCATGTACGAACGCCTCCACCGCGACGGCAAACTCGTCCCCCTCCCCCGCCCCTTCGTCTACTACCTGCAAAACCTCGACAATCCGGACCGCCGCGCCTCCCTCGTCTTCTACGACAACGCCGGCGAGCACTTCAAACCCGGCATCGCCCTCGACGACTCCCCCGGCGCCCTCCACGTCGCCGCCTCCGCCGGCCTGCTCTTCCTCTTCGACCCCTCCTCCTCCCCCGCCTTCCGCAAGCTCCTCCGCCGCAAGCGCGACCCCCAGCTCCGCACTGACGCCTCCGACGAACAAGACACCATCCTCTCCGAACTCGGCGTACGCGTAAAAAAGATGCGGGCCCTCGAAGCCCACGAACGCGTCGACACCCCCCTCGCCCTCCTCGTCGGCAAGTTCGACCTCTGGCAATCCCTCCTCCCGCCCGACACCCTCCACCTCCCCGAAGATCGCCCCCTCACCAGCGACGAAATCGCCCAAAACTCCGCCCACGTCCGCAAGCTGCTCGCCCAGCTCTGCCCCACCATCGTCGCCAACGCCGAATCCATCTCCACCCGCGTCACCTACTTCCCCCTCTCCTCCCTCGGACACTCGCCCAAGGAAATTCCCGACGGCCCCCTCGCCGGACGCCTCGCCCCCAACCCCAAGCGCCTCAAGCCCATCCTCCCCACCGCGCCCGTCCTCTGGATCCTCTCCCAGCAATCCCCCAGCCCCCTAGGAACGGGTGAAGGGTGAAGACTGAAAAGTGAAAGCCGCCCGCCTCTAAACTTCCCATTCACCTTTCCCTTTTCACCATCCACTCTTTCCTCCCGTGAGCTTCCAATACATCCATACCAGCGCCAAACGCGGACTCGAACCCGGCAAGTCCGGCTTCTGCTGCGTGGCCCGAGACCGCAGCATCCCGCCCGACCTCATCGCCGAACTCGAAAGCCAAAGCCGCTACACCGCCGACGCCCAAGGAGCCTCCCCCCTCATCCTCCGCCACCGCATCGCCACCCTGCGCTCCGGCACCTACCACATCCTCAGCCGTATCCAAGAATCCGGCACCGACTACTCCAAGCGCAACAACCACCTCGCCCACCACCTCGCCTTCCCCCAAGACGACATCCCTGGCCTGCCCAACCCCGCCGCCATCCTCCTCAACTGGCGCGGCTGGCGAAACAAATGGGACGAGCCCCCCCGCACCCTCGAGCCCTTCGAAGCCTTCGATCTCCAAGACATCGAATCCTTCTGGGCCACCCAAAAACTCCCCGAAACCTACCCGGACATCAGCCAAAACGGCAAGCTGCTCAGCCGCGTATTCAAAATCGCCCTACTCGAGGAACGACTCCTCGTCGAGCACCTCCGCCGTTCCCTCAACGACCTCCCCACCTCCCAACGCTGGCTGCACACCTTCACCTCCTGCCTCCTCCCCACCGACCAACCCCACGACTACTCCTGGGCCGGCTACCTCCCCAGCCTCCCCCTCCCCTACGAGCTCCCCACCGCCAATATTCCCCTCCTCGCCCCGCCCCCGGAACCCATCCCCGAGCCAGCCCCTCCAAAGGAGCCAACCTCCCCGACACCAACCGCGGATCCCTCCAGTCCCACCCCGCCAGCCGAGGCCAAGCAAAAGAAATTCGCCGCCCCCGTCGTCGAAATCCCCGCAGAGTACGACCACCGCAAACGCAAGCGCCCCAAACGCCACTTCGGCCAACGCGAATTCACCCGCAGCATCAACATCGCCATCGCCGGCGTCGCCGTCATCTGCATCGCCCTCGTCATCTTCTTCGTCCAAACCCACCGCAGCAAGCAGCTCAGCCACCCCACCGATCCCTCCGAGAGCGACACCGCCCGCGCCCTGCAAGCCCGCCACGACGTCTGGAAGCGCTTCGCCGACGCCGGCTACCCCAAAGCCGAACTCGAAAACGCCCGCGCCACCGCCCACTTCCTCGCCAAAGCCGGCGAAGACACGCCCCTGCAAACCATCACCTTCCTCGACCGCCTCCTCGCCTCCACCCCCGCAGAGCAAGACGCTGGCATTCCCGTACCCACCAGCCTGATACAACGCCAAGCCGACACCTACCGCCTCCCCCTCTCCCCCGTCAGCTATCCACCCCTCACCCGCCTCGCCCTCCTCCCTACCCCCGTCGCCCGCCAGCTCGACTTCCCCCCGCTCCAGCAAAAGCTCGCCCCCCTCTCGGCCATGCCCCAGGCCAGCTACTCCCCCGACGCCCTCGCCAACTCCCTCGACGCCTACCTCCTGCTCTCCAACTCCCGCTACGACGCCCTCCCGCCCGCCAGCCGACACGCCATCGACTCCTACTACACCCAGCTCCAAGACATCCGAAACAACCCCGCCTACGCCCCCATTCTCGCCCTTCCCCAAACCTTCGGCCTCCCGCCCGAAGCCGCCTACATCGCCACCGACCCCCGCGGCCTCCTCATCCCCGGCACCCCCATGAGCCTCGCCCAATACCTCCGCGAGCTCATTCAAAAGCTCGTCAGCCAAAGCCCCGACCAAGCCCTAAAATCCACCGCCTTCCAAAACGCCCTCGCCGACATCCAAGCCAACACCCGGGCCACGCCAGCCGCCATCGCCAACCAGATCCACGAAGCCCTCTCCCAGCTCAAGCTCGACAGCCGCAGCCCCCAAGACCCCCTGCGCAAAATCCGCCTCCACTGGCAGTACACCTTCACCCACCCCGACCTCATGGAGCAGACCATCATCGGCTACAACCTCGACGCCCTCGAAGCCGCCAAGCTCCGCCTCGCCGAAACCCGCAGCCAATTCAGCCAAGCCGAGCTCGAGCTCCACCTCGCCAGCCAAGACCGAGCCGCCCACGCCGCCTCCCTCAAGGCCATCGCCAAAGAAGCCGCCACCAGCAAGGAATGGATTGTCATCAGCAAGCAATCCACCAAGGTTCCACACTCCCTGCCATGATCGCCTCCGCCCATCCCGAAGCCAACCGTCTCGCCTACCGAATCCGCACCGCCCTCACCGGCGAGTCCACCGGCCTAGAAACCGCCAAGCTCGCCTGGCAACAGGCCGAAGCCGTCGCCCGCGCCAACGCCGCCCTCCAGCAAGCCCGCCAACTGCTCGCCGACGGCACCCTCCTCGACTGCCTCCTCCTCGAAAACCAATATCCCAAGCTCCTCGAAACAGCCCGCTCCCTCGACCATCCCCTCGCCGAAGCCTGGGCAAAGCGCTGCCAAACCTACGGCTGGCGCCTCGCCCCCCCCGTCGACACCGAAGCCGTATCCAAAATCCAAGCCGCCATCGAAGAACAAGGCGAACTCAAGGACTGGCTCTTCAAGCAATACCGCGCCGCCGTGCGCTCCAAAACCGAAAGCGCCCGAGCCTACCAAATCATCGAGCTCATCGCCGCCCGCTTCCCCGACGACCCCAACGCCAAGGAAGAAGCCGCAGCCAAGCGGGCCCAAATGCTCGCCCAAGCCGCCGCCGACGTCAAAGACGCCACCGAACAACTCATCCCCGCCGAGCCCCCCAAAGCCGTCGCCCACCGCTACCTCGCTCTCGGCCTCCCCCTCGCCGACTCCCCTGACGCCACCCTTGCCAGCGCCCTAGCCCAAGCCGCCGCCGAACACGCCAAAACCCTCTCCGACAAAGTCCGCGCCGTCGTCGATAAAGCCCAAGACCTCTCCGAAGCCTCCAACTGGCAAGAAGTCGAGAGCGCCTACCTCGCCTGCGACCACACCCTCGCCATCAACGAAGCCCGCGGAGACCTCCCGCCCGAGCTCCGCGACGCCTTCGAAAAAGTCGCCACCCAACTCTCCCGCATCCGAGCCAAATACGAATCCAGTATCTCGATACGCCTCGCCATCGCCGACATCCGCAACGGCGCCGACAACAAAGGCAAGCCCGTCCCCCTCCCCAACCGCGTCGCCAAGCTCAAGTCCCTCGAAAGCCAAACCCTCAAAACCGGCTCCCAAATCCCCCCCGAGCTCCAGGCAGAAATCAAATCCGCCTACACCCACGCCCGCCGCAAGCGCATCCCCCTGCTCGGCGGAGCCGCCGCGGCCCTCCTCCTCTTCGCCGGAGCCTCCTACTTCTACCTCCAGCAAAAAGAAGAGCAAGAGACCGCCGCCGCCCTGCAAGCCGAAGCCCTCGCCGCCCTCCAAAGCACCGAGCAAACCGGCAGCACCGCCCAAGTCTGCGAAGCCCTCCAAAAATGGGAAGGGCAAATCGCCCTCGCAGAAGCCAACTCCAGCCTAGCCAACCAAGCCACCCTCCTCCAAGACTGGCTCGCCCTGCAAGCGTCCTTAGAAAACGAATACCAAAAGTCCGTGGCCGACCTGCAAAAGCTCGCCGCCAGCCCCGACTCCCTGCAGAACGCCGCCGCCATCGAAGTCCTCGCCAACGACATCCGCAAAGCGCGAGCCGACCTCGCCCCCGACCGCGGCACCCAGGCCGACGTCCAATTCGCCGCCCTACTCGCCGACTACCAAAAACGCCAAGCCTCCGACCTCGAACAAAAGCGTCGCGAACTCGCGCGCGTCGAACGCGAGCTCCGCATCGCCGCCAACAACGCCACCCAAGCCAAAAGCCGCGCCGAATTCCAGCGCCTGCAAACCGCCGCCGAAACCCGCGTCCAAACGCTCAACACCCTCCTCCAAGAAGACTTCGCCGCCCCCAGCCGCAGCCAACTCACGCCCCTGCTAAAAAGCGTCACCCAACAGCTCTCCAGCATCGAGACCAAATGGGCTGCCCTCGAAAACGCCTGGCTCCAGCTCGCCCAAACCAAAGAGCTCACCCCCTACCTCGCCCAGCTCGAGCGTATCCACAGTTTCGATATCCTTCCCGCCGAACAAAAGGCAGCCCTCTCCCAAACCCTCCGGCTCAAAGACTCCTTCGCCCAACTGAAAAGCAGCCAAAACCTCTTCGCCACCCCAGAGGCCGCCGACGCCTTCACCACCGGCCAACGCTACCTCGACACCCAAGTCGAGCTCAGCGACGAAGAACGCGCCTACCTCACCCGCCTGCAAGGCCTCGAAAGCTTCGCCAACGTTTACCAATCCACCGTTCAATACTTCGAAGGCTCCGCCGAGCCCCAAAACGAATACCGCATCTACCTCGTCGAACCCATCTCCAAGTCCGACTCCCAAGAAAACGAATCCAGCGTCGCCTTCAGCTTCAAGGTCCGCGGCTTCGACGAATTCGGAAACCCCGAGCCCAGCCCCCGCGAAATCCAGTTCATCAGCCGCGCCGACGGCTCCTTCTGGGGCTTCTTCTATAAGCCATCCACCCTGTCACCAGAATCCGAATACTACCAACGCTCCATCTCCAACACCCTCAGCCACCTCCTCGCCGGAGCCAACCGCCTCGCCATCCTAGACCAGCTCGCCGACCTCGAAAAGCAAAGCCAGCTCAGCCCCGCCTTCCGCGTCTACTGGCAACAACAATTCATCCAGTTCGCCCAACTCCACCCCTGGAAATGGGGACTCGCCCTCAGCCCCAGCCTCAAGAAGCACGCCGCCCAGCTCGACAAGCTCCCCAGCGGCGAAGAAAACCAACGCCTCTGGCTCTCCATCATCGAGCAAACCGTCCCCTCGCCCGACATCAGCATCCTCGCCAAAAAAGAGCTCGGCGAACTCCCCCGCAAAGAAATCGCAGCCCTCTCCAAGCTCTACCAAAACGCCGCCAACGGACAGTATCAGCTAGCCGGATACGTGCTCGCGGACGGCAAGCCCGATCTCCTCAAAGAGACCAACCCCAAAGCCAACCTCTGGAGCGTAAACGCCCTCACCGGCAACATCGACCGCATCCAGCCCGGCCAAAAGCTCACCCCCTACGCCCCCATACTCGTCTACACCCTCCCCGGCGGCGACACCCCGCAGAAGCAACTCGAAAAAGCCACCTTCGCCTCCGGCCTCAAGCTCGCCGAGCCCCCCTACGCCTCCCTCCTCCCCCCCCTCTACCAGTAGCCCCCAAAAAGGTTCATCACCAAAAGCAGTGGGATTGCCATCTCCCCGTAGGGCCGTGGCCGTGGGAGACGAAGCTCAAAGAGCGAAAGCTGCTTGCGACGTGCCGCAGATCCCTGCTCCAATGTCCTGCATGACAGCGTGGCACGAGCGCCAACCCATCTACAATCGAGAAAGTCTCCCCGCAAAAGGGCGATGAACCAAAAAAGGCTCCCAAACCCATCCGCGCCCCTCTCGCCCGCGCCCCTCTCGCCCGCGCCCCTCTCGCCCGCGCCCCAACCACCCACTCACACCCTCGCTCCACCCGTGCAATAAACATATCAACGTTGATGACAAAAGCGCACGCCCCTCCGCCCCGCTGCCTGCAGCTCCTGGGTCCCCACGGAACCGCGGACGCCCCGCTCGCGCAATCTGAGCATCAACGTTGATATCAAAACGGCGCACCCGTTTCCTCTCCTTCGCCGGAGGCCTGCCTTTGACCTGCAGGCTTAAAAAGCTCTCCCCAGCGGTCCTGCAATCGTTCCTTTGCATGAACGAAATCGATAGCTTCGGCTTCACCCGTCAAAAAACTGCGAAGCCACCCTCCGTCCCCCATCCGGCGCGAGCGCTGCTAGAGACATGCCACAAACGCCTCGCCATGCAGCTGCTCGATACACGAACCGAATCCCTCTCCAAGCGCCTCGAAACCCTCATCGCAGAAATCGAGCGCTCCGCCAAGATGGCCAAGATGGTCTCCATGAACGCCAGCGTCATCGCCGTGCGCAGCCGCACCGACTCCAGCGAAGCCTTCGCCTTCGAAGCGGTCGCCTCCCAAATCATGGACATCAGCGAAGCCTCGCTCAACCGCATCGAAGGCCTGCGCGAGATTCTTCGAGAGATGGACAGCCTCACCTCCATCATCAACAAAGCCGGCCGCCAACGCATGCTCTCCCAACGCTACATGAAGCTCGCTCTCGCCGCCAAACTCTCCGGAGACCAAACCAGCTCCGACGAGCAATCCGCCCTCAAGCAGCTCTTCGAATCGAGCCTGCGCGAACTGCAGAGCTGCCCGCTCAATACCCCGTCCATCACCGGGCAGCTTCAGCAGGCCCAGACAAGCTGGGACTCCTTCATCGCAAGCATCGAGGAAAACGACTTCGAAGCGGCTACCCAAAAGAACGAAACCGTCCTCACCGAGATGAACAAAGCAGTCGTCCTCTACGAAAAACTGGTGCACAACAAATAGATTCCCTTCGCCCCACCCCCATGACCCATAGCAACCCCACCGCTCAAATCCGTCCCGCCACCGATCGCGACAGCCACGCCATCGCCGCCATCTACAACCACTACATCGAAAAGACGGTCGTCACCTTCGAAGAAACGCCCATCGAAGGCGCCGAGATCGGGGCCCGCATCGCCAAGGTCCGCTCCTGCAACCTCCCCTGGCTCGTCGCCGAGGAGGACGGGCAAGTCTCCGGCTACGCCTACGCCTCCCCATGGCACCCCCGGGCCGCCTACCGCCGTACCGCTGAAGTCTCCGTCTACCTCGCTCCCGACGCCACCGGCCGCGGGCTCGGCAGCCTGCTCTACCAAGAGCTCCTCCAAACCCTCCGCGCCAAGAACGTCCACGTCGCCATCGGCGGAGTCACCCTGCCCAACCCCGCCAGCGAAGCCCTCCACCAAAAATTCGGCATGCAAAAGGTCGCCCACTACCGCGAGGTCGGCCGCAAGTTCGGCAAATGGCTCGACGTCGGCTACTGGCAAACCATCCTCGACGCCTAGACCGCAACCTCGCTCGCGTCCCTCCAAAAACTCCCGCGCACAAAATCCTTTCCTCCGAAAGGCCGCCCGCTACAGTCCCCGCATGATTTCTGGCGAAGACCTAAAAGCAGCCCTCCCAACCGAGCCCGTGCGCGACCTCGTCGAGACGATCGACGCGCCCAAGATCGCCTCCGGCAAGGTGCGCGAGATCTACGACCTCAACGACTCCGTGCTGCTGGTCGCCACCGACCGCATCTCCGCCTTCGACGTCGTGCTCCCCGGCGGCATCCCCGGCCGCGGCCTCATCCTCACCCAGCTCAGCCACTTCTGGTTCGAGCAAACCAAAGGCATCGCCCCCAACCACATCATCCCCAACGAGGAAGAAATCCTCCGCGACACCCTCAAGCTCTCCCGCGACTCCCAACTCCGCTCCATGGCCGTGCGCAAGCTCAAGCCCCTCGAGATCGAGTGCGTCGTGCGCGGCTACATCGCCGGCTCCGGCTGGGAATCCTACAAGAAAGACCGCACCGTTTGCGGCATCTCCTTGCCCGAAGGCCTGCAGCTCGCCTCCAAGCTGCCCGAGCCCATCTTTACCCCCACCACCAAAGCCAGCGAAGGCCACGACATGCCCGTCACCCCAAGCGAAGCCGCTGCCATCGTCGGCCAAGAGGTCTTCGACAAGGTCAAGGCCATCAGCCTCGAGCTCTACGACTTCGGCAGCAAGCTCGCCGCCCAAGCCGGCATCATCCTCGCCGACACCAAGTTCGAGTTCGGCACCGACGAAGACGGCACCATCTATCTCATCGACGAAGTGCTCACCCCCGACTCCTCCCGCTATTGGGACGCGGCCGAGTACCAGGTTGGCTCCAGCCCAGCCAGCTTCGACAAGCAAATCATCCGCGACTACCTGGAGACCCTCAAGGACTGGAACAAGACCGCCCCCGGCCCCGAGCTCCCGCCCGAGATCGTACAAAAGGCCCAGTCCCGCTACCTCGAGGTCTACACGAAACTCGTCAACGTCGCCAGCTAGGCAACTGCCCGATACCGCCCGTTGCGGCCGCTAGTGGTCGCAGCGATTGCCCGCCTCGAAAACGAAGGCGTCCGGATCGCCGGTGAACTTCCCCTTCGCCCAAAGGTGCTGCACGATGTCGTAGGGATCCAATCCATGCCCTGAACAGGTGTGGAAGGTGGCGTCCTCGCCAAACTCCTCCACTACCGCGGCCGAAAGGCTCTCGTTCGAATATGTCTTCCCCGCGCGGATCATCATCTCGAGGATCTCGTGGGCGTGGATGTCCGGCTTTCTCAAATCTACAAACTTGCTCATTGGCACGAACTATTCGAAGAACCGGGACTCTTTCAATATATAATTACCTTTTTGTATTGTTTTTAATAAAAACGCCCGCATGATAGCTTCGTGATGGGACAGCAAAAACACTCCCTCGGCCCCCTTGGATTCGATCGCCACCCCCGAATCGGTCGCCCCCGCTCCGCTTCCTAAGCGAAAAAAGACGCCCATGCTCAAGTACGGCAAGACCGCACAGCACGCCATCATGGCGATCAGCTACCTCGCCGAAGTCTACGACGGCGGGGCCACTCGTCTCAGTTCCCGAGACATCGCCACCCAGCGCCAATTGCCGCAACCCATCGTCGCCAAGCTCCTCGTCACCCTCTCCCAAGCCGGCCTCGTGGACGGAGCCCCCGGGCCCAAAGGCGGCTACTGGCTCGCCAAGAGCCCCGCCGCGATCAGCCTGCTGGACATCGTCTCCACCTTCGAAAAGGTCGGCGACCCTATCGCCTGCCCCTTCGGCACCGGAGCCTGCGATTCCGAGGCTCCCTGCCCCCTCCATTACAAGCTGCTCGACCTCGACCAGCAACTCGTCGACTTCCTCACCGAAAGCACGCTCGAAACCTTTACCCGTTCCGCTCGCTGCCAGCCAACGCCTCTACCGTCCCGCCAAGGCTGATAAGCAAAGCCGAATAGCTCACTTCACGCTCCCTAGGCGAGCCCGGCCAGACTACAAAAGGTAGTCCTCCAAAACCTCGTCGGATTCCGTCGGCTTTCTCCCAGCGCTCTCTGGCTCCAGCCCAGATCCACCTCGCGCCTCCTCGCTCGCAGCCGACCCACGCTCCGCCTCCGCACGACGCTGCCAAAGGCCTGACAACTCCGCCACAAAAACGCCCGCTTCCTCCAGCAGCTCCGGATTCAAACGAAAGCGATTCACCTTTCCCTCCTTGACCCGCGTCAGCAGGCCGGCCCGTTCCAGAACCTTCAAATGCTTGGAAATAGCCGGCGCCGACATCGCGAAAGGCTCGCCCAGCTCCCCCACGCTCGGACTCCCCTCCGCCACCATCCTCAAAATCCCCCGCCGCGTGGCATCCGCCAAAGCATGAAAAACCGCATCCAAAACATCTTCGTTAACCATACAGTTATTCAACTCCCACCCCATAAACAAAGTCAACCACCTGCGTGACATCCAGTCCCGCCATTCCGCGTTGCCAATCGTCGGAAACCAACTAGTTTTCGGTGCTCGACGCCCCATGCCCACCCAACTCGAAAAAGACCTGCAAATCGCCGATCGCATCGCGACCCTTATGGACGCGGCCTTCCGCATTCCCGGAACTCAAATCAAGCTCGGCTGGGACGCCTTGATCGGGCTCGTCCCCGGCGCCGGCGACACCCTCACCGCCTTGCCCCTCTTCTACTTCCTCTTCCTCGGCTGGCGGCACGGCATCCCAAAAAGCAAGCTCCTGCTCATGATCGGTCGCCAGCTTCTCGACCTCCTCGTCGGCTCCATCCCCCTGCTCGGCGACCTCTTCGACGTCGCCTATCGTTCCAACCAGCTGAACGCTCGCACCCTACGCGACGAACTGGCGAAAAAGGCCTCCCAAAACTAACACGCCCATGAGCCCCATGCCCGCCATACGCCCCTTCTGCTCCCTGGCCCTAGCCCTCGGAACCCTCGTTTCCGCGGAGCCGATCCAATCCTTCACGGCTCCCTTCCAGGCTCAGGGCCACATCGAACGCTACTCTCCGGAGCTCGACGAACTAATCGCCCCCGATGCCCAGCTGGAGATCCTCGCCACAGGGTTCCGCTGGTCGGAGGGGCCCGTCTGGGACTCGAAACGCTCCCGCCTCCTCTTCACCGACGTTCCGGAAAACACCGCCTATCGCTGGACCGAGGCAGAGGGCGTATCCATTTTCCTCCAGCCCAGCGGCCACGCGGAGATGAAGCCCGAAGGCATCGCTTCGCCCGGAGCCAACGGACTCGCCTTTTCACCCGAGGGACAACTCGTTCTCTGCCAACACGGCAACCAGCAAATCGCCCTCCTCGACGAAGCCGAGCAAACCTTCATCCCGCTCGTCGACCGCTTCGGCGAGCGTCGCTTCTACAGCCCCAACGATCTCGTCTACTCCGCCAGCGGAGCCCTCTTCTTCACCGACCCGCCCTACGGACTGCCTCGCGAACGGCAACGCGCGATCGACACCCACTACGTCTACCGACTCGACCGCGACGGCAGCGTGCACCAGCTCATCGACTCCATCCCCTATCCCAACGGGATCGGCCTCTCTCCCGACGGCGACACCCTCTACATCGCCAGCTCCGACGGTCGTTCCCCGGCCGTGCACGCCTTCCCCTTGGACAGCCAAGGCAATCCCACTGGATCCCCAAGTCTCCTCTTCGATGCCACCGTCTACCGCAGCGACACCCGCAAGGGCGGCTGCGACGGCATGGCCATCGACGAACGCGGCACCATCTGGACCACCGGCCCCGGCGGCGTCTACATCATTAAACCCGATGGTGAACTGATTGGCTACCTCCACACCGATGGACGCCTCGCCAACTGCGCTTTCGGCGGCCCCCAAGGCACCACCCTCTACATCACTGCCGCCGACAAGCTGCTCCGCATCGAAACGAGGGTGCGCGGCCTGCAGCATTGACCGACAGTAAGGTCGCAAGCCGCGAAAAGACGTTTCCACTCCCACCCGCACCATGAGCCTCATCGAATACGGACTCTACAGCTTCGTTTCGCTCTTCGTAATCGTCGAGCCCATCACCATCGCCCCGGTGCTGCTCGCCATGACGCCGCACGATACCGTCGCCTCGCGCCTCCGCATGGTCCGCATCGCCTGCCTGACCGCCGCCGGCGTCCTCCTGGTGTTCGCTCTGACCGGCAATGCCCTGCTGTCCTTTCTCGGCATCACGATCTCCGCCTTCCAAGCAGCGGGAGGCATCCTACTCCTCTTGATCGCCCTGCAAATGCTGCAAGCCAAAGCCGAGGCGCCCGAGCGCATTACCCCTAGCGAAACCGCAGCCGGACGGGTCAAGGACGACATCGCGATCAGCCCCTTAGCGATCCCGTTACTGGCCGGGCCGGGCGCCATATCCACCTCGATTCTCCTCTACCAACAAGCGGAAACGTGGCCGCACAAAGCCGTGCTTTGCCTGTCCATCACGCTCGTCGCCCTCGTGTCCTACGGAATCCTACGGCTCGCCTCCCAAGGCGCGAAATGGCTTTCCCCCTTGGTTCTGCGGCTGACTACTCGACTGATGGGGCTCCTGCTGGCAGCCCTCGCCGTGCAATTCATCTTCAACGGCGTTCGCGCCGCGGAGCTGTTCATCGTTCGCTAGCCTTCCTAGGGCCACAGCACCCACAAGTACGCTCCGTAGGCTGCCATCAGCAGCAGCCCCTCCAAGCGCCGCAAAACGTAGCCGCTCCAGATCAGCGGCAACATCCCCAAGGAAAAAAGCGCCATCACGCCTAGGTCCAGCAAGCGCACGCTCGACCCGGAAATGGGGCTCACCATCGCAGAAACGCCTAGGATTCCCAAGATATTGAATACGTTCGAACCGATGACGTTCCCGATCGCGATATCCGGCTGACGCTTCAAGGCAGCCGTGATGGAGGTGACCAGCTCCGGCATGCTCGTGCCTGCCGACACGATGGTCAGGCCGATCACCGCTTCGCTCACTCCCCAACTCCTGGCCAGGTCCGTTGCGCTCCAGACCAGCAGCTTCGATCCTCCGATAGAAAGGGCTAGACCTGCTAGGAAAAAGGCGAGATCCGCCCAAACCGAACGTTTCCCCGCGACGCTGTTCTCGGTCGCTTTCGCAGGAGCGTCTACAACGGCCCCCGCATCCGCTTGCCTGAGATTCACGATCGTGTACACCAAGCACGCTCCCAGAAACAACGCCGCCTCCCAACGGACAAGGCTCCCATTCCAAAGAAACCAGCAGGCGAGCAAGGCCACCAACAACATCACCGGCGCATCCACTTTCACGATACGCCGCTCGACTCCAATCGGACAAATCAAAGCCGTCAGCCCCAAGATCACTCCGATGTTAAACGTGTTGGAGCCCACCACGTTGCCTACCGCAATATCCGAGGTCCCGGCTAAAGCCGCCTGTACGCTCACCACCAGTTCCGGGGCGCTCGTCCCGTAGGCCACCACCGTCAAGCCCACCGCCAAGGGCGATAGGCCGAAACGAAAAGCGAAGGAGGACGCACCCTTCACCAAAAGCTCCGCCCCCAGAAAGAGCAGACCGAGAGCGAGCAAAACCGCGAGAATCGTCATAGCTACCTCCTACAAATCCGCAAAGGCGCTCTCCGACAAGCGGAAGGTTTTCAGCGAAAGGTTTACCTTCATACAAGCGCCGACAATGCAGCGCGTTTGGCCCACTTGCTATCTAAAACGGATGCGGAAAAATAACGCTGCTCTCGCTTAATAGACAGGAGTTCGCGCCACGTAGGAAGGCATAGCGATCCGAGCGTCCCACCACTCTCCACAACCCGCTTCCTTGAACGCCAAGGCTGGGAGCTGTCACTCGCTGGCCAGCACCCGTCCCGTCTCTTCGATCGGAACGCAGCCGTCATAGCGACCGGGAACCGGCACGAATCGCAATACGGTCTTGGCAACTTCCTCCGAGGTAAAATAGCCAGTGATGGTCAACTCCCGCAGATGACGGATAAACCCGCGCGAGCTCTGCTCCGGCGACTTTAGCAAAGCGACTTGCTCCTTTGGCGAGGCCGACTCGAACCCGGCTCGCCTCCAGGCCGCCAGCCCTTCCTCGAAACGCTCCTTCTCCTCGTCCGTCATGTATTCGCCGTAGATCAGATCGATAAACTGAGGCACTCCTACGTCCTGAGCGCCGGGAGTGTCGCTCTTTGGCAAGATCAACTCCGAGGCCAAGCTGACAATCTTCGCCTCGCTCGAACTCAAGTGACGCGGAGTCCAATCCGCGCCCGTTCCGAGCTTGGCCCGGTCCGCGTACAAGCCCCCTGCAAAGGTCGTGGCCGATACAGCCGCGCCCAAAATCATGGCCGCCCGCTTGATCGCTTCGCGACGATCGATTCCGTATCCGTTTTTCTGATCTCTTTCTGAAGCGCTCATCTTAAAGGTTTCCTTTCTTTAGTTCGCTCACCGCATGGTCCGCCGCGCGGGCCGTGAACGCCATGTAAGTGAGAGACGGGTTTTGGCAGGCGGAAGACGTCATGAAGGCTCCGTCCGTCACGAAAACGTTGGGCGAAGCATGCACCTGGTTAAATCCATTGAGAACCGAGGTCTTAGGATCGCGACCCATACGAGCCGTGCCCATCTCGTGAATACACTGCCCGGGGGCCGACAAGGAATCGTAGCCTCGGATGTCCTTAAAACCGGCCGCGTCGAGAATCTCCTTCGCGGACTCCTGGGCATCCTTACGCATCGCCATCTCGTTTTCCTTGTAATCACAATCGAAGGTTACCGTGGGCAAGCCCCACTTATCGGTATTCTCGTAGTCGAGAGTCATCTTGTTGTCGTGGTACGGCAGGTGCTCGCCCCAAGCCCCCATTCCCATGCGCCAAGGGCCCGGAGCTACCAGGTCCGCCTTGAAGTCTGCGCCCAAGCGATCGAACTCGCCGATCCCCCGAGCCCAGTTGGTACGGCTAGCGCCACCTTGGTATCCATATCCTCTGACAAAATCGCTGCGAGTCGTTTCCTTGCTTACGTTGCGGAAACGCGGAATGTAGATCCCGTTGGGACGGCGGCCGGTATAGTACTTGTCCTCGAATCCGTCGATCACTCCGCTAGCCCCCACCTTGAAATGGTGGTCCATCAAATTATGCCCGAGTTCGCCGCTATCGTTGCCGAAGCCCTCCGGGAAGCGGTCCGACTTGGAGTTCATCAGGATATAGGTCGAGGCCACCGCCGAGGCGCAGCAGAAGATCACCTTCGCGAAGTACTCGATCGACTCGCTCGTCTCCGCATCGATGATACGCACGCCGATCGCCCTGCCCTTTTCCTTGTCGTAGATCAGCTCGCTCGCGATCGAGAAAGGACGCAGGGAAAGGTTTCCGGTCGCGTAGGCCGCAGGCAAAGTCGCCGCGTTGCTGCTGAAGTATCCAGCATACGGACACCCGCGAATGCAGCGGTTGCGGGCTTGGCAAGGCCCACGGCCCTTGTGCGGAACCGTCAGGTTCGTGGTACGCCCGATCGTGATGATGCGGTCGCCGAACTTCTTGCGGACCTGCTCCGCGGCATGTTCCTCCACGCAATTGAAGTCCCAAGGCGGAAGAAACTTGCCGTCCGGCAAATGGGCCAAGCCCTCGGCCCGGCCGCTGATGCCCGCGAACTCCTCCACATAGTCGTACCAAGGGGCGATATCCTTGTAGCGCACCGGCCAATCCACACCGTGCCCATCCTTCGCGTTCGCCGTAAAGTCCAAATCGCCCAAGCGGTAGGACTGACGTCCCCAAAGCAAAGACCGGCCCCCCACATGGTAGCCGCGCATCCAATCGAAGCGCTTCGTCTCGTTGTACGGATGCTCGATGTCGTCCACGAACCAATGGGCGCACTGCGGGTGCGTCGTGTATCCCGTACGCCCTTGCTTGGCCTGACGCTCCCGGCTCTCCTTCGTGACCTTCCCGCGGCCCTCGAACTCGAAGGTTTCCATCATCGCCGTCGGATACTCGCCGTGCTTCACGTCCCGGCCACGCTCGAGCACGAGGGTCTTGAGCCCCTTCTCGCAAAGCTCCTTGGCGGCCCAACCGCCACTGATTCCGGATCCGATAACGATCGCGTCGAAGGTATTCGCCGCAGTTCCTTTGCTTTGTATATTCAATCTCTTTTGGGGTTAGTTGCTAGCGGGTCCGCGCAAGCTGGTACGATGGCACCAGCGGGGTACAAGGGACACGCAGGAAAGACAGCTCCCAGTAAAAAGGCGCCGCCCTTACCGAGTCAACGACACACGCTCAGGCGCATGCGTACAGTCAAATAAGCAGCCATCAGCGATGCCGAGGCCTAACGCCCCTCCAGGGCCTTGGCCAACGCCGGCTTGAAGATCTCCGCCTGCCGCCAAAAGCCTAGGTCGGTCGGATGCGAGCCGTCCACCGTGCCCTCGTTGTCATCGCCAAACAAATGGTCCCCTTCGATGTAGAAGAGCCCCTCGACCCCCTCTTGCAGCAAGGCCTGGTAAGACTCCTTCAAGGCCGCCTGATTCCGATCATGAAAGTCATCCTTGGCCGGCCGTATCCAAGCGTTGGCGTAGCGGCGGTCCTCTACCAATACGATAGGCGTATCCGGCCAAGCCCTACGCAGCTGCTTGACCAGCGGCTCGCAACGCTCCTGCACCAACTCGGGCCCCATGTTGGGCAGGCAATCGATCACGAAAACCGCCGCATCCAAGCGCTCGAGGAAATCGCCCACTTCCTTCTCCATCCGCCCGTTTCCGCTGAAGCCCAAGTTCACCACCGGGCGATCGAAGTGCCGCCCTAAAATGGCCGTGTGAATCATCCCTGGCCGCGACGCGCCTGACCCGTGGTTGATCGACGTACCGTAAAACACGATAGGCCGCTCTCGCCGCGGCGAGAGACCGCGAAACTCGCTCCCCGCGGGCACGCCGATTTCCAGCCCGTTGACCGGATTTCGATTGGGCAGGTAGGCCGCGTACTCCCGCGAACCGGGAGCCAAGCCCTCGACCATCTTGGTCTCGATTTGCTGCGTCCGAGGTCGGGTCACCTCCACCCAGCGCCAGGTGCCTTCCTCGTCCCGAGCGTAGAGGTCCACCCCGCTCATCCCCGTCGCCGGAGAATGCGCCATGCTGAGGTTCTCCTTGCGCAAGTCGTAGCGTACCCAGATTTCGGATGCATTCGTCTCGAAGCGCGCCACCATGCCCGTAGGCGACTGGCTGAGGCTCCACACCGGCTCGCGCAACGTTTTCTCGCCGGCTGCCGGAAAGCGGTCGAAGTAGTTGGAACGCTGCTCGTCTTCCCAAGCCCTGCCCTCCACACCCCACTCCGACACGTCGTGCCAGACGATCTCCGGCTCCGTGGCAGTTTCCGCACAAAGCAGCGTTGCCGCACAGGAGAAACAAATAGCGAACAGGGTGGGTGGAAGGGTACGTAACATCATAGCGAAAACGAACCCAAACGGCGCCCGCCTCCGACGCAACTCTATCCCATGCGCCTAAATAGTACCCGAGAACGCAGCCGCCTTCGCAAGAAGGCTACCTCCCCCTCGCTGAGGCGCGACAGCGAGCTACAAGCTCGCCGCCATCGCCCTTGGAGGCGGCGACTAGAAGCCGTTGTTCTTAACCGTTTCCGCGTACCACTTGGCCGAAGCCTTGGGCTGGCGCTCGCCCGTTTCGTAGTCGACCCAATGCAGGCCGAAGCGACGCGTGTATCCCAGCGCCCATTCGAAATTGTCCATCATGCTCCAGCACATGTATCCACGCAGGTCGACGCCGTTCTGGATGGCCTCGTGGCAGGCTCCGATATAGCCCTTGAGGAACTCCACGCGACGGGTGTCGTTGAGCGCCGTCTCGCGGTCGTCCTCGCCGGGCATGGCGCAGCCGTTTTCCGTGATGTAGATGGGCGGATGGCCGTAGCGGGCATCGATCCACTCCAAGAGCTTGCGGCATCCCCAAGGCACGATGTTCCAGCCCATATCGGTCTGCTCCCAAGAGGGGTCCCCCGCCAGCTCGACTTGCTGGTCCTCCATCATGCCGCCATTGCCCTTGATGTCCCCCGTGCCGCTCACTTCCTGCTTCGGCTCGGAGGCGATCATGGTCGTGTAGTGGTTGAGGCCAAAGAAGTCGGACGACCCTTTCAGCAGCTTGGCGTCTTCAGGGGTGAACTGAGGCAGCCGCTCGCCCACGCGCTCCCGCATGACCGCCGGGTAGTCGCCGAAGTAAACCGGATCCGCGAACCATCCGAGGAAGAATTCGAGAGCCCGCTGCGCCGCGGCCTTGTCCCCCTCGGAGTCGCTAGCCGGCTCCCGCCAATCGCAGTTGTTGGTGATGCCGATCTGTCCCTTTTGCTCGGCTTGGAACTCGCGACGATACACGTCCACGATATAGGCGTGGGCCCGCAGCAAGTTGTGGGCTGCCACATAAGGTTCGTCCGCGGAGGCGCGCCCGGGGGCGAAGTAAGCGTTGCCATGCCCGAGAAATGAGCTGCACCAAGGCTCGTTGAGCGTGATCCAATTCTTCACCCGATCCCCGAAACGCTCGAAGCAGATCCGGCTGTACTGGGCGAAGCGATCGGCGATCTCGGGGTTGAGCAATCCGTCGTGCTCCATTTGCAAGGCCAAAGGCAAGTCCCAGTGGAAGAGTGTCACCCAAGGCGTGATGCCCGCCGCTACCAGCCCGTCGATCAGCTTGTTGTAGAAAGCGATGCCCGTCTCGTTGACTTCGCCCTTGCCCTGCGGCTGGATGCGCGACCAGGAAATCGAGAAACGGTAGCAGCCCACTCCCATTCGCTTCATCAGCTCGATATCCTCCTCCCAGCGATGGTAGTGGTCGCAAGCGACGTCGCCGGTGTGGCCCTCGGCCGTCTTGCCCGGGATGTGGGAAAAGGCGTCCCAAATGCTGGGCCCACGCCCATCGGTCGCGGCCGCGCCTTCGATTTGGTAGGCGGCCGTAGCCGTGCCCCACAGGAATCCGTCTGGAAAAGTCTTCATAATTCGCAACATCCCCACAAAAAAGGGTATGCCAAGTCACAAACACCGATTTGCGGCCGCCCCAGCCAATTTACCCCGCTTTCTTCCACTCACACAAAAGAACACGCCCCTAGGCATCGATTCGATCCAAGGCGAAACGTCCCACGCGGTTCACCAAGGCCAAAAACGTCCGCCACGCCCAACGCCGCCACCAAGGCAAGTGCTCCACGTAAACGTAGCTGTACTCGATTTCGCGCTTCGCCCCGCGCGAGCGCTTGAAAGCCGCCGCCCCGGAACTGCGATGAATCCGGCAGCCGAGGCGCTCCCCTTCCAACGTGAGCAAGGCCGTCAGCTGTCGATACAATCCAAGCTCTACCGGCAATTCCGTATCGTATCCAAGAATCGGAGCCGTGATCCAATCGCCGCAACGATAGTAGCCGAGCACGCCGAGCAGCCCCTTCTCGCCGCGCAAGCCCACTAGCTGCAAGAACCCCGTCTCCACTCCCTCCCGCAGGAACGCTTCCGTAAACCGCGGATTCAAGGCCGTATACTTCTCCAAGTAGAGCTTCCCGTAAAGTTCTCGCGCCCGATCGAAATCCGCTGACGAAAATTGGCTTCCGGGTACCCGCTCCAGCCCGGACCCTTCCAGCAACGCCAGATCCTTCAAAAAATTCGAGCGACGGCGATGCTCTCCGGAAGACGTATCCAAAAGGTAAACCTCCCGGCTCGCCAGCGCCCGAAAGCCCGCCTCCCTCAACGCAGCGATTAAAGCAGCGTTGCAGCTCCCAGCCAGAGAGCGAAACAGGATCGCCCGCTCTCCCCCTTCCCCCAGCAGGCGATCGCGAATCGCTGCAAGCTCCCTTTCCACGCCGGCAGGATAGAGGTTGGTCGAAAGCAAGCGATTGTTCACGAACACCGTCCGCTCGCTCGCGGCAAGCCTCATCAACGCATCGACTCCCTTGAGGAACCCCTTCAGAATCGTCCCCAAAATACCAAGCTTCCTCGAATCGATCTCATACCGAGCGTAATCCACATACTGAGCCCGCACCGACCCGACGTAGCAATTTGCGTAACCGCGTTCCGGATACACGATCGAAAGCCGTAGGCTCCCCACTTCTAGCGAACGAACCTCCGCTTTCAAGTTAGCAACGTAAGCCGGCGCCCCCCGCTCGCTAAGCCGCTCCAGAAACTCGGACCACGCCTCCTCGCCCTCTACCCGCTTACTCAATCGCCCCTCCGTTCCAACAAAAGTCATGAACCATCTCCGCAGCCAGCGACCTCCGACTCCGCAGTGCTAGCCCTCCAAAATACGCCAGCGTCAGAAACTGAGCCATTGCAGGCAAGGGATCGTCCCATCGAAAGACGACATCCTCAAAGTCCCCCTTCGCCCCTGACAACAGACTCGGCAGGAGCAAGCCCTTGTTGGGAAGCTTCCGCTTCCTGGTCTCACCGGAAATCCCCACTACGATCGCATCGTAGACGCCAGAGCCCTCCGACAATAGATGCAAGCCGCTGGTCGCCCTAGGATTACATTCGATCGCTCGCGCCACTCCATCCACGCCTAGTATGAAGTCGAAGGCGATCTGGCCCGTGAAACCGATTTCCTCCACGAACCGCCTCACCCAAGCGTCGCCAGCAGGGCAATCCACCTCCTCGAAAGCGAGGCTCGGCCCCATTGCCCCTTCCTTGGCCAGGCCGCGATAAAACACGCTCTGCAAGATGCGGCCATCCTGAGCGATCGCGTAGCTATGCAGCTCCTCTCCTTCTAGAAACTCCTGCACGACCCAAGCCCGACCGTCGTTCGCCAGGGCGATATCGCTTCCCTGCCGCAATATCGTTTCGCAACCAAATCTTGAATACACCGGCTTCAGCACAAAACGATCCACCTTGCTCAATCCTCCCAATACCGCCTCGCCACACAGCGCCGTCCACGGAACCGGCAATCCGATCTCCGCGGCCCACTCCACGAAGCAATCCTTGCGGTGCAAGGCTTCGATACACGCAAAGTCCGGGGCAAAAACACGCCCCGCCTCGGTTAGCCTTTCCCGAAACCTCGAGATATAGAAAACCTCCTCGCAAGTCGGAACCAGGAGATCCACCCCTTCCTCTCTCATGATCTCGAGCAAGGCCGAGACATACGCTTCAGTCTGAAAGCGGGGCGAGGGAACCTTATGAAACGCAGCCACGAAGCGACTCGCCTGACACAAAAAACCGCCGCTACTCTCCGCAACGATCACTCGAGCT
This sequence comes from Pelagicoccus sp. SDUM812005, assembly GCF_031127875.1. GTDB lineage: Bacteria > Verrucomicrobiota > Verrucomicrobiia > Opitutales > Opitutaceae > Pelagicoccus. Next base: position 234,169 of record NZ_JARXIA010000008.1, on the reverse strand, counting down.
CCCTCCCTACCGAATATGCGACACATCTCCAAGGCCACCGGCGAACGACCACCCGTGATCAAAACAACGAACTCATCCCCCGCTTTCATCAATCCTGCAAACGACACTCCCCTGTCGCCAAATTTTCCCTACAGTGAGAAGGAGCGAAACGCCAAGTAGGGTTTTCGCAAGCCAAGCGATTTAGCTGCTTTAAATTTCTCAATAGGGTTTGCCAATCATCCTGTATCAAACGGGTGATCGAATGCGGAGGTCGGTTCTCGAGAATCGCCCGAGTGCTCCAGGCCGCATCCGACACCAAGAAGCAACTCCGAGCATTCCCTCGAACCAACAAAGCAAGCTGACGCGGAGCATGCCCGTCCAACAGCACGCCCAAAACAAGCCCGTCACCAAAAACGTCATACACACCGCCCAGCCCCCGCAAAACGTGCTCGCTGCTCGGCGACCTGTCTTCGACGAATTCGCAACGCTCCTCGAAATCGTCCGGAAGCAACTCCCGATGAAAGCCCAGTCGTTTCGGCTTCGTGCACGCAGCGATGTATCCCGCGCGTGAACACAGAAACCTTGCCTTCGAAAAGGATCGAGCTCCACCGATATGATCGGGGTGAAAATGAGAGAGCACCACCAACGCAATGTCGTCCGGAGCCAGGCCCAAGCGCTTCAGCCCCGCAACCACGCTTGAGCGCTGCGATACTTTCACCTTCATGAATTTCGCATACCATTTCAGTGAGAGCTTCGTATTCGACGCATAAATACAAGGATCATACCCCGTATCATAGAGAACCCAACCGATCTGGGGATGCCGAAACACCGCGCAAACCGCCGGAAACTCGACATCTCGCCAAGCTCCTCCGCGCAAGCTAAGCCCCTCCTTTTGAAAACAACTTCCCGCCGCAAAGAAGCGAACCGTGTCGATCTTATGCATCCGCATCCCCTTTCATAGCTCGGACTGTTCGCCGTAAACCTTCCGAGATCGAAATCTCCGGCGCGTACCCCAACAAGTTTCGAGCTTTGGCAATATCCAAGGTTTGATGGCAGCAAAGCAAACCTGCCGTGTAACGCGTAATGGATGGCTCTCCCAGCCGCAAGCCCTTCGCCGCGAGCTCCACCAAAGTCGCTGCGCCACGGATCAAGAAAGCGGCTGTATCCACTTTTCGAACCTTTAAGCCTAAACCTTCTACTAACTGGTCGAAAAAGTCCCCCGTCGCCACCGGCTCACCATTCGAAACGTTGTAGACTTGATTCCAAGCGCCGGCCTTGGCGGTCAAGCAGAGCTCCACCACCCGAACCAGATTGCCTACATAGGTGAGGTCAACCAACACCTCTCCTTTCCTCGCCAAGGGAAACCAACCCCGCTGGGCGATCCTCAGGACCCGCGGGATGATGGAAGTATCACCCGGGCCGAAGATTCCTCGAGGCCGCAGAATGATCCAATCGATGCCCGTCGCGGCCTGGATTCTCCGTTCCGCCTCCAGCTTGGAACGCGTATAGGCCGAAGGAGATGGCTTGGCTACCGCATCTTCCTCTCTTATCGAAAACCTGTCCTTAAAATCGAAATACACGCTCGACGAGGAAACGTAGACCAGCTTTCCCACTCCGCACTTCCGACAGGCCGCCAACACGTTTTCCGTTCCCACGACATTGCTCTCGTAGAAACTCTCGTACTTGCCCCAAACCGCCGAAAGCGCCGCAGCATGGATTACCAGGTCTAGGCCGCGAAAGGCAGCAGCCAGCCCATCCGCATCCCGCAAGTCAACCGCGACAAAACATGCCCCGCCTCCCTCAAGCGCCATTCCCTTGCCGCGGTTCCTGCCGAAAGCCCGCACCTCATGTCCTGCCTTTCCCAATACAGCGCACAAGTGGCTCCCCAAGAAACCGGTCGCTCCCGTGATTCCGATTTTCATAAGCAATTCCTCTAAACCTCTAGAAGCAAGGAAGCAATGGATACGCCCGCCGACGTTCCTATGAAGAGAACCCGGTCTCCCGACTCCAGAGCCGTACTCTGTCGAAGCTCGTGCAAGCACATCGGCAAGCTGGCAGCAATCGTGTTCCCGCAACGGGGATAGATTCGGACCAGCTTCTCCTCTGGTATGCCAAGCCGATTGCCCAGCAGCTCCACGGCAGGGCCCGAGGCTTGATGGGCCAGCACCGCCTTGATGCCGCTCCAAGAAATCCCTTCCGCGTCCATCAGAGCTGCGACCTGCCGCCCCAAATGCTGCGAGACCAAGCGAAAAAGCTCCTTCCCCTTCATGTGGAACAGATGATCCTCTTTGCGAAAGGTACAACGCGTCGGATGGTGTCGCGTGCCCCCTCCCTTCAATTCCGCAAACGCTATGCCTTCCGGAAAGGTTTGCATCCGCGAAGCCAATACACGCCCCCCGTCCTCTTCCCTGCGCAACAAAACCGCCGCCGCACCATCCCCCATCAAGGCTGCGCTTTCGGCTTCCGAGAAATCCAAACCCAGCGAGGCAATCTCAGAAGAAACCACCAAAACGCAGTTTGCTCGCCCTGTCTCGATCAACTGAGCCGCATGATCGAATGCCACCAGAAAGGAAAGGCAGGTCGCGTTCAGGTCATAAGCCGCTACCTCCGTCGCAGCTGGATCGAGCTCCGCGAGGATCCTTGCCGCCGTGCAAGGAATAGGCTGTTCCGGTACGCCACTCGCGCCGATCAACACATCCACCGCTCCCAAATCGAGTCCCGCCTCCTGCAACGCGGCTCGAGCCGCAGCCGCGCCCAACTCCGACTGCAATTCTCCCTCGACCCAACGCCGCTCCAACACTCCGGTATGCCGCGCCGTCCAGCCATCAGGCTTGCCGATCAAACGGTCCAGTTCGGAGGCTGTCACCACCTTCTGCGGCAAACAAATTCCTGTTCCGCAAATTTTGAACCGGCCCGAGCTGCGGTCTCCGGCTGGTGCGTTTTCGCTTCGTATTTTCATGAGTAGCAGAGCCTTGGGTTAACATTGTTTCGTTCGACCATGCCCCTACCATGGCATCGTCTGCGCCAAAGCCCCTTTTAATACCTTAAGCTAATAATCCCCAGCGACTTAAGAAACGATCAAATTCGCGCCTCTTCCTCAAACCTGCAAATACTGCCCACACAAGCCCAACCTCGGATGTACACCCTTCCGATGCAAGCGCCCGCCGCGCTGCCCCTGGGCAACGGGGCCTCACTCTTCTGGAAGAGGATCGCCGGCTGCAGGGATATTCGACCTCGGAGAGTTCAGCCCTTTGCTGGATCCATACGATCCGCCATTCCGCAAACTGCCAGATGAAACTCGCGACAAATCTCCTCACTCTCCTTGCCATTCTCGCTATGAGCTCCGCTTGCCAGCGCACCGAAACCACCCCTCCGCCCTCCGTTCCGCAGCTCCGCGTGGAGGGGACCCAACTGGTAAACGAGGCCGGCGAGGCCGTAGTGCTGCGCGGGGTAAGCTACGGCTGGCACAACTGGTGGCCGCGCTTCTACAACAAGGACAGCGTAAAGTGGCTGAAGGAAGACTGGGGCGTGGACGTCGTTCGCGCCGCCATGGGCATCCACTACGAGGAGCCGGAACTCACCTACAACGAAGAACCGAAAAAGGCTGTCGAAATCATTTCCAAAGTCATCGACGGGGCCATCGAAAGCGGCGTCTACGTCATCATCGACTTCCACAGCCACCACCTCGAATCGGATCTGGCCAAAACCTTCTTCGCCGACATGGCTACCCGCTACGGAAAGTATCCAAACATCATATACGAAATCTACAACGAGCCGGTCGACGACTCCTGGGAGGAAGTGAAAGCCTATTCCGAAGAAGTCATCGCCACCATCCGCGCCATCGATCCGGACAACATAATACTCGTCGGCAATCCACATTGGGACCAAGACCTGCACATCGTAGCGGACAACCAAATCGAAGGTGTCTCGAATATCATGTATACGCTGCACTACTACGCAGCCACCCATGGAGACTACCTGCGCGAACGAGGCGACTACGCCCTCAGCAAGGGCGCTCCCATCTTTATCTCCGAATCCGCCGGCATGGAAGCCTCCGGCGACGGCCCCATGGACTACGAAGCTTGGCAAACGTGGCAGGACTGGGCCGAAGAACGCAAGATCAGCTGGATAACCTGGTCCATCTCCGACAAGGACGAAACCTGTTCCTTCCTCTACCCGAGCGCCTCCTCAAAAGGCGGCTGGAGCGAGAAGGACCTCAAGGAATCCGCCCAAGCCACCCGAACCATCCTCCGCAAGAAGGCGGGGCTCGACTAGAGGGCTAAGCGAACTGCAGGCGTCGTATCCAAGAATCGGACACTCGCTATTCGCTAAAGCCGAATGCGAATTCCATGAGGTGAAACAGTACGTGTTGCTCGATGGTACCGCCGAGCAAGTGAGCATAGGGACCCGAGGCCCACACTCCCACATCCTCGCCGCCGTGCGTTTCCGAAGACATCGGGTAAGCCGACTCCTGCAGATGGGAGAAGAACGCGTCGCAACCGTCTTCCAACTCTCCATGCAAATGCTCGCTCAGATCATGCCTGCCTTCCCGGATACCCTTCGCTCCGGTAGGACTGTGCGGAAAGACCTTGGGCCCTTCCGGCTGAGCGTCGCTCGCTCCTAAGTACCCCGGTCCATTTTGGTATCCAAGCGTTGTATACGGAAGATCCATCGCGTCTTCGGCGAGCTTGCCATCGGCGTTCGCAACGAGGCCAAGGATATTGTTTCCGCGGGCCGGATAGCCCGCCATCGTGAAGACATGGCTATGGTCCGCCGTTACGATGATAAGCGTGTCCTCTTCGCTTGTCGCTTCCCGCGCCACCCGTACCGCATCGGAAAGAGCAACCGTATCCGCCAAAGCGCGATAAGCGTTGCCGGCGTGGTGGGCATGGTCGATGCGTCCGCCTTCCACCATCAGGAAATAGCCGTCCTCGTCCCTTTCCAAAAGGGCGATCGCCTTGCGCGTCATTTCAGCCAGCGACGGTTCCCCGCCTGCGTCCTTTTCGCGATCCGCTTCGAATTGCATGTGCGAGGATTCGAATAGGCCCAGTATCTTGCTATCAGCATTCACATCGATAGATTCAAACGTATCTAGATTATGGATATACGATCCGCCTTCTCGGGTATCGATCCACTCCTGCACAAGATTGCGACCATCCTTCCGCCTGCCACTATCCCCTTCGACCGAATATTGGGCATCGATCTCGCCTTCGGGAAAGAAGAAACGCCTGCCGCCACCCCAAACCAACTCCGGCCCGTCCACCTGGGCAAAGCCCGCCGCTTGCATGCGGGCTGGCATCTCGATCAGCTGGGCTGCGATATCCGAAATCGGCGCCCCTTCCGGCATGTTCGCGTCGCACTCCCAATTCCGGTTCGAGGAGTGCGCATAACAAGCCCCTGGAGTCGCGTGAGTGACTCGCGCCGTCGTCACGATCCCGGTCGCCTTCCCCGCGATCTCAGCCTTTTCCAGCAGGGTTACGACTTCGTTGCCAGCCACCGAATCCGCGTCGCCACGAACTGAATACTGGTTAACCGAAAGGACGCCTGCATTCGTTTTAATCCCCGTCACCATGGCAGACATCGTTCCCGCCGAGTCCGGAGTTTGCAGGTCTACGTTATAGGTTTTGGCAAGAGCCGTATAGGGAAGCGTCTCAAAGCTCAGCCAATTCTCTTCCCCAGTCTCGCCGCGACGCTGCCCTTCGTAGATGCGGCTGGCCGTTACGGTGGAAATGCCCATGCCGTCGCCCACGAAGAGGATGACATTGCGGGCCTGCTTCTCGATCGGCCGGCGATCGAGGGCCGCCTGGATCGCGGCCTTGCCATCGGAAGCCCAACGTTCGGGCGTCTCTTCCGCAGCGTGGACGAGGCTCGTTGCGGCAAGCGTTAGGAGGGAGAGTGAGAGCGAAAAGGGGGTTATGCTCATGGTAGTAGGGACTCCATACAAGCCCGCCACCCCTGAGCCGCAACCCGTAAACCGCGCCGCCGCCGAAAAGGCCCTAGCGGCCCAAAGCGTTCACGATCGTGTCCACGTTGTATTTGAACATGCCGAGGTAAGTGCCCACGTCGTACTTCTCCCCGTCCGCTCCCGTATGCAACTCGCCGCGGGCGCCCAAGGCATCGGAAAACAACTCGCCGCCCACCTTGGCCCCCGAGTCGCGGCTGATGCGCTCGATGGTCGCGGGCGAAACGCTGCTTTCCACGAAGATGGCTGGGATCTTCCGCTTCTTAATAAAGTCCGCCGTATTGGTGATGTCAGCGATCCCGGCCTCGGATGCGGTCGAGACTCCCTGCACCCCTACGACCTGAAATCCGAAGGCCCGCCCGAAATAGTTATAGGCGTCGTGGCTCGTCACCAAGACGCGACGCTCCTCCGGCAAGCTTGCGATCTTCCGCTTCGCCCAAACCGCCAAAGCTTCCACCTTGCTTGTATATAAAGAAGCGCGCTCCGCGAAAAGCGCGGCCTGGGCGGGATCCGCCTCGGCCAAGGCGTTCCCAACCGCTGCGACCACGTAAACCCAGAGCTCAGGATCGAACCAGACGTGCGGATCGTGGGCGTCCTCGTAGTCGGCGGACGCCAGCAAGCGCTCCTTCGGGATCGATTCCCCCACCGCGATCACCTTGCGGCCCTGGTTGTTGACCTTGGAAAAGGTCTCCGCCAAACGCCCTTCCAGGTGAAGCCCGTTGTAGAGGATCAGGTCCGCCCGCTGCATCGCAACCACGTCGCGGGCCGTGGCCTTGTAAAGGTGAGGGTCCACCCCGGGCCCCATCAAGACCGTCAGGTCTACTTCCTCGCCGCCGACGGCGCGTACGATATCCGCGATCTGCGAGGTGCTCACCACCACCCGCAGTTTCGCATGGCTTGCCGCGCAAACGGACAGAGCTGAGAACAGGATAAGGAAACGTGAAAGGAGCGACTTCATGGATTTGCAAATTAAGAGCACGATTACTGCCAAGTTCTTTGATGACCTGTCAAACTCTACTTTGATCAATCAAAATCGAATAAAACCCGAGGAATCCTCCTTATTTCTCGAAAGTCGGGCCCATTTCGCGGCATACGGGCTTGACAGCGCCACGAGGCGACGACCATTTTCTCGCTCTTTTTCCAATTTTCACGTCATGAGACCTACATTCAGACCACATCGCCTCAAGAGAGTACGCAAGATCGGCTTCCGTGCCCGCATGGCCACCCGCGGTGGACGTGCAGTCATCAAAGCACGCCGCAAGAAGGGCCGCGCCCGTCTCTCCGTCGCGTAAACGCGGCGTCTTAACGCCCAATCGGCTTCGCCATGGTCAGGAGATTTAGACTCCGTCCTGTTAGCCGCTTGCGCCGTAACGCCGACTTCCTGCAAATTCGCAGTCTTGGCAAGCCTTACCGCTGCCAGTACTTCGCCCTATTTTCCCGCATCCGTGCTGACGAAGGCACGGATGTTTTGTGTCCGCGTATCGGCATCTCCGCCGCGCGGCGCGTAGGCAACGCGGTCACCCGCAACAAGATCAAGCGGCGCTTCCGCGAACTCTTCCGCCTGCACCAGCACGAGCTCCGCCCCGAGGCCGACATCGTGCTCAGCCTGCGCCAGCCCGCCGGCAAGGCCAGCTACGAGGATCTGGAGCAACGCTTCCTGCACGCCTTGAAGTACAAGAAACTCCTCAAGCGGCCCCCGGAGCCCGAGGAGCCCTCCCGCGGCGCGGAATAGCTTGCTAGCTCCCAAGCCGAGCCTTTTATGAGCCCTTTCCTCTGACGGAAGCCCGTCGGAAACCCGAAATTTCCCAGCACATCGATGGACAAGAAGAACACTATAATAGGGGTATCGCTGCTGATCGTAGGCACGATCCTCATGTTCAAGAACGGCCAAGAGGCCCAAAAGCAACGCCTCCTCGAGGAACAAGCAGCCCGCGAAGCCGCCCAGACCGCCTCCCAGTCCGCCCCCGCAGACGCCGCCAACGGCGACCCAGCAAACTCCGCCGCCCCGGCCAACGGAGCCGCGGCCCCCACCACCATCGTGGCTAACGGCCACGCCCAGATCGAAGTCAACGACGAGAAGACCGGCGAAGTCATCTCCACCCTCGAGAACGGTCTCGCCGAGTTCCGCTTCACCAACTACGGCGGCGCCGTGCGCGAAATCGTGCTCAAGGACCAGCGTAAGTCCCTCGACAGCGACGAGCCGTACATCATGAACCGCCTCCGCTACGCGCCGGCCCTCAACTTGAGCAACCCGCTCATCGGCGACGCCCGCCACGTAGCCTTCGAGCAAATCTCCTCCACCGCCGACAGCATCACCTACCGCGGCGTCCTCAACGGCCAGCTGGAAGTCACCCGCAGCTACCGCATTTCCCAGGATCTCAGCGGCCCCTCCCCTTACACCGTTTCCCACGAGCTCACCGTTCGCAATCTCACCGACGGACTCCTCCCCCTCGGCGAACTCCTGCTCAACATCGGCACCGCAGCCCCTTCCGGCTCCCAGGACCGTTTCCTGCAGACCTTCGGCTACTCCAACGGCGAGGACATCGAGTTCACCGAACAGAGCGACTTCATGGGCGGCGGCTTCCTCATGTTCAGCAGCGACCCCAAGGACCTCGAGCAAGTGAGCGACCGCATCGTCTGGGCCTCCATCAAGAACCAATTCTTCATCACCCTGCTCACCCCAGGCGAACCCGCCGCCGGCTACGTCGCCCGCCCCGTCGACTTCCCTGGCGACAAGGACGGCGAGCCCAAAACCGGCATCACCGCTGACGTAAAGCTCGAAGCCATCAACCTGCCCGCCGGCGCCAGCGTCACCAAGACCTTCGACTTCTACGCCGGCCCCAAGGAGCACAATCGCATCGCCAAGCTCAAGCAAGGCCAGGAGCAAGCTATGCAGTTCGGCTTCTTCGGATTCATCTCCAAGCTCCTCCTCCAAGTCATGAACTGGCTGCACGGCATGGTCGGCAACTGGGGCGTCGCCATCATCCTGCTCACCCTCATCGTGCGCGGCTCCCTGCTGCCCATCACGCTCATGAGCATGAAGTCGATGAAGAAGATGTCCAAGATCTCCGAGCCCATGAAGGCCCTCAAGGAGAAGTTCCCCGACGACCAGCAGAAGCAGCAGCAGATGATGATGGAGCTCTACAAGCTCAACAAGATCAACCCCGTGGCCGGCTGCTTGCCCATGCTCATGCAGATCCCCATCTTCTTCGCCCTCTTCTACATGCTGCGCAGCGCCGCGGAGCTCCGCTTCGCCGACTTCCTTTGGATTGCCGACCTCTCCAAGCCCGACACCGTAGCCACCATCCCGAACATGCCCTTCTTCGGCGACTTCGCGATCAACCTGCTCCCCTTCGTCTGGCTCGTCTCCCTCGCCTACCAGATGTGGACCATGCCCACCCCGTCGGTCGACAATGCCCAGGCCAAGATGATGAAGTTCATGCCCTTCATCTTCTTCCCCTTCACCTACACCTTCTCCTCCGGACTCGTCCTCTACTGGACCGTGAGCAACGTATTCACCATCGGCCAACAATGGCTCGTGAAGCGCGGCGGCGAAGAGTTCGAAGTCATCCTCCCTCCCGCCCTCAAGAAGGCCCTCGACGGAGGCGACAAGAAAAAGCGCCACCGCAAGAAGTAAGCGGCGCCGCATTCAAGCCAATTAACCTAGCACCTCGGACCACTAACCCAGAAGAACATGGCAGGACATAGTAAATGGGCCAACACCAAGCACCGCAAAGCGGCCGTCGACGCCAAGCGCGGTAAAATCTTCAGCCGCCTCTCGAAGGACATCACCATGGCCGCCAAGGCCGGAGGCGGCGACCCCGACGCCAATGCCAAGCTGCGCACCCTCCTCCTCAAGGCCCGCGCCGCCAACATGCCGGCCGACAATATCGACCGCGCCGTCAAGAAGGGCACCGGCGAGCTCCCCGGCGTCGTCTACGAAGAATTCGTCTACGAAGGCTACGCTCCCCACGGAGTCGCCGTGGTGGTGGAAGTCACCACCGACAACAAGAACCGGGCCGCCTCCGAGATCCGCTCCACCTTCACCAAGCGCGGCGGCAACCTCGCCGGAGCCAACGCCGTCGCCTTCATGTTCAACCGCTGCGGACAGTTCCTCATCGCCAAGGACCAAACCGACGAGGAAAAGCTCATGGACATCGCCCTCGAAGCCGGAGCCGAAGACATCAAGGTCGAAGAAGAAGGCTTCGAAGTGCTCGCGCCCATCACCGAGTACGACTCCGTCTCCCAAGCCCTCGCCGACGCCGGCATCGAAGTCGCCAGCTCCGAGCTCGCCTACCTGCCCGAGACGCTCACTCCCATCAGCGACCCGGCCGAAGCCAAGTCGATCATGACGCTCGTAGAAGCCCTCGACGACCTGGACGACGTGCAAAACGTCTTCCACAACGCCGACTTCGCCGACGGCATCCTCGACGAAGAGTAAAGCGAGACCCTCATTTCAAAACCAAAAGGCCGCCCCTCAGAGGGGCGGCCTTTTTATTTCTGAAATTCTAACATCGATCTGCTGCCTTTGGGGAAGGCATCATTTCAATCCTGGATGTCCATCTTTGTGCCCTTTCTTCTGGCCGCTCTGATAGACCGGCGTAAGCAAAACGCCGACTTGACCCGTTTCGCCTAGCGCAACCGCAGCGATTTGGCCTCTATCATTGATCGATGTCGCTCCGATCAACTCGAGATCTAGGTTGATCACCAGATCGTTCAAATCCATCGCTTCTCCTTCTACCCAGATGGTAGCTCTGCTCTCAAGCGGAGTATTCGGGCCGCTAGGATCGACCTCAATCGCACGCGAAAAGCCGACGACGACTCCACTTTCGTTTATGTCATTTGCATTGCCAAAAACGAATTGGTTTTCCGATACGACTTCTAGATCTAGAAGCGGAAGCTCTACCATGCCGGTGGCCGCTGACCAGTAGAAGGGCACACTGACGTTATACGTATTTTCTGGCGAATAAATCAAACTGGACCCAACTACCTCTTCGTTCTCGTTGAGAGCGTTCGCCGTCGAGGAGCGTCCACCGGAAGCCGATTCAGCCAAGGCGCCGAGACGTACCAAGCCAATATCGTAATTCCAGATAAAAGCCTCGTTTCCGAGTGGGCGGCCATCGACATAGTATGTGGCCCTGCCTGCGATCGTTCCTTGGTCATTGATATCTGCGCCGACTGCGTTCGACCTACGAACGACCGGTTCCGCTGGATTCAGATCGACCAACGTCGCACCGTCCGCACTCCAAATAATGGGAGGAGTTTCCGACAGACGGCCATTCGCTTCGAAGAAACGCTCGTGCCCGACTACCTCGCCAAAGTTGTTTATCGCATTTCCATACGCATCGTAATAGCCATCGCGACCAGGGAAGGGTGACTGCGGAGCAAAGATGTCGAGGTTTCCGTCCGCTCGCAGCACGAAAGCGAACGTCTCCCATACTCGATTCCTACCATCGCCCAGAGGTTCGACGATCCTCAGGGTACCTGCAATGTCACCTTGGTCGTTGATGCCCATCGCCACGAACGACCTCCTAAACCCAGTCTCTTGGTCGACGCTCGGCCCCAATCCCAAATCCTCGAAGCCATCTCGATCGCTCCAAGCAAAACTAGCCAATCCTTCAACGTTCCCTAGATCGTCGAAGATCGGATAATAACCGGCGACCTTGCCACCTTCGTTGATGCTAGTGGGAATGTTGCCGCCTAAACCACTCTCCGAATTTATATAAGGTGAGCCTATCAACTTCGCCTTAAAACGAAGATTCTTGTCCGGAGAGGCAGACGCGGTAAGCAAAGCCAAGCTGGCTAGGAACATAAGACTAAACGACTTAGACTTTATCATGGGGGGATACAGGGGGTTATTTTTGCGAAAGAGCTCTGGCAATGGCCGGCTCAGGATTAGCTGCCGCAGTTAACACATACCGCGGACACCTCTACTTATCCCAATTAGGTTAATCCCAGTGCAAGTTATAAATACCTATAAAATATACAGACCCCATTTACTAACTGACTGCTTACCGTTTACAGGATATCTACTAAGTGAAAGAGCTGCGTCCCTACCCTGCGCCGCCTTGCGCTGATCGGCCTGCTTCGCGTGCACTATTTTTCTCCTAGAAAGCCAATTACAATAGAAAGGCCGTCTCTGTATCCGAGACGGCCAACGGTATTCAAAAAGCCTATACAGGCAGCTATTGCTGCGAGCGGTACTCTTTGAGCAGGCGAACGACTTCGTCGAAGATGTCGGCTGGGACAGTGTTGTCGCGGATGAGCGAGTAAGCCTTTTCCGAGGCCTTCTCCCAGGACTCCGTGACCGCATCGTCGGCGTCGCGGATCTTGAGGCCCCACTTCTCCTTCATCACCTTGATCGCCTCTTCGTTTTCGGCGCGGCCTGCGAGAGTCATTTCACGACCGTGGCGACGGGCCGACTCCAACATGACCGCTTGGTCTTCCGGCGAAATCCGGCTCCAAGCCTGCTCCGAGACGACGATGGCGCCCACGATCGGCGTGTAGCGAATGTCGAGCATGTTGGGGGCAGGACGGTAGCTCTGAGTAGCGAGAGCGAAAAATGGGGGCAGCGGCACGATGTCGACCAAACCTGTCTGCAAGCTGGAGGTGACCTCCGTCGCGTCGATCGGCACCGGGCGGAAGCCCATGTTCTTGAGCAAGTCGGTCTGCTTGTTGTCGCCCGCCCACGTGTAGAGCTTGCCCTTCTTCATGTCGTCGGGCGTAGCGAGCTCCTGCTTACTGAAAATCTTGACCCAACCGGAATCGACCCAGCTAAGCACGATGAAGCCCTTTTCCTTGATGCGCTCCTCCAGCTTGGGACCGAGCCGCTCCATCACGTACTCGAGCTCATCGTAGGTGTGGAACATCATGGGAATCTGCTGCAATCCCGCCACGCCAGGGTCGATCTCGGAGAGTCCGACGCCGGAGATAAGGGCCGCTTGCAGCTGGTTTACCCGCATACGGTCGATCATGGCGGTTTCGCCCCCCTGCACGCCGCCGGAGAAAACGATCAGGTTGACCTGTCCCCTCGTTTCGTCCTTCCACTCCTGCCCCATCTTGCGCAGGGACTTGTCGAAGGAGGAATCCTTGGGAGCGAGCGTGCTCAAGCGGATGTTCATGCGACGCGCCTCGGCGTCGGGAGTGATCGAAAAGGTCGCTGCAGCAACGGCGCCGAAAGCGAGCAAACGTGTAAACTTGGAAAATATCGTCATCTTGCGAGAGAGGGGTTGAGAGGCTCTTTGGGTCCCTAAGACGGACAAAGCCCCCAGAAGCTTCAATGTTTTATACAGGAGCGACGCGTAAACGTTTCATCCCGACTGAAGTTTCCGCCTACAAAAACAGCCAATCCAGACGCGTCAGCAGCCATTCGGCCCGACGCTGGTAGAGCAAGTTGTTGAGGCGCAAGGACGGGTTCGCGTCTACGTCGATCTCCAGCGCCTTGTTGAGCATGGCTAGGAAAAGCTCCTTATCCTGCTGCTCCACCGCCACCGACTCCGCGTACGCCACGTAGACGGAGGCCAGCTTGCCCTCCGACAGCTCTAGGGCCCGCTTGAAGTAACGAGTGGCGTTCTCGACCGGATCGCCTTCCCCGTTCATGCGGCTCATTTCGTAGGTAATGAAGAAGCTCTGGATCGAGCCCATCTCCCAATCCGGATCAAGCTCCAAGCAACGCAGCATCATGGCCTCCACGTAAGCGAGGTCTCCCACCAAGTCCATATTGTCCAGCGAGAGCGAAATCGCTCCCGCCCAAGACAAAGCCGCCCAGTAAAGCGTTTCCACGTCTTCCTTCTTCACCCGCTGCAGGGCCGCCTTAGCGTTCTCCTTCAGGGCTTCGCCGAGTCCGGGGTACTTCACCTCCAGGCCGCGCATGCCGTAACGATTAGCTCTTTGGTAAAGTTTGATGGCGCGATCCCGCAGCTCTTCCGCGCGATCGTAGTCCTCGTCCTCGATCTCGTCGGCGTCGAGCTGCACCCAGCCGTAGGCGTACTGGGTAAAACCGCTCGAGAGCGAGGTAAGCAGGCCGACATGCTCAGGCGTCTCCGCCAAGATGCTCTCCATCAGCTTGAGGCTGAAGGGAAGCGCGTCGCCCACCAGTTCCGGGTCCTCGTCCGAGGCGAAAACGTCGCCTCCGCCCGAAAGGGCATCCCCGAGCTGGTTCATGGCCAGCTTTTTGACCGAGCAACCGCCAAGCAGCAGGCTCGCCAATGCGAGTTGGATACAGAGAAAGCGACGGGATATCATAGTGCGCGAACGCTAGAGCCTTGAGGCCGGTTTTCAAGTCCGCACCCGCCCACAAAAAGCCCGGGCGCGCAAATGGCGCCCGGGCTGGGAAACTGTTGAGCTGTTCCGGAGCCCTAGAGCTCGTAGGCCTGCTCGTCGTGGTCGCTCAGGTCGAGGCCGCGGAGCTCGTCGTCCGACTCCACGCGTAGCCCGATCGCCTTGTCGATGATGAAGAAGAGGACAAAGGATACGATGCCGCTCCAGGCGATGGTGATCAGCACGCTCACGAGCTGCCCCCAAACCTGGGCGCCCATGGTGATTCCTTCGCCGTACCCCGTACCGCCGAGCGACTCGGAGGCTACTACGCCCGTGAGGATGGCCCCCACGATGCCGCCGATGCCGTGCACGCCGAAGACGTCCAGGGAGTCGTCGATCTTGAGGATGAACTTCAGCTTAACCGCGACCAGGTAACAGCAGATCGCCGAGCAAATGCCGATGATGATTGCCCCCATGGGACCCGCATTGCCGGAAGCGGGGGTGATGGCGACCAATCCCGCCACCGCGCCGGTCGCGACGCCCAGGGCCGAAGCCTTCCCGTGCACGAAGAATTCGATAAGCATCCAAGTCACGGCGCAAGTCGCGCAGGCGATTTGGGTCACGAGCATGGCCATGCCAGCGGTGCCGTCCGCCGCCACCGCGCTGCCTGCGTTGAAGCCGAACCAGCCTACCCAAAGCATGGAGGCGCCGATCACGGTGAGAGGAAGATTGTGCGGCTTGATGGGCTCTTCGAAAGCCTTCTTGCGCTTGCCGACCATCAAGCAGCCGACCAGGCCGGCCATCGCTGCGTTGATGTGCACCACCGTGCCGCCGGCGAAGTCCATCACGCTCCAGTTATGGAAGAAGCCGTGCTCGGACCAGGCCATGTGCCAGACCGGAATATAGGAAAAGATGAACCAGAGGATGGAAAAGACCACCACCGCAGAGAACTTCACGCGTTCCGCGAAGGCTCCGATGATGAGAGCTGGCGTGATGATCGCAAAGGTCATCTGGAAGGTCACGAAAACCGATTCGGGAATCGCTCCCGCTCCGGAAACCGTGTCAGCGGACATATGCTTCAGAAAAACATAGTCGAAGCCGCCGATAAAGGGATTCGAGCCGGTATAGGCCAAGCTGTAGCCGAAGATCACCCATAGCACCGACATGATGGCGCAAATGGAGAAACACTGCATCAGGATGGAGAGCACGTTCTTGGCTCGGACCAAACCGCCGTAAAAAAGCGCCAGCCCCGGCAAGGTCATGAAGAGCACCAAGGCAGTCGCCACGATCATCCAAGCGGTATCGCCTGAATCGAGAACTGGGGTTCCTTCATCCGCATGTGCGAAGGTTGGAAGCATTAGAAGGAAAGTTACGGGGAGGAAGGGGAGTAAACGTTTCATTTTCTATGACTCTGGGGACTGATCAGCGAAAGTTGCCGACTCCGTAGAGAAAAAAAAGCCGCCCGAAAGGCGGCAATGTTAAAATGTAAGGAATACGTAAAGGCAGGAACGTTTTAACCTTCCGGTTAAGCAAGCTAGACGTCGCTCAGGACCACCATACCGCTGGGCGAAACGGGGTTCTCGCTTTCCTCCTCGGTCACGAAAAAGCTCAGCGAATCGAGGGATGCCCCTGCTGGAAGGGTAGACAGGTCGAAAAAGAAGAGGCCTCGCGACTCGTCCCCGATCGGCAAGGTCCCCGCTCGTACGGGAGCGGCGGTGGGTTTGGTCTTGGCCCAAACGTGGTAGCTCTTGTTGGGAGCCTCGCGCGGCAGGTTCTCCACCGCGATGAAGCCGATGTTGTAGCGCCGGTCGTAGATGGTGAAGCCGCCCGACATCTCCGCCACTTCGGCATCCGCCTGTCCGTCAAGGAATTGCCCCGAAGGAATGCCCTCCCGAGCGAACCAGTAGGCTTCCGCCAAGCCAGCCAACTCCAACATGCGATCCTCGACGGTAATGTCCTCGGAGGGAGTCTGCACCGCTACGATGCGCGGATTGGCGAGGTTGTTGAGCACGATGTCCGACTTCGCGGCGGCACCCTCTTGCTCGCTGAAGATGCTGAGCCCGAAGGCCAATGCGGCGCAGGCCGCCGTCGCCCAGCCTCCCCACGTCACGAAGGACGCCAATTTCGATCCCGACGGACGCTTGCCTTGCCGGCTCCGCGCCGGAGCGTCGATCTGCTCCATGATGCTGGCGTAGGCTTGGAACGGTGGCTCCCGGCGCCCTGGCACTGCGTCGAGCTCGCCAAGCTTCTGGTAGCCGTGCACCAGGGCTTGCAGCTCGCGATCCTCGCGGACTTGGTTTTCGAATTCCTCCTGTTCGGACTCCGGCAAGATGCCGAGGGCGTAGAGTTGGGCTTTTTCTTCTATGAGTTCGTTATTCATAGCTGGATGCCATCATGGTTTTGAGTCGTTGCATGCCGCGGCGCATAGCGGTTTTCACCGTGCCGAGCGGCATATTGAGCTGATCTGAAATTTCTTGCTGGGTGAGCCCCTTGTTCATGGCGAGCTGCAGGCTCAGGCGCTGGGAATCCGGCAGGCGCTCGACCATCTCGCCCAAAATGCTGAGCTGATCGTCGAGCTCCACTCGCTCGGACGGATTCGTCTCGGGCTGGCGCTGCTCCTCAACCGGCTGGAGGGCCACGGGGTCGTCGGTCACGGTTACTGGCTTCATGGCCCGTATCCGGTCGATGCAAAGCCGCTTGGTAATCAACACGCACCAGCTGAACGGGCGCGAGAGGCTGCGGTCGTAGCGCGGCGCCGAACGCCAGATTTTCACGAAAGCGTCTTGCAGCACCTCTTCGGCCAGGCCGCGGTCGCGCAGGAACTTCGTGATATAGGAATAGAGCGGACGGGAGTAGCGAGCGTACAGCTCGTCGAAGGCCGCCCGCTCCCCGCGCGCGATCCGTCGTATCAACTCCGCCTCGATACTGGCGTCGTCCATTGACTGAGATGTCTCTCCACCCATACGAATCGAAGACTCTCTACTCGCTTTCTGAGACGTCATTCTCGCCTTCCGCTTCGCCTTTTTCCTCCTCCAGCAGTCCGACAGACAGTCTCGTGTTAAGCTCCATGACCATCTCCGCGACGGCTTCTTCCATGACTTCGTTATGGGCGCGCATCACGCGATCGTAGCCGCCGAAAGGAGCCGGCGTGCGGGTAAAGTAGGTCCCAAACTTGTTCCTGGCGTAGTCGCGCTTGATGCTGGCGCTGAAACGGGCCTCCACCTCGCTCAAGCCGTTGTTTCCCCACTTAAAGATCGTCAGGTCCAATCGGGGCTGGTTGGGCGGCGTACGCTGCGCCCCAAAGCGCTCGATCTTGTAGGCCAGCGGAAATTTGATGTCCTCCAGCACGTCCTCCAGGATTTTCTCGACCCGGTGGAATCGGTCGTTCTCGCCCAAGCTGCTCCCATTCACGTAAACGCTGTCCATCACCTGGATGTAGAGCGTATCCGTCGATCTCAGGTAGATATAGGGAACGTCCTTCTTGGGCCGGGCGCTGCCAAGACACGCAAGCGTCAAGAAACACGATAGGAGAATGGCGATTTTCATGGGTTCACTCAAAGGAGGGCGAAACGACAATCGCTGCCCCTCGCAAGTGGGTTCGTCGCGGGAGGAGACGCGGATTCAATTTCTAATCAAAGCGGGCCTCATTCAAAGAAAAAATCCGCCCGCCTCCGGACTCCAGCCCCGCAAGTCCCCTTCTTCGCTCTCGACACCTGCCCACGGCCCCACAAAAACTCCCTACATGAACGCAACCGAAGAGGATCTAGGGCTGGACGAAGCCGGCGAGGTAGGACTCGTCGAGCCGATCGATTTCCACTACCCGCACCCCTATAAGTTCGAAAGCGGTCAAAGCATCCCGGAGTTCACCCTGCGCTACGAAACCTACGGCCGCCTCAACGCCGAAGGCACCAACGTCATCCTCGTGGCCCACGCCCTCACCGGCGACCACCACTGCGCCGGCATCCACAGCCTCCGCGACCGCAAGCCGGGCTGGTGGAACAACATGATCGGCCCCGGCAAGCCCATCGACACCAAGCGCTTCTTCGTCATCTGCTCCAACTGCATCGGCGGCTGCCAAGGCTCCACTGGGCCCAAGTCCATCAACCCGGAAACCGGCGCCCCCTACAACCTCACCTTCCCCTTCGTCAACATCGTCGACATGGTGAGAACCCAGAAGATCCTGCTCGACAGCATTGGCGTCAAGAAACTGCACGCCGCCGTCGGCGGTTCCATGGGCGGCATGCAAGTCCTGCAGTGGGCGATCGAATACCCGGACTTCGTGGAGCGAATCCTGCCCATGGCCACCACCTGGCGCCAAAAGTCCCAAGCCATCGCCTTCGACGAGGTCGGACGCCAGGCCATCATGCAAGATCCCGAGTGGCGCGAAGGCAATTACGACCCGGACAAGGGCCCCAACATGGGCCTAGCCATCGCCCGCATGATGGCCCACATCACTTACCTCTCGGATACCAGCATGGACCGCAAGTTCGGCCGGCGCCGCCAGGAAGGCTACAACAGCAAGTACACCTTCGACATCGAATTCGAGGTGGAGAGCTACCTGCGCTACCAGGGCGAAAGCTTCACCAATCGCTTCGACGCCAACACCTATCTCTACTTCACTCGAGCCCTCGGCTATTTCGACCTGGCGGGCGACTACGGCAGCTTGGACAAGGCCGTGGCCAACATGAAATGCCGCGCCCTAGTGGTCGGCTTCACCTCCGACTGGCTCTTCCCTCCCGCCCAAAACCGGGAAGTGGTGCTCGCCATGCTCCGCCAGGGCAAGGAAGCCTCCTACCTGCAAATCGACATGGACCTCGGCCACGACTCCTTCCTCGTCGACTCCGAAGAGCTCTTCGAGCTCACCCGAGCCTTCCTCGCCTAGGCCGACACTGCGAGGCAGCTGAAGGTGATCAGCACCTGGGTCGCCTTCTTGGGCTGCCGGAGATAGCGCACCGAAACGCCAAAGGCTTCGCACAAGGCTCGAGCCATGCCTTCCAGAAAGGAACAGCAGCGGCGAGCTCCACGGCAGGCAACCTTGAGACGATCCTCCCCCGAACCCGTTACTTCCACCGAAAAGGCAGCGATGCCCGGAAGCGGCGGCTCCTCGCTGAACGATTTAAAACGGGAAAACAAAGCATCCAGCGCCACCAAGGGGCCGCCTGCTTCCGTTTCCGCAACAAGCTCCTCCCGCAAGCCCGAACGCGCCAACCAGCGAGCCCCGATCTGACGCAGCAGCTCCTCCGTATCCACCGCCAGTCGCTGGGCAAGGGACCAAAGGCTCAGGTCAAACTCGATCTCGTCCCGGACGGATTCGAGCTTGGGCGCGAACTCGCGGTAGATTTCGGCGCGAGCGCTTGGGGAAACGTCTTGGGTAGCAAGGTCGAGAAACGGGGTCATAGTACTCCCGCCAACCTGAGTAAAAGCCACCGCCGATCCTAGCCAAAACCGCACTTCGCGGCGCCCAAGCGGAACGTTTAGTCCAATTTTTAAAGGTAGCCGGCGATCGGCTAGGCCTTGGCCTTCAAGTCGTAGAGGGCGTAGCCGCTGAGCAAATTCGGCAGGAGGCGCTTCTCCGACTCCCAGTTACCGCCAAGACAAAGGTGGCGGGCCACCTGGATGCCCCGCTTCTGGCAGAAAACCTCGAACTGCTTCACTGAAAGCGGGTTGCTGGGACGCGACTTCGACCACGGGGTCGGATAGACCTCGTTGCGGATGATCCGCCCATTGAAAAGCATGCTCAGGCGATTGCGCCAGTAGCCGTAGTTCACGAAGCCCACCAGCATATGGTTGGAAACCCGCAAGGCTTCCTCGATCACCAAAGCCGGCGAACTGAGCTCCTGCAAGGTGCGCGAGCAGATCACGTAGTCGAAATGCTTGTCCGGGAAGGAGCCCATGAAATCCATCATGTCTCCCATGTAGATGCTCAAGCCCCGCTTCACGCAGGAACGGGCCTTTTCCGGATCGAGGTCTACCCCGACCGCCTCTACCCCGAGCTTCTGCTTCAGATACTCGAGCAAGACGCCGCGACCGCACCCGAGATCCAGCACGCGCGAGCCGGGTTCCACCCACTCGCTCATCACCCGCATATCAACTGTTCGCTTGTCCTTCATCGATTCGCCTCCTCGGCAAGAATCGCCTAGAAAAGCCCTGCCCCGCTTCCCGCACAAGGATGAAACGAAGGCAAAATCAAGAAGTCCTCAGCGGCCCGGACGCTTCAGGCGCAAGAGCACCACCAAGCCGAAAAACACGGCCCCTACCAAGCCGTACGAACCTTGGATGCTTCCAAAAACGGACGTTTCCAGCACCTCCAAGTTCACGTCGCTGGGCAGCAATTCGGAAATGACCGAATTCGCCAAGGCAAACTGACTCACTCCAACTAACAAGATAACTGCGACTACGGCTTTCATGACACAATGGAAATAGGATAAGCTCGGAAACCTGAAACACCGAGTATGCAGCAGGTATAAGTTGGTAAATTTACGGATCAAGCTAATTATAAAAAAAATGTAAGAAACCTATTAGCCGCGTAAATCGCAGCCGTCCTCGCAAATGGCTCGCCATCGGATCCATCGCCTGCAGCAAAGAAGGACGATGACCGATCAAGCAGCTCGCCCCCTCCACGTCGCCTACGACATCGCCCGCCTATCTGCCGGCGGGTTCAACGGCGGCATCAAGGTGCACCACTACGAGTTCTTGAAACGCTTCGTGCTCAAGCACTCCCACGAGATCCGGCTCTTCGTTTTCTGCCGCGAGGAAATTATTCCAGAGCTGAGCTTCCTCTCCTTGGAAGGACGCCACCAAATCCACGTGCTCGGCCCCCGGAAAGACTACGAGCCACGCAACAGCGACGGTTCCCTGCCCATCCTTCGCTACTGGGCCGACCTCCCCGAAGATCTGCTTTCCTTGCTCGAGGTCGACGTCCTCTACGCGGGCTTCGGCTTTTCCCAGCTCTACACTCCCAAGGTTCCTCAAGTCAGCCTCATCGTGGACGCGCTGCACAAAAGCTGCCCCGACTCCCTCCCCTCTGCGGAGGTGGAATTTCGCGACCGCTGGTACGCGGAAGCCATCGAGCGCTCCACCCTCGTGCAAACCAACTCGGAGTTCTGCAAGGCCCAGCTGGTGGAAGCCTTCCAGGCCCCTCCGGAAAAAGTGTTCACCATCCCCCTCCCCCTGCACGCTCGCTTCAACCAGGTCAAGATGGGCAACCTGCCCGCAGCCATCGCCCACCTGCCGCACAAGTACTTCCTCTACCCCGCCAACTTCTGGCCCCACAAGAACCACGAGCGCCTGCTCGAAGCCTACGCCCGCTACCACCGGAAGGCCGGCCCCCAGGCCCTGCATCTCGTGCTTACTGGGCAAAAGGACGAGCGCGGGGAACTCATCGCCCGGGCCGTCGCCCAGCACGGCTTGCAAGACTTCGCGCACCTGATCGGACACACCGAGCTCGACGCCTACAAGGCGGTTTGGGAGCTCGCCCATTCCTTGGTCTTCCCTAGCCGCTACGAAGGCTTCGGCCTGCCCCTGCTGGAAGCCCACTACTTCCAGAAGCCCGTGCTGCGCAGCCGCGACGTCTACGACGCCCACTTGCTCGCGCCCAAAGCCTTAGCAGTTGATACCACCGACGTCGACGCCATGGCCGAAGCCCTCGGCGAACTGCAGGCCCACCCCAAGGACTACCTCGACGACGGCTCCACCCTGAGCCATTTCGATCGCCGGGACGAATACTACCGCCTCTTCGGCTACCTGGAGAAAGCCGCTAATCGTCGTCGCACCAGCGTCGCCACAGACGTTTAGCCAGGCCGGTCCAGATTTCGCGCTTCAGACGCGAAAGGCTGTAAGGCTCCGACAAGTAACGGTCGAACTTGTCGTATTTCGAAAATCCTTCCCGCACCGTGCGCCAAACCACCGGCCACGGGGCGAACTTCGCCACCAACCAAACCCGATTTCGCAGGGAATAAAAGATGGTCATGGCTGAAAGCACCCCCGTCGTCGCCGATCCGTGATGCCGTACCACGCTCCGCGGCGCAAAAAGGACTTTCCATCCGGAGCGACGGAGACGCAGGCAAAGGTCGCTGTCTTCGAAATAGGCGAAAAACTCCTCGTCGAAAGGCTGGTCCGTCAAAGCCGCGCGCCGGAGCAGCAAGGAGCAGCCGCTACCCATCTCCAGCTCTTTGGGTCGCGAAAATTCCGGACCGTCCTTCTGGTAAAGCCCCAGCTCCCGCAAGCTCCAGTCCTCCGTAAACTCGCTGCCGGCGCCGTTCACCAAATCGAAGGAGGCTCCGTTCGGTATCTCCAATCGCAGCTCTTGCCTCG
The DNA here is from genome assembly GCF_031127875.1 of Pelagicoccus sp. SDUM812005. Classification (GTDB taxonomy): domain Bacteria; phylum Verrucomicrobiota; class Verrucomicrobiia; order Opitutales; family Opitutaceae; genus Pelagicoccus. The sequence continues at coordinate 211,656 of NZ_JARXIA010000008.1, read as the reverse complement.
CCCCCTCCAGCTCAACCGAGATCGCGCCATCCCCACCTTCGATCCTAAAACGGGCCCGCTTGCCGGACTGACTGCGGTGCGAACCGATTTGCAAGGGCAGCTCGCCCGCCTCCGCGACCGGAAAATAAAGGGTCGCCCGCCCTTCCGTCCAAACCCAGTACTCACCCTCGATCAGCTCCAAGCGGTGCGTGCCTTCGCGCTGGTAAAGCGAGGCCTGGCGCTTCGCCAGCCGGACCTGCACCCCTAGCCAACGATCGTCCTCTACCCCGTCCTCCAAATCCGGACGGAACAAGGGAGCCTCGATTTCCACCTTCACGTAGCGATCGTAGAACAGCACCTTGCCGCAAACGGCCGCGGTTTTCGGGTCGGCCTCCAAAGCGCTAACCAGCTCCTGCAACCAATCGCGCTCAGGCACGGCGTCGTTGTTCAAAAGCGCGAGGTACTTGCCCCGGGCGCGACTGGCTGCGAAGTTAACGCCACCGGCGAAGCCCAAGTTTCCCTGCCCCTTCAGAAGCCGCACCGGAATCTCGCCCAGATTTGCGGGGATCTGCAAAGGACCGCCGTTCTGCACCACTACCAACTCGAAATCGCGGAAAGTCTGCCCTTCGATGGCTACCAGCAACTCCGGCCAAAACCGTTGCCCGTTGTAATCCAGGACCAGCACCGATACCAACGGCTTAGAATGCAATTTGTCCTCGATCATCCCACCCCCAAACTCATAGTCGGCGAAAATGTCAATAGGTCCTAGACTTCGCCCAGCAACACGCGCCGCCGGCCAGAGCTGAAGCGCCTTCCCGATGAAACTCTTCACCGCTTCAGCCCAAGCTTCGCGCTCCATCGTCACGCACTGGCACCTCACCCTGCAACTGGCCACTCGCAACATCCAGATGCAGTACCGAGGCAGCTACCTCGGCGTCGTTTGGACCCTGCTCTCCCCGCTCATGATGCTGGGCATCTACTCCTTCGTCTTCGGCTACGTCTTCAGCGGCTCCTTCAACAACGAAACGCCCTTGCAGCACGCCCTCGGCATCTTCGTGGGACTCGCCATCCACAACTTCTTCGCGGAGACCATCGTACTCACACCGACCCTGATCCAATCCCACGCCAGCTTCGTCAAGAAGGTCGTCTTCCCCCTCGAGACCCTCGTCATCGCCCGCCTCATCGCCTCCCTGCTCACCCTCGCCATCAAGTCCGCCCTCATCGTCGTCGCCGCCCTTCTCATGGGCAACGGCATCTCCCTCGCCCATCTGGGCATCTTCGCCATGCTGCCCATCATGTTCCTCATGGCCACCGGCATCGGCATGCTCTTCGCCAGCATCGGAGTGGTCATCAAGGACTTGGGCAACGCTTCGCAATTCATGTCCATGGCCCTGCTCTTCGGCAGCGCCGTCTTCTACCCGATCGACAAGATTCCCCCCGCCGCTTGGACCTACCTCCAGTTCAACCCCCTCGTCTACATGATCGACGGGATTCGCGACATCGTGCTCTGGAACCAAGCCATGCCGCTGGAGAACTACACCGCTCCCGCCATCGCGGCCGTAGTCATCTTCCTGCTCGGGAACTACGTCTTCCAAAAGCTTCGGCCCTCCTTCCCCGACTACCTATGAGCGAAAGCGAATACGTCGTTAACTGCCAAAACGTCTCCAAGGACTACAAGATTTGGAGAGACTCCTCCTCCCGCCTCAAAGCTCCCATCTGGGCCCTCTTCCGCAGAGCCTTCGACAACGGCAAGGACGACAATCCCTACTACTCCACTTTCTCGGCCCTCAAGGACGTTAGCTTCCAGCTGAAACGCGGCGAATCCATCGGCATCATCGGACGCAACGGGTCCGGAAAAAGCACCTTGCTGCAAATCCTAGCCGGCACCCTGCAGCCCACCCGCGGCTCCGCCAGCACCCAAGGCCGCGTCGCCGCCCTCCTGGAGCTGGGCTCCGGTTTCAACCCAGAGTTCTCCGGGCGCGAAAACATCTACCTCTACGCCTCCATTCTCGGATTCAGCCGCAAGTCGATCAACGAGAAGCTCCAGGAAATCATCGACTTCTCCGAGCTGGAAACCTTCATCGACCAACCGCTCAAGACCTACAGCAGCGGCATGACCATCCGCCTCGCCTTCTCGGTCCGCATCCACCTCGATCCCGAAATCCTCATCATCGACGAAGCCCTCGCGGTGGGAGATTTCTACTTCGTGCAAAAATGCACCCGCTTCATCCGCGAGTTCATCAAGGACAAGACCCTCGTCCTCGTCACCCACGACCTCTCCTCGGTCCAAAACCTCTGCGAACGCTGCATCTGGCTCAAGGACGGCGAAGTCATGTACGACGGCCCTCCCAAGGGCGCCGTGGAAAAATACCTCGCCTACTACCACGCCGCCAGCAATCGCCATCAGGTCGAAAGCGAGTCCACCGGCAAATCCGTCAAGCGAGTTGCCCTGGAGAGCAAGGACCACGACAAGCAGTTCCACGACCAGCGCGAAGAGGAAGCCCTCGCCCAACGGGCCAACCAATGGGAGGTCCTGCTACTCGACGAACCCGCCGAAAGTTTCGGAACCGGGGAAGGCAGCATCGTCGAGTGTCGCCTCGAGGACACGCAAGGCCGCCGCCTCGTTGGAGTGGTGGGCGGAGAAATCGTTCGCTTCGTGATCATCGCCCAAGCCAGCACCGAAATCGATCAGCCCATCCTCGGCTTCAACCTGAAGGACCGGCACGGCCAATACATCTTCGGCGAAAACACCTTTCTCGCCAACCGCGACCAAGGTCTAAGCCTCAAGCCCGAGCAGAAGATTTCCGCGACCTTCGAGTTTCGCATGCCTATCCTGCACCCCGGCGAATACGCCTTCACCGCTGCCCTCGCCAAAGGCACCCAAGAAACGCACGCCCAGATCGAGTGGGTGCACGAAGCCCTCGTCATTCGCTCCGAGTCCCCCGTTACTCACCAAGGCCTGTGCGGCATTCCCATGCACAAGATCATTACCGAAACCCTCTGATGGAACGTTTCGACCCAGAACTCAAAGACCGGTATCCACAGCTCTACTACGAGCACTTTCACCGTTACCTCGTAGCCAAAGAGCATATCCAAGGCGGCCGCGTCCTAGACCTTGCTTGCGGCGAGGGATACGGAACCGCTCTCCTCTCCCAAACGGCGACAGCCTGCCTCGGCATCGATATCGATTCCGTAGCCATCGAGCAGGCGAAGCGAAAATACGGGTCCGAGAACGTCCATTTCCATGTCGCCGATTGCTGCGACACCCAGCTCGAGTCCCAATCCTTCGACGCCATCGTAAGCTTCGAAACCATCGAACACCTGACTTCGCCAGCCGCTTTCGTAGCGGAACTCAAGAGACTGCTAAAGCCGAACGGACTGCTCTTTATATCATCCCCGGACAAACGGGAATACACCGAGGTAAACAAGATATCCAATCCCCATCACCTCAAAGAACTCTACCATCAAGAGTTTAAAGAGCTGCTCTCCTCCGCGTTCACAAACTGCCAATTTTCCAAGCAACGCCTCGTAGCCGGTTCCCTGATACATGCCGACAAATCCAGCGAAGCGAGGACTGGCATCTACAGCGGCGACCCTGAAAGCAGCCGCTTTTCAACAGAGCTACAGCAGGGCCTCTACTCCTTCGCCGTCTGCTCCAACGCTCCACTGCCTGCCATTCACCTCGGTTTATTCGAGAACAAGCAACACAGCGACTTCTCCTGGGACGCCATCGAAAACTATCGCCCCACGCTTCAAAAGCTCGCCCAAAGCTCCAAAGAACTGGCGGCCAAGGAAGCCACACCAAGCGTCGAATCCCTCAGCAAGCTCGTATCCGATATCGAACGACAGAATGTGCTCGCCCAGGAAATCATTTCCGAAAAGGAAAAAACAATAAGCGAACTGCACGCCGCCGTCGCTCGACTGGAAAGCGAGAAAAGCGACCTTAAGACCGAGGTCGCTACTATAACGTCCGAGCGGGACAACTTCCAAGAACGCTACCAAAACCTCCTCTCCACCTTCTCCTGGAAAGTAACCGTTCCGCTACGAGCCCTTCGGCGACTCTTCGAAAAACGACGCTCCAAGTAGCCCTCCTCTGCCTCGATGGACCCTCTGGTATCCATAGTCATTCCCGTCCACAATCACGTTGGCTACCTGCTTACTTGCCTGCGATCCATCGAACGCACCGCGAATCGAACGAGCTACGAAATCATCGTCATCGACGACCACTCCGACGCACGAAACGCGCACGAACTCGATCAAATCGAAGGGATTCGACTCATCCGCAACTACGAAAACCTTGGCTTTCTTCGTAGCTGCAACCGAGCAGCTCTCAATGCGCGGGGCCAGTTCATAGTCTTCCTCAACAGCGACACCGAAGTCACCGATCATTGGCTGGACGAACTCCTCGATACCTTCCACCGATTCGACAAGGTCGGGATCGTCGGATCCAAACTCATCTACCCCGATGGGACCCTTCAAGAGTGCGGCGGAATAATTTGGAGCAACGGAACCGGCTGTAACTACGGGCGCGGAGAAGACAGAAACAATCAGGAATATGGATACACAAGAGAAGTAGACTATGTATCAGGGGCGTCACTACTCATAGAAAGGGAGCTCTTTGTAGAATGCGGACTCTTCGACTACCGTTTCGCCCCCGCCTACTATGAAGACACCGATCTTGCCTTCAAAGTGCGCGAACTGGGAAGAAAGGTTCTCGTAGAACCGAAATCCATAGTCATCCACCACGAAGGCCTTTCCAACGGGACCGATGAAAACGCTGGCGTCAAACGCTACCAAGAAGTCAACCGAAAGGTTTTTGTTGAAAAATGGAAGAAGGTTCTCAACGCGGAACACCTCGCGCCGGGAGCTGATTTCATTAGAGCACGAGACCGAAGCCTAAGCAAAAAAAGGATCCTGGTTATCGATCACTACGTACCTCCGTTCGACAAGGACGCAGGTTCTCGTTGTATCTATCTCTACCTGCAGCTCCTGAAGGAACTCGATCTCTCCGTTACCTTCCTTCCCAACAATTTCTATCAGGCCGAACCTTATACGAGCGAACTGGAGCGGCTTGGGATCGAAGTTATATACGGAAAGCGACATCGAGAAAACATCGATAGCTGGGCACAGATACACTTCCCCACCTACGACTATATTCTCCTTTCAAGACCTAATATAGCGGTCCAGCACCTCGATAGGATCAAGCGCTACAGCCATGCGAAAACGCTATTCTTCGGCCACGACATCCATCACCTAAGACTCCAACGCGAGCGCGACCTGACCGGAAACGTAGAACTTGCGGAGAGCATTGCCGTAGCAAAATCGGAAGAGGAGAAAGTCTGGAGTTTTTGCGATACGCTTCTCTATCCATCGCAGGAAGAAGTCGCCTACGTAAAAGAAAGATGCGGCCAAAAGTCTGTAGTCGAAGTGCCTATATACTTTTACGACGCGGTTGAGGCGACCCCTAACGACTTCGCGGATCGGAAAGGCATTCTTTTCGTGGGAAACTTCAACCATCCCCCCAATATCGACGGACTCCGTTGGTTTTTCTCCGATGTGTATCCACTCCTTCGCGACAACGAGATCGCTATCCCTCTCTCCATCGTCGGTTCCTCCATACCGGATGAAGTTCTTTCCTACGCGTCGGATTCCGTATCCATTTTCCCGGAACTCACCGACGAAGAACTCGCAGGACGCTACCGCAAAAGCAGGATTGCGATCGCGCCGCTACGCTTCGGAGCTGGAGTAAAAGGCAAGGTGCTGGAATCTCTTTTCTACCAGCTCCCCATCGTCACAACGAGCTACGGAGCCCAAGGAATTCCGAACTTGGAAGAGGCGGCCTCCATAGAGGATACCGCGGCTGGCTTCGCCCAATCCTGCCTCTCGCTCTACTTGAACGAACGCAAGTGGAACGACACCCGCAAGAGCGCGGCGTCGGTTCTGCTCGGCAAATTCTCCCGCTCCAACGCGAAACAGATTCTTCTGCAACTGCTGGATTGAGAATCCGGATACAAAAAAACGCTAACCGTTTCCGGTTAGCGTTCTGAAAGTATTAGAAATCGAAACCTACTATTTCTTTTTCTTTAGAAGCTGTTGGATGGTTGCGTACTGAATGGTGGTCTCGAGTTGAGCCAGCTCTTCAGCGCTCATTTCCTTGGCGTTCTTCAGCGCTTCCTGAGCGCGAGCCTTGGCAGCTTCCACTTCGTTTTCGTCGATGTCGGACTCGCTGATCGCGTGTTCCGCAAGGATCGAAACCTTGTCGCCGATGCACTGCGCGAAGCCCTTGCTCACCGCAAGGTGGTCAACCGTCCCCGACTTAGATACAGCGATGTCGCCAGGCTGGATCTCAGTGAGAAGCGGAATGTGACCGGGCATGATGCCGACTTCACCTGAAGTGGTTGGCATGACGACGGAATCGATCCTCTCGTCGTATACCTTGCCGTGCGGCGTTACTATTTCTAGTTGGAGTGACATTTCCTACCGGGTTGCTCTGGCTTAGGCCTTGGACGCTTCGAGAACTTCGTCGAGTCCGCCCTTCATGTAGAAGTCGTTTTCGGCGATGTGGTCGAGCTCGCCATCGAGGATCTGCTTGAAGCCCTTGATGGTTTCGGAAACGGGAACGATCTTGCCTGGGAATCCAGTGAAGACTTCCGCCACGTTGAACGGCTGGGAGAGGAACTTCTGGATCTTACGAGCGCGGAATACGGTCTGCTTGTCTTCCGGAGAAAGCTCGTCGAGACCGAGGATCGCGATGATGTCCTGCAAATCCTTGTAGCGCTGAAGTACGCGCTGAACGCCGCGGGCCACGTCGTAGTGCTCTTGGCCAACAACGGCTGGCTCGAGCGCCTTCGATACGGAAGCGAGTGGGTCAACCGCTGGGTAGATACCCAAGTCAGCGATGGAGCGCTCAAGTACGATCGTGGAGTCGAGGTGAGCGAAGGTGTTCGCTGGAGCAGGGTCGGTCAAGTCGTCCGCAGGTACGTATACCGCCTGGAAGGAAGTAACGGATCCCTTGGTGGTGGAAGTGATACGCTCCTGGAGAGCACCCATTTCAGAAGAGAGCGTTGGCTGGTAACCTACCGCAGATGGGGAACGTCCGAGAAGCGCGGATACTTCGGAACCGGCTTGGGAGAAACGGAAGACGTTGTCTACGAAGAGCAGTACGTCCTGGTTCTTTTCGTCGCGGAAGTACTCAGCCATGGAAAGAGCCGAGAGAGCGACACGCATACGTGCGCCAGGTGGTTCGTTCATCTGGCCGTACACGAGAGCAACCTTGGAGTTCTCGATGTTCTCCTGGTCGATAACGCCAGAGTCGGACATTTCGTGGTAAAGGTCGTTACCTTCACGGGAACGCTCACCGACACCAGCGAATACGGAGTAACCACCGTGAGTCTTCGCGATGTTGTTGATGAGCTCCATGATCACAACGGTCTTACCAACACCGGCACCACCGAAGGCGCCAACCTTACCACCCTTGATGAACGGGCAAATGAGGTCGATGACCTTGATGCCTGTCTCGAGGATGGTGGCCTTGGTGTCCTGCTCGGTGAGCGGAGGAGCTGGACGGTGGATCGGGTACTTCTTGTCGAACTTGACTTCGCCGCGCTGGTCGACGGGGTCGCCCGTGACGTTGAAGATACGGCCGAGAACGCCTTCGCCAACCGGTACGGAAATAGGGGCGCCGGAGTCGACAATCTCCATGCCGCGCTTGAGACCTTCCGTGGAAGACATCGCAACCGCACGCACAACGCCCTCACCGAGGTGCTGCTGAACTTCGAGAGTCAGGTCGATCTTTTCGCCAGCGGCTTCGAACTGAATGGTAAGCGCCTGGTAGATGGGCGGGATCGTTTCGGGTGCAAACTTAACGTCTACAACGGGTCCAATGACTTGGAGGATCTTTCCGGTGTTGCTCATAGCGTTTTCGGTGATGGAAGTTTTGTTTTAAAAGGAGGTTTTTAGCCGTTGGACGATGTAGCCGCGGCAATTTCGAGAATTTCTTGAGTGATGGCCGCCTGACGGGCCTTGTTGAACTGAAGCGTGAGGGAATCGAGAAGGGTCGATGCGTTGTCCTTCGCTGTCTTCATCGCAACCATTCGAGCGCTGTGCTCGGATGCGCGGGCCGAAAGAATGGCTTGATGCGCCTCGCGGTTGACGAAAAGCGGAAGCAAGGAGGAGAGAATCGCTTCAGGGTTGGGCTCGAACTTGAACCGACGTTCGTCCAAGCTTTCTTGATACGGCTCGGCGTCCTTCCCGCGAAGTCCGTTGATCATGTCGTCGAGGTTGCTGATCGGGAGGAGCTTTCCGAAGGAAGCTTCCTGGACCAACGTATTCACGAAACGGGGATAGAGGATCTCGACCGTGTCGATCTCGCCCGCTTCGTACTTTTCGATCATGAACTCGACGATCTGCTTTACCTGCAGGTAAGGCACTTCATCGGGTACGGAGAACTCGGCGAGCAGGTCCAGCTTGTTACGGCTGACGAACTGTACTGCCTTGCGACCGATGGTGACGAACTTTGCGTCGCTCTTCACCTTCAGCACTTCGCGGAAAACGTTGCTGTTGAGAGGTCCGCAAAGTCCTCGGTCTGTGGATACAACGAGGATGCCGCGCTTCTTTACTTCGCGTTCCTCGAAAAAGGGATGCTCGATTTCGTCAATACGTCCGGAGACGTTTGCCAAAACTTCGGCGAGCAGCGCCGCATAGGCCTGACCAGAAGACGCGTTTTGCTGCGCCTTCTTCATCTTCGAAGCCGCGACAAGCTCCATCGCCTTGGTGATCTGGCGAGTGTTCTTGACCGACTTTATTCGGCCTCGGATTTCTTTAGTGCTAGGCATCTATGGAAGAGGTTCGCGAGGATTCTAGACGAGTCAGGATTAAGCGAAGCTTGGCTTCCACTCGTCGTAAGCCTTCTTGAGCTCGGCTTGCAACTCGTCGTCGATCTTCGCCTTCTCACGGATGCTCACGAGGAGAAACTCCTTGCGAGTGGTGAAGAATTCGCGGATCGAACCAGCGGCGGCCACGATCTTGGAAACGTCGATATCGTCGTAGTAGTTGTTCTGGATACCCCAGAGTACGGCCACCTGCTCCTCGATGGGGAGCGGGTTGAACGCAGGCTGCTTGAAGAGCTCCACGATACGGGCGCCGCGGTCGAGCTGGGCCTTGGTCTTGGCATCGAGGTCGGAACCGAACTGGGCGAAGGCCGCGAGTTCGCGGAACTGGGCGAGCTCCAGCTTGATCTTACCGGCAACCTGCTTGGTGGCCTTGATCTGCGCCGCGGATCCCACGCGAGAAACGGAAAGACCCACCGATACCGCAGGGCGGATACCTTGGTTGAAGAGGTCCGTTTCGAGGAAGATCTGTCCGTCGGTGATCGAGATCACGTTGGTTGGGATGTAAGCCGAAAGGTCGCCAGCGAGGGTCTCGATGATAGGAAGCGCCGTGATGGATCCGTTTCCGTTGTCTTCGTTTACGCGGGCGGAACGCTCGAGCAAGCGGGAGTGCAGGTAGAATACGTCACCTGGGTACGCTTCGCGGCCGGATGGACGCTTGAGTACGAGGGACATCTGGCGGTAAGCCGCTGCGTGCTTGGAAAGGTCATCGTAAACGATGAGGGCGTCCATACCGTTGGACATGAACCACTCGGCCATCGCCACGCCCGAGTAAGGAGCGAGGTACTGGTCGGCCGCTGCGTCCGCCGCACCAGCGACGACGAGGATGGTGTACTTGAGCGCGTCAGCCGCTTCGAGAACGCCGAGCGTACGAGCGATGTTGGAGTTCTTTTGACCGACCGCTACGTAAACGGAGTAAACGGGACGGAAATCGGGATCGCCGGAAGCCAGGCCAACGTCGTTGATCTTCGCCTGGTTGATGATGGTGTCGATCGCGATCGTAGTCTTGCCGGTACCGCGGTCGCCGATGATGAGTTCACGCTGGCCGCGACCGATCGGGATCATGGAGTCGATCGCCATGATGCCGGTAGCGAGCGGCTGGTCGACGGACTTACGCTCGATGATGCCAGGAGCGATCTTTTCAACTGGGTTCGTCTCGGTGCTTTCGATCGGGCCCTTGCCGTCAACCGGCTTGCCGAGAGCGTCGACAACGCGGCCGAGCAAGCCCTTGCCAACAGGAACGGAAAGCAGCTGGCCAGTGCACTTCGCTTCGTCGCCAGCCTTGAGGTGAGTCGACTCGCCGAGGATAACAACACCCACGAAATCTTCTTCAAGGTTGAGGGCGATGCCGATCGTTCCGCCAGGGAACTCGATCATTTCGTTGTACATGGCCTGGGAAAGGCCGTCGATCTTGGCAACGCCGTCCGCGATGGTGACGATCTTGCCTGTGTTGCTCTGGACCGTCTTGGCCTGGAGATTAGCGATCTGTTGTTCGATTTGCTCGATGACGGAACTCATAGTGTTCTAGCGTTTTGAAAGTATGCGTTTTCTGAAAGGAGGGTGATTTAAGAGAGCGTCGCCTCTAGCTCTTTGAGAGCTCCGGCAACCGAGGAGTCGTAAACGTCGCAGCCGACCCGCACGCGGATGCCCGCGATGAGTGAGTCGTTTTGGCTAGTGGTGACGGAAATGTTGCGACCGTAGTGGGCGGAGAACTTGGAACGGATCGCTTCGAGAGCGGAGTCGCCAATTTCGCCAGCGTGTTCCACAGCGGCAGTGCTGTTCGCGACTTCGCGCTGAACGAGCTTCAGGTACTCCTTGAGGACCGAAGCGTAGTTACGCGGTGGATTCTTTTCCAAGGACTGCAAAACCGCAGCAGCACGCTCTTCGGAGAACTGGCCGTCCTCGAGAGAGATCTTGAGAAGCCCCTTCGCGTAGTTGATGATTTGCTTGTCGCGTGTCATTGAAATTCAGGTACAGCTCGTGGCTTAAACGAGTGTTGAGGACGCGCTCTCGGAATAGCGGGCCTTTTCTTCAGCGGAAAGTTCCTTGGAGAGAACCTTGCCAGCAGTGGCGACAACGAGACGGGAGATTTCGCTGCGAGCTTCGGCGAGCATCTGCTTGCGATCGTTTTCGATCTGGCGCTCTGCCTTCTTGGTGATGTCTTCCGCAGCCTTGATCGCTTCTTGAGCAGACTTCTCGATACGGGCTTCAGCGGTCTGACGCGCCTCCGTAACGATGGTCTTCGCCTCGACGGACGCTTCCTGAAGGATACGCTTCTTTTCCGCTTCGGCTTCAGCAAGTTTGACCTTCATCTCTTCCGCATACTTGAGTCCGGAATCGATTTTGGCTTCGCGCTCTTCCATCGTAGCCATCACTGGCTTGAAAGCGAACTTCCAGAGCACGACCGCAAGGATCGTGAAGCTGATCGCCTGCATGATGATGTGGCTCCCATGGATACCAAACGTTTCGACGAGGTTCGCTGAGTCAGCTGCTTGAGGATCTGCCGCCGCGAGGACTTGGATGAGGTCAATCATGTTCGTAGAGAGATACGAGAGTAGTTGAGAAAAATGGCTAAGGCACCACCAGCGCGAACGCGGATGGTGCCAAAAATATCAAGCGAGCTTACTTGATGAAGAAGATGGCGAGAATGCCGAGACCTTCTGCGAGAGCCATACCGAGGATCGCCTGAACGAGGATCTTACCGGAAGCTCCGGGGTTACGACCGACTGCTTCCGCAGCCTTGAGACCGATGAGGCCTACTCCAACCGCTGCTCCGAGAGCACCGATACCTGCACCAATGTTACCTGTGATTTCCGCGAGGATGTTCATTATACGTTTTTTATTTTGTTAGCTATTATATTGCCGCCCACATTTTATGCACATGGTCCCGACAACAGATTGTTTACTCTAGTGGTGCTCTTCTCCGTCACCATGGTTGCAGATGAGTCCCACGTACACGCTGAACAGTAGGATGAATACCAGCGGTTGGACAAAGCCGACAATGAGCTCGAGAAAGTAGAAAGGGAAAATGAAGCCGGTCTGGTGCAGCAGGCTCTCGCCGCCGTAGATGTTGCCGAAGAGTCGGACCGAAAGAGTGAGCGGACGAATCAAGATGGAAACCACTTCGATAACGCCGACGATGAGGAAGATTGGCCACAGCGCCATCCACATGAACTTGCCGACTTCCCGCTTGTCCGCCTTGTTGCCAAAGAGATCCTTGATCAGGACGGCAGGACCGTCGGACTTGAGCACGATGAAGAGCCAAGCGATCATGGTAACACCGGCCAGCGCAATCGTTCCGTTCCAGTCTGCGTTAGCAGGACGTATCCAAGGTTCAGTAACATGGAAATGACCATCCTCGCCAGTATAGCCCATACCGACACTGCCCACGCCCGGGAGCAGACCGCTCCAGTTTTGGATCAGGATGTAGAAGAAGAGCCCCAAGATAACGGGCAAAGTCATTCTGAAAGCCTTGTTGCCCACGATCGGCGACGTGGTGTCGCGCACGAAGCAAAGCAAGGATTCCACCAGAGCTTGTCCCTTGGAAGGAACCATCTTGGGACGGCCAACCATGGCGCGGATCCCAAGAATGAGCAGGATCGAAATCACCCAACTCGTCACCATAGAGTTGGTGACTGGTAGCCCGAACACGTTAAAAAGTTCATTCGCCGCAGGGCTAACCGCAGCAGATGCATCGGCTACTGGAAGCAGTAGCGCTAGTGATGAGAGAAGAAATGTCTTTTTGCCCGCCATAGGTGAAAGAAGGAGGACTTGTTGTACCACCCTCGAGGAACCGTCAACTCTGGAAAGACTTTTTACGCCTATTAGAGTCGATTGTAAGTAATTCATTTCATACCTAGTACGGATTCTAATACTGAACGTAAGTTCTTGGCTCAGCCCCACCAATCTGAAAGTAAAAAGCCCATGGCTAAGGATAATCTCACCAACGCTCTGAGCGGCTTGAAGGAAATCGAAAAAAAACGATCTCCCCACAAGGCCGCGAAAAAGCGCCCAGCCAAGCGCGGCCGCCCCAAGGCCTTCGATCCTTTCTACCTGTTCTGTACCATCCTCGCGATATTGGCCATCGGTCTCCAACTGGTCGCCATCGCAGTCTACAGCTAGGGACGGCGGGAATCGAAAGACTATATAATAGTGTTGCGCAGCTTGGCTGCTAACAGCTCGTAAAGGCTAACGAACTACTGCTTAACAATAATGAGCGACTGGTAGCTGTCCGCGCGGTTTTGGAAGACGGTTTCTCGCTCGAACGGCCATGGAGCTTCCCTGTCTCTCTTCCAAAGGTCTTGTTCAGCAATCACTTCCTCAGCCCATTCGAAATAAGGGTCGTGGTCGGTCCTGAAGTGGCAACGCACGCCCGCCTCGCAACGGCTGGCGAGCTCTTCGAGGAATTTCACGCTGAAAAGGCGATTTTTCCAGTGCCGCTTCTTAGGCCATGGATCGGGAAAAAGGATGAAAACCTCGTTCAAACGGACATGGCGAGGCATGAGGTCGAGCACTTCAAAAGCCTCGCCGCGCACGAAGCGCGCATTGCTCGCCCCTGCTCGACGAACCTTCTTCTCCGCCCGCTCGATGCGATCGCCGATAATATCGACTCCGAGACACTGCTTCTCGGGGAACGCGACCGCAAAGTCGGCCAACCAATGCCCGTGGCCGCAACCGATTTCGAGGCTCAATTCCGCCGGTTCTGGAAACATCGCGGCAAGATTCTTCTCAAGCTCGCTGCGACGCTTTTTAACCCATTCGAGATGCTGTTCGTAACCGGGATTCATGGCAGCGGGTTTTAAGCGCCGAATGTCCCCAGCTTTCAACCCGTATTTCTCAGCTGCCTTCAGTTTCCACGTGGAACTGGCGGGGCGAGGCCGCACCTTCGGAGCTCGCAAGCAGCGGCAAGCTGAAGACGACGCGCAAGCCGCCCTTCTCCGCGATTTCCGCCCAGACCTGGCCGTCATGCCATTCGATGATGTGCTTCACGATGCTCAAGCCCAGCCCGGTTCCGCCCGTCTCTCGGGAACGCCCCTTGTCGACTCGATAGAAACGCTCGAAGATCTTGTTCAGGTCTTCCTTCGGCACCCCTGCCCCTTCGTCCTCCACCCACAGAAGCAATTCCGCGCCGCGAACCCGAGCTCCGATTCGCACGCTCCCACCTTCCGGCGAATACTTGCAGGCGTTTTCGACCAGGTTGTCGAAAACTTGGCGAAGCTTGAGCACGTCGTACCGAACCTTCGCCCACATCTCCGCAGGAAAAGCCGTTTCGACCTTCAGGCCGGACTTCCTTGGATTCGAACCATAGTCCACCGCTATCTCGCGGATCCAAGACAGCACGTCCGACTCCGACCAATCGAAACTGGGAGAATCGCTTTCCAAACGGGAAAGGCTAAGCAAGTCGTTGATAAGCAAAGCCAAACGTTCGGAGTGGCGGTAAATCGTGGAAATGAACTGAGCCCGATCCGCTAGGGGCATCGTTTCATGGTCCGACACCAAGGTCTCGGAATAGCCCTTGATCACGGCCACCGGCGTCTTCAACTCGTGCGACGCGTTGGCGACGAAATTCTTGCGGGCTTGGGCCAACAGCTTTTGGCGGGTGGTATCGTGCAGCACGAAGAGAAACCAAGGGGCATTTCCTTCCAAGGCCTCCGACAAACGGGCCGCCGTTACATCGAGCCAAACTTCGGATTGCCCGCTCCGAAACGCGATTTCTCGCTTGGCAGGCCCCCTGCCCTTTTTCACGTCCCAAACGAAATCGAGAAAGTCGGAGTTTCCCATGCCACTCTCGATGCGCTGGCCCACGCTGTTGGACATCGAAGGGAAAATCTTCTTCAAGGCGTTGTTTACCAACAGGATGTAATTATCCCGATCGATAATCATCACCCCTTCCTGCAGACTTCCCAAGGTCGTTTCGATCTGGTTAAGCTGCCCGCTGCTCTTGCGGCTCAGGCTATTGTTGTCCTCGATCAGCCGATTCAATTCCTCCAGCAGCAGCCCCCAATTTTCGTTCACCTCCCGGAATTCGGAAGAGTGCGTAAGGATCGAAGTGCGGCTCGTGAGGGACTCGGCAAGCAACCGGATCGCTACCTTCTGTCGGAAGTATTTGTTCGCGAAGAAGACAGCGAAGCCTAAAGCGACGCAGGCAAAAATAATGGTCATAAGAAGGTACTACCGGCTTTCAACTAAGCGGTAGCCCACCCCACGAACGGTCTCAAGCCAAGAGGCCTCATTGCCGAGCTTTTCACGCAAGCGACGCATGTGAGTGTCCACCGTGCGCGTCTCGATGTCGTTCTCGTAGTTCCACACTTTCTGGAGAAGCGTTTCACGGGTCTGGACCTTGCCCCTTTCCTCGAGAAGCAGCTTCAGCAAGCGAAACTCCGTAGCCGTCAAGTCGACACCCTCGGATTCCACTTCGACGCGATGATGTTCCACGTCCATGCGGATTCCGTTCACCTCGAGAATTTTCGCTTCCTCGGTCTCTCCCCTACGCTTCAGGATCGCCGACACGCGCAGCATCAGCTCCTTTGGACTGAAAGGCTTGCAGACATAATCGTCAGCGCCGCTTTCGAAGCCATCGATCCGATCGCCCTCCTCCGTCTTCGCGCTCAAGAAGATGATAGGTATCTCCTTCAAGGACGAGTCGGCCCGCATCAAGCGACAAACCTGCAAACCGCTGAAATCCGGCATCATGATATCGAGCACGACGAGCTCGGGCCTGAACTGCCGAGCGGTCTCGAGAGCCAAACGGGAATCGTTCAAAGTCCGGACTTCATAGCCGCGTTGCCGTAGATGGTAGCTCAACAACTCAGTCACATCGACTTCGTCGTCTACCACCAAAATTCTCTTTGAGTCATCCATAGCTACCATAAGCGTAATAAATAAGAACCCGATTGTTACGAGACAAAGTCGGAGCGCAACCGCAGCTGCGTTACAATTCAGTGACGTAGCGAACCGTGCCCCGCAAACGAACTTTCTACGCCAATCTCAATTGTAAAAACTTTACTTATTTTATTTATATTCAACAAGTTAGGACCTTAATGCAATCATCAAAATACTGATGTCAGACGGGTTCACACCACTAATTCGGCCCGCTTGGGCCAAAGTTGCAGGTCGGGTCTCGCTCAACTTCGCGATCGACTCCAAACGCAGTCCATTGAGCTTCGAATAGTCGAAATCGGCCGGAATCTTGATCTTTTCAACGTCCTTGAGCTTCGCGATTTGCCTGGTTTCGCGCTCGAGATAGCCCGCGTACTTGGCCCGATACAATACCTGTTCGAGCGTACTTTTCTCCAAGGTCGCTAACTCAGGAGGCAGCTCGCCCTCCCCTAGCCCACGGCGAATATGAGTCGCCCAAGTGGCCGTATCGCGACGGTTCTTCTCCAACCACTCGACCCACTTTTCGACGTTAGCCTTCTTGGCTTTCATTCGCTGCAGACGCTCGTCCGAGACCAATCCGTGAGCCGCCGCATGCTCCAGCATTCGCAACTCCGCGCTGCCGTGGTTGAACAGCAAGCGATACTCCGCTCGGCTCGTGAACATGCGGTAGGGCTCCTTGGTTCCCTTCGTCACCAGGTCGTCGATCAAGACTCCAATGTAGCCGTCGTGACGCTTCAGCACCATCGGCTCCTCTCCCCTCGCCTTCAGCACCGCATTGACCCCGGCAACAAGCCCCTGGCACGCCGCTTCCTCGTAGCCGGAAGTTCCGTTTATTTGGCCCGCAAAAAAGAGATTCTCAACCTTCTTGGATTCGAGGTGAGGATAAAGCTGGGTCGGAGGAGCGAAATCGTACTCCACCGCGTAGGCGGGACGCAAAAGATGCACGTTTTGCAGCCCATCGATCGAACGCAGCATCTCCAGCTGCGTTCCGAACGGCAGGCTGGTGGACAGGCCGTTCACGTAATACTCGTTGGTGTTCCGCCCTTCCGGCTCCAAAAACAGCATATGACGCGTCTTTTCCGCGAAACGAACGAACTTGTCCTCGATGCTGGGACAATACCGCGGGCCCGTACCTTCGATTTCGCCTCCGTACATAGCCGACAGGTGCAGGTTGTCGTTCACGATCTGCTGGGTTTCCTTCGACGTGTAAGTGATCCAACAGGAGACTTGGTCCGTTCCCGGCTTCCAGCCCGCGAATTGTTCTCCGCGTTGTTCCACGTGGAACAGATCCTTTTCTCCCCGCGTGTCGTAGAAACCGAACAAGGCTGGCGTTTCGTCGCCCTTTTGTTCCTCAAGTCCCGAAAAGTCGATAGTACGTCCGAGCAGCCGCGGCGGCGTACCGGTTTTCAGGCGCTCGAGCTCGATGCCGGCCTCCAGAAAGCTTCCGGAAAGCGTCTTGGCGGAATAATCGCCCATCCGTCCGCCTTCGGTCTTGTTCTTTCCCACGTGCATCAAGCCTCGCAGGAAGGTTCCGGTAGTGACCACCAAGGTCTTTCCGTAGAAATCCACGTCCAAGTTGGTCTTGCATCCTACCACCTTGCCGTTTTTGAAGATCAGTCCCGTAACCGTAGCCTGGAAGATGGAAAGGTTTTCCTGCAGTTCCAGCACGTGTTTCATACGCAGAGCGTATACTTTCTTGTCGCACTGAGCCCGGGGAGACTGCACGGCTGGGCCCTTGGAAGCGTTCAGCAAACGAAACTGGATCCCCGAAACGTCGGCGTTCACCGCCATCTCGCCGCCGAGAGCGTCAATTTCCCGCACAATTTGCCCTTTGGCCACGCCGCCGATCGCGGGGTTGCAGCTCATCGCAGCGATCGTGTCGATATTGCCGCTCAAAACCAAGGTCCGGGCCCCCATGCGGGCAGCAGCCAAAGCGGCCTCGCATCCAGCGTGTCCCGCCCCACAAACTATCACATCGTACTCATCCAGCATTCCGCTCATGGACGGGGACGATAGGAGAGGGGGCTACAAGCTCAAGCAGCTTCGTACGCCCCAGAATCGGCTCTATTTGCCGATGCAGAAGCTGGAAAACAACACGTCCAGCATGTCTTCGGTATCGATCCTGCCCAAAACGCGTCCAATCGCCTCCACCGCGCCGCGAAGCTCGCTGGCTACGAACTCCGCCGGCTCTCCGGCCTCGAAGTTCCGAATAGCGGACTCCAGACAGTCGGCCAATTCCTTGAGGGCCGTGCTGTGTCGAGCATTCACCAAAATCAAATCGTCCTGATCTTGAGCAAGGTGGGCATCGATCATGGCAACCGCAGCCGCCTTCAAGTCCTCCAAGCCGGTGCCCGACAGAGCTGACAGCGAAACCTGAGTTAAGTCCGACAAGGGAGCGGGTAGGGGACGCATTTCTCCCAAATCCGACTTGTTTTGCACCACGATGCAGTTCTGTGCGTTGATATGCTTCGAAACTTCCTCGGGAAGCTCAGGGCAGGGGAGGGTACCGTCGATCACCAGCAAGAAAAGGTCGGCTTCCTCGGTCAGCTCCACTGTCTTGCGGATTCCTTCGCGCTCGATTCCGCTGGTCGCTTCACGCAGTCCTGCTGTATCCATTAATTGGAGACAGTGCCCATCAAGCATCACGCGCTCCCGTATGAAGTCCCGCGTAGTGCCCGGCTCGTCGCTCACGATCGCCCGCTCGAAGCCGAGCAAGCAATTGAGCAGGGAGCTCTTGCCCGCGTTCGGCTCGCCGAGGATCAGGGTCTTGACCCCGTCACGCAAAAAGGCCGCGTACTTTCCGCTGTCGATGATGCGGCTGCAAAAGCCCAGCACCGAGCGGATGGCCTCGATCTCCGCCTTTTTCTGCTCGGGTGGAAGGTCTTCGTCGGGAAAGTCTATATAAGCTTCGATCGTCGCAACCGTTGCGAGCAGACGCATTTTCAGCTGATCGAGCTGGCGGCCGAAATTTCCACGTAACTGATTGTTAGCCACACGGATAGCTCGGTCGCTGCGTGCTTGGATCAGTTCCATAACCGCTTCGGCCTGGGTCAGGTCCATGCGGCCATTGAGGAAAGCGCGACGCGTGAATTCGCCGGGTTCCGACTGGCGACAGCCCCGGGCCAGCAAATCCTCCAGCAAGCGGGTCGCGATCAGGGGATTGCCGTGACAGCTGATTTCCAACACGTCTTCGCCAGTGTACGACTTGGGACCGCGAAAGAGGATATAGACCACGTCGTCCAAAAGCTCTCCCGCGACGTCGCGAAAGCCGCCATGGCAGGCCCGGCGCGGGGCAGGGGACTTCGCGAGGGAAAAAGCTTCCCTCGCAATCGTTTCGCACAAAGGCCCCGTCACGCGTATCAACGCAATTGCCGATTCGCCGCTAGGCGTAGCTAGAGCTGTTATTGTATCCGTATTTTCCATACACTAACTTCTTAAGTCCCGTTCCGAGGCGCCAGCGAGAGGGCTACCCCTTCGATTGATCCCGTTACCCATCCAACAAAAAGGCCGCTTTGACAAGCGGCCTTTGAGAAAGAAAAGAACGACGTCCTCGCGGGAGGCAAGCCTACTTGCTTGCCGATTCCTCGAGTTGCTTCTTCTCCAGCAGGTCTGGATTTACCGTCTCGAGAATCTTCACCGAGATCTCCTCGAACACCTCCGGGTTTTCGGAAAGGAAAGTCTTGGCAGCTTCGCGGCCTTGGCCGATGAGATCGCCGTTGTAGGAGATCCAAGCTCCCTTCTTTTCCAGCACCTTGTGCTCGATGCCTAAGTCCACGATCGATCCGGTGCGGGAGATGCCTTCGTTGTACATGATGTCGAACTCCGCTTCGGTGAACGGGGCCGCAACCTTGTTCTTCACGAACTTGATGCGTGTCCGGTTTCCCGTCACCACGCCAGAGTTGTCCTTGATTTGCCCGATTCGGCGAATGTCCATGCGAACGGAAGCGAAGAACTTGAGGGCGCGACCGCCAGGAGTCGTCTCGGGGCTGCCGAACATGACACCGATCTTTTCACGGATCTGGTTGGTAAACAGGCAGATGCACTTGGTCTTGCTTACTATACCGGTCAAGCGACGCATCGCCTGGCTCATCAAGCGAGCTTGCGAGCCCACCGTCGCGTCTCCCATCTGGCCATCGAGCTCGTTCTTGGAAACGAGAGCTGCCACCGAGTCGATCACGATCACGTCGATCGCGTTGGAACGGATCAAGGTCTCGGTGATGTTGAGAGCGTCTTCGCCGGAGTCCGGCTGCGAAACCAAAAGGTCGTCCACCTTGACGCCGAGCTTGCGAGCGTACTTCGGGTCGAGGGCATGTTCCACGTCGATGAAGGCCGCCAAGCCGCCCTTGCGCTGGGCTTCCGCGATCAGGCTCAAACACATGGTCGTCTTACCCGAAGATTCCGGACCGTAGATTTCGCAAATGCGGCCGCGCGGCAAACCGCCGACCCCAAGGGCCAAGTCGATCGAGATGGAACCCGTGGAGATCACGTCCACGTCCAGCTTCGAGCCGCTGCCCAGTCGCATGATCGATCCCTCGCCGAACTGCTTGGTGATCGCCGAGATAGCGAGTTCGACGTTCTTTTCGCGATCGTCAGAAGAAGGGAGGGGGTTGGTTTTGCCTTTAGCCATGTGTTTTTTCCAAAAGTGTTAGGGTTTACGTTGTGTTTGAGCCAAATCTGCTTTCGCCCCACTAGGCTGGCAAGATTCGAGTGATAATCTGCCGCCTATAATAACGGCTGCGCTAAGACATTCCCTGTCCTACCCCTAGGAAAAGCGTTAAATTTCACAAACCTGCGGCGCCGGCCGACGCACTTGTGAGATTTGAATTGTTCTTGCAGAAAAACGGGAGCCCGCTTGAAAGTGCAGCTTCGTCGCATACATTCGCAGTGCACGGCGCGAATATTGCAGAACAACCTACACCAAACTGACGTCATGAAGATCAAAGCTTACCTGAAACCAACTTGCGGCTGGAGCATGGGCGTACGCGCCATCATGGAAAAGCACCAGCTCGAGTACGAAGACATCGACATCATCAACAACCCCGACAACTACGCCGAAATGGTCGCGAAGTCCGGTCAGCCGCTTTCTCCCTGCGTCGAAATCGACGGAGTCATGCTCGCCGACGTCTCCGGCGAGGAAGTGGAGCAGTACATGCTCGCCAACAATCTCGTAAAGGCAACCGACGCGGAGGCAGCAGCCCCGACGGATCGAGGCTGCACGGACGAGGAGCACGAAAAGATGCGCTCCGCCTCCAAGCCCATCCGTTTCTTCTAAGCTCGCCAGCGAGCGCGCGCTACGAACGAACCAAGGGCCGGAGACTAAACTTCCGGCCTTTTTTTGCCTCATAGATTCCACTCAACGAGCCCCCACATTTTTTCACCATGGACCAGATTCAAGCTTCTCCGCTTCTTTACAAAAAGGACTATGAACATGACGCTTGCGGCGTCGGCCTCCTCGCCAACATCAATGGCGAACGCTCCCACGAGCTGCTGCAAAAGTCGCTGCAAGCCCTCAAGAACCTGGCCCACCGCGGCGCCGTCGACGCCGATGCCATCACCGGCGACGGGGCCGGCATCCTCACCCAGATTCCCCACCAGCTCTTTCGCGACTTCCTCGAAGACCAAGGGAAAAAGCTCTTCAACGACGAAGACCTCGGCGTCGGCGTCATCTTCCTCCCCCGCAACGACGACTACGCCCAAGCCCACGGGCGCAAGATCATTGAGACCGCCGTCGAAGCGGAAGGCCTCAGCCTGTTGGCTTGGCGCTACATCCCAGTCGATCCCAATAGCCTCGGACGCAAGGCCGACCGCACCCAACCCCACATGGTGCAGGCCCTCATTGCCAAGACCGGCGAACTGAGCGTCGAAGAGTACGAGCGCAAGCTCTTCCTCGCTCGCAAGACCGCAGAGCGCGAAGCAGAGAAGGCCCAGCTGCAAGACTTCTACATCTGCAGCTTCTCGTGCCGCACTATTATATACAAGGGCATGCTCAATTCTCCGCAGGTCCGCAAATACTTCCCCGACCTGCGCGATCCCAGCTACACGACGAACTTCGTCATCTTCCACCAGCGTTACTCCACCAACACCTTCCCCCAGTGGCACCTCGCCCAACCGTTCCGCATGATGGCGCACAACGGCGAGATCAATACCATCCGCGGCAACCGCAACCTCATGCGGGCCCGCGAGAACTCGAACGTGCACGGCATCTGGGGCGAACGCTTCTCCGACCTGCGGCCCATGCTCCAGCCGGACATGTCCGACTCGGCCAGTTTCGACAACACCCTCGAGCTTCTCACCCTCGGTGGACGCTCCGCTCTCGAAGCCGTCACCATGATGATGCCGCCCGCCTGGGAAAACAATGCCCTGCTCGACGACACCCTGCGCGGATTCCACGAATACCACGCCTGCATGCTCGAGCCTTGGGACGGGCCCGCCGCCATCGCCTTCACCGACGGTCGCTACGTCGCCGCCTCCCTAGATCGCAACGGACTGCGTCCCGCCCGCTACAAGATCTACGAAGACGGCACCTTCATGCTCGCTTCCGAACTCGGACTCATCGACGAGACCGATATGAAAACGGTCCGCACCGGACGACTCGGCCCCGGCAAGATGCTCGCCATCGACATGCTGGAACATCGCTTCCTCGACGACGATGAAATCAAAGCTCAGATCGGCAGCGACGAACGTTTCCACAAGTGGTGCGGCGAACACCTCGTCGACATTCAGGATCACTCCGCCGACTCGCAGGGTAGCATCTCGAAATCCGAAGACGAGGATATCCACCGCCAACTGGCATTCGGGTATGAGAAAGATGAATACGATATCATCTTCAAGCCAATGGCCGAATCCGCCATGGAAGCGATCGGATCCATGGGCGACGACACTCCGCTCGCATTCCTATCGCGCAAGCCACGTCTGCTCTACACCTACTTCCGCCAGCTCTTCGCTCAGGTTACCAATCCGCCCATCGACTCCATTCGCGAGCGATCCGTCATGTCGCTCAACATGTTCCTCGGCGGCCGACTTGGCTTGTTCGAAGATCTCCCGCAATCCGCCGGTTTCGTTAAGACCAACAGCCCCGTTCTCTTCAACAACGAGCTCAACGCGCTCTTCGACGTCAAGTTCCTCAAGGACCGAGTCGTTCGCCTCGACGCGACCTACAACGTTTCCCTTGGCACCGCAGGACTCGAAACGGCCATTAAGGATCTCATCTCGCGGGCCCAGGATGCCGTCGAAAGCAACGCCGCCAAACTCATAATCCTATCGGATAGAAACGTATCCAAAAACCGGATCGCCATCCCGATGCTCCTAGCAATCGGAGCCGTCCACCAGCATCTGGTAAAAACCGGATACCGGATGAAATGCGATCTCGTTGCCGAGACCGGCGAAGCGCGCGACGTGCACCAAATCGCCTGCTTGCTCGGTTTCGGAGCCAACGCAGTCAACCCCTACATCGCCCTCGCGATCATGACGAACTTCGCCGAACGCGGCGAAATCGAGGGAGTCGACGCAAAGACCGCAGCCAACAACTATCGCACCGCCATCGACAAAGGCTTGCTCAAGATCATGGGCAAGATGGGCATCAGCACGCTCTTCTCCTATTGCCGCGCCCAGATGTTCGAGGCGATCGGCATCTCGCAGGAAGTCATTGACGACTGCTTTGTCGGGACGCCCAGTCCCATTGGCGGTATCGGCTACGAGCTCATCGCTCAAGAAGCCCACGACCGACACAAACGCGCCTATGATCCAGAGCTCACCGCCGAACTGGAAAGCGCCGGCTACTACAAAGTCATCCGCAACGGCGGCGAATTTCACGGTTGGAATCCTAAGGTGGTCGGAGGCATGCATCGCTTCCTCAAGACGCGTAAGAAGGAAGACTACGACAACTATCGCCAGCAATCGGACGAGCACCAACCTTACGCCATCAAAGATCTACTCCGGATCAAGTATCCAGATTCTGGAGTCGATATCAGCCAAGTAGAAGAAGTTGAGGATATCCGTCGACGCTTCTGCACCGCTGGCATGTCGCTCGGCGCGCTTTCGCCCGAGTGCCACGAAACTCTTGCCATCGCCATGAACCGTATCGGCGGCAAGTCCAATTCAGGGGAGGGCGGCGAAGAGCCGCGGCGCTACTCGCTGCTCGAAAACGGCGACAACGCATCCTCCGCCATCAAGCAAGTTGCCTCGGGCCGTTTCGGGGTCACCGCCGAATACCTCGCTTCCGCCAAGGAAATCGAAATCAAGATTGCCCAGGGCGCCAAGCCGGGCGAGGGCGGCCAGCTTCCCGGTCACAAGGTTTCGCCCCTCATCGCCAAGCTTCGCTTCAGCGTTCCCGGAGTCACGCTCATCTCTCCTCCGCCGCACCACGATATCTACTCCATCGAGGATTTGGCTCAGCTCATCTTCGACCTCAAGGAAGTAAACCCGAGAGCCAAGGTCTGCGTAAAGCTGGTTTCCAGCTCCGGAGTCGGAACCGTAGCCGCAGGCGTGGCCAAAGCCTACGCCGACGTCATCCTCGTTTCCGGACACGACGGCGGTACCGCAGCATCGCCGCTTTCCTCCGTTAAGCACGCAGGATCCTCCTGGGAAATCGGCATCGCCGAAACCCATCAAGTCCTGATGATGAACGGACTGCGCAACCGCGTCACGCTCCGCACGGACGGAGGCATGAAAACCGGCCGCGACATCATCATCGCTGCCATCCTAGGAGCGGAAGAGTTCAACTTCGGAACCTCCGCCATGATCGCCGCCAGCTGCGCCATGTTCCGTGTTTGCCATTTGAATACATGTCCAGTTGGCGTCGCCACTCAACGCGACGACCTGCGAGCGAAATACAAGGGCACCGCCGAAAACGTGATCAACTTCTTCAACGCGGTGGCCGAAGACGTGCGCTACTACTTGGCCAAGCTCGGCGTACGCAAGCTCGACCACCTCGTAGGGCGTACCGAGTTCCTCGAACAGATCGACGATCCGGAGAATCCCAAGACCGCGACCGTAAACCTCAGCGGGCTCCTGCACGATCCAGACCCCAGCGGCGAAGCGCCACGCATCCACACGCGTCCACGCAACGAACGCCTTGGCTTCGACGGCAGCTTGGACAACACCATTATCCAGGAATCCCACGACGTCGTAGTCGGACGAGCAGCCTCCTTTAGCGGCAAGTATCGAGTCGGAAACACCGACCGTTGCTTAGGCACCAAACTATCCGGAGAAGTGGCCTACGTCCGCGGCAGCAACCACCTGCCGCCCGGCTCCATCGATCTCGTCTTCAAGGGAACCGCTGGCCAAAGCTTCTGCACCTTGCTCACCCATGGCATCAAGGTCACGCTTCTCGGCGAGGCCAACGACTACGTCGGCAAAGTGATGAGCGGCGGCGAGATCATTATCCGGCCTGGCGAAGAACAAACCTACGACTGGACCCAAAACACCTTGCTCGGAAACACCTGCCTCTACGGCGCCACCGGCGGAAACCTGTTCGCGGCCGGCTTGGCTGGAGAGCGTTTCGGAGTAAGAAACTCCGGCGCCATTGCGGTCGTCGAAGGGGTCGGGGACCATGCTTGCGAGTACATGACCGGCGGCCTTGTGGTCTGTCTTGGAAAAACGGGTACAAACTTCGGAGCGGGTATGAGCGGTGGACTAGCCTTCGTCTACGACGCGGACAACACCTTCAAAAACTACTACAATCCGGCCATGATAGACATCGAGCGCCTCGGCGACAGCGGTGAAATCGATGCCCTCAAGAAAGTCGTAGAAGCTCACCTCGAAAACACGCAAAGCCCGCACGCCAAGACTCTCCTGGACGATTGGCAGAAAACCATCAGCAAATTCTGGAAGGTGGTCCCCAAGCCCTCCACTCCAGATACGCCCAAGAACGTTCTGAAGCTCGAAGAGCTCTCGATACCTACGCTCAACCAAGCCAGTATTCAATAATTAAACACAAAGCCTCTCCCTCAAAGGAGAGGCTTTTTTACTTCTTGTAATGTTCGTCGAGGAAGGCTTTCAGGCGAGTCGCCGTTTCCAAGCCGATTCCATCCACTGAACGCAACTCGGTTAAGGAGGCCGACTTCAGGCGATCGATGCTCCCAAATTCGTCGAGCAAGGCATTCTTCTTTTTAGGACCCAAACCGCTGAAGTCGTCCAGTATGCTTTCTCGGATACGTTTGCTCCTTAAGTCCGCATTGAAGGTATTAGCGAAGCGGTGAGCCTCGTCGCGGCACCGTTGCAACAACTGTAAGCCCGCATGCTTCAAGGGCAAACGCAGGGGAGGGCGTTCGTCGGGGAAGATAATCGTCTCGTGCTTCTTCGCCAATCCGATTACTTCCGGCGGTTCCAGATCCTGCAATAAGAACGACTTGATGGCTGCCCCGACTTGCCCCATGCCCCCGTCTATCACGACCAGGTCGGGAAACGGCTTACCCTCCTTATGCAAACGACGATAGCGTCGACCAACAACTTCCTCCATCGAGCGAAAGTCATCGTTCCCTTCGAAGCTCTTTATCTTGAAGCGACGGTAGCCAGCCTTGTTCGGCTTCCCACCGACAAACTGTACCATGGAAGCAACTACAAAGGTTCCGGAAATGTGGGAGATATCGAAACACTCGATCGTCTGCGGCGGCTTCGTCATCGAAAGTTCCTTTTGCAGCAAGGACAAGGTTTCGGTTTCCGTTTCCCTTGCCGGTAGATCCCGTTCGAACTTGCGCGTTTTCTTAAGGGACGCTTCCAGAGCGAATACGATGTCGCGCAAAGCAGCCGCCTTCTCGTAGTTTCGCTCCGCGGCTTCCTTAGCCATCTCGATTTTCAGCTCGTCGAGCCATTCGCGCGATTTGCCTTGGAGAAACTCGCAGGCCTCCTCTACACGCTCCTGGTACTCTTCCACTGTGACCAGATTTTCATGACCGTAGATCTCCGAACGAACATCGTCGTACAAGCGAAAGCTCCCGTCGTCCTGGCGCTTCGGAGCGGCGTCGCCTAGCAGGATTCCGAAACGACGCCTCATTTCCGTAAGGGTCTTGCGAATGTGGTTCGCGTGCACGAAAGGTCCGAAGTAACGGGCCCCGTCTTCTTTCTTGAAACGGGCGAGGGCGAAGCGCGGCAATTCCCGAGTCACGTCGACCCGAACCAGCAGGAAGCGCTTGTCGTCGACGAAGTCAGTGTTGTACTTCGGCTTCCACTTCTTGATGAGCTTTCCTTCCAAAAGCAGCGCCTCTGGTTCCGACTTCACCTCGATGTACTCAAAATCGCGAATCATCTGCACCAGAGCCCGGATCTTAGGCTGGTGGGTAAACTTCTTGGAAGCCTGGAAGTAGGAGGACACCCGCTTCTTCAAGTTCTTCGCTTTGCCCACGTAGATGACCGAGCCCAAACGGTCTTTCATCAGGTAGACTCCTGGTTTATCCGGCAGGCGACGGACCTTCTCTTTTAAGTCACTGGAATTCGGGTCGGGCATTTTTGTTTGATCCAAGGGAAACTCGCGCGAGTTTCGCTACAGTCATAAAAGTAGCCGAAGTCGCAAGACTTTCGCACCGGACGCCAATCCGATGCGCCATTCAAACGTTGAAGCACAGATGCCAAGCAAACCAAAGATCATCCTCCTCACCCTAGGCGAAGAGCTCCTCCTCGGGCTCACTCCCAACGGGCACCTCACCTACATTGGCGACCAACTCAGGCAAGTGGGCACTCCCTTGCACGCGAACGTGACTATCTCAGACGCACCAGAGGACATCGAAAGCTACTTCGTGGACTACTGGACGAAGGCGGATGTTCTTATCACCACCGGAGGGCTGGGGCCGACCGTTGACGACCGCACCAAGGAAGTGATCGGTGAATGCTTGGGCGAGAAGCTCGTCTACGACCCCACTGTGATGCAAGCCATCGAGGATCGATTCAAGGCGCTCGGCCTCCCCTTGAACGAGAACAACCGCAAGCAAGCCTTCCACTTCGAGAATGCGGAGGTCCTCCACAATCCCAACGGTACAGCGCCTGGTCTCTGGCTAGAGAAAAACGGCAAGCTACTCGTCATGCTTCCCGGTCCGCCGCATGAACTGCAGCCTATGTTCAAGGATCAGGTCCTTCCACGCCTGCAAGAAAAAGGCCTCGTTCAAGATAGCGAAAACTATATCCAAATTCGCACTACAGGAATCGGGGAATCGAATCTGGAAACCTTGCTGCAACCAATCGCCCAGCGCGAGGATGGCCTGGAGCTCGCGTACTGCGCCCACCCCGGCATGGTAGACTTTCGCATGAGCTTTCCCAACCAGGTCAACCCCTACGACCGGCTCGCCGAACTGGCGGAGGAATGCAAAGAACTGTTGGGCGAGAACTTCCTCACTATCGGAAACGACACGCTTGTCGATATCGTATCCAAGATTCTACGACGCAAGAAGCTTAGACTCGCGATCGTGGAAAGCTGCACGGGCGGATTCATTTCCAACGAAATCACAAACATCCCCGGATCCTCGGAGTATTTCGTAGGTGGCTTGGCGACCTACAGCTCGGGTGCGAAGGAAGATCTGATTAGCGTCCCCGTAGAACTGATACAACAGCATACAGCCGTGAGCGAGGAAGTAGCGATCGCCATGGCTACCGGAGTCGCGGAACGGCTCGAGTCCGATTACGCGATTAGCGTTACCGGATATATCGGACCGGGCGGCGGAACGGAGAAGGATCCGGTCGGTACAGTCTACATCGGTCTGCATTCCCCAGTCGGAGCCTACGCCCAGCGGTTTAGCTTTCGCGGTCCACGCGTCGCCCAAAAGCGACGCGCCTTCAACGCAGCCATGGACATACTCCGCCGAGAGCTAATGAAATAGGGTAGGTTCTTTTCATATTTACCTATTCAAAGCCTTACTCCTTACTTGCCTGAAGGATGAAAAGCGTAGCGGACAAACTAAATCGCCCTTTGCGAGACCTGAGGATCTCGGTCACGGATCAGTGCAATTTTCGTTGTTCCTACTGCATGCCCAAGGAAATCTTCGGCCCCGACTACGCATTTCTCCCCAAGCATGCGGTGCTCAGCAACGAGGAAATCGTGTTCGCCGCCAAGAGCTTCGCTCAGCTGGGCGTGCAAAAGATCCGGCTAACGGGAGGCGAACCTCTGCTGCGCCCCGATCTCACCGCCCTCATTTCCGATCTGAAATCGAGTACGGGCATCGAAGACATTTCGCTTACCACCAATGCTTCCCTCTTGCCTCGCTATGCCCAAAAGCTAAAGGATGCCGGCCTCAAGCGAATCAACATCAGTCTCGACAGTTTGGATACAGAACGGTTCTCCATCATGAGCGGCGGGCGTTCTTCGCCCGAAGCCGTGCTTCGCGGAATCGACGCCGCAGAGAATGCGGGCTTGCCCACCAAAGTAAACATGGTGGCGAAGCTAGGGGTGAACGACATCGATATCCTTCCCATGGTTTCCTACTTTCGCGAGCGTCGCATTACGCTGCGCTTTATTGAGTTTATGGACGTTGGGGAGACCAATGCTTGGAAGATGGACCAAGTCGTTTCGGCCAAGCAAATATTGGAAACGATCGCTCAACGCTACGAGTTTGAAGCGGTCGACCCGAGCTACCGCGGGGAAGTTGCGTCGCGTTACCGTTTCAAGGACACCGGCAGCGAGTTCGGTATCATCACTTCCATTACAAATCCATTCTGTGGAGACTGCAACCGAGCTCGCCTCTCCGCCGAGGGCAAGCTCTACACGTGCCTTTTCGCCAGCGCTGGCACGGACTTGAAGCAGCACATTCGAGCCGGAGTAAGCCAAGAAGAATTCACCCGTATCGTATCCAAACTTTGGATCGGACGCGACGACCAGTATTCAGAAGACCGCAGCAAAGGGCGTCCCCTCAAGAGCGACAAGAAGGTCGAGATGTCCTATATCGGCGGTTGAAGCGCTAGCGCGGAATCCGCGCCGCGGGGCTTAGACCATGGAGATGCCGAAGTAGTTGAGCAGCCAGACCTCTTTCCAAACCCGGTAGCGTCCTTCCCATGTGATGCGGCCGTGCTCCTCTTGGTACTGCGGCTCGAAAAGGAAGCCCTGCTTGAGATTGATCTGCTCGAGCTCGCGTTGCTGCTGGTTCAGGTCGTCGATAGGGTCGATTTCGTACTCGGCGAGCTCCGCCTTGGAAATGCGCTTCTGGTGCAGCTTGTAGAGCTTGGCCGCGTCTCGGGTCCAAGGCTTGCGCACGATCTGCCACTTGTCCGGATAGAACCCGCCATAGGGCATGTAGAGGTTGTCGGTGACGAAGCGCTCGCCGGCCTTCGTTTCGGAAGCGAAGGAAAAGCAGAAGCCAATGTCTCCGTTGTGCTGGGGAACGAAGAGGATCTGGAAACGGGTCTTGTTGTCTTCGCTCTGGAAAACGGTGGAGCGGATATTGATGCCGTGGCCGACGTCCGCCAGCAGGGCCTTGGAGCGAACGAAGCCTTTGCTTTTCAGCCAGTCCTTGATCTCGATGAGCTTCTTCTGGGCCGGCCATTCTTCGCCGGTGGTGTTCTCCGAAAAGCGTGGGAAGAGCGAGATGGTGCTCTTGCTCAGGGCGCTGATGGCCAGCCAGGTATAGACGGTTTCGACCAGTAGCCAGCCAAGGAAGAAGATGGCGCCAATCACCCAAAAGGGCCGGTTGAGCCAACCGGCATCGAACACCAGAAAGGCCGCTCCGAAGGAAACGCCGAACCAGCGAGCCCAGCGGTTGAGCACCGAAACCTTGAGGGAGTTCACTCGCGTATTCAGCAGGCCGAGCAAAATAGAAAGCCCTACGCAGGTGTAGACGAAGATCTCGGCAAGAGGGGATAAGCTGTGTTCCGGCATGGTTACGAACGAGTTGGGGCACGTAGTAGAAGCGGGATGCCTATGGGCACAAACAAAAAAAGGCCCACCCGCTGGGGATGAGCCTTTTCGCTAAATTCGTGTCGTTTCCTCTTAGGTCAAGCGGACCGGCATGATCACGCAGAGGAAGCTTTCCAGGGTCTTGAAGACGCCAGGGCTGACCTCGTCCTTCAGCTCGAAGAAGAGCTCGTCCTTGGTCAAGGCCTTCAGCGGATCCATGAGGAACTGCGGGTTGAAGGCGACTTGCAGGTCGGGGCCGCTGTAGTCGATGGCCAGGGACTCGTGAGACTCGCCGAAGTCCGGGCTGGAGGCGGAGAGCTCCATGAGGTTGTTGGAGATCTGGATCTTGACCTGGTTGGACTTGTCGGTGGTGACGAGAGCGGCGCGGTGGATGGACTGGAGGAAAAGCTCGCGCTCGACCTTGATGCGCTGGTGGGTCTCCTTGGGAATAACCTGTTGATAGTTCGGGTAGTTGCCTTCCACCACCTTGGAGACGAGGTGGATGTCGCCCACGAATCCGTTGGAGTCGTCCTTGGTGTGGATCTGGAAAGCGACGCGGCGGTCGTTGAAAGCGATCTTGAGGTTCTCGCCCTTGTCGAGGAGGCGGACGAGCTCGGATACCGTCTTGGCGGGCAGGATGAGGCTGCCGGACATGCCTTCGCCGACTTCCATCTCGTGGTCGGTCTTGGCGAGGCGACGGCCATCGGTGGCAACCAGGCTGAGGCGACCGGAGGCGCCTTCTTCCGGCTCGAGGAAATTGAAGAATACACCGTTGAGCATGTAGCGGGTTTCGTCGCTGGACTGAGCGTAGGACACGCTCTTGATCATGCCGGCCAAGGTGCTCTGCTCGATGGTGAAGGAACGGTCGTCGCTGAATTCCGGCAGGGCTGGGAATTCGTCGCGGCTGATGCCCATGATCTTGAAGTTCGATCCGCCAGAGGCAATTTTGACCTGATTGTTGGGGGAGGCCTTCACGCTTACGTCGCTGTTAGGCAACTCCTTAACGATGGTGGCGAGGCGCTTGACGGGGAGGGTTACCGCACCTTCCTCCTCGACGGTTGCCTTGATGCGAGCGCAGATGCCGAGGTCGAGGTTGGTGGTGGTGAGGGAAATCGTGTCGCCTTCAGCTTCGATGAGCACGTTGCTCAGGATGGGCATGGTTGCCTTGGATCCAACGACGTTGAGGACTTGCTGGAGGCCGTTGCTGAAATGGTCACGGTGGATTTTGAACTTCATTGGGGAGGAGTTAGCTAGTTTTTGGAGTTTCTGACAATTCCAATGGATAGTTAGTTAATTAATTAAATAAATCATTAGTATTCTTATAGGCTGTGAATATCGGCCATAAGACACTTAAACGCTTGGAAACTAAGGAGTAAGGGCTGTTCGAAAATGTTCAAGCCTACTGGGATAGATTGTTTCCAGAAAAGGACATGTTAAAAAAAAACGAATATCTCCAGCTTATTGGTCGGTTTTGCCCAAGTTGTTAGCAAAGGATTTACACCCGTTTGGCGGCCTTGGATTTGCGTCCAGCCGCCCGTCTCAAGCGCAAAACATGGCGCCCGATCCCGTAGAAGAGGTAGCTGAAGAAGATGACCACCAGGGCGTATTCGCGGGAGAAGTAGATGAGGCCGATGACCACTAGAACCGCCACGAAGGAGGTGAACTTGATCTGGGTGTTCCAGTCGATCTTCTTGAAGGAGGGGTAGCGCACGTTGCTGATCATCAGCACCGAGATGAGCAGCATGAGCACCGGGAGGCCTAGGGCGTAGTCGCGCAGGGCGTCGTGCTTGGTCATGACCAGGACGATGGTGGCGATCATGCCGGCGGCCGCCGGAACGGGCAGGCCTAGGAAGTCGCCCTCGGCTTCCTCGAGCTTGCGGGACTTGACCGCAGGGTGGGTGATGACGTTGAAGCGGGCCAGGCGCACTCCGGCGCAGAGCAGGTAGATAAAGGCCAGGAAGAAGCCGGCCTTGGTGAAGAACTCCTCGTTTTGCTCGGGATTGAGGATGAGGAAGAGCACCATGAGGGCGGGTGCCATGCCGAAGGTCACGATGTCGGCGATGGAATCGAACTCCTTGCCGAAGAGCGACTCGCGTCCGCCCAGCCGGGCCACGCGTCCGTCCAGCGAATCGCAAAGCATGCCGCCGAGGATGAAGAGCACGGCTTGGCGGAAGAGGGCGTCGGGGTTGCCGGTATCGTCGCCGGCCATCATGCCGTAGCGGGCTTGGATACAATTTTTGATGGCAAGGAAGCCGAAGAATAGATTACCCGCGGTGAAAAGGTTGGGGAGCAGGTAGATCTTGGAGGCTTGGGAGGCGTCTAGTTTGACGATTTCCTTGGGTTCGAGTTCAGGCTCTTCGTCCAAAAGGTGCTGGGATTAGTGTTTAAGGGTATCGAGGTATTTCCAGAAGGAGGAGTGCTGTTCGGCGAGCTGCTCCTCGGAAATGGGAAGCTTGGTCCGGTAGATGAAGTCGGTAAGCGTATTTTTGTGCAGGATACAGATGGTCTTCAAGGAGCCGCCCTCCCGCTGGAAGTAGATGCGGTGCTCGCCCGAGCGCAGCCGGTAGGTGGTCTTGCCTTGGCGCTTGAAGGAACCGAGCGGCTCTTCCGGATGGTTGAGCTGGTACTCGGTCAAGTTGCTGAGCGGATCGATCACGGCGAGTTGCTTCATGGTTGGAAGCTTTTCCAACTCCTTGAGAGCCTGATCGCTGAAAGTTACCTGAAACATGCTAGTGGTTTGCCGGAGGTTTGCCTGTAGGATTCAGCAGATAGAAGCTGAAACGCAATGCTCAATAGACGCGGATTGCGTCGGTTCACGTAAATGAATCAATCGGAAAGCTTCGGTCTGTCAAAGCGGCTTGCTCAGCCGTCCCTTGTAGCTGCGGGCGAGCTCCCGGTTGGCTTCCATGGCCCCGTCCGTATTTTGGCTGCGCAGGAGCGGGGCCGGCACGCCGAGCTTGTTGAGTTCGTCTAGGATTTCCATCTGCAGGAGATTAATCAGCAGGGCGCCTGCCAAGGTGGAGGTGGGCCCGGCGAACTTCCCTTTTTCGTGCAGCTCCACCAGGGCGTCCCCGAAACTGCCGCAGTTGTCGAAGACGAAGTCCGCGATCTCGTGCAGCATTTTGCCGCCGGAGTGGGTGGTTTGCACCTTTTGGGCCATGCCGACGGAGGTGAGGGCGATGACCTTGAGCCCCTTTTCCTTGGCGTACTCGGCCACCTCGATGGGCGAGCAGTTCTTTCCGGAGTTGGAGATCACGATGATGAACTCGCCTTCCCGCAGTCCGTGGTTGCGGTCGTAGCGGGCCGCCAGCTCGCGTCCGTAGCCTTCCAGGTTTTCGATGAAACCGCCGGTCATGTCCAAGATGGCGCTCACGCAGACCAGTCCTCCGGCCCGGCCTACCATCTCGCGGCCAATGATTTCCGAGTGTCCGCTTCCGAAGGTATGGATCACCCCGCCGTCCGCGATGGACTTGGCGATCAAGGGAGCGAGACGTTCGATTTCGGCTTGGTTTTGCAGGTACACGCGCTCGAGCAGGACCTGCGTTGACTTAAAATAGTTCTCTTTGAGCATGAATGAAATTCGTCTGTGCCGCACAATGTTGCGAAACCTTAAAGAAACAAGGGCATTTGCGGTGGACCTCGTTCTGATTAATTGTTCCTAATACGAGTAAGAACACATCACCTAACTCCTAACTAAATCTATTATGTCTGACGTATTAACTGTAAACCAACTGGAACAGCTCAAGAAGTTCACCGTAGTCGTAGCCGACACCGGTGACTTCCAAACCATGAAGGAGTTCGAGCCTCGCGACGCGACCACGAATCCTACCCTCATCCTCAAGGCAGCGGAAAAGCCCGAGTACGCGGAACTCGTCGACAAGGCAGTCGCCGCTAAGAAGGATTCCGGCCTTTCCGGAAACGCTCTGGTGGAAGCGATCATCGACGAGCTTTTGGTACTGTTCGGTATCGAGATTTTGAATATCGTCCCGGGTCGTGTCTCCACCGAAGTGGACGCTCGCCTCTCCTTCGACACCGCCGGCACGATCGCCAAGGCGAAGGACATCATCAACCTCTACGAGGCAAAGGGAATTTCCCGCGACCGCATCCTCATCAAGATCGCTTCCACTTGGGAAGGCATCAACGCGGCTGCGGAACTCGAAAAGGAAGGTATCCACTGTAACCTTACGCTTCTCTTCTCCATGGCCCAAGCGGTCCATTGCGCCGAGAGCGGCATCACCTTGATCTCCCCCTTCGTCGGCCGTATCATGGACTGGTACAAGGCCAAGGAAGGTCGCAGCTTCGAGCCAGCCGAAGATCCAGGCGTACTCTCCGTCCAGTCGATCTACGACTACTACAAGAAGTTTGGATACAAGACTGAAGTCATGGGCGCCAGCTTCCGTAACAAGGGCGAAATCCTCGAGCTCGCCGGTTGCGACCTGCTCACCATTTCTCCCAACCTGCTCGAAGAGCTGGCCAACTCCAACGACCCAGTAGAGGAAAAGCTCAGCGAATCCGCTTCCAAGGCCAAGGACATCGAGAAGATCGAGATGGACGAAAACACCTTCCGCTGGATGTTCAACGAAGACGCCATGGCTGTGGAAAAGACGGCCGAAGGCATCCGCAACTTCGCCAAGGACATCGTCAAGCTTGAGCAAATGATCGAAGGCAAGCTGTAGGCTTTCCCGAAAACGGATTTCTAAATGAAAAAGCGCGTTCCGCTAGGGACGCGCTTTTTTCATGCCAGCCATAGCCTTGAGTTTCGAAATATTATTTTCGCCGCAAGAATCGGGTGGGCGATTCGTTCGTGGAGTGCTAGGTTTTCGCCGATGTCCGACTACGAACGTATCGCCAAGCTGATTCGCTACCTTGACCAAAAGCAAGGGGAGCAGCCGAGCTTGCAGGAGTTGGCCGAGTTCATGGGCTTGAGTCGTCACCACTTGCACCGGCTTTTCGCGAGCTGGGCCTCGATCACGCCCAAGGATTTCCTGCAATGCCTGACCGCCGCCAAGGCCCGGGAGCTTTTGAGGCAAGGTAGGAGCGTTTTGGATACGTCGCTCGAGGTGGGCCTGTCGGGCCCGGGACGCTTGCACGATCTCTGCGTGAAGCTGGAGGGCGCGACCCCGGGCGAAATCAAGTCGGGCGGCGCCGGTTGGCTAATACGGATTGGTTTTGTGGAGACCCCGTTCGGGCGAGCTTGCGTGGCGGAGAGCGATCGGGGGATTTGCCATCTCTCCTTTCTCGAAGCCGAAGGCGATGAAGCTGTTGCCCAAGCAAAGGTGCTGGGCGATTGGCCCAGCGCCGCGCTGCGTCGCGACGATAAGCGGGCGAGGGAGTTGGCGGCGGCGATCTTCAAGGAAAAGGGCGCCGCGGCTTCGGGACAGCCCTTGAAGGCCATCGTGCGCGGCAGCGAATTCCAAGTCCGTGTATGGCAGGCCTTGGTACGGATTCCTTCCGGTTCATTGGTGAGTTACGGTCGCTTGGCGGAGGCGATCGGCCGGCCCGGGGCAAGCCGAGCAGTGGGAACGGCAGTGGGCAGCAACGACTTGGCCTACTTGATCCCTTGCCATCGGGTGATTCGCGAAACCGGAGTCATTGGAAACTATCGTTGGGGGCATGAGCGGAAATGCGCGATTATTGCTTGGGAGTCCGCTATGGGAGTAGTTAAGCATGCAGCCAGCTGACTTGTTGAGATTGTTTGGACTGTCGGCGGTTTGGGGAGCGTCCTTTCTCTTTATCAGGATAGCGGCTCCAGCCTTTGGGCCGATACCTTTGATGACGATCCGGGTGGTGACGGCCCTGCTGTGCTTCCTGCCGTTTTTTATGCGGCCACAGCTGAGGACTGGCTTGCGGAAGCATGGGCGACACTTGGGGGTGGTCGGCTTGCTGAGCACCGCGATTCCGTTTACGCTGATTGCCTTCGCGGCTTTGAGCTTGGAGGCAGGGTTTACGTCTTTGATCAATGCGACCACGCCACTTTTTGCCGCGCTTGTCGGGGCGGTATGGTTGGGGATTCCTTTGAAGCGTATTCAGATTTTGGGACTTTTTATCGGCGTATTGGGAGTTCTGATACTAGTTTGGGGAAAGTTGAGCTTCGGGGAAGGCGGCGCGGGATGGGCAATCGCCGCGGGGCTATTGGCTACCTTTTCCTACGGAATTTCGGTGCACTACGCGCGACGCTACTTGACCGATGTGCCTGCTTTGGTGACTTCAGCCGGCAGCATGGTGGGCGGATCCTTGGCCTTGCTCCCTTTGGGAATATGGCTGTGGCCTGAGGTGAACCCGAGCTTGTTGGAATGGGCTTGCGGACTGGCCCTCGGAATCTTCTGCACGGCTCTGGCTTATGCCATCTTCTTCGATGTGATCGGACGCATGGGAGCGACGAACGCTTCGACGGTGACCTTCATGGTACCCGGTTTCGCTATCCTGTGGGGAGCCTTGTTCCTCGGCGAAACCCTGACGCCGCGTATCGTGGCGGGCATGCTGGTGACCCTAGCCGGAACGGCGTTCACGGTGGGACTGGTGCCGCGGTTCGGAAGGCGGCCGAAGCCGGCTTGACGGAAGGAACAGGCAGGGTATTCGATGCTGAGAGTCTTTAAAAATGTATTTATATTGTGAATACGTGTTTAGATTTTAGCGATCTTTGATTGGGTCATGGAGCGGGCGATGGCGGCGACGGCATCGAAGCTTTGCTCGGGATCGACGTCCAGGTCGGTGGAATCGATGATGCCGTTTTGGTTGGAGCCGATGACGACTCCGTCGCGTCGCGGAATGACGTAGGCATCGTTGTTGGAAAAGCTGTAGTTGAGTTCGGGCTGCGGGATCAGCACCGTGAGCTGTCCGCGAACGGGGTGCATTTGGGTATCGCCGAAGAGGGTCTTGGAACCGAGGCCGGTGGCATTGACGATGACGGGCTCGGGGAGTTTCTTGAATTGGGCGGGACTTTGGAAGTCGCGGCTCTCGATGCGGCCGCCGAGACTGGTGAATTCGCGGAGCAGGGTTTGGTGGTAGGCGGAGATGTTGAAGATCATGCGTGAGCCTTTTTTCGCATAGGGCTCGCGGAAGGGGTTGGCGCTTTTGTCGAGGTCGACGAAGCGTGGGGTGAGGTCCTGCACGTGGTCGCGGAAGTGGCCGTACTCGGGCTGGGTGTCGTTGGGAACCTTTGGCCTTTCGGCGTCCCAGGGAGTGTTGGAAACGGCGTAGGAATCGACCCATTCGATGGGGGAGCCGGGCAGGCCGAGGAACGTTTGGTAGGACTTGAAGGAGTGGCGGCAGGTATCGTTCCACCAAGTGGCGAAGGCATCGGTGGCGTGCTGCTTCAGGCAAATGCGGGAGTCGGGCGACCAGACGCCGGTGGCTACGCTGGAAGTGATGTTCGGGTGACGGTCCTTAGCGTAGATGGTGACGCTCTTGCCGGCCCTTTGCAGGAGGATGGCAGAGGTGAGGCCGATGGCTCCGCAGCCTACCACCGCGAATGACTCCGCCCCGGTGCTGAGCGCTTCGTGGGTGACCTGGGCGCTGGTTCCCCAAGAGAGCGACCAGCCGGAGCCGCCGTGGCCGTAGTTGTGGAAGACGCTCTTGTCGCCGATCTTTTCGTGCCCGAGGTTTGGTCCGCTTTCGCGGAAGGGGCGCAGGCCAACGGTCTCCTTGACGATGCGGTCCTGGGAAGCCCGAACGAGCGGGATTTTTCCGTACTGCGGATAGCTGGTATGCGGTCGAGCGCTGCTGGGCGCTTCGGAAAGATCGGCTGCGTTGGCGAAGCGCCCGCTCACGCCGAGGCCGAGGCCCAAGCCGGCGAGGCGCAGGAATTCCCTGCGTTTATAGTTACTAGACATCTTGCTCGCGCTTGAGCAGAGCCTGCGCCACGGGTGGCACCTATACTGCTAGCAGCCGCGCTATGCGTAAATTGCTGCTCTTTGCCTGTTTCTTATTCTCAAGCCTGACGCTTTTTTCCGAGGAAGTGTTCAAGATTACGCCGTTGCAAGGGGCCGCTTACAGCGCGGCCGCCACGGTGGATCCGATGGCGACCCTTGTATTCACGAAATCATACGCGGGCTTGGACAAGAATGTCGGCGCGGCGGCCCGCGATGCTTTCGATGCCTTGGCTTCGGATTTGAAGGCTGCGGGAATCTCCATGGAATCGGTGGTCAACGTGCGCGGTTATTTGCTCGCGGAGAAAGGCGAGGACATGGGTGAGCGAATGGCTGATTGGTCGGAGGCCTTCAGTGAGGCTTTTGCGGAGAACGAAGCTCCTCCGACGCGTACGACGATCGGGGTAGCGTCGCTACCGGAGGGAGCGACGGTGAGTTTGGATGCGGTGGTAGCCGCTCCGGCTGCAGCGGTGGCGAACTTGCGGGAGTCGGGAGCAAATAGCCGCGTCTTTTGGGCCTCCGATCGAAGGGAATCGTTGCGAGCGGTGCGCCCGTACTCGAGCTTGCTGATTACTTCTGGAGTGCTGGCGGACGGGTTGCCGGGTGAAGGGAACGGCTTTGGTTCGATGGCGGAGCAAACGGCTTCGGTCTTGGCGAAGTTGGACGCGACCTTGCGGGACTGGGGCTTGAACCGAGGAGATCTGGTTTTCGTGCGAGCTATGTTGAGTCCAGTCGAATCGGAGGAAGGGGCGAGGGAGACGGACTTCGCTGGCTTCGAGGGAGCGTGGAAAGGCTTTTGGGAAAGGACGCTAGCGGGGACGCCCCCGTTGAGCGTATTCTCGGCTCCCGGCTTTTCGACCACGGGGAGGATAGTGGAAATCGAATTCTACGCGGCTTTTCCGGATGCCATGGGGCCCTTCGTTCCCAATACTCCCGGCGAGGAAGGAAGCCGAGACGGCCTAGCGTGGCGGGAGGGGGCCGATTCGTCCTTTCTCAGCCGCTCGGTGGCGGTGGCTCGGGATGCCAAGCTTACCTGGTTTGCGGGAGTGATCGATCGGGAGGAGTCTGCCATTTACGGGCAAGCGATGCAGTCCTTGCTTACCTTGGAATCTCGCATGGCTGAGGTCGGGCTCGATTACCCGAATGTGGTCCAACTGCGGGCGTATTTGAATATTCAGGACAACTTTGGAATGGAGTTTGGCGAGTGGAACAAGGCTTACCGTCGCTTTTTCGATCACCCAAAGCTGAACCCCGAAAAGCCGGTACGCACTGCGTTTCCGATCGAAGAGCTGCCAGCGGGAGCCTTGATCGAGGTGGAGGCCTTGGCCGTTAGCTATTGAGGGCGTTCCAATTTTGATCGAGCCAATCGCTAGCGGTGGACGCGTCTTGGAAGGCTCCGTCGAGCTGGGCTTCGTAGGCACGGTCGAGGATGGCCTTGAAGTCAGGACCGGGCTTCAGGCCGCGCTCTATGAGGTGGCGTCCGAGCAGGATCGGTTTGGGAGCGTGCTTTTCTAGATCCAGTTCTTGGATACGCTTTTTGAAGTTGGCGATTCGCAAGGTTTGAGCCTCTGAAATGAGGGGCGGGCGTCCGCGGTGGTCGGCGGTCATGACGTAGACCAGCTCATGGGTGCTCGCAGGACTGAGACGCTTGGCAAGGCGCCGGAGCGAGGCGTCGCTGTGGCCGCCTTCGGGAACTGTATTCAAAAAGTGGTGATTCCCAACTAACCCCATGACCTTGTCGCGGATTTCGTGCGGCGCCCGCATGGCGTTGAAGAATTGCTCGGCGAGCCATATGCTTTGGGTTTCGTGCCCGGGGCTGATCCAGTGCATGGCGCCCCGCTTTTCGGCCCAGCGGGTGCAGCGGGCTTTGCCGAGGTCGTGACAGAGGGTGCCGAAGGCGAGCACGCCGCGTTCCTTTTCTGGGAGCGAGCTCCAGTCGGTTTCGCGGATGAGGGCTTCGAGGCAGCAAAGGGTATGGCTCCAAGCGTTGCCTTCCGGATGCCACTCCGGATCCTGGGGAAGGTTTCTGAGAGCGTTGAGTTGGGGGAAGTAGCGGATCCAGCCGCTCTTTTCGAGAACCCGCATGCCGTGGGAGAGGGAGGTGGAGCGGCAGGCCCACTTTTCCCACTCGGTCCAGATGCGCTCCTTGGCCAGGGTCCAGAACTCGTGGCCGATCTCCTGGCATAGGGTGGCGGTGTCGTCGTGCAGCTCTAACTGGAAACGCCCGGCGAACTGCATGGCCCGCAGGACGCGGAGGGGGTCTTCCTTGAAAGCGGGACTGACGTGGCGAAGGGTGCGGTTTTCTAGGTCGCGCAGGCCGCCGAAGTAGTCGATGACCTCGCTGCTTGCGTGGTCGTAGAGGAGGGCGTTGATGGTGAAGTCGCGGCGCTTGAGAGCTTCTTGCTCGCTGAGGTGGGCGTCGGCCTCGATGACGAAGCCCCGGTGGCCGGAGCCGGATTTGGATTCGCGGCGGGGGATGGCGAAGTCGTACTCTTCGCCATGTGTCCAGAGTTTAACTACGGCGAAGGCCTTGCCGACGAGGTCGGTCTTGCCGAGCTTGGCTAGGGCTTTGGCGATGGTTTCGAGGTCGAGGCCGTAGACTTCCACGTCGAAGTCCTTGGGCGTGATGCCGAGGAGGGCGTCGCGCACGGAGCCGCCGACGATGCGGCAGGTGCCGCCGGCGGATTCGAGGGCGAGCAAGGCCTGCTTGAGCGGGGCGGGGAGTTCGAGGGCGAGCGGTTGACGGATGGGCTGCATGCGGAGAATGTGGCGGAGTTGGGAACGAGACCGCGGTAGGCGCGGGCGCCGAAGTTCGCCCTAGGAGCGAGCTCCTGCGGTTAGGCTACTTTCGATTTTCGAAGACGATGCTGATCCAGCCGGCGATGAAGGCGAGGCCGCCGAGCGGAGTGATGGGGCCAAGTAGGCTCCATTTGGTGAGGGCCAGAGCGTAGAGAGATCCTGAGAAGAGCAGGATGCCAGCGGTCCAAAGGCGGAAAGCCCAAGCGCTGCGCAGCTTGTCGGAGTTGACCGCGGCGACGAAGAGGGCGACGGCGTGCACGAGGTGGTAGAGCACGGCGGTGTCCCAGGTGCCGGCGCTGTCGTTGGCGGCGAGCTGAGCTTTGAGGCCGTGGGCGCCGAAGGCTCCGAGGCCGATGCCGGCGGCAGCGATAAGGGCGGAAAGGTTGAGTCGTGTTTTTGAAGCGTGTGGCATCGGGATTATTTGCTGTTTGGGGCGAGATTGGTTTGTTAGGTCCTGTAGCCCAAACCTTTTTCTTTGCATGAGATCCCATCAAACGTTTTCCCTTCGCCTCGTCTTGCTGCTTCTATCGTTAGGTAGCGGAAGAGCGCTAGCGGGGGAGTTCACCGCGGAAGCGAAGTTCCAGAGCGCCTATCTCGACCGTGGCTTGAAGGCAGGGGAGTTCACTTGGTTTCCCTCGATCGAGTTCGCGGAGAACGATTTCTACGCGGGCGTTTGGGCTTCGCTGCCTTTGGAGAAGAAGGGCAGTCCTCACTTCTTCAGCGACGAGATCGATTTTTACGCCGGCTACGGCTGGGCCGTGGCTGACAAGTGGGCCGTGGATTTGGGCGGAATCCATCACAAGGTGCCTAACGGCTCCGCTACCAACGAGGCCTACCTCGGTCTCTTCGGGGAATTGGGAACTGTCTCTCCATCAATATATATATACAAGGACTTCGACACGGAGGAACTCTTCGTGGAGGCGGCGGCCACGGTGGCGGTGCCGCTGCAGGGCTTTCCGTTCCAGGCGACCGGCCGCGTCGGAATCTTGGATGGCGATTTGGACTACCGCTATTTTGGAGTGGACCTTGTCTACCCGGTGGAACTGAGTAGGACCTCGACGCTGTCGCTCGGTCTTCACTACGACGACAACGACTTCGGCTTCGGCGTCCCTGACAGCAACTTATACGGAAGCGCCTCCATCCGGCTTCGATTCTAGGGCCGCGGCGACGCAAAATTAATTCAGTAAACCATTGACAAGGCTCCGGCGCAGGCTAGGTGTTTTGCTCTTTTTCTCGAAATCCGATGAAAACATTTCTAGCCAAACAGGAAACAGTACAACGCAACTGGTACGTGATCGACGCAAAGGATCAGGTACTCGGACGTCTATCTGTTAAGATCGCAAACATTCTACGTGGCCGCAACAAGCCTGCCTACACTCCACACGTGGACACAGGAGACTTCGTTGTCGTTATCAATGCCGACAAGATCGCCCTCACTGGTAAGAAGGAAGAGCAGAAGCAATACATGTTCTACAGTGGTTACGTCGGTGGAGAAAAGCGCCTCAGCGTTGCGCAGATGCAAGAGCGCCAGCCAGACTTCGTCGTAAAGCACGCAGTCAAGGGCATGCTCCCAAAGAACCGCCTCGCTCGCAAGATGCTCACCAAGCTCAAGGTATACGCTGGCGAGTCACACCCACACGAAGCACAAAACCCAGAGGCCATCTCCCTCTAGTACAACCGCTCTTAAGACATGTCTGTTGAATCAAACGTATTTCTAGGCACCGGCCGTCGCAAAACTGCAGTTGCTCGCGTTCGCCTCCAGGAAGGCACCGGCAAGATCGTAGTAAACGGCAAGGAAACCGAAGACTTCTTCTCGCACGATAACTTCAAGCGTATCGCCCTCTCCCCACTCGCTACTTCCGAGCTCAAGGACAAGGTCGACATCATCGCTAAGGTTCAGGGCGGCGGCGACAGCGGACAAGCTGGCGCGATCTCTCTTGGTATCGCTCGCGCTCTCCTCAAGCTCGACGGCGAGCTCCGTATCCCACTCAAGCAAGCTGGCCTCCTCACTCGCGATCCGCGTATGAAGGAACGTAAGAAAGCCGGTCAGCCAGGGGCA
Source organism: Pelagicoccus sp. SDUM812005 (assembly GCF_031127875.1). Classification (GTDB taxonomy): domain Bacteria; phylum Verrucomicrobiota; class Verrucomicrobiia; order Opitutales; family Opitutaceae; genus Pelagicoccus. The sequence continues at coordinate 168,372 of NZ_JARXIA010000008.1, read as the reverse complement.
CGTAAGAAGTTCCAGTTCTCGAAGCGTTAATCCGCTTATCAACAGAATTTTTCGGAAGCCCTCACTGGTTTATGCCATGAGGGCTTCTTCTATTCTGAATTCAGGCGCTTTTGCCTTTTCACACTCTTTTTCCCGTAGGAAGCGACATCTACCGCTAGACGGCCAAACTCTATCCAACTTTTTCCCGCAATGAACGCAGCCATCGTAGGCGCCTCCGGATATGGAGGAGAAATTCTAGTCAAGCTCCTCGCGGCTCACCCGAAGGTGACGCTCAAGGCCGTCACCTCGCGGAGCAAAGCGGGCCAGCCGGTCAGCTCCGTCATCCCTGCTATGCGGGGAATCCTCGACGAGATGCTCTTCGAAAACTCGGACCCGGCGGAACTCGCCGCCCGGGAGGATATCGATGTCGCAGTTCTGGCCCTCCCGCACGGGGCGGCCGCCGAATACGCGCGGCACCTTGTCGATGCCGGCAAGAAGGTGATCGACCTCAGCGCCGACTTCCGGATTTCCGACCCCGCGACCTACGAGGAATTTTACGGCGCTGCCCACCCGGACGTGGAGCTGCTCGGCCGGTCGCGCTACGTGATGCCGGAGCTTTCCGACGATTCCTGGAAGCAGAAGGATCTTTTCGCCTGTCCCGGATGCTACCCGACGAGCATTTTGATTCCGCTCCTCCCCCTCGTGAAGGCAGGCATCGTTAGCAAGGAGCACATCGTGGCCAACTCCTTTAGCGGCACCAGCGGCGCCGGCAAGCAGAGCAAGGAAGCGTTTTCCTTCTGCGAGGTGAACGAGAGCGCCAAGGCCTATGGCGTTCCCAAGCACCGGCACCTCTCAGAAATCGAGGAGCAGCTCAGCGCCGCGGCAGGGGAGAAGGTTGTTATGCAATTCAACCCGCATCTCGCCCCCATGAATCGGGGCATTGCCACTACGATCACCGTTCCCTCCAACGGATCGAGCATCGAGGGCCTCTACGCCGAGTGGGAAAAGACCTATGCCGGCAAGCCTTTCGTCTGTATTCTGCCAAGCGATACGCGGCCGGATACGAAATACGTTGTCGGAACCAACCGGGTCGATATTTCTGCAGTCAAGGACCAGCGTACCGGCAACTTCGTCATCACTTCCGCTGAAGACAACCTCGTCAAAGGCGCCAGTGGCCAGGCCGTTCAAATCCTAAACCTCTGGCAAGGTTGGGAGGAGACTACCGGCCTCATCTAGAATTCGATCCCTCCGGTGGGACGACTTGTTCGCAGGCGTCTGAAACCAACCGCTATCCGAGAAGACGCTCCCCTTTCAAAAAGAGAAATTTTATGTCACACGAAATTACATTCACGCCCAACACCGCCGGTGTAACGGATCCCAAAGGATTCTTTGCCAATGGAGTTTCAGCTGACATACGACGTAAAGGTAACGACCGGCTGGATACGGGCATCGTCTTTTCGAAAACCCCTTGCGCCGCAGCAGGAGTCTTCACCAAAAACCGCGTTAAGGCAGCTCCGGTTCTGCAGTGCGAAAGCGTCCTGAAAGTTGCCGGTCCGATTCACGGGATCATCGCTAACAGCGGAAACGCGAACGCTTGCACGGGCGCCCAGGGAAAGTTGGATGCCAAGAGCATGGCCGACCAAGCGGCTGCTGCCTGCGGGGTGGAAGCGAACAGCTTTCTGGTTTGCTCGACTGGCCGTATCGGCGACCTGCTTCCTATGGACCGGATTTCGCCAGCGATCGCGAAGTCCGGAGCGGGAATCGTGGCGGGCGATACCGATGGGGAGAGTTTTTCGAACTGTATCCTCACTTCAGATACGCGGAAGAAAACCTGTACCGCGACTTTCGAAGTAGACGGAAAAACGGTCACCCTTGCTGGTTCTGCAAAGGGTGCGGGCATGATCCAACCCAACATGGCCACCATGCTCGCGTTTATCACGACTGATATTGCCGCGGATAATGCCACGCTCAAGGAGCTCCTGGCCGAAACCGTGAAGCATACCTTCAACGCAATCACGGTCGACGGCGATATGAGCACTAACGATACGGTGCTCGTTCTCGCCAACGGCGAATCCGGCGTGACGCTCGACGACAAAACTTTGGAAAAGTTTAAGGAGGCGCTTTTTCTAATCTGCGATAACCTAGCGGACAAGATCGTAGCCGATGGCGAGCGCATCACCAAGGTAGTGGAGCTCCTTATAAGCGGCGCGGATTCGGAAGCGGGGGCGGAGAGCATTGCCCGTTCGATTGGCAATTCCTTGTTGGTGAAAACCTCCTGGTATGGAAACGACCCGAACTGGGGACGTCTCATGGACGCGCTTGGTTACGCGGATTCGGAATTCGATCCGGACAAGATCGATATTTCATACGGCGACGTTCCAGCTCTTGTATCCGGTACGCCGATACCGGAAAACAAGCCGAAATGGAAGGAAGTGGTAAAGGAGCGGAGGTTCACTATCCACATCAACATGCACGCCGGTGAAGCGAGTTATCGCTTGCGGGCCAGCGACCTGACCGAAGGTTACGTCGATTTTAACAAGAGCGAGTAGTATCATTTTCCCACGGGTTGTTCAGATGTTCGCTGGTATATACGTTTCAGAATAACGCCTGAGTAAACCTGTGATATCTGTGGGAAACAAAAATAACCCAATCATCCCTTTCCCTATCCTAAATCTATGAACATGCAGGAAATCATTTCCAAAGCGGCTGTATTAGTTGAAGCGCTGCCGTACGTGCAGAACTTCCGCGGGGCGACCTTCGTAATAAAATACGGCGGCAGTTTCATGGACGATCCGGATCCGGAGATCCGCGCTCGCGTCGCGGGTGACATCGCCTTCTTGTCCGCGGTAGGTATCCACGCTGTGGTAGTGCACGGTGGGGGAAAAGCGATCAGCCGAGCCCTCGAGGAAAAGGGAATCGAAACCAAGTTCGTCAACGGCCTCCGCTACACCGATGGCGAATCCGTTAAGGTCGTCCGTGACGTGTTAAGCGGTAAGGTGAACGGCGAGGTCTGCGAGATGTTGCAGGTTCGCAAGGACCACCCCATCGGCATTCCAGGGGAAAACGTGCTGCAGTGCGAAAAACTGGATACGGATGTTAATGGCGATGCGGTCGATCTTGGCTTCGTCGGAAATATCACCACCGTAAAGGCCAAGATTATCAAGAAGGCGATCAAGGACGGTTACACGCCAGTCATTTCTCCGGTTGCTATCGACGATGACGGTCAGCTCTACAACGTGAATGCCGATGTTGCCGCGGCCTGCGTCGCTAGCGCTTTGAGGGCCCGCAGACTCGTTTACATGAGCGATGTTCCCGGCCTGCTTGCGGATCCCAAGAATCTGGATACGCTGATTTCTACGCTTAAAGTGAACCAAGTCGAAAAGCTGAAGAAGAACGGAACGATCAGCGCTGGAATGCTGCCGAAGGTCGAGAGCGCCGTAAAGGCTCTCGATGCGGGAGTACATCGCGTCCACTTCATCGATGGCCGTCTCCCTCACAGCCTTCTTCTCGAGATCTTCACCGATAAAGGTATCGGAACTGAAATCTGCCACTGACATGTGCGTAACGTGGAGCTTTAGCCCGCGTATCCGTTGCAGCATCCCACCACTTAATTACGCGGACTAAGTCTCCGCGCTACGAAAACAATAACAAACATCATGACTACACAAAACACCGAGCAGCTCTATAAAGACAATGTACTCGGCAATTATGGATTGCCGCCTATTACGTTTACTCGTGGTCGCGGTGTTCGTGTGTGGGACGACGCTGATAATGAGTACATCGACTTTTGTTCAGGGATTGCGGTGCTCACTCTGGGACATAGTCACTCGCGACTTGTATCCGCGATACAATCACAAGCGGAAAGCTTGATCCATGTTAGCAATCTCTACCGGAACGAGAAGCAAGCCCAGCTCGCGGCCAAGCTCAACGAGCTGGCTGGCGGCGGCGGAAAGGTCTTTTTCTGCAATAGCGGCGCCGAAGCGAACGAGGCTTTGATCAAGCTGTCGCGGCTTTATGGGAAATCCAAGTCCGGCGAAGAGGGAAAGCAGTTCAAGGTCATCGTAGCGGATAAGGCCTTTCACGGTCGGACCTTCGGCGGTATGAGCGCTACGCCACAGGAGAAGATCCAAAGCGGCTTCCGCCCCTTGGTACCGGGGTTCGAAACGGCTCCGCTCAATGACTTGCAAGCGTTCGCCGAAAAGGTAGACGAGACGACATCCGCCATTTTCGTGGAAACCATCCAGGGCGAAGGCGGAATCAACCCTTGCTCAGTGGAGTTCCTGCAAGGCTTGCGCAAGCTCTGCGACGAGAAGGGCATCCTGCTTCTTATCGACGAGGTGCAATGCGGTGCCGGGCGTTCCGGAACGTTCTTCGCTTTCGAAAAGGCGGGCATCCGGCCGGACGCTATCGGCATGGCGAAGGGCCTCGGCGGAGGCGTTCCGATCGGCGCGGTGTGGATGGACGATAAGCATGCCGCCCTGTTTGGCCCTGGTTCGCATGGTACGACTTTCGGCGGAACGCCGCTCATCTGCGCGGCGGCCTTGGAAACGATCTCGGTTGTGGAAGAGGAAAAGTTGCTCGAGAACGTTTCCGAAATGGGCGCGTATTTCTTGAAACAGCTTGAGGCGCTCAAGGCTGAGTTTCCTGACTACATCCTAGATGTGAGGGGGCAGGGTTTCATGCTTGGTATCCAGATTGCGGAGCTTCCCTTCGAGATGGTCACCAAGTTTCGCGAAGCCGGACTGGTGGTGCCGCCTGCAGGCGGAAACGTAATCCGCTTCTTGCCGCCGCTGATTGCGACCCGATCCGATATCGATGCAGCTCTTGCGATCGTCAAGGGAGTCGTCGCCACCCGCGTCGCCGAGCTGGCGGCAGCCGTGTAACCAATTACCCAATACCCGAAAAACCAACATTTATTCATGCAGCACTTTTTAAAGGAAACCGATTTCACCGTTAACCAGGCCGCGGAGGTCTTCACTCTGGCCCACGCCCTCAAGAAGGGACGCGGCAAGCACACTCCTCCGACCCTCAAGGGCCAGACCTGGGCCATGATCTTCTCCAAGTCCAGCACCCGCACCCGAGTTTCCTTCGACGTGGGCATCCACGAACTCGGCGGGCATCCTATCTTTCTTAACAAGAACGATATCCAGCTCGGTCGCGGCGAATCGATTTACGATACGGCGAACGTGCTTTCGCGCTTCGTGCACGGACTGATCGTGCGCACCTACGAGCAATCCGAGATAGAGCAGTTGGCGGAGTTGGGCAGCGTGCCGGTTATCAACGCGCTTACCGATTACCTGCATCCGTGCCAGATCTACACCGACGCCTTCACCATGGCGGAGCGTTGGGCGGATGGAGCGAATTTCCTCGAGTCGCTCAAGGGCAAGAAGCTCGCTTACTTCGGCGACACGGCCAACAACATCGCCAACTCCTGGATTCTCGGCGCGGCGATGTTTGGCATGGAGCTCGTGTTGGCTGGACCGAAAGGCTACGAGCCGGGCGAGGATATCAAGGCGACGCTGGCCGAAAGCGGCCACGCTCCGACCTGGAGTTTCACCACGGACCCAGAGGCGGCAGCCAAGGATGCGGACGTGCTCTACACGGACACCTGGGTGAGCATGGGACAGGAGGAGGAATCTGCCGAACGCATTGCCGTGATGAAGCCTTATTCCGTGACTTCCGATCTCATGAAGCTTGGCAAGTCCGACGCGCTCTTCATGCACGACCTTCCAGCCTACAAGGGAATGGAAGCTCAGGAAGACGTCCTCTACGGGCCGCAATCCGTCATCTTCGACGAGGCGGAGAACCGTCTGCATACCCAGAAGGCGATCATGTCCGTGCTTGCCGAAGCGAACCGCAGGTAGGCTTAATGTTTTCTTACCGCAGATGACGCAGGGTTGGATCAGGTGATTTTCTGAATTTGATCTGTGTACATCTGTGAATTCTGTGGTTTAAAACTACTCTCTCAATTTCCACTTTATCCATTATGAAAATCGTACTCGCATACTCGGGCGGCCTGGACACTTCAGTCCTCGTTCGCTGGCTCAAGGATCACTACAACGCGGAGATCATTACTTTCGCCGCAGACGTCGGCCAGGAAGAGGAGCTCGACGGACTCGAGGAAAAGGCGAAGGCCACTGGTGCCTCCGCCCACTACACGCTCGATCTCAAGGACGAGTTCGCCAAGGACTACATCTACCCGATGCTGCGGGCTAACACCATCTACGAAGGCCAGTACTACCTCGGCACTTCCATTGCCCGTCCGCTCATCGCCAAGGCCCACATCGAGCTCGCTCGCAAGGTTGGAGCAGACGCGGTTGCCCACGGGGCGACTGGCAAGGGCAACGACCAAGTACGCTTCGAGCTCAGCTACGCGGCCCTCGCTCCGGAGCTGCAGATCATTTCCCCATGGAGAATGGAAGTTTTCCGCAAGGCTTTCCCGGGCCGCACGGAAATGATCAAGTACTGCGCGGACAACAACATCAACGTTGAGGCCTCCGCTTCCAAGCCGTATTCGATGGACCGCAACTCCCTGCACATTTCTTACGAAGCTGGCATCTTGGAAGATCCTTGGTTCGACCCGACCACTCCGGAAAACAAGAAGATGTACAAGCTTACTGTCGATCCCGAGGACGCTCCGGACGAAGCCCAGTACATCGAGCTCGATTTCGAAAAGGGCGACTGCACAGCGATCGACGGAGAGAAGGTCACGCCAGCCGAGGCTGTCTACAAGCTCAACAAGATCGCCGGCAAGCATGGCATTGGCCGCGTGGACATCGTTGAAAATCGCTTCGTCGGCATGAAGAGCCGCGGCGTGTACGAGACACCCGGCGGTACCATCATCATGATGGGCCACAAGCAGGTCGAGTCGCTCACTATGGATCGCGACCTCGAGCACCTGCGCGACAGCCTCATTCCGAAGTATGCGGAACTTGTATACAACGGATTCTGGTTCGCTCCCGAGCGCGAAGCCCTGCAAGCCTTCATTGACAACAGCCAGAAGAGCGTTACGGGAACGGTTCGCCTGAAGCTCTACAAGGGCAACGTTACGACTGTCGGCCGCAAGTCACCGTACTCGCTCTACGACGAAAACGTGGCTTCCATGGAAGGGGTACAGTCCTCTTACAACCCCGACGACGCTACGGGCTTCATCCGTTTGCAAGGCCTGCGCCTCCGCGCTCGCGCCGCGACGCAGTTCGAGTTCATCGAACAGTAGCTCGCGGCTCGGATGTAATATTTCCAACGACGAAGGCGTCTCCCAAGCGGGAGGCGCCTTTTTCATGCAGCGAATAAATAGGGACAGGCTATTTATTTGCGTGTCTGGGTTGCGGGATCGGGAGTGTTGGGTAGGCTGCCTCTATGAGGACGCGGCGCTTGAAGGTGGAAGGGGTGGGTGCCGTTTATCACTGCATATCGCGTATCGTGGGCGGGGAGTTCCTGCTGGAGGGCGAGCGCGAGAAGGAGGTGCTTAGAAACCAAATCTGGAAAGTGGCGGACTTTTGCGGCGTGGAAGTGCTCACTTACTGTATCATGTCCAACCACTTGCATGTTTTGGTACGCACTCCTGACCAGTGGACTTTGAGGAGGATTCCAAATAATGAACTGGTGCGTCGAGCCAAACGTATCTACTCGAAGGAGAAGGCTGGAAATTTCGAACTGGCTCTCACTCACCCCGAAAACGAAGTTCGTGAGCTGGCTCGCTCTCAGTTGCTTTCTCGTATGGGCGACGTTTCCCAATATATGAAAGAGCTCAAACAGCGGTTTTCGATTTGGTACAATAAGTCCCACGATCGTTTCGGAACCCTCTGGGCAGAGCGATTCAAGAGCGTTTTGATTGAAGATGAACCAATGGCGCTCTCGACGGTAGCCGCTTATATAGAGCTTAATCCAGTAAGAGCGGGGATCGTCGACGACCCGTCCTTGTATCGATTCTGTGGATATGCGGAGGCAATGGGAGGTTTTACTCCGGCTAGGAAGGGGATCTCATCTCTCTTTGGTAAAAAGGAACAATGGGCGATGGCGAGCAGTTGGTATCGGGTTGCCATCTTCGGAAAGGGGCAATCTCTAGATGCCTCGCGGCCCCGTACTGCTGTCAACGCTGAGAAAGCAGCCCAGGTGATGAGCGAGGGCGGCAAAATTTCATCCGAAGAAGCTCTTCGTTGCCGGATACGTTACTTTTCCGATGGGGTGATTCTTGGTTCGAAGGAGTTCGTACAGCAACATTTCGAAAGGCATAGACAACTCTTCGGCATCAAGCGTCGCGATGGTCCGCGTCGCTTGCGCGGCTCTCCATGGTCGTCCCTTCGCTGCGCCAGGGGCTTAAGGAAAAACGCCTTCGGCTAAAGAAGTGAAGTTGAATAACGAATACGGGGTATCCAACTCCACTTTGTGTTTCGCTTCAGTCTGAGCTAACCTTTTCAGGCTAGAAGCCTCCTCCGCGTTGACCTCCGCCCGCTCCGCCTCGCATGCCTCCTCCTCCGCCGCCACGCTGGCCGCGGGCTTTGGGAGTGAGCTTTTCTTTGGCTTTCTTGAAGGCCTTGAACTGATCCTTTTCGAGAAGCTTCTTCATCTCTTTGGTTACTTGAGTGTCGATTTTATCAACCTTGCTTCGAATGGCCGTCATGGCTTCGCGATCGGGGCGGCCTGACTGCTTTTCGCGGAGCGCTCGCATTTCTTGCATGATCTTGGCTCTCTCGATTTCCGCGCTGCCGAGAATTTCGGTAAAGGATTGCAACTGGTCTTCGCGAGGCGCGTGTTCACCCATCTCCTCGAGGTACTGGGTGACGCTTCTTTCGATTCGTTGGGACAAGGCTGCTTTGCGTTCCTCGGCGCTCATGGCTGGCGCTTGCTCTCGTTTGCCTCTGCGCTCTGTCTCGTCCTGAGCGGAGGCGGTAAACGGGGCCGAGAGCGTGAACGCGATAGCGAATAGCATAGCAATGAAGGTGGGTTGGTGTGCTTTCATTCTTTAGGGGGCTGTGGGTTTTATTAGAGATGCGGGGATTGAGATCTGAGAACGACTGCGAGTCCTGCCCCGCGTTTCGGTTTAATATTATTCGTGGCGGAGGGCGTCGATCGGGTCAAGTTGAGCGGCTTTATATGCAGGGAAGAGTCCGAATATCAGCCCTATGGATACAGATACGCCGAGCGCTGCGGCCACAACCCAGGTTTCGATTATCATGGTCATGCCTTGCTGCGTTTCCATGAAGTGGGCTACGCCCCAAGACAGCAATACTCCTGCTACGCCACCGGTGAAGCTGAGAGCGATCGCTTCGATGAGGAATTGATAGAGGATGTCCGAGCCTCGCGCTCCGACGGATACGCGCACGCCAATTTCCCGCGTCCGTTCGGTGACGGAAACGAGCATGATATTCATGACGCCTACGCCGCCGACGATGAGCGATACGAAGGCGATCCACATGAGCAACTGAGTGAGGGCCGCGGTGGTAGAGGTAAACATTTCCGTAAGCTCCGTTTGGGTACGGATGTTGAAGTCGTCTTCTTGGCCATCGATGAGCTTGTGGTTGCGGCGGAGAATTTCGGTAATCTGTTCCGTCGCGGCTTCGGTATCTTCGATGGTACGGGCGCTGGCGTAAATATCGCTAACCCACTGGCGGTCGCCAACAAGCCGGAAGAGGGCGGTAGTGACGGGGATAAGAATGAGGTCGTCCTGGTCGCGTCCGAAGGAGCTCTGGCCTTTCTTTTCGAGCGTGCCGATTACCTTGAAGGGGACATTGCGGATACGGATGCTTTGCCCGATAGGGCTTTGGTCGGGAAAAAGGTTTTCCGCTACGGTGGAGCCGAGTACGGCGACTTTTGCTCGAGCGCGTAGTTCGGCGTCGGTGAACATGGAGCCTTCGGTCAAATCCCAGCTACGGTTGTAGAGGTAGTCCATGTGCACGCCTTGGGCCTGGGTATACCAGTTCTTGCCACCGCCGATAACCTGTCCGCTGACGGATACGGTAGGGGATACGGCCACGACGAGGTTGGCTTCCCGGCGGATCGCGTCGGCGTCTTCCATGGTGAGACTGCGCGAGGAACCTGCGCCTCGGCTGACACCGCCTCTAGAATTGGTGCCGTTGCGGATCATGAGTAAATTTGTACCCATGGAAGAAATACGTTCTTCGATGTTCTTTTGAGCGCCGGTGCCCATTGCCATCATGACGATCACGGCGGCTACGCCGATGATGATGCCAAACATGGTTAGAGCGCTACGGGTCTTGTTTTTCAGCAGGCTTTGTCGAGCGGCTTCTAGGAGTTTCCAAAGTTTCATGTGCGTTCGATTTCTGGATACGGATTAGATGCCAGTGACGGTGGTGAAGTTGGCGAGGTCAGTACGGGCGTTTCGCTGCTTTTCAACTTGGTTGTCGGCGACCACCAAGCCGTCTCGCATTTCGATGCAGCGCTTGGTGTAGGTGGCGATTTCGGGCTCGTGAGTAACGATCAAAATAGTGGCTCCTTCTTCGTTGAGCTCTTGGAAGAGGCCCATGATGTCGAGCGAGGTCCGTGTATCCAAATTTCCTGTCGGTTCGTCGGCTAGGATGAGGGTGGGTTCGTTGACGAGGGCGCGGGCGATGGCGACGCGCTGTTGTTGTCCGCCGGAGAGTTGCGAAGGGTGGTGGTCCATGCGGTTTCCGAGGCCGACGCGCTCGAGGCATTTCTTGGCGCGTTGGGCGCTGTTGCGGAAGGCTTTGCCGCGGTGGTAGACGAGGGGAAGCTCCACGTTGGCGAGGGCGCTGGTGCGGGCCAGCAGGTTGAAGCCCTGGAAGACGAAGCCGATTTTCTGGTTGCGGATATCGGCGCGTTGGTCGCGTCCCATGCCGCTGACTTCGATGCCGTCGAGCTTGTAGTTGCCGGAGGTGGGGCGGTCGAGGCAGCCGATGATGTTCATGAGGGTGGACTTGCCGGAACCGGAGGCTCCCATGATGGAAACGAATTCTCCGGGTTGGATGGTGATGTCCACGCTGCGTAAGGCGTGCACGGGCTCGGCGAGTTGGTAGGTCTTGCGGAGCTGGGAGGTTTGGATGACGGGCTGCATTTTCCGGCGGGGCTAGAATCCGAGGCGTCGCAGTCCGGAGGGGCGTCCGCTGTCCTGCGAGGAGGAGCTCGACGAGCTGGTGGGCGTGTTGACGCGCGAGATGAACTCGAGGTCTTCGGGTATCTCTTGGTCGCGCAGCGGTAGCACTTCGGTGAAGGCGCCGTCGCTCACGCCGGCCCGCACGGGGAGCATGGCGAGCTCACCGTCCTTGATGTACCAGAGGGATTGCATGTTGCGGCGCCGTTGTCCGGCCTCACCGCCGGCACCGCCGCCGCGTGGGCCGCCTTCGCCGCGGTTGGGGCGTTCGGCTCGCTCGCCTCCTCCGCCTTGTCCCGGACCGCCCTGGCCTTGCCCGCGACGCTCCATCATCTCGGCGCGGCGCGCTTCCATGACGGCTTTCATTTCGTCGTTGGTTCGCAGGCTGAGGGCTGCGGTGGGCACGGAGAGTACGTTTTCAACTTCGGCCACTACGAAGTCCAAGCTGGCGGTCATGCCCGGCATGAGGAGGCCGCGCTTGTTGGGGGCTCCGACGACGACGGTGTAGTTGACGACGTTTTGCACGACGGAAGGGAGGAGTCGGATTTCTTCGACCTCGCCTTCGAAGGTGCGGTCGACGTAGGCGGCTACGGTGAAGCGGACTGGTTGTCCGACCTTGATTTGTCCGATGTCGCTCTCGTCGACCTGGGCGAGTATTTCCATGTCCGAGAGGTCGGCGGCGATCGTGAAGAGTTTGGGAGCGCTGAGGCTGGCGGCAACGGTTTGGCCGGGTTCGACGGTCCGGTCGATGACGATGCCGGAGATGGGGGAGCGGATTTCGGCGTAGCCGCGGTTTTTCTCGGCGCGAGAGAGATTGGCTTCGGAGCTGAGCAGGTTGGCTTCGGCAGTTTGGAGGGCGATCTGGTAGGGCTGGAAGTCGTTGTCGGAGAGGAATCCCTTTTCGTGGACGGGCTTGAAGCGCTCGTAGTTGTTCTTGGCTTGCAGGAGCTGGGCTTGGGTGCGCATCAAGTCCGCCTTGGCGATGGAGACTTGAGCGTCGAGCACGGAGGGGTCGATCACAGCGATGAGCTGTTCTTCTTCGACGTTGTCGTTGAAGTCGGCGTAGACCTCGTTGAGGATTCCGGAAACTTGTGTCGAGATTTCAACTACGTCACGAGCGGAAAGGGTGCCGGTAGCGGAGACCATGTTTTGGATGGTTCGACGCTCGACCTTGGCGAATTGGTACTTCGGCTCCTTGTCTGTTTCAGCGGAAGCGGACTTTTGGCTGAAGTAGTAGTAAGCGGCCCCGCCGGCGGCGAGTATTAGCAAAATGGTTACGAATCGTTTCATGGGTCTGAGTTTAGAAAAATGGGTTAGTTGGCGAGTTGCAGGGTTTGGCGGAGGAAGGACTCGATGGTGCCGTCCTCGTAGGCGACTCCGAGGCGGCTGGTGAAGAGGGCGAAGCGGGCTTCTTCGACTGCGACGGCGGCGTCGAGGCGCGAGGAGCGCAGGCTGTTGACTTCGAGTAGGGTGGCGGCTCCGGCCTCGTAGCGTGAGAGTTCCGCTTCCAGGGCGGACTCGGTGGCTGCGAGCTGGTTTTGGGAAGCGGCGAGCTGGAGCTTGGCGGTTTGGTAGTCTTGCTCCGCTTGGTAGAGCGCGGTTTCGGCGGAGAGCCGCAGGTTTTCCAAGATGAGCTCTTCTTGCTGGAGAGCGATGCGGGAGCGCAGGGTGCTGAGCTCGGTGCGGCGCTTGTCGAAGATGGGGAGGCTTACGGAGATGCCGGCGCTGGCTCGGGGCTCGTCGCGGAGGGCTTGGTCCGAGAAGGAGCCGGCGGTGTTGCTGGAGTAGCCGGTGCTGAGTGAGGCGGAGGCGGATACGGTGGGGCGTTTGCCGGAGCGGGCGATCACCAAGTCCTTTTCGGCGGAGTAGAGGCGGGCTTTTTGGGCGGACAGGTCGGGCCGTTTTTCGAGGGCGGCGAGCGAGCTGGGCAGGTTGGGTTCGCTCAATGTACTGGGGTCTTCGATACTGAGGTTCGGGTCTTCGCAGACGATGCTCTCGGGAGCGGGAATGCGGAGAATGTTTTTGAGGGCGTAGAGGCTGTTGGCGTAGGCGTTGCGGGCTTGGGCGAGCAGGCGTTCGCTGTTGGAGACGAGGGCTTGCTGGCGGAGGTATTCGGATTCGGTGCGGATGCCGTTTTCGACGTCGATTTGGATTCGTTCGAGTTCCTCGCGGCGGGTCGCCAGCTCTTCTAGCTGTATCGCGATCTCCTTGCTGCGGAGGAGGGTTTGGAAGAATTGGGAAACGGTGTTGTAGAGGAGGGCTTGGCGGTCGCGGTCGAAGTCGAGGGTGGCCGCTTCCAGTTCGGCCTTGGCGAGCTCGAGGGAGGCTTGGCGGGCCCCGCCGTTGTAGAGGGAGAGGGAGGAGCTGAGGGAGGCGGAGCTGGAGTCGCTCCATCGGCCTTCGCCCTCGAAGATGCCGCCGTTGTCGTTGGAGCTGAGGCCGACGTTTTCCGAGAGGCGCAGGCTGAGGTCGGGGGAGTAGTCGGCCTGGGCCTGGTCAACGGTTGTAACTCGGGTTTCGATGGCGAGGCCGGAGCGCTGGAGCCCGATATTGTGGTCGAGAGCGAGATTGATCGCTTGGGGCAGGGTCAGGGCGCTCGGCTCTTCGGCCTGGGCGGCTGGGAGGGCGAGCAGCGCGGCGAGGGCGCAGGCGGCGAGCCGTGAGTGGAAGGAAGGGGTCTGCTTGGGAATCTTTTGGTGAGCCATCTTTGTCTGCTTGCTTGGATACAGCTGGGGCGGCGCTTCATTCCCGAAAGTTTTGGAAAAGTGGATATTTTCGTTTTTCGGGCCGAGGCAGGCGGTTGGCTTGGCGGAAGATTACATTTATTGAAAATTAGGGAATGCGGTTGGCGCGGCAGGGGTCTAAGGACAGATTGAACTACGAAGATGCGAAATCCCAATGTGTAGAAGCGAGTCGCCCTTGCCCAGCGACGAGGACCTGCTGGCGCGTTGCCGAGAGGGCGACGGGCGGGCGTTTCGCGAGATCGTGGAGCGCTATCATGGAAAGCTCTTGGCTACGGCGACGGGCATGCTGGGGGCGGGCATGGATGCGGAGTCGGTGGTTCAGGAAGGGCTGCTGCGCTTTTACCGCAACGTGGACAAGTTCGAGGGTCGTTCGGCCTTGGGTACCTACCTTACCCGTATCGTTATGAACCAAGCGTTGAAGCAACTGCGGGTTCGCCAGCGTTGGTATCGCCGTTTCCTGAGCAGCGACGATCCCGAGCTTTCCTTGCGTGAGGGAAGCGAGGATGCGGATATCGCCCAAGTGGAAGAGGCGGAGCGGGCGGCGGCGATCCGGGAGGCGGTGCAGCGGCTAAAGCCCGAGTTTCGCAGTGTGGTGGTGCTGCGCTTTTTGAACGAATATTCTACGGAGGAGTGCGCCCGCGTGTTGGGGATTCCGGCCGGGACGGTGATGTCCCGTCTGTCTCGAGCGCTCGACAAACTCGCTCCGCTGCTGAAAGATCTTAACCCATTATCTCGATCCCGATGAACGACGAACAAGCCTGGAAACAATTCGAACGCCTGGCAGACCCTGAGCTACCGGCAGGGGAGCGAGCCGCGCTGGAGTCGGAGATCGAGGGCGACCCGAAGCTTTTGGCCCGCTACGAGGCGTTCCTAGCATTGAGCGCTTGGCCGCAAGTAGAGCCGGCCTTGGAAGGCGAGGCGGCTCGAGCCCGCTTGTTCGACGAGCTGGCTCGCGATCGGGAGGAAGAACTGGTCGCGGTCAACCTCGGCAAGCTGTTTCCGGTTTTCCTCGGGAGCGCGGTGGCAGCGGCGCTGGTGTTGGGGCTTTTGAACATTTTGCAATTCGAGACGCTTTCGGGAGACATGTGGGAAGCGTTGTTTGGCCTGCCTGCCGAAACCATTGAAAGCACGATCGTGAGCCAGCTATGAAACCGAGGTCCCGTTCCCTACTGATTCTTAGCACGACCTTGCTGGTCGGCATGCTGCTCGGCGCCTTGGTGCACGCCCGCTTCTTCGAAAAGCGGGTGAAGCGGATGCATCGCCTCTCTACCCCGGAAGGCTTCGTGGAGAGCTATGTTCGTACAATCGAGCCGTCGAGTCCGGAGCAGGAGCAAGCGGTCCGCGAAGTGGTCGCGGTGGTTGCGGGGGAGGTAGTGGAGTCGATCCGCGCCAATCGCGAGGAGAACGGTCGCCGCATGGATGCGATGGTCGAGCAGCTCGAGCCCTTGCTGGACGAAGTCCAGAAGCAGCGCTTGCAGGAACGCCGGGACAAGTACCGTCGCCGCTAGGCTTCACGATTTGTCTGGGGGTAATAGCTTTGGTCTTGCCTAGGTGTTTTTTATCAAGGTATATCCCGACCCGTTTTCATACCTTAATTAACTCTAGAAATACTTATGATCAAAATGACCCTCAAGGGATTGTCCCTCCTCTCTGTCGCTGCTCTCGCCTCTACTGCTTCAGCACGTTCATTTGAAGAAATCTACACCGATTGCGGTCTTGGCGGCATGATTGCTCCAAACAACGACGTCTTGGCTGTGATTACGAACACGACCTGGGACCTTGGCACGACGGCGATCAGCTCGAACATTTCGAGCAAGGACGCGTGCATGGGCGGCCAGGAGACCTCCGCTGCCTTCATCCTGCGTTCCTACGACGAGATCGCTGCCGCCATCGCTCGAGGCGAAGGCGAGCACCTTGACACTTTGCTTTCCTTGGCTGGCTACGCTGAAGAAGACCGCTCTGAAGCGGCATCCTTCTTGCGCGAAGATTTCGCAAAGGTCGTAGCGGCGGCCGACTATGCAGAGAAGCCATTTCTCGAGAAGGCCGAAGCGCTCTACGGCATTCTCTACGGTGAAGCTTAATTGGCAGACTTCCTGTCTCAAGCTAGCGTATTAGCTTGATCAATACCTTTTGGCTGCTGCGGACTTATTCGCAGCGGCCTTTTTTATCCCAAATGTATCCCTTTCGATTTTGTACAGCCGTTTTATTTGTGTCTTTCGTCCTGCCGTTTTGCGCCTTCGGCGAGGAGGACGAATCGCTTTACCTCTATTTTCTGGAAAGGGCTGAAGAGGCGAGGCTTCATGAGGAGCCTACTTGGCGGCGGCTCTTGCATTTTCGGGACGGTCGGAAGCGGAGCGAAGTGAATACTCCTGAGTTTTTTCTGTCGTCGAAAGGTCGAAGCGATCCGAAGGAAGAGCTTAAGGCAACCCTAAGCGCTTATTTCGAACAAGGAGATTCCGGTAAAGAGGAGTCGGCCCGGTGTCGATTCCCCGCTCGCTACTACTGGTTGCACAGTCGCTTGGAGCTACCCGGCTACGAAGTCGCGCCTAGCGATTGCGATCGACTGAAGCGATGGAAGCTCTTGGAAGAAACCGATTCGGTAAGCATGTATTGGGTAAGCGGGTACTTCGGGAACCCTGCTTCGTCCTTCGGGCATGCGCTTTTGCGTCTGAATTCTCGCAAGGCGGAGCGGAACCGCTCTCACCTCCTGGACTTGACGGTAAATTTCGGGGCATTGGTGCCGGAGAGCGAGCCCATGTTGCTGTACATACTGAAGGGGTTGGGAGGGGGATACCAAGCGGGCTTTTCCGACCAGTACTATTTTACTCAAGACCAAGTCTATTCGCGCACGGAGTTTCGGGATATTTGGGATTACGAGCTGAATTTAAGCGAGCGGCAGAGAACCCTTCTCGTTTTGCACCTTTGGGAGATCATTGGGAAAAAATACACCTACTATTTCGCTAAGGAGAATTGCGCCTATCGTTTAGCGACCTTGTTGGAACTGGTCTTGAATGAGCCGATGGTGGACCGGCGGCCTTGGTACGTTCCTGTTGATTTGTTCAATCGCTTGGAACGTATCGACCAGGGGCGAAGGGATTCTGGGCTTCCGGGGATCGTGGATACGATTACTCCGATTCCGTCTAGCAGAAGGGTTTTATATTCGGAATTTTCCCGCTTGAGTCCGGAAGCCTTGACGCTTGCTAACGAATTGATTTTGGCCGGACCCAATTTGAAGTTCGAGCGTATACGAACTTTGGATACCGGAGATCAGATCGATTTGTTGGACGCATTGCTCGCCTATTACAACTACAAGGAACTGAGCCAAATAAAGAATCCTGATCCGGAGCTCCAGAAAGTGAAGCAGGAGATCTTGGTGCAGCGTCTGGTTAGGCCGGCTCGAGCGAAGACCCCGATAGAGACGCGACTGGAGTCGCCTCCGACTTCAAGCACTCCACCGCTCTTCTTGTCTCTAGGAATCGCCCAAGCTGAATCAGGCTCTACTTATGCGACTCTTTCCTTCTCTCCGTTTTCGCAAGAGTCAATAGCGTACAACGCGACCTTGGGAAGCGATATGACCGTGCTCCGCGCTACTTTGGCTGGGGATGAAGGTGAGGTGTTCCTAGATCGAATCGATTTTATAGACGTTCGAAAGTTGGCTTTGGAAAAGGCTCCGGTGGCGGGAGAAAATTCGTTTTCCTGGAAGGCCAAGCTCGGGGCTCGGCGTTCGTTGGAACGGAAGAAGTACCCAAATGAGTGGTACGCGAACGTTGGTTTCGGGAAGAGCTGGTTGCTGAGTAAGGACCAGGCGTTGTCGGGCTTTAGCAGCATCGTCGCTTCGACTGATGGCGATCCGCTTCGTTTTCGGCCGGAGATTCAGTGGACGGGCCGGGTTGGTATGGTGGGCTACGACCTTTCTGCGGGTACGGAAGTCGGGGAGTCGGAGCGGTTCGATTTTGTTTGGGGCGCGAATATTCAGGTGAACCTGGAGAGAAGAAAAGCTGTGCGCTTGCAGCTGGACAGTGGGGAAGCGAACCGTTCGAGCCTTTCATTCGTTTGGAGCTGGTAGTTAGCGATGAAGGTTATTGGGGCACATCGTTTTTTGATCGGAGCATTCCTATCGGTAGGGATATGCGTTCTAGGAGGTTGCGCGAACAGCTTGTTCTATCACCCGGATGAGGATCAATATAGCAGTCCCGATGAAGATGGCCTGCGGTACGAGACCCTGTCGTTCTCCAGTTCGGGAGGGCCGCTTTTGCATGGTTGGTGGGTGTATCCTGAAGGTGAAGAGAGCAAGGGGATCGTCCTGCATTACCACGGAAACGCGCAGAACCTTGGGGCCCACTATCGTTTCGTGTCATGGCTTCCTCAATACGGATACGAACTCATGGTCTTCGATTACAGAGGGTATGGACGATCCGAAGGAAAACCGAATCGCAAGGGCTTGTTCGAAGATTCGCTTGCGGCTTTGGAGTTTGCGGAGAAGAGGGCGAAGCGATCCGAGCTGCCGCTTTTTGTCATTGGACAAAGTTTGGGAGGAGCCAACGCGATTGTAGCCTTGGGAGTGGAACAACGTTCGGAAGTGAAGGGGCTTGTCGTTGATTCCGCTTTTTCTTCCTACCGTTCGGTAGCGAAAGCTGCCTTGGGGAAGAGCACCTTAGGCAGACCCTTGCTGCTCGCTTTGCCGACCTTGGTGTCGGAGGGCTTGGATCCGATCGACTATGTGTCGAACATTTCGCCCACGCCGATTGCATTTGTCCACGGAACGGCGGATACGGTGGTGCCTTATGAGGAAGGTCGACGCTTGGAGGAAGCGGCCGGCGAGCCGAAGTACTTTTGGACTATAGAAGGTGGACAGCACGTTAATGCGCTTTCTAGCAACCGACATATATTCGTGCCGCGGATTTTGGAGTTTTTCCAACAGTGCTTGAATGGCGAACATCGTGCGCGTCCGGTGGTGATGGAGTGAAGGGTTTAGCCTTCCTAAGGTTGGAGCAATTTGTCAGATTCTTCGGGTGACTCTTTCTAAGACTTTTCTGAAGGCGAACCTTTGGGTGATTGCGGTGGTGGCGGTTTTGGTGGCCGTGTTGTTTCAATTCGTCGATCCGGCGCCTCCGAAGGAGATCACCATCGCGAGCGGTAGCGAGACGGGGCGCTACTTCGAGCTGGCGAAGCGGCTGCAGGGCGAGCTGCGGCAGGAAGGCGTGACCTTGAACATCCTCACCACGGCGGGCTCGCAGGAAAACCTGGAGCTCTTAACTGACGGGGAAAGTCCGGTGTCGATCGCCTTCGTGCAAAGCGGAATGGAGGAAATTTTCGATGCGGGCGAGACGCCTTTGCATGGTCTGACGAGCTTGTACTACGAACCGATATGGCTGATCTACCGCAAGTCGCTTGAGGTGGAGTTCGTATCTGACCTGAAGAATCGCAAGATCGCGGTGGGGGAGCCGGGGAGCGGGACCAAGGCGGTAGCTCAGTTTCTGCTGAACGAAAACGGGCTGCTTTTCGGAGCGGGGGAGACCGAGCTGGTGGATGCGGGCGGCGAGGATGCGGTGGCGTTGCTGGAGTCGGGGGAGATCGATGCGGGTTTTTTCATGCTATCGGCGGAGAGCGACATGATTCGACGGTTGATCGGGATCGAGGGCTTCGACTTTCTCGACATGCGGCGGCATGAGGCTTACCGGGCCCGCTATCGTTCGCTCTCGAGCGTAGCGATCACGGAAGGCCTGCTGGACTTGAAGGATAACTTGCCGCCGGAAGATAGGGTGGTCTTGGCTGCGGTGGCGACCTTGGTGGTGAACGACAGGTTCCATCCGTCGCTCACGCCAATCGTCCTGGAGGCGATGCGTCGCATCGTATCCAAGGGAGGAGTACTGGAGCAGCGAGACGAATTTCCGTCGCCGGAGGGCGTGGGATACCCGCTTACCAAGGAGGCGGATCATTATTTTGAATACGGACCGCCGTTTCTGCTTCGATTCATGCCTTTCTGGGCGGCTTCCTTGGTGGATCGCCTCGTGATATTGATTATCCCGCTTCTCGTGATCCTGATCCCCTTGGCGAAGCTGGCTGGTCCTGTATACCGATGGCGAATACGTTCACGGATTTACAAGTGG
Organism: Pelagicoccus sp. SDUM812005; assembly: GCF_031127875.1. Lineage (GTDB taxonomy): Bacteria > Verrucomicrobiota > Verrucomicrobiia > Opitutales > Opitutaceae > Pelagicoccus. The sequence continues at coordinate 148,468 of NZ_JARXIA010000008.1, read as the reverse complement.
TACAAGTACCTGCGGGAGACGGACCAGAAGATTATCGGCGGCACCATCCAGGAAAGTTTGGATGCGGAGCGCGAGCGATTGCGGAAACTGGAGGACGAACTGGCTTCGGTGGAGGTTCCCTTGTCCTATTCGGACGAATTGTACCACCTGCGCCAGCATGTGGAGTACGTTTCCCGCCGTCTGAAGTCGATCGAAGCGGCGAGGAACGAAAGCAAGGAGTAGGGCGGGTTGCGCGAGATAGCTTCTCCGGTGTATCGATTCTAGAACTACTGACTCAGAAGTAGCAAACGCTGGCGATGGGTGGGAGGTTGCTGGAGGCGAGCTTCCAGACGTCGCCTTGGTTCTTGCTGGTCCAGAGGTTGCCGGTGGTGCTGCCGAAGGCCAGTTGATGGCCGCTGCTGTCGATCGCGAGGGCGTGCCGATAGACGAGGTCGTAGGCGTGTTCCTGAGGAAGCCCTTGCTTGAGCGTTTCGAAGCTTTCCCCGCCGTCCCGGGTACGGGTGACGACCAATTGGCCGTCGACGGGGATGCGTTGCTCGTCCTTGATGGCGGGAACGAACCATGCGGTATCCGGTTTTTGGGGATGCACGGCGGCCGCGAAGCCGAAGATGCTCGGGCCGGCCTTTTTGATCTCGCTGAAGTTTTTGCCTCCGTCGGTAGATTTGAAGATCCCGTTGTGGTGTTGCACCCAGAGATGGTCGGGCGCGGCAGGACATTGCACCATGATGTGGGGATCTTGGGCGACGGGATCGAAGGCTTGGTCGGGGGGGAGGTAGTCGTTGCGCAAGCCGTGGCCGATCTGGCTCCAGCTGTCTCCGTCGTCGTAGCTTTCCCAGATGCCTCCGCAGGAAATGGCGACGGTGACGTGCTTCGAGTTTCTCGGGTCGACGCAGACGGAGTGGATGCCTGGGTAGTCGTAGCCGCCGCCCATCCAGCGGGCCCGTTCCGGTACGTCCCAGAGGCTGCGGACGAAGGTCCAGCTATCGCCGTGGTCGTCGGACTTGAAGAGTCCGCCCGGGAGGGTGCCGCACCAGAGGCGGCCCGGTTGCTCGTCGCCGCCTGGAACGAGGGCCCAGATCAGTTCCAGCTTCCAGGGAATCTCGATGCCGCGCATAGGGCAGAGGTCGGGGGCGCGCCCGTCCGGGAATTCCGGATACGCAGGGGCGCTGATTTCTTCCCAGGAATCGAAGCCCTTGTTCTTTCGGTGCAGCTTCACGCCGAAGTGCCCGTGGTTGAGGGCGGCGTAGCTGTGGCCGCTGCGTGGATCGACGATGGCGAGGGTAACGGGATCGCCGAGAAAGGTGGTGGACTGGATGCGCCAGTCGTTGGGGACGGCTTGGCCTAAGGTGAAGAGGCCTTTGCGGGTGCTGACGAGTAGGTTCTGCTGCATGGTGGGACTAGCCTCCGGATAGGGCTTGCATGATGAAAATCTCGTCGTCGCTTGCGACCGGCAGGTCGAAATGCCGGCGTTCCCGAATGGCTTGGCCGTTTACGAGGATCGCCATGTGGCGGTGGAGGGAGCCTTGCTCGTCCAGCACGTAGCCCTTCAACCGCGGGTGGTCCGCGAAAACGGCATCGAGCGCCTCGGCGACGGTGGAGGCGGCTACGACTTGCTCGGGACAGTCGACGTGGCGACGAAGATTCGAAGTGAAGGAAACCTTTGGCACGACGGGGGAGATTTTGGAATTACGGCTGCGATTGGCAATGTCGAATGTTCGGCTGACACGAGTACGTACTTTTAAGAGGTCACGTAGGTATAATCTCTTGACTGAGCGCATTTGTAGAATAATTATACGTAACCTCGGATTCGTATTCCGTGTATCCCACTCTTGAAATCCGAGCGCGGCGACCGCGTTCGAAACTGTTACCCTAAGCCAAAACCCGATAGTGAACGAAAACAAAGCGACGGTGCCGATCAGCGGCCGTGTGACCGAGGACGACTTCCAGTTTTTGATGGAGTATCCGGTCGACGGAAAGGTCACGGCCAGCGAGAAGCTCCGCTACGTGCTGTCCTTCTTCCGCTCCTACCATGAGAGCTTGAACGACTATTCCGATTGCTTGGCGGAGTTGAACCGCTTGCTCGAGCCCTCGCGCAAGGAGATCAAGAAGGCGGAGCTTGAGGCGAGCGTGAGTTCGGAGCTGTTGGACCGCTTGCTGCAGGTGCTCCCTGAGATGTTGGCCCTGTGTATAACGGCGAACGTACCCAAAAAGTCTGACAAGAAGTTGCCGGCGCTGCTCGCTCTAGAGGAGCGGCAGCTAAAGCTGGTGATGGGACTTATCGAGAGCGTGTTGCGTATGGGCATAACTCAGAAGTCCCCCACTTATAACCCCACAATATTGAAGGACAAGATGAAGACGATCAGCGAACTGGTAGAGCTGAGCCGCCAGACTTGAAAGAAATATTAACCCATGCAGATTATGAATGATAGTATCTCCAGCCGTATTGGCAGAATTATTACGGGTACCGCTTATTCGATCGTTTCGAAGATAGAAGGGCTCGCTCCGGAGACGGTATTGGAGCAAGCCATTTCGGAAGTGGATCACGTGTTGGACGAAGTGCGGGCGGCGCTTGGCGGGATCACCGCTCAAAAGCATCATGTATCCAAAACGATGGCACGGCTCAACCATGAGCATGCCGAGCTGGAGGAGCAGGTGGTGGTGGCCTATAATCAAGGGCGCAAGGACTTGGTCGAGTCCGCCTTGGCGCGGCAGACGGATATCGAGGACCAGTTACCCGCTTTGGAGGGGCAGCTGGGACGTTTGTCCAAGCAGGAGTCCGACCATAGCCAAGCCCTCACGGGCCTGATCGCCAAGCGCAACGAGATGGAAGACGAGCTGCAGGAGTTCATTGACAGCCGCAAGCGGGACGCGGCTCCGGTATCCGATACGGATGCGGAGTTTGCTCGGCCCGATTCCGCCCTTTGGAAAGCGGAGAGGGCGGATGGCGTTTTCTCGCGGGTGATCCACCGGACGACAGGCATCAACCGGAGTTCGCTCAAGTCCAACAGTCGCGAGAGCGCGAAGCTGGTGGAGTTGGCGAATCTCAGCCGCAATGCCAAGATCGAGGCCAAGCTGAAGGCTCTCGAAGAGCGGATTGAAAGGGAGTCGGCCCATGATTGAAAACCTGCTTGCTCCGGAGAACGGGGTCTTCTTGGTAACGCTCTGCCTCTTTCTGCTGATCTTTCTGGTTCAGGCGATTAGCGTGGTGGTGGGAATGGAGCCGTTTGGATTCCTGGACAGCTTGCTGCCGGATATCGACATCGACGTCGATACGGATCTGAACTTAGGCGACGTTTCCCCGAGCTTTATAGACAGCGTCATGTCGATGCTGAAGCTCGGGCGTGTGCCCTTCGTATTCACTTTTATACTCTTTCTGTTCCTGTTTTCGGTTATCGGGCTTTACGGCCAGATGGCGATTTTCGAGTTGAGCGGATCGCGACTGAATGGGGTTCTTGCTTCGGGAGGATCTTTTGTAGTTACGCTTCCACTACTGAGATTTGGAAATGGGATTCTGGAAAAGATCCTCCCTAAGGACGAAACGGCTGCAATATCCGCAGGTACGTTTGTTGGCCGGATGGCTACGATCTTGATCGGTACCGCGACGCATGAGCGAGCAGCCGAGGCAAAGGTGGTAGGACCGGATGGGAAAACTCACTATATCAACGTCGTCGCGGACAACGAAGGTAAGTCCTTCGGAAAAGGCGACCACCTGCTCATCGTAGGCCGCCGTACGGAAGGTATATTCACTGTTATAGAAAATAAAAATCCCCTCTTAGAAGAAGAATAAAATATTATGTTTGATCTATCGTCACTAGCCGGAGTTGTGGGCTTAGGCCTCATCCTCATCCTTACCTTCCTTTTCATCCTCTCTCGCTTTTATCGGCGCGCGAGCAAGGAAGTCGCTTTCGTCCGTACTGGTATGGGCGGCGAAAAAGTTATTCTCGACGGGGGCGGCCTGAAGTGGCCGGTCTTCCACGAAATCATTCTCGTGAACATGCGCACCCTGCGCCTGCAGGTGGACCGCAAGAACGAGGAGGGCTTGATCACAGCGGACCGCATGCGTGTCGACGTGACGGCGGAGTTCTATCTTCGCGTGAAGCCCGAGAAGGAGTCGATCGCCAAGGCGGCCCAGACTTTGGGCGAGCGCACGTTGGAGCCGGAACGTTTGAAGGAGTTGCTGCAGGGCAAGTTCGTCGACGCTCTGCGTTCGGTGGCGGCTGGATTGTCGATGGAGCAGTTGCACGAGCAGCGCGCTTCTTTCATCCAGTCCGTGCAGGAGTCGCTCAGCGAGGATTTGCTCAAGAATGGTTTGGAGCTGGAGTCGGTTTCTTTGACTGCGCTTGACCAGACGGGGCGCGAGTACTTCAAGGAAGACAATGCCTTCGATGCTCAAGGTTTGGCCAAGTTGACTTTGATCACGGAGTCGAAGCGCGAGGAGCGCAACCGGATCGAGCAGGAGACGCGCATCAAGATCGAGAATCAGAACCTCGATGCGGCTAAGCAGAGCTTCGAGATCAAGCGAGCGGAAGAGTTTGCTCGCCTCGATCAGCAGCGCGAGGTGGAGATGGCGACAGCCCAGCAGTCGGCCCGTATCAAGACGGAAGACGCGATTCGCAGGCGGGAAGCGGAAGAGTCGCGTATTGCTTCCGAGCAAGCGGTTAAGGAAGCGGACATCCTCTCGCGTCAAGCGGTCGAGGAGCGCGATATCGAAGCGAAGCGTCGTATCGAAGAAGCGGATATCCAGCGTAAGCGTTCGGTAGACGTAAGCGGCCAGGAAGCGGCGATCATCGTGGCGAAGAAGTCCGAGGAGAAGTCGCAAGCGGAAGCTGAGGCAGCCAAGGCTCGGTCCACGTTCGTGAAGGAAGAGGAGCAGGTTGTCACGGTGCGCGAGACTGCGATTGCGAATCGTAAGAAGGAGATCGAGTTGATCAAGGCCCGCGAGGAAGCGGAGAAGCAGGCGATCGACGTAACGGTGGCGGCGGAAGCTGACAAGCAGGCGGCTTTGGACAAGGCGGAAGCGGTGCTGACGGAGTCGAAGGCGGCTGCGGAAAAGATCCGCATCATCGCGGAAGCGGACCAGAAGCGATTCGAGGTGGAAGCGTACGGCGAGAAGGCGATCAACGAGGCGAAGAATATTCTCAGTTCCGAACTGATCGGTTTCGAGCTGCGCAAGATCTTGGCTCAAGTCGCTCCTCAGATCATGGAAGCGAGCGTCAAGCCGATGGAGAAGATCGACAGCATCAAGATTCTGCAGGCCAACGGCTTCGGCGGCGTTGCTGGCGGGAACGGCTCCAACGGGACTGCGGCTGGCAGCGGCGGCGGATTGCCGAACCAGCTAGTCGACGCGGCCTTGGGTTACCGCATGAACCTGCCGTTGGTGGACAAGATGCTCGAAGAGCTCGGGCTGGATCCGAAGTCGGCCGAAGGCTTGAGCGCTTTGCTCAAGGAAAAGGCGGATACGAAAGCGGAGGAAGAGCAGTTGGAAACTGCGATCGCGAAATCCGATTCCTAGGGTATCGACTTTATGAATACGTTACGGGGCGAAGGATTCTATCCTTCGCCCTTTTTCTTTTGGTTCACGACTCTTTCGCTTTTCCTCTCTTTTTGGAATCGGATAAGGGGGCGAGTGCTCCTTCCAGAAAGAGCGATCTACCATGGAGCTGGCGCTTGTCGCCACGCAGCGGGGCAAAGGGAAATGCGGCTTCTCGCGAGTGTCAGCCCTACGGAGACTCGTTTTTCGGGAGGGTGAGGCGAACGGATTTGGTGTCGTTTTCGGGGTTTGTATCCTTCTTGAAACTACGGGTTTCGGCTTGGGCTGTGATTTCGTAGCCGAGCTCGAGGGCGGTGGGATCGACGGCGAGGGTGTGGCTGGCGGATTCGCCGGGTTCGAGGGCGCCGAGGTAAATGTTTTGGGTGATTCCGTTGGGCAGGGTGTATTGGAGGTTGGCGGCGGGGAGCGCTTCGGTTCCTCGGTTTTGGGCGGTGAGGTGGACGGAGTAGGGGTCGCCTTCTCCTGCGGGGGGCACGAGGTAGATATCGGCGAGGGCGAGGTCGGTGTAGCTTGTAGCGGAATTGTAACTACGTTGCAGGTCTATGTATCCTCGACCGAGTTGGGAGTCGGGGCCGGGGAGTCCGCTGTCGTTGGCGTTGGCGAGCAGGATGGCGGCGGCTTCGGTGGCGGGAATTTCCAGGGTGGAGCTTAGAGCGGCGATGGCTCCGGAGACATAGGGGGCGGAAGCGGAGGTGCCGGTGAAGCTTATCCATTTTTCGTCTTCCCAAGCGGCGTAGACGCCGACTCCGGGGGCGGCGATATCGACAGCGGCGCTTTGGTTGGCGAAGGAGGTGGGGTGTCCATCGGCGTCGATGGCGGATACGGCGATGACGGATTCGTAGGCGGCGGGGTAGGGCAGGGCGGCGACGCTTTCGTTGCCGGCGGAGGCGACGAGCACGACGCCTTGGGATTCGGCGTAGGCGACTGCGTTGGCGAGGGCTTGGTTGCTGCCGTAGCTGCCGAGGCTCATGTTTATGATATTGGCTCCGGCGTCGACGGCTTGGACGATCGCTTCGGAGAGGCTGAAGGCGTCGCCGATACCGTCTGTGTCGAGAACTTGGATGCCGAGGAGTTCGGCTTGGGGGGCGATGCCGATGCCTTCTTGTCCGGCGATGAGGGATGCGACGGCGGTTCCGTGGGAGAGGTAGCTTTGCGGGTCGGAGAATCCGAGTTGCTGGAGGTTATGCGGGTCGAGTGTCGTGTGGGAGCGGATACCGGTGTCGAGCACGGCGACTTTGATTCCTTTGCCGGCGGTGGGGTTGGCGTTTAGGCCATTGATGAAGGAGAGGGCTGAATCGCCGAAGGATTTGTCGGCGGCCAGGGTGTCGGTGAGGATGGGCTGGGGGGTGAGGAGGGTATAGTTGAAGTCGCTCTGGGCGGAATCGGGCAAGGCGCTGCTATCGAAGGAGCTGGGGACTTGGACGCGGACGGAGAGCAGCCGGTCGTTTTGGGCGAGCAGGCGAACGCCGGGCGGGAGGGTGTCGAGGAAGGCGCGGTAGTCGGAGTCGCTGGCGAAGGTGAGGACGCGTTCGTTGGGGATGGCGGCTTCGGGGAGCTGCTCGTTGGCGTCCGAGGGGAATTCTTCGGGGAGCGAGGCGTCGGCTTGCTGGGGGGAGGTCTCGTGGGGGGAAGGGGGCGGCGTTTTAGAGGAGCGGCTCGTTTGTTCGGAGTCGGTCGAATTCGTGCTCAGCCATAGGTTCACCGTGAGGGCGATGATCACGGCGCTGAGGGCGATGGCGACGGCTGGTGGAATCGGGCGACGGTTCATGGGGGAATGCGTGCCTCGTATATTGGCACGGCAGTTCCTGCGATACTAGCTTGGAGTTAGGTGCGGCCGATATTGTTCCTTGGGGAGGGCGCCTTTAGAAGAGGTCGATATTGTCGGAGGTGAGGGACTTGGAGCTGGTGGCTCGGTTTTGCAGGTGGGCGCCGATGCCGAGGTCGAAGGATTGGGATTGGCTGTCGTTGTGGACGCGGGTGTGCATGGCTCCTTGTTTGTCGGAGAGAAGCGCTTGGATTTCGGCGTCGACCTTTTGGCGGGCTCGAGGTTTCAGCTGGTCGAGATTGGCTTGGGCTCTGAGGTCTCGGGCGAAGGCTTCCAGCTTGTCGGATTGGAGGGTGAGCTGGTGGAGGCGTTCGGCGTCGTCGTTGGAGAAGCTGGCGACCATTTCGCTGAGGCTGGCGACGATTTCCAGCGAGTTGAGGGTGCTGTCGCGCAGGGCGTGCAGTTCGGCTTCGAGGGCGGGGCTTTGGGCTTCGACGGAAGCGAGCTGTTGTTTTCCGCCATTCCATTCGGCGTCGATGGTGTTGACCAGTTCGTCGACGGCTTGGTGGAGTTCGTTGATTTGGATGGCGGTGCTGTCGCCGAGGGTTCGCAGTTCGGTGGAGATATCGGCGGTCCTGGCGGCGAGGACTTCGAGGCCGCTTCCTTCGCCGACCTGGATGGAGCGGACTTGGGCGTTGAGGGCGATGAACTGTATCTTGATGGAGACTTCGAAGACGACGGCGGAGAGTTCTTTGGTGAGGTTTTGTACGGGTTGGATGGCTTCCCGGGAGTCTTGGGAGAGCTGGGTGCTTTGCTCGAGCATGCCGCGGATGGATTCGAGGGATTCGAGCAGCATCTGGACCATGCCGTCGGCGGAGGCGGTGATGTGCTCGAACTGGTCCATGGTGGTGGCGGAGCGGTAGAGCTCCTCGGCTTGGTGGGAAATGGCGTTGAGGCCGCTGTTGAGCTCGTTCGAGGATTGGCGGATCTCTTCGGCGGCGGTTTCGATTTGGCTGGCCATGAGGACGAGCCAGCTGGCGTCGGAGACGTGGTCCGGCTTTTGGTCGAGGTCGCTGAGGATGGTTTCGCAGCGTTGGCGGATGATGTCCTCGTACTGGAGGGACATGACGAGGGTTCCGATGGCGCTTTCGAAGTTGTTGGTATGGATGTCGAGGTCGGCCGAGGTTTTGGCGTTGGCTTCGATTTGGCCTTTGAGCGAATCGATGGCTTGGGAGATTTCGCTCTGCTTGTCGGAGATGCGTTGGGATTGCAGGACGCGTTCGCTTTTGGAGTTTTTCTCGGCGGTCAGGATGGCGTCGCGGGCGTCCTGAAGGTTTCTGATGTTCTTCTGGAAGGTTTCGTCCACGAGCACGTGGAGGCGCGAAATTTCTTCGGAGACGGAGTGGAAGGTTTGGCGGTTTTCTTCGGAAAGCTGGGAGGCTTCGATCTTGAAGAAGACGAGCATGAACTTGAGGGGCTCGAGAGAGGTGACCATGTCGTTCTGCATCTTCAGCAGGTCGGCGGCGCTTTGCTGGCTGGCGAGCATGAGGTCGTGGTTTCGCTGGTGGTCCTGGAGGCAGCTCGTGAGGAAGGCCATGGGGCTTTCGAGTGCTTCGGCGACGCGGAAGAGCAGCTGGGTGCTTTCGTTTTGTCCGCCGGCGGCGGCGAGGAGGATTTGGCAGTCCTGGCGGAGGCGCTTGGTCTTTTCGTCGATGAGGTCGAGGTTGTCGCTGATGCCGCGGAAGACGTTTTCGACTTCTCCGATGGTGTTTCGGATATGGGTGGACAGGCCGTGCGCAGGCGCGGGCTGGCGCGTCGCGGAGAACCAGTTGGCGTGGATTCGTTCTTTGATTTTTTGTAGCACGGTAGTTTAGGGGCCGACGATTTCCGCTTTTTGATCGAGACGGGTGAAGGTGCAGATGCGCTTGAGGCTTTTGCTCCCGATGAGCAGGCGCACGCGAGCTTTGCGGGCGTCGACGGTCTTGATGGTCTTAACGATCACGTTAAGGCCAACGGAATCTACCATATTGGCGGCCCGCAGGTCTACTTCCAGTAGTTCGTTTTCCGATACGTTTTGGATGGCAGACTCTAGGCGAGTCCAGTGCTGGCTCGCGTTTGTGCTGACGATATCGCCGTCTGCTTTGTAGGAGTGGGTGGTTGGATTCATTTTGGTCGTTTCGTTTGCTCAGTTGAGGGAGGTGTCGTGCTCGAATTCCATTTGTACGCGGGAGCCTTGTTCGAAGAAGTCTATCCTGCTGGGGATGGAGTGCATCATGATGAGGCCTCGGTGTTCTGGGATTAGGGTATCGGCTGCAGCTTGGGCGTGGGTTTCCCAGTCGAAGTCATGCCCATCGCCCTCGTCCTGAATTTGTATCGAGATTTTGGATAGGTCCGGGGAGCGGGCGAGCCTTAGTGTGGCTGACTTGTGGGGGCTTGCCTGGCATCCATGCTGGAGGGCGTTTATGAGGGCTTCGCGCAGGCAAACGAGCAGGTCGGCGAGGTAGGCGCAGTCGATCTGGGGAGCGACGATGCGGATGCTTTTCTCGCAGTAGGCTTGTATGTGGTCGATCTGACCAACTTGGTCGCCGGTCAAGTCGAGGGAGATGAGGGGGACCATGGGGTGGAAGTCTGCAGGCGTGCAGGGCGGGGTGACGCGTATGATGGCGATGTCGTCCTGGGCTTGGGACAGAAGGCTGGAGCTGCTCAAGTTTTTGTTTAATAGCCTGTCGGCGAGGGAGAGCGGGTCGATGCCGATGCTTTCTGCGAGGTCGCTCAGTCCGTCCGTCCAGGCGCAGATGTAGCCCGGCTCGAGGTCGGTCTGGGATGTTTCGAAGGGGTCGGCGAACCAGCCGAGAGGAGCGAAGCTTTCGCGTTCGCCAACCTTGGAGGCGAATCCGTCGGCTTTCGAGAAGTAGGGGTGTGGGGCGCCTGCGTTGATGAAGGAAAGGCTTTGCTCTTCTCTATTGAAGTTGAGGGCGATGGCGGCGAGGGAGTGTCCGATGAGGCTGTCGTCGTTCCATTCCTCGAGGAGGATGGCGTTGAAGTGCTCGAACACTTGGGAAAGGGAGGCTCCGTGCTTGAGCATGCCTCGCGCGAGGCCGTGGAAGTAGTTCGACTGGAGGGCGGAGGAAAGTTCGTGCCCGGAGGCGTCGGAGAGCAGCAGCACTTTTTCACCGCTTTGTAGGGGAATAATTGATACGAAGTCGCCGCTGGCTTGCGATTTGGAGCTGAAGGTGAACTCGATGTTGGCCCATTCGCCGTTGAGTTGCTTTTGCTGGAGGATCCGTTGGTTTTCGCCGAGGGTGTTGGCTTGGGACTCGGTGGCGCGGAGGTGTCGCAGGCGTCGGGTTTTGGCAGAGGCGTCGTCGACGCACTTCCTGAGGTTGTCTTTGATGATGGGCTTTTGGAGGAACCCGCAACCGTTGATCTCGATCAGCTTTTCGAGGATTTTGCGTTCTCCGTCGCTGGTCATGAGGATGACGGAGAGGGTGGGGTCTTCGCTGCTGATATACTTGAGCAGCTCCAATCCGTTTTGCCCGGGCATCCAGTAGTCCGACAGGACGAGGTCGAAGTGGTCGAAGCCGAATTTTTGGATGAGCTGGCGGGCTTCGAGGGCGGACTCGGCGGCTTCCACTTGGTATCCGAGGTTGCACAGGACGAAGCTGACGATGCGTCGGGTGCTTCTGTCGTCGTCTACAAGAAGAAGGTGGTTATGCGGGGTGCTGGAGTCTGCGTCCATAGGGGCAGGAGATCGACCCGCTCGGCTTCCGTTTAAGAACTTGTGGGAAAAAGCGCTTAGTTGTCTGAGTATTTATCAGAATTTTATGGGAAGAGTTCTCGGTTTTAGGGAGAAGACCTTAGCTTTTCACTACCTATCTATACGAGTATAGGGTAGATATTACATAGGAAATGCCGAAGGGAGGCGCTTCCGATCCTCCCGAGTAAAATAAGTATTTAGCACTATGGGGGCGGTGGTTTTTTGGGAATACCCACTTATATTCCGCCGAATCGATACGATACTAGGCACTCCTCTCAGTTGTTTCACTGAGTGACTAGGTACTTACCCACGCAGCGATATGAAAACGATAATCACAGTCGACGATGCGTCGACGATCCGAAAGATGGTTGGATTTACCCTGAAGTCCGCGGGCCACCAGGTCTTGGAAGCGGCAGACGGTCTGGAAGCTTACGAAAAGCTTAAGGGCAAGTCGGTAGATTTAGTCATAACAGACGTTAACATGCCGCGCATGGACGGCATAGAGCTGACTCGCAAGTTGCGGGCGCTGCCGGCTTACAGCCGGGTACCGATCGTGTTGCTCACGACGGAAGCGGGCGCGGCGAAGAAGAGCGAGGGGAGAGCGGCCGGAGCGACTGGCTGGATCGTGAAGCCTTTCAGCCAAGATCAACTGCTGGCGCTTGTTTCCCGAGTGCTGCCGAACTGAGGGGGCGAGCGTTATGAGCAGCGAGAGCTTCGACGACTTTCAAGCCGAGCTGGTTAAGGATTTCCTCCTTGAGAGCTCGGAGGGTCTTGAGACCTTTGACCAAGACCTTCTCGTTATCGAGAAAGGGGAGTTCGACCCGAGCTTGCTCAATCAAGTCTTTCGGGTGGTGCATACGATAAAGGGTACGGCTGGCTGTTTGGGCTTCAGTCGCATCGAGAGCATTGCCCACACGGGGGAAAACGTGTTGTCGCTGATGCGCGACGGGGAGCTCGAGTCATCTCCGGACATTGCGGATGCTCTATTGAAGCTTTCCGATGCCTTGAGGGCGATGCTGGAGGTCATCGAATCGAGCGGATCGGACGAGATGGCGGGAGACTACACCGAGCTAAAGGCGGTGTTGGATGCCATCAAGAATGGGGAGCAGCCTAGCGGTTTTGAGCCTCCGTTGGAGGAAGCTGCGGCGCGGGAGCCTGAGTCTGTAGATACAGATTCGGACGGAGCCTGGGGGTTCTTCGACGACGAGCCGGAGCAGGAGACTGTTGCTGGAGGTGAGCTTGCGGAGGAAAGCGCTGGCGTCGCGCAGGCGAAGGAGGAATCGGTTTGGGGACTTTTCGGCGACGACGAAGAACCTGTAGTTGAAAAGACGGTACAGGAAGCGAAGCCTGTGAACGTACCGGCCCCTGTCGCGAGCAAAGCGGAGTCGATCGCCGGCGCTACGGTGCGGGTGGATGTCGAGCTGCTCGATTGCTTGATGAATATGGTGGGCGAGCTCGTGCTTTCGAGAAACCAGCTTTTGCAGCTTAGCTACCAGCGAATGATTGCTCCGTCCGACGTATCGGCGATTTCGCAGCGATTCAACCAGGTGACTACGGAGTTGCAGCAAGGGATCATGAAGACGCGCATGCAGCAGATCGGCACGGTCTGGGGCAAGTACCCGCGCATCGTGCGGGACCTGGCGAGCGACTTGGGAAAGCGGGTAGAGCTGGAAACGTTTGGGGCGGACACCGAGTTGGACCGCACGATTATAGAGGCGATTAAGGATCCGTTGACGCATATTATTCGCAACGCGGTGGACCATGGAATCGAATCTCCGGAAGTTCGGAAGGCCGCGGGTAAGTCGGAGTCGGCTCAACTTCTGATGCGCGCGTTTCACGAAGCCGGCCAGGTAAACATCGAGATCGTCGACGATGGCGCTGGAATCGATGGTAACAAGATTTGCGGAAAGGCTCTGGAAAAGGGGCTGATCGACGTGGAAGAAGCGGGTCGGCTCTCGGAGCGTGAAAAGATCAATTTGATATTTCTGCCAGGATTTTCGACTGCGGAGAAACTGAGCAACGTATCGGGGCGTGGCGTGGGAATGGACGTGGTTAAGACGAACATCGAGAAAATCGGTGGTTCGGTAGAGATTCATTCGGTATGCGGGGAGGGGACGACTCTCCGTATCAAAATTCCACTTACATTGGCGATCGTGGCTGCCCTTGTCGTGAAGAGCGGCGATCAGCGGTTCGCAATTCCGCAGGTGAATTTGGTGGAGCTTGTCCGCATCAAGGCGGAGGACATGGAAACCTCGATCGAGACGGTGTACGATACGCCGGTCTTTCGTTTGCGGGGGAAGTTGCTGCCCTTGGTCTTCCTCGACAAGTTTCTCAAGCTTCCAGCCCGCGAGGCGGTGAGTCGCTCTTCGGTAAGCATCGCCGTGTTGCGGGCCGACAGCCAGGACTACGGTCTGGTGGTGGATGTGGTCAGCGACACGGAGGAGATCGTGGTGAAGCCATTGGGCAAGCAGCTTGCGGACATGCCGATTTACGCGGGGGCTACGATCATGGGCGACGGGTCGGTCGCTATCATTCTCGACGCGGTCGGCGTCGCTTCCCGTTCGGGCGTTTTAGGGGCTGCTCAGAAGTCAGCCGAAGCGCTCTCGAACGAGATCGAGGAACCGCAGGATACGGGAGAGAAGGTGCCGCTTATCCTATTTTCGTTACCGGGCTGGGAGAATTTGGCGGTCCCGCTTGAGGCGGCGGAACGTCTCGAGGAGTTCGATCCTTCCGTTATCGAAACCTCGGGCGGCATCGAGTCGGTTCATTACCGCGGAGGAATCATGCAACTGCTTCGGCTTGGTGATTTGCTGGGATTCGAGACCAGTTTCGAAGGAGCGACCCGCGAGCAGGTGATCGTGTACAAGTGCGGAGGACGCTACTTGGGTATCGTGGTGGGAGAAAATCGCGATATCGTGGAGCAAACGCTCAAGCTAGAGAATATCGGCTCTCGGCCTTATATCAAAGGATCCGCGCTCGTAAACGGCCGGATTACGGATCTGGTCGACGTTGATGCGATCCTAGTAAGAACCGGACTAAAGGAGCTCCCTGAATCTGCATTGTGTCATGGATAATTCAATACAACTTTGTACGTTCCGTCTCGGTTCCCTCCATCTAGGGATCGATGTTCTCTCGGTCCAGGAGGTGATCAAGTGTCCGGCTTTGACGCCGGTGCCGCTGGCGCCTGCGGAGATTGAAGGGTTGCTTAATCTGCGGGGGCAGATCCTTTCCGCCATCGATCTTCGCCGCCAGTTTCGCTTGCCGGATGACGCTGACGAAGGGACCGAAGGCAAGATGCTTATCATCGTCCGCACGCGGACGGTAGAAGCGGCGCTCTTGGTCGATTCGGTTGGCGACGTTCTCGACGTTTCCGATGACACCTTTGAAGAGACTGCAGCCAATGTTCCCGCTTGTGTTCGGCCTTATATCAAAGGCGTGCATAAGCTAGAGAGAACGCTGCTGCATGTTCTCGACGCGGAGGCGACAGCCTCCCTTTCCTCAACTCCAACACTTTAGTATTAAAACAACTCAGACCCACTATACCATGCGATTAGGAACTAAACTAATATTACCCTCAGCCCTGCTCATTGCTTTGCCCGTTCTTGCAGTTCTCATAGCGCTGCAATTCCAATTACAAACTCTTAGTATCGTTGCGCTATCTGCAGTGGCGATCGCGATAGGTGTGGCGGTGATGTATTATCTGGTAGCGCTTCCTATGGCGCGTCGCATAAAGGCGGCGGCGGATGCGATCGAAGCGCTCTCGAGTGGCAAGCTTGAGAATGCTTTGGAAACGAACGCGAAGGACGAGATCGGAGACTTGGGCCGCTCTTTGCAATCCGTGTGCGCTGGGCTGAAGAAGACTTTCGAATCGGATACGATCGACTGGGAAGCGGTGGCGGAGCTGAAGGTGAAGGCTGCCATCACGGACATGACGAGCATTGTTTCCGAGGCGGACTTGAAAGGTCGCATCGTTTCCTGCAACGACAAGTTTTGCGAAGTTTCTCAATATAGCCGCGACGAACTGATTGGAGAAGGCCACAACAAGACGCGCCACCCCGATATGCCCAAGAGCGTATTCAAGGAGCTGTGGTCGACCATTGGTCGGGGGAAGATATTCCGAGGCATGGTCAAGAATCAGAAGAAAGATGGAACGCCTTACTACGTAGACGCGGTTATCGCTCCGGTGATGGGAGAGAACGGAAAGCCCCGTAAGTACTTGGGAGTTCGATACGACGTTACCGAGTCGGAGATCGAGCGCCAAAACGCGAAGGGGATTCTGGCCGCGATCGACAATGCCTTTGCTTATATCGAATTCGATACCAGCGGTATTATCCAAACGGCGAACAAGCACTTCTTAGCTGCGATGGGCTACGAGCTTGAGGAAATTGTAGGCAAGCACCACCGCACCTTCGTTTCGAGCGATGAAGCTCGTTCGGCTGAGTACGCAGCCTTCTGGGCTGACCTGAAGGAAGGAAAGTCGTTTTCGAGCAGCTACAAGCGCATAGCGAAGGGTGGCAGAGAAATTTGGATACAAGCGGTGTATGCTCCTGTTATGGACGAGGTCGGACGTGTATCCAAGGTTATCAAAATCGCAACGGATATCACTGAGTCTAAGGTTGAATCCATTAACAACGAGCGTCAGCTTGCGGAGGCGAATCGCAACCAGGCGGTTATTGAGTTCGACAACAAGGGAATCATTCTCACTGCCAACGACAACTTCCTTTCCTGCGTGGGCTATTCGCTGGGCGAGATCCAGGGCAGGCATCACAGCATGTTCGTGGAGGAGGACTATGCTAAGTCTGCGGAGTATTCCCAGTTTTGGGCGGACCTCAACAATGGCCGATTCCAGACGAGCGAGTACAAGCGGCTTGCGAAAGGCGGCAAGGAATTTTGGATACAAGCGACCTATAATCCCCGCTTCGATGCTTCTGGCAATGTAAACAAGGTGATCAAGTTCGCTTCGGACATTACGGCCAAGAAGCTGGCGGAAGAAGGGCTTACGAGAACCTTGGCTCTCGTGGCCGAGCACTCCCAGACTTTGGCTTCCGCGTCGGAAGAGCTGTCGGCGACGGCTCAAAGCATGAACAACAATACGGCTGACACGGCGCGCCAGGCCGGTGTGGCGAGTTCGGCTTCCGAGCAGGTGGCGACGAATATTTCGATGGTGGCGACAGCTGCCGAGGAGATGAGCGCTTCGGTTCAGGAGATTGCAAAGAACGCAGCGGAGGCGGCCCAGGTGGGAGCCTCTGCGGTAGGCGTCGCGGCGTCCACGAACGAGACCGTTTCCAAGCTCGGTGCGTCGAGCGTCGAAATCGGAGAGGTGATCAAGGTGATTACTTCGATCGCGGAGCAAACCAATCTTCTGGCGCTGAACGCGACGATCGAAGCTGCCCGAGCAGGCGAAGCTGGCAAGGGATTCGCAGTGGTCGCCAACGAAGTGAAGGAGCTCGCCAAGCAGACGGCGGCTGCCACGGAGGACATCTCGTCGAAGATCGAGGCGATCCAGACGGATGCGTCGGGCGCGGTTGCGGCGATTGGCGACATTTCCGAGATCATTCGTCGGATCAACGACATCCAAAACGAGATCGCGAGCGCGGTGGACGAGCAATCGGCGACCACGAACGAGATTGCCCGCAACGTTTCGGAGGCATCCCGTGGAAGCTCTGAAATCTCCGAGAATATCGTGAATGTATCCAGCGCCGCGCAGTACACCACGGAAGGCGCGAACGATACCCTAACGGCTGCTCAGGGGCTGGCGAAACTGTCTACCGAGCTTCGGGCGATCGTCGAGAACTCGAGGAACTAAGCGTTTACTTTGTATCGAAAAATAAACTACATTTGTGAAATCGATCGTGATAGACGATAGCCGTACCGTTCGAAAGATGCTCTGCCATTTCATGGAGGAGCTTGATATCGAAACGGTGGAGGCCGAGGATGGCTGCGACGCTCTCGCCCGATTGGGCGAGGAGGATCCGGCGGAGATACGAATCGCTTTGGTGGACTGGGATATGCCTAGGATGTCGGGGATCGAGTTTCTCCGCGAGATTAGGGCGTGCGCCGAGTTTGAGCATCTCAAGGTCATGATGGTGACTTCCCACAACAAGCCCGAGGACCTGATGCAGGCGATCGAGCTGGGAGCGAACGAGTTTCTCATGAAGCCGTTCGACGAGGGAATGTTTCAGGACAAGATGCGCCTGATGGGCATGCTTAACTGAGCGATGGTAAACGCTATGAAGAAGATTCGCGTACTCGTGGTCGACGATACCTCGGTGATGCGCAAGATCGTCTCGGAAGTCGTGGACCGCGATCCCGAGATGGAGACTGCGGGAGTGGCGGCCAACGGTCGCATCGCTCTGCAGCGCGTGAACCAGGTGAGTCCGGACGTGATCACGCTGGACATGGAGATGCCGGAGATGGATGGGATCGAGATGGTGCGCGAGTTGCGAAAGACGCACCCCAAGATTCCGGTCATCATGCTGAGCGCTCTGACGGTGAAGGGAGCGGAGGCAACCTTCGACGCCTTGCAAGCGGGGGCTAGCGACTATGTCGCCAAGCCAGCTCGCTCTATTGGCGTACCGGCGACTTTGGCTCAGCTGCAGAGGGAGCTGCTCCCGAAGATCAGGCATTTCTTCCCAAGGAAGAAGGAAGCGGTTGCGGTGGCGCCAGTACGTCGCGCCCCGGCGGTCCCGAGAAAGCGGCAACCGATCGAAGTGGTGGCACTGGCAACTTCGACGGGTGGTCCGAACGCTCTGGCTAAGGTCTTCGAGCAGTTGAAGGAGCCCTTGGCGGTGCCGGTGGTGATCGTGCAGCATATGCCGCCGATCTTTACCCGCACCTTGGCGGAGCGTCTGGATGCTTGTTCGGTGATGTCGGTGCACGAGGGGGAAGACGGGCAAGTCCTGCAGGCAGGCCATGCCTACGTGGCACCCGGCGGCTACCATATGACGGTCAAGAAGGAGGGTGTTAGGCATGTTATCAGGTTGAACCAAGATCCTCCGGAAAATTCGTGTCGGCCGGCGGCGGATGCGCTATTTCGAAGCGTTGCGGAGTGTTACGGGGCGTCCGCCCTCGCGGTCGTTATGACTGGGATGGGGCGTGATGGATTTTTGGGTACGCGGGAGATCTGCGACCAGGGCGGACTGGCGCTTGCCCAGGATCAGGCCAGCAGCGTGGTTTGGGGGATGCCGAGCTTTCTCGCGAAGGAAGGTTTGGCAGAGAGCGTTTTGCCGCTCGACCGAATCGCGGATGAGATTTCGAAGCGGGTAAACGGGGCTCTCAAGCTATGGTAGCTCCTGTGTGTATGTCGCTAAGCAAGGAACAGTTTCAATATATCAGCGAGCTGGCGATGGAGCAGGCGGCTATCGTGCTGAATCCTGGGAAGGAGTATTTGGTGGTTTCCCGTTTGAGTCCCTTGGCCCGTAGCTCGGGGCATGAGAGCTTAGGCAGTTACATCGAGCAAATGCGGAGAGAGGCGGAGTATAGCGAAACGAAAAAGCTAGCGGTTGAGGCTCTTACCACCAACGAGACTCTTTTTTTCCGAGACCTGCATCCGTTCGAGGCGCTGGAGAAGAAGTTGCTTCCTGAGATAATGGCACGACGGGCGTCGGAGCGGCGAATCGACATCTGGTCGGGAGCGAGCTCGACGGGGCAAGAGGCGTACAGCATTGCCATGATGTTGCGGGAAAAGTTTCCGGAACTCGGTAGTTGGAATGTGAATATCCTAGGGACCGATCTTAGCGGCAAAGCGATTGAAAAGGCTCGTGCTGGAATCTACTCGCAGCTGGAAGTGAACCGCGGGCTGCCTATGCCTTTTTTGGTAAAGTACTTCGACAAGGTTGCTGAAGGATGGCAGATCAAGCCGGAGCTGAGGAAAATGGTGACTTTTCGTCAGATGAATCTCGTTGACCGGTGGGAAGGCTTGCCGGTGTTCGATGTGGTGATGATGCGAAATGTGCTCATCTATTTCGACGTTCCGACTCGCAAGAGAATCTTGGATAGTATCCAGAGAACCATACACCCGGAGGGTGTCCTTTTTCTCGGTGCGTCAGAAACGACGCTAAACGTGGTCGACAACTGGGGCGTAGAAAACTGCGGGCGTACCTTGCTTTACCGGGTCAAAGCTCGGATGGCGGAGGCGCGTACGCTTCCTAATTAAGCGGCGGAGTTTCGCTACCAGGTGAAGTCGGTTTGGTAGTCTATGCTGTAGTTGATGAGATGGGTGAAGCCTAGGACCTGAAGTTGTTCGCGCTCGGTGTCGCTCCAGATCGGGAGGTCGATGAGCGGAGTGGAGCGGCTGCCGCCCGTTTCTTGGTTTTGGGCCATGAGTACGGCTTTTGCGGTGATGAATCGCTCGGAGCTAGGAAGTGATTGGATCGTGGATACGATTTCGGAGGCGGGCTTTCTGCTCAATTTCCGCCCGGTTTCGATTCGCTGGAAAGCTTGGGTGATGTTGGGGTCGTTGGTGTCGGTCTGGGAAACGAGGTGGTTGCTGGCGATAGCGAGGTAGATGTCGTCGCGGTGCGGGTTTTCGGAGATGGCTTTTTTGAGAGCTGGGTCCTTTTGGTAGGTTTCGAGTTCTATGCTTTGGGCTACGATGAGGGTTTCGTTTTGGGTTTGGGCGAATTGCAGGTAGGCGAGCTTGTTCGGGTCGAAGACTGATTTGCGAAGAGCGTGGTTGCGGGCGGTTGCCATAATGCTCTCGGCGTCTTTCTGTGGAAGGTCCTGGAGGAGTGGGGGCAGGGAGGACAGGTTTTGGATGCTGGCGTTGGAAGCGAATTCGTAGTGGTGAAGGCTGTTGGTCAGCCAGCTGGGGTCGGCCGTCGAAAGTATATTTTGGATACGCTCGGGAGCGATCTGTTGGGCGGAAAGCAGCATGCCGGGGCTTAGGCTCCAGAGAAGATCTTCGTCGCTGAGGGAGAGAAGGGTTTCTTTGGCGGCTTGGTAGTAGGCGTCGGGCCAAGCGTCGAGATTTCCCATTTCGAGGACTTGCATCAAGCGGTCCGGGGTCGGGGATTCTCGGGTGGTACGGGCGACGATGGCGTCGCTGTAGTCGGCGGGGGCTTTGAGCATGAACTGCTCGAGCAAGCTTAGGAGGGGGTGATCGTTTGCGATTTCGAGGTAGAGGTTTTTGATAGCGTCGGGATTATCGACGAGGAAGAGGTAGGCCGAAAACTCTTCTTGGAGGCTGCTGAGGTGGCAGAGTTGGGGGGAGTCCTTGAGGGTGGAAAAGAGGGCGGATTGATTTTCCGCGTCCGTGTCGGCGCTGATGCCTTCGCAGAGCCACTTGGCGGCGTATTCCCAATCGGAGAACTTTTCGGTGGCGAAGAGCTTCCTGAAGAAGGAGGCGTGTTCTGCTTGGAATTCGTATTCAAATTCCAGGAGTTCGTTTTGTTCGCGGACCCACTGGGCGGCATCGGCGGGGTGGGCTAAGGCGTATTCGGTGGCGAAGCGGGTTTTTTCGTAGCCGGTGAGCTTGGCGGCGTAGTCTAGGAGCTGGTTTTGGGCGAGGTAGGCGTGCAGTTCGCTATCGAAGGTAAGGGATTCCCAGCCGGATAGTTCCCAAAACTGGAGGGCTAGGTCGTAGAGGGTTTTGCTGCTGGCCTCGTCGATGATGGCTTGGTTGGAGGCGATCAGCTCTTTGTGTTCCCAGAGCATACTGGGATCAAGCTCTATGAGTGTACCCAAAAGGTTGTTACACAGTTGGGCCTTGAGCTGCTGGTGCTGGATTTTGGGGAGGATATCCAGCAGGGCTAAGGGTTCCATGTAGGAAAGGTGGTAGCTGGGAAAGAGCGTTTCTTGCTTCGCTTCCGCGAGTTCCTGGTATTTGGCCTCGGCGTAGGGCAGGAAGGTGTTGGGGGAAGCGCGCATCCATTCGGAGTGGAAGGCGCCGCGGAGGTCGTAGTTGGAGTAGTCCCAGATTTCGGGGGACAGCTTGGCTAGGTTCTCCAGTTGGTTTTCGCGGGCGGCGTGGTAGCCGATGGCGATCATGCGTCCGTAGCGCGCTACGCTGTTGGGCAGGGAGAGGGTGGCGTTGAGTTCCTCTCGAGGGGAGAAGGGGTCCTGGAAATAGTAGGTAGGGACGGTGTAGGGGGCGTCTGTTTGGGCGGTCGGAGCGAAGGCCGGCTGTTCAGGAGCTGGGGTGGGGCTGGCTGGGCTTCGGGCGAGCCAGAAGCCGATGGAAAAACTGGATACGGTGGCGGCGAGCAGGCCGATGGTTTTGAGGGAGGTCATCGGGAAGGAGCTCCGTAAAGGGCGTTGTGGATCTGGAGTTTTTCAGCGGTGGAGAGCTGGGGGGAGCTGAGCAGGCGCTTGGTTCGTTGCTTGAGGGAGTCTTGCGGATGGTTGCTGACGACGGCGGTGAGGGCTCGAATGAAGGTTTCCGGGTTTTCTTGGCGAAGGGCGAGCAGGGGCTCGGGGTCTTCGCTATCTTGCTGGAGGCTTGTCGCGGTGCGGTAGAGGTAGTCGTGTTGGGGGGAGAGTTGGGCGAGTTCTAGGGAAGTGGTTGGGGTCGCACCGAGGTTGTTTTCGGTTAGGAAGTATTGGAGGAGGGAGAGTTGGCTGCTGTTGTGGCTGAGGTCTACGTTTCCGAAGTAGGAAAGGGTGGTTTCCGGCATTCCGCCGTAGGCGAGGGTGCCGCCGATTTGGGTTGCTTGCTGGGGATTGATGAGGGCGGGGTCTTCGTGCTTGAGGATTTCGGTGCTGAGGTAGGGCATCTCGTGTATTAGCGATATCAATACGTCGGTTTGCTGGTCGAAGGTGCCGCTTTCCAGGATCATGCTCAGTTCCTCTTCCGCGGCGGATGCGGCGATCATCTTAAGGTGGTTAGCTTTGCTGTATCCATGGAGGGATTCGATGGAGCTGAGGTAGAGTTCCGGGTTGGTCTGCCAGAGCGCGTTTGCGATTTGGGAATCTCTGGGCAAGAAGTGTTTGGATTCTGGATACTGGGAGCGGAGAGCTTCGAAGGTAGCGACGTCTCCTTTGCGAAGGGAGTGTTCGAGGGCGGCGTTTATCACTTGTTCGCTGCGCCATGCGGCGGGAATTTGGGCGAGGAGATCGGATCCTTCGGCTGCGGAAGCGGTTTGGATCATGCTGAGGAGTCCGCGCTGGCCTGCGTCGGCGTCGAGCTCGCCGATCAACTGGGTGAATTCGGTTTTGCTGTAGAGGCGGGCGGCGTGGGCGAGGACGTAGCTTTGTATCCGTTTTGCGAGGTGGGGGAGGCGGAGGAGGCGGGCTGCTATTTCGCGGTCGAGGGCGTTGTTGATGATGTCGGCGCTGAAGTGGGAGCTGTTTTCGCTCCAGAATTCCTCTTGTTTGCTGAGAAAGGAGAGGAGGGTGTATTGTTCGGATTGGCTGAGGTGCTTGCTGACTTGTCCCCAATTGCTGGGCCTTTCGAGGAGCAGGGCGAAATGGGCTTCGGAGGCGCTGCCAGTGGCGACGATGGAGCCGACGATGGCGGTTGCTTGCTGGAAGGTATTTGCCAGGCGTTGGATGCCGTGGCTGCGGTAGCGTCGCCCGATTTCGAGGGCGAGCATGGAATCGATGGCGATGCTTTCGGCGGGATAGCTTTCGGGGTGGTCCCAATATTCGCTTGCGGCTTGGGAGAGTTCTGCGGGGCTGAGGTCGGCGTAGGTTTCTTGGGGGCCGAGGAGCCGGAGCCGGGTGGGGAAGAGCTGCTCGGGGTGTTCGAGGCGGATGCCCTCTATGAACTGAACGGCGAGGAAGCGGCGGTGTTCCTCGTTATCGATGGCTTCGATGGTGCGGAGGGCGCTGCTTCGATTTTGCAGGCCGAGGTTGAAGAAGACGCCGTCGAGGTTGTCTTCGAGATCTGGATACGTGTTGAGCAGGTGTTCCGTGAAAGGGGCAAGGCTGGCGGGGTCGCGTTCCGCCCACTCCATGTAGAGGGCGAGGGGGAGGTCGCCGCGGAAGCGGGTCCAGCCTTCTGGATACATGGCCTCGAGGAAGTAGGGCTTGTCTGGGAGGGAGAGGTCCTGGGCGACGGCGTAGTAGCTGGCGCTT
This sequence comes from Pelagicoccus sp. SDUM812005, assembly GCF_031127875.1. GTDB lineage: Bacteria > Verrucomicrobiota > Verrucomicrobiia > Opitutales > Opitutaceae > Pelagicoccus. The sequence continues at coordinate 125,380 of NZ_JARXIA010000008.1, read as the reverse complement.
TGCAGGGAGAAGGACGGCTCTTCGAGGATTTTGAGGAAGCGGGCGCGCCAGAGCTGCCGCAGGTCGGAAGGCAGGGGGGCTGGGCTGAGCTGGTGTGAGTCGGGGGCGGGATCCGCGATGCTTGGGAAGGTGGCGGGGGGGACGAGTTGGCCGACGCCGTAGCCGAGGGCGAGTCCGATGGGAATGAGGGTGAGGAGATAGGGGCGTTTCACGCGCGGAAGGGGTTTCGACGATTCCCTTTAGTACACCTACAACTGTAGGAGTTCCAGCGATTATCGTCTATCCCTTTATTCGCGCAGCGTCTCGTTTCGGTTTCGAAGCTTTTCTTCGCGGAGGGCTTAGCGGAAGAGGTCGCCGGTTTTGAAGCGCCAGCTGGAGATGAGGTTGAGGCCGATGGCGATGCCGGCGAGCACGCTGAGTTCCGGGATGAGGCCGAGGAGGCCGCTTTCTTCCCAGAGGGCGCCGAGGTAGGATTCGACGCCCCAGTAGACGAGGGTGAACTTGCCGATGAGCTGCATGGGCTCGGGCATCATGCTGAGCGGGAACCAGGCGCCGCCCATGGCGCTCATGCTAATGATGAGCAGGGTGCCGAAGCCTTGGGCTTGCTGGGGGGTTCTGGAGAGGGAGGCGAGCAGCATGCCGAAGGCGGTGCAGGCGGCGGAGGCGAAGAGGCTGACGACGAAGAGGTTGAGGAGGTGGGGGAAGACTTCGACATGGAAGAGGAAGGAGGAGGCGATGAAGAGGGTGAGGGCTTGGGTGACGCCGAGGAGGGTGTTGAAGATGAACTTTGACCAGAGGATGTGGGTACGTTTGACGGGCATGGAGAGCAGGCGCAGGAAGATGCCGTCGTTTCGTTCTTCGAAGAGGGAGGCGGCGGAGCCGGTGGTGGCGAAGAGGAGGAACATGATGGCGTAGCCGCCGATCATGCGGGTGAGGTAGGGATTTTTGAGTTCCTTGCCGAAGACCTGGTCTTCGTCGAGGTCGATGATGCCTTCGATGAAGGCGGAGCTGCCGTTGGCGCTTTCTGCGTCGGCGTCGTCGCCGGAGAGGAGTTTGGCGAGGCCTGCGAAGCTGATGTTGGAGCGGAGGTCCTCGTATTCGACCTCTTCGTAGGAGAGGGCGATGAGGGCTGCCATGCCGTCCATGAACTCCGTGTATTTCTGGTCGCCCATGAGCTCGCGTTGGTAGGTGTCCAGTTGGCCGGACAGGAGCTGGGGCAGTTTGGTGAAGATGGCCTTTTGCACGAGGCCGTTGATGATTTGGGCCTCGATTTGGTTTTTGGGGTTGGAGAGGAATTCGAGGCGGAGGCCGATGCCGTCTTCCTTGAGGTAGTTTTCTGGGATGACGAGGGCGAAGTTGTAGTGGTGGTCGACGATGCCTTGGCGGATCGACGTGCGGTCGAATGGGATTCGGGTGTCGCCCGGACCGGCGGTGTCTTGCACGAGCTCGATGCTTTTCTCGGCGGCCAGGCCGTCGATGAGGGCTTGGGCGTTGCGGTCGCCCGACTCGTTGTAGACGGCCAGCTTTATGCTGGACGAGAGGCCGCCGTTGTCGCCGGCGCCGGAGAAGATGTTTCCGACGATGTAGATGACGAAGAAGGGGACGAGGAAGGTGAGCAGGATGGCGGTCTTGTCCTTGAGGAAGAGGGTGAAGTCCTTGCGGACGAGGGTGAGGGTAGCTTTCATTTCGTTGGGGGCCGGGGGCCTGGAGACGGTGGGTGACTGGCGAGGGGTGATTTCGGTGGGCTACTCTCTCAGGGCTTTGCCGGTGAGGTGGAGGAAGAGGTTTTCGAGGGTGGGGCGGGCGATTTGGAAATGGGTGGGGTCGAGGCCGTGCTCTTCGGCCCAGTGGAAGAAGCTGGAGAGCTTGAAGTCGGGGGCGGTTTGCAGCTCGAGGGTGGCGGCGTCGCGGGAGAGGGCGCCGAAGCGGGCGAGGTCGGCTTGGCGCTGGGCGCTGAGCTGGCTGGCGCGAGCTCGGATGAGGTTGGAGCGAGGGAGCTCTTGCAGGAGGGCGTCGAGGGTGCCGGTGCGAAGGATGGTTCCGGCGTCGATGATGGCGATTTGGTCGCAGAGGCGTTCGGCTTCTTCCATGTAGTGGGTGGAGTAGACGATGGTCATGCCTTCGGACTTGAGTTGGAGGAGGGTGTCGAAGATGGCGTTGCGGGATTGGGGGTCGACGCCGACGGTGGGTTCGTCGCAGAGGAGGACCTGGGGCTTGTGCATGAGGGCGGCGGCGATGTTGAGGCGTCGCTTCATGCCGCCGGAGTATTCCTTGACGGGGGGCTTGCGTCGGTCGGCCAGCTGGGCGACTTCGAGGGCGTATTCGATTTGCTGGGACAGGGTTTTGCCGGAGAGGCCGTAGAGCTTGCCGAAGAGTTTGAGGTTTTGTTCGGCGGAGAGCTCTTTATAGAGGGCGATGTGCTGGGGGGAGAGGCCGATCTTTTTCTTTTGGGCGGTGTCGTTGGGGTCGAGCTGCTTGCCTGCGAGGCTTAGGGTGCCGGAGTCTGGGGTCAGGAATCCGGAGACGATGCTCATGAAGGTGCTTTTGCCGGCGCCGTTGGGGCCGAGCAGCCCGTAGCAGGATCCGGCTTGGATTTCTAGGCTGAGGTCTTGCAGGGCCGGGGTGGAGCCGAAGCGTTTGCAGAGGGAGTTTGCTTGCAGGATGGGCATAGGCGTGGGGTGGTCGGGGCGTTTGGTTTGCCCGGGATTCTACCGAAGGTCATGGCTGGAGGGCAGTGCCGATCGGCCTGTTGTTGGCTAGGCCGTTGGTCATGGAGGGGCTGTTAGAAGCTCCAGAGGAGGGGGATGACGAGGACGGCGACGAGGAAGGCGACTAGATTGAGGGGGATGCCGATTTTGAGGAAGTCGGTGAAGCGGTAGCCTCCGATGCCGTAGACGTAGGTGTTGGTTTGGTAGCCGATGGGGGTGGCGAAGCTGGCGGAGGCGGCGATGGCGACGGCTACGAGGAAGGGCTTTGGGTCGACGCCGAGAGTTTGGGCGGAGCCGATGGCGAGGGTGGCCATGAGGACGGCGGCGGCGTTGTTGGAGAGGATTTCGGTGAGGATGGTGGTGACCAGGTAGATGGCGGCGAGCAGGGCCAGCGGCCGCCAAGGTTCGGCGACGAAGCTTTGGGTTGCGTGGACGAGGGTGTTGGCGAGCAGGGCGGTGGCTCCGCTGGTTTCGAGGGCTTTGCCGACGCCGAGCATGGCGAAGATGAGGAAGAGGATGGGCCACTGGATGGCGCGGTAAGCGTCTTGGGGGGTGAGGCAGCCGGCGAGGATGAGGAAGGTGGAGGCGATGATGGCGGCTCCGGCGATGGGGATGAGCCCGGCGGCGGAAGCGGCGATCATGCCTGCGATGGCGAGGAGGGTGAGATTGCGATAGCGGCTCGGGGCGGGGGGCTCGATCGGGGTTTCGTCGATGACGACGAAGTCGGGCTCTTGGCGGAGCTTGGCGATGGCTTCGCGGCTGCCGAGCAGCAGGAGGATATCGCCGCCTTTGAGGGGCATTTGGGCGACGTTTTCGCTGAGGTTGCGACCGTTGCGGTGGATGGCGACGGGGGCGAGGCGGTAGCGTTGGCGGAAGTTGAGGGATGCTGGGGTGTGGCCGGCGAGGTTGGTTTCGGAGCGGAGGGCGACTTCGACGAAGCCTCCTTCCACGGAGGCGATTTGTTCCATCCCGCACTGTTCGATGAAGGCGGCGAGGGCGTCGCCTTTGGGGGCTTGGGCGAGGGCGCGGGGGCTGGCGGCGATGAGAACGCGGTCGCCCAGCTGGAGAGGAACTTGGTTGGGGTCGTCGCGGAGGGCGACGCCGTGGCGGATGATTTCGAGGGGGCGGAGGCCGCTGGAGTGGAAGTGGGGGATGGAGGCGAGGCTTTTGTTGTGGAGGGGGGAGTCTTCGCCGAGGAAGGCTTCGATGATGTATTCGCGGCGCTGGTCTTCGCTGAGGATGGAGCTGACGGTTTCGCGGTGGGGGAGCATGCGGTAGCCGACGGTGCAGAGGTAGAGGGTGCCGGCGGCGAGGAGGGGGAGTCCGACCCAGGCCAGTTCGAAGAGGGAGAAGGGGGCGAGGCCTTGGGACTCAGCGACGGAGGAGATGACGATGTTGGTGCTGGTGCCGACGAGGGTGCAGTTGCCGCCGAAGATGGAGGCGAAGGAGAGGGGGATGAGCAGCTTGGAGGGCGGGATGCGGAGCTGCTTTGCGATCGAGAGGACGACTGGGAGGAAGATGACGACGACGGGGGTGTTGTTGATGAAGGCCGACACGGAGGCGACGGCGAGGATAAGGAGGGGGAGGACGATGCTGACGCGGGCGTTGGGGTACGCTTGCAGGCGTTGGGCGACGGACTGGATGGCTCCGCTTTTTTCCAGGGCGGCGCTGACGATGAACATGGCCCCGACGGTGATGGGGGCGGCGTTCGAGAAGGCGGCGAGGGCGTCGGGGGTGCCGAGGATGCCGGTAAGGAGGAGGAAGGATAGGCCGACGAGGGCGGTGAGCTCGGTGGGGATGCGCTCGTAGACGAAGCTCGCGAGCATGGCCAGTAGGGTCAGGAGGACGATTGCGATTTCCCAGTTCATGGCGTGGAAGGAGGGAGCGTGGCTCTTATGATCGGGCGGCTTCGGTTCCGCGAAAGTTTGCGAAGGTTGTAGCTGCGGCGGCGGAGGCTTCCTCGAGTCGCGGTGCTTTTGCGAGAGAATGGATACGACGAGTTGACGCGTCGATCACGAATGTGCGGCGCTTGCGGCGGTCGGGCGCGGACCTTTCTTTGGAGGCCGCAGAGGGTCTGGGCGGCCGAGCGCTGGGGGCGCGTTTAGTGGGCGAGGTGCCGTTGGATGGTGTTGCCGAGCAGTTGGGCGGAGACGGGCTTGGTGAGGAAGTCGTGGAAGCCGTGGGAGAGGCAGGTGTCGCGCAGGCTGTTGGAGGCGTGGGCGGTGACGGCGATGCTTTTGGTCGCTTCCTTGAACGTGGGGATTTGGTTGAGCCGATCGAGGATTTCGAGGCCGTCCATGCCTTTGAGGGAGATGTCGATGAGGGCGGCGTGATAGCGTTTTTGTTGGGCTTTCTCGATGGCTTGGGGGCCGTTGTCGGCGAAGTCGACGTGGCAGCCCATCTGGTCGAGGACGTAGGTGAGGTAGCGGGCGTTTTCGGGGTTGTCCTCGACGAGGAGGATTTGGGTTTGCGGCAGGGAAGCGGGGCGGCTGGAGGCGTCGGCTTGGGACGGCGCGTTTTCGGCGAGGGGCAGGGTTTGGGTGAGAGTGACGGGGAAGGTGGCGGTGAAGCGGCTGCCTTTGGGGGAGTTGGGCTCGTAGGCGATATCGCCGTCGGCCTGGGTGGCGAGCTTGTGGCAGATGGCGAGTCCGAGCCCGAGGCCTTCGTGCTGGCGGGTGAAGGAGCTGTCGGCTTGGGTGAAGGGGGAGAATAGGGCCTTGCGGAAGGTTTCGGGCACGCCGGGGCCTTGGTCTTCGACGATGAGGTGGAGGGTGCAGGCCTTGGCGCTTTGGGTGAGCCCGGTGGTGATCTTTATGGGGGAGCCTTCGGCGTATTTGAGGGCGTTCTCGAGGAGGTTGAGCAGGATTTGGGTGAGGTTGAGCTTGGGGCCCTTGAGGGTGGCGCTGGGGAAGATGGCTTGCAGGGTGTCGCTGCCGTTTTGGAAGGTGACTTGTCCGCCTTGGGCGTTGAGGCGGGCGTAGTCGCGGGATTCTTGGAGGAGGGTGTCGAGGGTGAAGATTTGGGGGGTGGCGGGGGATTCGTCTTGGCTGAGGTGGGTGAACTGGAGGATGCGGTCGACGACGCCGAGCATGTGGTTGGCGCCGGTGAGGATGCCTTGGGCGAATTCGTTGGCGTCGGATTCGGGGGAGGAGCTCGATTCGAGCAGTTGGGCGTAGCCGATGATGGGGTTGAGGGGGGTGCGGAGCTCGTGGCTCATGACGGAGAGAAACTCGTCCTTGGCGCGGCTGGAGGCTTCGGCCGCTTCCTTGGCCTTGAGGAGTTGTTGCTCGAATTCGACGCGTTTGCTGATGTCGTTGATGAGAATGAGGGCGTGGGGAGCGGCGTCGATTTCCACCGTGCCGGCGTAGACTTGGGCGTCGAAGGTGCTTTGGTCGGAGCGTCGCTGGAGGCTTCCGAACTGGAGGGAATGGGTGGCGGGAAGCTGTTTGATGCTTTGGGCGATGGTGTGTTGGGAGGAGGCGCTGGCGGCGTCGAACTGGGCGAGCTCGCTTTCGCGGAGTTGCTCGATGCTGACTTGGTAGAGTTCTGCGGCGGCTTGGTTGGCGTCGACGATCTTGCCGGTCTGGGGGTTGGCGAGCAGGGTGGGGGAGACGGAGTTGTAGAAGAGGCTGGAGAAGCGGGTTTCGGAACGGGAGAGGCGGGTGAGGGCGTCCTTGTGGGCTTGGATGATGTCGACGAGGCGTCCCCGCATGGCGTTGAGGTTGTCGGCGAGCTGCGTGAGCTCGAGGCTGGGGAGGATGCGTTGGGGCGGGGTGCGGTAGGGGGTGCTGAGCTTTTTTTCGTCGAGCTCGGAGAGGTAGGTGGAGAGGCCGATGAGGTTGCGGACGAGTCGCCTTTGGAAAACGAGCAGGACGAGGAAGCAGAGGAAGGCGAGGATGGCCAGGAAGTTGAAGAGGGTGAGGTAGGATCGGGCCCGATTGCGGATATTGTCGCTGGTGCTGAGGGCTTCGGTGCGGGCGGTTTCGAAGGCGGCGAACTCCTGCACGGCGATGGACTTGAGGCGGGCGTGGGCTTTGGAGAGCCAGTCCTGGCTTTGGGCGAAGAGGAGGTTGGCGTCGTGGATGCGGCGTTCGCGCAAGCGGAGCTTGTCGAGGATCTGGTCGGAGATGGCGACGGCGGCGGCGGAGTGCTGGGCCCATTTGCGGTAGAGGTCGTTGACGACGGCGAAACCGATGTTTTCGGAGTTGCCGAGCAGGGTTTGGGCTTGGCTGAGACGTTGGACGATTTGCTCCATGTTGTCCTCGTATTCGGCCCGGGTGCGGTGGTAGCGCTGGGTGTCGGTCTCGACGTGGAGGACGATGCGTTGGGCGGCCATGCGGGCTTGGAAGGAGTCGCGGTCGGCGTTGAGGATGAGGCTGACGGCTTTGCCGAGGTCTGCGACCTTGGCGCTTGGGTCTGGGGCGAGGAGCTGCTGGTCGGCGCGTTCGCCGAGGGTGTCGATGCTGGCTCGGAAGGGGATGAAGGATTGCTCGGCCAGTTCGTGGTAGTGGGCGCGTTGGGAGATTTGTTCGGAGAGCTCTTCGGTGAGCTGGATGATTTGGCGTTCTTCTTGTATCCAGTTGTTGATGGTTTGCTGGTGGCTTTCCCAGTCGGTCTTGAGGGCGACGGGGAGGGTCTTGCTCAGGATTTGGAGGGTGGACTCCATGTTTTGCAGGCTGCGACGGGCGTCGGAGCTGAGGCGTTGGATCTCGTCATGCGAGCGGCTGAGGTAGGTGGACTTGATTTGGGCGATGCGGGCTTGGTTGGCGTCACGGATGGTGTTGAGCAAGCCGGTGAGGCCTTCGTAGGTTTCCTGGAGGCGGGGCGCGTTTTCGAAGACGAGGGGATTGAACTGGTGGTCGACGATTTGCTCGGTGTCGGCCACGGCTTCGCTGAGGCGTTGGCGGCCGAGGAAGAGGAGGATGCAGAGGCTGCCGAAAACGAGCAGTAGGATGGTGAGGAATTGGGTCCGGAGTTTCATGTTTTGGCTAATGGGCAACCCTAGGAGGTTGGGAGGGACTTGGTGGGATTGCAAGCTGGCGGCCTGATTGGGGCCGGTGAGGGGACGCAAAAAAACGCGAGCCGGGCTGGCTCGCGTTTGGAAAGGCTGTTTCTGGGAAGCTTAGGCTTCGGGGAGCGACTGCTCGAGGGAGCGGGCTCGGGATTTCCAGAAGAAGGATTCGTCGCTGATTGCTTCGATGAAGGAGCGGGCGGTGGCGGCGTCCCCTTCTTGGCTGGCGAGGAAGGCGAGGCGGTATTGGGCCTCGGCTTGGGCGAGCGCGCTGGAGTCGTTGGCGATGGACTGCAGCAGCTCCTTGGCTTCGCTGAGCTTGTCCTGGTCGATCAAGGTGACGGCGAGGGCGACGGTGGCGGCTTGGTCGACGGGAGCTGCGGCGCTTTTGGCTGCTTCGCGGTAGTAGCCTTCGGCCTTGGCGAGGTCGCCGGCGGCGTAAGCTTCGTCGCCGAGTTCCTTGAAGGCGAATCCGCTAAGGGGCTTGCCCGCTTCGTCGGCTGCCCAGGCGGCCTTGGCTTCAGAGGTGATGGCGGCTTGGTAGCCGGCCTTCAGGTTCTCCTCGGCGCGGTGTTGCATGAACTTGATGCCTTGGTAGCCGAGGAAAGCGGCGAAGATGAAGGCGACGGAGCCGAGGATGATCCCCTTGTTCTTGTCCCAGAACATGACGACCTGATCTTCGAGGTCTTGGATTTCGACTTGGTTGGGACCGACGATGTTGCGTTCGTCGGTTTTGGGAGAGGAGCTTTTGTTTGCCATGTCTGGATGGATCGGATGAGCGCGTCGCGCGGGCTTGCGGGTGTAAATTAGGTAAAAGGTTGGTCAGTGAAAGCGTTTCGCCGCCGATTTCGAGATCAATTTTCGGTGGGCTTGGGCTGGGGCTCGGTTCGGATCTGCCTGCGGGTCTAGGTTTTGTGGGCTTTAGCAGGCTTTTAACTGTGGCGAACCTTGACGACAGGGAGGATCGTGAGGAGGTTTTCTGATGTGTTGGGCGACGCTTATTTGCCGCAATTCCTGCTAGTTTAACCTTATGACGGACAACAATTCAGCTCTCAATTCACCTGGCGGCTGGGAGAGCCCGGGGAGTTTGGGCCGTTCGACGGCGGAGGCCCTGCTCAAGACGTTGGACGAGCACGTGATCGTAGCGGTCACCGATGCGGAGGGGATCATCACTTACGCGAACCGACAGTTTTGCGAGATCAGCCAGTTTGCGCGGGAGGAACTGGTGGGGAAGACGCATCGGATAGTCAATTCGGGCTACCATCCGGCGTCTTTTTGGAAGGCGGTCTGGGATACGGTGAAGGCGGGCGAGAGCTGGAAGGGGCAGGTGTGCAACCGGGCCAAGGACGGCAGCCATTATTGGGTGCAGACGACGATCCACCCGATCGTGGACGAGAAGGGGCGGATCGAGCGATACGTGGCCTTCCGCACGGATATCTCGGCCCAGAAGCAGGTGGAGAACAAGCTTCGCACTTCGCAGATGCACCTGCAGGAGGCCTCGCGGGTGGCGAAGGTGGGCTCTTGGGAATGGGATTTGGCGGAGCGCAAGCTCAGTTGGTCGTGGACGACTAAGATGATCCACGAGGTGGCTCCGGATTTCGAGCCGGACTTGGAGACGGCTATCGAGTTTTATCCGGAAGGACCGGAGCGGGAGCGGATCGAGTACCTGATGGAGCGAGCCGTTTCGTTTGGCGAGTCGTTCGACGAGGAGCTGCAGATTCGAACAGCCGGCGGCAAGCGCAAGTGGGTCCGTACCATCGGTCAGTCGGAGATGGTTGGCGGGCAATGCGTGCGTTTGTATGGGGTTTTTCAGGACATCGACCAGAATCGCAAGCTGCTGGATGAGAGCGAGCGCACGGCCTCCCTCTTGCGCAGCTTGGTAGATTCGGCGACGGAGTTCGGCCTGATCGCCACGGACCCGCAGGGGATCATCACCTTGTTCAACGCGGGGGCGGAGAAGTTGCTCGGCTACGAGGCGTCGGAGCTGGTGGGCAAGGAGACGCCGGCGGTGATCCATCTCGCGAGCGAGGTCGAGGAGCGGGCGGCGGAGTTGTCCGAGAGGTACGGGGAGCGCATCGAGGGATTTAGGACCTTCGTGCGGGTGTCGCTCGATGAAGGCAGCGAACAGCGGGAGTGGACCTACGTGCGCAAGGACGGTACGCAGGTGCCGGTTGCCTTGGTCGTGACCCCGATGCGGGGCAAGCATGGCGAGATTACGGGCTTTCTGGGGATTTCGCGCGACTTGTCTGCCCAGAGGAAGGCGGAGAACGAGCTGAGCGACAGCGAGGAGCGTTTCCGGCGGTCCTTCGAGTATTCGGGGATTGGGATGGCGATCGTTTCTTTGGAGGGCAAGTGGATCCAGGTGAACCAGTCGCTTTTGGACATGCTCGGCTACGAGCGGGAGGAGCTGCTCCAGTTGACCTTCCAGGACATCACGCATCCGGACGATTTGAATACGGATCTGGAGCTGCTCCAGGAGACTCTGGCCGGCAAGCGCCAGAACTACGCGATGGAGAAGCGTTACTTCGACTCGAAGGGGGAGATCATCTGGATCAAGCTGAACGTTTCGCTGGTTTGCGACGTGCAGGGGCGGCCCATCCACTTCGTTTCCCAGATCGAGAACATTTCCGAGAGCAAGCAATTGGCTCGCGAAATGAAGGAGGTGGGGGATCGCTTGGAACTGGCGGTCCAGGCGGGCGGCATCGGTATTTGGGATTTGGATATACGGACGGGGAACCTGATTTGGGACGATCAGATGTTCGCTCTCTACGGGGTGGATAAGGACCGTTTCGAATGCAGCTATGCGGACTGGCGGAAGGCGATCCACCCGGAAGATGTCGATGCCGTTTTTTCGGCTACGGACGATGCGAAAAAGGGTATTCGAGAGTTCAATACGAATTTCAGGGTCGTTTGGCCCAACGGTACGGTTAGGCATCTGCGGGCCTTGGCCACGGTACAGCGAGACGAGCGCGGCGAGCCGGTGCGAATGGTGGGAACGAACTGGGACGTCACGGATGTGGTGGAGCAGCGGCAGGAGCTCGAGCGCATGGCGGAGCAGGCCGAGGAAGCCAGCCGGGCCAAGAGCCAATTCCTCGCGAACATGAGCCATGAGATCCGCACTCCGATCAACGGAGTGATCGGCATGACTTCGCTTTTGATCGACTCGCCGGGCTTGAACAGCGAGCAACTGAAGCAGGCCCAGGTGATCCAGTCCAGCGGCGAGGCCTTGCTGGCCTTGATCAACGATATCTTGGATTTCTCGAAGATCGAAGCCGGCAAGCTCGACTTGGAAATCTTGGATTTCGATCTGCGGGATACCTTGGACGACCTGAACGCCTTGCTGGCCTTGAGGGCTCGCGAGAAGAATCTGGAGTTTACGTGTCGGGCGGAGAATCGAGTTCCCGATCGCTTGACGGGAGATCCGGCGCGATTGCGGCAGATCTTGCTCAACCTCGCCGGAAACGCGATCAAGTTCACGTCGGAGGGGAAGGTCGAGGTCTTCGTTTCCTTGCAGTCGCGGACCGAACGGGAGGTGGAGCTGCGCTTTTCGGTACGGGACACCGGGATTGGCATCAGCGAGGCGAAGAAGGAGAACCTTTTCAGCGAATTCACGCAGGCGGACTCGAGTACGACGCGCCTGTATGGCGGGACTGGGCTGGGACTTGCCATCAGCAAGCAGCTCGTGGACTTGATGGAGGGCGAGATCGCGGCGGAGAGCGAGCTCGGAAGCGGGTCCGAGTTTTGGTTCACGGTTCGATTTCCGTATAAGAAAATTGAATACAAAGAAGAGCAACTGCATCAGCTCAGCGGCAAGTCTGCCCTGGTCGTCTCGCGCGACGAAAGCGTGCGGGGGGAGCTGCTCGAGCGATTGGGGGAGTGGAAGGTGAAGGCTACGGACTTTTCCGGCGTCCGCGAGGGCTTGGAGTTCTTGCGGCAGACCGCGAAGGCGGGCGAGGCGGCCAGCTATCTCTTTTTCGATCCGAGTGGCGCCGAGCTGAGCGTGGAGCGCTTGCTGGAGGAACTCGACGGATGGGAAGGCAACGGAAGGCTGCGCGTGGTCCTGCTGTCCGATCCGGACGAAGCGGCAGGGGAAAAGGGCTTGCCGCATTTGAGTGGCCTGTATCGTCGCTCCGAGTTGTACAACTTGATGGTGGAGGGGGCGGAGCCGGAGCGTCGCCAGGAAACGGCCTTGGAGGATTCGGCGAGCAAGCATTTTTCGGGGCGCGACATTCGTATTTTGGTAGCGGAGGACAATGTAGTGAACCAGATGGTCGTGCGGGGGATACTCGGCAAGTTCGGGATCCATGCGGATACGGTGGCCAACGGGTTGGAGGCCTTGGAAGCGTTGCAGCGTATCCCTTACGACTTGGTTTTGATGGACGTGCAGATGCCGGAGCTCGATGGCTTGGAGGCCAGCCGTCGGATACGGTCGGGAGATGCGGGGGAGCGAGCCAAGTCGGTCCCGATCATTGCCTTGACGGCTCATGCTCGACCGGAGGACAAGCAGGATTGCCTGAACGCGGGGATGAGCGAATACGTTTCCAAGCCGGTGGCGCCGAAGGCGCTTTTCAAGGTCTTGGATCTCTTTCTTCCAGACCAAGACGCGTCCTTGGAAGGTAAGGCGGATGTGGACGCGCCTATCGATCTCAAGGTCTTCGACCGGTCCCGCTTTATCTCTGGGATGATGGACGACGAGATGTTGGCGAGGGAGATCGCGGAATTGTCGTTGGTGGACTTCAAGAAGCATGGAGACCTCCTGGAGCAGACCTTTCGATCCGGCAGCTTGGACGACATGCTGCGCGCGGCCCACTCGATCAAAGGCGTTTCCGCCCATGCCTATTGCCTGAAGCTGAATTGGCTCTCCGCGAAACTGGAGGAGGAAGCTCGCAAGGGGAACGAGGCCGAGGTCCGGGAGGGCTACGCTGAGTTGGCGGCGGCCTTGGAGGAAGGGATGGCGGCCTTGCAGTCCTTTCTCGATGGGCCGAGGGCCTGAGCTGCGATGGCCTAGGGGCCGATCTCAGTCGAAGACGACGGTCTTGTTCTCGTAGACGAGGATACGGTTTTCGAGGTGCCAGCTTACGGCTTGGGCGAGGGTGAGCTTCTCGAGGTTGCGGCCTTTGCGCACGAGGTCTTCCACGCTGTTGCGATGGGTTACGTGGGCGACGCTTTGGTGGATGATGGGACCTTGGTCGAGGTCGGGGGTCGCGTAGTGGGCGGTGGCTCCGATGAGCTTGACGCCGCGGCTGTGGGCTTGGTGGTAGGGCTTGGCTCCGGCGAAGGCGGGCAGGAAGCTGTGGTGAATATTGATAACCGGCTTCCCGAACGTATCCAGGAAGATGGCGCTGAGCACTTGCATGTAGCGGGCCATGATGACGAGCTCGATGCCTTCTTGCTTTAGAAGAGCGAGCTGTTCGGCTTCGGCGTCCGCCTTGTTCGCTTTGGTGACTGGGATATGATGGTAGGGGATGCCGTAGTTTTTGGATACGTCTTCCAAGTCCTGGTGGTTGGAAACGATGAGCGAGATTTCGCAGGGGTACTCGCCCGATTTCCAGCGTAGGATGAGGTCGTGGAAGCAGTGGTCGAATTTGGATACGAAGATGGCGACCTTTGGTTTTTCGCCTGAGATGGCGACCTTGGTCTTCATGCCGATGGAGTCGCCGAAGGCTTGGAATGCCGTGGCGACGGCTTGCGGGTCGGAGCCGTCGTCGATCGACCATTCCACGCGCTGGAAGAAGACGCCCGCTTGGGCGTCGCGGTGCTGGTCGGCGTGGATGATGTTTCCACCGTTGTTGAAGATCCAACCTGAAACTTTGGATACGAGCCCTTTTTGGTCGGGACCTGAGAGGAGTGCTACGAGGCTGTTGGCGTTAGAGCTCATGGGTTTGTCGCGTGTGATTTCGGTCGCTGGACGAGGGCTTAGGAAGCAAGCGAACTTGCATCCATAGGCAAGCTTTTGTGGCTGGACGGGAGGGCGGCGCCGCCAGGCGCGAAAGGGGGCGGCTGGAAGGGGCTGGCGGACAATCTGCTATTTCAAGCCTGCAATTGACAGTTTGCGTTTTGCAGCTCATCTTTTACGTCGGCCCGCGTTCTTCCCATCGGGACTGTTACAAGCAGCGTTGCTGCTGGGCGACTCGTTTTTACCCACCCACCCTCTATTTGCCTATGTCCCACGATCTTGGCTCTTCCCTCGCTGCGTTCCGTCCAAGAGGCTTGTTCCTCGCGGCTCTTTTTTGCATTGGTTCTGGCTGGTGCCAATCGGACTCGGGCGGCATTGCGGTAATCGAATCGGATACGGACCGATGGATCGAGCTGCAGTCCCAGATCGCGAGATCCAAGAACGAATGGAAGAGCGAGCGGGCTCTATTGGAGAGCTCGATCGAGATCTTGGAGGCGGAACGGAAGACCTTGGAGCAGGCCATCGAGTCGAACGCGACGGCCAGCGAGGTCTACACCACGAACCGGGATCGGCTGAAGGCCAAGGTGGAGGAGCAGCGCGAGAGCTTGCAGTCCTTGGCGGAGCCTTTGCGCCTCCTGGAGACGAAGGTGAAGCTGTTGGCTCCCCGCTTGCCGGAGCCCTTGAAGCGGGAGGTCAATTCCCACCTTTCGAAGGTGGACGCGGCGAACGCGCCGGTGACTTCGCGGGCCCAAAGCCTGGTGGCGTCGCTGACCGCTATCGATCGCTTCAGCAATTCCTTGAGCAGCCACCGGGTGGCCCGTCCGGCTCCGAACGGAGGGGAAGTAAGCGTGCGAGTTTTGTATTGGGGCTTGGCGGTTGCCTATGGGGTGGACGAAGCGAACGGGCGGGCCTGGGTGATCCGGCCTGGGCCGTCGGGCTGGGACTGGCAGCAGCGCGACGAGATTTTTGGCCCTGTGTTGGAATTGATCGAAAGCTACGAGAGCGATACGGAAAACCCGCGCCTGATAGAACTTCCAGCCACCTTAAGCTAACCCTTCTAGCCCTGCTCTATATAATGGATTGCCGCACGTTTTTTCGCTCCTGCCTCTTATCTCATCCTTCTCGCGTGCTGGCCATCGTGGTGCTGGCGCTGCCAGACTGGGGGGTAGCCCAAGAGACCTCTCAGATTTCGGAGGAGATGAAGAGCTTGGTTCGTTCCAGTTTGGATGCGTACCGTCAGCTGGAGTCTGAGATCGCGCAGGAGAAGACGCCGCTTGTCACGCGCATGAGCCGCTTGGAGGAAGGTAACCTGCAACTGCGGGCCAAGCTGGAGAGCTACCGATTCCTAAGCGAGCGCATCGCTACGGAAATCGGCGAGCTGAACGAGGAAGGGAAGTCCTTGCAGGATCAGGTCGGCTATGTGCGTTCCGCCTCGGAAACGTTTCTGAGCAAGTTCGAGAGTCGGATCAACTTGTCGGAAAGCCAGCGTTACTTCGATCAGCTGGAGTCGATTCGAGCGCAGGCTGCATCCGAAGAACCTTTAGTGAGGCAGTTCGCGGCGTTCGCGGAGGCTTTGCAGCTGTCGCTGGAGCGCAGCGAGGCGATCTTGGGCGGAGACCGCTTTGCGGGGAAGGCGATCGGCGAGCAAGGCAGCATCCACCGCGGGCAGGTGGTGGTCTGGGGGCCGAGCGGCTTCTTCCTCGATGAGGATGGCGAAAGAGCAGGGGCTTTGAGCTACCACTCCGATGCGATCGAGCCCGGGGTCAGTTTCCTCGATGCCACGTATGCGGGCAACTTGGCCAGCTTCGTAAAGACCGGCGAGGGGACAGTGCCCTTGGATCCGACCTTGGGCGACGCCCTTGCTCTGGAGCAATCGCAGGGAGACGTATTCACGCACCTGAGACGGGGTGGTTTGGTGGGTTATGTCATACTCGCCTTGGGGATCGTGGCCGGCTTGGTGAGCCTGCTAAAGATCCGCGACCTGAAGGGATTTTCGACGCCTTCGGCCGAAGAGATCGCAGAGCTGTCGCGGCTGGCCCGCGAGGGAGGGAGCGACCAGGCGATCACCAAAGCCACCAAGATTCGAGGAGTCGCGGGAGATGTCATGGCGACGGGGATACGGAACATGCGCAAGAATGCCCTCTTGCTGGAGGAGACCATGCTCAGCGTCGTCTTGCGGGCCAAACCGCGGATGGAGCGCTACTTGCCCTTCCTGGCGATAACGGCAGCGGCGTCGCCTTTGCTCGGCTTGTTGGGGACGGTAGTGGGGCTGATCAAGACCTTCGCCTTGATCACGCTTTATGGTGCTGGTGCGCCGAACGCTTTGTCGGCGGGGATTTCCGAGGCCTTGATCACGACGGAGCTCGGGTTGATCGTGGCGATTCCCACCTTGATTTTGCACGGCCTGTTTTCCCGCTTGATCCGCTCTCGCATCGTGGCGCTCGAGCAAGTCGCCTTCGATTTCGTGGAGACGACCAACCTTGAACTCGCGGAGGCCAAGTAGCTTCAGGCCATGGATTCCCTTTCCAGTTTCGTAGCGTCGCTCAAGTCCGGAGGTCCGGTGATGTACCTCTTGGCGTTGCTTTCCTACGTGCTGTATTGGCAGGTGATCACGATTTTGATGTATGTAATGAAAATTCGATTACACGAGTTCGTGACAGGCGGCGAATTGCCGCAGGCCAAGGCCACGGGGCGGAGCGGTTTGGTGACCTCGCGGCTGGAGTTGTTGCTGGTTCGTTACGAGGAGGTGCTGATGCAGTTTCGCGAGTTCATGAAGAACCGGCTTCGCTTTGCGGGAGTTTTGCTGGTGGCGGCTCCCTTGTTGGGTCTGTTGGGAACGGTTTTGGGAATGCTGGAGATGTTCGACGGGCTCTCCCAAAGGGCGGGGCACCAGACCACGCTATTGGTCGCGGAGGGCGTGAAGAAGTCGCTCATCACTACCCAAACTGGCCTGACCATAGCGATCCCGGCCCTCTTTTTCGTTTATTGGATTCGCCGTGTGGCGAACCGACGGGAGCTGGAGCTGCTCGACCACAAGGTAGCGGCTACGGAAGACTCAACCCTCGAAGACCATGATTAAGGAACTACTGAGAAGCGGAGATGACGAGAAGGTGGACATCAACCTGTCACCGATGATCGACTGTGTATTCATTTTGTTGATATTCTTCATCTTGACGACGGTGTTCCTGCAGGAGACGGGGATCGAGGTGGATCGTCCGGAGACGTCGGGGTCGGTGCCGCTGGAGCAGGACAGCATCATGATCGGGATCAGTTCGGACGAACGGATTTTTCATGGGGGGAGAGAGATCAGCCTGTCGGCGGTTCGGCCGCTCGTCTACCGCGCCTTGGCGGCGGAACGGGCCACCGTGATCATCCAGGCGGACAAGGCGATCGGTTTGGACATCTTCGCGAAGGTATACGGGGAAGCGAAGACGGCTGGGGCGGAGGTT
Organism: Pelagicoccus sp. SDUM812005; assembly: GCF_031127875.1. Taxonomy (GTDB): domain Bacteria; phylum Verrucomicrobiota; class Verrucomicrobiia; order Opitutales; family Opitutaceae; genus Pelagicoccus. The sequence goes on along the minus strand of NZ_JARXIA010000008.1, from coordinate 108,316 downwards.
TATTTCTCCACCGATAAGCTCGCAACCGCGGAGTTCTAGAGAGCATGGTCCCGATCGAGACAGAGTACCGTCGCAGCCGCATGGCGATTCGTTCCCATCTGGGATCGTTTCTCGCGACTGCCGCGGTGTTCGCGGCGATCGCCAGCACGGGAGTGCACGTCTTGGACATCAAGGAAAGGGAAGAGGAGGAACGGCCCGTATACTACTTGGCGCCGCCCAAGGATTTCGTGGAGACGCGGTCGGTATCGCCGAGCAATCCGCTCACGGTGGATACCTCCAGCCTGAACGTGGATCCAGTGGAAACCGTGCCGGAGCTGGACCTGCGGCCCTTGGACATCTCCATCGACTCGGACGTTTCTTCCGATGTGACCTTGAACTTCGATTTGGCGAGGGACTTCCAGGCGGCGGCTCCCGGTTTGATGGAGTTCGAAACGTTTACGATCTACGACCAGAGCAACGTCGATGAACCCCCTCGCATCCGCTATGCGACTCAGCCTCGCGTGCCGTTCAACCTGCGCGGGGAAGCGGCGGAGGTGGTTCTGTTTTACTACGTAAACGACAAGGGGCGCACCGAGCGTCCGAGCGTGCTCGATTCTACTTCCGAGAACCCAGCGTTTGGGGAGGCGGCCAAGAAGGCTTTGTCCAGCTGGCGGTTCAAGCCGGCGACCAAAGACGGAAAGCCGGTCCCCTGTTGGGTTCAGCAAACGATACAATTCGCGGCAGGGTCCGCTAGTCCTTTCTCATTATAGCCATGCCAAAGCTCATTCTATTTCTCACCACCTGGGTATTGCTCGTCGGCGCGTCCGCGCAGGAAAAGCTCAAGATGCCGCGTCTGACGCACAAGGACTTGGCAGATCGGATCGAGGAAGGCTACGAGGTGGTGGACGGGCCGGAGCCGTCGGTCACGGCGTTGGAGCGGGAGATTCTGGAAAAGGTGTACAGCCTGATGGAGACCGATATCAAGTTCGCCCACAACTACCTCAATGAACTGCTGGGCAGCGGCACGCCGATTTCCGGCGCCTTCAACCATGCCTTGGGGAATCTGTATTTCAAGAACGCCAATTATTTCCAGGCGGAGATTCAATACTTATCGGCCATCGAGAAGCACCCCACCTTTCGTCGGGCTTGGAATGCTCTCGGGCTGTCGCGGTATCGGCAGGGCAACTACAAGGAGGCGGGAGAGGCTCTGGCTCAAAGCGTGCGTTTCGGCGCGAACGACGCCATGACTTACGGGATCTTGGGCTACTGCCACTTGCAGGAGGGCCGCTACCGTTCGGCGGAGACGGCTTATCACTACGCCATGCTATTCGATCCGGAGCAGACGGACTGGGCGGAAGGCTTGGCTCAATCCTATTTCGAGACGGGGCGATTTCACGAGGCCATTTCCATCTTCGACGACTTGATCCGCACCCAGCCCGACAACGAGGAGTTCTGGTTGCTGAAGGCCAATGCTTGGCTGGCCTTGGACGAGCCCTTGAAGTCGGCTCGTTGCATCGAGATCGCGCGTCGCTTCGGCGAGGTTGACGACGATGCCCTTTACCTTTTGGGAAACATTTACCTCGATGCCCGCATTTTCGATCAGGCCAAAGAAGTTTTCCTAGCAGCATCCAGCAGCGGGGGAGAGCTGAAGGAGAAGGAGTTGCTCAATGCCGTTCGGTATTTGGTTTTCAACGACCAGCATGAGTTTGCCGAGCAGATTCTAGGCTTGATCAGCGAGGAGGGCGAAAGCTGGAATTCCCGCGACAAGACCCTGTACCGCTTCCTGAAGGCGGAGTTCGCCTACTTCAAGGGGGATTTCGAGGGTTCGGAGCGAACGTACCTGACGGGTGTCGAGCTGGATCCGTTTAATGGATACGCGTTGATGAAGCTCGCGGAAATCAATGTTCGAAAGGGAAATCTCGAGCAGGCGCTCGTATACTACGACCGGGCGTCGAACAATCCGGAGATGCGCTACAGCGCCCTCGTTTCGAAGGCGCGTACGCTTATCGACAGCAAGCAGTACCGAATCGCCTTGAAGACGATCGAGAAAGCTTTGGTAGAGCGAAGCGATGCGCGGCTGAACCTGCTGTACGCGCAGGTCCAGCGCATCGTTGAAACCAGCAACTAGGCGTTCTTGACGCTGCCGGCGACGTAGGACTGGACGGAGCGAACTTCGTAGTCCTTCTTGCTGAGAGACTTGATTCCGGATACGGCTGCCTCGGCGCCTGTAATGGTGGACATGATACAAACGTTGTGTCCCCAGGCGATGGAGCGCATGTGGTTCTCGTCCTTGCGCGGGATCATGCCGGACGGCGTGTTGATGATCATTTGGATGTCTCCGTTCTTGATCATGTCTACGACGTTGGGGCGACCTTCGGCGATACGGAAGAGCTTCTTAACTTCCAGACCGTTGTCGGCGAGGAACTTGGCAGTCCCGCTGGTGGAGTAGAGCTTGAAGCCCAAGGCGCTGAGGTTGCGGGCGATATCGAGGGCCCGCGGCTTGTCGGCGTCCTTGACGGAGAGGAAGACGTTTCCTTCGGTAGGCAAGCCAGGCTTGGCAGCGGCTTGGGTCTTGGCGAAGGCGATGCCGAAGTCGGAATCCAGTCCCATGACTTCTCCGGTGGAGCGCATTTCCGGGCCGAGTCGGATGGTGGAGCCAGGGAAGCGCACGAAGGGGAAGACGGCTTCCTTGATGCACCAGTGGTTGGGCGTGAGCTCTTCGGTGAACTCCAGCTCGCTAAGCTTCTTGCCGGTCATGATCTTGGCGGCGATCTTGGCGAGCGGCTTGCCGATGGCCTTGGATACGAAAGGAACGGTACGGGAGGCGCGAGGGTTGACCTCGAGTACGTAGAGGTCGTCGTCCTTTATGGCGAACTGGATGTTCATGAGGCCGACCACCTTGAGGGCCTTGGCGAGACGGTAGCTCGCTTGGCGAACGGTCTCGATCATGGCAGGCTTGAGGGTGTGCGGCGGGAGCACCATGGCTGCGTCGCCAGAGTGTACGCCGGCGTACTCGATGTGCTCGAGCATACCGCCGATGACGGAGGTTTCGCCGTCGGAGATGCAGTCCACGTCGAGCTCGATGGCGTCCTCGAGGAACTTGTCGAGAAGGACAGGCTTGTCGGGTGACGCGTCGAAGGCTTCGCGGATGACGGCTTTCATCTCTTCCATGGTGTGAACGATGAACATGCCGCGTCCGCCGAGTACGAAGGAAGGACGAAGGAGCAGCGGGAAGCCCACTTGCTCGGCGGTTTCGATGGCTTCCTTTTCGTTGAGGACGGTTTTGTTGTCCGGTTGCTTGAGGCCGGTCTCGTCGAGGATTCGCTTGAAGAGTTCGCGGTCTTCGGCGGCGTCGATGCTTTCGGGCGAGGTGCCGATGATGTTGACGCCGTTGGCCTTGAGCTCGGTGGCGAGGTTGAGAGGGGTTTGCCCGCCGTACTGGACGATGGCGCCTTCGCAGCCTTCCTGTTCGTAGACTTCGAGTACGTCCTCGAGGGTGAGGGGTTCGAAGTAGAGCTTGTCGGAGGTGTCGTAGTCGGTGGAGACGGTTTCCGGGTTGGAGTTCACCATGACCGCTTCGTAGTCGAGCTCTTGCAGGGCGAAGGAGGCGTGCACGCAGCAGTAGTCGAACTCGATGCCTTGGCCGATACGGTTGGGGCCGCCGCCGATGATCATGATCTTCTTCTTATCGGAGGGGATGACCTCGTTTTCGTCGCCGTAGGTAGAGTAGTAGTAGGGGGTCTTGGCTTCGAATTCCGCGGCGCAGGTATCCACGAGGCGGAAGACGGTGTTGATGCCCTTGGCCTTGCGAGCCTTGTTGACCGCTCTCCAGTCCTCCTTGAGGAGGTAGCCGAGCTGGCGATCGGAGAAGCCGTACTCCTTGGCCTTGCGCAGGAGGGAGGTGGAGATGTTTTCCAGCTTTTCGTTGGCGAGCTGGTCCTCGAGGTCGGAGAGTTGCTTGAGCTGGGTGAGGAACCAAGGGTCGATCTTGGTGAGCTCGAAGAGTTGCTCGAGGGTGTAGCCAGCCTTGAGAGCGTAGCGAAGGTAGAAGACGCGCTCGGTGTTCGGGCGGACCAGCTTGCCGTTGATCTCTTCTTCGGAGGGCGTTTCGAGGCCTCCGAGCTTGCCGCCGGCTCCGAAGCCGAAGGCACCGGTTTCGAGGGAGCGAAGGGCCTTTTGGAAGGATTCCTTGAAGGTGCGGCCGATGGCCATGGCTTCGCCCACGGACTTCATGGCGGAGGTGAGGGTATCGTCGGCGCCGGGGAACTTCTCGAAGGTGAAGCGTGGGATCTTGGTGACGACGTAGTCGATCGAGGGTTCGAAGGACGCAGGGGTCGCCTTGGTGATATCGTTCTGGATTTCGTCGAGGCTGTAGCCGACGGCCAGCTTGGCGGCGAACTTGGCGATGGGGAATCCGGTGGCCTTGGAGGCGAGGGCGGAGGAGCGAGAGACGCGGGGGTTCATCTCGATGACCACCATGCGTCCGGTCTCGGGGCAGAGGGAGAACTGGATGTTGGAGCCGCCGGTTTCGACGCCGATTTCGCGGATGACGGCGAAGGATGCGTCGCGCATCGCTTGGTATTCGCGGTCGGAGAGGGTCATGGCCGGCGCTACTGTAATAGAGTCGCCGGTGTGCACGCCCATGGGGTCGAAATTTTCGATGGAGCAGATTACGACGCACTGGTCCTTGCGGTCGCGCATGACTTCCATCTCGTATTCCTTCCAGCCGAGCAGGCACTCTTCGACGAGGACTTCGTGCACAGGGGAGAGGTCGAGGCCGTTGGAGACGATGTCTTCGAACTCCTCGCGGTTGTAGGCGATGCCTCCGCCGGAGCCGCCCATGGTGAAGCTGGGGCGGATGATGAGCGGGTAGCTGCCGAGCTCCTTGGCTGCCTGCCGCGCTTCCTCGAGGGAGTTGACGGTGCGGGAGTGGGCGACGTCGAGGCCGATCTTAAGCATGGCCTCCTTGAAGAGTTCGCGGTCCTCGCCCTTCTTGATGGCTTCCGGCTTGGCGCCGATCATTTCGACGCCGTATTCGTGCAGGATGCCGGCGGCCTCCAGCTCGAGGGAGAGGTTGAGAGCGGTTTGTCCGCCGAGGGTAGGCAGGAGGGCGTCGGGGCGCTCCTTGGCGATGATCTTTTCGACCGCGTCGACGGTGAGCGGCTCGATGTAGGTGACATCGGCGAACTCCGGGTCGGTCATGATGGTAGCGGGATTGCTATTCACCAAGATGACTCGGTAGCCCTCTTCCTTGAGCGCTTTACAGGCTTGAGTGCCTGAATAGTCGAATTCGCAGGCTTGGCCAATGATGATTGGGCCAGCGCCTATGATCAGGATGCTCTCGATGTCTGTTCTTTTCGGCATGACAAAAAAATTTTTGCAAGTTCACGCAGAGGCAGGGCTCTGGGCAAGGGTGAAAAGATGCGAATCGAAGGATTGTGCAAGCGGATTTGGGGTCTAGGCGGAACGAAAGGGTGAAATTTGCTTCGTGTTTGCAGGTGCCAAGTTCGCGCCAAGGGTGATTGGGGATGGACGCTTGCGGCAAAGGCCTATGCTTAGGGGGAATTATGAGATCTCCGGTTTCGATAGTTTGCTCGGTGGCTTTGGCAGTGTTGGCGGCTTGTACCCAAGGCTTGGACTTGGGTGGTCAGCGTTTGGAGCGGGTGGCGTTTGGCTCCTGCTTGCACCAGGACAAGCCCGCTCCCATCTGGGAGGCGATCGTCGCTGCCGAGCCGGACGCTTGGGTTTGGCTCGGCGACAATATCTACGGGGACACCGATGACGGGGCGGTCTTGGCGGCGGCTTACGCGAAGGTGAAGGTCCAGCCGGGCTACGCTCGCTTGCGGGAGTCGGCTCGGGTTTTCGGGACTTGGGACGACCACGACTTCGGCAAGAACAACGGAGGCAAGGAGTGGCATGGCAAGGCGGTGGCCCAGGAGGCATTGCTGGATTTTTTGGAGGAGCCGGTGGATAGTCCGCGGCGCGAGCGGGAGGGCGTGTACGCGGCCTACGATTTTGGCTCGGGCGCGGAGCGGGTGAAGCTGCTCTTGATCGACGTGCGCACGCATCGGGACGACCCGAAGCAGGCGGGGGGCGATTTGTTCGGGAAAGCCCAGCGGGCTTGGATCGAGGAGGAGCTGGCGGACAACGAGGCGGCCCTGACCATCGTGGCTTCCGGCACCCAGGTGATTCCGGAGGACCACCGCTACGAGAAGTGGGCCCAGTTTCCCGAATCGCGGCAGTGGTTTTTCGAGCGGCTGGTGGAGAGCGGCACGGGGGCGGTGCTATTCGTGAGCGGCGACCGGCACATTTCCGAATTTTCGCAGCTGGAGCTGCCGGGGCGAGAGGCTCCGGTTTACGAGATGACGACTAGCAGCCTGACCCATTCGTGGAGCGACTTTTCGGGGGAGGTGAATCGCCACCGGGTGGGCGAGGTCTTTGCCCAGAACAATTTTGGCCTGCTGGAGATCGATTGGTCCGCCCGCGTGGCGCGGGTGACGATCCGCGACGAGGCGGGAGCGGTCCAGCGGGCGCTTGCGATCGAACTGTAGGGATTGCGGCGCGGCAGCGGCTCGGCCCTAGAGGGCGGAGCCGAGGATTTGGGCGGCTTTGTCCGTGTCCCCTTGGCAGGCTTTGAGAACGGCTTGCTTGTAACGGTCGGCTTGTTCGGCGAGGTACTCCTCGAGGTTGGGCCAGCTGGAGATGTCGCGCAGCTTTTCGGGCAGGTCGGCTTCGCGGATGGTTTGGCCTTCGCCGACTTGGGCGGCGGCGGAGAGGACTTCCTGGAATTCGGTGTAGTTGCCCGGCCACCGGTAGCCTTGCATGAGGGCGGCCGCTTGTTCGCCCAGGGCGTTGAAGGGCAGGTGGTTTTGGGCGAAGTAGGCGAGGGCGAGAGCGGGGATATCCTCGGAGCGGTCGCGCAGGGCGGGAACGGGCAGGACGTTGTTGGCGATGCGGAAGTAGAGGCCGTCTTCGAACTGCCCTTCTTCGACGAGCTGTTCGAGGTCGCGGCTGCTGGAGCAGACTACGCGGGTTTCGCCTTTGAGGTCGCGGATGAGGGTGCCGAGGGGAGCTTGCAGCTCGTGCGGCACGGCATCGATGTTGGCTAGGAAGAGGAAGCCTCCTTGGGCGGAGCGGATGGTTTCGCTGGGGGCGCCTTCGCTGTCGAAGAGCATGCCCGGCAGTTCGCTGGGTTCCGCCTTTTTGGCGTCGATGGTGACGAAGGGTTCGCCGGCGCTTTCGCTGCGGGCGTGCACGAGGGCGGCGATGTTGGCCTTTTGGGTGCCGGTGTCGCCGGTGATGAGAAGCGGGGTGGGAACTTTGGCGGCTCGGTTGAGGCGTTCGTGGAAGGCCTTGGTGGTTTCGGAGTCGCCGGAGAGCAGGATGGAGTTTTGGGCGGCCGCGTCTTTGCCGGACTGGCGGCGTTTCTTTCGCTCGGCCGAGGCGCGAGCGATGGAGTTCATGAGTTGGTCGACCTTGAAGGGCTTGGTGAGGTAGTCGAAGGCGCCGAGCTTGAGGGCTTGGGTGGCGTTTTCGATATTGGCGTAGCCGGACATCATGATGACGATGGCTTCCGGGTCGGCTTCCTTGATCTGGGCCAAGAGGGAGAGGCCGTCCATGGGGGTCATGTTGATATCGGTGAGCACGATATCGTAATGTTCCTCGCGGATCTTTTGCAGGGCTATTTCGCCGTCGGTGGCGAACGCGGTGTTGTAGCCGATGGGCTGGATGACCGCGTCGAGCATTTCGTGGATGGACTCGAGATCGTCTACTATGAGAATGGATTGCATCGATGGGTGTGTCGTTGCGGCAGATTGAAGGATCAGTTATCGGCTTCGCCAGCCTTTTCTCGTCCATTGGACGAGAGGGGCATGGGGGAAGCTTGTGGTGGGCCTAGCCTCCGACGATGGAAGAGAGTTGGAAGATCGGCATGAACATGGCCATGACGATACCGCCGACGACGACTCCGAGGAACACGATGAGCATCGGTTCGATGAGGGAGGTGAGGGCGGCGATGATGGAGTCGGCTTCGGTGTCGTAGAAGTCGGCGATCTTGTTCATCATGCCGTCGACGTTGCCGGTTTGCTCGCCGGCTCGCGACATGTGCTTCATCATGGGCGGGAAGAAATCGATCTTTTCGATTGTGTCGGAGACTTGTCCGCCTTCGGAGATGTTCTTGGTAATCATGCGGCAGGCGTCCTCGACTTGGGTTTTGCCGGAGGAGGCGGCCACGATCTCGAGGCAGCGCAGGATGGGCACGCCGGAACGCAGGAGGGTGGCGTAGGTGCGGCAGAAGCGCGAGAGGGTGATCTTCACGATGAGGTTGCCGAAGACGGGCATCTTGATGACAAGCTGGTCGCGGAAGCGGCGTCCTTTGGGCGTCTTGGTGAAGCGGCTCCAAACCTGGAAGCCGACGAAGCCGGCTCCGATGATGTAGAGGATGTTGGCCTTGAGGAAGTCGGAAAGGTCGATGAGGAACTGGGTGGGGCCGGGGAGCTCGGCTCCGAAGTCGGCGAACATCTCGGCGAAGGTCGGCACCACGAAGATGAGCAGGACGTTGACCAGGATGATGGCGAGGGCGATGACCGCGACCGGGTAGGTCATGGCGGACTTGACCTTCTTGTTCAGCTTGGTGGTGGCTTCGAAGTAGCCGGCGACCTTGCCGAGGATTTCCGCGAGTCCGCCGCTGGCTTCGCCCGCTTCCACCATGGAGATGAAGAGGTTGTTGAAGGCCTTGGGGAACTTGGCGCAGGAGGCGGAGAAGTTGTTGCCTTGGGAGACGTCGGCCTTGACCTCGCGGATGATGATGCGGAAGACGGGGTCTTCGGTCTGGTCCTGGAGGGCGTCGAGGGCGGAGACGAGCGGCAGGCCGGCTTCGAGCATGGAGGCCAGCTGCTGGGTGAAGACGGCGAGGCTCTCGAGCTTGAGCTTATACTTCTTGGCCTTCTTTTCGTATGCCTTCTCTTTGGCTAGGCGCTGAGACTCCCAAAAGCTGACGTTCTTTTGCTTCTCTTTGTGGACGAGAGCGTTCTTGGATTTTGCAGACTGAGTGGCGAGTAATGGCATGACTGTTCTTACTTCGACCTAGGAGGCCCAAACTGTGATGCGTAATGCGCTCAAACCTACGTGAGTATCCTAGGCTAAGAGAGTGCGTTCTTGCTGGATTGGCAGGGTGCTAGGGGATTTATGCTTAGGGGGCTTGCTTTTCGCCGATTGTAGCTGTTGCTGTTGCGTTACCCTTTCATGAAAGTCGCTGCCAAGATCCGCATTCTGACCTCCGTGCTGGCTTTGGCGTCGTCGGTGGCGGTGGGGCTGGTGATGTACGGTGGCTATCGGGAAACGATCGCAACCTTGGAGGTCGACGTGCTCAAACAGCGGGTGGACGGAGACGTTTTTCGCCTGAAGTCGGCGTTCCAGGAAGTATCGCACGACATCCGCTTGCTGGTCGGGCTTCCGGAAGTGCGGGGCTTGGCGAACGGTTCGAAACGCTCCGTAGCGGACTTGGAGGACGACTTGGCGCAGACCTTCGAGCAGCTGCTGTTGGCCAAGCCGCACTACGTGCAGGTGCGGCTGATCGGAGTCGCGGACGAGGGGCGGGAGCGGGTCCGCGTCGACCGGACGGAATCAGGCGCTCTGAGGCGGACGGGATCCGAGCTCCAGACCAAGGGGCACCGAGATTATTTTAAGGCGACGCAAGCGAAGGCTTCCGGTCAGATCTTTTATTCGAACGTGAACTTGAATCGGGAGAACAATCGCATCGAGGTGCCGTACCAGCCGATGTTGCGGGTGGCGATGCCGGTGTATGGCGCGACGGATACGTGTTGGGGGATCGTGATTATCAATCTCGACTTCAATGGGTTCACCAAGGAATTTCTCGGCGAGAGCGCCCAAAGCTTCAGGCATTTCCTGTGCAATGCGGAAGGGGACTACCTGCTGCATCCGGAGGAGGAGAAGATGTTTGGCTTCGATTTGGGCAAACGCATTCGCATCCAGGACGAGTATCCGGGGTTCGAGGGCTTTTTGGATTCGAGCGAAGCCGAGAGGACCTTGGCGCTAAAGGAGGCGGGAGGGGACTTGGGCTCTTGGTTCCACCTGCGGAAGGTGGCGCCGCTGGAGGACGGCCGCGTCTTCTTGTACGGAGTTTCGGCGCGGTTCGACGAGGTGATCTCGGCTACGGGCAGCATCGCGCGAAGGACGTTTCTGATCATGTTGGTCCTTTTGGTATTGGCACTCGTCGGGGCGTTTAGCGTTTCCTTGCTGATCACCAAGCCGATCGAGAGGATCACGCTGGCGTCGCGTCGGCTCGGCGAAGGCAAGGAGGACGTGGATTTGCCGGTTGGCCGTCGGGACGAGATCGGCACGCTGGCCAGTTCCTTCGAGGAGATGCGAGGAGCTATCCGAGAGCAGGAGGAAAGGATTTTGGATACGAACCAGAAGCTTTCGTCGGCTAACGTGGACTTGAAGCATTTCGCTCACATCGCGTCGCATGAGCTGAGGGAGCCGCTGACTCGTATCGCGGGGCTGTCGAGCTTGATGGAGCGCAAGCTGGAGGGAGTGAACGGCGACGACTTGGGCGGGCTTGCGAAATCGGTGAAGCTGGAGGCGTCGAGCGCCTTGCAGCAGATAACCGACTTTCGGGTGTTTTCCCATTTGGGGGATGGGACGAGCGTGCGGGAGTCGGTGGACTTGCGAGCGCTGGTTTTGGAGGTGTTGAAAGAATTTGCTCCGAAGATGGAAGCCTTGGACGTGCTGGTCGCTGTGGACCAAATGCCCCAGGCGGAGGTGTATCGAAATCTGGTGCGGGTGCTTTACCGAAACCTTGTGGAGAACGCTTTGAAGTATGCGGAGGGAAGCGGATTTACGCTGCGGCTAACCTGCGAGCAGGACGATTCGGGGCCGGTTTTCGGGGTGTTTAATTCGCGCTCTTCGATTCCGGAGGAGAAGCGTACCCGTATTTTCCAAGTGTTTACGCGTTTCCATCCGGAGTTGGACGGGACGGGCATGGGCCTTTCTATCTGCAAGCGTGTGGTCGAGTGCCACATGGGAAAAATCTGGGTGGAATCCGGTAGTGATTGGACCCATTTCAAATTCACCTTAAGAGGCTAAGTTTATGCTCACATCAAAGATCGAAAATTTGGATACACGGCGTCCTATCATTATGGTGGACGATAACGAGACCGACTTGGATATCGGCCGCCGCTTCTACCAATACTCCAAGTTGGAGAACCCGTTTCTAACTTTCAGTTCCGGTACTGAGCTGCTCGAGCACCTTGCGAAAGTCGAGCAAGGCGAAGAGCCGTTTCCGGCGGTGGTCCTGCTGGACGTAAACATGCCGCAGCTAAGCGGTTTCGAGACCTTGGCTCGGATTCGCGAGAAGGACGTTTTCGGCAAGGTCCCGGTGGTGGTGATGCTGACCAACTCGGACAACCCGCAGGACATCCAGCGCTCCTTCGACCTAGGGGCGGATGGCTACCAAGCGAAACATTTCGAAGTCGATCGTTTTGTGGAGTTCGTGCGTGGCCTGTTCGACTAACGCTGGGCGGGCCAGGCTCGGAACTGGGCGTTGAAGTTTGCTTTGCCCGAGCCGTTGCCCGGTTTGGGGCCATTGGGAGGTGGGGTGTAGGAGAGGGCGCGTCGTTTGGCCACGGCGATGACGCGATCAAGTTCGCGGTCTTGTATGGGTTTGGAGATAAAGTCGTCCATGCCGGCCAGGGCGCACCTCGCCCGGTCGTCCGTGGAGTCGCAAGCGGTGAGGGCGGTGATGTAGGGCTTTCGGCGCTTGCCTTTCAGGTTGGCGAGGATCCGTCGGGTCGTCTCGAAACCGTCGAGCTGCGGCATGCGCAGGTCCACTAGGATGAGGTCGCATTCGTTGTTCAGGGCTAGCTGGACTCCTTGCAGTCCGTCCTGGGCGACGAGGGGAGAGAAGCCTCGGTTCTTCAGGATGGAGACCATCAGGTTGCGGCTGAGCGGTTCGTCCTCGATGAGCAAGATGGAGAGCGGGGGAGCGGGCGTTTCGGTTTCGCTCGGGTCCGTATCGGGATGGGGGACGGGCAGGGCCTGCCCTTGCGACATGTCGACCAGGGTGAAGCTGAAGACGGAGCCGACCCCGAGGCTGCTTTCGACGCCGATTTTTCCGCCCATCATCTCCACCAGGCGCTTGCAGATGGTGAGCCCGAGGCCGGTCCCTTTGTAGCGGCGTTCGTAAGAGGAGTCCGCTTGGGTGAAGGCCTCGAAAACGCTGGCTACCTTGCTCGAGTCGATGCCGACGCCGGTGTCGTGGATGGAGAAGAAGAGTTCGTGGGGGGTGGTGCGTTGGACTTTGAGCCGGACCTCGCCTTCGTCGGTGAACTTGATGGCGTTGCCGAGCAGGTTGATGAGGATCTGGCGGAGTCGATGGTGGTCGGAGACGAATTCCTGCGGAATGTTGGGGTCGAGGGAGGTGAGCAGTTCCAGGCCTTTGGCTTTGGCGTTGAAGCTCATGATTTTGACGGCCGACTGGATGAGCTCGAGGGGGTTGAAGGCTTGGGCTTCTACATGGAGCTTGCCGGCCTCGATGCGGGAGATGTCGAGGAGGTCGCCGATGAGGGCCATCTCGCTCTCGGCGCACATTTCCATGTTGGCGATCAGTTCTTCCGCTTCGGAGGGGAGGCTTAGGGAGCGCAGGAGGTTGAGATTTCCGATGATCCCGTTCATGGGCGTCCGGAATTCGTGGCTCATGACGGCGAGGAAGTCGTTCTTGGCCTGATTGGCGGTCTCGGCCTTTTCCATCGCTGCTTCCAGCTTCTGGTTGAGGGCGTACCGTTCGATGGAGTGCAGGATGGCTTTCTCGAGGGAACGCGCGTTGAGCTCGTCCTTGAGGAGGTAGTCTTGGGCGCCGCTTTGCACGGCTTGGATGGCGACGGTTTCGTCGCTTTGTCCGCTGAGCACCACGATGGGGCAATTGGCGTGCCGGATCATCTTTTCGACGGAGGCGACCCCATGGGAGTCGGGCAGGCCGAGGTCGAGCAAGATAAGGTCGAAGCTTTGCTCTTTGAGCAGCTCCAGGCTGGATTGGATATCCGCCGTTCGCTGGCTTCGGTAGGAGCGTCGCAGCCGAGGGTCCTCTAGGGTGAGATCCACTATTTCGGCGTCGGTGTCGCTATCGTCGACGATGAGAATCTGAATGCAAGGGTCCTGAGGAGTTAGCGTTTGATCCATAGCGGGGCGTCGGCTCGTTTCTCGGGGGAGATCTAAAGTGACAATTGGGAACCGTTAAGTGAAATAGTTCTAATTGCAACTGCTGCTGTTACTTAGTGAATCTTATGCGATATCGTATTGCGAATCCGAGAAAGTTGGTAAGCTGTTGGCGTGTCTTTCCCAGCTCTCTCAGGCAAGCGCGTGCATGTATTGCTCGTAGACGATAGCTCTGACGACCGGTTTTTGGTATCTGAATTGAGCAAGGTTTTCGCGTTTCCTGTGGAAATCGACGCCGTGGATTCGCTCGAGAAGGGGGAGGCTAAGTGGAGTTCCGGAAACTACGATGCGGTGTTGCTGGACTTGGACTTGGGGCGGACTTGCGGCTTGGCGACTTTGGTCGCCGCCCGTCGGGTGTTTTCCGACGTCGCGATCGTTTTGCTCACGGGCAACGACGACGATGCGCTGATGGCGGATTGCCTGAAGCATGGGGCTCAGGATTTCTTGGTCAAGGGCCGCTACAACGGAGTGGAGCTGGAGAAGGCGATTCGCTTCGCGATCGTACGCCACGCCCGGATGACCGAGCTCGAGCACAAGACCGAGGAGTTGGATTTTATGCTCGATACGCAGGAAATTGGTCTGTTCGTGCTGAACGAGTCGAACCGCATCGTGCATTGCAACCATGCCGTGTGTGAGATTTTTGGATACAAGGAGGAGGAGTTGCTGGGCATGGCCAGCCTGTTGCCGATTCCGGAGGAGGGTACGAGCGAGGTGTTGTTCGGAACTGCCTCGGGCAAGCGCAAGACCTTGGAAGTGAGGGCTGCGGATTCCGAATGGCGAGGGAAGGTGGAGCGCTTGGTGACGGTGATCGACGTGACCGCTCGCAAGGAGATGGAGCGCCGCGCTTCGGAAGGCGAAAAGCTGGAGACGGTGGCTCGGGTGTGTTTCGGCGTGGCCCACGAGTTCAACAACCTTTTGGCCATGACCCGTACCAAGGCGGATTTCTTGGAGACCATGAGTTCGGTCGATCCGGTGTGGGCGGCCCATATCGAAGACTTGCAGATGGCCTGCGAGCGGGGCTCTTCCCTGGTCAAGCAACTGATGACCTTCTACGGCAAGGAAGAGCATGGCCGCCACGAGGAGACCTCGGTCGAGGTAGTTTCGTTTTTGCAGTCATGGGAACCCTATCTCGAGTCGATGGTAGGCTTGGACAATTCGGTCGAGCTGGTTCTGGACTGCGAACCGGCGAACGTGCGGATCTCCGAGCGAAGCCTCGGCAAGGTTCTAGCTGCTTTGGTGTCGAACGCCTGCGACGCGATGCGGAGCGGGGGCTGCGTGAGGATTCGCCCCTTGCTGGTTGCTCCGGAGCGAGTGCAGCGGGATCTGGGTAACTCCGCCGCCAACTACCTGTGCATTTCGATCGCGGACGAGGGCTGTGGGATTTCTCCAGAGAACCAAATGCGAATTTTCGAGCCGTTTTTCACCACCAAGGATACGCGGGCTGGTCGAGGCTTGGGCTTGTCGGTGGTGAGCAACCTGTTGCGCGAGCACGGGGGGTGGATCGAGTTCGACAGCGAGGAAGGCATCGGATCGGAGTTTCGCATCCTCTTGCAGCGCGTCGAGAAGACCGAGGAAGTGGAGCGCCCGGTAGAGGCAGCTCCAGCGGAGACTTTCCTTCCCGCCCGCTCCGCGTCTCAGGAATTGACCTCTGTGCTGGTGGTCGACGACGAACCGATCATCCGATTCAGCGTTGCCCGCCTGCTGGAAGCTTGCGGTTGCGAGGTTCGTTGCGCCGAAAACGGCGTACAAGCTTTGGAATACCTGGAGGACTTGTCTCAGCCCTGCGATGTTTTGCTGACCGATATAAACATGCCCTTGATGGATGGCTTGGAGCTTGCGAATAGAGCTGTATACTTGCGCGAGGGCTTGCGGATCGTCGTCATGAGCGGATACGGAGCAGGCGCTGTGGACGCCGCGTGGATGGAGGAGAAAGGCGCGGAATTTCTCAGCAAACCTTTTAAAAAGGACGATTTAAGAGCTGTTGTCTTGCGTACTAGCGAATCGACTACGTAGGTTTCTAGGGCCTCTTTCTTGTTTTTATGTATCTACATTCTAGATACGTATCCCGCCTTTACTTTTTTCCTTTCGAATGAAACCAGAATACATTGTCGGAATCGGAGCCTCGGCCGGAGGGCTGGAAGCTCTCGTCCAATTTTTCTCGGAGATGCCTGCTCGTACAGGGCTCTCCTATGTCGTGGTGCAGCACCTGTCTCCTGACTTCAAGAGCGTGATGGATGAGCTCTTGTCGCGGCATACGGAGATGCCAATTCATTTAGTAGAGGATAGGGTGGAGATCGAGTCGGATTCTGTTTACTTGATACCTCCTAAGAAGGAGATGGTGATGTCGGATCGCTGCTTGTTTCTCAAGGACAAGGAGGCGAAGGGCTCCCTGAGCCTTCCGATCGATGTCTTCTTTACGTCGATGGCCAAGGATATCGGGGCCAAGGGGATTGCCATCGTGCTTTCGGGAACGGGATCGGACGGCTCGCGCGGCATTGTAGACGTGCATGACGCGGGCGGGCTTGTGATTTCGCAGGACGAAGAGTCGGCGAAGTTCAACGGCATGCCCCGCAGCGCCACGGATACGGGGCTGGTCGATTTCGTCCTCTCGCCAAGCGACATGCCTAAGGTCTTGCTCAAGCATATCGGGAGCCCCTTGCCGGAGACGGAAGGCATTGTTTCCGCAGGGCCGAAGACGCAGATGGACCAGTACCTTGCTATTTTCCAGCGTCTCCGATCGGCTTTCAAAACCGATTTCTCCTACTACAAGCCGACAACGGTGAATCGGCGCATCGAGCGGCGCATGGTGCACCATAAAGTGGATACGCTGGAGCAATACGTGGCGATCATGGACCGCAAGCCTCAGGAGGTGCATCTGCTCTACCAGGACCTGTTGATTGGGGTGACTAAGTTTTTCCGGGATTTGGACGCCTTCGCCTTGCTGGAAGATAAGGTGATCCCCTCGATCATCAAATCCAAGAAAAATGGAGAACAGGTGCGGGTGTGGATACCGGCTTGCGCCACGGGCGAGGAGGCTTACTCGATCGCTATCCTTTTCCACGAGGCTTTGGAGCGGCTGAACCTCAAGCTGGACGTGAAGATATTCGCCACCGACTTGCATGCCGATTCGGTGTCCTCTGCCGCTGTGGGCGTGTATTCGCCGGAGAGCCTGGAGCTTCTTTCCAAGGCGCGCTTGGAGCGACATTTCAA
The DNA here is from genome assembly GCF_031127875.1 of Pelagicoccus sp. SDUM812005. Taxonomy (GTDB): domain Bacteria; phylum Verrucomicrobiota; class Verrucomicrobiia; order Opitutales; family Opitutaceae; genus Pelagicoccus. The sequence goes on along the minus strand of NZ_JARXIA010000008.1, from coordinate 91,894 downwards.
GATTCACGGCGATGCGTACCAAGTGAATACGGAGTTGCGCAAGATGATCGTCTTCGCCGAGCAAAACCTGCTGAAGGATCCGCCCTTCACCAAGATGGACCTGGTGAGCTGCCGCAATCTCTTGATCTACTTCCAGCCGCTGGCTCAGAAGAAGGTTATTTCGATGTTCCTCTTCTCGCTGAACGTGGGGGGCACCTTGTTCTTGGGGCCGAGCGAGACCTTGGGGGATTTGGAGGGCGAGTTCGACAGTATCAGCCGCACTTGGAACATGTATGTGAAGCGCAAGGACGTGCGGATCGCTCCTTTGATAAATTTGCCGGAGCAGGTGAACTTGACCTCGCGCACGGGCGAGCGCAACCGCCAGAACAGTTCCTTGTTCGGGGTTTCTCGCCAGCGGCGGGAAGACGTGGAGCTGTTGCACGTTTACGATTCGCTTTTGAGCGAGCACATGCCGCCCAGCTTGCTGGTGGGGCCGAAGAACGAGCTTGTCCAGATTTTCGGCGACGCTTCGAACTACATCCGCACGCCGAAGGGACGCACCTCGCTGGATGTTTTGAACATGATCGAGGGCAGCCTGCGCTTGGCGGTGAGCACAGCCTTGAAGCGGGTGGAGAACAAGCGGGTCGCGTTCACCTTGAACAACGTGCCGCTCGACGAGAGCGCCGAGGAGAAAGTGTTGTTGGACATCACGGTAAAGCCGCTGCGCGACGAGCAGTTTTTGCTGGTCCAGTTTCTGGAGCGGCGGGCCAGCGTGGAAAAGGAGGACGAGGTCCCGAAGTTGCATTTCGACGCGGATGCGGAGTCGCTAAGCCGCATCGTAGACCTGGAGAAGGAACTGCAGTTCACCCGAGAGAACTTGCAGGCTACGATCGAGGAGCTGGAGACCACCAACGAGGAGTTGCAGGCGACCAACGAGGAGATGCTGGCCTCGAACGAGGAGCTGCAGTCGACCAACGAGGAACTGCAGTCGGTCAACGAGGAGCTGTTCACCGTCAATACCGAGTACGAGAAGAAGAACCACGAGCTGATCCTGCTGAATACCGATATCGACAACCTGCTGCAAAGCACCGAGATCGGGACGGTATTTATCGACAGCGACTTGCGTATCCGGAAATTCACTCCGGCGATCGCTTCGGTCTTCAACCTCTTGCCTATGGACATAGGCCGGCCCTTCGAGCATATCACCTTTAACCTCGTCGACAGTGGCAACGTTTCGCAGCTGGTGGAGGAAGTCATCGAGTCCCGTAAGCCGATCGTCCGAGAAACTCGCGACCGGGCAGGAGCGTGGCATTTGATGCGTATCTATCCGTACATGACGGGTCGTGAAAAGTCGGCGGGAGCGGTTTTGACCTTGGTGGACATTACCGCCATCAAGGAAGCGGAGGATGAGTTGAAGGCGAGGACGGAAGCCTTGAGCAATGCGAAGCTCGACCTGGAGCAATTCGCGTATTCGGTTTCCCACGACATGCAAACTCCCCTGCGCTCGGTGAGCGGCTACCTCGATCTCTTGAAGAAGCGTTTCGAGGGAGGGGACCAGGAGTTGCAGGAGTACCTCGACTTCGCTCATTCCGGAGCCTTCAAGCTCAAGGAAATGATCAACGGCTTGCTTGCTTACACCCGAATCGAAACGCGGGCCGCTGACTTCGAGGAGTTTTCCTTGGAGAGCGTCGTGGACGAGGTGCTGGTGGAGAAGGCTTCGGCCCTCAAGGAAAAGGATGCGCAGGTGGTTTGCGAATCGTGCAATCTAGTCGCCTACGGCGAGCGTCGCTTCGTCGTTTACCTGATCTCCGAGCTCATTGAGAACGCATTGCGCTTCGTGGGCGCGACCCCTCCGAGGGTGGTGATCAAGGCGGAAGCGGAAAAGGGCGGCGTTCGCGTTTCCGTGCGGGACAACGGAAAGGGAATCGAGCCGGTTAACCAGGCGACGGTCTTCAACATCTTTTACCAGGAGAATCCGGACTTGAACGGCGAAGGGTTGGGGGTCGGCCTCGCGATCTGCCGACGCATCGTCCTCAAGCACAAAGGGAGCATCGAGCTGGATTCGACTCCGGGGATTGGAACCTGCATCACCTTCACGCTCCCGTCTCGTCCAGAAAATGGCTAGGAGTCGTCCAATCGACGCACCGAATGAGGCAGCCCTTAGCTGGCGTGCCTATGCTCGTTGCGTGGAAGCTGGAAGTTGTGGGCCAAGCGTTCGTCGGAGGCGCTCAACTCTTGTTGGCGTCGTTTCAAGGCTTCCAGTTTGGCCCTTTGTTCTACGGCGAGCTGGTATTGGCGTTGGATCTGGCGCTGGTCTTCTCGGAAGAGCTGCTGCTTTTTTTCTCTGGGGTCCATTTTTTTGGGGTACGAGATCGAGCGCTTTTACTCGAGGAGCGCGGCTTAACTCACGACGGATTCGGCCGCTTTTCAAGCCGCTGCGCGAGCGGTTAGGGATTCTAAAAAAATATTCACGAATCGGCGCCAAGTTTTTGTAAAATGATGCCTTTCAGCTTAATAAACGTTCAGCGGGTTTTTCTCTCCGTCTTAGCTGCGGGGATCCCACTGCGATAAGCCCCCGCACTCTTGTATGTCCACGGAAATCGAAGTCCCCTTGTCCGCTGTAACCGCAACGTCCCAGATATCGGGCTACGTGGTCGTGTCGTGCAGCTACCAAAACACAGATTCGTTGGAGCGGTTTTTTGCCCAAGCTGACCCGAAGGCGGGCATGTGCTTCTTCGTCTGCGCGGACCTGCCCTTGCGCCAGTCGATTCGCATCTATGAGTTGCTGAAGAACGTGAGCTTGCTGCCGGTGTACGCGCTGGACTCCACCTTGAAGCTGGAGCCCAACGCGATCTACCTGTGCCCGAGCTTTTCGCATGTCTCGCTGGTGGGGGACCAGCTAACGGTGGAGGCGAATCGCGCCAACTTGCGCAACCGCAGCACCTTCAGCCTGATGCTGAGCGCCTTGGCTCAAAAGGGGGATCGGGCGGCCTTGGTCTCGATCGCTGATACGCCTTTGCTCGAGTCGAGTAGCCTCATCCAGTTTCGTCGCTGCGGAGGGCTGGTCTTGGAGGAGGAGCAGGAGGAATTTGGCGAATTGGATTCGGAAGTGGTGGACCGGATCCTCTCTATCGAATCCATGCAGGAAGCCCTGAAGGAGCATTTCGGGATGCCGGAGCTTCCGGCCAGCGAGAAGGAAAAGGAAGAGCAGGTCCAGCTCCGGCGCTTGTTCGACCTGTTGTCCGCGGAGGTAAGCGTCGATTTCAGCTTCTACAAAGGGGAAGTGTTGATGCGGCGGGTTTCCAATCGGATGCGGAGGCGAAGCTTGAAGAGCTTGTCCGAGTACGTCGATTTTGCCTGTTCTGACCTGGAGGAGCCGAAAGCTTTGTACAATGATTTCATCGTCGGAAACGCTCGCTTCTTCAGGGACGAGGACGTCGTTGCGACCTTGCGTGAGAAGGTGATTCCCGAGCTTTTCGCCAGCCATACGGACAGGTCCGAGATTCGGGTTTGGGTCGCGGGGGTCGCTTCCGGCGAAGAGGCGTTTTCGTTGGCGATCCTTCTTGAGGAGTGCGCGGAGGAGCACGGGATCGAGAAGCCGAAGTTCAAGATATTCGCGACCGACGTGCACCAGGAGGCCCTGCGCAAGGGGGTGCAGGCCTACTATTCGGCAGAGGCCTTGCAAGGTCTGTCGCCCCAGCGCCTGGAGCGTTACTTCAAGCGGGCGGGTAGCGGTTTCGTGGTGAACGCCGATTTGAGGAGAAAAGTGGTGTTCGCCCGGCACGACATTTTGCGCGATCCGCCCTTCAGCCGCTTGGATTTCGTTTGCTGCCGCAACTTGCTGAGCTATCTGAAGCCGTCGGCCCAGAAGAAGGCGATTGGGATGATCCTGTTTTCCTTGAAGCTCAAAGGTTATCTTTGCTTAGGCTCCGCGGAGACGCCGAACAGCTATCAAGGGCAGCTCGAGACCTACGACAACCAAGCCCGCATCTTCCTCAAGAAGAGCGATACCTACGTCTCGCCCACCCTGCTTTCTCCCAGCAGTCCCATCGCTTTCACCGCCGGAACTTTCGAGGCGACAGCGACTCCCCTCGACCAACCACAACTCAGCGCCGTAAATGCGATCATGGAGCGCTTCATGCCGCCGAGCATCGTGATCGACGAGTTGGGCGAGATCGTGCACACCTTTGGCGACTGCGATCGTTTCCTGAGGCCCATGGAAGGACGGGTGAGCCTGCACTACGAGGACCGGGTCCGTCCTGAGCTGAAGCTTACCCTGCACCAGCTGAGGTCGCGCGCTCTGCGTTCGCAAAGCAAAGTGCTGTGCCGCTGCATGATCGTAGCCAGTGGCGGGCCTGAGGAAGAGGTGCCTATTTCCATGGAACCGCTCAAGGGCCTGCGCCAGTTCGATAACTGCGTACTGGTGGTGTTTGGCGACGAGCGAGCCGTCTTGGACAACGCCACCTTCATCGAAAGTCTCCCGGAGGAATCCAAAGAGGTGGAGGCAGGGGAAGACACGGAGACGGCTTTGCGCAGTGAGCTGCAGCTGATGAAGCTGCGGCTTCACGAGACCGTGCAGCAGCTGGAAACGAGCAACCATGAGCTTCAGCTCGCCAACGAGGAGCTGCTGACATCCAACGAGGAGCTGCAGACGACCAACGAGGAACTGCACTCGGTCAACGAGGAGCTTTTCTCGGTCAACGCGGAATACGAGAGCAAGAACAGGGACCTCATCTCCCTGAACGAGGATATCAACAACCTGCTCAGCAGCACGGAGATCGGGACGGTTTTCGTGGACAAGAATCTGCGTATCCGGAAATTCACTCCAGCGGCCCACTCGATCTTGAACCTTTTGCCTTCGGATCTCGGGCGGCCGATCGATCACGTTTCGCATAATCTGGTGGGCTACGATTCTTTGGTCGAAGACACGAAGACGGTGATCGAAGGCGGCAAGGGGCTCGAGCGGGAAGCCCGCATGGAAGACGGACGGCTTCTGCTGGTGCGTATCCTTCCTTTCACTACAGGCAAGGAGGAGGTCACTGGTGCGGTCATCGCCTTGATCGATATCACGGATCTCAAGCGCGCGGAAATCCAGTTCATGGATAGCCAGCGGCGGCTCCAGCTCGCTTTGGAGGCTGCGGATTTCGGAGTTTGGTCCTTCGATCCCAAGGGAGGCCATTTCGAGTGCGACTCGCGGGTCGAGCGCTTCTTGTGCTTCAAGGGCGACTTGGAGCAGTCGCGAAAGGAGTTTCTCAAGATCATCGAGTCGACGGTGGAGGATTTTCTCAGGCAAGCGGGCATGGGGCAGGAATCTAAGGATTCTGCCTTTCAGGAATCCTGGCAATTCGCAGGCTCGGACGGGCAGATGCGCTACCTCTCGACCCGTGCCATCGTTTATCGCGGTCCGGCCGGCGGCGCTGAGCGGGTGAGCGGGGTTCTGTGGGACGAGACGGATAGCAAGCGAGGCGAGCAGCTAGTGCTGCAGAAGAAAAAGGACTTGGAGACGCTGCTCTACGTGGTGTCGCACGATTTGCGCGAGCCCCTGCGAGCGATCCAAAGCTTTTCGGCGCTGCTGAACGAGCGCTTCCGGGAAAACCTGGGAGAGAAGGGGATCGATTTTCTGAATCGAATCCAGGGGGCCTCCAACCGAATGACCGCCTTGCTCGACGATGTCCTGAGCCTGTCTCGGATCAACAAGATGCACGCGCCCATGGATCGCGTTTCAGGGGGCGATCTGGTGGAAGCGGCGCTTAAGGAACTGGAAAAGCGTATCCAAGATACGGATGCGAAGATACTTGTATCCAGCGATCTGCCTGAGCTCAAGGCCAACTACACCTACGCGAAGCAAGCTCTGACCAACTTGATCGGCAACGCCTTGAAGTTTGTGAACCCTGGAGAGAAGCCGGAGATCGAGATCACGCCCTACGTTTCGAAGTTCGACCACATCGTGGGGATCGAGGTGCGCGACCGGGGGCCTGGCATTCCGGAGGAGAGCTTGGATCGTGTATTCAAATTGTTCCAACGGGCAGTGGGACGCGACGTCGAAGGAACGGGAGCGGGGCTGGCGATCGTCAAGCAGATCGCCCAAAAGCACGGTGGCGATGTTTGGTACGAGCCGCGCAGCGGCGGCGGCGCCAAGTTCGCGATTACCTTTTCCAAGAATATATAAGCGATGGCAACGAATGGCGAAGGCTGCAAGGACACTTCCAATCCGAGGTCCGTCATGGTCGTGGATGACAGCGACGACGATATTCTGCTTTTCCACGAAGCTTTCGAAGCGATCGAACTGGAGCGCGGTTGTACGGTCGCCAGAGACGGCCGTGAGGCGATCGACCGCATTGCGAAGATGAAGCAGGAGGGCTCGCTGCCTCAGCTCGTAATCATGGATATCAATATGCCGATCCTCGACGGCTGTTCCGCTTTGCGAATTTTGCGCGAGGAGCTGGGGCTGAAGGATTTGTTGGTGGTCGTATTTACTTCGAGCGAGCTGCTGGAGGATTTTCAGATTGCCTACGACTCAGGGGCGAACGCCTGTGTTCGAAAACCGGATACCTATGCCAACTGGGTGGAGGTGATCCGGGCGTTGATTGCGTTCTTCCTCGGCGACGCGGCTTCGAAAGCTAGCGACGAAGTGAGAGGGACTCCTTTGTCGCCGACGAAGTAAATCTCCCTGCAGCTTCCGTTTGGGCTAGTTTTCGCTCTCCTCGTCGTCCTTGCTGTACAGCTTGCGGTAGAGCTTTCCGATGTCGTCGAAGACCAGCGTGATTACGGGCACGAGGGCGAGGGTGATGAAGGTCGCGAAGATGACGCCCCAGCCCAAGGATATGGCCATCGGTATCATGAACTTGGATTGGCGGCTTTGCTCGAACATGAGCGGCGCGAGACCGAAGAAGGTGGTGAGAGAGGTGAGCAGGATAGGCCGGAAACGCCGCACCCCGGCCAGGCGGACCGCCTTCTGGATAGGGATGCCCTCTTTCTGTTTTTTTCCGATGAAGTCCACCATGACCAGGGAATCGTTCACCACTACGCCGGAGAGGGCGAGCATGCCGAGGAAGGACATCATGGAGAGGATGTTCAGGTTTTGGTCGTAGTAGCCCATCAGCTGGTGCCCGATGAGGGCTCCGACGATGCCGAAAGGTATTGCCGACATCACTACGAGCGGACGGCTGTAGCTGCGCAGCGGAATGGCTAGCAGGATGTAGATGCCGATCAGGACGAACCAGATTCCGTTGAGGAATTCCTTTTCGGCTTCGTACTGGTCGCGCGAGTCGCCGCTCAGCTCGTATTCAAGATCTGGGAACAAGCTGGAGATTTCGGGCATGATTCGATCCTTCAGCTCGGAGAGGATGCTTTCCAGGTCGACTTCGACTGGGTTGGCGTCGGCGGTTACGGTGATCTGGCGTTTGCCGTTGATTCGGTAGATGCTCGGCAAGCTCTTGCCCGGGACCAATTCGGCGACGGAGGAGAAGGGCACTTCCACGTTTCCGGCGCGGATGAGCATGTTTTCCAGAGTGGCCAGCGACTTGCGGTACTCAAGCGGGTAGCGCACCATGACGCGTACGTCGTCGCGACCGCGGGGAATGCGCTGGGCCTCGATGCCGAAGAAGGCCTGGCGGATCTGCCCGGCGATTTGGCTGGCGTTCAGGCCGAGCTGTTCGGCTTGCGGCTTGAGCTTGATCTGGAATTCGTCTTTGGCGGACTCGAAGGAGTCGCTGATGTCGAAGAGGCCGCCGAATTCCTTGAGCCGCTCTTGCAGGAGTTGGGAGGCTACGACGAGGTTCTCGAAGTTGCGGCTACGGATATCGACCGAGAGGGCTTCGCCTCCGCCCGAATAGGAGAGGGAGAAGCGCTCTACGCCGGGGATCTCGCCGATGCGCAGTCGCAGGATGCGAGAGAGGTCGCCCGTATCCAGTTCGCTTTCGCTGGAGGCTTGTAGTGACATGGCGACTACGAGTTCCCCGCGCTCGGCGATGCCGGCGCGGGAGCCACCCCAGCCGCTACCGAAGGGTTGCCCGCCGGCTGTGGCGAATACGTCGGTGATGATGGGATAGTCGCTGGCGGCGTTTAGCTCTTCCTTGAGTCGCAGGGCTTCGGCTTCGATGCGGTCCATGTGGGCTTGGGTCGTCTCGAAGGCGGTGCCGGTGGGCATGGTCAAGTTGGCCCGCAAGGTATCGCGCGGGATGCGGGGCCAGTAGCGGTATTGCAGGGAGTCGCTGGCGATCAGGCCGACGTAGATGGCGAGAAGTCCGACGAAGGCTGCCAGAGTCGAGTAGCGGTGGTGCAGCAGGACGTCTAGGATGGGGCTGTAGACTTTTCGGACGAAGGTTTCGAGCGAGTCCGCCACGGCTCGCTGGATCTTCTGGAAGAAGTGCAGGCGGCCGCGGGTCCCTTTGCCCTGGCCGATATCTTTGCAGTGCTTGAGGTGGGCGGGGAGGACGAACTTGGATTCTACCAATGAGAAGAGCAGCACCGGTATGATGACGAGAGGGATCTGGGCGAACATGTTGCCGCGCCAACCGGACATGACGGAAAGGGGGTAGAAGGCTACGATGGTGGTAAGGATGCCGAAGGTGACGGGGATGGAAACTTCCTGAGTTCCTTTGATCGCCGCGTCGATGGGGCTGGCCCCTTCTTGCATGTGGCGAAAGACGTTTTCCCCGGTGACGATGGCGTCGTCGACCACGATGCCGAGCACGAGGATGAAGGCGAAGAGGGTGATGAGGTTGATGGTGACCCCGATCATGGGCAGCACGATGAAGGCTCCCGCGAAGGCGACCGGAATGCCGAGGCTGACCCAGAAGGCGAGCTGGGGACGCAGGAAAAGGGAGAGCACGGCAAGCACGAGCAGGAAGCCCATCAAGGCGCTATCCACCAGCGTATCCAGTCTTTGGATAATGCGTTCCGAGTCGTCGTTCCAATGGTTGAGGGTGATGCCTTCCGGCATGCGTTCGCGGGCTTCTTCGATGTAGGCGCGCACGGTCTTGCCGACCTCGATGGCGCTCTGCTGTCCGGTGCGGTAGACGTTTACGGCGATGGCACGTTGCCCGTTGTGTCGGGAAACCATGGGGATTTCGTCGAACCCATCCGTGACGGTGGCCACGTCGCGCAGGGTGAGGCGGCTGCCTCCGTCGTCGGCTCGCAGGACGATGTTCTCGAAGTCCTCTTGCACGTAGGCTTGGTTCTGGGCCCGCAAACGGATGTCGCCGCCGTCGGCTTTGATGTTGCCGGCGGAGAGGTTGATGGAGGAGGAGCGGATGGCGCGGGATACTTGGTCTAGGGTGAGTCCGAACTGCTGCAGTCGACCGGGCGAAACTTCCACTCCGATCTCGTAGGGGCGGGCCGCCAGCAAGTCCGCCAGGGAAACGCCCGGCAGGTTGGTGATCTCCTCGCGGATTTGCTCCGCGAGCTTTTTCATGTCCCACTCGCTCAGGTCGCCAGCGATGACTACGGTGATGACGCGTTCCTGGAGCTGGGGGCGTCGCACGCGGGGCGGTCGGGCTTCGGTGGGAAAGGTGGTGATCGCGTCCACGGCGCTTTTGACCTCGTCGAAGACGCGTTCGATCTCGTAGCCGTCTTCCACCTCGATGGTCACGCTGCCGGAGGATTCGCTGGCCCGGCCGGTCATGCGCTTCACGCCGGGGATGTCGTAGACGGCTTCCTCGATGCGGGAGACGATGCTTTCTTCGACCTCTTCCGGAGTGGAGCCGCGGTAGGAAACGGATACGGAAATGTTGCGGCTAGGGTAGTCTGGGTACTCTTGGAAGAGGATCTTGCTCTTCAAGGCGTAGCCGCCGGCCAGGATGAGGCTAGCCATGAGGAGGTTTGCGGCGACGGAGTTGCGCGTGAACCAGGCGATTGCGGAATTCATGTGGCTGCAGGGCTAGCTTTTGGTGGGGACCCGGGTCTTGTCCTTCAGGTCGCGGGTGCCTCGATCGATCCCCCTGGGGATCGTGTAGCCGTTTTGCTTGGCCCAGCGGACGAGCTCGGCGGTCAAGGCGGACGACTGGTGGATGTCGTTGCCGGCCAGGAGGGATTCGATCTGGATCTTCAGATGAATCGGCAGGTCGAGCGTATCGGGGAGCTCCTCGATGAGCTTCTTGAAGTTTTGGTAGGCTCGTTCCGCGTTGGCTTTCGCTTCCTCGGGGCTCGGCTTGATGCGGACTTTCATTCCGGAGGTGGCGTACTTGACAGGCGTGAGGCAAAGTCGCTCGCCTTCCTGTAGTTGGTCCCTGACTACGATGTTCTCTTCGTCCGACCAGAGAGGGGTCACGTGGCGTCGCACCAGCCGATCCTCGCCGTCGATGATGATGACGTAGCTGCTCTCCCTCAGGAGTCGTCTTGGAATCACGAATACGTCCTGCAGCAGATTCCCTGGTATGTGGGCGATGGCGAAGCTGCCGACCTTGAGGGGCGGACGTCCCTCGGCGTTGCTTCCGTAGGGATCGGGGATCTGGGCGACGACGTAGAGCTGGCGGCTGCGTTGGTCGAAGGCGCCCTCCGCCCGGACGAGTTGGCCGGTCCAGTCGTACTGCTGTTCGCCCATCTTTACCCGGAGCTGGACGTCCTTGTTGAACTTGGGGTCTTCCTCGGAGTCGCGGTAGCTTTCCGGCAGGTCGATGAAGCCGAGCTGGGCTTCGGAAAGGGGGAGGCGGATTTCCGCGAAGTCGATGGCGTAGATGGTGGCGAGCTTGTTGCCGGGCGATACGTATTGGCCCACGTCGACGTTCTTTTCCAAGATGCGTCCCGCGTAGGGGGCCACGATCTTGGTGCGCTCGAGGTTGAGCTGGGCGGTTTTTACCCGAGCTTGGGCCGAGGCGAGGTTGGCTTCGGCCTGGCGCATTTGGGGGAGGCGGAGCACGAGCTCGGGCGCTTCGTCTTCGTTGCCGAGGCGCTTCCAGTCGAGCTCGGCGCGTTCGGCCCGCACTTTCTCCTCGGCGTAGCGCAGCTCCATCTGGGCGAGGGCGGCATCGGCCACCACGAGATCGGTTTCGTAGTCGCTGGGGTCGATCTCCACCAGCAGTTCTCCTTTCTCGAAGAAGCCTCCGGGGCGAAAGCTGGGCGATACGCTTAAGATGCGTCCTCGTACTTCGGGAATCAAGGCGCTTTGGGTGCGGGCTTCTATGATGCCTTGGGAGCGAAGGACGATTTGGTAGTCTTGTAGTTTAAGTGTGGATACGTCTACTTCCGGTTCGAAGGGTTGCCGGTTCCATTTCGAGGGTTCGGGCCTTACGGAGAGGAGATACCAGGTGAAGTAGCCGCAGCAGGCTAGGATCGCGATGGGCAGAAAGTAGCGCAAGAACTTCAGAAACATGGGAAGAGAGGGGGATGTGAAGGTGATGAAAAAAGGGGGAGGCGAGGCATCTCGCGCCTACTCTTGTAAGAGGAATCCTTTCCAGCGGACTCAGCAAGGTCTAATTTCCGTGCTGCCGGCTGCGGGGAAATTGGAACCGCGCGGGGCTATTCGCCTAGCCTTGGCTGCACCGAGTCCGAGGGCGGCGACAGGGCCACGAAAGCCCCTGCCCCCATTTTTTAGGGGGTAGCGGGTTTTGGCGGACGTTTCGAAGGATTTTGGGGCGATCGCTGCAATGCGAGTGGGAGCTTGATCGAGCTGGGGAATTGGGATCGTATGGAGGCCTTATGCCCATGAGAAAGTCTATTACCCTAGCGCTTGCGGCGCTTTCTTTGTCAACTGCCAGCGTGTCGGCTGCACCGAAGCTGGGTCTGCAGTCGTGGACCTGTCGGAACATGAGTTTCGAGGAGACGGTGGAGTTCGCGGCGGCGAACGGGATCGAATACGTGCAGTTCTTTAGCCGTCACTTGGATCCGAACGATTCGGAGGAAGTGAATTTGAAGAAGCTGGCGTTCTTGAATCGCCACGGAGTGAAGGCGTACACGATCGGGGTGAGCCGGACAACTTTGGAGAAGGAGGACAACCGCAAGCTGTTCGAGCTGGCGGAGCTGTTTGGCATGGAGCTGATCGTGGTGGAGCCGGGCGACCAGATGATCTGGGGCAACTTGGAGGAGCTGGCGATCGAGTACGACATCAAGGTGGTGGTGCACAACCATGGTCGGAATTCGACCTACGGAAACCCTTCGACGGTGAAGCATATCTTGGCGGAACGGGATCACCGGATCGGCGTATGCATGGACATCGGCTGGGTGACGGCGGCGGGATTTGACGCAGCGGCTACGTATCGGAATTATGGAGACCGGATCTATGATATGCATTTGAAGGACAAGCGCTTGGATTATCCGGAAGGGGAACTGCAGCTGACGGATACTTTTATCGGCTTGGGGAACAGCAACTATGACGAGCTGTTCGAGGAGATTTTGGGCGACGATTGGTCGGGCGTGATGGCGATCGAGACGGATAGCAAGGAGTTCGCGGAGGATCCGGCGGAGTTCGTGAAGGCGGCGAAGGAGTTTTTCGATTCGCACGTGCATGGACACGGGCACGAGCATTGAGAGCGCTTAGGACAGCGTTTTGATTTTAAGCGGCGAATCTCTTGGAGAGGTTCGCCGCCTTTTTGTGGGGGAGGCGTGAGTCGTCTACAGCATGCGCAAAAAGAATATAACGTTGGGTTTGTTTTGCGTAAGAGGGTGGCGGATACTGCATTGCGTTCTGGAGCAAGGTCCAACCCTGCGGAGTTCGAGGCGAATGCTCCTGCTGTGCGGGCGCGGGCTGAAGCTCCGCGCTACGGGGATGGCTCTATTGTGTGAAGAGAAGGGCGAGATCGGGGGTTGCGTTTGCTGGAGGTTGGGGATTCTAAGCGGTTGGGATGCGCTCTCTTAATGCTCAGTTTTTTCTTTTGTTCGGCTCCTTCGCGGCAGTGCAGCCGTACATCGCCTTGCTGTTTAAGGAGCGGGGATTGGACGAGGAGCAGATCGGCTATGCGTTGGGAATTTCGGGCTGGGCGATCATGCTGAGCCCGGCGGTGGTGACCTTGATCGCGGATACGCGGGTGTCGCCGAGCCGCTTGCTGGCAGGCTTGAGCGTTTTGGCGGCGAGCGCGGTAGCGGCGATGTTGATGTCGGCGAGCTTCTGGGCGCTGACGGCTTGCTACTTCGCGATGACGCTTTGCGTGACGGCGATGATGCCCTTGCTGGATGGGGTGACTTTCGGCATCCAGCGTCAGCAGAGGGAGCGGGGGGAGGCACCGCTGGAGTACAGTCGGGTCCGCGTGTGGGGAACTTATGGATACGTGGGGATTTTGGCTTTGCTGTTCTTTCCGATTCGGTGGACGGGGGAGGTGAGCTTGCCGATTTGGGCGGGAGTGGCTTGTTATAGTATTTTGTTTGTGAATACGTGGTTCTTGCCGCAGCGGGGGAAGCGGGAATTGGCGAAGCGTTCGAAGGGATTGCCGACGGGGGAAGCGGTGAGGGCTTTGTTTGGGCCGCGGACGGTCTTGTTTTCTGGGGCGATGTTTTTGCTGCTGTGCGCTTCGGCGGCCTACCACACGATGTATCCGGTCTTCTTGGTGGAGGATCTGGGTTTGGCCCGGCATTGGCTGGGAGTGGTGATTTTGGCAGGGGCCGTGATCGAGGTGGCGTGCATCTTGGGGCTGTCGCGGCTGGAGAAGCGCTGGGGCTTGCGGGCGGTGATGTTGGGCTGCGTGGCGTTGACGGTGCTGCGTTTCGGGCTGATGTATGGGTTTCCTGTTTTGTGGGTTGCGGTGGGTACGCAGGTTTTCCATGGGGCGATGATTTGCGCCATGATGGTGATCCCGCCGAATGTCGTGAATGGTTTGGCGAGCGAGTCGAATCGCAACTCTATCCAGGGCGTTTATACGATGCTGGTGATTGGAAGTAGTCGTTTCGTGGGTACAGCTCTTTCGGGGCATGTGGCTGGGGTGGACCAGCGGTTGATCTATGCGATGGGCGCGGGGTTGGCCGTGGCGGCGTTTGTCCTACTGTGGAAGGGATTTGGGAAGGAGGGGTAAAACGTTTGCGTTCTTTTAGCCCGCAGATGGACGCAGATCTTTTTGGGTTTTTGGTGGGGGTGGCGGGGAGGATATCGCTCTGATGAGCGAGGGGGCTGGGGGCACGAAGCGGGCGGTGATCTGATGGGTATGAAAAAGCCGCAGCGGGGTTAGGGCTGCGGCGGGGAAGGTGAAGCTTTGGCTCTGCGTTAGCTGGCTTGGGCTTTTAGGATGTTGAGGGTGCTTTGCAGGGCGCCGGCGACTTCGCTGTCTTTGGCATCGGAGTTCTGGATTCGCTCGATGGCTTCGGCGACGGTCTTCTCGGCGGACTGGCGCATGACGGGGTCGGGCTTGTCGGCGTCGATGTTCTCTTGGATGAACTCGGGCAGGAAGTGGGGCTGCTGGGTGCAGTAGAAGGCGCAGCCGAGGTGGAAGAGGTGTTGGGCGGCTTGGCGGAGGCCTTGGGCGCCTTTTTCTTCCCAGTACTTTACGAGCTTGAGGCCGTCCTCGAGCAGGTCGGAGGCTTTGTCGTGGATTTCGGCTTGGGCTTCGGGCTTTTGGTTGCCGATAAGCATGCCGAAGGCGTGGCAGTAGGAGCGGCGGGCGCTGAGGGAGATCTCGGCGGCGACGAGGTGGGTCTTTTCGTTGGGTTCGGCGATCTTGAGGGCGAACTCGGAGGACTTGATGGTTTCCTGGACGGTCTCGTTGGTGGGCTGGGCGCGGCTGAAGAGGTTGGCCCGGTTGGCGTGGGCGGAGCCCATTTCGATAACGAGGCGGGGGTCGGACTTGTCCTTGATGCCGGCGAGGACCTTGATGGTTTCGTCGAAGGAGGCGATGGCGAGCTTGAGGTTTTCGGCGTCGGCGCTCCACATGAGGGCTCGGCCGAGGCTGGCTCGGATGCTGGCGACGAGGGCGCCGATGGGGGCTTCTTCGAGGGGTAGGTCGCCGACGGTTTCGAGGGCTTTCTGGTAGGCGTCTACGGTGCGTTGCTCGGGCTTTTGGGGGTTGCTTTGGCGGGCGTAGACGTTGCCGAGGTTGAGGTAAGTGGCGGCGAGCTGGTGGCGGTAGCGCGGGGTTTCCTTCCAGGGAAGTTCCTGGAGGATGGCGGCGGACTGGCGGAAGCAGTTGGTGGCTTGCTCGAGGGTTTCCTTGGTGGGGACGCGGGACTGGGTGTGGCCGATGTTGCCCCAGACGGCGGCGATGTCGGCCTTGTGGGAGTCGGCTTGCTCATCGATGGACTCGAAGTGCTTGAGGGCGACTTGGTAGCCGGCGATGGCTTTTTCGATGCCTTCTTGGGTGTCGGAGTTGGAGTAGGCGTTGGCTTTGCCCATCTCGGCCCAGCCGGAGAGGTGGCGGGTGGCGTCGGAACTTTCGATCTCGGGGGCGGCGAGGAGCTCGAGGGCGTGGTCGAAGCCTTTGACGGCTTCGGCGTAGGCGTTGCGGTCCTTTTGGGCAATGGCGTCGGCTTGGGCGATGGCTTGCTGGACGGCTGCGAGCGGGTTGTTGGGAGTGTCTTGGGAGGGGGAGTTTTCGGGTGTTTCCACGGCTTTCTTAAAGTGTTTCGGGTTGAGAAAGTCGCAGAGGCTGGGGGGTGAAGGGTGAAATGTGAAGGGTGAAAAGCGAAAGGTGGAGGGCGGCCTGGCGGGGCGGGGGCGAGGCGCTGGTCCCTAAGTTTTCTGGGGGTGGACTTCGATGGTGGTGTGGACGATGCCGAGCTGGGCGGGGATGCGGGTTTTGTAGGTGTTGGGATTGGCGGGCGTTTTGGCTACGATGGTGAGCATGGCGCTGTAGATGCCGGGGCCGATGGACCACATGTGGAGGTCGGCGATCTTTTCGTCCTCGGTTTCGATGGCTCGGTGGAGGGCGTCGATGGATTTCTGGGGGGCTTGGTAGTCGAGAAGGGTGTGGCTGGAGCTGCGGATGAGGCCGACGGACCAGTTGGCGACGAGGAGGGAGCCGACGATGCCCATGATGGGGTCCATCCAGACCCAGCCGAAGAACTTGGCGGCGAGCAGGGCGAAGATGGCGGTGACGGAGGTGAGGGCGTCGGCCATGACGTGGAGGTAGGCGGAGCGGAGGTTTTGGTCGTGGTGGTGCGAGTGCTCGTGTTCGTGGTGGTGTTTAGGGTCGTGGCCGTGCGAATGGCTGTGGCCGTGGTGATGGTGGTCCCCGAGGATGAACATGCTGGCTCCGTTGACGACGAGGCCGACGATGGCGACTCCGATGGCCCAGTTGAACTGGATTTCGACGGGGTTTAGGAGGCGTTCGATGCTTTCCCAGGCCATCATGAGGGCGAAGCCGGCGAGCAGCAGGGCGCCGGTGAATCCGCCGAGGGCGTTCACCTTTCCGGTGCCGAAGCTGAACTTGGGGTTGGCGGCGTTTTTGCGGGCGTAGATGTAGGCGAAGGCGGTGATGGCGAGGGCGGCGCTGTGGGAGGCCATGTGCAGGCCGTCGGCGAGCAGGGCCATGGATCCGAAGACGGTGCCGGCGGTGATTTCGACGGCCATCATCACGAGGGTGATGGCGATGACGATCAGGGTGCGTTTCTCGCCGGATTTTTGCTTCTCCTGGCCGAAGGTGTGGGAGTGGGTGAGAGGGGGAGGTTGGCTCGACATGGCTCTGGATGAGTGGTGCGTTACGGTATGTTGGGGGCGGGTGAAATAGCAAGGTTTGCTCGGACGGCGCGGTGCGTTCCGTTCGCTTGCGAGGGATGGTGTCGGGAACGGGGAATGGGGAGGGCTGCTTGTGGGGACTTTTCCTCAGACGACGGGCGTTAATTCGAAAAGAGCTTGTTAATCTGGGGCTTGGGGGGTGGCGGATGCTTCATTACGCGCTTTGTTTTGCCGAACTTTTAAGAATGACTCTCCTGCCGTTGGCGTCTTCGGGCGCGTGTCGGCTACCCCATGCTATATAGTCCCATATGATTGACTCAGAAAAGGACATCCCGAATCAGGATGCCGGCGTTTCCAGCGGAGCGGATGCTCGGCGTATCCAAACCTTGAGCTCGCTTTTGGAAGGGCGCGGGGTGCTGGGCGACAGTTCCCTGGGAGTGGCCTTTAGCTATCCGGACTTGAAGGTGGCCTTCGTGAATGCGATTGGGCAGAAGATCTTGAGCCCGATTTTCGAGGGCGGGGAGATGTCGGACGATTTTCTGCTGTCCGATATCGTATCCTTGAGCGCGAAGCGGATTTTCGATTCCCAGGTGTATCCGATGTTGCAGGTGACGGGGGCTTGGAGCGGGAGCCTGACCTTGCGCGACCTGTGGGGAGGAGACATCCCGGCGGAGGTGACGTTTTGGCGTAGCTCGGACAGGGATGGCTTGGAGGGGCGGTACCTGTTTTTGCATGGCGAGCCGCTGACGAATTCGACGTTCAAGACGATGCGCGGCTGGAAGGAGAGGGAGCTGCTGTTGGCGCTCCTGGGCCATACGAAGGACGCGGTCTATTTCAAGGACAGGGAGAGCCGCTTCCTGCGGGCGAGCGATTGCTTGATCAAGCGTTTCGGGCTGAAGTATCCGCACGAGGTGATCGGCAAGACGGACTTTCACTTCTTCGGGGTGGCGCACGCTTCGAAGGCTTACGAGGACGAGAAGCGGATCATCGAGACGGGGGAGCCGATCCTGGATCAGGAGGAGAAGGAGGTCTGGGAGGACCAGACGGAGACTTGGGTTTCTACGACGAAGCTTCCGCTCTATAATTCGGAGGGGAAGATCGTGGGGACCTATGGCATTTCCCGGGACATCACGCGCAAGAAGCGCGAGGAGGAGGAGCGACGGGAGCTGGAGCTTCGCTTGCAGCTTGCCCAGCGCCTGGAGGCGATCGGCTCCTTGGCGGCTGGCGTCGCCCACGAGATCAACACGCCGACCCAGTTCGTGTCGGACAACGTCAAGTTTCTGGGCGATGCGTTTTCGGACATCGGCGAGGTGCTTGCGGCCTGCGGCGCTTTGCTGGAGAAGAGCAAGGGTATCCAGGAGTTGGATGCGGAGCGGCAGGCTGTGTTGGACGCGATGGAATCGTCCGACTTGGAGTTTTTGCAGGAGGAGATCCCACAAACGGTCGAGCAGAGCTTGGATGGCCTGAGCCAGATCGCGAGGATCGTGGGTTCGATGAAGGAATTTTCTTATCCGTCTTCCCCTGAGAAGTGCAAGACGGACTTGAACCACGCGATCGAGAACACCTTGAACGTATCCAGAAACGAATGGAAGGGCGTGGCGGAGCTCGACTTGGATTTCGATCCGGAGTTGCCGGAAGTGGCGTGTCGCGTCGACCAGATCAATCAGGTGATCCTGAATCTGGTGGTCAATGCGGCTCATGCGATTGGAGCGACGGAAGCGGGTCAGGGACGGATTGGCCTGCGGACGAAGGTCGCTGGCGAGTGCGTTTGTATCGAAGTTGCCGATACGGGTACGGGCATGGCCGAGGAGGTGCGGTCCCGCGTTTTCGAGCCGTTTTTTACGACCAAGGACGTTGGAAAGGGAACGGGTCAGGGCCTGGCTATGGTGCGTAACATCGTGGTGAATACGCATGGCGGGAGCATCGACTGCGAGAGCGAGCTCGGCGTGGGGACGACTTTTAGGGTTACGATCCCGATCGAGGCGACGGACTAGTTTTTTTTGACGGAATGCGACGATATGAAGGTTTTATTTGTAGATGACAACGCGAGCGTCTTGGCGGCTTTTCGCCGCAACATGCGCAAGCGTTTCGACATGTATACGGCTGACTCCGCGGAAGCGGCCTTGGAGATCTTGGGCAAGGACGGGCCGATCGGGATCATCGTTTCGGACATGAAGATGCCGGGCATGAATGGGGTGGAGTTTTTGGAAAAGTCGATCGAGGTGTCTCCGGATTCGGTACGCATCATGTTGACGGGCAATGCGGACCAGGAGACGGCGACGGAGGCCGTGAACCGCGGGCATGTCTATCGGTTTCTCAACAAGCCTTGTTCGGTTGAGGACCTGGTGGGCGCGATCAATGACGCGGCGCATCAGCACGATTTGATGAAGCTCGAGCACAACGACCTGCAAAAGACGGTGGCGGGCTGCGTGAAGGTTTTGACCGACGTGCTGGGCATGGTGGCTCCGTTTGCGCTCGGACGGGGGCAGAGGCTGAAGGCGAGCCTGACTCCGTTTATGGAGGTCTTGAAGATGAAGAGTCCGTGGCAGTACGAAGTGGCGGCTTTGTTGTCTTCGATTGGATACACTTCGTTGCCGTCGGAGTTGATTGCGAAGCTCGAGTCGGGGGAGGATCTCACTGGGCACGAGTCGAGAATTATCCGTAGCGTTCCAACAATTGGATACGATTTGGTTTCGGCGGTACCGAAGCTCGAGAAGATCGCTAACATCATCAAGTACCAGCGGAAGAATTTCGATGGTACCGGTTACCCGAAGGATGAGCGGGCGGGTCAGTCGATTCCTCTGGGGGCTCGCATGCTGCGGGTGTTCGAGGATCGCATGGAGCTGGAGCGGGAGGGGGTCTCGGGGAAGGCTGCCCACGAGAAGATGCGTTCTCGGGCGGGCTACTACGACCCGCAGGTGCTGGAGCTTTGCTTCAAGTATTACCCGGACTACCTGTCGACTTCGATCTCGAAGGAGAAGCCGGTGCATACTTTGGATCTGGAGAGCTTGAAGCCGGGGCAGATCGTGGTGTCGGACATCTATACGGTGAGCGACGTGCTTTTGGTGGAAGCGGGGAACTGGTTGACGGCGGCGACCATCCAGCGGATCCGCAACTACGCGGCCTTGGAGCAGGTGAGCGGTCCGTTTTACGTGCAGGTCGACGAGGCGGAGGCCCATTAGCCCGGATTACATTTTCGTAATGTAGGAACTTTGGTGAAACGGCTTTGGCGGGCTTGGGTCTGGCTGGGGATGCGTTTCGCTTTCTTCTCTTTCTTCTTTTCTTTGGTTTTGGGGCTTGGCTCGGCGAGCGGGGCGAGTCCGTTCGAAGGTCGCATCGACTATGCCGTCAATAGCGGCGGCATGGAGATGAGCTATTCGTTTTGGGTGAAGGGGAACCTTTGGCGTTCCGAGCTGCGGAGCGGGAGCCAGCTTTTCGAGCTGCGCCTAGGAAATCTGGAAAGCGGGGAGGCGTATTTGGTCAACAGCGGGGGCGAGAGCTACCGGGCCTTGGGGCGGTCGGGTGGCCGCGGTCCGGGAGGCGGGCCTCCGTCGGGCGGCCGCAGCTGGAAGGAGGAGAAGAAGGAGCCGAACTTGGAGAAGCTGCTGTCGGTTTCTGGCGAGACGACGGCTTTGCTTGATCGCGATGCGGTAGCGGAGGTTTTGAAGGGGCCGGGCAAGAAGCTGCGCTTTTGGTGGAACGAGGACTTGGGTCTTTTTCCGGTGGAGGCGCTGCCGCGCTTGAAGGGCTTCGAGGGGAAGGAGCAGGTGTTGTCGTTCTATTTCAGGGAGCGGGCAGGGGGCGTTCCCTTGAAGATCGAGATTCCGAAGGCTTCGGGGAAGAATGCGTTTTCGATGGAGGCGGTTTCCTTGGAGGAGATGGCCTTGGTGGATAGCTTTCTGTCCTTGCCGGATGGATACAAGATGGAGGTGGGAGGCCGTCCGATGGGAGGCGGCGGGGGAGGAGGTCGTCGCCCTGGTGGCGGTGGCGGCGGACGCCAAGGACCGCCGATGTAGGGGAGCTCTCGCTCGCGCGGCGAGCGAGAGGTTCGGGTAGAGGGGATGGCGGCGAGCGTTACTCGCCTTCGGGCGAGCGTTCGCCGGCGAGGCGGTCGAGCATGAACATGGCTTCGGTATTGCCTTCGGCCCGCTTGAGCTTGTCGATCATGTCGCCCACGCTTTTTTCCTCTTCGACTTGTTCGTCGATGAACCACTTGAGGAAGGAGACGGTGGCGTAGTCGTCGCAGCTGTGGGCGATCTTGTAGAGATTGTTGATGGCGGCGGTGACCTTCTTTTCTTGGGCGAGGCTCGCTTCGAAGACGGCGAGGGGGGAGTCGAAGTCCTTTTTGGGAGCTTCGATGGCGGGCAGGGTTACGGTGGCTCCGCGATCGAGCAGGTAGGAGTAGAACTTCATGGCGTGGGTGCGTTCTTCGTCGCTCTGGGTCGACATCCAGTTCGCGAAACCGTCCCAAGCGTTGGCTTCGAAGTAGGAAGCCATGGAGAGGTAGGAGTAGAAGGCCTGGAATTCCATGCCGATCTGCTCGTTGAGAGCGGAGATGAGTTTGTCGGAAAGATTCATGGCGTTAGGGTGTAACGAGCGCGCCGGTTTGTCGAGTGCGCGCCGGAATCTTTGTCCGCTTAAGCGCTGAGCTTCCGCGCCTTGCAGAGGTGGCTGCTGCAACCGGCGACGCGGGCGCACTTGCCGCATACGTAGCGTGGGCGGGCCACGAGAAGCTGGATTTCGTCGAAGTGTTCTTTGATGGTGGTCTTTTTGAGACCGCAGAGGGACTTGATTTTAAGCTTCATGGTGGATGCTAGAATGGACGGTTCGCGCCAACGAACCGTCCCCTCTAATGACATAGTGTTTCCGAAAAATGTGAGCGTAGTATGCCGTTTTTTGGCGAGGTCCGCTACCCCGAGCGGGATTTCGGCAGCCCCGAGAGGGATTCTTGGCGGGAAGGGAGCTCATCGACTTAGCTGCTGGTGGCTTCGCTGGGGTTGATGCCGAAGGCTTGCTTGAAGGCGCGGGCGAAGTGGCTGGGGTTGGAGTAGCCGACGGCGTTGGCGGTTTCGATGACGGAGGCGTTGGGCTGGCGCAGCATTTCGCGGGCTTTCTCCATGCGGATTTGGCGGAGGTAGCCGAAGATGGTGGTGCCGTAGAGTTCCTTGAAGCCGCGCTTGAGCTTGAACTCGTTGAGGTGGACGGCGCGGCTGAGGTTGGCGATGGAGTGGTCTTCGGCGAAGCGTTGCTCCATGAGTCGGGCGGCGGCGGCGAGGGCGTTTTGCTCGCGGGCGTCCCGCAGGGGGGCGATGGCCCGACAGGGGGAGAAGACGGGTTGGTCGAGGATGAGGGCGAGCCATTCGAGGCTTTTGGACTCGATGAGCAGGCGTTCGCGGGTGTTGTCGCCCTCGAGGGCGGCCAGCTCCTGGGCGATGGCGAGGAGCCGTCCGGTGCTGGGGTGGCCGCTGAGGTGGGGGAGATTGGCGTCGGTGAGCTGGGGGGAAATGGTGTCGGAGAAGCCGGTGAGGCCTTGGCTGGCTTGCTGGTCGAAGCCGATCCAGAGCAGCTTGGCGGGCTCGGGCGCCAGGAAGCTGAGGGGGGCGTGGGCGGGCTTGATGAGCAGCCAGTCGCCGGCTTGGCAGGCAATTTCGCCCTTGTCCGCCTGGGAGATGCGGAGGGATCCGCTGGCGAGGAAGGCGATTTGCAGGAAGGAGCGGGCGGGCCAGTCGAGCGGGCTTTCGATAGGGGAGGCCACGGCGGCTCGCACGAAGCTCATGCCGGGCCGCTGCTCGAAGCGCTTGAGTTCGAGGGCCGGGCCGGCGGCGGACGCGGTCAAGCGCGACGGAGCCTTGAACGGGCAGTAGGTCGTCAAGGCGGGCGCTGGGTTTTGCTTTAGCTCCTCCATCTCGGTTTAACGGAAAAGCGGATCTAGCCGCCGCCGTTTTGCCTGTCAAATGCAAATGAGACACGTTCGCAACAGATTGGGCGAGGGATGGCGGCTTTGGGGGTCGCTGGGCCTGGCATTTACTTGCGGAAGAAGCGGCGGTAGCTGAGGGCGAAGCCGGTGTAGACGAGCACGAGGGAGGCGGCGGTGGCGAGGCAGGCGACGATCTTGCCCCAGGTGCCGAAGCCGGCGCCGGTGTGCAGGAAGCGGGTCCAGACGCGGGCTCTGAGGCCGGGGCTGCGCTCTTGGAAGGGGGTGAATTGCAGGATTTTTCCGGTGTAGGGGTCGACCTCGACGGGGGTCCAGGCCCGGCTGGGCATGTAGTCGGGGCGGGTCAGGTAGAGTTCGACGGGGCGGGTGGCCGGTTCGCGTACTGGTTGCGTGGATACGGGGATGCCGATGTGTTCCCAGTCGGGGAAGCGTTGCTGGGTGGAGGCAATGAGTTGGTCGTTAGGGAGCAAGGTGGCGCCGTCTGGCGGAGTGGGGAGGGTAGCGGGTGGGACGGCCATCATGCCGAAGGTGCGGGATTTGGTGGGTTGTTCGCCGTAGAGGAGGAAGGGGATCTTGTGTCCCCATTCGTAGGAGATGACGACGGCGGTGCCGGCGAGGACGAGGAGGAAGGGGAGGCTCCAGAATCCGAATACGGTGTGCCAATTGAAGTCGCGGGCCTTGCGGGTGGACTTTTTCTTGAGGAGGAGGCCGTTCTTGATGAGGCGCCATTTGAGGACGCGAGGCGTCCAGAGGTAGAGGCCGGTGAGGCAGAGCAGGAGGAAGGCGAGGTTGCAAGCTCCGTTGATGTGGCGGCCGATGAGCCAAGTGTCTTCGCTGTCCATGCCGAGGAAGCGGTGCCACATTTCGAGTTCGTGGAGGATTTCGTGGGCGGTGTGGGCGCGGCTTTCGGCGAGTTCGCCGGTGTAGGGGTTGACGTAGAGGGGGTCTTCCCACTTGACGAGGAATTGGTAGGCTTCGCCGGGGTCGCTTGGGACGTTGAGGTAGTCGAAGGCGTAGTCCGGGCGTTCTTGGCGGACGATGGCTTGTATTTGTTCTATGGATAAGGGTGTCGCGTCGGCGGGCGGGGTGACGCGGGAGACTTCGCGGTCGGCCCAGGCGAGGATTTCCTCTTCGAAGGCGATGGCGATGCCGGTGATGGACATGATCGCGATGACGGCTCCGGAGACGAGGGCGGAGACGAGGTGTATCCAGAATATGGTTTTGCGAAGCATGGAAGGAGGAAGTTGGCTATTGAATGGAAAAGCCGCCTCGACGGGCGAGGCGGCTAGATGATCAATGAAATGGTGTCGCTGTCTAGAACTTGTAGGAGGCGGAGAGGCGGATGTCGCGTCCGGGCTCGTAGGCGCCGACGATGGATTCGTAGTCAGGGATGTGGGAGAAGTCCTCCATGCTGCCGTGGCTGCGGTAGAGCTTGTCGAAGACGTTTTTCACGGTGAGGTTGAGGGTTACGTTTTCGATGAACTCGGGGCTCCAGCGCAGGTAGATGTCGTGTGTGCTGTAGCCGGGCTTGTCGATGCTGCCGGTGGTGTCTCCGTAGGCGGAGGAGGGGATGAGGATATCGATGTCGTCGACTCCTTCCACGAGGCGGACGTTCCAGCCGAGGTCGAGTTGGGAGTTGGCCTTCCAGAAGGCGTCGAGCACCCAAGTGCTGCCCATGGTGGCGGCGATGGAGCCGTACTGGTAGCGGGTGGCTTGGTGTCCGTTTACGGTTGTATCCGCATTGTCATACAGGAGGCTGACGTTGTAGTTATCGGCGCTGTAGCTGGTGCGGGCGTAGAAGCCTTCAGTTTCGAGCTGGCCGAGGTTGGTGTAGAAGGTGCCCCAGGGGACGGAGCGCAGGGCGTCCTTGTCGGCTTCCTCGGTGTTTACGATGATGTCGTCGATCTTGTTCTTGAAGAGGCCGAACTCGAAGGAGAATCCGTCTTTGGCGTAGTTGATGGCGACTTCGTTGTTGCGGGCGGATTCGCCCTTGAGGTTGGGATCGTTGTTGGAGCCGTAGCGGCCGTTCCATTCCCAGAGCTTGAAGGCGTCGTTGATCTCGGGGCCGCGGAAGGCGTGGGCGCTGCCGGCGGTGAGGGTGATCTCAGGCGAGAGGGTGTAGGATAGTCCGATGTTGGGGCTGAAGTCGTCGTTGCTGATCTTCTGGCCCTGCAGGTCGTTGAGCTCGTAGTCGTCGAAGCGGGCGCCGAGGGTGACGACGAGGTCTTCGGAGGCTTGGATGCGGTCTTGGATGAAGAGGCCTTTGACGTTGGCGTCTTCCTGGCCGTCGAAGGCGGAGCCGACGGTGCCGGAGACGATCTCGTCTTCGCGGTAGTCGAGGCCGTAGGTGAGCTCGTGGATGCCGAGGTTTTGAGAGTTGGCGAGGTAGAGCTGCTTGCTTTCGATGTTGCCGTGGTAGGCGTCTTCGGCGCCTTGGCGGATCTCGCCTTCGCTGAAGCTGAGGCGGGTGTCGAGGTTGAGCCAGTCGTTTTGCTCGGAGTCGAGGGTGTAGCTGAGCACGGCGGTCTCGCGCTCGGACTCGAGATAGAGGAGTGGATTTCCTGGGCCGACGAAGGACCATTCGGGGCGGCGGAGGTGGTCGCCGGACTCGAGGATGTTTTCGTAGCTGAATTCGAGGCGTTGGCCGTTGGAGAGTTCGCCGACGATCTTGCCGAAGAGGACTTCCTGGTCGGAGTTGGAGCCAGGGGAGGCGTTGCCGTCGGCGTCTTCGAGGTCTTCGTGCTCGGAGGTCACGTAGCTGGCGAGGCCGCTCCAGGCGTCGTTGAATTGTCCATACAGGGTGGCGCTGGCCTTGTAGCCGTCGGTGTTGTCGTAGTAGCCGTACTTGAAGAGGCCGCCGAACTGCTGGTCGTCGCGCAGGAGGTCGCTGGGGTCCTTGGTGACGAAGCGGATGGCTCCGCCGAGGGCGCCGGGACCGTCGGTGGCGTTGCCAATGCCGGACTGGATTTCGACGCGTTTGAGCAGTTCTGGCTCGAGCACGTTGCGACCGAGGTGGTGGAAGAGGGCGCCGGACTGGGAGGCTCCGTCCACGCTGACGTTGAGCATGGCTTCGCCGATGCTGCGCACGTAGATCTTTTGGGCGACGGCGGTGGAGCCGCCGACGGTGATGCTGGGGTCGAGGGAGAGGGCGTCCTCGAGGTCGGTGGCCTGGCGTTGAGAGAGGTCGCGCTCGGTGATCTGGAGGATCTTTTGCACGCCGTCCGCTTGCACGGTGAAGGGGGCCAGGTCGAAGACGTCGTCGTCTTGGGCGGCCAGTGGCGTTGCGAGCCCTAGGAGTCCGAGGGCGGCGAGGATAGAGTTGTATTTGTAGTTTGGTTTCATGAGTTCAGCCATGTGAGCTTTTTGAGCGCGCGAGACTGAACGAAAAGGGGGCGGCCCGCTACTCCAAGCGGGATTTCCAGGACCCCGGGAGGGATTTTTTTAGCTTTGCGGGGGAGGGGCGGGACTTTCTCGGCTAGCCGAAGAAGCGGCGGTAGCTGAGGGCGAAGCCGGTGTAGACGAGCACGAGGGAGGCGGCGGTGGCGAGGGTGGCGACGATCTTGCCGAACAGGCCGAAGGCTTCGCCGGTGTGGAGGAAGCGGACCCAGACGCGGGCTTGCATGCCAGGGGAGCGGTCTTCGAAGCGGGTGGCTTGCAGGACTTCTCCGGTGAAAGGGTCGACGGAAATGGGGGTGTAGCGTTCGCGCTCGAAGAATCCGGGCAGGTAGAGGCCGACGTTGAGCGGCTGCACTGCTTGGGCGGGCAGGAGCGGACGGGGGAAGTTGACCCAGAGCAATTGGTAATCGGGAAAGGCGGCAATCGTTTTGTCAGCGATTTCCTGATACGGAAGCGGTTGGGCGTCGGCGGGGTGCTCGGGCAGGGCTGGGGCTTTGACCATGAGCATGCGGAAGTCGCGATGTTCGGGCGCTTCTTCGCCGGCGAGTTGGAAGACCAGCTTGTGGCCCCAGTTGAAAGAGATGACGACGGCGGTGGCGACGAGAATGACTAATACAGGCAGGTTCCAGATTCCGAATACGTTGTGCCAGTTGAAGTCGCGGGCTTTGCCTTTGGCCTTTTTGTTGAGGGTGAGGGCTTTTTTGAAGAGGCGGCTTTTGAGGGCGCGGGGAAACCAGAGGTAGAGGCCGGTGAGGCAAAGGATGAGGAAGGCGAAGTTGGATACGCCGGTGATGAGGCGTCCTGTGGAGTTCGTGCCCTCGCTCGCTCCCAACCAGCGGTGCCAGGCCTCGAGCGTGTGGAGGACGTGATGTGCGGGGCCGGCTTTGGACTCGGCAAATTCTCCGGTGTAGGGGTTGGCGTAGAGTTCGCGATCGCGGCCTTGTAGGAACTTGTAGGCCTTGTCGTTGGAGGGATAGGTTTGGAAAGCGGTGGTCTTGAAATCGGGGTAGGACTCGGGGATGCGAGCGAGTAGCTCGTCGATGGTGAGTTTGGCGGAGGTGTCGGCTGGGACTTCGACCTTGCTGAGGTCGTGGTCGACCCAGTCGAGGATTTCTGCTTCGAAGGCGATGGCGATGCCGGTGGCGGACATGATCGCTATAACGGCGCCTGCGATCAGGCCGGAGAGGAGGTGTATCCAGAAAATGGTTTTGCGGAGCATGTCATTTTACCCACGAAGGGCACTAAGGGATGCGAAGGTGATGTTGGGTAAAAAAGCCGCCTCGGAGGGCGAGGCGGCTTGTAGATCAATGAAAATGTCTGGAGCTGTCTAGAACTTGATCGAGGTGGAGAGGCGGATGTCGCGGCCGGGGGCGGCCAGTCCGGCGACGCGTGCGAGTTGGCCATTGTAGCCGGCGGTGGCCTGGTCGACGTAGAACTTGTCGAAGGCGTTGTCGAGGGTGAGGGTGAGGGTGATGTTTTCCTCTTCTCCGGTGGTCCACTGGGCGTAGAAGTCGTGCACGGCGTAGGATGGCTTGTGGGCGAGCGGTTCGGTGGATTCGTCGTATTTCTCGACGAAGTTGAGCGACCAGCCGACGTTGAGCTTCAGGTCGGGAAAGGCGTAGGCTGTATTGGCGTTCCAAGTACGGCCGTAGGAGCTGCCGAGGCCGAAGTCGGTGTCGACGAGGGGGGCTCCGTTGAGTTCGGGCTTGGAGTGGGAGACGCCGAGGCTTGAGGTGAACTCGCCGTGGCGAAGGCCGAAGGTGAAGTCGTAGCCGTCGACTTCGAGGTCGCCGCCGTTGTCGCGGATACCGCTGGAGAGGATGACGTCGTCGATGCGTTGCTGGTAGAGGGTGCCGTTGGCGAAGTAGGTTCCGTTGTCGTATTGGAAACCGATTTCGAGGTTTTTGGCCCACTCGGGATCGATGGAGTCGTGGTTGGTGACGCCGCCTTCGTTGGCGGTGATGAGGTCGATGGGCGTAACGCCGCGGAAGGCGGTTCCGTAGCTTACGTTGAGGTCGAGTTCGTCAGTAGCGGCGAAGCTGATACCGAGGTTGGGAGAGAAGCCGGAGTCCTTGAAGGTTTGGCCGTCCTTGTCGCTGTATTCGTATTCGTCCCAGCGGATACCGAAGGAAGCTTGGAGCCTGTCGGTGACTTGCCATTCGTCTTGGGCGAAGAAGCCGAGGATCTCGATGGTCTCGTCTGGGATGGTGGTGTAGACGAGCGGTGGGAGGAAGCTGGAGAAGGGAGGGCGGAGAGTTGTTTGGCCCTTGCCGGTGAAGTAGGCAGTGTCGTCGCGGTAGTTGAGTCCGTAGTTGACGGTGTGGTCGCTGTAGGCGGCGGTGTTGGAGAGGTCGAAGCCGAGGCTTTCGTAGCCCATCTCGTATTGGTCGGCGCGGTCGACGCTGTTGTCGGTGTGGTAGAGCTTGGCCTGGAGGTCCAGGTTGCGATCGGAGGCGACGTAGCCGTAGCCGAGGGTGGCGGTTTGGCGGTCGAAGGTCATGAAGACGGGATCGTTCGGGGCCCGAGGGTGGTTGAAGTCGCCGTAGAAGTTAGGTCGGTGGCGGAAGGTACCTTCGTTGCTGCGGTCTTCGAAGCTGAAGTCGAGCGTCTGGTTGGCGTCGATCTGGGCGTCGAGCTTGAGGAAGGCGCGGTCGGTGTCGCTGCTGGTGAGTTCCACGGTGTCGCCGTTGCCGTCCTTATAGTCGTTGGATTCTGAATACGTGTAGGCGAAGAGGGCGGAGAGGGTGGAGTTGACGTTTCCGTATAGGGCTCCGGTGAGCTTGAGCTGGTCGCCGTTGCTGCCGTAGCTGACTTTGGCGAAGGAGCCGAAGGTGTCGTCGCCTTCGAGGAAGTCGGCGGCGCCTTTGTTTTCGAAGCGGATCACGCCGGCGAGGGCGCCCGGTCCGGCGGAAGCCGCTCCGGCCCCAGGCTCGGCTTCGGCGAACTTGAGCAGTTCGGGCTCGATGGAGTACTGGGCTTGGTGGTGGGAGAGGTAGCCAGCTTGGGTGGCTCCGTCGACGGAGACGTTGAGCATCTTGTCCTCGATGCCGCGCACGTAGATTTTTTCAGCAGCGGAGATGCCTCCGCCCACCATGATGGAGGGGTCTTGGGAGAAGATGTCGGCGAGGTCGACGGCCTGCAGGCGCTCTAGGTCCTTGTCGGTGACGTGGACGATCTTTTGGGCGCCGAAGGCGTAGGTTTCTCCGGATACCACGAAGGGGGCGAGGTCGATGACGTCCTCGGAGGCGCTGACTTCGCTTTGGGCGAAGGAAAGGGTCGTGGCGCCGAGGAATCCTAGGGCGGTCGCGAGAGAGTTGAAAGTTTGCTGGGTAGTCATGATTTTTGCCATGCGGGTTTGCAGAGTCCGCGACTATGGCGAAAATCGGTCGACGCCTCAGCCCCGAGCAGGATTTATCGCGCCCCGAGAGGGATTATTTTAGACGAGGCGTCGGGGCGACCGGCATTACAAGGTCACGTAGCGGGCCCAGTCTTGGTGGGGGCTACGGGAGTGGCGGAGTCCGCCGGCTTTGGTGGTGGCGTCGGCGAGGTCTTGCGGGAAGAGAAAGAGGGAGCCGAGGAGGATCTCGGTCGGGGGGATGCCGAGCAGGCTGAAGGTTTCGGCGGAGCGGAGGGCGCCGCCGCTGGACCAGTAGTTGGGGAATTCGAGGGTGGTGGCGGCGAGCAGCATGTTTTGGATCGCGGCGGACGCGGCTGCGATGTGTTCCATGTTTTGGATACTCGGTTCGAAGAGGGCGTCGCTGGGCTCGGCGGCGGGGTTGGGGAGCCAGGTGACTTGTATCAGGTAATCGGCGACGGCGAGCATTTGGGGGATCTTGGTATTGTCGCCTTGCTCGATGAGAAGCTGGCGGAGCTTGCGGCAGTTTTCCGAGTCGAGGACGTAGCAGCGCCAGGGTTGGATGCCGGCTAGCGCTCCGGAGCGGTTTTCGCGGGCTGCGGGCTTGTGGAAGGGGGCTTCGGTGGCGGCGGCGAGGATTTTTTCGATGGCGGCGGGGGCGGGGTCGCTTGGGGGCCAGGGGGCGTCGGCCATGGCTTTGGTGGTCCGGCGCTGGCGGAGAATTTGGGCGAGGGCTTGGTAGTTCGAATCGTCTTGCATGGCGGTCGCGTGGTTCTGCTTCCATTGAAGGGGGCAAGGGCGGCGGCGAGTCAATTCGAATGGGTAGGCGGAGGGGGACCGTGCCCTTAGCTGTGGACGAGCAGGATGAAGGCGAGCAGGAGGCAGAGCGGGCCGATGATGCAGAGGGCGCTGCGGGCGAGGTCGGCTTGTTTTCGGGTCACGGCGGGGCTGGGCTTAGATGAGTTCGGGTATGTGATCATGGAGGATGTCGGTGAGGGCGCGGCGGTCTTCTGGGGTGTCGGCTGCTTCGAGGAGCAGGAGTTGGGAGCGGTCGGGGCCGGAAGCGTAGAGCTGAGGGGCGCCTTTAGCGGTGAGGGCGAGGCTTAGCTTTTCGACGGCGGCGAGATCGAGCTGGAGGGAGCTGAGCGGGGAGCTGCAGGTGAGCAGGGTGTCCTCGACTTCGACGATATCCGGCTTGAGGGGCCGTCGGTTGCTGGAGACTTCGTTGACGAGGGTGACTTCGACGCTGCGGCCTTGGTCGCTGAGCAGGCTCAGGAGGGTGGCTAGCAGGAAGGGGTGGAAGGGAAGCTCCGTAGTGTTGCCGGGGATACGGGGAAAGGGGCGGGGTGTGCCGGTCGCAGGGACAGGCATTTTCGTTTGGGAGAGGGCTTGCACGTAGCGTCCCCACTGGTAGGCGGGGATTTGGTTGGGGGCGCAGAGTTGGAGGCGCTCTTGGCCGTGCTCGTTGCGAAGTTCGACGCGTCCGGGGCTGCCGCAGCAGTCGCAGTGTTGCACGCGGGAGAGGAGTTGGCTGGTTGCGGCGGGGTGGAGAATGAAGCGATGGTCTGGCGAGTAGGCGAAGCTTCCGATTTCGACCCAGTCGAGGGTGGGTGGCTCGATGATGGCTACGAGCCGGGCGAAGTCGTGTTTGCTTTGCAGGTAGAGGTTATCGAAGCGTGGAGCGGCTTGGTTGAAGAGGTCCAGGGGCGAACAGTTTAGCGGGATGGTGCCGTCGGAATGGGTGCGAAGGCAGAGGGCGGGGGATTGGCTAGGCGTTTGCGGGGAGAGTAGTCGGTTCATGCGGACTCGATCTTCTTGAATTGCTCGGAGGGCAGGATTTGGGTGCTGACCCTGGCTTGGGGGCAGAAGGAGGCGATGCGTCCGGCGAGGCGCCAGACCGCTTGGTGGGCGAGAGCGGACTCGATATCGACGGTGAGGATGACGTGGGGCTTGGCGCCGAGGTCTTCGCTGATGGCGAGCGGGGAGGAGAGCTTCAAGTCGATGGCGCAGTATTGGGCGATCTTCCTGATTTCGTGGGCGAGGGAGGATTTCTCCGCCTTGATGCTGCAGTGTATTCGCGAGGCGGATACCCCTTGGGTATCGAGTGGCTGGATCATGGGTGGATCCTAGCGGAAAGCCTGATCCGTCGCTACTCCGCGACGGATTTTTGCGACCCCGAGCGGGATTTGGGGAGCAGCCTAGAGGCGACCCTGGCGTTAGTTTTTACCGGAGCGAGCCTTGCACCAGCGTTCGACGGCTGCTTTTAGGGAGCTCGTTTTCAGGGGCTTGGTGAGGTAGTCGTCCATGCCGGACTGCACGCAGATCTCCCGGTCTCCTTCCATGGCGCCAGCGGTGATGGCGATGATGGGGATGCGGGAGCGTCCCTCGGTGTCGTCGAGGCGTCGCTGGCTTTCGATTTCGCGGATCTTTCGGGTGGCTTCCAGTCCGCCCATTTCGGGCATTTGGCAGTCCATGAAGATGGCATCGTAGCGGTGGCGGGAGGCTTTTTCGACGGCTTCGATTCCGTTGTTGGCGATGTCGACCTGGCAATCGATTTTATTGAGGAGTCGCATGGCCAGCTTTTGGTTCACGGGATGGTCTTCCGCGAGCAGAACCGTGTAAGCTTTAGGGGTGTCGTCCTGGGCGATGCTTCTCGGTTTGGTATCGGCCCGGCGTTCGGTGGTTTTGGTGACTTTGCCCTGCGGAGGTGTCGCGGTCGCGGTGGTGAGGGCTTGGGCGAGCAAGCGGGGGCGGATGAGTGGCTTGAAGAGGTGCGACTGGAATCCGCTTTCGAGCAAGGCCTTGATCTGCACTCGGTAGGCGGTGGAGCCGAGGGCGACGAGGAGCGGTGTGGGGATGGTAGGGTTTGACTGGATACGTTCGCGAAGCTGGTTGCAGTCCATGTCGGGCAGCAGGTAGTCGAGGATGGCGATGTCGAAGGGGCGCCCTTCGGCTGTGGCTTGGAGAAGGCTGTCGAGGGCTTGCTTGCCGGTGGCGGCGGTGCTGGCCTCGATCGCCCAGTCCTGCAATTGGTCGCGCAGCAGGTTGCGGTTGATTTCGTGGTCGTCGACGACGAGGACGCGGCGTTTTTGGAGTTCGCTCGGCAATTCGATGGGGGCGATCTCTTGTGGCGTGGCGTTTTTGGGGATGGTGAACCAGAAGGTGGATCCCGCGCCGACGGAGCTGCGCATGCCGATGTTGCCTCCCATGAGGTTTACGAGGTGCTTGGAGATGGCGAGCCCGAGGCCGGTGCCGCCGTAGCGGCGGGTGGTGGAGGAGTCGGCTTGGTTGAAGCTGGTGAAGAGCTGCTTTTGTTGTTCGGGGGTTATTCCGATTCCGGTATCTTCGATTTCGATACGTATTTTGCTGGAATCCGAGGAGTCGGTTTCTATGCGGAGGAAGACGTGTCCTTCGTCGGTGAACTTGATGGCGTTGTTGGCGATGTTTGTAATGACTTGTCGGATACGACCGGGGTCGCCTACGACCTTTGGACAAAAGTCTTTCTCGAACTTGACGGCGAGCTCGACACCTTTGGTCTCGGCGGCGGGGGAGAGGAGCATGGCGACGTCGTCGATGGCTTGGCTGAGGTCGTAGTCGATGTTTTCGACGACGAGCTTGCCGGCTTCGATCTTGGAGATGTCGAGGATGTCGTTGATGATATTGAGCAGGACTTGGCTCGAGTTTTGGATGGAGGTGGCGAATTCCTGTTGTTCTTCGTCGAGGGGGGATTCGAGCAGGAGGTTGGTGAAGCCGATGACACCGTTCATGGGGGTACGGATCTCGTGGCTCATGGTGGCGAGGAACTTGCTCTTGGCGATGTTGGCGGACTGGGCTTCCTTTTCGAGGCGTTTGGATTCGTTGAGGGATTCGACGAGCAGGGCGTTGGCTTCTTCGACGGCTTCCTTGGCGGCGCGGAGTTCGGCTTCGCTTTGCTTGCGGTCGTCGATATCGATCATGACGCCGCGCAGGAGGATAGGTTCGCCGGCTTCGTTGGTTTCGACGGTCACGAGATCGTGCAGCCAGACGTAGCTGCCGTCCTGGGTGAGTATCCTGTATTCGAAATCGTGGGACTCGCCGTGGGCGGTGCGCTTTTGGCAGAGGTTGAGGATTCGCTCCTTGTCGTCGGGGTGGAGGTGGTCCTTCCAGAAGCTTGGGTTTTCGGTCCATTCCTGGAGGGGGTAGCCGGCGATGCGTTCGGCTTGCTTGCTGACGAAGCTGAAATGGAAGCTGTGCGGGTCGGCTTCCCAGACGATGCCGTTGATATGGTTTACGATGTTGGAGAATCGTTTCTGGCTTTGGCGCAGTTGGGAGGTGCGTTCGAGGACGATGCGTTCGGTGCGCAGGTGAGCGTTTTCCAGCTCGGCTTGCTGGCGCGCCTGGACTTTCATTTCGCGGATGCTTTCGATGCAGTTGCGAACGATGAAGATGTCTTCGAAGATGACCCATGCTGCGTGCTCGACCCAGCGCCAGGGGGAGGAGGTGAGGATGCCGAATACGGAGCTCGGCCACCAGACGCCGCGTATGAAGTGGTCGAGGGCGATGATGAGGGTGGCGGAGGCGATGACGCGCCAGTCGCGGTAGAAGCTGAGGAAGGCGAGGGAGCCGAATACGTGGAAGTGGGTCTCGAGTCGGCCGCCGGTGAGGTGGATGAGCAGGGCGGAGAAGAGGGCCTGGGAAACGGCGATGACGTGGCGGGTGGCGGTCTCGCCGGGGCGGGTGTAGCTGAGGTAGACGGGGAGGCTGGCAATGGCTCCGCCGAGGAAGATGGCTGCCCATACGTTGATATGGATGGCGCTGATGTCGCCGGTCCATTCAAGCGGCGTGAAGATGAGGGCCGCAATGATGCCCCCGATCCATTGGGCGATCATGAGCTTGGAGAACCAGCGGTCGGTCCTTTGCAGGATCTTCGAATGCTGGGTTCGGAAGATGACGCTCGCTTGGGCGTCGATCTGTTTGTCTAGAGAGTGCAGGTCTGGCATTTAGAGAAGGTCTGAGGCGTTCTCGAGGGAACAGCCGAAGGTCGGCGTTGAGCAAAGGTCGAGTGGGGCGAGCTGGCGGGCGATGGCTTCGAGGTCGTCCATGCCGCGGCTGGGGCCGGCGTGTCCTCGGGATGCGGTCATGCCGCCTTGGAAGCGGAGGTGGCCGTCGGGATCGTAGGCGATGGTGGCTCCGGAGACGTGGGTGCCGAGCAGGGAGGCGAGTTCGCCGTCGATGTCGGCCACGGCGCGGGCGTGGGGCATGGCTTGCAGGCGTTTCCAGTAGCTGTTGTCGCGCAGCTCGGCGTCGGGAGCGCTGCGAACGAGGCCGACGACTTGGATGGAGTCGGGGTTGCGGGCGATGAGGCGGTCGACTTGTTCGAGGCTGGCGCCGGTGCAGGGGCAATCCGGGTGTACGGCCATGAAGAGGGTGAGCGGTTTTTGGGGGGAAGCGAAGGGGGCGAGTTGCGCGGGAAGGGCGACGGGGGCTTCGTTGGGCTGGCCGGCGGCGAATTCATGGTCCAAAAGCGCGAGGGAGCCGGCTCCGATGCCTCCGAGCCACAGGGTGGCGACGAGCAGCAGGGCGCTCTTGGGTTTCCTCTTCGATTCTTCGGTCATGACGTGGCGTTCTTGTCCGGCTAGGCATGCCTACTTTTTGGCGCTCAGTAGCTTGACGGATGTCGTCGAAACAAGGCCTCCCCGGGTTTTTGGAATCGGTGTCTACGGCCCGAAATTTAGCCGAATTTGCCCCTTCCTAGGGGCATTACCTGGCAACTGGCCTTGAATAAATAGGCGCGGCTCGAAATTTCGGCGAAAGGGCGAGGTGCGGGCGCGAAAAAGGCGTCCCTTTTGGGGGGACGCCGTGAAGCTGGGATCTTCGTTTGGTTTCAGCCTTGCGGTGGTATGCGCTTCTTTTTGCGGCGGCCGCGCTTGAAGAACATGATGGTGCCGGTGAGGGAGAGGGCGGCGGGGCTGAGTCCGGCGAGGCACCAGAGGACTTGCGAGCCGAGGCCGGCGAAGCTGCCGAAGTGCAGGGGTTCGAAGGAGTCGAGGACTTGGGCCCAGAAGCCCGCTTGGCTGAGGTCGGAGGAATGGGTGACCTCGCCGCTCTCGGCTTTGACCCAGACGGAGCTGCCGTAGGGGCTGTTGAGGACGCCGGCGCCGGGGTGTTGGCCGTAGAGGTAGAAGGTGGGATCTTCTGCGGTGGGGAAGTAGATGTAGTTGAGGGAGTAGCCGGGGATGCTGTGGTCCGCGATGGAAGCGAGCGCGTCGAGCTGGTCGGCCCGGCCGGGATATTCGCTGGCGTTGGCGTGCTCGTCCTCGTGGTCGTGCTCGATGAGGTCGTGCAGTACGTGGCTGATGTTCCAGTAGGCGCCGGTGATCCCGAAGATGAGGTTCATGGGAATGGTGGCGATGCCGATGGCCTTGTGGAGGTCGGAGCAGAAGATGCGGGCGCTGGCGCCCCAGCGGAGCTTGAGGAGGTTTTTGAAGAAGGGGCGGTGCAGGTAGATGCCGGTGATCGCTAAGAAGAGGAAGCCGAGGGCGAAGATGCCGGCGATGGCCATGCCGAAGTGGTCGGCGAAGAAGGTGTAGTGCAGATTGACGAACCAGCCGTAGAGGGTTTCGTTGTAGCCGTAGGGGCGCTCGGCGGTTTCGCCGGTGTAGGGGTCGACGTAGAGGATGTGCCACTCGTCTCCGCCGCGTTCCATGAGGTAGGCTTTGTCGCGGTGGGGGGACTGGTGGTTGAAGAGCCAGCCGCGTATCCAGAAGTTGGGGAACTTTGACTCGACCGTTTGGGTGAGCTGGCTGACGGGGAGGCGTTGGACGTCCGGGCTGTAGTTTTGGTTGAGGGTGGTCTCGGGGGCGAGGGCGTCGGAGATTTCCTGGTGGAAGACGAGCACGCTGCCGGTGAGTCCGATGACTGTGAGGGCGAGGGCGCAACAGAGGCCGATCCAGGAATGGAGTTTCCAGATTCTTTTTTTCATGCGTTTTCGGAATACAGAAGAGTCCACCCGCGGAGGACGCGGGTGGACTTTTTTTGATCAATGAAGGTGTCGCGAGAGGGCTAGTACTTCCACTTGAGGGAGAGCAGCAGGTTGCGCGGCTCGCCGAATTGCGGGTAGTCGAGGTTGGCGAGGTAGATTTCGTCGAGGGCGTTCTTGGCGCTGAGGGTGGCGGAGAATCGTTCGTTGATGGCGTAGTTGAGGTGGAAGTTGAGCAGGGTGTAGGCGCCTTGGCTGATCTCTACGTTTCCTTGGCCGGGGATGTATTGGCTGCCGATGATCTCGCTTTGCCAGGTGGCTCCGCCGCCGATGGCGAGGCGGCTCCACTCGCCGGGGAACTGGTAGTGGGTGGAGAGCTGCACGAGGTCGTCGGGAAGGTTGGTCCAGATGGGGTCGCCTTCGTGGCGGCTGGTATCGTTATGGGTGTATCCAAAAATCATGGACCAGTCGTCGGTGACCTTGCCGCTGAGCTGCAGCTCGAGGCCTTCGGCCTTGGTGCCGTCGACTCCGATGCTGGGGAACTTGCCGCTTTCGAGGGGATCGGGGTTGAGCGGGTCGGCGACGGCGAAGTTGTCTTGCTCGGTTTGGAAGAGGGCAGCGGTAAAGGTGGCGCGGCCTTCGGCGAAGCTGGACTTGAGGCCGATCTCGTAGTTGTTGCCTTGGACGGGATCGAGGATGTTTCCGAGCGCGTCCACGCTGTCCTGCGGTTCGAAGATGGTGGTGTAGCTGCCGTAGAAGGTGAGGTTTTGATTGAGGTCGTAGGTAAAGCCGACGTAGGGGGTGAACTCGTTTTCGATCTCGTATTGGCTGTTCAGATACGCGGTTGCACCGGTATCGTCGCGGGCGTAGTCGATGGTATCCCATTTCGTGATACGGCCGCCGAGGATGGCGGAGAAGGCCTCGGTGAGGCGGAGGCGGGTGGAGGAGTAGAGGCCGGTTTGCTTGGTGCGGACGACGCCTTGGCCGGGGAGGTAGGCGAGTTCCATGGCGGGCTCGGCGCTGCCGTCCCAGGTATAGAAGTTGTCGATAGCGAAGTTCCAGGGAGTGCCGGAGAAGCCGGACGCGGTGTTGAGGGCTACGCTTTCGTAGTCGGCGTGGCTGGCGCCGAAGACGATGTCGTGCTCGCGCTCGAAGAGGTCGAACTTGCCGTTGAGGTAGAGGTCGAGGCTGTTGCGTTCGTCGGAGCTGTCCCAGGAGTAGCCGGTGATGATGACGCCGGAACCGTCGTCCTTGTTGAGCCAAGTGGCGGCGTAGGCGTTGGCGTAGGTGCTGAGGCTTTCTTCGTCGCCGGTGGTGTGGTTGACGGCGGCCTTGAGTTGCCAGCGCTCGTTGAGGGCGTGCTCGAGATTGACGAAGGCGGTGCTGGAGTGACGGTGCCAGTAGGCCCAGTCGGTAGCGAAGTTGGTGGTGTGCGGAAGCTCGGAGGGGGTACCATCGGCCGCGAGGGGCGGGATGGTGCCCCAGACGGAGGCGGTGGGCTCGTTATCTTGGCGTTGGAAGCCGAAGGTGAGGGTGGAGTTTTCGGCGAGGTCGGCGGAGAAGGTGGCGAGGTAGGCGAGCTTGTCCTCGTGGTAGCGGTCGCGGAAGCTGTCGCGGTCGGTGAGGGCGGCGACGAAGCGGCTACGGAATTTGCCGTCCGCGGTGATGGGGGCGTTCACGTCCACTTGGGTGCGGAAGTAGTCCCAGGAGCCGACGGTTTGGGTGACGGAGGCGGCGAAGGTTTTGCCCGCTTGCTTGCGGTGGAGGTTAACGGTGCCGGAGGGCTTGCCGGAGCCGCTGAAGAGGCCGTTGGCGCCGCGGAGGATTTCTACGCGTTGGTAGAGGGCGGTGTCGAATTCCTGGTTGGTGTCGCCGCTGTAGGTGGGGATGCCGTCGACTTGGAAGTCGGTGATCTGGAAGCCGCGGGAGAAGTAGAGCGGGCGTTGCGTGTCGTACATGGATACGTTGACGCCGGTGACGTTGCGCATGACGTCGTCCATGTTGTACATGGATTCCGCTTCGAGGCGGGAGCTGTCGATCAGGCTGATCGTTTGGGGCGTTTCGCGGTCGGAGAGGGGGAGGCGAGTGGCGGCGCCGATGGAATCGTAGTGGTCGCCGAAGACGGTGAAACCGCTGAGCTCGAAGGCTTGGTCGCCGGTGACGGGCGTATCGACGCTGTTTTGGGCGCTGGCGGCGGCGAGGCCGAGGGCGCTTCCTGCGAGGAGAGTATTCAGGTAGTTCATTTCTGTATCCGGTTTGGGTTTGCGTGGGGCCGGCGTCGCTGGCGCGCGCAGGCTTCCACGTGGCGGGAGGATAGCAGAAAGGGAGGCTGGCTTGCCGCCCCGTCAGGGATTCCGAATGCTCCGAGCGGGATTTTTAAGAGTCGGTAGTTGGCGCAGGGTGCCGTCGTGACTCCTGCGCCTACCGGCTAGCGGGAGCGGATTTGCGCTGGGGGGCGCGAGTGGTCGTCGAGGATGCCGTTAAGGATGCAGGTGGCGATGACGGTGGGTGAACGTTATGAACGAGTTGAATCCTTTGCGGAGCTTGCGGCCTTTCTAGGCGGGTTGGGATGGGCTGTTGCCTGGTATTGTTGTTCGGTTCTAGAGGGTGGGGAGCTCTTGGTGGAGCTCTCCGAGTTGTTGGGAAAGGGCGGCGAGCTGGTCTTGCTCCTGTGGGGTGGTGCCGGCGTTGCGGGCAGCGAGGCTGATTTGAGTGATGGCGCTCTTTATGGCTTCGCGAGCGGTTT
This sequence comes from Pelagicoccus sp. SDUM812005, assembly GCF_031127875.1. GTDB lineage: Bacteria > Verrucomicrobiota > Verrucomicrobiia > Opitutales > Opitutaceae > Pelagicoccus. The sequence continues at coordinate 52,994 of NZ_JARXIA010000008.1, read as the reverse complement.
CGATAAGGTGGATACGAATGGATTCGTCTTGGAGGTTTTGGAAGTGGCTGACGATTAGGGCGGGAAGGTTCTCGGGGCAGTGGGTAGCGAAGAGGAGGCAACCGAAGTGGAAGAGGCGTTTGCTCGCTTCGGCGAAGGGTTCTTGGTTGAGGTAAGGACGAAGGGCTCGGATGTGGACGAGGGCTGTTTGCAGGTGGAATCCGGCTTGCTGGGCGAGGGGTTCTTGCTCGTGGGCGGGGAGGGTGGGAAGCAGCTGTCCGGCGGCGTCGCAGTAGGCGCGGGCGGCGAGGACGGCTAGCTCGGTGTCGGTGGGATCGGCGAGGCGTTCGAAGCGATTGGCTTCGATGGCGGTGTTCGCGGCTTGGAGGGCGGCTGGGTGTTGCTCGAGGTCGAGGAGGAGGTTGGCCTGGTTGATGAGGGAGCCGACGCGGTTGCGGCGGGGCCAGGGAAAGCCGGGGGCATCGAGCTTTTCGAGCAGGTTTGCGGCTCGCTGGAAATCGCCTAGGGCAAGGTCGGCTTGGGCGAGGCCGTGGAGTTGATGGCGGAGTTGCCCGCGGTTTGAGAGGGCGGCTCCGAGGGAGTTGGCGGTTTCGGAGGTGCGAGGCAGCGTATCGAGAATTTGGATAGCCTTGGAGTAGGCGGCGATTGCGACGTCTAGGGAGTCGCTAGCTGCGGACGCGGCGAGGCTGTGTCCGCGGTTCATGGCGGATTTGGCGCGTTGGTAGGCGCTGTTGGGCTGCTCGTGGCCGCGCGGTTCGTTTACATCTCGGCCCATTGGCGGAGGAGGTTGTGGTAGACTCCGGTGAGCTGGACGTTGGAGGGGTGCTCGGGGTGGTCGGCTCCGAGGCGTTGGATGGCTAGGTCCATGTCGAAGAGCAGGGAGCGCTGGGTGTCGTCGCGGAGCATGCTTTGTATCCAGAAAAAGGAACAGAGGCGGGTGCCTTTGGTGACGGGGGTGACGTGGTGGAGGCTGGTGGAGGGGTAGAGGATGGCGTGGCCGGCGGGGAGCTTGACGCGTTGGGTGCCGTAGGTGTCTTCGATGCAGAGCTCTCCGCCTTCGTATTCGTGGGGTTCGGCGAAGAAGAGGGTGCAGGAGAGGTCGGTGCGGATTTGCTTTTGGGTGCCGGGGATGACGCGGATGGATCCGTCGACGTGGGTGCCGAAGGTTTGGCCGCCGGAGTAGCTGTTGAACATGGGCGGCAGGATGTGCAGCGGCATGGCGGCGGACATGAAGAGGGGATTGCTGCCGAGGGCGCGGAGGATGAGGTCGCCGACTTGCTGGGCGGCGGGGTCTTCCGGGAGGAGCTGGGCGTTGTCCTTGACTTTGGCGCCTTGGTGGCCGGCGGATGCTTTTCCGTCTACCCAGTTGGCCGCTTCGAGGATGCGGCGGGAGTGGGTGACTTGTTCGGGAGTCAGGAGGTTGGGAATGGAGATGAGCATGTGGTTGGGGAGGTAGGGAGGCGGGTCAGGTTAAAGAACAGGATGAGGAGCCGTGGGGATGAAAGGGGCGCCCTGAAGGATCAGGGCGCCCGGAGCTTTCTCAGATATGAATTTGTACAGCCTAGAACTTGTAGTAGGCGGTGAGTTTGGCGGAGCGGGAGGCTCCGGGGACGGAGCGGTTGGAGCTGCCGCGCTCGATGTATTTCTCGTCGGCGACGTTGTCGACGTTGAGGCGGAAGGAGAGCTGCTCGTTGAGCACGTAGCTAGCGGTGAGGTCCATGAGCCAGAAGGAGGCGTCGGCTGGAGCTTCGACCGTGGAGCTATAGGCTTGCGAGCCGGAGTAGCTGGCTCCGCCGCCGAAGCTGAGCCTGCTGGTGGCTTGGTAGTCGAGCCAGAGGTTGAAGGACTCGGAGGGGGAGTAGCTGAGCTCGGCGCCGACTTCGTCGAGGTTGGGCGAGTCCTTGATCTCGGTGTCGAGCTGGCTGTATCCACCGTACACTGACAGGCGATCGGTAATGTTGCCGGAGAGGCCGAGCTCGAATCCTTTTACGGTTTGCTTGCCGAGGTTGGTGTATTCGGTGCCGCGTCCGCCGAGGCTTGCTCGGGCGTTGTTTTTGTCGGATTGGAATACGGCAGCTGCGAAGGAGGCGCGGCTTTCGAAGAGGTCCCACTTGGTGCCGAGCTCGAGGGTTTTGGTCTCTTCTGGCTCGAGGTTCAGGCTGGCGCTGGAGGTTTCGCTGTCGCTGAGGGAGAAGTTTTCAGCGGTCGGGTTGAAGGAATTTCCGGCGCCGAAGTAGATACTGCCTTCGCGGACGGGCTTGTAGACGAGTCCGAAGCGGTAGCTGGTCATTTCTTCCTTTTGGGAGAGTTCGGAGGTGGCGACTCCGTCGGTAGCGTCGACGTAGTCGGAGTCGAAGCTTTCCCAGCGAAGGCCGGCGTTGACTTGCCACTTTTCCCCGATGGAGAGGGTGTCGAAGGCGTAGAGGGCGACTGTATCCGATGTTCCGCTACGGACGCGACCGCTACGTTCGTCAGCAGAGAAGGTGAAGGGACCGTCGGAGTAGGGATCGATGGCGTTGCGGACGGGATCGGGCGAGATGGAGTTATGGGAGTAGTTGTCCGCTGTCTCTGTGTTGAGCTCGAGTCCGGTGGAGAAGGAGTGGGTGAGTTCGCCGACCTTGAAGGACCCGGAGAGGGTGGTGTGGTTGGCGATGTTTTCGTTGTACTTGTCCTTGGCCTTGTCGCTGGTGCGGATGTAGCCTTCGGGGGTGCTGTCGTTGGGGCCGGCGGGGGCGGTGTAGATGGCGTCCGACTTGGAGGTGTAGTAGGATGAGACGTTGCGCAGGGTGAGTCCGTTGGCGAAGTTGTGTCCGACGGAGAGGGTGGCCCGGTCGTTGTCGACTTCTGCGAAGTCGCGTTCGGGGTAGCCATAGAAATTTGAATACGAGACGAGCGGGTTGCCGAAGAGGCCGGTCCACATGCCGTAGTCGCCCATGTCGTCTTGCTTGAGCTTTTCGTAGCTGAGGGTGACTTGGGTGTCCTGGCCGAGGCCGAAGGAGAGGCTGGGGTTGAGGGCCCAGGAGCTCTTGTAGACGAAGTCGCGTCCGGCCACGTCCTCGTCGGTAGCCATGCCGGTGAGGCGGAAGGCGATGCCCTTTTCGCCGTCGATGACGGAATTGGAATCGAAGACGAGGCGCTTGTGGTTATGGGTGCCGATGGAGAGGGAAGCGGTGTCGGTTTCGCTGAGGTTGGCTTGCTTGGTTACGAGGTTGACGGAGCCTCCGGTGGAGCCGCGGCCGTAGGTGGCGGAGGCGGGGCCTTTTGAGACCTCGACTTGCTCGAGGTTGTATGCGTCGCGTGAATACTCGCCGCGGTCTCGTACGCCGTTTACGAAGATGTCGTTGGCTGCGGAGAAGCCGCGTACGAAGAGGTTGTCGCCGGGAGCGGCTCCGCCTTCGCCGGCGCGGAAGGTGATGCCGGGGGAGTTGCGCAGGACGTCCTGTAGGCTGGTGGCGCCTTGGGCTTCGAGGATTTCTTCGGGGATGACGTTGATTGTCTGAGGGGTGTCGCGGAGGGCGACGGTGAACTTGGGGGAGGAGAGGGCGAAGTTGTCGCCCTTGACGGCGAAGGGGTCGAGCTCGACGGCGTCGGTGTCTTCGACGGCTGCGTTCGACTGGGCGTTGACGCTACCGGCCACGAGGAAAGTCTGGGCGATAGCGGCGGCGCGAAGTCCGAAGTTTTGAGAGGGAGAGGATGGTTGGGTTGAGTTCATAGGATCTGTCATCTGCGGGGCCTTTCAGAGGGAAGGCTTGTCCGTTGGATTAGGAGTCGGACTATAGGGCGATTTGCGGAAGGGATCCGCCCCGAACGGGATTTTGGGCGCTCCGAGAGGGATTTTTGGAAACGCGGTTGGGAGCTCGGCGGAGCGGTCGATGTTGGCGAGCTCTTTGCGCGGTGGGGGACTGCCTCGGTTCTCCCCTGCGTGATCCCTCTCAGAATCTTCTTGAAATGACTGAGCTGCAGGAGCCATTTTTCCTACTAGATATGAGCTTGTATTCAGACTACTTAAAAGAGATCGAAGAGCGTAAGGGCCAAGGCTTGAGCCCAAAGCCGATAGATGGGAGCGATCTCCTTTCCGAGATTATCTCGCAGATCAAGGATCTCGGGCACAAAGACCGTGAGGATTCTCTTAAGTTTCTCATTTACAATACCTTGCCAGGGACTACGAGCGCGGCTGGCGTTAAGGCGAAGTTTCTCAAGGAGATCATCCTTGGGGAATCGGTGGTGGAGGAGATCTCTCCGGAGTTCGCTTTCGAGTTGTTGTCGCACATGAAGGGGGGGCCTTCGGTGGAGGTTTTGCTCGACCTCGCTTTGGGCGAGGATGCGGCGATCGCGAGCTCCGCGGCGGAAGTTCTGAAGACGCAGGTGTTTTTGTACGAAGCCGATACGCAGCGGCTGGAAGAGGCCTACAAGGCGGGGAACGAGGTCGCGAAGGACCTGTTGGAGAGCTACGCGAAGGCCGAGTTTTTCACGAAGTTGCCGGACGTCGAGGAGAAGATCGATGTCGTCACCTATATCGCCGCGGAAGGCGATATCTCGACCGATTTGCTGTCGCCGGGCAACCAGGCGCACTCCCGCTCCGACCGCGAGTTGCACGGTAAGTGCATGATTTCCGAGGCGGCGCAGAAGGAAATCCAGGCTTTGCAAGCGGCCCATCCCGGCAAGCGCGTGATGTTGATCGCCGAGAAGGGCACGATGGGGGTGGGTTCCTCTCGCATGTCCGGCGTGAACAACGTCGCTCTTTGGACCGGCAAGCCTGCGAGCCCGTACGTTCCTTTCGTGAACATCGCTCCGATCGTAGCTGGCACCAACGGGATTTCTCCCATCTTCCTGACGACCGTGAGCGTAACGGGAGGTATCGGGATCGACCTGAAGAACTGGGTCAAGAAGCTCGACGCCAACGGCAAGCCGGTGCTCGACGACAATGGCGACCCCATTCTCGAGCAAAAGTACTCGGTCGAAACGGGCACGGTACTGACCATCAACACCAAGACCAAGAAGCTCTACAAGGGCGACGAGGAGCTGGTCGACATTTCTTCGGCCCTGACGCCGCAGAAGCTCGAGTTCATCAAGGCTGAAGGCTCTTACGCGATCGTATTCGGAAAGAAACTACAGAATTTCGCGGCCCAAACTTTGGGGGTTCCCGTGGCGCCGGTTTACGCGCCTTCGAAGGAGATCTCTCACGAAGGGCAGGGGCTGACGGCGGTCGAAAAGATCTTTAACAAGAATGCGGTCGGCGTGACGGACGGCAAGGTCTTGCACGCGGGATCGGACGTACGCGTTAAGGTGAACATCGTAGGTTCGCAGGACACGACCGGCTTGATGACGGCCCAGGAGCTGGAGTCGATGGCGGCCACCGTGATATCTCCGACGGTCGATGGCGCTTATCAGTCCGGCTGCCACACTGCCTCGGTTTGGGACAAGAAAGCTCAGGCGAACATTCCGAAGCTGATGCAGTTCATGCATGGCTTTGGCCTGATCACCGCTCGCGACCCGAAGGGCAAGTATCATGCCATGACGGACGTTATCCACAAGGTTCTGAACGACCTGACGGTGGACGAGTGGGCGATTATCATCGGCGGCGATTCGCATACTCGCATGTCCAAGGGCGTGGCCTTTGGCGCGGATTCCGGCACGGTGGCGCTGGCCCTGGCAACGGGCGAAGCGACGATGCCGATTCCGGAATCGGTCAAGGTTACCTTCAAGGGCGACCTGAAGGACCACATGGACTTCCGTGACGTCGTTCACGCGACGCAGGCCCAGATGCTGCAGCAGTTCGGAGACAACGTTTTCCAAGGCAGGATCATCGAGGTGCACATCGGCACCTTGCCAGCGGACCAGGCCTTTACCTTCACGGACTGGACTGCGGAAATGAAGGCCAAGGCGTCTATTTGCATTTCCCAGGACGAGACTTTGATCGAGTCGCTCGAGATCGCGAAGAGCAGAATCCAGATCATGATCGACAAGGGCATGGATAACGATGCCCAGGTGCTGCAGGGATTGGTCGACAAGGCGAACAAGAGAATCGCGGAAATCAAGTCCGGCGAGAAGCCTGCTTTGACTCCGGACGCGAACGCGAAGTACTCTGCGGAGTTCGTGGTGGATCTCGATCAGATCGTCGAGCCGATGATCGCCGACCCGGACGTGCACAACGAAGATGTATCCAAACGCTACACACACGACACGATTCGTCCAGTTTCCTACTACGGTGGGGAGAAGAAGGTCGACCTCGGTTTCGTCGGTTCCTGCATGGTGCACAAGGGCGACTTGAAGATCGTCTCCCAGATGTTGCGCAACTTGGAGGAGCAGCAAGGAAAGGTGGAGTTCAAGGCTCCGCTCGTGGTTGCGGCTCCGACTTACAATATCATCGACGAGCTCAAGGCGGAAGGAGACTGGAACATGTTGCAGAAGTACTCCGGTTTCGAATTCAACGACGAGGCTCCCAAGGGCGCGGCTCGCACGGAGTACGAAAACATGATGTACCTCGAGCGTCCCGGCTGTAACCTCTGTATGGGCAACCAGGAGAAGGCGGCCAAGGGCGACACCGTGATGGCGACCTCGACCCGCCTCTTCCAAGGGCGCGTGGTGGAGGACTCCGAGCGCAAGAAGGGCGAGTCCCTGCTCGCATCTACGCCAGTCGTAGTGCTTTCGGCAATACTGGGACGGACTCCAACCATGGACGAGTACAGGGCCGCAGTGGAAGGCATCAGCTTGACGAAGTTCGCCCCGCCTCGCGAAGCGATGTTGAGCTAAGGCTTCTAGATAATTACAACAAAGTCCGCGGCACCTTGGTTGCCGCGGACTTTTTTTGCGCTCCGCCCTGCGTTGGGGCGAGCGGTCGCGACGGGAGGGGGCTCGACTACCAGTTCAAGCCGGCCCGGAGGACGAAGCGACGGGGGTATCTCGGACCGTAGAAGTAGGTCGTATCTCGTTCGGGGCCGGAGGTGAGGTCCGGCTGGCGGTGGTCGAAGAGGTTCTTTACCCCTGCCATGAGGTCGATGTGTAGTTGTTTTCCTCCTACGGTGCGGTGGAGGTGTTTAGTGGCGGTGATGTCGAACACGAAGAACTCCTGGGTGGAGGGGTTGAGGCTGCCTTCCACTTCGCGAGCGGCGATCATGGGGCCGGTGTAGACGAGTCCGAAGAAGAGGTCTAGGAAGTCGTCGTTCTCGTATTTGAGCTGGGCGACGCCGCTCCATTGCGGGGTTTCGAGGTAGCGGCTTTCGAAGATCCCCGGCAGGACTTCTTGGGGGGCGTCGAAGGTTGCGTCCACATGGGTGAGGCCGATATCGGCTTTCCAGCGTTGGCTGAGGCGGTAGGCGGCGTTCAGCTCGAAGCCTTGCACGGTGGAGCCGCCGGAGTTGACCCGTTCCTTGTAGGCGTTGCCATGGGAATCGGTGTATACGATATCGGATACGTTGAAGGTATCGCGCAGATCGGTGCGGTAGAGCTCCCCTTCGAGCTGGAAGCGGCTTTGCTGTTCGGGCGAGGGGGTCCAGACGAAACCGGCGGAGTAGGAGGTGGAATTTTCCTCTTTGAGGTCGCTGGCGTTGCGGGTGCGGGTGGGGTCGTCGAGGATTTCGATATGGAAGTCTTCGTCGAAAATTTCGGGGGCGCGGAAGCCGGTGGTGATGGAGGCTCGCCAGGTCCAAGCCGGGCTGGTGGTGTGGCGCAGGGCGATGCGGGGCGAGAGGATCCAGCTTGAGAGTTCCGAATGCCGGTCGGCGCGAAGGCCGGTGATCAGGGTGGTGGACTGCTGGGGCATCCATTCGTCTTGGAAGAAGAGCCCGAAGTTCTCGAAGGCGCCGTCGGCGATGGGGTCTTGTCGGCTGAAGGTGGCTTGGGAGCCGTCGGTGCGAAGGGCTAGGCCGCGCTCGTTGCGCTTTTCGTCGAAGACTTCGTCGACTTGGAATTGGGCTCCCCAGGAGAAGTGGTGTTGGCCGACGCTTTTGGAGAAGAGGGAGTCGAGGTAGTAGCGCATCGTATCCGAATATCCATACAGAAGCTTGGAGTCTTCGAGAGCGGCTTGGTAGGCTACGGGGTCGTAGTCGGGGCTTTCGGGCAGGGCGACGGCGCCGACTCCGCCATAGTAGCTGTCGCGGGTGACGTAGGAGGCGGAGGCGCTGAGGCGGTAGTCGACCTCGCTGGGGAGGGAGCTTTCCCAAGCGATGCCTCCGCGGTGCCAATGGTGCTCGAGCTGTTCGGTGGTTTGGGATTCGTGGGGGAGGAGGTGGAGGGCGTTGCCTCCGCGTCGCTTTTCCCAGCTGTAGGAGTAGTTGGCGCTGAGCTTGCCGTTTTCGGTGGGGTAGATCCAGCCGTTGGCTCCTGCGGTGTAGAACTGCTTTCGCGTGATTTCGGTGAAGCCATCGCCATTGAGGTCGACGGCGTCGTTGTCGTTGAATTGTCCATACAAGGAGAGGGCTAGGTCGCCGGTCGGCGAGGACCAGTCGCGGAGCAGGGAGGCGCTGCGGAAAAGCTTGCCGGAGACGCTTTCCAGCGAGCTGTCGTAGCGTTGCTTGTCGACGACCGGTTCGTTGGGGAGGATGTTGATGACCCCGGCGACGGCGCCGGGGCCGTAGAGGCTGGAGGCGCCGCCCTTGACGACTTCGACGCGGGAGATGAAGGCGGTGGGGATGTGCTCGATGCCGTAGACGGAGGCGAGTCCGGAGAAAAGGGGCTGGCTGTCGAAGAGGAGGCGGTTGTAGCCGGAGCCCAGGCCGAGCATCTTGATCTCGGAGGTGCCGCAGTTTTGGCAGTTCGCCTCGGTGCGGATGCCGTTCATGTACTCCAGGGCGGAGGCGAGGTCGCGGGCGCCGGATGCTAGGAAGAGGTCGGCCCCGAGCAGTTCGGTGCGGATGGGTAGCTCGCGGGCGAGGCGTTCGGTGCGGGTGCCGGTGGAGACGACTTGGAAGGCGTCCAGATCCACGACCCGCTCCGGGGAGGCGTGGGAATGCGAGTCGGAGGCGAAGCCGCCGGTGGAAAGGGCGGCGGCGACGCTTGCTGCGAGGGTTCTAAAAACTTTGTTCGTCATTTCAAATACTAGACTTTGATCAATCAAAGTAAGAGGAGCGAAGGTCAAGCTTGGATTTGCGGCGAGGTCTTGGGGCGGGGCGCTATCGGTTCTGCTAATGCGAAACCCTTGGGTGATTCGGTTTCGCCGAGAAAACCGGCGGATTTAGCTGAATTGGGCCCACTTTCGATTTGCCCCGATTGGGGATTGTACAATGCTCGTCGGCTCCTCGTTAAACCATCCAAGGAAAACACATCAAGACTATGGCAATCGCGACTGGCACCAAGGCCCCTGATTTCACTTTGAAGAGCAAAAACGACGAAGGCTTGGCTGACGTCACCTTGAGCGCGAACTACGGTTCTTCCGCGACGGTGCTCCTCTTTTTCCCGCTCGCTTTCACGAGCGTTTGCGAGTCGGAGCTTTGCGGCATCCGCGACTCGCTTTCCGAATACAACGATCTAGACGCCAAGGTTTACGGCATCAGCGTCGACAGCCCCTTCGCGCAGGAAGCCTTCGCGAAGGCGAACGGCTTGAACTTCCCGTTGCTGAGCGACTTCAACAAGGAAGTTTCCACGGCTTACGACGTGCTTTTCGAGGACCTGATTGGCCTCAAGGGCGTTTCCAAGCGCGCTGCCTTCGTCATCAGCAAGGACGGCGAAGTGATCTATTCGGAGTCGAGCGACGATCCGAAGCAGTTGCCGGACTTCGGCGCGATTAAAGCTGCCCTCGCTTAGTCGGGGCTTTTGTTTTCAACCGGGTCGGTCCGCTTCCGGGATCGGCCTGTTTTGTTTGGCCTACGTCAGTAGAACCAGTTTCCGGAAAGACAGATACGTATAATTATGAGCGAACTTCCGAATCCGTTGAACTCACTTAGGACTTTCGACTCGGGCCTCGAGGGAGAGTCGTATTATTACTCGCTGCCTTCTCTTGAGGAGAGCGGAGTGGGTCCGATATCCAAGCTTCCGGTATCCATCCGGGTGGTACTCGAGTCCGTCTTGCGCAATTGCGACGGCAAGCGGGTCAAGCAGGGTGACGTGGAGGCGCTCGCGAACTGGAAGGCCAAGGACCCGGCCAAGGTCGAGATCCCCTTCGTGCTGTCTCGCATCGTGTTGCAGGATTTCACGGGAGTGCCGCTTTTGGTGGATCTGGCGGCCATGCGTTCCGCGGTAGCGGACCTGGGCAAGGACTCGTCCATGATCGAGCCGCTGGTGCCGGTGGACTTGGTGGTGGACCACTCGGTGCAGGTCGACAAGTCCGGCACGGCGGATTCCTTCCTGCAGAACATGGCCATCGAATTCCAGCGCAACATGGAGCGCTACGAGTTCCTCAAGTGGGGCCAGCAAGCTTTCGACACTTTCCAGGTGGTGCCTCCGGGCATCGGCATCGTGCACCAGGTCAATCTCGAGTACTTGGCCAAGGTGGTGCACGCCAAGCCAGTGGCGGGCGGCAACGTCTTTTATCCGGATACCTTGGTGGGCACCGATTCCCACACTACTATGATCAACGGCCTCGGCGTAGTGGGCTGGGGCGTGGGCGGCATCGAGGCGGAGTCCGGCATGCTGGGCCAGCCCGTTTATTTCCTCACGCCGGAGGTGATCGGCGTTAATCTTACCGGTGCCCTCAAGGAAGGGGTGACCGCCACGGACCTGACCCTCCGCATCACGGAAGTCTTGCGCGAGAAGAAGGTAGTCGGAAAGTTCGTGGAGTTCCATGGCGAAGGCGCTCGCAAGCTCTCTCTCGCGGACCGTGCCACCATCGCCAACATGGCTCCCGAGTACGGCGCCACCATGGGTTATTTTCCGGTCGACGAAAAGTCGCTGCAGTACCTCGAGGCGACCGGTCGCGAACCGGAGCACGTGGCAGCGGTGAAGGCTTACCTCGAGGCCCAAAACCTTTTCGGCATCCCTGCCGCGGGCGAGCTCGAGTACACCGACGTGGTGGATCTCGACATGAGCAGCATCGAGCCGAGCGTAGCGGGCCCCAAGCGCCCGCAGGACCGGATCGTGGTGAGGGAGCTGAAGAGCTCCTTCAACGACCTGTTCACGCGCGCCACTTCCGACGGCGGTTTCGGCCGCCCAGCGGCGGAGCGGGCGACCCAGGTTACGGTCGAGTCGGACGACGCCATGAACGGCCAGCAGATCGGGCACGGTTCCGTGCTCATCGCGGCGATCACTTCCTGCACCAACACTTCCAACCCGAGCGTCATGCTCGCCGCCGGCTTGCTGGCCAAGAAGGCGGTCGAGAAGGGGCTTTCCGTCAATCCGACGGTCAAGACTTCACTGGCTCCCGGCTCGCGCGTGGTGACCGACTACCTTGCGGAGACGGGATTGCAGTCGTCCCTCGACGCGCTCGGTTTCAACCTCGTCGGCTACGGTTGCACCACTTGTATCGGCAACTCCGGCCCCTTGGCGGATCCGATCGAGGCGGCCATCGCCGAGGGCGACCTAGTGGCGGCGTCGGTACTTTCCGGCAACCGCAACTTCGAAGCCCGCGTGCACGGCTCCATCAAGGCGAACTTCCTGATGTCGCCTCCTTTGGTGGTCGCCTACGCTCTGGCCGGCCGCGTGGATATCGATCTTTTGACCGATCCGCTCGGCGAGGACCGGGAGGGCAATCCCGTCTATCTTAAGGACGTCTGGCCCAGCAACGCCGAGATCGAGGCTGCCATCGTCAAGGGTCTGAAGCCCGAGATGTTCCGCCGCCAATATTCCGACGTGGCCAGCGCCAATCCCGAGTGGCTTAAGATCGAGTCCTCCACGGGGGACCTCTACGAGTGGGACGACAGCTCTACCTACATCCACCGTCCGCCTTTCTTCGACGGTTTCTCCATGGAGGTCGGGTCGATCCAGCCGATCGTCGGCATGCGTCCGCTCGCCATTCTCGGCGACTCCGTCACTACCGACCACATTTCGCCCGCCGGTTCCTTCAAGCCCGAGACGCCTGCTGGCCAGTTCCTGCAGTCCCGCGGGGTGGAGCCGAAGGACTTCAATTCCTACGGCAGCCGTCGCGGCAACGACTTGATCATGACCCGCGGCACCTTCGCCAACGTTCGGGTGAGGAACCTCATGGCCGACGGCAAGGAAGGCGGCTTCACCAAGGTCATGCCGGAAGGCGAGCCCGCGACCATCTTCGACGCCTGCCAGGTCTACAAGGAGCGCGGCACTCCGCTGATTATATTCTCCGGCATCGACTACGGCATGGGCAGCTCGCGCGACTGGGCGGCCAAGGGCACCAACCTGCTCGGCGTCAAAGCCGTGGTGGCTCGCAGCTACGAGCGTATCCACCGTTCCAATCTGATCGGCATGGGCGTGCTTCCGCTCGAGTTCCTCGACGGCCAAAGCGCCCTATCGCTCGGCCTGGACGGCAGCGAGATCGTTTCCTTGCCGGGGCTCGGCGACGACCTCAAGCCAGGCCAGTCGCTCACTGCAGTGATCGAGCGCGCCAACGGGGAAACCGACGAGGTGGAAATGAAGGTGCGCGTTGATACAGATATCGAAGTAGAATATATTCGCAACGGTGGTATTCTCCCTTATGTTTTGCGGGATATCATCAAGTCTGCGAAGTAAACCGTGGCCTATCACAATCCAAGCGTCATCCTTTCAAGCGCGTTCCGAAGTCATGTCTGAAGACACTCCTGTTTTTTTAGTCGATCCTTATTCCAATCCCGTCGCAGTGCGGATCGCTGGTCGTGCCTCCTTTCAGAACGTCGTGCCGCTCAAGGAATTCCTCAAGAACTCCTACGCCGCCGGCAAGCGGGACTTCGTCTTCGACTTCAGCCAGTGCACGGGGATGGACAGCACGGTGCTCGGCGTCTTGGCCGGCTGCGCCTTGGAGTTGCGACGCTTGGAGCCTAAGGGCTCCCTCGTTCTTTCGCGCCTCAACGACCGCAACCTCGAGCTGGTCAAAAACCTTGGCCTGCACCGCATCGCGACGGTGGATGCCGGTGAGGAGACCTTGGCATCTGGGGTCGGCGCCACCACGGCCCTGAACGCCAAGCAGCTCAACGAGCTGGAGAACGCTCGCCTTTGCTTGGAGGCCCACGAGAACCTCGTCGCCGCGGATTCCGACAACCAGGAGAAGTTCCAGGACGTCATCGCCTACCTCAAGAATCGGGTAGAGGACGAGGGCTAAGCCGAGGGGCTATCGCGTCGCCTCTTTCGAAACATCCGTCATGAGGGGTCTTGCCGCAGAGCCGTTTGCGAGCCCGAAACGGGAGGAATTGAGCCTTCGGGCATCCATCGACACGCTGGGCCCGCCGTGGCTGCGGCCTCTCGAGCGACGATCCGCCGCTCCCTAGCCGTTGTCCCTTGCCCCATGAGCCTGCTGTTTCCCCTCGTATTGCTGTTGGTCGGATGCCTCTTCGGTTGGCTCTATTTCCGAGAGGTGAAGCGCAGTTCCGAATACTTGGAGCGGGCTCAGCTCGCCCACCAGGAAAAGCTGATCGTGGCCGACTTCATGCACGACATGGTGCAGGCCTTGGGCGACGAGCTGAGCAAGGAGGCGCTCTTCCAGCGGATCGTGCATGCGGCGGTGGTGAGCACGGGGGCATTGAGCGCCTGCGTATTTGAAAAGACGGAGCAGGGAACGCTGAGGAGCGTCGCCGTGGAAGGCCTCTTTCCGCCGCACCGCCCGCTGCCGCCCGACGTGCAGGACCAGATTGCCACTCGGGCCAAGTTCATTGAAAGCGTGCTGAAGACCGAAGAGTTTCCGCTCAGCGAAGGAGTGGCCGGCGAGGCCGCACGCAGCAAGAGACCGATCCTTGTCAAGGACGGGAGAACGGATCCGCGTATCGTGCGGCACAGCGATTCCGCGCTGCGGGTGACCACCACGATCTGCGCTCCGATCCTCTTTCGCGACGAGGTGCTAGGCGTCTTGGCGGTCTGCAATTCGGCCGACGGGGCGCCCTTTACGGAGACGGACCAGTCCGTGGTGCAATCCTTGGCGGAGCAGGCCGGCATCGCCATCCGCAACAACACCTTCCTGACCCTCATGCTCGAGCGCAAGCAGATCGACATCGACCTCGGGCTCGCTCGCAGCATCCAGCTCATGCTGCTGCCCCAGCAGTTGCCGCAGATCGAGGGGCTGGAGATCGACGCCCAATACGTGTCTTCCCATACGATCGGCGGCGACTTGTACGACGTGATTCCCTTGGGCGAGCGGAAGCTCGGCGTTGCCGTAGCGGACGTATCGGGAAAAGGGATACCGGCTTCCATCGTGATGGCGATTTGCCGTACCAACCTGCACCGCATCGCCCAGGTCGAAGATTCCCCATACGAGGTGCTTCGCGAGTTGAACCGAGTGGTGGCGGACGAGATCAAAGGTGATACTTACGTGACGGTGCTCTACGCAGTCATCGATTTGGACGCAGGGCAGATCACCTACGCCCGAGCGGGCCACGAGCGTCCCTTGCTTTGCTCCTACGATAACGCCCGGGGCGTTTGCCAAGCCAGCTTTCCGGACAGCGACGGCTTTCCTGTGGGCATGGTTCCGGACGAGGCGTTCAAGGAATTCTTGGAAGAGAAGACGGTTCCGTTCCGGGAAGGGGATGTCTTCTTGGCCTTTACGGATGGAGTCATCGAAACGTCGAACGCGAGCGGCAAGGAATTTTCCGCAGCTCGGGTGGCCGACTCCGTCAAGTCGAACCGCAAGGGAAGCGCGGCGGAAATCAGCCAGCGCCTCCTCGGGTCGCTCCGCAGTTTCAGCGGCAAGAAGACTTACGACGACGACTTGACGCTGGTCACGGTCAAGCGGGTTTGAGCTTTCTGAGGTTGTGCCCGCAGCCTGAATACCTCAGCAATTGCCTATGAAACGAGTCTGTCCACTCTTCGTTGCAGCAGCATTAGCAGGCGCTCCGATCGCCTTCGCCCAACAGCAGGCGAACGGGATCGAGCCGGAAGCCACCACGCCGGACCCGCCTTCCTGGAAGGACGTGGTGCGCACCTACGAGCCCTTGTACGTCGGGTACACCTTCGACGAGGGAGACCAAGCCTACCTTGACTTCTCCCTTTCCGTCATCACGCCCTCTTCCATCCTTTTCCCCTGGGAATCGTGGAATCCCAGCAACAAGTTTCCGGTGGAGGGGCGGGACTACGACACCCCCAAGCTTTTCCCCTACCAGCCGCGCCTCTACCTCGCGTTTAGCGGTCGGGCGGGGCAGTACATGGGCACCCGCGAGTCCTCGCCAGTGGTGGGCAAGCGCTTCAATCCGCTGCTCAGCGCCCGTTGGTGGCAGAAGCGCCGCGACCTTACTTCCTCGGCGGAGCAAGGCTACAGCTTGCACGACTACTTCGAGTTGTCCTACGGGCACGAGTCCAATGGCCAACGCATCGGAGACCTGGAGGATCCGCAAACTCCCGAGGAGGCGGCCTTGGGGCGGACGCGTTTCGAGGCTTTGCAGGCGGAATATCTTTTGGTGGACGGGGACGCCAGCATCGCTCGCGACGAGCTCAGTCGCGGCTGGGACTATCTCGGTGCCCGTTGGTCCAGTAGTTGGCAGCTCGATACAGGGAAGGTTTTCCTCATGTTCGACGGACGGTATTACTTGAAGGACGGGCTTCTGCAGAACGGGGCGGAGGAGTATAACCTCTGGGAAGAGGACAGGGATTGGCTCGCTGAGTACGACGGCGAGATTCGCCGCAACAAGGTCGACGGCCTGCGAGCCAGCGTGCGTTACCAATCCAAAAGCTTGGACTGGTTCTTTGACGCGAACGAAATCATGCTAGAGCTTCGCACCGGCTACAAGGATCCCTTCCAGCGTATCACGGCCCGCTTGGAGCTCGGCTTCAAGTATACCTCGCTGTGGTACCGTTATGGATACAACAGCGACCTAGTCGACTACTACCGCAAGGATAGCTCCTGGGGCGTGGCCATCAAGATCCGCTCCTTCTAGTTCGCAGCATAAAGGGAGGCTGGGGGAATGGACGTCGTTAAGCGGAGCGGCGGCGTTCCCAGTTTTCCCGCGTTATCTCGAGCTGGTTTTCTTCCACCCAACGACCGTTCTTTTTGAAGCCTTCTGGGACGTGCCGGACGAAGCTCAGTCCGTTGCGCTTCAATACTTTCTCGCTGGATTTGTTCCAGAGAGCGTGGCAGGCGACGAGTTTGGAAGCGTTGAGTTCGGCGAAGCAAAATTCGATCACTCGGGCGACGCTCTCGCTCATGAATCCTTGGGATTGGTGCGCTGGGTGGGTCCAGAAGCCGATATCCCATATCTGTTCACCCGGTTGCTTGCGGGTCGCGATGCGTCCGATGAACTCGCCTTTTTCTTTCGATTCGATAGTGAAGGTGTAGCTGAGCCCTTCGTTCCATGCCTCACATTTCGCTCAAAGGGTTCCTGTAATTCGTCTTCGCTTTGCGGCGGCTCCCAGAGCATGCCGTCGTTGAATCCCTCGTATCGGGTCGCGCTGAAGATGTGAGGTATGTCCTCTTGGGTGATGAAGCGCAGCAAGCACCGCTCCGTTTCAAGCTTGATGGTGGTGGGGATCTTCATGGAAGGCGGGGCGGCCTTTCGCCGCTAGGGGGCGAGGGTTTTGAGGTCTGTGGCGATCCAGTAACCCAGCAGGCCCATGCCGATCGACAGCAGGTTTCCGATGAGGTAGACGTTGTCGGAGGGGGACACCCTTGATTGCTGGGCCCTCCAGCCAACGGCAACCTTCATGGCGAGGTAGACGCCGATCCAGGCGGGGTGCCCCATGAGCAGGGCGGTGGTATAGGAGGCCCGTTCAAGGATACCCAGCAGAAGGGAGAAGGATAAGGGCTTTTTCCCGCCGCCTTCTTTTTCCATCATCTTCCACAGGACCTTGTCGATGACGAGCCACAGCAAGAGGGCGCCGCCGAGCGTAGAGGTCGCGTAGCCGATAATGATTGAGCTTAGGTTCATGTCCGATCGAGCGTGGTTGCGAGTGAGGGCAGGGGCGTGGGCCAGCAGGATCGACGGGAAAAAGGCTTATCGGTTCTTTGCGGCGCCAAGTAGGGGAAGGTTTTTTATGCGATGATAGGAATGCGCGAGTTCGAGGCAGTGTTCTAGTTCTTTTGCAGGGATAGGGTCGTTTTTATGAAATCGGATCTCTCGATTTCCCACGAAGGTGAAGCTCTTTGGATACAGCGCTCGAAAGGTGCGGACCAGCTTGGTCTGGCAGTGGAAGTAGAGGCTGATGGTTTCGGGTGATTTCCTGTCCCAGCCCAAGCGAATCGAGCTGCCTGAAAGGCACGAGTAGCTTGGCTGTCCCCATTTGAGCGACTCCTCTACGGCGACGATCCCATCGATGCGTTTTCCGACTGCTAAGATTAGGCTTCTCAGCTCCAGGAGGCGCTGCCGCGGTTCGGGGGGATATGAATCGAAGACCGCTGCGACCTCGGGATTATCGATATGACGAGAAGTCATTTTTATGCTGAGGGCGCGGTAGCGGGTGAGGGAGTGCGATTAGCGTTATTCCGCCTGTGTCGGTGGGTGCCCGAGCTTTAGGGGGAGAACTGGATGGGCATCATGATGGAAACGTAGACGGGTTGGCCCTGGACGCGGATGGTGTTGTACTGGATGTGGGCGATGGCTCGCAGAGCGGCTTCTTCGAAGCCGGGGGTGGAAATGGATACGATGCGGGGATTGATGACGTTGCCGTCGGGGTTGACGATGAACTCGACGCTGACGGCGGCGCTTTTGCCGGTGTTGGCGAATTCTTCGGGGTAGAAGGCGTCGAAGGCGGGGATGAACTTGGGCATGGGGGCCTGGTCGAGCTCGAAGGAGGGGGTGACGGGGACGTCGATCTCCTTGAAGACTTCGCGGCCCATCTCGACGTTTAGCTTGTGCTCGAAGGCGATCTTGAAGGTGAAGGGGATTTTGACGCGTACGGCTACGGGGACTCCGTTTTTGGTGGCGGGTTCGAAGATCCACTCGGAGGCGGCGAGCATGGCGGCGAGGCCGAACTCGTCGTGGGTGGCCCGGTCGACGACGGGATCGAGGGCGGTGCCGAAGACGTCGACGGAGACGATGATGATGGCTTCGCCTTCGATGCCGCGGGCGTAGAGCTCGGCGGGGTGGGTGGGGTCGATCTTGTAGATGGCCTCGGGCGGGATGAGCTCGTCCTTTTCCTCGGCTGCTGGGGGCGTGGGTTGAGCGGTCGCGGCGAGGCTGAATCCTAGGCTGGCGAGGAGGCTGAGGGCGACGGTGATGCTATGGCCGAGTCGGTACATGGGTGGGTTGGGCAGGGAGTTCGCTCCTTACCTACTGGGTAATTCGGCCGCGAGTCTAGCGGTTTTAGTGGATTCGTAGGGGGAAAGGGGTTGTTTTACGAAAATAATGGAAGACGAGCCGATTGAGTTCCCGATATCTGACGAGTTGGACCTGCATACCTTTCGCCCGAAGGAGGTGAAGGAGCTGTTGCCGGACTACTTCGAGCTATGCTTGGAGAAGGGGATCACGCGGGTGCGGGTGATCCACGGCAAGGGCTCCGGGTCGCTGCGGGAGCTGGTGCATGGCCAGCTGCGCAAGATCGCCTGCGTGCGGGACTTCGGCCTGTGCGACCAGACGGGAGGCGGCTGGGGCGCGACTTGGGTGGAGTTGGAGAAATGCGGAGAGTGAAGGCGCGTCAGCTCTGAGCGACGAGAGTCCTGATGGGGGCTAGTCGGTGGAGGCGCGGGATTTGTCCTTGAGGGACTGCTTGTAGGATTCCATTTGGGGACGGACGTGGGTGTCCATGCAGCTAGGGCAGATGGAGTGGGTGAAGTCGGCGCCGGTGCGTTCGTTGACGTATTGCTCGATCTGTTCCCAGAGGTCTCCGTCGTTGCGGACCTTTTTGCAGTAGCAGCAGATGGGGATGAGGCTTTCGAGGCGTTGGACTTGCTTGTTGAAATTGAGGATGCGTTCGGCGACGCGGAGGCGGTTCCAGATCTCGTCGGAGCTGATCGGCTTCTTGAGGAAGTCGTCGACGCCGGCGTTGATGGCGGCTTCGAGGTTGGGGCGGGAACGTTTCTGAGCGGTGACGAGGACGAAGTAGGTGTAGCTGTCCTTCATGCTCTCGCGCAGCTTGCGGCAGAGCTCGAGCCCGTCCATTTCGGGGAGCATCCAGTCGCTGATGACGATTTGGGGGCGTTCGATCCGGAAGGCGTCCCAGGCTTGCTGGCCATTCTCGTAGGATTTGACGTCGTAGCCCAGCATGCTGGTGACGTTTTCGAGGAGGCGGCGGGTGGTTTTATCGTCTTCGACGATATGGACTTTGAAGTGGTGGCTCATTACGACTGTTCATTGCTTTTATCGGATGGGGCGGCCCTGAGTGAATCCCTCTATGCCGTTAAGTGCTGTTCGCGCGGGAATTGACATTTGTTTTACGGGCGGAGCCACGATCCGGGCGCTACAAAAGGCTTTGCAATCGAGGCCCGATGGGTCAGCGATAGGGAGTGTCTATTGCCCCGTTGCTCCTTGGTCGCGGGCTTCTGTCGGGACGGGCTTTCATTGCCGTCTTTGGCGAAGCCGGTCCTCCTTTTTCGACGTGCGGGGTGGCGAAGGAATTTAGATCATGGCGACCAGTACGGTAGAAAACTACATCAAGAATATTTACACCTTGCAGTTCGAGCAGGGCGAGGGGGGGAACGTGAGCATGGGCGATCTTTCCACCTCGCTGGAGGTGACTCCCGGGACGGCGACCACGATGGTGAAGTCTTTGGCGAAGACGGGGCTGGTGGGCTATACGCCGCGGGTGGGGGTGCAGCTGACGGATCAGGGCAAGGAGCTGGCTTTGCTGGTATTGCGGCGGCACCGCATGATCGAGCTGTTTTTGGTCAAAGTGCTGGGCATGGACTGGCACGAGATCCACGACGAGGCGGAGGCCTTGGAGCATGTGATTTCGGACCGGGTGCTGGAGCGTATCGACGTCCTGCTGGGGCATCCGGAGCTGGACCCGCATGGGGATCCGATCCCGGACAAGAGCGGGGCCATTGCGGTGCGCGACTTGCTGCCGCTGGTGGACTGCAAGCAGGGGCAGCGGGTGGTCGTGGGCCGGATCGAGGACCAGGAGGACCAGTTTTTGCAATACTTGGAGAGCAATTCTCTGACGCCCGGGCAGGGTTTGCTGGTGTCGGGCCGGGACGCGCAGGCCGGGGTCGTTTCGCTGGAGTTTAGCGACGGAGCGAAGCGGCAGCTTGGTTTCGAAGCAGCCCGCAAGATCAGCGTGGAGCTGGAGGGCGGCAAATGATCGAGCAGTGGGCTTGGTTGATCGCTTTGGTGGCGGGATTCGCGGCGGCTTGGTTTATCCAGGCCTACCGCTTGCGCACGCCCAAGGGCTTGCCGGAGGAGGAGCGGATGGAGCTGGAGGGGCGTTTGGCCATGGCCGCCCAGGAGAACGCGAAGCTAGAGGAGCGTTCCCGCTCGGGCGAGGCTTCGCTGGCGGAGGCGAAGGCCGAGCTGGTCCGCTTGCGGGAGACGAATGCGGGCTTGGGGGCGAGATTGGCAGCTGCGGATGAGCGTATCCAGTCGATGGAGACGCGGATCGAGGAGCAGAAGAAGGAGGTGGCGGAGCTGCAGCAGAAGCTGACGGCGGAGTTCGAGACTTTGGCGACGCGGGTGCTGGACGCGAATTCGGAGAAGTTCGTGGCTCGCAACAAGGAGAGCTTGGACAAGCTGCTGGTGCCGTTGGCGGAGAAGATCACGGATTTTCGGGTGCGGGTGGACCGTACCCATGACCAGAGCGTGAAGGACCGGGCGGAGCTGGTGGCCCAGCTGAAGACCTTGGGCGAGCTCAACCAAAAGATGAGCACGGAGGCCCGCAACTTGACGACGGCTTTGAAGGGGCAGACCAAGACGCAGGGTAACTGGGGCGAGCTGGTCTTGGAAACGGTTCTGGAGAAGTCGGGGCTGGAACAGGGGCGCGAGTACCGTACCCAGGCGAGCTTCACCTCCGAGGATGGCAAGCGCCAGCAGCCGGACGTCCTGGTGAACTTGCCGGAGGGCAAGCACTTAGTGATCGACGCCAAGGTGAGCTTGGTGGCCTACGAGCGCTGCGTGAACGAGGACGACGAGACCAAGCGGGAAGCGGCCTTGAGGGAGCACATCCAGAGCGTGAAGAACCACGTGCTGGAGCTGAGCAAGAAGCGCTACGACGCTTTGTACGAAATCCAGTCGCCGGACTTTACGCTGATGTTCATCCCGGTGGAGCCGGCCTTCGTGATGGCCATCCAGGCCGACGATACGCTCTTCGACTTCGCCTTTCGCCAGAACGTGGTGATCGTGACGCCTTCGACCTTGCTGGCGACCTTGCGTACGGTTGCGAACATTTGGCGGCAGGAGAAGCAAACCCGCAACGCGATCGACATCGCGGAGAAGAGCGGCCTGCTCTACGACAAGTTCGTGGGCTTTTTCGAGGACATGCAGAAGATCGGCGAGCAGATCGGGCGCAGCCAGCTGGCCTACGACGCGGCGATGAACAAGCTGTCGAACGGGCGGGGCAATTTGGTGAACCAGGTGCAGCGCTTGAAGGACCTGGGAGCCAAGGCCAAGAAGGCGCTTCCGCAGGAGGTGGCGGAGGTGGCCTCCGAGACGGACGGGCAGCTGGAGCTGGAGTGAGGCTCAGGTTTTGCGCTTGAAACCGATTATCTATTGCAGAACAAAGTTCGATAGACTGAGACATGATCGTACGGAACGAAGAGCAATATAAGGCCATCAAGGAAGCCGCCCAAGCAGCAGCCACTGTGCTGGACCGCATGTGCGCCTTGGTGGTGCCCGGCATGAACACTTACGATCTGGACCAGGCGGGGCGCCGCTTCATGGAGGAGATCGGCTGCGAGAGCGCCTGCTACCAATACAAGGTAGGGTCCCGCGTTTTTCCTTCTTGGACCTGCCTTTCGGTGAACGACGAGGTGGTGCACGGCATCGGAACTCTGGAGCGCGTGCTCAAGGAGGGCGATGTGATCAGCGTGGACGTTTGCACCCGCTACAACGGCTATATCGGCGACAATTGCCGTACCATCCCGGTGGGCCGGGTGGATCCGGAGCTGCAGCGCTTGCTGGACGTGACGGAGGAGTCGATGTACGAGGGCATCAAGAATGCGGTGGCCGGCAACAAGGTCGGCAAGATTTCCAGCGCGGTGCAGAAGAAGGTGGAGCGAGCGGGCTTCAGCGTGATCCGCGATTTCGTGGGTCATGGCGTAGGCAAGACTTTGCACGAGGAGCCGCAGATTCCGAATTTCGGACGTCCCAACGACTACCAGCGGCTCAAGCGGGGCATGGTGCTCTGCATCGAGCCGATGGTGAACATGGGCAAGCACAAGATCGCCATGGGCGAGGATGGCTGGACGGCGCTGAGCGCGGACGGCAGCCCCAGCGCCCACTTCGAGCACACGGTGCTGGTAGGCGAAAAGGGTCCGGAGATCTTGACCGTGCCGGAAGGCAAGACCGCTCCGGTTTTGGTGTAGCGGGATCTGAGTTTTTTTGAAGCTCCTGCTCTGTGCGGGACGAGGATAAACCTCGCGCCCCGCGTTTCGCGATTTGGTTTACTTGAGCTTGATGCGCAGGAAGATCGGGGCCTCGCTGGGTGAGCTGAGCTCGAATTCGCTGGTTGTGGAGTCTCCCGCGCTGGGGACTTCGGGATCAATCGGGACCCAGTCTTCTAGATTGTTCGATTGCTCGATGATGTAGCTGGCTCCCGATTCGGACTGCCAGGTTAGGCTCAGTTTCGGGGGTGTCCCGCTGGTTAGCGAGGACGTGTCGATACTGATTTTGGGAGTCTCGGTACTGGTTATCGATAGGATGTAGCTCTGGGTGGTGGCCCCGTCTTGAGCGGTCACGGTCACATTGATAGTGTTGATGCCCAGTCTGAGGGGGATGGGGTCGCTCGTGGAGCCGGAAGAGACAGCGGTTCCGTTTACGGTTACGGTTGCGTTTGGATTTTGGGCCGTGGGAGTGAGGGTGATGGCCCGCATGGTGTCGGCTAGGCTCGTGCGGTAGCTCGTCGATTGGCTGCTGAAGGGAAGGGGGCCGGTTTCGAGGTCAATATTCGTACCCAAGCTCGCGAGCGTCGCGTCGGAGCTGAGCTCCCTTTGGATGGCGATAGTGTAGGTTTTGGTAGTGCCGTCTTCGGCGGTGACTTTCACGGCTATGACGTTTTCGCCGAAGGACAGGTCGAGGGCTTCGCTGATTTCGCCCGCGGCGACGCTTTTTCCGGCTACGGTGAGGGTCGCGAGCGGGTGGGCGGCGATGGGTCCGATCACTATGCTATCGACTTCGGTGGGCACGCTGGCGGTGTAGGCGACGGTATCGCTGTCGAAGTCTGGAGAGAGTGTCGCTACATCGTCCGGCACGGTGATCAAGTCACTGAGATTCGCGTTGGAGTTCATCGCTCGGGTGACGGTGTAGCGGTAGCTCTCGATGGTGGTTCCGTCGGCAGCTGTCACCTTGACGTCAATCGTGTTGGCGCCGGTTTGTAGCGGGAGGTTTTCGATGGCTCCTTCGGAAGCGACGGTAGCGAAATCCCCGCCGTTGATGCTGACTGCGATCTTCGAGAGTTGATCGGCGGCGTTCAGTCGCAACTGAGCGAATGCAACATCGCTTCCGACGCTGGTGGCGACGGTCGTTTCGCCTGCATCGAAGGCGCCAAAGTTGGAAAAGACATTCAGGCCTGCGTAGGAGCTCGGAGCTTCGTCGCTGGTGTTGGCGAGGTAGATGTCATCCGAACTGGATACATCGCTGTCGGCAAGATTCGTGGCTTTCGACTGAAAGACGATACAACGCCCGTCGGCAGAAATCGAGGGAGCGGTCGATTCGCCGTTTGATTCAATTCCACTTGTGGGGGTCGATTTGCGAACGATAACGCCGGTGAGCATGTCGCGGACGAAGATGTCCGTTGTTCCATTCGTATCATTTTCGACCAGAGTGCTGGAATTAGATTGGAAGGCGATGTAGCGCCCGTCTTGGGAAATGGATGGGTGGGTCGCGTTTCGGAACGGATCGTCGATATTGTTTATACTTTTGGATACACGTTGGGTGACGCCGGTTTCTCGGTCGTAGACGTAGACGTGCGGTTCGCCTTTGGTGTCTGCGAAGACGAGTTCGTCGAGTTCGGAATCGAAGGCTATATATCGCCCATCGCCCGAGATGCTAGGATTGCTGGAATCTGCGGCGTCGGCTGGAACCCCGGAGATCGTGCCGGTGACGCGTTCGACGGCTTTGGTTTCGCGATTGAATAGATAAATATCCCGGTAGCTATAGGATTCGTTGTTTTGATCTATATTTCTGCTGACGTGGAATTCGAAGGCGACGAATTTGCCGTCGGATGAAATAACGGGATTCAGGGACGCCTGGTTTGATAGTATATCTTCGAAGGGAACGGGGATTCCGATAATAGTATCTTCTTCGCGATCGACCAAGTAGACATTCACCTCGCCGAAATTGAAATCAGGAACGAGGTTGTTGGCGCCGGAGGCGAAGGCGACATAGCGTCCGTCGCCTGATAGGGTAGCTTCTTGCGAGGCTTGGTTGGATTCGCTTCCGTTGCTCCGGAGCGAGACGCGTTCGATGGTATCGAGCTCGAGATCGTAGACGAATATATCCTGCCCGGCTGAGCGGTCGGGATTTCCGTTTTCGTCGTTGGGGACAAGGTTGGTCGCTTCCGATTCGAATGCGACGAAGCGTCCGTTGGAGGAGATGGAGGGATTGGATGATTCGAAGTTTCCTTGGACTCCAGACTGGCTTATAGAGACACGTTTCGTAGTATCGTTGGCGCGGTCGTAGACGAAGACGTCCTCTTTGTTGTTGGTATCGTTGTCGACAAGGTTGGTGGCGCGAGACGAGAAGGCGATATACCGACAGTCGGCAGAAATGGAGGGATTGAAGGAGCGATCGTTGCTGCCTTCGCTGACCCTTTCGAGTCCGTCGACTGTTCTCGATACCGTTATTTTATAGGTTCTGGTGGTGGTGCCGTTCGCGGCGGTGGCTCTGACTTCGATTAGATTAAATCCAGGATTCAAGGCGATGGCGTTGCTTGCCTGTCCTGATGTGAGAGGACTGAAGTTTCCTTCGTTCAATCGGATTTCGGCGCTGGCGCTGGCTTCCGCGAGCGTCGGCGTAATGGAGATTGATTCGGTGGAGTTTTCGAAGACGAGTTTATAGAAGGTTTCGCCGGGACTGAAGGCGGGTGAAAGTTTTCCAAGTCCTGTGGCGAGCGCGCTCAGGTTTGCGTTTGCAAGGGCGGGGGGCGCTCTCGTGACCGCTAGTTCGTAGGTCGCAGTGGTGAGGTTGCCATCGCTGATCACGCGAACGTCGAAGAGGTTTTTTCCTGCGTCCAAGCTAAACGCATTAGAGGCAACTCCGCTGGCGAGGCTTGTGAAGGCTCCGAGGTTTTTGCGGATTTCCAGCTTTGAACTTTCGTCGGCTGGCATCGCGGTGATGGCGACTGTATCCACTTCGTTGGGAGCGTAAGCTGCGTACGACAAGTCGTTCGCGTTGAAGATCGGAGCGATGGTATCGAGGCTAGAGGCAAGCGAGGCGAGTCCACCGTCGCGCACGGGCACTGCTTCGGGAAGCACGTTGATAAGGTAGGATTGCACCGTGACGAGGTTCTGGGCCGTGACCTTTAGCTCGATGGTACTGGTTTCGGAATTTATAACGAAATCTGCCGAGGCGGCTTTTGAGTTGAGCTGGCTGAAGTCTCCGTCGTTGAACTTGATTTCGATGTTTTGGTTGCTGTTGATGGGGCTGCCCGCTCTTACCGCAAGGGAAGTCTTCCCATCGGGGAGAGAGGTTTTGTATTCATATGTTGAGGACCGGAAGCCTGGATAGATAGGGCCAGCGCTGGTCGTCACCCAGAGGAGGGAGGCATCGGCCTGCAGTTGCGCTTCGATTGCTCCGAGATCGGGAGCTCCTCCGAAGGTACGGGCGTCGCCGTTTTGATCGAGGGACGGGGTGTCCTCTGAAACGATCGCGGCGTCGAGGGCGGGAGATCCGGGCTTCGGGGCGCGTTGGATGTCCAAGTTGACGCGTTCGAGGTGGGGGTCTGCGCTGATGGGGGTAGGACCGCTGAGTATGCTGCCGTCATGGGTTTCGACAATGTTCGCGCCGACTGCGGTTAGGTTCCCTTGGTAGTCGATTGGGCTGTTCGATGTATCAACGTTGCTGGCGACGATGGAGTTTTCGAGGGTGAGGGTTGCTGTATTCGCGTTGTAGATACCGCCACCTACGTTTCCGGTGGTGGTGACGTGGCGTAGGGTGAGGCTTGCCGTTGAGTCGTTGTAGGCTCCGCCGCCGAACGAGGAGCTTGCTCCGTTTCCTTGCAAGGTGCTGTTCTCGATTAAGCCTACTCCTGTACCAGCGTTTGCGATTGCTCCGCCGCGCTCGGCGCCGTTTCCGATGGCTCCGACTCTATCGAGTTCGAAGCTTGCTCCGGAATTATAGAGGGCTCCCCCGTGTTGCACGGCTTGGTTGTCGAGAAGCTTGGAGTCTTTTATTATAAGCGAGCCGTCGTTGGCGTTGTATATACCGCCTCCGTTTTGGGTGGCTTTGTTTTTTGTTAGTCGCGAGTGGAGCAGGGTTACGGTACCGCCATCGTTATAGATGGCACCGCCTGATTGACTGGCTTCGTTTTCGCGGAGGGTGCAGGCTTCGAGCGTTAGGTTGGATTCGTTGTTATAGATCGCTCCACCGAGATCGCTGCGGCCTGATGTTAGTTTGAGGCCTTTTAGGGTGACGGTTGCTCCCTCTGCGATTTCAAAGATACGAGCGTTTTCTGCGGCGATGATGGTAACCGGCGTATTCAGATTGCTGGCATCAAGGATGAGGTCACTGCCTAGAAGGATTTGGCCGTTGGCTTGATCGAGCGTGATGCTCTTGCCTGCTAGGTTGGAGGCGAAGCGGATGGTTTCGCCCGGGACTGCTTCGGCGATGGTTTCTCGTAGAGAATCGCCAGCGCCTTGTCCGATAAGGGGGTCGTTCTCGTCTAGGAGGGTCGTTACGATAAGGTCGCCGCGGGTGGTGACGCTTTGGATGGGGCCTTTATAAGTGTTTCCGTTTATTATGGTATCGATACGCCAGAAATACTCCGTGCTTTTTTCCAGCGTTTTATTCAGTTCCCAAGATTGCTCGGAGGTTTCTCCCTCGTCTGACGGGGTACCGTCGGCGGAGGTGAGGAATACTTTTTTGTAGGTGGCTTCGTTTACGTTGCTCCAGGAGAAGGTGTCGCCGGAGATAGAGAAGGAGGTGGATCGAGGGGCGATGAGTTGGGCGGGCCCCATGGATTCGAAGGCGCCGAGGTCGTTGACGGAATCGACGTTGGCTATGCGTAGGATGGGATTGCCTTCCGCGTCCTTGCCGCGCTGGTCGGTGGTCAAGGGCGAGGCGCTTGCGGAGGCGATGGCTGGCGATCCGTATTGAAGGGCGAATGTTTTGGTGGTGCCGCCGTTGTTTGCGAGGGGAGAGAGCTGGGGATCGGCGGTGATGGCGGCTGGACCGCTGAGTCGATCGCGATAGTGGCTGGTGATCAGGTTGGCCCCGGTCGCATGGTAGTCGCCGAACAGGGCGACGTTGTTATAACCGTAGGTGGCGACGATTGTATTTTCGAGTTCAAGTCGAGTCGCGTTCAAGCTGTAGATAGCGGAGTTTTTCCAAATGTCCTCTTTCTGGGGAGCGACGGTGCAGGAGCGCAGCGTCATGGTTCCCGTATTAAATACGATTGGCCGTTCTTCGGTGGTATGGAAGAATCGAGCCATGGTGATGGTTGAGTTTTCTGCGAGCACGGTTCCGCCGAGATTCAGCACCGCATGCACGCTTGGGTTCGTGATTATGGTACTGTTTCGCAGGGTAAAGTTAGTGTTTGGGCGTACGTAAACGGCGGCGTTCAGTTTGCCGGCGTTGGACGGAATGGCGGTTCTCATTTCCAAGTTGAGATTGTCGACAGTGAGGCTGCGGCCGCCTTCGATGAGAAAGATTCCCTGTTGGTCGTCTGAACTGGTATCGCCGACGATGGTAAAGCCCTCGGTCAGTTTGGGGCCGGGCTGCCCGTTGGGTAGCAGCGGGGAGTAGCCGGCGATTTCGGTATCTTCCAAGTAGACGACGAGGGGCCCGGAGGTGAGGGTGAGGGTTTTGCCGTTTACGGCTGGGAGGAAGGTGATGCGTCCGCCTCTAGCGATTGCGGCGCGGAGCGAGCCGGGGCCGCTGTCGTTGGTGTTCTCGACTACTTGGAATACTTCGTTGAAGAAAGGTTTTGATTTGGGAGGAGTATTTCGTGTGTCGTGGACTTGGAATAGATGGTAGCCGATCCGCCTTTCGTGTCCGAAAAGGGGGGGATTGGTAGCGTGAAGAGGAAGCGTTCCGCCATCGGGCGGGTTGCTGTTTTGAACCGTGTAGGCGAGGGTCTCTCCTCTTTCCGTGACGTACACGGATTCGGCGACCCAGTCCTTTGCTTGTTCGAGCGGTCCCATGTTGTAGGGGATTGATCCGTCGAATGCGCTGGCGAAGGTGAAACCTTCCACCTCGGATGCACCGGGGCCGTTGTCTGCGGTTACGAAAGACATGTTGCGAAGCGTTCCCGATCGAGCGCGACCGTCCGCGAGTTGGTAGCTTTCGAAATCGTCTCCATGTTCTCCGGAGGTGTAGAAGGCGGTAGAAGGGGGAGAGGCGATTTTCTCCCAGTCTTCGATCTTGGGCGAAAACGAGTCAGAATTCGTTTCCCAGGTTGTGTAGTAGTTTGCTTCGTTGAACCGTCCGCCCGCGTTGATGCGCCATTTGCCTGTTTCATGGATGTAGGCCAAGCTTACTACGCTTATCTGTTTGGCATGCCCGCCGCGACCTGAGCCGTCTGTGCCGTTGAAGTATTCGATGGATGGCAGTTCGAGGTCCGAGGCGCTCATCATTCCCCAGTAGGCGGGTTTGGCCGGGTCGCGGATATCGTAGAAGAGAAGCGCGTCCTCGGATTCTCCTCGTTGGTAGGGATTGCTGGTGTCGTTTGAGCAACCGATGCCGTCCAATCCGATGCCTTCGCTCCAGTTTTGGGCAACGACGACGAGGACGCCGCCCATAACCGCCATCTTTGCGGGGTGGTTCCAGTTGCCGATGCGGTTGAAGTTGCCGTTTTCCTTTCCGGTGAAGACGTCTTGCCAGATAACTTCGCCGACGGGCACGGCGACTCTGGGATCCGAATCGGGGGCGAATACGCGGTCGGTAGTTTCGTCGAGGGCGTTTGGATACGTCTCGACCAAAGTGATGTAGCCATTGTGAGCGCGCGACTGGGCGATCATGAAATAGGCTTTGCCGTCCTTGTTCGGCAGTCGTTTGACGTGCTGCGGATGGTAGAGGGCTTCTCCAACGCAGGACTCGAACCAAGCCGGGAAAAACTTGGTTCTATCTTCGTCGAAGCGGAGAAGGTCTACTTTGGCGGTGATTCCCGCGTCGAGACGGCCCCATTCGCCTGAGTCGTAGGCGATGCGGTTGCGAGGTTGGGTGAGGCGTTCGTCGATCGCCGTCGCGAGGCGCGGTTTCTTGTCGTCGGCGTGTATCGTGTAAGTGTAGTGGCCTCTCGCGTCTTTGGTGAGGGTGTCCTGGTAGAGGTTTGGAGTGGTCGCGAGCCAGAGGCCTCCGTCGTTGCTGAACATGAAGACAACGGAGTCCTTGTACGCAAACAGGCTCGGGCGCAGGCGGAAGGAACCGTTTTCGCCGTCGCATCCGTTTCCTTGCACGCGGGCGATCCAAACGGTGACTTGTCCGCCTGGAGCGACGGAGCCGTACTTATCGGTATCGAGGGGTGAATCCGTGCAGTCGGCCTCGCTAATGAGGAAGTTCAGCGTCTCGTGGGTGTCGTTCTTCAGGTAGAGGTTGAAGGTTCTGGCTCCATGCTCGTCGGGTTCGAGGTCTTGCCTCGGGTTGTCCTCGGCTCGCAGGTCCGCTACCGATAGGAAGGCTAGCGTGGCCGTGGCTAAAAGCAGCGCGGCAGGTCTAGTTGTTGGAGTCATCGAAGAATGACTCGAACTGAGGAGGGCTGATCGCAGAGCAGCGACGATCGAAAAGGAGACGAAGGGCCGTAGGAGGTTCATAACGCGTAATGGGCTAAGAACCGTACCGGCGGGCAATCAGCGTCAGGACTCTAGCGAACGATACGGGTACCTATCAACGCCTATAAAATGAATAGATACGTAGGACGCCTAGACGAATGACCGAAATGGCGTCGCTGC
Source organism: Pelagicoccus sp. SDUM812005 (assembly GCF_031127875.1). Classification (GTDB taxonomy): domain Bacteria; phylum Verrucomicrobiota; class Verrucomicrobiia; order Opitutales; family Opitutaceae; genus Pelagicoccus. Next base: position 22,849 of record NZ_JARXIA010000008.1, on the reverse strand, counting down.
AGGTGGGTGGGCTGTCTACGTACCGCTTGGGCAAAGAAAAGGCGGATTGCCTACCCCTAAGCAATCCGCCACTTGTTTTCTTTGTTACCCCAAATAAGATCTCGCTAAGCGATGATCTGCTAAGAAAGACGAAGCAGAGCGGAATTTGTTCAGACTTTTTTGGACTTTTTTTGAGTTTTGTGGGGATTGCGCCGCTTTCGGAGCGGGGCGCGGAGGCTTTTAGGCCTCGGCTTTGATGCCCTGAGCGGCGAGTTGCCGGAGGCGGTCGGGCTCGGTAGCGGTGGTCTTTGCGACGAAGCCGCTTTTGTGGGCGAAGTGTACGTCGGGCTCGTTTTCGATCTGGGTGTAGTCGAGGGCGGGATGGTCGTTGTAGCGGAAGATGCCGTAGCCGGTATTGCGGCGGTCGGGATAGACGGTGCCGGCGATTTCTTGGTCGAGGCCTTTTTCGCGGAGGTAGTGGCCGATGCCGGAGGAGGGGTCGTCGATTTCGGATTCGACGCGGGGGAGGTAGAGGAACTTGAGCGGGCCGCACTCCCAGATTTGGCTGTGGGCGGAGACGAAGTCGATGCGAGCCCGGGTGCTAGCGAGGTAGTCGACGAGGTCTTCGCCGACGAGCTTCATCATCTCCCAGACGGCTTCGCCGGGCTGGTGGAGGGGGGAGGCGGCGAAGCGGCGCAGGAGGGTCATGTCGATGGGGGAGTTGAGCTTGCCGATGACCTCGCGCTCGACGCCCAGCCATTGGGCGGTGTGGTTGGGGCCGCGGCAGTCGAACCACTCGGCCGGCTCGAGCCATTCGCAGAAGGCCTTGGCGTCCTCGTAGAGGCCGTAGTGCCGGAGCACGAGGGAGAGGGCGCAGGTGGGGGGCGTGTCGCGGGGAAACTGGTGGTGGTCGAAATTGCCGCGCTCGGGCTGGTGGTGGTCGCCGACGTCTACCACGGCGGTGTGGGGATCGGCCAGGTCTTCGGGGGTGGGTTCGCGTCGCTGGATGGGGACGGGATTTTTGGCGAGCAGGACGCAGCAGGCGAGCAGGTCGTCCTTGTGGGCGGATCCGGGGTGGGTGAGGAGGGTGTTAAAGCTCATTTCGGTAAGGTCGTGGGTGTTGGCTAGGGGAGGAATGATTGGAAGTCTTTTGGGATTTGGAAGGCGAGAGGGGCACGAAAAAGCCGACTTGTGTCAAGTCGGCTGATGAAAGGGACGGGCCTAGGGCCGTGTTTATTGGGCGTCGCGCTGGGCGTTTTCGTTTTCTTCGGCCTCGTACTTCTTGAGGAGCTCGAGCTGCTCTTGGGAGTGGCGGGTGATTTGCTCGAGGCCTTCGCGGACCTGGCTGGGCGGCGTCTCGGCCCAGGACTTGGCGAGGCGCCAGGAGAGGTTGTTGATGAGGCTGAGCGGGGTCTTGAGTCGCTCCACCAGGATGGAGGAAAGGGGGGCGTGGCTGCCGGTGCGGAGCTGCTGGTCGCTTTCTTCGAGGGCGGTTTCGAGCTCGCGGTTGGCTTGCTTGAGTTCGCGGCGCAGGAGGAGGAGCTCCTTCTCGAGCTTGGCGACGGCGCTTTGCTCGGCGATGACTTGGGAGTCGCTCTTTTCCTTGGCTTCGGTGACGGCTTTGAGCTGGCCTTGCAGGGCGTCGAATTCGTCGGGGGTGACTTTGGAGAGTTCGGTGATGCGCTCGATTTCGCCTTCCATGCGGCTGACTTCGTTTTCCAGGTCGGCGGAGCGCAGGGCTTGGCTTTCGATGAAGTGCTTGAGATGGTCTTCCTCGAAGTTCTTGCTCTTCTTCTTGAAGGCGATGGAGGCGGTGCCGAGCTTGGTTTGGTTGACTAGCTCCTCGGTGGGCTCGACGAGATGGGAGCCGATGCGGCGGAAGAGAAGGAAGTTCAGGACTAGGAGCAGTCCGAGCAGTGGTATCCAGAGGGCGGATACGGGAAGCTGGATCAGTTCGGAAAGTTGCTGGCGGTAGGGCTCGAGGGGCGGCAGGGCGATGGCCACTACGATGAGGACTTGCAGCGTCTGGATCAGCAGGGCGTGGCGAGCGAGGATGGACTTGGACGTTTTCACTTACTGTTGGTTGGCTGTAAAGTTAGTTGCTGGGCCTTCGCTAGTGCAAATCGGCCGCAGGTAAAGGTCAAACGGGAGGGCCGGGCGGCTCGGATCTGCCCGAGGACTACGTTGCGGCGGCGACGCGTGTACTGGGGACAGGGGGCGTGGGGCGCTGTTCCAAGCGGCTTTCTCGGGGGCGCTCCTGCGGGAGCGGCTGCGGGTGCCGAAGGGTGAGGCCTAGGGGAATCCTATTGTCCGCCTAGGTAGATGGAGGCGTCCTTGTCGCGGGTGCGCAGGGTGTGCAGCTCGCGCTCGAGGGCAGCGATCCGGGAGCTTTGGTTGCGGTTTTCCTGGCGCAGGAGGCTGAGGTCGTAGTTGAGCTCGTTGCGGATGCGTCCGTAGCTGGTGACGAGGTCTTCGAGTTCCTCGACTTTGCGAAGGTGGCGCTCGGCGTTTTTGCGAGCGGAATAGAGTTCTTGCTCCATGCGGGATATTTGCTCGGCCCGGGCGTTGGCTCGGTCTTGGGTGAGACAGACGAAGTCGCGGATGATGCGCAGCTCCTTGAGCTGGCCGTAGGCGGTGTCGTGGGCGACGGTCCCGAGGGCGCACTGCTCGCTGAGCGACTGGGTGGGGGAGCAGAGCTTGTTTTTCAGTTGGAGGGAAAGGGCGAAGAGAAGGGAGAGCGATAGGGGGGCGACGAGGATCCAAAGTTGCTTCGGGGCCAGGCCAAGGGTGGCGCTGAGGGCTTCGCGGTAGGGAGCGAGGGCGGGGAGCAGCATGCCCGTGAGGGTGACTGCGATGACGATGGCGCAGGCTAGGAAGTGGGCGTTGATGGTGGATCGGTAGGTCTTCACGGCGGTCGGTTTCGGAGCTCTACATGCGGCAAATTGCGCGCCAAGCTTCTCGGGCGCTCAAAAGTTGGATGCTCCCTATTCATAGGCGGTGGCAGGGGGCTTGCGAGCTGTAAGCAAGTGCCTTACGTCGACTTACGAAGGCGTTATCCGCCCGCTCCTGGCCGGACTTCGAACCCTAGGGTTCGGAGCGGGAAAAGGGAGGGGAACTGGGAGCGGCGGGCGGTGGTAGCCCTAGCGAGTGGCCGCCGCGGGCGCGGCGGCGGCCTAGCGACTGGCATGGTTTGGTCCGCTTGCGGGCGGGGCTTCAGCTAGGAGCGGCGCCGTTTATTTGCTGAGGGCGAAGACCTTGGTGGAAGGGAGGCGCAGGAGGGTGACGTCGACGATGGTGGTGCGGAAGCTCTGGATGAGGGCTTGGATTTTGGTGGGAGTGAGCTTGATGCTGAGAGGGGCGAAGGCGATGTCGTCGGACTGGTCTTCGTGGGCGGTGATTTCGAGGTGCACGGTGGTGACGTTGTCGAGCAGCTCGGTCCATTTCTTGGAGCGCTTGTTGAACTGCTGGGTGCGCAGGTAGAAGGTGATGATGCCTTTGGTCTTCTTGTTGAGGTGCTTGTCCTCGATCATGCTTTCCAGCTTGTTTCGGGAGGTGTTGAGGGGGGTGGACTTGATGGTGATGTCGAAGTCCTCCACGGGGGCTCCGAATTGGTCGCGCAGGCGGAAGATGAGCTGGGCGTGTCCTTCGTACTGGCATTGCTTGTTCCACTCCAGGGCGCTGGAGCGGAGTTTGGCGGCTCGTTGGAAGGTTTTTTGGCGGGCGGCTTCGAAGGCGAGCACGGCGGCGGAGTAGTTGGTTTGCGAATACGGAGTGGCGATGGCCCGCTTGACGAGGGGTACGATTTCGTCGCGGTTTTCGGAGCCGGTGACGATGCCGATCTTGTCGCCGAAGTGGGCGGTTTCGAAGGCGATGGAGAAGGGGACGGCTTGGCGCTCGGAGGCGACGTCGCTGAGGTCGAACTGGTAGATGTCGCTGGTGTCGAGGATTTCGTTCTCTTGTCGCTTTTCGATGAGCTCCTGGAGTTGGTCGACGCTGAGGCTGAAGGCGTCGGAGGTGGGGGCCACGCGCAGGAGGTTGTAGTTCAGGTTGCCGGCGGAGGTGCGCACGGTATTGTCGGAGGAGTCTTCCTTGACGTAGCGCACGGGGATGTGGCGCATGGCGGGGAGGGTTTGGGAGCCGATGATGCAGAATTCCTGGACTTGGTAGTCTTGGTACATGTCGTTGCCGGTCTCGGTGAAGTGGCTGTGCAGGTCGATGGTTTTGCTGGCGCCGAACTCGAGTTCGTCGAGGACTTTGACGCCGCGGCCGGTACCTTGGAAGAAGCGGGCCCAGCGGGCCAGTTGTCCGCGGCCGATGTGGGCGAGGCCGCTGCCGAAGTTGGCGCCGGCGAGGTGGACAAGGTTTTGGATGGGGCAGGGCTTGGGGCTAAAGCGTTTGATCCAGTTTCTCACTACGAGGGCGCCGGTGCTGTGGATGATGACGTGGAAGCCGTCGGCAAGGGTGTCGGCGTGGGCGGCGAGGGCCCGGTCCATGGCGAAGCTGATGTCGTCGAGGGAGACTCCGTCGCTGAGGGAGATCCAGCGGGAGAGGTTGATGTCGAGGGTTTCGGCTCCGAATTCCTTGCGGAGGGTGGCGGGCAGGGTGCCGTAGATGTCTTGGGCGGTATTGTCGGCGCCTTCGGAGGAGTAGCCGTGGATGAGGACGATGGGTAGCATGTGGCGTTGGGTTGGATTTAGGAGGAAGGTAAGACGCAAGGAATAGGGCCGCGGGCCACGGGTGTCGAGTTTTCCCCGTGGCAGGTGGCGCCGGGTTGCCTGAGATTATAGGGGCTAATACTTGGTTAGGCTGCGTTTTTTGGCTAGTGGGATTGCTTGCCTTAGTTTCCGTGTTGGAAAGGATGGGTTTGGGTTTGCATGACCGTGTGTATCAGCGCGTTTGGTACCTAGTCATCACCTGCAGCTTCGCGGCTGGCGCTTGAAAATGTTCCGGCATTGATTCTGATATGGGGTATCTGCCCCTTATAACTTTTTCTTCTACGTTCTCCCGATGATTTTTAGCAACTTGAACAAGTCTCTGGTATCCCGTTTTGCTGCGCTCGCCGCCTTGGGAGGTGGCAGCTTTGGGTGGGCGGAAAGCTTGGATGTGGCCTCGTTGTCCTTGGACGAGCTGATGGAGGTGGAGGTGACGACTCCGGGCAAGGTTCCGGAGGCGATCCGCGATACGCCGTCGAGCGTTTACTTGATCGGGCGCGAGGATATCGAGACGTTTGGCTACACGACTTTGACGGAGGTTTTCGAGAACGTCCCCGGCTTCTACAACATCGACAACTACACGGGGGTGAGCGGCAACTTCGGGATTCGCGGGTACTGGAACGGGCGCTCCCAGAACAGCAGCGTGGCGATATTGGTGAACGGGGTGCCGCAGATGCGGCAGGACTTGTTCGCGACCCCGATGGAGGGCCTTGGAGTACCAGTGGAGGCGATCGACCGGATCGAGGTTTCGCGTGGGCCGAACAGCGTGATTTACGGGAACGGGGCATTTTTCGGGGCGATCAACATCATAACCGACGGTTCCTACAGCGACGATTTGTTTAGCGTGTCGTACGGCTCTCGAGGCACGACCCGCATGGCGGGCCGCTGGTCGGAGTTTGGCGACGACTACCATGTGATTGTCAATGCGGGCTATTCGGAGACGGATGGCTACGATCACGACCTGCTGGACATGGTGGGGCCGGAGCGGGCGGCTTTGCTGCCGGCCTTTGGGGTAACGCCGGAGAACAGTTCCTTGGCGGGGCGCTTGGAACAGCGTTCCGAGTTTCTGCAGCTGTCGGCGGCGTGGAAGCGTTTCTATTTCGAGTACAGCTTGAACGAAGCGGACGTGGAGTCGTATTCCGGTTTTCCTGCGGTGGCGGACGGAAACCTCCGCTCCAGCGAGAATGCCCGTATCGTAGCCGGCGTGGAGGTTCCCTTCGGCGAGGACTTCAGCTTGGATACGCGTTTGACCTACAACTCTTTCTACAGCGAGGAGGACTACGACGCCTTGTTTCCCGGGTTTGAGGGGATCAATACGCGCGATTTCGACAACTGGGAATGGGAGTCCTTGCTGACTTATTCTCCGGGTTCCAAGCTGCGGGTGCTGGCCGGCGTGAACTGGCAGCGGATGCAGAACTTTTTCGAGTACACGCACGTGCCGGCGGTGGGCTTGCTGCATGAGGCGGTGGTGATCGACGAGCGCGATATCCACTCCATCTTCGGGCAGGTGAGCTATCAGCTGAGCGAGCCATGGAGCGTGGTGGCGGGCTTCCGCGAGGAGGAGATGAGCAGCTTCGACCGTTTCGTGTTCATCGACGAGCCGATTGACGGAACGCCGTTGCCGGGCGGTGCGAAGGGAGGCTTCAAGAACGGAACGCCGCGCGTGTCCCTGATTTTCCAGCCGAACGAGTCGCAGGTGCTCAAGTTCATGGTGGGAGATGCGATCAAGATCCCGAACTTCAACGACCCGACCTTCGAGTCGGAGCGAATTCGCACCAGCGAGATCAACTATACTTGGTCTTCCGAATCGATGGTTTTGAGCGCCAGCCTATTCCATAATTCCTTGAACGACTTGTTGATCCAGGCTCTCGACGTCGAGGCTTCCGGTATGATCGACACGGATCTTTTGCGTGGTGGAGAAGTGGATACGGACGGTTTGGAGCTCTTGTTGATCCGCGATTTTTCGGATGCTTTCCGGGCGGAGCTGGGAGTGACGATGCAGGAGTCGGAAACGGTGGAAACACCGGATGGCCGCTTGAGCTATTCGCCCGACTTTTTGGCTCATCTCAAGCTTTCCTACAAGAGAGGCGACCTATCTATGGCATTGCTGGGGCGTTACGTGGACGATACGCTGGCGTTCTACAATGTGGACGAGGAAGCGACTCCGCTTTTCAAGGATGGCTATTTTGGGGAGTCGGCGGACAGTTACGCGCTAATGGACTTGAACCTACGTTGGGAGCAGGTGTGGGAAAACGTGTACCTGAATCTGCATGTGAAGAATGTATTCGATTCGGAAGTACGCTACCCGAGCAATCCGATCAATGGCTTGCTGCTGGACCGTGGAAACATCGGTCCGGGGCGGGGGATCACGCTCAAGGCTGGAATCCAGTTCTAGTGTTCGGCTAGGCCAGCTGGCTGGCGGCCGCGAGCGCGCTTTAGGCGAGCCACTTGTGGATGATCTGGTTGAGGCGCTCGGTGTTGAAGGGCTTGGACATGGAGTCGTCCATGCCGGCTTCTAGGCATTGTTCGTTTCCGCGGGAGGTCACGTGGGCGGTCATGGCGATGATGGGGGTGCGCTTCCCGTTGGTTTCGAGCTTCCGCAAGGCGCGGGCGGTTTCGTAGCCGTTCATCTTGGGCATTTTTATGTCGAGGATGATGAGGTCGAAATCTTCTTTTTGGGCCAGTTCGACGGCTTCCGCGCCGCTGCGGGCGCAGCGGACTTGGTGTCCGCTGTCGACGAGCATGGTTTCGCCGAGCTCGAGGTTCACCATCTGGTCGTCGACGAGCAGGACCTTGCACTTTCGTTCGGAGCGAGCGGGTGAGAGGGCGCTCGATTCAATGGGGTCGGGGTCGGCGTCTTCGGAAAAGTCGACGGGGATTTCGACCCAGAAGGTGGAGCCGACGGATTTTTGGCTTTCGAAGTCGATGCTGCCGCCCATGGCGTTGACGATCTTTTGGGTGATGGCGAGGCCGAGTCCCATGCCGCTGTACTGGCGGGTCAGGCTGACGTCGATTTGGGAGAAGGGTTTGAATACGCGGTCGCGGTCTTCTTCGCTGATTCCGATTCCGGTATCCTTAACGCTGATACGCAGGAGGGCATCGTGGCCGCGGGCGGCTTTTAGCTGGGTGCGGATCTCGATGCTGCCGGAGGGGGTGAACTTGAGGGCGTTGGCGACGAGGTTGAGCACGACTTGCTGGAGCTTTACCTTGTCGGCGCTGATGGCGCTTGGGGGGCTGAGGACCTCGCTATTGTCTTGGTGCGCGTAGCTGAGCGCGACGCGTTTTTCCTGGGCTTGGGGGAGGAGGAGGTTGACGACGTTTTGGCAGAGGCGTTGGTAGTCGACGGGCTCGAGGTTGAGGCTGATGGCTCCGCGTTCGAAGCGGCTGTAGTCAATGACGCGGTCGATGAGGCTTTGCAGGTGTTCGGCGTACTGGCGCACGAGGCCGAGCTGCTTGCGGTCTTCGGCATCCCTGTTCTTTCGCAGGAGGATTTCGACGTATCCAATGATTGGATTGAGGGGGGTGCGCAGTTCGTGGCTGATGACGGAGAGGAAGTCGTCCTTGGCGCGGCTGGAGGCTTCGGCCCGGTCGCGGGCTTGCACGAGGTCGTCGGATCGGCTTTCGATCTCGGCCATCATTTCGTTGAAGGCGTCGACGAGCTGTCCGATTTCGTCGTCGCTGAGGCGCTCGTGGCGGGTGGAGAAGTCGTGGTCCTGGGTGATGCGCTCGGCAGTTTGGGCGAGTTCGACGATGGGGCGGGATACGTGGTTGCCGAGCTGTTTGGCGAGGAAGACGGCGGTTCCGAGGGAGGCGATACAGAGCGAGACGAAGATGAGGGTTCTGGCTAGGATGAAGTCGTTGAGCTCGCCGAGTTCGGCTTGGAAGACGAGGTATCCGTCCAGGTTGCCTTTGGGGGAGATGGCTTGGTTGACGGTGATGTAGTTGCCGGAGATGCGGGTCACGGAGTCCATGCCGGGGAGCGCTTGCTGGGTATCGAGTTCCTCGCGGTGGAATTGGGCGAGGATGGTGCCGTCGAGCAGATAGACGGCGGCGCAAGTGATCTGCTCGCGCTGGGAGAGCACGGAGATCATGTCTTGGGCGTCGTAGCCGTCGCGGAAGCTGACGGATGACTCGAGGTTGCTCGCGGTCATGCGGGCGGTGGCCTTGTATTCTTCGAGCAGTCGGCCGCGGAAGGAGGTCATCTCTATGAAGAAGGAGGCGAGCATGGAGATGACGGTGACGATGCCTGCCACTGCGGCGATGAGCACGACCAGCTTCTTGCGGATGGAGAGGTTTTGGTAGCGCTGGAAGATCGGGCTAACGTTGCCTGGTTGGGGTGAGCTCATTCTTGCACGATCCGGGTTGCGAGTCTCAGGAGCTTGGCGCGGTATTCGATGCCGCGTCGCTTGGAATTGCCCAAATGGATTTCGAATCCGAGACGTCTCTGTTTCTTGACGAGGTTTACGAGGCCGCCTTGTTCGAGAAAGCCTTCGAAGGAGCCGACCAGCACGATGGGGCGTTCCTCGAGTTTCTTGATAAGGCGGGGGATTTCGGTTGGATCGGGCTCGCTGAAGACGAGGACGTCGCAGCGATACAGGTCGCCGTGAGGCGTCTGCGGGGTGATGCGGGTAACAAGAAAGCGGTCTTTGAAGCGCGGGTCGGCGAGGAGGGATTGGTAGGCGAGGTAGGTTGCCTCCGAGTTTACGATGCCGATGGTTTTGGGGGCGGCCGGGTCTTTGGCTTCGTCTGCGGGCCATTCTGTGAATCCAAGGAGCTGCAGGGTCATGGCGGCTTCAATGGTGTCTTGCTCGATGGGTTCCGCCAAGGCTCGCATTCCCATCAAGCCTGACAGCAGGCAGGCGAAAATGCAGGTGGCCTTGATTCCACGCGGAAAGAAGTTCATCGGATACGACAGGGCGAGAGCAGGAGTTAGGCTGCTCTTTCTAGCGATGCGTTCCCCCAAGTCGATAGCGAAGAAACCCTAGGGACCGGAGAATTCGGGCTTCCGCTGGGGCGGGAGCCTTAGCGCGAGTGAGTCGCGGCTAGCTTCTGCCATTCGGCGTCGATCTCGTGGGCCGAGATTTTGCCGGAAAAGACGATCATGCGGTAGCGCAAGCGGTAGGTCTGCCCCGGCTCCAGCGTCCAGTCCTGGGTTTTGGTGGGGGCGAGGTTGATGAAGGTTTCGCCGTTTTGGTTAGCTTTGGCCCAGACGCGTAGGGGGCTAGGGGAATTGTAGTTGCTGGGGTGTGACAGGATGGCGATGCCGGCGGTTTGGCCGGCGAGGGGGCCTTGGCCGAGAACCCAGCGGGCGCGGCTGCCGTCGGCGCTCTCGCGGGTGTTGCCTTCGGAGGTGAGGAGGCTGCTGTTTTCGTGGTTCCAGCTGGCGGGACCGCGCCAGCAAAGGCCGCCGTAGCGGTATTCGACGATGGTGAAGGGATCTTCGGTGCCGCAGCGGTATTCGCTAACGATGTCGAGGTAGTAGCGGTCGGGGTGCTCGGAGGCGCTGGCTTGGATGCGCTGCGTTTCCAGCAGGGCGACGGTTTCGCTGCCGTCTTCGTTGAAGGCCACGTGCTCGTGCAGGACGGTGACGGCGGCGGAGTCGGGGCTTTGGCTGAGCTGCTGGAGTCCGGCGAAGCGTACGGTGCCTTGCTTTTTCTTGAGGTTCCAGAAGTCGATTTCTTTGCCCCGGAAGGAGGTGCGCGTCCAGGGATTCCAAATGCCGTAGTGGTGGTAGTGGTCGTCGGGCTGGATACGGGTGAGCTGCTGTCCGGCGAGCGAATTCACGGGATGGATAAAGCCGCTGCGGGCGAAGGCGGGATCGACCCCTGCGGGAGCGGGGTAGGTGGCGTGTTGGTAGCTGAGCAGGGGCTTGCCGTCGGCGGTGACGAAATCGTAGCGACCGTCTTGGTCGGCGATGGTGACGAAGCTTTTGGGCTGCGGGGTGGCGCAGGAGGCGAGGAGGAGGAAGGAAAGGTGAAGGGTGAAAAGTGAGAGTGAAAGGGGACTGGGGTTAGGCATGGGTGGGGTGTAGGTGGATGAGGGTGATGGGTGATCGGGGGGGATGGATGTGAAGACTAAGATTTCATAGGGAGAGGCCGCGGCGTTCCAGGAGGCTGCCTTCGGCGAGGTAGAGGTCGATGAGGGCGAGGCGGTAGGAGACGAGAGCCTCCACTTCTTGGATACGGCTGGCGAGCAGGTCGCGGCGGGCGGCGGCGACTTGCAGGGCGGTGCTGGAGCCGACCTCGAGGCGTTCGACTTCGCCTTGCACGGTTTCTTCGAGGTGTTTGCGGATTTGTTCGGTGGCTTCGATTTGCTGGCGGGCGCGTTCGACTTCGTTGGCGGCGAGTCGGACGTCGAGGCGGACGATTTGTTCGTGGTTGAGGACGGCGTCGGCGGCTTGCTCGCGGTTGGCGCGGGCGATGAGGTCGCGGCCGCGGGCGGCGGAATTGCCGAGGGCGTGGCTGAAGCTCAGCCCGGCGGTGACGTCGTAGCTGTCTTCCTGGATGTTTTCGAAGGATTCGAAGAAGGTGTCGGCGTAGCCGGTTTTTCCGAGGGTTAGGAAGAGGTCGAGCTGGGGGAGGAGTCCGTTTTTGGTGACGATGGTTTGCAGTCGATCTTGGGCGAGGCGGAGGCGGGCTTCGTTGAGATCGGGGCGCTTTTTGAGGGCGAGCTCGATACGGGCTTCGATTTCGTGGAGGGGCTCGTGGTCGACGTCGGGCTCGCTGCTGGCCTGGATTTGGAAGTCGAGGGAGCCGTCGAGGTTGGCGTTGAGGAGGCGGGCGAGGCGGTAGCGTCGCTCGGCGAGGTCGGCTTTGGCGTCGATGAGGGCGCTTTCGCGGCGGGCGACTTCGCCTCGGGAGAGGGCTCCGTCGGTTTGGGAGAGGGAGCCGACTTCGATGCGGCCTTCGATTTCGTCCCGTTCGCGGCGGGCTAGTTCGAGGGAGCTTTGGAAGATGGCGATTTCTTCGCGGGCGAGCACGTATTGCCAGTAGGCGGTTTCGACTTCGGCGACGAAGGCTTCGGTGTAGCCGCGCAGTTCGTATTGGCTGGCGAGCGTATCCAGTTTGGCCTGACGGATGGAGGCGAGGTTGACGGCGGGGCCGTAGCCTTGGAGGAGGGACTGGGTGATGCTGAGTCCGAGGCGGGCTTCTTGCTGCTCGGAGGTGCGGTTGGAGATGGAGCGGTCTTGCTGGATGGAGAGGTCGATCTCGGTGCCGGTGGCGAGGCTTTGGCTGATGCCGATCTCGCCGCTGGCGTCGCGGCCGGTGACGCTGAACTGTTCGCCGGTGGCGCGTGAGGTTTCGGAGACTTCTTCTTCGCCGGCTTCCAGCTCGGCGTAGAGCTCGGGCTGGAATTGGCCGCGTTCGATGAGTTCGAAGGCGCCGGCTTTGACGGGCTCCAGGGTTTGGATACGCAGCTCGCGGTTACGTTCGAGGGCGGTGTAGATGGCTTCTTCGACGGAGAGGGTGAGCAGTTCTCCGGGGCGGGCGAGAGGTCGGGGCTTCCACTCGATGTAGGGGGTTACGCTCCGGTCTGCGACGGTGGGAGCGAGGGTCGCCGGGTCGAGGGGTGGCGTTTTGGATACGGAGGCGCAGCCGCCGAGGAGGGAGCTTGCGAGGAGGATGGAAAGGGTGGGTTTCATTGAGCGTCGCTGCTGCTGCGCTTGCTGTGGACGATGGAATAGACGACGGGTGTAAGGAGCAGGGTGATGGCTGTCGAGCCCACGAGGCCGCCGATGACGGCGCGGGCGAGGGGGGCTTGGGCGTCGGCTCCTTCGCCGATGCCGAGGGCGAGGGGGAGGAGTCCGAGCACGGTGGTGAGGGTGGTCATGAGGATGGGGCGCAGGCGGCGTCGGCCGGCTTCGGCAACGGCGTCGCGGGCTCCGGCGCCTTCGAGGCGGAGCTGGCTGGCTTGGTCGACGAGCAGGATGGCGTTGTTGACGACGATGCCGCCCAGCATGATGCAGCCGATGCCGGACTGGAGGTTCATGGTGGTGCCGGTGAGGATGAGGGTGAGGATGACGCCGATGGCGGCCATGGGGACGGCGACCATAACGATGGTGGGGTCGCGCAGGGACTCGTATTGGCAGGCGAGCACCATGTAGACGAGCATGATGGCGAGGCCGAGGGCGATGCCGAGTTCGTTGAAGGTCTTTTGTTGTTCTTCCCAGGCGCCGGTGATGCGGAAGGCGTAGCCGGAGGGGCGTGGGATTTGGTTGAGGGCGGCTTCGATTTCGGTGGATACGTCGCCGAGGGCTCGCTTTTCGAATTCGGCGTCGAGGGTGACGAGGCGTTGCTGGTCGCGGCGTTCGATTTCGGAGGGGGCGCGGCCGAAGTCGGAGGTGACGAGGTTGCGCAGGGCGACGAGTTCGCCGGAGGGGGTGCGGAGGGTGAGGTCGAGCACTTCGTCGATGGAGAGGTGTTCGGCGTTGGCCATCTGCACGAGGATGCGGTAGGAGTTTCCGGAGGTTTGGTAGTTTCCGGCGGTGGAGCCGGCGATGGCGGTTTGCAGGACTTCGGAGACGTCGCGGGCGGAGAGGCCGAGGTCGGCTACCTTGTCGCGGTCGATGGTGATTTCTTGGCGTGGGGTGCCTTCGTCGAAGCTGGTGTCGACGTCGGTGACGCCTTCGATTTGCTCGATGCGGGCTTTGGCGTCGAGGGCGAGCTTTTCGAGGGTGGGGATATCGGGGCCGCGGACTTCGACTTCGATGCCCTGTCCGCCGCCGCCGAGGAGGCGGTTGAGGAGGTTTTGGCCGCGCGGGGCCCAGGCTCCGGCTCGCACGCCGGGGATTTTTCCATCGAGGAGGGTGCGCAGCTCTTCGGCGATTTCGGCGTTGGAGCGGCTGCGTTGGCTGGCGGGCACGAGGTTGAAGCTGATATCGGCTCCGTCGCCGCGGACGTTGGTGACGTGGGAGATGGCTTCGGGGACGGCGGGGATGGCGATTTCTTCGATGCGTTTGGCCAGCGTATCCACGATTTCGAGACGGGTGGAATTTTCGGCGCGCATCCAGGCTCCGACTTCGCCTTCGTCGCTAGGCGGCATGAATTCGCTGCTGATCATGGGGGCGAGGAAGAAGCTGAGCACCAGGGTGGAGCCGGCTCCGACGAGGACCCAGCGGCGGTGGCGCAGGGCTTTGTTGAGCATGCGCTTGTAGTTGCTCTCGAGGCTTTGGAACCAGCGTTCGGAGGTTTCGGAGAGGCGGCGGAAGGGGCTCTTTTTCTTCTCTTCCTGGGAAATTTGGGCTCTGAGCAGCTTGGCTGAGAGCATGGGCACGAGGCTGAGCGATACGACGAGCGAGCAGACGAGGGAGAAGGATACGGTGTAGGCGAGTTCGCGGAAGAGGATTCCGGATACGCCTGGCACGAAGATGAGGGGGAGGAAGATGACGAGGGTGGTGATGGTGGAGGCGATGATGGCGGTGGCGACTTCGCGGGCTCCGCTGGCGGCGGCGACTTTTGGGACTTCGCCTTCTTCGTCGCGGCGGCGGAAGATGTTTTCCAGGACGACGATGGAGGAGTCGACCATCATGCCGACGCCGAGGGCGAGTCCGCCGAGGGACATCATGTTGAGGGTGAAGCCTCCGAAGTAGAGCAGGGCGAAGGTGGAGATGATGGAGATGGGGATGGCGAGCGAGATGACGAGGGTGGAGCGCCAGTCGCGCAGGAAGAAGAGCAGTACGAGGATGGCGAGTCCGCCGCCGTAGAGGACGGAGCGGGAGACGTTTTGGATGGAGCGTTCGATGAAGTTGCCCGAGTTGGAGACGGGCACGATGTTGATGAGGGGGAAGTCTTTGTTGGTGCGTTCGATTTCCTCGAGGATGGCTTGGGAGACTTCGACGGTGTTGGCGTTGTCTTGCTTGCGGATGGCGACGCGGATGCCTTGCACGCCGTTGACGCGCACGATGCGGGTCTCCTTTTCGTGGGTGTCCTTGACGAGGGCGACTTGCTCGAGGGTGACGGTGGTGCCGTCTCGCGTATCCACGACGGTGTTACGGATTTGGTCCAGGTTTTGGAATTGGGCGGGGGCGCGGAGGGAAATTTCGTAGCGGCCTTCTTGGATGGAGCCGGAGGGGCGGTCTAGGTTGGAGTCGCGCAGGGCTTGCAGGATTTGGTTGAGGGGGATGCCGAGGGCTTGCAGGCGTTGGCGGTCGATCTCGACGCGGATTTCGCGGTTGTAGCCGCCCCAGAGGTCGACCTGGGCGACGCCGGGGACGCGGGAGAAGCGGAAGCGGATTTCGTTGTTGATGATGTCGGTGAGCTCGACGGGGTCGATGTCGCCGGAGACGCCGAGGATGACGACGGGGAAGGAGTCGACGTCGAACTTGGAGACGCGGGGGCGTTCGATGCCGTCGGGGAGTTCGTTGATTTCGTCTTCAAGGGTGGCTTGGAGCTCGAGGGCGGCGGCGTTGATGTCGGTACCCCAGGAGAAGCGCACGCGCACGCGGCTGTTGCCTTCGCTGGATTCGGAGGTGACTTCTTCGACGCCGGGGACGGTGGAGATGATTTCCTCGATGATTTGGGTGACGAGGGTTTCGATGACCTCCGGGCTGGCGCCTGGGTAGCTGGTTCGGATGCTGACGGTGGGCAGCTCGATGCTCGGGAAGAGGTCGATCTTGAGTCGGGCGAGGGAGACGGAACCGAGGACCACCACGATGAGGGTGACCATGGTGGTGAAGATGGGGCGTTTAACGCTGAAGTCGGAGAGGCTCATGGCTCGGATCAGAGGGGGCTGGCGTCGGGGATGGTGATGGAGGAGCCATCGTCGAGGAGGTGTTGTCCGAGGACTACGACCCGTCCCTTGAGCGGGGGCTCGAGGACTTGCACGGATTCTTCGGAGCGGATTCCGGTGGTGACGGCTTGCCAGCGGACGGTCTTGGCGTCGTCGGAGATGAGGAAGACGCCGGTTTCGGTTCCGCGTCGGGAGAGGGCGGCGTAGGGGATGACGGTGGTGTCTTCGACGCGGTCGAGGGTGATGTTGGCTCGGACGAACATGCCCGGCTTGAGGGAGTGGTCGGGGTTGGCGAGGGAGAGCTCGACGCGGGCTTGGCGGCTGCTTTCGCGGAAGACGGGGGAGATGCGGTCGATTTTGCCTTCGAAGGTTTTCTGGGGGAAGGCGTCGGTGGTGAAGCGTGCGGTTTGACCGGGTTGGAGGAGGCCGTAGTCGCGTTCGGTGACGTAGATGACGGCGGTGATGGGGTCGAGCTCGACGATCATGAGCAGGGGTTCGTTGGCGGAGACGGTTTCGCCTTCGTCGACGTAGCGTTCGGCGACGACGCGGCGGTCTTCGTCGCCGGACCAGTCTGCGGTGATGCGGGTGTAGCCGAGGCGGATGCGGGCGGACTCGAGGGAGGACTCGGCGCGGATGACTTGGGCTTCGGCGACTTTGACTTGGGCTTGGCGGGCAAGGAGCTCGGCTTGCACGTTGTCGTATTCGGTTTCGGAGGCGATGCCGCGTTCGCGCAGGGTGGTGGTGCGTTGGTCGGCCCGTTGGGTGATCTCGAGGGCGCTCTTGGCTTCGGCGAGGTTGGCTTGGGCGACGGCGAGGTCGGCTTCGGCTTGGCGGACGGCTTGGTCGAACTCGGCGGCGTCGAGGATGGCGACGGCGTCGCCGCGGCTGACCACGTCGGAGATGTCGACGGGGATGTCGTGCACGCGTCCGGCGACCTTGGGCGCGACGACGAACTTGGAGTGGGCTTCCAGGGCGCCGCTGAAGACGCGTCGCAGTTCGATGGCTCGGTGCTCGACGGGGGCGACGGCGACGGCTGCGGCTCGGTTTCGTTGCTTTTCTTCCGCTTCGTCGCCGGAAGGTTTGAGGAGGAAGTAACCGAGAGCGGCGAGGCCGGCGAGGGCTAGGATGGCGAGGGGTGCTTTGGATCTTTTATTGGAGGACATGATGAAGAGGGGCGCGGGATCTCCCACACATGTGGGACTTACGGCTGCGAAAGGTGTATGAATGCCGCTTTTTAGCGAGGATTGAAAGGGGGTGGAAAGCGGGAATTCTCGGCGGGGCTGGCTTCGGCTTGCGGGCTTGTGCGCGGAGGCGTTTGGGGATTGGGTGGTGGGATGCTTTTCCTCTTGTTGTTTTTGGGTGCGCTGGGGTGCTTGGCCTTGACGCGGGCGCTGCTTTGGAAGGGCCCGATGGGGCCGGTGGCGGAGGCCTTGCCGGAGGGGGTGGTGGACATGCATTGCCATACGGCGGGAATCGGGGCGGGCGGGAGCGAGGCTCGGATCTCGGCGGCTTTGCGGGCGAGCTGGCGGTTTCGGGTGTACTTGAAGATCTTTGGCTGTAGCGAGAAGCTGCTGACGCAGCATGGGGATTGCTTTATCATGGATGGGATCAACCGGTCTGTCGGGGAGTCGAAGCGGGTGCGCGCGGCGGTGATTTTGGCGATGGATGCTCCGTATCGGGACGACGGGTCGCTGGACGAGGATGCGGTGGAGGTGTGGGTGCCGAATCGTTTCGTAGGGGAGGCGGTGGCGGCCTACGAGCACTTGCTTTTCGGGGCGAGCGTGCATCCGCTGCGTCCGGACGCCTTGGAGGAGCTGGAGTGGTCGAAGGCGAAGGGGGCTGTATTGGTAAAGTGGTTACCGAATATCCAGAACATAGATCCGAGCGACGAGCGCTTGGCGCCGTACTACCGCAAGCTGGTGGAGCTGGACTTGCCTTTGCTGACGCATACGGGGCACGAGGATTCGTTTTCGCGGACGGACAATCGCTTGGGGGATCCGAAGCTGCTGGAGTTGCCTTTGAGCTTAGGGGTGCGGGTGATCGCGGCCCATGTGGCGAGCGCAGGGGAGAACGAGGGGCAGTGCAATGTGGAGCGGCTGCTGGAGTTGATGCCGCGGTTTCCGAACTTGGTGGCGGATATTTCGACGCTGACTCAGTTTAACCGTAAGCGGTTTTTGCCGCGGGTGCTGAGGGAGGAGCGTTTGCGGGGGAGGCTGCTCTACGGGACGGATCACCCGTTGACGAATACGCCGATGGTGTCGGCCTGGCTGTATCCACTTCGTCTGACGCTGGGGCAGATGTGGCGGATTTCGCGGGTGGGCAATCCGTGGGATCGGGACGTGATGCTGAAGGCGGCGCTGGGCGTGCCGGCCGAGGTGTTCGAGAGAAGCGGGCGGTACTTGGGCGTTTAGGCGGCCTGACTTTGGCGATCGACGGGGCGAGCTTGACTAGTCGACGAGGCAGGCGTCGAGTTCGGCTTGCAGGCGTTCGCGGTCGAGCTTGAAGCCGATGAAGACGAGCTCTTGGCGTCGGTCGCCGTGGGGGGATTCCCATTTCTTTTCGACTTCGCCGGGGATTTGGGAGCGGTCGATGTTGCCTTTTTCGAGGGCGGTGATCCACCAGGAGCCGATGAAGTCGCAGCGGGTGGTGGAGCCGGCGATGGAGAGGAAGCCGACTTGTTGGTCGTTGCCTTCGATCCAGCAGTAGCCTTTGGCCCGGAGGAGGCCGGGGATGGAGGTGTTGATGACGTGGGCGAACTTGTCGGCCTGGAAGCGCTTGCGGGAGCGGTAGACGAGGGTGACGAGGCCTTGCTGGGCTTTGGCGATGGGGTCGAGCGCTTTGGAGATGCTGGGGAAGAAGAGGCTGCTGGGGGAGTTGGGGACGGGGCGGAAGAGCGGGGGCGTTTCCTTGTCGTCGATGGGGTCGGCGGGGCCGGCTTCTTGGTCTTGCTTGTTGAGGCTTTGCAGCCAGCTGGCGCCGGAGAGGGTGGCGTCGAGGTCGAAGGAGCCGTTGTGCAGGATGGCGGAATTGGGGAGCTGGCCGTTGACGCACTCGTGCTTGGTGGCGCGGCGGTTGAGCTCGTCGAGGATGACGCGGACTTCGGTGAGCTCGCCTTCCTGGAGCACGTCGGTCTTGTTGAGGACGAGCAGGTCGGCGCACTCGATTTGCTCGATGACGAGCTCGAAGACGGGGCGTTCGTCCTCTTGGCGGAGGAGTTCGCGGGAAGCGCCTTTGGCGGCGTTGGCTTTCCACTCGCGGAGGAAGAAGGCGGTGTCGACGACGGTAACCAGACTGTCGATACGGACGACTTCTTCGAGGGACTTGCCGTTGGGGCCGGGGGTGAGGAAGGTGTGGACGATCTGGGTGGGCTCGGCCACGCCGGTGGACTCGATGACGATGTGGTCGATGTTGCCTTTTTTGGCGAGGTCCATGACGGCGAGGGCGAGGTCGCCTTGGATGGTGCAGCAGATGCAGCCGCCGGAGAGCTCGACGACCTCGTTTTGGGGCTGGCCTTCGAGGGTGCGGACTTCGCTCTGGATGAGGGCGGCGTCGATGTTGACCTCGCCGATGTCGTTGACGATGACGGCGATGCGTTCTCCGTTGGCGTTTTTGAGGAGGTGATTGAGCAGGGTGGTTTTTCCCGCTCCTAGGAAGCCGGAGAGGATGGTGACGGAGAGCTGTGGTTGGGATTCTGGCATTGCGGGCTCCGTTTTTAGGGGCGGAGCGGGGAAAGGGAAGGATTTGTTTTTTGGGGGCGAGGACGGGGTGCGGGGGATTCTGGGCGGAACGAATTGCTAAATCGTTTTTCTAGGCCAAGGGTTGTTCTCTTCGTCCCCTTGTTAAATGCAGTTCCTATCCAAGCTTGTATCCGCTTTTCTTTTAATTGCCCTCCCGGCTGTGGCCTGGACCCAGCTTCCGGAGGATTTCGACATGTCGGCTCCGTTGCCGGTCGATCCCGAGGTGCGGGTGGGGGAGCTGGACAATGGGCTCCGCTACTACATCCGGAAGAACGGGCGTCCGGAGAATCGGGTGTCGCTGCGTCTGGTGGTGAATGCGGGGTCCTTGCAGGAGGAGGACGACCAGCGCGGGATCGCCCACTTCCTGGAGCACATGGCGTTTAACGGAACCAAGAACTTCGAGAAGCACGAGCTCGTTAACTTCTTGGAGAGCATCGGGATGCGATTTGGCCAGCACTTGAACGCGAGCACGTCCTTCGACCAGACCATCTACAAGCTGGAGGTGCCTTGGGACGATCCGGAGGTGATCGAAAAGGCGTTTTTGATTTTGGAGGATTGGGCTTCGAACATTTCCTTGGATCCGTTCGAGATCGAGGCGGAGCGCGGCGTCGTGGTGGAGGAGTGGCGTTCCGGCCAGGGCGCGGGGCAGCGGATCCGCGACCAGCAGTATCCCTTGATCTTCTTCAATTCCCGTTACGCGAAGCGCTTGCCGATCGGGTCGATGTTTGTGGTGCAGAATGCTCCGGCGGAGCGTTTCGCCGACTTTTACCGGAAGTGGTACCGTCCCGACTTGATGGGGGTGATCGCGGTGGGGGATTTTGATCCCGACGAGATCGAGCGCCAGATCATCACTCGGTTTTCGCGGCTCGAGAATCCGGAGGACGCCCCGGAGCGGGTGGAGGCGGAGGTGCCGGACCACGAGGAGACCCTGTTTTCGATCGTTTCCGATCCCGAGATTACGAGCATGTCGGCCCGGGTGTACCTGAAGCTCGACCAGGACGAGGACGAGACGGGGGAGGACTACCGTCGCCACATGATCGAGCGGATCTACTTTTCGCTGCTGAACAAGCGCTTGAGCGAGCGGACCTTGGAGGCGAATCCGCCCTACATCAACGCCAGCGTGGGAGCCACGGGGCTGGCTCGGACCAAGCGGGCCTACGTGATGTCGGTAGGACTGGTGCAGGGCAAGGTGCAGGAGGGGATTTCGCTTTTGATGGCGGAGGTAGCCCGGGCGAGCCGAGAAGGCTTTAGCCAAAGCGAGCTGGATCGCGTGAAGGCGGACTTGATTCGCGGCATGGATCGGGCCTACGAGGAGCGGGAGAATACGCAGTCGAGCGTATTTGCCAGCGAATACACGCGAGCGTTCACGGTGGACGAGCCGATTCCCGGTATCGCTTTGGAGCGGGCCATGCACCATGCCTTCCTGAAGGACTTGGACGTGGAGGAGGTGAATCGGGTCGGCGACGTTTTCCGCAAGGAGGAGAACCGGGTGATCCTGTTTACGGCGCCGGAGGCGGAGGGTTACGAGCTGCCGAGCGAAGAGACTTTGCTGGCCGCATTGGAGGCTGGCCGGGCCATGGACTTGGGCGAGTACGTGGACGACGTGTCGGACGAGCCCTTGCTGGCGGAGATTCCGGAGCCAGGCGAAATCGTGCAGGAGCGCTTTCACGAAGAGGTGGAGGTTTACGATTGGACCTTGTCCAATGGGGCGCGGGTGATCGTGAAGCCAACCACCTTCAAGAACGACCAGATCCTGATGTCGGCTTACAGCGAAGGTGGCAGCAGCTTGGTTTCGGACGACGAGTTCATTCCGGCGATGACGGCGACGATGTTGCTGGGCGAAGCGGGTATTGGTCCTTTCAATACAATTCAGCTCGAGAAGAAGCTGGCGGGCAAGACGGTGCGGCTCTCGCCTTCGATCGGGTCCACTTCCGAGTCGCTGAGCGGTTCGACGTCTCCGCAGGACTTGGAGGACTTTTTCAAGCTGGTGTACTTGCAGATCACCGATCCGAACGAGAAGGATTTGGACAAGGCTTACGAGTCGGTGAAGTTTCGTCTTTCGGAGATGGTGGCGAATCGCAGCAAGTCGCCGGGGGCGGTTTTCCAGGACGCCATCGAGGAGGCCTACTATGGCGACCATCCGCGTCACCAGCCTTTGGACATCGATCGTCTGCAGGAGATGGAGGCGCGGCTTTCGCTGGAGATCTTCAAGGATCGCTTTCAGAACGCGGGCGACTTCACGTTTGTCTTCGTGGGGTCGATCGAGGTCGATTCCTTCCGCGAGTACGTGCGCACCTACCTGGCCAGTTTGCCGACGCGCGAGGGGCCGCCG
Source organism: Pelagicoccus sp. SDUM812005 (assembly GCF_031127875.1). Lineage (GTDB taxonomy): Bacteria > Verrucomicrobiota > Verrucomicrobiia > Opitutales > Opitutaceae > Pelagicoccus. The sequence goes on along the minus strand of NZ_JARXIA010000008.1, from coordinate 1,361 downwards.
GAGAAGGCGCGGGAGCTGGGCGACAAGCCGAAGTCGGGCCGCCTGTCGGTGGACATCAAGAAGGGCTTGGAGGAGAAGACGACGGTACGGGTCTTTTTCAACGGGGAGGCGGAGTGGTCTCCCGAGAACCGGTACGCTTTGGCCTTCGCTCGCGGCTTGCTGAACATCCGCATGCGCGAAGTCTTGCGCGAGGACAACGGCGGAGTGTACGGGGTGAGCGTTTTTGGGTCGCTGGGACGTTTGCCGAGCGGCTCCTATTCGTCCGGCTTCGGGTTTTCCTGTGATCCGGGGAACGCGGAGAATCTGGTGCGCCTCGGCTTGCTGCAGATCATCGAGCTGCAGGAGGAGGGTCCGCGTCCGGAGAACGTGCAGAAGGTGCGCGAGCTGCACCTGCGCGAGCACGAGCGCGGGCTGAAGGAGAACGGGTTTTGGCTGAACAATTTGGTCGGCATGGTGGCCGAAGGGCGAGACTTCGAGGAGATCCTGAGTTTCCCGGAGCGGGTGAAGGCTTTCGATGCACAGGCGGCCCAGGAGGCGGCGGTTTTATATTACGATATGCGCAATCTATTGGTCGCCTATCTTCGTCCTGAATATGAGGAGTGATGAATGGACCCCCACCCCTAGGCCCGCCCCCGATCCGAGTTTAAGGTATGATAAATCCGTGAACTCTGTTAGTTTTAGCGGGTCGTTAATTGCGACTTATCAAAACCTACAAACGCCAACCAATGACCGATACGACCACATCCCGTGACCTCGCTAAGAAGATCGAATGGATCGGCTTGCGAAACCTGTCTTACTACGAGAAGGAGCGTGTACGTAACGAACTTGTCGAAGTGAGTTGTTACCTGCCCCGTCTTTTGGCTTTGGCTCTCTGGAGCTACTATGGCCAACGTCCCCCTGAGTACATGATCACCCGCGGCTCGGAAAGCAGCCTGCAGACCTACCGCGAACGAGAGAAAACGAAGACCTACATCCGCGAGTTGATGGCGGACTACAGGGAAGAGGACTGAAACCGATTTTTGCGAAAGACCGCCGGAAGGCGGTCTTTTTTTGTGAACCGGGTTAGGGCTGGGGTGACGGGGGATTGGGTTTTGCTTTTTTGGCCCGCAGATTACGCGGATCTTTTTTGGTTTCTTGGGGGTGGTGGCGTGAAAGGGATCGCTCTGATGAGCGAGGAGGCCGGGCGCAAAGGTGGTGGTGGGATGCGGTTGTGTATTGTTTTTTTAAGCACAGATCGAGTCTGCGTCAGGTCGGTTGACCTAGAGCGTTTTCGTTTAGTTAGTCGTACTGTGTGATGAGGGAAACGCGGCGTGCCCGGCGGTCCCGCCCTACCTTATGCGAATGATCAAACGAAAAATGCT
>NZ_JARXIA010000089.1 GCF_031127875.1 Pelagicoccus sp. SDUM812005 | reverse complement strand
CAGCCGCACCTGGAGAACTTCTTCTCCGCGATCAAGGGCGAGGCCAAGCTCAACGCCGACGGGGAGCACTCCTTCAAGAGCGAGGTCGGCATCTTTCGCGTGAACGAGGCGGTGGAGGCTCGCCGCGTGCTAGACTTCAAGCCCTCGGACTTCGAGGTGTAGAACAGGTAGGGCTGGCGCTCGCGCCGCGCCGCAAGTCGCCATCCTGCAACGCGGCGTGCCGCAAGCGGCAGCCCTACGCCTAAGACACAGAACCTAGAACCCAAGAACCCAGAACCCACTTTATGAAAAAGACATTGCTTGCGCTGGCCGCCGTATTCGCGGCCTCGATACTGACCGCCGCCGACAAGGCGCCCATCGAGCTGGAGTACCCGGCTCCCTTCCTCTCCGGCACGCCCGTGCCCATCGTGTTGC
>NZ_JARXIA010000088.1 GCF_031127875.1 Pelagicoccus sp. SDUM812005 | reverse complement strand
TGCAGGTCGTCGTTTCCAGTGGAGGCGAGGATGGTGTCGTCGCCTTCGGAACCGATGACGGTGTCGTTTCCGGCGCCGCCGGAAATGGACTCGATGCCGTCGAGGTTTGTCGCGGAGAAGTCGAGGGTCTGATTTGAGTAGTCGCCAGTGACGGTGACGCCTGAGTGGCCGTCCGCGGAGATGGTCTCGATGGAGTTGTCGGCGTCGAAGTTTGAGTCGATGGTGATGCTGGTGTCGTCTCCGGTCGCCTTGACGGTGTCGTTTCCGGCTCCGCCGTGGAAGTCGTCGGCTCCGTCTCCTTCGGTGTAGAGGAAGGTGTCGTCTCCAGCGCCGCCGTGCAGGTCGTCGTTTCCAGTGGAGGCGAGGATGGTGTCGTCGCCTTCGGAACCGATGACGGTGTCGTTTCCGGCGCCGCCGGAAATGGA
>NZ_JARXIA010000087.1 GCF_031127875.1 Pelagicoccus sp. SDUM812005 | reverse complement strand
CTGTAGGTGGGGGTGAAGTGGACATGCCAGCTTGGGCGCTTGGCCAGCCAAGCGTTCACCTTCGCCGACTTGTGGGTGACGTAGTTGTCCATCACTAGGTGCACCTCGTAGGGGTCCTCCTCGTTTTGCTCGGGCAGGGACTTCTCCACTTCGCGAAGGAAAGAGAGGAACTCGCTGCTGCGGTGCCGGGAGTAACATTTCCCGAGCACTTCCCCGGTCTTGACGTTGAGCGCTGCGAACAGGTTGAGCGTGCCGTGGCGCCAGTAGTCCCAGCTGCTTCTTTCGGGCCGTCCGGGGCGCATCGGCAAAATGGGCTGGTTGCGCTCGAGGGCCTGGACCTGGCTCTTCTCGTCCACGCAGAAGACCAAGGCGTTTCGCGGAGGGCTCAGGTAGAGCCCTACAACGTCGCGGACCTTGTCCACGAAGTTCGGGTCGGTGGAGAGCTGGAAGCTTTC
>NZ_JARXIA010000086.1 GCF_031127875.1 Pelagicoccus sp. SDUM812005 | reverse complement strand
GCGATATGTGATTAAAGATGGGATACAACCTACACATCGAAAGACCAAACGAAGTTGAGATCACTGACTCCGAATGGGAATCAGCCATTGAGAGCATCCCGACCCTTCGACTCGCGACATCCGACGTCATAGGTCAGAACCCGAATGACGGACTTTCAATCACGATCAAAAAGAAGGATCTGGATGTTGAGCTACTTTACGAAACGAAAGGATTCCTAGGCTCCGGGAAGAAGAAAGAATGGATTTACACATTCAGCTTCGACGGAGGAACAGCGACCTTTTCACCACCAGTCGACGTCGAAAGCAAAGAAGATCCAGTAATGATTGCGGCAAGACAATTGGCGACCAAACTCGAAGCAAAGATTGTTGGAGACGAAGGCGAGGAGTATGAATAAAAACTACACATATCAAGTCGTCGCTCACAACTCCGAGGGCTGCGCCCTCTCCGCGTGAGGACTCAGCG
>NZ_JARXIA010000085.1 GCF_031127875.1 Pelagicoccus sp. SDUM812005 | reverse complement strand
AACGTCGAGCTCAGGCGACAAGGCCCAAGCTATCGTTTGAATTTCTGGGGTCGTTGATTTTCATCGGGTCGTAGTGAAAGAGGCGGGCGTTTGCCGCAGTTGCCTGGAGCGTCTGGTTGGGCTGATCTGTTTTAGTACTCATCAGCGTATCCATGATTCATCATTTCGATTCTTACTTCTTTCGAAGACCAATCAACGATTCTTCCGACGTAATCTACAAAGAGCCGTTCTGACTGGATCTGGCTATTTTCTTTTTTAGGACTGTAGAATATTCTCCAAAACGGTATCCAAGAAACGGTAGGGTCGACTAGTCCAAAGCTAACTTTTCTTTCGTATTCGACACCTTGGTTTAAAGCAGGAATCAGCACCTTTTTCTCGATTTGCGTCGCTCGGTAATACGAGAAAGCAGAGTAGGCCGTTACCACTAGGATGATGGCTGCTGTCCACTTTAGTCTCTTCATCTTTCTTTGCCCAAC
>NZ_JARXIA010000084.1 GCF_031127875.1 Pelagicoccus sp. SDUM812005 | reverse complement strand
TCGGCCGAGCTGCTCGCCTACGTCGTGGTCTCGAAGTTCCTCGACCACCTTCCCCTGTTCCGCCAATGCGCGATCTACAAGCGGCACGGCTTCGCCGTCAGCCGCCAGAACCTGGTCCGCTGGGTCGAGAAGGTCGCCGAGTGGCTCAAGCGATTTACAACCACATGCGACTCGAGCTTCTGGAAGGCGGCTACGTCCAGGTGGACGAGACGCCGATCAAGTATCAGGATCCCGACTACGGGGAGAAGAAGACGAGAACCGGCTACCTTTGCGGCATGACCAGGCCGCTCGGCGACGTCTGGTACAAGTGGAGCGGCGGGCGCTGCCACGCCTCGGTCACCTCGTACCTGGGAGGCTTCGAGGGCGTGGTCCAGTCCGACATGTACGAGGCGTACCCGAAGCTGGAGAAGTCCAGCGAGGGAATCGAGCTGGCCGCTTGCTGGGCGCACGCCCGGCGCAAGTTCTTCGAGGTCAAGGAACGCTT
>NZ_JARXIA010000083.1 GCF_031127875.1 Pelagicoccus sp. SDUM812005 | reverse complement strand
AAGCGTTCCTTGACCTCGAAGAACTTGCGCCGGGCGTGCGCCCAGCAAGCGGCCAGCTCGATTCCCTCGCTGGACTTCTCCAGCTTCGGGTACGCTTCGTACATGTCGGACTGGACCACGCCCTCGAAGCCTTCCAGGTACGAGGTGACCGAGGCGTGGCAGCGCCCGCCGCTCCACTTGTACCAGACGTCGCCGAGCGGCCGGGTCATGCCGCAAAGGTAGCCGGTTCTCGTCTTCTTCTCCCCGTAGTCGGGATCCTGATACTTGATCGGCGTCCCGTCCACCTGGACGTAGCCGCCTTCCAGAAGCTCGAGTCGCATGTGGTTGTAAATCGGCTTGAGCCACTCGGCGACCTTCTCGACCCAGCGGACCAGGTTCTGGCGGCTGACCGCGAAGCCGTGCCGCTTGTAGATCGCGCATTGGCGGAACAGGGGAAGGTGGTCGAGGAACTTCGAGACCACGACGTAGGCGAGCAGCTCGGCCGA
>NZ_JARXIA010000082.1 GCF_031127875.1 Pelagicoccus sp. SDUM812005 | reverse complement strand
AGGCTTCGTCCGCTACGCCGTGGTTGGGCGTAGCTGTGGCTGCGGAATCGTCGGTAGTCCACGCGGAGTCGCCTGCGTCCGACTTCGATCCGTCGGTCAAGCCGGAGAAGTCCTCTTGCCATAGCGTTTCGCCGGAGGTGGAGGACACCGTGGGTCCGTCGTTTGTATTCTCGACTTGAATACTGAAAGTGTCGGATGCGCTCGAGCCAGCTTCGTCCGTAGCGGTCACGGTGACGGAGATGTTGCCGACGTCGCCGTTTTCGGGTGTGCCTGAGATCAGTCCGGTTTCCGAGTCGATGGAGAGCCAGCTTGGCAGCGGATCGCCGTTCTCGAGGGTCGCGGAGTAGGTGAGGATGTCGCCTGCGTCCACGTCGGAGAAGTTCGCGGCTGCGTCTAGGCCGAAGGCTGAGTCCTCGTCGACGCTTTGGTTGGCGATGGCGGTGGCGACGGGGCCGTCGTTGGTGTTTTCGACCTCGATGCTGAAGGTGTCCGTTG
>NZ_JARXIA010000081.1 GCF_031127875.1 Pelagicoccus sp. SDUM812005 | reverse complement strand
GGCAAACGCTCGCCCCTTTCATAACGACTCCATGAAAATCAACATCAACAGACTTGGAACCACAACCGAAGCCGCCATCGTGTGGATTTGACGTTAGCCACTTAAGAATATGAAAACTGAAGAGGAGGTCTTCGAGCCGAAGGAGGCAGCATCCTCAACCAATTGAAGAGACTACGTGACGAAGACATTTCAAGCTTAGCCGTAACTTGTAGAACCCGAGATCCAAAGATGACGAACCCAGCCCGAAGCTATCAGAAAAATCGATCCCTGAGTATCCTCTCTTTGGATACACGTTCAGATTAGGCTAACAAGACGGCTCATACAATTCCGGCAAACGCCCGCCTCTTTCACTACGACCCAACCAAAATCACACAAACTTAAATGGAACCCTTACTAGGGCCTACACGTATGGCCTCGGCGATATGTGATTAAAGATGGGATACAACCTACACATCGAAAGACCAAACGAAGTTGAGATCACTGACTCCGAATGGGAATCAGCCATTGAGAGC
>NZ_JARXIA010000080.1 GCF_031127875.1 Pelagicoccus sp. SDUM812005 | reverse complement strand
AAGACCAAGGCGTTTCGCGGAGGGCTCAGGTAGAGCCCTACAACGTCGCGGACCTTGTCCACGAAGTTCGGGTCGGTGGAGAGCTGGAAGCTTTCGCTCTTGTGCGGGGCCAGCCCGAAGGCTTTCCAGATCCTCGCCACGCTGTCATGGGAAATGCCGCACCTCTTGGCCATCGAACGCGTGCTCCAGTGCGTCGCGGCCTCGGGCTTGCTTTCGAGGGTCAGCGTCACGACTTGCTGCACCTTCTCGTCGGCGATCGTGCGCGGAGCTCCGCTGCGCGGCAGCTCGCTGATGCCTTGCAGGCGCTCGGCGGCGAATCGCTTGCGCCAAGCGCCCACGGTGTGGGCGCATACCCCCACCTTATGGGCGATCGCCTTGTTGCTGGCGCCTTGATGCATCAGCAGCAAAGCTTTCGCCCTGCGGGCTTCGCCGCTGGGGAGTTTGCGGCTCCTTAGAAGCGAGTTGAGATAGCTGACCTCGTCCTCTTCAAGCTCGATTGGTTTTACTCTTCGTCCTCGTCTTTCCACTACAAAGAA
>NZ_JARXIA010000007.1 GCF_031127875.1 Pelagicoccus sp. SDUM812005 | reverse complement strand
CTCGAGCGCCTCGTGCGCTGGGGCGTCAAGCCCTCCGACCTCGTCACCCACCGCTTCGCCCTCGAAAACGTCTCCGACGCCTACTCGCTCATGGCTTCCGGCAAGTGCGGCAAAGTCGCCGTCTGCTTCGACGAGGAGCTCCAAGCCTAACTGCACCTATTTAAAAGCCATCCCCAGCCCATCTCCACGACCCCGGAGATGGGCTTACGCTATTCCACGAGCGCCTCCACTTTACACATCCCAGCCGACGGCCCTGCCGATCAATCAAAAATCCCAATATGCAAAACCGACCACCTGTGCCCGTAGTCCCTAAACAATACCTCCTCCCGTTCATCGTAACCACCTGCTGCTTTTCGCTCTGGGGATTCGCCAACGACTTCACCAACCCCCTCGTAAAGGTATTCGAGCAAGTCTTTATCATCGGCACTTCCCAAGCCTCCTGGCTGCAGTTCGCATTCTACACCGGCTACTTCTGCATGGCCATCCCCGCAGCGCTTTTCATCCGAAAGTACAGCTACAAAGCAGCCATCATCCTCGGGCTCACCCTCTACGGCGTTGGCGCCTTGATCACCATCCCAGCTAGCCTCACCGCAACCTTCTGGGTATTTTGCCTCGCCTCCTACGTCATCACCTACGGCCTAGCCTTCCTGGAGACCTCCTGCAATCCATACATCCTCGCTATGGGACCTCCCGAGACCGCAACCCAACGTCTCAACCTCGCCCAGGCCTTCAACCCCATCGGCTCCCTGACCGGTATGGCAGTGGCCACCTTCCTGCTAGCGCCCGCCCTGCAAGTCGGCGAGTTTCGCGCCGAGCTTGGCCAAAACAACCCGGCCTACACGCAGTACCTAATATCGGATTCAAGCAAACTCCCCGAAGGAGCTACGCTTACAGGCGAGACCGTTTCCCTCGCCGACGGCAACACCGTAACCTTCTACAAGAACGGCGTCCCCACCTTCGCTGACGAACTCCCCGGAGCACTCGACGGAGCCGTCCCCGACGCCCTCAAAACACTCCGCTTCACCGAACCCGATAAATTCGCAGCCCTACAGCAAGCCGACCTCGGCTTCGTCCGCACCCCTTACATGGTGATCGCCGGCGTCGTATTCACTTTCCTGATCATTTTCTCCGTATCCAAACTTCCACTATTCAAGCGGGAAGAGCAGGACGCTCCCTTTTTCACCGTGACAGGGCATCTTCTCAAAAAAGCGCATTTTCGCGAAGGCGTGCTCGCCCAAGGCTTCTATGTAGGAGCTCAGATCATGTGCTGGACCTTCATCATACACTACGGAATGGAGCAAGTAGGCCTCGACCTAGCCACCGCTCAAAAGTGGAATATAGCGGCTATGATCATCTTCCTCTGCAGCCGCTTCATCTGCACGTTCCTGCTCCGCTTCATCAGCCCCGGCAAGCTGCTATTCATCTTTTCCCTCGCCGGATTGGGCTTTACGATCGGTGCTATCTATCTTCCTGGATACACTGGCCTGACCTGCCTCGTCCTCATCTCGGCCTGCATGTCCCTTATGTTTCCGACTATCTACGGCATCGCCCTAAAAGATCTGAAGGAGGAAGAAACCAAGCTGGGCTCCGCCTACCTCATCATGGCCATCGTTGGCGGAGCAGTGCTCACCAAGCTGCAAGGCGGACTAATCGAAAGCTACGGAGTACGCACCTCTTTCTGGCTACCCGCAGCCTGCTTCGTGCTAATCGCCCTTTTCGGCTATCGTACCTACCAACTCCACGAGTCAAAGACCGCCTAAAAAAACACCCAGGAAGCAAAACAATGCTCATCGGAATATCTCCCCTCCTCAGTCCAGAACTGCTCAATGCTCTTTACCGCATGGGCCACGGCGATGAAATTGTCCTCGCCGACGCCCATTTCCCCGGAGAATCATTCAACGCCAACGTGATCCGAGTTGACGGGCTCAAGATAGCGGACCTGCTAACAGCCATCTCGCCGCTCTTCATCCTCGACCCCTACGTCGAGAACCCGCTCGCCATGATGGCCGCGGTCCCCGGCGACGAGCTCGATCCCACAGTTGAGGCAGGCTACCTCGCCGCCATCCGCAAGACCTGGCCCAAGACCCAAGCCAGCGAACGCATCGAGCGCTTCGCCTTCTACGAACGCGCCAAGAAAGCCTACGCTGTAGTCATGACCGGCGAGACCGCCAAATACGGAAACATCATCCTCAAGAAGGGCGTTACCCCACTCCGGGCACAGTGAACAATCGGAATAAGCGCAATTCAGAGTGCAGCCGCTTCAAAACGAACGTCCACTCTCGCACTTCAATCCTAACGCAATGACCGGTTTCACCTTCTGGCAGATGTAATGACTTTCCGTTACAGTTACGGTGCTATGCCGCAAGGCCGACGATGCGGTATGGATGCCATAAACTTGGTTAATCAAGCTACCAAACTCCTTGCGAAGCGAATGGATAGGGCTGCGAGCCTTTACTCCATTTTCTCGCAGCCAAGCGATTAATTCCCTTTGAGCTTTCTCCGCGCGATGGTACTGGTAGGTTACCTGGTGCCTGAGGGGCGGCTTGCTCGACTCCAATACGAAATCCCCAGCCCGCCTTTCGTAGCAGTCACGAAAGAAGTCACAGACATCCTCCGAAAAGTAGGTAACGCCTTCCGACGATTTCGACTTCAAGCCATAGTACTCTGTCGCGACAACATGGATACATCTATTGCTAAAATCGAACGAGCTCCACAGGAGCAAGTCCGCCTCCGTCCGCCTGAGACCGCAAACCAAAGTCAGCAGGAGGATCTTGTAAGCTTCCACGTTCGCTTCCCTCAGCTCCGAATTGGCCTTCCCAAGCAAAGCTTGAGCGTCGATCCCTCCCTTGTATCGGTACGAAGGCTCGCGAAGCAGCTCTCCCTTGTGTCGGTACTCTCGCTGCCGAACAGCGGACTTCCAGTATGCCAAAGTCGACTTGGACCTGGCGGATTCAGCATTGGCGGATCTGGAATTCTTCGCAGTTTCGGTAGGATTCCCCTTCGACGAGATTGAGCATCGACAAAGCCTCCTCCGCTAGTCCTGAAGCAAAAAGGCTATGAGCAGTTTTTAGTCGGTTCGAGTCGGAGACACGCGGGTGGTTATTCATTCGTTTCGTAGCACATCTTGTCTGATGGTTCTCCTGCGGACTATTGTCCTTCTCGTTCAGGATAAAGGAAAGGCAGGCAACCGAAGAGGGGCCTGCCAAACGTATTTGCGTTCTGGCTACAACCCGTTCTCCAGTTTCCCTTAGATTCGGATTGGAGGAGTCAAGGATTGCTCGACCGCCGCCAAAAGCCGGCAGTCGATCAATCGGCACCCCACCGCTACCCAGTCACAGCTTCGTCGCAATCGAGATATCTCAGGTTCCCTAGCCTCGGGATATTAGGTTCGGATCCTTTCACCCCGTCTATCCACAAGCGGACAGAGAACCTCAAGCCACAGACTTGAGGCTTAATTGATACCCAAAAGCATTTTAAATGCACCACACAGCCCCGCCCTTTTTCAAAAGACCGCTAAATGGTTTGGAGCCATGGCGAGAAACAATCCACCCATGAGGCGAACAATGCATGTTGTTTACCCACTCCGCTCCCCCTGGAGCAATACGGCTCAACTTAGATCAACACAGTATTTGGTTCACAAGCCCCAAGAGCTCTCTCAGCGAAGCAATCGCCTTAAATTATACCCGTTATCCCAAACACATAACAGGAACAAGCTACCCTTCATTGAGTTCGTGGTTTTCAATGGATTCATGTTTTGATTCCTCTGGATCGTCGGCCACATAAGCATCGCCGATGCGATTTAGAAAGTAGAAGGCGCTTCAAAACGAAGCGCCTCCCGTATTATTCACTGAATGACAGCTAAAGAGGCTCATACCCCCATACCAGCACGCCATTCCAATATACGCCAAGATTTGCATTGAGCTCCAAGGTGGACGAAGGACGCCAAGAGTAGTCGTTTCGTTCGTCCAACGAGCGACCGCTCAAGTTCAGCACCTTGGTGTAGATTTCAGGGGAGCTCCCACCATTGGCAGGCACTATTCCGACACACTCCCCGAAACCGATCTCCAAGTAGTGGCTAGAGCCTTCCCGATCGGCATCTAGTTCCACGACAGAGGTGAGGATCTTCTCGCTGGAAATGCGGCGGGCGAGGCCAAAGCTCTTCATAGAGTCGATGATGGCCCCTTCGGGGCTGAACCAATAACGCAAGCTAAGCTCCTCAAGCGGAATGTCGAAATCGGCGAAGTTGGTGAGAACGAACTTAGTCCGTATCCTGTTATTGGTTAAACTAAAGCGACCTCTGTCGTCGTTTCCGCTTTCAGCTACGATGAAGGAAGCAACCGCCCCCGCGATCTCGGAACGGCAAGCCACAAGACCACCAGCCGTTGGAGCGACACGATAAGAGTACTCCCTTCCCGGCTCCACACCTTCGTGAACAAACTCCTCAGTGTCAGCTGGCAAGACGGCAAGAACTTCGAACTCGCCAGAATCGCCGAGCGTTTCAACCACGTATCCATCCTCGAAGTCGCTGGCATCGACCCAAAACAACTCGTTCGTACCTATCCCAGTGCCCTCAACGACAAGTCCGTAAGGCGCTTGCAAATCGAACTCTAGAGACCGGTAAGAGTCGATCGCTAGGGAATCCGAATGTACGACGACTCCATTCACTTCGATTTCGTAGGGTTGTTCGATGTGAGAGGCTACGTTGAAAAAGACCAAACTACCGTCAGGCTGCGGTCGCTTACGCTCACCGTTAAAGCGAACCCAAACGCGGTCCAGATCCGTCGGGCATCCACTCAACTTGAAATCGACTTGATAGGGAGTCACCTCAGTTGGCATATCGAAATGCACTTCGCTCCAGTCCTCGATTCCTATCAGGTCCAAATACGGATCGAAAACCGTATCCTCATCTTCAGTACCGGCCGCTTTCCAAACATACCAAGCTTCCTTCTTTTCCCCGAAACTCTGCGGTCCAGAGTCACCCGTAGTCCAGAGGCCAAACGACAACCCTCCCTCGCTCGGGCTGTCCACCCAACGGTGATAATGAATCGTCTCGATCGCCGGAAGCCGCCGGTTCGCCTTTTTCCAAAAGTAGGCGACCCCCGCCGCCTGTGTTGTTTCGTTGGCGTTAGGATTCTTGTCGGTGTTGGAGCTCATTCCGTTCTCCGACAAGATTACGGTACGCACTTTCTTCCCGTTGTAGAGGACGGACTCCTGCCGAACATAGGCATCGATCACTTCCAAATTCCTCGGGCTAATAACCGGAGCCTCGAAACTAAGCGGCGTCTTGGCAGTCGCGTCATTCCAGACCTTGGGATTGGCCAAGCCGACTGGATAGGAATGCCACGCGATCCCCCATTCGAAATCTCCTTGCCGATCGCTGAACAGGTTTAGGAAAGCTAGGATTTCAGTGGAGAGGAATTCGCTCTCCTTTCCATTCCCTGGCTTCTCGTTCCAATCGTTCGTGAAAGTCGCAAAAACCTTTGCGGTGGGATCATATTTGCGAGCCGTGTAGTAAACCATCCGCATCGACTTTTGGTATATATCGGTATATAGCGCAGCCGGCTTCAGACCAGCGTGAGTCCAAGAGCTGTGGGCATTGACCTCATTGTGAACAATCCAATACGCGACTCGTCCATTCGCCGCATCCGGCCTCAAGTAACGTTGAGCAAGAAAGTCGATGATCGCCGCATAATGCTCTACCCCGTCCTCGGTCGCCATGTTTGCCATAGAGTACAAACCGAGCGACGCATCAGGGTGCACCAACACTTCTCGCAGCTCTTCGTCTCCAATCCCCAACGGTACCAACAGAACGAAACCGACTGTCTGATCGCTTTCATAACAGGCACGGACACTTCGATCCAAATTTTCCACGGACCCGCGCTTCATGTAATACTCCTTCCCATTGAACTCGTGTACGAGATCTGTCGGAGCTAAACTAAGCACTCCGTTTAACAGCACGTTGATTTTCATGCTATGCGCCCCCAGCTCCGTCAGATCTCCGAAGTTGCCGAAGGTAGCGGATGTCAAGCCATCCATGCCTTTCAGACTGATCGCTTTCTCCTCTTCCAAATTCCATTGAGCCGCTGCAGAAACGTCGCTAGCCCAAAACGGATCAGAGACGATTGTTAACCCTTCCTCCGGGTCACCGGAAGCGATCGCCCAACGGGAGTAGATACGATCGAGATACCGATCCTCAGCAGCAACAAACCGCGGTAAGGATATGTCGAACATGCTGTCGCCTGGCTCGATAGTGGCGACTACATCAAATAATCCGCCGTCGTAGAACGAGCTCTCGACGGGCACTTCTACCAGCTTCAGATCTCCACCGTTATTCGGAACAACGCCTTCGATCCTGACCGAATCAGAGTCCACTGATACGGAGTCAATCGCGTTCTCGAAGGTATTTCCCACGAAGTCGAGCAGCGCTTGGTTGAGCTCGCGACTGCGAATCTTGTCGCTCGAAAGCTCTATCTGCTTCTCTTCTTCGGTAGGTTTTCGTATTCGGATGTTCCTTACAAATACGGTTTTCGCGCCATCATCACCTTCCTGTTTTCCAAAATCGAAGCGAAAGCTCCTCCAATCGTTTTCAGCGAACCCATCCGTGAACAATCGCGTGTTGATTGCATAGGACGTCCATTCGAAGCTCGGTTCAAATCCAGGCGCGTCGAAGCGGCGTGCAGGGTTAACCGGCCCGTAGAAAACTTCGAGCTGGTTGTAGGCGAAATCTGTCTTGTACTCAAACTCGATGATATAGCTAACTTCCGGATCATAGCTGTCCGAAACAGGTACGCTACCGACCCAAGGGTCGCTTCCTTCTGTATCCAATCGATAGCTACCGTCGGCGAGAACGGATGCAGTGAGTCCCCCGCTTGTGGAACCAGCATTCAACTCAATCGCCACCGTCTCCTTCGGCAGTCGAGCCGCTTGCTCTTCTGGTGTCAAGGAGCGAAGCACAATGTTCCTGACCGTAATCGATCGCCCGGGCAAGCGCCCAAAATCGAAGCGAAACTTGTTGTACACAGCATCCCATACCGGTGCCTGCACATCCATTTCCACCGCGTACTTCCGAAACTCGCTGGAAGCCGGAAGCGGGCCAAGAAGCGCTCGTCGCGCAGGAGAGAATCCCGTATTCGCTGTCTTGTAGAAGATCTGAAGATCATCTAGCCCCGTCACGCAAATGTATTCAAATTCTAGAACGAAAACGACTCCGGGATCATAAATAGCATCAAGATCGCGCGAGCCGATCCATGGGTCGAGTCCTTCGGTCTGAATATCGTAGCTGCCATCCGGATTCGCAGCTATCGACAATTGATTTCCGCTTGGGTTCAACTGGACCGGATAGGTCTGAGCTGCTCCTAGCGTAGTTAGTACACACAGTAATGGAAGCAGGGTTGTTAGCAATTTTCTTGAATAGAGGTACATAAGAATCTTTGGGGATAAAATAAAAGGCGGAGCGCCCTGGCTCCGTGCACAGAGAGGTACGCAGCCCCTGCGGGGTGCGTGAGTAATAGAAAGCAGCAGCGTCTTTCGACTACGTTGACGCTGCTGCTAAGTTAGAGAATCAAAGGAGGACACTTACGGTCGCGACCAGTCCTTAGAAAGTCAGGGTGTTTGACAGGATAAAGGTTCTGCCACGCGGGAGCGACCAACGCGAAATAAACTCGCCATTGCCATTGTCCACCGCTTCGAACGGGATCAAGTCGTCATCATCAAGCACGTTGTTGATGTTCAGCTGGATCACCCAACTTGCCTTGTCGTTGAACACCTTCGTCGCATAGCGGCCGAAAACGCCCACGTTGGTGCTGTCCTCGCCCATAAAAGGCTGCTCCACTAGGAATTGACCGAAGTCACCGACTGGATAACCGATCACCGCCGCGTCACGCCAGCGAGCGTTACCTCCTAGCGTGAAGCCTTTCAGGCGTCCATCCGTGAATCGATACGCAGTGGACATGTTGAAGGACCACTCGGGGCGACGTCCATCCTGAGCACCTTCCAAGGAGTCGAGACGGGAACGAGCGTCCTTAAGCTCTTGAAGCATTTCGCCGAAGGTGGATTGGGTCGTGGTATCAGCTGCATCCGGATCACGGACGAGCTCCTTCCAATCATCGTTACTATCCCAAAATGGGATAAACTCGTCGAGGTAGGCCTGTGCTTGAGTTCCGAATACAGATCGGTAATTCTCTTGACGGCTGAGATTGAAGTGCAGTCTCCACTCTTTAGTTGGATTCGCGGTGAAGCTTATCTCCACGCCTTCGGATGCGGTATCCGCGTAGTCGGCCCAGTTTCCTTGCGAGCGGTAAGGAGCTGCTAGATAGTCTGGATCGTTCGGTCCCGCAACCTGCTCGGCCAGGATTGTCCATAGAGAGTCCACTCGACCACGTATTCCAATGCCAGTGGCGCCGCTCACCTGTCCGGTACGCTCTCCCTCTAGCTCGGTCTCGAACCAGTTGATGTTCAGGTGAGCCTTGCCGTCGAGCATGGTCCAACGCACACCGTAGTCCTGACCTTTACCGGATTCATTCTCCAAACGGTTTCCACGAATATCGACGAATCCTGCCGTGACCGGACGGAAGCTGCTAGAGTCGTTGAAATACAATGACACGTCGCGATGCGGACGGAAGACGAGGCCTCGAGTACGAGTGCTGCCGTCAATATCAGCAGCGAATTCGGACCAACGTTCCTTTGGATCGAAGGTACTTATGTCTGCGAAGAACTTGTTGACGCGTTCATATTCGCTAGCTGGTCCGTCCCACAGACGGAGCGTGTCATCACGCCAGCCGAAGATCCCGATCAAACGATCTTTCCAGAAATAGCTCTGCATGGCGATCATGTTGGAAGTGAGTCGCTCGTTGGTGTGCAGCTGAGGCAAATCTTGAGCGGGCATCCAAGCGAGCCCGAGGCCGTTTTCAGCTGGAGTCGGATAGTTCGAGGCCATGTCTTCCGCGCCCCACACGATAGGATAGTTATCCGCAAATTTGGGAGCGCCGTAGACGCCATTTTCTGGATCAATGTAGAAGCGATGCTTCACGCGATTAAATCCGGCGAACGGGTCCGCGTTAAAGGTACCGCTCGTATCGTGTAATCGGAAGATCGGACGGTAGCCTTGCGTTTCGCGTTCCTCCCACAAGCCAGCCATACGCGTCTTGCCAAGGAAACGCTCGCCGAAGTTACCAAACTGTTCGGACAGATCGAACTCGTAAGAGGTCGTAGCGCGCATGGTCTCCACACCCCAATCCACTAGGAACCGGGTCGATGCAACCGCCTCTACATATTTATCGCCGAAGTTCGGATTCGGATCTCCGTTCGGCAGCACTTCATTCGGATCGACGAAGACTTTATCGAAGTTCGCTCCCAACGTGTTCCATACATTACGCGTTACGTTCTGCTTGTTATAAACGAGCTCAAGGTGCCAGTTTTGGGCGAGCTTCTGCTCGAAGAAGAAAGCTGTATTGCTGAAGTCGATATCCACCGACTGGCCTCCTCCAACAGGATTGATATAAAGAGGCAGCTCACTGTCAGATGTGATAGAAGCGAGCCCTTGCGCATTACGGAACTCACGATCTGGCAATTGGCTGCGCCCCATGCGACGCCAGTTCATCGGATCGATGCCGTCTATGACGAGCGCATAATTGCCGTTCGACAAACGGTCTAGTCCAGGCTCGGGATTGGGAGTCGCCACAGACGCAGGTTCAGTCACCGAAGGCTGGCCAGCCTCTTCCCAAAGCGAGAAGTAGTCGGTAGTGGTCCATGGACGCACATTCATCTGGTCAATCTCACCGGTCTCCCACAAGGCACGCATCGTCGTCTTCTCGAAGGGCTTGTAGACTGCGTTCAAGTAGTAGCGATACTGCTCTCGCCCACTTGGTTTGCGATGGGTGAAAGATTCCTCCACGACCGTGGCTGCACGAATGGCAAGCTTCTTGTCAATGAGCACGCGGTTCACGTCAAGCACGCCTCGACGGCTGTTGTCACTGTCGAAACGAACTTGGATGGAAGAGCGGTCGTCGAACATCGCACGCTTGCTCACTTGGTTCGAATTGCCGCCAGGGCTTCCAAGCCCGAATAGAATGGAGTTTGGACCGCGCGACATAGAAATGCGCTGCACGTTATAGACGTCACCTGGAATCGCCGAAAACAGAAAATCCGTGGTCAATCCTTCGTCGAGTCTGAATCCACGAACTCGATACGAGTTGAAGAAAAGGCCACGGTTTCCTAACGGATCGTCCGAGATACCTCCTGTATCAGAACCAGTGTTGGGCGCGAACTTCATGGCGTCCTCGAAACTGGTGGCAGCGATATCGTCCAAGAACTCTTTGGTCAGCACGGACTGAGCCGAGGCCAAGTCATTCACCGAACTGCTCAAGCGAGTACCGGAAAGCGTGTTCTCGGCGTAGTAGCCGGAATCGTTCTTAGCGTCGATTACGAAGGGGGATAGCTCGAATACTTCTGTCTCTTCGCTTCCCCCTGTATTCTCCGATTGAGAGAAAAGGCTGGGGGAAAAAGCGAAGACGGAGCTCGCACAAGCCAGCTTCATTACAGCAGGCAGCTTTGATTGGCGACGGTCCGTCGCGCTGGGGACGTTCACAAGTCCGCGCAAGTTTGTAGGGCTTATCATAGTGAGTGATGGGGGGTTGGGGTGGTAGAGCATCAAAGAAATCGCTCTCGAACGCCAACACTCTACATCCAATTCCCCCTTTCTAACAATATGCCAAAATGAGTATAGACCGGAGCAATCCCTCGCTTTGCCGAAAACTGCATCGCTGTGACTCAGATAAAATTACGCCGGATCGCGGTCGCTATAGCTGCGGCAATGTTGGGCGTACCGAGCTTTTTGAAGATGTTGCGCACGTAAAGGGCAACCGCATGGTAGCTCAGACCTAGCGAATCCGCGACCTCCTTCTTCGCGTATCCTTGGGCCAAGAGGGCAAGCACCTCCATCTCCCTCGGACTGAGCGGATTGTCTTCCGATTTCTCGCCGGAACTAAGGCTGTTCAAGACAATGCGCGAGAGCTGAGCGTCTATCACGCTGGCTCCTGCCGCGACCTCACGAATCGTATTGCGTATTCCCGCGATGGTTCCGCCTTTCAGCAGATAGCCGCTGGCTCCGAGGCGAATCGCTTCCAAAACGAGGTGATAGTCGTCATTCTGCGTCAGAATGATCACTTCCGTATCTGGGGAAGCCATGAGAAGCTGAGGAAGCATGGTCAATCCGTTTTGCCCCGGAAGGTTCAGATCCAGCAACAGGATGCTCGGTTTCTGGCCTTTATCCTTTTCGAGTTCCCTCAAGCAGGACTCGGCCGTATTGTAATTTCCGATGCATACCATGCCTTCACTCAATTCAATAGTGTCGAGCAGGGTTTTACTGTACGCCTCGTTGTCCTCTATAACGACAATGCTTATTTCAGTATCCATAAAAATTGCTTCTTCCTCGGAATCGTCAATCGCACTTCCGTCCCCCCACCCTTTCGGCTGGAAATAGAAAGCAGCGCCCGCAAGCGTTTGGAGCGCTCCTTCAGATGACGCGGCATTCGCCCTCCGGAAATTCCTTTTCCGTCGTCCACCACCCTCAAGAGCAAGCCGGCCTTGCCGAGGTCTTTGATTTCAATACTTACCGATCGCGCCGCGGAGTGCTTGACGATGTTATGCAGCACTTCCTTGAAGAACAACAGCAGGTCCCACTTGCGCCGCTGCGGCCAAGATTCGAATGCCTCCCATTCTCCCTCCTCGAATCGGTAGTCGATTCCCTTGAGCATCGTCCGGGCAGCCTGCCGCAAGTGCTCCTCGACACTGCCTTCCAGTTCTCGCCTTTCGAGAAAGCCTATCAATCGTCGCGTTTCCTGCGCCGTCTTTCGGGCCGTGCGCCGAATGTCGGCCATCAACTCCCGTTGCTTGGGAGACGAGTCTCCAGTCATTTCCTCCAAAAGCTCGGAGGTACCTGCAATGCTGCTCAAGTTCGCCCCCACTTCGTCGTGCAAATCGTTCGCAATCCGGTGGCGGAGATCGCTAAGCATCGTTTTTTGGATACGACGATAGCGAATAGGCAGCACAATAAGAAAAACGAGAGCAATAACGCCGAACCCACTAACTGAATACAGGACAACAGCTTCCCACCGATGCTCCATGGCGCCCATCCGCAGTTCCAAGTAACGCATGCGGGTTTCCACTTCGTTGCGTCGTTGCAAAAGCTCCAGCCATTCTCGACGAGCGACTAAAGCACCGCTCGGGCCGGCCCCATTGGTCAGTCCCCTCGGACTCCAGAACAAATTGCCAACCGAAGCGAGTTCCGTCTCTCCATCCGAGGTTCGAACCTTCGCTCCCTTGCTCAGACAGGTCTCTCCCTCCAGCAACTGCACTTCGCTGAAAGCAATAAAGGCTGGATAGTGCGGGTATCGCTTCCAAATCTTGACACACTCCAAGCGAAATTTCGAAGCGCGCACCGACGGGAAACGATAGGTCACCGGGTTTTGCCCAGGGTTGGAGGCATCCGTGCTCGTGCGATCCAAAACCCGAACTTCCTTTCCATTCTCGTCTATCGCCGACAAATAAAAGCGCTGGGGCAACGCAAACCCGGGAATCACCTCCCCCGCAGGGCGACGCGCCGGAAAAAGCCTAAGCCCATTCACTTGCTTCGCCTCCGGCAGCTCCAGAGTTACGAATATCGAGTCGTCCTCGCTGTGGCGAGCCTGAGAGAGCCACCCCACATGCCGCAGATTCTTCGATGGGATCTCCGGCAACCCCAATGGAGTCTGACTGTCGACCAAGTATTGATCATTCCAATACCATGTCTCGTAGGTGGGACGATCCTCAACCAACTCAACCGTTGCCCCTTCAGCAACATTATATTCTCCCGCAAAAGCAAACAGCTCCGCCCAGGCTAGATAGAATCGGGTTTCACCGGCTACCATTCGCCTTGAAATACCCCGACTGCGAACCAATGCTCCATGGGCTTTCACAGGCGCGTCCAGTGAATAGGTGAAAGGGAATCCGCGCCGCACTAGCCTGCGATTCGCGCCTTCTTCCTGCGCGATCGTTGCAATCGCGTCCCCATTTCGGTCCAGCAACTCGATTTCGAAGGACTCGGGAACCCCATACTCCCATTCACCCCCTTGCGAGGCTGCGCTTCGGGCGGGCACCAGCGAGACAAAATCGACCCATTCAGCCTCGTCCCACATGACTCGAATACTGAGAGACTTCAAAGGTTTGTTCTCAGTATCCACGTACCACATACCAAACATTCCTCCAGATCCGCCCTGATAGGCAGTCGGTACTTCAGGCAGACCGACCAGCTCACCGGGCAAACTTTCCCGTTCCGAACTCAATTCGTTCCAATCGCTGGAAAAACTTCGCAACAAGCGCTGGGCCCAAGTTGTGCCCTCGAGCTCCACTTGCCCCTTCGCCAAGGGAGTTAGGCCAATAAAGCTCCAGATGAGCAAAGCCCAAAAAGCGGCAGGAGCGAGGCCAATCGTACTGGATGGAGAGTGGGGCATGCGGTGAACCTAACTGGGAAACGATCACAGTCTACACAAAGTAGCGGAGTTGTAGATATCCCAAATTGAGCATATTGCGCGTCGAACCGGTACAAGATAGGATAGGCTCGATTCTGGTTCCCTGAGGCACGCGGCAGAAACGTCGACGAAGTTCGTACCCACGGAGCCCACCCCCGATACCTATGAAATTCCCCCAGTACATTTGCATCACCATGATCGCTGTCGCATGCGGCTTGATTTCCCACGCCAAGGAAGCCAACAAGCCGAATGTCATTCTAATCGTTGCCGACGATCTCGGCTGGCGTGACCTTGGGACTTACGGCAGCGAGCTCTACCAAACGCCGCACATCGACGAACTCGCCGCCTCGGGGATGAGGTTTTCGAACGCCTATGCGGCCAGTCCGCTCTGCAGCCCCACTCGAGCATCCCTGCTCACAGGGCAAACGCCCGCACGGCTACGCTTCACCACTCCGGTCGGCCACCTACCCCAGGTCATACTCGACCCTCAGGAAAACACCACGGCCCCACCTGGGCTTCCTGCCGCAACCCCGCAAACGCGAAGCCGCCTTCCCCTCGACACTCCAACCATCGCCCGCATTCTTGAGCAAGCCGGCTACAAGAACGCCTTCATGGGAAAATGGCACCTGGGCTTCGAACCTTACATCCCTGAAAATTTCGGATTCGACGAAGTCGTCTGCGGACGCGGCTTCCCTGGACCGCCGCCTCCCGGTTTTTTTGGTCCCTGGGACACCGAAAAAACCAACATGCCACTGGTAGACGGAAACGCTCACGCCGACGACGTTCTCGGAGATGAAGCGGTCCGCTTTATAAGCGAGAACAAGGAGACCCCCTTCTTCCTCGCCCTTTGGTTTTTCGGAGTGCACGCCCCTTTCCAGGCCAAAACCGAACTCATCGAAAAGTACCGGCCGCTCGCGCAAAAAACCGAGTTCCAAAAGTCCGCAATCATGGGTGGCATGATCGAGACCGTCGACGACAACGTAGGTAAAGTCATCGCCCAACTCGAAGCCCTCAATCTCCACGAAAACACGCTAGTCATCTTTACCTCCGATAATGGCGGCAACATGTACGACCGGCCCGAAGGAGTAAATCCGACCAGCAACCACCCCCTCCAGGGTGGCAAAGGCAACAATTATGAAGGTGGCTCGCGAGTCCCTTTCATCGCCTCGTGGCCGACGCGTATCGCCCCTTCAACTACAAACGATACGATCGCCATCAGCTACGACATATTCCCAACCCTTACATCACTGCTCGGCCTAAGCAACCCCGAGGACCACCACTTAGACGGGGTCGACCTTTCCTCATCCTTCTTGGAAGGCCTAGAATTGCAACGCCCTCCCATATACAGCCTTTTCGCTCACACCGTGCTCGCCACTGGCAACATTGCCAACGCTTGGATACGTGACGGCGATTGGAAGCTCCTCCGTTTCTTCAACGCGACTCCAGACCAAAGCGATTATTTCGAACTCTACAATCTCACCTCAGACATCGGAGAGACCACCAACCTCGCCTCTTCACAGCCCGAAACGGCACAACGCCTAGCCGAACAGCTCGACGCCTACCTGCAAGACTCTGGTGCTTTGCTAGCGCGTCCAAACGAAAGCTTCGACCCTGATTTCTCGGTCAACGGCTTCAAGGTGCTCAGCGGCGGATATCCAATCGGCGGCCCGAAAGACCCACAACATCGCATCACCGCAAAAGCCTCCAGCCTAGTCGCATCCTATTCGCCTCCACAAGGCTTAGAAACAGCCGAAGGTCTGCGCCTTACCGTACGGACCAACTGCGCCACCCAAGTCTTGGCAGCCGCCGAGAACCTCTACGGCTCCCCAATAAAAATTCGCCCGAACTGGGAGGAGCAGCAAATCACGATCCCATTTACCACCTTTCGACCGACGGAATCTGTAATCCTCAGCTTCAAGCTCGAACAGCCTGGTCGCATCTTCGTTTCGAACATCGAGCTCATCCAACACTCCCACGGGAATTAACAAAACCATCCACTCTTCCACTTCAGTCATTCTCAATCGATGAAGAAAATATTGTCAGCTCTTGCACTATCCGCCCTCGCCACCAGCGCTCTCGCTGCAGCGGAGAACCCCAACATCCTAATCTTCGTTACCGATGACCAACGCTGGGATACCGTCAGCGTAAACAACCCCGAGGTCGCGCTGTCCACTCCCAATATCGACCGTCTCGCCGAGGAAGGAATCAACTTCCACAACGGCTTCGTAACCACCCCGATTTGTGCCGTATCCAGAGCAAGCATACTCAGCGGAAAATATTCCCGCAACAACGACATTCATGAATTTCTCATTCCGATGTCCGAGCCGGTTTTCAAATCGAGCTACCCCGCCCTGCTGAAGGAAGCGGGCTACTACCTCGGACAACTCGGCAAGTACGGAGTCGGTGCCACCGACGAGCAAATCGCGACTTTCGATGTCTTTCACGCGGACGTCGATCAAGGTCCCGCTTTCAACACCTACCGGGGCAAGAAGGTACACGACTCCGAATGGCTGACCCTAGAGACACGAGACTTCCTAGCAAGCGTGCCCGCCGACCAGCCCTTCTGTCTGCAAGTGAACTACAAAGCGCCCCATCCCTCATCCAAGGTAGCCCCAGAGGATGAAGGCAAGCTCGCCCATCACACCTTCGAACGCGTCCCCACGCAACGTCCCGAATATTTCGCCCCCCTCCCTCCTTCAGTCAAATCCGCTCTCGGTGCCCTTGTATTCCACGATACAATACGTCCCGAGAAAAACTACCAACGCTACAGGCGGGAAGTGCTGGAGAAAATAGCCAGCGTCGATCGTTCCATCGGAAAGATTCGTCAAGAGCTCCAACAACGCGGCTTGGACGACAACACCGTCATACTCTTCATATCAGACCATGGAACGCACTTTGGCGAAAAACAGTTGGGCGGGAAATGGACCCCCTATGAGCAAAGCCTGCGCGTCCCTTTCTTTCTCTACGATCCAAGACCCGGAGCCCTCAAGGCGGCACGCCTCCCTCAGATCGCTCTCAACATCGACATCGCTCCCACAGTCCTGCATCTCGCAGGCTTAACGCCTCCAGAAGAAATGGACGGACTGAGCCTGGTCCCGTTAGCGCGCGGTGAGGCTACCGCATGGCGCGACCACTTTTTCTACGAACATCAAACTTCGCCCGTCGGCGTTCCTCGCCCGGTAGCCCGCTTCATGGGGGTCCGAAGCTTGACTGAAAACTACGTTCGCTGGACCGACGAATATCCCATCTCGGAAGAGCTCTACCACTTGGAAGCAGATCCTTGGGAGATTAACAACCTCGCGAACGATCCCCTTTGGGCGAGTGAACTCCAATTCTGGAGCGAACGCTTCGACCAGTGGCAGACCGAAAACCCGGACACCTATCCGCAGCACTACAACCCCTACGGACCGCGGCCTCAAACCAACGCCCCAGGAATCGACTGGAAAAAATACAAAAAGTATTGGCCTGACCAATACAAGCAAATCGCCGCTGAGGTCGAACGGCTGGGTGTAACTTGGGAACAAGCGCTCGAAGATCCAAATATCCGTCAGCAAATAGGTAAAAAACTTCGCTGGTACTACTGATCGAACTCCACACCTAATCCCCTTCACTTTTCGTATCCCAAAATAACATACAATGTCACTCTCCCGCTTCATTGCCTTCAACGCCTGCGTCCTTACCTTAGCAGCCCACGCCTATACCGCCCCCCGACCCAACATTATTCATATCATCGTTGACGACATGGGCTATAGCGATCTCGGCTGCACAGGTTCCGAAATCCGAACTCCGCACCTAGACCGCCTTGCCAACGAGGGCATCCTCTTCACCCACTTCTACAACGCCGGCAAATGCGAGGTGACCAGAGCCTCCTTGATGAGCGGTCGTTGGTGGATGGATACAGGTATTGGAGTCAAGAAAGGTCCTACCATCGGCCAAGAGCTCCAAGCCGCAGACTACCGCACCTACGCGGTCGGAAAATGGCATCTGGATGGTAATCCCGTCGATCGCGGTTTCGACCGCTTCTTCGGACACCTCAGCGGAGCATCCGACTACTTCGTCGGCAACAAAACCTGGCGTCTCGACCATTCTCCCTTCACCGCTTTCTCAGAAGAATTCTACGCGACCGATGCAAACACCGACTACACCATCGAGTTTATCGAAGAAGGAAGACAAGAGGAACCAGAAAAGCCCTTCTACGTCTACCTCGCCTACAACGCTCCCCACAATCCACTTCAAGTCCCCGAGGAAGACTTCGAAAAGTACCGGGGTCGCTACCTTGCAGGATGGGACTCCATCAGAGAATCACGATTCAAAAAGCAAAAACAGCTAGGCATTGTCCCGCCACACGCGGCTCTGCCTGAGCGACCGCTCAACCTTCCGAATTGGGAAGATCTAAGCGATGAGCAAAAGGACTTGGAAGATCAACGCATGGCCATCTACGCATCCATGGTGGAACGCATCGACCACAACGTCGGTCGACTGGTAAACTACCTTTCAGAGAGCGGACAACTCGAGAACACCCTGCTGCTCTTCCACAGCGACAACGGGGCAAATCCCTTTTCGCGAACCGACGCCGCGATGTTAAATATGGGAAAAAGCCCAGGCGACCGAGATTCCAACTGGGAGCCAGGCAACGGTTGGGCCTACGCCTGCGTGACTCCGTTCCGGATGTACAAACGGCATCAACACGAGGGAGGCATCCGCTCGCCACTCATTGCTTGGTGGCCAAAAATGAACGAAGGGAAACGGATCATCAACGATACCCCGCTCCACATCGTCGATATTCTGCCGACCCTGACCGAACTCGCAGGCAGCCAGAAAGAGTCGGACTCGCGCCCCGGAAAGAGCATGGCTCCCCTCTTCTCAAAATCACCGTATCAACCACACAAATACATTTACTTTCAACTAATGGACCATCGAGCTCTCCGCTTCGGAGAGTGGAAACTCTCCGCCCACGATTCCGGGCCTTGGGAACTCTATAATCTCGCTGAAGATCCCACAGAGAGTAAGAACCTCTTCTCAAGCAACCGCGCCTTGGCCAAATCGCTAGCGAAAGAATGGAACGCTTGGTGGGGCCAATACAACAACGAGCCCTACAGCCCGCGGCGCACCCCCGAGGAACTACGCGTCGGCGACGACAAGAACGGGGTCCCTTACCTTCCTTTCCCGCGGAAATCGGTTAGCAGTCAGAACTAGAAACGGATATGAAAACCGTTTTTCGAGCGACTCAGGTACTGGCGCTAGCATCCACATGCCTAGCCCTAGCGTCCACAGCCCTAGCAAAAACAGAAGCTCCAAACGTCTTGCTAATCGTCGCCGACGACATGGGCTACTCGGATGCAGGTTGCTTCGGCGGGGAAATCGATACGCCGAACTTGGATAAACTAGCCAAGGAAGGAATCCGTTTCGAACGATTCTACAACGGTGGGATGTGCGTAGCCTCGCGCACCTCCCTGCTGAGCGGACGCTGGTACACCGACGTCGGCCTCGGTATTCAGAAAGGAACGACACTTCCAGAAGTCCTGCGAATGGGCGGTTATCGCAACTATGCCATAGGCAAATGGCACTTGAAAGGAAACCCCGTCGATCGTGGCTTCCATCGGTTCTTCGGTTTCCTCGACGGTTTCTCCAGCTACTACGTTCCAAGCCCATACTACCGCCTAGATCACGACCCTATTCCGCAAAGCGACGGCCGGTTCTACTCCACCGAAGTATTCGCTAACTACGCCATCAACTTCATCACTCTACATCAGGAATCCACACCAAACGCCCCCTTCTTCGCTTATCTCGCATTTAACGCTCCCCATAATCCTCTCCAAGCTCCTCCCGAGGCTATCGCCAAGTACCGAGGCCGCTACCTTGAAGGATGGGAGGCAATCCGCAAACAACGCCACCAAAGACAAAAGCAACTTGGCTTAGTCCCACCCCATCAAGAGCTGCCTCCCTACCCTAGCAATTTGCCTCAATGGAGCGATTTGAGCGACGCCCAAAAGGACTTGGAGGACCTGCGCATGGCAACCTACGCCGCCATGATCGACATCATGGACCAAAACATCGGTCGCGTCCTGCAAACGCTCGACCACTTAGGCATCGACGACAATACCCTGGTGCTCTTCACCAGTGACAATGGAGCCGATCCATTCGCCTTACTCGACGAGATGCTGCTCTCTCAAGGACTGCTTCCTGGCGACAAGGGCAGTAACTTCCAGCCGGGATTTGGTTGGGCCTGGGCCGCCAACACTCCCCTTCGCCATTATAAGATCAGCCAACACGAAGGCGGCGTCGCCAGTGGACTCATTGCTCGATGGCCAGCGATGATTCGCTCCCAAGGACGTATTGAAAGAAACTATACACACATGGTCGATCTCATGCCGACCTTGCTCGAGCTGGCAGAGATTCCTCGCGAAACAGTCCCCTCCCCCATGGCGGGACATAGTTTCTCCGCCCTCCTCCACTCGGAGCAAGAGTCAACGGAGCGAGTTCACTTTTTCCAATTCCTAGACAATCGAGGCATCCGCAAAGGCCCATGGCGACTTTCCGAAGTGGATGGAAACGGTTGGGAACTTCACAACCTGATTACGGACCCGAATCAAGCTTACGACATCTCGGAAGAGAATCCCCACATCGTAGCAGAACTAGACCGACTTTGGGTGCAGTGGTGGAAACATTACCACGACGGAGCCGGCTACGTGCCTACGAGCAGCCAAAGCACTCCCCACTATCACCCTCAGGGAGATCGAGGAAGCGGGAAAGAGTACGTGCCGGCCGCTATGCCCGAATCACTTAAACATCGTTATCCAATTAACTGATACAACTTCCAAAAACCCTTTTTTCTAGACACCATGCCCGACCCGCAAAGCATCGCCCTTCCCATAAACCTCAAGGCCAACAGCCGCATAAACCCCATCGGTTTGGACGACTCGACGCCTCGTCTTTCCTGGCAGCTTGCCGACAAACGCTATGGAGCCGCCCAAAGTTCATACCAGATCCAAGCCAGCTCTCGGAAGGACGCATGGGACGCTTCGGACCTCCTCTGGGATACCGGACGCGTCCAAAGCGACCGGTCATTGCACCTTCCCTACGGGGGGCCGAACCTTCAGTCCGGACAACAAGTATTCTGGCGAACCCGCATCTGGGACGCCTGGAAAAAGGTCGGTCCTTGGAGCGAGGTCGCCTCCTTCGAAACGGGACTGCTTCACGCGGAAGATTGGAAAGCAAAGTGGATCGGCCTGAAAGACGAGGGAGCGAAAGAAAGCGTCCCTTGCCCGCACCTGCGCAAGGAATTCAGCTTAGACACCCCCATCGCTAGCGGCCGCCTCTACGTTTCCGCCAGAGGCGTCTGCCAACTTTTCGTCAACGGCAAACCGGTCACCGCAGATCGCTTCGCCCCTGGATGGACCGAGTACGACAAGACCTTGCACACATTCTCCTACGATGTGACGGAGCTCTTGGAAACAGGAGCGAATGCGATCGGCATCATACTCGCCGACGGCTGGTTTCGAGGAAATCTCTTCCACCCTACAATCCGCGCCAACTACGGCGATCAGCTCAGCGCCCTTGCTCAACTGGAGATCGTCGACGCCCAAGGAAAAACGCATTCCGTCGTCACCGATGAAAGCTGGAAAAGCGCCACCGGCCCTTATCTCGCCGCTGACATCTACGATGGCGAGACTTACGACGCCCGAAAACAAATGCCAGGGTGGAGCTCACCCGGCTTCAAAGCTTCAGGATGGAAAAAAGCGACCTGTTACCCAGCTCCCGAAGCAACGCTCAAGCCGCGCATCGGACCGCCGGTGCGAGTCCAGGAGACGCTCAAACCACAGAGCACCAAACGCAGCGGTCCCAACTCCTACATTGCCGACTTCGGGCAAGTGATTACAGGCGTGGCTCGCATAAAGGTCAGGGAAGGCAAAGGGAAGAAGATTACCCTTCAATTCGCCGAAATGCTCAACCCCGACGGTTCTCTCTACCGAGAAAACCTTCGCTATGCCAAAGCGACCGACCACTACGTTTGCCGAGGCGAAGGGACCGAGACCTACGAGCCGCTCTTCACGTATCACGGATTTCGCTACATGGAAATCTCCGGTGTCAGCTCCAAGCCGACACCTGCATCCCTGCAGGCTCTGGTCCTGCACAGCGACATGGAAGCCACCGGATCTTTCCAATGCTCGCATCCAGACATAAACCAGCTGCAGAGCAACATAGTCTGGGGGCAAAAAGGAAACTTCCTCGAACTCCCCACCGACTGCCCACAACGCGATGAACGCTTAGGTTGGACGGGCGACGCCCAGGTATTCGCCCCCACCGCCAACTTCAACTTCGACACCTCAACCTTTTTCCGCGAATGGATTCGCACCCTCGTCGACAGCCAAGCCCCAGACGGATCCTTCCCCGACATCTCGCCAGACCTTTTCGCCAGCAATACCAAGCGCCCCTTTTCCATTCCCTTGGTTTCAGAACATTTCGGAAACGCAGGCTGGGCTGACGCCGGCGTCATCTGTCCATGGGAAACCTATTTGTCCTTTGGTGACAAATCGATACTGGAAGACAACTACGACGCAATGAGCGCCTGGATAGACTACCAGGAATCGACTTCGCACGAGCTAATTCGTCCGGTCACAGTCTACGGCGACTGGCTCGCCCCAGATGCCCCTCGCCCCGAGTGGGCTCCTACACCTTCCGATTTGATCGGAACCGCCTACTTCGCTCGCACCACAGAGATCATGATCGATGTTGCGAAGCTCCTAGGACGCCCCGACGACCAGAGCCGCTTCGAAAAGCTCCACCAAAATATCAAGCTCGCTTTCCGCAACGCTTTCACGGCACCGTCGGGCCTGCTAGTGGGCGACACCCAAACCGCCTACCTAATGGCCCTAGCCTTCGACTTGCTCGAAGGGGAGCAACGCAGTCGCGCAATCGAGCGTCTCCTACACACCATTGAGCGACGCGGCAACCACCTTTCAACCGGATTCCTCGGTACGCCACTTCTTTGTCCCACACTCAGCAAGGTCGGACACTCGGACATGGCCTACCGCGTGCTGATGCAAAAAACCTATCCCGGCTGGCTATTCCCTGTCAGCAACGGAGCGACAACTATGTGGGAGCGCTGGGACAGCTGGACTCCCGAAAAAGGTTTCGGAGACACCGGCATGAATTCATTCAACCACTACGCCTACGGGGCGATCGGCCAGTGGTTGTACAATACAGTAGGAGGCATATCCCAAGAATCCGGTAGCAGCGCCTACAAGCGTATCCTCTTCACCCCTACCCCCGGCAACGGAATAAACTGGGCCAAGACCTCGCTCAAGTCTCCCTACGGACTGATCCGTTGCGAGTGGAAACAAAGCGAAGGATATTTCGCGATGGAGGTGGAAATTCCCCCAAACTCGGTTGGAGAAGTACACATTCCGGCCCGCGATCACAGTGCCGTCGAATACCTGTCGGAAGAAACCTGGGATCGTGTCCATACCCGTCCCTACCGATACGAGAAACAACACGGAATCTACGCCCTCCCCGCCGGCGTCTACAAGTTTAAGTCGCAACTCTAACCCCTTCGTTCGTGCCCAATACCTCAATACCTAAGAACGAACGCGTATCGCTCGGCACCAAGATATTCTGGGGCTTTGGCGGCCTCGCCGACAACTTCATGTTCAATACCCTCAACGCCCTCGGCTTACTCATTTACGTGAAGTTCTTCGAGATGCCAAACCTTCTGGCCGGCGTAGCGCTCGCGGTGCCCCGCTTCATGGACGCCATAACCGATCCACTTATCGGCAACTGGTCCGACAACTGCCGCAGTCCCAAAGGGCGCCGGATCCCCTTCATGCTCTGGGGCGTGATCTCTTGCGCCCTGATCCTGCCTTTTCTTTGGACGCCTCCTTACCTGGAGACCATAGACAATCCATGGTACAGCAACGCTCCCTTCTGGTACCTCACCCTCGTAGGCAGCGCCCTCGCCTTTTTCTATACCCTGTTTGTGGTACCCTACACAGCGTTAGGCTTCGAGCTCACGCCCAACTACGACGAACGCACTCGGGTCGTGGCATGGCGCATGTACATCGGGCTGGCCGGGAGCTTGGGCTCGTTCTCCCTCTACAAGCTCATCAACCTCGATGTATTCAACAATCAGGGACAGGGTGCCTTCTGGGTCAGCATCGGAATAAGCGTGATCGTACTCGCGTCTGGGATGATTCCAGTGGCTTTCGTTAAGGAGAATCAAAAGGTGAGGATTCCCGACCCCATCAAAATCGGTCCCGCCTTCGCCACCGCTCTCAAAAACAAGAACTTTCTCATCCTCTTCTTCGCATACGTCATCATCGTAGTAGCCACGATATCCGGCGGATCTGTTCTGCCTTTGCTCATGATCCCATATGTGCTCGACGGTAGCGACAAGGCTTGGGGAGACCTTTCGCTCGTGCTAGGATTCCTATCGGTCGGTATGTCGTACGTCAGCCTTTTCCTCATCGGATGGATTTCGAGAAAATGGAGCAAGAGCATCGCCATGAGCGTCGGCATCGCTTTCGCCTTAGTGGGAACAGCCCTGCTCTGGCCTGCCATCGATCCAAGGTGGCCCTGGGCCCTCTACATAACCTCCATCATCGCATTCCTCGGCTTTCAAGGTTGCTGGCTCATGGTCGACACGATCACCGCCGATATCTGCGACGAGGACGAGCTCATAACCGGTCGACGTCGCGAAGGCATGTTTAGCGCTGTCAAGGGCTTCACCTTGAAACTAGCCATCACCATTACCTCCCTAGTGGGCGGAGGCATCCTCCAGATCTCCGGCTACGACGCAAAGGACATTAAGGAAAACGGCATCACACCAGATGTCGTATTCGACATGAAACTACTGATCGTTGGAACCCAATGCGCCGGACTGCTCGCCGCCCTTATCATAATGATCTACTATCCACTCACCCGAAAACAAGCGGAACGAAACCGCGAACTGCTCAAGATACGTCACACTAACAAACAACTCGCCCACACCCAATGATTCCGCTCAAAGCTTACCTACGCAGCGCCCACCTTTTTCTCTCCATCTTCGCACACTTCCACGCAAATGCCGCCTCCCCAGTGATCTCCGCGAGAGCAGATCAAATCGAAATCAGCCTTCCGTTGGAACTGCAAGGACAGGGCATCGAGGTCACCGTTCGCCTGCCCTACCAAACAGAAGAACAAACGTTCACGGTCTGGAAGGGACAAGCGTCTCCATCCGTAACATTCAATCGAATACAAGAAGGATACGACCTTTACTACGGACGCTTCAATATAGTCGTCGCTAATAGTCGCGAAACGCTGGACGCAAATCGCTGGGTGACCGACACGTCCCTACTCGGGGCGGCGACCTTTGCGATTCCCCACCCCAGCAACAAGAAAGGACTCAACAGCGCCGTAGGGCTGGAAGACCCGATTGCCCTAGGAGCCAGCCATATCGTCGAAAACATATCCATCGATCAACTCATTGACCTAGAATCGAAAAACAGTCCCTATCAAGTCACGGTCGACGCTAAGACCGTTCACTTCCGAGCATCCTATGTTGAAAACTTGGATACGCGGCTCAAAGCCTTTCATCAGGCCGGCATCCGCACCTTGGGAATCCTTCTCAAAACCATTAAATGGCAAGGCTCCCGCAACGACAGCCCTCTCACCCACCCACGCTCCGAGATCAACAACCCCCACGCCCTTATCGGAGCCTTCAACCTAACGAACGAAGAGGGCTACTTGTACTATCGGGCCGCACTCGAGTTCCTCGCATCGCGCTACACCCGCGAAGATGCCAAGTTCGGAATTCTCGCCGGCATGATCGTTGGAAACGAAGTGCAGAGTCACTCCGTTTGGTACAACATGGGCCCCGCCTCCATCGAGGAAGTTACCGACAACTACCACCGAGCCGTACGCATCGCCGAACTCGCAGGCAAACAGGCTCACTCGGATTGGCGCGTCTTCGTTTCCCTAACACACCACTGGCATGCCATGGCAACTCCCGGATCCCCCGAACGCGGCTTTAGCGGCCGCGGCTTCATCGACGCCTTTGGCAAACTCTCCAAGAAGTCCGGCGACTTCCCCTGGGGAGTCGCTTGGCACCCGTACCCAGAAGACCTCTTCGAGCCCGCCTTCTGGCTTAATTTTTCGGCAATGCCCTACTTCGACAGTCCGCTCGTCACCATGAAGAACTTGGAGGTACTCGTCGCTTACCTGAAGCAACCACACCTCCGCTTCGGCCACCAAACCCGCGAAATCGTTCTGAGCGAGCAAGGATTCCACGGCCCCGCTGGAGCGGAGCCAGAACTCAAGCAAGCCGTCGCCCTCGCCTACGCACTCGAGCTCGTTCAACAGATTCCTGAAATAACCGCCTTTCACTTGCATCGCCACGTGGACCATCCGCACGAAGGCGGTCTCATGCTCGGCCTGCGGCGTCACGGGCCCAAAGGAGCCGAGGACATCGGCCCCAAGAAACCCTCCTACAGCGTTTTCAAAGCCTTTGGCGAAAAGAACTGGTTAGAGGAAACTCAGTTCGCCCTCGACTACCTCGATCGCGATTCCTGGGAAAAGCTCTACCCTGGCCCCGAAAGCGTAGGCCTCGCTCAACCTAACTCCAACGAAAGCGGCATCATCGACCTGTATCGACTTTTCGTGGACGCAAATGTGGCAAATGCGCTAGACGCGAAATCCGCCTCCTTCCTCAAATCCGCCGGCTGGCTCGCGCCCTCTATCTTCGTCCATCCGAAAGATGGAGTCCCAGCCTCCATCAGCTGGCAGATTGAACTCCCAGAAATCGACGAAAATCAAAGCTTAGCCCTGACCTTCGGTACCGGAATCGCCCACGAAAGCTCAAACGGAGTAACCTTCTCGGTTCAACTTGATGGCAGGGAAGTTTACCGTCAGGAAAAGACAGACGGAACCTATACGTCCCACCTTGTTGACCTCACAGGCAAAGCCGGCAGCAGTCGCGAACTCAGCCTCATCATTGACCCCGGTGCAGACATCGAATACGATTGGGCCCACTGGGTCGAACCCATCATTCGCATCCAGAACTAACTGTATTGTTTTCTAATTGAAAGCATAGTTGCACATACTTCGTTCAGGCTAAACACATTAACTATACTCGTT
The DNA here is from genome assembly GCF_031127875.1 of Pelagicoccus sp. SDUM812005. GTDB lineage: Bacteria > Verrucomicrobiota > Verrucomicrobiia > Opitutales > Opitutaceae > Pelagicoccus. The sequence continues at coordinate 250,014 of NZ_JARXIA010000007.1, read as the reverse complement.
TCGAGTCTTACAATTTAACTCAAATCCTTTCACATCCACTATTTGGAAATGGTAGAAAAACCGCAGCGTAAACGTTGCGGTTTTTTTATATACAACCCCGTCGCCTAAAAGGATGAAACCCGATAAGGTACGACAGCCTCCACGGAATGGAGGGAAAGCCAAGCCGGACTCGCTCCCAAATCTAAACCTAGTTTTGAGAGACCTTTTCAGCAAATTCGGAGTTCAGCGAAGAGTTACCAACAAGGAGCGAAAAATCACCCGGCTCTACCTGCCAAGATCCACTAGATACATCTCGGAAAGCAAACCCTCTCTAATTCAGTTCAAAGGTGACCGGCGCCGACCCACCTGCCTGGAGATGAACCTTCTCAACCCCCTTTAGGTCTCTTTCAGGTCGCTCGACCGCAGACTCGTTATTGTGGACGTGGAACCGTTGCCCTCCAGAAGTCGTGAGCTTTTGCGGCCGGATCTCTACGGACTTTCATGCACACCGATAATAAGGTGCGCATCCGCTAAGATTCCTCTCACAAGGTTCGAGATTGCCTGCCAGAACAGCTCGGGACTAGGGAAAATCGAATACGAGAAGGTCCTCGATTAGCGGTACGAAAAGACTTCAGGCGACTCCGATTTTTATCCTATACGGTTGGCCCATTACTACCCTCATCGGGCACGACGGCTGGGCAAACCACCCACGCGACAAAGCCGATAAAAGTCCCGGCGGACCAATCGACTTCCGACTGGTCGAACACTTGAAGGAGCTCAGCAAAGGGAAGCTCGCCGAGAGCGGCGAGCAGGCTGCCAAGCAAAGGTATTCGAGGTCATGTAATTCGGATAAGGACAGTCAGGCGCTAACCGCCTAGCAAAGAACCAATTCTAGACCAAATCTGGAGAGCTCAAATGCTCCGAACCAAACTGCCCGAAGGCTTCTCCCTATGAAGTTATCCCATTTGCTTGCTTTGCTATTGCCTGCAGTCTCCGCGGTGCCCTGTCCAGCGAGCCCGCTCGACAATCCCCACCCTTCCAGGATAGATGCAAGCGAGCGCTTGCAAATTCGCCAATCGATTCGCGCCGCCGACTTGGAGACAAAAATCAACTACCTCGTCGATCGTAGCGAATTGTTAGACCTGATCATGGCATACGGATACAGCGTGGACCTGCGAGACTGGGAGCTGCACCGATCCCTTTTTCTCGACAATTACCACGACGGTTCATCCGGAACTTTCAAATCCGCGTCCGCAAATCGTCGGATCGAATTGCTGGAAACCTTCTTTGAAACCTTCGAAGGAACCCAGCACCTAAGCGTCCCAATATTCATTCGGATCGACGGAGACGAGGCATTCGTTATCACCACTCTCAACACTCGCCACTTCCACTCGGATGGTACTCCGGAAAAGAATACGCTTCTCACCGGACAATACGAATTTACGTGCAAACGCACCGAATACGGCTGGAGAATTTCCCACATCAACCTGGTCAACCGAAAGAAGCTTTCCCAGCCCGCCTATCAACCATGACTCGAAGAACCTCAATCGAAACGAATTTCATTCCCTTAAAGCGACTGGTACTGGCTACCATCGCGCTGACGATAGTGGCGAAGCTCCCCGCCATCCCCGAGCGGAAAGAGGATCTCCTCACCATCGCGAACGGGCAGGTAAAAATCGGGATCGATCGCGAAAAAGGAGGCTCCATCACCTACATTTCATCGGCCGGGTATTCGCGGAACATCGTCAACTACCGCGACCCGGGGCGCCTGATCCAACAGTCCTACTACGCTGGCATTCGTCGCGACCGGCGGCAGGAGGGACAAGGCAAACACTGGTCCCCGTGGTCTTGGAATCCCATACAAGGAGGTGGCATCGGCTCCTGGGCCGAGGTGACGGCATTCGAGCGCCTGAACGAACACACTCTCTACAGCGAGACGATCCCAAACCTTTGGGACATGCCCAACGAACCCGCCGCGGCTCTCATGAAGCAATGGACGCGATTCGAAGAAGGTTTGCCCAACACTATCGTAGTGCAGTGCGAACTACAGTGCGATCGTGATGAGAATGACCCTTGGGGCCCAGCTGTGGCCAATCCTCAAGAAGTTCCCGCCTGCTACTTCACCCGAAACTTTCACATCGCCAAGTCTTACCTCGGCGACGGCGAATGGCAGCTCGAAACCGATCCTCCAGGCTTGCCCTGGACCAAGGCAAGCCCCCCACTGCAAGCGATGGCCTTCTTCGAAGAAAGCGGCCAAGGAATTGCGGTCTTCAGCCCAACCGCGGGCAAGTCATGGAATTTCGGCTCCAGCGGCGGACCTAACAATATAGAAGACCCAACTTCAACTTACACGATGCATGTCGCGCCAGTCGTGCGCGTAAACCTCGGTCCTAAGTCCAACTTCAATTATCGCTACTGGCTTGTCCTTGGCACAGAAACGGAAATAGCAGCGAGTCTCGACGTATTGATAGAAAAATACGAAAACGAAGAATATGAGCTAACAAACAGCTCTAACTGAAGATTCGCGGATCATCTCCAGCGCTCATTCAAGAAATACCAAGAGCTCTGCCTTAGCGACTCACCCCGGCAGTGACTCTCAATCCCTACCGATAAACGGCAGGGTCTTGCCGTCATGCCATTCGCATTTGACGATGACTGTTTCCGGGTTATCCGGCAGTCCTTGCTGGTTTTTCCGGAATTGCTCCGAGAGCAGGTCAACAGCGGCCGCCGCGATCCCCTCCGGCTTGATATCCACACCTGCCACCTCCGAGTTTGGATCGTGCATTTCCAAAGCGATGAATGCGACGTCATCCGGAACACTGATATTGTATTTGTTCAACAACTTCAACCCAGGCGGTTCATGGCCGATGATAACATCTGGCTTGTATTCATCGAACCAGACACGAATTGCGTCCGTGTCCTCGAAACCAAACTTGCAAACTGGAATCCGCTCCGCGAGATCCAAGCGGCTTTGGGCAAGGTAGTAGGCCGCCTCCCAACTGTGCTCTGCGCGCTTTGAGGAGGATTCACGCAGCATCAACCCGGGGCGTTTGTATCCATAATTCCTAGCTTGATCCATAGCCATCAACATTCCCTGGTGCAAGTCGCCCTCAGCCGAATACAGATGCGGCCACTCCAGCGACTTGCCGATGACCGATACCGCGAACTGACTGAAGTCGAAGTCGATACGCGTAGGATCCTTGCCATAATCGAGCATCAGCACGATACCATCGATGCCTCTCGAGTAGATGATTTCCGCTAGACGCCGGCTCGACATGCCCGGCTCCGCCATCCAAAACGCTTCGAAGCCGCAACCCAAGCTCTCGGCTTGGGACTTCACTCCATTGTAGAAGCGATTCATGAGCCCGTTCGCCTTCCACGGCGGAGGTCCGTTGACCTCCGGCGCGCTGACCATGGCGATGCGCCTGAGATGTCCATCCGTTCCCGACTTGGCGATGTGTGACATGACCTGGGCCACCTTCATGTCCCTCACATACCCCATCTCCTTGGCTGCCGCTTGGATCTTATCGCGTTGAGCTTTCGAAACGCCTGCGGCGTTGCGTAGAGCGGCGGAGACCGTTGTTCGCGACACGCCGCAAACTTTAGCAATATCTCTGATCGTAACTTTGGAGGGCATCGTTCGGGGGTATCAAAAAGCCTAGAAAAGCCTAGAAAATTGTAGCGATCCAGCTCCAGCCCAAGGCGACCTGACAGTCAAGCTCTCCTTAGGTCGCCGCCGACATGAAGCTGAGCCTAATATTGAGCCAACCTTACGATTAATAATTCTGCGGTGCCTCGAGGCATTCGTACTCTATGAAGCAAGCCCCTACCCCCAAAAACCTGGTCTTCATCCTCGCGGACGACCTCGGCTGGATGGACACCGAACCTTACGGCAGCACTTTCTACCAGACGCCCAACATCAACCGTATCGCCGCCAAGGGCATGAAGTTCACCGACGCCTACTCGGCCAGTCCGCTCTGCTCTCCGACCCGAGCCAGCATTCTTACGGGTCGCAATCCAGGACGCCTGCACTTCACGATGCCCACTGGGCACGAGATTCCAGAGATTCTGGAAGGACGAGAGCACAAGACCGCCCCGGCCGACCAGCGCGCTGCCGCTCCCACCCCCATCAACCGTCTCAGCCTCGACTACCGCACCATCGGAGCAGACCTCAAAAAGGCCGGCTACCACAATGCCCTTATGGGCAAGTGGCACCTTGGGCACGCTCCCCATATTCCGGAAAATTTCGGCTTCGATACCGTAGTCGGCGGGCGCCACCATTCCGGGCCACCTACCCCAGGCAACTTTTTCGCCCCCTGGGATTGCGACACCCTGCCCGAGGTCGAAGAAGGGACCCATATCACCGACGTGCTCGGAGACCAAGCAGTCAAATTTATCGAGGACAAGCGCTCCGACCCGTTCTTCCTCTGCCTCTGGCTCTACGACGTTCACGCCCCCTTTCAATCCAAGCCGGATCTCAAAGCCAAATACGAGAAAAGAGTGGACGACGCAGAACGCCAACGAAACCCCAACATGGGAGCAATGGTCGACATTCTCGACCAAAACGTAGGCAAAGTGCTGGACGCCCTGGAACGGCTCGGACTGCAAGAGGACACCATAGTCGTCTTCACCTCGGACAACGGAGGCAATATGTACGACGTGGTCGAAGGCACCTACCCCACCAGCAATTTCCCGCTGCGCTCGGGCAAAGGCAACAACTACGAAGGCGGGGTGCGTATCCCGCTAATCGTGCATTGGCCTGGCGTAGCAGAAAGGCCTACAGTCAACGATTCCGTCGTTTCTACCACCGACTTCTATCCCACATTTCTCGAAATGCTCGGGCAAGCGCCAGCGCCCGAAGCTCACTTGGACGGAGTTAGCTTCGTTCCCGCCTTGCGGTCGCAACCCCACGACCGAGGGCCGCTCTTCTCCCATTTCCCCCACTTCGTGCCCGCGACTATGAACCTCCCCAACACTTCCGTCCGGAAAGGTTCTTGGAAACTGTATCGATTCTACCACGACACAAGCGACCAAAAGCATCGCTACGAGCTCTACAATCTCGCGGAGGACATCGGGGAGCAAAACGATTTGTCCGGCCAACGTAACGACATCGTGGAAGAGCTGGACGCTTTAATCGAACAAAACCTACAAGCCAGCCAATGCTTGCTGCCCCACCCCAACGCTGACTACAAAGGCAACGTCGCCGGAGTTTGGATCGGCAGTGAAAGCGCCAAAGTCCAGTCCCAAAAGGGCGGTATGCAAGTCGACTACAACGGAGAGGATCCTAGCGTCACTACCAGAGTGACCCCTTCCCTCTTCGAGCCGGGAATACTGCGCTTCTCCTGCGAGACTACGGAAGAAATCTCCATCGCCGTCTCCTTCACCGACGGGCAAGAGCGCGTCAGGCTCCAGCCCATCGAACTGAGCTCGCCCTGCCTCAGGCAGCATTGCGAGATAGACCTTCCGGTGGAGACCGCTCTCTCGAAGCTCTCGCTGCACCTCTCCCCGGGCAATGGCCGCGTACGATTCGAGTCCATCGAGCTGTGGACCCCAAAACAAGAACTGCTGACCAAATACGAATTCCCTTCCAGTTGATAGCGGACGCATAAAGACAAAACTGTCCTCGAAAATACAATCGAGGCTCCCCACCTTCGGCCCTGTTCTTGAGAAAATGCACCCCGATGGTTTCCATACTCCAGCTATCCCTATCAAGAGTAGTTCTCGTCTTCACGATGCTTGCCTGCTGGCTGCCCGCTACGCTAGCAGGGCGAAGCGCCTCACTTCTGCCCGCTAAAAAAGAGACCATCCGCTTCGCCACGGACCGTACAAACTACAAAGCCGCGTTCGAGGAGATAGCCCGACGATACGAAGCGCTCCATCCGAACGTTGAGATCGAACTAACCTTCACCACCGGCAACCAGCTCGCAACGTACGTCCGCACGCGCGAGGCCGCCGGCCTCGAGCTGATGCCGGACATCTACAATGGGAACATGACCAAGGGCTACGACGCCCTCGGAAAATGGGTAGCCCTCACTCCCTACCTCGAGCAAACCAATCCCTACACCGGGAAAAAGTTCATCGATTCCTTTCGCGAGCTGAACGTGTATGAATTCGATAACTACGGCGGCGAGCTCTACATGCTCCCTTTGGACCTCATCTCCGTAGGGATCTACTACAACAAGGACATATTCGAAGAGCTGGAGTTACGCGAACCGCAAAGCTGGAATGAACTGCTGGATACCTGCCGCGCCATCAAGGCAGCAGGATACACTCCCTTTTCGATGCCGGGCGATTTCAGCTCCATCTGGGCAGGAAACATCGGATGGCTGGTGAGGGCCTTGAACGACGCCTACCTCCGGGACAAGATTCCACTACTCGCAGCGCAGCCTGGGGACTGGGACTTCGATCCCATCGCTCATTCAGATTTTACCTATGACCCCGCCAATCCCTTCTTCGACCGACAAATTCCCCTCAACGCCGAGAGAGTGATCAACGGGATAGAAAGCGGTAAAATCGATTTTAGATCAGAAGCATTCCGCCGCATTTACCTGAGACTGCAAGAGCTCTCCCAATTCTTTCAGAAAGGGTACATCGGATCTGACATCGCATCCGCTCAGAACGCCTTCATGAGACAGGAAGCAGCAATGATGCTAGCGGGTAGCCAATTCATTTTCACCCACGACCAGTACCAAAAAAACTCGGCCCCGGACCGCCGGTTCAAAACCGGAGTCATGTGGCTACCCCCCATTCAAGACGACCCTCTGGTAAGCGGGCCCATTCGCGGGTTCTTCAATGGCGGCACCCTACTCTCGGTAACGAAGAAGCCAGACCCTGAACACGAAAGACGGGTAATGGACTTTCTAATGTTCATCGCGACTCCCGAGTCCGGGCAACTCCTTCACGATCTGACTTTAGAAAACGGATACAATCTAAGCGGACCTCTCACGATCAAAGGAGTAACGATGCTCCCTGGCCTCGAAGAACAGTACCAAGCCTTCGGCGGAAACGGCGTTGTAAAACTGGAGTTTCGCGGACTCTTCGACGAACAAAAAAGCGTGGGCGACTTCGTCGTTCACCTCCAGGACTACTTGGGAGGACGCACCGACCTTGATCGTTTCCTCGAAGCTTACGATCGTTCCATGAAAGAAGCAGTACTGCGTCTGCGGGCGAACTATCAATACGACCTCGACCCCACCACTCGCGACTTCTTACCCGTCAGGGAACGGAAAACCGACGCATGGAACCCCTTCGACAATGGACTGCTAGCGATTGCGATACTCCTATCCGCCTACTGCGTATTCGCGTTTGCCAACATACTTAAGGCAAAATCCGAACATCGCCCCAAGGCCACAATCGGCTTTATGCTCCTCACCCCAACAATCCTGCTCCTTCTCGTATTCAACTACTGGCCGGCGATCTCCAGTATCTACTTTTCACTTACAGATTGGTCCAGCTGGCGATATCCCAACTTCATAGGACTAAAAAACTTTTCACGAGTGCTACAGGACGACCAATTCCTTTTTGGCTTGCTGAACATGCTAATACTCCTGATCGCGAGCGTGATCAAAGCAACCGTGTTCCCCTTTTTTGCTGCCCAGCTGCTACTATGCGTTTCCAACACGAGGGTTCAGCGTATTTTCCGCGGGATCTTGCTCTTTCCCACGCTCGTTCCCGCCATCGTCATCGTGCTCATCTGGAAAAACCTCTACAATCCTACCAGCGGCTTGATTAACCAAACGCTCGTCGCCATCGGAGCAGAAACTTTTGCCAGCAGCTGGCTAGGAGAACACTCGCTCGCGCTCGCCTCAATCATCTTCATGGGATTCCCATGGGTCGGAGCGATCGGACTACTCATCTACCTAGCCTCCTTGATGAATATTTCAGACGACATAAAGGATGCCTATGCCTTGGAATCGGACAGCACCCTCGCCCGAATCCGAAATATAGACATTCCCCTGGTCAGAAGCGAAACACGACTCTTAATTATCCTAGCCGTGATCGGCTCCATCCAAGAAATCCAAGCAATCTTGTTGATGACAGGAGGCGGCCCCGGGCTCTCCACTCACGTCCCTGCCTACTCAATGTACAAAGAGGCCTTCCTGTACGGAAACTTCGGATACGGTGCAGCCATAGGAACAGTCCTGTTCCTTTTTATTCTTTGCGTCACCCTCTTGAACTTGAAATTCCTGAAAAAGTCGGAGGGATACTCATGAAAGCATCAAGGGAAAAGGGGATTTCACCTGCAACGGCCATTGTCCTTTCCGCTATGGCCATGATAACCATAGCGCCCTTCCTGATGACAATCCTGCTTTCCGTCAAAAGCTCGGACGAGGTGATCCACGACTTTTGGGCGCCGCCCGAGGAAATCCGCTGGGACTTCTTCGCCCAAGCACTCGGTTTTATTCAGCACTCGATTTTCAACAGCGCCATTACCGCTAGCGTTAGCGTCATCCTACTAGCGTTCCTGTCCAGTCTTAGCGGATACGTTTTCGCCCGTATTCAGTTCCCCGGGAAAGAACTCATCTACCTGCTCATACTCGCCCTTATGATGGTACCCGGAATCTTAACGCTGATACCTATGTTCCTGTGGTACAAGCAATTCCCATTCGTGGGCGGAAACGATTGGCTTGGGCAAGGTGGTCATGGGTTTCTCAATACACCCTGGGTGCTGCTGGTACACTACATAGCAGGAGGTCAAGTCCTAGGGATAATCCTCTGCCGCACCTATATCGAGAACTTGCCCCAATCCCTTTTCGACTCCGCTCGGATCGATGGAGCGAGCGAGCTGCAAATTTACCGCAGCATAGCCCTCCCTCTCTGCCTCCCCGTGATTGCAACCGTGAGCATCCTGAGCTTCGTCGGAATCTACAACGACTATATGTGGCCACTCATCACCATCGACGCCCCCAACTTGCAAACCTTCACTCTCCGTGTAACTCAATACAGTTCCGAACACGCCCAGGAACACGGCCCCGAATTCGCTAGCTATATCATCGGCTCAATTCCGCTCATCATCGTGTTCGCCTTTGGCATGAAGTATTACGTAAACGGGATTACCAAAGGCTCCATCAAGGGATAAGCCTCCCCTTCCTCGATTTACCTGACAGTCTCGTTAGGGCGAGTTTGTCGTTAGATCCCTTCCTTGGTCTTTAGTCCAATCGCCTTCGCTCCTGCGAACCGCCACACAATAAATATCAATCCAGCCCCTCATGGAAGCAACCGCCATCGCACCCCCAAAAAATAGACCCGCAAGCGACGAATACGAACGCGAGCCCGTCCCCCAACGCGCGCTTAAAGGCCCCGGCAAGTTCTGGGGCATGTATGCTGGAGAGCATGCCGCGGGAACCGAATTCATGATCGGACCGCTCTTCCTGCTCGCAGGCGTATCGCTACAGAACATTTTTTTCGGCCTCCTTTTCGGCAATCTCATGGCTGTGCTGAGCTGGCGCTACGTCTGCGCTCCCATTGCCATTAAAGCCCGCTTCACCCTTTACCAGCACCTCGAGAAAATCGCCGGGAAATGGCTCGTGCTCGTCTACAACCTGGCGAACGGACTCCTCTTTTGCTTCCTCGCCGGGGCCATGATCACCGTGTCGGCAACTGCCGTCGGGATTCCCTTCGACATGCCGATGCCGACCACCAGCGACCTCTTTCCCAACAGCGCCTTGTTCGTCATCATCGTCATCGCCGTTGGTCTCGTCATCGCGCTCGTCGCCTCGCTTGGATACGACACTGTCGCAAAGTTCGCCAACATTGCCTCCCCTTGGATGGTGCTAGTATTTCTAGCGTGCGGAATCGTAGCCTTCAAACAGCTCGGAGCGGGAAGCTGGGAGGAGCTCAATTCTATCTGGAGCGAATCGATCCTATTCGCCCAAGAAGGAGAAAACCAATCTACCATGGGATTCTGGAGCGTTTTCATCTTCGCTTGGTTCTGCAATGCGGCAATGCACGTCGGCATGGCTGACCTTTCCGTCTTTCGTTTCGCGAGAAAGGCATCGTCCGGCTGGGCCACCACCGCCGGCATGTATGTCGGCCACTACATGGCTTGGGTCGCTGCCGCCTTCATGCTCGCCGCCCAAATAAAACTCAACCAGGACGCAAACCCTGTCCCCGGCCCCATGGCCAGCAACGTAGCCGGATTGGCCGGCATCGTCTGCGTCATCGTGGCCGGATGGACCACCGCAAATCCAACCATCTACCGGGCCGGACTCGCCTTTCAAGCGATGGTCCAAACCGTATTTCCTAATGTATCCAGATTTTGGACTACCTTCGCCGCAGGCTTGATCGCTACTGCAGCGGGCGCTTTTCCAGCTTTCGCCTGGCAACTGCTCGGATTTGTCGGACTCTACGGCACCATCCTAGCCCCCATGGGCGGCGTCATCTTTTTCGACTGGTACTTCCGCAAACGCGACGCCACCACCTTCCAATCACTGGTACCCGAAAGCTCGTTCAACCTCGCCGTATTGCTCGCCTGGCTCATTCCTGTCGCCCCTTCCTTCTACCTGATCGTCTACCGGGGCTACACCGCAGTCAACTTCGTGCTTCCTTGCTGGCTCATCACCGGGCTGCTTTACCAGGCCTTCTCAAAACAAACCAAAACCGCCTAACCTCGGCCCTCATGATCACTGCCTTTCGACTCGTATCCCTCCTGGGCCTAGCCCTAACCCTAATCCCCTCCATCCTTTTCGCCATAGACTCCTTGTCCCTGGAAAACGTGAAGACCAGTATGACCATCGGAATGCTCCTTTGGCTCGTCTCCGCTCCGGTCGTGCAAGGGCTGAAACAAAAACTGCCAGACGCCAGCCACTGATTCAAATGAGCGACTCGAGCACCCGCCTTGCCCTCGCCGTTTTGCTAGGCTGCGGCTGCGCTCACTCGACTCAGGCCGCCAGCCGCCCGGATCAACAATTCGAGGTCTTCCAGTTTCCGAAAGACCAAATCCCACGTATCGACGGTTCCTTCGCAGACTGGAATCTCGTCCCGGAGCGATACGCGATCGGACTCGACCAGCTAATGGATACGGAACGCGGTCGCGGTATAGACCTCGATCCAGCCGATTTCGACCTATCGGTAAAAGTCGCTTGGGTCGAGGGACTCAATCGCCTCTACTTTTACTATGACGCAAGCGACGACGATTGGGACTTCGCCCGCTCAGGCCTGAAAAACGACATTTTCGAGGTCGTCGTCGATGGCAACCTCTCGGGCGGCTCTTTCATCAACACTGTCCACCCCCATAAAGACGCTTTTAAGAAAAGCGACCTCCACTTCATGGGCCATGGAGAGCACGCTCAAAATTATCACGTATTCACACCTTCCTTACGCAAGGAATGGGCAATGGTTTGGGGCAACGCTCCTTGGATTAAGGATTTTCCACACGCCAACGCAGCACAATCCTACTCCTTCCAGCACGGAGAAGGCGGACGCTATCAGCTTGAATTTTACATCACCGCTTTCGACCACGCAGACCTGCGAGGCCCCGCCTACTCGACCGAATCCGATTTTCGAGAGAACGGCTTGATCGGACTCTCCTGGTGCATTCTAGAGTACGACGACGAAGGCAACACCTTCGAAGCGTTCATGAACCTGGCTCATGACACGGAGATGGTACGCGATGCTTCCTCCCTCTGCCTTTTCAAGCTCATGCCAATCGAGCCAGAACTACAGCCCGCAATCCAAGCTAATTGGAGCGTTACGAACATCGGTACGGACCGCCGATCTTTCAAATTCGAAGATCGCTCCCACGGAGAGATCCAGAGCTGGCATTGGGATTTTGGCGATGGGAACAGCTCCAACGAGCCGTCCCCAATCCACCACTACACGCGGCCCGGGCAATGGGTGGTGCGCCTAAGCGTCCGAGGCCCGGCCGGCGAAGACAGTCTAGAAAAAATCTGGGACGTCGTAACTCCCTAGCGTCGACGATTCGACCTATTAGAGCGACTCCAAGAACAACAAAATCGATTCGATCTCATCCTCCTTAAGTATTCCCGCATAGGAGGGCATGCCGACATCGCCATCATCGTAGCCCTTCGCCTTCTTTTCGGAGGGCGCAAGAATCGACTCTTTCAAATAAGATCTTGTCGCCTTCACAACGCTTCCATCGGTCAAATGTCGACGACTGTTGTACAAATCCAAAAAGCTAGGTCCGCTCCGTCCTTCCGTCGAACCATCGGTGGAGTGACAACCAATACAGCCGAAATTCGAATAGATCTCCTGGCCCCGCGCTGCGGAAACGACCGCTCGCTTGCCCGCCTCCGCTCGCGGCGCTGGTTCCAGCTTGAACAAACGCTCTGGATCGAGCATCCCAAAGCCCAAGGCTTCAAGGGGCGTGTTGTTACTGCCATCAACAGTCAAGTAGGTAGGCAGCCACTTCCCGTCGGATTCGACCATAACCTCCACCTGCATCGCCGGACGCATCGCCTCAATCGCGAGATACACCCGGCACCGATCCTGAGACAAATGCACGGAATGGACATACAAGCTGTCGATTCCCGGTTCTCCCTTCTGGTTGTATTGGGCGGAACCATACTGGGCCGTGCGACGGTAATCCCAAGCGCTCACCTGGTAGCGATTCGGATCCAAGGCAACCTTCGGTTCCACCGGGGTGCGATAGCTGAGAACGACGCCATTCGCTACCGGCTCCATCGATTCGAGAGAGCGAATTCCCCCCTCGACTTCCCGGATCCTGCCAATCCCCTCCAAACGCGGAGCAGAGGAATCCCAGATCTGGAAACCTGCCACGTATGCCATGCCATCAGTCGGGTTCACCGAACCATTGAGCAAGGGGATCTCTAAACTCAGAGGCAACTGCGAGGCGCTTGCTTTACGTAGGTTTCCTTCCGCAAAACTTACTCTGTGGATCGACGGCCGATGGTACTCCAGGTACAGGACACTATTTCGGAACGAGATAGAGCGTTCGTCGAAGCCGTGCACCTGCCCAACTCCCGAGGGAGCCACGCGATGCGGAAACCAAAGCAACGGAGGCGAGACCGGCATCTCCGTTGCTGCCGGTGACTTCTCATACCCGTAGAACAAGCCTTCCTCGATTTCCAACAATGGCGTAGAGGGAATCCATTCGCCCTGCTGATCGCTGGCCGTCACCAAATCCCGAGACGGATCGTAAGCAAGAAACGCGTTCCTTAAGCCGCTTGCATAGACCGAGACCTTCTCTCCATCCGCTGAGATCTTAAGAACCCGGCCGCTGTGCGGGTTTCTTGACGCAACTTGCTGTCCGCACTTCGAAATTAAAAATGAACCGTCCCGCATCGCTACAATGCTACTCGGAAAGTCTCTCGTATCCGGACTCTGCACGAAGCGATTGCAGAACATCTCGTAACGATCGATCTCATGGTCTCCGTCCAAGTCCCACAGCCTACTGATCCCACCTCTTGAATACACGAAAATATCGTCTCCTCTTAGAGCAAGCGTCTGAGGTTCGTTAAAGCCGGCCCCAATTCTCTGCCATACGATTCTGGAATCCGCTGATTCAAATCCCGTCAGTCGATAAAGGTCGCCGTCAAAAGTGAGCAAAACCGCGCTGCCATCCTTCCTAAACTTTATATCCACCGGGCGAATACGACGTTTCCAGGGATTCGGATACGGCAAGTCCAAGAGGTCGAATACGTACCCTCGATTTTCCTTTCCGAAAGAAAAGCTTGTCACAGCCTTCTCCGGCCAAAGCTGCGCCTTAGCGGTGCTGAACCCTTTATCGGTTTTCACCTCCTCAATAGAAACATCGCCATCCAATGAATAACGTACCACCCATTCGCAGCTAGTCTCCGAAGTTGGGCCGATATCGATACTTCGGACATCGTCCCCTGGACCGGGAAGCAGCAAAGTCGCCTTCGAGTCCAAATTCTCTACACGTATCCGTCTTTCAACGACAATATCGCCATCCAAATCCAAGACCTGAAAACGCTCAAACGCGTTCGCCCCAAACAAAAGGTAGCTCAGCAAAGCGCCATCGTCCGTGACCCGAACCCCCTTCCACGACGCAAGCTCCGGATCCATCGGCCCCCGGCCAGGTTCACGCTCGTCTATGTAAGCCTCTCTGAAGTCGAACAACCTGACATCGCCAGAGCGTTGCCACCCTGGGTAAACTCCGCTGCGAGAGACAATCTTCCCGGCTGGACTCGGAAGCCTGCGGAAGCCTCCCTCTATTTTATTTAGCGGAAGGGCATAAGAAGCGAAAGACACGCCAAGAGGCTCGCTGAATGCCCCTTTCCAAATAGCCGCCACCCGCATCAGTTCCGTATCGTAAGCGACGTAGACGTCCTCCGCCAAGGGGACGATAAGGGCGCGCGGCACTATCTCACGATCCGGCTCGCCCCGTCCCCCAATAGCGATTGTTAGCTCCTTGAAAGGAAATCCCTTGTCGAGAAACTCTGTGTAAGGCGGCGTGCCGCCCTTCAGAGGATAGACAAGACCCTCATCCGCCTTGGCAACGGAACAAACACTGAAAATCAGCAAGTATGTACAAAGTAGCTTCATCGATGCGAATCACAGAAACCCGAAATCCCTGTCGTTACGAACTTTCACTAGCGCGTAAAAGGCAATTCGAACACGTACGTTCCGGCTCCCACGAGCAAGCGCGTTACGTCGCCTTCGGAATCGATAGAGTGAAAGTGCTCACCTAAGCGAACCAGAGCCCCCCCTTCCTTTATTTGGGACACGTCCTTCGAAGGAAGGACGATCGTGGCTTTCGTATTCGCCGGAATTTCTACGTTCATCCTGAGCATGCCGTCTTCCACCTTCCAATCGCTTCGAATCGGCCCATTGATTGAATCATAGCGAGCCTTGACCCAGTCGACAACCTCGTTGTCGGGGTTGCTCTCCGAGCCGGGAATACGGGGATGGATCAAGATATGACGGTAGCCAGGTCCGATGGTATCGATGCCCGCCAACGTCCGATAGGCCCATTCCATCACCGCGCCAAAGGCATAGTGGCTGAAACTGTTCATCCCGGCGTTTTGTTTCCCATTGGCTCCGTTAAAGCCAAATTCCTTGGTGTAGCTGTCCCAGCGCTCCCAAACGGAAGTAGCTCCGTTTACCACCTCGTATCCCCAACTCGGATACTCCCGGCTTTGAAAGAGACGAGTCGCCAACTCATGCTGCCCATGCTCGCTCAATGCAGGCAGCAGGGAGCGGGTTCCTAAGAATCCGGTCGCCATTCGGAAACCGTTCTTTTCGATTTTCCCCGCAAGGTGCATTGCCGCCTCGGAACGAAGGCCCTCCGGAATCAGGCCTACCGACACGCCCAGCACGTAAGCAGTTTGCGTATCCACTTTCAACGTTCCATCCTCGTTAAGGTAAGCAGCTTCAAACGCCTTCGCCACCTTCTCGCCGCGCTCACGATAGGTCTCGGCCTCCAAACGGCGACCAAGGGCCAGCGACATCTCCTCCATCATATCCAGCACCATCGCATGGTAGCAGGTGTCGATGAACTCGATTGGCGTCTTCTCGCCTACATTAAGCCAATCTCCCCAAGGATTTCCAAGGCTGGTTCCGAGACCGTTCACCGCAGTGGAGGCGTAGCGCCACTCCATGAATCGCGTCATGGAGTCCCAATGTTCCTCCAGCATGCGCGTATCGCCATAGACTTTCCATATCGTCCACGGGCAGATGATCCCCGCGTCCGTCCATCCCGAGCCAAAGGACTTACCGCTTCCACCGTGGGCCATCGGGTACGGAGCGTAGTCTGGATACGCTCCGAAGCTCAACTGCGACTCCTCCACATCGTCGATCCATTTGGTAAAAAAGGACGCCACATCCGCATTGTAGCTCGCGGTCCGAATATAGGCCTGAGCGTCGCCCATCCAGCCCAGCCGCTCGTCGCGCTGCGGACAATCGGTCGGAACCTCCAAGAAATTAGCCCGCTGGGTCCATTGGGCATTTTTCCCGAACTGGGTCAGCACGGGATCGCTGCACTCAAATTCGCCGGTCAATGGAGTATCGTTGTGCAAGACAATGCCTGTGATCGCATCGAGCTCAGGTTTGACGTCCAGTCCTGTGAGCTCAACGTATTGGAATCCGTGATACGTGAAGCGAGGAGACCACACTTCACCTTCGGGATCTCCCTTTAGCGTGTAGAAATCCGTGACTCGGGCACGCCTCAAATTCTCAGTCATGACCATCCCGTTCTCCTTGAGCATTTCGCCGAAGCGCAAACGGATTCTGGTTCCGCGCTCCCCCTTCACCTTCAGGCGCACGATTCCCGCAAAGTTCTGTCCGAGATCGAATACAAAAACGCCCTTCTCCGGCTCGGAAACGGATCTAGCAGGGAGCTCCTCAGTCGCCACGATTGGCGGTGCCATGTAAGACTGCATCACCGGGGGGGTTTCGAAACCAAGATTCACTGGCTTACGTCCTGCTCGATCCGTATACACCGTGTCGATGCGCGGATTTCTCGACGCCAAGACCGCACGCTCCCAATCCTTGGCCTTGTAGCCCGGCAACGCCCACTCTCCCAACTCCATGCGCGCATCATAGGCTTCGCCCATAATGATGTCCGATTCTCGTGTCGGCCCCCCATCCGTGACTCGCCAAGACTCGTCTGTCACGACGAGCTCTCGCGAACCATCTGTGTATTCGATTTCCAATTGCGCTAGAAACGCTGGAGTTTTCCCATAGAAATAGCGCCCCACCTTGTCGGGACCGTATCCGACTAGAAGCCCGTAGCCCACGTATCCAGAATACCATCCATCAGCCACAACGGCTCCAATGGCATTTTTCCCCTTGGATCGCACCCATTCGGTCACCTCGTGCGTGCGGTAGTAGGCTCGCTTCTTGTAGTCCGACCAGCCCGGCTGCAAATACGCGTCACCCACGCGTTCGCCATTCAGATACAAATCGTATACACCAAGAGCCGAAGCATAAACGACTGCCCGCTTAACCTCTCTCTTAGTGGTAAAGTCTTTCCGATAGTGGCGGGGAGCTGGCAGGTGCAGTTTCGATCGGTCCTTGTGATAGGAGGCATCATCTTCGCAGGAAATCCACTGAGCTTTCCAATCCTGTTCGTTCAACAACCCCATCGCCCAACGGGCAGGCTCGCTCCACTTTGAAACATTGCCCTTTTCATCCCAAACCCGAACCTGCCAAAAACACTCCATGCCAGACTTCAGCGCCATTCCCTGGTATTCGATTTGGTTGGTATCGTTTCCCGCGGTGCGGCCGCTATCCCAAAGCTCAGCCTTTCCGCTACGCAATGCTTCGCTCGAGCGAGCAACCCGAACCTGCCAAGCGCTCTGAGACGCTCCGCGACGGTGAGATTCGACTCTCCAAGAGAATCGCGGCAATCGAGAGTCTACCCCCACCGGCTCCTCGAGGTACTCGCAGCGCAAGGCGGTAGGATCTAGTGAATCGTTATCTTGCACCGCGTGGGCGGAAGCGCAGCAGGCTACAATAGCACCAATCAAAAGTAGGATGAAATGAGTTTTCATGGATGTTAAATTTGGCGAATAAGGGGCAGTTGGTCGAAGCGGTTTCCCGAGGAGTCTTCCATCTTGAATCGACGAAAGCCCTCCTCCAGTGGCATTCGTTCGCAAAGTACACTGAGCGCCCATCAGGAAAGCGATAGACCCCCTAGTTGACTGTCAGGAAGCCTTCGCTCGCGAGCCTGACGCGACTGGCTGCCGTCCACGCAACCAATGAGAACATGAGCACAGAAACAGTCCCCCTTAAACAATCTCCTCCACTAACAGCCTCCCTCGAGCTATTACCGCTAAAAAAAAATAATCCCATCCCTCTCACGGAGAGGGACGGGACCCAAACAGTTTACAGGCAAAGGAAGCAGCCCTACACTGTCGACGTAATCAGTTTACAACTACTAAAAGCGAAAGGTGTTCGTCAGGAACATTTCCGTTGGGTTCGGGTTGCGGAACACCACATCACGCCCATCCGGGTTCGTGATCATCGGAATGAAGTCCGAATTGCTCCTGTAGAAGTTGCGAACGTTAATCTGCACATGCCAGTCAATCCGGTCTTTGAAGATTGGCTTGCCATACTTCACCCATACATCGCCATTCAACTCGTCGTCCCCGTAAAATGGCTGATCGAGAAGTGGCGTAACGCGACCATCCTCGACTGCGATCCTGTACCCCGTGGCAATGCGGTCCTGCCATCTGAGAGCGCCGCCAACCTGGAAGTCCTTGAGGAAACCATCGCTGAAGCTGTAGTTGGTCACAAGGTTCGCACGCCACTTACGCTGCTCTGGCGAAACTTTACCTTCGCTCGCCAAGGCTGCGAGAATCGAGTTCACGCGATTGGAGGTCCAACGTTCGGTCCAAGTCATGTCTTCCGCCAAATTCGGCGAGTCGATCATCGACCCCAGCGGAGACGCCGCCAAGTTGTCAGCAATCGACAAGATCGCTGCCGCCCCAACCGGGGCCACATTCGAAATCACCGTTTCTTGCTTCGCCAAGTTGAAGGCCATTGTCCAGTTGTCCGTCAGCTGCCCAGCAACATCGACCTCGAAGCCCTTCGACACGAAGTCTTGCGACGAACTTTGCCCAGGATTGGGCGTCCAAACGCCATACTTGCCTGCTCCATTCTCGTTCCAACCCTGGAAACGGTTTCTTATTTTCAAAGGAAGCATGCTTAGAGCTTCGTCGTAGACGTCCTGGTATCCGCTGAACTGGTCGCTCACGTCGATTCCCGTGAGTTGAGTATTCATCGCCATCGCATCCGCGAAACTCATTCCCTGCGTTTCAGCATCTCTCCAGCGGTCCATACTATGCTGGATCCAACCGGGGGTGTCGGTACTCGGTCCATCTGAATACTTGTTAGATGTCTCGAACCAGTTGAACTTTACAGACAGCCTATCCTCCAAGGCGCTAACCGAAAATCCATACTCTTCAGTCGTACCGGTAGGAGATGGTATAATTTCCCCTAAAACGTTTCGGCGAACACCGGAAGCGGAGAAGTTTTCCGACTCGTTGTAGTGGAGACTCAGCTGCGAACTGTAAGGTAGCTTGAGCCACTCTTTAGGAACGTGAGCCACAATGCTCGCAGTGAAGGTATCCCCAGATTGCGTCGAAATATCGTCAGGATTCTGACTGAGGATCAATGACCCCTCATCCATCACGCCGTCTTGGAAATGATAGTTGTTCGTCTGCGGATTGATCAGGTTGTAGTCCTCCCTGCGAACCCGGGTTGTGTCGGTCATCTCATCCGTTCTCCAGCCCAGAACGCTAATGACATGACCAGCGAGCCAGTCACTTTGCACGCTGAAGACTTCGGAGTCGATTTCGCGTCGAGAGCGAGCGCCCTCCCTCAAGAACTCACCCACTCGGTAGTCCGCTTGCAGAAAGAGGTCATCAGTGAATTCATCGCCCTTCCAGGTCGGAACCCAAGTTTGGTATTGCTGCGTCAAAATATCGCCAGGCTCAGGAATTGCTCCCTTCCAGTAGCCATCCAGCTTAACATCGTCGAGCGATTGGATACTAGGGTCCAACATAGAAGGCCCCACATATACCACAATCGGATTTCTACGGCGCCAGCTATCAATCTTATCCTTAAGATCCGACTCGATGTTAGTTTCGTCGCTCAGGTCCAACAAGACGTTGCGAAATTCGCGGCGGGTGAGATCGATCTCCTGCGATCCGACAAACCCCGTAAAGGTATGATTCCCGAGGAAGCGCTTGATACCGTCTCCTTCGAGTTCGAGCTTATAGAAGGCGGTCGCTTGATAGGCCCGTCGAGCGGTGTGATCCACATTGCGGTCATCACTTCCCAAGTCCATGATGAGTGGGCGGCCGACGTTCGGATTTGGCTTACCATTGCTGAGAGTCTCCATTACATCCGCGATCAAAGGACGGTTGTAGAATGGCACGTGCTCGTTCTTCGAATAGTTTTCCGCATTGTAGGCAATTTCGATACCAGCCTTGTTTTCGAGAAAAGCCTGCTCCAAGCGGACGTTCACGACATCGAACTCTTGCCTAACCCACTGACTATTTCCCGCGATGAGCGTACGACGGTTGTCGTAGATATTGGGATTTATGATATTCGGGCTTTGGAACCCTGGAGTCGTAGCGCCACCATAGTAGCTCCATGTGTAGTAGTTGTCGGAACGACCATAGCCCGGATCGCCATCGGAAAGCCCCCACTGCACACGAGCGAGCACGCCGTCTACTTCCGGGGCATCGGGAAAGCCAACGCCTGGCTCCGTCGCATTCACGCTATTGTAGACAACTGGATACTGCTCCCAAAAGCCTCCAGTGCTCGGACCTGGTTGGGACGTCACCGCGCCCGTGTGATTCTGCACCGTCCATTTCGGCTGATAATTCGCCACATAAGGTCGAGGAGCAGCCCCTGTCATCTCCAAGATGTCATCCAAGTTATCCGGAAGCCCGAACCAACTTGAGACACCATCCAACATGGGAATGTTGTCAGGAGGGGTTCCCATGATCAGGCCGTCTTCCACGCTGGCACGGAGGTTGATCGCGCCAAGCCAAGCGACACCCTCGTTTTTCGCTAGCGTCGCATTCAATGCGACAAATCGGCGAGATACCTCTTCGTAAGCGGGTCTTTGCTGGAATTGAGTATCTCCTTCCAGAAGCGAAACTCTCACTGCGAGTCGGTCCTCCAACAGAGTCTTGTTATAGTCGATCGTGGTACGATAGCTGCCTCGCTCGCCCAAACGAATGCCTAATTCTCCAAAATCGCTTCCGATGGAAGCGCTTTTGATGGCATTGTTGATAACACCTCCTGGACTGCCGATCCCGAACAACAGGGAATTAGGGCCCCTGCTTATCGTAACCGATTCCGTGTTTTATCCGTCAAATGGTATGTCCGTGAGGAAATAGTCGCGGGTCAACGTCGCTTCAGCCAATCCTCGAATTCTTTGACCGCTCTGTGGGTTACGCCTTGTCTCCTGGGAGGAGTAGGAGCCGTTTGACCTGATGGAATTGGAAAAGTTACCTTGATCTCCCGATGCAACTTCGGTGTTCAGTCCGTAGGATAATAGCGTACCGGCATCCGTCGCTCCCACATCATTCATGAGCTCCTTCGTCATGACCGAGATCGCGGACCCTACATCCTTCAACCTCATGTTCAGGCGAGAACCAGCAAGGGTGGAGGTCGCTCGGTATCCCGCCTCGTCACCTGCATCCACGGTGAACGGCGAAAGTTCAAATACATCTGAGTCTTCATTATCCTGAGCAACCAACGAGGAGGCTGCGACAAAGGGGGGTAATATGTATTTTCCTAGTTTTCTTAGTTTGGTTTTTAAAGTCATCATATCTTTAGTTTGTATTGTGTTCATCCCTCCTTCCCTCCCCTTCGGAGAACCTTCATTAGCTAAGATCTCCGCTGTCCTTTTGCGTATGTAGTACGCCCCCGTTACACTATCCCGGACGGCCTCTATTTGGGTGTCCTCCAACATCCGATCCAGAACTTCTCGCAGTGAATAGTGCCCATGCACCTTCTTGGTACGCACCCTTTCCAACATTCTCTCTATGTACAGAAACTGAGACTCCCCCTGTTCCGAAACCTCCTTGAGCGTGTCGACCGCCCACCCCGCAGGCACATTGAAATACCTCATATCTTCCGCCCCTAGAGTCGGAGCAATACCGAGGAATAGCGCCAACGCCCAAAGCGATGCGCCGCCTAAAACTCTCTTCAGAACGCGGGGTAAGCGGGGTGAGAAATACTTTTCCAAAAATACGAGATATGGTCATCAGCGCATACTTGTCTCGCTCCAAGACGGGACTCGCGGCACTTTACACCAATAATTTTTTCTACTTTTTAATATTAGATCCTAAACCACTGACTCACAGGTCATCACTAAAAAATTGAACCATCTTTTTTCAGTTTTTCGAAGCGCCTTCAGCTATCGACCTTTTAGATACAACTTCAACAAACACGACAGCACACAGATTCTTCGAACGACTGGTCTTTTGAGAAAATGTAGTCATTTTTCCCGTAGCCATATCGAACCGTTACTTTTGCGCTCCACTTCAATGTTCAACGAAAGGTCAAGCAACCGCACGAGGCTTTCGACTTCGTTGGAGCGGATCGACGCGACGATCGGCAAATGCGCAAGCGAACCATCCGCCAGATGCAGCTTGGTTTCGTTGCGCTGGTTGAAGCGCGCCACGATCTCCGCGAGCGGAACCCCATCGAATTTCCAAAGCTCATGCTTCCAGTCTAAGATGGAAGCTATCTCGACTGCTTCGAGGTTTTGCAGAATGGGCTTCTCATCGCGGTCAGACTTGAGTGATACGGTAGATTTTTGGCCGTAGCTCATGTAGGCCAACACACTGCCTTTCGCCCCTTTTCTCGGAGCATCCTCAACCACACCCTTTTCAGGTGCTGATACGAATGGCAACGATTCTGGTTCCACCGCCACGTTCTCCAAGCTAATCTTGCCTTCCGTGACGAGCACCTCGAGTTGCCCGCTATCGATCTTCAAGTTGAATGCGGTACCAATTGCCCTCACCTCCCTATCTCCTACTCCAACGATAAAAGGCCAGTCAGGATCCTTGGAGACGGTGAAATGCACTTCCCCCTCCAATAATCGCACAAAACGGGCAGCGTCACCGAACTCGATAGACACTGCCGCCCCTTCACGCATGTCAATTTCACTGCCATCGCTCAAAACCTGATGAACGTAATCCTGAGCCACAATGTGGAGCTCTTCCACCCCCCTCGCAGGCCCCTTAGCAGGCGAGTTATAAGTGGAAACCAAGATGAACAACGCCAACGCCGCAGCCACGGCCACCGCACCGGCAGACAGCGGAATCCACCACCGACGCGGGGATACAGAATCGAGAAGATCCGGATTCGGATCCGAGCTGTGCTCAGGTCGCCACTCTGACAATAGATCAAAAGCTTTCCAACCCTTCTTGTAGTGGGCGTAGCGTTCGCCATGCCTGCGATCCTCCGCCAGCCACTGGAAAAACCCATCCTGCTCCTCGGCCGAGAATCCTTTCTGCTCTTTCGCGACCCAAGACGCAGCCACGTCCGATATCCGGTCTAAATCCTCTGAGTCGGAGTCTTTCTCATTCATCAAATACAACCTTTCCCTCCGCGGTAGACGACCGCGAAGTCCACGCACTTCCGCACACCAATCGTCAGTTGGTTCGAGACAGTGTTCTCAGAAATACCGAGCTTACGAGCCACCTCCCTCTGCGACAATCCATAGATCTTAGCCAGAGTGACAACTTGACGGCATCGCTTTGGCAAGGATTGCACCGCCCGAGTAAGAATCTCCAGCTCTTGGTTGCGCGACACTGTCTCCGGAACGCTCAAGCTATTGTCCTCAAATTCCAGATACTCCTCTCGGTCCATGTGTTCTGTCCTCGCAAGCCTCGGATGGCGCACATGGTCCAAGGCCAGGTTCCTGGCAGTCGCGAACCAAAAGGCTTTCGGGTTTTCCATAACGACTCCCTCCTTCGCCCGCAGCACCTTTAGATATGACTCCTGAATAATGTCGTCCACGTCGAGCTCGGATGGGAAACGGCTCCGGAGCCAAGCTCGCAACTTGCTCTCGTGGGGCTCAAGCTGCTCCCTAAACCAACGTTGCTGCTCCGAAGAGTCATCTGTCATGTGTATTGTATGAGATAAGCGGGGTTGAAACTGGGAAATCTGAAAAATACGCCCGCACGAACTCCGCCGCCCATCAAGGGACTTACCAGCGGACTTACTGAGGCGTAGGGGTGAGAAAGAACTGCACATCCTAGCCGACAAGTTTTCAAGCTTCACGAACTGCATACACCAAATGCACATGCATTTCCGGAATGCGACATCCTCACCGATTTGCTTAAACAGCCCAAAGATTGAGGAGGCATACCGGCAAAACGAAAAAACGCCGCCTCTTGCCTGAGGCGACGTTAAACCGAAATTGAATCCGATCACTAGCCCCATGGGGCCCGCTAGGAATACAAGGCTCAAAGGCCCTCTAGATTCTGCTCTACAACTTCTCTAATCTGCTTGGGATTCCCTACCAAAAGATACGTCTCGTGACGCACCGATTCGTAAGCGTTTAGAGCGATAAGCTGACCAGGATTCATCACGCCCAAGGACGCAATATTCACGCCCGCCTTTTCGAGGCTAGCCGTTCTCGTCTCGTCCGCGAGGTCCATTCCGTAAACGCGGCGGTCCCTGTAGAGCAGCTTGCCAGTACCGCGATCCCGGCCGATTACGTTGAGTTTGTTTTTGCCTGAATCAGGAGTGTAAATTCCAAGAGCTTTCAGAGGCCCACCGATCAATGCACTCTGCGCCAAAACGATAAGTCGCTTGCCATCAAAGTTGTGGGGACTGGAGGTATCGCGATCCCCGCCGTCCCAAGGCACTGTGGAGCGGCTACGTACATCTTCGTTGTTCTCAATATTTACGCGCCATTCAAATCCCCCGGTACGATGTCTCACCATCCAGTCACCATTTTCGTTGATCCAGCGGGTATGGGTAAACGGCGATCGGTCACGGTCGAAGCGCATAGCAAAGATACTAACTTGGTTCGCTAGGTCGTATCGATGATCTGGATGCACGCCATCTGGTTTGTGATTCGACATATCGGTGATATTTCCGATGTGCGGGCTGTAAACCTTATTGAACTGCCTTATGCAATGTATAGGATCCCGCACGTAACTGAATCTCGTGGAACAGCGGAAAACCGCAAGATCATGGACCCAATCCTCTGTATCCATTAGCTTATACTCGGCCCAAAAGTTGAATTCGCTTTTGACTTCAGTGTTCTGCTTTCCCTCGAGGTTCTCCTCGTCGATTCCGTCGACGTCGCTATCGCCGCCATCGTTTCCATAGGGGTCGGCTCCAATATTTTCCCAGCGAATATAGTCAAATCGACCATCGCCATGCCAAAGAGCGCAGGGCCGATCGTTTACGGTCAGTCGCGTGCCGCCCTGACTCACTGTAATGTCAGAGGGGGTGCCAAGGTATTCGTGAAATCCAGCTTGCGTGGGGTTGTAGCGAAGCCGGTGTAGCTTGTCTCTCGTTGCGATCTGACCACCGCGACCCGCACGATCCACTTCAGGACCCATGAGATCGATGCTGCCGTCGATACGAAATCGGTTGATCATCCCTCCAGCGTTTTCCGCAATACCGAGTACTGAACCTTTATAACTGAGAGTGTGACTTGTTATAGATGGGTCAGCGGGCGCAATTACGTCACGGGCGTACGATAGCTGAAAGGCTAGCGCAGTGAAGCCAAGCAAGGCTGTATTCCTAATGATTTTCATAGTTTTGGGTATTTTCGTATGTTACTAACAGAAGAGGCATTCCTAGCCGAAAGCGGGCTCCACAACGCTTAGCGATCTGGTTCTTCGAGTACTGCGGGGTCCTGAATCCGGTCCCGCCAAACCTGAGCAAGTTGAGGATGTCTCTGCTTGAGCTGATGCATAATCCCAAAACGGGTCGCGTCATCCATCAGACCATCAGCCTCCAGCTCCTCCGCCCAACTGAGAGCGGATGACTCGTCATTTGATAACATCTGCTGAAACATCAGCTGGACGAAGGCTCCGATTTCAGCAGGAGGAAATTTGAACTTAGAAAAGTAGTGCTCGATGAGCCCCGGTTCCGATTCGATCAGCTTTTGCAGTCCTACGGCTGCCAATTGCTCCCTCAAGGGGTCAGAAGTCTGCTCCAGCTCCAGCAATAAGTCCAAGGCTTCAACGGGACTCTCTTCCATCAGCAGCGAAGCAACCTGCAGCGAGACACTGTTGCGGTCATCTGACCGCTCCAACCGTCCGCGCCACCGCTCAGCCTCCGATCGATCCATGTTGTATGCGATTGCGGCTACGGATCTGCTTCGAAGTTCCGGGTCCTCTATAAGCGAAAGTGTCTCCGTCGCAAAGGACAGATCATGAGGGGCCATCCCAATCGTAGCCTGGCTGGCGTACTTGGCGAAGCGGCTTACTACGAGTGGATCGGAGGACCGCTTCAACCAAGCAATAGATTCTCTTGGGGAAAGCTCAGCATAGCGCCTCACAAGAACATCGAACCACGTATCCGCAATTTCATGGTCCCACGTTTCTAGCGCGTGCTGAAGAGACTCATCTGGATCCCACTCAAGCCAACGGTAGTGCAAGGCAATTTCCGCCCTCGTTCGATAAGATTCGACCTTAATCCGCCTGATCGCCTCAAGGTAGGCCTCCAACTCGGAGGGGGTCATCTCCTGAATCAATAAATGCAAGTCGTATTCGCTATGTTCGTCGTCACGATCAATCAAACCGGCAAAGGCGGCCTCTAGGTCCGAAATAAAGGCAGGGTCCAATTCGCGCCTCTGAGTATCAGCAGGGAGGGAGGTACCTGGTTTTACTTCACCACTTATCTTCTCTTCGTACGACAATAGGCTTTCTTCGCTTTTTCCCAGATATTGATACCCGACAGTGAACGCTACCACAGCGGCCAGCAATAATACGATGATTCTTGTTTCTTTCAGAAGGGTCATAACATTAACTCGCAGCGGCGACAATTGCTGCACTTTGAAGATATTGTTGGAACTAAACCCAAGATTCACGCATCGACGTTCGAGCGAGCGCAACGGTCTGGGCACAGCGGAATTCTCGAATCAGCCGAGAGAGGGGGGGGGCAAAAACAAGGTCCCAAACTTGGGTCAATAAAGAAAGGCCGCCCAACGCGGACAGTCAGTCTCCTTAAGTGCGTCACCGTACTTCGAATACAAAAAAGCAGCGGCCACCAGGACCGCTGCTTCAAAAAAACAGAAGCCTAGATTTCTGCTAGAAAGAAAAGGTGTTTGTTATCCGAACCGTCCTAGGCTCACGCAAGGTATACAAGGCGACGCTTGGCGTGTTGTTTCCATCTTGCGTATCGATGGAACGAAGCGGGTGAACCGTATAGTTGTCGAAAAGGTTAATGACATTCACCTGAAACTTCCACTTTACCTTGTCGTTGAGGATCTTCCGATCGTATCCAAACCAAGTGCCGAAGATCTCGTAACCGGGAGCGTAAAAGGGCTTGTCGGGCAACACGTCTCCGTTCGAGTCCACCCCAAAGCCGTTGATGGTCTTGCCGCGCATGTTCATGCTACCGCCGATGGAAAATCCCTTAAAACGGGATTCCTTATTGAAGCGGTAAGAGGTGATCAAGTTCGCCGTCCAGTTCGGCGCGAAGACGTCAGCTGGAAGATCCTTGATGCGATCGAAATTTCGCAGCGTCTCCTCAAGCTCAGCAACGATTTCGGAAACAAGACGACCTTGACCGTCTTCCGACACGTAATTCATCCACGTACTGTTGGCTTTGATAATCGGCAGATATTCATTCATGTACTGCCGCGTTACCACGCCACGTTCGGTAGTGGTACTATTGCCACGTTTACTGCCGTTTAGTTGAACGTTCCAGCCTTTGACCGGCTTCGCCGTCATCGAGAACTCCCAGCCTTTAGCAGTAGTGCTCGCGCGGTCACGCCAGACCGATCCGATGGTCGCGTAAGGAGGCGATTGGAACTTAACGTCGCCCGTTTCATTGAAAAGAGTGTTCCAAATATCGCGAACTTGCAGGAAGCTGCCCGCTGGGGTTTCACGAATGTCGTCGAGCTTGTCTACCGTGGAATTCGTGTAGTAGGTGAAATCCAGATACATCTTCCTATCTAAAATGTCGAACTTGACGCTGAAATCCTCTCCATCTCCCTGCGTGTTGGGAAGGAGGTTCCCATAGAGGTCGTAGGTGTTCGCGGTGATCGACAGGTTGTTCGACGTATTGTAGCTCAAGCTCATGAACGGAGTCGCGTGAAAGACCACTCCTTGGCTCGCGGTACTGCCGCCGCGTTTGATCTGCTTGTCCGGTTCGCCCGCAAAGAGCTCGCGTGGATTAAGCGTTCTCGGATTGACGTTGTTCAAATCCGCATCTCGCAGATCCGTAAAATCTCCTGGCACACCAGCCCAAGAGGTCTGCGTGTCTTCGCGGAAGCCGTTGGTGACGACGAGACGTCGATTCAAAAAGAAACTTTGAACGGCAAGGGCCTCCGTTTTCACTTCTACATCTCTGACGCTAGGCCCTTGCTGGGCAACAAAACCGGGGGTGATGCCGCTGGGATGCGCCTCGGGTATCGGATCTCCGGCGTAGATGACGGGCGCCTCCAAAATTTGGCGACCTGCTGCAGTGCTGAGCTTACCCGTTTCAGGTTCGAAGTAGAAACGGTAGGAGAGTTGGTTCCATCCATGGGTGATACGGCTCTGCGGCACGTTTGGAAAGGTCGGCGTGATATTGCGATGCACGTTGTTGCTCGACCAGGACTGCTCGTTGCCGTCCTCAAAGAAGACTGCCATTTGGTGACGGCCCAGATGCTGGGCCCAGCCGTCTCGCTGGGTGAAGTCGAGGTCGTAGGAGACCATAGCCCGCATGTCTTCTCGCTCGTTGTCCCCATCGATAAGCGTCGGACGAGCTTGCACATAGGGAAGTCCCACGTTCGGGTTGGGGCTACCGTCCGGCAATTGCTCGTTCACGTCGAAGTGGAGCATCGCATCGCCGCCGCGCATACCGTTGAAGGAGCGGTAGTCGTTCTCGACAGTGTTGTAAGCGAGCTCGACGAACATCCTATCGGTGATCTGCTGTTCGATGAAAAACGACTTAGTATTGTAGTCATGCAAGCGAGCCGCGAGCCCCGCAAAAGTGGTATGGAAGATCGGGAAGATGTCCTCATCGATAGATGAAAGCTTGTTCCCGGAAGGAAAGAATCCCGTCGCTAGGCTCGGGGTCTCACTGCGGGCCTGATTTAGCAGTGACTGAGTCGGAATCTGCGTTCCGCCAGGACTGAAAGCCGTGGAGATGATATCGCGAGCTCCATCGTTTACCATTCCAGCAACCCTCGGGGTGGTTGGAGTGGCGCGAGTAGGACGGCCTTCCTTGATCCATGGACCGTAGCCGTCGAAGATCGGCCAAGGGCGTACTGCTGGCTTGTCGATAGTCCCCTGCTCGTAGTTCGCGCGAAGCACAGTCTTCTCGAAGGGCTTGAAGCGTAGGGTCACGAAATGACGCTTGCTGAGACCTTCCGCGTCAGGCAGGTAATGGTTGCTGGCGTCGTGTAGCCCCGAGTAACGTATCGCAAGCCGGTCCTCTACCAGGACCTGATTGTGGTCGAAATTGATGCGGAAAGAACCGCGGTCATCGATCTGGGTAACAATGCTGGTCGTGGTCTTGTCGCCTGCTTGCTTAGTGCTGGAAACGAAGGCGCCCGATGGATTGCCCAGACCGAAGAGCACGGCGTTGGGTCCTCGCGTAAACGTTAGCCTCTCTGTGTTGAAACGGTCATTCGGAATACCCGTCTGGAAGAAGTTCTGTCCCACGATAGTGGTGGCTCCCCCTCGGGTTACGTACTTGACGTCCTGGTTGAGAAAGTCGTTTCCGAACCCTTGCGTGTCTGTGAGCTCGTTTACGAATACGTCCGTATTCGGAGCATAGTTCAGCAAATCCTCGATGCTGTTCGCAGCGAGATCGTTCATGATCTCTTCGGTGAAGATAGTCAGAGAGGATCCGACATCCTTCAAGTCGCTCTTGAGCCGTGTACCACTGAGCGTTTGGGTGGCTCGATAGCCGTCTTCAGAACCGGCATCGACAGTGAATGGAGAGAGCTCAAAGACCTCTGGCTCCTCCCCTTGGGCTAGAAGCCTAGGGGCTTGGATCGCGCCAATTGCAAGAACTCCGCAAACAACGTTCCTAAAGGGGAACGCGACATGTATGGGGTATTTTTTCATAATTTGCCATCAATTGATTCTAGATGAACAGGGAAAACAGGTAGCCGCCACGGCTCCCTTAACTATAACCTAAACAAGCGAGCACCCCACGCTTCACAAAACAGAGAGACTCTCATTATCTTATGAAGATGGGGGCGGGCAGGCTATTTTACATGATTCAAACAAGCGAACAATCAACGGCCAAGCAACCTGACTGTCCGCCGCCACCCCAGATACCTTGAAAAATCGATACGCCCCTGAGGAAAACCTAAGGCTACCCCTCATTAGAAGAGGGTTCCGGCAACACTAACCGAATCGACAAAAAGAGAGGCAACGGCTAATAGCCGCTGCCTCCGAAAAGCTCACTCAATCTATGTAGGCTAGAACGTAAACGTGTTTGTTATACGAATGGTCCTCGGCTCACGCAACATGTACAAAGCAGTGCTCGAGGTGTTGTTTCCGTCTCTGGTGTCAACCGACCGTAGCGGGTGTACCGTGTAATCGTCGAATACGTTGCGAATATTGACCTGAAACTTCCAATTTACTTTATCGTTTAAGATTTTTCTGTCGTATCCAAACCACGCCCCAAATATTTCGTATCCTGGCGAGTAGAACGGAACATCGGGCAATACCGTATCAGAATCGTCAACACCGAAACCGTTGATAGTCTTCCCACGCATATTCATGCTACCCCCGATCGAGAAGCCCTTGAGGCTCGAGTCACCTGCGAATCGATAGGAAGTGATTAGGTTGGCCGTCCAGTTCGGGGCGAACACATCGGCTGGTAGATCCTTGATGCGCTCGAAGTTGCGAAGGGTTTCCTCTAGATCTGCTACGATTTCGGATACCGCTCGCCCTTCCCCGTCGCCGGAAACATATCCCATCCAAGTCTCGTTGGCTTTGATGATAGGGAGGTACTCGTTCATGTACTGGCGGGTAACGACACCACGTTCGGTGGTAGTACTGTTGCCGCGCTTGCTGCCGTTCAATCGGATATTCCAGCCCTTAACAGGTTTAGCCGTCATTGAAAACTCCCATCCCTTTGCGGTCGTAGTCGTACGATCCTTCCAGATCGATCCAAGCGTAGCGTACGGAGGCGATTGAAACTTCGGATCTCCCGTTTCATTATAGATCGTATTCCATATGTCTCGCACCTGCAGAAAATCGCCTGCAGGGGTTCTTCTTATATCATCAAGCTTATCAACCGTGGAATTGGTATAATACGTAAAGTCCAAGAACATCTTCCGATCCATAAGATCGAATTTCACGCTAATATCTTCGCCATCGCCCTGCGGATTCGGCAATAGGTTTCCGTACAGGTCGCGCGTGGTCGCGTTTACCGAGAAGTTGTTCGACGTATTGTAGCTCAAGCTCATGAACTTGGTAGCGTGAAAGACAACACCTTGGCTTTTAGTGCTACCGCCCCGAGATTCGGGACTATCCGCAAAGAGCTCGCGGGGGCTCAACGTGCGTGGGTTCACGTTGTTCAGGTCATCATCGCGGAAATCCCTGAAGTCTGCAGGCAAACCGGCGAATGAAGTTTGCGTATCTTCACGAAAACCATTCGTGACCACTAACCGGCGGTTGAAGAAGAAGCTTTGGATCGCGAGCGCCTCGGTCTCGACGTCTACGTCTCGTACGTTAGGCCCTTGCTGGGCCACAAAGGCCGGCGTGATCCCATTCGGGCCCGGCTCCGGAATGGGATCTCCTGAATAAATGACCGGTGCCTCAAGAATCCGCCTGCCCTCGGCAGTACTGAGCTTGCCGTTTTCCGGATCGAAATAGAATCGATACGAAAGCTGGTTCCATGGGTGCGTTATGCGCGTCTGCGGTGAAGTAGTGAAGAGCGGCGTTACATTGCGATGTACATTGTTGCTCGCCCACGACTCGACCCTAGAGTCCTCCAAAAAAACTGCCATTTGGTGCCTTCCGAGGTGCTTCACCCAATCGTCCCTATCGGTAAAGTCCAAATCGTAGGACAACATGGCTCGCTTGTTAATTCTCTCGCTGTCCGCATCGATAAGGGTTGGCCTAGCCTGAACGTACGGCAGGCCTACATTGGGGTTGGGACTACCGTCAGGAAGCTGCTCGTTGACGTCGAAATGCAACATCGCGTCCCCTCCCCGCATGCCATTGAAAGAACGGTAATCGTTTTCAACAGTATTGTATGCGAGCTCCAAATACATCTTGTCGGTGATCTTCTGTTCCAAAAAGAAACTGTTGGTCTCGTAGTCGTGCAATCGCGCCGCCAATCCCGCGAACGTGGTATGAAAGATAGGAAACACGGATTCGTCTATAGAAGACAATTTATTGCCCGAGGGAGCGAATCCCGCAGCGAAGCTAGGCTTGGCGCTTCGAGCTTGGTTTCGCAAAGTCATAGTAGGGATCTGCGTACCAGCTGGACTGAACTCCGTAGAGATCAAGTCACGAGCGCCATCGTTCTCCATACCTTCGACACGAGGCGTACTGGGAGTCGCTCGCAACGGAGACCCTTCCTGCATCCAAGCGCTGTAGGCGTCGAAGATAGGCCACGGTCGAACCGCCGGCTTGTCTATGGTCCCTCGCTCGTAGTTCGCTCTCAACACCGTCCCTTTCAGGGGCTGGTAACGAACGGTGAAGAAGTGCCGCTTGCTCAGGCCCTCAGCGTCAGGCAGGTAGTGATTGCTCGCATCGTAAAGCCCCGAATAGCGAACCGCCAGCTTGTCTTCGACGATCGGTTGGTTATGGTCTAGATTAATACGGAAGGACCCTCTATCGTCGATTTGAGTCGAGATCGAAGTCTTCTTCTTGCTGTGAGCTTGCTTCGTACTCGAGACGAAAGCTCCAGCGGGGTTTCCCAGGCCGAATAGCACCGCGTTCGGCCCGCGCGTAAAGGTCAGACGCTCCGTGCTGAAACGATCGTTCGGAATGCCGGTCTGGAAGAAATTCTGTCCTACAATCGTGGTGGAACCACCGCGCGTAACATACTTTACGTCATTGTTTATGAAGTCGTTTCCAAATCCTTGAGAATCGTTAAGATCGTTTACGAAAACGTCTGTATTCGGGGCGAAGTTCAGAATGTCTTCTATACTATTCGCCGCAAGATCGTTCATGATCTCTTCCGTAAAGATCGTCATCGAGGCACCAACATCTTTCAGGTCACTTTTGAGGCGAGTGCCACTAAGCGTTTGCGTCGCGCGATAGCCATCTTCGGACCCCGCATCGATCGTAAAAGGAGAGAGTTCATACACATCAACATCCTCCTCTTGAGCCATTAAGGCGGGAGAATAGGCAGCGCTCAATACAAGAGCTCCGTAAATAAGTTTCCACGTGGGGATTTCTTTTAGTGGGGGGTATATCATCATCGTTTGTATGTTGAATATCTCCACAGAGGAGAGCTTCACTGGAACCGAGCCGGTCCCTAAGGGTTAGGTAGGGGAAGGAATAGCCGAGAAAACCTCGCCCACCGGCAAGGGGCGGCAACTGCTCACTTAAAGCGAGCGAGATTCAGGCAGACTATCCAAGGTGGAAATAATACAGTTCGCTAACCCAACAAAGACAATTGCGGGACAACCTGACTGTACGGTGCAGCGGCCCGAACAGATCGTCTTCCTCCTCTAAGAAAAGGGCCTCCCGAAGCCTATCCCTAGCAAGGTTCGCTCTCCCTAAAGAGAACCTAACAGTCAGGCAAAGCCTCTCCGAGATCCCGTTGCATCGCGATGAAATCAATCATTGGTTAATTCCTTGGCCGCGCCCCCAGGGAAACCTGCCTTCGGAGCAGGAAAAGGCCAAAGATCAAAAAGAACCGCTCCCCTCTTCCGCTTCACTGAACTCAAATAGGATGCTCAGCAACAACGCCTTACAAAAACTACTCGCTCCGCTCGCCTGTCTTATAGGCGCCTATCTAGCGCCAGCTCAGACGCGGGCGGAGACCTCGTTCCACAGAATCTCGACTGTCAGCACGCGCGCTATGCCCAAAGATATTGTGGAGAGGCCGGCCAAGTGGAATTTCGGCCCCGGAGCCCTACAAAGCCATGCTGGCTGGCAATACGCTGCCTTCTGGGACGACCAGCGCCAAGTTACCGTTGCAAGACGGAGGCTGCCTGGAGGCTCCTGGCACGCGGTATCGCTTACCGGATACCAACGAACCGAAAACGGCGACCGAGGAAAAGTCGGCCCCATCGCCCGCGGTTTTGGCGACGGTCATGAGAAAGTAGCGCTGGGCATCTCAGCGGACGGCTACCTACACCTAAGCTTCGACCACCATGGTTCCACCCTTCGGTACCGAAAAAGTCTACACCCCGTTGCCCGAAGCCCAGAAAACTACTCATGGAACGACAAGCTCTTCGGCCCGGTACAGGACAATCTAGGCGGTCCGAAGATTGAAGGCGTCACCTACCCAAGCTTCGCCAACCACGGAAAAAACCTATCTCTCTACCTACGCCTCAACGGCGGCTCGGGCAGCGCCGATTCCTGCCTTTTTGAATACAGCAACGGCAAGTGGTTCCTCAACGATCCCGCACAGGCAAAGATCATCGACAAGAGTTGGTCCCGCGGAAATAAAACCGTGAACGCCTACCCTCACTCCTTGGCAACCCACAACGGCCGTCGACACTTGACCTGGTGCTGGCGCGACTCGCCCAAGGCCGACACGACTCACGACCTCTGCTATGCCTACAGCGACGACCAAGGCAACACCTGGAAAGACAACGAGGGCAACACCATCGGTATTAGAGGCAACGCCTTTATTACTGCCGACACCCAAAGCGCCGTAGTCTGGTCGATCCCATCTGGAACGAAATTCGTAAACGGGGGCTCCATGACGGTCGATGCCAGCGGTCGCGTCCACGTATTGATGAAAGGCGAGGACGGCTCTCCAGCTTACTTTCAGCGCAATCCGACGACTGGCCAATGGAGTCGCCAATCTTCGCCGTCCCTCGGAAGCCTGGCGGCCCATGACGATCGCGTTTATCTCGTAACTCCAGAGGGCATCGAGAGCGCAGCTGCTGACAGCTTCGCCAAACGAGACAAGCTCGCTTCGGGTCCAGCAACGCTGTTTGAGGACAGCAAAATACAAGTGGACCGCAGCCGGGCGGATGGCTGGATTTCCGTCATCGGACAAACCGGGAAAACCGTTTCTGTAGTTGATTACTGGATCGGTCGCTCAGATCCCCCGGAAGAACGCCCCTCCCTTGCTTCGGTACGCAATGAGCTTAGCCGCGTCGCAGACTGGCAAATCGAGCACTTCGGCGAGGTCTTCGACAACAAGCACCGCAAACGCCCCTACACCGCCAATGAATGGCCGGCCGCCACCCTAATGGTCGGGATGGAAAAGTGGGCTGAGATCTCAGAGGACCCCCGCTACTACCGATGGTTGATAGATCTTTCAGAAAACATGCATTGGAAACTCCGACCCGCTCGCTTCTACCACGCGGACGACCACTGCATCGGGCAGCTATACCTCAGCTTGTACCAGAAATTTGGAGACAAATCTAAGTACAAAAATATAGTCGACCAGTTCGACAAAATCATAGCCAAGCCATCGACCGTTCCCCTCACCTGGAACCATCGAATCGGAGAAGATCGTTGGAGCTGGTGCGATTCGCTCTT
This sequence comes from Pelagicoccus sp. SDUM812005, assembly GCF_031127875.1. Lineage (GTDB taxonomy): Bacteria > Verrucomicrobiota > Verrucomicrobiia > Opitutales > Opitutaceae > Pelagicoccus. Next base: position 214,804 of record NZ_JARXIA010000007.1, on the reverse strand, counting down.
CATGGCCCCACCCGTCTGGGCCAAACTCTCCTCCGTCACGGGCAATCCAAAGTACCGCGACTGGATGTTCGACGAATACAAGGCAATCACCGAACTTCTCTTCGATCCGACCGAAGACCTCTACTTCCGCGACACCCGTTTCATCGAACAAAGACACAATGGCAGCAAAATATTTTGGGCTCGCGGCAACGGTTGGGTGTTCGGCGGCCTCGCAGAGCTTATCCCCGAACTGCCTAAAAACTCCGAACAGCACCGGTACTTCGTAGATATCTACAAAAAGATGGCCCGCCGCATTGCCTACCTGCAAACCCCAAACGGCCATTGGGCCATGAGCCTTCTCGAGGCCGATACCTACCCTACTCCAGAAACCAGCGGCACCGGGTTCTACTGTTTCGGCCTAGCTTGGGGCATCAACGCCGGCATCCTTGACCGCGATACCTACGAACCGGTTGTCCTGAAGGCCTGGGGAGCGCTCGCGCGCTCCATCACCCCCGAGGGAATGCTAGGCTACGTCCAGCCGATTGGCGCCGAACCGGGCTCGGCATGGCCCGACCGCACTGAAGTCTATGGAACCGGTGCCTTCCTCGCAGCTGGAGCCGAACTCACCCGACTTCTGAAATCGATACCCGAGCGCTGAACCTTCGCCTCCACACCCAAGACAATGCCATCGAAATATCGCCTTCTCTCTCTACTCGCCAGCCTGCTCCTTGTGGCTCAAAGCTACGCAGCTAGCGTGGTCAACCTGACCTGCGAATACAAAAGGGACCCACTCGGGATCGACGAGACAAGCCCACGTTTGAGCTGGCAAATCGAGTCACAGGAACATGCGGTCCAGCAAACCGCCTACCGCATTCTCGTCTCAACTACGCCAGAAGGAATCAAGTCCCGCCAAGCCGACCTTTGGGACAGCGGAAAAGTAGAATCTAATCAAAGTCTCCACCTTCGCTATGCAGGCCTCCCCCTTTCGTCGCGCCAGACTTGCTACTGGAGCGTCCAGTTCTGGGACCAGAATAACAGGAAGAGCGAGTGGTCAACCATCGGAAGCTGGGAAATCGGACTTCCTTCGCAGTCGGATTGGGACGGCGCCAACTGGATACAAATGGAGGGCGACAACCGAAGCTCTCCCCTTACCAAAAGGTCACTCAAAACCAAGTTCATTAACGAGGCCAAGGAAGTCCAATCCTACCCCTCGCCTCTGTTCAGGAAAACCTTCACGGTCCGCCCCGGAATCAAGCGAGCCCGCGCCTACCTATGCGGTCTCGGATACAGCGAAATGCAAATCAACGGGATCCCTTGCAGCGACGCCGTTCTCGACCCCGCCAACGTCACTTACGATCGACGAGCTCTTTACGTCACCCATGACATCACCGCCGCTCTCCACCCCGGTGAAAACGTCGCCACAGTGCAGCTGGGCAGTGGTTTCTATGGTCAGAACCATGCCTTCAATGCCCCCGGCCTCAACTACGGCAGGCCAGGGCTTATCGCCAAAATCCTCGTGGACTACGCAGACGGCTCCACTCAAACCATTAATTCAGACTCTTCATGGAAAGCATCCAGCGGCCCTATACTCTACGACAACGTCTACGGAGGGGAGAGCTATGACGCTCGACTGGAAATGGACGGCTGGCAGCTTCCAGGATTCGACGACTCAAGCTGGTCGCACGCAACGCGATGCGAAGCCCTCGCTCCAAAGCTACAAGCGCAAATGATCGACCCCATCAGGAGGATAAAATCCCTCGCCCCAGTATCCATAATCCGAGGACATGACGGAAAATGGATCTTTGACCTCGGTCAAAATATAGCTGGTTGGGCAAAGATCCGGGTTCAAGAGCCGGCAGGCACGCAACTCACCCTGCGCTACTCTGAAATCCTGACCGACGATCGAAGAGAGCTCGACATGATTACTACCGGGGTTCACGCCACTGGACTCGAGCAAATGGACATCTACATCTGCAAAGGTGACGGAATCGAAACATGGGAACCTCGTTTTACGTATCACGGTTTCAGATACATAGAAATCGAGGGACTCAGTTCACCCCCTGACAGCGATACGCTCCAAGGCGTATTCGTACGCACCGCCGTCGCCCGACGAGGCTACTTCCTAAGTTCGGACGAGGTATTGAATAGAATCTACGACGCGTCAATGTGGACCATCGAAGACAACCTCCACTCCATTCTGGAAGATTGTCCGCATCGCGAAAAATGCGCCTGGCTAGGCGATACGCACGCTGTCGGAGAAACGGCCATTTTCAACTACGACATGGCCCAGTTCTGGACAAAATTCGCGGACGACATCGAGACGAACCTCGGTCGCGGAGGCGTCACCTACTGGGGCCAAAAGGCAACCCCTGGCATTCCCACGAACGTCGCCACCGGCCGACGCGTCTGCCAGGAAGCTCGCCCTGACTGGGGATCCGCCTACATTCTCCTTCCTTGGTATCAATACCTTTACTACGGTGACACCGACGTGTTCACACGTCACTACCCTCACCTCAAACGCTGGATCCAATATGTCGAATCTCTCACCGAGAATGGCATTGTGATCCGTGGCTATGGAGATTGGTGCCCTCCCGGCGGCAACAAGCACATGGAATGTCCGGTCGAACTGAGCTCAACTGCGTTTTATTACGGCACGCTACGCGTCATGCAGCGTTTTGCGGAATATCTCGGCAAGCAAGATGACGTAGAACAGTTCAAAGAACTCGCGCGAAGAACGAAGGATGCCTTCAACAAAACCTATTTCGACGAATCCATAGGCGGATACGGATCGCAGACCGCAAATGCGATTTCCTTGCGGTTCGAATTGTTTCCCGAACGCCAACGGGAACGCGTCTCCAACTCGCTAGTACACGATGTCACCGCAAACCACCTAGGTCACGTAGCCGTAGGCATCCATGGAGGACGGCCCATCTACAGCCTGCTCAGCGAAAGCGGGTCAAGCGATGCCGCCATCGCAGCCCTAAAAAAGCCCACCTGGCCAAGCTACAGCTACGCTCTGTCGCAAGGCCTGACAACTTGGCCCGAAATTTTCGACGAATTTCCACGTGGGCGGAGCACTTCGGGACGATCCCTCAATCACCCTATGCAAAGCGGCTTTGCAGCGTGGTTTCACGAAAGCCTCGGGGGCATCCGCCCAGGAGCGCCCGGCTTCAAGGTGGTCCATTTGAAGCCATACGGTTTCGATCAACTCGATTGGGTAAAAACGAGCCACGATTCACCGTACGGAACAATCAAAAGCGAGTGGTCAAAAAATGGCGAACGATTCCAGTGGGAGGTATCCATTCCAGCCAACACCACCGCTAGGATTTCCATTCCAAGCAAGGCTGCCGATCTCATCACCATGGGAGGTAACGCCTTGTTGGAATGCTCCGACGTTAAACTCGAAGGAATCTGCGATGGGTACGCTACCTTTACGCTCGATTCAGGCAGTTATTCGATCGACTCCGAGCTTCCTTGAAACTGTCCAAAGGGAACGACACCAGAGAACGCCTAGCGTACCCGACTTTCGACGTTTCCCCCATTTTCCTAGAGGATCCTGCCGGAAGGGAATTCTGCTAGCGTAGTCCCAGTACGCGGCTTTTCGCCGCAATAAGCTAGCCGGACTGAGTGAAACAAGATCCGCTTCACAAGGCAGTCGAGTTGAAGGCTCAGCACGACACGACGACAGTTTTCAACAATCCCCCGATCAGCTTTCGATCGCCCCAAAGTCCAAACCCAAAAAATTGGCGATGCCCCGATCGGGCATCGCCAAGTATAAAGCGAAGCGGAAAAACTAGAACGATAGGGTGTTACGGAAGTCTATGGTCCTAGGAGCCTGGTACTTGTATCGAATAACTTCCCCAGTTCCCGCCTTATCCGTTCCAAACGGCACCAATTCCGTATCACTGAACAAGTTGGTGATCTGAATCTGCCCCGTATAGTTCACGTTTCCGAACTTCTTCTTGAAACGGATGAAACCACCTGTCGAAAGCGTGTCTCCGCCCGTATAGGGGTTGGCTGCATCAAGACGAGCTCCAGGGCCCGGCTTAACAGGATAACCCAAGGTACGTACATCCCTCCAACGAGCGTTTACGCCGAATGCCCACCCCTTCAAGTTAGAGTCGTTACCGAAGGTGTAGGTGCCCACGAAGTTAGCCGACGACTTTGGCTGGCTGGAATCCGAAAAGCCGATAAGGTCGCTTAAGCGAAGCACGTCATCTTGAGCACCACGAATCAGCTCAGGAATCGTAAGGGCACGATCAATCAGCTTTCCGTTATCGTCGCGGCGGCCATGGTAGGTAAGAAACTTCAATTTGGCGCCCGTTAGGTTCATGTAGGTTTGGCCTTCTGGGTTATCCGCCAAGTACTCCGGATGCTCAGCGAAGACGCTCGGCACGAAATCCATCCAGTAAGTGTAAAGATCTGGCCCAACCTCGTTAATCTGACTATCTTGGGTCGAGAAGTTAAACATCATTCTCAATTGTCTGGTTGGGTTCACAGTCATGCGCAGCTCTACACCTTCCGATTGAACGGACTGGCGGCCCACCCAGTTAATTTCCCTATCATGTCGGTAAGGAGAAGTCAGGTAGTCAGTCGTATCGTCGGTAACGAAACCCTCTACGTCGTTTTGCAGCCGGCTGACATTTTTCCACAGCGTTTCGGAAACAAAGTCCTGGTTGAAAATCGGGAATCGCGTTCCAGTCCTGATCTTCGCTTGCCGCTCGTCTTTGGAAGTGGTGCGAAAAGCAGAGAGCGATAGGTTGAACTTTGGCCCAAAATTGAGCCGAACTCCCGCATCTTCGCCTAGACCGGACGGATTCGGCAGCTCCTCGCCGTAGATATTATTTCCACTCCCGACCGGGTTGAAATTATCAGCCTGCGAATAGAAAAAGGAAACGAACTGATTTGGCTTTACCACTATACTTTTCGTAGTCGGATCTCCCGCCTTGAAGACATAATTATCGGTAGTAGATCGTGGATCGAACTGGCGAGCATCTCCGTAGAAATAGTAATCGTTATCGAAGCGGTAGTCTCTCATCTGCTCGCTGATTCCCCAGTTGTCTACGTCGTCGCTTCGCCAACCCAAGGTCGTTACAATCCGTCCTCCAAACAAGTAGTGCTGCATGGTGTACGTTTGAGACACCCGCTTCTCGTATCCCTTTCCGCCAGCAATATCGGGGGCCAGACCAAGGGTTATGCCATTCTCATCAGTCCGAAGATTCGGATACCCTTCCACCGTATATCCATCCGCAATCAGCACATCTCCGTAAATGGGCTGCTCGTAACCTGGGAGAGTTGGGATAGCTCCACCCGTTGCGTACAGTCCCTTCTCAGGGTCAATGTAGCTTCTGAAAATAGGGGAGTTCTTCGCATTTGTTCCATTACCGGCTATCGGAAAGCTGAGTCGCTCACCCGTTTCCGGATCTACGATGTACCCTCTCCCTGCAGCCGGCTGATAGCCACCTCCACCCACAACGTTCGTTTGAACGTAATAGTCCTCTTCCGGATTGTAAATAATCCCTGTATTACGAATCTCCCGACTGATGCTTCTGTCCGGAACGAATCCGCGTCTCGGTCCCGTGTAGCTCGGAGACAGTCCAGATCCAGGTTGCCGCACCAGCAACTCGTTCGTCAGGTCCGGCGTGAGGTTATAAAGTCGAGAAAACTGCCGAAAGCTCTCCGTTCTCGATTCTTCCTGCATTGCAGCGAAACGGAATTTCCCTAGATGGCGCAGGATATCATCTCGACCCTGAAAATCTAAATCGTAAGAGGCCGAAAACCGGACAGTCTCCGCATCGCGATCATGTATAGGTTGGTGCCGCACCCAGCTTCCCTGAATAAAATACTTACCCGCATACGGATTGGGAATGAGGTTATCGGGAGTACTGTTTGGCAAATACATATTCGGATCCGCCTGAAGTTTGAACCCACGCAATTCGTCCTGAGCATTCCGACCATGCTCCTGCGAATTGTAAGCAAGGTCCAAATACAGTTTACCAAATTTCTTGTTCACGAAGATCTGCGTAGTCTGGAAATCCTCGTATTTAACAGCAGCGCTACCTAGATAGTTAACGTCTTTCGGTATTATGGAAGTATCCAGCAGGGATCGGGTCTCGCTCGGCGAGGATCCCACATAAGTATTCGACCAATCCAAGGTCGGAACTTCCGGTCCTCCAGGCACCCCTTTGATCATGAACAGAGCGCGGGAACTGTCAGTGTACTTCTGCACTCCCTCTGGAATTTCGTCTTCAGGGGTGTTTATGTTATCGAAAACAGGTTTGCCTGCTGCAATCCACTCGCTTATACCATCCCCAATTGGCTCGCTGCGCCCCAAGATCTGGGACTTCGACCGCCCTTTCTCGTGTGACAAGTTGATCTCGAGGTCCTCCATTATTCCCTCAGATCCAGAAAATGGCCTGTATTTCAAGGCCGCATGAAATCGCTTGTCTCGGGAAAACACACCATCAATCCAGCTGCTCTTGTACTTGTACAGAGTATTCGCTACGATCGCTAGCTTATCATCGATCAGGACCCGATTAAAACTGGTAGTAGCGCGGTGGCCGCCATTGGTATCGTAGTTCGCTGTGAACTTAGTGGTATTCCGAAAATTTGCGCGCATCGTCATGGAATTCGCGATACCACCAGGCTGGGCAATTCCATACAAGATGGAGTTCGGCCCCCGGGAAAAGGTAAGTCGTTGCGTATTGTATCCATCCGCTCCGTAGAGCGACTTAAAAAAGTCTCGACTCAAGGAGGTCACCTTGAACCCCCGAACTGTGTAACTTACATCATCCCGAGCGTTCGCCGCCTCAGGGTTGGAAACGAGGTCAGGATCCCACGAACCCGTGTTGGTGGCAAATTCGAGAGCCGAAGAGAAGTCGTCAGCCCCGATATCTTCGAGGAAATCTTTGGTGAAGATGTCCATGGCGCCGCCAATATCACCGACATTCGTCCTCAACCTCGAGCCCGCAAGCGTTTCAGTGGCATGGTATCCACTATCCGAACTCCCATCGACAATAAAGGGAGAAAGTTCAAAGGTGTCTTCTTCGATATCATTATCATCCGCAAAAGACAACGTAGCCACAGTGGCCACGGCAAGAAGAGCAGATCCGTGACACGGTCGCAGGGCTTTCATGAGGTATGGTTTACTTGATAACATTTTTCGTTTTCAGGGGGCTTTGGTAGTTTCACTGTTATTGAGTGCCCGACAAGGGCCTGCTACCCGATCCTCGTCTCTCAACAAACGAAAGAACACATAACGGAATCGGACCCACGGATGAGGAATATCAAACCTCAACGCAAGCTTCCTAGCGCTACGTTTACTAGCGTCAGTGTATAGGGGGGCAGGTAACAATCAGTATAAGAAACCGATCTTCCCCGTTTTGTCCGCTGAAGTGATTACGGACTGTCAGTCGAGCGAACGTCAAACCTATCAACGACACCCGATATCCCGAGCTCGACCGCCACTCTATATAAACCGGAAGACGGAGGCTGCCCTGTTCCCAAGGGCGCGGTTTGAGAGCAGACGATAAGATCGGAAGGCTACTCGTCTCTCCCCTTAGCGACCTTCAGCCCTCCGACCTGGACCCCGTAAAGGTCCGGACGGTGCTTCGCGGGATCGAAGTTTTCATTTCGCTTGGGCTGCAGACCGCCAGACGCCACGAGCCTATCTTCCATCAGCCTATCCAAACGCGCAACAATCTCGGGATGCTTCTCGGAAAGGTCTGTTGTCTCGCCTAGGTCTTCAGCCAGATTGAACAAGCGATAGGCATGGCCACCGTTCTTGCCTTCGTGAAAGATTCGAATCAGCTTCCAATCCCCCACGTGCACGGACATGCAGGGAGGCAACCACTCAGGCACCTTTGGCATGACCGGGAAATAGGTAAAGATCGCCTCGCGCTCCAATTCCCCACCTTTCAATGCTGGGGTTATGTCGATCCCGTCCACCACGTGTCCCTGCGGCAGCTCGATACCAAGCTGAGCGTGCAGCGTCGGATAAAAGTCAGAGGTTTGTATTGGCTCATCGCTGACCGAACCTGGTTCTACCATCCCCGGCCAAACCACAATGCAAGGCGTGCGGATGCCTCCTTCGTAAATACTGGCCTTACCTCCCCGCAACGGTCCTCCATCGGTCGGAGCGCTGACGTATTCCTTGCCCTCCATATCTGTTTCCGGAATACCGTTGTATTCGTTCCCTCCGTTATCGGACGCAAAGATGATGACGGTATCATCCGCGATATCAGCCGCATCTACGTAGTCGAGCAATGTACCAATGGCATCATCTAGCGAGTGGACCATCGCGGCGTAAGTGGGAGAGGTCTGCTTGCTATTGAAATCGATCTTAGGACGATAGTAATCCACGAGACCTTGCTTCGCGTCGAAAGGAGCATGAACCGAGAACTGCCAGTAATTCAAGTAGAACGGCTTGCCCTCCGCCTGCTGCTTCATCCAGGCAATCGCCTCTTCCGCCATGCGGTCCTCGATGTGCTCCTTGGGCAAGTTCTCCTTGAACTCCGGATACTTCCAAGGAGCAACAAACCAACCTCCTGGGCCCGGACCTGGCCAATGCGGGATGTCGACGTCGAAACCGTGCTCCAATGGGCTGTAAGGCTCTCGACCGAGGTGCCACTTGCCAAAATGGCCCGTCGCGTACCCCGCGCCTTGCATCTGCTTGCCCAGCGTGGGCCAAGCGGTATCAAGCCGAGTGAGAGACTTGATAGGCACCGCTTGGAAGGCGGCATTACCTGTGGAATCCGCTATCGACTCAAGCCGAACGGGCATCTGGTGATGCGTGGGCGCCACCGAGCCGTGTCGGTCCGGCAGTTGCCCTGTAAGCACGCTCGCCCGCGTGGGTGAACAGAGCGGGCTGTTTGAATACGCTCGGTTAAAAAGCATGCCACGGCTCGCCAAGCGCTGCAAATTAGGAGTCTGAAAGAGTTCAGTATGGCCGTAGAGAGTTGTATCGGCCCAGCCGAGATCGTCCGCCAAAATGAAAATGACGTTCTTTCGTTCTTCGGTAGCAGCGAACTTACAAAAGCAGATCGCCGCGAATATCAGGGTAAGTCTAAGTTTCATTTCAATCTGTTTCTAGGGAAGGAGCAGTATGTCGTAGGCTCCAGCCACGATTTCCGACACTGCGATTCCATCATTTTTGGTAAATTTGAGTTTTGCCCCATGTGGGGCATTTGCCCAGCGAACTTGCTTAGACAGTTTTTCAGGAATGCGGATCGTCGCAGAACTGTTAGGCGGAACGATGACCCGCATGCGGATGCCCCCCGAAACCTTTTCCCAACGAGTTCGAGCTTCGCCGTAGCGAGTCTCAAGGCGGGCTTCCGCGAACTCCAACGGCGACTCGAAAATCGGAGCTACGATAAAGTGCTTGTAGCCAGGGTTGCTTTCGTCCGGAGCCAAGCCAGCCAGTCGCTCGTACATCCAACGACCGATCGCTCCGTAGGCGTAGTGGTTAAATGAATTCATTTTCGCGTCGCCAAACCCAGTCTCGTGGTTGTAGCTGTTCCACCGCTCCCAAATCGTAGTGGCTCCCTGATCGATAGAGTAGAACCATGACGGGTACTCGCTGGTAAAAAGTACCGCAAGCGCTTCGTCGATATTTCCAGTGCTGTCCAGAACCCGAGTTAAGTAGGAACAACCGACAAAACCTGTATTCAATCGATTGTTCTCAGCTCTCACCAATGCTGCGAGATGCTCTCCCAACTTCGGTTTCAAATCTTCCTCAACTAAATCGAAGGCAATCAGTAGAGCGTAGCCAGTCTGCGTTTCCACCGGCGTCGTCAAGCGACCGTCCGCGTCCAGAAACTCTCGCCGAATCGCGCTTCTTATTTTCTCCAACTCGCTCCAATGACGTTTCGCCTCTTCTTCCTTCCCCAAGAGTTCAGAAACCTTGGCGCAAATAGTTGTAGTGTATCCAAAAAATGCTGTCGTTATAAGTGGACGAGGAGTGGATCCATAACGAGGCTCCTTAGGGTCGATAACCCCTCTCTCAGTCAACGGCTGCAGCCAATCGCCGAATCCAGTATCCGGAGCTATGTGGTTCGGGCTGCGTCTACGGTAGAGATCCGCGTACTTATTCATCGCCTCGTAATTCTCCTCTAACACAGTAACGTCGCCAGTTTGCAGATACACTTCCCAAGGAACAATGGCGATCGCGTCGCCCCAGGCCGGCGAAAGTCGAGGCCCTCCCCAAAACGTTCCCACGTTGGGAGCGACGACAGGTAAGCGGCCATCCTCGCTCTGGTGCTCACGAAAGGTCTTCAGCCAGCTTTTCCAAAAGGCATGCACATCAAAATTGAAAAGCGATGTCGCCGAAAAAGTCTGGGCATCGCCCGCCCAACCAAGACGCTCGTTGCGCTGCGGGCAATCAGTCGGAATATCGAGAAAGTTGCCTCTTTGTCCCCACTCAATATTGCTTTGCAGCTGGTTCAGCTTGGCATGCGACGAAGTGAAGCTTCCAGTCTGTTCAAAGCTGGTGTGCAATACCTCTCCAGCTACCCAACCTAGACTCGGGACTTCATTCGTATCATACCCAGAAACCTCTACGAACCTGTATCCAAAAAACGAGAAGGTGGGTCGCCACCGAACTTTTCCGTCTTCCGCAGGAACGTAGGTTGCCTGCGAACGGGAGTTCCGATAGTTTTCTATGTAGAGCGAACCGTCCTGCTCCAGCATCTCTGCCACCCGTATCCGAATTTTCTTATCTTTGAGCCCAGGCAAGTCGATGGCAGGCCAGCCCACCATGTTTTGTCCCATATCGAAAACGACAGTCCCCTCGCCCGCCGACACGATCTCAGTAGGCGTCAGCACCTTCCGTACAGTAACGGTTTGGAAGGTCTTCGGCAGGAGAGAAACCCCATCCAAGGAAGCCGCTTCAACTCGTTTCCAACCTGCCGCATCGTATCCCACCGAGCTCCAACCTGGAATCTCGTTCCGGGCATCATAGTCCTCGCCCCAGTAGATTTCCGATTTCACGACCGGCCCCTGATCGAAATACGTCCAAGAGTCATCGGTCGCAACCACTACTTCGCTCCCACCCGCACCCGCAATCTCAAGCTGACACAAAAATTCCTGAACCTGTCCACCGAGCCCCCGGTTCACATCGCTCGGACCTAACTTGCCGATTCCCTCTCCCTCCTCGCCCGCGTACCACCCCTTGGCCACTCGCGCGCCAATCACGTTCCTTCCCTCGACCAGGTAGTCGGTTACATCGTAGGTGAGCGTTTCTATACGCTGAAAATAGTCGGTCCAACCTGGAGCGAAGGCGTCTCGTCCCACCCGCTTCCCATTGATTTCGACCTCGAAAATTCCACGCGCCGTAACGTAGAGTCGAGCCGTTCCCTCAAGCTCATCCAGCTCGAACTCCTTGCGAAAGTAGGGCACGTTACAAGCATCGGGGGGTGGAATTTCAATCAGTTGTCCATCCCACCTGAGACACTGCTTGTCTTCGCCGTTTTCTCGGTAATCGATCGTCAGTGCCATCGGACTTCCGGTACGCTCCTCTCGCTCGAAGAGCTCTCCTTCCCCTACCCGAATGCTAAAGATCCGATCGGGATCATCCTTCACCGAGTTCAGGATCGCATCCGTTACATCGATCCTGTATCGATGTCTTCCATACGTTAGTTTAGTGATCTCGATCCCTTCCAGGCTCCTCACCTTTGGCTGGTATATCCATTTAGCGGACCAATCGTAGCTGGCAAGCAATCCGTACTCGATTTTTGCCCACTGACTCCATGGGGACACATCGCCTTCCTGATCCCAGTACCTGACTTTCCAATACACCTTCTCCCTCGAGGTGAATGGCTCACCCGCATACTGCACGTAAACCGACTGCCCCGACTCTACCTTGCCGCTATCCCAGAGCGTGGCATCTTCAGTAGAGCTTACGACCCGAACTTGGTAAGCAAGCTGCGCGGCGCCAAATCGCTCGTCTGCCAGCTTCCACGAAAAGCGCGGTCTCGTATCGTGGTATCCCAATGGATCAACGATACCGTCGCCCACTCTCAAATCATAAGGAGCCTTATCCGCCGCCCATAGGGAACAGCAGAACAAAGACAGTATTATCAGGAAACAGGAAAAGTTCTTAAAGCGGGGCATCAGGAGCATAATTTCGTGGAGATTGAAACACTAGTTGCGAGAAACGAGCTTTCGCTGCGTCAATGGATACCAGTTCTCGATTTCATCCTTCAGCTCGGAAACGACCTCTGGATGACGCTTCGCCAGATTCTCCTCCTCAAAAGGATCTGCAAGGATATCGAACAATTGGATCGCCTCATCCCTCGGGTGCACCACGGCATAGCGGTTAACTTCACCGTCGTAACTTAGAATCAGCTTCCACCGATCGCGGATACACCAGAGATACATCAATGAAGCCTCAGGATTATCCAAATCCACGATATCATGGGCATAAGAATCACCGAAGATGATATCCCGACCGATTCGCTTCGCTTCCCTAGCATTCGGCAAAAGGTCTATGCCAGGAAGCCCATCGGGTGTTTCCACGCCCGCAGCACTCAAAACGGTAGGGAAAAGATCGATACTGCTCACGAGCTCATCGCGAACGCCAGGCTTCAATTGGTTCGGCCAAGACAGGATAATCGGCTGCCGGGCGCCTCCGTCGTAAACGCTTTGCTTCGACTTCGGAGCAAACTGGGTAAACCAACCTTCAGGGACAACCGTATCTTCGGTCTTCTGTATCCAACCATTGTCACACACATAATAGATCAGGGTGTTATCACGCAGCCCCCTCTCCTCCAAATGATCGATCAGCTCGCCGCAAGTCTCGTCGAACCATTCGCACATGGCATAGTACTTGGCCAAAGCCGGATCGAGACCGAGGGTCTCGTAGCGCTTCAGTATCCGCTCTGGCGGGTTGTGCGGAGTATGCGGCAGGAAAGGAGCATACCAGATATAGAATGGCTTATTGTCGCTTTCCGCGCGTTCGATAAAATCAAAAATCGGCTCCATCCCCTCTCGGCCAATTTCCAGGCCCTTGTCCCCGTGCCGCAAAAGACCTCCTGTATCGCCTCCAGTCATCCCATGAGTGAAGCCGCCTCGCTGGTAGCTGCCTTCCCACCATTTTCCACTTTGGTGCGTTAGGTAGCCATTTCGCGACAGGATTTTCGGCAACGTATCCAACCTGTCGATATTCTCCAGCATCTGGCGGCTTAGTTCTATGTGCTCCGGACTCCTCACCGCCGCCAGTTTCGGCGACGGGTCATTTCCCGTTATCTTGTGATCTTTGGAGTAGTGCCCTGTCGCCAAAGTCATCAGGGAGGGACGACACAATGGGGTCGGTACATAAGCTCGCCGGTATACAACCCCCGACTCGGCTAACCGGTCGAGATTCGGGGTACGAATATGCTCGTGTCCCATGAATCCGTAATCCGTCCACGTTTGGTCGTCTGACAAAATCATTACGATATTCGGCTTTTCAGCAAACGCAGATATGGCTGCCGAAACGCCAATGGCAAGAGCGAGACAAGGCTTCGCTAGGGATGGTAGGCTAATGTTCATAGTAACATTTGATGGGATAGTAACTATTAATTCGCTCGCCGCAGCTCCAAGGCTGCTAATGCCGCCTCATAAGCGGCGTGCCCGGTGGAACCTTCGCCCAATATCTCATGTTCGGATGAAGCAGGCGGGATCCACTTAGCGAGGTCTTCCTTTGTGTTCTTAAATGCAGAATTCCCAGCTAGATTTCGCCACTCGTGCGGATCGTCATAGTGGTCGTAGAGCTCTTCAGATCCGTCCTTGTATCTGATATATCGATACCTCTCGGACCGAACGCTATGATTACCCGGACCGTAGGTGGACAAAATAGGCCTGTCCCACAGGGCTCTCGAATCAGCGAGAATCGGAACCAGCGAATCCCCATCGAGGGAATCGTCCGAGTCGAAACCGCATAGGTCCAGCAGCGTCGGGTAGATATCTATCAGCCCTACCGGTTGATTCGCACGGGCCGCCTTTCGGGATTGAGGAGTCGATACAATCAACGGAACCCGCAGGCCGTCCTCCCATAAAGTGCGCTTCGCCCAGCGTTCCTTTTCGCCTAGATGAAATCCATGATCTCCAAAGAGCACGATGATGGTGTTCTCGTAATGTTCGCTGGCCTCCAAGGCGCCTAGGACCCGTCCCACGCAATCATCCACGTAAGCGATCGATGCCAAATAGGCCTGCACCGCGTGCTGCCATTCGCCATTGTCCTCCATCCATTGATGCGTCGGGGCGATATGTTTCAAGGTTGTCAGGTTCTTCGCGTATTCAGAAAGGTCCGACCGATCATCGGCCACAACCTGCGGCAATAAGACTTCCTCGCTTGGGAACAGGTCAAACCACTTCTGCGGAGCATACATCGGCACGTGGGGACGATAGAAACCAACCGCTAGAAAAAAGGGATCCTCCCTCTCGCGCTGCAATTCGTCGACTGCCCAGCGAGCAAGCCTATCGTCGGTCATGTCCTCCCCATTTGCGGGAAAAGCTCCCCAATCCCATAGCTTCATGCTGAATGGGTCGCTAATCTTTTCCTCCGGAAATGGGCCGAAGCCCCCGTTTTCATCGAGATAGGTGCCAATCGTTTCGAATATTCGACGATTGTCCCGGTTGTGAAACAGCTTTCCCCCAGCCAAGACCTCGTAGCCTTCACTGGCAAAGCGCTCGGGCAAGGTAACGACACCCTCCAATGCAGGAGAACCGTCGATGTCCGGATTCAAAAAGTAGATACCTGTCCGATGAGGGAACCGGGAGGTCATCAGGCTGGACCGCGACGATTGGCAAACCGGGGACTGGCAGTGCGCGTTCTCAAACAAAGTTCCCTTGCTGGCCAAGCGGTCGATATGAGGGGTCTGCGCTTGAGGATGCCCGCCCAGCGTGCCCACCCAGTCGTTCAAGTCGTCGACAGCAATAAACAGCACGTTCGGCTTCTGATCGCCGCTCGCAGACGCTGCCAGACACCCGGCCACGAGAACAGCCAGCGACTTCGAACGCATTGAACAACGCATTAAATGGCCCATCCCGAGCATTCTCGAACAAGCAGTGATTCGCATCAGCCGAGGAAACATAGCTCAATCAGCCTTTACCAAGTGGCTCTTGCTTTCAGGGGGCTTAGGGCGGATCGCGAAATCTCGTCCTAAGATCGACGCCCGCAAATCGACAAACGGATAATCGCGGGTGTCATTGTCAGCATCATAGGACGGGTTCAAAGTCGGATAATACTTTTCTTCCACGTTTTGAGCCAACCATTCATTCAACTCCACAAACAGCTCGCGGGCGAGCTGAGGCTTGGCGTCAACCAAGTTGTTCGATTCGGAAAGGTCTCTTTCAATATCGTAGAGCCACAGGCGTCCGGACCAGTCGAAGATCAACTTGTAATCTCCCTTTCGAATCGCCGAATGCGGCGTGAGGGGCATGTCGTCCACAGGGTTGTGGACGATCACGTTGAACGGGTAGTGCCAGTAAAACGTCTCGCGGTCATACCCCTCGCTCTGTGCCACGCCCCCTTCGATCACGCCAGCGAGGCTTCTCCCATCGATCTCTTGATAATGAGGTTCAACATCGACCCCTGACATCTCCAAAACAGTAGGGAAAATATCATTACAATCAACAGGGCGGTCAATCCATGCGGAACGATCGATCTTACCCTTCCAGTAAAAGAAGAGCGGAACGCGGATGCCTCCTTCGTAAACCATTGCTTTCCCGCCTTTCAGCGGAGCGTTGCTCGTCGGTCGCGTGTCGTCGGAGCGGGTGGACTGGTTGAGCGGCCAAGAAACGCCGCCATTGTCGCTCATAAAAACAATCAATGTGTTATCCAATTGATTCGTCTCGCGGAGCGTATCCAACAGTGCTCCTACCGATTCATCGAGGCTGCGAACCATAGCGGCATAAGTCGCATTGTCGTGACCATTCCACCCACGGCTCCCCTTCGCTTCGAAGTAATCGACGTCCTCCGCCTTCGCCTGAAGCGGTGCGTGCAGGGAAAAGTGGCAAAAGTACAAAAAGAAGGGATCATCTCTCCTCGACTCAACATGAGTGCGGATAAACGAGGTAGCTTGCGCGGTTAGCTCATCCGTAAGGTAACGCTGGCCCGTGTCACTGCCCAACTTGGATCCAAAAAGTTGTTCCTGGGGCATTTCGCTATGATGCGGCTTGTTCGAAGCCCACTCCTTCCGCCAACCAAAGTAGGGAGAGCCTCCCGCATCGTAATAAGCCAACTCCTCGAAACCTTGATCGTGAGGCTCATAGCCCTTCGACCCATGTCCGCCAAGATGCCATTTGCCAACAAAGGCGGATCGATACCCCTGCTCGTTGAGCACTTCCGCCAAGGTCTTCTCATCACGTCCGCGATCTGTAACTTGCCCCGAAGGCAAAGCCAGCAAAGTACCTCCATTCCACAAAGCCTGTTCCTCTTTAATCGGATCTCCCCAATAGATTGCGTCCTGCGCCATGTATCCACTTGGCGGAACTTTTCCGGAGTTGTACCAACTCCGCACCGAGGGAGGCGTCGCCGTGGTGAATCCCAACTTGCTGGCGTACTTCCCCGTTAAGACACTTGCACGCGTCGGCGCGCAAAGCGGGCAAGCGTAGGCTTGGGAAAAGGAGACCCCGCTCTGAGCGAGCGAATCAAGATTCGGCGTTTCGAAAAACTGCTGAGCTACCGGCACACCAGTAGCACGCTCGGCGAACGCCCCAATGTCCGTGTAGCCGAGGTCGTCTGCTAAAATGAGGACAACATTAGGCCTCTTCTCTGCAGAGGCAAAGAGTGAGCATCCCACAATCGAAACAAACGCTAACAAAAGATATTTCATGGATTTTGGAAAAGGGTCGCTAGAAACGAAGCCCCGAATCATTCATCAAGAATCGTAATCGGCGCATGTTTCTAGCTTCGAACTTTGGTAATATAATAGTGAATACATAAGGCCTTCAATCGGAGCCGCGCTTGCCAAAGCGAGGGAACCCCGCCACAAGAAACGCCAAACCAGAGCGGAACCTAGACGCTCAAGCATCCAAAACAACCAGGCGTTGTCACCGCAGCTTCACACTGACTGTCAAGCCCCTCCATTTTCCTTTGGCAAACACCCCCTTGACTCCCTCACTCCGCCAAACAAAACCTTGTTCTCGAGCCACTTACGAAACGTAAGACAGGGACGACTTGCCGAGCGAAAAACTCTACTACCGCCCTCACCCCATGCGGCCAGCTCCAGAACTCACTCTTCGTTGTTCCTACTTCATGGAGTCTGTACTTCAGCGAAAAGGTCGAACGGGAACCACCAATACGTTTTCGAGCCTCGCAAGAATGGGTAGAATGTGACTCTGAAGATCACTCGACTCATCCACAACGATGACGTTATTTGACGAGATGACCGCACTGGTTGATACAAAATAGCCAAGTGTACCTCCGATTGTTGGATCCAACGATTAGTTACTCTTTGCCATTTTGCTGAGCAAGTTTCTTCCCTTTGGCCCGATCCCACGAACGAGTTTGAGGACATCGAAAATGAAGGAGAGGAATTTTACGCTCAAACCTGATCAGCTAAATTACCTTTGGATTTCCAGACCCGCGACTGGCTTTACTTTAGTGCAAATGTAGTGGCTCTCTGTAACGGTTACGGTGCTATGCCTCAACGCAGATGAAGCAGTGTGAATACCGTAGCTCTGATTTATCAGACTACCAAACTCCTTGCGAAGCGAGTGGATCGGACTCCGAGACTTCACTCCATTTGACCTTAGCCAGACGATCAACTCCCTGTAAGTCTTCTCCGCTCGGTGATATTGGTAGGTCACCTTGTGCCTGAGAGGCGGACGCTTCGACTCCAAAACGAACTCTCCAGTCCTCCTGTCGTAGCAGTCCCGAAGGAAACGGCATACATCATCCGAGAAATAGGTAACGCCCTCGGAAGACTTCGACTTCAACTCGTAATACTCCGTCGCCGTAACATGGATACAGTTTTGATAAAAATCGACCGCGCTCCAAAGAAGCAAATCGGCCTCGGTTCTTCTCAGACCACAGACGAGCGTCAGAAGAAGAACCTTGTAGGCCTCGACATTTTCTTTCCGAAGCTCGGAGTCCGCCTTGTCCAAGAGAGCTTGAGCGTCGATCCCTCCCTTGTATCGGTACGAAGGCTCGCGAAGCAGCCTTAATGTAGTACCGGGGATCTTTTCGGGAAGATCAAGATAAGCGAACTTCTCCAACTGCTCCGCCCGGAACACAGCTTTGTAGGCTCTGATCAACCCATTAATCGTAGATGCGGATCGACGGCGCTTTATCTGGCCGCAAACCTCGCCTCTCTCCAAGGCCATGCGGCACGATTCCCGCCATTTCATAAACTGCCTGTCCGAAAGCGAACAAATCCGAACCTTCTCCACTTTCCGCCGCCATTTCTTCAATTCCTTCCGAGGCGCCTTGACGGACGGCGAACGCTTGATGCCCACTACCTCCGCAATAAGAGTAATGACCTTCTTCCTATACTCTTCCGCCGTCATCAACGCCACGCCCGGCATCTTCAGAAACTCGCCCAAATAGTCTCCGAAGGTCAAGGCGTCCCCCTTGGACTTGACCCCAAGCCCCATCAACGTCCGGTCCCAGCCGTTAGCGACCACCGACTCCCAAATCGACTTCGCCTTGGAAGCAGCCTTGTCTCGATCGGAGATCTTCAGGGGAATGTCGTGCTGCTCCCCGTCGTGGGCGATCCGGACCGAGTAGTCGGCGCACTTCCGCAGCTCTCCCTTGTGCCGGTACTTTCGCTGCCGAACAGCAGACTTCCAGTATGCCAAAGTCGACTTGGACCTAGCGGATTCAGCAGTGGCGGATCTTGTCGGTTTCTTCGATTTTCCCGATTTTCTCGGCTCTTTCGTCGAAAAATTCTGTACTAGTTCTGTACTAGAATTTCCGAAATTAACCTGAATAAGATTGTTTTGGATTATTTCGATCTTCGCGGCCATCGTCTCCTAAGTTTTTGATTTACAGTCATTTCACTTGGAAAGGCTTGTAAATCTAGAGACGGAACTTGTAACGAATCGGCCAACTCATAATCCATTGGTCCTCGGTTCGAGTCCGAGCGGGCCTACCAATTCTTCAATTGCGAGACCTCCCCAGAGGAGAACTGGAGCGCAAAAAGCCCCCCCGTCCTGCGAGCCCGGAGCCTTCAACTCACCTTTACTTTCGACGGGGCCGAGGAATCCGCGATTCCTAGGTGCACGGACAGGGCATCCCACTGCTCGCTCGCTCGAGCGCTAATCGTGCTAAAGGCATCGCGCACGGCCGTAGGAGTCGAATTCGCCCACTCCCCCTTGAAGTGCCGCGACTCCTTGCAGATCTCCGAAAGGCTTCGCTGCAGTTCATTCAGCCGCGACCGCGGAATCGACAGGCTTTCGTGGCTGCCGTCCAGCCGAGCCTGCTCGCGCTTCCTGAGCTCCTCGAGCTCGATCGATATCCTTCGAAGCTCGGATTCGGAAACCTTTAAACTGTCGTCGGCTCGGGCCAGTTCCTTGTCTCTCAAATCGAGCTCCTTTCGATACTCCTCGATCCGCGAACGGGCTTTCGACAAGGCCTCGCGCAGGCCCCAAAACTCTTCCGGTGAAACTTCGGCCACCGATCGCGCCTTTGCGGCCTCCTCCTCCATCCGCACCACCTCCTGCTCCATCTCTGCGTGGCGCAATGACTGCCCTTCCAAGTAATGCTTCAAGCAATCCTCCTCGGAAGTATAGCTCCTTTTCTTGAACGCAAAGGAAGATCCGCCTTGCTTCGTTTCCTGCACAATCTGCTCGATAGGACTGATCACCTTCCGCTTGAGGTCTCGAAAGATAAGAAGCGTAAACACCACTATGGCGACTCCCACTATTATCCAAAGCGCATCCCTAGAAATGCCCAACTCGTCCTCGATCGAAGTTCGAAATTCCGCCAACTCTGAATAACAAAGCACGGCCAGAGCCGCTACTTGTGCTACAACAATCGCAGCGAGGTGAACCGTAAGGATAGAACTAGACGCTTTCATAATATTAATCGCTTTCCTTTAACCCTTCCCCACGAAACCACATCTTGGAATTCAACGACAAAGTTAATTCGAACGCGCTCGCGATATAATTTCCCACGCAAGCATCGTAGCAAAACGAACGGGATCACGCACTCGATAAACCGGCCGCCTCACCATGCGGCTACAAAGTATACTGTTCTCGCTTGGGGTATATCCAATAAATATTATAATCCCATGCAGGCCTAAGGCCGATGCTGAAGCAGCTGCACACCTTTTTCGATGTGCAGCTACTCATTCTTTCAAATATCAGTGTCTAGCGCCTTGAGACTAAAGCCGGGGTTCGCTTCGCCGCAGCGCGCTAGGAAGCTGCTTAGGCAGCCTTCTTCCAGCCCTTGCGGCGAGCTACGGCTGCAACTGCGAGGATACCGAATCCGAGCAGGGCAGATGTCGTTCCGCCGTCAGGTACAGGAGTCGCAAGATCCCCGGAAAAGGTGGACTCGACTTCAGTATTTGCCAAGTAATCCAATGTCAGGTCCGAAGGACCATTCGCGATTTCGAAGCTCATCGACAAAGTCGCAGACCCCCAACTGTACAGCTCTAAAAGGTCCGCGTTAGACCCAGAGTAAGAAAAATTGGATAGATTAGAAGCCCCGTTCATGACGCCCCCAGAAAGGACCGTTCCAATCTTCATCAATGCAAGGTCAGCCACAAACGTTTCGCCGGCAGCGTCCCAGATCTGGAAAACGCCTGGACCACCCGAAAGCGTCGTAGTGTTGCTGGACCATGGGTCGATGCTCCATACTCCAGAGATCGAACCAAACAAACCGGTGGAATCTCCAACGGAACCATCCGAGTCATTTACTTCGAAGACATGCCCGTCCGCATTGCCAAAGAAGCTAATGGAGGAATCTCCTCCGAATTTAATGCCGCTGTCACCCACTGATGATATATCAAGGACGATAGCAGAGGCTGATGTACTTAGGAGCGCAGCTGCAGAAAGGGCAGCGATGTTCTTTATAACAGTATTTTTCATAGATTATGGTGTGTTCGGATTAGTAGGAAATAACCGTCTCCCCTTTTTTCATCATCCATGCCAACGGCCGCTTCCTCGCCCAAATTCTTTGAAATTTATTTTATAAACGAGATCCCTTCCAGCCACCACCGCAGCCTCTTCCAGCGTCCTCGCCCCTACCTAACGAAAACTATAATTTACCCAACATCAGCGACTTGCCCAACACACGATCAGGATCGGTTCGACCTTAATGAATCAATCCACGTGAATGAAATGTCGTCCTACGGGCACCTCCGTACTTTTTGATCCGAGCCCTGAACCCCGATCCGCCTCGACCCTTAGGGAGTGCAACTCACATCCCTCCCGTTTCAAATTGCATCGCAAGAAAACAATCAGGATTCCATCATCCTTATGTTCAACTAATTACGACTCCCATACCCAGAATCCACAATCCCCGTTTCCCACACTTCCCCCCGAGAACACGCTTACCGCTTGCAGTGCAATCTGATACGCCGCCCCCTTCCTGATGCTCCCGGGAAGCCTAACGAAGGGCCGGAAAACCAGCAGTCTCCAATGTATTTTTTCTCTGAATACAGCAATACTCTCGATACAGGTCTACGCTTAGCTTCTAGATTATCTTGGCTTCAGCCGCCCCGATTCGCGCTTCCGCCGTAGCTCAACGCATCCCGCAATGCAAATAACACGGTTTTCGACGAATCGTTTGCAGATTGCACCACTAAATGAGCTTCTGCATCCCCCTTTCCCCCTGCGCATCGTTTGGCGCGGATTCAGCAATTACGGGCTTCACCTACCGTAATGCGAAAAGCAAGTCCTCAACCCGAAGCGCCACAAACTCCCGGTGTCGTACTCATCCAGATCGACGGCCTCTCCCGCTTCCAATTCGAGCGGGCCCTTCGCTCCGGACGCATGCCCTACACCAAGCGTCTCCTCGACGGCAGAGCGTCTCGACTCACTTCCTTTTACCCGGGGCAACCGAGCTGCACGCCCGCCGTGCAAGCCGAGCTGCACTACGGAGTCCGCTGCGCCACTCCCGCCTTTAGCTTCTACGACCGAAGCACCAAGCAAAACGTCCGCATGTACGACGCAGAGTGGGCAAAACGAATCGGCGAGGAATCCGCCAGCCAGGGGGAAGGCCTCCTGGAAGGGGGCTCGAGCTACGCTAATATATATACGGGCGGAGCTGCCAAAGCCAAGTACTGCGGGGAACTGAATACCTTTTCCCATTGGGTGAAAGAACTGTCCCTATTCCGATGGCTCGGCCTCGCCTTCCGCAACCCGACCTCCTGCCTTCGCATCCTCAAGCTGCTAGGCGCGGAAATAGGGATCGGCCTTTACGACGCCGCCCGAGGCATCATTACTCGCGGCGAGCTCGCCGCCGAGCTCACCTTTATTCCGGCCCGGCTCGCGGTCGCCATCGCCTTGCGCGAAGCGATCGTCCGGGAGGTTTCCCGCGACATCAAGGCGGGCCTCCCCGTCATCCATGCAAACTTTTTTGGATACGACGAAGCCGCCCACCGCCGCGGTCCGCACTCCCGCTTCGCTCACTGGACCCTGAAGGGGCTCGACCAATGCATCCGGAAAATTTCCAAGGAAGCCAAGCGCTGCCGCGATCGAAACTACGAGGTCGTCATATTCTCGGACCATGGGCAGGAGCACTCCACCCCATACCACGACATCGCCCAACGACCGCTATCGGAGGCCATACAAACCATCCTCCCAGACGGCTACCGCGTTTCGCCCGCCAGCGAGATCTCCGCGTTCATGGAGCGATCCAAATCCTTCATTCTCAATTCCGACTCGGATCCAGATACCCAAAGTGAATCCATTTGTTGGGTACACCTTCAGGCGATGGGTCCCGTCGCTCACCTCTACGCAGACAATCAGCTCAGCGGCGAGGCCCGACTAGCCTGGGCGAAACGCTGCTGCGCCGAGGCCCACATTCCCACCGCCCTCTTCATAGATGACTCCGACCAGATTCGCTGCGTCACCAAGACGCAGGTTGGCGACCTGTCGCTTCTCGAAGAGCAGCTCACCTCCCGCGGCCACGAATTCGTGGAAGACACTCTCGAAGACCTAAGCACCCTCGTGCGCTCCAAGTACGCCGGCGATCTGGTGCTGCTCGGCTGGCACTCCGGCGGCAAGCCCCTGACCTTCGCGGACGAACGCGGGTCCCACGCAGGCCCGGGAGCCGAAGAATGCCGCGGATTCGTCCTGCTGCCCCGAAACCTAGCTTGGGATCGCCCCTCGATGCGCCCCAGAGATCTCAGGCAGATCGTGCTTTCCCAGCTGGGCCGCAGCGCCGCAGTACCCAGCACCGACGCCCCCGCTCCCGCACCCGAATCACTCCGCGTCGTAAGCTACAACGTACACGGCGGAGTCGGCATCGACCGACGCGTCAACAGCGAGCGCATGGCCCGGGTCATCGAACATTTCAACGCTGACGTCGTCTGCTTCCAGGAAGCCTACGAAAGCGAAAACGGCCCCTCCCTCCGAAAGTCGGTGGCCAAGGCATTCGGCCCCGATTTCTACTACAGCTTCCTTCCCCTCCACCAAAAAAACGGCGTCCAATACGGCCTTGCGCTCGCCAGCAAGTACAAGGTCGACATCATAAGAAGCGAAGCCTTCAGGCTCCCCGGCAAACGCTTCGCCCTGCGCGAGCCTCGAGGATCCATCTGGGCCCAGATCGCCTTCAGAGACGCCCTGCCGCTTAACGTTATCAACACTCACTTCGGCCTAAACAGCGCCGAGCGAATCGCCCAAGCCGAATGCCTTCTCGGAGAAAAATGGCTCGGCTCGCTCGACGAAGACGAACGCGTCGTCATCTGCGGCGACTTCAACGCTGGCCCCCGCGGCCCCGCCTACCTCGCCTTCGCCAGCAAGCTGTCCGACACGCAACTAACCGCCGGCAACGGCCGCCCCTCCGCATCCTTCCTTTCCTGGGCCCCCCTCCGCCGCATCGACCACATCTTCGCGTCTCCCCACCTGAAAGTGCCCGATTCCGGCGTCCTGAGGAGTCGCAGCATCCGGAACGCCTCCGACCACCTGCCCGTCTACGCCGACATGGTAATCGCCTAAACCGCTATGCCCACACTCAACAAAAAAGAGGGATCAATCCTAGCGGTCATCGCGCTGGCGCTCCTCGTTGCCGCAGCCGTGTATTTGGCGATCCACTACGAACTAAGCTGGGAGCAGGTGAAGTCGTCCGTGCAGGAAGCGCCTGCCTGGATTTTTCTGGTGAGCCTGGTCCTGTTGCCTCCGCTCGGCCTTCCGCTGTCGCTCTTTCTATTCGCGGTCGGGGCCCGCTTCGGGCTGGTGCTGGGGGCCACCGTCGCCTGCGCCGCCATCGTCGCCCACCACGGCATCTCCCTCTACCTAAGCCGATTCGTCTCCCGCTTCGTCTCTACCAACAAGAAACAGGAAGGACTCTGGCAAACGCTCGAAAAGAAGACGGGCGGAAACTCCAGCAAGCTCCTCTTCCTTTGGGGACTGCTCCCGGGGCTGCCCTACATCGTCAAGCTCTACCTGCCGCTCGCCATGGGCGTAAAGCACTCGCCCTACCTGCGATGGAACAGCGCCGGACATGCCCTCGGGGCCATCCTGTTCGTCAGTTTCGGAAACGCAGTTTTCCAAGGAGTCAACGCCGGCGTGATCATCGTCATCGTAGTCGGCATCGCCCTCAGCATCGGCGTGAAGCTCTATCGAGACAAGCTCAAGCGCGACAGCGACGAGCGGGAACCGGCCACCAACGACGCAACCTGAAACAACCGATACAATGGGAATTGCAACATGGATACCTTGGCAACTGATTGCCAGAAAAGCAGCGAAGGCCTACGGCTTCAACGACCCCGTTGAAACCCTCGAACGTATACGCAAGTTCAGCCAGCCCTCCGAAACCAACGAGCCGATCGAACTCCTGCGAGCCGGGTTCGCCTTCCACGCCCGGGGCCTAACCAATACCAAGGCGATCCAAAACAATCTCGATTGGATCTGGCCGTACTGGATACAAAAGCAATACGACCCCTTGGACAAAGCCTTCATACCGCGGGCCTTCTCCTTTAGCCACATAAACCTCACCCACCGCAACTGGACCGCAGTCAGCGTCCCCGACAGCGAAGAGTACGCCATCGTCGATCCGCGCGGACTGATCACGCCCTTCCACGACTCCTGGTCGATAGACTTCTGGCTCGTCACCGATAGCGGAAAATGGTTCCTGCCGTGCCGCGAGGACTATGCGGACCAATCCCTTTCGACCGACGACAGCCTCGTCGTCAGAACCTCTTGCCAAGGCAACGGCTTCCGACTCGCGTCCTCCGTCGAAATGCGACGCGAAGCCAGCACCGGCCGTATCGAACTAGCTGTCGACCTCAGCTGCGTCGCTCCGGAAGCCGCCAAACTCGTCGTGGCGATCCGCCCCTACAACCCAGAAGGTATCCAGTTCATTGATACCATAAAAATCGTCAGCACGCGAAAGTCGCTTGCGGTCAACGACGTTCACCTCATCGACTTCGCGGAGCCACCGAGCCACTTCTCCCTCAGCAACTACGAACACGGCGACGTATCCCACATCCTCGACGAACCCTCCGAGCAGGAGAGCGTTACCTGCGAGGCGGGCATGGCTACCGCCGCGGCCGTATTCCCCGTGGAAGCCGGACGCGAACGCCATTGCTCGATGACCATCCCCATCGCCAGCAAGGAGTCCGCCGGCGGTTCCCCCTCGCTGACCTGGTCCGAAAAGCTTTCCCACACCACCCGGCTCCAAGTCCCCGACGAGGCCGAGCAAACTCAATACCAGCGCTCGCTGCGCGTGCTCGCCCAACTCAGTCCCCAGGACATCTATCCCGGCCCCTACACCTACCGCCGCTTTTGGTTCCGCGACGCCTGCCTTATCGCCCACGCCCTGCTGAAGACCGGACAGGAAGCCGCCTGCCGCCGCGCCTTGGAGCAATTCCCAGACCGCCAGACCAAGGACGGATACTTCCTCTCGCAAGAGGGCGAATGGGACTCCAACGGACAAGTGCTCTGGATCTACGACCTCTATGAAGAGCTCACCGGCAGGGAGATCCCGGACGCCTGCTTCGATTCCATCAAGCCAGCCATTAAATGGATCACCAACAAGCTGACCGACGCCCCCGAAACCCGGCACCACGGCCTCCTGCCCGCCGGATTCAGCGCCGAGCACTTCGGTCCTAACGACTTCTACTACTGGGACGACTTCTGGGCGGTCGGCGGACTGCGGGCGGCCCATTCCATTCTAAAACGCCGCGAGATGAACGAGCCCGCCCAAGTCGCGCTCGACCTTTCCAAGGTCCTCCTCTCCAGCATCGAGAGCTCCCTTAGCAAGATCACTTCGAAAAGCGCCCGCGGAAGCCTTCCCGCCTCGCCCTACCGACGCATGGACTCCGGAGCCATCGGATCGCTCGTATCGGACTATCCACTACAGATCTGGGATCCGAACGAACCGCGGGTAATGGCTACCGCAAACTACCTGTACGAAAACAGCCTCGTGACCGGAGCCTTCTTCCAGGACATGATCCACTCCGGGCTAAACATCTACCTCACCCTCGACCTCGCCCAAACCTTCCTCCGAGCGGGCGACGAGAGATGGCAGCCGCTGGCCCGCCGCTGCCTCGAGCTCGCAACGCAAACCGGGCAATGGCCCGAAGCCATCAACCCCCGCACCGGCGGCGGCTGCATGGGCGACGGCCAACACGCATGGGCAGCCGCCGAATGGCTGCTGCTCGCAGTCAACCGACTCGTTCGAGAAGAAGGAAACCGCCTCGTCATCGGGTCCGGCGTGACCGACGAATGGATCGATTCCGAAGAGACGATCTCCATCCAGAACCTCCCCACCTCTCACGGCCCGATCTCCGTAGAGATCAAAAAGTGCAGCGAATCCGCCGTATCCGTAAAGACCCGCCTCGCTGCTCGAGGGGAAATCCAGCCCACCATCCAGTATTCAATACCTGGTTACGATTCAAAACAGGGCACATCGCTTTTCGAAGTCGTACTCGAAAGAAAAGATTCACCCGTACTCAAGTCATGAAAATTGCAATGTTTACCAATACCTACCTCCCCCACGTGGGAGGCGTTGCGCGCTCCGTCAGCAGCTTTGCCGAAGCGTATCGAAAACTCGGACACGAGTGCCTCGTGATCGCGCCCGAGTTCGAAGAAAGCATTCCCGACGAAACAAACGTCTACCGAGTACCCGCCATTACCAACTTCAACGACAGCGGCTTCTCTTTCCAAATCCCCTTCCTAGGCAACGTATCCAGCCAGCTCGATGCCTTCGAGCCCGACCTCATCCACTCCCACCACCCCTTCCTGCTCGGGGACACCGCCCTGCGCTCCGCCTACACCAGAAACCTGCCGATCGTCTTCACCCACCACACCCTCTACGAAGAGTACACCAACTACCTGCCCTTCGACAGCGACTTCACCAAGAAAGCCGCAATCGAGCTCGCGACCGGCTACGCGAACGCCTGCTCGATGGTCCTGGCGCCCAGCAAGAGCGTTCAGGAACTGATCCGGGAGCGAGGCGTATCCGTCCCCGTACGAGTACAGCCTACCGGCATCGACGTCGACTTCTTCGCCAACGGCCAAGGCGAGCGCTTCCGCCAAGCCTACGGCATACCGGACAACGCCCCTTTGATCGGCCACGTCGGTCGCATCGCCCAAGAGAAAAACTTGCACTACTTGGCGGAAGCAGTCGCAGAAGCGCTCGCCGCCGCTCCTGAAGCCTGCTTCGCCCTGGTCGGCAGCGGCGAGGAGGAAGAGCAGATTCGCGAACTCCTCCAATCCAAAGGGCTTGAGAAACGTTTCGTACCCACAGGATCACTACAAGGGGAAGAACTGGCGGACGCCTACGCCAGCTTCGATCTTTTCGCGTTCGCCTCCTTAAGCGAAACCCAGGGCCTCGTGCTCGCCGAAGCCATGGCCGGCGGGGCGCCCGTCATCGCCCTCGACGGCCCCGGCGTTTCCGACGTGCTGCAGCACGAAAAAAACGGCATCCTGCTGTCCCAAGACGCCCCGCAAGCGGAGTACACCCAATCGCTCGTCAAACTCCTCAGCGCTCCCGCCAAACTCAAGGAATACGCCAGCGCCGCCCAGGAAACCGCTCGCCAACTCTCCATCCAGAGCACCGCCGCCCACGCCTTGGAACTCTACCAAGAGTGCATCGGCTCCCACGAGAGCTGGATCGAAGGCACCGGCATCGAAAATTTCGACAAGGTCATCGCCAGCCTCGAAGGCGAACTCCAACTCCTCAAAGTGAAAACCGCCACCGTAACCTCCGCCATCACCGACTAGCCAATCCCCCATCAGATGCATGATTCGGCCACCCCACCTCCTCCCAGCGCACCAACGAAGCAGCAAGACGATTTTGCAGGCATTCCGATCGTGGCCAACTACCACGGAATCGTCTTCTTCATCATCATCTTCGTAACTCTCTACGTCGCCCGCGGGTTCCTGCTGCCCGTGTTCGCCGCCCTCTTGCTCAGCTACGCCCTCGCACCTGCGGTGCGCATGATTCTCCACCTGCGCGTGCCCCGCGTCCTGGCCGCCTTCATAGTCGTCACCGTGGCGACTGCCGCCTTCGCCTACGGAATCTTCGCCCTCTCCGGGCCTGCCGTATCCCTGCTCGAAAACGCGCCGGAAAGCTTCGACAAGCTGGGCAAGCTCGCCCAAGCCCTCAAGCGCCCCGTCGAGAACATGAACGCCGCCAGCGAGCAGCTGAACGAGATGACCCAAGGGCAAAAGAAGAACCGCCCCGTGGTGGTGCAAATGGAGGAATCCGGACTCGGCAACCTGATCCTGAGCCAAACCCCCATCGTCCTCGGGGCCATCATTTCCACCCTCATCCTGCTCTTCTTCCTGCTCGCCTTCGGACACCTCCTGCTCAAGCGCGCCGTAGAGATCTCCCCGCGGCTCTCCGACAAGAAGCGAGTCATCGAAACCGCCCGCCAGATCGAATCCAGCGTTTCCCAGTACCTGGTGACCGTCTCCCTCATCAACGCCGGACTCGGCGCCTGCGTGTCCCTCGCCCTCTTCCTCCTCGGATTCCCCAACCCCATCATCTGGGGCGTCCTGGCAGGAGCCCTCAACTTCATTCCCTACCTCGGCGCCGTGGCCGGAGTCTGCCTGCTCACCTTCGCTTCCTTCAGCATAACCGACACCCTCGAGTACGCCCTCATCTACCCGGCAGCCTACCTGGCCCTCACCCTGATAGAGGGCAACTTCGTCACCCCGCTCATCTTGGGTCGCTCCTTCACCATCAATCCCATCTTCATCATCCTCGTCCTCCTCTTCCTCGGCTGGCTTTGGGGCATCCCGGGAGCCATCATGGCCGTACCCCTCCTCGTCGCCGTCAAGTCCGCCGCCCAAGAGTTCGAGCGGACTCATTCCCTGGCCGTCCTCCTCAGCAAGTAGGGCATTCAATATGCAAGCGTCCGGATGCCAATTGCACCGGAATCTGCCTCCGCGGACTACTGGAGACTACGTACCTAAACAAAAGATTTAGGCTACAATCCCCTCATTCTCCCTCTAAACGCGCCCTCAAACGCCAGTCTCTTGATAGATTGGCGCAGAAATTGAAAAGGAGGCGTAAACAAAAACACGGCCCCCATCGCCGTCTACCGACTTCGGAGGGCATAGCCTTCGCAAGTCTTCAAATCGCAGCAACCAACACGCAACTATATGAAAGCCTTTTTGAACCTTAGCTCCGGCCAAAAGAGCCCTCAGCGCCCGCGACCCACCACCCCTTGGAATCCCAAGACCACCACTACCATCCCAACCCCCAAGGCTTTCGCCCAGCGAATCAAATTCATCCTCAGCAAGCTCGACCAGGAAAACTGGCTACCACGCGAACTGAAACAAAATGTCCGGGCTGGATGCGCGCGGATCCTTGAAGTGCAGTTCTCCGGCAAGCTCAGCTATACCGAGGCCCGCAAGCTCATCGAGAACCTAGCTTCCGCCTGCTACCCCTACGACGAGCTGACGCTCCAATCCAGCACCCTCTGCCAGATCCGTACCCTCGACCTGGAAATGAACGACCGACTCCCCGAGTACACCGTTCACTCCTACGCCGTATAACGAACACTTTCCGTCACTAGACGCTATCCGACACTAAGAGGGAAGGCACCCACCCGTGCCTTCCCTCAATTCGTTTAAAAGTTCGAGCTCCCGCGGGACTAGCCCGCAAGGTAGCTGCCCAACATCCAGGCCGCCTTGTCGTGCACCTGGATCCGGCTAATCATCAAATCCTCCGTCTGGTCGTCCCCTGCGTCTCCCGCAGTGTCACGGACCTTCTTCAAGTTCTCGATCACATGCCGATGCGAATCGTGCAGGTGCGAGACCATCTCCTTCGCCGAAGCATCCTCGCCGAGCTCCTTGATCTCCGACATATCGGAAAGGCAACGCAAGCCGCCCGGCGCCTTGCTCCCAAGAGCCCGTACGCGTTCCGCGATTTCGTCGATCGCCGCAAAAAGCTCCGTATACTGAGCCTCGAACGCGTTGTGCAGCGAGAAGAACCCCGGCCCCGTAACGTTCCAGTGGCAATGGTGCAACTGACCGAGCAAGGCGTAGCTATCCGCTACCACCTGCCGCAATCCCTCCACTACCGGGTCAACTTTCTTAGCGCTCTGTTTCTTCGTCTTTTTCTTCATTCGAATAATATCTATAATGGGTTTATACTGTCCTTCGGAATAACATCCCCAAAGGGCCTTGCCGCGCATCGAAGCGGTCGCGATCGATTCGCAGCCCCTTCCCACTCGCCAGTTTCGCGCCACCCCGCCCCACCCAGCAAAACCGGTCCTTTCTGAATGCGCATTGCACCACGCAGACCTTCCAGAGGGCAAAACGCAACTTCACACCCAACCACTCACAGCGCCTTACGCGCAGTAACGCCCGCAGGCAGGCGGCATTCCCTCGAAGCGGAGGGTCCTCCTCGATCTGGCGCGTTTCCTGAAGAATGAAAGACGCAACCTAACACTCAACGCAGACGGGATCTCAAAATCTTGGCGTTCCTGACATTGGCCTTGAACCCCCAATCGAACAGATCGCCCACCAACGGCACGCTACCCAGCAGGAAGTCCACTCCCTGATTCGCCACTAAACGCAAGTACACACCCGTCCCCATATTATAACGATGTGCCACTTTTATATAATACGCCAATGGAGCCACCCCGATCACGTCGCCCACTCCCGGGACCAATCCGAAGATGCTGTCCCAGCCAATCCGATATTTGGTGCCGGGAATCGCAAAGGCCGAATCGTAAAACCGAGATATACGATCGAGCCGTTCTAATACACGCTCCCGAGCGTCCCCGCTCCCCTCCTCCTGCGCTCCAATTTTGCTAATCATAAACTCCCTCTCGCAACTGCAGCGCCAACTTCCAACGAAACCAAGCATGCCTCCTCCACAAATCCAAGAAGACAACGCCACCACCCTCTCAGACCAGTCGGACCCGCGATCCTACGACGACCAACTCCGCTTCCTCGAGCACATGATCGGAGTCCCCTTCACCACGGGCAACAAGATCGAAGCGCTCCTCAACGGCGACCAGATCTTCCCCGCCATGCTCGAGGCCATCCGCGACGCAAAAGAGTCCATCCTCTTCGAAACCTACGTCTACTGGACCGGCGACATCGCCGACCAATTCTCGCGGCTGCTAGCCCGCAAGGCCCAGGAAGGCGTCACCGTTCGAGTGCTGCTGGACGCCCACGGAGCCGCCAAGACAAACAAATCCTACGTCAAGCGCATGCAGGATGCGGGGGCCCAGGTGAAATGGTTCCGTCCGCTTCGCTTCAGAATCTGGGACTACGACAAGCGCACCCACCGAAAAGTACTCGTCACCGACAACACCGTTGGCTTCACCGGAGGCGTCGGCATCGCCGAAGAATGGGAGGGAGACGCCAACGACTCCAGCGAATGGCGCGAAACGCATTTCCGCATCGTCGGCCCTGCCGTAGCCGGACTCTGCGGCGCCTTCTGGAACAACTGGATCGACATCGAAGGCGAACGCCTACCCGAGTTCGAGTCCTTCCCGCCCCCCTTGGATTCGCCCGGAAAAAGTAAAATACTCGTCGCCCGCTCCGCTCCCGCCACTCACCAAAGCGAGATGGAGCTCGTATTCGAAGCTCTGATACTAGGCGCCAAGAAACGACTCACCCTAACCACTCCCTACTTCAACATCCGCCCCTCCACCCTCAAGCTGCTGAAGCTGAAAGCCGAACAGGGCGTATCCATCCAAATCCTTCTCCCCGGACAGAAGATCGACAAGCGCTTCGAGAACCTCGTCGCCGACGAGTGCATAGAAGGCCTCATCAACATTCCAAACATCGAAATATATCGCTACCAGCGATCCATGATACACGCCAAGGTCATTCGCGTGGACAAGGCCGTCAGCTGCGTCGGCTCCCCCAACTTTAACCAACGCTCGCGCAAGAAAGACTTCGAAGTCGCCATGATCGTGCACGATCGCGAACTAGCCGCCACGCTCGACCAACACTTCGCCCAAGACTTGGCCCTTAGCGAGCCCATCGATCCCCGTAGCATCAAGCGACCCAACGTCGTCAAACTCATCGCCCGAAAATTCCTGATGCTCTTCAAGGAGCAACTCTAGCCGGCCTAGAACAATCGCTTGCGAGCCGCCAAAGCGTCCAAGGCTTGCACCCCGTCGCTCACGGCGAAAAGGACGGCGTCCAGCCGCTCAGCCATCTTGCGGCTTGGCAGGAAGGAACGGGAACTGCCGCTCAGCCCGGCAAGGCACGCTACAGCCCCGAGCAGGGCCATGCCCAGGTCCAGCCACACGCTCGAGCTCGTCACGTAGGCAGCCAAAAGCAGCGCCGCTCCCATCAGAGCGGTTAAGGAGCGACTGTGAAGCGAACGACCTGCAGACCCATTTTCCATAGGCTCACAGATCGGCGCCAAGCGACGGATCTTAAGCGCGAAGCTCTCCCGCCGCCCGTCCCCCTAGGCAATCCCACGCCCTCTTCCCTCCTCTCAACGAAACAACGTATCCATCTTCAACTACATCGATCGCCTCGTGGAAATTCCCCTCCTAATTGCAATATGCAAAACGCTGCTCCCAAACGAGGCCTTGTGCAGTCGCTCCCCTCCCTCACCCATTGGCTCCAGAATTATTTCATATATATATAACACTCAGCACGAGACACTTACACAAATAGCAAAAATCACCGGCATCCACTGTGCTTAAAGTATTGCAAGTATTAAACAAAGAGCGGCCGACGCGCCCGCTTAGCACCCCTCATTAAAACAAACCACCAATCGAAAAATAAAATGAATCACAACACGACCACTGAGCCAGAAACGGATATCGAAGACAGCAACCACACTACCCATAGCGCGGAGCGCTCGAACTCCGACTGGCTCGCAGAGCGTAAGCGCGAACTGCGCGAAGTTTTGGAAAAGAAATCCAAAGCCCTCAGCAAGCAGGCCCAAGAAAGCCTCTCCCAGAAGCTAGGCCGCTACCACTCCGCGCTCAACAAGGCCTCCGAAAGCTTGGAATCCGACTCGGAAGAAGAAACGGCCAAGATCACCGCCAACCTTGCCGAGCAGATCAAGAGCTCCGCCGACTATATCAAGAACACGCCGCCGGAGCAGCTTGCCGACCAGGCCACCGAACGCGTACGCCGCGCACCTTTCCTCGCTCTCGGCGCAGCCGTCGCCGTCGGCTTCCTTGCCGGACGCGTGATCTGCAGCGCCCGAGACGAGAGCGATACAAGCAACTAGGAAAACATTCTTTCGTTACCATGATACACCAAACCACAGACCCCTCCGAGCAGCGAGGATCTGGCAAGACCTCCCTCATCGACCTCGCGGGAGACCTCAAGGACGAGTTCGTGCACTTGCTGCGGACCACCACCCAGCTGCTGCGAATCGAGCTTGCGGAAAACGTCAACAACGCCTCCACCGCACTGCGCCGAACCTTGATCGGCTTTGTAGTCGCAGGGGCCAGCGCCTTCATGCTTCTGCTCGGCATCGACTTGACGATTATCTACTTCCTGGCGCCGGAGGTCATGAGCTACCCGGCGGCCGCGGCCGTTTCAACCCTCGGCTTGGCGGTCCTGCTTGGAATCGTCGGAGGCGTACTCGTCGCGAAGAACAAGAAAGCCCTAAAGCCAGAAGACCTGATTCCCGACCGCACTCTAGCCACCCTAGAGGACCATGCGGAGTGGATATCCAGAAAAGCGGGAGACATAAAAAATGATACAAGAAAATTTTAATAGCACCGGAGACGAGCCCCAGGAAAGCAGCAGCATGCAATTGCAAAGGCAAATCACCGCGACCCGGGCTCGCATGTCCCACACCATCGACGAGATCAGCGAAGAGCTGCAACCCAAGCGCTTGATGGAAGAGTACGTGAACGAGTACTCCGAGCAACTCGTCGAAAAGCTCAACCAGAAGAGCAAGGCCTACGCTGCGGAGTTTACCCGCAAGACCAAGGAGAACCCGTTTCCCCTTCTGGCGCTGGTGGCCGGCGTGGCCCTTTTCGCCGCCTACACGAGCAAGGACAAAAAGAAAGAAGCCCCCGCACCTCCGGTACGCTGACGACGCATCCAGATTTCGAATACGACTTAAATCAACGAGAGGCCTATAGAGGCTCCCACCCAATATATTAATATTATAACCAAATAAACCCACGAGACCATGAGAGAAGAAACCACCACGACCTTGCCACACGAAGAAGATTGGGCCGACAGCGAAAAGCAGATCGCGACCGCCGACAAGAAGAGCGCATCTCCAGGCATTATGGAGAAGGCCTCCACCAAGATTCACGACGCCAAGAGCCAAGCGGGAGCTGCCGCTTCCGAATTCGCAGGAAAGACGAAGCAGCGCATTTCCGAGTCTTCCGAAGCCGCCAAGCAGCGCTACGTCGAGCTTAAGGAGCAGGCTGCCCTGCAAGGGACCAAAGCGAAACAAGCAGTGCAAAGCTCCTTCGAGCGCCACCCGCTCGCTTACCTCGCAGGCGCCGTCGTCGCCGGCGTAGCCATCGGCATGGCCCTGCCTCGTTCCCGCAAGGAAAAGGAAGCTCTGGCTTCCTCGGGACAAAAGCTCCGCCACGCAGCGGGAGAAGCGAAGCGCGAGACCCTGCACGCCGCCGAAGCTGCCACGGAAGCCGCCACCGATACCTTCCAGAAGGAACTCGGCGCCGACGAAGAAGCGTCCGCAGGGGAAAACGCTAAGCAGAGCTAGCCGCTGATTTGCTAGTGCATTTTCGTTTGATCATTCGCATAAGGCACGCCGCCTCTCCCTTATCACACAGTACGATTAACTAAGCGAAAAACGCTCTAACCTTTTCAGGCCGACGTACCGCAACGCTGCGGGCGTCGGCTTTTTGCTGCCACCGCGGACCGCGGCAGCGAGCCTCAATCCTCCGGGACTTCCTCGCGCCCCAAGGGGAGTTCGATATAGAAATGGCTACCCTTGCCCTCGTCGCTCTCGACACCGATGTCACCCCCATGGGCCCGAGCAAAGTCACGAGCGATGGTCAACCCTAGGCCGATCCCCGGCCTCCGGTTACCCGGAGCCTTGGCATAGCGATTGAAGATGAGCTGTTGGTAGCGCTTGGGAATGCCAGAGCCTTCGTCCCTCACACCGAGACGAATGCTTTTTCCCGAAGCGTCCCTCTCGGCAGTCAGGGTAACCGTCTGCCCCGACTCCGAATGCTTGATCGCGTTCGAGAGCAAGTTGTTGAGAGCGTATATAATGCGCTCCTGGTCGACGAAAAGGTCCTCCGTGGAGCACTGCTCCGTGCGGTCCTCCAGAGCGATGCCGCGCTTCTCCGCGTCCCGGCGCA
The DNA here is from genome assembly GCF_031127875.1 of Pelagicoccus sp. SDUM812005. Taxonomy (GTDB): domain Bacteria; phylum Verrucomicrobiota; class Verrucomicrobiia; order Opitutales; family Opitutaceae; genus Pelagicoccus. The sequence goes on along the minus strand of NZ_JARXIA010000007.1, from coordinate 178,997 downwards.
TTTCGCTAGTCGAACGCGCAACCACGTCGGCGACCGTACAATAGACCCGCTGCAAACTATAGCCGCCGCTGGAAAAGCGCTGCACGTCCAGCAGGTTGTTCAGCAAACGCAGCAAGCGCTCGATCTCCGACTTAGCCGTTTCCGCCAGTTCCTTTTGATCGTCGTTCAGCTCGCCCAGAGCCCTGTCGAGCAGCAGCAGCACCGCCATGCGGATGGAAGTCACCGGCCCCTTGATCTCGTGGCTCAAGGTTCCGAGCAAGTCCATCTTCAGATCGTCGAGCAAGCGCATGTCCGTGACGTCGCGCAGCAGCAGCAAGGCCCCGCGAGCCGTGCCGCCGGAGCCTAGGAAGTTAATTACCCGAGGTAGAAAATAACGGTCCTCGCCGTTCACCTTCTCCTGCAACAAACTCCCCGGCCCTTCCGGAAAGTAGTCCTTTCCCGACTTGATGGCTTCCTCGAAAACCGAATCCAAGCCGAAGGGAACGTCCGACTCCCCCAAGCTGGCCAAGGTCTTGGCCGGGCCGTTGCTGTATTCAAATTCGCAATCGGGGCCGTACAACACGATGGAGTCCGGCAGGTTCTCCAAGATCGCCTGCATCTTCTCCGCCGTCCGCCGCTGACGCTCCTCCGCCTCGCGCAGCTCCTTGTTGAACTGGGCGAGCTTCTGCTTCTGATTCTCGATCAACTGGAGCGAAGCCAAGAGCTCCTGGTTCTGCCGCTTCAACTCGGCCAAGGGATTCAGGTCCCCCGAACTCAAGATCTCGTCTCGAATGTTGCTGGCGTCGTTCAAGGTAAAACGCTTCAGCGAATCAGGCAGGGTCAAGTAAAGCTTCACCAAGGTGCCTCCGCCCTTGGATGCATCCACCTCCAGACGGGAAACGAGGCGGCGGCTCCCTGATAGCCCCACTCCCAAGCCTTTGCGCGAGAGAATGCGACGCTGCACCTCGTCCGGCTGGGTCCCGTCGTCCTCCACGAAAACAGCCAGCTCCTGCGGATTGCTAATCGTATCGAGCTGGAAAACGATTCGCCCGCCGCCGCCATAGCTCAGGGCGTTCCTGGAAACCTCGGACACCGCCGTGGAAAGGCGGGTCTGGGTAGACGGGTCCAAGCCCAGCTTCTCCGCGATCAGCTTGGCCCAGCGGCGACTCGCAGCGAGGTCTTCCTCGCTGTCGATCAGCGAGGAGACAAGCGTGTAGCGACTGGCAGCGTTGTGCGGCATCTTAACTCGCTAGGAGGCGATTCCCTCCTCTTCCGCCCGCAACTTGACGCAAACGATCGAACTGTCGTCCGAAAGCTTGCGAAATCCTCCTGCCAGCACTCCGGCGACCAGCGAACTGCGGGAAAACGCCAGTCCTGGAAACTTCGAGAAATCCCACCGGCTCCCGACCCCGTCCGAGTGCATCACGATCATGCTGTCTTCCGTCCACGGGTACTCGAAGCTGCGCGGCGCCCTCATGTGGTAACCAATCGTTCCACTCATGGAGAGCAGCTGCGTAGACTCAGTAGCTGTAAATAATCGTCCGTAGATGTTGCCCATACCGGTGTATCGAACTGTCCCTGACAGCCTATCCACTTCAGCAACCGCAGCAACCGCGCCACGCGTTCCCCTGAGAGCTTCATTCAGGGCAAGCATTACGGACTCGCCATCCTCCGCATACACCTCGGAAAAGCAGTCCACCGCCCGGCTCGCTGCCAAATTCGCCTTCGGCCCGTGGCCTAGCCCGTCGACCAGCAGGATCTTGAGGCCCCGGGTCCACTCCCGAATCGCCCACGCATCCCCCGAAACGGTTTGTCCCGGCATCGGCAGGCACGTCGCAAACGCATCCCACAATGCACGCTTTGGAGGCGTTTCAGGTTTCAAAGAGCATCGTTTGCGAAAGCTCATCGCCACCACCAGGCCGCCCTCCGGCGGCGAATAAAGATCGAAGGTATCGGACTGGCGCTTCATCGCCCCCAGCCCTATGCCCTGCCCGCCGGCCGACGAGTACCCGTCGCTCATGCACTGGCCAAGATTCGAAATCCCCGGCCCCTCATCCCATACGATCGCGGCCAACTCCTCAGCCTCCTCCAAGGGCTGCAACAAGAAATGCCCACGCCCCGCGTGCCTGAGCACGTTCGCGACCGCCTCCGTGACCGCTATCCCCACCCGTTCGCGATCGACCTCCGAAAAGCCTAGCGCCTTCGCCGCTGCCTTCGCCCGGCGCCGCGCTTGCGAGATTCGGCTCTTCTCTTCAATTTCAATCAACGATCCCGGTTTCATTTCCAGTAGTCCATCGTGATGGTAGTCCCCGCTCCCGCATTGCTCTCCACCCGAAAGGCGCGGCACAGGTTGCGGGCCCCTTCCATTCCGAGCCCCAGACCGCCACCGGTACTGTAGCCCCGCTTCATGGACTGGTCCACATCCGGAATCCCCGGCCCCTGATCCACAATCTGGATACGGAAGCCAGGAGCTCCCTCGTGATAGAGAGAGCTCACGTACATAGTGCCGCCGCCCGCGTAAACCACGCAATTGCGCGCGATCTCGCTCACCGCAGTCATCGCCCGAGTCCTTTCGATAACGCTAAACTCTTGCCGCACCGCCCATTGCGATATCAACACTCGCGCCTTGCTCACATCTTTATCGCTCCGCAACCGCAGGGACTCACGAAAGCTCTCCTCGTTACCCATTACCCTTTCTTCCCAGACGCTGCGTCAATAGCTCCATTCCTCGCTCCAAGTTCAAGGCAGTGACCACGCTGGGAAGCGAGAGGCCGAGCTCCACCAACGTCATGGCGACCGCGGGACGCATCCCCACCACCACCGTCTCCGCGTCCAAGACCTTAGCCATCGAGGCAATGTCAGACAAGACCCGCCCCATGAAAGAATCCACTACCTCCAGGTTCGAAATATCAATCAACACTCCCTTGGAGCGACGCTTCGAAATTTCGTTGGTCAAGTCGTCCTGCAGCTGCAAGGCCGTCCGATCGTGCACGTCCATCTGGATCGTCACGAGGAGGAAGTCGCCCAGCTTCAAAATAGGAATGTTGTTCTGCATCAATTTTCGAGCTACCCTCCCTAACCCTTGTTATCAATTTTTTGGATACTCAAACCTAGCCGATTCAGAGACTGCTGGAAGGCGCTCATGAGCGAGCCCTTCGTCTGCATCCCTCCCAGGTCCAGCCCCAGCTGCACGATCGTCTGGGCGATCTGGGGACGCACTCCGCTGATGTAGCACTCCGCTCCCATCAGCTCCGCAGCCGTCACCGTCTTCAAGAGGTGCTGCGCCGTCTGCGTATCCACCGCCGGCACGCCCGTGATGTCGATGATCGCGATCTTCGCTTCGAACTGTACGATCGCGTCCAGCAAACCTTCCATCACCACCTGGGCCCGGGAACTGTCCAAGGTCCCGATCACCGGCAAGGCCAGCACTCCGTCCCACAGCTCGACCACCGGAGTCGATACCTCTAGCAGCTCTTCCTGCTGGCGCTCGATAACGTCCTCGCGCTTCTCGATAAAGATGCTCATCACGAACAAGCCGAGCTTGTCCACGCACACCGTCACGCTCCAAAGGTCCTCCAGCAAATTCTTGGAACGTCCCTTCTCCAACAAGACCTCGAAAAGCGCCTCCTTCAAGGAAAGCACGAAGGTCGCCGTCTCCGCCGGCTTCAACCCGCGCTGGCCGCGATAGATCGCGACCTCCCGCAGCATCGTCAAGGTCTCGTCCCATGCCGGATCGTTTATATCCGTCTTGCCCGACGCTACTGCCCGCACGAACAGCTTGAAGAAATCAGTCGATTGCGAAACCACCTCGTCTTCCGGAATAGAAAGCGAACTGCTCTCATCGTTACGCTGAAGTGATATCCATTTCGACAATACACCCGAAACGTCGCCCGATAGTAATTCCATAATTTTTTTCATAATCCCAATGAGCAAAGACCTACAAAAAGCGAGAGCATTGTCCAACTGTCTTTATACAAAATGCACGAAAATTTAAATGCGATTTGCACTTCCGCAGTGCATTTTGCACCACGCAAAAACCTGCTTTGCGGCCTCCTAAAAAATTCGCCTCCCAAAGTCACCTCCGCTCCCCCTCCACAGGCTCCGTTCGCCCTATCGCCAAAGGACTTGGCGCGGAAATCGCAAACATAAGCCCGAACCTAAAACCAACCACCTAACCCACAAAACTATGTTATCTTGGACACTTACTTTTCTCGTCGTCGCGATCATCGCAGGCTTGCTCGGATTCACCGGAATCGCCGGAGCAGCGGCAGGCGTCGCGAAGATACTCTTCTTCGTATTCCTCGTACTGCTTGTAGTATCTTTCGCAGCCGGCGCCATCCGCGGAAAAACGCCCCGCTGAGAGCGGTCACACTAGCAATGAACCGAATGAGCGTGCCGGGAACGAAAGTTATCGGCACGCCTGCTCCTTTTCTTTAAGTATCCTCCTATTCCTTCATGAAAGTACTGATCGTAGACGACGAAGCCAATATCCACAAAACCACCTCCATCGCCCTCAGGGCTATGGGACATCAGGCCTTCTCCGCCTACAGCGGCAGCCAAGCCATCCGAAAACTCGAGGAAAACAAGGTCGACGTCATCTTCCTCGACCTGCGCCTAGGCCCGGAAAACGGCCTCGAAGTCTACGACAAGATTCGCTCCGAAGGCTTCGAGATGCCCATCATCATCTTCACCGCCTTCTCCTCCATCTCCACGGCGATCGAAGCCACCAAGAAGGGCGTCTTCGATTACGTGCTCAAGCCCTTCGTGCCGGAGCAGATACGCCAAGCCCTCGACCGCGTCGGCAAAAACCTCTCCCTCGAATCCAAGGTCGAGGAACTGAAGACGGAGGTTTCCGAATCCGCGCCGCCCGCCCTCTTCGAATCGCAGGACAAGTCCATGCAGGCGATCTACCGCCTCACCGAACGCGCCGCCCCTTCCGACGCCACCGTACTCATCCTCGGCCCCAGCGGCACCGGCAAGACTGTCCTTGCAAAACGGATACATAGCCTAAGCAAACGATCGAAGAACCCCTTCGTCGTCGTCCACTGCCCCAGCCTTTCCAAGGAACTGCTCGAGAGCGAGCTGTTCGGCCACGTCAAAGGCGCCTTCACCGGAGCCGTCAAGGACACCTGGGGCAAGATCGAAGCCGCCGACGGAGGCACCCTCTTCCTCGACGAAATCGGAGACCTGCCCCTGGAAATCCAAGCCAAGCTGCTACGCTTCCTCCAGGAGCGACAGTACGAGCGGGTCGGCGAAACCAAGACGCGCACCGGCAACGTACGCATCATCGCCGCCACCAACAAGGACCTGCAGAAGGACGCCCAGGACGGACGCTTCCGCGAGGACCTCTTCTACCGCTTGAACGTTATTTCGGTCGTCATGCCGCCGCTCGCCGAGCGCCCGCACGACATCAAGGGCCTCGCCCAAGCATTCCTCCAGCACCACGCCCGCCGCCAAGGCCGCGGCGACGCCTGCACCTTCTCCGACAGCGCCCTTGCGGCAATCCTCAGCTACTCGTGGCCCGGCAACATCCGGGAGCTGCACAACCTCATAGAACGCTGCCTCATACTCTGCGACGGCGGGACCATCGAGCTGGACGACCTGCCCATGGAGGTACGCTCCCAATCCGCCGACGGCCGCAGCAGCCGTTCCCATATCACCATCGGCGGACACTTCACCCTCGAGGAAGTCGAGGAGGCCCACATCAACGGCGTGCTCAACTCGACCGACAACTATCAGGACGCCGCCGAAATATTGGGCATCAACAAAACCACCCTCTACCGCAAACGGAAACGGAATCCCGAACTGGAAACCGCCGACACCTGATTCCGGAGCCGCCCGCTCCTCAATCGATTACCAGGGCCACCACTCCCAGCAAGTACAGCAAGCCGACCCCTACGCTCTCGAAGCCGATCCGCACCACCCCGCGGCGCTCGCGCGAGAGCAAGCCCATGATCAGGATCCCGCTCATGCACAGGTTCACGGCTATCCAAAAGCTGAGAGTCGGGGACATCTCGTGGTAGATCGAGCCGGAGCGGTACGCTATGTCGGAAAAAGCCGCGAACAGCGAGTCGTAGGCATTCCCGCCCAAGATCCCGCTGACCGCCAAGGTCAAAGCCCCTCGCCTCACCGCAGCCACCGAAGTAACCAGCTCGGGCAAGGAAGTCGCCACCGAGGTCAACAGTATCCCCATTATCAATACGTTCATTCCGGACACTTCCACGATGCTCGAAGCCGCTCGCTGCATAGCCCAACCCGCCACCGCCAAAACGATGGCCAGGCCCGCAAAGCGGAAACAAAGGCTGCGCAACTCCAACGACTGATTGCTCAACTCCGGCTCGTCCGTCCGCGTATCCCTAGTGCGAACCGGCTTCCACATGGGGTCCGTCTTGGAACGATTGACCAATACCATCCCACCCACGTACGCGACCAACAGCAAGGGCGTAGCCGGATGCACCCCCCACACCGTCCACTCCGGTCCGTAGGACGCCAGCAATAGCAGCGAGAGCATGCACACCAGCAGCGCTCCCTGCATCATGTTCTCCACCGATGCCGCGGCGTGTTCGAGGTTCACCCCGCGGTAGCAAACGTCCGCCACCACCAGAAAAAGCATCTGGGCGCCCATGCCTCCCAGAGCATTTCCCAGCGCCAAATCCGCGTCGCCACTCCATGCGGCGCTCACCGACAAGACGCTCCCCGAGAGCGAGGTGACCGCCCCAAGCACCACCCCGCCCATCAAAGCTTCGCCGATCCCGGTGCGATCCGCCAACTGATCGGCCAATATCGCGAGCCGGCTCCCGAAGTACCCGATAACGCCTGCGCAGATCGCGAAAACGACCACGCTCGCAAGCAAAGACCCTCCCAGGAGCTGGCTCACCGCGTATCAGTCTCCGCCAGGCTACCAGCGGAAAAGCGCCGCCAAGGACTTCCCTCCGGGCACCTTCTCCTCGTCCACCACCGCGACCTCTGCGCCCTTGCGGACCAGCTCGCAAAAGATGCAGTCGAGCGCCTCGAAAGCCTCGAGCCCATCTTCCGCGGAAGCGGACTTCAGTTCGTCGAATCCGCCGCGCTTCAGCCAAATCTCAGCGTCACGCGCCAAGACGCAAGCCGCCACGCGGCCGCTTTCCGCCGCCCGCACGATCTCCTTCACGTTGGTGTTGAACAAGTCGTTCTCCGGATCGACTGACTTCAGTTCCTGCAAAACGTTATCCGTTTCCTTGGCGAATTCCTCCCGGCTGATCCGGGCGCAGATCCGGGCCACCGCACGTTCGTCAGGATGCGACTGCTCGTCCGTAACCGTGTGGAAATCTCCTTGAGCATGGCGGTAGAGCTTGCGGAATTCCGACACGATCGACTCGTCGCCGATCACCACCAGCGGCAGCGACCGCGCCTCTTCCCACGACTCCAAGGCATGCTTCACCTCGCGCAGGAAAACCGGCTCGTTCAGGTCCCGCTGCGACTGCTCATGCGACACGCCTTGGCGGGCCATTTGCGGCGAAGCCCCCTCCCCGGCTGATCCCGTGCGACGCACGTGCGCGCGCTGACCTTGGTCCAAAACTTCGTCGTCAGAGAACGAATACACGCTTTCCGGCAATTCGATCTCGCCGCTCACGCTCGCAGATTCTCCATCGTAGGAATACAGCTTCGGATTCTTGAAGCTCAAGCTCAACGCTAACATTTCCCGTCGGCTCGCCAATCCCTCGGCTGCCGGACGGAAACGGTAGCGATGCCCGTCCCAACATCCCTCGCGGGGCGCTCGCGAGAGCTTAATCAGATTCGCCTCCGTATCCGATACGTGTATACAAACGCCTTCGTAGTCGCCACTCCAGAGGTCGCCGTTCTCCGCCAATCGCTTTCCCTGTTCCAGGATTCCTTCCCGTACCTCCGAGAAAACATCCTTACGCTCCCAATCGCTGATCCGCTCCTTAAGCAGGTTCTTCAAGCGCTTGGCGTGCAGCTGGTAATTCTTTCCGCCCCCTTCGCAAGCGAAGGCGACAGTCAGGCACCCCTCGTTCGGCTTGTTTCGTTCTTCCAAGTAATCCGCAACACTGCGCGACTTTTCATTTTTAATAGCATTCATAATTCTAAAACTCCTTTTTTTTATATTAAACCATTTCTTTGATACGATTTTTGGCGACTGTCTTGATAATGCTGGAGCGATACTTCTCTCCACGCGCCATAGACACCGCAAAGTGCTTCGCCTGCTCGAACTCAATCTTAGCCGGCAAGGGCGGCTCCTGCTTATCGACGACCGCGTCGATCACCACTGGGCCATCCACCGCGAACGCCTCGTCGAGCACACGCCCACAATCCTTCGGATCCTCGATCCTGAATCCTCTGCCGCCACAGGCTTCCGCAAACTTCGCGAAGTCGATCGGATGCAGGTCGCAGCCGTATTCCGGGTTTCCGAGAAATACCATCTGCTCCCACTTGATCTGACCCAACGTGTTGTTGGAAATAACGATAATCTTAATCGGCAAACGGTAGCGAACGGCAGTTGCGAACTCAGCCATCAACATCGAAAATCCACCGTCGCCCACGAAGGCCACGCATTGACGATCTGGATACGCGAGCTGCGCCGCAATGGTGTACGGCAATCCGTTCGCCATAGACGCCAAAGTGCCGGAAAGGGAGAACAGCTGGCCTCGCTTGGCCTGGATCTGCCGCGCCCACCAGGAAGTGATCGTGCCGGAGTCGGAACTTACCACCGCGTTTTCCTCGAGCCGCTTTCCGAGCTCCCAAGCAACGACCTGCGGTTTCATGGGAACGTCTTCGCGCTCGCCCCGCTTTTGCATCAGTTCCCACCATGCGGCGCTAGCCTTCTGAGCCTTCTCGAGGAAGGAGCGATCCTGCTTTTCCTCTACCAGCGGCAGGAGAGCCGCTAAGGTTCGGGCGCTGTCTCCCAGCAAACCGACATCCGCCGGGAAACGCAGACCAATTCGCGTCGCATCGATATCGATCTGCACGCATTTCGCCTGCGTCGCCTTCGGCAAAAATTCCATATACGGAAACGAGCTGCCCACGATGAAGAGCGTATCGCAATTTTGCATCGCCTCCTCCGATGGAAGCGTACCCAAAAGACCGATACCGCCCGTGGTCATGGGATGGTCGTCAGGCACGCAGGCCTTACCCAAAAGCGCTTTCACAATAGGAGCGCCCAGCTTTTCAGCGATCGCGATCAGCTCGTCGGTCGCTCCCAGAGCTCCCTGCCCCGCGAGGATAACAACCTTCTTGCCGCTGTTCAAAACCGCAGCCGCTTTCCGTAGCTGCTCCTCCGCAGGCAATTCCCGGCGCTGCCCCGTCCTCGCGAGGTAATACCGATCCACGTTTCGCTTCGAAGCCGTGTCCGCCGCCAAGGGCATAGACTGAAAATCGACTGCGAAATTGATATGGGCCACACCTCGCTTCGCGAGGGCGTTTCGACAGGCCAGGTGCGTGACCCCTTCCACATGCTTCGGTCCCATTATACGGGTATTATAGACCGCCACGTCCATGAAAACCTTGTCCAAGTTTACATCCTGCTGGGAATGCTGGTCGATCAAATCATGGAAGTGATGCCCCGTAATGGCCAGCACCGGAGCGCCATCCAGCTTCGCGTCGTACAAACCGTTCAGGAGATGGATTCCGCCCGGTCCGGAGGTTGCCAGGCAGACCCCAAGCCGTCCCGTATACTTGGCGTATCCGACCGCCATAAATGCGGCCGCCTCTTCATGCCGCACCTGAATAAAACGTATTTTATCCTCACGCGTTCGCAGGGCTTCCATCAAACCATTTATGCCATCGCCGGGCATGCCGAACACGATATCGACCCCCCAATCTATCAAGCACTCTATCATTACGTCCGCTGCCGTGGTTTTACTCATACTGATTCCTTCCTTTTATATTTCCTAAAACCTTTCTGCAGGTTCGTTGCCAATTTTCCCAAACGCGCCCCGACTCCCAAAGCTCCGCAGCTCCACGCCTCCTCCCCTCACGCAACGCTTATAACAAGCCCCATGCGACCCCGGACCCAGTATGCAAACCGCACAGCGAGCATCTGCAGAATGGCACGGTCTCCATCTCCCTCGCGGCCTGCGATAATGCCTCTAAAAAAAGTTCGCCGTCTCACCGGCTCCCCGCCCCTTCCCTGCGGCATGGCGTATGCAAAGCGTCAAGCTCACTCCCTAAACCCTAGGGACAAGCAGAAACCAACTAAGGAATCATAAAGTAAAAGCTATGGACACTAAACTACACGAACTATTCATCGACCAACTCCGCGACGCCTACGACGCGGAACATCGCATCCTCGAGGCCTTGCCGAAAAAGATCAAAGCAGCCCAATCCGAGGAACTGCGTTCGGGACTCGAGCAACACCTCGCCGAAACGCAAGAGCAGGTAAACCGACTCGAAAAGGTATTCACCAGCCTCGACATCGAGGCAAAGCGCAATACCTGCGAGGCGACCAAGGGCTTGATAAAGGAAGCCGAGGAACTGCTCTCCGACTTCGAAGGCTCGTCCGCGATCGACGCCGCTATCGTCTGCGCCGGTCAAAAGATCGAGCACTACGAAATCGCCACCTACGGCTGCCTCTGCACCTGGGCCAAGCAAATGGGGCACGACGAAGCATTCGTCCTCCTGCACGAAACCCTCGAGGAAGAAAAGGCCGCCGACGAGATCCTCAGCCGAGCCGCTATCGGCGAGGCCAACCTCGTCGCGAACGACCAATAATCTAATCGCAAAATCCAACTCAGAGCCCTGTCTCCCAAACGGAGACAGGGCTTTTTTATTAATAATAAATCACCGAGGGGCGACACATCTCTAGCATCCAGCAGAATACGCTAAAAACGAAAGCCCGCCGACTCACGTCGACGGGCTCTTTTAGGTAACGCTGCGCTTTTGCAGCAACCTTTGCTCAACTGTCGCTCCAGCACGCGCCGCATTCGCCCCTAACGAACGCGGAGGCGCAGAGCAACGTCATCATACATCAGAGATAATCATGTTCCCTTGCCCTATTCCCCTTCGGGCTTTTCTACCCATTCGATCACGCCGCAGGCAATGCGCGGTCCGGCATTGCCGGAAGGTTGCGACTGGTAGTCGTCCGCGTTGGCGTGCACCACCACGGCCTTGCCGATGATGGAAGCCGGACCATCGAAGCGCAGATGTTCGTCCACTCGCACGTACATAGCGCTTCCCGCTTCGGTGGTTTCCAGATTGCCCAGGTCTCCCACGTGACGCTTGTCGGCCATCGGGCCGGCGTGCGTTTCGTTATTCGGGTTGAAGTGCCCTCCTGCCGAACTCGCGTCCGGCGCCGAGCAGTCACCCGTTTCATGAATGTGGAATCCATGTCGGCCGTTCACAGAAAGATTTCGTATATCCGCGATCACCCGGATTCCCTCGGATTCCTGCACGAAAGTCACGACTCCCTCCGCCGTATTTCCTTCCGTAGGCGACAAGCGAGCTTCCGCAATGCGACGCACCTTCGGGTCCACATCATCTGAGCTCACAGGATCGTTAACAGGTTCTCCCTTGCAGCCCGCCAACAGGGCGGCTCCCGCAACAGCAGAGGCGCCTGCGAAGCGCAGCCAGGTAGAACGTTTCATAAGTTGATGAATAAACATGATAATAATAGGTTTAGGTTGCACGTTAGTAGATAGGATATTCTTCCCGCCCGCCTTGCGGATGGGGAACTTTCGTTAAGCGACCGATCCTTCGGCCGGAACCTTCGCTTCCTTCGCCTTCCTTTTTCCCTTCGCCCCTTTGGCGGATTCCGGAAAGCCAACGACGTCCAGCAATTCGAGCGTTGCGCCTGCAACAAACAGGTCCTCGCCCAACAGCTGGCCCAACTGCGAGCTCCCGCCGAGCAACTCCGCAGCCTTGCGGCATGCCTCGTCGATCTCGCACTCGAACTCGCGCAATTGACCTTGAGGCGGCTCGCTGTCGTACAAGGTGGCCGCGCACAACACCGCGGAACGGGGACGATTCCAGCCCACTTCCTCCAACCTTGGCTCGGCGCCGTTTCGCTGGATCAATTCGATCAAGCAGTCCGCCCGGTCCTGGTGCAGCTGCAGCAACGCGTCGTAATCGGGCGAACCCAAGTCCCTGCCCAATAGGGTTACTGCCAGGCTGTAAACCTCGATTGCCGCTCGTTCGTGGCACAACAATTCGTTCGCCTTCACTACGAGCCCCTTAAGTTCATCCGCGTTGTTCATCCCCAGCGATACGCATTTACGATGCCAACCTCCTTCCGCCCCGCCTTCATTCTCAAGAGCCTTCCATTCGCCCCCGCAGCGCCAAGCCCGCTCGCTCCGCCCGCAATGCAAATCGCATAAAAGCGAAGCCGCTAAGATGCGATTAGCCACGCCGACCTCTCAGTTCGCTCGCAACTCCTAGGGCTTGTCGCCCTAAAACGCTGGCGCAGCTTCTGCGGCCCATATCCCTGCCAGACCGCCGCCTTGCAATGACTGTATCCGAAAAAAAGTACACCTTCCCCCAGCTCGAACGCCCGCTGCTGGTGTGGGACGGCGACTGCGGATTCTGCAAACGCTGCGTCCGCACCTGGCGCCGTTGGACCAAGGGAGCGATCGACGACTGTACCTACCAAAGCGGCGGCTATCCCAAGACGGGGCCCTACCGACCCGATTTCCAGAAACGCATCTACCTGTTCGAACCAAATGGATACATCTACTCCGGCGCCGCGGCCGCCTTCCGCTCTCTGCAGAGCGCCCGACTTCGCTTCCTGGACCGCTGGTACCGCAGTTCGCCCCGATTCGCGGCCCTGAGCGAACGGGCCTACGCCTTCGTGGCCAAACACCGCTCCGCCTTCTCCAAGGTCTTTTAGCGAAACACGATCGCCCCCCTCTACAGGGCGCTCACCGCAAGGTATCCCACTCCAAAGGTCGCTCCGATGGCGACCAGAGCGAGCATCCCGTCATGGGCGATCAAGGCGAGTCCGTAGGCCGTCAAAGCCGCGCCCGCCGTCGTCGCCAAAAAGGGTAGCAGCTCCAAGGGCGGCATAGTAGCCCCCACCAACACGCACAGCACCGCCATCAAGTAAGCCCCGCCACCACGGGTTAGAAAAGTCAGTCTCGGCCTGAGAAATCGGTCCACGAAGCGTCCGGCGGGCAGCAACACCTTCAAGGCCTTCGCGAACTTGTCGGAGGGAATCGAACGCCGCAGCAGGCGCTTCGGTATCCAAAAATGCTTTCGTCCCACCAATAGCTGTCCCGCTACCAACACCACCACGATCCCTAGGATCGAGGGAATCGTCGGTATGCCGCTCAAGGGAGACATCGCGACCAGCCCTACCAACAGCACGATCGGCCCGAAGGACCGCCGTCCCACGGCTTCCATCATCGACTCCACCGTCACCGACTCCCCCGAGTCTGCCGCCTCGATCAGCCGATCCAGCATCTCCTCCAGACCCTTCGGTGGTTCATCGCAAATCGCATTTTCCATAGCTTGCTTCCCTCGCAGTCCCCGCGCCAGCCTCCCTCGCCTTCGTCCTTCGCTGCGCAATGCAGTCCTTTCGCGAATGCCCCTAGGCTCGTAAACGGAGCCCTTCACTTGGCCCGAAAACTGCAAATTCGGCCGCATGTCCGCTACGTCTGAATCATGCGAAACAAATAAGCTGCAAAACGAGCTCGCGCCCGTCGATTCCTACTGGAGAGCAGCCAACTTCCTTTCGGCCGCCCAAATCTACCTTAAAGAAAACTCTTTGCTGCGAGAGCCTCTTGCTCCTCACCAGCTCAAGCCCCGACTCCTTGGCCACTGGGGCACCTGCCCCGGCCTCACCTTTATCTACGCCCACCTCAACCGCGTCATCCGCAAGACCGAATCCCGCTGCCTCTTCCTGGCCGGTCCCGGACACGGCGGGGCCGCCGTCAACGCCTGCGCCTTCCTGGATCGCGCCTACGAAATGACGTATCCCGATTTTCCCTACCGCGCAGAAGGCGTGGAAAAGCTGGTTACAGCCTTCTCATGGCCCGGCGGATCTTCCAGCCACGTTTCGCCCTACACGCCGGGATCGATCCACGAAGGCGGCGAACTCGGCTACGCTCTCGCCCATGCCTTCGGGGCCGTGCTCGACAAGCCCGATCTGGTCGCAGTTTGCGTGGTCGGCGACGGAGAAGCGGAAACGGGCCCGACCGCCACCTCCTGGCACGCCAACAAGTTCCTGAACCCTCAGTGCGACGGCGCCGTCCTGCCAATCCTCCATCTCAACGAATACAAGATCGCCAGCCCTTCCCTCTTCTCCGCCCTAAGCGCGGAGGAGCTCGAACACCTGTTTCGCGGCTACGGCTACGAACCGCGCTTCGTCGAAGGCGACCAGCCCGCAGCCATGCACCAAACCATGGCCCAGACCCTCGACCAATGCTTCCAGAACATTAAGGCGATCCGCGAGCAGGCCGCCAACCGCCAGCCCGGCCAACGCCCTCGCTGGCCCTTGATCATCCTGCGAACGCCGAAGGGATGGACCGGTCCCCAGTCGCTCGACGGCCAACCGGTAGAAGGCTCCTACCGCTCCCACCAAGTTCCCCTAGCCGACGTCCACAGCGATAGGACCCAACTGGAGCAACTGGCGACCTGGCTGCAAAGCTACCGCCCCGACGAACTCTTCGACGACCACGGGGTCCCCAGCGAACTCGTGCAGGCAAACCTCCCTCCCGAAGGGCTGGCCATGAGCCTCTGCCCGGAGACGAACGGAGGCAACGCTCTGACGGACCTGATCCTTCCCGACCTCGGCGCCCACGCCAAGCCTCTCTCCGAGCCGGGCCAAGCTTCCGCGAATCCCTCCCAAACCGTTGGGATCTATCTACGCGATGTCGTATCCAATAATCCTGACAATTTCCGCATTTTCTCGCCAGACGAGTTCGAGTCGAACCGCCTCGACCCCGTATTCGAAAACACCGATCGGGTGTGGATGCGCAAACCGGAGGAAGGCGATACGGACCTCGCTCCCAAGGGTCGCGTCATGGAAGCTCTCAGTGAACACCTGTGTCAGGGATGGCTAGAAGGTTACCTGCTCACCGGCCGCCACGGCCTTTTCTCAAGCTACGAAGCCTTCATCCACATCGTCGACTCCATGGTCAACCAATACGCGAAATGGATCAAAGTCAGCAAGGAGACCAAGTGGAGAACGCCGCTCGCGTCGCTCAACTACTTGCTCTCCTCCCACGTCTGGCAACAGGACCATAACGGCTTCACCCACCAGGCCCCCGGCTTCCTGAACCATCTGCTCAACCAAAAGGCCGGACTCACCCACATCTACCTGCCACCCGACGCCAATACCCTCCTATACACCGTCGCCCACTGCCTCGGCAGCCGCAATTCCATCAACGCAATCGTCACCGGCAAAAAGGACGCTCCCCTCTGGTTCGGTCCGGAGGAGGCCCAAGCCCATTGCCAAGAAGGCCTCGGACGCATCGGCTGGGCGGGGAACCTCAACGAGGACGAAACGCCAGAGATCGTGCTCGCCTGCGCCGGCGACGTGCCGACTCTCGAAACGATCGCCTGCGCCGCGTTGCTCAAGCAACAAGCCCCCAACATCCGCTTCAGCGTTATCAACATCGTCGACCTCCTTTGTATCCAACATTCGGATCAGTATATCAACGGCAAGAGCCACGCCGCATTCGAAGCCCTCTTTCCAAAGGACGTTCCGGTGGTATTCGCTTTCCATGGCTACCCGAGCCTCGTCCATCAACTTCTCCACGAGCGCCGCAACAACCGACGCTTCGACGTTCACGGCTACTTGGAGGAAGGAGGCACCACCACTCCCTTCGACATGCTGGTAAGCAACAAGCTGGATCGATACAGCTTAATGAACGCAGTTGCCCACGCCCTCCCGGACCATTCCGACGCCAACCGCCTCGCCGATTTCGCCGCCTTGCACCTCGACCGCCATGCAAACTACATTCGCCTCCACGGCGCCGACATGCCGGAGGTTTCCGACTTCCGAGCTAAAAACCCTGCTTAGAGCATATTTCGTTTCATCTTTCGCATAAGGTAGGGCGGGACCGCCGGGCACGCCGCGTTTCCCTCATCACACAGTACGGCTAACTAAACGAAAAACGCTCTAGCGGGCGCGAAAAGCCACCATTCAAGCAACCCTGCGACCACGGTTCTCTACAGCACCAGGCGATCGCTCGTCCGCTCGACCTCCACGCGACCCGGCGCCGCACGCCAGATAATCCGGGCCCCCGGCTTATTCTGCACGTACTTGTATATCCACTTCATAAATACAGAAAGGCGATTCCTCATTCCCACCAAGGTGACCAAGTGAATTGCCAGCCAAGCGAACCAGGCCACAAAACCGGAAAACTCGCGCCCCATGGCAGATGCCACCGCTCGGCTCCTCCCAATCGTAGCCATCTGCCCCTTGTCCCTGTACACGAAGGACTCGCGCTCTGCGGCCTCGCCTTGGCTGCGGCCCCTCGTTATCTCCGCCTGGATGAGTTTCGCTGCATGCTTCGCCATCTGGATTGCCGCCGGAGCCACCCCCGGCACCTGCTTCCCTTTCGCATCTTCCAAGGCAGCGATGTCCCCGATCGCAAAGACGTTCGCGTACCCCGGCAAGCTGCAGTCAGGCTCCACCTTCAAGCGACCTCCCTTCGCTTTCGGCGTATCAAGTTTCTCCACCACCGGATTCGCGGAAACTCCAGCCGTCCAAATGATGTTCTCCGCTTCGATCTCAAAATCTTCCAATACCACCTTGCGGGCTTGGATATCCTCCACCTTCTTGCCTGTCATCACTTGCACACCGAGCCCCTCCAGCTGACGCTTAGCGCTGGCTGACAGAGATTCTGAATACATCGGCAAAACGCGATCCGCAACATCGACCAAGATTACGCGAGCCTGCTTCGGATTGATTCGACGAAAATCCCTCCTGAAGTACCGATGTGTCAATTCCGCCAAAGCCCCCGCCATCTCCACGCCCGTTGGACCTCCGCCGATAACCACGGCGCTCATCAACCTACGCCGTTCCGCGTTGTCCTCCGCAAGGTTTTCGGCCATCTCGAAGGCGCCGAGCACTTCGTTGCGAATCCGGTGAGCGTCGGCCAAGGTTTTCAGTCCGGAAGCGTGCTTCTCCCAATCATCCTTGCCGAAGTAATTGGTGCGCCCGCCTAGGGCAATCACGAGATAGTCGTAGCTCAGGCTCTGATGCGGGGTCCTTACCAAACTCTTTTCCAGATCGATGTCCCGCACCTCATCCATCAAGACCTGCACTTCTTTCCGCTTGGAAAAAAGAGTCCTCAAAGGCTCCGCTATATCGGGAGCAGCAAGTCCCGCCGTAGCGACTTGGTAAAGAAGAGGCTGGAAGAGGTGATGGTTCTCCTTGTCGATGAGCGTTATCTCTACGCCGGGGCAATCAAAGGCTTTGACGAACGCAAGCCCTCCAAATCCGCCCCCTAAAACTAATATCCTTTTTCTTACGCCTTCCATATCACCGTGGCTCCTCGTTGCTGGTTTAATGTTTAGCTTAACCTAAGGGCGGCTGATCCAGTGCAAAACGCCTTCTTGCTACGACACATTGCAACAGGAACAGCCGCCCCGATCTTAAGCTATATCAACGCCCTTCCGTTACAGGCGCCGGCTCCACGTGATCCGGTTCGTTCGGCTCAATCAGGAGCTGATGGGCAATGAAATACAGCACAATCAGCCCCATTCCGACTAAGATCAAAGGGATACCCAGTTTTCTAGCTTTTCGTTCTTCTTCTCCCATAGCCTTACACCTAGCTAATACGATGCCACAGTCTCCGCTTCGCAATACGCAAGGGCTCTAGATACAACACCTCTCTCCCTCGCTAGCGGCGTATCCTTACCCTATAACAATGCCCAAATAGAAATCCGTTCTATCGCATTTTAAGGCATCATCGCATCGATCGGCGCCGATTTAGCTACTGGGAAAGCAAAGCATAAAACCAAAACGATCAACCTTGTAGAACCGTGAAAGAACTTAATAGATACGTAAAGAGAATCGCCCTCCCTGTCGCCCTCGCTGCCATTGTCATGGTGGGCGCCAATATGATCTACCGAGCAGCGACCGCCGACCCAGAGCAAGGAGAGCCCTCCCCTACCGCTGAAGCCAATGCCGCTTCGGTAGCCAACGAAGCCCCCGCCCAGCAGCCACAAGGAGAGAACTCCGAGCTAGCCCCGCAAGATCGGAACAATGAAATCGCCGCCTTGCGACTCACCTTGGACAAGCTGGACCAAACCGCTCCCGAACAGCCTTCGCAAGAAATCGAATCCCTGCGCAAGGAGGCAAACCAAAAGGTTTCAGCACTCGAGGACGCGGACCCGAAAAATTGGTTGGCCCTGCGTGACGACGCCTACGAAACCGTACAGGAATACGCGACGGCAGTGGGTCAAACCAAGGAATAACTGAATCGCTACAACGCACCCAGCTCATCAACCCCTACGCATTATGTTCACTTGGCACGTCTTCGCAGTCCTCGCTTTTATAGCAATCGCAATCGTCGTCGCTTCCTTTCTCAAGCAAAGAAAGCGACCCCACGAACGCACTCCCTTCGAGCGCGGCGTCACCTTCGACAAGCCCCAAGACGAAGGGGCCCAACCGCTTCCCAAGACGAAGCGTCAAAGCGCCCAACGCAATTCCCCCTCGACGCCTCAGCGAAAAGCCTAAACGGACCAAACGCAACCGCCTCGCGGCAACCTATTTAATCCAACCAAAGCAATAGCTAACAACCATGCAAACTCAGGACCCTCAACCCAACAAAGATCCAAACACGAAACATCCCCGACCGGACTTTCCTTCCAGCACGCAAGAAATGCCCGGGAGCGAATACGAAATGCAGCCCAAGGCAGACCACGGGGAAGAGACCTACCGCGGCTGCGAAAAGCTGTCAGGACGCGTCGCCCTCATAACCGGAGGCGACAGCGGTATCGGCCGGGCCATCGCGATCGCCTACGCCCGCGAGGGAGCCGACGTCGCCTTCACCTACTTGAGCGAGGACGAAGACGCCCGCGCCACCGAAAACCTGATCATCGACAGCGGCCGCAAAGCCCTGCCCATTCGCTCCGACCAAAGCGAAAAAGCCAATTGCGTTTCCGCCGTCGAACAAGTGGTCGAGCAATTCGGACGCATCGACATCCTCGTCAACAACGCTGCCTTCCAAAAAACCTACGAATCCATCCAGGAAATACCCGAGGACGATATTCGCCATGTATTCAAAACCAATATCGAAGCCTTTTTCCACCTCACCCAGTCCGCGGTTCCTCACATGAGGCCGGGTAGTTCCATTATCAATACGACCTCTATCCAAGCGTTCTCGCCGAGCTCGTACCTCGCGCCCTACGCCGCGACCAAGGCTGCCATCGCGAACTTCACCCAGTCGCTCGCCCAAGAGCTCATCGATAAGGGAATCCGCGTTAACGCCGTGGCGCCCGGCCCGGTCTGGACTCCGCTCATTCCCGCTACCATGCCGCCCGATGCCGTCGAATCCTTCGGGAAGAACACCCTCTTCGGGCGACCCGCCCAACCCGCCGAGCTGGCTCCTGTCTATGTCTTCCTCGCCTCCGAGGAAGCGAGCTACATCACCTCCGAAATCTACGGAGTGACGGGCGGACGGAAACAACTCTAAACCCATTCAAAGCAAAGCCGACTTCCCCTTTACGCGGGGAAGTCGGCTTCTGCGACTTTGACGATGAAGGTTGACGCTCCCTATCCTAGACAGCGTCGCCCCTTACTTGCTTAGCTTGCCGCGTCACGCTGAGCAACCCTTCCTCGAAGGCATCCACAAACTTCTGGATCCCCTCTTCCTCCAAGTCCTGGGCCACCGCTTCAAGGTCGATTCCCAAACTGCAAAGCTTTTCGAAAACGCCTTCAGGTTCTTCGTCGCGCCGCTCGATCGCGTCCTTCTCCACCGTTCCCAGCTTCGCGAAGGCCTCCGCTGTGGATTCCGGCATGGTATTCACCGTTTCCTTTCCAACGAGCGCGTCTACGTAGTAACTTTCCGGATACCGATCATCCTTCACGGAGGTGCTCGCCCACAACAATCGCTGCGGCCTGGCACCCTTAGACTCAAGGGCGTCCTTCCAAGCGTTTCCTTCCCTCAAATCCTTGAAATCCGAATACGCGGTTCGAGCCAGAGCGATCGCCGCCTTGCCCCGCAAGGCCTCGGCAAGCTCCAATTCGGAGGGCGAAACGGCAGCCGCCTCCAAAAGCCCGTCGACCTTGGCGTCGACCCGGCTCAGGAAAAAGCTCGCCACCGAGGCGAGGCGATCCACTTCGCGGCCCTCCTTTTCCCGGCGCCTCAAAGCCCGCAGGTAACACGCCGCAACCTCGCGATACCGAGATACGGAAAAGATGAGCGTGATGTTTACGTTGATCCCCTCTACCAAGGCTTCTTCGATCGTCGGAAGGCAGTCTACGGTGGCTGGGATCTTTATCATCGCATTCGGGCGATTCACCTTCTTCCAAAGACCTCTCGCTGCCACGAGGGTCGCTTCGGCTTCCCGAGCCAAGCGCGGGTCGACTTCAATACTGACATAGCCGTCCCGGCCCTCCGTATCCCGATACAAATTCTCGAATTCATCACAGGCGCGTTGCACGTCCGAGACCATCAGGGCTTCGTAAATCGACTCGCTGGATTCGCCCTTGGCCACGAGGCTTTCGATCTCCTCGTTGTACAAGGTCCCAGATCGTACCGAGTCCGAAAACGTTTTGGGATTGCTGGTTATGCCTCGCAGGCCCTCTCCTTGGATGCGAGCGGACAATTCTCCATTGTGCAACATCTCTCGCGTCAAATTGTCTAGCCAATAGCTCTGTCCACACTCCGCTAGCTTCCACAAGCGAACCGTATCGATTCCTTCCGAATTCATCATCTTACTTGTATCTCCTTTTTCATTACTTCCCTGAATGGATTTCGGGATCCGCTCCATCGCCTTGGTTGAGCACCTGCGTCGAACCCAAGCCCGACCCGCTCCCATCCAAATCGACAGATCCCCCTCTATCCATAACGCGCGCATCCACGCTCAATTCCTTGGCGGCCTTCTCGAAATCTTCGCTCTCCGGAGCTCCGGGGCGGCTTTCGAGTGCTGCCAGCTCCATAGCCCGCTCCACCACCAAGGCCTTCTCGGGCTCGCCGATATGCGTACTCGCAATTCGAATACGCTCGCCGTTTTCCAGATCGATATCGATCTCTTGACCTTCCTTGTCCTTCATCTCCATCTCCCCCTTTACCTCTTCCAAACTTGATGCCACGGGCTCACGCCCCCGCAAAGAGACGCGAAACGCATCCGCTCGGACCCGTTTCGCCCTACGGCAATTCTATTGGCCTAGCGATACGCAGCGAGGTGATCAGCCAAGTGCTCCACGATGGCCCGACAAAAATCGGGAAGATCGTCCGGATTACGGCTCGTCACCAAATTACCATCGACCACTACCGAGTCGTCCACCCATTGCGCTCCCGCATTCCTGAGGTCGGCTTCTATCGAGTGGTATCCAGTCATCTTGCGGCCCCGCACCACATTGGCGCTGACCAGGATCTGAGGCCCGTGACAGATAGCGTAGACCGGCTTGTCGTGCTCGAAAAACAATCGCACGAAATTCAATACTTCCGGCTTCGCTCTCAAGGTATCTGGATTCATGACTCCGCCTGGTAGCAGGAGGGCGGCGTAGCTCGCTTCGCTCGAGCTGGACAATACCTTGTCCACGGGGAAGCGATCCGCCTTTTCGCCGTGATTCACTCCTTGCACCTCTCCCTCCTCGAGAGAAATGACTTCCACCGTGGAGCCAGCCTTTTCCAAGGCTGCCTTAGGATCCACGAACTCAACCTGCTCAAATCCGTCAGCCACTAAAAGGGCCACCTTCGTTCCTGATAATTCAATCATAGTATTATATTCTCCCATTCTATATTTCTAGTTATCGACCCACGGAATCCATCCGTTAAAGGTCGCTACAAAGCCTGCAAATGCCGCGCCACTAGGGGATCCAAACAAATGCTATAACGACTTATCCAGCGGCGCCTTTTTCTTCTTCAGCAGCCACCCTTCGAAGCGATGCAACAACCGCAGCAACACTACGCTGGACAAGGTCAGCGCCACCGCGAACACCCAAAGGTTCACCGCGGACGCGATGCCGATCGTCCCGCAGAAAAGAAGGGAGGCCGCCGTGGTCAAACCATGCACCGTCATCTTCTTCTCCTTTTGGATGATGGTGCCCGCCCCTAGAAACGCGATCCCGGTCACCACCGCCCCGATCGTTCGGAACGGATCCGCCTCCACCAGCTCCGAGAGCCCGTCCTGCGCGTACCATCGCACCAGGTATTCACCCACGTTGACCAACACGGACGAGGCGCCCGCGACGAGCATGTGAGTTCTAAATCCCGCCGGCCGATCGTTGAGCTCCCGCTCCAGGCCGATGACTCCGCCAAGGGCCATGGCTCCGAAAACCTTAAGCAGGAGAACGATCTGCTCCTCGACGCTCGCTACCTCTATCAGAACATCCATTCAAGCCACAGGCTTCCGGCCCGCCCTATCGTGTTCCTCGCTGGCTCCTAGTTCGAAAAGGACCACTTCTCCTGCATGGCGACCTCATCGGCGAGCTCGCTCACGAGGTTCAAGGTCTGCGAGTGGCCGAACAAGTCCTTGTAAAATAAGCAGCAGGACTTCAACTGGCCCACGATCTCGATCGCCTTCGAACGACTCAAGCCGCCATCGTCAGCCAGTCGGCGCAAGCTGGCAATGCCTTCGAGAATCGCCCCGCGCAACGCGAACGGCAACCAGAACTCCTTCTCCAACGCTTTCGCGATCCTGACGATCCAAGCGACGCAATCCGACAAGCTTCGGATGCGCGTTTCACGACTGTACGGGGGCGCCATCCGTCCCCGATCTTTATTGCGGATATCGATTTCTGGAGTGCTGCAAGCCGACGAGCGTAGTAGGTTCATTCGCGTTGGGTTGATGGTTAGTTGGTACAGGAAATCCCAGACCTTGGAGGCATGCCAAAGTCGAGGGCCCGCTTAACTACAAAAATCGCGCCAAATCCCCTATACGCCGGTTTCCTTCTCAGTCAGCGCCCCCACCAGCCCCCTTAACAAAGGAATAACGCGCGAACAAAAAAATGCCTTCCCAGTCCGCACCCTCGAAGCTAGCCGCTTACGGGTAACAAATTGCCACTTTCCTTATTGCATCTCGCACTTACCAAGCTCGCGGCGAAACGAGGCGCCCATTCCAGAGGCCAGCGGTGTTTCGATACAAAGCTCGTGACCTGACCTAGGAGCGCGACCTAGCAAGGTTCCGAGACAACCCCGGCGCGGCGGAACGCCCGGTAAACCCTTTCGCTTCACCGCCGCCTTGAAATTCCGCGCCCCCTGCCAACGCTGCCCCCTTTTACCTCGATCCGCGTAAAGCGGCGACCTCATTGTTTATCCGGGTACAATAAAGTGTTTCCCCTTCGCAAAGCGCACCAAAATAGAGGGAACACGCATGCGAAAAGCATGCATCCGCTCCCGGCGCCTTTAGCAAATATAAGTTTCTACTATATAGCAGAGGGCCTAGCGGCACGGAATGATACTTGGCGCGATGCTAGCAATAGGGTTCTCGGAATCGATCCTATCGGATCCCGAAACTGAAACTATATTATCTGTAAATAATAACCAACTGAACATGAAAATCTCACACATCATTCCTGCGACAATCGCAGCAACCGCAATCGCAACGACAGGATTCGCCGCAAAGGACGATTCCTCGAAATACAACCGTAACGACCAAAGCAAGCAAGCGAGCGCCCACTCGCAGTACGACCGCCACGACCAGAGCGCCATGGGATCGCAGCGCATGCACCGCGTGACGCAAGACTCGCTCGATCGTCAAGTCACCGCTAAGGACCTCATCGGAGCCTCCGTGTACGACAACGCAGGCGAAAAGATCGGCGACATCGCCGACATCGGCATCAGCGGCCTTCCCTCTTCCCTCAACAAGGGTCACATGGACAAGGATCGGAAGGAAAACAAGGGAACGCACCTGCCTGACGCCAACAGCCAGTGGGGCGAACTAGACCAATCCATGCAGAGCCAGTCGTCCATGCGAAGCCAGTCCATGCAGGGCCAGGGCCGCGTCACGGCCTTTATCTCCGTAGGCGGACTATTCGGCATCGGTGACGACATCGTCGCTGTTCCTGCCAACGAGCTCTCCTGGGACGCCCGCAAGGAACGCTTCACGCTCGCTTCCACCAAGAGCCAAGTCGTTGCCCTCGCAGAGCAAGAGCCCATCGACTTCGACAGCGCTGACGACAGCCAAGGCTACTACAGCGCCAAGCAATCCTTCGACGACGACGTCACCCTCGTTCGCGGCGCCCTCATCTCCGGCGACAACGCTACCGATCTCGCCAGCGTAACGGTCGAGAAAAAGGATGACCGCATCGTCCTGAAGGGTACCGTAAAGAGCGAAGAAGCCAAGAAGCGCGCCGCCGAGCTCGCCGAGGAAAACAGCGACCTCCAGATCGAGAACTCCATCAAGGTCCGCAAGTACTAAGATAGGAAGTCCTCAACGAACTTTCCCGTAGCCGAGTCCTAGGACTCGGCTATTTTCGTTTGGGCGCGCTTCGGCCTACACTTCCGCCCTTACGTGAGCAGTCGAGCAACCGCCGGTTCGTATCCAAACGGTCCCTACGGATTCTCCCTAGGCCCAGAAGCCTCGCTCCAATTCGTCCAAATCGGGCGGTTTCACGACATGCTTCACATAGCCTGCAGCCTCGCTCCGTTGAAAATCCTCGGGTTCGCCGCTGCCGGACAGCGAAATGAAAACCGCGTTCTCCAAGCCCGCATCTTCCCGCAGGAGCTTGCCCAACTCGGAGCCATCCATATCGGGCAAACCGAAATCCACCAAAACCACTTCGGGCGAAAAGTCCTTCGCGATGCGCAACGCTTCGCGACCCGTGCTCGCCGCCTTCATCTCGTGATGCGGAAACTTGCACCGGAAGGCTAGAATGCACATCCGCTGTTGGTTGATATTATCCTCAACCAACAAAACACGTTTACCTTTAGTACGGTTAGCGACAGCGGCGCTTTCCGCATTTGGATTCCTCACAGAGCTTGACACAGTTCAAAACAAACCCGCGCTCCCCTCGCAGGTCAACAGATCCGTAACGAACGATCGAGAAAGTTGCAATCTGCATCCCGCTTCCTTGGAGCAGAACAAAGCTTTAACGCTCTAGGTCTCAAGCCTCCTTTCTCCGGGTAGCGGAACACCAATCGCCCGCTCGGCCCCCTCCCGCCCGCTCGCCTAACGCGTTCCCAAGTCCACCAACACCAGAGCCAGGAGGAAAAGCAGCCACACTCCCCCCGCCCAAGCAGCCGCCCTCGACTCCCAGCTTTGCCGCCGGTACTCCATGAAGACCCCGACCACCACTAGGGCCTTCAAGAGGGCGATCGCTACCCCCGCCGGCCAGCCCAGCGCCCCCAAGGGCAAGGTCGCGATCCACACCGAGACCCCGAGCAGAAGCAGCAATGCAAGAAACGCATAGGTCAAACGCTTCATCCCCCGCTCCTTTCGATCAAATACAACAGTGGAAAAAGAAACAGCCACACGATATCCACAAAATGCCAGTACAGCCCTGCCAATTCCCAGGCGGTCCGATTGCCGATGCGACGCCTCCAGCCCAGCGGACCTCCCACGCCAGCCATGACCGCCAGCACGCACACCCCTATCAACACATGCAAGGCATGCAGGCCCGTCATCACGTAATAAAATCCGAAAAAGAGCCGCCCCCCTTCTGCGCCTTCCTGAAACGAATTCGAACTGGAGCCGCGTCCTGGAAACAGCCCTTCCTCCCATACGTGGTACCACTCCATCCCCTTAACCGCCAGGAACAGGCAACCGAGCAAAGCGGCCGCCCCGAAGAAGAGCCGAGCCCTTCGCGACGTTCCCTTGCCCGACGCCGTCAAAGCCCCGAGGGCCACCAGATAGCTGCTGCCCAGCAACACCGCCGTATTCAAGGTCCCCAAGCGCAGATCCAGATGGCCGCTTCCCCAAACGAAGGCCTCCGGATAAGCCAGCCGGTAAACCGTATAGCCCACGAAAAGCACCCCGAAGAAGAGTACCTCCGTCGCCAAAAATATCCACATCCCCAGGGCGCTGGCTCGCTCCTGCTGGCCAGCATCGTCGAACTGCGCCTGCAGCTCCGCTTCCTTCACGCCTGCAGCCTTCATGCTTCCGCGCTCCCTCCTTCCTTGCCCATCCGATCGTAGCGATACGGTTCGCCGGGACTCGAGGGCCTGCCGTTGAAATTATGCTCGGGAGGCGGCGAAGCCGTCTGCCATTCCAAGCCGGTCGCCGACCAAGGATTGCTTCCCGCGGGCTTCCCGCAAAAGAGCGAATGCAGCAGATAGCACAACGGAAGCAAATAACCGAGCCCCAGAATCACCGCCCCGGCAGACGAACAAAGGTTCAGCAGCTGGAACTGCTCCGCGTAGATGTGGTACCGCCGCGGCATTCCCAGGTAGCCCAGCACGAACTGCGGCATGAAGGTCAGGTTAAAGCCTAGGAAGACCAGGACCGCCGACACCCGCCCCCAACGCCTCGAGTACTGCTTGCCCGTTATTTTCGGCCACCAAAAATGCAAGCCTCCCAGGTAGGCCATCAACATTCCGCCCACCATGATATAGTGAAAATGTGCCACCACAAAATAAGTGTCATGCACATGCACGTCGACCGCGACCGCCGCCAAAATCAAGCCCGTCAAACCGCCCAAAGTAAACAGGCCAATGAAACCGATCGCGTACAGCATCGGGGCCGAAAAGACGATTCGACCTCGATACAAAGTCGCCGTCCAATTCAATACCTTCACCGCCGAAGGAACCGCTACCAAGAAACTCAAGAGCGAAAAGACCAGACTCGCCACCACGGACTGGCTGCTCACGAACATGTGATGCCCCCACACCAAGAATCCCAAAGCCGCAATGGCTACGCTCGAGAGCGCCACAAACTTGTATCCAAAAATTCGATTCCTCGAAAAGCAAGCGATCAACTCACTAACCACTCCCATCCCGGGAAGGATCATAATGTAAACCGCCGGATGCGAATAAAACCAAAACAAGTGCTGGAACAACAGGGGATCGCCCCCGATGGCAGGATCGAAGATCCCGATCCCGCCCACCCGCTCGATCGCCAGCAGCGCCAAGGTGATCGCCAACACCGGCGTCGCCAAGACCATGATCAGGCTGGTCGAATACATCGACCACAGGAAAAGCGGCATCTGAAACCAACCCATGCCCTTCACTCGCATGGCGTGGATCGTAACCATAAAGTTGATACCCGTAAAAATGGACGAAAATCCAGCGATAAACACGCCCGCCACCATCGCCACCACATACCCGTTCGAGTAGGTACTGCTGTACGGCGTATAGAACGTCCACCCCGTGTCCACGCCACCCGCAAAGATAGCCCCCAACGCCAGAACGCCCCCTGCCATGAATACATACCAGCTTGCCAGATTGAGGCGAGGAAAGGCCAAGTCGCGGGCCCCTATCATCAAGGGAACCAAAAAGTTCCCCAACACCGACGGAATCGAAGGTATCAGAAAAAACCATACCATGATCACTCCATGCAAGGTGAAGAGTCGGTTGTAAGTAGCCGAGGCCACTAAATCGCCACCAGGCGTGGCCAGCTCCAAGCGCATCAAAACTGCCGCCACCCCACCGACGAGGAAAAAGGCCGTGATGGAGATCGCGTACAGAATCGCGATTCGCTTGTGGTCCCGCGTCAGCAGCCAAGAACGTAAGCTGCTTCCAGCCGTTAGGTAGTTAGTCTCCGCTGCCTCACTCATGCGCTGCCCCCTTCTCCACCAAGTACGCCACCAAAGCGTCTATATCCTCGTTCTCCAACTGCTCCCGATAGGAGGGCATCACCGCTTCAAACCCCGCCACCACTTCCTGGTTCGGCGCTAGAATCGCATCCCTCAAATACTGCCGGTCCGCCTCGACCCTAGCGCCGCTGGCCAAGGCCACCGAACGCCCATACACCTCGTCCAGAGGGGGAGCAGGGACCAGGCGCCCAGGCTCATGGCATCCCGCGCAGCCGAGGTTCTCATAAAGCTGCCGTCCCTTCTCGGCGAAGCGTCCCGCCCCACCAGACCTTCCCTGCCACGCTTCGTAGCCCTCCTCCGAGAGCACCACGATCCGCCCTATCATCTCGGAATGCTCCGTACCGCACAGCTCCGCGCAAAACAGTTCGTAGCTCCCCTCCTTCGTAGCGGTGAAGTGGATACGCGTGTACCGCCCCGGCAAAACGTCATGCTTCAGCCGAAACGCGGGAACGAAAAACGAGTGGATCACGTCCTGGGAACTCATGACCAACTCCACCGGCGTTCCCACCGGCACATGCAGCTCGTTGATCTCGCCCCGACCCGTCTCATGCTGGGCCTTCCACATCCACTGCTTTCCCACCACATAAATTCGCAGCGGATCCTCGTACGGCTTGAACATGCGAAAGTACAAATTCGCCGACCAGCCGAAGAATCCGAGAAAAACCACCGTCGCCGCCACGATCCAAAGGTACTCCAAGCGCCGCTGCTTCGCCCCCTCCAACAATTCTTCCTCCGAGTCGCGTTTCTTGGAGCTGCGGTACTTGACGCAAAATCCCACCACCAACGCCACTGTCAGCACGAGAATGAGGACGCAGAATGCCAACATCCACAGGAACAAGCGATCCACTTCCCCTGCGACCGTGGAGGCCTGCTCCGGCAACCATGCAAACATGACAACTCCCGGCTTCATTTCCAGCGACGCCTCCTCCACCTCGATGTCCAATAGCCCCCTAAGAGGAGTCCCAGAAGCGTCAGCCCCCCGCCCACTCTCAAGGTCGCCTCCACTTCACGACCGTAGCCACCTGTCAAAGGATTGTACTTCTTGCAAAGCATCAAAAAGGCCTCGCCCCAGCTTCGTTCGTCTCCCGAGTTCGCCGCCTCGAAGGCCTCCGCCAAGCGCGCCGCAGGCAGTTCCAGCCCGTAAAAGGCCTCCTGCGCAACTCCTTGCGGATCCACCACGAAAAAGGCCGCCGGATGCGAGAAATCTCCACCGTCTATCGCTTCGTATCCAAAACCGACCTGACTCGCCACCTGCCTTACGACAGCCTCCTCCGCCTTCAAGAAACGCCACCCCGATCCGTTCCCGCGACCGTAACGTCGCTCCAAGCGCCTCCGTTCAGCGGCCAATTCCTCCAGCGACTCATCCGGATCGAGGCTCAGAAAGACCACCCGAAAGTCTCGACCGACCTCCTCCCGCAATTCGGTAACCGAACGACATATCGTAGCCAAAGACCAACTACAAAGGTGCGGACAATCCAGATACCCCAACATCAGGAGCGAAGGCTTGCCTCCCAAAATCTCCGACAGCTCGGCCTCTCGCCCCTCCGAATCGACCACCGCTCCCTTCAGCGGACGCGACTCCTCCGGCTCCCTCACCGATGCTCCCATACACAAGAAGCAAACGAAAGCGATCAATAGCTGCCTCACTTTCGCTCCCCCTTTCTCGCGTTCTCCGCTTCCGCGGCGATCTCCTCCATCGCAGCCTCAAGAGCCCGCTCGTCCCCGTCCGCTACAGCCGACGTTGCGGTGCGGCGCCCTTCGCTCGCCCACACCGGAGCTTCGCTTTCGTCAAGGGCCTCCGGCTCCAGATCGTGAAACGATACAAGTATCCACGAGACGACGACAGCCACTGCGATCAGCGCAAAGCTAGCCCCCACGCTCCAAGCGAAAAGCCCTGTCCGGTCCTCGTCCACTTCGTAAGGCTTCGTCACGAGGCGCCCGCCTCCTTTCTCGTCTGAGCCCACCTGCCGTAAAGCCAGGCGCAAGACCAAATCCCGCCCATGCCAATCGCAAGCAGCAAGGCCAAGCCAAATTCGCCCGCCCCGCCTTCCAGCGACGGCAATACCATCCACCCCGCCGCCATGAATTGCGACAGCAACACCAGCCCGCCAACCCAGGCGCTCGTGCGAGCCGAACGTTTTAGCGATGCGGACAGCAACAGAGCAAAGGGCAGCGCAAACCTCAAGAGCGCCACCGCGAGCGTCACTCCCAACCAAGCCCCACTCGTCCGGTCCAAATACCAGCGGGCCTCGCTGGGTAAATCGGCGCTCCAAACGATAATCCACTGCGACACCGCAATGTATCCCCAGAAAAAGACGGCAGCGAAAAGCAGCTTCCCAAACTGATAGCGAGCCACCTCGCTTCCCTGCGGATCCCCGCCCATGCGCCAGAACGCCAACCAAGCCAAGGCCCCCAGCATGGAATCGGAGAACCAAATGAAGGGAAAGATTGAGGAATGGAAATGCGGCGTGAGCGACATCATCCAATCGACAGCGATCAACGAGAAAACCAAGGCCACAACTACCAGGCCAGGCCCGCTCCAACGCCAACGCGCATCCGCTCGCCTGCCCGCAACCCAAGCGAGGACAGCAAGAACGCCGAGGTAAGCGACACTTCGAGCTCCCCAGCCCCAAACCTCGCTATCCTCCAATCCATACAAAGCTCCGCTCCAGAGCAGCACCGGCACCAGCAAAGCCAGCAGCGGAAGCCATGTCCAACGGCTAGCCGCCATCTCCTTAGCAAACAACTGACCCCAACGGCCGCCGCCCACTCCCCAAATCAAGCTCAGCGCCAAACACCCTCCACTGACCTGTATCCAAAAACACAGGGCAACCAAATAGGCGGACGCCAAATCCACCGCTCCCAGCAGCCCGATCACTGTCCCGAGAACGAGAAACATAAATCCGAAGCAGCTCGCGCCCCAAACACCTTTCATTACCGACAACGGCCTTTCTGGAACTTCAATTTCCTGCACCTTGATCCCTCCTTTTTTCCGCGATGGACCCAGCTCGCTGCAAGACTCGCAAATACGACACGATAGCCCACCTATCCTCTACCTCGATACGGTTTCCATAAGGATACATAATCCCGTATCCATTCGTAATGACATGATACAAGTATCCGTCCCTCGCTTCTCGAAGACGCGGCAATAAAAGGGATGGCGGAGCAGGAAAGCCTCTGGCAACCACCGCTCCATCGCCTTTTCCCAAATCTCCATGGCAAGGGACGCAATAAATAGCATAGAGCTCCCGGCCTCGCTGCAGACGGGATCGGTCAACCGCTAACGGCGTTTCCTCGAGGAAGGCATCTCCACGCTTCCCAGTCAGCGTCTCGACAGAGTAGCGCCCTTCCTCCCGCGACACCGTACCGGGCACAGCCGGTCGCGACCCCATGCCATCCTCAAAGAACGAACTCCTCTCCATCGGCTCCAGATACGGCTGGTCCCGCATCTCCTGCGCGCAAGCCATCATGAAAAGTCCGACCCACAGATAGGTCGCAGCATGCAGCATCGCCTTCATTTTCCGTGCTCCTTTCTCTCCCAGGACAGCGCCCGCGCTTCCCTCAGCAGCGACTCCACTTGCTCGAAGTCGCCTTCCCGCTCGCAACTCACCCACAGAAACAATCCTTCGCCCGTAACGTCTTCCATCCCCTTAAAGTAGAAAACCGGATGGGCCCAAGCGGGCATGCCGTTTCCGAAAAGCGCTAAGCCAACCGCCGTCAACGCGCCCCCTAAAACCGCGAGCTCGAACAGCATCGGCACAAAGGCCGGCCAACTGTGGACCGGTCTCCCGCCCACTCGATACGGATAGTCGACAACCGACGAATAATAAAAGAGCGCGTATCCAATCGCCAACGCCAAGCAAGCCCCTACTAGCACACCTTTGGATACCGATCGCTTCGCCGATTCCGTACCCGGTTTTTCGATACCATCCACCCCATACGGAGTGAAGGCCTCCCAAGGCCCGACCCCAAGCTCCTCGCAGGCGGAACAGGCCGCCTTCAAGTCTCTCTCCGCTTCGAAGCGAGCCATGATTCCCGAATCGAAGGAAATCCGTTCTTCCTTACCCATCGCTCCCCCCTTCCTTCGTTTCGTGAGCAAGGTGCTCCTTCATCTCATGCAGCGACACCACCGGCAGCGCCCGCACGAAAAGCAGCAACAAGGTGAAGAACAAACCGAAGCTGCCTACGAACAAGCCCCAATCCCAAAAGCTGCCGCTAAATGCGCCCCAACTCGCCGGCAGGAAACGCTGCTCCAGCGTCGACACCACGATCAAGTAGCGCTCCAGCCACATCCCCACATTGATCAGCAGGGAAAGAACGAAAAGCAGCCCTAGGTTTCTCCTTACCGAAGACGCCCACAAGATTTGGGGTAACAAAGAATTGAATACGATCGTTGCCCAAAAAACCGCGGACGCATCCCCGCTCAACCGCTGCCTGAGCAGCTCCATTTCCTGCGGATCCCCACTATGCCAGGCGAGGTAGGCCTCCATGAAATACCCATGGGTCACCACCAGCGAGGTCAGCAGTAGGATCTTACCCATGTTGTCGAAGTGACGCAGCGTGATCCACTCCCCGAGCCCCAGCATGCGACGCAACGGAACCAGCAAGGTCACCACCATGGCGAAACCGGAAAAGATCGCGCCCGCCACGAAATACGGCGGAAAGATTGTCGAGTGCCAGCCGGGATTGAGCGATATCGCGAAATCCATGCTGACGATGCTGTGGACCGAGACGACCAAGGCCGTGGCTAAGCCGCCTAAGAGTAAGTAGGCTTGTCCGTAACGAATCCACTGCGACGACGACCCTCGCCAGCCTAAAGCCAGCAATCCAAACACCCGCCGCTGCCACAGCTTGGGGGCGCGGTCCCGAAAGCGAGCCAGGTCCGGCACTAGCCCTAAAAACCAAAACAGAGCCGACACGGTCCCATAGCTTAAGATCGCTATGAAGTCCCACATTAAGGGGCTCCGCCACTGAGGCCACAGGCCTTGATCGTTGGGATAAGGCAAAAGGTAATACCACACGCCGATACGACCCAGGTGCAGAAGCGGGAACACCCCCGCGCAGGCGACCGCGAACAATGTCATCGCTTCCGTAAACCGATTGATACTCGCCCGCCAAGACTGTTCCGAAACGAATAGGATCGCGGAAATAAACGTACCCGCATGACCAATACCGATCCACCAAACGAAGTTAACGATAGCGAAGCCCCAGGCCACCGGCACGTTCAAGCCCCACACTCCGATTCCCCGCCCCACGACCATCGCGATGGAGACCACAAACAAGCCCAGCAGCCCGAGCGAGACAGCCAAAGCAGCCCACCAGCCAACCCGTCTCCGAGCTCCGAATACAAGCCCTAGGATCAGACTGTCCAATCTGGCCGCCGATTCCTTCGCCCCCTGGTTCATCCTAGGCTACCCTCCTCCCTTTCCCGGCGACGCACCGGCAGGTAACTGGTACGCGGACGGGTATCCTCTTCTTCCAACAACACGTAACGGTCCTCCCGCATCCTCTTCTTGGATACTTCGCTAGCCGGATCGTTGATATCCCCAAACACAATCGCTTCAGCCGGGCAGATCGATTGGCAAGCCGTAACGATCTCGCCATCCTTGATCCTTCGATTTTCGCGAATCGCCCGAATTCTCGAGGCCTCGATCCTTTGGATACAGTAGGTACACTTCTCCATCACTCCCCGAGACCGCACCGTCACGTTGGGATTGAACTGCAGCCGAGCGACCTCGGGATCCTCCTTCCGATAATCGAAGAAATTGAAGCGACGAGCCCGATAAGGGCAGTTGTTGGAACAGTAGCGCGTCCCAACGCAACGATTGTAGGTCATCTCGTTCACCCCCTCGCTGCTGTGCGTGGTCGCCGCCACCGGACAGACCACCTCGCAAGGAGCCTTTTCGCAGTGCATACAGGCCACAGGCTGGAAAACAGGCTTCGAGTCGCCCTCCGCATCCGCCTCGCTAAAATAGCGCTCCAGCCGTATCCAGTTCATCTCTCGCCCCATCGAGAACTGCTCCTTGCCTACGGTCGGGATATTGTTCTCCGCTTGGCAGGCGATCATGCAAGCGCTGCAGCCCGTACAAGCGTCAAGATCGATCACCATCCCCCAAGCGTAGCCTCTATATTGATAATCCGGATACAGGCTGCGTCGCTTAGCTTCCTGACCATGGCCCTTGGCTCCCTGCTCCTTCGGTTCGAATAGCCCGGGCTCTTGCGTCGCAGGGAGCTGCGCCAAGGCCAAACGCTCCCTCTTGCTTACCTTTTCAATCCCCTTGAGACGGATTCGCTTCCGGCGTTCCAGTGACGCGTCGCCGAATCCCACCGGTCCCTCGCCCTCGTCCAGAGTCCTCCCGTATCCACGCGGCAGGGCTATCGAATCCGTCGCCATGCCCTGCAACGGCAGGGCCGGTCCTTCCAACGTTCCCTCGTCCCACGAAACGCGTATCCAATCCCCCGCGACGACCCCCAGTTCCTTCGCGAGCGAAGGCGAGAGCCAAAGCGAATTCCCCCACGCCTGCTTGCTGATGGGATGCGGGAGTTCCTGCAACCACGCGTTTCGAAAGCTGGACTCCCTTTCGCGCGCGGGTTCAGGCTGCGATAGCAACTCCCAAGGGCGCCCCTCCTCTCGGCGGACCTTCGTATCCGCCGCTCCCAACTGGGGCCGGCTGCTCCTTCGAGCAGAAAAATCGATCTGCGCTACGTCCAAAACACCGTTAACCAAGGACTCTCGCCAGAACCCTTCGTAATCGGAGCCGCTGTAGCGATCGCGCCAAAAACCCTTCACCCATTCGTAGGCGTCCGGATCCGACTTTCCGGCTAGGGTCGCCAACACGTCCAAAGCGCTTTCCCCGCCGAAAAGCGGAGCGATCAGAGGCTGCTGAATGCTAACCGTACCCTCGTAGCTAACGCCATCACCCCAGGCTTCCAATTCATGGGCCTGCGGCACCGACCAGCGCAAGCGCGCTTCCGTTTCGTTGCTCCGCAGCGCCAAACTGGCGCTCCACACAAGGGTGCGTATCCTTTCTTCAATTACAGAATCATCTTTCTCTAAGCGACGCAGCGGATTGGCGCCTAGGCAAAGAAGACGCTCGAGGCGTCCCGCTCGCAGGTCGTCCTGCAAGGCCCTACGGCCTCCTAGCGGAGTTTCCAATAGATCGTCTCGCCTCCGGTACACCACTCCTCTTCCTTCCGGACCAAGGGCACGATTAATACGGGCCACCGCTTCCTGGCCTTCCCTAGAAAGCCGCCCCCCGGCCAGGGCTACTGCCCCCTGCCCCGTATCCCTCAAGCGCTTCAACAGGCTTTCGTAGTCGGGCCCAAGCTCCACCCCTCCGGCCGGATCGCTTCTGCCTTCAAGTCCGTTCGCAAGGGCCAAGGCCAAGGACTCGATCGCATTCAATGCCAATGCCCGTCGCCGCGTCGCCTTGCCACCCGTCAAGCTCGGAGCCGGCTCGTACACGTAAAGCGCCAGCGGATCGTCAGCGGCTTCGCGACGCTTCGCAAAGTCGCGGGTCAGACGCGGTCCCAACTCGGGATCGCTCAAAAAGTCCGAATCGAATGACAGCACCCAACGCGCTTGCCCAAGATCCGGAACCGCGAGCAAAGCCCGGCCCTCTTCGTCGACAAGCCACTCGTCCTCGTATTCCTCATTTTGATACAAACGAATCTCCGGCAGCCGCTGCCGAACGTCCTCCACGAGCGACGCCAGCGATGGGGACGCCAAACGCGGCAGCACCAACCCGAATCCCTGCCCGCCTGTCTCGCTCGCGGCAGCGGCCGCCTGGCGCAGCGACGCTCTCCATTCCTCCCTGGAGCGCTCCGCACCTCCCTCCCTTATGCGACGCAACCGCGCAGCATCGTAAAGGTTCAGGATTTCCGCCTGGGCCGCCGCGTCCAGTCCACCCAGGCTCGCGGGGTGCAGCGTATTCCCTTCTATCAATTGCGGCCGGCCTTCGATCTGGGAAACGACCACTCCCATCGCGCTCCCTCCTCTATTCAAAACAGTCGCATAGCGCTTCGCCTTGCCGGGCACTCGGTACTCAGGCGCCTTGACGTGCGGCAGGATCTCCTCGCGCGGAGCCCTCACGCAGCCGCTGAAGCTGGCCACCGCAAGCGAAGCTCCCATCCATTTCACGAAACTCCGCCGCGAAACTCCTTCCGGCAAGGCCGCCAGATCAAAACCAAACTCGTCCTGCTTGCGATTCGTATTCATCGGTGGCATACGGAACAATTTTCCATCCGGCTCAAGGGGTGCCCTCTCTCGCTTGCTTCTGCGTGCGGGACCGCTGCTCCCTCGAACAAATCACCGCCCCCACGCGGCTGCAGCCCTTGGGAAGCCCCGTCATCCCTGTGACAGTCGAGGCACCACTCCATAGAAAACCTCTCCTCCCGCCAAACCTGCGGCATATCCGCAACATCCCCATGGCAACTGCGACAGTCTATTCCGTGGGCAAGGTGAACGCTATGGTCGAAATACACGAAGTCCGCCAAATCGTGCACCCGCTGCCATTCGATCGGCTTTCCACTTCGAAAACTGTCTCGCACCGGTTGCAGGACCTCCGCTTCCGTCCACAACTGCGAATGGCAGCTCATGCAGGTTTGCGTGTCGGGCATGCCCGCAAAGGCCGACGTATCCACGTCGCTGTGACAGTAGCGACACGAGATCCCCATATCCGTGACGTGGTGCCGATGGCTGAAGGGAACCGGCTGATCCACCGGCAGCCCTTGCTCGGGATCGAAATCCCATTGCTTCCAGGCGAATCCAGTAACGCCCAACAACACCACTCCCGCAATAAACAGCCTGAAGGCGTTGCGGAGCCATTGGTCTTGAGCTGGAGTGAAAGGGGGAGGCATCGGGCTATCACTTCATGTTGCAGAACATCGAGATTCGAAGAGCTCCGTTTCTGCAAATATCAGGCCAGCGCGATCCATCGCTATATAACTTCGTACCAAGCCGAGCCCCGCCGCCACCCCGATGCGAAATGCACCCACGCCGCTGTGCTTTGCACTTCGCAGGCATTCCTAGCCAACCCCGCTTCCCCCCAGATGTTGCCACTCGACGCCTCGCAGAAAAACGGATTCGTCCAACTCCCGTGGATGGCTTACCCCGCATCCCGCCATCAACTCCCTTGCCGCTCGCAAGGTATTCCGGTGAAAGTTCGCCACCCGCTTGTACTTATCCTCAACCACTAAGCCCGCGGTCAGCCGCGGATCGAGAGTAGTCACTCCCGTCGGGCAGCGATTCGTATTGCAACGCAAGGCTTGGATACAGCCTGTGGCCAACATGAAGGCGCGAGCCGAATTGCATAGGTCCGCCCCATACGCCAAGACCCGCACGATATCGAAAGCGGTTACGATCTTCCCGCTCGCAATCACCTTGATCCGCTCGCGGATGCCCAAGTCCACCAACGTGTGGCGAACGAAACGAAGGGCCGGCTCCAGAGGCATTCCCACCGAATCCGTGAACTCCAAGGGAGCCGCTCCCGTTCCTCCCTCCGCTCCGTCCACCGTTATAAAGTCCGGATACGATCCCCTCCGAACCATCGTCTCGCAAAGCGACC
Source organism: Pelagicoccus sp. SDUM812005 (assembly GCF_031127875.1). Lineage (GTDB taxonomy): Bacteria > Verrucomicrobiota > Verrucomicrobiia > Opitutales > Opitutaceae > Pelagicoccus. Next base: position 141,650 of record NZ_JARXIA010000007.1, on the reverse strand, counting down.
TGAATTCCTCCTCCCGGCCGATACAGAGCTTTATGCCAATCGGCTTGCCTCCGCTCAAGCGACGCAACTTCGCGATAAAGCGTAACAGTCCCTCCGCGTCCCGAAACTCCCGATGGCCTTGCGGAGACTCCACCGTGGTGCCTGGTTCCACCATGCGAATCCGAGCGATCTCCGCATTGTTCTTTTCCTTGGGCAATACCCCGCCATGGCCCGGCTTCGCTCCCTGCGAAAGCTTCAGCTCTACCATCTTAACTACCTCCCAGTTCGCCTTCTCCCGAAAGGCCTCCGCATCGAATCCCCCCTCCGGGGTCCGGCAGCCGAAATAGCCCGTTCCAATTTGCCACACCAAATCCCCGCCTGCCTCCACATGGTATTCGCTCACCGAGCCCTCCCCCGTGTTCTGATAAAATCCACCTTCCTTCGCCCCCTTGCCCATCGCTAGGATCGCCCGGTCGCTGATAGATCCGAAACTCATCGCCGATATATTTAAGAGAGACGCCGCGTAGGGCTTACGACAATCAGGCCCGCCAATGGTAACGCGAAAGCCTTCCTCGAGCGGAGACCGTGGATACAAGGAATGCCTGAGCCCAACGTAACGGGCCGAGTACGGATCGCGCTCCGTTCCGAACGGATGAGTCGCCGGCCGATCCTTGGCCCGCTTATAGACGACGCTGCGGTGGTTCCTCGATATCGGAGTCCCATCAGTGTGGCGCTCTATAAAGTATTGCTGGATTTCGGGCGATATCTCCTCGAAGAGGTATCGGAAATGTCCGAGCAGAGGAAAGTTCCTCAAGACGGTATGCTTCCGCTGCAACAGGTCGTAGAACCCGAGAGCGACCAACGGAAGCACGACGAGCAGCAAGAACCAAATCCATTGTACCCAAAAACCACCGACAAGCAGGGTGACGGTGAGCAAAGCGCTGCAATAGATGAACCCTTTTCTCATTGCCAAATCGACGCCGAAAGTTTCGCGCCAAGACTCTCCCAGAACGCCCACCCCCTTCCCCTCAAAGCCGAAAATGCAAAGTGAGACTGGCAACATTGCAAAAGTCCCCGGTCCGAGCGGCGCCCGACTCCCTCTCGCTTCCCTAACTGGGACCGCCCAGCCGCACCTAGGCGTTTCGCCCCCTTAATCGTATCCGGCTTTCCCTTACAATAAATATTTTCTGAAAACAGAGGAGGGCCGTCAGCAGCACATCCTCTTCTTCATGTGACACTTACAGAACCGCGTCAACTACGCAAAAACTCCAAGCATCAATCTGGCAGGGCTTCTGCAATAGAGCAATGGATCAGAAGCCCACCGGACCAAGGGGAAGCTCTGTGCCAGCCGTACGCTACGGATCATTCAAAAACAACAACAACAATAACCAACACGTATACAACTCGCTATATTCTATGAAAAAATTATTGCTCGCCACTATCGCCATCGCAGCTATTCCCGCTGCTTTCGCCGTCAAGATCGACGGCAGCATTGCCTTCGACGGATCCACCAGCCTCGATGCTCCCGTTCCCAGCGCAACTTCCTTCGATTCGTTTAGCAACGCGAAGGTTTCCCAGGGAACCCAGACCGGAGACTACCTCGGGACTGGCCTCACGCCCGTCACCTTCATGCCCCTGGACTTCACGACTCCCACTTTTGGGGAACTCTGGAAGTTCAGCATCGGAAGCGTCGACTACTCTTTTGTGGTAAACTCCATCGCCACGGTCAGCCGCACCGCACTCACAGGCAGCCTGTACCAGCTCGCAGTCTCAGGTACCGGCACGGCAATGATCTCCGGTTACGAAGACACCATGGGCCAGTTCTCGCTGACCACCACCGGTAACGCTTCGCAAACCGATCTCGGATTCGCCGGATTCTCCTTCACGACCGCCACCGTCCCTGACAGCAGCTCCACCGCCGCTCTTCTCGGACTCGGTTTGATCGGCCTCATCTCCATCCAACGCCGCTTCAAGAGCAAGACCGCCTAATCGCGAAACGCTCTATACCTTCATCGGTAACAACAAGCCGTATGGGATTTTCCCATACGGCCTTTTTTTTGTTCATCACCATTTTGCGGGAAAACGCTCTCGAGTGTAGGGCTGGCGCTCGCTGTCACGCAGCAATGCGAGATATCAATGCAGGGATCTGCGGCACGTCGCAAGCAAGCGACGACCCTACAGGTAAGCGGCTATCCCACTGCTTTTAGTGATGAGCTTTTTTTCGGGTCCTCGCACCCTGCAGGGCATCCCGTCCGCACCCACCAGAAGCAAAAGCCTGCAGCAGCGTTCGCCTACCTGCCACCTCGGGCATAGCTCGCCACGGCAGCAAAGGGAACAGACCGGGCATCCTCGTCGCCCATTCTCGCTCCTACCGGGAGCGCGACAGCTCCACCCCCACCATCGTAGAGTTCATGTATCCGAAGATACGGCACCCTACCGGCACTCGTATTGCCAAACGGCCTTCCACCTCCCGAGCAAGGTCGTCTACCTTGAGCTAATCGCAGACAAAATACGCGCTAGCTCGCCAAGGAAAGAAGCAGGAGCACCCCTAGCAGGGCTCCAGCGAAACGAAGCGTAAAGGCGGCTTCCGGCACCTTCACGACGTCGTAAAGATACAACTTCTTTCCGCTCTCCCACTGGGAAATACCATCGGAAAACAAAGTGAAAACCCAGGCTCCCACGATCATGCCCAGAGCCATGAACAAGGCATCCCCGTTCAGCTGCCCCAAAGCCGCGGCGCCCGTTCCGGGACAATAGCCGCTGAAGGCGAAGCCGACCCCGAAGATCAAGCCCCCTACCAAGGCCCGGCGCCAACGAAACGGCTCTGCCTCCGTTTCGATCCATCCACGCCGCTTAAGCCAAAGCTGCCCGAGCATTCCCACCAGTACTGCCGTCAGCATGATCTTTACGACCGTGAAGTCCTCCAGCAGCAAAGCTCCCACCAAAATGTGGAACTTTGCCACGCCCCCTTTCTGTAACAGAAAGCCAAATACGAGGCCAAAGAGAATCGCCTTTATAATCTTGGAACCACTCATCCTCAATAAAACTGTTTCGCCATCATCCAGATGGACATGGCTATCATCATCAGGTTTTCCGTGAGCGAAATGAAACCTAGCGGAACACTGCTCCCTCCGCCCACACAGGCGCAGTTAAGGTCGCGCTTCTCGATATAAACTGCCTTTATGACGGATATCGCTCCGATCGAGCTGACCACCAATGCCGCTGGAGCAGCTACCCAGGTCAGCAGACCGCCAATCATCAGAACCCCGGCTCCCGCCTCCACATAGGGATACACATAGGAATAGGGAACATAGCGCCGGGCCACGAGATCGTACTGCACGAAGCCAGTAGCAAACGAGAGCAGGTCCTGCAGCTTCAAAATCCCCAACACGCACATGCTATAAGCGATAAAGAGCTCCAAGGTTCTGATAACAGCAAGTTCTCCCCTCAGCGCCCAGCACGTCACCAACGCCATGGGCAGGGTTACAAAAAAGACGGCCAGCACCGGCTGGTAAGTGGTACCCTCCTTGGGATCGGGCTTCTTGCCCAAGTGCTCGCGCAATTCGTCGTAGCCACCCAATCGATCGTCGCCCAAGAAAACTTGCGGCGTCTCATCGCAATCATGGGCCTTCTTGAAGGCCTCCACCTCCTCGCTGCTGCGCAAGGGGTGATCCTCTACTTCGTAACCGTTTCGCTTCAGCAAATCCTTCGCTTTTATGCCCCATGGACACAAATGGTCCGACATAACCATACGGTACAGCTTCGCTTTTTTCTTCATTACAAAAATCCCTATATTGGATAGATTAAATGGGCTGCAACCACTCCTCCTATGAAGAAGCAAATCAACGCGAGCCAGGACACCGCGTTCAGTTGCAGCGCGCCGCTAATCCCATGACCACTCGTACAACCTCCTGCCATGCGAGCCCCGAAGGAGAGCAAAACGCCTCCCAAGGTGGCCCAAACAAAACGCAAGCCCAGCGAGTCGCTGCCAAACAACGCCACCCAAAACTCGGGCAACATCTCTCCGCGCAACTCCCCTCCCTGCCAACTTGCCAGAAAGGCGCCCGCAATCACGCTCAACAGGAAGACCAGGCTGTAGCCGAAACGCGGCGGGTTCTTCCGATAATAATCCGTCTTCTCCAAGCGCCGCCCGAAGATCCCGCGCCCCAGCAGCCCCCCGAGCGCGGCATAGGCGGACGAAGCCCCGATCGACTTGCCCACGGCAAGCAGGCTCAAGCAAACGAGCAACCCGATCAAAGCGCCAACAAGATAAGGCGACCAAGCAGGCGCCCCATACGTTTTCGCCAAGGTAGAGTCTGCGGCGCAAAGCGGCACCGCCACCAATACGCTCCCTCCTACGAAAGCCGTATTCAATACCTTCATACCGATGCCAGACGTCGCTCGTTCTTGGCCACCTCGAAGCCCGCTTCAGTCCAAGCGCTCCAGCTGCCAGGAACCGTCATTACCGACTCAAATCCTTCCTGCTTCAACACGCTTGCCGCGACGCTAGCTCGAGAGCCCGACGCGCAGTAGGTCGCCACCGGGCGCTTCTTGTCCAGCAAGGAGGCTGCCTCCTCCCGAACCTTCGGCACGAACAAGTGCTCCGACTCAGGGACGAACCCGCCCTTGCGCTCGGATTCCGAACGCACGTCGAGAATTTGGATTTCCCCTACCAGGTCGTGAAGACGATGCACGTCGATAATTTCGACCTGGTCGACTTTCTTGCCGTCGAGAAGCCAAGCTTCGAGGCCGCCGGCCAAATAGCCGATGACATTGGTATGCCCCGTACGCCAAAGATGCGAGAGGGCCGTCTCCAAGTCCTCGTCCCGTTCCAGTACTAAGTAAATCGGATCGTTAAATTCGAGCATCCAGCCAGACCAAACCGACATTTCGCCTCGCAGCTCGATGTTGAGCGATCCCGCGATATGTCCGCTTCCGAACGCCAAAGGACTTCTCGTATCCAAAATTACGTTACCCTTATTTTCGCAGGCGCTTGAAAAGGCTTCCACGGTCATGGCCTCGGCAGGCGGATAACCTCCCATGATCGGCGGCCCTTCAGAATTGAGCTTCTTCATAGGCCGATAGTGACGCGGTTCTTCCGGAGCCGCATCCAATACCTTCTTCACGAAGTCTTCCTTACTCTCACAGGCAAAATAGGCGTTGTGCTCCTTTTCGAATCCGATTGTCGAAAACATGCGGTTACCGATGTCCGGACCGCAGGCCGACCCTGCTCCATGGCCGGGATACAAGAGGACTCCATCCGGCAGTTCTTTATAAAACCCGTGGATACTCTGGTACAATTGCTCCGCGAGCTCCTCGGTTTCGTCCTCGCCCAGCAGGTCGGGACGCCCGACGGAATCGACAAACAGGGTATCTCCGGAAAAAACGGCAAAAGGCGATTCGTCATCCCCCTCGAAAACCAAGAAGGACACGTGCTCCGGCGTATGCCCCGGTGTATGCCGTACCTGGATACGCATCTCTCCCAGCTGAAATTCATCCTTGTCGGAAATCTTCTCCACTCCAAATCCATAGGAGGCACCCCCTTCTCCACTGACGCGGATCGGTACCGCCCCTCCCAGACGGCTGGCCAGCTCGCGAGCGCCGCTCATGAAGTCCGCGTGTATATGCGTCTCGAAAATATCGCGTATCGCTAAGCCCTTGGAACGGGCTAGCTCCATGTAAACATCGCAATCCGGACGTGGGTCGATCACCGCCGCCACTCCTTCCGAGTCGTCGCCTATCAAATACGATAGCTGGGCGATCCCGCCAGAATATATTGGTTCAACAATCAATGCCATGGTTCGAGGTTCCTTCCTTGTTTTGCTTAGTCAGATTGAGCCACCGACAGGCCGCTTGGGCTGGTCGGCGGCCCGGGTGCACGTTTCTCCTTCAATTCGTCGGGGCCGATATTCGCGACCAAGGGTTGCATTTCTATCGTTTCGAAAAACTTCGTATCCGCTTCCGAACGACGGAGCGACGCGACTACCGCATCCGTATCCAGCGAGCTCCACTCCGCAGAGAGCAGTGTCTGTCCTTCTTCGGAAGACCAAATCAACACCGTTTTCGGATCGTCCACCAGCGTCCAACCCTCCGCGTCCACTCCGCTGGGGCGGCCGAAGACATACACAAGGCTATCGCGAGCGTATTCCTCCTCCGGCAGTGCTTGGTCCCAGCGGGCCAATACCTTAAAACCTCCGTCCGCTAAGCGCTTCTCGAAGACCTGCACCGTTTCGTCAAAGCCTAAATCGCTCGGAACCGTGCGCACGGCTTGCTCCTGCTTAAACAAGCTGCCGGCAAACAAGGCTCCGCAAGCGATAAGCAGAATGATAAAGACGCTCCTGATTCCCATGCTCCCAACCCTTGCACAAGATGCGCCACGCCCCCTTTACCCCCCAGTTCCAGCCGGAAGGGTCCCGAGCGGTTGCTTCCCGCACTCCCCTCGCTGCAGCTTGCACCCGCCGAGTGACCTAAGCGTTCTTCCCTCCCCAGCCTTCCAAGAAGTCGACTAAGGTACACTCCTCCCGCGACAAGCCGCGCCGCGTCGACGCCCCTCCCTTCTGCTCGGCCGCGCGAAAAAACGTCCAGGCCTCCTCATCTTCGAGAGCAGGATGCACGTAGGACTTCCGCGCCACCGCCTTCGTATTGCCCAAGGTCTCCGCCGCGGAGGAAATAGCCCGCTGCCACGCCTCGCCCAAGCCTAGCTCGTCCGGGTCAAGCTTCGCCAAAACTGCCGCCGCTTCGCGGGTACCGATCCAGGTCCTAAAGTCCTTAGCGGAAAACGGCTGCCCCGCGAGCTCGCCCAGGAACGCGTTCACGTCCTCGCTACACAAGTCGCTCCACTCTCCCATACCGTTGCGATACACGAAAATCCGTTGCCCGGGCAGCTCCTGCAAACGCCGTACGCAGCGAGCCAAATGCCGTCGCTCCACTTGCCGCTTCACCCGCTTTCCTCCCTTGGCCCGAAAGTCGAACTCCATTCGCCCCGCCGCGTTGTCGACCTCGAGATTTCCAGTGGTCAAGGTCAGCATCCCCCGCGTACGGTTCTCCCTCAGGTAGCGCTCGCAGCCCACTCGAAATCCAGTCGCGTCCAATCGCTTCACCACCAAGGCGCAGGCGTACGCCTTCTCCCCCGGATCGCTCCGGCGCAGGACGCGATTGGCTCCTCTTCGAATTCCTCCCAAGGCCGCCCCGAAGTCAGCCAAACGGGTGAACTTGAGCGACTCCCGGTAGGCCCGATAGGCTTCATGGTAGCGATACTGCTTCCTGCCCCGAGCGTCCCTTCCCGTCGCCTGCAGGTGCCCTCGCGGGTCCACGCACAACCACACGTCCACATAAGCGGGCGGAACCGCCAAAGCCCGAAAGCGCTGCAACGTATCCATTTCTCGGATATGCTTCCCCTCCGGATCGTAATAGGCAAAGCCGCGCCCGCAGCGACGCCGCGTACAGCCCCGAGCGGAATCGGTGGAGTAGCGCAAGCCTCGCGGCAAGTCGGTCGAGCTCATAAGGATAGCCACTTGCTAGTTCCGTACCAATGCGCGGCCTCGCCGCCGTTGTTTGCGATTGGCGCCAATCTAGCAATAGTACCCCACACGAATAACAATGACCCCGCCCGTCCCTCAACAGCCAGCGAATCGCCTCCCGCGAGCAACCACCTAAACGACCTATGAAAGCTACACGTATATTCGAAACCATCCTCTATGCGGAGGACCTCGACTCCGCCCTCTGGTTCTATCGCGACGTATTGGGGCTCGAACTGCAGCGAAGCTCAGAGCTCTTCCTCGTCTTCCGCCTGGAATCCAGCGCCTTGATCATCTTCAACCCAGCCCAAAGCAGCGAAACCGGACGCGAGATCCCTGCCCACGGCAGCGTCGGCGATGGCCACCTCGCCTTCGCCTCCAAGATCGAAGACCTACCCCGCTGGCTCGATCATTTCACGAAGCACAATATATCCATCGAAACGAAACACGACTGGAGCGAAGGCGGATACTCGATATACGTGCGGGACCCCGCAGGCAATAGCGTCGAGATCGCCCCGCCCACGCTCTGGGGCGGTTGGGATATATAAAGTTATATATAATTCCCCACCGAAAACGCGCGACCGCAGCGAATAGCTTGCGGAAGACGCTTCCCGCACCAAAAAGACGATAACACAAAAAAAGCGCCCCGACCTGCTAATGCAAGGCGGGGCGCTTGTAATAGAAGGTTTACAGGAGTCGGTTCAGGGCCGGGCGACTAGTTCGTCGCATCCTTCACTTCGTCCGCTGCGTCCTCTGCAGCATCCTTCGTGCTCTCTGCGGCATCTTCGATGGCGTCGCCCGTGCTTTCGGCGGCGTCCTCGAGATGGTTGTCATCCGCGCAACCGACGAAAAAGAGAGCGGAAGCGAGAACTGCAAATAGACTGATAAGGAATTTAGTAGATCGGTTATCCATACCACCCCCTCTTCAGGTTTCGCGCCAACCTCGCCTCAAGGGGGCAAGCAATTGAAAGCAGCTGCGCTCGTTTGCAGAATGCAACACATCCAAGGCTATCGTTGCAAAACGCCTCCCTAAAACGGGCGCCGAATCGGCCCTCCCACGGGAACGCCCCCATCCCACCCGCCTACCGCCGGTCCTGAAGCGAGATTCAATTAACTGGCATACAAAATGCGACTGGAGCCAACCATGAAAACTCACGACTCGCTATCACAACACTTTGAATACATCGCCCAGCTGCTGAAATCTCTTCGCGCCGGGCAGGATTGCTTCGGCAAAGCCTACTACGAATACCGCTTCCTACCGGAGGCGGCCGCCCTCGCAAAGCTGCGCCTTACCTACTCCGTAGTCGAGCGCCACCTCTTCGACCAGCTTTCGTCGCAAGAGCAGGCCCAGCTCGCAAGCAAGCAGGAAAACGCTGGCCCCTTCTTGAACGACCCGCGCTCCTGCATCTTCGGCCTGGAAGCGAGCCTCGCCCTGGATTTCCTCAGAAATTCGGACGCCCAGCTCTTCGCGGCTGTCCAGCAAAACGAGGAGCTGCTCGATCTCGACTCCGACCTGCTGGAATCCTGGCAAGCCACCTCGGGAGAACTGAATTCGGACCACACCGCCAAGGACCGGGAAAACGAGCAGGCCAAAGCCTCCGACTCCTACGCCCTCTGCGGCTGAGAACCATCCTCCCCACGAGGTATCCCTCTCCGCACATCCGCTCGCCTAACTGAAATTACCATGTCCCCACGACTCTCCTTCGCCACCATCATCGCAACCTTCTCCCTCAGCGCCGCGCTCAACACCAGCTACGCCGATCCCACCATCGCCTACGAGGTGCGACGCAGCGTGGATAGCGACCCCGCGAACGCCACGCTCGTCGGGGTCACGACGCAAACCGAGTTCGTGGACCCAACCGCCAGCGAGCACGGAGCCAGCTACCACTACTTCGTGCGAGCCTCGGGCGGCACCGCGACCCCCATCAAAGTCTTCGGGGGCAACTACGACGCGGAAGTCTTCCTGCCTCGCACCTCCTCCGACGAAGTCACCGACCTCGTCTTCTACACGCAACAAACCACCCTGAGCGGCACCTTCTACCTGCTCGACGACGACGCGCCAGCCAACGCCCAGATCGTTTGGCCGGAACAGGGCGACCACGTGAAGAGCGAAACCCTCACCCTCTCGCCCGGCCAGCAACCGCGCCTCACCGTGCAGCTGATCCTCAAGAACCGGCTCTGGAAGGCTGACTCCGACGAAACCGCGGAAATCCTTGCCTACGACCCCTTTTCCCAATCCCTCATCGCGGACCTCGGCCCCGTCAGCAAAGCTCCCGCCGTCGCCTGGGACGCGAACCTCGGCGTCTCCAACACTCCGCAAGGCGCCCGACTCACGTGGGACGCCTTCAACGAGACCCAACGCAACTCCCTGGCCTCCAGCATCTCCATCACCCGCGAAATCCCCCTGCCAGTGACGCCCACCGTTCCGCTCGTCGTCAACGAACGCCTCCCGCGACGCATCCAGCTTAGCTGGCAAGCGGAGACCACGGCAGCCCGCTACGCAGTGTACCGCTCCGAAACCAACGACTTTTCGACCGCCACCCTCCGCAGCGACCAAGTTCGCTCCACCACCTATACCGACGGCTTCGTCACCCCCGGCCGCACCTACTATTACTGGATCACCTCCGTCAACGACCGCGGCGAAAGCGCCACCACCGCTTCGCTGAGCGCCACCGCTACCAACGAAATTTACCAGCTCGCCGTCAGGTCGAACTTCGGGTCCGTCGACATCTCCCCCCGCAAAGACTACTACGCCGAGGGCGACGTCGTCACCCTGACCGCCTCCCCACGCACCGGCTACGGATTCGAGTCCTGGGCCATCGGCGAAACCTCCGATCCCTCGACGACCACGACCCTCACCATCCAGGGCAACACCTCCGCCATCGCCAACTACGCGCTCGACATGCCCCAAGCCTACCGCGACTGGCTCTCCGTCGCCTATCCCAGCCAAACAGAATTGGGTGTGACTGGACCGGATCGCGACGCCGATGGCGACGGACTCAACAATCTCCTCGAGTTCACCCTCGCTACGGACGAACCGGAAACCGCCGGCGAACTCCTTGACTTCAAAGCGCCGCAGGCGAACACCGGCAACGGCCTCACCTACTCACTTTCCGCTTACCCGGCCAAGCAACGCGGCTCCGTCTCCATTCAGACGTCCCGCGACCTGCAGACCTGGAGCGACGCCCAGCTGCAATTCCAAGACGGAGCATGGGAAATCGTCGGGGCCACCGCCTTCGACCTCGGCCTGAGCGCGGAAGAATCCACCAGCCAGGCAGGCTACTGGACGCTCACCTTGCAAACCACGCCCACCCACGGACAGCCGAGCTACCTGCGCTTGGGAGCTTCGATCGCCGCCCAGTAAGAATAGGCCAACCTGCAAGACGCCAGACGCCTTCGGCCTGCCAGCGCTCGCCTAGTCGCCCTCCGCTTGCAGGTCCGCCAAGCTCACGCTTCCGTCCACGTCGCCCTCCAGGGCCCTAACGAAAGCGTTTTGCAGCAGCGAGCCGATCGTCGGGAGCACCCCCGCCTTCAAGTCGGAGGTCTTTCCCTTAAACGGCACCTTGGCCGCGAATTGGTCCTTCGACCTGTTCTCGGTGATCGTGATCAAGAAGCCAGCGAAAGCGTCCCACAGGGCCGAGAGCGGATTCCCTCCCTCCTTGCCCAACTGGAACACGTCGATATCCCGCGCCAGGAACTTGACGTAGCCATCGACCTCCCCAGACGACACCGCCCACTCCACGAAGATTCCCAAGGTCCCGCTGCGCACGTCGATGTTGGCGTAGTTTTCCAATATCGGATTCAGGTAAGGCAGGTGGATCGACTCGCACTGGAAGTCCAAATTCATCTCCAAAGACTCGGCCAAAAGGTCGAAGCTTCCCTCCAACTCCATGGGAGCCCCTTCCCCCAGCAAGCCGCTGGCCCGCACCTGGGAAGGCAAGGCTTCGCCCTGCTTCCGGTCCACGTTGGTGATATCGGACGCCACGCCGTTGAGCTTCCTCACCGCAACCGCCCCCAGCGGGCTGTCCTCCTCCAACGCCCAATCGACCGCGCCGTCCTTCACCTCGAAGCGGTTCAGGGTAAAGGGAAACAGAGCTTGCACCGTCTCCACCCAATTCCCCTCGTCGCCCAACTGCTCGCGCTCCTTCCGATCGGAGACGACAAGCGAAAGCTTCGGCTCCTCCAAGACCAGCTCGCCCACCAGCGCCCCCTTGAAAAGCGCCAGCCACTCCACGGATAAATCCATGGAACGCACCTCCAGAAACGGCTGCTCCGCTCCCCCGTGCTCCTTGTTCAAAATCAAACCGTCCACGCGGTACGCACCACGAATGAGCGACAGATCGATGTCCTCGATCGAGCCGTTATAGCCGTCCAGATCGCTCAGCACCCCATTTACGTGGTTCCGAATCAAACTGGGCGCCAGGACCCGGGCCCCCAGCAAAACCAGCAGCAGAGCCAGCAGGCCTATCGCCAGCCCCCGTTTGCGGCGCGAAGCGCCCGAAAGATACTTGGAGAAACGATTCTTCATAACGGCATGAGCTTCAGCCGCCCCTCTCCAAACGGAAACAAACGCTCGGCCACCACGGGGCCCAATCGGAGCGGGGCGATTCGCCTCCGACTTCTGCAAGGATAGCGCCAAGCGCCACCCACCAGGCCCTCGCCCTTCAGCCTTCCGCTGTCGAGGAAGCTTGGCTATCCGGGGCCACCACGAGTCGAATGTAGACCGTGCTCCCTTCGCCCTCTATCCCGCTGGACTCCAGCCAAATCCTGCCCCCGTGCCGCTCCACGATTCCCTTGCAAACCGTCAAGCCCAGCCCCGTGCCCTCGTAGGCCGCAGTGCCGTGGAGCCGATACATCGGCCGAAACACGTCCTTGGCCTTCCGCGGGTCGACCCCGATCCCATTGTCCGCAAACTTCAACTCGCAGCACCCCAACGCCGAAACCGCGCTGATTCGCACCGACGGCTTCGAACTCGCGTTATACTGCAAGGCGTTGCGTATCAGGTTTTGGAATACTTGAGTGAAAAGCCCCGCGTCGACCGCCACGCTCGGCAACCCCTCGCAGACCACTTTCCCCTCCTCGAGGGCATCCGGCATTCCCAAGTTGCATAAAGCCGCCTGCAAAACCTGCTGGAGCGGGATCGTCTTGGACTCGAGGCGACCGCCCTGCGACGCCGAATACTCGTGCAACGCCTCCAAGGTAGACTCCAGGTTCTCGCAATCGCTCCGCAACACCTCCAGCAGTTCGCGAGGGTCGCCCGACAAATCCGGCAAAAGCATGGCCAACATCTCCGCCGCGCTGCGCACGTTGCCCAAGGGCCCCTTCAAGTCATGGGCCACCAGCCGCGCGAAATTCCGCAGCCGCATCTGTTGGTCCCGGTTGCGAATGGCGTAGCGCACCGCTCGATCCAAGCCATCAACCGAAAGCTCCTTCTTGCTCAGCAGGAAGTCGACCGGCATCCGGCACACCGCCTCCTCCGCATCCGAAAGGTCCCCATCCGTCAAAACAATTACCGCGGTCTGGTCGCAGAGAGCCTCCAGCTCCGTGACCAAGGCCTCCACCCCTTGCGACTCCAAGCGATGGTCGATCAAAATCGCGTCGTAACGGCAGTTCCGCACGCAATCCGGGAGCTCCTCCGTTGAGCACGCCCAATCGATCGCATACCGATCGCGGGGAGCCCTCGCGAGGAGGTCCTCGATCCGCTTCCGGTCCGACACGTCGTCTCCAATTAAAAGCAGTCTCGTAGACTGCATAGCAAGCGCTTCCTCTTCCTCCGAACGCTTCATGAGAATGACTTGTTTCGTTGGCGAAAAGCCACGCTCTCTCGGTTCTCGTCGTCTACGACGACGCCCTCATATCCTTCCCTCATATCCAGTTTCTATAAATAAGACGCTCCCCCAAAACCGTTCGAATCGCTCCCAATGTCGACTTTTTTCTAACATATGGGAGTAGCGCCTATAGCGGATCGGAAGCGACCTAACCCGGAGGTGCATCCTGCAGCCCTTCCATAGCAAAATGGAAAAGCGCCGACCCTCTTCTATCGGTGGCACCCCCGTCGCATCTTCGGAACGAACGCGAAAGCCGCCCCAGCGATCCTCGCCCATCCAGCTCACAGTTAACATCTTACAATATTTTAACAAAAAGCGTTTCCATAATCTCGATACACTTGGCGCGAGCTCTGCAAATCGGGATCACCTCAAACTATAACATGGCGCCTTGGTAAGTGCCCCCACGAATAATCGATGTATCAGAGCGTCAAACCACAAACCACAAACTGAAACATACATGAAAACAAAACACATCACTACCTTGGCAGCTCTCGTTGCGGCACCTTTCTGCGTTGCCCAAACGAGCTCCTACTCTTGGGAAACAAACCTCGATTATACAACTCGGGACACCGACCTCGAGGACTCTAAGCTAAACGAAGACAATATCGACTTCGGCGCTGTATACTATTTTACGCCTATCGATTACGCAACCGGCGGTGACGCCTACCGCGAACTCGCCTTCACGCAACGCGCCTCGTCCCTCGACCTCCGCCTTAACATTCGGGAGCTCGATGACGATATCGACAACGTTGTAGACCTCGACGCTTATACCATCAACGGCCTCTGGGTAAATCCTGAGACCGGTTGGTATGCAAACCTTGGTTACACCAACGCTAACACCGATATTTCTGGCGATTTCACCTCAGGCATCTTCCGCTACCAACCTGATTTCGACGGGTACTCCCTATCGGTCGGTAAGTACGTGGCAGAGAACACCACAGTCGGAGTCGTGTATTCCGCTATCGACTACAAGAATCGCACGGAGGACTCTTTCGTCGAATCTAGCAGCGATACGATCGGCGTCGCATTCAAGCACTACATGTCCTTCACGGACAACACCGGCTTCAGCCTCGAGGGCAACCTCTACTTCATCGACCTACAAGTCGCTCAGTTCGACGAACTTGACGACCAAGGCCTCGAAAGCAGCGGCGAAGTCTACGGTTTGAAGGCAACCTACTATCCTTCTCGCAACCTCGGTATCGGGATCTCCTACTCCGACGCCGACGACCTCGGCGGTCGCCCCTACCTCGCCTCCCGTACCGCAATCCGCGACGGAGCTGGCATCTTCGCAGAATGGTTCGCGACAGAGCGATTCAGCCTGCACGCTCGCTACGCCAACAACGAGTATGACCTGAGCGACGCCGACAACTTCGACGATCCAGGCGAAGTCGAATCCGACAGCCTCACTTTCGGAGCGGCCTACCGCTTCTAAACGACTCTACCCCACCTTGGAATTCTAACTCTTGTTACAGAGGAAAGCACCCTCAACCAGACCGCGCTTGATCCGCTCAAGCGCGGTCTTTCCCTATAAAGGCAAATTTTATATCGAAACAGCGTGGCTCCACCAACCACAACGCCCCGCTATACAATCCATAACATAAACACTATAACGATCATGAATACCATCAACCCGCAAAAGGAACTCGCCTCCCAACTCGAAACCCTCGTTTCGCACGTCAACGATTCCATCAAAGGCTTCGAAAAGGCTGCTGAAAAGTCGAGCAAGACGCCCGATGTCGACTCCCATCAGTTTCTCGCAATGAAGTCGGCCCGCGAAAACCACGCCATCGCCCTGAACAGTCGCCTTCAATGCATCGGAGAAGACTGGAAGAGCGACGGTTCCATCAAGGGAGCCGCCCACCGAGCCCTCATCTCCGTAAAAGATCTATTCACCGACAGCAACTCATCGGAAGCGATTTGCGAAGAAGCCCTGCGCGGCGAAAGCAAGCTGCTCGAGTACGTCGACGAAACCCTCAGCAAACTGGACGCCATCGATCCCGAAACCCGCAAAGCGATCGCTGACCTCAAGGGAGATATCGTCAACAACAGAGCCGAGCTAAAACGTGCCTGCGGCAAATAGAGCGAAACGAAAATAAACGCTATCGGAACCGATAAACGTCTGGCTCCGGTCTCCACCAAAGCCCGGCCTCGCCGGGCTTTTTCCGTTTCCGCCCTACCGTTATTTCAGTATATCCACTTCCTCAATACAAGAAGCTCCCACCCGCCCCAAGAATGCACAAAAACGCCGGGAGCCTCGCAAAAGGAACTCCCGGCCTCGACTCTACAAACTCGCTGCTCTTGCCAAATAGCAGGGCAGCGAATTTGAGATATAATAAAACCTTACCCTTCCTTCAACGCTTCCAAAGAATAAATTTGGAAGGAATAAGGGGCGATAGCTATGGCTGCGCTCGCCGCCGCATCCCCGTAAGCTTCTC
Organism: Pelagicoccus sp. SDUM812005; assembly: GCF_031127875.1. GTDB lineage: Bacteria > Verrucomicrobiota > Verrucomicrobiia > Opitutales > Opitutaceae > Pelagicoccus. The sequence continues at coordinate 125,891 of NZ_JARXIA010000007.1, read as the reverse complement.
CACCTGCTTCGAGGTCACCTTGGCTCGAAAACGCCTTGCTTCGATGATATTTTTCAGCGGCCGAATTCATCAAGCATCTCCACTTTCCCGCAGCAGGGAAACCAAGCTGATAATCGCTCTTCTCCTCGTGGCTGAAGTTCACGACAACCACCACGTCGTCTCCCTCCCCATGGTCCTGCCAACGGTGGTACGCAACCACTTTGTCGATATCGTTGCAGTGCAAAATTTCGATGCCCTGACCTTGCAAGCCAATGGCCTGGCCCGCCTTGTTCAAGCGCAAGGAAACCAGATCCTGCACCAAGGCCATCATCCCTTCCGCCTCTTCCAGCTTAGACCAGTGAAGCGGATGGTCGTCCGAAAACCATCCTTCCTCCAAGAACTCCTGCCCTTGGAACAACATCGGAACCCCTGGGGCCGTTAAGGTTAAGCCAATGCCGAGCGAGGCTCGCGCGCTCGCGTGGAAGCCAGTCTCGTTCTCCGCGTCGATCTCGTGGGTAACACGAGCCTGCCCGTTAGCGACCTCGTCATGGGATTCCGTATACACCACACGGCGAAACGCATCGCCATTGAAGCGGCTGAGCAAGGCATCCGCGACCGCGGGCATGGAACGGGACGCGTCATCGGCCTCGATCAATACGGCCCGTATCGGGTGGACGAAAGCCGCATCCCACTGGGCATGAAACCCGCCTCCGCCATGCTCGATATCCTCCGTCAGGCTGGGTTCGTTCTGCAGGTCTTCCGCAATCAACACCTTGTTCTGGGGCAAGCTCCTGGCATCCTTGTTGATCCATCTCAGCAGGTCGAACCCGTCGGGAAGCTCCTCCGCCCCGTCCGCCCTCACGCTGCGCATGAAAAGCGTCATATCGTAGCGCAAGCCATCGATGCGGAACTCCTCCAGCCACATCAGCGCGTTATCCCGGATATATTGTCGCACCTCGCCACGGCCATAGTCCGGACGCGTCTGTCCCCAGGGCGTTTCAGCCTTCCAATCGTTATAAAAGTAGATACCGCCTTGGCCGTTTTCCTCCCAACCATCGAATTGCCAGAGATCCAAGTCGCTCGGTCCGAAATGATTATAAACCACGTCGAGCACGACGCCAATATTACGGCGATGGGCCTCCTTCACCAGGCGCTTCAATCCATCCGGCCCGCCGTAGCTACTCTCCACCGCGTACGGATGGCTAGGATTGTAGCCCCAGGACAAATCGCCCGCGAACTCCGCCACCGGCATCAGCTCGATCGCGTTCACGCCCAAGCGCTGCAGATGGTCGAGCTTGGCGCAAACCTCGTCCAAGGTCGCCTTCCCTTCCCCATCCTCACCACAAAAGCTTCGAGCATGCAGCTCGTAGATAACGAGCTGGTTCAAAGGCGGCAATTCGTAAGCATCGTCCTCCCAATCGAAACAGTCCGCGTACACCACCGCGTTGCCGACGGAATTCGTTACTTTCCGAGCGCGCGGGTCTATCTTTTGCATAACGGAATCCCCCGTATCGATCGCGAACTTGTATTCAGATCCGTCCCGCGCCTCCGCGCACAGGCAATCCCAGTTGCCATGCTCGCGCTGAGCCATGGGATCCGCGTCTGGATTCCAATCGTTCCAGTCGCCGACTACGGACACCGCCTTCGCGTGCGGCGCCCAGACTTTAAAATATACGCCTTCGTCAAGCACGCTCGCCCCCAAAGGTAATTCCGATTCCAAGGTTTCACTCATTTTATAAAGGTGTTAACGCGAGCGACCATCGCCCGTTGAGCTTCTTTCGCCCAAACTGCGCCAGCCACCGGTCCCAAGCTCGAAAATCTTCAGCGTTTTATCACGGCCCCTGCCTCTTTAGACTCGCCTCTCTCCCTAACCGCCTTGGCTACCTCCGCCCCGAGGAAAAAGACCTGAGCGGAGAAATAAACCCAAAGCAGCACTGCGATAAGCGAAGCGGCCCCGCCACCGAAGTCGTCCTGTCGGGCCAGATAAATGCTAAATGCATTCCTTCCCACCCCAAAAAGCCCTGCGGATACCCCGCCGCCCCACAGGGCGCAACGCCAGGGAACCTTGGCCAAGGGCAGCCACCGATAGAGCGTCGTAAATAGCAAGCTGACGATCAGCCAGGAGCTCACAGCGGCCGCTAGCCCCCACATCCAATCCACCCCCGGCAAATCGAGCCGCACGGAATCGATCGCGAAGGAAAGCGCCGTATTTACCGCCAGCGATACAAGAAGCAGGAAGGCGACCACCATGCACATCCCCAAAGCCAAGGCCCGCCGCTTCAAGGCAGTCGCTAGACCGGTCACCGACTCTCCCTTGCCCAATATAATATCCAAGGCTTCCTGTATCTCGTAAAAAAGTCGCGTCGCTCCCCACAACAGCAAGGCTCCGCCAAACAAGCCCGCTAGCAAGCTGGAGCTTCCCAGCTCCGGATCGCTTATCATCGATTCGATAAAACGCGCCGTCTGATAATCCGTCACGTTCGCGATCTCATCCGCCAACAGGCCACGAGCCGCTTCGTCCCCCAAGAAGACGCTCAATACAAGCATCACCAAGGTGAGCAGCGGAGCCAGAGAAAGGGCCGTGAAAAACGCTACAGCCGCCGCTAACCGCGTCCCTCCGTCGGCAAGCCAGCCCTTGATCGACTTCACCGCAAATCCATAGGCAAGTTTCACTGGTCCCATCATGGAAAGCCTAGTCGCACGCCACGCGCCAAAAGCGACCGACCGCTCCCGTCGGCCTGCCAAGCCCTGTCCCTCCTTCCAGCAGCGAGCAAAACGCACCGCAGAGCCCCGTCACGATGCGCTATGCAACAATGCAGATAGCTGCCAAAACGATACGTTCCTTCACGCAAGGCCTTGGAATATAGATTCTTAAAAAATGCTATAAGCGAATATCATTCTTCCACGCAGCTTGGCGCCCTTTCCGCAAAACAGGACGGAACGCCTCAAATGGCAACCAACCAGCAAATACTATGAAAATCACGACCTTACCCATCCTCGCAAGCCTGGCCGCCCTCGTGGCGCTCGCCGGATGCGCCACACCCGAAGCGGTCAACTCGACCGCCGTAACGAAAGCGCTCGACCTGCATAAAACCGATCGCTTCTCGGTCAGCGTGACCGACTCCAGCACCACCGACACCGCCTTCAGCGCCGCAATGCAAAAGGAGGCCAGCAGCGAACTGATCGACGAACTGGAGGAGCGCGGCTTCGACTACGTCGGCGCCCGCCAACCGCAGATCAAAGCCGTTTTCCGCACCTATCCCGCGGTGCAAGCGAGCTACCTGGACGCTTCCCTCCCCGAAAAGGTAACCATTACCACCACCGAAGAAACGCGCGACGCGGACGGGTCCGTAACAACGACCGTATCGCGTACCCGCTCCGTACCCGGGCCGAACGCGAGCGAACCCATCTACCTTCCCGCCAACTCCCGCATTTTCCTGCTAGACATCTACGACGTTGATTCGGGAATACTCCTGTGGCGCGGCCACCTCAGCCAAGAGGACACCAGCCTCAACGACGAACAGCTCGAGGATGCCATCGACACCTTGGTCGAGCGCTTGGATGAGGAAACCTAAGCGAAGCTAGGTTCCCCGCCCACAGCGATCCATCGCACCTTTAAAGGCCACCGGCGTTTGCCCGTGGCCTTTTTCCGTTTTGAAGCCCCCGTACCGCAAGGGCCACGCCTGCGGCTTGAACGCTCCTAAGAATACAGAGACCGCGAAAAGCCTTCAGCGCTCCTCGTCCGCGAACTCCTCCAGCCGCTCCATCCACTCGTCCAAGGCCTCCAACTCCTCCTCCTGCAGGGCGTTTTCCTGCAAGCGAATCGGATGGCTGAGGCGATTGCGAAGCTCCAGCAGCTGATCCAAACGCGAACTGAAGCGTCGCTTGCTCTCCTGCGGATCCGCCACCAGGTCCTTCACTTCTCCCCACTCCGACAAAGCGATTTCCTTGAGGTCCCTCAAGTACAAGGCCGTCTCCTTCTCGATCTGCCCTTCGCTTTCCTCGTAAAGCTGCGAAGCCTTGACCCGGATGGACTCGGGAACCCCCTTGAACCACCACTGCTTGCCGTAACGTCCCTTCAGGTGGCCTACCAACATGCGATAAAGCCGCACCTCGATCTCCTCGATCTTCCTTCGGGCCACTTCATTGGCGCTGTCGCTAGTACGTTCCGGCGAAAAGACCTTCACCAGCGATACGATATCGCCGCGCTCTCCATAATCCAGGGACTCCAGCCCCATCTCGTCCGGCAAAGCCTCCTCCGACTTCGGTCGCAGCTGGGCGATACGATAAAGAGCCCCGTTGGACAAAGCCCCCAAAGGCTCGTCCAAGCGGGTGCGACGCAGCAATTTCAAGGCTTCGTAAAGCGTGGCCATCTCAGTTGTCTCAGTCATAGGAATCAGGGGTTAATGCGACAAAACAAGCTCGCTTATGCACAGGACGCGCCACCGCCCTCGCGGGCCTTCCCAATACCCTCGGCCTCTAAAAACGAAAAAGCCGCCCAAGCGGGCGGCTCGCAAATAAAAAGGGATCTCTCCTTTAACTATCGTGAAGCGTAATCTTCGCTCTCTGCCTTCACGACGATGATGTCGTATCCGTTGTGCAAATACCACTTGTCGTGTTCGCTTTCGAACAAGCTAGGAGCCGACCCGAAATCGGGCTCGTCGCCCGATACCGCCAGCTCCACGACGTCGCCGTCCAACGCAAGGGCCGGTACGCGCAGAGCGACCTTCTCCGCATCAGAATTCAGTTTCCAGTCCCGTGCCTGGAATCCGTCCACGATGACGTAGGCGTCCCGCGTGTCCGGAATCTGTACTACGCTCTCGATTTCACCGATTTCCTTGCCGCTCTTGGACGCAACGCTGCGACCAATCAGATCGGAGCTGCGAACCTGCCCCGGACGGATAGATTCGCGACCGCGAAACTCCCGGTCCTCACCTTGGCTTCGCTCGGAGACCATTGGTTCCTCCAGGTTTCCAGTTTCTGAATACATACGATCCTCCGAAGAACCGTCTATCTTCGCTGCCAATACGAACGAACCGTCCGCGCCTTCTCTGCTTAGCTGCGAAACCGGTACCAGTCGCGAACCTGCGAAAAGGCCCTTGTTATCTATGAGCACGTGCGTGACCTGGCCCGATTGAGCGTCAAGCACCGTGTCCTCGATGCGACCCAGCGTCTCCCCCTCCTCGGAGCTCACCTTCGAACCCTTCCACGAGGTCACGTTCGTCAGACGCTCCGTACGCATGGGAGCCTTCGTTTCGTAGGACGGTTCGATACTGCCGGCAGTTACTTCCACAGCTTCGCGAGAGCGATCCGCTGCGTCGCCTGACTTCGCTGCTTCACCCTGCATCGAGACCTGCTTTTCTTCGGGCAACTCTCCAGGCTCGCTGGAAGAAAGCTGAGCTTCGGAACCCCTCTCGTCCTGCTGCTTAGGACCTGGCAAGGAATCCTCCATAGAGTACTGCTTTTCCTCGCTGAGGGCGGACCTTTCATTGGCGCCAGAGAGGCTCACGGGCGCCAGCAGCATGCTCAACGCCACTGCCAACGCAGCCCCTTTACCGATTACGCCTTCGCCCCTGCGGGCATCTGTTACTTCTGATTTGTTCTTCATAATTATAATCTCCGTTTTTCAGTTAATAGTTGTTTGAACAAACCTCCTTTCGCTTAGGCCGCGCCAAGCTCGCGAATTCGCCCCGCCCTTCCTCCTCCGCTACTATATATAGTAAACCCCACAAATATAGTAAACCCCACAAAGCGTAATCCCACTGGGATCCTATTCTATATTACGCCCTGCAAACCGCCGTCCGACCGTGCGAAACGCACAAAATCAGACCTCCCAAAAACATCGGTCCCGCCACGCGGAAGATCCCCCCCTTCCCTGCATGCAAATATCAAATGCGACAACTCGGAATGCAACATAGCGTCGAAGTGCTCCGTGATAACTGCAATTAATAAAGACTACACAATCTCTTTTTCTATCTACCCATCAACAACTTACAAACAAACCAAAACCATAAAAATGATCTTTGGCATAGCAATTGCGTAAAAGGGAGGTGCTAAAACCGATAACTTAACCACCAACGAAAGAAACAAAATGAAACACAAATCTATCCGACATAAGACAAGTATTCTCACGCTTGCGACGAGTCTGCTCCTCGCTCCGCTCGCAATGGCAGCGGATGCCGATAACAAGACCAGCAAGCATGACTACTCGATCGACTCGGTAAGCGAACGCGGCCAAATCCAAGTCAACGTGGGCGGCATGCACATGAGCATCGACGAGCTCCGTGGAACCAACGTCATCAATCGCCAAAACGAAAACCTCGGCGAGATCGAAGACGTCGTACTGAGCTCCAACGGCAGCGAAGCGACCCACGTAGTCGTATCTACCGACGATTGGTTCGACGGCCGCACCGCCTTGATCCCTGTCCGCTCTCTCGAGCAAGCCGACGCCGAAACACGGGAGAGCTTCCTCGCGAACATTCGCGGCGGTGTGGTAGTCCTCGACATGGATGAAGATCGCTTCGAAGCGCTTGCCTCTTTCAAGCCCGGCAACGACCTCGAGGAGTACCTCGAAAACCAAGCGGACGAACTCGCCGCTGAGCTCGGAATCGACAAGAAGGAAGTCTTCGACGACAGCCGCAGCTACCACACTGCCGTAACCAACCGCAGCAAGGAAGACCGCTCCGATCGCGAGCGCTCCAACCGCGAGTACTCCAGCAACCAAGCCGGCACCGAAGACTGGCGCGAAAGCGGAGCCCAACAGTACCGCTACAACGACAACTCCAAGGACCTCGCGAACCGCAGCTTCGACATCGATGGCCATAGCCTCACCGCCGACGAGCTCAAGGGCGTCGAAGTCGTTAACCACCTTGACGATCGCCTCGGTAAGGTAGTCGACATCATCGCCGACGAAAACGGCAACGAATCCGCTCACCTCGTGGTACGCACCGACGACTGGTTCGACGGCGAACACGCCATCGTGCCTCTCAGCTCCATCAAGTACCACGCCAACACCGACGATCCTCACCCGCAGGACGGAGCGAACTGGTGGATGGGCGACCACATCGTGCTCAACATGACCGAAGAAAAGTTCGAGGAACTCGCCGACTACCGACGCGACGTTGACCCGAACTCCTACATCCGCGCCAACCGGGATCGCTTGATCGATAGCTATCGCATCGAAAACTCCGCTATCCCTGCCCGCGGAACGTACTACGGTTTCGTATACAGCGTTCCTTACAGCACCGATTCCGACTCCCGCTCCATGGAGGGTCAGTACTCGCGCAACGATAAGGACATGAAGTCCCGCGACAACAAGCTGCCTTCCAAGGATGAAATGATCGAGCTCGGCGATAGCCGTATCCAGGTGAGCAAGCTCGAAGGCAAAACCGTAAAGGCTAAGAACGGGAAGAAGGTTGCCTCCGTCGCGGACGTCGTAGCCGACGCCAGCTCCGGCAAGGTTGAGTTCCTCGTGCTGGAATCCAATCGCAACGGCGAAAAGACCATCATCCCTGTAGCGGCTGTCGAATCCGCATCGCGCTCGAAGCAGCACGACCACAAGGGTGAAGCCTGCGCCTCTTGGGACGGCAAGGCCCTGACGCTCAGCTCCGACGCGTCCGAGTTCAGATCTTGGGCAACCTTCAAGTCGCAGGAAGAGTTCGAGTCCTACCTCGAGCAAAACGCCGATTCCCTCAGCGAAGCTTTCGGAATCGACGAGTCCGAAATTAAGGGCTCCAACAAGGACTACGTCTTCCTCTTCGAACAAAGCGGATACCAAACCGCTTCCCGCTAACACGCGGACCTATTAACGCCTCATAACATAAAGGCATTTTAGACATCACACGCGAAGGGAGACCATATCGGTCTCCCTTCGTCGAATCCGATAAACGTACCTTTCCCCGCTGGATCTCCGAACAAACCGCGGAGCTATCGACAAACGAATAGAAGCCTCGCAAACAAAAACAGAATCAGCAGCGAATAGGTTTTACTAAACAGCCTCAAACCCATATCAATCGCTATACATCATGGATCTAATACGAATAATACTATCTATAATCCTTCCCCCAGTCGGCGTCTTCCTCCAGGTTGGAATCGGCTTTCACTTCTGGCTCAATATCCTACTGACTATCCTCGGCTATATCCCAGGTGTCATCCACGCGGTTTACATCATCGCCAAGAAATAGATTTCGAACCGCTAATTTAAACCGTTTACGAGCGAAGCCTGTCCTCGGACTAGCTTCGCTCGCATGCGTCTACACGGAGGGTTCCCTGCGTGATATCGATATTCTTCGCTAACGGGAACTGATGGGATCGGCTTTCCCGGAAGTGCATAAAGTAGCCCGCCGTATTGGGAAACACCACGATATCGCCGACCGCTACGCCTTCAGGGAAGTGAAACCGTCTCAAGCTCAAGAACTCCGACTCCGTACAATACGCGCCGACTAAAAACGCGGAATCGTCGCCGGATAGGCTCACCTGTCCGGTCTCCCCACCACTTCTATAAAGCAACGGGTCCGCAAAAAAATCGACGCTACTGGTACGGCATTGCGTGTGGTTCATAGCAAGACCCACCAAGGGCTGCCCATTGCTGTGCCGCTTGCGGAAGGCCACTTCCGCCGCCGTCACACCGCTGCCATCCAACACACTTCGTCCCGGCTCCAGGCGCAGCTGCAAGCCGCGCTTGGCAAGGGCTTCCGCAATCGTCGCCCCCTGGCAAGGCGCGTCCAGAATGCGCTCGAGCCACTGGTCTTGCACCAAGGACTGGTAGAACGGATACCGTTTCACCTGCCCGTGCAAATGGCCGTCCACCACAATGCGTCCGTATCCATTATTTCCGAACGTCACCGGATCCCCACGGCCTAACAAGGCATCCTCGTGGGCCTTCCAAAAGTCATTCCACTGACGCTCGCTCTCTAGGTAGGACATCGGCACGCCGCCGCCGCAATCGATGAAAGCGATGCGTCGATCCATAGCGGTCTCCAGCGAGTCATACAGGTCCAAGCACTGAGCCAAGGCTGCGATCCTCTGCTTAGGGCAATATCCGTCCAAATGAAAATGCAGGCCTTCGAGAGCGAGAGATCGCCACTCGGGACGCCTTAAAAGCTCAGGTACCTCTCGCAGCGGAAAGCCAAACCGCGACTCTAGGGCACGCCCCTCAAACTCGAAGCCCGCCAGCCGCAAGGCCACCCGCAAGGAACGACTCCGGCCCTTGGCGACCGAGGCTGCGAGCTCCAGCTCGTCGCTATTATCCATCACCACGCAAACGTCGTTCTGCAAGCAGGTCTCCAGCAGCGAACGGGACTTCACCGCGGCCGTACACGCGATACCGCTGCCCAGCACTCCCCGGGCCAAGGTCTGGCGAAGCTCCACCTCGCTAGCGACATCCACTCCGTATCCGTTTATTCGACACGCATCGACGAAAGAGAGGCACTTGTTCGCTTTGCGGGCGAAGAAAACCGCAAGGTCGAGATTGCGCGTCCTACCCGTCTTGAGCAGGGCTTCGATATTCCGGACGAAAGGATCCGTATGGATCAGGTTCAAGGGCGAGCCAAATACCTTCAAGCCCTCCCTCAAGAGGCTTCCCAGGCCCTCTCTCTGCATCCACGGCTCAAGACGAGCCTCGAGCCTAGGAACGCCTTGCAACGAGCTCCATCTTGCTCCTTCCCTATTCGAACACGTCGCGTCCCCATTCATCGAGCCATTCGCTTCGTGGATTCAAGCACCTTAGCCGCCATCTTCTCGGCCCATAGCGATATGCCCTCCCGAGGATTGCGACCCAAACTGTCGTTCCCCAGAAGCCAGCCTTCCGTAGCGCGCCCAAAGTAGACGAGACGCGAATCGGGCTGTCCTCTGGCGTCGATCAACGCACCGTCTTCCGCGACCTGCACGCCACCGCTGACCGGGTCGCGGCGAGCTCTTTTGGCCGCCATCAGCGATCCCAACAAAGACCCCTCGGAAAAATCTTGAAAGCCCGGCAAGACCGCATCCACCAACACGTCCACCCGCTTTTCGTACTTCGAGGAAACGAATTGAGCGGAGTCTTCCTCGTATTCATATTCCGGTGACTTCAGCGCATCGAGTTTGACCCGCCCCGCGCCCACCAAGGCAACGAGCTTCTCCATGTTCTCCAGAGGAGGTCCAAAGGCGATACGTTCCATCTCCTGATGGAATCGCCAGAAACGCTTCCACTGGCCAGTCTCCAAGCCACCGCGTTGGGCCAAGCTAGCCACCGCGGGATAGAGCTGACGCCAGCTCTCGCCCAGAGCCCATCCGGCATCGACCGGAGCCTTGCCCGAAGCGATCGCGCAGGATTTCCGCATCTCGTCGAAAACGTCCCACGGGTCCGCCGACGCTTCCAGCCAGCTCCCGTACCAGGCCTCCACGCTGCCCTCCACCCCGCACAGTCGCAGGGAACGCTGGGCGCAGTCGAAAACGATCGGCAAAATCAGCGATTCGAAAGACGCTCCTCCCTGCTCCTTCTGCCCTTCCAGCCAGGTCCGTCCTTCCTCCCATACCGTTCGAATGCTAGCAGGCAGGCACATCTTCTGCGGCTGCGGCTTGCAACGCATTGGACGTCCGCTCCGGCAATACGGATAAATCGCATCCGGCTCGAAGTTGCTTCTTCGATACCGCAGCCCCGTCGGAGTACGAATGAATTCCCCGCCCCTTCCTTGGGTCAAGGCCAGCGCCGCATCGATGAAGCACAACGAAAATCCCCGCACTGCGACCTTGCTTCCGCAGGGAATATTCGAGGTGGAAAGCATTCGCTCCACCGGAAAGACATGGGAAACCACAGCTGGAGATGCAGCTCTCCTCTCCCCGTCCCGGGTAGCCCCGCGCCATCCCTCATGCCCAGTGGTCAATACGAGATCATCGAAGCGATACCAACGTTCCCCCGCATGCACAGCCAATCTCTCCGCATCGACTTCGATGCTATCGACCTGCTCCGAACACAGCTGTATCGAGCAGCCGAGCGCGATCAATTCGCTCTGCACGATCTGCAGGCACTCCTGCAGGTAGTCTCCCACGACCGAGCGCGGTAGGTACTCCTCCGCATCGACCGATTCCTTCTTCACCTTCAAGAGCCACTGGACCAATGAAGGCGGCCGCGGCTGCTCCCGCAAGCTCCAGACATCGATGTTCTTGATCGCGTAGTTGACTCGCAAATACTCTGGCTGCCGCAAATCGTAAACGCAACCAGCTCCGGCCCAAGGGGACGGCTCGAAAAGTACGATATCGTAACCTTCTCCCGAGCCGATGGCTGCAAGCTCGTTCGCCAAGCGCTCCAAGCAATGGAGTCCCCGCGGTCCGCATCCTACGATTCCCAAGCTGTGTCGATACACGCTTCCACTTGGCAATTTCGACAGAGCTTTCGCTTCACTCATCACCGAAAGGTATCGCGTTCCAGACACTCGACACAGTTCGCATCGATAAGAGAACGGAGCTCTTCCACCTCCACCCCTAGCTTTTCCTTTACCCAATTATTCGAGTAGACGGTATCCAAATAGCGAACACCGGAATCGTGCAGGATAGCCACGCAGCGTTTTCCGACCAACTCGGTTTGCAGTGAGCGCACCGCTTCCAGTACTCCGCCTGCAGAACCTCCTACCAGCATCGCCTCGCGCATCGCCGCCCGTCGACAGCCCACAACGCAGCGCACGTCCGAGACCCGGCAAAGCGAGTCGAAATGCTTCCCTTTCGCCAGCCCGGGAACCGTCCCAGCCCCTAGGCCAGGTATCAGACGAGGCCCCTTCTCCCCTCCAAACAGCACGCTTCCTTCCGCGTCCACTGCGACCACCTTGGTCTGGCGTCCTCGCTCCTTTAGAAAGTTCTGGCAACCGCTAGCAGTCCCGGTGCTGCTGGTCGCAACGAAGAGCACATCCACCGAATCGCCGAAGACATCGTCGATCTCCTGGATCGTGCTCTCGAAGTGAGCCTCAGGGTTTCTTTGGTTTTCGTATTGATTCGTCCAATACACGTTTGGATCTCTTTCTTGAATTTCCCGGACCCGCTGCAAGCGAGCCGTCAAAAAGTCTCCATTCACCGGCTCTCGCACCCATTCGATCGTCGCTCCCAAGGCCTGCATGATCGCCACGTTCTGCAGCTGCGCGTTGGGATCGACCACGCATACCAGCTTCAGGCCATGGTAGGCGCAGGCCTGGGCCAAACCGATTCCCATGTTCCCCGAGGTCGATTCGACAACCGTCTGCCCTCTTCTGATTTCACCCGCTTCCAAAGCGTCCTCGATCATCTTGCGGGCTGGGCGGTCCTTGGCGCTGCCTCCCGGGTTGAGGTACTCCAACTTGGCGAAAAGCTCCACGTCGTAGAGATCAAGGTAACGTTCCAGCCGCACCAAGGGCGTGCCGCCTACCGCTTCGAGTACCCCGTTGCAAGTGCGACGCTGCCAGCCGGGCGCCGGACGCTCGAATGCCATTCGCCCCGCAAGGCCAGAGAGTGAAGATTCCTGTATCATTTAGAGTTGTGAACCTCTTTCCGAAGTTCGGTACCGCGATCATTTGCAGAGTTTGCGCCAAATAGTGGAAAGCCTTACGGACCTCCTCATTCGCCTCGCTGAAAGAGTATCCTCGCCCGCTGACAATGCCCTTTCGCGCCTCCAGCTCGAGCAAACGCTCCCTTCGTCCTTGCACTACAATGCATGCCGCTCCGGTGCATTTTGCCCCCTTTCCGCAATCGCGGCGCCCCGATCTCCCCTAACCGCCCCGTGGCGCGTAACTTGCGATCCGAAAGGCCGGATACCCCACCCCACTTGTCACAACCTCAGCTAATAAAATACAATGATATACAGCACAAAAAGTCTCCTAGGGAAAAAGATCCAAGCCACCAACGAAGATTTCGGAACCTGCAAGGATCTCTACTTCGACGATGAAAGTTTCCATATCCGCTACCTCGTTATAGACACCGGAAACTGGCTTCCCGGGCGACGAGTGCTGCTATCTCCCCAATCGATCGATTCCGTGAACATGGGAGACCTAAGGGACGGTATTCCCGTAACCATGACTCGGGAACAGATCGAGAAGAGCCCTCCCATGGATGCCGACAAACCCGTGTCGCGCCAAGCCGAAGAACGGCTGCACGTGTACTACGGCTGGCAACCCTACTGGCTCGGCGATTCCGCCTCGCCGCTCTACGCCGGCGTACCGCCGATTCCCACCAACACTCCCCCAGCCGAGATGCCTCCCCCTAGCGTAGAGGAAGGCGATCCCAATCTCCGCTCTCTCCGCGAGGTATGCGGATATTCGATACGGCCCGCAGATTCCGACAGCAGCGGTCCCTTGCACGATCTCCTCGTAGATGCTGCCAATTGGACCGTTAAGTTTGCCGTCGTGAACACCCGCCCATGGTTCATCGGCTCCCATAAGGTGATCCCTATCAACACCGTAAAGTACGTCGACTACGACAACTCGGAGATCGGTTGCACCTACACCAAGGAACAAATCAAAGGCTCTCCCTCCGAACCGAGCGACACGCATCCCATCTCCGTGGACGAAGAGCTAAAACTCCAAAAGAGCTAAACTCAACCGGCTGTCCCATGAGATTCGTACTCCTTCTCGCCCTCCTCGCCTCCCCATTCGGCCACGCCCAAGACTTCCGAGTCGCTACCAAGGAATCGCCCCCCTTCTCCATGAAGAACGACGAAGGGAATTGGGAGGGCGTGTCCATCGATATCTGGGAGTGGGTCGCGGCCGACGCGGGCATCGACTTCGCCTACGAGGAAGCCGACCTCAACCAGATGCTTGAAGGCGTTTCCGCCGGGAATTACCAGGCTGCCGTATCCGCCATCACCCTCACCAGCGAACGGGAGAAAACGCTGGATTTCTCCCATAGCTACTACAAATCAGGGCTCGGCATCGCAACCAGAGCGGAGTCCGAAGGCCTCAACTGGTGGGCGGTGATAAAAGCCTTCTTCTCCTGGCAATTCTTCTCCGCCCTCTTCGCCCTTTTGCTAGTGCTCCTGGCAGCGGGCTTCGCGATCTGGCTCTTCGAACGTCGGGCCAATCCCGAACAATTCGGAGGCAGCCGCATGAAAGGCATCGGTGACGGCTTTTGGTGGTCCGCCGTCACCATGACCACCGTCGGCTACGGCGACAAAGCACCCGTCACCTTCGGTGGCCGCATCGTGGCCTTGATCTGGATGTTTACGAGTATCATCGTTATCTCCGGCTTCACCGCCTCCATCGCCACCTCGCTCACGGTCAACTCCATGGGCTCCTCCATCGAAACCGCCGACGACCTCGAGGGTCGACGGGTCGGCACCCTAGGCGGCACCGCTAGCGAAGCCTACTTGAGGGAAATAGGAGCGAAACCGGTAACGTATCCAAATATCGGCGACGCGATCCAAGCGCTCCAAGGCAAGGCCATCAACTCGCTCGTCTACGACAAGGACCTTCTTAAATACTACCTTCCCGAGGACGAGTCGATCCGCATCCTTCCCATCAATCTCCGCTCCCAGGACTACGCCATCGCCCTGAACGTCCCCCCGGAACAGAAGGAGCAAATCAACCAGTCCCTCCTGAGATTTATCGAATCAGGCCAGCTTCCCAACATTCGGGAACGCTACGGCCTACAGGAAAACTAGAGCATTTTTCGTTTGATCATTCGCATAAGGTAGGGCGGGACCGCCGGGCACGCCGCGTTTCCCTCATCACACAGTAAGACTAACTAAACGCAAAACGCTCTTGGCCCCGAGCAAATCGCTCGAAAGGGCGCGACCCCTCTCTCAACCAGGTCCTGCTCCGCTAGTCGGAGCAGGACCTAATTCTGTCCTCGGACCGCGGCGCCCACAGCACGCCTATACGTTCTCTAAACTCCAGTTCCCTGCTACGGCTTTTTGCCACCGGAGCAGCACGACCGATACTGTTTTGCACCGCTACCGGTTCTATAAAATGAAGACGGCCCCGCATGCCAGCGGGGCCGTCCTTTTGTCCCTTCCTTCGTTGCGACTGACTTCGCAGTCGCATCGTAGTATGTAGGTGCTCCTCAACACCTACTCCCTCTATTTGCTAATACCGCGCCAACTTTAATCCCCAGAGGGGAAATCGATAAATGCGGGAAATCGGGCCCCTCTCAGAGCCTATTTTATATGCAAAATGCACCGCCACCGGATGCACATTGCGAGCCCTCTTCCCTAGGTTTCAAAGCCAAAGCTCGGGAAACAGATAATGCGATTTTATCCGTCTAAACTGCCCCCCGAAAGCCCCTAAGGCACGCGACCTGCAAAGCAAAGTCCCGATGGAAGAAGAAAACGTAAACAGCACCTGGTCCTTGCCCGATATCCATATCAATTGGCATGCGCTCACCTCGGGCACTATTACCGCAGTCATCATCCTGGTCGTCGCGCTCCTGATATGGAGCCTGCTCTCCAAAGCCATCGGCCGAGCGGAAAAGAAACACGTATCCAAACAGGCATTACTCCCCGTTCGCCTCGTTCTTCGCTACGGCGTTTTCCTAGCCGCCCTAGTGCTCATCCTTTCCGCCTACGGCATTCCCATCGGGAACTTCTGGACCTTCATATCGACCATCCTAGGCCTGGTAGCCATTGGCTTCGTCGCCGTTTGGAGCGTGCTGAGCAACATATCCGCTACCTTCTTCCTCCTGGGATTCAAGCCGTTCAAGGTAGGCGACTATATTTGCCTTGTCGGCGACGACATCAGCGGGCGCGTCATCGACGTGAACTTCATGTTCACCACCTTGCGACGCGACAACGGGGACGTCTTCCGCATTCCCAACAACCAATTTTTCCAAAAAAGCACCAAACGCCCCGGCGACAACGGGAAGTCGGACGCCCTAAAGCCGGACAGCGATTCCGCCCAAACGCCCGACCACAGCCAGCAAAACCTAGAAGGCATCGACCGCCCACACACCCGCTAGCTGACCGCTAGCTCCACCCTCCTCTAGAACAACACAAACAGAAACACCAATGAGACCATACGCGCCCACACCCGAAACAACCTCCTTTCTGCCACGGAATCAAGCCGCGCTGAAGAAAGACCTGCACCAAGCAATCCTCCTCTGCCTCCACGCCAGACAGCTCGCCAGGCAACTACTGAAAACGTCCACTCCCTACCGGGATTCGCGAAAGGCCTCCCTGAAGCTTTATATAGCGGCCTGCAACCGAAACCTCAAAACCTTCCGCAGCTTCGCCAAGTGTAACGACCTTTATAAAGGAACCGAAAAGTTGAAGCTGCACTTCCTCTGCTGCTTCAGCGGATCGACTTCCCCACTTTCGAACATTCTCGACACTCCCACCAGCCTACGAGCAACCATCCAGGAGCTCGAATCGACGAGCCTCATGCTGAGGCAGCGGGCCCTGCCTAGAATCAAGGCACGCGCCGCTCGAGAAGCCGAAAGCGAATGGCTAGCCAGTCCCATCCCTTTTCTCATCATACGCGAACGGATCGCGTTCGAAAGCGTGCTTACCGCCCATCAGTTCGAACTCGAAAACGAGAGCCGCGCATCCGAGCAAAACAGCTCTCAAGCCTCGCCCGAACTCGCAGCAGCCAACAGGGTCGATACGACTCAGTACTGCTAATCAATCGGTCGGGAATCGAATTGTTTATAAGCTACCGCTTTTCCACAGCTTATAAACAATACCCTGCAGGGCTACGATTGCTATCGTAGCCCTTTCTCTATTTGCAATGGTCGATCGCGGCCTCACAGCGCCGCGTCGCGCTCGCTTGAATACACAAAAAAAACGAAGGCCCTGCTTCCGAGGGCCGGACTCATACAGCCCTCGGTGCGCGCAGCGCCTTCGTTCAACTAGCGGTTGATTACTAAATCAACTGAACAGACTAAGCCTAGTTCGAAGCGTCTTGGATCTCTTCACCCAAATTTTCTACGTCTCTACCCACGCCATCCACCGTGCCGCAGCCCACTAGGCCCAGCAGGGAAGCAAGAAGTGAAGACACTAAAATATATTTTAAGTACGATTTTTTCATTGTTATTGTTTGTTATAGTTTAACGTCTGAAGGGCTCCTTCCGGAGCTCTCATTTGTCGTTGCGAAATACGCTCCACATAAAACCGATTCCCAAGATTCCCGCTACGATCATGATCCCCATCGGCAAACCGGGATAACCAAATAGAGTGAACTTCGATTCTATATCCATCATGAAGGAAGCGCCCACGATCATGGCGCCGATGATGGCCCCCATGGCGATCCGGTTCGCTATCTTCTGAAAGCCTTGGATCAAGGCCACCTCGTCGACGGCATCCACGTCGATGCGTAAACGGTTTTCCGCCAGCACGCTCAGAATGTCGTTCACCCGCTGCGGAGAACGGGCCAAGAGCTCCTTGAACTCCAGCAACATGGTCATCAAATCGCCCTGCTTGAGCGAGTCGAAGGATCGCTTGCGGGCGATCGCATTCAGATTCCTCTCGATGCTGGCGTTGGGGTTGAAGCTGGGCGCGATCGCCATAGCCACCCTGTCCAAGTTCAACAAAGTCTTTCCCAACAGGGACAATTCCCTCGGGATCGCCAAGCCTTGCTCGGAGCAAATCCTCATCACGTCCATCAAGACGGAGCCGAACTCCAGCTGCTTCACTTCCGCATTGTGAGCGCGTCCCAGCAGATCGGCGATCTCGCTGGTAAACTCCGCCCGCGAAAGACTGTGCGTGGGCGAATCCGAAACTTTCATCGCCACCTCGCACACCCGATCGGAATCCTTTTCGCAAATCGCGGTCAACAAGGCGAAAAGCCGGTCCCGCATCGACTCGCTCAGGCGCCCGACCATGCCGAGATCGATCAAAGCGATCCGACGGTCCGGCGTCACCAGCACGTTCCCCGGGTGCGGATCCGAATGATAAAATCCTTCCACCAGAACTTGATGCAAGTAGGCCTTGAACATTTCCTCCGCTACCGCTTCGCCGTCGAACTCGGTCATAGCCACGCCGGAAAGGTCCGTGACCTTCACCCCGTCGATCAGCTCCATCGTCAAAACCTTGCGGCTACAGAATCCGTCGATCGGCTGCGGCACCACGAGCTGCGGAAAGTCCTCCAGGATGCGACCCAAGTTCCTCAGGTTCTGCATCTCCAAGCTATAGTCGAGCTCGTCCGTAATGCTGCGCTGAAACTGCTCGATGATGCCGGAGAAGCGATAACGGCGTCCCAGCTCCGAATGCTCGTCCGCGTAGTTGGCGATCGCCAGCAATGCCTCCAGATCCGAATTGATGCGCTCCCGCACTCCCGGCCGCTGCACCTTCACAACCACCTTCTTTCCATCCCGCAGTTCGGCATAATGCACCTGCCCCAGCGAAGCGGACGCGATCGGCTTCTCGTCGAAACGTTTAAAGGCCTTGGAAATACGAACGTTCAAATCGCTCTCGAACGCTTCACGGATCGTTTCGTGCGGCAGCGGATCCACATCGTCCTGCAATCGCTCCAGGCTTTCGATATAGCGCTTGGGAAGCAGATCGCTTCGGGTCGAGAGCAGCTGGCCAAGTTTCACGAAGGTCGGCCCCATCTCCTCCAGCGAACTCGCGAACTTCTCCGGGTCTTCCTGCCCGCTTTCCTTGTCGACCTTCGCTTCCGAACCGAAGTTCGCTTGCTCGATGATCGCCGGACGAGCGTACTTCACGAATAGCCAGGCAATCTTGCGGTATAAATCGAGGTGCTTGGGAGAAAGGGTCATATAGAACCCCTCCAATCGCAGGAAGGGCGCCAGCCCCGCCGCGCTCCGCATTTCCCCTCGCTCCCGCAGCGACATCGCTCCCGAAAGGCGAAAGACCATGCTGTAGCAAGAGGCAATATGCACCACTCTTTGCAATTACAGTGCAGAACGCACAGCTTCTCTTCCCTCCCTACCGGCTCGGCACCCCGGCGCGCATCATGCACTCCGGAGTCGAACCCAAAATCCTTGTATGAAATTCAAAGACAAAATCGCGCTCGTCACAGGCGCCACCTCCGGAATCGGCAAGAAGGTCGCGACCTCGCTTCTCGAAGCAGGAGCGAAAGTCGCCGTCAACTACCACTCCGAGGATTCCAAGCGCGACGAAACCGCCCGCGACCTCCGCACGCTCCTCACCGTAGCGGGCCGGCCCACCTCCGACCTGCTCATGGTCAAGGCCGACGTTTCCAGCCCGAAGGAAACCGCTTCCATGTTCAAACAAGTGGAAGACCGCCTCGGTCCCCTCGACCTGCTCGTCAACAACGCCGGCATCCAAAGCGAGTGCCCTTCCCATGAGCTCGACCCCGACCGCATCAAGCTCGAACTAGCGGTCAACCTGATGGGCCCCATCCTCTGCTGCCGGTCCGCCCTGCAGGCCTTCCTCAAGAATCGCAGCCCCCAAGGCTGCATCGTCAACATCAGCAGCGTCCACGAGGACGTGCCCAAGCCCGGATTCCTTCCCTACTCCGTATCCAAGGGTGGACTACGCAACCTCACTCGAACCCTCGCCCTCGAATACGCCGACCGCAACATCCGCATCAACGCCATCGCCCCCGGAGCCGTTTATACGAAGATGAATCCCCAGCTTAAGGACAAGCAGACGCGGGAGGAAACCAAAGACCAGATCCCCACCCGCACCATCATCGACCCTGCCGAAATCGCTCGTTGCGTACTCTTCCTCGCGAGCGACGAATCCAAGAACCTCACCGGCCAAACCATCCGCATCGACGGAGGCCTCAGCCTCTACCCGAGCTTCCAGGAAAACTGGACCTCCTAGAGCCGCCGCCGACTCGCAAGTCGCTCGCCACCCCACTGCTCCATATCCCCCAATCGAGTGATACGGATCGGCTTGCCCCGCAACAGACTGGCAGCTGGACTAGCAACATCACCTTCCGGCGCACCCCCATCGCTCGGCCCTCATATCCATTTAACAGATACACGATGAACGCCACCAGTCTTACCCAAGGAAAACGATGTTTAGCCGCATTCCTCAAGACCCTCCTACTCGCGACTAGCCTCTTCGCCTCCAACACGGGCTGCTCCACCGCTCCGCCCGCTGGCTATCTCTTCGCCACCTTCAAGGGCGAGCAAACGCCGCTCACCGAACAGATCTATTTCTCCACCAGCCGCGACGGCCAGAATTGGAAAGCGCTCAACGGAGGCGAACCCGTCCTCGTCAGCAAGCAAGGTGAAAAAGGCGTCCGCGACCCCTATCTGCTGCGCTCCCACGACGGATCCAAATTCTTCATGGTCGCCACCGACCTCTCCATCAACCTGAACCCGGATTGGAGACGCGCCGTCACCTCAGGCAGCCACAACATCGTCGTCTGGGAGTCCACCAATCTCGTCGATTGGTCCGAGCCTCGCCTCATCCCCGTGGCCCCCGAGGACGCCGGCTGCACTTGGGCCCCCGAAGCCATCTACGACGAAGAGGCGGGCAACTACCTCGTCTTCTGGGCCTCCACCACCGGGCGGGACGACTTCGCCAAGCACCGCATCTGGGCGGCCCGCACTGAAGACTTCAAAACCTTCGGAGCCCCCTTCGTCTTCATCGATAAACCCACCACCGTCATCGATACCACCATCATCAACGACGGACAAAACTACTACCGCTTCACCAAGGACGAAAAGTTCAAGAGCATCACCATGGAATCCGCCCCTCGCCTCTCCGGGCCATGGACCGACCTGCCCGACTTCTCCCTCGCCCACCTGCAAGGCTACGAAGGGCCCGAATGCTACCGCCTCGACGCCCCCAGCCAAGGCCAGCCAGGCCGCTGGTGCCTCATCCTGGACCGCTACTCGAAAAACACCGGCTACCAGCCCTTCATCACCTCGGATCTCAGCTCCGGCCAATTCGAGCCTGCCGAGAACTTCCAGTTTCCCTTCCACTTCCGCCACGGCTCCGTCATCCCTCTGAACCAAGAGGAGCTCGATCGCTTGGAAAAGCGCTGGGGTGACAGCCATAGCTCCCGCTAGCGCCCCGCGCCTCTAGGCTTCCCGAAAGCCGCTGGCTAGCCGCGGCAAAGAGCCCGCCCGCCTGCGAGTTTCACCTGTTCGAGGGATGGACGCTCACCGGCGGACTTTGTATCCTGCTGGATACTCATGGTTTTCCGAACCCACTGCGGAGCCGCGCCCCCAAACGCCGCCCCGCAGCGGGAAAACCCGTTCTCCTCCGCGCGGACCTGCGGCTCGGAAGCCCTACCGACTTTAACTGATTCAGAACCCTGAACACCCTCCAAATGGCCACAGCCTCCCAAACCTTCCTTGCCCTTTCCACCGCCTTCTCGCTCTGCCTCGGCTCCAGCTTCGGCAACAGCGAACTCGACACGCCGGAGATCTTCCAAGTCAACCGCGAGGCGCCGCAGGCGAACCTGACTCGCTTCGCGCCGGACAACCTCTCCTCGCCCTCCTCCAAGGCGGATTCGTCCTACTACCGGTCGCTCAACGGCGAGTGGAAATTCCACTGGGTTTCCAAACCAGCCGATCGGCCCGTCGGCTTCCACGCCCCCAACTACGACATCTCTTCTTGGGACACCATCCCCGTACCGAGCAACTGGGAACTGCAAGGCTACGGCATCCCCATCTATACCAACCTAGTCTATCCCTTCCCCAAGAATCCCCCGCACATCGACCCTTCCCACAACCCCGTCGGCAGCTACCGCCACGAATTCACCGTACCCACAGAATGGGACGGCAAGGACATCTTCATCAGCTTCGGAGCCGTGCGCAGCGCCTTCTACCTCTGGATCAACGGCCAAAAGGTTGGCTACAGCGAAGGCAGCAAGACCGAAGCCGAGTTCAAGCTCAACGACTACCTCCAGGAAGGCAGCAACACTCTGGCCCTCGAAGTCTACCGCTGGTCCGACGCGAGCTACATCGAAGACCAGGACTTCTGGCGCCTCAGCGGCATCGAACGAGACGTCTGGCTCTACGCCACCAACTCCGCTACCCTCAAGGATCTCACCATCGCCGCCGACCTCGACGATTCCTACGAAAACGGAAAGTTCTCCACCGAGTTCGAGCTGTCCAACAGCGCCAGCAAAGCCCAAAAGCTCACCCTCACCGCTATCCTAAACGACGGTAAGGACGAGCTTCTCAAATTCCGCAAAACCGTGAAGATCCCAGCCAAAGGGCAAAAAACGCTCAAGCTCGCCGAAACCATCGCCCAAGTGCGCAAGTGGACCGCCGAGACCCCCGAGCTCTACTCCCTCACCGTCATCGCCGCCCCAGAGACCGGCGACCCAGAAATCTCCTTCTTCGACGTAGGCTTTCGCCGTATCGAAATCAAGGATACCCAACTCCTGGTCAACGGCAAGGCAGTCTACCTCAAGGGCGTCAACCTGCACGACCATCATCCAGTCACCGGACACGTCATGGACCAAGCCTTCACCCTGAAAGATCTCCAGCTGATGAAGGAAAACAACATCAACGCCATCCGTTGCAGCCACTATCCCAAGGAAGACCTCTTCTACACCCTCTGCGATCGCCTCGGCTTCTACGTCGTCGACGAAGCGAACATCGAAGTGCACGGCATGGGCACGACCAACCAAGGCCAGTTCGACGAATCCATCCATCCCGCCTACCTTCCCGAATGGAAGGGCGCCTTCCTCGACCGTACCCAGCGCATGTACGAGCGCTCCAAGAACCATCCCTCCATCATTATCTGGTCCCTCGGCAACGAAGCCGGAAACGGGCAAAACCAATTCGCCGCCTACGACTGGCTGAAAAAGGTGCAAGACACTCGCCCCGTCCAATACGAAGGAGCCACCCACTACTCCAACTCCGACCTGCAAGTCCCCATGTATTGGAGAATCCAAGACATGATCGACTACGCTGAAAACAATCCCAAACGCCCCCTTATCCAGTGCGAATACTCCCACGCCATGGGCAATAGCGTCGGCAACCTCCAAGACTACTGGGATGTCATCGAATCCTACGACATCATGCAAGGCGGCTTCATTTGGGACTGGGTCGACCAAGGCCTGCTCGCCCACGACGAAAACGGAAAGCTCTTCTGGGCCTACGGAGGCCACCTCGGCGGAGAACACCTGCAGCACGACCAAAACTTCTGCCTCAACGGCCTTATCAGTGCGGACCGCACCCCGCACCCCTCCCTCCACGAGGTCAAGAAAGTCTACCAGTTCATCAAATTCCGCGACTACGATCCGAACTCCCAAAGCCTGGAAATCGCCAACGGCTACGACTTCACCCCCCTCTCCGACTTCGCAATCGCCTGGACCTTGCTCAAAAACGGAAAACCCGTCGCCAGCGAGGAACTCCCCATCCTCGATATCGAGCCCGGCGCCTCTCGTCGCGTAAAACTGAATACGCCAAACATCGACGAAAACGATGGCGAATACCTGCTAAACCTCTCCGCGACCCTGAGAGTCAAAAAGCCTCTCCTTCCGGAAGGCTACGAACTCGCTCGCGAACAATTCGCCCTCACCGCCCCCCATCTAGCCGCTCCCAGCCCTTCCCCTTCCTCTCCCGTACCCAGTCTCCAACGAAACGGAAACGAGCTCATCGTCTCCGGCCCAAGCTTCGAAGCTCGCTTCGACACGCAAAGCGGCGCCCTCTCCGCCCTGAGCTACTCAGAGCAACAAATCCTGAAGGAAGGCCTCAAGCCGAACTTCTGGAGAGCGCCCACCGATAACGACTTCGGCTACCATATGCCCAAAACGCACGCGGTCTGGAAACAAGCGACCGAGTCCTCCGAACTCGCGAACTTCTCCCACGAGAAACTAGCCGACGGGACGATCCGCCTCTCCGCCACGCATCGCCTTAGCTCCGTAGACGCCGAGCTCGATATCGTGTATACAGTTTTTGGCGACGGATCCATTCTCGTGGAGAACCACCTCGCCGGACTTTCCTCCGATCTCCCCGACCTTCCGCGTTTCGGAAACAACCTCATACTCCAAGAAGAGTTCGCCAAGGCCAGCTGGTACGGACGCGGTCCCTTCGAAAACTACTCGGATCGCAAAACAGCCGCCTTCATCGGCGAATACTCTTCGAGCGTCGACGAACTCCTCCACGCATACGGTCGGCCCCAAGAAAACGGATACAGAACCGACATTCGCGAACTCACCCTCGTCAACGAACAAGGCAAGGGCATCTCCATTCGAGCCATCGACCGCCCCTTCGGCTTCAACGCTCGCCATCAATACGAAGCCGACTTCGATCCCGGCCTCGAAAAGGCCCAGCGCAAGACGAGCGATATCGAAAGGCGACCGCTCGTCAGCCTCAATGTCGATCACTCCCAAATGGGGGTCGGCGGCGACAACAGTTGGGGCTACCGGCAACACCAGCAGTACCTCATCGCCCCGCAAGACCTGTCGTACCGCTACAAAATCTCCCCAATCCAGAACTAAGCTAGCCTAGAAGCGGAGGGGGCCAAAAGAAAGCTCCTCCTACAAAACAAAGGGCTACGCGAAACCGTAGCCCCTTTGCATTTTTCCCACAGAACAAAGTAAGCAAATGCCGATCAAGAACATCGCTCTCGCCTTCGCCTGCCTCGCCTTCAATTCCCATTCCTTCGCCCAAGGATTCGGCCAGTCGAAGCAAATCAGCGAATGGCAATTTAGCCTTAGCGACGACGTTTCACCGCTAAACCTAGATGCGAGCGAACAGGATTGGCGCCCCGTCATCGTCCCCCACGATTGGAGCGTCGAGTATCCAGCGCACCCTGACAACGCCAGCTGTACCGGATACCTGCCCGGCGGCATCGGCTGGTACCACACCGAACTCGAAATCGAGACGAACGCCGAGCAGAGGCGCTACCTCTACTTCGAAGGCGTCTACAACCGCAGCCAAGTCTACGTTAACGGCACCCTCGTCGGAGAACGACCCAACGGATACGTTTCCTTTCTCTACGACATCACCCCCTACCTCGAAACCAGCGGAAGCAATCAGATCAGCGTCCGCGTCGACCATAGCCGCTCCGCCGACTCGCGTTGGTACACAGGCTCGGGCATCTACCGTCCCGTACACCTTGTCACCGCAAAGCAAATACATTTCGCCCTCTGGGGAATCCACTACCAGGCCACCGTCGACCCCACAGGCAACGCGGCCCTAAGCATCAGTTCCTCCATAGAAAACCACCTCCATCAAGCTCGCGGCAAGCTGGCTCTCGAGCACACCCTTATCGATCCCGACGGAAAACGCGTCGCCAGCGAAACGATCGATCTCACCGTAGAGGCTGACAGCCAAAGCGCCTTCACCACCACCCTGGAAGTAGCAAACGCCCGACTCTGGAGCGTCGCCCAGCCCCAGCTCTACCGACTGGAGTCCCGCCTTACCGATAACGGCAAGCTCATCGACGAAAGCGCTACCCGCGTCGGCATACGCGCGCTCCATTTCGACCCGGAGCAAGGCTTCGCCCTCAACGGGCAAAACATGAAGATAAAAGGCGTCTGTATCCACCACGACGCCGGAGTGCTCGGAGCCGCCGTCCCCAAAGCTGTCTGGCGCGAACGACTGCGAAGCCTCAAAGAAATCGGAGTCAACGGCATCCGCATGAGCCACAACCCGCAAGCAACAGACCTCTACGACCTCTGCGACGAAATGGGCTTTCTCGTCATGGACGAAGCGTTCGACGAGTGGGAATATCCTAAAAAGAAATGGATCGAAGGCTGGAACAAAGGCGAACCCGGTTTCCAAGGCGCTGCCGACTTCTTCCACGAATGGGGCGAGCGAGACCTGGAAGCCATGGTCAAGCGGGACCGAAACCACCCCTCCATCATCATGTGGAGCATCGGCAACGAAGTCGACTATCCCAACGACCCCTACAGCCACCCCGTCCTCGACGAGGAAGGCATCGGCCAACAACACGTCGCCGGGTACCAAAAAGACCAACCCCACGCCGAACGCCTTGGCGACATCGCTAAGCGTCTCGCCGCCGTCGTTCGCCGACACGATACTTCCCGCCCCGTCACCGCAGCCCTCGCCGGAGCTGTCATGTCCAACGAAACGGCGTATCCGGAAACCTTGGACATAGTCGGATACAATTACACCGAATACCGCTACGCTAAAGACCACGAAACCTACCCCGAACGCGTCCTCTACGGCAGCGAGACCCGACATGACCTAGCGGCCTGGAAATCCGTCGCCAACAACGGCTTTATCTTCGGGCAATTCATCTGGACCGGCTTCGATTACCTCGGCGAGTCCGGTCCCTGGCCCTCCCGTGGCTTCACTACCGGCATGGTCGATCTTGCAAACCAGATAAAACCACGCGGTCACTTCCGCCGCGCCCTCTGGTCAGAAAAGCCCGTCGCCTACCTTGGCTCGTATCCAAATACCACCTACCTCTCCATGGACGCCGGCCGAAACTGGAATTACCAGCCCGGGCAAATCGTCCGCGTCGTCTGCTACACCAACGGCGAGGAAGCCGAACTGCTCCTCGACGGGAAAACCGTAGGCGAACGAAAGCCATACGATTCGCAGAGCGCCATCATCCACTGGGACATTCCTTACCAGGCGGGCGAACTGAAAGTCGTCGCCTACGCAAACGGCCAAAAGATAGCGACCGACACTATCCGCCCGGACGGACAAGTCGCTGCCATAAAAACGGAGGTTCTCAGCGAACCTCTAGCTGGCACGTATGCGGTATCGGTGGTTGCCGTTTCGCTCGTAGACTCGCTAGGGCGACGAGTCTACGGAGACGACCAGACCATTACCTGCACCGTAGCGGGCGCCGGTAGGCTGCTTGGACTTGAAAACGCTTCGCACGACGCTTCCGAAAACCATCGAGACAACCAAGCCGCAACCAAGCGCGGTTACCTCGTCGCTTACATCCAAGCCACCGAAGACCACGGAAACATCCAAGTCGAGTTCGCAGCCCCAGGCCTGCCCAGCTCCACCCTCACCTTCGACGTAAGCCGCTAGTCGTAACATCGAAAGAAACGCTTAACAAACCGCACCGCAGCGCCAAGACTCGCCGCCCACCTTACCAACCCCCAGAACCATCATGCGAACGCTACCCTTTTTCACCGCCGCAGTCTCAACTTGCATTTCCCTCCTCAGCGCCAGCGCCGAAACGATCAACGCAGCCCATCAGATCCTAGCCCGCCCCGCAGCCGTTAAGGAAATAATGCAACGCGTCGCCGACTTCCAGGAACGCGAATTTGGCGGACAAATCGAAACCGACTGGAAGGTCGGCACCTACTACACCGGACTCTACGCAGCCTACCAGGCCACCGAAGATCCAAGCTTTCGCGACAAAGCGAAAGCCTGGTGCGAAGCCGCAGGGTGGACCCTGTCCGACCAACACTTCTTTGCCGACGACATCTGCGCCGCCCAAACCTTCCTTGACGTCTTCATCGACGAAAGAGACCCGCAAATGATCGCCGACACCGCCAAGGCCCTCGAAGCCTATTTCTCCAAAAAAACGATCGCCCACCACGAGCTCGGGCACGCTCTCTGGCGCGGCGAGCCTCGCCCCTTTATCGGGCGAAACGTCTGGTGGTGGTGCGACGCGCTCTACATGGCCCCTCCCGTTCTCGCTCGCATGTATTCAGCCACCGGAGACACGCGCTACCTCGACCTCCTCCACAACTTCTACTGGGACACCGTCGCCTACCTCTACAGCGAGGAAAATGGACTCTTCTTTCGCGACGAAACCTATTTCGACAAAAAGACCCCTGACGGAAAGCCCGTCTTCTGGTCCCGCGGCAACGGCTGGGTATACGCCGGATTGATACGTACCCTCGACCACCTACCCGCCGACGATCCACGTCGCCCTGACTACATCGATCTCTACCTACAAATGACCCGCTCCCTCGTCGCGCTGCAGCAAGAAGACGGCATGTGGCGCTCCAGCCTTAACGAACCAAGCTGGAAACCCATGAAGGAAAGCAGCGGCACTTCCTTCTTCACCTACGGCCTGCTCGCAGGCATCAACCGCGGATACCTCGAGCCTCAGGCCTACCTGCCCGTCGCCCTCAAAGCCTGGGAAGGCCTCGTCGGATGCGTCAACACCGACGGCCGCCTCGGCTACGCCCAACTCGTCGCAGGCGGCCCCGCCCACGTCCGACCGAGCGACTCCGTAGACTACGCCCACGGCGCCTTCCTCCTCGCCGCCAGCGAACTCTACTCCATGGACCTCGACGCAAGCGACTTCGCCGCGCTGGAACCGCCCTACGAAATCAAGCTGCTCGCCCGCGACGGGGCATGGACCTGGTTCAACGACGAACGGGTTCTCTACGACGGAGCAGGGCTCTATATCGGTTCCATCGATTCCCAAGGCACCAGTCGCGTCGACTACTACAGCACCCTTCTCACCCAAAGCCCATTCATCTACCAACAAACTCCCCTGAGCTCCTGGCAAAGCAAGGACGACCATAACAACCCCGCCCTTCTCCAACTCGAGTCCGGCAAGCTGCTCGCCGCCTACTCCAAGCACCATCTCGAGCCCGTCTGGTACACCCGCCACGGCACCAAAAAAGGCCCCGACCATTGGCGCACCGTCGACTGGGCCGCGGAATCCGCCATCCCCGCCCCCGCAAAAACCACCTACAACAACCTCGTACAACTCTCCGCCGAAAACGGGCGCGTATTCAACTTCATGCGCTGCGTCGGCTGGAATCCCACCCTCCTAATCTCCGAGGACGAAGGTCAAACCTGGAGCGAACCGATCGAACTCGTCCGATCCGGAAACGACCGTACCCGCCCCTACGTCAAGTACGCTAACAATGGCAAGGACCGCATCGACCTCATATTCACCGACGCCCACCCCCGCAAGGATCCGCGGAACAACGTCTACCACATCTACTACCAAAACGAAGCATTCCACAAAAGCGACGGCACCCTGATCCGGAGCCTCCAAGCAGTAAAGGAGCAGCCCCTTCTCCCCTCGGACGCCACTCTCATTTACTCCGGAAGCGAAGCCGGAAGAGGCTGGGTATGGGATCTTGAATACGACGAAAGCGGGCACCCCGTCGCCGCATTCATAAACTCCGTGGACCACGAGATTGGCAACGACCTCCGCTACCGCATCGCTCGCTGGGATTCCGTATCCAAAACTTGGAACCAAAGCCAAATAGCCTACGCAGGCACCCACCTCTACGACCGCGAAGAACACTACGCCGGAGGAATCGCCATCGATCCTCAAAACACACGCCAGATCTACCTCTCTGCGGATGTTGACCCCGAGACCGGCCGAGCAAACGACACCGGACGATACCAGATCTACCGAGGAGTACACGAATCTGGAACCTGGCGCTTCGAGCAGCTCACCCACGACGCCCAAGTCGACAACATACGCCCCGTCGTACCAAGAGGCCATGATTTCGAGCAGATGGCGCTGTGGCTCCAAGGGCGCTACACCCACTACGAAGACTACCAAACAGCCGTCGTCGGCATCATACAGAAATAGAAACTCCAATGAGCAAACACCCAACGACAACGCTACTCGCGCTTGCATCCACTTTCGCTACCGCCCTGC
The DNA here is from genome assembly GCF_031127875.1 of Pelagicoccus sp. SDUM812005. Taxonomy (GTDB): domain Bacteria; phylum Verrucomicrobiota; class Verrucomicrobiia; order Opitutales; family Opitutaceae; genus Pelagicoccus. The sequence goes on along the minus strand of NZ_JARXIA010000007.1, from coordinate 96,571 downwards.
TCGCCAGCGCCCCAGCGGAAGACAGCACCTACCTCTTGACTTCCTTTCGGGACAATGGCGACGGCTTGCACCTCGCCTACTCTCATGATGCAAAAGACTGGACCGACCTCGACACCATCTACCTTACGCCAGAAGTCGGCTCCGGCCTCATGCGCGACCCGCATATCCTCAGAGGCCCCGACGGCTACTACCATGCGGTTTGGACCAGCGGTTGGAGCGACCTAGGAATCGGATACGCGAAGTCGCAAGACCTGAGGAACTGGTCCCCGCAACGCTTCCTCCCGCTCATGCAAAACCTGCCCGGAGCCAAACTCTGCTGGGCACCTGAAATCTATTTCGACGAAAAAAACCATTGCTACCAAATCGTTTGGTCCTCCGCCATCGATCACGAAACAAAGGACATCCCAGAATTCCTCGCCTATTACTCGACGACCACCGACTTCGAAACCTTCAGCGCTCCCAAGATCCTCTTCAACCCAGGTATCAGCAATATCGATACAACTATCATCAAACAGGACGAATCCTACTACGCCATCTACAAAGAAACCGACGACCAAGAAAACAAAGCCTACGGAGCCATCCGCGTAGCCAAGGCCAAACAACTTCGCGGCCCCTACCAGCAGCTACCGACTCCAATCCTCGCCGGCGAGCAAGCGGAAGGGCCCACCGTGGTGAATACCGGAGACGAAATACTTGTCCTTTTCGACTACTACGTGAACCACCGCTACGGAGCCCGCGCCAGCAAGGACTGGATGCAGTGGGCCCCCACTGCCTACGATGTAGCAGTTCCCGAAGGACAGCGCCACGGCTCCATCTTCTCCGTCCCATCCGCTCTCGCCCAGTCGCTGCTCGCCGAAGCCGCATCCGCCGCGCCCGCGCCAGCCCTGCAGGGAGAGTTTACCGCCGATCCCGCCATCCGGGCCTTCGGCGACAAGTACTACATATACCCGACCTCTGACCGCCCCTACTGGAACACCAAAGAGTTCGCCGTCTGGTCTTCCCCCAACCTCGTCGACTGGAAGAAGGAAAACGTCTTCCTAGACCTCCGCAAAGACGTTAGCTGGGCCAACAACAAAGCCTGGGCTCCCGACTGCATCGAATACAAGGGCAAGTACTACTTCTACTTCTGCGGCGAACACAACATCGGCGTCGCCGTCAGCGACTCTCCCACCGGCCCCTTCAAGGACGCCCTCGGCCGTCCCCTCGTCGACAACGAAAAGATAAAAACCTTCAGCATCGATCCCTTCGCCTTCATCGACGACGACGACCAGCCCTACCTCTATTTCGGCAACGGAACCCCTACCGTGTATCGACTCAACGAAGACATGGTTTCATTCGACGGCGACCCCGTCGAGTTCCCTCTGCGCGATTTCCGAGAAGGCATCGCCGTCTTCAAACGAAACGGAAAATACTATTTCATGTGGTCCATCGACGATGCCCGCAGTCCCGACTATCGCGTCGGCTGGGGCGTATCCGATTCTCCATACGGGCCCGTCGTCAGTCCAGAAAACGAAGAGGACTTCATCGTGCTCCGCCAAAACGGAGCAGCCCAAGGCACCGCTCACCACAGCATCGTCAACGTGCCCGGCACCGACCGATGGTACGTCGCCTACCACCGCCACGCCGTACCAGGCGGTGGCGGCTACAAACGCGAAACTTGCATCGCCCGCATGGAGTTCGACGAAGATGGCAACATTCTCCCGATTGACCCCATGCAGCCCGCATTCCAAGCCGGCGACCGCGGAGAGCCCATAACCCTAGCCAAATAGCAATCCGGCGAAGTGGACCGATAAACGTATTGCGGAGACAATCCCTTATCGCTTCAAACAAAGGGTGACCACCCCCAACGTCATCCCAAACCGCATCGCCGCTTCCCTAGCGAAATACCCGCCCTTCTCGCACCTCGGCACCGACGAGGTATTCGAGCTCGCCAGCAAGGCGCGGGTACGCGCCCTCGTCTCCGGAGACACGCTCTTCGAACAAGGCGACCCGCCGCCCAAAGACCTATTCTTCCTCGAAAACGGGCGCATAGAGTACTACTGGGCCAACGAAGGAAAAAGCGAACTCGTCGACGTCAGGGATATCGGCGACCTCATTGGATTGACCGCCGTACTCGAAACCTCGCCCCATCGAGTCACCGCTAGCGTCGCCGAGGATTGCCTCCTCTACGCCATCGAGGCGGAGCGATTCCTCAAGCTGATCGAGTTCAACGACACCGCTCGCAACTACGTTCGCCGCCACCTTTTCTGGGCAACCCGCGTAGGCGGAAAAGTCAGCGTGCCCGATGAAGCCCGTATCCAAGGAAAACGTACAATCCTTGAGTCCTACTTCGAAGGGGCCCAACTGGTAAAGCCCCGGCCCCTCGATCGCCTGCTCACCTGCCTTCCAGACGAATCGCTCGAAGTCGCCACCGCCATGATGGTGGCGAAACGCGTCCCCTCCATCCTCGTCGTCGACGATCGCCGCCACCCGCTCGGCATCGTGACCAGCATCAATCTGCTAAAGGAAATCGTCGTCGCGGGCGGATCCGCCTCTTCCCCCGTCAAGTCCTTGATAAGCGGCCCCGTGCATACCGTCGCTCCCGAATCCAGCGCCGCGGCCGCCATCCTCCTGATGCTGCGCCAGCGGATCAGTCTCGTCTGCGTGACCGAGGACGGCACTCCCGAGTCCAAAGCCCTCGACGTCTGCACCTACAAGGACCTGCTCGCCCGCACCAGCCGCCACCCCGCCTTTTTCCTCAACCAAATCCGCCGCGCTCGCACCGTTTCGCGGCTTCGCGAAATCTGCGACGAAATCGAACTCGTAGGCAAAAGCTACCTGGAAGCAAAAGTATCGGGCATCCTCGTCGGGCAAATTTTCGCGGAGCTCAACGATGTCCTCATCGAACGCCTGATCGCCCTCACCCTAGAAGAGCTAGCCGATAGCGGCAAGGAGCTCCCCCAGGTGGACTGGGCCTGGATGAGCATCGGCAGCGATGGGCGGCGCGAGCAAATCCTGCGGACCGATATGGATAACGCCATGGTCTTCGCCTCTACCGGCGACCCAGCCAAGGATGAAGCAATCCGCAATGAGCTGCTGGCCTTCAATAGCTCCGTCATCGACAAGTTCGTGGCCTGCGGTTTCGCCCGCTGCCAAGGAGGGGTCATGAGCTCCAACCCTCGCTGGTGCCGCAGCGAAACGGAATGGGCGAACGAAATGGCTAAGGTAAACATCGAAAACGGAGAAGACGTCCTTCGGGCGAGCATCCTGCTCGACATGCGATTCGTAGAAGGCAAGCGCTCGCTTTGCCTCGACCTCAGGAAATCCCTCTTCTCCATCGCCGCCAAAAACGCGTTCCTGCTCCGACGCTTCGCCGAAATCGCAGTCGCCACCCCACCCCCGCTCAGCTTCTTCGGAAAATTCCTCGTAGAAAAGAAAGGCAGCAACGTCGGAGAATTCGACATCAAGGCCAAAGCCCTCTCTCCGCTGCGAGACGCCGCCCGCGTATTCGCCATCCAATACAACTTGACCAGCCACCACTCCACCGGCGGACGCCTCGAGGAATTGGGCGAGGCAGTACCGGAACTCCGAGAGATCGCCCAACACGCCTACGGCGCCTACGACTTCCTCCTGCAGCTGCGCAACCTCACCGGCCTGGAACGCCACGACTCCGGCCGCTACATCACGCCCTCCAAGCTGAGCAAGCTCGACCGGGCCCAACTCTCCAACATCTTCGACGTCGTGCGCATGACCCAGCAAGCCGTTCGTAGGACCTTCCACCTCGACCCACGCATTTCATGATCTGGCCGTTCTCCCGTCCCAAAGATCCAGTCGCCTTGCGCTACCTTTCCTGCAAGCCGGACCAGCGACGCGAGAAGCGAGAGATCCGCGAACTCCCCATCGTAGTGCTCGACGCCGAAACCACGGGCTTCCGAGTCGGCTTCGACCGGCTCCTCACCCTCGGCCTCCTAAAAATCGAGAAGCTGCAAATCGCCATCGACAGCGCCCGCAGCTGGACCATCTACCGAGAGACCTCCGTCATCAACGAGGCAGTCCAAGTCCACGGAATCCTTCCTTCGGAATCGAGGAACGGCATCCCGGAGAGAGAGGTCCTTGCGGAATTCTTCGAGGAACTGCAAGACGCCATCATCGTTGGCCACCACATCAACTTCGATATCGCCATGCTTTCCGAAGCGAGCAAACGCCACTTCCGCATTCCCCTGAAAAATCGAGTGGTGGACACCGGGCACCTCGCCATGCAAGAGCTTGCCACCTTCAAACGAACCGGCTACCCGAACCAGCGTCCTCCCTCCCTCGACGAACTCTGCCTCCACCTCAACATCCCTTCCCTCGAACGCCATACCGCCCTCGGCGACGCCTATACCACCGGACTTCTTTTCCTTAACCTATGCGCCCGCCTTAGCCGGCGCCTCGATCGTCCCGTCCAGCTAGGCGACCTGCCTTAACGGATAAACACAGCCAAACTCGAGTATCCACAATATGGGTACAGTCATACCTTATCTTTCCGACAAGGGCGTTATCCGATAAAGCCCAGCCCCATGCGGAGCGATCTCCCTCGTAAACTCGTTTTGAAAAATGCCCAAATCTTCTTCAGCCCAAAGGTCTCGAACCTGAGCCCTTTCCGGCAAGCCTAGCTCCGCAAAGCTCACGCTAACCTCAGTATCGATTTCCAAGGAAACTAGCGACTCCTCCGCCAATACTCCAAACATGACCGAGCCCTTCTCCGTTACGACGCCCTTCGCCGTGAAGCGCTCGTAGCCCTCCGGCAATTCGTAGACGATCTTCGATTCGGAATGGGTTCCGATCCCCTCCACTCGCTTGCCATCTAGAACCAGCGGCTCGCCCGCGCAGCTCAAGTTCACCCGAGGAGCTCCCCAGCCCGCATCGGCGTAGGCCCAATCCAACTCCGTCAACTTCAGGGATCCCCCTGGACCGTGCAAGGTAGGATCCACCCAAACCGCATGGTCCCAATCAAATCCGTCCCCGCCATCCGTCACGAAAAGAACCAGTCGCTTGGCCGCCCCTATATCCAGAGAAATCTCCTGGGACTGCCCCTTTCCCGCAATGACCGGACTGGCATAGTCAGCCTCAGAGAAGGTCAGCCGTTCGCCCGCGCTCTGGGCATTGAACAAAGCCACGTACTTGTCCTCGCTGCCCGGTACATCCGCCATCCAAACGATGTGGTTCCGAATTCTGGATACCTGCCGATTGTTCTCGCTGTTCTGGTTAACCTCCAACATCGGCGGATGCGTCAACATCCGTTTCGTGAACGCATCCAACCGCGTCATGTCGCCACCGAAGATCAAAGGCGAGCGAGCGATGCTCCACAAAGTCATCAGGGTATAAATCTCGTCCTCCGTAAACTGCGTAGGACGGTCGAACTCGACGATCCCGATCGGCAACATATCCGCATCCGGCCACGCCCCTGGCCTGCGATAGGGAGTCCAAGCGTGGCAACGTTCGAACATCGCCTTCAACAATCCCCAACGATCCCAGAAGTCGTCCGTGATCCGCCAAAGGTTCGCGTGCTGCGACACATGCTCGCCCGCCTCCACCGGCGTGGATCCAGGCGACAAGCTCAACACCATAGGCCGACCGCACTTATCTATCGCAGCTCGGATGGCTTCGATCTCCGCCCGCTGCACCGCATCATACGGCCGCGAAATATCGTCGACCTTCACGTAGTCGACTCCCCACTCCGCGTACAGCTGGAAGATCGAATCGTAGTAAGCCTGTCCCGCTTCGGTCGTAGCGTCCACTCCATACATATCCGGATTCCAAGGACAAACGGAGTCAACGATTCCAACTTCCCCCGCCGTTGCCGCGGTTCCCAGCAAGGGCGTATCCCTCTCCACCGCCTGCCGCGGGATCCCCCGCATAATATGGATACCGAAACGCAAGCCCTTGGAGCGCACGTAGTCCGCAAGAGGCTTGAAGCCTTTTCCTCCCGCAGCAGATGGGAATCGGTTCTCCGCCGGCGTCAGCCGGCTGAAAGCGTCCATGGAAAGCTCCGCCCCTGGGTTATAATAATGACCTTTGGCATTCGGTTCGTACCACTGAATGTCCACCGTCAGCACATCGTAGCCGAAGGGTAGCAAGTGTTCCGCCATTGCGTCGGCCTGTTCTCGTATTTGGGATTCCGTTACAGAAGTGCCAAAGATATCCCAGCTGTTCCACCCCATGGGCGGAGTCGGGGCCAGCTCCCAGTGTTCCGGTTTCGAGCTAGCGGCAAGAAACGGCGCAGTGGCTGCGGCCATCAAAGCGAGAAGAGGGTAAAGTCTCATAGATAAAGGGCTTGATTCGGGGCTAAAACGATCGAGACGGCTTCGCGCAAAACGCGTCCAATCCTCACGATCGTTCAGATACACTCATGATTCTACAGACGACGCCAGCTCTCGTCTATCACCCAATCGAGTGCATTGGCGCCATCGCTCAATCAATATGCACGATCCCATAGCGGATCGCCGCAATCGCCGCTTCGGTCCGATCCCTCACCTTCAGTTTGCTGAACAAAGTCTTAAGGTGCGATTTCACCGTCTCCTCGGAAATGCAAAGCCCAAAGGCGATCTCCTTGTTGCTACGGCCTTTGATCAGCGATTCCAAGACATCCCGCTCGCGCTCCGTGAGCGGCTGCCGCTGTGCTCGCTCCGCCAGGCGCTCCGCTACTTGCCGAGGCAAAACCTCCTCGCCAGCATGCACGCTGCGGACCGTGCCAGCGATTTCCTCCACCGCCATGTCCTTGAGCAAGTAAGACTTCGCTCCGGACTGAATCGCCCGATGGATATCCTCGTCCCAATCGTAAGTGGAAAGCACGATCACCTTCGCATCAGGATGCTTGCGGCAAATCGAAAGAATAGCCTCCGCTCCGCCCATCTGATGCATGCGTAGGTCCATCAGCACTACATCCGGCAATACGTCGTCGTAAACCTCGATCGCCTCCTCGCCGTCCGAAGCCTCAGCGATCACCTCCATGTCCGACTGACTGTCGATCAAGGCGATGATTCCCATGCGCATAGAAGGATGGTCGTCCACCACCAAAACTTTGATAGGTACGGGCGCTTGGGCAACATTCCGCACCTGAGCTACGCTGTCTGCTTCGCTTTTCATTCTTTCTCTGCATTCTTCGAGCGACGCCTCTGCGAAGCCACGCCGAAGACTAGCACAGGGTTCCGCCCTTGACCCTCACCCAAATGGGGGAATTGGGCTAGAATCTATACGATTGCCGAGGCCCCGACTTGCCCCGCCAGCCGATTTCAATAGCGTCTCAACCCATCGTTCCCGCAACGGTACTCCCCTTCGCCCTCTCCCAACCGCTACCTTCGTGCCTTACCTAAACACTCGCTACACCTACCCACTGCCCCCGCTCTCTCTTCTCCTAGCCCTCGCAGCGGTCCTCATACTACCATGCCAGCCCACCCAGGCCCAAACGCCCGCCCCCGAGCCACTCTTCACCACCGCCGCTGAGATCAGAGCCCTCTCCCCAGAGGAGGCGGCCAAGCAACATCCGATCCGCCTCAGAGGTTGCTACATGGCCCAGGAGACCCACTCCTTTTCCATGCAGGACGAAACGGACGGCATCTTCATCTTCACCTCCTCCACCTCCGTCGACGTAGACTTCAAGCGAGGCGACCGGGTAGAAGTCATCGGCTACACGAACGCCGGCGACTACGCTCCCTGCGTCACCGCCACCTCCGTGCGCTTGATCGGAAAGGCAAGCGTCCCCGATCCCATACCCACCACTCTGGCCGAGCTCTACTTCGGGCAAATGGACGCCAAATGGGTCGAGCTCGAAGGCATCGTCCGACGCGTGGAAATCCTCCCCAATATCCTGCAAAAGCCGCCGGAAGCGCTCACTCCCGACGGCGAAAACCTATACACCAAGCTCAAGCTCGTCTCCGGCAACCTGGAGCTCGTGATCGAAATGCAGGAACTCTTGGACCCCAGCAAATACCTCGACGCCAAGATTCGAGTCGTCGGCCACTGCTTCTACCTGCACAACGGCAACCGCCAGTTCGTGCGCCCCATCCTGCACACCCCCATGGGAATCGTGCCCGACATCATCCAGCCCCCCGTCTACAAGAGCTTCGATACCCCGCCCCGCCCCGTCTCCAGCCTTTTCACGTTCGACCCCTCTGGCGGCAACCCCGGACACCGCGTCCACGTCAAGGGCGTGGTGACCCATCAACGCCCCGGCAAAGCCCTCTGGATACGCGACGACAAGCAAAGCCTCCGCATCCAAAGCTCGCAAGACGAAGCCCTTGTACCGGGCGACATCGTCAGCGTATTGGGTTTTCCAACACCAGGCACCTACAGCCCCGTCCTGCAAGACGCCACCTTCAAAAAACGAGGAAACGCCCCCCGACCTGCTCCCGTAGAGCTCTCAGAGCTTAACATGATCACTCGCCACGACTCGGACCTCATCCGCCTCACCGCCACCCTTCTCGAAGTCCAACGCTACCCCGAAAGCATCGAGCTTACCCTCCAAGGACTGGGCACTACCGTGCGCGCCTCCCTCATAAGCCACGCCGAGCTGGACTCACTCCCGGACTGGCGCCCAGGCAGCACCGTATCCGTATCCGGAATCGCCACCGTGGGCGAAGGGGAAACCATCCCCCTCAACGGACTCTGGTGGTCCGAATCCCTGCACCTTCTCCTGCGCTCCCCCAGCGACCTTACCATTCTCACGCCCGCCCCTTGGTGGACCCCCCAGCGCATCGCCTACGGTCTCGCCGGCGTCCTGCTCCTCGCCATCGCCACCATCGCCCTCATCGTACTCTTCTCACGCCGTAGACTCCGCGAGCAAAAGCAGCAACGGGCCATGGCGGAATCCGAATTTTCCGCGATCCTCACCGAACGCAACCGCGTCGCCCGCGAAATCCACGACACCCTCGCCCAAAACATCGGAGCCATCTCCGTCCACCTCGAACTGGTACGACCCGACGTTCGCGACCTCAAGGAAGACGCCCAAAAGCACATCCAAACCGCCCACAAGCTAGCCCGTACCGCGCTCACCGACGCCCGCGACTCCATCTGGAACATGCGCTCGCAGGTACTGGAAAAGCACGACCTTGGCGGAGCGCTCGAACGCATCGCCCTCCAGCTCGTAGAAGACAGCGACATCGAAGCCAGCGTAAGCGTATCCGGAAACAGGAGACGCCTCCCTCCCGTAGTAGAAAACAACCTCCTGCGCGTCGGCCAAGAAGCCGTTACCAACGCCATCAAGCACGCGAAGCCCCAAAAGATAGAAATCCATATCTCCTACCACAACAGGCGAATCGAACTCGTCGTACAAGACGACGGCCAAGGCTTCGACCAAGAAAAAACCTGCCAAGACTCAAAGAAGAGCTTCGGCCTCGTGGGAATTCGCGAGCGCGTGGAGCTGCTCGACGGCGAGGTCGACATACAAAGTACGCCCGGAAAAGGAACCCGAATCCGCGTCGAAGTGAGCGACTAACCCTCGCGAACTTCAAACGTATCCACCTTTAAACGACAGAAACAAAGATGAGCCACGAAGAATCAAACGCTCCCATTCGCGTCATGATCGCCGACGACCATCCTTCCATGCGCATGGGATTGGTCGCCCTGATCAACCAGCAGCCGGGCATGACGGTGATCGCCGAAGCCTCCGATGGCGAGGAAGCCATCGAGGTGTTCGAGGACACCCTCCCCGACGTCACACTCATGGACCTGCGCATGCCCGAAATGGGCGGGGCCGAGGCCATTCTCGCCATCCGCAAAAAATTCCCCGAAGCGAAAATCATAGTCCTCTCAACCTACGACTGGGACGAAGACATCCACCGAGCCCTGCAGTCCGGTGCCGCCTCCTACCTGCTTAAGGACATGCCCATTGAAGACATAGCCGAAACCGTCAAGCTCGTAAACGAAGGCGACACCTCCCTCCCCCAAAGCGTCGCCAAACGCCTCGAGCTGCGCTCGCAACGCGATCAAATCACCGAGCGGGAGCGCGATGTCCTCGAAGCGCTCATCAAGGGCCGCAGCAACAAGGAGATCGCCTCCAGCCTCTCCATCTCAGAGGAGACCGTGAAGTCTCACCTCAAGACTCTCTTCGCCAAACTTCGCGTACGCGACCGCACCGAGGCAGCCATCGCCGCCATCCGGCACGGTATCGTACACTTGGACTAGACTAGAGCCGGGCTATCAAATCAATCGAACGCTACTTGGAGTCGCTTCCCGGTATAGGTGACCGACTTGCTTCGCTTCGCTTTCGCGTGCAGCCCCGCCTTTTCGCCCGAAGCCATTAGCAAAACCTTTAGCTTACGCTTCTTGTTCATCTCCGGATACGAGCCTTCGCGGGCTTCCAACGTTAAAATCCGATTCGAGTCATCCCAAACGAGATCATACGTCGCATATTCGCCCTCCTCGTAATCGTAAGTCTCGTTATCGTCCTCGTAGAGGGTGAACTCAGCGTCGGCTCCCGGGTAGATTCGTATCTCGTACGGCGCGTCAGGCCGTTCCGTCGCATACTGCACGACCGGCCCCATCGGCACAATCGAACCCGCGCGGACATAGAGCGGAATAACATCCATCGGAGCTTCCTTCGTCACGCTTTGCCCGCCATCGAAGGTTTCGTTCGTCCAAAAGTCATACCACTGCGAGCCCTCGGGTAGATAAGTCTCCACGGTAAGGTTTCGCTCCCCCTTTTTCGCTTCGATCTCGCGAATCTCGCTCGGAGTACGCCAGGCAAGGCGGAGATAGCGTTCGTATCCACCTTGGTAATACTCGATTTCGATCGGAAGCTCTTGCCCCTTCTTCAAGCTTACCTTTTTCCCTTTGTAACGTTTAGCAGCATAGTTCCAGTCCTCCACCACCAGCTCACCATCGAAGTAGAGTCGAAAACCGTCGTCTCCTTCCAAACCTACTTCGTACTCGCCATCTTCAGGAGCCACCAGCACCCCTTCCCATCGACCCGAGAAGTTATAGAAGCCATCGAGTCCTCCTGGAGGGCCTGCCAAAGGAGGGCCTGGCCAATCGTGGTCCAAGGTAAGGTCCACGACCTTGCCTTTCGGCTCCTCGAAGTTTTCCCCCGCAAAGTACTGTCCCGCCAATCCGGGTTTCCCGTCAGGAGTCCGCAGGGCAGTCGAAGGCACGGTCCCCGGAGGCGGGTTCAATTCCCGATACATCGGACGCGTCACTGGATTAACCAAAAACGACGAACCGAACATAAAGGAATTATCGATATCGAAAACGTTCCTGTCGGCGGCAAAATCCATCACCAGTGGTCGCATCAAAGTATAGCTCTCGTCGGTCACCTTCCAGCTCAAGCTGTAGATATAGGGCAGGAGACGATAGCGCAGGTGGACCGCATCCAAAAGGGAATCGTACACTTGAGGATCCATATCCTTAAAAATATAGGGCTCACGCTCTACGCTGGTCCCATGCACGCGCATCAAAGGATTGAATACACCAAACTGAAACCAACGGGCAAAAAGTTCACGATAAGCTGGATTGGTCTCGCCGCCGGGATAGTCCCGCACAAAGAAGCCACCTATATCCTGGGTCCAATATGGATTTCCCGTTACCGTAACGTTCACTCCGTCCGCAATCTGACTTTTCAAGGTCTCCCAACTTGCGTAAATATCGCCTGACCAAGACGCAGCAGCGGTACGCTGAGCCCCTGCCCAACCAGACCGAGTCAAGGTAAAGACCCGCTTATCGCTAGTGGCCCGTTGACCTTCGTAGGTTCCCATAGTCGTCATCAGAGAATACGGATTGAGATAGCGAGAGGTGTCGCCCAAGGCGTTCTGGCCAATCTGCTTGATATCGCGAGCCACCTGATAAGGGTCCCAGCAGGCGGTAGTCAATTCGACTTCGGTCCCATCCATCCAAAGGGCATCCACCCCCTTATCGAGCAGCCCTTCTTTCACATGCTTGAAGTAGATCTCCCGGCCCTTTTCGCTGAAGGCGTCATATATGTGAGCCTTCTTCGAAATCCAATGAAGCGGCCCGTGACGCAGCCCGTATCGGTCCAGTTCCTTGGCCAAAGGCGTATCGTTTCCGATCGAAGGCCAGATCGAAATCATGAGTTTCATATTCAGATCGTGGATCGTTTTCGTCATCCCTTCCGGATCAGGAAATCGTTCGCTATCCCAAATCATTCCGCTCCAGCTTCCATCGTTAGCGGAGCCCCAGTACTGCCAATCCTGCACGATGTAATCCAGCGGAAATTCCTGTTCGCGGAATTCCTTCGCCACTTCGACAATACGTTCTTGAGTCGGGTAACGCTCCTTGCTCATGAAAAGACCAAAAGCTTGTTTCGGATACATCGGCGCCGCTCCCGTCAACCAACGGTATCCTGCTACAACATCATCCAAATCTTCTCCCGCCATGAAGTAATAATCCACGCCGCCAGGAGCGCTCTCGGCCCAGAGCCGGGCTCCCGCCTCATCGTCCTTGAACTTCATGACCGAGTAGGTATCCCAAAGAACCCCGTAGCTTTCGGAGGACATCATGACAGGAATCACGATGCCAATATTGGTCTGCACCAAAAGCAACTCCTTGCCCCTTCTCTGAGTCTCGTTAGTTCCTAGATAGCCGAATCCATATATCGCCTCTCCCTCCTTTAAGGTAAAGGTGTTCTCGGCTTCGTAGGTGGGAGCGCCTTCGTATTCAAACCGCCTTACGCGTTGAGGACTTTCCTGATGTTCCTGCGTGTAGATCCTTCCGCTACGATCTCTAAAGGTTACCGCCCCCGTCTGCTTGCTGATCTCGACTCGCAAAAACTCGCCGGTCAAAACCAGGGACCGCTCAAGCTCTTCCAAATCGAAAGAGACTGGCTTGGGCTTCTCTACCACTACGATACTCGGATGCTTCCAGTGACTCTCGCCAAGGTTCGCGTTCACGCGCACCACTTTCGGATCGTAGAAAATCACGTTCTTAGTGATCCCATCCAGAACGAACTGGATCCCGCTCTCCAAGCGCTCAAAAACGAAACCGTCCTCGTCGGTTCGCAAGAGAGCCTGCATATGGCCCTTATCATCCAGTCCTGAATGATCCGCGCTAACAACTGGGCAAGCTCCTAATAAACCTGCGCAAATTATTGAATAAATAGATTTTATATTCATACCCAAATATCAATTCAAAGCCGTTCGAGCCCTTAATCTTTCTTTACCTCAAGGCGCAGAAACAAATTCTCGTCCGATCCCTGCGTACGCTGGAATCGTATCCATCGAATCGCACCCTCCTCGCCCAAAACCTCCGTGCTCCCTTCCGCCTCAACCCAAAGAGGCGAAAGATCCGAAGATTCTAGGACTCGAAATTCCAAATCTACCGCTCTCGAGTCGCGTCGATAGACCATAGCCAGAGGAGAAGTTGAGCGATCGAGATAAGGAGCGATTGACCGATCCGCCACCCGCGGATCGCCGCCGTAAGCTCGCTCCAGAATGTTGACGATGCCATCACGGTCCGGATCCTCTCCGTCCGCAGCGTCACCCTCGTTTTCCACTGTCCCGAAGTGCTCCCGTCGCCATTCCTCACCAGGAGACAGCAAGCTCACTGAATGAGCCGAAGATGCGAGGCTCTCTCCCATCTCATTCACCGCAGTCACCAGATAATAGAAGCGATCGCTTCCAGAGGCATGCTCGTCCAAGTATCCATTTTTCAATACTTCCGTCCCGATTGCAACAAAAGGACCATCGCTCGTCTCAGAACGCTTCACCGTGTAGCTCTTGGCCCCCGGCACGTCCTGCCAGGTCAGGTAAACCTCATCCCCGCTAAACGCTCCCGCCACGGACATGGGCGCGGCAGGGATCGATAGCCCCGCCTCAGCCACCACTTCATGCGTAGCGAGAGCAAAATTGTGGATTCGGAAATCGTCGATTCGTCCCCGGTAGAATGAAAAGGAATCGAAATGGCTTTTTCCTATAACGTTCAAAATCGATCCAAGATCCGAGGGCGAAGCAAACCCGTCGCTCTCGTCCTGCAATACCCCATCGACGTACAATCGGGCAACGCCCGCGCCTAAGGTTACCGAAAGGTGCGTCCAACGGTTGGACTCCAGAGTCGCCCCATTCAGCTGTTTTTCCGCGCCGCCACTTATCATTGCAAATCGAAGCCCGCTTCCTTCAACTTTCGGACTCAAATAGAAACGGGATTCCGAATTTTCCCCAAACTCGAAGAGGCGCTGCCCGTCCGAGCCACCGCTCCAGTAGACCCAACAGGAAATGCTCAAGCCCTCAAAGTTGGACACCTCTGCAGGGAGATTCGCAAACTGGGTCGCCCCATTGAAATACAGCGACTTCCCTCCTCCGCGTCCATCTAGGAAGGCTGGCGTATAGCCTGTTTCCGCGTCGTTCGCATTGCCGGAGCTGTCTCCCATAGATTGCTCGAAGCCAAGCGACAAAACCAAGGCTCGCCCCCTACTGGGTGAAGCAGATACTTCCTCCGAATAGTCGGAATGATTGAGCGAGCGGTCGACCGCCTTGACCCGGTAGAAGAAGGAACTCCCCTCGTTGGCAGAGCCATCCACGAAGGCATTGCTTGATATGCCTCGAGCGATCAATTCGTACGGTCCCTCCGACTCGATCGAGCGGTAAATGCTATAACTATCGAAATCAGCGTCGGAATTTTCGTCCCAGGCAAGGCTCACCGAAAGTGCATTCGCCCGAGCGCTCAAACCCGTCGGAGCTTCAGGCGGATCGAACTCGACCAAGGCCCCCGCAGGAAGGAATCGCCACTGCTGCAGAAAACCGCCAGGCCCCTCGCCCAGCTGCGCGTTGGCTCCGTCGTCCACGGAACCATTCGCCACTTCCAGATACTTGCCGCTGAAGCGGCTGCGGATATAGAAGTATCCATCCTCTACGTACTCGAGAACCCATTGTTGGTTGGTCCCCCCCGCATAGTCATAGAGACGGACGTCCGCGCCGGCGTCTAGATTCCAGTTCCAAACGTCACCCGTCTTTTCCGAATTGTGAAAGGGTTTGATGGAGAAATAGCTCCAGTCTCCACCGATCGTAAAGGGAACGCGAGAAACCATCCAGGACTGGTGATCGCTGTAGCTAGGACTTGCTTGCTGGAGATTGGCTCCGTTCTGGGAACTCCCTCCCTCGACTTCCAGCACCTTGCCCGTCGCTCGATTCACCAAGGTATAACGCCCGTCGATCACCGGCTGTATGTCTTCCCCCCAAGTAACGTTAACCACCCGCTCCGCATTTTTATGGGCTGCCGTCCGGTAACCGCTTCCGCCCGTTGTATTCACTTTAAACCGACGCTGTGGACCGACTCCATCGTAGAAGACATCCCGATCCTTGGAAACGAAAACGAAAGAAGTCGGGCGGGCCTCTCTTTCCGACTCTCCCACGAACGCCTGCACCTTGCCGCTAGGCGCCCGGTAGACGGAAGCAGCGGTCCAGTTCGGACGATTTTCCGCATAACCGAGGCGGCGCCCATCGCTGGCCTTCACAAATTCCCCTCTGGCGTATTCGGCGCTCCCCCACCAGATGCCTGCTTCCATGCCGTACTCGGCGCCGACCATCGCCTCCATCACGTTGTGCAATTCGTCGTTTATTCCAATATCACCATTCGACTTAACGTATTCAAAAAACGATGCATAGGTATCGAAGGTACCTGCGAGCTGGTGAGTATTGCCTTCGTCGAGCAAATCCTTCAACGGATCGTACCAATCCATCGCTTCATCGTTATTGAGCGTGCTGCCACCAGCTAGACGGATATTCGCGAAGCTATCCTTGTATTTCGGATCTTCTCGCAAAAGGGCAAGTATCTCCCTCAAGCGCGAAACGCTGCCCTGTCCATTGGAGAGAAGGTCTGGCTCGTTGAAAGGAGCCACCGACAATACCGTTCTCCCTGCCTCCTCCGCCTTTTGCCGCGTGATGTCGATCAGCTCAGCCCATCGGTCGGGGCGCGGTCCGCTAGACCCATCCATAAAGTAGGGATCGATGCCGATGGTATCGCTATTGAAATAGAGCCCCGCATCGGGCTTAGCATACGTATCTACGATCCTCATACGCTCATCAAATTCCGCCTGTCGCGTGGTCTCGAGATCCCCGTCGATCAAAGGCCGGTCGCCGGTGAAGGAAAAGCGAATCACGTCTACCTGATCCTTCCCCATAAACTCGACGCCGCGGCGTACGTTGCTCTCCGAAAGCCAAGCGGTATCAAGTCCCCAAATCGGGATGGACTTTTCGACCCCCTCATCGCTCAGGTCGAAAAATACAAATTCCTCGCCCGAGCTTGCCGGAACAAGCGACAGCAGAGCGGCAACAAGCGCGGAGCGGCAAACGCCCATGGCCTTAGCCGATGAAAAAACGGAGCGTCCTGAAACGGTAGAGAATTGGATTAGACTCATAGTCGTAGTATGATTTCGGGTACAGGCGGGCTAGCGCATTTTTCATTTGATCATTCGCATAAGGTAGGGCGGGACCGCCGGGCACGCCGCGTTTCCCTCATCACACAGTACGACTAACTAAACGAAAAACGCTCTAGCGACGCGCCCTAGGCGCAGCCGCAGATACTCAGCCCGCAAAAAAGCGGGACACCCCCCAAGATGTCCCGCTACACAAAGCCTGCAGCAGGCTTAGAATCGAATCGTGTTGCTGATCGACCAACGCGTTTCGCCGGGTATACGAACCTGAGCGATCGTTCCGTCTGGATTAGCGCGAACTGGGATCAACTCGTCGTCAGCGAAAAGGTCGTACACGTTCAGCTGAATAGACCAGGTCTTGTCGCCGCCGATATTCGTTTCATACGAAACCCACGCGTCGAAGTAATCTTCGCTAGAGCCTTTGATCGGCTTGGATAGGTCGTTCACCCAGGCATTCGCCTCCGCGTCATACTTCGGGTAGTAACCAAGGTTCGACTCGTCCATCCAGCGATAGGCGCCGCCGATGCCCAAGCCCTTGAACTTTCCGTCCTTGAAGCTGTAATTCGAAATCAAGTTGAAGTGCCACTCTCTGAGCTCGTTGACCATCTGGCTTTCGGTGGCCTTGGCTTGGTAGTACTTGGCCAGGATCTCAGATCCGTAGCTCGTACCCAATCTTCCACCGGTACCCAACTGGTTACCCGGAGTTTCCGGAATGTCGTAGAATCCTTGGATAGACCAGTAGTCCATGCCGGGCTCGTCGTAGAGTTCGTATCCACCGTCGAACCACATATCCATGCTGTTCGCGATATACTCGTCCCACGAGCTGAGAACGTTCGAGCGAACGGCTTCGGCCTTGGACGCGTTGAAGGTCAAGCGCCAGTTCTCCACTGGGTTCGCAGTCAATTCGTATTCAATTCCTTCCGACACGAGATTGTTCAAGTTGCGAGAAGTGCTGGGCACCTGCCAAGCGGTAAGCTCCCAGAAGCCTCCCCATGCAGCTTCGATGCGCTCGAAGTTCATAGCATCCCAGAAGGTCGGGTCTACCGGACGCGACCACTCCGCGTCGGAACGAGCGCGGTACCACTCGGAGCGATACGCGACTTCCTCCGCCGTAAGAGGAGGAGCGACGTACGGTAGCGTGAGGTCAGGATTCATATCGCCCTGGGCGACGTAATTCGGAGAGTCCGGCAGCGCCGACGAACGAATGCGAAGCGGCTGGCTCATGATGTCAGGATTGTCCCTCCAATCGGCAGGCAGCGGAGTGTTTGCAATCGAAGCGTCGTAGTTGCCCTCGCCAAACATCCAATTGTTGACGACCCACTCCGGTGTCGGTTGCCAACGATTCGCCGCTGCTTCATCCGTCTCAGGCAATCCGCCCCAGTGCGGGCCGATCTCCCACATCATTCCGTCCATGGCACGTCCCAAGATCGCTTTGTTCCGGTTGAAGGCCGGGGCGTCGCCCACGAAGGTCGTGTTTTCCTGAGTGGTCTTATACTTGGTTACGCGGAGCGAGAACTTGTTGTCCATGGCCGAAACGAGAACGCTTACGTCCTTGGTGTTGCCCGATGGGTTCGCCTCCTGGCGAGCGTAAACGTCGGTCGCCACTTCGGAGGGCCGGAAGCTGCTCGAGTCGTTGTACAGCAGCGTCAGCCCCATGCCCTTAGGCAGCTCGCGGCCGAACAGATCGAGCAGCTCCTCGCCGTGCAAGGCAACGCTCCAGCTGCGGCGCTGGGCCTTGGCAAGGATCGGCGTGCTACGTTCGTCGTTGTAGACCCAGTTGTCGCTGTACGGCAGCACGTTGTTATAGACCGCGTCCCTTCCGTACTCTACCATCACGCCATCTTCTTCGATACGTGTGGGAGAAGGCTTGCGACGCGCTTCGTACTCGTCTTCGCGCCATCCGAAGATCGGTACCAAGGCGCCGTTGAGTAGATCGCCCTGCCAGACGAACACCTTGGAATCCGTGACGTCGTAGCCTTCGCTGGCGCCGTCGTAGAGCTTATCCAAGTCGGTCTGGTAGTTCAGGAGGCCAAAATCGCTTTGAGCCCATTCGCGGCCGCCTTCGTCGTTGAATCCGAAGGCCAGCACGGACTGGTTGAGAGCTGGATCTTGCACGGTCGAGACGCCTTCCAAGCCAGTAATCTGGTCCATAGAAGTAGTGCCGAGAATGCTGTCGCTGAGATAGTGGATACCACGCCAGGTCGCATAGCCTGGACGAGACCATGCCTGCTCTTCGCTGAATTGCTCGTCCCAGCGGTACATGGCGAAACTGCGGTCGAAGTAGTCGTATTTCTGGGACGACGCGACTCCGGTAAAGGTGTGCTTGCCCAAAACCGTGGAGAGCACGCTGTCTGAATCGAAGAAATCGTCGGCAGCGACTTCGCCGAACACGGTTGCCCGCCAGTTCTCGCGGCGCTTTTCGTAGATGCCGCCACGGCCTTCGCCTATGGTGAAGAGTCGACCCACATTCGGATTGTTACCCTCGCCACCACGAAGCGACTCGTTGATGTCTACGGAAATAATGTTACCGCCCCAGAGCCCTTCCATCGCGTTCGTGTATCCAGAACGGTATGACTGGTCGTTGTAGGCGAAATTCCATCCAACGCGGCCGTCGAGATAAGTTTGAGTCGCCACCAAATTGAAAGTCTCGAAGTCGTTGAACTCAGACTTGTTGGGACCGACCAGGTTGCTCTCCCTCGCCAACTCCGCGATCGGACCGTCGATGATCATCTGCGTCGGCCACATACCCTGTCCGAAGCCACGGAAGTTCTGCCCGGTCAAGGACTCGTAGTCGTCAATGATCGCGGTGACCGCAGGGTTGCCAGCGTAGTAGGCCGCCTGGTTCTTCTCGTGGTTGCCATTGCCCAACTCCCAATTGGGATTGGTCAAGCCCACGTAGCTACCCCAGCCGCCGCCATTCACATTGTTCCAACCGCGCAGAACCATGGCATCGGGACCACCGGCTAGGCCAATCGCGCCGCTTGTCGGATCCGCAAAGAAGGAAACGGGATGGTCGTCCCAAACTTGGCCTCCGATAGACTGGGCGCCGTAGATCGCCTCATGGGCGCCGAAGCCGGAAAGCCCTTCCGCGTCGCCCGGATCGGTCCAATACTCGTCGTTGGTAACCAAGTTGCGATCGGTCGCTCCGTACCAGTTCGTCAGGAAGTCGGCTGGCGGAGCCGCCATCGGACGGTTCGCATTGATCTGTCCCCACTCGCCGTTGGCGTCGAACTGGGTAAAGATGCCATCCCCGAAACTTGGCTGCCAGCGCAACGCGGCGTAGATACGGCGATCGTTGTTAAAGGTTCCCCTTTGGCGGAACTTCGCCTCGTCGTTCAAAGCGACCACGCGAACGGAAAGCTCGTCTTCGATAATCGTCTTGTTCAGGTCGACTACCCCGCGAATCGAGCCATAGCTATCGAAACGAAGCTCAACCGAACGCTCGTCCTGGGACATGAGCGGCGTCTTGAGCGTGTTGTTGATCAGACCGGCTGGACTTCCCAGTCCAAACAGGATCGAGTTTGGTCCACGGCTGATGTCAACGCGGTTGAGACTGTACCAATCGATCGGAATATCAGTCGGAAAAAAGTCGCGGGTGATGTCCGCGCTATTCAAGCCACGGATACGAGTCGTGCGGTGGGGTTCGACCAGCATATCGCGAGCATGCCCCTTGTCCCATGTGTCCCCGCCATAGAAATTGCCTTCGATACCAGCAACTTCCGTGTTCGTAGTATAAACGAGAAGCTTTTGCAGGTCAGTCGCTCCAATGTCCTTCATGAACTCCGGAGTGATCGCTTGCACCGCCGCCGCGATGTCGCGCAGCTCCGTGTTCAAGCGAGAACCGGCCAGGGAAGAAGTCGCCATATAGCCAACGTCCTCATCGCCCTTCACCTCGAAAGGCGACAGCTCGAAGATCGGATCATCCTCTTCGGAACCGTCAGCAGGGGAGCCCTGGGAATAGAGAGCCGAGGGGACAACAGATAGAACTCCGACGCAGGCGAGATAAGTCGGTACCTGGCAGGTTCTACGTTTAGCGGGATGTTTGAATCTACTCATCTTAGTTTGTGAGTTTGGTTTGTTTTTGTTGGGGTGGAACGCGTTCCCAAGCAACACACCGATGCCAAACGTCCCGCTCGTAATGAGATGGGCCGAAACGTGTCTTGGCGACTTCGGGGAAGCGGACAGGGGATCGCAGGATAGCTGTGGGGAAAACCTCGGATAGCTCCGAGCATCTGCCATAAGACTAGCAGTCCTCGCCCCAACTCTCAATCCCCCAATCGGGGGAAAACCGGGACCACGCCCGCTTCCCTCGGAAAAGAGCCCCCTAAGCGCTCGCCCCAGTCGAGTCGCTACCTGCAGATATCAGCAAGGAAATCGCAAGGTCGCGAAGCGCGGGCAACCGATCCTCAGCCGCCTCGCGCAGCCGCCCCTCACTCGACGCTTTTCCCGGCCCAAGCCGGCAGCTCGCCGAGCTCGATGTCGAAGACCCAGGAGCCAAGGAGCCACACCAGCAGCAGGACCACCGGCACCAGCAAGACGTTGAGCAAGAGTCCCGCCTTGGCCATCTGCGGCAGCTGCAGAACCCCGCTACCGAATACGATGGCATTCGGCGGAGTCCCTACCGGCATCATGTAGGAACAGTTGGCCGCCAGAGCCGTGGGGATGAGGAAAAGCAGCGGGTTTTGGCCCAAGCTAACCGCAACCGCTCCCACGATCGGCAGAAAGGTGGCCGCCGTAGCGGTATTGCTGGTCAGCTCCGTCAGCATGAGGATTCCGAAACAAATCACTCCCAATACCAAAAAGACCGGCCAGCCGCCCAGGCCTTCGCACAAGGTTCCCAAGTAGCTGGAAAGCCCATGGGCTTGGATCATTCCCGCCAGGCTCAAGCCGCCCCCGAAAAGCAGGAGCACGTCCCAAGGAAGCCCCTTGGTCGATCCCCAGTCCATCACGAACTGGCCGCGACCGAGGTTCACCGGGATCATGAAAAGGATCACCGCTCCCGCAATCGCGATCGTCGTATCCGATATCATCGGCACGAAATCCGCGAGCAAAGGGCGGAAGATCCAGCAGAGGGCCGTAGCGGCGAACACGGTCGCCACCCAGCGCTCCCCCTTGGAGAAGCGGCCCAGGCGCCCTTTTTCCTCCATCAAAAGCTGCTCCATGCCTTGCAGCGGCTGGCGCCCCAGCTTGAAGACGATTCGAGTCAAGGTCAGGTACACCACCGGCAGGGCAAGCAAGGTCACCGGCAGCCCCACCATCATCCATTGACCGAAACCGATCTCGTATCCATAAACTCGATTCAAGTAACCAGCCAACAGCGCGTTCGGCGGCGTGCCGATCAATGTTGCCATGCCTCCGGTAGTGGCGCCGTAGGCGACTGCCAACATGAGGGCCGGACCGAAGTGCTTACCCGGGCCCGAACGCCCCGAGCTCTCGGATGCCAAGGCCACCACCGAGGTAGCGATCGGCAGCATCATCAGGGCGGTCGCCGTATTGCTCACCCACATGCTAAGCAAAGCGCCCGACAGCAAAAAGCCCGCTACGATCCGGTTCGGTCGCGTTCCCAAAGCTCCAATCAAGCCCACCGCCACGCGACGGTGCAAGTTCCACCGCTGCATCGCCAAAGCGATGAGGAAGCCCCCTAGGAAGAGGAAAACCAAGGGGTTCGCATAGGGCGCCGCCACCTCCTTAATCTTGCCCAATCCCAGCAAGGGAAAAAGGGCCAGCGGAAGCAAAGCCGTAACCGGAATCGGCACCGACTCGCTAATCCACCAGGTCGCCATCAAGGCGGCCGCCCCAGCGGTACGCCAGCCTTCCACCGACAAGCCCGCAGGTGGATCGAAGAGCAAGGTAACCAGCAGCAGTCCCGGCCCGACCACCCAGCCCGACCACTGCCGCAAACCATAATGCGACGGTTCTTCCAGCGACTCCTGGATACGAGAGTGTTCCGCGCTCATTTGAGCTCGTATTCAGATTCAGCAGGCACGAGGACCAGGCCCACGGCCGCTGCCCACAGGTTGTATCCGATCGTGTTCAAGTGAACCCCATCCTCAACGAAGATCTCCGGTCGCGGTGCCCCTTCCTCGTTCAATAGAAATTTGGATACATCGATGTAGCTCAAGCGCTCGTCCGCCTCGCAGGCCTGCTCGATCAGCCGGTTCGTAGCCAGAATCTCTTCCTTCAGGTGCCAGCGCGTGGTGCTGGGCTTCACCCCGATCACGTAAACCCGTATCTCCGGATCCAGAGCCGCCACCTTCTCGCGAAACTCCATGAAATCCGCGAACACTCGCTCCGGCGACTTCCCATGCGTCACGTCGTTGTCCCCTTCGTAGACCAAGACCGCTCGCGGCCGGTACGCCCCTACCAACTCGTCGAAGAAATAGTTAACGTCGCTGTAGTGGCTGCCGCCAAAACCGCGCGGAATCACCGTCAGCGGACTGAGGTCCTCCGCCATACGCTTGTGCCACATGCGCATCGACGAACTGCCCACGCAGACGATCGCCCCTTCCGCATGGACGCCCTCCGCTCGCTCCGCCTCGAAACGAGCGATCTCGTCGGCGTAGCGCAAAGGATCGGGATCCTCTTGGGCCATCGCGCTTCGCGCCGCAACGCAAAGGCCTATCCACAGGCAAAGTCGGGTAATGAATCTAAGGGGTATCATAGCAACGAACAAAAACAAATCTAGGCACGGCTCAAACCTCAATCGCACATTCCGTAAAGCTTACGAAAACAACGCCCCGCAGCTCTCCCCTGCCTCAGTATCCATAATTTCAATATTATCAATTAACACCAATTCTCCCATAAAGCGCTCCCCGCTCCGCTCGCCCAAGCTTCCTTTAACTTTCCCCGTAAAGAGGATCGAGAGACGAGACCACCTTCCTCGCCCCTCCAGATGCCAGCAAAGGAGAAACCGAACTTGACCGCTACAGGTTCTTCCCGCTCCACTTGCGAGCGCTGTAGGGCAATCCCGATTCCTTCGTGTAACGTTCCCGTGCCTCCTGCAAAAGCTTCCGCATCTCCTCCAGCTGCTCTCCCCACGCCGGATCGCCCACCAGGTTTCGCTGCTCCTCGCGGTCGGATGCCAGGTGGTAGAGCTCCTCAAAGACCAACGTATCCAAGGTTTCCTCCGCATAGGTTCCGATGTACTTCCAGTCCGCGGTGCGAACCGCGACCAATGGCTGCGTGCCGTGTTGCTCGTGCGGAGCCTCGTAGTAGATGTACTCCCGCCAGTCCGCCACCGATTCGCCCTTCAGCAGCGGCGCCAAGCTCCTCCCCGGCAACTCGGGGTCCTGCGGCAACCCGGCCAATTCCAAAAGGGTCGGCATCAAGTCGATGTTCAGGGCCAACTCCTCGCTGACTCCCTGCTTCACTCCGGGGCCGGACACGATCAGCGGCACTCGGATCGATTCCTCGTAAGCAAGCACCTTGCTCGTCAAACCATGCTCCGCGTTGAACCACCCGTTGTCGCCCATCAACAGAATATAGGTTTCCTCCAGCAAGCCCTGGCGCTCCAACACCTCCACCAACTCGCCGACCGCCCTATCCATGTCGGTAACGGAAGCGTAGTAACCTTGAATGTGGTCCAGCACCGCTTCTTGCTCCGCGTATCCATACTCCAGCGCCCGCTGGTGCGGACGGTTCTGGCGAATGTAGGGCGGCTTCCCGTTCAGTCCCGTCTTCCAGGTACGGGGCAAAGGCAAATTGGATTTTGGATACAGGGCAATCGACTCCGGACGAGCAGGCCAAGCGAAGCTGTTATCCATATGCGGAGCGAAGGAATTGTAGAATACGAAGAACGGCTTCTCCTTGTTCCTCTCCTTTTCCAGGTAAAGCGCCGTCTCCCGAGTCGTCGCATCGTCCACGAAGCCGGGCACCGTAAGCGTCTGGCCCTGGCGATTGAATTCAACATCCCAATACGGAACCAAGCCATAGAAGTACGACGCGTACGAAAAGCCGAGACGCTCGGGCGAGCTGGACAAGTGCCACTTGCCGAAAACGGAAGTCTCGTAACCAGCCTCCTTCAGCCGCTCTCCCAAGGTGTCGTCCTCCATCTGCAAGTCCGACTCCATGTCCATCACCCCGTTGGCGCTCCCGTAGTGCCCCGTGAGCAACGCGGCTCGGCTCGGAGCGCAGATCGACAAAGTCACGAAAGAGTTGGGAAAGTAGCGCCCGCGCTCCGCCAAGCGATCGATATTCGGAGTTTGGATACTGCTGGCGCGAGACGCCCCCACAGCATCCCACCGATGGTCATCCGTGTAAACGATCACGATGTTGGGACGGTTTTCCGCTAAGACTCGCGTCGCTGGATAGAATGCTAGAAGAGCCAGCAGAATCTTAAAAGTGAGGGGAAATCGGGGGCGGTCATTTATTTTCATATCGAGCATAAGCGGCAGGCCATGATACGGTCCCGCCAGGTTAGTTACAGAGAAAGACTATTTAAACACCGAGACTGAGAGGTTCAAAATGCAAGGCGCTCGGAAACGGAACTGCCGGCCTGGTGCGGGCCACTTGGCAAAGCGATTTTAACCGAACGGCGCTCACCATCGGAGCTCCTCTCCATGCTCAGGCGAATCTCACCCGTTTCCCGAGCTGGGCTAGCAACAGTTAAGGTAAATTCACCCGAAATCCCTTCCTGAATGAGGATCGCGCAGCGGCGGTCCACCTCCAATTCGTAGCCGTTTCCTAGTTCGAGCTGCCCGCCTTCATAAAACACCAGACCTACAATTCCCGAGGCCTCATCCAGCACCGCTTGTAGCTGAGCCGAATTTTCCAGCACCGAAAACCTGAGCCTGTCGACAAATGCCGAAGCCGATTTGATCTGCCCTTCGTCCACTACGGCATAGGCATAAGCCCCCTTTCCATCCGGAGCATGGGCCACTTCTATAGTGAACACTTCCTCACTCAAAGGATCGTCTGACTCTCTCCGACTCAACTCTCGCCAACTGCCATGTTGCCTCTCCGCCTTAACCACCACCGACTGGCCGCCTGGGAAATAATAAAGCAATCCATTGTGGCTCGCCCAAGAATTGCCGCCCGACAGTCGCAACTCTCCTCGCTCCATTCGATCCGGCACCCCTCCTTCTCTGCTAACCGTGACGGCCTGCTTCAGCAGCGTCTGGTTGACGGTAGTCCGCAGCGCCCTTCCCCTAGTCGAATCAATTTGCGCCCCCAGGCAAACCAGCCCCCAATCAAAGGCGAAGTATGCCTTTTTCGCGCTCACGTCGTCCTTCTCGTAATCGTATCCAACACAGCCATACCAGCCATCGCTCACTCCTCCCGCAAAGTCAGTAGTCCCCTTCGACCCAGACTTACCCGAGCCCACCCGCGGTAGAGGACCTTCGCCCAGAGGAGTGGTTGTACCAGGAATACCCCGCCAATCCCATACCGGCAAGATCCCCTCATACTCATTTCCCCTCTTGAGAAAAAGGGTAGCTCCGTCTGGCAGATAGTAACTCTTGAGCCCTTCTCCGTTGAGGTATTCAGTGCCGGACATGCGACGGGAGTAAACATTTACGGACGCATAAAACTCGGGCCTGCGATGGACCATGAATTCGGAGCGATGGAAATAGCGGTTCCCCGCAAGTCCGTCCGCGCCCGAACCGCTCGCCGAAGCGACCAGAGCCTGCAGTTCTTCCCGTCGTTCCGCCCCAGCCTCCAATAGCGTAGTTGCGACGCGGGCCAAGTATCGTCCACTGCTTTCGGGACGAGCCACGTTGCGGCCCAGCGCCGCGTAGTCGGCAAACTGTCCAAGCGCCATCCAGCGGTTTCCTTCCAGCACCATGCTCTCGAGCAAGTCCCGAGTCTTGCGCGCCATCTCAAACTGGCCCCCTTGCGACCAATAAAAGCACTGGGTCGCATCGTTTAAAAACTCGGCTCCGTATCCATGCGAATACAACAGAGCTCCATGCTGGTGAAAGCTGTAATCCGCCTGCAAGCCCTCGCCCGCGGAGATGCGAACCTCGTCCTCGATGCGTTCAAAAGCTCGATCCACCAAAGCTGGCTTCCCCTCGAGCACGCCACGCATGACCGTGACCTTGTTTATCCAAACCAAATTCTGTCCCGTCATGGGACGCTTCGCCCTGGTCATGATTTCGACGATTCGCTCCACCCTTGCTTCCGAGAGCTGATCATCGAGCAAAGCGATTCGCCCCATCTGCAAAGGTACTCCGATTTCGTTTCTCCACCAATTCGTGAATATAAAGTCGTGATCGAACCAGTAGTCCAAACCTCGATACAGAGCCTCTCTTGCATCTTCACCCAATCCAGCGAATCGAATACCTACCGCGATCGCCAAGAGACGGTTCAAGTGTTCCCAGCCTCCCGCCATGTCGGGAAGACCAGAATCGTAATAACGGATGTCCTCCCAAGACCCATCGGCCTGCTGCGAACGAAGGTAGCCAGCCACTTCGCCCCGATCCACCTCCTGTCGCTGAGCCTCAACAATCCGCTGGCGCACCCTCGCGAGGTCACGCCTTGCAGCTTCGCTCAGCTCTCCCGAGACCACCGGATCCGCCTGATGCACCTGGAACCGAAGTTCCAGCTCCGCTTGATGCTTTTGCATCCGCTGAAGCGCCAGCGGTGAAACCTTTCCCAAGCCATCCCCGAAGAGCAGATCGCCCCAATGGATTGGCATCGGATTCGGCCCGGGCGTCTGCTTCAGCTCAAGCATCATCCCCAGATCTCCCCCGAGCTTCATCGGTCCGTCCCTCAACGCCTGTAGATCAACTGCGATATCGACGAGCCAATTTGCGCCTGCTTGCCTGCCTTGCCCGCTGATCACCTCGCTAGGCGTAACCGTCTCGCCTCCCGCTCGTACTAGGGAGGAGGATACAGTGCCGTCCCCATCTGGCAGCGAAAGCGAAAAATGGTAGTCATCTTCCTGATACGAGAAGTCGCTATCATTCTCGATATCCAAGCAGAAGTGAAAGTATTTCCCGGCTTCCATCGCTTCCGGGCTCAGCTTTATCCCGATCCGCAGCTCACGCTCGGACCAGCCAAACTTTAACCAATAGTCTACCGGCTCCCCTGAAACCTTTACCCAAGCGACCTCGCCCATAGCCGCTCCCGAATCGCCTCCCAAGTGATGAGCGACATAAAGAGGTCGCGCCATCGCGGGCTCTCCCGCAACGAAGCCGAAAACAACTACGATCAAACAAGAAAGCAACCTCATCGCTGCAACTCCTCGGGAGCGGGAAATTCCCGCATCGGACTATAACGCAAGTAGGAGTCGAAAACATCCCTGTCCGCTCCGACAACGCGCGTATCATTGGTTTCTCGCAGCTCCGCGAACAGGGCCTTTTTGAGTTTCGCCTCCAATCCGGCATAGTCTCTGTCTCCAGCCAGGTTCAAGAGACAATAGGGATCTTCCTCCACATCGTAGAGCTCGAATTCGGGGCGCTTTCCTACTGCATGCCAAAAGAAAGCCCCGTCCTCCTCGTCATCGTAGTGTTCCACCAAATACGACTTGCTCGGGCTCGCATCGATATCGGTGAACGCCCACTCGCTGACATGCTTGCCCGCAGCGTCCAGCCCATAAAGCGGCAGTAACGAATTAGCTTGCTCCGGATCGATACGCTGGGGAGCGCCCGCGGGCCAACGATCCGGCTTGGCATTCCAGATCAGCAGGTGCTTCTCGCTGCGAATCGCCCGCTGGGGATAGCCCCAGTTTTTGTAGCGCGACGCCGAATGCCGCTCACGCCCAGAGAAGGCGTATTCGCTTTCCAATACACCGCTTCCGCTCTTGTTGGATCTCAATGCGGGAGCGAAACTTTTCCCCGTCATCGGAAGCATCTCTCGCGGTTTCGTTGCGGTCAGCTCCAGAATCGTCGGAGCAAAATCCACAAAACTCGTAGGATCGTCGATGATCCGCCCGCCGAGAAACGCTTTCGGATAGCGGATCGCCAACGGCACCCTTATGCCGTAGTCGAAGCCGTTCGCCTTGGCTCTGGGAAACGGCATGCCGTTGTCGGAGGTTACGATCACGATCGTGCGATCCAACTCCCCCACTTCCTCCAAGTAACGCAGCATTCGCATGAGGTGTTGGTCAAACCACTCGATCTCCACCGCGTAGTCGAGCAGGTCGCCCCGGATGATCTCATTATCAGGCAAGAAGCCCGGAACCTCCACGTCGATCAGCTTCTTGCCCAAGCGTCGCCAAGTGCCCTGCTCGTAGCGGCGGTGCGGTTCCTTGCCCCCGTACCAAAAGAAAAAAGGCGCTCCAGCGGGTCGCTTGCCCATGAACGATTCGAAGTTGGCAAAATAGTCGGTCGGGCTCAGCCGCGTCGTCGGGCGAACGTCCTCGCTCTCCGGATCGTCATAGCGGATTTCGCTCAACTCCGGTCCAGCGGCATCCTCTTCGCGCCATAGGCCGTCGCTGCCATCGCGAGCGTACTGGAAGGGGCCTACCCCCTTACCGGTCCGGCCCACGAAATAGCCGTTGCGGCGAATCTCGTCTACGAAGGGAACGTACTGCTTCAACCACGCTGACGCGTGCTGGCCAGATTGCTCGTTCTGCCAGTGGTGGCGACCTGTCACGAGCGCGCTTCTGGACGGAGCGCAGCCTGGCGAGCCGGCGATGCAATGCGAAAAGTAAACTCCCTCTTCAGCGATCCGGTCGAAAGCTGGCGTATTCACAAAAGCGCTACCGGCAAAACTGGTGTGGGCGTACGACTGATCGTCGCTGATCGCGAAGAGAATATTGGGTCTCAGCTCTTCGCCAGCAGAGGAGCCACTGCTCGCGAATGCGAGAGCCTGAGCAAACAAGAGGACGAGGAGCAGCAATTTCGAGGCGAGCTTCTGTGCAGAAACGCTGCCAAAGGCGACAGTTTCAACGCTAGAGTGTCTGATTCGGGTCATGATTTCGATGGGGCATGCGAGCGAAGGAACCGAACTCAACTCGCTCGCTTAGTCTCCTCCGAGAAACGGGAGAAGCTAAGCTCCGCATGGGGCGCGAGCGGAAACGCTTAGTCCGGGTCCACTGAACCGTATTGACCTCGAACCGACACCCAGACGCAACGGACCCGATTCATTTACCGTAAACACCTTTGAATTTCCTGCCCTTTGCCCCTTCTTTTCCGCCCCTGCCCTCAAGGCTCTCGAAGGCTCCGCACCGTCGGTCCGGCCCGCCAGCTTCCCTCAATCTTAACCGTTTTGGGAGCGGAAGGCAGGCCCAGCATGCGGCTGTGCAGCTGACCGACGAGCTGCTCAACCGCGGCGCTGCCCAGAAGGTTAAAACGAGTCCTCATTCCAGCGACCGCGGCGGTTTCGTCGAGAAGCTCAAGTTGAGCGAAACCTGTTTCCTGTGGGACTGCCACCCCCATTCGCTGCATTGCCTCCAGCGCGACGGGTCGATTCGAGACCACGACCTCCGGCCGGTGAGCCTGATACCAAGCCACAAAGGCGTGATCGTCCCATTGCTTGTATTCAAAAATCGGAACCTGCCATGCGGGCTGAGTTTCAGACAAATGGCAAAGCGCTGCTGCCTTGTGCCGCCGAGCGTGCATCCTCTGTACTTCCTCGTTGAATACGAATCCAATTTTTCGATAGCCCAAGGCCTTCAGCTCCTCCAAGAGGGTGAGGGCATTGCCGAAATGATATTCCATCACTCGATTGAGCCGTGGCGAAACGATCGTATCCCCCAGAGCGACGAGGGAAAACTCCGAACAGTCGAAGTCGAGGCGCGTATCCGCCCTGCCTGACGAAGACAAGATGATCCCCTCGATTCCACGCGACTTGAGAATCCCCGCCAGTCGCTTCGGGCTCGTGCGCGGCTGGTGATACCAAAAGAGCTCCACCTTGTAGCCGAGCTCCTCCGCCCGCTCGACCGCCGACCTGCGAAAAGCGACTAGCGGCGCTTCCCGTTCTACGAATTCGCGATCCTCGCTGGTATTGATCAAGGCTAAGGTATTCTGAAACACCCGCGTGCCCTTGCGACCCGCAAGGTAGGACATCATGCGAGAGATCGCCGGATCCGGAACGTAGCCCATCTCCTCGGCAATCGCGAGAATGCGACGCCGCTTCTCCTCCGAAACGTTCGGAGCGCCGCGCAAAGCGTAGGAAACCGCCATCGGGGTAACGCCCGCTCGTTCCGCTATGTCTTTCAACCGTACCCGCTTCTCGCCCATCCCCCCTTTCCAGCAGCTTCGACACCCGAGCTCAATCATTTACGGTAAACAAGCGAGAATCCTTGCTGGCTGGGGCTTCAATTGGCGACAAGCTAAGCCTAGGCAGCCCCTGCGCCGCCCCGATCCCCACCCTCGCAATCGACACGCTCCATGGATAGCTCACCCTTTACTGCAATAGATTGGACCCTGCTTATCGCATTCCTGCTCGGAACCACTTGGTTCGGCCACGCCCTGCGCGGCAAAGGACAGGACGTGGAGTCCTTCTTCGCCGGAGGGCGCGATCTGCCATGGTGGGCCGTCTCCGGTTCGCTCATCGCGACCAGCACCAGCGCCCTGACCTTCGTAGCGGTCCCATCCGTGGTCTTCAAACCGGGCGGCGACCTGACCTTTTTCCAAATCTCGATCGGCTTCATCTTGGGCAACATCCTGCTGGCCCACACCCTTCTCAAAGCCATCTACAACGCGAAGTACTATAGCCCCTACGACTTCGTCGAAGATCGACTCGGCCGCAAGGTCGCCAACTACACCCGACTACTTTTCACCATAGGCGCGGTCCTATCCCAAAGCGTACGCCTTCTTTCGACCGCTTTGATTCTCAGCGTCGTAACCGGACTTTCACTACAGCAGTCCATTCTCGTCATCGGCCTGTTCGCAGTGGTCTGGACCTGGATGGGAGGCATTACCACCGTCGTCTGGACCGACTTTCTGCAGCTAATGATCTTCGTCTGTGGCAGCCTCTTCATTCTCGCCAACCTCCTCTTCGCCCTACCGGGTGGGTTGACGCAAATCCTAGAGATCGCCGACGACAAAGGAAAGCTCGTCATCCTGAACCTAACCGCCAATCCCACCGTAACGTATACCCTTTGGGTCGGCATCTTCGGCACCAGCATTTTCGAGTTCGCCCAAAAGAGCGTCGACCAAGTCGTCACCCAGCGCCTCTACTGCTGCCGCAGCCTGCGCGACGCCCAGAAGGCCCTCTACGGAGCCTGCTTCGCGAACGTCACTGTCTGGATCATGCTCGCGGTCGGCATCGGCCTGGTCGCCTTCTTCGAGGTCAATCCGCTGCCCGCCGAAGCCGCCGCCCAGATCGCCTCCGAGCCCGACCGCATCGTCCCCTACTATATCGTCAACCACCTGCCGGTCGGCGTATCCGGCCTGTTGGTCGCATCCCTTTTCGCGGCCGGAATTTCCACGCTCGACTCCGCCCTCTCCGCCCTCTCGCAGACCACGACGACCAACTTGCTCCGCACCTACGTCTACCCCGATCGGGCCGACCGCTTCTACCTCAAGCTCTCCAAGGGCTGCGTTCTCTTCTGGGGCTTCGCCCTCAGCGGCATCGCCCTGCTCTTCAACTCGACTAAGGAGCTCGGCCTGCTCGACATGGGACTCTCAGTGCCAGGCTACGTCTATGGGTCGATCTTGGGCATAGCCCTGCTCGCTTGGATGCGGGTAGGCGACCTGCGGGCAATCCTCGTCGGCAGCGTGGCGGCCACCGTATCGATACTTCTACTACAAGAGTACGGAGTCAGCTTCTTCTGGTGGTATCCGGTGGGCGCTGTCGCCTTGATCGCCTTCGCCCTCGCCACCCTCCGACTGTTCCCCTCCGAGAGACCTCTCCATAAATAGCCCTGTACCCACTTTCAAATGACAACTTCTAAATCTCTCCTCGATTCCTACGATGTAATCGTCGCCGGAGGCGGCCCCTCCGGTTCGATGGCCGCTCTCGCCGCGGCCCGCGAAGGCTGCCGCGTCCTGCTTGTCGAACAATTCGGCTTCCTCGGCGGCAGTCTCACCGCCATGGGAGTCGGTCCCATGATGACCTTCCACAACAATTCCGGCGAACAGGTCATTCAGGGCTATCCTCAAGAGCTGATCGACCGCCTCATAGCAAAGGGCGGCAGCCCGGGTCACGTCGAGGACATCATCACCTACGTCTCGACCGTTACTCCCTTCGACAGCGAAATGCTCAAGATCGAACTGGAAGAGATGCTCACCGAAGCCGGCGTCGATATTCTTTACCACACCATGCTGCTCGATGCCGAGGTCGAGTCCGGCACCCTCAAAGCGATCACCATCGCGAACAAGGCTGGAGTCTCCCGCATCGAGGCCAAGGTGTTCATCGACTCCACTGGCGATGCGGACCTAGCCACGCGAGCCGGCGTGCCCTTCGAGTTCGGACGCGATGCCGACAGCCTGACTCAGCCGATGACCATGAACCTCAAGCTGGGCAACGTGGACCGCGACAAGCTGATCGACTACGTGAAGAACAATGTGGACGACTGCGAATTCGACTACGGAGCAGAGCTTGGCCTCAAGCGCTTGGAGACTGCCCCTCGCCTTTCGCTCAAAACCTTCATCAAAGCCCTCAAGCAGGCCCGCGAAAGCGGCGAAATTACATTTAACCGCGAATTCATCCTCCTTTTCGAAACCAGCGAAAAAGGGACCTTCATCATAAACGTATCCAGAATCCAAGGTCTGGATGCCACGAACCCGCTCGACCTCAGCAAGGCGGAAATGATCGGCCGCAAACAATGCTTGGAAATCTTCAGGTTCCTGAAAAAGCGCGGAGCGGGCTTCGAGAACGCCATCCGTCTGGACTCTTCCAGCAAGGTGGGCGTGCGCGAGTCGAAGCGCGTGGTCGGCCGCTACACACTCACTGCCGAGGACTTGCTGAGCGGCCGCGAGTTCGAGGACACCATCGCCCTCGGCGGTTACCCGATCGACATCCATTCGCCGGACGAAAACGGCACCAATACTCAATTCTTCAAGCCCGGAACCACCTACTGCATCCCGCTGCGTTCGCTGCAGACCAATGAGGTTTCGAACCTGCTGGTCAATGGCCGTTGCCTCAGCGCCACGCACGAAGCCTTCGCCGCGATCCGTACCACGCCGACCATGATGGCGATCGGCCAAGGTGCCGGCACGGCCGCCGCTTTGATGAAAGACTCCAGCGGCCAGGCCCTTGATCAAAGCCAGCTGCGAAACCTGCTGGAGAAAAACGGCGCCTTGCTGGTTCCGCCCCCCGCGCCTGCCGAAGCGTAAACGCCCCATCACCTCACTTGTCACCCGTCATGCGATTCTCACTCCTTGCCCTAGCTCTCAGCCTCCACTGCTCGGACGTCCTCGCGGAACTGCGTCTGCCTGCTTTGGTGAGCGACGGGATGGTGCTGCAGCAGGAGTCCGACGCGCGGATTTGGGGCTGGGCAAACGCGGGCGAGACGGTGGAAGTGAGCGTCTCTTGGGGCGAGTCGACCGCCCCGCTTTCCGCAACCGCCAACAACAACGGACGCTGGAGTGTCGCGCTCGGCACGCCCGCCGCCGGCGGCCCTCACACCGTTACGGTCTCGACTGCCGCGGAATCGATTTCCGTATCCAATATCCTGATCGGCGAAGTCTGGCTCTGCTCCGGCCAGTCCAACATGGCGATGCCCGTAGAAGGGTTCAAGAGTCAGCCGGTGGAAGGCAGCCAGGAGGCCATTATCAATGGTCGCGACGATTCGCTCCGCTTCTTCCCCATGAAAGTGCAACTCGCCGAGGAGCCGGCCGAGGACGTGACGGGAGCGTGGCAAAGCGCGACGCCTGAAAGCGTTAGCCGCTTCAGCGCCGTTGGCTATTTTTTCGGCGAGAAACTTCGCGGCACACTCGATGTACCCATAGGTCTGATACTCGCCGCCCGCTCCAGTTCCGCGATCGAGTCATGGCTGCCGCGCGCGGCCCTAAAGACGTTTTCATCCGAAGACCTGATCGAACAGGATCCGGATATTCCGCACCGGGCTCACTCCTCGCTCTATAACGGCATGATCGCCCCGATCGGCCAATACACCCTCCGCGGCGCGCTTTGGTACCAAGGCGAAGGCAATCGCCACCACCCGCTCCCCTACGCCAAGCTCTTGCCAAGCTTGATCGAAAACTGGCGCCAAACTTTCGAAAGCCCGGAGCTGCCTTTCTACTTCGCCCAAATCGCTCCCAACGTGGAACGCTTCAACGAGCTCACCGAGCAACAGGACCGCGCCGCCTACCTGCGTGAAACGCAGTTCCAAACCGCCAAGAACCTTCCCCACACCGGCATGGTCGTCACGCTGGACCTCGGTTCGCCTCACACCATCCATCCTCCCCAGAAACGGAAAGTCGCTGACCGCTTCGCCTACTTCGCTTTGCGCGAACTTTATGGATACACGTCCATCGGAGCGAGCGGCCCAGTGTTCGAAAGCGTGAGCTTTGAAGGATCCACTGCGATTCTCCATTTCACCGGGATGGCCAAAGGTTTCCTCAACTACGAGGTTCCTCTCGATTATTTCACCATCGCCGGAGACGACCGCATCTTCCATCCCGCTACCGCAATTGCCAAGCGAGACGGAACCGTTCACGTATCCAGCGATCACGTACAAGCACCCAAATCGGTGCGTTACGCTTGGAAGAACTGGACAGGCGCAAGCTTGTTCGACTCCGCAGGTCTACCTGCTTCGTCTTTCCGGACCGACGAATGGTCCTGGTAACCTATTAGGAACCCAAATACGAACCTCCCCGCCTGTTAGTGCGGGGGATTTAACACCAAATCACCCTATGAAAAAAACACCCCTATTGCTATTGGGAGCGCCCCTGTTCGCGACGCTTCCATTCTACGCCCAATCTGACAACGAGGAAGAGACATTCGAACTCTCTCCTTTCGTAGTATCTTCCAACGAGGATTCTGGATACATGGCAACCAGTACCCTCGCCGGCTCACGCCTGCGTTCCTCCCTGCAGGACGTAAGCGCCTCCATCTCGGTGGTCACCGAGGAGTTCATGGACGACACTGGATCCACCGACGCCAAGAGCCTGCTCGTCTACACCGTCGGCACCGAAATCGGCGGTTCAGGCGGAAACTTCTCCGCTACCGGCGCTTCGAGCGGCTTCGCCGACGAGCGTACGAGCCGCACCAGC
Source organism: Pelagicoccus sp. SDUM812005 (assembly GCF_031127875.1). Taxonomy (GTDB): domain Bacteria; phylum Verrucomicrobiota; class Verrucomicrobiia; order Opitutales; family Opitutaceae; genus Pelagicoccus. The sequence continues at coordinate 61,189 of NZ_JARXIA010000007.1, read as the reverse complement.
GCCACTGGCCGCAATCGCGTGCGCGGTCTCGCATCCGCTGACCTGACCCGCAACTACTTCGCCACCGATATCCCCTTCGACTCCTACAATACCAGCCGCGTCGAGGTGAACCGCGGAGCGAACTCCATCCTCTTCGGTCTAGGCAGCCCCGCTGGCATTATCAACAACGCCACCGAAGCGGCCTTCTACGAGGACTCCCACACCGTTGAGGCCAAGGTCGGCTCCTACGGCTCCGTGCGCGGCGTGATCGACATCAATCGCGTAGTGCTCGAAGACCAATTGGCCATCCGCATCATCGGCCTCGAAGACCGCCAGAAGTTCCAGCAGGACCCGGCCTTCGAGAATGACTCCCGGCTCTTCCTCGCCCTCGACAGCAAGCCCTTCGCCAGCACGGGCGGAGCCTTTTCGAAGCTGTCCTTGCGCGGCAACTACGAGAAGGGCGAGATCGAGGCCAACCGCCCGCGCATCACCCCACCATCGGACAACATCACGTCCTGGTTCGATCCTTGGGATCCCTCCTCCGAACCGAAGTTCACCTTCGACCCGGGCAACACTCCCTATGGCAATCGAAATAGCGCCGAAGCCGAACCGATGGGCGGCGCCTTGCGCAACCCCGTGGTGATCTATCCGGACGAGACTTCGCCCATTCCCGCAGACCCCGCTGCCACCGCCGGCCAAAACATCATCGGACGCCAGTTCGTTCTCTCCAACTGGACCTTCCCCAGCGGCACCCGCACCACCGCGGTGCACACCGGCATCACTCGCGTCGGCAACGCCCTGCGCCAAGCCGGCGACCCGGACTGGGGCTTCTACCAGCAGCCTAGCCTGACCGACACCAGCATCTTCGATTTCCGCAACAACCTGATCGACGGTCCCAACAAGTACGAGGATTCCGAGTTCGAGGCGTGGAACCTGACGCTCGAGCAGCTCTTCCTCGACAACAAGGTCGGCATCGAACTGGCCTTCGACCAACAGGAGATGAGCAACGCAAATGGCTCGCTGCTCGGCGACGACCGCAACGCCACCATCGCGATCGACAACGCCCTGACCATGATCGACGGCACGCCCAACGCCAATTTCGGCCGCCCCTACGTCGTCAACGTACCCAAGATGTACTACGACGAAGCGGAACGCAGCGCCTGGCGAGCAACCGCCTTCTACGACTTGGACCTGCGCGACAACACCAACAATGACCTGCTTGGCCGTCTGCTCGGACGCCACGTCCTCACCGGGGTGCTCAGCGAGCAGACCCGCGAGGCCCAGTCCCGCTACGGCGCCACCACCTACGCCGGTTCGGAGTTCACCCACGGCGCCAGCTCCAGTATCGCCAATGGCCAAGGCCCACGCTTCGGAGCGATCCACTATCTAGGCGGCAGCTTGGCTAACATGGATTCCCCTGCCGGAGCCAACATCCCCCGCCTCTACACCGAGCGCAGCCTCTCCGCCTTCAACCTGACCGGCAACGACGCCGTCTTTTTCCTCAAGGAGCAAGGCGCCAGCGCGGAAGCGGAAGTCATCCCACTGAACGTATTCAATAATGACCGACAACTCACCATCGCTCCGGAAGACGCCGACTTCGGCCGCTCGGAAGTCGAATCGATCGCCCTCGTCTCCCAAAGCTACTTCTGGGACGACCTGCTGGTGGCCACCCTCGGCTGGAGAGAAGACGAGCTGACCACCTACGACGCCGGCCCAGCCCCGCTGCACCCGCAAGGTTCGCGCATCGTCGATCCAGACGTCTACACCCTGCCAACAGATTCGACCTTCAACGACAAGAGCGACACCTTCTCCTGGGGCTTGGCCTTCCACCTCCCGGACAGCGTAACCGAGAAGCTCAGCTGGATCGATCGCATCAGCCTCTACTACAACGATTCGTCCAACTTCCAGCCGACCACCTCCCGCTTCAATGTCTACGGCGAGCGCATCTCCTCCCCACAAGGCAAGAACGTGGACAAGAGCATCGGCCTCTCCATGTTCGAGAACAGGCTCCACATCCGGGCCACGTGGTACGAGACCGATCAGGTCAACGTGAGCGAAGGCACCATCTCCACCCAGATCCGCGAGATCGTGAACCGCCAGTACGTGCGCCTCATCGAGACAACCCGCTTCGGCCTCAATCCAGACCCCAACGGAGACGGCATCCCCTTCGAATCGGGCTACGTCGCTCCGCCGCAGTTCCTCTTGGACACCTTCAACGTGATTCGCCTCCCCGACGGCTCCGCGACCTTCAGCGACCCGGGCAACGTCGTCGGCGTGACCGAGTCCAGCTCCTCCGGCTTCGAGCTCGAGACGGTCTACAACCCGAACCAACGCCTGAGCCTCGTGCTTAACGTGGCCAAGCAGGAAGCCATCCGCGACAACAGCGGCGCCGCCCTGCGCAAGTTCTACTTCGAGGACGCAGTCGGATCCAACGGCGAAAGCCTCTACGACAACTGGACCGGTCCTGTCGGCCAAGGCCTCGTCATCACCCAAGGCGGCGTCACCCTCGCCCAGCAAGCGGAGTCTATCGCCAACGAGATTCGCTCGGTAGTCGCCCAAGACGGAGCAATCCGCCAAGAGCTGCGCGAGTGGCGGGCCAATGCGGTGGCCAACTACCGTCTCAACGACACGTGGAACGTCGGCGGAGCCTACCGCTGGCAGTCCGAATCGGCGATCGGCTACCCGATCACCGTAGCTCCCAACGGCGATCGCATCATCGACGTTGCCAACCCGTTCTTCGGACCGAACGAGTCGAACCTGGACGTCTGGGTTGGTTACCAACGCCCGATCATGAACGACAAGGTCAACTGGAAGATCCAGCTCAACATCCGCAATCTGCTGGACGAGGATGACCTCGTGCCAACCATTGCTCAACCAGACGGCACTCATGCGATCTACCGCATTCCAGAAGAACGCCGTTGGGAGCTGTCCTCCAACTTTACCTTCTAGGCGAAACCAGGCCTGAGGCAGGCCCTCGGAAAATTCGCCTATATAAAATAAACGCCACTTGCGCTCTGTAGCTCAAGTGGCGTTTTTGTGGCCGAACAAAGAGAAAAGTCTAAAGCATTTTTCGTTTGATCATTCGCATAAGGTAGGGCGGGACCGCCGGGCACGCCGCGTCTTCCTTATCACACAGTACGAATAACTAAACGAAACACGCTCTAGGCTATTCGGGGCAATCCACAGCCTGAGCGTTGCGCACTTCATTCGCCTCCCGGGCGGACTCGTACTCGATACCCGACATCCGTACATCAGCTACGGGCAGACGCTCGTCCCCAAGGATTCGATACACATATCCCACCTCTCCGACTTTTATATTTTCAACGCGAACAGACTCGATACGAGTCATACGTTTCTCGTAAGTAGGCACGAGATCCCGCCACTGGAAGAGCACATCCGTATCGATCGCAAGCACACCCTTCCTCAGGTCTCCCGCCTCGATATTGCGCATCCACACCTTGCGCACCCAACCGCCACGGCGTTCGTTGGTCTTGATGTACAGCAGATGCCCGACCTCGCCGATCGACTTGTCCAGGCTGCAGTTTTCGACCAATACATTCTCCACCCCGGCCGAAAGCTCAGTCCCCACCGCTAGCAGCTGGTGCGCGTTCTTAACGTGGCAGTTCCGAATCACCACGTTCCGCGTGGGAACGCCAATCCGCCACGCATCGCGATTGCGTCCCGACTTGATCGCGATCGCATCGTCGCCCTGGTCGAACACGCAATCCTCGATCAATAGGTTCTGGCACATCTCCGGATCAACGCCGTCGTTGTTGTGCCCGTGGGCTTTCACGGAAACCCTGCGGATCACCACGTCTTCGCAAAGAAACGGATGCAGCACCCAGAACGGGCTGTTCTCGATGGATACCCCCTCGATCAGGACATGGCGGCAGCGGTTGAACTGCACGAACTGAGGACGCAAGTTGGCATCCCCTTGAGTCATGTCGCGCTTCTCCAGAGGCCAGTCCTTGGAGCCCATCTCATACAATCGCTTAAGCCCCTCCATGTGGGCAGGAGGACGGGCAAACCACTCTTCCCAAACCTCCATCTCCGCGACGAGCGCTCCCTCGCCGCTGATGGCGACGTTCTCGCATTCGTAAGCATATATCAAAGGTCGATAATTCAGACATTCGAAGCCTTCCCAACTGGAAGGCACCGCTGGCAGGTAGTCGTCTGGATTGCCTGAAAAAATGAGCCGAGCTCCTCGCTGCAAGTGTAGGCAAACATTGCTCTTGAAGCGGACTCCCGAGCAAAGCCAATCTCCCTCCGGCACTTCCACCACGCCCCCTCCCGCAGCGTTCGCGTCCGCGATAGCGGTTGCTATCGCTCGCGTAGTCGCGGGGCGATCCGCCGCCTTTGCCCCAAACTCAAGGATGGAGCGTCGCTGGCAGTCGCCGAAATCCGGAATTTGGATACGCGGCATATCGAACGGCGCCTCCACTTCCACATACTCGCGCCCTAAGCGCGCCTCTCTCTGTTGGTTCATATGCTATTTCACTATCATCGCGGACTTAACGTCCGCCCTAAGTATGTTGAACTGACTCTCCACAAAAAGGTGGCTGCGCCAAAAGTTCAGCGCAGCCACCCGAGAATCAGTTACCTAAGAACTCGTAAACCGATTAGAAGATGAACGAGTTCGTGAGGGACCAAGTGAGACCGTCCGTTGGACGCCACTTGTAGTCCTGCCACTCGAATGTATCTGGATCAGTGCCGACGCTACGCTTTTCGATCACGTAGGGATCGTCGTCGTCGAAAACGTTCTTCACGTTGAACTGTACGCGCCAGTTGACCTTGTCGTTGATCGGACGGCTATAGGTAGCGAAGAAGTCAACCGTGGTACGCTCCTCGCCCTTGGCTGGGCGGCTCACGTCGAAGTTTCCATCCGCGTCAACGAAGTAGCCGATAATTGGAGCGCTGGACCAGCTGAAGCTCGTACCTACCGAGGTGCCCTTCAGGGCGGAGTCGTTCTGGAAGCGGTACTTGAAGATACCATTCATGCGGTACTTGGAGGACGGGAAGCTCTGGTTGCCTTGCAAGGCGATGATCTTAGCTGCCTCGTAGTCCGCTTGGGCCAGGTAACCGGCCAGCGTGGTGGTGCCGTTCTCAGTGGTGAGATTCGCGTAGTCAGGATTCGCATACACGGAGCGACGTCCATCGAAGTAGTCGAGCATGTCGGTACCAGCCTGCTGAATCGTGGTTTCGTTTTCGCGACCGGAGAGGCGGAACGTCCACCCGTTGCCGAGGGAGCCGTTGACGATCAATTCAGTACCTTCGGCGATTTCGTTCGAACGGGAGTGGGAACCGGAGTTCTCAAGTAGGTCCGAAGTCGAACCAGTTACGTCTGGATTGCTGAAGAGGATCGACTCGATAGAACGGAGGTCGTTCACGAAAGCAGAGAACTGACGCGTCTGCTGGGCAACCGTTTCGTATTGGTTAAGGGAGATGTTCAAGCGATCTTCCATCAGGTTGAAACGGATTCCATATTCGTCTGTTTCACCGTCCGTCGCGCCCAACAACTTACCGTAGATATCGTTGCTCTCGGAAGGCAATCCGATGCTGTTGGCTCGGCTGAAGGAGAAGCTGACCCAATCCGTGGCGTGGAACACGACGCCATGGTTGCGGGAGATACCTGAGTTGCTGCCCGTCATCTCGTCCGGCAATGCCGCATTGCGGAAGGAGCGGTCGCTCGCTGGCGTGCCTTCCACGTAACCATACGCTGGTTCTACGATGGTGTACTGGCTGCTGCGGTCGCCCGTAACACCTGTAGCAAGCCACTCGTCACGAGTTTCATCACGGTAGCCAATTGAAGTTACGATGCGATCGTTCCAAAAGCGGCTCTGCAAAACGTAGAGCTTCGTATCCAACTTATAAGTCTGGTTCTTGTTCGCCCAGTTATCCGTCTTCACCCACTCGAAGGTATAGCCATCGATGTTCATGGTTTCCTTGTCCCAGTAGGTGTCTCTCCAATCCGAAGAGTAGTACTCGCCTTCGCTAGGATCGAAGTATTCCTTGAACAAGGGGCGCAGGCTGCTAGCTGCGAAGTTAGACGTCACGATCGGGCCGTCTGGAGTGCCGGTCGTAACCATACGCCATTGGTCCCAAACTTCGTTCTTTTCGTTTTGCTCCACCATGGCAGCCAAACGGTGCGTACCGAAGATCTCACTACGATCTCCGAAATCGAAATCGTAAGACAGGGACAAGCGGTAGTCCTCGATATCCCAGTAACGACGAATCTGCATGGGACGCGAAGTTGCTGTATAGAATTCTCCGAAGTGCTCTCCGGACTCGGGCTCTACACGCAAGGCAGTGCTTACCGAGTGAGTCGACAACTTCTGCTGGTCGGACTTACCGTAAGAGAAATCCAAATACAGGTCTTCGGTAATCTTTTGCTGAAGGTTGAACTCAGTTACGTTGAAACGCGTATCCGAGAGCGTATTCGTGCCGGAAGGCTGGTAGTTCAGCGGGTAACCAGCATCGATCAACTTCTGCGGATTGCTGATGGTATAGCCATTCTCCGAACCGGTTTCCGAAAGCAGGTAGCGGGAGCGAGTTGCGGTCTCGCGGTCGCTAATCATGTAAGCGGTACCGATGATTCTCAGATCATAGTCGCGACGATCGACCACCGTGTCGGATCCTGCGAGCAATATAGCATTGCCCTGGGCGATTCCGTCCGGATTGCGAGGATCGTCCTCCGCGATATAGTAGTCCACCACCTCAGGAGCGCCTGCTTCCAAGTAGCGAGAGAACTGATCCGCCCCGAATACCTTTCTTGGGTAAGCGCGGTCCACGTTGTTATACTCGTGGCTCAAAGTCAGGGTCGTCTTCTCCGTTGGCTTCCAACGCAGCGACGCATGCAAGGCGTCAGACACCGTATAACCCGGCTTGTGGAAGTACTCCCAATCCTGGCTCAAGGCATTAACGCGCAGCGCGAGCTTGTCCTCGATCAGTACCTTGTTGATGTCAGCCGTAGCGCGTTGGCCGCCTTCGCCGCCGATCTTATAGGAAACGTTGTTCTCGTCCGCAAAGAAAGGTACCTTGGTGGAATAGTTATAAGATCCACCGGGATCGCCGAGTCCGAAAAGCACCGCGTTCGGCCCCTTGGAGAAATCGACGCGCTGGGCATTGTACGCCTCAACCGAAGTCTCCAAGTTCATGAAGTTACGCGTAGCCGTTCCGACCTTGAAGCCGCGAATCGTCAAGTAGTTGAAATTCCATGCTTCGCGCTCTTCGCCGTTGGAATTCGCAAAACCAACTTCCGCTGGCTCCACGTTGTTGGCGATGGCCGCCATGTCCTGCACGTCCGTGATCGCCAAGTCCTCGATCAAGTCCTTGGTGATAACATCGACGGAGTTCGCGATGTCCTTCATGCCAGTGGCCGTGCGGCCTCCCAGCAAAGAGCTTGTAGCGCGGTAGCCTTGATCATCGTTGCCGGAAACCTCGAAAGGACTGAGTTCGAAAACGTCCTCGTCCATGTCTTGCACGGTCTGAGCGACACCATTGCTCGCTCCCACCATGGCTAGGCAAGCCGCTGCGCCGAGCGCAGGCCGCCAATTGGGTTTTGAATCTGATTTTCTCATTGGGATAGAAGGGTATTCAGTTTTGTAGGTTTGAAGGGAGGCTCCCCGTTATTTTTTGAGCCACCTCCGAATGATCGACTACTACGCAACAACCCGATCATTTCAGCAACTGCACGAGCTATGACTAAACAACCATCATAGCTCGTTTTCTAAACATTAATACACAGCCGCTAACTTTGATTCCGATCTGCTTATCGAGACGATTGCTGAGCCTCTTCCCACAGCGCTCTCCAGGACTCGAGGTCTGAAACGTCCGCCGCTTCGGACCAAGCAAAGCCACTGCGGTAACGAATCTCTCCATTCTCGTCGGTCTTGCCAATTATCAGTTTCTGTCCTCCGTCCGCAGTTGCGAATTTCGTGAAAGCTTCCTTGTCCACCAGCTGCACCGCAGACCCTAAAGCACCGCCGTGAAAGGCGTCCCAGAGTCCGAGCGACGCGCTTTCCTCGTCGCTCCAGCTTTCCGGATCGTTCGACTGAGCGACCAGACCAACCGCTACCGGCAAATCCTCAACGCCTTTCCAAGTTCCATATTTTACGAACTGGGAAACCGCTTCGTAATAGCGTTCTCCCATATGGAGCGTGATCGTCTTCTTCTCTACAAATGATCCGTATTCCGTATCCAAATACTCATAGTGAGCTGTGATCGATGCCGTATCCTCGGAGGTCCAGTTCACGAAGGCCCGTTCATAAACATTGGACTGCAGCAGCGCATCGGCCTGCCAAATCCCGCTACCTCCCAGCCCAACGGTCGGCCCGACTTTGTATCCATCAAAGCCTTCTCCGGTATCCTTGTGATAGCTCTTGCCGTGCTTCAGCTCCCCTTCGTACCACTTGTTGAGAATCGGGTAATCGACTTTCTTAGTCCAGGCATCGACGCCACTGCGCTCCTGGGAGTCGTACAGAGCTGGACCATAGATACGGAATGCAACCAAGTCGTTTTCCCAAGCCACGTCGTCCTTTCGCTCGGGTACCATACGTGCGTAGCCTTGCGGCTTGTTCGCATCCTTGGCGAGCAACGCTTCGGCCTTAGCCAGCAACTCCGAATCCAAAGCGTCCTCGTACTGGCCGAGCACTCGCATATACTCCGCCCCAGCCAGCAACACGGCGCCTACGCCGTAATCTTCCGTCTCTTCAGCCGACAGCGTATCCGGAGCCGAACCGATACGCTGCACGTATCCCACACGGCCGCTTTCTTCAATGCGAGTGAGCAAACCTTCCCACGCTGCCTGCAATGGCGGCAGGTAGGTCTCGCGATCCAGATACCCGTTGTTGATTCCCCACGCCAAGCCATAGGCGAAGAAACCGGACCCGCTGGTTTCGCCAATGGCGATTTGCTCGGGATCCCGCATCGAAGGACGCCACAGTCCATCGTCCTGCTGAGCGCGCAAGACGCCTTCGGTCATCTCCATAAACAGGTTTTCCAGAAATGGACGAAATTCGTACGACTCCGGCAAGCTCTCCAGCGTCAGGGCCAAACCGCCGTACACCCAGCCATTCCCACGGCTCCAGAAAATCTTCTTCCCGTTCTCCGTGCGCTGATCGAGGAAGCGCGTATCGCGGAAGAAGAGCTGCTCCTCCGCATCGTAAAGCTCGTCGTAGGTAAAGCGGAACTCACGTTCCAAAAACTCAAGGTAGCGTTCGTCGCCCGTAGCAGCGTGCAAGCGGGCCAGAGTTGGCGGAGCCATGTAAAGCGCGTCGCACCAAGTCCAGCGATCGCTGACGTCAACATTTGGATACTTCTTCTTATCCCGGTAGTCGAGCGCCTCCAGACGCGGCTCCTCGAAGATTTTGCTGAATAGGTCGACAAACGGCTCAATGCGATCCTCCCGCTCCGTATTCATAAAATAGATATCCAACCACGCATGCCCTACTGCGTGATCGTCGGCATGGTAGCGACGAGGCCCCGGCAACCAAGCGGATCGCTCGCCGAGTTTCACGACGGTAGCCAAATAACGTTCGTCACCTGTGGCATCCGCCGCCCGAAGCAAGCCGTCATACAACGGAGCGATCACCCAGTGCCGCGTGTCCCGTCCGCTTGGGTGGTCGATGATCCAGTCCGCTACCTTTCGCACTTCCGCTTCGACGGAGTCGGCCGAAGCCTGCTCCGACTTTTGGGCGCACCCCGTCGCGAAAAAGGCCGCAACCGCGAAAGCTGCGGCGCCAGTCATTGATCGCTTCACTACTCGTTCACATTTCATTCCGTTCAATCCTGTCATTTTTAGTTTTCTAGTTTAATTCTCATGCTCGCGGACTCGCCTCCTCGCGAAGGCGAACGGTCTAGATGAAAGACCGCTTGAGCCTTTCCTCCCGTCGCCGCTTCCAGTTCCACGATAAGCTCGCCACCCGCTCGCGTCGGATCCGCCACCGTGAGCACGCACTCCTCGTCGTCGGCGATAGAAACCAGCAAGACACAGGGCTTGCTCACCGCCACCCAACCCCCGTCAGGCAATTGGCAACGTCCCGCTTCGTGAAAAACGAATTGGCTATGCGCTCCTCCAGCATCCGCAACCGCCTGCACCTGCTTGTCGTTCGCCAAAACCCGGTACGGAGGCGCCTCCATCAGCTCGCGGCCCCGCCGCGGCGTCCGCGCCTCGATCACCGCATATTCATAACTCTCGGAGCGCGGTTTCGTTCCATGCGAAAGCGTAACGGAAAACACACTACGCTCGATTTCAGTCTCGCTCCCGGTCCAACGCAACTCACGCCACGATCCGCTCTGGGACTCGCTACGCACGCTTACGTTTTGCGCTTCTGGAAGGTAATACAGCGCTCCGTCGTGCCAAACTCCCAGCGGCTCGTTTAGCGGCTCCAGCTCCAAGGAATCCTTCAAGACGCTGCGGGCCTTGCTACCCTTGCGAAGGAGGCGAACTTCGCCTTGGGCGAAACTTTGCTCCACTGCCGTTTGCAGCGGCTCCTCCCGCAGCGAGCTGATTTCGGCCCCCAGCATGACCATTCCCCAATCAAACCCGAAGTAGGCCTTCAAGGCGGACACCCCGTCCCGCTGGTAGTCGTAGGCAGCAGCCCCTCGCCAACCGTCGCTCGCCCCTCCTACGAAGTCCGTGTTTCCCTTGGTCCTCACGGCGCGGTGATCCAAGGCAGGTATCGGCTCATCCGATACGATTCCCGTCACCCCTGGAACGCGACGCCAGTCCCAAACCGGTTGAATATCCGCATACTCGTCGCCGTCTCGTACGAAAAGGGTCGCTCCATCCGGCAAGTAGTAGCTCTTCAAGCCCTGTCCATTTATCGACTCCGTACCTGTCAGGAATTTCGAATACGCCTTGACCGAGGCATAGAATCCCTCGCGTCGGTGCACCATAAACTCGGACCGGTAGAAATAGCGGTTCCCCTCCAGCAAATCGGGGCCCTCCCCTTTCGCCGACGCGATGAAGCGCCGCAACTCATCCGAACGGCTATCGTCCATTTCCAGCCAAAGCTGGGCAACCGGGACCAAGTAGCTCGCATCCTTGTTCTCGATCGATACCGAGCGTCCCAAGGCGCCGAAGTCCGCAAAGGTACCGCGCACCATCCAGCGATTTCCTTCGAGCAACATTCCGCGAATCAGCTCCTTCTTGGACTCGGGAAACTGAAAGCGTCCGCCTTCAGCGATGTAGATCACTTCCGTCAGGTCGCTGACGAACTTCGCCCCATACCCATGCGAATAAAGCTGCGACCCATGCTGATGGAAGCTGAAATCAGGCTGCAAGCCCTCGCCAACTTCCACGCGCACCATGCTCGCGATCCTCTCCATCGAGCGCTGTACCAAGGCAGGATTTTCCTCCAGCAAGCCGCGAATCATCGTGACCTTGTTGATCCATATAAAGTTCTGCCCCGTCATGGGACGCTTCGCCCGCTTCAAGACTCTCAGGATAGACTCCAGACGATCGCCATCCAACTCGTCCTTCAAGTAAAGGCCGATCCGAGCGAACTCCAACGGATAACCGATCTCATTATAGTACCAGTTGCGGAGCCGCAGATCCTCTTCGATCGTGAAGTCCATGCCACGCAAAATCGCTTCTAGGAGAGCTTCCTTCTCCGACCTCGAAAACTGCATTTTCTCTCTCGCATAAGCCAGCTCACGCAGACGATAGAGGTGCTGCATCCGACTCGTCGCGCTCACCTCGTCCGTATACCCGTATTCAAACTCTGGCCACTGCCCGCTGGGCAACTGGCTGGCCAACCATTCCTCAACCTCGCTCTTTTCAATAGCTTCAACTTGCAGCTCGATAAAGCGCCGGGCCAAGCGTTCCAAATCCTGCCGCGCTTTCCCGTCAAGCTGCTCAGGCTTCTCCGGATCGGTCTGGTACAGACGATAGCGCTCCGCCATGTCAGCCTGCTGGTCGGCTATCCTACGCGCTGCGCTCGAGCTCAGCTGTCCAGTCCCATCCGCTAGAGCCAAATCCCCCCAGAGTACCGGCATCCAAAACGGCATCGGATCCGAGTCCCCCCCGCGACGCCCAATCTCGAATCCCAGCGAGCGGCCCTCCAACAGGGCCTCCCCGCCTAGCTCGTCCACGGAAAGAGCCAGCTCCCATCGGTAGCCGTTGTCGAGCTGCATGCCTGCGACTTGTATCACCTCTCGCGTTTCGACCGAGGCAGCGCCGGTACGTATCAAAGTTGTCGATACCTTTCCGCTGGCATCGGGAACTCCCGCTAGGAAATGGAAATCGTCCTGCTCGTAGCTGAAATCTCCATCGTTCTTCAGATCGATGCCAAAGTTGTAGTAGTCCTCCCCATGTTTCTCCCAAAAGTCGGGACCACCCTCAGCCTCTAGCATCAAATAAACCCGACGCTCGTCCCAAGCCGCCTTCAACAGATAGCCCGACTCCCCTCCGCCAGAAGGAGCGACCGCGTCCCACTCCGAAAAGTCTCCATCGATAGCGACTTCCGTCTGGGTTGCCACCCAGAGCCGTCTCTCGTGCTCCTCCGCTGCCAATGTTCCCGCAAACGCAGCGCCCGCAGCAATAACAAATACCGTATTCAAAATCCCCATATCACGAGTCCGAAGCTGGAAAGAAGTCAGGCAAGGGCTTCCCGGATTCGATGGCTCCCATATCGGGACCCTCCCCCGAATAATCGTCGTTGAAGTTTGGCAATACCACTGCTTCGCCAAATCCCGGACTATCCTCCGCAAGCGGCAAAGCCCACCCAGCGCCTTCGCGTAACGGTTCTGCGAATACAGGTACGCCCACGATCCCTTCGCTTTGGCTAGACTCATGCCCGAGCACTTTTCCGTTGTAGAGATCGTAGTTAAAATCGTTTCGCTCGCTTAGCTGACCATCGTAGATAGCATGTCCCGTGTCGTGCCGCAGCCAAAGGATGTTGTTGCGGCTTTGGATATTCACTTGAACCTTCTTGCCTGTGCTAAGCTTCAGTCCGGCCTGAGCTCCCGAACTCTCGCTCGTCCCCTCCCAAGGTTCCGGCTGCAGGATGGTGTTGTGAAAAACGTAGATGCGCCCTTGGGCATAGGGTTCGCTCCTTGGCTCGCCCCCGAGCTTCAGGAAGAACTGCCCCCGATAGGAATCAGGCCCCTTGCGGGAGCGCAGGTAGATGTTGCGAAAGATGTAACAGGGTCCTACCGAGGTGCCCGCAGTCGCGATCGCGCCGAAGGTGCTGTCGATCACGTTTCCCCACACGCGCACGTTCAAGTTAGCGCCCTCGATCTCCAAGCCGTCGTCCCAGCAGTGCGAAACCCAATTTCCATAGATATCGGAATCACGAACCGGAAAGCCGCCGTATCCAAAATTATGCCACTCGCCCATGGCATCGTTGAACATGTGGTCCCAATCGGAATAGATGCGATTATGCCGGATAACGATTTCCCCTTCCCCGTTGATGAAGGAGATCGCCTGCGGGCCGATCGGATGGCGACTGCCGTTGCGACTCTCCCTCGCTTGCATCCAGGAATTCGAGTTGGAGCGCGGATGGTGCATCCGGTTGTTTTGGATCACGATTCGCTGCAGCGTCTTCTCCTCGCCGTCCTTCGTCTCGTGGAAGATCGCGGAATCGAAATTCCGCCCCCAACCATCGTCCAAGTCCTGTCCCCAGCCAGATATGTCGCAGTCCTCGACCACTACGTTCTGCACCTTTCCCAAGTGCACTCCATGGCGAGCTGCCCCTACAAGAGTCAAGCCGCGCAGGATCACGAAGTTCGCCTCCACCCGCACGTTCGCATCGTCCCGGTTCCGTCCATCAATAACCGTGCCGCCTTCGCTGGCCTGGTAGAGCACGTATCCATCTTTCGGATTCCCGCCTTCCCGTATCGTGAGCGTCTCCTCCAGACGCTCCGGCAAGGTCACCACTCGGGCGATCTTGAAGTCGGAACTCCACGTTTCCACTTCGATCCGCTCCCGAGCGAGGCCAGACTCCAAGCTCAATTCCACCTCGTAGCGCGTGCCGTCCCGCAAGCCAACGATGCTGCCGCGATACTCGTCGCGATACTGCGGAGCTTCCTCGTGAACGTAGTCGTCGAACCAAAGCGGCAAGGCTTCCCGCCACTCGGAGGTTCCCTTTTCCCGGTAGCGCACCGAGCAGACAACATCGCTCGCCCCTTCCTTCGGCGCCCACCGCAGACCGATACAGTCAAACGTCGGCACCGCTTGCGGAACAGACGATTTGCCAAAAACTCCGGGTCCCAACCCGAAAAGGGCGAGCAGTACAATTAGGGTATACGCTTTCATTCGAAAAATTTCCATTTAGTTAGCATCCTTCTCTGCGAACAATCCCCACCCTATGACTAAACAGAATCAGCCTCCTTCGCCAGTCTCTCGATGAGGGCGGCCAATCGTTGCGCCTCAAGATGCTCCCCTTGGGCAAGAGCCCGCTTTCGGGCCGCCTGCAAAGCCAGAACCCCTTCTTCGTAGCGCTCCAACTGCAGCAGGGCCACCCCTTCCATCTTTAGAACGAACACGCTCTCGGCGAGACTCCCCTTCGCCTCGCCAACGAGCTTGAGCAAAGCAGCCCACTCCTCGCCTCCAACCAGAGGAGCCGCCACCTGCCGAAACAAGGACTCGTTGCCGCGATCGCTCTCGAAGGCCTTCGTCAAGGCTCCCAACCACGACTCGCGATCCCCTGATTCCGCGAAATCCAAAGCTCGGGCCAACCAGTATTGAGATTTCAAGCGCGCGAGCGATCCCTCCGTCGGCAACCGCAACGCAAGCGTATCCAGCGCCGCCTCCGCCTCGTCCCAAGCTCTCGCCTGGATCGCCACCGACAAGCGCTTCGCATAAAGGGAAGCATCCATGGGACGCCCCTTGGACGCTTCCTTGAAGCGGGCCAGGGCCAGATCCCAACGGCCTTCCTCTCGGGCCAGGTCACCGCTGGCTTCGAGCAAGCCAGCATCGAAGCGAAACCGAAGCAGAGCCGATTCCAGCGCCTCCTGCGCCTTCCCGGTCTCTCCCAACTCCCGCAGGCAGCGAGCCTCCACCAATGCGATGCGCGACGACGCAACCTCGTGCTCCAACGCCCGCGAGCAAATGCTCAATGCTGCCTCGTATTTCCCATCTCGATACAGTTCCTCCCCGTAGATGGCAAAGGCCTGAGCCCGGGCATCCGCACAGGAAACCGCTTTCTCGATCGCGGCAAAGGCCGCCTCTCGACGGTCGGAAGCGAACTCCAGCTTAGCCAAACCGAGCCAAAGCTCTCCGCTTTCGGGATACAGCCGAATCCCTCTTTCCAACACCGCTCCCGCTTCCTCGAAGCGCAGGGCGGTAAACAATTCGTCCGCGTCGCACGACAAACGGTATTCGCCATATCGATACGATCGCACCTCATCCAACCACGGGTCTCGAGTCGAGGTGTGCCTAGGATTCCCTTGACCGAGGTCCAAGTAACGCTGGGCCCGCTGGTCGTCGCCCTGCCCCGCGTAGAGGTTCGCCAAAAGCAAGGCCGCATCCCCGCACTGCCGGTCCCGTTGCAAGCAGTCCTGCAAAAGCCGTTCTGCCTGCTTCCACTTCCCGGCTCTCATCGCCCCCTTGGCCAAGGCAATCGAGGCTCCCGCAAAACTTTCCGCCACTTCCAAGCATTGCTCGTACATAGTCTCAACCCTCTCGCCTTGAGATTCGCGCAGCCGCGCCAAGCGCAACCGCGCCAACGGATAGTCGAGCCCCCGATCCAGCAGCCCCTCAAGCAGCGTCCGAGCCGCCTCGCGTTCGCCTAGCTCCTCCCGGACGCAGGCTTCCAAGTAAGCAGCCCGATCCGAAACCTCTCCGCCCTCCAAATCCGCCACGTACGCATAGCAGCGCCCAGCCTCGTGCAAGAACGCGTTGGCATGAAAGAACATCCCCAGCCGCAGCGCATCCAACGCGCTAGCCCCGCTCTTCTCCCAATAGCTGCGATAGGCTCGCTCGAAAACCGAGTCCCCTCCCAGATCCGAATCCTCCAAGCGCGGCAAGGCGCTCCCCTCCAGACGCTCCACCCATCCGCCCGCAACCAGCGAGCAGAGGAGCAACAGGACAAGCCTGGAAGCGGCGGGGCTATTCATACAAATCATGGGGTCTCTAGGGGCACACGGAGAGCGATAGGCACTCTCTCACCATTTGCCCGCTCAGGCCTAGCGGAAAAGCGGAATCCCCCGCCCATAGGCAATGACTAAATATTCATAACCTTTAAAGTCTCCGTAGTCGCCGCAGCATAGCAGCACTCCTACGCGCCCCGACATGCCCCGACTACCCAGCAATTTCAGCCTCGCCATCGCGGGCGCCGGCCTCATCTCCGCCGCCCTCGCTCCGCCTCCAGCCAGCGGAGCATCCGACTCCCTCCCCGCTCCCGCCTACGCGCCCAGCCCCATCGGCAACCTGCCGGAGGGCGAAGCCTGGATCACCGACCTCTGCATCGCCGACCTCGACGGCGACGGACAGCTCGACGTCGTCGCGGCCGACGGACGGCTCCACCGCATCTCCGCCCTCTACGGCCTCGGCGGCCTAAGTTTCGAGGAGCAAGCCCTCAACGAGCAAACGGCCGGACCTGCCCACGTCGAAGCCTGCGACATCGACCAAGACGGCGACCTCGACCTCCTCGTAGCCTGCATGGGCATCATCTTCCCCAGCAACCAGCAGATCGGCTCCATCGAAATCCTCGAGCAAACTGCCCCCCGCACCTTCGAGCGGCGCGTCATCGCAAGCCAAATCGCTCGCGTTACCGACCTGCAAGCAGGCGACCTCGACGGCGATGGCAACCTCGACCTCGTTGTAGGACAATTTGGATACGAGCAAGGCGAAGTCCGCTGGCTGGAGAACAAGGGAAACTGGCAGTTCGACAGTCACCCGCTTCTCGCCCTTCCCGGGGCCATCCACACTCCGATCGCCGACCTCGATGGCGACGGCCACCTCGATATCGTCGCCCTCATTTCCCAGCAATGGGAAGAAGTTCACTGCTTCAAAGGCGACGGCCAAGGCAGCTTCCAAAACCAAGTCCTCTTCGCCTCCAGCAACCAAGACTACGGCAGCAGCGGGCTCTCCCTTGCCGACCTCGATGCCGACGGCGACCTGGACATCCTCTACACCAACGGCGACGGCTTCGACTACGCCCGGCCCGGTCCCCGCCCCCACCACGGACTGCAGGTTCTCTACAACGAAAACGGCCGCTTCCGCTACCAACGCGTCGCCGACTTCCCCGGTGCCTTCAGCCCTCACGCCGTCGATCTCAACGCCGACGGCCGCCTCGATCTCCTCGTCACCAGCTGCTTCAACCATTGGGAAAACAAGCCCATTTCGCTCGCCGCCTACCTCGCCCAGCCGGACGGCAGCTACCAACTCCATCCCCTCGCCCGCTCCCCTACCCACCTCGTCGTGGTGGACTCCGCCGACTTCGACGGAGACGGAACGCCCGAGCTCGTCACCGGAACCTTCCAGGCCTACCCACCGTTCGAGAATCTCAGCCGCATCACCCTCTGGACCCGCAGCGAGAATCTTTAGTCAACGAGAAGCCCGTCGCCCCTCCTTTGCACAACTGCATATTTAAAGCGTACTCTTAATTTCAATACGCAAAAAAATGCCATATCCCCTAAAACTGCTAGTCCTCGCCAGCCTCTGCATCGCAAGCTTCGCCAAAGCGCAAACCGAAGCCCCCGCCTTCGTGCAAATCCCGGAGCTCACCGTCGCCCCCGACCGTGCCGACTGGACCTACAAGCTCGGCGAGCCCGTCACCTTCACCATCCTGCTGCACGCCCACGGCAACGTCCTCGACGACGTCGAGGTATCCTACCAGGTCGGTCCCGAGCTCTACGAGGGCGAAACCCGAACCGCCACCCTGCGAGACGGGCGCTTCTCCTTCCAAGCAGCTCCCCTCAGCCAGCCCGGCTTCCTGCGCTGCAACGCCTCCGTTACCCTAGACGGAAAAAGCTACTCCGCCAAGGCCACCGCCGCCTTCAGCCCCGAGCAAATCCGCCCCACTCAAAGCGAACCCGACGACTTCGACGAGTACTGGGACAAGCAGCTCGAAACCCTCAAGCAGATCGACCTTCGTCCTCTCAAAAAACCGTATCCAGAACTCAATACACCCGAGGTGAACGCCTACAAGGTACGCTACCAATCTTGGGGCAAGCTGGACGGCGAAGCCCCTTTCTACGGCGTGCTCACCGAACCGAACAAGGAAGGCAAGTTTCCCGCAGTCCTGCAAGTCCCCGGAGCCGGCGTTCGCTCCTATACCGGAAACATGCAACTCGCGGAAGCTGGCTTCATCGCCTTCCAAATCGGTATCCACAGCATCCCCATCGACCTTGAAGGCGACGTGTATTCAAACCTCAGGTACGCTGGCCTTCACAACTACTGGGGCTACAACCTCAACGATCGCGACGAGTACTACTTCCGCCGAGTCTTCCTCGGTTGCGTCAAGGCGCTCGACATCCTGACCACCCACCCCAACTGGGACGGCGAAACCCTTATCGTCTACGGCGGCAGCCAAGGCGGATTCCTCAGCATCGTCACCTCCGCGCTCGACAAGCGCGTCACCGGGCTCGTCGCCAACTACCCCGCCTACTGCGACGTCACCGGCACCCTCCACCAGCGGGCCGGCGGCTGGCCCAAGATGTTCAAGTACGATCGCTATCGCAACGAAGACATGATCGCCACCACCGCCTACTACGACGGAGTCAACTTCGCCAAGCGCCTCACCGTTCCGGGCAGCTTCGCATTCGGCTACAACGACACCGTCTGCCCGCCCACCAGCATGTATTCAGCTTACAACGTCATCACCGCGCCCAAGGATCTCACAATCCAGGTCGACATGGGCCACACCGCCTCGGAGCCCTTCCGCGAGCAAACCTTCCAGCGAATCCTAAAGATCGCCGGCAAGAATTAAAAGGACGCTCCCCGCAACGCGGCGCTTTCCCGTCTCGACGGGAAGCCCGCCCCGCCGGATAAGGCGCGGCCTCATCCAAGGCCTGGCAGCGACAGCTAGAGCATTTTTCGTTTGATCATTCGCATAAGGTAGGGCGGGACCGCCGGGCACGCCGCGTTTCCCTCATCACACAGTACGCTAACTAAACGAAAAACGCTCTAAACGCCCCGAACAGACAGAGCAGAGCTGCTACTTCCGCAAAGGCGCTACCTTGACGCCTCCCCACGGAGCGCCCACTTCGCTGAAAAGCACGCCGCGCTCGAATGCGTTTACCGCGATATCCTCCAAGCCTTTGACCACTCGGAAAACGCCGCCGTCCGATTCGACCTCCTCCACGAAGGACTCCGCAATGCTCTGCGGTTCAAATCCTCGGTAGAGGGCTTCGACCACCTCCGCATGCGGCAAGGCGTGCACAGGCTCGCAGAGCTCAGCGTCCTCGCCAGCGATGCGACGCGCGATCGCCTCGATCATGGCCCGCACTTCCTCCTCGTCTCCGGTCAAGTCGTAGCGCCGCTCGGGCTCGCCATCGATGCGATAGTAAGCCGCTTCGTCCTTGATCCACTCGATCTCGCCCTTCGTTCCGACGATGCGGATCGTGGGGTTCACCGTCTCACGGCTGGCGTGGGACGCGATAAAGGTCACGGGCACGCCCGCCTCCGTCTCGCCCCGCAGGCTAGCCGTATCGAAATTCTCGATATCGTTCGCGCGAAAGGTTTCCGCTCGCAGGGAGCTTACGATGGATGCGACGGAATCGGTCGATCCCCCCGCCCAATAAAGCATCAGGTGCAAGAAATGGGCGGCCGCGTTGCTCACGGGCGAATCCAAAACCAAGGAATCGCCCACGCTCACGCGCCCAGCCCACGCATTGCGCGAAAAGTAGTGCACCCCACGCGGCCAAAGCGTAATGCCCCGGATCTCCCGCAACTCGCCCAGAACGCCTGCCGCCAGGTCTCGCTTGACCTGCCGGGTCACCGGGCAGTGCATCTTCTGGAATCCGACCGCCACGAAGCGATCAGCCGCTTTCGCTCGCTCGATGATCCGGCGGCACGCTTCCGTCTCCGGAGCGAGCGGCTTTTCGATCAGGACGTTGGCCTCGGCCTCCAATGCCGCCATGGTCATCTCCTCGTGCAGGAAGATAGGCGTCGGGATCATGCACAGGTCGAGCCGCCCCTTCCAGGCAGCCAACATTTCTTCGTAGTCGCGAAACAACTCGCAGCCTCCCGCTTTCAGCTTAGCGCAGAGCTCCGCCTCCTCCTCCTGGTTGATGACCGTCGCAGCCACCAGCTCCAGCTCTCCCTTCGCCACCATGTGGTCGATCATCCTCAAGTGCACGCGACCGTAACTCGAGACGCCGATCAAAGCTGCTTTTATCATTTAACAAGGGCTAATATTGGTAGTTAAGGAAAGGGTGCCGCCCTCGAGCGCTGCCAAGGTCGAGCCATTCCCACAAGAGTATTAAATTACGCGCATCCGCAAGGCCGCGACACCGTACAGAAAGCCCCTTTTCTGGGTCACACTTCAACGCTACCCCTATGACTAAATAACCATAAGCCTAAGCTTGCAGCAACTCCCTCCCCTCCCATTCTCGCCTAACACCCTCGCTCTTAGCGGGCCGACGAACGGTCTCCACCCCACTGAGCAGCACCCCTCTCCAAAGATCGATGAACCAAAACTTCCGCGTAACCCAAGCCGACATCGCCCGCAAGGTCGGGTGCAGCCAAGTCACCGTCTCGAGGGCATTGAACGACGACCACCGCGTCGCCGAAGACCTGAAGAACACCATCAAGCAAATGGCCGACCAGCTGGGATATCGGCCCGACCCCATGCTGCGGGCCCTCGTGACCTCCCGGCGCTACCTCAACGCCAAAAGCGCCAACGCCAGCATCGCCTTCGTCTACGTCGGCAACAAGCCCGACCCCAACACCCCCTTCAGCAACTTCGAGTACTACAAGGGCGTCAAAGACAAGTCCGAAGCCCTCGGCTTCAACCTGGAAGCCCTCAAGTTCGACTCCGGCGAGATTTCCCCGGAACGCTTCGCCAGCATCCTCCGCCACCGCGGCGTCAAAGGCGTCGTCTTCGCCCTCTCCAGCGGACATTGGATCTTCGCCCAGCCTATCTTCGACCTGCCCGACTTCGCCTACGTCTCGCTGGGCTACAACTTCGCCCACACTCCGGTCAATTGCATCATGCCGGACAACTACCATTCCATCACCGTAGCCTTCCGCGCCGCCCTCGACCGCGGCCACAAGCGCATCGGACTGTCCGTATCCAAAACCCAAAACGAACGCATCGACTTCGCCTTCACCGACGGATTCAGGCGCCTCGCCCTCGAGCAAGGCCTCGACCCCGATTCCCTCATCCACCTCTTCCGCCACGAAACCGAAGAGGAACGCTCCTGCATCCAAGACAAGATGACTCAGTGGATGGAACGGGCTCAGCCGGACGTCGTCATCGGAGAACTGGGAACCCGCCCCCACCTCGAGAAATTCCTCAAGCGAAACGACATGCAGCTCGGCAAGGACATGCCCTTTATCTGCCTGGACATCCGCGCCCGCATCAACGGCGACGACAGCGGACTCATCGGCAACCGCGAACTCATGGGCCAACGAGCCGTGGAGAACATCGCCTCCCAGATCACCCGCAACCACGCCGGACTGCCCCGCACCTACGAACGCCTCCTCGTGCAGTCCACTTGGCACGACGGCGAAACCTTCTAGCCGGGCCGCCACCAGCGGGTCCGCTCGCCCAATGTTTAATTAAGCGCCCTCCCAGCCATTGCGGATGCCAGCAGATCGAGACTGTGCTAACGCTTCTCCAAAAACATGAAGCCAGAAAACCCCGATTCCCCCAGCGCGGACGCCACCTCGGCTCCCAACGGCAGCCACTCAGAGCAAGCGAAGCCCAACGCCGAGTACCGCACCTCCCTCAAGGAAAAGCTGTCCTACGCCATCGGCACCATCCCCTTCATGCTAGGCTCCAGCGGGGTCATGCAAATCGCCAACCCGCTCTACAACCTTACCCTCGGCCTCAGCCCCTCCTTCGTCGGAACCGTCATGGCCATCGTACGCCTCTGGGACGGCTTCACCGATCCTCTGATGGGCTCCCTCAGCGACAATACCCGCACCCGCTGGGGACGGCGGCGCCCCTTCATCGCCCTCGGCGCCGTGCTCTGCGCCATCACCTTTCCCATCATGTGGCTCGTCCCCATAGACTGGGGAGAAGCTGCGACCTTCATCTACTTCCTGGTCACCTGCCTGATGTTCTTTACCGCGTTTACGGTCTACGGCGTTCCGTATTTGACGCTTGGATACGAGCTCAGCTCCGACACGAGCGAACGCCTCCGCATCCAGACCTACCGTGCCATGTGCACGAAGATCATCAACTTCATCGCCCCCTGGATCTTCGTCATCGCCCAGCTCGACTTCTTCGACAGCACCATATCCGGCTTCCGGGCCGTCGGACTCATCATCGGAGGACTCTTCATTCTCCTAGCCATTCCCGCCGTGCTCAACACCCGAGAACGCTTCGAGAAACGAGCCGCCCAGCAGCAAAAGGTAAAGCTCGTCAAAGCCGTTAAGCTCACCCTCGCCAACCGCCCCTTCCGCTGCCTCGTCTCCATCGTCGTCGGCATGCTCATCGGCACCAGCATGGTCAACATCCTGGGCATCTACGTGAACAGCTACCACGTCTTCCCCGGTGACACCGAACAAGGCGCCAAGTACCACGCCCTCGCCATGACCCTCTACGGCGTCGCCGGCCTCGTCGCCGTCCCCATCGTCAGCAAGATCGCCAACCGCGTCGGCAAGCTCAAGGTCCTGCAATGGTGCCTGCTCATCGGCATCGTCGCCTCCGCCTCCAAATTCTTCAGCTACACGCCCCACGCCCCCTGGCTGCAGTTCGTGACCATGCTGGCCCTCTCGCCCGCCTTCTCCGGGTTCTGGGTCCTCATCGACCCCATGAAGGCCGACACCGCCGACTACGACGAGCTCAGCACCGGCATGCGCCGCGAAGGCATGTACGCCGCCGTGGCCAACTGGATCGAAAAGGTCGCCCTCACCGGCACCCTGCTCGTCTCCAACTCCATGCTCGACATCACCGGCTTCGACGTCTCCAAAGGCGCCGACCAAGGCGACGGAGCCATCCTCTCCATCCGCCTCTGCTACTCGCTGATTCCAGCCGCTCTCTTGACCATCGCCTACATCATCGCCCGCAAGTATCCACTTACCGACGACGGCGTCATACGACTCAAAGGCGAGCTAGAAGAACGCCGCGGCAAGGTCGTATAAAAGAAAAACGGTAAGCACGCCGCGACTCCCCAAATCCAGCCTAGCGCCATAAACAGTAGGCGGGCCTTACAATCCCGTGGCACTGCAAAGCTATGCCCAGGCAGCGCAAGTCCCGCCCTACGAGGTAGAGCGAGTTCGCCGAACACGCCTGTTCCCACCTGCCTCACCTAGCTCCGTATCCAAAATCCGCACTACCTGCGGCCTTTCGCCCAGACGCTGATCTGGCACATCAAGAGCACGCTCGCCCCCGCACTCCTCCAGATATTCAACGGAGAGTGCCCTTCGCGCCGCTGACGCCAGCAGCCCGCTACCTAGCTGCTTTCCTGATATTGGCACCATAGGCGCTTTTACCATTGCCGCAGACTTTTACGTCGCGCATTAAAATCCCTGTCCTCGAACAACTCTAGCCTACCACAGCCCCATTTGCGATCGCGCCCGCTTCCTCCATCCCTTCCGATGCCTGCCAGTAGAAAAACCTCTTCCCCAAAAAACTCCACCGACAACCTCGCGACCGTGGTATGAACAAAAAGTCCCTCAGCGAACGCGACATCTGCACCAAGTTCATTACGCCTAGCATCATCGCAGCGGGTTGGGACAACGCATCACAAATACGCGAAGAGGTCTCGTTCACCGATGGACGCATCTATGTTCGAGGCAAGCTTCATACTCGTGGCGAACGAAAACGCGCGGACTACATACTCTACTACAAACCGAACATCCCACTCGCTGTAATTGAGGCGAAGGACAACAAGCATTCCGTCAAAGCAGGTCTCCAGCAAGCGCTAGGTTACGCTGAGACCTTAGACATTCCTTTTGTCTTCAGCAGCAACGGCGACGCCTTCGCCTTCCACGACAAGACGGCGTCAGATAGCCCTATTGAATCCGAGCTGAGCCTCGAATCCTTTCCCTCGCCCGAAGCTCTTTGGCGAAAGTACTGCATAGCCAAAAACATCACTTCCGAGGCCGAATCGATCGCTTCTCAAGACTACTACATCGACACCCCAAAGCGAACCCCTCGCTACTACCAGCAGATTGCCGTCAATCGCACGGTCAACGCCATCGCCCGCAACGAAGGCGACAATCGTCATCTGCTTGTGATGGCCACCGGCACCGGCAAAACCTACACCGCATTTCAGATCATTTACCGTCTTTGGAAAAGTGGCGTTAAGAAACGCATCCTCTTCCTTGCCGACCGTACAGCTCTCATCGACCAAACAGTACGTGGGGACTTCCGGCATTTCAAGGAGGCCATGACGGTCATCAAGAAGAAGCAGATCGATACTGCTTACAACATCTACCTCGCCCTATACCAAGGGCTATCGGACAACAACGACACCGACGCTTACAAGCAGTTCAGTCCCGACTTTTTCGATCTAGTCGTCATCGACGAATGCCATCGCGGCAGTGCCAGGGACAACAGCAAGTGGCGGGAGATTCTGAACTATTTTTCGAAAGCCACTCACGTCGGCCTCACCGCCACCCCCAAAGAAACCGAGGACGTATCCAGTTCAGAATACTTCGGCGACCCACTCTACACCTATTCGTTAAAACAAGGCATCGAAGATGGATTCCTAGCTCCATACAAAGTGATCAAAGTCACCCTCGACATCGATGCCGAAGGTTGGAGACCACCCGCAGGGTACAAGGATAAGGATGGCGACGAAGTCGAGGACCGCGTCTACAACCGCAGCGACTTTGACAAAAACATCGTCGTCGAAGAACGCCGCCAAACCGTAGCCAAGAAAATCACCGAATTCCTCAAGGGCAGCGACCGCTTCTCTAAGACAATCGTCTTCTGCACCGATATCGAGCACGCGGAAGGTATGCGGACCGAGCTAGCAAACGCCAATCAAGATCTCGTGTCGCAGAATTCCAAATACGTCATGCAAATCACAGGCGACAACGCCATCGGCAAAGCGCACCTCGATGCCTTTATCAGCCCTTCCGAGCGCTACCCCGTCATCGCCACCACCTCCAAGCTCATGACCACTGGCGTCGACGCTCAGACCTGCAAGCTCATCGTGCTCGACTCCGAGATCAAATCCATGACCGAGTTCAAGCAGATCATTGGACGCGGTACCCGCATCAACGAAGACTTCGGTAAGCACTACTTCACCATCATGGATTTTCGAAACGTCACCGCTCTCTTCGCTGACCCCGAATTCGACGGCGATCCGGTGCGCATCAAGGACACCTCCGAGCAAGACAACATTTCAGGAGCGGACAGTGAGGCGAGCGAAGAGGAGATCATCGACGATGTATCGGGTGACGCAGTTGACTTCGCAGATTCCGAACGCCCCGATATCTCCATCCTCGCCGAAGACGCCAACGACTACCCTCGACGCCGCAAAGTCACCGTAAACGGGATCGACGTCATGGTCGTAAAAGAGCGGGTCATGTACATGGGCCCCGATGGCAAGATCATCACCGAACGCCTCCTCGACTACACTCGAAACAGCATCCGACGCTCCTACGCCTCGCTCGACGAATTCCTGACGTCTTGGAAGAACGCTGACCGCAAGCGAGCTATCGTCGAAGAACTGGAGACCAAAGGAATATTCTTCTCCGCTCTCCAGGAAGAAGTTGGAGCCGACTTCGAACCGTTCGACCTAATTTGCCACATCGCCTTCGAGCAAAAACCGCTTACCCGCCGCGAACGCGCCGACAACGTTCGCAAACGCGACTACTTCACTCGCTATGGGGAACTCGCCCGTTCCGTCCTAGACGGGCTGCTAGACAAGTATGCCGACGAGGGCTTGTCCGACCTAGAAGACCCCGCAGTCATTACCCTCCGACCCATCAACACCCTCGGCACAGCTCCGGAGATCATCAAAGCCTTCGGGGGCAAAAACGGTTACGACGAGGCGGTCCACACTCTGGCAACAGCCCTGTACGAAGCATCATGACTCGTAGATTGATTCGCTTCGTTTCGCCTGGGCAAAAAGAAACCCCGGCGCCTATTCGCTACATTGAGCGAAG
Organism: Pelagicoccus sp. SDUM812005; assembly: GCF_031127875.1. GTDB lineage: Bacteria > Verrucomicrobiota > Verrucomicrobiia > Opitutales > Opitutaceae > Pelagicoccus. The sequence continues at coordinate 35,031 of NZ_JARXIA010000007.1, read as the reverse complement.
GAAGGGGTTCCGAGGTGTACGATCTCTAACATCGACCTATTGACCTCGTAGTCAATTGAATTCTTCTGAGCTACTCGTCCCCTCCGCATGACCCCACCTTCCTTTCCTCAGATCGAAGCCGCCCTGCATACCGAACGGCTGGACGCCTATCGTCAAGACGGAGCCGACGAGAAAACCGCCCTAGCTCGCTACGCTCTCAACATGGCTCTCGCAGAAGCCCTCTACCCCTCGCTTCAGTTTGCGGAAATCGCCCTCCGCAATGCCATACACACTTCCTTCACAAACCGCTTCGGAGCCGAAAACTGGTACGACGGAGCTGCGAAACTCCTTCCTTGGCAAAACACCAAAGTCCAAGAGGCTAAGATCACTCTACAAAAACTCCGTAAGCCAACCAGTCCCGGACGCATAGTCGCTGAGCTGAGCTTTGGCTTCTGGACTGGCTTCTTTAACAAACAGCACAACCGCACCGGTCTCAGCCACCACATAGCAAAAACGGTCTTTCAGCACGCCCCCAAGGCAGAGCGCAACACCACTAAGCTAGACCTCCGCTGGCTCGCAATCAGGGACTTGCGCAACCGAGTTTTCCACCACGAGCGCATCCTCCATTGGAAAGACCTCGATCTGCGGCACCAACACATTGCAACCATCACACGATGGATCTGCCCCGAACTAGCCAACTACGCAAAGAGTCTAGACCGTTTCGACGCCGTCCGTGCCGCAGGACTCGTTCCGTGGCTAAAAAAGATCGAAAGCCTCTGATGCACGTAGCGCTGAGCTTTAGCCAGCGTCACCGTAGCGAACATCTCAAGCTCTTGCTCCAACACTCCACCCATCGCGGCCAGATTATAGTTTCCCCTGTCTGAAAATTCGCTAGAAGCCCACCCTTTCGCGAACACTCCATTTCATGCCCAACATTTCCTCCATCATCAAAAACGTCCGCAACATCATGCGGAACGAAGACCAAGGCATCTCCGGCGACGCTCAACGCCTGGAGCAGCTAGGCTGGATGCTCTTTCTCAAAATCCTCGACGAGAAGGACCAAGAGTTAGAGTACATCCGAAAGGGCTACCAGTCCATCATTCCCGAGCAATTCCAGTGGCGAAACTGGGCCACCGATCCCGAAGGCATCACCGGCGACGAGCTCCGCCTCTTCATCGACCATCCCACTGAAGGCCTCTTCGTCAAACTCAAGAACCTCCAGTCTTCCAAAGCCCCCGAGCGCGCCGCCCTGGTACGCGAAGTCTTCGACGGACTAAACAACTACATGAAGTCCGGCTACGCCATGCGCAAGGTGATCAACCAGCTCAATGGCTTCGATTTCAACAACAGCGACGACCGCCATATCTTCGGCACCATCTACGAGTCCATCCTCATCGAGCTGCGCGACGCCGGCAACAAAGGCGAATACTACACCCCGCGGGCCATCACCCAGCTCATGACCCAGATGACCAATCCTCGTCTAGGCGAGCACGTACTCGACCCCGCAGCAGGCACCGGCGGCTTCCTTTCCGCCGCTATCGACTACATCCGGGCCAACGAAGTCCACGACCTGCCCGACGAAGCCACGCTTCAGAAAACTGTCACCGGCTGGGAATACAAGCCCGTCGCCTACGTTCTCGGCCTCACCAATCTCATCCTGCACGGTATCGACGTGCCCGACTACCACTACCGAGACAGCCTCAAGACCGAATACGCCTCCATCGGACCGCGCGACCAAGTCGAAGTCATCCTTGCCAATCCGCCCTTTGGAGCCGGCATCGCCGAAGGCGTCGAGACCAACTTTCCCGCCGCCTTCCGCTGTCGCGAATCCGCCGACCTCTTCGTCATTCTCATGCTCCAGCTCCTCAAGCCCGGCGGCCGCTGCGCCATCGTCCTGCCCGACGGCTGTATCACCGGAGATGGATACAAGGAACGCATCCGCGAAAAGCTGCTCACCGACTGCAACCTGCACACCATCGTCCGCCTCCCGCAGTCCACCTTCCATCCCGCCACTGTATCCACAAACCTATTATTTTTCGAAAAAGGCACGCCCACCAAAGACATCTGGTACTACGAGCACCGCCTCCCCGAAGGGCAAAAAAGCTACTCCAAGACCAAGCCCATCCAATTCGACGAGTTCGCCCCCATGATCAAATGGTGGCACAAACGCAAAAAGTCAGACCGCGCTTGGAAAGTCTCCGTCAAAGACCTCAAAAAGGGCTTCGACCTGGACGTGAAGAATCCACACGAGGAAGAGTCTGAGTCCGACTTGTCGGTCAATGACGTGTTAGATTCCCTTACGAAGTCTCAAGAGAAGACCGCAGCGATAATTTCAAAAATCAGAACGCTTCTTCACGGATGAAACTTGGTGACGCAATCAAGCTGAGAAACAAAAACACCATCGAGATCGAAGACGAAAAGTCTTACGAGATATCAGGGGTCCAAAACTACGGCAAAGGAGTAGTGGTAAGGAGGCGAGTCCTGGGGCAGGAGCTTACGATGCGTACGTATCAAGTCATAGAATCCAATCAACTGATGTGGTGCAAAGTTGATACCAAAAATGGAGCATTCGGAGTAACTCATTCTACCCATGCAGGCACTCTTGCATCAGGCAACATGGCTCTTGCCGATATAAATTTGGAAAAAGTCGACCCAACCTATTTGGAGACTCTCTTCAGAATTCCAGCCTTCGCCGATTACATAACGAAGCTTTCGTCCGGAACAACCAACCGCAAGTATCTGACTCCTAAAAATCTACTAAATCAAGTAGAGCTACCCGATCTCGATCTAGCTGGACAGCAAGGATTCGTTGAGAAGCTTCGTACAATAGAAGAGCTTGGTATGGATCAAGAGATCGACCACCAACGATCCCTTCTCAAGAAGCTCAAGCAAGCCATCCTGCAAGAAGCGATACAAGGAAAGCTCACCGCCGACTGGCGGGCTGAGAATCTCGACGTCGAGCCAGCCAGCGAACTCCTCAAACGCATCCAAGTCGAAAAAGCCCGCCTCGTCGCCGAAAAGAAAATCCGCAAAGAGAAGCCGCTACCTAAGGTCACCAGCGAAGAGATCACCTGCGAGATTCCTGACAGCTGGGAGTGGTGCAGGTTAGGTGAACTAACTGAATTTGTTACAAGTGGTTCACGAGGTTGGAAAGCTTACTACGCAAATCAAGGATCCCTCTTCATCCGAGCTCAGAACATTAAGACCGATCTCTTGGATCTGTCGCAATCCGCCTTTGTTGATCTCCCAGATAAAATGGAAGGCCAACGGACCTTAGTTCAGCCTGATGATATTTTAGTAACGATAACAGGCGGAAACTGCGGAAAAACCGCTCGAGTCGACCAGCAACTCGAAGAGGCTTATGTTAGTCAGCACATCGCCCTTACCCGATTGATGGAAACCAAGTTGTCCGTTTGGATTCACCGCTGCTTAACCACAGACAACGGACCTCGCGGAGTGCTACTGAGCTATTCAAAGGGTGATAAGCCCGGACTAAATCTACCCAATGTCCGAACAGTTCCGATCCCCCTTCCACCCCTCGCCGAGCAAGCGGTCATCGTCGAACGCGTGGATGCCTTGATGGAAACTTGCCGCGAGCTGGAAGCGGAAATCGAACACTCCCAAGCCCACGCCAACCAACTCCTGCAAGCCGTCCTTAAAGAAGCCTTCGCCCCATGATTCGCTTCGAGCAGACAGAGGATGGAACGGGCTTACTCCTGGATTACATGCCCGAAAACCAAGACGGGAGCTGGATACGTGAGCTACTCGCAGAAAATGGCGAAGCGAGCCTCAGCGCTCGCATCTTTTTCGTTACCAACGAGCAATGGATCGAGGACGAAGACAGCGATCGCTTCGTATTCCGCATCGGGACGATAGCCAATTCCTACTTCCGCATCGATCGAGAAGTACTAGGCATAAACTTCGACCTAGCAATCCACACCTCGATAAACCTCGAACGCAAAATATTCGCGGCGGAGCGCAACATCGCCATCTTCCGCCGCTTCAACGAGTTTGGTCTTTCCCAACTCACCATTGGTGGAGACGCCGAAGGAGCACTTCCGACGGAAGTGTTCCGACTACTCCTTCGAAAATTCCCCAACACGTACGAGCTCAACAGCTACGCCAAGGCTCGCATTTCGTCCATCATACGAAACCACCTCCCCATCGAAAACGATTACAAGGTGCGATACGAAAACTACCTCAACACCAAGGACTCATATCAAGGTAGCGAGCCTCAGCTAAGCTATGCTCCTTACGAATTTCAAAAGTTTGCCGATCTTACTGAAAAGATCGAGACCATGCTTGAGAACGGCGAGAGTTACAATGAAGCGCGATGGCAGGATGAAATTCTCCAAGTCGTTCTCCTTCTCTTTCCCCGCTACATCCGCGCCTTCAAAGAAGGCCCTGTCAACGATAGCTGGGCCAATACCACACGTCGCGTTGATTTTCTATTAGTCGACGCCTCCGGCTTTATAGACGTCATCGAAATTAAGAAACCTTCCGACCAACACTCTGTAACTCCCAACGACTATCGCGGAAATCATGTCCCACAGCGTGAGCTCGCAGGGACTATCATGCAGGTTGAGAAGTACCTCTACCACTTCAATCGATGGGGAGAACTTGGCGAGAGAAAGCTCAACGAGAAGTATGGATCGAAGCTTCCCCAAGGCCTCGAGATCAAAATAGTGAATCCAACGGGTTTGATCATCATGGGCCGAGACAACAACCTCACAAATGATCAGAAGAACGACTTCGAAGTCATTCGCCGCAAGTATCGCAACGTTGTCGATATCATGACTTACGACGATTTAGTGCGCCGCTTGAAAGTCATCCGAGACCAACACCGACAGATTCAAGGATCCTGAGAAAGGACATCTCCTGAAAACATAAGATCCATCAAAACAATCCGAGCTATCTGTGGTTAAAACAAATAAGCCTCGTTCACTAGCGTCTCCACGGCGGATCTCCTGAGCTTTGCCACAAGTTCGGAAGGCAGCATCGAAATGCCGCTGCGAGGACAAGAACATCTGGCTAACGTAGAAGATGATGGCGGAGCTATACGGCCTCTCCGTTCCCGTCTCAAATCAGCGTCTTCAGCGACAACGAACTGGAGGGAGCCTCAGTTATTAAGCAGTACTTAACAACTGCCGCCTCCGGCAAAAGCTACCAGAAAACAACGGAGATCTACGCAACAGCTACTAAAGGTCTCTTAGCGGGAAACCTGCATAGACAATACGCAGAACAGGACCTCCCTGCGGCGACCCCCACTCCCTCAGGACTCAACCGTATCCACGATCTGTGACAATCAGTGTCATCTGTGGTTCAAAAAACACATTCCCAATCATCCCATCCCCATTCGTGCTCATTGCTTCGCTATCTCCGCGTCGCTCCGTCGTGGGCAAAAGAACACAAGTCAACGATCCGAAACTAACGCTTCGCCCCCCCTTCAACCCAAAAGCACGAAAAAGCCCACGCTTCCCCAAGCGTGGGCTTCCCCATTCAACTAGAACTACACTAACAAAAAGTTCTAAACCTTAGCGGGAACCCCGCTTTCCTCGAAATAGTCCATCGCCATCAGCTCTTCCTCGATGCTGGCGATTTGCGTGCGGATCAGCTCCGGACTGTAGAGCGACTTCAGCTCGAGCAAGCCTACCGTCACGATCACGTTCTCCAGCATGGTGTTCGCCTCCTTCAAGTCGGCGATCGACTCCTTCACGTTGAAACGGCCCGGAGTGGTCGGCAGCGGCGGCCAACGGCTATCGGAAACCCACGCGTTCGTCAGCAAGCGGCGAGCCGCCTGCAGGTCGTCGCGCATAGTGCCGAAATCCGTTCCCAAACGCTGGCTCACGCGGCGCAGCCCGTCATGGATATCCCGGCACACCGGATCCATGATGCGAGAGTACACCGTATTGGCCCAGGCCTTGGCGGTGCCACCGTGCCAGGCGATGCCATTGTCCACCTTGTAAACTTGGTCCGACTTGATCACCTCCTCGCTCGCATCGATCACCTCGGCAGGCGTTCCCATCTCGTATCCAAGATCTAGAGACAGGTCCAGCAGCTCCTGGAAGCGATCGACGCTCTCCGGCATCGGCTCGAAGAAACGCGCTTCGTTAAACTGCTTCACGTAAAAATAGGCGCTGGTGCCGATATACTCGGCATCCTCCGCGTAGGGCATGATAAAGCTGCCGGTCTCCTCCACGCGCTGCGACCAACGCTCGAGGCTTTCGCGGATCTCCTCCAGCTGCACCGGCGTCTCGCGATTCCCCTCCGTCGCCCCCATCAAGTACCAAAGCATCGGATTGGCCATCATGTCGGAACGGAAGATCAAGCGCAGGCCATTGGAAAGTTCGGTCGGATTCGTGAGCAAGCGGAGGAAGTCGGGCTTGTCCGCAATATAGTCTTCGATGCGGAAGAGCTTGTTCTTGTTGCTATGGCTGCGCACGTCGTAACGCAGTCCCGTCGCTTCGCGGATCTCGTCGAAGGACAAGAAAAGGCTGTCCGCGTCGCCAATCAAATTCTTGAAACCCGCTTCCCGGTAAATCGACGGCAAGTACTCCGCCCAGCTGCATTCGGGATTCCAGCCCGTGACCGGCCGCACTCCCACGTAGCGCTCCCAGGAGTCCAATCCGTCCAACAAGCTGTGAAACCCGATCTCGGGATCGATATTGGACAACATGATATGGGTATGCGGCGACGCCACCCCCTCAATACGACCTTCCTCCACGAGGGCTTTCAACTTGTCGAGAGATTTTGGATACTGCTCCGCCATGATCTCGAGCGTCTTCCCGCTCGCCTCGAAGGCAATGCGGTAGCGGTCGTCGGAAGCCACCAGTTCGAAAAGCTTTTCGTAGGACTGCTGCGCGACCCAGCCGCGCTTGGAAGGATCTAACTGGGAATACTGCAGATTGCCGTGGGGTAAAAAGAGAATCTTACGTTTTTTCATAGGATATAAATTGGTATTCGGGGATGGTATCAGTTTCGCCTCAAAGCCGTCCGGGAGAAAGCCAGCGCTGCATGACTAACTATGCACCCCCTGCAATTCCCGAATCGGCTTCGACAACCGCCTTGCGCGAGGCGCTGCAAACCGACTTCCCTACCCCGATTTTACCCTCTCAGCAGCTTATTTATACATGAACCCGAGGGTTGGCAGCCGCCTTCCAGATGGACAAGAGAGAGGAGAATACCCGTATCAGGCCTGCCCCATCTTGGTCAGCCTGAGACACCCTCTGCGCCGCCCCGCGCGTTCCGCCTCACCGTGGACCACACGGAAGCTGCGCCTTTCCAACGAATCCTGCGCTCAGCGCAAACAACCCCCTGACACCCAAATCTATGAAAAGGTCGTTCCCGACGTTTCTATTAAAACTGCTGGCGACGCTTGCGTTGCTCGCCATCCCGGCACGTATGTATGCCGTTGACTACTATGTCACCCCCACTGGAGCCGGAGCCCAAGATGGTTCCGACTGGTCAAACGCCTCCCCCCAAGACCAGATCGAGACGCTTCTGAACAGCTCCGCTCCCGGCGACCGCGTTCTCCTAGGAAGCGGCACCTATACCGTATCGCCCATCGATATCACGACTAGCGGCACCAGCGGTTCGCCCAAGGCGCTCGAAGGTGTGGATACAGGCGGCGGACTGCCGCTCTTCCAGGGTACCTTCGACGTGAACAACAACGCGAACTACACCTTCCTGGAGTTTCCTGGAGCTGCCCATTACTGGGAGATCAAGAACCTCCGTTTCAAGGATCAACCCTTCGTCATAGGGATGCGTCGTAGTGGTACTACCGATACACTACGCACCAACATCCTCTTCGAAAACCTCCACTTCGACACCATCGAAGACGCGATCCGCCTCTACAACACGAGCGAGATCCTCGTGAAGGACTGTACCGTAATCCGCCATACCAAGAAAGCATTCCGCATCGGCGACTACTCGAGCTTCGTTACCTTCGATTCCTGCTTCACGGATTGCAACGCGGGCGACCTGTCCTTCCCCACCCGAGCCATCCCCAACGGATTCGCCGGTGACGACACGGACGGACAGCCAATCATCCACGACATTACCTTCATCGACTGCGTGGCATTGAATAACGGATACAACCAGTCGAGCTCCAAGTACTGGAACGGTGACGGATTCAGCACCGAGCGCGGCACCTACAACGTTTTCTACATCCGCTGTAAAGCCTACGGAAACAACGACGCCGGCTTCGACAACAAGGCCTCCTACATCACCTACCAAGATTGCGTTTCCGCGGACAACTCTCGCGGCTACCGCCACTGGGCCGACAACGGCCAGATGTTCAACTGCGTCGCCTCCTTCAACTCCAAAAAAGGCGGTTCCGGCTCTTCCTACGGCCTCTGGGTGAGCGGCAGCGGCGGCGAACTCACGGTCGACTTCTCGACCATGCACGGCAACGGACACGGCGTCTCCATCGAAAACGGAGCATCGGTTACCGTATCCGATTCGATCCTTTCCACCACCAGCGCCACCGCCGTTTTCGCATCTTCCTCGGTCAACCTGATCGATACCGCGACCTACCGTCCGGGCGAAGGGACCGACCCGCAATACGTCGCGGCCGATCCAGCTTGGCAAGGCGTTCCCCTCGACTCCATGGATAGCCAGACCTACGGCTTGACCAAGGGCTATAGCAGCGAGCGCGTCGACGAGACTCCCAACGTCGCTCCAACCCTGAGCATCGCTTCCTCCAGCACAGGCGGCGTAACGCCCACCACCATCGACTTTACGTCGACTGCCACCGACTCCGACGGCACCATCATTAGCTACCTCTGGGACTTCGGCGACGGCAACGTCACCAACACCCCCAACCCGACCCATACCTACAACGTACCGGGCACCTACGAAGCCGAGTGCACCGTCACCGACAACCGCGGAGCCAAGGCATCCCAAAGCATCAACATCGTCATCACATTCCCTACCACTCCCGTGGTAACGCGTATCGAATCGGGAGGAGCAAGCAGCTTCACCGACTCCAACGGCAACGAATGGGTCGCCGACCATAGCAGCGACAACGGCGGCGGCATGGCCGATCGCGGCGCCATCGAAATCGCCGGCACCCTCGACGATCGCATCTACCAAACCGAGCGCTGGGGAGTTTCCGACTACAGCATCATCCTCGCCAACGGGATCTACGAAGTGAAGTTGCACTTCGCCGAAACCTACCACGGCATCACTGCTGCCGGCCAACGCGTCTTCACCGTTTCCGCCGAAGACAGCTACCCGGCCGGTTGGATCGACATCGACGTATTCGACCAAGCAGGCGGTTCACAGACTGCTCTCGTCAAATCCGGCTTCGTGGAAGTAGAGGACAACATTCTCGACCTAGTCTTCACCGCCTCCGCAGACAATCCCATGATTAGCGGCATCGAGATCCTACCTGCCGCCTCCGCGGACCTGCCACCGGAACCTTCGGCGAACTTCTACGCCTCCAACGTTCAAACCGACGGCTTCACCGTTACCTGGGATCCTGCCAGCGACGAAACCGGAGTCGACAGCTACGACGTGTATCTGGATGGTCAATACCAAGGAACAACCTCCGTTGCTTCCTACACCTTTACCGGACTGTCGCCTTACACCTCCTACTTCGTCAGCGTCCGCGCTCGCGACGTAAACGGAAACCTTTCCGCTCCTAGCGACGAAGCAATCGTCAAGACTCTCGACGACGGTACCGTGGGCGCCGAAATCATCCTCGACAACGACGCCCAGCTTGGCGTCACCTTCGTGGGAAGCTGGCCTAGCAGCAATTCCGTATCCGGACATTGGGGCGCTGACTACCAGCACAACGAAAACCTAGAGCAAGGCAGCAAGTCCGTCACCTACACGCCTGACCTGCCCGCCGCTCGACTCTACGACGTCTTCCTACGTTGGACCAGCTCCAGCAGCCGCGCCAGCAACGTACCCGTAGATATCATACACGCTAACGGTACCGACACCGTTTCGGTCAACCAACGCAACAACAACGGCGAATGGGTCCTGCTCGGCACCTACAACCTTGCTGCCGGCACCGCCAACAGCGTGGTCCTTCGTACCGACAACACCAACGGGCACGTTATCGCCGACGCCGTGCGCTTCCTCGCTAACGACGGCCCCGCGCCCGACACCGAAGCTCCGACCGTTCCGACAAACCTGCAAAGCAGCGCCCTTGCCGAAACCAGCTTCAACCTCAGCTGGGACGCCTCGAGCGACAACACCGCCGTCACCGGCTACGAGGTCTACCTCGACGGATCGCTCTACAGCACCGTTTCCGCTACCACCGAAACCATCGGTGGACTCACTGCAGAAACGAGCTACAGCGTCACTGTCGTAGCGCTCGACGCAGCCGGAAACGCCTCTGCCGCCAGCTCGGCCCTCAGCGTAACCACCCTCGCCGAAACCACCGGCGGAGGAGGTAGCGGTACCTCCAGCGACGGAATCGTAAGCTTCAACGTCACCAACCCTGGACAAGAAGTCGCTTCGACCGACAGCCTCGGCGCTGTCGCTGCCACCAACTGGAACAACTCCACGGTAAACAACGAAACCTTCACCGACGCGACCGATAGCGAAGGAGTCGCCACTACGCTCGATATCCGTTTCGCGAATACGGCGTTCTTCTACCCGAACAGCACTCCGGAGTACCCTGCCCCACTCGCCGACGACGCGTCCATGATGCGCACCCAGCGAGCCACGAGCAACTCCTCCAGCACTGCCGTCTACGCAGAAGAGGTCCCCTACGACAACTACGACGTCTACGTCTATTGGGGTGGCCTTCGCTCCGCGGACTCGACTCCCCAGACCATGACGGTCAGCTTCCAGCTCTGGGATGGTTCCGCCTGGGTGACTCAAGAAACCAAATACATCACCGATAACGATCACGCCTGGGATGGCACCTACAACGAATCCACCGCTACCGCCTCAGGCGATGCAGTTGATGGTAACGAATACGTAGTCTTCCGTGCCCGCACTGACACGGACTTCAAGATTGTCACCACCGCAGGGCGCCGCATCGGAATGAGCGGTTTCCAAATCGTCTCGCGCGACCTCACGCCTCCTAGCGTTCCCGCTAACTTGCAAAGCAGCAACGTCAGCGAAAGCGGATTCACCCTTAGCTGGGACGCTTCCACCGACAACGTAGCCGTAACCGCCTACGACGTCTACCTCGATAGCGTACTCTTCGGGTCCGTTACCGATACCACGATCGACATCACAGGCCTGTCTCCAGAAACCACGTACGGCGCTACCGTTGTCGCTCGCGACGAAGCTGAAAACGCCTCCGCGGAAAGCGACGCGCTCATCGTCACCACCGCCGCAAGCAGCGGCGGAGGGTCGACCTCAGGCGACGCCATCAGCGTCAACATCACGACTGACAACAACGTGCTCGCACCCAGCGACGTCGTAGGCGCCGTACCGGTTGCCTACTGGAGCAACTCCACCGTGAACAACGAAAACCTGATAGACGTCCTCGACAGCAACGGAAACGCCACCACGGCCGATATCAAGTTCACCAATACGGCCTATCCCTACGCTGACGAAACGCCGGATATGCCAGCTCCCCTCGATGACGATGCGAAGATGATGCGTAGCCAACGCGCCCGCAGCAACGTCTCCTCCATGGCCTTCGAAGCCTCCGAGATCCCCTATTCCACCTACGACCTCTACGTCTACTGGAGCGGTCGCAAGTCAGGGGAAACCGTGCCCATCACCATGGACGTGAACCTGCAGTACCACGACGGATCCACCTGGGTCGTCCAAGCTACCAAATACATCCGCGACACGGACCGGAAGTGGGACGGCACCTACAACGAATCCCTCGCCACTACCGCTGCCGAAGCGGTCGATGGCGAAGAGTACGTCGTATTCCGAGGGCTCACGGAAAGCTCCATCCGCGTGGTCGGCGTTTCCGGACGCCGTACCGGCCTCAGCGGCTTCCAGATCGTTTCGCAGGTTTCTACCAACGGCTCTACCGAGACCGAAGAGCCACAAGGGTCCAGCCCAAGCATCACCAGCGCATCCAGCGCCAGCAGCGCCTACGGCAGTCCCTTCAGCTACAGTATCCTCGCTTCGGATACGCCCACTAGCTACGCTGCCACTGGCCTTCCCGCTGGATTGTCCATCGATCCAGCGAGCGGCGAAATTTCCGGCACGCCAAGCGAAACCGGAAGCTTCACCATCGAGCTCACTGCCAGCAACGAATACGGCAGCGGTATCGCTACGCTCGTGCTCGACGTCGCTGCAGCCAGCCAAAGCATCAACCTGGACGCGATCTCCTCCAAGACTTACGGAGACGCGCCCTTCGAGGTGAGCGCCGCGGCAAGCTCCGGCCTGCCAGTCGCCCTCGCCGTAGTCAGCGGTCCGGCCGAAATCGCCGGAAACACCCTCACCCTCACCGGGGCGGGGAACGTAACCGTAGAAGCCACCCAAGCTGGCGACGCCAACTACCTCCCCGCCGAGGCCCAGCAGGCCTCCTTCGAGGTGGCCCAGGCGAGCCAATCGATCTCGATCCACGCCATCTCCTCCAAGACCTACGGAGACGCGCCCTTCGAGGTGAACGCCACGGCAAGCTCCGGCCTGCCGGTCGCCTTCGCCGTGGTCAGCGGTCCGGCCGAAATCTCCGGAAACACCGTCACGCTCACCGGGGCGGGGAACGTAACCGTAGAAGCGACCCAAGCAGGCGACGCCAACTACCTCCCCGCCGAAGCCCAGCAAGCCTCCTTCGAGGTGGCCCAGGCCACGGCCAGCCTGAGCTTGGACGGACTCTGGAAAGTCTACGACGGAGCTCCAGCGGAGTTGGCTCTCACCACCGATCCTGCCGATCTCGAAGCGACCCTTCTCTTCGACGGGTCCCCGGTAGCTCCTACGTATCCAGGAACCTACGACGTCAGCGTCAGCATCGATGACCTGAACTATCAAGGCGAAGCCAACGCCAGCCTAAGCATCGTCGCGACCGCCCTGGTCCGCAACGCTCCGACCTTGAACGGCGGCGTCATCGGCTCGGTGCAGTTGGTGGAAGCGAGTTCCTTCAACCTCAACGGTGGAACCGCAGTCTCTGGTGACCTTCTGCTTCCCGGCACTCCCGAGATTCGCGTCAACGGACAACCCGGCTTCGCCGGACAGATCGATGCCGGAGGCGACATCGCTCCCGACGACTACCGCATCACCCTAAACGGTGGCGCTTCGATCAACCACCTCGTCAGCCGCGTCAACCCTCCGAGCCTGCCAGCCGTGGATCCCGCGCCGGCGACAGAGGGTACCAGAAACGTCTCGCTCAACCATCCGGAAGACGAGATCGGTGAACTCGCCACCTTGCGAAACCTCACCCTCAACAGCAACGCTGGCTCGCGGGCTCTTCCCGCAGGCACCTACGGAAGCCTGACCGCCAACGGCAGCAGCAGCTTCGTCCTCGGAACCCTCGGAGCCACCGAGCCGGACGTCTACAACCTCGAAGGCATCACCCTTAACGGAAACAATACCAGTATCCAGATTGTAGGACCTGTCGTTCTAAACCTCAGCGGCAACGTTTCGCTCAACAGCGCCAGCATCGGCGACTCCGCCTTCCCGGAATCGCTTTGGCTCCGCTTCTCGGACGGCGACCTCACGCTCAACGGCGCCGCAAACCTCCACGGTTTCGTCGAAGCGCCGCTAGGCAAGGTTACCTTAAACGGATCGTCCACGCTGCAAGGCTGCATCTCCAGCGACGAGCTGGTCATCAACGGAAACGCCCTGCTCAGCTGGGACGCTCCCTAAGCAAGCTAAGCTTCGGCGAGCGTCCTCGCTGACCTCCTCGCTGAATACATAAAACTCTGGCGTGGCTCGACAATGCGAGCCACGCCTTTCTCTATTTTACAAGCCAACCTTACCAGAAATGCACACGCTCAAACGCTTCCTACCCATCGCCCTCCTCGTATCCTCAATTTCCTTACAAGGCGATACGACCTTCTCTCCCTCCCAAGACTTCGAGGAGTGGCAACGCGCCGAACAAGGCGTCATTGCGAGCATGCCGGAAGGCTACGAGCTCCTAGGACGGCTCACTCCCCGCGACGCCACGGAAATCAGCTCCTCCCTGCTCGGCATCGGCGGCGAAACCATGGACCGCGACTTTACCGACTTCGAAGCTTGGGGCCCTTACCTGAAACCGCTTGGAGCTAAACACGTTCGCCTGCAAAGCGGCTGGGCCAAGACCGAAACAAAAAAGGGTGAATACGACTTCGCCTGGCTCGACCGCATCGTCGACGGCTGCCTCGCTGCCGGAGTCCAACCCTGGCTGAGCCTCAGCTACGGAAACCCCATTTACGAAGGCGCCGGCGGCACCGGTCTCGGTGGCGGACTGCCTCATTCCGAATCCGCTCTCGAAGCGTGGGAAAACTACATTCGCGCCGCCATCCAGCACTTCGGCGACCGCGTCGAAACCTATGAAATCTGGAACGAAGCCGACCTGAGCCACAACCAAAGCGAAGCCGGCGCCTACCCACGCCTCTTCGAACGCACCGCCCAAATCATCCGCGAGGAACAACCCGACGCGACCATCCTTGCCCTCGCCCTCGCCTACGTTCACGCCCGTCCCGGTTCCGGGCTCGTCGACCTCGTGGAAACACTTTCCGCTCGCGACACCCTCTCGCTAATCGACGGCATCACCGTGCACGGCTATCCCTCTAATCCCGATCACGGGTTCGAGAGAATCGCCGAAGTTCGCGCCTACCTCGACCAACACCTTCCCCACGCCGTCATCTGGCAAGGCGAGACCGGAGCTCCTTCCGAACGCGCCCCCAAGTTCGCCCTCAAAAATATCGATTGGACCGAACTCAGCCAGGCAAAGTGGGACTTGCGCCGCTCCCTCGCCCATTGGTCGCGCGAGATCCCCTTCTCCCTCTTTTCTATATCGGAGATGAACTACGACCAAGCCCACTTCGATATTCTGAATACAAAAGGAAAACTCAAAATCCGCCCGGACGACCTCTCCATCGAACGTCCCAAAGTCTCCTACTTTTCCTATCGCAACGTTTGCTCCCTCTTCGCCGAACAACGCATCCCGCAGCAACGCGATACCGCCGCCGCCAACCTTTCCAGCCTCTACTCCTTCAAGGTCGAGGACCGCCAGAGCGGCCACCAAGGCTTCGTATTCTGGGACGCCGCAGCAAGACCCGGCGATTCCTTCGAGCCCGATTCCGTCGACATCGTCGCCAAAGACCTGAGCCTGCAAGATCCCGTCCTGCTGGACCTGCTCAGCGGCCTGGTCTGGTCCGTTCCCGAAGACGCCCTCCGCTCCTTCGGCCCCGACCTCAGCCTCTACGAGCTGCCCGTTTGGGACAGCCCTCGCGTGCTCAGCGACTCCCAGCTCTTCGACTGGACCCCGCTGAACTGAGATCGCCTTAGCTTTGACTATTTAAGCCAATCAAGTTGGCTTCTACCCGCTTCGCCAAACGCCCTAAGGCTAGTCCAGTCCATGCAAACCCGCCCGCCAAACATACTCTACCTGCACTGCCACGACGCTGGCCGCTACATTCAGCCCTACGGCTACAACGTAGTGACGCCACACCTACAGCGACTCGCCGAAGAGGGCGTGCTCTACCGCAACGCCCATTGCGCCAATCCCACCTGCTCCCCGAGCCGGGCCTGCCTGCTCACCGGACAATACGCCCACAGCAACGGCATGCTGGGACTCGCCCACCGCGGCTTCCGTCTCAACGACTACCAACACCACCTCGCCAACCAACTGCGGGCCGCCGGCTACACCTCAGCCCTAGCCGGCACCCAGCATATCGCCGCCCCGCCGCTGAGCTCCCTCGAGGAAATCGGATACGACCAGATCCTCACCACCGAACAAGATTTCGAAACGCCCACCGCCGCCGCAGAACGCTTTTTCGCCAGCCCGCCCGAGAAACCCTTCTTCCTGTCGCTCGGCTACTTCGCGCCGCACCGCACCGACGACGGCGGATTTCCCAGCCTAGTTCCTCCCCCCAATCCCGACTACCTGCGCCCCCCAGCTCCCATTCCCGACAGCGCCGAAACGCGAAGCGACTTCGCTAACTACGCCGCCAGTATCCAAAGCTTGGATATAAGCATCGGCAGAGTGCTCGAGGCCCTAGACCGCAACGGACTCGCGGACAATACCCTTGTCGTCGCCACGACCGACCACGGGATCGCCTTCCCAGCCATGAAGTGCAACCTCACCGACCACGGCACCGGCGTCATGCTCATCCTGCGAGGCCCCGGCGGATTCCGAGGCGGCAAAGTCGTCGAATCCTTCGTTTCCCAAATCGACCTTGCGCCCACCTTCTTGCAACTGGCCGGCTTGCCCATCCCCGCACACATCCAAGGCCAAAGCCTTTTGCCAGATGCCCAAGGAAAGGTCGCCGAACGCGATTGCGTTTTCGCCGAAATCAATTTCCACGCCACCGAGGAACCGTCCCGCTCCGTTCGTACCCAACGCTGGAAATACATCCGTCGCTACAAGGACTATGGCTACCAGCCCTTGCCGAATTGCGACGACGGCCCCAGCAAGGATTTTTGGATACAGAACGGCTGGACCGAAAACGCTTACGAGATGGAGCTGCTCTTCGACCTGCTCTTCGATCCAAACGAAACCCACAACCTCGCCGCCTCGCCCGCCCACGCCGCCACTCTCAGCGAAATGCGGGAGCGCCTCGACCGGTGGATGAACGAAACGAACGATCCGCTACTCGCCGGGCCCTTGAAGCGGACGGAGCACACCATCGTCACCGACCCCACGGAACGTTCCCCTAAAGGGAGACGCTTAGCGTAGCCACCGTCCTCCTTTGGAGGGCTGGCGAATTGCCCCTGGCGTCCCTAGCGGTCGCAGGGGAAAGCGAAGCCTGCCTTCCTCAGCAAGATCGAGAAGGCGTGCGGGGCATTGTCCCTCAGGAATTCCAATTGGATGGCCAAGCCCTGAGCGATGACCTCCCGTGACGCGACATAGAAGCTGGCATGGGTGTCGTCGTCGAAGCACTCCCCGGAAATGGTTTCGGAAGCCGAGGCGAGGTCCGAAAAGTAGAGCTCGATATTCTCCTCCACCTCGCGAACAAGTGGAGCGAAAGCTTGCAGGAGGCGTTCCTCTAAAGCGCCGCTAGTATCATTCACCTCAGGTGGCGATGCCGCCTTGAGGTTAGCGTTTGATTCGAGTTGGCACATGTCGAGATGGTTTGGATGTTCGGTTAACGATGGCCCAAGTTTACATGAAAATAGCAATTGTAGCTACCTGACCGTTGCCTAGTACTTCGGAATGGAGCGCAGACCGTTGCCGCTAAGTAGCAGACTCTAGAACAAGGGGCAAATGCCTCCATGCGCACGGCGCAAAAACGCGTTCAAGGCGCCGCCCTAAAACGGAAGCTTGGCAGCCCCTTCACTCCCGGTTTCACTGCGAAAAGTCCGCCAGCCTGCGGTTCTCGTAGCCAATCCGCCTCCTCGAAGCCAACGCTCGCCGTCGAAATATAGAGCGTATCCAAATCAGCGCCCCCGAAGACGCAACTGGTGACGCGGGAAACCGGCAGCCTAATTTCCTCCAAGAGTACGCCTGTATCCGGATCGTAACGACGTACGCCCCAGCCTTCCCAAAACGCAATCCACAGCTTGCCCTCCGCATCGATGGTCATGCCATCAGGTACGCACTCCCCTCCCCGCGAGTCCACCACGACGCGGCGATTCGAGAGGCGGCCGCCTCGAGCATCGAAATCGTAGGCCCACACCACCCGCTGAGGGCTGTCGATATAATAGAAAGTCCTGTGATCCAGGCTCCACGCCAAGCCATTCGAGCAACTCACTCCCGACTCGAGGACCCGATACGTCGTAGTGTCATTGTCGATACAATAGAGGGATTGCTTTAGATCCGGTCCCATGCCTCCCACGTAAAAGCGGCCGTCCGGGCCCGCCTTTCCGTCGTTCAAGCGATTGTCCGGGTCTCCCTCCGTCGGATCGCACCACTTGCCGAGATCGCCCGTCTCGAAGTCGAGGGAATAAACCCCATCCTTCAATCCCAGCACCAGCCCGCCAGCTTCGTGTTCGGCAACCGTGCCCACTTGCTGGCCCACGAAGACGGAGTCGTTCATTCCCGTAGCCGGATCGAAACGACAAACGCGGTGCCCTTCGATATCGATCCAATAGACGCGCCCTTCGCGCTCGCTCCACAGCACCCCTTCTCCCAGCTGGGCGCGGTCATGGTAGACACACTCTAAATCACTCATGGCAGGAAATGATCCGCAGGCTCTACCACTTGGCCAAGCAAATATCGCTCATGCCTACGAGGGCGCAGGCCCCTGCACGCTCTCACCTTAGAACAGCTGCTGCTGCTCGGCCGCCTGCTTGCGCGCGGCGCTGCCCTGGCTCTCGATCAGTAGCTGCGGGATGGTCGCCTTCTCGTCGCGCAGCTCGCTGCAATACAGCAGCAGCAGCAAGGCGCTCGCCAAGGTATCGTACAAGGCGCAGTGGTAGTGGCGACGGTCCGCCGGACAGTACTTGGCCGCCAGCTCGTCGAGCTCGTTCTGCAATTCCCAACGCAACACCAGATCCTCGAGCTTCAAGGTGGACCCATCGTCTCCGTAGTTGCGATACAAATACCCGGTGTCGATCCAAGGCCCCCAGTCGTTGCCCTTCGTCCCTGGATTCATCCAGTTCTCGCTGCGGCGAGCGTAGGGGAAAACCGCTTTCAGCATCGAATTCTCCGCCGAGGCGAAATGGGCCGCCAGCGGACCGGTCTCCCGCAGATGGGCGAAGCGGTCCCACTCCTGGGCGAAAGGCAGCAGCCCGCTCACCGCTTCGTTGCTGATGCCATGGGTCGCCTGCTCCTTGCGGGAAATCTTGGCCTTGGGACGGCAAAGCCGGGTGGCGGCTTCCTCGATGCGCGACCCTCTCAAGGTGACCACGCCAAACTCCACAATCCCGCAATGGGGACCGCCTTCGAAATCGATGACGTGGATTGG
This sequence comes from Pelagicoccus sp. SDUM812005, assembly GCF_031127875.1. Taxonomy (GTDB): domain Bacteria; phylum Verrucomicrobiota; class Verrucomicrobiia; order Opitutales; family Opitutaceae; genus Pelagicoccus. The sequence goes on along the minus strand of NZ_JARXIA010000007.1, from coordinate 16,132 downwards.
CATGTCGTCCCAATAAGGATCCATAAAGGGCAGCAAATCCATTTTGCCGGGCTTTGCAAGGGACTAGATCTACGCGGGAATCCTTAAGAAACTTTTTATGTTTAACACCGAGGCCCGGGCCAGCAATCTGCCTCCCCTATGCAATTCGAAGAATTCGACGCCTTCACCGGGAAACTCTGCAAAGAGACCGAACGCATCATCCTCGAGTACTTCGAGTCCCCCGACCTCGAGGTCGACTCCAAGGGCGACGACACCCCCGTCACCGAGGCCGACCGCAAGACCGAGCAAATGATCCGCGACGCCATCGAAACCCTCTACCCCGACCACGGAATCATGGGCGAGGAATTCGGCAACGTAAACGAGTCCGCTGACTACCAATGGGTTATCGACCCCATCGACGGCACCAAGACCTTCGCCGCCGGCGCCCCGCTCTTCGGCACCATGATCGCCCTGCTCAAAGACGGCGAACCGCTCTTCGGCACCCTCAACTACCCCGCCATCCACAAGCGCATCTGCGGCGACAACCAGCGAGCCTTCTGCAACGCCAAGCCCATCAAGGCCCGCACCGGAGTGCCCCTCTCCGAAGCCATCGTGCTCACCACCGACGTGCAATCCATTCCCCGCTACCAGAACGGCCCCAACTTCGAGGAGCTGCTCGGCAAGACCAAGTTCTGCCGCACCTGGGGCGACTGCTTCGGCTACTTCCTCGTCGCCACCGGCAAGGCCGACATCATGCTCGACCCCATCCTCAACCCATGGGACATCATGGCCCTCGTGCCTGTCCTGCGCGGCTCCGGCGCCGTGATCACCGACTGGTACGGCGGGAACCCCGCCAAGGGCGAATCTTGCATCGCCAGCAATTCAGACCTGCACGAGTCCGTTGTCCAAACACTCAACCAGTAATTAAGACCTTATGAAACACCCGCTCATCGCCTCCGCCGCTCTGGCCGCCACCCTGCTCGCTGCAAGCTGCTCCGACTCCTACCAAGACGACGTGCACTCCGCTCCCCGCGCCGTGCAAGCCTGGGAAAACGTCGACCTCAGCGGCTACGACCAAACCCAGCTCCTCGGGCACCTAAACCTTTTGGCCAGCGAAGCCGTCACTGCCGCCGCAGAAGGCAAGTACGTCGAATTCCACCACCTCGAAGTCGCCCTCACTCCCGCATTGACCGCCCTCGAAGCCAAAGCCTCCGGCAACGCGGCCGCCCTCAAGACCATCGAGACGCTCAAGGACCTCGCGGTGAAGCTGCACCTAGCCGGCCACGACGGAAACGTAAAGGCGGGCGTCAAGCTCGGCGCCGCGATCAGCGACCTAACCGCCCGGCTCGCCACCGAGCTTTAACGAAAACGGGCCGCCTGCTGGAGCCAGCGAGCCCCTCGGCTCGATTGGCCCGGCCTACTTGGCCGTCTCCACGTAGCGCTGCTCGCGCACGACCGTGACGCGGATGGAACTGGGAAACTCCAGTTGCGATTCGATCTTGTCGCGAATATCGCGAGCCAAGGTTCGGGCCTGCTCGTCATCCGTCTTCTCGGGGTCGACGATCACCCGCACCTCGCGGCCCGCTTGGATCGCGTAGGCAGAGCGAATCCCCTCGAAGGAGAGCGCCACCTCTTCCAGGTCCCGCAAGCGATCGATGTAGGAGGTCAGCGTTTCCGCCCGAGCTCCGGGCCGGACCGCCGAAATAGTATCGGCCAAAATAACCACCGCCGCGTACAGCGACTCCGGAGGCACCTCCTCGTGGTGAGCCGCTACCGCGTTCACCACCACGGCATCCTCGCCCCGGGCCTTCACGAACTCCGCGCCAACGATCGCATGGCTGCCCTCGTACTCGCCGTCGATCGCCTTGCCGATGTCGTGCAGCAGCGCCGCCCGCTTCGCGATGTTCGGATCAAGCCCCAGCTCCGAGGCGATGATCGACGCCAAGAAGCCGACCTCCACCGAGTGCTCGAGCACGTTCTGCGAATAGGAAGTGCGGAACTTCAGCTTGCCCAGGTGCGTAATGATCTCCGGGTGCAAACGGGAAATCTTCAAGTGCTCCACCGCCGCGTCGCCCGCGTTCTCCACGATCTGGTCCACGTCGTTGCGAGCCTCGCCCACGAATTCCTCGATGGTCGCCGGATGGATGCGCCCATCCTTCACCAACCGCTCGAGCGCCGTTTTCGCGATCTCCCGACGCACTGGGTCAAAGGAGGAAACCATCACCATGCTCGGCGATTCGTCGATGAGCAAAGTCGTGCCGGTCGCCGTCTCGAAGCACTTGATGTTGCGCCCCTCGCGGCCGATGATCCGCCCCTTCATCTCGTCGTTGGGCAGCTGCACGATGGCCGCCGTAATGTCGTTGTTCGGCTTGCTGGCGATCCGCTGCATAGCGGCCAGCATGGTCCGGCGCGCCTCGCGGTGGATCTCTGCCTCCGACCGCTCCAGCACTTCCTTGCGCAGCTTCTTGAGCTCGTCGCGACAGTCCAGCCGCACCTGCTCGCGCAGCGATTCCTTGATCTCCGAAACGTCCATGGAAGCGAGGTTCGCCATGGTACGCTGCATGTTCGCGGACATTTGGGAAAGGCTCTCCCGATTCTGCTTCAGCTCCTCCAGCTCCTTCTCGATCTGCTTCTGGCGCAGCTCCAACTGGTGGTCCAGCAAGCCGATCGATTCCTCGTGCGAACGGATCTCCTTGAGCTTCATCTCGATCTCCAGCTCCGCCCGTTGCTCCGCCCGCTCGAAATCGCTGCGCAAGCCCTCGATCTCGCGCTCCGCCTTGGCCCGGCTCTCCAAAGCCTCGATCTCCGCTTTGCGACGAGCCAAGTCGAGCAGCGAGTCCGCTTCGGCCTGGGCCTGCTGCCGGGCTCGACGCATCGACCAACGCAAACTCACGTACGCGATGACGAATCCAGCTCCCAACGCTACCAGCCCGATCCAAATGCTACTGCTCATCTTTTGAAAAAAAAGAGAGACACCCGAGGCGGGGTCTCCTAACCCGACGAAGCCAAAGAAATTTCAAACACAAGGCAACAACAAGTTCCCCGTAACTTTTCCAGCCTCCTGTTAGGCAAGCTGTTGCAAATCAGGTGTAAAAGCTCGCCTCCCAGCCCCTCCATCGCGGGAAGCGGGTTGCGATTCGACGCGAGCTGAGCTGGGTTGATAGGCCAACGACACACCGCTTTTCCCGCTTACACCTTCATGCCCCCCTCTCTCGCACGAAAGACGATCATCGAAATCGAAGCCGCCCTGGCCGACGAGCAATCAGCCGCGATCAGCGAGATCATCCAGATCATCCAACAGCTCGCCTCCAAGGCCTTCAGCATCTCCGTCAACGAACTCTCGGAGCTGATCGGACGCGACCCCACCGTCACCACCAAGGTGATCAGCGCCGCCAACACCCTCGGCTACAACCCCGGCGGCCAACCCGTCAACACCCTCTCCGACGCGATCCATACCGTCGGCTTCGAAAAGATCCGCAACCTCGCCATCTCCCTCATGCTCGCCGAAAACGCCAGCAACGGGACCAACTCCTACGAGCAACGCCAAGCCGCCGCCCTCTGCGTGTGCAGCGGCATGCTGGCCAAGCAGCTCGCCAAGAAGCCCGGACGCGAGGACGAATCGGAGCTGCACTTCGTCTGCGCCTCCCTGCGCAACTACGGACGACTCCTGCTATCCACCTTCAAGCTCGACGACTACCGCCTCGCCCTCTCCCACGCCCTCGAGATGCCGGAAGACCAAGCCTTCGAACACGTCTTCGGCCTCACGCCCCTCGCCCTCGGCGAAGCAATTCTGCAGCAGACCAACCTGCCCAAGGACATAAAGCGCTCCCTCGCCCCGCTATCCCCAGCCACGCTGCGCCAGCCCGCCTACTCCCTGCAGGAAGAAACCCTGCTGCTCTCCGAACTCGCCGTCTCCCTCAGCGCCGTCGTCTTCGACGAAACCGTCGGCCCCGACGGCTTCAACCACGCCCTCCGCGGAGTTCTTACCCGCTTCGCCGCCAGCTACCCGCTCAGCATCGAAGCCGTCAACGAAGCCCTGCTCCAAGTCGACGAGGACATCAACGCCCTCAACCGCTCCGTCGGCATCGCCGACAAGCACTCCCCCGCCTCCGCCAAGCTCTACGCCCGCCTAAACTCCACCCACCTGCCCAAGCCTCCCGCCCACGCCCGGATCCAAGCCCTCGCCAAAAGCAAGCCGCTCACCGAAATGAGCCCCGAGGAACGCCAAAGCTTTTCCGACGAGACCTTCGCCGCGGCCAACCAAAAGTTCGAAGCCGCCCTCGTCCCCGGCAGCAAGGTCCGGCTCGCCGAAATCTTCGACGCGCTCTGCGCCGCCTTCACCGAGGCCGCCAACCTCGAGAACTGCCTCGTCTTCACCCGCGAGGAGTACGACCCCAAGAACCTCTCCGCCCGCTACGGCTCGGGGAAGCTCTTCGGCAAGGTCAAAAACCGCCCCATCGTCGGCCCCGACAAAAACGACATCTTCTCCATCTGCCTCTCCCGCAAGGAAGACATCCTCATCCAAGACACCCGCGCCGGAAAGGTCAGCAAGGTCATCCCGGAGTGGATCCACGCCGCCGCCGAAACCAGCTCCCTCATCATCCTCCCGGTCAGCTACGAGAAGCAGCTGCGTTGCCTCATCGTGGGAACCGTCTCCGAGGGACGCCAAATCGACCTCAGCGAAACCGACCTCAAACACCTCCGCTCCATCCGCGCCTCCATCTCCCTCCTCTACGGACTGATCGACTCCCAAGCAGTCATCGCGATCTAGACGGAGCGCCTAAGGGCCCACGCCCACCCGCCCTGAGCCCCGCTCCCCTCTCCGCATAGAGGAAATACGCCAGCGGTACCGAGCGGGTTTTCCAGCGCTTTTCGTAAGCTCCTGAGCTCGATTACCAAAACTGGAAGCCCTCGCTAAACGTGGACAGATCCGGGGCGAAAAACTGGGCATGGACCCAGTCAATCCAACAGTCAGCGACCTGCAGCAACAGTTCGAACTCATGGCCCCTGCATCCCGCATCGGCAAAAGCCTCCGCAGCATCGTCGCCGAAGGCAACGTCAACCCCGACGAGATTCTCCCGCTCATCCGCCTCGAGCCCCTGCTCGCCACCCGCATCCTCCGCGAAGCGAACCTCATGGCGGACAAAAAAGCGGAAGGCTACCTCTGCATCGAGGAAGCCGTCACCGCCATCGGCTTCCAGCGCATGTACGACCTGCTCGGCCTCTACTCCTACCCCTCCAGCCGCGAAGACCTCTGCTACTCCTCCGACCACTGGAAGCGAGCCATCACCGCCGCCGTCTGCATGGAAACGCTCGCCGAAAAGCACAATTTGGACAAGCAACGGGCCTACACCATCGGCCTCGTCCACTCCCTCGCGGAAGCCGTCATCGACACCGCCGCTCCAGACGAATCGCAAAGCAGCAGCAGCCGACTCAACAACCGCCTCAAGAAGTTCAACCATTCCGGCCTCTGCTTCAACCTGCTCAGCGACTGGGGCTTGCCCAGCGCCCTGGTCGACCCCGTCCGCTTCCAATACTCGCCCCTAGACTGCCAGACCACCGGAAAGATGGCCTGCCTGCTCAACCTCGCCAAATGGATCACCGGCGTCGTGCGCGAAGTCGACGAATTGCCCGACCAAGCCCTCGGCCCCGACCTGCTCGTGCTCAACCTCCTCGGCGAAGGCGAGCAAACCCTCTGGAACCTCGTCACCGACGTGAGCGACAGCCTCCACATGGCAGACTCGCTCATCTCCGGCAACTACAGCGCCTGCTAAGGCGCCTGCTAAGGCGCCCCTCGCTTCCGGCCCAGCCGGAAAGCAATCAAAACTACTCGGACGGAGTTTCCGCCGGCGACGAAGATGACGCCGCTTGGAGCTCCGTCATCGTATTGGGAAGCTCCACCTGTACCGGCTTCACCTCCAGCGTCTGCTCCTTCGCGAAACGAAGGTCAGGCCCCTCGATCTCCGGCTTCTTGCGCCAGTCGAAGCCTTCCGCCTCCAGCTGCTTGCGGTACGTCTCCCGCATCACCGCATCCGGATCCGGCGGCGGACCCTGCTTTTCCACCACCTTGGCATCCTCCAGGTTCAGCTCCACGGGGTAGCTCATGTCATCCCCCTCCTGCAAAAACTGCTCCATGATCAGCTTCAGGTACGGGGCCGACATCATTACGAAGACGCTCAAAATCAAAGCCGGCAGCACCATCAGCAAGGTACGGCGCGAAAGCGGCTTCTCCATCTTGCTCTTCCACTGGCGCTTCTTCTCGATGAAGTTCGGCTCGGCCCGGCGCTTCTCGATAAAATTCGGTTCTCTGTCCTTTTGGTTCAACATGCTCTAATCCCTCTCCTTCCTTTAAGAATTGCTTCGCCGCCGAAACGCAAGCGCCCAATAACGACTGCCTTCCCCATGCCAAGTTCCCCCGCAGACCAGCATACCCTCTCCGTCAAGGTCGTGCCCAACGCCTCCAAAAACGAATTCGCCGGCTGGCTCGACGACTCCACCCTCAAGGTTCGCATCCAGTCCCCCGCCCAAGACGGCAAAGCCAACAAAGCTCTCCTCGCCTTCCTCGCCAAACAGATCGGCGTATCCAAAAACCAGATAAGCATCCTCCGAGGCGAGACCAGCCGGCAGAAAGTGATTGCTTTCGAGTGCCTCTCCTCTAGCCAAGTCCAACAGCTTCCCCGCCCCTGAATTCCACAAATCCTGACCACATGGGCAAAGAAACGAAATCCAAGAAACCCTCCAAGAAAAAGGAGCCGAAGTACATCGGATTGGACAAGAAAGGAAATCCACCCGAATTTCCCTACGTCCGCACCTCTACCTCCGCCATCCACAACCACGGCCTCTTCGCTGCCCAAGACATCCCCGAAGGAGAGTACGTCGTCCAGTACCTGGGCGAGCTCGTCAAGAAGAAGACCGCGACCGCCCGCGCCAACGACCAGCACGACCTCTCCCTCGTCGAGGACGTCGGAGCCGTCTACATCTTCGAGCTCGACGACAAGACCGATATCGACGGCAACTTCGAGTGGAACATCGCCCGCCTCGCCAACCACTCCTGCTCCCCCAACTGCGAAGCCCAAAACGTCGACGGCGAAATCTGGCTCGTCGCCCTGCGCGACATCCAGGAAGGCGAAGAGATCACCTTCGACTACGGCTACGCCTTGGAACATTGGAAGGACCACCCCTGTCTCTGCGGCTCGGACAATTGCGTCGGCCACATCGTGCGCAAGGAAGACTGGGACAAGCTCAAGAAGCTAAAGAAACGCAGCAAGAAAAAGAAAGCATAGGCCCCATTTAGATGTATAAGCTTTTTGCATACACAGCCATCCTCCTCGCCTCACTCGCCACGAGCGTCGAGGCGGCGACGGTACACAGCGTACGCAAAGGCGAAACCCTCACCGAAATCGCCCAGGCCTACAAAGTCACCGTCCAAGCCATCAAGGACGCCAACAAGCTCAGCAACGCCAACACCCTCTCCGTCGGCCAAAAGCTCAACATCCCCGCCCCCGCCCCCCAGTTCACCGAGTACAAGATACGCAACGGCGACAACCTCTCCGACATCGCCAAGGAGCACGGCGTCACCCTCCGCTCCATCACTGCCCTCAACGCCATCGGCAACGCCAACCGCATCCGCGTCGGACAGGTCATCAAGATTCCCCTCCCCAGCGACGGCGCCGCCCCTGCCGCCGCCGCGCCGACGACCTACCTCGAATACAAGGTGCGCTCGGGCGACAGCCTCTCCGACATCGCCAAGAAGTACGGCGTCACCGTCAGCACCCTCACCAGCCTCAACTCCATCCGCCGGGCCAACAGCATCAAGATCGGGCAAGTCATAAGGATCCCCGTGGCGCCCGGAACCGTCCCCCTTCCCACCGGCCCGCGCCTCGCCAACTCCGACCAGTCCACCCTGGACCGCATCCGCACCAAATCCAGCCAGTGGAAGCACATCGTCATCCACCACAGCGCCACCCGCGTAGGTTCCGCCAAGGGCATGGACAACTACCACCGCAACGAGCGCCGCATGGAAAACGGCCTCGCCTACCACTTCGTCATCGGCAACGGACGCGGCATGAAGGACGGCGAACTCTACATCGGCGACCGCTGGAAAAAGCAGCTCCAAGGCGGCCACGTCTCCAGCTACGCCCTCAACCAAATCAGCATCGGCATCTGCCTCGTCGGCGACTTCTCCAAGACCCGCCCCACCACCAAACAAATGGAAACCCTCGAAGCCCTCGTCGAGTACCTCATGGACAAGACCCACGTCCCCGTTTCCCGCGTCACCACGCACACCCTTATCCACCCCAAGCACACCCAGTGCCCCGGCAAGTACTTCCCCACCGAGAGCTTCAAAGCCAAGCTCGACTAGCGAACCCCAAGCGGGCAAGCGAAGCCCGCAACGGCACCCCGCCTCAACGCTTGCGAGCGTTCTTCTCGAACACCCGGGCCACGTAGAGAGGATCGTAGTCCGCCTTGTAGAGCGGACTGCGGTAGTCGCCGAACTTCCAGCCGAGAAACTCCGGCTCGTTATCCACCTTCTCGTCCACCTTCCGGTAGCGCCAGCCCTGGGGATCCAAGATTCCGTAGCGGATGTGCACCGCCCAGCGGATTCGGCTCTCGTGGTGGCCCACCGCATGGACCCAGCCCTGCACCTCGAAACGGTCCTTGCCCAGCTCCTTGATGCGCGCCTCGAAGTTGCCCCAGACCCCGTTCGAATTGAAGCGAACCGGATTGAAGGAGCTCTCCTCGATCACCTGCAGGTTGAAGGTCTCCACCACGTAGTCGCGAGCCAACTGGTAGACCTCCCGACGATGGACGGCGATTTCCAACTCGTTGGGCTCATACTCTCGGGCCGAGCACGCGCACGCCAAAGCGAACGCAGCTATGAATAGACGCTTCATTAAACAAGGCTATCGTCGCCCTCGAGCCAACGTTAAGCGATTCGCCCCAGATACCGCCAATTATCGACGCCAGCCGCCCCTTCGAGCCCCCACTCTGTAAAAAAATTATTTTCTGGAAAACCCTGTGGCCGCCAATAACTTACCCAATCAATGATTACCCCACTCGAGGAAAGCCTGCTCAAGGTAATGATCCTAGTCATCATGTTCGGACTCGGATGCTCGCTCTCCCTCAAGGACTTCAAGGTGGCGATGAAAACGCCTAAGCCCGTCATCGTCGGCTTCCTCTCCCAATACCTCATCATGCCCGCCCTGGCCTACGGCATGGCCAAGTACTTCGAGATGCCCAACGCTTGGGCAATCGGCATCATCATCGTGGCCTGCTGCCCCTCCGGCACCACCTCCAGCCTCTTCAACTACTTCGCCAAAGGCGACCTCGCCCTCAGCATCTCCCTCAGCTCCATCACCACCGGAGCCGCCCTGCTGGCCATGCCCCTGCTGCTCGCCATCTACACCGGCCCTTTCCAGGCGGAAAACCTGCAGGTCGACACCGGCAAGGTCGTCCTCTCCCTCGCCGCCTGCCTCGTCCCCGTAGCCGGCGGGATCTTCCTGCGCAGCCGCAGCGAGCGCTGGGCCAAGAACATGGAGGAAACCGGAGCCGCCCTCGGCATCATCGTCATCCTCTTCCTCATCCTCAGCTGGCTGCCGCGAAACTTCTCCCAACTGCTCGAATCCGATCCCTCCATCCTCTTCACCAGCATCGGGCTCGGGCTCGGCGGCTTCCTCTTCGGCTACTGGGTCAGCCGCGGCCTCGGCATGAGCAAACGCTGCAGCCGCACCGTTTCCCTCGAAACCGGCATCCAAAACGGCCCCCTCGCCTTCGCCATCATCCTGCTCAGCTTCCCCGAAACCCAGGCCAACCTCATCCTCTGGCCCGCCCTGCTCTACTCCTTCTTCATCGTCAACACCTCCACCATCGTCACCTACTTCATGCGACGCGTCGCCCGCAAGGAGTGGTTCCACCACGAGAACGACGAGGTGCAAGCCGAACTCTTCACCCAGGGCTGGCTCAAGCCCTAGAAGTCGAGCTCCCTTCCTTCCCGCAGATTTCCCACGCGAGATTGGCTTTCACCCCCAAGCCCGTCCCGCTCCTCAACCGAACCTCAAATCAAAATATCCCCTATGCCACGAAAGAACGCCCAACGCAGCGGGTCCCCCCTCTACTGGTCAGCCGAAAGCTGGGCCTTTATCTCCTTTCGCCTCTTCCTCGGCCTGCTCATGCTCACGGCCGGACTGGGAAAGTTCAAAAACCAGGACGGCGCCTACAGCTTCGACGCCTACTACGGCGGCGTGGTCACTTGGATCGTTTCCGCCTTCGAGAAGACCGCCCTTCCCGGCTTCCTCGTCTCCCTCTACGCCTACAGCATCGGCTACGTGGAGATCCTGCTGGGAGCCCTCCTCCTCCTCGGCGTAAAAACCAAATGGGCGCTCGCCCTCATCGCCCTCACCCTCGTATCCTTGGCTTTCGGCCAGATGCTGCTCGGCACCCAAGAATCCGGCGCGACCGTAAACCAAATCGCCATCTACCTGCTCGTCACCGCGGCCGCCCTCTACTTCGTACGGCACAACAAATTCGAGTCTCTGCGCTAAGCGCGCGGGAACTAGATACAAAACACAACCCTACCCCTAAAATGGACGCCCTAGCCGCAAGGCTGGGGCGTTTCCATTTTCACGCATCCCCCCTCAAAAGCGCTTCTTTAGTTGCATCACATTGCATCTTAATGCACATTCCGAAAACCATGCCCCACCTCCCCAAGATCCTACGCTTATCCGCCCTCGCCCTCTTTCCTGCGCTCAGCTTCGCCAGCGTCGAGAAGATCGTCGAGCAACGCCAAAGCCTCGACGCCTCCGTCTGGGAAAACGAACGCCTCGCCCAGGAGTACGAAACCGCTTTCATCGAACTCTGGGACGAGATGCGGCGTTACCCCGACGACCAATCCCCCGCCCTGCGAAACTTCCCCTTCGAGACCCTGCGACTCCCTCGCTTCCAAAAAGCCCGCAGCTACCCCGAAGGCGTCGACTCCTACTTGCCCGCCCCCGACTCCGAGCAAAGCCACGACCAGTCCGCCTTCCACGCCCTGCTCGACCGCTACCAGTCCCAAGGCTTCCGCATCGAGCAAAGCGAATGGCACCACGCCGCCTTCCAGGCCCCCAAAGCCGACAGCCACGGGCACTCCACCTTCACCTTCGCCCTGCACGTGCAAGGCCCCGCCTCAACCCGCTACATCGTCAAAGGCAAGCTCGCCGTCGACTGGCAGGAGCGCCGCGGAACGGAAACGCCCCTGCCTCGCCACATCGCCCACCAGGACATCGCCATCCTCGCCCGCTCCCAAGTCCCCAGCTTCGCCCACACCACCTGGCTCGAATCCAAGAAGAACACCACCCCCTACGGCATCGTCCTCGTCCACGACCTCAACCAAGACGGCCTGCCAGACATCGCCTTCCCCCGCCTCAACCAACTCTACCTCAACAAAGGCAACTTCCAGTTCGAAGAAAGAACCCTCGCCCAATTCATGATACGCGGCTTGCCGACCGCCGCCTTCTTCGCCGACCTCGACCTCGACGGAAACATCGAATACGTGCTCTCCACCCACGAAGCTCCCTTCCTCTTCGCCTACACCCTCAATCCCTCCACCCAAGCCTTCGACGGCAAGCCCTTCGGTATCTGGAAATCCGATACGCCGCTGCAAACCGGGCTGCTCGCCGTGGGCGACATCACCGGCGACGGCTACCCAGAAATCTATCTCGGCCAATCCGCCCCCATCTACGAAGGAGGAAAAATCCCCACCCCCTACTTCGACGCCAACGACGGCCGCCCCGCCTACCTCCTCAAGAACCGAGGCAACCTCAGCTTCGTCGACATCACCGAAGAAACCTCCGTCGCCCAAAAGCGCGGACGCCGCGCCTTCACCGCCTCCTTCCAGGACCTCAACAACGACCAACGTATGGACCTTTTGGTGACAAGCGACTTCTCCGGCATCGACATCCACGAAAACCAAAACGGCACCCTAGTCGACAAAACCGACGCCTACCTCCAAGAACGCAGCCTCTTCGGCATGAGCCACGCCTTCGCCGACTTCGACCGCGACGGCACCTCCGACCTGCTCGCCGTCGGCATGAGCTCCACCACTGCCCGCCGTCTCGAAGGCATGGGCCTCGGACGCGATGAATTTCCCCAACACCAAGAAATGCGCATGCGCATCGCCAAAGGAAACCGCCTCTACTACGGCCAAGCCGACGGACGCCTGCTCGAAGCCGAAACCAGCAACCAGGTCGCCCGCTCCGGCTGGTCCTGGGGAAACAGCACCTTCGACTTCAACCACGACTCCTACCCCGACATCTTCATCGCCAACGGCTACCTCTCCCGCTCCACCGCCCGCGACTACTGCAGCAACTTCTGGACGCACGACATCTACACCGAGCCCGTCTTCTCCGAACAGGAACTCGACAGCTTCTTCAACCAATTCGGGCCTGAAGCCCTCGTCGGCGGAAACCAAATGGGCTGGAACCCCTTCGAAAAAGACCACCTCTACCTCAACATCCAAGGCCAGGAGTTCCTCAACATCGCCTACCTGCTCGGCATCTCCCACGGAGGCGACGGACGCGCCGTGCTCGACGTCGACCTCGACCGCGACGGCAAGCAAGACATCCTCCTCGTCGAACAAGACTCCATGAACTCCATCGAGCGGGTCCACCTCTACAAAAACCAGCACCGCACCGACAACAACTGGATCGGCATCGACCTCCAGCAAACGCCCGGCCACGCCCTCTTCGGCGCCCGCGTCACCCTCGTCACCGACGAATACACCACCGAACGCGTCTACACCCACGGAGAATCCTATTCCTCCCAACGCCCCGCCACCCTCAACTTTGGCATCCCCCGCGACGTATCGATAAAATCGGTACAAGTCACTTGGCCCGACGGAGCCCGAACCACGCTCGACGCTCCGGAGACCGGCGCCTACCACCCAGTCAAAAGGAACTAAGCCCTAAGAGCGACCGATCCGCTTCCGGGCGACTGCCTTCCCCAAGGTCCAAACGTCCGAGAACCCCACCTTGCTTCCTGCCTCCTCGTGCCAGGCGATCCCAATCTCCCGCACGGAGCAGCCCGACGCCTTCGCCTCGAGAATCAACTCCAAATCCAAGCCGAAACCGTCTTCCTTGAACGAACGGGAGCGGTCTCGATACCAGGAGGCATCTACGAACTTACAGCCGCATTGCGTATCCATAACCTGGACACCATAAGATTTCTGAACCAAACAGGCGAACCCCGCAGCCACCCACTTCCGCAGCAGCGAGCGCTGCACTCGAGCCCCTTCGGCCCGACGGCTCGCCATCACCAAAAAGGGCGCCGGCTCCGCTAAAGCCACTTGCATGACCCGCAAGGTCTCCGCCGCCGAAACGGACCCATCCGCATCCACGAACCCAAGCGTTCGAGCGTCGTCCGGAGCCAGCGCCCAACCATTGCGGATCGCCGCCCCCTTGCCCCGATTCTCCCGCATCGCGAAAACCTCCGTCAAAAACGGATACGCATTGCGACACTTGGCCACCACCTTGCGCAGCCGTTCGACCTCCTCCGGCCCCGAGCCATCGTCCACCAACTGCACGCCAACCGACAAACCGCTCCGCCCGATCGCCTCACAGAGCGCCTCCAAAAAAACGGGAACCCGACCACTTTCGTGCAAACAAGGAATCACCAAAAAGCAGTCCATACTCAGCCTTCCCAATCGCAAAACCGCTCCACGCCCCAGCTCACGCCCTCGCCCGTGGCCGCCAGCGCTAGCCCTTCTTCCGCCGCGCACAGCGCTTCCAGCTCCCCTTCGCCCATCAGCATCGCCCCCGTCGTCAAGGCATCCGCCAAGGCAGCCGACTGGCTCCGGGCAAAGCTTCGCTTCCAGAGCAGAGGCCTTCCGCTTCTGCTCACGATGTGCTCCCCCTGAAATCCCGTTCCCGAACTCGAAAACGCGCCGCTGCGAAACGGCTTCAGCGACCGCTCCCCCAACTTAGCGGTCCAAGGCTCCGCGCTCTCTTCGGCTCGAAACAACAAAGTGCTTCCGCCAAAATTCGCCATCGCCACCGGAATCTCCCAATCCTCGATCTCCAGCATCCCTTGGTCCAAAGCGAAACCTTTGCCGATCCCCCCAAAGTCCAAGATCACCCCCGCTGCCAACTTCTTCAGGTAGCGCGACTGCGGATCGATCTGCACCGCAGAGAAAAGCTCAACCGCTTCGTCGCTACGCAAAAGCGGATTCAGGTAAGCAGGCACATTCCCCTTCACCTTCAAGGCATCCACTCCCAGAAACGGATGAAAGCGCTCTCCCGTCAAGCCGCTGGCAGCCATGGCCAGCTGCAAGCACTCCATACACTCCTCGCTCACCCGCGTCTCGTCGCCCGGCTGCATCAGGTTGATACGCGTGACGTCACTGCTTTCCTGATACAGGCTTAGCTTGGCCTCGATCTCGTCCACCCGAGCGAAAAACGCTTGAGCGGTTTGACGCGCATAGTCTTGGTCCACGCCCCCCAGCGACACTACCAAATCCGCCGCCATCGCCTCATGGCGAAAGCTGAAAAGCTCCCCTTTCTCGTCAATCCTTAGCATTTGCCTGTATCCATTCCTCCGCGATCCCATCGCTCGCCCGCAAAGCAAGCAAGGTATTAGGCCGCAACCCATGCAATTCCCAGAAGCCGCCGTCATTCACCAACTCCTCCTGTCCCTCGAGCAAGCGCGTATCGATCAAGTCGATACCCCCCGGCCGATAGCTCGCCAGATCGGTCCAATAACCCACCCGCTCTCGCGACCGCAAGTGCCAAGGCAAAGGCCAAGCCGCATCCGGACTGTAGATAGAGATTTCCTCCCTTTCATCCACCGAACGCGCACGCTCGAGCAGTTTCGCGTAGCGAGGCGTGGTATGCATGTAAAGATACGGATTTCGCGTGGCGCTCGGATACGAAAAAACCGCCTTCTGCAAATTGCTTCGCAGCTCGAAACACAAGAAGAGCAACGCCCCCATCCCGGCCGCAAAAAAGCTCCAGCGACGCAACTGCGCCCCTTCCCAAATCCCCAGCCGAAAAAGCTCCACACCCCCTAAAGCGGCCGTGTAAGCGAGTAAGCAATACGGCGTCAGCAGCAACCAAGGATTCTTGTAAGGGATGATCGAATACAACAAAAACATGCCCAACCCGCTCAGAAAAACGAAGGCCGCAAACCCATCCGCCTTCATTTTCCAAAGCGACCGAAAGCCTCCCCAAACAGCCGCCACCAAAAACGCGACTTCGCCCCAACGCACGCCCTCAAGCCTTTGCGGCAAGAACAAGCCAAGGTAGTAAAGCAAGGGCTTCTCGTGTCCCTGTCCTTGCGAACGCTCCGCATAATTAAAAAACGCCGCAAACCCGTCGAGCATCCCTTTCGGGTTTTCGAAAAAGGAAGAAAAGAAAACGCAGTGCAAAGCGAGGGCGATACCTCCTGCGAATCCTACATGCTTCAAAAACGGAGCTGGCTTGAGCTGCCCCCCTTGCTTGCGTATCCAGACGACCAGCACGCCAGCCACGCAAATCGCCGCCACGTGCAGAACCGCCGTCTCCTTCGTAACATGCATCAATCCAAGGGCCGACCCCACCGCCGCAGCGCCCCACCAGGACGGCCCCAGCCAGTAGCGATAAACTGCCAACAAGAAGCCAAGGGTGAAACAGCTGAGCATCGCCTCCTGCACAAAATAGGAGCCGTAGATCACGCTCAGGGGCGCCGACGCGAAAACAAGCCCCCAAAGCAAGGCGGCGCCACCTCCGTATCGACGAAAGAAATACAGCCCCATGAAGAGCATCGCCATGCTGAACAGCATTGGCACCCGACGCATCCCAGCATCGGAAAGAGTTCCCGACTCATCTTCAAGAAACGGAGCCATCCACTTCGCCATGTAGTAAAGCAGCGGACCATGATGCTCGCTCGCGTCGTAGCGATACTCTCCGGACTCGATCAGCCGCCACGCCTGGTAGGACTGCACGCCTTCGTCGGCGTGGAAAAGGCGACGCTGCGAGCTTTCGCTGCGCAGCCAAAAAGCGAGTCCCAGCAACAATACGGCTGGGACCCAAAAGAGAAACGCCTTTGCCTTAGTACTCCCCAAAGACCTCCACCTCGACGTAGTGGTTCATCTCGTTGCTGGTGTTGCCGTCGGAGTAGAGGCGCACGTAGCGGGCCTTCGTCT
>NZ_JARXIA010000079.1 GCF_031127875.1 Pelagicoccus sp. SDUM812005 | reverse complement strand
CGGTGGCGGGATAGACGGGACTCGAACCCGCGGCCTCCTGCGTGACAGGCAGGCGCTCTAACCAACTGAGCTACTACCCCGTGGCGTGAAAGAGAGGGCGAAGCTAGGTTTCCCGATTCCCAAGTCAAGCTCCGTAAATTAGGAAATTCAATTTTCTTAAAAGCCCCGAACCGCGAGCCTCTCCCGACAACCAACAAGCCCTTCCCCACACAACCTTCACACACAAAAAAACCGTCCCCTCGAAAGGAACGTTTTTTTTCACGGTGGCGGGATAGACCCATCAATAGGATCGCGAAGCGCAGCGACGCCGCACTTCCCAGGACTCGTTCAGGGCGAAGCCCGGCGCCACGCGACCACCCGCGGCAGGACGCGAAGCGGACGAAAGCCGCGGGTTCGAGGCCCGTCTCCAAAAACCTCCGCGCACAAAAAAACCGTCCCTCGAAAGGAACGGTTTTTTTTTCACGGTGGCGGGATAGACGGGACTCGAACCCGCGGCCTCCTGCGTGACAGGCAGGCGCTCTAACCAACTGAGCTACTACCCCGTGGCGT
>NZ_JARXIA010000078.1 GCF_031127875.1 Pelagicoccus sp. SDUM812005 | reverse complement strand
CCGAACACCTACCTTGCTCATCAGAGCTATCCCCACCCCGTCCAAAGCGAAGTTTCCAATAGCCACGAAAAGGCACGAAAACCAAACCGACGAAGGACCTTCGCCATAACGAAGGCAGATCCTACTCTCCCCTACCTACCAAATACAGCATCGAGTCACCGCCCTGAGTTCAACGAAGGGATCCAGCGCAGCAATGTTAATCCCTCCCCAGCGCAAGATCCTAAGCGCTAACAGCTCTAACCAATCGTACTTTCACGTAAATTTGCCTTGTCTCTAAGCAAGTCTGAAATAGTTTCCCCTGCATGGAAAAAGCGCCGACTAACAGGAGAATCCCCAAATGTGTTATTACCCAAAAAGCGCGCATAACACCGGCTATATCCTGTTATTTTGACAACTTAACGGTTAAAAACGGTAAATAACACCCTCCGTGTTAGTCGTACCAAAAGCGCGCATAATACTACTGTTGGGCAAAGAAAGATGAAGAGACTAAAGTGGACAGCAGCCATCATCCTAGTGGTAACGGCCTACTCTGCTTTCTCGTATTACCGAGCGACGCA
>NZ_JARXIA010000077.1 GCF_031127875.1 Pelagicoccus sp. SDUM812005 | reverse complement strand
GGCGGCATGGCTCCCTACATGATCGCCGAAGAAAAGGACCTGCTCGCCCTTCCCGACGAGCTGAGCTACGTCGACGGAGCCCAGGTCGCCTGCGGATTCGGCACCGTCTACGAAGGCCTCGAGAAGATCGGCATCAGCGGCAACGACGCCGTCCTCGTTACCGGCCTCGGCCCCGTCGGCCTCGCCGCAGCCGTTCTCTCCCGCGCCCTCGGTGCCAAGACGATCATCGGCACCGACGCCATCGACGAACGCCTCCAGATCGCCAAGGACCTCGGACTCTGCGACCACGTGCTGAAGGCAGGCCCCGACAACGTCGAGCAAATCCGCGCCCTCACCGGCGGGCACGGCGTCGAGCGAGCCGTTGACTGCTCCGCCCACCACGCCGCCCGCAAGACCGCCGTGCAAGCGACCCGCAAATGGGGCAAGATCGTGCTCATCGGCGAAGGAGGGACCATGGACCTGAACCCTTCCCCCGACATGATCCACGACCAAAAGACAATCTACGGCTCCTGGGTCACCTCGACCTGGCGCATGGAAGAGCTGCTCGAGCGCCTCGTGCGCTGGGGCGTCAAGCCCTCCGACCTCGTCACCCA
>NZ_JARXIA010000076.1 GCF_031127875.1 Pelagicoccus sp. SDUM812005 | reverse complement strand
TGGGTGACGAGGTCGGAGGGCTTGACGCCCCAGCGCACGAGGCGCTCGAGCAGCTCTTCCATGCGCCAGGTCGAGGTGACCCAGGAGCCGTAGATCGTCTTTTGGTCGTGGATCATGTCGGGGGACGGGTTCAGGTCCATGGTCCCGCCTTCGCCGATAAGCACGATCTTGCCCCATTTGCGGGTCGCTTGCACGGCGGTCTTGCGGGCGGCGTGGTGGGCGGAGCAGTCCACGGCTCTCTCGACGCCGTGTCCGCCGGTGAGGGCGCGGATTTGCTCGACGTTGTCGGAGCCTGCCTTGAGCACGTGGTCGCAGAGTCCGAGGTCCTTGGCGATCTGGAGGCGTTCGTCGATGGCGTCGGTGCCGATGATGGTCTTGGCTCCGAGAGCGCGGGAGAGAACGGCTGCGGCGAGGCCGACGGGCCCGAGGCCGGTAACGAGGACGGCGTCGTTGCCGCTGATGCCGATCTTCTCCAGGCCTTCGTAGACGGTGCCGAAGCCGCAGGCGACCTGGGCTCCGTCGACGTAGCTCAGCTCGTCGGGAAGGGCGAGCAGGTCCTTTTCTTCGGCGATCATGTAGGGAGCCATGCCGCC
>NZ_JARXIA010000075.1 GCF_031127875.1 Pelagicoccus sp. SDUM812005 | reverse complement strand
CACGGCTTGCGCCATACGCCCCTCAAGCGTACGTGTCTACCAATTCCACCACCTGAGCAAGATGATTGAGGTCGCAAAGAAATGGAGATCTAAGGAGCTTTGTAAAGCGCGAAAACAGATTTATTTCGTGGCGAGGTTTTACGGTTCAACTGTCCGCTGTCGGCTCGTGAAAAGGTGACGCAGATTATTAAAGTTAATCACCGTTTTGCGAGGAATCTCCATGAACGGATGCAGATGACCTTAGAGCACTGTTCAGGGACTTGCGGCGTGCCGCGAGCGGCAGCCCTACGCGAGGACTTCTGGTTTGGACACAAAAAAGGCCGCTTAAAGCGGCCTTTTTTAAAATGGTGCTCAGAAGAGGATTGATTCGCTGCCCTCAGGGCTACGCCCCAATGCTTCGCATTGCCCATCTCCAGTCGCTGCGCTCCTTCCGTCGAACCTCCCGATCGGTTCTCGTCCTCGAGCAGTTCGGATACAAAAAAGGCCGCTTGCTGCGGCCTTTTTTAAAAGTGGTGCTCAGAAGAGGACTCGAACCTCCACGGCTTGCGCCATACGCCCCTCAAGCGTACGTGTCTACCAATTCCACCACCTGAGCAAGATGATTG
>NZ_JARXIA010000074.1 GCF_031127875.1 Pelagicoccus sp. SDUM812005 | reverse complement strand
TTCTTTGTAGTGGAAAGACGAGGACGAAGAGTAAAACCAATCGAGCTTGAAGAGGACGAGGTCAGCTATCTCAACTCGCTTCTAAGGAGCCGCAAGCTCCCCAGCGGCGAAGCCCGCAGGGCGAAAGCGTTGCTGCTGATGCATCAAGGCGCCAGCAACAAGGCGATCGCCCTGAAGGTGGGGGTATGCGCCCACACCGTGGGCGCTTGGCGCAGGCGCTTCGCCGTCGAGCGCCTGCAGGGCATCAGCGAGCTGCCACGCAGCGGCGCCCCGCGCACGATCGCCGACGAGAAGGTGCAGGAAGTCGTGACACTGACCCTTGAAAGCAAGCCCGAGGCCGCGACGCATTGGAGCACGCGTTCGATGGCCAAGAGGTGCGGCATCTCCCACGACAGCGTGGCGAGGATCTGGAAAGCCTTCGGGCTGGCCCCACACAAGAGCGAAAGCTTCCAGCTCTCCACCGACCCGAACTTCGTGGACAAGGTCCGCGACGTGGTAGGGCTCTACCTGAGCCCTCCGAGAAACGCCTTGGTCTTCTGCGTGGACGAGAAGAGCCAGGTCCAAGCCCTCGAGCGCAACCAGCCCATTCTACCGATGCGCCCCGGACGGCCCGAGAGGAGCAGCTGGGACTACTGGCGCCACGGCACGCTCAACCTCTTCGCCGCGCTCAACGTCAAGACTGGCGA
>NZ_JARXIA010000073.1 GCF_031127875.1 Pelagicoccus sp. SDUM812005 | reverse complement strand
TCCATTTCCGGCGGCGCCGGAAACGACACCGTCATCGGTTCCGAAGGCGACGACACCATCCTCGCCTCCACTGGAAACGACGACCTGCACGGCGGAGCCGGAGACGACACCTTCCTCTACTCCGAGGGAGACGGAGCCGACGACTTCCATGGCGGAGAAGGAAACGACACCGTCAAGGCGACCGGGGACGACACCAACATCACCATCGACTCCAACTTCGACGCGGACAACTCCATCGAGACCATCTCCTCGGACGGCCACTCAGGCGTCACCGTCACTGGCGACTACTCAAACCAGACCCTCGACTTCTCCGCGACCAACCTCGACGGCATCGAGTCCATTTCCGGCGGCGCCGGAAACGACACCGTAATCGGTTCCGAAGGCGACGACACCATCCTCGCCTCCACTGGAAACGACGACCTGCACGGCGGCGCCGGAGACGACACCTTCCTCTACACCGATGGAGACGGAGCCGACGACTTCCATGGCGGAGAAGGAAACGACACCGTCAAGGCGACCGGGAACGACACCAACATCACCATCGACTCGAACTTCGACGCCGACAACTCCATCGAGACCATCTCCTCGGACGGCCACTCCGGAGTCACCGTCACTGGCGACTACTCCAACCAGACCCTCGACTTCTCCGCGACAAACCTCGACGGAATCGAGTCCATTTCCGGCGGCGCCGGAAACGA
>NZ_JARXIA010000072.1 GCF_031127875.1 Pelagicoccus sp. SDUM812005 | reverse complement strand
CCGCAGGCGACCTGGGCTCCGTCGACGTAGCTCAGCTCGTCGGGAAGGGCGAGCAGGTCCTTTTCTTCGGCGATCATGTAGGGAGCCATGCCGCCGTCGCGCTGCCAGCCGTAGGCGCGGCGGTACTTTTCGTTGGTGCAGGAGATCATGTATCCGCGGCGGCAGTCGTTGCAGACGCCGCATCCGGAAATGTGATACACGACGACGCGGTCGCCTTCCTTGAACTGGCGGCAGCCGGGGCCTGCCTTTTCGATCTGTCCGCATGGCTCGTGTCCCGCGATGACGCCTTGGTAGCCTTCGGGGCCCTTGCCGAGGTGTTCGTGGTAGATGCAGCGGATGTCGGAGCCACAGATGGTGGAGGCTTTGACTCGGATGAGGACTTCGCCGTGTCCCGGTTCGGGAACGGTGAACTCTTTAAGCTGGGTGGAGCTGTCGCCGGGAAGGATCGCCCCCTTCATAGGAGGATGGGTGCAGGTGTTCGATTGGCACATGGTCGTCTTGTCTTGTATTGAAGGTTTGGTTACTGAGGGATGTTTCCGTCGAGGTCCCAGAGGTCCTCCCAGGTTTGGTCGTCCTTCCAGAGGAAGACTTGGCCTTTGATGAGGCGGCAGTTCTTGTCGATACGGGAGAGGGATTCCATTTCCGCGTCGCTAAGCTTTTGGGTCGTGAGCGCCTGGAGGTTGGATAGCATGTTGCGCGGGTTGGTGGAGAAGGGGATGGGGATTTGGCCGCGTTGCTCGGCCCACTTGACGCAAAGCGTGGC
>NZ_JARXIA010000071.1 GCF_031127875.1 Pelagicoccus sp. SDUM812005 | reverse complement strand
CGCTGAAGTGATACGACGAAGGTTAGTGCGGAGCACTAACCGGAGTTGTATCCACTGACTGGTTAAGCCCTTCATTTTTGTTTTTGATCGATCGAACGATTCCGATAAGCGACAAGAGCGCACCAAAAATTTGGGTCGAAGCCAGTACCCAAGCGAAACCATTCGATTCGAAGCCTACAAAGCTCAGAGCGCATACCATCGAAAAGTAGATAAATCCAATAGACCAAGCTACTGTTTCATTCTTACTTTTCTTTTTTTCGACACGATCAAGCATTACTGCGGTCAGGATCAGCATCGAAATAACGATCGCACTGCCAGCCCAGAAAATTTCATTTCTTTCTCTGCCAAAAGTCATGAATGCCCCAAGGAGTGGAGGTGCTACCGTGGAATACCCGATAGTCAGGGTCCATTTTGCCAATTTGTCCTGAGGTTTTTTCATTCTATATGCTTAACGCCAAATCCACACGATGTCGGTCTCAGCTGAGAGTGCACGTTTGGGTTGGTTGATTTGTAAGGGTTTCGTTGTGAAAGGGGCGGGCGATGACCGACATTGTGTGCGATGCCTTGTTAGCCAAATGGAACGTGTCTCCAGATGTCGAATCCACTAGAATCGAATCATTAAACTGGCATAGGGCTGGGTTGGTCATCTTAGGGCTAGGGTTGCTTGGGTTTCGGCTAAGCTTGAAATGTCTAGGTCAAATAATCTGTTCCGTCGTTTGAGGATGCTGCCTCCTTCGATTCAAAAATTCTCTATGATATTATATATTCTTCAGAAGTGGCTAACG
>NZ_JARXIA010000070.1 GCF_031127875.1 Pelagicoccus sp. SDUM812005 | reverse complement strand
GAAGGCTGAGTCCTCGTCGACGCTTTGGTTGGCGATGGCGGTGGCGACGGGGCCGTCGTTGGTGTTTTCGACCTCGATGCTGAAGGTGTCCGTTGCACTGGCTCCAGCGGAGTCGGTGGCGGTGACGGTGATCGAGAGGGCGCCTACGTCGCCGTTTTCCGGAGTGCCGGAAAGTTGGCCGGTGCTTTCGTCGAGGGTGAGCCAATCCGGCAGCGGGTCGCCATTTTCTAGAGTGGCGGCGTAGGTCAGCGTGTCGCCGGCATCGATATCCGAGAAGCTTTCGGACAGGTCGATGGAGAAGGGGGAGTCTTCGGTCGCGGTCTGGTTGGCGAGTCCGTAGGAGTCGCCGTTGAGTTGCACGTTGTCGATGGTGAAGATTTCGGTGGCGTGGGTCGTCTTCGCCTCGAATGAGATGACGAGGCTGTCGCCTTCGGGAATGTTGGTGAGGGTGAAGCTCCCGTTGTTGCCGCTTAGGTTCCCGTCTTGCTGCATGAGCTCGGTCGGTACTCCGTCGACGGTAGCGACGACTTGGAAGTAGTCGTGCCAAGATCCGGAGGATTCCATGTCGCCGGCTGAGCTGAGGTCGAAGGACAGCTCCAGGTCGGTCTTGTTGGCGATGTCGATCTCCTGGGTTTGCAGCTTGACGAGCGCGTTGTGGTCGCCGCTGGTGGAGGTGCTTCTGGAAAATTCGTAGGCTTCGTCCGCTACGCCGTGGTTGGGCGTAGCTGTGGCTGCGGAATCGTCGGTAGTCCACGCGGAGTCGCCTGCGTCCGACTTCGATCCGTCG
>NZ_JARXIA010000006.1 GCF_031127875.1 Pelagicoccus sp. SDUM812005 | reverse complement strand
GCGAACTTCTCCAGGCCGGTGAAAAGCGAGCGGACGCCCAGCCAAAGGCGAAGCGCCAGGAACGCGAAGGACGCGCCCAGCGCGTCGAGTTGGAAGGAATTTTGGGGAGATTCTTCTTTCATCGTATGGTTAAGAAAGGGGGATTGGGAACAGGGGATTTCGCGGAGCCATTAGCTCAACTTAAGCCGTATAAGAGCAAAGGCTGCCGAGGTCCAACCGGAACTGCCGCCTGCCTATTTGCAGGCTCGGGTATAAGTCGCGAGCATTCGGGCCATAAGTCAAACATCGCGCCCTAGCTCTCGAATATCTCCTCGATGAGGCGGTGATACTTTTCGTCAACGACATGACGCTTGATCTTGAAGGTGTTGGTCATTTCCTCCCCGACTTCGAAGGCCTTGTCGAGCAGCCTGAGGTTATGGATGTGCTCGAACTTCTTGAAACCGTTGTCCGAGGAGATAAGTCGCTTGGCCTCCTCATGGATCATGCGAATCGCCTCCTTGTTCCCTGCAAGTTCCGACAATGACTCAGCCTTGATCCCGACCGACTCGAAGCCCTCCAGCGAGGGCACTACCAAGGCCCCCAAATGCTTGCGATCCTGGCCAACCACCATGCATTGGTCCACCAACGCGGATTCGCAAAGCTTGGCTTCGATGGGAATCGGTTCCAGGTTCTCGCCGTTGAGCAAAACGATCGTGTCCTTGGAGCGCCCCATGATCTTCAAGCAGTCGTTGAAGGTGTACATCCCAATATCGCCGGTGTTGAACCAGCCGTCCTTAAGAACCCGATCCGTGGCTTCCGGATTCTTGTAGTACCCTTTCATAACCTGAGGCCCCTTCAGGTGGATTTCCCCCTTCAAGCCGCGCCCCTCGCCTCGTTTCGATGCATCTGGATACAGAATTTCTCCTGTATTGAGATCGATGATACGCAACTGCGTCTCCGGGTAAAGCGGCCCGACCGTGCCGATCACCAAGCGCTTGAGGGTACGGACCGCCGCCACCGGCGAGGTCTCGGTCAATCCATATCCTTCCTTCACCGGAATGCCGATATAGTTGAAAAACTCGTCCACATGAGGCTGCAGGGCGCCACCACCGGAAACCGTCCCCTTGAAACTACCGCCCACGATCTGTCTCAACTTCTCCAATACAACCGCGTTCAAAGCGATGTAGAGCGGCAAGAAGAAAACTATCTTCAGGGACCCGACCACTGCCTTTCCTAGGCTTTGCCCCAGGCTGCGCCCCTCCAGGTCCATCTCCTTGCCCTGAAAGAAGAAGAGCGAGCCCTTCACCATGCGGGAGCTGAAATAGGCCGCGCGAAAAAGGCCTCGCCGAATCCAGTGCGACTCGCGCACGTTCTTCATGATCTTCAGGTAAAGGTTCTCCCAGAGCCGCGGCGCCGAAGCCATGATCGTCGGCTTCACTGCCTTCAGGTCGTCGCCCAGCGTTCGCAGGCTAGTAAAGTAGGTGCAGCAGCCGTTGCTCACCGCGATCATGTGAAAGATCCGCTCGTAGCTGTGCCACACCGGCAAGATCGAAAGCAAGCGATCGTCCGGCTCCAAAGGAAACGGCAAGTTGCGCACCTGGGATGCCATGTTCGCATGGGTCAGCTGGACCCCCTTGGGAATGCCCGTCGTGCCCGAGGTATAAATTAAGGTAAACAGGTCCTCCGGCTTGATCTGCGCCATGCGGGCCTCGATCTCGCGATCTCCCGCCGCCCGCAGTTCCTTGCCCCGCTCCACCAAATCGTAAAGCCCCAGCACTCCTTTCGGCGGCTCCGCCTTGGGATCCATCAGGATCAGATGCGTCACCTTGTCTAGCTTCGGCATCACCCGAATCACCCGCTCCAGCAAGCGGACATTCTCCACGAAAACCACCTTCGCGTCCGAATGCTGCAAGATGTATTCAATTTCCTGATTCGTAACGTCCGTCCCGCGCGGAACGTCCGCTGCCCCGCACATCAGGATCGCGTAGTCCGCGATGTTCCACTCCACCCGATTGTCGGCCAGCAATCCCACATGGTCGCGAGCCTCCACCCCGAGCTCGATCAGGGCCGACCCGAGAAAGAGTCCGAAATCGTAGAGGTCGCGGTAGCTGACCGGCTTGTACACGCCCTTACGGACGCGAGATGCGAAGGCAGGCCTGTCGCCATAACGTTCCGCCGCTAAGCGGTACATTTCCGCTAGATTTTCAGATGCGATACCTTGAAACTTCATTACCTGATGGGATGGGGAGGGGGCACTATGACTGATATCAGCCCTTTCCCGTTTCAAGCAAGAAGGCAGGCTTATTGCCCGCGGAAGCGACGCTTTCACATTTTCCCATTGCCACCGCCCAAATCACGAGAGAAGCCTACCGCCTCCAAGACAAATCTCCTATGCCAGTCCTCAGCGTCACAGAATTGACCATCAGCTTCAGCGGCCCCGCCGTACTGGAAAACGCCAGCCTGCACATCGACCGCGGAGAGCGGGTCTGCGTGCTCGGCCGCAACGGCGCCGGCAAGTCCACCCTGCTCAAAGTCATCTCCGGCGAATACGGAGCCAATTCCGGCTCCATCACCTTTCCCGAAGGCGGAGTCGCCACCGCCCTTCCCCAAGAAATCCCCCAGGACCTCGACGCCACCGTCCGCGAAATCGTCACCTCCGGATTCGGCGCCGACGGCGATGCCCTGCTGGCCCTGCACGCCGACCTCCCGCACGAGCACCTCGACCCGGAGCGCCAGTGGCAAATGGAAGCCAGCATCGAGCAAACCCTCAAGGACCTCCAACTCGACCCCGACGCCCACTTCTCCACCCTTTCCGGCGGACTCAAGCGCCGCGCCCTGCTCGGCAAGGCCCTCGTCTGCGAGCCCAGCGTGCTCATCCTCGACGAGCCGACCAACCACCTCGACATCGAGTCCATCCTCTGGCTCGAAGACTTCCTCATCGGCAGCAAGCTCACCCTGCTCTTCGTCACCCACGACCGCTCCTTCCTCAAGAAGCTCGCCACCCGCATCGTCGAAGTCGACCTCGCCCAGCTCAACAGCTTCCGCTGCGACTACGAAACCTACCTTACCCGCAAGGAAGAGCTTCTCGAAATCGAAGCCAAAAACCGGGCCGCCTTCGAAAAGAAACTCTCCCAGGAGGAAGCCTGGCTGCGCAAAGGCATCAAAGCCCGCCGCACCCGCAACGAAGGCCGCGTGCTCGCCCTCAAGAAGATGCGCGACGAGCGGGCCTCCTGGCGCAGCCGCTCCGGCAACGCCAGCTTCTCCCTCCAGCAAAGCAACAACTCCGGCGCCAAGGTCATCACCGTCAAGCAAGCCACCGTCTCCTACGGCGACAAGCAGATCCTCAAGCCCTTCGACACCCAGATCATGCGCGGCGACCGCATCGGGGTCATCGGCCCCAACGGCTCCGGCAAGACCACCCTGCTCAAGCTCCTGCTCGGCAAGCTGCAGCCCACCACCGGCGCCGTCGAGCACGGCACCAAGCTCGAGATCGCCTACTTCGACCAGATGCGCGACCAGCTCGACTACGAAAAGACTGTCTTCGAAAACGTGGCCGACGGAAACGAAACCGTGCCCGTCAACGGCAAGCAGCGCCACGTCATGACCTACCTGCAGGACTTCCTCTTCACCCCCGAGCGAGCCCGCGCCTCCATCAAGACCCTTTCCGGCGGAGAACGAAACCGACTCCTCCTGGCCCGCCTTTTCACCCAGCCGGCCAACCTCCTCGTCCTCGACGAGCCTACCAACGACCTCGACGCCGAAACCCTGGAGCTGCTCGAGGAACGCATCCTGGAATTCGACGGAACCCTACTGCTAGTCAGCCACGACCGCGAGTTTCTCGAAAACACCGTCACCTCCCTCTTCGTCGTGCAAAGCGGCGGCCAGGTGGTCGAGCACCACGGCGGCTACAACGACTGGCAAGCTCGCCGCAAGCAGCAGACCGCCGCCAAGCAAGCCACCAGCGCCGCCAAGCCCAGCCGCAACAGCTGGAAGGAAAAGAAACCCAAGTTTTCCAACAAGCTTCGCAACGAGCTGGAAGCCCTGCCCAAACGGATCGAGGAACTGGAAGCCCGCAAGGAAGCCCTCGTCGCCGTGCTCGCCGATCCCGCCACCTATCAAGAAGGCGAAAGCAAGATCATCGCCCTCAAGTCCGAAATGGGCGAAATCGAGTCGGAACTGGAAACTGCCTTCGAGCGCTGGGAGGAATTGGAGACCCTTAAGGAGTCTCTTACCGACTCCAACGCATAGGCGCCTGAACGCGCCGCATAGAGCTTCCACTCCATTGCGGCTAGGCAAGTCGCTCTACCCGAGCTGAGAAGCGGCGGAAATTAGCGACGGCTTTACATGAAAAACCGTCTTTTCGCTAGTCAGAGTTTCCGCTTATGGACGATAATAGAAGCTCCAACTCAACCGAACGAAACAGAGCAAAATCACCCCTAGCGCCAAACGAGATGAACAAAGCGAAAAATACCAGGAAAGGCTTCACCCTCATCGAACTCCTCGTAGCCGTGGTAATCCTCGGCGTACTCGCTTCCATCGCCGTTCCCCTTTTCAGCAACTACGTCCGCAACGCCCGAGCAGCCTCCTTCTCGAACGACATCCGCCTCCTAGCCAACGCCGGAGCGCAGTACGCACTCGAGTCCGGCTGGTGGGTGGAGGATTCCTCCTCCGGCGAATTTCCCCCGGAGCTTGAAGGCTACGTCTCGCGCAAGAAGTTCGAGCTCGGCAGCCCGCTCGGCGGCAAGTGGGACTACGAGCAATACGACTTGGGCGACTTCACCTCAGCAGTCGGCGTCCACGGCCCCACTCACGGCGACGACATCTTCGTAGTCGTCGACAAGCGCATCGACGACGGAAACCTCTCCACCGGTGTCTTCCAAAAGGTAGACGCAGACCGCTACTACTACGTTATCGAAGAATAGATCGTCTCCCTACCACTGGCCCGTGCGCAGCATCACCAGCGTACAGGCTTCCAAGGTTTCTATTCCCTCCTGCTCCAATCGAGAGCGAACGCCTTGGTTTTCCGTTCCGGGATTGAAGATCACCCGCTGCGGACGCACGCTCAACAGGTCCTCGAGAATCCCGTCGACCCTCGCCGACCCAATATAGAGCGTCACCGTATCCACTGGATTCGGACAATCCGTTAAAGTTCGAACGACCGGGACTCCCAAAATCGACTCCTCCCGCGGGGCAACCAAAGCCACCTCGTGGCCGGCCTCCATCAGCTGGCGCTGAGCCATGTTCGCATAGCGATCCGGCTTGGGACTGGCGCCCACCACCGCAACCACCGGCTTCAATTTCTCCACCGCCTGCCCCTTCACTTGCGAAAGCGATTCGCTCAAAGCCACGCCATCCATCGCCAAGCCCGCGTCCAACTCCAGAAGCGGAACCAACACGAACGCTCGCTCCCGAATCCGCGGATGCGGCACCGCCAAGTCTTCCTCCTCAATTCTTTCGTCGCCGAAAAAGAGGATATCGATATCCAAGGTCCGCGGACCCCAGCGCTCGCCGCGCACCCGCTTGAGCTCCCTCTCCACCTCCAGGCAAAGAGACAACAACTCCCGAGCCGAAAGCTCCGTATCGAAGCGAGCCACCGCA
This sequence comes from Pelagicoccus sp. SDUM812005, assembly GCF_031127875.1. Taxonomy (GTDB): domain Bacteria; phylum Verrucomicrobiota; class Verrucomicrobiia; order Opitutales; family Opitutaceae; genus Pelagicoccus. The sequence goes on along the minus strand of NZ_JARXIA010000006.1, from coordinate 283,920 downwards.
TTCACGAACCAGTCCTGCTCCACGCCTCCGACCGGATCGGTTTTGTAGAAGGACGAAAGCTCCACATTTTGGATACGCCCATCGCTAGCCAACAAGCGAATCGCCCGCCGAATATTCCCCACCTTGCAACCAAGGTTCGAACCCAAGCCAATATAAACCTTATTCATCTCGCTCCCTTTGGATAGTGATGCCAACTGCCCTGAAATTACCGTCGATCGGCGCCTCCGGCTTTCGCACCGTGATCTTCGTTTCCTGCACCAAATCGAAATAGCTGAAGATCTCCTCGGACAATTGCTCCGCATAGCTTTCGATCAAATCGCAGCGAGCCTCGTCCATCAACTGCTCCGCCAAGGCGAACACCTCCGCGTAGTTGACCGTCTGCGCCAATATATCGCTGCGGCCTGCCTTGCGCAAATCCACGCCCAGCTCCACGTCGATATAAAAGGTCTGCCCATTGCGCTTCTCGTCCTCCAAGACGCCAATGTATCCAAAAAGTTCTATCCCCTCTAGGAATACTGTATCCAACTTCTTATTCATCCAAGTCATTCCCTCGGTAAATCAAATCCGCCATGCATACCGCGCGAGCGTTTTCGGCCACGTCGTGCACCCGAAACAGCTCAACGCCCGCCGCCACGCCCGCCACCGTCGTGGCAATCGTTGCCTCGAGCCGCAAGTCCACCGGCAAGCCTAAAGGCTCGGCCGTGATCCGCTTTCTCGACGTTCCCAGCAAGAGCGGAAATCCGAAGGACCGCAGCAAATCCAGCCCCCTCAATATTTCCAAGTCTTCCTGGCGCGTCGTCCCGAACCCCACGCCTGGATCCAACACGATCGCCGGTTCCTTAACTCCAGCAGCAAACGCGATTTCCAAGGACCGCTCCCAGCTTTCGCGGATCCGATCCAAGACCGATCCCTCCTTTTCTCCGCTCCGACCGTTACGCATCAAGACCACGCCGGCCCGATACTTGGCGGCGACCTCCGCAAGCTGCGGATCCGACAAAAAACCGTTTACGTCGTTCACGATATTAGCGCCGGCTTCCAAAGCCGCCTCCGCTACCACAGCCTTCGACGTATCGATCGAAAGGATACAATCCGATCTCCGCGAACGTAGCTCGCGGATCACCGGCACCACGCGAGCCACTTCCTCTTCGAACGACACCGGCTCGAAGCCCGGACGCGTCGACTCGCCGCCAATGTCCACGATCGCCGCGCCTTCCTGAAACATCGACTCCGCCCGGGCCACCGCCGCAAACAACTGCAGGTGCTCGCCCCCATCGGAAAAGCTATCCGGGGTGACGTTCAAAATCCCCATCAACAAGGAACGCTCCCCGATCTCCAGCCGAGCTTCCCCTCCCACTTTCCAATACGCTTTCTCAGACACCATGCGACAACGCCTCCTCGCGCTCCAACTTCAAGTACGCTTCTCTCAATTGAGGCAGCAATTCGACCGCGTACTCAGCCTCCTTACCGCCACTCCCTTGAAATCCTTGCACAGAGCGCGGACCGCCTCCCGAACTCGTCAGAAAGACCTCCGAAGCCTCCAATAGGTCCGCCTCCGAAAATGTCCCCTCTTCCACCGGCGCTCCCATTTCGCGGGCAAGCGCAATGACCTTGCGGCGCACGATCCCATCCAAAAGTCCGCACTCCAAGGCTGGGGTTCTCAAGATCCCCTGATGCACGAAGAAAAGGTTGGCCACCGAACACTCGGTCAAGTTGCCATGCTCGTTGCGGAAAACGCACTCGTCGAAGCCTGCCGCCTTAGCCTTCTCCAGCTCTAGCACGGACTCCATGTAGTTCAGGCTCTTATGCCGACTCGTAAACGCCTGCGACGCTTTCACCACGGAGGAAAGCGTCAAACGACTGGGAGCCGCCTCCCCAGCCAAGCCCTTCGAACGGACGAACATCGCGACCAACGGTCCTGCCCCGGAATCCGATATCACGATTTTGAATACACCTTCTCGAACTACTTCCGCGGCGAACAAGCGCCCCGCTTGCTCTCTCAATTCCGCCTCATCGAGCCGCACCGCCAAGCCAGCCCCCAACGCCGCTCCTTCCAACCGCAGCAGGTGCTCGGCAAAGAAACAGGGCTGCCTCTCCAAAAACTTCATCGTTTCGAAAACGCCGAACCCAAAGGCGAAACCGCGGCTACGCACGGGAAGGGCAACCGCATCCCCCTCCATCAGTTCGCCATTCAAAAAAAGCTTACCCATGCAAACTGCCTCCTAAAGCGCTCACCATTGCTTTTGCCTTCAACAAAGTTTCCTCATACTCGCTGGCAGGGTCGCTGTCCCAAACGATACCGCCTCCAACTTGGAAACAAAGCCGACCGCCTGCAATCCGCAATGTCCGGATCGCAATATTTAGGTCCACCTTTCCCGACACGTCGAAATAGCCAATCGCTCCCGTGTAGATGCCGCGCTCTCCCCGCTCCAGCTCGTCGATCACCTGCATGGCCCGAATCTTAGGCGCCCCCGTAATCGACCCTCCCGGAAACAGCGCCTTCACGCAGTCGATCGGCTGCACCCCTGACTCCAAAACGCCGCTCACATCCGCCGTCTGGTGAATCACGGTCGCATAGCGCTCCAGGCGAAAGAGCTCGTCCACCCGCACGCTTCCGGGCTCGCAAACCCGTCCGAGATCGTTTCGCTCCAGATCCACAATCATCAGCAACTCCGAGCGATCCTTCTCCGAGCGCCCCAGCTCCCGAGCATTCGCTTCCGCCTCCTCCTCGCTTACCCCAGCGGAACGGGTCCCCTTGATCGGACGCGTCGTCGCCCGGCCCTGCCCGATCTGCAAAAATCGCTCCGGCGAGGAGGAAACGATCTGTTCGTCCCCAAAATCCAGATACGCCGAATAGGGAGCCGGACTCTTCTCCGCCAACCGCAAGAACAAGTCGAAGGCGCTGCCCGCGCACTTCGCTTCGAAACGCTGCGAAAGGTTTACTTGATAAACGTCCCCGCAACGGATTCGCGAGCGAACTGACTCCACCGCCTCCAGGTATTCGCTCCGCTCGAAATTGGACTGCAAGGCCTCCTGCAAGGAAAACGCCTCAAGCTCAGGGCCCCCCTCCCCTGCAGCAGCGAAGCGCAAGGCCTCCGAGCTGCGACCTTCCTCCACGCCCAGCCCCGTCAACCAAGTCTCGCGCTTCTCGTGATCGAAAACCAAGGCGCCGTCGTAAACCGCGAAACGAACGCCCGGAACCTCCCCGGAAGAGGGTTTGAGCTGCGTGGCTTCCAAGCTCCGCCCCGCATCGTAGGAAAGGTAGCCAATCGGGCCGCCATAGAAAGGCAAGCCGCCGCCCTCTCCCCCAGCATGCCCAGCGAGCTCCCGTTCGATCGCCTCGAAACAGCGCGAAGAGAGGGTCCGCAGCGGGTTCGCCGCCAGAATCGAATACCGCCCCAAGCCGTAAGCCTGCAACCCGCTGTATAGGAAGGCCAGCCCCGGCTGGCCGCACAAACGCTTGCTCACCGCAATCGGATCGAAAGGCACGTCCAGCTTCTCTTGGATCATCTCCCCACCTCCAAGGCATTTCTTAGAAGATCCATCCCGCCCTCCGTCAGGTAGGCCTCGGGATGAAACTGGACTCCAGAAACTGGATACACGCGGTGACGCAATCCCATGATCTCTCCCGATTCCGATCGAGCGCATACTTCCAGACAATCCGGCAGCGTACCCTCCTCCACCACCAAGGAGTGATAACGCGTCACCGCGAGCGGATTCGACAAGCCCGCGAAAAGTCCCTTTCCGTCGTGCCTGACAGCCCGCACCTTTCCGTGCATCGGTTCCGCCGCTTCCACGACACGACCGCCAAAGTACGCAGCGATCGTCTGCATCCCCAAGCATACCCCCAGAAAGGGAATCTCACGATGCAACGCATCCAATATCTCAATACAATTTCCTGTATCCGCCGGACCTCCTGGGCCCGGAGACAGGACGATCAACTCCGGAGCGAGCTCCCGCGCTTCCTCGGATGCAATAGCATCGTTTCGCCGCACCAAAACCTCCCTCCCCAGCATTCTCAAATACTGGGACAGGTTATACGTGAACGAATCAAAGTTATCTATGAGCAAGATCATGGAGCTCAACCGATCCGCCCTTCCTCTACCAAAGGACAGCCCTCTCCGTCGAAGCGAAGCAGGTGCAGGCTTCGCTCGTCCGCCAAGATGCGCTCGAACAGGATCGAGCGATCGAGCGGCGGCATTTCGACCTCGCCCAGCTCCGAGCGCTCGAAAAAGCGAAATTCGCCTTCCTCGATCTGCCGCGGCAAGGCCATCAACGGCGCGGTCACCTGAAAGACGAACATCAACCAGTGCCCCGTCCCCTCGTAGTCCTTTTCCGACAGCAGGCAACGCAGGGACAGGTCACTCGCGGCGAGCTGCACCCCTACCTCTTCCGCAGCCTCGCGGGCGGCGCACTCGTAAGGCGACTCGCCCGTCGCCATTTCCAGCTTCCCTCCCACCGCGCACCAAAGCCCGAGGTTCGGCTGGCGCTTACGCCGAATCAAAAGCAAGCGATCCCTTGCGTCGCGGAAGTACAACAGGGTTCCGATGCGAAAACTGTTGGCGCTGGCGTTGGGATTGGACTGCGTTGCGGACACCAGCGGCATCCTGCGAAAGCCCGCTCCGGCGCCAATGCAAAAAAAGGCGCCGGCCCGAGCCCAGCTGGCGATTCCTAGAATCGAGGCGACTCGCCTTCGGACGCCCCTATGGCTGGCAAGCGCTCGAAGCGGGACGCGACCGACACCCTCTGGCCGCTAGAGGCTGCCTCCTCGCAGGCCACCATCAGGTCGAACACGTGAAAGGCCATCTCTCCGTTCGCCCGATGCGGACGCTCGCCGCGAATCGCGGCCGCCATATCGGCGATTCCCAAAGCCCGAGCCCCTTCGTAGTTGTGCTGCAAGGACAGGCTTTCCCAACTTCCGCTGGCGCGGCAAACCCGCAACTCGCCGTCGAAGCAATTCGGATCCGGCAAGGAAAGGTTTCCCTCCGTCCCGTACAGGGTCAACATCGGCAGGTTGTGCTCGCCTTGCACGTCGAAGCTGAACATGGCGCTCACGGTGGCGCCGTTTTCGAATTCGATAATGCTTACGTTATGCGTCGGCGTTTCCACCGCGATCTTCGATCCCTCCAGCGGACCGCTGCCCACCGTGCGCTCAGCAAAAACCTGCTTTCCCGAGGCGACCACCGATACCGCCGAACCGAACAGGTTAACCAAAACCGTGAAGTAGTAAGGCGCCATATCCAGGACCGGACCGCCGCCCAGCTTGTAGTAGAATTCCGGATTCGGATGCCAACGCTCGTGCCCCGCGCAGGCGAAAACCGCCGTGCCGCCGAAAACCGAGCCGATGAAGCCTTCGTCCACCAACTTGCGAGCCGTCTGCAGCGGCGAGCTCAAAAACGTGTCCGGAGCGCAGCCTACCCGCAGCCCCTTCTTGGCCGCAAGTTCCAGGACCTGCCGTCCTTCCTCGCGATTCGTCGCGAAGGGCTTCTCGCAGTAGGCATGCTTCCCCGCCTCCAAAATGCGCCGGTTCAGCGGGGCGTGAAACTGAGGCGTGGTCAAGTTGAGCACGATATCCAAATCCGGATCCGCGAGCAAAGCGTCCACCGAAAGCGCCTTCGGCACCCTGAACTCCTCCGCTCTCGCCTTGGCCAAGTCCACATTGAGGTCCGCGCAAGCGACGATCTCGATCTCGCTGTAAAGCTTCGCTCCCTTGAAATACTGCGGACTGATATTCCCGCAACCGATGACACCGACTTTCATTACGTCACTCATATATATAGAAGGAAAACGTTACTAGGCTCCCGCCCCCCTAGCCAGCGTAGTTACGCTGTCCGTATAGAGCAGTTCCCACCCTTACCATGGTGCTGCCTTCGGCGATTGCCTCCGCCATGTCGCCGCTCATTCCCATGGAAAGCTCGGGAAGATCCACTCCGAAGCGCTCGCTCAAGGCATCGCGACACTCCCGCAAGCTGGCAAAAGTCCTTCGCGCCACCTCCGGGTCGTCCGAAAGCGGAGCGATCGTCATCAAGCCCTCCACCCTCAAATTCGGACAAGCCAACGCTGCCTCCAGCAAGGCCGGGGCCTGCTCCAGCTCCGCGCCCGACTTCGCCGGGTCCCGCCCCGCGTTGATCTGCAAAAGTACCGCCAAGCTCCGCCCCGCCTCTCCCGCATAGCGGTCCAGGGCCTGAGCGATCTTAGCCCGGTCTACCGTCTGCACCCGATCGAAATGCTCCGCCACCTTCTTGGCCTTGTTGCTCTGCAAAGGGCCGATCAACTCCCAGGCCAGCTCCGCATCCGCCTCGCCCATCTTGCCCAAAGCCTCCTGAACCCGATTTTCCCCCACCGAACGCAAGCCCGCCTGCCACGCATAGCGAGCGACATCCGCTGGATGATTCTTGGTGACCGGCAGCAGCCGCACCGAATCCACCTCGCGCCCCGCCCTGCCGCAAGCAGCAGCGATCTGCTCGTTCACCCGAGCCAAATTCGCCTGAAAATCTTCGTAAGATACTAGCATTAAGATTTCTACTATTTAGTGTTGCCTCAATAAGCCTAAGTTATAAACCTAGTTAAAAAACTCCTCGCATGCAAATAGACAACTTCAAGATCTTCGCCGACTTAGTCGAAACCAAAAGCTTCTCCAAAGCCGCTCGGCTCAACGGCGTGACGCAGTCGGCGGTCAGCCAGCAAGCGAGGTCGATGGAGAAGCATTTCGCCGCCCTGCTCATCGATCGCAGCCAGAAGCAATTCCAGCTGACCCGCGAAGGCGAGCGCGTCTACCAGTCCGCCAAGGAAATCCTGCACGGCTACGAGAAGCTGCTGAGCGAGCTGATGGAGATGCGCAAGGTCATCTCCGGCACCATCCGCATCTCCACCATCTACAGCATCGGCCTGCACGAGCTGCCTCCCTATATCAAGAGCTTCCTCACCGAATTTCCCAACGTGAACGTACGCGTCGAGTACCGACGTTCCAACCTCGTCTACGAGGACATCCTGCACAACTCCGTCGATTTCGGCCTCGTCGCCTTTCCCCAGAAAAACCGCCAAATCGAGATCACCGACTTCCGCAAGGACCGCCTCATCACCATTTGCCACCCGAACAATCCGCTCGCCAAGGAATCCAGCCTCCAGCTCGAAACCCTCGCCAGCCACAAGTTCATCAGCTTCGATCCCGACATCCCCACCCGCAAGGCGGTGGACCAGATCTTCAAGGAGCAAAAGATCGAAATCGATCCCGTCATGGAGTTCGACAACATCGAGACCGTGAAGCGCGCCGTGGAAATCGACGCCGGTATCGCCATCGTGCCCAAAGCCACCGTGCTGCAAGAGATCAAGCAAGGCACCCTCTGCGCCATTCCCATCGACGGTCCCGCCTTCGATCGCCCGCTCGGCATCCTCCACCGCAAAGGTCGCGTGCTCACGCCCGCCATGAAGAAGTTCATCGACATCCTCACCGGACAAGACCTGCTCGGCGACTGAAGCCGTCTCAGCACTTTTTCCTTGAGATTTCGAGACTGGCTGCCCTCATTCGTCACAGCCCTTCAAGGCTACCTGCCCTCTAAGTTGGCCGGAACGCTCGTCCACGGGCGCAGCCGCCATACCCCGAGCTGGATACGGAACGCCGCACCCTCCAGAGACGATCGGATCCTCGATATAGGATAACCGTGTTCGGAAGCGGAACGTTCAATTTTCCGTATTGTCCCCAGCCATTTCCGAATCATATTCTCCACTCGCTCCATCCAGCGGACTGATGCCGCCTGCCTTGAATTCATCGATCGTCGAGCCCATTCAGCTGGATCCCAATGCCGTTCCCAATCTGAACTCGATGAATTTCCCCCCGCACCAGAACCGAAAGCGACACAGTGCAAAGCCCAGACGATAGAGCCTTCCCCATCATAGGCATCGGGGCCTCCGCCGGAGGACTCGAAGCCCTACAAGTTTTCTTTTCAAACGTTAATCCACAGTTCGAAGCCGCCTATGTGCTCATCCAGCACCTCTCGCCTGACTTCGAGTCGAAGATGGATGAACTACTAGCTCGAAAAGTGGCCCTCCCGATCTCGGTAGCCAGCGACAATGTCCTTCTCGAGACTGGCAACATCTACCTGATGCCACCACGCCATGAGATGGTCATAAGCGACGGGCGCTTGCGCCTGATGGCTATCGACAACAGCGATCACCTCAGCTTGCCGATCGATCATTTCTTCAAGTCTTTGGCGCAGGAGGCTGGGTCACGAGCAGTAGCCGTCGTACTTTCAGGAACAGGCACCGATGGGTCACGTGGAATCAAGCACGTGCACGACGCAGGAGGCTTCGTGGTGGTCCAAACCAACGAAACCGCGAAGTTCTCCGGGATGCTCGTAGCGGCCATGGAGACAGGCAAAGTCGATGCGCAACTGGATCCCGAAGCGATCCCTCGGGCGATCATGAACCGTGCGATGCTTTCGCACGGAACCGCAGCTCTAGACGACAATCCGGAGTTCGACCTCAGCACCCGCAAGGTGCTGGAAACACTCAAAAGCCATTTCGGCATCGACTTCTCTCAATACAATCCGTCGATGATCCTACGCCGCATCAATCGCCGGATGGTTCTCGACGGAAACGACTCTCCCGAAAACTTTATCCGACGCCTCGAAGAGGATCCAGAACGCATCTCGGACCTCTACCAGGACCTGCTGATTGGTGTCTCGTCCTTCTTCCGCGATCCCGACGCCATGCAGTCGCTCGATAAAAACACCGTAGCGCCCCTCGTCGATGCGGCGAGCGACCACGACGAAATACGCGTCTGGGTAGAGGGCTGCGCCGCTGGACAGGAAGCATACACTTTAGGCATCCTTTTCCTGGAAAGGATACGCGTGGCGAATAAACGGACCCAACTCAAAATCTTCGCGACTGACGTACACAAAGAGTCGCTAGAAGTAGCCAGCCGGGGAACCTACGAGGCCGACGAAATAGAATGCCTGGACCCCGAACTCCAAGAACGCTACTTCGAACAAGCCGGGGAGAAATATCGAGCCAAGGAATCGCTACGCTCGGTGATCGTATTCGCGATCCACAACGCGCTGGTCTCTCCTCCCTTCACGCGCATGGATCTCATCTCCTGCCGCAATATGCTTATCTACTTCAAGCCAGCGGCTAAGAAGAAAGTCCTATCCCTTTTCCATTTCGGCTTGAAGCGCGATGGCTACCTCTTCCTCGGCTCCAGCGAGTCGCCGTTCGGCCACGAAAACGAATTCGTGACCGTAGACAAGCGTGCGAAGATCTACAAAAAGATCGAAGCCACCCGTACCACGGTTCTTCCCAGCGAGGGACGAACCTTCAACACCTTCGCAGATTATACGCCCCTCCTAGCGCCCGGGCACAGCTGGGAGCAAAAGATAAATCTGAACCACACGCTTCGCACCTACGAAACACTGCTGGAAAATTACATGCCCCGCAGTCTCCTCATCGATTCCGACTATACGATTCTCCACTCCTTCAAAGGAGCGGAAGCCTTCGTCCGCCTCCCGCCCGGACGAGCGACAGTCAAGGTTCCGGACTGCCTGCCAAGAGCTTTGAAAAACCCTGTATCCGCGGTTTTGAGACGAGCGAAAACCGAGGATGGCCCAACCCGCCTCCTTGGAATCGAATTCGAGTCGGCCGACGGGCTCTCAACGCTAGACATAACCGCGCAACAAATCTTCGACGTACGCACCAAGTCGACTCGCTTCCTGATCGCTTTCGAATCTCGAGAAGAGCCCATCGATAAAACGAGCTCGACCCCTACGGTATTCGCGCCGGAAAGAGAGGATCACGTAAAATCCCTGGAGGACGAACTGAGCACGACCCAAGAAAGCCTCAACTCCGCGATCGAGGAACTGGAGGCGAGCAACGAGGAACTGCAAGCAACCAACGAGGAACTGGTAGCAAGCAACGAAGAACTCCAAAGCACCAACGAGGAACTACAGTCAGTCAACGAGGAACTTCATTCCGTTAACGCAGAACACCAGCAGAAGATACTCGAACTGAGCGATGTCACAGCCGACCTTGAGGGCCTGCTCAGAACCTCTGAAGTTGGAGTATTCTTCCTTGATTCCGCATTGAGGTTGAAACGCTTCACCCCCCTTGTCGCTCAGCTATTTCACCTGCACGCTCCAGACATCGGCCGCTCATTGGAAGATTTCACGACGGATCTTCGCTACCCGGACCTAATCGACGACCTGAAGACTGCTTGCGACGGACAAAGCTCCCTCGAACGACAGGTTTCCGACAAGTCAGGAACCCCTTACCTCGTACGCATCCTCCCTCACTACGTCGACGGCCAGCTCCATGGCGTTGTAGGAACCATTGTGGACATCTCTTCCATCAAGGAAGCAGAAGACAAGGCTCGTCTGCTCTCCTCAATCGTCGAAAATTCGGAGGACGCCATCCTCACCCTCTCGCTCGAAGGCAAGATCAACTCCTGGAATCCAGGAGCGACAAAGCTCTTCGGGTTTACTCCTGAAGAGTCGATCGGCGAGGACCCGAGAAACCTAATCGCGAGCACCGACGAGCAAAAGGAGGAGATCAGTCGCTACATCAGCCAAATACGAGAGGGAAAAAACGTAACTCCGTTTCACACCACCCGCAAAACGAAATCCGGCCGACTTGTCCATGTATCCGTCCAGGTCTCCCCTCTCTACGACGAACTCCACGAGCTGACAGGAATTTCGGTCACGGATCGCGACATCACGGACCTTCACGAGTCGCAAGAGCAAGTCCGCCGCACCGCCGTCGAATCTCGGGTTATCCTTGAAAACTTATCCGAAGGTGTCCTGCGCATCAACGAAGCGGGAATCTGCCTGAACGCGAATCCCCAAGCCGTCAGAATCCTCAACCTCGACAGCCTTAAGGACGTGATCGGCAAACCTCTCGACGAGGTGTTTCGCAAGACGGTCACCGACGATTCCGTTAATCTCAAAACCTTCACCACCACCAAATCTCACACGAAATCCGGGGGAGCAATTTCTCGCTTCGTCGTGAACCGGGTCGGCGAAGCAAAGTCCTGGGTCGAAATGTGGACGCACCCGATCGAGTCAGAGGGCGGTTGCGTAATCTCGCTCATCGACATCTCCCTCCGCATCGAAGCCGAAAAGTTCCGCGATTGGCTCACTACGGTCGTCCACTCCTCCCGAGACCTGATCGGCTCTGCCGATCCAGACGGCATCGTGACGTTCATGAATCCAGGCGGCAGAAAAATGCTAGAACTCGGGCCAGACGAAGATATAACCGCCCATAGAATTTCCGACTTCCACGACCCGGAAACCTTCGAGCACATTCGAAAAGTCGGAATTCCAGCCGCCATGAAAAGCGGACACTGGAACGGCAACACAACGGTCCTCACTCGATCGGGAAAAACAATTCCCATCTCCCAAAGCATCTTCGCGCACCGCGACAAGGAGGGAGCCACCTACGCCATATCCACCATCTGCCGCGACATCTCCGAAAGTGCCGCCTACGAGCGAGCCCTTCTCGAGAGCGAGGCAGAAAGCAGACGCTACGCGACCGCCCTCAGCTCGGTAATCGACAACATCCCCGACATTCTCCTCGTGCTCGACCGCAAGCTCGAGCTCGAGTTTGCCAGCCAAAACGCGCGCTCGCTCATGAATACGCTCGGCAGAGAAACCTTTCTGCCGCCAGAGATCGAAAAACTAGCGGAACAGGTACTCTCAACCCGGAAGCCCTACATCGCCCACGACTACACCGGCGTGATCCAACTCCAGTTCGGAAAGCAGCGTCGCTACCTCCTGCCCCGTATCCAACCCAACTTCGGAGGCAGCGGACCTAAAGACGTCACCGGCGTGACCCTGCTCCTGCAAGACGTTACGGAGTTCCGACTGCTTGACGAAGTGAAATCCAACCTGCTGAGCACCGTTAGCCACGAGCTCAAAACCCCCGTCACGAGCATCCGCATGGCCCTGCTACTGATGCTCGAAGAGAAAGAGAAACTGGACGAAGTGCAACTGACGCTAGTGAGCACAGCCTCCGACGAGACGGAACGGTTGCTGCGTACCCTAAACAGCCTGCTCGACCTCACGCGCTTCGAAGAAGGAGATCACCGCTTAGAGCTCAGCGAAATCAAGCCCGGCGAACTGATCAAGGACGTCTTGAACGACTTCGCAAGCGCCATACGGATGCAAGGCAACGCGATCCGCGTCTCAGTGGACGAAGCGATCCCCTCCTTGCAGCTCGATCTGCAACACATGAAGCACACCTTGGGTAACCTGATTGGCAACGCCATCAAGCACAGCCCCAGCGGAAGCACTATTTACATATCCTGCGAGCTTCACGGCGACGACCAAGCTCGCTTCAGCGTGACGGACGAGGGCCAGGGAGTTCCCGAAGAGTTTCAGGATAAAGTCTTCGACCGCTTCTTCAAGTCCCCCGGAAATTCGAAGCCGGGAACAGGCCTAGGGCTCAGCATCGCGAGAGAATTCGTGATCGGCCACCGCGGCTCTATCGGCGTAAAAAACATCGAGGGCAAGGGAGCCTCTTTCTTCTTCATAATTCCGTTTCGACAGCGCTAAAGTACCTTTTTATGGCTTCTCCTACCAAAAAGATCCTCTTGATCGATGACGAACCATCCATCCTGATAACTTTTAAAATAGCCCTCGGACGATTGGGGTACGAGCTCACCACGGAACAAGTTGCCAGTGCGGGATTGAAACTCGCAAAAGAAGGAAACTTCGACCTCGTCATCGTAGACTACCGCATGCCTGGCCTACACGGCGTGGAAGTGATCGCCCAGATCCGACAAGCTGGCTGCGAAATGCCGATCATGCTGATGAGCGCCTCCGATTCCCCGCTCAATACCCTCCCGGCTCAGCTCCGACGCAACACGAGCTTCGAATCCAAACCTTTGAGCCCGGAGACACTGAAAGAAGCGGTGAAAAGCTTGCTCGAACAAACTGGCGATTAAGCCAAACCAGCATAGCAGGCTTCTAGCCACGACAGCTGCAGATAACTCTTTCAGTCTCGCTCAGAACAACGAACGGACTTTCACAGCGTTCGCCTCGCCGACGCTGAAAGGAGTTCGGGGCCGACGATAACCCCTAACGCCGGCCCCGGATTTGTCTGCTTCTGTCAATAAAGACAGTAGCGTCACTCCCTCAATCCCTGTTGCCAGGGACGGACCTCCGAACAGCATCGCCTGCGCCAAAAGCCGACGAGCGTAGGATATGGCTCAAACTATGCCTCCTTTGAGCAATCCCACGAAAAAGCAGCCGCTCAAATCCGAGCAGCGATTCCTGTATCCGGATCCGCTATACGGTAAACTCGCCGCCAGCCGCCTGCAGGTTCAGCTCAATAGGGGCTCGCGCCTTCGGGTTTCCAGCTACTCCTTCTCTCCGTCGTCCCGCTTCTTGCTTTCCACGACTCCCTTCAGGTTCGAGCCGAGGCGCAGCGTCAACAGGTTCGCGAGGCAAAGAGCGATGGCGATTTCGAAGCGGTTGTAAGCGACCGCCATACCGATCGCCCCCGTATTCCAGATGCTCGCAGCCGTAGCCATGCCCTCCACGGAACCGCCATTCTTGAGAATCGCGCCCCCTCCCAGGAAACCCAAACCGCCGATCAAGCCCTGCATGAGACGGGCGTTATCCTCTACGCCTTCGCCAAGGAACGATTCCCCGACAAGGAGAAAGCTGCAGGCGCCGATCGCCACCAAAGGAAAAGTTCTCAGACCCGCGCTGCGCGAATACTTCTCCCGCTCAAACGCGCAAGGCAACGCGAGAAGGAAGGATATCGCAATGGAACCAAGGTGCTTGAGGGCTAAACTGAATTCGAAAGCTTCCATTCCAATTGATATATGACGGTTGAGGCATGCCGAACCGCTAGGCTCCGCTCTCTTCAATAACCTGCGCCCTTCGCCTAAAGTGGCAACTCGTTCAGCGCATCAAACGCCCTCTCGCTTTGTCCGCGACACCGACACTCAGCAAGCCGAGATGATATGAGCGACGACTTGCATTCCAAGCCGCGCCCAACTCCAGTAAAAGATCACGAGGAGAGATCCCCGTATCCTTCCTATTGATACGCCAAGTTCGGAGCCAGCCAACGCTCGGCCACCTCGACCGAAATCCCCTTGCGCTTGGCGTAGTCCTCGATCTGGTCGCGCTCCAGCTTGCCCACGTTGAAGTAGCGAGCCTCGGGATTGCCGAAGTAGAGGCCCGACACGGAACTGCCGGGATTCATGGCGTAACTTTCGGTCAACGAAACGCCCGTGTTTTCCTCCGCCGCAAGCAGCTTCCAAAGCGTGTCCTTTTCCGTGTGGTCGGGACAAGCCGGATAGCCGGCTGCCGGACGCACCCCGCGGTACTCTTCCTTGATCAACTGCTCCACCGAAAGCTCCTCGGCCTTGCCGAAGCCCCACTGATCGCGCACTTGCTTGTGGATGTACTCGGCCAAGGCTTCCGCAAGGCGGTCGCCTAGGGACTGGGCCAAGATCGCCGTGTAGTCGTCGCCCGCTTGCTTGAAGCGGTTCGCGAAGGTCTCGACCTCCTCGCCGGCCGTCACCGCGAAGCCGCCCAAAACGTCCACGCGGCCGCTGGAACGGGGAGCGATGAAATCCGAAAGGCTGTAGTAAGTGTCGTCGCCGACCTTCTCCTTTTGCTGACGCAGGAAGTGGAAGCGTGCTAGCTCTTCTCCCGCCGACTCGTCTTGCCAAAGCACCACGTCGTCGCCATCCGCGTTGGCCGGCCAAAACGCCGTCACCCCGCGCAAGCGGAACGCCTTTTCCTCGATGATCTGCTTGAGAAGCTTCTGGGCGTCCTCGTAAAGCTCGGTCGCCTGCTGACCGTACTTTTCGCTCTTCAGAATCTTTGGGAATACCCCCTTGAGCTCCCAGGTCCAGAAGAAGGGAGACCAGTCGATGTACTCCGCCACCGTGGCGAGATCGACATCCTGCCAAACCTTCACGCCGTAGCCTTCGGGTTTCGCCAAATCCGCCTGCGCCCAATCGGTGGAGAACGCCTTCTCCCGCGCCTCTTGCAGCGGAAGGATGCGGGCTTGGTTAGCGTTGCCCGCCGCGTGACGTTCGCGCAGTGTGGTTTGAGCCGTATCCAATTCCTGGATAAAGGCGGGCTTCTTCTCCGGATTGAGCAGATCGTTGCAAACGCCTACCACCAAGGACGCATCCGCCACGTGCACCACCGGACCGCTGTAGTGCTGGGCAATCTTGATCGCCGTGTGGGCCTTGCTGGTGGTCGCGCCGCCGATCAGGAGCGGCACGGTGAAACCGCGCCGCTCCATTTCCTTGGCTACATGGATCATCTCGTCGAGCGAAGGGGTTATCAAACCGCTCAGACCAATGATATCCGCCCCGATTTCCAGGGCTGTATCCAAAATCTTATCGCACGGCACCATAACTCCGAGATCCTCGACCTCGTAGTTGTTGCAGCCGAGCACGACTCCCACGATATTCTTTCCAATGTCGTGAACGTCTCCCTTAACCGTGGCAATCAACATCTTGCCGCGAGCGGAGCTAGCGTTGTCCGCCTTCTCCGCTTCCATGAAGGGGAAGAGATAGGCCACCGCTTTCTTCATCACGCGGGCGGACTTGACCACCTGCGGAAGGAACATCTTACCTTCGCCGAAGAGCTTACCCACGATCTTCATACCGTCCATCAGCGGGCCCTCGATCACGTCGAGCGGACGAGGCAACTTCTGGCGAGCCTCCTCCACGTCTTCGTCCACGAATGTGGAAATCCCCTTCACCAGCGAATAGGAGAGTCGCTCTTCCACGGTTCCGGAACGCCACTCGTCGACCTTCTCTTCTACCTTCTTGCCGGACGCGTTGGCTTTGACCTCTTCGGCCATTTCGATCAGGCGTTCAGTGGCCTCCGCATTGCGGTTGAGCAAAACGTCTTCCACTGCCTCGAGCAGCTTGGGTTCGACCTCGTCGTAAACCGCCAGCATGCCTGCGTTCACGATGCCCATGTCCAGTCCAGCCTGGATCGCGTGGTAGAGGAACGCTGCATGGATCGCTTCGCGCACGGGATTGTTTCCGCGGAAGGAGAATGAAATATTGGATACGCCGCCGCTAATGCGAGCGTAGGGGCAAAGCCGCTTGATCTCGCGGGTCGCCTCGATGAAGTCGACCGCGTAGTTGGCGTGCTCTTCCATACCGGTGCCCACCGTGAGGATATTCGGGTCGAAGATGATGTCCTCGGGCGGGAAGTTGAGCTTCTCCACCAACAGGTCGTAGGCCCGCTTGCAAATGCGAACCTTGTCTTCGCGAGTCGCCGCCTGGCCTTCTTCGTCGAAGGCCATTACGATCACCGCCGCGCCGTATCGACGAACCAAGGACGCGGACTCCAAGAATTTCGCTTCGCCTTCCTTGAGGCTGATGGAGTTCACCACGCACTTGCCTTGCACGCACTTGAGACCGGCTTCGATCACCGACCACTTAGAAGAGTCGATCATGATCGGCACCCGGGAGATATCCGGCTCGCTGGCCACCAAGTTGAGGAACTTGGTCATGCAGGCCTCGCCGTCGAGCATGCCTTCGTCGAAATTGATATCGATGATGTTCGCTCCGTTCTCCACCTGCTGGCGGGCCACCGCCAAGGCATCGTCGAACTTCTCCTCCTTGATGAGCTTCTTGAAGCGGGGCGAACCAGTCACGTTGGTGCGCTCGCCCACCATGACGAAGGGAGCCTTCTCGCCCTTCACTTCGAAAGGTTCGAGCCCGGAGAGACGCAGCGCCTTCTCGATCTGCGGGATGGGACGCGGCGGATAATTGCGGGACTTGTCCGCGATCGCCTTGATGTGCTCGGGCGTGGTGCCGCAGCAGCCGCCGATCAAGTTGACGAACTTGTTCTGGGCAAAGTCTTCCAAGAAACGGGCCGTGTCCGCCGGCAGCTCGTCGTAGCCCGTTTCGCTCAGCGGGTTGGGCAGGCCGGCGTTCGGGTAACAGGAGATGAAACAGTCGGCGTTCTTCGACAAGGTCTCGATGTAGGGGCGCATGTCCTGGGCGCCCAGGGCGCAATTGATCCCCACGCTGAGCGGACGGGCGTGCGCCACGGAATTCCAGAACGCCTCGATGGTCTGCCCCGAAAGCGTACGGCCCGAGGCGTCCGTGATGGTCACGCTGAGCATCACCGGCATGCGCTCGCCGCGCTCCTCGAAGTATTCCTCCAAGGCGAAGATACAGGCCTTGAGATTGAGCGTATCGAAGGTCGTCTCCGGCAGGAAAATATCGGCTCCCGCCGCTCCGAGGGCGCGAATCTGCTGCAGGTAGGCCAAGCGCAGGTCGTCGAAGGTCACCGCTCGATATTCGGGACGATTGACGTCCGGCGAGAGCGACGCGGTGCGGTTGGTGGGCCCGATGGCCCCCGCCACGAAGCACTCGCGATCGGGATTCTCCGCCACGAACTCCGCGATCGCTTCCTTGGCCAAACGCACCGAAGCGGCATTCAACGCGTCGACCGCGCTCTGCAGCCCGTAATCGGCCTGCCCGATCACGGTCGCGGAAAAGGTATTGGTTTCGATGATGTCCGATCCAGCCTCCAGGAAAGCCTTGTGGATGCCCTTGATCACGTCCGGTCGGGTCAGCGTCAGCAACTCGTTGTTGCCCTTCAAGTCGCTAGGATGGTCCTCGAAGTGGCCATGGCGAAAATCGGCCTCCTCCAGCTTGTAGCGCTGGATCATGGTCCCCATGGCTCCGTCCAAAAAGAGGATACGCTCGCCCAGCAGTTGGCGAAGGCGTTCGTAGGTTCGGGAAAGCGGAAGGGACTGCGGGTCTGGCGTAGACATAGTGATGACTGTGGAAATTCGAAACGAGCACACCATGCAGGCAGCTGCGTCGGGCTCAAGCTCCGACTGGCTTCCCCCGCAAGCTTCTCTCCACCTCCGAAGCGAGGGTGTTTTTGCGCAAGTAATTACCGATTGAAATAGGCGCCGGGACTCAAGTTTTCCGGAAATCGAGCGATTTATCCCCCAGCCAATAAGTACGCCAACTCAAAGCAACGCATGAGCTTCCGCCTTCCGACTCTCAGAAATCGCCAGCCAACCCACACTGCTGCCACGCCAACCAACACCCAGCAATTACCGTTTGGAATGACCCCCATGGGCAAGATCACCGACCAAGACTACTCCTTCATCCGCGACCTGATCTACAAGGAAACTCGAATCAACCTCGGAGACAGCAAACGCGAACTGGTCAGCGCCCGCCTCGGCAAGCGCCTGCGCGCCAACAGCCTGGGCAGCTACACCGAGTACTGCCAGATGCTGCAGTCCCGCCCCAACAGCGGCGAGCTCTACCACCTCATCGACGCCATCTCGACGAACCACACCTTCTTCTTTCGCGAGATCAACCACTTCAACTACCTCAACAGCCATATCCTTCCCCACTTCCTCAACGGCCGCTTCGGCGCCGGCAAGGAACTGAAGATCTGGAGCTGCGCCTGCTCCACCGGAGAGGAACCCTACTCCCTCGCCATCGCCCTCGAAGAATTCCTCGGACAACAGCAGGGCTACGACTGGTCCATCCAGTGCAGCGACATCTCCAACCGCGTCCTGGACTTCGCCTCCAAAGGCATCTACGACCGCGACCGCCTCAAGAACGTGAAAGCCGAGTGGCTCAAACGCTACTTCCAGAAAGGCGAAAAGCAGATGGACGGCTACTTCCGCGTACGCCCGGAAATCTCCAAGAAGCTCGCTTTCCAACGCCTCAACCTCTTCGCCCCGCAATACCCTTGGCGACAGAAGTTCCAAGTCATCTTCTGCCGCAACGTCATGATCTACTTCGATCGCGAAACGCAGCAGGAACTGGTCGGCCGCCTCGCCCAACACCTCGTGCCCGGCGGCTTCCTGCTCATCGGACACGCCGAAAGCCTCGCCGGCATTCGCCACCCCTACCAGTCCATCAAACCCGCGATCTACCAACTGCCCGCCTAAGCGGAGCCGACTTCGCCCCAGCGCCAGCGCCAACACCGCGCAGCCCCGTCCGGTCAGCTAGCCGTTCGCCACGTAAAAAAGCCGCTAATAGCCCCAATATTTCCCAAAGCCGAGTTGCCAGCGAAGGAGGAAGCCCCAAGCGTCAATCCAACGATCGACCTTGAATTTCCAAACCACCAGCTTCCCCGTGCCAGCCAACGACCTTTCCGCTGCGATCCGCGAACTCGCGGGCGACGCCACCAGCGAATCCTCCCTCGCCGCGCTCGGCCCCGGCATCACCTACCTGCTCGAGCTCCCAGACCGCAGCCCCCGCTTCTTCAGCCGGACTGAAAACGCCTTCCCCCCCGCCTTCTACAAGCTGCTCGACGCCGTCACCACCTGGGACGAGCTGGTCGTCGAACCCCAGCGCGAAACCTACCAGCAAGCCGTCGCCCTCAACCAATTCGAGACCGAGGCCCGCTACCGCATCCAGGTCAACCGCCGGGGCGAAACCCTTCCCGTCGTCGACTACCGCGCCCTCGTGCGCAACGAATCCGGCCAAGCCGTCGCCATCGCCGGACGCCTCGTCGACGACACCTTCCACAGCGTCGCCTTCGACGCTCTCGCCCGCCGCTCCTGGAAGGAAATCGCCGGCTGCATGACCCGCCGCTACCTGCACGACTTCAACAACACCATCGCCGGTATCTACTCCCTCAGCGAACTCTACGCGGAGCCAGGCTCGGACCCGAAATCCACCGCCGAAGCCATGGGACACATCCGCGACTGCTCCATCCGCGCCCAGGACCTCACCAAAAAGATCCGCCACCTCACCACCCTCGAAGCCGGCCAGCGGAACTACTTCGACCTCGGCGACCTCGTCAAAGAGCAAAAGGAATACATGGAAGCCCTTCTGCCCAAAGGCGCCGCCATCGAGATCGATGCCGCCAGCGGACAGCACCCCATCCAGATCGACGCCAACCTCTTCCGCCAAGTGATCCTCCACCTCACCGGCAACGCCGCCGACGCCTGCGGCGAGGACGCGGCCCTGCAAATCCGACTCACCCGCGCCAACCTCGACCGACGCGACTGCGCCGTCATCGAATTCTCCGACAACGGCTGCGGCTTCAAGCCCGACGAGCTCGAAAACGCGACCACTCCTTTCTACACCACCAAAAGCAGCGACAAGCACCCCGGACTCGGGCTCAGCATCGCCAGCAAGTTCGCCGCCGACCTGGGCGGCAGCATCAAGCTCGGCAACAACCCTCACCAAGGCGCCCACATCCGCCTCGTCCTCCCCTTGCTCGAGCAAGAAAGCAAGCCTGCCGCCCCGCCAGCTCCGGAGCCCAGCGCCCAAACGCCCGAGCTCCCGCTGGCCGAAGCCCCCGCAACTCCCCCCGTCGAAAAGGCCGCCCCCCGCTCTACCCCACCCAAGGTCCTCATCTACTCCTGGGAAGACATCGCCCGCCACCCCCTGCTCATCGCCCTGCAAAACGCCGGCTGGGACACTCGCATCCACCTCGAGCCCGGCGAGCTCCTGCTCGACCTCCTGCAAGACGGACAGCAGCTCGACGGCGTCATCGTCTTCAAAAGCGCCCTCGACGAAAAAGCCGAACCGCTCATCTCCGAGCTCGGCCACGCCCGCAACTGCGACAAAGTCGCCCTCATCGCCCTCGGCGAAAGCGTCGACGCCCTCTCGCTTTCCGCAAAAAGAATTTGCGGATTGGTAGCCTCCGGCTCATCAAAACCCTCTGCCTTGCTCAACAAACTAGCCAGCTACTTCAACTGAGCCTCCGCTCCGCCTCGCACCGCACGGCCAACCGCCACCCCCGACCGCAACCATGAGATTCTCCGAGCCGAGATCCAGCAACATCCTCGTCCTAGACGACGACGACATCGTCCTTCTCGCCATGAAGGAAACCCTCGAGCGCGAGGGCTACCTCGTGACCGCCTTCACCAGTCCCAACGAAGCGATCAAGGCCGTCGAAGCGAACCGCTTTTCCACCATCATCTCCGACCACCGCATGCCGGAGATGACCGGGCTCGAATTCCTCGACCTCTGCAAGCAAAAGCAGCCCAACGCCTCCCGCATCCTCATCACCGGAGTGCTCACCCTCAACACCGTCGTCGAGGCCGTCAACAAGGGGGAAATCTTCCGCTTCCTCGCCAAGCCCTGGATCCGCGAAGAGCTGCTCGCCACCGTCGAAAACGCCGTCCAACGCTACGCCCTCGTCGAAACCAACGAAAAGCTGCAAGCCGACACCCTCGACCTCAACGAGAAGCTCGTCGCCAGCAACACCGCCCTCGAGGAAAAAGTCCGCCAGCTCCAAGAGCAAACCCTCATGCTCGACGAGGCCAACCAAGCCCTCGAGCGAAACTTCAAGCACTCCCTCGAAATCTGCTTCCGGCTCATCGAAGCCTTCCACCCCATCCTCGGCCAGCAAACCAAGTCCGTCGTCTCCATCTGCTCCGAGATCGCCAAGTCCGAGCTGCTCGAACCCCGCGAAGCGGAAACCCTCAAGGTCGCCTCCTGGCTCTACAACCTCGGCCGCATCGGCCTCCCTCGAGACCTCGTATCCAAAAGCCTCAAGGACGCCCAAAGCCTCGACGAAACCGAGGAAACCCTCCTGCGCCACTACCCCGTCTACGGCCAAACCCTCGCCTCCTTCGTCGAAAACCTCAACGAAGTCGGCCTCGCCATCCGCTACCACCGGGAACGCTTCGACGGACTCGGCTACCCCGACCAGCTTAGCCGCGAGAGCATTCCGGTGCCCGCCCGCCACCTCGCCGTGGCCATCGGCTTCGTCGAGTGCAACCTCCCTCGCGACCAGGCCCTCGAATTCATCATCCGCGAATCCGGACGCGCCTACCACCCCGAAGCGGTCCGGCTCTTCATGAAGAGCTCCAACCTCACCAACCTGCCCAAGAAAGTACGCGAGATCACCCTCGCCGAACTCGAGCCCGGCATGGTCCTGGCCAAAGGCATCTACAGCCCCTCCGGACTCTTGCTCATCCCCGAAGACAAGCGCCTCACCGGCGGCATCATTTCCAAGATCAAGGAACACGACTTCGCCAACCCGCTCACCCAGCGCCTCATGGTTTTCCGCTGAGCCGCCCCGCAGCCGCAAGCCCTGCGACGCCCGGGACTTGCAGAGGGGAAATTGTAAATCAAATGCGCGTAGCTTCACTGAGCGACGCGAGAAACGCATTTGAGAGAAAGAAACTACGCAGCAGAGGGGCGTTCCGCCTAAATTCTGCTTAAGAAGCGCGAAGGCAAAACCGATCTAGCTCATAATAAATCGCATTTCCCACAATTCCACCGAGGAATAATTATGAGCAACCTCACCTTCGACGACACTACCACTCACTCCTCCTTCTCTTCCGGCAAGTTTCTCACCTTCACCCTCGCGGAAGAGTGCTACGGAGTCGAGGTCCTCAAGATTCGCGAAATCATTCGCATGCAGAAGATCACGCCCGTCCCGCAAATGCCGGAGCACGTCAAAGGCGTCATCAACCTGCGCGGCAAGGTCATCCCCGTCGTCGACCTGCGCGTTAAGTTCAACCTCCACGCCGGCGAAGCGACCGAACGCACCTGCATCATCGTCGTCGACGTCGACGGCGGACAAGGCGTCAACCAGCTCCTCGGACTCGTCGTCGACGCCGTGGAAGAAGTTCTCAACGTCACCGAGGGCGACGTGAAGCCATCCCCCGACTTCGGCACCCGACTCAGCACCGAATGCTGCCTCGGAATCGCCAAGATCAAGGACAGCGTCAAAACCCTCCTCGACATCGAAAAAGTCGTTTCCAGCGAACTCGAAGACGCCCTCGGCTTCTAGAGCGCGCTCTCCCAAGGCCTCGCTCAGCCCAGTCAACCCGCGCTCCCCCCGCGCCAGACTGCTGTTCTCCCGCCCCCCCCCAACGCGGAGACTCACTTTACCCCTCCAGCCGCAGTCCTCTGCCAAGCTAAACAGCACCACCTAGAACTCGCATCGACACACCTTTGACCCTATGAGCGGAGCCCCTACCCTCCCATCCCTTTTTCAGCAACGCGTCGTCGTCGGCGTGGGCGACCTGGCAGTTTCCAACAACGGAAACGTAAACCTCAGCACCTTCGCCCTCGGCTCCTGCGTGGGCATCATCGTCTACGACAAGGAAGCCAAGGTCGGCGGCCTGATCCACATCATGCTGCCGGACTCCACCCTGTCCCCTGAAAAAGCCCAAAAACAACCCGCCATGTTCGCCGATACCGGCATGCCCATCATGTTCCGCAACCTCTGCGGCCTGCGGGCAGAACGGCGTCGCATGCGAGCCTTCGTGGCCGGAGGCGCCTCCGTCATATCCGGCTCCGACATGTTCAAGATCGGCGAGCGAAACATCCTCGCCGTCAAGAAACTCATCAACGCTCTCGGCATCCAAGTCGTGAAAGCGGACGTCGGCGGCGTCAACAACCGCACCATCCACCTCAACGTCGGCACCGGAGAAGTTACCCTCAAAACTCCACTAGGAACCTCAAAATTCAGCCTAGCCTAGCCATGACAGTAGAAGAACTCATTCAAAACACGGATACGCTGCCCCCAGCTCCGGAAGTGCTCCCCAAGCTCGTCAAGATCATGAAGGATCCTGACACCGACGCCAACGACATCGTCCAGCTCATCTCCACCGACGCCGCCATCATGGCCGGCGTGCTCAAGCTCAGCAACTCAGGAGCCTACTCGCCCCCATCCCCCGTCACCGACCTGCAAGACGCCGTCGCCATGCTCGGCATCAAGGAAGTCTACCGCATCGTCAACCTCGTCTCCAGCGGCGACTACCTCGACGGAGCCCTCCCCAGCATGGACATCGGCAAGGGCAGCCTCTGGGCCCACAGCCTCGCCGTGGCCCTCATCATGGACCAGATCGCCAAGGACGCCACCGACACGGAAGGCCTCCCCTACACCCTCGGCCTGCTCCACGACATCGGAAAGCTAGGCATGCACCTCGGCTGCGGCGAGCAATACGTCGACATCTTCAAGAAGGTAGAGACCGAGCGCCTCAGCCTCGACAAGGCCGAAAGCCAAACCCTCGGCTTCGACCACGCCCTCGCCGGTTCCAAGATGCTCGAGCAATGGTCCTTTCCCGAAGAGGTCTACCTCCCCATCCGCTTTCAATACAACCCCATCGAAGCGCCCGAAGCGCACCGCAAGCTCGCCGGAGCCCTCCATGTCGCCAACTGGGGAGCCGCCGTCATCGGCTGCAACGACGGACGCGACAGCTGGGCCCTCGACATGATCGAAGGCGCCTTCGAAATCGAACCCAGCCAGCTCGAAATCGCCATCCTCACCGCCCGCGAACAACTCGAAAAAGCCCGCCGCGCCCTCGCAGTCGGAGCCAACTAGACGCCCAGGCCGCGCCCGCCGTTCTCGCTCTAGGAAATACACCCTAGCGAAAGAACGCCGAGCCCTGAGTAATTTCCGCTAAAGCTGCGGACGTTTCGGACGATGATACCTGCCAAGGATCCAACCTGCCAACACACACGCGTTCGAACATGCAACCCGACGACAAGCTCCTCCAAGCCAATCTTCCCGACGCCCTGCAAAGCGCCATCGAAGACCTCGACCGAGCCTACGACGTCCCCAAGCAACTCCTCCAAGCCGACGTCACCGCCTTCGAAGACCTAAGCTGCTGCGTCTTCGCCTACTTCGCCCGCGACGACGTCTTCTACCTCAACGGCAAAGGCCGCCAGCTGCTTCGCCCCCAACGCCCCACCTTCGAGCCTCGCGCCAACACCGCCCCTCCCATCTTCTGGCTCGAGGACGATCCCAACCTGCAAGCCGCCGACAGCTTCGTCGCCAGCCGCCAACGCCCCATCTACGAAACCCGCGAGCTCGTCACCCTCTCCTGGGGCAAGACCTGGCTGCACGGATCCAAATTTCCCATCCGATCCGTGATCGGACAACCCCTCGCCATCCTTTTCGCAGGCCACCTCGTCGCCCCATCCAAGCAGATAAGACTCGTGGCAGAGCATTACCAAACCGCCCAACAAGGCACCGGAGACAACTAAGATGAAGAAGAACGTACTACTCGTAGAAGACGATCCCGCACTGCGCATGGTCATGCGCGAAGTCCTCAAGGACGAGTTCGACGTCGACGAAGCCGACAACGGAGACGACGGCATCCACAAGGGGCTCACCGAAACCAACGACCTCATCATCCTCGACTACCACCTCCCCAAGAAAGACGGGCTGCAAGTCATCGAAGCCGTCAAGGCCGCCCACCCGAACGTCCCCGTCATCGTGCTCACCGGATTCCTCAGTCCCGACTCCGAAGCCCAGTTCAACCAGCTCGGAGCCAGCAAGATCTTTCCCAAGCCCTTCAACTACCGAGCCCTGCTCGAAGTCGTGCGCAACCTCACCGTCAGCCAGGCTCCAGCCCCCGCGCAATCGCAGGCCAGCAGCCCCAAGGCCCAACCCAAGCCGCTCGCCCCCGCCCAGCTGGCGCCCACCGAAGCCGAGATGTTCGCCGACTCCCTCGCCACCGTGGCCGCCCTCGCCGAAAAGCTGGAATTCCTCCAGTCCGTCACCGAAAAATACTGGATCGAACCCAGCGACATCTCCACCATCCGCGAGACCGCGCGCTGCATGGAAGGCGAAATCCAATCCTTCTACGGCAAAGTCAACAACACCCTCTTCGACGCCGGCGGCTTCACCTCCCCCCTCATCGCCCACTCCAAGAAGCCACACCTCTCAGGCAATAACTGAGCCGCTGTAACAAAGCAGCTAATTCAAGACAAATCGTAAAAAAACCACCTCAGAAAACGCCCCCAAAGCCGATTTATAAATCAAACCTGAACTTGGCTGAGCCTCCCACGCGAAAACCGAGTTCCCATCCACTCACCCTAAAATAAGCCACTCAGCTTCAGGAAAATGAAAATTCTAATCGTAGACGACGATCCCGCCATCCGACTCCTGCTCTTCACCGTCTTCGGCGAGGAACACGACGTATCCGTACTCTGCGACGGCCACAACGCAGTATCCGTCCTTTCCGATCCCAACCACCAGTTCGACGTCGTCCTGCTCGACCTCAAGATGCCCCGCCTCTCCGGCGAGATGGTCCTCGAGTTCCTCTCCGGCTGGCAGAACATCAAGACCAAGTTCATCATCATTTCCGGCTTCCACGACGAAGCGCGCCACTTCAAGTACCCCAACCTGGTGGCAACCCTCGCCAAGCCCTTCAACATCAAGGAACTGGTCCGCATCGTCGAAAGCTCGCACGACAGCGTCGCCGCCCGCTAAGCGCCGCCCGCCAATCCACTTTTACCGTATCAGCGGTTCGGATACCCTCCGAACCGCTTTTTTGCGTCCGGCAAGCCAGCAGCTCCCCATAGACCTAGGCGAAAAGAATTAATTCGCGGCTGCATTTTTCACGGGAGTTCACTCTGCATTTGCCATCTGCAACTTGTGGCCTATGGTTCAACTACTGGAATTCCCAATTGATGAACCCCGCTGACTCCATCCTCGACGCCATGCTCGCCCGTACCGGACAATCCACGGTAGAACGCGGCGAAAACGAGGAAATCAAGCTCACCCAAGCCGAAGTCGACCGCATGCTCGAGGACGCCTACAACCTCGGCATCAAGGAAGGCAAGAGGAGCCTCTTCCACGAAGACACCGACATGGGTACCCAGCTCTTCCAGCAGCTGATGGCGTCCCTGCCCGACCACGTCTACTTCAAGGACCTGCAAAGCCGCTTCATCTGCGTCAACCAATCCATGGCCAAGTACCACGGCGTGGGCGACCCCTCGGCCATCGTCGGAAAATCTGACTTCGACTTCTTCGAAGCCTCCTCGGCCCGCGCCAAGTTCGAAGACGAGCAAGAGATCATCCGCACCGGCAAAGGCTGGAGCTTCAAGGAAGAGCTCTCCGTACACGAAGGAAAAAAGGAACGCTGGGTCATCTCCTCCAAGCTCCCCCTCTACGACCCCGACGGAAAAATCTGCGGCACCTTCGGCCTCTCCCGCGACATCACCAAGCAGAAGATCGCCGAACGCGAAGTCTCCCGCCAACGGCGCCTGCTCGAAACCATCGTACAAATCCTCCCCTGCCGCCTCTTCCTGCGCGACCGGGAAGGCAAGTTCATCCTCGTCAACCAAGAGTACCGCAAAGTCGTCGGCATCCCCCTCGACCTCGACATCACCGGAAAGCTCCTCACCGACGTCGTGGACGACCCACGCGCCGACCGCGTATTGGCAGAAGACCTACAAGTCGTCGAAACCGGCGTCCCCGTCACCAACAAGCTCGAGTACGACAAGAGCATCCTCGCCGGAAACCGCTGGGTGCTCACCTCCAAAGTCCCCCTGCGCACCGAGTCCGACAAGATCGAAGGCATCGTCGGCATGTCGCTCGACATCACCGAGCAAAAGAAAGCCGAAGAACTTGCCCGCAAGGCCAAGGAAGCCCTGCAAGCCAAGAACGAACAGTACGAAGAAGAGCTCCTCGTCGCCCGCCAGCTGCAGGAGCAACTCATGTCCATGGGCTTCAACCAAAGCCGCATGTATTCGAAAAGCGGCGACAAGTGGGACTTCCGAGCCTGCTACATCTACAAGCCCAGCCACCACCTCGCAGGCGACTTCTTCTACCTCATCCCCGTCGACGAGAACCGCATCGGCGTGCTCGTGTGCGACGTCATGGGCCACGGCGTCAAAGCCGCCCTCGTCACCATGCTCATCCGCGGGCTCATGACCGAAATCCCCGACATCCTCGGACACCCTTCCAAAGTCCTCCAGCACCTCAACGAAACCATTCTCTCCCTCGCCGAAGACGACGAGTTCCCCCGCTTCGTCACCGCCGCCTACCTCATCGTCGACCTAAGCAAAGGCGAAGCCATCCTCGCAAACGCCGGACACCCCTGCCCCATCCTCAAGAACAACGAGCACGACTTCCAGGAATGCCCCTGCGACATCGTCGGCCCCGCCCTTGGGCTCCTGGGCGGCGAACCCTTCGGCGACACCCAGTTCCCCTTCACAAGCGAGTCCGAACTCTTCCTATTCACCGACGGCATCATCGAACAAAGCACACCCAGCGGAGCAGACTTCGGCAAGGACGGCCTCGTGCACGCCCTCGGCCTCGCCACCAGCCGCAACATCGACGAGCAACTCGAGCAAGTAACCACTTCCCTCACCACCGCCCTCGACGGCCGCCCCTCCAACGACGACATTTGCGTCGTCGCCCTCAAGATCTCCCCCAACGGCTAAGGCTTCCCCCGCTCGGCCAGTTGCTCGCAGGGCAAGGCAAGCCTGCCCAAAGACGCGAAAAACCCGCGATCCACCGCGATTCCCCGACAGGGCTACTTCGCGAACTTCCCGTAGGCCCGAGCTACCTGCCCCGGCGCCACCTTGGAATACGCTTCCTTCATGCGCGGCGGCAGCGAACACTTCAGCAAGAGGCGCTCGTTCTCGCGATCCACGATCATCAGCTTCATGATCTTGTCGCGACACTCCTTCACCAAAGGGGACAGGATAGGCGACACCGGCTCGCCTGACTCGTTGATCATTCGCAGCAGCTCTAGGCCCTTGTCCAAAACGCCCACAAACTTCTTCTTCTTTTCCAAGAACTCCTCGTTCGGCGGCTCGCCCGTCGACCTCATCAACTGCCCTTCCTCGATAAAAAGTTGGTGCAGGTCAGAGCACAAACGCACGTGCTCGCGCAAAATCGCTTCGGTCTTAGCTGGGTTCATGAAAACGGAATCAGGAGCTTGGTCTTACTGGGCCTTCAGCAATTGAAGGCGGCCCACAAGATCGTCTTCCCAATTCAAGTGTTCAAGCCTCCATTGAGCCATTTCCTTCAGAGAACGCAGGTTCTCGCCCAAATTCGCATCGGCTAACTGCTGGCCGTCCTCCGGGTTCAAAATCTCTTCGTAAGCCAACTTCGCCTTCTCCGGCAAGCCGAGCCGCTCGAAGCAAAGCCCGATCTGGTGGATCGCCGGCCAGCGCCAAGCAGGGGCCGGACTGTAGCGAGCAAGAGCCTGGTAGATGGTCAGGGCGCTGCGGAAGTCCCCGTTCTCGTAAAACTCGTTCGCCAGCTCGTTGCCCGTGCGACGCTTCCAGTAGTCGGCATCGCTCACGTAGCCTTCCTTCAAGTTCGTCTGGGACTGCAAGATGTTCACCACCTCGCGCAAAGCCTCCGGCTTGCGATTCAGCTTCTCGTAGGACTTCGCCAGCAAGTAGCGCAACTCCGGGTTGTGCGGACTTTCTGGATACTCGTCCAAGAAATGCTTCAAGTGCGACACCGCCCGCTGGTAGTTGGCCAGCTCATACAACAAGTAGCACATGCGATAGTGCACCCGCAAACGCTCCACCGGCTTCAGCTCCAACCGAAACAAAGCCTCGTACAAACGATAAGACTCCTGGTACTCCTCCCTCTCCTTGTGCGTCTCTGCGATCGCAAGCTTCGCGTTCAAGGAAACCTGCCGATACTTCTCCAACTGGTCGAACGAAACGTTCAGCGACGAGTTCAACACCTTGTAGTAGCGAGAAATCGCCAGCTCCTGGGCCCCCATCTGGCGATAGATGTCGCCCAACTCCATATAAACCTCCGGCAAGCGCCGACTCTCCGGAAACTCCGTAGCGAGCCGCTCGTAGATCGCAGCCGACTTCGGGAACATGCTAGCCTTGCGGTACAGCTCCCCCATCTTGGAAAGCACCAACTCCTTCTCCGGAACCTCCGTCGGCACGCCCAGGGCCGCCGCGAAGTAGCGTTCGGCGAATTCCACTTCGCCCCCCTTCCACTCCGTCACCGCAGCCTCGTAGTAACGCATTACCTGCTCGGACGCCAATTCCGGATCCAGCTCCCGCTTCGGCTGCACGATCACGATGCGGTTCGGATCGAAGGCAGGGGCGCCTTCCTCCTTGGCATCCCCCTTCTTCCCCTCCGCATTCGCGGGAGCAGGAGACGCGGCGAAAGCAGTTGCCGCCAGCAAAGAAACAAGAGCCAAGCTCGTGAAATATCGGACATTATTCATCGCTATTTTTTATTCAGGGTCGCGGAGCTCTTAATCGTGCTCGTATTAGGGGTCGCCGGCGAAAACGGCACCATGGTGCCCGTCCTGCCCGCATTCGTATCCGTCTCGAAATAAATCAAAACCTCTTCCGGCCTCAGCACCGTGGTACGCTGCTCGTCCAAGTCGAAATGCTCCACCAGCTCTTCCTGGACTTTGCTCCGCGTTTCGATGCGACCCGAGACCACCTCGTGCGGCGCCAACTCGATCACGATCTCCGAAAGCATCGCCGCATTGTTCAGCTCGTCCTCCGTCAAAGCCGTTTCGATCAAGTACGGCATGTACTCGCTGGAAACGAAATTGAACTCCGGAAGCGCCGGCGACGGCGGACGCGCGTTGACCGGATCCGCGTCCGAAAACCGCAACGCCGGCGGAACGTCCACCGTCAGGTAGCCATTCTCCAAGCTCGGCTTCTTCTTCTCGCCGCCACCAATCAAAATCAACCCCGAGCGACGCTTGGTAGAGCCAAGGCTCCGCTTCGCCCGCAACGCTCGCTCCGCCTTCGGCTCCGCTTCAGGGACTTCCGCGGAAAACTCTTCCACAGGCGCCTCAACCGATTCCGCGAAGTCCACTTCGTCCACCGGCTCCGACGCCAAGTTAGACTCCCCATCCGCAAAGGCCTCCATTTCCCGCGTCGCCTTCTGGGAGCTCGCAGCATCGTTGTCCGCCCACCCCCGACGCTTGGCGCGGACCTGCCCCAACTCCAAGGAAGCCGCCCAGCCCGCAGCGCCAAAGCCCGCGAGCAAGCTCATGATAAAGAGAGATCTAAGCGTCCGTTTCCAAGTCATCGTCAAAGTGTTTTTCCAGGTCTTAAAGAGAGAGAATCCCCTACCCCTTTACATCGGTAGTTTCCGCCTCTGTCTTGAGTACTGCCGTCCATTTAGAATCCCTCCGGAAGTCCTTCTGGTTTAAGCCCTTGCGCGGCTCTGTAAGTATCGAGCAGATCTTGCTCCGTGTGCACGTCAAGCGGGCCCGCCCGATCGTCCTCGAAAATGCTCCGCATGGCGGAAGGGATATTGTAGGCGTCCCGGTAGTTCGCCAGCCGCTCCACCGACTGAGCCCACACCGCAAACGGCTTCGAAAGCGCCTCGCCGTCACGCTCCGCCAACTCCACCGCCCGATCGATCACCGCCGGATCGCACATCGGAAAGTTGATGTTGAAATTCACATGCACGTCGCAGGGATGGTTCTCCACGATGTGCTGAAAAACCGGCACCGACGGAACCTCGTCGCCCGCCAATTCCACCGGACGCCGCAAAACCGTAGCCCCGAAGTCCAAGGCCACCCGGGCGATCAGCTCGCTCTCCGTGGAGACCACGATCTCGTCCACGAGCTTCGCCTGCCGCAAGATCTCGATGCCCAGTCCCACCAGCGGCTTCCCTGCGAACGGAAGCAGATTCTTGTAAGCCAGCCTCTTGCTGCCCAAACGAGCGATTATTGATCCAACGACATACATAGAAAACGAAAGCTCACCCTAGGCAGGAATTGCCCAGAGAAACGGAAAGAAGATACGATAAGAGTGATTTTTCAAAACGACACCCCCACAAAGCACAAGGCACGCCAACCCGGATTAAGCGTTACCTATCCAACTTATAATCAAACTATTACATAACACCAATAAAAGCTTTCGATCAAAGTTGGGAATTATTTTCCAGCCCTAAAGCAAAGCGTTACCCACGTCTTTAGTCGCCGTGCTTTTTACAAATGAGGATTGATCTTCTCAACAATTCAAACTCTCTATTGGCCAGCTCAAGCGAGGCTCCTGCCATCCAAGACGGACCGTGCAGCCACTCGCGTCCACCTTCCCACCCAGCCGGCAGCCGACGATTAAGCAAAGACCAGAAGAATGACCCGACTTGTACTCTTTGGCGCCGGACTCGCCGCCCCCCCAATCATAGAAAAAGCAAGCGCTTCAGGTCAGATACTCGCCATCGCGGACAACGACGCCTCGAAATGGGGAACCACTTTTCACGGCTATCCCGTAATACCGCCTCGAGAGCTTACCAGCCTATGCCCAGACCGGGTCATAATCTCCGCCACAGCGACTTTCCCAATTTACAACCAACTTTGCGCACTCGGGGTCGATTCTTCCCTGATTGAATCCCCCCTTCTCGCTCATCGCAACCGAGCGCATTGGGACGCCCTGAAAGCCTCCCAGACCGGGCAGCGAATCTTCATCGTGGGTAACGGCCCCAGCCTACGGACTTCCGACTTGCAGACCCTCCACGACCAGCGCGAGCTCTCGTTCGCTTTCAACAAAATCTACCTCGCATTCGAGGAAACCTCGTACCGTCCTAGCTTCTATCTGGTCGAAGACGACCTCGTCGCGAAAAATAACGCCAAAGCAATTCGGGCGCTCACAGGCTTCCAAAAATTCTTCCCCGACTACCTGCTTCCAGTGCTCGGGGACCCAGACGAACAAACTGCGCTGTTCTACTTCGACGTACAGCGCCCAGAAGACTTCCAGCCTCGCTTTTCGGAAGAAAGCCTGCTCGTTCATTCCGGCTACTCCTGCACCTACTCCGCCCTCCAACTCGCCATTTACATGGGATTCCGAGAAATTATTTTTATCGGCTTGGATTTCTACTTCACCCTTCCTTCTCAAGCCGACGACGAAGTGCTGACCAACGAGGCCCAGCGCAACCACTTCGCTCCCGAGTACAGAAAGCAGGGTGAGACCTGGAACCGCCCCTACCTCGATCAAACCCGAGAAGCCTACATACTCGCCAAGCAAGTCGCCGACAGAAAGGGCATAACAATCCTAAACGCCAGCCGGTCCAGCGAGCTAGACGTATTTCCACGAGTCGAATTCGATTCACTGTTTGAAGCGCAATGAAACTAGGCATCGGTATCTGTAACTACAATCGCTCCGCCGATGTGACCCTAGCGGTAGAAGCAGCGCTCCAGCAAACGCTGCGACCCGATCTTGTCCTCGTTCTCGACAACGCGTCGACCGACGACTCCGTCGACGAACTTCGCTCACGCTTCGGCAGCCAGATCGAAATCCTGCAAAATCAAACCAATACCGGTGGAGCTGGTGGATTCTCGAGACTCTCCCAAGAATTGCTCCAACGCGGCTTCGACTACATCGCCCTCCTCGACAGCGACGCATTCCTTCGCCCCAATTGCCTCGAACAGATGCGCCGCGCCTTGAACTCCTATCCGGAAGCTGGAATCTGCGGTGCCCGAATCATGCACGCCGACCAACCCGAGCTCATTCAAGAATGCGGAGCCTTCCTAGACTGGGATACTGCCTCCTTCCGGCTCAACCGCGGAGATCAGCCATTTTCCTCGGAACTCCCCCTCGTCGACTTCGTCGACTACGTGCCAGCCTGCGCCTTACTGGCGCGCCGAGAAACCTTCCAAAATGTCGGTCATTTCGATCCCAGCTTCTTCATCTACTTCGACGATATCGAGTGGTGCCAAAGAGCCCGAAAACAGGGATACATGACGCTCGTCGCCAACCAGGCGTCCGCACTGCACAAGGGGGGCGGGAAAACGAAGACGAACCATTTCCCTACCTACTATTTTTGGCGAAACCGGATCCGCTTCTTCCTAGGAAACGCGAGCAACCAAGCAGCCATAAACGAATTCCTCCTGCAAAACGCGACCCAAGCCATCGCTACCTCACAAACACTCGGCCTTTCGAATTCGGCAGCCATCATTCGGGAAGCCCTGTTCGACGCCTTAGCGCAGCGCTATGGCAAAAAGGACTTTGAAGGCATAGCCCTCGAACTCGATCCCCCATCCCCACTCCTTCTCCCCGCAGAGTACAAAGCGAAAACCGAGGCCGTCGAGCACATCTTCGCTCCCACGCATGCCCACGACGAAATCGCCCTCCAAGACCCCTACTGCAAACGATTGCTAGCCAAACAAAGCCGCAAATTCGCGCCCGTCTTCCAGAAACATCTAAACAACGTGAGAAACGAACTCGCCTCAAAATTCGCTTGAGCGAAACTTCCCCGAGCCGCAAATCCCTATCCTCTCCATGTCTAAACGCATACTTATCGTCGGTTCCGGCTTCTTCGGCTCAGTCTGCGCTCGCGAGCTCGCAGACGCCGGTCACCACTGCCAAGTCATCGAAAAGCGTGATCACATCGGAGGAAACTGCTATACCCGCTACAGCGAGGAGGCCGACTGCCATGAACACGTTTACGGTGCCCATATATTCCATACAAATTCGCAAAAAATCTGGGATTACGTTAACCGATTCGCCTCGTTCAATACCTACGTCAACCGCGTCAAAGCAGCCCACGGAAACAAGATCTACTCCTTTCCCATAAACCTACTCACTCTCCATCAGCTCTTCGGAGTCAACACCCCCGCCGAAGCCAGATCGAAAGTCGCAGCAGACTGCGTTTCCAACAATAATCCGAAGAACATGGAGGAGTACTGCCTCGCCACCTTCGGACGAACGATCTACGAAACATTCTTCTACGGCTACTCATTGAAACAGTGGAACCGGGAGCCCAAAGACCTGCCTGCCGCGATCGCCCGACGGGTACTCATTCGCTACAACTTCGACGACAACTACTTCGCCGACCGCTTCCAAGGCATCCCAATCGGTGGCTACACCGCCATCTTCGAAAAACTGCTCGACGGCATTCAAGTCGACCTCGGAACCGATTTTTTCTCCGACCAAGAAAACTGGATACAAAAATACGATCACGTCATCTTCACCGGCCCCATCGACGCCTACTTCCACCGCCAGTTCGGAGCCCTCGAATACCGCTCCCTACGCTGGGAAACCGAACTGCTCGACAAGGCCGACGCCCAAGGCTGCGCTGTCGTCAACCACACCGACGCCAACATCCCCTACACCCGCACCTACGAGCACAAACACTTCGACCTCGCTTATACAAAAGACAAAACTCTACTCACCAAGGAATATCCGCTCAATTGGGAGCCCGGGAAGCTTGAGGTGTACCCAGTCAACACCGACAAAAACCAAGCGCTCTACGCCCAATACTCTGCCGCCGCTCAAGAACTGGCAGGGAAAGTTACTTTCGGCGGACGCCTCGGCAGTTATCGTTATTACGACATGCACCAAGTCATCGGAGCTGCCCTGAAAACCTCAGCCGACCTCATCGAGACATGGCGCTAGACATCACCATTCTCATACCTGCACGCGACGCCGCCGCCACCATCGAACGCTGCGTTCGCTCCCTTCTCGACCAAGACACCGCCCAAATCATCCTCATCGACGACTTCTCCTCCGATGACACCGTAGCTCGCGCCCAATCCATTGCCGGCAGCCTCCTAAAAGTAGTCTCCCCCGCCGAACACATCAACGTCCCCCACGCCCGCAACGCTGGCCTCGAGGCCGTCAAAACCCGCTACGGCATCTGGTGCGACGCCGACGACTGCTACCTCCCCGGCCGCGTACAACGCCTCTACCATCGCCTCCAAAACGAGGACATTGACTTCATTTCCGATGCACAGGAACTCTACGACGGCAAAACCGGCGAAAAACTTCGCAACCTCCCCATTCCGGCCTTTATCCAAAGCAACCGCGACAAAGCCCGCCTCTTCGAACGCAACTACTTGCCCGGCATCGGCCATATCGCTTTCGATGTAGAACTAGCCCGAAAAGTCGGATACGACGCCGAACAGTTCGGAGGCGACGACAGCGACTTCGTCTTCCGCCTCATCGCTGCCGGGGCCCGAATGGGCGTGTGCCACGAAATAGGATACCGCATGTACGCCTATCCTGGCAGCGACTCCCGCAACATCGCCCGCCAAAAGAAGATGGTCGCTCGAGCCCTCCAAAAGCACGACTACACCTTCGTCCAATCTCTCTACCAAGCCGCTGGCTTCTCAGACCGCGTCACGCATTGGGGCCTCACCTCCATGGCCATCTTCCGCGAAGACCATCAGGCAGCCCTCGACTTCCTAGAATCCGCCAGCCCGAGCGACTGCGACGAAAACCAAATCCTCGAACCAGACGGCCCTTACCCTCTCCCCGAAGGCTGGCGCCGCTCCTTCACACGCGGAACGCTTTATCTACTCCTAGCAGAGCCAACCCTCGCGATCACCCATCTAGAAAAGTGCCTATCCTGTCACCAATCCGCTGATACGCACAACAATCTCGGCCTAGCCTACGCCCAACAAGGCGAAACCGCCCGAGCCAAACAACACTTCGAAAAGGCCCTTACTCTTTTCCCCGGCTACATAGACGCCCTCACCAACCTGGCCCCAAACAGCCGTCCCGCCGTCACCACCCACCCCCTCCGTCTCCAGCCCAGCCGCAGCGACTACTAAATCCCAATCAGCAATGCAACAAACGGACAACGCGAACAAGACGCCATCCCCTTTGCACCACTCCAAGCGCATGCTGTGGCTGGTAGACAAAACCGCGTCAAAAGACTTGAGCAGATACCAGACGCTCCTCGGCTTGATCGAGCAGAACTTCGGTCCGAGCGTACAACTTGAACTTTCTTCGCCTACCGCACACCAAAAAATTACAGAACTCAGCGAATTTCTTTCCCTAGCAGGGAATGAGTTAATTGTAGCCGGAGCTAGCGACCAAATAGTTCTAAATTTCCTCAGGTTACTTCCCGCTTACAAAGGATCACTCATAGTCCTTTCCAGAGAGCCAGTCAGCCTCAGCCTCACCCTACACTACTCTCTCCAAGGCCTACGTTTTACCGCCAATATCGAGCCTATCGATAATATTTCAATAAAATCGGCACTCTCAACAATCATATCAAAAGAGCCTATATCCTTTCCATCTTTCTCTATTGGTAAACGAGAGCACGAGGCACAAACAAGCACTGCTCACAATCTGGAAAGCACCCTAAACCTCTTCGAAATCCTCGAAGCTCATGATCCGCAAAATACCTACAAAAAGTCTCAGTACCTAGCGCACATATCAAACACCCCCCCTCTGGATTGGATAAAAAATAGTAGTGTGGACTACTCACAACTTTTCAACTGGTTAAGCAGGTACCCTAAACGCTTCCTTTCCGACTTCCTCCTATTGGCAATAAGCAGCCGGAACGAGTCATTGGTTGATTTTACCTGCCGTTCACTATTCGAACTGGGAGCCGTGAACCCTCATAAAATATGCGACTCTCTAAAGAGTCTCTCGCCACAATACTCACCGCGACAAGATGCGATCTCAAAACGGGTCTGGAGCTGGTTAGTTCGAAATCTGAATACTCCGAATTGCCCAAGCCTAGTCAGTTCTCTTGATTCAAAGTACGATTTGAAGTCAGACCTTCCAACTACCTCCCAAGAGGATCGCGCAAACTACTTTTTCCAAAAAGCGGTTTTTGAGTTGGATCGAGGATCCGCAGGGAATGCGCTGCAATACATAAGCGCCTACAAGAGAAATGATAGTTTAGCCAAGGGGATCTACACGTCTTTCGCCTGGCAATTCTTCGAGCCCCAATGGAAGTTCGCTCCGATCCTCGAATGGAGGGAGAAAGACGAGGAGCTGTGTTCCCAATCAACCCAGTACTACTGCAATGCGCTCGCAGCATGCGGAAACGAAGACAAAGCCCTTGAAATTCTAGGTGAGGGAGTAACCTCTAACGTACTCGCAGAGAT
Source organism: Pelagicoccus sp. SDUM812005 (assembly GCF_031127875.1). Lineage (GTDB taxonomy): Bacteria > Verrucomicrobiota > Verrucomicrobiia > Opitutales > Opitutaceae > Pelagicoccus. The sequence continues at coordinate 246,462 of NZ_JARXIA010000006.1, read as the reverse complement.
AGCTCTCTCCAGCCGAAAAACCGGTCAACACGAAGCGGCGTTGAAACTCTTTCGCTTAGCCCAATCAAAAGAACCGAAGAACCCGCGCTACATCAGAGAGCTTTCTACCTCACTATTCGTTTCTCAAAAACCAATTGACGATGAACTGTTCTCAACGCTGAAACCCAAACTCGTTTACGATGCTATTTGGAATGCCTACTCATCGCATTGGAAGCACCCAAGCAAAGCTGCGGAGCCGAATCATGAGGACATGTATTCTCGGGTTCTATCTACGGATCCAAGCGGAGCAGAATTCGAATACTATCGAGTCCTCATCACGGCAACAATCTATCTCGGTTCAATCGAGCAAGCAGCAAGCCTCCTTGACAAAGCCTGCGCCAAACTACCAAACCGAAAAGAACAGCTATCGGTGTTGTTTTTGGTAACGCTCGCACTGTGCGGGCACAGCAACCACATCCAAAGTCACCTGGACCTCTTAATGAAGCTTTCAACATGGAGCACCTCCGTCCCCGACCAATTCACGCTAGCTATGCTGAGCGCCCTTTCCGGAGTCCATGAGAATTCATACGAGCTATTGCAACGAGCACATCGATCCAGTCCTGACTTTTTCAAGCCCAGAAATATGGCAAGCTACTGCGCCCTTACGCTCTACCTCATTACCTGCGAGCAACTCGGACACTTCGGTATAGCCCAAGAGCTAAACGCCTTCTGCAAAGAACACTCCGTCATTTACGAATTCTACCGCGAAAGATTTCCTCCTCCAGACCAAGAAGAATCAACCTCCCTAAAGGAACTTCCATTCGAGCTATACATCAGCTGAGCGAACACCCACAAACAAATCGAAAAGCTATGAAAGTCGTAATACTGGCCGGTGGACTTGGAACACGCTTGAGCGAAGAAACCCACTCGAAACCGAAGCCTATGCTCGAGATCGGAGGACGCCCCATTCTCTGGCACATAATGAAGATCTATTCGTCCTTCGGCTTCAACGACTTCATTATTTGCGCCGGATACAAAGGCTACCTCATCAAGGAATACTTCAACAACTACTTCCTTCACAATTCAGATGTAACCTTCGATATGCAAAGCAAGGAAATACACCTGCACGACAACAGCCCCGAACCTTGGAAAGTAACAGTCATCGATACCGGCGAGAATACGATGACCGGCGGTAGGCTAAAACGAGTACAACATCTCCTAAACTCCGAATCATTCTGCATGACCTACGGCGATGGAGTCAGCGATATAAACATCAAGAAACTCGTAGATTTCCACAAATCGCATAAGAAAAAGGCCACGCTCACTGCCGTGATTCCTCCCGCTCGATACGGAGCCCTGGAACTCGAAGGCCCAGCAGTCACTCACTTCAAGGAGAAGCCCCAATCGGACGATTCGTGGATCAACGGAGGCTTCTTCGTACTCGAGCCTTCAGTCATCGACCTCATCCCGGGGGACCACATGCACTGGGAAACCGAGCCGCTCGAAGCCCTTGCCCAAGAAGGCCAACTCTGTGCCTACAAACACCAAGGATTTTGGCGCCCCATGGATACACTACGCGACAAGCTCCAACTAGAGTCCATTTGGAACAAAGGCCAAGCACCTTGGAAACTTTGGTAATGAGTCTATCACTACAAATTGACGAGCTATCAGAGTTCTATCGGACCAAGACAGTCCTAGTAACAGGTCATAGCGGATTTAAAGGAGCCTGGTTAAGCCAATGGCTCGTAGGGATGGGCGCAAATGTCATTGGGCTAAGCAATAACACTCCCACCACCCCATCCCTATCGCAAATCCTTAGGTTATCTGAATCGATTCGCGAAACCTGGATCGACATCAACGACCTCCCTAAAGTCCTTTCAATTGTAGAGAAAACCAAACCGGACCTCGTTTTCCACCTTGCCGCTCAACCTATCGTACTCCATTCGTACAACTCGCCCGTTGAAACGTTCAAAACCAATATTGCAGGAACGACCAATATTCTCGAAGCGCTACGGCAAGCAGGAAAGCGATCTGCTGGCGTATTCATAACCTCTGACAAGTGCTACGAGAACAGCAATGATGGCTTACCCTTCACCGAAAACCATAAGCTAGGTGGAAACGATCCCTACAGTGCCAGCAAGGCATGCGCGGAAATTGCGATTTCCGCCTATCGGGCCTCCTTCTTTCCTCCTGACAATCCACAAACAAAGGTTGGCATAGCAAGCGCAAGGGCCGGAAACGTCATAGGAGGTGGAGATTGGAGCGACCATCGCATCCTACCCGACTGCGCTCGCTGCCTATCCAATGGAATCCCGATCCCAGTACGCAACCCTAGCTCCGTACGCCCGTGGCAACATGTTCTCGAGCCCCTATATGGATATCTCCTTCTCGGCTATCAAATCTACAATTCGCTTTGTAGTGCAAAAGACGCTAGCTTATCCAAATACACTACAGCCTTCAACTTCGGGCCGCCGACCGACCAACAAAGAGACATCCAATCACTCGTCGAAGAAGTCCTGAAACACTGGCCCGGGAACTGGAGGGACCACTCGTCAAGATCCGCAAAGCCAGAAGCAGACACGCTCACGCTCAATTCAGACAAAGCGACGACAACGCTTAGATGGCAACCTTCACTCAGCTTTCAGGAAACGGTTCGCTACACCGTAGAATGGTACCGCAACTTCTACGAAACGAAGAACGATCCTGCCGAATTTACCCGCAAGCAAATCCGAGACTACCAAGAAGCAATCCGCGCGGCCCAAATCTAAAACTTCCCAATGCAGCAAAACCTCGAGACTAAGAAAGCAGAGATCCTGAAACTCGTTCGCGAGTATTCGGAGCTTGCTCATCTTGAAAATCGACCTGGTTGGGATCCCCAAAAAGTCGATACGAATTCTATTCCCTACGGAGGCCGCGTTTTCGATTGCGACGAAGTCGAGGCTGCCGTTTCCTCGACATTGGACTTCTGGCTCACTCTCGGCAAAGAAGGAAAAGCCTTTGAATCGGAACTTTCCAAATTTCTGAACATCAGTTTCTCGGTGCTCACAAATTCCGGCTCCTCCGCAAATTTGCTAGCCATCTCAGCGCTGACATCGCCTCAGCTTCCCAGCGACAAACGGCTGCTCCCCGGGGACGAGGTGATCAGCTGCGCTGCTGGGTTCCCCACCACGGTCGCTCCTATCGTGCAAAACCAATGCATTCCTGTTCTCTTGGACAACGATCCCATCACCGGAAACGCGGATCTTTCCCTCCTCGAGGAAGCCTACCAACCTGGAAAGACCAAAGCCCTCATACTCGCCCATACCCTAGGGAACCCTTTCGACATTTCGTCCGCCCTCTCTTTCTGCCAAAAGCACGACCTTTGGCTGATCGAAGACAACTGCGATGCACTAGGCTCCGCCTACACCTCCTCCAACAACTCTACAACGGATCCAAAAACTCAGTATACGGGGTCATGGGGCGACATCTCCACCCAATCCTTCTATCCGCCTCATCACATGACCTTGGGAGAGGGCGGTGCAGTCAATATCGCTCGCTCTCCCAGACTTAGAAAACTCGTAGAAAGCTTTCGAGACTGGGGACGCGATTGCTGGTGCCCATCCGGCTGCGACGATACCTGCGGCAAACGCTTCGACTGGCAGCGCGGCGACCTCCCCCCTGGCTACGATCATAAATACATCTATAGCCACTTCGGCTACAACCTCAAGCCTCTCGATCCACAAGCCGCCATCGGCCTAGCCCAATTAAAAAAGCTGCCCCGTTTCATAGAGGAGAGAAAACGGAATTGGAACTTCCTTCGTTCTGCCCTCGATAAACTGCAGAATTTCTTCGAATTCGCTTTGCCCACCCACGCCACCCATTGGAAGAATGACGGCTTCGAATGGGATAACAGCGGTAACCGAAGCGACTGCTCCTGGTTCGGCTTCATGCTGATGGTCAAAAAAGAAGCTCCCTTCACAAAAGTGGAGTTCGCCAACCACCTCGAAAGCAAAGGCATACAAAACCGGATGCTCTTCGGCGGAAACCTGACTAAGCAACCTGCATTTATGGACCTACTGAAGCACAATCCAGATGCATTCCGCGTAGTCGGCGGCACACGAGGCGCAGACCGTCTTATGAACGAAGCCGTGTTCATCGGCGTCTACCCGGGCCTCAGCGAGAAGCAACTTACAATCATGGCTGAGACCATACACACATACTGCGCGTCCTTTTAACTCGCTATGACTCCTCCCCTACAAGGATCCAAAAAAAGAAAGGTCGAAACATTCAAATCGGCCATCAAGGAACAGTTCGCCTTCTTAAAAAACGCCGATACGCTCGAGCAAACCTTCACTAGAGCGATTACCCTAAACAAATCGGGCGGACTCCTCATTCCCATATCTCGTATCCACTCCAATGATACAAACTTGATCAACAAGATCTCCGACTGGCGCGCAGCCAACCAATTCGCCTACCCGACCCAGTTCAAAGTTACGGCCGAAGGCACCCAACGTTGGCTCAGGTCCAATCTACTCGGTACAGAGGACCGTATTCTTTTCATCGTCTACAACAAGCACAACACGCCAATCGGCCACCTTGGATTCGCGAATTGCCTAAATGACGATTGCTCCATGGAAATCGACAACGTGCTTCGAGGAGAGCCCGGAGACCAAGGGATCATGTCCGAGGCAATGAACGCCCTCATCCAATGGGCTCAAGAAACACTCTGGCCCGAATCCATCCACCTTCGTGTCCTCAGCGACAATCAGCACGCCTTACGCTTCTACCAGAACCTTGGATTTGCGATCGACTCCCAGACGCCTCTTCAACGGATAGCAGATGAAAACGGACACCAACTGCTTCCTTTCGAAGAGAAATCGTCCAGATCGCCAGACGCATTCTTCATCAACATGCTTCTCGTCCAAAAGGAGCAAGGTAAGCCCGATGAAAAAATTCTCACCGCTGGCCCCTCGATTTCCCAGAGAGAAGTGAGCTTCGGTTTCGACGCGCTCAAACGAGGCTGGAACAACAACTGGGCGAAATACCTGAACGAGTTCGAAGCCGCCTTCGCAAATTACATCGGAGTCAAACATGCAATCGCCACTTCTAGCTGCACTGGCGCCCTCCACATTGCCCTGAAAGCTCTCGGAATCGGGCCCGGCGACGAAGTCATCGTGCCCGACCTAACTTGGGTAGCCACCGCAAACGCTGTAACCTACGTCGGCGCTACACCCGTCTTTTGCGACATCGAAACCAACAGTTGGTGCGTCGACTCCGATTCGTTTCGTTCCCTCATTACTTCTAAAACCAAAGCAATTATACCGGTTCACCTATATGGTCACCCCGCTCGTATGGACGTGATCAATACAATAGCCAAAGAGCACGGGTTGTTCGTGGTGGAAGATGCTGCCCCTTCTATAGGTGCCGAATGCGCTGGCCAACGCACCGGATCCTTTGGCCATTTTTCAGCATTTAGCTTTCAAGGAGCCAAACTCGCCGTCACAGGAGAAGGTGGTATGCTACTCACAAACGACGACGCTCTTTACGATACAGCCGCTTCGATCGCGAACCAAGGACGCAAGGCCGGAACATTCTGGATCGAAAACAATGGGCTCAAGTACAAGATGTCGAATGTACAAGCCGCCATCGGACTCGCTCAGCTTCAAAGAAACGAAGCGATGGTTGAAGCGAAGAGACGGATCTTCTCCTGGTATGAAGACGAACTCTCAAACCTTCCCTTACTTAAACTCAATCGAGAATGCGAATGGGCACGTAGCATCTACTGGATGACTTCAATATTCCTAGACGAGGAAGCGGGTATAACCCGAGACGCTCTTATCGCAGAGCTAGCCAAGCGCAATGTCGATACTCGGCCTACATTCCCCGCCATCTCACAATATTCCATTTGGAAAAGGCCACAATCGCCCCCCCAAAAAAATGCGAAACGCATCGGCGACCAATCTATAAATCTCCCGTCCGGAACGTCCTTGAAACGAGAGCAAGTCCGCTACATTTGCCGTTCCATCAAATCCATCCTGAGCTCGCAGCCGAACGCATGACAGATCCTAAACATCTGTATCATCTATCTCAAGAGGCACGTAGTCTTGTAGTCAAAATGATCTACAAAGCGAAAGCGTCCCATATCGGAGGGGCCTTTTCGGTCATCGACATCCTAACAAGCTTATACCTCGGCAACATTCTCAAAGTGTCACCAGATTCCCCCGACGCACCTGACAGGGATCGACTCATCTTCAGCAAAGGCCATTGCACCTCAGCGCTCTACGCAGTGCTCGCCATGAAAGGCTTCTTCTCAAAAGATCTGCTCGAACGCTTTGGGGAGGATGAGAGTCTACTCCTCTGCCATACCAGCCATCACCTGCCCGGCGTCGAATTCTCTACGGGATCTTTAGGCCATGGATTATCCTTCGCCACAGGTTGCGCTCTCGCCGCCAAACGGCTTTCCAGAACATGGAAAACCTATGCGATACTCAGCGATGGAGAATTAAACGAAGGCTCGACTTGGGAAGCGATCCAATCCGCCGCACACCTACGACTCAACAATCTTGTGGCGGTCATCGACGCGAACCGATCCCAAGGGCTAGGCAACACCGATAGCGTTCTAAAACTCACGCCACTTGCGGGAAAATTCGCGGCGTTCAATTGGGATGTCATTGAAATTGAAGGACACGATCATGAGCAGATTCTTCACGCTACTTCAATCGACCGTAGCGAGCATGACAGCCCTCTGTGCATCATCGCTCACACAACGAAAGGAAAAGGGGTGAACTTCATGGAAGGAAAGCTTGAATGGCACTATCGCAGCCCTAACGAAAAAGAACGCGACCAAGCATTGGAGCAACTATCACGCTAACTTATGCGACAAGCTTTCATAGAAGAACTCACCCTATTGGCGGAAACCAATCTCAACCTATTCCTTATTGTGGGCGACTTAGGCTACTCCGTCGTAGAACCCTTCGCCGAAAGGTTCCCAGATCGCTTCCTGAACGCAGGAGTGGCGGAGCAAAACATGACTGGACTCGCCGCAGGCCTAGCTTCCTGCGGATTTCACGTGTTCACCTACTCCATCGCAAACTTCCCAACACTACGCTGTCTCGAGCAAATTAGAAACGACGTTTGCTACCATAATCTTCCCGTTACGGTAGTGTCTGTCGGAGGAGGAATGGCGTATGGTAACCTTGGATACTCGCACCATGCGACAGAAGATCTCGCAGTAACGCTACCGCTTCCCAATATAAGGGTGATTGCGCCGGGCGACCCTTTTGAAACCCGACTTGCGACTCGGGAACTTTGCAAAAAGCCTGGCCCTTCCTACCTTAGGCTAGGCAAAGCAAGAGAACCAACCATTCACGCCGCCATAGACGGAATCAAGGACCTAAGAACCCTACAAATACTGCAGGAAGGTTCAGACGTTATGTTGGTATCGACAGGAGGAATCCTCGAGCAAGTAAAGGCCGCGGCCGAGCGACTGACTCAGTCGGGCATCTGCGCAGGCTACTCGAGTTCTCCCTACTTGAAACCTTTTGACGAAGCTGGCCTCCTAAGTATCGCGCTAAAAACAAAAATCATAATATCTGTGGAAGAACACGGAGTCGGAGGGCTTAGTAGCCTAATATCAGAGACCTTGCACCGAAACAACATGAACACACTGTTCCGCTGCCTAAAAACACAGACTGAAAACTACAAATTCGTTGGTTCGCAAAAACACCTGAGAGCGAAACATGGTCTCGACGAGGAACACATTTCAAGTTTTGCAATGACCTGCCTAGCCGATCTAGCCGACGCAACCTAAATAATCCCAAATCACTTTAGATGCCATCAAACAACACGAACAGGCCCTACCTCGGATTCGCGATCCCGACATTCAACCGATGCAAACTGCTCGACAATTTAATAGGCCAAATCACTAGAAGTTTCGAAGAGCTAAGCGAAACAAGATTCGAAGTTTGCATCTGCGACAATGGATCCTCGGATGCCACTGAGGAAATCGTACGAAAATGGCAACGCCACTACCCACAGATAAAATACAAGAACAACAGAAGCAATTTAGGACCACAGCAGAACATCACCAATTCGTTTTCACTCACTTCTAGCGAATACGTCTGGATACTCAGCGATGACGATGAAATCTGGGACCATTCGATTCCCACCTTAATCCATGAATTGGAGAGCAACCCAACATCGGACCTTTTCCTCCTAAATCGTTCGCTTTGCACCGTTGATATGGAGTTTAACAAGAACGATGCTTACATCGAGAACAATCAAAGCATAAGTGTCCTACTCAAAGAAAGCGAAGAACTCTCGAATTACCTGAATAAGTGCCTTAACATTAATGGCCTCGGCTGCTACATTTCGTCTTGGGTTGTCAAAAGAAGCATAGGCGAAAAAATTCTTTTAGAAGACGATGAGTTTTCGCGAGAAAACCTATTCCCACACGTATATTTACTATGGAACTACACACTAAATAAAAACCCCATCCGATTGCACTACCTCAACCAACCGTTAGTTAAATGGAGAGCAGGTAACAGTCTCGCTGCGAGAGGACTGCTCGGGAGAGCCATGCATCTCCATCAGCTTTTCCGAAAAATAGCTCCATCAAAGGAATTGTTCTGCCAGTTTGAAAAGATGATTACGCAGCAATACGAGAGGCAATTCACCAAGGATATGATGATCCGTAAGGGGCCACCTCTCGACGAGCTCATCTACGCTCAGGAGCACTTCAATGGCGAATCAAAGGAACAGGCCAGAATCTCCGCCCTAGAAATTCAAGCCACCGCCCTCGCAAGGGCGGAAATGCTTAGAAAGCAACGCGAAGAAAAGGAAGCCGCTGACTCCTAGAAGGGAATTCCTGGCAAGACCCATTGACTCCATACAAACAATACTTTCCCCGAGCAAAAACACATGCCTCCTTGGTTAGAACAAGCCCTCCTAATCCGCAGAGTCGAAGAGCAATTCCTCGAACTCTTCTCTAAGGGACGCCTCAATGGCACCGTACATACCAGCGTTGGCCAAGAACTATCCGCAATCGCCTTCGCTGGCCAACTAGAGAGTAGCGACTCCATATTTTCAAATCATCGTTGCCACGGCCACTACATCGCCTTCACGAAAGACTATGCGGGACTAATTGCTGAGCTGATGGGAAAAAGCACCGGAACCTGTGGCGGCATCGGCAGCAGCCAGCACCTGCAGAAGGGTAACTTCTACTCAAACGGTATCCAAGGCGGAATAGCGCCGAATGCAGCTGGACTGGCCTTAGCTCATAAACTCAAGCGGAACAACGCAATCACGACACTCTTCATTGGTGACGGTACGCTCGGCGAAGGTGTGCTGTACGAGACAATGAACATCGCCTCAAAATGGGAGCTTCCCCTTCTCATCGTTTGCGAGAATAACTTATACGCTCAATCGACTCACCAATCCGTCAATTTGGCCGGCAACATACTGAAGCGCCCAGAGGCCTTCGAAATAGAAACTTTCCACAGCGAGACTTGGACACCTGATGCAATAATCAGGAATGCGAAGAAATCGATAGATTTCGTTCGAACAAACAGCAAGCCCGTATTCCATCTCGTGGATACGTATCGATTAATGGCTCATTCCAAGGGTGACGATGACCGTGATCCCATAGAAATCGAAGCTTACCGTGCCAGAGATCCGATTCACATTTTAGAAAAAGAAAGCAGCGAAGATTTCATCGCTCTCGACCAATCTATAAAAATTCGTATCAATCGAGCGGTTGAGGAAGCGGAACGCGCAAACGAACTTAGCATCGACGAATATTATGAGCCTCCCGAAGAATCGGAAGTAAAACAAGAATGGAGACCCCTCGAAACCGTCGATGAACGTCAAGTTTCGAGACTTAACGCTTTCTTCAAAGAGACAATGCGAAAAGACCCAAAGACAGTCTTCATCGGCGAAGATGTACTCTCCCCATATGGAGGGGCCTTCAAAGTAGCCAAGGACCTGTCAATCGATTTCCCTGACCGCACCTTTTCGACACCAATCAGCGAAGCTGCAATCACCGGCATCGGAAATGGTCTAGCCCTATCAGGATTTAAGCCCTACGTGGAAATCATGTTCGGAGACTTCATGCTATTGGCCCTCGACCAAATAGTGAATCACGCCTCCAAATATTACCACATATACAATAAACAAACCACCTGTCCCATCGTGATACGGACACCAATGGGGGGTCGGCGCGGCTACGGCCCTACTCACTCCCAAAGCCTCGAGAAGTTCCTCGTAGGAATCGATAACGTGACAGTGGTCGCCCTCAACTCGCTTCTCGACCCTTCCCTTCTCTACAATTCTGTACACGAAGAAAAACATCCAGTAGTCGTTATTGAGAATAAAACGGATTACGGAAAGAGACTAACACCGAAGAAGATAACGAACTATCGCATACATAGAAACCAAAAGAAATACCCAACAATACGAATCGCACCAGTCAGATCAAAACCAACTCTAACCATCGTTACGTATGGTGGCTCTAGCGAGTTCGCGATCGACGGCATACGCCCGATTTTCGATAAACTAGACATGAAGGCTGAATTGCTGATTGTCACTAGGCTACACCCACTTGATCTTGAGGAAATTCTAGAGTCAGCCGAACAAACAGGAAGACTTCTCGTCATCGAAGAAGGAAGCGCCTTTTCAGGAATCGGCAGCGAAATCCTGAGCTCAGCTTGCGAACGTGCATCAATCCCCCTCCATTGCCAACGTGTCGCTTCATTACCCGTCCCAATTCCATCACCTAAAAGACTCGAAGAACAAACGCTACCAAACGTCAAATCAATCATTGAAGCCGCAGCGGAACTCATAGGATGAAACCTCCAATCGAAATCCTCATCCCAGCCGAAAACGTCAACGACCAGAGCGTTGCGATCGTACACCTATACTTCGATCAAGGCGCCGAAATCGAAACCGGAGATATTATTCTAGACTTCGAAGGATCGAAGGCTGTCACACCAATCGAATCGCCGACGGCAGGTGTAATCGAATACACGGTTAAACTCGACCAAGAAGTCCCAATTGGACACCGCATCGCTCGAGTTCACGAAACAAAAGAAGACTTCGAAACAAACCGGCTTCAACTTGAGGAGCAAGACCGTAGTACTGACGAAGCTTCAGAAACAATTTTCTCCAGCAGTGCCTTGAAACTCATTAAAAAGTATGGCCTATCCAAAACCGACTTCCAGGACCGAGATCTCGTCTCGATTCATGATGTGCACGCAAAGCTAGGACATACCCACCCAAATTCCTCACCCCCTCTCCAAACGTCCGCGGAGGCAATCCAAACTCCATTGCCAGGAACGCGCCTAGAAAAGCTCAGCCCTAGCAAAGCCAATGAGATTCGTTACTTGAGCTCCGTACAATCCGCAGGCCTGACCAGCATAGTCTTTACAGACCTACAAACGCACGGCCTCTACGAAGCCCTGAGCCTCTCCCTAGCCCACCTTCCCGATTCCATTCTACCAATCGCCGTATACGAATCGTCCCGACTATTGAAGCAATTTCCAAACCTGAATGCCTACTTTATAAACGATCACATTGTGTACTACAACTCTATCGATATCGGAATTGCAATAGACATAGACGACGGACTTAAAGTTGCCAAAATTCAAAACACGCCAAAAAAATCACTACGACAGTTAGAAGAGTCGATCCTTCAACTCGCAAACAAGTACCTCGATCGAAAGCTCGACGGCAACGACCTCACAGGAAGCACTTTCACCATAAGCGACCTGACCGCCACCGGCATCAGCCACTTCACCCCGCTTGTAAACAAAAACCAATCTGCAATCCTCGGCATTGCGCGATCAGAAACGAATGGCTCATCGATCATACTATCCCTCGCCTTCGATCACCGAGTCTCAAATGGCAAAGAAGCGAGTACCTTTCTAGTTGAGCTAAAAAACAGGCTAGAAAGCTACGCAAACCCTTCTCTCGCCCATAAGCAAGAAACCACGCCAACTTGCAGCATTTGCATGAAAACGCTCAACGAAGACAATCAGCTTGGTGGACGCGGCCTAATAAAGGTAACTCAGCATGATGGTCGAGAGCGTTACATGTGCTTTGTTTGTGCCAACGGAGGGTGGTGAATATATAACTTCAATTAACATGGAAGACGACGAAAAAATCAGAGAGATCGTGGCGAGTTTTCTAAAGACCCCACCTTCCTCGATAAACTCAAATACCCCAGTCGGCAAAAAAGCCGTTGCTGGATCAATCATCCTCCATCGGATGTATTCAAAACTATCCGATGCAGGATTCCCCCTCAACGGATCAAAACGAAACATCGAAACCTACGGCCAACTTTTAGAATGCCTCGGAAGCGAGTCAGGCCCTCTTAAACCACGCCTAAAAACAAGAGCAGTCGAGACGACAAAGGCCTCATCCAGCTTCCCATCTACAATTCGTTCCGTCGGTATCGACATTGAAAAAGTATCCCAATTCGAGAGACAGGAAGATTACCGTAGCGCAACCTTCTACAAAGAAAATTTCTCTCCAGAAGAAATAGCTCACTGCATCCTCCAACCTAACCCAATAGAGTCATTCGCTGGACGATTCGCCGCAAAAGAAGCAATCGCAAAAGCGAATAATTCCTTTCGAGACATTCCATTCAATCAGATTTCAATTTCCGCTGACTCCAACGGCAAGCCATCTTTCCCCGGCTTTCATATATCAATCAGTCATACAGAATCTGATGCCATTGCCATCGCGATCCAAACCTAGCTAAGTTTAGCTGCGAACCAGATCACCGAAATGAATGATTCGTATGGCTGCGGATTCACATACAGGTCTTAGCTTACTGACGATTTCCTTGTAATAGGTCACGCTTGAGACGACAATAGCATCCAACTTGCCCAACTCCTCATCGGACACCGCATCCAATGGTCTCACTTTAACTCCAAACACTTCGGAAAAGGGCTCATTGGCCTTACTATCGATCATATAGACAGGTGACATTCCGAGATTTTTCGCGAGTCTCAACACATCCCTCCCACCCTCGCCTGTTCCGTAAACAGCGAATCTGCAATTATTCTCTGAGCACAAGTCCAATGCGTAAAGATAGTAATCGTCACAGTTTCCTTTAATCCGGCTCAATCTCGACAAATAATTAGAAAAAACCATTTCCCTCATCGGCAGAAGAGTCCGATACAAAGCAGACCGCTCTTTCACTATTGAAAGTACCTCTTCGTATTCAGTTTTTCGACTTCTCGTCCACAAAGATAGATCCAGTTCATCCCAATGAGGCAAACTACAGACATTCATCATAATCTCTAAGAATCGGTAGCGCCCACTCTTCAGACTCATCGCTAATCCAGCATTCGCCCTCTCCCCCTCCAACAACGATTGCATGAGGCTTGCGGTCACAACGGTAAAGGCGGGAACCCCAAGATGATGCCAGCTATGTCGCAAGGCACTTGAGCAAACGCCAACGACCCCAATAGGCTTCAGCAATTCGATCAATACTTCAGCTCCACAGGAAACAGCATCGACGAGAATAGCTCCTTCCCTCTTGAGTTCCGCTATAACACCTTGATCACCTTCTAAATAATAGTGTTTGTGAGGCTTAAAATAGACGGTTATCCCGTTCTTCTTTGCTTGCCTGATTATTCGTATATATTCTTCAAAGCAACTTCTCCCGATCGAATAGTCATAAGTACCTCCGATGATAAAAATCGAATCCGATTCCACACTGAGCGAATCAAAAAAACGTGAGTCCCTTTCCTTAACGAATTCTCCGACAGTTCGAATCGCATGCAAGCAATGGATCGAATCAAGAACGGTACAACGGCCATCCCCAAGCCACCCCTTCGGGTCAAACACTTGAACTGTGGAAAATGTGATCATCTTAGCGTAAGAGAGACTGTCCGAGTGTGTCTCGTCATAAGAAGACAACCAATCACCTGGCCCATGATCAAAAGCGTGCAGCTCAACACCTTTTAACTCTAAAATACGTGCGAGAGCTACTATTCCATCAACGCTGGGTGAATGAAAATTATTAAACTCATTACAAGGGAGGTAGAAGCGCTCAACATCTCTATCACTACCCAACTGAGAGTTCACGTAGTCCATCAACCACCCGTACAGTTCACTGCTGGAATTGTAAATTTGAGTAGATACAACTCGACCAAATCCTGAGCCCTCCACTAAGGCGCCAAACTCTGCCAAATCCCTTCCAGCATCGGTTCGATCGGCTGACGCCACCATGAATTCGACTTCTACACCTTCACTACGAAATCGATCGGCAAGAGCGAGAGCATGCATGCTCGACCAACTAGCGATATGGCATAGGACAAGACAACTTCTCGATTTAGAACCTGTTAGCATCGCCTAGTAGCACTCTTCACGATTCAGTGCCTCTCTCAGCATATCGAAAAAGGGGGTCACATCATCCGATTGGAATAGTTCCCTATTTTTGTCTATTTTTCTCAAATGCCAATTCCACCATTGTGTCTCGTTAAGCAATAAAATCTCTTCAGGACTAAATCGAAAACTAACGATTTGCCCTGGATTCCCCATGACGATCGCGTAATCCGGAACATCTTTCGTCACGACTGATGAAGAACCAATAATTGCTCCGTTCCCGATCCGAACTCCCGGCATAATGACCGCATTCCGTCCGAGCCATACATCATTCCCAACCTCCGTCACAGGATTGCATGCACCAAAATGCTCCTCGAAAACTCGATCATCAGTATTGAAAAAGTAACTACTTGTAGAAGCGTATGTCGGATGGTTCTGCACGATCGTAGCACCCATAGCAACAGAGCAAAACGCGCCGATTTTCCGAATTGGCGATCCATCTAGCCGATACGGAACGAGACCAGACTTCAAAGTTGCAAAATTGCTAGTTCGCTGGCCTACAAACAGGAGATTCCCGAATTTTTCTCCTTCATAAAACGGAACATCGCTTCTGAAATTGCAGAACGGCACCGCAAACTCCGCTAAATGCGAGAAGCCCATATTAAGCAACACACAACCCACATTCCGCCAAGCATAGACTCCAATTAGAACGTAGCAATCACTCTCAACCTTCGATTTTCTGAGTTCTGCTGGACTTACAATGGGCGTCTTTCCTTCCTGGCCCCCAACTCTTTCACCAGACCAATCGACAAACGCCTCCACCTTCATTCCGTATTTTTCCCGCACGTAGTCGGCTAGAACAAACGCAATAGGCTCAAGCCCCCAGATAAAGAGGTTCTTCCCGAGCATCGACTCCTCGACCAAAGACAAGTTCAAGGCTATCTCGTTCTCTTTCAGCAACTCAAAGTACGACTGCTTCATTTTCGATAATCGTGTGTTAAATACTCAGCTTCCTTGGTAAATCCGATCCATAATCTTCATGAGGTTCAGAGCGTCCAGTGACGTCCCCTGAAGCACAGGCTGACGCTTTTCTATGCTATCAATAAAATGCCCTATCTCCGATGCCCAGGAAACATCAGTGTGATATACGATATGCTCCTCGTGGGCGAACCCTCCATGGGCATCAGAATCATTACGCTTAATCGCCAGATCCTCATCGCCATAAACGCCTGATGAAGTTTTTAGCCCGTTCAGTATCAAAGCCCCACCCTCCAAAAAGATCTCCAATGAAAACAAATAGCGCCATTGAGTCATCGTCGAATGGAGTGATGCGCACACTCCTGTCTCCGAATTCTTGAAGATTGCAAAAACATTATCCTCTCCTCCATCAATCTTCCAATATAGATTTGAAACCAAAGCATGCACGACATCAAATCCCCCACAAAAATACATGAAAAGATCTAGCATGTGAATGCCTTGGTCCAACATGATTCCACCTCCTGCTAACTTGGGGTCCGCCCTCCACGTCTCGAAATAAGAGTCATCTACTTCCTTTCCATAACGGCCACGCATCCAAAGAATCTTACCTAGTTCCCCTGATTCGATGAGTGACTTCATTTTCTTGATACTCGCGTGGTGGCGATGGTTAAAACCATACATGAGCTTCAACCCCTCCGATTCCGCCTCTACCAGTCGAACTCCTTCAACATCGGCAGCAGTGAACCCCGGTGGTTTTTCCGCGAAGACATGCTTTCCCGACCTTAGGCCGCGCTTAGCTAATTCCGGTATTCGAAAATTGGGAGCACAGACGAAAATTGCATCAATCTCCGGATTCTCCAAGATCTCATTCTCGCTATCGACCACAGCACACAGCGCGTCATCAATCGGCTCGGGGTCAAAGATCGCGACCACCTCAGCCCTACCGTCACCTACAAGAGCCTTGTGGCGAATTCGCCCCATCTTACCGTATCCTATAATTCCTACCTTGAGCATAATTTGTTAGAATTGCTTCACAAAAGCTCGGTAATCCTCAGCTAAGCCTTCGAGAAAGTCCACGCATGTACTTGCGACGTGCGGAGTCATGTAAAAGGGGTCTGGATACATTTCTCTCAATTTCCCTTCATATGGCTCTTTCCAGAACACATCGAACGCCGCTCGAATTCGATGCTGCCCCAATGCCTCATACAAGGCGTCCTCATCTACCACAGGCCCACGAGCCGTATTGACCAAGGCAGCCCCCCTTTTCATCAAACCCAGATGCTTCGTTCCCCAAAAACCACGAGTTCCTTCCTCCAGGGGTATATGCAAAGTAACGACATCGGCCTTAGGGATTAACTCTTCGAGTACATCAAGCGGCGACATCGCCAAATCGTAACCAATCACGTTTACAGTCGGTTCCAGCTTTTTGACAACTCGGCTTCCTATGTTTCCCAAGCCGACTACCAAAACATTCTTTTTCTGGGCTGCTACACGAGTCTCTTTCCGCCAAGCATCCAAGTCTCCGACATTGGAATACAGCATACGGAAAATGAGAGAGACAGCAAACGATGCAGTCTCCTCAAAGATAACGCTCGCAGTTCCTTCGGAAGGAAGGCCAACCTTGATGCCTCGCCGCGCACACTCTTCAAAAGGTACGTTGTCAGTGCCTACCCCGCACTTGAAAATCCCCCTCAAACGCGGCATGGAATCCAGATCGACCGGCCTGCTCCCTAGAACAGCAACCTCGGCATCCGCCGGATCAACGAACTGCTGCGATAGTTCAGGCACAAACGCGTCAAGCGTTCCCGTGTTTTTCCAGATCTTCATAATTCCTTTTCTAGCTACGAACCGTACTCGATCCCAATAAACTTATCCAACCAGATGTGCAGCAGAACCTGGTGGGCTGATTCGGCGATTCCATAGGTTTCAGATGGAACGTAGAAGTTCAGATCCCCCATCGAACGCGACTTGTTCCCTTCTCCCATCCCCGAAAACGTAACGACTTCCATTCCCTTACTTCTAGCGACCTCAATTGTCTTGATGATATTAGGAGAATTCCCTGAAGAGCTAATAGTCACGAGCAGGTCTCCACTTTTTGCATACCAACTCAAGGGAGCGCTAAACGCGTTTTCGTAGCCAAGATCGTTACCCATCGCAGTCAACAAGGCCGAGTCGCTGAAGGAAAACGTCGGCACCCCGCCCGCCTTCGTCCAATCCAAAGCCATATGATTCGAAAATGCCGCACTTGCCCCATTTCCACAAAGATACATATTTCGACCGGCATCCCGAATCGCTAAAGCCTTACGACAAACGATTTCGAAGGCTTCTTCAGTTTCGACCATTTGTCCATCTCGAGCATTTACCACGACAGCATCAAGTGAACGACGCAGCGTGTTACAAAAGGATTGGTAGTATTGGGTATTCGACATACAGGGCTTGCTTCGGCGGCTAATCCAAAGAAACGCGTTCTTCTGGCATTCCGCAAGTACGTTTAGGCATTAGAAGAATCTCCCCAATAACGCACTTCGCCTTCCCCTCCCGAGTCTTCGGAAACCCTCAACAACGATTCAACAAGCCTGAAGTCCGCCTCATTGCTGACCTTAACAGAGTGAAGCGGATCGATCGGAAGAAGAATCCTTCGCGTTCCACAATACCCGCCTTTAAACTTGCGGTAATTCCTCAAAAAGGTGGGCCCATTCCAAATAGTAACCGCCCAATTACAAATCTGAATTTTCGGATTATCCTGCGTTGGAGCGAGAGGAGCTCCGGGCTTGATGTTCACAAACGTTCCCTCCATCGCAGCCTGCATCTGAGTCTCCGTGCATGTTATAAGCGTATCCGCAGCAGAATCATTGCGATAACATTCAATCGCCCTCGTCACATCCTCGACCGTTACCAGAGGGCAAACAGGGCTGATCATCATCAGAGTATCCAATTGTAGAGATTCAATGATATCTGCAGTAAAATCGTCTCCAGTTGAATCATCAGCAGCAAGGCTCGGGTCGCGTTTATAAACTTTTACTCCGCTTTCGATAGCCAGCTCTGAAAGTTCTGAAGAGTCCGTATTAACATAGATCTCGTCCGCAAGACCACTCGCCAAAGCGCAATCGATGGCATAGGAGATCATCGGCTTCCCTCGGAGCAGACGGAGATTCTTCGAACGTAATCGCTTGCTGCCGGCCCGAGCAGGAATGTGCACAACTAACTTCTGGATATCCATACTTTTTCAACTTTCCCGGTACACAGAAAATCGTTTTTCCAGCGTATCCATGAACAAACTATCGATTTCAATTCGCTCGAGAAACATGTCTCCAATCCCTCGAGACAAAACAACTCGCACGTTACTACCAATGTTCTTTTTATCTTTTCTTAAACTTTCTACATACCGATTCAGATCGATCGTAGGAAAGTCCACGCCACGCCATATTTGGCTTAAGACCGAAAAAACCCTTTCCTGCACTTTAGCATCCATCAGCCCAAGTGCCACGGAGACCGAATTCGCAATATCCATCCCAAACGATACCGCGATCCCATGAGGAATCGCATACCGTGTGTACCCCTCAATTGCGTGCCCGAAAGAGTGGCCGTAATTGAAGACGTTGCGAGGCCCCTTGTCGAACTCATCGACCTCGATCATATCCCGTTTTATTTCGAGACTACGCCGCACAAATTCCGTAACGACTTGCCCTCCCTTTAAAGCTTCGACAACTCCAGCCTCTAACGCTGCAAAAGAATCCTCCCCATCTATTAGAAAATAGTGCGCCATCTCACCTACCCCCGAAGCGATCTCTCTCGCATCCAAAGATTTCCGAAATGATGGATCTTGCAGGATCAGTCTCGGAGGATAAAATCCTCCGAGCTGGTTTTTATAGTCTCCAAAATTGATAGATGTTTTGCTCCCGATACAGCTATCGCATTGAGACAAGAGGTTGGTTGGAACAAAGACCCAGTCTACTCCTCTGTACATGATGGAGGAGATGAAAGCCGTAACATCTTGAGTTATTCCACCTCCGACCGCCACCAATCGATTATTTTTCTTAAATCCAGTTTCGATCAGCTGTGAAATGATCGGCATTACGCCCTCATAGCTTTTTAATTCTTCCTTTGGATCCAAACGGATTACCCTGTGAGAGTCGAATGAACTTCCTATCCTATTCTTGTAGATTCGCTCCACGTTCTGGTCGACTAACAAGACATCGCCTTCCTTCAAATGCGAAAGCAAGCTAGCAACGAAGTCATCCACAAACTGTACTTCGTACACCCCCAAGTAAGATCGTACCGAAAAGTTGGATTCACCCGCAGCTGCATTCATACGATCGTGAACCCTCCATCCGCGATAATATTTTGACCGGTTAAATACCGATTCGAATCACTCACCAAAAAACAGGCCACCTCCGCAATTTCCTCTGGTGTCGCCAAACGCTTCAAGGGCACCTGATCAGCCAACTCACACATCTGCTCTTCAGAAAGAGACTCCCGAGTTAGGTCCGTCAGAACGAAGCCCGGGGAAAGCGAATTGATGAGAATCCCATCACTCCCCAATTCCGCGGACAAAGCTCGGGTCATGCCCACCAAAGCGGTCTTACTCGCCGAGTAAAGACTGCGTTGCGCCTTACTCACCTCACTCCAAATGGATGCAACGTTGAGAATTCGTCCCCCACCACACGCTCGCATCCTCCCAGCAACGGCCTGACAAATCAGAAACGGCGCCCTTTGGTTAACCGAATGAACCACGTCATAGTCGGCCGCAGTAATGTCATCTAGGACTTTAATGCGGTTTATCCCAGCGTTGTTTATGCAAGCGTCGATACGCTCAAGCTTCGCCAAAAAGGAGCAAAACGACTCAGCCTCCTGAACGGAGGACAAATCGACATCGTGCCAGTGCACTCCCTCCAGCTCCCCAATCCCTTCTGCCCGCTCGTTGCTTTGACGAGTACCCGTCCCTATCACGGTCGCACCCTCCCTCAAAAGCTGCGCCGCGATCGCTTTCCCTATTCCTCGGGTAGCGCCCGTGACTACAATCGTCTGATTATCAAAGCGTTTTCGCATGTACGTGACCTAAATGGAGATGCTCGATGAAGAGTCAATTCCACGTAACCAACGATAGTGAATCCCTTGGCACCGAGCCCTCCTGCTCCCCCCACGCCCCAAAACCTACACACCCCTGCAAAAGTAGGTCAGCCAAAGGTTTACGCTCGATCTAGAGCCACGACTCCCCATCGTCTCGCCTCATGAACGTACTCGTCGTAGGAGGTGCAGGCTACATTGGAAGCCATTGCGTGCGTCAACTGCAGGTCGCTGGGCATACCCCCATCGTCCTCGATAACCTCGTCAAGGGGCACAAGGAATCCATCCCCGCGGGCGTGAGCTTCCACGAGGTCGACCTCGCCGACTCCCCCAAGGTCATCGAAATCCTCAAGTCCGAGGACATCGACATCGTCATGCACTTCGCCGCCTTCATCGAGGTCGGCGAGTCCATGCAGGACCCCCTCAAGCACTACGAGAACAACGTCGCCAAGACCATATCCCTCCTCAAGTCCATGCGCGAGGCGGGCGTCAACAAGTTCGTCTTCTCCTCCTCCTGCACCGTGCTCGGCGAAGAAGCGGAACCGCCCTTCAACGAAACCATGCCCCTGCGCCCCATCAGCGCCTACGGCCAGACCAAGGCCGACGTGGAAGTCATCCTCGACTACTGCACCAAAGCCTACGGCATGTCCGCCGCCATCTTCCGCTACTTCAACGCCTCCGGCGCCGCGGAAGGCGGCATCATCGGCGAAGACCACTCCCCCGAAACCCACCTCATCCCCATCGCCATCCAAGTGGCCCTCGGCCAGCGCGAAAAGATGATGGTCTTCGGAAACGACTACCCCACCCCCGACGGGACCTGCCTGCGCGACTACGTGCACGTGGACGACCTCTCCCGCGCCCACATCGCCGCCTTCCCGCTTCTCGAGGAGAAGGGCAGGCTCCTCACCTACAACCTCGGCACCGGCACCCCCGCCAGCGTGCTCGAAATCATCAAGACCGTCGAGGAGGTCTCCGGGCGCCCCGTCCCCTACGACCTGGCCCCCAAGCGAGCCGGCGACGTGCCCTCCGCCTACGCCGACAGCGCCAAGGCGAAATCGGAACTCGGCTGGACTCCCCAGTACGGCACCATACGCAGCATCATCGAAACCGCTTGGGCCTGGCACCAATCCCACCCGCGCGGCTACGAAGACGCCTAAGCGACGACTAGGCGCCCCCTCCGAGCGGCCACTCGCAATTCCTACTGGCGTAGTCAGCCTACAACTACACCCAGTCCGCTGCCTACGCAGCCAAGTCCCGCCAACCCGCGTTTAGGTAGAATCGCCAAAACGTGGGTTGTTGCTTTTTTCGGAGGCGTTTCCAACAGTACCCGCTCCTTGAGCACGACCTCCCGAACCAACGACTCCACCCCCATGACGCAGCCCGATCCTTCCGCAAACAATCCTGCGGAGGATTCCCTGGGATCGCAAAACCTCGCCGACTCCCTCCTGGAATACTCGAGCGAAGGCATCATCGTCATCGATCGGACCGGACGCATCCAAAGGGCCAACAAACAAGCCCTGCAATCCCTCTCCATCGCCGCGGACCTCATCGCCGGCGCCTCCATCAACGACGTCTTCGTCGCCACCGACCCCAAGACCGGGCAAGCCCTCAACCTCGCCGACGAGCGCTACCGCAACCCACAGCTTGCCCACGCCCAAGCCAACCTGCACACCCCCAACGGCAACGTCCTGCCCGTCAGCTTCCACCTCAAGCCCAACACCAATCTCCAGCGCCCCGAGCTCTCCGGAGCCCTGCTCTTCTTCAAGGACCTCAGCCGCACCGTCACCACCGAAAACCAGATCCGGCTCATCGCCACCGCCCTCAAAAGCATCGGCGAAGGCGTGCTCATCACCGACACCAACTGGGAAAACGGCGAGGCCCGCATCCTCTACACCAACGACGGCTTCACCCAGATCACCGGCTACACCGACATCGAAGTCATCGGCAAGCCCATCTCCATCCTCAACGGCCCCGCCACCGACGCCTCCGTCATCGAGGAAATGGTGAAGGACATCCAGTCCGGCCAGCCCGCCGCCGGCGAGACCGTCGGCTACAAGAAAGACGGCGCCGAGTTCATCATCTCCTGGAAGGCCTTCCCCGTGCACGGCCCCCAAGGCCACGTCTCCAACTACGTCGTCATCCAACGCGACGTCTCCCACATCCGCCGCCTCGAGCAGGACCTCTTCCAATCCCAGAAGATGGAAGCCGTCGGCCGCCTCGCCGGAGGCATCGCCCACGACTTCAACAACATCCTCGCCGTCATCCTCTCCTTCTCCGATCTCGTCATCGACAAGATCGAGGACGCCGACCCCAACAAGAAGTTCGTATCCGAGATCCGCAAAGCCGCCGAACGCGCCGCCGACCTCACCCAGCAGCTCCTCTCCTTCTCCCGCCGCAACAAGAACCTCAAGCCCGAGGTCCTCGACGCCATCAAGGTCACCCGCGACATGCAGAAGATCCTGCGTCGCCTCGTACCGGAAAACATCCAGTACAACCTTCGCTTCTCCGACACCCCCATCCACGTCAATATCAACCGGACCGCCCTCGAGCAGATCCTCATCAACTTCACCACCAACGCCCGCGACGCCATGCCCGACGGCGGGCAAATGGAGCTTTCCATGGTCAGCTGCGAAGCCGACCAGGCCGAAGTCCTCCTCCCCGACTACATGGACGCCAAGCCCTACCTCGTGCTCAGCTTCCAGGACACCGGCACCGGCATCGACCCCGAAACCCAAAAACGCATCTTCGAACCCTTCTTCACCACCAAGGAGCAAGGCAAGGGCACCGGCCTCGGGCTCGCCACCGTCTACGGTATCGTCAAGCAGGTCAACGGACACATCGAAGTCGCCTCCGAAAAGGGCAAAGGCACCCGCTTCCGCATCTTCCTCCCCATCGTCACCAGCAAGGTTTCCGAAGACGAAGAAGTCGACGAAGGCCTGCCCGAGAACTTCACCTCCACCGAGCGCGAGTCCATCCTCGTCGTGGAGGACGACGAGACCATGTGCGACTGCATCTCCGGCCTCCTCGGACTCTACAACTACCAGGTCTACTCCACCAACTCCGCCGAAGACGCCCTCGACTTCTTCGAAGAGTCGCACGAGGACATCAAGCTCCTCATCACCGACCTCATCCTCCCCAAGATGCGCGGCTCCGAGCTCGCAGAGCGGCTCACCAAGAAAAACAAGGACATGAAGGTCATCGTCATGACCGGCTACTCAGAGGAGCTGCTCTCCCAGTTCGACATCCCCGAGGACGCCATCCTGCTCAAGAAACCTTTCGCCCTCAAGGCCGCCCTCTCCGCCGTGCAAAAGCTCCTCGCCCCCGCCAAGCCCGAGTAGCAGACACCCAGCGCCGATGCAGCGCCGAGCCTCCACCCCCGCCCCCATTGTAAAACGCTCGCGAAAATAGTGCCGCGAGCCCACCGCCTTGAGTACTTCCGTCTAAAACCGAGGGCAATTATCGGTTTTTCTACTCAAGCAACCACCCACCCGCGACGATGATCCGAGTACGGCATTCGCCCTTACTCCCATCTCGCAACCGATTTTCACACCATGGCGTGGTCACCTGACGAAATAAACTCATTCGAAGAAATTGCAGCGAAACTCGCGTCCGAGTCTCACCTCGCTCAACCGGGTACCGACGACGGCCTCATCCCCATCTTCAGCCTCGTCAACGAGATCACCTGGTCCCTCCCCCAAGACCCCGAGATCGTGCAAGGAGTCGTAGGCGTCCAGGAGGTCATCCAAGCCATGCTCGACGAAGCCAAGCTCTTCGACGAAACCTCCGTCCATGCCATGCGAGCCTTCGCCCGCTGGTGCAGCGACGCCGTGGAAAGCCTCCGCAACGACACCCCCATCCGCCCCTTCTCCATCGAGAACTCGAAGGAAACGCCAGTGGCGCCCGCCGCCATCCCCATCGACGACGAGCCGGAAGCCGAAACCAGCGAACCCGAGCCCATGCTCGAAATCCCCGCCGACGACAGCGCCGAGCTCCCCGAGCCCACGCCCCTCCCTAGCTTCGGCGACATAGACTTCTCCACCGCGGAACCGCCCGCCCCCAAGCCCGCCGCTCCCGCGCCGGAGCTCGAGGAAGAACCCTTCTCCTTCGACGCCCCATCCTTCGAGGCGGCCGAAGAGCCCACCTTCGACGCGCCCACCGCTGGCAACGAAAACTGGCCCGAAGAGCGCATCGAGATATTCGCCAAGCTCGCCCAGCAATTTTCCGCAGAGCTGCTGCTCTCCTCCGTCGACAGCGACGAAGGCATGCTGCCCGTCTACTCCCTGCTCAAGGACTTCGAAAACGACTTCGAGACGGACGAAACCGTACATGCCGCCGTCACCCCCGTCCTCGCCAAGATGGACGCCCTGCTCGACAACGCCGCCGCCTACGACCCCTTCGCCATCCAGATCCTCACCGACTTCAACGTTTGGCTGGAAACCGCCCTCAGCGAGATCAAGTCCGGCCGCGAGCCTGGCCCCTTCTCGCCTCCCGAAGAAGCCGCCCCCGTCGAAGCCGACTCCTCCCAGCTCACCACCGGAGAAGAAGAAGACGACGGACTCCTCGCCGAGTTCGCCCAGTACGACGTCGTCATGGACCTCAACATGGAGGAAAACGAAGAGCTCCTCCAAGAATTCCACACCGAGGCCGTCGACCACCTCAGCCAAATCGAATCCGCCGTCCTCGAGCTCGAGCAAGACGTTACTAGCCGTAACGCCATCAACTCGATGTTCCGTTCCTTCCACACCATCAAGGGCGTAGCCGGCTTCCTCAATCTCGTCCCCGTCAACCGGCTCGCCCACGAAGTCGAGTCCCTCATGGACCTCGTCCGTAACGACAAGCTCGAGGTCTTCACCGGCATCATCGACCTCGTCCTCGCCGCCAAGGACACCATCACCAAGCTCATCGAGCAAATCACCGAAGCCCTCGCCAACGGAACGACCCCCAACGAAGTCATCCCCGTCAGCGAGCTCATGGCCCGGGCCCGCTGGGCAATGGAAGGCCCCGACGTCTGGGCCCAAAAGACCGGCGAAGATTCCAACACCATGGCGGTCGCCGCAGACGAGCCCGAGCTCCCCGCGGCAACCGAAGATTTCAGCGACGAAGACCAATCGCCCGCCGCTCCCGCAGCAGCCGCCAAGGCTTCCGCCCCCGCGGCCACGCCCGTCGCTCAACAAGAGCCCGACGCCAAGGCCGCCGCAGCCGCCAAGCGCAAGGCCGCCGAAAACGCCACCATTCGCGTCAACACCACCAAGCTCGACAACCTCATGGACATGGTCGGCGAGCTCGTGATCGTGCAAAGCCAGCTTCTCGAAAGCTCCCGCCAAGACAACGGCAGCGGCAGCACCGCCGGCGACTCCGCCCTCCAGCGCAACATGTCGCAGCTCACCCGCATCACCAAGGAACTGCAGCACACCTCCATGGCCCTGCGCATGATTCCCGTGAAACCCACCTTCCAAAAAATGGGCCGCATCGTCCGCGACATCGGCGCCAAGTGCGGCAAGAAAGTGCGCTTCGAAACCTTCGGAGAAGACACCGAACTCGACCGCAACGTCGTCGAGGAAATCGGCGATCCCCTCGTCCACATGGTACGCAACGCCCTCGACCACGGCCTCGAAGCCGACGCCGAAGAACGCCGCGCCGCCGGAAAGGACGAAGTCGGAAACATCTCCCTCAAGGCCTACCACCAAGGCTCCAACATCGTCATCGAACTCGCCGACGACGGCCGCGGCATCGACCCGGACCGCGTCCTCGCCAAGGCCATCGCCAACGGCATCGTCTCCGAAAGCGACCAACTTTCCAAGGAAGAGATCTATAAGCTCATCTTCGCCCCCGGCTTCTCCACCGCCGCCCAAATCACCGACATCTCCGGCCGCGGCGTCGGCATGGACGTCGTTAAGAAAAACATCGAAAAGCTCCGCGGCAAGGTCGAGATCCAGTCCGAACTCGGCAAAGGCTCCACCTTCCGCATCCTGCTTCCCCTTACCATGGCCATCGTCGACGGCCTCGTGGTCAAGGTCGGCGAAGACCGCTTCATCCTGCCCACCACCTCCGTCAAGGTCGCCCTACGTCCCGACGAAGCCGTACTCGCCAAGGTGCAAGGCAACCAGGAAATCCTCAATATCCGCGGCCAGGTCATCCCCCTCTTCCGCCTCCACCAGCACTTCGCCATCCCCGGCGCCATCTCCAACCCCAAGGACGCCACCGTGGTCGTCGTCGAAACCGGCGGCAAACCCTGCGGACTCCTCGTGGACGACATGGTCAGCAAACAGGAAGTCGTCATCAAATCCCTCGGCGGCATGATGCAAGGCATCCCCGGCGTATCCGGCGGAGCCATACTCGGAGACGGCACCATCGCCCTCATCCTCGACCCGGCCAGCCTCATCTCGGCCGCGTAACCGACTTTTCGATACGAACACCTTACCTCCCCTCCACAGAGCCCGACTTCCCTAAAAAGGAGTCGGGCTTTTTAGGCTTAACATCGCCTGCCGCTCGCCCACCCTAGCGAGGTTACCCATGAAAATCGCCCTCCTCCTCATCGCCTTCGCACCCGCCGTATTCCCCTTCCTCAAGGTCCCTTTCGACGCCACCGTGCTCAAGCACAACCACATCCAACGCATCGGCGGCGAGTCCGTCGCGGACGACGACACTCCCACCGGAGGCAAGTGGATAAACGACGACTACCTCGTCCTCCAGCACGGTACCTGGACCATCCCCAACTGCCTCGACACCGGCTTCCAGCTCGAAGTCCAATTCGACAATGTGCCCCAAGACCTAAGCTACCTCGACCTGGACGTGCGCTACCCGCGCATGCAGCTTCCCAACGGAGGCAGCAAGGAACGCTTTCGCACCCGCGAGCCCGTCGAAGTCTACGACGGCACCGCCATCTTCTACTTCGGCTACTACTTCGACCACGAATACGAACGCGGCCTCGGAGACTGGGTCTTCAGCCTCAGCCACCAAGGCAAGGAAGTCTACCGGACCACCTTCACGATCGTCGATTGCGACCCAAAAGCCGAAACCACTCGCGAGCCCTAAGGCGACCGATCCCAGACTTTCGCAGTCTCAGCAGCGAAGCGAGTCATCGTCAGGGCGGCAGCGCAGCGAGTCAGAACCAAAGCTCCACGATCGCCTGCCAAAACTCGCCATAGCGTACCGGCGCCTCCAAGCTGATGCCCGTCTTCCACCCGCGCACGCACACGTCCAGCACGCCCACGTTCCAAACCGCTAGCAAAAGCAAAACCGCATTCAGCCCCCAGCGCAGCGCCACGTTCGCCTTTTCCATCACCTTCAGGAGCCAGCAAACGCCAAGGCACACAAACAAGGTCACCCCCTCGTAGGCCCGACCGCCAAAGGCCGCCCCAAACCACCACGTTTCCCAAGCCGCGTTCACGTAAACCATTCCGGCCACCGACAAGGGCATCGCCCAAGCGACCCAATCCCGCCGGCTCGCCACGAACCCGAGCAAGCCCACCAAGCCCACCGCGAAAACGGGATGCCAATAAATAAGCCCGTGGAACGGATCGAACAGGGACTTCCAAACCTTCGGAGCTCCCCACAAAAAGCCTTCCCCCGAGTAGGAATAGACCAGCCAGGAGCCATAGAGAAGCTTCCACGCCAGCAGCTGCAGCGAAACGACCGCAGCCATCGCCGCAACGCAAACGCACACCGCCCGCACCGTCGTACGGCGTGTCAAGATTTCAACTACGGCGATCAAGAACGGAAAAAGCAAATACACGCCCGCCTGATAGCGAGTGATCAGCAACATCCCGACCGATACTCCCAGCATCAGCCAATTCCGCTTCAGCGGCGGCATCTCCCGGATCGCGAGCGCCCAATAGAAGCAGGAGACCAGGCACAGGTAGGTCAGGCTATGGGCCATGGCATACTGGTTGAGCTGGTAGTAGATCAAGCAGCCCGCCAGCCAAGCGCTCAACAAGCCCAAGATACTCACCTCCCACTCGAAAAAGCGCCGCAACACCAGGTGGGTCAGCCACAGGCCAAGGGCCGCATAAAACAGGCTCCCCGCATAGAGAAAGCGCTCGTAAACCTTGCCGAATCCATCGGTTCTCACCTCCGCTCCCGCTTTCTCCAACAACAAGGACGTCCCATGCCCCATCGCGAACCAAGGCGCATGGAAAAGGGCCCATCCGACCGGATACTTGTTCGGAATCAAGCCCTGCTCCGTACGCGGCAAATTCACCCGAGCGAAACGCTTCTGCCCATCCGGAATCGTATCGGAAAGTTGGATATCGTTCTCGAAATCCACGTCCTGGTCGAGAGCGGCCGAACGCAGCCAGTAATAGTAGAACGAGGTATCCCAGCCCCATAGGGAGCTCGCATGGCTCTCGTGCTCGAGCGAGTGGACCACGCCTCGGATCCCCACCCAGGACCCCGCCACAGCGAGCGCCATAAACACCACCAGCAAGCCCCTTCCCCTCAATCGATTCATAGCAGGCAAAAGCTGGCAGCTACCACTTCTCCACCGGTCCTTTCGGCACCTTTATCTTTTCCGGCGCCTCCTGAGGCTCATGGGTAATCGACGAATACGGATCCACCGGACGATACTTCTCCTGCAGTTCCCCGTCCTCGCCGCAAAAGCGCTGACGCCATTCGCGGTAGCCCGCCATGATCTCCTCGAAGTGCTCCATGCTCTCCACCTTGATCACGCGATCCTTGAAGTACTTAGACGGCCCGAAGCGCTTTGCGTACCACACCGCTACCTTGCGAAACTGGATACAGCCCTTCAACTCGCCGTAGAATTCGATCATCCGCTCCAGGTGCACTCGCATCAGCTCCACCCGCTGCTCGAAAGTCGGATCCGGCAACAAGTCCCCCGTATTCAAATAATGGAGCGTCTGCTTGAAAATCCACGGATTGTAGAACGCCCCGCGCCCAATGCTCACCCCATCGCAACCGGTGCGCTCGAGCATGATGCGAGCCGCTTCCGGAGTCGTCACGTCCCCGTTTCCAATGACCGGAATCGACTTCACCGCCTCCTTCACCTTGCGAATCCCCTCCAAATCCACGCCACCGGAAAAGCCCTGGGCCCGCGTTCGGCCGTGTATAAAAATCGCCGATACGCCAATATCCTCCAGCGTACGGGCCAACTCCGGCGCCGTGATATTCTCCGAGTCCCATCCCAAGCGCATCTTGGCAGTGATCGGCACCTTGACCGCATCGATCATCCCCTTCACCAGCTCCCGCGTCTTGTCGTGGTCCCTCATCATCGAGGAACCGCTGCCGGTCTTTACCACCTTCTTCACCGGGCAACCCATATTGATATCGATGGACTGCGCCCCCTTCTCGGCTGCGATCACCGCCGCGTCGCGCATCTCCTCCGCCACGCCGCCAAAAAGCTGCACCGCCATCGGCTGCTCCCGCGCATCCGTCGCGATCATCTTGTAGGCCACCGCCCTGCCCTCCAGCAGGGAACGGGCGTTCACCAGGTCGGTGGTCACCAAGCCCAAGCCTCCTAAGCTCTTCGCCGTCAGGCGAAAAGGTAGGTTCGTATAGCCTGCCAAGGGCGACAGGAACAGGTTCGATTCGAGCTCTAGACTACCAATTTTCATTGCAAAAACCTCGCCACCAAAGGCATTACGCCTCCCCCTCACAACCACAAATTTCCACCAAGCGGGAGCGGGCTTGTCTCGAGATCAGCCTTTCCCCACAAACACGCCATCCCAGAAAAAGACCAAAAGCGCAGATTCCAGTCCCTCGACGCCCTACGCGCCGTGGCCTGCTTCCTCGTGATCTGGCAGCACGTCTCCGAAAGCCTGCTCCGGCACTCCAGCGGCGGACAATGGACCAGCCAGCTCGCCAACTACTTTGACTTCGGCCGCATCGGCGTGGTGGCCTTCTTCTGCATCAGCGGCTTCGTCATCCCCCGCACCCTGGAAGGCAACCGCCTGCCCGCCCTCCGCGCCTTCGCCCTCAACCGCTTCTTCCGCCTCTACCCCATCTACTGGGTCGCCCTCGCCATCGGCATCTACTCCCTCTGGCTCGTCAGCGGCCGCCAGCTCCCGCTTTCCACCATCCTCGCAAACGTCACCATGGGAGCCACCTTCGCCGGAGAGCCCCACGTCATGGGCCTTTTCTGGACGCTGGAGATCGAGCTCGTATTCTACGTCGCCACCGCCCTGCTCTACCTCGCCTTCGGCCGCTACAAGCTCCTCTCCGCCCTCGTCGGCTTCGCCCTCGCCTACCGGCTCTGGAAGCTCGACCTGCTCAAGGACACGCCCGGAAACCTGCCCATCCTCGGCTACCTGCTCGCCATCATGTTCACCGGGTCCGCCATGCGCTGCATCTACGACCTGAAGCAAGAACCCCTCTTCTCAAAATCGGAAAACTGGAAAAAAGCGGCCCGCATCCTCTTCGCCATAACGGTCTACCTCGTGGCCCAGCCCGTGATCGAAGGCATCGAAAAAAGCTTCACCGAAAGCGACCCCGTCTGGAACCGCTACGGCTGGGGACATACCCTCGGCCTCGCCCTCTTCGCCCTGTTCTTCTTCCTCCCCCAAACGCCTCGTTGGCTCAGCTCCGCGGGCCGAGTCACCTACTCCGCCTACCTCCTGCACGCCATCGTCTTCACCCTCATCGGCCGGCTCTGGAGCACCCAGGAGCTCCCCAAGACGCGCCTCGAGCTCTTCATCCTCCTGACCACCCTCGTCACCTTTGCCATCGCCGCCCTCAGCTATCGGTACATAGAAAAGCCAAGCATTCGCCTCGGCAAACGCTTGGCCTCGAAATTCCAGTAGCGCGGGAGCGTTCCCGCTGCAGGAGCGAGCCTAGCTCAAATCCCTAGTGCAGCTCCACCCCGACCTTCGCCAAGGCAACGCCCAGGGAAGGATCCGAAGGATGCCCGTTGTACAGCACCGAACCATCGCGATCGATCAGCACCATGCGCGGAATCGAGTCCACCATCAGCATCCCGCTCAGGTCGCCGCCGTTGCGGTCCAGCAGCCAAGGCACCGATTCCATCCCGTGCTGCTCCCGCACAGTCGTCGCGTTGTTCAACTGATCGCGCCGGTCGGTGTTGATCCCCGCCACGAACACGCCTTGCTTGGAGAGCTTCTCCTGCTTTTCCTTCAAAGACGGCATCAAGCGGATGCAAGGCCCGCACCAGCTCGCCCAAAAGTCCACCAGCATGACCTCGTCGTCGCCCATCCACTCGGACAGCGACTTGCTCTCGCCTTCCGCGTTCGCCAACACCATATCCATCGGCACGCGGAAATCCGCCATGGCCGCCTCCTGGGCTTCCTCGCGACGCTGCTGGGCCAGCAACTCCCCGATACCGAAGGCCCCGTTAAAATCCGGAGCCTTCTCGTAGGAGCTCACCGCGTACTTCTCGAAGCCTTCCGTATCGCCTTCCCGATACGCCACCACGCAACGCAACACGTCCGCGAAGCCCGACAGCTGCTGGGCCGAATAGAAGTCGCGCTCCAATCCAAAGCGGAAATCCTCTCCCGCCGCGTCAATGCGCGGGATCAAATCGAACATCGCGGCCGCGTTCCCAGTGGAAAGGGCCCGGATGATCTCCGCCTCCAAAATCCAATCCGCCGGCATGCCAGCCTCCACGCCTGCCGCCAGCTCAGCGGCGAAATCCGACTCCTTGTCCTTCGCCAGCGCGATCAACGCATCGTGCTCCGCCTCGCTGGCCGCAAAGCCAACCAGAGCCGACGATGCCGCCATCGCCACTGCCAAAAAACTACGGGTATACTTGAATAGCTTCATATTCCCAAGAACGCCTCAGCATTTGCCTCGCATGCAAGCCAATTCCCCGCACCCCTACGCATCCCTACACTTTTCCCTTTCACTCCGCCCTTTTCACCTTTCACTCTTCCCCATGCCAGCTCCCACCACCGACCGCGTCCATTCCGCCCTCAAAAAATACTTCGGGCACGACAGCTTCCGCCCCCTCCAAGCCGACATCGTCAGCGACGCCCTCGCCGGCCGCGACGTCTTCGCCCTCCTCCCCACCGGCGGCGGCAAATCCCTCTGCTACCAGCTCCCCGCCGTCCTCACCGAAGGCCTCACCGTCGTCATCTCCCCCCTCATCGCCCTCATGAAGGACCAGGTCGACGGACTCACCGAAAACGGAATCTCCGCCACCTTCCTCAACTCCTCCCTCGCCCAGGGAGAAGCCCGCCAACGCTACGCCAAACTCTTCGCCGGCGAGTACCAAGTCCTCTACGTCGCCCCCGAGCGCCTCATGCTCGGCGGCTTCCTCGAAGACCTCAAGAAGTGGAACGTCTGCCGCTTCGCCGTCGACGAAGCCCACTGCATCTCCGAATGGGGACACGACTTCCGCCCCGAGTACCGCCAGCTCGCCGAGCTCCGCAAACGCTTCCCGGACACCCCCTTCATGGCCCTCACCGCCACCGCCACCGACCGCGTGCGCGACGACATCGTCAAGCAACTCAACCTCCGCTCCCCCACCAACTACGTCGCCTCCTTCAACCGCCCCAACCTCGCCTACCGCATCGAGCAAAAGCAGGCCGTCTTCCGCCAGATCCTCAAGTTCATCCAAGCCCGCCCCTTCGACTCCGGCATCGTCTACTGCTTCTCCCGCAAGGCCACCGAGCAAACCGCCGACCGCCTCCGCCAAGAAGGCATCGAAGCCCTGCCCTACCACGCCGGCATGACGCCCCTCCAACGCGCCAAGAACCAAGAAGCCTTCATCCGCGACGAGGTCAAAGTCGTCTGCGCCACCGTCGCCTTCGGCATGGGCATCGACAAGCCCAACGTCCGCTACGTCATCCACCAAGACATCCCCAAGAACATCGAAGGCTACTACCAGGAAACCGGACGTGCCGGTCGCGACGGGCTCCCCTCCGAATGCGTCCTCTACTTCTCCCCCGGCGACGTCGCCAAGCAGCTCAACTTCATCGCCGAGAAAGAACCCAAGGAACGCGAAGTCGCCAAAGAACAACTACGCCAGATCGTCCACTACGCCGAATCCTCCCGTTGCCGCCGCGAGGTCCTGCTCGACTACTTCTCCGAAAAGTGGACCGAAGGAAACTGCGGCAACTGCGACAACTGCAACCAACCCAAGGAAACCTTCGACGGCACCATTCCCGCCCAGAAGTTCATGTCCTGCATCTTCCGCGTTTCCCAAGCCTCCGGCTTCGGCGTCGGCATCAACCACATCGTCGACATCCTCCTCGGCTCCAAAAACGAGAAGGTCCTCAAATGGGGCCACCACCGACTCACCACCTACAACATCGGCGGCGAGCACAAGCGCGCCGAATGGCAAGCCTTCGGCCGCGAACTCATCCGCTCCGACTACGTCTTCCAAGACCCCGAAGCCTACGGAGCCCTCTCCCTCACCGAAAAAGGCAAGTCCGCTCTGCGCGACCGCACCCCCATCACCCTCACCAAGCTCCCCGTATCCGCCAACGCCCTACAACGCGACCGCAACCGCTCCAAAGGCGGCATCGAGTGCAACGAAGACCTCTTCTCCATCCTCCGCACCCTCCGCAAAGAGCTCGCCGACGAGCAAGGCGTCCCGCCCTACATCGTCTTCTCCGACGTCACCCTACGCGAGATGGCCCGCTACTTCCCCGCCAACGAAGAAAAGCTCTCCGAAATCTCCGGCGTCGGCTACAAGAAGCTCGAGGCCTACGGGGAAGCCTTCCTCGAAGCCATCACCGAATTCATCATCTCCAACCCCGACGCCCCCGACGAATTCCGGTAAGATCGCCCAGATCATTTTAAACCCACCAATTTCTCAGATTTTATAGGATCTTCCGAAGAGGCTACTATCGCGATCAAGCACCTTCCCAATTCGACTCACAAAAGAATCGAATCCACGTTTTAAATACATTCGATTCTAAGCAAATCACCTCTTCAGAAGATCCATCAAAGAAAAATCTGAGCCATCTGTGGTCAAACAACGCAACCCGATCACCCATGTCCGACCAACGCACACCACGCATCTCCATCCTCTACTGCAGCCAGTGCAACTGGATGCTCCGCGCCGCTTGGCTCGCCCAAGAGCTGCTCAACACCTTCGGCCAGGACCTCGGCGAAGTCGCCCTCCAGCCCGGCACCGGCGGCATCATGGAAATCCGCCTCGACGGAGAACTCATCTTCTCCCGCAAGGAAGCCGGACGCTTCCCCGAGTCTAAAGAACTCAAGCAGCTCGTGCGCGACCGCATCGACCCCGACCGCCCCCTCGGCCACAGCGACCGAAAGTAAGCAAGCTCCTCACCCAAAAACTTCGTGTCACTTCGTGACCTTCGTGGGCAACAAACTACCTCACGAACCCTTCCCAAACGCTCGTATCAAACCCGCTGATACAGCCGCTCGGAGTCGCCAAAAACGGACGCTTCACCAAATTCCCGTTGCTCGTCAACAAGTCCAAAGCCTCGTCCAGCTCCATCTGCGGCAGCTTGTCCTTCAAGCCCAGCTCCCGATAGTCGCCGCCTGAAACGTTAAAGAGCTTCCGCAGGTTCATGTCGTGAGTCGCCAGGGCCTCCTTCAGCTCCGCCTTGCTCGGCGTCACCTCGCGAATCGCGATCTCCTCGAAGTTCACCCCCTTTTCCTGCAGCCACTTCTTCGCCTTGCGACATCCATCGCACCCCTTGTACATGTAAAGCTTTATCATCTGCCAGCAGCCAAACTATATCCGCAAACGCACTCAACCCCCTTTTCCAAATTAGCTCCCAACTCGAAACCTTCCGCAACCTGCTCTGCCAGCTTGGCGCCGCCATCCGCGACACCCTCTACGCCCAGCAGCGAACGCCCACCGACCAGCTCTCCGCCGTAGCCGCCCACACCGCCGCCGACACCATCTACCAAATCGACAAGGTCAGCGAGCAGCTCATTCTCGACTGGCTCGCCGCCCATTGGCCCAGCCAACACCCCGTGCGCCTGGTCATGGAAGGTATCGAAGACCACGAACGCGTCACCTTCCCCGCCAACACCCCCGACTCCCAGCTCGCTTACCAGCTCATCATCGACCCCATCGACGGCACCCGCGGCATCATGTACGACAAACGCCCCGCTTGGGCCCTCATCGGCCTCGCCCCCATCCGCCGCCACCAAGCCCCCACCCTCGAAGACATCTCGGTCGCCGTCATGACCGAGCTCCCCACCTCCAAGCAATTCCTCTCGGAACAACTCTCCGCCACCCTCCTCCCCGACCGCTCCACCACCTTCCATCGCCAAGCCACCAACCTCCTCACCGGCCAAACCGACCCCGTACCCCACCGCCCGTCCCAAGCGACCGACCTCAAACACGGCTTCGCCTCCGTCGCCAAATTCTTTCCCCAAGCCAAAACCGCCCTCGCCGCCTTCGAAGAAGAGCTCTTCGCCTCGCTCACCCCCGACTCCGAGCGCGAAGACGCCCTCATCTTCGACGACCAATACATCTCCACCGGCGGCCAGCTCTACGAGCTCATCGCCGGGCACGATCGCCTCGTCATCGACATCCGCCCCCTCGCGTTCTCGAAAAACGGATACCCGCAGTCGCTCACCTGCCATCCCTACGACCTCTGCACCGCCCTCGTCGCCCGAGCCGCAGGCGTCGTGGTCCGCCAACCCCATTCCCCCACGCTCGACATCCCCTTCGATACCACCACCCCGGTCAACTGGATCGCCTACGCCAACCCAGAGCTGGCCAAGAAAATCCACCCCGTAGTCGAACGCCTCATACAAAAGCGCTTCAGCTAAGCCTCGAAAGACGCCAACAGCGGCTTCCAGGCAAGCGGGGGCTCCGCCTCGAAGTCCAAAGCAACCCCCGATTCCGGATGCTTCATCCTCAAGCTGCGGGCATGCAGACCGAACAAGCCATCGTCCCGACCAACTCCGTAAACCGGATCGCCCAGCACCGGACAGCCCGACTTCAAGGAATGCAACCGCAATTGATGCGTCCTTCCCGTCTTCAGCAAACCACGCAGCCAGCTCACCTTCGCCGCCTCGTCTATGCCCAATACCTGAAACGTGCTCGCCGCCGGCTTCCCGCCTCGCTCCACGTTCGCATGCACGCCTCGCCCCAGCGGGGCTATATTCGACTCAACTTTCTGGATACGGCGATCCCATACGCCATCGACGAGCAGCCAATACTCCTTGCGGACGGACCGCGACTCGAACTGAGCCGCTAATTCCTTGAGAAAGCGCTTCCCCTTCCGCAGCACCACCACGCCGCTCGTCAAGCGGTCCAACCGATGGCAACACCAGACCTGCCGTCCCACCCTTTCGGATACGGCGCCCTCGAGGTCGAGCTCACGCTCGCCCCCGCCTTCGCTCAACATGCCGGATGGCTTGTTGACGACGACAAATCCAACATCATCGAAAAGTATCTGAGGGCTTGCTGGCATCGAAATCCAATTCCCCGCAGCCAACCGCTCCGAACGCGGAAGCTCAATCGAAATCTAGTTGGAGGAAATAAGATCCGTCTCGACCTCCACCAAGGCGCTCTTGATGTCCCCCAGCTTGATCGGCTTCGCCAGGAAACCATCCATCCCCGCATCCTTTGACATTTCCATCGACTCCCCCCGCACGTTCGCAGTGAGAGCGAAGATATACGCCCGCTTGGAGGACGAACGGTCCTTCTCGATCTGGCGGATCAAGCGAGTCGCCTCGAAACCATCCATCTCCGGCATTTGGCAATCCATAAACACCAGATCGTAGTCGCATTGCTTCACCGCCTCTACCGCCTCCACGCCATTGGCAACCAAGTCCGCCGTGTAGCCAAACTTCTTCAACATCATGCGAGCCACCTTTTGGTTCACCGAATTATCGTCCGCAACGAGGATCCGCAAAGGCAGGCGCAAAGCAAAACCGCTTTCCGAGATCGAATCCTTCGCATCCGAGCTCAAAGCGCTCACGCGGGACTTCCGGTCTACCGACTTCAATGTTTCAAGCAGCGACGAAACCTTGCACGGCTTGTAAACCCGCTGCTCGCGATGCCCACGCCCGGACGCTTCCCCATGGTTCAAGAGCTGCACGAACAGCTTCGAACGCTTCCTCAGCGCAGCCACCATTTCTCGACACTCCTCCGACTCCAGCGATGCATCCCGGTCGTCCGCAAGCACGATGTCATAAGCAGCCCCTTGAGAACAGCTCTCTATCGAGGAGACAGCAACGGTATCCATTCCCCAACCACGGCTCAGCGACTCCAAGTAGCCGCGCAAGACCGAATTCGGCTGAGCGATCAAAACCTTTTTCCCAACGAGCTCGGCCTGCTCGCCGAACACTGCATCGCAGGCGGCATCGGCCAGGTTCTCGAAAGCGATGTCGAAGTGAAAGACCGAACCGCGCCCCACCGAACTCTCGACCCACATCTCTCCACCCATCAAGCCGGTCAGCTGCTTGCTGATAGAAAGCCCCAGCCCCGAACCGCCGTACTTGCGCGTCGTCGAGGAGTCCACTTGCGAAAAGACCTCGAACAAACGATTGATGCGATCCTTAGGAATCCCGATGCCCGTATCGCGCACCGAAAAGCGTACCTTGCCCTCCGCCGGAGCGTGCACCTGTATCACAACTTCACCTACATCCGTGAACTTGATCGCGTTCCCTACCAAATTCACCAACACCTGACGCAGTCGTGTGATGTCTCCCACCACCTCGCCCGGCGTTTCCCGATCGATGCGGCAAACTAGGTCCACTCCCTTTTCCGCCGCCTTCGAGGCCAACAAGTCGGCCGCCTCCTCCACGCATTCCCGGATGGAGAACGGAGCCATTTCGATCTCCAGCTTTCCGCTTTCGATCTTCGAATAGTCCAGAATGTCGTTGATTAGCGTAAGCAGGGTATCGCCACTGATGCGGATCGTATTGAGATAGTCCCGTTGGTATTCGTCCAACTCCGTCTCGAGCAGCAAGCTCGCCATGCCGATCACGCCGTTCATCGGCGTACGGATCTCATGGCTCATCATCGCAAGAAAGGCGCTCTTCGCCCGCGTCGCTTGATACGCCTCCCGGGCCGCCTGCTTCGACTGCTTCACCGCCTCCGCCAAACGGATCGCCAAGGTCTCGGCTTCCTCCTTCTGCTCGATCAAATTCTTCTTCGCCCCATGCTCCGCCGTCACATCCGAAGCGATCCCGATGTAGCGAGTCACCTCGCCCGCCTCGTTGTGGAAAGCGCGGCCGACGCACTTGATGTACACCTCGCTGCCTCCACGGCGCCGGGCGCAGAGAACCAGGTCGATATTCTCGCCGCTCGCCAAGCTGCTATCGATGGCACGCACCACGCGGTTCGTATCATCCGGGTCGATACATCCCATCCACGAGCGATAGCTGGGCTTAAACGTCGTGCGAGAAACTCCGTACAAGCCAAAAGTATGGTCATCCCAAACCAAGTCGTCCCGCTTCACGTCCCAATCCCAAATCCCCACGTTGGCGCTTTCCATCGCCAAGGCGAAACGACGAGACACCTCCTCCAGCTCCGCGCTTGCCCGGCGCTGCTCGGTGATATCGATTTGGATACCGAAAAAGCGCTTCGTCCCGTCCGCCTTCACGTCCAAAGGCTTGAGATCCAGCGACGCCCAATACTCCGAG
This sequence comes from Pelagicoccus sp. SDUM812005, assembly GCF_031127875.1. GTDB lineage: Bacteria > Verrucomicrobiota > Verrucomicrobiia > Opitutales > Opitutaceae > Pelagicoccus. The sequence goes on along the minus strand of NZ_JARXIA010000006.1, from coordinate 207,630 downwards.
CCATCCGGCCGCGCCCCCGCCAGCTCCAAGGAAACCGAATCCCCCAGCTCCATCGCGCGTCCCAAGCGGGCGAGGTAGAGCGGATCGTTTCGCTCCGTCCGCATGTAAGCAAACGGCTCCGAGCGCTGAAGCTCCTCCAGGCTCGAGCCCACCATCTCCACAAACGCATCGTTCGCCCACTCGATCCGACCCGCAGCATCGCACACGAAGATCCCCTCGCCCGCATGCGCGGCGATCGCGGCAAGCGGCTCCATCTCCTCGAGCGTGCGCTCCCTCGACTTATGAAAGTCCCGTAGCTCCGCCGAAAACCGAGACAGGACCTCCACGATCTCCGCCCCAGAACCCGACCGCTCCAAGCCCAGAGAACCGCGCATCCTCTCCACCTCCGCTTTGACCGAATGCAACAAGCGGCTATGCAAAATGCAGAACAATCCGCAGAAGCTAAGCCACACCCCGAAGGACAATCCAGCCACCGCCAAATAAGCCGACTCCAAACGCTCCCCTACGTTCGATCGAAGAACCAGCCAGCCACTGGCCGCTTCGCCGCCGAACTTGGCCGGCTCCGCCGCATAGACCCAACCGCCTCGGTAGGACTCACCCTCCAGGCTCTCGTAGACCAGCCTCAAAACGGCTTTCCTGCCCAGTCCTGCCGGCGTTCGGTTCTCGTCGCCCAAAAGACTTCCGTCCGTGAGCACCGAAAAGCGCTCAACCCCGTTTTCCGGCGCCTCCAAAGGCTGCTCGAGTAAGCGCTGCAAACGGCTCGTTTCGGCAGAAACGATGAGCTTCTTCGCAACGAACTCGCTACTCAGCAAGCCAAGCAAGCAAGTTGCCGCAAGAGCGAGTATGCTCCAGCGCAGCTGGATTCGATTCAAATGGATCATTTTCGGTGGGAAACCGGGCTAAGGATTATAAGGAAAGGGAACGAGTCCTCTCCCTAAACGGCATCAAACCTGCATAGCTGTAAAAACAACCTTAATATTTTTTGAAAACATGCCTCCTATTAGTCTCGCAATTCGTATCCCAAGAGTGATCCTCCGCCCCTCTCGAATCGAAATCGAAAGCCGGCTGAGAACTTTTTGTCAAAATTCCGCGCCAGCGGAACGAATACTCGTCAAACCTAGTCTAAGATCCGATAGATAAAAAGTAATCCTGCTCAAACTCTAGTGAAACCGCTCTACGCAACGAAAATGCCCTCCTTCCATCCCCTACTCGGCGTACGGGAACTGGTTGCGTTCGACCTCGAGACCACAGGGCTTCGCTACAAGCAGGAAGAGATCACCCAAATCGCCGGCGTCCGCCTCGGCGGCGTGATCATGAACGTGGAAGACAGCTTCTGCACCTACGTCGATCCCGGAAAACCCATCCCCGAAGACATCCAGAAGCTCACCCGCGTACGCGACGAGGACGTCAAAGGCGCCCCCAAGCCGCTGGAAGCCCTGCAAGCCTTTTCAGAATGGGTCGGCGACGCCACCCTCTTCGGACACGACATCTACCGCTTCGACTTCAATTTCATCCGCAAGTACGCCCGACAGGAAGGCGTGGAAACCCGCACCGTCCGCTTCATCGATACCATGGATATCTTTGAAGTCATGTGGCCGGACTTCTCCCGCTTGCGCAACTCGCTCGACGACATCGCCGAACGACTCTCCGCAGGCCTCTCTTCCATGAGACGCCACGACGCCCAGAGCGACGCGATCCTACTCGCCCACATCTTCCAGCGCATCCAGGACCATCCCGAGCTCGAAAAGCTCAGCACCCGCGTCCCCGTGCACGAAGAAGAAATTCCAGCCCTGCCCGTATCCAAGCGCCAGAAGGCCGTCTACGAAAAGCAGGAACCCAAGCGCTTCGACTACCTCGCCTACTCCTTCTAGGAGAGCATTCCGCAGGTAGAAACGTCCCTCCGCTCCACCTTTCCGTCGCCTCGGAGCGACATCACGGCCTGCGGCGTACCCTAATATCGGATACGAAAGGAGCTACCCTCTGCTGCCGCCTCGCCGAGCGCCACCCCTCGAGCGAGCCACCGCCCAAACAGGTTTGACCCCGCCCCGCCCCGCGATACCAATCGCCCCATGTCCCTCGCTCCCAAACTCGCCAAGGCCGCCAAAGAGCTCTGCAAAACCGTCGACTCGCTCACCTTTTCCGAACCGGTCGCCTACGTCTACAATCCGCTGGACTACGCTTGGAAGCCGCAACACAGCTACCTCAAAAAGTATGGAGCCGCCCGCAAGCGGGTCGTCTTCATGGGCATGAACCCCGGCCCCTGGGGCATGTCGCAAACCGGCGTCCCCTTCGGCGAGATCGACTCCGTCAAGAATTGGATGGGCATCAACGAGCCCGTCGGCAAACCGACCCCCGAACACCCCAAGCGCCCCGTCGTCGGCTTCGACTGCGACAAGTCCGAAGTCTCCGGGCGACGCCTCTGGGGCCTCTTCGCCGAACGCTATCCCCAGGCCGACGACTTCTTCGCCGAACACTTCGTGCTCAACTACTGCCCCCTCGTCTTCATGGAGGAAAGCTCGCGCAACCGCACCCCCGACAAGCTCCCCGCCGCCGAAAGCGCTCCCCTCTTCCAAGCCTGCAACCTTCACCTCCGCCGCTGCATCGAGATCCTCCAACCGGAGTGGATCGTCGGCGTAGGCGGATTCGCCCAAACCCAGGCCAAGGACGCCCTGCAAGGCATAGACATCAAGCACGGCAAAGTCCTGCACCCCTCCCCCGCCAGCCCCGCCGCCAACCGCGGCTGGGCCGAAGCCGCCACCAAGCAGCTCCTCGCTCAGGGTATCTGGACCGAATAGGACCCGCTCCACCCAGCCCATCCGCCCCGCGCCCGCAGACGCAAAAAAGCCACCGCACAAACCGCGGTGGCCGAAACAATCTCCGCTCTAAGCTGCGGAACGCGAACTACTTGCTCCAGTCGATCCCGTCGAAGTTGGAGCGGTAGGAGTCGCTGAAACAATTACGAGGCGCGTCGCCCTTGCCGTTCTGCCCTCCCGTTTCCGTAGAGGTGGACGACTTCGCTGGCGCTGCCTTGTTCGTAGCTGTTGAGCTGCTCTTCTTTTCGTCTGCCATAGGAATGCTAAATGGTTCGTGCGCCGGATAAAAAAAACGGCGTCTTTACTGTCAATTCCATTCTATCGGCAGGAAACAACGCTTCGAGAGCCCGTTTGAATCCAAACGCCTCCCCCACTCGTATACCATAGCAGAGGGCAACAGAGCGCGCGGAGGAAATGAGATACTCCGGCGCCTGACTTTCGGGAGCTCGGACACAGTCCATAGAGGAGGCTCCCGCCCCGCCGAATCGCAAGAGGCTGGGCTTCCACGAAGCTCAGGCGAACGGCGGAAACACAGCCAGCGAGGAAAAGCCCCGTTCTCGCTGACGACCAGGCCGCCAAGCAACTCGCTTGGCGGCTTCCATCGCTTTCCACTCAGGCAATCGGAATAAAACGCAAACCGTTTGCCTCTCTAGCAAGGACACGCACACTTCCACCCCAGCCCCGGATGAACCTACGACGCGCCGCACTCGCCACCTTAAGCCTAGCCGCAACCACCTTTCTCATGGCCACCAAGAACGAAAACGATACGCCCGCCCCGCAGCCGCAAACCGCCGAAGAACTCGCCGCCTGCGCCGTTCCCTCCGAAGCTAAAACCACCGCCCTGGAGGCCTTCCAAAAAAGCGACTCCGAGTGGAAGGAGCTGCTCAACGGCGACCAGTACCGCGTCCTGCGCCAGCAAGGCACCGAACCGCCCTTCCGCAACCAATACTGGAACAACAAGGACAAGGGAGTCTACCTCTGTGCCGGCTGCCAGGCTCCGCTGTTCGCCAGCGCCCAAAAGTTCGACTCCGGCACCGGATGGCCCAGCTTCTGGGATTCCATCGAAAGCGAAAACGTCGGCGAAACCGTGGACACCAGCCACGGCATGACCCGCACCGAAGTCCACTGCAACCGCTGCGGCGGCCACCTCGGGCACGTCTTCCCCGACGGCCCCAAGCCCACCCGCCTGCGCTACTGCATTAACTCCGCCTCCCTCGAGTTCGTCGCCAAAACCGACCTCGAATCCCGCGAGCTCTCCGCCTACGCCAAGCACGCAAAATAGGTGCCTGCCGCAAGCGAGGTCCCGGACCCGGCCCCTTCGCCGCAAACGACTCGACATCCCTTCCGCTTCCTAAAAGCTGAGGCCCCATGTCAGCGTCCCTACAGAAGCTACTCACCGAACAACCGCCCAACACCTCCGGCCTGCACGAAGCCATGGCCCTCCACAGCGAGGCCATATTCAAGGAATTCAAAGGCATTCTGCCCCTCTTCCTCGGCAAGCGGGAAGGCGGCCCCTTCGTCAACCTCACCCTGCCCACCGCAGTCACCGAAAGCAGCGAAGCCTTGCTGCAAACCATCTGCGACCTCATCTGGGTCTACAACCTGCGCGTCATCTCCTTCGTATCCGCAATCCGGATGCCCAACGAAGAAACCGGCGAAAACGAAATGAGCGCCATGCTCATCACCGCCGACAAAGCCCACGCCTACTTCCAGCTTCCCTGGAAACTCGCCTTCGACGAAAACCAGGACATCGTCTCCTCCCAGCGCTCCTCCCTCGCCACCGATATCATTCCCCGCGAAATCTGGAGCCAGCTCTTCGCCGCCAAAGTCACCCCCGACAGCCGCACCATCTCCTACGATCGCCTGATCGAACGATTCGGCAGCGCTGACGAGATCCCCCAACCCTAGTTCGCGAACGCGCGTGCCCATCTTTCAACTACGAAAAGATCCGATTTTCCCCGATCCGGAACTTGCCGAGGAAGAGGGCATCATCGCCATCGGCGGCGACCTCAGCCCCCAACGGCTCGTCGCCGCCTACTCCTGCGGCATCTTCCCGTGGTACTCGGAAGGCGACCCCATCCTCTGGTTCTCCCCCGACCCCCGCATGGTCCTCTACCCGCAGAACTTCAAGCGCAGCAAGACCCTCACCCGCCTCGTCAACTCCGGGAAATACCAGCTGCGCGTCGACCACGACTTCCCCAGCGTCATCGCCCACTGCGCCAAGATTCCGCGCCCCGGCCAAGACGGCACCTGGATCACCGGCGACATGCAGGAAGCCTACATCCGCCTCCACGAGCTCGGACTCGCCCACTCCTTCGAAACCTACCAGGGCGACACCCTCGTGGGCGGCCTCTACGGCGTTTCGCTCGGCCGCGCCTTCTTCGGCGAATCCATGTTCCACCACGCCCGCGACGCCTCCAAGTTCGCCTTCCATGCCCTCGTCGACTTCGCCCTCGAAAAAGGCTTCCACTTCATCGACGCCCAACAACCCACCAAGCACCTAGCAAGCCTTGGCGCCCAAGAGGTCCCCCGAGCCACCTTCCTCCGCCAACTCGCCGCCTCCCAGCGCCACCCCACCCTCCAGGCCAAGTGGCCCCCGCAGCCCACACCTTAAATGCTCTACCTCATCGCCGTCTCCCTCCTCTGGGCCTTCTCATTCGGAATCATGGGACGCCTCACCGGACTCGACTCCACCTTCGTGGCAAGCGTCCGACTCTCCATCGCCTTCCTCTGCTTCCTTCCCTTCTTTCGTCCCAAGAAACTCAATACAAGCGAGTCCCTCTGCCTCCTCGGCATCGGGGCCCTCCAGTTCGGAGTCATGTACGTTAGCTACATAAAAGCGTACGCCTTCCTTCCTTCCCACCTCGTCGCCCTCTTCTCCGTCCTGACCCCGCTCTACATCGTTCTCGCCCACGAGCTCACCCATAGACGCTGGCGCTGGAGCCTGCTCGGCTGCGCCCTGCTCTCCATAGCCGGAGCCGCCGTCATCAAATACAACTCAGCCCCGGAAGGCTCCATCTGGATCGGCTTCGGCCTTATGCAAATCGCCAACCTCTCCTTCGGCCTCGGACAACTCCTCTACCGCTCCTGGAAACGAAAGCGTAGCCACCTCCACGACAGCGAAGCCATAGCCGCCCTCCTGTTCGGCGGAGCCCTCCTCGCCGTCCTCGGCTTCACCCTCTTCGGCGACAGCAGCAAAACCTCCCCCAGCAGCGAGCAGTGGTACGTGCTCGTCTACCTCGGCGCCATCGCCTCCGGACTCGGCTTCTTCTGGTGGAACAAGGGCGCCGCCCTCAGTTCGCCCGGCGTGCTCGCAGCCTGCAACAACGCCGTTGTCCCCCTCGCCATGGCCGCGTCCCTCTTCGTCTTCGGCGAAGCCCGAGACATCTCCTCCGACTCCGTCCTCAAGCTCGCGATCGGAGCCAGCCTGATCTTCGCCGCCATCGCTTGGGGAAAGACGAGTTCCAAAATCTGAATACAGCACAGAGCTCCCCTGCTGCCGCACAAAAAAAGCGACGCAGGCCGAAGCCCACGCCGCCAACTATACCTGCTAGGTAAAAGCGTTACCCCTACCAACCGTAGAGCGCGCCGACGCTGAACTGGCGGCCGCGCCCTGGCGTTCCGGGGATCTCCTGGAAGTCGTCTTCCCAAAGGTTTTCGACCGAAGCGTTCAGCTCCAGTCCCTCAACCTCAGGTACGGAATAATAAACGCCCACGTGCGTGAAAAACGCGGCATCGTCGCCTTCGCGCAAGACGTTGTCAGCCTGATCGCGGTACTCGTTGTCGATACGGAACTGGATCTGCTCGGTAGCCCGCCAAACCGCAGCCGCCGTCGCGCGGAACTTCGCATAATTCAGTGCATAGAAACTGGCGTCCACGGACGGATCCCCGTAGTCCTCATCCTTGTCCAAAATCGTGGCGCTAGCCAAAAGCTCGAGCTGGCCCATGCGCTTGGAACCGATCACCTCAAAGCCGTAGGTATCGATATCCACGTTCTTGGCAGAGCGAGCGCTGGTCGCTGCGAACGAGTACGTCCAGTCCACCAAGTCCGCATCCTCCCGCACGAACGCCGCCGCCTTCACGCTCCAGTCGGAACGCTTCAACGTCGCGCCAAGCTCCACGTTGCGGGAAACCTCGCGCTCCAGATCCGGATTGCTCGCAAACAAGCCTCCCGTCGCTCCGCCAATCGCCGTGTATCCGGAAACCTGTGACGCCTGGGAGAACGAAAGATAATAGGAATCGTCCCCATTCGTCCAAGTGATATCAGCGATGGGCGAAACCTCGGAAGCGTCGCGATTCGTATCGTCGTAGCTGAGACCTGCCCGAAGGCTGAGGCGACGCTCCCCTTTCTCGGAGAGCAGAAACTCGGGCAAGACGGAAACCTTCGTATAGTCGCGACTGGTAAAGTTGTTCTCCAGCTTCGTCGATTCGATCTCGTCCGTCGCCAGCTGCACCATGTAGTTGATCTTCGCTACGTCGCTCACAGCCTGAACACCGTTGAGCGCTGCAGCGCTGACTTCCGTCTGGTGCACGAAGGATCGATCGTCCACCGAGGCCCGATTGAAGAGGTAGTGGTCATGGTGACGGCGATGATACACCGTCGCTTCCCAAAAGCTGTCAGGCCCGCAACTTTGGGAGTGGTTGAACAGAAACAAGCTGGTACGTACCTCGTCCGACTCGTTCGATCCGTAGGGAGCCGCATAGAGCTCCGGCCAAGCTAAGTACTTCGATTGGTAGCCCGCGAAGAAATCCGTCTGCGCGCTCTCTCCCACCCGCTGCAACCGTCCGCTGTAGCGAACGAAATTGTGGTCCCCGTTTTCGATAGAGCCAGCCGACTCCGAACGGGACGCCTCGACCTCCGCTCCCCAAACCGCGGCTTCCTCCACCGACAACAAGGTCGCCTGATGCAGCCGCTGGTAGTTCAAGCTGTTGTCGCCAAAGCCGACCGCCGCGCTGCCGCCCTCGGAAATCTCAGTCCAAGAATAGTCAACCGTCCCGACCGTGCTGTTGAAACCAGCAAATGCATTGTCGCTCGCCACTAGGAGCCCTGGTCCTTCCAGCATCTCCGGGGCGACGGGAATCTCCGCGAAATAGTGCCCCGTCTGCGGATCCAGCAAAGTCGCTGCCCCCACTCGGAAGCCGGTGTTCTCGAAAATGCCGCCGCGAATGCTCACGTCGCCCTGCGCTTCCGCGATGTTGCGAACCTGCAGATCGAACTGCGGATTCAACTCCAAACGAGAAACCGGCGCCCCATAGGTGGAAGCCGGCTCGACCGTCGCCGTATGCGAACTGCTCACGTACAGCTCAGGGAGCTCCACCGTGTAGGACGGGTCTTCGACCTGGGCTTGGGCAAACAGGCCCCCAACACTCGCCAAAGCGGCAAGCCCGGCTGCCTTCGAAAAACCATTCAACTGCGATTCTGAGATCATAAGACCTTCTAAACACAGGAAAACGAACCATTAGTAAACTAAAAAAGCGTTATCCTTAACAAGCAAACGCGAAGCCTGACTTAACGCTCCACCAGCTCCCGCAGCTGCTCGGCATGCCTAGCCGAATCGACCTTCTCGAGCACTGCCAGGACCTTTCCCTCTGGGTCTATCAGGTAGGCGGACCGCGTTGGCCCCAGGAAGGTCTTCCCGTACATCTTCTTCTCGACCAGAGAATCCGTCGCCTTGGCAAACAAATGCTCCGGATCGGAAACCAAGGGGAAGGACAGCTCCAGCTTGCAGGCGTACTTGAGGTGGGAGCCGGGAGTATCCTTGCTCAGGCCGATCAAGTCATAGCCCAACTTATCCAGTTCCTTGGCAGCGACTTGCATCTGCTGTACCTGCTTGTCGCAGTTGCTGGTATTGTTCCGCATATAGACGGAAACGATCGTCGGGCGACGGATCAGGTCCGCCATGCGGCACGTCCGCTTTTCGCCGCCGTCCGCAAGCTGCACGGAAAAATCGAGGTTTATGCTCTGATTTGCTTCTATCATCTTAAACTTGCTCCGACCCGAACCTCTTCTCGACCAGCCAGGCTCCGACCACCGCCAGCAACAGCAGCACGTTCTGCCCCATCTTGATCAGGTAGTCCGCCGTCGTCTGCAGCTGATTCTCCCCAAAACAACCGCAATCCATCTCCAGACCCCGAGCCATTCCCTGAGCCACCAGCCCAATAAAAAAGACAAGCATCAAAACGGTTAACAACGCTGCCCCCTTCCGCCAGACGCCGCTCACCAGGGCCAGCGCCACCACCAGCTCCACCGCCGGAGCAAAGAACGCCAAGCCTAAAGCCACCTCGTAAGGAAAGAGCTCGTAGGTGAGCAAGGACGAGAGGAAGGCCTCCGGATCCAACAGCTTCACCGTCGCCGCGATCCCGAAAAACAGCCCCACGACCGCGTACAGGATCCAACTGAAAACGCGCGGACTCATCGCTCGCCCCCTTCCACCAAACCAGCCTCCCGGAGCGCTTCCCAGCCTCCTTGGAGCGAATAGATTTCCTCCATCCCCAAGTCCTCCCGCAAGCGAGCCGCCACATGGTGGGAACGCAGGCACGACTGGCTCGAGCAATAAACCACGATCGGATTCCCCGGAACCCATCTCTCCAGCAGCGAGGCGAAGCCAAGCTCCCAGTTCTCCTCGTTGAGCAAGCTAGCCCCCTCCAAATGGGCCGCCTCGTAGTCCGCGTCCATACGGGCGTCGACCCAGAGAACGCCCTCGAGCTCCTGCGCCGCGGCCAGCTCGATCTCGTGCTCCGAGGCGCCGGACGGCACCACCTGCGGACGCGCCAGGTAGCTCGCCGTTCCCAGCACCGCAGAAAGCGCCAAAATAAAAAAGGACTGCCGAATGGCCTGCTTCATGGAACGACATCAAGCAGAGCCTCAACCGCCGAGTCCAGAGCAGAAAGCCTATTCCTTGCGCTCCTGCTCCTCCGGATCCACTTCCATGTTGGCAATGTCGTCGTCGCTCATCTCTCCCCCCGAGTTCCGCTTGTCCTCGAGCAATTGGATGATAGCCGGATTCCACACCCCGACCTGCTCCTCTTGAGCCAGGCGCTGCGCCTCCCCCAGAGCCCCGTCCGAACTGGCTTCCGAAACCTGCCAACGGGCAAAGCCATGGCGCACCAAAATCGCATTCACGTATTCGCCACCCAAGGTCCGGACCTCAGCCGCCATCACGTCCGAGGAAGATACCATGACCGGCTTCACCGAAACCCGCTGCCCGCGCAGCGATTCCTCCAGGAAGGCGAAGATCTTTTCGTCGAGCATCTCCGCCTCCGTCGCCGGAGAGATGCCGAACAGCTTCACCACCACGCGACGTCCATCTCCAAAGTCGACCGCCAGGGCATCCTTCTTCAGGATGTCCCTCACTACCCCTTCTCGATCCTTCTCGTCCGACTTTTTGTTGAGAAAGAAGTACATCGCGAGGATCACGATGGCAACGAGGACGAGAATGGGGACAATAGTCATGGCAGATGGGGGTGGGGAGTTAGAGCTAAGATAGTGAACATCAGGCGTTTTCCAGCAAGGCTATAATCCTCTATTAGACGGCCTACGCCCAAAACCCTTAACAATCAAAAGCGCACCTGGAGCCCCTGATGGGCACTCTTGACATTTTATTTGAATACGGCCCCTCCCGCCCCTACAGCAAAAGGAAATGATCGAGGCCGAACTCATTACTAGCCTACAAAACCCACGGGTCAAAAACCTCGTGAAGCTGCGGGACCGCCGTGCCCGCAACCAACAGGGCGTCTTCATCGCCGAAGGCTACCGCGCCATCTCGCGGGCCATGGAAAAGGACGTCATCCCCCAGGAAGTCTACTTCTGCCCGGACTGCTTCCTCGGCGAAAACGAAGAGGGCTTGCTCGCCCAGGCCCGCTCCCGCGGCGCCGCCCTCTTCGAGCTCTCCAAGCACGCCTTCGAAAAAGTCGCCTACCGCGACCGCCCCGAAGGCCTGCTCGCCGTCATCGAACAGTGGAACTACACCCTCGACGAGCTCACGCTCTCCGATCCCCCCTTCCTGCTCATCGTCGAATCCATCGAAAAGCCGGGCAACCTCGGCACCATTCTCCGCTCCGCCGACGCCGCCGGCGTCGACGCCGTCATCTGCTGCGACTCCGTCACCGACCTCTTCAACCCCAACGCCGTGCGCTCCTCCACCGGAGTCCTCTTCTCCATGCCCACCGTGTCCGCCAGCACCGATGAAGTGATCGAGTGGATACGTGCCAAAGGCATCCGCACCGCCGCCACCACTCCGCACACCGACATCGTCTACACCGATACCGACCTGCGCGGCCCCCTCGCCATCGTCATGGGCTCCGAACAGTTCGGGCTCTCGGAAAAATGGCTCACCCACTGCGACACCAAAGTCCTTATCCCCATGGCCGGCCAGGCCGACTCTCTAAACGTCGCCATGGCCACCCTCATCACCCTCTTCGAGGCCGTTCGCCAACGCGGTTAGACCTCCTTCGGAACGCGCCCGAGCACGCTCCCAGCCTTTCCCTCATCACCCGCCACTCTCCCGCCGTGCGCCTCTCCCGACTCCAGAAAAACTTCGAAAGCCTCGCTTCCGCCGACCCGCTCTGGACCGTCCTCTCCGCCAAGGACAAAAAAGGCGGAAAGTGGGATCCGGAGGAGTTCTACCAATCGGGCGAAGACTGCATCCGCGGACTCCAGGAACGCCTCCAAGGTATCGGAATTCCCATGACAGGCCACAGCGCGCTCGACTTCGGCTGCGGAGTTGGCCGCCTCACCTTTCCCCTCTCCCGCCGCTTCGACCTAGCCATCGGCATCGACATCTCAGCCTCCATGCTCGAGGCCGCCCGACAAAACGCCCACCGCGGACGCCATTGTAAGTTCATTCTCAATACAGAGAAACACCTCGACTGCCTCGACTCGCAATCTCTCGACTTCGCCTACTCCGACATCGTCTTCCAACACATCGCCCCGCGCTACTCCAAGCCCTACTTCCGCGAAATCGCCCGCGCCCTCAAGCCCGGCGGCACCTTCGTCTTCCAGCTCCCCAGCCACCTCATCCATGGCAGCCCCCTGGGCAAGCGGCTCAACTACGCCGCCAAGGCCCTGCTCCAAACCTTCGGACTCGGGCCCGCCTACTTCGAGATGAACGCCATCCCCCGCGACGCCCTCATCTCCTTTCTCGAGCGACAAGCCGGCCTCGTCCACGTCGCAGACTGGGACTACCCCGCCGCCGGCCCCAACTGGCAAAGCTACCTCTACGCCTTCCAGAAACTCTAGCGCGGCTGCATTGCCGAGCCCCCTACCGAAACACCTGCCACAAGAGCCCCCTTCGCGGAGCGAAGACCCAGGCCAGCAGGAACATGCCAAAGATTACCGTGCTGATCGCGCCAGCCGTGGAAATGTCCAGCCACAGGGCGAAGTGCATCCCCAACAGCGCTCCCAAAAAAGCGATCACCAAGGTAATTCCCAGGATCACCGGCAGACGATCCGACAGCAACGAAGCCGTCGTCCCCGGGAAAATCAGCATCGCGATTACCAGAACCGCCCCCACCGCCTCGAAAGAGCTCACCACCACAATCGCCAGCAGCGACATCAGCGCATGGTGCATGGCAGCCGGGTTCATCCCCATCGAGCGAGCCAATCCGGGATCGAAGGAACTCACCACCAGAGGACGATAAAAGAGTATCACCAATCCCACTACCAGCAGCGAAACCACCCCCATGCGAATCACCGAGCCCGGAGCCTCGAAGAGCCCGAAGACCGAACTCAACGGTTCCAGCGTCACGTGCTCGAGTTCACCGTACAACACGCAATCCGTATCCAAATCTACATTCTCTCCGTAGAGCGACACCAACACCACCCCGATAGCGAAGAGCGTCGTGAACACGATCCCCAAGGCGGCATCCGTCTTGATACGCGATTTCTGGTGGATCACCTCGATCAGGCCCGTAGTCAAGACGCCCGCCCCGACCGCGCCCAAAAACATCGGCAAGGTATCTCGGCTCTGCGATACCAAAAACGCGATAACCAAGCCCGGCAAGACGCTATGGCTAATCGCATCCCCCACCAAAGCCATTCGCCGCCATACAATAAAGGTACCCAAGAAACCGCAGGCCGCCGTCACGAAAAAGCCCATCAGGAAAATCCAGATAAACGGATCCAAGAACTCCGTCCAAGGCTCCACAAAAACCTGTTCGAACGAAAACTCGGGAATCAACTCTGACCAAATAGACATCGTATTCAAATCTCCCTTACTGGTTCGGCATCCGGTACCCCGTCGCCTTGTCTTCCGAACTTCCCTTCGTCAGCGACCGCTGCAGATCCGCCAAACTCGGAATCAACTTTCCATGCGGATCCTCCGCCGGATAATCGAGCAGACGCTCCAAGTGCCGCACCGTCTCCTCGCCCAAGATATGCTCGATGACCTCCGCATCGTCATGCACATGGTCCGGCTCGTACTCCGCCTGGTTCGTCAAATAGAGCTCCCACAATCGGTGGTTCCGCACCACCGCGCAGGCCCGCAACCAGCCGTCCGGATTCAAGAAGGCATAAGACTTCCCCTCGATCTCCTTCAGATCGCACACCCCCACGGCCGCCAGCTTCTCAAGCCGCCGCCGCGTCTCGTCCGTTGTTTCGCCCATGCGCAGGGCCAAGTCCTTCACTCTCACGCCCTCGCCCGCAAATCCATAGCTTTCTCGCACCTGATAGATAGCCTTCAACGTATTCTCGTTCTCGATACGCTTTTGGCCCCGGCGACGCTTCCTCCAACGCGACACCAGCCCATGCTTCGGCGAAAACAGAAAACTCAAGGTAAAGATCGAGCTGGCCGCCAGCACCATCAACGGCCCCGTCGGCAGGCTATTGCCGAGGAACGAAAAGAACGCTCCCAGAACTCCCGAAAAGATCCCGAACACGCTCGCCAACACCAACATCCGATGCATGCGGTCCGTCAAAAGGTAGGCCGAGGCCGCCGGGATCACCAGCATCGCCGAAACCAGAACCGCCCCGACCGCCTGCAGAGACACCACCACCGTAAACGCCAGCAGCATCATCAGCAGGTAGTGGAACAGTCCCGCCGGCAAACCCAGCGAACGCGCGAAGCCGATATCGAAACTCCCAAGCAAAAACTGCCGATAGAACAACAGCACCATCAGCACCGCCGCCACCGCCACGCCCGCGATCATCCAAACCTCCGTCGGCGAAACCGCAGCCGCCTGGCCAAACAAAAACTTGTTCACCCCGGACTGCGTGCCCGTCGGCAGCTTCTGTATCCGGTTCATCAACACAATGCCGATCCCGTAAAAGCCCGCCAGCACCATGCCTAGCGAACTGTCCTCCTTGATATGGGTCGTCTTCTTGATCAGGTTCACCACCACCGTCCCCAGCACGCCCGCCACCGTGGCGCCCACGAAAATTGCAAACGGATCCTTCTCGCCCGCCACCAGGTAGCCGATCGCCACCCCCGGAAGCACCGCGTGCGACAGGGTATCGCCAAAGAGCGACAGCTTGCGCACCACGATAAAGCTCCCCAACAAACCACAGCTAATCCCCAGGAAGATCGAGCCCAGCAAAGCCGTCCGCACCACGTCGTCCCGCAAGCTGAAAAAGCGGATCGCCTGCTCCCACACGTTCGTGTCCTGCATGTCGCTGATCCGGGCCGCCTCCGCCGACGCGGCGAACAGCAACACCAAAACGCCCGCCAACGCCCAGCGCAGAGCCGGCGCAAACGACAGGCCGCAAAACCGTTTCCAACTCTCTCCCGCCAGCTTCACTTCGACTCCTTCATGACCGTGTTCGCCACCTCCGAGAGGATGGTCAAACGCCCGCCATAAGTCTTCTGCAACAGCTCCTGCGTAAAAACCTCCTCCGTCGGACCAAAGGCCACCAAACGCATGTTCAACAGCATCAACATGTCGAAATACGTCTGGGCCGTCGGCAAGTCGTGGTGCACCACCAAGATCGTCTTCCCACGCCCCTTCAGCTCTCGCAGCAGCTCGATGATCGCCGCCTCCGTCGCCGCGTCCACCCCGACGAAAGGCTCGTCCATCAAGTACAGGTCGCTCTCCTGGGCCAAAGCCCGAGCCAAAAACACCCGCTGCTGCTGACCGCCCGAAAGATTCGAAATCTGGCGCTTCGCATACGGCAGCATGCCCACCTTGTCCAAGCAGGCTTCCGCGATCTCGCGGTCCGCCTTGCTCACCCGCCCCATCAAGCCGAGCCGCCCGTAGCGCCCCATCAGGACCACATCCATCACGTTCACCGGAAAGTCCCAGTCCACCGACTCACGCTGCGGCACGTAGCCGACCCGCTTCGCCCCCCTCGCGAAGGACTCGCCAAAAACCTTCACCCAGCCACCGGTGATGGGAACGATGCCCATGATCGCCTTGATCAAGGTCGACTTTCCCGCCCCGTTGGGCCCCACGATCCCCACCAGCTTGCCCTCCGGCACCTGCACATCCACCCCGTACAGCACCGGACGCTTGTCGTAGGCGACCGTCAAATCATGCGTTTCCAATGGGATCTCTTGCATACCCCACTCCCATTAGGACCATGCACCCCCGCAAGCAAGCTTAGTTTGAACACTCGGCAAGCACCATTTTGAACAATCAAAGTCAGGATCGCCATATCTTGCAAAGCTCGATTCTCTCAATCGAAAGCCCCCATTCAACGTACTTCCACTAGGGAATCCGCCCAACCGACACCACAACAACTCCCCACCCGCACCCACCATGTCAAAACTCACGCTCGCCGCCCGCTACCTTCTCGCCCTCATGATGCTCGTCTTCGGCCTCAACAAGTTCCTCGGCTTCATGCCCGCCCCGGAACTCTCCGGCCAAGCCGCCACCTTCATGGGCGCCATCGCCAGCTCCTTCGTCTGGCCCACCCTCGGCATCCTCTACATCGCCAGCGCCGCCCTGCTCGCCGCCAACAAAGGAGTCGGGCTCGCCACCGTGCTGCTCGCCCCGCTCGCCTACAGCGCCTTCATGTTCCACCTCACGCTCGACCCCGCCAACATCCTTCCCGCCGGCCTCTTCGTCGCGCTCGTGGTCGTCGTCATGATCGGCAACGCCCCCAAATACAAGGCCCTCCTGAGCTGAAACGCCCATCTTTTTTAAACAAAAGCCTCGCCATGCATTAAATTGGCGAGGCTTTTGCATGTACGCACGCTTTCGCTTGCCCCAAACCGATCTCCCTAGAATCTATCGCGCCACACCAAGCCATGCCATCCTTCGAACAACAAATAAACACCGGCCTCGAAAAAGTGGACCGGGACATCGATCTGCTACTCACCTGCGCTCGCGAAGTGCTGGAGGAAATCGGGGAAGCCGAACTCTCCCCGCTGCTCGTGCGCGAAGATCCGCAGGCCAAACAGGTCCCAGCCGAAAAGACCGCCCAGGTCCTTTCCATCGCCTTCCAGATCATGAATCTGGTCGAGGAAAACGCCGCCAACCAAGCCGGCCGCCGCCTCGAAGCCGAAGGCCAGACCGACTCCGACACCGGCTCCTGGGGCTACTGGCTCAAGCGCATCGCCGAGACCACCCCCTCCAAGGGCGAGCTCTTCGAAACCATCCGCCGCTCTAGCGTGCACCCCGTCCTCACCGGACACCCCACCGAAGCCAAGCGCCCCTCCGTGCTCGCCGCCCACCGCAAGCTCTACGAGCTGCTCGTCGAGCTGGAGAACAACATGTACACCCCCATCGAGCTCGGCGAGTTCCGCGACCGCATCAAGGCCATCATCGAGCTGATCTGGCGCTCCGGCGAAATCCTCGTCGAAAAGCCCGACGTCGCCTCCGAACGCGACAATATCCTCAACTACCTCACCCAGAAATTCCCCGTCGCCATCGAGATCTCCGACGCCCGCTTCCGCGCCGCCATGGCCCAAGCCGGCATCCAGTGGGACGAATCCGACGCCAACTCCTACCCACGCTTCCACCTCGGCAGCTGGGTCGGCGGCGACCGCGACGGACACCCCTTCGTCACCGCCGACGTCACTGCGGAAACCTTCGCCCAGCTGCGGACCGCCGCCCTCGACACCCTTGCCCGCAAGCTCAAGCAGCTCAGCAAGGACATGGCCCTCTCCCAACTCTTCCAGTCCCCGCCCGCCTACCTGCTCGAACGCATCGCCGAGCTCGACCCCAAGTGCGAGGACCCCAGCAAAATCGAAGAGCCCTGGAAACGCTTCGCCGAACTCGTCCGCGACCGCCTCCCCCGCGGCAAGAAAGCCAAGAAAGGCTACGCCCAGCCCAGCGAAGTCAGCGCCGACCTCAAGCTCCTGCAACAGTCGCTCAACGACGCAGGAGCCAAGCGCCTCGCCAACCTCTACGTCCTCCCCATCATCCGCTTCCTCGATACCTTCGGCTTCCACATGGCAGCCCTCGATATCCGGCAAAACTCCGGCTACCACGACCGCGCCATGGCCCAGCTCCTCGTAGCGGCCGGCGTCGAGGACGGAGCCAACTTCCCCGACTGGCCCGAAGAAAAGCGAGTCGCCTTCCTCTCCGAAGAGCTCACCCGAGCCCGCCCCTTCGCCCAAGACCACGAGCACATGGACCTCGAAGTCCGCGAAGCCGTCGGCGCCCTCAAGGAAGTCGCCAACCAAATCCGCGACTACGGACGCGCTGGAGTCGGGCAGCTCATCATCAGCATGACCCGCTCCCTCTCCGACCTGCTCGTCCTCTACACCCTCTGCCGCGAAGCCGGACTCACCCGCATGACGGACAAAGGCAACATCTGCCTCGTCCCCATCTCCCCCCTCTTCGAAACCCTCGACGACCTCGAAAACTCCGAGGCCATCATGGACGCCTTCCTCGCCCACCCCGTCACCCAAGCCAGCCTCCCCTGGCAGCAACGGGCCCTCGACGAAGGCTTCGCCAACTACGGCGTCCCCACCCCTTGCCCCAAGGAGCCGCTGGTACAAGAAGCCATGCTCGGCTACTCGGACTCCAACAAGGACTCCGGCATCATCGCCAGCCAGTGGGGCCTCTACAACGCCCAGACCCGCCTCATCGCCCTCGGCGAAAAACACGGCGTCAAGATCCGCTTCTTCCACGGACGCGGCGGCACCGTCTCCCGCGGAGCCGGCCCCACCCACCGCTTCCTCGAAGCCCTCCCCGTCGGCTCCCTCGCCCCCGGGTCGCGCGTCACCGAGCAAGGCGAAATCATCGCCCAAAAGTACGGCAACTTCCTCACCGCAGCCCGCAACCTCGAGCTGCTCGTGGCCGGCTCCGTCGGCTCCCAGCTCGCCGACAGCCCCAACACGCCTACGCCGGAACTCGCGGAAGCCATGTCCTTCCTTTCCGAATACAGCGCCAAAACCTACCGCGGCCTCCTGCTGGAAGACGATTTCCTCACCTTCTACCGCACCGCCACCCCCATCGACGCGCTCGAGCAAAGCCGCATCGGCTCCCGCCCCTCGCGCCGCAGCGGCAAGCCCAGCCTCAAGGACCTGCGGGCCATCCCTTGGGTCTTCAGCTGGAACCAATCCCGCTTCTACATGCCCGGCTGGTACGGAGTCGGCAGCTCCATCGCAGCCCTCAAGAACCAGAAGCCAGAACTCTTCGCAGCGCTCAAGAACAGCGCCAAGACCTGGCCCTTCCTTCGCTACGTACTCTACAACGTAGAGACCAGCGTCGAAAGCGCCAACCGTTCCGTCATGGAATCCTACGCCAAGCTTGTAGTCGACGACTCGATACGCGACCGCTTCATGAAGCTCATCAACGACGAGCGCAAAGCGACCCGCGAAACCCTCGCCGAGCTCCTCAACGGCCCGCTCGAAAAGCGACGCCCCCGTTTCTACAAGACCCTGCACGCCCGCGACAAGTGGCTCGACCTCCTGCACGCCCAGCAGATCGAGCTCCTCGCCGGCTGGCGCAAGTCAGGCTCCGAAGAAAACCTGCGCAACGTCTTGCAAAGCATCAACGCCATCGCCGCCGGCCTCCGCACCACCGGCTAAGGCTCCGCGCTACCACCCCTCAATCCAAAAACCTAGCCCGTTCCTGCGGGCTAGGCATGCGGCAGGCATCCCGTTTCCCGAACCAGCGGTAGCGACGCCTGGCGACCCAATCGTAAGCCAGGTCCCGCCACGTCGCCGGCACCACGATCAACGGATAAAAGACCAGCCAAACGCCCCCCAGGGCCTTGGCGATCTTCAGCAGCGCCGTGGTACGATAGAAAAGCTGCGTTCCATCGAAGAACGAGATCGTATCCACATTTTCCCGACGCTCAGCCGGCAAGATCCGCTTCGCCGTCTCCCCTTGGATCGGCGAGAAGAAAAGCGTCCTCCGCCCATCCACCCTCAGCAAAAAGTCCACCGACTTATTGCAAAACCCACAAACCCCATCGAAGAAAACTATATTTTTGCTGGGGTGGGCCATACGCACCTACCCTACAACGCAACGCAACCGAGTCAACCAGTAGGGCTGTCGCTTGCGACACGCCGCGTTGCCCGACAGCCGCCCACTACTCCACTTCAAAACAAGCTCGCACCTTCTCGCTCTCAGCGACCCACCGCGTAGGCAGCGCCCCGCATTCCCCCACGGCCTCCTCAAACTCATATTTGATGCGTGCCCCTTTCTTCCAGAATTTCCACCTGCTATCCAACCCAAGCAGATCAGAGCGATAGGGATTCGGATTCATAAACAAATAAAACGCATAGGGCTCTTCCGGTTCATCTGAACCTAATCTGTGATCAAAAAAGTCCTCTTGCCACTCTACCAAGCAGGTCGCTTTGCTTTTAAACTTTCCAACAACCTGCCCCAGCTTGAGACGCGCCCCTAAGCGAAACACGACATGCAGATGGTCCGGCATAAGGACCATGCAATGAAGTGACATATCCCCTTCCAACTCCTGATTCTCCCACTGCTGGACAAGGCTGAGCCAAACCTCATCCGAACAAAGCACTGGAGCTCGATCCCTCGTACAAACAGTCACAAAATAGCGGGCATTCGGCACGGATACCCGACCGCGTCGCAACGCCTGCGTATTACGAATGCGCAACTTGGATCCCATAGGAAATATCCAATCCACGAACTCGAATTTATCAACCACCGCGGCTGACGATCGCGCACCTGCCGATCCCTACCGCCAGTTGACCCTCCATCGCGGCTTGTCGCAAGCGACAGCCCTACACGATTAAACAAAAAAGGACGCCCCCTCTCAGGGGCGTCCTCAAATTTCAAACGCGAGCGCTCGCTTAGCTGAGCGTTACGCCCTTGGCCTTCGCGGCGCGAAGCAAGGCGTCGGCCATGTCGGATGGCGTATCCGCAACTTCGATACCGCACTCCTTGAAGACCTTGATCTTCGCTTCCGCGGTATCTTCCGCGCCGCCGACGATCGCGCCGGCGTGGCCCATGCGACGGCCTGGAGGAGCAGTCGCACCAGCGATGAATCCGGCAACCGGCTTGCTGCAGTTCTCCTTGATCCAGCGAGCCGCTTCGACTTCCGCGTTTCCGCCGATTTCGCCGATGAGGATGATGCCATGCGTGTCCGGGTCTTCGTTGAAGAGCTTGATCACGTCGAGGTGCGAAGTTCCGTTGACCGGGTCGCCGCCGATACCCACGCAAGTGGACTGACCGATGTCCTTAACCGTGAGCTGGTAAACCGCTTCGTAGGTCAAAGTGCCGGATCGCGAAACCACGCCCACGTGGCCCTTCTTGTGAATGTAGCCAGGAGCGATGCCGATGCGGCAGCCGCCCTTCGAGTCTTCCCCTTCGCCTGGGCTTACGAGGCCTGGGCAATTCGGACCGACCAAACGCGTCTTGCTGCCAGCCATCGCCCGCTTCACGCGAACCATGTCGCGGACCGGAATGCCTTCCGTGATCGCGACCGCGAGATCGACCTCCGCGTCGACGCACTCGAGGATCGCGTCAGCCGCGAATGGAGGCGGTACGAAGATTACGGATACAGTCGCGCCAGTCGCTTCGACAGCGTCCTTCACGGAGTTGTAGATGGGCACGCTCTTGCCGTCGTGCTCGAAGACTTGGCCGCCCTTGCCTGGCGTCACGCCAGCTGCAACCTGCGTACCGTAGTCGAGCGAAAGACGCGCGTGACGCGCGCCGAACTCGCCGGTAATGCCTTGGATGATGATCTTAGTCTCGGGTGTGATGAGAATGGACATATCTTAAATGGTGTTGAGGTCGGCAGTTGTTAGGCGACGAGGTTAGCGATCTTTTGCGCGGCGTCCGCCATGCTGTCTCCAGTTACGATCGTGAGGCCGGAGCTATCGAGCGTCTTGCGACCCGCTACGACGTTGTTGCCTTCGAGGCGAACTACCAGCGGCAGCTCGAGACCGACTTCCTTCACCGCTTCCACGATACCGTTAGCGATAACGTCGCAGTCCATGATGCCGCCGAAGATGTTGACGAAGATTCCCTTCACGTTGGGGTCGCCCAAGATGATCTTGAACGCCGCGATCACCTGCTCTTTGGAAGCGCCGCCGCCTACGTCGAGGAAGTTAGCCGGGCTGCCGCCGAAGTGCTGGATGATGTCCATGGTCGACATCGCCAAGCCCGCTCCGTTTACCAAACAGGCGATCGAACCGTCGAGAGCGATATAGGAAAGGTCGTACTTGGAGGCCTCGATTTCCTTCGGGTCCTCCTCGTTCAGGTCGCGCAGGGCCTGGATCTCAGGGTGGCGGTAAAGGGCGTTGGAGTCGAAACTGACCTTCGCGTCCAGAGCGAGCACGTCTTCCGCCTCCGTCGTGATGAGCGGATTGATCTCGATCATGTCCGCGTCCTTTTCCCAGAACATAGTATAGAGATTGCGGATGAGCTTGGCCGCGTTCTTGGACTCGAGCTTGCTGAGACCGAGCTTGGTCACGAGCTCGCGGAGCTGGAAGTCCGCCAGCCCGTAAGCAGGATCGATGAAGACCTTGAAGATGCGCTCGGGCGTTTCCTCGGCAACCGTCTCGATGTCCATGCCGCCTTCAGTGGAGGCCACGATCACAGGACGGGACGTCGCGCGGTCGAGCAGGATGGCGAGGTAGTACTCCTTCTTGATGTCAGCCCCTTCCGTGAAGTAGATGGTCTGCACCTTGCGACCCGCTTCGCCGGTCTGGATGGTGACTAGCGTGTTGCCGAGCATCTTGTTCGCGTACTCGATCGCCTCCTCCTTGGTCTTGGCAAGCTTGACGCCTCCCTTGAAACCGTCGGTGAACGTTCCCTTGCCGCGACCGCCCGCGTGTATTTGCGATTTCACGACAACCAGGCCTTCACCTAAACTGTCGATGCAAGATTCGAACTCCTCGCTCGAACTTGTCGCGGCACCCTTTGGACAAGGGATGCCATATTCTTCAAATAGTTTCTTCGCCTGGTATTCGTGAATATTCATAGCCTGTGCTGGAAAATTAGCGAGCAGAGCAAAAACGCTTCTCACTTGTTAATCAACACCCCAACTGCCCAAAACAAAGAAATGCGTAAGTCCCAAGCTCCGCGAATTAGGGATATTCAGGCCCCAGACGAAGGATATTCATGGAAAGAGGGCCGCTTCGCAGGCAGGCGCCCTTCCCGTTAGCAGAAATAAAAAAGCCGAAAGCCTAGAGCTTCAGGTCGCCCAGCAAGCGTTGGGTCAGGAAACTTGCCTGCATAGCGGACAATTCCTTGATTCCCTTCTTCGCCAAGCCGATCAGTTTCGCCAGCTCGTCTTCCGAAAAGGTTGCTTCCTCGCCCGTGCCCTGCAGCTCGACGAACTCGCCCTTTCCCGTCATCACCACGTTGAAGTCCACGCTCGCGTCGCGATCCTCGATGTAGGGAAGATCCAAAACTGGCTGCCCTTCGTAGATGCCCACGCTGACCGCCGCGATCGAATCGCTGAACGGATTTTCCTTCAAAGTCCCCGCGTCGATCAGCTTCTGCACCGCTAGCCGCGCCGCCAAGTACGCTCCTGTAATAGAAGCCGTACGGGTGCCGCCATCCGCCTGCAAGACGTCGCAATCCACCCAGAGCGTATGCCCAGGCAGCTTTTGCAAATCGATCACCGCTCGCAAGGAACGCCCGATCAAGCGCTGGATCTCCACCCCGCGCCCGTCCTGCTTGCCTCGGCTCGCGTCCCGCTGCTTCCGATCCAAGGTGCTGTACGGCAGCATCGAGTACTCGGCCGTCAACCAGCCGCCCGAAACGTTCTGAGCCCGCATCCAGCCGGGGACTCGCTTTTCCAGCATCGCACCGCAAATCACCTTGGTGTCCCCAAAGCTCACCAGCACAGACCCGGTGGCATTCGCCGCAAAATCGGCTTGGAAAGATATCTCGCGCAAGGCGTCGCAGGCGCGCCCGTCTGGTCTGGAAAAGCTGCTCATAAGTCGCGCAGCACAACCCCTCCCCCACCTCCACACAACTCAAATTCTCCGCAAAAGCGCAGCCGCGCGAAATTCCTCCCATCCACCCAGCCCCCGCCCCGCCGAAAGAAGGATTGAACTTTTCCGACGGAAACCGATCATCCTAGCCAACATGATTTCAACTCGATCTTGTACGCTCCCCGCCCCCGTCCGCCGGCTTCTAGCCGCCTTCCTGTGCGGCCTCGCCGCCCCCGCCCTCGCTTGGACCGCCTCCCTCGAGTGGGCGACCGAAACGCAAAGCTTCGAGACCGAATTCGGCGACGAATCCGTGGAAGCCACCTACCCCTTCACCAACACCGGCGACACCCCTGTCACCATCCTCGAGACCTCCGCCTCCTGCGGTTGCACCGTGCCCACCCTTAGCAAAAAGGTTTACGAACCCGGCGAAAGCGGCGAGCTCAACGCCATCTTCACCATCGGCTCCCGCCAAGGCAAGCAGCGCAAGCTCATCACCGTCGTGACCGAAAACGCCGAAGGAAGCCAAGACACCTACGAGCTGAAGCTCGAAGTCGATATCCCCGTGCCCGTCACCCTCGCCCCCCGCGTACGCTTCTGGAAGCTCGGCGCCGAAGCCAGCACCCAAACCATCGAAATCACCTTCCACGAGAGATCCCCCATGACGCTCAGCGGCCTCGCCCGCAAGGACGCCGACCAACCGGCCCAGTTCGACTACGAGATCGAAACCGTTACCGAAGGGCTCAAATACACCGTCAAGCTCACCCCAAAATCTCTCGACGTCAAATCCCGCGACACCTTCCTGCTCGTCAGCGAACAAGACGAAAACGATATCCTAAAACGGTATCCAATTTACGCCTACGTCCGCTAGCTCAGCGCAAGGCAGGACCTACCCCATTCGCCCACGAAAAAGGCCACCCTGCAAAAGGTGGCCTTAACTGTATCGAAAATCAACCTACGGGCTAGAGCATGCGCCCGGGCTTTACCTTGGTCGCCTCGGGGAACTTCTTCACCCACTTGGCAACCTCGCGCTTGAACTGGTCGACCTGCTGCGGAGCGGCGCCGATGAAACGCTTCGAGTTGCCGATGATCGCCTCCAGCTCCTTCAGGCCGAGCGGAATACGATCGTCCTTGGCAAGCAGGCCGATCAAGTCCGCCTCCTGCCCGCGTCCCTGACGGATAAACTTGCTCGCCTCCAAGGCCGCTTCCTTGATCGCCTCGTGGGCCACCTCGCGGCCCGCCCCGGCCTTCACGCTCTCCATCAGAATGGAAGTCGTCGCCAGGAACGGCAGCTGCACCGCGTTTTCCGCCGCGATCGCCTCCTCGAATACTCCCATGTTGCCGAGCACCGTGATGTACGCCTCGAGCAAACCGTCGATCGCGTAAAAGGAGTCCGGCAGCATCACGCGACGTACCACCGAGCAAGAGACGTCGCCCTCGTTCCACTGGTCACCGACCAGACCGGAAGCCATCGCCGCGTAGCCCTTGAGAAGGGTACAAAAACCATGCACGCGCTCGCTGCTGCGGCAATTCACCTTGTGCGGCATCGCCGAAGAACCGACCTGCCCCTTCAAGAAACCTTCCGTCATCAAGCCCTGCCCCGCCATCAAACGAATCGTATTCGTCATGTTGGCAGCGGCCGAGGAGACCTGCTCGAGAGCCGTAACGGTATCCAAATCCAAACTACGCGGATAAACCTGCCCCACGTTCTTGAGCGACTTCTTGAAACCGAGGTGCTCGACGATCTTCTCCTCGAGCTGCAGCACCTTCTTGGCGTCGCCCTCGAAAAGGGTCTGCTGGTCGAGCTGCGTACCCACCGCGCCCTTCAGGCCACGAGCAGGATAGCGCTCGATCAAGTCGTGCAAGCGGTCGATCGCGATCAAAAGCTCCTGCCCGCCCATCGCCAAGCGCTTGCCCATCGTCGTCGCCTGAGCCGGCACGTTGTGCGTGCGACCGGTGATCATCAAGGTGCGATACTCCACCGCCCGCTCGGAAATCTTGTTCAGCGCCGCGACCACCTTCGTGCGCACCAGCTCCAAGGCACGCAGCACCTGCAGCTGCTCCACGTTCTCCGTCAAGTCGCGGCTCGTCATGCCCACGTGGATGTACTCGTAGCCAGCCAAGGCCGAAAACTCGTCGATACGCGCCTTCACGTCGTGCAGGCAGACCCGCTCCCGAGCGTCGATGGAAGCGAGGTCGATGTTCCCCTTCACCTTCTCGTAGGCCTTGATCGCCTTGACCGGGATGTTCAAGCCCAGCTCGCGTTGGCCCTTCATCACCGCGATCCAGTAATCGCGCTCGATCAGGATACGCCCCTCGGGCGACCAAATTGCCTTCATCGCAGGAGAAGCGTAACGCTCCGCCAACACGTTCGTAATGGGTGACTGTGAGTTTGGCATGATAAAAAAGAGCCCGAACCCTATCCCGCTGGCAACCCAAGGAAAGCTTTTTTACCCCAGCCCCGCCCCGACCGCAAAAAACCTTGGCTCCCACCGCCCCATTCCCCATCACCCCTAAGCGACCAACGAAGAACTTCCATCTCTCTCCCATGACCCAGAAGCCAGGACCCAGCACCGCGCCCAGAACCATCGCCATCGAGCTCAGCACCATGCGCTCCGGCTCCACCCTGCTCAAGGCCCTCATGTCCGCCGCCCCCGACATCTCCAGCCTGCCCGAAGTCAACTTCACCAAATACCAGTCCGCCGACGCCCTCGAAAAAATCCACGCCCTCTGCGACGAACGCATCATCGTGCTCAAGCGCCCCTCCTGGTTCAACGACGCCAGCCGCTACCCCAAGCTCCCCAACGTCCCCGACACCCGACACCTCATCCTCACCCGCGACGTGCACACCAACGTCGCCTCCCTGCGCAAAATGGTCTTCCGCAAGATCGAGCCCCTCATGCCCGAAGGCCCCATCGACCGCTGGCTCGCCAACTACTGGTCCAAGTCCTACGACAGCCTCCTCTCCCGCTTCCCCGACGACGGCCAACGAAACTTCTGGGTCCGCTACGAAGACCTCGTCAGCGACCCCATCCACTGGACCGAAAAAATCTTCGCCTTCCTCGGCTCCGAACGCAGCGAAGGCGTCGACTCCTACCCGCCGCCCAAAGACTACGAATGGAAGTGGGGCTCCGACGACGGCGGCGACAAAATCAAGTCCCTCAAGGTCCAGGCCAACCCCATCCCCCAGTCCTCCCTCGACATCCTCGAGAGAGTCAAAGGCATCCCCCGCGTCGCCGCCACCCGCCAAAAGCTCGGCTACTCCTAGGCAAGTGCAGGCGCGGCCTTGCCCCAGCCCCACCCCAAACCTAGCTCCCCCGCATGCGCCCACTCTTCGCACTCCTCGCCCTCCTCGCTCTCCACGCTTCCCCATGCACGCACTCCGCCGCTCCCAGCAGCGAACACCCCCACGTGCTCGTCATCCTCGCCGACGACCAAGGCTGGGGAGATCTCTCCCTCCACGGTAACCAAAACCTCGATACGCCCGCCCTCGACCGCCTCGCCGCCGAAGGCGCCCAGTTCGAAAACTTCTACGTCCAGCCCGTCTGCTCCCCCACCCGCGCCGAATTTCTCACCGGCCGCTACTACCCGCGCAGCGGCGTCTACTCGACCGGAGCCGGCGGCGAACGCATCGACGCTGACGAACAGCTCATCTCCGAAGTCTTCCGCGACGCCGGCTACGCCACCGGCGCCTTCGGCAAGTGGCACAACGGAACCCAAGCCCCCTACCATCCCAACACCCGCGGCTTCGACGAATACTACGGCTTCACCTCCGGACACTGGGGCAGCTACTTCGACGCCCAGCTCGACCACAACGGCCGCATGGTCGCCAGCTCCGGCTACCTCCCCGACACCCTCACCTCCGCCGCACTCGAATTCATCGAAGAGCAGCAAAAGCGCGGCCGCCCCTCCTTCACCTACCTCGCCCTGCCCACGCCCCACTCCCCCATGCAAACCACCGACGAGGACTGGGCCCGCTTCCAAGGCAAAAAGCTCACCTCCCTCGCCACCGAACCGCAAAAGGAAGACCACCAGCACACCCGCGCCTCCCTCGCCATGGTTGAAAACATCGACCAAAACGTAGCCCGCATCTTCGCCCGTATCCGCGAACTGGATATCGAAGAAAACACCATCGTAGTCTACTTCACCGACAACGGCCCCAACGGCGACCGCTACAACAGCGCCATGCGCGGCAAGAAAGGCTCCACCGACGAAGGCGGCGTCCGCTCGCCCCTCTTCATCCGCTACCCCCAAGCCATCCCAGCCGCCACCACCATCGAAACCATCGCCGGCTCCATCGACCTCCTCCCCACCCTCGTCCAACTCGCCAAGATACCCCACACCCCCAAGCAACCGCTCGACGGCATCAGCCTCGCTCCCGCCCTGCAAGGAAGGCCCGACTGGCAAGCGCCCCAACGCCTCCTCTACTCCTACTGGAGCGGCCAAGTCAGCGCCCGCAGCCAAGACTACCGCCTCGACTCCGCCGGACGCCTCTACCACATCCCCACCGACCGCGGGCAGCTCCACGACCTCGCCCCAAGCAAGCCCGATCTAGCCGCCGCCCTCCAAGCCGCCGCCACGAACTGGAAAGAAGCCCTTCTCACTCCCGACGCCGTCAACCCACAACGCCCCCTCACCATCGGCTACGCCGGACTCGCCGTCACCCAGCTTCCCGCCCGCGACGCCCAATGGAGCGGCAACATCAAGCGCTCCGCCAAATGGCCCAACTGCTCCTATCTAACCGACTGGACCAGCGACGCCGACCGCATCACCTTCCACGCCCACGTCGGCCAAGCCGGCGCCTACCGAGCCACCCTGCTCTACACCGCGCCCCCATCCGCCATCGGCACCACCATCACGCTCGCCGCCGCCGGACAACAAACCTCCGCTCCGATCCAGAAAGCCCACACGCCCCCTGCCTACGGCAGGGAACGCGACCGCGTCGACCGCACCCAAAACGGCGAATCCTACGTCAAAGACTTCGCCCCCCTCGCCCTCGGGACCCTCGAGCTCCACCCCGGCCCCGTCACCGTGGAATTAAAAACCACCGGCAACGCCCCACCCCAAACCCTAGAATTCCGCATGCTCCTCCTGGAGCACTCAAACTAAAGCACACCGTGTTGGAAAAGGCCTACAAACCTAATTTCGTACTATTCGAGTCGGAGTTCACCGACTCGCTCACGAAGTAGATCGGGCGACGCTTCAGTTCCATGAAGCTGCGACCAATGTATTCGCCAATCAAGGACAGGGAGATCAACTGCACGCTCCCGAAAAACGTTACGATCGCCGCTATGCTAGCCCAGCCCCGAGTAGAACCAAATACGAAATAGGATAGCCCCACGTAAACCAGAAGACAGAAAGAAACGAAAATCGAGAGCAATCCGAGAATCCCGCAGAAACGTAAAGGCACGATGGAAAATCCCGTTATGGCATCCACCGCCAAACGAAGCATTTTCGACAAAGGATAGTTCGTTTCACCCGTCTTCCTCGCGGCGCGAGCGTAGGGAAAGGCCACCTGCCTGAACCCAGCCCAAGCAATCATGCCGCGAACGAATCGATGTCTCTCCGGCATACTCAGATACGCCTCCAAGACACAGCGTCGGATAAGGCGGAAGTCCCCAGCGTCGCGCGGAATCCGAGTATCCGAAAGCTTTTCCATTAAACGATAAAACGCATCCGCCGTCGCAAGCTTGAACCAAGATTCACCTTCACGCGACTCGCGTTGCCCATAAACGACATCGAACCCCTCCTGAAGCCTGTCGAACATCGGCTTCAGCAACTCAGGCGGATCCTGCAAGTCCGCATCTATGATAAAAACACACTCACCCCGAGCAATCTCCAACCCCGCAGTCAAAGCGCATTGATGACCGAAATTTCGAGATAGCCGCAAGCCCTTCACCCAATCATGGCGAGCCCCCATGGACTCTACGATTTCCCATGTCCTATCCTTGGAACCATCGTCTACAAGTATCAGTTCAAAACCACCTCCTGCAACTTCGCCAGCGACCCTCTGCACCCGCTCTAGCAACTCCTCCAGGATGCCCTCCTCGTTATAGCAAGGCACCACGATCGACAAACTGATTTCACAATCCTGCTCAGACTTCATTCTCCGTCGTCTCCTCACTCAAACTGACTCGATTTACCTCAATTTTTGAACACCCCAGTCCCAGCAATCTCCGATCGCCTCCACTCCCCTTTTCCGCAGGAGACTTAATCCCCTCAAGAAAAAGCCACACCATTAAGGCTTCGCCCGTTTCAGGAACCTTAGCCCTTAATGACTTCGCGGAACTCTCCCCTCGCGCAAACACCCAAGGCTCAGCCTCGTCCCCATTCACTTGCACCATAACCGTCAGCCGCCGCCCTTCATCCTCAGCATAGTTGACACCCCAAAAATCAAAATCGAGTGTAACCTCGCGTCCCCAATCCGGCTCAGCGAAAAAAATCCCCACGCACACCTTCTTCGAACGAGTCCAAGCGCCCTGCCGCTCTGAATAGGACCAGCCAAACAACTTGTGTGGCTCCGAGTTACCTCCCTTGGAGAAGTCGATTTGAAATGGCGCCAAAATTCGATTTCCGGAAAATGACTCCAGACGATTCGCAACCACGAAGTTTTCACTCCGCTCCTCGAAAACATATAGGGAACCTAAGTAGAAGCCACCTAGCCCTAACACAGCGCACAAAGAAAGATACTTAACGACAACCATCTGATCAGATCCCCAAAACATCCCCCGAATACCAAGCATAAATCAAAAGGGTGTTAGTCACAGCGAAAATCGAAAGCAAAACCGCAAGGAACGCAGGTCGTCGCTCAAGCAAAAGCGCAAACCCCAAATAGATCGGAAACAACACAATCGCATAGCGCAACATCGATTGCGACAAGCTACCCGACAAAAACAGACCAAGATTAAGCACGCAGAATACAAAATCCGAATACATCCTTCGCACGCAGAGCACGATCGCGCCAATCCCCAGAAACAATACCCAAAGTACCAGGAAACGGTTGGCATAGCTTTCGGACGTAAGCAATATCCAGGCGTTGCTCCAAGGTGCGACCGAATGGCGGCCCCACCCTTCGCTCAGTGAATTCAATTGTGCGAACGCATCACCCGTACTCTCAAAGCAATACCACCAAAACAGGAACAGCCCCAGCGGAACCAAGGCTCCCCCCAACAAAACCCGATCATTATCCAGAAGCGATTGCCAAAGCGACTTGCCAGCACGACGACCAGACCAAAGCGATGAAATCCAGCTCCATAAAAAATAGATCCCCACAAACAAGCCGTTCGCTCTAGTCGCCGTAAGGATCGCACCAGCCAAGCCCCCTAAGACAAAACATTCCGAAGCGATAAGATTCACGACCAGCAACGAGATGAACAGAAAAACGCTTTCCGTATAGAAGGCTGAAAAAACAAATCCATGAGGACAAAAGGCAAGCAACAGGCACGCCCACAAGGAGCAATCCTGCGACGCACCTCTCAACCTGCAAAACCGGTAAAACAGGAAGATGCTCCCGATAAAGGCTAGATTCGACAGAAGCACGCCAGCAATCGATACCTTCAACCCCGTAGTCCAGGCAACGAACCGAACGGCAAAGGGAACTACCGGGTAGAACGCGTAGCGACTCTGCCCCGAATCGATGACGCCCTGCCCGACCGCATACCCCTCCCTAGCGATCGGTATGTACCATCCCGTATCCCATTTCTTCAGATACGAATCCAACTGCTCGCCAAACCCGCTGGAGCGTTCCTCCCTATCGATGTAATCCAAAAAACCGAACGTACCGAAAACAAGGACTCTGGATACCATCGCAACGAACAGTAGCGTAACTACGATCCTTTTCGAAAAAATAGGTCCTGCACATTCTTGCTTTTCCATTAGAGAGCGGCAGACGACCAAAAAACCTCAACTGTTACAAGCAATAGGTTCCGCACGATTGCGAATTTGAGCTTTCCGCCAAATAGGGGCAACAACGGAGCATCTTTGCCGAAAACTAGGTAGCCCTTCCTCGCGGGAAAGCAAAAAACTTGTAACTTTTACCCTTCCCCTGAAAATGGTGGAACGTGCCTCAAAACCCTGAAAAAGAATCCAATCCCCGACGCACCCTAAACCCTTTTCGCATCTGGCTATTCGCATGCCTAGCAATCGTGCTTACGCACGCGATCGTGTTCACGGACTGGGGCCTCATCGGCGAGAGAAACCTCAGCCGCCATGTGGTTGGAGAAATCGGATTCAGCGGCTACCTGATCAACGAGCTAGCCCTCGCTTCTAAACATTGGCTCGAAGAACGATCCCTAGCATCCCAATCCACTGCTCCCTATCGGAAGTTCCTAACCAGAGTGAAAGAGGCCAATGGCTCGATTACCGAAATACAATCTCGGAAGAACCTGATATATATCCAGATGGAATCAGTGGACGGCCTTAGCATCGATGCCACCTACCAAGATGCCCCGCTCATGCCCTTCCTGCACGAACTCCGCAATCAAACCTGCTATTTCGAAAATACGATCGACAATACGTCTTCCGGTCGAACTACCGATGGCGAGTTCCTTGCGTTAACGTCCCTTCCGCCTATCAGCGGCACTCCCGTCTACAGAAACTACGACCTTTCAAAAGTGCCCTCCCTCCCGCGCATCCTTAACGCTCACGGCTACTATACTTTTTCAATCCACGGATTCGACGGACATTTCTGGAACCGGGAAGCCTCTCACCACGCCCTCGGCTATTCCGAATCATTTTTCAGAGACGACCTGGACGATAGCGACACCATAGGCTGGGGAATCTCCGATAGATCCATCCTCAGGCAAGCAGCCCAGAAAATATCAGACTCCAAACGCCCTGTTTTCGCCCACATCATTCTCCTAACAAACCACCATCCTTACGATCACGTATCCGAATCAATCGGACACCCAAGCGGCGACATAGCAATAGACCATATCGAATCTCTTAGATATGTAGACAAATCGATTCAGGACTTTTTCGAAATACTCGAACGCGATGGAGCCCTAAACAACTCAATAATTGCGATCTACAGCGACCATGACAGCGCCATTCGGAAGGAGGTCAGTGATGTCGTATCAATTCAATCCCGACAGGTTTATGCCGACTCGATACCATTGATAATATACGGCCTCGAGACTCCTCCGAGACGGATAAGAAAAATTGCCGGGCTACAAGACTTACCCGTAATTGCCCTCCAGGAGCTCGGCATCCCTGTCCCTTACTCTTTTTCAGGAAACTCGCTCGCCTCTCAGCGTCCCACCCTAACTCCTAACAATGAATTCCTCAGTCTCAGATCCGGAAAACTAACACGAACCAGAACCGAATTCGACGCGTCAACACTGACTAGGATGGCCCTACTACGGCCAGACCATCTTAAAAATGAAGAACGATGAGAATATCCCTAATCCATTACTTCTTCGGCTACCTCCTAGCGCACCTCCTCCTCAGCCCTACAACAGGTCAAATTCCACCAAGCGAAGCCTTTGTTCGCACAATCGAATTAAAGGCACACGGCACTCAAAACAGGGCCGATATCCACTACCGATCTCCTAAAATAACTATTAATGGAACGATCGTTCAGGATCTGAAAACGGGAGCGTTCAACTTCAGCGGAGACTACACAACGAAACAGGAACTGGATCCTGGAGTAAAATTGTCATTCCAAACCTACTCGACGTCCGGAAACCTCTTGCTTCTCGACGGGGATCGAAGCGAATTCAGCCAGACTGGCTCCGAACGAACCGCCCGATTCGACTATAAATACACTCTGCAACGACTGCAAATCCCCCTGCGACAAAGCGAGTTCTACATAAAATTTAATTACGTTAAGGAGCATGAGTACTGGGCAGACAATAAATACCCCGACATCGAATTACCGACCCTCAAGATCACTGGTGCAGAACAGAGCGAATCCTTTAAAACTCTCGTTTCCTATTTCCCTACACTGCTGCCTCAGCAAGCGAAAGTCTACTCGTTTCACTGGTTCCAAAGCACGAAAGAATCCGATTTACCCTATCGGCACAAAGCATCAGTTGAGGCCTTCTACCAAGAAGGCGGGAAAAGAGACGACAATGTTCGTATCGTCATAGAAAACGAGTCAACGCGATCACACCATATCAAAGCCATCCCCTTCCAACTCAACCGATCGGGAACAATCCAGCGGCGCCTCGGATATGTTTGGGACGGAGTCCAATGGTACCCGCCCCCTGAAACCAACCTAAAAACGTCCTACGTTATCCCATTCTGGACTTACCTCCTCATCTGTAGCGCCGCCTCGGCCCTTCCTTTTTTACTTTTCTTTCTAGCCGGAAATCAAAAGGCGGGTGTGGCTCGGTCCGGTCTGCGCCTATCGAGCGTCATCCTAGTCCTGCTCGTGCTTTTAGAATTCCCGAGCTCATTATGCCTCATGCTACTCCTATCTTATCTGCTTGCTTTCCTAGGGTCTCGGCACGTCCACAAGAGATACGGACTATATTGGACTCTTCTCGCTTTCGTGGTCGCCAACGAATTTATTTGGACTTCCCTCTTCGAATCAGGTCCCAATAAACTAGGCGCGAATATCCTTTCGATAGCCATCGCAGCCTTAGCGCTGGCGCCCATTGCGAAAGTGAAAAATCGCTGGATGAAATGGGTCTTGGGGAACTCAATAGCAACCGCTATCGGCATATACTATGCAACAATGACCATATACTATTTGTTCTTCGGTGACTATCCCGCTCTCAATGTCCTTCGATATGCCTCCCAAGGAACCGAACTAATCGACTCAATGGTGAGCTATATCGACTCCAGATTCGCGCTGTTCCTTATAATAGCCTTAGTCACCCTCTATCTCGTCAATCGTTCCGCCTTCAAGTCATACGTTCCCCAGCCTCAGCCGAAATAATACGCGTCGCGGTAGGCCTTGGGCGACATGCCGGTTGCCTTGCGGAAGGCGCTGCAGAATGCAGAGCTGTGCGTGAAGCCGGTATTGGCCGCGACCTCCTTGATCGAATACCCCGTGCCTACCAGCTGCTCCCGGGCGGAGCGCAGGCGACAGTCCAATATCATCTGGCGAGGCGAGGTTCCAAAAACGGACCGGAAGCGCTCGTGCAAGTGCGGGACGCTCCAACCCGCCGCGCTCGCGAGAGCCTCGACCTTCAAGGGCTCCGCGTAGCGCGATTCGATGAGCGAACGAACCAAGCGCAAGGGCTCCGGCACGCCAGCCACTTCCCTGCGATGCTCGTACAACTGAGATTCGTACCTTAGTTTCGAATACAGGTATTCCAGCAATACCTTGCGATCGAACTGTTCATCCAAAAACATTCGAATCGTCTCCTCCGCCAAGGAAACCACCTCGCCCACTTCCGGCCACGAGGACAAATGCGGCACCGGCCGTTCCCCCGAAACCCCTTGGATTCGGATCGCGAAGCAGCTGTAGGGCTCCTGCGGGTCGCTCTTCCCGATCGTCTGATCGCCCTCCACATGCCATAGCAGGGCCCCCGGCCTCACCTCTACCCAGTCGCCTCCATGCATCACCCAGCCACGGCCGCTGGTCACCACCTCCACGATCTGCCACCCCTCCACCACGGGATGCGGGCTCGGCTGCGTACCCGGCATTTGATGGTAGTGGACCACCGACCTCAGCTCCGCATTCCCAGCCAGCTCACTTGATTCCATCTCCCCATAAAAAGACGCGCTTTTTGAAACACAATCCTACTTTTTTGATGTCCTATCGAATTGCTGCCTCCCTCTACTTCCCCAAACCTACAACACAACCCCCTTTCTGAAAACACCCTCAAAATATGAAAGAAGTACGATTCGGATTCATCGGTTCAGGTAAGATCTCCCATTTCAGCGCGGAGTCCCTCCTCAAGCACGAGCACGCGCGGCTCGTCGCGACACAGGACCTCAACAAAGCCCGGGCGGACGAGCTAGCAGACAAATTTGACATCACGCACCGCTACACCGAATCGAGCGAGCTTTTCGCCCGCCCCGACATCGACGCCGTCTACATCGCGGTTCCCAACAAGTTTCACGCCGCCCTCGCCATCGACGCCATGAGGGCCGGCAAGCACGTCCTGCTCGAAAAGCCCTTCGCGATGAGCGCCGCGGAAGCGGAGGAGGTCATCCGCGTATCCAAGGAAACGGGACGGGTCTTCACGGTGGGCATGAACCAGCGATTCAACGAAGACTCGCAAAAGATCAAGGCCATCGCCAAAACCGGCGCCCTCGGCGAAATCTATTACGCCAAGGCCTATTGGTTCCGCCGCGAAGGCATTCCCAAGCTCGGAACCTGGTTTGGCAACAAGGCCCTCGCCGGAGCCGGAGCCATCAACGACATCGGCGTGCACCTGCTCGACCTTTGCCTGCACGCCATGGACAACTTCGAGCCCGTATCCGTATTTGGCACGACCTACACCAAGTTCGGCAATCGAGGGCTGGGCGAAGGAGGCTGGGGCATCTCGGACGCCACGGAATCCACCTTCGACGTCGACGACCTCGCCTCCGCCATGATCAAGATGCGCAACGGCGCCACCGTCTGCCTCGAGGTTTCCTGGGCGGCCCATATCGCCGACGCCAACCGAATGGATGTCGAGCTGTTCGGCACCGAAATGGGAGCCAGCCTGTATCCAGCGAAGCTCTACAAACGCAGCGACCCGCACAATGCCGACTACCAGGTCATCGAAAACGTCGCCGCCAAGCCTGCCTTGGAACACTGCGACCGATTCCACAATTTCGTGAACCACCTCCTCCACGACGAACCCCTTCTGGTCACCGCGCAAGAAGCGCTCGTCGTGCAGAAGATCCTCGACGCCGTGGCGGAGTCCACCCGCACCGGCAAGTCCGTAGACCTTTAAACCCGCAAAACCAAACCCAGCACCACCCGAAATGAGCATCCTAAACAACCTCGCCGTTCAGAGCTATTGCTTCCGCGAATTCAAGGACAACGCCGACGTCGCCTCCAAGGTTCGCGACATCGGCCTCGACAAGATCGAAGTCTGTGCCGTGCACGCCAACTTCGACGACGTCGCCAGCTGGAAGGAAGACATCAAGATCTACGACGACGCCGGCATCTCCATCGTATCCATCGGCGTGCAAACCTTCACCGGCAACCCCGACCAAGAGTCCTACTTCGAGTGCGCCGCAGCCGCCGGAGCCAAGCACATTTCCGCCCACTTCCAAGTCGGCACCTTCAACCAAGCCATCAGCCAAGTGAAGTCCTGGAGCGACAAGTACGGCATCAAGGTCGGCATCCACTGCCACGGCGGCTACATGTTCGGCGGCCAGCCCGACGTGCTGGAGCTGCTCATCGGCCTCGGCACTCCGCAAATCGGTCTCTGCATGGATACCGCATGGGCCATGCAAATCGGCCCCAAGGACGGAAAGCCGATCGAATGGGCCCAGAAATACGCCGGACAGCTCTACGGCATCCACTTCAAGGACTTCGTCTTCGAACGGAACGGCCAGTGGAAGGATACCGTTGTAGGCGATGGCAACCTAGACTTGAAAGGCCTGCTAGCGGAGCTCGAAAGGCAACAGTACTCCGGTGTCAGCATTCTTGAATACGAAGCCGATCCCGAAAATCCAGTTCCCGCCCTCAAGGAATGCGTCGAAAAGATGCGCTCGCTCGCATAGCTCGGACAAGCCAAAGCAATTCAAAAGTCAAAAGCCGCGATCCTAGGATTCGCGGCTTTTTAAATCGAAACCCGACTACTCGAAGTCGTAGGCAAAATCTGGAGACAGGCCGAGCCTCACGGCTAAGTCCTCATTGAGCCTGTCCCCACAATAGCAGGACACGCCCTGGTTCGAATGGGCAGCGTAGTTGGCGAAGTGCAGCAGGGACGTCGCGCAAAAATCCTTCTCGCCCACCTTCTCCGGCTGATGGTGCCAGGTCACCGCCCGCACGATCACCTCCGGCAAGCCCCACATGGCGAAGAGAAAGCCTCCCACCGCCGCATGGTCGCACTTGTACGCCTCGCGCTCCAGCTTCCAGCACGGCGTATTCGAATCCACCGACTGCCCCATCAGGTCCGCATAGTCGTTCCCCTTGGCAGCCAGCAGCACCAGCTTACCGAGATCGTGCAGGAGCGCGATGCTGCTGATCTGCTGGATCAACCGCAGGTTCTTCACGTACTGACGCATCCGCAGGCCGTACTGGCTGGTTTCGATCGAATGCTGGAGGATAGAGTTGGCAAGCTCGTGCAGGCCGGGACGCAGACGCAGCTGCTTCTTGGCCAGCTCCGTGATCGCCAGATTGCGCACGAAGTCCATGCCCAGAATCTGCAAGGCCTCCTCGATGGTCTCCACATCGCCCGGAGTGCCGTAAAATGCCGTATTCACTACCTGCAAAATAGTGGCCACCGCCGTCGGATGCTGCCTGATGATGCGAGCCAAGTCCTCCAGCTCGCACTCGGGATTGTCAGCCGTCTTGAGCAACTCCTGCATTGGCTGCGTATTGACGTGCAGCTCCTTGGTGTCGCGAACGATGCCAGCGACCTCCGGCTTGCGAATCCGCAAATGAGTCACCAGCACTTGCCGAACCGCTAGGTTCAAGGCAGCCGGTGTGACCGGCTTCTCCACGCGGCGATGCGTCAAGCCCACCGTCTTGCCCAGCAAATCCTTCTCCGCTTCGGTATAGACAAAGAAGCGCAGCGAATTCGGCGACAGCTCCTTCGACTTCTGCAAGGCCTCGATCGGGCCGCAGTCCGAGAGACCGCCACCGATCACGAAAATATCCGCTCGAGCTTCCCCAATGGCGCGCACCATCTCTTCCCGGCTCGTCGCCACTCGTACCACCCACCCCGGAAGGTTAAAGCTAGGGTCCGCACGCACAGCCTCGAGGAAAGGGCGATCGCCATCCACCACGAGTACACTCACTATCTTTTTACCGGCTGTGCTCATTAAGTTTATTTCATCCATCCCCCAAAGGCTCTTCTGGATTGCGGCTTCTACCTCGCCACCGTGCGTAATCATCGGGTCAGGAATGAATTAAATAGGGGGTTTGATAAGCAATAAGCGCCTATCGTTGAGAATTTGAAACCTTATTAACGGCCGTATCCAGCCCTCAAACACACAAACTAGCAAAATAACCTAGAACTTTAAAGCCGTCGCCTCAGTAAGGTCCGCAAAAAGCCCCCAAGCCTCTACCCGAACTCCGAGAAACGAGACTCCCTAAGCGTTATTTCAGGCCCACCCGAAACCTCGATTTCGCGCGGAAAACGCCTCTCCCGGCCGCGGCGCAATTCTTTATCAAGAGCAACAAAGGCCAAACGCCGCCTGCATTTGACTCGAATCCAAATCCCCCTCGTCTAC
Source organism: Pelagicoccus sp. SDUM812005 (assembly GCF_031127875.1). Lineage (GTDB taxonomy): Bacteria > Verrucomicrobiota > Verrucomicrobiia > Opitutales > Opitutaceae > Pelagicoccus. The sequence continues at coordinate 169,280 of NZ_JARXIA010000006.1, read as the reverse complement.
GTATTGCCCCACGCGCGGCAGTCGCGCCCGTTACCCATGAAAAGACCCCTCGCATACGCCCTTTTCGCATTCATCGCCCAAACCTTGACCGCGTTCGAACCCGCCGAAGACGGAATATACGCGGTCTTCGACACCTCTATGGGCGAGTTCGCCGTGAAGCTCGCCTACGACGGCGTCCCGCTCACCACCGCCAACTTCGTCGGACTCGCGGAGGGACGCATCCCACAGTTCGACGAAAACGGCGAAGCCACCGAGCTAGCCCCCTACTACGACGGGACGATCTTCCACCGCGTCGTCAAAAGCGGCCTCATCCAGTCCGGCGACCCCGATCCGGACGACGACCAAGTCAACGGACCGGGCTACCGCATCCCCGACGAGATGCATCCCAACCTGACCCACAACATTCCCTACGTCATCGCCATGGCCAACAACTACTGCTTCGAGTGCGAGGAAGCGGGCCAATTCTTCGGCATCGGAGAAAATACCGGCGGATCCCAATTCTACCTCACCGTGGAGCCACCCGCGAATTCAAGCGGACTCGGGTTCCTCGACGGGCATTTCACCATTTTCGGAGTCGTCGAATCCGGCTCCGAAGTCCTGGAAGCCATCAGCTCCGTCGCTGTCGACGCCAACGAAAAGCCCCTCGAGGACGTCGTGATCCACACCGTCTCCATCGTGCGCAAAGGAGCCGCCGCCCAAGCTTGGGCCATCGAAAACTACGAGCTCCCCGTGGTAACTTCCGCCAACCAACGCATCCAGCTCGCCGACGACCAAGACGGCCCCGCCCTCCAGTTCCCCACCCAAAGCGGCGAAAAGCTCCTCCTGCGCCAAAGCGCAGACCTCGCCGCCTGGTCCGAAACGTTTATCAACGCCAGCGAAACCGGCGACCACGCAATAGACCTCGGCCCACAGGATAAGCTCTTCCTCGAACTCCTCGCCCTGAAGGCCCCCGCCACCCACGAGGAGCGGCTACCCAACGCCGTGTTCAAAGCCACCCTGCCAAACCACCCCCTCAGCGGCGAAACCTGGACCTTCAGCTTCAACGAAAACCTCGACGACATAGACGACCCCAACGGCTTCGGCGTCGTAAGCGTGCCCGACCTGCCAGACGCAGTTATCTTCGGCTACGAATACCACCGGCTGCCCAACGGAGGCCGAATCCGCGTCGTCACCCAAAGCTACCAGGTCATCACCTACTACCTGCGATACACCGACGGAAACAAGGGAAGCGTCTTCGCATGGGTCGACGACTACCTGCACGGCACCGGCTCCGCTCCCCTGCGCTTCCCCGCCACTGGCTCCTTCGAGCTCGTCCGGCCCTAGGAAGGGCAAAAACGCCTAGGACTGCCGCGTCTGCTCGAAAACCTTGGTCAAACCGGCAACCGTTCCGGATATGTCGGCCAAGTTCGAAGGGATGATCATGGTGTTGTTCTCCTTGGCCAAGTTTCCAAATTCCTTCACCCACTGCTCCGCCACCCGCAAGCTCACCGCGTCCTTGCCGCCCGGCAAGCTGATCGCCTCCGCCACCTTCTTCAGTCCTTCCGCCGTCGCGTTCGCCACCAGCTCGATCTCGCGAGCCTTACCTTCCGCCTCGTTGATGCGCTTCATCTTCTCGCCTTCCGACCAGTTGATCGCCTCCTGCTTCTCGCCCATCGATACGTTAACCTTCGCCTCGCGATCACCCTCCGACTTGGCAACCACCGCCCGACGCTCGCACTCCGCCCGCATCTGCTTCTCCAGAGCGTCCTTCACGCTCTGCGGCGGCTCGATGTTGCGGATTTCGTAGCGCGTGATCTTCAAGCCCCACGGCTCCGAGGCCTTGTCGATGGCTTCGTTCCGCAAAGCGCCAGATTTATTTGCCCAAGCCGCAAAAATCGGAATTGTCCTGCCCTAGTGATTACAGTCCAGGAAGCCGAAAAACTCATCCTCGATAGCATCGGGGAAACCGAAACAGAAAACGTGCCCCTCGAGGCTGCGCTCGGACGCTGCCTTCGCGAGCCCGTCCTCGCCGACCGGGCCCTCCCCCCCTTCGATCGGGCCACCCTTGACGGCATCGCCATCAACAGCTCCTCCTACAACACCGGACAACGAAAGTTCAAGATCGCCGGCACCGCCGCCGCCGGAGCGCCCCAGCAAGAGCTGCCCGACGTCAAAAGCGCCCTCGAGATCATGACCGGCGCCCCCCTGCCCCGCCTCGCCGACTGCGTCGTCAAAATCGAAGACATCGAGATCAAGAAAGACACCGCCCTCCTTCCAGACGGCCTGCAGCTCGACTACCACACCGCCGTCCATCCCCAAGGCAGCGACTGCAGCCAAGGCAAGGAGCTCCTCTCGCCCCAGCGACTCGTCACCGCCAAGGAAATCGCCATCGCCGCCTCCGTCGGCAAGTCGGAGATCCTCGTATCCAAGATTCCACACATCGCCATCGTCCCGACCGGCGACGAACTCGTATCCATCGACCAAATACCCGAGCCGCACCAAATCCGTCGCTCGAACGACATCACCCTAGCCGCCGCCCTCAAGTCCTCCGGCTTCACCAGCGTCGAGCTCGTCCACATCCCCGACAACCCCGAGCAAATCGAAACGCAGCTACGCGAGCTCATGACCCGCTGCGACTCCATCATCCTCGCAGGCGGCGTATCCAAAGGAAAATACGACTACATCCCCGAAACCCTCGCCAAGCTCGGCGTCTCCATCCGCTTCCAATGGGTCAGCCAACGCCCCGGCAAACCGATGTGGTACGGGCAATTCTCCCGCGACGGAAAACGCCTGCCCGTCTTCGCCCTACCCGGCAACCCCGTCTCCTGCTTCACCTGCCTGCGCCGCTACGCCATCCCCGCCCTCGAGAAGTGGATAGGCCTGCCCGTCAACCAGCCCGCCTACGCCAAGCTCGAGCACGACCTCACCTTCAAGCCCGAGCTCACCCTCTTCCTCCCCGCCATCGCCGAACACCGCCCCAGCGGCGAGCTCTGGGTCAAGCCCGCACTCTTCAACACCTCCGGCGACTTCGTCTCCGTCGCCCAAACCGACGGCTTCATCGAGCTCCCCAAATCCCGCAAAGTCTTCCCCGAAGGCGAAGCCTTCCAGTTCTACCCCTGGCCCCGCTAAGTCCAAAACCCAGACACCCAGAACCTAGAACCCAGAATCCAAAACCCAGTGAGCGCCGCGAACCCCTTCACCCACCTCGACGACCAAAACCAGCCGCACATGGTGGACGTGACCGAAAAGTCCGTCACCCGCCGCTCCGCCACCGCCCGAGCCCTCGTCAAGCTCACGCCTGAAATTATGGCCCAGTTCGACGGCCGGGAACTGCAGAGCAAGAAAGGCCCCGTCTTCCACACCGCCATCCTCGCCGGCATCCAAGCCGCCAAGAAGACCAGCGAGCTCATCCCCCTCTGCCATCCCCTTCCCCTCACCAAGTGCTCCGTCACCATCACTCCCATCGACGAACTCCGCGTCGAAGTCCGAGCCACCGCCGTGACCGACGCCAAGACCGGCGTCGAGATGGAAGCCCTCACCGCAGCCAGCGGCGCCGCCCTCACCCTCTACGACATGTGCAAAGCCCTCTCCAAAGCCATCGTCATCGAAGACATCCGCCTCCTCGAAAAGACAGGCGGCAAAAGCGGCGACTACCAAGCGACTGAAAGCTAACTCCCCACCAGCAGTGCCGAAAAAACTCACCATCCAATACTTCGCCCTCCTGCGCGAGCAGCGCGGCCTCGACCAGGAAACCGTCCAAAGCGACGCCGCCACCGCCGCGTCCCTCTACGCCGACCTCGCCCAGGAGCACGGCTTCACCCTGCCCACCACCGCCTTGAAGGTCGCCCTCAACGACGACTTCGCCGACTGGCAGTCTCCCCTCTCCGACGGCGACACCGTCGTCTTCATTCCCCCCGTCGCCGGCGGCTGAAAACCAAATCCCCCTCCCCCGCGCCACCCGCGCCACCCAACAGATGACACCTCCCTCCCAGCCGCCACCCTCCTTCGCCATTTCCGCAGAGCCCCTGCAGCCCGAAGCGCTCAAGCAGCAGCTCCTCGACGGCCACGCCGGCGCCCTCGCCACCTTCGAAGGCTGGGTACGCAACCACAACGAAGGCCAAGCCGTCGAACGCCTCGAATACTCCTCCTACCCGGCCCTCGCCAACAAGGAAGGCCAGCGCATCCTCGCCGAAGCCTTCCAAAAGTTCGCCATCGACGCCGCCATCGCCCAGCACCGCGTCGGATTGCTGGAGATTGGAGGAATCGCCGTTTGGGTAGGCGTTTCCGCGGCCCATCGTGGAGCCGCCTTCGACGCCTGCCGGTACATTATCGAAGAGATCAAGGGGCGTGTCCCTATCTGGAAGAAGGAATACTACTCAGACGGGGCAACTGATTGGGTGAATTGCCACCAAGAGACTTAATCCGCCCCCTCTAGGGACGATAGTCACTCACAGTCAGATGCGTTTCTAACACATGCACTACGTGGAAAAACTATTTCAGTCCCTTCAACCTCTCTACAACCAAGCGTGGTTTCCCTACGCTATCGGTGTACTGGGCCTGATTTTCGCGTACTCGGTTTGGCAAACCCTCAAGTCCCTGCCCAAGCTCGTCATGTACCCGATCATCGCCGCCACCGCTATGATCATCTTCATGAACTGGGTCTACTACCGCAACGAACCGGAAATCCTGACCCCCATGGTCAATATGATCGCCCAGTTCCTGCCCGCCTCCGGAGCCTAGCTCCCGCCTCGCAAACCGCGGCCGAAAAGCGACCGCCACTGCGGCAATAGACCGCATAGCGGACAGCCTTGGTCCGCGATTTTTACAAGCGGCCCAGAGAGCGGCCCGCGATTCGAAATCATTCTCATGTTTCCAGCCAGTCCGGCTCATGAGAACGCCGATTTGTTGCGATTGCCCTACACGAATCGCTTTTTAGCGCTTGCTGGCTTCATTTCGCAGAGCTTTACTTTCCGACCTTTCTAATAAGTATCACTATGTCGACAGCAACTTCAGACATCGGACTCATCGGCCTCGCCGTCATGGGTCAAAACCTGGCCCTGAACATCGCCGACCACGGCTTCAAGATCTCGGTCTACAACCGCACGACGTCCAAGACGGACGAGTTCGTCGCCAAAAACCCAGACACTCCAGGCGGCCTCTTCGGAGCCAAGACCCTCGAAGAGTTTGTCCAGTCCCTCAAGCGCCCGCGCAAGATCATCATCCTCGTGCAAGCGGGCAAGGCCACCGACGCCGTCATCAGCAGCCTCACTCCCCTCCTCGAAAAGGACGACATCATCATCGACGGAGGCAACGCCCTCTGGACCGATACCATCCGTCGCGAAAAGGAGCTCAACGACGCAGGCTTCCGCTTCATCGGCTCCGGCGTTTCCGGCGGCGAAGAAGGCGCCCGCTTCGGCCCCTCCCTCATGCCCGGCGGCAAGGAGTCCGCATGGAACGAGCTCAAGCCTATCTGGGAAGCCATCGCCGCTAAGGTCGACGCCGAAACCGGCAAGCCCATCGAAGGCGCCAAGCCAGGCAAGCCCGTCGAAGGCGGCGTGACCTGCACCACCTACATCGGCGAAAACGGAGCCGGCCACTACGTCAAGATGGTCCACAACGGCATCGAGTACGGCGACATGCAGATGATCTGCGAAGCCTACGCCATCATGTCCAAGCTGCTCGGCATGGAGCCCAAGGAAATGTCCAAGGTCTTCGGCGAGTGGAACCAGGGCGTGCTCGACTCCTTCCTCATCGAAATCACCACCGACATCCTCCAGCAGGACGACCCCGTCACCGGCAAGCCTTTCGTCGACATCGTGCTCGACTCCGCCGGCCAGAAGGGCACCGGCAAGTGGACCTCCGTCAACGCCCTCGACATGGGCGTCGCCGCTCCCTCCATCGCCGAAGCCGTATTCGCCCGCTGCATCTCCGCCGTCAAGGAAGAGCGCGTAGCCGCTTCCAAGATCATCAACCCGATCTTCGACGCTTTCGAAGGCGACAAGGAAGAGTTCATCCAAGCCATCCACGACGCCCTCTACTGCTCCAAGATCTGCTCCTACGCCCAAGGCTTCCAGCTCATGCGCGCCGCTCAGGAAGAGTACGACTGGAAACTCAACTTCGGCGAGATCTCCATGATCTTCCGCGGCGGCTGCATCATCCGCGCCGCCTTCCTCCAGAAGATCTACGAAGCCTACCAGCGCGACGAAAACCTCGCCAACCTCCTCCTCGACCCCTACTTCAAGGGCGAAGTCGAGCGCTGCGAGAAGAACTGGCGCAAGGTTGTCGCCGCTGCCGCTACCAGCGGCGTAGCGATCCCGACCTTCATGTCCGCCCTGTCCTACTACGACAGCTACCGCAGCGAGCGCCTCCCAGCGAACCTCCTGCAAGCCCAGCGCGACTACTTCGGAGCCCACACCTACGAGCGCGTAGACCAGCCACGCGGCAAGTTCTACCACATCGACTGGCCAGACAGCACCCGTCCGCAAATCGAAGCCTAAACCGCTTTCCGGACAGGTCCGAACAAAACTTCCCAAGCCCGCACAGCCTTCGCTGCTGCGGGCTTTTTCGTGGCTAAGGCGTATCCATATCGCGAACACACCCGTCCTCACCCACTTCGAGAAGCAGAACCCTCTCCCCCTCCGCTTTTAAGACCTCGCGGGCGCCCCAATCCCCCGCCAAGCTTCGCAACTGCTCGAAACAGCGGCTGGGAAAACACACCGGATGACCACGCCGCCCTAGATAAGTGGGTTGCACGACTCGCCTCCCGAGCGCTGCCTCGAAGCCCGCCACCACCTGCCGTACAAGGCCCCCATTCATCCCGGGAAGATCACCCAAGCAAACCAACACTCCATCCAACTCGCTCCCGTCCAGCGAACGAACCCCGCACGCCAAACTGCCCCCCATCCCTTCCGCGTATTCAGGATTGAATACAGAACGAGCGCCACAGTCTCTGATCAGCGGTTCGATACGCTCGCGCTCATGCCCGGTCACCACCACGAGATCGCAAAGCCCTATCCCTTCGAAAGCCCCAAGCACGCGACCTAGTAAAGGCTCTCCCCCAACCGAATGCATCAGCTTGTTCTCTCGCCCGAACCGCTTGGATTGCCCAGCGGCAAGTATGATCGCTGCCAGCTTCACGGCTTCGCGCGGTTACGCTCCTGGATCAGCTGAGCCACGATGCTCACCGCGATTTCCGCCGGCGTCCTGCTGCCGATATCGATCCCGACCGGACCGAAGATGCGAGCCAGCTCCTCCTGCGAAAAGCCGAGCTTCGACAAGCGCTTCAAGCGCGCCGCATGGCTTCGCTTGCTTCCAAGGGCTCCCAAGTAGCCGCAAGGAGTTCGCAACGCTGCCGCCAAAGCATTGTCGTCGATCTTCGGATCATGCGTGATCGCCACCAACGCATCGGCCGCTCCCAAGTTGAAACGCCCCAAGGCCGGATCCGGCCACTCCACGCAAAGCTGGTCCGGCCGCGCCTGGAAACGATCCTCCCTCGCGTAGCTTTCCCGCGGGTCGATCACCACCACCTCATACTGCAACATCTTCGCCGCCGAGGCGAGGTGCAGGGCGATATGGGAAGCGCCGATCACGAACAAGCGCTTCCGCCGCCCCAGAAAACGGTAGAGAACACGATCATCCCCCTCCATCACTTCGCAGGTATCCCGCAAGCCCGCCGCCTCAAAGTCCAGCGAATCGCCACGCCCATCCGATCTCCAAACGCAAGGTATGTGACGATCCAGCGCGTCGACGATGCGATCAACCAGCGTATCGGCTACGCCACTACGCAGATGAGGTGCCGGCTCCACCCTCACCTCTATGGATCCGCCACAGGACAGCTCGATCTCCCAAGGGAATCCCTCCCCAGGCCCAAATCTCAACCAACGGGCCGCTCCGTCCTCCAGGCAAAGCCGCGCCGCCTCGATCACCTCGTGCTCCACGCAGCCCGCGCTCACCGAGCCGATGAAGCGGACTCCATCCTCGTGAATCGCAAGCACCGATCCCACGCCCCGCGGCGAAGGCTTGCTCGCTCGTACCACCGTTGCCAACGCAAAGCGCTCGCGCCCAATAAACCATTCTCGAAGCTGGGGCCAAATATCCTGCATGACTGCCTAACGAAGCGTGGACGCCACCGAATCGTCCCTCTTTTCCGGCTCCGGATCCGCAACGGTCGCCTTCCTCCCAAACACCTGCAACAATCCAAACACCGCAAGCGGATAGAGTAGATAAAACAGCCAAGTCGGCATCCCTTGCGCCACCGAAAGATACCCCAAGATTCCGGACAAAAGAACTGTCGCGATCGCGTAATACAACTGCGTATTCACATGGGCGATATGGTCGCAGCCGGACGATATCGAAGACAGCACCGTCGTATCGCTAATCGGACTACAGTGATCCCCAAAGATGGCGCCGTCCAAAACCGCCGCCGCCGTGAGCAGGTAGATGATAAAGGAACTGGGCTCCAAAGCCCCCATCTCCGCCGCCAAAGGCATCATGATCGGGATCAAAATCCCCATCGTTCCCCAGCTTGTACCCGTCGCAAACGACATCACCGCCGCGATCATGAAAGTAAGCAGCGGCAACATCCAAAGCGGAATGCTTCCTCCCAACATCGCGATCAAGTAATCGGCCGTGCCGAGCGCCTCGCAGATTTCCCGCATCGCCCACGCCATGGCCAAGATAAAGATCGCCATCCACATGGTAGAGAGCGCTCGGCTGTAGGAACTGAGCACATCGCGAATCTTTAGCACCCCTTGGGCCAGCGGCAGCGCCACCGCCACCAGTCCCGCCAGCAAGGCGGCTGTCAACATCGCCGGCATCACGCCCGCATCGCTGCCCTTGCTCGGATCGTAAACCGCCGCCCCGAACGCGTTGCGCCAGCCTTCGAACCCAGCCAGGGAATTCGCTTCGCCCGCGCCTTCCAAGCGGCTTTGTCCCAGTATCACGATTCCCCCGACAATTCCCACCAGCAGGATCGCGATCGGTACCAAGGCATTGACCCAGCGCGGCTTCGCCGATCCCGTCGCGAAGTCCTTCTCGGAAGAGACCAGCAGCCGATGCGAATCATCGATCACCTTCCCTTCCCTAAACGCTCGCCGCTCCGCGCTGAGCATCGGTCCGAAATCCCGCCCCGAAGCAGAGCTCATGAAAACGAAGATCAAGGTGCCGATACAATAAAAGCGCAGCGGCAGCATTTCGACCAACATCCCGTATCCAGAAATCCCTAGCCCCTGCTCCGCCGCAATGTCCCCCAGCAGGTAAATTTCGAAAGCAACCCAAGTGGAAAGCAACGCCAGCCCCGCCACCGGCGCCGTCGTGGAATCGACCAGATAGGCCAGCTTCTCGCGCGAGATCTTCCAACGATCGGACAACTTCCGCATGGTGGTGCCGAGCACTACCGTATTCGAATAGTCGTCGAAAAATACCACCAAGCCACTCAAGCCGATCGCGATCTTCGCCCGCCGACGCCCCTTGGCGAAACGCTCCGTCAACCGAACCAAACCGTCCAGTCCGCCGCTCTTGGCCATCACGTGCACCATGCCCACCAAGGCCACCAAAAAAACGATGATCAGGATGCTGAACTGGGAGAGCGCCGGCTTGATCAAGAAATCGTTCACTCCGAGCACCGCGGTCGCCAGCGGGTTCAAGCCATAGGAAAGGAAGGACCCCACGGCGAAAGCCGACACCAGGGCTCCAACCATCGTGCGGAAAAACGCGGCGATCATGACCGCCAGCAAGGGCGGCAACAGCGATGTCCAGTGCCCCGTCACCTGCACCTCACGTGCCCCTTCCCGCAAGTAGTCGATAAAGGACGTGTTCGATTCCGCCACCACCTCCTTGGCCGCCGCGACAGCCTCCACCGACTCATGGCTCACCGGCACGATCGCCAGAAACGAGCATACGCCCAGCAAGGTGAGAAAAAATGCGAGCCAGCGCTTGGGACGCAACCATGTCGGGGTGTCTTTCATGAAAGCCGGATAAGAAGGGAATCAGGCCGCACTATGCGAGCCAGCGCCAAGGAAAGGAGCAATCTCCCCATCGGGCAAACCGAATGTTCCGCCCCGCATCGACATCGCTGGAACTCGCCCCTCGCTTCCCTCCACGAAAAAACCCTCGCGCCCGCAATTGGGGCGACGAGGGTTTCGAAATTTGGATACGCTCCGAACTAGATTTCGTAGGCAGGGAGGACCTTGTCGATCCGCGTTCCCTTCAAGCTTACGAAAACCGGCAGACCATTGTCCCACTGCAGGGAAACTTCGCCTTGGATCAGCGGAGTCGCGTACTTCACGAACGGGAAGTTCATGCTCACGCCGTCGTCGTTGATCCAGTCCGCAGGCAGCTGCTTCGAAGTCGCAGGAACGTCGGCCAAGTCAACCCAGCCCGTTTCGCACTTGTAGGAATCAGCCTCGGCGCGCTGCAAGGTGATCATCTTGCCGCTCTTGCCGTTCTCGACCGCTTGGATCACCGCTGCCGAACCTGCGAGGTAAGCCTCGTCGGAGTCCGTCTGGGAAGCGTTGTGCGTCGCGGCGCGGCCGGCCACGCCCAACTTGCAGGAGCGAGCGGAAACGCCCAAGCGCGTCTCGACGATGCCACGGAGGAACTCGCCGGATCCGCCCAACTGCACGTGCCCGAAAGCGTCGCTGCTGGAAGCCTTCGCGGAAACGTAGTTCCCGTCGAGGTCGACCAAACCTTCGCCAACCACCACCAAGCAGTACCTCTCGCGAGCGAGAACCTTCTGCACGTCGGCCACGAACTTCTCCGGATCGAAAGCGATCTCCGGCAAGAGGATGATGTGCGGGGGATCGTGCGGCTGGTCGCGGCGCTTGGCCAAGGTAGAGCCGGCAGCGATCCAACCGGAGTTGCGGCCCTGCACCTCGAGGATCGAAACGTAGTCGCCCGCGCCGATCGAGCCGTTATCGGCCGCCATCTCGCGAACCGTGGTCGCCACGTGCTTGATCATGCTGCCGTAGCCCGGCGTGTGGTCGGTAGCGGAAATGTCGTTGTTGATCGTCTTGGGAATGCCCATCACGCGCATCTCGTAGCCCTGCGCCTTGGCCAAGGCATCGAGCTTGTCGAGCATCGCCATGGACTCGCTGTCGCCAATGTAGAAGAAGTAGCGGATGTTGTGGGCCTTGAAAACCTCCAAGGCGCGCTCCAGGTCCTCCTCCTTCTTGAAGGCGTAGCGGCAAGTGCCGAGCGCGGAGCCGGGGGATGCCTTGAGCAAGCGGATCGCCTGCTGAGATTCCGCCGCGAGGTCGACCAAATCTTCGTTCAACACGCCCACCACGCCATTGAGGCCCCCGTAGATCTCTTCGATGCACTCGTGATTGAGCGCTTCTTCGATGACGCCTGCGAGGCTAGCGTTAATGACTGCAGTGGGTCCACCCGACTGACAAACGAGGCAATTTCCTTCTAATTCCGACATGTTGAGAAAAGGTTCTATTCTTTGGTAACTGGCAAGAGAAAGGACATGACCAACCGCTTGGCAACTCCTATTTGGAACATGCAAGCCCGCCGACCAGATTCGCCTTCCCACCTCCCCATTCCAATTCGCTCCCCACAATTCGCCATTCGCCATTCTTCACCTTGACCCGCCCCTGCGAAACGCCATTTTCACAGCCCTTATGGCCAAATCAAAAGCATCAACCAATCCTCTCATGGATGCCATCGTAGCCGTCTGCAAACGCAGAGGGTTCATATTCCAGTCTTCGGAAATATACGGCGGCTATAACGGCTTTTTCGACTTTGGCCCCCTCGGCGTCGAATTGAAGAAGAACATCAAGGACGCCTGGTGGAAGGACATGGTCCATCGCCGCGAGGATATCGAAGGCCTCGACTCCTCCATCATCATGTCCCCCAAGATCTGGGTCGCCTCCGGCCACGTGGGCGGATTCTCCGACCCCATGGTCGACTGCAAGGTCTCCAAGATGCGCTACCGCGCCGACCAGCTCTTCTTCGCCCCCGTCATCGTTGACGGCGAAAAGATCGGCTACGTCTCCATCCTCGAAGACGGCAACATGCAGGCCGACGCCGAAGCGGCAGCCGAGAAGATGAAGCGCAAGGGCGGCCACCAGGGCGAGCTCGCCCCCATCGAGCTCAAGGACTACACCGAAGCCGACGAGTCCGAGTGGGCCCTCATCCCCTCTCCCGCCACCGGCGAACCGGGCAGCCTCACCGCTCCACGCGAGTTCAACCTCATGTTCGAGACCAAGGTCGGCGCCCTGAGCGACAGCTCCGCGACCGCCTACCTCCGTCCCGAAACCGCCCAAGGTATCTTCGCCAACTATAAGAACGTCGTCGATACCGGCCGCGTAAAGATCCCCTTCGGCATCGCCCAGATCGGCAAGGCCTTCCGCAACGAGATCACTCCGAAAAACTTCATCTTCCGCTCCCGCGAGTTCGAGCAGATGGAGATCGAGTACTTCATCTCACCCGACTGCGACTGGTCCGAAATCCACCAGGAGTGGATCAAGTACTGCCACGACTGGCTCATCTCCATCGGCCTCCCCGAAGAAATGCTGGGACGCGACGTGCACGAAAAGCTGGCCCACTACGCCAAAGCCTGCACCGACATCACCTTCCAGTTCCCCTTCGGCGAACAAGAGCTCTGGGGCATCGCCGCCCGCGGCGACTTCGACCTCACCCAGCATGCCGAACACTCCGGCAAGCCTATGGAGATCTTCGACGAAGCCGCCAAGAAGAAGTACATCCCCCACGTCATCGAGCCCTCGCTCGGCGTAGACCGACTTCTCCTCGCCCTGCTCACAGCAGCCTACACCGAGGACGAAGTCGGCGGCGAAAAGCGCACCGTCATGAAGTTCCACCCGCGCATCGCCCCCTACAAGGTCGCCGTGCTCCCGCTTCTCAAGAACAAGCCCGAGCTCGTCGAACGGGCCCGCGCCATCTACGACAAGCTCGCCAAGCGCTACAACGTCTTCTGGGACACCGCCGGCGCCATCGGCAAACGCTACCGCCGCCAAGACGAAGCAGGCACCCCCTACTGCGTCACCATCGACTTCGAAACCATCGAAACCGATGGCAGCGTGACCTTACGTGATCGCGACACCACGGAGCAAAAACGCGTCAGCGAAGAAGAACTTTACAAGTTCCTCGACGAGCAGCTCTTCTAGAGGGCGATTGATCCAACCCACTAGTCATCTGAACTTTACAAGACCCACTCGCCCAGCGAGTGGGTTTCTTTTTGCAACAGAACCTGAGAAAAACGAGAACTCCTACTTAAACCCCACAGCTTCAATCCGAGAGAATTGAGTAGAATCACCAACTCTCAGCGACTTGAATCACTCCTCTTGCAATTCCCCCCAGCCTGAGGCGGACCTCGGCCCCCTTCCCGATCTTCGCAAAGGCCCAATCCTCCTCGTGGACGATGACCGCGCCACCCATGGCATCGTCAAACGGATCCTGCTCGAAGGAGACTACCAAATCTTCCACGCCTTCGACGCCAAGCAAGCCAAAGCCATGATCGCGAAAGCGCCGCCGGAGCTGATCCTCTGCGACGTCGAAATGCCCGGCGAAGGCGGCATCGCCCTCTGCCGCGAGCTCAAGAGCCACTCCTCCACAGCGGAAATTCCGCTCGTCATAATCACCAGCAGTTCCGACCTCGATACCATGAGCCAGGCCTTCGAAGCCGGAGCCAACGACTACGTCGAAAAACCCATCCGCAAAACTGAACTGCTCACCCGCTGCAAACGCCAGATCTCCGACTTCCGAAAACGCCGCGACGCCGTCGAGACCATCCACCAACTCCAGCATCAGAACACCTCCAAAACCAAATTCCTAGGCGTAGCCTCCCACGACCTCAGAAACCCCATCGCATCCATCTGCGGCGTCTCCCACTTCCTCGAAACCGAGCGCTTCGGCCGGCTCAACGAAAGCCAACGCGAGATGGTACGCTGCATCATCGACGCCAGCGAGAACATGCTAAACCTCGTGGAAGACTTGCTCGACGTCTCAAAGATAGACCTCGACCACTTCGAACTCTCCCGCGACCGCCTCCCCCCAAGCGATATCTCCAGCCAAATCGCCAAGCTCCAAGCACCCGCCGCCGAAAAGAAAGCCATCAAGCTCGCCCACGTCGACACCTCAAGCGGAGCCGTCGCCTCCATCGATAAACGGCTCATCACCCGAGCTGTCGAAAACCTCGTCACCAACGCCATCAAGTTCTCCCCCAGCCATACCCAAATCCTCCTCGAGACCCGCGCCGACGCCGGCTGGATCTACCTTTCCGTCAAGGACGGCGGACCCGGAATCCCCGAAAACGAATTCGACAAGCTCTTCAAGGAATTCAGCCGCACCTCCAACTTGCCCACCGGCGGCGAGTCGACCAGCGGCATCGGACTCTACGTCGTCAAACGCATCGTCACCAGCCACGGCGGCGAAATTTCCGTAGAGAACCGCCCCGAAGGCGGAGCCCACTTTCAGATAAAACTAAAACGTATCAGCTAATGGACTACAGTAAAACAACAGCACTGATCGCCGACGACGAAGCGCACATGCGCACCTTCCTCAAGCTCCTCTTCCAGGACATAGGCATCTCCAAAGTCTACCTCATGCAAAACGGCATGGACGCCGTGGAAGCCTACCAGGAGTACCAGCCCGACCTCATCCTGCTCGACATCAACATGAACAAGATGAACGGCGTCGAAGCCCTCAAGCGCATCCGCGCCCTCAACCCAGACGCCCGAGTCATCATGCTCACCGCCGTATCCACCCGCGACACCATCGAGGAAACCGCCAAAGCCGGAGCCACCTACTACATCCTCAAGACCCAATCGCCAGACGCCATCAAGGAGCTGATCGTAAAGGTCCTAGCCACCGTCACCCCCGCCGCTGCCAACTGAGCGCGCCCAACCACCTTACTGCCATGGCCGCACCTGAGAACGATCCTCAAGCCCAAGGGTCCATAAAGAGCCTCGACGACCTCATCGTCACCTACGACATGAAAAAGCTCCTCTCCGATGCGAAATCAGAGTTCGAGAGCGTCGTATCCACGCGCGAACTACTCGGTCAACAAGCCATCGGTTCCTTCTTCAACCTCGACCTCCGAGACGATGCGAGAAATTAGATGCGACAAGTTCGTCGACCTCGTCTCCGAATCAGAGAAGGTCGACTCCCTCACCCTCAACGCCCTCTCCAGCAAGTACAAGCGCGACCACTCGGGCATGATGCTCGAGATCATCGAAAAGGGCTACATGCGAAAAGACCCTGTCGGCGAACTCTGGGCCCGCGCCAACAACACCACCTACGTCGACCCCCTCTCCATCAACATCTCGTACCCCGAAGAGGAACGCATCCCTCTCGAGATGGCCAAGAAGATCCAGGCCATCGGCTTGTATGAGTTCGACGGATACGTCACCATGGCCATGTCCGACCCGACCAACCGAAATCTGGTCGAGTCCCTCGAACGCTTCCTGCAAAAGCGCGTCAGCCCCGTCTATGGCCACGCCGAAGACATCGCCCACGCCATCGAGATCAACTACCAGTCGAACATCTCCTTCGACGAAGCCCTCAAAACGCTCGAAGCCTACACCCAAGGCAAGAAGCTGGCCGAGGAAGGGATCGACACCCTCAAGCAACTCGTCGAAAACAATGCTCTCGTCGAACTCGCGAACCATATTATCTACAACGCCTTCAAGCAACGGGCCAGCGACATCCACCTCGAGGCCCACAAGGGCCACGCCAAAGTTCGCTACCGCGTCGACGGCCACCTGCGCGATATCGTGGAGCTCCCGCCCCAAGCCCACAACGCTCTCATGGTGCGCATGAAGTTCATCTCCGAGCTCGACATTTCCGACACCCGCCTCCCCCAAGATGGACGCTTCACCGTCGAAGTCGGCAGCTTCAGCCAAAACTTCCGCATCTCCACCTGCCCCGGCCTGCACGGCGAAAAAGCCGTGATCCGCCTCCTCGGCCAAGCCGGCAAGAAAGGCCTGCCAAACTTCGACGAGCTGCTCTTCGCCAAAAGCAACCGCAAGAGCTTCCGGGCCGCCGTCTCCAAGCCGAACGGCATATTTATCGTCACCGGACCTACTGGCTCCGGAAAGACCACCACCCTGTATTCAGCGCTCGACTACCTGAACGACCGCGATCGCAACCTCATGACCATCGAGAACCCCGTCGAGTACCAGCTGCCCGGCGTCAACCATTTCGAGGTCAAGCACAGCATCGACCTCGACTTCAGCGCCATCCTCCGCTCCGCCCTCCGCCAAGACCCGGACATCATCCTCGTCGGCGAAATCCGAGATCTCGAAACCGCCAAGATCGCCACCGAAGCCGCCCTCACCGGCCACCTCGTTCTCACCACCCTCCACACCAACAGCGCCACCCAAGCCATCCTCCGCCTCGTCGAAATGGGAGTCGACCCCTACATGGTCGCCCCCGCTCTCAACGGCGTTCTCTCCCAACGCCTAGTCGGAAAGATCTGCGAGTCCTGCAAGGAAGCCTACCAGCCCCGCGAAGAATTGCTCGCCCAATACTTCACGGCCGAAAGCATCGACTCCAACATCCCCTTCTATCGCGGCAAAGGCTGCCCCAGCTGCAACCATACCGGATTCAACGGCCGCCTCGGCGTGCACGAAATCGTCGAAGTCTCCGAGCGCATGCGCGAACTCATTTCCCAAGGATCCAGCGTATCCAAAATCCACGCCGAAGCGAAACGCCTCGGTCTCAAAAGCCTCCGCGAGGACGCCCTCAAAAAAGCCCTCCTCGGCCTGACCACCCTGGAAGAAGTAGAGCGCGTCACCGTTCCCGAATACAAAGAGTAAACCACAAATTTCGCCCGCCATCAGCGGGCCATCAAAAAGGCCGAAGCGTAAACGCTTCGGCCTTTTGTATTCTAAATTCGATTACAGCTATGTCCTAGTGGCTGGTGTCCTGCACCTTGCCCTTAGACTGGCCGATCTCCGAGAGCAACTCGTCGAACCAAGGTTCGTCCGTGTTGAACGGCTTGCCGCCCGCCACGCGCTCGAATTCGCAAGCGCGCAGGATGTCGCGGTTGTTCTCGTCGTGGCCGATCACGCCGCTCTCGCCCGCGAAAGCCGCTTCCACGGCCTTGTCGGTGCAGCTCTTGATCAAGTTGAGATCCTTCGGATTCGCCGCCGCCGCGCGAGAGTAGTAGCCGCTCTTCTGCACCAGCACCTTCTCCGCACCGATCAGTTCCTTGAACTGCTTGGCGAAGTATTGACCCGGATTGATGAAGTCCAGCTGCACGTGGCCAAAGGCATCGCGGACGATCTCCTCGCCAGCCGCTTCCTTCTGGGCAACGATGTCAGCAACGCCCGCGCCCTCCGAAAGGAAGATGTTTACCGCGTCATGCTCGTCGAGCTGCTTGCGCAGACGCGCCGCTTCCGCCTCGAGATCGATGCTGAGCTCGGGCACGTAAACCGCATGCACGTCGTGACGCTCGCGGGAAAGGCCGATCTCCGGCACCCAGTAGCGACACTTCTGGCGCTTGTGGTACTCGTAGGCCGTGTAAGCCGCGAGCCAGCCGCAATGGCGACCCATCACCTCGTGGATGATCAGCATGCGCGGGCTGGAGTTGTGCTCCGCCACCACGTTCTCGAAATAGTTGGCGCCGTGCTCCGCCGCCGTGTAGGCGCCAAGGGACTGCTTGATCGGGTAAACGTCGTTATCGATGGTCTTCGGCAAGCCGATCACGCGCAAGGCGTAGTCGTTCTTCGCCAAGTAAGCCGCCAGGTCCGCGGCCGCCGTGTTCGTGTCGTCGCCGCCAATGGTATGCAGCACGTCCACGCCGTCCTTCACCAGCTGGTCGGCAGCCACCTTCTGAGGATCTTCGCCTTCCTTCACCAGACCACGCTTCACGCAATCCTTCACGTTGGTCAGCTTCACGCGGCTGTTGCCGATCGGGCTGCCGCCGAAAAGGTGGAGATTGCCGGCGTTCTTGCGGACTTCCGGAGTCACCTCGTAGCTCAAGCCCTTGAGCAGGCCGTAGTAACCGTTCTTGTAGCAAATGATCTCTACGTCCGGATCGATTTCCGTGTAGCGCTGGATCAAGCCACCGATTGCCGAGGAAAGACAAGGGGCCAAGCCGCCTGCCGTGAGAATACCTACTTTCTTAACTTTCATTTTGCGATAATGAGTGAGAACCGGAAGCGCTAGAGTACTTTTGCCGGAATGACAAGGTAGGAACTGGCCACCCGCCACGCAACGGGCCCGACCCGAACCGTGAGCGAGATAGCCAAGGTAGAGCTGTCTGGCCCAGACAGCCGCGCTGCAAGATCATACCTTCAAAGCTTCGTTAATCCCTCCTGCGATTCTCCTCGGGCAATAGCTCGAGAAGCTCGTTGGGTCGCCCTTCCCGCTTCTTCAAGGAGAAGGCGTCGTACAAACGACCCGTCGCAGTGTAGGCCTTGTAGGAAAGCTCGTCCCCCTCGACCGAGATAATCTGATAGAGCTGCGTATCCTCCGCCACCCGCTTGGCGAAGCTTCCCTTGGTCACCGGGTACATTTTCGGACCGCTCACCGACACAACATAGACCGTGCCCACCTCCGGGTCGTAGGCCTGCTGGTAGCCCGTTGGAATGTTCTCCACGTTCACTTCGCCCAGCTTGCCGGTGCGAGCGTAAGTGTGGTCGTGCCCGTTTAGCACCAGATCCACTCGGTAAGCATCGAGAACCGGCTTCCAGAGCTCCCGCAGCTCCCTGTTGTCGCGATCGCTCGCCGGCGAAAAAATGGGATGGTGAAAAGTCAAAATCGTCCAACGGTTCGGATTGTCCTCCAACACCGACTTCAACCAAGGAACCTGCTCCTCCCGGCTCCGGTTGGAGTCGAGCGAGATGAACCGTACCCCTTGATAATCGATGTAGTAGCACGTCTCCTCCAAGCCTTCTGGCGCCCCTTGCAACGGAAAGGAAAATTGCGGCCGCCAATGAGTGCTCACCTGGGGCGTTCCCCGATCTTGCCGACGGTCGCGCAAGGGGGCCTTGTCGATTTCCGTTCCGAGAAGCTCGTCCGCGCCATAGCCAGTCAAGGCCTCCATCCCCTCTCCCACCAGGGTGATTTCGTCGTCATCGTTAAACTCCAGGTAAGCGACCTGCCTGCCAGCGCGACGAGCCGTAGCCCGGTAAAGCTCCGCTCCGTCCGCGGTTTTCGTCTCCTCAACGACCACCTCCAAATCCAGCGCCGTTCCGTCCTTGGCATTCCAGAACCGCTCATGGGCGGGGCCCTGATTCGCCCGGAAGTACTCGTGGTTTCCGGGAGTCGCGATGACCGGAATCGTTCCGTTCACCCAAGCCGGAGCCCCATGCCACTCGCCCCATTCCGCATCCCACGCGTCTTCGTTGATCAAGTCTCCTGCGTGCAAGGTAAAGGCCGCTCGCGGAGCGTCTCGAAACGCTTCGCGAAACACTCTCGACCAATGCGTCTTAAGTTCGTTCTGGGCGTCGCCGAAATAGATGAAAGTAAAAGGCTCTGCAGTAGCGCTGGCCGTACGGAAATGGAAGTACTCGCTCCAATTTTCGCCATCTCCAACGCGATACGTATAGAGCGTATCCGGCTCAAGACTACGAAACGTCACCGAGTGATAGCGAGCTTCGTTGATGTCGCTCTCGAACAGCTCGGTCGTTGCCTTCACTCGCTCGGGCCGTAGAGCCCGCCCATTTGCGTTGGCAACCGCGATTTCGGCCACCGCCTCCAACACCGATGTATCCGTCCTCCAGGTAACGGCTTGAGTCGTGGCAGGATCGTCGTTCCACGTGAGCACCACTCGCTCGGGAATCGGCGTAGGAGCGTGTTCAAGCTCGATCGAATATTTCTGCGGATGCCAATGATCCGAAGAATCATGGGCCAACAACTTGCAGGAGGCAGATAACAAAAGGAAAAGCGTCGATTTTCGAAGGTGTTTCATAGCGATAAAAAACTTAATATTGACAAACGAAAAAGAGAGGCGTCTTCGCGACGCCTCCCGTATCAGATATTCGTATACTTCCGCAAAGTTGCGTGCTCGTCTAGAAGTCGATCTCCGCGCCAAAGGTCATCTTCCTTCCGGCGAAACTAGCGTCCTCCACGAATTGCGGGTAGCCTTGGTAAGAGATTTGCCCGCGGTCCGTCAGGTTCGTAGCTGTGGCGAAGACCCGAAGCTTGTCGTTGAAGCGATAGGATACCTCCGCGTCGATTCGCTCCTCAGCCGCGTAGAACTCGTCGCTCTCGATATCGTCGCCCAATCCTTCGATGTAGTCGTCACGGAACCGGTAGTCGATGCGAGCGCTCAGGTTGCCTAGGTTGTAGTCCAAGGTCGCAGTATAGAGCAGTTCCGAAAATCCTTCCAACGGCAGTTCTCGCCCGTCAGTACGATTTGGATACTCAGCGTCGCTCTCGGTAAACGTCGTGCTGAGGGCAACGCCAAAGCCGCGCAGCGCTCCCGGCAAGAAATGCAACTGCTGGCGAGCGATGAGCTCCACTCCGTAGTTGGTGGCGCCAGCCCCATTGACCGGACGTTCGTACTCCAGATCGCCGTCTTCCGCAGGGATCGGGATTCCGTTCTCGTCAAGCTCGTTGAAGTCGTAGGTCTGCGTAAAGGTGAAGTTTTCGATATCCTTGTAGAAAAAACCAACGGAATACAGGCCGCCACGGTCCGTGTAGTACTCGAGCTGAGCATCGAAGTTGTCAGACACCGCGGGCGTTAGGCTCGGATTTCCGTCTTCGATGTTTCCGTCGTCATCCACCCAACGGCCCCGCGACAACTCGCTCAAACGAGGGCGAGCATAGCTCTTGTTGTAGCTCTCGCGCAGGATCAAGTTTTCGCTCAGTTCGTGGCGGAAGTGGATACCCGGCAGCCAGAAGGAATGCGAGTTTTCCGAGCGGACCGAGGTAACCGTCGGAACGTCGCCAAAGTAGCTGACGATCTTGTTGGCATTCTCCCACTTGCTTTCTTCGAATCGCACACCAGCGATAATGGTGTGGATACCCGTTTCATAGGTTCCCATCACATAAGCTGCGCTTACCGTTTCGTCAGCATCGTAGTCTTCAACGTTGCTGTCTTCCAGCGAGTCGTCTTCCACGAACTCGAAGCGTTCAGGATTCGATTCCAACAGCGCCAGAGCGACTTCAGGCTGGGCATTAAAGTACTTCGGCTTGAGGAAAATGACCTCATCGGTTTCCTCCAGAACGCTCGCGTAGTCGAAATCCTCGTCCATCTCATAAAGGTTCACGGTGATGTCTCGAACCTGAGAACTCTTTCGGACTTTCGCGCCCGTCTTAAAGGTAAAAGAACCGCGGTCGCTGGAGAACTCGCGCTCCCAATCGATACGAGCGCTTTGGACCTTCTCTTCCTTCATTCCCCAAACATCTTCCAGTTCGCCTTCGACAATCTGGCTGAGGTCCGTGGAGTCGACCCCGTTCACTACATCGACCGCTACATCGCCGCGAGCATCCACAACATCGTATTCAAAAATGAACCACGGATCATCCGGCTCCATCAGCATATTCAGTTCGCTGTCTTCGTTGATCGTCGCCTTGTTACGCGAAAAGTAGAAATCATACGTGAGCAACCCGTTGTCCTGTTCGTGTCGTCCTCCCATGGATACGGAATAAAGATCGTTGTCTACATCCTCAAGAGTGCCGATCCATCCGCGGGACGCTTCACTATCTTCCGATCCACGACCATAGCTAGGGCTTAGAGCGGCGTAGGTTTTGTTTCCGTCAGCGTCGTTATCAAATTCCGTATCAATATCGATATCGGTCTCGTACTTCACTCCGCCCAAAGAGTATTGGCTGATCATTGGGCGAACGTAGAAAGAGTTTCGCTCGTCGGTGCGGAAGTCGATCGAACCGCTCAAGGTCTCGGTATTGGTCTGCCGCGTATCGTGCTCGAAGTGAGTCGATTCCATAAACCAAACCGGTTCGCTATAGGCGTCCAAGCCGAGCTCGGGATTCGTCTCCGGATCGACTTGCACCCAGTCCTGGTCCGCATTCCTAGAGTAGCGATCCGTCTCGTAGCTGCTCAGGGTGAAGGCGATTCCGAGGTTCTTCTCGCCACCGCCGACGCTCAAGAGATCCGAGTAGGAAAAGGTAGCAGCATGCCCCCAATTGCCGGGCTCTTCGTTCAATACGCCAGAAAGCTTCAACTTCATCTCCTTGCCGCTACGCTCGAAGGCGCTGCGGGCCACCAAGTTAATGATGCCGCCGATCGCGTCGCCGTCTTGGTCAGGCGTCGGAGCCTTGATCACCTCAATATTCGTGACTCCATCCGCAGCCAACTGACGCGGGTTAAAACTGTTGCTTCCGCCAGAAGACGGAACGCGGTTCCCGTCGACTTGTACGGAATTGAATTCACCCGCGATTCCACGAATGTTGATGCTGCCCTGCGATCCGTCCTGACTCTCGTCAACGCTGATGCCCGGCAAACGCTGCAAGGCCTGTCCGATATTGCCATCGAGCACCGACCCGAAGTTCTCCTCGGAAACAACATTAACAATTCCAGCTGCGGTTTTCTGTTGGTTAATGGCTCGCGATTGGCCGGACATAAAGCCGCGAACCGAAAACGAGTCCAACTCCACCACGCGCGACTCCAAGTAAACCTCGAGGTTCTTCACGCCACCGGCTTCAACGCTCAATTGCTCCTGGTGCGGCAACAAACCGAGGTAACTCACCTCCACCTGATGAGTTCCCGCAGGGACCTCGAATATCGAAAAACGCCCCTGAGCATCCGTGTAATCCTTCAAGTTCGTACCCGGAACCGATACGACAGCGCCCTGAAGCGAACGGCCAGTCATGTCATCCCGCACCTGGCCCGCAATGGAGCCAGTGCCTGATTGAGCCTGAGCAAACACGAACGAGCAAAGCGCCAACAACGCGGCACCCCACGTCCGAAAGGACACTCCGGAACGGCGCGTCCGCATTCCGGAGCCGCTTCCCAGAGTTTTAGCAAATGTAGTTTGAAAGTTCATACAGCAATCAACCTGCCCGAACAAGCCTTCGGTCAATGGCCATCAAACGATAAACTCAAGATTTCACACCCCCGTGACATGAGGTTTCAAGACCGACACCAACCGCACGCAACCGTAACGCAATGTATCATCAGCGATGATACAAAAACTACCCCACCGAACAAAAAACCATCCCACCAAACATAGCTTAACCAAACGCCACCCGCCCCAAATCCCCACACCCCCAGCAAGCCCACTCCTACAACCGCCCACCCGCACACAACCGCCCACCCGCACAACCCACACGCTCCCTACAACGCGACGCCCCAACACGCTGCGCAAAAACCTCATCAACGTTGATGAACTTTTTGCGCACACCTCCCGCCGCTCCTACGCCCCCGGCCGTCCGCGCGCGTCTCGCTCGCTCCTACGAAACCACCAGCGGGTCTTGCCTCATGACCAAGGACTCCCCTTTCCCCAGGCGCACGTCCACCCGTCCCAAGCGCATTCCAGCCCAGCCCTGCTGCGTGATCCGCGTCACTCCGCCGCCCTTGCGCGGCAGCTCCACCAGCTCGTCCAAGAAGGTGTGCGAGTGCCCGCCCAATACCAAGTCCACCCCCTCCACTTCCGCCGGCAAACGATCGTCCCGCAGCTGCTCGCCCTCCGATCGGGTCGCATAGCCCAAGTGCGAAAGGCACACGATCAGGTTGCAGCCGCTCGCCTTCAGCGCCGCAACCGAACGGCGGGCCGACTCCACCGGATCCAGATACACCACCCCTCGGTGATTGTCCTCAGCCACTATTCCCTTCAATTCGCAAAGCAAGCCGAAAAGCCCTACCCGAAACGGTCCGATCTCGCGGATCGTCCAAGGCTTGACCACGGCAGCCAACTCCTTCGCGCCGCCCCAATCCAAATTGCTCGAAACCCATTCGAAATTTGCCAGCGGCATCGTCTTCTCCAATCCCGGGATCCCATTGTCGAACTCGTGATTCCCCACCGTCGCGACCTCATAGCCCATCCGGTTCATGGACTCGATCTCCACTTCGCCCCCATAAAGATTGTAATAGGGCGTCCCCTGAAAAATATCCCCGCTGTCGACCAAGAGCGTATACTCCTCCCGCTCCCGTATCCGATCGATCAATACTTTGCGTCGTGCCACTCCTCCCAAGCCTGCGTTGCGACCGCCATCCATCGGAAACGAGTCGATGCGCGAGTGCGTATCATTGGTCTGCAAAATCGTCAGCCGCGGACGCCCGTCGCCCACTCTGCCCAAAGCCCCCGACAAAACCGTCAGCCCCAAGCCCGCTGTCCCCAGAAAACGTCTTCTATCCATAACTCTATCCCCCTTCCAATTCACTTTTTAGGCGTCACCACTTCCACTCGCCCTGCTCCAGCATCGTAGATTTGCACGCCCTGCGCGTTCAATTCCGACAAACGCAGCACGATCGCATCCCGCTGTACCAGATTCTTAGATACACGCTTCTCCACAATCCACTCCTCGCGAAACAACGAATCGTAGGTCGACACCAAGTAGTCGATCGACACCACCCGATACCGCTTCCCGGCCTCCACCGGCTCGCCACCCACTCGCGCCTCCAAAACGTTTCCCTCAGCATCCAGCTTCACCGAAATCCCCGAAAGCGCCACGCCACGCGTCGCCTGCCGCGCCAGCTCCATAACAAACTCCCCCTCCACCACCAAATAGGTTAGGTAATTCTCAAACGGCGACAGTTCCGCGATCAGCCCCATTGTCAAAGGCCCCTGCGGCAAGTCTCGCCGCAAGCCGCCGAAATTCGTCACCGCCAAATCCACCTCCTCCTCGAACTCCTTGGCGCCCACCGCTCGCAGCGAATCCGCTACCAAATTGGAAAGCCCGCACTCCGGCCGACTGCGAGACAAGGGCTCCGCCGCATAGCCGATCACCTCGGAAGCGAACGCCTCCACCCCCGCTCGGTACGGAGCCAAATAAGCCTCCAGCTCCCCGTCGACCGCCACCGTCCTGTCAATTCGCACCGCCTCGAAGGCGACCTCTACCTCAGGTTCGGCCGCAGCCAGCGACCCCAGCCATCCCAAGCCAACCCACCACATTGCAAAGCTCCGCAAGCACATGCCATCCAGCATCTCTCCACCGGGCCCAACTTTCAAGCCACCAGCTGCGCCAATTCGGCGCCCTCCCCATCGATTCTCCGTTGCCCCCATCGGGCCCGACCGCCAAAAGCTATTCCCAATCCATAACCATGCCTTCGCCTGCTCCCACGCTCACCCTCTCTCCCCAAGGTCGCCTCAGCGCCGTCCTGGACACCGACGCCCCCTCCCCGCAAGCGAAACGACTCCAACAAGCCTTCGCCCGTTCCACTTCCGAAGGGCTCCTCTACCTCTGTACCCAATATTCAAGCACAAGCTCCCCCAGCCTGGACTACTGGAAGTCCATCGCCAGCCTCCTGCTCGAACACCTCTGCCGCCTCCCCGCTGCAGCTCCGCTCCCCGACGAGATTCCACCGCCTAACGAAGAACTAAAATTCCGCGCCCTCTCCGCCCCGCCCTTTCCCGGCGGCGAATACCTCAGCGCCACCCTGCTCGCCCAAGTCTGGAGCGAACTCTCCCAGCACCTCCGCCAACAAATCGCCGACTCTTCCGGCAAGGTCGGCGACTGGCTCAAAACCCACGCCCCCAAGTGGCATCAAGTCGGCCGCGTCTGCTTCCACCTTGCCGAGAACAAAAACGACCCGCAGTACCCCTTCGCCTTCATGGCCACCTACGCCCCCGGCCTCGGCGACTCCGGACAAGTCAAGTTCCTGCCCCTCGCCCACGCCCTTCAGGAATACGCCGGAGCAAAAAACAAGGCCCGCCTGCTCCAACTTCTCGAACCCGTACACCAAGCCTCCCAACAAATCCCCTTCGTCGCCCAACTCCTCGAAACCGGCGACCTCTACCACCCCATCGCCTGGACCCCCGACGAAGCCTACGCCCTCCTCCAAACCATTCCCGAGCTCGAAGCCTGCGGCCTGCTCACCCGCCTCCCCAACTGGTGGAAAGCCCGCCCGCGCCCCCAAGTCGCCATCACCCTCGGACAAAAGAAAAGCAGCTCCGTCGGACTCAACGCCCTGCTCAGCTTCAAGATGGAATTCGCCCTCGGCGAACAAAAGCTCAGCCCCGCCGAAATCGAAACCCTCCTGCAAAATGCCGAAGGCCTCGTGCGCCTCAACGGCCAATGGGTCGAAGTCGACCGCGAAAAACTCCAGCAAGCCCTCGACCACTGGAAGCGCGTGCAAGCCCACACCGCCCACGGAAACCTCACCTTCGCACAAGGCATGCGCCTGCTCGCCGGAGCCCCGCAAAATCTCGGCTCAGCTCCCCAGCCCCAAGACCTCGAAACCGTAAACGACTGGTCCAGCGTCACCGCCACCCACGAACTCGCCGACACCCTCAAACGCCTCCGCCAGCCCGAGCTCATCGAAGCCGCCAGCGACCACCCCGGACTCCAAGGACAGCTCCGACCGTATCAAGAAACTGGATTCAAGTGGCTGCGCCTCCTCACCCAACTCGGCCTCGGAGCCTGCCTCGCCGACGACATGGGCCTCGGCAAAACCATCCAAATCATCGCCCTCCTCCTAGACACCCACCGCCAGAACCCAAAACCAAAAAATCAGAACCCAGCCCCCCTAAAGAAACCACCCTCCCTCCTCGTTCTTCCCGCCTCCCTGCTCGCCAACTGGAAGAACGAGTTCGCCGCCTTCGCCCCCAGCCTGCGGCTACGCTGCATCCACCCCTCCGAAACTCCAGCTGCCGAGCTCAAAGCCTACCAGCGCCACCCCCAACGCGCCCTCGAAAACGCCGACGTGCTCCTCACCACCTACGGCATGCTCACCCGCCAGGACTGGCTCGCCCAGCAGGATTGGAACCTCGTCGTCATCGACGAAGCCCAAGCCATCAAAAATCCCAACACCCAGCAAACCCGCGCCGTCAAACGCCTCCGCGCCCACGCTCGCATCGCCCTCACCGGTACCCCCGTCGAAAACACCCTCTCCGACCTCTGGTCCCTCTTCGACTTCACCTGCCCCGGCCTGCTCGGCACCCCCACCGCCTTCCAAAAGTTCAGCGACAGCCTGCAACGCAAAGGCCACACCGACTACTCCCCCCTCCGCAAACTCGTATCCCCCTACCTGCTACGCCGTCTCAAAACCGACAAATCCATCATCTCCGACCTTCCCGACAAAACCGAAGTCAAAGCCTACTGCACCCTCGCCCCCAAACAAGCCGCCCTCTACAAACGCACCGTCGCCGAACTCGCCAAAGACCTCCGCGAAGTAGAAGGCATGCAACGCCGCGGCCTCGTCCTCACCTACCTCACCCGCTTCAAGCAAATCTGCAACCACCCCAGCCAGGCCCTCGGCGACAACGCGTTCGCCCCCGAAGCCTCCGGCAAGTTCCTCCGCCTTCGCGAGCTCTGCGAAGAGATCGCCGCCCGCCAAGAAAAAGTCCTCGTCTTCACCCAATTCCGCGAGATGACCGCCCCCATCTCCGCCTACCTCGCCACCCTCTTCGGCCGCCCCGGACTCGTCCTGCACGGCGGCACCCCCGTCGCGCAACGCCAAAGCCTCGTCGCCAGCTTCCAAGACCCCGACGGCCCGCCCCACTTCGTCCTCTCCCTCAAAGCCGGCGGCTCCGGCCTCACCCTCACCGCCGCCACCCATGTCATCCACTTCGACCGCTGGTGGAACCCCGCCGTCGAAAACCAAGCCACCGACCGCGCCTACCGCATCGGCCAAAAGAAAAACGTGCTCGTGCACAAATTCGTTTCCCGCGGCACCGTCGAAGAAAAAGTCGACCAACTCATCCGCAGCAAAAACGCCCTCTCCCAAAACCTCCTCGAAAACACCAACGAACCCGCGCTCACCGAACTCTCCGACGCCGACCTGCTCCAGCTCGTCACCCTAGACATCAATACCGCCTAGCCCCCTAGCGCTGCCGCAAAATCCCGCTCACACCACCACCTCTCACCATGGACGACTACCAACCCTACGTCACCGCCGCCGAACGCAAACGCCAAGCCCAGCTCGCCATCGAGCGACTCCAGCACGACGGCTACGAGCTCCAGCCCATCGCCCCCTTCGGCGGCGCCAAGATCGCCAGATCCTTCTGGGGACACGCCTGGTGCCGCCACCTCGAAAGCTTCAGCGACTACGAAAACCGCCTCCCCCGCGGACGCTCCTACCTGCGCCAAGGCTCCGTCGCCCACCTCGAACTCACCCCCGGCCAAGTCCAAGCCATCGTCGTCGGCAGCGAGACTTACCACCTCAACGTATCCATTGCCCAACTACCTACCGACCGCTGGGAAACGCTCAAGAAGCAATGCACCGGCAAGATCGCCTCCCTCGTCGAGCTCCTCCAAGGCAAGCTCTCCCAGGAAGTCATGCGCCAAGTCACGCACCCCGAGCACGGACTCTTCCCCCTCCCCCACGAAATCAAGCTCAGCTGCGACTGCCCCGACCACGCCGACCTCTGCAAGCACCTCGCCGCCATCCTCTACGGCATCGGCCGCCGCCTCGACGACTCCCCCGAGCTCCTCTTCACCCTCCGCGGCGTCGACCAAAGCGAGCTCATCGCAGACCGCATCGAACTCCCCGCCGCCACCAGCTCCCGCCGCCGCCTCGACGCCAGCGCCCTCGGCGACGTCTTCGGCATCGACATCGACACCACCAGCCAATCCGCATCCGAACCCGCCCCGGAGCCGCTCGCCCCCCAGCCCCCGACTCCTCCAAGACCGAAGCCAAGCCCCAAAGCCAACCCCCCCAAGAAAAAATTCACCGGTCTCGAAGTCGCCCAACTTCGCGACACCTTCGGCATGACCGCCTACGAATTCGCCATCATCGCCCAAGTCAGCCCCACCACCGTCTCCAATTGGGATTCCAAAGGCGACGCCCCCCTGCGCCTCAGCGCCAAAAACGCCGCCACCCTAGCCACCCTAGCCACCCTCACTCCCGAAGCCGCCTGGGATCGCCTCAACGAATTCATCTGACGCCTGCCTACAAGCCCATCCGAACTCGAATTGAGCCTACCGCTAGGATCCAAATACGTATCTTAAAAAGTCGAAATACGGCTCGCGGTACCGAGCGACCTCGTGATGAAGCTCGTGGTAGGCCCCTTCGAAAACCCGAAAATCAGCCCTCGATTCGAATTCGCGAAAATACCGTTTCGCCGCAGCGGGAGAAACGATTCGATCCGCGCTACCCACCGCGCCGAAAAGCTCCACCGGCACCGCCAACGGTCGACTAAAAACGTCCTTCGACGCCGCCACTAAACCCAGCGCAAGTTTGCTGTGCAGCCGCTTCAGGCTAAGCGGGTCTCGATCAAGGCGTTCCACCACACCCGCGTCGTGCGACAAAAAGGAGCGGTTAAAAGCCGAGGATAGCGGAAGCGAGACCGGCAATCGGCACAAAGCTCGGAAGACATATTGGGGAATACGATTCACCAGACTTCCCCCAAAACCGCCAATGCCCACAGGGGGCGACGCAAGAAAAACCCGCCGCGGTAAAGAAACCCTACCCGCCCCGCCCTGCAACATGCCCGCCACGACCAATGCCCCCATCGAATGCCCGAACACATCGTAACGCAGATTCGGATACAGGCAAAAAGCATGCCGTACAACATCTTCGAGATCGCAAAAGTGCTCCGCAAAGTTCCCGACATAGCCACGGCGGCCCTCGCTTCTACCGTGGCCCCGTAAATCGTAACGGAGCAGATTGTGGCGTTCCCCCAGAACGGACAGCAATCCATCCCCCCGGCCACAGTGCTCTCCAATCCCGTGAACCAAGACCAACCAGCGATCGCAACCGCGGTCCAAGACCTCGCAATAGAGCCCCGTTCCATCCCGTGCCCGCACGCGACCGATCGAACGCATAGTCGGCTTCGCCTCCATACCCAAACCGCTATACAACCAGCCCCTTCAGGCCAAGGCCGAATCCTTCGCCCCTCTACCTGGACCTACGACCGCCCGCCACTAAACCGATAACGCCCAGCAAAGCCGCTACCCCACCGCCGACGAGCAAGCCCAGAGCCTCCTCCGAAGGACGATCCGAGAAAAATTCCCGAATCTGCGAGCTGAACGTATCCATCTCCCGAAGGCCGAACGCAATCAGCACCACCCCAACCGTAAGCAACACTATCGAAATCGTTTTCACCCCTCCACAGAGCCCCGAACCACAGTCTAAGTTCCCGGAAAAACCATGCCCCTCGACGGCAAGCCCAGCACCTTTTCCGAAGATAGCTTTAACTCGTCACTTGAATCTTGAGTGTCGCATCACTCAGCGCACTCTCCTCCGATTTCACCGAGCACGAAACAACGAGTACTCAAAAAAACACACTTTCATGCACGAAAACTTCCTACCGAAGATCTCCGAAGAGCTCTCCATCCCAGAGTCTCACGTAGCCGCCACCGCCAAGCTCCTCGTCGAAGGCGGCACCGTTCCCTTCATCGCCCGCTACCGTAAGGAAGCCACCGGCGGACTCGACGAAGTCCAGATCGCCAACATCCGCGACCGCCTCGACCAGCTCAAGGCCCTCGAAGACCGCCGCTCCGCCATCCTCAAGTCCCTCGAAGACCAGAAGGTCCTCACCGACGAACTCAAGGCCAAGGTCAACGCCGCCGAAACCATGGCTCGCCTCGAGGACGTCTACCTCCCCTACAAGCCCAAGCGCCGCACCAAGGCCACCATCGCCCGCGAAAAAGGCCTCGAGCCCCTCGCCCAAAAACTCTTCGAAGGCCAAGAAAACGCCGCTCTCGATCCCGCCACCGAAGCTGCCGCCTTCGTCGACGCCGAAAAGGAAGTCGCCGACTCCGACGCAGCCCTCGCCGGCGCCCGCGACATCATCGCCGAGTGGATCAACGACGACGCCGACGCCCGCGCCGAACTCCGCGAGCTCTACACCAAGCACTCCACCCTCACCTCCAAGGTCATGATGGGCAAGGAAGAGGAAGCCGCCAAGTACCGCGACTACTTCGACTGGTCCGAGCCCGTCGCCACCGCCCCCTCCCACCGCATCCTCGCCATCCGCCGCGGCGAACAAGAGATGATGCTCTCCATGTCCGTCCGCCCCGACGAGGACCTCGCCATCGCCAAGCTCGAAGCCCGCTTCGTCAAAGGCAGCAGCCCCGCCGCCGAGCAAGTCCGCCTCGCCACCCGCGACGCCTTCAAGCGCCTGCTCTCCATCTCCATGGAAACCGCCGCACGCCTCGAGATCAAAAAACGTGCCGACGCCGAAGCCATCAACGTATTCACGTCAAACATACGCGAGCTACTCCTAGCTCCCGCCCTCGGCGAAAAGACAGTCCTCGCCATCGACCCCGGCTTCCGCACCGGCTGCAAGACCGTCGTGCTCGACGCCCAAGGCAAGCTCCTCTTCGACACCGTCATCTACCCCAGCCAATCCCAACGCCAAATCGACGAAGCCAAGACCATCGTCACCGGCCTCGTTCAACGCTTCCAAATCCAAGCCATCGCCATCGGCAACGGCACCGCCAGCCGCGAAACCGAATCCTTCGTGCGCGGCCTCGGCCTCCCCAAGGACGTCGCCATCGTCATGGTCAACGAATCCGGCGCCTCCATCTACTCCGCATCCGACGTCGCCCGCGAAGAATTCCCCGACAAGGACATCACCGTACGCGGCGCCGTATCCATCGGACGGAGACTCATGGACCCGCTCGCCGAGCTCGTTAAGATCGACCCCAAGTCCATCGGAGTCGGCCAGTACCAGCACGACGTCGACCAACGCGCCCTCAAAGCCTCCCTCGACGACTCCGTACTCTCCTGCGTAAACGCCGTCGGCGTGGAAGTGAACACCGCCTCCAAGCAGCTCCTCTCCTACGTCTCCGGCCTCAACCCCCGCCTCGCCGGGGCCATCGTGGCCCACCGCGAAGCAAACGGCCCCTTCAAGTCCCGCAAGGAAATCACCAAGGTGGCCGGCATCGGCCCCAAAGCCTTCGAGCAAGCCGCCGGCTTCCTGCGCATCCGCGGCGCCGAGAACCCGCTCGACGCCTCCGCCGTCCACCCCGAACGCTACGGCCTCGTGGAAAAGATGGCCTTCGACCTGCAAGTCTCGCTCAAAGACCTCGTCAAAGACTCCGCCGCCCGTAATCGCATCGATATCCAAAAATACACTACAGACGAAGTCGGCCTCCCCACCCTGCAAGATATCCTGCAAGAGCTCGCCAAACCCGGCCGCGACCCGCGCGCCGAATTCGAGCTCGTCCAGTTCAAGGAAGGCGTAAACGAAATCACCGACCTCACCGAAGGCATGAAGCTCACCGGCGTCGTCACCAATGTCACCGCCTTCGGCGCCTTCATCGACATCGGAGTACACCAAGACGGCCTCGCCCACATCAGCCAACTCTCCGACAACTTCGTCAAAGATCCCAACGAAGTCGTCAAGGTCGGCCAAAAGGTGCAAGCCACCGTCACCGAAGTCGACGTCGCCAGAAAGCGTATCGGCCTCAGCCTCAAGAGCGTCGTCGAAATCGACCGCCGCTCCCCCGCCGAACGCGCCGCCGACAAGGAAAACCGCAGAAACAGCGGTCCGCACAACCGCGGAGGAAACCGCCCCCACCACGGCGGCAACCGCAACAACGGACCTCGCGGCGGAAACCGCAGCGGCGGCGGAAACCGCGGCGGCCAAAACTTCGGCAACTCCCTCGGCGACGCCCTCGGCGGCCTCAAGTTCTAGCCAACTCGACAACTAAGATTGCAATTTCAGCTAGGTAAGTATTCCTAAGTGGATGCTTACCCTAACCACGGCACTCCGAAGGTCGCTACTCCTTAGTTTCCTCGTAATCACGATTTCCGCTCCTTCAGCCCAGCTCCGAGTCTCTGGAGCAAACACCTGGGGACAACTAGGGAACAAGGAGACCGCCTGGTCTAGCAATCTTCGCCTGATCGCAGAAAACGTCGAAAACGTTGAAGCCGGTGCGGATCATATCCTCTACACCGATCGAGATCAGTCCCTTTGGGGACTCGGCACGAGCGCAGCAGGCCAGCTAGGAGTCGATCTTTTTGCCGAAGGCCGGTACCATACTACCACACCGAAGCTACTGGCCAAGAGCGTAACCCAGTTCCATGCGGGCGACTACTGGAGCTTCTATTCAGACACGCAGGGTACCCTTCTTGCCGCTGGTGGGGCTCGACAGGATTCCATTGGTTATTGGGACGGCATCTCAGACCGAGATTCATTCCGAAGCGTATTCGGTTTTCAAGACATTAGCAAAGTCGCTACCTATTTCCTCCAAGGACTATTTTTAGCAGAAAGTGGAGAGTTATACGGCACCGGATACGCTTTTTCCGTCGGCTACAAAGATGGTCCCAACGCAGACGAACCACACTACATCGCGAATGAAGTCATCGACATAGGCACCGGTGGTTATAAAAGCTACTACCTAACGACCGACCTGACCCTATATGACGTTACCCGCTATCCATATCCCGCTAGCATAGCAGAAAACGTCAGTAATTTCTCACACGGAGGAGAGGCTCTCTTCACCGTAATAGAAGGGGACCTCTACGTTCAGGGAAATAGCCAAACGGGGGCACTCGGCTTGGGAATCGATGTAACAAACGTATCAAGCAACACCCTCGTCGCAGAAGGCGTTACAAGAGTCGTCGCATCCTCCCAGAACGCTTACTTCCAGAAAGCTGACGGCTCACTTTGGGGAATGGGAAGCAATCAATACGGCCAACTCGCAACAGGCGACTTCGCTCCCCGATTCTCCCCCGTTCTCATCAATCAAGACGTAATCGATTTTGCAGCAAACAACACGAACCTTTTCGCTGTAACCAGCCAAAACCAATTGCTGACCTCCGGAAAAGAGGGCTACGCGACGGGACGTGAGCCAATCTATCCGTCAATGGTACCCTTGCATGTCATGAACGATGTACGAAACAGTACGGTCGGCTTCGATACCATTTTCATCATCAAAGAAGACGATTCACTCTGGGTTATGGGAAAAAACGACCGAGGCGAACTCGGGGCTGGAACGCAGGTACATATAGCGGAACCAACAAAAACGCTGTCGAACGTCAAATCTGTATCCGCGAACATCAATCATACAGTATTCGTTCTGAACGATGGAACATTGCTCGGAAGCGGAAGCAACGAAAATGGGGCGCTGTCCTTCCAGGATTCAATAACCAGCGTGCCTCAAACCATCGACACAGACGTGACCGCTGCAATTGCTGCCACAAAAGCTACCCTTTACATAAAGAGTGACGGTACGCTATGGAGACTCGGAGATCCGAATATCAGCTCGACTGATCCCAGTAGCTACGAAACAGATACAGCAAAAGCAATTGTCGCGACCGACGTCCTATCAGTATCAGGAGATTCAAGCACGTTCTACATCACCACCGACAAAAAGTTGTATGCGACCGGAACATCCACCCTAAGCCAGTACAATAGGGCCTCATCAGAAAAGATAGCAGCCGGCCCCCTGCTGATCGATGAAAACGTGACACAAATATCGGCCAAATCCGGTGCAGTCGCCTATATAAAGGAAGACGGTAGCCTGTGGATTTTTGGGAACGCTTACTTTCTCGATCCAACCGAGAAAGGGACTACATTTCGCGACTCGCCAGAACAAATCGACACCGACGTGAGTATGGTAAAGCGGAACTCCAGTTCTTTGATTTACCTCAAAACCGACCAAACCTTCTGGAAAGTGGGATACTCAAGCCTAATCGATACTGCGAGTTCTATCGACGAGATAAAAAAGCCTCACCAAATCTGGGCGGGCGCCCCGATAGATTCGTTCGACTACTCGGGTAACAACATCGTTTACCTCACGGGCCCAATCGATGCGCCAACCGATGCAGCGATCGAACTGAGTTCGCCCCAACCAGTACCGATCGGAGAATCTATCGAAATAAGAGGAATCGCCAACGGAGACTTCCTTAACTTCAAATGGTACAAAGGCACCGCCGGCGACCGAAGTCAGCCAATCCAAACTCTTGGCAGAAACAAGTTCACTATACATCCGTATGTGGACAGCGACTACTGGCTCGAAGTTGAGAACGAAATGGGAACCGCCTCACCCCCAGAGTCGATCACTGTAAAGTCAGCGTATCCAGCATACGGTGAGTGGGCATCCAGTAATGGATTCTTCTATCCACACGGACTTATCGATTCCGACGAAGATGGAGACTCCCTGTCCAATCTCATGGAATTCGCCTTCGGCCTAGATCCCCTTAAATTCGACAGCCAACCTATTTCTCTGAGTATCGACTCAGAAACGGATTCGCTCAAAATCAATTACCCCAAAATCGCCCATCAAGATCTACGCCTCGGACTAGTCGGACTGGATGAGAGCCAGGGAGCATGGCAACCGTTCACAGATTTTTCTACTGAAACAGAAAACGATACGAGCCAGATCACCATTCCCTTCGCCTCACTCGAGGAAAGAACACTCCTCAAACTCCAAATTCAACCGCCGGAATAAGCGAACTAGTCCTTAGAGCTGGTTGCGAGCGCTGCAAAACATCCAGCGACGCCCGCTCGCCCCCGCGGCCCGTAAACGAGCCGCCCGGCTTTAGCGCAAACAAAACACAACGTTATGTTTCGTTTGCGCACGGGCCTTGCCCACGGCCAGGCGATCCGCATCGCTCGCCCCACACTCCGCCCCCAACGCCTCCCCCCGAAAATTTGAGCGCTTCACTCCATAGCCAAATTGCTAAATATTTGCTAAACTCCGCCCATGTCCTTCGAAACGGCCAAGCGGATCACCCCGGAATCCTTCCATCAGGAGTTCCAGTTCAGCCGTCGCCCCTCCGTTCGCTACCCCGTAAAGAAGGAGGCCAAGCAATCGGTTAACATCTCCAAGGAGACTCGCGAACGGGCTGCCCACAAGAACTGCCCCGTTCCCCACGTCCCCCGCCAAGCCTACGGCACCAACGGCCAATTCGATCGCGGCACCCTAGTAGGCCAATTCCTCAGCGCCCTAGCTTGAGCGATTCAAATTTCAAACGATCGCAACTGACAAAAGGCGCGCCCTCAGGGCGTGCCTTTCTCTTGTCCGACATCGTATTCCACTAGCAATTACAACTGCCATAAGCCAAGCAGAGAAGCCTGACCTTCTTTCTAAACCGGGCGCCTACAAGGCCTCCAATACTACCGTAGAGCTATCCGCATTAATCCTACGCTTGTAAAAGCGCTCCAATGCGGGGTAGTGCTCCAAGGGCACCAGCAGCGGCTCGATCCGAATCGAACGATTCACCCTCAGCAGATCCAATTCAGCATCGTATTCAAAATTCAATTCGTAGCTGCCAAATAACTCCTCAAAAGACCGATTCTCAGGCATCTCCGACACCTCGAAACCTTCTGGCAAGGATAGCTCGTAGGACTCGACCAAACACTGAGGCTTGAGATGCACCTCCTGCTTCCGAACGTCCTTTCCGAAAGGTAATACCTCCATTCTGTCGATCAAAACCGGCTTAAACATAAGAGTGCGATCACGGATATTCTTGCCGTAGCCTTTCGCGTAAAAAGTAGCTTCCAATGAAAACGCATCCCTCTCGCGGTAATCGTTCGACTCCATCTCCAATACCTGCGCGCTGTGAATGCTCCCTCCCAGCCAACGCAGTACCCGCTCGGTGTAGTTTCGGTCGTTAGTGAACGCGAAGCGGCGCTCAAAAGCCGCATTCTGCCCCTTGGAGACTTCTTTCAACTTCCCCTGCACGCCTGCCAATCCCAGATGCGCCGATACCGTTCGCCGCACCTCGCAATTCTCGAGCGGCAACCGCGGGATTGAAATAAGACCGCCCGCATCACCGGCCAGCAACAGCCCCTTCGTTCCCTGCAGATCCGTGGCAATGTCTCCGAACGTGGTATGTACATCGGTTGGATCAAAAATGAAAAGTTTTCCCACCCCTTCTTTCTGCACAATGTTAGGCGACTCGTAAGCATCCGGCACCTTGATGGCCACGATACAATGGTTGAATTGCATCGGGCTGACCCAATCCGCATCGACGTCACTCGCCTCGCTATCCCAATTAACGATCAACGGATACGCCTCGACCCCTTTGGCTCCCAATAAAGCAACCAGCAAGTTCGTCTTGTCCTTGCAATCTCCGTAGTTGCTTTGAAATACCTCCACCGGCGCTCTTGGACGATAGCCGCCTCCCGATCCCAAATCCAAAGCAATCGAAAGATAATTAATCGACTGCGCAAATTCCGCCAAAGCCCGAGCTCGCTCCAAAGGATCCGTCAACCCTGCCGTCAGCTCAGAAACCCTGCTACTCATCTCCGGAGTCAATTCCCGGTCCGAACTAAAATAGGGCCAAAAATAGCGTGCTAAATCCTCCCAACTCTCAGGCAAGAACTCTCTCTCACCGTTGGGTGCCGCCAAGGCCAAACCAAGCTCGAACTGCTTAACACGACCATACGGCTGCCGCTCGACACTAGGCAAGTCACGAGCCTCCCAACTAGAGAATGAGCCCTCATCCCCGTGGCTAAGCTTGCCATCACTCATCACGTGAGCTCGATAGCTCCACCCCTCCGGCAAAGACAAACTCACACGTGACCGCAAAACAGGATATTCGGTCTGGAAACGCCATACCAATTCGGAAGCGGAGCCTCTGTCCCTCACTACCGTTTCATAACCAAAAACAGACCCCACCATCGCATCCCCGCTCGCGTCGATGAAGCGACGCCGATGCGTAGTGATCACGCTTCCCCCCGCTCCCATCACTACAGCATCCCCCACATCCCGTTGGCGATAAGCGATCACCTTCGCCCCCTTCCTCCGTTCGGGCGGGAGTGTCCATGCCTTGATCGAGACAGGCTTTTCTGTGTCCTCTACATAATAAAGGTTCGCCACTGCCTGACCGACTCCTCGCTCCTTCCGGATCCGCATGGCAACTCGGCTTCTCGTCAGTATCGTTCCATCCGGCTCTATCTCGTGGTGCCTTTCTCGATGCAGAAATATAACATCGCCGTCATCCTCCCTCAAGCTCTCGGGCACGGGTCGTTCGCTCGCCTCTACGAGCCATGCGGGCGCCTTTCCCCGTTGCGCGACAACTGACGACGCGAAAAAGGACGCGAAAAGAACAAAAAAGATCCGGAACGATCTTGGACTACGAAGCAACGACATGAGAATTATATCCATATTACGAATCCGTATCTCCCCGCTTGAAACCCAGCGCGTATTGATCCCGGACATTGATCTCGCTATAGATCTTTTTTACCGCTGGGTAAGACTCTACAGCGAGCCCCAATACATTCCTGGAAAAGGTCCGTTCGTATTGGATGACCCCTTCTTTCGAGCTTCGAATCGAGACAGTATAATTCCCAAAGGCACCGAGATCCAGGGATTTGGGAGCTACTCCATCTTCCAGCACGAGCCCCTCCGGCATCTGGATGGAAACTTTGTCAACCGAGGTGGCAGCGTAGTTGAACTGGATCGGAGAAACTCTTTCGTTACTCACAAAAATATCCTGCGCCCCTTTTCCGAATACGTAGGGCTGAAAGTACAAGCGCCTGCGCGTCACGTCAGCGTAATCTGGAATTTCCAGATCATAGGTGACCCTAATCGGGTACTTGTGTGACGAACTATTGCTAATCGTAATATTTTCAACCTTAGCTTGGGGCATCAGGTCCTTGATCTGGTCCGCGAAGTATTCTTCCCGAGCTTCACGTCCCTCTAACTCCGCCATACGCTCCTTCGCATCCCATCCGGAGTAACCGC
Source organism: Pelagicoccus sp. SDUM812005 (assembly GCF_031127875.1). GTDB lineage: Bacteria > Verrucomicrobiota > Verrucomicrobiia > Opitutales > Opitutaceae > Pelagicoccus. The sequence goes on along the minus strand of NZ_JARXIA010000006.1, from coordinate 130,679 downwards.
TCATTTCAATTTCCACGCGAGCAGTTAAACGGCCCTCCTGGTCAAGCGCCCCTGTTAAGGTACGTTTCCGCACCGAGTAGTCCGCTCCTCTCTGCTTCACGACTTTTATGGCACCGTTTTTCCGGGCAGCTTCCAGCACCCCCGAGTTGGCCGCAAACCACTCCACTTCGCCACAGTACAAGAACGGGTTTCCCGGGCGGAAGTAATGCGTTTCGCCGTCTAGATCGATTGCGATATAGCGAAGTCGCATCGCAAAACGATGCTTCAACCAGCCTTTGAACTTCATGAAGCGGTTATCGTGCATCGCTGCAATCCGGGGGGCGAAACCCGCAGCGTTTGCCAAGGCCCCGAACAAATATGTTACTTCTTCAGGGGTCCCATTCCCCCGAGCAAGCGTAGCTTGCGGCTTGTTGCTTTCCTTAATTTTCGAGCGTTCTTTATCCGTTAATATCCCTCTCGAATAGTTGATATTAAGGACCTCATTCTGGCAATAGTCATAGAGCACCGCAAGCTTTGCCCAATCACTTTGCTTACCCTCCGTCAACTCCTTCGCCAACGCTTCTATTTGATTGCTTGGGGCCAAAGCTTTTTTCCCCTCTCGGTGCAGGGTCTTCGCCCTGAAAGCCCAATAGTCCTCTCCGTCCTTGGGGCGATCTGAATCGTCAAAGTAATCTATGATTACCGTTGGGATGAGATCACTTTCCGGTAAGCTGAATGGCTCGTCGACGATGGCTTTTATATTTCGTTTCTCCGCCACGTAAAACCCCGGCTCAATGTCACTGAAGTCGTCTTCCGAAAAATTGAACCGCCTAACTTTGTATCCAATGCCCCAATCCCAAAGTGGATTGATCCGCGTGGTGATCCTACGAGCCGGCAGTCGCTCCTGGAATCGCAGCACCGGCAGCCAGTCAATCTCAGTATTTCTCGTCAAATACTGCAGTTCGACAATATCACCGGGCTCCAGATTCGGAAACGCAAATGATTTAGCCGCCAAATCCACCTTCCCTTTGCGAACCAGTTCAGTGTCGAAGATATGATCCTGAGAAAGCTCGTACACCGCCCCGCTAGGCTTCACCGTACGTCCTTCAATTTTACCGATACCGCCTCGCCTGTCCTCGTAAGGCAGCTTCCAATTAGCTAGCTGCGACACACCTAGTTCGTTGTAGACCCGAAACCGCATGTAATACCGCGCCACCTCCTTGTAGCTGGCCTCGCCCAAAAATTCTTGCCTGAACTCGAGCTCCGAAAACAAGATTTCCGCCCCAAACCCCGGATCGATCTCCGATTCCGTCAGCTCAAACTCGGCCGGATCAATCTCGCGCCACTCGACAGCCTTCAGACTAAAACAGAACACGACAACCACGAGCGCTGCGAAGAAACGCGCGGGCGAGGAAAAACAAACTTTAATGCGAAGCAAAGGATCTACAGGTTGTGGATTAACGAAAGCTGAGGTCGAAGATGATGACTTGCAGAGCGAGAGATGGAGTCAAACACCTAAGCAATCAACCGAACTACTGAGCAAGAAAATACAGCCCAAGAAATCGCAATCCCGCCAATCTCCAAAATCTACCTGAGCTATGGAAATCGACCTGCCCAACCTCGAGCCAATCGAACGCTACAAGTTCCTCACCTCCGTGGTCGTGCCGCGCCCCATCGCCTGGGTCACCAGCCTCTCTCCCTCCGGAGTCGTCAACGCCGCCCCCTTCAGCTTCTTCAACGTCTTTGGCTCCAAGCCGCCCCTCGTCGTCCTCGGCATCGGCAACCGCCCCGACACCGGCGAACCCAAGGACACGGTGCTCAACATCAAAGCCTCCGGCCAATTCGTCATCCACACCGTTTCCGAAGCGCAGGCCGCCCTGATGGTGAAAACCTCCACCTCCCTCCCCCACGAAGAAAGCGAGCTCGCCGCCTACGGCCTCGAAACCACCCCCTCCGCCAAAGTGGCGCCGCCCCGCATCGCCGGCGCCGCCGTAGCCCTCGAGTGCCAACTCCACTCCATCCAGGAGATCGGCCAAAACCGCCTGATCGTCGCCACCGTAGCCCACGCCGCCATCGACGATAGCTACTACGATTCAAAATCTGGATACATCGATACAGCCGCCATGCAGCTCGTCGGCCGCATGCACGGCCCCAGCGGCTACTGCCGCACCGATTCCCTCTTCGAAATCGAGCGCCCCAATTAACCCTACCTGTTGCGGGCCAAGCGAATCTGGTTATCGTTTCCAAACGACCCAGCCCGCCCAAGCCCACGCGCCCCACCCACGCCCCTTCCTTCCGACTCCACTCCCCGGAAGCCTTAACGCTCCTTCCCCATCCAACGACCCCATGAACATCACCTACGACCACAGCGGATTCTTCGACGAGATGTACCAAGCCGACGGCACCCCGCGTCCCCACTACGCCAAGCTCGTCGAAACCCTTTCCTCCCTCAGCGACACCGATTTCAAGACCCGCAAGGAAGCCGTCGAGCTGGCCTTCCTCCAACAGGGCATCACCTTCACCGTCTACGGAAACGAGGAAAGCACCGAGAAGATATTCCCCTTCGACCTCATTCCCCGCATCATCCCCGCCTCCGAGTGGGCCCACCTCGAGAAGGGCCTCATCCAACGGATGACCGCCCTCAACCTCTTCCTCCACGACGTCTACCACGAACAAAAGATCGTCAAGGACGGCATCGTCCCTATCGAAGTACTCCAGTCAGGAAAGCACTTCCGCAAGGAAATGGTCGGCTTCGAACCGCCCAAAGGCATCTATATCCATATTTGCGGTACGGACCTGATCCGAGACCACAAAGGCGACTACCTCGTGCTCGAAGACAACGGCCGCTGCCCTTCCGGCGTCTCTTACATGATCGAGAACCGGCGGGCCATGAAGAAAGCCTTCCCCCTCCTCTTCCCCGTTTCCGGAGCCCGCTCCATCACCGACTACCCCGACAAGCTCCATAAAGCGCTCGAGTATGTGGCGCCCTTCGACGGCGACGCCACCATCGCCGTGCTCACCCCCGGCATCTACAACTCCGCCTACTTCGAGCACTGCTTCCTCGCCCGCCAGATGGGAGCCGAGATCGTGCAAGGCCAGGACCTCGTCGTGAACGACGACGACTGCCTCTACATGAAAACCACCGTCGGCCTCAAGCGCGTCGACGTCCTGTATCGAAGAATCGACGACGACTTCATCGACCCCGAGGTCTTCCGCAAGGACTCCGTCCTCGGCGTCCCCGGACTCATGCGGGCCTACCGCGCCGGAAACCTCAGCCTCGCCAACGCTATCGGCACCGGTATCGCCGACGACAAGGTCACCTACTGCTTCGTGCCCGACATGATCAAGTACTACCTCGACCAGGACCCGATCCTGCCCAATGTCGAGACCTTCCTGCCCTACCGCGACAAGGACATGAAATACGTCCAGGAAAACATGGAAAACCTCGTCGTCAAAGCCGCCAACGAAGCGGGCGGATACGGCATGCTCATCGGTCCCCACGCCACCAAGGCCGAGATCGCGGACTTCCGCGAAAAAGTGAAGAAGCACCCGCGCGACTTCATCGCCCAGCCGCCCATCTCCCTCTCCCGCCACCCCACCTACTGCGACGGCGGACTCGACGGGCGCCACGTCGACCTCCGCCCCTACATCCTCCAGTCCGACAAGGTACGAGTCATTCCCGGAGGCCTCACCCGCGTCGCCCTGCGCAAGGGCTCCCTCGTCGTCAACTCCTCCCAAGGCGGCGGCAGCAAAGACACCTGGGTCCTAAACGCCGACCAATAGCGTCCCCTCCGAAACCAACACTTCCAACCCAGCACCCCACGCCACCATGCTTTGCCGAGTCGCAGATTCCCTCTTTTGGATGAGCCGCTATATCGAGCGCGCCGAAAACACCGTACGTCTCGTCGACGTCACCCACCAAACCCTGCTCGAAACCGAGCACTCAGGCGACGGAGCAGGCTACTCCCACTGGGAACCCACCCTCCTGACCCTCGGAGATAAAGCCGCCTACGACACCCTCTACTCGGAGCGCTCAAGCTTCAACGTCACCGAATTCCTCACCTTCAACCGCGACAACCCAAGCTCCGTCTATAGTTGCATCGCCTCCGCCCGCGAAAACGCCCGCACCATACGCGACCAAATTTCCACCGAAATGTGGGAAACGCTCAACAAGCTCTACCTTTTCGTCAAACGAGCCGACGCCCAAAAAGTCTGCTCCGAGTCCGACTTCGAATTCTTCGCCCGCATCAAGGAATTCTCCCACCTCTTCCGCGGCATCCTCGAATCCACCTTTCCCCAAGATATTGGATACGAATACGTCGTCTGCGGGCGCGAAATAGAACGCGCCGTAAAGACGTGCCAGATTCTGGATACAAAACGCCACATGCCCAGCATGGTCAAAAAGGTCGACGACGCCCTCGACGCCGTCCAGTTCGCCGCCATCCTGCGTAGCTGCACTGGCTTCGAAGCCTTCCACCACGAATACGGCTCCGACCTCGACGCCACCCCCGTACGCCAGTTCCTCCTCCTATCCCGCAAGTTCCCGCGCTCCGCCCTCTTCTGCATCAAGCGGCTCCAGAGCTCCATGCACGCCATCTCCGGCTGCCCCATCACCCACTTCTCGAACACTTCCGAACGCCTCACCGGACGCCTCCTCTCCACTCTCAACTATGCCCTAGCGGAAGACGTTCAAGGCAAGAACGGGGACAAGATGATCGACACCATCAAAGCCGAGCTCGGCGCCATCGCCATCGCCTTCAGCCGCCAATACATGGCCGCCGAAATCTACGATCCGGAACTCGAGCAAAGCCAAAGCCAGAGCTAGTCTTCAGCCACATCCGCGACGCTCGGCTCCTCTTCTTCCAACAGGAAAGGCATCAGCTCGTGAATGAACCGCAGCTTCTCTACCACCCGCGGCTGAATCACGAACGGATACGCATCCGACATGCCGAGGCTGCGGTTGAAGCTGTTGATCATGCAAGCTAGTCCTGGCCAATTCCGGATAATGGAATCGAAAGAACGCAAATCGATCTCCGCGTAGTTGAAAACTGGATCTTCCGGTTTCGCCCCCTTCATTCGGATCTTCGAATGGCACGCCGTCCCCAAGGAATCCATCATGTGCAGATAATGGGCCCAAGTCTCCGCCCAGTCCTCCCAAGGATGGGCCGCTGCGTAGGCGCTGATAAACGACTCCTGCCAATCGGCCGTCACCCCCTTCGCGTAATGCGCCTGCAGCGCTTCCGCATAGTCGGCTGACTCATCCCCAAACAAACGACGAAAAGCCTCCAGCTGCTCGCCTACCACCAGCCGATCCCAGTAGTAATGCCCCACCTCGTGACGCAGATGCCCGACCAAGGTGCGATACCGCTCGTTCATCGCCAGCCGCATGCGCTCGCGCTCCACGTCGTCGGCTTCGGCGATGTTAACCGTCACCACTCCGTCGTCGTGTCCCGTCAATACTCGAGGCTCGCCGGCCTTTTTCGAATCCGCCAGGAAGCGAAACGCCAAGCCCTCTGGGTTCTCATCGCTTTTCAAAACAGGCCTCAATCCCAAGTGGTCCAAATTGCAGACCAAACGGCGCTTCGCTTCCTCGAGCTTCCCCCACGCCTTCAAGTACTCGGGCTGGCCCACATCCGGAATCACTTCCGTCAAGCTGCACGATTGGCAGTATTCAGATTCTGAATTCGCTCGAATCGCCCAATTGCAATTCCCGTAGTCCACCCCGTTCTTGCATAGCTTGAAGTCAGCATTCGCCTTCGGTCCGGAGATGGCCACCATCTCCGCCTCCTCAAGGTCGAAAGCCAAGGAGCAATGGCAGCTCAAGCAAACGCTATTTTGGAAATACACTCGAGCCCCGCAGGCCCCGCAATAAAGGCTTTTCATTTAGGTAATAAATTTTTCGAAAAATACGAAGCTGGACTATTTCTTTTTCTTGAAGAGACCTTCCAGCAGCTTGCCCGCTGCATCCGACTCGTCTCCCTCAAGTCCCAACTTTTTGGATACTTCGTCGACCGCCTTCTTTTTCAAGGCGGCGCCAGCGATCTTCTCGAGCGCCTTCGACTCCAGCTTGATCCCCGGACGGTCCAAAGGACCGCGAATCTGCAAGGGCAAAGTGACGCCATCCAAGCTAACGGGGTTGCCCGCGATACGGGCCGTCGAACCGGCAAAGGTCACCTGCGCCACCAAGTCGTTGTCCGTCGTTCCGATGATGCCGCTCAGGTCGATATCCATCGTTCCACCAGAAAGCGGAGGATTTCCGTCCGACTTAATCTTGGCCGCCAGCGGGTCGACCGCGACCTGCTTGAGCTGCATCTTCAAGTCGTTGGTACCGGTGCCACTGGCTCCCGCCAGGCTGAGCCGCGCGTCAAACTTGTCGTTGTTCGCCACTAAACTCACGGTCGGCGCCGCGGCCGCCAAGGCCGGGTGCGTCGAAAGGTCCGCTCCGTTCAAGTCAAGCGTCGCCCCTTCGAAATAAGGAGTATTGATCCCCTTTGCCTCGATCCGGCGTATCCACAAAGTGGGGCTGCCTTCCGTCAAGAAATCCGCCTTCACGTTCGCATGCCCCAAGGCGCGAATCCGGCTGTTCAACTCTTCCTTCCAGCTCAAGGCTTCCTTAGCCTCCTCGCCGCCAGCCGTCATCTGTTCCAGCCAACGCTTCGCCTGTGCCAAGCGTTCCTTCCATTCGTCGGCATTCTCCAACACGCTGTCGAGATCGTCGAACTCCGGCAGCTCGAGCTTCTTGTCCGTCTTCGGCTTCGGTCCGATCTGTTCCCCTGGAGTCGCTCGAGCATCGCCCGACGCCGCCTTCTCGATCACCAAGTTATCGATGGAGAAACGCTTGCGCAGCAGGTCCGTCGTATTCACGTCGGCAACGATCCGCTTGGAGGAAAAAATATTGGTATCCAAATTTTGGGCATCCGCCATGGCGAGTCCCAGCACTTCCAGCTTCCCCTCCTTCAAGCTCAGATCCACTCCCTCCAGGTCGACCGTCGCCCCGTTCGCGGTCTCAAGATTAGATTTCGCCAGCGAAGTCAGTAGCGGAGCGGACAGCTTGCTGAAGCCCAGCCCCAGCAACACGCCCAGTACCACTACGATAGCCAAGCCCCAGATGCGAATCGGATTGCCCAGCTTTACGGCGAGCAACTCCTCGTAGCTCTTTTTGCCGCGACCCTTCCCTAGGAACAGAAACTTCAGGACCTTTACCCAAGTCTTCTCGTTGTACTTCTTCAAACGAGCCGAATCCTCCGACATCGCCATCATCTTCTTGCGATAGTTCGTAATCGATCGCTTCAGGAAAAACGCCAACACAAGTCCCAGAACCAGAGCCACCAGCTGCCCCCCTGCGACCACATAGTAGTCCAACCCGGAGTAGGCCGTCACCGGCGCGTTGATCAGCGCCTTGAAGAGACCCTGCGTCGGGCCTTCCAGCAAGAAGCGGCCCACCGCAAAAATTGCCGGCATCGCCACCAGCAGGACCAACTTGCTCAGAAGCAGGACGATGCCCGCCAGGAAGAGGTTCGCGTTCAATACCAGCAACAGCAGGATCCAGAAAGCCATCAGGGCCGGAGCTTGGGCGAAGCCGGGGATGAAGCCGATGAGAGCCCCTAGCAAGCAGGCCGCGTAAATTTGGAACGGCGTAGTTTTTCCGCGAATCAGTGAACCAATCTTCCGAGTGACGATCATAAGGAGCAGGATTAAGAGTTAGGCCCTCTTCGCGAAACGGTCCGCGAAAGAGCAATATGGGAGCTGACAATAGGAATGCCTAGAAGATCCTAAGTCAAAGCCGCAGCACTACCTTTTCGAAAAGACAACAAAAGCATCGCCTCCGCTAAGCCGCATTGCTCAATCCTCAACCAACCGCTGAGCTCCCGACCGACCAACTCCGTTCCCCCTACCATGAAACGCGCCCTGCAACTACTCCTCGCCACCACCTGCCTCTGCTTCCTCGGAGGCTGCGTCGCGGCCGTCCCCGTAAAAGTCGCCGCCAAGACGACCAAGCTCGGAGTCAAGACCGCCACTACCGGCGTCAAGACCACCGCCAAAGTTGCCGGGGCCGTCATTCCGGACGGAGAGCCCGAGGAGAGCGACTAGCTGCCCTCCCGCTAGGGCCGCTCCTCTGCCCCTTCCTGAATCCGCCGCAGGTTCTCCACGCGCTCCCGCAAGCTGGGATGGCTCGACAGGTAGCTTGCCACCGGCACCTCCGGCGCGTCCTTGTGCAGGAGGAGCAAGATCTCCTCCATCGCTTCCGCCCCGATGCCCGATGCCTCCAGCAACTCCGCCGCAAAGGTGTCGGACTCCATCTCGAACCGCTGCGAATACTGGGAATTCATCACCATCGCCGGAATCCCTTCCGCCAAGGAAATGGCCGAACTCGCATCTCCCACCAGGATCGAAAACACGATAAACACGCCACCGCGCTGCACCAAGCCGCGAATGCCATGCTGCTCCTCGACGTGGGCCAGCTCGTGCAAAAAGACCGCCTTGATCTGCTCGTCCGTCTCGCAAAGCTCGATAAACGCATCCGTCGCCACCACCAAGCCGGAAGGAAAAGCGAACGCGTTCGCGCCAATCGCCTCCCCGCCAAAGATACGCAACTCGTAGTCGTAGGGAGAGTCGCTCAGTCCGGCCAACTCCAAGGCTTCCCGAAAGATCCCCTGCACCCGCGCCTGCTCCTCCGCCGCCAAGGCGCTTTCCTGCAAGTAGTCGAACCGCTCCATGGACTCGATGCTCTGCTCGGTCATCGACACCCGCCACGACTGCGGCATGTCGCGAGCCACCTTCCAAGCCAAGGCCGGCAAGCCCCACTGGAAAAAGCCAAAGGTGAAGAAAGCCAACAATGCGACACTCGCCAAGGTTCCCTTCCAGCGCCCCTCCAGCCACGCGATTGCGGTCCAAACCTTTCCGGAGGAAAGCCCCTTTTCCAGCTCGCGAAATCCGGCGAGGTCGCTCGTTTCGAAGCGGCAGTCTCCGCCCGCCTCCTTGAAGAGCACTACCCGCGGCAGCGAACCCAAAGCCGGCTCCACCAAGTATTGGCCTTTCGGATACGAGCGACTCCCGCCTTGGAAGCGCAGCTCGAGCTCCTCGAACGCGTGCAGGCTCACCGTCGCCTCAACCCTGCGCGACGAACCGACCTCGAAAAACTCGCCTTCGACCTGCCCTACCATCCGATATCCATCTCGAACATATCCGCCGCGGCGTCGCCGATCGCGGACTGCTCCTCTCCCGCTCTCACCACGAAATCGCCAAATCCCGTTTCCGGATGCGACAGCTCCACCGACTCCGCCACGTAGCGCGTTTTGCGGATCGCCGCCCAGGGAGCCAAGAGTCCGAAGCTGAAAACCGTCGCCAGAATATTGGTCAAACTGATCCAATAGAACTTCCCGATCTTGAGCGAAGACTTAAAGGCCGTCTGCTGCACCAGCAAGCGATCCAGGTTGTAGTTGAAAAGCGTTACATACACGTAGATTTGAACGAAAACCATGCCCAACATAATCGGGATATACAAAGCAGTCATGATTCCCGCGACCAACACGGGCGGCATTTCGCTCCCCTCCAGCGCTCCCGAGCCAGCGCCCACGATGGCCGTGGCGAAAAAGCCCAGCAGGACCATCCCGTAGATTCCGGCTACGATCACGGCCGCCACGATGTAGGCGACATAGTATTCGCCCGCCTGAGGCGTGAAATCGAACTTCCGCCCGCCGAAGCTCAGGTTCTTGTAGAAGTACTCCTTTTGCTTCATGATCCAGTACGGGATGATCAAGCCTCCGGTGAACGGGATCAAAATCGCCAAGCCCAGATAGATGACATAGGCATCCCCCACCGTCCCGTGAAACTGGAAACGCACGTTGCGGTAGCTCGTGTTGTGCGCCTTGAAACGCATCGCCTTGTAGACCACCCAAGGACCGCCAAAGACGTACAGCAGGAAAAACGGGATCGTGAAGACCGGATTAAAAAGGCCGGCCGCATAGTAACCGCCCACCACGAAAAGCACGATCAGGTAGCCCCAGAAGATGTTGATCGGCTTCGCCAAGTAGTCGAACGCATGCCCGTCCAAATGCGTGTTCGCATGAAAATACCGCCGGGTACGCACCCGAGCCCACGGCGTATAGAATCCCAGCGTCACCAAGGTGAGCAACATATTCACAATCCAAATACGGAAGTACTCGCCCGATTGGCCAGTAAAGCTGAAGGGGTAACTAGCGTTGGCCACCGCAACATCCGAAGGTACGGGAGCGTCGCCGCCAAAAGAGCTCGAGGAATCGTTCATGAAAGCAGAGGAATATTGGGAACCATAGGCGCGGCAGCCAACCGCCGCTCCCCAAGAGCTAGCGAAGGCCTCGGATCGCACAAGCGTTTTCTACGTAAAGCCTGCAAAACCAATCGCGTTCGCCTCCAAAAAAGCGCCTGCCCGAAATCCGGACAGGCGCTGCAAAGCGTTTTCTCGAGGAGCGAGGCGAAACCGCCCTTCGCTCTCCCTTACTTAACCGTCACCGTGATTTCCTTGGAAATCACTGCCGGCTGATGCGGGATGTGCAAGTAGTCGCCCAGCACGAGCTGCAGACGGTGCTTGCCGGGCGCCAGAGTCAGTTCCACCTCGGTCTGCCCGCCGCCAAAGTGCTTGAGGCCGTCCGACATCGGCATCGGCATGTCCATCGCAGGCAACGATTCCGCGTTGATAAGCAAATGATGGTGCCCCGTATTCGCTTGATTGATACCCGCTGGAGCAACCCCCATTCCCTTCAAGCCGAACCGAACCGTAAAGGTTTTGCCCACCACCTCGCCGTCCTTGGGCGAAATGATATAAACTTCAGCCCCTTCGGGCGAAGGCTGGCGTTCGAGCGCTGCGGAAGCTCCGAGAGCGATGCTGAAGAATGCGATTATCGATACGATTAGTTTCTTTGGATTCATAGGCTTCATATAATATAGGTTCGGTTATCATTGCGGGGCAGCAAAAAGGGAATCGTCCAGCTCGAGGTTTATCTCCAGGGAATCGAAAGTCATATTGATGACCATGCCCGCATTCGTCATCTCCAACACGGCGGGGAAGGAAACGCCATCCTGCACTTGGTAGGACTTGATCGTCATGCTCGCCGGCAGCTTGCCCATCGGCCCCATGTCGACCATCATGTCCATGCGCAGCAGCAGGCCGGAGTCCTTGCTGTAGTAACAGGTTTGCTCCAAGCCCGTCTCCGCGGAAACAAGCTTCAAAACCGAAGTCGCCTGACCCGCGACTTCCGCGTCGGCCAACTTCTCGCCGGAAGCATAGACTTCGTCGTAGGCAAGCATGTCGGAAAAGTTGTCGTTTTGCTTCAGCGAAGAGATTTCCCCTTCGCTCAGGTGACGGAAGCCTTGCATCGGGTCGTTGGCCCAGCCCACTTCGCCATCGTAGGCCTGCACCATGGTTCCCATCCCCGGAATCGTCTGGGCCACGTAAAGTTTGTCGGGCGACTTCATCGCCATCTCCGTCGTGCCGGTCATCCCGATCGCCGGAATCGACATGGTCCCCTTCAGGCGAGAGGACTCGATGGAGGAAATCAGCTCGCGACCGCCGCTCGCCTCGATGTTCGCCTCCAAAACCGCAGCCACCTCGGAAGGCAGCGCCGCGCGGACGGTCGCCGCGAACGGCATCATTAAAAGGGCAATGGCAACAGCGGCCTTGGAGAGTGAGGGAAGTTTCATAGAAGCTAGTGGGTTGATTGGATCCAGCTGAGAGCTGCGGAAAGAACACTGTCCTTCCCTTGGGAAAGATCAACTGGCGAAATGGAAACGATTTCGTCGGGCATCACCCCCTTCGCTTCCAAGCTCACCCCTTGCGGGGTCTTGAAGTCGCCCAGAGCAATTTGCAGGGAGTCTCCATTGGGCAAGCCGAAGAAAACCGAGGGCAAGGCCGCGCCCGGCGTAGGCTGCCCAAAGACTCGCACCCGCCCCAACTCCTGCATGCCAATGGCAAAAACCTCGCTCGTCGAAACGCTCGTCTCGTCCACCAGGACCGCCACCTTCCCCGCAAAGGCGTTTCGTTGCGGAAAGCCCACCACATTCATATGCCCCGACCGCAAGGTCGTGCGCCCCAAGGTCGCCTGCTCCTGCAGGAGCAAGCCGGCCAAACCGCCCGCCATCACCATCATGCCGCCCGGATTGCCCCGCAGATCGATGACGAGTCCCGGCGCCTCCGCCGGCAATTCGCCGAAAAACTCCCTGATCTCGGGCATCACCGCCGGAAACCAAAGATTGAACCGCAGGTAGCCGACCCCATCCTCGCGCACGGCCGTTTCCAAGGCCAACGGCATCCTCCCCAAACGGCCCAACGGTTCCGTTGACCGACTCCGATAGCGCTCGAGCTCCACCACTACGGAACGCTTGCGACCGCCCGGCGAGCGCAGCTCCAGCTCCACCCGGTCCCCCGCTTCCGTCTGCAAGCGGGACAGCAACGCCGTTATCAAACTGTATTTCAGCACATGCTCCGGCTGGCCCGTGCGTTTGAGCATGGCCCGGAAGGCCTTCACCTTAACTCCATCGACCGCCAGCAGGACGTCCCCATTTCGCACACCAGCCCGATAGGCAGCCCCCGCCGGATCGACGCGGTAGAACACGATCCGATTCCCCGCGTAGCAAGCATCCACCCCCGCCGTGCCGCCCGACCACGGCTTGATCAGCTCCTCCGGATCGTAGTCGGAGGACACCAGCGCCAAGTGGGAGTCCCCTAGCTCGTAGATCATCTCCGATATCAAGGCCCGCACCTCGTCCATGTCCTCCGCCTGCGGAAGCCGGGCCCGATAGCGTTCGCCCACCGCATCCCAGTCCAGGCCGCCGAAGCTCCCGTCGTAGTAGCTGGCCCCCACCTGGCTCCAGGCCGCCTCGAAGGTTTCCTCCCTCAGCCTCGCAAACTCGGGCTCCACCGCCCCTGCCCAAGAGGCAAAAAGCAAACTGCTAAAAAAGAGGCCGAGGCATTGCGTAAACTTTCGCATCACTGATCAAAACGATGCCGAGAAGTGAATCCCTTGCAATACAGCGATTTAAAAGAACGTAAACAAGCACGTCACCGTCGTAACCTTATCTTTTCATTAAAAAACTTCCTTTTAGGCGCGGCGACTGCTTTAAGGCATTCAATTCATCGATGAAACGTTCTCAAACACAGCAACATTTCAATACTCAAGCGGTCCCAGCACAGGCAGCGTCAGCCTGCCGTCAATGGAACCTGGCTTGGCACGCGAAAAGGATAACGGAGCGACAGCGCTAACGCGCCCCACTATCCACCACCGCACTGCCAAGCCGAACGCCAAAAGACGTTCGGCCTTTTTTTGGCCCGAACAAAAGCATTTCAATTTTACCAACTAGGGAGAAACAAAACATGACACACGCAAGACCATCAGAGAAGCTACCCCCCTCGATCATCGAGACGGAGCGACTCATCCTCCGAACCCCGCGCCTCGAAGACGCGTTCGAGCTGCACGAACTCGCAGCAGCCGATCCCTTCTTCGCACATGCCACGGTCGGTCCTGCCAACAGCACGCTCGAGGCGGCCTGCACCGCTATTATCCGCATGCTCGAAGATCGCCGCTCCGGAGCCGGCAGCTGGTGGATCGTCATCCACAAAGACACCGGCCACGCGATCGGAGTCACCGGATTCAGCTCGCGCCACCATAGCCGCGGCCCCATCAACGCGCTGGCCTCCAGCGAGCTCGGACGCGGCTACGCCCAGGAGATCGTCGAAGCCCTGCTCAATGTCAGCTCCCCGCTTCCCAGCCACCAGCGCTCCTTCGAAGCCGAGCCCGCCCCCGCGGAAGAGCCCACGCCGCCCACCCGCTGGTACTGGCAGAGCAAGTCGACCCGGGCGCCGCGCCCCAACAAGCTGCGCTGCGCCTAGGCCCTAGCGAACTGCGACGCGACGCCGTCACAGCTGCTGGCAGAAAGCCCGCCTTTCCCAAACGCCCACCGCAATCCGCGGCGGGCGTTTTTTTTTGCGAGGAGATGCCACACAGAAGTCCCTCCTCCGGCCGCAGCCTATTGAAAAACGGGAAGGCTCACCCAAAACGAACATCCGTAATCCCAACAAAGAACTGTTCGACAAATCTCAGCGAAGCCCTTTGCTTGCCCGTTTTTCCCTATATCCAGCCAAAAGATTTATGAAAAAAGCCCTCATCACCGGCATCACAGGACAAGACGGATCCTACCTCGCAGAACTCCTCCTAGAAAAGGGTTACGAAGTCCACGGCGTTATCCGCCGGGCCTCCACCTTCAACACCTCCCGCATCGACCACCTCTACCAAGACCCGCACGTCAACGGCGTTAAGCTCTTCCTGCACTACGGCGACCTCGCCGACTCCGTACAGATGGTCAAGCTGCTCTACGATCTCCAGCCTGACGAGATCTACAACCTCGGAGCCCAGTCCCACGTCCGCGTTTCCTTCGACGTGCCCGAGTACACCGGCGACGTCGTCGGCGTCGGCTCGGTACGCATCCTCGAAGCGATCCGCGAAGCCAAGCTCGTCAACAAGACCAAATACTACCAAGCCTCCTCCTCGGAAATGTTCGGCAAGGTCCAAGAAGTTCCCCAGACCGAGACCACTCCCTTCTGGCCGCGTTCGCCTTACGGCTGCGCCAAGATGTACGCCCACTGGCTCACCGTAAACTACCGCGAGTCCTACAACCTCTTCGCCTGCTCGGGCATCCTCTTCAACCACGAGTCCCCCCGCCGCGGCGAAACCTTTGTCACCCGCAAGATCACGCGGGCCGCCACTCGCATCAAGATGGGCCTACAGGACAAGCTCTACCTCGGCAACCTAGACGCCAAGCGCGACTGGGGCTACGCCAAGGAGTACGTCGAGATGATGTGGCTCATGCTGCAGCAAGACCAGCCCGACGACTACGTCATCGCCACCAACGAGACCCACACCGTCAAGGAGTTCGTGCAAGAGACCTTTGCCCTGCTCGACCTCGACTGGGAAAAGTACGTCGACTACGACGACCGCTACGAGCGCCCCGCCGAGGTGGACCTGCTCATCGGCGACCCCGCCAAGGCCAAGAAGCAGCTCGGCTGGGAGCCCAAGGTCAAGTTCAAGGAGCTCGTCAAGATCATGGTCGACGCCGACCTCAAGCTCGCCCAAGACGAAGCCAAAATCAAAAAGGCCCTCGCTTAGGCGCGGCCTGCATGGTCAGGTTTGGCTTTCGCCAAAGTAGGTCGACTTCGTCGAGAAGGTTATTCAAATAAGAACCTCTGCCGCCCCGCGGCACCTATTTGGCCGCAGGCCAACCTGACAATCCCCAGAACCCAACTCCCTCATGATCCAAGACCCTGTTACGTCCAAAATCATAACCATCGCCCACCAAGTTCATGCCGAGCTAGGACACGGTTTCAACGAGAAGATATTTGAGAACAGTCTCGCCATCGCTCTCACCGAAGACGGTTTCAAAGTCTCTCAACAGCACCCCATAGACGTGCACTTCCGAGGTCATCTAGTTGGAGAATTTTTCGCCGACATCCTAGTCGACGACACTCTCATCCTAGAACTCAAGGCACTAACCGCCCTAGCACCAGAACACCACGCCCAACTTATTAACTACATCAAAGCCGCAAACCTCCAAACCGGCCTGCTCCTCAACTTCGGCGCCCCCAAGCTCCAAGTCAAAAGAGCCTACCACCCAAACCTACCGTCGCGCAGCGACACCTAATCGGCCGCAGGCCGACCTGACAATTCCCGTCTCACATGACTCCCTCTTCCAAGATCTACGTCGCCGGCCACAACGGCATGGTCGGCTCCGCCGTCATCCGTCGCCTCCACGCCCTCGGCTTCACTAACACGATCACTGCATCCTCCTCCGAGCTCGACCTCACCCGCCAAGCCGACGTCGAAGCCTTCTTCCAAGCCCACCAGCCCGACGTCGTGGTCATGGCCGCCGCCAAAGTCGGCGGTATCCACGCTAACAATACCTACCCCGCCGACTTCGGCTACCAGAACCTAGCCATCGCCAGCAATACCATTCACGCCGCCTACCAGAGCGGCGTATCCAGATTCCTCTTCCTTGGCTCCTCCTGCATCTACCCCAAGCTGGCGCCCCAACCCCTGCGCGAGGACTGCCTGCTCACCTCCCCGCTGGAGCCCACCAACGAAGCCTACGCCATCGCCAAGATCGCCGGCCTCAAGCTCTGCGAGTACTACCGCAAGCAATACGGAGTCCTCTACCACTCCCTCATGCCCACCAACCTCTACGGCCCCGGCGACAACTACCACCCCGACAACTCCCACCTCCTGCCCGCCCTCATCCGCCGCTTCCACGAAGCCAAGGAAGCCCAGGCCCCCGAAGTCACCATGTGGGGAACCGGAACTCCCCTGCGCGAGCTCATGCACGCCGACGACCTAGCCGACGCCATAGTATTCGCCCTTCAACTACAAGACCCACCCAGCATCTTGAACGCCGGCACCGGCGTCGAGCACAGCATCAAGCAAATCGCCGAACTCGTAGCAAAGACCGTCGGCTACACCGGCCAGATCGTCAACGACCTCAGCAAGCCCGACGGCACCCCCCGCAAGCTCATGGACGTCTCCCGCCTGCGCGATCTCGGCTGGACCGCCCAGATCCCCCTCGAAGAAGGCATCGAAAAAACCTACCCCCTCTTCCTCGAGCAGCTGGAGCAAGGCAGTCTCCGCCAAAGGTAGGCCGCAACCGCCGGACACCCCGAGTCCCGAATGAAGGTAGGGCGTGACCGCCGGGCACGCCGAATCTTCAAGCCAAGCTCGCGGTCGCTAAGGCCAACCTTCCGCCCCTACAGCAAAAACCGGTCTCCCCTTATCGGACCTCGCTTCGAAACATCCTTCGTCATAAATTGCTGAGCCCAATTCAAAAACGCGTTCAGCTCCTCCACCGACAACGGCCTTCTCGCCCCCGCCTCCAAGGCCCGAAACTCCTCCCGACGGTCCTCCGAAAGCGAATCCTGGAGAAACTCCCCCTTTTCCTCCCTGCTCAACCTAGCCACAATACACCTCCTTCAAACTCTTTAAAATCTCACCCCGATCAAAAAGAGCGAAATAGTCACCCAGTAGCCCCCAATCAAAGCATATCGGACTCCTTGCTCATCAAAGCTCTGCAAAACCTTGTTTGTCACCAACTGAAAATCCATAGGCACCTCACTACGAAGCCTGACGCGTCAGCGAACTACAGCCACCAAAAAGTGAAAAGCCCTTCTCTCCTGTTTTCCAATCCTCCATCACCTTAGGCGATGGACGGACAGCGATTAAAAAAAACCAACCTTCCGAACGATTTCGCGAACATTAGCGTTTTTTGCGGTCACCCCACTTCCGCCTGTCGCCCTACATCATGATCCTTCGTGCCCCTAAAGGGAGAACCTACCGCCAATCAAGCTTCCCCTCAACCTCGGCCCGGTACCATTTCACCATCCGCTCCAAGCCTTCCCGCAACGACGTCCGCGGCTCCCACCCCAAAGTATTGCGGACCTTCTCAATATTCGCATGCGTGGCCGCCTGATCTCCCGGACGCGGAGGCAAGACCTCGATCCGAGCCTTCTTCCCCATGATCTCCTGCACCGTCTCGATCGCTTCCCCTGTGGTAAAGCACTGATCCGTACCCACGTTGAAAATCTCTCCCTCGACCTTCTCCCAGTTTCCCAAAACGCAAGAGATCGCCTCGCAAATGTCGCCCACATAAGTGAAGGACCGTTGATGTTCCCAGCTACCCTCGAACAACGGAAACTCCTCGTCCTTCGCGATCGCTCGAATCAGCCGCGGAAACAGCTTATCCGGCCGCTCCCGTTCCCCGTACACCGAAAACAAGCGCAGCGAACAAGCAGGAAACCCATTCAAGCGATGGGCTCCCATCACCTCCAACTCCGCCGCCAACTTCGTTTCCCCATACCACGAAGCCGGTTTCGGCTCACCCACCTCCGAATCCATCGCCCGCAGGCCATAGACGGAGGACGAGGACACATTCACAAAACGCTTCACTCCCGCCACTCTCGCCGCCTCCAGCAAGCGATGCGTCGCCACCACATTATTCCGATTGTAGTCCTCCCAAGGCGTCTTCGCCGAAATCCCCGGCTGGGCAGCCAGGTGCACCACCGCATCCACGTTTTCAAGGTAGGGCGGCATCGCTGAGGCCGCCGCGCCAACCAGATCCTCCTCCCAAATCCCTCCCCCCAGATCCGCCTCCAGCACCTCGATCCCGCCAGCCTTCAGCCGCCCCACTGTATCCCGCTTCAAAGGCACCGCATAGTAGTCCGTAAACGCGTCCACTCCCGACACATCCCAGCCCGCCGCCTGCAAGCGCAAGGCCAAGTTCGAGCCAATGAAACCAGCAATCCCTGTAATCAAAACACGCACCGCACGACCCATCTAACAAAGCCCCACCAAGGCAACTCCAAAGGCATTCGCACCACTCGCTATTGAAAATATAAAATCCCAAATCGAAGGTAAAACCCCTCTCCACTTTCTTGGAGCGGCGGATGCCACTCCGTCCGCCCTGCAGAATCAACCCTCAGGCGACGACCCATACCAAAACCGATTCGCATGCCCCCTCATCCTTCCCTGTCCTCTGTGAAATCCGTGGCTAGAAAACTTCTCGTCGCCCAGCGACACCTAATTGGCCGCAGGCCAACCTGACACTCCCCGTAAGCGCCACCCCGCTGTCCTCCAGAAAGCCAGACTATGCAGAAACATTGACGTGGTTCACTCCTTCATCCATTCATGAACCATGAAATCAATCACAATTCACAAACTAGATGCTGATCTGGCCGAGCAACTCGAAAAGCGAGCCCGCAGAGACGGAACCTCGCTCAACCGAACAGTGAAATCCATCCTACGCACCAGCTTGGGCTTGGACAGAAAGGCAATAGAAGACCACAGATCCGACTTCACCGACCTCTTCGGCAGCTGGTCCCAAGAGGACGCATCAGCCTTCGACGAGCGCACGAGCAAAGTTCAGACTGTCAATTCCAGCGACTGGGAGCGGTAGATGGCAAAGATCACCTTAGACACCAATGCCTACAGCGCCTTCATGAAGGGCGACGAAAAGGTCCTCGACACCCTTGCCAGCGCAACCACCGTGTACCTGCCCCTGTTCGTGATCGGCGAACTCCACTACGGTTTTCGAGGCGGCAGCAAACTCCAAGAAAACCTAAGTCAGCTCAAAGCCTTCTTGAACAAACCCACTGTCGATTTCTGGCTCCCAACCCTGGAGACCGCACAGATATACGGCGAAACCCAAGACCAGCTCAAACGCGCCGGTAGCCCAATTCCCATAAACGACATCTGGATCGCCAGTGCCTGCATCGAATCGGGCTCCACTTTGGTCACCTTCGACCAGCATTTCCGAAAAATCCCCGGCCTACGCCTCTGGCCCTGGATTTGACTCCCCATGGGCCACCCAATTTCCACCCAAACATCCTCCGTCGCAGAACCCAAACTCCCCCCACCCTACGTGCCGTAGGCACCTGCTCGGCGAAGCCGACCTGACAATTCCTCCCCGAAACAACCACACATTACGCGACCGCCTTCGTTGTAGCGAAGGCCAGATACAACCCGACTCTTCGCGCATCTTGGTGACAAAAAACAAACCTCACGTCGCCCAGCGACACCTATTTGGCCGCTGGCCAACCTAACCACCAAAACTCCGTGCCCCTAGCGTACTCAGCGGTTAATGCACGTCCACACACTTTGCCAATCCCGATCCTAGATTACCGGATCACCGATAACCGATCGGCCGCATCCGCGGCCGTGTTCATTTTTTCTTGAACTCCCTGAACCAACCTTCAGTACTTCCCGCATTTCCCATCACGCGACCTTCTCGATCTTCTACCGAGGCGACGCCGACACAGGAGCAACGCGACCAACCATTATTAATTTTTAAATCTTCAATGGCGAATTACAGTGAAGCCCCATCCAGCGAAACGCGCGACGCCATCATCGCCTACTTCGTGAACGCCGCCCAAGCCTTCGGTATCCCCAAATCCATCGGCGAAATCTACGGCCTCTTTTTCGCGACCGATGCGCCTCTCGCTCTCGACGACGTCATCGAGCAACTGCAAATCAGCAAAGGCTCCGCTAGCCAAGGCATCCGCTTCCTGCGCAGCATCAACGCCCTAAACCCCACTTACATCCCCGGCGACCGCCGCGACCACTTCAAAGCCGAAACCAGCCTCCGCCGCATCGCTGACGGTTTGATAAAAGAGCGCATTAAACCCCAGCTCGCATCCGGCGCTGAACAGCTAAAAGCCATCCAAAACCAGACCCGAAAAACAGAACTAGGCGAATACCAAGACCAACTTGCCACCATCCGCACCTGGAGCAAAAAGGCCGACCTCGTCCTGCCCTTCGTCTCAAAATTCCTAGGCGACAAAAGCAAACCAACCGTAATCTAATTTCACAATCCACGCACTTCTGCATGAAAAATATAGCAATCGTAGGACTCGGCTATGTCGGCCTCCCTCTCTCAATTCGATTTTGCCAATCTGACGTCAAAGTAATCGGACTCGACGTCAACAAAACGCAAGTCGACAAGCTCAACAGCGGAAAGAGCTATATAAAGCACATCAGTTCCGACGATATCGCTCCAATCGTGGACCAAGGCTTATTCGAAGCCAGCACTGATTTTAGTCGCATCGAGGAAGTGGAAGCCATCATCATCTGCGTCCCCACCCCGCTAAACAAATACCGAGAGCCGGATCTCTCCTACGTACTTGCCACCGGCCGCTCCATCGCCCCCTACCTCAACAAAGGAACCCCCAACAAACTCGTCGTGCTCGAGAGCACCACCTACCCCGGAACCACCGAAGACGAACTCCGCCCCATCCTCGAAGAAGGCTCTGGTCTTACAGCCGGTAAAGACTTTCACCTCGCCTTCTCTCCAGAACGCGAAGACCCAGGCCGCACTGACCACAGCGTCAAGACCATCCCCAAGGTAATGGGCGGCTACACTCAAGTCTGTCTCGACAAATGCGTCGCTCTCTACAGCAAGGCTCTCGACGCCGTCCATCCCGTCCCTTCCTGCCGCATCGCCGAAGCCACCAAACTCACCGAAAACATCTTTCGCTCCGTCAACATCGCGTTGGTCAACGAGCTCAAAGTCGTCTACGACAAGATGGGCATCGACGTCTGGGAAGTCATAAACGCCGCCGCCACAAAACCCTTCGGCTACATGCCTTTCTACCCCGGCCCCGGCCTCGGCGGGCACTGCATTCCCATCGATCCCTTCTACCTGACTTGGAAAGCACGCGAAGTTGACCAGCACACTCGTTTCATAGAGCTGGCTGGCGAGATCAACACCGCCATGCCCGACTACGTTGTATCCAAAGTCTCTGACGCACTAAACGCGGAAAAGAAATCCATCAATGGCTCTCGCATCCTCCTACTCGGCATCGCCTACAAGCCAAACGTCGACGACGCCCGTGAATCCCCCAGTTACGTCCTGCTAGAAAAACTTGAAACGCGTGGCGCCGAAGTTTCCTTCAACGATCCCCACGTCCCAGAAATACAACCTTCCCGCGAACACCCAGACTTGGCCGGACGCAAATCAGTGGAAATCACGGACGATTACGACTGCATCCTCCTTGCCACCCATCACGATGAGTACAAAAGTTTTAACTTCTCGAAGTTCAAATGCCCCCTGATCGACACTCGTAATTGCATCACCAATACGCCTTCAAAATATTACAAAGCGTAACGCTACCTATTCATGTCTGAGAATTCATCCAACGTAGCTGTAATCGGAGCAGGAAACTGGGGCAAAAATCTCGTTAACAACTTCGAGCAACTGAGAGCCCTCGTTTGCATTGCCGAGTCCCATCCAGACCTTCAAGCCAAGTTCAAAGAGCAGCTCCCGAAGATCCCCATCTACGACGACTACCACCAGGTCCCACTCGACCAGATCGATGCAGTGGCCATCGCTACACCAGCCCCAACCCACCACGAAGTCGCCAGCTACTTTCTCGAAAACGGCAAGGACGTCTTCGTTGAAAAGCCAATGACCCTCGCCTCCAAGGAGGCCATCGCTCTGCAAGCCCTTGCAGAGCGAAACAACCGCATCCTGATGGTCGGCCACCTCCTACTCTACCAACCTGCTATCCAGTTCATAAAAAAGTTCATCTCGGAAGGCAAGCTGGGCAAGCTCTACCACCTCCACCAAGAACGCAAAAAACTGGGCCGCGCCCGCTATGTAGAGAACGTCACCTGGAGCCTCGGGGTCCACGACATCGCCGTCCTACTCTATCTAGTTGGCGAACAGCCAAAGCACATCTTTGCCTCCGGCCATTGCGGACTGCAGAAAACAGTCGAGGACGACGTCTATGTGCACATGCAATTCGTCGACGGCGTCAAAGCCCACCTGCACAACTCCTGGATTTGGCCGGAAAACCGTCGCCAACTGACCATTGTAGGCGAAAAGGGTATGCTCTTATTCGACGAAATCAACAGCCGTGTCACCTATCACAACAAGACCATAGACGCCGATCTCAACAACTGCGACCAAGGCAGCAAAGTCGTCTTCGAAGGCACCGAGCCACCCCTCAAGCTCGAGCTCCAGCACTTCCTCGACTGCGTCGCTAGCCGCACCACGCCCATCTCCGATGGGCAAAACGGTATCGACGTCGTCACTACACTCGAACGCCTCATGATGCTATGAGTTCCTTCTACGCCCACCCCACTGCCATCGTCGACCAAGGCGCCCAGATCGGAGACAACTCAAAGATCTGGCACTTCGCCCACGTATTCTCCAAAGCCCGCATCGGCCAAAACTGCAGCTTCGGACAAAATACCATGGTCTCCGACGAGGTCGTTGTCGGCGACAACGTCAAAGTGCAAAACAACGTCGCCATCTACACTGGCACCGTCATCGAAGACGATGTCTTCCTAGGCCCATCCTGCGTGCTGACCAACGTCACCAACCCGCGGTCCCAAGTAATCCGCCGCAACCTCTACGAAAAAACGCTCATCCGCCGCGGCTCCACCATCGGAGCAAACGCCACCATCGTCTGCGGCATCACCCTCGGCCGCTACTGCTTCATCGCCGCCGGCGCCGTCGTCGCGAAGGACGTGCCCGACTACGCCCTCATTGTCGGCGTTCCCGGCAAGAAAGCGGGCTGGATGAGCCGCCACGGACACATCCTCAAGAATCCGGACGCTGCGGGCATCATGACCTGCCCGGAAAGCGGCTACCGCTACCAAGAAAAAGACGGCGCCCTCACCTGCCTCGACTTAACCGAAGACCAGCCACTACCAGACTCCCTCAGCAAAGGCGAACGCAGCTACGACGAATTTAAACAGCAAACCAACTCCTAGTCTCCCAGATTTACAATGGTCCCTTTCATCGATCTCAAAGCGCAGCAAGACCGCATCAAACCGCAAATCGACGTCGCCATCGCACGCGTCCTCGAACACGGCAAATACATCATGGGCCCCGAGGTCCAAGAACTCGAAGAACGTCTAGCCAACTACGTCGGCGTTAAGCACTGCATCGGCGTTGCCAGCGGGACCGACTCCCTCCTCATCGCCATGATGGCCCTCGGCATCGGTGCGGGTGATGAGGTCATCACCGTCCCCTACACCTGGATCTCAACCGCCGAAATGATCGCCCTGATCGGCGCCACCCCCGTCTTCGTCGACATCGAAGAAGACACCTGGAACATGGACCCCGCAAAACTCGAAGCCGCCATCACCCCCAAAACCAAAGCCATCATACCCGTCGGCATCTTTGGCCAAACCGCAAACATGACCGCGATCAACCAAATCGCCGCCAAACACGGGAACCTCGCCGTCATCGAAGACGCCGCCCAAAGCTTCGGCGCCACCCACCACGGCAAGCGCTCCTGCGGACTCTCCACTATCGGCAGCACCTCCTTCTTCCCCTCCAAGCCTCTAGGGTGCTACGGAGACGGCGGGGCCCTCTTCACAGACAACGACGACCTCGCCCAACGCATGCGCCAGATCCGCGTCCACGGCCAAGCCCAAAAACACCACCATCCATTGCTCGGCCTAAACGGACGTCTCGATACCATCCAAGCCGCCATCCTCCTCTGCAAACTGGATATCTTCGACGAAGAAACAAAACTCCGCCAGTCCGTGGCCCAAAGTTACGACCAAGTCTTCGCAGGCACCACCAAAGTCCAAGCTCCGCGCGTCGGCCCGGAAAACACCTCCGTCTACGCCCAGTACACCATTCTCACCCCAAAACCCGACACCCTCAACCAACAGCTGAAAGACCAAGGCATCCCCTCCGTCAGCTACTACGCCACACCTCTTCACCTGCAACCCGTCTTCGCCTACCTTAACCACAAAAAGGGCGACTTCCCAATCACCGAAAAAGTAGCATCGCAAGGCCTGAGCCTCCCCATGAGCCCGTATCTGAAAAGAAACGATATTGACTCCATAAAAACCACATTAGCCACTACAATCTAAATTTACTCGAAACTCGACAGATACCATGAGACTTACTACAATCGTCGGAGCTCGACCACAGTTTATCAAGGCTGCCGCCGTCAGTAAAGCCATCGTTGATCACAACGCCAACAACGATAATAAAATAATTGAAAACATTATACACACAGGACAGCACTACGACGAGAGAATGAGTTCCATATTCTTCGAGGAACTAAAAATCCCCAAGCCAACAAAGAACCTTAAACTGGGGGGCGGCACACACGGGCAGATGACAGGCGAGATGTTAAAAGCAATTGAAGAACATCTTATAGACTCCTCGCCGGACATGCTTTTAGTGTACGGCGATACCAATTCGACCCTCGCAGGGGCGCTTGCCGCCGCAAAGCTTCACATTCCAGTCGCCCATGTAGAAGCTGGCCTACGCTCATTCAACAGACAAATGCCCGAAGAAATAAACCGGGTTCTCACCGATCACGTTTCGACACTGCTTTTCTGTCCTACAACTGCATCGGTAACAAACTTGCATAAGGAAGGAATCACAAAGGGCGTTCATCCTGTCGGTGATGTAATGTACGACGCCACGCTCGCTTTCACCAAACAGGCAGAGAGTCAAAGCAAGACCCTCCGCAGCCTCAACCTATCTGCTTCTAGCTTCATCTTCGCAACCATCCACAGAGCAGAAAACACCGACAACAATTCAAGGCTGGCGGAAATTGTATCCGCTATAAACGAACTTTCTAGCAACCACACAATTGTGCTTCCTATCCATCCGAGAACAGATATTGCACTCACGAAACACCAACTCAAATTCAATAAGGATGTCCTAATAATCCCTCCGACATCTTACCTCGACACACAGATTCTGATTAAGAACGCCATAGCCGTCCTAACCGATTCGGGCGGCATGCAAAAAGAAGCATACTTCCACAAAACAGAATGCATAACACTAAGAGACGAAACGGAATGGATTGAAACCGTGACCGCTGGCTGGAATCAACTCGCAGGAGCAAGCAAGAATCGTATTCTTGAAAGTTTAAAAGCAACAGGTCCATCCAAACACAAGAAAACCATAGACGAATACGGCACGGGAAACGCTTCAATAAAAATTTTGAGTCACTTGCTCGAACACTGTGACTGAGGCCTTCTTTCCATTCTCAAAAGCCACAATAAACACCCTTTGATTCCGAACCGAGTGAGCTCTTCTTCAAACAACCGAGCATTTCTCTCGAATATAGCGAAACTGGCTAGCAGCACAACCGCAGCACAAATAATAGCCCTGCTCTCCAATGTGGCCCTCACCAGACTGTACTCTCCCGATGCCTTTGGAGTAGCTGCCTTCGCGGCTTCCACAGCTGCATCATTAGCAGTCTTTTCGACTCTACGCTATCAATTTGCAATCGTCACTACGAACACAAGAATCGAAAAGATACGACTAGTGCAACTAGCGCTAAGTCTGGCGGCGATTTCTTTTATCGTTTTCCTAACTATTCTACCACTTTTATGGTATACGAATGCACTTCCAAGTGACATTCCAATCTCAGTTGCACTATTGATTCCCGTTCTCGCGCTATCGACTTCAGTCGTTTCGATACTGACAAATTATCAGAACAGTCAAAATGGCTACAACTCCATAGCAAAATCCACCATAACCCAGTCAACCGCTAGAGCAGGAACATCAATACTTACAGGTATCAAATGGCCAACAGGACTCAGCCTTACACTAGCCCAAACCCTGTCTACAGCCCTTTCCATCATACCCTTAATAAAGGATTCAAAGATACTGAGACACCTTTTCCTAAGCGAAACCCAAAACATAAATAAGCTCCGAGAGACAGCTCGGAAACATTCAAAATTCCCAAAGTTCGACCTATGGGCAGACTTGTTAAACACAACTTCGGCAAACTCCCCAATTTTCTTGGCTACGATACTATTCGACAGCGCTACCTCCGGCCTCATCAGCCTTAGCCAACGGGTAATATCACTTCCTGTATCCGTCATAGCGCAAGCTACAGGCCAAGTTTTCTACAAAAGGGCAAACGATCTAAAAGACACTCCAGAACAACTCTCTCAACTCACTCAAAAGACCTACCGCAGTCTCTCGGCAATCTCGATCCCACTAACTGTCGTACTACTCCTATTCGGAGAGAATTTATTTGCTATAGTATTTGGAGAGAATTGGGCCAGAGCGGGCCTACTTTCTCAATATTTAATTACCGCAACTGCCTACCAACTAATTGCAGCTCCTCTTTCTGCCTTGGTTTGGGTATGCAACAAACAAGAGTTCTCTCTATACTTTTCCATCATTCTCTACATCCAGCGCGTAGGGTCATTCACAATACCAATACTTATCGGATCCTCCCTAGAAACCACAATCCTCGTATACTCCATCTCAGGCTCAATTGTCTGGTACCTCTACTCACTATATTTACTTAGCCTAACAAAATCAACAACACCGCTAAACTGCCTAGCAAGCCTACCTCCCATAATACTGTTACTAATAAACATAGTATAAAAAACTCAACACACGCTCCTATGCCGAAAAAGCTTTATTTTCGCGGAAACCAATCCAAAAGCAATGCACCTAGTCCAAACTATTTCCCCCGCAAATACCCCCCCCAAAAAAAAAGCAACCCGACACCAACCACCAAACAATGAACACAGCCATCGACACAAAGCAAACAACCGTCGGCGTTCTGGATCTTAGCATTGGAAACACAGGATCAATAATAAACATAATCAAGTCCGTAGGAGGAAAAGCTGAACGTATCAAAGATCATCAGCATATTGAGCGATACAACGCTTTAGTGCTGCCGGGAGTAGGCAGGTTCGACCACGGCATCACACGACTTCGAAACCTTGGGTTCGAAGAACCCCTTACAAGGGCCGTACTCAAAAACAAAACTCCAATACTTGGTATTTGCTTAGGCATGCAGCTCATGTGCAACGACTCAGAAGAAGGCTCCTGCCCCGGTCTAAAATGGATCGATGCTTCCATCAAAAAATTGCCAAGAGAACACAATGGAGAATCCATGATCATCCCCCACATGGGATGGAACCGCATTCGCACAGACACCGTACAGGGCTTATTCAAAGGGCTAGATAACGCTCGCTTCTATTTCGTACACTCATACGGATTAATCAAACCGAACGAAACACTACAATCCGCAACAACTACCTACGGTACAACATTCATATCCGGTTTTATAAAAGAAAATATTCTCGCCGCACAGTTCCACCCCGAAAAAAGCCACAAACATGGGAAGTTATTTTTCCGCAACTTCATCGATTGGATTTCCGATGTTTGAGAAACGACTGATTCCAACCCTACTGTACAAAGATCGAGGGTTCGTAAAAACGATTCAATTTAGCAAGCCGCGCTACATTGGCGATCCGATAAACACCTTAAAGATCTTCAACGAAAAGGAAGTCGATGAAATCGCCGTACTCGATATCGATGCATCAACCAAAAATAGAGGACCTGATTTCAATTTCATAAAATCTATCACCAACGAGTGCTTCTTCCCTCTTTCCTACGGGGGTGGAATTACGACAATAGCCCAAATCGAACAGATTTTCTCTCTTGGAATCGAAAAGGTGATCCTAAACTCTAGCCTTGCACTAAACCCCTCACTCACGAAGGAAGCGGCTAGGTCATTTGGCAATCAAAGCATTGTTGCCTCCATAGACGTAAAACAAAGCTTATTTGGAAAGCAAGCAGCCTACACACACTCTGGAAAAAGGAAGATAAACGTTCCCCTAGCGGATTATGTCAGATCAGTTGAAGATCTTGGCGTTGGTGAATTAGTCATCACGTCAATAAATAGAGAAGGCACCTACAAAGGTTACGATCTTCAATTAATCGAAAACGTACGACAACTCGTTTCCATTCCAATCATCGCAAATGGAGGAGCGAGCAATTACAAAGAAGCAGAAAATGTATTTTCACTCAATTGCAGTGCCGCCGCAGGAAGTATATTCGTATACCACGGCCCCCATAGATCAGTACTGATAAATTATCCAGAAAGAGATCAGCTCAAAAGAATTAACCAATGAAAAGTGCAGACTATTTTATATGCAATCGTTGCGTCATGGACTCAACCGCACCAAGCATACAGGCAAACACCGATGGCACATGCAATTTCTGCAATTCCTTCCACGATAAGGAAGGAAAAATTGTAGACAGTTCAGGCTCCACCCTCAACCGATGGGTCACACAAATCCAGCGAGAAGGAAAAGGAAAACAGTACGATTGCGTAATCGGAGTAAGCGGAGGCGTGGACAGCACCTATACCGCCTACAAAGCAAAAGAGCTTGGCCTTAGACCTATTGCAGTACACCTAGACAACGGATGGAACTCTCAATTAGCAGTAAAAAACATTGAGAACACTTTAAATAAGCTAGACATCGACCTGTACACGCATGTCATCGACTGGAACGAATTCAAAGACCTACAACTCTCATTCCTAAAGGCATCAATACCAGGCATGGAGATCCCAACCGACCATGCCATATATGCACTACTCAACAAATCGGCCATTAAGTTTGGCACTCGCTATATAATAAACGGGTCCAATTTTCGCATGGAACATATAATGGATCCTGCGTGGTCGGAAATGGTCGGCCAGATGGATTGGCTACTCATAAAGAACATACACAAACAGTTCGAAAACTCCCCCTTAAAAACCTACCCAAGAATGACGCGACTGGATCTTTATCGCACGCGTCTACTAAACAAACACATCGTAATCAACCTGCTCGACTTGATCCCTTTCAGTAAGACGGAAGCAATGCAAACGATCCAGAACGAGCTTGGCTGGGTTTACTACGGTGGAAAGCACTACGAATCTATTTACACACGCTTCACACAAGGGTATATACAACCCATAAAATTCGGCTTCGACAAACGACGAGCACACCACTCCAACCTAATCTGCATGGGCGAGATGTCTAGAAATGACGCTCTCCAGAACCTCCAAAAGTCTCCATACCCCAACGAAGCGATGCTCCGAGAGGACAAGGAATTCGTTATCAAGAAACTAGATCTAGACGAGGAGAGCTTTGAGAAGATAATGAAGACTCCCATAAAATCATACAAAGATTACAAAGGATACCACAACCATAAGATTCACAAATTCATCTACGAAACCGCACTAGACCTTCACCTGAAAAGAAAGAGAACCACATAATCCCACTATGCGCATACTCTACGTCACAGCCTTCTGGAGTGGGTTGAAAGATATTCTATTGGAAAACAAAGCCGAAGCCTCAGGCATGCCTGCCTTCATCAAACCTCTCAAGCACCTACTAGAGCACAGCCACTCGATAGATCTACTAATTGCTTCCGATAAAAACTCCACAATAACCCTCCCAAGGGAACATTGGTTAGGAAAATGCAAAGTCCGAACTTTCCGCTTTCAAACAAAAGGCACACTGACACGTGCTACCTCTTATCTCTCAGCCACCGCAACAGTCACCAAAACGTTGGTAAAGCGAAAGTATGATTTTGTCTATATGCAAGGTTCCTCCGGCACCGTAGCGAATATTCCAGCCCTACTACTCAACATCAAAGCAGGGCAGCGCCTATACGGCACTTTCCTCGCAGAGAAGTCAGGAAAACAATCCCTGCTCAAAACCCTACTACAACACCCCCTAGAGGCTTTGGCCTTGATCCTGCCAAAAGCATTCCTACTGATAACCAACGATGGCACCAAAGGCGATATACTTCATAAGAACATTGGAAACTCTCTTTACAGTTTTCATTTTCTACTAAACGGAGTCGATCTTCCACCCATCTCACGCGAGAGCAAAACGCCAAGAGGCGAGCAAATTCTCTTCTACCCCGCAAGACTCGAAAGATGGAAAAGACAAGATATTGCGCTCGAGATCCTATCAAAGCTTCATCACATACATCATTTAAAATTCAGGCTGGTTTGCGCAGGGCACATCTACGACAAAAGCTGGCACACTGAACTACTTGAGAAAGCCGAAAACCTCGGAGTTGCCCCTTACTTCACACACCACGAACGACTGAATAAAGAAGAAATGATTCAGACCTACAGCTCCTCCTTCGCAACACTCTCCCTATACGATCTATCCAACCTAGGTAACGTCGCAATAGAAGCACTTGCGACAGGAGCTCTCTTAATGGCACGAAACGATGGCTCCCTAAACTCGCTCGTCGCAAACAAAAAAAGTGCAATATTGATCATGAACGCCGATCAAGGAGCTCACGAGATAGCTCGGTTGTACGAAGCACCGCAGGAACGACTAAAACTAATGAAGAGTGCGAAAGAAGTTGCGCAAAAGGTTTTCAAACCGTGGAGCACACGCTGCAGAACAGAAGAGGCAATCATCAAATCATCTGGGAGCTGCACAATCAACATCATATAGGGCACAATGAGCACTCTCCAACGGCCCAAACTCGCAATAAGACTGCCAAAAATCCCACACTTCGAAGTATCCATCGTGCTTCTAGTATTTGCAGGAAAGTTGAAGGCCGTCGCTCCTTTTTCACTACTCCCCTTTGACTTCACAGGAGCCGCCCTTGTCCTTTGCACAGCGACAGCTATCGGACGCATATCCATAAAGAAAAAACTCCCAAAGCAAATCATAATTGCACTAGCCTTTTTCGCTCCCATACCAATTTTGGTCGCCACCTCAGTCGCTTGGTCCCCACAAGGAATCTATTCCCTAAGCAAAGCCATAAACTTTTGCTTAATAACCACACCAATCCTAGTCCTCCCTCTCATTGTTAGAAACATAAAACTATCTGCAATAATACACACGACATTCGCACTCGCCCTTTTGTACGCAATTCTATATTTTTACAAACAGTCTACCAACCCAGAAGAGACTATCGAAATCAACTACCTATCGAGTTCTAGATTCATCGCAACCGGAGCCTGCATAGGAATCTGCCTTTCAACAGTCGCACTCGCAACCGGTAAAATCGGAGCATTCACAATACTAATAGCTGCCACCATTGGCCTCACCACCTCGACCTTTATAACTGGCGGAAGAATGCCACTGATCGCACTGTTAACCACAACAGCAGCGAATATAATATATTATTTGTCATCACTATCCCACGGGAAACAAAAACTAGAGCAGATAGGATTCGGTTGCCTATTTGGAGTAGCATTAATTGTCGCGATCGGCTCCCTAAAATCACAGACTACCTTCGACTTCCACACCCTCAATCGCATAACTGTACTTTTCAACGAAACAGGCATGGGCGACTCCGCCACTGCGAGAATATCACTAATCAACGCATCCCTTGAGGCAATCAACACAAATCCACTAACAGGCACTGGTGCGGGAGGACTAGGAGACGGAACAGACAGAGTATACTCACACAATCTATTCCTAGAAGTTATCACTGAATATGGAATAGTCCCATTCATCGCGCTTTGCCTACTGATAGCCCATTCCTTCGGGTCGCTTATTGCAGCGCATACAAAAGGGTGCCCCAATTCCATCGTGCTTACCATTCTTTCAATTCACCTCTTTAACTTAACAAACGCTATGGTAAGTGGCGACTTGAACGACAACAGAGCTCTCTTCTTCACAACCTCGCTCTCAATCTTGACTGCGACAATCCGAGAGCAAAAACCAACCATTCGCTCTCACTTCCGTGGCACAATATAGTGAAAATGGATATCGTTCACGCAACCACAGTACACCAGAGAGGCGACACTCGGATCCTCTTAAAAGAGTGTCAATCACTCGCCAAGGACCATAGATATTCAGTCACACTGTGGGTGAAAGATGGCCTACCACCTGAAACCAACGCGAAAGTGAAAATCCAAAGCATTGGTGACGCACCAGCAAACCGGACCAAGCGTTTCTTATCTGGAATATTATCACTCGCCATCAATTCCACCCGCAGAAAGCCTGACATTATTCACATCCACGACCCAGAGCTAATCACCCTGATCCCTCTCTTAAAAGCATTGAGAGTAAGCGTTATATTCGACATGCATGAGAATGTCCCAAAGGACATCGCAAGCAAGCATTACCTATCGCCTAACCAAAAGAGTTCGATTCACTTACTGTACAAAATTTTCGAGCGAATTTTAACTCTTTGCGACTTTGTTATTTTCGCAGAAAACTCGTACAAAAGCAACTACACCTGGCTAAGCTCAAAGGTAACTATTCTAAATTACCCGAAAACTGAATCGATCCCCAAGCGATCGCCCCAAAAGGATTTCACTTTCGGCTACCTCGGTGCAGTTTCGCACAATCGAGGAATCGTCCCTGCAATCAGAGCAGTAAAACGACTACGCGAAACAGGAATTTCAGCCACTTTTCTGTGTATCGGACCAATCGACCCAAAAGTAAGCTCGGATCCTGATTTTACGGAAGCACTCAACGAGGGTTGGCTGAATGCCCCAGGGAGAATCCGAGCCGATGAAGCATGGCCCCAAATAGCGCGCTGCCAAGTCGGGCTAGCAATACTGGATCGCGAGGAAAACTTTATTACCTCATATCCGACAAAACTGTTTGAGTATATGTCGATTGGAATCCCAGTCATCACATCGGACTTTCCACTTTACAGAGCCGTCGTAGACAAAGCAGATTGCGGATTAACCGTTCCACCCGAGGACCAGATAAAAATATTTCAAGCAATGAAACTTCTAGCAACTGACGATAGCCTTTGCACACAATTAGGCGAAAGAGGGCGCCAGTCCGTCCAAGAACACTATTCGTGGAATTCACAAGAGAAGAAGCTACAGTCGCTTTACAGCCTGCTGTATTCTAATAAAACAGGAGTGCCCATATAACATGTGTGGAATCATCGGTTACATTTCTAAAAACGCCATAGACAAGAATCTTTGGCACAATGCAATCAAAAGCCAACAGCACAGAGGGCCAGACACTCAGGGCGAGTGGCATGGAAACCATCACTCCTGGAAAGTCGGTTTCGCTCATCAAAGACTCTCCATTATAGACCTAAGCCGAGCCGGACACCAACCAATGGTCTCGAAAAACGAGTCAGTCCTCTCGTTTAATGGTGAATTATACAACTATTTGGAGCTCAAGCGGGAATTAACTTCAAAAGGCAATCACTTCAACGGCAATTCAGATAGCGAGGTTCTCTTGAACGCCCTGGAACACTGGGGGTCCGACAGCACCAACCAAAAAGCGGACGGCATGTGGGCTTATTCGTTTTTCAACGACGCGGAAGGTATCCTAACCTTGTCTAGAGATCGATACGGTGAAAAGCCCCTCTACTGGACCTACGCTGAAGGAACGTTCCTATTTGCTTCGGAACTCAAATGCCTACTCGAGCTCACAGGTCGCAAACATGAGCTGAACCCAACCCCAATTAAAAGGTACATTCTTCAGTCGCTCATTGATTCGACGGAGGAAACATTCTTCGAAGGGATCCATCAGCTTGCTCCAGCGAGCTCAATGACGCTCGACCTCAAAAAGGATAAACTATACCCTCAGCCCTACGCATACGCAACCATCGGCAAAAAAGCGTTCGACCCGAACCAAACCGAATGTGAAATATTTGAACAGCTAGAATCCTCTTTCACCAAAAGCGTTGAGCGTCGACTTAGGAGCGATGTCCCCGTCGGCATATTACTTTCTGGCGGATTAGATTCGTCTGCAATCGCGTCCGTGGCGATCAAAATATCAAACTCAGACGCAACACTCCTTTCAGCAGTTAGTAGCGATAGTAGATTCGATGAATCTGAGCATATCAACAGAATGGGGAAATACTTAGATCGACAAGTTCACTCCATTCAACTAACAGAGAACCCAAACAAACTATTCTCTGACTTAGAGGAAGCAACTTGGTTTGCAGATCACCCGATATCAAATCTCTCAAACCTTGCCCACCGCAAACTGATGCAGCGAGCCAAAGAGCTTGGCATTACTGTGATACTGAGTGGGCAAGGAGCAGACGAACTACTATGCGGCTACAAGAAATATCTGGGCTTCTACGTTCAAACTCTTCTTCGAGAAGGAAAAATTGCAAAAGCCCTGAGTGTCATAGCTGGCTTCTACAAGAACAAGTCTATCGTAAACCAATTCAATTTCGCGGAAGCAAAACGCTACATTCCCGGGTTAGGTAAAAAATCAGATATCGAGCATCTCGGTCCGAAACTCAATGAACCAGGCCTAATTCCGCTCGGCATCAAAAAAGGCCAATCCTTAAAATCGCGGCAAATTGAAGATGTATGCCTATATTCCGTACCAAATCTCAACCACTATGAAGACAGAATGTCGATGTCTTATAGCCGGGAAATCCGACTTCCCTTTCTAGAATCGACCTTCGTAGACTATGCTCTAAGCCTCCCCCCCCACCTTAAACTAAACGGAGGTTGGACCAAGTATGCGTTTCGCAGGGCCATGGAAAAACACCTTCCGAGTGAAATAACATGGAGGAAAGATAAACAAGGCTTCGTCAATCCACAAAGCGAATGGATAAAGCATCAACTCCGAGACCATATCCTTAATGAGTACATGCCTTCTGATGCATTGATGTTTAAATCGGGATTAATAAAGGAGCAGGGGCTTCACAAGCTATACAACTCGTATTGCAATCAAAAAGCAAACTCGGGTCGAATTTGGTTTCGAGAAATCTTCAACCCAATAGCCTTAGAAATCTGGCTCAGAAAATTCGAGAAATACATCAGTATTTAAAAAGCTTAAGAACCGGCATGAACGTGCAGCAATCCATAGACAAATCTAAACGAAAACTGCTCTACATACATCAGCATTTTTGCACCCCAAAAGGACACGGAGGAACAAGAAGCTATGAGTTCGCCAAGCGATGGAGCCACAAAAATTACGACATAACGATCATCACAGGGCATGGTTATGACCAAACACTCACCACTCGAGGAACATCTAAAATCGAGGGCTTTACAGTTAAACTACTCGGATCGAAATATCACAACACCATGGGATTCCATAGAAGAGTCGCCTCTTTTTTTCGATTCACGATTGAATCTACTCTATTCTGTTTACGACATGGAAAAAAATACAATTTGGTCCTTGCAACTAGTACACCGCTCACGATCGCAATCCCTGCCCTAACCTGCAGCTTGGTTCACAAGACTCCCTTCATATTCGAAGTTCGCGATGTTTGGCCCGATGTTGCGATTGAAATCGGCGCACTCAGAAATCGAACGCTCAAGAAATTGGCATTCTTCCTAGAGAGGATTGCGTATAAAAAGGCGTGCCATATTGTACCCTTGTCTTCTGGAATGGAGTCGAGAATCCTTGGCAAGGGAGTCCCCGCAGAAAAGTGCACAACAATTCCCAATTGCTCCGATACAGACCGTTTTTATCCAAACTGCACACGCCGCTCCAAATCAGATAAATTCAGAATTCTATATTCCGGAAGTATTAGCCTAGCGAATGATATCGAGTTTCTCGGAGAGCTTGTGTTAGCAGCAAAGCCTATGAAACAAGTTGAATGGGTATTCGCAGGCGAAGGAAACAGGCTTTTCTGGCTCGAAAAATTCGCCTTTGAGAACAAGCTTTCGAACCTCAAAATTTTGGGAAAAGTTGCGAAGAACGAACTACCGAAACTATTCTCGAGCTGCCACGCAGGCTTGGTTTCGTTCCGATCCGAGCCCATTTTTTACGAAAATTCCCCCAACAAGTTCTTCGACTACGCGGCAGCAGGCCTACCTACTATCTTCACTCGGACAACTTGGCTTGCTGACGTCGTAGAGGAAAACGATATTGGATTCATCTCCAAAGATAGATCTACAGCACCAATACTGGACTACATAACTCAATTGTCCTCTTCAGAGGCAAAGCGGATCGAATCATCAAAAAGAATCAGAACTATCGCCGAAACCATGTTCTCCCGAGACCTAATGGCCAAAAGATACGAAGCACTGCTCTCTAGATTCGCTGATACAAAACGCATTCCCAATAAGTGAGAAACAACGACTCTTTAAAACATTGAAAAGGCTAACAGACATAATAATCTCACTCACACTCTTGGGAGCACTGTTTCCACTAATCGTACTTATCTCAATCTTCGCGTGGCTGAAGATTGGGAGGCCCATCTTTTTCACACAAATTCGCCCAGGGAAAGGAGGTCAGCCTTTCGCGATGACTAAATTTCGGTCCATGAAAAACCTTGTCGACTCTCAGGGCAATCCACTTTCAGACTCTGAACGACTCACGAAATTTGGCCGCTTGCTGCGAGCGACGAGTCTAGACGAACTCCCGGAGCTCTGGAATGTGCTGAAGGGCGAAATGAGCCTTGTTGGGCCGCGTCCCCTCCTCATGGAATACCTCCCCTTATACAACGAACGCCAGATGCGACGACATGAGGTTCGCCCTGGGATAACAGGCTGGGCCCAAGTTAACGGTCGCAACGCGATTAGTTGGGAACAGAAATTCGAACTCGACCTGTACTACGTAGAAAATCAATCGCTCTGGCTGGACGCTAAAATTCTCCTGATGACGGTGATGAAAGTATTCGCCAAAGAAGGCATTTCGTCCGAAACCAGTGCGACCATGGAAAAGTTCACTGGGAATGAGCGAAACTAGTCACCTCAAGAAGCTTGCGATCATCGGGGCCAGCGGCCATGGCCTCGTTCTCGCAGAAAGCGCCGAGAAAACGGCAAAGTGGAAACATATTGAGTTCTACGATGACGCCTTTCCTGAAAAAACAGACAATCCTCCCTATCGAATTCAAGGTACCAGCGAAACCGCAATGGGACTGAATCCACAAGAATACGACTTCGCATTGGGAATCGGAAACAATAAGATCCGTTTCGAATTAGCTCAAAAGCTGGAACACACCGGATACAGCCTCCCCGCAATCATCGATCCTTCTGCGGTCGTTTCGAAGTACGCACAAACCCACGCGGGCGCCTTCGTCGCAGCAGGAGCTGTCGTCAACGCAAGGACTACCATCGGAAAGTTCACCATCATCAACACAAAAGCGGTCGTAGAGCACGATTGCACCATCGCTGACGGCGTCCACATCAGCCCGAACTCCTCCATAGGAGGCACCGTCACAATAGGTGGACTTACATGGATCGGAATTGGGAGCTGCGTCAAAAACAACCTCTCTATTGGCTCGAACTGTGTAATCGGAGCAGGCTCCGTCGTCGTTTCTTCCATCGACGACAATACCCTTGCCTACGGAAATCCTGCCAAGAAAAAGCAACCGACATGCTAAACACTCATTTCAGCCCTTGGCCTTCTTTCACCGAAGAAGAAGCCGAAGCCGTCAAACAGGTGATCCTATCCAACCGTGTCAACTACTGGACCGGCCGAGAATGCCGCGCGTTCGAGAAGGAATTCGCCTCGTTGTGCGATTGTGAATACGCAGTCGCCGTGGCGAACGGAACTCTAGCCCTCGACGCCTGCTGGGCGGCCCTCGACATTGGTCCCGGCGACGAAGTCATCGTGACATCACGGACCTTCCTTGCGAGTGCCTCATCCATCGCGAATTCCGGAGCCCGACCTGTATTCGCAGACGTCGATCGGGATAGCCAAAACATAACCGTGGGCACGATCGAGCCACTCCTCACATCGAAAACGAAAGCCATTCTTTGCGTCCATCTTGGAGGCTGGCCCTGCGACATGGACAGTATCAACACTCTAGCAAAGGAGCATAGCTTGTTTGTGGTTGAAGACTGTGCGCAAGCTCATGGAGCCAAAATAAACGGCAAGTCGGTAGGCTCCTTTGGCGATCTTGCTGCATGGTCCTTCTGTCAGGACAAGATCATGACGACCGGTGGTGAAGGCGGCATGGTGACCACCAACAATCAAGAGCTTTGGAGTAAGGTTTGGTCTCTTAAAGACCATGGTAAAGACTACGACACGGTGTACCACAAACAGCACCCTCCCGGCTTTCGCTGGCTCCACAATTCCCTCGGCCACAACTGGCGCATGATGGAAGTGCAAGCCGCAATTGGCCGCATCCAGCTAAAACGAATGCCTGACTGGAAAGAGACACGCACTAAAAACGCTATGCAAATCGCCGAAACCTGCAAAGGCATGCCCTGCTTACGTACGCCCTTGCCCTCGATTGGCAGAGAGCACGCGTGGTACAAATTCTACACCTTCGTTCGACCGGAGTCGCTCAAGTCCAATTGGACCCGCGACCGAATTATGAATACCATCACAGAACAGGGAGCTCCCTGCTTCAGCGGCTCCTGCTCGGAAGTCTACCTAGAAGGAGCATTCCAGAGGATGGGACTTGCTCCTAGCGAGAGCCTACCCATC
The DNA here is from genome assembly GCF_031127875.1 of Pelagicoccus sp. SDUM812005. GTDB lineage: Bacteria > Verrucomicrobiota > Verrucomicrobiia > Opitutales > Opitutaceae > Pelagicoccus. Next base: position 92,103 of record NZ_JARXIA010000006.1, on the reverse strand, counting down.
GCCAAAGAGCTCGGCGAAACCGCACTGATGTTCCTCGTCCACCCGACACTCACAAGCGAAGAAATCGAAAAGACCTGCAACGTGATCAAATCCGTCTGCGAACAAGCCAAACGCTGAGCCGACATGTCCAGTCCACCCCGAAGCCGCTGGCCGAAACCGATGCCCAGATGCTCGAAACCCTCTGCGTCAAAGACTATTTCCGCTACATCCTCTTGACCGTGACCGGCAAGGGAGCGGGAGACCGCGTGAAGCCGCCTGCGGCGAATAGTTGATCCATGATCGCAATCGGTGACCCCCGAGCAAAATGCGGTGTCCTGACCGCCCAGCCGCTATGCGGCTTCGAGATCGCGATGATCGCAGAGGCTAATTGAGCTGATCCGACTCAAGCGGTGGTCGATCCCTAACGCTGCCGAGGATTTCTCGAAACGCCTTCTCGCTACCACGGTTCGCACGCTCCTTCAGATACTCAAGCGTCAACACTGCTGACAGCTTCTCGGACGCAGCGGAGCTTATGAACTGGTTCAACGAAATTCCGTCGCGCTTGGCGACCTCCTTTAGTTTTCGATGCAGTGACTCTGGTAGCCTGATTGTAATCGCGCTCATCGTTTTCCTTTCTTCTTAAGATATTCGCCAGGTGTAAGAACCTTGATCCCGAATTTCTCGCATCCGGAAAAGTCCTTCTTGTTGTGGGTTAAAATAGCATGAGCCTCAAAAGCGACAGCTGCCTCAAGGACGAGATCGTCCTTCGGATCCTTGAGGACGGGCCGCCAGAGGAAAAAGACATCCAAAAGCTTCGCCTTACTGCATATAAAATCCAGAACCGATTCCGCCTCTTCGTCTGTGAAATCCCCCGACAAGGGCGGGCGCCGCAACACATCGGAGTATTCTTCGTACAGCCCTACTGACAACCCCACGTCCAAAACCGAATTCGCCAAATCTTGCAGCACGAGGTACGAAGCCCCCTTTGACGAGTACAAACCCGCATAAAGTACATTCGAGTCCAGAACAACTCGCATGGTTTCACATACGCAACCAAACCATGTACCAAGTCAACGATAAACTCGCTCTAAGGTCGTGACCGGGTCCTGATTTGCCCCCTCGATCCAACGCGGCTGACGGAAAGTTTTCTGGCACCCCCCGAAATCACCGCGTTGCCTTGAGCACGAGCTCAGGATATCGACTCTGTTCACGCTCAAAGCGCCGGCCGAAACCGCGATCCGTATGCGTAAGACCCTCTGCGTCAAAGACTACTTCCGCTCCATCGTCATCGGCAAAGGTGCAGGAGATTGGATCAGGCCGCCTACGCCGGATCGGTGATCTATGATCGCGAAGCGAGTGAACCTAAAGTCGCAAAGCGACACCTATTTGGCCACAGGCCAACCTGACAATCCTCATTCCTGAATTACCACAATCAGTGCCCATCTGTGTCTATTGTCTCTTCGCTTCGCTCCTCGATTGTCGTCACTTCGTTCCTCGGTAGTGGTTAAATCAAAACCAAGTCCTCCACTTTTTGACACGTCTGGTTGGTGTCGCTCCGGTACACAACTCCCCACAAACTCCGCGATTGTCTCGCAGTTCGCGGTTAAAATAACTTTGCGTCCTCCGCGCTCTTCGCGGTTAAGAAAAGCCTTCACATGCAAAAGCTCCTTCCACTCTTCGCCATCACCCTCGCCACTAACGCATTCGCCTCCCCCCGCATCGAGTCGGATTCCATCGCGAGCCGGCACGACATGCAACTGCTGCGGGACAACGGGGCCATCGAGAGCGCCGCGCTAACGTGGCCTTGGCCAATGGGGCGTGCCACGCCCGATTCAAGATTGAAGATTGAAGATTCGGGATTCGGAGCACCATTAAACAGATTCGAAGACAACTACGAAGAAGAGAGCGAACTGGGATTAAGAAAGACGAAAACTTCGATTTCCCTCGCGACTGATACGCTCCCTTTCCGATCCTTCGGCTCGCAGCCGCGCGAGCAGTTTGAAGCCTCCCTATCCCAGTCATGGCTGAGCGAATGGTTCGCAGGGAACATCAGCCTCACTTACGCGGACAATCCCCTTGACGGCGACGAGTTCCGACTCGACGGGACCTACCTCGCGATAGCCCTCGGCAACTGGTCCTTCGGCATCGACCAGGTGGACCGCTGGTGGGGGCCCGGCTGGGACGGCTCGCTGATCCTCTCCAACAATGCCCGCCCTGTCCCCGCCCTCTCACTCACCCGCATTTCGCCCGATGCCTTCGAAAGCAAGTGGCTAAAATGGATCGGTCCCTGGACCTTCAACACGTTCATGGGGCAGCTCGACAACGACGAAGGGGATCGGCCCGGATCCGACGCCCGGCTCTTCGGCATGCGCATCGACTTCACCCCCTTCGGCTGGGAAAATCTCGATATCGGACTCAGTCGCACCGCTCAGTGGGCGGGAGACGGTCGCCCAGGAGGGTTGGACACCTTCAAAATGCTTCTCCTCGGCGAAGACAACCGCGTCAACGGCGTGACAGCGGACAACGAACCGGGCAATCAACTAGCGGGCATTGATTACCGCCTGCGTATCCCCGGCTACAATTTGGCTCACTACTTACAAATTATCGGCGAAGACGAAGAAACATTCCTCCCCGACGCCAATATGCTTCTGGCTGGAATTGAAACGTGGGGAAAGCTCGACCGATCCGACGCAACTTGGCGGGTCTACTTCGAATGGGCAGACACCCGAGCCGGCTACCTACGACGCGATCCGACGCCCTCCCGCGACTTTAACACCGCCTACAACCACGGCATCTACCGTTCTGGTTACCGTCGCAAGGGCCAAGCAATTGGACACGCCATGGATGGAGACGGCGTCATGCGCTCCATCGGCGGATTCATCGTGCAGGAAAACGGCAACCTCTGGGGAGCCAAGTACCGCAACTACTCCCTTAACCGCGACGGCCGCGGCCCCCATTCCATCACCATCGACCCAGTCGAAGGAAGCTCGCTCGAAGTGTTCGCGGAACTGAATGACCTCACCCTTCTACCTTTCGTCAGCGATCAGCGTTCAGCCATTAGCCATCCGAAGCTCACCTTCGGAATCCACTACATCGACGAGGAGAACCAGGTTACCGGCAAGAGCGATTCGGACTTCGGCGGGCATGTGACGATTACCACAAGTTTCTAGTTCGGCAAACGCCCAAATTGAAAACTGCAGATTTGGCATTGAAGATCAAATAACTGCCGAGGACGCTAAGCTCGCCGAGGGAGAGATTGGGTTGTTTCAGCAGACTAACGGAGCGGCTGTTCAACCCAAGAGCAATCCAACGAACGACCCGAAACTTGCCCCATTTATTTATCCCAAATAGTCTCGTCGCCATACTCCTCAAGCGTCGACCAGCAGACTGGGTTGGGCAATCTCCGCCGTGAAAAACAAACCCTAACGTCGATCCGCGACACCTCCTCGGCCGAAGGCCAACCTGACCCCATTTCGCGAACAAACCGCACAACGCCCGCGAAGCAGCACCCCATCAAAAGCGCCCGCAGCCATCAGGCTGCCCTTTGCAAAAAGGTCATCAGACCTTCCCATGAGAGTTCTCAGAAAATTTGCGTTCATCCGCGGCTTAACCTTAACCCTTACCGCAGCCAGACTTCGACACGGAATCCTTCCAAATTGACAGAACAGCGACACTGTGCAACAGATAGCGACATCATGGCGAAAACCCAAGGAATAAGGCTCGACCCTGAGACTCAGGACCGACTCAAATGGCTAGCCGAACAGCGAGACCGGAGCATGAATTACCTCATAAAAGAAGCCGTGGGCCGGTATTTGGAGGATGAGGAGCGTTTCGAAAGGGAACGAATCGAAGACAAGGATCGACTGGAGCACTTTCTCCACACCGGTGAGCATATCAGCCATTCTGAGATGAAGCAAAAACTAGAACAGCTTCTGTCTAGGGCACGGCAAGCGGCTTCATGAGGCCGGTCTGGCTAAAGGAATCCGAGGAAGACATACGAAGGCTATTTGAGTTTCTATTCGAAAAGAGTCCGAACGCCGCGGCTCGGGCGATCGAATCCATTCTGGAGAAATCTGAGATGCTGAGCGACTTTCCCGACATAGGACACTTGATGAAAGACAACAGCGGCAGACGCGAACTGTTCATCCCTTTCGCTGCTGGAGCGTACGTGTTGCGCTACTACGTGTTGAACGACTACGTGGTCATCGTAAGGATCTGGCACAGCAGGGAATCGAGATACTGATGCATCATCTCAGTGATTTGATGCCCAATTGGATAAGCCACAGATTACTGTGATCGTGAAAGGACGGTGGGCGAGTAGAGCGTCCAGCAATTCGCTCTGGAAACCTGAAGATCAATCAACTGTGTTCTGCGATTAAGAGAACGAAACCTACCGTCGCTCAGCGACACCTACTTGGCCGAAGGCCAATCTGACCCAACCCCGCAACCTGAACGCTCGCCGCGCTCGAGGAGCGCAAAGCATCCGTAGGGCATCTAACAATTCCCCCATTGTTTCGTCGCGTTTTGCCCCAAACGTCATCACGAAGAGACGCGGCAAGCGAAATTGTCTCGTCACTCTGCTCCTCAAGGGTCGCACAAGGTGCTCGATACACGACGTTCGCGATTAAAAAAACTTTGCGTCCTTCGCGATCTTAGCGGTTAACCTTCACCCTTTCCCATGAAGTTGCTCAATCCACTCCTATTACTCGCCCTCGCCTTCAGCGCCGCGACTGCTTCGCAGGCCCAAACGCTATCCGCCGAGCAGCAGGCCAAGCTCAATTCTCTCCCTGCGCCCCTTAGAGCCCAGGCCATGGACGAACTGCGCAAGTACCAATCCCAGCAATCCAGCAACAGCGCTAACCAGGCCCTAGAAACGCCGGAAGTTGTCAAGAAAGGCACCCCCAAGGCTAAGGAAGGCAACGAACAGGTAGAAGAGGAATTCGATACGGCAGGCAAGTTGGCTGACGAAGAGGAGAAGAGCGAAGCGAAGGTCGTTAAGGACGAGCTCAAGCAGTTTGGCTACGACCTCTTCGAAGGCTCCCCTACCACCTTCGCTCCCGTCACCGAAATCCCTGTGCCTGTCGACTATGTCATCGGTCCCGGCGACCAAGTACGTATCCAGTTTTTTGGGAAGCAAGCAGCCTCCTACGACCTCTACGTATCGCGCGACGGCGTACTGCAAATCCCCGATCTTGGCCCCATGCCCGTAGCGGGCCAAAGCTTCAACGAGCTAAAAACCACCATCGTAGAACGCGTAAAGGAACAGATGATCGGCGTCGACGCCTTCGTCAGCTTAGGGGAACTGCGGTCCATGCGCATCTTCATGCTAGGCGACGTCAACCGCCCCGGCGCCTACACAGTCAGCTCCCTCTCCACCCTGACCAACGCCCTTTTCGTCAGCGGCGGCATTCGCCCCATCGGCTCCCTGCGCAACATTCAGCTCAAACGAAACGGCGAAGTCGTGGCCACCCTCGACCTTTACGAGCTGTTGCTCAATGGCGACACGTCGAGCGACGCTCGCCTTCAACCAGGCGACGTGATCTTCGTTCCCCCTGTCGGCACCTTGGTCGGCATCGCCGGCGAAGTACGACGTCCGGCCATCTACGAAATCAAAGAAGACACCAGCATCCAGACCCTCTTCGAAATGGCTGGAGGACTCACCCCAAAAGCCTACCCCTCCATTTCCCAAATCGAGCGCATCTCCTCCAGCGGCCTGAAAGAGCTGATCGACGTCGACCTCAGCGCCAGCGACAAGCGCTCGGATTTCGTGCAAAACGGCGACATCATTCGAATCTTCTCCGCTTTGGATCGCGTCGAAAACTTCGTCCGACTCCAGGGTGCCGTCGAACGCCCCGGCGACTACGCTTGGAAAGAAGGCCAGCGCATCTCCAATATAATTCCCCACGTCGAGCAGCTCCTCCCAACTGCTGACCTCGACTACGCTCTAGTGGTGTCCCGAAACCCAATTACCGGGGTGACCACCACCCGATCCTTCAGCTTAGAACAACTCTTCCTGCATAAAGACAGCAAACACGACCTCTTGCTGGAGCCCAAGGACCGCATCATGGTCTTCGACGCTACCCCAGTAGATAGAGAGGCGATCAACGAAAAGGGCGAAAAACTAAAGCCCCACGCCCTCACCGAAGCCCGAGAAGGATTGGGCGAAATCGTAGCTCGACTCAAAGCCCAGAGCACCAGCGAGGAGCCACAAAAGGTGGTCACCATTACCGGAAGAGTTCGCCACCCTGGAGAATACCCCCTCGACCGCTCCATGAACGTGTCGGACCTCGTGCGGGCCGCAGGGGGATTCACCGAAGACGCCTACACCCTGCAAGCCGAACTGGTCCGCTACCAGGACAACAACAAGACCAATCGCGATTCACTGCTCATCCCTGTGAGCCTCGCGGGCTCACTGAGCGACTCCGCTGGCCAGCAAGATATCGCCCTACAGGAATTCGATCAACTCAACATCAAGCGCGTCCCCGAATGGACCGAGCAAGAAACCATAACCATCAAGGGTGAAGTCAAATTCCCGGGAACCTACGTCGTCGAAAGAGGAGAGAGACTTTCCCAAGTCATCGAGCGAGCAGGCGGGATCACCGATCTCGCGCACCCTGAGTCTGCAGTGTTCCTTCGAGAAAGCCTACGCCTCAGCGAAGCAGCTAACCTGAAAAAACTACGCGAACGCCTCAGCAGTGACATCGCAGCTGCCTCCATCCAAAGCGACGCCATCAGCCTCGACGGCGTAGAAACTGCCCAATCCCTCCTCGATCAACTCGAAAATACCGAGGCCGTTGGCCGCCTTGTCATCAACCTGCCCGACATCCTGGATGGACTTGAAGATATCACCGTTATCGATGGTGACGAATTAATCATCAAGCAGCGCCCACAGGCCGTCACCATTATCGGCAGCGTAAACTACCCGACTTCCCACCTCTATCAAAGCGGGCTCTCCCACATCGATTATATCAACCTGTCAGGCGGGCTCACCAAGAAAGCCGACAAGAAACAGATCTATATCGTTCGCGCCAACGGCCAAGTCGTCACCGAGCAGCGCTCCCGCTTCTTCCCCAAAGGTGGAACCATTATCGAAGCCGGTGATACTGTGGTAGTGCCAATCGACGTTGACCGCGTCGCCCCGCTCAAGCTCTGGACCACCACCAGCCAAATCTTCTACCAAATCGCCCTCGGCGCCGCCGCTATCAATTCATTTTAATTAACCGCAGAGTACGCAGAGTACGCAGAGTACGCAGAGAATGGATACGGAGAAACTGACGTTTGAAATTATCGGAGCAGCGATTGAGGTTCACAGGGAGCTAGGCCCTGGACTTCTTGAATCGACTTACGAACGCTGCCTAGTACATGAGCTTACTCTGCGGGGAATTAAAACCGAACGGCAGAAGGTCCAACCGATAACATACAAGGGCTTAGAACTCGATGAAGGCTATCGCTTGGACATACTCGTAGAGTCCAAGATCATTCTAGAGCTCAAAGTCGTGGACGAACTAAACGACATCCACACAGCGCAGCTACTCACCTACCTAAAACTATCGAAATTGAATCTAGGGTACTTACTTAACTTCAACGTCACCCAGATGAAGCAAGGCATCAAACGCCTCGTGAACAATTTTTAGAGAACTCCGCGTCCTCAGCGAACTCTGCGGTTAAAACATCCTTTATCAAATGCCCGACACACCGTCACAGTATCCACAGTACCCTTACCCTCCTGAAGAAGATGAACTCTCCCTCATCGACCTCTGGAACATCGTCTGGAAGCGCAAGTGGCCGTGGCTTACCTTCGGTCCCCTCTTCGCCATCATCGGAATCTTCTACGCTCTCAACCAGCCAGAGATTTATAAAGCCGAAACAACCTTGGTGCCCAATTCCGAGGAACAGGGAGGCGGCGGACTAGCAGCCCTAGCCGGACAATTCGGCGGGCTCGCCTCCATGGCAGGCATCAACGTAGGAGGCGGTGGCTCAACGGAAACCGCCATCGCTACCTTAAAATCCCGCCAATTCCTGCTCCCCTTTATCGAAACCGAGGAAGCGCAGAAGGCGATATTCCCGGACGAATGGGACGAAGAAACGAAGTCCTGGACCGCATCCAGCGAAAGAAGACAAAGCAGCAACCGCCCTACCAAGCTAGAAACCTACGAACGCTTCACCAAAGAGTGCCTGAGCGTCTCGGAAGACAAGAAAACAGGAATCGTCACCCTCGCCGTAGAACTACAAGACCCCGAGCTCGCAGCAAGCTGGGCCAACCTGCTGGCCAACCGCCTTAATAGCCACCTGCGCGAACAAGCCAAGCAAGAGGCGAGAAAGAATCTCGAGTACCTGAACAAGCAAATCAGCGAAACCCGCGTACTGGAAATCAAGGAATCCCTCTACGGACTTATCGAAAGCCAAACCAAGAACGCCATGCTGGCGAATGCGAAAGAGGACTACGCTTTCAAGGTAATCGACCCTGCCGTTGTACCCGAAATTCGAGTACGCCCAAAACGAGCCCTTATCGTCATCGCGGCCGGCATGCTGGGCGGCTTTTTCGGCCTCTTCCTTTGCTTCGTTCTGCACTTCGTAGAGACAGCCAAACGACAAGAAGCCCGTTCCGAATAACGAAACGACGTCGCAGACTTCCCGACAGTAGCGGAAGCATCCTGCTTCCGTTACCCGATTATTACTCCCGTCGCCTTCCCTCTCGACTTCACCCGCTTGCTTCGTGGGAGTATCTGAATTCGCGAGCCTGCCCAGAGGAATGCTTCGCCGCGGCATATAAAAAAACAAACCGGGGTACTCTTTCTCAGCAAGCAACTGCCACAGGCAGGGAGTGCACTCAATGCTGAATCACTTACGTCTTCAGCCCCCCTTACGAAACTGCCTTCCCTGACCCATCCTAGTACAGCAAGGATGAATCGGAACTCGGGGATCCCCCCGCTAAGACTCAGCCTCACCGAATTGAGAGGGCCCTCAACATAGGGAACATCAAAGAAGAACCTGCGCGACTAAGCGGTATTTCCTTTAAAAGAAACGAGCTTCTCTCCCTTTACCTCCGGCCCTTGCTTGCGGTAGGCGGAACCGACCTCGGCATGGGCAGGAGCCCAATTAGGCGCCGAAAAATCGGGGACGTATTCCGGAACGAAGCTATGCAACTTGCGCTTTAAAGCATTGTAGTCGGAGGTCCGCAGCATCGGCGACAGCTCCTTGAGAAACTTGCGCACTTCGCATTCCTTCGATTTCTGCCCTGTAAAGCGGAATACCTTTTTGTTCTCCGTCAATTCCAGCGTTTCCTGACCATGCTGCAGCTCTTCGTAGAGCTTCTCCCCAGGACGCAGTCCGGAGAAAACGATATCGATATCCTCTCCCTCGCGCAGGCCACTCAACTTGATCATCTGCTTGGCGAGATCGTAAATCTTCATGGGCTCTCCCATGTCTAGCACGAATATCTCGCCACCTTCCGCATCGACCGAACACTCGAGCACGAGCCCGACGGCCTCCGGAACTGTCATGAAATAGCGGGTAATTTCCGGATGGGTAACCGTGATGGGGCCACCTTCTTCGATCTGTCGCTTAAAAGTTGGAATCACGCTTCCCGAAGACCCGAGCACGTTTCCAAATCGTACCGCTACGAACTGCGGGATCCGCGTGGAATCCTGCAAGGATTGGAGGAAGATCTCAGCCAGGCGCTTGGAAACGCCCATGACGTTCGTCGGATTGACCGCCTTATCCGTGGATATGAACACAAAGCGTTCCACCTCGTACTTGATCGCGAGGTCCGCAAGCAACGCCGTTCCCAAAGTGTTGTTGCGGATCGCTTCGCCCGGCTGGTGCTCCATCATAGGCACGTGCTTGTGGGCCGCCGCGTGGAAAATCACGTCGGGCAGAAAGCCTCCCATGAGAAAGTCCATGCGAGCCTCGTCCGTGATATCTCCGATAAAAGCGTGGGAGGCGACGTCTGGAAACTCGGACTTCAATTTCTGCTCCGTTTGGAACAGCAGGTACTCCGCACGCTCCACCATCAGGACCATGCTGGGATTACACTGGGCGATTTGACGACAGAGCTCGCCGCCGATCGTTCCTCCAGCGCCCGTGACCATTACCACCTTGCCGGTAAGCTCTCCAATGACTTTCTTGGAGTGAAGCTTGATGGAGTTACGGCCCAAAAGGTCGTCGATTTTGACAGGGCGGATCTTATCCACCCGCTTACGCCCCGAAGCCAGGTCTTCCCAGGAAGGCACGATCTCCACCTTCAAGGAGAGCTTGCTCGCTTCCTCCGTGATCTCGCGAATCTTAGAGGGACTCGCCGCCGGCATCGCCACAATTAGCTTCGTGGCGCCGCATCCGGAATTGGCGTCACAGGCCTTCGAAATCGAACTGTACACCTTCAGGCCATGCACGTTTTTATCCCACTTGAAGGGGTCGTCATCGATAAAAGCCACCGGAGTCAGCGAACGATGGCGTTTCGCCATCAAATCGGCCGCGAGAGCAGCGCCCGTATGGCCAGCCCCAAAAATTACGACGCGATGTTGGTCGGATGGGTCCGAGAGCACCCGCATTCCTGTTCTCTTTTCCCGATAAATACGAAGCGAAGTGCGGAAGATACAGAGCAGGCTAACCGAAAAGAAAAAGTCTAGGATGATGGCAGCCTTGGAATGAAGGATGCCGAATTGCGTGTAGAAGGAAGCGACAAAAAACAAGAGACTCGGAATCCCATAAGCCGCCCCCACCCGATACACATCGGGCAAGCGGAAAAAGGTGAGCAGGCCGCGATACTGACCGAAAAAGTAGAGGGAAACCAACTTGATGGGCAGAAGCCAGAAAACCGTGGACCACAGCATGCCGGCCGTTGCGTCCGAAATGGTGAAATCGTCCCTGAACTCGAAAGCGAGAGTGAGGCTTGCCACGCAAATGATCGAATAGATCGCACTTAGTAGTGAGAGACGACCCAACTTATGGACCCACATATTTGAACTAGTTTTCATCGGCATGAGGAAGCTGTGCGTGGATAAGAGAACACCCTCTGATCGCGAGCCAAATTTGATGATTAAGAGGAGGCCAACAACCGTGAGGATTACTACGTAGATGCGAATGTCAGTCACACGTGGGATTCAAAAAAAAGCAAGCCATTAGAATCGAATTGATTGCAAACGTAAGAGGTGAGACGCACGTCTCGGATCCCCTTCGACCTCATACTCCCCTCCAAAGGATAGAGGCCTCTAGGGCATGACACTTAGCATGACTCCATCTCATACTGGCCTTTTGCTTCAATGAGCTCGATCGCTGGAATCGTAAGCTGCCCAAACACGCCCGTTTTGGCCAATAACCTGAGCCTGATGCAAGAGCGTCTGCCTAAACACGGCCCTCCCCCCACTTTCACTCACGGCCACTCGCCGACGGCTCCCAACAGCGGGCAAGGCAGAGAATAGAAACACGCAGCCCACCAAATCCCTAATCAACTACCACAAAAAAAGAGGATGCCAAAACAGCATCCTCCTTCGATCGCGGTAGAAAATCGGTTCGACTAGGCGGTCATGCGACGGCGAGCGACCAAGCCTGCGAAGATCGAAAGCCCCAGCAGAGCCGCGGTGCTGCCGGAATCCGGAACTCGCTCCGCATCCGCAGCCAACGCCGCCCAGTACAAGGTGACTTCCCCTTGGAAGCTGTCGTCGAGCTCCACTCTCCAAGCCAGCAAACCGTCGTCCTGCAGATCCAAGATTAGGTCGCCTGCAATGTTGCCCATGTAGGCCGTCGCCAAATCAAATTCGAAGAGAGTCGTCCCGGGAGAAGTAAGCGATCCCGCCAAGGAGGAGAGCCCTTGCCCCAAGAGATAGCGAAAATCCCCCAAGTAGTTCGGAGTCGATTGGCTCAAGTCGTAGAAGCCAAAGCCAATTTCCGCCGCCGTGATGACCTCCGCTCCCGGAGTGAACCCATACTTGTCCCAAGTGTAGATATCGCCGTCATCGTTCACGATATCGAAGACGCCGCTGGCAAACGAGTTGTCCACCTGGTCAATGCCCACTTCGTTGGTGAGCAACTTTCCTACGAAATCCGCATCGCGGTAGTCGGAGTACTGGAAGCTGATGGCTGACGCTTGGCTCGCCAAAAAGGCAAGCGCTACAGCGGAAAGAGTGAAGAGTTTCGTTTTCATGATGTTGTTTGTTTCGCAGTGGGATCTGCTGGATTGACTAAACAATCGCTCGAAAAAACACCCCCAGCAAGCAACTCACCTTCAGGAACTTACCTCTCAGCTTGCCCCCTATGCGGGCAATAGGGGCCAAATGCGCAAATCCTCTAGGGTGCCTGAGGGGCAGCGCTCAGGAATCCTGTAAAGAACCTGTGAAGCGCCGCCGTTTCCGCTCCTAAAGCCTCCTTTTTTTCAGAATTCTTTACACTCCTAGGGTTCCAATCCCTCTCCAATAAGGGATTCACGCAAACCCGCCCCACCGTATAGATTACAACCATCTAACAAACAGCAACTTAACCCAAAGCAACCCCACATCAGGGAAACCCTCACCTCCCCGAAAGACCACCCCTAAACCGCTTACCTACTCTCAGCCCTGTACCCAGAACCCAGCAGCCAGTAGACCTATACAATCCGCCTCATCGCCTCGGGCGAAATCTCCTTCGCGTAGCGCAGGACCGTATCGCGCTCCAGCACCGCAACGCGAAACGCCGCCCGCGACGCGTCGCTCGCGAAATCGAAGCCGATCAAAGCCCGCCCCACGCGCTCGCCCGTGTAGTTGTAATTGAAATAGACGATACTGGCGTCGCGGCAATTGTTGCCCAAAAACTCCTTCAAGGCCCCCGGGCGCTCCGGAAACTCGATCCGGATAAAGAGCGGACGCTCCAGCATGGCCGCATCGTAGTGGATGATGCGAAACTCCACGTCCTCCTGGCCCGTCGCATCCTCGTAAGGAATGCTCAAAGCCTGCAAGTTCCTCTCGAACAACTGCAGCTCCTGAGGCATCGCGTCCAAGCCGATCACCGGCTTCGCCGCTCGCCCCTGCACCGCTCCGTGCTGAAACTCCACGATGCTCACCCCTGCCGGAAAGCGCTCCAGCAGCGACAGCAATGCCCCCGGACGCTCCTCGATCTCGAAACGGTAGTACTTGCGGTGAGCCGAACCGATGCCCGCATGGCGCACGATCCACGACAGCTGGCCGAAGTCCATGTTGCCGCCGCACATGATGGTCAGCACCCGCTTCCCGCGGCAGCGCTCGCGCTCCTTCATCCAAGCCGCCAGCCCCATGGCGCCGGCCGGCTCCGGAATCGCCCGCAAGCGCTCCCAAAGCAGCTGCACCGCCGCGCACACTTCCGCGTTCGTCACCGTCACGAAACGGTCGATCAGCTTCGCGCAAAACTGGCTCGTCAAATCGCCCGCCCGCTTCACCGCCGTCCCGTCGCAAAACACATCCAAGTACTCCAAGGTAACCGGAGACCCGTTCGCCACCGCAGCCGCCATGGACGCCTGGTCCACGCCTTCCACCCCGACCACCTCGATCTCCGGATAGTAGCGCTTCAGCCAGCAGGCCACGCCCGACGCCATTCCACCGCCGCCGATCTGCAAGTAGACCACGTCAAACGCTCCTACGCCGGCCATCACGATCTCGTCCGCCATAGTCCCCTGGCCCGCGATCACCGCCAAGTCGTCGTATGGATGCACAAAAGTCTGCCCCGTCTCCGCCGACAAAGCCTTCGCCGCCGCCGAGGCTTCGTCGTAAGCGTCGCCCTCCAAAATCACCTTCACCGCCGATCCGCCGATCGCCTTCACCGCCTCCTGCTTCATCAGCGGCGTCGAACGCGGCATAAAAACCGTCGCCGTCGTGCCCAGCTTCCGGGCCGCCAAGGCCACCCCTTGGGCATGGTTGCCCGCCGAGGCGCACACCACGCCCCGCTTCCGCTCGCCCTCGCTGAGCAGCTTCATGCGGTTGTAGGCGCCGCGCCACTTGTAGGCGTGGATCGGAGAAGTGTCCTCCCGCTTCACGTAGACCTCCTCCTCCGTGCCCAGCTCCAGCTTCTCCAGCGGCGTCGCCGAAGCCGCCTCGTAGACGCGTCGCCGCGCCGCCAAGGTCTCGTTAAAGAGCTCCTCTAGATCCGCTTCGCTCACGAGTAGAAGGCGCCCCAGAGGCTCATGAATAGCACCGTTCCGAACCAAGCCGAGCCGATCGCCAAAACGCCGAGCTCCGGCATGCCGATCCACAGCACCAGCGCAAACGCCGACGCAATTGCCACCGGCAAGTAGATGGTCTTCACCTTACTCGGTTCCTTCGGTTCTTCTTCCATTTCGCCAAGCTAGAACGCCCCTCCAAAAATCCAACGCCAAAAGAACGAATCTCGAACCGGAAAACTCCCCTATCAATCCCCGAACAGCCGCTCCATGTCCCGCCGCTCCCGCTTGGTCGGCCGCCCGCTGCCCGCCTCCCGCCTCAGGACCACCTGAGCCAGCGTTTCCCGTCGCGCCTCCAAGCGCTCCGGAGGGGTCAGGTCCTCCACGAAATTGGCCGCCACCTTCGCTCCCACCCGCTTCAGCAGCAAGCCCAGCACCTTGTACTCCCGCAGGACTCCGTCCTTCATCACCTCCACCGTTTCGCCGACCCGAACCGGGCGGGACGGCTTCACGTTCTCGCCCCCGATTTCCACCTTGCCGCCCTTGCAGGCTTCCGCCGCGTCGCCACGCGTCTTGAAAACCCGCACCGCCCAAAGCCAGCGGTCGATACGCACCTTATCTAGACCTTTCGATTCCAAGGCTCGAAATTAGGAAACAAAACCCCGCCGCCGCCACTCTTTTTCCTTCCCATTTCCGCCAGCCCCAGACCAATCTCAAGCCAGCAGAAGTGAGCCCCAGCCGCGCCCACCGCGCATTCACCGCTCGCTGCTTACCACTCACCACCTTCTCCTGCCTTGCTCCCGTCTTCCAACAAGCACCACCATCCCAGGGTCGATCTCATCAACCCCATCTGCATGCTGCTGCTCGCCGCCATCGGCATCCTCTTTATATACAGCGCCCAGTCCTCCCGCGGCGGCAGCGAGTGGCTCAGCCAAATCGCCTGGCTCTTCATCGGCATGAGCCTCTACACCGGCATCTCCCTCACCAACTACGCCCTCTTCATGAAGTACAGCCACTGGCTCTGGCTGCTCGCCGTCGTCATGCTCGTCATGGTCAAATGGAGCCCCCTAGGCGTCTCGCGCTACGGAGCGGAACGCTGGCTCAACCTCGGCTTCTACACCTTCCAGCCCGTCGAAGTCGCCAAGCTCGCCGGCATCGTCATCAGCGCCAGCATCCTCACCCGCTCCGAGGTCGGAGACGTGAAGGATTCTCTCCAAGTGCTTGCTAAAATGGCGCTTGCGATTTCCATACCCTTTCTATTGATCTTGGCTCAGCCCGACCTTGGATCGTCCATGGTCATACCCTTCTTCGTGTTCGCGCAACTATACGCCTCTAACCTTTCCAAACGTTTTTTCACCACCGCCATCCTCCTTTTCGTGGCGCTGGTGGGAGCCATTTTAATCGATAACCACAACTACGTAAAATTTTTAGACGAAAACGGCATCGATCCTCAAAACATCGACGGCCGCTACCAGGAAACCACCTGGTTCCCCCTCAAAGATTACCAACGCAACCGCATTTTAACCTTCGTAAACCCCGACAAAGCCGACCCACGCGGGACCGGCTGGAACCGGGAACAATCCATCATTTCAGTCGCCTCGGGCGGCCTGTTTGGCAAAGGCGTCAGACAGGGCTCCCAGGCCCAACTCGGCTACCTGCCCCGGTCGGTAGCCCATAACGACTTCATCTTCTCCGTACTCGCGGAAGAAGCCGGCTTTATCGGAAGCGCAGTCGTGATCAGCCTCTTCGGAATATTACTAGCAAACAGCCTGCGCATCGCCGGCCAAGCCAAGGACCGCTTCGGTACCTTGCTCGTGCTTGGCGTCGTCGCCCTGTTCTCCGTCCACGTCTTCGTGAACATCGCTATGACTATTGGCCTGATGCCGATCACAGGATTGCCGCTCCCCTTCTTAAGTCATGGAGGCACCTTCATGGTGAGCTGCTGCATCCTCCTGGGACTGGTTCAAAGCGTCTATCGCTATCGAAAGGATTTCTAAGTCTGCCCTAAAAAGCCGACGCGCCCAACGCCTTCGAGAAATACCGTCCAAACAGGAAACCAAACCGCCGCCGCTCTCCATTCAAGGCCGCCCCCTGCAGAAACACAGGAAACGCGCCCAAATGAGCGAACAAGAAACAAACAAAAACCAAGCACCAGACCAAGCGAGCAAACTAGACGAAGAGCTTCGCCACCCACCCAAGCCCCAGACCGGCACCCGCGTCGATCAGGACAAGCTCCGGGCGGAAGCGAACCAGCGCGCCAAGAAACGCCCGCTAATGACCAAGATCATTGAAAAGTTCAAAGGGGAGAAAAAACCCTACCGCGAACTCATCATCAACTCCGAGCCCCTCGAAATCCGAGTCGGCTCCCTCGTCGACGGCATCCTCGACAAGTTCGACATCGAGCGACGCCACTCCGCCCAACGCATCGTCGGCGGCATCTTCAAAGGCCGCATCAAAAACCTCGACCCCGGCCTCAAAGCCGCCTTCGTCGACATCGGCATGCCCAAGAACGCCTTCCTGCACTACTGGGACATCCAGCCCCAGGAAGCCGACTCCTCCATCGAGGTCGTCCGCGTCAACTCTTCCAAGAAAAAGAAGAAGCAGGCCAAGATCCCCCTCAAGGACATCCCCCAGCACTACCCCATCGGCACCGAGATCGTCATCCAGATCACCAAAGGCCCCATCGGTACCAAAGGCCCCCGCTCCACCACCAACCTCTCCCTCCCCGGACGCTTCATCGTTCTCGTTCCCAACTCCGACCAATGCGGCATCTCCCGCAAGATCGAAGACAACAAGGAACGCGCCCGCCTCAAGAAGATCATCCGCGACCTCACCATCCCCGAAGGCATGGGCATCATCGTCCGCACCGCCGGCGAAGGCAAAAAAGCCCGCTACTTCGTGCGCGACCTCCACATCCTCCTGCAAACCTGGGAGAAGATCCAAAAGAAGATGGACTCCGCTCGCGCCCCCGCCTGCCTCTACAAGGAGCCAGACCTCGCCGAGCGCACCGTGCGCGACTTCCTCACCGAAGACATCGACCGCGTCCTCATCGACAACGCCGAAGACCACGAGCGCATCTCCGAAACCGTCGCCCAGATCTCCAAGCGCTCCACCTCCAAGATCCAGCTCTACAAGGACTCCATCCCCATCTTCGAGCGCTACAACATCGAGAAGCAGATCGAGCAAACCTTCCAACGGCAAGTGCCCCTCCCCTCCGGAGGCGCCATCGTCATCGAAGAGACCGAGGCCCTCATCGCCATCGACGTCAACACCGGCTCCCACAAGAACAAGGGCAACGAAAACGACACCATCTTCCAGGTAAACTGCGAAGCCGCCGAAGAAGTCGCCCGCCAGATCCGCCTGCGCAACATCGGCGGACTCATCATCATCGACTTCATCGACATGAAGCAGCGCCGCCACCGCAACGCCATCCTCTCCCGCATGCGCGACGCCATGGCAGCCGACAAGGCCAAGACCCACATCCTGCCCATCTCCCCGCTCGGCATCATGCAAATGACCCGCCAGCGCATGCAGGAATCCGTCTCCTCCGGCCTCTACACCGACTGCCCCTACTGCCGCGGCAAAGGCATCGTCAAATCCGGTACCACCGTCTCCGTCGAACTCCAGCGCAAGCTCTCCGGCATCATCCGCCGCGCCCGCAACCGCACCCCCGACCTCGAGCGACCCATCAAGCTGCGCATCCTCGTCAACCCCTCGATCATCGATCGCCTGCGCGAAGAGGACGCCGACCTGCTCATCTCCCTCGAGAAAGACTACAACGCCCAGCTCACCTTCCGAGCCGACCCCAACTTCCACGTCGAAAACTACCGAGTCATCGACGTCGAAACCGGAGCCGCCTACGGCTAAGCCCCAAGGTCACGCTCGCGGCCCCACCCCGCCGCAACCGCACTTACCCACCCCAAATCCAACAGCCCGGCCCGCGCAAGCAGCCGGGCTGTTTTGCAAGATCACCGTAGGGCGCGGGCTTCACGCCCGTCCCGCAGCGCAAACCCTCCCCAAAAAAACCTCGCCCCACCCGACACCAAACCAGCGCGCCGTTCTGATTTGTTCGCGCAGGCCCATAACCAGACTCCCCGCCGCCTTAAGCGCCCCACAACCCCTCCTAATACTTCGCCAGCCAATCCAAGCTGGCGTTGCCGGCCTTCCCCTTGCGCGCAAAACTGATTCCGATCCGGAGGACGTACATGGCTATCGAATGGAAAAACCAATTCGCGACCCACGACTCTCATATCGACGAACAGCACCAGCAAATCTTTCGCTTCGCCAACAAGCTCGAAGCCCTAGCCCAGCAAGAGGACGTCGATACCAGAGAAGTCGACCACCTGCTCAGCTTCCTCGAAACCTACATCGCAAACCACTTCCGCTACGAGGAAGCCTGCATGCTCAAGCGCCGCTGCCCCGTCGCCCAAAAGAACCGCTCCGAGCACCTCGAGTTCAAAGCCTTCTTCGCCCGCAACGTCCAGGACTACCGCCACCACGGCTACTCAAAAGCGTGGGCCCTCCAGCTCTTCAGCAAGATCGAACACTGGCTCTCCCACCACATCTGCCACGTGGACGCCGAGCTCCGCCACCACCCCGAAAAGGCGAGCACCCCCTCCCCCCGCTAGCCGCCGGGCGTCCGGCTCAACTGTTAGACAAGATTGCAAGAGATCTTCCCAGCCATTCGTCTGGCAATCGGAAGATTCCTCCCAACAATCCCCCGCTCTAACGCCATGAAACCATACGCCCCCATCGCCGCGCTCGCGCTCGCCACCCTCGCCCACTCCGCCTCCGCCCAAAACCGCATCGGATCCGGAGACGTCAGCGAACTCTTCAACACCTACTGCGCCACCTGCCACGGAGAAAACCTGCGCGGCGGCCAAGGCAGCTCCCTCGTCGACGGCGTCTGGGCCCACGGCAGCAGCGACGCCGACATCGCCCGCGTCATCGCCGAAGGCATCCCCGACACCGAGATGATCCCCTGGAAGCACTCCCTCTCGGAAAAGCAAATCCGCTCCCTCGTCATCTACATCCGCGAGCAAACCCAGATCGCCGCCCGCGCCGAGCTCCCCCAAGACGCCTTCCAGCCCAAGGACGGCATCTTCACCTCCGAAAAGCACAGCTTCACCCTCGAAAAAGTCGGCGAAGGCGAAGGCATCCTCTGGGCCCTCGAATTCCTGCCCGACGACTCCCTGCTCGTCACCCAGCGCGACGGCATCCTCTGGCGCTTCCAAGACGGCCAGCGCACCGCCATCCAAGGCACCCCCGAAGTCTGGCAACACGGCCAAGGCGGACTCCTCGAAGTCCAAAAGCACCCCGACTACGCCAACAACGGCTGGATCTACCTCGGCTACTCCGAAAACGTCGGCGGCAAGGAAAACGGCAAGAACGCTGGCATGACCGCCGTAGTGCGTGGGCGAATACAAGGCGACAAGTGGATCGACCAAGAAGAAATCTACCATGCCCCCAAAGACCTCCACACCTCCGCCGGAGCCCACTACGGCACCCGCTTCGTCTTCCAAGACGGATACCTCTACTTCGGCATCGGCGACCGCGGACGCCAAGACCAAGCCCAGGACCTCAGCCGCCCCAACGGCAAGATCCACCGTATCCACGACGACGGACGCATCCCCGCCGACAACCCCTTCTTCGACACTCCCAACGCCCTCGCCACCATCTGGTCCTACGGCCACCGTAACCCCCAGGGCCTCGACGCGCATCCAGAAACTGGAGACATTTGGGAAGTCGAGCACGGCCCCCGCGGCGGCGACGAAACCAATCTCCTTCGCCCCGGCCTCAACTACGGCTGGCCCGTCATCACCTACGGGATGAACTACAACGGTTCCCCCATCACCGACCTCACCGCCAAGCAAGGCATGGAGCAGCCCAAGCACTACTGGGTCCCCTCCATCGCCATCTGCGGCATCGACTTCTATACCGGCGACAAATTCCCGCAGTGGAAAAACAACCTCTTCGTCTCCGGCATGGCATCCGAAGAACTCCACCGCCTCACCATCGAAGGCGAGCAAGTCGTCGCCGACGAAATCGTATTCAAAGGCCAAGGACGCATCCGCGACGTATACAGCGCCCCCGACGGCTATCTCTACGTGCTGCTCACCCAACAATCCCCCCGCATCGGCTCCATCTACCGCCTCGTTCCCGCCCAGTAACGCGGCCGCCCCTGACCGAGAGCATCATTAGAGCAGACGGGCCGGCGCCAACGCCGCGCCCCTCTTCCGCAGTTCTTTTCCTCAAGAAAAAGACCTTCGTCCTGTCACGTTCGCTTCTCCCATCTCGTCATCCCCAGTGATGACGACAAAAACAACCCCCAAGGCCACCGAGCCAAAACAGGCTGCCCTCAGCCAGATCGAATCCTTCGAAGCCGCCTACGGCTACGACGCCACCTACATGAAGGCCATGCTCGAGCACGCCCCCGAAGCCCTCGAGACCTTCAACAACTTCGTCCCCATGGCAGGACACCGCGTCCACGCCCCGCTCGAAGTCTATTTCGCCGCCAAGCTCACCGCCTACCGCTACGCCGACTGCGGCCCCTGCCTCCAGCTCGCCATCCGCTTCGCCCAGGAAGCCGGCCTCTCCGACACCCTCATCAAAGCCCTCGTCTTCGACCAAGGCGAACTTCCCGAGCTGCTGGCCCGCACCCAAGCCTTCGCCCGCGCCTGCCTCGCCGGCAGCCCCGACTGCGAAACCCTGCGCAGCGAACTCAAGTGGGAGCTCGGCCCCGCTACCCTGATCGAGCTCGCCCTCGTCATCGCCGCCGCCCAAGTTTTTCCCGTCGTCAAACGTGCCACCGGCTACTACAAATCCTGCTCCCTCGTGTCCCTAGAAGCCTAACACCATGAACCCGGCCGACTCCCACGCTACCGCCATCGAAGCCCATCGACCCAGCCTGGAAAACCTCGCCTACCGCATGCTCGGCAGCTGGGCCGACGCCCAAGACATCGCCCAGGAAAGCCTGCTCAAATGGCACGCCCTCGCGGAGTCGGCCCGCTCCTCCATCCGAGAACCCCTCGCCTGGCTGCACACCGTAGCCAGCCGACTCTCCCTCGACCGACTCAAGTCCGCCCAGCGCCGCCGCGAAAGCTACGTCGGCCCCTGGCTGCCCGAGCCCCTCATCACCACCGATCATACCCCCGCCGACTCCGCCAGTATCGACGATTCCATTACGATCGCCCTGCTCCACGCCATGGAGCAGCTCACCCCCACCGAACGTGCCGCCTTCATTCTGCACGACGTCTTCGACTACCCCTTCCAGTCCGTCGCCTCCATCCTGGAAAAAGAACCCGCCACCTGCCGCCAGCTCGCGGCCCGGGCTCGCAAAGCCCTCCGCAGCCAACGCCCCAAATCCCCCGTCGACCCCGACTCCCACCAACGCCTCCTCGCCGCCTTCCTGCAAGCCGCCTCCGAAGGCGACGCCCGCTCCCTCGAATCCCTCCTCGCCACCGACGCCATCCTCTACTCCGACGGCGGAGCCAAAGCCAAAGCCGTACGCAAGCCACTGCGCAGCCGCGAGCTCATCGTCCGACTTCACCTCGGCCTCGCCCGCAAAGCCCAGAAAAGCGGCCAACAAAAAACCGCCCGCTTCACCCAGCTCAACAACCAACCCGCTGCCCTCGTTTACACCGACGGCCATCTCGACACCGTATTCAGCATCGAAATACAGGACGCAAAAATCCAAACCCTCTTCATGCAGCGAAATCCCGACAAGCTTCGCCTCCTCCAGGCCCGCCTCCCGAACTGAAGAAAGAGCAAAAACAGGCCCAAACAAGTTGCTTGGGCTCCGATCGCGCCCCAGAGTCGCCGCATGAAAGTACTCGCCTTCGGCGCCTCCACCAGCTCCACCTCCATCAATCGTCAGCTCGCCAACTTCGCTGCTAGCCTCGTCCCGGGAGCCCAAGTCACCCAGCTCGACCTGCGCTCCTACCGCCTCCCCATCTACAGCGCCGACGAAGAAAAGGCCAACGGAGTCCCCTCCGACGCCAAAGCCTTCCTCGCCGCCATCCGCTCGCACGACGCCCTCGTCGTCTCCCTCGCCGAGCACAACGGCTCCTATGCCGCCGCCTTCAAAAACCTCTACGACTGGGCTTCCCGAGCCGAGCAAAAGGTCTGGGCCGGCAAGCCCATGCTCCTCCTCTCCACCTCCCCAGGCGGACGCGGCGGAGCCTCCGTGCTCGAAGCAGCCAAAGCCACCTTCCCCCGCATGGGCGCCGACCTGAAAGCCACCTTCAGCCTGCCCAGCTTCCCCGATTCCTTCGATCCCCAAAACGGAATCACCGACCCCATGCGCCTCGAATTCCTCCGCAACGCCTGCGCCCAACTTACAAGCACCTAAGCCGCCGCCTGCTCGTCCCCAAACGCTTCCTATAGAATGAAACTAGAGCCGCTCGGGGACCTGTACGACCGCGTCAATGGCGAAGAGGAGACCCGACTTTGCAAGGACATCCCCGACGCCGCCTGCAAGCACCTGCCGCGAAACTACTTCGCCTACCTTGCCTCCAATATCCTTAGCAAGCTCGCCGACGAGCTCAGCAGCGCCCGCCTCGTCCTTCCCTGGCTCTTCAGCTCCCTCGGAGCGCCCCTAGGCCTCGTCGGCTTCATCGTCCCCCTCCGCGAAGCAGGCGTGCTCCTGCCTCAGCTGTTCGTATCCGAATACCTGAGACGGAAAGAAAAGCGCAAAAACGCATGGCTCGCCGGGGCCGCCTTTTCCGGAGTCTGCCTGCTCCTCGTCGGAGGCCTCACCCCCTTCCTGCCGAGCTCCCTCGCAGGCTACCTCACCCTATTTCTCCTGCTCGCCTACAGCCTCGGTCGCGGCGTTTGCTCCGTATCCGCCAAAGACGTCATCGGCAAAACCGTATCCAAAAAACGGAGAGGCGCCCTCATGGGCTACAGCGCCGGCATCTCCAGCGCCCTCGTGCTCGCCGTTGGACTCTGGCTCACTTTCGCCAAAAGCGACTCCGGCAGCTCCCTCCCCTTCGTGCTCATCCTCGCCGCCGGAGCCCTCTGGCTCCTCTCCGCCCTTTGCTTCTCCCAAATCGTAGAAGAGCCCGGCGCCACCGAAGGAGCCCGCAGCCCCGTCGACGCCATCCGCGAAAACCTGGCACTCCTCACCGACGACCGCGAATTTCGACACTACCTGCTCGCCCGCGGACTCCTGCTCAGCGTCGCCCTCGCCCCACCCTTCTACACCCTCATGGCCAAAGAAGGAAACGACTCCGCCAGCACCCTCGGCTGGCTCATCGTGGCCGGAGGCATCGCCGGGACCATCGGAGGCCCCATCTGGGGACGCTTCGCCGACCTTTCCAGCCGCATGACCATGGCGATGGCCTCCCTCGCCAGCGGCATCTTCGGCATCGGCATCGCCCTCGCCTACCAGTTCGGCGATAGCCGTTGGCTGCAAGCCCCCCTCGCCCAAGCCATCCTCTTCTTCACCATCAGCGTCTTCTACGCCGGCGTGCGCCTCGGCCGAAAAGCCTACCTCGTCGACATGATCAGCGGCGACAAGTCCGCATACGTCGCCGTCGGCAATACCCTCATCGGCATCGCCCTGCTCCTCATGGGCAGTCTCGGATTCCTCGCCCAAAGCCTCGGCCCCAGCGGGGCCATCGGCATCCTCGGCCTCATCTCCGTAGCCGGTTCCCTCGTCGCCTGGCGCCTGCGCGAAGTCAGCGGCTAAGGCCTACCGGGCGCCCCCCTCCGAACCGGGTCGCCCCGCTTCAAGACTCGAGCGGGAGCTTTTTATTCAACTAAAATGAATGAACGTTCATTTCTTAGTTGACGTGACAAAATGAACGACCATTCATTCGGGGCTAAAACCATGAAAGCTCTACTCCGCACCAGCGCTCCCGTCTTCCTCATCTCCGTCCTCGTGGCCGGCTGCAGCCCCGAGCCCGCAGCCGTCGCCTCCCGCCCGGCGCCTACGGTCACCGTGGCCGAAATCGAGACCGAGGCCGTCACTCTCACCCGCCAGCTCCCGGGCCGGGCCACCGCCTCCCTCATCGCCGAAGTCCGTCCCCAAGTGAACGGCATCGTCGCCGAACGCCTCTTCCAGGAGGGCGGAACCGTCGAGGCCGGCCAAGCGCTCTACCAGCTGGACGACTCCCTCTACCGCGCCAACGCCAACATCGCACAAGCGACCCTGCAAAACGCCGAAGCCGCCCTCGCCCTGGCCCGCACCGAAGCCAAGCGCAGCTCCGAACTCTATTCCTCCAAGGCCATCAGCGCCCAGGAATACGACGCCTCCCAGGCCAAGCTCCAGCAAGCCGAGGCCCAGGCCCAGCTCGCCGCCGCTTCCCTCGCCAGCGCCCAGATCACCCTCGACTACAGCCGCATCACCGCACCTATCAGCGGACAGATCGGACGCTCCTCCGTCACCCAAGGCGCCCTCGTCACCGCCAACCAAAGCGCCCCGCTCGCCACCATCCAACAGCTCGACCCCATCTACGTCGACATCACCCAATCCAGCAACGAGCTGCTCCAGCTCCGCGCCGCCCTCGCCCAAGGCGAGCTGCAGGCCGTCGACCTGCCCGTGCAGATCATCCTGGAAAACGGCAGCCCCTACCCCCACCCGGGCAAGATCGCCTTCTCCGAAACCACCGTCGACCCCGGCACCGGCAGCTACACCTTGCGCGTCGAGGTCCCCAATCCCGACCACCTCATCTTGCCGGGAATGTACCTGCGCGGCATCGTCAGCGTCGGCCAACGCGAAAACGGCATCCTAGTGCCGCAAAAAGCCGTATCCCGCAACTTCGACGGCTCCACTTCCGTCAAGCTCGTGGCCGCCGACGGAACCGTCGAAAACCGCCAAGTCACCCTCGGCCAAGCCGTCGAAAACCGCTGGATCGTGGAGAGCGGCCTCTCCGCCGGAGATCGCGTAGTGGTAAACGGAATACAGAAAGCCGTCCCCGGATCCAAGGTGCAAACCAACGCCGCCGCTGCCTCCGAAGGCTGAACCGCCTCCTCGGAAAAACACCCTTAACGCACACCTGCTATGGCACGATTTTTCATAGACCGACCCATCTTCTCATGGGTTATCGCCCTCACCATCATGATTGCAGGAGCGCTCAGCATGACGCAGCTCCCCATCTCCCGCTACCCGACCGTGGCCCCGCCAGCGGTCGCCATCTCCGCTGTCTACCCGGGCGCCTCCGCCCAGGTCGTGGAAGACTCCGTCACCCAAATCATCGAGCAAAGCCTCACCGGCCTCGACGGGCTCATCTACCTCTCCGCCACCAGCGACTCCTCCGGCGCCTCCCAAATCACCGCCACCTTCGAAACCGGCACCGATCCCGACCTCGCCCAAGTGCAGGTGCAAAACAAGATCCAAGCCGCGACCGCCCTGCTCCCTAGCCAAGTGCAGCAGCAAGGCGTCACCGTATCCAAATCGGGCGAAGGCTTCCTCATGGTCATCGGCTTCGTTTCCGAAGACGGCAGCATGGGCCGCGTGGATATCGCCGACTACCTCGTGGCCAACGTGGCCGACCAAATCGCTCGCGTCGACGGCGTCGGCGGCACCCGCGTATTCGGCGGGCAATACGCCATGCGCATTTGGCTCGATCCCAACACCCTCCATTCCTACCAGCTTTCCGTCTCGGAAATCACCGCAGCCGTCCAAGCCCAAAACCAACAGGTTTCCATCGGACAAGTCGGCGGCGCCCCCGCCGTCGAAGGACAGCAGATCAACTTTACCATCAACACCCGCGGACGCCTGCAAACCGCCGAGGAATTCGCCGACATCGTCATCCGCAGCGAACCCGACGGTTCCATCCTCCGCCTCGGCGACGTCGCCCGGGTCGAGCTCGGCTCCGAAATCTACGGATTGGAAACCCACTACAACGGGCAAATGGCTGGCGGCATGGCCGTCACCCTCGCTTCCGGAGCCAACGCCCTGGAAACCGCCGCCGCGGTCAAAGAGCTGCTCGACGACATCGCCCCCTTCCTCCCCGAAGGGCTGAAGGCGGAGATCCCCTTCGACAACACCCCCTTCGTGGAAGTCGCTATCGAAGGCGTCGTACACACCTTGCTCGAAGCGGTTGCCCTCGTCTTCATCGTCATGTTCCTCTTCCTGCAGAACTGGCGAGCCACCCTCATCCCCACCATCGCCATACCGGTCGTCTTGCTGGGAACCTTCGGCGTTCTCGCTGTATTCGGATTTTCCATAAACATGCTTACCATGTTCGCCATGGTGCTCGCCATCGGTCTGCTCGTGGACGACGCCATCGTGGTCGTGGAAAACGTGGAGCGCCTCATGAGCGAGGAAGGGCTCAGTCCCAAGGAAGCCGCCCGCAAATCCATGGACCAAATCACCGGAGCCCTCGTCGGCATCGGCGTCGTGCTCTCCGCCGTCTTCGTGCCCATGGCTTTCCTAGGCGGCGCCACCGGCGTTATCTACCAGCAGTTCTCCATTACCATCGTATCCGCCATGGCCCTCTCGGTCATCGTGGCCATCGTCTTCACCCCGGCCCTCTGCGCCACCATGCTGAAGCCGATCGAAAAAGGTCACCACATTAAGGATACAGGATTCTTCGGCTGGTTCAACCGGACCTTCGATCGCGCCAACACCCGCTACCAAGGCGCCGTCAAAGGCATCATCGGCTACCGCAAAAGCTTCTTCGCAGCCTTCCTCGTCATCGTCGGGCTCATGGTCCTGCTCTTTAGCAAGCTGCCGACCGGCTTCCTGCCCAACGAAGACCAAGGCTCCATCTACGCCCAAATCATCGGCCCCGTCGGTGCCACGAAGGAGCACACCCTCGAAGTCATCGAGCAAGTCGAAGACTACCTCCTCAACGAAGAAGCCGGCGTCATCGCCGACGCGTTCACCGTACAGGGCTTCAGCTTCGCCGGCTCGGGACAGTCCAACGGCATGGCCTTCATCAGCATGACCGACTGGAGCGAACGCCCCGATCCGGAACAAAGCGCCCAAGCCCTCGCCAATCGCGCCAACGCCGCCTTCAGCAAGATCGAAGGCGCCACCATCTACGCCTTCGCCCCGCCGCCCATCACCGAACTGGGCAACTCCGCAGGCTTCACCTTCTACCTGAAGGACAACGGCAGCCAAGGGCACCAGGCCCTCATCGCCGCCCGCAACCAACTGCTCGGCCTCGCCGCCCAAAACCCGAAGCTCACCCGCGTCCGCCCCAACGGCATGGAAGACGCCCCCCAGCTCAAGGTCCTGATCGACAACGCCAAAGCCACCTCCCTCGGGCTTTCCATCCGCGACATCAACACCACCCTCGGCGTGGCCTGGGGCGGCCTCTACATCGACGACTTCATCGACCGCGGCCGCGTCAAGCGCGTCTACGTCCAGTCCGAAGCGGCTTTCCGCATGCAACCGGAAGACTTCGAAAAGTGGTCCGTGCCCAACAATCAAGGCGAGATGGTCCCCTTCTCCGCCTTCGGTACCACCGAGTGGGACTACGGTTCCCCTCGCCTCGAACGATACAACGGCGTATCAGCCGTACAAATACAAGGCGAAGGTGCCCTCGGCACCAGCTCCGGCGACGCCATGCTGGAAATAGAAAAGCTCGTGCAACAGCTGCCGGAAGGCTTTGGCATCGAGTGGACCGCCTCCTCCTACCAGGAGCGCCAAGCGGGCAACCAGACCACCCTCCTCTACGCCCTTTCCTTGCTCATGGTCTTCCTCGCCCTCGCCGCCCTCTACGAAAGCTGGTCCATCCCGACCGCCGTCCTGCTCGCCGCCCCGCTCGGCATCGTGGGCGCCGTACTGGCAAACATGGCCCGCGGCTTCGAGCGCGACGTCTACTTCCAAGTCGCCATGCTCACCACCGTCGGCCTCACCAGCAAGAACGCCATCCTCATCGTCGAATTCGCCAAGATCAACCTCGAGAACGGTATGCATCTTTTGGATGCGACCTTGCACGCCGTTAAGGATCGCTTGCGGCCAATCCTCATGACCTCGCTCGCCTTCGGCCTCGGCGTCGTTCCGCTCGCCATCGCCAGCGGGGCCGGCTCCGGAGCCCAGCAAGCCATCGGTACCGGAGTCCTCGGCGGCATGCTAGTCGGCACCTTCCTCGGGATCTTCTTCGTCCCGCTCTTCTTCTTCGTCATCGAACGCCTCTTCATCCGCAAGAAAGGACACCAGAGCCATGCGTAACTTTAAAATCACAGTTCCTGCCTTCGCTGCAGCCATCAGCCTCGCCGGCTGCGCCTCGCTTCAGACCGAGCTTCCTGAGCCCGACGTTCAGCTCAGCGAAAACTGGTCTACCGGCACAACATACTCAACGCCAGCCGACCCGGCTGAAAACGCCTTCGGCGCGCCGTACGCGTCCGAAATCGGCTGGCGCAATTTCCTCACCGATCCGAAACTCGAAAGCCTCGTCGAGCAAGCCCTCGCCCACAACCGAGACCTGCGCATCGCCGCCCTAAACGTCGAACGAGCCCGAGCCACCTACCGTATCCAGAAATCGGATCGCATTCCCTCCGTCAACGCCAGCGCCAGCCTCACCCGCAGCGGTGGAGACGCCGTCGCCGAAGTCGAAACCTACCAGGCCAACCTCGGGCTCGCCCAATACGAGATCGACCTCTTCGGACGCGTCAAGAACCTCAGCGGCGCCGCCTTGCAGCAGTACCTCGCCACCGAGCAAGCCCAACGCAGCGTGCAGATTAGCCTGGTCGCCGAAGTCGCCAACGCCTACTTGACCCACTCCGCCAACCTGGAGCTCCAGCGCATCGCCGAGTCCACCCTGCAAAGCTACCAGGAACAATTCGAGATCTCCCAGCGCGGCAACGAGCTGGGCAGCGTTTCCAACCTGGAGCTCAGCCAAGTGCGTACCCTGCTCGCCAGCGCCCAGGCCGAGCTCGCCTACTACCGCGGCCAAGCCGTACAGAGCCGCTCCGCCCTCGAGCTGCTGGTAGGAAGCCAGCTCTCCGAAGAATACCTGCCGGATCGCTTCGACCTCGAAGTCAGCGGCCTCGCCGCCCTTCCCGCCGGCATTCCCTCGGAAACCCTCTTCCGCCGGCCCGACCTCCAGCAAAAGGAACACCAGCTCGCCGCCGCCAACGCCAACCTGGCCGCCGCCCGCGCCGCCTTCTTCCCGCGCATCACCCTCACCGGAACCGTCGGCAGCGCCAGCGGAGAACTCTCCGACCTCTTCGGCGACAACACCGGCGTCTGGAGCTTCCTTCCCCAAGTCACCGTGCCCATCTTCCAAGCCGGCAAGCTGCGCGCCAACCGCGACGCCGCCCGGGCCGACCAGGACATCGCCCTCGCCAGCTACGAAAAAGCCATCCAAAGCAGCTTCAAGGAAGTCGCCGACGCCCTCGCCCTCAGCTCCACCCTCGCCCAACGCCGCCAAGCCATCGAAGCCTTCGTGGAAGCCGCCGACGAAACCCAAAGCCTCTCCGAGCTGCGCTACCGGGCCGGACGCGACAGCTATCTGACCTTGCTCGACGCTCAAAGGACCCTATACAGTGCCCGCCAATCCCTCATACAGTCCCTGCTCAGCGAACAAAGCAACCGCATCGCTTTGTACAAAGCCTTGGGCGGCGGCTGGATGGAAGAGTCATGAAATCCTCCGACAAAGAAAGTCCCCGCTCCCCCGAACGCGCCGAGGCCCAGCGCAACCGCATCCTCGACGCCGCCCAATCCTGCTTCATCCAGCACGGCTTCCACGCCGCCAGCATGGCCCGCGTCGCCGAAACCGCCGGCATCAGCCAAGGCCTCGCCTACCGCTACTTCAAGAGCAAGAGCGCCATTATCCTCGCCATCATCGAGCGCCAGCTCTCGGAACGCCACACCCTCACCGAAGACTCCGACACCGTCGAAGACTACATCAGCAAGCTCCTCGAGCTCATACAAGAGTGGGGCAAGGACGGCAGCACGAAAATGAACCCCGTCCTCTTCATCGAAATGTGCGCCGAAGCCACCCGCGACCCCGATATCCAAGCCGCCCTCGCCCGGGCCGATACCCTCTACCGCGAAGAGTTCACCAAGTGGATCACCCTCATCGCCCGCAAGTCCGGCACCACCGTAAGCGAGGAGGAAATCAACAAACGCTTCTTCGCCCTGCAGTGCCTCGTCGAAGGCTCCGCCATGCTCACCACCCGACAGGAGCAAAACGCCACCCGCAACGACTACCTGCTCTCCTTCCTCCGCCAAATCGTCTCGCCCTAGGTCCACGCCCCAAGAAGGCCCCGCCTCCCCCCCCCAGCGCGGGCAACACCCCAAGACTCTTTGCTCGCTTCTCTCCCCGCCCGGCCCTAGTTTGCTCGGACAGGCATGCTCAACAGGAGCAGGCCTGAACGCGGCCCCGCACGGGATCGGAGCAAACGCAGCATTATGGGGGGAAACAGGGGAAAACAGTTCAGTCTAGCCTACGAGGAGGCCTTGCGCCGCCACTTGACGAGAAAAGGGCGAACCAACGGCAAGTCCCTGTCCGCCCGCAAGCTGGGCAAAAACGCCATCGAGCTGGACCTCAACGCCATCGACCTCGCCCACATCCACGACCAAGCCCTCAAGCGAATCCACTCCTGCCCGCCCCTTCCGCAACCGGAGCGCCCCCAAATCTCACCCGCCGCCCTCTTCTACGTCGAAGCCATCGCCCCCCTCGAGCGAGCCCACAGCGCCGCCCGCAACCAACTGAGGCAAGTGGACAAAAAACTTGCCAGCCACTCGCTCGCGGAAGGCAAACGGCGAAACAAACTGGTGGAGCAAGCCGAGCGGCAAAAGGAACAGGTCCGGCAGCTAACCCACCAGTTCCTCCTCTCCCAAGAACAGGAACGCAAGGAGATCAGTCGCGACCTGCACGACGAAATCGCCCAGGTCCTGGCCGGCATCAACGTGCGCCTGTCCGCCCTCAAGAAAGTCATCGAAGTAGGCAGCGACGACATTGGCGAACGCATCGACCACACCCAAAAGCTCGTCGAGCAATCCGTCGCAGCCGTGCATCGCTACGCCCTCCGCCTGCGCCCCTCCCTGCTGGACGACCTCGGCCTCGTCCCCACCCTTCGCTCCTACATCGCCTCCCTCTCGGAACACACCCCCATCAGCTTCCACTTCAAAGCCATCGGCAAAACCGACCTGCTCGGCAACGAACAGTGCACCGCCCTCTACCGCGTCGCCCAAGAAGCCCTCACTAACGTCATCCGCCACTCCCACGCCCAGAACGCCAGCGTTAAAATCCAGAAACGCTCCCAACTGATACGCCTGGAGATCCAAGACGACGGCAAAGGCTTCGACGCCACCCGTATCCTAAAATCAACGACACACAAGCGCCTCGGTATCCTAGGCATGCGAGAACGGGTCGAGATGCTCGGTGGAACCTTTTCCATACGCTCCTCAGCCGCTGCCGGCACCACCGTCCTAGCCGCACTCCCCGCCTCTGGAAAGCCATGAAGAAGATCACCGTACTCCTGGCGGAAGACCACGGCATCGTACGCGAAGGCCTACGAACCCTGCTCGAACTTAGCGAAGAATTCGCCGTGGTAGGCGAAGCGTCCAACGGCCGGGAAGCCGTGCGCATGGCCTGCCAGATGCAGCCCGACGTCATCGTCATGGACATCGCAATGTCCGGCCTCAACGGATTCGAGGCCACCCGGCAAATCCTCCTTTCCACCCCCCAAGTCAAAGTGCTCGTCCTCTCCGCCCATAGCGACGACGAGTACATCAGGCGCATGCTCGAAATCGGAGCCGCAGGCTACTTGGCAAAGCAAAACTCCGGCGAGGTGCTCGTCCACGCCATCAAGGAAGTCGCCGCCGGAAAGCCCTACTTCAGCCCGAGCGTCGCCAAGCGCCTCCGCCACGCCAAGGAAAAGGCCCGCCTCGCCGGCGCCCCGCATCCCAACCCCGCCCCCACTCTCACCAAAAGAGAAGCCGAAGTCCTGCAGCTCGTCGCCGAAGGACTCGCCAACAAGCAAATGGCCGCCGAACTCGGCATCAGCATCAAAACCATCGAAAAACACCGCCAGCAACTGATGAACAAACTGGATATCCACGACACCGCCGGACTCACCCGCCACGCCATCGCGACCGGCGTGATCGAGAGCAGCATCCAGGAAACGACCGCAAATCGCTAAAGGCATCCAACCAACCATGAGACTGAAGATTTCCCACCGCACCCGCTACCAATACAACCGGCCCGTCCAACTCAACCCGCACCTGCTCTACCTCCGCCCCCGCGAAAATCCGCTCCAGTCGGTGAACGCCTTCCGCATGGACTTCCAGCCCGCCGCCCGCGTCGACTGGATGCGCGACGACTTCGACAACCTCCCCGCCAGCGCCCACTTCGAAACCACCTCCGACGTCCTCGACATCCACGCCCACTGCCAAGTCACTACCTCCGACCTCGGCCCCTTCGACTTCCTCGTCCGCGACTACGCCACCCGCTTCCCCTTCCAGTACGAGCCTCTCCACAAATTCAACCTAGGCATCTACCTCAAGCCGCCCGAGCCCCCAGTTCGCCAAGCCCTCAATCACTGGCTCCAGCAACGCTTCCCCAAACGGCCGCAAGAGACCGTAACCGCCCTCTTCGAACTCAATCGCGTCATCCAGCAAAGCATCGCCTACCAAAGACGGGACGACATCGGTATCCAATCCGCCACCACAACCCTATCGCTCGGAACCGGCTCCTGCCGCGACTTCGCCGCCCTCTTCATCGAGTGCGCCCGTACCCTAGGCATCGCCGCCCGCTTCGTCAGCGGCTACCTCTTCGACCCCACCCTCAACGCCCAGCAAGCCGGCGACATGCACGCTTGGGCAGAAGTCTTCCTCCCCGGAGCCGGATGGCGGGGGCTGGACCCCACCCACGGGATCTTCTGCGACAACGCCTACATCCCCGTCGCCCACGCAGTCGTAGCCGAAAGCGTCAACCCCGTCCAAGGCTCCTTCTTCAGCAACCCGCCAGCCAACGACCAGCTCTTTAGCGACGTGCGCGTGCAACGCTTGGACTGAGCCCCCGCTGCCGCGTGCCCAAAGGCGGGTTTCGCCCCATACCGCCAATCGCCTCATCGGTATAAAGTAGCGATGACCACACCTATCCATGCAAAGCCACGAAACGAAAGACGACTCGAAGCAAGTCGAAGCCACTCCCAACGAAAACCCGCCCAGTTCACACGCCCGGGACGAAACAGCACCCGAAGGACGCCTAAGCAGCATGCTCAGAACGCTCCATACCCGCACCGTGACGCTAGCCAAAAAGACAGCAAAAGCCTTCCACGAAGGGAAAAACTCGAAATAAGGCCCATCCAAAAAGGTACCCTTAAAACAACTACAATTTACCTTACCAACGAAACGCCATGCCAAAGACAAAAGACACCAAGAGAGAAGGCCGCAAGGCACCGCAAATGACGGCCAAGGAAAAGAAAGAAGCCAAACGCGTCAAAAAAGAGAAAGCTCGCACCAGCACCGTCGAAAGCTGACCCCACCACCTACGGCAGAAACTCACGCCGCGCCAGTACTCACTCAGAAACCTTTTCCCATTAACCAGCCGTCACGCTGGTCGCGACCTTATGAACGTCACTCTCATCTCGGTAGGGGCGATCGCTATCGCCACCCTGCTACTCCCACTCGCGGCACGAAAAGCCACCTACCGAAGCGAACGGTCCTTACTCGCGCTCGCCATCCTGACCTTCCTCTACGCCGCCTACGGAAGCTAGCCCAGCTGGCTCCCGTTCGCAGAAACGTCCCTCACGGATTCAGCGCTTCCAGCTTCTTTTTGAAGAAGGCTCCCTGACGCGTGGGCGTGTAGTCCGCGTCCTGATACAGCTGCGGCGACCAACGGTCGTCGAACACCCAAGCCGTCCAGGAAATGCCCCGCTCCTCGAAATAGGAGATCAAGGCTTCCCCATACACCTCGTCTCCGATCACCGGAATATGAGCCCCCGGCCCGTCCTCCGACATGAAGCCGAACTCCGTGCACACCATCGGATACTTTTCCGCCATGAAACCCCAATCCCGCTCCCAGTCCGCAATCCACGGCGCCGGCCGCTTCTGAGGATACGGATGCGACACATAGGCGACTCCTGGAAAGTCGATCGGATCGTCCTTCGCCACCGACAAGTCATAGCCCCAATTAAAGCCAGCCACCAAAGGAATGCAGCTCTCGTCGATGGCCCGAAGCATATAAATCAACTCCTCGATATACGCCTTGTATTCGGACCAAGGCAAGCGCCCCATCATGCCGCCGCGATTGGTCGGCTCGTTCCAAAGCTCGTAGCAGGCCACCGTACTGTTGCCCGCGTAACGCTGGGCAACCGTATACCAAAACCGAAAGGTCTCGCCCCGCGAGGTCTCGTAGATGTCCCGGTGAAATACCTCCGTCAACGGATTGCCGATCGTATGCCAATCGATGATCACGTACATGCCCAGCTCGCCGCTCCAGCGCACCGCGTCGTCCAAAGCCTGCAAATACCAATCCTGCCCACGCTCCCGCCACCAAAGCGGATGTATGGCGATCCGCACTACGTTCGCATTCCACGAGGCCGCCGCCTCGAAATAGGACCGGTCCCACGCTCCGCGCTTGTCCAACTCCGCCGGATCCACCGTCGCCACCCCGCGCAGCACCACCGTATTCCCGTCCGGATCCACGAAGCGATTTCCCTGCACGGTAAGCTTCGGCAGCGACACTTCAGCCTCCAGGGCCTCCTGCCCGTCGCTAAAGGTTTTTTCGGCAAAGGCAGTCGTCAACGCAAGGCCGGCGAACAAAACGCAAGAACAGCAAGTGAGGAATCGATTCAACGAAAGGTGCATAGCGAGTGGGGGGTAAACAGGAGCAGCGCAGGAAAAACGCTCCCTAAAATGCTGCCCGCCCCGTCCCCAGAAGCAATTCCCGTTTCGCTTTTACTATTGAGCGAGCCGCGGAACGTTCGTTCCCGCAGGCAAGGGCGGCTCCCTCAAGCCCCCTTCAGAACCTCCTCCACGCTGGGAAAACTGTCCTGGGCCCCGGCTCGAGACACCGAAATCGAAGCCGCCATGCAGGCGAAACGAGCCGCCTCCAATGGTGCCACCCCACGCGAAAGCGCCGCCGCGAAGGCGCCGTTGAAACAATCCCCAGCCCCCGTCGAATCCACCGCACGCACGCTCACCGCATATACCCGCTCCACTCCCTGCCGGCTCACCAAGATCGCTCCCCGCTCGCCCAGCTTCGCCAGGACCTTGCCCACCCCGTAATCCAGCAGCGACTTCGCCGCCGCCACGATTTCCGCCGCGCTCGACTCCTCCCCTAGCTCCCGCTGCGACAGCAAAGCCAACTCGCTCAAATTCGGCGTCAGGTAGTCCACGAGCGACAGGGCCTCCTCGCCCAATTCCCGCGCCGGAGCTGGATCCAAAATCGTGATACAGCCCCTTTCGCGAGCCAGCTGCAAACCTCCGACCACCGTCTCAAGCGGCGTCTCCAACTGAAAAAGCGCCAACTTCGCCCCCTTGAAAAAAGCGGCATCCCGCTCCAGCTCCACCGGGCAATAAGCGCCATTCGCTCCCGGCACCACTACGATCCGATTCTCCCCGCCCGCCTCCACCGTAATCGAAGCCACTCCCGTAGTGACTCCCTCGATACAACGAACGCCCTCCACCGCCACGCCCACCGACTCCAAGCTCCCCAGCAAACCTCGCCCATAGGCGTCGTCGCCCACCCGCCCCAGCATCGCCACCTCGCCGCCCATTCTCGCCGCGGCAAACGCCTGGTTCGCGCCCTTGCCGCCATTGAAGACCGCGAAGCTCCTTCCCGGCACCGTCTCGCCTGCCGCGGGAGCCCGATCGACAGACACCACCAAATCCGCATTCAAACTCCCCAGCACAACGATATCGCTCATCCCCAAATCCCTAGGGCCCTCCCCCCAAAAACACAACCCGCCACTTCTACCAAGGAACGCCCCAGCCGAAGCCATTTGACCCCGACCCAAAACGAACCAAAACTCCCTCACCACTCGCACCCCACCCCGCTCCAAGAAACCTATGAAACGCATCGCCGGCCTTCTCATCGCCCTAGCCGCCCTCGCCAGCAGCGGGGCCACCGAGCTCAGCCTCATGAGCTACAATATCCGCCTCGACCTCCCAAGCGACGGCCCCAACCGCTGGGACAACCGCAAGCAACAGCTCGCCGCCCAAATCGCCAGCCTCGCCCCCGACATCCTCGGCATCCAAGAAGGCCTGCCCCACCAAGTCGACGCTCTCCAAGCAAGCCTTCCCGGCTACCGGTACATCGGCGTCGGCCGCGACGACGGCAAACGCCAAGGCGAGTTCAGCGCCCTCTACTACCAACCCGAAAAAACGGAACTGATCGCCTCCGACACCTTCTGGCTTTCCCCCACGCCCGACCTCCCCTCCTACGGCTGGGGAGCCCACTACCGCCGCATCTGCACCTACGGACACTTCCGCGACCGCCAATCCGGATCCACGTATTGGGTTTTCAATACACACTTCGACCACGAAGTACCCGAAGCCCGCCTCAACGGGGCCAAGCTCATCCTCGCCCGCATCCAAGAACGCGTCGCCCCCGGCGAATCCTACTTTCTCATGGGCGACCTCAACGCCACCCCCGAAGCGCCTCCCATCCAGCTCCTATCCCAGCGCCTCCGCGACTCCCGTCTCCATGCCCAAACCCTGCCCTTCGGTCCCGAAGCCACCTTCAACGCCTTCGATCCCCACCAAATCCCCAGCCAACGCATCGACTACATCTTCACCGATCCGCAAACCCAAGTCACCACCTACGCCACCCATAGCGACCTCATCGACGCCCGCCACCTCTCCGACCACTTCCCCGTCCTCATCAAAGCCCGCCTCCCACAAGCTCCCTCCTCAAAAGACTCCACGCCCCACCCTTAGCAGCAAAGTCCACCAACCCCCTTTTGCCCGGGCGACAATACGCCGCAACAGAATCAAGAACTTTGACATAGTAGCGCTTTTAGCCACCAAATTAACATGAATCGAAGGCAACGACTACCCTGAAGAAAGCAAGGGAGCGGCTCTCGCGTTCGCGTCTACCTAAACGGGGTCAGAGCGGTATTTCACCGCCCTCACCCTCAAAAGGAAACGGACGGGGGAGCGGTCAAGTCAGTCAGACGGTTTCTGGAAGCTGCAGGAGTGTAAAGATCATGGAATACAAAGGATACGTAGGAGCAGTTCATTTCGACGAGGAAGCCGAGATCTTCCATGGTGAAGTCATCAACATGAGAGACGTTGTCACCTTTCAGGCCGACACGGTCGAAGGCCTAAAGAGAGAGTTTCAGCTTTCGATCGACGACTACCTCGACTTTTGCGCCGAGCGTGGAGAAGAACCCGACAAGCCCTTTTCAGGAAAGCTAACCCTTCGACTGGATCCGAACCTTCACCGGAGCATCTACATTCGATCGAAGAAAGAAAACAAGAGCCTGAACAACTGGATCATCGAAGCGCTCGGAAGAGAATGCAGCTGAGCTAGAGCTCAGGTATCCGGAGGATAAAGAGGCTCCACTCCTCCCATTAACCAATTCCTAAAGAGCCAAGCCCCGCCGCCTACAGCTCCTTGATGCGGATCCGGCGATACTCCATCTGGCCGCGGTCGCCTTCCACACCGATAGATCCCGTATCCGGAACCTCCATACCCTCTTCCAAGACCTCACCGTTGCACAGGCAACGGGCCTTGCCGCCCCTCACCGTGATCTCCAAGGTATTCCAGCCTTGTGGCACATAGTTCTCCAAGTCCTCGTAAGGCCCCGCCAACGCATAGTCGCGACACTGCAGCTGCGGCCCGCGTATGTATACGCCGCTATCGGCAAACGGCGACGCCCTGAATTCGAGCCTCAAAACGAAATCCTTGGGAAACTGACGCGTGGTATGCAGCTGCTGGATCGAGCGGTAAGCCGACGGGATGCGCACCAACAAGCGGCCATTGACCGCCGCGAAGCGCCCGTCCGGCGACTCCTTCAATCCGTCGAAGGACTGCGGCTGGGTCACGACCGGCCATTCCGCCGCCCCCTTCGGATCACGCTGGCGCCAACGCGCCCCCGCTTCGATATGCTTCGGGGAAGTCACTTCATAGCCCCACCCCGTCAGATCGTATCCGTTGAACAGATACTCGAACCCGTCCTCCAAAACGAAGTCCTCCTCTACCGGAAGCAGCTCCAGTCCCTCCAAAATCGGTCGCAAAGCCGCAGCCCACTTCGCGTAGCCAGCCTCGTTCAAATGCAAAAGATCGGGAAACAAGGCCGGAATCGCATCGCCGCTTCCGTCGTCGAATAGCTCGAAGGTATCCACCACCAGCACCTGCTCGTTCCCCTTCACCAAGTCGCGGTAGAGTTCATTCACCTTCTGGATCTTCTCCGTTGGACGGTTCTTGGAATCGTGACTAGGAAACACTTCGCAAAGCAGCACCGGCACCTCCGGATCATGGGCAGCGATCGCTTCCAAAATCAGCTTCAGGTTGCCCGCGATCATTTCGGGCGTACCCGCTTCGTCCAAGTCGTTGGTACCGATCAAGAGCACGATCCCAGCCGGATCGAGCGAAAGCACGTCCTCCTGTAGACGGATCAAGACCCCACGCGTAGTGTCGCCGCTGATACCGCGGTTCGCCACCTTCATGCCCGGAAAGGAGGCTCCCAAGGCGCCTCCCCATCCTTGCGTGATCGAATCCCCCAAGAAGACGACCGCTCCGCGATCCGTTTCCGCCGCCTTTGCCCAAGCCGAACGGCGCCCCTCCCACAGCTTCTGGAACCACTCGTAGCGACGAATCA
Source organism: Pelagicoccus sp. SDUM812005 (assembly GCF_031127875.1). Classification (GTDB taxonomy): domain Bacteria; phylum Verrucomicrobiota; class Verrucomicrobiia; order Opitutales; family Opitutaceae; genus Pelagicoccus. The sequence continues at coordinate 53,345 of NZ_JARXIA010000006.1, read as the reverse complement.
CTCCCTCCCCCGGCAGCCCCTCGTTCGTCTCCGGTATCTTGAAGTCGCGTCCTTCTTCCGCACTAACGGCGAAGGCGAAAACTAAAAACGGAAGGGCAAGCAAGCGGACGAAGCAGGGTATTCGATTCATAAGGTCAACAACATCGCACGCCAAGCGACTCGCAGGCAACCCCTCGCTTAGTAATCCAATAGAGTTCCTATCCTATCTTGCTTGCGATCCAGAGCTCGCTCTATCTAAAGGAACCCTACCAGCCGCCATGCCTTCGTTTTCCAATCCCTTCTCAAAACAGCTCCTGCCTGCGTGCCTCCTGTGCCTTTCCCTGATCTGCAACGTCGCGGCCTTGGCCTACCCCTTCATGAAGCTGCGCAAGGGCCTGGACAACGAACTCTACACCCTCCTGCATTCCGTCAGCCTCCTTTGGAGCAAGGGCCTCTACGTGCTCAGCCTGCTGGTAGTTGGATTCTCCATACTATTCCCCTTCGCTAAACTCGGAATCCTCTTCTGGATCATCTCCGCCGACGGCGCCGGTCCGCGCCGTCAAAAGTGGCTCGAGCGCGTGGAACGCCTCGGCAAGTGGTCCATGTTGGACGTCTTCCTCGTATCCATAATCCTCTCTCTCGCTTCGAAGCAATTCTTCGTCGGAGCCAAGCCCGAGATCGGCCTTACCCTATTCATCGCCGCAATCCTCGTCAGCATGGGCACCGGCGAGCTCATCGCTGCCCGCCTCCACAGAGAGCTCCCGCCGCCGCCCGCTCCTTCTGGACGAAACGGCGGCTTCCTGCTCGCCCTTTCCGGCATCGCCCTGATCGCCGCCCTCAGCTTGCCCTTCCTGCGCATCGAGGACTGGCTCCTCAAAAACAGGGAATACAGCATCTTATCCCTCGTACCGGCCCTGTGGATACAAGGAGCATGGGTCAGCTCCGCCCTTTCCGCCCTCTTCCTAGTCGCCGCCCCCATCCTCGTCTTCGGCGCGCAATGCTACGCCTGGAAAACCCGCGGACACCCGCGCTGGATCAATCGCGCCCAGCGGTGGAGCATGCTGGATGTCTTCGGCCTCGCCCTCGTCGTCTTCGCCATCGAAAGCGACCACCTCATGAAAACCGAAATCCACTGGGGCACAGTCTTTCTCGGCGCCACCCTCTTGCTGCAAACCGCGTTCTCGCTCGTCCTGCAAAAGGCCAACAACGCCCCCACCCCAGCAAGCCCTCAACGCTCCGCGTAGAGCACCGAAATCGATCGCGTTCCCGCCGCCAGGAGGCGATCCCCCTGCCCGTCGAGCACGTAGCGGATCTCGTAGGTGCGATCCGAACGCCGCTCCTCAGCGATGCCCTCCGGCTCCCGCTTTTCGTAGCTGTAGGTCAATACCATCTCCCCTTCGCTGCGCTCGACCTCGTACGGCGGTCCGAAAGTCTCCAGCAACTGCTCGTAGGAAGCCGCTGCCAACTCCTCGCCAAATGACTCCTGCGATCGCGCTTCCACGGACTTCTTCAGCTTGAAAACCCGCGACTCCCCCAAGGCCCGCATCGTCGCCAAGATAAGGTCCGGCGGAAAACACTCCAGATACGCGTCCGGAATCAACACCGACACCAGCAAGCTCTCCTCGAAGCGCAGCTCCGTCCACACGTCGTGCTCAGGATCGGGCTCCCGATCGCCCGGCAAGCGCTTGCGCATCTCCACCTGCCAAACCTCCCCCGACTCCGTCGTTTCCGAACTCAACGGCACCACGCCGAGCCGCTTCAAGTCGCCGTCCCTCAAGGTCGGATCCTTAAAGACCAGCTCCATTCCAGCCTCGGTCCGCTCTGCCGCGAAATAGCGGTCCACCTCCTTCAACTGCCCCTTCACGTCGAGCAGACGCAAGTACACGCAGCCCGGCAAAAACAGCAGCAAGGCTGCAAAAAGCCCCCCACGCAGCAGCCAAGCGCCCCTGCCCCCATCACGCCGTCCAGACACGGCGAAACCTTTAAAGTATGAATCCCTCACGCACCCTACCGACCCAGCGGAGGCCGCTCCGTTTCATGGAAAGCGAGAATTTACGCAGCTTTAGCCAAGCCCCCCACAGGGCCAGCCCTCAGAGATTCCGAACTCCCCCATCGGAAAGCCCGTCTACCCAAACCGCCGCCCCCCTGCCATAATCGAACCATGAAAAACAATCCAGTCCGCCACCTCCCCATCGTCCGGAAACTGCTTCGCCTGTTCGCCGCCCTCCACCGTTCCCTGCCTGATTTCACCGCGTTTCCGCACGAGGGCGGCCGCCCAGGCATGAAGCTCTTCCTGCACGGCACCATCGTCACAATCCCCAGCTCCCGCCCGACGCCGCCAAAAACGCTTCGCACCGCGCAACAAAACCTCGCCGACGCCGCCACCACGCCGCAAAAAGGAGAGGTACACAGCCCGCTCGATACGCCCAGCATTCCCTAGCATGGAACTCTACCAACTCAGATCCTTCGTAGCCGTCGCCGAAGAAGGCACCCTCGCCCGGGCCGCCATGCGCCTCTTCTCCAGCCAGCCCTCCGTCAGTGCCCACATCAAGGCCCTCGAAGACGAGCTCGGCATCGCCCTCTTCGAGCGCAGCGCCCGCGGCATGCAAATCACACCCGACGGCGAGGCCCTCCTTGCCCGCGTCTACGCCATCCTCAAGGAAACCGCCGCCCTCAACAACCTCGCCCGCGACCTCCAGTCCAGCCCTTCCGGAAAACTCACCATCGGCGTCAACACCGGCTCCGGCGAGCTCCCCCTCGACACCATCGCCCAACGCCTGCAGGAAAGCTGCCCCAAGCTGCAGCTCGAGTTCCTCCACAGCTCCTCCGGCTATATCAAGAAAGGCATTCTCGAAGGCGACATCGATATCGGCTTCTACGAAGGCGAGATCGACTCCCCCAAGATCATCAGCTCCCAGTTCCAGGAAAACGCCATCCTCGTCATCGCGTCTCCAGATTTCAAGGACGCCCTGCAAACCACCCGCTGGTCCGACCTGCAAAAGCTGCCCTGGGTCTTCAAGACCCCCGACTGCAGCTACTACCAGCTCATGGACCGCATCGTCAAAGCCCACGAGCTCGATATCGAGCGACGCTACACCATCGACGAAGAAGGCACCTGCCTACGCTTCGTCAAAAGCGGCACCGCCCTCTCCCTCATCGGAGAAGCTATCGTGCGCGACGAGATCGCACGCGGCGAAATCATCGCCTGGGACGGGTTCCAATGCCGCCTTCCCCACAGCCTCATCTGCCTCGGAGCCCGCTACCACGAACGCGCCATCCAAGCCTGCGTCGACGCCTGCTCCCAAACACTCGCCCTTTCCAAACCTCAGTAACAACCCAAAGCCACTCATGAAAACCATCACCGAACTCGCCCGCCACCCAGCTCCCGCCGACCTGCCGCAATCCCTCGCCTGGGACGGCGAAACCCTCTGGCTCGGCTCCCTCGCCAGCAAACGTATCTACCAGATCGATACAAGCGACTGGTCCGTGAAATACGAGATAGCCGCCCCCGGCACCCCCTTCGGCATGGTATCCATCGGCGAAGAGCTCCGCGTGCTCTGCGGCGAGACCGAAGAAGATTTCCGTAATATCCGCCGCCTCATGCCCGGACACGGCTTCGATACCGTGTTCAAACTGCCCTGCCCCGACGACACCGGCTCCCAACTCGGTTGGGACGGCCACAGCCTCCACGTCAGCCAATGGTACAAGCAAAAAGTGCTCGCCCTCTCTCCCAACGGTGGCGTCACCAAAACCTACGACGCCCCCCGCGGCATCTGCGGCCAAGTCATCGTCGGCAACTTCATATACCTCGCCAACACCGCCGAAGAGGAACACGGCGCCTACTACCTCGGCCGCATCGACACTACAACCGGCGCCTACGAAGACCTCGCCCTCATCCCCTTCCCAGCCCGAGCCCTCGCCCACGACGGCACCCACTTCTACTCAAACCACCGCGCCGCCGGCGAAACCGTACACTTCAGTCTCTAACAAAAGAGGCGGCCAAGGCCGCTTCCAAGGCTATCCGTCTCGGCGTGTTCGCCCGGCCGCGCTGGAGCGTTCCAACTCGGAGCCCCCCTTCACGTTTCCCTCGCTAGCGGCCGGTCGCTTCGCAAGAAGCGACCCGAATCCACCAAAACCTCTCGCCTGAGATCCTTCTTCAATTCGGTTTTCTTTTCTTCCTTACGCTCGGCCTGCTCGACCAAGTGCTCGATGGCGGACTCAAGCTCCTTCGGATCCAAGACCCCATTTCCATCGAGATCGAACTTCTCGAACACGATTTCGAGCATCTCCTTCGAGAAATCGAATTCTAGCTCATTCGCTACGAACTCTCCGAAGTCGTCGAGCGAAATTCCACTCGATGTATTCAGGCCCTCTGATTCCCTCGCCGCTTCTAAGCTGCGCAAGTGCTCATCGAAACCGTAGCGCCCGTCTCTATTCCTATCGAAACTACGAAACTGGGAAAGAACTCCCTCATCTCCCAAAAAATCCATAGCGTAGCCCCCTCCGGCTCCGGATCCCGCCTCGACTGGCTTCGCTCCTGCCTCACCCTCTTCCGCAGGAAGTAATGAGCTGAACGCCATCGGATCGAAGACAACTCCTTTTCCTACCGACTCCCTACGAGCCTCAAGCAACTGCTTTGTAAATTGGCCGGAATAAGTCCCTTGAACATTCTGAATCATACGTATTCCTTCACCGGATACATTCAACAAACGGAGCCCACATCCCTAATTCTGGCCCAAACGAAATCTCGCTACCTGCAGTCCTCAGCTCGGAATCGTTAGACAAGACCTCCGCTTGAGCGCTCGAGGCTACTCGCTCCCTTTCCAACTGGGACTCGATTCGTAGCTGGGTCTGACTCTCAATCTCCTCGAGAGCCTCTTCCATCTCGACTTCCGAAATCACACCATCCTTGTCTTTGTCCAGTCGAGCAAACAAGGCTTCCGAATCTTCCTTCGAAAACACTCCATCGAAAACGGACCCTAGATACTCCTCCAATTCTTCGAGATCCTCGGAGCTTCTAAAGCGTATCCCCGATTCACCTACAGAGCCGCCATTTCCAATGTCGACCGGGTTGGAGAAGGCGAACGCCATCTGCATATTCTCGCGGAAGTTAATCTTCCCATCCTGATTCGCATCGAATTGCGCGAGTATACTAAGCGGGTGTTCTGCACCTAAGTCCTCGAAACGCGGACCACTCAAGCTAGCCCGAGCCGCCGCCTCCGTTCCCGGAATAGCTATTTCGAATTCGCTCGGCCGGAGCTTTTCGCCATTCATTTTCGCGGCAGCCGTCGCCTCACCCAGCTGCCTCATGAATTGAGCAGCATAAGTTCCTCCGACGCTCCGCACGCCATTTACATGAGAGCCAATTTCCATAGTGCTATACTAAATTACCTAGGGTCCCCGCCCTCAAAGCAAGCTGTAGACCAGCGAGCGGAAACCTCTGCTCGTTTACCGATTTCTTACGAAAACGGGGCACTAGCAAAGCAAACACTACGTGCCCCCACTAAAGCGCCTCGCGCTAAAGGAGCTTCACGGGAGGAAAAGCGATTCCCCTGCCCTCGCGCTCTTAGGAAATCCTTGCCGCCACGCTCCCACGGCGGACACCCTTTACTGCTCCGTATTCAAAACTTAGCGACGGAGGATTTCGGTTCGTTCGCCAGCTTTCCTTCGTCCACCACTAGGTTTTGGGCAAAACCGTCGAGCGTGGACTGCTCCAGGCCGTACACCGTGCCCAAGATCGACTCCATGCGCCCGAGGTAGGAAGCCAGCGACTCGTCGCTTTCCCAATTCGCTATATTGCGGAAGGTCGCCTTGTTGACCGACACCTCCACGCGGTAGCTGCGGCTCCCGTCCTTCTCCGGCACCGACATCTCGTCGACCACGTGCGAAAGCGGGATTACCCCACGACCGCCCCACCAGCCCTTGACTTGGACCACGTACATCTGAGCAGGGCCTCCCGGACCGCTGCGGGCCACGCCCACGATCTCGCCCAGTTGGGTGTATCCAGCGATACCCACCACCTTGGCACCGATCATCGATTCCGGGTCACTCCGCTCGCCATTCGCAGCGAATCCGCTCCCAGCCCCTAGGCCCAGAGCCAATACGAGTCCCAAAATTTCTCTTACGCATGCTTTCATCATCATAAATTACCTCCGCCTCCCTCTTGCTTAAGGCATGCCAGCCGCTCGCTCTCCTAGGCCCACTCCCGCTATCCCCCTCCGGACGAGCAGCTTGCAATTCGCGCTTTTCCGCGGCCCTCCCCCTCCCCAGGAGCGGGCCGTCCCCAATCCTGCAAAACGCAATCCCTCGCCCCCTCCGCAGCACGAGCGTCGCCAAACGTGATCCCATTTTGTGCAATATGTGATATTCCCACCTCCCTCGTTTGACTCGCTCCTTTCTCTGCGTGGCACTAAGCCGAACCCCTTAAACGAAGACATGCAAAACACCCTTAAACAGACCCTCGCGGGCAAGGCCGCCTTGCTCCGCTCCGCACTCCTCGGACTGGCCGCGGCCACCGCCCTCGCCGGCGCCGCCTCCGCCCAAAAGTTCGAAGGCCTGGCCCTCACTCCGCCCATGGGCTGGAATTCCTGGAACACCTTCGAGTCCGAAATCAACGAACAGCTCGTGCTCGACACCGCCGAAGCCATGAAGGCCAACGGCATGCTCGACGCCGGCTACCAGTACATCGTCATCGACGACACCTGGTCCCTGCGCGAGCGCGACGCCGACGGCAACCTCGTGGCCGACCCGGCAAAGTTCCCCAGCGGCATCAAAGCCCTCGCCGACCAGCTCCACGCCATCGGCTTCAAGTTCGGCATCTACGGCGACGCCGGCAAGACCACCTGCGCCGGCTATCCCGGCAGCCAAGGCCACGAGTACCAGGACGCCCGCACCTTCGCCTCCTGGGGAGTCGACTACCTCAAGTACGACTGGTGCGCCACCGACACCCGCGACGCCAAGGAAGCCTACACCACCATGCGCGACGCCCTCTACGCCGCCGGACGCCCCGTCGTCTTCTCAATCTGCGAATGGGGCGACAACAAGCCCTGGGAATGGGCCCAGGACATCGGGCACCTCTGGCGCATCTCCGGCGACATCTACGACTGCTGGGACTGCGAATTCAAATGGTCCCGCGGCTTCAAGACCATCCTAGACGGCTACCACGAATCCAAGCCCTCCGTCGTCGGACGCGACGGACTCGGCCAACACGCCGGCCCCGGAGGCTGGAACGACGCCGACATGCTCGAAGTCGGCAACCCCGGCCTCACCCTCGCCGAATCCCGCTCCCACTTCACCCTCTGGGCCATGATCTCCTCGCCCCTCATGGCCGGCAACGACATGCGCGTCGTCACCCCCGAGATCATAGAAATCCTCACCAACAAGGAAATCATCGCCCTCAACCAAGACCCCGACGGCGTGGCCGGCTGGCGCATCTTTACCGCCCCCGAAAAGTACGAAATCTGGGTCAAGCCCCTGCACGACGGCGACTGGGCCGTCACCGTGCTCAACACCTCCGAAACAGCCCAAGACGTCACCGTCGAATGGCACCGCATGGAGCAAACCTTCCCCGACCACTACCGCATCCGCGACCTTTGGGCCGACCAGGACCTCGGCGACACCCACCAGCCGCTCAAGGCCCGCATCGCCAGCCACGACGTGCTCACCGTCCGCCTCAGCAAGAAGTAAGGCCCACCGCAGGAACCTGGGCTCCCAAAACCCTCGCCAACTGTGCAAAACTTGATACGTCTTCCCCACATGCGGGAAGACGTTTTTGCACGAGTGGACGGGGGCGCCGACGAGACGCGCCACGACACCAGCTACTACTGGGACAACTCCAAACGCAGCGAATCCAACCGCATCAACCTCCAGCGCACCCTCTCCGGCGAAGGTTTCTTCGAAAACGAGACCGGCCGCTACCTCCTCCCCAAAGGCAGCCTTATCGCCTTCACCCAGCGCGAAAACTCCCGCTACGGCTACCCCGCCACCGCCACCGAGCCCTACCGCCTGCGCTACCTCTCCATCGACCCCAGCGCCACCGCCACCCCGCTCTTCAACCGTATCCGGCGCGACTTCGGCTCCGTGCTCTCCATGCCCGAAGGCAGCGAATCCTGCGCCCTCTTCGACGAGCTCTACCAACGCTTCCAAGCCCGCAACTTCAGCGACCGCTACCACGAGTCCGAACTCGTCACCCGCCTGCTCACCGCCATCTATCGCCAGCAAGTCAACGACACCCAGCACAGTGACCCCGTCGAATACGGCTACCACCTGCTGCGCAACCGCTTCGCCAGCCCCATCACCCTCAAGGAAATCGCCAGCGCCTGCGGCGTCACCCGCGAACACTTCATCCGCTCCTTCTCCCGCCGCTACCAGCAATCCCCCGGAGCGCTGCTCCGCCAGCTCCGCCTGCAGCACGCCCGCGGGCTGCTGGAAACCACAGCCCAGCCCCTCGAAACGATCGCCCGCTCCAGCGGCTTCTCCTCCGCCAACGTCTTCTGCCGCGCCTTCCGTAGCGCCTACCACACTACACCGACCCAGTACCGCGAAGCCGCAAATCGTAGCGCTGAGCTTTAGCCAGCGGCCCCTTTGCAAGATCAGCACTGCGGACGCTGGCTAAAGCTCAGCGCTACGGCCCAACACAAAAAAAGCAGGACGCCCCCCCGAGCGTCCTGCCAACAATGTGTATCGATCAAATACCGAAACTAAAATGAATAACGAGCGCCGATCGAAACCGTTCGGCTGATCAGCCAGTTCCCAAAGTTATGAGTATCTGGATACTCGTAGTAGCTGTGGAATTCCTCGTCCGTAAGATTCGTCGCGTCGAGCGTCAGCACCAGGTCTTCGGAAACATTGTAAGAGAGCTGCAGATCCAAACTCTGCTGAGCAGTATTATACACGCCGAGCGGGTTGGCGAACAAACGAGCTTCGTAGTGGTGGAGGAAGTCATCTCTCCAGACGTAGGATAGACGAGAGCTGAAGCGCTCCTTCTCGTAAGCGAGCACCACGCTGTAAGAGGAATCGGATACGGCGAAGAACGGTGTCGTATCGGTACCCACGACCTCGCCAGCATCGTTGGTGATAGGGATATCCTGAATCGAGTCCAGAGTCGTATAGCTTGCTTGGATACCAAATCCCTCCGCCCAATCAGGCAAGTTCTCCGGGAACCAAACCAAGCCGAATTCCAAACCGTCCAACTCCCCGTTCGAAGCGTTGTCTGGCTGAGAAAGAATATAGTCGTATCCTTCGTAGTTCACACGGTTTACGAAATCGATGACGAGTCCCTCGATCTTCCGCTTGAAAGCGGTAGCATAAACCATATTCGCCCCTTTCTCGCCGAAGTAACGCTCGAGCGAGAGATCGTAGTTCTTCGACTCGGTCGGAGCTAAGTTTGGATTTCCGCCAGATGCAGTTCCGTAACCGATGTTCGTCACGTCTTCGACGTATGTGATATTTGGATTCAAAGCGCCAAATCCAGCATAACGAACCGTCTCGCCGTAGCTAGCCCGCAGCCGCAGATCTGGCGTCAAATCGTAAAGCACGACGGCGCTGGGAAGAATCGAATCCCCGCTGGTTGAGCTGCTCGAAGAGATAAAGTCTAAATCGCGATCGACCTTCACGTAGCGCAAGCCAACCTGACCGCTCAAAGCCTGATCGCCGAAGTCCCTCATGAAGTCAGTTTGCACATAGGCTGAAAGCGTTTTCTCTTCGATCTCGAAATTCTTGGCGATCGAGAATTCCGAAGAGGTAGGGTAGCCGTACAAGGCGCGCACCGTGTCTCTCTCAGCGCTCAAATAGTCAGCATTGATAAGCATCGCGGAGGCAGGAATATCGGTACGCCCATCGTAGTATCCAGAATTCACATACTGCATCTCTGGATAATTCGCCAAAGGCTGGTTCAAATCCGAAACGCCGCTACGGTATTCAGCTTCCGAGGCGGAGCGCGTATCGTAACGGATGCCAAAGCCAATATTCTCGAAGAAGCCTTCCTCGAGTTCGTAGACACCGTCTACCTTCAGCTCTGTCGCATCGCCTTCGTCGCGGTCCGCGTTGTCGAAGAAGGGACCGATATTCCACAGCTCCGCAACCGTGAGGTCGCTTTCGTCGACAGCGGTGTTCGGGTCGTCCCCAAAGCTGAAGGCCGGCACTCCGCCACCTGCATTGAAGTCAACGGAGATGCTCGGTGGGATGCGATTCGTTTGGATCGCGAGGAAGTCCACGGAGAACTCGCTCTTCTGGTACGAAAGGTCAGCCGTCATGGAGAGCTTCGAGCCAACCTGCCACTCGCCGGAAAGGGCGTAGAGATAGCTATCGGTCTTCTGCTCGGTGCGGTCGCCACTCATGAAGCTGAATGGGTTTCCAACTGTGCGTTCCTTGATGATATTCGTCCCTGGGATCAATTCGAAGTCGCCCGGATTGCCCCACCAGTCCGCTAGCGAGAACATCAGGTTGTTGTTAAAGCTTTCGCGATAGCCGTTATAGAAAGCTTCAAAGGTGTAAGTGGTATTGTCGTCCGGAGCGAATTGCAGCGACAGGTTTGCCGCAGGACGCTCGCGCTTTCCGTAAAAGTCGGCCGAAAAAACCGCATCGCGCGTCAAGTAGTAAGGCACCTGCTGAGTCGCTCCCCCGCTGACGGGCGTCAAGGGCAAGGTCGCGCCTTCGTTGAAAGGCAGGCCAGCTTCCAGACCTGGCTGCCAAAGCGGATTTTCAACCGCGGAGGGATGCGTCGTAAAGAGGCGCTCGAGCGGAGCAAAGGTGAAGTCCGCAGGTGGGTTCTCCGTTATGAAAGGGACCATCGCGCCGGCAGTGATGCTCTTGTCCGTCCAATTCGATTCCGCGAAGGACACGTTAAACAACGCCCCGAACTTGCCACCGTCCGTTTCCCAAACGTTGGAGAAAAGGGCGCTCACATTCGGATCGAACTCGTCCGAAAGCTCGGAGTAGATCCCACGAGCCGCCAGCACCGTCTTTTGACCGTCGAAATTGAAGGGACGCTGCGTGCGCACGTCGATCACGCCTGCGATGCCGTGCTCGATCTGGGAAGCGGAACGCGTCTTATACACGTTCACTCGGTTCACCAAGGAAGCAGGAATATCCGCCAAGGCTACGGAACGGCCGGACGAAGTGAATATATTGCGACCATTAACTGTAGTGGTTACGTCGTTGAGACCGCGAATGGTAACGGTATTCACCTCGCCGCGAGCTCGGTCCGTCGTCTGAACGCCAGCCACGCGCTGCAACGCTTCCACAACGTTGTTATCTGGAAACTTCCCGATGTCCTCCGCTACGAGAGCATCGATCATCTGGCGGCTGTTCTTCTTGATTTCAACACCAGCAGCCAAACTGTCGCGGATGCTGTTCTCGACGACGAACGCGTCGAGCTCGAATACCTTTTCGTCGTCTTGAGCGAAGGCCTGGCCGGCTCCGCCCGAAATCGCCATGAGCATGGCGACGGAAAGACCAAGTGACTTCTTGCTCTTGGCAGAAAACAGTGGGGTCTTTTCTTCTAGGTTATTAATCTTCGGGGTCATGTTAATATGGTAGTTTTCGGTGTAGCTGATTTAGTCGAAACAAGAACTAAAAGGGCATCAGCTGAGGAACTCCTCACTAGCCAATGCGCGGTAGCCGCTCCAAACCCGCCAAAAAACTTTTCATAATATCCAATTATCGAGGATATCCGCTTTTCGAAACGTGGCGAGTGGACAACGGCTTTTCGGTCGACGAAGCCTATTCGAGCACCGGCCACCCATCCTCGGTCCATCTTAGGACTTCGATGTGAAGCTTAGGCAGACCTCGATCCGTCTCCCCGTCGTAACCGTGAAAAACAGCGTATTCTACGCCATCGATATTCGAAATACCGTTGTGGCCGAGACCCTGCCAGCGCTGGTCTCCCTCCTTCAACAAAGTACCGCCGCCCTTCAGCATCGAATGGCCCTCCCGATCGAGATAAGGACCGCGAATGTCACGCGAGCGGCCGTAAACCATTTTATAGGTGCTGTCCTTACCGCGGCAGCAAAAGTCTACCGAAGCAAAGAGATAATAATATTCTCCCTTTCTATAAATAAATGGCCCCTCGATCGCATCGTTCCCTTCCCGCACCACAGGAGCCTCACCAGGACCCGCGGATTTTAGCTCAAACCGGCGGCTCGCGATGGCGATCGGTTCCGCCCCCTGCTCGACCCGGGCGAGCTCCTCGTTCAAGGGCATCAGCTTCAAGCCGCTCCAGAACGAACCAAAGGCAAGGTAAGGCTGCCCCGTTTCATCGAATATCAAATTTGGATCGATCGCGTTCCAGTCCTGCAGTCCGGGCTCCGAGCGAACGACCACTCCGTGGTCCTTCCATTCGAAGTCTGGACGACTCGCATCCAGCGTCACGTTACTGGCCATGCCGATGCACGAATCGTTCGACCCGAAGGTGGATACGGAATAATATAAAATATACCGACCATCATGGTAACTGATATCCGGCGCCCACATATGCCCCTTAAAGCCGGACACCAGCTCCGTCGCCCAGCTTGGAGCCGTATCGAATACCGGATCCTGCATGGTCCAATGCACCATATCGCTGGAACTCCAAACCGACACCCCCGGACCAGTCGTAAAGAGATAATACGTATCCGCTTCCTTTATAATAACCGGATCGTGGGCCACCACATCTTCACGTGGCACGTCAACGGTCTCTCGAACCTCCGCCGGCTCATCCCCGCAAGCTGCCAGGGTCACGCAAAGCAGGCAGGATACACTTGAAATCATTCGTCTCATCGTTCGTCCTTCCAATTCAAATTAGGTACGCTGCGCATCGAATACAGGCATGCCCGTTTCATCCCAAAGAAGTTTCTTCACGAAAGTGTGCCGATTCGGATCCCAAAGCGGATCGCCTTCGATTTCCGTGTATTCTCGAGCATGATACACCAGCAGGTCGTCCTGTCCGTCCTCCGAAACCGTGAAGCTGTTATGCCCGGGTCCAAAGTGCTTGAACTCCGGGCGAGAGCCGAGCACCGGTTCCCTACGCTTCGTCCAACTGCGTGGATCCAGCAGGTCGCAATCCTCGTCCGCATACAGCAAGCCCATCGCATAGTTCTCGTCCGTGGCGCTCGCGGAATAGGACAGGAAGACCTTCCCGTTCCGCTTCAGGATCGACGGTCCCTCGTTCACCCAAAAACCGCGTATTTCCCAGTCGAACTCGGGAACGCTCAGGCGCACCGGCTTCGTCGCCAGCGTAAGCGGCGTATCCATCTTAGCGATGTACAGGTTCGAATTCCCCTCGATCCCAATCTCCTTCTGGGCCCAAACGTAGAAGAGCTCTCCCCGGTGCTCGAACACCGTCGCATCCAGGCAAAACGTATCCATTCCGGTTTCGATCCGAACCGGATCCGACCAATCGCCCGCCAGGGGGTTCGCCGCATCGGTATGGATCGCATACATGCGATGCTGGAAGAGGTCGTATTTGATTTCTCGCGACGGAGCTGCAGCGAAATAGATATACCAAGCGCCCCGCACGAAGTGAATTTCCGGAGCCCAAATCAAATCCGAAAACGGTCCCTCCTCCGGCTTCGTCCACACCGTCACGCGATTCGCCTCCGCCAAACCGGCAATCGTCCTGGAACGACGCAACTCGAGCCGATCGTACTCCGGTACGGAAGCCGAAAAATAATAGTACCCGTCGGACGCCTTCAAAATGTGCGGATCCGCTCGTTGCTCGATTAAAGGAGTAGGTCGTTTGTCCATAATATATAAATTGCTACAGCTGATACGATCGAGGCGAATCGTCCCGAAACGCGTTCCTAGGCGCCCTTCTCGGCAGGCTTCAGAATATCGCTACCATCCACCATTTCGTGATAGAACTTATCCGTGATCTTATACTTAAACATCATCACCCCGAGCAGGGCATGGAAGACGCCGGGTATCACCGTCAACATCAAGGCAATCCCATTCAAGGTGTAGGCCGTCTGCTCCACATCTTTCTCGTAGTTGAAATAGCTGAGCAACAGTCCGCCAATCAAACCTGCCAGACCGCCGCCCGCCTTTTGGCAAAATGATATTCCACCGAAGGCCAATCCAGAAACCCGCTCGCCGTTCTTGGCCTGTCCGTAGTCCACCGCCTCCGCGATAGCCGACCAGAAAACCGGTGCGTGCAGGTCCACCACGAAGCAAAGGAGAATATAAAGCCCGAAAGCCAGCACCACGTCGTCCGGCGTTACGAAGAAATAAAGGGCCACGCTGACCACACCGGTCAAAATCTGGGACCACCGAAAGAGCGCGATCTTGCAGTAACGTTTCGTAATCCAAGTCGACGCCACCATCGACGCGATCGAAGCCGCGATGCCCGAGCTCGTGAAAGCCGATATTATAACCTCGTCTCCAGCCAGAAAATACTTCGCGTAGTACATCGCCACGCTCCCGCGAATCGCGTATCCAAGCGTACCGACAATACAGGCTCCCGCTAAAACCAGCCATTGGTCATTGCGCAAGAGCAGCGAAATCTGGCGACCGATGGGACGGCGATCCGCCACGTATTCTACCCGCTCCCGTGTAGTGAAAAAACAAAACAACAAGAGCAAAACTCCCACCCCCGACATCAAGCCCATCGCCAGCTGGTAACCTTTCCCCAGATCGTCGCCGCCCCATGCCTTCGCCAAGATCGGCACCGATGCAACGATGACGACGTTCGCGATCTTCGCGAAAAACATGCGGTACCCATTCGCCGACAACCGCTCCTGCGGGTCCGAAGTTAGCACTCCGATATAAGAGATGTAGGGAATCGCCACCCCCGTAAACATCAAGGTTGCCAGCAGGTAAGTCGCATACGCCCAAACCAGCTTCGCCGCATAGTCCCAATCCGGCGTGGTGAAGAGCAACACCATCGACACGCCATAAGGCACCGCCAAATAAAGAAAATAGGGCCGAAAACGCCCCATCCGCGTCGTCACCTTATCGGTGATCAACCCCATCATCGGATCCGTGAACGCGTCCACGAAGCGGGCCACCATGAACAAGATCCCCATGTGCACCGGATCCAGACCGAAGATGTCCGTATAGAAAAAGGACATGAAGAAGAACAAGGCGGCGACCATTACATTGATCGACATGTCGCCGGCGCCGAAGCCGACCTTTTCCAAGACAGTAAGCTTCTTCGAATTCATAGCGTGAAGGAAGAAGCCTCCCTGTAAGCGAAAGATAGAGATAAGGGCATAATAGAAGGAGTTCGATATCCAAAGACCGATCGGCAGCGAATAACCGCGACACCCATCGAGCTACCCCTACATGCGCCCTCCCCGCTCCAAACCCGCCAAAAAAAGGTTCAAACGCGAAGCCCCCTCCGTAGCGCAGCGCAGGATCCCTCCAGCTAAGGCTCAACAGTTCCCGACGCTCACTCCATCCCCAGCAGGCGAGACGCCTCCCGCTTGATCACGCGGGCAAACGCCCAGTCAAACCAGAACCCCTGCACCGGATTGCCCAGGTCGATGTTCGTAACGTACTTGCTCTCCACCAAACGCGCCGCTGCTCGATACGCCGCCTCCGCATCGTCCGTACGCCCCATCTGATAGGAAGCCATTGCCAAGACGAACCCCGCCGCCGCATCGCGCGGGGCATTCGGAGCCCCGTAGGCAAAGCAACGCCGCGCATAGGCAACCGCCTCCGCGTAGTTGGCCCGCCGATACTCGAAAAGCGCATGCGACATGGAACGCCAGGCCGCCTGGAAATTGTCGCCCGAAGTCTCCGCCCCATGGATCGACACCTTCGACGCCTCCGCAAACGGCTCCAGCTGACGCAGCATCTCGCCATTGGCCGACACCAGCAAACTGATCTTCACAATCCGGTCCGCAAAGGGCAGGTCCACGCCGGAAAAGCGCTCCACCGCTTGACGGCGAAACCGGTCGTACTCGTCCAAGTCGCCCAACTCGATCAACACTGGCCCCAGCTCGAGGTAGTCCAAACTGGATACGTCCGCACCTTCCAGCTGGTTCACCTTCAGCAAGGTCTTGAAACGCTCCGCCGCCAAGCGCCAGCGGCCATTGATCGCGTGCCATTCGCCCAGGGCCCGAAAGACCGCAGCCCCCTCCATCGTCGCTTCGTTGAGCTCCACTCCGCCTACCAAAACGTCCGCCTCCGCATACTCCTCCTTGCTCACCAGCATGGCCGCCTCGGTCAGCTGGCCGCGAAACTCCGCCTCCTGCCGCAGCCGCGCCTGCTGCTGCTCCGCCGCCTCCGCCCGCTGACGCGCCTCCCGCTCTCGCATAAGCAGCCAAGTCGAAAGCCCCAGACCAAAGATCAAGGTCAGGGCCACCGCCGTGGAAGCTAGCACCATGGTGCGGTTTCGCTTTACCATCTTGCGGTAGCGATAAAAGAACCCGGGCGAGTGAGCGACCACCGGCTCGTCGGCCAAGTAGCGCTTGATCTCCGTGGCCAAGGCGTCCGCCGTCTCGTAGCGGCGATGGCGATCCTTGGACATCGCCTTCATCACGATGCAATCCAAGTCTCCCTTCAATCGCGAAACGAGGCTCTTCGGCGTCTTGTTCAAGGAGGCTGAAATCGTATCCGCTTCCTCACTACCCAGACTAAGAATGCGTTCCGATGGAAGCGGCGGCTCTTCCTTGCCCACGATGCGACGCAAGTCCGCGATGCCCACGTTCGCCAAGCGATCCTTGTCGAAGGAGGGCTTGTCGGTAAGCAGCTCGTAGAGCAAGACCCCCAAGCTGTAGACGTCGCTCCGCGTATCCACATCCAAACCACCGAGCTGCACTTGCTCCGGACTCATGTAGGACGGCGTGCCGAGCACCTGCTTGTCCGGTCCGGAAAAAAGCATCATCTCGCTGAAGCCCGCCTCCGTGGCCCGAGCGATGCCGAAGTCGATCACCCGCGGCACGGCGCCGCCGTCGTGCTCGCTGACGATGATGTTGGACGGCTTGATGTCGCCATGGATAATCCCCTTTTGGTGGGCGTGCTGGATCGCATGGCACACCTGCATGAAGAGCTTCAGCCGATCCACGATGCCCAGCTTGTGCCCGCGGCAATAGTCCGTGAGCGCCTCTCCGCGCACATGCTCCATCACGAAGTAAGGCGAGCCGCCCGCCGTCTCCCCCGCGTCGAAGACGCGAGCGATATTCGGATGGTCCATCATAGCCAGGGCCTGGCGCTCCGCCTCGAATCGCGAAATAACCCGCTCCGTCTCCATCCCCAAACGAATGATCTTCAATGCCACCGCGCGGCGTACCGGCTCTTCCTGCTCCGCGAGGTAAACCACTCCGCAACCGCCATCGCCAAGCCGTTGCAAGAGCCGGTAGCGGCCAATCTTCACCCCCACTTCCTCCTCCTCGTCCGGGTCGCGACGCAGCTTCTCCGCCACCTCTTCGGAATTGATCGCCCGAGCGCTCTCCGCAAAGAAGTCGTCCACCTCGTCGGTGGTCTCCAGCATCGACTTGAGGCGACGCAGCATCCCCGGATCGTCCGCGCACTCCGTCTCCAAAAAAGCGCTACGCAGCGCCGGGTCCGCAATGGCGCGGGCCGCATCGAATACTTCTTCCTCTCGGGCGCTCTCGGAATTCATAGGGGATGGGCTTGCTGCTGCTTGATGGTGTCGAGAAGCCAAGCCTTGGCAAAAGCCCAACGCCGTTCGACGGTGCGCTCGCTGATGCGCAACATGTCCGCCACCTCCGCGTTGGTGTGGCTCATAAAGAACTTCAACATCACCACCCGCGCCTGCTCCGGATCCTTTTGCTTAAGCTTCTCCAAAGCCTCGTCGATCATCAGCACCTTCTCTTCCGGGGTCGCCGTCGCTACGTCGATGCTCGCGAGATCCACCCGCACCAGATCGCCGCCGCGCTTGAGCCGCGCCTTCCTGCGAGCGCTCTCGATCAGGATTCGGCGCATCGCCTCCGCCGCCGCGCCGAAGAAGTGGGCCCGGCTCTCCCAGCGAATCCCTCCCTTGCCTACCACCCGCAGCCACGCTTCGTGCACCAGGGCCGTCGGCTGCAAGGTATGGGCCGAAGATTCGCGGGCCATGCGCACGCCCGCGTGCTGGCGCAGCTCGTCGTAGACAAGCGGCAACAGCTCCTCCGAAGCCCGTTCGTCCCCCGCCTCGATCGCCTGCAAGCAGACCGTCAGGTCCGCCATGCTGGCGCCGGACCAATGAGGTTTCGGGGATTCGCTGGGTTCAGATTTCATGGGGTCGCAACAATGCCTCGAGCTCGAGGAGGCTCCTTTTCCGTCCATCAAATGGGGCAGGATCGAAACGGGCTCCTCCGACTCTCCGCCCACGCTAGAGGCATTTCCCGCGATATCAAACATTTGCCTCCATCTCCACGCAAGGGAGCGTCCTCCTAGTCGATCCGCGGCACGCTGGTCTGGGTGCGGACCACCTTCTTGATCAAGCCCTCTTCGTCGTACTCGAGCTTGTCCACGCAAAGGGAACGCCGGTACACCCCGCCGCCGGGCAAGCCCGCGTTGTGGTAGACGAAATACCAATTGCCCTTGAACTCCACGATGCCCTGATGGTTCGTCTCTGACTTGGGCAGCAGATCGTTGATCACGCCTCGGTAGGTCCAAGGCCCCGTCACGCTGTCGCTGGTGGAGTACTCGGTGGTCGACGGGTAATGCGACGCGTAGGTGAGGTAGTAGGTATCGCCCCGCTTGTGGATAAACGGCGCCTCGAAGAAGTTGTGGGCCTCCAAGGTATGCACCTCCCCTTCCAGCTCGAGCATGTTGTCCTTGAGCCGCGCCCAGCGCCCTTCGTTCCAGGACCCCCAGTAGAGATAGGCCTGCCCATCGTCGTCGACGTAGACCGCCGGGTCGATGTTCAGCACTACTGAATTCGGCGTCTCGTCCGTAATCAAAGGCCCGCCGATGGCGTCGCGAAACGGGCCAGTCGGACTATCGCTCACCGCTACGCCGATCGCGAAACCTTCATGCACGCGGATTTCCTTGTGGCGAATCGAGACGTACCAATAGAACTTGCCGTCCCGCTCCGTGACATGGCTGGCAAACGCGTCCCCCTGAGCCCATGCAAAGTCGTCCACCGATAGCAACGGACCGTGCTTCTCGTAGTCCACCATGTTCGTAGTGGAAAAAGCATACCAGTCGTGCATCTTGAAGAAGCGATCCGTCTCGTTCTGGATATCGTGACCCGTATAGAGGTAGAGCGTATCGCCATGGACCAACGGAGCAGGGTCCGCCGTAAACATATCCGTCACGATGGGATTGCCGCGATACTGGGCGGGATCGGCCCAAGCTGCCGCAGCAAGGCCCAAGCCTATTGCCGCCAAAAGTGTGGTTCTCAATTTCGAAGTCATTTGTGATCAGTTAATGGATACGCTATTTCGCTCGAGGTTCGTCCGCCGACGGAACGCCTTCCAAGGTGGAAACGATGCGCTGCAAGCTTCCGTCCTCGTTGTAGCGTAGTTCGTCTATGCATACGGAGCGGCGAAAGCTACCGCCCGTCAGCAAACCGCCATTGTGATAGATGAAGTAGTCGCGCCCCTTGAACTCGATGATGGACTGGTGGTTCGTATTGCAGTTGCCCGCCAAGCCCTTGATCACGCCACGGTACTCCCACGGACCGGTGACGCTCTTCGAAGTCGCGTAAGCCGTGCGCTCCGGAAAGCCCCAAGCATAGGTCAGGTAGTAGAGATCGCCCTTCTTGTGCACCCAAGGCGCTTCGGTAAAATGGGGCAGCTCGATCTGATGGATCTCGCCGTCGAGCTCGATCATGTCGTCCTTAAGCTTCGCCCAATAGAGGTTCGTATTGCCCCAAAACAGGTAGGCCTGCCCGTCCTCGTCGATGAAGGCCGCCGGGTCGATGTCGTCCCAGGTCACGCGGCGCCCTTCGGGGTTGATCGGATCAGGAGTCATGTCGCTGGAAACCAGCGGCCCGCCAAGGGGATCGCTAAACGGCCCCGTGGGGCTGTCGGCCGTAGCCACCCCTACCGCGAAGCCCAAGCCTTCGCCCCGCCAGACCGAGACGTACCAGAAAAACCTCCCGTCCCGCTCGATGGTATGGGCCGCCCAGGCGTTTGCCTTGGCCCAAGGAAAGTCCTCCAGCGAAAGAATCGAGCCCTCCGGCTTCCAGTTGACCATGTCCGTGGACGAGAAGCAGAGCCAATCGTCCATCACGTAGCCGGGCTTGTCGGGCAAGGCCTCGTCGTGCCCCGTGTAGAGGTAGACTGTGTCGCCATGCACCATGGCGGCCGGATCCGCCGTAAAAACGTCCGTGATGATCGGATTCCCAGCATAGGCCGAGGCTGCTACCGCCCACGCGGCAAAAAGGGTAAGGGTCTTCATACCCTTAGACATGCGCCCCCTTCCACTCGAACCCGCCAAATCAGACGGAAAAAAACGCGGCCAGCCCTCGCCCGGCCGCTCGCGGCGCCTCGCCTCAGTCCTTGTGCACGAAGTCCAGCAGGTCGCCGACCGAACGGTGCGACTCGATGGCGTGGCGCAGCTTCACCCGGCGATTGATCTTGTAGCGATTGCGGCGCCCTTCCTTGAAACGGGTAATGATGCCGGCCACCTCCAGGTCGGATACGATCTTCTGCACCGCCCGCTCCGTTATCCCGACCTCCACGGCCACGTCGCGCAGCACCTTGTCGCCGCCCTTATCCAAACAGAGCAGGACATGGGCGTGGTTCGAGAAAAACGTCCATTGGGAAGGTTCTTTGGCAGAGGGAGCTGCCTCTTTCTTGCTTTCAATTGCCATATGCGTGAGTCCATTCGATCAAGAGGCGGCAAATACCGCCCCCGAGTTTCATGTACTCCGATTCGTACGATACGAATCGCGATTGGCAAACCCATAGATTGCAGCCGCGAAACCGCCCTAGCGTCCCGCCACCCAGAACAAAGCCCGCTCCAGCATGCCCAGAAAGCGCTCGTCCCGAAAGTCAGCCGGCACGCCGAGGCTGGAGTAAAACACCCGCTGCGTCCCATTCACTCGCTTCCATGCGACCGGAGCCTCCTCCGTGGGAGAGCTCGCCCGCAGGAGCGCTTCCACGTCCGCGGCCAGCTCGGGATTCCGATACAGCTTGCCCGGCCGCGTCCAGCCCTCGAGCCCGTAGAGGATCGGGTCGGATGCATTCGCCTCCACGATCTGAATACGGATCCCCTCCTCCGCCGGACCATGACCGCTGTAGCTGCCGCCCAACACCTTGGAATCGAATTCCTGGTAGAACTGGAAGGCATGGCTCGCGGTGCGTATCGCCAACACCGGCTTCCCCGCCTCGCACCAATCGACGATGCACTGGGCCTGCTCGCCTTCCAGCTCCCAGCGCCGACAAAAAAACACCAACACGTCCGCCTTCTCCAGACCTTCCAAGCCCGCCACCGCAGCGACCTTATCCGTCCCCAACGAGAAGCTCGACTGCACCCCGTAGAGCTCCTCCAGGCGCTCCGCCCAGCCCAACAGACTCTCCTCGGATCGGTATTCAGCCGAGCCCGACAGCATGTGCACCCGCACGGGCTCCGCTCCCGCCGACGTCAAACACGCCAGCGCCAAAAAAACGCCTACCCAAAGGAATCGCTTCATCGCTAGAAGCTCCACTTCGCGCGGGCTGGACGGTTTCTCAAGGCATTCGCATGAGCGTCGTCCAAGAAACTCTCCCGCTCGGGGTTCCAGTACAGCGGACGACCCAGATCGATCGAGATGTTAGCCAGGTGACACAGCGTCGCCGAGCGATGCCCCACCTCTACCGGAGCGTGCAAGTCCTCCGCCCGACGCGAGCGCACGCAGGCCAGCCAATTCTGGAAGTGGCCGCCCTTGGTCCGCCGCAAGCGTATCGCCAAGTCCTCCTGCTGCCCCTTGTATTCGCGGATCAAGTCCTTCGGATTCGTCCAAAGCTCCTCCCGGTTCACGTAAAGCTGCCCGCTCGTCCCGAAAAAGGTAACCCCGTTCTTCCCGGACCTTAACTTCATCGTCACCCCATTCCCATACTCGTAGTCTACATCGAGATCGAAATAGCTGGTATGCCGCGCCCCGACCGGATTCCGCTGCCCCATTCCTCGCACCGAAACCGGCCCCGTCACATCCGTTCCCAATCCCATCTGCGCCGTATCGAGAAAGTGGGCACCCCAGTTCGCGATCTCCCCGCCGGAAATCTCCGGCATGAAGCGAAAGTTGTAGTGAAGGCGATCCGAATGGTAGTCCGACCAAGGGGCCGGGCCTAACCACATGTCGTAGTCGAGCCCCTCCGGAATCGGCTCCGGCTTCCACTTCTCCGCGCTGCCCGGTCGGGTATTGATGGATACATCCACATGCTTGACCTCTCCCAGCAAGCCGTTCCTCACAAATTCGCTGGCAATGATGAAGCGATCCTGCGAACGCTGCTGACTTCCGACCTGCAAGATCCGCGGATGGACCTTCAACAACTCCACCAGCTCCCGCCCTTCCTCGATATGCAAGGAAAGCGGCTTCTCCACATAAACGTCCAAGCCCGCTCGGATCGCCTCCTTCGCGATCGGCACATGCCAATGATCAGGCGTCGCAATCATCACCGCATCCAGATCCTTGCGCTGCAGCAGCTCGCGAAAATCGCCGTAGGTCCGGATCCCCTTGTATCCACTTTTCCCTGCCTGCTCCGCATAGAGCCCTTCCGCCGTATTCAAGGCCTCCTCCGCGACCTTCGCGTCGACATCGCAAATCCCCACTAGCTGGCACTCCGGCGATCCCACCACCGACGGCAAATGAACCTTGCCGCCGAGATTCTTCACCCCGATCAAGCCTACGTTGATACGGTCGTTAGCCGAACGCTTCCTCTTGCCCTCCGCTTCCGAGGCGGCAAAGCCTTTGAGCGACAGGGCCAAGCCTGCCCCCACTCCACTAGCGGCGCGAATAAAGTCTCTTCTTATCATTTTGGGGTCTTCGTTTTATAGGGTTCTTTTAGTAGGACAGTCGCTTGCGACAGCCGCAGGGCAGGTCTAATTCAACGCCCATCAAGGCAGGCAAATTCGGTCCACCTTCAAATCGCACATGAATGGATGCGCCGGCGTATGGGTGATCAACAAATCGGGCTTCGCCCCCAGCAAGGTCACCTGAGGCGTCACCCCACAGGCCCAAAAGACCGGCACCACTCCCTCCGGGATCCTCTCAACCGGAGCGCCCACAATCGGATTCTCCAGGTCCGCGCCGATCGCCGCCGGATCGCCGATATGCACCGGAGCGCCATGGTTGTTGTAGTAGCGAGCGGTCAACTGAGTGGCGATCACCGCCTGCTCCGCGCTCATCCAACGCATAGTAATCACCATGTTGCCGGAAAACTTCCCGGACGGACGCGTCGGTATCGACGAATTCAATACCCAGACATCCGGCGAATACGGAACCCCCGCTCGCGCCAAAGCATTGTCGAAGGAAAGACTCGAACCGATCAGGAACGCCACGCTGTCATCCCGCCACAAATCTCCGATCTCCCGCACGTCCGCCTCGAACTCGCCCTCCCGAAACACGCGGTAGCTGGCCAAATCGGTTCGCAAGTCCGCTCCGGGCGCGCTGTAGCGGGGCTCCGGATCGCCGGGCTCCAATATCTCGATCAATGGGCAGGGCTTGGGATTGCGCTGGCAATACACCACGAAGTCGTAAGCCAAGTCCTTCGAGACCACCACCAAGTTGGCCAGCACCTGATCCCTGGCCCGAAACTGCGTTACCCCCGTCCACTCTCCGCGACGCATCGCCAGTCGCGACTCCCTCGCAAACAACAATTCCTCTTCGTCCTGCACCTTCGACATAATCACCGCATCATAGCGGAAAAACGCTCCCCACACATTACCTGTTCTCTTATTTTTATTAAGTTTTCTCGTATCCCAGAGAAAATCTCCCAAGCTTGCCGAGAGATGAGGACCCCTCGCCCCCGCCAGCCCCGAAGACTCAAAGTAGCCCTGCTGATCGAAACCTCCCGCGCCTACGGACGCGGACTGCTGGAGGGCATCGCCCGCTTCAACCGCGAAAACCCGAGCTGGTCGGTCTACTTCGAACCCTCGGGCTTCGCTCGAGCCGCGCCCTCCTGGCTTAGGAATTGGGATGGCGACGGTATCCTTGCCCGTATTAGCGATTCCGATACAGCCGAACTTCTCCTCTCTCGCAATATTCCCCTGATCGACCTGCGCGGCATCCTGCCGGACCTGCCTACGCCTTTCGTCGGGGTCGACAACCGCAGCGTCGCCGAACTGGCTTTCCAACACTTCCGCGATCACGGATTCGAACGATTCGCCATCGTAGGCGCCCCCAGCGGCTACCATCCCCACCTCGACCAGCGCTGCGCCTACTTCCAGCAACAGGTTTCCCAAGCGGGCTACCCCTGCGCCACTTTCACCGACACCCGCCTCGGCCGCCCCAACGCCACTTGGGAAGCCCAACAAAAGCGCATCTCCAAATGGCTCAAAACCCTCGACGACCGCACCGCAATCCTCTGCGTCGACGACCTCCTAGCCCGCGAAACGATCGACGCCGCCACCCGCTCGGGAATCTCCGTTCCCGAAAACCTAGCCGTGCTCGGGGTCGACAACGACGAGCACCTCTGCACCCTCTCGCCCACTCCGCTTTCAAGCGTCGCCACCGACGCCGCCCGCGTCGGGCACCTCGCCGCCAGCCTGCTCCACCAGATGATGCGCGCCCCCAAAAAACGGATACCTAAAGAGCAGCTCGTCCCCTGCCGCGCCGTGGTCACCCGAGCTTCCACCGACATCCTCGCCATCGACTCGCCTCAGCTCATCCGCGCTCTCGACTTCATCAAAACCCACGCCTGCGATCCGATCTCCGTCGAACAAGTCGTCACCCAAACCTTCGTTTGCCGCACCCTGCTCGAAAACGAATTCAAGCGCCACCTCGGCCGGACCATCTTCAAGGAGATCCTCCGCAACAAGCTCCAACGCGCCCAGACCCTGCTCTCCCACAGCAAGCGAACCCTCGAGGACATCGCGGCCGAGTCAGGCTTCCAGTCCGCCACCTACCTTTCGCAAGTTTTCCGACGCGAGCTCGGCCAAACGCCCGGCCAGTGGCGAAAGCAAAACAGCTAAGTCCGCAGCAGCGAACAGAGGCGCTGACCTAGTCTTCCTCCGTCACCGCTTCCTTTCGCGACCGCCACTTGCCAATCAAAGTCGCCACCCAATAGCGAGCGGCGAAAAACAAGGTCCCGATCGGCCCCAACAGCCAAACCAGCACCAGCTCGAAACGCACCTCCCACCCGCGGAAGCGAGCGAAGCGGGAAATCCAGATCCCCACGAACAAGTCCATCGTCAAACGATGCATCCACAGGGCGATAAACAAGATCGGATGCGCCCAAAACCGCCGCACGTTCTTCATCTCCACGCCTTCCAAACGCGGCAGTCCCGTAACGTCGTAGGCCAGATAGAACAAATACAAATAAAACACCCCAAGCAAAGGCGGAGCCAACCAAAGGCGACACAGCGTATTGGTCAGGCGACTACGCGGCCACACCAGCATGAGCAGCCAAAAGGGAGCCGAGCTCGCCGTCGCCACCCAAAACAAAGTATTGAGCTCGCGACTGCCAAAGTACTCTACCAACCAAATCGCCATCCCCCGCAGCTAAAGCGAAATCTCCGCGTCGAGCAACTCCCGGCGAAATCCGTTTCGCACATGCACGCAACGCACGCCCAGCTCCCCGGCCTCCTCGATGTTCCGCATTTCGTCGTCGAAGAAAAGCATCTCCCCGTACTGGTAGCCCGTCGCCGCCTTGAGCTCCGCAAAGTGCCTCACCTTCGACGAAGGATAGATCTCCTCGTAAGCGAAATGCTCCCGCAAGCCCAACAGGTCCAAGAGCGTTCGGGCCCACTGCGGCTGCGTCGTCCGCGAGGCGATGGCCAAGTCCAAGCCCGCGGCCGCCAAATCGAGCAAGCACTCCGGAATCTCCTCGTAGGGACGCACCCAGGCCTTCGCCGCATCGAGCACCCGTCCATCCCGCTTGGAAAACGGAGGTTGCAAGCAATCGCACCACACCCCACCCGCATCCCACAAGGTAAAATCGAGGTCGAATACCACCAACTTATACGTCCGAATTGAAATCACGCAGGAACCACAAACCTCTCCCCCCGCAATTGCGAACCGAATTCCCCGCCCAGCAATCTCAAGCCGCAAAAAAAAGGTTCGCCGGACCCTACTCCAGCGAACCTTCTAACGCGTACCCATCGATAGGATACGCGACACGTACAACTAAGAAATCTTACTCCTCGTCAGAGTCGGCGTTCTGCTTCCGATTGCCGCCGGCTCTGCCACCCCGATCGTTCGCAGCGAGCAGCTCTTCCAACTTCGAAATCTGCTCCTCGCTCAACAAAGCCTTGGCCTTGCTCTCAGTCTCCTTGCGCAAGGCCGCGATCTCAGGCTGGGCTTCCCGCATCTGCTCGCGATCGGGACGCACCCCCTTGCCCATCTCGATGCCATGCTTGGCAAGAATCGCCTGGCGCGCCTCGCGCGACTCCGCAAAGACCGCCTTCAGTTGGTCCTTCTGCGTATCGCTCAAGTCCAGCTGCTGGACCAAGCCCTCGATTCCCCCTCTTCCTCCGCGAGCCTGCCCCCGGTCCTGAGCCCCCAGATTAGCCGCCGCGATAAGCGTGAAACCACAAAGTACGAAACGAAACAGTTTAGAGATATTCATAGGCGAAACCTTCTGCATTCAATATGCCAATACACGCAACCGCCACACAACACACTCTAATACAAGGACTTCCCACCGAACCGACTCGTTTCCACCGCCAGCGAACACCACCCCTTTGGGAATCCTTTCCCAAATTTTTCCTCCCGCCGCTTCCCCGCTTGGGAATCCCTCCCCAGCCACGTACCCACAGTTCGACTACATCACCTCACAGTCGCCGCAAGATTACGTACATGTTTTAATTGAACAAGGCTAGGTCCTCTGATTGTGTCGCCCTCGCATTTAACCACGAATTTCGCAGCAAGCGTCCGTCGCACCGAAATCTCGAACTTCCCGCAGGCAAAACGGTTTCAAACCCGCCACGCCAATCCGCTCCGTCTCTCCCATGCCACCCCCAGATCCCGCCCCGAAGCTCCAGCCTGCCCCCATCGATTTCCTCGAGCGAGAGATCCCCAAGCTTCGCCAAATCGCGAAACGGCTCAACGCGATCGAGGATCCCGACGAGCTCCTGCGCAGCGCCGTCGAGGAAGGCCGCAAG
Source organism: Pelagicoccus sp. SDUM812005 (assembly GCF_031127875.1). Taxonomy (GTDB): domain Bacteria; phylum Verrucomicrobiota; class Verrucomicrobiia; order Opitutales; family Opitutaceae; genus Pelagicoccus. The sequence continues at coordinate 26,249 of NZ_JARXIA010000006.1, read as the reverse complement.
ACGCTTCTATTCAGTCGCATCAGCTTCTGGTTCTTCGACGGCGGCTTCCACGCCCTCAAGGGAAGCTTCGGCGTCGACAAAGAGGGCAACGTCGTCGACGAGCGGCAAAACACCGTTTTCGACCACGGATCCATCGCCCCCCAGCGAGAAGCCTGGGCCCAGGCCCCCCACTACTTCCTCAAAACCGATAGCCCGCTGCGAGATTCCGAAGGCGGCATCATCGCCCATGGCGTCCACTTCACCGCTCCCCTGTACGAGGGCGGCGACATCACAGGCTACCTCTCCGTCGACGACCTGCTCGAAAGCCCCGCCATCAACTCCAAGACCGGCCCGCTGATCTGCCTCTACGCCGAAATCGTAGCCGGACAATACTACAGCAAGAAAGCCGATCAAAAAGCCCAGCGAGCCATCGAAGCCGCCAATCGGTCCGACGACATCAAGCGCGAATTCCTCGGCATGCTCGGACACGAAGTCCGCACCCCCCTCAACGCCATCCTCGGCTTCGCCCAGCTCCTCTGCCTCAACGAAACCTCCGAAGAGCAGAAAAACCTCGCCCACACCATCGAGCAAAGCGGAGACCACCTGCTCAACATGCTCAGCAGCATGATGGACTACGCCAACCTCGCCGACCGCGACCTGCGCCGACGCTACCTGCCCTGCGACCCCGTCGAAATCGCCCGCGAAACCGTCGAATCCTTCACCCAGATCGCCCGTAGCAAAAACCTGCACATCACCTTCCGCCATCTCGGCGACTTCGAAGGCTCCGTCCTAGCCGACCCCACCGGACTCCGCCAGATCCTCTCCAACCTCGTACAAAACGCGATCAAGTTCACCGACAGCGGAAACGTCCGCGTCGTCGCCCAATCCCAACCCAAGCCCAACGGCAGCCTCGCCATCCAGTACACCATCGAGGACACCGGTTGCGGCATCGCCCCCGTCCACCAAAGCAGCGTCTTCGAGCCCTTCAAGCAAATCGACTCCTCCCTCACCCGCGCCCACGGCGGCATCGGCATGGGCCTCGCCATCGTCAAAAGGCTCGTATCCGGAATGCAAGGACAGATCCAATTCGAATCCGAATCGCTCATCGGCACCACCTTCAAGGTCGACTTCCAATTCGAGTACGCCAGCAAAGCGCCCCACGTGCAAAGCTCCCCCATCGGCACCCGAGCCCAAGTCAACAAAGCTTCCGACAAAACCAAGATGCTCATCGCAGAGGACAACGACAACAACCGCATGCTGCTCGAGCGCTACCTTCGCCAGCTCGGCTACCCCGCCCCCACCGAAGCTCAAGACGGCGAAGAAGCCCGCATCCTCATCGAAGAGAACCCCTACGACTTCGTCCTGCTCGACCTGCAGATGCCCCAGATCGACGGACTCTCCCTCACCCGCATGATCCGCAGCGGCATGTGCGGCTCCATCAACCGCGACGTCCCCATCATCGGCCTCACCGCCCACAACATCCAGTACGACCGCGAGCGAGCCATCTCCGCCGGCATGGACCACTACCTCACCAAACCCTTCAAGCTCGAGCAACTCCGCCACGCCATCGAACTGGCCTGCACGCGCAGCGCCGAGCTTTAGCCAGCGCCCGCCATGCCAGAGCGCCGCTCCTAACCCGAGCCTAGTCCCCCTTCGTTTTCCGCAAGGCTCGTGCCCAGGGACTGGATACATCCTTAACGCCGCCCGACCCGCGACCCTTTCCAGCCGCCAGCTTGCGCAACTTGTCCTTCTTGCTCGGACGCTTGCCCTTCACCGGAGCCTTGCCCTTGTTCGGGTCCTCCGGATTCCAAGCCTCCGGCTCGAAGCCTGCGATCCGCTCGCGAGCGATCGGCTCGATCTTGTTCTTCTTCTCGATCTGGCGAAAATGGGCGTCCATGTCGTCCGTGATGAAACTCACCGCGACACCCTCGCCACCCGCCCGGCCCGTACGGCCGATGCGGTGCACGTAGTCCGCCGCCGCCCGCGGCAAGTCGTAATTGATCACGCACGGCAAGCCCGCGATGTCGATCCCGCGCGCCGCCACGTCCGTAGCCATCAGCACCCGCGCCTTCTGCTGCTTGAACCGCTCCAAGGAACGCTGGCGCTTGTCCTGCGACATGTCGCCATGCAAGGCCAAGGCCTTGATCCCGTTCTTCGTCAGCTTCACCGTCACGTTCTCCGCCCGACGCTTCGAGCCCACGAAAACCAGCACCCGTTCCCAGCCCTCCACTTCGAGCAAATGCCGCAGCAAGCCCGTACGCATGTTGCCGTCCACCTCGATCGCCCGCTGGGCAATGCTCGCCACCGGCTGGGCCGCCGCCTCCAGCTCGATCCGCTCAGGATCCTCAAGCAGGGAATCCGCCAGCGAAACCACATGCTGCGGAAAGGTCGCGGAAAAAAGCAGGTTCTGCCGCTTCTCCGGCAACATCTCGATGATCGCGTTCAGCTCGTCCGCAAAGCCCAAGGCCAACAAACGATCCGCCTCGTCCAGCACCAGCAGCTCCACCTCGTCCAGCTCCACCGAGCGACGCTCCACCAAATCGATCAAGCGCCCCGGCGTCGCCACCACCACGTCCACTCCCGCGTAAGCCGCCTTCATCTGAGCCTCGTAGCCCACGCCGCCAAAGGCCACCAAGACCCGCACCGGCGCCGGAGCGCCCTGGGCGTAACGCTCCAAAGCGGCGCCGACCTGCACCGCCAACTCCCGCGTCGGCACCAAAATCAAGTGACGCGGCTTCCGGGCCTGGCTTTCCGCCGTCGCCACCTTCTGGGCGATCGGCAGGGCGAATGCCGCCGTCTTGCCCGACCCCGTTTGCGCCGCGGCCCGCAGATCCTTGCCCGACAAGATTACCGGGATCGAAGCCGCCTGGATCGGAGTCGGCTCGGCGTAGCCGAGGTCCTCCAAGGAACGGAGCAAAAAGTCTGAGAGATCAAGCGAAGCAAATGACATAGCCCCCACACCTGCGCCCAAAGCGCCCCCAAGGCAATCCTCCAAAAATCCCAATCCAGCGCCCTGCCGCCCGGAGGCGGGACGCTCACTCCTCCAGCGGCTTGCCCGTCCAAGGATTGACCTTGCCCGCAGACGGCTCCCGTCGCTTGAAAGGGCGCCGCGACGGCAGCAAAGGCTCCGGGCGCGGAGCCGGCCGCTCCTTCGCCGCCGGCTTCTTCCTCACCGGCGGCTCCACCCCGATCGACTCCATGTAGGCGATTTCCACCTTGTTGCGAGCCCACGGGGTCTTGCGCAAAAACTTCAGGCTGGAGCTCAAGCTCGGATCGTTGGCGAAGCAGTTGATCGAGATCCGCGCCGCCAAGTCCTCCCAGCCATACTTCTCGACCAGCTCGGTCAACATCGCCTTCAAGGTCTTCCCATGCATCGGGTCTTTCTTCGCCGCTTCGCTCATCGCCAAACATAAGCGAGCAAGCCCCCCACAAGGTCAATCCGCATCAATCCCCTTGTCTCGCCGCAGCCACCCGCTATTCAGGCCCCATGGACCAAATCCCGAACTGCCCGCAGTGCGACTCCGAATACGCCTACGAAAACGGCCCCACCCTCGCCTGTCCCGACTGCGGACACGAATGGGTCCCCTCCCAGACGCCCGAAGCCGCGGCCGGCGAAGCCGAAGACCGCGTGCTCGACTCCAACGGCAACCCCCTCGCCGACGGCGATACCATCACCCTCATCAAAGACCTCAAAGTCAAAGGTGCCCAAGGCGACCTCAAGGCCGGCACCAAGGTCAAAAACATCCGCCTCTGCGACGGCGACCACAACATCGACTGCAAGATCCCCGGCTTCGGCGCCATGAAGCTCAAATCCGAGTTCGTCAAAAAAGCCTAAGCCCGCCGGGCTTCAATCGCTAAGCCGTCACTCAAAACTCAGGTTCCGAAGACGCTCCTCTTCTTGCTCTTTTGCCCGCTGATCATCTACCCATGTTTGAACCTTAGCCTTGGCCTTCGCCAACGCCAACTCGGAGGTACGGCCAACCGCTTCCAGCTCATCAAATAGGCGGAGCCTGCGTTCCAACGTATTCGCCAAAGATCCCATCCACGATAACGGGTATAGTTGGCCCACAAAACCCGCCAGAACTGCTTTCTTGTCTGGTGCAGACTTCCATAAGGCGAAGCCGATGTCGGTTAGTTTCAAGCCGCTATTCCCATCTACTTTCTTAAAAAACGAACATATATTCGCTATGAATTGATAGCGAGACTCCGGAGCAATGGAGCACCACTCCATCAGAATATCGGTTGGTACCTTGTCGATCACTCCTGCCTTTCGGTCCGAGTAGCGATCCTTCATTAGCAACCGAGCGCGATTGTATTCTTTCTCGCCCGTTTCTCCGAAAACGAGATCCAATGCAAGGACAGGGAATTTTTCGAAAATTGGAGCGAGCACCTCTCTTCGGCAGTCCTCAAAACCCATCGAGTACCGCTCGTCGGTTTCTAATATCCGTTTTATGATAAGCGCTACGCTAGATGCGGATTCTTCGTACTTGATCCACAGCTTTGTGATCTGCTCGAACTCAAAATTCAGGGGTGGTCCTCCCATTTTCTGCAATCCCTCATTTTCCCACTCAAAGTGAGCCAAGAAATCCCCGACGAACCTACCGAGTTCGCGACAGTAAGATTCATCCTTTCCGTCGGACCCGCTAACCACCATCGTCAAAACGTCCAATGCAACGACCAATCCAGAGTCAGGACGCTGACTAAGCTTTCCGATAAGAGTAGCGATCTGGCCGATCTCCAGCGCTTCCGTCGAACGCCCATATCGCAGACACGAAAATTGTCCTGTTGGACAAGCGGCCGAGTCGAGTGCTGCACAGAGCCGTTCGTAGCCGGGTCCAGAAATCCCACTCTGGGTTTGGAGAGAAACAAACCAAGTAATCCAAAACGAATTCCCGATAGCGGAGTCGAGGAAAGCCTCTAGCGACTCAGGATCCGAACGACTCCAACCTGACACAAATCCGAGCACGAACCTGATGTTCAAGGAATTTTCAGCAACGACACACAACTGCGATCGAACTTCATCGAGGAAACCTCGCTTATCCGGATGTATCGAGCCTGCACCAAATCCAAAATCAAAGACTCCTTCTTTGACCTCACTAGAGCAGAGTTCCGGAATCAGGCGCTTTAAAAGCAGCGGCTGAACAGCTGCTTTCTCTCCAAGAGCAATTCGCCGCTCCTCCGCGATCCTATACATATCAGGCCCCGATGGTCTTTTGCTTCCTGATCCCGCTACAGACTGCGATTCAAGATCATACAAAGGAGCTTTCGGCGAAATAACTTTGGCTCGAATCTCTTCTATCAAATTTGAAGGAGCCAACTTTGATTCCATTGAACGGAGCCACGACAATGTTGCCTCGTCTGCATCCTTAACGTCCCAGGCCAGTGCTTCGCGAACACCTGCCCAACCTTCTCCCCAGCCATCAATGGCTTTCAACCTCTCAGCAGCCTCTGATAGAGCGTCCCGCAAGACTCCGACTCGGCAAAGCCCTCGCATCGACGCACCGAGAACAGCGCGAAACTTCTTTCCTCCACTAGCATCCGCCTCACCAAACTGGACCGCCATTTCAATCCATGGAAAATACCAATCCCGGAGGTCGTCACCCGACTTCGGCCGCCAGCCGTGATCCCTACGTTTCGCCCCAAAGTCCGAGTCGTAGCTTGAGGAAAATTGCGTTGTTTTCAAACCTGCGGTGATCAGCCCCAAGCCAAGTTCGCGTTCATATTCGGAAGTGCTATTCGAAAGTTCAGAGGCAAATTGGTGTCGCTGGGAGGGAGTGGCATGCGTTCCTGAAAGGTGAGCTTGGCAGAAGGTCTTTAGAGCATCACGAGCCCCAGCTCCGAAACGGTCCCTCGAAACGCCTAGGGCAAACTTAATCAATACCCTTACCGCATCATCAAAGAATTCGGCATCGTAAGCGATCTCTCGCGTTACACGAACCAACCTATTTCCGTTTTGATTTCTTATACCTTCCAATGCATTTACCAAAAGCGACCGTACTATCGCATCAAGAGCAGCCTTAGGAGCAACCGGGGCCAAGTTCTCAAACATTTGCATCTGAAACCCAGATAAATCGAAAGGCTCACCGAGGACCCCACCGCCCTCAAGAAGCATTGTCGCAATTTCTACGGCTCGCCTACAGTCATGCAGATAACCAAGGCGCCGCGTAAACGATCGTGCGACCCTATCTCCTGATCCCAGAATTAGCTTTTCCACAATCAGCCCGACCGGAAGTGAGTCGAGACAGCGAGCAGCGAGACGATTTGCTATAGCATGCGGCAATACAGCTCTCCATTGAGCTCTAGACTGCACTAAGCCGCGACGCCGTAGTTCAGCTATATGCTTTGAGAAGCGAAGAGTCGAAACTTCAGCCAGACAAGCGAGCAAAGCTAATTCACCTCCATCCGAAAAATCGTCGCCGTCAAACGAATACAAAAGGCTCGCAACCTCCGAAGAATGAAGCAGTTCTTCACTTGGCCTTCTTTGCTGTTCGAAAAGCCTCAAAAACAAGACCTCGTCCCGCAACTCGCATAGCTCGCCTCCAACCTCCGCAGTTGAAGCGAGAGCAAATGCGACTCGTGCATTCCCATCCGAAAACTCTGCAATTCGTTCACGATCACGCTGGGATAATCGCTTGTACTTCCTACTGACTAACTGGCTTATGATTTCAGGCGAAGAACCCTCCAATCGAAATGCATCCGTGCCCTCAGGAATGTCATCACGAATATCATATTCGATGCTGATAAGCTTTAAACGGCTTTCGCTTCGCCGAACAATCTCGGTCAAACGAGCGTGCGTCTCGAATCCGCAGTTATCTACCACAACGACAGAATCAGAACCGCGAGCAACTAAACGCTCCACCATCTCAGTTGGGGAGGGATACGGATTGTCGGCAAGGTCCCCATAGATCACGTTTCCGGGATCCAAGAACAATAAATTAGGACAAACTCGCTCATCGAACAAAGCTTGAACCAATCTCGTTTTCCCAACGCCTGAAAGGCCGACAATCCGAATCGAAACCGAACGCTGCAGTTTCGCCCTCAATTGAGCTATCGCATCAGCAACAGGCATTCCTTCTTCAGAATTCGGAGCGAAAACTTTCACACGATCATCAATTAAGTATTCTGAATCTGGATTCTCTTCTCGATACGCCCAGGCTCCATAAGGTTTCCACCCCTCCAGCGGTTGCCCTAACTTAGATCTCAACCAAACAGCGACCTCTTGATGTTGTTCGACCCAATCCGCGATTCGGCGACTGTCGTAAAAGTCAGACACAACACTCTCCGCCAAACCATAGTTGCTCAGGCAACGGACAATAGCGTTCTGGCGAGGGCCCAAAGAAATATCGCTGCCATCGTCCCTGGTAGAAACGATAAGATAGCATCCTCCAGTATTTCGCAGAGCTTCGATAGCTGGACGTATTGAGCCAGCTGGAGCCATTTCGGGCCCAATCTTAGCTGGCCCAAATGTCTCTGCCTTAACCTGAATTAAAGTTCGCGAGGACTTCACAAAATCAGCGTTCCGAAGCGGAGTGGCACAATTAACTCGGACGTCTACACCTCCATCTGCAGCACGTTGATTACCACCCCAGGTAACAGCGGACTCGGCAAGTCCCTGCAATCGCAGCTCTGCCTTGCATAGGCGAGCCACTAGCTCTCGGGCCATCTCGTCATCGACCGACTTGATTAAAGTGGATTTTATTTCAAATGGAAATGCCATCGATAGTGAAAACTGCGTTAAGGTCGTCGGAGGAGCTCATTCCTTCGATTCCCAGAGCGGGTGCTTATACCAATCTGTGGTTAAACCCATTTTCTCTAACGGATTCGAACAACGGGGCAGACTCCCAAGTATCAGCGCTTCGACTCGTCTCTTCCATTTCTTCGCAAACAAACGTTCAGCAGCACAGCGATTTAGCAAAACGATCTGGAGTAGCAAGGAGGAGAAGAGGCGGTCATTCTTCGGCAAAAGCGGACGGCTCCAATTCCTGCCAGCTGGCAGATTGGGCAAGATAGACCACTTCCGATCCCATAAACGAGCGTGATGAGCGCAAATGTTCCTCACGTACACCAGATGGTGAAGACAAGACACGAAGGTAGCAGGCTGCATCCCATATCGATACGAAACCTTCTTGATGTCAGCCTTGTGCATACCGGAAATCATTCTGGAAACAGCGCCGAACGACATCACTTCAGTCGCCACCCAAATCGGCAAATCCGGATATTCTCGGTAGGTCTTCTCAAAGTGACTCACAAATCGTTCCCGAGATCTTCTCGCCTCTAATCTTAGGCCTTCCAACCAAGCTGAATGATCGAACCGTCCGAAGAAGCTCTTCGCATCCGTATGTCCAAAAGGACCGTAGATCTCACCGAAATGGTAGGCAACCGTCGTTCTAACATCGAGTTCGATCACCTCCATCGATTCATAGACCAAATCTCGTAAACTGCGGTCGAATTCGTAAGCCGCCTTAACATGCTCAAAAGTGGTACCCGCTCGGTATTGATGACGCGAAGTCTCGAACGCTAAACCATAACCACTGAAACGATAGTAGTTGAGATGACGCAAAAACAACCGTGCCGCCTTCTCATCGCTTACCTCTAATCCGTTCGATTTCAGCTTCCGGATTTGACCCTCAATTGATAGCCAAGGCTTGTTGTAAACCGAACCGGCCATCTAACGATTGTTACCTTTAGACCGTCTGATTTGGGCAAAAAAAGACGCGCCCTTGATGTGCATCCTCCTTACGGACGAGAGGCACGGCGCGTGTGTTGTCGAATAGCGTCCGCTAGTCGGAGCAAATGACAAGCCTATTCGGTCGACTCGAAATTGCGAAAAATACATTTGGAACAAGAGGAGGAAAACCAAACTCAAGAATATCCCGCACCAAAAGCCAACAGGATTCGCCCCGCCCATCGCCCAAAATTGAGCTCTCGCCCATCCGGCGCAAACCCTGCTCTCCGACCGCACCGCCGGCGCCAAAACCCTCTCACCTTCCAACGCGCCGCGGACGCCAAAGCATGAGCAAGCTCCCGACAGACGAACCACCCGCCGCCAAGAAAATCGACCTCGACAAACGAGCCATCGAAATCCTCCGCGAGAACTCCTGGGGCGACTACACCCTCCCCACCAAAGGCCTCTATCCCTACCAGTGGAACTGGGACTCCATGTTCGTCGCCCTCGGCTTCTCCGAGATCGACCTCGACCGAGCCTGGACCGAAGTCGAATCCCTCTTCCAAGGACAATGGAAAAACGGCATGGCCGCCCACATCGTCTTCCGTCGCGACTCCCCCTCCTACTTTCCCGGGCCCAAGATCTGGGGCGGCACCCACGAAGTCGCCACCTCCGGCTGCTCCCAGCCCCCCGTCGCCGCCACCATCGTGCGCGACCTCTACGAAAAAGACCCGCAGATGGGCGAAGAACGCCTGCGCAAGCTCTTCCCTCGACTCATGCGCTGGCACCGCTGGTTCCATACCATGCGCGTCATCTCCGGCGGAGCCGCCATCGCCGTCACCCACCCTTGGGAATCCGGCCGCGACAACTCCCCCGACTGGGACGAAGCCCTGCAAAACGTCGACCCCACCGGCGTCACCCCCTACCAACGCAAGGACCTCGGCCACGTCGACGCCGAGATGCGCCCCACCGACGCCCAGTACGACCGCTACATCAAGCTCGTAGAGTACGGCCGCAACTGCGGCTGGGACCACTCCCAAATCACCCGCGAAGGCCCCTTCGCCGTAGCCGACCCCGGCATCACCTTCATCCTCGCCCGGGCCGACCGCGACCTCCGCGCCCTCGCCCGCTACCTCGGCGCCCGCGACTCCGCCCGCGAGATCGACAAATGGCTGCGCCGCAGCCAGCTCGCCGCCGACTACCTCTGGAACGACCAGATCGACGCCTACGCCGCCCGCGACCTGCGCACCGGCCGCTTCTCCGACGGAGTTTCCTCCGTCGCCTTCCTTTCCTACTACGCTGGCATCACCCGGCCTCGCCGCGACGCCAAGCTGCAGAAAACCTTAACCCGCATCCTAGACTCCGCGCCCTACAGCCTGCCAAGCTTCGACCCGCAACACCCCAAGTTCGACTCCCGCCGCTACTGGCGCGGACCCACTTGGGCCATCGTCAACTACCTCGTAGCCCGCGGGCTCGAGGAATACGGCTTCGCCGAAAAAGCCCAACGCATCCGCCTCGATACCCGAAAGGTCATCCAAAACAACGGCTTCTACGAGTACTTCGATCCCATCACCGGAGCCGGCTCCGGCGGGAACCACTTCACCTGGACCGCCGCCATCTGGCTGGCATGGGCATCGCCCATGACCGACAACTGACGCCCAAAAAGCGCCGTCGCCGTCCCACCCCAATTCCCTTCGCAAACGACGCGAAAAGACCGCAGGCGAATTCAAGGCCCCCTCGGCTTCGTTGAACCCTCTGAATCCACACAAAAGCCGTTCTCGCTCCAAGGGACCGATCCAAGGTTCAGCCTATCCGATCCTCCCTAGGGGACTCTCCTCGGAGACGCCCCGCCCGCGCAGGGACTCTCCCTAAGCCGCCGCAGCGAAACTCCCGAGACGCCTGTAAAGCAAACGCCAAAGACCGAGCAAACGCCCGTCAAAGCAACCAAACCGCCTGCAAAATCCGATCTATTGACTAACTTCGTTAGCAAGCGAACCAACCCGTAAAACCCATCTCCCCATGGTACAAATTTCCACATCCTACCGCAAAGCGCAGTCCATCGTCGACCCAGAGTTCCTGCCGCAAGCCCACGAACGACAGCTCCTCGAGCAGCTCTGGCACTCCGGCCGCCTCCAGCGACACCTCGACGCCCTCGAACGCTTCTACCGCGAAAAACGGGAAGAGTTCAAGCAGCTGCTCGACACCACCAGCGACAACGACGAACTCGTCGAAATCGCCCAGTACCTCGTCGTACAAAGCGGCATCGTCGACCGCCTCGCCGAAACCCTCGACCAGATCAAGGAGATCGAATCCGAGATTTGGATACAAGGCGAACTCGGCAACCACGACCGCAACAAGATCGCCGAAGAGTGGACCCTGCGCCACGCCCGCTCCTGGCGCGAGTGGCGCATCAAGGAATACCTCTACGCGGTCGAGCAAATGGAGGACCGCCTCACCGCCTGCCTCCAACAAGCGAGCTAACGCCGCGCCGCCCAAAGAAAATTTCACTTTCCTGAACCCAAAACGGAAAGAAGCTCGTAAAAAGAGCGTCGCCTGACGAAAACCGGCGACCCAAATACGAACTCCCTTTCCATCCCGTGACTTTCAAGAAAGCCCTTTTCGCCGCCCTGCCTTCCATTCTGCTGCTGGCTACTAGCCTGAACGCAGCTCCTACCGAAGACGGGCTCTACGCCGTTTTCGATACCAACAAGGGATCCTTCACCACCGAGCTCTTCTTCGAAAAAGCGCCGCTCTCCAGCGCCAACTTCGTAGGCCTCGCCGAAGGCACGCTCCCGCATTACCAAAACGGATCCGACACCCCCATCTATTCAAAGTTCTACGACGGACTCACCTTCCATCGCATCATTGACGGATTCGTAATCCAGGGCGGCGATCCCAACGGCAACGGCTCAGGAGGCCCCGGATACAGCTGGCCCGACGAAGTCCACCCCGACCTCAAACACCAGGGAGAAGGCATACTCTCCATGGCGAACAGCGGAGCCAACACCAACGGCAGCCAGTTCTTCGTAACGCTCGACACCACCAGCAGCCTAGACGGCATCCACAACGTATTCGGAAAAGTCGTCGAAGGCATCTCCGTCGTCCGATCGATCGGATCCACTCCGACTAACGACAACGACGCTCCCACTAGCCCGATCACCATAAACTCGATCGAGATTCTCCGCATCGGAGCAGCCGCCAACGCCTTCGACCCCACCTTCTACGCCAACCATTTCGACCCCTTCATCCCCCTCTTCGGACAAAGCATCCTGAGCCCCACGCAAGTAGACGCGACCGGCTCCGACACCTTTACCGTGTCCACCGCCTTCGCTCCCCTGACCGAGTTTCGCGTTTTCACCAGCAACGACCTGGAAAACTGGGAGCAGACCCAACTCATCTCGCCCAGCCTCGATCCAGACACCGCAGCTCCCTCCGCCCTGCTCGCGCCGGCCAGCGCCGACGGCCCTAGATTCGCCACCATCGACGTCATCAAGCGCTCGGTTTCCGACATGAGCGGCATCATCGACCAAATAAAGATCGAGAGCCAATACCAAGGAACCGACTACGTCGAAATCATCAAGATCCAGCCTGACCTCGTCGGCACCTACACCATCAACTCCTCTTCGGAGATCCCTGTCTATATCGACTGGATCGAAATCAGCCCCACCCGCACCCAAGTCCAAATCTACTTCTACCAAACAACTGGATCAGCGATCCAACTGTTCCTGGACCGAAGCGCCGGACTTAGCGGAAACGTCTACATTCGCGACCAAAACTCCACCGCTAGCGATTCTCGGGACGACCTCGTCATCGAAGGTACCTTCACTCTCACACCAGCCGACTAAACAGTCGCGCCCACCTTCGCCCCTCCTCCCCCAGCTCACGGAACCTCGCGACAGAGCTCGCAGCGGACTATTTCCCAAAAGGCATTCCGCAGCCCTGCCCCCAAGCTGCGAATACTCCCCAACCCAGGAGCGAGCCACCGCAGCCCTTTCCTTAAGACGCTCTGCATCTGACACTTGCGAACCCGCCCTACGTGGCGCAAATCGTGCAATTTAGCTAAGCGGGCCAGCGTCCCATCGACGCATCCTTGCCCAGCGGCTAGGCGCAAATCCGCAGCAATAATCCGTTGCCGCCGCCTTTTCGCCCTTACACTTTTACCCCAAGGTCTGCCCCAGCGGCCCCGCCCCCCGTCTCCCCCCAAAAAACGCACAACATGCCCAGAAAGCTCTTTTCCGCAGGAGTCCTTCTACTCCTGGCCGCCCGCGCCGCAGCCTCCTTGCACGCTGCCCAGCCCGACGGCCTCCCCCTCAACCACCCGGACTGGAAAAGCCAAATCCCGGGCGCCCCCGCGATCGACGATCCCGACGGCGACGGAGCCACCTCCTTCTACGAATACGCCCTCGGAGCCGCGCCCGCCGACGCGGTCGACCCCCACAAATCCGGCAACTCCCCCTACCTTTCCACCCAGACCGGCGACGCCCTGCTGCACTTCGACTTCGTCGGACGCCAAGACGTCGTCTACCTCTTCGAGTCCCGCACCGACCTCTCTCCCGACGCCTGGACCACCCTCGCCTGGAAGCTCGGCCCCACCCCTTGGCAAGTCGTCGATCCCCAGGCCAGCCTCACCCAAGACGGCGACTTCCTCCGCTTCCAGCAAAGCTCCGGACGCGCCAAGCTCTTCCGCCTCCGCGTCGAAACCCAACCCACCTTGCTCAACGAAGCCCAAGCCGTGCGCTTCCTCCGCCAAGCCACTTTCGGCCCCGCCCCCGCCGAAATCGACGAACTCCTGAACCTCAAGCTCGACTTCGAAAACTGGATCGACGCCCAAATCGCCCTGCCCGTCACCACCTTGACCGATACCGCCGCCGACATCCCCGGGCTCGCCGGCTTTCCCCGCAGCTTCCCCTTGGGCAACCGCCACGCCAAAGGCGCCGCCTGGTTCGAAGCCGCACTCAACGCCCCCGACCAGCTCCGCCAACGCATGGCCTGGGCCCTCGCCCAAATCATCGTGCTCGGCGAGATCGGTTCCGCCAACAACGGCAACCTCGACGAATGGCTCCACTACTACGACCTCTACCTCCACAACGCCCTCGGCAACTACCGCGACCTCCTGCAAGACGTCACCCGCTCGCCCAAGATGGGACGCTACCTCACCTACCTCAACAACCAGAAAGAGCGCGGCACCCGCAAGCCCGACGAAAACTACGCCCGCGAAGTCATGCAGCTCTTCACCATCGGACTCTGGGAACTCAACCGCGACGGCAGCCTCAAGCTCGACGACGACGGAGAGCCCATCCCCACCTACGACAACGAAGACATCACCGAGATGGCCCGCGTCTTCACGGGATTCGTGCTCGCCCCCGACGATCCCAACTACGAGGACACCGACCAAAACTGGATCGACCCCATGCGGGCCAACGAAAACCGCCACGACCGCGGCGAGAAGGTCCTGCTCGAAGGCACCGTCCTCCCCGCCGGGCAGGACACCCTCACCGACGTCACCCAAGCCCTCGACGCCCTCTTCCAACACCCCAACACCGCCCCCTTCGTCTCCCTCCGCCTCATCCAACGCCTCACCTGCTCCAACCCCTCGCCCCAATATCTCGACCGCGTGGCAGCCGTCTTCGAAGACGACGGCTCCGGCGCCCGCGGCAACCTAGCCGCCGTCGCCAAAGCCATCCTGCTCGACCCCGAAGCCCGCAGCGGCGCCTTCCTCGTCGACCCCACCCGCGGAAAGCTGCGCGAGCCGCTCAACCGCTTCCTGCAAGTCTCCCGCGCCCTCGGACTCGAAAGCTCCCGCGCCGACAAGGTCCTCTACCTCGCCGACCTGCAAAACCAGCTCGGACAATACCCCTTCCGCTCCCCCACCGTATTCAACTTCTACGAGCCCGACTTCGCCCCCGCCGGAGAACTCCGAGACCAAGACCTCACCGCCCCCGAATTCCAGATCCTCGACGACTCCACCGGCATCCTCTCCTTCGGCGTCATGCAGCGCCTCGTCACCAAAGGGCTCGCCCAACCCTTCCTAAGCGGCAACGCCTCCCATGGCCGCCTCGACCTAAGCTACGAACAAAGCCTGGCCAGCGACGCCGCAGCCCTCGTCGACCACCTCAATCTCCTGCTCGCCAACAACGCCCTCACCGAAACCGAAAAGACCGCCATCGTCACCGCCGTGGAAGGCCTCGATCCCAGCCAAGCCCAGCAACGCGTCGAGCGCGCCCTCGTCCTCCTCTGCATCGCCCCCAGCTTCAACGTCCTCCAATAAGCCCGCCCCCCTTTTTTTCACATGAGCCAAAAAAACAAACGCCTCATCTCCCGCCGCCGCTTCCTCGGCGAAGCCCCCTGCGCCGCCGTTGGCTCCACCGCCCTCTTCTCCAGCCTGCTCTCCCTCAAGCTCACCAGCGCCGCCGCAGCCGCCAACGCTCCCAGCGCCTCCGCCGACGACGACTACAAAGCCCTCGTCTGCATCTTCCTCGCCGGCGGAAACGACTCCTTCAACATGCTCGTCCCCCGCGACAACGAAGCCTACAACGTCTACGCCACCACCCGAGAAAACCTCGCCGTGCCCAAGGACGACTCCGACCCGCAGTTCAACATCCTGCCCATCACCACCACCGGCCAAGCGTATTCAGAATTCGGAGTCCACCCCAAGCTCAACCGCTTCCAAACTCTCTACAACGAGCAAAAGCTAGCCTTCGTCGCCAACGTCGGCACCCTCATCCAACCCATCACCAAGGCCGACTACCAAGCCCGTCGCTACCTCCCCAAAGGGCTCTTCTCACACTCCGACCAACAAGCCCACTGGCAAACCTGCCTCCCCCAAGTCCGCGGCAGCCGCCCCGGCGGCTGGGGCGGACGCGCCTCCGAGCTGCTGGCCTCCCTCAACGCCGAATCCCAGATCTCCATGAACATCTCGGTCAGCGGACTCAACATCTTCCAGACCAGCGACGAGGCCTTTTCCTTCGTCGCCAACAACGACGGCGGAGCCGACATGATCGCCTACAGCGACCCCCTCGAGCGGGCCGCCGTCGACAGCATGCTCACCGAAAACTACAAAAACCTCTTCCAGAAAAACTTCGGCCGCAACAGCAAGCGCTTCATCGAATCCTCCATCGCCTTCAACGACGCCTTCGACACCACCACCCTCGACCAAGGCTTCCCCAACACCAACTTCGGCAACAACCTAAAAACCGTCGCCCGCACCATCGCCGCCCACGACAAGCTCAAGATGAAGCGGCAAACCTTCTTCGTGCGCCTCGGCGGCTGGGACCACCACACCACCCTGCTCGACAGCCAAAACAACATGTACCCGGACGTATCCGAAAGCCTCTACGCCTTCCAAAAGGCCCTCGAGGAAATCGGCCTGCAAGAAAACGTGCTCACCTTCTCCGTCTCCGACTTCGGACGTACCCTCACCTCCAACGACGCCGGCTCCGACCACGGCTGGGGCGGCAACGCCTTCGTCATGGGCGGCCCCGTGCAAGGGGGAAAGATCTACGGCACCTATCCCGATCTCCATGTCGGATCCGACCTCGACACCGGACGCGGTCGCCAAATTCCAACTACATCCGTCGACCAATATTGCTCCGAGATCGCCAAATGGTTCGGCGTATCCAACGGCGACCTCGAAACCGTCTTCCCCAACATCCAAAACTTTTACGATCCCTACTCCCTCACCCCGCCCATCGGCTTCCTCAAGTCAGTAGTATAAGCCCGCCAGAAAGCTTCCCAAAAACAAACGCATGCTCGCCCGCATAAACATCAAGCTGCGACTCTCCCTCGCTGTACTCGTTTTTCTACTACAACGAGCGCCCAATCTCCCCGCTGGCCTGCTTTCGCGCCTCTCGCTGCCCAGCATCCAAATCGTCCAAAAGGCCTTCATCGCCGCAGCCTCCCTCGCCGCTCCCCACGCCGTATCCGGAGCCACCACCTCCAAGTACAACGTCAACGACGCTTCCTACACCGTCGCCAACAAAAGCATCCTGCACATCGAGCCCGCCCAAGTCGGCCTCAAAACCAAGATCGACATCTCCAACACCATCACCGCCGCCTCCTGGACCATCGAAGGCGAGATGCCGCCCGGCCTCGTCGCCACCGACATATTCGACGAAGTCCAGCTCGTCGACGGCGTCATCAACACCCCCTTTCCCGTCATCAAAGGCACGCCCACCGCCCCCGGTCCCTACGGACTCATCCTCAAGCCCTGGAGCTTGAAAGACGGGCAAGGCAACACCGCCCCCCAACTCCTTGGCCTCGCCTTCGACATCGCTCCCGAAGATCCCGCCCCATCCACGCCGCCCCGACTAGGCTACCAACGCCAAGCAGACACCATCACCCTCTACTGGACCACCGACGAAGCAGCATCCTACCAGCTCACTCGCTCCACCGACCTCGCGCTCTGGGACCCCGTCACCCTCACCCCCGTCCAAAACGGCGATCAATCCAGTATCCAAATTCCCCTCACGCAATTCGAATTCTACCGCTTCGCTCCCGCCCCTTAAGGCACCAAGCTCGCGAAGGCATCGCGGCCGCCACCTCCCTCCCCTAGTCACTCTCCCGCTCGCCGAGCGTACCGCCCCCTCAGGGAACGCGTAACCAATTCGCCCCAACTTGCGTTTCCCTCCCCCTCCGACTAGGCGAAACTGCCTCCTCCATTACAAGCAACGGACAATACGGCGTTATCCATACCGCCTATTGCCCGTGAAATACTATCTGCTTCCCAAACTCCTCTCCGCCCGCCTGCACCTCTCCCTCGCGCTGCTCCTGCTCGTCCTGCAGCGCAGCCCCGCCCTCAAGCTGCTGCTCCACGCCAAGCACCTGCAAGCCAGCGCCCCCGTGGCCCGCATCCTCCAATCCTTCGCCCTGCCCGCCGCCGCCCTCGCCACTCCGCACGCCCTATCCGGAGCCAGCACCTCCAGCTACACCGTCGAGTACATCAACACCCCGGAAGTCAAAGTCGGCGTCACTGCCGTCATCAGCTTTTCCAATTCCATCACCCCCCAGTCCTGGACCCTCGCCGGCGAACTCCCGCCCGGCTTGCGCGTCACCGACCTGCGCCAACGCAAAGACCTCGTCGACGGCGTCATCGCCACTGGCCTCGGCCTCCTCGTCGGCACCCCAACACAAGCCGGCACCTACGACTTCGTCCTCACCCCCTGGTCCAACCCCGACGGTACCGGCGAAACCGCGCCCGAGCCAGACCCCGGAGCCCTGCGCCTCAGCATCACCGTGCTACCGGACGATACCGCTCCCTCCGCCGCCCCCGAAATCACTTTCACCACCCACCCCGGGTCCATCGATCTCAGCTGGCAAGCCGACGCGGCCCTGGGCTTCACCCTAGCAGAATCCAGCGACCTCCAAGCCTGGACTCCCGTAGCCACCTTGCCCCAGGTCACGCAAAACGTAGCCAGTATCAGCTTTCCCATTACAGGCGGCAATCCAACGTTCTACCGCCTCCAAGCCGAGTAACAAAAGCGCTCACCCGTCCGCCGCGACCGGAGCCCACCTCCGCTCCCAAAGCAAGAGCCCCACCATCACGCTCAAGTAAGCCGGCACGATCCAAAAGCTCGCGCGCAAGCCCACCCAGTCGCCGATCAACCCCATCGTCCATGACACCGAGGCAAAGCCCACGATTCCGCCACACGAAAGCAGGATAAAGGCGCTGGTCGCGTCGCAGGCCATGCGATCCACCGCGTACGATTGCAAGGTCGGCCAGAAGCAAGCCATCGCCAAACCGGCCACGAAGAGGTTCACGTAAAGCGGCGCCAAGGCGTCCGTAAGCGGAAACACGATCCCCACCGCCAGTCCCGCCACGGCCGAGCCCAGCAAAAGATGCCACAAGCGACTCTGCGGAACCAGCCAGCCCCATAGCAAGCGAGCCACGATCATGCCCGCCGCGAAAAGCGCCACGCCCACTCCCGCCGCCCGCGGTCCCGCCCCGTGCTCCAGCTGCAGCAAGCTCGCGCTCCAGTAGGTGAAGGCTCCTTCCGCCGCTCCGCCCAGAAACATCAAAGCGGTGAACAACCAAAATCGCCGCAGTCCCAGGATTCGCCGCTTGTGGGCAAGCACCGTCGCCAGCTCGCTCTCCCTCCCGACAGCTCCCCCCGCTCCCTTCAACGCCAGAAACAAGGCCCCCGACAGCAGGCTAAAACAGCCCAAAGCCATCATCACCGACCGCCACGACACCAGCTGGGTCAAAGCCTCCCCCGTTCCCAGCATCGTCAACAAAACCCCGATCGACCAAAACGCATTGATCAAGTTCAGGTAGCGCCCCGAGTCCTCCGGATGCAGCTCCTGCACCAAGGGATTGATCAAAGCCTCGATCACGCCACCCCCGAAGCCCAACAAGGCAACCGCCAAAAACAAGGCCCCGTACGAGGGAGCGAAGCTGTATAAAAACATTCCCGCCCCCATCACCAGGCACGCTAAGCCGATCGACCGAGCCTTCCCGAAGCGAGCCGCCACAAAACCGCTAAAAAGCAAAGTACCCAAAACGAGGATACCCTTCGTCATCTCCAAGCCGCCGGCCTGCGAAAACGACAAGCCCAAGTCCCGCGTGATCGCCACCAAGCAAATTGGAATCGCCGTCACGCACGACGCGTAGGCCAGGAAGCCCACCATCGCCGCCCCATCCAACGGACCAAACGACAGCCGCCTCGATTCATTCGCACCCATGCTCATTTCCCAGCAAGGTGCCACCCCAAGCCAACAAGGCAATCGAGAAGCTTCCCTTCCAGAAGAACCCGTCTCCCACGCCAAAAGGGCAACGCTTCGCCCAAAAAAAAGGGAAAACGGATACACCGTTTTCCCCGAGCAAAGTCACATCAGCGACGCGATCGCTTAGTCGCCACCGCCACCACCGTCGCCACCACCGCCGCCGTCACCGCCGCCGAAGCCGCCGCCCGAACTTGCCGGAGGAGGATTCAAGGCCGCCATATCGTTTTCGTTGATGCGGGCCAAGGCCTTCATCTGCTTCTCGTCGAGCTTGTCCGACAGTTCCTTCTCCAACTTCTTGTACCAGGAACGCAGATCCCTACGCGCCACCTTCTTGGCTTCTGGATCCGCGGCTCTCCGCAAACTTCCCGCCAGCGGAACCCGCTTCACGTAATACTGCGTCAAGATAGGGCGTATCGTCTGCTTCTGCTCCTCGCTCAGCTTCAATTTCTTCTCAGCCGTCGCAACTTGCTTCTCGATCGACTTGATCAAATTCGCCTTTCGCTTCTCCAACTCCTTCGCTTTCTTCGCATCGAGCGGAGCGGATGCCGGTGGCGTTTCCCCTGGAGCGCTTTGAGCTAAAAGGGAGGACCCGCCGCTCGCCAAAACCAAGGCGGCGGCAATCAACATTAGACTTTTCATTGAGGTAATAAACAACTCGTAGCACGCCCTCCCAAGCACCGTGCTTGATCGGAACGCCGAGGCCGCCCATTGTGCAGGGTCGCGACAAATTATCAAGCGAGATTTTCGCCCGCCCGAAAGCCTCAAAACGCCTCCTTCGCCCGAGAAAACCGAGGGCTCGCGCCCCCTCCCTCCGCGCCTCGCGAACGCTAGGCCACCGGCCCTACTCAACCTTTTCCAGCCACCCGCGCGTGTCTTCCGTCGAACCGTCGAAAAGGCCAAAAAACGCCTTTTGTAGTTGTTCCGTCACGACACCTCGCTTGCCGCTTCCGACCGTCAATCCATCCACCGAACGAATAGCCGCGATCTCGGTCGCCGTACCGGTCATGAAAACCTCGTCCGCCACGTAGAGCAGCTCTCGCGGCAAACTCTCCTCTCGCACCTCGTAGCCGAGCCGCTGAGCTAGATCGATCGTAATGCTGCGGGTGATACCCGGCAAAATCGCGGCCGTGATGGGAGGCGTGAGCAGCACCCCGTCGCGAACCACGAAGATGTTCTCCCCTGCCCCTTCGCTCAAATGCCCCGACGCGTCCAGACCGATCCCTTCCGTGTATCCATGGCGATGCGCCTCCATGGTAATCAATTGCGACGAAAGGTAATTCCCGCCCGCCTTGGCCATGGTCGGCAACGTATTCGGAGCCACCCGAGTCCAGCTCGACACCCCCACATCGACGCCATTCTCCAAAGCGTCCTCGCCGAGATACGCTCCCCACGGAAAGGCCGCCACCGTCACCTCCACCGGATCCGCATTCCCGTAAACCGTGATCGGTCCGTATCCACGAAACGCCAAGGGACGCACGTAAGCCGAAGTCAACTTGTTGGCCCGAATCACCTCGTGGCAAATCCGTCTCAGCTCCGCCACCTCGAAAGGCATAGTCATCCGATAGATCCGAGCCGAATCGTAAAAGCGCTTCAAATGCCGCTCCAGGCACAAGAACGCGGGGCCCTCCGCCGTATCATAAACGCGGATACCTTCGAAAACCGAGGACCCATAGTGCAAGGCGTGCGTCATCACGTGCACCGTCGCATCCTTCCAAGCTATGAGCTTCCCGCCGTGCCAAATAAATTCCGTCTCTTCCATGGCAGATACCTCGCTCCTGGGCCCGCAGAAGTCAAACCCGCCGCTTCTCCTCTAGCGCCCAAGCTTACTAACCCAACAAAACCTTGTGTGCCCCATTTCCCCATCGTCCCCTGGAATTTGGGCAAAGAAAAAACCCGCCTGAGCTAAGCTCAGCGCGGGTCTCTTTGATAGCAGGAGTACCCCTACTCCTTTGATGCTATCTAGTATGTTTATACCCCAAAAAAAAATTCTGTAACGAAGCTCGGCTTCGTATCGATTGTGCCTCTCGGTTGGTCGATGTAAGAACTATACGGGATTCTTGCCATAATGTGAAATACTTAGAACCACTAGCAACCATAGTAAAAACCTATAGCAACCCCGATCGTCTCGTAACCTGCTGCAAGCGAGCGTCTTGAGTTTCGCACTAGAAGTGTATCCCTCCTTCATGAGGGTCACCTTTTTACAATTAAAAAAGCGCAGCGGGCATGCGAGCCTCACGCCCGTAGGACCTACCGCCTCCCCATGGCTGCCTTTTTCCAAGCGAAATTCGCCATCTCCAGACACGAAAAAACCCGCCTGAGCTAAGCTCAGCGCGGGTCTCTTTGACAGCAGGAGTACCCCTACTCCTATAACGCTGTCGTGTATGTATATACCCCAAAAAAACTGTAACGAAGCTTGGCTTCGTATCGTCCTGACCTCTCGGTTGGTCGATGGGTGAACTATACGATATTCCTGCCATAATGGGAAATACTTCGTTCCACTACCAACCATAGGACACACCTATACCTTTCGATCGATGGACTTAAGCTCCTATCCAAAAGCCACTTAAACATCGTCCACGGAAAGAAAATACGCCGAATACGCTTCCGAAAAATCGAATTCCCCCTCTTTTGCCGCAATTCTCGCCAGCAGCGGACCGCCCTCTCGCCGTCCCAAACCGAAAACGAACCAGCTTCCCACTCCGGAAGTCGCTCCCGCAAACGGAAGCCCCCTCCTCAACATCCGGACACGAAAAAGCCCGCCAGAGCTAAGCTCTGTGCGGGCCTCTTTGACAGCAGGAGTACCCCTACTCCTATAACGCTGTCGTGTATGTATATACCCCAAAAAAAACTGTTTCGAAGCTTGGCTTCGTATCGTCCTGACCTCTCGGTTGGTCGATGGATGAACTATACGATATTCCTGCCATAAATGGAAATACTTCATTCCACTAGCAACCATAGGCTACACCTATACCCAACTACATCTCTCGCATCCTCCTCTCAATCGGCAACTTGCGAATCTATAGACGAAAGCTGCCGACTCGAAAAAAGGCGAGTTAGCCGCTTTTTTTGCCAAATCGCTTCCGGACCGCTTTCGCGTAAAACGTCACCGGCACCAGCACCAGGACGGCGATCAGGCCCAAAACGCCCACGTAGCTCGCTTCCAACGCTCCGAGGCGAGCCAGCTCCGCCGCCGCCTCGGTGTTCGCTTTCGCAGCGAAAGCCACCTTCCCGATGGCAGCATCGCGAGCCACCGCGAACCCACCCGAGATGGCCGTATCCCCTCCTAGCGAAGACAGCGCCGAAAAGGTGTTCCAACCGACAGCCGACGAGCCGAAAGCCACCACGCCCCAGGCGATCATCCCAATTCCCAAAACTCCGAACCCGATCGTGCCCACGCTCAGCAATCCGACCGAAACGATCCCCACGCACACTGGAGCGACCACGAATCCGCCCCAGGCAAAGAGCAGCCCGTAGGCCTGCTCGCCCGCGGCGATCCATCCAAAGACCGGCTTGTCGCCCTCTTCCGCCGCTGCGAAACGCACATGCACCAAGGGCACCCCGAACAGCTTCCAGCGACTCTTGAATTCTCGTCCTTTTGCCGTCTTCGCATCCCTCTCGTCCAGGAAACACTCAGGATGGGCCAGGCGTTCCTCCTCACGCAATTGCCGCGAGTATTTGAACATTCGATACGTCATGCCACAACAGGCCAGCGTCGCACCCACTGTGAGCAATTGCATGCCAGCTGCGTAGTATCCAGAGCTCTCATACGATTGGCTTGCCAACCAAAGCAACAGGTAGCCTCCGCCTACGTAGGCAGCGGCAACTGCCAGAAAGCCCACCACCGTGCGGATCACATTCAGCCTCTCCCGCTCCGTTCGCGATTGATCCAAGCTCGCCCTCAAAGCAAACACGCTACTGATCAAACCGGAAAACGTTCCCACAAAAGCGATCACGCTCGACCACTTTGCCAAAGATCCCAGCTTCGCAGCAACCGCAGCCCCGGTCGCCGCCTTGGCGGGAGGCGCCAGAGCTGGCAAAGCCGCCAGTACTCCCAAAGTGAATACACGTCCCGGCGTGCTGCGTACCAGCGAATCCTCCACGAAGCTCATCATCCGCTCCTGCAACATCTTGCGGCCTCGCGAAAGGCGCTGCTTCACCGCATCCTCCGACAAGTCCAGCTCGTAGGCCACGTGCTCGATCGACTGATGCTCTCTATAATAGAGGACCAAGGGCTCGCGGTACGTTTCCGGCACCCGCTCCAAAGCTTTCCACAAAAGCGCCTGTTCCTCCGCTCGCATCGCCGACTCGTCCACTCCTTCTCCCTCCGCTTCCATATTGACCAACTCCTCGCTGCCCTCCGCCTCAAACACTGGCTGCCGCGCGTCCTTGCGACGGCGATGGCTAATCTTGAATCGCAAGATTCCGCACAACCACGACTTCAGCTTCTCCGGCTCCCGCAGGCTGCCCAGCTTCTTCCACGCTTCTACGAACGCTTCCTGGGCCACCTCCTCGCTAGCGCTTAAGCTGCCGAGCGACGAGTACGCCACCGAGCACAACATGCGCTGGTAGCGCGTTACGATCTTTCCAAATGCCTGACGGTCGCCGCCGAGACACGCAATCACCAGCGACTCGTCGCTGGCGTCTATAAACGCTGGGTTTTCCTTTTCCGTATTCATGGGCTTCTGCAGACAAGTGCCCCGCTCGCCAGCAAAGGTGACAAGAAATCCGAGAAAAAACCAAAAAACGGCGGGCTGCAAAAAGAAGCGAAAAAATCTGTCACCTCTCCCGCCGCCCTCGGCACTTACCCAGCGAACAGCAATCGCTCGCAACAACACCGCCGAGCAAAAACCAATAAATCATCTAAACACAGAAAACCGCATGAAATCGCTCAAAACACTTCTCGCCGCCGCCAGCCTCCTCGCCGCCAACGCCTTCGCCAATCCCGTGCCCGCCACCCTCGACAGCTTCGACGACGCCAAGGCCAACGCCCTCGGACTCGAGCGACTCTTCCTCGACGACAGCTCCGCTGGCGGAAAAACCACAGCACGCTACACCATCGCCAACGGCACGCTCTCCGCCAGCGGCGACATCGCGCCACCCCGAGGCCAACCTGGCTGGGCCAGCGTCATCTTCCTGCTCGACGCCACCGGCCAAGCCCAAAACCTCAGCCACTACCAAGGCATCCGCCTCAAGATCCGCATCCAAAAAGGAAACGTCTCCATTTCCGCCAACAGCGCCGCAGTCAACAATTTCGACTACCACGCCGCCCCCATCGCCCGCAAGGCAGGCAACGACTTCCAGGAAGTCAAAATCCCCTTCTCCTCCCTCAAACGAGCCTGGTCGGAGCAAACCCCACTCGATCCGAAAACCATTGTCAGCCTCAGCCTCGTCGCCTTCGACATGCAACCCACCGCCTTCGCCTTCGAGGTCGAGGAAATCGGATTCTACTGAGCCCGCCAAAGCCAAGCGCATACAACGTATCCAACATCCAGCGACATGAACGCCCACCCCACCTCCGCTCAACGACTCTACCACCTCGACGCCGTAAGAGCCTTCGCTCTCTTGCTCGGCATCGTATTCCACGCCAGCCTATCCTTCACCCCTATGTACATTGGCTGGGCGGTCATGGACATTTCAACCAGCTCCCTCGTCTCCGTCTTCATGCTCGTCAGCCACTCCTTCCGCATGGAGCTTTTCTTCCTGATCGCCGGCTTCTTCAGCCATATGACCTTTCACCAGCGAGGCTTCCGCGCCTTCGCAAAATCTCGGCTGACCCGCATCGCCCTCCCCTTCGTCATCGGATGGTTCATCCTGCGCCCCCTCTTGGTAAGCGGTTGGGTCATGGGCATGGCCAGCCTCAGGGGGGAGGTGAACATACTCGAAGGACTCCAAACCGGAATCCAATCCTTGAATACGCTCCCTGCAGGAATCCTAGTCGGCACCCATCTCTGGTTCCTCTACGACATCCTCCTCGTCACCGCCGCAACCCTCGCCCTTCGCAGCCTCCTCAAGCAAGCTCCCCAACTTCACGCCACCGCAGCCACCGCCGCCGACCGAGCCTGCAACTGGCTCGCCCACTCCAAACTTACGCTCCCCCTTCTCTCCGCAATCGTAGCAAGCGGGCTTTGGTTCATGAGTCATTGGGGAATGGATACGCCCGATAAATCGCTCGTTCCCCACCTTCCCACCTTCTTTGTCTACGGAGGCTTCTTCGGCTTCGGCTGGATCCTGCACCGCCAGGCCTCCCTGCTCGACACCCTCAGCCGCTTCAGCTGGACCCGACTCCTCAACAGCGCCGGAGCCATCGCCGCCATCACCGCCCTCTCAAAATTCGAAAGCGACTACACCCACGAGAACTACACCCTCCTGCGAGCCGGCTTCGCCTTCGCCTACGCCTACACCATGCTATGCCTGGTTTTCCTCACCATCGGACTTTTCAAGAAATGCTGCAACCGTCCCAACCGCTTCATTCGCTACGTCGCCGACTCCTCCTACTGGCTCTACCTCGTCCATCTCCCCGTAGTCGTATGGCTCCAAGTCGCCTTCGCCGAACTCCCCTTCCACTGGTCCCTAAAGCTCGGCGCCATCTTCCTCATCACCGTCGCAACATCCCTGCTCGTCTACGACCTGCTCGTTCGTCCCACCCTCGCGGGCAAGATCCTCAACGGCAGTCGCAAGCAATCCTGCCTCCTCGCCCCCTTCCGCAAGGCCCCCCACAAGCCCACCGCCGCCCAAAGCGCCACCTAAACCGACCTCCCCGCGCGGGCCGCCAACCGTTCCCGCCCTCCAAGCACAACAAAGCCCGCGCCGAGCTAAGCTCAACGCGGGCTTTTTTCGATAGCGGGACTACCCCTAATCCCTATCTGCTATCTATTTTGTATGTTAC
>NZ_JARXIA010000069.1 GCF_031127875.1 Pelagicoccus sp. SDUM812005 | reverse complement strand
TATGGCGTTCTTGTCCATCAGCTCGTCGGTTTGATCCACGCTGCTTTCGGACCCAGCCTCGCGACTGCGCCCTTGCGCTTCTCTAGTGATTGATGTTTTGTTCAGGTCTCTCACAATGGACTTTCACCATATCAGGTTATCGACATGCCAGGCATACCAAGGCGCTGGTCACAACGCGGGCAAGCCCGCGTCGTGACAGCTTAGCGTTGTGTAGAAAAATGAGGAACGATGAGCTTCCAGACTATTGGCGCGAAGATGCCAAAACAGTGCTCTTCAGTTACACATCGTTACTAACGAGAACTGAAGCTGAGGCATGCAGGACTCATCTGCTGGAAGAGAAAGCTGTCCATTCAAGCCACAAGGACATGGCCGCTATGCTTCGAAGCAAGAAAAGCGAAGACAAAGATGTAATCGATGCTCTAAAAGTTGGATACGATGAATTCATGAAAAGAACGATGATTCGAGTCTTCGAAGAGCACGGCGAGAAAATGAATCGATGCCCGAAGCGCGCTGCACTATGCAGAACTCCAAGAGCTTGCTTGTGTCCTCGTTGCAACCACACCTGGTACGAAAAAAGAAATACACAACCAGGCATCGCACACAATGTCGGCAAACGCTCGCCTCTTTCATAACGACCACATGGAAATCAACCTCAACAGACTTGGAACATCAACCGAAGCCGCCATCGTGTGGATTTGACGTTCGAAGAGAAATGAAACTAGCGATAATGGAGTCCGACGGTATTGATCCAGATGATTACGAACTCACAGAGATCGACGAACCAAGCTGGGAGA
>NZ_JARXIA010000068.1 GCF_031127875.1 Pelagicoccus sp. SDUM812005 | reverse complement strand
AACGCTAAGGTGATACGACGGCGGCTTCGGTCATAGCCTCCACGTCTGGGTTGGTTGTTTACGAAGTGTCGTCGCCAAAGAGGCGAGCGTTTGCCGCCGTTGTATCGACCGCCTGGTTAGGCCTCATAATTTGAAGTTTAGAGATATAGAAAGTAAGTGAATATGTCTCTGTGGAGGAGTTGAATATCGGTAAGAGAATTCAGCGTTGAAATCATCAGAAATAGCGTAAGCAACCAAACTCTCAAAACCTAACTCTACATCAGTCTCCTTCCTCGTCGCAAAAGGGCCCATCTCTGCAGACTCAGGAAAGTAGAAAGCCGCATTCGAGTCGAATACCGAAAGGCTTGGCCCTAGGGCGAAGTCAAAAGACTTTATGGATCCTATTCGGAAAAGGTAAGACAGAGAATACTCCTTGATTTCCTCTTCTATGGAGAAAAACACCGGAACCTGGGGCACGAAAATACCTGGCGTCTTGAAAATGTTTGAGTCGCCGGAAAAGCCAGAACTGGAGATCTCTTCGTAATTTGTATATCGAACTTTGAAGGTCGAACGAGAGTTTGGTGAGAAAGAGAGGTACGGTGAAACTGTGCGTGAGCTCTTCGGAGCTGTGAAGAAAAAGCCGTTGTTCGCACCGGCTCCGTAAGAGCGTATGCCAGAGATCTTCAAGTAATTTGCTTCGATTCCAATTCTAGTTTCAGCGTAACAAACGGACAATGAAGTGCAGAGAAGGTAAAATAGGATAATGCTTTTCATGTGAGTTTGTTCGGAGGGGAGTGGATTCAGGATTCTTTTCTTTCTGCCTAA
>NZ_JARXIA010000067.1 GCF_031127875.1 Pelagicoccus sp. SDUM812005 | reverse complement strand
TATGGCGTTCTTGTCCATCAGCTCGTCGGTTTGATCCACGCTGCTTTCGGACCCAGCCTCGCGACTGCGCCCTTGCGCTTCTCTAGTGATTGATGCTTTGTTCAGGTCTCTCACAATGGACTTTCACCATATCAGGTTATCGACATGCCAGGCATACCAAGGCGCCGCAGACAACTCGCGCAAGCGCTCGCGTCAGAGCTTGGCGTTACAGAAAAATGAAAACTATTAGCCATTACATCCTGCTTATCGCCTTCTCCGCTATACCGTGTCTTGGGTGCTGGATCGCTCCTCCTGAATTCGTTGTCATCGAAGGATCGTCGAAAGAGTACTTCATCCGTAAAGACAACCCAAACAAAAAGATGGAAGTTCGTTTGGCATCGGACCTCAGCGAATCATGGTCAGCCACCATTTCATCATACGACTCGCTGTTTTCGATCATCAGGCTGTCCGAAAGTGGAGACCGAATAGTCCATATCGTCGGGGACCACCGAATCTGGAGAATAGATCAAACCTGCATTCAAATAATCAAACAGGATGGAAATGTTATAGAATACTCACTAAACGAATTCATCGATGACCTAGAAGACATCAAGACAGATCAGATGATGAGCACTTCACCAAAATATCATTGGTTCAGAGATGTAAACTTTGTGACCGACGAAAAAGTCGGATTCACTCTTTCCGACGGAAGAAACGCGATTATTTCGATGATCGAAAAGAAAGTAATATCAATCAAGTAGAACAATAAAGGGACCTTCGAACCGTAGGTTCGCATTGGCCCATGGTTGAACAAGCCGCGGTCCGAGTCGGACCTAGCCGGAAACGCTATATGCGTTT
>NZ_JARXIA010000066.1 GCF_031127875.1 Pelagicoccus sp. SDUM812005 | reverse complement strand
CATTAGGATGCTCAACTTCAGCTTCTCATAAGCTACTGGACGATTTGGTGTCTCTCCCCAAATGGAACGACATTCGTGGATTTGCACAAAACGAAGAGGTACAAAAGGGGTCAAACCGTAATGTTTGACTTTTCAATTGAAGAGGTACAAAAGGGGTCAAACCGTAATGTTTGACTTTTCAATTGATAACCCCACCCTACCGCCATGCCAAGAGCCCCACGCATTGAATATTCCGGAGCGATCTACCACGTAATCAATAGAGGTAACTACTGTTCCTGGATTTTCGAAGGCGATGGGGCGAAGTTCGCATCCGAGAAATGCCTCTAGGGGGCTCGCACACGCATCGGTTGGATCCTTCACGGCTAGCTCCATCAGGCACTCGTGCAGGCGCTTCCGGGGCAACCACCTCGGGGCGGGTCCCAGAATGCCCAGGCAAGAGCCGCAAATGCCGGTAGTAGGCCTTGGCGGCGCCAAGGCTCTCGCCGAGGAGACTGAAGTGCTCGGCCAACGCCTTAAGCGACGCGCATTTAAGGTTGTAGCGGACCGGATGGAGGTCTTTTTGGGTGTCGTATACTTTCTCATCCTGGCAGCCTCGCAAGAGGCTGCCAACCCTCCAACTCAAATGATGAAAGCTACTTCAAGTTGCCGCGCAGCGGCTTCGTTCAGAACAAGTCGTGCAGACAACTCCAGCAAACGCTCGCCCCTTTCGCCACAAACCAAGCAAATCAACCAGCCCAGACGTGGTGGCGTTGGCCGAAGCCGTCGTCGTATCACCTTAGCGATGGCCAAATAACGAAGTTTGACAATTCTCGCCATAATTCTACCTTAGAACTATGAATGTGTCACTTACACCAGAACTCGAAAAATGGGTTCAAGACAAAGTCCAGTCGGGGCTTTACGGGTCATCATCCGAGGTAGTTCGCGATGCTCTCCGTGTCCTGCATCAGTTTGAACAGGAACGCGTTAGAAAGCTGTCATCGCTTCAATCCGAGATTCAAATCGGCCTCGAGCAGCTCAAAGCCGGTAGATCGAA
>NZ_JARXIA010000065.1 GCF_031127875.1 Pelagicoccus sp. SDUM812005 | reverse complement strand
GGAGACGAAGGCGAGGAGTATGAATAAAAACTACACATATCAAGTCGTCGCTCACAACTCCGAGGGCTGCGCCCTCTCCGCGTGAGGACTCAGCGTTATGCAAATATGAAGAAACGTAAACCATTCGCAGACGGAATCATATTTGGATTCGGAATATCCATCTCTCTATCGATATCACTTTTCGTTCTAGCATTCGTTGTATACCCAGAAGTAGCAGAACGAATTCTGAAACAAGTCGAACCCCCAGCTTATCACATCTTCGAAGAAAGATACGGACACGAAACTTTCACGAACCTCAGTTTCGAACGAATGTTCAAGCAGTCATCAGTTGTCTTGTTGGCCGAACCTGAACCGAATAAAACAGAAAACCAAAAAGTAAGGATCAGTGAAATATTAAAAAAGAATCCAAACACTGATTTCAGTCATTCCGAAGGCGACGAATATGATCGGAGCCATTCCAAATTCATTACCTCAGCCGATTGCGATGGTGCCCTCGTCTTTTATGTTGGTAATCCGCCGAGACAAAAAGCCTCTTTCTATTACACAGATGGAATCATTGGATACCGTGACAAAATCCCACTGCATCAAATCAAACAATTTGCTAAAAACTAAAAAGCATAACCAATCGGTGCAGACAACGAGCGCAAGCGCTCGTCGTCTGACCTCGGCGATATGCAGAACAATTGGAACAATATGCGAAGATACTACATAAGCACAATCACCGCACTGATCAGCTTTCTTATTGGCTCACACTTGCTAATCGTTTCAGCATCAGCAACAACAACAACAACAACAACAACGGAACAGAATGAAACAACTTCAGTTACTATCATAAGTGACGGAGAAACATGGATACAAATAATTGGACCAAAGCCGACTAAACCCGAAAAGTTTGAGTCCAAAACCTTTCAACTACCTCCAAGCGACTATAAAATAGTAGCCCGAAAGAAAGGAAAAAAGGACAATCGCATCGATCTGAAAATAACTGAAGGAATGAAGCCAGTGTCAATGAAGGTCTACTGCAAGAAGCCTTGGTCACCGAATTAAAATAAGCATATCAAGTCGGTCCTCACAACTCGCGCAAGCGCTCGCGTGAGACCTCAGCGTTAGGCAGAAAGAAAAGAATCCTGAATCCACTCCCCTCCGAACAAACTCACATGAAAAGCATTATCCTATTTTACCTTCTCTGCACTTCATTGTC
>NZ_JARXIA010000064.1 GCF_031127875.1 Pelagicoccus sp. SDUM812005 | reverse complement strand
AGTCCGAGGGAGCCCCACTCTTCGCTGAAGTCGATGCTTACGCCGTTGTGGTAGCCTGGGATGGTAGTGCCGTAGGCGTAGGAGTACTGGTAGAGGCCGGTTGGCTCTGCGGTTTCCCAGCCCATGTAGCTGAGGAACTTACCGGCAGTGATGGATGTGCCTTCGCCGAGGTCGTAGGTGAGGAACGCTTGCTCGAGGTCGATCTCGTTGGCGTCGCCGCGCTGGTAGTCGAGGTCGATCTGGGCGGTGATTTCGTCGAAGGAGAGGAGGAAGTCGATTTCCATCTGGTCGAGGTCGAACGATGTGGAATCGCCGTCGTCGTTGTCAGCGTGGAAGAGCGACATGTCGAGGAAACCTGTTACGGACAGGTTGTCGTTGATTTCGATCTGGCCGTAGAGGGCAGAGCTAGAGAGCAGCGCGCCGGCTGCGGTTAGACTTAGTAGTTTGTTCATTGATCTGAGTTTTTTAGGTAGTTTCGTTCGTAGCTAAGCTATTCACGAAGAGTGTCTTGTATTGATAGAGTTGGGTGTTCGAATTCGAACGGTTAGACGAATTAGCAAATTGGTTGCCAGTATCCAGTTTTTACTGACTTTTTCTTTGATTTTTCTGCTGGAGGAAAAACTGCTCAAATTTGGGCGCCGTGGGAGCTTGAGAGGCGGCATGAAAAAGCCCCCACCGGGTGGTGGAGGCTTTTCGTTAAAGGCTTTGCTAGGTCCGAGGACTAGAAAGTGAAGAGCGCTTCGACGGCGAACTCGGTGGAGTCGCCTCTCCAAGTGCCCATTTCGACTTGGCTCACTTCGGAAACGATAGCGAGGTTGTCGTTTACAGCGTGGATGTAAGCGGCGGTGTACTTGGTGTCTTCGTCTTCCCACTGTCCGGAACCGACCATTGCGGAAGCGGCGAGGCTGACGTAGTCGCGCTTGTCGTTGCTGATACGAGCAGTGAAGGTACCCTTGTCGCCAACTGCGACGGAGTACATGAGGAGCCACTGGTCGATGTCGCGGTAGCTGTCAGAGTAGTTGTTGTACTCGGCAGCGAAAGTGGAGGAACCGACTTCGTAGGAGCCCCAGAAGTTGATGAGCTCGCGGTCTTCCATGCCTGCGTTGGCGGAATCGATGCCGTAGCCGAGGAAGAAGGTCCAACCGTCTGCTGGAGTGAGCACGAGCTTGGTTTCGATGCCCATGTCGAAGTCGTCCGCGTCGTTGTTGATGGATCCGTCGTCGTCGTATACGGAGTCAACCAAGGCGAGTCCGAGGGAGCCCCACTCTTCGCT
>NZ_JARXIA010000063.1 GCF_031127875.1 Pelagicoccus sp. SDUM812005 | reverse complement strand
CCCCCGAAAGCAACATGACCGAAAAGACAGCTTCCCATCCGCTCGCCCGCCGCGAGTTCGTCAAGAACAGCCTGGTGGCCGCCGGCGGCATCCTCGTCGCCCCCGCCTTCGCCCGGGCCCAGTCCTCGCCCAACGGCGAGATCAACGTGGCCCTGGTCGGCCTCGGAGTCCAAGGCCGCGTGCTGCTCGACGCCATGCTCAACGTGCCCGGCCTGCGCTTCCGCGCGGTGTGCGACATCTGGGAGTACAGCCGCACCTACGGGCAGCGCAAGCTGGCCAAGGAAGGCTTCGAGGTGAACGCCTACCAGGACATCGAGGACATGCTCGAGAAGGAGAAGGACCTCGACGCGGCCATCATCGCCACGCCCGACCTGTGGCACTCGCGCCACACCAACGCCTGCCTCAAGGCCGGCCTGCACGTGTACTGCGAGAAGATGATGGCCCGCACCGTCGAGGAGGCCCGCTCCATGGTGCTGACCGCCCGCGAGACCGGCAAGCTCTTGCAGATCGGCCACCAGCGCCGCTCCAACCCGCGCTACCAGCACTGCTACAACAACCTCATCAAGAAGGCCAAGATCCCCGGGCGCATCACCAACCTCAACGGCCAGTGGAACCGGGCCGTGACCCCCGACGTGGGCTGGCCCAAGAAGTACGCCATCGACGAGGCGACGCTCAAGAAGTACGGCTACGCCGACATGCACCAGTTCCGCAACTGGCGCTGGTTCAAGGACCTCTCCGGCGGCCCCATCTCCGACCTCGGCGCCCACCAGATCGACATCTTCAACTGGTTCCTCGACGCCTATCCGAAAAGCGTCTTCGCCTCCGGCGGGGCCGACTACTACCCGTCTCGCGAGTGGTACGACAACGTGATGGTGATCTACGAGTACGACACCCGCTACGGCCCGGTGCGCGCCTTCTACCAGACGCTCACCACCACCTCCGCCGGCGGAGGCTACTGGGAGTACTTCATGGGCGACGAGGGCTCGATCAAGTTTTCCGAGAACCCGTCGCTCTCGAAGATCTACCGCGAGGAGCGCGCCCCCAGCTGGGACCAGTGGATCGACCTGCACTACCTCACCCAGTCCGACGCTCCCGCGCCCGCCAAGGACGCCAAGGTGGACGTGCGCGAGACGGCGCCCTTGGCCCAGTTCGACATCCCCGTGGCCCTGGACAAGCCGCCGCACCAGCCGCACCTGGAGAACTTCTTCTCCGCGATCAAGGGCGAGGCCAAGCTCAACGCCGACGGGGAGCACTCCTTCAAGAGCGAGGTCGGCATCTT
>NZ_JARXIA010000062.1 GCF_031127875.1 Pelagicoccus sp. SDUM812005 | reverse complement strand
CCACCCCCTAGACGCTTGATCGTCGATCCGCTATTTTTCCTTCATGTCCACCGAACGAGGAAAACGATACACTGCAGAACAGAAGCAAGAGCTCCTCGAGCTCTTCCGCCAAAGCGGCCTGAACGCGTCGCGCTTCTGCAAGGAGATGAACCTGAGCTATCCCACGCTCAAGCGTTGGCTCGGCCCGGCTGCGACCAAGCCGGTCCAGTTTGTCGAGGTCGGCGGAGCCGAACCGGGCGAAGGACGCTTGAGCATTGCCTTGCCCAACGGCCTGTGGGCCGAGTTCCCTCTGGACGCCGACAGGTCGGTCGTCGCGGGCTGGATACGGGAGCTGAAGGCATGCTGAGCTTCTCCAGCGCGGTCCGCATATTCCTGGCGGTCGAGCCGGTGGACATGCGCAAGAGCTTCGACGGGCTTTACGCCGTCGCCGCCAACCAGCTAAAGGAGAACCCGCTGCAGGGCGGGATGTTCGTCTTCTCCAACAGGCGACGCAACCGGCTGAAGATACTCTTCTTCGACGGAACGGGGCTGTGGGTTCTAGCGAAACGGCTCGAGAAGGGAGGCTTCACCTGGCCTAGGCCCAGCGACGCCGCCAGCGGGAAGCTGCGGCTCAAGAGCGAGGCCTTGTCGATGCTGCTCGGCGGCATAGACCTCAAGGACGGGATGGCCAAGGCGTGGTACGAACGCTGAAGAAAATCGTTGATCCAGGCCGCGTATCCTCTATCCAGATACGCGATGCCGCCGATAGAGGAAGTCCTAGCCGAGAACGCGACGCTTAAGGCGAAGCTGTCGGGCAAGGACGAACGCATCGCCGAGCTGGAGGCGCAGATCGCGTGGTTCCGCCGCCAGGTCTTCGCCGGAGGCAAGTCCGAGAAGGTGGACCTCAACCAGCTCGACCTTTTGCTGGGCAAGCTCGAGGAAGCCAAGGCGGCCGAGACTCCGCCGCAGAAGATATCCTACGAGCGCAAGGCCAAGCCCTCCCGCAAGACGCGCGACGAGCTCTACGGCAACCTTCCGGTCCTCGAGGAGACGGTAGTCGAGCCCGAGGAAGTCCAGGCCAATCCATCCGCCTACGAGCGCATCGGCGAGGAGCGGACCTACGAGGTGAAGGTGGAGCCGCCGAAGTTCTACCGCCGCAGCATCGTCCGTCCAAAGTATCGGAAAGTTGGCGACAAGTCCCAGGCGCCCGTCGTTGCCCCAGCCCCGCTTCGCGTAGTGGAAGGCGTCGCCTCGGCCGAGCTGCTCGCCTACGTCGTGGTCTCGAAGTTCCTCGACCACCTTCCCCTGTTCCGCCAATGCGCGATCTACAAGCGGCACGGCTTCGC
>NZ_JARXIA010000061.1 GCF_031127875.1 Pelagicoccus sp. SDUM812005 | reverse complement strand
TGCCAGTACGACGGCCAGTCTCCGAGGGCTCCGCAGAAGCTCGATCCCGAAGAGTTCCTCGGCTGGATCGCAAAGCAGGTCAAGCGCGTCGGCGAGATCCACACCTGCTACGAGGCCGGATGCTTCGGCTTCGTCCTGCATCGCAAGCTCGAGGCCATCGGCGTGAAGAACGTGGTGGTTCGCCCCCGTAACTGGGACGAGTACGGCTCGAAGGTGAAGACCGACTCTCGCGACGCCCGCGAGCTGTGCGGGTGCCTGGACCGCTACCTCGCCGGGAACAAGCGAGCGCTGTCCTCAGTGCGCGCGCCCACGCTCGAGCAGGAGCGCCAGCGAGCCCTGAGCAGGCAGCGCGACACGCTCGCCAAGGAGAAGAAGCGCCTGCAGAACGTAGGCGTCAGCGCTGGGATCTATCACGGCGTGGACATCCAGCCCGACTGGTGGAAGCCCAAGGTCTTCGAAGCGCTCAAGGAAAGTCTCCCGGACTA
The DNA here is from genome assembly GCF_031127875.1 of Pelagicoccus sp. SDUM812005. Lineage (GTDB taxonomy): Bacteria > Verrucomicrobiota > Verrucomicrobiia > Opitutales > Opitutaceae > Pelagicoccus. The sequence continues at coordinate 842 of NZ_JARXIA010000061.1, read as the reverse complement.
CCTGCTAGCCATCCTCGCCCCCTACCAGGCTGTGCTCGAGACGCTTCATCGCCAGCTAAGGGAAGCGACCGCCCGCGAGGAACGAAAGGCGGCTCGAGAGCTTCCCGTCGGGCTGGGCGCCCTCACCGCGTCCGTCCTCGACCAGGAGTTCGTGGACTACTCTCGCTTCTCCAGTAGAGGCGAAGTATCCAGCTTTACAGGACTGTGCCCAAGCGAGTCCTCCAGTGGAGGCAAGAGGCTGCAGGGCAGCATAAGCAAGCACGGCAATCCGAGGATAAGGCATATGCTCATCGAAGCGGTCTGGCGGATGTTCAGCTTCCAGCCCAACTACAAGCCGATCCTCAAATGGAAGGAGAAGATGCGGGACGCCGTCCCCACTTCGGCCAAGAAAAAGAAGATGGCGGTCGCAATCGCTCGCGAATTCGCGGTGGATTGGTGGCGTATCCAGACGGGAGCGATCAAGCCCGAAGATGTGGGGTTGAAGGTAGGCTATCCCGCCTCCTACGCGGCTAAGGCTGCGCTCGAAGGCCGCGTATCCAAAATCTACGCATAGAAGGAACGGAATATACCCAACGACTTTTTGAACCACCTTTGCGGCGGGCCTGGCCGGACTGACCCCTGAGCTTTCGATGCTCGATATTAAAGATTGGTCGGCCCTCGCTCTTCCAGCTTCGATTGGATACATCAACTTGCGCTGTCGAAGCGGCGACACGCGCGGATAGCAGGTTATGAGAATGCCGGATCTGGCCCTCATCCTGCGGAAGAGACGCGACAAGGACACAACTCAACGCCTAAGACTTGGGGACGCTCGCCGCTCCCCAAACCCCAAGGCTTCCCCACCC
>NZ_JARXIA010000060.1 GCF_031127875.1 Pelagicoccus sp. SDUM812005 | reverse complement strand
GCTCTCAATGGCTGATTCCCATTCGGAGTCAGTGATCTCAACTTCGTTTGGTCTTTCGATGTGTAGGTTGTATCCCATCTTTAATCACATATCGCTAAGCACTCACGCGGCGCTTGTCGCCGTTGTGAGCTGCGCCTTGATATGCTTACTCATAGTTGAATGTGATCTTGGTTCCATCTGGAATGTCCTTAATCTGCTCAAAGATCTGTCCAGTTACGGCATAATGAACTGAGATATCGTAAACCTTCACGTTTTCTTTCTCATACTCGCCACCCAAGCCAGGCTGCGTAATAAATGAGTAGCACTCATCTTCATTTAATTTCATTCCGTTCTCGGTCAAAGAATCGACCAATGAGATAAGAAGCCATTCGTCGGCATTCTGGTCTTCATCCAGCTTTGTGCAAAAGTCATTTCTGTCATTCGCCAATAAGTCTAGACGTCCAGCTCCGACGTCGAGCATGTGAACCGTTCCATCCGATAAAACCATGAATATGTCTCCAAAGCGGTTCACTAACCAAGGTGTGAATTTGTTTGGGAGGATCCATTTCCAGTCGTCCAAGAGATCATTCCAATCTCTGTTTGCTGGATCTATCAGATAGTCGTTTACGTTCATCTTTTCTGCATATCGTCAAAGCCACACGATGTCGGCTTCGGTTGAGGTTCCATTAGTTGTGATGTTGATTTCCATGCGGTCGTTACGAAAGAGGCGAGCGTTTGCCGACATTGTGTGAGCTGCCTTGTTCGACCTAGTATTTGTATTCATTTTCCAGTGCATGATCTTCATCCGAAGTAGAAGAATAGTTCCTTAATCACTTCAGTATCTTTGTTTTTGATCTTTTCTCCATACCTATCGATCTCAGCTAGAGCGTACTTCACGATAACATCGTTTCTTTCTTTGAATGCTTGGTTGATGGAGTCCTTCACCTCTTCGAGTTTCTCGCCCTTTAAGTAGCGATCACAAAGATCGAGTAGCGTCTCTGTCGCTTGGTTTTTCTCCATTTTATTTTGTCGAACGCAGAGGTCTCACGCGAGCGCTTGCGCGAGTTGTGAGGACCGACTTGATGGGGTTATGTTTTTCATCTTCAGAGTTGGGTTCGTCTTGGAAGTTGGAGCTAATCTTTTTCTTGATTCAGTCTTCGGATCGATTGCCAATTTGCGATCTTTTGTTTGCTGCAGGATCAATCCTAATTGAAGGGGATTTCGGATTGGTTGGCCTTCTCTAATATCGATCTATCCCTCCAACGCGGGATCTTCATACTTCGTTCTTGGATTTAGAATTTGGATACGTCGCCAGGTTGTTCTCTCTTAAAATTCCTTATCTCCCCATCGCTGAAGTGATACGACGAAGGTTAGTGCGGAGCACTAACCGGAGTTGTATCCACTGACTGGTTAAGCCCTTCATTTTTGTTTTTGATCGATCGA
>NZ_JARXIA010000005.1 GCF_031127875.1 Pelagicoccus sp. SDUM812005 | reverse complement strand
AAATACTTTGTCGACCTGCACGGGAGCGCGGCGGAGGCGCTTTTCGAGCGGAGCCCGCTGGGGGACTTGAGCGTGCTCGACTTTTCGGGAGTCCGTTGGGTGGAGGAAACGTTTCGGCAAATGGTGATGTTCGGCGCGCGCGGGGGGGCGAAGGCGCAGCGGTCCTGTTGCTTGCTGGCCGAGCTGCTGCTTTTGCAGCTCGAGGATTCGAAAGAGGGTGAGGGAGGAAGCGGGGCTGGGGCTTACCAGAGCTATCGAAAGTGTCGGGACTTGCTGGAGAAGGCCTACGTCCGACTCAATTCGATGGCCGAGCTGGCGGAGGAGGTGAAGCTCGACCAGGCCTACATCTCGCGGCTTTTCGCCCGCTACGACGAGGAGGCTCCTTACAAGAAGCTCATGCGCTTGAAGATGAACCATGCGGCCCGTCTGCTGTTTCGGGAGAACGTTCTCGTCAAGAATGCGGCGGCCGCGGTGGGCTTCGAGGACGCGGCCCATTTTTCGCGGGTCTTCAAAAAGTGCTACGGCGTGTCGCCGTTGAATTTCGCGTCCTCGGTTGGCCGTTCGGCTGTTTCGTGACCGAGGTCGCTCAGGTCGTTAACCTTGGTATACTTGGGGTTTTGGTTTAGTGACCCGAAGAAGCTTTTTACTTTTGGTACAGAGCAAGTAGAGAAGCGTCCTAATGCGGGCTGGTAAGGGGGCTTACTAGGAAAATCCCCGTATTGAGCTGGGCTTTAATCTTAGGATAGGGGTGGTTTTCGGATCTTATAGGCGTGGTGTTCTTAAAGAATATGCGGTATTCTTTAATCCTACTCGAAGCGGAGAGATCGCTTATTAGGTAATCCGCTTTTTTTGACTACTCCATAGTTAGAGTTAACCCCTGTACCCTTTAAGTCATGTTACCCCAGAACGACACCATACCTGATGGTTGATTTGTTGTCCGTCGGCGTGCGTTGAATCTATGATTCACCCCTGATGGATGTGTTAGGAAGCCTTCGGCTTTTGATAGGCTTTTGATCTTCTTATAAGTGGCGGGACCTGTTGGAGCATCGATAGTGAACTGTCCTTATAATAGGTCGCTCCCGCGCTTTGTATTTGGTTTAAGTTAGACTCAGGAAGGCTGCGTTGATGGCACTGTTTGAGGCTATAGAGAATAGCTTGTTGATCCGTTTTAGCGGATTGTAGAAGGGGGCGTACTGTCGAGGGTACTTTTTTATAAGAGACGCATTGTGAGTCTCTAGGCCGGGTGAATGGAAGGATTATATAATTTTTAGAATTTGAACATAAGAGGCTTCTTGGTTCGGCGTAAAAGCAAAGCCATGTCGATTCGAGGTTTCTTTGTCTCAGAAAATACAACCTCAAACTATATGAAAAGATTCATACCTACTAGATATATATGTCCCCGCGGGGCGCCTCGGCGTGCCGCGTTTTTGGCAGCGACGGGCTGGGCGCTTTCTCAGAGTCTACTTCTGGCGCAGGATTCGCCGGCTACCGATGCTGAAGACGAAGTGTTCGAGCTCTCTCCGTTCGAAGTGGTTGCCGATACGACGGGTTACTTTCAAGCTAACTCCATGTCAGGCACCCGTCTGAATTCGAAGGTCGAAGACCTCGCCCAGTCGATCACTGTGATGACTACCGTGCAAATGGAGGACTTCGCGATGGTTGATATCAATGACGTGTTCGACCACATGGCGGGTACCGAAGGCACGAGTTCCTATTCCTTGTTCGAAACGGACCGTACGGGCGCTGTGGTCGACCAGGTGAGCCTGGATCCTAACAACGCGAATCGCGTACGCGGTATCGGCAATGCGAATATAGCGTTCAATAATATAGGCATGACGGGTCGCGTTCCCGTCGATAAGCTTTGGCTGGATTCGCTGGAGTTGAGCCGTGGTCCGAATGCCAATATATTCGGCTTGGGCAACGCTTCCGGTACGGTTAACCAAGTACCGGCTACCGCCAACCTGAACCACGAGTTCACAGCGGTGCAGATGCGCGTGGACAGCTACGATGGGCATCGGGCATCGATCGACGTCAATCGCTTGCTTTCCGAAGCCTTTGCGGTGCGTTTGAGTTTCGCCGACCAGCATACGGGATTCGTTCGCAAGCCGGCGGGCGAAGATGCGCGACGGCTTAGCCTGCAGGTGAAGGCTAAACCCTTCGAGAATACCACTATAGCAGCTTCCTGGTATCACTACGAAAACGAGTCGGTTCGTCCTAATTTCACCACGCCTCGCGACTATTATACGGATTGGGTAGAGGCTGGAATGCCGGGCTGGAACCCGATTACGGGCTTAGTTACTATGGCGAACGGTGACGTGTACGGTAAAGGCGATGTCCTCGGTTCGACCGAGCCTTACACGAGCCGTCCTTCTTACTTCAATGGTGAGGAGAGCCGCTCGACATTCCGGATTTCGCCCGAGATGGCGCCATACTGGACCACTAATCGATTTGCCAGCGGCGCTTTGGCGAGCACGGATCCTTATGCGGCTAGCACCACGGGGCTGGGTCTTTTCACTACCGGGCCTGCGGACACCTACACGGCTTCCCAGCAGCCTCTCTTCAACTCCCTGGCACGTCCGATCGAGGATAAGTCGATATACGATTGGGAAGAGGTGAACCTGATGGGCAATAGCAAGGCCTGGGACGATACCAATATCTACATGGCTCAAATCGACCAGATCCTCCTGAACAACCCCCGGCAGACTTTGGCTTTGCAAGGAACGTTCATGCGGGAGGACGTGAAGCGGCTCGAAAACCAGCCGATGGGGCGGGCCAGCGTGAACAGCAACGTTGGCCAGCTTCAGGTCGACGTGAACATGGTCAATTTGGACGGAACTCCGAACCCTTATTTTGGCCTGCCGTACCTGAGGAGCAGCGAGCCGTACCTGAGGGACCAGTCGCAACTTTGGGATACGGTTCGCGCCCAAGGCGTGTATCGCTTGAACTTTGCCGACGACGATGGCTGGACCAAGTGGCTGGGTACGCAGCAAGCGGTGGGCTACTACGAATACAAGGATCGCCAAAATCGCCACTTCGCGTACCGGCACTCCGCCTTGGCTTTGGATACGCCTTGGCAGCAAGCCTATGCCGCTTCCAACACCCTTTTAGGAAATCGCACGACTTCCAACACCGATTCCGAGTATAGCGTCGCTGGCAACTACTCGCGCTTGAACGAGCAGTACTACGTCGGCAGCACGCGCTTCGGCGGCATCGAGTACGCACCCGCCTATTTCCCGGAAGGGGACAGCCTAGCCTTCAATTGGGGGCCGAGAGGAGGCAGAATCTCCGACGTGAGCGCGGTAGGCTGGACTCCGAGCCCGGATGGAGGAGCGGGCAATGCGGCCTTGCAGAATGTGATCAAGACGACCGGTGTCGTTTTGCAGAGTACCTTACTCGACGGAAAGCTGATCGCGACTTTCGGCACCCGTGAGGACACAGTGTACGACCGCAATGCGCCTTTCGCCAAGCTGACTCCGGACCTGCGCGAGTACGACTTCGCCTTGAGCAATCGTTGGCACGAGGAGTGGCGCGAGGCGGGCGGCAAGAGCGAAAACCTTTCGATCGTGGCTCGCCCGTTCCGGGACCTCGACTTCCTCAAGTCGAAAGTCGACGGCGGCAGCGGCATCAGCAAATTCTTCGCCGAAGCAGTCAGCGGCATGAGCCTTACCTACAACGAAGCAGACAACTTCATCGCCAAGGGGCCCGCTTGGGACCTGGACCTCAACCCGTTGCCCAACCAAACCGGGACGACCACGGACAAGGGACTTTGGCTGAACATGATGGATGGCCGCCTCTCGGTTCGCTATGTTCACTACACCACCAAGCAGAACGATCTGCGCGACGGCGACATCAGCACCATGGCCCAACGCATCATGCGTATGGACGGGTTTGTAGCCAACGATAACCAGTCGCTCAGGCGCCTGTTGCGAAACCTTGAAGGCCGCGAAGGCGGAGACAGCGCGAACGACGTTCCAGAGGTGATGGCTCCGCTCATGCAAATGGACGTGGAGCTCTACAAGGGGCTGCAGGAGATCGCCGACGCGGGCACCTATGCGGCAGTCAACGACATGGTTTCCAAGGGCGACGAGTTGGAGATCAACTACAATCCGAACCGCCACTGGACGGTCAGCGCCTCGGTCACCAAGAACGAAGCGATCAACACCGCTGCCGGTCAAACCGTGGACGACTATATCGCCAAGCGCATGCCGGTTTGGACCACCTTCGAAGATCCTCGCTTCTACCACGAAACGGTAACGATCGATGGGGAGGAAGAGCTTCGCACCTTCTGGAAGCCAGTGGATCGGCTTTCGACTCCGGACGTGGACGAGAGCGCTGTCGCTCCGATCATGTTGGAAGGCGACTATTCCCATCTGCCTGAAGGTCCTGGAGGCAACTTGCTCTGGTGGTACATCTCGGGTACGGAGTTCAATGACGGCATTGGTCCTTACCACAATGACACCAACGCAGAGGCCCGCTTCATCTCCAACGTGGATTCGCCGCTCGCTGTATTCCGCGCTTTGGTAGGTCGTCCCCGTCCGCAGATCCGCAAGTACTCGGCCAAGTTCAACACGAAGTATAATCTGGCCGGTATCAGCGAAGATACCATCCTGAGAAATATGAGCGTGGGAGCTTCCGTGCGCTGGATCGACAAGGCCAACATCGGCTTCTACGGCATGGGCTACGATCCCGACAAGGATCTGTCGCTCCCCGAAAACAAGATCACCACGCTGGACACCTACCGGCCGATCTATTCGCCAGCCGAGACCTTCGTCGACCTTTTCGTGAGCTACAAGACCAAGCTCTTCGACGACAAGGTAAACGCGAGCTTCCAGATCAACGTGAAGAACGCGTTCGAAGATGGCGGCAGCCTGCAGGCGACCAATGCCTTCCTCGATGGAACGACGTCCGTCTACCGTATCATAGATCCGCGTCAGTTCATTCTCACCGCTTCCTTTGATATGTAGTCTAGCGTAGTATGATAAATGACAGGGCCGCCACTCCCAGAGTGGCGGTCTTGTTGTATCGGAATGTATGATACGTTGTGGATTTCAAGGCGGCGTATGCTTTACAACCCGTGATGCTTCGCCCTTAGGCTCGCATTTCCCTTCTGGTCGGGCCAAGATAACGTATTAGCTTCAGAGCGACAAAGCCCTATCGTTCCATGAAAATGAGATTCACCCCGTTTATACTCCTCCTCCTCGTATCGAATTGCGCCTTGAGCGGCGAAGCGCTGCGAGAGCAAGCGGTGGCTTCCTTGCAGCAAGGGGTCGCCTATTTTCGCACCCTGAATTCGCACGGAGGATACGTTTACCATGTGACGCCGGACTTGTCGCACCGCTGGGGCGAAGGGCCGAAGGATAAGGATACCATCGAAGTGCAGCCGCCGGGCACCCCAGCAGTGGGGCAGTCGTTTTTGCGGGCGTACCTGGCGACGGGCGACCAAGCTGCCTTGGCCGCCGCCCAGGATGCGGCGATGGCCTTGATCCGCGGGCAAAACAAGCACGGTGGCTGGGATCACACCATCAACTTCGCAGACTTGAGCAACGAGACGGTCAGTTTCGACGATAATCAAAGCCAGTCGGCAATCAGCTTTCTCTTGGCCTTGGACGCCGTGGTCGATGACGATACGCTTTCCCAAGCCACGCGGCGGGCGGTGGACATGATGATGGCCACCCAGTTGGACAATGGAGGCTGGCCGCACTTGTATCCAGAGCGAGGCAACTATCATGATTTCGCCACCTTCAACGATGGAGGCATTAACGACTGCGTGCGGGTCATGATCGAGGCCCGCAAGCATTATCCGGGCGATCCAGCGATCGAGAAAAGCTTGCGCCGCGCGGCTCGTTTTTTCGTGGTATCGCAATTGCCGCCGCCGCAGCCTGGCTGGGCTCAGCAGTACAACGAATACCTGCAGCCCGCGTGGGCGCGTACCTTCGAGCCCGCGTCGGTATGTCCCGCGGTGACGATCAAGAATGTGGATACGCTGATCGATTTGTACCTTTGCCTCGGCGACGAGACCTTGCTGGAGCCGATTCCCGATGCCTTGCGATGGTTAAGGGAGATACGTTTGGAAAATGGAAAATGGGCCCGCTTCGTCGAGATTGGCACTGGCAAGGCTCTTTATTACGACCGCGGTCGCAAGCGGGTGAACAGCGTCGCGGAGCTCCACCCGGAGCGTGCCACGGGCTATGCCTACGAAGTGAATATCGAGTCGGCCTTGGAAGCGGGCAGCGAGCGCTACCAGAAGGCGCTTGAGCTGGGGAGAGCTAGGTTGATGCAGCTGGAAGCGTCGCAATTGGACGCTGCCGCGGCAGCGCAGCGACTGGAGGTTTTGGCCCGAGCCGTGCGGGAAATTATTGCCGCGCAAGAACCCACGGGCGCTTGGATAACGCGTAAGGACCGCTTCAAGGCTACGCTGCCGAAAGGCCAGCGCTGGAATGGCGAATACGAGGAGATGGATCGAATTAGTAGCGCTGTCTTCAACCGAAACGTGGCCACGCTTTGCGAGTATATCGAGCTGAGCGAGCGCTAGGGCAGCGGTCGCACTCTCAATCTTTGGCGCTCAGAAAGGAGTTAGGAGCGAGGGCCTGGGGAGTAAAGCGAATGGTCCGAATGGCGCCTTTGAACCAATTGACTCGATTGATGCGGACGCCCAGAGACATGTGTCCTTCACGCTGGGCGGCGTAGTCGAGTTGTTCGCTGAGCTCGAGTTCCCCATCGACGTAGTGCTTGAACGTTTGTCCATCTACTACGATGGCTGCATGGTACCAGGCTCCTGTGGGGTGGAGGTGGTTCTGGGCGTAGTTGACCACCTTTTGTTCCCCGGACTTGATGAAGGTATCGAGGAACCAGCGATTGCCGTCGACGATTCGGGTTTCGAACATGACGCGGGAATCCGTCTCGTTTTCCTGCATGTGGAAGAAACGCTGTTCGGTGGGGCCGTCCGAGTAGGGGTTGAAGACAACTTCAACGGTGAAGCTTGACCACCCTTCGAGCGGATGCACGTCTAGGAAAAGGGCGTCGTCCACGCCGTCGAACTCGATGGCCTTGCCGCGTGGCGTATCGATGAGGCGAGGGCTTCCTTCCACTGCGAGCGGTTGACCTCCGAGCGATTCTAGATTGTCGAGACGCCAGACGGTGGATTCGGTTTGGGCTTGCAGGGGAAGGGCTGCGAGCGCGAACAGGCAGATCGTAGTTGAAAGGTGGATATGTTTTAAGGCCATATGTTATTCGACGTCGATGATTATGCGTTGGTAGCGGGTGAGGCGGGGGCTACCGTGGTCGGTGACGGCGAGGATGATGTGCATGGTGCCGGTGCCGGGAGGCATGACGCGGCTGGTTTTCACGGTGAGGTGGGCTTGGGCTTGGTCGAAGCCGACGATGTCGTGCTTGTCACCGCTGCGGGAGTTGGACATGCGACGGGTGCCGGGCTCTTCGTAGCAGAACCAATAGAAGGAGAGTGCGTCCCCATCGGGATCGCTGGAGGCGAGGGCGCTGAGATCCACGCGTTCGCCTTGCCTGGCTTTGAGGTAGGCAGGGTGGTCGAGTTTGACGATCGGAGGATGGTTGGCTTTGGCGTAGGGTTTGATGGTCCAGTCCATGCGGGCGGCGAAGTCGTTTTGGTAGGCTTCTCGCCAGCGCCAGATGGTGGCGTGATTGGTGGTATGCCATTCGCCGTCGTTGCCGAGGACTTCGTCTTGCACGTTGGTCCAGATGGGGCGGGTTTCCGGCTCGAGGAACCACTTCTCCGTGCGAGGCGTGTAGAGTTCGTAGCGTCCGCCCCAGCCGCCCCAGTCCGGGCGTTCCGGCACGCTTAGGCCGTTGTTGACGAGGTTGAGGAAGGAGGGGGTGTCGCCCTCCATCATGTATTCCCAATGTGGGTACTCGGCTCCGAGCGGACCCTTGGAACGGATGTTGCGCTCGAGCCACTCGTTGGAAACCAGCTGGAAGTCGGCTCCGCCGAAACGGCCGTGAAACTTGTCGCCGCCGATGGCGATCCAGGTGGCGTGGTGGAAGCCGCCGCCAGCGTTGACGCCGGGGGTGACGATGTAGAAGAGCTCGGGGAATTCTTTGCGTATCCAAGGGCCGCTGTTGTCTTGGTCGGAGATGGCGTAGACGCGGAGCTTGGAAACGAATTTGGCGAGCTCCTCCGGGCTGCGGGTAGCACGGACCTTGTACAAGGCTTGGGCGAGGACGTTGGGACCTCCCCAGACTGAGACCCAGAGCGGTCGGGGATCGTTGCTATCGGTGGCGGCGATGAGCAGCTCGGAGCCCGGGGAATCCTTGCCGTCGCCGACCGCTTCCATGTCGCCGAGCGGCAGGCTGGAAGCGATGCGGGAGCGAAGGTGGCTTTCCGTGGGGAAGCCTGGCTCGTGCAGCTCGAGGTTGTCGCGCACTTTGCCGTAGGCGGTGACAATGTCCTCGATATACTCAGGGTGGACGGGGCGGGTGCTGCCGCCGGGAGGCGTGGCGACGAGGCCTTCGATGTCGATATGGTTGGCGTAGGTCATGAGTCGCACCATGGACATGCGGTCGTCCGGATCGCCGCCGATATCGGTGAGGACGAACAAGCGCGGCTTCTCGCTCGCGGCAGCGAGCGAGGCGAGTCCTGCGAGTAGGATTAGTAATGGCTTTTTCAATACGAGATGTTTCATGGGCACTGTGGAAGGTGGGTGCGTTCGCTTGCTCCTTCTTTTTGGGATGCTTTTGAGGTTAGTCGTTCAGACTGAGCACGAGGATGGCGTCTTCCCATTTGGCGGGGGGAGCTAGGTCTCGGGATTCTCCTTTTTGGAATGTAACTATTTTTTGGATCTCGCCGTCGCGTGGGTAGAACCAGTGGGCCTGGGCGGCCCCGGCGAGGGTGTTGTTGATGCGGGTGTGGGTATTGTTGCCAAAGTAGACGAGGGCCAATTTCCCGTCTTTGGTGGAGACGGCGGCTTTCAGGTCTTCGCCGAGGCCGACGGCTCCTACTAGGCTGCCATCGGGTACCCATTCGAACCACTTGTGCTGGCGAAGAAACTCCTGCCCGATGATTGCGACTTGGCGCGCTCCGGGGAAGTCGAGGGCTTGTTGCCAGGTGTATCCACAATTATAATCTCCTTCGCTTCCGCGCATGGCCCAGATGGGCCCGGCTCCGTAGGTATGTCCGGCTCCGCCGGCGAAGAAGGTATGGTAGAACTGACGGCGCACACGCACGGGCGTTACCCAGCCGCATTCGTGGCGGTAGGTGCCGTACTCGTAGGAGCCTTCGAGGAAGAGGGAGGGTTTGATGGGGTTTGTCCGTTCGTATTCGTCGACCATGATACGGTGCACTTCGTCGACTTCCTTCCAAACTTCGACTCCGTTGGCGTCGAGCCAAGGGTCTTGGTGGAACCAAAGCGAAGAGTTATAGCGGGAGTCTCCATCTGGGTGATAGGTGAGAAAAAGCTCGTCCCACGCTGGATGCTTTTCGTTCCAAGCGGGGCTTTGGCCGGTGACCCCTTGGGCAAGGCCCTCGGCCATGGCGCGGTAGATGGCTCGGTTGTCGTAGTCGTGGTATTTCTGGTTCTTGTCGAATCCCTTGAGCATGGCTTTGGTATCGCCGCCGAGCACCCAAATGATGTTGGGCTCATCTTGGTAGCGATTCCCGAGGAAGGTGCCGTAGGCCTTGGCCTCCTCGACGTTGTATTCATTTTTCCCGGTCACTAGCTCGGCTGCCCAGCACGGGAGGAGGGCTAGGTACATGCCCCTTTTTCGCACGGCTTCGACAACGTAGTCGGCGTTGTCCCAATAGTCGTTGGGTTGGGTCGGGCTGCCGCCATTTACGACAAGCGGTTCGGCGGTGTTGGGCTCGCTTTCCGTGCCGGTGAAGGGGCTGTGGCCGTAGGCGTTGCGGGCGTTGTCGGGGCTTCGGTCGATGCCGCCGCCATGGGGCGACCAGTGGGCTACTGATTGGATAACCGTGAAGCCGAGGGCTTGGCGGTGGTCGAGGTAAAGGTCTACCTCCTCGCGGGTGAGCTGCTGGAACATGCCCCAGGCGGTGTCGCCGACCCAAAGAAAGGGAGTGCCGTCCTGATGTTGGATGTGGTGGGCGTTTTCCGCGATTTCTAGTTTTCCGTGCTCTTTCCAGTCCGCTGCGGACAGCAGCAGGAGGGGTGGCAGGCCGAGAAGTGAAAGCATGTTGTAGATGGTTCTTTTCATTTTTTTGGAAGGGATTGAGGCACTAGGGGAGAGATTATTCCACGGTCACGATGACGCGTTGGTAGCGAGTGAGCTGAGGCGTTCCGGAATCGGTAACCTCGCAGACGACGTGGATGGTGTTTCCCTTTTGGGCGTTGGCGGGAACCTTGAAGGAGGCGTTTCGTTTGTTTGCGTTGTTGATGTCGATGGAGCTTGCGTAGGTGTCGGCTTCGGCGTATTGCCACCAGTGATACGTAAGTTTGTCCCCATCGGGGTCGTTGGTGCCCTCGGCGTTGAGGGACAGCTTTTGTCCGGGGCGGGCGGTTAGATCGAGAGCATGGGCGAGTTTGACGACAGGCGGGTGGTTGGAGTCTTCGAAGGAGTTTACGCACCAGTCTGCTCTGGCTGCGAAATCGTTTTGTAGGGCGGCGGTCCATCTCCACATCGGTTTGAAATAGGCGTTCATGAGTTCGGGATCCTCGGGGTATCGATCGCGCATGTACATTCTGCCCCATGCCGAACCCGTGTACCAACGACCTTCGGGATATTCGTATCCAGATTCCGGTACAGGGTCGAGCCAAGTGTTGCCGCGCACGAGGGTGTAGCGACCGCCCCAACCTCCGTAGTCGGGAGATTCAAGACTGCGTAGGCCCGTAGGAATAGTGTGCAGGAAGGCTGGTGAATCGCCTTCCGAGCGGAAATCGCCAGGGGTAAAGTCATGGTCTCCCTTCAATCCGTAGCTGCCGGGCACGTGCGCCTGGTAGAGGGAGCAGAGGGCGCCGTGTCCTTCGAGAATATTAGCTTTCATCCAGTCCGCTCTCAAGTAGCGTTGTTCGCTCTCCGGAAGGATCTTATTCCATTGGTAGGCCACTGCCCAGAATTGGTCAGAGATGATGGTCGGGATATTGAACTGCCCCCAGCTGGGCAGGATGTAGCTTTGGTAGGTCTCGTCCTGTTCCCAGATAAAGTAGAAGCGTATCTTCTGCGCCACCTCGCTCATGCGCTCGGGGTGGTCCTCCTCGATGGTCTTGAGGGCGCGGGCAATGGTATTGGTGCCGCCCCAGGCTTGGAGCCAGATGGGACGTGGGTCTGACGTGTCCAGGAGGGCTTCGACGATGCGTTGCGAACCGGGAGTTATTTCATCCATCTCGCCTTCTGCCTTCACGTTGCCGAGCAGGGTGCGTTCTCTCAGGTATACAGGAGTTGGGTACTCTGGATCGTGTTTGACGAGATTCGGGTAGACCGCTTCGTAGGCGTCGAGATAGGGCAATGCCCAGTCGTCGCCGGCCCAGCGGTGGCCCTGCCAATGGTATTGCGAACTGGAAGTGATGATGCCCTCGACGTCCCATTCGTTGGTGTAGAGAAGGAAGCGGACGAGGGAGCATTCGTCGTCGACTTCCCCGTCGCTGGTGACGATGACGCGGGTTTTGGCTGGGTCGTAGCTTGGGTGCTTGCTGGATGCCGAATGGGCCGCGGCGCAGAGGAAGCTTGCGAAGCAAGAGAGCGAAAGGGGGATTAAGAGCTTTTTCATTCTGGGTGAGAGTTCTAGATAAGGCTGTTTAAATAGATTTCGAGTTGGGTGTATCCATCCGAGCCGACGTGGTTGCCGTCGCTTGGATCTTTCGGATCGAGCCCGTGGGCTGTTTCCCAGGCGTCGGGCATGCCGTCGGAGTCGGAATCTGCGGGGGCGGGGAGGCTTTGCAGTACGGGCCAAGCTCCGACATCGGTTTGGGAATCGATGATGCCGTGCATCTTGGAGCGGTCGGCGAGTTTGTGGTCGTTTTCGTAAGTGGGGCCTTTGTAGGTGGCGTATCCATTTTTCACTTCGTCGATGATGCGTAAGTCGACGGGGTCGCGGGTGGGGCGGGTGGCTCCGGCGGAGGCGAGTACGGATGCGTAGGCCGATCGCGCGGTTTGCTGTTTGATCGGCATTGCGGGCCACGGCTGTTCAAGCTTGAGGCCGGGAATGGCCGCGAGGTTGCTCGGGTTTGACTCTTGCACGCCTTTGATGGCGGTAAGGGAAGGAACCACGCCTTTCCAATTGTCATGGGTTACCTCCTCGCTGCCGACCATAACATTGTCGGCGATGTACCACTTGCCGTAGTCGCTATCGCCGTTGCGAGACCAGGGGGCTGCCAGCTGGTGGCTCACGATGCCGGGCTGGGTGGCGGGGCCTGGCTTGTAATAGTTGGCGACCATGTTGATGGTGGAGAAATTGAACTTTTCCGGATTCGAAACTTGGACGTTCTCGGCGCCGTAGGTCGAGGCGTAGCCCCAGTTGTAGACCACGTTGTTGCGGTAGTCGACGTTTCCGCTGCCCGAGGCAAAGCGAGGGCTGCGGTTGGAGTGGCTGGCGATCAGGTTGTGATGGTAGGTGCTGTAATTAGATCCCCAGATGCCTCCGTATCCGTGGTTCCCCTTTTGATGGTTGGACTCGTAGAGGCTTTCGGAGATGATGCACCACTGCACGGTTGTATTCTCTCCGTGGTAGATTGTCATGGTTTCGTCGATACTCCAGCTGGCGGAAACGTGATCCAAGATGAGGTTTTTGGTGTACCTGCTGGTGATCGCATCGGGAAAGTCTCCTGCCTCGTCGCCCAAGCGAACGCGGATGTAGCGAATGATCACTTCGTCCGCGTCGATGAGTAGTGGGTGACGCCTGAGCGTAATTCCGTCGCCGGGGGCGGTTTGTCCGGCGATGGTGAGGTATGGGTTGGTGATTCTCAGATCGCTTTCCAGGGTAATGGTACCTGATATTCTGAATACGACGGTACGGGGACCTTCGGCCTCGATGGCGGCCCGGAGGCTACCTTCGCCCGAATCGTTGAGGTTGGTCACGGCGAATACCTTCCCGCCTCGTCCGCCGACGGTGTACTTGCCGTAACCTTCAGCGGTTGGAAACGCGAGCTGCGTTCCTGGATTTCCGTGGCTTTGGGAAAAACTTAGGAAGGCGAGTAGGACGATGAATAAAGTTTTTGGATACATGGCGCTATTTTTTGGTTTCTGATTGTTTGCTGAACGCGAAGGTAAGTTATCGCGGGTGGGAGACGCTGGGAATACTGGGCGTCGGTTCGATTTCAAGAAACCAATCTCCCTCCAGCGAGACGGCGGTGGTGGAGTCCGCGCGGAAGATATTCTCTCGGGTATAGGCAGCTGCCTCGGCATCGGTGAGCTGGTGGGTCCAGGGTAGTCGTTCGCTGGGGTTGGAGCCGGGACCGGTGTTGCGGTATTCGGCGAAGAATGCGGTTTCGTGGTTGGAATTTTGGTTCCAGACGGACCAGCCTTCGGGCCTGATTTGTTCAGCGAGGTGGCAATCCAGGTAGGCGACGCGGGCTCCTTCTCTCCAAGGCCTCCCGAGTGAAGCGTTGGATACGGACTCTCCCGGATAGAGCTTGATATCGCAGTTCTTGAATACGTAGCCGAATTTGTTGACTGGCTTTCCGTCGACCAGCCGTTGGCTGTGGGCGGTGATGTGAGAGTCCTTGCGCAGGCGGATGGTACAATCTTCGAAAAGGGAAATTCCGTCTCCGTAGATAAAGTCGGTCGTGCCTTCTATGATGCACTCCTTGTTGTAGGAACGGCGGTTGCCGCCCACATAGTAGGTGTCTTGGTAACCGGTCATCCGGCAACGGTAGAAGATAGCCCGGTCTCCATCGACTCGAAGGGCTGCGGCCTGGCTGCCGCCGCGTCGGCTATCGATGGTGTTTTGGAAAGTGATATTCTCGGCGTAGAAGTCGTCGGCGTAAACTCTGGTACTCGCGTAGTCGCTGGTGATCCTGGCGTGGTCATGGTAGGAGAGGATCACGCTTTGGTAGGATTCGCCGACTAGCTTTAGCATGGTCTTGTCGGCGGGAATACGGATCTTTTCCTTGTAGGTTCCCGGCTTGATGAAGATGACGAATCGAGCGGTTCTGTTGCGAGGACATGCGTCTATGGCTTCTTGCACGCTTGCGAACTCTCCGCTGCCGTCGGCTGCGACGACGTAATGATCCCTTTCAGCTCGCCCGTCGGAGAGGGCGATAAAAATCAGCGAGAGTAGCGCAATAATGTGGTATTTGGATCGGATGATTTTGTGCGGTGTGGACAAAGCGTTTCTGGCAAGAGCGATATGCCTGATTGCGAAGCCAATAGTAGAACAGAGTAGGGCGGCTTGGGGGTTCATCTATTTGTCCTAATCGTATTGCTTGGAGGTGGTCCTGAGGAGGTGATTCTGCCGTGCTCCTCAAAGATCATCTGTGTAGTTGGGTTACGGTTACGGAAAGTCTATGCCGGTTTTAGGTCAGTGAGCTCGTCGATTCGAACGATTCGTTTTTCGTCGATGCTCTTTCGGGCGGCGATGCCGATGAGCACGCTCATCGCTCCTTGGCGAAGGCTTGCGGCTTGCCCGTAGTCGCGCTCCGGCTTTTTACCACGGAAGATTTGGTCTTTCATGATAGGGTCGCCGCCCCAATGGCCACTGCGGACATGGGGAAGTTTTCTCACTTCGCTTTTGCCCCAGTTCATGCTGGTGATGATTTCGTAGTATTTGTCGAGCGATGCCTCACGGCTTTGCGACATTTCCTTGGCGTGCAAGGCGGCTTGATCCTCTTGTTGCTGTTCCATCCAAGGAAGGCCCTCCCAGGTTTCGAAGCGCCCATCCATGCCGTTGAAGGCGATACGGAATCCCTCGAAAGGCGAGTAGGTGGTGAGCGAGTAGCTTACTTGTACGTTGTTGGCGTATTTTATCTGTACGGCCATTTTGTCGAAGATGTCGATCTCGTGGCGGAAAAGGCATTTGTCCCGGATGTAACCGTCGTATTTTTCATTGGATACATAGAGGTCGACGTTTCGTTGGCTTTCGGTGATGTCCCAGTAGAACTTACAGTTTTTCTTATGCGGACAGCTACGGCAGTTGTCGCCGCGAAAGGCGTTGGCGCTGCCATAGTGTTCCAGCCCGCCAAAGGCGCTTACCTCTACGGGTTCGGAATCGATAAACCAGTTGAGCAGGTCGAAATGATGGGCGGACTTGTGCAATAGCAGCGTTCCACCTTTTTCCCGCAAGCCGTGCCAGCGGCGAAAGTAGGAAGCTCCGTGGTATGTATTCAGATACCAATGGAAGTCGATCGAGGTCAGGCCTCCGATTTGTCGTTCGACCAGCATCTTCTTGAGCTCGGTGAATAGGTGGCCGTAGCGATAGTTCATAGCCACGATGACCTTGCCCTTGGAACGTCGCTCGGCTTCGAGGATCTGCTGGCACTTATCCTCGTCGGTCGTCATGGGCTTTTCGGTGACCACGGTCAGCCCTTTATCGAGTCCTTTCACAATGAATTCGTGATGCGTGGAATCGACGGTAGTCACGATCAAGATGTCCATGGGGACGGTCGCTAGCATTTCGTCGAAGTTGGTGAAGGTGGGACAATCGACTACCATGTAGCGTTTGGCGTAGGCGAGCCGGCCGGGATTGATGTCGGAGAGTGCTACGAACTCGAGCGCATCGCCGTAGTCTTCTAGCAGCGACTTGCCCCACATGGACGTGCCCCTTACCCCGGTGCCGACCATCGCGACGCGGAGCTTTCCTGTATTTGCGGATTGGGCACGCAAGCCGACGACGGAAGCGGCAAGGGCGGCGCTTGAAGTGGCGATAAAGCGGCGGCGATTGATGGGTGTTGGCTGTGGGATATTCATAGGATATTATCGGGGTCTTTGGTGGAGAACGGTGTCTAGTAACGAGAGACGGAACACTCGTTAGAGGATTGGTTGATTTAGGTAATTCTCAAGTTGGGTATATCGCTTAGTTCTTTGGAACGAGGTTATCGGGGCGGTATTTACAATAAGGCGACTCACTTGGGTGAAGGCGCGAAGCTAGCGAGCCATGCGTCGATGTCTTGAGTGGGGATTTCCAATTTGCGGTAGGTGGGTGCGTAATTGGGATAGCCTCCTACCTCGGACTGGCTATCAATGAGGCGTCCGGTTCCCTGGCGCACGCCGTCGACGATGCGTTGGTCGATGGGATCGCGGTCGAAGGGGCGGGCCCCTGCATTCCTCAATACGCTAGCCAATGTTTCTTCTGGTTCAGAAACCTTAAGTCCGTCGAGCCAGAGAATGGGATGAGGCCGAAGTCGAGCGGCCGGAACGTTGGGGCGCTTTTGTGATCCGTCTCGCATGACTTGCCAGTTCCCTTGCAGGTAAAAGCGTCCGATTTCGGGAAGTTGGCTGCCTGGACTATTTTCTAGGGAAGGGTGGTCGCTGGAATTTTCCAGTTCGGTGGGCGGGGCGCTTATGAAGGATAGGTTCTCTGGCGTATCCAAACCGTGGATCAAAACGTTCCCTAGGATGCTTAGCTCCGGTTCGGGTGGAGCCTGGCGACCTTCCCATTCTACGGGTCTCCAACCGGCGGTGATCGCGTGCTCGCCGGGGTTGAAGATTACCCTGTTGGCCACGACACCGCTGGATCCGATTTTGAAATAGGGATTCCGATCTACGTTGGAGGCGTAGAGGCAGCCGATGATAGCGACGCGTTGGATTCGGTCGTGAATGAGCGTGCCTTTGGAGTGGGGCCCTTTGGCGTGGGAAGCGTCATTTAGGCCTTCCGCGATGAGGCAGTTGCTAAAGGTGACGTCGGAACTGGTTGTTCCCTGTAGGCGAGGACCGGATACGGAGAGGTTTTCGTCAACCGCCCAGGTTGTGGAGCAGTGGTCGACCACGACGCGACGTGATGCTGAGACGGCGATGGCGTCAGTGTCCCAGCCACTGCCTTTGCTGCGACCGTTGTCGCCTGGGCGCACTGCAAGGTGCTGGATGAGAACGTCGTGAGTATTGGATACAGTCAGCCCGCCGCGAATCAGAGTGATCCCCGGGCTGGGCGCTGTTTGTCCGGCGATGGTGAGAAAGGGCGAATCGATTCGCAGGTTCTGGCCTTGGAGGTCGATGACCCCGCCTACTTCGAAAACGACGATGCGAGGTCCTTCCGCTGAGATCGCTGCTCGAAGGGAGCCCGCTCCTTTGCTTTCGAGGGTAGTAACTTTTATGATACGGCCACCGCTACCGACGGGGGTCGTAGTTCCGAAGCGGATCGTTCCCGAGAAAACAAGATTTTCAGCGCCCAAGGAGGCAGACCCGAGCAAGACAACAAGCCCCAATCGCAACGTGAGGATGGCGCTTTTTGATCTGTTGTATCCTAGATTCATTTCTTGTTTTGAAGATTCGTACTCATACAAGTTCCGCTAGTGCACCGGGTAAGAAGCGCGTTCGGAGGAGAATCTATCATGGGGCAAATTTAGAGGGATGGATTCGGGCAAAGGTATTAGCGGTGGCTGGGTTCGGTCGGAGCGGGTCGAGCGCAGCGTTGCATGCGTTCGGCGAAGTCGCGCATGAAGGCTTCGCGCCATTGGCTGACTGACTTGGCTCCGTGGTGGATGCCTTCGGCCATGGCAGGTGTGGGGTCGTCGGTCCACCAGTTGGGATAATGGGTAGAGGGCGCGAGAGAGACCTCGGGATCTGGCAGGTAGGCGGTGATAGCTCCCTGTTTGCCGTCGAGGGCGGGTACGTTGCTTAGTATTGTGTATGTGAATACTTTTGGGTCTCTAGGGCAGAAGCGGAAGCGCAGGTTGCCTTCGCCGTCCGGCGAGCCGATGAGCGATTGGTTGGTCACGATCATGCGGCCTTCTGGCGTTTCGGGAGCGTCTGGACCGAGCGGCAGGACTAGCTCGAGAATGCCGAATATTTCGAGGCGATCGTTGGCGGTCGTTAGCCGCTGGTAGCGAGCGAAGGGGCGGTCCCAAGCGCGGACGAAGCGGCCGCCCCAACCGGGAAGGCTCGGTTGGCTAGGGTCGCCGCGCAGGACCCAATTGACGGAAGGGGTGTCGCCCATTTTGATGACGCCGCCTAGGTGTTCGGAGAAGTAACTGCCGATGGCTCCGCGACCGGCCACGTGGTGTTTGACGAATTGGTTTTTGCCCCATTCGTCATCGGGGTCGCCGCCGGTGAAGTAGCCGCGATAGGTGGCGTTTGACTCGACGATGAAAAGCGTCGGGAAGTTGTCCGCAATATACTGATACGCGTCCGGCCCCCATTTTTTGTTGGGGCCGCCGATGTAGTAGACGCGCAGCTTGGGCAGGATGTCGGGCGCGTCGTGCAGGGCTTGGGCGACTTCCTCGATGGCTCCCCAGACGAGGATGTGGAGAGGTCGTGGGTCGTCGCGGCGGGCGCATTCAACGATCCACTCGGAGCCTTCGGTGGTTCCGCGCAAGCCCGAATAGGGTGCGGGGTGAATGCCGCCCTGTTTGGTGATGGAGCGGAGCGTGTCGGGAAAGGGATAGTCGGCGGACCAGCTGCGCAGGTTGGAGTAGTCTTTCTCGTAGGCGTCGATGACCTCTAGGATCTTGGTTTTCCCTTCGCGCTCGAAGGGGGAGGAGACGAGGCCCTCGATATCGAGTACGTCCCCGTAAAGGAGGACGTGAGCCATGGACTGGTAGTCGTCGGGATCGGTGCCGCCGATGTCGCTGGTGACGATGACGCGCCGCTTTGCGGAGTCGGCCAAGGCGGAGCAGGCGAAGACTGCGGTCATTGCCAGGCAAAGGATGCTCGGGAGCGTCGTCATGATCGTCGTTGGATTAGTCGCTAGCTAGTTCGTTGAGGTAGATTTCGAGCATGGTGTATCCACCTTTTCCTGTCTTGTTGCGGTCGGAGGGATCTTGGGGATCGAGGCCGTGCTTGCTTTCCCATGCGTCCGGCATGCCGTCATGGTCGCTGTCGGCGGGGGCGGGGAGGCTTTTCAATTCGGTCCAGCCACCGACGTCGTTTTGGGAATCGATGATGCCGACTGTCATGGATGGGTCGGCGACGGATTTTACAGTTTTGTAGATGCCTTCGTAGGTGGCGGTTCCGGTACGGGCTTCTTCGACGATTCGGGTGTCGATGGGATCCCGTTTTGGTAGAGTGGCTCCGGCGTATTGAAGAACGGATACGTATGCGTCAGCGGCGGATTGCTGATCGATCGGCATAGCGTCCCAAGGCTGGTCCAGCTTGATGTAGTTGTCTCCGCGTACGCCGCTCCAGTTTTCACGAGTTACAGAGGGGCTGCCTTCGATGACGTTGTCGGCCACGAACCAGTGTCCTTTGTCGTCGTCGCCGCGTTGGGATGGGTCGGCCAGTTCAGCCTTCTTGGCTGGGTCGGTCGCGGGGCCGGGCTTGTAATAGTTGGCGACCATGTTGATGTGGGAAGAGCTGAACTTTTCGTTCCCTTTTTGCTGGGCTTCCGCTCCGTAGGCGCTGCGGTATCCCCAGTTGTAGAGCACGTTGTTGCGGTAGTCGGTATAGCCAGAACCGGATGCGAAGCGCGGGTTGCGGCTGGAGTGGTGGGCGATGAGGTTGTGGTGGTAGCTGCTGTAGTTGGACCCCCAGATTCCTCCGAAGCCGTGCTTGGATTTAGCGTGGTTCGAATCGAACAGGCTTTCGGAAATGATGCACCACTGTACGGTGATGTTTTCGCAGTGGTAGATGGACATGGTTTCGTCGACGCTCCAGCTGGCGGATACATGGTCGAAGATGAGGTTCTTTACGTAGCGAGCGGAAATGGCGTCGGAGTCCTGTCCTGACTCGTCGCCGAAGCGGACGCGAATGTGGCGGATGATGACTTCGTCGGCTCCAATGGTTAGGGGGTAACCTTTGACGCAGATACCGTCGCCGGGGGCGGTTTGGCCAGCGATAGTGATGTAGGGGTTCTTGATGCCGAGGTTGCTCTTTAGTTCTATGTTTCCAGAGATTCTGAATACAACGGTTCTGGGCCCTTCGGCTTCGACAGCGTCGCGCAGGCTTCCGGGGCCGGAGTCGTTGAGGTTGGTAACTTCGTAGACTTTTCCACCACGTCCGCCAACGGTGTATTTGCCGTAGCCTTCTGCGGTGGGGAAGGCGAGCTGCTGGGAGACGCCGGAGCAGGCGAAAAGGGTGGCGACGCTGAAGAGCGCGGCGATGGTTAGCTTGTTTTTCATTTCAGATTTGAGTTACGTTGGGGGGAGGGAGCTAGCCGCTATTGAATTGTGAATACAAACCGTTGGTAGCTGACTAGGGGCGGTGACCCGACATCGCTGACCTCTAGAATGATGTGGACTTGCTTGCCGGGTTCGTGGGGAGCAGTGAAACGGGCATCAGTCAGCGATTCGCTGCTTTCGATGAGGACAGAGGTTTCTGCGGAGTCGGCTTCGGTGTATTGCCACCAGCGATACGTGAGGGAGTCTCCGTCAGGATCGGTGGCGGTGGCAGCGAGGCTTACGCTTTGGCCGGGTTTGACGGTTTGGTCGATTGAGCCCTTTACGGCGATGACGGGAGCGTGGTTAGCGTTTGCGAAGTCTTCGACGCACCAGTCGGCCCGGGCGGCGAAATCGTTTTGCATGGCCGCGCTCCAACGCCACATGGGCTTGAAGTATTCGCGGCGCTGTTCGGGCGTAGAGGTGGATCCGGGGCGGAGGCTGCTGCGTCCCCAGCCGTTGCTGCCGTACCAGCGACCTTCTGGATAGGTGTATCCGGGATCGGGGACGGGGTCGAGCCAGGTGTTTTCGCGAACGCGAAGGTAGCGTCCCCCCCAGCCGCCCCAGTCAGGCGATTCTATGCTGCGCAGGCCATTGACGATGGTGTGGAGGAAGGCAGGCGAGTCGCCTTCGGAGCGGAAGTCGCCGTCCGCGAAGCCTTCTTTGTCGCCGGTGTGGGCGGCGTAGAGAGCACAGAGCGGACCGTGGTCCTCGAGAATGTTTTGCTTCATCCAGCTGCCTTCGAAGTAGGGCTGCAAATGGGGCGGTTGCACTTGTTTCCACCGGTAGGCAATGGCTTCGAATTGGTCGGAGATGATGGTGGGGATTTCGAATTTACCCCAGTGAGGCCGAATGTAGTCCTGGTAGGTGCGGTCCTGTTCCCAGATGAAGAAGAAGCGGCATTTGGCGGCGACCTCCGCCATGCGGTGCGGATGGTCTTCCTCGATGCTTTTGAGGGCGCGGGCGATGGTATTAGTGCCTCCCCAAGCTTGTATCCAGATAGGGCGGCTGTCGGTCTCGTCGAGAAGGGCCTCGGCGATGAGCTGGGACCCGGCGGTGACTTCCTCCATTTCGCCTTCGGCTTTCACGTTTCCCAGCACGGTGCGTTCTCTAAGGTATTCAGGAGATGGGTACCCGGAGTCGTGCTTGAGAAGGTTTGGGTAGACTTCCGCGTAGGCGGCTAGATTTGGCTCGATCCAGTCGTCGCCCGCCCATCGGTGGCCTTGCCAGTGGTATTGGGAGCTGGAGGTTACGATTCCTTCGACGTCCCACTCGTTGGTGTAGAGCAGGAAGCGGATCATGGAGCATTGGTCGTCGATCTCGCCGTCGCTGGAAACGATGATGCGCGGTCGATCTGCTGAGGGGGCAGCCCATAGCTGCAGGTGTAGGGAAAGGGAAACGAGAAAAAGGGTGGCGAAGAAGAGCCGTGGCGATCTGCGTCGGTTGGGGTCCATCGTTAGCGTGTGGGGTAAGTTGTTTAAACTTGGAAGTGGGATGCCGGGCGTGTTTCGGTCTCGGGCTTTGGTGGGGCAGGATGTACTCTACACTTTGTTTTCCGATTGGTCTTCCTTTTGATCGATGGTTTCTGACGCGATTCTAAGTTTTTTAGGAGACCTTAGAGTGGCTCTGATTTTTCCCGGCCTCTAAAGGTCTTAATGGCTACGAATCTTTCCGGACGCGGATGCGTTAGGACTGCTCTGCGGGACAAGGAAGGAGGCGGCGCGGTGGACTAATAAATATCGCAATAGGATATAAAACGCTTGTGGGCTTGGGATAGGTCGTTCACGTTTTGCGGCTTTTCGCTGGTTGGCTAAGGCTGCGGTGATCCTGCTTCTGATTGGCTTGTTCGTGAACAACCTGTCGCGTAGCCCCAAGCGTCACTACCCGGTTTATTGGCTTTGAAGGAGGGGATCTTTTTTGGCTGCGGCTCGCTGGTTGACCTGCTTTGGCGGGCGATCGTAGGATGGCGCGATGATGGGAATGGAAGCGAATGGCGAAGGGCGTGGCGATGAGGTTTGCTGCGAGCGCTGTGGGGTGGCCATGAGCGAGCGGGAACGAGCGAACGGGTGGACGGTTTGCGATAGCTGCTATGCGATCCGGGGATCGTGCTGCCCGGAGTTCGGACCGGACGATTTGACGGGATGCGAAGGGAACGAGGGAGCGGATCGGCCGTGAGAAAGGGGGATTCGCTCTGGACTCATGTTTTGCTGGTCGGCGGGCTGCTCTTGATCGGGATGAACCTGCGGCCGGCGATCACGGGCATCGCGCCTTTGGTCGATCGGATGATCGACGACGGAGTGGAAGTGGGGACGATCGGGATGCAAACGACCTTGCCCTTGATGTTGTTTGGACTGGCCAGCGTCTTGGTCGGAGTGGTGGGAAACTGGATCGGCTTCGCTCGGGCCTTGGCATTGGGATTGTTGCTTCTGGCGACGGGCTGTTTCGCGCGTTCGTGGGGATTGGCGGAGGAGGGGGTAGCGGCGGCTCGCTGGGGCGGGCCGTTGCTGGTCGGCCTGGGAATCGCCTTTGGCAATGTGCTTTTGCCGGCGGTGGTGAAGAGCCGCTATCCGAGCCGCTTGGGATTGATGACGAGCTTGTATTCGACGGCGATGAACGTGGGGGCCGCCTTGGGCTTCGCTTTGGCGGTGCCGTTGGCGGATGCGCTCGCCGGCGGCTGGAACGCGTCGCTGGGCTTCTGGGGCGTGGCAGCCTTGAGCCCGTTGCTCTTTTGGATTCCGCAGATTGCCCGCCGGCCTGCTTCTCGGAAATCGGGCAATCCGTTCAATCCCTTCGTTCGCTTGGCGAAGGATCCGCGGGCTTGGCAGGTGACGACGCTGATGGGGTTGCAGTCGCTCTTGTTCTATTCGAGCGTGGCTTGGTTGCCGGTGATGTTGCAGGAACGCGGAATGGGGGAGGCAGCTTCTTATGGGTGGCCGACGGTGATGCAGCTCTTCGGTTGCGCGGCGAGCCTGACGCTGCCGACGTGGGCGGGCAGGCTGCGATCCCAAGCGTTTTGGGCCTCGGCTTGCGGGGTGCTAACGGGGGCGAGCATCTGCGGAATCCTATGGCTGCCGCTGGGTCTGGTGGGAGCGGCTACGGTCGGGATGGGGATCGGCTTGAACGGCGGTTTCGGTATGGCCTTGCTCTTGATCGCGATGCGGAGCAAGGACGCGAGCGAGGCGGGCTACCTCTCGGCGATGGCCCAGACCTTCGGCTACGTGATCGCGGCTCCGTTCCCATGGTTCGTGGGCTGGCTGAGCGACGCGAGCGGTAGCTGGTACGTGGCCTACGGTTTTCTATTTCTCCCGGCGGTGGGCGTGTCGGTTGCGGGAGCCCTTGCCGGTAGGGCGGGGCAACTTAGGTGAAGGCCGTGGAAGGGTATCCGGAAATGGGATACGGATAGGTTTTGTGAAAAGAGGAGGCGGTTTCGCCTACTTGTTTCCTTTTCGGGAGGCTTCGTTGAGGAGCTCGATGAGGTGGGGGCCGGCTAGGCGAAGTTCGTCGTGGTGGACGCGGATGAGTTTGTCGAGAATGCTCAGGCCCTTCTCGGTCAGTCGGATTTGCATGACGCGGCGATCTTCGGCGAAGGCTTCTTTAAGCGCAAGGCCGGCGGATTCCATGCGGCGGACTAGTCCACCAGCGGAGTGGTGCTCGATCTGCATCTTCTCGGCGAGTTCGCCGACGGTTACCCAATCGCGACCCGGAAAGCCGTGGATGGAGAGCATGGCTTGGTATTGCTGGGGGGTGACGCCGTGCTCGATCGCGGCGTTTTCGCTGAAGCCCAGAAACTTCCGCAGGCGGTAGCGAAATTCCGAAAGGAGTTCGTAGTCTTCTTTTTTCAGTTTGGTCGGTCGCCTGCTCTTCGCCATCTCTCGCTTATTGCTAGTGGCGGGGCGGCGATTGTCTAAACCAAAGTTAGTAGCGAGCCTGCGCCCGGAAGGAACGCCCAGGGATGGCGGCAAGAAAAAGGCTAGCCGGTCCTCGATGGGATGTTCCGGCTAGCCTTGCGTTTGCTGCAGGTCCGCTCGAGGCGGAGAGTGTCGGGCTATTGCTGCGATACGGAAATATTGTTTTGGATTTCCATGTCGGTTTCGTTGCGGGCCACCTTTTCGGCGATGCGCTTGCTGCTTTCCGAGTCTACGTTTCCGCTGAGCACGATGCTTCCGTCCGTTTCCTCAATGGTGAGGTTTTCGAGGCCGGCTTGCTTTTCGATATCCTTGAAGGCGGAGCGCACGGCTTCCACGTCGCTGACGAAGGTTTGCTTGGCGCTGTACAAGGTCTGGGATGCGGCGGGCTCGTCCTTGGCGAGCGCGACGACGTCCTGCTTGTCCGCGGAGATGAAGTATTGTTTTTCGCTGTGGTCGAAGGAGATTCTCTTAGCGGGAACGGCTACGATATCGTCGCCGATGCCGAGCAGTCCTCCCACGGAGATGTAGACCATCGTTTCTTTGGCTGGGGCTTTGGCGTCCGCGAGGGAGTCGCTCGCTGGCAAATCGCTCAGCGAGGAGGCGCCGTTCTCTTCGGGCCAAGCCGACTGGATGTAGGCGAGCTCCGGTAGTGAGACGTCGGATACGCTGCCGATGGTTTCACCTTTGATGTCTTTGATCTCCTTGCCGATGAGGTCTTGAGCGGTGAAGCTCTTTTGCAGCTGGTCTTTGCTGACTCGCTGCATGCCTTGGGCATCTGCTTGCTGCAGGCTAGGCGAGCTGGTGTCCAAATCGGATGTTTGCTTGCTGTATCCACTTATTGGAAGCGCGATCAATGCTAAGGAGAGCGCGGGGACAAGGTATCGTTTATTCATAGTATGTATTTTCTGAGGGTTGGGTTGCGGGGCTTTGTTTTATTGGGTGGGCCCCAGTCGACTCAGCTAATTGCTTGAGCTGCGCCAAACCGTTCGTTGCGAGGCGAGGATCGGATTTCCAAGGAGGCGACCATAGGAAATGTATCGAGTTAACCACTACGTAAGGTGGTGGCTGGCTTGCAAAATGCCTGATGGCATTGCAAGAAAACGGAGGGTCGGGGCGGCAGGAGCGAGCAGGCTACGCTGCTGTCCGTCTCGCGTGGCGAGCTCTGCCTAGAGGTGCCCGGGCGCTTCGAAAAGGAGCTTGCGCAGGGTGTGTGGCCAGGCTTTGGGCTGGTGGCGCTGGAGGAGGGTTTGCAGCAGGCGGAGCTCGGCAGCGTCCTCGAAAGAGCGGCTCAGGCTTGCGCGTTGGTCGCGGGACAGGCTGGTGGCGAGCGATTGCCGAATCTCCTGCCTGCGCTCGGCCCAAGGGGTGTCGGCAAGGGCTCGGGTGGCCGACTCTAGGTCGAGCTCGAGCCCGACGAGAGCGAGGGCCTGCAGGGAATCGATAGGGTTGGAGATGGGGAGGCCGTGGTTGTGCAGGGCGAAGAGCCGGTTCAGGTCCTGGAGGCGTACTTCCAGCTCGTTTTGGGCGGTCAGGTACTGGAGGCGCTGCTTGTCGCGGCGGGCCTTAGGGGAGGTGGCTTGGAAGTCGTGCAGCTGCGGCATCGCCTCGAGGGCGCGGTTGAGGCGGATCGCCTTGGCGTTTCGCGCGATGAGGGTTTGGCGTTGCAGGGTGTGTCCGGATTCGTGGACCAGCACGAAGTCGGTGGCATCGCGGGAGACTTCGATGGTGTGCGAGTAGGCTTCGTAGCGGCCGACCAGGAGGCTGCCGAGCTTGCGGTCGGGCTCGGCGTTGAACTCGGAGATGCGGACGGGCGAGTGGCTGTTGGAGTAGTCGGAGAAGAAGGGGAAACGCTTGGCGTGCTGCTCCTGCCACTTCAGCTTCTGGGCGATGAGGGAGTCGATGTCGCCGGAGTAGACGGCTTCGAGGACCTGGACGTAGCGAATTTGTCCGTCGTGGGAGGCTTCGCGACGCAGGGCGGCGAGGCCTTGGGAGTAGGCTTGGATGCTTGCATGTAGGGGGCTGGCAACTACGTCGGCCTGAGCGTGGGATGTCTCGATGGAGGGCTCTGGATGAGCTGCGAGGGGACGGGCGGCGAGGAGGGAGAGCAGTAGCAGGAGCCCGGCGGCGCAGCGGGCTGGTGTTCTGTGGGTCCGTTTCTCTCGCATATTCGTACATGCGATAGAAAGGGACGGGACCTAGGGACGAAATGTTAAAACGGGGCTGAGGCGGATGCCTTCCGTTTTTGAAAATGTTTTAGCGAGCGGCGGGTAGCGAACAGGTGCGCTTTGCGTCCTGATTGAAAGGGAACGAGATTTTTCGATGCAGAATGCAGCTAAATGGCGAACTCGGTTTCGGAAATGTGCTCGCGCTCGAGCGAAAGTTTACGTTTCCGCTTTCGGTAGAGGGTTGTTTTGTTGATGCCGAGGATGCGAGCGGCCTGCTGGTAGCTTTTAGCGGATGCGATGACGCCGTTGATGTGCGCTTCCTCGATGTCTTCGAGCTTGAAGGGGCCGCCGATCTTGAGCGGGGCGTTGGGACCGTCGCCGTTGGAACCCAGCTGCACTTCGGGTGGGAGGTCCTGTACCTCGATGCACCCATCGTCGCAGAGGATGAGGCAGCGCTCCACGACGTTATGCAGCTCGCGCAGGTTGCCTGGCCAATCGTAGCGGGCGAGGGCCGCGAGGCAGTCCTCGGAGAAGCGGCATTGCGGGCGAGCCATTTGCTTGGCGTGGTGCTGTAGGAAATGTTGGGCGAGTTTGGGGATGTCGCCGCGCCGTTCGTTGAGGGGCGGCATGTGGATGGAGATCACGTTTAGGCGGTAGAACAAGTCTTCGCGGAAACGCCCGTCCTGGGCCTCGGCTTGCAGGTCGTTGTTGGTAGCGGCGAGGATGCGCACGTTGCCGGTGCGGGTTTTGGTTTCGCCGACGCGTTCGTATTGGCGTTCCTGCAAGAAGCGCAGGAGCTTGGCTTGGATCTCCATGGGGAGCTCGCCGATCTCGTCGAGGAAGATAGAGCCCCCATCGGCGGAATCGATCTTTCCCCAAGTGTCTTTGACGGCGCCGGTGAAGGCTCCCTTCACGTGGCCGAAGAGTTCGCTTTCGAGCAACTCCTTTGAAAGGCTGGGGCAATGCACGACTACGAAGGGTTTGTCGGCGCGTGGGCTGAGCGAGTGTATTTGCTTTGCAAGTACAGTCTTGCCGGTACCGCTAGGTCCGAGAATGAGCACGGTGGCTTCGGACGGCGCGGCGCGTTGGGCTAGGCGATAGATCTGTTGCATCGACTTCTCTTGCGAGTCGAAGAGAACGGGCGGAACGATTTCGCTGACTTGAGATTCAAGTTCGACGACCTTGGACTTGAGGGCGATTTGCTTGCCCACGCGTTCCAGGGTCTGGCGAATCTGTTCAGGTACGAAGGGCTTAAGCACGTAGTCGAACACGCCTTTCTTAGTTGCTTCGATGGCCGAGGAAATCGACGAGAATCCCGTGAATATAATGACGGGCATCTCGTGTCCGGCGGCTCGTATCCGGTCGTACACTTCGAGTCCGTTTTCGGATCCGAGCCGTAGGTCCAGGAAAACTACGTCGATGCGATTTTCGTCCAGCTTGCTCAGCGACTGGCTGCCGCTGTAGGCCGAATAGGGCTCGTGCCCCATCGTTCTTAAAGCTATGGACGTGGTTTTGTGGATATTGATTTCATCGTCAATAATGAGTACTTTCATCGATCGTATGGAGAGTTGGATACGCTTAGAGACGCCCGCTTTGGCAAGCGTCAGTGGGGAAGCGGGGGATTGCGGCTTAGAGCGGCGGCTTGCCTCGCAGCGCCTGCATGAGGGCTGATACTACGAGCAGCACCAAGAAGACGTAGAAGAGAATTTGGGCGACGCCAGCGGCGGCTCCAGCGATGCCGGTGAAGCCGAGTAGGCCAGCGATGATTGCTACAATCAGGAATGTAAGTGTCCAAGATAACATGATACAAGGGGTTGAGTGTTATGGTTGTGGTTAGTGGTCCTCTCCATTGCTTGGATCGCGCCAAAATGGAGTATTTCAGTTCGCAACAAGGGGCTGTCGCCCTCGAATTGCCTGATGTTCAGGGGGATTGCAGCGAGCGTAGATCAATAGCGATAAGCGCGCATTCCTGCAAAATGCAGGAGGAGGTGCGCGATACGCCGTCCGAGAGTCGGACGGGGCGTGAAGGGGCGGTCACGCCTCCAGCGGCCTGTACTCAAATACTGCGTACAGCTTGTTATCGGGGGGGATCGGAGAGCGGGAGGGAGCGCTGCGGGAGCGACGGCCTTCAGTCCTTTTGGCTTAAGGCGTCGGCGTCTTTGCGAGGAACGGGTTCCCGTTTGGAGGGAGGCGGGGGAGAGTCTTTGATGCCTTTGGCGGTGAGGCTGACGCCGATCTCGGTTTCTTGGTGGTCGATGTATTTGGTAGAGGCGAAGGGGATGACGCGGAGCCCGCCGACGAACCAGGCTTTGGTATCCACGATGGCGTACTTCAGGGTCCAGGAATCCGAATCGACGAGCAGGTCTTCCAGCGGGCCGGTGCTTTTTTTGTCGGCAGGGCGGATGGAGTAGCCGCGGATGCCGCGGGCGGATTGCAGGAGCGGGTCTGCGGTGAGGGGATTGCGGTGGCGGAGCTTGGCGGAGGTTTCGATGTGCGGCATCCCGGGCCCGGCGAGGGCGTTGAAGGCTCCGGCCGGTTCGGCGATCCAATAGGGAATCCAGCCGTAGTGCTCGTGGAGGCGGGACTCGATCTTGCGGGAAATGGGTTCGTCCGGCTCGATAGGGGGACTGTTCTCGATGGCTTCGCGGTCCATGTTGACAGGGATGCCGTTTGCGAGGTCGGATTCGTCCAGAGGGACGACGCTGGCGGGGGAGATGATGACCTTACGGCCGGGGAGCCAGCTTCCGGTGCGGACTACGATGTAGCGGATTCGGTAGCTTTGCTCGTCGAAGAGGAAGTCCTTGCAGGCCCCGAAGTCGTCGTCGAGGGCGTGGATGCGTTTTCCGATAAGATTCCTTAGGCTGTAGAGCATCGTGGAGGCGCGGTTGTTGGGTTCGGTACTGTTATGCGTCGGCAATGGAGGTCAGGTTATCGGGGGAGCTCCTTCTTGTCCAACGCATAAGTGGGGATGGGGGGCGGAGCCGGGGTGTGGGTTCAGTTCGCTCCCTTTTGCTTGTTGGGGAAGACGAGCAGCAAGGCGGGCAAGGTTAGGAGGTCGGCCGCCAGGGCGATGCTGATGGACAGGGCGGTGAGCAGGCCGAACCAAACGCTGGGAATGAAGTCGGAGAAGGCCAGTAGGCTAAAACCGGATACGACGACGATGGTTGTGTAGAGAATGGCGAAGCCGACGGAGCGGTGGGTGCGGCTAACGGCATCTTGCGGGCTGTGTCCGGCTTGTCGTTCCTCTTGGTAGCGGTGCACGTAGTGGATGGTATCGTCGACGGAAATGCCCATGGCGACGGAGGCAATGGTCATGGTCATGAAATCGAGGGCGATGCCGCACCAGCCCATGAGTCCCAGCACGATACCGGTGGAGATTACGTTTGGCGCCATGCAGGCGAGGGCGAGCGGCAGGGACCTGAAGACGGCGAGGAAGCAAACGAAAACGCCGAGGGCCACGATGCCGAGGGTGAGGGCTTGCGAGCGGTAGAGGCTCTGCAGGAGGTCCTGGTAGAGAACGAAGAGGTTGCTCAGCTGGTAGCGATCGGAAGGGATTTGCAGGGCGGCGGCTTTTTCGTGTATGGAGGCGAGCAGGGCAGCTCGGTCGAGCTCAGGAGTGGAGTCGGCGATGCGGAGGCTGATGCGAGCTTGCCGGTGCTCGGGAGAGTAGAAGGAGCCGAGGAGCTGGTCGCGCAGCGATTCGTCGATGGTGTGGTAGGCGGCGCTGAGCTCGTATTCGGTGAGGGGGCGGCCTTGGTTGAGGGATTTGGCGAGTTCGGTGAAGTTCACGAGGGAGAGGGCCTTGCCGACGCCGGCGATGGAGCCGAGCTCCGTTTGCAGGGATTGAAGGGTTTGGACCTGGGCGGCGGTGGCGACGAGGGCGGGGTCTTCGGCTTCCTCGAATTCGTAGATGACGTCGAGCGGAGTAGAGCCGCCGAATTGCTGGTCGATGAAGGAGAGCTCCTGGTGCACGACGGTGGAGTCGGCGAAGTAGTTTATGAAGCTGTTTTCGACGGAGAGGCGGGCGACCCCGAGGCTAGCGAGGGTGAAGACGATGGCGGAGGCGGCGAGCAGAGAGCGTGGCGAGCGGGTAGCCCCTTTTCGAAACGCTCCGACGACCCGTTCTGTGAGGCGGCTTTCTTGAGGGGAGTCGCCCTTGGGGAATAGACTGACCAGCAGAGGAAAGAGGGCTAGGCTGGCGAGGGAGGAGGCGAACATGGCCACGACCATCATGATCCCGAAAGTAGTTATGGGTTGGATACCGGAGAATATGAGCGAAGCGAATCCGATGGAAGTGGTGAGGGCGGAGTAGAGGCAAGGTTTCGCTTTCTTGCGAAAGACGCGGGTGGAAAGTTCCTGGGCCGAGGCCTGCGGCTTAGCCCGCTGCTCCTCGCGGTACTGTACTATGAGGTGGATGACGATGGCTAGGGTGAGGACGATCTGCAGGGAGACGAAGTTGGCGGAAATGACGGTGCCCTTTAGGCCGAAGGCTGCGAAGAGTCCGATTGTGGATACGACGCAGTAGAGGCAGGAGATTGCGGGGATGAGCACCCAACGCAGGGACCGGAAGAGGGCGAGCAGGGTGAGGCTGGCCACGATGGCGATGGCGCTGCCAAAGACGATGAGGTCGTTGCGGATGATTTGCACTAGCTGGTAGGCAAGGGCTTGCTCTCCGCCGAGGTAGACTCGGGCGTCGCTTTGGTAGTCGGCGATGATGTCTCGAATGGCCTCGATCTCGCGATTGCGGTGGGCGGCGAGCTCCTTTTGGATGGGGGCGACTCGAACTTTGAGTGTATCCAATAATTGGGGATCTTGTTCGTTTTCGGGAAGCTCGCTCGCTGCGAGCTTTTCCGCTTGGATGCGGTCGAGCTCATCGTTTCGCTTGAAGGTGACTTGGAGGCTGGTGGCGGTTTGGGCGGCGTTGACGAGGAGGTCCTCGTAGATGGGGTGCCCGGAGAAGAGCTCAGGGAGTTTGGAGAGGGGGATGTCCAGCTTCTGCAAGGTCCAGCGTTCGGGGTCTAGGTTGGGATCGAGACCTTTTTCGGAGAGCTGGAGGAGGGGGACGTTGAGGATGGAGCGGACGTTTTCGACGCGGGGGAACTGGGAGATAGCATCGCCGATGGCGGCCAAGTCTTTGAGGGTTCGTTCGCTGAAGAGCGGTCTGTCGATCGGCTCGTAGGCGATGAGCAGAAACTCCTGCGGCTGGAACCGCGCATCGAACTTTTGGGTACGCTTGTAGAAGGGGTTGTCTTCGTCGACAAGGGTTTCGGCGGAGGCGTTGATTTCGAAGCGCAGGGATTGCCAGGCCAGCAGGAGGAAGAGACCGGCGAGCAGGGAAAGGAGAAGGTAGGGGCGGCGGAGCCAGAGGGGTTGTTCCTTGTTATTCGTTGGCGGGGTAGTCTTCATCGCGGAGGCGGCCTTGTTCGTAGAGGTTCTTTAGGAAGCGGTAGGCGTTCTCGGTTTCGCGGTAGAGCTCTAGGTAGTTTTCCGCGAGCGGGGCGTTTTCCTGGAAGGCGTCCGCGACCTTCGCGTAGGTTGACTCGGGGGTGGGGAGCAGGGAGAGCGGATTGAGTACGGAGTCGACTACGAGGCCGGCGAAGGCGCGTCCGTCGGAGGAGCCGATGAAGGGGACGACGAGGTAGGAACCGCGTCCGACTCCATAGCGTTCTAGCGTTGAGTCGAACCCTGTATTGGAGGGAGGAATACCGAATCTACGGGTGGCGGGATCGTGGGTGCCGGCTAGGCCGAGGGTGAGGTTGATACCGAAACGTTGGATTTGTTGCAGGGATTTATTGCCCTTGCCTTGGAGAGCTAGGTTGAGGGCGGAAGCGGGAGTCCCAATGGTATCGAAGACGTTGCCGACGCCAGTGCGGACGGGTTGGGGCAGGGCCGCTTTGTATCCTTTGCTCAAGGGGGTGATGAGGAAGCGGTTGGCTTGATGGTTGAAGGCGAAGATGACTTTGTTGAGGGGGCGAAATTTGTCTTCGGTTTCCGGATACTGGACGACTGTCGGCGCGGCGGGTTGAGACACGGGTTGAGCGACAGACGGCTCTTCCTGCTGTCCTCGGGATTTCGGGGCAGCGTACAGGGCTGCGAGGAAGAGGAGCAGGTGGGCGAGGAAGTGGACGCGCCGCTTCGGAGCGGCGATTCCTGCATTTCCGAGTGGAGAGAAGAAGTTCAATGGAAGGTGGAGGTTAGGTTACCTTTACGCGTAGTAGCAGGGTAATGCGTTTCTAGCGCCAAGTAGCCATCCACGGGGGGCGTTTCTGGCTGACCTACGTAAGGCTCTGGCCATGAATAGGATCAGGGGATCGAATAGGCGAAGGGGGCGCTGGGGAAGAAAACCTTAGGTGCTAAATGCACGGTTGCACGGAGCGACGTTTTGCGATTTGCACGCTTTGTCGCTTGGTGCACCGCTGCGGTGCAGCAGGGCCTTTAGGGGCGGATTTAGTCGAAATCCCGGCTAGGCGCTCGGACTTGTATCCGCTGGGTGGTTACTCGTTCGTTTCCGCGGCGGGCGCGGGCTTTTCCAAGAGGCGGTAGTTGGGGACGAGGAAGGGGAGGACGGGCGCGGGGGCCTCCGCTCGGGCGATGCTTTGGTCTTCCTGGGCGCCGGAGTCGATCCACCACTTGATGAGGTCGATCTCGGCCTGCGTGAGTTGGGGTTCGTCTTCGGGAGGCATGTGGTCCTCGTCGTCGATGGGGTATTCGAGAAGTTCGACGAGCAGGCTGTTATAGGAATCGCCCGGTTCGACGCAGGCGCCGAAGTCGCCGCCGCGCATCATGGCCTCGAAGCTGTCGAGGCGTAGCTTGCCTTTCTTCTTTTCCTCGCCGTGGCAGGAGACGCATTTGGCGTCGAGAATGGGCTGGACGATGTCGGTATAGGGATTGAAGGGATCGCCGAGTTCGGCGAGGAGGCCGTAGTTGTCTTCTGGGGACGCCTTCTTTTTCCAGGGGGCGTTGGCGAAGGGGTCGCCGTGCACCATGAGTCCGCCGGGGTGGCTGGCGAGGACCAGGGAAACCGTGAGGGCGGCGAGGGAGAGGAGTCGCAGGAGCCCGTGGCGTTTCAGGAGGTTGATGGCGAGGGTGGACCAGCAGATCGAGGTGAAGATGCCGGCGGCCCAGAGGTGGTTGGAGAGCAGCTCCTGTTCGTATCCGCCTTCTTCGCCTAGCAGGTAGCCGGTGGCGAAGGAGAGGGTGGCGGAAAGGGCGGTCAGGTGCCAGATGAAGTTGCGGACCCCGAGGTCGGTCCTCTTGCCTAGAAGGTTGATGAGCTCCAGGGAGAGTTGGGCGACGAGCAAGCCGATGGGCAGGTGAAGGACGAGGGGGTGGAAGCTGGCGATGAAGGGAGTCCAGGGAGAGCTGGCTGTTTCGCCTGCTTCGAAGAGGAGGGGCGCGGCGGCGAAGAGGATGGCGAGGAGGATGTAGGCGAAGGCGCGGAATCGGTTCATGGCGAGCGTTTTCGGGGAATTACGAAGGTTTCCCCTAGCTGAATGCCTTCTTCAGCGGCATGCAAGAATCTCCGTTCGCTCCCGCGGATTTGTGGGGCGGGAAAAGGGCTGTCGGGTGGCGAACCGGGGACCTGCCTGGAGTCCGTTTCCCGTGGGTCTAGGCGGGCGCTATGCGCGGCATGGGTAGGGGTTCCTTGCCCATTTCGGCGTGTAGGAGCTTGAGGATGAGCTCGGCCTTTAGTTCCTTGCGCTCGGGGGAGTCCCAGAGGTTGTTGATTTCTCCGGGGTCCTCTTGCAGGTCGAAGAGTTCGCCGTATTCGCGGTTGTAGTACGTGGTTAACTTATAGCGTGAATCGATGTAGGTCTTGACGTGGATGGTGGTGGGCTGGTGGCGGTTTTCCACGATGGCGTGCTGGCGTGCGGCGGGGGCTTGGCCGGCCCAGGCGGCGCTTTGGTCCGTGCCGGTCATGCTGGTGGGGATGGGCGTTCCGGTGGCGGCGAGGAAGGTGGGGGCGAGGTCCACGAGGGACTGGATGTCCGAGGAGCGGCTTCCGGCTTCGATCTGGCCGGGCCAAGCGGCGATGAAGGGAACTTTGACGAGGTCTTCGTAGTGGAAGGGCCCCTTGGCGTTGAGCCCGTGGTGGCCGAAGAAGTGGCCGTGGTCGGAGGTGAAGACGATGAGGGTGTTGTCGGCGAAGCCGAGGGCGTCGAGCTTGTCGAGGATTTGGCCGATGTACTTGTCCATGCAGCTGATCATCCCGTAGTAGACGGCGATTTCCTTGGCGAGGGAGTCGCGGTCTTGCAGGTGGGAGCTGCAGCCGTGCATCTGGTTGCCCCCCGGTTCGTGCCAGTCGGAGAAGTCGGGAGCGGGCTCTTGCGTTTTGCGGAAGTGCTCGGGGTTTTTGTCGTGCTCGCCGGGGGTGGCCTGCGGAACGGTTACTTCCGCGGGGTCGTACATAGTGTCCCAAGGTTCCGGCACGATGTAGGGAGGGTGGGGGTCGAAGAAGCTGGCCCAGAGGAAGAAGGGTTCGTCCTCGCGGGCGCTTTCTTCTAGGAGGGCGTTGGAGCGTTCGGCTATCCAAGCGTTGTAGTGGTACTCTTCGGGAAGGGTCCACTTCAGGTATTGAGGTTCGGTATCGTAGTCGGTGAAGCGAAAGTTGCCCCAGGTGTTCTGGAAATGCCGTGGCCAGTCGGCGAGGCCTTTTTCTTCCATCCAAAGGGCGTAGTGCTGGCCGACGTGGCACTCGTCGGCGTGGTTGCGGGCGAGCTCGACGTGGTCGAAGCCGTAGAAGGATTGGTCGTAGCTTTTCCAGTAGTCCAAGTCTCGAAGAAGTGGATACGATTCGAGGGATGGGTGTTCCGGCGTGGATATCAATTGCTGGAAGTGGGCCTTGCCGACGAGGCTGGTTTTGTATCCATTTTCTGAGAGCGCTTGGCCGAGGGTGGGGAGGGATTCGGAGAGCTTGGTGCCGAGGGAGTAGGCTCCGTGCTGGCTGGGATACATGCCGGTGATGATGGAGGCGCGGGTGGGGGTGCAGGTCGGGTTGGGGCAGTAGGCGCGCTCGAAGAGGCAGCCGCGCTGGGCGAGCCGGTCGAGGTTGGGCGTTTTGACTTCGGGGTTGTCCAAGCCGATGGTATTCCAGTGCTGCTGGTCGCTGGTAATAAAGAGGATGTTGGGGCGTTTCGAAGGTTGCATGTCGGATAATTCGTTTTGGATTTCTGTGGGCGTTATTGTAGCTGGGTCCTTTGAAAGTAGACATATCTAAAAATCCGATTTAGATGTCGGATCGTATGATGCGGTCCGTCCAGTATTCGGCCTTGCCCAGCTCTTCAGTGGAGCTAGCGGAGGGGCATCCCTTGTTGAAGGCTTTGTTTCCCCGTTCGATCGGGCGGGTGCCACCGCGGCCTGGCGAAGAGACGCGGCGCAAGCGAGGCATGGACGAATATATCCTGCAGTATTGCGCGGCGGGGCAGGGGTGGTTCGAGTCCGGGCGGGGACGGGAACGTTTGGAGGCGGGATCGTGCATCGTGATTCCTCCGAAGACACCGCACGCGTACGGATCGGACGATGCGGAGCCCTGGGACAACTATTGGATCCATTTTCGCGGAAGTCAGGCCAAGCGGTATTGCGAAGCCTTAGGCTTGGGGAAAGAGAAGTGGCTGCTGAGGATTGAGCCTAGCCGCGAGGTCGTCGATTGCTTTGAAAAGATTCTGGCGGCCTATCGAGAGGGGCATGGCTGGGAGCAGCTGCTCGATGCGTCGGCCTGGTTGAATCGCTTGCTTACCTTGCTGGTTTTGGGGGGAAGAAATGCGGGCGGGAGGAGCGTGGGTGGGGTCGAGCGTTCGATTCGCTTCATGAAGGAGAACGTGAGGCGGAAGCTGAGCCTGGAGGAGTTGGCGGAGGTGGCTTCGCTTTCCAAGGCTCGTTACCATGAGGTCTTTCGGGAACGTATCGGGCAGGCTCCGATGAGCTACTTTTCCGAGCTCAAGATTGGCCAGGCGGGGGAGGCTTTGTTGTCGAGCGGAGAGACGGTGGAATCGATCGCTCTGCAGTTCGGGTTTCCCAATGCGTTCTACTTTTCGCGGGTGTTCAAGAAGACGATGGGGATGCCTCCGTCCCAGTACCGGAAGCAGTACGGTACGCCTTAGCGGCGCGCTGGCCTAGCCGCGCTGGATAAGGTGGAGCGCAGGGCGTATCACGGTAGCGGGTACAGGCGGGAGTTAAGGGAGGATGCCTGTACCCAGATTTCAAGCGCAGCAGCTGCTTTTTGCATGGTGGGGTGCAAACTGCAACGCGCGGTATAACTTACTATTTGTTGGGATGGACAAGGCAGATCAAGTTCATATTTGTTTTGTTTTCGAAGCTTTTCTTGATGCCTAACCCGAAGAATCTGCAGAGCAAAGTGAACGAAGCGAGCGGCAGCCAACCGATCATCGTCGGTATCGGCGCTTCTGCGGGCGGACTGGATGCCCTGCGTCGCTTCGTCGCGAGAATTCCCAAAAAGAGCGGGATGGCGTTCGTGGTCGTCCAGCATTTGGACCCGACGCATAAGAGCGCCTTGGCTGAGTTGCTAAGCCATAAGACGTCGGTGCCGGTCAAGGAAGTGGAGGGCGGCGAACGAGTTCTCGAGGATCACATCTACGTCATTCCTCCCAATCGTTTCCTTGGGATCTCGGCGGGTCGCTTTACCTTGGATTCGTCGAACGCGACGAGAGGGGTGCCGATGGCGATCGACTCCTTCTTTCGTTCCTTGGCTGCCTCTGCGGCGGAGCGGGCGGTGGGGATTGTCCTTTCGGGAACGGGTTCGGATGGAACGTCCGGGCTGCGGGAGATCAAGGAGCTCGGTGGCTTGGTGATGGTTCAGGATCCGGAGGAGGCGGCTCACGACGGGATGCCTTCCAGCGCGGTTCAGAGCGGGCTGGTCGACCTCGTGCTAGGGGTTGATGGCATGGTAAACAAGTTGCTCCAGTACGTGGAGCACTCCTCCTTGCAAGGGGCGACGTCGGAGTCGGAGCAGGAGTCCGAAGACGTGCAGGAATTGGGGCCGATTTTGGCCGTGGTAAAGGAAAAGACGGAACTGGATTTTGGGAAATATCGCAAGAAGACGGTGTTGCGTCGGATCCGGCGGCGGATGGGCCTGGCCCAGGTGAAGCGTTTCAGCGACTACCTGGAGCTGCTGCGAAAGTCGTACGAGGAAGTCGAGGCTCTGGGGCGAGACATCCTGATCAACGTGACCGAATTTTTTCGCGATCCTGATGCCTGGCGGATCATCGAGTCGGAAGTTCTCCCCGCCTTGGTGAAGCGGGCGTCTTCGACTCGGCCGCTGCGCATCTGGGTGCCCGGCTGCGCGACGGGCGAGGAAGCCTATAGCTTCGCAATGTTGCTTTCGGAAGCGATGACCTATCGGGAGGAGGTTCCACCTATCCAGATCTTTGCGACGGATATTGCCAACAAGGCATTGGATTCCGCGCGAGAGGGCGTGTATGCTGAAGGGTGTTTGTCCAATGTATCTGATAAGAGGATACGGACGTTTTTCGTTAAGGAAGGAAGTAGCTACCGCATTAGCAAAACCTTGAGGGAGATGATTGCCTTTGCGCCGCATAACTTGCTCACCCAGCCACCGTTTTCGAACATGGACCTGATTTCTTGCCGCAACATGCTCATCTATTTCGAGCCTGAGGTGCAGAAGCGTGTGTTCGAGCGTTTCCACTTTTCGCTGACGGAAGGTGGCTGCTTGTTCTTGGGCAGTTCCGAATCGATCGGGAGGAGCAACGTCAACTTTTCACCGGTATCCAAACAATGGAGAATCTTCAAGCGTACGGGAGTGAGGACCCGCGTCTTGAAGGAGATGGATCGTAGCAGCGTATCAGCGGGAGTCGGAGTGCCTGCGTCCGGAGTTCCGGCCCGGCGAACGTCCTCCCTGACGGAGCGGGTGCACAGTCAATTTCTAGCGGCTACTGGAGCTGCGCTGGCTCTGGTTAACGCCGACAACAAGGTCACTTTGTTGGAGGGAGACTTGGAGGCCTATTTTAGGATGCCGGCAGGGGAGTTGGTTCCGCAGCTGCCGGACTTGCTAGACATCTGCAAGGGCGACTTGCGGGCGAAGGTCAGGTCCTGCTTGTTTCGGGCGCGGCAAGGGGAAACGAAGCTGACTTGGGAAGGGCGCTTCGAGAAGGGTGCCTCGCAGGAAGGTTATAGAATTTCAGCGCGCCCCTTCAAGGATCAGCAAGAAGGCAGCGTAAGCGAGTATCTTGTCATTTTTGAACGGATACAGATCGTGGAATCAAATTTGGTCCCTTCGGATGTAGAAACCGATGCAACCTCGGCAGCTATTATCCGCGACCTGGAGCATGAGCTTTCGTCAACCCGGGAGCAGCTCAATTGCACTATCGAGGAATTCGAGACTGCGAACGAAGAGCTGAAGGCGTCGAATGAGGAAGCGATGTCGATGAACGAGGAACTGCAGTCGAGCAATGAGGAATTGGAAACCTCGAAGGAGGAGCTGCAGTCGCTCAACGAGGAGCTCAACGCCCTGAACCAACAGCTAGAAAGCAAGCTGGAGGAGCTTCAGGACACGACCGATGACCTCAACAATTTATTGGGCAGCACCGATATCGCTACCCTGTTTTTGGATACGGATTTTAAGCTGAGGCGCTATACTCCCAGGTCCTGCAGCTATTTCCACCTCAGCGAACGAAACATTGGGCAACCGCTGGCGGAAATTTCGCCAATCGTGGACGATCCAGATTTGTTGGCGGACGCCAAGCTCGTGCTGGAGAAGCTGCATCAAATAGAGCGGAAGGTTCACATGAATGCTGGGGCTGCCTTGATTCGCCGCGTATCCCCGTATCGAACTTCTGACGACAGAATTGCGGGGGTGGTTATCACCCTGGACGACGTATCGTCTATCGAAGTCGTTACGAAGCGGCTGGCGCGACGCGAGCGTCAGCAGGCCGCAGTGGCTGAAATCGGGAAGCGTGCCCTAGCGACGCGTAACGTGCAGGAGATTTTGGATACGGTTGTAGAGGTAGCCAAGAACGTATTGGGAGTCGAGTACGCGAAAGTGCTGGAGTTGCTGCCGGGAGGAGAGGAGCTGAGACTGGCGGCGGGAGTGGGCTGGCGCGAGGGGTTGGTGGGCAATTGCATCGTCAATGCGAAGAGCGGGTCTCAGGGAGGCTATACCCTGCGCTCGAGCCGACCGGTAATCGTGGAGGATTTGGAGACCGAGACTCGATTCGATTGCCCGCCCTTGTTGCATGACCATCAGGTGAAAAGCGGCGCGAGCGTGATCATCGGTGAAATTGGCAACGAGTACGGCGTTTTGGGGGTCCACTCCACGCGTGAGAGGGAGTTCGACGAAGACGACCTCGATTTCCTGCAGGGCATCGCCAACATCGTAGCGGAGGCTGTGATACGGTCGCGCGACCATAAGGCGGCCGAGGACAACGAGCTGAAGTTCCGCGCTCTTGCGGACAACATTGCCCAGCTGGCTTGGACTACGGATGCGGACGGTTCTATCAATTGGTACAATCGGCGTTGGTACGAGTATACCGGTACCACGTTTGAGGAAATGAAGGGATGGGGGTGGACGAAGGTGCATGACCCCGAGCACCTGGAGCGGGTGGAGCAAAAGTTTCGCTGTCATATCGAGACGGGCGAGGTCTGGGAAGATACGTTTCCGCTTCGCAGCGCCACGGGCGAGTACCGCTGGTTTCTATCTCGGGCGATGCCGATTCGCGACAAGGACGGCAAGTTGTTGATGTGGTTCGGTACCAACACGGATATCGAAGACTTGCGAAAGGCGGAGGAGGCGCTGCGTCGTTCGGACGAGCTGAAGGACCAGTTTCTGGCAACCTTGGCACACGAGTTGCGCAACCCCCTGGCTCCGATTTCGATGGGGCTTGATATGTTGCGAGGCGGCGAGCTCGCGGAAGAAGAGCGCAAGGAGTTTTATGAGATCCTAGGCCGACAGACGGGGCAGCTTGTGCGGTTGGTCGACGACTTGATGGATATCTCTCGCATTTCCCGAGGAAAGGTCACCTTGCAAAAGTCGAGCGTATCCGTTCAGGAACTACTGTTGACGGCTATCGAAATGGTGAATCCCTTGCTGAACGAACGCAGCCATGAGATCGAGCTGGAGTTCGGCAAGGAAGACCTTTTCATTCATGCCGACAAGACGCGGGTCACCCAGATCTTTGGAAATCTGCTTTCCAACGCGGCCCGTTATACGGAGGAACGCGGTAAGATAAAGGTGAGCCTCTCGAGCGTGGGGGATCAGGTTTTGGTATCGTTCGCCGACAATGGGATCGGGATCTCTGGCGACATGCTGACGCACATCTTCAACATGTTTACCCAAGGGTCGGGTGACGGCGGCAGGTCGGGCAGCGGCCTAGGGATCGGTCTGACCTTGGTGAAGTCGCTGGTCGAGATGCATGGAGGTTCGGTGGAAGCCCGTAGCGAGGGGCTAGGAAAGGGAAGCGAATTTCGGATACTGCTTCCGCGCGTAGCTCCTCCTGCAGAGGCGCTGCGTCTGCAACGCGCCAAGAACGGAAGGGGCCACGGCTCCAAGAAGGTGATGGTGGTAGATGACAACAAGGTCGCCGCCGATGTCACGGCTAAGTACTTGGAGCACTTCGGGCACGAGGTATTGGTCGCCTACAGCGGGCAGTCGGCTCTGGAGAAGGGCGGAGGCTTTCAGCCGGACGTCGTGTTGATGGATATCGGCATGCCGGAAATGGATGGCGTAGAGACGGCGCGTCGCGTGCGTAAGGAAGGTTGGGGAGAGAAGACGCTCCTTGTCGCGACCACCGGTTGGGGGCAGGAGAAGGACCGTAAGCTTACGAAAGAGGCCGGCTTCAACGAGCACTTGGTCAAGCCGATCGATCCTCCTGTGCTGAACGCGATCTTGGACCGGGTGTGAGCGTAAGGCGCTTGCGGGATTCGGGCTCCCCTCGATGCGAACTGGAACGAATAGTC
The DNA here is from genome assembly GCF_031127875.1 of Pelagicoccus sp. SDUM812005. Lineage (GTDB taxonomy): Bacteria > Verrucomicrobiota > Verrucomicrobiia > Opitutales > Opitutaceae > Pelagicoccus. Next base: position 250,956 of record NZ_JARXIA010000005.1, on the reverse strand, counting down.
TGGTAGCCTTCGCCGCGCTCGCTTTTTTGGGTGGGCTATGGAGTCACTGCTTGGTCCCGAAAAGGTTTACAGTCGCGCGAGGCTTGTGCTGCCGGCGCTTGCCGTGATGGCGACGCTGGTGGTGAGCTCGCACTTTTCCGGCCAGCCGGCGGCTCCGGATGTGGTGGGCTTCGACAAGGTGGCCCATTTTTTCGTTTTCGGGCTTTTGGGGACCTTGCTGTTCCGTGCGGTGCGGATGGAATTTAGGAGCCATGGGCGTTGGATGGTGGCCTACGCTGCGGTGCTGGCCTATGCGGGCGCGGACGAGGTGCTGCAGTATTTCAACCCTGAGCGCAGTTTCGACCCGTGGGACTGGGTGGCGGATGGGACGGGGTCCTTGCTGGCCATCATGCTCTATCGCGGTTGGCCCTGGTATCGGAAGTTGCTGGAGTATAAATTCTCTCCACGGCTTGCCAAGTAGGGGACGCTCTCCTGTAATTTTCGGCCTTATGAGCAAGGCCTCCGATCTGAAGAAAATCGAACAACTCCGCGCGGAAGTGCGTCGCCACGACGAGCTCTACTATCGTCAGGCGACCCAGGAAATCAGCGATTTCGAATACGATGCCCTGAAGCGGGAGCTGGCCGAGCTGGAGGCGGCGAATCCGGAGTTGCCCTTGCATGCGTCGCCGACGACGGCGGTGGGGGACGATCGGGTTGAAGGTTTCGCTTCCTATCGCCACTTGTTGCCCATGCAGAGCTTGGACAATACGTATTCAGAAGATGAATTCGTAGCGTTCGTGGCTCGGGTGGAGAAGGGGCTGGAGATCGAAACGGCCCGTTTTACGGTGGAGCCGAAGATCGATGGCGTGGCGGTGAGCGTGACTTACGAAAAGGGGGAGCTGGTACGCGCGGTGACGCGGGGCAACGGGATCGAAGGCGACGACGTGACGGCCAATGTCCGCTTCATCAAGAGCCTGCCCGAACGCTTGTCCGGCACGGTGATTCCCGACCTGATCGAAATTCGGGGCGAGATCTTCATGCAAGTGGAGGAGTTTGAGCGGCTGAACGCGGAGCGGCGGGAGGCCGGGTTGGAGCTGTTCAAGAATCCCCGCAACTTGGCGGCGGGAACGGTGAAGATGCTGGACCGCGCGGAGGTCGCCAAGCGACAGCTCGACATCGTGCTCTATGGCTTGGGCGAGTGCCGGCCTGCGGTCGTGTCGTCGCAATGCGAATACCGCAAGCAGCTGGAAGCCTGGGGTTTGCCTATCGTGGAGAAGTTCTGGGTGGTGCAAGGCGCGGAGGCGGCTTGGGCGGCAGTGGAGGAGCTGGACGAGATCCGGCATGGCTTTGCCTTTCCCACGGATGGTGCGGTAGTGAAGCTGGATAGCTTTCGGCAGCAGGATGCTTTGGGGGCGACCTCGAAGGCTCCGCGTTGGGCGATCGCGGTGAAGTTCGCTGCGGAGCAGGCGGAGACGATTCTGGATCGGATCACGATCCAAGTCGGGCGCACGGGTTCGCTCACTCCGGTAGCGGAGCTGCTGCCGGTGCAGCTGGCGGGGACGACCGTATCCAGAGCGACCTTACACAATCAGGAGGAGATGGCTCGCAAGGACGTGCGGGTGGGCGACACGGTTGTGGTGGAGAAGGCCGGCGAAATTATTCCTGCGGTGGTCCGTGTGGTGCTGGAGAAGCGTCCGGAGGGCAGCGTGCCTTTTGTTTTTCCCAGCCAATGTCCAGCCTGCGGTACGGAGGTGAGCAAGATCGAAGGGGAAGTGGCGGTTCGCTGCTTAAATATCGAATGCCCGGACCAAGTGCGCGGTCGTTTGGAGCATTACGCGTCGCGGCAGTGCTTGGATATCGAAGGGCTTGGCGAGGCGGTGATCGACCAATTGGTGGCAAAGGGGTCTGTATCCAATATCGCTGACATTTATCGTTTGGACTACGAGCAGCTGGTGGCTCTCGACAAGTTCGCCGAAAAGTCAGCCCGCAATTTGCTGGCTGCGATCGAAGCGAGCAAAGGGGTGGAGCTCTGGCGCTTGTTGCATGGGCTGGGCATCCCGCAGGTGGGGGCCGCGGCGGCTAAGGACTTGGCCAAGGCTTTTGGCGGAGTGCCGCAGCTCAAGGAGGCCAGCTTGGAACAATTGGTCGAAGTCGACGGGATCGGCGAGAAGACCGCGAGCGGAATTATCGCTTACTTTGCCGACGAAAAGAACGCGGCGATCGTGGAGGAGCTATTCGCGCTGGGAATGAATCCGGAGGCGCCGGAGATGCTGAGCGAGGAGGAGGCCATCTTCGCGGGGAAGACTTTTGTTATTACGGGAACCCTGCCGACCTTGAAGCGCAACGAGGCGAAGGCGTTGGTGGAGAGCAAGGGAGGCAAGGTCGCGGGGAGCGTGAGCAAGAAGACGGATTTCTTGGTGGCGGGCGAAGCGGCTGGCTCGAAATTGACCAAGGCGGAGTCGCTCGGGGTGGAGATCATCGACGAGGCGAAGCTGCTGGAGATGGTGGGAAGCTAGTCTCGGGCGAGGCTTTCCGGAAGCAGAATGCTTGACTGAATATTCTAGGGGGAGAATGCTGTATCCAATGGACTGCGTTTCGTTTTACAAGTGTTTGGCTGAGGAATCTCGGCTGCGGATTCTTAACCTCTTGAGGCAGGGTCCCTTGTGCGTGTGTCACGTGCAGGAGGCGCTGGAGATGCCGCAGTCCAAGGTTTCCAAGCAGCTCTCGTACTTGAAGAAGCATGGTTTGCTGGAGTCGCGCCGCTACAACAACTGGACGATCTATGAGATCGCAGCGGCGGACAATGCGCTATTCGCTGCGAATATGAGGGAGTTGGAGGCTATCTTCTCGGAGGGGGAGTATGCGGCCGACCTGCAGCGTCTTAGCAAATTGGATACGAGCATTGCCTGCGTTCCGCGCGAAGCGGGCTGCTGCGATGGCGCCTGCGATTGAGGGGAGCGGCTGGGCTCTAGTCTTCGACGATTTTCTTGCGGCCGAAGAGCATGATTTCGGCGGATTCGGCGCCGAGTAGGGCTTGAGCGCGCTTGAGGGCGTTTCGGGTGCTCAAGGTGACGTTGTCAGGGGTGAATTCCATGAGGTTTTCCTTGCCGAGGATTTCGCTGACTCCGGTGTTGTTGAGCACTCGCATGATCTCGGGCATGGCGCCGCTGACAACGACTTCCACGCCGCGGCTGCGGGCTTGCTTGACGAAGTCCCCGATGGCCAGGGCACCGGTGGCGTCGAGGTGGCGGGCATTCTTGAGTCGCAGGATGATGACCTTGATTTCCGGGATGACTACGAGATGGCGTAGTTGCTCTTCGAATACGTCGGTAGATCCGAAGAACAAATCGCCCTCCACGTGCATGATAGAAATGGCCGCCTTTTCGGTGTCGCCCTGTTTTTCGGTGAGTTCGCCTCGTTCGTTGAAGCCGTATTCCACGAGGTCGGGAGTAGAGGCCTTCTTGAGGAAGAGCAGTACGGAGACGGCTACGCCTGCGTAGATGGCGGTATCGAGCGGGAAGACCAGACCGGCGAAAAAGGTGATGAGGAAGGTGGTGCAGTCGGACTTGGTAGCTTTGACGAGGGCCTTGATGGTGGCGGGGCGGATGAGCGAAACGCCCACGAGGATGACGAGGGCGGCGAGGGCGGCCTTCGGGATGTAGCCGATGACGGGGCCGAGGAGCAGGGCTCCGACGACGAGGATGGCCCCGCTGGTCATGGAGGAGATGGGGGACTTGGCTCCGCTGGCGTAGTTGAGGCTGGAGCGTGTCAGAGATCCGGATACAGGCATGCCGGATCCGAAGGCATTGACCGTATCCGCCACGCCCATGCTGATCATTTGCTGGCGGATGTCGACGGTGTCGCCCGCTTGGGAGGCGAGAGCCTTGGCAATGGAGGCGCTTTCCAGCAGGGAGAGAAAGGCGATGGCGAAGGCGACGCCGAGCAGGTCGTGCATTTGGTCCCAGTCGAAGCGTGGGATGCTGATGGGCCAGCTGCCCACGGGCACGGAGTCGAGGGAGGGGAAGCTGAGGCCGAAGCGGGGCAGGAACCAGGCGGCACCGGCGGCGAGGGCCAGGGTGACGGCGACGTAGGGGACGGCTGTGAACCAGCGCTTGAAGGCGAGGGCGAGGAGGATGGTGCCGAGGGAGAGTCCGAGGGAGGCCGGCGAGAAGGAGCCGATGTGGGTAACGGTTACGATGAGGGAGTCTAGGAAGGTGGCGGCTCGGGGGGCCTCGATGCCGAGGGCGGGCTTGAGCTGGTTGACGATGATGAGCAGGGCGGCGGCGCTGACGTAGCCGGTGACGACGGATCGGGAGACGTAGCGGATGACGATGTCGGCCCGGGCGATGGCGCCTGCGATCATGATGGCGCCGATCATGAGCAGGAGCAGCGGCATGGCGGCGATGCGCTGCGCTTCGGGCCAGTCGAGGGAGAGGAAGCCGCTGAGCAGGAGGACGGCGCTGGCGTTGGTGGGGCCCAGCATGAGGAAGCGGGAGCTTCCGAGGAGGGGGCCGACGAGGGAGCCGAGGGCGCTGGAGTAGATTCCGAAATTGACCGGTAGGCCAGCGATCATGGCGTAGGCCATGCCTTGGGGAAAGTCGAGCAGGGCTACGTTGGCTCCTGCTTTGGTGTCTGAGACTAGGTCCTTCTTGCGGTATCCTTTAAGGAACTTGAAAAGGGGAAGGGTGAATTTTCGCGGCTTGCTTGATTTCACGGCGGTTTAGACGTCCGTTGCGAGCAACGGACGATCTTCCACCGGAGTCAAAGGATTCCTTAACGGACCTTGCATTAGATCCGTTAATTCTGATCGATTTTTGGGGTGGCCCTTACTTCTCCAGCAGGCCGGCCGCGTAGGCTTCGAAGACGAGCTTGATCTCGTCTCGGATGCGGCGGAAGGCGTCGACGAGCTCTTCGCCGTCGCGTTGGGCGTGGGGGGGATCTTCGAAGCCCCAGTGGTAGCGATTGACCTGGCCCGGGAAGGTGGGGCAGGCTTGGTCTGCGTTGCCGCAAACGGTAATGACGGTGTCGATGCCGGCGTCCAGGAACTGGTCGAGGTGCTTGGAGGTGTGGCCGGAGACGTCGATGCCGATTTCCTTCATTACTTCGATGGCTTGCGGGTGCACGTAGCCGGATGGCTTGGCTCCCGCGGAGAAGACTTGATGGGCGTCGCCGAGAGCGTTTCTGAGGATGCCTTCGGCCATGTGGCTGCGGCAGGAGTTTCCGGTGCAGAGGATGAGGATCTTTTTCATTGAGTAAGCTTTTTTGACGTTTGCTCGTGGAAAGGGGGAGCTACGCGGTCCAGGGGGTGAGGGCGTAGCGGGAGGCGTGTTGCTGGGCAACTTCTTGGATGTAGTTTTTTTCGTGCTGGGCCTTGGCGAGGAGCTTGGGATCGCTGGTATCCTTGGCGTCGATACATTGGTTGAGGATCCAGGCGTGCGGTTCGATGCCGGCTCGTCGCAGGTCGCTCTGGAGCTGGGCCGCTTCGTGTACGGGGGTGGCTTCGGGGAGGGCCACGATGAGGGTTTTGGTGTACTCCGGGTTGCGCAGGCGAGGGAGGAGGTGTTGCACGGCTTCCGGCAGGGCGGAGGCGTTCTTGAGCACCTCGCGGTGGTAAGCTTCGGTGGCGTCGAGCAGCAGCAAGGTGTGCCCGGTGGGGGCGGTGTCGAGGACTACGAACTGGTCCTGGCCCTTGGCCACTTCGTGGGCGAAGGCGGTGAAGACCGCGATTTCTTCGGTGCAGGGCGAGCTGAGCTCCTCTTCGAGCAAGGCGCGGGCGGCTGCGTCGAGATCCTTGCCGGTGGTAGCGAGTACGGTTTCGACGTGTTGGCGAGTGACTTCCTTGGGATCGATGGAGCTGACGGAGAGCGGGAGGCCTGCTTCGGCTGCGAGGTCCGAAACGTGGTTGGCGGGATCGGTAGTGGTGAGGAGCGTTTTCTTTCCGCGTTGGGCCAGCTCGAGGGCGATGCGTTTGGCGAGGGTGGTTTTTCCGACGCCGCCTTTGCCCATGGTCATGATGACGCCGCGTCCGGAGGCGGCGATTTCTTCGATGAGATCGTCGAGCTGCGGATGGCTCTGGTGGGAGGTGGGGGCGGTGGGAACGGGGGAGTCGTCTTCGCTATTTGAATACAGGGAGCGAAGGTGGTCGAGTCCGGTGAGTCCGCTGACGCGGTAGGGAGATTGGAAGGTCGGCAGGGCGGAGAGCGAAGCAGGGATCTTTTGTAAGGCGTCCTGGGCGCGGCGCTCGATGGCTTGGGCAAGGGGGTCGCCGCTGGCGCTGGCGTAGAAGACGGCGTTGAGGATGAGGGATTGCTTGGCAATTCCGATGGCTGAGAGTTCGGCGCGGGCGCGTTCGGCTTCTTGTAGGGAAGGCGTGTCGGCGCGGGAGACGAGGACGAGGGTGGTTTGGCTGGAGTCCTGCAAGGCGGCGAGGGCTCGCTCGTAGACGTCGCGTTGGTCGGCGAGGCCGGAGAGGGGGCCGAGGCAGGTGGAGCCGGATTTGTTTTCCGCAATGAAGTCGGTCCAGGCGGCGGGGAGGGCGAGGAGACGAAGGGTGTGCCCGGTGGGAGCGGTGTCTAGGATGATGTGGTCGTACCGGGAAACCGACTCGGGATTTCCGAGCAGGCTGGAGAATTCGTTGAAGCTGGCGATTTCCGTGGTGCAGGCTCCGGAAAGCTGCTCCTCGATGTTTTTCACGGTGGCCTCCGGCAGGATGCCGCGGATGGGGCCGACGATGCGCTCGCGATAGTCGCGGGCGGCGGCTTCGGGGTCGATGTTGAGGGCGTCGAGCTTGCTTTCGAGGCCTTTGACGGGAGAGGGCGTGTTGGTAAGCTCGGTGCTGAGGACTTCGTCGAGGTTGGAGGCGGGGTCGGTGCTGACGAGCAGGACGGACTTGCCGGCATCGGCGAGGGCTACGGCGGTGGCGCAGGCGAGGGAGGTCTTTCCGACGCCGCCTTTTCCGGTGAAGAAGAGGAAGCGGGTGGCTTGCTCAAGGAAGTGGGCGACTGGGCGGGCGGCTAGGGTGGTGCTCATGTTTGGAGAGTGGATGATGGTTTGCGGGTGGCGGGTTCGTTGGCTGCTAGGTAGCCGGTCCGCTTCGAGATTGGGTTCGAGGCGGGGTGGGACGCGATGGTCGAGCGGCTGAGTTTTAGCAGCAGCCGGAGGAAGGATCGCAGCAGGAGCTTGACTTAACGGTGGCCTTGGGAGCGTCGACCTTGCTGAAGGCGATGGGCTGCTTGGCTGCGGGGGCGAGCGCTTGCTCGAGCTGGGCAGCGGTGGGGTAGGCGCCGCGGAATTGGAGGGCGCCGTCGATGAATACGAGGGGCAGGGCGGAGTCGCCCTGCGTTTCGAGGATACTTTTGACGGCGGCGTTTTGGGCGAAGGCGAGCGGCTCCTGAGCTAGGTTGTGTCGGCTGACCGCGACGCCTTGGGCCTTGAGCTTCTCGAGGGTGGAGGCGAAGGCGGTAAGGTCGGAGTCGGGCGTGGGGCCGCAAACTCCGGTCGAGCAGCAAAGGGCGGGATCGTAGATCTCTACAGTATTCATGTTGGGGAATATGTTGCCTTCTCGTCCGGAAGGTCAAGAGGTATATTCACTTTTGGGAATACTTGTTGGTGTTTGATCCAGCGATGCGGTCGCGGGCTAAGGCGCCGCGCTGCTTTTTCGGCTAGAGGCCGGCGGGGCCTTGCATCTGGCGTTGGAGCTCGAGCTGGAAGGCTTCGATGTCTTCGGGGCTCGGCTGGTAGCCTTCTTGGGCGCAGTCGAGGCCGAGGCGTCCGTAGGGGTCGACGGTCCAGTTGGCGCTGACGCCGTCGCTGAAGGTGACGCTGCCGCTGAGGGCGGCGCCGGGGCGCTTGATCTTGTCCATTTCGACGGATACGGATCCGTCGCCGCCGACGAGTTCTGCTTCGGCGGGTTGGGCTTCGAGGGAATCGGCGTCGGCCTCTGCGTCTGGCTCGGGCTCGGGTGGCGGGGCGAGGTCGAGGTTGAGATCGTCCATGAGGAAGCGGACTTCCATGTAGGTCATGGGAATTTTATAGTCGTCGACGATGAGGCGCTGGATATCGGCGATGCTGGCTCCATCGGCGAGTTGTTGTGCGATTTGGCTCTTTTGCTCGTTTGAAAGGGACATTTGTTGGGAGAGTGAAGGGCGATTGGCGAAAAGGGAAAGGAAGAAATTGTAGAAAGAAAAAACGCCTCCGCGGGGGGGCGGAGGCGTTTTCGGACCAAGGGTTTGGTAAGGGAAAGTTTATTTGGAGAGGATGTTCTTCAAATACTCGACGGAGTGGCGCACGGAGTCGTCTTGCTCGACGAGGTTGTCGACCTGCTTGCAGGCGTGGATGACGGTGCCGTGGTCGCGGCCGCCGAAGGCTTCGCCGACTTCCTGGAGGGAGTGCTTGGTGAGCTCGCGGCTGAGGTACATGGCGATCTGGCGTGGCACGGCGATGTGGGCCGGGCGGCGGCGGGAAAGCATGTCGGAGTGGCGGAGCTCGAAGTACTCGGCGACTTTCTTCTGGATGGTGTCGATGTTGAGCTGCTGCTTGGCAGCTTCCATGAGCACGTCGGAGAGGAGTTGCTCGCAAGTCGCGATGTTGAGCGGCTTGTTGGTGAGCGAGGAGTAGCTGCAGACCTTGATGAGGGCGCCTTCGAGGCGGCGGATGTTCTTGGCGATATGCTTGGCGATGAAGTTCACGACTTCGTCGGAGATATCGTAGTTATGCTGCAGGGCCTTCTTGCGGAGGATGGCGACGCGGGTTTCGAAGTCGGGGGCTTGGATGTCGGTGACGAGTCCCCACTGGAAGCGGGAGACGAGTCGTGACTCGAGCTTGGCGATTTCGTTGGCCGGGCGGTCGCTGGAGAGGAAGATCTGCTTTTGCGACTCGAAGAGGTCGTTGAAGGTGTGGAAGAACTCTTCCTGGATACGTTCCTTGCCGCTGAGGAACTGGACGTCGTCGATGAGGAGGACGTCGACGCTGCGGTAGCGTTGGCGGAATTTGGTGAGGGTGTTTTCCTGGATGGCGGAGATGAACTCGTTGGTGAACTTCTCGGAAGAGAGGTAGACCACGCGGGCGTCGGGCCGGTTTTGCAGGATGTGGTGCCCCACGGCGTGCATGAGGTGGGTCTTGCCCAGACCGGTTTCGCCGTAGAGGAAGAGTGGGTTGTAGGCTCCGGCTGGGGCGTGGGCGACCGCGATGGAGGCGGCGTGGGCCAGCTGGGAGTTGGAGCCGATGACGAAGTTCTCGAAGGTGTTGCGCGGATTGAGGTTCGCCTCGCCGGTTTTCTTGGCGGTGTTGACGCGGGGACGCGGCGTTTCGGTGACGAGACGTTCGCGGGCTGGGGCGGCTTCGGCCTTGGCGGCTTCTTCCTTGACGGAGCGATCGTTGGAGATGGTTACGGACACGGGGCGCCCGAGCTCGGCCTGGAAGGACTTGGCGATGAGGTCCAAGTAGTTGTCGTTGATCCAGTAGGCGGTGAAGGCGTTCTGGACGCCGAGCACGACGTTTTCACCGTTTACCTCGAGGCATTCGAGGTCGGTGAACCAACTTTGGAAGATGTCGTTCGGGAGGACGTGGGAAAGTTCGGTTCTGACTTTTTCCCAGAGGAGATTCTGCTCAGTGAGCTGTGGCATGGGTTTACGTTAAAGCAGGCGGTTATTCACAGGTGTGTTGAGGAATGGAGTCGGTGGGATGTTCTAACGTAATTTCTGCCGGTTTTAGCGAAGCTTTGGGAATAAAAAAGACTGAGTGGGAGGCGTAAGAAAAAGAGTGGTCGCTAAAATGTTGAATACCAGCTCTTTAAGGGAGCTGGTTTTGTTAAAGGCTATTAATCAGAGGCTTAGAGCAACCGCCGCTCCACGAAGGAAGGAAGGGGTGCTGTTGAGTGTCACAGTAACGTAAACTGGATCCGCTTTCTCAAGCCCTAGTTTTCGACAAGTTGTTAACACTCGGTTGAGGATAACTTTTTATTGCTTTTTCGGGCGTTGGCGAACTGTGGGCGAAGCCCAGAGGCACGGGAGTTGGCGGCGTTTCGTTGGTTACAAAAATGTTAAAACGGGCCCGTTTTTCGGCGGCTTTTCGGCCTGCCGCGGAAGTTTTTTTTAAGGCGGGCTAATCTGGGGCGGGATCAGGCGTTTTTGGCCATGAAGGCGATGAGCCGGTCGTTGAATTCCTTGGCGGGATCGTGGCCGAGGAGCTTGAGGGCCTGGACCATGGCGGCGACTTCCACGAGGCGGGCCATGTCGCGTCCGGGGCGGACGAAGAGTTCCACGTGAGGGACGTCGATGCCGAGGATGGGGTAGTATTGCTGTTCGAGGCCGGTGCGATCTTCTTCGGTTTCGCTGTTGGCTTCTATTAAAGAGATGACGAGGTCGATGCGCTTCTCGAGGCGTACGGAGCGGACGCCGAACATTTCGCCGACGTTGATGATGCCGATGCCGCGGCATTCCATGTGGCCGCGGTTGAGTTCCATGGAGGAGGCGGTGAGCTCGCGCTCGTCGATGAGCTTGATGCGGGTCATGTCGTCGGCGACGATGGAGTGTCCGCGCTCGATGAGGGCGAGGGCGCACTCGCTTTTGCCCACGCCGCTGGAGCCGCGGATCATGGTGCCGATGCCTTTGATGTCCATCATGGTGCCGTGCTCGGTGGTGGTGGGGGCGAACTCGCCGTCGACCGCGAGGGTGGCGGCGTTGAGGAAGTTCATGGTGATCATGGAGGTGCGCAGGATGGGCAGGCTGCGTTTCTCCGCGAGCTCCAGCATGACGGGCAGCGGGTTGTAGTTGCGGGCGATGATGAGGCAAGGGATGCCCTTGCTGATCATGGTGTTGAAGCGCTCGTGCACCACCTCGGAGGGCAGGCTGCGCAGGTAGGTCATCTCGGCGGCCCCGATGACCTGCAGGCGCTTGTTGGCGAAGTACTTGTAGAATCCGGTGAGGGCGAGGGAGGGGCGGTTGACGCTGCCTTCCTTGATGATGCGGCGCAGCCCGCGGTGCCCGGCCACGACTTCCAGCTTAAGCAGCTCTTGATGTTTCTCGAGAAAGTCTCGGACGGGGAGTCCGTCGATTCGCTTTACGGGCTTGGGAAGAGGCATGGGGAAGGAAGAGTGTTGTGTGGAGTGGATGGTGAACGGCCGGGCGATCGGCCCTCCGTTGTTTCGCGTCACATGTTGAAGTTCTCGCCGAGGTAGATTTGGCGGCTTTGCGGGTCGTTGACGAGGAAATGCCGGTCTCCGCTGGCGAGGATTTCGCCTTTGTTGACGATGTAGGCTCGGTCGGTGATGGAGAGGGTGTCGCGCACGTTGTGGTCGGTAATGAGAATTCCGATACCGCGGTCCTTGAGTCCGAGCACGATGCGCTGGACTTCGGAGACGTTGATGGGGTCGACGCCGGCGAAGGGTTCGTCCATGAGGAGGAAGTCTGGTTGGGTGACCAGGCAGCGGGCGATCTCGAGCCGGCGGCGTTCTCCGCCGGAGAGGGTGTAGGCCTTTTGCTTGGCGAGGGAGAGCAGGCCGAGGTCGTTGAGCTGGCGCTCGATGACCTCCTTGCGTTCCTTGCGGGTGAAGGGGATGGTTTCGGCCACGGCTTGCACGTTTTGCCAGACGGTCAGCTTTTTGAATACGCTCGGTTCCTGGGCGAGGTAGCCGATGCCGAGGCGGGCCCGGCGGTGGATCTTGAGGTAGGCGACGTCCTTGTTGTTGAGGAAAACGTTGCCTTTGGTGGCTTCCACCAGGCCGGCGATCATGTAGAAGGTGGTGGTCTTGCCGGCTCCGTTGGGGCCGAGCAGTCCGACCACTTCGCCGGTGTTTACCTCGAGGTCGATGCCTTTGACGACGGTCTTGGAGCCGTAGGCTTTGACGAGGCCTTTGGCGACGATGCTCTTGGCTGGGCGGCTTTCGCCGTCTTTGGCCTGAGGCTTCGCTTCTGTCGGTGCGGTGGTTTCGGTCATTATTCGCTGTCGGCTTTTTCTGTTTCTTCCGTGGCGGGAGCGGATTCCTCGGATTGCTTTTCGTCGGACTCGAGGGTGGCGGGAACTTCCTCGCCGTCTAGGCTGTGGCCGGAATCGGTGGGGATGGGCTCCTTGGTTTCGAAGCCGAGGTCGCCGATGGCGGAGCTGGTGAGGCGGAGCTTGCGGGGGCCTTTCGTGATGATGGAGATGCGGCCGTTTCCGCGGTCGAGCAGGATTTCGTCGTCGGGATTGTAGGTGACGATGCGTCCGCCCGGTTGCACCACGACGGGGTTGCCGGTGAGGATGATGCGTTCTTCGTTGGGCTTTACGATGGCCTTTTGGCAGGTGGCGGTGCGCTCTTCCTGCTCGATGCGCACGTTGCCGGTGGCGACGATTTCCTTGATGGCGCTGAATTTTCCGATGGCGCTTTGCTCTTCGGCTTGGCGGGTGGCGAAGACTTCGAGGCTGTCGCACTCCACGACCATGTTGGTGGCGGTGAGCTTAACGGCGTCGCTGAAGTGGAAGTAGGCTTTTTCGCCGTCGTTCTGGACTTGGAGGCGGACCGATTCGATTTCGGTGGCGACGGGCTGCTTTTCTTCGGTTTGGGCGAAGGCGGAGACTGCGAGGGCTCCGGCGGCGAGAAGGGACAGGGAAGTGCGGGCTCTCATTTTAGGATGTCTCCGATTTGTTCGTAGAGGGTGACTTTAACGGTGTCGTTGAAGGTGATTTGCTTTTTCTCGCCGAGCCAGATCCAGTCGAAGCCGGTGATCTCGAAGGACTTGGTTTCGACGTGCAGCTCTCCTGGGCCGTAGGCGGTGGTGGTGTCGAAGTGGAAGACGGCTTCCGGGCTGGTGAGCTTGGCGATCTCGCGGTTTTCTTCGTCGGCCACGAATTGGCTCACATGCATGCCGTTGATCTTGATCTGGGTTTCGCTCTGGTAGGTGGCGAGGTCGCCGCGCAGCTGCCAGGTGCGGTAGCCGGTTTCGTCGAAGAGGGGGATGCGGAAGCCTTCGATGGCGGTATCCGGGCGGAGCTGGCCGTAGGCGGCCAAGGTGGCTGCTACGGCGGCGATCGCGAGTATTCGGTTTTTGGTGACGCGTAGCATTTTATCGGGAAAGGGCTTTGTAGATGTGGTTGCAGACTTCGCGCACGGCGCCGTTGCCGCCGGTTTTAGTGGTGACGTAGTCGGCGGCGGCGAGGGCTTCTTCTTGGGCTTCCGGGACGGTGACTCCGATGCCGGCGTATTTGATGGCGTCGACGTCGATGACGTCGTCGCCCATGTAGACGGCTTGATGGGGCTCTAGTTCCAATTCGGCGAGCAGGTCCTTGAGGCCGGTGACTTTGTCGAGCTTGCCTTGCACGAGGTGGGGGATCTTGAGTTCCTTGGCCCGTACGGTGGTGGATTCGGAGTGGCGGCCGGAGATCCAGGCTAGGATGATGCCGGCGTCGCGCAGGCGAGCGAGGCCGAGACCGTCTATAATAGAGAAGCGCTTGGCTTCGGTGCCGTCGGAGTGGGTGTAGATGGTGCCGTCGGTGAGGATGCCGTCGACGTCCATGGCGAAGACTTTGATGGCGGACCAGTCTAGGGAGTGGGATGAGTTGGATGGCATTTGTGTTTTTTTTGCCCGCAGATTGCGCGGATGAACTCAGATGGATTGGGTGATAAGGCGGAAGGTTTCGGTATCTGAAGGTTTCATCTGCGAGAATCTTCGTTATCTGCGGGAGAAGGGAATCCTTACTCGGCTTCGATCCAGTCGATGAGTTGGTTGAGGATGGAGTTGGTGCTGGGACGGTAGTCGGCTTCGAGTTCGGCGGCGAAGGGGACGGGCATGTCTTGGGCGGTGATGCGCAAGGGCGGGGCCTCGAGGTCGAAGAATTGGCTTTCGGTGATGCGGGCGATGAGCTCGGCGGCGAAGCCGACGTTGCGGCGGGATTCGGTGATGACGACGAGGCGGCCGGTCTTGCGTACGGATTCTTGGATACGTTCGAGCTTGAGGGGGTTAAGGGCCCGCAGGTCCCAGAGGTCGCAGCTATGGTCGTATTCTTTTTCTAGATACTGGATGGCGTCGTTGGCCCAGAGGGTCATCTCGCCGTAGGTGACTACCGTGGCGAAGTCGCCTTGGTGGCGCAGGGCGGGTTGCCAGACGTCGCGGTAGTTCGGGTTGAAGGTGACGGGAGCCTTGAGCAGGTTGTAGAGGTTTTTGTGCTCGAAGAAGATGACGGGGTTGTCGTCTTCGTAGGCTGCGAGCATGGCGTCGTGGGCGTCCTGCGGGGTGGAGGGGTAGAGGAACTTGAGTCCGGGAATGTGCAGGTAGAGCGCTTCGAGGTCCTGGGAGTGGAAGGAGCCGAAGGTGAGGCCGCCGCCGCAGGGGAAGCGGAATACCATGGGGGCCTTGGCTCCGGAGCGGAAGTGGTAGGTGGCGGTGTTGAGGGTGATCTGGGTGGTGGCGTCGGTGGCGAAGTCGGCGAATTGGAATTCGACGATGGGGCGGTGTCCGTTGATGGCTTGGCCGGTGGCGAAGCCGACCATGGCGGATTCGCAGATGGGCGTATTGATGACGCGGCTACGGCCGTATTTTTTGAAGAGGTTCTTGGTTACCTTGAAGGGACCGCCGTAGTCGGCGATGTCCTGGCCCATGACGAGGGACTCGGGGGAGTCGGCGAGGATGCGGTCGAGGGCCTTGTTGATGGCGAGGGCGAAGGTGAGGACCGGCGGTTTTGAGGCTTCGGGTTCTGGGATCCAGGCGACGGAGGTGGTGGTGGGGGCGAAGACGTCTTCGATGAGGCCTTCGGGTTTGCACATGGGGAGCTTGAGGGCGTGGTTGACGGTGGCGTTGACGAAGCTTTTGAGCTCGGCTTCTTCGGCTTCGATGCGTTCGCGGTGGCCTTTTTCGACGAGGCGGGCTCGGAGATTTTTGAGGCAGTCTTCGTCGAGCCACTTTTGGGTGAGCTCGGGGTCGATGTAGTCGAGAGTGTCGTAGCCCGCGTGGCCGAGGAGGCGCAGGGTGTGCATCTCGATGAGCATGGGGCGGCCGGTTTCGCGGGTTTCGTCGATGGCGTCTTGGAAGACCTTGAGGTTTTCTTCGATATTGGCGACGTCGAGCTCGATGCCTTTCATGCCGTAGCCCTTGGCCCGGTCGACGAGCTTGCCGTTGTATTGCTCGTGGAGGGGGGTGGAGTAGGCGTAGTTGTTGTTCTCGATGACGAAGATGACGGGGATGTTGAGCACGGAGGCGAGGTTCATGCTTTCGTGGATCTCGCCGGTGGAGGATCCTCCGTCGCCGAAGAAGGTGATGCCGATGGCCTTGTGGCCTTTGCGTCGCTGGGACTCGGTGCCGCCGAGCACGTTGGAGGACATCTTGCCGAGGTGGGAAATCATGGGGTAGGAGCGGTTGGCGGGGTCGCCGTGGTGGGCGTTGCCTTCGCGTCCTTTGGTGGGGGAGCCGGAGTTGCCGAGGAATTGGCAGACGTGGTCGCCGAGGTGGTCGGACCAGATGAGGTGGCCGGGCATGCCGCGGTGGGTCCAGGAAACGCAGTCGATTTCCTTGTCCATCATGAGGGCGAGGGGGGCGACGAGGCCTTCGTTTCCGTCGGAGACGGTGACGGTACCTTTCATCTTTCCTTGGCGGTAGAGCTCGAAGATGCGCTGGTCGGTGAAGCGGGAGTAGGTCATCCAGCGGAAGGCGAGGAGGAGGTCCTCGTCGGTGACGCCGGATTGGGCGATACGGAGATCGCGTTCGAGCAGGAGGCTCGGAGTTTCAGGAAAGGGGACCTTGCTGCGTGCGACAGACATTAAAAAGGAGTGAGTGGTGAGTAGTGAAAAAGTGAATGGGGAGCGGAACTCCGGTAATTTAGGGCGTAGTGAAAGGGACGCTTCGGGCGTCGGCAAGGGCATCTTTGATCTGGTCGAGCGAATCGATGAAGGTGAGCTCGGGATTGCCGTTCCAATTCCAGGTTTTGCCGAGAACGTAGTGGCGGATGCTGGGCTCTGCGGAGCCGTCGTGGCGGAAGGTCAACTGGGTGGACGCGGTAGACAGCATTTGGGCGACCATGCCTTGCGGGGCGCTTAGGCTGTGGATGCAGAGGTACCGGTTTTCGCCGCTGCGGTAGAGCATCATGGGGACGAGCGTCCAGCCGGGAGTGGGCGTCTGAACCGTGATGGACCGGGTATGCGGCTCGCCTGCGGGCGGGATGGCGGGAGTGATTGCGCTGGGAGCGGTGACTTCGACCTGGGAGGATGCCGGGGCGGTGGCGCAGCTGCTGAAGGCGAGGAGCGCAGCGGCTAGCAGCGGCAGGGCAGCGAGGCTCGCTGCGTAGCGCGGAGCTTTCGTTTGCGTGCTCCTGCACTGCGGTCGCTGGCTGAAGCTCAGCGCTACGGGAGGCGTCTTACGCGTCGATTTCTTGGAAGCGGCTGATGGCGATTTCGATTTCATCCATGATCTCGTCATTGAGAGTATCGAGAATGTCCAGGGCCTTGAGGTTTTGTTCCAATTGCTCGGGGCGGGAGGCGCCCAGGATGACGGAGCTGACGTTGGGGTTCTTGAGGAGCCAGGCGATGCTGAGCTGGGGCAGGGTGGCTCCGAGCTTTTGGGCGATGGCGGTGAGCTCTTGCAGGATCTGGATGCCGCCTTGGGCTCGCAGGCGGGCGAGCTTTTCTTGCATCCAATCGAATTGGGTGTGGGCAAGTCGGCTGTCTTCAGGGATGCCATCGTTGTACTTGCCGGTGAGGATGCCGCTGGCGAGGGGGGAGAAGGTGGTGGCTCCGAGTCCGATTTGGGAGAAGAGGCGGGCGTACTCGACCTCGAAGCGGTGGCGCTTGAGGAGGTTGTACTCGGGCTGCTCCATAGTGGGGGGCGTCAGGTGGTACTGGCGGGCGATGGAGTAGGCTTCCATGATCTCGGCGGCGGACCATTCGGAGGTGCCCCAGTAGAGGATCTTGCCTTGCTGGATGAGCACGTCCATGGCGCGGACGGTTTCCTCGATGGGGGTGTCGGGATCGGGGCGGTGGCAGTAGTAGAGGTCGAGGTAGTCGACGCGCAGGCGCTTGAGGGCGGCTTCGCAGGCTTCGATGACGTGCTTCTTGGAGAGGCCGATCTGGTTGGGCTTGTCGCCGCCCCAGAATACTTTGGAAGAGACGACGAAGGTGTCGCGGGCCCAGCCGGCCTTGGCGAGGGCGGAGCCCATGACTTCTTCGGACTGGCCGTTGGCGTAGCCTTCAGCGTTGTCGAAGAAGTTGACGCCGGAGTCGTAGGCGAGTTGCAGGCAGGCTTCGGCGGTCCGGTTGGAGGCTTGGTCTCCGAAGGTGACCCAGGACCCGAAGGAGAGGGCGCTGACTTGAAGGCCGGATTTGCCGAGGCGACGGTATTGCATGAACTCGGGGTGGGCTGGGCGCTAGGCGCTGGCTCTTGGGAGGGGCGACTAGCGGGAAGGGTTGTCGATCTTGTCGATGCGAGGCTGGTGGCGTCCGCCTTCGAACTCGGTGTTGAGCCAGGTGTCCACGATGTTGAGGGCGTCTTCTTGGTTGACGGTGCGTTCGCCGATGGAGAGGACGTTTCCGTCGTTGTGGGAGCGGTTCCAGATGGCGATCTGCTCGTTCCAGCAGAGTCCGCAGCGCACGCCTTTGACGCGGTTCGCTACGATGGCTTCGCCGTTGCCGGAGCCTCCGAGCACGATGCCGCGGTCGTATTCGCCGGCGGCGACAGCTTCGGCGACGGGGCGGATGAAGTCGGGGTAGTCGCAGGATTCCGTGGAGTTCGTTCCGTAGTCCTTGACGGAGTAGCCTTGGCCCTCGAGGTGGGCGATGATGGCTTGCTTGTAATTATAGCCGGCGTGGTCGGAGCCGATTGCAACGGTGAGTTTGCTCATGGTGGGCGGTGTTTAGGGCGAGGGAGGCGGGGGTTCAAACCAAAAAGGAGGCCGCCGGGAGTGGCTTGCCCTTTGAGGGAGATTTCGCTGAGGGAATTGTGTAGCTGTCGCTTGCGAGCGAAGCGGGGCGGTGATAGTTTTACGATTCTCTGGCTATTGAAAGGATGAAATATTTATCGGGAAATCGAATGGGCGAAGCGAGGCGTTGGTGGGCGGCGGTGGCGATGGGCTTGGGCGCGGTTTCGTGGGGCTTTTCGCAGACGCAGGTTTTGGTTTCGTACGAGGACGAGATGCTGCCGGTGGTGGCGATGAGCGGATCGACGCCGGTGGTGGAAGTGCAGGGCGAGCGCATGCTGGTGCCGGATGCGTACGTGCGGGTGGTGGACGCGAACGAGTTTACGGACGGGGCGATCGAGGTGATCGAGCGCAACGCTATCATGGGGCAGGATTACGGTTCGCCCTTGGGTGGCTTCTATTTTCGCTTCGTGGCGACGGTGCAGGCGGAGCGCGATTTCGAGGACTGCTTTATCCTTTTCATCATCGCGCCGGAGCAGGGCGAGAACACGTACCTACTGCGGGAGATTTCGGATATCAACACCACAGGGGCGGAGCGGATTTCGATAACCTTGCCGGTGAATGCGGGCTTCGGAGGCGGCTCCTTTGGCTATCGCGTCTTTTCGAAGGGACAGGAGATCCGGCGCTACGAACCGGACGATCCTATCGTGGTGGACGAAATGAGGGGCGGCGGTTCGACTTCCGCTCGACCGGCTGCCCGACGGGCGTCATCGGTCGATGGCGAGGTGGAACCAGCCAAGGTGGTGAAGGCCCGCTTGTTGGACTTTCCGAAGTCGCTGCAAGGAAAGGTGGGCGGCGGTTATGCGTCGGCGATCTATTCGATCGGCCAGGATGGGCGCGTGATCGAGATCATCGATTTTTCCGCGGACCATGCCGCATTTCTACCCGAGGTATGGAAGACGGTGGTTGAAACGCGTTACCAGGCGGGGACCTTCAAGGGGAAGCCGTTGGTCACGACGGTGCGGCAAAACTTCTTCTTCAATGAGTTCGCTCCCTTTTCGGAGGCTTTGGAGATGATCCCGTATCCGGAAATGAAGGACAGGTCGGCCCGTCCGTTGTATTCGCCGTTGCCCCAGCTGGAGCTTTCGAAGAAGACGAAGGCGCTGAGGGTGGAGCTGCTGGTGGATCGCCTGGGACGCGCACAAGACGCCCGCATGGTGGAGGGGGGCGATACGCCGGCTGCCAAGCAGTTGCTGGCGGCGGTGAAGGACTGGGTCTTCTTGCCGGCGGTAGTGGAGGGCTATCCGGCCGAGCAGCGCTTGACCGTACCGATCGCGACGGGGATCAAGGAATAGTCGAGTAGTTCTGGCCGGTCTTGCCGGTGCCGTAGGCGGTACCCTTGACCTCGACCTGCAGGTTTTCGCCCGCGGTGTAGTCGATTTTGACGGGGCCGCTCTTCTCGATGGTTTCCCGTTGTCCGGCTACCATGGGGAAGTAGTCGAGCAGGACCTTGCCGGTGTTGCGTTCGGTGACCGAAACGCGGACGTCGCCAGTAGCGATGAGGACGATTTTTTCCTTAGCCGCAGCTGGGGCGTTGTTGCTGTTGGCGGCGGGAGCGGAAGTGGTTTGCTGGGTGGGGACGAGGCCGGTGCTGTTGGTGGCTACCGTGTCGTCGATTCCGCCGCTGGTGAGCGTGCGGAAGAGCCAGATGATGACGAGCAGCAGCATGACGGCGATCACGGCGACGATGCCGATCTTGATGGCGGCTTCCTTGTCGATCTTGTCGAGGAAGCTGATCTTGTCTTCGTCTTCCTCTTCGGCGCGGAGCTTGTCGTCGTCGATGGGGGTTGCGGGGGCGCCGGCTTTGCTTTCCTCGTTTACGAGGGGCGTTTGCTGGAGCTCCATGCGGCCGAAGAACTCGCGGTGTTCGCGTTTGGCGGCCTTGGCTTCGCCGAGCAGGTTAGCGTTGTAGTCGGTGATGACCTTCTCGCTGTTGACCTTGAGGAAATTGCAGTAGGAGCGCAGGAATCCGCGCACGTAGATGTCGGGGACGTTGATTTGGAAGTTGTTGTTTTCGAAACTGTTGAGGTAGTCACCGCGAATCTTCGTCGCTTCGGCCGCTTCGCGGATCGTGACACCCTTGCGCTTGCGCGCTTCTTCCAGTCTTTCGCCAATACTCTGCATCAGTTTCTGTGTTTAAACGGAATTTTTTGTAAAACAAGCCTCCAGAGTGAAGAGAGCGCATAATTCGAGCGGAAGCCGCGAAATGGGCGCAGGGCTGGGGGAGGCTTGTTCTCGTGTGAGTCCAATTAAAGGTTGTACCTTGGAGCGGGGCTTGGTTCCACTCGAATTGTCCTCCGCGAGCGTACCCCATGCCCCTTAAGCGAATTGCAGCCCTGAGCGTTTTGACCTGCTTCCCATCCGTATCGATGGGGCAAATCGTGTCCGTGCAGGACCTGGAGCCGGCAAGCGGTGGCGGGGCGGGCCAGCCGTTGTTCGAAAGAATGGATACGGAGCGTACGGGGATCGCGTTCGAGAATCGCTTCGACCATCCGCGGCGCTGGCGGGAGCTTTGGAAGCAATACTACAATGGCTCGATCGGAACGGGCGTAGCCTTGGGGGACATGGATGGGGACGGCTTGCCGGATCTGTTCGCGGTGGGAAAGGATTCGCCGAACGGCCTTTTCCGAAATGGAGGGGATTTCCGGTTCGAAGACGTGACGGCGTTGGCGGGCGTGGCGGGCGGGACGGGCTTTGGCACGGGCGCGGCTTGGGTGGATATCGATGGGGACGGAGATTTGGATCTCTACGTTTGCTACGTGTCGGGGACTAACGAGCTGTGGGTGAACGATGGAAGCGGACGCTTCGAGAACCGGGCGGCGGATTGGGGGCTCGACTACCGTGGCGGATCCAACGCTCCGTCGTTTGCCGACTACGATCGGGATGGTGACCTGGACTTGTATCTGCAGCAGAACTACCTGCATGGATCGGAGAGCTTGGACGGGCTGCCGGACTTGTTGTTTCGCAATGACGAGGGGCGCTTCGTCGACGTGACGGAGCAGGCTGGCATCGCTGGAGAGGGGCAGGGGCATACGGCGCTATGGTGGGATTTCGACGAAGACGGTTGGCTGGATATCTATGTTTCCAACGACTTCGAAGCGGTCGATAAGCTGTATCGGAATAACAAGGACGGTACGTTTAGCGATGTGATCCGAGAGGCGCTTGGCAGCGCTCCGTATTCCTCGATGGGAGTGGATGCTGGGGATTTGAACAACGACGGGCATGCCGACTTGATCGCTGCAGAGATGCTGGCTCGCGACCGCGAGTACTATCATAGAGCGGTGGGGCCGCTCTCGGGCAAGTTGATCGGGGCCCGGCGTTCGGGTGTAAACCAATACATGCAGAACATGGTTTGGGCGGCCTTGGGGGATGGGCGTTTTGCTGAGGTGAGCCGCTTTGCCGGCTTGCACGCGAGCGATTGGACTTGGGCGACTCGCTTCGTGGATCTTGATAACGATGGGCTGCTGGACGTCTTTTTTGCGAACGGGATGACGCGGGCGTTTCACGACGGAGACCTCGCCTACCAGATGACGAAGGCGCGGAGCTTGGCGACGCGGGTGCGGGTCTTCGAGGCGAGTCCGCCGCTGCGGGAGCGGAATCTGGCGTTTCGCAACGACGGGGATTTCCGCTTTTCCGAGGTAAGCGAAGCTTGGGGGCTGGCCGCGGAGGGCGTTAGTTTTGCGGCGGCGTTTGCGGACTTCGACCTCGATGGCGATTTGGATCTTGTTACCAGCAATTGGAAGGAAGGGCTGGGAGTTTATCGAAACAATAGCGGGGAGGGGCAGCGGCTGGCCTTGCGTTTAGAGGGAGTGCAAAGCAATCGAATGGGCCTGGGGGCGACGGTGAGGCTGGAGACCCGCTCGGGGACGCAAACGCGGGAGCTGTCGTCGATGCGTGGATACATGTCGGTTGACGATCCGACTCTGCACTTCGCGGCCACTGCAGGCGACGCGATCAAATCGCTGGTGGTGGAATGGCCGTCGGGCAAGCGGCAGCGCTTGGAGGGGCTGGCCTTTGGGAAGCGCTATACGGTTCGGGAAGACGTTCTCGCGAGCTCGGAGAACGGACCGAAGGAAAAGGCGCGCTTTCAGCGATCGGACATTTGGGTGGATCCGAAAAGCGAGCGACTGGAGGATCGTTTCTTTGTGCGTCGCGGGCAGGCGCTGTTGCCGTTTACGGAGGATCGATTGGGGCCGGCCATGGCCCTTGCGGATTTGGACGGGGATGGTTTCAAGGATGTGCTGCTGGGCGGTGCGACCGGTCAAGCGTTGGTCCTATTGAGGAACGAGGGCGGTCGGGCTTTGCGAGCTGTAGCGGTGGACGTTTTCGAGGACGACGAACTGGCGGAGGATTCCGCGATCGTTCCTTTCGATTTCGATGGTGATGGCGATCTTGACTTGTTCGTGTCCAGCGGCGGCGTCGAGCTCGATGCGGGGGACGAGTACTACGCGGATCGGCTCTATTTGAACCAGGGAGGGCTGGAGTTCGAGAGAGCGGATTTTGAGTCGCCGCCGGAGGCTTCGTCTGCTGCGGTTCGTTTGGAAAACGGTCTCATGCTCTTGGCGGGCGGAACGGTTCGAGGTTGGTATCCGCAGGCCCATGACAATCGTGTCTACTCGAGGGAGGGGGAGCTCTTGCCGCATGCGTTTGCCGAGAGCGGTCGTACGGCTCGGCTGGTGTTGGCGGATTTGGACGCCGACGGGGATCGTGACGTGGTGCAGCTGCGGGAGTATGCTTCGCCCCTGGCCGGGAAGCAGGAGGCGGACGAATTGCGGGAGTGGCCGGAGGTCTTTGCGGGAGTGGGGAGTGGGCTTTGGAAAAGCGCCGCGGTAGCGGATTTCAATGGGGACGGCCGGCTGGATATCGTTTTGGGAAACCTGGGGGAGAACAACAAGTATGCGGTTTCGGAGGAGTCGCCGGCTGTCTTGTGGGCTCCGCGTGAGGAGACGGTGCAGGGAAAGTACATCGAAGCGGAAGCGATCGATGGCGTTTTGTATCCGCGGGAGTCGCGCATCTTTCACCAGTTGGATTTTCCGGAAATCGCGAAGCGGACCGGAGCCTATGCGGAGTATGCGAAGATGAGCGTGGGGGAGGCGTTTGGGGAGGAGGTTTTGGAGGCTTACGATCGCTACGAATTTACGGAGCGGCGTTCGCTCTTGTTGCTGCAGGACGAGACGGGCGGGTTTCGGCGGGAGCGACTGCCGGCGCTCGCTCAAGCGGGAACGGCGATCGACTTGTTGGCGGCGGATTTCGATGGCGACGGTGATGTCGATGTGGCGGCGATTTTGCAATCGCTCTCGCCGCAGCCGGTGGCCTCGGTGCTTCCGGAATCGAGTTTCGTTCTACTGTTGATCAACGACGGGAAAGGAGTTTTTCGCTGCGAGCTTCCCGGGCGCTCGGGGGTGTCGATCGAGAAGGGCGCTGCGCGGCGCTTGGTCTGGTCGGACCTCGACGGAGATGGACGCTGCGAATTACTGGTAGCGATCAGCGAGGGGCCGCTGTACGTTTTTGCGGCAGGGGAGTGAGAGGCGGAAGCGATTCGCGAGGGGCGGGAGCCTCGGATAGCGGAGGCCGAACGCACGAAAAAAAGCCAAGCGTGACGCTTGGCTCTTTGGAAAGCTTGTTTGCGCTTCGCTTACTTCTTGAAGCGACGGAAGCCGATGAGTCCGAAGAGAGCTGCTCCGAGGAGAGCGAGGGTTGTGCCGGAATCGGGGACTAGAGCTGTTCCGTAGTAGGACCAGTTGGAGATGTCCTTGGAATCATTTGCGTTCGTTACGGTGATTTCAGTCCCTGCTGAGAGGCCGCCGAGATAGTAGAATGCTACTTCGTTCGCCGACTTGAGGCCGAGATAGAGGGAGCCGATGTTGGGAAGGACGGTAGTGAGGGTGGGAGTTCCAGGGCCGCTGCTGGCTTGCAGGAAATGGGTGGTGGGAACCGGAAGGAGAGGCGCTGGAACTGCAGAACCGCTCGCCAAAGTTCCGATGCTATAGCCAATCTGAGTGCTGGTCGTATTGTAAAGTCCAAGCATGGTTACCAGCTCGTCCAAGTGTTCGTTACCGGTTGCCTTGACCTTATGACCGTTGGGAATGGCCCTTGTGTCGTATTCTCTGCCGTAGATTCCTACTAAGCGATCATCGATATTTATCGCAATCGCGTTGGCCGCGACCGTCGCAGTCAGAGCTGCGAAGAGGGTGATGATAGTTTTTTTCATGAGTCGAAAATATAAGGTATGATGGTGATTGGATTAGAGACAGTTCGTAGTTGCAGGCTCTGCGCCATCAGGGGGCGACTCTTGTTTAGTTTTGTTTTAAGGTGTTTATCTACAGTAGGTTGTGTTGTTTTGGGTTCTTTCTGACCTTGTCGTGGAAGTGTAAGCGTAGCTGACGGATCCTAGAGGTCATTACTTGTGTTCTGTTGTAGGTTGTTTATTATAAGGGGTTTAAATCGATTAAGTGAGGTCCCGTATTTCTGTCGACGGCTCTGACAGAAATACGTGTCGTTCCTTACATCGAGTCGAGGTCGACGAGGATTTCGCGGGGGCTGGAGCCGTTTTCGGGGCCGACGATGCCGCGGTCTTCCAGTTGGTCCATGAGGTTGGCGGCACGGTTGTAGCCGATCCGCAGGCGGCGCTGGAGCATGGAGGTGGAAGCGCGCTTGGTGGAGCGAAGCACGTCGATGGCTTTGTTGAAGAGTTCGTCGCCGTCTTCGCCGCCTTCACCGCCGCCGCCGAGATCCATTTCGTCGCCAGCTTCGATTTGTTTCTGCACTTCTTCGGCGAACTTGGGCGGGCCGTTGGCCTTGAGGAATTCCACGATGTCGGCGATCTCCTCGTCGGAGACGAAGGCGCCTTGGGAACGTACGAGGCGGGAGGAGCCGGGAGGGGAGAATAGCATGTCGCCGCGGCCGATAAGCTGTTCCGCTCCACCGCCGTCGAGGATGGTGCGGGAGTCGATCTTGGAAGAAACCTGGAAGGAGATACGGCAGGGCAAGTTGGCCTTGATGACGCCGGTGATGACGTTGACGGAGGGGCGCTGGGTGGCGAGCACGAGGTGGATGCCGGCGGCGCGGGCCAGCTGGGCGAGGCGGGCGATGCCGGTTTCGATGTCGGCGGGGGCGACCATCATGAGGTCGGCCAGCTCGTCCACGATGCAGACGATGTAGGGGAGCTTTTCGGGGATTTCGTCCAGCACGCCTTCGTCGCGGGGGACACGGATTTCCAGCTCCTCCTGGATTTGCTCTTCGAACTTTTCGTCTTCGGTCTTTTCCTTTTCCGGCTTCTTGCGGCCGTTGAAGCCGGCGATGTTGCGCACGCCGACCTTGGCGAACATTTCGTAGCGGGATTCCATCTCGTTGAGCAGCCACTTGAGGGCGCCCGGCACTTTTTTCGGGTCGGTGACGACCGGAATGAGCATGTGCGGGAGGGAGTTGAAGACCTTCATTTCCACGATCTTAGGGTCGACCATGATGAAGCGGAGGTTCTCGGGGCTGGAGTGGAAGAGCAGGGAGGTGATGATGGCGTTGATGCAGACCGTCTTACCCGCGCCGGTGGCACCCGCGATGAGGAGGTGAGGCATCTTGGTAAGGTCGGAGATGATCGGCTTGCCGGAAACGTCGCGACCGAGGGCGATGGGGATTTCCGCCTTGGATTTGACCCAGTCCTCGGACTCGAGGATTTCGCGGATGCCGACCGGCATGGGGACTTGGTTCGGCACTTCGATGCCAACGCAGCCCTTGCCGGGTACGGGGGCGAGGATACGGACGGAGACGGCCCGCATGCCAAGGGCGATGTTCTTGTCCAGGTTGGAAATTTTCTCCACGCGCACGCCGGGCGCCGGGTAGACCTCATAGCGGGTGATGACGGGGCCGATGTGGATTTCGCCCATGGTGACGTCGACCCCGAATTCCTTGAGGGTCTGCTTGAGGCGTTCCGCGTTTTCGGTGTGCTCCTCTTCCGAATTGGCGCCGTCTGGGGCTTCCAGTTCGGCGAGCAGGTCGAGCTTGGGGAAGGTGTAGTTGCCGGAGGCCACGGGCAGGGTGGCGGTGCGGGCTTTCTTGGTCTTTTCGGGGGCGACGATCTTGAGGACTTCGCCCAAGGTTTTTTTCTTGGGTTCCTCTTCTTCGGGCTCGGGAGCTGGGGCGGCTTTCTTGCGGCTCGGAATGTTGACTTTGATCTTGGGTTCCGGATCGATTTCCGGTTCGGCTGCCCTCTTGCCCTTGGCTTCGCGGATGAGGGCCTTGGTGGCTTCCTTTTCCTCTTGGGCGAGGCGCTTGGCTTCGGCCTTCTCTTCCTTGAGGCGTTGCTTTTCCTCTTGGGCGGCTAGCTTGGCGAGGCGTTTGGCTTCGCGGCGTTCCTCTGCGGCGGCGGCTCGGCGTTCGCGCCATTCGGCGAAGGAGTGGCGGAAGAATTCGCCCGATTCCGGCAGGCTCGGGAAGACGATCATGGTCAGGCAAGCCAGGTAGATGGCTCCGAGGATGACGGCGGAGCCGACGGTGCCGAGGTAGACGTGCAGGAGGTTGTTGTAAAGCAGGTTGCCCACGGCTCCGCCGGCGCCGGTGACGTAGACTTCGGGGTTCGCGAAGGTGGTGCCGGTGGCGGTGAAGAGGCCGGAGCCGGTGATCATGGCCACCAGCATGACGCCGGAGAGGATGAGTTTGTTGCGGCGGTCGCGGGCCAGGAAGGCGCCGCCCAGCCAGCCGACGAAGAGCGGGACGAACCAGGACATGCGTCCGAAGGCGGCGATGAGTAGCTCGGAAGCTTCGGCTCCGAGGATGCCGACCATGTTGTTTTCGTTCGGGTTGGTGGAGCCGACGGAGCGTCCGATGGAGACTTGGTAGGGGGTGTAGTCTCCGAGGGCGAGGGCGAGCAGCACGGCGATGAGGAAGCACAGGCCAGCCCAGATGAAGCGGCTTTTCATGCTCGCTTGCTTGATGTCGGATTCGGGTTCTTTGGTCGAAGGTCGCTTTTTCGCCATTGGAAAGAAAGAGGGAGGATAGTGTCGGGCCGAAGGCTGGCGCTAGTCTTGTTTAATAGAGTCGAGAAGATGGGATTGGTTCGGCTTTGCAATTAAACTCTTCGCAAGGCGGAGCATCCGTTGGATTGGCTGGAAGGGGGCTGGGATGGGGATTCTCGAGAAAGACGCGAGCGAAATTGAGAATGTGGGCAGCTTGTTGGGACTTTGTTGGTCTGGAGGGATTTACTGCTTGTTTTGCGGTGAGGGCGGGGCTTTGGTTTTGAGCTAAACCACCTTTTATCATGTCAGCACCGATTTTCTTCAAACCGATCTATCAAGAACGCGTCTGGGGCGCCCGAAACCTGAGCGAGGCTCTGGGGCGGGACTTGCCCGAGGGCAAAGTCATCGGGGAGGCCTGGGAAGTGGTCGACCGGCCGGAAGCCCAGTCGGTAGTGGCCAGCGGCGAGTACGCGGGGAAGACGATTCGGGAGCTCATATCCGAGCATGCGACAGCGGTTATGGGAGAAGGTTACGATCCGCAGCGGCCCTTTCCGATATTGGTGAAGTGGCTCGATTGCGCGGACCGGTTGAGCCTGCAGGTGCATCCGCCGGCGTCGGTGGCGCCCCAGCTCAAGGGCGAGCCCAAGACGGAGAATTGGTACATCGCGGACTGCAAGCCGGACTCGTCGCTCATCGTGGGCTTGAAGAACGGGGCCACGCGCGAGGAGTTCGAGCGCCGCTTGAAGGACAATTCCTTGGAGGAGTGCATCCATCGTTTTCCAGTGCAGCCGGGCGATTCGATTTTGGTAGAGAGCGGTCGCTTGCATGCGATCGACGCGGGAAATCTGATCCTGGAGATCCAGCAGAACTCGGACACGACCTATCGCGTTTACGACTGGGGTCGCGTGGGACTGGACGGCGCTCCTCGCCAGCTGCACATCGAGGAGTCGCTCGCCAGCATCGAGTGGAACGATTTCGAGCCGAGCGCCATGAAGTCCGAGGGCGACGCGGTCGTGCTGGCGGACTGCAAGGAATTTCGCTTGGTGAAGTACACGCTCAGCGCGAGCCAGCCCGCGGTTCAGATCCCAGCTGGAGAAGGTCGCTTGCTTAGCCCAGTCGACGGCAAGGTCTTGGCCAATGGGGTAGAGGTTTCGCGCGGCGACAACGTTTTGCTCACCGCCGATACGGCCTGGGAAATCAAGGGCGAAGCGGGCGCGGCCTTCTTGGTGACCGAGCGTTTCGTTTAGGTCGCCTTTTTCTTTTCACCGCAGATGGCTCAGTTTCTCCCTGATCGTTCGTCGAGGATTGCGGCAATCGTAGATCGGGTGGTTATTGCATACGCTCATGTATAGAAAACGTTTTCGCAGGTCGCTTCGTAGCAAGCGCGGTGGCGTGCTGAAGTCCGCTTTGGCCTTGCTGACGGTGCTTAGCGCCGGCGGCGTGTTGGGCTGGATGCTGCTGATGCCGGACGCGGTGCAGCTGGAGATCGAGGCCCGGACCGGATTTCCGGCCGAGGCCGAGTCCATGGCCATAAATCCGGTCGGTGGGCTCTCGATCGATGGCAAGAAGCTGACCATCGGCAATCCCGGAGCCTATGGAGGCGGCGATGCAATGCTGGAGATCGAGAGCATCAAGGGCAGCGCGAGCTTGTCGTCGCTGGGGCGAGGCGAGATCTGGCTCTACGAGCTGGAAATGCATATCTCGCGGGCCACTCTGGTCGTGAACGAAAACGGCCGCTTGAATTTGGACGTTTTCGCGAGCCGCCTTTTTGCGGATCCGGCTACCGGCGCCCAGCTGCCGTTTTTCGCCGAGAAGGTAAGGCTAGTGGTCGACGAGGTCGTGTTCGTGGACAACAGCAAGATCATCCCCTCGCGCCATGGGATCCGGGCGATGCTCGACTCGGAGCGGGCGGACTTGGAGCAGTCCCGCGATCTTTTTGGGCCGCTGTTCGAGCTGGCCCGTGGCGTTGGGGCCCTGCCGGTTCCGTAGTTTCGCGCCGTTACCCAAAGCGTATCGCATCCACCCCAAGGGGTAGGGAGGTGCCTTCTCGGGATCCCATAGGGAAGGCTATGCGCGTGAGGAGCCGGAGATCTGCGGTTTGCTACGCGGTTTTGGGCGGAGCGTCAAAGGATCCAGTAAAAGTGGGCGATGCGGGTCGCTGTGCGCTGCTTGCGAACCGGGCAGCTATCAGATCATGCCGAAGCTTCACTCTCTCAACCGCACTCAAATTGCGATCGTATCCGGGCAGGCTCTCTCCTTCCTGTTGATCATCACCTTCATCTTTGCGAACCAGCGCTACGACCTGCTGGCTAGCATTGGCGGGGTGAAGACGAATGTCTCGCTCTACTCAGCCTACGTTTCTGCCTGCCTGGTCGGTTTGGTGGGCGTTTTCAGCATTTGGATCACGCTCCATTATCTGGGCAAATCCAACGCGATGCGTGACATGGTGGTGGTTTGCGCCTGGACCCATCAGGTCAAGGTGGACGGGCGTTGGGTTTCCTTGCGCGAATTCCTGGGCGACCAGCTCGGCTACGCGGTTTCCCATGGGATGTGCGACGAGAAGATCGCGGAGCTGAGAAGCGAGCTGGACAAGGACTGGAAGGGTAAGGGCGTGGAATCGCCCGCTGCTTCAGCCCGGCGGCCGATGGGGATGATGCCCGTCGATGAGGCCGCCGCGCCGAGAAAGCGAGCCTTGTCTCCGGCCCGCAATTGAGGGATTTCCAGCTTGCTGGGGAACCTTTCTCTTAAAAAGGGGCTCGACCTTGACGAAAATCTCTTTGATTCCCGGAGGAACTGATCTAGAGAATCTCAGTTTGGCTATGGAAAACGCTAAGGACACACCAGAAGTAGAAGAAAACGTAGACGCGCAGGCCGAAGCGGCGAGCGCTGAAGCAGCAGAGCCTTCTGCGGAGGCGACGGAAGCTGCCCCGGAAGAGGCAGCGGAAGCGGCGACCGAGGTCGCTGAAGAGCCGAAGGAGTTGACGCTTGAAGAGCAGCTCGAAGCCGCGAAGGCGGAGGCTGCTGAAAACTACAACAATTATTTGAGATCGGTCGCCGACCTCGACACCTACCGTCGCCGCGTGATGCGCGAGAAGGACGAGCTCAAGCAGTACGCGATCTCCGGCCTGCTGGAGGACTTCCTCCCCGTGTACGACAATCTCGGTTTGGGGCTGATGTCAGCCGAGCAAACGTCCGACCCGAAGGTCGTCGTGCAAGGCATCCAGATGGTGTTGACCCAGTTCAAGAGCTTGCTCGAGGACAACGGCATCACCGAAGTGGCTCCCGCGGCTGGCGACGAGTTCGACCCGAACGTGGCGGAAGCCTTCCAGACCCAGCCCAGCGACGAAATCGAGGAAGGCAAGGTCCTCTCCCTCATGCGCAAGGGCTTCAAGCTAAACGGTCGCCTGATCCGCCCGGCCTCTGTCGTCGTAAGCGGAGGTCCCGCAGTAGAGAGCGAGTAGTTGCTCGTTTAAATTGGGAACCAGGAGGAAACCAACACAGTGAAAGAAGACTATTACGAACTGCTTGGCGTCAGCAAGCAAGCGACCCAAGACGAGCTCAAGAAGGCTTACCGCAAGATGGCGGTTAAGTACCATCCCGACAAGAATCCCGGCAACAAGGAAGCGGAAGAGAACTTCAAGAAGGTCTCGGAGGCTTACGAGGTTCTGAAGGACGAGCAGAAGCGGGCGGCTTACGACCGCTATGGCCATGCAGCCTTCAGCGGCGGTATGGGCGGCGGAGGCGGCGCGTCCGCCGGCGGTCCTTTCCACGATCCTTTCGACATCTTTAGCGAAGTGTTCGGCGGCGGCGGCGGTGGCGGCAGCATCTTCGAAGAGTTCTTCGGTGGCGGAGGCGGCGGTGGTCGCGGTCGCGGCGGAGCTTCTCGCGGCTCGGACCTGCGCTACGATCTCGAGATCGACCTCGAGGAAGCGGCCAAGGGCGTGGAGAAGGAGATTTCCTTCCGCAAGCCGACGACCTGCAGCAAGTGTTCCGGCTCCGGAGCGGAACCCGGCAGCGGCGTGAAAACCTGTCCGACCTGCGCGGGCCACGGTCAAGTGACCGCGTCCAAGGGATTCTTTTCCGTGCGTCAAACCTGCCCGACCTGCAACGGCAGCGGCCAAAAGATCGAGAAGCCCTGCGGCACCTGTGGCGGCGAAGGCCGCACCAACGAAACGACGAAGATCAAGGTCAAGGTTCCGCCCGGCGTGGATACTGGTTCCAAGCTCCGCTCCGCGGGCAACGGAGAAGCTGGCTCGCACGGCGGTCCGACTGGCGACCTCTACATCGTTTTGCACGTTCGCGACCACGAGATCTTCGATCGCCAGGATGAAAACCTGTATTGCGAAATTCCGATCAAGTTCACTTTGGCCACGCTCGGCGGCACCATCGAGGTCCCGACCTTGAACGGCAAGGCCAGCTTGAAGATTCCGGCCGGTACCCAGTCTGGCACTACGTTCCGCCTCAAGGGCAAGGGCATGCCCAGCTTGCGCGGCGGTTATTACGGCGACCAGATGGTGCGCGTAAAGATCGAGGTACCCAAGTCGCTCACTTCCGAGCAGCGCGAAAAGCTCGAGGAGTTCGCTCTCGCCTGCGGCGATGCGGATGATGGCGACGAGCCGAAAGGCTTCTTCGAAAAGGCGAAGAAGATCTTCGACTAGAATCGTCTGATAGATTTCTAGGCCCTTACCTGATGTTATTTCAGGTAAGGGCTTTTTTGGATCATCCTGTTGTTGTATTCAGTCCTTAGGTACGAGATGCGCTGTCTCTGAGTTGGTTGTTTCGAGTTCGATCCCCAGTTTGTCTGCGTAAGCATAAAGCGCTTGGGGAGGGACAAGCACTTTCCAGGTCTCGTCGGGCAATTGAATCAAGTCGAGTTTGATGGATTTGGGAGACTCCAGGTTTGAGGTAAATACAATGAACACCTCCCGTGCGTCCTCGGAGATTTCCTTAAATGCATGTACCCGAGCTTTAGCGAGGGGAACTTGGTCGATGGTCATCATGGCCGTTATTGATTCGAAAGACCCTTGCTCTTCGCGGACAGACGGAGGGAGGCTTTCGAACAAACGTTTCGCCAAGGCCTCGGAGTCGGGGGAAAAGACGAGCGAGGTTTTCATCGCTTCGAGGTCTCCGCTGGCAGCGGAATAGATGAGCGTTTCCACGCTTTCGTAAGGAGTGCCATAGCCCTTCTTTGCCCATTGTTCGGGGGTAAGGCCGGAGTGGCTGATCGAGGCGGCATCCGTGTATTGTTGCTCCTTTTTGCGTTGGGCTAAGGCTTGCTCGCGTTTCTCGATGCGTCGTTCGAGTTCTTCGATCTCGGCGCGTAGTGACTGAAGGGCTCCATCCGCGTTTGTTTGTTGGAGAAGGCCGGCCGCTGGTTGATGCGTAGGGATAGAGAGGAGCGATTCATCCGCCTCGATTTCTTGAGGGTTCGAGGTATCGACGATTCGCATCACGAGGATGGTCGCTACGAAAATGGGTAAAAGCCAAAAGGCTTTAGCGATACGAGGAGAGATCATTCAGAACCAGTTTTGGGTTTCAGCTTGGTCCTCTGTTGGCGAGGGAGTGAACATGATCGGAATTCGTACGCGGGATTGAACGGCAGTCGCGCCGATTCTTCCTGGAGTGAATTCACTTTTTGAAACGGCCTCTAGGGCGTTTTTCCCGAAGTCTGGGTGAGATGCTTTGACGACCCGGAGGTCGCTAGTCTTACCATCAGTTCCGAGGACGAATTCCACGACAGCCCTGCCTTCTTCCTTGGTTACCAGGTGACTAATCGGGTACTCGGGCATCATCATTGCGGATGCTCGAGGTTTCGTATCCAATTCACTTAGACTATAGATCTTTTCCGGTGCTGGCCTTCTGTTGTGCAGTTTCTGAATAGCGGACTCTATTGCCTCAAGGCGTTGCGCGAGTACGGTTGCATCTTTGTCTAGCGCGGCGTAGGCGAGATCTATATTGTCGAGGGCACTTGAATTTGAACGAGCGGAAGGCGGGGATACTGCTTGCTCCGCATGGGCGCGAGGCGGTTGTTCTATGGCTACATTTGAATCCATGGCCGCGCTAGTGTTTTGGCGCTCGATTGCGACACCGGTGAGGAGTATGGCTAAGCTAGCTGCCAATGGTAGTTTAAGGGCGGATACGAGTCCAATGCTCGCAAGACTTCCTAGGCTTGCCAGGGTTACGTTTGTTACGCTTGTCGCTAGATGAGCAGGAAGGGAGCAGCTTGCATAGGCGTTTAGGGCGGCACTCAACGCCGTTCCGGTTGCGATGCCTCTCTTTTTGAAGCGAGCTTGCAGCTTGACTAGGGCCCGTTCGGCTCTCATGCGAGCGGTGTTAGGCTTTATGCTCAGACGAGTTCCGATGGTCTTGTAGTCCATTGATTCGAAGTAGCGAAGGAGCAGCACTTCTTGGTCTGATGAGGGGAGCTGTTCGATCAATTCGTCGATAAATTGCGTTAGGCTTTCTTTCTCTTTGGGGTTTGGGAGATCGCGCACGTATTCATAATCTTGTTCTCTCGTTTTCTGGCGAACTCGAGCCCGGACTAACTTTGAGGCTGTGAAACGGCTGGTTTTAAAGAGCCAAGCCTTGATGTTGCTATGGTGCCTCAGGCTTTTGGCATTGCGGGCGAGCTGGGAGAAGACGATTTGGCAGACGTCTTCCGCGAGTTGAGTATCGCCGCCGAGTCGATTTTGGGCGACTGCGAACACGACTCGAAGGTGACGTTCAACGAGTAGAGTGAAGGCAGGTTCGTCCGCCTGGGAATGGAAGCGATCGAGCAGGGCGGAATCGGATTCTAATTGGAGAGCCATGGAACTCGTAGCAAGTGGTCGGGGAGTTGGAAGGTGTGTTTGCGTTACAATACCCGAGGCTAGGTCGAATCGCACACAATCTGGGCAAAAAGTCTATTTCGTGTTTTTTGCGCGGAGGGCCGCAAAACTATTGTCCACGAGTTCAGGCAGTGACGCGGATCGGATCTTGCAACGCGGGCTGGGGGGAACCGGTCCCTCCAGCGCAAATAACTTTGGAGGGTCGACCTCCGTGTCGTCCGCTGGGAAATCCCTGAACGTCAGCTTGGTTTAGGGGTGGCAAACAAAAGCCCGGGTCGCGGGGGGCGAGCCGGGCTTGGTTGAATTGGGTTTCGTGGTCGCGGGCTGGAGGGCCGCGCTGCGGGTTACTTGGTGGCGGCTTGCTCGAGGATCTTGTACATGCGGGCGACCATGTCCTTGGGGTCTTCCATGAGGCCGGCCGCCACGAGGGCGTTGTCGAAGGACTGCTGGGCGATGAGCTTGGCGAGGCCTTCGTTGGCGCTACGCTGCGTATTCAGATTCTTGATAAGCTCGTGGCGCGGGTTGATCTCGAAGAGCACTTCCATGGGCATGGGGTTGTCTTGCCCCATTTGCTTCATCATGCGTCGCATCTGGGTGGACATGGCGTCGGGCGAGAGGGCCATGACGGGGCTGCTGACGAGGCGCTCGGAGACTTTGACTTCCTTGACGCGGTCGCCGATGGCGTTCTTGAGCCACTCGCAGAGGGATTTGGCGTCTTCGTCGGAGAGGGCTTCGCCTTCGGGCTTGGGGGCGTCGTCGAGCTTGATGTCGCCTTGGTCGGCGGAGGTGAGCTCCTTTTCCTCGAAGGTGCCGAGGTTGGACATGACGTATTCGTCGATGGGCTCGTAGAGGAAGAGGACTTCGATGCCGCGGGCCTTGAAGCCTTCGAGGTAGGGGCCGGACTCGATAGATTCACGGTTTTGGCCGAGGATGTAGTAGATGTTCTTCTGCTCGTCCTTCATGCGGGAGACGTAGTCAGCGAGGCTGGTAGTCTTGCCCTTTTCGGTGACGGAGGACTCGAAGTAGAGGAGCTTGGCGAGGTCGTCGCGGTAGGTGAAGTCGGTGGCGACGCCTTCCTTGATGTAGACGCCGAAGTTCTTGAAGAACTCTTGGTACTGCTCGGGGCGCTTCTTGGCTTCTTCCTTGAGGAACTTGAGGTAGCGCTTGGTGATGACGCGGCTGAGCTTTTGTGTCAGGCCGTTGTCCTGCATGGTCTCGCGGGAGATGTTGAGCGGGAGGTCGGCGGAGTCGATGACGCCCTTGAGGAAGCGCAGCCATTCGGGCAGGAGCTCGGTGGGCTTGGAGTCGATGAGGACCTTGCGGCAGTGCAGGGCGACGCCGGGGTCGATGCGTGGGAAGCCGAGGCGCTCGGGGTTGGTCTTCGGGGTGAAGAGCAGGGCCTTGATGTCGAGCGGGGCGTCCGCGGAGAAGTGGAGGCGGTAGTGCGGCTCGTCGAAGGCGTTGGCTTGGAACTTGTAGAATTCGGTGTACTCTTCGTCGGTGATTTCGGACTTGGAGCGGAGCCAGAGGGCGTCGACGGTGTTGACCTTCTCGTCGTTGAGCTTGATGGGGAACTGGACGAAGGAGGAGTAGCGCTTGATGATTTCCTTAACGGTGTCGGCCTTGGCGTACTGCTTGAAGTCTTCGCCGAGGTGGATGACGATGCGGGCGCCGCGCTGGGTATCGTCGGACTCCTCGATCTCGTAGGAGCCTACGCCGTCGGAGGACCAGACGTGGCCGGGCTCGTCCTTCTTCCAGGAGTGGGTGAAGACTTCGACCTTGGTGGCTACCATGAAGGCGGAGTAGAAGCCGACGCCGAACTGGCCGATGAGGTCGGCGTTCTTCTCGCCGCCTTCCTTGAGGGCTTCGAGGAATTGCTTGGAGCCGGAGTGGGCGATGGTGCCGAGGTTTTCCACGAGCTCGTCGCGGGTGAGGCCGATACCGTAGTCCTGGATGGTGAGGGTGCCGGCTTCTTCGTCGGTCTTGATGTTGATCTCCAGCTCCAGCTCGTCCTGGTGCACATCCTTTTCGGTGATCTTCAGATGACGCAGCTTTTCCAAGGCGTCGGAGGCGTTGGAAATGAGTTCGCGGACGAAGATCTCCTTTTCGGTGTAGAGGCTGTGGATGACGATATCCAGCAGTTGTTTGATCTCAGCTTTGAATTCGTGCTTTTCAGTGTTTTGTGCGCTCATGATTAGATATTGGTAAGTGCTGTGAAATTTTGTGGGCTAAATGGGTAATCCACCCAGTGACGGCTTCAAGCCGGAAGTTTGGGTTGTCGGTGGAGTGTGGCGGGTTCTGGGTTGTATGGGCTGGGCTATGGGCTGGCTCTGTCCGTCTCTTCTGGAAGGGGGCGAATCGGATTGGCATTTAGGTGAAGATTTTGCGGGAGGTCGCGCATGCAGTTGGGAAAGGGTCTCGTTGGGTAGAGGGAAGGCGGTTGGATCCGCTTCGACTTCTGATGAAAGCGCTTGCATTTAGACTAGCAGGGATTGGAGCCATGGTGCTCGGGTACGGCCTTTGGATGTACGGAGGCGCTCGCCGGGGCTTCTACGCGGAGTATTACGAGGTGATGGAGTTCGACCCGATCCTGGAGTTTTCGCATCCGGTCAAGGTCGAAGCGTTCTTGCCGGGCATCGAGTCCCTGGCTCTCGGCTTCATGGCGTTCGTGGCCCTCGTGGCAGTGGGCGCTTTCTTCGAGCGGAAGGAGTCGTCCGCCCGGACCTAAGATTTTTTTAGATCACCAAGATACATTTATGAAGAACACTATTCTCAGCCTCGCCGCTAGCGCAGCCCTCGGCCTCGTTCCTTTCGCGAACGCGATCGACTTTGACCTGGAGGACCCGAAGGGGGTCAACAATATCGTCTTTTTATTGGACGCTCCTTTGGAGTCGATCAATGGCACGGCGACCGGAATCACGGGGACGGTCTCCTTCGATCCGGCGAAGCCGGAAGCCACGACCGGCAAGGTGGTGGTGGCGGTCGATTCGCTCTCGGTGGCGAATCCCAAGATGGTCGAGCACATGATGGGAGCGAAGTGGCTCGACCAGAAGAAGCATCAAACCATCACTTTCGAGCTGAAGGGCTTGAGCGGAGTGAAGGAAAAAGGGGCCAAGCTGGAAGGGACTGCACGCGGCGTGATGACGATCAAGGGCGTGAGCAAGGAGATGGAAATTCCAGTCTCGCTCTCTTACTTGAAGGGCAAGCTGGCGGATCGCCAGCGGACTCCGGGGGATATTTTGGTCATCCGTTCTTCGTTCTCGGTGAAGCGTTCCGATTTCGGAGTGAATCCGGGGGATTCCGAGGACAAGGTTGCTGACGAGATCGAACTGCGCCTCAGCTTGGGCGGCTTTGCCCCTTACTGATTGTTTTTTCGTTTAGTCGTTAGATAGGCATGGGGAGTACGGCCCCTGTGCCCGGATTACAAATACGCCCGTGGCTTTCGGAAGAAGGCCACGGGCGTTTTAGTAGTTGAAATTTTATTACAAGGTCGGGATTTCCTACTGGAGCAGGTCGCCGATGTTTTCTTCGCCCTGTACGATGAGGCGATCGATGATGTTTACGATGAGGTTGACCTTGGGCTTGGTTCCCCAGCCGTTGGCTCCGACGGCGCGGCACTTGGCGATCATCTGGTCGTTGATGAGGGAGGAAAAGACGATGACGGGCGTATCCAGCTTGAACTCTTGCTTCACGTTCTTGCAGAAGGTGAGGCCGTCCATGACCGGCATTTCGATGTCGGTGAGGATCAGGTCGTAGTAGTCGGAGAAGGGCTTGCCGCTCTCCTTGGAGTCGGCCTGGGCGGCGGCGATCTTGTCGAGCGCTTCCTTTCCATTGGTGGCGAGGTCTACGTTGGTGAAGCCGACGTCGTTGAGCTGGTTGAAGACCATCTTGCGGATCATGGCGGAGTCTTCGGCGAAGAGGATCTTGATGTGGTCGCGGGGCTTGTACTCCTGTTCGATCTTGGCGATTTGGCCGTGGTCGATGGACATGCCGAGGCGCGGGTTGATCAGGGTGAGGATGTACTCGAGGTCGAGGATGAGCACGAGGCGGTCCTCGAGGCGGATGATCCCGTTTACGTAGGGATTCTCTTGGGCGAAGTTGGAGCTGATCGGTTCGAAGCTTTTCCAGGAGACGCGGTGGATGCGCTCCGCTCCGTCGATGGCGAAGGCGACGATTTGGTCGTTGAATTGGGTGACGAGCATGAGGGCCCGGCTGGGGTCCGGCGCTTCTTCGTAGATGCCGAGGATCTGGCGCAAGTCGATGACCATGATGGGTTGGCCGCGGAAGGTGATGCTGCCCAGCACTCCGTTGGGGGGGCAATCCGCGCGCGTGATCTTGAGCTGCTCGCGTTGCACGATCTGGTTCACCTTGGCGACGTTTACGCCGTAGTGCTGTCCGGCCAGATTGAATTCGAAGACTTCCACCTCGTTGGTTCCCACTTCGAGGAGGATATCGGTCTTCGTGCTAGCCTTGGTAAGGGTGCTTTGCTGTGACATGTGCGATCGGTCGTTTCGTTGCTTTTGGCCGCCTCCTGTTTTTGCTCGAGGTCGGTCGAGAGCTCGAGGGGAGCTTTCTGCATCGTTAATCGGCCTCGCGTTCCTTTCCCTTGAGAGCTGGCTCCGCTTTTTTGGTTAAAAAAGCTTAAGCGTCGCCTAAGTAG
The DNA here is from genome assembly GCF_031127875.1 of Pelagicoccus sp. SDUM812005. Lineage (GTDB taxonomy): Bacteria > Verrucomicrobiota > Verrucomicrobiia > Opitutales > Opitutaceae > Pelagicoccus. The sequence continues at coordinate 212,665 of NZ_JARXIA010000005.1, read as the reverse complement.
GAACCCTCAATCGAGGGAGGCGTTGGAGAGTGGAAGGTGCAGGTTGCCGTCGCCGGTACGAAAAAGCCCGCTTCGGGCGAAGCGGGCTAGGAAAAGATAAAGGGGAGCGAGCGAATGCTGCGCTAGTCTTTGTCGGGCGTCTCGATCTCGAATCCGTGCACTTTCTCGTCTTCGCCTTCGGTGGTGAGGACTTTCCAGATGCACCAGCCGAAGAGGCCGGTTACGGATAGGGTGGAGACGAGCATGATGATCCAACCGCCGATAGTCATTGGGAGCCCTCCTCTTTGATGGTTTTGGCTTTGAAGACGCCCCCTGCGGTGAGGAGGGTCAGGAAGGCTCCTGTCAGGACGATGACCCCGACGCTCAGCCAGGCGCTGCGGTTCGGCTCGATAAAGAGGTCGACGATGTAGGAGCTGTACTTCTTCTCGTCGGTGCCGAACTGGAAGCCGAGCACGCTAGTATAGAACCAGGCGCCGAAGACCACGATGAGGAAGAGCGGGCTGACGTACTTCATGATGAACTTGAAGAAGCCCGGGATGCGGATGGCAGCACCTTGATGGGCGATCTCGAAGCCGCGCTCGATGCCGATGACCCAGCCGAATATGATGATCTGGATGGTGGCCAGCACCACCATGAGCAGGTTGGTGACCCAGAAGTCGATGGTGTCGAGGGCCTTCACGCCGGCGGAGAAGTAGACCACGAAGGCGCAGCCCGCTGCGGTGACGAAGCCGAGGATGGCGACGGACTGCTTGCGATTGATGTTCATGGCCTCTTCCAGGAAGGCGATGCCCGGCTGCAGCATGGAGAGCGAGCTGGTGACAGCCGCCAGGAAAAGCAGGAAGAAGAAGGCGAAGCCAAAGAACTGTCCGCCCGGCATTTCGGAAAAGACCATGGGCAGCACGTTGAAGCCGAGGCCGAAGGTTCCCATGCCGGCGACTCCGGAAATGCCGAGGAAGGCGTAGCCGGCGGGCAGGGTGGTGAGCCCGCCGAGGCCGACCTCGCAAAATTCGTTGGTGCTGGTGGCGGCGAGGCCGGAGAGCACTACGTCGTCGTTTTTCTTCAGGTAGCTGGAATAGGTGATGATGACTCCGAATCCGACCGAGAGCGAAAAGAAGATTTGTCCGGCGGCGGCCAGCCAAAGCTGTGGATTCAGGAGTTGGGTTGCCATGCCGATTTCGCGCAGCTCGAGGTTGGGATCAGCGGCGGCCCGCTCTTGGGCGTCGGCGATCATGCGTGGGCCGACGACTTCGCCGTCCGGAAGCGGTTGCCACTTCTCCGCGCCGGTCGCTTCGTCGGCGACGCGTTCGTAGAGTATGGTCTTGGTGGGGTTCCACATGAAGCCGAGGCCGTTCTGCACGTTGTTCTCCGGATGCTCGGCAACAGGGGCTCCGAGGGTGAGCACGCGCACGAGGATGATGATGGCGAGCACGATCAGGGTCGGCATGGCGTACTTGCAGAAGAGCTCGATGCCTTTGGAAAGTCCGCGGTAGATCAGGAAGAAGTTGAAGATGAAGACCACGAGGAGGAAGCCTCCGACTTCCGTCCAGCCGAAGCCGAGGGCGGAGCCGTCTTCCTTGATGCCGATGAACTGGCCCCAGAAGGCGCCCGCTTGGTCGACGGTGTCGAAATCCATGGAGCCCTTGGCGAAATTGACCGCGTATCCCAAGCACCAAGCCTCGATGTAGACGTAGTACATGTAGATGACCACGGGGATGATGACGCCGATGATGCCGAGGTAGCGGAAGCGCTTTTGTCCTGTCACCACTCCAAGGATACCGGGGCTGGAGTTGAGGCCCGCTTGGCCTCCCTTGCGACCGATGGCCCACTCCGCCCAGCAAATCGGAAGTCCGATGAGTACGAGGGCTACGAAGTAGGCTACCATAAAGGCTCCGCCGCCATATTGGGCAGCTTGGCCTGGGAATCTGAGGAAGTTGCCAAGGCCAACGGCGCTACCGGCAACGGCGAGGATTATTCCGAGTCGGGAATTCCAGGACTCTTTAGGGACTTTCGACGACATTAGCGACTGACTTGTAAAGCGGCTTGCTTGAAACGCCAGTCAAAAGCCGCTGGACTTCGAGGGCGCCGCTCGCAGTGTCTTTGTCCAATCCGCATGTTCAGCGTCGCCGACAGATACGTTTTTTCAGAATGGCTCAAAGCCTTCGTGCTCGTCTTGGGCTCGATGTTTGGCTTGCTGCTGCTTTTCGAGATCCAGGACAGCTTCACCGACCTGATCGGCTACGAGGCGACGACCGGGCAGATCCTCAAGTACTATGCGGTGATCGCTCCCAGCTTCCTTACGATCACGCTGCCGGCCACGGTGCTTGTATCCATTTTATACGCGCTGGGGCAGCTGCATCGCTCCAACGAGTTCATTGCCCTGCGAGCCGCCGGCATGAGCGTGTATCGCGTGACCCGCTCCATCTGGTTGGCGAGCCTGATCATTTCGGCGGGGCTGTGGTATTTGAACTCCAGCTTGATCCCCTGGTCGGTCGAGCAGTCGGACCAGCTGATCAAAACGATCCGTCTCGATAGCGAGGCCAAGACTTTGGATACGAACGAGGTCGGGATTGTGGAAGGCCTGGCTTTCGACAATCGCAACGAGAACCGGATGTGGTTCATCAACCGCTACAGCGAGTACAAGAAGGAGGCCTACGGGATCTCCGTTTCTATCATGGACGAGCAGCGTCGCGAGGTGCGGCGGGTGATGGCTCGCTATGGCTGGTACAACGAGGAGGAGGGGTATTGGTCTTTGTTCGACGGGCGCGAGCGTCTTAACGATTTGGATACGGGGCAGGAGCTTTGGCCGCCTTTCGAGCGACTGGAAGCCAAGGACCTGACGGACGACCCGTCGCTGATGCTGCTCTTCGGGAAGCGACCGAAGGACTTGTCGTTTCTACAGTTGAAGCGGATCACGGATAACTTTTCCAAGGAGGACAATCCGGCGGTTTTGGCCTACGAGGCACGGCTGCACGCCTTGATGGCGAGCGCGGCGAGCTGCTTGATCGTAGCCGGGATCGCGATTCCCTTCGCGGTTTCCGGCGTGCGTACCAATCCGGCGGTTGGCGTTTCCAAGTCGATCGGCCTGTTCTTCATCTTCTATATCCTGACCAGCGTTCTCAACGCCCTCGGCCGCGAAGGTTCGCTCTCGCCGGAGGTCGCGGCTTGGTCGCCCATGGCGATCATGATCATCCTCGCCTACGTGCTGATGCGGCGAGTGAAGTAAACGAGGCGCGAGCGATGGCCCTGCTGAGTTAACGTGGGGCGGGGCTTTTTCGAGTTTGGATCGCTATTATTGGGCTACTTTGGTAGACTCATTTGCTGAAATGGGCAGTCCAAATATTTCGTGGTAAGCTTCTAAGGTTTCTCTGGCGCAGCGTTCCCAGCTGAATTTTCGAGCTTGTTGTTCGCCTAGATTTCTCAATCTCTCTTTAAGTTCTGGCGATCTGGATATCTCCTTCATCGCGTTGGCGATTTCGTCGCAGGAGTAGGGGTCGACGAGGTAGGCGGCTCCATCTGCGATTTCAGGGAGGGATGATAGGTTGGACGCTATTACGGGAGCTCCACATGCCATCGCTTCGATAAGGGGAATGCCGAATCCTTCCCATAGAGTTGCGAAGACGAACGCTTCACATGCCGAATAGAAATACGGAAGCTTGTCTACCGGGACGTAGCCAAGCTCAATCACGTTAGATTCCAAATCGTATTTTCGCAGCATTTCGTCGAGATCGTCAGATGCCCAAGTTCGCGATCCCGCGAGCGCGAATTTGATAGTGCTGTCGGTTTCGTCCAGAAAATTTCGATACGACTTTAGGATGCGGTTGATGTTCTTTCGCTTTTGCAGTTTGCCAGCGAAGAAGAAGAAGGGGGATGTTAAATTGTATTCAGATTCTAGGTACTCTTTCGCTTCCGTTTTGGGGACTCGCTGAAAGAAGGAATCGACTCCATTGTGCACGACACTCATGCGTTCGTAGGGAATGTTCAACTCTTCAGCAGAGAGCCTTCGGACATTTTCTGAAACGCAAAGGGTGTGCTGCGCTTTGTTGAGACCGCGTGAGATCAAGGGTCTCAGTCGTAGTAAAATTGCTTTGTCGTAGAACTCGGGATGGACGTAAGGGCTGAAGCAATGGTGGGTAAAGAGGTAAGGGGTGCTCGTAAATGGAGGCGGAACGAAGGGGGCGTGAAAGAAAGCGATTCCGTGTCGTTTTAGCAGCCGTGGGAGCTGAAAAGCCAAGCTAACAAATCGGTTCTTTGAACTAAGGTCGTGAACGACGAAGTTTTTCCTGCTTAAATCCCTAATGAATTCAGTGGGCGGTACGAAGCAGTAGAGATGGAACTCGATGTTGGTCGCCTGAAGCGAAAATTGCTGAAGGAGCGCCCGTTCGTAAGATTCGGGACCACCAGCGTTTTTGCCAACGTTCATAACAAGGAAGCCTACTTTCATCGATTGCGATCCTTTAGGGGAGCTGTCATTGCGTGATAGTGCTCAAAGCAAACGCCTTGATAGAGTTCGTCGGCGCCAATTTGGACTATGGGGCCGTCCAAGCACGGAGTTCCGTTTGCGATACGGATGTTCATGGTGGCTTTTCTTTCGCAGTGCCTACACAGGTTTTTGATTTCTTGGATCGTGTCGGCAACTTCGATGAGACGTTGGCTTGCCGGGAAGAGTTTGGTTTGGAAATCTGTTTTTAGTCCGTAGCAGAGGACGGGGACATCGCGATTTAGGGACAGGTGGCGCAAGTGATCTACCAATGCCGGGGTGACGAATTGGCATTCGTCTATTAGGACGGCGCATTTGTCCTCAAGGTATTCGACGGGGATCGTGTCTTGTTCCGGTTGCAATTGCAGGTTCGCTTCGTACTTCAGTCCTGATCGCGACGCGACCATGTTTTCTCCGAATCGACAATCGATCGCAGGTTTGGCGACCAGAGGTTGCAATCCTTTTTGTTTGTAGTTGTGGAGAGTGGAAAGGAGCTGGAGGGATTTGCCAGAGCCAACTGTGCCGTAGATGAAATGAAGCTTGGCCATGTTTTTGGGGGTCTTAAGCCTGCTCGTACAATCTGTCCAGCCGATTCAGGGACGATGCGTGGCGTGAATATTGTTTTTGGAGTGCTGGCGCTTGACGTCGGACTGCAATTGTAACGTCATGACCGAAATGGACTCCTCTGCTGTTGATTTAAAGGATCTTTCGATCGTGATCGTTGGACTGAATGCTCGCGACTTTGTGGTTGGTTGCGTCGAATCGATCGAAAACGCGAAATGGAACGATAAGAGCTACGAGGTCGTGTACAGCGACAACGGCTCGGTTGATGGTACGGTCGACGCGCTACGGCGAGACTTTCCGTGGGTGAAGATCATCGAAAACGGTTCTAACATAGGATTTTGCAAGGCGGCGAATATCGGCGCTCGCGCCTCGAACAGCAGATACTACTATTTTATCAACGATGATACGCTCGTGATTGATGATGCATTGAGTCTCCTCGTTGACTACATGGATTCTCACTCCGATGTCGGAACCGCGGGGAGTCGATTACTCTACCCGGATATGAGCGAGCAGTATTCGGGGCGCCGCTTCCCGACGCTCTTGAGTTCATTTATGGGGCGGCGGTCACCGTTGACGAAAGCCTTTCCGAATGCTCCTTGGGTCCGTCGTTATCTGTGTATCGACGAATTGGAACGAGGAGAGCCTGCGGATGTTGATTGGGTTTCGGCGGCGGGGCAGATCGTCTCGCCTAAGGCTTTTTGGGAGGTGGGCGGCTTTGACGAGAGCTACTATTATTGGCATGAAGCGGTTATATGTAGTCGCCTGATCAAGAGCGGTTACCGGGTGGTGCTGCATCCGTCATCGAAAATCATCCATTTCGAGGGTAAGGGCAGCGGGAGTCGGAGATCCTACAAGGTGAAGAAGTTCCATATCGTCGATTTCCATCGGGGGGCCTACCGAGCCTATCGCGACCACCACGAACTGAATGCGTTTCATCCGGGAAGCATATTGGTTCGATTGTTGCTTGGAACGCGAGCGTTGGGCATGTTGTTGATTGCTCGGCTCAGCTCTAGATAGTTAACTGTTATTACGTGCGTTCGAAATGAATAAGTCAGTAGTTTTCGCGGGGCCTCACGGCGATGAGATAGAATTGGTGTGTCCTCGGACAAGGTCGCCGATGATTCAGAAAGGTGAAACTTTTGTTTCGGTTGACGAGGACGGAAGGGGGTTGGAGACTTGGAAGCAAGAGAACGGCTTTCCAGACCTAGTGCTCGGGGGACGTTTCGACGACGAGACGGATGAACGTTGCCGTTGTTACGAGATTAGCAGCAACGAGTATAGCACGGAGAATTTTTGGATTCCCCTGTTCAAGCGCCGATTCAAGGCGGAACTGGAGAGGGGAGAGCGGCCGAGGATCTTGTCGGTAGGTTGCGGCATTGGCGTGGAGGTAGAGATGCTGTGTGAAGCGGGGTTTGCCTGCTACGGAATCGACAATGGAAACCGAACCAAGGATTGGCCGAAGCGTAAGTTCAGTTCCGGGCTTCTGTTGGCCAACGCAATGCATATGCCATTTAAATCGGATTCTTTTGATGCTGTTTTCTGTGGCTGTGTTTTCCCTCACGTGGGGGTCGTGGGGGACTCGAACATTACGAGCGAGACCTACTTGCTGGACCGACAGAAGTTAGCGGACGAGATGGTTCGAGTTGCGAAGCCCTCGGGGTTGGTGGTCGCTTGCAGTCCGAACCGCATGTGTCCGTTCGATATTTTCCACGGCCGCGAGGCAGGCAGTTACCTTCCGCGATTTAATCCATGGGGTAGCCGTTTTCTTCTCTCCATTGGTGATTACAAGAGGATGTTCGGTTCCGCAGGTTGCTCTAAGGTTGAATCCTTACCTGTCGAAGGTTTCTGGGGGTTTGTCACTATGAATAATTCGATTAAGGGGAGGTTGCTGAGCGCTCCGATCAAGTTGGCTTTCCGGCTCGCTTCGACTCGCGCGTTTCGATTCCTCAGGCCTAGTCCATTCCTTCCTTGGGTCGCGGTTGGCGGTACGAAGTAGGGAGCGGAGGCGGTCTAGGAAATGAGTGTCGCTAGCAAGCCGCATCGCGGAATTTGGGACTTACTCCTAGTCTTCTTCGGAAAATCCGCAACGTTGCTGGTTGTGTTTGCGGGTGGCTTAATGGCGGCTCGATTTGGGGGAGCTTCGGTATATGGCGGGTTTGTAGCAGGTATAACTTTGGCGTTGCTGTTGGATGGCGTGCTAGGTTCCGCCTTTGATTTGAGGGTCCTGCAGGTCTCCAGTGGAGAGTTGGGGGATGGAGGGACTGAGTCGTTGCAACGCGCAGGGTTCCACTTGAAATGGATCGTGCTTGCCTGCCTTTTGGTGATTTACTTGGTAAGCGATGCCATCTGGGATTTCGAAGGTGGTTCTCTGCCAGTTTGGGGCGCAGTCGCTGCCAGTTTTGGAATCGTTCTCGCTCGAAGCGTCGCGTTGTCTTTGCAGATGGCAGGTCGTTTCAGGCTCTATTCGAAATTGGATGTGTCACAAGGGGCGCTCCGAATGTTTGGATTCTGCTTGTTGGCGCTTTTCGGGGCGGTTTCGGCGGAGGGTTTTCTTTTTTGTTATGCAGCGGTGGGGGTGCTGGTGGTTTTTTGGGCGTGTGGAGCTCTGGGTATGAGGCCGGTTTTTGGACGTCTTCCAAGTGGGAAAGATGCGTCGCAGTTTCTAAGTGGTTTGGGCGCTATATTCGTGGTGCTCGCTTTGGGGGCTGTGACGGGGCGAGCTGACTTGCTGGCGCTTTCGCTGCAGGTAGATGAGTCCAGCTTGGCAGCCTACGGAGCTGCATCGCAACTCACCCAACTCCTGTCTCAGTTGGCTTTGTATGCCTGTGTCGTAACTCAGCCGAAAGTAGTGAGGGTTTGGGAACGGGGGGCGTTGGCTCGTTACGTAGTGGCCAACGTTGGAGCTGCCGTCGGGGTAGGGGCTCTCTGTGGGCTGGCTTTCTGGTTGGGGATGGGTGAGTTCGTTGTGCGCCTGCTTTTTGGGGAAGACTTTTCTGCAACGGTAGGCATCCTGGAAATCATGGTTTGGGGAGGCATCGTTGATTTGCTGGTGGTTCCGGTCTTTATGACCCTGGGGATACTCAAGGCCCCTCGGATGTCCGCCGTTGCGGAGGCGGTCGTTTTCATATTTTTTGTCGTAGCCTGCGGTTTCTTGTTGGGGCGCGGGGGCTTGGAGTGGTGGTTGCATGGGATGGCTTGGATTTTCGTCGGAACTCGATTGTTGAAGTTAGTTTTTTACGTAGCCATCGTCTTGGGGTTGCGAAGGCCTGTCGTTTCCGCAGTTTAATTGTTGAACGGAGGTCGGCAGAGCGGATTTTCGATCAAACTCTAAAAGCATGCTATCTATGATTAATACTCTATCGTATCTTTTTCGCGTGAGGAATGCGGGATTCATCGTCCTTGCGAGTATGTTGCTAACTGGGTGCGAAGAGGAAGGTCCCGAGGTTGCTCCCTCCGCTCCGTCCGTTTTGTTAGTTGGCGCCAAGGAACGCTTGCGAGGACATGTTGGCGAGAAGCTTAAGTCCGTGGTTGGTTCGAAGGTGGGAATCATGCCTTTTCCTCCCGACATCACTGCTGAAGCGGTTGATGCATGCCGAAGCGTGGTCTCATCGAACGGTGATTTGTATATCGTCCAGCTCGACAATGGAATCCCGTGGGAGGCGGCCCTGTCGGGGGATGGCTACGACAAAAAATTGCTTGATGAGTGGAAGTCGCACCGAAACTCCCGGTCTAGCCATCAGGATCTCTATCTGGCTATCGCTCCCTTGAAAATGGATCGTAGCTATTGGGCTGATGGTTATGATGGGGCTCTCGCTCCAAAGTGGGTTAGGGATGCGGGTGAGTTGAATGACCAAATGGTGGCAGCCTATATCAACTATACGTTGGAGGCGGTCGAGTATTTTGGCCCTGACTACCTGAATGTCGGAGTCGAGGCTGGGGAGCTTGCGGAAAAGGATGCTGCGCTATGGCGGCAGATGGAGCTTCTCTATGCGCGTACCTACGATGCGGTGAAGGCTCGTTACCCTGATTTGATGGTGGGAATGTCGTTCACTCTGCCGGTGTTGATGGCGGAGGGCAATCTAGAGAAATCGAAAGCGGTAATTGAGAAGTCAGACTTCGTAGGAGTGAGCTTTTATCCGTATCTTGATGACTTCTATCGATCTACTAGCGGCATTCAGTTGGAAGGGCCACCAGATCAGTGGCGTAAGCCTCTTAACTGGCTCGCGGAGAACGTAAGCAAGCCGATCGCTATTTGTGAGACTGCTTATTCAAGCGAGGATGTCGTCGTGAAGGCTTGGAATCTCGATATGTCGGCGAGTCCGGACCTTCAGGTAGAGTACGTGGAAGACTTGGCTCGGTATGCGGCGAGAGACAACTATCTGTTCACGGTCTTTTTCCTGCCGATCGATTACGATCGTCTTGCCGCTAAGCTGCCAGAGTCGGTAGACATCATGGCTCTTTGGCAGAGCACGGGCTTCTTTGACATGAACTATTTCCCGAAACCGGCCTGGTACTCGTATCGCAAGGCTTGGTTGGGGCGCGAAAGGGGCGTTGTTGAGAGTGCTCTCCAGAGTTCTCAAGGCGAGAAAGCGGGCTCTTGGGCTGGGGTGACGGCATCATCTGGTTCCGAGGCGCCGGTCGTAGGGGAAGGCCCTGGAGGTAGCGCAAGTTTGGTATGGCAATTTGAATACAGATCTGACTTCGAGTGGATTCAATTGGATGTAAGCGGTCTATCGGAAGCTTGGTCGGACGAGTTGGGACTCAACATCCGCAGTGACCGTTCTACGGCGCTCTTGCTTCAGCTGACTGAAGCAAGCGGTGAGAAGTATTTCGCGGTTCTAGAACCTGAGGTCGACTGGAGGCGAGTCGAACTGGCTGTCGAAAGCTTTAGCTTGGACGAGGGCACACGAAAGAATGGGATGCTTGAGCTTGGCGAGGTTGCTTCTGTGATGCTCGCTGACGGTGGCGTAAAGGACTCTGGCGCGAGCGGGAGTAGGACTGTGGAGGTCGCTATTGAGGGCGTTAGTCCGTGATGGGCTTCGCGATCGAGCTATCAAGGGGATCGGCTGCCAATGGAGGTGGAGTCTTGCGTTTCGCTAGGAGTAGCCCCTAATCGCCAATTACATAAAACGGAACTACTCTTTCACATTTGCCATGGACAATCCTTCGCCTGAGTCTGCTAACCCTCGGTTCGGTATCGAGCCAAATCGCGATGCGGTGCGTATTGCTGAACAGATACGCAGCCTTGTGGCAGCGCGCCCAGCGGTTTTGCTTTTCGCTTCCATGGAGGATGATCTCGAAACTGGTTCGCTTGCATCCCAAGTTGGCGCTCGTTTGTCCCTGCATGGAGAGGGAAAGGCGTTGTTGGTTGAGTGGGGCGACTCGAAGGATTTAGAGGGTGAGGGGCAGGTGGTTTCGATCGACTCTTTAGGCGCCGCTAGCTTTAGCGCGTTGGCACGCCCACTTGCTGGAGGTTTGGATGGATTCGTCGTCGCTTCAGGGGAAGCTACGGAAAACCAACTTCTTTCTCTCAAGGCTTTTCTGAAAGAAGCTAAGGATCGGTACGCTTTTGTTCTGCTAAGCGGAGTCCCCGTTCGAGGAAGGGAGATATTTACAACGGTAGCCTTGGCGGACTTTTGTGTAGTAAGCCTGCGAAGAGGCGAGAGCTCCAAGGTGGAATTCGGACAATTTGTGGGCGAGTGCAAGTTGGTCGCTCCAACTCCTGTGGGCGCCGTTTTGGTTGGGTAGTATCGGTTTGTTGAATACCATGGGTGATTCTTCTGTGAAAGTTACTCATCTGCTGCATACGATGGCGTATGGAGGGATTGAGACGGTTATCATAAACTGGTTGAAGGCTATGCCTCGGTCGGAGGTCGATGTGCAATTGATTGTTTTCAAGATGCCTGACGATTCCGAGAGACCGTTTGTGGTCGAGGCGGCCAAGGAGGGGCTCCGCGTCGAGTACATTCATTGGTCGCGTTGGAAGCCGGTGGGGCGGGCTGCGAAAGAGCTACGCGAACTCCTTCGATCCCATGGCACGGAGGTTCTTCACGCCCATAACACCTATGCGGAGCTCGTCGCTTGGTGGGCGGCTCGAGGAACGCCGGTAAAGTTGATGAGTACTTTTTACGTTTGGGATCGAGGGTTCGGATTCAAACGTTTGATCCTTCAAAAGTTGAGCGCCGCATTGACGGCGAAATATGACAAGTTGAGCGCTCAATGTAAAAAGACCGCGGAGGACGGTGTGGAGTGGGGGGTTCCCTTCGAGTCGGTTGAAATCTTGCCCTCGGGGTTTGAGGTTCCTCCTCCGTCGCTTCTTGATTTAGATAGCAGGCGTCGATTGCGCGCTGAGAGAGGAGCGGGCGACTCTACTTTGGTCGTTTGCAATATTGCTAGATTGTATCCAGAAAAAGGGCACGCTCGGTTGTTGGAGCACTGGCCAGATATCGTCAGAAAGGTTCCATCTGCCGTTCTGTGGATTTATGGAGTCGGGCCTTTGCAAAAGGAGCTTGAGGCGCTTCATGAGGAGTTGGGTCTTGGCGAGAGCGTGCGTTTTCTCGGTTTTGCTTCGAACTTGATGGATGAGCTCTCGTTGTGCGATGTTCAGATCCATCCCTCTTTCAACGAAGGGGTGCCCTTGGCCATTTGTTCGGGAATGGCCGCTGGCCTGCCGATCGTTTCAACTGCTGTCGGTGGTATTCCGGAGGTGATCGAGAACGGGAAGTCAGGTTATTTGGTGGATGTCGACGATATGGAGTCCTTGAAGGATAGGGCCGTATCGTTGCTGCAGGATTGCTCCCTACGGAAGCGTATGGGAAGTGAGGCTAAGCGATTCATCGCTGAAGAGTACTCCCTGGAGGCCGCCGTTGCGATTCTTGCTCAAAGCTACCGCAGTTTGGTAGGCCGGTGACTTCTTGCTGTTTGTGAAGGCCGATTCGGTCTCCGCGATCTTTGTTAGGACGCAGTCTGCGGAGGCCTAGCATGCAGATGCTTGTGAGTCCGCATCGCTCTGGACAGGAAAGGGGATTACAGAGCGAGTCCTTCGAGCTCTCTCGCTCCGGTTGAAGCTGGACGGGTCCCAGGCCGGTAGCGGCGTAAGATGGTCCTAGGGCTCGTGCGAGGGGCGGCGAATGCCTCAATGAGGCGGTTTCGAAGCCGTGCGTAGAGTCGAATGCGAAAGAACGCCATGTAGGTTCGTCTATGGCGTTGGAGGGAGTTGAATTGGGGGAGGCCTAGGGATTGGAACCTAGGTTAGGAGGACTTTGGCCTAGGGGACAGGCTGAGAGCTGACATTAATGCCTATTGTTTATTGACCTAGGTAGGTGTTTTTAAGAGTTTTTTACTCAATTCCTAATCCTCCTCTCCCATGCCAGCAGAAAACGAGACTCTACGTGAAATGTCCTATGGGCTTACCTTAGCTCAGCCTGATTTAGAAAAGACTCCTCGAAGTAAATTCGGTAACGAGACTATCTCGCCCGAAAGAAAGCCCGAATTGATCGAAGATGGTATTCTGTACCAGATGGTGGAGCGATTCGTCGCTTTGCTCATCTTCTTGGTTCTAACGCCGGTGATGCTGCTTATTTATCTTCGCATACGCTTTGGCTCACCGGGGCCCGTTATTTTTGTTCAAGAGCGAGTGGGGCAAGGCGGGAAAACTTTTAAGTTCTACAAGTTCCGAACTATGTATGCCGATGCTCGCGAACGCTTTCCTGAGCTTTATGCCTATAAGTATGACGATGCGGCATTGAAGGAACTCAAGTTTAAGGTGAAGGATGATCCGAGGGTGACTCCGGAAGGCAAGTGGTTGCGTAAGGCCAGTCTCGACGAGTTGCCGAATTTTTGGAATGCTGTGGTCGGAAATCTGTCATTAACGGGACCTCGCCCTGAAATTCCTGAAATGGTACCTTACTACGAAGGCGAGATGTTACGGAAGTTCGCGACGCGTCCGGGAATCACAGGTCTCGCGCAGATTAAAGGGCGTGGTGATTTGGGATTCTATGAGACGGTCGACTACGATCTGCAGTACGTGAATAACAAGTCGGTACTCTTGGATATCAAGATTCTCATCGGGACTGCTATCAGCGTGCTTAAGCGCGATGGTGCATTCTAGGTCCGATCAAGCTCAAGTCGCTGGCCCGCATAGCCCAAAATTTGATGAGTTCAATTCTTGCTGAGGAAGCTATATCCCGAGTTCTTGACAACAAGCAGCTTGCCGCAGCGTACCGCGGACGGCGGGTGCTGGTCCTAGGCGCTGACGGCTTTTTAGGGAGTTATCTCGCGTTGGCATTGCAACGAATGGGCGCGGATGTGACGATCGTTTCCCGCAGGGAAAGGCCTTTGCTTGCTGGGGAGTCGTTACGTGTATTCAAGGGCGACCTGAGCAGTACCTCGATTGTAGACCATGCTTTGCCTGGACAGGAAATCGTTTTCGATATGGCTGGGGCGAGCGGCGGGATCGATAGCAATCGAAACGCTGCAGACAATCTCTATGTGGAATCGGCGCCTCACCTTAAGCTTTTCGAATCGGCCTCGCGTTTGAAAGAATCGCCTTTGGTCGTGTTTTGCAGCTCCCGAACCGTTTACGGCCGACCGGAGCGTCTGCCAGTAGACGAGCAGCATCCTACGAATCCGAGCAGTATATACGCTGTTCATAAGCTAGCTTTAGAGCGTTATTTGAAGGTCTTCCATGAGTTGCATGGGTTGCGTTATCTGGTGTTTCGACTGTCGAACCCGTATGGTCCGTTCCCTTGGCAGGATGGTAAATCCTACGGGGTTATGAATCAGTTCATCTCGCGTGCATTAAAGGGGGAAACGCTCAGCCTTTTTGGGGATGGTGCCCAACTTCGTGACTATATTTTTATCGAAGATGTGGTGGATGTGTTTCTGCGAGGGGCGGTGGTAAAGGAGGCGGAAGGAGCTACTTTCAATCTTGGGGGGCCGTCAGCCATCAGCATGCGGGATGCTGCCACGTCCATTGTTAAGGAGGTGCCAAGTTCTGTTCTCGCATACCAGGACTGGCCAACCGACTACAAGGCGATTGAGACTGGAGACTACGTTACGGATACAGGCGCTCTTCGCGCTAAACTCGGTTGGTCTCCACGGGTTGAATTCTCGGAAGGGCTTCGTCGTACTTTGGATGCCTATGCCGATACCTTAGGTGTCGTGCCGCGCTGCATCGCGAAAGAAGCGATTGGTGGCAATGACTTTTGGGAAGGCCGTAGGGTTTTGGTTACTGGAGCTGGTGGTTCGCTCGGAGCTTTTATGTGTGGCGTTTTGGAAAAGCTGGGCGCCATTGTTGTCGCGTTGTATCGGAGCAAAATTTCGTCAACCTTGCTGGAAAACGATCGGATCAAAGCGATTCAATGTGATCTAAGCGCCGGGGAAAATAAGGTAGCCCCTCTATTTGAGGAATTCTTACCTGAAGCTGTGTTTCATTTTGCTTCGTGTCCGGACGGAAAGGAGGCATTTGCTAATATCGAAGATCGGATTGCGAGCAATACGTTGGGGACTACGCGCCTCTTGGAGGCGGCTCGGCTTTATGGAACGGAGCGTTTCCTTGTTGCGGACTCGTGCAAGGTCTATGGCAACGCTCCGGTGCCGCACCATGAGGAGTCTTCAGTCCTAGCTGAGTCCTCTTATGCTGCCACGAAGTATGCTGCTTGGGTGATTGCTGAGATTTACGCGCGAAACCATGGGCTGGCAGTTGCGAGCTTGCGTCCCACGTTGATCTACGGACCTGGTCAGGCATTTAATCTTTTTACGTTCCTAGCCAATTGTGTAAAGGAGGGGCGTGATAGGATAGAGTTGAGTGGAGGAAGGCAAACGCGTGACCCCATTTTTATAACGGATGTAATTCACGCATATCTTTCCGCGGCCCAGAATATAGAGTCCGTTAAAGGGCGGGCGTTGCCGATCGGAGGCGGGGAAGAGGCGAGCGTTCTTGAGCTCTCGAAACGCTTCATTTCTCAAAGGAGCCCGGAGACGGAGGTTGTCGCTTGCAGCGCGGCTATTCGACCTGGGGAAATTTTGCGTAGCTTGTGCGACAACAAGAAGGCGCGAGAGTTGTTCGCTTGGTCTCCTTCGGTGGATATTGAGACGGGGTTCGGTTATCTATCCGAATACCTGTTTGCTACAGAGGAGGAGCAAGCTGGGTTGCTTGATCGGTGGCAATCAAAGGTAGCGGAAGAGGTCAAGGGGCGTGGCTCCAGTGCCCTGTGCGTAGTATAGATAGTACTAAGGTCGTTGTATATTCGTTTAGTCGGCTTTGGTGCGGTTTACGACGACTCTGAATAGATAGGGCGGTGGAAGCTGGCCTAGATTTATTCTTGTTTCGATTTGGTCGCGTTCGTCATCGCACAATTGCGCCGAAATGTTGGAGGTGATAATGGTGTCTTCCTCTTCTGGGAGATCTTGCCATGCCAAAGTAGCGTTGGTTTGCTCTACTTGGAAGTTCAAGCCGTCAAGCTGTTGCGATGGATAATAGCGCAAAACGAGCCAAGCTTGCTGGTTGTCGTCGAATTGGAGGTATGAGCGAATAAAGAGGTGGAGGTCCACGGTTTCTGACACGAGCGCTCCTTTCGGTAGGAGAGGGCTCTGTAGCGCATTTTTCCATGTAGCATAGGCTGGTCGGTTTGAACTACCCTCGCCGTCGTATAGACCGATGTCTCGAAAGTACTGGAAAAATTGCAGAAAGACGGGGTTAAATTCGCCGCGGTCTGCGAGCTCCTTTTGGCGCAGCCAAGTGTAGTCTGTATCTCGGATCTCGTAATTTATGATAAATTCTACCGGGTGGGAGGATTTCTCCATTTCGTAGAGGAAGTGTTTCATATAGAGGTCCTGCTTTTCCGGTGACCCCGAAAAGTGCGTATCGAAGATTGTGAAGGGATCCGCGGTGTAGCCGCTCTCCGTGATGGCGATTGGCTTGTCATGGGCATCTAGTTCTTCGAGCAATTCGAAAAGCGATTGGTACATCCCGCTGGGGATTAGCTCAGCGTTGAATTTTCCGAAGTGTGGGTAATGTGATATTCCGAGTATGTCGGTGATGGGAAGAATGCGTCGCAACCCTTCGATTTGTTGTTTTCGGGCGTTTGGCGGTTGTTGGTCGAACTTAAATGGCACTCCGAACTCGTCCGTCATCAGCGAGGTGGATGACACGGATACAATAAGTGGAATGTGCGCGGTATCGGGGTCTTCTTTGAGCGCATGGTATAGGTGTGTTTGTAGTTCGATGTATTCGTCGAAGCGGACTGGGTCTTCGGGGATCGATTCGGATGCCTCTAGTCCGACGACCAAGTAATCAGGTTCGAAGTAGCGGATAACCCGCTTTGCGTAGTTTACGAGGGCTGTCTTGACGGGGTCGTCATTGAAGCGGAGCTTGCTCCAAGGAAAGGGGAGAAATGCGTCCGTCGTTTCCTTGTAGTCACCGACAGGTTCGATAATGAAACCGTCGTCGTCTATGAATGCTGTGCTTCGTCCGTAACCCCAGTAGCCTTCGAGCCTGCTGCGTGGGTTTCCTGTAGGACTGAAGCTTACGACTCGTTTGTGGTTCTCCGGTACCTCTCTTCTTAATTTTTCCCAGTAGCCAAGTAAATCGTTCGAAAAGGGAGGAATGTCGCCTTCGAGATCGTCGGCAAGGGCCTCTGGCCATGGAATTCCACCGTCGAGCTGAAGGTTTACGATGTCGGAATCGTCAGCGATCCGCTTCCACATCCAGTCGTCAACTTCCTTGATTTCGGCTAGATCGCTCGCGGAGTCATAGGGAGTGTGGCTAAAGCCCAGGTAGTAGCTCCGGCGTTGTTCGGCTGGAAGTTTCCACCATCCGCGATTCATGCTTTGGGTGCGCAGGGTGTGGTAGGCTCGCTTTTTGGAGTAGTCGCGCTTGAGGAAACCAGTTTCGGTCACGCGGTCCGAGTCAAAAAGGGAGGTGAACCCTAAGTGCTGGATACGATTAGGGTAGCGGTCCCATATCTCGAATAATGCTAGGGTGAATTGGCTTTGCTTGGTTTCGGAACTTCCAATTGAGGGTGAGCTAGAATGAGCGAGTTCATGGAGGCGGACAGTTAATTCATTGGGAAGGGTTGCCAGCAAGGCTTCGATGTCTTGTGCGATTACGATGGGCTCTCGCCCTTCTTTCGGCTGGTAGTCTATCCCTAAGAAATCCTGTTTTGTGAGGAGTTCTTCCAGTTTCGTAGGAAGTGAATTAAGGTTGTCTGTGGAATCGAGGCTGCATCGAAAACCGAGTTTGGGTTTCGATTCACATGTAGCGTCTAAGTATCCATGCAATGATTGGATGAATGCTGTTAGGTCGTCCCAGAATATGTTTGGTTCGACGTCCGGCGAGTATGTCTGGATGTCGGTTCCTAGTTGAATCGAGGCAAGGGTGTTGGGGCCCGTTTCTTCCAGGATAGCTTCAATGAGATCAAAGAAGCGCGGCTTTACGTATTCGCTACTCCAGGATGTGAGTTGAAAGGAAAGCGCGGAGCGCAGTTCAGGTGGGACGGTTAACTCTTCTCCATCAATAAGGTTTAGGGTCAAGGATAGCTTAATGCCGAGCTCTCGACAAAGTTCAACGGTGTCAGGGATCTGCCCTAGATCGATGGCTTTAGTGTCTCCGTTTCCCAGGTCTAGGTCGGCCCACGAAACGGTAAGGTGGAGACAATCTACTCCAAGTTCCTGAAGTTCCGATTTATGGTCGACCAGTTGTGATAGATCTCCGTTGGCATCGAATCCGAAAGTGCGCCCGGCTTTAGGGTGAATCGCGGGGGTGGACATCTTGAAGTGATCATTCGGATCGCCCCGCCAAGCAGAAGTGGAAGGTGGGGGAGAATCGGAATTGACGGCGATTGGGGCAGCTGCGTCGCCGAAACTGTCATTGTCTCGGTCTTCAAAGTAATAGTGTAGGGAGGAATGCGACGGATTGTGGGGAGCTGTATCGAAAGCGTCGAAAACTCCGTCTGAATCGCTATCCGTGGTTTTTTCCTTTGCCGCGAGATCTGTAAATTCGATGTCGAAGTAGCTTTTCCATATGGTGAGGGCCGGTTTTGGCTCGCCCTGGGTGTTGGCCAAGCCAGCAATGTATTGAAGCTTTTCGCGTGGGTCTTCTGTCGCTGAGCCTTCGTCTGCTATTTGTGTGTAAACGATGAAGGGGGACCGGTGTTCGAAGGCTTGAAGTAGGAGTTCGTCTAGTTTTTCGAATTGCGTTGCTGGGCTGAGGGAATCGGTGGGTGGAAATGCTTGGGAAGCGAAGGCAATCTGCGCGAAGGCTAGCGGTTTTCCTAGTTGGTCTGCGTATTCGAATGCAGGTGCGTAGTAGGAGGAGATGGAAGTGTCGTTGCTATAAAGCTCAGGAAGTGAGCTGAGGGCGATAAGATTGGAGACTTCTACAAGGCTTGCGGGCTCGTTGGTGAGGATGTCGGGGTAAGTATCACGGCTAGATTCTAGGAGCGATTGAGATTCGGGGCTAATCCCTGAAAGCGTTTCATAGTCGAGAGATAGAGCGTATTTTACTTCTGGATACTCGATTGCTAGTTTTGAGTGGGTTGAAAATATTAAGCTTTTCAACTCTGGCCAAACTTGAGGAGCTTCAGCGAGGGCTTGGTTTGCCCGAGGGGCGACTGAAATATAGTCAGGTTCGAAGTAGTCGATAGCTGCTCTAAGAAAGTTAGTATAGGCGGTCTTTACGCTGGCGCTCGAAAACTTGTAGCTGTCCCAAGGGGGTGAAAGGGGCTGGTGAGGAAGCTCCTTCCATTCCGTCGATAGGGAGGTGTAGTGGGAGTTTGGATAAGGCGAGACGTCGAGGAACAGATCGACTTCTGGGGGAAGGTTTGACTTTAGCTCAGCCCATTCGGCTAGAAGGCTCGCGGGGTAGTTTTGCCATTCGGATTCGTTTGAGGCTATGGTCCAGGGAATGCTGGGAGTTAGGCTGAGCTTGACGAGATCGTGAGGCGGTGGGCTATTCGTTTTCTGAAGATCGTCGTACTCTACGCCGAGTCGAAGTTCTCTGAGCTCGGTTGCCCTTGGCGTTAGTATCCCCATGAAGCCGCCGCCGGGGAGCAGGTCGATCGTAAGGGGAGTATCGGGGGATCGGTTGGGTAGTGTCGAACGTCGTATTGAGACTGGGTCGAGGTCTTCGTAGTAACGCAGGTCGTAGCGGACATTGTCTAGGAAAGGTAGGTTGACTTCAAAGTTTTGGAGGGGGGCCTGGGATGCGTTGAGGATGAATAGATACCATCGCTGATTGTGGCGTCGCGCCATCACAACGCGCTCTCCTAGGGAGCTTTCGTTAAGTGCGATTGTCTCGTCCCAAGTCGTTGGGATTTCCTGCATCGCTTCTCGAGCCAAGTTTTCGTTTACGAGCAGCAAGGGGGCCTCCCATACGGAGATTAGGGGCGTATCTGTTACAGCGAGGCTGGCGATTTCAAAGAGTGTCGTGCTAGGACCGCGGCGGTTGGGATCTAGCGATAGTGCGTTGATGAGGTTGGGTCCCATCAGGTTTCGGGTAAAGGGCAGGATGGTGTGCTGCCGAAGGGGGAGGCTGGTTTGATTTGCGAGTAACGCGTTTTCTTGGCCATAGCTGCCATCAGCGGTGAGTAAGTTCGGAAATGGCCGAGTGAGACCGGTTCCTTGATGTTGGCCTGAGAAGGCTACCTGAAGGCGAAGTGTTGCGCTGGCTTTCAGTAGGTCGCGAATGGCTTCTGCTGTTTTAGCGCTACGATTGTCATCATCGGGAGTGAATTCGATCAACAGGCCGGTTATTCCGGCTTGATTGTATAGCCAGAGAAGTTGGTCTCTTTCTTCTGCGGTATCGAGGTCGGCGAAAGGGATATGGAGGAAGAGTCCTATGGGGCGGTTTCTAGCTCTGGCTTGGCCAGCTAGTTGCTGTAAGCTTTCGTACCAGCTAAGGCTTTCGGTTTGGAACCCATTTTCCCAGCCTTTGCCAATGAGAAGATAGTCGAAGCCGAGTAAGGTCGCGTAGTCGAGGTATTCGAGTTGTAAGTCAAAATTTCCGGATTCGAGGGGAGCGTTCCAATAGGCGGAAAGCATTTTTCCAGGTTTTATCCAGTGTGAGGATGGTCCAGCGGGAAAGGCTAGAGGGTCTGGTTCTTCTGATAGAGCGGAGATTATTGCGCGAGTTTCGTAGAGTTCGGGGAGCGAGTCTGCGATGACGGAAAGCCGCCAAGCTGTGTAGTCGCCGCCGTATTGGGTCCACTGTGGATCTGGGACGTGAACGTGTAGCCTGCTTGAATTTTCGTAGGATACGAATTGCATGCGGGGAGAGAGCGGGGTTGCTACTTCGCACAATAGTGCGTAGTATCCGTGGATTGGATACGTTACTAGAACGGGCGATTCAGTGAACGACGACAGGGGGGAGGGGGGGCTCGTTTGCCAGAGGGACTCTGACTCGGCTTGATACCAGATCCGATCCGCTGATTGAGGCAGATCCCAACTTGTCACCTCGTTTTGGATAGATCGCTTTCCGTAGTCGGGGATTTCGTAGCGCAAAGCGAGGGCATTGTTGAAAAGCCTGATTTCGATTATCAAAAGGGCGTCCACGTCGGAGTTTCTTGCAACCCAGAGATCGAAACGATTGTAGCTCGAGTGGATGCCGTGCTGCTCCGTCTGTTGTTGTGAGCGTTCGACGAGGGAAGTCGATTTCACGTCGGCTCCGAATAGAACTCCATCTACTTCTATTCCTAGTGGCGAATCTAGGCTGATAGGGTTTCCGTCGTAGTATATTGAATACAGTAGGGATGAGTCGTCGGATAGGCTGAAGTTCGCAGTGAGGCGTCCGTCAGGGCTTTGAATTGCTTGCCCCAGCGACGTGTAAGCCGAAAAGAATGCGACGAGTGCGGAGGAGAGGCAAAGTATGAGGGGGCGGAGCACGTTGAATTTTAGGGCGTCTAATGGTTGAAGCTGCTTTATATTGGTGGAAGTCCGGCTGTGATGGGAACAAAAAAGACCTCCCCTATGGGGGGAGGTCTTCAAAGTATAGCCTTCTCTTGAGGCTGCCATATCTTTAGCGGAATCGGCGACGAAGGGCTGCGATTCCGACTATTGAGAAGCTTAGCAACGCAAGCGCGGAGCTGTGGTCAGGGACGTTTGCGACGGTGATGACAAGCAGTTCTTGGCTGAATGCGGAGGGGACTATATCTCCTGTGTAGATCGCTCCACCGATTCCGCTAGCAAGGTAACCCACCCCGGATCCCAGGTTGAAGGAGAACTCTGCAGGGTTGTCGCCGAGCTTGTCGCCGTTTGGCCATTCAAATACAAGTGACCATTCAGGGGTTGGGATGTCGCTAGAGGATAGAGTGAACGCTGGCGAATTAGCATTGCCGGTCCAGACGAAGCCGAAGAAGCTGATTTCGCCCGTTGGGAAAACCGCGCTGTCGATGATGAAGCCGTCGTTGTTCGCGTCTTCTCCGGTGAAGGTGCCATAAAGGATTCCGCCGTCGGAGAATCCGGAGTGTTGGAAATTAAAGGTGATGGCCGAGGAGGTGCTGATTGCTACGATAGACAGTAGGGTGAGGAGGATAGTCTTAGTTTTCATAGGAGCTGAACGGAAGGTGGTTAAGTGAAATCGTAAACCCTGCAGCAGCTATCATACCAGAAAACAGGAGGAGGAGGAGGAGGGGCGTGTATTCTTTTGATTATAAGCGGCTTGAGGATCGCCGTCAGATTCCTTTGTTCGTTCGCCAGCTTTACGATTTGTAAGGAATCAGAACCATTGCGCTGGTTGATTTCTTAAGTTGTTGATTTTGAGGGGAATAGGCGGTTCGGCTTTTCTTACACTTTTCGAGTCTCCACGCTCTCATCAAGAGTTGGGAGCGCTTGAGACCAGCGATAGAGTACGGTAGCGATGGTTGCTAATAGCCACCAGCCTTTTAGCGGGAACAGGAAGACGTCGACTTGAAGCCCGAAGGTAAGGACTGAAACCATGGCTACCTGAATTGCTACGAGTATTTTATATTCCAGTTGCCAGTCCGGTCGCGGCTTAAAAGTTCGTGCAGCTTTGTTTGCGTAATAGAGCAGGGTGCCGACGAACGAGTAGAAGAGAAGCCACCCGAAGACGCCTACTTCCAAGAAAAACTGTAGAAACGTATTGTGAACGGTGCTCTTTTCGGCGGTCAGTCCTCCTTTGACGTACTTGGGGATCTCATATTCGTTGCCGACGCCCATACCCACCAGCCAGTTGTCATTGATGATGCGCATGCCTGCTTTCCAGTATTCGATGCGTACACGCATGGCAGCGGAGTTTTCGAGGTCGTAGTTTTCGATGTCTAGGATTCGGTTGTAGACGTCCGGCGGCATTAGCAAAAGGCCGATTCCGGCAACGACGATCCCAATGAGAAGGTGGAAGGTTCGGATTTTGAAAAGACCGAGTCCGATACAGAGGGCACAGGTTAGGGCAGCTTGCAGCATGACAGCCCGAGTATTGGTAAGCATGACGTTGTACAAAGTAAGGCCGAGAGCTGAGGCTAGCGCGGTCATTCGCCAGATCTGACGCTGGGACCTTTGTAAGAGATAGATCAAAAAAGGCAGGGTCATGATCATGTTGATACCGTAGACTGCGGCATGCGAAGTAGGTCCCATGCTCCGCCGCAGAGCGTGACCGCCAAGCGTTTCCCATTCTGCCCTGTCTTGCCAGACGGTAGACCAACGGTTCTCGGTGGTTTGGGCTCCTTTTCCTGGGTCGACTTCAGTTTGTATGCCTTCGTCTCTTCCAGATCCGAGGTGCCAGTCGTACGTAGAGTAGAGCACAGCTAGCAAACTGGCGCCTATCCAGATTCCGAGTATCGCGTAGATCTGCTTCCTCGTCCGGAAAAAGTTTAAATACATGAAGAGGAAAATGCAGTTCGCGCCTATGGTACCGAGTGCTCGTTTTGTTCCTCCGACGTCCGAACTGACGAACAAGCCAAAAGAGGCTATGATCACGTAGCCACCGTAGAGAATCCATGACTTGTCCCAGATGATGCGCTCCTTTCGTGTAATTCGGTAGAGCATCAGGACCGCTAGGGTTCCCAGTGCAACGAAGCGCATGATCGAAATAGTGAATTCCGAGGTGTCGTCCGTGAATCGTTGGATCCGTTCTAGCGGAAGTAGGAAGGTGAGGAATGCGAACCCGAAGAAGGGCCAACGCAACGTGGCGATTGCGATGGGAATCGAGAGTCCCATCGCTAGGGCGATCGCAGGGCTGCGTAGAGCCATAGCGACGAGCCCAACACATGCTGCGATAGTTCCGGCTAAGCCTAGGACAGTGGCTCTGCTGAGGGCCAAGGGTGGCAATGTGGGAAGGATTCGGTTGGCTGGCATCTAGGCGAGGCTGGCTAGAAGCGAGAGGATTCGAATTCCCCTAAGAGTACCACTCCACGAATGGAACGGAGGCTTTTTATGTCGTATATGCGTGAGTCCAACCATTCTAGCAGGAGTGCCAATCCGAAGCCGAGACCGAAAGACCCGATTACTGCAGCGAGCATGATCAACAGTCTTTTCGGCGCTGAGGGCTTGGGGTTGTATGCAGGAGCAGCTAGGATGTTGACGTTGGCGAATTCACTCTTGCTGAGCGCTTCTCGTGAACTTGCTTCAGAGAGCTTTAAGGCGCTCTCTTCGAGTCTTTTTTCTGCGACACCGATCTCTATCTGGAGCTTGCGGATCTCGCTCTCAGCATGGTTCAAGGCCTGAATCCGGCCGCGCAAGTCTAGGAGTTGTTCGTTGGCTTTGGCTATGGCCGACTTGAGGGAAGCTGATTGGATCTCGGTGGATTCTAGTTCGGATTCGAATCGAGAACGTATCGGATTGCGAGTGAACTTGGTGCTGAGCACAACATCGGTGTTCTCTGTGTCGATCAGCTCTCTTATTGCAGCGATTTCGAAGTCGATCGCTTGAATTTGCGGTGATTCTTCTAGGAAATCAGAAAGAAGGTTGGCTCTTCTCGAAGTGAGTCCAGCCAAGGTTTGGCTGAGGGCGGCTCGGTTGGCGTTGGGTTCTTCGACCTTTTCTGCAAGCACGAAGGTTTCGATGTCCGCTAGGTTGTCTAGGATGGCTTGTCTTGTCTCCTCCAATTGCGCCAGCTGTCGGCTCCTGTCTAAGCGTTCCGCTTCGATAGACATCCTGAGTGACTCCAAATTGTTGCGGGCTTGCGAGATGGAGCCGATTCCGAGAGAGCGCTTCCTTTCCAAGAGTTCGGCGTTCTTCAGCTTCAGTTGGGAATCGTAGTTTTGGACTTGTTCCTGAAAAATCGAAATGGTGGTCGCATTGCTCAGGAATCGCTCCCGATGGAGCGTCAGGTATTTCCGAATTAGTGTATCTAGTATATCTTGCGCCAGAATGGGGTCTGGCAGTTGGAGATAGAGCTGAATAACGTTGGAATCCTTCACTTGTTCAATGCTTAGGCGCCTTTGAATCCCGATTACAGCCAGTTCTTTCTCGCTCAACCGCGCCCGCAAATTGAGAGTAATTAGGGCTTCGTTAAGGGAGCTTTTGCTCCATCTCGCGAAGCCTTTGAGTTGCTGCTTTACCCATTGTATCGCTGATTGCGGTTCGGTTGTTCGAGGCTCGAAGCGTTCCATTCCAATTTCTTCGATAACGTCTTCGAGAAGACCGACGTTCGATAGAAGCGAAATGTAAGTATTGATTTCCTCCTTCATTACGCCTTGGCGGTGCACCGTTCCTTTGTCGACGGCAATAGGTACATCGGCGTTTTCAGGCCCTAGGGAAACGATGAGCGAGGCTGTGGTATCGTACAGGTCGCTTTTGAATTGGAGTCCGACGTATGCGAGGAGCGTGGTGAGGATGACGACGGATGCTATCAATTTCTTCTTCCGCTTAGCGACACCTAGAATGTCTTCGCTCAGGTCCTCAATGGATGGTCCGGCGTCCTTTTCGATCGTGGTAATGTGGCTGGTGTTCATCGTTTGAGGTCCTCGCTGTAGTAGTTGGCATTCACACTGCGAGAAAAGGGAAGGATTTCATTGATGTACGAGTCTATGAAGTGGGAGAACTTCGAGATGCCTGTTTTGGGTACGATGACGATGTCTTTAGGCTGTAGGTAAAGGTCGTGATAAGGAGCGGGGTCTAGGTTGTTGAAGTCAAAAACCAGGTATGCCGGTATGTCTTTCCCAGTATCCCTTATCACGAAGGCTTTTTTGAGGGCAGCTCCCTTGCGAGTGCCTCCCGCTTGCAGGATCGCCTGCCGTACCGTGGTGCCTTCTTGGTAAGGAAGGCGACCGTTGAGCGTTACCTCGCCGCCGACGTAAATGTAAAGTGGGTGGCTGCTTACGAGGTCTAGCGTGAGGTCGGAAAAGCGTAGCACTTTGGCGTATGCGTTCTCAAGTTTGTCCTCCAGCTCTTCGAGCGTAAGCCTCGAGGCCTGGAAGGCAGGTATGTGCGGTGGGGATATCCAGCCGTCCGGTTGAACGGTGATGTCGCGGTTTCCACTCAGTTCGGTCGCGAAATCGATTCGTAGTACGTCACCCGGCTGGATCGCATAGCGATACGGGCTTGCGCTTTGGGAGTACATGGAGGCGGGCTGAAGTTCTCCGCGAAAGCTGTTTCTAGTTGGATGGGGAGTGGTGCATCCGCTGAGGCAAAGGCTTGCTAGGGCTAGCGCCGCGTAGCGGTACAAGCGGTTCCGTATCTGGACGCGTTCAAGAGAGGAAATGGAAATCATGGCTTCAGAAGGAAAGGAGGTTTGCGGCAGTGGGACGGTGTGTACAGAATCTTCGAGGAGGCTTGATTATTTTCCGAGGTACTCGATCCAGTCGCCGTCTATTTCCGCGCGCTCTACGCTGCTGACCAGGCGTCCCTCGAACTCTGCCCGAAAAGTAGTGGAGGTTCCATAGACGAGAAGGAGGTCTGCAGAGCCTTCAGCGCGAAATGCATGGGCAACTCCAGGGGGAATGATGACACCTGCATTGTTGTCGCCAGGAGAATCGTCGCCGTCGATAACGACGCGCATCTGTCGTCGGGGCATTCCTGCTCGTTCGTCGACGAGAAATAGTTCTACGGTGCCTAGTAGGAAAAACGACATTTCCCATTGTTCTTTGCGGTAGTCTCGGAGGCTGTAGTTTTCTGGTTCGTCGATGAATTGCCTGCGAAACCAATCTTCAGGTTTATGGTCGGGCGGGACGTAGGGGGGATGGATATGGAAACCCTTCATCGTTCCTGAATACATGAGCGCGGAGGACCATTGCTTTGGAGAGAAGCCCATCTTTTGCATTAGGTTCTCTTCAAGCCTGACTATCTCGCCGAAATGTCCGCGCTGGCGTTGCCTGTGAACGCGGCGCGGCATCAGCTCGACGCCGGGTATCCAATTATCGGGACGCACGCTAAGGTTAATGATCTCCTTGGCTTCGACGCCGGTCGATCGCAGGCGTTCGTTGAGATTGTGATCTGTATAGTCTCGCAGTTCTAGGCGTTCCTGCGCTTCGGTGCGAAGACCTGCATAGAGCGACTTGCTGATAGGATCTTTGTGTGTGTTACTCATAGTTCAATAGAAGGAGCTATTGCTGATGGAGGATGAAGCGGAAAAAGCGGGACTTCGCATTGTTGTCGACTTCAAGGTTGATGCGTTGGTGGAGGATCTTGACTGGTTTGTTTCTGCTTTCGAGTTCGAGAATTGCACTTTGAATCGCTTCGGAGGGTAGGGCATGCCAATCAACCAAATCGTCGCTGGTATCGATCTCAAGTCTGGGAGAACTTTCACTTTCGATTGCTGGTTGATACCATGCGATTTCTCTCATCCCGTCTTTTGTCGAAATATAAGGTGGGCCTAATCGTCGAACCGCCGCGGAATCAGCCGCGAGAGGGTCGAGTTGAAAAAACGATTCCCATATTGTGGGGATACCGTCCGCATCGTAGTCGACGAGGGCTGCCAAAGGGGAGACTTCGCGATCAATGCGGAAGACGCCTCCACCTTCTACGCCGGCGTAGACGATCCCTTTTTGCGTTGGATGGGCGGCTAATGAAATTGTGAGTTCGTGGGGCATGCCTTCCCGTATGGGCGTCCAAGTGTCGCCTTGGTTTTCGCTGAGGTAGACGCCGTCCGTTATGGTGCCTGCATAGAGGGTGTGAGGGTTGCTAGGGTCGATCAAGACGGTTAGCAGAGTGAGGTGGCTACCTAGCCCGTCGTTAATGGCTTCGAACGATCGTCCTGAATCGTAGGACCGAAGAATTCCAGCTTGGGTGGTCGCGCAGAATATAGTGCTGGGTTGGGCGGGATCGATGGAGACGAATCCGACGGTGTTACGGGAGCGTAAGGGCGTGATGCCTCCGCTCCACGATTTCCCGTAGTCGTCGCTGAAATACAGTCCGTTCGAATAGGTGCTGGCAGCGAGTTCGCCTGGGTGGCCGCGTTGCTGTAGGGACGATACGACTAGGTCGGATGGCAGGTCCGTAGGAGTCCAGCTTAGGCCTCGGTCTTCGCTGACGAAGAAGCCGAATTCCACGGTGGAAGCATAGGCTGTATTCTTCTGGAAAGGATCGAACGCTACATAGTTGGCATCGGCTCCATGGATAGCGGTCGATGCCCATGTCGAGCCCCCGTCGGTCGAGCGGAACACTCCTTCACTTGTTCCGCATAGAAGTGTATCAACGACTAGATTCGATGCGGCGATGTGATAGGCGACAGAGGATTCGAGTCCGGATTCAGTTCCTCGGCTAGTCCAGCTTTGTCCGCGATTTTCGGAAATGTGGATGGCGGGAAGCCCACCGTCGTTGTTCGCTCTTGTAAGGTAGAAGCGGTCCGGATTGAGAGGATCTTGGAGGATGCTTGTGATTGGGTTGAGCTCGTAGCTTGCGTGCGGGAGTTCCAGATTTTGCCAGCTTGCGCCGCTAAAGTCAGCTAGATAGAGTCCCTCTCTTTGAGCGGCAACGAAGAGCTGTTCAAAGTAGGGGTCCGCTTCGATCGCTACAATCTTGTCGGCGTCGAAACGGTCGCTGGAAATGAGGCTCCACGGTGAGCTTGAATCTGGTTTTCGGTACAAGCCTGCTGCATCGACTGCGGCGAAGAGGTTGGCTCCAGCCGATTTCAGGAATGTGATTTCGTTGGAAGGCAGGTTTTCAGCTGCATTTCTCCAGGAAATGCCTTCATCTTCGGAAGCATAAAGTACGCCGCCAGCGCCGCCGACGTAGTAGCTGGGTGTGGGAGTGGATTGGATGGAGAACGCGGTTGAGTAGGCCACCTTTTGGCCAAGCATGTTCCAAGTTTGGCCTTGGTTTCGCGTGACTGCCAGACCGATGGTGGTCCCGGCGTAAACCTCCTTGTCATTCTCCGGGTTCATTTCGACGTGAAGCAGTCTTTGATCCTGTAGACCTGTCCTGGCCCAGCTCAGTCCGGCGTCCTCGGATTTGAACATGCCGCTATTCAGAGTCGCTGCGAAAAGCAGATCCGGCGTTTCCTTTCCGATAGCGATTCCGCGAACGAGGTCGGTTATGCCACTCGAGCTCCGTTTCCAGTCGTTTGTTTCGCTATCGAGCCGTTGTAGGCCAAGGCCACGACTTCCCACGAAGAGTTCTTCGTTGTCCACAGCGGACAGAGCTATCGGCAAATTTCCGACTGTTTCCTCGGGCGGAAGTCCTAGGCTTTCCCAGGTTTTTCCTCCATCCAGGGAGCGGAATGCTCCGAGGTTTTCAACTGAGCAAAAGAGGAGGTTTTCCGTCGTGCGGCTATGGAGGATGTGAGTAACGTTTTTTCCTTCAGGAAGGGTGCCGGTATAGCGTTGCCAAGATTCGCCGGCGTTTTCGCTGAGATAAGTGGCGCCTTGGGCAGCTGCGGCGAGAGATTGTCTGTCGAAGGGATCGATGGACAACGAGAATATATACTCTTCTTCCATGCCTGTTGAGCTCGCTGCCCACTCGGAGCCCTCGGATAGGGTTTTGTAAATCCCACCGCCAGCGGTGGCGGCATAAGCGACTTCACTGAGCTCTGGATCGACTTGAATGTCTAAGACGCGGTGGTTAAGTCCGACCTGCCGTGGTGCGAGGTTTAAACTGTCGTTGCGAGAGGAATACACATTTCCGTCGAAGGTTACGATATATAGGCCTTCGAAGGGGACAGCTCGAATCGCTTTGATCCCGCTGGCTAGGGTTGGTCCGGGCTGAAAGTCGCGGTCGTTTGTGGTGAAGAATATGTTTCCTGCTGCACTTCCGTAGTATGCGAAGCCTTCCTTGACCGGGTCGACTTCGACGGCGGTTATCAGGGATGGTACGGCAACGTTTGTCCCCATTTTCCAATTACGCCCATTGTCTTTGCTTATGAAAATGCCAACTTCCGTTGCGCAATAGAAGGTTTGGCTGCCCAGGCTAGATTGGTCGATATCGTGGATGCTGGTAGGGTAGATGCCTTCTGAGCGTTGGGTCCAGGTAAGGCCTGCGTCTTCGCTGAACCAAACGCCGGCTCGCTCAGTTCCGGCGTACACATGTCCGGAGCGGGTTGGGTGCGGGGTAAGCTCGAAGATGAGGTGGTCCTTCATGCTTGGGGCTTGGCTCCAGTCCAGCGTGGAATCGGCGCCGTCGTCTTCGGCCCGCCATACTCCGCTATCGAGTCCTGCCAAAACGTAGGATTTATCTTCGTGGACGAGTGAAGCGAGGGCGTCGGGAAAGTTGTTTTGAACGCCTTGGGATACATTTGTGAGGGTCTTGCCGTCATCGAGCGTGAGGTCGAGAGTGTCCTCGAATCCGGCTAGGATAAATTTCCCTTCCGTTTCCGGAAAGGGAATCACTAAGCGGGTTGGCTGCGAATTCCAGAGGTCCCAGATGTCGTCGTCCGCGCCTTCTAGGTAGAAGACGCCAACGCCACTGGACGCGAGGAGCCGTCCGTCGGGGTGGAAGACGAGGTGGTCCACATTGGCGTCGGGAAGATTGTGTTTGAGGGAACTCCAGGATTCGTCGCTCGCTCCTCGGATGAAAACCCCTTTGTTGGTTGCAGCGTAGAGGACTTCTCCGACGCTAGGGTC
This sequence comes from Pelagicoccus sp. SDUM812005, assembly GCF_031127875.1. GTDB lineage: Bacteria > Verrucomicrobiota > Verrucomicrobiia > Opitutales > Opitutaceae > Pelagicoccus. The sequence continues at coordinate 182,674 of NZ_JARXIA010000005.1, read as the reverse complement.
GGAGACGAGGTCGAAGACAACGTGGTTTTCGATTCCTTCATTCCACGGCTCCCAATTCGCGCCCCCGTCGATGGTACGCCATACGCCGAGTCCGTCGGTTCCAAGGTAGGCGACTGGTGAAAAGGTACGGGAATGCAGAGCGCTTATACACGGAAGGTTGTCTCGGTTGGACGGGAGCCAGTAGTCGCCTCCGTCTGCGGAGAAGTAGGGACCGTCGAAGGAGCAGGAGATGAGTAGTTGTGGATTGAGAGGAGAGATGCTGATGCCTCGTATATTGAGGTTTGGGAGCCCCTCGTTGGCTGGAGTCCAGCTTTGGCCTCCGTCTTGCGTCTTGTAGATTCCCCGTTCGAACGTAGCGGCATAGAAAGTGTTCTCGGTGCTCGGGTCGGCTTCAATGTCTTGTACGAAAGCTGAGCTGAATTCCGCTCCGATGCTTTGCCAGTTCAGGCCGCCGTTTTCGCTCAGGTAGACGCCGTTGAAGAATGTCCCGATCATGACGCGATCCTGGTCGAAGGGGTCGAGGGCGTAGGCGAATGCGGTGGTAAGGTAGGGGCCTATTGGTTTCCAACTCTCCGCTGCTGCTTCTGACGAATCGGCTGCCGAGAGCCCACAGCCCGCTATCGCGAAGCACGTAGCGGTGCGGCAAATGAACCGATTGAACGTCTGGTGAACTGACATAAGAGAAGGAAGGTGAGTCGGTCTTGTATGGAGCCGAATTGGAATGAGGCTAGTCTTTAGTTTCGTGGTTGGCTGCTTCTGGGGAGCGTTCGCCTAATTCTATTCGGATAAAGATGGAAGAATTGGAGTCGTCGAGAATAGGGTAGGCCCATGCGTTTCGTAGGACTCCATTGGTGTCTCGGTAGAAGGGGCCTTCGGGGGCAGGGAGAGGGAGTAGCGGGTCCCATTCCTGCAGGTTTTGGGAAATCTGCAACTGGTAGGTCAGGCCTTTGTTAGGAAGACCATTCTGGATCCAGTCTATCTTCTCCCATTCATCGTGAGATGCGGCTCCTGGGAGGATGATTACAAGGTTTCCCTTTCCGTCTGGCTCAGAGTGGATGATGGGCGACGGGTCTTCGTCGGCGCTGAACGGGTCTAGGTCGAAGGCGTACTCGAAGCGGTTGGGCCAGCCGTCGAGGTCAGGGTCGGCGGCTGGGTCGGCTAGTTCTGGGGCTGCTCCGTGTCGAATCGCGCTCCAGCTTTGGTAGCTTTGTTGGGCGATGAAGCGTAGGGTGGCTCCGCCACCAGGCAGAAGGTGGAGCGAAATGTCGCTTTCGCTACCGATATCGCTATGCTCGGTGCGTGCTAGGGTTTGCGAATCGGTATCAGTGAGAAGAGTTAAGTCGTAGCGGAATGCCTCGAGGAAGCTCAGGTCTAGTCGTTGGATTGAGAGCGGGGCTGAGCTGGAGCCGTTGGCGGCGAATAGCCACCAGTCGCTGGCTTTACGTCGAGCGATCACGGCGGACTCTCCTAGTTGGCTGTGGGCGAGAACTTTCGTTTGGTCCCAGACAGTCGGCATGTGGGACAGTAGGTCGTCGGCCGTGTCGTTCGAAAAGAGAACTTCTGGAGAATCCGCGTAGTGGAGAAGTGGAGACGTAGCTAGGCCAGCCATCGCTACTTGGTGGGCCAGTGTGGTGTCTCCGGTTTTTCGGGAGTCGAGGGTGACTGGAGTGTAGTCGCCGGGGCCGGCTGGGAATCGGGCGAAAGGGAGTATGACGTTGTGGGAAGGCGGGATGAGTAAATCTGGGGAGTCCTCCCATAGTACGCCGACGTTTTCCAAGCCGGATAGGCCTTCTCGAGTAATTTCGTTAGGGTAGGTGCGGTGTAGGCCGTGAGCTTTATGGGTACCGTGGAAGTTGACCATAAGCTTCCGTGCGGCGCAGGCTTTTAGGAGCTCTTCGTGAAGGATTACGTTAGCGAGCGATTCGCTATCGTCGCCATAGATAAGGTCGAACTTGATGCCAACGACGCCAGCAGCTTGAGCTTGGTCTAAGAAGGATTCGCGCGTGATCGGATCTCGGACTTCGGAAAGGTCCTTCCAAATCCAAATGCCGATCTGCCGGTAGTCGGACCGGGCATAGTCGACGAGTTCGGCGAGTCGTTGGAACGCGTCCTTATTCTCGGTCGCGAACCCGCTTTCCCAGTGGATGTCGATAACGACGTAGTCCATTCCTCTCGCGGCTGCCCAGTCCACGAATTCAAGCTGACGGTGGAAGTCACCGCCTGAATCTTGATCGCTCCACCAAGACCAGAGCGCTTTGCCGGGGCGTATCCATTTCTCGCTGGCCCCGTTAGGAAAGAACTCTGCCGCTGGCGGTTCGTTGAGGTGGGTGGAGAGCGCCGAATTTACTAACGTGTCTAGATCAGGGGCGACTACGGTGTAGCGCCAAGGACTGAGTCTGGACGCTGGGATTGCCCACTGCGTATCGTCCAGGAAACTGGCCCTGAGGGCGGTATTCGTGAAGCTTGCTCTTAGGGTCATACCGCTGTATTCGCGTAGTGAGGCTTCGGATACGAATAGGTAGTGGCTTGATTCTGGGAGCTGGGCGAGGGCCTGTCCGCCAATATCTTCGTTTAGCAAACCAATCTTAAGTGAGCGAAATTGGCCTTCGTAGTTGCTGGTGCTGTTTTGAAACCAGAGAGTCGTGTCTTGGGGGAAATTCCATGAAGACGATTCGCCCTTTATTCGCTGGCTTCCTTCGAGGTTGGGGATTTGGTAGCGGTATGCGAGTCCGTCGTCGAAGAGGCGGATCTCCAGTGCAAGGGTTGGAGCGTCGAAGTCGATGCTGTAGGCTTTGATAGTATAGCTTCGGTAGTGGCTACGCAGGAGCGGGCCGTTGGCCACTGTTCTGTAGGAAGCGTCGACTGTACCTAAGTCCTGCAGGGTGAGGCGGAGCAGCCCGGCTCCGAGTTTGTGCTCGCCAATCTCAATGCCGAGTTCGGATTTTCCAAGCACTTGAACGTTTCCGTGGTTTAGGGAGAGGTACAGGTTATTGGCGCTGTCGATACCGAAGCGAGCTTGCAAGTTTTGGTTGGGGCTAGAGAGTTCGAGTATCCGTTCGGGGATCTGCGCTTCGATTCGAGGCAGATCACGATAGTGGGTCCAGATACTGGTAGCAGGTCGGCTGTCACCGTTTTCTTCATACAAACCAATGCTTTCGAATATTTTGAAGAATTCGGTTAGGGCTGGAGAGGTGAAGGGCGGAGTTTCTTGCGCTCGAAGCCTCAGCTTGTCGAGGCGTGGGGTGAAGTCTTTTATCCCGTAGTTGAGAATGAATTCGAAGCCCCCTGCTTCTTCTGCGAGAGCGAAGAGCATCTTCATGTACTTCGCCTGTTTCTCTTGGCTGGATTCGTATTCGAGGGTTCCGATCTTGAAGGAGTCTGCGGGATAGCCAGTCTCGGTGATGGCGAGTGGCTGGTGCGTAACTTGACGCAATTCGGCGAATAGTCTTCGGAAGGATTCCATGGGGAGGCTTTCGTTTGGAAAGCGCATCTTTATTGGATGCAGGGAAAGCCCGACGATGTCGGTATAGGGCAGTAAAGCATGGAGCATGCCGTAGTGCGTGTTTACTAGGTTTGGGTCCTTGATTGCGGAGACGAGGTAGGGAATGCCTCGTTCGTCGCGCATGAAGTATTCGGCGCTGAAGGAGGTTACTATCTTAACGTCTGCGTAGCGCGGGTCCGATTTAAGAGCTTCGTAGACGTAGGAGTGAAGCTCTAGGTACTGGTTGAAAAAGGTGGTTCCCCCTTCGATCGCTTCATTGGCTTCTACCGCTAGGTTGAGGTATTCGGGTTGGAAGTAGTCGATGCTTCGCTTGGCGTAGTTGAGGAAGGCTCGCTTGGTGGATTCGTGATTGATCTTTCGGTTTTTCCAGAGGCCGGGCGGGATGCGTTGGTTGTAGTCTTGGAAAATTCCGTTCGCGACGCGGTTGCCGTTGTCGTCCTGATAGAAGCCTTCTCCGTAGCCCCAGTATGCTGCCGGATGTTTTCGTGGGAGGCCTAATGCGTTGATGGATACCATTATGTTTTTGGAGCCGGTGTCGCGAGATCGAAGGCTTTCCCAATGGCTGCGAACGTTTTGGCTGTAGGGTAGCTGTTCGCTGGAGAAATCGTCCGAGAGCGCCTCGATCCAAGGTACACCTTTATCGAAATGGAATTCGAGCAGGTCGGCGTGGCTTTCTGCCATTTCGAAAATATCGTCTAGGACTGAGTCGATGAATGGCTGAGTGGGGTCCTCGTCGCCGGGGTTCAAGTCGTAGGGATCTGTGGTGAGTCCAAGTTGGATACTGCGTCGCGAGACTTCTGGAAGGACGTCCCATCCGCGTTCGAAGGTTGCGTTGCGGAAGGTTGCGTAAGCTGGTTTGGGGTCGAGGTAGGTACCGAGGAGGCCTGTAGAAGCGGCAAGGGATTCGCGTTGGCTCAAGAGGAAGTCGGAGCCGTGGTATTTGGCGCTTTTTTCGGCGAAAATTTTTGCCTCGGCTGGATTGCGATCAATTAAATCGGATAGGCGGAGGTGCGGAATTTGGTCGGAGTATTTATCCCAGAGGGAGAATAGGTCGCTGATAAAGTAGGATTGCTTGAGGTTTGAGCTGTAGGTGCCGGAAGAGGATGGATACGCGATCGGTCCGAGGTGAAAAAGCGTGCTTGGGTAAGCGTCGAGGAAGGTTTCCATTTGTTGACGCCAGAGGGTCGAGCTGAGGGTGATGCTCTGTTCGTTAGGCCAAGGGAGGTAATTGATGGCTATCCAGTCGACATTCTGAGAGAGAAGGTCTACCTCGCTCGCGTTTTCTATGGCGGCTGCGTTTTCGAGGTAGACGCTAACTCCTATGCTAGGGGAAGGGAGGAAGAGTGCTTGGGCGTCGCTGCTCGCTTGGTCGATGAATGAATGGAAAGCTGGTAGCGAGTCCGCCAGTTCGGGTTGTAGGACTAGTTCTCCGATGGTGAGGTGTCGAAGAGGGCGACCGTCTAGGGTGGCCTGAATTTGCTCGAGTCGGTCAGCGTAGCTGATTGCTAGAGCTTGGTTGTCAAAGGGCGTTTCGGCGAATTCCGACGGCACGTTACGCTGTCCTTCTAGGATAGGGCCAAAGCTGAGGTCGAGCGACCAATTGTCGGGGATTTTGGCAAGCGCGTTGGCCAAGGCGGCAAGGGAGTGTGGCGAGTCCGGGTTGTCGATTTCTTGCCAGTCCAACTGGAAGGATAGGGCGTCAACTCCGATATCTCGGGCGAACTTCAAAAGCGCTTCTGTGTTTCCGGTCTCGAGCGGGATGGGAGCGCTTATGCTGCGTCCGTTTCTTTGGCGATGCGGGCTTCTAAGGCTGTAGTCGTTGTCGTCGAGGTCGGTAGCATTTCCGACGAGGCCGAAGATTGGGTCGTTCGAAAATACGATATAGGGGGCGTTCGGGTCGCCTTGTAAGTCTCCGTCTTTGTCTTCGAAAACGAGTTGGGCGAGGGTATCGGGTATCTGTTTCGAATAGAGCAAGGTGACGGAATCCGTCCCTTGGGGAATGCGGAGGGTTGTGATGTTGGTCTCTTCAGATCGGTACCAGCCAATGGGCACGGTAGCGAGCTTCTGGATACTGCCGCTAGAATGGTACAGCTTTCCGTCGACCAATGCTAGTTCGATATCGGAGGAAGAATCGTGCAAGTTCAGCCAAATGGAGCGCTCCTGCGGTTCCCATTCTCCCTCGTATTGGAAGTGGATGTGGCGCCTCAGGTCTTCGGTTTGGCTTGATACTTTCGTTGTTAGGTATTCGCCCGCTTTATAGTCGAAGCTGATTCCGTCGTCTTCGTATAGCGTGAATGAGCTTCCGTCGTCTGGGTAAATGTCGATCGTGAGGCTTTCGCTCTCGAGCGATTGCCCGGAGTGTTGGCGAACTGGGCCGCTGGGGATGATCGCGTCGGCGCGCGCGAAGACTGGGAGTTGGCCAATGGGGGCGCTGACGGTGATGGTTTGGCCGCCCTGGAACCGTTGGTTGGTGCGGCGGTCGTACCAGGCGTAGCCGCTGGGGAGGTAGAGGGAGCGTTCGGTGGCGCCGGCCTCGTAAATTGGGGCCACGAGAAGGTAGGGGCCGACCATGAACTCCGTGCTTTGGCTAAAGGTTTTGGAATCGTAGGGAAAGCGCTCGAAGGTAGGCCCGAGGGTCGCGGCGCTATTTTGCTGCGCTTGATGGAATAGCGAATACCAGTAGGGTAGCAGCCGGTAGCGTTGTTCAATTATAGATCGGGCGGTGGCGGTTGTTTCGTCGTCGAATTGCCAAGGTTCTCGGAGCTCGGTGATGCGGTGGGCATGATTACGGAAAAAAGGTGTATAGCTCGCGAAGTGGAGCCAGCGGAGAAAGAGTTCGGAATTAGGAGATCCAAGGAATCCGCCGACGTCGTGTCCGAATTGAGGGGAGCCGCTTAGCGACATGTGGAGGCTCGTTTGGATGGAAACGCGTAAGGCGTCAAACGAGCTGGACGTGTCGCCGCTCCAGGAGGCTGCGTAGCGATGGAACCCAGGATAACCAGCTCGGGTTAGGATGAAAGGCCGTTCGTTCGGCCGCGCCTCGAGCATGGCTTGTTGGGTTTGAGCGAGTTCAGTAAGCGCGAAGAGGTTGCGGGCCTGGGATTCGTCTAGCTGGTTTTCGCCGTCTCCGAAGCGGGCCCCGACGAGGAAGTTGTCTGCCGGTTCGTTGAGATCGTTCCAGATTCCGGATACGGATGCGTCTAACAAGCTTTTGACTCCGTTGCGGTACCAAGTGGCGGTATCTTCTTTGAAGAAGTCCATCCAGCCGACCTTGCCCAGGAAAATTTCGCTTTGGTAAGGCGAGCCGGATTCGTTTTCGACCAGACCGTTTAGGTTCGCGAGGTGTTGCCAGGTGGGCATGTCTTGGGGGACGAAGGGGTCTACGATATTGACGATCCTGAATCCTTGGTCGCGAAGCGCGTCTAGGTGGAGCTTGGGGCTATTGAAGTAGGTTTGGTTCCATTGGAAGGGTTCGTAGTTTTGCATCCAATCGATATCGAGATAAATGGCGTCGGCTGGTATCTCCTGCGATCGAAAGGTGTTGGCTACGTTTTCGACGATATCCCAGGAGTAGTAGCCGTATCGGGATTGGTGAAATCCGAGCGACCATAGGGGTGGGAGTGGAGCGGATCCGGTGAGAGTGTGGTAGGATTTCATCACCGAGGAGGGAAGCGGCCCCGCGAGTACGTAGTAATCGAGACTGGGTTGTTTGCTGCCGAATTCGACTGCGCCTGTTCGGTTTGCGTCTAGGTCGATATAGGAATGAGCGGGAGCATCAACGAATACGCCATGGAAGGTTCGATCGGTTGCGGCCAAATAGAAAGGAGTGCTGGAGTAGAGCGGTCCGTCGAATTCCTCGTACCCGGCGAAATCTCGATTTTGAAGGATGATACGTTCTCCGCGACGATCCAAGGGACCGCCTCGAAGGCCGAGTCCGAAGTAGTGGCGCCCTTCCGGGGCGCTCAGGCGAGTGGATACAAGGGATTGATCTGTTCGCCAAAGAAATCCGAGTTCCGTGTCATCTGTGAGGAGGCTGCCGTTCGCGTCATAGGTTTGTATGGAGAAGGGCGATTTCGTTACGTGGACCCGAATGTTCTCGGAGTCGAGCGTGATGTGGTTCGGCTCGTCGTGGATTGTGACCGTAGGGGACTGTAGGGTTGCTGTTTGAACGGTGCCGGAATCGGACGGGGAGGAGGTGCCTGCTGCGAATTGGCGAATACGTACGACACCTGATTCGACTATGTCGACTTGGATAGAAGCGCTATTGGCGAAATTGAACAGAGCTCCAACTTCTTGGATTTGGATTGAGGTGAGGGTATCTGGTTTCTGTTCGTTGGGGTCTTGGATCGCGAGTCGTGCGGAGGGTCCTGCTGTAGTTGACTTGAAAATACGCAGCGTTGCAAGTTCGCCAGGAGTTAGGGATTCGGGGACGACTATGCTAAGTGTGTCGGTGTCTACTGCGAGGATGGGGGCGGCTTGACCATTGATCCGAACGGAGATTTCGCCGTGGGAGTAGGGGAATGGGTAGGAGTAGGTCTGCGGTTCTTCGATTTCGAGTCCGCTGTGATGCAAGAGAATTGCTTCACCGCGTTTTGGGGTGAGCGTGTTGACGGATAAGATAGAGGGAAGCGGAGAAGCTTGCTCGCCGGTGACGAAACGAACTGTGGAGCTTGCTGGACTTTCGTATCCGGAAACGTCGATGGTGCGCAATCTCGCTTGGTAAGCTGTATTCGGGGCGAGTCCTCTTAAGGTTATAGCCTGTTTAGGGTGGAAGTAGGCGAATTCGGTAAGCTCTCCGTCGGCCAGCCCGTATTCAAGGGCGAGCAGCTGAATATTTGCTTGAAGTTCCAGTTGGTGGATAAACGTGGCGCTATCGGCTGACGGCCCTGAGGGGACAACAGCGAAGCCGTTAGGAGGCAAGGAAACGCGAGTTGCTGCTATTCTATTGGCGAGAAGGATTATGGCATCACCGGCGGGGATATCTATTCCGGAGTTTAGGACCTCGCCGCTGTTGGTTTCTGGAGCTTGTGTTCCTTGTATACGCCGCGGTTGTTGGCGATTCAGAGATCCGAGAGTTTGCGTTTGAGAAAGGCTCGCTTCCAAGGGACCTGGATTGAGCAATACGAAGCCGTTTTCGAAATCACGGCGAATAATTTGAGCTCCGGATTCCTGTATTTGGATATTGGCTACAAGTATGGTTGATGCTTGTTGGATTTTTCCGATGAGCTTTGGAAATTCTGCGGAATCGGGAATGAGGAAAAGAGCTTCGATCGATTGATGGTCGCTTTCGGCGGCGTGGGATTGGTATACGGGGATTTCGAGCTGGTAGGCATGGTCGGAAAACCCTAGGCTTAGCAGTGGTGCTAGCGTTTCAGGAGAGGACTGTTCAACACGGTAGTCGAAGCTGATTCGGTAGGCTTTGCCGCCTTGGACTTGATTGGAATCGAGTTGGTAGCGGAGAAATTCTTTCGGTGCTGCGTCCGAGTTGAGTTCGACGGCAATGGTCGGCTGATTGTCGAGAGATCGACGTGGGTCATCCAGAAGTTGGGCATCGAGCTCGAGTGTGGTGGCGTCAGTCAAGTCGATTGATATGGGAGCTGGATGGGAATCGGTAAGGTTGATTGATTGTGTGTCGGTGATTGGTTGCCCGAGGTAATCCTGACCGAATCGAGAGAGTGTAGCGACTCCGTCCTTGGCTACTGCGTATTCGTCGAACCAGGCGATTGGCGAGCTGGCGTCGACCCAATCGTAGGAAAAGTAGGCGTCGTGCAAGAGGGCTGACGCGAGTCCGAAGCGGACGCGTCGGAGATCTTGGGCACTGGGTGTAGGGAGCCTATCGAGGTTGCCAAGTGGAGTAACTTGGCCATTGGGTGTTCCCAGCCCTGAGCCATTGAAGGAGATGGTCGGGCTGCGAGGCGCTTGGCTGTTTTCCTGCGCTAGGTTCCAGGATCGTCGTAAAGCTTGGAAATTCGCGTCTGAGGAGGTGTCCCACGTCGTTCCCGTTGCAATCTTGAAGGGAGATCCGTTGAATATGAGGCTATGACGTTCGGTGGAACGAGCATCTGCTTGGGCGAGTGAATCTGGATGGTCTACGAGTTGTATGTTCGATGGCAGATGTTTTTGCGCGCTTTGAAGGGTCGCATTCAATCCGCTATGCCAAGCTTGCATCGCGGCTACAGCGGAGTCGCTGGTTCCGTCTCGATCGAGGTCGGGAAGGGCGGTTTCTGTTTGATTGTCGAAAGTAGTGAAGTCTAGGTGATTTGGTAGGACGTTTGCTGAATTTAGAATGAGTCCATCGAAGAGGTCTCCTTTGAAAATGTTATCCTTTACGTGGGTGCCGAGTACATCACCCCAGGCGCTTGCTGCATCCGATCCAATATTCAGGTAAGTATGGGAAGGGGCATGTCTATGGACGATAGGTGTTCCGCTTGCGTCGACGAGTATCCAGTCGTTGGATATTTTTGAGGAGAGGAGTCCGTTCGCAGGAGCGCCGCCCGAGGCGCTTAATGAGAGGTCGGCTTTTGATAGGTCGATTGCCGGAAGAAGTTGTATTTGCGTGTTCTGTTCCTTGATAGACTGGATCCACTCGATTCCTTGTGTTTGGTCTCCGTCGAATCCAGCCAGCAAGTCGAACCGGGAAAGTTCCTCGATGCTTTGCTCCAATGTTTTGCCATGGGTATTGGCGTAGCTGGGGGCGGTGCTTGCGAGCTGCTTGGCGAGACGGGGAAATTGGTGTCGCGGATACCTTAACTCGTTTGCGCTATGCGTTATGGTTCGTTCGAAAAGGTAGATCTCGTCGATGGTGAGGCTTACGTCAGAAGTCGAAGTGATGGAGAAGTGCGCGTTTTCGACATTGCCGAACTGGAGGAAGTATCGAATCGAACCTTTGCTCGGCGAGGAGGCTATATCGATATAAGGCAGATCGTATGATTTTTGGGAACCTGCTTCTTCCCAGTTTCCAGCTACTTTGAAGGGAATTCCTTCGGTGTTGGAGGTGACAAATTGGTAGGTGAATTGGAGGAGGTAGGTTTTATTGCCAGTGAGGGAAGGAGAATTGAAGTACTGAGCGTCTTCCAACTTGAGGGAGGTTTCGCCTATGAGGGGACTCTCATTGGTCAAGCTGCCGTCGGTGAAGTCCTTGTTTGTTTCGATTTCACCCTCGAAGTTTTCCGCGAATTTTATCTCGTCGTATAACCTTGGGTTGGAATCGGAATCGAAAGTGAGTGAGGCTTCGGTGTGCGTCAGCGCGAGTGAGCTGACGGCTGTCAGCGATAAGGCATGGGTAACGCGCGATGGCAGTGAGGAGAGAGGCATCGAGTTAGGGAAAATGAGTAAAAAAAGGCTAAATCAGTGTAAGGAAACGCATGAGTTGGTACTGACACAAGTCGAGAAGCCGTTTGCCCTCCCTGCATTGCACTAGGTTTTTGCCTTAGGGAGAGATCGAATAGCCTGATTGAGGCTTGCTGGGAAACAGGTATGTTTCGAAAGCGTTGAGTCACTCGGGCGTGCTCTTTAGTCTAGGCTTCCTCGGTCGGGGAAGCTCCGCGCTACGGGTCTTGCATCTGCGGGGAAATTCGGTTCGCTTGGGGCCTTATGAAGCGATTGTTGATTGCCGATTTGATGAGGAGCGAGGGGGAGCGGAACGAGGTCCTCTTGCAGGGCTGGGTCCGTACTCGTCGCGATTCGAAGACCTTCTTCTTTTTGGAGGTGAACGACGGTTCCTGCCTCAAGTCCATGCAGGTGGTCGTCAATGAAGACGCGGAGGGCTACGCGGACTCGAAGGGCGTTACCACCGGGGCATCGGTTTCGGTGAAAGGGCGTCTCGTACGCTCGCAGGGCAAGGGGCAGATGTGGGAGATCCAAGCGGAATCGCTGGAACTGGTCGGCGGCGCGGACGAGAGTTTTCCGCTGCAAAAGAAGCGTCACTCCAACGAATACTTGCGAGAGATCGCCCACTTGCGCCCGCGTACCAACCTTTTTGGCGCTGTATTCAGAATCCGGAGCAAGCTGGCTTTCGCGATCCATCGCTTCTTCAACGATCGCCAGTTCTTTTACGTGCACACGCCGATCGTAACTGCTAGCGACTGCGAGGGGGCGGGGGAATTGTTTCGCGTTTCTACCTTGGACCCGAAATCGCCTCCGCTCACCGAGGACGGGGAGGTAGACTTCAAGGAGGACTTCTTCGGTCGAGCCGCTTACTTGACGGTGAGCGGACAGCTGGAAGGCGAGACTTATGCAACGGCCCTGGGGAACATCTACACCTTCGGTCCGACCTTTCGTGCTGAAAATTCCCATACGAGCCGCCATGCCAGCGAGTTTTGGATGATCGAGCCGGAGATGGCGTTTTGCGATCTCGCGGCGGATATGGACTTGGCGGAAGACTTCGTGAAGTCGGTCATCGCGGAGGTCATGGAGACCTGCGCGGAGGACTTGTCGTTGTTTTTCAACTTCGTGGACAAGGAGCTGAAGCAGCGTCTCGAGTTCGTGCTCTCGCGTCCCTTCCAGCGGGTTACGTATACCGAGGCGGTGGAGATTCTTTTGGCGTCGGGCAAGACGTTCGACAATCGGGTCGAGTGGGGCGTGAACCTGCAGTCGGAGCACGAGCGCTATTTGACGGAGGAGCATTTCAAGAGCCCGGTCACGGTGTACGATTATCCTAAGAACCTGAAGCCCTTCTACATGAGGGCTAATGACGACGGCAAGACGGTGGCGGCCATGGACGTGCTGGTGCCGGGGATCGGCGAAATCGTGGGCGGTAGCCAGCGCGAGGAACGCCTGGAGCTGCTGCTGGAGAACATGAAGGCCCATGGCATTTCCGAGGAAGACTACTGGTGGTACGTGGATCTGCGCCGCTACGGCAGCGTACCGCATGCCGGCTTCGGCCTCGGATTCGAGCGGCTGCTGATGTTCATCACGGGCGTCGGGAACATTCGCGACGTGATCCCGTATCCACGCGTGCCGGGCCATGCGGAGTTTTGAGGTGGAGGTCCGGAGTCGTTATTGACCACAGCAGAGAAACCGATGTCAGAAATTAGATTTTATAACCGCTACAGCGGACAGGAGGAAATAGAGGTGGTCTACGGCGAGGGCTTCCTTCGTTGGACTTACGAAACGACGATGGGCAAGATCGGCCTTTGGCTCTTGGCCAAGCGGGCGATCTTTTCGCATTGGTACGGCTGGCGGATGAACAAGCCGGTCAGCGCGGAGCGGATACGCCCGTTTATAAAGCAGTACGGGCTGGTAGAGGACGAGTTTCTCGATCCGGTAGAATCGTATTCAAGTTTCAACGACTTCTTCTATCGCAAACTCAAGGACTCTGCTCGCCCGTTGGTAAAGGGGGAGAAGGAAATCGCGTTGCCAGCGGATGCCCGGCATCTGGGAATTTCGAATCTTGGCGAAGTCGAGGGCTTGTTTGCCAAAGGGCAATTTTTCGACCTGAAGGCTCTCTTGGGCAGCGTGTCCTTGGCTGACACCTACCCGCGCGGCACGGCAGTGATCTCGCGGCTTTGTCCGGTGGATTACCATCGCTACCACTCGCCGGTCGCCGGCAAGATCGTGGAGCAGCGCTTGATCAACGGGCCGCTCTACAGCGTGAGCCCGATCGCCTTGCGGCAATCGATGGGCTACTTGTGGGAGAACAAGCGGGTGCTCACGGTGATCGAGACGCCGGACCTGGGGAAGGTTTGTTTCGTGGCGATCGGGGCAACCTGCGTGGGCTCCATTTTCATGACGGCTAAGGAAGGCGACACGGTGGAGAAGGGCGGCGAGCTCGGCTATTTCGCTTTTGGCGGTTCCTGCGTGATCACTTTGTTCGAGCGCGACCGTGTGCTGCTGGCGGCGGACTTGGCGGAAAACGGAGCCAAGCAGCTCGAAGTTTACGCCAAGGTGGGCGACTTGCTAGGGGTGGCGGTTTAAGTCGAGCGTGAGACGGCGCTACTTCATCGGCTTGTAGCCGGGGAGCTTTTTGTTGATGACGAGCTCCATGACCTCGGTTGCGGGGCGGCGGTTGCGGTTGAGGTGGGCCATGGCCCGCATGGGCGCGTCGATGTGGTTGAAGAATTTGCGGTAGCCTTTGCAAAGGTAGTGCAGGCCGGGCTGGCCGTCGGGCGTGTGCAGGAAGCGGTCCTTGGGGCAGCCGCCGTTGCAGGCGAAGCGGACTTCGCACCGCTTGCAGTAGTCGGGCAGGCTGTCGCGCTTGTTGAGGCCGAACTGCCGCTGCTTGGGCAGGCTGACGAGGTCGACGAGGGGCGTGTCCTTCAGGTTGCCGAGCTTGTATTGTGGATACACGAAGTGGTCGCAGGAGTAGAGGTCCCCGTTGTGCTCGATGGCGAGGGCGTCGCCGCAGGTTTCGGCGTGCACGCAAATGCCGCCAGGGGCTCCGATCCATTTGCTGAGGGCGGTTTCGAACATCTGGATGAAGATGGTGCCAACATCCTTTCGTATCCACTTATCGAATATCTTTATGTAGAAGTCGCCGAAGTCTTCGGGGAGAACGCTCCAGCCGAAGACGGGCAGCTTTTCGTCGTCGACGACGCCTTCTTCCGGAGCGGCGAGGTCGAGCCCCCATTGCTTGGCCTGCTGGCCGGGGCGACGTTCGACGATGGGGATGAACTGCTGGAAGTCGCTGCCGATGCCTTTGAGGAAGCGGTAGACTTCCAGCGGCTTCTTGGAGGTGACGCGGTTGAGGCAAGTGAGGGTGTTGAAGCGGACCTCGCCCTTTTGCAGGACTTCGATGCCGCGCATCACTTCGTCGAAGGTGGAGTTGCCTTTTTTGTCCACGCGGTTGGCATCGTGGATTTCCTTGGGGCCGTCGATGGAGACGCCGACGAGGAAGTCGTTTTCCTTGAGGAAGGCGGCCCATTCGTCGTCGAGCAGGGTGGCGTTGGTCTGGAAGGCGTTTTCGATGGTCTTGCCGTTGGCGTACTGTTTTTGCAGCTCCACGACCTTGCGGAAGAAATTGACGCCGAGCAGCGTGGGTTCGCCGCCTTGCCAGGCGAAGCTAACGTGTTGAGTGGGTTGGGCTTCGATGTACTGGCGGATGTAGTTTTCCAGAAGGTCGGGCGCCATGCGCCATTTGCCGTCGGTGTAGAGGGCTTCCTTTTCCAGGTAGAAGCAATACTTGCAGTCGAGATTGCAGATCGGCCCGATGGGCTTGGTCATCACGTGGAAAGGAGCTTTGGCGGTCGTCGGCATAGAGAGCAAATTCGAATAAGAAACCCCAGAGAGCATAGGATTGCTCAATCTGGGGCGATCAAAAAAGTTGGGCGGAGCGTTAGCCCGAGGGCGAGCGGGGCGCTATTTGAAGTGCTCGCAGCTGGCGGCTTCGATGTCGGTGAGCTCGGGTTTGCCGCCTCGGTTTCCGGAGCCGGAGGCGGTGTAGATCGTGCAGTCGATGATGGCGACGCCGGTGCCGTGGCGCCCGCGATTTAGGGAGGGCAGGGCGGTCCAGTCCTTCGCGTCGACGTCGTAGGCTTCAACTTCCGCGTGGGCGGTATCGCTATGGCCGGTTTCGCCGCCGATGACGATGACCTTGTGTCCGAAGGAGAAGGTGGTGTTGCCGGCTCGAGGGGTGGGCAGGTCCTTCCCGAGGGTGGTCCAGGTTTGGGTGGCGAAGTCGTAGACGTCGACGGCGGCGACGGTGCGGGAGAAGACTTCGTCGGTCTCGCGGGAGGTTTGGCGTCCGCCGGCGAGGTAGAGCTTTCCGTCGAGCACGGCGGATTGGAAGTGGTCGCGGGCGTGCGGGGCGTCGGGGAGCTGTTCCCACTCGCCGGTTTCCGGGTCGAAGGAATCGTGCCAAGGAATGAAGCCGCCCATGTGGCCGCGGGTGATGCCGGCGCTCAGGTAGATTTTTCCTTGGTAGAAGCTTACTCCGGCTCCGCCGCGGGCGCGGCCTTCGGGAATGGCAGGGCCCCAGCGCCATGCGTCTTTTTCGGGGTTGTAGATGAGGATCTTTTCGACGGGGGTCTCTCTGGGGTAGCGGCCGGTCATGGCTCCGACGACCCAAATTTCGCCCTTGTAGGCGAGGGGCTGGAAATGGTGGATCTCGATGGGGGAGGGGGCGCCTTGGGTCCACGTCTTGGTGGCGGGGTCGTAGATGCTGACGGGGTTGATGCGCCGGCCGCCTACTAGGTAGGCCTTGTCGGCGACGTCGATGAAACCGGCTTCGTGGCGGGCGACGGGTTCGCCGTTCGTCTGGAGGGTTTCCCATTCGGCGTGCGCGAAGGGGGCGAATGCCAGGAGCAGCAGGCTAGACTTCAGGAACTTTGTCATTGGATTTCGGGTACGGCTAAACGGTTGGAGCGGATTGCTCGTTGAATTCAGGGATGGGAGGATGGTGCATGCGAGCTGGGAGGACAAGCTACATCGTTGGCTTAGCGGACACGTTTCAGCTTGCGGTAGGCCTCGCAAAGGGAATCCGGTCCGCCGACGTTTCCGGGAAAGATGACGAGGTCGATTTCGGGAAACCGGGAGTCGTCGGCGGCTCGCCAGACGGGAACGCCGGGGACGAGCTGGCCGAGCACCTGGGCCTTGCGGATCCCGAGGGCGTCGGTGGCGATGGTGCTGGAGGTGATGCCGCCTTTTGCGATGACGAAGCCGGGGCTCTTCTTCAGGCTTTTAACCAGGGAAACGAGGGCGACGGCTACGCGTCCTCCGATGTCCAGGTTTTGTTCCTTGGCGTCGCTGAACACGAGCCCGCGACTGGTGTAGAGCACGACGTCGTCGCCTGCCGCGAGAGCGGATTCGAGGGAATCGCCGAGCGATTGCAGGTAGCGGTCGGGATCGGCGGACTTGAGCAGTTCGTTGACGTTGAGCTCGATGGCTTTGAGTTCGCCGAGCTCGAGGAGCTTGGCGAGTTGCTCGCTCGACTTGGGGACGTAGGAGCCGACGACGACCAGGCCGCCGCGTTCCTTGCTGTTGGAAATGAATTCGGGAAGGAGCGGGGGTGGCGGGCGGATGCCGAAACGAGCGGCGACGAAGGCGGCAGCGGTGCGGTACAGCACGTTGCGTCCGGAGTCTTCGAACCTGAGGGCTGCCGCGGCGAAGACTTCCATGTCTTTCTGGGCGCAGGCGTTGACGATGCAGGTGGAGCCCTTGGGCGCTTGTGTCAGAATTTCGAATACGCCGTCGGGGCCCTTGCTGCGAATGAGGTCGAGAGGGATGCTTATGACTTCGGTTGCAGGCGTTTCGCCGTGGGTCTTTTCTTCAACCCAGGTGGGGAGGTGCGAGGCCTTGTATCCAAAAACCTTATCTTCGGCGAAGGGGGTCTCGTGGCAGGGGATGAGCTTGCCTTGGTCGATGAGGTAGTGGGTGTCGTCGAGGGTGAGGCGTTGGCCCGCTTGGAAGAAGGGGGCGATGACGGTCAGGTCGAAGGGGCCGCGAAAGGCTGCGATGGTTTTCGATTCGGCGAGAAAGTGGCCGCGCAGGGTGGAGTCGCTGCGGCTCACGATGGTGTAGGGTTGCCCGTTGGCGGCCTCTTCCAGATTGGCTAGGATTTCGCGATGCAGCTCGATGGTACCAGTTTCGGTGAGAGCTCTGGAGTTGGTTAGGATGAAGAAGCCGAGGTTGGTTTCTTCGAAAGCCTCCCGCAGGGTTTGCGGGTCCCATTGGGTAACGACGGTGATGTCTTCGACGGTTTGGGTGCCGGTGGGGTCGTCATCCAGCACGACCACTTTTCGAGGCGACGAGCGCAAGGCCCGACGGATGCCGATGAGTGCTTCCTCGGGCCAAGGGGCTGGCAGCTGGGCGAGGACTTGTTCTGCGTCGGGGTAGTCGCTCATTTTCCGGTGAGTTCCCAAAGGCAGCCTGCGGTGGATTGGGCGTCGAGGAAGACGGCTTTCTTGCCTTTGGTGCCTTGATGCGGGGCGGGGGCGGTGGGCACGGGCGAGTCCTTCATGGAGGCTTCGACGTCGTCGACGTTGAGGCAAACGTGGTGCAGGCCGGCCCCGCCGTGGTCGGCGATCCATTGGTGCAGGGGATGGCCTTCGACGAGCGGCTCGACCAGCTGGAGCTGGGTGTTGCCGAGATCGAGGTGGGTGAGGCGCACGGCTCCGTCGTTGACGACTTCCGAGTAGAGCAAGGGGAAGCCCATGGTGTCGCGCCAGATCTTGAGGGCGGCTTCGGTGTCTTTGACGGCGATGGCGAAGTGGTCGAGTCCGTTGTGTTTCATGGCGATGGAGAAGGGGGTGGCGGCGCAGCCCGAGGAGCCGGCCTACAGTTTTACGACTTGGTTGGTTTTGTTGGATTGGTAGCAGGCTTCGACGAGGGCGACGGTTTTGAGGTAGTCCTCGCCGGTGCTTTCGAAGGGAGTGCCGTTTTGGATACAGTCGACGAAGTGGCGTTGCAGCGTGTAGACGCAGTCGCCGGCGAAGTTTCTCCGCACGTGCTTGTATTCGATTTCCTGTGGCGCTTCGCCGAGCTTCTTGAGGGTGAGGCTCCCGTCGAAGTCGAGCTCGATGTGTCCTTTGCTGCCGTCGACGCGTACGGTACCGAAGGTGTAGCGCGGGTCCTTGGCTTCGCTTTCGTTGTAGCGGCTGCCGTCGAGAATGGCGGTGCCGCCGTTTTTGAAGCCGACTATGACTTGGCCGGCGTCTTCGCCTTTGATGTCGGGGTTGCGTTGCTGGAGGCGCGCGTAGACGGATTCGACCTCACCGCCGAGGAAGCGGAAGGTATCGAGAAAGTGGACACCGGTTTCGTAGATGAGCAGGCGTGGGTAGTCGCGAAAGAAAGCTTGGCGGGCGAGGTAAGCGTCCTTGGGCCAGCCGTCGCCCATGCGCATGCGTACGGAGATGGAGAAGAGCTCGCCGATAGAGTCGGCGTCGAGCTGGCGTTTGATCTCGCGGTACCAAGGCTGCCAGCGCCAGTTTTCGTGCACGAGGAAGGGGACTTGCGCTGCGGCAGCGACGCGAACGATTTTCTCGCTCTCTTCCCGAGTGGGGGCGAGGGGCTTTTGGCAGATGATGGCGATGCCGCGTTTGGCAGCAAGCTCGACGACGTCGAGGTGGGTCTCGGGGGGAGTGATGATGTCGACGAAATCCGGTTTTTCGGTGTCGAACATCTTCTCCAGCTCGTCCCAGCCGTAGGCCTTGGGGATGCCGTATTGGTCGGCGACTTTTTGGGCCTTGTCCTGGGTGCGGTTGCAGCAGGCAACGATCTCGACCTCGGGTATTCGGGTCCAAGCTTCGTATTGGAATTGGCTGAAGTATCCAGCGCCTAGGCAGACGCCGCGTAGGGGAGAGGCGGAATTCATGAGGATGTTGTCTCGCTGGTAGCAGTATTTGGGCTACGGCGTTTGAAAAAGATTGAGACGAGTATTAGGATTACGAATACGATGGCGATGGGCCGAGTGAAGAACGGTAGGATGCTCCCGCCATGATCGATCAGCGCTCGGCGAAGGTTTTCTTCAGCCATGGGGCCGAGGATGATGCCGATGACGAGCGGAGCCACGGGGTAGCCTGTCTCTTCCATGGCCCATGCGATGAGTCCTAGTCCGAGCATGAGCCATACGTTGAAGAGGCTGAAGTCGAAGGCGTAGGAGCCGATGACGGTAAACATGGCGACGAAGCCCATCAGGATCGGCGGCGGCACGCGCAGAACATGCACGGAGATTCGGCTGACTAGGGAGCCGCAGGCGAGCATGGCGGCGGCGGCCCAGGTGAGGATGGCGCACATTTGGGGAATGAACTCCGGGTGTTGCTCAGGGAGCCGTGGGCCAGGCACGATGTGGTAGAGCATGATGGCGCTGAGCAGCATCATGGCTGGCGGGGAGCCGGGGACGCCGAGAGTCAGAAGGGGAATGAGGGCGCCGCCGATGCAGGCGTTGTTGGCGGTCTCGGCTGCGACGACGCCTTCGAGGCTGCCTTCCTTGTACTCGTCCGGATGTTTGCTGGTGCGCTTGGCAGTGTCGTAGGAGAGCCAAGCGGCAATGTCTTCTCCTACGCCCGGGATGGATCCGACTCCTACTCCGATGAGGCCGGAGCGGATGGTGACTTTGAGGTGTCGTTTAAGGTTTGAGAGCTTTGGCATCAAGGATCCGAGCTTGAGCGCGGGCGCGTCGGGCGCTTTGGGCTTCTGCATGGCGCGGATGATTTGCGGTATGGCGAAGGCTCCGAGGATGACGGGTATTGGCTTGATGCCGTCGGCAAGGGCAGGGAGATCGAAAGTGAAGCGTTGGAATCCGTGTATTGGATCCATGCCTACAGTCGCGAGCAGCATGCCGAAGAGCCCGGCCACCCAACCTTTGACGACGGTATCCGGAGCGGTGAGCGATCCACAGATCAGGACTCCGAAGAGGGCGAGAAGGAAGGTCTCCGTGGACTGGAACTGGAGCGCTAGCTTGGTGAGCAGGGGAATCAGCAGCAGCATCGCCAGTACGCCGAAGATGGTTCCGATGAAGGACATGACGGTGGCGGTGGCGATGGTTTCTCCCCCGCGACCGTTTTGGCAAAGGCGGTGGCCTTCGAGGGCGGTGGCGGCTCCGGCGGCGGTTCCTGGAATATTGAGCAAGATGGCTGGATGCGACCCGCCGTAGATAGCTCCAACGTAGACGCCCATAAGGGCGACCATGGCTGACTCGATCGGTAGGTCTAAGCTAAAGGTGACTGTCGTTAATAAAGCTATACCGAGGGTCGCGGTCAGGCCAGGGAGGGCTCCGAAGATGATTCCGAGCAGAACGGTGCCCATGAGCAGGGCGAAGTTCGTCGGGGTGACGATCAGGTATAGGTGCTGGAAAAAGTCCGAGAAAGCAGCCATTTCTAGGGAAGCGGTACGCGAAGCAGTTCAGAGAAGGTCCACGCCACGAGCACGGCGGCGACTAGGCTGCCAGCAGAGAGGACGGCGATGTAACGCAGGCTGGGGAACCTTCCGCTTGGGCGCAGGAACGCCAAAGCAAAGGCCAGGAGGAAGAGGGCGCTGCATAGTATGTAGTTCAGTCCGTTGGAATCGGCGAGCAGGTCGGTGGCCCCAATCCGTCGTAGCGGATAACTCAGGGAGGCGAAAGGCTGGAGTTGCAAAGCGAGCGCGTAGACCAGCAGGCTGCCCCAGGCCATGGCCCCGCGAGCTGCGTCGAGCGTGAGGATCGAGCTTTTCCAAAACGCGTTCAGGAAATTCGGCAGGCCGAGGTGGCCGCCTCGTTTTACGGCTTGGAAAATGATGGTTAGGGCGCAGGCGAGGAGGGCGCTGCCGATGAGCAGCGGCATGGCGGCAGGGGAGGCGTACCAGGGGTTGTCTACTCCGCCGTAAGTACCGCCGATCGGCATTTGCAGGGCGCCTGCTATGATTGCTCCGCCGAGCAGGCCGAGAGCGCCCCCAGTCAGGACGTCGAGCTTGCGAAGTGGTTTTTCCTCGATCATGGCAGCATGGAATACGGCATGGACTAAGGCCGGGCGATTCCCAGGTCGGCTGGGGATTTTACGGTGATTCCGAGTTCATGTAGTTTCCATGTCCATACGCGTTCCGCTTTGAGGGTCATGGCGAGCGACTCTTCTCCGTGGATTCCCATGAGATCGAGGAGTTGCTCGTCGCAGTAGGAAATGAGCTCCTTGTCTTGCATGATCTTTTCGAAGGCGGAGGTGATGCGAGCGAGTATATCAGTGGGGGTATCGGCTGGGAGCGCGAAGCCAAGGAATTGCCCGACCGGCAAGGCGGATAGGCCTGGGTAGTTGACGCCCGCTGCGGGGATGGTGCCGAAGCCATCGAGCTCCTTGGGGGCCATTTCCACCATAGCCAAGGGGCGGACGCGGCCGCCGCGGATCAGCTCGGCTTGCTCGGAAATGGAGGTTAGCACGACGTCGACTTCTTGGGTGAGCACTGCGAGTTGGCTCGGTTGGCTGCCTTTGTAGGGAATGAATTGGAACTGCACGCCTGCCGCTTCCTCGAGGGCGAGCAGCTTGGTGTGCCAGAGTCCGCCGGTGAGGCCTGCGGCCGCCTTGACGGACTTTGGGTTTGCCTTGAGCGCGGCGACGAGATCCTCCAGCGACTTGAATGGAGAATCGGGAGCGACGGAAATGACGCCGGGGGCTCCTGCAACCATGAAGTAGGCCCAATCTTTAGTAGTTGTTTCCGTGATACCGAGGACGGATGCAGGGATGACCGATTCGGAAAATCCGCCCCATTCGTATCCATCTCTTGGACGCGACCAAACGTGGTTTATCGCCGCGCCCCCTCGTCCGCCTGTGCGGTTGATGACGTTAACTTTGACGCCCAGCTCTGGCTCCATGGCTTGAGCGACCATGCGGCTGATGAGGTCCGTGCCGCCGCCTGCAGCTGCGAAGCAGGATATGGTTATCGGCTTGGTAGGCCAGCTATCGGTTTCTGCGGAATTCGAAGCGGGGCCGCAGCCAGAAAGAAACAGGGCTGCGGAGCTAAGGGTGAGGCCAGCGACGAGGCGGAAAAGGGTATTCTTCATAGTTTATGTAACGAGGCTTTATGACTTAGAGTGGGTGGTCTATGCGGTCAACAAGGGGTTGCGACGGCGCGGACGGGGCAGCCGTCTCCGGCTTGGAGCTTTAGGGGGAAGGCTTGGAAGTGGCAGCGGTCGCCGAGTTGGTCTAGGTTGCAAAGGCCTTCCACGATGGTGATTTGGGCGCCCAGTAAGGTTTTGTGGATACGGGTGACTTCGGGGAGATCGTTGACGTCGGCGACGGACGGGGGCTCCACGCCGAGGAGCTTGACCTTGCGCTCGACGCACCATTCGGCGAGTTCGTCGCTGATGCGCGGGAGTCCGTCGCGGTAGAGGGCGGTATTCTCCACGTGCTCGCTCCAGCCGGTGTGAAGGAGCAGGCAGCCTCCTGCTTCGAAGGTATCCTGCACGGGGCCGAGGTCGCTGGGGACGAGGAGTTGCTTGGGGGCGACGTTTTCGATGTGGGCGACCCAAGCTGGCCCGCAGAACAGCTCGAGCGGCATTTGGTCGATGGTGATGGGATGGGCGCCGAAGTGGATGGGGGCGTCCACGTGGGTGCCGGAGTGGGAGTAGAGTTCCCAAGTGGCGGCGTTCCACCCGTCGCGCTCGAGCAGGTATTTCGGACGCGCGTCGACTCCGCGCATTCCGGGGCGAACTGGGAGGGTGAGGTCGATGAGCATGGGGCGGGGGAAGGGTGGAAGGTCAAGAGGGAGCGAGCGAGGCCGCACCTGTCGTTAAAGGTTCTCGATGATTTTGTCGGTCATGGCGACGGTAGACATTTCCCCGCCGAGGTCGACTGTTCGATTTGCAGGATCGGAAAGGGTCTTTTCGACGGCGGCTTCGATTTGCTCCGCAGCGCTCACGGCGGCGGGGTCGCCGAGCCAGCGGAGCATGAGGGCGCCGGATAGGATGGTGGCGATCGGGTTGGCGATGCCTTTGCCGGCGATGGTTGGGCCGGAGCCGTGGGAGGGCTGGAAGAGACCGTACTTGTCTCCAATATCTCCCGACGGGGCCATGCCCATACCGCCGACGAGGCCGGCAGCGAGGTCGGAGAGGATGTCGCCGAACATGTTTTCGGTGACCATGACGTCGTAGCGGTACGGGTCCTGGACCAGGAAGAGGGCCATGGCGTCGACGTAGACGCATTCGGTTTCGACCTCCGGGTAGTCCTTGGCGACGCGTTCGAAGACGCGGCGGAAGAAGGCCATGGACTGGAGCACGTTTGCCTTGTCGACAAGGGCCAGTTTCTTGCGGCGGGTCATGGCCAGCTCGAAGGAGGCGCGGCAGATGCGCTCGGCTCCGGCTTCCGTTATCTTCATTGTATCCGTTTCGAAATTACGCCCTTGGGGACGCGGTTCGAGGCGGTCGGAGAAGAGGCCCTCGCAATTTTCCCGCATGAGCACGAAGTCGATGGTCTTGCCTTCGGGGACGCGTAGCGGGCTGTGGCAATTGTGGTAGAGCTTGATGGGGCGTACGCCTTGGTAGAGGTCGAGCTTCTCGCGCAGGTCGATCTGTGGAGTCATTTCTACGCCGTTGGACCAGCGAACGCTCGGCAGGCCCATAGCGCCGAGGAGCACGGCGTCGTAGGCCTTGATCGCTTCCAGGGTCGCCTCGGGGAGAGGGTCGCCGCTTTTGAGGTATTCGCCGGCGCCGACCGAAAAGTGCTCGAGCTCGAGGGTGAGTTCGGGGGAGTTTTGGCAGCACGCTTTGAGGACGGATTCGGTGGCGCCGATGACTTCGGGACCAATTCCGTCGCCGGGGAGGACAGCTATCTTGTAGGAGGGCATGGCGTGGGAGAGTAGCGCTGGGTCCAAAAATCAGCAATGTGCATTTGCTTAATTAATCGGAGGAAATGCGGCAGAGCAGGCTTGTGTTTTTCGGCGGGTTGCCGGAGCGTAGCCGCTGCTGTTTTGCCTATGCCCCAAAAACGTTCCCGCATCGCTCTCTTGATCGAAACCTCCAACGTGTACGGCCGCGAGCTGCTGCGCGGGATTCACTCCTGGGCTGGGGCCAACGACGCGAACTGGTCCTTTCGGCTGGTGGAGCAGGGGCGCGGCGCGGTGGCGCCGGATTGGCTGGAGGGCTGGGAAGGGGACGGGATTATTGCCCGCGTGGAAAACGAGCGGATCGGATCGGCTTTGCAAAGCTTGGGGGTGCCGGTGGTGGACGTGAGCGCCGGCTTGGAGCAGCCGTTGTTCCCGCGCGTGGTGACGAACAGCGAGGAAGTGATCCGCTTGGCGATCGAGCATTTCAAGGAGTTGGGCATTGTGGACTTCGCGTTTTGCGGGGACCGGAGCTTTCATTGGTCGCGGGTGCGGGAGCAGCACTTTAGCAGCATTTTGGAGAGCGAGGGCAAGCGGCCTTTGGTGCGATCTTCGCGTGCCAGCAAACCGGATACGGAGATCGGTCGGCTGGCGAAGTGGCTGAAGACCTTGCCGCCGCGTACGGGGGTGTTGGCTTGCTACGACATTCGCGGGCAGGAGGTGCTGGAGGCGGCTCGGGAGGCGGGCTTGCGGGCGCCGGACGACTTGGCGGTTTTGGGAATCCACAACGACGAGATCCTGTGCGAGCTGTGCGATCCACCGCTTTCGAGCGTGATTCCCAACGCTCGCTTGGCTGGATACGAGGCGGCGGCGGTGCTGCGCAAGGTGATGACGGGCGAGCGGGTGGAAATGGTGAAGCGTATTTCTCCGGTTGGGATCGCCAAGCGCCAGTCCACGGACTTGGTGGCGATCGACGATCCGAAGATTTCGGCGGCTGTGACCTTTATCCAGAAGCATGCCTGCCAAGGGATTTCCGTGCAGGACGTCTTGGCCAAGGTGCCGATGGCTCGTACCCAGCTCGAGCGGCAGTTTCGCAAGTTCCTGGGGCGTACGCCCCGCGAGCAGATCGAGCGGGTGCGCATGGAGCGGGTGAAGGAACTGCTGGTACGCAGCTCCCTGCCGATCAGCGCCATCGCGGAAAGCGCGGGCTACGAGTATCCAGAATACCTGACAGTCGCCTTCAAGCGGATTTTCGGCGAAAGCCCGCGCGATTATCGCTCGCGAGAGCAACGCTGAAGCACTCGTTGGTTCTTTTGCGGATTTCGATGCAAAAATACAGATTAATTGAGCAAATAAACATTTCGAGCCATCGCCATCCGCGCTATGATGGGCGGTGAGTTTTTGTCCGATCCGGCGCTGTCGTTACCTGGCCGATGGGACGAAGCGTTCGCTACATTTCCCCCAACCCAATGAATCAAAATCTAGCTTTTCTAGCTGGGCGTCGCCTACGTACGGCTGCCCTCGTACTTGGCTCCTTCGGAGCCAGCATCTTCGCTTCCGCGCGAGACCACGGAGATGGATCCGTGGTGGTGGCGGGCGAACTTAGCCAGTGGCACGCGGTCACCTTGGACCTGGCCGGCCCGTATGCGAAGGAGGGGGACACGGCTCCTCGCACCTTCCGCGACTACTCGTTTTTCGTAACGTTTACCCATGAGTCGGGAGTGCCGAGCTACACGGTGCCTGGCTACTTTGCGGCGGACGGCGACGCGGGCAACACTTCGGCGGATGCGGGGACGGTTTGGCGCGCTCACTTGTCGCCCAGCAAGACGGGGACTTGGCGTTACCGCACGCACTTCGCGCAGGGCGAGGACGTTGCGGTCGATCCAGCGGCGGGAAAGCCCTTGGCTCCCTACGATGGGGTGAGCGGAAGCTTCGTCGTGACGGCGTCGAAGAAGGCGGCTCCGGACTTTCGGGCGCAAGGCCGCTTGCAGTACGTGGGCCAGCGTTACCTGCGCTTCGCCGGGGACGGCTCCTACTTTTTCAAGGCTGGGCCGGATGCGCCGGAGACGATGCTCGCCTACACGGATTTCGACAACACGGTGACCTTCAAGGAAAAGAAGGGCCCGCTCAAGGACTGGTCGCCGCACTTGGGCGACTGGAAGCCGGGCGACCCGACTTGGGGCGAAGGGCGCGGAAAGGCCTTGATCGGGGCCATGAACTACTTGAACGAGGCGGGCGCTAACTCGGTATCCTTCCTGACCTACAACGCGGGCGGCGACGGCGACAACGTTTGGCCTTTCGTAGAGCGTAACGACAAGTTCGTCTACGATTGTTCGAAGCTGGATCAATGGAACGTCGTTTTCAGCCATGCTCAAAGCCTAGGCCTGTTCCTGCACTTCAAGACTCAGGAAACGGAGAATGACGATCAACGTTTTCAGGCGAAGCGAGAAGAGCGAGACATCCCGGAAGCCTTGGACGGAGGCCTGCTGGGGCCGGAGCGCAAGCTTTACTATCGCGAGCTGGTGGCCCGCTTTGGGCATCACCTCGCCTTGAATTGGAACCTGGGAGAGGAGAATACGCAGACTTACGAGGAGCAGCGCGATATGGCGCACTTTCTCGATTCTATTGATGCGTACGATCACCCGATCGTGATCCACACGTATCCAAACCAGCAGGACGACGTCTATCCTCGCCTGTTGGGGACGCAGAGCGCTCTTGTGGGAGCTTCGCTGCAAAACGAGTGGAACGACGCGCATCGCCGTACGCTGCAGTGGATCGAGGCGTCCGAATTGGCCGGCAAGCCTTGGGTTTGTCCGAACGACGAGCAAGGTCCTGCAGGGATGGGCGTGCCTCCCGATCCCGGATACAAGGGCTTCGACGGCATGGCGACTGGCCGTCATGGCGAATCGTACGATTTGCACGACGTGCGCAAGCTGACGCTGTGGGGCAATCTCATGGCGGGCGGAGCTGGCGTGGAGTACTATTTTGGATACAAGCTACCTGAGAACGATTTGGTGGCGCAGGATTACCGCAGCCGCCATCAGTCCTGGAAGTACGGGCGCATCGCTATCGATTTCTTCCAGGAGAGCGGGCTTCCCTTCGAGCGCATGCGCAATGCGGATGCCTTGGTGGGCAACCCGGAACGCAAGAACGGGAACTTCTGCCTGGCGGAAGCGGGCAATGCGTACTTGGTCTACTTGCCGGAAGGCGGCGAAGTGAAGCTCGATCTGAGCGGCGCCAGCGGCAAGTTCAAGGTGGATTGGTTCAATCCGCGTGAAGGCGGCAAGCTGCTGAAGGGCTCGGTCAAGAGGGTCGAAGGCGGAGGCAAGGTTTCCTTGGGGAAGGCTCCGGCGGATCCGAGCGAAGACTGGGCGATCCTAGTTACTCGTTAAGCCGTATCCGCTTATAAATTACATTTCGATAGGGTAGGAGCGGCTCACCGGAGGGTGGGCCGCTTTTTTTGCTTATCCGCAAATGCAGTGGAGATCGCGGATGGAAGGGCTGGCGCCTTGGGGCTGGAGCGTCGGCCCGGTTTAGGCGATGCGGAGCGGGGCCTAGGGTTTCGGCTTTTTTAGGATCCAGCTTTTGACGAAGACGCCGATGAGCACGCCGGTGGTGAGCACGCCCCAGAAGATGAAGGGGCTTTGCTTTTCGAAGCCGTGGCGCAGGTTCATGCCGAGCAAGGTGGCGAAGGCCATGACGGGAAAGGTGAAGGCGGCGAGCACGTTGAGCTTGTGCTGGGCGGCTGCGATTTCTTCGGAGCGGACGTACTGTTGCTCGGCCTTTTGGGCGATGCGGAAGTCGAGGGCGGCCCGGAGGTCGGCGAGGAGGATTTCGAAGGCGCGGGAGACGTCCATGGCGGAGTCGCGCACGCCGATGAAGTAGCGGTAGTCTTTGGTCAGCTCGCGGGCGCGCTGCATGGCGCTGGCCATGTTGGCGGAAGAGCGCTTGAGGGGGGTGACCGCTTCGATGAGGTCGAAGAGTTCGGCGGCGCCGGAGTCGAGCTTGTAGCGGTTTTCCAGCTCTTCCCAGCGGGCCCGGTAGTCGGCGATGAGCTGGTTGAGTTGGGCGACGCCGTCGGGCTTGCCGTTGCAGAGGAGCTGCTCGTCGGGGGTGAGGAGGAAGAGGATGTGCTCGCGGCGGAGGTCGTCTTCGTTGGGCGGACGGTGCAGGACGAGCAGGAGGTGGTCGGCTTCCAGGATGGCTCGCTGCGGGCCGTAGGAATCTTCGCTGAGGCGGGACTCGATTTCGGGAGGGAGGTGCCAGTCGTAAGCTTTGCGGGGCATGGAACCGGTTGATGGCCAAATACGTATCGATGGGCAAGCTTTCCTGCAGGAGGCGGCCGAGCAGGGGGCGAGCGAAGTTCCGGGGAGGAGGGATTGCGGACTCCTTTGCAACTAAATTTGCGGTTTGGCCGTAAGCTCTCTATGTATGTTGTTTGTGATGAGCCCCCTAAAAAACGTTTTACCCCGCATCCTTTCGCTCGCGACGCTGCTGTTTCTCGCGGGCTGCGAGACCTTCCAGGAAACGCCGGATAGCGATACTTTCATTTTTCTAGATCCGGAGGAGACGCTATACGTCCGGATGATCATTGCCCCGGACTTGATGATGGAGCAGGCCTACCCCGAGCTCTCGGAGACGGTAAAGGAGCGACGCTACGAGCAGTACCTTACGTCTATGCGTTCGCTGCTGCAGATCTACCGCTTCCCGATGGACGTCTATCTGCTGGAAGAGCTGGAGTCGCCCGGCGAGGGCCCTTTGCTGGAGCTCTTTGCGGTGAGGTGGGAGCAGGATCGAATGGGAGAGATCAAGGTGACTTTGAAGGCCAAGCTAGAGCGCTACGGAGAATTGAATACCTTGGGCACCTTTACCAGCCATGAAATGCCGAGCGTGATGAGCAATTACGAGCGCTCGGAGCAGGTGTTCGTAAGGACCATGGAAGATGCTTTGACGCAGATGTTCAACGAGCTGAACAAGCACTTCGAAACGCCGGCCGAGGAAGCCTTCGTGCAGGAGCCCTTGGATTCTTAGTGGGCTGGAGGGGGTGCCGGCCGAGGAGGGCGCCCCGGAAAACTTGTAGGCGGCCCACCGAATCGATGGGCCGCCTAGTTAAGGAACAAGTTTAGAAAATGTTGATCAGCTCGCTTCCCATGGGGGAAGGATGACTTGGTAGCCGTCGGGAGTCTTCTTGAAGTAGACGCCGTTTTTTTCGAAGTATTCGATTTCTTGATACCAAGTGGGGACCGAGTCGGCGGGTAGCTCCTTGGCGGTGGCGCCAACGGGAAGGGCGACCCAGATCAAGCCCTGGGGGCTTTTGCGGAAGAACTGGCCGTTTTTCATGACCAGTTCCCTTTCGCCGTCCACCCAGACGGAGTAGGGCGTTACGGCTGGGGTCGCATCGGCTGCGACGGCGGGCGCGGAGCTCTCCTTTTCGACGACTACGATCTCGGGCTCGTCGACGACGATGTAGCGGTCGGCCCGCTTGACGTAGTAGACGGTTCCGTAGCGGTAGTAGGTGTGGCCGCCGATCACGACTTTGGCGTAGCCGCGCGGGAGCTTGCGGATTGCGGCGCCTCGAGGGGCCTTGACGCTGACGTAGCCGCGCGGCGTTTTCTTGAAGTAGCGTCCCTCATGGTAGTGGTAGCGTTCGTTGCCGACGTGGACGGAGATCGCTCCGTTAGGGAGGCTAAGGCCGATGTTTGCTCCGATCGAAACCCGCGGATTCGCATGTGTTTCGGGAAGCAAGGCTGGAGAGAAGGCGGCGGTGGCGAGCAGGGCCGCGACGAGAAGCGTTTTGGCAGGTTTCGTATTCATGATGATTATGGTTTCGTATCAGAGTACGAACTAGACCCTGCAACAGATGTAGTCGTTTCATTACATTATTGTAATGGGAGAACGGATTCGGTGCGGAGCTGGATGCTGTAAAATCACACTTTAATTGAGTAAAAAAACATGGGCGCTTCAGGGGGAGCGGAGTAGTATGGGAGCGTGGTTCGCGTGTGCGAGCTGCTCCTTGTTTTATACTTACCCGAACATTATGAAAACCCCGTTGCTGTTTTGCCTCTCCCTCTTGTCGCCTGCCGTATCCTTTAGCCAAGGCTACCTTGAAAAGGATGGGCTGATCTCGATCGAAGCGGAGGATTTCGCTTCCCAGACGCAGGCTGACCTACGGCGTTGGTTCCGTTTCGACGCCTCGACTCCGCCGCATTCCTACGCGGACGCGGACGACGTGCACGTGGAAGGGGCCAGCGGTGGCGCCTACATCGAGATCCTTCCCGATACGCGAACCAATCACGACGAGCCTTTGATCAAGGGTGTCAATTTCAGTCCGGAGCCGGGGCAGATGTGCGTCTTGACCTATCCGATTTGGGTGGACCAGCCCGGCCGCTACTACATCTGGGGTCGGGCCTTCAGTACGGGGCCGGAGGACAACGGGGCTCACTTCGGGCTCGACGGAGCGTGGCCGGAGAGCAGCCGGCGCTTGCAGTTTTGCCAAGGCAAGGAGCAGTGGACTTGGTCGTCGGCCCAGCGGCGTCCGGAGAATCACTGCGGGACGCCTTTGACGCTTTGGGTGGATATCGCGGAAGCGGGGCAGCACACCCTAATGCTCTCGATGCGGGAAGACGGGATCGAGCTCGATAAGATCGTCCTCTCCCGAGACGAGTCGTTCCGACCGGAGGGCGTCGGTCCGGAGGCCACTCGCTACGAACCGGCGCCTCTTCCGGAGCGTACCCGTTTCGTGGATATCAAGAACTACCGATACCTTTGGCACGCGACGGAGGATTTCGAAATCGATAGCTCCGCCGCCGTTCCCTACTATCTGCACCAGCAAAAGGGGGCGCTCGCCATTGACGCAACCAAGCTGGAGTACCGCAATAAGTTCGCTCGTGCGAGCAAGGTATTTAGCCGAAAGAAAGCGCAAACCGTTGACCTCGCCTTGGTGACGCTTGCCGAAACGGATGGAGAAAGTGAATACAGAGTTCTGATTAACGACAAGCTGATCGGAAGCTTCAAGAACCCGGAAACGAGCGAAGACTACAAGGAGGTTACCTTTACGATCCCGCAGGTGACCCTGAATCCGGGGGATGTCGTATCGGTGGAGTCGAACGCGGTTACCAACGGGAAGATTCCGGAAGGGGACGGAACTGCCTTTGCGAGAGGACGTTGGATCGGGTTGGCGCTTCAATAGGCTGCCTGGTGGGAGCGATTGGGCCTGTATTTGAAACTAAAATACAGGCTTAGTAGGAGTCTGCTTGGCGGTAGGCTTCGATCACGGCCTTTTCGCCTTCCGCGCCTTTGATGGAGTTTCCGTGTTCCATGCCGATGACGAAGTCTTTCCCCTCGGCTTTGCTGCGCTCGTGGATGTACTGGAAAACCTTGCGGTAGTTGATTTCACCGGTGCCGGGCTCCTTGCGTCCGGGGTTGTCGCCCGCTTGGAAATAGCCGATCTCGCTCCAGCACTTTTCGATGTTGGGGATGAGGTTCCCTTCCGAAATCTGCTGATGGTAGATGTCGAATAGGATCTTGCAAGCCGGGCTGTCGACGGCCCGACAGAGGGCGAAGGCTTGGTCGGAACGCTCGAGGAAAACGCCGCCGTGGTTGGCGTGCCAGTTGAGCGGCTCGAGCACCATGGCGATGTCGTGCGGCTCGAGGATCTCGGCGCAGCGACGCAGCATATCGATGGCGTTGGCGGTTTGGTAGCCTTCGGAGAGGCGGCTGCCGCCCGAGCGCTTCCATTGCCCTTGGTCGGCGTACTGCTGGTCTACGGATCCCGGCACGACGGTAACGTGGCTAGCGTTGACGCGTTTGGCGACTTCCACGGCGCTGCGGATTTGGGCGAGAATTTCTTCCGTCGATTCCGGATCCGGTCGCACGAAGGTTGGCCTGTCGAAGCTGACGTAGGCGACGAAGACGCCCATTTTCATCCCGAGGCTTTCGAGGGTTTGGCCGATCTGGGCCTGTAGCTCCACGGGGCGCTTGGCGAGGCCGTTGTCTTCCCAGGCGGTGAAGCCCTGGTCGGCTGCGAATTTGATTTGCTCGATGATGTCCTCGCCGGCGGAGGCTTTGAACATGCCGGGATGGGGCGCGTAGCGAAGCTTGAAAGGGGAAGGGCTGTTGCTGGCGGCTCTGAGGCTTGGGGGGAAGAGGGGTGCGGTGGCGAGGGCGGCTCCGGCTAGGAGGCCGTGGCGAACGAAGTCTCTGCGTTTCATAGGGGGGATAGTTGGGTTTTGGATACGTTAGCGAAGCGACGGAGGGCCGTTCGCCTTAGGGTGCTTGCAGTATCGAGGCGGAGCGTTCGATTTAAAGCGTAAAAGAGCGGCTTGGACGGGGAGGGAGCGCTTCATGCTCGAAAGGGACGCAAGCAGGCTCGGAGCTTGCCAGCGACGGTTTTTGCTTTCGTATTGCGGGCATGTCCCAGTCCTCTGCGAATCTCCTGATCAAGCCTTTGAACGACGCTGCCAAAGAGCGCTACCAAAACCACGGCCATTTCCATGACGGGGATGCCGGATTGGACCTCTACACCCTTGAGGAACTGCGGGTGGAGCCGGGCGAGACCAAGTTCATCGAGTTCGGCATCTCCTGCCAACCGACCAACGGGAAGGCCTATTTCCTGATTCCCCGCTCCTCCATCTCCAAGACGCCGCTTCGCATGGCGAACTCGATCGGCCTGATCGACGGCGGCTATCGCGGTCAGATCATGGCGGCGGTGGACAACGTGAAGAGCGAGCCTTACGTGGTGGAAGCGGGCACACGGCTGTTCCAGCTGATCTTTCCCGATTGTTCGCCAATTTCCTACGAATTGGTGGCGGAACTCAGCGAAACGACGCGCGGCAGCGGCGGCTTCGGCAGCACGGGAAAGTAGGCGGAAATCGCCGTAGTTGCGGCTGGTCTTGTCAAAAGCGAGTCAAGAGTTCACGAAATTAGACACCTGAAAAACTTTGCGTAGGTTTTTGCGTGCCTATTCAGACTTACGTATCTCGTTCCTTCGCGACGCGGAGGCTTCGCCTGACCTTGCTCTGCCTTATTTGCCTGCCCGGCTCGCTCTGGGGCGGCGGTTTTGCGGACTTCAACTTTTATCCGGTGTTGACGGAGGAGAACCGGGACTCGGTGGCTACGGTTAACCTCTTTTCGAAGCTGCCCGGACGCTTCCATTACTTCAGCCTGACCAACATCATCAACGCTGAGTCGGGCAAGGAGCTATCGGGACACTACAAGTACTACACGGAGCAAAACCTTCGTTGGGCGATCAAGGAAGACCAGCCGTGGGACCTGACTACCCAGTGGAATTTCAGATCGGGCAAGGACAAGGAGCGGATCCGTTTCGGGCTGCGCTTGCGGGCCAGCGACGTGAAGCCTTGGGAATCTTTTTTTGAGTCGATCCATTTGAGCTACTCGGTGAATTTCCACTTGGTGCAGCTCGACCACGAGGATGCGGACGTTTGGCAAATGGAGCATGCGTTCCGTAAGACCTTTCCTGACATTTCGGATCGCCTCTACCTGGCTGGCTTCGTGGACCATACCTTCGGGGAGGACCTGCCGGCGGGGTATCCGGACGCCCCGATCGTGGGCGAAGCGCAGTTGGGATGTCGTTTGACGGGAGACTGGAATCTGGTGGCCGAGTATAGGATTAACGAATACAGGAGGGCCTCTACCAAGAACTTGGGGATCGGGATCCAGTATGTTTATCGTTGGTAGGCTTGCGAGAGCAGCTAAGTTAAGGAGTATGTACGTATGTTGAGGAAAATCGTTCTAGGGCTTTGCCTTTGCTTGCTTGCGGGCTGCGGTCCGAAGGAGGCGGATACGGTGAGCGTTGGCTTTATCGGTCCCCTGTCGGGCAACGCGGTGGACCTCGGCTTGGCGCCGTCCAAGGCGATCGCGCTGGCTATTCGCGAATACAACGAGTCGCGCGGCCCGAGGGATCCCTTGGTGGCTTTCGCCTTCGAGGACGACGGTTGGGACGGAGCGAATGCGGTCCCCCTCTACGACAAGCTGCGGAAGGAGCACGACATAGACGTCCTTTTCATCAGCCATTCCGATGGGACGACCGCCCTGCAGGAAAAGGTTTTGGCGGACGGGGTCCTTTTGGTGAATTCGCTCAACAATGACGAGCTGCTTTCGGCCATGAACGAAAACACCTTCGTCATCGGGAAGAAAACGGAGGAGGCGGCGCAGTTGGTGGCGGCCCGCGTGGAGGAGCTGGGCAAGACGAAGGTGGGCGGCTTTTACGTGACGAACTCTTTCATGACGATCTCCGCGACCGCGTTTTCCGAGCATTTGCAGCGTCGTGGGGTGGAGGTCGAGCTCTTGCCAGTAGCTATCTCGAAGGTCGACTTCGAGGCTGAATTGAAAGCGTTCCAGGCGGACGGATGCGATGCGCTCGCATTTTTTGGATACAAGAATCTTGGCTTCGCCATGAAGCAGGCCCGTGAGCTGGGCATGGAGGCGCCTTTTTTCGCGTCGACCACGACCTTGGGCGACGGTTACTACGAGAACTCCGAGGGAACCTTGGAGGGAACCGAATTTTCCTTTTTCACGGCGAACGACGGAAACTACATTTTGGGCCACCAGTTCCTAGACCGCTATCAAGCGGCTTACGGGCAGGAGCCGTTTTCGGTTTGGCCGCCGATGCAGGCCTACGATGCGGCCAACATGCTTCTCAGCGTGATCCGGGCGGGAGGGCGCGAGAGCGATGAACCCTTGGTGGAATGGCTCAAGCGCGGACTGCATGGGATCAACTACTACCAAGGCGTTTGCGGCAATTTGGCGATCAAGGCGGACGGGAGTTCGCGCGGCATCTACTTCTCGCTTTACGTGGTTCGAGGCCCGGGAATCGTGGAGAAGGTGAAGCGTTAGGCGCCGATGAAGATTCGTACGAAGCTGTCCTTGGCCTTTGGCCTCATGTTCGCGATCATCGTCTCGATCGTTTGGTTCAACCGTGTGGTCGCTACCGACGCGAAGGAGAGTTTCGAGAGCTACAAGAACGACATCGAGCCGGTGGTCGAGCTTCTCAGGAAACTCAAGCAAGCGAACAGCGAGCTGCAGCTCCTGCTAGTAAAGCGGATCAACGACTCAGGCTCGTTTACGCTCGAGGAGCAGTCTCGCTTGAAGGGCTTGGTAGAGGTGGAGCTGCCTTTCATCAACGATACGTTGAGAAGCGTGGACCTTTCCGTTCTCGCGGCTGAACGTTTCGTCCCTGCGGACGAGAGCTTGATCTCGCAGACCCGACGACAGTTGGAGATTGTCCAGGAAGCGATGGAGCGATTGCCGTATTTGGAAAACCCCTACGACGTCGAGGATACCTTGCTTAGGTTGGCGGAGCTGAAGCAGGATCTGGAGTCGGTGAGCCGGGCGGTCGAGTTGCATGTGCACGGTTTGCTTTTCGAGCTGGAGAAGCAAAGTGAAGCCTACCGGCAGACCTTGTCGGAGGACTTGGATCGCATGAGTCGGAGCACGCTCTACCTCGGTTTATTTGGCTCGGTTATCGCCTTGCTGCTGGTGGCTCGGGTTATTTCGAAAATCGGCCGCCAAATCGCCTCCCTGGAAGAGGGAATGCGCGCGATCGAGCAAGGAGATCTGGAAGCTCAGATCGAAGTATCCGGAAAGAGCGAGTTGGCCCGGCTGGGCCGTTTTTTCAACCAGATGACTGCTTCCTTGCGCGAGACGCGCTCCAGCCTGGAAACGGCCCGCGACGCCGCTGAAGTGGCGAACAACGCGAAATCTGAGTTTTTGGCGAATATGAGCCATGAGATCCGCACTCCCATGAACGGGGTGATCGGCATGACGGATCTCTTGCTGGAAACGAAGCTCGAGCCGGAGCAGTATCGCTACGCCAAGAGCGTGAAGCAGAGCAGCGAGTCCTTGCTCTACATCCTCAACGACATCCTCGACTTTTCCAAGATCGAGGCGGGCATGTTGGACATCGAGACTATCGATTTCGAGCTTCTGAACGTGCTGGACGATGTCTCCTCGACGCTCAGTTTGAGCGCTTTGGACAAGGGCCTAGAGTTGGTTTGTGGAGCGGATCCGGTCGTTCCGCATCACCTGAGGGGCGATCCGGGCCGCTTGCGGCAGATCTTGGTGAATCTAGTCGGGAACGCGATCAAGTTCACCGATGAGGGAGAGGTCGTTGTTTCGGTGACTCTGGAGGAGTCGAGCGATACCGAGGCGACGCTCCGCTTTTCGGTACGGGACACGGGGATCGGAATTCCGGAGGAGAAGCGAGACAAGCTGTTCGGGAAATTTTCGCAGCTGGATGCGTCCCATACTCGCAAGTATGGAGGGACGGGGTTAGGCTTGGCGATTTCGCGGCAGCTGGCAGAGATGATGGGAGGCGACACGGGAGTGATCAGTCCCGTGGAAAGAAAGGGTGTATCCACAAAAGGAGGACCGGGATCGGAGTTCTGGTTTACGGCCCGTTTCGCGTTGCAACGAAATTGGGTACGCAAGGTCCGGGAAAGTTCGAATCTGTCCGGGTTGCGGGTCTTGCTAGTGGACGACAACGAAACGAATCGAGAGTATTTGTCCGTTAGGCTGCGTTCGTGGGGCATGGAGACGACACTAGCTGAAAGTGGACGCGACGCATTGGCCCTGATAAAGCCTGACGCATTTGATTTGGCGATCGTGGATATGCAGATGCCGGAGATGAGTGGTCTGGAATTGGCGAAGCAGATCGATGCGCCGGACTTGAAGCTGGTGATGCTCACTTCGGTCGACGGGGGCGGCGAGATGCGGCAGTGCGAGCAAGTCGGCTTCGTAGGCTACCTCTGCAAGCCGGTTCGCCACGAGGAACTTTTCCTAACGCTGACGATGGCAATGGAGAAGGGTAGGGACGCGTCGGAGTCGAGTATGGTGACCTTGGAAAGCGCCAAGAGCCGCGAGTTCGACTTTTCGGATCGCGACGTGGCCGTGTTGGTGGCGGAAGACACCTTGACCAACCAGATTGTGGTGAAGGGAATTCTCAAGAAGCTAGGCATCAATTGCGACATCGCCAACAATGGACAGGAGGCGGTCGATCGGATGAAGGAAAAGGCTTACGACTTGGTGCTGATGGACATGCAGATGCCGATCTTGGATGGGATCGAGGCGACTGCCATAATTCGAGACAAGGCCTCCGGAGTGCTGCGTTCGGATGTTCCGATCGTGGCGGTGACGGCGAATGCGATGGAAGCGGATCGCAACAAATGTATCGAGGCAGGCATGGACGATCACATCACCAAGCCGATTTCAAAGCTCGGTTTGGTATCGGTGCTCGACCGTTGGCTAGCTAGCAAAACCTGAGCTCAGGCGACCGCGGAGGCGTGAGGCCCGCTTTAGTCGTTGTTTTCTGGATACTTTTTTGAAAGTTCTTCAGCGGTCCAAAAGCCGACCTTGTCAGAACTGCTGGAGCGGACCTTGGCGACCTGCTCCGGGGAGATCGGGTTGGCTCCGTTGCTCCAGGCATTGCGAACGTAGGTGAGCACGTCTGCGATCTCCTGGTCCGAAAGGATGCCTGCGAATTGGGTCATGGGCACGTGCCCGGGGTAGCGGACGCCGTTGACTTCCACGGGACCGAGCAGGCCGTGGAGGGTGAGGTCGATGAGGCGTTCCGCGGAGCCGTTGACCCATTTCGTTCCATCGAGTGGAGGGAACTGAGCGGCGGGGAGGCCGAGCCCGTCGGCTTGGTGGCAAGTTGCGCAGTGTCCTTCGCGGCGGTAGATCTCGGCTCCTCGTTCCCACGATTCTCGGCTGGCTGCGTCGAGGTGGGCCGGGGCTGGGTCGCCCTTTGTTACTGCTTGTCGAGCTTCGCCGCCCAGGTTGGCGAGGCTTTGCTGGTAGGCGTTTTGCGTCCAAGCATCGAGGGGCTTCTGGCCGGCGAGCTCGATAGCTTTGCGGGCGTCAGGGTTGTCGAGCCAAGACGCGGCAACGATGGCTTCTAGGCGGACGCGGCCGTGGGGATCTGAGGCCGCGGCTTGCAGGAGCTCGCTGTGATCGGGGAATTCATCGAGGTGGTAGCCGAGGGCGCGGACGGCGGCAGAGCGGACTTCGGGAGTGCGAGACTGAAGGAGCTGGCGAAGCAGGTCGGTATCGATCCTATTGATACCCCAGGAAACCCAAAGGGCTTCAAGCAGGAAGCGCTCGTGCTCAGGATGGCTTGTATCCAAGTTTTCGATCCAGCTTTTTAGGGCGGGGAGCAGCTCCGTGGCATTGCGTCCGCGCAGCTCGCGTCGTGTGCGGTAGCGGGTTCTGATTTCGGGAAGCTTCAGGTTGTCGAGGAGACTTGCGATAGTGGCTCCGTGGATGGGGGCGGGATCGACGAGCGGCCGTTCTTTGTGGGTGACTCGATAGATGCGGCCGTGGGCATGGTCGCGGAGGGGGTCGCGGGCATTGTGTTGCATGTGCCCGACGAGCTGGTTGTGCCAGTCGACGAGGTAGAGGGATCCATCAGGCGCGAATTCGAGGTCGACCGCCCGGAAATTTGGATCGGAGGAGCGAAACAGGTTTTGTCGGAACTCGCTGCGGTAGCCTGTACCGTCGTTTTGGATACTGTGTTGCTTGGCGCCGAGGAAGCCGATGCAATTGTTGAGCAGGTAGTCGCCTTGCACTTCGTCGGGGAAGTGACGGCTGGAGACGAATTCGAGTCCAGAGGTGGGGCGCACACGGTGTTTTTGGGGGATGAGACTCTCGGTACCGAAGGTAATTTGGCCGTAGCGGGTCTTCACCTGGATAGGCAGCATCCAGAATAGGTCGGAATGGGAGGTGGCTAGGATGAAGTCTTGCCCCCACTGGTCGGTGGCGATGCCCCACGGGTTTGGCAGGTGGCTTTGCACGAGACGGCGGAGTTCCTGCCGGTTCGGGTCGAATCGGAAGACGCCTCCGTTAACTCCGCGAATGGGGCCGTATGCGGTTTCGACGTTGGTGTGCAAGTATACGCCTTCGCTCATGAGGATGCCGCCTGCGGGATCGGCGTGAAATGCGGATATGGCGTGGTGGGTATCGTGGGTATCGAATCCGGACAGGATGATCTCGCGGGAGTCGGCGCGGTCGTCGCCGTCCAAGTCGCGCAAAAGGACAAGGTTGGGCGCCTGCGATAGGTAAACCCCTTCGGGGGCGAGCTCGAATCCGGTTGGGAGGTGTAGTTGGTCCGCAAATACGGTTTGCTTGTCCGCTTTGCCGTCGCCGTCGGTGTCTTCCAGGATGAGGAGCTTGTCGTTGGGTTTGGGGTCGCCTGGTTTGTAGTGCGGGTAGCTGGGCATGACCGCGACCCAGAGACGGCCCTTGTTGTCGAAGGATAGCTGCACGGGATTGGCGAGGTCGGGGAATTCGACTTCGGAGGCGAAGAGCTCGATGCGGTAGCCTTCGGCGGTGGCGATGGAGTCGAGGGCGTCCTGGCCGTAACGGTAGGGGTTCTTGACGGCGCGGTCGGGGGCGTTGGTCCTTATGGGACTGAGGGGCCGGGTCGCCGCGTCGGCTGCGGCGAGGTCGAAGGGCTCGTCGGCGAGGAGGCTCCAAATGGCGCGGTCGCGGTTGGCGGTGAGCTGGCGAGTCTTTTCGATTTCTTCGGGATAGTTCTCGTCGCCGAACGGCTGGAAGCGGCGACCATGGGTGTGCACCCCGTTGGGAATTTGGTAGTCGTGCAGCCAATACCAGTCTTTGTCGAGGACGGCGCGGCGCAGCGCTTCGGTCTTCTCGTCGGAAAAGGAAGCTCGGCGGGAACCGGGGAAGAGGGCGTCGGCGAGGAGCGGGGCGAGGCGTCGGTAGCCAGCTTTGTTGAGGTGGGCTCCGTTGACGGTGAGGACTTCGTCGCTGCTTTCGAACCAGCTCTGGGTGGGAGAAAAAAGGTCGACGAAGGCGACGCCTTTTTCGGCGGCCACTTGGCGCATGGCGGCGGCGTAGAGGGCGAGGTTGCGGTTGGCGCTTGCTCCGTCCGCCAAGTCGCGGTGTCGGGACAGGTCTTGGAACGCGATGGGGGAAACGAGGGCGAGCTGGGGCGGGGCGTCGCCTTTCTTGTTTTGGGCAAGGGTGTGGTCGATGAATGCGGAGAGCTCGCCGCGAAAGGCCTCGAGTCCGTCGGGGCCCGCGAAGGATTCGTTGAAGCCGTAGCAGGCGAGGATGAGGTCCGGATCGATGTCGGCGAGCCATTGGTCGTCGCTGGGGAAATGCCCTTTGCCGGAGTGGTACTGAAGCTCGGGATGGAACGCCGCGGCGCCGGGAAAGGCCCATTGGCTGTCGCGGGAGGGATGGGGCCGAAAGCCGGCGGTGAAGCCCGACCGGCTGAGGTTGCGCAGGAATAGCTTGTGTTCTGGGAAGCGAAGGTGGAGTTCGGTCTCGAAGAAGCCGTGGTAGAGCATGCGCTCGCTCAGGCCGTTGCCTAGAACTGCGACTCTAGCGTTTTTGTTTAAGCGGAGGCCGGCTTGGGCTTTTGTTTGTTTGTCGAGGGTCTCGAGCTCGTCTTCGCTCAGGATTGAGCGGGCGAAATGGCCCATGCGGTAGTCGGAGACCCGCAGGCCGCGCTTGAGAAAGTAATCCTTCGCTTGGAAGCCGTAGAAGGAAGGGGTGTAAGGATCGACCAGGGTGACGTCGGCTTTTTCGGGTACGGGAAGGTCGAGCAGGTGGTAGGCTGCATTTACGAAGAGGCGTCGGAGGTCCTCGACTTGCAGGTCGTAGGCGGCGCCCGCTGTAGTGGCGAAGCAGATACCGCTGCCGTTCCCGTCGGGCGTCGGGTAGTCTTTGAGCCACGCGAGCGGCATCATTGGCTTGTTTTGGGGACCGTCGACGATGGCGGAATCCGGCTCGAGGCTTTCGGTGACGGCTCCGCGGAGCAATACGGTGGCGGCTTGTTGGTCGAGGTGTTGGATGCCGTAGATATCGCTCCAGGTGAAGATGTCCTTAACGGAGTTGAGCACGGGGTGGTCGACGTTTTCCGGAACGATGACGGCCCGGCCGCCTTGGACTTTGTGTTTCCCGTGGTGGCTGAGCCAGTTTTCGCCGACCACGTTTTTGCCGAAGTTGCGCCAGTCGTAGCCGCCGAAAAAGTCGTCGTTCTTGAATGCGTGGGTGGCGGTGCGAAATGCGAAGACGGGTTTGCCGGCGTTGAGGTAGTCGAGAATGGGCTGGAGCTGCTCGCCGGGAAGCGTGCGCCAGCGGGTGGCGAGGATGAGGAGGTCGGCCTCGTAGAGCGACTCGAGGTGGGGGATGTTGCGGGTGTGGTTGGGGTTGATGATGTCGGTGCCGGGCTCGATGGCGAAGAGGACGGTGCAATGGAAGCCGTGGCGTTGGCTCAGGAGCTTGGCCAACATCGGGCAGGATTCTTCGGAGCGGTATTCCTCGTCGCCGGACACGAGCACGATCCGTTTCCCGTTGGCGATGGGCGCCGGCGGTTCGAATACGAGGTGGTCGATGATTTCGGCGCTCAGCGGCAGGTGGAAGGCGAGGGCGCAGAGAAGAAGAATGCGGCTAAGTGTATTCATCGCTTGGTGATGGATGGCAGGGGCGTTTTTCTTTGGGTGGGTTGAACGGTGGGGGACGTCCAACCCTTGACGATGGAAGGGGGCAGGTCGATGGCAATTTCCGGAATTCCGGCTGCTTTGCAGCCTTGTGGTTTGGGCGAGGCTGGGAATAGTTCGCTGGGTATGAAAACAGTTGTCCCCACGCTGTCCCTCTTGGCGAGCTTCCTCTTCGCCGCTTTCGCGTTCGCTGCTGCGGAAAAGTCCCCTCCAGCTTTTGCCCAGCCGATCGAGCTGGAAGACGGGGATCGCTTTGTCTTCCTCGGCGACAGCATTACGCACCAATGCCTCTACACGCAGTACGTGGAGACCTATTTTTATACGCGCTATCCGGAGCGGCGTATCCATTTTCGCAATGCGGGGGTGAGCGGCGACGTGGCGAGCGATGCCCTGCTGCGCTTCGACGAAGACGTAGCGGACTTCGAGCCGGACTACGTATCGGTTTTGTTGGGCATGAACGACGGTCGCTACCGTCATTTCGAGCACGAGGTCTTCGCTCGCTACGAGCAAGGAATGGAAGCGCTTTTGGGCAGGATTGGAACGCGGGCGGAAGCGATTCCGATGGGGCCGAGCTATTTCGACACGCGAGCAGTTCGGATGAGCGAACAGGCGGCGAGATGGGTGAAGACGAGGGAAGCGATGCGGGACTACTATCCCTCGGTGCTCGCATTCTATTCCGAGTGGCTGGCGGAGCAGGCTCAGTTGGCGGGCGTTAACTTTGTGGACATGGCGACGCCGATGCGGCGCCTCAGCTTCGAGCAGCGGCGAGTCGATCCAAGCTTTACCTTCGCGAAGGATGCAGTGCACCCGGAGCCTAAGGGCCATGTGGTGATGGCGGCGGCAATGCTGGCGGATGCCTTCCAGATCGAACCTGTGTCGGAAATCAGTCTCACCTTGGACAGGAAAGGGCGTATCGAAAGTTCTTCGGCGAGCGGAAAGCTGGAGAACCTGGTCGCGAAGAAGGGGCGTATCCGTTTTGACTATACGTCCTCCGGCTTGCCTTGGGTCTTGCCGCATGCTGCTCACGAGGGCTACGAGCTGGCGAAAGCGGGGGAGCGATTCAGTCAGGATCTCCTGCGGGTGGTGGGCCTGAAGGCAGGCGTCTACGAACTGAAGATCGATTTGGTGCCGATCGCCCGTTTCACGGCAGGAGAGCTGGAAGTCGGAGTCGATTTGCAGGGCTACTCGCAGGCTCCGCAGTACAAGCAGGCTATGGAGGTGGCTCTCTTGAACAAGGACCGCAACGAGCAGGCGATCAAGCCGCTGCGCGACCAGTGGCTGCATCGAAAGAGCAGGCTGCGCAAAGAAGAGGCGTGGCTGACGGAGAACCCGGAGC
The DNA here is from genome assembly GCF_031127875.1 of Pelagicoccus sp. SDUM812005. GTDB lineage: Bacteria > Verrucomicrobiota > Verrucomicrobiia > Opitutales > Opitutaceae > Pelagicoccus. The sequence continues at coordinate 140,193 of NZ_JARXIA010000005.1, read as the reverse complement.
ACCCCGACTTCGAAAGCCGGAAGTCCCGCTTCGATGCGGACATGCAGGCCTTTTACCGAAAGCTGGAGGAGCTCGAAGCGCTCGCTTTGGAGTTCGAGGACAAGATCTACGAGGCGAACCAAGTTCCGGCCCGAAGCTACGTTTTGTCGCCGGCCGAATAGCTGGTTCGGAATCGCGCGGCGAGGGCGCCTTGCGGCGTGGCGGAGTGGTGGAATTTTCCCAAGCCAGGAAAGGGGAGAGGATCGTGCCTTGGGAATAATTCCAAAGAAGGAGGCTTTGGCGATCTAGCCCTGATGGCGTGTGTTTTGTAAGGCTTTGATCAAGAGCATCTAGCGGAATAGGAGGTGTGCTGGCACAAAGCCTGCAACAAGGATGCTTTTGAGAGAGGTGCTTGCAGGTGTTCACGTTGTTTGGATACAGTGTTCCCTCGATCCCCCCGTCGTGCGTATGTTTTTTATCTACCCAAGTACCGCTATGAAGGCATTCTGCGTTCGTTCCTATTCAGCCGTGTATCGAAGCCTTTTGCTTTGCCTTTGTTGCGGCGGGCTGGCGGCCAGCAGTTTGGCGGTAAGCAAGGTGGAAGAGGCGTCGGCCCGTATCGATGCCCTGGTAGAGAACGCTTTGCGGGAACAAGGCTTGCAGCGTCAGGACCTGACGGATGACGCCACCTTCGTGCGGCGCATCTACCTCGATATCGTGGGGCGTATTCCGACCTATCGCGAAGTCGAGGCGTTCGAGGCATCGGATTCACCCGATAAGCGGGCGGAGTTGATCGATTCGCTCTTGGAATCGCCTGGGTACGCGAGCCATTTCTACAACTACTGGGAGGACGTGCTGCGTATCAAATCCAGAGGGCGCAAGACAGTGATGGTTTCCTACCAGGATTGGGTGAAGCAAACGCTGAGCGAGAACATGCCGTACGACGAATTCGTGCGCAAGCTGGTCTCGTCGAGCGGTTTCGTGTGGGACGATCCGGCGGTGGGTTATTACTTGCGGGACGCTGGCATGCCCTTGGACAACATGTCTAATACGGCTCAGGTCTTTCTTGGAACCCGGATGCAGTGCGCCCAGTGCCATGACCACCCTTTCGATCGCTGGACCCAGCAAGAGTATTATCACATGGCAGCCTTCACCTTTGGGGTGAAGTCATCGGTAAATGGATACAGGAACATTCCGGAGTTCGAGGCGTTCCAGGAAGTCGCCCGCTACGTGCGGCGAGCTCAGCTGAAGGAGGGCGTCCCGATGGATCGTTCGAACCGAGGAGGAATTTCACCGGGGGAGCGCCGGATGATTCGCGACGTCTTCGAACCGCTCGTGACGGAGGTTACGGTCAGCGATCGCAAGCTGAAGTTGCCCGAGGACTACTCTTACAACGACGCGAAGCCAAATCAAGTGATGGCGCCGCGTACGCCCTTTGGCCCGGAGGCGAAGGTCGGCAGGCGGGACAATGCTCAGGAGGTATACGCCAATTGGCTGACCTCGCCCGAGAATCCCCGTTTCGCTAAGTCGATAGCGAATCGCCTATGGAAGAAGGCGATGGGAGTGGGCTTGATCGAGCCGGTTGACGATATCAAGGACGACACGGTGCCCTCGCACCCGGAGTTGATGGACTACCTCGAAACGCTGATGGTCGAGAGCGGTTTCGACATGAAGGCGTACTTGCGGGCGATCTTTAATTCTCGAACCTACCAAAGCTATGTTTCGGACCGGGAGCCGGAGGCGGGCGAGCCGTTCTACTACACGGGGCCCGTACTGCGTCGAATGACGGCGGAGCAGCTCTGGGACTCCGTATTGACTTTGGCAATACCAGACCTGGATGCGAGCGGCCGCGAAGATCCGCAGTTGACGAACCTTCGGGTTCGGGAAATGGAGATGAAGAGCCATGTCGAGAACGTGAAGGAGCTCGACGGCAGGGAGCTGTACGCGATCGTGAAGCGGCTAGGCAGCGTGCAGGAAAACTATCTGGACCTGGAAAAGGAGTTTCAGCAGAAGCTGAACGCTACGGACGACAGGCAGGCGAAAGCTGCCTTGCGGAGGGAGTTTAACGAGATTCGCAGGGAGAAGAACGAAGCGGTCGATACCTTGCTGGCCAAGGCGACGGGGAATGAGCCTTTCGACCGTCGCGAGATGTTGGCGGAGTTGTCCGAAACGGAGGACGACGAGAGTTACGAGGGAATGGATCGCCGGGATGCGAAGCGCTTGCAGCGGGTGCGGAGAAACTTGGTCCGAGCTTCGGAAGTGGTTTCTCCAGCGCCTCCCGGTCACTTCCTTAGGGAGTTCGGCGAGTCCGATCGCGATATCATCGGTAGCTCCACGGACGAGGCCGCCATCCCGCAGGCCCTCTCCTTGCTGAACGGAAATCTCTTTAATCTAATCAACGGGCAACAGTCATTGCTCGTTCAGGAAATGCAGTCGGCGGGCGGAAAGCGTCGCCTCGATGTTGTATTCAAAAGTTTCTACGCCCGCCCTCCGAGCGAGCAGGAGCGTGAGCTCGTGGCCGCCCAGTTGGAGAAGCACGGCCTCCGCAAAGCTTACCAGCAAGTCCTGCTGGCCCTCCTAAATTCGCAGGAATTCCGATTCATTCAATAAGCGCCTTTTAGCCCCCCAAATTACGATTATGAAACCCTTTCTGACCAAGCTCTCCGACATGGACCGTCGCGATTTCCTCGCCTACTCGGCAAAAGCGTTTTTAGGGGTGGGCTTGATGCCTTCGGTGGTCCGTACCACCGCCTTCGCTGCGGACCTGCCCGAGAGTCGTCCCACGGCGAAGAACGTGATCTACCTGTACATGGCTGGAGGTATGAGCCATTTGGATACGTTCGACCTCAAGCAAGGGACTGAGTTTCAGGGCGCGACGCGCTCGATCAAGACGAACGTGCCGGGAGTGCGCATGAGCGCCTACTTGCCGGGCTTAGCCCAGCAGATGGACAAGCTGGCGGTGATCAATTCCATGTTCTCCAACCAAGGGGCGCACGAGGAAGGCCGTTACTTCATGCACTCCAGCTATACCAAGCGTGGCACGATCCAACATCCCGGGATTGGATCTTGGCTGGTGAAGTTTGACGGAAACCGTAATCCCAACCTGCCGGGAGTGGTGCATATCGGCAGTCCGAATCCTGGCGGCAGCAACGGCTTTCTGGAGCAGCGCTACGCCCCCTTGGTGGTCGGCAATCCCGAAGCGGGATTGCAGAATAGCTCTCGCCGGCAGAATATGTCGGAGGAAGAGTTTCGCGACATGGTTTCCCTGACCAATGCGTTCGATGCGGAATTTCATGGTCGTTACAAGCAGCAGAAGAAAGTGGAGGCGTATTCGGAAATGTACGACGACGCCTTGAAGCTCATGCGGAGCCGCGATCTGGCAGCATTCGAAATCGACAAGGAACCGAAGCATTTGCGGGACAGCTATGGCGCGAATCCGTTCGGACAAGGGTGCTTGCTGGCGCGTCGCCTCGTGGAGCACGACGTTCGTTTCGTGGAAGTGACGCTTGGTAATTGGGATACGCATACGAACAATTTCGAACGGGTGGAGGAGAACGCGGCGGTGCTCGACAAGGCGATGTCGACCTTGCTGGCTGATCTGGAGCTGCGCGGCATGCTGGAGGAGACGATGGTGGTCTTGGCCACGGAGTTCGGACGCACGCCGAAGATCAACGAGAACGATGGACGCGACCATTCGCCGACGGCCTTTTCCTGCGTGCTCGCGGGAGGAGGCATTCGTGGAGGACAGGTGTATGGAAAGACGGATACGAGCGGCAAGAACGTGATCGAAAATCGGGTGAACGTGCCTGATTTCAATGCCACTATTGCCTACGCCCTCGGTTTGCCGACCGAGAAGACCGTTTACTCGCCGACCGGGCGGCCGTTCCGCGTGGCCGACAAGGGGCGTCCTGTCCTTGACCTATTTGGCTGAAGCGCCGTTGCGAAAACGAATCACGATTTCAATGACACGAGTGTTCAGCAGAGTTCTCGGCCTTTGCGGCGGGAGCGTTCTTTTCTTGGCATCGACCGGCTACGGCGATGCTCCGGTGGATTTTCAGACGGAAGTTTTTCCGATTTTCGAGGCGCGGTGCTTTAAGTGTCACAGCGACGAGAAGCAGAAGGGCGACCTTCGGCTCGATTCGCCCGCTTGGATCCTGCGCGGGAGCGAAAACGGCAAGGTCCTCACGGCAGGCGACGCGGATGATAGTCCCCTTTATTACCTGACGACCTTCGATCCGGACGATCCCGACTACATGCCGTCGAAAGGCAAGGGCTTGACGAAAGCGGAGCAGCAGCTGCTGAAGCGTTGGATCGATGAAGGAGCGCACTTTGGCGAGGATATGGGCGGAGGCATGATGGCCATGGCGGGCGCGGTTCCTTCACCCAGCGGGGTTGGGAGCAAGTACACCGACGACCTCCCGCTTCCGCCCGCGACCTACGAGATGCCGGAAACGATGGCCGCCGTGGTAGAGAAGCTGGAGGCGATGGGGCTCGCGGTGGACACCGTGAACCACGATGCCAATTACGTGGAGGTTAGCTACACCTACGCGGTGAAGCAAAAGGCGTATTCGCTTTCCCTGCTGGAACCGGTGGCGGGAGCTGTGGTGAAGCTGAACTTCGCTCGCTCCAAGGTCGAGGACGGGCAGCTGGCCGGGCTGGGGAAGTTCAAGCAGGTAAGCCACCTCGATCTGCGAAACACCTCGGTTACGGATGCGGCGCTGGAGGCGGTGGGCGAGCTGGAAGGCCTGGAGTACCTGAACCTTTTTGGCACTTCGGTAACCGATGCGGGATTGGCGAAGCTGCACCGGCTGAAAGGCCTGCGGCGGATCTACTTGCACGGAACGAAGGCGACGCCCCAAGGCATCGCTCGCCTGGAACGGGCCATCCCGGGCTTGAAAGTGGTGCGGTAAGGTTGTTGGGGGCTCGACGCGGAGGCTGGGGAGGGCTCTTGCAGCTACTGTCCACGTCCTTGGCAAGGGCCGCAAAAAAGCCCGCTGCGAGGGAGCGGGCTATTTCCTTTCCGATGGTACCCAGAACAGGGGTCGAACCTGCACGTCTCTCGACACTAGAGCCTAAATCTAGCGCGTCTACCAATTCCGCCATCTGGGCATCGATCGGAAAAGCGGAGAAGAAGACGCGCATTGGAGGCGAAATCAACCTTTTATTTGCAGGAATTCCCCTCGGGCGGGCTGCTCGGCGGACCCTTCTAGAAATAGTGTTGATCGCGTTTCGAGCTTCTCACAGAACCGAGCATCCCATGCTTGAGCGTCCCGCTTCCGCTGCTTGGCGGAGGCTCGAAAATTCCGATCCTTATTCTCCTTATGCGTCCGTTTTTGTTGCTTGTCGCGTGCTTCGTGAGCACGAGTTCTTTCGCTGCCGACCCAATGCAGGGGCGGCTACCCGAGGATTTGATCCCGCAGCTTAACGAAGTGATCGCCGCCGCGCTGGAGGGGTCCGAGTCGATGCTTTTGCGCGAGTATTTCGAGGAGGAGGCGGAGGGACGTCGCATCTCGGCCCGGGCCGCGGTGCTGCCGTCGTTTCGCACGAACGTGGCCTTCCGACAGGAGAAGGATCTCGAGGATGTCGACGGGGCGGGCTACGAGAATCGGGTCGTTTACAACGTGACTGTGAGCCAGCCGATCTACCACTGGGGGACGCGTCGCTCGGAAAAGGAATTGGGCGAGCTTCAGCGGGAGGCGGAAAGGCTGAACACGGAGGTGACGGCCTCGAAGGTAGTGGCTCAGGCCCGCTTGGACTTCATGCGCCTGATCGTGACGAAGCAGCGCAGGGACCGGGCTCGCTTGGATTTGGAGCAGGCGGTTGCCCAATTGGATTTTCAGCGGGAGCAGGTTAAGGCCGGAACGGCGAGCGAGAGTTCCTTGCTGCGCTTGGAGTTGGACGTGGAGCGCAAGGACTTGAATGCTCTGCGAGCCCAGTCGGACTTCGAGTATCGCCTCGAGGAATTGGCGAACTTTGCGGCGATGCCGGCGGACAAGCTGGAAGGCTTGGCGGTGGGCGTCGTGCCGCGTGTCGAGATTTTGCAGGAAGCGGAGATCGCCAGCTTGGTGGCCTACTACGATCGGGCGATCGAGCAGGACGAGCGCATCAAGCAGAGCGAGCTCGATATCGAGGCCAACAAGCGCCACCTCGACATCGCCCGGAAAACGCTGCTGCCTAAGCTGGATGCCGAACTTGGTTTGAGCTCGAACGCGCTCGACCTCGACGGGACGCGGCGGGAGCAGGAGTATTCCTATTTCGGGTTGAGCGTGGGTTGGACCGTCTTCGATGGCTTCCGCAAGCAAGGCAAGACGCGGGAAGCCCTGAGTCGCTTGCTGCGAGCGGAGCGGGCGAAGCGCTTGGGCGAGGAGCGGCTGGTGTTGAACTTCGATCGCTTACTGAGGCGCTTGGAGATCGAGGGGCGCGGCTTGGCGATCGAGGAGCGGGTTTTGGAGAGCGCCTTGCAGGAGCTGGATCAGGTGAAGCTTGCGGTGGAGGAGCAGCGGGCTCCTGTTTCCGCCGAGGAGAAAGCCCAGCGCGACTACGACAATACTTTGATCAGAACCCAGGACTCCCGCATTTCGTACCTTGATACTCTCTCTCAGGTCGCTAATGAGTTGGGCTTGGAGTGAGGCGTGGCCTCATGGGACGAATCGATCTGCAGTGATAAGATGAAGCTAGGTTTTCTACTAAAAACTCTCGCGGTGGTCGCCGTATTGGTGGCGGGTGGGGTGTATTTCGTGAGCTCGATGAAGCCGGTCGCTACGGTGGCGAAAACGAAGCGTCATGTGGCGGTGCGATCGGTCCCGGGGACGCTGCAGGTAGTGGCGGAGCGGGAGATGAGCGTGAAGAGCGATCTGCACGGCCGAGTGCTCGAGTCGAATCTCGAGCTGGGCGCCACGGTGAGGGAAGGCGATGTGCTGATGTCGCTGGATTTGGGGGACTTGGAGATCCAGATCGAAAAGCTGCAGATCGAGCGGGAAGCGGCCGACTTGATCTTGGAGCAAGGTTCGAGCCGCCGCTTCAGCTTGATCACCCTGCAGGAGCGCTTGGAGGACACCAAGCGCCGCCACGAGGCGGGGGACGCTAGCAAGTCGGAGGTAGAAGCCCGCGAGCGGGACATTACCAGCACGGAACTGGCGATCGAGGCGGAGCTCAATTCCAAGAAGGTGCGCATAGCCCAGCTGGAAAATGAGTTGAAGTCGCTGGAGCGTACGCGCGACAAGATGACGATCCGGGCTCCCATGGACGGGGTCATCACCGAGGTGCTCGCCTACCGCGGGGACCTCATATCCGGAGGCCAGCAAGTGGCTCGGATGATCTCGCTCGACCGCATCGTGAAGGTGAAGGTGAGCGAGGAGAACTTTTCCGGGATCGAGCTGGGGCAGATCGCTCGGGTGAAGTTCTTGGGCTATGGAGAGTCGACCTTTTCGGCGACCGTTTCCAAAACCTTGCCGGTGGCGGATCCGGTGACGCAGCGCTACACGGTCCACCTGGACGTGGACATCGAAACCGAGAAGCTTTTCCCCGGCCTGACAGGGGAGGCGACCATCACGATCGACGAGCGAGACCGGGCATTGATCATACCCGGCACCGCGATAATCGGCGACCGCGTTTTCGTGGTGGAGGACGGTCTTGTCTCGATGCGCCAGATCGAAAAGGGGTTCGGCAGCATGACCAACGTTGAGATCCTTTCCGGATTGAAGGAAGGCGATCAAGTGATCGTGGAAGACCTCGACCTCTTCAAGGTGGGCGACCGCGTTCGCACCACGGAGATGATCTTCTAGGGCGGGCCCAGCGGGGCTCGGGCTTTAGGAGTTGGCGGCCGCTCGGATGGGAGTGGCGAGGGGCGTTTCGATGCGGGTGAGCACGGGAAGGTGGTCGGAGGCGAAGCTTTTAATGACCTCTGTCTCGACGGCTTCGAAGGGGGCGGCGAGCAGGATGAAGTCGAGCCCGCGCGAGGGAAAGTGGGCGGGGAAGGTGCGTTCCTTTTTGGGAAAGTATTGGTAGTCCTCATCTCCAGCGGCCCGTTCGATGAGCTGGTGCAAGGCGTCGCGGGAAGAGCGGGAGCTGGTATTGAAGTCGCCGCAAATGATGGGGGGCAGGTGGTAGGGATCGGCGTCGCTGCGGGCGTGGATGGAGGAGAGCAGCTTGTCGACCTGGCGGAGCCGGGTGCGACGGGAGCGGAAGTCGAGGTGGAGGTTGATGATGTCGACTTCGACCTCGTCCATGAGGAAGCAGGCTTCCAGGAAGCCTTTTTCGCCGAGGCTTTTGGTGCCGAAGGACTCGACCTTCCAGTTCTTGACGGGGAACTTGGAGAGGAAGGCGTTTCCGTAGGCGAGGGGCTTGCGCCCGAAGCGCTGGTTGTGGATGCCGTGCACGGCGTGGGGGTAGTTGGTGGCGGACTGGAGGTAGTCGAGCAGGTTTATGTGCTTGTTCCAGTGGGAGGAGGCGTCGATTTCCTGCAGGGCCACGACGTCGGGCTGCTGCTCGCGGATGATGTGGGCGATGCGGTCCAGGTTCTTGGAAATGCTGGTGGCGCTGCTGAATCCTTGGTAGAGCGAGAGGCCTCGCCCGTGGGCGATGTTGAAAGTCATCAACTTTATCTCTCGTGTCCGAATCCGCATCTGTACTTCTTTTAGCAACGCTCCAGATAAGCTAACGAATTCCGCGAACAACGAAAGCCCTAGATCGACCTTTCATGGGAAGTTTAAGGCAGAGACCGATCCTGACCGTGAACACCTTCGGCGATTTAGACATACACCTCAAGATTCCCGACCTGTGGCAGCAAGACGCCTTGCACCGCATCAAGGCGGGGGAGGACGTGGTGGTGAACGCTCCTACGGGGGCGGGCAAAACCTATTTGGTCGAGCTGATCGCGGAATCGTACCGGCACGGGCAGATCGTGCTGGCGGTGCCGACGCGAGCCTTGGCGAACGACAAGCTGCGGGAATTTCGCAGCAAGGGCTGGCGGGTCGGAATCGTGACCGGCGATGTGGCGATCGACCCGGAGGCGCCGGTCGTGGTGGCGACTTTGGAGACGCAGAAGCCGCGCTTCTTGCGCGGGAAGGGGCCTCGGCTTTTCGTGATCGACGAGTACCAGATGATCGGCGATGCGGTGCGGGGGGTGAACTACGAGCTTTGCGTGGCCTTGGCGCCGCCGACTACCCAGCTTCTGCTGCTCAGCGGCAGCGTATCCAATCCGCAAGACATCGTGGATTGGCTGGGACGGCTCGGGCGTCGGGCTCACTTGATCTCGGTCGATAAGCGCCCGGTGCCGCTGGAGGAGATCCATCTCGACGCGCTTTCCTTCAATCCGCCCCGTTCGGTGACGGGCTTCTGGCCTCGCTTGGTGGCGCGGGCCTTGATGGCGGACTTGGGCCCGATTTTGATCTTCGCCCCGCAGCGCAAGGGGGCGGAGTCCTTGGCGCGTCAACTGGCGGCGGCTTTGCCCATTGAGAATCCTTTGGCCCTGAGCCCGGTGCAGAAGCGGCTAGCGGGCGGCACCTTGGAGAAGCTGCTGAACAAACGGGTGGCCTACCACCACAGCGGCTTGAGCTACCAGCAGCGAGCGGGGCTGGTGGAGCCGCTCGCGAAAGCGGGGCAGTTGCGTATCGTGGTTTCCACGACGGGGCTGGCGGCAGGGGTGAATTTTTCCATGCGCTCGGTCCTGGTGACGGAGTCGCAGTTCACCTTGGGCAACGTTCAGCAGCTGATCCGTCCGGACGAGCTGCTGCAAATGTTTGGGCGGGCGGGGCGTCGCGGCTTCGATACGATCGGCTACGCTTTGGTGGCTCCCGATCGGCCGCGACTGCGGGAAGGCAAGCAGCGGCCGGTACGACGGCCCAAGTTGCTGGATTGGCCCAGCTTGATCGGGATCTTGGACGTAGCCGCGGAGCGGGGCGTGGAGGCCTTTCCGGAAGTGGTGAAGGCCTGCGAACGGCTCTTTGGCGAATCGCCGGCGAAGGTGGGCGCGGAGCACAGTATCCAGTTTCCCGATATGCCGTGCGGCCTGAAGGTCGATGCGGAACGAGCGCGTCATGCCACTGCCAACAGCGAGGAGATTCTAAATTCTCAAGGCGTGTGGGAACCTCGCGGGGAGAGGGTGCAGGCCACTTGGGCGGAGGCGCGGGTTCGGGTAGGAGAAGAGCTGCGGCCGGCTCTAAAAGAAGCTTCGGTGGTGAAGGAGCTGGGAGGCGGAAAACTCGCTCGCCTCGGAGAGAATTGGGGAAAGAAGCGGATGATCGGTTTCGTCGATCGGAAGCAGAAATCTCGGGCGCAGCTAGCGGGGTGGTTGTTGGCGGCGTTTTCCGAGCAGGGGATCGCGATCGAAAAACGGCAGGAGATCGAGGCCTTGTCCGCGTTGCCTTGGAGCAAGTTACCGGATTGTGGGGAATTTGTGAATACGAAGCGGGAAGGTTTTCGGCTGATCGGCGTTTTCGATTACGCTCAGTCGGTGGGCCTCTTCGATCGAGACGTGTGGGGCGTTTGCTTGCACGAGCCGGAGACGCGGCGGGCTTATCCGGTCGAATGCCAAAGCTGTCCGCAACGGCCGGTATGCGAAGGAGAATTGAGCCCTGCCCGCAGTCCGGCCTTGGCTTGGCGGCAGTTGGGTTTGATCGACGAAAGCGGGCGGCCAACCTTGCGCGGACGGATCTTCAGCCTCTTCCAGGGCGGCGAAGGCCTAGCGGTGGCGGCTGCCTTGGAGGACGGCAGTTACGCGGTGGACGCGATCGCTCGGGATATCGCCAATTTGCGGGCGGGTTACCGGTTCGACGATCACTCCCAGTACAGCCATCGGCTTTCGAGAGCGTGCCGGGTGGCGTATCAGGATCGCACCTACGATGGATATTTGAAGCATGGACTCCCGCCTCATTATGGCGATGGGGCTGCGGAGGTGATTGCGGATTGGGCGGAGTCGGCCGGCAAGGGGAAGCGCCTGCTGGGCGAAGACCTGAAGTTCGGCGACGTGCAACGGGCGAGGCAGGAATGGCTGAGCCTGCTGCGTCACATCGTGAACGCTCCCAGTTTGGAATTCGAGCGCTGGCAGGAGCTGCAGGATTGCGCGAAGTCGATTCTGGCGGTTGATGACCAGCGCTTGTTGGTGGACGACCTGCCGCCGCTGGAGCCCTCGCAGATCGGGCGGATCGAGCACCGGCTGCGGTTTCCGCGAAAGTGGTGACGCTGGGGAAAGCGGGTGTGTCGGCCGAGTTGTTCGGATCCGCGGCTAGAGCTTTTCGACCGTCCACTCCCACTTTCCTTCTTCGGGAAAGGTAAGCCAAGCGAAGCTGGCGGCGCTGCCGTTGCGAGGGCCGGTGACGGCTCCGGGATTGAGGGCCCGGACACCGAATTCGCAGTCGTCGAGGGGTTGGTGAAGATGCCCGTAGAGAATGGCGGTGGTGTTCTCCAGGTAGCCGTGGGGAGGATGGTGCTGCAGGCGGAAGCGGAAGCCTTCCCGCTCGAGGTCGCGGGTTTCGGGCCAGGAGCCGTAGGGGTCGCAATTGCCTTTCACGACGCAGAGGGGACGTCCGAGGTTTTGGATGGGGAGGAGGATCTCGGGGCGGGTCACGTCGCCGAGGTGCCAGATCTCGTCGGCGGAACTGATGCGGTCGAGCAATCGCTCTGGCACGCGTCCGTGGGTGTCGGAGATGACGGCGATTTTGCGGAGCATGGGGCGAACGGGCGGCTTAATCGGTCTCCGGAGCGGCCGAACGGCGCTTGTGGAGAAGGTAGGCGAAGAAGGCGACGAAGAGGCTCATCACGATGGTGACCCAGTAGCCGTCGATGACGCGGTTTGAGCCGGTGAAGACGTTGGTGTTTTCGGTGGCTTCGAAGGTTTTGTTGAGGCTGAGCAGCACGGTTACCCAGCCGGCGTGCAAGCCGATGGCGCTCCAGAGGTTTCCGCTGAGGATGAAGACTTGGTGCAAGATGATGCCTACCAGGCAGTAGTTGATGAAATGGATGATCGTGAATCCGTCCGCGACGGCGGTCACGTAGCCGAGGGCGACCCTGAACCCGTCGTCGAAGCCGATTTCGGCCGCCGGGATGTGGCTCATGAGGCTGGGGTCCATCTTGAAGTGGAGGGAGCCGAAGAAGAGCGATGAGAGCAGGATGGCGGGAATCGGTTTGAGGAAGGAGTAGAAGAGGCGGAAGACGAGTCCGCGGAAGATGACTTCCTCGAATAGGGAGAGCAGTGTGGCGCCGATCACGGCGCTCGCGGTAGCCTTCGCTTGCATTTCGAAGCTCCAGTCGGGAACGGGGCTGAGGGCGCTGGAAAAGGTGGTCGCGGCCAAGACGATGACCATCATGCCGAGGCCGTAGGCATACCAGATGGGAAACTGGCTGAAGGGACGTCGGAAGCCGACGGCTTTGAGGGAGTAGAGCTTGGCGTACTTGAAGAGGAGTGGGAGGATGACGATGACGGCCAGCAGGCGGGCCCGGTCGAAGTGGCGGGTCAGCGGTTTCTCCTTGAGGTAGGGCACGACTCCTTCGCCGAAAAGGCTGAGAAAGCTGCCGAAGGCTTCGCTCTCGTGGACCAGCTTGAAGAAAACGGGGCTCGAAAGGGCGGCGAAGACGAGGCTGCCTGCGTACAAGATGCAGAGCATGTTGAGCCCTTTGAGCGAGTACTGTTGGACCGAAAGGCCGAAGAGCAGGTGCTGGGGATCGCGTTTCATTGTTGCTCGAGCTCTCCGCCGTCGAGCTTCTTGAAGACTTTGAAGCCGGCGGCCTTGGCGTTGCTGACCGAGGGCTTGACGTTGATCTTCATTTGCGGAGCCGTGAGGGTGGGGCAGGGTTCGATGTCCTGCCCGCACTTCGGGCATTCCGCAGGGGCGGATTCATGGGAGGCGAGGTGGATTTCCACTTCGCCTCGGCAAAGCTTGCAGCGGCCGGATAGCGGTCTGAAGCGCTGCAGGGGCATGGCTGGGAGCTAGTTCTGTTGCGTGAATCCGAGGCGGATTTGCTCCTGCACCGTGAGGGTGCTGATGTACTGCTGGGCGGAGAACTGCTTGGAGAGGTTCTGGAGCGAGTCCGCGACTTGTGCGTACTGCGGGTCTTCCTTGCTGACCTCGGGAACTTCCTTGGAGAGGACGTAGAGGTAGGCGCCTTGGTTGTCGCCGTTGAGGCGAACGAAATCGGACACTTCTCCGGTCTCGAGCTCGAGGAGGGCGGAAAGGGCGCGGCGGTCGAGGCCTTCGGCCGGTTCGCTCAAGGTGAAGTCGCTGTAGGAGCTGACGGTCAGCCCTGCTTCTTCGGCTGCGGCGCCGAAGCTGTCTTCGCTCTCGGCTGCGGCGGCGAGCTTTTCCTGGAGCTCGATCGCGTAGGCGGAACGGGCTTCGCGGTACTTTTCGGCGCGAACGTCGGCGACGATGCGGGGACGGAGGGTCTCGAAGCTCGGGATGGTGGGTTCGATGACCTTGTCGTAGAAGAGTACGATGGACTTGTCGCCGTGCTGCAGCGGTTCGGAGTAGAAGCGGTTCTCGGTGAGCTTGAAGGCTTCGCTGACCATGTTGCGTCCCCACGTGGTGCCGATCGGCGTTTCGTTGGCGGAGAAGGAGGAGGCGGTCTTCACTTCCAAGTTCATAGCGGCGATGGCGTCCTTGAGGCCTTGGGAGTCGCGGGAGAATTCGTTTTCGTGGATCTGCACGACGAGGTCGTAGGCGCGTTCGGCTGCGACTTCGCGGGCCTTTTCGAGGCGGTAGTCTTCGCGGACGGCGAGGCGGGCTTGCTCGAAGGTGACGGGCTCGGCTGGCTCGGCGTCGGGGTCTTCGGCGGGAGCGGGCTGGTAGCGGTCGATGTTGGCTTCGAAGTAGGTGATGAGCTCGTCTTCGGTAGGCTTGATTTCGTCAACGTAGTTGGCGGCTTCCACTTCGACGTAGTTTACGACGCGGCGCTCGGGGGTCTGGTATTGGAAATCGAAGTCTTCGTAGTGCTGCTTGAGCATTTCCTCGGTGATTTCGATCTCCGGCGTGTAGGTGTTCAGATCGCTTTCGGCGACGAGGATGGACCACTTGGCGAGGCGTTGGCTGAGGCTGTCGAGGATTTCGGACTCGTGCACGAAGCCGGCTCCTTGCAGAGCGGTGTAGACCTTAGCGATGCGGTAGTCGTCGACGAGGACGCGGCGGAGGTCGGCTTTGCTGAAAGCGCCGCCGAGGCTGATGCTGTCCAGGATCATGTTGTAGGCCTGGGAATCGAATTCGCCGAGCTGGTTTTGGAAAGCGGGGAGGGTCTTGATGTACTCGAGAAGCTGCTCTTCGCTCGGCTCGGGGATCAGGTTCTCGTTGGCGATGTAGCGGGCGGTCGCGCGCTCGAAGGGGAGGTTCTGGCTGGCGCGCGGATTGCGGCTGAGCGAGGCGCTGAGTTGGGCGTCGCGCATGAGCTGGACGCGGGCGGCCTCGGTGTTCATGGGGGTGTCGTAGAAGAACAGGTCAGCGGTCTGTTCCTTTCCGCCTCCAATCGGTCCCTGGTTGCCGATCTGCACGATGAACGCGATGATGAGGACAGCGAAGATGATGAATACGAGGAGCAGGTGCTTCTGCAGTTTGTTTTGTAGCCAGGAAATCATAAGGGGATACGCAATTAAAGGCGGCTAAACTAGGCTAGGCGCCTAAGCTGTCAATGGACAAAACCGCCTCTGGGAAAAGGGGATGGACTCAGGCTTTTCGCGGTTCCTCGAAGGCGTCGAGGGCTTCGGCGAGGCTGATTTGCTGGAAGCTGGAGCGGCGGGCTTCGTCGATGAGCTCGTGGTAGCGGCGAACGAGCGGGTCGCGGTTGTCGAAGAGGGTGTCGTCCGGGTTGGTGCCGTGGGACTCGAACTTCTTCTTGAAGTCGAGCAGGGCGATCTTCTCGAGCGGACGGGCGGGCTGGTAGCGGTAGGCGTTGTAGGTGTCCTTTTCCTTGGCCGGCAGGGTGGAGGCGAGGCCCAGTTCGACGAGCCGGTTGAGAGCGGCTCCGGCGAGGGGGCTCGGCAGGTTGTTGCGTTCGGCGAGGTCGGTGCTGGAGTAGGCCTCGCCGCAATCGCGGAAGCGGCGGCTGATCTGGGCCAGCAGGAGCAGGCAGAGGCTTTCTTGGGAAGCTTGGCTGAGCTCGTCCCAAGCGACCTTGCCGCTCTTGAAGCGGGCGTTTTGTACGGCGAAGGAGAGGCGGCCTCCGAGCAGCAGGCACATCCAGAAGGTGAAGAGGCCGATCATGAGCACCGGCAGGATGCTGAGCGAGCCGTACAAAGTCCGCTGCATGGCGACGCGTTCGACGTAGAGGAAAGCGAAGGCGTTGTTGGCCGCGAAGCAACTTACGGAGAAGAGGCCGCCTACGAAAGCGGCTTTCCACTCGACTTGGGTATTGGGGATGAAGCGGTAGAAGGCGGCGAGCAGGGAGGAGATGATGAGGAAGCTAGCGATCTTTACGCCGTAGAGCGAGAGCCAGCTGTTGACGGTTTCGGAGCCGGGGAGGCCTTCCGTCAGGGCGATGAACTGGTTGTTGAGCTCGATAAGCTTGGAGACGGCGATGGCGAGACCGGCGAACACGAGGACCGTGCCCAGGGTGATGATGGTCCAGTAGAGGATGATGCGAGTGACGAGCTTGCGGCCTTTGGAAACGCCCCAAATGTCGTTGAATGCGTCTTCGATCGTGATGAAAAGCTGGATGACGATGACGCCGAGTACGAGGGCTCCGCCGATCCCGACCGCTCCGGACTGGCTGGCTTCGATGAAGTCGGAGATTAGGTTGCTCAACCCGCTTTGCTCGGTCGCGGCTTCGCCTTCGGTGAGCGTTACTTGGGGGGCGATGTAGGAAACGATGCGCTCGATGGTGTCCTGGGCCATGCCTGGTTCCGCTTGGTTGAGCACGAAACCGGAGAGCAGCACGGCGAGGGCGATCATGGGCCCGAGTCCGAGCAGGGAGCTGAAGCTCAAAGCGGCCGCGCGGGCGAGCAGGCGGTTCTCCTTCAGTCCGGAAAAGGTGATGGCAACCACTCTTCCTACGGCGAAGGCGGCGCTGCGTCGCTTCGAAACGGCTTTGTGGTGGTGCCGCCACATCTCCTTTTGCAGTATCCGCGCGTTGGATACTAGTTTTTGGAGACGTGGGTTCATGGCCGGTAGGTGTGTAGAAGGGGCTCGAGCGAGGCCTCCCCGCCTCGATCAGAGGAAGAAGACGTAGGCGTACCCGAGGATGCCGAGCAAGCCGGTGATGCCGCAAGCGATCAGGAAGCGGATCTTGATGATGGCGCTGCTGAAGTAGATGGCTCCCATTAGGAGCAGGTTGCTTATAAGCAAGATCGTATCGCCGCTGGAATAGTAGAGCATCGTCAGCAGTCCGGCGCCTACGGCTGCCCTGAATCGAAGAAGTGGATACACTTCGGTCACTTGCAGCAGGAGTGTGACGGTGATGACCAAGTCGAAAACCGCGACGAGGAGGTAGGGGCTTTTCGCCATGGCGATGGCGTCGGCCGTAAGGATGAGGTCCTTTTCGATCCATGCCATGGCGAGGATGGACGCGATAAAGAATACGGTGAGGAATCGCAGGCCGAAGAAGGCGACGGCTGCTTGCTTTTCGCGGGGAGATTTGCCGCTAGGGTCGTCGGCTCGGCCTTCCGCGAGGGCGAGCATTTTGGTGACTTCCAGCTTTTGGCGCTCGTCGCTCTTGTCCGCCTTTTTCTTTTTGCCCTTCTTGCCCTCGTTTTTTTGTTCCGGCTTCGCGGGTTGTTCGCTGGCGGCTTCCTTTGAATTGGATTCTTCGGCGGTCTCGCCTGGTTCGCCTGTCTCGGTTTGGCCCTCGGCTTTGGCAGCAGCGTCGGCGGCTGCTTTCGCTGCAGCAGCCTTGGCGGCTTCCTCTTCCGCGAGGCGTTTCTTTTCCGCTTCCGATTCTTCGGTGCGTAGGCTGAGCTTTCGCTTCTTGGGGAAGAGGGTTTCCATCAGCTCCTGGTTGGAGGAGATGGGGAGCCACGACTCGGTCTCGATGTCGTAGAAGTAAGCGCTGGCATCGAGCTTGTTCGCCTCTATCAGGGAGGAGATTTGGTCGATGTCGAACGGGCCGCTCGCATCTTCATCGCCTTCGCGTCGGATGTAGTATTCTCTCATGGGCTAGGGAAGTAGCCCAATGAGACACTTGCGGTTGGCACTTTGTCAAGGCGCGGGAAGCGCCCGGACAAGCTATTACATGCGTTCCAAAGTAGGAATGCCTAGGAGGCCTAAGCCGGTTTCCAGCACGTCTAGAGTGCGCTGGCAAAGCATTAGGCGCCGGCACTTGACGGCTTCCTCGGGAACGATGACCTTGTTGGCGTTGTAGAACGAGCTGTAGGCGCCCGCCAGTTCGAAGAGGTAGGTGCAGAGCAGGTGCGGGCGCAGGGTTTCGATGGTCTGCTGCAGCACGCCGACGAATCCGAGGATCTTGCGGGCGAGGGCGAGCTCTTCCGGCGTTTCGATCGTGCTCGCCTTGGAGGCGAGGTTTTCCAGTTCCGCCGCGTCGAAATTGCGGAAGATGCTCTTGATGCGGGTGGCCGCGTAGAGAAGGTAGGGAGCGGTATTGCCCTCGAAGCTCAGCAGCTTGTCCCAAGCGAAGACGTAGTCGCTGGTCCGGTTTTGCGAGAGCTCTGCGTAACGGATGGAGCTGGTGCCGATCACCTTGGAGGCGGCGAGGATTTCGGCATCGCTCAGCGGCGTTTGGCCTTTTTCGATCTTTTCGGCGTTTTTCTCGCGGATCAGTTTTTCGGCGCGCTCGATGGCTTCGGCGATGAGGTCCTTCAGCAGCACGGGGTCGCCGGTGCGGGAGGCCATGGCTTTGCCGTTCTCGCCCATGATGGTGCCGTGGAAGACGTGGCTGAACTTGGGGAAGGTGCGGCCGGTCTTTTCGAACCATTTTTGGGTGGTGAGCTCGAGTTGCTCGAAGTGGTCCTTTTGGCGAAAGTCGGTTTCGATGATGATGCTCGAGGCCTTGAAGTGCTCGGTCCGGTAGAGCATGGTCGCCAAGTCGGTGGTCGCGTAGTTGGAGGCGCCGTCGGACTTGCGGTACATGAACGGCTGGGTGGCGAAGCGCTTGTGCTCGGGGTGGAAAACGACCCAGGCACCTTCGCTCTTCTCACCGAGGCCGCATTCTTCCAGCTCCTTGTAGACTTGGTCTACCATGTTGCGGTAGAAGCTTTCGCCGAGGTAGTGGTCGAACTTGATGTCGAAAAGCTCGTAGACCTGCTTGATGCCGTCGATGCTGTGTCCGTTGACCGTTTCCCAGAGCTTCATGCTCTCGGGGTCCTCGCTCTGGAGCTTGACCAGCTCCTCGCGGGATTCGGCGACCACGGCCTCGTCCTCGGTGGCCAACTTGCTGCCGAGCTTGTAGAGGCGTTCCAGTTCGCCGAGCGGATTGGCCTTGAGGTTTTCCTCGTCGAGGAAGCGCTTGTAAGCGTAGAAGAGGCGCCCGTAGGCAGTGCCCCAGTCGCCGATGTGGTTGTCGCGGATGACCTTAGCTCCACAGAATTCAAGCAGCTTGCAGATGGATTCGCCGATGATGAGCGAGCGCAGGTGCCCGATGTGCATTTGCTTGGCGGTATTGGGCGAGCTGTAGTCGACCACTACGGTCTCGTCCTTCTGCAGGTGGGCGGCGGCCTGGCTGAGCTGCGCCGCGCCGGAGAAGGTGGTGAGCCACTTTTGCAGGAAGTCCGGATTGAGGGAGAAGTTGATGAAGCCGGGGCCAGCTATGGAAAGGTCGGCGACTTCCTTGAGTTCCGGGTTCGCTTCCAGCTTTTCCACGATGGACTGGGCGATTTGGCGAGGGTTCGACCTGTTGCGCTTGGCGTAGGGAAGGGCGCCGTTTGCCTGCAGATCGCCGAAACGCGGATCCGCCGTTCGGATATCCGCCGAGAAGGAGTCTTCGAGCCCTGCGGAAGCTGCGGCTTCCAGCACGAGCGAATCGATCTTTTTTGCGAGGTCGAACCAGTCTTGCATAGAGCGGCTACAAAATCCGCCTTCTAGGAACGAGCAAGCTTCGAATCGCTGCCGCTCCGCTTCGGAGCTCGGAAAAATCCCCGGAGAATACCCTAGTTTGGCTTGGGCGAAATCCTAGCTCGTGGCTTCCGGTTAGGGGCTTGACACGTGTGGCATAATACGCTCTTCAAAATTGCCGCTTGGGCGGTCGTTCGGTTTCGTGCTGTTGTATGGGACCTTCGTAAGTCCAAGAGCGTCAATGGTGTGGGTGATGCTTTCCTAGCGAATGGGTTCGCGGGCGTCGTCCTGTCATGGCCGCTAACGGCAAGCAATACGATTCCGTACAATCCATTATGGTTAGAAAAACCTTAAGCAGCCGTCGTTTCATCAAGCCGAGCTACGCGTATCTTATCGAAAAGAAGCGCGAGGGCCAAGAATTCACCAAGGAAGAGATCCGGTATATAATCGACTCTATCTTGGACGGAGAAATGCCTGACTTCCAAATGGCCGCCATGGCAATGGCGATCTTCTTCCAGGGAATGTCCGCTCAGGAAACCGCGATTCTCACCGAGGAGATGATGCTTTCCGGCGAGGTGATCGACCTTTCGCACATCGCTAAGCCCAAGATCGACAAGTATTCCACAGGTGGCGTGGGCGACAAGACCTCCCTAGTGCTGGTGCCGCTCGCAGTCGCCTCCGGTATCGTAATCCCAATGATGGGCGGCATCGACCAAGATTTCGCGATCAGTTCCCTCGACAAGCTGAGCGCCGTGCCTGGCTTCAATGCCGACATGGGCATCGATCCGTTCATCGAGCAGCTCGAGAAGATCGGCGGAGCGATGGTTCGCCAAAGCGCCGAGCTCGCTCCTGCGGATGCCAAGCTCTACGACCTCCGCAAGAAGACCGCTACCATTCCTAGCCTCCCGCTGATTACCGGTAGCGTTCTTTCCAAGAAGCTGGCCGAAGGCGCGGAAGGCCTCGTGATCGACGTCAAGTGGGGCAACGGATCCTTTATCCGCGATCTCGAGCAAGCCAAGCAGCTTGCTCGCAGCATGACCCGCGTAGGCCGCTCCATGAAGCGTCGCTGCGTCGCGCTCGTGACCGACATGAACCAGCCGCTCGGCGATACGGTGGGTACGGCCCTGGAGCTCAAGGAAGCGATCCAGCTCCTCAAGGGCGAGGGTCCGGAAGACTTGCAGGAACTCGTTCTCAAGCTCGGCATGGAAATCGTGCGTCTCGCTGGCGTTGCCGGTTCCACGCTGTCAGCGAAGCAGACGGTACAACGTCACATCGAGGACGGCACGGCGCTCGAGAAGCTCAAGGAGATCGTGGCGGCCCAAGGCGGCGACACCTCCTACATCGACGACCCCGACAAGTTTCCGACCGCGAAGCACATCCGCAAGCTGCCTGCTCCGAAGCGCGGCTACGTTCACACCATCAACGCGGCTCAGATCGCCAAGGGCGTCCACCTGCTCGGAGCTGGCGCGGACGAGGATGGCAACATCGACTACGCGGTTGGCGTTTCCGAGATCAAGAAGGTCGGCACTCAGGTCAAGCAGGGCGAGCCGCTGATGATGATCCATTACAACGACGAAGCGAAGCTCGAGCAGGCCCTCGAATACTTCAAGGCCGCCTACCGCCTCGCGCCGAAGCGCCCAACGCCACCGCCTCTGATCGTAGAGCGCGTCGCGTAAGCGTCACGGAAAAGCAATTCAGATTTCAAAGGCCAGCCGCGGTATGCGGCTGGCCTTTTTTGTGGAGATTTCCGTAGGGAGGCGCTTCAGTCCGATGGCCTTGTGTCCGGGACGCGGGCTGAAGCTCTGCGCTGCGGAGTCTAAATCCTTGAATTCGTTTCGCATTGCTGCCACTAAGCGATCCCCATGAAGCAACGCTCCATCCTGCGCGAAGTCTCTGTCAAAGGCGCATCCCTCCACACTGGTGACAAAACTCTGCTTACGCTGAAGCCGGCGCCCGCCAACGCGGGGATCACGATTCGTCGCGTCGACCTTCACGACAAGCCGGTGATCAAGCCGCATATTTCGCAGGTTACCGACTTGGTGCGTGCCACGACTCTGGCCTCCGGCCATGTGAAGGTGCATACCGTGGAGCACGTTTTGGCAGCCTTGCACGGCATGGGCATCGACAATGCGGAGATCGAGATGGATGCCTCCGAGCCGCCGATTTTGGACGGTTCCTCCAAGGGCTTCGTCAACCTGATCCTTGAAGCGGAGCCGGTGGAGCTCGACGCGGAGCGCGAGTACTTCGTGCTCGATCAGCCGATTTCGGTGACCAAGGGGAATTCCTCGCTGATCGCGCTGCCGTACGACGGCTTCAAGATTTCTTGCACTTCGGCCGACGATCGCGGCATCCACACGCAGCACCTCTCCATCGAGATCGACCCGGACGTGTTCGCGACCCAGATCGCGGCGGCCCGTACCTTTACGGTTTACGAGGATATCGAGGAGCTTTTGAAGCTGGGCAAGATCAAGGGCGGCAGCCTCGAAAACGCCATCGTGCTCAAGGACGACAAGATCATGTCCAAGGAGCCGCTGCGTTTCGACGACGAGCTGGTGCGCCACAAGATTCTCGATGTGATCGGCGACGTGCTGCTGCTCGGCAAGCCGCTCAAGGCTCACATCGTAGCGGTCCGTCCGGGGCACGCGGTCAATGCGGAGCTGACGGCCAAGCTCTTCGAGCGCATGGAAGAGTTGGCCAAGGGCGAGGCGACTCCTGCCAAGGCCAAGCCTAAGACGGCTCGGATCGAGGAGGAAACGCAGCTGGATATTCGCCGCGTGATCGAGACCTTGCCGCACCGGTATCCGTTTTTGATGATCGATCGCGTGACCGAGTTTCGTGGCGACGACGAGCTGACGGCTATCAAGAACGTCACCATCAACGAACCGTTTTTTCAGGGACACTATCCCGGCCAGCCGATCATGCCGGGGGTGCTGCAGATCGAGGCCATGGCCCAGGCCGCGGGCATCTTGATGCTGCGTAAGATCAACCAGGAAGGGAAGACGGCGGTCTTCATGAGCGTGGACAAGGTCAAGTGGCGCCGCAAGGTGATCCCCGGCGACCAGCTTCGCATCGACATTAAGCTGCTTAAGATCATGCGAGCTAAGATCGGAACCGCGTCGGCTACTTGTTACGTGGGCGACGAAGTTGCCTCCTCCGGCGAGCTCAAGTTTATGATCTTGGGCGAGGGCGAGGATGTATAGGAAATCTTGATACGATCGACATGAGCAGCAATATTCATCCCACCGCGGTAGTTGACCCGAAGGCGGAGCTCGCCTCGGATGTGGAGGTTGGGCCGTACGCGGTCATAGGAGCGGGCGTTCGTATCGGCGCCGGAAGCAAGGTTTGGCATCACGCCACGGTTTGGGGAAACACCTCGATTGGCGAAGCCTGCCAGATCTATCCTTACGCCAGCATTGGCATGCAGACCCAGGACTTGAAGTTCAAAGGCGGCAGCCCCGGCGTGAAGATCGGCGACCGGAATATTTTTCGCGAGTACGTATCGATCAACGCGGCGACCAAGGACGGCGAGTTCACTGAAATCGGAGACGACAACTACCTGCTCGCTTACTGCCATGTAGGGCATTGCTGCAAGCTCGGCAGCCACATCGTGGCGAGCAATGGAGCGACCTTTGCGGGACACGTGATCGTGGAGGACTACGCCGGCATCGGCGGCGGCGGGACGGCCATTCACCAGTTTTGCCACATCGGCTATCGTAGCTTCATTGGCGGCTGCGCGAAGGTGGAGCAGGATATCCCGCCCTTTATGCTGGGCGATGGAAATCCGGCTAAGATTCGAATGTTCAACAAGGTCGGACTGGAACGGGCCGGCTTTGGCTCGGAGCAGATGGCAGCGGTGAAGTTTATCTTCAAGGCCTTTTATCGCCAGGGCTTGAATCGCCAGCAAGCGGTCGAGGCCGTGCTCGGTAGTGAGTACGCGGATACGCAGGAAGTGAAAGCTTACGTCGCCTTCGTGGAAGCGTCCGAGCGAGGGATTACGGGCGGGAGCAAGTAGGAGGGCGTGGGGCTGGCGCTTCGGCCCTAGTCGGTGGAAGGGTTTCGATCCTGCAATGCGGTCGCTGGCTAAAGCTCAGCGGTACGGGTCAAAACAAGTCTAGCTGCTCGATTTGCTTTTCCGGTTTGATGCGGTCGCTTTCGAATTCGGCGAGTTCGGGGAGGAGGGGATTGATGCGTTTGATTTGTTCGTGCAGTCGCCGGGCCACGAAGGGGGCGAAGGCGTCGTCGCCGGCGTGCGCGAAGACGTAGGGACGCTTTCCTTCGAGTATCCATTTGTTGATGACGGGGGCCCATTCCTTTACGAAGATCTCGTTTTTCTGGACCTTGTTTTTACCGACGAAGCGGAGGACGGGATGCTTGCCGAGGGCGACTTGGCGGACGGGCAATTGGGGCTTTCGCTCGCGGGCTTCGCGTTCTTCCGCGTCGGGTTCGCTGGACCAGAGCGGGCGGGTGTCGAAGACTACTTTGTCGACGCCATGGTTTTCGAGCAGGTCGTCGAGACGCTTTTCGTTGTCGGCCTTGTCGTAGAAACTGATGTGGCGTGGCTCGACCGCGTAGCTGAATTCGCTGGGCAGCGCTTTTAGGTAGTCGCGAAGCGTATCCAGGTTGTTGATATTGAAGGATGGAGGGAGTTGGAGGAAGGAGACGCCTAGCTTGTCTCCGTCGGCGAGGGCGGTGAGCACCTTGAAGAAGGCTTTGTTTTCCTCTTTGGCTCCGGTGAGGCGTCGTTCGTGGGAAATGGACTTGGGGAACTTGGGGGCGAAGCGGAAGCCCTCGCTCGACTCGGCCATCCAGCGTTCCACGGTGGCCATGGGAGGGAGGGCGTAGAAGAGGGTGTTGCCTTCGACGGTGTTGAAGACTCGCGAGTATTCCCGCAGGAGCTCGTTGCTCTCCGTGCCGGTGCGGAACACCTTGCCGATCCAGTCGCGATTTGACCAAGCAGGACAGCCGAGAAAGTAGGGAAGGTGTTTTGACATAGAGGGGGAAAGGTGGGTGGAGGAGGAGTTGGTACAAAAAAAGAGGGGAGGCAATTAAGCCTCTCCCTCTTGGTAAAGTCGTTATTTTTTGTATACCTCGGCTGGATCGAAGACGCGTTCTCCGCCGTCGTAAACGAGTTCTTCGCCCTCCAGCTTGCGGTAGAAGCAGGATTTGTAGCCCGTGTGGCAAGCGGCCCCGTTTTCGCCGATGTCAGCCTTGATGAGGATGACGTCCTGGTCGCAGTCGGTGCGGAGTTCCTTGACCCATTGGATTTGTCCGGAGGACTCTCCCTTTACCCAGAGCTTTCCGCGGGAGCGGCTGAAGTAGGTTGCCTTGCCGGTTTCGATGGTATGCTTGAGGGCTTCCTCGTTCATCCAGGCGAACATGATCACCTCGTTGGAATGGACCTCGGTGGTGATGCAGGGGATGAGGCCGTTGCTGTCGAACTTGGGCTGCAGCTTCTTGCCTTCTTCAATCTCCTCCTTCGAGGTGCGTTCATGGATGCATGTGTGTGACATAACGGCTGGGAGGTAAGGCGAGTAGGGGCGGTTTGTAAAGGTTGGAAAAACGCGGGAAGCCGCGGCGGCTCAGGGGCTGGGCGGCGCTTACTCTAGGATGTCCAGCAGCTCGCTGAGCTTCTGGATGCTGCGGCAGGGAGCGTTGGGCTGCGCGACCTCGGCGGAGATGCGGATGGCATGCCAGCCGGCGGCTTGGGCTCCGGCGATGTCGTGCTGGAGCGAGTCGCCGATGTGGAGGATTTGCTCGGGGGCGAGCTGCAGGGCGGCTTGGCAGTGGGCGAAGATTTCGCGGTCGGGTTTTTCGTGGCCGATTTCGCTGGAGACGAAGAGGTGGTCGAGGTGAGGGGCGAATCCGGTTTCGGCGACGACTTGGCGGACGCGTTGGTCCCAGTTCGTAAGCAAGGCGGTTCGGTAGCCGCGGTCGCGTAGGGAGCTCAGGGTTTGCAGGGCGCTGGGTTCGGGCCGCCAGCGGTGTCCGTGGGCGAACTCGTTCCAAAGGTCCTCGAAGAGGCGGTCGAAGTCGGCGGGCGGTGGGGAAAGGTGGGAGATCGAGGTGGCGACGATGGAGCGCCAGTAGCTCCACTCCCGTTTTTCGCCGTCGAGGATGGTGGCGTCTTTGGCGACGCAGCGGAAAGCTTGCCGGAATCCCTGCTCGAGGGCGTCGGCCGGATAGTCCAGGCCGTGCCGTTGCATGACTTCGCGGTAGATGGCCCCCACCGAGGGATGCGGGTGGTAGAGGGTGTGGGCCGCGTCGAAGGTGACGGCTTTGACCTGGGAAAGAGGCATGGGAGGGCGGCTGGCGCTACTGGCCTAGGCTTTTGAGCAGCTCGTAGCTGTAGAGGCCGGTGGCGTGTCCGTCGGAGAACTTGAAGCGGATGGCGTAGTTGCCCACGAACTGCCAGCTCTCGATCTGGACTTGGGAGTAGTCCTTGCCGCGCTCGCCGCCGTGCAGGACCCCGAGGATGTCGCGTTCGCCGGCGGTCTCGGCGCTGGGAGAGGCTGCCCGCAAGGCGGGAGCCTTGATGTAGGATTCGGTGCCGTCCTCCCAGAGGAGGGCGAGCTCGTTGCCGATGAGCTGGATGTTTTTCGGTGGCGTCATGGTGCGGTGGAGGAAAATGGGATAGGAGGGAAGGCTTCGGCTCGCAAGTCAAGAGGGGGCCTCCAGGGGCAAGTTATTCGACTTGTTCGCGAGTTATTCACAAGGGCGGGAAGGCGCCCGCGAAACCCGCCGAAAACGGCCGGTTTTGGGCGGTTGATAACCTTGGGTGGGGAGAAGTGGGGAAGGCGGCGCGGAGAGGCTTTTCCCTCTAGGCAGGGGCTAAACGGCCCGAAATGTAAATCCTATGTCAAGGAATGACTTGTGAATAACATGTGGATAGTAAAAAAGGGCCGTTGTGGAGGAATTTAATTGAAAAGTGGGGGAAAGTGGGGAGGTTTGGGGAAGTTTTTCACAGATCTTCCGGAAACAGATTTTAATGAGCGCCTTGGGCAGACCAATTTTCGTTGGCAAACACCAACGAAACCTTGATTCGAAGAATCGTCTCACGATTCCTTCGAAGTGGCGCTTTGACGGGGACACGGAGGACGTCTACTTGGCCTTCCCAGACCCAGGCACTGGCTCTATTCACGTCCTGCCTCCGTCGCGTGTTGAGAAACTGATGGAGCTCATCGAGTCGCAGAGCTTGAGCGACGAGGAGATGGCGACTTTGCAAGACAAGCTCTTCTCGCAGGCCCATTCCTTTGGCTGCGACAAGCAAGGGCGCGTGAACCTGACCGAGGATTTGCTCGAGCACGCAGGCATCACCAAAGAAGCGATGGTGGTCGGTCGTTTGACCGACTTCCGCATTTGGTCGCCGGAGCGTTGGCAGTCGGTCGACCCGAAGGCCAACAACGACGACATGGGCAAGATCATGAAGCTCGCTGGAATTTAAGAAGGGAGACGCAAACGCATGAACGACCGCCAATCTATACTCTCTAATATAATGGAAGCAGTGGGGCTTGCCCCGCGCAAGAAGCTCGCTCCCGGAGCGGGGCGCTATCTCGGCGTGGGCGGCACCTTTGGCCGCGCCAAGATCCGCCACTGCTCGACTTGGGATTTTGAATACAAGCTGCCGCGCCCGGCGGCTCGCAACCTAAACAGTGATTTCGGCAATCGATAGTCTAGTAGGCATCGCCCCTGATATGGAAGGACATGTACCAGTACTTGCAGCGGAGACGCTGGAGCACCTCGCTCCACGCGACGGCGGCGTGTACCTGGACTGCACCTTCGGCGGGGGAGGGCATACCGAGCTCGTGCTCAATGCCGCCGACTGCACTGTCGTAGGACTGGACCAGGATCCGCAGGCGGTGGCCCGCGCTGCAGAGATCAAGGAACGCTACGGTGACCGCTTCCGCTTTCACCGCATGAATTTCGAAACCCTCGACCAGCTCGAGGAGGGGCCCTTTGACGGGATCCTCTTCGACTTTGGAGTTAGCTCCTTTCAGTTGGACGAGGTCGATCGAGGTTTCTCTTTCCGTGGAGAGGCCCCTCTCGATATGAGGATGAATCCCGAAGCGGGCGTATCCGCTGCCCAATGGCTCGCCACAGCCGACCGGGCGGAGTTGATACAAGCGATTCGTGGATACGCGGAAGAAAAGAACTGGCGCAAAATCGTCGATGCGATCATCGCGGCCCGTGAGAAGAACGAACTGAGCACCACCACACAGCTCGCTGACCTTATCCTATCCTGCACTCCAGCGAGGGTTCGTTTTTCTTCCAAGCTGCATCCGGCCACCAAGGTTTTCCAAGGTATCCGGATTGCCATCAACGACGAGATTGGCGTGATCGAGCGCGGACTGCCCGCTGCCTTCAACCAGCTAAAGATCGGGGGAATCCTCTGCGCGATCAGCTTCCATTCCTTGGAAGACCGCGTAGCGAAAGTCCTCTTCCGACGCTGGGCGGGAAGGCCGGAAGGCTCGCGCGACAATCGGCCCCAGGACATGCGCGAGACGCTCTGCGAGCTGCTCGGCAAGCGCCCGATAACCGCCAGCGACAAGGAAGTCGCCGAAAACCCGCGGAGTCGCTCAGCGAAGCTCCGCGTTTTGAGAAGAATAAAGTAACACGAAAATGAATACACTAACGCTCGAGAGTCGCAGGATAATGAGAAATTCAACCACGCTTAAGTCGGTGCTGAACCGACAGATTGTCACCCTAAGCCTAGGCAGCTCCATCGGAGCTGGCTCTTTCGATTGCCGCCAGGAGGCAGCGATCGGTACCGCATCGCCAACCATCTCTTTTAAACCATTCGAACGCGTCTACAAGATCCCTGCCCGAGGTAGGGAGCTGGCGCTTGAAGCATCATGAGCACACGCAACACTCAGAAAACTTCCCGTACACCTTCTATCCTAAACCGCATCATTTGGCTGACCTTCGCGTTTACGCTATTCGTCGGCATGTTTGGTTTGGGCACGGTTTACCTGCGCCACGAGGCCGCTGTTCTCGCCAACGAAAACAAAGCCCTGTACGCGGACATTTCCGAGCAGAAGCGCCACATCGCGGAGCTGGGCGCCGTGATCGCCCGCCAGACTACGCGCGACCAACTCAAGGCCCTGAACCAGGAGTACGGACTGGGACTGCGTCTGCCGACCGAGCGCCAGATCGTACATGTTTTGGAAGACCCCACGAAGCGTCTCTACGAAAAGCAATCGGGAACGATGCTGACGGCAGCGAGCTTCTAACGACTGATGGCAAGCCGCCCCGGAACTAAATTCAGATTTTGGATACTCGCTCTCTTCTTTCTCTGTGGCTACGGAGCGATCGGCTTCCGTTTGGTTGAATTGCACGCCTTCAAGAGCACGGAGTTTGTAGACGAGCTGGAGAGTAGTCGCTTCCGGGTGCTGCGCGAGATGCCGCGTCGTGGAGATATCTACGACGTAAACGGCGAAATCCTGGCAACCAGTCATATCTTTTTGGAAGTCGGCGTCGACCGGCACGAGATCAAGAGCGCCGATCTCGCTCGAATCCCGGAAATCGCCAAGAACTTGGATCTTCCAGTCTCTCATGTACGAGAGGCTTTTGGCGTTTCTAACGGTCGCCTTCCTTCCGACGTCAAGACGCTTAGCCCGCGTTGGAAGCTGTTGAAGCGCCGCGTGGAGCCGCGCTCCTTCGAGGCCTTGAAGGAATTGGGGATCCGTTGCGTCACCAGCACGAAGAGCTACGAGCGCGAGTATCCGCAAGGAGACTTGGCGGCCCACGTCATCGGCTTCGTGCGCAAGGACGGCCAGGCCGCCATGGGAGTGGAGCGCGAATTTGATTACTACTTGAGTGGAGAAGAGGGATGGACGGAAACCGAGATCGGGGCCGGCCGACGCGAGATGGCGCAGTTTCGCCGTCGCCAGGTCACCTCTACGGATGGGCTCAATGTGGTTCTCACCATCGATTCCTACGTGCAGGACGTGGTGCAGAAGGAACTGCATCAAGTGGTGGATAACTTTAAACCCAAGGCGGCGACGATCATTGTCTCCGACCCGTATACAGGCGAGATTCTTGGGCTCGCAAACTATCCGAGCTTCAACCCGAACGAGTATTCGAAATCCGACGACGAATCGCGCAAGAATCGGGCTTTGACCGATATTTTGGAACCCGGTTCGACCTTTAAAATCGTGGCAGCGACGGCTGCGTTGGAAGAGCGTGTGGTAAATGTGGATACGCAGATCGACTGCGCTCAGCCGATTGCGGTTATGCCGGATGGCTACCGGGTGAAGCTTCCCAAGGACGACCATGCGATGGGGATCCTATCGGTGGGCGAAGTAATTTCGAAATCCTCGAACCGAGGCGCGGCCCATCTCGGCTTCAAGCTGGGAGGTCAGAATTTCTACGAATGGGTGGAGCGGTATGGCTTTGGCGAATACAGCGGTCTCGACCTTGGCGTAGAGTCTCGCGGGATTCTCAATCCCCCGAACAAGTGGGATCGCCTCACCCTTTCTCGCATGACGATGGGGCACTCGATTGCGGCGACTCCGATTCAGATCCACATGGCGACTTCGACCCTCGCGAACGGCGGAGTGCTGATGACGCCTCGCGTGGTGGCGGGCATCACGAACTACGAAGGCGAGACGGTGGTGGAGTTCGGTCCAGTGCCGAAGCGCAAGGTATTCTCTCGCGGCACGGCTCGCACAGTGGCGACCTTGCTCGAAGAAGCGGCTTCCGAGCGGGGAACGGCGCGTCGCGCCATGGTGGAAGGCTATCGGGTGGCAGGCAAGACGGGTACGACCCAGAAGATCGTGAACGGCCGCTATTCGACCCGCGAGCACGTAGGATCCTTCACAGGCTTTTTCCCAGCCAACAATCCGCAGGTCGTGATCACGGTCATCGTCGACGGCGGGCGTCCGGCGACGGGCGGGCTGGGTTACGGCGGCATCGTGGCGGCTCCCTCTTTTAGGGAAATCGCCAAGAAGCTGATTCCGCACTACGCGATCGCCCCCGCAGTCGAGGCTCCTGCTTATGCGCGGAACGAAGCTCTCAACCAAAGCGCGGGAGACAATTGATTTCCAATGTTAGTCACGCTTCCGGGAAACAGGTTTTCTGCGGATGGGTCCATAAGGACGGAACGAGTACATCAATCGATGCAAACCAAAGCCAAAAAGTTAAGCAAGTTGCTCGGGGACGATTTTGCGAAAGCCCTTAAGGGGCAACCAGATCCGCGAATCGAGCGCTTAGCTATCGACAGCCGCCGCGTCACGCCCGGCTCGCTTTTTTTCGCGCTGCCGGGACTGCGATCGGATGGGAATTCTTTCGTCGACGAGGCGATTTCCAGAGGTGCGGTTGCGGTGGTTTCCTCGCAGCCGCGTCGCTTTAGGAGCGCCAAGGTCGCTTACGTGACGGCGGAGAATCCGCGGCTGGTATTGGCCGCGGTCTCGCGAGCGTTTTTCAAGAAGCCGGACAAGGATCTGAAGCTCGCCGGAATCACGGGGACGAACGGCAAGACGACGGTCGCCTATCTGGTGAAGCAGATCCTGTCGAACCTGGGGCAAGCCTATGCCTGCCTGGGCACCGTGGGCTACGATTTGGTGCGCCGCACGGTGCCGTCCTTTCGCACGACTCCGGAGTCATTGGACCTTTGCGATTTGCTGAGCCAAGCTCGCGACTTCGGCTGCAAGGGCGCTGTGATGGAAGTCAGCTCCCACGGGCTCGACCAGTACCGGGTGAGCGGCTTGAAGTTCGAGGTGGCGGCCTTCCTGAACCTGACGCGGGACCACTTGGACTACCATCAGGACATGGAGTCCTATTACGCGGTCAAGCGGCGCTTGTTCAACGGCGAAAACGGCAAGCTGCCGAAGGTCGCGGTAGTCAATGCCGACGATAAGTTCGGTCAGCGTTTGCTCGGGGAGATTCCTAGCGGAGTCGCCGCAATCAGCTTTGGCGAGGCGAAGGAGGCTACGTTTCGAGCGAGCGAGATCGAGCTCAGCGCGGAAGGCACGCGCTTCTTGTTGGATTGTCCCGATGGCCGCTTCGAGGTGAAGACGTCATTGGTCGGCGACTACAACGTGAGCAACACGCTGGCGGCCTTGTCGGTTTGCAGCGGCTTGGGCTTGAACATCGAAAACTGTATCAAGGATCTGGATTCGTTTCCTGGGATCCCGGGCCGTATGCAGAAAGTGGATGCGGGCCAGGCTGCAACGGTGCTGGTGGACTACGCCCACACGGAGGATGCCTTGGAGAATGCCTTGAGCATGTTGCGAGGCGTTACCGAAGGGAAGTTGAGGGTCGTTTTTGGCTGCGGCGGCAATCGAGATCGCGGCAAGCGACCGGTCATGACCAAGGTCGCGAACTCGCTTTCCGACGAAGCGTGGGCGACCTCCGACAATCCGCGCAACGAGAAGATCGAAGACATTTTCGCCGACATGAAGCAAGGGCTCGTCGATCCCACGCGAGTTCACTTCGTAAGCGATCGGCGGCGGGCCATCGAGCTTGCCCTGCAGGCCTCGAAGGCGGGCGATTGCCTCCTTATTGCGGGGAAGGGACATGAATCCTTTCAGGAGTACGGCGAAACGGTCGTGCCGTTTGACGATAGAAAAGTGGCTTTGGAGTTGATCCAGAACATGCAGCTAGGAGGTCGCGTCTGAGTGGCTAGCATCGACCCAGTCGCTCTCGCTAATTGGACTTCCGGCACCTGGAAGAATAGGGCACCATCGACTGTCTCGGCATTCAACTACGACTCGAGGAAACTTGAAGCGGGCCAGGTCTTCGTCGCCTTGCGAACCGCGTCGCGGGATGGGCACGACTTTTTGGCTGCCGCTAAGGAGGCCGGCGCCTCGGGCGCCTTGGTCGACCGCTTCCAACCGGAAGTCGACCTGCCGCAACTGGTGGTTGCGGACGTATCCAAAGCCTTGATCGAGGCGGCGCGTGGATATCGTTTGAGCTGGAAGGCCCAAGTGGTGGGCATCACCGGCAGCTGCGGCAAGACGACGTGCAAGGAGGTGCTGGCTTGTTTGCTGTCGGAGCGGGGGACGCTTAGCACGGTCGGGAATCTCAACAATTTGATCGGCGTGCCGGTCAGCATTTTGCGTTCGGAAGGGCAAGCCGTGGAGTTTGCCGTGCTGGAAGCGGGCATTTCCGAGCCCGGCGAAATGGAGCAGCTGGCGCGGGCTATTTGCCCCGACTGGGGGATCGTGACTGCGATCGGTCCGGCGCACCTGCAAGACCTCGGCACGGTCGAGACTGTCGCGATCGAGAAGGGGAAGCTGTTGCAGGAGAAGGGGCTGCGAGGCGCCTTCGTTGGCGAAACGGCGGAACCGTATTTGTCGGAGCTGGATTGCCGGTTTGCGAAAGTGGTCCGGCGCGATGCGAGCTTGGCGGGGGATTGGAGTTTCGACTTTGCCTCTGCGGGCGGGCGCACGAAGTTTCGTCAGCGGATTGCGGGCGAAGTACGGGATTTTGAATACGCCGGGTCCGGCGCAGGCTTGGCGTCCAACGTGGCCTTGGCGGTGGCGACAGCGGTTTCGCTCGGAGTCGACCTCGTTTCGATTTCGCGGGCCTTGGGGCAGTGGGCTTCGGCCCAGATGCGCAACGAATGGCGGGAGCAGGGAGCGAACCGGGTCTTCTTGGATTGCTACAATGCCAACCCCATTTCCATGCGTGATTCGCTGCGGACCTTTGCCGCGGAAACGCCGGAGGAAAAGCCCCGATTTTACCTGCTAGGGTGCATGGAAGAACTCGGGGGCGAATCTCCTCGTCTGCATGAGGAATTGGCGGGCGATATTCCTCTCAGAAAGCGCGATTTCCTGCTTGTGATTGGGAGCGAAGCCAAGAGCGTGTTGCGAGGTATGAAGGACGCGGGATGCGACACAGGAAATTGCTTTGAAATTGCTTCGGTGGAAGAGGCGAAGGACCGCCTTGCGCGCTTTGCCGGGAGCGTCTTCTTGAAGGGGAGCCGCCGCTACCGTTTGGAGTCCGCGCTCGACTATTTGAAGGGAGGCGTTTCGTGCTAAGCTATCTCGCCCAATACGAGGAATTTTTCGGCCCGTTTCGTCTGCTTCGCTTCATCACCTTGCGAACCCTTTTCGCTTCCGGAACGTCATTGCTGATTGGATACATGCTGGGACCATGGGTGATCGCCAAGCTGCGTTCGTTCAGCTTCCAGCAAAGCCTGCGCGACAAGAGCGAGGTCGGGAAGTTGGCCGAGCTGCATGAAGGCAAGAAGAACACGCCAACCATGGGAGGCTTGCTGATCTGCCTGAGCGTGACCTCCAGCTGCTTGCTTTGGGCCCAGTGGAACGTCTGGGTGCTGACGGCGCTGCTGGTGTACGTGAGCCTGACGGCGCTGGGTTTCATGGACGATTACCTGAAGGTGTCCAAGCGAAACAGCAAAGGGGTCAGCTCCCGTTTCAAGCTCGCGTGGCAGAGCGTGACCACCGTGGTGGCGCTGGTGATCCTGGTGAGCAATCCGGAGAGCTCGGAGTTGACGCGCGAGCTTTGGCTGCCGTTTTTCAAGGATGCGGTTTGGGTTTCCATGCCGCTTTGGTTCCTCTTCATCTTTCTGTTTTTCGTCCTCGTGGGCTCCAGCAACGCGATCAACCTGACCGATGGAGTCGATGGGCTGGCGATCGGCTGCACGATTTCGGCGGCCCTGGTGTATGCGGTCATGGCTTACGCGGCGGGCAATGCGATCATAGCGGATTACCTGCTTATTTCTTTCGTCCCCGGCGTCGGGGAGCTGACCATCATTTGCGGTTCCCTCGTGGGCGCGGGCCTGGCCTTTCTCTGGTTCAACACGCATCCCGCGGAGGTGTTTATGGGAGATACCGGATCGCTTGCCTTGGGCGGCTTGATCGGTATAGTCGCCTTCATGGTGCACCAGCCAGTCACTTTGGTAATCGTCGGCGGGATTTTCGTGATGGAAGCGATGTCGGTGATTTTGCAGGTCGCTTCCTTTAAGATGACAGGGAAGCGCATCTTCCGGATGGCTCCGATCCACCACCACTTCGAGTTGAAGGGATGGGCGGAATCTAAAGTTGTCGTTAGGTTTTGGATACTTTCGCTGATTTTTGCGATCGCTGGGCTGGGGACCCTGAAGCTTCGGTGAGCCCGCTATTGAAAGCCTTGCCTAAGTGGTTGAAGAAGCGACTGGATGCTCCGGTCGCTATCTTTGGACGTGCTTCCAGCGGCCAAGCGGCCAGCGCCTTGCTGGAAGGTCTTGGCTGCGAGTGTCACGTCTTCGACGAGCGAGCGGAGTCCGAGTCGATGCGGTCCTTCGGGCTGCAGGAAGCGAAGAACTACAAGCTTGTGGTCTGCAGTCCCGGCTTCGCGGTCGAGCATCCATGGTTGCAGGCGGCCCGGGAAGCGGGCTGCGAAATCTTGCCCGAGCTGGACCTAGGCGCCTGCTTGTGGAGAGGTCCGATTGTCGTGATTACTGGCACCAACGGGAAGACCACCCTGACCGAGTTCCTGACTTCCGCATTCAGCAGCGCCGGCATCGAAGCCTACGCCTGCGGCAACATCGGGCGTCCCATTTCCAGTTTGATCGCGGACGATTTCAATCTGGAGGCGATCGCGGTTTGCGAAGTGAGCTCCTTCCAGGCCGAGCTAACGAAACACTTGCATGCCGATTCCTTGCTTTGGACCAACTTCGCGGAGGATCACCTCGACCGCCACAAGTCGCTCCGTTCGTATTTCGAAAGCAAATACAGCTTGGTGAAGCTGCAACGCGGCGACATTTGCCTCTTCGACGAAAGCGTGCAGAGCTTTGCGGAGGAGTTTGGCTGCGAGCTGCCGGAGGACGGCTTGGTGGACCACAGCTTGGACGCGGCCCAGCTCGGCGTGACCGGTACCATCTTCGAAACCTTGCCGGAGCGGAACACCTATCTGATCGCACGGGCGCTTTGGCTGCGCATGGGGCTGGACGAAGGCGAGCTGATCGAAGCCGCCAACAATTTCAAGAAAAGCCCGCACCGCATGGAGCTGATCGAGAACCGGAATGGCGTTTCCTACTGGGACGATTCCAAGTCTACCAACTTCCACGCCGTCTACGGAGCCCTTAAGCGCTTCGAGAATCCCGTGATTTGGATTGGCGGCGGAAAGAACAAAGGTGGGGATTTACCACGATTTGTCGCGAATTTAGCCCCAAGAATCCAATCAGCGCACCTTATAGGGGAGACTTCGATCAAATTAGCCCCTGCTTTTGAGGAGCATGGCGTGCCGGTTCGTGTCTACGAAGATCTGGACGACGCAGTCGCAGGGGCTAGCGCGGTAGCGGAATCCGGATCAAATATTTTATTGAGCCCAGGCTTTGCCAGTCTCGACATGTTCGACGGCTATTCGCAGCGTGGGGAAGCCTTCAGGAGAGCCATCAGCCATTTGTCAGACCTATGAAACTATCAGCGTACAAAACCCTCGAGTCGAGCAAGCGCGCCCAAACCTTGAGCCGCATCATTTTGATAGCGGGAGCCCATCTCGTAATCATCGGTGGCACCTACCTGGTTACCAATTTCGGTGACAAGCCGGCGGGAGATTCCGTTGCCCTAGCGGGAGTCGGAACCTGGTCGAGCCAAAGCGCTTCGGCGAACCAGCCCAGCGTCGACGCCTCATCGGGCACGCTTTTCGATTCGCGAGCCAGCGACCTGAACGGCTACAACGCCGGAGAGGGGAAGCCGGTATTGCTCGCCAGCAATTCCAACGCGTCCTCCAGCAGCTCCAGCGGACGCTACGCTCCGCGCCGTCCCAGCTCCTCCAGCCCGCTCAACAATCCTCCCAGCCAGCCAAGTTCCTCCAGCTCTGGTTCCGTTTCGCGCGATGACGACTTCTTGGAGCCGATCAACCGTCCCGACGACGACTTGTATCCCGTGTACTCCTCGACCTCGCAGTCGTCGCCCTTGTCCCAAACAATCGAATACAAGGTGCAGAACGGCGACAGCCTATGGGGCATCTCCCAGCGCTTCAAGATCACGGTCAAGGACATCACCGCTGCCAATCCCGGTCTGACGGTCAATATCCGAGCTGGCCAGGTGATCAACATTCCGCGCACCTCGGAATCCTCCTCGGTAGGCTATCAAGCTCCGACCTCCACCCCGGCGCCTAAGAGCCAACCGGTGAGCGGATCGATCTACACCGTCAAGTCTGGCGACGTGCTTTCCCGCATCGCCTCGCGCCAAGGCGTTACGGTAGCGGAGCTGAAAGCGGCCAACGGATTGAGCAACGACATGATTCGCGTCGGACAGGAGCTCGTCATCCCGACGCGCACGAACAGCGCGGCTTTGGTTTCCAAGCAACACCGCGGGCCGAAGGTTACGATCGAGGCGGGAGATACTTTGGACAAGTACGCCGCGATCTACGGCGTATCGGTGCCGGAGCTGATGGAATTGAACAACATCAGCAATCCGCGCCTGATCCGCATCGGTCAGACCTTGCTGATTCCCGAGACGGGCCAAGCCCGTGTCAGCGCACCTGCTGCGAGGCAGCCGACTCGCCAGCAGACGACGCAGCCGCAGCCTCGCGCTACCGCGCCAGCTCGTACGCTTCCGACTTTGGAAGAACTTCCTCGCGAACGTTCGCAGCCCACTTTGCCGACGCTTGACGATGCGTTCGGGGAAGAGGATTTGGAGGATCAGCCATTGATCCAAATCTCTGAGTAAGCCCTGTAGTACCATTGCCACTACAGCGGTATGGCGAAGAAGAGTAACAAGAAGAACCATGTCGGATCGAACGGAGTACTGAACCCAGCGCTCGTCGTTTTGATCTGCGCGGGTCTGCTTACGGTGCTGGGAATTACCATTCTTTTCAGCGCCAGCTTGCACATCAACAAGGATTCCCCGTACTTCTTCATCGAGAAGCAGGCCATGTGGGTGGGACTTACCATCGTGGTTGGCCTGCTGCTGATGCTGGTGAACCTGGACTGGATACGCCGCTTTATTTGGGTGGGTTACGTATTGGGGATCGCGGTGCTGCTGCTCGTTTTCGTGCCCGGGATCGGTACCGTCATCAACGGCAGCCGAAGTTGGGTGAGGATCGGGCCTATCGGTTTCCAGGTAGCGGAAATCGCCAAGGTCAGCTTCGTCTTTTTTGCGGCGCACTATTTTAGTTCGATCCGCTCCGAGAACACCACCTTTCTGCGGGGCTTCATCTATCCGGGGATCGGCATGGGGATCTACATCGCGTTGGTGATCGCCCAGCCGGACTTGGGCACGGCCTTGATTTACGTGATGGTGGCGGTAAGCATGCTGTACCTCGCGGGAGTGAGGCTGATCTATTTGATTCCTTCCGTGCTCGCGGGGTTCGCCGGCGTGGTGGCCTTGATCTACAACGACGCGGAACGCTGGAGCCGTTTGACCGCCTTTTGG
The DNA here is from genome assembly GCF_031127875.1 of Pelagicoccus sp. SDUM812005. GTDB lineage: Bacteria > Verrucomicrobiota > Verrucomicrobiia > Opitutales > Opitutaceae > Pelagicoccus. The sequence goes on along the minus strand of NZ_JARXIA010000005.1, from coordinate 102,968 downwards.
AATATGGAAGCGGAAAAGGCGGGCGACGCCTATCAAGGCTGGCAGGCCTTGCTCGCTTTTGGAGCGGGCGGCATTGACGGGGTCGGGCTGGGCAATGGGCGGCAGCAGCAGGCCTTCCTGCCCGAGGCGCACAACGACTTTATTTTTGCCATCATTGGCGAAGAGTTGGGAATGATTGCCACCCTTGCCGTGGTGACGGTTTACGGAGTGCTTTTCATAGCTGGCGTCATGCACATCCGCAACGCGCCCAATACCTACCAATACCTCTTGGCGGCAGGCTGCGTGTTGATGATTTCGGTACAGTCGATTTTGAACCTAGGCGTCGTGACGGGAGTGTTGCCCACTACAGGACTTCCGCTGCCCTTCATCAGCTACGGCGGTTCGAACTTTTTGACGATGGGGATCTTCGTCGCGATCATTCTCAACACGAGCCTCGCTTGGCGAGGACCGGTGCTACAGCAATCGAAGCGTAAACTGAAGGATATCGAGGGATGAAGCGGGCAATCATAGCATGCGGCGGAACGGGAGGGCACATGTCGCCCGGGATCGCTTTAGCCGAAGAGCTTACCTCGCGAAATTGGAAGTGTACGCTGCTGATCAGCAACAAGCAGGTCGATTCGCGTCTGGTTAAGAAGTATCGCCAGTTCGAATACGAGACGGTTGACGGGAGGCCTTTTTCGATCCGACCGCTTCGCTTGCTCCTGTTTTTGGTGAGCTTGGTGCGGGGCACGCTCAAGTGCAGCCGCATGATCCACCGCAAGCACCCGGACGTCGTGATCGGGTTTGGCGGTTTCCTTTCCATGCCGGCCATGTTGGCGGGTTTTTTCGCTGGATTGCCGACGGTGATCCATGAAGCGAATCGAGTGGCGGGGCGGGTGACGCGCATCGTGAGCTGGTTCGCGCGTCGCATCTATTTGCCGAAAGGGGTTACGGTACGCACCAAGCGCAGCAGCCGTATCCGTTTCGTGGGGATGCCGGTTCGCGATGAGATCGTGAGCAAGTCGAAGTCCGAGGCGAAAAGCGCGTTGGGGCTCGATCCGCAGCTCAAGCTGCTGGTAATCATGGGCGGCAGCCAAGGCGCGGAATCCTTGAACAAGTGGGTGAAGGCCAGCTTGCCGACGCTTGCCCAGAAGGAGGTGCAGGTCTTTTGCTTAACGGGCGGCTCGGAGGCGGACAGTTCCATGACTTTCAAGTCCCCGAAAGGGACGGAAGTGCGATCCTTGTTTCGTCGTTTTTCCGATGACATGGCTACGGTGCTTTCGGCGGCGGATCTGGTGGTTTCACGTTCCGGGGCTGGCAGCATAGCGGAGATGATGCGTTGCCGGGCGCCAGGTATTTTGATCCCGTATCCATTTTCAGCAGACGATCACCAAGTAGCGAACGCCCAGAATTTCGAGATGCTTGGCTGTGGAATTCACATGTCGCAGGACTACCTCGGTGACTTACTGAAGGAGGTTCAGGACGTTCTTTTCAACGAATGGTTGATGCAGAAATTTCGCCATAACCTCGAGCTTGCGGATCGTAGGGATGTGAGGGCTTTTATGGCTAACGATTTGGAGCGGATCGTGGCCGGAAACGGATTGAACATGGCTGCTCGAACGGAACAAGGATTGCGTACATGATCGAAGACTTGCCAGAGCGTATTCATTGTTTGGGCGCAGGGGGCGCGGGCATGTTGCCGCTTGCTCTTTGCCTTGCGGAAGCAGGGCACGCGGTGACGGCGGAGGACGACGCCTTCACCGCTGAGAATCGCGAGCTCCTGGAGTCGCGCGGGGTGGAGGTGCGAGCTTTTGCGAAAGGAGACGCGGCTGGCATCGTCTACTCGTCGGCGATTGCGGATACGCATCCGGCCCGAGCGTATGCTTTGGAGACGGGAGCGCTCTGTATTCGCCGCGGCGAGTGCCTGGCTTTGGTGGCAAAGCAGAAGAAGCTGGTCGCGATAGCCGGTTCGCACGGGAAGACGACGACCTGCGGTATGTTGATCGATGCGCTGGAGCAAGCGGGCGCTGACTTTTCCTACCTGTTGGGCGCCCAATTCGATGGATTGCCTCCCAGTCGCTTTAGCGAGAGCGAGTGGCTGGTCGCGGAGATTGACGAGAGCGATGGCACCATCGAAGGCTTCAGTCCGGAAATCACGGTGGTGCTCAATGTGGACCACGACCACCATGCCCGTTACGAAACGGAAGCGGATTATTGGGCGGCTTTCGCACGCTTGGTCGAGCGGACCCAAGGTAAGGTTTTTGTGGAGGCGTCCCTGAAGGATCGCCTGCGGGCGAGCGCCAAGGTCCCGCTGCTTGGGCTTGGTGAAAAGGGGGATGTGGACGTTTCGGCGAAGCCGTCCGGCAGCTCGTGGAGCGAATTGACGTTTTCGGGGGAGACCGCTTTGAGGCAGGTTTCCATCAATCGTAGCGGTCGAATGAATACCATGGATGCGTCCTTTGCCTTGTTGGCGGCGGAAGCTATGGGGGCTCCTTTGGCCGCGGGCCAGCGAGTGGAATTCACTTCGGTGAGACGTCGCCAACGTTGCTGGTTCAATAGCCCTGCGGTTCAGGTTTTCGAGGACTATGCCCATCATCCGCGGGAAATCGACGCGGTTTTGGAAAGCATGGGGGAGAAGCCCGGCTGGCAAACGGTCGTCGTTTTTCAGGCCCACCGTTTTTCTCGCACGCGGGAGTTGAAGGCGGAGTTCGCCAAGAGTTTGTCGGTTTGCGAAGAGTTGGTTTTGCTCGACGTCTACGCGGCTAGCGAGTCTCCGCTGGAGGGCGGGACCGGCCAGGACCTTTACCAGGAGTGTCGCAAGCGTTCGGATCGGGTGATCTTTATCTCGAGCGTCGTGGATCCGGTCCCTACCTTGCAGGCGCGAGCCCGGCAAGGAGCGGTGAGGATTGTATTCCTCGGCGCGGGAGTGGGTGACAAGGTGGCCAAGCGTTTGAGCGAAGCCCTTGCGGCAGAGGACAAGCGTTGGGGGCAAGTGTACCGAGGCCTCGCTTCGGTTTCCAGTTTTTCGACCGTGATTCGGGCGGACGAGCCGATGGCGAACAAGACGACCTTGCGGGTCGGAGGGCCTGCGGAACGCTACTTCGAGCCGGAATCGCTGGCCCAGTTGGTGGCGGCCCTGAAGGTTTGCCGCTCGGAGGGGATCGAGGTTCGCCCGTTGGGCCGCGGCTCGAATCTGGTGGTGGCCGATGACGGCGTATCCGGATTGGTTATACGCTTGAGCCATCCCTATTGGAGCCGCTTCGAACTGCTTGGCGCGGGGAGGGCGCGTCTGGGCGCCGGGATGCGCATCAAAGCGCTTTGCGGGCAAGCGGCGAAGGAAGGGCTGGAAGGCTTTGAATTTTTGGAAGGGATCCCCGGAAGCCTTGGCGGCGTGCTGCGCATGAATGCGGGCGCCATGGGCGGTTGGGTTTTCGACGTGGTGGAATCGATCCGCTACGTCACTCTGGAGGGCGAGGTTTTGGAGGCTCGCAAGGATGACTTGGATTTTGGATACCGTTACTGTCGGGAGCTGGAGTCGGCCATCGCGATCGATGCGGTATTCGTTTCCAAGGGGAGCGCCGCTTCGCAGGCGGAGATACGCCGCACCATCGACACCTACCAGAGCAAGCGCAAGGAGTCCCAGCCCCGCGAACCCAGCGCCGGCTGCATCTTCAAGAATCCCGAAGGCGATTCGGCCGGTCGCTTGATCGACGAGCTCGGACTGAAGGGCGCGATGGTAGGCGGCGCCGAGATCAGTTCGGTTCATGGCAATTTCATAATCAATCGCGGCGGAGCGAGCAGCTCGGACGTAGTGGAGCTGGTCAAGTTCGCCCGCAAGGTAGCAAGGGAGCGCAAGGGAGTGGACCTGCATCCGGAGGTGTTGCTTTTCGGCTCGAATTGGGAGGAGGCATTGAAATGACAGAACCAAGAATTGCAGTACTACTCGGTGGAATTTCGGCGGAACGAGAGGTTTCGCTCGGCTCGGGCCATGCGGCTGCGTCAGCCTTGGCGAAACGCTTCGAAGTGGATGTCTTCGACGTGCAGTCGCATTCCGAATTGCCGGAAGGCTTGGATCCGCAGCGGCACGTGGTGTTCTCGACCTTGCATGGATCCTTCGGCGAGGACGGCGCGGCCCAGCGCTTGCTCGACGAGGCTGGTGTCGTGTACGCCGGTTGCGATGCGGCCTCCAGCGCCTTGACCTTCGACAAGGTGGCGACCAAGGCGGCGCTCGCGGCGGCGGGAGTGCCGGTACCGGCGGAAATCGTTTTCGAGGCTGGAGATGTACCTTTGGCGGAAACGGTAGTATCCGTACTGGGACCGTCGGTGGTGATCAAGCCCGCGGCGGAAGGCAGCAGCGTCGGCCTGCAGTTCGCGGAAGGGGAAGCGGAGGTCGCGGATTGCCTGGAGAAGTGCAAATCCGGTCGTTGGCTCATCGAGCCCCGCGTTTCGGGCAAGGAAGTAACGGTTGGGATCTTGCAGGGAGAAGCTTTGGGAGTGGTGGAAATCCGGCCGCGCAGCGGACGTTTCGACTTCGAGAGCAAGTACACGAAAGGGCTGACTGAATACATTGCTCCGGCGGAGATTAGCGAGGAGCTGAGCGAGCGCATCCGAAAATTGGCTACAATGGCTTTTAGCGCTTGCGGTTGCCGGGACTATGCCCGCATCGATTGCATGGTGGATACGGAGGGAAATCCTTATTTCCTGGAGATAAACACCCTCCCGGGACTCAAGGAAACGAGCCTTTTGCCCATGTCGGCGGCGCTTTTTGGATACAATTTCGACGAACTACTGCAAAAGCTTGTAGAACCGGCCTTGTTGAGGTATAGAAACGCCAATTCTTCTAGCTAACATGGCTGCCCGTAATTCAACCTCGAACCCTCGTCGTAAGCGTAAATCAAATACGTGGAAGGACATCGACCAAAGCGTTAAGCCGAAGGCTATGAGCTCGGCTTCGGAACGCCGCATCTGGATGGGTCGACTGAAGGTGACCGGGGCGGCGCTTTTGTTTGTCGGCGTATTTGCCGCAGCGCTACATTTCCTGCCGCGCTTGGAGGGCGGACCGGAGATTTTGACCAAGGCTGGGGAGTCGATGCCGATCCAGCTGATCGACGTGCATACGGATGGAAACTTGGAGCGGGACTACGTCCTGCGCCAGCTGGACGTGCCGGTGGACGCGAATTTGCTGAGCGTCGACTTGGACGCGATGAAGGAGCGGCTCGAAGCGATCGGGCAAGTCGAGAAGGCAGTGGTCTCACGCCGCTTTCCGGACGCCCTGGAAGTCAGCATCGTCGAGCGCAAGCCGATCGTGCGGATCTTGGCCCAGCGGGCGAATGGGGAGACCTTGAAGCTTTTCGTCGACGAGCAGGGAGTGGTTTTCGAGGCGGATCGCATGGATCCGAAGGTGGCGCGTACCTTGCCGTTTCTGGACGGGGTGGCCCTTTCCAAGGAAGAGTACGGCTACTCGCGCATCGACGACATCAGCCCGCTGGCGGAGCTGCTTTCCGAAGCCCAGGCCATCGCTCCCCACATCTACAACGCGTGGCGGGTGGTTTCCTTGGAGCGGTCGGATCGCCTGATCACCAAGGGGCGTGGAGCGAAGGAGGTCGTTTTCGATCGCTATGCGGATTTCCGCAGCCAGCTGGGGCGGCTCGACTACATTTTGGACGATTGCAGAAGCAAGCAAAGGGGCGAAATCGAAAGCGTAGATTTGACCTTGGAAGATCAGGTGCCAGTAAGATTCCTCTAGGCTCGTAGTATCGGGTTGAAATAATTCGGGAAAGAGTCAGCCGTACGGTCAAAGCAAGGTGTATAAGACGAAAGTAATCGCAGGTGTAGATATTGGGACGAGCAAGGTGACTGTGCTTCTGGGAGAAATCCACGAGGGCCGGAAGCTTAATGTGATCGGCCTCGGTCAGTCGTCTTCAAAAGGGCTCCTGAAAGGGGAAATCGTTGATTACCATCTAGCTAGCGATTGCGTGCACGCCGCCATCCTGGCGGCGGAAAGCCAAGCCGGGGTTTCGATCGATGGGGTTTACCTCGCTCAAACCGGCGGGCATATCGAAGGTTTTCCCAGCGAGGCCTCGGTGAACATAACGGATCCGGACGGACGCGTGCAGCAGGAGGACGTGGAGCAAGCCTGCTCCTTGGCCCAGGGGCGAGAGTTGCCCGAAAACCGTACCACGATCCACCACTTGCGTCGTCCCTACCGCTTGGACGGGCGCAGCGTGGAGTCGCCGGTAGGCATGGAGGGCGAGCGCCTGGAAGTCGGCTATTGGACGATGCATGGGGATTCCCGCAAGATCGGGGATGCGATCCATGTCATCAACGGCTTCAACCTGCACGTGGACGACATCGTTCTGGCAGGCTTGGCGAGCAGCGCTGCGGTGGCGACGCCGGACCAGAAAAAGAGCGGGGTGCTGGTCATCGACATGGGACGGGGCACCACCGATTACGCGCTTTTTCTCGACGGGCGCTGCACGAAGGCGGGTTGCCTGCCGATTGGCGGGGACCACATTTCGAACGACCTGAGCATTGGTCTGCGCATGCGGCTGAAGCAGGCGGAGAGCCTGAAGCTGCGCTATGGCTCGGCCATCGTGGAGCATAAGGACAAGACGGAGAAGGTTTGGCTGAACAACGACTTTGAGATCGGCGATCGTCCGGTTCCGCTTTGGAGCATCGAGAAGATCATCGAGTTGCGGGTGAGCGAAATCTTCGAGGTCGTGCGCAAGAAGCTCGGCGCCCAGTTCGTGCCGGAAAGGCTGTCGTCTGGTGTCATCATCACGGGCGGCTCGAGCAAGTTGGCGAACATCGACCAGTGCGCGGAGAACGCATTCGGAATCCAAGCGCACGTGGGGGACAACGCGGCCATGGCCTCCGGCGAGCTGAAGGATTCCCAATACAGCACGGCCCTGGGGCTTCTGCACTACGGTCTGCAGTACCAGAGCGAGAAAAGCTACGCCAAGCACCGGCAGAGCAGCATTTTTGGCCGTCTCAAGAGCCTTTTTCAAAAGGTCTAGCGAGCCTTAGCCTTTACCCCGACACCATGAGCGAACCAGTCCACGACGAGCACCACGACTCACCCAAGATCCGCATGAAAGTGATTGGAGTGGGCGGAGCGGGCTCGAACATCGTCGACCGGCTGATGCTTTCCCAAGTTTCCGGCGTGGAGCTGGTAGCGGTGAATACGGACCTGCAGGCCCTGTCTGATTCTCCGATCGTGAACAAGCTTTGTATCGGAAAGTCCGTTACGGGCGGCTTGGGCACGGGCGGCGACGTCGAGATCGGTCGCGAGGCTGCCTTGAAGCACATCGACGCCATCGACGAGCTGGTGAGCGATGTCGACTTGCTGTTCATCACAGCGGGTCTGGGCGGCGGCACCGGCACCGGCGCGGCTCCAGTGATCGCGGAACAGGCCTTGAGGAGCGGAGCCATCGTTATCGCCTTCGTAGCCTTGCCGTTCACCATCGAGCGCTCGGCTCGTGGCAATGTCGCTCAAGAAGGCTTGAAGCGCTTGCGGGATACCTGCAACGCGGTGGTGCCCTTGCCCAACGACCTTTTGATTCAGGAATCGGACCCGGACGCCTCCTTGCTCGATGCGTTCGCCAAGGCGGATGCGTGGATCGAAAAGGCGATTCGCTCGATCTGGTGCATGATGAACAAGACGGGCATGATCAACTTGGACTTTGCCCAGCTTCGCCAGATGCTTGCCAAGAAAGCGGGGAAGACCCTCTTTGGCCTCGGCACCGGAGACGGTCCGAACGCGGCGGTAGAAGCGGTGGCGGACCTGAAGCTTTGTCCCTTGCTGCATACGCCGGAGTTTTCCAAGAAGGCGGATCAGTTGCTGGTCAATATCGTGGGCGGCACGCGTATCGGAATGGCCGATACGCAGATGATCATGGAAGCGGTTTCCGAAGAGTTCGGCGCCGATGCGAACGTGACCATGGGAGCCGTGGTGGACGAAGACCTCGGAGACTCGGTCGAGATTTGCATCCTGGGGACGAGCGAAGTGAGCAGCGTGCCGTTCACCAAGGTGGTGAAGCCGCGCGTCGCCAGCCCGAAGGCGGCGAAGGAGACGCCGCAGGTGGAGAAGACGGAGACGGCTCCCAGTCGCAAAGCCCCCGCTTCGCGCCCGGTAACGCACAAGAGCGTCAAGAGTTCCGCCCAAGAGGAGTTCTCCTTTTCCGAAGGGGATCCGAAGGGTGAGTTCGAAAACTCCGACGGGACTATTTTCGAGGGGCAGGATTTGGATTCGCCCACCTACCTGCGCCGCGGCGTGAAGATCGTGCTTTAGCCTGGGTCGGGTTTCGCTTTGCGGGAACGGCTTGTTCCGCGGCGCTACGGGCGAGGATTATGGGCATAAGAAAAGGGCGTAGATTTACGCCCTTTCTTGGAAAGCAGCGCTATGCCGCTGAGTCTACTCGATGAAGCTGAGCTTTAGAAGCTGAGCGAGGTGCCGAGCACGTAGCGGCCGTTCCAGTCGTCCGAGGTACCGGCGCGGTCGCTCTGGTAGAGAAGGTAGTAGTTGACCTTGGTGTCGCCCACCTTGGATCCCAGCATGACGGGGTAGAAGCGGTTGCGGGTGATCTTTCCCTTGTCCTCTTCGTAGAAGACTTCGTCGCCGATGGAGAAGGAAGTGAAGGGGCCGGCTTCGATTTTCCAGGTAGCCTTGGAGGAGTGGCGGATTCGGTGGAAGACGGTGCTGCCTTTGCCTTCCTTCCAGCGCAGTTCCCAGCGGTTTCTCATGCTGATGGACGGTCCGTTTTCGCCGAGGTTGAACTTGGCGGGATTGAGCTCCAGGTCGAGGCGTAGGGTGTTGGACCAGTCGCCTGCCTTCTTGGAGGTCTCGAAGACGGGATGGGTGCCGAGCGACCATTTTTCGCCGAGCTTGGTGGTGAACTTCTGGGAGACGTAGAAGTAGTGGAAGTCCTCGAATTCGGGAAAGCGGAGAGAGACTTGCGTCTTGGTGCTGGTCTTTTCTCCCAGTTCGATGGAGGGAGTGTTTACGGTTAGCCAAAAGTCGGGACCGGTGTCCGAAAAGGCGGCCAACGGCAGGAAGCAGAGGGCGGCGATGCTGATGAGTGATTTACGCATGGTCGAGGGTGGTTCGATTAGTTGTGGGAAGCGGTGGAAAAGGTGTCGCTCGATCGTTGGAAATCAGTGGCTGCCCAGGGATCTTCCTCGTTGGGCGCCGCGTTCGCTTTCGGCTTCTTGACCTGCTTGGCCTGCACCTTGTTTGACGATTCGATGCCGAGAATGCCAGACAGTTCTTCTACCATGTTATGCAGCTTGCTGGCCTGTTGGTCGAGCTGCACGGTAGCGCTCGCGGTTTCCTCGGCGGACGCGGCGTTGGTTTGGGTGACCTGGTCCATTTGGGTAAGGGCGGTGTTGAGCTGAGTGATTCCTGCGGATTGCTCTTCGGAGGAAGCTGCCATGTTGCGCATCAGCTCGTCCATTTCGAAGGCCTTGCTGCAGATGCGTTCGAGGACCTCCGCGACGCGTTCGCTGGTGCGCAGGCCTGCTTCGCTGCGTTGGGTCGATTCCTCGATGCGGTCGGAGGTTTCGCGAGCGGCCTTGGCGCAGCGTTGGGCGAGGGCGCGGACTTCGTCGGCGACGACTGCGAATCCGGCTCCCGCTTCGCCAGCGCGGGCTGCTTCGACGGCGGCGTTGAGGGCGAGAATATTGGTTTGGAAGGCGATCTCGTCGATGGTCTTGAGCGTGCTCGCGATATTGGAGCTCGATTCGGCGATGAGCTGCATGGCTTCGATCATGGTGCCCATTTCGGAGCTGCCTTGCTGGGCGGCGACAGTGGTTTCCTCGGAAACGTTCTTAATCTGCTGGGCGGCGGTGGCGCTGCTCTGGATGGTGGCGGCGCTTTCCTCGAGAGAGGCGCTGGTCTCTTCCAGCGAGGCTGCTTGTTCGGAGGCGCCTTCCGCTACGCGTCGGCTGCTGTCGCTGATCTGGGAAGTGGTTTCCGCAGTCTCGAAGGCGGTGGTGGCGATGTTGTAGGCGATCCCCTTTAGCTTGTTGGCCGTCATGTATCCAATTTTCCAAGTCATCAGCGCTCCGATGACCAGGCTGACCAGGATGGCGATGATGATGGTCCATTGGCTGCTGTTTGCAGTCGCTTCGGCGTTGGCCTTAATCAAGGCGGCTTCCTTTTCTAGAACTTCGGTGAGGATGTCGATTTGGTCTCTGGCAGTATCGAAGTCCTTGAGTGCGGGCCCGCTAACGAAGGCGCTTCCGGCAGCTTGCACGGTGGGGTCGCTGCTGGTGAGCTGGCGGAGGGCTTTGTGGGAAGACTCCTTCCACTTGGCGAATTCCTTTTCGAACTTGTTCTGGATATCGACGACCTGCGGAGAGGCATAGGGAGCGACGGCTTGCTTGAAGGTGTCCCAGCGAGTCTCGACTTGCTTGAGGTTGGTTTTGGTATCGTCGACGAGGCTGTCGTATTTTCCGCGAGGGCTGCTCGAGAACATGACCTGGGCGATGTAGGCCTGGTGGAGGTCGCGATCCAACTGGAGGAGGTTGTCGGTGGCTGGGAGGACGTTGTTGGAAAAGAGCCTTAGGTCGTCGAGTATGGATTGTTTGGTGCCGATGCCGATAGCTCCGATAGCGAGTCCCAAGAGGGTGAGGGACGCGAAGGCCAGTGTTGTTCGTTTAGCGAAGGTCAGTTTCATAGTGAGGGTTTTGTCGGTTGCTTGAGCTAGTGCTCTTTATCGCTGATCGTTCGGAACTACGTGGGCTTGAGTAGTGAAACCTAGCGCGAAGCGCGATTCGTGCGTTTTTTACCGTAGCTAGGAGATCTGTATTCCTCGCCTCTAGGGAGTTTACCCGGGGAAAATCTCAAAGGGGGATCTCTCTACGAGTATGCTAGGCAATGGGTTGGCGGAGCTCTTTCAAGGAGCCGGCCTAGGAGCCAAACACGCCATCGGGCTCCCAAGTAGAGGGAGCCCGAACGAAGTGAATAAGGGGCGTTTGGAGGGTCGCGCTATCCGGCACGGCTCTCGAGACCTAGGAGCTCAAGCTTTCGAGGTAGGCCCGCCAGCCGCCATGGCTGCTGGCTTCTGCGGCGTCCGCGGTAGCCCAGCTTTCGCAGGTGAAGCCCTTGACGTAACTGCCGTCCGCGAGCTCGATATTGCCGATTCCCAGCGGTGCGGGGATTTGCTCGATGAAGGCGGCCCATTGGGTCTTGGGGAGCTGCCAGATTTCGAGTTCGATGGAGGTTCCGTTTTCCGGGTCGCGGATCATTCCCGGCTTGGGCGGAGTGGTCCCGGGCAAGGCGAAAAGGCGGTAATGGGGGCTGGTGGCGGTGGCGCGGTCGAAGCTGGCGCCCAGCTCGGTGAGCTGGGGGTTGAGGGGGAGTCCGCTCATGTGGGCGCCGCATACGGCGATGGGCAAGGTGTCGCAGGGCGCCTTGACGAGGGAGCGGTGGCGTTTGAAAGGGGTGGCCCCGAGATTGAGGTCGGAAGCGATCTGGAGCTTGTCCGCGATGGCGAGCAGCTTCTCGTCGTGGAACGCGGGAGCGATGACTGTGATGCCGAAGGGGAGCTGCTTGCTGGTGAATCCGGTTGGGACCGCTACGGAGGAGAGGTCCAGGAGATTCATGAAATTGGTATAGTATCCAAGATTTGAATTCAGTTGGATGGGGTCCGCCTCGACTTGGTCGATGGTGTAGTGCGTGCCTGCGGTGGGGGTGGCGAGGAAGTCGACTTCTTCCCAAAGCGGTTGAATCGCTTGGCGGAAGGCTTGCAGCTTGTAGGCGGCGTCGAATGCGTCGACGGCAGTGCCTTCGATGCCTTTTTCGATGATGGCTCGGGTGGTGGGATGCAGCGAGTCGGGCGACTCCTTGATCAGATCCTGGATGGCCCAATACCGCTCGGCGACCCAAGGCCCTTCGTAGAGAAGTCGGGCGGCTGCGAGGAAGGGGGAGAAATCGATGACCTGCTTCTTGAAGCCGAGAGACTCGAGTCGCTTCACGGATTCCAGGTAAAGGTTGAGGTAGTCCTGATCGCCGAAGAATTGCAGCTGCTCCGGCGAAGGTACGCCAAAGGTCATGCCCTCGCGAAAGGCTCGCTTGGGCGATTCCAGGCTGGTGGGGAAGGGGCGCGAATAGGCGTCGCTCGGATCGTAGCAAGCGGCGGCGTGCAGGGCGCTTTGAGCGTCGCCGGCGTTGAGGGCGAAGATGGAAATGCAGTCCAGCGACTTGCAGGCTGGGACGAGTCCGGTGTTGCTGAGCAGGCCGCGGCTGGGCTTGAGGCCGACGAGGTTATTGAAGCAGGCCGGAACGCGACCGGATCCGGCGGTATCGGTGCCGAGCGAAAAGGAAACTTGTCCTAGAGCAACGGATACAGCGGAACCCGAGCTCGATCCGCCAGGGATGTAGTCTGGGTTGAAAGCGTTTCCGGGCACGCCGTAGGGAGAGCGGACGCCAACCAATCCGGTAGCGAATTGATCGAGGTTGGTCTTGCCAACGGGGATGGCTCCCGCAGCTCGCAGCTGGGCGACCACGGTGGCGTCGGCGTCGGCAAAGTAGCGGAAGTCGGGGCAGGCTGCGGTGGTGGGCAGCTGAGCGACGTCGATATTGTCCTTAACAGCGAAGGGGATGCCGTAGAGCGGCAGATCGTGGGGCGACTTCGATTCGAGCTCGGCGGCTTGGGCCAAGAGTCGTTCCTCGGTATCCACGCATATCCAGATTTTGGAGTCGCCTGACTTGATGCGGGACAGAGTTTCTCGAATGATGTCGGAAACGGTGAAGTCGCCAGCCAAGTAGCCTTCGCGAAGGGTGGTGATGTCGAAAGAGATATTCATGAGCTCGGATGGGGAGAATTGGTGCCGGCTGATTGCTCAGATGAAATCAGGTAGTAGCTGCGATAGTCTGTGAATTCTGTGGGCGAATCGTTTTAATCCCGGATTAAGACGAGGTTTTGGCCTTTGTTGGTAGGATTTCCCTCCTTTGTCAGGAGAGCTTCTACTGTGCCATCTGCGGAGGCAGTGATATTTATTTCCATTTTCATGGATTCGACGATGAGAAGGACGTCTCCTTTCTTCACGGCATCGCCCTCTTGTACGCAGATTTTCCATACGCTGCCCGGGACGTGGCTTTGGATGGCGCGGCATCCTTCTGGGATTTCGCTTTCTTCGACGGCTCCGCTGGAGAGTTCCTCGGCGATGTAGGTGGCTTGTCCGCTGTCTATCCACCGTTGGCGTTCGGCGTCGAAGGAGGCTTGTTGCTTGGCCTTGAAGGTTTTGATGTCCGCTTCGTTGTCGCCGAGGAATTGGTTGTAGGCGGCAAGGTCGAAGGTGGATTCTTCGACCTTTAGCTCGAAGCGGCCATGGATGAAGTCCTGGCGCATTTCGAGGAGTTCGTCGGCGCTGACTTCGTAGAAGCGGATTTGATCGAAGAAACGCAGGAGCCAGGGCTTTCCTTCCTTGAAGTTCTTGGTCTGTTTGTAGCGGTTCCACATCTGCACGGTGCGGCCGACGAACTGGTAGCCGCCCGGGCCTTCCATGCCGTAGACGCAGAGGTAGGCGCCGCCGATGCCGACTGCGTTTTCAGGAGTCCAGGTGCGGGCCGGATTGTACTTTGTAGTGACGAGACGGTGACGCGGATCGACCGGGGTGGCGACGGGGGCGCCGAGGTAGACGTCGCCCAGTCCCATGACGAGGTAGCTCGCGTTGAAGAGGATGTCCTTGACGTCTTGGATGGAATCGAGGCCGTTGATGCGGCGGATGAATTCGATGTTGGAGGGGCACCAAGGAGCGTTCTTGCGCACGGACTCGTATTTCTGGATGGCGAGTTGGGTGGCTTCGTCGTCCCAGGAAAGGGGCAGGTAGACGGTGCGGGTGGGCACCTTCATTTCGGTGATGGGTGGCAGTTCCTCTTCGATTCGCTTGAGGAGATCGACGAGTTCGTCGAGTGGGAGCTGCAAGCTTTCGTAGTGGATTTGTAGGGAGCGAATGCCAGGAGTGAGCTCCAGAATGCCAGGGATGGAGGCCGCCTTGACGGCTTCCATGAGGGCGTGGGCACGGAAGCGGAGGTTGAGCTCCAGCTTCATTTCACCGTATTCAACGAGTAGATACTTGTCGCCCGAGCGACGGTAGCAGACGGAGGGGTGCTCGAGCTTGGGTTGTTCGTCTATGAATTCGAGAATGGCGTCCTCGGCACCGAAGCGGGAAGGCGGCGCTTCGCTAAGCTGAGCACTACGGCTTGGCTCGAAAATGCTCTCTTGCTCGATTTCGAGTTGGGTCGCAGTGTTTTGGTCGACTTTGGTGAAGCGGATGGTATCGCCCGGCTTGAGTTGGCCCATCATCCAGAGGTCGGCCTTGATGATGGTGGCGGGGCAGACGAAGCCGCCGAGGGAGGGACCGTCGGGACCGAGGATGACTGGCATGTCTCCGGTGAAGTCGACGGTACCGATGGCGTAGGCGTTGTCGTGGAGGTTGGAAGGGTGGAGGCCCGCTTCGCCGCCGTCGGTGCGGGCCCACTTGGGCTTAGGTCCGATCAGGCGAACGCCGGTGCGGGCCGAGTTGTAGTGGACTTCCCAGTCGGTGGCGAAGAAGGTCTCGATGTCTTCGTCGGTAAAGAAGTCGGGGGCGCCGTGCGGGCCGTAGAGGACGCGAATGTTCCAGTGACTGCTGTAGTCGGGGAGTGGGTACGGCGATATGGGCGCGGGGCGCTGGGAGTCGGTTTGCGCGTGGAAGTGCAGGACGTCGCCGGGGAGGAGGGTGCGTCCGCAGTGGCCGCCGAACTGGCCGAGGGTAAAGGTGGATTTGCTGCCGAGGTAGTCGGGTACGTCGAGGCCGCCTTGCACGGCGAGGTAGGCGCGGCAGCCGTTTTCGACGACCTTGCCGCAGGAGAGTTCGTCGCCGGCGGCGACGGGAATGGCCTGCCAAAAGGGAACGGGCTCGCCGTTGAGGGTCGCGTTGGTGGGGGCTCCGGTGAGAGCGATGGTGGTATCGTGGTTGAAGACGAGGGTGGGGCCGGTGACGGTGATTTCAAGGCCGGCCGCCTTCTCTTCGTTGCCGAGGATCTTGTTGCCGAGGCGGAAGGCGTAGGCGTCGAAGGGGCCGGAGGGCGGGACGCCGATGTCCCAGTAGCCGACGCGTCCGGGGTAGTCTTGGACAGTGGTTTGGGTACCGGCTTCTATCACGTCGATGGTACTGGGGTGGTAGACGAGGCTGTCGCAGAATTTGGTGGTGTGGGAGGCCTCTTGGAAGGCTTCGGCAGCGAGGATGTTCTCGAGGTATTCGAGGTTGGTCTCGATGCCTTCGACTCGGGTGGCGTCGAGGGCGTCGGCGAGCTTTGCGATGGCTTCGGCGCGGTTGGCTCCCTTGGTGATGACCTTGGCGAGGAGGGGGTCGTAGAATGCGGAGACTTCGGTTCCGGTTTCGATCCAGGAATCGATGCGAGCGTCGTCGGGGAAGCGGACTTCGGTGAGTAGGCCGGAGGAGGGCTGGAAGTCTTTATTCGGGTCTTCCGCGTAGACGCGGGCTTGGATGGCGGCTCCGCTGGGGGCGATGGCAAGGGTATCGAGGTCCGGCATTTCGCCGGCTGCTTGCTTGATCATCCATTCCACCAGGTCAACGCCGGTCACTTCTTCGGTGACGCAGTGTTCGACTTGGAGGCGGGTGTTGACTTCGAGGAAGTAAAAAGCGGAGGCGTCGACGTCGTAGACGAATTCGACGGTTCCAGCGGAACGGTAGTTGACGCCTTGGGCGAGACGGACCGCTGTATCGAGAAGTTCCTTACGTTGCTGGTCTGAGATGGCCGGCGCGGGCGTTTCTTCGATGACCTTTTGGTTGCGGCGCTGCACGGAGCAATCGCGTTCGCCGAGGGCGATGACTTTACCGTTTCCGTCGCCGAAGATCTGGGCCTCGATGTGGCGGGCCCGTTGCACGAACTTTTCCAGGAAAATACCGGAGTTGGCGAAGTTGTTTTCGCCGAGGCGCTTAACGGATTCGTAGGCGTCGCGGAGTTCGGTTTCGTTCCAGCAGAGGCGCATGCCGATGCCGCCGCCGCCGGCAGTAGACTTGAGCATGACGGGATAGCCGATGCGTTCGGCTTCAGAAATGGCTTCCTCCAGCGTATCCACCAGATCGCTACCGGGGAGGAGCGGGGCTTGGTTGGCAATGGCGATTTCGCGGGCGGTGTGCTTGAGCCCGAACTCGATCATTTGCTGGGGGGTGGGGCCGATGAAGACGAGGCCGGCAGCCTCGACTTGGGAAGCGAAGTCTGCGTTTTCGGAGAGTAGGCCGTAGCCGGGGTGGATGGCTTGCGCTCCGGTGGAGCGGGCGGCTTCGAGGATGGCGGGGATGTTCAGGTAGCTTTGCTTGACGGGGGCAGGGCCGATGCGGACGGCTTCGTCGGCGAGGTCAACGTGTTGGGCGAAGCGGTCGGCGTCGGAGTAGATGGCGACGGAGCGGATGCCCATTTGGCGCAGGGTGCGGATGACGCGGCAGGCGATTTCGCCTCGGTTGGCTATAAGAACTTTTTGGAACACGATGAGAATTAAGAGAGAGTTTTTGAAACCGCGAATAGG
Source organism: Pelagicoccus sp. SDUM812005 (assembly GCF_031127875.1). Taxonomy (GTDB): domain Bacteria; phylum Verrucomicrobiota; class Verrucomicrobiia; order Opitutales; family Opitutaceae; genus Pelagicoccus. The sequence continues at coordinate 86,451 of NZ_JARXIA010000005.1, read as the reverse complement.
GGAGCTCGAGAACCGGGACTAGTCCCAGATGAGGACTTCGACGGGGGTCGGGTTGTAGGCGTTGCAGGGGTTGTTGAGCTGCGGGCAGTTCGAGATGAGGGCGATGACGTCCATGTGGGCGAGCATCTCGACGTAGCGGCCGGGGGCGCTGATGCCGTCTTCGAAGCTGAGGCCGCCTTCGGGGGTGACGGGCACGTTCATGAAGAAGTTGATATTGCAGGTGATGTCTCGCTTGCCGAGGTCGTGGGAGTGGTGGTGGAGGCCGCAGATGAAGGAGTCGCGGCAGGCGTGCATGGGTTCCTTTTCGAGCGCGTAGCGCATGGTATTCGATTCGCGGGAGCAGGCGCCGCCGAGGGTGTCGTGCCGTCCGCAGGTGTCGGCGGTGATCTCGAGCAGGATGTTGCCGTCGGTGGACATGAGCTTGCTGCCGGTGGTGAGGTAGAGGGCTTGCTGGCAACGGATGGTATCGCTGGCGGAGTAGCGGTCGACGGGATCGTGGGCGTTGTAGAAGAGCGTATCCGCGGCTTGGTTACCTTCGAGGTCGAGGATGCGGAAGGTTTGGCCTTTTTTGATAACGTGGCTCCAGTGGTCGCCCGCTTTGATGACTTGGCGGTAGACGGCGTTGGCGGGGTCGAGGGTGGATTCGGTTAGCATGGTGGAGAAAAGGTAAAGGGTGAATGCGGCGCTGCGTTTAGAAGCGGAGCTGGTTGTAGACGCTGGTGTTGTGGTAGGCGCGTTGGTTTTCGGAACGGATTTGAAGGGAGGGATCGTCGGCGGAAACGGGAGCGGCTTCGGAGATGGATAGCTCGACGGGCTTGGGCTTGTATTCAGGATTTGGATCGAAGGGGTGCGGGCAGGTGTTGAGGACGACGAGGGTGTCGAGCTCGAAGCGAAGTTCGACGGAGTCGCCAGCCTTGCTGTGTCCTTCGACGAAGCTGAGTTTTCCTTCTTCGTCGGCGACGATCTTGGAGAACCAGTTGATGTTGGGAACGAGGTCGCGTTTGCCGAGGCCCCACTTGGCGAGCTCGATGAGGAAGCATTCCTGGGCGTTACGGTAGAAGTCGTTGCGCAGCTCTTGGTAGTCGCCTTGGCCGTATTTGGATTTTACGGACTCGGCGTCGGAAGCGCCGGAAACGGTATCGTGCCAGCCAACGCTGTCGGCGACGATGGAGGCGAAGAGGCGCCCCATGTCGGAGTGGAGGCAGTAGGGGTATTTGAGGTGGAAGATGTATTGGCCCTTGAGGGTGTCGGGCATGTTGTAGCGCTCGTGCTTTTCGTAGGCGTTGTAGAGCAGCATGCCGACGTTGGCGCCACCTTCGAGGTCGGTGAGCTTGAGGGTGCGGCCGCGCTTGATCACTTTGGACCACATGCCGGCTCCGGTGAGTGTTTCTTTGTGAAGCATTGGTAGAACGATGGGTTGGGGGGGCGGCGAGGCGCTACTTGTTTTGGTGAAGGGGAGGGAGGATGGTGGTGGAGAGGTTGAGGCTGCCGTTCTTGACGCCTTTGCAGGTGATGAGCTCGTCGGCGATGATGCGGAGCTTGCTGGCGGGGCCTTGCACGAGGATGACTTCCATGGTGTGGTTGTTCTCGAGCTGGACGTGCAAGGAGCTGATGACTTCGGCTACGTGGTCGCGCTGGATTTGGGCGAGGCGCCCGGCGAGGTTGTTGCGGGTCTGGGCGTAGAAGAGAGTGATGGTGCCGGCCATGACGGTGTCGTCGTAGCGCTGGTTGTGCTTCACCAGCTCGCGGTTGATGATCTCGGTGATCCCCTGGGAGCGGTTGGCGTAGCCGCGCGATTCGACCATGCTGTCCAGCTGCTTGAGAGTGGACTGGGGCAGGGTCATGCTGATGCGTTCGGTCGTCTCTTTCTTAGGCATGGGTCTGTATCTGCTTAATCGCATGGCTTGGTAGAGAGTTGGGAACTCGGGTCAAATTAAAAGTATTACGAAAAGAATAAAAAGTATTACTCAACGTCGTCGCCGACCTCGGTCATGCGGACGATGGGGAGATCGATTTTTTCGGTATGGGACTTGGGGTGGATGAGGTGTTCGAGGCGGTTTTTGGTGGCGAGGAATTCGGGTTCCACGAATTGGCTTTGGGAGCGCGGGCGGGGGACGGGGACTTCGATCATTTCGAGGACTTCACCGGGGTTGGGTTTGAGCACGAGGATGCGGTCGGCGAGGTAGACGGCCTCGTCGAGGTCGTGGGTGATGAAGAGGACGGTGAGGTCGATGTGGCGCCAGATTTCGAGCAGGTAGGCTTGCATGGAGGCGCGGGTCTGGGCGTCGAGGGCGCCGAAGGGTTCGTCCATGAGGAGAATCTTAGGGCGGTTGGCGAGGGCGCGGGCGATTGCGACGCGTTGCTTCATGCCGCCGGAGAGTTCGTGCGGGTAGCTGTTTTCGAACTTGGAGAGGCCGACGAGATCGATCCATTGGCGGGCTTCGCGTTCGGCGGTGCTCATGCTGTTGCCGGTCATCTCGAGGCCGAACATGACGTTCTTCTTGACGGTGAGCCAGGGGAAGAGGGTGTAGCTTTGGAAGACCATGCCGCGGTCGGGGCCGGGTCCGGTAACGGGCTGGCCTTCTAGCAGGACTTCGCCGGAGCTCGGCGTTTCGAGGCCGGCGAGGATGCGGATGAGGGTGGACTTGCCGCAGCCGGAGGCTCCGATCACGCCCATCATTTCGCGGCGATAGGCCTTGAAGGAGATGTCCTTGAGGGCTTGGACGGGACCTTTGGCGGAGCCGAACTGCTTTTGCAGGGAGCGAACCTCGAGCTTGACGGGGCGTTGCTTGAGCTTGTCGAAGCGGGCAGCGACTTCGGGAGACTGGCGCTGGTAGTCGGGAAGGGCGGTTGAATTGCTTTGGCTCATTTCTTGTTTCGGCGGTCGGCGAGTGGATCTAGGCGTTGGTCGAGGACTTCGCGTTGGAACCAGCGGGGGCCGGCGGCAACGCTGCTTGCGACGACGCGCGAGAAGGCGTTTGGCGACTCGCCGGTCCACTTGAAGAGGAAGACGCGCAGCCAGGATAAGATTTGGTCGGTGAAGAAGCCGATGAATCCGATGAGAATGATGACGGGGAAGACGCGGTCGAAGTTACGCCAGCGGCCTTGGGTTTCGATGAACTCGGTGAGGCCGGACTTGACGCCGATGAGTTCGGCGATGACGAGCCAGGTCCAGGCCCAGCCGAGGAGGATGCGCAGGTCGTTGTAGAGTTGCGGCAGTATCCCCGGAACAATTACACGCAGGAGGATGTTGCGTCGGTCGGCTCCGAGGGTTTGGGAGGCTTCGATGAGGGAGCGGTCGATTTCGCGGGTGGTATTGGCTACAACGAGCACCAGCTGGAAGAAGGTGCCGACGAATACGAGGGCGATCTTAGGGGCGTCGTGGGCGAGGAAGACGGCGACCAGCAGGGTGCTGAAGGCGGGAGCTGGCAGGTAGCGGAAGAAGTCGATGAAAGGCTCGAAGATGCGGGAGAAGAAGTCGAAGGTGCCGCAGAGGATCGCGATGGGGACTCCGACGATGGCGGCGAGGAGGAATCCGCCGAAGACGATCTTCATGGAGTGCAGGGCCCGTTGCCACATGCTGGGGTCGTCGGGGTCGCGTTGCTCGGTGAAGAAGTCCTGGTATCCGGAGAGGAGGACTTCGTGTGGGGCGGGCAAGTAGACTGGGTTGCTTGACTTTCCTTGGGGGATGAGCTTGAGCAGCGCCTCGTTCGGGAGGTCCCGCGAGCTGAGGGGGAGCTCGATGTCCTTGATCAGTATCCAGTTTTCTTTGACGACTTTGATGTTGTCAGGAGAGAGGGGGAGTTGCTTGCCGAAGTCGCCTTTGGCGGCTCGGGCCCAGAGCTGGAAGATGGCGTCGTCGTTTTTTGCCTCTTCGGCGGTGAGGTAGCCGTTTCCGATTCCCCAGGCCGCGATGTGGCGAAGGGTCTTGAGGTTGGAGCGTCGGCCGGGGGCGATGGGCTCGCCGGCGGCTCGCGCGGCGAGGACGGCGGCGTTTTCCGCTTTGACGGCAGCGACGAAGGTGGGGAAGAAGCTTTTGCTGAGGTGGTCTCCACGCGTGTAGATGGTGGAGATGCCTTCCCGTTCCGCCGAAATGGTGAGCTTGATGTCCGGGTGCCAGACGAAGGGGAGGTAGCTCACGGCACTCCACACCGCCAAGGGGATGAGGAAGGAGCAGAGCGTCAGGATGGACCGCTGGCGGGAAGGGAGCGGCTTGCCGATGGCGAACCATCGGCTGTTCGCGCGGCCAACTGGCTTGGTGCTAGACATGGGAAGGGAGCGGGAACCGTCGCTGGGCGACGGCTCCCTTTAGGTAGTAGATGAGTATGGAAGTGGGAACTGCTTACTCGGCGAGAGCTTTGGTGAAGCTGGGGTCGAGGTAGGACTCGATGTTGAGGTTCGCTTCGTAGACGCCTTGATCGACGTTGAACTGGTCGACGACGCGGCTGGAACCGTAGACGCTGCGCAGGGAATTGTTGTCTTCCCAAACCTTGTTCGCGAGTCGAAGGGAGAGGATCTTAGTGCCTTGGAAGAAGGGCTCGTACTCTTCCGGAGACAGGGCGACGCGGGCGGAGAGGATTTCGAGGGCTTCGTCGAGGTTGTCCTCGTCGTTGATGTATTCGACGATCTGATACCAAACCTTTGTTACTTTCAGCCAATCGCTTTTACGGGCTTCGAGGCTTTCGCTGGAGACGTAGAGCAAGTCGTAGATGATGCCGGGAGCGTCAGAGGAAGTGAATACAGGCGTGGAGCCGGAAACGGTCTTGAGGGCTTGGCCCGAGTTTGGCTGCCAGGCTGCGATGGCGTCGACGGCGCCGGAGGCGAGGACTTGCGGGGTCTCGTTGGTCGGGACGTTAACCCATTCCACGTCGTCGGCGCTGAGTCCGGCGGACTCTAGGGCCTTGAGGGCGAGGAGGTGGGCAACGAAGCCTTCTTCGACTCCGATCTTTTTGCCTTTGAGTTCCTTGACGGAGCTGATGCCGGGGGCGGCGACGAGCATGTCGTTGCCGTTGGAGTAGTCGTTGATGAGGATGCCGACGGAAGGCTTGCCGGTGCCGCCGATGGCGAGGGCGTCGCCGTTGGTCATGCAGACGGCGTCGAGCTGGCCGGCGACGTAGGCGTCCATGGAGGCGACGTAGTCCATCCACTGGAAGTCGACCTCGACTCCGGCGTCGGCGAACCAGCCTTTCTTGATTCCGATTTCCCAAGCGATCCAGCCCGGCCAGTCGGAGTAGCCGATCTTCAGGGGTTCCGCTTTGGCGAAGGGGAGGGTGGCGAGGAGGGCGAGCGCCGAAAGGGCGCGAGTGGCGTGGCGAGCGAACTTCATAGATGAATGGACGGTTTATATTTTCTCTAGAGAGTAATACGAAAAGTGATAAACGTATTACGTTTGAGTGCCATCGTAAGCATCGCTCGCGCCATTCGACGCGGAGGCAGGGAATCGATTCAAATCGGGCAAATTTGGGCAGCGGGGAGAGGAGGAAGGGGGAGGAAGCGATTAGAAATGATCACTGCGTCCTCGCGCACGGAAATCAGGGCGCTTGCTAGTGAACGATGTAGCTGGGGAAAGGTGCTTGGAAATTGACGCTGGGGCCGGGGCGTCGCAGGCTCGTTTTTGGAACTTCAACCCCCTTTGCTCTCCGTGAAAGACCTCTCCCGCGCCTTCTCCGCTTTGTCGAAACTGATCGCTAGCCGTATCCGTGAATTGGAGTCGGGCCAGCGACCGAAACCCTTTGGCAAGATCGTGAAGGGGGATGCCTTTGCCGGCACGCGTGCGGCGCTGGCGGGCACGCTGCTGACGGAAGGCGAGGGAGTGGTTTTTGCGGCGGCCTTGGCTTCGCACCTGCAGCCGCATTTGTTCGACGAGGCGATAGCGGGGGCTTTGACGAAGGCGGCGGACTATCCGCGGATCGGCGGAGTGCGCGGAAAGGACTCGCGCCTGTTTTTGCCGACGGGGGAAACGGTGATGTTTCTGCTGGGGGCGGTGGATATCGACGAGCGCTTGGAGGTGCTGAGCTTGTTCGACGAGGAGCACGTTTTTGCTCGCAAGGGAATCCTGCGCTTGGAGAAGCCGGTGGGGAACGAGTCGTGGGCGAGCGGTCGCTTGGAGCTGGGGGAGGACGTGGTGGACCAGATCATGGGGCTGCCGACGCGGCGTCCGCGCATGGGGCCAGACTTTCCGGCCCAGCGCCTGACCACCAAGCTAGATTGGGAGGATTTGGTCTTGGAGAAGCAGACCGCGGCGGAAGTGCGTGAAATTGAATCTTGGATAAGCCATGGGGAAACGCTGCTGGTGGACTGGGAGCTGGAGCGTTTCATCAAACCCGGTTACCGGGCCTTGTTTTACGGGCCTTCCGGAACGGGCAAGACCTTGACCGCATCGCTGTTGGGGAAGCAGACGGGGAGGGACGTGTACCGGATCGATCTGTCCTTAGTCGTTTCCAAGTACATCGGGGAAACGGAGAAGAACTTGTCGCGGATTTTCGCGAAGGCAGAAGACAAGAACTGGATCTTGTTTTTCGACGAAGCGGACGCCTTGTTCGGCAAGCGTACGGGGGTGAAGGATTCGCACGACCGTTATGCGAACCAGGAAACGTCGTACCTGCTGCAGCGGGTGGAGACCTTTGGCGGTCTGGTCATTCTCGCTTCCAACTTGCGGACGAATATTGACGAAGCGTTTCTGCGTCGCTTCCAGTCGGTGATCCATTTCCCGAAGCCGAACGCGGAGGAGCGGCAGCGGATTTGGAATCGCATGTTGCCGCGTCAGGCCAGCTTGTCGGAGCGGGTGAACGTGGCTCAGCTCTGCCAGCGCCACGAACTGACGGGGGCGAATATCGCGAACGTGCTGCAGTACGCGAGCTTGCAGTCGCTGGAGCGCGGGGACTGCGTGCTGGAAGCCAAGGACATCGAGCTGGCGATCGCCCGGGAGTACGAGAAGGAAGGGCGCTTGAGCTGAAGGACATTCGAGGAGTTCGATGTCTTTTTGACCGCAGATTTCCCAGATCGTTTTGATGGATCTGGTGGGAATCTGTATTATCTAGTGGATACGTTCTGGCTCAGAGGCTTTCGGCGTAGTATTCGTAGTTGTCGGCGTTTTTGATGGCTTTGCTGGGGCTTTTCTTGGCGAGGGATTCAGCGGTGGCGGTGCCGTAGCCTTTGTCGCCGATGGAGGTTCGGACTTCGTGGGCGAGTTCGTGGATGATGACGCCGGGCTTGGAGTCGAAGCCGCTGGAGCCGGCCTTGTTCCAGAACTTTTTGCAGAGGTAGATTTTGCGGCGCCCACCGGAGTAGACGTAGGCGTAGATGTCTTTCTTGCAGCCGCAGTCGAAATGGATTTTTCCGTTGAGGGCTTTGGCGATGCGGGTGAAGGAGTTTGCGACGAAGCCGGCTCGACGCGGGGTGTGTTCGCCGAACCAGCGAGTGTAGTGTTGCTCGGCGGCGCTGGGGCCGGTGCCGAGGTCGATGCCGCCGAAGGTCTTGACGAAGGTGGAAGCGCCGACGGCTCTCGCGGCTAGGGACTTGGCGGAGCTGCGAGCGGAGGCGATGAGCGCGGATTTGCTTTCGTCGCAGTCCTTGGTATTTTGTTTGGATGTGGCGGCGCTAGGGGCCTCGCCGCCCTTGGCGCCTGGAAAGGGTCGCTTGCTCTCCTCTTCCTCGGGCGCTTTGTGTTCGCCGCCGCAGTCGCACTTAGGCTGGGCGGCTTCCTCCTCCTCGCCTTTTGCCTGTACGGACTCCTCCTCTTCTTCCTTGGCTCGGACGCTTTCTTCTTCCTCCTCCTTGCTTTGGATCGCCTCTTCTTCCTCGCCCTTGGACTTGACCTGAGCCTCTTCTTCTTCGGACGATTTCAGGAAGGCGTTTTCACCTTTTTCCTGTCTCTTCTCGGAGCTGGCGCTTGGCGAGAAGAAGGGCTCGTGGGTGGGGCCTTCGTTTCCGAAGAATGCGTTTTCGTTTCGGTAGCGTTGCACGCGGCGAAGCGAGCGAGGCAGATGGGATCGCGTTTTCATATCATTGGTTGGTTTTAGGTCTTCTGTATTTGAAAGGTGGCTACTGGTTTCGTTTCCTTTTGCTTGGGCCGTTTCGTTGGTGGCGGTTGGGGGATCGGCAGGAGCCGGCTGAGGTTTGGGTCGTGGCTTTAGCGGAGGCGGAGCGTAGCTGATTTGTTGGGCATTTATGGATACCGTTTTTCCGCCACCGGTTTTGATCTCGCCGTCGTCCTCGACCGTGCCGCCCTCGGCGATGAGGAACTTGAAGGAACGCCATTTTTGCACCTTTTCGTCGGGGCGGTCGCCATCGACTACTGCCATCTTGGAGAAGGCGTCGGCGCTTTGGACGACTTTCTTTTTCTTGGTGGAGTAGACGCGGCCTTCGCTGTCGACGACGCGTCCTTGTGTGGCGGTGTCGGTGGTCTTGGTCGCTCCGCCGGTGGGGAGGTTGGCGTCGGTTTTTGATGTTAGGGTTGCGTTCCAGGTGGAAGGGATGCGCTGCGGGATGGTAACGGTCCAGGGCTTCTCCAAATCGATCTCGCTGATGAGCCCGTGGTCCTTGAGGGTTTGTTGGTCGACGGTATAGGAGTTTCGGTCGTATCCAAGAGTTACGGACATCTCGACCTTTTGCGAGGCCTTCATGGCGGGCGCTTCGATGAGGTTGAAATAGGTGGGCGCGTTGAAGCGGTTGACTTGGGGGGCGAGGTTGTAGCCGATGTTGCTGCTTTCGCCCATGAAGGCGTAGGAGATCAGGTGGCCGCCGCGATAGATGCTCTTGGGAGTTTTGATCATGACCTTCTGCTCGTCCAGTCCGACGTGACCGGATCCAGTTTGCACGGTGTTGGCTCCGCGGTGGTTTGAGTCGGTGGCTTCGGCCTTCTCTGCGGTCACGGACTTGGGGCGGTCGAGGGTGGTAGCGGTGTAGCCGAACTTGTCCCTGAGAACTTTGCTGCCGTAGGTTTGCTGGAGGATGCCGAAGGGAGTCGGAACGCCGTTCATGCTTTCGATCTTAGTGAACTTGCGGGTTCCGGTGGCGGGGGGAGCGGCGCTGGAGTTGTCCTGCTCCGCGATGACGACATCGAAGTAGGTGTACTCGGCGGGGGAGGCCACGTAGGCGATGCGAGGGCGTCCACCGCTGAACTCGATGGAAGCGGACTTAAGCTTGTACTTGGACTGTACTTCCTTGAGCTTGCCGAGGATGGTTTTGGCGGCGTGCTTGCCCCTGTCTAGCCAAGTCTCGACCTCTTCGCGGGCGAGCTTCTTTTTCTGCTCCGGCGTGAGCGAATCGGCGTCCACCTTGCCCTGCTTTTTCTTTTTCTTAAAGAGGGCCTTTGCCTTTTTGACGATCCAATCCAGCAGCTTGTCGACTGCTTTGCTGACCTTCTTTTGGATCTTGCCGATGACCTTCTTGATCTTGGCGGCGATACCGCCGAGCCCGATGAGGCGGGCGAGGAAGGAAATGATGACGGGGAGGGTGCGAGCCATGGTTTGCTCCACGTAGTTGGCGGCGTCTTGCAGCTTTCCGTTGGCGATGTTGGCGATGGACTGTATCACGCTCTCCACTACAGCCAGGATCTGTTGCATGCGTTCGATGAAGAACATGACCATGTTGTAGATGGCGATGATGGCTTCGATCACGGCTCCGACCGGATTGGATAGGGTGGCGAGCTTTTGCACGGCGATGGTTACGATCTTGGTAACGATCCATTCCTTGATGGCGCCCATGACGGTTTCCTTGAGGTTCCCCATCCACTCGAGGAACTTTTGCCAGATTCCGGCGAAGCCCTCTTTCAGGAAGAGCTTGAGGAAGTCAAAGGTCTTTTCCAGCCCGGCGACTGGCTTTTCGCCGAGTCGCTTCACCAGCTTGACGCGGATCTTCTGGTAGGTGAGGCCGAGGATTTGGGTGACGAGCGAAAAGATGCCTTTGAGGTCGAAGGTTTCGGGGAGTTGCAGGCCAGCTCCGGCGAGGGCTCCGAAGAGCCAGCCGACGAGGCCCGACTTGAGGTGTTTCCAGATGTTTTTGCCGAATTGGGCGAAGCCTTTTCCGAGGGCTTTGATGAGGTTGCCGAGGAAGGCGACGGGATCCTTGATGATCTGAGTGAAGGTTGCTTTGCCTTGTTTGAGAGCGGCGACGACGCGGGCGCCGCCTTCGCCCATGACGCCTACGAAGATGAACTCGAGGATCTTGAGGCCGACGCGAGCGACGAGGCTAAGAACGGAGGCGACGAAGGAGAGCAAGGCAGAGCCGACCCGTTCGAAGGCCGGCAGCGGGTTCATAAGATCGTCGATGGAGAAGCTGTTCCAGAGCGTGGTGAAGCGCTCTGCAATAGCGGTGGGCGATAGTCCAAGCTCGGTAACGGTCGCGACGAGCCAGTTGTAGGCTCTGTCGATGGCTCCGCTTTTCTTTAGGTTTTGGTAGGTTTCCAGTCCGCCTGGGACGAAGCTCAGGAACCCTCGAATGAAATTGTGCGGCGTTCGCTCGACGACTTCTCCGGTGATGGGGTCTTTGCCGAGGACGACGGTGAAGAGCGGGTATCCGGGAATTGAATTCAGGTGCGGCTTGAGAAGGGCGATCAAGGCGGCCTTGATCAGTTCGAGAACCTTGATGGCGACGTTGCCAACGAAGGTGAGGAGTTTGCCGACGAAAGTTTTGAGTGTGGATACGGTTTTGCTGAGAATACTGGCGGGGCTGGCTAGGGTCTCAAGGCTGAGCGCGTTCCAGATTTCGGATACGCCATTGGCCAGACCGCTGACAGCGGAGTAGAGAATCTGGAATTGGGTATCGAGCCAATCGGCTGCTTCCTGGAGCTTGCCGGTTTCCTCCATTTTGGCGAGGTGGCTTTCGAAGCCGAAGAAAAGTAGGGCGTTGCGCAGGAAGACCACGGTGGACCACTCGACCGTGTCGCCGGTGAGTGGATCGTTGCCGAGGACCATGACGATCATGTCGTAGGCGGGACTGTTTTCCCCGAAGAGGGCTTTGACTGCGGTGACGGCTAAGGCTCGCAGCACTTCGACGAGCTTGGCGGCAACCGCTTTGACGAAGCTTCCGACGTCGGAGAAGAAGCCGGAGAAAGTGTTTTTGAAGATGCGAACGTTTCCGCTGATGCCTTCCGTTATGCCCATTCGGTCCCAGGCGAGGCTCCAGAGCTTTTTGACGCGGCTCCAAGTGAGGTCGTATTGGGAAATCTGGGACTCGATCCAAGTAAAGGCGTCATCGAGGGCGCCGCCTTCGTTGAGGCGGTCGTAGAGTTTGGTTCCCCCGGGGAGAAGTCCGGCGGCTCCGCGGAAGAAGTTGCGGGCGCTCCACTCGACGTCACGGCCGAGAATGGGGTTGTAACCGATGAGAACGGTGCCCAGCGAGTAGCCGGGGATGGCTTCGGCGATGTCGTTGATCTCCTCGCGTACCTCTTCCATGGAAGTAGGTATGCGTTGGATACGCGGAGTGGCAGGTGGCGCGGCGGCTCGATCGATCGAGCGGGCGGGGGCTTGGCCTTGCTGGACAACGTGGGTCAGCTCGTGGGCAAGCAGGTGTCGGCCTTCTCGTGTTTCCGGTTGGTAGCGGGACGCGGCGAAATAGACGTCCTGTCCATGAACGAAGGCTTGGGCGTTGATAGAGCGACTCAGGGTGTCGGCCTGGGTATCGGTGTGCAGGCGAACCTTTGAGAAGTCAGCTCCGAAAGAGGCTTCCATCGGTGAGCGCACCGGCTCGGGCAAAGGGGTTCCGCTGCTCTTGCTGGAGCGGAGTTTGTTTTCGAAGGAGGCTCCCGGCGCCGGTGGGCCGCGGGCGCTATCGGGCTCCGAACGAGGGTTGGTAGAGCGAAAGGCGGATCGGGCGGGTCGCGATCTGGGGTGGGTGCTGCGAGTGAGCGGCGCTCGCGCACGAGCGCGCTGGGGGCGGGCTGGGGAAGAGGCGGGGGGCTGGGAGCTTCGGGCGAGTTCGTTTTCCGCGCCGGTGGAGCGTTGGGCGGTGGATGGAGTTGTGGGGTTCTCGGGGGCGGCAGGCGGCGATGAGGCCGCGGGGCGGAAGAAGGTCTGCTCTTGTTGGGCGGTGACCTTTTCGGCCATGGTTTCCGCTTCTCGCTCCTGGGGATCGCCGGCTTGGCTGACTTCTAGTTTGGCTTGGATGGACTGCGCGGCCGGGGCGGGAAGCGGGGACGGAGTGGCGGACGAGTGAGTGGCCTCGGAAGTTCGGGCGGCGATAGCGGGCTGGAAAAAGGGCGAAGCGAGAGAAGCTGCGGCGTGGCGAGCGGCAGAGGCGGTTGAGGTTTTGGCTGGTGGGTGCGTTTTCAGGGATCTTGCAATGCGGTCGCGGGCTAAAGCTCCGCGCTACGTTTTTAGGAGCGCCATTGGACGACGAGGGATCGTCTGAGCCAGGGGAGAGTGATGTATTTGAACTGCCAGGGAAGGCGGTCGAGCAGCATGTCGTAAGCTTGCTTTTCGACTTGGAGTTGGATGGGGGTGGTCTCCAAGTAGAGGAGGCCTTGGCGTTGGAGGAAGCTGCCTCTGAAGCCGTCGAGGGACGTTTTTCCTAGAGCGGCCCAATGGTCGATGGCCGCTTGCAGGAGGTGTTCGGCGGCTGCGGTTTCTTCGGCAGTGAGCTGGGGAAAGGAGGCAACTTCGGCGAGCGGGATGGCGCAGAGCGTTTTTTCCAGCAGGAGAGTGTGCTCGGGCAGGGCCGCTTTTCCGCGTCCGAGAAATTGCAGGATTTGGACGGCTCGCCAGCGGGTGTCGGAACGGAGCTGCTTCTTTTCGTCGAGGTAGTCGAGCGATTGGAAAAGTCGGCTTAGGAAGGGGTGGAGCAAGACGAGTCCGGCATTTTCGATGGCGAGGCCGTCGGGGCGGGTTGCGGCGATTTGCTCCTGGGCGACCTGGGAAAGCACGTCTTGGAAATTTGAGTTTGGGTCGTGGCTTTCGCTTTTCGAGGTGCGGGGCTGGGTACTTTTTTTCCCTTCCTTTAAAGGAAGAGGCGGAGCTGACTCTGGGGACGATGGATAGCTGGGCGCGTCCTTGCGGCGAGAGTGCGGAGTTCGGTTTTGTAGTTCTTTTAGGGATACGGAAGATTGAGGAAGAACTGAGGCTAGGAATGCGAGTTTTTGTTGCTCCTCGCTTGAGGACGGGAGTGGGGGGCTGCTTGGGTTCGGTTTTGGGAAAAGCGCTTTTAGTTCGGGAAGCGCGAGGGATCGGGCGAGGCGCAGGACGGGATCGGGCTTGGTTTTTAGGAGCGAGAGAAAGCGCGGCAGGAAGGTTTTCCGAGCGTGAGCAGTCCATTTGCTCGGTTGTGCGGCTTCGCTCCAGCGACTGCTGGGAAACCACCAGGGGAGGTGTCCGCTTGCGAGGAAACTGAGCAAGGCGTCCGCCGGGGAATCGGCGTCGCTAGTGGATTGCTGGGGCGATGGTCGGCTACGAGTTTCGGCGCTCTTTTCGTGCAGCGATTCGGATTGGCCGGTCAGCTTGTGCCAATCGAATTGCTGTTGGGGCGCGTCTGGGGCGTTTTTTGAGTGGGAATGTTTTTGCTGCGCGAGCTCTTTGGATACGGCGTCTCGTATTTGTTGGGCGCCGGTGCGGAGGAAGCTTTCTAGCGAAAGGGCGCCGAGATCGATTTCGAGCTTCTCCAACCTAATGGAGTGCTCGGATGGGAGTTGGGCAAATGCTTTGTCCAGGTTGTTGGCGAGCGGGCCGGTCGCGAAGTCGTGCAGCCGTTCATCGACGCGTCGCGTATCGCATCCGGTGGGAAGCGATACGTCGAGCAGCAGCTGATGGACGGTATGGGCGTTCATATGCGAACCTTGGCGACGGCGCCCATGTTGCCGATGAGCTTTTTGACCTGATTGTTGTTGGCGTGAGTGGTGACAAGTTTGTCGGCGTTTTCGGCAACGATCTTTTGGCCTTCGGCGCTCTCCATATCCATGACCATGTTGGTCGCGTTCTTGCCGAGGTTCACGTAGCTGGTGTCGACGTTTCTGCCTTCGGTAGCGGCGCGTTCCGCTTCTTCGGCGATGATCTTCATCGAGCGGGCGGCGGCCTCGGCTTGTTTCTTTTCGATCTCCACGATTTGCTTGTCGGCGTCGGCTGGGGCGATGCCGAGGTCGATTTGTTTGCGGACTTGGTCCCGCTGGTTCTTCAGTTCGGCCAGCTCCCTCTCCATCTCGACGATCTGGAGCGGCTTGCCGCCGTAGAAACCGGCCTCGAAGGAACTGGCATCGAGCTCGCCCTTGCCGGGCGCGGTGACCCGCGTGAAGTTGGCGATGTCCTTGAAGATGTTGAAGCTGGAGGTGACGCGGTCGGTAATAGTCGTATCCAGATATTGGGTAAAGTCAGCCGTTTTTGCGGTGAAGATATGGTCGATGGCAATCTCGGTAACGGGAGAAACCTTCCAGTCGTAGATGTCTTTCCATGGCTTGATATCGAGGTCGAACTCGGGGATGGAAATTTCCGGTTCTACGGGGGCATCTTCTTCTTCGAGGGTGGAAAGGTCGAAGTAGGAGTAGTAGGGGAGGCAGAAGTCAGCCTTTACGATCTGTTTGCTGGTGTCTTCGGATTTCGAATACACGAGGACGAAGGTGCCGCCGATGGGAACGCCTCCGAGGTGTTCGAGGCCTGGGTTCTTGCGGAGGAATTTCTCGAAGGTAGAGAGCTGGGCGACTTTGCGTTTCCGTTTCTTGAGACGGTCGAAGAGGATTTTCCAGTTGGCGGAGTAGTCGGGTTGCACGATGCGGTCGACTGGTGAGAACTGGACGTTGTTTGCGATGGAGCCGATGTTCTTGTTGACGATATGGCCTTGGCGAATGGTTTCGCTGTAGTCGCTCATGAAGCGCAGGCCTTGGGCGCTGTCGGCGAGGCTGAGCTTGGCAGGCAGGTCGGCGAGGGCGGATTTCGATTTGGCTCGGACTTGTCCGGCGGCGTCGCGGGTTTTGACGAGGTCGACTTTCGAGACGCTGGCTTCGCTGGTGGGCACGCGGTTTTCGCCTGCGTCGATCTCGTTTTGCAAGCGGTCGGCGAAGCCATCGAGGTCGCGCAGGTGCAGTTTCACGCGGGAGCGCTGGTCGAAAAAGGAGGTTTCTAGGTCGAAGAAGCGAATGGGCGGAAGGCGCACGAAATCGGGGTCGTCTTCGATTTGGATGCTAAGGATTTGGAAGGGCAGGTTATATTGGTCGCGCAGCTGCTCTAGGCGTTTCGTTACGGAATCGACCGATTTTCCGAGGTGGCCTTCGATGCGGAGGAAGCCGTTTTCCGGCAGGGCTTGCTCGAGGGATTTCTCGTTGTTGTTGTCGTAGGAGGGCGCCGGAGTGGAGTCGCAGCGGAGCAGGTTTTCGACTCTCCATGGGATCGTATCCACATTTTTGTAGTACGCAGGAATGGAGCGCTGGCCTAAGGGATGGGAGCAGGCGGGGGAGGTGCAGATGCGAACTTCGGACAGGCCGAAGGTGCGTCCGTAGTCGAGGTTCTGGGCCAGCGAGCGCAGGCGATTCCAGAGCAGGGCAGTCTTGCGGCTTGCTTGGGGGGTCGCGTTGTTGGCTTGGGCGCGGGCGAAGGAGTGGCGCAGGCCGGAACGGTCGCAGGGCGAGGTGTCGTTGGCTTCGCCGAGCAGCACGTGCTTGGGGTGGGCTTCGAAGGCGGGTACGCAGAAGGCTTCGTTTTGGAAGAGGGATTCCTTCCACTCGTTGAAGGCTTGGCAGAAGTCGCGATAAAATGAATACACGCTTTGCAGCCCGTGGATTTCGGTATTCGGGTTGAAGCCTTGCGGGAGTTTGGCGACCCATTTGAGGTCGTCGCCTTGGGTGGCGGGGGCGAAGGCGTCCTTGTTTTTCTCGATAAGGGCGAAGGCTTTGCCTACGAGGCTAGCGGAGGCGTCGATCGCTTTGGTGTAGCGGCTCTGCAGGCTGTCGCTCCCTTCCAGCTTCTTGACGATGCCGCTTTGGATCTTGGGTCGCACGGGCGCGAGTTCCGGGAGATCCGAGGCGATTTGGCTGAGAGGCGGCGCGATGGCGGGAAAGGCGGATTTGGGGGCGAGGAGGATCCGAAGATTGTTGTGCTGGATCTTGCCCTTGTTGTCGCAGTTTTCGGTGGTGCAGAAGTCCGGTTCCTTGGCGTAGCTTTCCAGGTAGAGGACGAGGACTTTGTTTTTTAGAAGTTGGGGGGATAGGGGCTGGGAGTTGTCGCCGTTTTCCTGTTGTTCTTTGCTGATGAGTTCCCTGACTGCGTTGGCGTTGGCGAGGGCTGGATAGTTGGCGTTTTCGTCCTTGAAGGGGCGAGCGAGGAGGAGTTCCTGCGGTTGGGAAAGGGAGAGCAAGTCGCCGTCGGTAGTGAGGGCGCAGCCTGGGGAAAGGAGTATCTTGTTTTCGGATACGGTGAGCTCCAGTCCGCAGACGATACCAGTACCGACCAGCCAGGCTCGTGTCTGGCGTTCTTGGAAGTCGAGGTATTGGATGAGCTGGTTGAGTTGCTCGGCGGTGAGAACTTGGTCTTGGGCGAAGAAGGTGAAGCCCGGCGCGGGCGCCTGGAGCTTGAAGGCGGTATTGATCGGAACGTCAGGCATTTTAGTGAAGCGTTGAGGTTGAAAAGGTTTCGTTGGGTCGGTCGGTGGTTAGCTCTCGGATTCGATGGAGCCAAGATGGGTGCGGTTGAGGACGACGGGGTTAGTTTCGTCGCCGTCTTCGACGCAGTCGTGCAAGGTGCCTTCCGGATAGATGGTGTAGAGGGCGTCGAGGCTTTTGAGCAGGGGCGCGAGTTTCTTCGGAAGGTCGGTTTGGGTGGCGAGGGCGTCTAGCCAGTTGCGGTAGGCTTTTTCGAAGGCGGCCAATTCTTGGCGCCCTACGAAACAGATGCGGGCCACGAGGTGGGCGGGGAGTTCCCGGCGAATGGTTTGCTCGACGAAGTTGCGGATGTCTGGCTCGGAGAGTCGGTTTCCCCATCCCGGCAGCACGATGTGGAGGTGGTGCGAGTAGGGATCCCAGCTTTCGGGAAGGGTGGGCTTGGCCTCGCAGGGCGCGGGCAGCAGGGGCCACTCGGGGGCTTGGGGCCGGAGGAGGATGTGCTCGACGACGAAGGAGCCCTCTTCGCTGTAGCGGTCGGCGAGCAGGTCGGCGATAGCGAGCTGGGCCTCCTGGGCTTCGGCTTCGGTGGCGAAGTATTGCTTACGCATGGCGACGACGTCGGCGGGTTCGACGTCGCGGTCGATGACGACGAGGTAGAAGCGTTGGTCCTTGGTGCGGCGCATCTCGTAGTTGGCAGGATTGAGGCCGAGTTGGATGGCCTTTTTCATGGCAACGGTGGCTTCGGTCTTGTCCTTGTATTTGGTTGTTCCGGACAGAATTGTTTTCTTGGACTTGGCCTTTCGGTCGACGATGCGGAAGCGGATTTCGGATTTGTCGTCGTTGTCCTTTTCTTCGTAGAGGTCGAAGGTGACGTCGGAAAGGGAGCGTCGCTTGAAGCTCGGGAAACCGAGGATGCGTTCGAGCCGTTGTTTAAATCCGGATACGTTTTCGGTGTCCCAGACTTCGTCCTTGTCTCGGATATCGTGGCCGGCGGCGCGGCGGGCTGCGATGCGTGGAAGTTCGCTGAGGAATTGCGCTTTTCCGGAGAGGAGCTCCTGCTGGGACTGGGGGCCGACGGCGCTGTAGCGCATGAGAACGTGGTCGGAAAAGGCTTCCCCGAAGCGGGCGAGCAGGTGGTCGAGGAGCTTGGAGCGCTGGGAGGTTTCGAAGCTTTCGTCCGCGATGCTGCCTTGCATGATGGCTTGGTAGGCGGATTGGACTTCCGCGTCGCTTAGGTCACTTTGGCCGGCGGTGGGTTTGAGGAGTTTCTCCAGTTCCGGCAGTTCGCTGACGGGGTTGGGAAAGAGGGATTGGCGGGTGGCACGGTTGCGGGAGAAGAGATCTTGCAGGTGGGTGAGCTGGCCCAGCGTATTGGAGAGGAGTTGGTCGAAGACGAGTAGGTAGGCTTTGAGTTGGCGGGCTTTGGCGATGCTTTGCGGAGCGGGATCGCGGCCGGTCCCGCGGGTGCCGACGCCGTAGGTGGCGGGAAGGCTTTGCTGCAGGGAGGTGAATTCCGAGAGGTCTTGCCAGCGGCCGGCTGGGATTGGGAAGTCCTCGGCCTGCAGGGAGGCGATGGCGTTGGCGTCGGCCTGGTCGAGGGCAGCGAGCAGTTGGCGGCTGCGATCGGTATGGGGGCGGAATGGGATGAGGTCTTTGTAGAAGCGCAGTCGGGCTTCTTCGAATTCGAGGATGGGTTCGCGTCCGTCGGGAATGGGCAACTCCCACTCGTTGGAGTCTTCGGAGAGTCCGGCGTAGTTGAGCAGCAGTTTGGGGATGGCGAGTACGCCTGGGATGCGGAGCATAACGGCGATGAGGTCCGATGCCCGGATTTTGGATACGGAGGTGCTGCGGTCGAGGTCGTCCTCGAGAATGAAGCCGTGCTGCAGCGGGGGCCCTTGGAAAATGTCCTCCGAGGCGAGGCCTTGCTCGACGAGTTCGCCGAGGCGGTAGCGGGGGATGCGAGGATTGAGAAAGGCTTGGAGGGCGTGTACGAGGGCGGCGTGGGTGGCTTCGATGTCGGCGTCGGGCGCGAGCTTGATATCGGCGCAAACGCGAATGGGCGTGCTGGCCGTAGTGGAGATGCTATCGAGGTCTTCGCCGAGGTTGCGGTAGCGGTGGTAGAGGCGTTCCACTGCGGCGATGACGGCGTCGCGTTCGCTCTTCTTGCCGTTGCCCGCGAGGGCGTTGTCGAACTGGAGGCGGATGCGGAGCAGCCCACGCAAGGGAAAGGCGACGGTGTCGGCGTTTTGCTTTTGGCTGAGGACGCGCTTCTGGGTGTCGGCGTAGAGGGGCGCCGTAACGGGCTCGACCCAGACGTTGCGAATTTTTCCGACGAACCGATCGAGGATGAGGCGGCGGTAGTCGTTGGTGGTGACGGGGCCGCAGGTGAGAACCTCGCGAGCGGTGAAGAAGGAGGCTTCGTCGCTGGTGGAGTCGGGCGGTGGGGCGAAGAGGTCCTGGTCGTCGAAGCTGGTGCGGTAGGCGATGTCGGTGATGCCGAGGCAAAGGAGTTCGAGCAGGGTGATGCCCGGATCGTGGGCGTTGAAGTCGGTCCAAACGGCGCTGACGGTTTCCTCGAGGTAGTGCATGCCTTCGGCCCGCAAGAATTCGTAATCGAGCGCGGGCGGCGTGGGGCTGGTCGTGTCGATGGCAGTGGCGTTGCTCATGCTTTGGCGTCTTCGATGTCGTGGTTGGCGACGGAGGTCAGCAGGGCGCCCGGCTTGGAGGCGGTGACGGCCTGGTTGGTCTTGGCGTTGTTGGGATTGAGGGCGGCGTGGCTCAATTGGAGCTCGGTCACGTAGTCGACGTACTCGAGGTCGTCGATGAAGGCGATTAGGGCGCTGCGGTAGATCGAGCCTTGGAAGTCGGGAATGGTGTCGGCGCTGGTGGACCAAGGCGCCAAGTGGCTAACGAGGGCTTCATTGAGGAGTCGCTTGTAGGTGGGGAATGGATACTTTTTGTGGAACGCGACTTTGAATCTGAGAGCGATCGGCTCGTAGCTCGGGTTGACGGCTCGGGCGGTGGCGAAGGGGGAGGAGAGGGTGGCGAGGTAGTCGTTGATCTCGGCTAAGGTGGCGGCGTCGACTTTTGGCTGGAGGGAAGCGGCGGCGTCCATGCCGCGAGTGTCGGGCAAGGCGACTAGGGTGACGGCTCCGGCTTGGCGCTCCAAGGAGGCGTTGGTATGTGGGAGGCATTGCGCTCGGTAGATTTTTGGAAAGGCTTCCAGAACGAGTCTTTCAAAGTCCCAGGCGGTCACGGCGCGGGCGCGGTGGCGGAGGCGTTCGCTGGTGCGTCGGCGAAAGGAGGAGTCGCTTTCCGGGGCGGCGCCGCCAAAGGAGTCGAAGGGTTGCTGGACTTCTTTCAGGCCGCGCAGGGGCGTTAGGTGGCTGTCTATGGACGCGGCCGGCAGGCTCTCGCTCAGGTGGGAGGCGGTTTCGGGCTGGGCGAGGGTGACGGGAATGGCGTTGAGTTGCACGTCGCGCAGGCGGCAGACGCCGTCGCGGTTCTCGGCCACTTCCGCTTTGAGCCAGAGGGTTCCGGGCTCCAGCCAAGTGTTCTGGGTATTGGCTTCGGGCGGAACGAGGAGCTGAACGATTCCGGAGCTTTGGAAGCCGTTGGTGGAGTCGAAGAGGATGTCGTCCTTGTCGATCGGTATCCATTGGTTGGATGCGAGGGCGCTCCATTGGATGGAGGCTCGAGAGGCGTCGGGGTTGGCGCTGCCGTCTTCGACTTGTACGAGGAGGTTGATGTTTTGCTTGGCTTCGAGCCCGTCGATGCCGACGATGAGCTGCCCTTGGAAATCGCGGTTGGGCAGGAGGGAGAGTTCGCTGGTGGGGGCCAGGTGTCCGTGGACTTCCTTTTGCCCGAAGGCGCTGATGTGGTAGAGGCGGATTTCGCTGGATTCGTAGGTCGCTGAATCGCTGGGGCGTGGATCGACGGTATCGGTTTCAGCGGTGTAGCCGAGCGAGAATTCGGATATTTCCGGCGTGTAGGGAGGGTTGGGAAGGGGACGGTGGAGCGCGGTGTTGGACTCGTTGGCGTTGAAGATGAGGGCGCTGGCGAGAAGGTTTGCGTAGCGATCGTGGAGGAAGCTTTGGTTGAGCCGGAGGCGAAGGAAGCCGTTGCGGGTGTTGGGTCGCAGGGCGCGGACGGTTTTGAATTTGGGGAGCTTGAGTTGGGCGCGAAAGGCGACGGCAGGCGCGAGGCGCACGGGGCTGAGCGGCTTGGCGACGGAAAGGTTGCGGTAGGGGAGTTGGATGCGACTGCGACGGATGCTGCGGGAGAAGCGGTTGGTGAAGCTTTTGAAGCCGATAACGGCGGCTTGCAGTTGATCGTCGTCCGAAGAAAGGGTGACGGTTTTGGAGGCGTCGCTTTCGTCGAAGAGTTTCTCGTTCGCGTCGCTGAGGTTTTTGAATACGCCGTCTCGAAGAATCTGGAGCTTGGCGGTGAAGTGGGAATTATCGGATACGATTTTGGAGTTGCCGGAAAGGTAGGCGGCGTAGTGGGTAGACAAGGACTCGGGAGCGTCTTTCCAGGTGATGGTAAGGGTGGCGTCGGTGACGGGCTTGTGGCGGGCTTCCTCGGTAGCAATGTAGAAGGATGAGGCAGGTTTGGGCGTGGGTCCGAAGGGAAGGAAGGGCTTGCTCGGATCGAGGCGGCCGTGATCGTTTTCCAGCGTGAGGTCGCGCATGCCGGAGACGACGGTCTTGAGCTTGAGGCCGCGGACTTCGCTGTCGCTGAAGGCGAGGGAGGTGGACGCCGGCGCGGTTGCGTCGATCGAGACTTTCATCACGGGAGCAACGGTGTCGAAGGCACCCTCTAGGACGCTCGAGTCGAAGGGGACGATCGGATCTGCGTCGGCGGCGAGGCTGACCTGGAGAGTGAGAGTAAGGGTGTCTCCGCTGAGCTGATACGAGTCCAACTCGATGCTGTTGGCGGCGATCCAATCTTCTTCGCCGCTGAGGGTTGCGGAGGCGTGGTCCTCGAAAAGGGATTTCGTTTCCGACTCGGAGGGAGGCGTATTGGAGAAATGGATATCGAGGGTGATAAAGATATCACGGGTGCCTTCCTGCAGGACGAGCATGGGCGAGGAAATGGCGAAGCCGTGGCGGGCGGGGGGAAGGTCTCTTTGGTAGCCGAAGGGATGCCAGCTCGGACTTTCTTCGGGGAGCGATTCTCCCAATCCATCGAGGGAGTTGGCGATGGCGGCGTGGCTGGGCAGGGCTTGTTGCGGATCGCTGGCGAGGATGCGAAGGGCGTTTAGGCTGACGGGCTGGATGACGGAGTCGATGTCGGCGGTGTAGCGGAGGTCGGGCTTGGCGGAGAACGCGGCGCCGGCGGGAACGACAATGGAAGAGGCGTTCTTCTTGGGCTGGAGAACGAGGTGGGCGTGGTCGGCTTGGGCCGGTTTGGCTTGGAGGCGGAGGACCTGGCGGTATTGGAAATCGAGGTGGCGAGCGGTGAGTCCGTTGAGTTCGCCTCGGGCGTGCCGGTAGAGTTGGAGAAAGGCGAGGAAGAGGGCGACCTGCGGTTCGCGAGCGGCGCGTCGTTGGGCGTCGGGCAGGTTTTCGGGGCTGAGGTCCGGCAGGAACTGGGCCCAGTCGACATTCGGGGCGAAGGTTTTGTCGGAGGTCCAGAAGGCGAGTTGGGAGGCGAAGGCCTGGGCGAAGGCGGCGAGTTGGGCGTCGCTGCGTCCGTCGAGCGGCGCGGTCGAGGGATCGAGGGCTGGGATCGCGCGTTCGCTTTGGCTGGTGCCGGGTGAGGCGGAGACTGTTTGGGAGTCGAGGGAGCTCATCCTGTTTCAGTGCCTTCGGAGAGGTAGAAGTCGAAGACGTAGTTGTGTCGCGTATTGTTGGGGCGAATACGGTAGTCGATGGAGATTAGGAGAAGGCCCGCATGGGAGTCGGCCATGGAGACGCCTACCTTTAGCGGTTCGATGCGAGGCTCGTGGAGGTAGATGGAGGTTTTTACGCGATCTTCGGTGACGGTACGCAGGGTGGTGGTTAGCGGTTCGAAGAGCAGGGGGGTGAGATCGCAGCCGTAGTCGGGGCGCATGGCTCGCTCTCCCGGGAGGGTGGAAAGGAGGATGCGGAGGGATTGTTCGATGTCTTCGATGCCGTCGCTGAGGCGGACGGTGTGGCTGCCCATGAGGAAGTCCGGCGGGAAGGCCCAGCCGGTTCCGATAAAGGCGGGTAGATTTTGGTCAGACATAGGTGGGAGCGGTCTCGTTTGAATTAGTTGATGAGCACGGTGGGCTCTCCGGATACGATGCTGCCGCCGTGGGCGGTGGAATCGCCCATGCGAGCGGCGGGAGAGCCGCCGATCATTACGGTGGAGGAGCCGGCGATGATGCTGGCTGTAGGGCCGACGCAAATACAGGAGTCGCCCAGCGTAGCGGCGGGCATGCCGCCGATGAGCACGGTGGCTTCGCCCGGCGGCAGGATGGGGCCTCCGACATGGGGAACGCCGGTGGAGGGATCGACCATGGGGCAGACGTGGGTGTCGGTGATGCGGGCGGCGGGAGGCATTTTTAAGAATGAAGGATGAATTATGAGGGATGAAGGGGGTTAGTTGATTTGGACGAGGGCGCCTTTGATGGTGGTATTGCCGGAGGCTTTGAGTTCGGCGGCGGAGGCGCCTTCGGCGGTGAATTGGGCGTTGGCTTTGTGGGTGACGTTAGTGCCTTCGATGCTAACGTCTCCGCTGGCGGTAAGGACGAGATCGGCGGCGCTGGAGAGTTCGATGCCGTCGGAGCTGAGGGTGATCTTGTTTCCGTTTTCGTCTTCGAGGAGGATGCCGCCTTCGTCTTCGCTGAGCTGAAGGATATTTCCGTTAGGGGTTTCGAGGGTGGCGGACACGAGGTCGTCGTTGAAGTGGAGCTTCATTTCCGAGCGGGAGAAGAAACCTTTTTCGTGGTTGTCGTCGGAGGGCTCGAGAGGGGCGGGGCGGGCGCTGCTGTAGAGGCTGCCGAGGACGACGGGATGGCGGGGGTCGTGGTCGAAGAAGGCGACCACAACTTCGTCGCCGATCTCTGGATACAGGAAAGCGCCGCGAGCGTCGCCGGCATCGATGGAGGCGAGGCGAGCCCAGTAGGGGGCAGCGTCTTCGCCTTGGGTGGGCAGTTTGACTTGGATGCGGAACTCGCTCTGGGGGTCGCCTTCGAGGGCTTCCACGATGCCGATATGAAGGCCGTTGGCGTGCGGCAACATGGCAGCGGCGGCAGGCGCGGCGATGGCGTGGGAGCTGGATTGGATTTCTTGTGGCAGGAGACCGACTTGGAGGTCGGTGTACCAGCTGCCGTTGCTAAGGGTGTGGCGTACTCCGGAGATGAGGTAGCTGCCGCTGAAGCGGTCGGAGATACCGGCGATGTCGAGGAGTTGGCCGGGGACGGGGTCGGAGGTGCCGATGCAGCGGACGCGGCCGACGCGAGCTCCGAGGCGCTGCAGGAGCAGTTGTCCGGAGGCGAAGGCGTCCAGCTCCTCTTGGCTTACGGCTCCGGCGTGGTGGAAGTGGCTGGATTGGCCGTGCAAGCTGGCGAGGTCGGTGGCGGATTGGTTGCCGGCTGTGGGGAGTTCTGGCTCGCTGGCGGTCGCTTCGAGGGCTTCTTGCGAAGCTGGGTCCCAAGCGCTGGCGGTGACTTCGGTGGCTTGGGTGCGGATATCGAGCTCGAGGTCTAATTCGTAAATCGTGGCGCCGTACTGGAGCTGGAGTATGTGTGTTTGGCTGGAGTCCAAGGGGGCGAGGGTGGCTCCGTCGTCGGTGGGAATGAGCAAGAGGCTATTGGCTTGGGCGCGAGCGAGGCAGAAGTCCCAGTCGGTGCAGTGGTATTGGAAGAGACTTTCGTGGGTGACCTCGCTTGTATTCGCATCGATGGATACGCCGTAGGCTCCGAGGATTTCCGAAATGGCGTCGGAGTCGGTGAGTTCCTGGAAGCTGCGGGAGCGTCGGGTGAGGGTGGACTGGTAGAGGGGGTGGCGGCAGACGAGGGTGAGGATGGGGCGGCCGGAGGCGCGGATCCGGAGGGAGTGGCTGACGAGTATGCCTTTGAAAATGGGGGATTCGCTAGACCGGTAGCCGGCGTGGATTTCGATTTCGCCGCCGGGAGCGAGCTCTTGGGAGTCGCAAGCGGGGAAGGTTTCGGTGGCGGGGTCGCCGTCGTAGAGTTCGATGCGGGCGAAGGGGATGCGTCCGATGTTTTTGACCACGCTGACGGCTGCGATTTCGAAGGTGCGCGAAAGGGCGTTGCCGTCGACCTTGATAGTGGCGGTGACGACGTCCTTGGGAGCGGCGGAGGGGACGATGCGTGGGTTAGGCATTCTTGGAACCTACGATGGGCGGAAAGTGGAGAATTTGGCCGGTGTTAAGGCGGCGTGGGTTGGGGAGTCGGTTGGCTCGGGCGACTGGGATGGCGTATTTGGGATGTCCATACACTTCGGTGACAAGTTGCTGGAGGGTTTCGCCGTCGCGTACGGTGCGGGTGTGGGTGATGTCGGGGGAAGCGGGGGCTTCGATGGCGGTGCGGAGGCGTTCCTCGACGGAGCCTTGGAAGCTGGCGCTGGCGACGGCCCGCAGGGGAGTGCCGTCGGGGCGGAAGAGGCGGTAGTCGATGTTGACGGTTTTGAGGACGCACTTGAAGAGGAGGCGTCCCCAGGCGATTTGCACGTTGTTGGGCTTATGTTCTTCGCCGTTGTATTCGTAGACGACTGACATGAAGTGCTTCACGCGTTCGTAGACGCCGTCGTCGTTGATGGGGGAGGATCCGTCGGGGTTGGGGATGGCTCCGGTGCTGTCGAACATGAATTCGAAGCTGAGCTCTTGGGGCTTGATCTTGCCGAAGCGAGCTTCCGAGCCGGAGGTGCCTTGGGCTTGGTCTTCGGGGATTTCGATCTCGTACTTGAGGCTGACCTTTTCGGGGTTGACCTGGGTGACGAAGCGTCCGTCCGGGACGGGTTGGGAGAATTCCGCGTCGCTGAACGCGGTGATCTCCATTTTCTCTAG
Source organism: Pelagicoccus sp. SDUM812005 (assembly GCF_031127875.1). Taxonomy (GTDB): domain Bacteria; phylum Verrucomicrobiota; class Verrucomicrobiia; order Opitutales; family Opitutaceae; genus Pelagicoccus. The sequence continues at coordinate 60,938 of NZ_JARXIA010000005.1, read as the reverse complement.
TTTGCCCATGCCCATGGCCTAGCGTTCCTTTTCTTCCCGGAGGATTTGCATGACTTGCTCGACGGCTTCGCGGACGATTTCCGCCTTTTGGCCGTTTTGCTTGGGGTTGGCGCCAGCTCGGGCTTGGGCTCCGGTTTGGGGAGCCTTGGCGTCGGGCTCGTCGGTGAGCGAGGCGCGGATGATGAGTTGGCGGATTTCTATGGTCATTGGGGGGGAGTGATCGGTCTCTGCGGCGTGGCGCGAGCGGGTTGTTATTTTTCGAGGCGGAATTCGTGGTAGCCGAGTTCTAGGGTTTCGATGGCGATAGCGCTGGTTTCGGCGTCGAGGTCGCCGATGGCCCATTTCTTGGGCCAGGCGTGGGTGACTTTCCAGGTCATGGCCGGTTCGTGCTTTTCGTTGAGCAGGACGACGTTGAGGTCCTTGGGATAGATCTCGAGGGTTTGCATGGCGTTGGAGAACCAATCGAGCAGGGCGGAGGAGGTGACGAAGCCGCGCTTGAGCACGAGGTCGCTGTAGGAGGTGCGATTGGGCAGGGCGTGCTCGAAGCGGTTTTCTCCGCCTTCGCGCAGGGAGTCGGTCTCGATGGTGGAGCTCAGGCCGGAAACGGACTGGAAGCGTGTATCCACGGAATCACCACCGAGGCCGAGAAACTCGACGCGGAAGTGGAATGCTCCAAGGAATCCGAAGCGATCCATAGGTCAGGTCGGGAATGGGAGGCGAGCGCGGGTTAGGCGATCGCTTCCATCTCGATGCCTTCGTGGGCGAGTTCCAGGGTTTCGATGGCGACTTCGCTTCCGTCCGCTTTGAGGTCGGTGGCTTGTACCTTGGTGGGGAAGGCGTTCTTGACCTTCCAGTTCATGACGGGGGCGTGCTCTTCGTTGAGCAGGCTGATGATGAGGTCGCGTCGCTCCGGCTTGCCGAGGATGCGAGTGGTTTTCCACCACTCGAAGAAGTCGTTGTCGCCTAGGAAGGTGCCGCGCTTGAGGGTGATGTTGGCGTACTTCTGCATGCCGGGCATCTTGATCTTCGAGTATTCGGAGCTGGAGCCTTCGCGGTATTCGATGACTTCGGTTTCCGCTTCGAGTCCTGAAACTTCGGTGAAGCCGATGCGGGAGCCGCCCCAGGAGACGACGAAGTGGAATTTGGTGAGTGGATATTCTGTCATGGGTGGTGAGTGGGTTGGGAAGCTTTGAGTAATTTAGCAGATTGCTCCGGTAGACGCAGATTTGCTGCTGTAGTTAAATATTGGATGCAGAAGGAGATTTCTTAGGCTTCCTGCATCTTGTGGGAGAAGCGCAGGATGATGAATTCGGCGGGACGGACTGCGGCCATGCCGATTTCGACGATCATCTTTCCTTCGAGGACGTCTTGGGCGGTCATGGTCTTTCCGAGGCCGACGTTGACGAAGAAGGCTTGCTCGGGGGTGGCTCCTGCGAGGGCGCCGGCTCGCCATTGGTTGATGAGGAAGTTCTCGATCATGGCTTTGACCTTGGTCCAGGTGTTTGCGTCGTTGGGCTCGAAGACGAATTGCTCGCTGGCTTTCTTGGTAGACTCTTCGACCATGTTGAAGAAGCGCCGCACGGAGACGTAGCGCCATTCGTTGTCGTTGCCTGCCAGGGTGCGGGCTCCCCAGACGAGGATGCCTTTGCCGGTGAAGGGACGGATGACGTTGATGGATTTGCCAGCCACGACGTCGACGTTGAGGTCTTGCTGTTGCTCGTGGGTAACTTGCATGGCGACGCCGATGACGTTGTTGAGGCTGACGTTGGCAGGGGCCTTGTGAACGCCGCGGGTGGCATCGACGCTGGAGTAGACGCCAGCCATGGCGCCGGACGGGGGCTGTTCGGTGACGGTGTTCTTGGTGCGATCGATGATATTCTTCAGTATTGGGAAAATGGCGACGAGGGCATTTTCGTAGGTGCTTTCGTAGCCGCGAGCGGTGTCGAGCAGGTTGCCGAGTTCGGCGTAGATGCCTTTGAAGGCGGAGGCGGCGAGGGCGGCGCCTAGCTTCATATTGGCGCGGAGGGCGTCGTTTTTGGCGTCGCCGTTGAGCGGAGCGGGATCGGTGGGGTAGTAGTCGGCGGCGTCACCGTCTACGAAGGCGCCCCAATCGGTGGCGAGGTCGGTTTTTTTGAGTCCGCTGAGGTCGGCACCGCTGCGAGCTCCGTGCGTGGCGAGGGCGAGCAGCGTATTGGCTGCTGAATACAGGGCGCCGGGGGCGTCGCTGCTGATGGATGCTTTGAGGTCGTCGAGTACGGTGCGGATGGGCTTGCCTTTGGAGTCGGTGACTCCGGCGGCGAACTTGTTTCCGGTGTTTTTGGAGATGACCTCGGCCTTGGTCTTGAGGATGTCGAAGGCGTTTTGGAGGAGGTTCTTGTAGGCGGTTTGCTGAGGGCCGATGTTGGCGGCGGGGTCGTTTATCTTGGTCTTGAAGTCGTTTTCCTTTTCAAGGAAAGCGGTTTCGAGGGCGGCGAGGCCGCCGGGCAGGAGGGTGTTGAGCTCGTCGACGTCCTTGACAGCGAGGTCCAGGATCTCGATGGACTTGCTAACGGTGGAGTCGGAGGTGAGGGCTTTGAGTCCGACGGGGGATCCGCCGCGGGTGATTTTGCCCTTGATGTCCCGGTAGCTGAAAGACTTTTCGAGATTGGTCTTGAGGTAGGGGCCGTAGGCGGCGCCGTACTTGAGGTTTTTGACGCCGATGGCGTTGCGGAAGGCTTCGACTTTTTCGATGAAGTTGACGGTAACTTGTCCGTTTCCGTCCCGTTCCTGGGGCTTGGTGTCGAGCAGGCAGAAGCGGTCGCCGAGCTTGGCGGCCTGTTCGAGGGCGGCTTGTTGGAGAGCGGTGAACTTATCGTCGCTGAGGTGGATGGCGTCCGGGAAGAGGATGAGGGTGGGCTCGTCTTCCTTTTCCAGTTCGGCGAGGCCCTTGTGGAAGTCGGCGGAGTTCGCGTCGGCGGTGGTGGCGGGGAATTTGCCGATGGAGATGATGTAGCACTTGGAGCCGCCGTTGGCGAAAAAGAGGCGGATCGCGTCGTAGTTGATGAAGGCGTTCTCGAGCTTGGCGGCGATGACGTTGTTTTCGCTGTCGAGGTCGACGGAGTTTACGGAGGTGGTTGGGGCTTTGCCGAAGGCTTCTTCGTATTCGGCGAGGGAGCGGATCTTGGTGGGGACCAGTTTCAGGTCCGAGCCGCGGCTCTTGTGGTCGGCGGTGTAGCCGATGAAGGCGGGGACGGCGGTTTCGACTTGGGCGACGGAGGGAGGAAAGAGTGAGATCTCTTCAACGTAGACGCCGGGTGTTTTATAGGATGAGGCCATGAGCGGTGCGGTTTTAGGTTAGTTAAACATGAATGAAAGTTTGGCTGACGACGCGGTCAGCTTCGCGCGTGACGTTCGGCGGGGGCGGCGGCAGCGAGAGGGCCGTGTCGCCGAAATTGCCAAGGGTGTAGGGAGCGGTGGTTAGCGGTAGTGGTTCTGTGGTGACGAAGCGGGTGGGGTCCTGCGGGTCTTCCTGGGAGAGCGGTCCCGTATCGGCGGGAGGGTAGTCGGTGGTGTCTCCATGAAACAGATACCGCCAGTAGGCGTGGCGCTTGCGGAAGCGGATGTGGAAGGTGGGGCTGTTGAGGTTTCTTTGCTCGTCGAAAAGGGCGTGGGTGGAGTCGGAGGGGAGGCTTTTTATTTCGACGAGGGCGAAGGGAGCTTGGGAAATCGAGTCGGGGAGTCGAAAGAAGGAGCTGGGTTGGTCGGGGATGGGGGAGCCGTCTCCTTGGGTGAGCTCTAGGGTATAGAAGTCGGGAGCGAGGGAGCTGGCGTCGATCTCGAGGGAGTGCAGGGGCTCGCCGTTTGGATTGAAGAAGGATTGCTGCCAAACGGTGTTGTTGCTCGAGTCTTTTAGGATGGCTCTGGCGAAGGTGATTTCCGAGTCGCTACCGAGGCTGAGCTGGAAGCGAGGGGGGCGCATCTCGGCGCGGTCGGCCTTGCTGGCTCCGTCGCCGAGGCGAGGCGTGTAGCTTTCGGTCCAGGCGTTGTCAGGGGGAGCGGAGTGTTGGCCATCGGACTTGGCTTCGTAGCATTTGCCTGCGTGGAGAACTCGTTCGCCGGTTAGGTAGTCGGTTCCGTTCTCGTAGGGTGGGGCAGGCAGTCTCAGCCATTGGGGGGCAGCGGGGGAGGCGGCGGGCGCGAGATCGGTTTTCGCCTCGAAGAGCTGAGTCGGCGTATCCGAACCGTCGAGACAAAGGTCGCCTGCCTGGTAGGACGCGGAAGGGTCGAAGGCGGCGAGAGGACGAGTGAGCTGGAGCTGGTTCGCGGCCGTGTGTTCGTGGCGGTTGCTGAAGAGCAGGCCGTGGTGGCGGAGGAGTTCGGGGAGGTTTGCCTGCGAGAGGAAGGCGAAGTTATTGAGCTGGGCGAGGAAGTAGAGAGGGGTGTCGGGTGGTAGGGGACGTTCCATGCGGCGCGTTCCATCTTGCTCGGTGGTGGCTGCGAAGATCTGGAAACCTTCGGGCGTGGAGCGGATTCGGCAACGGTGTCGCTTGAGCAGGGTGTCCGTCTCCAAGGTCGGCTGGAAGCTGATGTATTCCGAAATTCGATACTTCGCTTTTTGCCTGTTTTGCAGGGTGGGGCTGAGGGAGTCGAATTCCTTGCTGCCCATGTCGAGCAGGTAGTTGTGCTCGACCTGAACGCTGAATAGCGGTTGGTAGGCGATCTCAACGGGCATGGGCGGAAGCGGCGAAGGTATCTTCGCTGTCGATGGAGATTTGGGTGATCGGCGGACCGCTGCGCTGGATCTCTTCGGCGGAAAGGCTGACGAGTCGGGCCCGGTAGAGGATGAAGGGGACTTGTTTGCCGCCGAGGGAGCCCCAGAGGTGGTTGATTTGCTCGAAGGAGAGCGAGAAGAGTTCCAGGCTCATGCGAAAGCCGGCTAGCTCTTCGGGGGTGCGGGAGAGCTTTTGCAGGTCGGGGGCGGCTCGTGCGGTGAAGACGTTCTTGCCTTGGAGGAAGGTGATGATGGCTTCGAGGCGCTTGAGGGCGGTGGCGTAGTTCTTGTGGTTGGCGCTGAAGAGCAGGTAGAGGGAGAGGTGGACGGGGCGGTTTTCGTAGACGACCTTGCCGTCCTTGAGGCGATGGTGGGGGCCGTTCTTGAGGGAGGATTCCTCCTCGACGTTGACGAGGCTGAGCACGACTTGCTTCTCCGCTTCGGAGGTGCCGCTTTCGACTTGTGCTATGTTGCCGAGAAAGACGGGGTCCTCGGAGTTGTTGCCTTTGAGGGCAGCGTTCAGTTCGTTGACGATGAGCTGGAGGGAGTCGTGTATCATGAATGACACTACGCCTGGCGAAGGAACGACGTCAGGTGAGGAGCAAGGTTTCCGTCCCTATTTGCGGTTCGCCTGTTGCCTCTTTCCGGTGTCGCTGCGGGCGTGAGCGTTCGCAACGGCGGAACTGAGGAGAAGGCGAACTTTTGGGGGAAGGAGACGTGCTTCTTAGTTCAGTTAAGAAAGAGAATTCGAGGTTGGAATGGACGGGGCGGAAGCTCCTTGGATTGTAGCTTTCACCTATGGATGCGATGCTGGATTTCGGATCGCTCTCGTCAACCTATTCCATGATGGAATTGATAAAAAATCGTAAAGTAAGGGTCGGCTAGGATGGGTCTTCAGTGTAACCCCTTGCGTATCCAAAAATCTATGCAGGTCCCTTGACAAGGGATGAAAAGCAGTCGTGGAGAAATGGATACGCATACACCCGTAGGTTTAAATCCTTGGGGTGTTTTATTTGAGCTGTTTCAATGGTTTTCTGGAGGAACGGCGAGGGAGGTAAGGAGTCGCTGTAGTCCGGTGCTCATGGTTCGTTGGGCAGGAGGTGGAGTTCGGGGAAGCGGCTGGGGTCGGGCGTGTTGGAGGCGAGGGCGGCGAGTGCTTCGTCGACGAAGGGGTAGTAGAATACGAAGCGGTGGGCGAGCAGCTTGGCGGGGACGGCGAAGCGGCTTTTGAGGGTGAGCTCGGTTTCGGTGCGCAGCAGCCAGGCTGCGATTTCGAGCAGGGGCTTGAAATGCGGTAAACCGAAGGGGATGCCAAGCGCTTGGCGTAGGGATTGCATGAATACATGGTTTCGGACCGGAGCGGGCGCGGTGAGGTTGAGGGGGCCGGTGAGGTCGCTGTCTTCGATCGCGAATGCGACGGCCCGGACGAAGTCGGTTTCATGTATCCAGCTGACCATTTGCTGGCCGGTTCCGAGTTTGCCGCCCATGCCGCAACGGGCGATGCGGGCGAGGATGGGATAGACGCTGTTTTTTGCGTGTCCGAGCACCATGCTGGTGCGCAGGGCTACGCGGCGGGTGCGGGGAAGTTGGCTTTCGTAGATGGCTGCTTCCCACGCTCGGCAGACGTCGACCGAGAATCCGTGGCCTATTTCTCCCTCGGTCTCGTCCATGGGGGTGTCGAGGCTATGGCGGTAGAGGGTGGCGCTGGCGGCGTTGAGCCAGACGGCGGGCGGTTTTTCTAGCTCTTGTATTGCTTGGGCCAATACACGGGTGGGAGCGATGCGGCTTTCGAGGATGGCTTGGCGATTGCGGGCGTGGTAGCGGCAGTTGACCGATTTGCCGCAAAGGTTGATGAGGGCGTGGGCGTTCTCGAGTGCGGCGGTCCAAGGGCCGATAGTCCTGCCGTCCCAGGGGACGAGGCGCCCGGCGAGGGTGGCGGCGCGGGTGTCGCGGGTCAGGATGGTGACTTGCCAGTTCTTGCGCGCGAAGTGGCGGGCGAGGGCCTGGCCGAGAAAGCCGGTGCCGCCGGCGATGACGAGTTTTTTCATGATGGGCGAGCGTTCGGTTTTAAAGAGTGCGGCGGCTGGTATCCAGTGTTGGCTTTCAGGGCTTGGGTTGGGTTTCGCAGCGGCCGCCGTTGAAGGGGGTGGCGTTTAGGTGGTTGCGGGCGCGGGTTCCGGATTTGGTGCGGGGCGGTGCTTGGGTTCGCCTTTGCGCACTTTGTTGATCATGCGCATGTTGAAGAAGTGGATAGCTCCGATGGTGAGGAGCTCGATGCCGAGGCGGTAGCCGGCAACGTTGATGGCTTCGACGAAGGTGTTGGCCTCCAGCACGAACTTGAGGCTGGCTCCGATGATGCCGAAGTTGAGCAGGTAGAAGCCGGTGTTGAGGAGGACGTTGATGGCGTCGGCCAATTCCGGCTTGTCGCGGAAGGCTTCCGCGAGGAAGGGGCGTCCGTGGACGCGCAGGGTGCGTCCGACGTAGAGCGTCATGCCGATGGCGGCAGCTAGGTAGGCGAGGGTGGCGACGAGCGTGTAGTTCATGGCGTTTTCGATGTTTTAGGTTAAACTATTGGAAGTTTCAGGAAAAAATGAAAATTAGTGCGGGCGTTGATGTTTTGGTTTCGGTTAGTTTCCGGTTCCGGTTTGGAGGCGGGCGAGCCGTGGAGCGGCTTCGCTTAGCTGAGGACCTTGAGGATCTTCGGGAGGAGGGAGCTTTGCTCCTTGGAGGCGACTTTCTCCATGATGGAGTTGGCGAGGGTGACGAAGTCGTTGAGGGAGCTGAGCTGCTTGTGCAGTTCCTTGGCCTCGACGGATTTCAGGTCCTTGGATCGTTCGATGCAGTCCTTGAGGACTTGGCTGGCTGGCTCGGTCTCGCGACGTTTGCGTTCGCGGGCGACGATGCAGAAGATCTTCCAGGTGTCCTTTTCAGCTTCGTAGTGGTCCTTGCGTTCGCCTTTGACGATGACTTGGCGGATGAGGCCCCAGCTGACGAGGTCGCGGAGGTTGGTATTGGCGTTGCCGCGGCTGACGGAGAGCTCCGCCATGATCTCGTCGGTGGTCAGCGGCTTCGGGGAAACGAGCAGGAGGGCATGGATCATGGCCATGGTGCGGTTGATTCCCCACTGGCTGCCCAGGGCGCCCCACTGGGTGACGAAGTTGTCCTTTATTTCTGCGAGCTCGCTCATGCCGTTTTGATTTATGTTTTCAGAAAATACTGAAAATAAAGGATGTCAAGGCTGGCGGCGAGGCTTGGTTCGAAATAGGGGCCCGAGCAGGTTCGAGCGGCGATTCTGGCGTGATTTGCGCAGGTAAGGCCGTTTCCGACAGACCTTATACTAGAGGAACTGGATAAACTCTTCGGGGTAGGTGGTGATGGGGAGTTCCTTCAGCTTGTTGCCTTCGGGATCGAGTACGAGGAGGGTGGGAAAGGAGCGGGTATTGTAGGTTTCCATGAAGCGCTCTCCTTCTTCCGATTCGTACTCGATGCGGGCGAAGACGTACTTTTCGTTGATCTTGGCCTGGACGGCGGGATTGGAGAAGATGTTCTTGTCGAGGCTGCGGCAGGTGGGGCACCAGATGGCGGACATGTCGGCGAGCACGAGCTTGTTTTCCGCGGAGGCTTTGGCGAAGGCTTCGGGGAGGCTGTGGCGCTGGAGCTGCATTTCCTCGAGCACGTTTTGGCCGAGGCGGGTCTGGACTTCGACGTTGATGAAGTAGGCGGCTGCGATGACGGCGGCGAAGATGGCGTACTTGAGCCAGGAGGTCTTTTTTTCAGGCATGGGGGAGCTATTGCTAGGGGAAATACGAACGGAAAGGGGGCGGGGATGCGAGGTAAACCATGGGATTTTCAGTTCTGTCGGCGAAAATTGAAAGCGAAAGTTAACCATTGCCAAGCGAGGGTCGGCTCCGACAATGGCGGCGAAATGAAAAACAAGCTCAAAGAACTTCATCAAAAAGCCCGTATCGCTCGCGACGCTGCAGCGACTGAGGCCTATGGCGCTGCCTTGGCGGCTATTCAGGAGGGCGAGGTACGAGCCAACGAAGACTTTTCAGAGGCAAAGGTTCTCGCCGTGGTCGAGAAGGAAGCGGGCAAGTTTGAGGAATCGGCGGCGGCGTTTGCCAAGGCGGGTCGCGAAGACAAGGCGGCTGAGATCGCGGAGCGTGCGGAATTGCTCGAGGCCTTGCTGCCGGCCAAGTTGGACGAGGATGCCTATCCGAAGCTGGTGGCGGACGCGGTTGAAGCGACGGGCGCTTCCTCGATGCGCGACATGGGCGCGGTTATGGCCAAGCTCAAGGCGGACGTGGGACCGGCTCTCGACATGAAGCTGGCTTCCAGCGAGGTGAAGAAGGTTCTCGGTTAGGAGATCGCTTGTTGGCGTGGGCTGCTAGGCTCCGGTTTTCGGGGCTTTAGGCTGCATTTTAACGGCGACGATGCAGATGTCGTCGTCGAAGTCTTCGGTTCCAGCGGTGAGCTTGAGGGCTGACTTGATTGTCTTCAGCTGTTCGGCGAGGTCGTCGCCCTTGTTGTTCAGGAGCAGTTCCTCGAGCTTGAGGATGCCGAACTCGTTGCCCATGGCGTCCTTTTGCTCGATGATGCCGTCGGTGTAGAGGAGGAACTCGGTTGTATCCTGGCAGGTGAATTCGTGGCGAGGGAACTCTTGCTCGGGAATGAGGCCGAGGGCGGGGCCGATTTCGCCGGAGGGGCAGGGTTCGAAGAGCTCGCGTCCGTGTTGGTCGCGGGTTTTCCAGAGGGGGCCGGGGTGGCCGGCGTTGGCGACGCGGGCTTGTCCGGTATCGAGGTCGAGGGTGAGGTAGACCGCGGTGGTGAAGCGGGGGAATTCCTGGTCTTCGGCGAGGGAGCAGAGTCGCTTGTTGAGTTGTCCGAGGACGCGACCCGGCTGGTCTAGGATATCGGCGAACTCGGAGATGAGGCCGCGCAGGAGCATGGTGACGAGGGCGGCCTTTACGCCGTGCCCCATGACGTCGCAGACCAGCACGCCGACTTTGGAGTCGGAGATTTGGATAAGGTCGAAGAAGTCGCCGGCGAGGTGGTGGCTGGGCTTGTAGAAGTAGCTGGAGCGTAGGTCCCAGTTTGTTCCAGATTTTGAATACTGTCGGTTTTCGTCGAAGCCGATGGACATCAAGGTTTCCTGCAGCTGGCGGGCGACGAGGAGCTCGGCTTCGAACTGGGCGTTCTTGTGTCGCAGCTTTTCGGAAAGGGTGCGGGCTTCTTCTTCGGCCAGCTTTTGCTCGGTGATGTCGTAGGTCATGCCCACGATGCCTTCGATGCTGCCGTCGCTTCCGCGCAGCGGCACTTTGGAGGTTACGATCCAGCTGTCCTTCTTAAAAACGCTCAGGTCGAAGTCGATTTGGTTGAGGATGGGTTCCCCTTTTTCGCGGACGCGTTGGTCTTCGGCCTTTATCTTGGCGACGCGTTCCTCGTCGCTGAATTCGGCAAGGGTGTGCCCGATGATTTCCTGCGAGGACTTGATGCCGAGGGCGGTCTTGTAGGTTTGGTTGGCGAGAACGAATCGGTCGTCGAGGTCCCTGACGAAGATGCGGCAGGGGAGGATGTCGATGATGGCTTCGAGCAGGTTGCGCTGCCGTTGGACCTCGCGCTCCGCGAGGTAGCGCTCGGTGACGTCGCGGGAGATGCCGAAGGTGCCGTAGACTTTGCCTGCGGAATCCTTGAGGGGGAGCTTGCTGGAGACGATGAAGCGCTCCAGCACGTCGTCCTTGAGGTGCTTTTCTTCGTGCAGGCTGTAGCCTTTGCCGGTGGCGATGATTTCCTGCTCTTCCTGGAACTGGATTTTGGCCAGCTTTTCGGGGAAGAAGTCGAAGTCCGAGAGGCCGATGGCGTCGTTGGGCTCCTCGACTCCGAGGAAGCGGGCTTGGGCTCGGTTGACGCAGATGAAGCGGCTTCGGGTATCCTTGAAGTAAACGTTGTCCGGCAGGTTGTCCATGAGCTGCCAGAAGAGCATGTCCGGATCGGCGGTGTGCTTTTCCTGTTTCTTTGCGCGGTCTGCGCCGGCCTGGTAGGCGGCTTCGAGGGCGGCTTTGAGTTGGGCGCGGGTGAAGGAACCTTCCTGCTCGGGGGAGGCGTCGGGGGAGGTCCCTAAGAAGGTGGTTGAAAGGGACTTGGGATAAGAGTGATTGTCCGAATCCGGAAACATTAGCGTGGTAATCTATGCAGCGGGGTGGCCTTGCCAAGAAGCGATGTGTCAAAAATCAAGAAATCCGCCTCTCGGGGGAGCGTTTTTCAACGTATTGACAAAACTGTGACAGTTTTTGGCGTATCGAGGGACCGCGAGGAGCGTTGGCTTGGGTATTGGGACTGCAAAGGGGAAGGACTGTCATTTTCGCGGCAAGTTCCTGTCTTAGGGTTGATTAGTGGAGGGAATGGGGTGAACCGGGGCTTCGTTCCGGGAGGGCGAGGCTTATCGAGAGATATTGAGCTGAGTATCGGAAATATGGATACTTGTTTCTTTTGGGGCTGGGCGTCCTAGGAGGATGCTGGCTGCTAGCAGGATGCCGCTGGAGCTAAGCTTTTTGACGGATCAGGGCCTTTTTTTCGTAACGGGTCGCTGTGGGTTGCGTATAGGAGGGGAGTCAGCAGCCGAGTGAGGTGGGCGGGCCCGCGAGCCATTATGAGGTTGAAGCGGCGTATTGCTCCCTCACTTTCCTCGTTGCGAATCGATCGATCTACCATGCAATTTTTGCGAAAACTCCACCCCATCCTCGCAGTCGGCTCGCTAGCCGTCGCCTCCCTCTCCAGCTCCCAAACGAGTTCTTACGAAATCCCGGAGGAGCTCGACCTCGAGATGGCTCTCGGCTTTGCCCTCGAGCACAACTTCGAGATCCTGAAGGCGCGCCAGCGCATCGAGGAGCAGACGGGCTTGGTGATCGAGGTGCGTTCCCAGGCTTTGCCGGACGTTTCGGTGATGGGTCAGTACACGGAGATCGACGAGGGCTTGAGCGATCCGGACGCCTTTGGGCCGGCCATTTCGGCTCAATGGTCGCTAGGGGTGCAGGCGCGGCAGACCTTGTATGCGGGCGGAGGCGTTCGGGCGGCTTTGCGGGTACAGGGCTTGGTGGAGGAGGCGGCCTTGCTGGAGCTGCAAGCGGTGGTCAACGATACTTTGCTGGCGGCTCGGGTTGGCTACTATGCGGCCCTGCTGGCCCGGGCTCGAATCGGGGTGCAGGAGGAAAACGTGGGCCTTTTCGAGGAGTTGCTGGAGAATGCCAAGAATCGCTACGAGGTGGGCTCGGGATCTCGCTTCGAGGTTTTGCGAGCGGAGGTTTCGCTGGCCAATGCCCGTCCCGCTTTGATCCAGGCCCAGAACGACTATCGGATCGCGGTGGAGGAGCTGCGTCAGACCCTGGGGTTTTTCGTGATGGAAGGCGTCAACAAGCGGAAGGTTCCGCAGTTGCTCGGGGAGCTGCGCTATGCGCCGCTCAGCTTCGACCTCGAGTCGGCCCTGGAGTCGGCCCTAGCGAACCGTCCGGAGCTGCAGCGTTTGGCGAAGGTGGAGGAAGCTCGCAGGGAGGGGGTCGCGATTGCCCGCTCCGGTTATCGCCCGAAGGTCGCCTTGGTGGGGTCTTACCAGTTCAACAAGCCGAGCGATTCCTCCAGTTTCGACGACGCCCTGGAGGGGTGGACGGCAGGGCTGGAGGTGAGCGTGCCGCTTTTTGACGGGCGGCGCACGCGAGGGCAGGTGCTGCAGGCGAAGTCGCAGTTCGAGCAGGCGAGGCTGGAGAGCAGCCAATCGACGTTGGCGGTCGAGGTGGAGGTGCGTCGGGCCCTTTCGGAGATGCAGGCGGCTGGCGAACTGGCGGAGGCAAGCATCCAGGTGGTGGGGCAAGCGGAAGAGGCCTTGAATTTGGCGGATATCCGCTACGAGGCGGGCGACGCCACCCAGCTGGACGTCTTGCAGGCGAGGGTGTCTTTGACCGAAGCGCGGCTGAACCAGGCCGAAGCGTTCTATCGCTACAATGCGGCGGTTGCCCAGGTGCGGCGGTCGATCGGCTTGTCGGATCCGGTGATGGCTCCCTAGACGCGAAGGGGCCGGACCTTGCGAGTCCAGCCCCTGAGGAAGCTATATTTGGTTTTAGGTGGGCGAGGCTGCGATGCGCTATTCGCCGGCGGTGAAGCCGTTGCCGGTGGCGGCCCAGTAGATGCCGCCGTAGACGTGGTGCATGAAGTCCGCGTCCTTGTAGGTGGCCGGCATGTGGCCGAGAGCGGTGTAGAAGGCGCGTCCGCCCTCGTATTCCTTGTACCAGCTGACGGGATGGAAGTCGCCCATGCCGTCCCCGCTTTTCACGCCCCAGTTGGCGGCAGGCTTGTAGGTCTTTTCGTCGACGCTGAGCAGGTAGTTGAGGTCGTCGGTGCGTGGGGCGTCGAACTCGTACCATTCCTCGGTGAAGATGAACTTGGGGGCGAAGCGGTCCATGCCCGGGAAGTTGGGGTCTTCGACCTTGATGACCCCGGTTTGCACGGCCGGGTGGATGTGGAACATGTGCCCGACCATCTTGGTGTACCAATCCCAGTCGTACTCGGTGTCGGAGGCGCTGTGGATGCCTACGAATCCGCCGCCGTTGTTGATGAAGCGTTGGAAGGCGGCTTGTTGTTCGTCGTTGAGGATGTTGCCGGTGGTGAGCAGGAAGATGACGACGTCGTAGTCCTTGAGCCAATTGTCGTTCATCACGCGGCCCGCGTCTTCGCTCCAGAAGACCTCGAAGTCGTGCAGCTTGGAGAGGTCTTGGATGGCGGTGACTCCGGCGTTGATGGAGTCGTGGTGCCAGCCGTCGGTCTTGGTGAAAAGCAGCGCCTTGAATTGCTGGCCGAAGCTGGAAGTGGCAGAAAATGCAGCCGCGAGGGCTAGGGTGGTAGCGATTTTTCCGAGGTTCATAGGGGAGTGTTTATGCTCGAAGGCGGAGGAGGAGTGAAGGGAAATGCGCGCAAGTCTGCTCTTACAGAATGGCAGGCGAGCGGCGGCGTTTTTGAAGCTCGATTTCTGGAGGGCGAGGCCTAGACCTTGGGAAGCTTATGGTATCTCCTATTTCAACTCCCGACCGACGTTTCTGCCCGGCAATCGGATCCTCCATCACCGTCCAGCGCTGCGTCGCGGAGCGGGTGGTCGAGCAGCAATGTCCTTTGACCTGCCCGTTCAACCCATTCAATCCGGACGCTCCCAAGGCTTTCGACGCGATCGTGGGCAAGGGGTTGGCGGCCGCCTCGCGCTGGCTGGAGAAGCGGGTGGGGCCTGAGGAGTGGGCGCGTCGCTTCGACGCGATGGACCGCCGTTTCGCGCCGGAGCGCGACCTGCCTTTGATCGCTTACGAGACCCAGTGGAACATCATGAACCTGGCCTTGAGCGGGCGGGCTTTTCCCGAGGTCAAGGCGGCTTTGGAAGATAGCAAGGAGTGCGGCTTGAAGAACGACGCTCGGCTTGTATTCGAAAAGTTGGCGCAGAGCCAAGCTTTGCTCGTGCAGGTCACCGAGGCGAACGAGTCGCTTCCGTACTATACGGTTCGCAACGTTTTCGAGCCGGGGAGCGAATACTTGTATGTGGATTTCGGAGACCAGGAACCCTTGGAGCGCGGGGCGGTGATGTTCGGGCGCTTTCTGGTGCACGAGAACTGCATCTACGTGATCCCAGGCGTTTTCGTGGGGACGGCGGACGTGCTGGGGTCGATCATCGATGCCATTATCGAGTTTTTGGATACGGAGCCGAACCAGGTTGCGGAAGCCCTGCAGGACGCCTTGCCGGAGGTTTGGAACCTTTGCACTTCCATCCAGGACGAGCGCGACGGGGTGGGCGAGCTGGGCGGTCCGGATGCGGGCGGCAGGCCGGCTGACGATCCTTGCCGAGCGAGTTTCTACTTGGACGCGGACAAGCACAACGCGGTGCAAGCCTTGCGGCGGCATCCGTTCTTTTCCGAGGTCGATCCGATGGAGTTCGGTTTCGATCCGCTAGGGGAAACGGTTTTCGATATCCATGTGCTGCCTGTATCGAGTCCGCCGGTACAAGCCCTCGAGGGCGAGGAAGACTTGGAGGATCTCGGCGAAGAGGAGGGGCAAGTGGTGCGGGTCGGTTCCGTATACGTCGGACCGGAGAAGATGACGATTACCGCTATGAACGGCGTGGAGATGGAGCTGCTCAAGGGCTTGATCCTCGAGCTGGTCGCGATTTCCAAGGACTAGCTTCCGCAGCTCTCTAGGCGTCGATTCGGAATCAGCCAGCTTTCGCTTTCTCTTCTTCCAGCACGAGCAGTTGGTTCACCTTGGCGAGCCGGTCTTCGCATCCCATCATCAGCAGCAGGTCGCCCTCGTGCAGGACTTCGTCGGGGCTGGGGCTTACGATGCGCTGGCCCGCGCGTTGGATGCCGACGATGGTGACGCCGTGCTCGGAGCGCAGTCGGGTGTCCTTGATGGAGAGCCCGTCCCAGATGCTTAGGGGCGGCACGATTTCTTTGGAGAAGCGGAAAGGGGACTGGGGCTTTTCCGCGCCGTCGTCCTCCTGGTTCAAGTAGGCGCGAGCGGCGGCGATCTGCTCCGGCTCGCCCAGCAGGAAGAGCTTGTCGTGCGGGAAGATCCGGGAGTAGGGCTGGATGTCGGTCAAGTCGAAGCCGCCGCGCTCGATGCCGGCGATGGTGGTTCCGGTTTGCCGTCGCAGGTCGATGTCCTTGATCTCCTTGCCGGTCCACTTCGAGGTCTTGAGGATGTCGACCGCTTCGACCTGCACTTGCCAAGGGTTCTCCTTTTGCAGCTGGGTGAGATTGTGTTCGATGCGTTTCTCGATCTGGCTGCGAGACTCGTTCTCCATCGATTCGACGAAGGCCATTTCCCAATTGTTGTGCATGTGCACGAGTCGCTTCCAGAAGGTCAGCCCCAGTATCAAGGCGACCGCTACGAAAACGAAAAAGATGGACCCGGTCGGAAAGAAGGGGGCCGCTACGATCAGGAATACGGTGCCGTAGACGAAAAGCAGGACGAGAAGTATCAATCCGTTGAATACGTTGCGGAAGGTTCCTTTAGAGAACTGCTGGAACAGCTTCTTGCTCAGGGCGGCGTCGGAAAAGAGCAGCACGAGTACATTGAAGTTTCGCACGGTATCCACGAAGAAGGGCAGGCTGAAGAGAAGCGAGGAGAGGAAGAGGGCTTGGCTGAAGTGCTCCTGGCTGATGGGGACGAAGTCCGGCTTGGTGAAGTGGGTGGAGACGATGGCGGCCCCGATGATGATCGCATTGATGATCAGGAAATAGAGCACGATGCGCAGGATGGGGCCGCGGGCGAGGTTGAGCACGCTGCGGTTGAAGGAGAGCTCCAGGGTGTCCTGCCATTGGGCGTAGAGCTGGGTGAATTCCTTGAGCGCTTTGGGGGCGGCGCTTTCGATCGCCTTGAGGATGGGGCCTTCGCTCTTGATGAGCAAGGGAGTGAGCATGATGGTGACGAAGGCCACGCCGGAAGCGATGGACTGCAGCTCGGGGCTGGTGGCTCCGTATTTGGCTCCGATGGCGGTGATGACGAAACTGAACTCGCCGATCTGCGACTTGATGATGGCAGCCCGTCCAGCCACGCCGGCGTGTTGGCCAGCGATGAAGAGTCCCAGCCAGCAGGCGGCGAACTTGCCGACGACGACGACGGCGGAGAGGATGAGGATGGCGGGGGCGTTGGCCCAGAGGGCAGCTGGCTCGATGAGCATGCCGACGGTGACGAAGAAGAGGGCGCAGAAGAGGTCGCGCAGCGGTTCGGTGAGGCTTTCGATGCGATGGCCGAGCCCGGCGGTGGGGAGGATGGCTCCGGCGAGGAAGCCGCCCAGCGCCCAGGAAAATTGGAATTGCTCGGCGATGAGGCTGACGCCGAAAATGAGGCCGAGGGTGGCCATGGTGATCATCTCGGTGGTGCCGCGAGTTTCGAGCACCCGTACGAGGCGCTTGGCTCCTAGGGTGCCGATCAGGAAGACCGCGACGATAAAGAGACCGATGAAGAAGGCGGTCTGGCCGAGCTTGGCGTAGTCGAAGGAGCCGGAGGCGGCCATACCGTTGAGCAGGACGAGCAGCAGGATGGCGAGGATGTCTTCGAAGACCAGGATGCCGACGGCTTGCTGTCCGTGCTGGCGGTTGAAGGAACCGTTTTCGCGCATCAGCTTTACGGATACCATGGAAGAGCTGATGGAGAGCAGTCCGCCCAGGAACCAGCCGTCCATGGTGGAAAGTCCCAGCCACTCGCTGGCTTGCCGGCCGATGAAGAGCATGAGCAAGGTTTGCAGGATGAGGGCGGTTCCGGCCGGAGCGAAGACTTTGCGGACTTTCTGGAGATTGAACTCGAGCCCGATGTAGAACATGAGGAAGACGACCCCGAGTTCGCTGAGGTCCTGGACGTTGGTCAGCGTCACCAAGGGCGGCCAGAGGCCTAGGTTGGGACCGAGAAAGAAGCCGGCAAACAAGTATCCAAGAAGTGGAGGCAGCTTGATGCGGGCGCAGATCAAGGCGGCGACGGCGGCTCCCAGCATGATCCAGGCAAGGTCTGCGAGGATCGGCGAGGAGTGTGCGGAAGCGGCGAGAGGGAGAGCTTCGAGAAGTGTCATGGGTGCGCTGTTTGGATGGGCCAGAAGATAGGGCCTCGCGGTTGCGACGCAATCCTAGGCTAGAGGGAATTTCAGCAATATTGAGGCCAAGTTTTCGGCAATGTGCATCGAGCTGGGGCCATTGGGAAATCTACTGTTTGCGCCGCAGCATGAGCTGAAGATGCGGCGGCTTTCGATGCGTTGCTGGCGTTGCCCGGCGAGGTTTTTGGTGGGAAAAGATCCTGTTTTGGTTGACATGCGTCCGTGGCGGTAAAGAAAAGCGGTCCTTCTGGACCGGTGCATCGCCTAGGCCAAGGCGTGCTCGCTTCCAATCGAAACAATGAACAGGGGTAATCAGGAAGTTTGGAACGAAGGGTGTTGCGCGTCTGCGTGGACTTCGTCCGAGGCTATCCTTCAAAACGAGCCGCATGAGTGAAGGTGTTGAGAAAACTGCCGTGAGACGAAGCAAGATGTCGCTGGCCGCCGCTGTCGGCCTTTTTGTCCTTTGGGTGCTTTTCAGCGGAAAGTTGGATGCGTTCCATCTAGGAATCGGAGCCCTCTCGGTGGCCTTCCTGTATTGGCAGGAATCCCGACTGCCGGCGATTCGCGGGGAAGGGGAGCGCCGCCTGCGCATCGTCACCACCGTAGTCTACGTTTTTTGGCTTTTGTGGCAGATGCTTCTCGCCGCTTGGTACGTCGCCAAGAAGATCCTCGGTCCCAAGGAGGGATTGCAGCCGCGAATGTTTCGCTTCCGTTGCGAGATGCCGAGCCAGGTGAATTCCGTTCTTTTCGCTAACTCGATCACGCTGACTCCCGGCACGCTAACGGTGGACGTGGAAGGGGACGAGATGGTGGTGCATGCCCTGACGGCCGATACGGAGAAGGATGTGTTTGAGGGGGACATGGCTCAGCGCGTGGCCCGTTTGAGCGAGGCCTCTGCAAGTGTATCAGTAGAAAAACTACCTCTTGAAACGAAGAAGGAGGGCAGAGTATGAGTTCTTTGGCGAATGTAATGGTGCTGCTTTTTATCGTGGCCACGGCGATCCCGTTTTATCGCCTCGTTAAAGGGCCGACGGTATTTGACCGCTTGCTTTCGATCGGCGCGATCGGCGGCAAGGCGATCGTCCTGATTTTGCTGATTGGTTTGATGTTCGATCGTTTGTCCATGTTCGTCGACATCGCGCTCGGTTACGCGATCCTGAACTTTATCGGCGGTATCGCCATGGCGGAATACTTCCGCCTGCGGAAGGAGGAAGAGTAATGAGCGTAAGCGACATCATCGGTAGCGTATTGGTTTTCGTGGGCTTGCTGGGTATGCTGATCGGCAGCATCGGCTTGGTGCGCCTGCCCGATTTCTTTGCCCGGACCCATGCGGCCAGCAAGGTGGATACAGTGGGCGTGATCGTAGCCGTGGTCGGCATTGCGATTATCAGCGGCCTTACCCTGGATGCCTTGAAGGTGCTGCTTATCGGATTCTTCCTGCTGCTGACCAATCCCGTTGCGGCGCATGCCCTGGGCCGCGCCGCTTGGAAGAGTGGACTGAAGCCCTGGCGTTCCGACGCGCAGGAAGCGAAGAGCGAGGAGGCTGGCAAATGAACAACTATATCGAGTTTCTATTGTATTCGTTCCTGATCGTTACGGCCTTGATCGCCATCAACGTGCGGGACTTGCTCGCGGCGGCGGTCACGACTTCCGTATTTAGTTTCGTGATCGCAGTCCTGTTTATAGAAATGGGCGCGGTCGACGTGGGCTTCACCGAGGCGGTCGTGGGAGCGGGTGTGCTAGGAGTCTATTTTATTGCCATGATATTGCGGACAACGCGGAGGACTGAGGATTGAAAGTACTACAATACCTAATCTTGGCCGGCTTTTTCCTGTCGATGGTATCGGTCGTTCGCGACTTGCCGTCCCGCGGGGACGTGGATGCTCCCTTGCATCGGGACGAGAGCTCGGTCGGCACGCCGGCTGCGGGCACTCATTATATCGCGAATTCGTACAAGGACGCCGGAACGGACAATATCGTAACGGTGGTGCTGGCGGACTATCGTGGTTTCGATACCTTTGGCGAGACGGTGGTCGTCTTCGCGGCGGGGATCGCGTGTTTGCTCATCTTACGGGGGAGGCGCGAATCGTGAAGGGAATCGACGTTAGTCCAGTCGTGCGGCTTGCCTGCCGCTACATGTCGCGCTTGATCCAAGTCTTCGCCTTGTATGTTATTTTCCACGGTCACTACAGTCCGGGCGGAGGCTTCCAAGGCGGAGCCCTCTTGGCTGCCGCGGTGATCCTGCTACGCATCGGCGAAGGCCGGGCCGCCAGCCAGAAGGAACTGTCCTCCGGCGCGACCATCGGCTTGGGTTCGCTGGGCGCTTGGATTTTCGGAGGCGTAGGCCTGTTGGCGCTACTCAACGGCGGAAGGTTCTTGGAGTACGCTTCCATGCCGTCGATGGGACTGTCTGCCGTGGGCCTGCACTACTGGGGGATCTTGGTTATCGAGCTGGGCGTCGCCTTGGCGGTGATGACGGTCCTAGTGGCGATTTTCGACGTTTTGACGGAGGACGATAAGAGCGAAGGATGAGCAATTTTTTTAGCGACTACTCGGCGTACGTTCTGTGCTTCCTGCTTTTGACAGTGGGCTTGTACGGAATGCTGCTCAAGCGCAACTACGTGAAGAAGGTGATCGGAATGACCATCTTCCAAGCGGCCATTATCCTGTTTTTCATCCAGACGGCGTACAAGGCGGACGGAACCGTTCCGGTGAAGGATGCGGCGCTTCCCGTCGATCAGACGGATGCCTACATCAACCCCTTGCCGCATGCCTTGATGCTGACGGCGATCGTGGTGGGCGTGGCAACGGTTGGCGTTGCCTTGTCTTTGTTGATCCGCGTCCACGGCGCCTATGGCAGCTTGGACGAAGATGACATCCAAAAGGAGGCAGCGAAATGATAGCCGAACACCTGCCGGCTCTGCCGATTTTGTTGTACTTGTTCGTGGCGCTGTTGATGCCCTTGGCGAACGAGTTGGGTCGCGGCTTGCCGTGGACCTTGTCTTGGTTGACGAGCCTGACGGTCGCGGCACTGGGCGGCTATGGGCTTTGGCTCACTTCGAGCGGCGGGGCTATTCGCTACGCGATGGGAGGCTGGTCGCCGCCGATCGGTATCGAGCTGGTTGCCGATCCGCTGTCCTGTTTTTTCACCTTCGCCATCGGTGCGGTTTCAGCGTTCGTGCTGCTGCATTCTCGCGAGTCCGTGGAACGCGATTGCGGGGCGAAGAACGCGATGACCTTCTATGCTTCCTCGCTGCTCCTGCTGGCTGGATTCAGCGGCATCGTGGGCACGGGGGACTTGTTCAACCTCTACGTTTTCTTGGAGATCAGCGCCTTGGCCGGCTACGCGGTTTTGGGCTGCGGCAGCGCGAAGGCGGCATTGTCTTCGTTCCGCTACCTGATCATCGGAACCATCGGAGCTTCCTTTTACTTGATCGGCATCGGTCTCCTCTTGTCCAAGACGGGCTCCTTGAACATGGTCGACGTGGCCGCGATCCTGCAGGTGGACGGCCTCGGACCGGTGACGACGCTCGCGGTCGTATTCATCTTTGTCGGATTGGGCATCAAGATGGCGCTCTTGCCGCTGCACTACTGGCTGCCAGACGTCTACACCAATGCTCCCGCAACCAGTACGGCGCTGGTGGCTCCTTTGGGAACGAAGGTCGCTGCCTACGCGCTGCTCCGCTTGGGCTACGAGGTTCTCCCGTACGAGGCCTTGCTCGCGGATTTGCGGATTTTCGACGTGGTGCTTTATCTTGGCGCTGTGGGTATCGTGTGGGGCTCGATCATGGCGATCGCCCAGGACAACCTCAAGCGCATGCTCGCTTATAGTAGTGTAGCGCAAATTGGATACATCGCGGTGGGATTCGGTTTGGCGACTCCCAACGGCTACATCGGAGCGGTGTTGCACGTCATCAACCACGCCGTGATGAAGGCCTGCCTCTTTTTGGTGACAGCCAATCTGGAGCGCCAAGGGGAGGGGACTTCGATCAAGGGCTTGAATGCGTCCTTGCGCAAGAAGATGCCCTTGACCTGCGCTTGTTTCGCGCTGGCCGCGATTTCGATGATCGGACTTCCTCCGACGGCTGGCTTCTTCAGCAAGTGGTACCTCTTGCTCGGCAGCTACGACCAGGGCAGCTGGGTACTCGTAGTGGTGATCTTGGTGAGCAGCTTGCTCAACGCCGTGTACTTCTTTCGAGTGCTGGAGCGGCTGTATCTCGGCAAGGACGAGGACGCTCCGGATGCGCCCAAGCGGGCTCGCCTGCCTTGGGTGATGGGACTGTCCACGCTCGTTCTCGCTCTGTCCCTCCTTCTTCTCGGTTTCGGCAACGTTTACATCGTTTCGAATTTCATCAGCCCAATGTTGCCCGGATTCTGATCCCATGACGACTGACGCACTTTACCAAACCTCAATGGTCCCGCTTTTTGCCGTCCTCGTATCCATGGCGGCGATACCGGCGATCCTATTCAGTTCCCGTATGCCGAACCTCCGCGAATCGTGGAGTTTCCTGGCGGCCGGAATCAAGTTTGCCCTCGTGCTCTCGCTGGTCCCGGGGGCTCTGCGCGGGGAATCGGTGGGGATCACCTTGCTCGAAATCGCTCCTGGCATCGGCTTGAGCTTGGTGGCGGATCCGCTGGGCGTGCTCTTCGCCCTGGTGGCGTCGGGTCTATGGATCGTGACGACCGCCTATGCCTTGGGCTACATGCGCGGGCACCACGAGAAGAAGCAGACCCGCTTCTTTTGCAGTTTCGCCCTTAGCTTGTCGGCGACTCTCGGCATCGCTTTCTCCGACAACCTGATCACCTTTCTCGTATTCTACGAGCTGCTCACTTTGGCGACCTATCCCTTGGTGGTGCACAAGGAATCGCCGGACGCCCTGCGTTCCGGTCGCATGTACCTCGGCTACGCGTTGACCGCGGGTCTCCTCTTCTTGGCGGCCGCAGTCTGGGTTAACTTGCGCGTCGGCGAAGTCAGTTTCGTAGCGGGAGGCTTTATTCCGGAAGGAGCGTTTGGAGACGGAGAGCTCAAGTTGCTCTTCCTGCTTTTCATGGTCGGCGTGGGCGTAAAGGCCGGCGTGATGCCGCTGCACAGCTGGTTGCCGGCGGCGATGGTGGCGCCTACTCCGGTGAGCGCCTTGTTGCACGCGGTCGCGGTCGTCAAGTCCGGCGCCTTCGGGGTGCTGCGCGTGACCGGTTTCGTTTTTGGCCCGGAGATGATGAAGGAGCATGGCCTCGACGTGATATTGGCCTTGTTCGCAGGGGCGACGATCCTGCTCGCCTCGCTCATCGCCCTGCGGCAGGACAATCTCAAGAAGCGGCTCGCGTATTCAACTGTTGGACACCTGTCCTATATCGTGATGGGCGCCGCCTTGGCTTCGCCAGCCGCGCTGACGGGTAGCTTGATGCACCTTTCTGCTCATGCGGTCATGAAGATCACGCTCTTCTTCTGCGCGGGCGCTATCATCGTGCATTCGCACAAGACGGAGATTTCCCAGCTCGACGGTTTGGGGCGGAGGATGCCGTGGACGTTTGCTGCTTTCGGAATCGGTGCCTTGGGTCTCGCGGGAATTCCCCCTGTCTATGGCTTTTTGAGCAAGTGGTGGCTGAGCATGGGCAGTTTGGATTCCGGGCACAGCCTCGCTCTGGGAGTCTTCTTGCTTAGCGGTCTGCTCAACGCGGGATACTTCTTTCCGATCGTGATTCGCGGCTTTTTCCGGCCACCGGCCCCGGATGCCCACTTCCCGAAGGGGGAGGCTACGCCTTGGATGGTGGTGCCGCTTTGCATCACCGCGACGCTCGCTTTGGTGTTTGGCATTTTTCCGGACTTTCCGCTGCCCTTCTTCGAGATTGCGGGACGGGTCGTGGAGTCGGTGATGGGCGAGTTGCCGCAGGCATTGAACGCTAAGGAAATCGGATTGGCGCCATGAAGACGATACACTGGATACTTTTGGGAATAGTGACGCTGGCCTCGCTAGCGCTGCAGTACTTCGGGCCTCCGCACCCGCACCCTCATGCCTGGGACGCGATCCCGCTGTTCTATTGCATGTTTGGATTCGTGGGCTGCGTCTTGATCATCGTGGTTTCGAAGTTCCTGGGCAAAGTTTGGCTGCAGAAGAAGGAAGATTACTACAAGGGAGATGACGATGTTTGAGCTTGCGCCAGCGTTTTGGCTTTTAGCGGCGGCCGCTTTGGCTGTGGTACTTCCGGGCAAGGGACTGCGGGCGGCGCTTTGCGTGGCGATGCCTTTGGTTGGCCTTTGGCAGCTTTGGACGATGGGGGTAGGGGCGTCGGCCCATGCGAGCCTAGCAGGCTTCGAGCTGACCCTGTATTCCGTGACCAAGGTGAATTTCGTGTTCGCGGTGATCTTCCTGCTCATCTCGGCAGTGGCCGGAGTGTACGCCTGGCATGTAGATGACCGGGGCCAGCAAGTTGCTGCCCTTTCGTACGCGGCCGGCGCCTTGGGCGTGACCTTGGCGGGCGATTTCCTGACCTTGCTGCTTTTCTGGGAATTGATGGCGGTCGCGTCGGCCTGGCTCGTTTTCGCGAGGCGCGAAGCGCGGTCGGTACGCGCCGGGGTTCGCTACCTGCTGGTGCACGTGGCAGGCGGTTCCTTCCTCTTCGGCGGTATCATCCTTTTCTACGGGCAGACGGGTACTTTGACCCTGCAGGCCCTGACTCCAGATATGGGGGCTGCGGCATGGCTGGTGCTGATCGGCGTCGCTTTGAACGTAGCCTTGCCTCCGCTGCATCCTTGGTTGCCCGATGCGTATCCGAAGGCGACGATCACGGGCGCGATCTTCATGAGCGCCTTGACCACCAAGTCGGCGGTTTACGTGCTGCTCGTTCTCTTCCCCGGCTGGGACCTGTTGATCTACATGGGACTTTTCATGGCTCTGTACGGGGTGGTCTACGCTGTATTGGCCAATGACATACGCCAGATCCTTGCCTATCACATCATCAGCCAGGTGGGCTACATGGTGACTGGCGTGGGCATCGGCACGGCACTTTCGATGAATGGCACGGCGGCGCACGCCTTTAGCCACATTCTCTACAAAGCCTTGCTCTTCATGGGAGCGGGCGCGGTGATCCAGGCAACGGGCGTGAGCAAGCTGAGCGACCTAGGCGGCTTGGCTCCGAAGATGCGGGGAGTGGTTTGGCTGTTCATGATCGGCGCGTTTTCGATCTCCGGCTTTCCGTTGTTCAACGGCTTCATCAGCAAGTCGATGATCGTGTCCGCTGCGGGCGAGGCTCACCACTATGCGATCATGCTCGGCCTGCTCCTGGCCTCGGTCGGTACCTTCTTGCACACTGGGCTGAAGATTCCTGTCTTTACGTTTTGGGGGAAGGACCAGAAGCTGGAAACCAAGCCGATTCCGCGTAACATGTACGTGGCGATGGGGCTGGTCGCGTTTGGCTGTACTTTCTTCGGCGTGTATCCGCATGCTCTATACGTGTTGCTTCCGTTCGATGCGGAGTACCACCCGTACACCGCTTACCACTTGGTGGAAGCGACGCAGATCCTCACCTTCACCTTTATCGGATTCTGGGTGTTGCGGGCAAAGCTAGCGGGCGAACCTTACCTCGCCTTGGACACGGACTGGTTCTACCGTCGCGGCGCTCCCGTCGCTCAGGCTATGGTGGTCAAGCCGGTCAACGCGTTCTTCGGAGCGGGAGCGAAGGCTCGGGACGGGATCGCATCGTTCCTGGCGTCCAACTTTGGAAATCCTCGGGCATGGTTCGGCTTGCAAAAAGGCTCGCGCGATCGGTTCGATCCGGACGTGGAACGAGCTCCGCTCGGTTCGGGCTTGGCCCTGATCCTTTTGGTGTTCGTCGCGATATTCGCCTCGGTCGTGATTCTAGTACCGTAGGGGAGACTGCGAGGGTCGCTTGCTAGGCGGCCCGACTACTCGCGACTGCCGGCGGGGATATCGACCGTGAAGCAGGTGCCTTCGTCGGACGAGCGGTAGTCGATCTTGCCATGCAGGGCGGCGACGTGCTTCTTCACGAGGTAGTTGCCAAGGCCGCTGCCGAACTCGGAATTGTTGCCGGCCCGGAAGAACATTTCGAATATCTTCTCTCGGTCCTCGCCGGGAATGCCGATGCCGTTGTCCGCGACTTCGATGCGTATCCAGTCCTTGTTTACGCGGACGAAGGTGACTTTTACCCAGCGCGTGAGCTTTTCGGGGTCGGAATACTTGATGCCGTTGGAGACGAGGTTCTCTAGGATTTGCCGGATGCGTACGGGCTGGGAGCGGAAGGGGGAGCCTAGCTTGTTTTCGAGGGAGACGGTGACGTCCTTTTCCTGCCAGAGGCTTTGCAGGGTGGAGCTGACGAAGTCGAAGATTTCGTTAGGATCGACGATATCGGCAGCGACGTTTTGGTTGTCGATGCGACAGAGGTCGAGCAGGTCTTCTACCAGCTTTTCGAGGCGCTGGGCCTGCTTTTCGATGCGGGAGAGGCAGTCGGAGATGCCGGCGGTGTTTTGGTCCTTCAGCTCGTATTGGGCGAGGTCGACGTAGCCGCGGATGGTTTTGAGCGGAGCGACGAGGTCGTGGGAGGTGCGGTAGTTGAAATGGGTGAGCTCCTCGTTGGCCTGTTCTATCTTTTGCTGGGCCTGGAGGAGCTTGCGGGCCTGCAGGGCGTTGCGGCGGCTGTTTCTCGAAATCAGCAGGAAGAGGACGAGGAGCAGGACGTCTACGGTGATGCCTCCGATGAGGATGGTAGTGGGTTGGCCGCTGGAGGTGTCGCTCTTGAATTCCTTGCTGCTGCGGAATTGGAAGGTCCAGGTCCTGCCGTACAGCTCGATGCTGGCGCTGGACTGGAAGAGCGGGTTGGGGTCGTACTCGCTTTCGCCGATGGCATTTTCGTTGAAGATCTCCTCTTCCGCATCGTGGATGGAGAAGGTGACGTTCCTGAAGTCGCGGGAAAGCACGCCGTCGACTAGATTTCGCACGACGAAAGGCGCGTAGACGAGGCCGACGAAGCGTTCGCGTCGCTCCTGCGTGTCCTGGGGGATTTGGTGGCTGCCGTAGAAGGGGGCGAAGAAGAGGAAGCCAGGGGTGTGCTGCTCGTCTTGGACCAGCTCGATGGGGCCGGTTATTTGGGCGGAACCGCTGTCGCGGGCCAGTCGGGCGGCGCTGTGGCGGTTGCTTTCGTGGGCCATGTCGAGCCCGACCGCTTTTTCGTTTCCGGCGAGGGGGATGATATAGCTGATGGGCCAGTACTCTGTCTTATCGTGCGGAGGGTGCACCGCATACTTGGAACGGGTTTTCCGTTGTTCGGCTAGGTAGCTCTGCAAGTCTTCGGAGGCGAGGTAGTGGATGATGCCGATGCCGTTGATGCCGGGGTACTTTTTTTCGATTCCGATCGCTTCGGCGTAGACTTTCCATTCCTCGAAGGAGATGTCGCCTCCGATCGAATTGATGTAGGCGGCGCTGGCCCAGAGGGCGTCTTCGTAGCGCTGCATGCGCTCGAGGACGAGGTCGATGATCTTCGTGGTTTCGCGCTGGTAGCTGCTGGCGGCTTTTTCGGCGATCTGGTTGGAGGTGATTTTCCAGGCGGTGAGGGTAAGGACGAGGGACAGCAGAATGATAAGCCAATGCAGCCAGTGCATGGTGGAAAACAAGGAGCCGCTGACGAGGGGTGTTTCCAAGCTGGAATAGCGAGGGGGGGTATGCTTTTCGGTTGCTTCCATCTGGGATGCTGGAAATCAGAGCGGGCTCTGCCTTTCGCAATAGCCTAGAGATAGGCTGCCCTCGTTTCCATCGCTTGTAAAGGGTAGCGCGGCGTATTCTGGTTCGATTAGGGGTACAAGTTGTTTGCTTCGGGGAGGGTTGTCTAGAAGCCTCTCTGTCGTTTCATCAGAGGCTATGAAGGGGCTCCCCTCGGTTGCAGCGGGCGCTTTTTCTGTTTTGTTTGAGGGTTTTCGTTTCTGGATACGTTTAGAGTGCTATGAAGGATAGGGATTTTGATAGATTGGTCGGTTTGGCCAAGGAACGTGAATTGCCTGGATGTCCTCCTGATTTGGAGCGGAACGTTCTAAGGCGCTTGCGAGGCGGGGTCCGCTCCGAAGGCGGAGAGGCTTTCGGACTGGACTGGTTGCTGGGACTTTTCGAGCAGACGCGCTTCGCCGCTGCGACCATGATCGCGGTTTTGGTTATCAGTTCTACGGCGAGCGTTTTGGCGACATCTGCGCTTGCGAGCAGCTCGGATCGAAAAGGCTTGGCGACGGATGCCCTAGGTTTCGACGTTTTCGAAGAGGCGCACATTCTCCATTTGGATAAATAAGTGTATGGAAGCGGATCGAATTAGGACGAAACGGTTGGGAACCTTAGCGGTTTGGGCAGTAGTGCTGGTCGCTGTTTGCGTGGGCGTTTCGTATGTCGTGACCGGCCTCATGGTCAAGGGCGGCAACTCTTGGGAACATGACGAGGAACATGGCCACCATTGGTTGCACCAAGAGCTGGCGTTGAATCCGGAAGAGATCGCTTTGGTGGATGGGTTCGAGCCCGATTATCGTCGCGATCGCGCGAAGTTGTTGGCGGATTTTAACGGGCAGATCGCCAAGCTGCGCGAGCTGCTCGTGTCGCAGGACAGGTTCTCTCCCGAGGTGAACGCTGCGATCCACGAGCTGCATGGCGTGCACGCGGCGCTGCAGGAACTGTCGATCCGCCATTACTATGATATGATGAGCGTCTTACCGCCTGAGAAGAAGGAGAAGCTGAGGAAGCTGGCGGTCGAGGCCCTGAGCGAGCCGGAATGAGCGATGGGCATGGAGCGGTGGATGCGGACTTGTTGGAGATCGAACGTGTCCAGTCGGGCGACGAGCAAGGGCTTGTTGCGTTGATGGAGCGACATCGCGAACCGGTCTTTCGTTTCTGTTATCGCTTCGTTTCGAACGAGGCGGATGCCCTGGAACTGACCGAAGAGACCTTCGTGCGCGTTTTCCAGCATGCGGGGCGGTTTCGGCCGCGAGCGAAGGTTGCGACTTGGATCTTTTCGATCGCGGGTAACCTCTGTCGCGATTTCCTTCGGCGGTCGAAGAAGCGTGGCAACGACATTTCGCTTAGCGCACGGATACCGGGAGCGGAGAACCAAGAGCTGATCGAAGCGGTGGAGTCTCCCGAGCGAACTCCGGAGCAGGCTGCCGTTTCCAAGGAAGCTCTCTCGGCTATCGATGCAGCCATCGCTTCGCTTCCGCACAAGTTAAAGTTTCCATTCATTTTTTGCGTTCTCGAAGAGCATAGCTACGATGATTGCGCTGAGGTTTTGAATACGAATCGTAAGACTGTGGAAATGAGGATCTATCGAGCCCGTAAAGCCTTGAGAGCCGGACTCGCGGACCTTGCTTCCGCATTTTGAGGAATAGTTTTCAATGAACGAGGAAAGTGAGCGCGTCGCGATAAAGCACATGGTTTGTCCGCGTTGCATCGCGACGGTGGAGTCGATCGTTTTGCAGCTTGGATTCAAAGTAGAGTCCGTGACCTTGGGCGAAGCCTGGTTGGGACAGCGACTGACGCAGGACGAGCTGAGCTTGCTCGCCGAGAAATTGGAAGCGAATGGGTTCGAGATTTTAGTTTCCAAGGAGAGGCGTCTGATCAACAAGATCAAGTCGCTGATCTTGGAACGTATTCATTACTCGGATATGTCCACTCCCGAAAAGTTATCCGTCTTTCTGGCGAACTCCCTAAGGCAAGACTACAGTTATTTGAGCAAGGTTTTCTCGTCTGTGGAAGCGATGACGATCGAGCGCTATTTTATGCTTCAGCGGGTAGAGCGGGCCAAGGAGCTGCTCTCTTACGATGAGCAAAATGTTACAGAGATAGCGGAAATGCTGGACTTCAGCAGCGCGGCCCATTTTTCGGCGCAGTTCAAGAGGGAGACAGGTATGTCTCCTCGTGAGTTCAAGAGTACGAAGCCTGTCGCCCGACGGTCCATCGACACCATTTAGGATTCGCGGCGGAATTTCGTAAGAATACGCCATCACAATGTAAGAAAATCGAGGCCAGGATCTATTATAATAGGGCGATGAAACACGAACACCACTGCCACCACTCTCAGTCCTCCGGCGATCAAGCTAAGGAAAAAGAAAGCGAATCCTGCGATCACGAAAAGCCTGCATCCGAGCCTGAGCACGGAGCTTTTCGCGGCGCCAACGAGAAGGGCAGTTGTTGCCACCACGGGAATTCCCATGGCGAAGATGTGAAGCCATCGGCGACCGCCAAATACTATTGTCCGATGTGCGCGGGCGTGGAATCCGACAAGCCAGGGGATTGTCCCAAATGCGGCATGAGCTTGGAGCGGAATCCAGCGTACAAAGCCCCAAAGAAAACGAATTGGACTTGCCCGATGCACCCGGAAGTGCAGCAGGACCATCCAGGCGAATGCCCGAAGTGCGGCATGGATCTGGAGCCGATGGGGATCCCGGGCGACGATGAGGAGGACGACAACGAGATGCGCGACCTGAAACGCAAGACGCTATGGGCTGCGATTCTGACGTTTCCCGTTCTCTTGCTTGCTTTTGACAGTATGATTCCGGGGCTCTCTTTTGAGAGTGTCATGACACCGCGGATACAAGGGTGGTTAGAGCTCGCCTTTGCCACGCCGGTTATTCTGTGGGCAGGTGGGATGTTTTTCGCCCGTGGATGGCGTTCGTTGCTTAATCGCAGTCTCAACATGTTTACTTTGATCATGCTAGGTGTGGGGGCCGCGTACGTCTACAGCGTTGCAGCTGTGCTTACTCCGGACTTTTTTCCGGATTCTTTTCGCATGCATGGCGAAGTCGCTCTCTATTTCGAGGCGGGCGCGGTGATCACGGTGTTGATCTTGTTCGGTCAATGGCTGGAGGCGAGAGCGCGGCGGCAGACGGGGCAGGCGATTCAAAGTCTGCTCGATCTCGCAGCCAAGACCGCTCACCGTCTGAAGGAAAACGGCGAGGAGGAGGAAGTGGAAATCGACCGTATCCAAAAAGGGGATCGCCTCCGCGTGCGACCTGGCGAGAAGATCCCGCTGGACGGTTCGATTTTGGAGGGAAAAAGTACCATCGATGAATCGATGATCACGGGCGAGCCGGTGCCGGTCGAGAAAGCGGTTGGCGACAAGGTGATCGGAGCGACCGTTAACCAGACAGGCAGTTTCGTGATGGAGGCCGAGGCAGTCGGCGAAGAAACCATGCTCTCGCGAATCGTCGGCATGGTCGCGGATGCCCAACGTAGCCGCGCGCCGATTCAAAAGCTGGCGGATTCGGTGGCTGGATATTTCGTCCCGACGGTTGTTTTAGTGGCCCTTCTCGCGTTCGGGATCTGGGGGCTCTGGGGGCCGGCTCCTGCGATGGCTTATGCAATTGTTGTGGCGGTTTCAGTTCTGATAATCGCTTGCCCGTGCGCTCTTGGTTTGGCGACTCCGATGTCGATCATGGTGGGAGTGGGCAAGGGCGCCCAGAACGGCATACTCGTTAAGAACGCGGAAGCTATCGAGCGTGCTGAGAAGCTCACGCATTTGATCACCGACAAGACTGGAACGCTTACTGAAGGAAAGCCTACCGTAGTAAAAGTGTTGGCCCAGGGTGACGTTTTGGAGGACGAGTTGCTGCGTTTAGCTGCTGCTGTGGAATCCCAGTCGGAACACCCGCTGGCCCGCTCCGTGGTAGAAAAGGCTAGGTCGAAGAGCCTGGCTCTTTCGAAAGTCGACGACTTCGAAAGCGTTACGGGCGGCGGTGTGCAAGCTCGCGTGGAGGGGGGACTGGTTCGAGTGGGCAAGAGGGCGTTTATCGAAGCCGAAGGCATTGGAATTCCCCGTTCGCTGGGGAGCCAGGCGCAAGACTTGGAGTCGAGGGCCAACACGGTGGTTTGGGTCGCTAGAGACGATCGTTTGCTCGGCTTGCTTGCCATTGCGGATCCGATTAAGAAGTCGTCGAAGGAAGCCATTGAATCGCTCCGGAAGTTGGGGATCTCGGTCGTCATGTGTACCGGTGACAATGTAAGGACGGCCAAGGCGGTCGCCGCGGAGCTGGGCATTGACACCGTTCACGCTGAAGTGTCGCCTGAGGACAAGCAGCGCATCGTAAAGGAACTGCAATCGAAGGGACATCGCGTGGCCATGGCTGGGGACGGTATCAACGACGCGCCGGCTCTTGCTGCTGCCGATGTAGGGATCGCCATGGGTACCGGAACGGATGTTGCGATCGAAAGCGCGGGGTTGACCTTGGTCAAAGGCGATCTGCGTGGGATCGTAGGTGGGTTGCGGCTCAGCCGCGCCGTCATGCGAAACATCCGCCAGAACCTGTTCTTCGCTTTTGTCTACAACGCGGTCGGGGTGCCAGTCGCGGCCGGTATTTTGTATCCAATATTTGGGGTTTTGCTTAGTCCCATGATCGCGGGGGCTGCAATGGCTTTGAGCTCTGTATCGGTCGTTTCCAACGCGTTGCGTTTACGAGCCTTCAAGGTGGATTAATATCGGTACGATCAGGCTCCAACCGGCCCTTCGTTCATTGATGCGGTGCCTTGCGCAACCTGCTATAGGCGGATTACGTGCAAAACGATATGTTGTTAGCTATGCGCGTAGCGCTATAGAAGCGCTGGCGCGTAGCCTGCACGGACAGGCGCTATGAAGCATAGTAACGACCATGATTCCCACGGAAATTACGGAAAGTTTTTCGCTATGATCGCAACCTCGATCGTGGTGATGTTTTTCTTAATGTACCTGCATTCCTATCAATTGCTCGACCATGCGTGGTTTAGTGAAACGAGGCTATTCATGGCCCTCATTATGGGAGCGGGAATGATCGTAGTGATGTTGAGTTTCATGCTTGGTATGTACCGAAACAAGAAAGCTAATATCGCTATCTATTTAGGGGGAGTGGCTTTGTTTTTGATTAGCCTATGGCTCGTGCGCAGCCAAGCGACCGTTGACGATTCCGACTACATGGAAGGCATGATCCCCCACCATTCGATAGCCATACTTACGAGCGAGCGGGCGGGAATCGAAGATCCGCGCGTTAGGGAGCTGGCAGACGAGATTATAAAGGCGCAGCGCCGCGAAATCAAAGAGATGGAATGGCTGATCGCGGACATCGCAGAGAATGGTATTGCTGCCAGCGCAGCGGAAGCGGAAGCCCGTCCTGTGCCAAAATTTGAGGGTACGTCCGAATAGGGAAGGAATCGCTCGACAGGGGTAAGCCAGTTCGTGGGCGAGCGTTAGCGAAAGCGTCACCATCGATCGCACCTTGGTGCCTCGCCAAAATCAGGAACGGCTTAGCGCAGGGCGAACCAAAGCGCGGCGCCCGCGGCGCTGGCAGCGAGTACTACGCGGCCGCAATCTAAAAGGTGCGGTAGTCTACAGCGAAAGCATAGATCGTCTACCTTACCGAGAGCTTTCATCCAAATCGGTCTATATTGTCGCTTCAACGGGACCATGGGATCGATGCCCCTTGCTGCCCGCCGACCGCTTTCAACGGCTCCTTCAATGCTCCACACGTCGGCTTCCGTCCGCGTGTGCGCGCCGGCAAGAAACAGGTTGGGTAGGGGTGTCCGTTGCTCGGGCAAGTAGGGTTGGGTGTTCGTGGTGGTCACCCATTTGGGCTGGGGGCTGCGAATCGTTTCGCCGGAAAAGTCCCATTCGTGCCACACTTCGAACTCGAGCAGTTCGAAGTCCTTCAGGTCGCGCCCGTGGTTGGCCTCCCGTACCAGCTGGTTGAGCGATTCGCAGCTGAAAAGCTGGGATTTGACTTCCTCCTCGAATTCTTTCCGTGAACAGCGTTCTACGGATAAACCGAACAGCCGCCCAGGTTGGGACGACACGCAGCTTGTGCCTGTCCACAGGGACTGGACTCCCTTTCCCAAGGACACGTCTTTATGCCACGCCTGTTCCTGAGCGAAGACGGTGAGGTTGAATTCGGAATCGGCCACTACCGCCGCCATCCGTTCTCTAGGGAGTCGCACAGGCTCGGCGAACGCGAGGCGAAAGGATACCTGGACGTGGGGTCCGTCCGCGGTCAAGGGCTTGAAGAGCCTCAGCTGTTCCAGCTTTGCCAATTCAGGGGAGCGCTGGATCACATCGGCAGCGGCGAAGGGATTGATCGCCAAAACGAAGTAGTCAGCTTCGATTCCTTCGCCGGACGCGAGCGTCGCTCGTTCGATTTTGCCGTCGGTTAAGGACAGTTCTTCCAGCCGTGCGTCGAGGAAGAGGCGAACGCCGAGGCTTTCGAGGTGGCGCTCCCAAGGGGCGAACCAATACTCGCTGCTAGGACCGCGGAACAGGAGCCAGCCATCTCGCTGTCCGTGCGACCAAGCTTGGCCGTCCTCGTCGGCTGGGTGCTGGTAAGTGGGCTGCGTAACGAGTTGCTTACGGAAAAATTGTCCGGCGTGATGGAGCGAAGCGTTCTTCCAGTCGGAGCCGATCCAAGGGCCAAAGCAGGACCGCCACCAAAGGTGGGCGGTTCTGGAAAGCTTGGGTTTCCATTGTTCCGCGGCGTTCAATCGAGAATAGCGCTGCTCGGTCCTTTCGTTTGCCGTCCAGGTTTTCAGCATTAGCCACAGCCAGCGGATGGCGTCACGTTTACTAAATCCGACCATATGGGGAATGCTGAGCAACCCGGAGTAGAAGCGGCTGTGGCTTTTCTCCGGAAAGATGCCGAAATCGATGGGTCGGGAGAGGGCGTGGTCGTAGACGCTTCGATCTTGGTCCCATGGGATATCGCGCAGCAGGTCGAACGCGTTGTGGTACCACGGCCCGAGCCCGTGCCACGAGTATTCCGTCGGCATTCCCTTTTCGTCCCGCGAGCTGCGAAAGAAGCCCCCGGACTCGGAGTTGGCTTCGTAGACCGAAACGGCGTAGCCTCGTTTCGCCAACTCGTGGGCGCAGGTCAGTCCCGCGATTCCGCCACCGAAGACCGCAACGGACGGGCCTGTCGAATCCTTCGTCATTCCTCCGGCCATTCCTCGTCGAGATAGCGGCAAATTTCGCGTAGCTGGGGTTCCCATCGTCCCCGTTTTTCTAGGTAAGTTTCTAAATCGAAATCTCGCGCGTCCGAGAATTCTTCAGGAGTTATGTTCTCGCGGCTCGGCTCGGATTGCGGTGCGCCGGAGCTCTGCTCGCCGGTGATCATCATCGCGAATTCCCGTACGGAGTCCTCCAAGGTAACCCAGCACTGCTCGGCCTCGGCGCGGCCCGAAGTCTCTGTTTGGGCGAGTTTCAGGGACGTCACTTCGAGCGCTAGGTAGAATATTCGCGTCGTAGAGTATTTCTCGCGCTCGCGATGAAAGTAGTGGATGACTGGATACAGGTGATGGGAGGTATGCATCGTGACGAAGTCCGCATGCATCTCGCGGAAGACGCTTGCAGGATCGCTCGAATCGCGGAGGCATTGGAAGGCTTGTCTAGCCTTTCCTGTTCCCTTCGACAAGGCATGCGGTTTTAGGGCGGTGCCTTCCTGCTGACGGATAGCTTGGTATACGGAGAGAACGTAGGAAATCGAAAGCGTCAGCATGGTGAATCCCAACCACGATTGAGCGACTGTCAGGGTGCGCAGCAACGAGCTTGCCGGATAAAGGTCGCCCAAGCCAAGCGTGGTTAAGGTGTATCCACTGTAGTAAAACGCGAAGGCGAAGGACTCGAGCGAAGCATGGCTGCTCGATTGAATGCCGACGCCGAGCTGTGGCCAGTACACGAAAGCGAAGCCAAGCATCAGGGTCGCGGACCAAGCCGCTAGCAATAACGCCACGATTAGCGGGCCGCACATCGTAGCGGTGGCGGATTGTTTTCCGAGTTCTCGCCCGAGCGAGCGAAGTGACAGCCAAGTCCAGTGGCTCAGTTTCGATTCGATGGGGCCGCGCCCGGTGCCGTTGGCAAGCACAGTGCGATACACGTCGAAAAGCGCTAACGCGACCAGCGAGATGCCGACTAGATAAGCCAAGGTTTCCATTGCGCCGTTAAAGCTCAGTTAAGTAGAGCAGGACATGCAGCTGAAGTCTCGGTTGCGGAGAGGACGGTGGGGTTCGCGTCCCATTTCCACGAGCCGTTTAGATCGTCATGCGGTTTCACAACGGTTTTGGATTTTGTCCATCGATCTCGCGCTAATGACGTTCGCATCTCTTAGATAGGTTGCCGCCCGGGTATAGACGCCGGGCAGCCAAGGGGGTTCGTTTATGCCATTTGGCGGCAGGCATCGACGCACTTGCGGCAGGCTTCCGCGCAGTCCTTGCAATGCTGCGCTTCGTGCTTGCTGCATTCTTCCGCGCATTTTTCGCAAAGGTCGGAACAGAGTCGGCAGAACTCGTCGACGAACGAGGAGCCTCTCGCCATGGCCGCAGCGGCAAGACGGCACATTGCAGCGCAATCGATATCGATCTTGATGCAATCTGCCATCATCTTAACGTCGTCCTCTGCGAGGCAAGCGGTGGAGCAGTGATCGCAGGCGTCGGCGCAGGCGTTGCAGGCTTCTATGCAGTCCTTGTATTGAGCGTGTGACATAGTTTGTTGTCTCCTTTCAATGGGTTGTGGTTGTTACGCGTCGATCGCGTGGACGTAAGCTTCTTGCAGATAATATACCAGACGCGCTTCGCCGGAGAGTTCTCGGCGGCGCTTTTCGAACGCGAAGGCGCGGTGTTTTTTTGTGAGGGTTTCGGCCATGGCTTGCGTTGAAACGTGTATCGATGAATTTCAGACTACGTAACCCATTCAACAGGCTGCGCTTAACCGTCTTCGCTATTGGCGGAATCTGCGGGGGCGCCACGCTCTGGGCGCAAGGCTCCGACGTTGCGGCCCAGTTGTCCTCCTTGGAGGATTACCTTGAGCGGGCGCAGGCTGCTAATCCTCAGCTTACAGCC
The DNA here is from genome assembly GCF_031127875.1 of Pelagicoccus sp. SDUM812005. Lineage (GTDB taxonomy): Bacteria > Verrucomicrobiota > Verrucomicrobiia > Opitutales > Opitutaceae > Pelagicoccus. The sequence continues at coordinate 24,751 of NZ_JARXIA010000005.1, read as the reverse complement.
TTCGAACGTCGTTACGAAGCGGCGAGGGAGCGCATCCCGCTAGCGGCCGCTTTGCCTGATCCCATGTTCCAGGTGACCCATTTTGTCGAGTCTGTGCAAACGCGCAACGGACCGCAGGAGAATGTGTTCATGGCCAGCCAGAAGATACCTTGGTTTGGTACGCTTGATGCCCGAGAAAGGGCTATCAGCGAAGAAGCGGAAGCGCTCTGGTTTGCCTACCAAAGCCAGCAGCTCATGCTGGCTCGCACGGTTGCCTCGATGTACTACGAGTACGGCTTTACCCAACGTGCGACGCAGCTCACCGAGGAGAACGTGGCCTTGCTCGAGCAGCTGGAGCCGATCGTGGAGGAGAGGGTCAAGTCGGGCGGAGACTTGAACGCCTTGCTGCGGCTGAAGGTGGAAATCGGCAAGGTGAGCGACCGTCTCCAGTCGCTGCGGCAGGCCCGCGTCACTCAATCCGCAAAGTTGAGCGAACTGTTGGCTCTTCCGCACGCCGGCGCGCTTCCCTGGCCTGAATGGCGTAAGCCGGATCTCGTGGCGCCGGATGCCGAGGCCTTGTTGGCAGCCATCGAGGCCAGCAATCCCGAGCTGCAGATGCTTGAACGCAAGATTGCGAGCGCAGGTGTTCGCAGCGAATTGGCCAAGCTCGGGGCCCGGCCCGATTTCACTGTCGGCCTTACTTATATGCAAATCGGCGAGCTCGCGACGCCCGCGATGAGTATCGACTCCGGCAAGGATGCTTGGGGGATCACCTTCGGGGTGAACGTTCCGTTGTGGACGAAGAAAAACCGTTCCGCCCAAGCGGAAGCGGCCTTGTCTCGGCAAGCCTTCGAGTCCGAATACGAAAATCGTCTCAACGCTCTCAAGGCCGACCTAGCCAGCAGCCTCTCGTCGCTGGTGGACGCGAACCGTCGTCTCAAGTTGTACGGGGACGAGCTTCTTGGCCTTGCGGAGCAGGCGGTCGAGAACAGCCGCGCCAGCTACCAAAGCGGCCGAACGGGAATTCTCGAAGTGATCGACAGCGAACGTTCGCTGCTCGAATTGCAAATGCTTTATTGGCGGGCAGCAGCCGACGCGTGGCAGCAGCTGGTCACAGCTCAGGCGATCGCGAACCAACCCATTCTCGGAACCTTTCAAGCCTCTGAATCGAAATGAAAAGCAAACCTCTTTCCACCATGGCCGCAGTGGCCGGCGTAGCGCTTCTCCTAGGGCTCGGGATCGGCCGCTTCGCCTTTGTTCCCGATGGGGGGCATGACCACGCTACGGCTGGCTCGGCTGCGGCGGGCGAACCGTCCGCTTCGGTAGAACCAAGTATTTGGACCTGTTCCATGCACCCGCAGATCCAGCAGCCCGCTCCCGGCGATTGCCCAATCTGCGGCATGGACTTAATACCTTTGGAAAAGGATGAAGGAGCGGACGAAGGACCACGGGTTATGAGCATGAGCAAAAGCTCTCGAGCTCTCGCCGAGATACAGACCACTCCCGTCCAGCGCGGTTTTCCTAAGGCTGAGGTACGCTTGGTGGGCAAGCTGGCCTACGACGAGACCAAAGAAAAATCGCTTACGGCCCGCTTTCCAGCCCGTATCGACGAGTTGTTCGTCAACTACACCGGCATTGCCGTGAAGCAAGGCGAGCACCTCGCCAGGGTCTATAGCCCCGAGCTGCTGACTGCGCAGCGCGAACTGCTTACGTCCTATCGCAGCGATCCCGGATCTTCGATCACGGCGGCCGCTCGCGAAAAGTTGCGACTCTGGGATCTTTTGCCCGACCAGATCGATGCCATTCTTGAAAGGGGACAAGCCAAGGACCACTTTACCCTGCGGGCTCCGATTGGCGGCGTGGTTGTATCCAAAAAAGTGAACGAAGGTGACTACGTCAAAACGGGCGAATCGCTATTTCGGATCGTGGACCTTAACGAGCTTTGGCTCTTCCTAGATGCCTACGAGTCGGATCTTGCTTGGCTTCGCTACGGGCAGGAAGTGGCTTTTTCCGTCCAAGCCTTTCCCGGCGAAACGTTCCATGGGCAGATTGCCTTTATCGAGCCGGAGGTCGATAGCAAGACGCGTACTGTGCAGGTGCGCGTCAACGTGCCGAATCGGGACGGCCGGCTCAAGCCCGGCATGTTTGCCAAAGGGCGCGTCGAGGCGCGCCTTGCGGAAGGCGGAAAGGTCTACGCTCCCGAATTCGCTGGCAAGTGGATCAGTCCCATGCATCCGGAAATCGTGAAGGACGCGCCCGGAGAATGTGACGTGTGCGGTATGGATCTCGTACCGGCGCAGGAACTTGGATACGTACGCGACGAAACTCAGGAAGCTCCGCTCTACGTGCCTGCGTCAGCGGTACTGCGAACGGGCGAACGCGCCGTCGTTTATATCGAAAAACCGGATACGGAGCGACCTACTTACGAAGGGCGCGAGATCACTCTCGGTCCACGAGCCGGCGAACATTTTATCGTAGCGGCCGGGCTGCAGGAAGGAGATCGTATCGTGAGCAAAGGGGCTTTCAAGATCGACAGCGCGCTTCAGATTCAAGCCAAACCCAGTATGATGAACACTCAGGGAGGAGGGCCGCCTCCTGGGCATGACCATGGACCGTCGTCTACTCGCAGCGAGGCCGATGGCAGCGGTCATGAAGCGGCAGCGCTGCGGATCGAACCCGAACAAGCGGCCCGGTTGACAGCTGACTATCTGGCATTGCAGGCGGCTTTGGCAGGCGACGACCTCGATGCGGCGAAGTCTGCTGTCAAGGGGATGTCCGAAGCAAGCGCCTCCGCTGGCGAGCTGCTCGAGTTGCTGCGCGAGATGCTAGAGGCGGAGAGTCTAGACGCCCTGCGCAGGCCTCATTTCGAAGATCTTTCGAACGCGATGATCGCCGCGGCGAAGGCTAAGCCGAGCGTTTTCGACCGATCGCTCACGGTGATGCATTGTCCCATGGTGTATCCAGATCGTGGAGCCGATTGGCTGCAAAGCGGAGAGCCGTTGCAGAACCCGTACTTTGGGGCGATGATGCTCACGTGCGGCGAAGTTCGGGAAACAATAAGCGATAGCGAGGACGCTCACGATAGCCATGGCCACTAGTCCGAAGGGAAATCCTATCAACGGGTTGATACGCTTCTGCTTAGAGAACAAGCTTGTTGTTGCTCTCTTTACCGCCGGCCTGATCCTGTGGGGGATTATGGTTGCTCCCTTCGATTGGGAAAGCAGGTCCTTGCCGCGGGATCCGGTACCGGTGGACGCCATCCCGGATATAGGAGAAAACCAGCAGATCGTATTCACGGAATGGATGGGACGGTCCCCGCAGGACATCGAGGACCAGATTACCTATCCGCTTACCAGCGCCCTGCTCGGGCTGCCTCAGGTGAAGACGGTTCGAAGTTATTCGATGTTCGGGTTCTCGTCGATCTACATCATCTTCAAGGAGGATGCTGAGTTCTACTGGACGCGAAGCCGTATCTTGGAAAAGCTTAACAGCTTGCCGTCTGGCACTTTGCCGCAAGGAGTATCGCCCCAGCTCGGTCCGGATGCGACTGCCTTGGGACAAGTCTTTTGGTACACGCTGGAGGGGATGGATTCGGAAGGCGAGCCGAGTGGAGGCTGGGATCTCGACGAATTGCGGAGCGCCCAAGATTGGTACGTGCGCTACGCCTTGCAAGGGGTTGATGGGGTCGCTGAGGTTGCTTCCATCGGCGGTTACGTGAAGGAGTACCAGGTCGACGTAGATCCGGATGCCTTGCGGTCTTACGGTATCGCCTTGAACGAGGTTTACGATGCGGTTCGGGGCAGTAATCTGGACGTAGGAGCGCGAACCATTGAGATCAATTCCGTCGAATACGTGATTCGTGGCTTGGGCTTTATCGAAAGCTTGGATGACCTCCGTAAGACGGTCATTACGCAGCGCGATAACATTCCGATCACGCTCGATCAGGTCGCAGAAGTCGAATTTGGCCCCGCCCTCAGGCGTGGCGCTCTCGACAAGGCGGGAGCTGAAGCGGTGGGTGGCGTGGTAGTCACTCGCTACGGCGAGAACCCGCTCGCGGTAATCAAGCGCGTTAAGGAAAAGATAGCGGAGATCTCGCCCGGCCTGCCTAAAAAGACTTTGGAAGACGGAACGGTGAGTCAGGTAAAAATCGTTCCGTTCTACGACCGTACCGGTTTGATCTACGAAACGCTTGGAACGCTCGAGGACGCGGTGCGTCAGCAGATTTTGGTTACGATCATTGTGGTTGTTGTAATGGTTCTGCACCTACGGAGCGCGGCTTTGATTTCAGGCGTCCTGCCGCTCGCGGTTCTCTTTTCCTTCATTGGCATGAAGCTCTTTGGGGTGGATGCGAACGTGGTCGCTCTTTCTGGCATCGCCATCGCCATCGGTACGATCGTCGACATGGGGGTGGTTCTGATCGAAAATATACTCAAGCATCTGGACGAGGCGTCCGAGGAGGAGAGTCGACTGGAGGTTGTTTATCGGGCTTGCACGGAGGTGGCTAGCGCCGTGGTGACAGCGGTTTTGACGACGGTGATCAGCTTCCTGCCGGTGTTCACCATGCAGGCGGCGGAGGGTAAGCTCTTTCGACCGCTCGCCTACACCAAGACTTTTGCCTTGGTCGGCTCCATTGTGGTGGCCCTCACCGTGATCCCGCCGCTGGCCCATTGGTTTGTCGCCGGCCGTTCAAAATCGAACATCGCAAGGCTTAGCTTGTGGGGCGTGGTCGCGCTTTGCGGGGTGGTGGGTCCATTCGCTCTTGCTTGGTTCCCTTGGTGGCTGGGGTTGCTGTTGGTGGCTAGCGCCGCCTTTCAAATCGCAAGCCCACGCATTCCCGAGAAGGTGCAGCGCAAAACGCTGTTCAGCTTTAACTTCATCGTGGCCGGGGTCGTCGCGGTGTGGCTTGCCTTCGATTGGAAGCCGCTCGGGCCGGAGTATGCGGCGCGCAATGTGGCGTTCGTGTTGCTGACGGTCGGGGGACTGCTGGGGTTCTTCTACCTCTTTATTCGCTTCTACCCGCGAATTCTTGCGGCGCTGCTAAAGGTAAAGCTGCTATTTGTTTTGGGAAGCTTGCTCATCTTATTGTTCGGCTTCACGGCATGGCTTGGCTGGGAGAGGAGCTTCGGGTGGATGCCCGGGTGGGCGAAGCAAACGGATGCCTACGTGGCCATGAGCCACAAGATGCCCGGCCTTGGAAAGGAGTTCATGCCTACGCTCGACGAAGGATCTTATCTGCTGATGCCTACGACCATGCCTCACGCTTCGATTGGCGAGGCTATGGATGTATTGAGAAAACAAGACATGGCCATCAATGCCATTCCTGAGGTCGAAAGCGCGGTGGGCAAGATCGGCCGCGTGGAAAGTCCGCTCGATCCAGCGCCGATCTCGATGATCGAGACGATCATCTCCTACAAGTCGGAATTTATAACGGACCAAGACGGCCGCGTGCTCAGCTTCGCCTACGACGAAAAGGCTGACGCGTTTGTACGCGACGAGAGCGGCGAATTGGTGCTCGACCCGGACGGCCGGCCTTTCCGCCAGTGGCGCGACGAGATTCGGAGTCCCGACGACATTTGGAATGAAATCGTGAAGGCGGCATCCATCCCTGGCACTACTTCGGCGCCGAAACTGCAGCCGATCGCGGCTCGCATCGTCATGTTGCAAAGCGGTATGAGAGCGCCCATGGGGCTAAAGGTTTACGGTCCGAACCTGGAGACTTTGGAAAAGGTGGCCCTTGATATCGAAGGTTTGCTCAAGCAAGTTCCTGCGATCAAGAAAGAGGCCGTTTTGGCGGACCGTATCGTAGGTAAGCCCTACCTTGAGATCGATATCGACCGGGACGCAATCGCTCGCTACGGCGTGAAGATTACGACGGTGCAGGAAGTCATCGAAGTAGCCATAGGCGGAAAGCCGATTACTCAGACCGTCGAAGGCCGGGAGCGCTATCCGGTGCGAGTGCGCTATATGCGAGAGCTTCGCGATACGATTGAATCCATCGAGCGGATACTGGTCGCATCGCCTAACGGTACTCAGGTCCCGCTGCGCGAATTAGCTACCATTAACTACGTGCGCGGCCCTCAGGTCATCAAGAGCGAGGATACCTTCCTCGTGGGATACGTGATCTTCGATAAGGTCGATGGATACGCGGAGGTCGAGGTGGTCGAGCAGGCCCAAGCTTTCCTCCAAGACAAAATCGCCAGCGGCGGGCTGGTGATCCCAGCCGGTGTGAGTTATCGATTCACGGGGAGCTATGAGAATCAGGTCAGGGCTGAGAAGCGTCTTAGCATCGTGTTGCCCGTTGCCCTGTTCGCAATCTTCCTGATCTTGTATCTGAATTTCAGGAAGGTGCTCGTAACCTTGCTCGTATTCAGTGGGATTGCCTTTGCGTGGTCGGGAGGTTTCACCCTTGTCTGGCTGTATGGACAGGCGTGGTTCCTCGATTTCTCGATCTTCGGGTTCAACCTCAGAGAGCTTTTTCAAGTGGATACCATCAACCTGAGCGTGGCGGTTTGGGTCGGCTTTCTGGCTCTGTTTGGGATCGCGACGGATGACGGCGTGATTATGGCGACCTACCTGGAGCAGCGATTCCGGGAAGCGCCGCCTGGGTCTCCCCAAGAGATCCGCCGTCGCGTGGTGGAAGGCGCTTCCAGGCGCGTGCGACCTGCCATGATGACGAGCGCGACCACCATATTGGCCTTGTTGCCGGTCCTTACCTCAGTGGGCCGCGGTTCCGACATCATGGTCCCGATGGCGATACCTTCGTTTGGCGGTATGTTGCTCGCGATCCTGACGATATTCTTCGTTCCGGTGCTCTATTGCGGGTTTGCGGAATTGGGCAGCAAGTTCCGAAGGAGGAACGCGTAAAAAATCGGATCTTGTGTGAGGGTATGGGCAAGCCAGCGCGTTTAAGGGCGTAGTAGTGCGGTTTCGGGAACCCGTACCGCTGACGCATCGAATTTCCCTTTCGCTCTGAAACACTAAGTCGGGCCTAAAAGCGCCCTTAAATCAAAACCCAATCGATTATGAAAAAGCTAATACTCAGTCTGGTCGCGAGTCTCGCGGCCGTATCGACCCTCGCCGCCCATTGCGGCACTTGCAGCACGGATGAAATGACCGGCCACGGCGGCAGCGAGCACGCGGGCTGCGCAGGTTGCGCCCAGGGGCAGTTGTCCGACTATTTTGCGACCCAGGAAGGGTTGGCGGGCGATGACCTGGCGGCCGCGAAGAAGGGAGCGCAGGCGTTTCTTTCCCATGCCGAGAGCATGGCGTGCGCGACGGAGGCGGACAGCTGTTGCTCGACCGAGCTGGACGCGGCGAAGGCGATTGCGGAGTCGTCCGACATCGCGGCGGCTCGCAAGGCGTTCAAGTCCTGGTCCGACGCCTTGCTTGCCAAGGTGGAGGAGAACGGAATCGCGGAGGGAACGGCTCACATCATGTATTGCCCCATGGCTTTCAAGAACAAGGGCGGCACTTGGCTGCAGGCTAGCTCCTCCCTGCGCAACCCGTACTACGGATCGATGATGCTGACCTGCGGAATGCAGAAGGGGACGGTAACCGCGAGCGCGGCTGACTCCTGCTGCGACGATGGAAGCTGCGAAATGTGCGAAACGAAGAAGGCTGCGGACCAGCACGGTCACGACCATTCGCACAAGGGACACAAGCACTAGGGGACGGCCCGTGCTGGGAATCGAGTGGAGCCGGCTACCTTGGGAGGGACGACCGTTGGGCGTTACCGAAAGGAGGGGCTGCTCCCTCGCAGGCGACTTGGCCGGCTTTTCGCTTGAGACTGCCTTTCGATGAAGCGGAGGGGCAGGCGTCTTTTGTCTGGGAAAGGGGCGCTGTGGGGCGGCGGTTTCTTGTTGCTTGGCTTTGTCGCGATGGCGGTGGGGTTTTCCGGTTGCATGTCCTTACAAATGGCGGAAGAGGAGATTCAGGCGCATTTTTCGAGTCGAGGCCAGCCGGCCCCGGTGTATTTCGAACATCAGGATGCGGAGGGGAGCGTTTTCCTAGCTCGTACCGGCGCGGGGCCGACGGTGGTTTTCATGCACGGATCTCCGGGGAGTTGGGACGCTTTCGTGCACCTGCTTTCAGACGCGGAGCTGAACGCCCGGTTTACCTTGGTGTCGGTGGACCGGCCCGGTTTCGGGAGGACGCGACCCAAGGGCGCGGAGGTGTCGATCGAGGTGCAGGCCCGCCGGATTCGCGATGCGGTGAAGGCCTCGGGAGTCGCCTTGCCGGCCATCTGGGTCGGGCATTCCCTGGGCGGTCCGGTGGTGGCCCGTTTGGCGGCGGACTTTCCGGATTCGGTTTCCGGAATGGTTCTGGTGGCTCCGTCGATGGATCCGAACTTGGAGAAGCGGCAGTGGTACAACTGGGTGGGGAAGTTTCCTTTGGTACGGTGGGGCTTGTCGCGGGAGTGGCGCAACAGCAACGACGAGATCTTTCCGCTCAAGGGGGAGCTGGAGCTGCTTCAGCCGAAGCTGGCGGGCTTGCAGGTCCCTTGCGTCGTATTGCAGGGGGACCGGGACGATCTGGTTCCCAAGGAAAACGCGGACTACGTGAAGCGGGAGCTTCCTCCCGGCGTAGTTGAATTGCGGATATTGGAGGGGGCGAACCACTTCCTTCCTTGGACGCGACCGGAAGAGATCAAGCGGGCGGTGCAGGATCTGGCGGAGCCGCGCTGAGATTTTTCGGCGAGAGAATGTCGCTGGACAAGGGAGCCTCGTAGAAGGTAGTTTTCCTGCTCTACGCTCCCTATGTACGATTCTCACAACCAGGCGGTTTACGACCTTTGCCAGATTCACGGCTTGTTGGACCGCTCTACGCTGGACCAACTGCAGGGAAGGCTTGCGGAGGGGAATGTTTCGCTGGCGACGCTGGTGGTCGAGGAGGCGAAGCTGAACCGTTCTGTGTTTTTGGATACGGTTGCCAGCTACCTAGGGATTCCTCGTCTAAAGGATGCTCCTTACGATATTCCGGCGGAGTTGATCGCGATGATCGACCCGTCGCTCGCTCGCATGCATGGGGTCGTGCCGATCGAGAGCACGGAGCGGCAGCTCACGATCGTGACGACCGATCCGTTCAATACCAGCGTGGTCGACGACGTGGCTTTCGCCGTTAATCGCGACGTACGCTTGCTTTTGCTCGACCCGAAGGTGGTCGACGAGCTGTTGGATGTCTACTATCGGCCAAAGAACGTCGACTATACCGGCATCCTCGAGGAGCTGGACCTGAGCGATGTGGCGTCCGACGACGATATCAGTCCCGACGACCTGCTTGGGATGGCGGGCGAAACGCCGATCATTCGTTTCGTCAACCTGGTGCTGGCTCAGGCGATCAAGGACAAGGCCTCGGATATTCATTTCGAGCCTTTCGAGAAGGAGTTCAAGATACGCTACCGAATCGATGGGGCGCTCTACGAAATGTCGCCGCCGCCTCGCGAGCTGGCGGTGCCGATCATTTCGCGCGTCAAGGTTCTGGGGAACTTGAACATCGCGGAACGCCGAATTCCTCAGGATGGCAAGGTGCGTTTGGTGGTGACGGGGCGCCATGTGGATTTACGTGTATCCACGCTTCCGACACAGTTTGGCGAAAGCGTGGTGCTTCGCGTGCTGGACCAGGGGGCGACCCAGCTGGAGCTCAGCTCCTTGGGCATGCCGGAGGATGTATTGACGGCGGTCGAGAAGTCGATCGCCCGGCCGAATGGGATTTTTATCTCTACGGGGCCGACGGGGTCCGGCAAGACGACGACCTTGTACAGCTGCTTGAAGCGCCTGAACCGTATCGAGTCGAAGCTGATGACGGCGGAGGACCCGATCGAGTACGAGATCGACGGGATCATGCAAGTCGGCGTGAACCCGCATATCGGCCTCACCTTTGCCAGTACCTTGAAGTCTTTCCTCAGACAGGATCCGGATATCATCATGGTGGGGGAGATCCGCGATTTGGATACGGCCCAGATCGCGATCCAAGCCTCGCTGACGGGGCACTTGGTTTTGAGTACCTTGCACACCAACGATGCCGCGGGCGCGGTGACGCGTCTGATGGATATGGGGGTGGAACCGTTTTTGATTTCCTCCTCGCTGGAGGCGGTGCTGGCCCAGCGTCTGTTGCGAAAGATTTGCCCGAATTGTCGCCGAGCCTATTTGCCCGACGCAGCCTTGCTGCAGCAGCTTAATTTGGACGCTGCGATCTTGCAGCAGAAGGAATTTTTCCAGGGCAGCGGTTGCGGCTCCTGCGCCAATACGGGCTACACGGGGCGGCAGGGGATCTTTGAGATGCTGTCGGTCTCGGAGTCGGTGCGCGAGCTCATCAGCGAAGGCCGACCCGCGGCGGCGATCCGCGAGCAGGCCTTGAACGAAGGCATGAGGACCTTGAGGGAAGACGGGCTCCGCAACATTTTTACCGGTGTCACTTCCGTGGAAGAGGTGATACGTTATTCCTGATCGCTCCCGCTGAGAGGGTCGCACGTAGTATGTCGAAATTTAGATTCATCGCGATAGATTCGGAGGGCAAGGAGCGCAAGGGCATCGTCGAAGGCGCATCGCGCCAGCAAGCCGTGAAACAGATCCGCAGCTATGGGCTGACTCCGGCGCGAGTTACGGTGGTCAAGCCCGCGGGGGCGAACGAGACCTCCGCCACGGCGACGGGCTTGAAGTCCGAAAAGGCGAGCAAGAAGCCTATGTACCTCGGCTCGGCGGTGAAGAAGAAGGCCTTGGCGGAGTTTACCCGCAAGCTCGCTACCTTGCTGCAGGCGGGCTTGACCTTGGTTCGCTCGCTGGAGGTATTGAAGGATCAGGAGAAGAATGTCGTCTTTCGTTGGATACAGAATTCCTTGATCGAGAGTATCCAGTCCGGCAGCACCTTCTCGGATGCCTTGGCTGGATACCCGAAGGAGTTCGATTTCCTCTACGTCAATATGGCGAGGGCAGGCGAGGCCAGCGGCATGCTGGAGGTTTCTTTGGCGAGGTTGGCGACTTACCTAGAGAAGTCGGAACGCATGAAGGCCCGTTTGGCTTCGGCCATGACCTATCCGATGGTGGTGATGGTTATCTCCTTCGTGATCGTGATGTTCCTTTTGATCTTCGTGGTGCCGAAGTTCGAGCAGATCTTCATCGAGGAAATTGGCGAGGACAAGATGCCGGTGCTCACGGTGTATGTCTTGGCGGTGAGCAAATTTATCGTGGCCTATTGGTACGCGATCTTCGGCGGGCTGCTAGGGCTGTGGATTTTCAAGCGGGTTTTCGGGGCTACGAGCATCGGACGAAGCTTCTACGATTGGCTGAAGCTCAAGTTCGTCGGGGTAGGCGACCTTTGCACCAAGATTTACGTGATCCGCTTTTCCAGAACTTTGGGAACCTTGATCGAGAGCAGCGTGCCGATACTTGATGCCCTGCGAATCACGCGGGACGCCTGCGGCAACAAGCATGTGATGAACGCGGTGGAGACCGTGCGGAACCGCGTGAAGGACGGGGAGGGCATCGCTTCGACTTTGGAAGGGACCAAGATTTTTCCCACGATGGTTACCTCCATGGTGGAAGTAGGTGAGGAGACGGGGGATTTGCCGGAGATGCTGGGACAGATCGCCGATATCTACGACGAGGAAGTGGACAATTCCATCTCCAGCCTGACGGCCATGGTGCAACCGCTCATGATCGTGATCTTGGCGGTTGCGGTGGTATTGATCGTATTGGCTCTCTTCTTGCCCTTCATTTCGATCATGCAGAGCTTTAACGGCTAGGCTTAGGGCTTGCCGAGAGCCTTGCGGACCGCGTCCAAGTCGAGCTGGGCGCCGGGGCGAATATTGTTTTCGCTGAACCAGCGATAACGGGTTTCCAAGGCGTAGAGCATCTCCTTGCCGATGGACTTTCGAGCGAGGGTGTCCTGCGGATACATGGGGTACACCTCGCGCAGGACGCCGTCGGCAGTGAAGAATCCGATGTCGATGGGGAAATCGACGTTCTTCATCCAATAGGACATCTGCTGAGGCTCTTGGTAGACGAAGAGCATGCCATGGTCGTCGGCGATTCCGTCGCGGCCCATGAGCCCTTTGCGCTGTTCGCTGGGCGTGATGGCGAACTCGATGGTCAAGGTTTTGTCGCCGAGAGCGATCTGGGCAGGTCCCGTTTCGCGGGAGGCATTTTCCTTTGTGCAGCTCGCTAGCAGGGGAAGGAGGCTGAGGGCGGCAAGGGCGATTGACTTAAAGGGAGCGACTTTCATGGCAGCTGCGAAGTCTTTGCCTTCCGTAGGGAGGAGCAAGCGCGAATCGCGGCGGTAGGCCTACCGTTCAAGCGCCGAATTCGGCATTAAAGCAATTTCCACAGTCTTCGGTGTTAGACCAAAAAAAATGCCAGGCCGTCGAGGGGGACGACCTGGCTGGGTGGTGTGTGGGTGGGAAATTCTATATTTAGGACGCTATCTGGGGCCTGAGCCTTTTTCAAGCGCTGTTTTTTTCTGCATGAAATTGTAATGATTCGAGGCATGGGACAGGAGATGTCTGATGTTCGGTGGTAGATTGTGTGCATGAACTCAATCAATCGACTCGAAGAAACGTGGACCCCGAAGTGGGACCTTGGGCTGCAGGATGAATTTGGATTCTCTCTGGAAGAGAGTGTGGACGAGGCTGCGAAGCTCTTGACGGATCGCCCCAACGCTTGGGCGATGGCCTCTCGGGAAGTGCTCAACCGGCAGAGCCCGGTCGAGCTCGATGTGGAAACGGCCTCCGCGAAGCGCGCGGATCTGGTCCGCTTCTTGGAAGCCCTCAGCGTGGAGATTGCTAGCAATGAGTAGCCAGGAACGCAGCATTCTTTCGATGGACAGCCGCAGTCAAAACATGGTGCGTCGTCTCCTTGTCATTCCGCAGTGGATACGCGAGCGTCGCCAGCGTCGCATGTTGCTAGGGGCGAGCGGTTGCTTGGTAAAGGCGACTGACTGGGTTTCGTAGTCAATTGCTTCAGAGCGGATTTCGCAGCGTTGATCGATCGTCGTGGAGGAGATCTTTGCGGAATCCGCCTGAATGATTTTCGTGTACTTGGACCTTTGAATCCGAGCGGGATTCAGGTGGCTGCTGTATTCGTTTTTTGGAACAGCGATTCGTAGCGATGCGCTCGCGTCATCAATTTTTGGGGAGGCGCTTACGCTTCCGTCCTTTCTAGCTGGATCCAGTGGGCGGTGTCGATTTGCTCGGGGCGAGCAGAAGCGGGAATGCCGGCGCTTTCGAGGTTTGCGAGCCAGCGGGATGCGGTATCCGTTTTTGCCTTACGCAGGAGGGAGGAGATTTGCTTGCGACGCTGCTGGAAGATTTCACGGATGAGCTGGATACTTTCCGGACTGAAGCGAAAGGGGGCGGCTTTTCGCTTGAGGTGGAGCAGGGTGGAGCCCACGTCGGGTTTGGGATAGAAGCAGGAGCCTGAGACGTCGTGCCCGGGGAGGACGTCGAAGGCGGCGTGCAGGAAGATGCTGATGGCTCCGAATTGTTTGGTGCCGGCCTTGGCGGCGTAGCGTTGGGCGGCTTCCTTTTGCAGCATGAGGGTCATGACGCTGGGGAGGCGGCTTTCCAGCACGGCCGCCATCCACGGGGTGGAGATGGCGTAGGGAAGGTTGGCGACTATCTTGAAGTCTTCGAGCTGCTCTGGGAGGTCGCCGAGGGGGTGGTCGAGGGCGTCGCCCTTGATGAGGTGGAGGTTTGGCTCGGCGTGGGCGATGGATTCGACGTGGGCGCCGAGCACGGGATCTTTTTCCACGGCGTGCACGATGGCGCCTGCTTCGAGGAGGGCGCGGGTCAGGGTGCCGAGACCGGGGCCGATCTCAACGACATGGTCGCCGGCGGCCACGCCGGCGAGCTCGAGGGACTTGCGGACGATGTTTCCGTCGATGAGGAAGTTTTGGCCCAATTGTTTTTTGGGGCGATGTCCGAGTTGCTCGAGCAGGTCGCGGGTCTGTGAGGGCGAGAGTGGCAAGTGAGGGCGGTTGACGGTGTTGGCGGTGGAGGCGGTGCGGTCAGTTGTGGGCCGGTGCCTAGGCGTTGTGGAAGTCCGCCATGAGTTGGGCGGTATCGGGCGCCTTCATGAGGGCCTCGCCCACGAGGATGGCCTTGGCTCCGCAAGCGCGGACGCGAGCGGCGTCTTGCCCGGTCCAGATTCCGGATTCCGAGACGGCTACGACGTTTGAGGGGAATCGGGGGATGAGGCGTTCGGAAAAGGCGAGGTCGGTGGTAAACTTTGCGAGGTCGCGGTTGTTGACTCCGATGATCTTGGCGTCTTGGGCGACGGCTCTTTCCAGTTCCGCTTCGCTGTGGATTTCGTAGAGGGAGTCGAGTCCGGCGAGATCGGCGGCGCGGCGCAGAGCAGTCATTTGTTCGTCGCTGAGGGCGCGAACGATGATGAGGATGGCGGAGGCTCCGGCTTGGGCGGCTTCGAGGACCTGGATGGGGTGGATCATGAAGTCCTTGCGCAAGCAGGGGATGCCGTTCTGCTGGGAGCGGAACTTTTCGGTGACGGAGGAGAGGTCCTTCAGTTCGCCGCCGAAGTACTTGGTGTCGGTGAGGATGGAAAGGCAGTCGCCGCCGGCGGCGAGGTACTTGTCGGCCTGTTCGATGGAGGGGCCGAGGTCCTTGATTTGTCCGGCGGAGGGGGAACGGCGCTTTATTTCCGAGATGACGGCCAGTCCGGCAGGGGCTTGGAGGGCTTGCAGGAAGGAACCGCGAATGGGGGCTTCGGGAGCGAAGGCTTGGAGTTCGTGGTCGGCGACTTCGCGGATGCGATCCGCGATCTCCTGGGCCTTCCAGTTCATGATCTCTGTTAGTTTATCCATCGTTTCTGACCTTTTGGAATGAGGGAAGGTGTGTGCTTGCGATGCGATAGCGAACGTTTTTTTCGCTGCCGCAATCATGGAATGCGTGTCAGAGCAAGGGCGCGATGAGGTGGCTGAGGTCTTCGGCGAGGCCTTTGAGGTAGCGTTGGCGTTCCAGCTGCTCCGCTTGCAGTTCCGTGCAGCGGGAGGAGACGTCCTTGATCCAGCTTTCGACTTCCTTGATGTCGGGCTGGGAGTAGAAGAAGGCGGCGACCTCGAAGTTAACGAAGAGGCTGCGCAGGTCCATGTTGGCGGATCCGGTCATGGCCAGCTTTTCGTCGATGAGGAGGGCCTTCCCGTGCATCATCTCCCGTTCGTAGGCGAGGACTTTGACGCCGGATGCCTGCAGCTCCCGGAGGAAGGTGCGGCGGGCGAGGTCGGTGATGCGGTGGTTGGAACGTTTGGGCACGATGATGGTGACCTCCTTGCCGGTGCGCGCCTTCACGCTGAGGGTACGTTGCAGGACTTCGTCTGGTATGAAGTAAGGCGTGACGATGGTGATGGAGCTTTCCGCGTCTTGGATGCTGGCGAGCACCTTTTCGTAGAGCGGGTCGTCGGGGGTGTCGGGACCGCTGGCCATGATCTCGATGGTGGATTCGCCTCCCGGAACCGGTTTAACCACGGATTGGGGAACGGCTTTGTATCCACGTTTACGTGACGCGAAGGCCCAGTCTTCTTCGAAAATGGTATTGAGAGCGGATACGGCGGGACCGGAGATTTCCACCCCGAAGTCGGTCCAGCGACTTTTGGAGGGATTGGGCCCCATGTATTCGCGGCCGATGTTTCGTCCCCCGATGATGGCGGATTGCTTGTCGAAGAGGGCGATCTTGCGGTGGTTCCGAAGGTTGGTGGCGCCCGGGAAGGCGATGGGGAACACCGGCATGAAGCGCTCTATCTTTCCGCCGGCTTTCTCCAGTTCGAGCATGTAGAAGGTTTTTTTGCCGAAGGAGCCGATGGCGTCGAGCAGGAGGCGAACGGCGACGCCCTCCTTGGCCTTGCGGGAGAGCTCCTTGACGACGCGTCGGCCTACCGCGTCGTGGCTGAGGATGAAGGTGGTGATATCGATCGACGTCTTGGCGTTTTGTATCGATTCGATCAATACGTCGTAGGCGTCGGTGGCGTCGGGGAGGAAGCGGGTCTTGTTTCCATGGCCAAGCAGGCCGAACGGGGAGTCTTCGATGAAGTCCTGGTCGTACTCGTGGGGATGGAGTCGCAGCGAACGCTTGTCGCTGGTGAGCTTCTTGATCTTCCTGCCGCCGATGAGGAGGAAGAGGGGGACGCCGATGTAGGGGGCGAGGATGATGACCAGCAGCCACGCGAAGGTATTGCTGGGGCGGCGCTTTTCCCGCATGAGGCGGGCGATGAGAATGACGCCCAGGCCGAGGCCGAGGATGGCGCCGAGGTGCGGGAGGATCGTTTCGATAAGGAGATCGGGGGCCATGGTTGCGAACTAGGATCGGGCGAGGGGAAGGGCGATGCCTTCATGTTCTAGCATCCATTGTTTTCGCCACAGTCCGCAACCAAATCCTACCAGCGCGTTTTTGGAGCCGATGACTCGGTGGCAGGGGATGAGGATGGGGATGGGGTTTCTATTGTTCGCTCCGCCAACGGCGCGGGAAGCGAGCGGCTGCCCGATTTCCTCGGCGATTTGTCCGTAGGATTTGGTGACGCCGAAAGGGATGGCGGCGAGGCGTTCCCAGACGCGGCGCTGGAAGGCGGTGCCTTGAGGGGCGAGCTGGCAGCTGAAGCGTGTCAACTGGCCGGCGAAGTAGGCTTCCAGCTGCTCGATGGCTGCCAACAGGTGCGGGTTGCTGGAGCGGGGCGAAGGCTCTCGGGCTCTTTCCCCTTCGTCGAGGAAAGAGAGGCTGAGCAGGCCGTCTCGGCTTGCGATCAGCCGACAGGCACCCAGAGGGCTATCGATAGAGGCTTCGTCCACTGGGATGGAATGCTTGCCCTGTTTTGGGGGCGGGTGCAATCCAATCTCTTCCGCCGTCCTAGTAGGCGCTCTTGGGCGGGAAGATTACGGCTTTGGCGGTGCGAAGCATGATCTTCAGGTCGAGCCAGAAGGACCAGGTGTTGATATAGGTGATATCGTAGGCGATGCGCTTGGTCAGGTGCTCGGGCTCGTTGATTTCGCCGCGTAGGCCGAGGGATTGGGCGAGTCCGGTGATGCCTGGCTTAACGAAGTGGCGGGTGTAGTAGACCTGTAGCTTTTCGGAGAATTCGCGGTCGTGGTCGATGAGGTGGGGGCGTGGACCGGATACGCTCATTTCGCCCAGCAGGACGTTTATGAACTGAGGCAGCTCGTCCAGGCTGGTCTTTCGCAGGAAAGCGCCGAATGCGTAGATGCGGGAGTCGCCCTTGGTCGCTTGCTTGGCCACGTTTTTGGCGTTCGCGTCCGAGACGTGCATGGTGCGGTACTTGATGATGTGGAAGGTCCGCTTGGTCATGCCGGTGCGCGGCTGGGCGTAGAAGATCGGCCCCGGGGACTGCTTGCGCTGGAAGGCCCAGACGAAAAGGGTGAGCGGCGGAAGGACGAAGGCGACGATCGGCAGGGAGACGGCGACGTCGAAGCTGCGCTTGATCATGCGGTTGATGGGATTCTCCAGCGGTTCGTCCTCGTAGGTGAGAAAGGTGTAGTTTCCCTCGTGCTCGACCATGATGCGCTGTTGGAAGTCGGCTTGCCAATTGTTGTAGATGCGGACGCGGCAACCCGCTTTTTGGGCGAGGGCCATGGCCCGTTTGGAGCCTTCCGGCGAGAGCGCCTTGTCGATGATGACGACTTGGGAGATCTGGTGGGTCTCGATGTTTCGCTTCAGGTCGTCGATAGTGCCGAGGCAGGGAATAGGTTGCTCGTGGCTGGGCGGACACGCCTCTTCGCCCGTGTAGCCGACGATCTCGATGCCGTAGCTGGCCTTGTTGTTGATCCACTCCTCCAAGCTGGAGAGCGACTCGGTGGAGCCGACGATGAGAGTCGGGATGACCTGGGTTTTGAAGCTGAGCCGGCAGAGGTGCTTGGGAAGGATCTTGTTCATCACGAACAAGAGGCCGAAGGCCGCGGCGAAGTAGCTGGTGAGGAAGAGGCGGCTGATTTCGGAGTCCTTGACGGCGAAGACCACGGCCAGCTGCAGCAGCATGATGCGGAGCAACTGCTGGAATGTCAGGCGGAAGGTCCTGTACCAGCCGAGGTTAACGAAGTGCTCAGCGTATCTCTTGAGCACGCGCAGGTTCGCGAACGAGCCAATGGCCACGCCGGCCATGTAGAGGTTCAGGTACTCGACCTTAAGCCGGTACCCGAAGAATTCGAAAGCATGGCGAATGACGAGAAAGAGTATGAGGAGGCAAGCTGCCTGCCACAGGCCATGCAGATTGAGGATTCCTTCTTGGCGGTTTTTTAGCATCGGAGGATCAAGCGTAAAAAAGACGTAATGAGAGTCGCTTGGAATAGGTACAAGCGCAATCGGAAATGGTTGCGCTACTTATGCGAGCATGGGGTACCTTAGCGCTGTCTCAGCTTTTGCCTGATGCCTGAGGCGGCAGCGATTTCCTAAGGGTAGGGTTGTCCCTAGGAATTGGGCGGCGATTTGCCGTCAAGCCTCGCTCGGAGCGGGCTTTAGGGTGGCGGGAAGGGGCGACTAGGGGGCGAAGGGGGGCCTATTTAGAGGGCTTTTTCGAAGCGCTGGCCGCTCGAATCCCGAAAAATGAGGGCAGTTTCGGTAAAGCCGATGAGCTGCAGCCTGTTTTCGATGTCGATAACGTCGCCGATCTTGCGGATCCTGCCGTTGAGGAAAACGCGCGTTTCGGCGCCGGCTTTCCGGATGCCTTGGACGGAGTAGGAGTCTACGATAGCCTGCAGGCGGGAAAGGTCGGAAAGGCTGTGGGAGGGGGATTCGCTCTGGTCGGCTGGCGCCGTTTCGTTGGTGGCTACGGCTTCGCCGTCAGGCTGCTCCGAGTCGCGCTCGAGCAGCATTTGCTGCACGGTGGAGAGCTGGTCGGGGGAAAGTTGGCCGAGCAGTTCCTCGATTTGCGGTTCGGCGTCTGCGGGCGCTGCCGGGGAGCTTGCGTCTTGAGGGGCTTCGCTGGAGGCGGCAGGGGGAAGCGTCGTGGTGGCGAGAGCCTTGTCGGATTCGAGGAATTCGGAGCCGAAGTAAAAAATAGCGGTGACGGAGGCGGCGAGCAGCATGCCCATGCCGGTGAATCCGAAGAGGAGCAGGGGCATCTTGTCGCGGGAGCGGCGCTGGGCCATGCGAGTCACCATCGGGGCGACTGGCGTGGTTTCGGTGTGGCGTTTTTGCTGCTCGAGCTTGAGGGCTTGGTTGATGAGGCTCATTTCCGTTTTCTTAGCTGGTTGCGTGGACAGCTTGGAAGCTGGCACTAGCTATGAAACGGCTTTGAGCGGCCTTTATTTAGCGAGCGAGTCGGGTTCCTTCGACAGAAGGCCTCTCAGGGCGAGGTGCGAGCCGGGGCCGCTTACTTGAAATCGAGGGTCTTGATTTCCTTGAGGGCGGCGCGTACGTCCTTCCAGGTGACCACCTCGCTGCTTCTAATATAAGAAGAGAGGAGGGACTTGTCGCAGATGTTGTTCACGATTCTGGGAATTCCCCGGGATTTCCAACTGATCCAGCGCACGGCCCAGCTCGTGAAGAAGGGGATGCCTTGGCCACCTGCCATCGCGATGCGGTGGTGGATGTACTGCTCGATCTGCAGGCGGTTGAGCGGTCGCAGCTCGGTGTGGACGAGAATGCGTTGGCGTAGCTGGCGGAGTCGTTCCTCGGCGAGGATCTCCTTAAACTCCGGTTGCCCCATGAGGATGATCTGCAGGAGCTTTTGCTTGTCGGTCTCGAGGTTGGAGAGGAGCCGTAGCTGCTCGAGCAGTTCGAACGTGAGGTTTTGGGCCTCGTCGATGATGAGGAGGATGTCCTTGCCCGCTTGGATCTTCTCCAGCAGCAGGTCGTTGACTTGCTGGACGAGGCCGCCGCGGCTGCGGCTCATGCTGCCGGTGGCTCCCAGTTCGGTGAGGATGGTCTTGAGAAGCTGGGTTTCGGTGATGCGCGGATTGAGGATCAGGGCGATCTCGTACTTCTCTTCGTCGATCTCGTTGATGAAGTGGCGGCAGAGGGTGGTCTTGCCGCAGCCAACCTCTCCGGTCAGGACAATGAAGCCTTTCTTTTCGGCGACACCGTACTTGAGGTGTTGCAGCGCTTCTTGGTGAGTCGGGCTTAGGTACAGAAAGTTAGGATCGGGAGTAATGTTGAACGGCATCTCCCTGAGACCGTAGAAACTTTGGTACATTGGGGCGAAATGTCCGCGAATTGCTGGGGCCTTACAATTATTTTTTTGCAATAATTGGAGAGCTGCATCTTGTTGTTGCATCTTACTTGCATGACTGCCCGACGATTCACCAACATGTTCTTTGCTGTACTCTTTATTGGGGCGGGTGTTTTCGCGGCTGCGTTCCTGTATCGAGATTATCAACACCTCGATAAGCTGCGGGCGGAGAAAATGGTGCTCTCTAAGCGTCATGACGCGTTGGTCGAAGAATCGAGCAAGCGAGAGGCTCAGCTCGAGAACCTGCAGGGAAATCCTGAATACATCGAATCGGTGATCCGTACTAAGCTCAACTACGCGAAGGAAGGTGAGCTGATTTTCCGTTTCGAGCGATAGATCGCGTCTTTTCGAGCTTGGCGCGGCTTTGCGCGGAGAAGTTTGTTGCCATCTTTGTCCGCTATTGCGAGGTATGCTGCCTCATTCGCAGAGAAATATGGAAAAAAAACAGCTTTTCGAATCCCGTGGACAGGAGCAAGTATTCCGCTTTTGGGATGAACTGAGTGATGAGGAGCGAGCGAACTTGAAATCGCAAGCCGACGAGATCGACCTCGATGAACTCGATAAACTTGTCGCCACTCTCGTAAAGGGCGATAGCGAGCATGGGAGCGTGGACTTCAGCGCCCTGGAACCGGCTCCCTACATTTCGATTCCTGAAAATGTGGATACGGATCCGGAATGGCAGGAAGCCAAGGCTCTGGGCGAGGAAGCCCTGAAGTCGGGCAAGGTGGCAGCCTTCACCGTAGCGGGCGGCCAGGGCACGCGTCTCGGCTACAATGGTCCGAAAGGCACGTACCCGGTGACTCCCGTTAAGCAGAAGACGCTTTTCCAAGTTTTTGCGGAGAAGATCCAAGCGGCTCGAGTTCGTTACGGATGCAAATTGCCTTGGTTCATCATGACCAGCGACATCAACCATGCCGCCACGGTCGCGTTCTTCGAGGAGCACAAGAATTTTGGTTTAGCGGACGGATCGGTCATCTTCTTCCGCCAAGGCCGCATGCCTGCGGTGGACAAGGAGGGCAAGATCATCCTCGAGTCCAAGTCCAGCATCGCGATGAGCCCGGACGGGCATGGCGGCGCTTTGCGCGCCCTCGATCGGAGCGGGTCCTTCGAAGCGATGGCTAAGGATGGGATCGAGATCTTGAGCTACTTCCAGGTAGACAATCCTTTGGTGCAGCCGGCGGATCCTTACTTCATCGGCTTTCACCTGAAGTCGGGCTCAACGCTATCGAGCAAGATGCTGCCGAAGGCCTACGAAAAGGAAAAGCTCGGCCATTTTTGCGTTCTCGACGGAGTGAGCCAGGTAGTCGAATACAGCGATATGCCCGACGAGCTGTGTGCCCGTCGCGATGCGGACGGTCAGCTTTCCTTCCGAGCGGGAAGCATCGCGATCCATGTGATCGACGTCAGCTTCGCGCGCTCGCTGGTCGCTCCCGGCAGCTCCGTCTCCTTGCCCTTCCACCGCGCGGACAAGAAGATTCCCTTCGTGGACGAAGCGGGCGAAGTCCAAAATCCGGATACGCCCAACGGTATCAAGTTCGAGATGTTCGTCTTCGATTCCATCCCGTTCGCGAAGAACCCAATCGTGATCGAGACGACGCGCCTGAACGACTTCAGCCCGGTGAAGAATGCGGAAGGCGTTGATTCCCCGGAAAGCTGCAAGGCGGATCAGATCAAGCTCTTCCGCGAGTGGTTCGCGGCGGCTGGGATCGAGATTCCTGCCGATTACGACCAGGCGATCGAAGTGTCGGCGCTTTATGCGGATACGAAGGATGCGTTCGTCGAGGCTTGGAAGCGCAATCCTCAGGAGCTCGATTTTTCGAACGAAATCTACATCGGCTAGCGAGCCGGTCGTATCGACTTTTTTTAGAAGAGAGGCGGGAGCGATCCTGCCTCTCTTTTTTCGTCCATAGCTAAGCGCCCGAGGTAGGACTTGTATCGATTGGATTGTATCCGATTTTAGGTGACGCGGGACCTCTGGAGGTAGTCGATGAGGTCTCGTATGCCGAATTCCCAGCGAGGGATGGCGTTGGTGTGGGCGACCCAATTGGTAAGCTGTCCGAGCTTGGGGCTGGAGATGGTAACCCGATCGCCGATGTGGTGGGTGAAGCCTTCGTCCGCTCGGTCGCGATCTTCGGTGGGCGCGAACATGGTTCCGAGGAAGAGCATGAAGCCGTCCGGGTATTGGTGGTTGTCTCCGATGGCTTGACGCACGAGCTCTTCCGGACTGCGACTGATCTCTATCATCTTGTTGCTTCCGCTGGTGTGGAAGCCGTCTTCCCCTGATATTTCGAGGCCGATCTCGCACGTCTTCACGTCGTCCAGGCAAAAGCTTTCGTCGAAGAGGCGGACGAAAGGACCGATCGAGCAGGACCCGTTTTGGTCTTTGGCTTCGCCGAGGAGGAGGGCGCTGCGTCCTTCGAAGTCGCGCAGGTTCACGTCGTTTCCTAGGGTGGCTCCTTGGATGTTCCCTTTGTTGGATACGGCTAGCACGATCTCGGGCTCTGGGTTGTTCCATTTCGATTTCGGATGGATGCCGATCTGGACGCCGTAGCCTACGGAGGCCATCGGCTGAGCTTTGGTGAATACTTCGGCGTCGGGCCCGATTCCCACTTCCAAGTATTGGGACCAGATTCCTTGTTCGATGAGTTTCGCTTTTAGGGCGACTGTTTCTTCGGAGCCGGGCTTCACTTTAGAAAGGTCGTTTCCGAGCGTATCCAGTATTGCCTGACGGACTTGGGAGGCGGCTTGCGGGTCGCCTTTGGCTTTTTCCTCGATAACGCGTTCGAGGAGGCTTCGGATGAAGGTGACTCCGCAAGCTTTGGTAGCGAGGATATCGTTGGGAGCGAGCAGGCAAGGCCTCGTCTCTTGCGCGAGCGTGGCGGCCCGGTTCGTGTAGACGCTGTTCTCCTGCAGCTCTTCTACGGAAGCGATTTCCGAGCCGAGGCATTGGGGGATCTCTTTAGCGGGCGCTCCGCAATTAACGAGGTCGGAAAAGGTCTGGAAGCGTCTGCTCAAGTCGAAAACGCGGCCGTCTATCGCCCCGACGACGCGGGGTCCGGCCAATCCGTTGGGTGCGCTCGAGGCAGGAAGCCAGACGCGTCCGGCCCAGATTCCTTCGTTAGGGATCAGGTGGGGTATCGATGGTTTAGGGGACATGAACAAGGCTCGGGGAATTCCCTCGTTTTATGGTAGCTTGAGCGGATCAAGTCAAATTTGACGCGGCTAGAGCTCCGCTCTCACTATTGATTTAACCAAGCGGTAAATTTTACACTAGGTATGTATACTAGTTAGCATGGTTCGGCTTGCGGTCTGCTTGTTCACTTGATGGTGTCGCGTTTTTCCTTCCTCCATCCTTTTCCCCGAATGCCAATATCGTCGATTACCAGTTTGGTAGTTGAGTCTGACCTCCAGAGAGCGGAGCAGATACTCGAATCTCTCAAGAAGTCCGATCGTTACGACTTCTTGTGCTATCATGCGGAAAGTTTGCGAGACGCAAAGCGTACCTTGATTAACGCAAAGATCGATCTTGTCATATCGAAAGGTATTATGGACGAGTTGCCTCATGTCGACGTTTTGGCGAGATATCGAAAAAGCGAATACGAACCCTTGGTGCTTTGCTTGCTGGAGGACGAGGAAAAGTCGGTGATTTTGGATACGCCGGATTCCTCGGCGGACGATTACCTCTTCTACAAGGACCTAAATCAGGATCGTCTGATCGAGGCGGTGCAGCACGCCTTCGAGCGTCGCGAACTTTTGAGCGAGCTCAAGAACGTGCAGCAGAGCACTTCGGCCGAAGGGAAGGGGATTTTCAGGGGATTGCTGCACTGCTTGGATGTCGCCCTTTTTCTGGTAGCCAGACCGGATGGGGAGCTCTTGTTCAACAACAAGGTTGCGGAAGCGTGGTTTCCCGAGGGGATGGACGACACGGTGCGCGAGTTGTTTGACTATGCGGTTCTGGAGGCGGATTCGGTTGAGCTTGAAATTCAAACTGATAGCTCTGCGGTGCCGAATGCGGAGTTGCGCTCCGTCGCTGTAGAGTGGAAGGGGCGTGATTGTTCTCTGATCACCTTGCGAAACATTTCGAAGCGCAAGCGAGCGGAAGAAGCTTACAAGGCTAGCCAGCGGCGCTTGGATCTCACGCTCAAAGCTTCTAACATCGGGCTTTGGTCGTGGGACTTGCGCAGCAACCAACTGCATTTCAGCGAACGGTGGAAGAAGCAGCTGGGTTATGCGGGTAGCGAATTTCCGAATACGTTGGAGGCCTTCAAGTCGCACTTGTTCTCGGAGGATGCCGCGGAGGTGGAGGAGGTTTTCGGGCAAGCCTTGCGAGGCGAGATTTCGGAGATCGAGCTGAAGTATCGCATGAAGCACAAGGATGGCGGCTATCGTTGGATGATATGCCGGGCGGAGATTTTTCCGGACAAGTCGGGGCGGCTTTCCAGCCTGCTCGGCTCCCACATCGATATATCGGATCGCAGCCCGATCGTGGGCAAGTCCGGCCTAGCCTGAATAATTCACGGCAGTCGTTTTGAAAGAGAGCATCCCTGGCTGCTTCTTCGTTTCGACGCTTCGAGCTGATTTCGAGCGTTTTTGG
>NZ_JARXIA010000059.1 GCF_031127875.1 Pelagicoccus sp. SDUM812005 | reverse complement strand
GGCAAACGCTCGCCTCTTTGGCGACGACACTTCGTAAACAACCAACCCAGACGTGGAGGCTATGACCGAAGCCGCCGTCGTATCACCTTAGCGTTGGGCAAAAAATGAAAATTCATACAGCACTTCTTACGGCCTCCGGATTTCTTAGCATTTTCTTGCTCACTTCATGCTCGAAAGAAATAGAAGGTACCTTTTCCGGCATCATGCGCTGGGGTTTCGAAACCCAATCCTTCTATGTTGATGAAGAAGATGAAGCGTGGTGGGTCTCTCCACAGAAAGATGCGTTCGACAAGTTTGGTGAGGATTACGGTTTAAGACTAAAACAACTTGGTGAAGAATATGCAGTAGTGCTTCAGTATAAAGTGAAGATGAAAGGAGTCGCCTCAAAAAGAGGTGAATATGGCCATTTCGGTATGTTTAAGAGACAGTTTGAAGTTGAGGAAATTGTGGATTTTGAGTGGATAGGAAAAGATGATCAATAAGCCCAACCAGGCAGCCCATACAACTCCGGCCATCGCTCCGCGATGACCTGCGCGTATGGCTTTCACGTTCTGTAGAAAATGAAAACCCCATTTCTAATTCTTCCGATTCTCCTCTTAGGATGCGTGAAAGAACCAAGCGTAGAAGACATAAAGCCTGTTACCAATGACACAGTTGAATCGAAAATTCTATACGTCGTGCTAAATCCAGACAGAGAGATAGAATCAAACGGACAGACTTACGAGTCGGATGAAATTACGACTCTAGTCAAAGAAAGAAAAGAAGGGATAGAGTCGGTAATTTTGGCCGTAAACCCAAAAACAAAAGCAAGCGAAGTCGTCAGAATCATCGATCTGATAAAACTCGAAGGAATCGAAAAGATTTTCGTATCTACTCTAGAAGAATGAAAACAATACAGAATCGGGTAGCCAGGGGCGTTAACTCCCCCGGCTCCCACACCACCACTCATACGGATCCGTAAGTGGCGGTTCCCAGGAAAGAGATTCAATATCTCTGCATTTGACGGATGCATACGAGTACGCAAACAGTCAGTGGACCATTGTTCTCCACCGAAAAGGTCGCCCGTCGAAACGGAGACCATACGGGTAAGAGTCCACTTCCTAGGTTCGGTCCTTCGCCGCCAGTGAGCCATCCGGATACCTTCGCTGGACGGGAAACCCGTCGGCAACTACTCCCGGCTCGTTTCAGGCGACTACTATGACCTCGGCTGACTCCTCGCCCCTCAATGCGCCCATTACTGGACGAACCGCGATATCTTGACGGCAGATCTAAGCCGATACCGCACGTGAGCGAGGCCTCCCCGGGTAAGAACACGTTGTTTCGATGCGCGACCTCGGGATTTACCTGCATGGCTGAACTGAGGGTTTCGCTGTGTTGTGCCAGCTCACCCGCCATACCGGCCTTATATCCCATTTCTGTACGTAGGCCCGCACTTTTGACGTAGGCTTCCTTCCCACGAAACGTCGCCACTTCGCAGTTGCCATGATCTAGTTCTTTCATAGGTATTTATGCAGTTCACGAACATGGGACTTTCACCCAATTACAACATGCCCATG
>NZ_JARXIA010000058.1 GCF_031127875.1 Pelagicoccus sp. SDUM812005 | reverse complement strand
CTAGCCTGAATAATTCACGAAAAAAGACGCTGCATTGGCAAATGCTTCCTGTTAAGGAAGTTGTGTGATCAAACCAAAAACAGCGTCTTTGAACAAGAATCAAGCCCCCGAACCCGAGTTTCAAGCCGTAAACGGCAAGCGGTTGCTCTTTTGCTTCGACGAGCCCGAGCTTACCGGCGAAGCGGGCCTTCTCGCCTTGGCCGAGTTCGAGAAGGGCGTCGGCTTGTTCGACAAGCTTGCCGACTGCCTTCGCGACCGACGAAAGGGAAGCCTGCATGGCCATCGCGACCTCGTCGCCCAACGCGCCATGCAGATCGCCGCGGGCGACGGCGACGCCGCGGGATGCTCGCGCCTGCGAGCCGACCCCGCGCTCAAGCTTGCCGTCGGCTCCGAGGCCGACTTGGCCAGCCAGCCGACGATGAGCAGGCTGGAGAACCGCGCCCGCCCTCGCGACCTGCTGAGGATGGGATACGCCCTCGGGGAGCTTTTCCTCGACAGCTTCGAGGGGAAGGCTCCCGCAATGATCGTGATCGACATGGACCCTACCGCCCATCTGGTCTACGGCCAGCAGCAGCTCTCGCTGTTCAGCTCCCACGTCGGGGACAGTTGCCTGATGCCCTTCCACGTCTACGACGGCGTCACCGGAAGGCTGATCTGCGCGACGCTGCGACCCGGCAAGGTTCCCGCAGCCAGGGAGATCCTGGCCCTTCTCAAGCGTATCGTGCCGAGGATCCGTAGCCGTTTTCCCGATACAAGGCTGATGTTCCGAGCCGACAGCCACCACAGCAAGCCTGAGGTAATGGATTGGCTAGGAAGCAAGGAAGTGGACTGGGCGGTCGGCCAGCAGCCCAACAACGCCCTTCGCTCGCTGGTCGCGGACCAGATCGACCAGGCGAGCTCGGACTGGAAGCTTCGCGAGAAGTCCTTGGAGAACGCGTATCCGCTCAGGCGCTACGCCAGCGTGGAGTACAAGGCCGCCAGCTGGAAGCAGCCGCGTCGAGTCGTGTGCCGCATCGAGGCGGGGCCCTTGGGGACTGACGTGCGCTACGTCTCCACCAGTCTGGGAGAAGCTTCGGCAAGGGCGATCTACGAAGGGGTATACTGCGACAGGGCCCGCGCCGAGCTGATGATAAAGGACCACAAGCTGGGGCTTCGCAGCGACCGCAGCCCGTGCAGGAGCGCCTGCGCCAACCAGTTCCGGCTGACGCTCCACAGCGCGGTGTACGCGCTGCTGCATCGGTTCCGCGAGAAGGCCCTCGCGGGAACCGCCTTGGCCAGGGCGTGCTTCCAGAGGATCCGGATCGAGCTGCTCAAGCTGGCCGCTCGGGTGGAAACGCTAAAGACGCGCGTGAAGGTTCACTTGCCCCAGTCCTTCCGCTTCAAGCAAGTTTTCGCCTCGTTGGCCAAGGGCGAAGAAGAGAAGCTGGCCTAGCCCCGCCGGGCGGCCCCTCCCGCCCAATCCGGAGGGCTAGCGTGAGCTGCGCCCGCGTCTAGGCGACAAAGGCCAAAAACGCTCGAAATCAGCTCGAAGCGTCGAAACGAAGAAGCAGCCAGGGATGCTCTCTTTCAAAACGACTGCCGTGAATTATTCAGGCTAG
>NZ_JARXIA010000057.1 GCF_031127875.1 Pelagicoccus sp. SDUM812005 | reverse complement strand
GACAATGAAGTGCAGAGAAGGTAAAATAGGATAATGCTTTTCATGTGAGTTTGTTCGGAGGGGAGTGGATTCAGGATTCTTTTCTTTCTGCCTAATCGTCGAGCTCAGGCGACAAGGCCTAGGCTAAGGTTTGAATTTCTGGGATGGTTGATTTTCATGGGGTCGTAGTGAAAGGGGCGGGCGTTTGCCGCAGTTGCCTGGAGCGTCTTGTTGGCAGATTTTTTCATCCTAGGTTTATCCATATCGCTAATACGCTCAGTACGATAATCACAATCGTGGCAAAAGATCTCACTATCCATTTTTCGCTTCTTTTCTTTCCTATTCGTCTCGCTAGGAGTGCTTGAAACAGGACCACGAGATAGACGAAAGCAAAGGTGCCTAGTACGACTAGAACCGAATTTTTGTTAAACTGTATTCCGCTTCCTTGGATCAGCGATATGACGACGGCTAGGACGCCGCCGAATCCCATAATCAATAGAGTGACGATCAGGGAGCCTAGCAACGTATGTGGCTCAGAGTGTGGTGGGTCCTGAAAGTCGTAGTTCTTCATTTCTTTGCCAACGCCAAGCTCAGGCGACGAGCGCTTGCGCTCGTTGCCTGGAGCGACTGGTTATACTTTTAGTTTTGTATCCACTTTTCTTTTAGTGCTTGGAAATCGTCTCTCTCGAACAGGACTCCAAAATCCTCATCTTCCAGCAGTGTATGAATCATTTCTTTGTTCATACTGCAGGAGTAATCGGCGAATTCTAGGAAAAGCTCGAGATCACCGGCAAGTCGTAGACTGCGAAATATTCGATAGTGGATTCCCCAATCTTCGATATTCTTTTCTTGTGCCTTGATGAAAGCTTCAGCTGCTTCCGAGTGACGTCCTAATTCGTCAAGGCAAACACCGTAGTTGAACCAACTTGTGTCGATTTCGGGAGATCGTTCGATTACTTCTTGGATCACGGGTAGGGCTTTCTCCCAGTCGCTTTGCGCAACCAAAGCTTCGTATCGTTCGATCAAATTCATTTTTGTATAACGTCAAAGCCATACGCGGAGGCCGGTCGCGGAGCGACTGGCCGGAGTTGTATGGGCTGCCTGGTTCGGCCCGATTGTTTTCTTCTTTTGAAAGTTTAAGTTCAGAATCCCGTCTGAATCTCCCGTGCTCAGTACAAAAATCCCAATTTTGGTTTTTTGTCTATCCCACTCGATATCCAGAGTCCTCAAAAGATCGTTCTCTTCAACCTTCTTGGTCGGCTCTCCTAGAATGCTTGAGAGTTCAATTTGAAGCTCGTTTGCAACTAGTGCTAAAGCATCGTGATTATTTCGTTCCAGGATATGAAGTGAGACTTGGGCTAGACCTAAATCGTCGAAATAGAAGTGAACCGAGAAATCGCGATTTCTGAATCGATACTTTTCAATTTCTAATTTCTCTTCGGCTCCAGTTCCGATGAAAGAAGGTTTTGACGGTACTTGTGCTTCCGGAAAATATTCCAACACCTGTTGCTCTGTCATTCCGCAAACTGTTTCCTTCCAGAGATTCTGTGCAACGAGAACGCTTGGGAATATAAGTATTAAGCAGAGGAGTATTTTCATTTTCTATTTTGCCGAACGTCGAGCTCAGGCGACAAGGCCCAAGCTATCGTTTGAATTTCTGGGGTCGTTGATTTTCATCGGGTCGTAGTGAAAGAGGCGGGCGTTTGCC
>NZ_JARXIA010000056.1 GCF_031127875.1 Pelagicoccus sp. SDUM812005 | reverse complement strand
GGCAAACGCTCGCCCCTTTCATAACGACTCCATGAAAATCAACATCAACAGACTTGGAACCACAACCGAAGCCGCCATCGTGTGGATTTGACGTTCTGAAAAGATGAAATACCTGCTCCTAATGCTAGTTACGTTTCTTTCAGGCTGCACAGTCTCAGTGCTTCCCGAAGAAACGAAATCGTATTTTGAAAAGTACGACGCTGTAGAAGTATTTGATCAGATTTCGGAGAGGTACGAAAACTACTGTGGTCCAGCACTTCCGGAAAAGACAAAAGGTTTTGGATTTAGGATGCTATCGTATGGTGGAATAGGTTCAAATTTCAGAGTTTTCGAGCTACTCGAAGTCGAAAATGGCGACGGTATCATTATTCAGAAAAAAGGATTCTCGAATACAACGATAGAGCGCATAGACAAGGTAAGCGCTGTTCGACTGAAAGAACTAAAAAATAATGAACTAAAACTCGATGAAATCTGGAACTGGGAATTGCCTGACCCAAATCCTAATACAGATATTATCCATGACACATTGACGTTCCTAATTGAGGTACACGATAACGGAAATAGGCATTTAGTTATCAGATCATCTGCATCCAAAGACCAGTTGTTTTGGACCCTGATCGAAGCAATCTCTGAAATAGAAAGAAGGTCAGAACAAGGCGCTTCTCACAACGAGCGCAAGCGCTCGTCGTGAGAGCTTGACGTTCGACGAGAAAATGAAAAAAGAAAAGCAGGATAAGCCCAAAGGATACGCATACCCAGTTTTCTGTGGTTTCTTTGGTGCATTCCTACTCTTCATCGGCATTTCCCACACACTTACAGGCAAGAAATCGTACCACAAAAGAACTGAGATTCCTCCTGTTGTTGAGATCATCGCTGGAGCCTTTGCTCTTACGATAAGCACGATCACCATTTACAGAATTAAAGAAGCGAAAAACAACGAAGAATAGACTATCCTGCATAGAAAGAAGAATTGATCTTCGAAGCATTCAAAGAAAAGGTACAAAAGGGGTCAAACCGTAATGTTTGACATTGCAAAGGGAACCCACCCTACCGCCATGCCAAGATCTCCTCGCATTGAATACTCCGGAGCTATCTACCACGTAATCAATAGAGGTTAACTACCGTTCCTAGATCTTCGAAGGCGATGGGGTGAAGTTCGCATCCGAGAAATGCCTCTTGGGGGCTCGCACACGCATCAGTTGGATCCTTCACGGCTAGCTCCACCAGGCACTCATGCAGGCGCTTCTGGGGCAACGACCTCGGGGCGGGCCCCAGAATGCCCAGACGAGAGCCGCAAATGCCGGTAGTAGGCCTTGGCGCCGCCAAGGCTCTTGCCGAGGAGACTGAGGTGCTCGGCGAACGCCTTGAGCGACGCGTATATAAGGTTGTAGCGGACCGGATGGAGGTCTTTTTGGGTGTCGCATTCTCTCTCGTCCTGGCAGCCTCGCAAGGGGCTGCCAACCCTCCAACTCAAATGATGAAAGCTACTTCAAGTTGCCGCGCAGCGGCTTCGTTCAGAGCAAGTCTTGCAGACAACTCCAGCAAACGCTCGCCCCTTTCGCCACAAACCAAGCAAATCAACCAGCGCAGACGTGGTGGCGTTGGCCGAAGCCGTCGTCGTATCACCTTAGCGATGGCCAAATAACGAAGTTTGACAATTCTCGCCATAAACCTACCTTAGAGCCATGAATGTGTCACTTACACCGGAACTCGAAAAATGGGTTCATGACAAAGTCCAGTCGGGGCTTTACGGGTCATCATCCGAGGTAGTTCGCGATGCTCTCCGTATTCTGCATCAGTTTGAACAGGAACGCGTTAGAAAGCTGTCATCGCTTCAATCCGAGATTCAAATCGGCCTCGAGCAGCTCAAAGCCGGTAGATCGAA
>NZ_JARXIA010000055.1 GCF_031127875.1 Pelagicoccus sp. SDUM812005 | reverse complement strand
TTGATTTGCTGCAGGATCAATCCTAATTAAAGGTGATTTCGGATTGGTTGGCCTTCTCGAAAATCGATCTATCGCTCCGTTGCAGGATCTTCATACTTCATTCTTGGATTTTAGAAATTGGATACGTCGCCAGGTTGTTCTCTCTAAAATTCCTTATCTCCCCATCGCCAAGCTCTCACGACGCGGGCTTGCCCGCGTTGTGAGAAGCGCCTTGTTGAACGAAGCCGCTGCGCGGCAACTTGGGGTAGCTTTCATCATTTGAGTTGGAAGGTTGGCAGCCCCTTGCGAGGCTGCCAGGATGAGAAAAAAATACGACACCCAAAAAAGACCTCCATCCGGTCCACTACAACCATAAATACGCCTCGCTCAAGGCGTTCGCCGAGCACCTCAGCCTCGTGGGCAAGAGCTTTGGCAGCGCCAAGGCCTACTACCGGCACTTGCGGCTGCTGTCCGAGCATTTCGGGGCGGACCCCAGGTCGCTGTCCCAGAAGCGCCTGCGCGAGTACCTGGTCCACCTCAGGGAGGAGCGCGGATGGGCCGCCTCCACCTAGCGCCAGGCCACCGCCTCGTGCCGCCTCTTCTACGCGGGCATGCTGGGCAAGGACTGGAAGCTGTGGGAGGTGGCCAGCGCGCGCGAGTCCTTCAAGCTGCCGGTGGTGCTCGACGTGGAGCAGACGCGCTCGGTCCTGGCGAGCGTGGCGCTGGCGCGCCACCGCACCCCGCTGCGGCTGATCTACTGCTGCGGCCTCAGGCTCGACGAGGCCGTCAGGCTGACCGTCGACGACGTGGAGCCCGGGCGGATCCTCGTTCGCGGCGGCAAGGGCGGCAAGGACCGCTACGTCCCGCTTTCCGGGACGATGCTAGGCGAGCTGCGCCGCTACTGGCTGCAGCACAGGAACCCCAAGTGGCTCTTCCCCTCGGCGGGCCGGGGGCATCCCTCCAACGCGCGCGAGCGCATGGGCAGGTCCGAGGCGCCCTTCGGCAAGGGGGCCCTCCAGGTCGCCTTCCACGACGCCGTAGTCGCCTCGGGGATACGCAAGAAGGCGACGATCCATACCCTTCGCCACAGCTACGCCACGCACCTGCTGGCGATGGGGGTCAACATCCGCCAGCTGCAGCTCTACCTCGGGCACGAGAGCATCGAGACGACGTGCATCTACCTGCACCTGATCCCCTTCGGCGAGGAGAGGAGCATGGAGCACGTCGAGGCCATCGCTATGATGACGCTGTAGGGGCTGCCCTATCGCTTCCTGCCGCCATCGTTCGGCAGGGCCTGGCTTGCGGCTGTCCGTCGCGGATATCCTGGCGCGCTTCCACGAGGCGTGCCTGGAGCGCTGCGGCGACTCCATGCGCCCCGAGGAACGCAAGGCCCTGCAGAGCATCCTCCTGTGCCGGACACCCGCCATGGGCGGGCGGAGCTATCGCTGCTCGCATTGCGAGAGGGACCACTTCGCGTGGCATTCCTGCAACCACCGCATCTGCCCGCGGTGCGGGGCGGCCGAGGCGAGGGAATGGGTGGCCGGCAGGCTGCGCGAGCGCCTTCCGGTCGCCCACTACATGGTCACCTTTACGCTGCCCAGCCAGCTCAGGGAGCTTTGCCGCTGCGACGCGGCGAGCTTCCTGAAGCTCTTCTACGCCTGCTCCTCGCAGGCGATCAAGGACGTCCTGGGGGAGCGCAGGCATCTCGGCGGGGAGTGCGGCTTCGTGGGCTTCCTGCAGACCTGGACCCAGGAGCTGGAGCTGCATCCGCATATCCACTACGTCGTGCCCGCCGTGGCGCTGGACGCGAAGGGGAAGGTCCGCTTCCCCAGGGACCCGCGCTGGCTGGCCAGCGGGAACGTCTTCGCGGCGCGCCTCAAGACGCTTCTTCTCGAGGCGATGAAGCGGGAGGGGCTCGTCCCGTCCTGCGGCTTCGACGCCCTTTGGCGGAAGGGCTGGAACTGCGACGTGAGGAACTTCGGCGAGGGGGCCAACGCGCTGAAGTACCTCGGCGGCTACGCGCGCCGCGGCCCCATATCCGATTCGCGGATACTGGAAGTCCGAGGCGGTACGGTTGCCATGTCGGTCAGGAACCGCGACGCCGGCGTGCTGGAGACTCGCCGGATCGAAGGCGCGGAGTTCGTCCGCCGCTACCTGCAGCACGCCTTGCCCCAGGGGTTCCACTCGGTTCGCTACTACGGCTTCCTGCACCCCAGGGCGAAGGCGAAGCTCGCGGCCGTCCGCGAGCAGCTCGGGGCCCGGCTGGCCGCCAGGTCCGACGAGCCGGAGACGCCCGAGTCGCCTGTCCCGATGCTGTGCCCGCGCTGCCGCAAGCCGATGGAGATGGTCGCCAAGCTTAGCCGGGCTCCGCCGTGGGAGCGTTCGATCCCCAAGATATGGGCCCGCCGAGACAGGAGGGC
This sequence comes from Pelagicoccus sp. SDUM812005, assembly GCF_031127875.1. Taxonomy (GTDB): domain Bacteria; phylum Verrucomicrobiota; class Verrucomicrobiia; order Opitutales; family Opitutaceae; genus Pelagicoccus. Next base: position 234 of record NZ_JARXIA010000055.1, on the reverse strand, counting down.
CGCCGCATGAAAAGTCCGAGCGAAGCGCGCCGCCCGGATCCGAGCCCCCGCGTCTCCATCTTTCCGATACGCTCCGAAACGCCCCGATTCGGCCGCCGCGAGTCGCTTTTCCGGCTCGATTCGAGCTGGGGATCTTCGCTGGCTCGCGCCAAGTCCGTAGCCCAAACGCGAAAAAGCGCTTCCAGTGGAGGAAGCGCGGGAAAAGCAAAACGCATATAGCGTTTCCGGCTAGGT
>NZ_JARXIA010000054.1 GCF_031127875.1 Pelagicoccus sp. SDUM812005 | reverse complement strand
TTGATTTGCTGCAGGATCAATCCTAATTAAAGGTGATTTCGGATTGGTTGGCCTTCTCGAAAATCGATCTATCGCTCCGTTGCAGGATCTTCATATTTCATTCTTGAATTTAGAAATTGGATACGTCGCCAAGTTGTTCTCTCTCAAAATTCTTTATCTCCCCATCGCAGAGTGCATACGCGGAGGTCATCGCGGAGCGATGACCGGAGTTGTATGGCACGACTTGTTAGATAGTTTTCGTTGCTTTGTAGGTTGTATTCAAAGGATACAGTTTCACGAGCTGATCTTTCGAGAAAATCGCCCATCCATTTATCCAGATCTTTCCGTTTTCTTCATAGGCTGAGTCCTTTACTTTCCATTCTCTAATTTGATCAACTTCGGGAAACTGCTCCATCACATCGGTTAGTTGTTCTTTTCGTGGATACAAAAGTGATGTGAATGGACTGTCGTCTTGGTGTTCGACACACAAAGTCTCGAATTCTTTTGGTGTGTAGGAACGGATCCAATCGATTTCTTCCTCTTTGGGGAATTCCGGGGCTCCGAAAGCAACGGCTGCTAGGAGCAGAAGTGTGACTATGATTACTTTCTTCATCTAACGTTAAGGTGATACGACGGCGGCTTCGGTCATCGCCTCCACGCCTGGGTTTGTTGATTTTGTAGTTTCGTCGTGAAAGAGGCGAGCGTTTGCCGCCGTTGTATCGACCGCCTGGTTCTCTCTTATCTTTTTTAGTTCAGAGGTTGATTTTACAGAGCAATGTCCGAGTTCGTTGCTTTCTTGCCCCTTTACCCAGATGGTGAGGATGTTCAAGCGGTCTCTAGTCATTCCTTCGAGAAGCCTGAAGCTGTTTGCTTCGTATGATTCTCCGTACGCCGAATATTTATCTTCTTTTGGAAAGAATGCTAAAAGGGTCGATTCTCTGTGCTTTTCCCAGTCGCTTTGTGATTTCTTTAGTGCGACAAGGAAGTCGTCATCATTCTCATAAAGCTTTTCGATCGTTCTTAGTGTCGCTTCTACCTTACGTTCGACGCTCCTAAAACGCATTTCATCCGCAGACTTGTGGACTTTTGCGTTAGAAATCGAGACTACTGCGATCAAGAGGATTGAATATGGAAGTTTCATTACATTTTTCAGAGAACGCCAAGCTCAGACGCGGCGGCTCAAGCTAAGGTTAGAATTACTGGGTTCGTTGATTTTCATGGGTTCGTAGTGAAGGAGGCGAGCGTTTGGCCGCAGTTGTCTGCAGCTCCTGGTTCGACCATTCGTAACTATAGGAAAGTAAAGACGTTTCGAACTTCTAATCTTTCGATAGTTAGATCTCCTTTGTTTAGATGGATAACGATTTTTACTCCATCTTTCATTTTTTTTTTTTTTTGACTTTGCTGGTATGTACGATATGTACCGGTGGGTGTGTGCGTCGTAGGTTACTGGAAAACCTAATCTATGGATTTCATCTTCAAGTTTCTCTTTCGAATCCCCGATCTTTAAGACAGCGTCAATTTCTTCTCTAACCCCTTTGAGCGTCGGTTCGGCCTCCTCGCATCCGAAAAGCACAAAAAGCAGAAACGGGATTAAGTATATCGGTTTCATCTATTTTCGTCGAACGCCAAGCTGTCACGACGCGGGCTTGCCCGCGTTGTGACAAGCGCCTTGTTCGGCCAGATTTATATATTCGTAATGTATCTCTTTGGATCGATGGATTGGTGAGTCGATGCCATGGATGATTCCATTCTTGAAGTCTTTGAGTTCTATGACTCGATATTCTTTGGTAGCACGGTCGATCCGTTTTTCCTTCGTATCGTAAATACACAGAATTTGATTCATTTTTTTCGTCCATTCAGAGAAGGCTAGAAATCTCGAATCGTCTGACCAAGTCATTGAAGCTCCAGCACTGCGAGAAATGACTTCTTTCTTGTCATTTCCTTCGATCGTCAGAGTTCCGCGGGTTGGTGCACCCTGACCGACTTCCATAGCTTCATCATAGTCAGCTGTGAATTTACCGTCGGGACTTAGGACCGTCGTTTTGTAGCTCCAAGGTGAAGTTGTTGTAGTCATCTATTTTTGCCGAACGTCGCGCTCAGGCGACAAGGCCTAGGCTAGTGATTGAATTTCTGGAGTGGTTGATTTTCATGGGGTCGTTGTGAAAGAGGCGGGCGTTTGCCGCAGTTGCCTGGAGCGACTTGTTCTCACAGATCAGTCTTCAATATGAACTATCATTAGTGGCGGATCAGGCATTCTGTCGATCCTCGAGGAATAGCTTACCTTGTTCTCTTTGGCAATTTTCTTGAAGCGAGTAAACGCTTCTGGTTCGAAGGCGTAGCTTCTACCCGAGAAACCGAAATCTTTAATTATTTCTTCTATGGTTATTGCCTCTAGCTTGTACTCGCCGAAACAAGTGTAGCTTTCTTTCATCATCTTTTCTGCTGTCTCGATGGAATCTGTAATGCAGCACTCGTTCTCGAAGTATTCGTAGCAACCCTCGCGAATATCTAGTCCTGCGTATCCAATTATTTGATCCTGATTCGTCATTACTTTATTTTGAGAACGCCGAGTGCATACGCGGAGGCTAGCGCGGAGCGCTGGCCGGAGTTGTATGGCACGACTTGTTAGGATAATTTTTCATCGGGAATTTCATCGAGTGCTAGCGTCACACTACTCGTCTCAAAAAAATGCTCTGCCTCCTCTATATCTTTCTTGAATATTTCTCTTTCCATTGGGGCTAGTGAAACTGCCAAAGCTGGATCGTGACGACTCTCTTCCGTCTTAGAGAATCCGAACTTTTCGTAGTATGGTATGTTTTTCTCAAGTGCCAAAACACCAGCGTAAATCGGCGCCGCTTCATCATCGAGCATCGCAATTCTCGCCATAACAAGGGCTCTTCCAATTCCTTTCCCTCTCTTCTCTGGGGCCACGCAATCTGTGTGGAAGATAATCTCGTCTTCTGCGGTGAATTGAAGTCCCCCTAACCCTACGACAGATCCATCGATTAAGTATACCAGCATCAAGCTGAGATTCGCCTCTACGGCCTCCATCCAGCTGCGAACATTCGTTTCTCTCGGACCGAACTCGGTTCGAATGATCTCTGTGATTGGATCCATGTCGTCCCATCTAGCAAATCGTATTCTGTCCGTATCCATTTTCTTCCTAACGCAGAGGCCATACGTGGAGGCCTCAATTTGGGTTCTGTTTCAGGTTAGGGTATCCAGGTCTGGGGTCGAGGTGAGAGAGGCGGGCGTTTGCCGGAATTGTCTGGACCGCCTTGTGTGTGCCCGGCATGGGCATGTTGTAATTGGGTGAAAGTCCCATGTTCGTGAACTGCATAAATACCTATGAAAGAACTAGATCATGGCAAC
>NZ_JARXIA010000053.1 GCF_031127875.1 Pelagicoccus sp. SDUM812005 | reverse complement strand
GTTGCCATGATCTAGTTCTTTCATAGGTATTTATGCAGTTCACGAACATGGGACTTTCACCCAATTACAACATGCCCATGCCGGGCACACACAAGTCGTTTCATGTAACTCCGGCCATCGCTCCGCGATAGCCTACGTCACATGAACTTAGCGTTGGACAAATAAGAAATTGAATACGTTTCCGTACAGCACTCCAGTTGATCGTGAGCTCTCAAACGAAGAAAGATCGATTCTCTGTGAGCTGATCTCAAAGACCGATTCGAAACGATTGAAAGAAATCGATTCGCTTCATGTTTATGGACGATGTGGATGCGGATCATGCCCAACCGTGATGTTCGAGGGCGAACCAAAGAAAGAAGATAAGAAAACGATTCTTGCCGATTACCAAGGTGGAGACGAAGACTCAGGATTAATCGGCATCACACTTTGGGAAAGAGATGGATCTATCATCGAGTTGGAAGCATGGTCGATAGACGGAACCGACGTTACGACGTGGCCGAAACTAGACACGATTAGACCATTGGAGGCTTCTAGATGAAAACTAAAGATAGGTCCAACCAGGCGGTCGATACAACGGCGGCAAACGCTCGTCCCTTTGACGACGATACTTCGAAATCTACCAACCCAGACGTGGAGGCGATGACCGAAGCCGCCGTCGTATCACCTTAGCGTTGGCTAAATTGAAATGAACGAAACCGACCCAAACGAACTTCTCGAAGATTGCTCCTTGCTTCTCGAATATTCAACTGGTTTCAAAATATTGATTTGGTTCCTGATCATCTGCAGTGTCAGCGTCTGTACCGTTTTGATTATCTCGGCTATCATGAAACACGTCCACGACGTCCCAGAAAAGCAGACGATTTGGTTTGTCGCTATCGTCACTTTCTTTGGTTGGGCTGCTGGCTACCTGATTACCTACCTTCCAAAAATGAAGAAAAGAATAATCGTAACCAAAGATTTCATACGATTCGGAAAGGAAGAGATTCAATGGCATGAACTAAAAAAGGTGAGGCACAGTTTTGTCCTAGAGATGCTAATCCTTAAATCTAAAGATACGAAATTTGTTTTCTACGACGGTTTGATTGGCTACGATTTTCTAGCCACTTTAAGCAAAGAAAAAGAAAGAGCCAACCAGAGGTGCCATACAACTCCGGCCAGCGCTCCGCGCTAGCCTCCGCGTATGCACTCGACGTTCTAAGAAAAAATATGATCAGGTTGATGGATACAAAAAGAGGGTTTTCCGAATCGAAGGATGCAGCATCCTCGAACAGTGCGACCACGACATTTCCAACGAACACGACAGATAGATTTTAACTGATCCTAACGAACCGAAGGAACGAGACGAAATCTGACTTCGACATTTCAACCTTCACGAACCACGATTCCAACCTGTTACCCTAAGATGACGAGCAAGGTCCTATGCCAGTTAAAAAAATCGATTCGAGTGTATGGAATCACTGGAGACACGTTCCCCGATATTTTAGAATCGGGTAGCTAGGGGCATCAACTCCCCCAGCTCCCACACCACCACTCATACGGATCCGTAAGTGGCGGTTCACAGGCATAAATATAACAGTCAAGTTTGCCCCTGACCCTTATATCTAAAGGCGATCCACAGTTTCGAGAGCGAGGGGACTCCTTGCTCCTCGAGCCAAGCGTTAGACAGCGCGAAGCGAACGAACGGATGCGAGCTGAGCCTCCAGTATCTCTTGCGGGACCGGCTGGCCATCTTCACTGCCGAAGGGTCCACGCCGAGCCGTATCAGCATCCGGCGCCTCTTGCGCGGCAGCTTCCACATCTTCCAGTAGCACATGCGTATGCGCCGGCGTATCCACCCGTCCCAAGCTCGGGCGTCCTTGTACAGGAAGCCGATCTTGAAGTAGTGGAACCAACCAACGCAGTACCTCCTGAGCGTGGCCAGTCGCGATTCCATCGAGATTCCCTTCCGGCGGGAAGTCTCCTGCCGGATGCGGAACCGGAATCGCTTCCGGGCCTTTTCGCAGACGCGTATCCGCTTTCCCCTTACGACGAAGCCGAGGAACTCGCACTCGCCCAGCGGGGCGACGCGGGTCTTGTCCTCGTTGACCAGAAGCTTGAGCTCGCATTCCACGAAACGGCGCAGCTCGTCCATGGCCGTTCGGGCCTCCGACTTGCGTTTCGCCATGACGAGGAAGTCGTCCGCGTAGCGGACGAAGGGCAGCCCCATCGCCTCGATCAGCTTGTCGAGGGGGTCGAGCATGATGTTGGCCAGCAGCGGCGAAAGCGGGCCGCCCTGCGGAATCCCCCTCGGGGTCCTCTCGACGGTCCCGTCCTCGTGCCGGACTCCGGCCCGAAGGTACTTGCCGAGCAGGCGCATCACGCGCTTGTCCTTCACCTTCAGCCCGATCCGACGCATCAGCAGGTCGTGGTTCACGACGTCGAAGAAGCTCTTCAGGTCGCACTCCACTCCCCACGCGTAGCCGCTTTGGCTGCGTTCCCTTATCCGTTCGACGGCGTCGCCGGCGCGACGCCCCGGCCTGTAGCCGAAGCTTTCGTCGCTGAAGTCCACATCGAAGATGGGACCCAGGACTTGGGCCACGGCTTGCTGGACAACCCGGTCCAGGACGGTGGGGATGCCCAGCGGGCGCTCCTCCCCGTTCGGCTTGGGTATCCAGACCCTTCTTACTGCCGCTGGCTTGTATCGGCCCTCGCGCATCTGCCTAGCGAGCCGCGGCATGTGCTCGCGGGCGAACTCGGTAAACTCCTCGACCGACATGCCGTCGATCCCTGGGGCCCCCTTGTTCGCTCGGACGCGCTTGTACGCGGCGTTGAGGTTGGACGCTTCGAGGATCCGCTCCAGCAGATCTTCCTGCGGGACTCCGTTCTCCGCGGAGCGCGGCGCCTGATCGCTCATGGCCGCGTCCGGTCGTTCCCGCCTCCTGAGTTCGGTCCTTCGCCGCAAGTGAGCCATCCGGATACCTTCGCTGGACGGAAAGTCCGTCGGCAGCTACTCCCGGCTCGTTTCATGCGACTACTTCGACCTCGGCTGACTCCTCGCCCCTCAATGCGCCCATTGCTGGACGAACCGCGATATCTTGACGGCAGATCTAAGCCGATACCGCACGTGAGCGAGGCCTCCCCGGGTAAGGACACGTTGTTTCGATGCGCGACCTCGGGATTTACCTTCATGGCTGAACTGAGGGTTTCGCTGTGTTGTGCCAGCTCACCCGCCATACCGGCCTTATATCCCATTTCTGTGCGTAGGCCCGCACCTTTGACGTAGGCTTCCTTCCCACGAAGCGTCGCCACTTCGCAGTTGCCATGATCTAGTTCTTTCATAGGTATTTATGCAGTTCACGAACATGGGACTTTCACCCAATTACAACATGCCCATG
>NZ_JARXIA010000052.1 GCF_031127875.1 Pelagicoccus sp. SDUM812005 | reverse complement strand
TACGCGACCCCTGCCGGAGCAGGAGCTCAGAGCTCTGACCCCAGCCAACTGGAAGAAGTCAAGATCGGCCTAGGGGCAGATTTTGCACCGCTTACGCCGTGGGAGCGCTCGATCCCCAAGATATGGGCCCGCCGGGACAGGAGGGCCGCCGCATGAGAAGTCCGAGCGAAGCGCGCCGTCCGGATCCGCGCCCCCGCGTCTCCATCTTTCCGATACGCTCCGAAACGCCCCGATTCGTCCGCCGCGAGTCGCTTTTCCGGCTCGATTCGGGCTGGGGATCGTCGCTGGCTCTCGCCAAGTCCGTAGCCCAAACGCGAAAAAGCCCTTCCAGTGGAGGAAGCGCGGGAAAAGCAAAACGCATATAGCGTATCCGGCTAGGTCCGACTCGGACCGCGGCTTGTTCAACCATGGGCCAATGCGAACCTACGGTTCGAAGGTCCCTTTATTGTTAGGCATCATTTAATTGTAGTAATTGATTATAGTAGCGAATCCTAGTCCGGCCCATGCTAGTATCGAAAAAAGTGCTCCAACGTTTCTCAAAATGTCATTTTTTATTTTCGATAGGTACAGTAGGAGGGTTATGAGGAGAATCAGGATAATCGGTGGGTAGATCAGGTGCAATCCTGGATAAATCGGTGCTACGTATACTTCAACCACGCTCTTGGCATAGATAGACAGAGAGAAGTCATCGTCGTTAGCTAGGTAGTAGGCTAATTCTAAGACCGAGACAATTCCAATGCAGACCGCTATTTCTGTGGGATAATTCTTCTTCAATTTTCTGCCTAACGTCGAGGTCTCACGCGGCGCTTGCCGCCGTTGTGAGCGCCGTCTTGATGGGCATTTCGTTGTTTTGACAGGAGAGTACTATCCACTCGTCTAGATACGGTTCTATGTACTCGAATTCCTTTTTCGATTTTCTCTTACACCTTAAGCCGATAAATTTTTCATCTCCGTAGGTGTAGATGAATTCGAAATCTTCTGCTTTCGAGTTGTAGGAGAACACCCAGTCGCCTGAGGTAAAAGACATATCTGAGTGTATCCATTTCTTTCCGATTTTTGCTTTAGATAAATCAATCTCGTTCAAGGTCGGGTTTGCCGCGATCGTAGCCTCGAGAAACTTGTGCAATTCTTTCATATCGAATCGTCGATTAACTTCCTTCTTCCATCGTTTCGCCTGCTTTTCTGCGGCCTTGATTGTTTCTGGTGTTTCAATTGAGAAACCCGTCAGAAGTATGGCTGAAACTATTAGTAGCAAAGTTCTCATTTTATCTGCCCATCGCAGAGGTCTCACGGCGTGCGCTTGCGCACGTTGTGAGCACCGACTTGATATGATTTATTTTTCTCTTCCATTTCGTTTAGGAAGCTATCGAACGAATCATAAGATTCAAAGGGTTTCTTCGTAATGTAACCCTTGGGATGTCTTCGAATGAATCCATCATTTGTATCCAAAATGAATGGGGTAGCATCACCTTCGTCGCCAATGTAGACAAGGTTGGATGGCCATGGATCGACTGACTCAAATCCTTTTCTGTAATCTTCTGTGAAACTGATGATAAGTTCAGCATTCGAGAGTATGGTAGTGTCATCAATGCCGCGTCTGTTTTCTGACTGCAGGAATGCGGAATAGCTTCTGGGCAAGGTAACGGCGAGAGATCTCTCAATTTCGTCTACTTCCTTTTGTTTCAAAGGCGTCGGCTCATCTGTGGCGGCGTTGTGCTCGGTGTAGTCCGTGCCATCTTTGAAAAAGATCCAGTAGAGTGCGGGTCCACCGACCAACACGAGGATGCCAATGACAAGTGATGCAGCCGCTAGGTCAGACATTTTTGTTCTTCATATCGCCAAGCTCAGACGACGAGCGCTTGCGCTCGTTGTCTGAAGCGCTTTGTTAGCCGTTATTTATATAGTGTTCGTAGTCGGATCTGACGTCACTTGGTACTGAAGCGGGTTCAATCAATCCTAAAAGTTCTGAATAGTTTCTTCTGCATGATCCACTATTTTGAATTCTTCTCCCAACTATGTCATTCGATCTACATAGCGAAACTGCCAGCCTCACTTCTCTCGGTGAGAAACCCTGGACCATGGCGTTATAGTGGTCTTCTGCGGCTCCGGAAACACCGTAACCGTTTCCAATTCTACATCCAACAACAACTCGGACAAACTCTTCTTGGATTGTTTCGGGGATCGGCTCTTGTTCAGATATTCTTCTCAATCTCTCTGCAAATGGAGGTTCGTTGTAGAAGTTGTTCATCGCTTGGTGAACGTTCCAAAGTTGAGTTGTAGCCCTAGAAATGACTCCGTGTCTTTCTGATTCATTCAGTAAGCTGAGAAGACCTAACCGTTCGAAGAACTGCTGTGAAGCAGTGTGACGCTGGGTGTCGCCTTTGGCAACGTAGTCAGAATGTCTATCTACGAGGTCTGATCTTATGGCAGCGTTGAATGCAGGAGAGCACCTCCGACACAGATCGAGTGAGTTTAGCCTTACTGGTTCTGTCGCGTTTGGGTCGCAGTATAGGCCATGAACTGTACCCAAAAGCAGTTGGCGTTGAGCGTCGTGTGTGGCCTGAAGCCGGTCTGTCCAGACGGTTAGTTGGTCTTCATTGAAACGTGTACCCTTGACCGCACTAATAAACGAACCTACATCAACTCCTCTTGGAAACACTTCGGCGGCAAGTGAATATCGGATACAACGATTTAGAAATGTAGTAAATTCTCTATCATTAATTTTTCCTATCGTTGGATGTGCAGCTGAGAAATTGTTCCTTGTATCACGGCATTGATCTAGGAAGAAAAAGCCGTCTTCGCTTATTAGGCCAAGTTTGAGCGATAGCTCAAGAAGTTGATTATCCTGCAAGTCTAGAAGATGCTTCTCTTCAAAGTCCTTCTGTAGGGTTTGTGCGACAACGGGTAATCCAAATTCCCGTATCATTTGTCGCAGGTGAATTATCGTAGCATTCCAAGCGTAGTTAATAGCCCCGTCGAAAAGACCTGTGCTCACAGCTACGCACATTCTGGCGATAAGTTCGTCTCGTAAGTTTGATGGTATCTGAGCCAGCTCGCGTGGAAGATCCCTCCATGCGTACTGTATTTCTTCATCAGGCGCTAGTACACTTCTCGGAATGCCTAGAGCGGCAGTGATCTGGGAAAGAGCGGGAAGCATCTGTTGAGGCAGTGCTGGGAGTTGTGGCTCTCCATTGTTTGTTGCTAGTTGGTTGCTCATTTCTTTTTTTCGCTAACGTGAAGGCCATGCGACGGCGGCTCAGGCTTGGCCTCCATGTTTGGGGTGGTTGATTTGAGAAAATTCGTCATGAAGGAGGCGAGCGTTTGCCGCCGTTGAATGGGCCGCCTGGTTGTATGTTAATTCGTAACCTTCGACAACGATTCTAGAGTTGTTGAATTTTATGCCCTGCTCGTAATCTAAGGTTTCTGTAATCTTTTTAGTTTCCTCACTAAAAAGTTCGATCTCGAATTCTTTGCTTTTAATTTTACGGCTGCCTACGCCATCTTCGGAACTCCAAGAGATTTCAGCGAAAATTTTGATTAGAGCCTTTTCCTTTGTTGGAGAATTGTTCGTAACTTCGAATCGAACAATTGAACTGCGGGGTAGATGTGACCAATCGATGACAGTTACTTCTATCGGTTCTTTTCTGGTCATCGACCAGATTGCTCCGATCGCTAAAACGATAAACATGGTTATGAAGAAACCGAGTGCGTTACTGTTTTTCTTTTTCTTCATACAACGTCGAGCTCAGGCGACAAGGCCCAAGCTATCGTTTGAATTTCTGGGGTCGTTGATTTTCATCGGGTCGTAGTGAAAGAGGCGGGCGTTTGCC
>NZ_JARXIA010000051.1 GCF_031127875.1 Pelagicoccus sp. SDUM812005 | reverse complement strand
GCGAGTTGAGATAGCTGACCTCGTCCTCTTCAAGCTCGATTGGTTTTACTCTTCGTCCTCGTCTTTCCACTACAAAGAACATGTAGGAACAAGAGAGGAAAAGCCATATCTATTATGTAGGTTATTTTTCTTACACCACACTAGTCCGCCATTTCGTCCGCAGGAGCTTTAGCGAAGGTAGAAGCTCAAAGAGCGACGGCCGGATTCGCGTACATTCGCGGTTCCAAACTCCTCATCTCCCCCGATACGCGTTCCTCAAACCACAACCCCATCCGCCCCCAAACCCATCTGCGCACATCTGCGTAAATCTGCGGACCCAAAAGACACAATCACTCCCCCTCAATCTGCGGCCCCGCTTCGAGCACGGCGGGCAAACTCGCGTTTCCGCTACGGTCAACCGCCCTCACCACCACAGCGTCGATCGACGCAGCCAGTTGAATGTTCGTCTCCCCCTTTGGTAGTATCCGCGTTTTCCAATCTCCGCCCTCACGGTACTGCAAGGCCCAAAGCCACGCCTCTTCCTCGCCCGTCGATTCCCAACTCGCTTCGTATCCACCCTCCAATACGTCCACCTTCAGCGACGGCATCGAAGGAGCCGTCGCATCCAGCCAAGCAAAGCGAGGCACCAAGGCAGGCTCCCCATACACGTTGCCAGCCAGCTCATCCCTCAAGGCCTTGCTGTTCCGGTAAGCGCTGGCGCTCCAAAGGATTTGCCCACCCGCTTTCGGCTGGCTCCGCGTAAACCCAATCTGTCTCGCAATCTCCTCGACCGGCCACTCGCCTCCAACTTTCAAAGCGTTGAGCCCCGGAAAGACGTGACGCTCCCTCACGCTCTGCTCCGTCCACCAGTCCAGCAGAACCGGGAAGCTCGTCGGCGGGTGGTCGATAGTCCAGTAGAGCTGCGGAGCTACGTAGTCGCACCAGCCCTCCCTCAGCCACTTCCGCGCATCCGCGTACAGCGCTTCGTAGGCGTCCAGCCCCGCAATCGTATCAGGATGGTTGGGACGCCAAATGCCAAAAGGACTGATACCGAACTTCATGCGCGGCTTAACGTCATGAATTTCCCGATACACGCGCTGGACAAACTCGTCCACGTTGCGACGCCGCCAGTCGCTTCGACTAAGACCCGTTTCCGCACCAAACCGTTTCCAACTCGATTCGTCAGGGAAATCCAAATACCTGCCCTTCTTGTCCTTTTCCGGGTACGGATAGAAATAGTCGTCGAAATGCACGGCATCGATGTCGTAGCGCCGCACCACGTCTAGCACGACCCGAAGCGTGTACTCCTGGGCATCCAGTTCCCCCGGATCGAGCCAGAGCAAGCTCCCATACTTCCGAACCCAGTCCGGATGCCGCTTGCTCACGTGGCTATCCGCCGCCTCGGCAGCGATCTTCAAGCTCCGCACCCGAAAGGGGTTAAACCAGGCATGCAGCTCCAATCCCCGCCGGTGGGCTTCGTTCACCGCAAATTCCAGCGGATCGTAGAAAGGCGACGGCGCTTGACCCTGCTTTCCCGTGAGGTACTCCGACCACGGCTCAATAGCCGACTGATAAAACGCATCGCTGGCAGGCCTCACCTGCAGGATCACCGCATTCTGCCTCAGCTCCAAAGCCTCATCCAACAACGCCAACAGCTCCGCCTGCTGCTCCGCTACGCTGAGGCCCGGCTTCGAGGGCCAGCACAAATTGGCCACCGTAGGAATCCATACCCCGCGAAACTCACGGACAACTTCCGGAGGGCTAATCCCCGGCGCGGGAGCCACCAGCTCGTCCACTTCAGGCGTCCGATCGCATCCCACCAGCAAGCAAAGCGCAAGGCAGGCGCAAGAAACTGCCCTCCTCCAAACCTTCCATTGAAACTGCCAGCAACCCGCCATCGCCCCCATAAGCAAGCCGATCCCGAACAAAGTCAAAATCGATCAAACGCCCAGTTCACCGCTCGAACCATCCTCAAATTGACGACCACTCTTCATCAATCACTCTTCCCACAAACGTCTCCTTGCTCATCAGATCAACGTCCGCCCTGTCACCATTCCCAAGAAACCAAAAAAACATACCCGCAATCTGCGGGCCACACACTCCCCCAAAAAAATCATTCGCGTCCACGCTAGTCCGCCATTTCGTCCGCAGCAGTTTTAGCGAAAGTGGAAGCTCAAAGAGCGACGGCCGGATTCGCGGTTCCAAACTCCTGACCTCCCTCGGTACGCCGTTCCTCAAACCACTTCCCCATCAATCCCCAAAAAAGAATCTGAGCACATCTGCGAAGATCTGCGTGCAAATAACAACCCAGCCCCGCTCGCCGTACCGCACTCGCTACCCCGATTCGCATCACAAGTCCCCCAACGGGCTCTTCACGTTCGTCCCGGGCCGATTCATCACGTGCAAGTAGATCATCGTCGTCTCCACCGACGCGTGCCCCAGCAACTCCTGCACCGTCCGGATGTCGTAGCCGTCCTCCAGCAAGTGGGTCGCGAAGGAATGCCGCATCACGTGTGGCGTCACATGCTTGTGGATGCCTGCCGCCCTCGCCGCATCCCTTACCGCCCTCTGCGCGAAACGATCGTTCCAGTGATGCCGTCGCACCGCATCGCTGCGAGGGTCTCGCTGCAACCTATCCGTCGGAAAGACGTATTGCCACGGCCACTCTTTCGACGCGTTCGGATACTTGACCCCAAGCCGATTCGGCATGTACACCCCGTCCACCCCGTCGGCTCGGTCACGCTCGAACAGCGCCCTCGTACCCTTCAGGTGATCCTTCAGTGGTCCGACCAGCCCCTCAGGCAAAGGCGTCCGCCGATCCTTCCTCCCCTTGCCGTCGCGAACCACCACCACGCCGTTGCCGAAATCCAGATCCTTCACCCGCAGCCGCAGCGCCTCGCTCACCCGAAGCCCGCTTCCGTACATTAGCTTCACCAGCACGCGCGCCTTCGGCTCGACGCAGGCCATGAAACGCGCCATCTCGTCTCGCGACAAGACCACCGGCAACGCTCGCCCCCGACTCGCGACCTTGTAGTCCGGCAAGGTCCCCGGTTCCATGCCCAGGCACGAACGAAAAGCGAAAATTAAAGCGTTCAAGGCCTGCTTCTGCGTCGCCAAGGCAACGTCTCCCACCACCGCCAGCTGGTCCAGAAACCCGGAAATCGCTCGCTCGAGCTCTTCTCCCGCCTGTTCGCGACTTTCCAGCCTTGCCGAACTCACGGGCTGCTTGCTCCACCACCTAGTCAACTGACCCACCCACATCAAGTACCCCTTCTCCGTCGAGAGGGCGCGGCCCTTCCTGCGAGCCACCACCCGAACGCCCTGCGCCATTCCGCCGCTCTCCACAAAATGGGATTGCACCTGATCAAGAGAAACCAGCTCGACCCCGGCCAAATCCACCTTTGGCCGTACCGAAAAAGCCGCAGGCCCCACTTCAGCTCCGTGCGAGCCCGCCGCGTCCAGCAGCCAGTCCACCGCCTTGCCAGCCTGCTCCACCTGCCAGTCTTCCGCTTTCCACTTTTCCTTGAGAAAACGCTCGAAAGAGCGAGCAACCGCGTAGCTAGGCAACGCCGACGGCAAACGCCCGCCATTGCGCTTCTCTAAATAGGTCAGGAAGCGCTTCATCCACAAAGGACTCCACGTCCCGTCCAATCCAGCGGGCACTCCGCCCGCGATCCATAGCTTCCGGGCACGGCAAAGCCACTCCGGTTGGTCGCATCCATTCGTCATAAGAAGAGGGGTTAGAGTTGGTTTCCTTGTCGCATAACTCGGGACAGGTCCGCTTTAGTTATGCGACAAGGATCTTACCTACACCATTGACAAACGCAACTCCTCTTAGGTATTTTCTCATAAATTTATGTCGCATAACGCCGGAAAATTATTCCGACAAATTTGACGCATAATATTACTGTTCGAAGAGAAATGAAACTAGCGATAATGGAGTCCGACGGTATTGATCCAGATGATTACGAACTCACAGAGATCGACGAACCAAGCTGGGAGAA
>NZ_JARXIA010000050.1 GCF_031127875.1 Pelagicoccus sp. SDUM812005 | reverse complement strand
TCGATCGATCAAAAACAAAAATGAAGGGCTTAACCAGTCAGTGGATACAACTCCGGTTAGTGCTCCGCACTAACCTTCGTCGTATCACTTCAGCGTTGGCTAAAGACAATGAAGGAATTCCAACTAACATACTCGATCTCGCTAGACGACTTCCTTGATGCCCATGAAGAGCATTGGAAAAGCACAGGTCACAGTACGCGCGGCAGTGTCATCCGAGGCATCGTTGGCGTTATTGCAGGAGTCGTCGTCGGATACTACGTTGGATGGATTGGATACGTTTTATCAGGTGTAGGTGCCGTACTTGCACTAATGCCCCTCTGGAGAAGGCATTTACACGCACGATCATTTAAAGAATACAAAAAATACAAAGATCAAATCCAAGTGACTTTTAAAGAAGATCAGATTGATGTAGAAACGAACGATGGAGACTCGAAGCTGAAATGGTCCACTTACACCAAAATATTCGATACGAAAGACTACATACTGCTGTATCTTTCGGAACGGTCTTTTTCAATTATTCCGAAAAGAGTTTTTCCAGAAAGAGCAGCAGAATTCTTTGAATTTGCTAAAAGCAAAATCAGCCAACCAGGCGTTTGAGGCAATGCCTGTTACGCTCCGCTCCACTGGCATCGCCTCAACTTGACGTTAGCCAGAAATGAAACGAATTTAAAAGGAAGGTTTTCGAATCGAAGGACGCAGCATCCCCAACCGATGAGTAGATCAAAGAAAGAACTGACTTCGACATTTCAAGCTTCACCCAAGGGCGAAGAATCCTGTCACCTAGATCAACGAACAAGGTCCTATGCCAGTTTTAGGAATGGCAACTTCTGGATTCAACATTTGGAGACACGTTCAGATTGGGCTAACAAGTCGGCCCATACAATTCCGGCAAACGCTCGCCTCTTCCACTAAGACCCAACCAAATTTACAATAACCGAAAATTAAACCATTAGCGTGGCCTACATCGCATGGCCTCAGCGTTCGACGAAACTAAATGAAAGAACCCTACAGACTTAGAACCAAGATCAGACGAAACCTACCATGGTTCTTGATCGACTTGGGACTAGCGAAAAAGGGAAAAGACTGTGAACTAGCTGGTGGTAAGCACGAATGGTATAATAAAGATGGATCAACTAGCGGATGCTACCACTGCGAAGTAATCAAAGAAGGAAGACTTTGGGAAATAAAAGGAAACTAAAACAATGATCCTGCACTGGAAACTGAATACAAAAACAGGTCGAACAAGGCAGAGCTCACAATGTCGGCAAACGCCCGCCCCTTTCATCACGACCCCATGAAAATCAACCTCAACAGACTTGGAACGTTAGTCGAAGCCGACATCGTGAGTCTTTGACGTTAGCCACAGAAAAATAAATGGACCCTATAGCCAAGTACAACGAACGAAGACACGCGGGAAAACGCGATTTTGAGTTGTATCCGGATCGATTGATCATCTCCGGCAAGAACTACCTCTCATCTGAGTTCAAGACTGATCTTCCACTAGAAGGAA
This sequence comes from Pelagicoccus sp. SDUM812005, assembly GCF_031127875.1. Lineage (GTDB taxonomy): Bacteria > Verrucomicrobiota > Verrucomicrobiia > Opitutales > Opitutaceae > Pelagicoccus. The sequence goes on along the minus strand of NZ_JARXIA010000050.1, from coordinate 2,612 downwards.
TCCGTCCCGAGAAAGAGTACATCACCTGCCGTAACGCGACCTTTAAGACTGGTTTCTACTTTTTGATAGGTCCATTCATCGCTTGGCATGTTATGGTGAGAGGCCTCGATTTCGATCCCTACGCTGAAGGACCTATGCTCATGTGGTTCGCTGGTTTAGCAGGAATCATCCTGATCCTAGTTGGCCTTAAAAAAGAACGATATACGTGTTTTAAATCATCAGCTGGCGTAACCGTATTGAACGTGGCAAAGAATCGTAAAACAGACAAAAATTTTGATGTATTCATAGATCTACTTGTTGAGAGGATTCATGAACAAAACAAAGAGGGCGAACAAAACGCTGCTCACAACGAGCGCAAGCGCTCGTCGTGAGAGCTTGGCGTTCTACGAAATATCATGAAAACCCAACTTACCACACTCGCGATTGGCGTTCTGCTATGCGGCTGTTCGACTACTGAAAACAAAATAAACTCCAAATCCGAACCAACACCTCCAGAATTACCTAAAATTGGCAGAGCAAAAATAGGTGATCTCAAATCCTGGGCACAGTATTATGTAGATTCAGGAGCCGCCAACGATATGGCCGAAGGCATGGAGATGGCCCGGAAAATGTTCTGGGCCGATTTCGAGGATCCCTACTCCACATTAGCGAAAATCGAAAAGAACAATGAAGATACAAAGAAACAAATAGAGAGCGATGAAAAGTAGAACAAGTCAGTCGATACAATTCGGGTAAGCGCTCGCCGAAATCCCACCCCACCAGACACACTCAACCTCAATTCAACTTTCGAGCTACGTTTTGAGCTCACGTATCACTTCGGCGTTAGCTAATTAAAATGAAAATCATAGAACGATACAAACAAGCCTACTCGGCGGTGATCAACGGTCCTCAAAGAAAGGAAACCGTAGTTGAGATCCTGACGAAATTTGGCGTATCGAACTCTAGCTACCAAGAATGGATTACTCAAACCGGTGGTGGACCTATCGGAGCAGATTGGTTCGACGGAATCACAGAGTTACCCTTGAGCCAAAAGAAATTAAAAGAAGAAGAATGGACCATAGAAGGATTCGTAATCGGCTGGGATGGTTCAGGAAATCCAATTGTGCTCCAAGACGATGGATCAGTAAAAGTTGAGGATCACAATTTTGATGGTATCCACACGTTAGCCTCTAGCTTCGATGAACTACTTGAACAAAACACTTAAAGCTAACCAGGCGCCGCAGACAACGACGGCAAGCCGCCGCGTCTGAGCTTGGCGATGGGGAGATAAGGAATTTTAAGAGAGAACAACCTGGCGACGTATCCAATTTCTAAATCCATTATTGAAATATGAAGATCCTGCAATGGAGGGATAGACCGATTTTCGAGAAGGCCAACCAATCCGAAATCACCTTTAATTAGGATTGATCCTGCAGCAAATCAAAGATCGCAAATTGACAATCGATCCGAAGACTGAATCCAAGAAAAGAAGAGCCCCAAGTTCCAAGACAAACCCAACTCTGAAGATGAAAAACTTAACCCCATCAAGTCGGTTCTCACAACTCGCGCAAGCGCTCGCGTGAGACCTCTGCGTTGGACGAAATAATATGAAACTATCGATCACTATTCTCGCCTTCATGGTGATGTCCTCAATCTGTTTGGCATCCGATAAGGAAGCAGCTGAAACTGTGGCACAAAAATACATGTCAGCCTTTTTTCACGGTGATCTAGAAGCCGCTGTCGGTTTGATGCATTCGCAGGCACTTACGAACATGAAGACCACCATGGTCTCGGAGCTGGAACGAGCAAGAGCCGCAGGAAAAGAAAAAGAATTCTACAAATCACTAAACCTGACGCCAGTAGTTCGACTTGAAGATCTAGGGAAAGAAGAGCTATATGTCACTGTTTTAACTTCTTCAAGAAGCCTTGATCCGGAGTTCACAGAATCGATGAAAAGTGCCGTAGTAGAAATAAAAGAAAGCAAAGTACTTTCAAGCGATAGAATCGTTGTATTGCTAAATGTACACACCAATGGATTTACTCAAGAGAGCCCAATCATGGTTCAAAAAGACAAACTATCATGGAAAATAGTAATGAACTAAAATGTCCAACAAAGCGCTGCAGGCAACGAGCGCAAGCGCTCGCCGCCTGAGCTCGGCGTTAGCTAGAAACTAAAATTTCAGAAAATGAAGATAGATCGAGTCGAAGGAGGCGTGAACCTCAACCAGCAGACAAAGTGCTAGCGACGGAACTTAAACGTATTCACATTTTTGGGAAGGCCTACCAGAGTTAAGATTCGATTCATCGACATTTCGAACATCACCCAAGACAGGGAAACCAAAAGACAAGTTCATAAAAGAGGGAAATGACAAAACCAGTCCTACTTCATAGAGATCCTGCAAAACGGATCAAAATTGAGCTAACCAGACGGCCCATACAATTCCGGCAAACGCTCGCCTCTTTCACTACGAGCGTTCTAAAACCCCAACCCAAAACGAAAATTTAAACCATCACCGAGGCCTTCACGTATGGCCTCGACGTTAGCCACTTCTGAAGAATATATAATATCATAGAGAATTTTTGAATCGAAGGAGGCAGCATCCTCAAACGACGGAACAGATTATTTGACCTAG
>NZ_JARXIA010000004.1 GCF_031127875.1 Pelagicoccus sp. SDUM812005 | reverse complement strand
AGCGAAGAGTGGGGCTCCCTCGGACTCGCCTTGGTTGACTCCGTATACGACGACGACGGATCCATCAACAACGACGCGGACGACTTCGACATGGGTGTCGAAACCAAGCTCGTGCTCACGCCAGCAGACGGCTGGACTTTCTTCCTCGGCTACGCCATCGATTCCGCTAACGCAGGCATGGAAGACCGCGAGCTCATCAACTTCTGGAGCTCCTACGAAGTCGGTTCCTCCACTTTCGCCTTTGAGTACAACGACTACTCCAGCGAGTGGACGAAGATCGACCAGTGGCTTCTCATGTACTCCGTCGCCACTGGCGACAAGGGTACCTTCACAGCTCGCGTAAGCGGCAACGACGTACGCGAAGGCACCAGCGCCGACAACTACGACTTCAAGAAGTACACCGCTGCCTACATCCACGCCGTTAACGACAACCTCGCTATCGTAACAGAAGTGAGCCAAGTGGACGGCTTCGTTGGCGACTCCACCGAGTTCGCAGTCGAAGCGCTCTTCACTTTCTAGTTCTCCGAGCTAGCAAAGCTTTTCAAGGAAGCCTCCACCTCAGGGTGGAGGCTTTTTTGGGCCCATCGCCCAAGCCCCTGCCAATTGCCGTTGAACAAAATGACGGTCTCACCCCCAAGGCTACCGCAGGCGTGCGGCATGCCTCAAGCCCCTTCCCTGCGGCCCGTCTCCGAGCCAAAAGAAAAGAGCCCGCCCGCCCTAAAGCAAGCGGACCCAAATTCCGTCCCAAGTTCTAGCCGACCCGTTAGACCGTCAGGTACTTGGCAACCATGTCGTCGTCCAGCTTCGAGATGTCGCCCTTCTGCACCACCGAGCCGCGCTCTAGGATGTAGAAGCTCTCGCAAGCGTTGCGAGCGAAGTCGATGTACTGCTCCACCAGGATCACGCTCATCTCGCCCTGCTTGCGAATCGCGTAAATGGCATCCTCGATCTGGTCGATAATGGAAGGCTGGATACCTTCCGTCGGCTCGTCAAGAATGAGCAGCTTCGGCTTGAGCAACAGCGCGCGGCCGATCGCCAACTGCTGCTGCTGTCCGCCACTCAATACGCCGCCCTTGCGCTTCAGCATGTCCTTGAGCACGGGAAAAAGCTCGTAGACCGATTCGAGCCGAGCCTCCGCGTCCTTGCCTGCATTCGCGACCCGCAAGCTCACGTTAAGGTTCTCCCAGACGGTTAGCCCCGGGAAGATGTCGCGACCCTGCGGCACGTAGCCGATCCCCATGCGAGCCCGCACGTCCGGAGCGAGCTTCTGCATCATGCTTCCGGTAAACTCGATCGTACCCTTCTTGGTCGCGACCAAGCCGAGAATCGTATTGAGCAAAGTCGTCTTGCCCGTGCCGTTACGGCCCAGCAAAGCGACCGCCTTCTTCTCCGGCACATCGATCGAAACGCCTTTCAAAATCATCGACTCGTCGTAGCCCGCATAAACGTCTCGGACAGATAGGAGCATCGAATCGTTCTTAGGCGCAGCTTCCGCCACTTCTTGGACTTGTGTATCCATTTCTTGAATCTCCTAGTGTTTACGGGTTTGGCGACCGAGATAGACTTCTATCACTTGCGGATCGCTCTTAACGAAATCGAAACTGCCTTCCTTCAGGACATGGCCCTGATGCAAGACCGTTACGCGTGTCGCGATCTGACGCACGAATTCCATGTCGTGCTCGATCACGATCAAGCTGTGCTTGCCGGCCAGGTTGAGCAAAAGCTCGCCCGTGCGCTCGGTTTCCTCGTCGCTCATGCCCGCCGCCGGTTCGTCTACCAGCATGATCTTCGGATCCTGAGCCAACAACATCCCGATCTCCAGCCACTGCTTCTGACCGTGAGAGAGGGAGCCAGCCAAATCGTCGGCGTGCTTCTCCAAACGTATCGTCTCGAGCACACTGAAAATCTTATCCCGGTGGGCCGGCTTTTCGCGATAGAAGAGCGAGTGGAAAATTCCACGCTCCCCCGCGAGCGAGAGCTTCAAGTTGTCGTAAACCGTATGCGATCCGTAGACCGTTGGGTTCTGGAACTTTCGCCCAATCCCCAATTGGCTGACCTCGTGCTCGCGCACGCGGGTCAAATCCACGTCCTCGTTGTTGTCCAAGTGGAACTGGATCTTGCCAGCATCCGGCTTGGTACGAGCCGTAATCAAATCCATGAAGGTACTCTTTCCCGCCCCGTTCGGTCCGATCACCGTACGGAGCTCGCCTTCCTCGAGATAGAAGTTGAGGTCATTGATCGCCTTGAAGCCGTCGAACGACTTCTCGACGCCTTCGACACTGAGAATAAGCGGCGTATGCTTTGCCGGAGGTATGTGAGCCATTAGGAAGCAGGGGTTGCGGAAGTTGTAGCGTTGCTGCGGATACGAGCCCAAAGCGGAGCGAGCTGCTTAGGAAGCCCCACCAAACCGTTCGGCATGAAAAGCACCACCAGCATGAAAATCGCGCCGAGAATGATCAGCCAACTGTCCGGATAGGCGCGGGTGGTGAAACTCTTGATGATGTTCACCACAATCGCCCCAATGATTGGACCAAACTTAGTGCCGCGCCCTCCTAGAGCCACCCAGACCACGACGTCGAGCGACTTGGCAGGCGTCATTTCGTTCGCGTTGATTCCACCCACTTGAGGCACGTAGAAAGCCCCAGCGATGCCCGCCACCATGGAAGTCCCCACGAAGATCAACATCTTGTAGGTGGTTGTTGAATACCCAGAAAAACGTACCCGGTTTTCGCTATCGCGAATCGCCTGCTGCACCTTTCCGAACTTGGTCTTCAGCAACCATGCGATCACCAAGTAAACGACGAGCATCAGGATCGCGCTCATCACGAAAATCCACCTCTGCGTCGAGGCAGCGTTAACGTCGTACCCAAAGACCTCCTTGAAGTCCGTCAGACCGTTGTTTCCTCCGAAAAGAATGAAATTGTTCCCAAACAAATCGAGGTTGTTCTTAAAGAAGAAAAGGCTGGCCGCATAGGTCAAAGCCTGGGTGAGGATCGAGAAATAGACCCCCTTGATGCGCGAGCGAAACGCGAGAAAACCGAAGACGAACGCCAACACGCCCGGCACCAGCATCGTAGCCGCGATCGCAAACGCTCCATTCTCGAAAGGAGCCCAATACCACGGCAGCTCCGTGTACCCCTGGAAGTCCATGAAGTCCGGCAGCGCCGTATTGTAGACGCTGTCCACGCCCACATGCAGCATCAGGTACATGCCGAAGGCGTAGGCCCCCAAGGCGAAGAACAGGCTTTGGCAAAGGCAAAGCAGGCCCGTGTATCCCCATAGCAAGTTCAGGCTCATCGCCATCACCGCGTAGGTAATGTATTTGCCCCACAACGACAGTTGAAAGGACGAGAAATGCAAAGCGCTATCCGCAGGGAAAAACGCGTTCATGGCCGGCAATACGAGAAGCAGCACAACGCAAGCTGCCATGTATCCGCCAAATTCAATCTTGTTATCAAATAGCTTCATTTTCGAAATCCCTCCGTATTAGTCGTCCATGCTTCGAGATTTCGTCGGGAAGATTCCACCCGGCTTCCACTGCAGGAAGAGGATGATCATGCCCAACACGATAATTTTACCCATGACCGGACCGAAGAGCGGCTGTAGGAACTGGTCGAATACGCCAATGCCCATCGCCGAAATACCTGCGCCTAGCAGATTTCCAACGCCTCCAACGACCACCACCATGAAACTGTCCACGATGTAGGCCTGGCCCATGGTAGGTCCCACGTTGCCGATCTGAGTCAGCACTGCTCCCGCCATGGCGGCCAGACCACAGCCAAAGGCAAAGGTCATGGAGTTCACCCGCTTCACCGGGATTCCTAAGCTCGAGGCCATGTTGCGATTCTGCATCACCGCTCGAATGTAAAGGCCGAGGTTCGTCTTGGTCAGCAGGAGCCAAGTCAGCACGCAGACGAATCCGGCAAACGCGATAGCGAACAGACGCGCGTAGCTCATGGAAATGCCTGCGTATTCAAAATTCCCCAACAAGAGATCCGGGTTGGCCACTTGCACGTTAGCGGCCCCGAACTTCAAGCGAAAGGCCTGGCGCATAACCATGGACAAGCCCCAAGTCGCCAACAGCGATTCCAGCGGACGCTTGTAAAGGAAGCGGAAGAACCCCTTTTCCAAAAGGTAGCCGATTCCACCCGCGACAACGAAGCTGACCGGCAAAGAAACCCAGAAAAACCACTGGAAGGCAGGGCTACCTTCCCCGAACCAATTCGAGAAATAGCCCTGCACCACGAAGCAGGTGTAGCCGCCGATCGCGATAAACTCGCCGTGGGCCATATTGATGATCCCCATCAACCCAAAGGTGATAGCGAGCCCGAAGGAAACCATCAGAAGCACGCTGCCCGTACTCAGACCGCGGAAGAAACTTCCGGCATGCTTCAGCAACTCTTCATGATCAGCGATCGCTCTGCTCGCCGACTCCGCTGCCACAAGAAGCGCTTCATCCCCTGCCTCCTTCGAAGATTCGACGATGGCGAGGATCTTGTCCTTGGCCCGAATCGAGTGAAGCTGACCTAGACGCTTGACGGCCTCGATCCGCTCTTCGGGAGACTCGGCGTTGGCAAGCAAACTGATCATGATCGCCTCCTCGAAGGCCCGCTTGGCGCGAGCATTCGTTTCCGCCTCGAAGCGCTTTCGAAGCTCTGGAAGGTATTCCGCGTTTTGGCTGGCGCCCAGCTTCAAGGCCGCGTCCACACGTGTATCCACATTCCTAGAAGCCAAGCCAATCGTGTCGGTAACGCGAGTCAGCAATCGGCGCAGCTTGCGCGGGGCTCGGTTCTTGTCCAAAGCCTCGTACGCCTCGGAGCTGAGTTCGATTGGTTCGCCCGTGGCGACGCGTACGTATTTTCCGGATACCTCTTGCACGAGAAACAGCTCGGAACCTTCCGGCTGATACTCGCGCACTTCTCCGACGCGCCAGGCGTCGACAAAGGCGGTCACGTATTCGTCGCCCGATTCGGCGAGCGTTTCCAGTGTCGCTTCTTGATCTTCGACCCGCTCGAGGGCGAGGGCTTCAAGTAGCATTCGAATTTCGCCTGTTTCGACGGCGCCCGCGAGCGCGGTCCAAACAAGCGAAAAAAGCAATATGGCTTTCTTCATGGGAGGGAGGAGAGGCGAAGTTGGAAGAGGGAGAAAAACGAAGGACTCGCTCGGCCTAAGGGGGTTAGGGCCGAGCGAGCCCCAGCAATTTCAAACCGAGCTTTACTTGAAGGTGCCCTTCAAGAATGGCTCGCCATAAACGTTGTCGAACGACTCGAGGATCTCAAACTGACCGTCTTCGAGGATCTCACCGATATAAACGTTCTTGGTAAGGTGATGGTTCTCCTGAGTCGTAACCGTGCCTCCTGGGCCGTCGAAGGAAATGCCCTTCTCGAGCTCCTTGATCACAGCGGACGTTTCGAAAGTCCCAGCCCGTTCAACCGCAGCCTTCCAGAGGTAAACGCCATTGTAGGAGAGAACCATTGGGGAACAAGTCACGCGACCTTCCTTCTGCACGCTGGAAGGAGCCTTGGTCTTGAGCCACTTCTGGAAGTTCTTCACGAACTTCTTGTTGGCAGGCGTGTCGAGCGACATGAAGTAAGTCCAGCAACCGAGGTGGCCGACCAAGTCAGAGGTAGGCAAGCTACGAAACTCGTCTTCGGAAAGTGAATACGAAACGATCGGGCAATCGTCCGCAGTGAGGCCGGACGCGGCGATTTCCTTAAAGAAGGAAACGTTAGAGTCGCCGTTGATCGTGTTCAGCACCGCAGCATCTCCACCCGCAGCGAAGGACTTGATGTCCGCGACGATCTGCTGGTAGTCCGTGTGGCTGAAAGGAGTGTACTTACCCGCCGAGATCACTTCGCCGTTCTCCTTGCGAAGACCGCCGCCAATGTTCTCTTCCGGAATCCCCTTGGACTTCAAGTACTCGAAAAGCACGAGGTTGGTCGTTTGCGGGTAAACGTAGTCGGTACCGATCAGGTAGAACTTGGTGTAGCCTTCTTCGAGCAGGAAGTCGACCGCAGGGATCGCTTGCTGTCCTACCGCTTCCGCAGTGTAGAAGATATTTGGAGACAACTCTTCGCCCTCGTACTGGACGGGGTAGAAAAGAAGGCCATTGTACTTTTCGTACACAGGAAGGACGAACTTGCGGCTTACCGAAGTCCAGCAACCGAAGGTCGCCGCTACCTTGTCCTGAGCCAAAAGCTGCTCCGCCTTTTCAGCGAAAGTCGGCCAGTCCGAGGCGCCGTCTACGACAACCGGCTCGATCTTCTTGCCCAGTACGCCGCCGGAAGCATTGATTTCGTCGAAAGTGAAAAGCAGGATATCGCGCAGCGAAGTTTCGCTGATCGCCATAGTGCCGCTGAGGGAGTGGAGGACACCGACCTTAACTGTGTCTTCAGCAAGGAGGGAGGAGGAGAACAGGGCAGCTGCCGAAGCAAGGCCGAGGGTTAGTTTTTTAACATCCTTCATTTGATAATCTAATAGGAGGGTTTGGTGTTACAATTGAACAAGGCCCTGCAGACGCGTTTAGAAGCGCTGCAAGGATTCCCCAATAAGCAACTGCTGGGCCAACCTTACATTTTTTGTGAAAATGCGCCCAACTCCATGAATCCCCTGCATCGAAAACCCTAAAGCAGATCAATATTGAGCATACCTTTCTCGCCAAAAGTATTACGATGAAGATCGGTCTTGGGAGCGCTCTCTGGCTTGAGAATTGCTCTGCCTGCTCAAAAAGATACCTCCCGATCTTGAAGCCCCGTCAACTTCCCTACAGCTTAAGCCCTAGAACCTTATTTCAACCAAGCCTCTATGCACCTAACCCCGCGCGAACAAGAAAAGCTCATGGTCGTCGTCGCCGCCGACCTAGCTCGCAGACGACAAGCCCGTGGCCTCAAGCTCAACTATCCGGAAGCCGTATCCATAATAACGTACGAAATCTTCGAAGGCGCCCGCGACGGCAAGTCGGTGTCGGAACTCATGAGCTACGGCGCTACATTACTAAAGCGATCCGACGTGATGGAAGGCGTGCCCGAAATGATACATGAGGTCCAGGTCGAAGCCACTTTCCCTGACGGAACCAAGCTCGTAACCGTTCACAACCCCATCCAATGATCCCCGGAGAAATCATCCCAGCAGACGCCGAACCGCTCCAAGCAAACCTCGGCCTCGACACCCTCACCCTAGCTGTGAGCAACACCGGCGATCGCCCCATCCAAGTCGGCAGCCACTTCCACTTCTTCGAGGTGAACGCGGCGCTCGATTTCGACCGCTCCGCAGCCCGCGGCTTTCGACTCAACATCGCCGCCGGCACCGCCGTTCGCTTCGAACCGGGTGATTCCAAGGAAGTCGAGCTCGTAGCCCTCGCCGGCAAGCGAGAAGTCTACGGCCTCAACAACAAGGTCGACGGCCCCCTCTAAACACGCGCCATGCCTCACCGCAACATGCAGCGCACGAAAAGCCTCGTCGCTAAACGCGCGACCACCAGCAAGGACGAAATATTCCAGGCCGTCTGCGAAGATTGCGCCGAAGGCGTCGACGCCGACCGTACCAGCGTATGGACCTTCGACCGCGACCTCACCCAAATTGAATGCCAGTGCTGCTACGACGCCCTTGAAAAGACGTTTACCAAAGGCGCCGTACTCAAGCGCGACGACTTCCCGACCTACTTCAAGGCCATCGTGGAGGACAACATCGTCAACGCTCCCCACGCCCGCACCCAGCAAGCCACCCGCGAGTTCACCGAGCCTTATTTCGTCCCCAACGGGATACACTCCCTGCTCGACTTCATCCTGCAAAAGGATCTCGTCCCCATAGGCATCATCTGCTGCGAAAACCGCCGCGGCATTCGCGATTGGGACAAGTCAAACGAAGAGTACCTTCGTACCATCGCCACCCTCACCTCCTTCCTCTTCAGCTAAAAACAAAGCTGATAAAGACCCAGCCTTTCCAACCCAGTCCTCCAACGATCCACCGCCATGAGCCTCAAATTCGATAGACGCCAGTACGCCGAAATGTTCGGTCCCACCGTCGGCGACCAAGTTCGCCTCGGCGACACCGAAATCCTGATACAAGTCGAACGCGACCTGATCGCCGAAAACGGCGGCTACGGTAACGAAGTTAAGTTCGGCGGCGGCAAAGTCATCCGCGACGGCATGGGCCAATCCCCCAAAGCCCTCGCTGCAGACTCCCTCGACCTCGTCATCACCAACGCCACCATCCTCGACGCCGTACAAGGCGTCATCAAAGCCGACATCGGCATCAAGGACGGACGCATCGTCGGAATCGGACACGCTGGCAACCCCCTCATCCAAGACGGTATCAGCAAAGGCATGACAGTCGGCGCCTCCACCGAAGTCATCGCAGGCGAAGGCCACATCGTCACCGCAGGCGGCTTCGACTCTCATATCCACTTCATCTGCCCTCAGCAGATCGACGAAGCCCTCGCTTCCGGAGTCACCTCCATGACCGGCGGCGGCACCGGTCCCGCCACCGGCACCAACGCCACCACCTGCACCCCCGGAGCCTGGAACATCCATCGCATGCTCGAAGCCGCGGAAGAGTACCCCATGAACCTCGGCTTCATGGGCAAAGGAAACTCCTCCAATCCCGAAGCCATCCGCGAACAAGTCGTCGCCGGCGCCATGGGGCTTAAGCTGCACGAAGACTGGGGCACCACCCCAGCCGCCATCGACACCTGCCTCGGCATCGCCGACGAAATGGACGTCCAAGTCGCCATCCACACCGACACCCTCAACGAGTCCGGCTTCGTCGAAGACACGATCGCCGCCTTCAAGAACCGCGTCATCCACACCTTCCACTCCGAAGGCGCCGGCGGAGGACACGCCCCCGACATCATCAAGGTCTGCGGCGAGCTCAACGTGCTCCCCTCCTCCACCAACCCCACCCGTCCTTACACAGTGAATACGATCGACGAGCACCTCGACATGCTCATGGTCTGCCACCACCTCGATTCCAAGATCCCCGAAGACGTCGCCTTCGCCGAATCACGCATCCGCCCGTCAACCATCGCCGCCGAGGACATCCTGCACGACATCGGAGCCTTCTCCATCATGTCCTCCGACTCGCAAGCCATGGGCCGCGTGGGCGAAGTCATCTGCCGCACCTGGCAAACCGCCCACAAGATGAAAAAGCAGCGCGGTAAGCTAGATTCGGATACGCACCCAGAAGCCGACAATTTCCGGGCGCTCCGCTACATCGCGAAATACACCCTAAATCCCGCCATCGCTTGCGGCGTCGCCCACGAAGTCGGCTCCATCGAAGTCGGCAAGCTCGCCGACATCGTCGTCTGGAAACCCGCCTTCTTCGGCGTCAAGCCGGAGCTCGTGCTCAAAGGCGGACTCATCGCCCTCGCCAACATGGGCGACCCCAACGCCTCCATCCCCACCCCGCAACCCACCTTCTACCGCAAGCAATTCGCTGCCCACGGCAAGGCCAAGTACAACACCTCCGTCACCTACGTCAGCCAAGCCTTCCTCGATAGCGGAAAAGGAGCAGAGCTCGGACTCAAGAAGCGACTGGTCGCAACCAAGAACACCCGCAACATTTCCAAAAAGGACCTCCTGCACAACGAGGCCACCCCCAAGATCGAAGTCGATCCCGAAACCTACGAAGTCAAAGCCGACGGCACCCTCCTCACCTGCGAACCCGCGACCGAGGTCCCCCTCGCCCAACGCTACTTCCTTTTCTAAGCCCCCACCGATAGACTTCAGTCACAACGCCTCCTCCGTGCACCTGATCACCACCCACTTCCACCACATTCCCGAATCCAAAAAGCGGATACCGCTCAAAGTCGAGCGCCGCAAACTCGCCAAACGACGCTTCCGCGCCACCGCCGCGGATGGCACCGACTTCGGCTTCGACCTCGCCCACCCTCTCACCCACGGCACCCCCTTCCATGAAAACGAAGACTCCGTCTACCTCATCGAGCAAGAGCCCGAGCCTGTCCTGAAAATCCCCTTCTCCGACGGGCAAACCGGCGCCCTCTACGGCTGGATGGTGGGAAACATGCACTTCCCGGCCGCCTTCGAAAGCGCCCACGTCATCGCCGAAGACGACCCCGCCGTACGCCAACTGCTCGATCGGGCCGAAATTCCCTACCAGGAAGCCCAGCAAGTCTTCCAGCCCGCCATCGCCGCTAGCGGACACCATCACCACTGACGCGGAGGCTAGCAGGAAGCCCCGCCTCTTCCACAACGCCCTTCCTTCAATCCTGGATCCGACGCGCCCTCGCGACGCGCCAAATCGAGCCATCGCTCTTGCTCAAGACGAATGGCTCTCCCGCCGCGTCGCTGCCAATCCTCAGGTCGGCCCGCCCCACGTTTACCATCTTGGAAAGCGTTGTCTCAACACCCTCCACAAAGAGCTGCAGCTCCTTGGCCTCAGCCTCCTCCGCTCCCTTCACGTCGGCAACGAAAACCCGCCCCGTTGCGATGCCACCAAACAGGTAAAGCCCCTTCAGCAACGGTAGTCGCTCGCCCTCGTAGATAAACCCTCCTGCGATCGCGCGTATCTCGTCATGGTCAATTTGTATCACCGGATCAACGACAGGGCTAGCAGCCCCATCACGGGCGTAGATCCGCCGCTGCGACTCCTTTAAGTCGATCTCATAGACACCTTCGTAGCGAGGCCAGCCATAGTCCGCACCCACGACCACTCGATTCAACTCCTCCACATTCCAATGCCCAATGTCCGACACGAACAGCTCTCCTCCTTGGCTCCAAGCCATCGTATTCGGATTTCGGAACCCTAGGGCATAAACTTCCGGCAGCCCCGCTGGCCTCCCTGTCGATCCACCCGCAAACGGGTTCCCTGCCGGGATTCCGTACTCGCCGCTCCGGCCGTCACTCCCTCGCGGATCGATACGCAGAAGCTTACCCCATATCCTCGAGCCATCCTCAACCAAATCCACCCGCCTGATGTAGCTAGCGCCGCCGTCCCCCACTCCCACATAGAGCAGGCCATAGTCTCCGTCTCCCTCTACGGCATAGGGATTAAAAGCCAGCTCCTGCATTCCGTGCGAGGTATCGATCATTTCGATACGCAATAATTCTCTCGGCCCCACGAGGATCGACTTTCCTCCATGCTCCTCCATCCGCCACTCGTTGATCGCGTATTGCAGCTGAGCCTCATCCCCCTCGGGCACCTTGAAGTCAGCCTCCTTCGCATCGCCCCGCTCCGCATGTTGCGTATAGACGAGCCGACTCGACTCGAAATCCGGACTGAACGCAAAGCTGGAGAAACCGGTCGCCAAGCCAGGCTCGGAAACAAAGTCGGGAAATACCTTCGACATTTCCAAAACCAATTGCGGCCCCTCGTCGCCGAGCTCGTAGAAGAAACCATTCTGGTCGCAGACGAACAAACGGTCCCGCTCCCCGTCGCGTACTCCCGCAAGCTTGTTGATGCGGGCTCGCGGAAATTTTTCGCTGCTGGCAGGCACCCTCCAGGCGAGCTCCAAGTCCAAGGCGATTCCCGCCCGACGCAACTTCTCCGGCACCGGATTCTCCACGACCGTTCTGCCATCCTCAACAGCCACTCTCTCCCGCAAGGGACGACGTCGCGCATGCAAGTAAGCTAACACCTTCTCCACTTCTTCCGGAGCCAGGCCAAAGGTCGGCATCACCACCCCATACTTGCGCACCAGCTGCTCCGCGACCACGTCGCCGCTGTCGAGCAAAGCCTGAGGATTCTCGATAAACCGCTGCAGCCAGTCCTTGTCCCGCTCAAGCGTCACCGGCCCTAAGGCCGGGCCGATCCCATCGTGACCCAGGTCATGGCAAGCCGCGCAATAGCTCTTAAACAGGGCCCGCCCTTCGCGAATATCCGCTTCGTCTTCGCTGTAGCCTTCGCCAAACGCGGCGGCAAAGCCGGAACTCAAGCACAGCCACAACGCCAGAAACGCCGTGAAACGGGTAGAACTAAGAAATGGGGTCATCGTAAATGTCAGGGTAGCCATGCTCCGAGGCGGGGTGCTCGTGAAAAGCGCCTAGGATTCTCGCACGCAAGTACCTTGAAAACGAGAACCTAGATTTCAAGACTGCAAAAGGTTGACTCGTCGAGATAAGACGCTCGTCTGGGCAACAGACTCATCGCTGCAAGTACCTTAAGCTCAATGAACCTGTCCTGGCTCCCAAGCATGCTCCAAACCACGGACCCGCTCTTCCCGATCGGATCCTACGCCCACTCCTACGGCCTCGAAGAGCTATGCGCCGACGGAGAGGTGAGCGACCCCGCCAGCCTGCTTCGCTTCCTCGAAAGCGTCGTTTTCCTCAACCTGCAGGAATTCGAACTTCCGTATCTAAGATTTGCTTACAACGCCGCCGAGCAAAACGACTTTCAGCTCATCTGCCAGCTCGACGAAGAAATTTCCGCCTCGAAACCCTGCAAGGAACTACGCCAAGCCAGCCTCTCCCAAGGCCAGCAGCGCCTCCGCCTCATTTCGAAGCTCCGGCCCACTCCTCGCTTCGAGAAACTGGCCGCGCTGAAACGGGAGAAGAAAATCGTCCCCCACCACCTGATCCTATTCGCAACCGAAAACGTCGATCTTCGCACCCCTCTCGAACCCACCCTCGCCGCTTGGACCTACCAAGCTCTCGCCGCCCCTTGCGCCGCATCCCTCAAGCTCATCCGCATCGGCCAGGAAGGCGCCCAAAGCGTACTCACTTCCGCACTACAGGAAATCGAACGCATCGTCGAATCCTCCCTTGCCATCGAACGCGACTTCGCCGGAGCCTTCCTCCCCACCCTCGACATCGCTTCCCAACGCCACGAGCAAGCTTTCTCCCGACTATTCATATCTTAAAATATACAGAGCCAAGCATCTAGACTCCTCCCAAAATGAACAACTCCCGTCCAGTCCGTATCGGAATCGGTGGCCCCGTGGGCTCCGGCAAGACCATGCTTCTCCTTCGCCTCTGCGAAGCATTGAAATCTGAATACAAACTAGTCGCCATCACCAACGACATCTACACTCGCGAGGATGCCGAGTTCCTCGTACGAAACAACGCCCTCGAGGCCGACCGCGTCATGGGCGTCGAAACCGGCGGCTGCCCCCACACCGCCATCCGCGACGACACCAGCATGAACATGGCAGCTATCGACGAACTGCTCGAGCGCCACCCCGACACCCAAGCCGTACTCATCGAATCTGGCGGAGACAACCTTTCCGCCACCTTCTCCCCCGAGCTCGTAGACGCCTTCATCTACGTCATCGACGTCGCCGAAGGCGACAAGATCCCCCGCAAAGGCGGACCCGCCATCCAATACTCCGATCTCATGATCATCAACAAGATCGAAATCGCCCAGTACGTCGGCGCCGATCTCGGCGTCATGGATCGCGACAGCAAAAAGATGCGCGGCGATCGCCCCTTCCTCTTCTGCGACCTCAAGTCGCACAAGGGACTCGACGACGTGATCGCTTGGCTCAAAAAGGAATACCTCTTCTAGTCCAACTCTCGAATCCTCCCAAACCTCGCCGGTGGAAATCCAAGCAACACCTCCTCTCACCCGTCCCCACGTGGACGGCTACCTTCGCGCTACCTGCTCCCTGGCTCCCAACCACAGATGCATCCTCAGCCGCAAGGAGTTCAAGACGCCCATCCACATCTCCAAACCGTACTGGGACGGGCACAGCCTGCTGCTAAACCTCATGTGCCCCACCGCTGGGATGCTGGCAGGCGACTCCGCCGACCTCGACGTCCTCATCGAAAAAGGTGCCTCCCTCACCCTCTCGAACCCATCCTCGCTTCGTATCCACAAAATGGATCCAGAAAGCGAGGCGACTTGGAATCAAAGCTTCCGCGTCGAGCAAGGGGCCTTCCTCGAGAACAATCCCGAGTGGCTCATCCTCCAAGGCCAGAGCGCCTTCACCCAACGCAGCGCCATCGAAGTCGAAAAGGGCGGCGAACTCTTTTTCATCGAAGCAATCGCCCCCGGCCGCATCGCCCACCAGGAAGCCTTCGCCTTCCGCCAATTCCGCAACCGCCTCTCCCTCCGCTACGACGGCACGCTCGCCCTGCTTGAGAAGCACAGCGTCGAGCCCGCGCGAGGGACCGCCTCCTCCTGGAGCAACGAACTCGGAGCCCCCTGCCCCTTCTACCTCTCCCTCCTGCTCGTCTCGGAGAAGCTCGGCGACTCCAAGGACCTCTGGAAAGAGATCTACCGACTGCAGACCGATGGCATACGCATTGGCTCCAGCCAACTCGCCCACCCGGCCTGCTGGTGCGTCAAGATCCTCGCGGCAGATCCCATCGCCGCCCGCAAAGCCTGCGCCCAAGTTCGCCAGCTTTTCTATGACGCCATCCAGCGAAAGCCCGCCGCGCTGCGACGCTAGAGAAATGGAAAAGAAAGGAATGAACAATTTCAGCTGCCGTTTTTCTATGGCCTGAAGCGTTTCCCCGTAACGCTCCTCCTCCCTCCTCCGATCCGAAACAGTGCAGTGATTCCTCCTTCCCAACGCCTACGCCGCCTCGCCCGCTCCCTAATCGCGGCCTGCGGCCTCATCGCAGTTGCCGGAGCCTTCACTTCCTGCACCCAAGTCAAGGTCGTCAACCCAAACACCAACCTCGAACTCGCCCCCGCCCCCTACTTCGACAACACCACCGGCATCTACTTCCCAGGAGCCCTCGGCCCACTCTTCCGCCGCCCCGTAGTGGAACTCGAAGAAAAGGCTCCCGGACTGGGCCTCGCCATCAGCTACCGCAACCCAGAGGCCCGCATCGACGTATTCGTCTACGACCTACAAGCCAGCGTCATCCCCAAAGGCACCGACTCCGACGTCATCGCCAAAAGCTTCCGCGACGCGATCGCCGACCTCAACCTCGCCGCCAACAAGCGCATCTACAGCCAGCTCAGCATTTCTCCGTCCACCGTCGCCACCATTGGCCAAACCGAATTCAACCACGCCCGCTTCGAATACTCCGAAGGACTAGTCCCCAAAGAAGGCGAACTGTACGTCGCCGGAGTGAACAGCCAGATCCTCAAGATCCGCACCGCAAAACGCCTCGGCAGCGACATCGACATACCGCGCCTGCTCGCCTACCTCGGCCAAAGCATCCAGCAAAGCCAGCTAAACGGATACGGAGCCATCTCCACTTCCGACTACAAGCGCATCTCCAGCCAGCTGGCCAACATCGACCTCGACGACGGACTCTCCGCCGCCGAAGCCATCTCCATCGCCCAAACCGAGCTCGTCGGCAACAAACTCCACCACCGCTACGACACCATGAGCGGAAAAGTCATCGACGAAGCCACCCTCCCGCTCTCCGCAATCGTCCTCTTCGCGCCCTATCCTTCCCGCGCCGCCTCGCCGCTTCCGCCCGTCCTCATCGCCGTCCGAAACACCGGACGCGCCGAGCTGCTCGATACCCAGTAGCGGCGCTCAAACTGCCAGGCATCGGCCAGACTCCCCTTGAAAAGGTTCGCTAAAAGGGCCTGCGGTTCGTTGCAAAACCCGCTCCCCGCCCCACTGTTGAAGGCGGAACTCCTTCTCGCACTCGATAAATGCTTCGCAAATATACCGACATAGACCTGGCCACCTTGGAGAACCGGTCGCTACTGGTAATCGACGACAACCTCTCGCTGCACCGCGACTACAAGGCCGTCCTCCGTCCGGACCAAAGCAACGAAGGAGACAGCAAGCTCGACGAGCTCGAAGACCTTCTCCTTGCCGCCCCCGGATACAAGCGGCCTCCCAAGCGCCAACGCAACTTCGAGATCCAATCCGCCTACCAAGGAGAGGAAGCCTGCGAGCTAGTCCGACGCCACCTCGCCAAAGGCATACGCTACCCCCTCGCCTTCGTGGATATGCGCATGCCGCCCGGCTGGGACGGTCTGGAGACCATCCACCAGATCCGCGAGATCGACCCCGCCATGCGCTTCGTCATAGTGACGGCCTACTCCGACTATTCCGACGCAGAAATCCAGAGCTCCCTCGGACCGCAAACGCCCGTAAGCATCGTGCACAAACCCTTCGAGCCTACCAAACTCTACGAGCTCACCTACGAACTCGTAGCAGACTGGAACCAACGGCAAACCGATGGAGCCTAGCGGCCGGAACGCCCAAACAAGCGCGAACGCGGACCCGCCGCAGCCGACTTCTCTTGGGCATTGAACAGCGCCGAGTACATGTAGTTGAAGCCATCCAGCTTCTTGCGCTCGATCTTTTTGCCAATGAAGTGTTCGATCGCCGCCGCATTCTTCACCTCGTCTTCAGTGAGAAGCGTAAACGCATCCCCCTCGCGTGAGGCGCGGCCCGTACGGCCGATACGGTGCACGTAGTCCTCCGCATGCAGCGGCACGTCGTAGTTGATCACGTGCGTCACGCCGGCGATATCCAAGCCGCGAGCCGCGATATCCGTCGCCACCAGCACCTCGTACTTGCCGTCCTTGAATCCCTTCAAGGCCTCCGTACGCTCCGACTGGGAACGATCCGAGTGCAAAGCAGCTACCTTGTGGTTCAAGCGCTCGAGTCGACGCGTAATCATGTCCGCATTGAACTTCGTGCGAGTGAAGATCAACACGCTTTCGTAGTGCGTGCGCTCCAGCAGCTCCAGCAACAGCTTGTACTTCTGGCGCTCCACCACCGGGTAAAACGCGTGGCTCACCGTCTCGGCGGCCGAACGGTTCTGCCCGATCTCCACGACCGCTGGGTCGTTGAGCACCCAGCCCGTCAAAGTCTTGATGGCCGGCGGCATCGTCGCCGTGAAAAGCAAGGTCTGGCGCTCCTTCGAACAATAGTTCTGCACGATCCGCTTCACGTCCGGCAAGAATCCCATGTCCAGCATCCGATCCACCTCGTCCAGCACCAAGTAATCCATTTCCTTCAAGGAAAAGTTGCCCTGCTGAAGATGGTCCAGCAAACGCCCCGGAGTCGCTACGATGATCTCCGCGCCGCTCTCGATCATCTTCATCTGGCCGCCGTACTTCACGCCGCCATAGATGAGGCCGATCTGGATTCCTAGGTTCTTGGCGAAGAACTTCAAAGCCTCTTCCACCTGCGCCGCCAACTCGCGAGTAGGCTCCAAAATGAGGCACTGGAAAGGCTTGCCCGGCACGATCCGCTGCAGGATCGGCAGGCCAAAAGCCGCCGTCTTGCCGGTACCGGTTTGAGCGGACCCTATCAAGTCCTTGCCTTGCAATACGATAGGGATCGCTTGTTCCTGAATTGGGGTAGGCTTCTCAAAGCCGAGATCGGCGAGCGCCTTGTTGATGGGTTCTGATAGCCCAAGTCCTGAAAATGGCATTCAGCGTATATGGTAAGCCCCTCACGGGGAAGCAAGCTAACAAATACGCTTCCCAAACGTCTTCCAAACAGCGCCGCGCCCACTTTCTAAACTTCAGCCTTCCTCCCGCTGCCTAACTACCTAAACATTCCCACATCATGTCGAAAACCAACAGCCAGCCCACGCCGCCAGCTATACCCGAAGCCCTCGCCCACGTACGCGGAGACTTCCCCATCCTCAGCCGCACCGTGCACGGCAAGCCGCTCGTCTACCTCGACAACGCCGCTTCCACCCAGAAGCCGCAGGCCGTCATCGACGCCGTCACCCGCTACTACAGCCACGAAAACGCCAACATCCACCGCGGCGTCCACCTCCTCTCCACCGAGGCCACCGGCGCCTACGAGGAAGCCCGCGGCAAGATCGCCAAATTCATCAACGCCGCCGACGATTCCGAAATCATCTACACCCGCGGCGCCACCGAATCCGTCAACCTCGTCGCCCACTCCTACCTCGAGCCCCTCCTCCAGCCTGGCGACGAGATCCTCATCTCCGCCATGGAGCACCACGCCAACATCGTTCCCTGGCAGCTCCTCTGCGCCCGCACCGGAGCCATCCTCAAGGTCATCCCCGTCACCGACGACTGCGACCTCGACCTCGCCACCTTCGACCAGCTGCTCACCGAGAAGACCAAGCTCCTCTCCATCGTCTACGTCTCCAACGCCATCGGCACCGTAAACGACATCCAGCCCCTGCTCGACCAAGCCAAGGCCCGCGGCATCCCCACCCTCGTCGACGCCGCCCAAGCCATCCAGCACATTCCCCTCGACGTGCAAAAGCTCGGCTGCGACTTCCTCGTCGCCTCCGGCCACAAGATCTACGCCCCCACCGGCATCGGCATCCTCTACGGACGCCGCGCCCTGCTCGACACCATGCGCCCCTACCAAGGCGGCGGAGACATGATCGCCCACGTCACCTTCGAAGGCTCGACCTTCAAGGAGCCGCCCTCCCGCTTCGAAGCCGGCACTCCCCACATCGAAGGCGCCATCGGCCTCGGCGCCGCCATCGACTACCTCTCCAGCGTCGGCCTGCCAGCCATCCACGACTACGAGTCCCAACTGATCGCCTACGCCGTCGCCAAGCTCTCCCAGATCGACGGCCTCAAGATCATCGGCAACCCACGCGTACGCTCCGGAGCCATCTCCTTCACCATGGGCGACGCCCACCCGCACGACATCGGCACCGTGCTCGACACCGAAGGCGTCGCCATCCGCTCCGGCCACCACTGCTGCGAGCCCCTCATGAAACGCCTCGGCGTTCCCGCCACCGCCCGGGCTTCCTTCTCCCTCTACAATACGCCCGCCGACGTCGACGCCCTCGCCGCCGCCCTCAAGAAGACCGCCCTCCTCTTTCTGTAGCGCCCCGTTGCGCGGAGCTTCAGCCCGCGAGACAATAGGGCTGGCGCTCGCGCCACGCCGCACAACCCACGCATCAACGCCTTCACTCTCCCACCTTGAATCCCGACCTAAAAAAACTCTACCAGCAAACCCTGCTCGCCCACAGCAAGCAGCCTCACAACAACTGCGAACTCGCCAACGCAGCCAGCGCCACCCTCCGCAATCCACTCTGCGGCGACGAAATAACCGTGTATCGAAAAACCGACGACGACGGCAGGGCCCGCATTACCTTCACCGCCCAATCCTGCACCATCTGCCTCGCCGCCGCTAGCATGATGACCCAACACCTCGCCGCCCTCCCGAATCCCGAAGCCACTCAATTCGCCAAGCAATTCGTATCCGATTTCCAAGACAAACCCGCAACAATAGACCTCCCCGGCGAGCTTGCCGCCCTCTCCGGCGTCCTCGCCTTCCCCAGCCGCATCCGCTGCGCCACCCTCCCCTTCGAAGCACTGCTCAAAATCCAAGCGCAAGATCCATCCTCCCGCATCTGAGGAACCTGTGGTAAAAAACGCCTAACAGCCTCCCCTTCGCAAGCGCCGCGGGTAGCAAATACCTTATCCTCGCCCCTCACTCTTCAAAGTGATAACTTTACGCAACATCACCCTCCAGTACGGAGAACGCTATCTCTTCCGTGACGCCACCGCCACCATCGGCGCCAAAGACCGCATCGGCCTCGTGGGAGCCAACGGAGCCGGAAAGACCACCCTGCTCAAGCTCATAGCAGGCGTCGAAGCCTACGATTCCGGGGGCATCGATAAAGCCAATTACGTATCCATCGGATACCTACCCCAAGACGGAATAGCCGCCCACGGAAAAACCCTTTTCGACGAAGTCCACACCGCCTTCTCCAACGTCATCGATCTTCAGCAAAAGATCGAGCAAGCCAACAACCGTCTCAACGAACTGGATACAGCGACCGAAGAGTATGCCGAAACCCTCGAGCTCCTCGGCGAAATGGAACTCCAGCTCGAAGACCTCGACGTCGCTCGTATCCCCTCCCGCATCGAGTCCATCCTCCTCGGCCTCGGCTTCCAGTCCTCCGACATGCAGCGCATGACCGACGAATTCTCCGGCGGCTGGCAAATGCGCATCGCCCTCGCCAAACTCCTTCTCGCCCAGCCCTCCCTGCTGCTCCTCGACGAACCGACCAACCACCTCGACGTCGAATCCCAAGCCTGGCTCGAAGACTTCCTCCGCCACTACCACGGCTCGCTGCTCATGGTCTCCCACGACCGCGCCTTCCTCGACTCCCTCATCACCCGCACCTTCGAAGTCTACCAAGGCGCCCTCACCGTCTACACCGGCAACTACTCAAAATACGAAGTCCAATCCGTCGAACGCCGCGCCCAGCTCGAAAAAGCCTACGCCAAACAACAGCGCGAACTCGCCAAGACCCAGCAATTCATCGACCGCTTCCGGGCCAAAGCCACCAAGGCCAAGCAAGTCCAGTCCCGCATCAAAGCCCTCGAAAAGGTCGAACGCATCGAGATCGAACAAGAAGCCGACCAAGTCGCCTTCTCCTTTCCCGAACCGCCCCGCTCCGGACAAAACGTCATCGAGGTCAAGAACCTCCGCAAATGCTACGGCGACCTCGAGGTCATCCATTCCGCCAACATCCGCATCGAACGCGGAGACCGCATCGCCGTCCTCGGCGTCAACGGAGCCGGCAAGACCACCCTCGCCAAGATCCTCGCCGGCGTCGAACCCTTCCAAGAAGGCGAACGTATCGTCGGCGGCAATACATCCATCTCCTACTTTGCCCAGCACCAAGCCGACGAGCTCGATCCCGAACTCGACATCTTCGAAACCATCGAACGCGTCGCCGAAGTCGGCAACAACACCTCGCTGCGCACCATCCTCGGCTCCTTCCTCTTCCAGGGCGACGACGTCTTCAAGAAAGTCAAAGTCCTCTCCGGCGGCGAACGCAACCGCGTCGCCCTCGCCAAGATGCTGGTCCAGCCCGCTAACTTCCTCATCCTCGACGAACCCACCAACCACCTCGACATCCGCTCCCAAGACGTCCTGCGCGGCGCCCTCGACAAATTCCCCGGCACCTTCCTCATCGTCTCCCACAACCGCGACTTCCTGGACAGCATCGTCACCAAAGTCCTCGAAGTCCGCAAAGACGGTCTCTCCCTCCACCCCGGCAACGTTTCCGACTACCTAGCCCGCCTCGAAGCCCGGAGAAGCGACCTCGCTGGCGATCCCAAAGCCAATCCCCCAAAAAAACAAACCCCAGACCCCAAAACCTCGAACGCGAGCTCGATGAACCCCAAGGAGCAACGCCGCCTCCGGGCCCAGCAGCAAGCCAAGCTCAAGCCCCTCACCGACAAGCTCAAGAAAGTCGAGAAGGAGATATCCGACCTCGAGTCCCAACAATCTGAATACGAAAACCTCATGGCTGATCCCGACTTCTACAAGGACCCCCAAAAGTCCCAAGAAGTCCTCAGCGCCTACGACGCCAACAAGAGCAAGATCGAAACCGCCTACGAAGAGTGGTCCGACCTCTCCGACCAAATAGCAGCCGCCGAGTAGCAGCGAGCGAGCGCCACCTCCTGCCTAAGCTGAGATTAGGTTGCCCTTACCTTTACCAACTTTAAGAAAGACCTATCCTCCTCAGCCTGCCGAAACGCCAATGACCGACACCGCAACCCTACCTCCGTTTATTTGCAAGTACGACATAGGCCCCCCCGCCACTGACCACGAGACCCGTCAGCAAGAGCTTGGCCATCTCGAAGGTCAGCGTAGGCAGTTCTCTCAGCTTATCATCCACAACCATTCATCTGATAGCCATGCCGCTACCGATTAACCTGGATAAGCTCCTACGCCAGCGCCAAGTGGAGGGCGAGCGCATCGAATACAAACAGGGCTGGAATCCCGACGCGATCCTCCGCACCCTCTGCGCCTTCGCCAACGATTTTGAAAACCTTGGCGGAGGCTACGTCATAATCGGTCAAGACTGCGACGCAGCAGGCCAACCGATCTTCCCTCCTCTCGGTCTATCAGACTCCCAACTCGATAAGATCCAGCAGGAGTTGCTCGGCTTCTGCAACTTGATCCAGCCCCCTTATTACCCGCATCTGAGCGTCGAGCGCGTCGCAGGTCGAAACCTGATCGTACTCTGGGCTCCCGGCGGGCCGACACGTCCCTACAAAGTTCCGAAAACCGTCACCGCGAAGAACAAGGAGTATCGATACTACATCCGCCGCTACGCCAGCACCGTAGAAGCCAGGGGCCAAGACGAGCGGGAACTGATCAGTCTCACAGCCCAAGTCCCTTTCGACGATCGGATCAACCAAACCGCAGCCGTGTCCGACTTGTCGCCACGCCTCATGCAGGAGTTTCTAAGCGAGGTCGGCAGCGCTTTGGCGGACGAATCATCCACGCTCCCAACAGAAGCCCTCGGACGCCAAATGAAGATTGTGGCAGGTCCGAGCGAATCCCCACTGCCGCAAAACGTTGGGCTGCTCTTCTTCAGCGAAGATCCCCGCCGATACTTTCCTGCCACCCAAATCGATGTCGTCTACTTTCCCGAAGGTCCAGGCGGCGATCAATTCGAGGAGAAAATCTTCGCGGGTCCGCTAGCACGGATCACCCAGGATGCCATTTCTTTTATCCAAAGAAACTATCTCAAGGAAACCGTCATCAAACATCCCGACCGGCCGGAAGCGGAGCGCTTTTGGAATTACCCGCTAGCCGCCATTGAAGAAGCTGTCGTCAACGCCGTATATCACCGTTCCTACGAAATCCGCGAACCCATAGAAATTCGCATCTCCCATGATGATCTCGTGGTCCTCAGCTTTCCTGGCCCCGATCGCTCCATCAAACTCGCCGATCTACAAGCGGGCCGGGCCGTAAGCCGCCGCTACCGAAATCGCCGCATCGGCGAATTCCTTAAAGAACTCGACCTCACCGAAGGCCGCTCGACGGGTATCTCCAAAATACTCAAAGTCATGGCCGCCAATGGCTCGCCATCACCCGAGTTCGAGACCGACGACGACCGCACCCACTTTCTCATCCGGTTGCCCGTACACAAGAAGGCCGCTCAATTGGAGAAACAGACGGAATCAGTTCAAGAGGCGCTCACCGAGAGAGTCAGGACCAAGCCTGCACGAGCTCGGCCCGAGTTGCGGCCCGAGTTGCGGCCCGAGCTGCGGCCCGAGTCACAGCTAGAATCGCAGCTAGAGTCGCGCATCGCCGCTAAGGTTCTACTGGCCCTCCGCATTCACCCACATGGCAAGGCAGAAATAGCCCCGAAGCTCGGCCACAAAACCGTGTCTGGGGAACTGAAGAAACAACTCAAACGCCTCCTGGCCCGAGATTTGATCGAAATGACCATTCCCGAGAAACCCACCAGCCGCTTGCAAAAATACCGCCTTACCGAAAAAGGCCGAGCCTTACTCGCCACACTCGATCTTCCCGAAAACCGATAATTGAGAACCGTATAATTTCACCATATACGAACCCGACTATCAATTTCTTGGAATCACGAAAGTGAGCGCCCGCAACAGCAGACTGGCTGTAGCCGAGCTCTGCTAAAAGCAAAATGCCTTTCCAAAATTCGCCCCCATGGAACGCCTCGTCTACGTATTGACTCCGCAAGGACGCCAACTCGAGTGCTCCCTTCGCCTCACGCGTCTCATGAAGTGGGACGCCTTTAGCGAAACCGACCTCTCGAACCTCAAGGTCCTCTTCTCAAAAAAATACGAGCCCATCCTCACTCCCGCCGACCGCAGCATCGTCATGGGGCTCATGCAGCTTATCAAGCGGGAAGGACAATGGCCTATCCTCGATGGACAGTACGGCTTCGAGCTCCTCAAAAAGATGCTCGAGCTCAAATCCGTCTTCTTCGCCTTCGGCGCCCATCGCCCCCTCGTCTGGAGCGATCCCCTAGAAGGGACCCTTGGCTGGACGCCCACTCTCGGCCGCGAAGGCGAATGGGAAACCACTGCAGCCACGCCTCCCGGCACCCGCGCCTTCCCCCTCAATCCGCCCATCTACATCCAAGGCGACGAGTGCCGCTGCGGGCCGCTCGCCACCACGCAGCCTCCTGCCCTAAGCATGCGCTGGCTCGCCGCCCGCAGCATGAAAGCGGCGGATGTATCCGGATTCTGTCTACGCCTCGCCAAAGAGTTTCCAAACGCCACCTTCCCGACCCCAGAATTCGCCCGACTCGAGGAATCGCAAGACGTGAAGCCCGTCGCCGTCCTCACCATCCAGCAAAGAGCCCTCACCGAAAAACGCGAACGCGACGAGGCCTGGATCGAACTGCGAGACCGCCTGCGCCTACGCCTGCGCTTTCGCTACGGCAAAGCCCTCGTAGCCTGGGACGCCTCCGAGAGCGCCGTTTCCTATCGCGAAGACGGCGCCATCAAACGCGTCCCTCGAGACCGAGACTTCGAGGAGCAAACCCAGCAAGCTCTCAAAACCTGGGGATTCGAGCCTTCCCAGCAAGCGGGCAACCTTGACCTCTTCAACTTCGACAGTTCCACCTTCTCCATCAGCAGCGGCTTTTCCTGGCGGAGCTTCCTCGAAGAAACCATTCCCGAGCTAGACGCGCAATGGGAAGTTGAATACGCCAAAGGACTCACCATCGCCCTCGCCCAAGACTCCGACCTCCTCGCGGAAGTCGAAAGCGATGGAGCGGGTGGATTCGCCCTTAGCCTCGACTTGAAAACGAAGGGACGCCGCGAAGCCTTGCTCCCCGTGCTCCACCGTACCCTCCGACGTCAAAGCGACCGCGGTCTCCCCCAGCTGCTCGCCTGGCTACGCGAAGAAAGCTTCGCCCTACGCGTTTTCGGAGACCAGCCGGAAGCGACCCACCTCGTCGTCCTGCCAAGCTCCACCCTCGCAACCTTCGCCGACCAACTCTACGAACTCTACGACCGCAACCCCTTCGACACCTCCGCCCGGGCCCGCGTCAGCCAGTGGCGCCTCGGCGAACTTGCCGCCGCCGGACTCGTGGACGCGAGCGCCCTAGAAGGCATCTCCAAGGTCCTCGCCCTTTGCGAACGCATCGGAGCCGGCATCGACGTTCGGGAACGCAAGACGCCCCAAAACCTAGCCCTCAAGCTGCGCGACTACCAACGCATGGGACTGGGCTGGCTCACCGCCCTGGACGAAGTAGCCGCCGGAGGAATTCTCGCCGACGACATGGGACTCGGCAAAACAGCCCAAACCATTGCCCACCTCCTCGACCTCAAGCAACGCGGCCGCCTCGCCAACGGCGCCCTAATCGTCGCGCCGACCAGCGTAGTGGATAACTGGATAGACGAACTGGAACGCTTCGCCCCCACTCTCAAAGTCGCACGTTTCCACGGCAAGGATCGCGACCGCGCCTGGCAAGGCGTCGGCTCCTGCGACGTTACCCTCACGAGCTTCGCTCTGCTCCGCCTCGAAAGCGAACGCCTCCAGTCCCGACCTTGGACCCTCGCCATTCTCGACGAGGCCCAAAACATCAAGAACGCCGCCTCCCAAACCGCCGCCACCGCTCGCGGACTCCGGGCCGAACGCAAGCTCTGCCTCACCGGCACTCCCATCGAAAATCGGCTCGAAGACATCTGGTCCCTCTTCGAATTCCTCCTCCCCGGCTTCCTCGGCGACGAAAACACCTTCCGCTCCCGAATCGTACAAACGCTCAAGGACGCCGGCGACTCCAGCTTCGCCGAAGAAGTACGCAACCGCCTCAAGCGACGCCTTAGCCCCTTCGTGCTCCGCCGCACCAAACGCGAAGTCCTCAAAGACCTCCCTGAGCGCACCGAGGTCGTGCACGCCGTATCCATGACGCCAGCACAGCGAGACTTCTACGACACCTACCGCAAGGAAGCCCGCGCCGAAATCGGCACCAGCCTCGCCGTCGGCGGTATCGCCGGAGCCCGCATGCTCATCCTCGCCCGCCTCTTGCGACTGCGCCAAATCTGCTGCGATCCCCGCCTCCTCGAAGAAGGCGCCTCCCACTGCGACTCTGGCGACTCCGCCAAACTCGAAGCCCTGCTCGAGCTCGTGGAAGAGCTCATCGGCCAAGGCAGCCGCATCCTAATCTTCTCCCAATTCACCTCCATGCTGGAGCTCATCGCCGACGCCCTCGACGACGCCCGCATCGAACGCCTCATCCTCACCGGCAGCACCAAGGACCGAGCCAGCGTCGTGCAATCTTTCCAAGAAGGCCAAGCCCCCGTGTTCCTCATCAGTCTACGGGCAGGCGGCGCCGGGCTCAATCTCACAGCTGCGGACTGCGTTATCCACTTCGATCCCTGGTGGAACCCAGCCGTAGAGCGCCAAGCCAGCGACCGCATCTATCGCATCGGCCAACAAAAGCGCGTCTTCGTCTACAAGCTAATCGTAGACGACAGCATCGAGTCCAAGATCCAACACCTGCAAAAGGCCAAGACCGAACTCGTCGAAGAACTGCTCACCGAAGGCAACGTCGAGCGACTCGAAATCGATCAAGACACCATCGACTACCTCCTCGACGACTAAGAAGCCGCCTTGCAAACCTAGGTATCCAATAAAAACCTACTCTCCACACCCTCCGTCCTTGAAGCCACAGTCCCGGCAGGCGCGACACTTCCCGTCGTGTACATACGCCATGGAACCGCACTTGGGACAGGACTCGGCGCTCTTATTTTGGATACTTCTAACAACAGAAGTCTTGCTCTCCTCTGACGGCTTGATCGTCACTGCACCGCTCTGCGCCTCCACCGCAGCACCCGCATAGTCGATTAGCTTTTCACCGTTCGACTCTGGAAAGAGCCACTGCAAAATCTGCATCATGGCATCGACCACACTCTTGCAGGTCTTGATTTGCTCAGCGACGCCATCCTGGTCGCCGACCTTGGTGAACCCGCTCGGATCGAACGCCGTGTAGCGAAACGACTCGATCAAGCTGGAAAGCGGCACCCCATACTGAAGGGAAATCGAGAAGGCCTTGCAAAAGCTCTCGAACATGCCGTTGGCAAAGGAACCGGCTTGGCCCACGCGGCCAAAGACTTCGCCGCAGCTTCCATCTGGATAAATTCCTACGGTGAGAAAACCTTCCATCAAGCCACCGCCTACCTCGAACTTCAAAGTCTGGGAAATGCGGCGCCCCGGCAAGCGTACCCGCCGCGGCTTGCTCGCTTCCTTGACGATCTCGCCAACCTGCTCGCGCACGCCTTCCACGAGATCCTTCCAAACGTATTCAGGATTCCACTTTCGCCCCTCTGGCGTATCCACGTTAAAAACGGATATCCCCTTCGAGTCCGCCCGGTAGAGCGCAACGCACTTAACCCCCATATCATGGCAATCGACGAGGCACTGCTTAATATCCTCCCGCGTTGCCGTATACGGCAAGTTCACCGTCTTCGAAGTCGCCCCCGACAAGAAGGGCTGGATCGCGCCCAACATGCGCATATGCCCCTTCGCCTGGATCGACCGCGAGCCGCTGCCGGAAGTCGCCGAACAATCGAAGGCCGCCCGATGCTCAGGCTTAAGCCAAGGAATGTCCTCCACGTGGCTCGCCCCCGCGAGCACGACGCCTTCCTGCTGGTCCGCGGTACCGTTTTGCCCTTTTTCCCTCAGCTCGGTGAGATAGGCCTCAAGCTTGGGAACGTCGCCAATCTTGAATCCGATAAGCTCGTTCAATTGATGCCGAATCGGGCCAACCTGACTTTCGTCAATATACTGTCGCAGGTGCCTTACGACCTTCGCCATGCTCGCTCCGCAGGCAGTGTACAGACCATCGAGACCGGCCACTTCCAACGCCGCCTCGCAAACCTGCTGCGTAGTGTAACCTTGGGTACGAAGCCCTTCCAAGGCCAAGGTATTGAACATCTTCAACATCCCTCCCCCTGACAGGTTCTTGTACTTAACCAGCGTATAGTCCGGTTCGGCCGAAGTCGTTCCCTCGTCATAGATCCCCATCGGAGCGGAGATCGTCCCTGTCGGAGCCATCACCGTAGTGAAACTGTTGCGGAAGCGCTTCGCGGCGAGCACCTCATCCCAGGTCGCGGAGTTTACAGCCTGAAGCTGATCGGCAATACCCGGGGCCGCCACGGAATGCTTCTCGAAGCTCCGAGCATACCCCTTCAAGACATCGAGCCCCGTCAAGCCTTGGGCCATAGGCAACCGCGAGCTGCGCGACTTGAAGATAGCGTTCGCCTCCTTCTCGATATCCTTGCCCTCGCTGAATGCTCCCGAGAGATCCTGCACCGCCTTGTGAAGTTCAAGCACTTCGCGCAAGTCTGACTCGGTGGATTCAAAACGTGGATACGCTCCCAGCTCCTGTCCCATTTCGGCGCTGGCCTTCCAGCAGGTCGAAGTCAGCAAGCTAACCAACTGGCTCGCAATCAAACGCCCCTCGTCACTGTCGTAGGGAATCCCCATCGCCATCAATAGACCGCCCACGTTCGCGTAGCCAATTCCAGTGGTGCGATACCGATAAGTTCCCGCTGCGATTTCGGGAATCGGAAAGCCGCCTTCTTCGATATTCAGATCCGCCGCGATCATGGCCAGCCGGATCGCCTTCTGCAACGGCTCCACCTTCATCTTCTTCGTCTCCCGATCGTAGAAACGAAACACGTTGAAGCTGGAGAGGTTGCAGGAGGTGAAGTTGAGGTGCAGGTATTCCGAGCAGGGGTTGCTGGTGGAAATATCCCCATCCGACTTCACCGGATTCCAGATATTGATAAAGTCGTTATTGTGCGTCCCCGGTTCCGCATTGTGCCAAACGCACTCCGCGATCGCGTCGAGGATGCTCTCCGCCTTGAACGTATCTTCGACCTTCGTCGGATCGCTCACCCAACGAGTCGCATATTCGCCCTTGGTTTGGTACGCCTTCCAAAAATCTCCCTTGAGCGAAACGGAATGGTTCGCGTTCTGATGCCCCAAGGTCTCCCCGTAAAGCAAGTCGTCCATTCCAGAATCATAAACCCGATCCGTGACCATCGGCATGTCGAGCACGATACGAGCCGCCATGCGCTCCGCCGGCGACCCCTTCTGAGCAAACTCCTCCGCCTTCTTCTTGAGAGCCACCGAGACATTGTGCTCGCGCAACACGATCTTGCCGATGTCCTCCTGCTCGTTCTTGGTGGAAATGAACTGGAAAATATCCGGATGGTCCGCGAACAACAACACCATGCGAGCCGCCCTGCGCGTCTTGCCGCCCGACTTGATAGCGCCCGCCATCCGGTCGAAGCCCTTGTCGAAAGAGATCGGCCCCGAGGCGAAGCCCTTGCCCGCGATCGGTTCCTTCGAGGAGCGAATCGAAGAGAGGTTCACTCCGATGCCCGAACCACTGGAAAAGACCCCGCCTTCCGCGATTTGGTGGCTGAGGATTTTTTCCATCGAGTCCTCGATGCCCATCAAGAAGCAAGCGGAAGCCTGAGGGTGTAGGTACGCGTTGGATACTTCCTTCACTTTCAGATTCCGGTCGTCCGCATCCCCCTCCGGCAGAAACGCCTTGAAGGCGCGATTGCCTCGATTGTCCATCACCGTGCGTAGATCCGGCCGTCCCCAACGCCATTGCTCCCAGTGGCCGATATTGAACCAAACCGGAGAATTCGGCGCCCACATCTGAAAGGCCAAGAGATACTTCAGTTCGTGGTTGTAGGCAAGCGCGTCCGCTTCCGTAGCGAAGTAACCGTGCCTCCAGCCCCAAACCGTATAGGTATTGGCAATCCGATCGAACGCATGCCGCAGGGAGTCTTCGTACTCGGGCGTCTCCGGATCGCGTCCGAAAAGATACTTGCTAGCCGTGATCTTCAGGGCGTTCTCCGCCCAAAAGGAAGGCGCCTCCACGCCCTTGCGCTCGTAGCTGGGCTTGCCGGTCTTCCAGTCCATGATGACGACGTCACGTCGCTCCCAAGTGATGCTCTCGTAAGGATTTTTCCCGTCGCTGGTGAAGACTCGATCTACCGTCAACCCTCCTAACAGATCCTCGCGCGGATCAAGCTTTATGCTTTGGCCAAACCCAACATCGAGGCAGGTTTCGGAAGATGAATCGGTGACGTCGAGGGTTTTCATAAGAGTCAAAAAAATGAGTTCACGACACAGGCCTACGCGTAGCCCAAGCCTGAACCTACAAAGAGGATTGAAATGGGTGTGGGTTAAAAACTGAAATGCAACAAGGAGAGCGAAGCTGCGTAGCGACTTTCCAGAAACCGCAAACAGCATTACCCCTTCCGTATTACATCAACGGATACAAAAATAGAAATACGCATATCTCCTACCAGAACCGGCGTCCCAAACAAGAGGTGCACGCGTCAAAAATTCGGTCTAAGAAAGCGCCCCGAACACGCAAGGGAAGATCCTAGATCGAAAACCCAAAGGTCCGCTTCAAAGCCGACGGTCCCCTAAAATATCGCGAGACAAGCAGAGCAAGCAATTGATATTCAGCAACCTTCTAAAAACTAATTTAAAGCATTAGATTATATAAAAAGATCCACGAACCAGGATCAGCCGATCCGACAATAAAAGCTCTGCCTTGCCGCCTAGGGCTCAAACAAACCGAGAAATTCCACTTCATCAATTATGGCAACACCGAGGCGACTCGCTTCTTGCAACTTTCGCCCCGGAGAGCTTCCCACGACCAGATAATCGCACTTGCCGCTCACGGTTTGGCGTACCTCGCCCCCGGCCTTCACAACTCGTTCGCTTGCCTCGGCACGAGTCAGGGAATCGAGTTTCCCCGTGAAGACGAATACCTTCCCAAACAAAGCCACCTTCGCCACCTCAATCGTACCCCCTCTTTGGATACACACATCCAAGGAAAGCAAATCCTCCCATTCGCGTCGATTCGATTCCTGTTCGAGATACCCCAGCAAGGCGGTTCTTTCTACCGGCCCGAGCCCCAGAGACTCCGGACGACCTAGATCTTCCAGACTCCCGAGGACCTCCGCAATTCGCCTAGCCCTTACCTCCCCCACTCCTGGTATTCCCAGCCCGTAAATGACACGCCACATGTCCCGGCCGCGGCTGGCCTCTCGCGACTCCAGCAGACGCTCGGCCGTCGCAGAAGCGACATGGGCCATTTCCTCCAGCTGCTCGCGATCCACCCGGTACAGGTCGCCGATCCGCTTCACCCTTCCCGCGTCTACCAACGCTCCGATCGTCGCAGCGCCCCACCCCTCGAAATCCAAAGCCTCCCGGGAAACGTAATGCTCCAAGCGCCGCTTCAAGCGCTCCGGACAACCGCTAGCCGCGCAATAGATCTTAGCGCCCCCGTCCGCCTGGCTCAAAACGCCTCCGCACGACGGACAACGAACCGGTGGAGCTAGCGGCGAACTGGCGGGGTCGCGCTTGGCGAAATTCACAGCCACCACCTGCGGAATGATCTCGCCCGCCTTCTCGACAAAGACGCTGTCGCCAATGCGGAGGTCCAAGCGCTCGACCTCCTGGAAATTATGCAGGCTCGCACGAGCAATGCGACTGCCTGAAACCGTCACCGCTTCCAACTCCGCCACTGGAGTGAGCACTCCAGTCCGCCCCACTTGATAATTCACGGCCAGCAAACGCGTCTCCGCCAACTGCCCAGAGGACTTGTAAGCCAGCGCCCAGTGCGGAGCCTCGCGACTTTCACCCAAGCGAGCTTGCAGAGCGAAGGAGTCAAGCTTCACCACGGTTCCATCCGTTGGATACGGATACGAAAAGCGCTCCCGCTGCATCGCCTCCACTGCAGTCAACAGGCCCTTCCAAGCAAACGCTTCCCGGCGTTCTGGCAAAACCGGCAATCCCCAACGGTCCGCGAATTCGTAGAACTCCGCTTGCGATGCAGGACCCAAATTCGCCGGCTCCACGCCGCCCACTCCGAAAAAAACGATCGAAAGACGCCGCCCTTTTACCTCCTCAGAGTCGTTCAATTTAGCTGACCCCGCCGCCAAGGATCGGGGATGCGATAATGCCGCTTCATTCGCCGCCAAGCGATCTTGGTTCACCTTCCTAAAATCCTCGAAGCTCACGAAGATTTCTCCACGCAGTTCAATGCGGCGCGGTTCCGCTCCGCCCGCCAAGGTCCGAGGGAAGCCCACAATGCCTAAAACGTTTTCGCTGATATCGTCCCCCTCCCATCCATCTCCACGAGTAACCGCTCGTACGAATTGGCCGTTTTCGTAAGTCACGCTCACCGCCATGCCATCGACCTTAGGCTCGACCGAAAAGCGAAGGGCGTCCGCTCCAGAAACTTCCAGCACGCGATCGTAAAACCGTCTCAGTTCAGATTCCGAATAGGCCTTCTCCAAACTCAACATCGGAGCCAAGTGCCTCGCCTTGGCAAAGCCCTCCCCTCGGTCGTCACCGACGCTCGCCTCCTCCTTTCCACCGAAAATCGCTTCCAACTGCAGAAACTCACGCTTCAGCGCGTCGTACTCCGCGTCGCTGATTTCCGGAGCCGCCCGCCGATAATACAGCTCATCATGGTAGGCTATCGCTTCCTTCAGCTCCCGCCAACGCGATTCGCTTAGGTCCTGAACAGGCTCGGAAACCGATGGCTGGTCCGGTTGCGCCTGAGCGCAACACAGAATTATGGATACAACGAACAGGCTAGCTGCAACTCCACGGAGCCGCCTAAGGGAAATGGGGTAACAGTCCACCCACTACCCCTCGTACGAAATCAAGGTCTTCGCAACCGAAAATCCTCGAGCGCACCGCTCGACAAAAGCTCCCTGCTCAATACACGCGCAGTCGATAGAAGACACGATCCTGCACGGGCGACTCGGTCGCAAGCTGGACTCGGTCGTAGCGCGACTTCCCAGCCACGCCGTCCTCAACCACCACCGCTGGTTGCGAAACCGCAGTCCAAACCTTCAAATCGGTCGAGACCTCGAGAACGAAATCAAACGTGCTCACCGCTTCGTCGAGCCGAACGTAACGAATGCTACCCGGAGCCGCGCCCTCCCCGAACTCCAGCAGGGCACCGTCTCCCACCGTCGGGTGACCTCCGAGACAATACTCAGCGAACAAGCTGTAACCATCGCCATCCAAATCCGCATGCGGGCTGGCCTTGAAGCTCTCCAGTCCGCTTTCCGAGAGCCAGGCCTCGAAGTCCGCGCCCAGCACCAGGCTCAAGTACAGGGACTGGTTGGCCCGCCCTGCGCCGAAGCGATTCCAAGCCGTTGCCGCCGGCTGCCCACTGGCCTCCACCGCACTGAACGCCCCGTCGTAGGAACCGAAGTACAACTGCCCGCTTCCGCTCAAAAGCGGCGATGAATCGATGTATCCAAGCGACAATGACTCCCACAGGATCTCTCCCGTCTCCGACAGGGCGCTAATGCCGCTCACTCCATTTCCCAAGTAGGAGCCCACGTAAACTCGGCCCTCGGAATCCACCGCTGGCGTGGAATAGAATACATCCCCCACGTAACTCTCCCAAAGGTATACGCCGTTCTCGTCGAGCGCGTAGACAAAGCCATCTCGGCTCGCCACCACCAGGCTTCCATCCTCCCGAATAGCGACTCCCGTATCGATCTTCTCAGGAACCGCGAACTCCCAAAGAAATTCACCCTCCAAGGTCAAGGCATGCACCTTCCCGTCGCCGCCGCCCACGTAAACAGCGCCCTCCGTTCCAATCGTAGGGGGGGACTTGATACGACGATCCCCTTCCTCGATATCCAATCCCGTCGCATAGGTCCAACGCAGCTCCCCTGTATTCGTAAACGAATACAAAATGCCATCAAAGGCGCCCACGTAAACGTTTCCCTCCTCGTCGATCGCGGGCGAGGAATCCATCTCCTCCCCAACAAAGTAGAGCCAGCGGAGTTTGCCGGCCGGAGTCAGCGAATAGAAGAATCCGTCCGACGCTCCGAAAAACAGGTTTCCTTTGGCATCCAAGGACGGCGAGGCCACGATCAAGTTCTTCGCCTCGAAGGACCATTCGAGCGCTCCGGAAGCCGTCGAGACCGCATACATACGATTGTCCCAGGAACCGAAATACAGGGTTTCCTCGTCGAAGCTCATGGTCGGCGTCGAATCCACCCAGTCCCCAGTTTCGAAGCTCCAGAGCAAGCTGCCGCTGGGAGAGAGGGCGTATACGAACTTGTCACGACTGCCAAAGTAGAGGTTCCCCTCGCGATCGGCCGCAGGCGAACCAAAGATCTGGTCACCCGTCTCGAAGCGCCATTGTTCGTCGCCCGGCGCCGCGCTTAGCGAAAGGGCTAAGCCCGCGCCGGCTGCTGCAAAAAGTCCCAGTTTCCTGATAGCATTCATAACAAGCGTTCTTTTTTCTAAGCTTCCCAAGGCACGAAGAGTTCGAACAAAGCTCCTCCCGCCTCTCGGTTTCGACACGTCAAACGTCCCTTCAAGTACCGGGCCATTTGCGAGCTGATCGGCAAACCGATTCCCGCTCCGCCTTCCTTGGCGCTGACCTTCGGCATAAAGATCTTATCCAATTCGCTTTCGGGGATTCCTTCCCCTTCGTCGCTCACCGTAACTTCCAGTCCCTTCTCATGCCCGACCAAAGTCACTTGCAAGAGGCCGTTCTCCGGCGATGCGTCGATCGCGTTTTGTATCAGGTTTGTAACGACAAGCATTACCACCCGAGCTCGATAGGAGTCCAGTTCCCCCTCGCCCACGGCATTCCATTCGAAACATACCTTGCCCTTCGCCGAAACCTCGGAGAACTTTCCCTTCAAGTCGTCCGCGATTTCCGAAACGCTTAGATCGAAATCGCCGCCTCCTTCTTCCCCGCCTTGCAGGAGCGACACTACTTCGTCGACCATGCGCTGCATGCGGCTCGAGGCTTCGCGAATTTCCCGAAGCTCCTCGTTTTCTTCCGCATCGCCCGCCTTCAACTCCTCGCCTCTGACCGCTTGCTGAACCCCAGCCAGCGGATTGCGGAGTCCGTGTATCAAGTGAGCGGTTACAGATCCGAGAGCGGAGGTCCGAGCCAGCATCGCCAACTCCGTATTCGCCTTGCGCAAGCGTCGGGCCTGGCGGCCGACCGCCTGCTTCGCTCGATTCAAGCTCGCCCAGGCTACGGAGAACAGGAGCACCAGCAACAGGCTGCCCACGCCGCCCGCTACCACCGCCTGGCTTACGATACGCTGGTTAAGCAACTCGAACGAGCGCTTCAAGGCGCTGCCTTCGATCAGGAAGCGACCTATCCCCAGGAAATCCCCCTGCGAAGAATGGAGGGGCAAGTAAACCGTCTGCACGGGGATCAGCTGATCCTGGCGGTAGCCGAGATCCATGATATCGGATAGAGGCATCGCATCGCTGAACTCGGTCCAACCTTCTCCCAGCTTCGCGCTCTCCAAAACCTCCGGTTCGACGACCACCTCCCTCAAGGCGTCCGAAGTCGAGCGCACCAGCTTGCCTTGCGGATCGTAAAGCTGGGCGGCGAACACGCGATCTACCGCAGCGACCTCCAGCACCGATGGCCACAAGTCATCCAAGGGCAAAACCTCGAAAGAGAACAAGAGCACGTCCACCTCCGTCTGCTTGACCTGGTGCGACAAGAGCATCCCCAGCACCGACTCGTCGCGCGAGGTCAGCTGCTTGCGGATATCGTCCCTCAAAGTCAGCGAGACCCAGATGACGATCCCCACGAAAACGCAGAGCATCGTCACCAGCGAAAAGCCTCCGAGCAGCGAGGCCACGATGCGGCCCCGCTTCAGTTTCAAGTTCTTGGATGGAGTAAGCATACGCTACCGAACGATCGCCTTACTTGCTGAGAAAATTCCAGTTCAGGCCAATGTAGGTGGACGCGGCATCGTACTCGTAGATCGCATCCGAGGAATCCTTGAAGGAGTTCTCGTGGCGAACGAAGGCTTGCCAGTCCTCGCCGATCTCCCGGGAGAGTTCCACATCCCAGCGCCAGGAATCGTCGGAGCGCAAGGTTTCAGGATCGCTGGAAGTCGCTCGCTTGTCGTAGTCGAGCTGGTCCATCGAAACGCCTGTATCCAGTTCCCAACGACCGAATTGCCATTCGAGACCTTGGCGGATCCGCATCTTGGAGCGAGCATAGTAATCGCCGAAACGGTCCTGCTCCTTCTCGTAGTCTGCGGTAAAACGCGAGCGGCGCAGCGTACCTTCCCGGTTCGTCCAGAGCCACTCGAGTTCGTAGCGGTTTCCGGACAGCTCCAGCAGCGGCGCGTCTTCCCACGCTTCCCCCACCCTGCGGGCACGCTTCCGATCGTAGTCCTCCGCATAGCGCTCCCAACCCAAGGTGAGCCGCGAGCGATCGCTCAGGCGCTTTTCCCACTCCAGCCCGTAGCTGCGAGCCGCAAAGTCCTCGCTGTCTTCGCTGTATTGAGATTTTCGATATCCGGTGGATAGCGTGAAGCGGCCAATCCCCTCGAAGGCGCGTTCCAAGGCCAGTTCGACACCGGGCCGAAAGACCGATACCGCCAAGGCCTCCGTTTCGAAATCGTCCACCGAGGCGTCGATCGCCTGCTTGGAGTGCATGGCCTCGATCTGCAGCACCCCGCGGTACTCGCTCAAAAACTCCATGCCGATCCGCGTATTCATCGCCATCAGATGCTCGGACGACAAGCCGGGCACCGAATCGTAGCGACGCAGCTCGCCGAAGAAAACGGTCGCGAAATCTCCTCGCCCTTCGGCGAAGGAACGCATGGCGAAGGCGTCGAAATCGATTTGCTGGAAGCTGGAGTCCACCTGCTTGCTCTCCGTGCCGAAGAGCAC
This sequence comes from Pelagicoccus sp. SDUM812005, assembly GCF_031127875.1. Taxonomy (GTDB): domain Bacteria; phylum Verrucomicrobiota; class Verrucomicrobiia; order Opitutales; family Opitutaceae; genus Pelagicoccus. The sequence goes on along the minus strand of NZ_JARXIA010000004.1, from coordinate 266,552 downwards.
GTTTTCCCGATAGCCGAGACCGCCTCCCACGCTCGACTCCAGGCTCCAAGGGCTCAGCTGCACGGGCAAGGGATCCGCCGCGGCGCTCTCGCCCGACTCCGACTCGTTCGCCCAAAGCGAATCCTCCAGCAAGAAATCCTCCACTACCACATCCTCGTCGTCCTCCGTGAGCAAGCTCCCCAGCCAAGACTGGTCGCTGCCAAAGGTTTCGGAGGCCAAGGCATAGGTCAGGGCCGAGAGTACGACCGCAATCAACAAAATTATATTTCTTCGATTTTTCATCAAGATAACCATTTCCGGTTTGAAATTCAGGGTTTCGGAAAAAGGCACGGGCGACCCCATTTGCGGCGCCGCCCGCGCCAGATCCTACGATTTTTTCAGTTCGGGAACCGTGTTCCTCGACTAGTCTTCCTGACGACGGTCGCCATCCTGTTCGTCTCTCAGATCGTCGATGAGCTGACGGCGGCCTTCCTTGATTTCATCGTATGAAGCTTGCAATTCCAGGGCGATCTCCTGCCTCAACTCGGCCTGGGCCTCCGCGGAAAGGTTCGACATCTCCTCGCGCACCTCGTCCTTGCTTTCCGCTACCGTGCCGCGAGCGAGCTGGATATCGGCCCGCAGCTCGGCGATGGCAGCCGGCAAGGCATCGCGGTCCACTTGCGGACGGTTCGATTCCATTTCTGAGCGTACCAGAGCGCGCAGCTCCGCAGCCAAAGCCTTCTGCTGGGCGATCAACTCCGCATTGGCTTCCATGAACGCCTCCTTGGCGGCGGCCACTTCGGCTCGAGTCGCATCGGCTCCGAGCTCCGCCTTGGCGGCGAGCCACGAAGTATTGAGCTCGGCCTTCACTTCCCCGTAAGCCTCGAACTTAGCGCGGGCCTCGCCGCTCCAGTCGCGGGAACCGAGCTGGGCGCGCAGATCTTCGCGCAGCCCGGCCACGATGCTCTTCCTCAATTCAAGCGCCGCATCGATCTGGGAGCGCATCTCCGCTTCGAATTCAGCGCGGGCTTGCTGGATCTCTACCAAGGTCGCGTCTACCGCGGGCTTGTACTCAGTTTCCCAGGTGGCAACGATTTCCGCTTGAGCCGCCTCCAGAGCCGTCAGCTGCCCCTGCATCTCCTCGGAGAGGCGATCGCGATTGACGGATGCCCGAGCGATCAGCTTCTCGGAAGCGCTGAGGTTGAGCGAAGAATCGAGAAGCGAGGAATCGATATCGACCTGAGCCTGCACCTCAACGTTAGCTTCGACTCCAGCTTCGGCCTCTTGCCCGAAAGCCAGGGTGGAGCTCATCGCTCCCAAAGTCAGTCCCGTTGCGCAGATCAAAATTCTCTTAGTCTTATTCATTTTTATAGTCTCCTTGTATTTGTTATCGGTTTTGGCGACCGACTTCCCTATCGCAAGGCTCGTGCCAAGCGGCAAAATCGCCGCTCTAAACTCTCTCGCTCAACAACTTACAAAATTTATCAAATTTCATCCCCAAACGCCACAGACGTTTAGCCACGCATTATTCCGCGGTTCCGGGCCCTGGAAATCCCTTACCGTGCACTATTCCGCGCCCTTGCCTTTGCGCGTGAGCCGATAGCGGATGTAGTCGCGGTTCACTCCGAGGAGCTTGGCAGCCTGGGTGCGATTCCCCCCGGTTTGCTGCAGGGCGAGCTCGATGAACTCCACGACCGCCGTTTCCACAGAAAACCCGTCGTCCGGGATGCTCCAGCCGGGCTTCAGCCACGCGGGCCCCTCGCCGCTGGCCGGACTGCTTTGCTCGCCCAGCCGCTCGCCGATCCCCACGAACTCCAAGGCCTCCGGATCCCCGAGGATCATAGCACGCTCGATTTCATGCTGCAGCTCCCGCACATTGCCGGGCCACTCGTACTGCTCGATCCATTTCAGGCAACGCGGCGAGAAGGCAGCGTTTTCCATGGCATACTTGCGGCTCAGCTGCCCGAGCAAGTGCTTGGCCAGCCGTACCGCGTCGCCACCGCGATCCCGCAAAGGCGGAATCTCGAACTTCAGCAGGTTGAGGCGATGGTAGAGGTCCTCGCGAAAGGAACCTTCCTTCACCATCTGCTCCAAAGGCCGATTCGAGGCCGTGATCAAGCGCACGTTGATCGATATGTCCTTGGTACTGCCGACCTTGCGAATGCGCGACTCCTCGATAGCAGTCAGGACCTTGGCCTGCAGCGATTCCGAGAGGCTGGCGATCTCGTCGAGAAACAGGGTGCCGCCGTCCGCCGCTTCGAAAAGCCCAATCCGCGCCTGCTTGGCATCGGTAAAGGCTCCCTTCTCGTGCCCAAAAAGCTCCGCTTCCGCCAATTGCTCCGGCAACGCCGCGCAATTGACCACCACGATATCCTTGTCCGCCCGCGAGCCGTTGGCATGCAGCCAACGAGCCACCGTGGTCTTGCCGGTACCGGTTTCGCCCTCGATGAGGACTGGCGGCAACTGAGCCTTCAAGCGGCCCTCGACAGCTAGGACCTTATCCAGCTGAGAGCGGAAGCCATCCAAGGCCGCCCCAAAAAACAAGCCAGCGTCGTCGGTCGATACCGTACTGCTCTTGCGAGCGTGGCTCTTGATGCGAGAGCTGCGGCGCCCGGCTTCCACGCGGCCCAGGACCAGCGGGGCCTCTCGCGGATCGAACGGCTTGGTCAAATAGTCCGCCGCTCCCAGCCGCATCGCGTCCACCGCCATCTCGACGCCGCCCGCCGCCGTCATGATGATGACGGGGATATCTCCGTTGGCCTTGGCCACTTCCAGCAGATCCAAGCCCATGCCGTCGGGCAGGTGAACATCCACCCAGGCGTAGTCGAATCCGAGGTTTTCGAGCGCATTCTTCCCCTCCTCGAACGTACCCACTCCCGTACAGTTCGCGCCTTGGCCCTCGAGGTATTTAGCCAAGTGCTTCCGCACCATGTGTTCGTCCTCAACGATCAGGATCTCGCGCCCTTCCAGCAATTCGCTCATAGTGCTAGCAAGCCAGCCGCGCCAACAAATTCAAGCACAACCCAGCGCTACAAAGCGCCTAGCCTACAGAGGGAAATAGCCAAAAACTGCAGGCATTGCCCTCAGTCCTTTGCGCCGTCAATCAGGTCGCGGGAACGGTTGGCATTCTTCTGGCGACGGGTCTTGCCCTTCTTGGCCACGCCTTCCTTCACGTTGACCTGACGGCGACGGGCCGCGATGGCCTTGTCGCGAGCTTCGCGACGCGCTTTGGCGATCGCATGCTCCTGGCTGAGCTTCAGAAACTGCTCGTACCGGCTCGCGGCCAAACGGCCATCCTTGATCGCCGCGTCGATCGCGCAGCCGGGCTCTCCCTCGTGCCGGCAATTGCGGAACCTGCACTGCAGCATCAGCTCCTCGACATCCTCAAAAGTCTTATCCACGCCATCTCCCTCGCCTGTGAGCTGCAGCTCGCGCATGCCCGGCAAGTCGATCAGCACCCCGCCGCTCGGGATGGCCTGCAGCTCGCGCCAGGTCGTGGTGTGGCGGCCTCGGCCGTCCGCCGCCCGGTTCTGTTGCGTGAGCAAGCGGTCCTCGCCAAGGAAAGCGTTCACCAGCGACGACTTCCCGACGCCGGAGGAACCGAGCAAAGCGACCGTCTTGCCTTTGCCGATGTATTCGAACAGGCAATCCAAACTCGACCGATCATGGGCGCTCACCGCGTGCACCGGAACCTCGCCGGCAACCGATCGCACCTCTTGCAAGATCTCCGGCAAATCCTCCCGCAGGTCCGCCTTGTTCAAAACGATGACGAGCTCCTGGCGACTGTTCCAAGCCAAGCTGAGGTAACGCTGGATACGGGCCGTGTTGAAATCCAAGTCCAAGCCGGTCACCAGAAAGAGCGAATCGAAATTTGCCACGATGGACTGGTGCCGCGTGGCCTCGCCGACCACCTTGCGCTCGAACAAGCTGGAACGGGGCAGGAAGCTGCGTACCAGAAAATCGTCGCCGCCGGCCACCTTCTCCAGCGCCAGCCAGTCCCCAACGGTTGGATACGCAGCCGAGTCCATTTTGCCCAAGCGCTCCACTCCCGGCAAGCGAGCGATCGCGGTAGACTCCCCCGTGCTCACCACGTACTCGCCGCGATTCTCCCGCACCACACGGGCAGGGACGAGGGTACCGTCGTTGACAGCGTCAAATTCCTTCTGGAAGCGTTCGTTCCAGCCTAACTCCTCTAAGCCGATGTTCATTTGCTCGAATCCCCACTAATAGCAATCCGAGCAGCCGAACCAACAACAATCCTCGCGCCGCCTCCAACCGAGCGCTAGGAGCTCCCTCAATTCAGCCAGAAGCTGAAGTACAGGTAGATGACGGCGACCAATCCCAAAACCACAGCGGAACCGATGTAGTCGATGGCCCCCTTTCCGTCCTCCGTCTCCTTCTTGCTCTCCGGGCTCAGGGTTCGGTAGGTCAAGTTCTCCAAGCTCGCGGCGCTCGGAGCGGGGCTGGTCAAGGAGAAGACCACCACCACGATAGCGCTGATCGCGAACAGCCAGCCGGTAGCGAAAAGGAAATTATATTCGCCGATCGCTACCAAAAAGGCGGAGCCCTGCAGCAATCCCGCTCCCACCAAGCCTTGGATGGTCAGCTTCAACATGCCCAGCAAGAAGCCAATGCTCAAACCCGCCACCGCCCCCCTGCCATTGATTCGGGGAAAGAAAAGGCCGAGCAGAAAAACGGCCGTGATCGGCGGGGCCAGGTAGCCCTGCACGCTCTGCAAGTAGACGTAAAGACCGCCGCCGGAAATCATCGGCATGATCGGGATCCAAAGCACTCCGAGCACCACCACGATTCCCGTCGCGATGCGACCCACGTTGACCAGCTTGCGCTCCGAACTGTTGGGACGGAGCTTCTCGTAGATATCGATGGTGAAAAGCGAGGCGCAGGAATTGAAGAGCGACGAAAGGGAGCTCATCAAAGCCGCCAACAAGCCACCGACCACCAAGCCGCGCAATCCGGGAGGAAGCAGGCTGGTCACCATCGTCGCGAAAACTCCGTCCCCGTCGACGACCGGAGCCCCGTCCGGCCCCTCCTTCATCGGCAGCTCAATCAGCCCCTTCTGGAAAAGCGCATACCCGATCAAGCCAGGTAGGAGAAAAATGAATACCGGCCACACTTTAAGGAAGCCGCCAAAGATCGCGCCGCGCCGCGCCTGCTGGAGGTTCTTGGCCGCCAAGGTACGCTGCACGATGTACTGGTCCGTACACCAGTACCAAATGCCAATAATTGGCGACGCAATCATCACCCCTAGCCAAGGGAAGTCCGCATCCGTGTTCGGGCGCCAGAGCGAGAAGTTTTGCGCATTGCTCGAGGCCACCGCCTGCAGCTCCGACCAGCCGCCCAGCTTGGAAAGACCGATCCAGGTGATGAAGGCCGAACCAACCAGCAAGGTCAGAGCCTGCATCGCGTCGGTGTAGACCACCGCTCGAAACCCACCGATCACCGTATAGATCCCCGTCAGAGCCACCGTGGTCAAAGCCCCCACCCAAAACGCATTCTCCGGGCTGCCGAAAGTATCCGGCAAGATAACGCCGAACACCATGCCGCCTGCATAGACCGTGACCGAAACCTTGGTGAAAACGTAGGCCACCAAGGAAACGATGGATAGAATCCAACGCGCCGTCGCGTTGAAGCGACGCTCCAAAAACTCCGGCATCGTGAAGACGCCCGAACGGTAGTAGAAGGGAACGAACACCCAACCGAGCATCACCATCAGCCACGCATGCAACTCCCAGTGAGCCATCGCCATGCCGCTGGTCGCCCCGTTGCCGGCTAGCCCCACGATGTGCTCGGAACCGATGTTCGAAGCGAAGAGCGAAGCTCCCACCGCGAACCAGCCGATGTTTCGCCCGGCCAAGAAGTAGTCGGCCGAAGTTTCCTGCTTGCGCGACGCCCGCCAAACAATGACCGCGATCACGATGAAATACAGGGCGACGATCGCCCAGTCTAGGGTGCTGAGGGTATTCATAGGAACAATGTGGGACGGGGTGAATCGCCAGCCGCAAGAAGCTCGACAGGCAACAAGCTCAACAAGGAGACAGATCGAGATCCAATGAAAAGCGCCGAAAGCCTCAACTGTTAAATAGCGACCCCATCCAGAGTCTTATCCTACCAGTAGAACGGAAAGCGCCCTTCCGCCCAGAGCTAGGATTGACCTGCCCGGAACTCTCCACATCCCAGAAGCCGCGCCCACTTAAACCAAAGATCCGATGCCCGAACAAACCCGCGAAGTCCGCCCCCATTCCCACCCTCGAAAAGTGATTTCGCGCGAAGGGCAAATCCTCGTCGTGCCGGAGCACTGGGAGCTCCTCGCCCCAGGCGACGCGGCCTTGACCCGCCGCGTCAAAGCCGCCGGCCCCACCTGGACCGTGAAGGATAAGCGCGGTCGCCGCGTCATCTCCCTCGGAATCTGGGCCGACAAGGAAACCATCGAGATCAACCGCCTCAAGCTTCTCATCGAACGCCAAGACCCCGCCTACAAGAAGCGCCTGCAGGCCGGCCGCGAGCGACGGGCCAAGCAGGAGGCCAACTACGCGATCGAGTTTCGCGACGAGATAATCAACTTCCTCAACTTCCACTCCCGCTACCACGCCCTCGCCGAGGAGATGGCGACCCGTATCGCCCAGCACGCCGTGCCCGTGGGCAGCGGCACCGTAGCTCGCACCCAACGCATCCCTATCGAAAAGCGGGCCGAAGCCGCCACCATCGCCTGGATGCGGCACCAAACCACCGCCTACGACCACATGCATATCGCCCGCGTCAAAGGCGAGCGCCGCGAAGTCCGCCGCCGCCTGGCAGCCAAATCAAAAGCCCTGCTCGAAAACTATCGCCGCGGGCGCGATGCCGATCCGCAATGCTGCCCGCTGCAAAAAGCGCTGGCCGACTGAAACGGGGGCAATCGCCCTTCGGCCTCGCTCGCAAGCGCCTAGGAAGAAGCGGGCTCGGGCGGCTCCACCGGCACTTCCGGCATCGCGGAAACGACCTTCACCTCCGCCTTCAGCACGCGTCGCTCGTCGACCGCGATGACCTTGATCTCCAGATCCTTGATACGGAATTCCTCGTTCAGCTTCGGCATGCGTCCCAGCTCGTAGGTGATGTATCCACCAAACGTGGACACTTCGTCCGCATGCAGCTCGATGCCGATCTCGTCGGCCAAATCGTGCAGCGCCGTCAGGCCATCCACTTCGTAGACGCCGCCCTCCGTCTCCATCACCAGCTTCTCCTCCTTGTCGAACTCGTCCTGGATTTCGCCGACGAGCTCCTCGAGCACGTCCTCCAAAGTCACCGCTCCCACCGTGCCGCCAAACTCGTCCTTGAGCAGGGCGAAGTGCTTGCGGGTCTTCAAGAAACGCTGAAGCACGACCTCGAGCGGCTCGTCCATGGAAAAGGTGATGATCGGGCGCTTCAGCTTGTCCCAATTGATCTTTATCCCCTCCTGGCCGCTGCGAAAAACGTCCTTGATGTGCACGATCCCTACGCAGTTGTCCAAGTCCCCGTTGCAAATCGGGAAACGCGTGTGGCCGGACTTGCGGGCGATCTCGAACTGCTCGGCCGCCGAATCTTCCAAGTCGATATAGCGCAACTGGTTGCGAGGGATCATAATGTCGTGAGCCACCCGCTTGCGCAGCTCCAAGGCGTTGTTGACGATGCTTTCCGACAGCGCCGGCAACTCGTCCCCTTCCACCACCAGCGAACGGATCTGGGCCTGCACGTCGAGCAGGTCCAAGTCGAGGTTCGGGTCCAGGCGAAACGCCTTGAGCACGATGCCCGACAGGAAATTCATCACCACCGACAACGGCCGGCTGAGTACCCGGAAAACCAATACGAACGGCAACGCCCAACGGATCATGTTGACCGGATGCTGCAAGGCGACCGCTCGCGGCACGAGCTCGCCCAGAACGAAGTGCGCCACCACCGCGAACAAGAGGGTGATGCCAATCGAGACGCGCAGCTCATAGCCCAAGGCCCAGCCCATGCGGGTGGTGAACGTATACGCCAAAGGCAGGATCAAAAATGCCGCTCCGATGGAGAACATCGAGATCCCCATGCGCAGCATCTTGATGCTGGAGCTCATGTCTTCCAACAAGCCGGCAATGCGCTCCGACTCGCGGGCTTCCTTCATCCGGCCTGAGCCAAATCTCGTGAATCGCAATTTCACGAGGCTGAACTCGGCCCCGACAAAGATAGCGTTCAAGGCCAAGAGGACCGCGGCGCCAATTCCGCAGGTGGTAAGTTCCGAAGCTGTATAAGTGTACACTGCTGTATCTAGAGAATCGCTGCCGCGAAAGACTCGCACTCTGGAAAACGGCAAGCGCTTTCCGGCAGGAACTCTAAGATGCTGCCCCTGCCCCTAGGATTTCAAGAACGAAGTGAGCGCCGTGAGCGCCACCTGGTTCTGCTCCGGCAGGCCAATGGTCACCCGCACCCACTCCGGCATCCCGTAGGGAGCGAGCGGACGCACGATCACGCCCGCCTTCTGCAGCTCCTCGAAGCAACGCACCCCGTCCCCTACCTTAACCGTCACGAAATTCGCGAAGCTGCGAATGTATTCGCAGCCTAGGGACATGAAGCCGGTCTCCAGCTGCAGGCGCCCGACCTCGTTGGCCGCGCGACAATCCGACACAAACTCCTGATCACCAAGAGCTGCCACCGCAGCCGCTTGGGCGATCGAATTGACGTTGAACGGCTCGCGAGCCCGATTGAGCAAAGCGATCAACTCGGGCGAGCCGTAACCGTAGCCGACACGCAAGCCCGCGAGGCCATAGATCTTAGAGAAGGTACGCGTACAAAAAACCTTCTTCCCCGCGGCGATCAAATCCCGCAGGTCCGGAGCGTTGTCCACGTACTCCGCATAAGCCTCGTCCAAAACGAAAAGCACGTGCTCCGGCAACTTTTCCACGAAAGCCCGGATCTCCGCTTCCGTATTGGCCGTCCCGCTGGGATTGTCGGGACTGGGAAGGAAGACGACCTTGGTCTTTTCCGTGATCGCGGCCGCCATGGCATCCAAGTCGTGGGTGAAGTTACGCATCGGCACTTCCACCGGAGTGGCTCCGAAGAGCAGGCTCACCAGCTTGTAGACGATAAAGGCGCCCTTGCCCATCACCGCCTCGTCGCCCGGGCCGAGCAAGGCGTGGCCGACGATCTCCAGGACCTCGTTGGAACCGTTGCCGACGATGAATTGATCCGGAGCCAGTCCGCGATTGGCCGCCAAGGCCTTCTTGAGCTCGAAGCATCCACCGTCTGGATACATCTCCACCAATTCCATGGCCGCCTTGCCTGCCTCGATCGCCGCCTCGGAGGCGCCGAGAGGATTCTCGTTGGAGGCCAACTTGATGATTCCCAGCGGATCAAGCCCCAGTTCGCGGGCAACTTCCTCGATAGGCTTTCCCGGCTGGTAGATGGGCTGGGAGAGGAGTTCTGGCTTAACGAGATCGGAATAAGGGATCGACATGGGCCGCATTCAGGCAATTTCCCGACGCGAGATCGAGCGAAAATACCGCCGCCCCCCGCTCCGTCCCACGGAAGAATCCAGACACAGAAAAACCCGGGCGAATCCCCATCCGCCCGGGCCCTCCTCTAGTTTTCTGGGGTTCCTCAAATCCACACCAGAAAAATATGTTCTGACCACTTGGATCTGTGTGGTAGAACGAACAACTGCTATAACTGAATGAGACTCGGAAACATTTTTTCTGTTTCCTTTTTTCGTCGAAAAATTTCCCCCGTGCCGCGACTCGGCGACTCACGCGCGGGTAAGACCGGAAGCTAAAGCGTTGTCCAAGATTCCTTTCCTAGATTCACGATGCTTGATCGCGAAACCAGCGCCGCGGGACGAGGAGTAAACCTCGCCCCTACCTGAACGCCCACGTAGGACGCGGGCTTTACTGCCCTTCCCGCGCAACCTAGTTCCTAACCCCGCGGCTGCAAAAACAGGTCCGGCAAAGCGTTTCCTTCCCCAACGGGAAAACAAGCTCTGCCGACTCGGCAGCACGAGCTCCAGCCTCAGCGGCGCCGCAAAACCAACGTCCGATTCGTCCCCGTAAAGAACTCGTGATCCACATCCTGGATACGCGAATCGAAGCCCAGGGAATCCGCCAGCTGCCGCAGTTCGTCCAAATGCGGATAGCGATCGCTCCCGTTGTCCACGATCGGATGAATCCTCACCTCCTCCCGAGCCACCCGACACAACTCGCGAAAGGCAGCTCGGTGAAACTCAAGGTCCAGCATATCCGCATAGATGAACAACAAGTGTCCGCAAAGCGCTACGTCGAAGGATCTGTCCTCAAAATCCAAATACGGTAAAGATCCTTCCCGGTAGCGGCCAAGCGCCTTGCCGATGGAGTAGTCGGCCAAGAAACGCTCCAAGCCATCTCGGCGGATCCGCTCCGCCTCCTCCACGCTCGCGTAGGTCCGCTTCACGAACTTGTCCGACGCCGCCTTCACCCGGTCGAACATTACGCGGAAATCGGCCTGAGCCAGATCGCGAATGGCTTGGGGGCTGCGGTAAAAGAGCGGATCCACGCCGACCGCGTCGATCCCCCTCGCATTGGCCTCCACCACGAAGGAAGACGGACCCGAGGGGCATTCCAGTACGGACCTCCCCACCAGCGCCTCTTCCGTTAAGCCGAAACACTTGAGGAGTTCGGCATAAGGACGGCCAAAGAAATAGATAGACTGAAGTTCAAAGAGATTCTGAGACATGACAAAAACGGTTCGAAAAGTTAAGGTGGGCCCGCCCTTTGCGGCGCCCTATTCTGGATACAAAAAAACCTGCTTCCATTCGGCGGATAGCAGGTTCAGCGACAAACAAGACAGGCTAAGCTCTCAGCTTCGCCATCGCCAAACCTTCGAACAACGCCACCAAGCGCCCTTTCCGAGAAGGGCTCCTGTTTCGAGTGAACTGGCGGCTGCGTTTTTCATTACCCGAAGAGAAAGGCAGCAAAGCTGGCACCTTGACAAGGAAGAAGCGCAGCTAAGTAGAACCCCTGAGCTTGACTATTGTTCAAGCGAAAGCATGAGACGAATACCTACTCAGCATACGACAGACCAAAGAAACACATGCCCTCCCGCATCCTCTCTTCCGCAGCGAGCGCCGCGCTCGCCCTACTCTCCCTCGCCCAAACAGCGACTGCCTACGACTGGGAGGCAGACCTAATCGTCGGCGAATCCGAGAGACATTCAAACACTGTGATTGGAGCGCGACTTAGCTATTTCTTCACTCCCATCACGCATGGAACCTCCAGTCCTTGGGCCGAAATTCCGTTTACGGAACGCATCTCCGACCTGACTCTCGCCACCGCCTATAAAGACCAAGAGTACAGTTTCGGCTATCAAATCGATAGCAACATGTACACGCTTGCCTACAACCACCGAAACGCCACCAGCCCCCACTCCTATTCGTTCGCCTTCGGCTACGAAAAGAATGACATCCTATTTCCCTCCTTTGGCTACCAAAACGGTTTTCCTGTAAACGTGATCGAGCGAATTGAGGAGAAAACCTTCAATTACGGAATCAGCTACTCCTACTACCTGCAGGACACCTGGAGCGTCGGAACATCCTTGATTCTCGAGGAGTTTAGCCAATACGACCACTACAGCGTCAAAGTCGCCACCAAGCGGCTGTGGGATCTCGGGAATCAAACTTGGTTCGGTCTGGAAGCGGGCATCGCTCACAACACGCTTAAGGCAACCTACTTCGAAGACGACAATATCTCCTTCCAGCTCAAGGGCTCGTACCACCTCTCGCCCCAAACCGCCTTCTCTGCCGAACTCAAGTTTCCCGACAGCGGCAAGCCCCGCAGCATTGAATTGAGTCTCCAACATTTCCTAACCGATTCAGCCTTCGTCGGGTTCGCCTACACCTACACCGAACTCCCCTACAGCTATCCATCGATAGGCCCTAGCGGAAATTTCGAGAGCGACGACGACGACTCCGCCGTCCAGGCTAAGATCGGGCTGCGCTTCTAGTCGCAGTATTCAGACATATCATACAAGTTCGGGTCCCGCTTGCTGCCCAGCAAGCGGCGACGCAGCTTGCGAAGCCTACCCGCCGCCGTATCTTCCGAACCGAGATCGTCCAGGCCGTCGAGGGCATCGCCAAACTCCTCCTCCAGGGCCTCCGGGTCTTCCCCAGCTTCAAGGCGACCGATCATCTCGTTCATCTCCTCCGGCATCTTCTCCCCCGTCAAAGCCGTCATCTTGCGCATCAAGTGGGCCATCTGCTTCGGGTCGGGATTCTCCTCGTCCATGCCAGCCATGTCCCGCTCCAGCTCGGCCATGACCTTTTCCATCTTGGCGTCGTCGATATCGTCGAGCGCATCCGCGTCGGCGGGATCCTTGGCGTTCCCCACGAAGGCAAAGCTGCTCACCTTCTTCCGCATCGGAAATTCCGGGTTGTCCGGACAGCGCGGCGTCTTGTCGCCGTAGGAGAGCGACTTGGCGAGGAAGGAGTAAGTCGTGTTGTTCTCTGGGCAATAAAACTCGTAGATCGGCATACCCTAAGTTCGAAAGATTTCGCCCCCAACTTGGCAAGCGCGAATTGCGACTCCCGGACTCCGCGACGAACTACATCCCCACCGCTTCGCCTACTCCCATCAGCTGGATCAAGACCTTGGCGAGCACCGTCATCATGATCAGGGCCACCGGGTAGGCCGTCGCGTAGGACACGATCGGTTGCTGCGAATGGCTCGAAGCCGTCAACGCCCCCAGCGCCGGCGTGCTTGTCATGCCTCCGCAAATGCCGCCCAAGGTTTGCGGCTGCGTAAGCCCGAGACCCTTGCGGGCAAAAACGTAAGCGACCAACAAGGGAACCAGCGTGATCAACCCTCCCGTCACGAACACAGTCGCCCCGTACTTGGAGACCGTTTCCCCCAAACTCGCCCCGCCCACGATGCCAGCATTGGCCAAAAAGAGAACCAAGCCCAACTCCTGCAACAGGAGTCGCGTCGGACGCGGAATGTATCCGACCACGCGACCGATCCTCCCGAAGTATCCAAGAACCAACGACACGAACAACGGACCGCCCGCTAAGCCCAAAGTCATCGGATCGCCTCCCGGGAGGGCGATCGGCACCATTCCGCAGAAGATCCCCAAACTGAGTCCGACCGCCAGCGAGATCAGGTCCGTCTGGTCGAAGGCTTGCGGACGATGCCCGATCAACTCGCCGAAACGCTTCAGCCCGTCCGACTGCCCTACGGAGGTGAGAACGTCGTTCACCTCGATCCGCGTTTCAGGGGTGGGGACGAAGGTCTGCCCCAGCCGCTCGATACGCGTGACCACCACCCCAAAGTTACGCAGAGAGCCGATCTCCTGCAGCAGCTTGCCGCCTACCGCTTTCGACGAAACCACCAGGCGATCCCGCTCGCTTTCCGTATCCATGACGAAACTCGCTTCGCTCTTCTTGCCGATGAAGTCGGTGGCCAGCTTGATATCGCGAGACCGGCCGACCAGCATCAAGTTTTGCCCCAGACAAAACTCGTCCTCGCTGTTCAAGGGAACCAAACGCCCCTCCTTCATCACCCGCGAAACCTGGCAGCCGAAACGGGACAGGTTCTCGTCGCCGATCTTCATTCCCACCAAGTTCGAATTGGAAACCTCCACCAGCACGTGCTGCACCTCCTTCTCGGCGCTGTCGGCTTCCACGACCGCTTCCGTATCCTTGGGCTTGAGCAACTTGGGCAGCAACTGCACGAAGAGCACCACCCCGATCACCCCGAAGGGATAAGCGATACCGTAGCCGATCGCCACCCCCTCCGCCGACACTTTCGTGCCTTCCGATGCCGCCGCCAAGGCGGGCGTGCTGGTCAGCGCTCCCGCGAAGAGCCCTGCCGTCAAATCCGTCGGCAGCTCGAACAGGCGTCCCAAGCCCCAGGCTGTCACAGCTCCCAGAGTAACGATGATCAAGCTGAGCTTGGCCAGACCGCCACCCTCGCGGGCCAAAGCCGGAAAGAACCGCGGCCCCGCTCCGATGCCCACGCAGTAGACGAACAAGACCAAGCCGAAACTCCCCACTCCTGCCGGAATCTTCAGGCCGAGATGGCCCGCCAGCAGGGCGACGAAAAGCACTCCCGAGCTCCCCAAGCCTATCCCCTTGATCGTCAAGTTACCCAGCAACAAGCCAAGCCCCACTACGAAGAACAACACGATCAACGCGTTATCAAATATGATTTCGAACGTATTCATTTTCCGGATCGTTTACGCACTCAGCCGCTTCCCAATCGGGAACGAGCCTCGCCACGATTCGACCTTGTACCGGAAAGCCACGGCCACTGGAAGAAAATAAATACCTTTAACTCCTTAATTACCAAAAAAGCTCCCCAGGTAGGGCTCGCTCACCAGGTAGGGCTCGCTCGCCGAGCGAGCCGTCGGGGGTCGGCCCCCCGGCTCCCAACGTTGCGTCCGCCGCGCGGCGACTCATGCCAACGCGGTAACTTCATCGCGCCCTGCTACTTGGCGCACTTCACGTTCTGCTTGCGGATCAGCTGGAAGAAGTCGTTGCCCTTGTCGTCCACGAGGATAAAGGCCGGGAAGTTCTCCACTTCGATCTTCCAGATCGCCTCCATGCCGAGCTCCTCGTACTCCACCAGCTCCACCTTCTTGATGCTGTCCTTGGCCAAGATAGCCGCGGGACCGCCGATGGATCCAAGGTAGAAACCGCCGTGCTTTTGGCAGGCATCGGTGACCTGCTGGCTGCGGTTGCCCTTGGCCAGCATGATCATGCTGCCGCCCGCCGCCTGGAATTGCTCCACGTAGGAATCCATGCGACCCGCCGTAGTGGGTCCGAAACTACCGGAGGGCAAGCCCTTGGGCGTCTTGGCCGGGCCGGCGTAATAGATCGGATGGTCCTTCACGTACTGCGGCAGCCCCTCGCCCCTGTCGAGGCGCTCCTTGAGCTTGGCGTGGGCGATGTCGCGGGCCACGATGATGGTGCCCTTGAGCGAAAGTCGCGTCTGCACCGGATACTGGGTGAGCTCCGCCAGGATTTCCTTCATTGGCCGATCGAGGTCGAGCTCGATCACCTTCGCCTCCGCCTGATTCTTGAACGCGTCGGGAATGAACCGAGCGGGATCGCCCTCCAGCTGCTCCACCCAAAGGCCGTCCTTGTTGATCTTGGCCTTGATGTTGCGATCCGCCGAACAGGAAACGCCGATGCCCACCGGACAGCTAGCTCCATGGCGCGGCAAGCGAATGATGCGCACGTCCAAAGCGAAATACTTGCCGCCGAACTGGGCTCCGATGCCGCACTCCTTGGCCCGCTCGAGGATCTTCTCCTCCAGCTCCACGTCGCGAAACCCGCGGCCCAAGGCATTGCCCGAAGTCGGCATGCTATCGAGGTACTTGGTGGAAGCCAGCTTCACGTACTTGAGGTTCGCCTCCGCCGAAGTGCCGCCGATCACGAAACAAAGGTGGTAAGGCGGGCAAGCAGCCGTGCCGAGGCTCATCATCTTCTCGACCAAAAAGGCTTCCAAGCGCTCCGGATTGAGCAAGGCCTTCGTCTCCTGGTAAAGGTAGGTCTTGTTGGCCGAACCTCCCCCCTTGCAGAGGAACTGGAATTTGTACTCCGCGCCTTCGGTCGCGTAGAGGTCGATCTGGGCCGGCAGGTTCGTACCCGTATTCTTCTCCTCGTACATGGAGAGCGGGGCCGTCTGCGAATAGCGGAGGTTCTCCTTGGCGTAGGTTTCGTAGATCCCCTTGGAGAGCGCTTCCTCGTCGTTGCCGCCAGTCCAGACCTGCTGGCCCTTCTTGCCCATCACGATGGCCGTGCCCGTATCCTGGCAAAACGGCAATACGCCCTGGGCGGAAACTTCGGCGTTGCGCAACAGCGTCAAGGCCACGTGCCGGTCGTTCTCCGACGACTCCGGATCTTCGAGGATGGCCGCCACTTGCTTCAAGTGAGCCGGACGGAGCATGAAAGAGACATCGCGGATCGCGGTCTTGGCCAAGTAGGTCAGAGCCGCTGGCTCGACCTTTAAGATTTCCTTGCCGTCAAACTCGGAGACGGAAACGAACTCGTTGGTCAGGTGACGGTATTCGGTATCGTCAGCGCCTAGCTCTATGATCGGCTGGTACTTGAATTCTGGAGAAGCCATGGCAGCGAACCGTAGGCGCCGAGCCCAATACCGCAAGCGCAGGATAATAAGTTCCGCTTATCATTACGGAAACTGATACCGAAAATCAGCCGCCGTCTTCCTGCCCGCACTCCGCCACGAAGCGTTCGATCACTCCGCCAAAGGAGCCGTTGGTGAAAAAGATAACCAGCGTCCTGCCTTCCTGCCGGGCCGCAAAGCCTTGCAACGCCTCGAACAGTTCCTCGTTGCTCTCGAAGGCCCGCGCCTCCGTGCCCGCCGCCTGCAAGTCGGCAGCCAAGGAGCCCGTATCCATCAGCTCCACGCCGGCGCTGTTACGGCTCTTCACTGCGCCGATGTAGGCTAGGTCCGCCAACTGCAAAGCAGCGATGGTCGGGGCGCGCATCATCTCCAGGCGCGAGGTGTTGCTGCGCGGCTCGAAGCAGGCCACGATTCGCGTATCCTTGAAGCGACTACGCAAGGCCGACAAGGTGTCGCGCACCGCCGTGGCATGATGCCCGAAATCCTCGATCACCGTCAGGTCCTCGCGCTGCACCCGCAGCTGCTGACGGCGACGCACTCCGCGAAAGCGGGCCAAAGCGCTCGCATCGAAATCCACCACCGAGCCGCTCGTCAAGGCCGCCGCCAAGCTCGCCATCGCCGCGTTGCGAGCATTGAACAGTCCCGACATGCCCCACTCGATCGAGGCCCAAGCTTTCCCCTGCCAAACCAGTTCGAAGCGCGACCCCTGCTCCGTCGTCTCGTAATTCTCGATACGCAAGTCCGCGTCATGGGCCGTACCGACACGATAAACCGTCGTAAAGTCGAGCCCCGTCAGCGAAAGAGCATTCTCGTCGTCCGCATTTACCAGCACGTATCCACTTTTCGGAACCAAGCGCAGCAGGTGCGAGAACGTGCGCTTCACATCCTGCAAGTCCCGAAAGATGTCCGCATGGTCGAACTCCAGATTGTTCAAGATAACGATCTTCGGCTGGTAGTGGATAAACTTGCTGCGCTTGTCGAAGAAGGCGCTGTCGTATTCGTCGCCCTCGATCACGAAGGGCCCGCCCTCGTAGCCCACTCTCCACCCGCGAGCCGGGTCGATAGGCGCCCCGCCGATCATGTACCCCGGATCCAGGCTCGCCTGCTCCAGCAAGAAGGAGGCAAGCGCCGTGGTGGTGGTCTTCCCATGCGTGCCCGTCACCACAATATTGTTACGCTTGCTCAGCACGAATCGCCGCAAGACCTCCGGCAAGGACGTGTATTCGATGGAGCGGCTCTCCAACAAAAATTCCACCTCCTCGTTGCCCCGAGAATAGGCATTGCCCACGACCACCAATTCCGGAGCCAAGCGCTGCAAGCGCTCCACGCTGTAGCCCTGCATGATCTCGATCCCCGCCTCCTCCAGCAGGGTGCTCATAGGCGGATAGATCGCCTGGTCGCAGCCCAGAACCTCATGTCCCATGGCCCGCAAAAGCAGGGCCGCATTGCCCATAGCCGTTCCCGCAATCCCCAAAAAATAGATCCGCATGGCCGCGATGTGAAAAGATGCCCGCCCGAAATGCGACGTTAAAAAATCCCGTAGCGCGGAGCTTCAGCCCGCGACCGCATTGCAAGATCGATTCCCTACGAACACAGGCACGAAACGCCGCGTCAGCCCCCCAAAAAACAGAAGCCCCAAGACCAACCAAAGTCTCGGGGCTCCGTGGGAGAGAGTCGTTTAGAAGAGCCATAAGCTCGTCTGCCTATAATAAACGGCCGATCGCTGAGTAGCTTAACTCATTTCCTGAGGTTTTTTCAAAACCGCGTCTCGGCTGCCATTTTCAGGTCGGCGCCAGTCCTGCTACCTCAATGTCACCATGAAAACGCCCCTAACCCTCCTCTACCTCCGCCACATCGCCCTCGCTGCGCTCGCAGCCATCTCCTTCACCTGCCTAGCTGCACAAGAAGAGGACCCACAACAGGAGCCGCTCGTAATCACGATACCAGGCGCCCAAATCGAAGCGTCCACCGCGGAAGCGACCGAAGAGCCCGCCCCGCCCCAAACCAGCAGCCGTATCAGCCAGAGCATCGAAGGAGCCATTCCGGACACCGGCAGTCCCGCTCTCGACTCCTCCATCCGGACTTTCACCCGAGCCGTCGGAAACCTCGTCGAAGGCACGATCCGCAGCCTGCCTCAGATAGCGATCGCCTTCGTCGCGCTCGTCCTCACAGCCATCGTCGCCTCCATCATCCAACGGGTCGCCAAGGGAATCTTCCGGAGAATGAAGCTTAGACGATCCCTGTCCGACCTATTCGCGCAGCTCATCTACGTGGCCATCTGGTTCCTGGGAATCATGCTCGCCTGCGGAATCATCTTCCCCAGCTTCGGCCTCGCCGAACTGGTCGGCACCGCGGGGCTCATGTCCATTGCCATCGGCTTCGCCTTCCGGGACATCTTCGAAAACTTCTTCGCCGGCATACTGATACTCTGGCGTTTTCCCTTCGAAATCGACGACTTCATCGAAATCGAATCCGAAAATATTATGGGCCGCGTCGAGGACATCTGGATACGAATGACCCTCATCCGCCTCACAACCGGAGAGCTCGTCACTGTCCCCAACGCCACCGTATACAAAAGTCCGATACGAATTCTCACAAATAGAGACCTACGACGCATGACCGTCGAAACAGGGATCGCCTACGGCGAAGACGTCGGCGAGGCGCGAACCGTCATCCAAAAGGCGGTCGAATCCTGCGAATCCGTTGCCAAGGAAAAGCCGATCGACGTCTTCCTGACCGGCTTCGGCTCCTCCTCCATGGACTACGACGTTACTTGGTGGACCGGCGCAAAGCCCCGAGACCAACGCGAGAGCCGCAACGAAGTCGTCGAAGCCATAAAACGAGCCCTAGACGAGGCCGGCATCGAAATCCCATACCCGTACCGCACTCTCACATTCACCAAAAACGAGCCGCTCATCTACGACAAGCTCTCCGCCAAAAGCGAAGCCGAGACATAGCGCTGAACTTAAGCCAGCAGGGTCAGCCTTCTAAGCTCCTCCCTACAATCGCTTGCAGAAGCTCGGCGATGCATTCTGCAACCCGCGCTCTGCGCTTCGCATGGAGGGAACGCGATTTTCAACTTACCGACATCGGATCCACGTCGAAAATCTGCATCACGTCCTTGGGCAGCGGCACCTCCGCCTCCACCGCCTTCAGCTCCCGCATCAATCCGCTCACGTTCTGGGTGAAGTACCAAATGTGGAAACGGTAATGGTCCTTCATCTTCTCGATCGAGCACGGCGTCGGACCGCGCATCTCGATCTTGCCTCCCATGCGGGCCTCCACCTTGCGGGCGAACTGCTCCGCGAAAAACATCGCCTTGTCCCCATTGCGGCTCCGAAAAACCTGCCGCACCAGATGGCGGAAGGGCGGATACTGGAACTGCTCCCGCGACTCGATCTCCACCTCCAGAAACGCATCCACCTCCCCGCGCCGCGCGAACTGGATCGGCTCCGCGTGCGGCGTAAAGGTCTGCACCACTACCTCGCCCGCCAAGTCGCCACGCCCGGCCCGCCCCGACACCTGCACCAGCAGCTGGAAAGTTCGCTCGTTGGCCCGAAAGTCCGGCACGTGCAGCGAAAGGTCCGCGTCCACCATGCCCACCAAGGTCACGTTCGGAAAGTCCAAGCCCTTCGCGATCATCTGGGTCCCCACCAGCAAGTCGATCTTGCCCTTGCGAAAGTCGCCCAAGATCTCGCGAAAGAGATGCTTCTTGCCCATGGTATCGGTATCGATCCGCACGATATTCGCCCGCGGCAAGATACTCTTCACCACGTCCTCGATGCGCTGGGTCCCGCTGCCCTTGCCGCGGATCGAGTCGCTCTTGCACTCGGGGCAACGCCAAGGCGGCTCCGCCTCGTGCCCGCAAAGGTGGCACTTCAAGGTATTGTCGCTGCGGTGGAAGGTCATCGGAATGCTGCAGTGCTTGCACTCCTCCACGTGGCCGCACTCGTTGCACAGCATGCTGGAATTGTAGCCGCGACGGTTGATGAACAAGATGCTCTGCTCCCCCTTCTCCCAGCGATCCCGCAGCTTCTCCGCCAGCAAGGAAGAGATCGTAACCGGTTTTCGGGTACGCATCATTTCGATCCGCATGTCCACCACGTGCATCATGGGCAACTGGCGATCGTCGATGCGCTTGGTCAAGCGGTTCTCCTTGTACTTGCCCAGCTTCACGTTGCGGTAGGTTTCCAGCGACGGCGTCGCGCTCCCCAACACGCAAACCACGTTCTCCAAATACGAGCGATACACCGCCACGTCCCGCCCATGGTAGCGCGGCGTCTCGTCCTGCTTGAAAGCCGGCTCGTGTTCCTCGTCCACGATGACCAATCCCAAGTTCGGCAAGGGAGCGAAGACCGCGGAGCGAGCGCCGACCACCACCCGCGCCGACCCGTTCGCCAAAGCCATCCACGCATCCAGCCGCTCTCCGTCCGACAAGCTGCTATGCCACACCACCGCATGGGCATCCTTGTGCTCGGTGAAGCGGGAACGCAGCCGCCCTACCGTTTGCGGCGTGAGGGCCACCTCCGGCACCAGAAACAGCACGCTCTTTCCCGCCTTCAGCGCCTCCTCCATGGCAGCGATGTAAACTTCCGTCTTCCCCGACCCCGTAACCCCGTAGAGCAAGTGGGTAGTGAACTTCCCCGCACGCACGCTTTCCGCAATGCCTTCGTAGCAGGCCTGTTGCTCCTCGTTGAGCACGATCTCCTGCTTGGAGGCGTACTCCACGTCGCCCAACTCGTCGTCGTACGCCACGCGCTCGACCTTGCGGGCCTCCTCCTTGATGCAGCCCTTCTTGAGCAGTCCCGTATACGCCGCAGGCGAGGCCCCCAGCCGACTCAAGACCAGGCTCTTCTTTTGCGGAGCGAACTGCTGGGCCAGAAACTGGTACAACTCGAACTGTTTGGGCGCCTTCCTTTCCAAAGCCTGCAACACCGCCTCGTCCAAGCCCTTAACCGCCGTGACATACTTCTCCTCCTTCGCCCGCATGCCCTGCCGCACCGGGCCCGGTATCATCGTTTCCAATACATTCTGGATCGACGCCCCATAGTACTGGCGCAGCCAAGCCCCCAGCTTCAGCAAAGCCGGAGTCATCACCGGAGTCGGATACACGAGGTTGAGCACCAACTTCAGTTGCATCAACGGCAGGTCCGGCTCGCAGCCCTTTTCCACGATAAGCCCGATGGTCTGGCGCCGCCCCAAGGGCACGTTCACCAGCGACCCCGGTTGCGCCGCATCAGACATCGAATCCGGCAGCCGATAGTGCAGCGGCCGGTCGAAACCGGACATCAGCCACACGCAAACCACTGTCGTATCAAGACTCATAGGAAGGAACGCCGAGAGCGCCCCTCGACAAAAAAGGCGTACCATACAGGCACCCCTTACGACTTCGAGCCGCTTCCTTCCTGAAATGAAAAAAATTGTCCTCGGATGCCAACACTAGGCGCATTCGCTTAGGTTGGTAAAAAACGTATAAATTCTTGAAGATTTCTCCTGAGAAAGGCTATCTAGAGCGGGCTGCCTAAAGCTGCAGTTGTTACCGAATCCTCCCGCCTCCAACCGGCACTCTCCTCAACGTCCGCCAAGATGCTAAGTTTCCCTTCCCTACACCTCGTAAGATACCTCTCCCTCGGCCTTACGCCCTGCTTGCTCAGCGTAGCCGCTTTCGCCGACGAAACCAACTACCCCGTCTACGAAATCAGCGACGTCCCCGCCCAGCGAATCTGGTACGACGGAGGCAATACGCAATTGAAGTTCGGCCTCGTCGCTTCGGCCCTCGGAGCAAACCCGGCCATCACCATGTCCATTTCAGAGTCGCAGATGCCCGATGGCCCTATCGCGTTCGACGAGGAAACCGATACCTTCAGCTTCACCCCGGCAGCCACGGACGAAAGCGTCTTCACCATTGCCTTCCTCGCCATAGGAGACGGCACCCCGATCGTAGCCGAAGTCGATATCGAGCCGATTCAGCAGCTCCCCGCAGAAGTGGAAGCCTTCGGCCTGGAGCCCGGAGCCCCCCTCCCCAACGACGAAGAAAACGACAAGTACTTTTCCTATTCCGAAACAGTCGCCACGCCCGCCGGCGAACCCTCTGGCGACACCTCGGTCTGGTTCAACGAAGCGGATCGCCCCGAAACGCGAGCCGTCACTATCTCCGGCCGCACCATCATCCTGGAGAAAGACCATCCCAATGGCCTCTTCGAAAAGATCCACTACGACCCCGCCACCTCCCCCAACCAGAACATCGAACGCCTAGAAATCTTCGCCGACCACCTCATCATCCGCGATAGCCTCCACCTCCCGCAAACCGACGTCTCCCTCCACGCCCTCACCCTCACCTTCGAGGACGGCGAAGGCGAAACCACGACCCTCTCCACGACCCCTCTCCTGCCCGCTGCCGGCGTCCGCCCGCCCGCAGCAGGCGAAACAGGATTCATGTCCGAAGCCGACGCCGGCAATCGCGGCGGCAACCTCACCCTCTACCTAAAATCCTTCGTCGCCGACGGCACCGAAACACGCTTCTTTCTTGGCGGCGGGAAAGGCCGCGCCGCCTCTCCCGGAAAAGACGGGACGGATAAATCCAACAACGACGCCATCACCGTCTACTCCGAACGTGGCTATAATGGCCTGCTCGCCTACAAACTCACCTTTTCCGGAGACGCAGGCGTAGCCCCCGACCAGTACGGCCCCTCCTCCCGAACCAAAACAAGTTTCGACTTCTACAACGCCTGGGGCAGTACCATGCCCAACTCCCATAAAGGCGGCGATGCATCCTCACCTGGAAGACCGGGTCGCGGAGGCGACGGAGGGGACTTTCGAGGAAACCTAGACCTCCGGGGCTATATCGACAACAGCCCCGGCGCCGCAGGCGACATGGCGGCAGACGCCGATGGCGGACGCGGCACTCGCTTCAAACTGGGCAACAACTACCAGGAAACTGCCTACGTCTGGTCCGGAAACCAAAAACTGAAATTCACCATCCTCGACGGCTGGATCCCGGACGGTTCAGCCACCTCCAATAGCGGGTACCCGCGTACCTTGCGGACTCGCTACGGCGACGACGCGCCCGCACCCGCCGCCAACGGATCCGGAACGGCTGGCTCCGTCACCATCGCAGCCGAAAGCGAACCGCTTTGGGTTTCTCCCGAAGCGCTCCGCTATGGACTCATCGTCCTGCGCGACGCCTACCTCGACGGACATATCACCTTCGTATTCGACGAACTGAAACGCTACCTGGCAGCCCTCGAAGAAGCGGAAGCCAGCCCCGGCTGGGACCAGCTCGAGGCCGAAAGGATCGACGCCCTCGAGGAAATCCGCGACGAGATGGTTACCCTAAAAGCTCGGCTGGACAACAACCTCGACTTCTTCGGAAACCCGGCCGGCTGGGTTCCCATGCTGTCCTTCGAAGTCAACTACGCCGCCTTCGAACAGGAAATCGACCGCGCCCTGCGAGTCATGTACCTCAACTACTGGCTGGGCAACATAGCCGACAGCATCGAAAAGCGGGTCGACGGCATGAAGAAGATGCGAGAGCAGCTGCTCGACCAAATCGACCAGGACAGAGAAGCCTACAGTAATGCCGTGGAAGAGATTCCTGGCGTACGCGTGCAGGCCGAGGAGCTCCAATACGAAATTGACCGCGTCATAAACAAGATCAAAGCAGTCGAAAAAGAAGTTCTCAAAAAAGCCAAGCGCATCGCCGCCGCCAAGAAAGCCGCACGCACCCTCGGCAAGATCGCTCAGATGATCCCAGTCTACCAGCCCGCCCTCGGCGCCGCCGGCGGAGCCGTCGCCGCAGCCGCCGACATCGACCCCAACAAATCCTGGGAAGAAAACGCCATCGACGTCGGCACCGGCGCTGCCACCGGATTCGCAGCCGGCAACGCATTGCCCAAGGGCCAAGCGGCCCAAAGCGCGATGGGAGGCATCGACACCAGCGACGGCGACCTCGCCGACGACCCCGAAGTCCGCGCCGCCCTCAAGGCCTCGCGAGGCCCCTTGCTCGAACTCGCTCAGGACGTAGGCGGCCTCATGCTCTCCGACAAGGCCGCCGATCCCGACGTGAAAGCGGAAATGCAACGCCTCCTCGCCGACCACCCCCAATACCGCTCCCTCAAAAAGGACTTGGACAAGCTCAACGAAACCAAACGCGACTTCGCTTCCCAGATCTCCGAACTGCTGCAAAAGATTACCATCCTACCGATCCAAGTCGCTCGCAGCCTACGCATCATTAGCCAACTCAACTCTGAGATCGGCGCCGAGTCAGACAAACTCGACCCCACGACCCTAAGCTTCCTCGACGACATGAACGCCCGAGCGGAAGAACGCCTGCTCAAATACCACTACTTTATGTCGCGGGCTTACGCCTACCGCCGCCTCGAGTCCTATCCAGGAACCCTAAACATGCAGGACATCTTCGACGAAATCGTGGCGCTCGCCGGAAACAACCAGAACCAAGCGGAAATTTCCTCCGAGCAATTCAGCGACCTCAAAGCCGTCTACGAGAGCCAGATCAGCGCCGTAGCGGAAGCTATCCTCAACGAGGCCAACGAAAACCCATCCGAGCAGTCGATCTCCGTTCTCTTCGAACTCCCCCAAAGCGCGATCGACCAAATCAACGCCGGCGAAGTCGCCCGCATCAACCTAGCCGACCTCGACCTCTTTCCAGAATCCGAGGAAAACCTTCGCATCACTGGCCTTGAAGTCACAGAGATGGACCTGACTCGAGATCCCGACACGCCTGCAGCCAACGCCTACAGTCTTGTATTCAAACACTCAGGACTCTCTCGCTTGCAGAAAGATGGCCACACGTATCTATTCCGTCACTACAGCGAACGGACCCGAAGCGCTATCACCTGGAAATCCGTCTACCAATTCCTCAGCGAGATGATCGAGCAAACCTCGCCCTCCGCCGCATCCCAATCCCTCATCGGAGTCCTCGTCGACAAGGACCCCAACGACATCCTGATCTATACCCGCCCCGCCGTGAACGCTGACCTGCTCGTCAGCAGCGAAATCAACACGACCGGCGCCAAAGTGACGCTCAACAGCGCCAAAGTCCGCCTGAGATACGACTTCACCGCAAAAAGCGAGTTCATCAAGTCCCTCAAGATCTCGCCCGCCGCCAACGGTCTCATGCCCGAGATCAAGATCCTCGATCCCGACCGCAACCAACGAGCCGACGGACGCGACGCCTTCGAACGCTTCTACGACCGCAATACCGAAGTCTCCTTCGAAGCGCCCGCCGAAAAGGACGGACTCACCTTCCTACGCTGGGAGGGAGCCACTCTCGCCGATCCCACTTCACCTACCCAGACCCTCACCCTGAGCAACTCCTACCAACTCACTCCCGTCTACGAAATCACCGAGACCTACGAACTCACCGTCGAAGGCGGCGCCGGCAGCGGCACCTTCGAGCTCGGAGCCGAAGTCCCGATCGAGGCCGCAACGCCAAACGGCTTCCAGTTCCTACGCTGGAACGGCGAATCCGTGGAATCCGCCAGCTCAGCCAACACAAACGTCATCATCTACGGCGACACCACGGTCAGCGCCGTATTCGAATCTTCCACCCAGGCCACCCTAAGCAGCGAAGCCACCGGAGAACCCGGCCAGCTGCGCATCCGCATAGAGAGCGACGACCACGACGTCTGGAGCCTGCAAACCTCGCCCGATCTCGAAACCTGGACTGAGTTCCAGGAATTCACCCTGGTCGACGGATCCATCGAGAGCACCGTGGACATCGGCACGGAAGCCGTCTTCTTCAAAGTCGTCCCCGTTTTTCCCAGCAACTAAGATTCCCGCAACAAGCGAATCTCAAGACATTCTCAATTGACAGCTATTGAGAACGTATTGAGATTCGCCCAGTGACGATCGACGACTGCAGAGAAAAGTTCAAAAGCTACTTGGTGAAGCACAACCTGCGCATGACTGGGCAGCGCATGGCAATCTTCGAGGCAGTCTTCAAGGAGACCTCGCACTTCACCGCAGAGGAATTGCTGGACAAGGCCCGTGAAATCGACCGTACCGTGTCCCGCGCCACCGTCTACCGCTCCCTTCCCATCCTAGTGGAAGGCAACCTCGTGCGCGAGGTCGACATCGGCTCCAGCACGATGTACTACATGCCCAACACGGAGGAAGATCCGCACAAGGCCCAGGTCATCTGCAACGACTGCCAAAAGATCTTCGAGATCAGCGCCCCCTTCCTCCAATGGTACGGCAGCAGCGTATCCGGAAAGCTGGGACTGACCCCCATCAGCCAACGCCTGCAAGTCACCGCCTCCTGCGAAGAACTGAAAGCCAACGGCGTCTGCAAAAAGGGCAACGAGGTTCCCGAATAGCAACCGCACCGTGCAAAAAGCCTCCTTCGCAGGCGCTTTGCATTGGCCCACCGCGTCACTCGTCCCAGATTGCAAGGGAGCTACGCGAGTCCCGCTCAGTTGGCGCTCAAAATGCGTTTGCACGCTGTGCTCAAAACCAGAAACCCTCGACTCAACCACCCTCGAACGGGCAGCCCCCTCTGGCTCGCTACCATCGCCTGCATCCTCGCAATCCCCGCGACAAGCCTACCTGCCCAAGACTTGCCTGAACACGAGAAGATCGGCTACAACCTCCTGGAGTCCGTATCTAAAGCGCCCTTGCCCTTCACCGGAGAAGACACAGACTTCAGCATCGATATCAAGCCGAAGCTAAGCGACTTCCTGCACGAAAGCTACGTGCGGCTGCCCATCGAATTCGAATACAGCTTCACCAACAAGCGAGAAGGTACGATCGGCCTGATCCCCTACCTCCCCAATCCCTTCGACAGCGATGCGGTCAGCAGCGACGGCTACTTCACCTTCGGACTGAAGCAACGCATAGACGACATGCTCGACGGACGCTTCTCCCTCGCGGCCGGCTTCGACGGCAAGATCCCCCTGGAAGAGATCCCCTCGCCCTTGCTGCGCGAAAGCTACGACCAATACATGCCCTACCTCACCGCCGCCTACGCCTTGGACCGCCGCAACCGCTGGCTCGCGTATTCGACGTTCCAATACAGCTGGGTCGGCAAGGACCGACGAGAAAACAGGACTCCCGTAGACGATCCCCCCTCCCTCGCCATCTTCCAGCCCGGGATCATCTACCAGCCGCAGGGCGAATTCCGCTACGGACTGAGCTTCGAATACAAAACCGACCGGCTCGACGGCGGTTCGGACGACGGGCTCAAGATAGTGCCCAGCGTAACTTGGTTTCCCCCAGAAGGAACTCCCTACTTTCGGCGCCTCGTTGGGCATTTCGAAATCACCCTCGATCTCGAATACGACCTTTCCCAAATCGAAGAAGAAGAGTACGGCAGCGATTTCGGCGTAGGCCTCAGCGTCCGCTGGCGCCTCAACCGAGCCAAACCGCCCCCCGAAGAAAGCGTGCTATAATATATAAAAGCCGAGAGCCTAACTCAGAACTCCCGCGCTCCTTTCCGACTTTCCTGCTCGCCTCCGTTCCCCGCGGAGGCTTTTACGTTTCGCCTTAACGCGAGTCCATCGATGCGACGCATCCATAATTTCGAGCGATTAATGCGATCGCACGGGTCGCGGAGCCATTTCTGGCCAATAGGCCGATTGTTACAACGCTGCCTCCTTCCGATCCCAGAGTGGAACCTAAACATAGGTAACAATTCCCTGCACTTGTAGTTCTTTCTACATTCAACCTACCGAATTCCAAAGGGACAAACACGAGGAACGCGTAGTAGTTTACCGAATACATTGCCCTTTAGAGTCGCGCCATAACGCTTCCGGCACGCGATCGTTCCATTCGCCTCCTAAACGTAACTCTGCAACAGGAAACAACGCCATCGTTACATTAATACAACGGTGATATTTATACCTTGCTCCGAATTCCCAGCCCGCAACAACCGACCCCTTCCAACCAATTCGGAAAAATAATATAAAAATCCGTCCATCCTCTCCATGAAACATTTCATCAATTCTACTCTACGTATCACGTACGGTATAAAAACGGTTCTAGCTTTGGCCGCTTTACTTAGCATAGGCTCCTTAACAGGAGCTGAAGCCTACGCCGGAATCCGTGGCCGCGTGGTCAACGCCATGAATGGCGACGCCATCGCGAACGTGCGCGTCAAAATCGACGGCACTGAACTGTACGCCCTCACTAACGAAGAAGGCCGCTTCGCCTTCTCCAACGTTCCCGACAGCGAAGTCACGCTCGTAACTCGCTATCTCGGTTTCGAGAATCGATCGATTCCCGTTCAATCAAGCTCGGAAACGAGCGACCTGATTACAATTGCGATCGAGCCCAAGGTCACCGACCTGGAGGGATTCGTCGTCAAAAAGCAGGTTTCAGGACAAGCCCAAGCGCTTAACCTGCAAAGAACCGCCGAGAATATTAAAAGCGTGGTTTCCTCTGAAGACCTCGCTCGAGCCCGCGACGGAAGCATCGGGGAAGCGCTGCAGGTGCTGCCCGGTTTCTATGCGGAAATCAGCACCCACCAGCCCAGCCGTATCGTAGTACGTGGCCTCGCGTCCGAGTTCAATTCGGTGACAGTCGATGGTATACGCATGACGAATTCCGGCGGAGACCGACGGACCGGAGTAGGCACCGCTTCCGTCGAAAACCTATCCCGGGTAGAAATGGTCAAAGCAGTCACTCCGGACATGGAAGGCGATGCCATTGGCGGCAGTGTCAACCTCGTCAATCGTCGCGCCTTCGAGCTGCAGTCGCGCTTGCTCGAGCTCAACATCGGGGGAGCCTTCAACCACCAGCAACAGAACTTCGACCAGAATTTCGGGATCACCTACGGCGACCAGTTTTTCGAAGGACGCCTCGGGATGATGCACACCTTCAACTTTTACGGTTCGGACCGTGGCTATCACGACACCACGCTTTCATATAGCGTAGACAGCGACGACCAGTATCGCATGACCGTTTACCGCCTCAAGGATCGCATCGAAGACGGCACCAAGAAACTCAGCTATAACGGAAGCTTAGACTTCCAGCTAACGCCTGATACAGTTGTCACCCTGCGAGGCTCTTATTTCTACAACTATAGAAAGCTTAAAGATTATGATATCTACTACCGCACCGGAACGTTGAGCAATATCACGCCGGAAGGAGCCGAAGGTGTCGACGGTCGTCTCGATTACTATCGCCACTATCGCTTCCCGGTTAGCGACACCAAGATCGGTTCTATAAAGATCGAGCACGAATTCGAAAACGCCCAGTTCGACGCGACAGCCTCCTACTCCAAGTCCGCCAATCGCTACCCGCGCACCTTCTACGTTTACTCGAGGGTCAATGGAGTGGACATGACCTACGATCGCAGCGAACCGTGGTTCCCCCAAATCGACATCACCAACGGAGTCGATTTAGAGGATCCCGCCAACCACTCGCACGATCGCGTTCAACGCACGCAACAACCGTCCGAGGATGTTGAATACACAGTCAGCGCCAACTATCGCTATAACTTCCAAAACGAACGCCTCGATCCGTACTTTAAAACGGGATTTCGCTTCAAGACGAGAGACCACGACCGCAGCGGCGACTACCTGGGACGCTGGAACTACACCGGCGACAAGCCAGCCGGCGACTTCTCCATCATCTACGACAATCCGCGCTACCTCAGCCAAAGCCCTGGAAGCGACCTGCAGCCAAACCTCCACATGGACGTCGAGGCATTCCGACGCGAGTTCTACGAACTGAATCCCGAAGACTTTCTGAGGGACGACAATTGGAGCGATATCCTCATCGCCAACTCCAACAATAGCTACCAAGAAGACGTGCTCGCTGGCTACGTCATGGGCGGGGCTACCTTCAACCGGATGCGGTTGATGGGAGGCGTGCGCGTCGAGGAAACCGACTTCGAAGGAACCGCCAACGAGCTAGAGCTAGTAGATGGGGAGCTCGTGGCCGTCACTCCTCGCACCTACACCTCCTCCTACCGCAACGCCCTCCCTGGCGTGCACCTTACCTACGAATTGAAGGACGACCTGCTGCTGCGCGCCTCAGCAAACCGCACCATGGCTCGACCAAACAACCGCAGCCAGTTGCCCGTACGCAGCATCGACGACGAAAACCAAAAAATCTCCGACGGAAATCCAGACCTGCGGGTAACGGAGTCCGATAATATCGACCTAGGCCTCGAGTACTACCTGGAGCCGCTTGGGCAGATTTCGTTGGGACTGTTCCACAAGAACATCGACGGCTTCTACTTCAACTCCACCCAACCGATCGAAGGTGGAGAATACGACGGCTACATGCTCACGCGTCCCGGCATGGGAGACGGCGGCAAGCTGCGAGGACTCGAATTTCAGTACCAGCAGCAGCTTAGCTTCCTTCCAGGGCATCTCAGCGGACTGGGATTTCTGACGAACCTGTCCTTGATCGATGCGTCCGGCAGCTATCCCAATCGTCCCGGAGAAGACCTGCCCTTCATCGGCACCGCAAAGGAGCTCTTCAACGCCCAGCTCACCTACGGCATCGGAGACCTAGACGTTCGCTTGGCCGTGAACCGCATCGGAGATCGACTCAGCTCCGTGGGTAGCCGCGCCGCTTTGGACGGATACGAGCAAGCCCGCACCACGGTCGACCTCCTTGCCTCCTATCGGATGAACGAGCGCTTCACCTACTATCTCGACTGGAAAAACATCACCGACGAGCCGATGGTGCAGTACCTGGGCAGTCGAGATAACCCTACTCGCGTCCGCTTCTTCGACTGGGCAATCAACGCCGGCGTCAAAATCAAGTTCTAGAATCAAAGCAGATGCTTCGTTCCACACTTACGCGAGCGTCCGCTGCCCTCTTTGCCCTGCTCTTTGCAGCGGGGCAATTGAGGGGCGGCGACGCTCTTGATCCCGCCCCGCCGGGCACCTACACCGTCGTGGTCCTGCCCGACACCCAAGGCTATACCGGCATTGGCACCAAGCGTACGCCCGAAAGCGACGCCCCGGTCTCCAATGCCGTATTCGACGCCCACACCCAGTGGGTCGTAGAAAACCAGGAAAAGCAGAATATCGTCTTCGTCAGCCACGTGGGCGACATTGTAGACCGCAACGAGCGCCGCCAGTGGGAAGTTGCGCGGCGAGCCATGGATCGAATTCACGGCCTCGTCCCCTACGGCATCAGCGTGGGCAACCACGACATGACGAGCGAGGGGAACTCCAGCCTGTTCCAGAGCTACTTCCCGGCTGCCCGTTTCGAATCCTTTTCGTGGTACGGCGGGCACTTCCAAGCGGAAGGCCTCAAGCAAGAAGTCTCGGGAAACAATGCCAACAGCGTCCAATACTTCTCCATGGGCGAAAGCCAGTTCGTGTTTCTCCACCTGGAGTGCAACGCACCGGACGAGGTGCTTGATTGGGCCAATGCGATACTGCGGGACAACCGCGATCGAGTCGCTCTCGTCACTACACACATGGGCCTCGGGCCAGCGGAGCGACCTCAGAGCAACGATGGCTACATCACCGATCCGAAAGGGCGCATGCGCTGGAGCAAGCGACATGGCGAACGCGGCAACTCTCCGCAGCAGATGTGGGAAAAATGCTTTCGCAAGCACCCCAACCTAGTGGCCATCTTCTCGGGAGACCAAAGCCGGACCGAAGCGCTCAGGCAGGAAACAAAGGGGGATGCGGGGAATACGGTGCACGAGCTGCTTTCCGATTATACCTCCTCGGGGCCGATCCGCTTGTATCGATTCAACCCGAACGCAGGAACGATCGACGTCTTCACCTTCGAAACTGGCAAAGAGGAGCTCGTGTTCTCCACCGATCGAAATCCCGCCCGAGAAAGCCACCGCTTCAAACTCGACTACCAGCAGCCTTAAACGGCCGGCGGATTGCGACCTCCCGCTTAGGAAGCCGCAGGGCGCACCCTATCGAAACAAGCAAAAACAAAGGGAGCCGGTTCCCACAAACCGACTCCCCTGTTGTTTAGATAGAGATCCTGTATCTCTAAGCGGCGAGGTACCAGCTCGCCGAAAGTGTGTTAGGCCTACCAGTCCGCCTTGAGCTTAACCAGGCGCTTCTGGGATTCGCTGTGACCTTGGCGAGCCGCTTGGCGGTACCAGTCGATCGCTGAATCCTTGTCGCGGCTGATGCCTTCGCCCTTCTCGAACATGGCACCGAGGTTGTACTGGGCCACGGCGTCCCCCTTGGAGGCTGCCTTCTTGTACCAAGCTGCGGCGAGGTCGAGTTCGCCATTCTTGGAATCGCCCCGCGAATAGTAGTGAGCGGCGATCGCTCGCATCGCTTGAGCATGGCCCGCATCGGCAGCCTTGGTGAGCCATTCGATGCCATACTCCTGGCTGTGCACCACGCCCTTGCCGGAAAGGAAGGCTTGCCCGACGCGGTACTGAGATTCGATGTCTTCCTTTTCAGCGGCACGCGAGTACCAGTCGAAAGCCTTGCGGTCGTTAGCGGTGACGCCGATTCCCTTCTGGAAAACGCGGCCTAGGTTGCGGTAGGCGGGCACGTAACCGAGCTCGGCCGAGCTGCGGTACCAGAGCAGCGCCTTGCTGATGTCCTGGTCGATCCCCCAGCCGTTCTCGTAGCACTCGGCCAGAGCGTTCTGGGAAAAGGCGTTCCCCTGCTCGGCCGCAACCGAAAACCAGTTGACCGCTGCCGCGAAGTCGCGGTCGCCACCCATGGCGTCACGCATCATGGTGCCGATCACGGGGAGAGAAGCGGCGAAGCCGAGCTCGGCCGCCTTGTTGAAATGCTTGCGAGCCACGTCGAAGTCGCGGAGCTCTTCCGGTCCGTAGAAGCGGAGCTTGGCGAGATTGTGCAGAGCCACTGGATAGTCCGGACGGAGGGCAATCGCCTTCTCGTACTGCAAAATGGCGCTCGCAGGCTTGCCATCCACCTCGAGGGCACGGCCGAGCTGAGCGTAAAAGCGGGACTCGTCGGGATATTCGGCAATCGCTTCGCGGCAGGCCTTGGCAGCCGCAGGAGCGTCGAGCTCCGTGTCCGCCACGGCGTCCACGACCGCGAATTCGTCCTCGGGGATCGCCGACAGGTGATCGGCCTCGTGCTCCGGCGCGAATTGCTTCACCAGCGCCGCCATGCCGACCGCCACGTCCTTCGAATCGAAAATTGCGGTGAGCGAACCGTCCGCAACGGCGGTCACTTCACCGGTCCCAATTTCAACCTTCTTTCCGTCCACTTCGTTGAGAGCGACGATCTGCTCGCCGACTTCAACTTTGGATCCGGTATCGAACGCTACCGTGAAGGCGCCGGTTTCAAGGTTGTTTTCCGTGATCTTGCCATCCACGTCCGCGAATGACGATTGCAGGGTCGCTACCGACACGACTGCGAGAAAGGAGCTTACTTTGCTGACGACGTTTTTCATATTGATAAAATAAGTATGCATACGGCCCAGCGAGACGGAGAGGTCTGCGAGCATGAGGAATAAGGTATGCCCCTTCTATCGGCTCCGGAACCGGCCCCATTTCGGCGGATTGGCCGAAAAGTCGCATTTTCTAAGGCAATCAGAGCCTCCTCTTCAGGGGTCGGTGAGTAGTCCTACCCTCCGCTTGAGCGCTGAAACGGAAGGCCTAAGCCCTGCGGGCAGGCAGCGCTACTGGACGTTTCCTAGGGCCCCGCTCCTCTCCCTCGATTTCCCTGGAAGAAGCCAAGCAAGCCCAAGCTTGATTCGCAGGACCTTTCACATAACTGTACCGCGCTTTATGTCACAGGTACGCGTAAGATTCGCTCCCAGCCCAACTGGGTCCACCCATATCGGCACCGCTCGCACGGCCCTCTTCAACTGGCTGTACGCGCGCAAGACCGGCGGCAAGCTCGTGCTCCGCATCGAGGACACCGACAAGGAACGCAACACCGACGCCGCCCTCGAAGAACTCCTCAACGGCCTGAAATGGCTCGGCATCAACTGGGACGAAGGCC
The DNA here is from genome assembly GCF_031127875.1 of Pelagicoccus sp. SDUM812005. Classification (GTDB taxonomy): domain Bacteria; phylum Verrucomicrobiota; class Verrucomicrobiia; order Opitutales; family Opitutaceae; genus Pelagicoccus. The sequence continues at coordinate 232,567 of NZ_JARXIA010000004.1, read as the reverse complement.
CCGAAATCGGCGGCGAGGTCGGCCCCTACTTCCAAAGCCAGCGCGGCGACATCTATAAAGAGTACCTGCAAAAGCTCCTCGACGCCGGCCGCGCCTACGAGAAGGACGGCGCCATCTTCTTCAAGTTAGAAGGCGAACGCTACACCGAGTACGACGACTACCATAAGGCGGAAGTCGAAAAGGTCCGCACCCAGCCCGTCGTCATCGAGGACGTCATCCGCGGCAACGTCACCCGCCGCGAAGAGCGCGACTTCGTGATCGTACGCTCCAACGGCGACCCGTCCTTCCACTTCGTCAATGTCGTGGACGACATCGCCATGGGCATCACCCACGTCCTGCGCGGCGAGGACCACCTGCCCAATACCTCCAAGCACGTGGAACTCTTCAACGCCTTCGGCGTGAAGCCGCCCGTCTACGCCCACATGCCGATGATCCTCAAGGATCCCTCCCAGGGCAAAGGCAAGATGTCCAAGCGCGACCGCGGCGCCCTCATCGAAGAATACCAGCAACGCGACTTCCTCCCGGAAGCCGTGGTCAACTTTATCGCCCTGCTCGGCTGGTCGCCTAAGGACGACCAAGAAGTCCTCACCATCGACGAGCTCATCGAGCGCTTCGACATCAAGGACCTGCAGAAGGCCGGAGCCCGCTTCGACGAGAAGAAGATGTCCCACATCAACTTCGAGCACATGAAGCGCCTCCCCATCGAACGCTACCTGCCACCCGCCGTCAGCGCCCTCAGCAAAGCCGGACTGGTAGACGACAGCACCGACCAAGCCTACCTCAAGCAAGTCCTCGAGCTCTGCCAGCAAAAGATCAACAGCTTCGAAGACCTGCCCGCCTTCTCTGCCTACTTCTTCTCCGACACCTACGCCGTCGACGAAAAGGTGGAAAAGAAGCTGCTCAAGCGAGCGGACGCGGCCGACCGTATCCAAGAAGTCATACCCGCGCTGGAAAGCCTCGACGCCTTCGACGCCGTCACCCTCGAGCGCGGCATCCAGGAGCTGGCCGATTCCAAGGAGCTCAAGATCTTCGCCTACTTCCCTCTCCTGCGTTTCGCGGTCAGCGGAGTTGGCGGCGGCCCCGACCTCCTGCCCATGCTCGAAACCCTCGGCCGCGACACCGTCGTCGCCCGCCTCAAGAAGCTGCAAGCGTCCCTTTCGCCTTCAGCCTAAACGCCTCAGCCTCACATATAAAATGTCCGACGAAAAGCCATCGAACTTCATCCGCGATTTCATCGACGAGGAACTTGCCGCCGGCAAGCATAGCCAAATCGTAACCCGCTTCCCGCCCGAGCCCAACGGCTACCTGCACATCGGTCACGCCTTCGCGATCGGGGTTTCCTACGGCATCGCCCAAGACTACAAGGGCCGCTTCCACCTGCGCTTCGACGATACCAATCCTGCCAAGGAAGAGAGCAAGTACGTCGAGGCCATCAAGGAAGACCTCAAGTGGCTAGGCGCCGACTGGGGCGACAACCTCTTCTTCGCTTCCGACTACTTCGACCAACTTTTCGAATGGGCCTGCCTGCTCATCCAAGAAGGTAAAGCCTACGTCGACGACCTGACTCCCGAGCAGATGCGCGAATACCGTGGCTCGCTCACCGAGCCCGGCAAGAACTCCCCCTACCGCGACCGTTCCCCCGAAGAGAACCTCGAGCTCTTCAAGAAAATGGCCGCCGGCGAATTCGAAGAGGGCCAGAAAGTGCTGCGGGCCAAGATCGACATGGCGCATCCCAACATGAACATGCGCGATCCGGTCCTCTACCGCATCCTCAAAGCCCACCACCACCGCACCGGCGACAAGTGGAAGATCTATCCGTCCTACGACTTCACCCATGGCCAAAGCGACGCCATCGAAGGCATCACCCACTCGCTCTGCTCGCTCGAGTTCGAATACCATCGCCCCCTCTATAACTGGTTCCTCGAGAACCTGCCCGTCCCGCACACGCCTCGCCAAATCGAGTTCGCGCGCTTGAACGTTGAATACATCGTCACCAGCAAGCGAAAGCTCCTCCAGCTCGTGAACGAAAACCACGTGCGCGGTTGGGACGACCCTCGCATGCCGACCGTAGCTGGATTGCGCCGCCGCGGCTACACGCCCGAAGCGATCAAGGAATTCTGCGAACGCGCCGGCGTCGCCAAACGCGAACGCGTCAACGAGTATGCGCTTCTTGAATACTGCCTCCGTCAAGACCTCGAAGACAAGGCCATCCGCCGCATGGCCGTGCTCGATCCGCTCAAGGTCGTTATCGAAAACTTCCCCGAGGAAACCGAGTACTACGAAGGCCCCAACCATCCGGCCGACGAAGCCCGCGGCACCCGCAAGGTGCCGCTCACCAAGGAAATCTATATCGAGCGCGACGACTTCATGGAAGACCCGCCGCGCAAGTTCTTCCGCCTCGGCCCCGGCCGCGAAGTGCGCCTGCGCTACGCTTGCTACATCACCTGTACCGACGTCATCAAGGATGCCGACGGCAACATCACCGAGCTTCGCGCAACCTTCGATCCAGAATCCCGCGGCGGTTCCACCCCTGACGGCCGCAAGGTCAAGGGCACGATCCACTGGGTCAGCGCCACGGAAAACGTGCAAATCGAGGCCCGCCACTACGAGCAGCTCTTCACCAAGCCCGATCCCGACGAAGTCGAAGAGGGACAAACCTTTCTCGACAACCTCAATCCGAATTCGGAATCGACGCTCACCTGCTACGGAGAGCCCGAGCTCGCCATGGCCCAGCTCGGCGAACCCATCCAGTTCGAACGCAAGGGCTACTACATTCTGGATACGGACAGCAGCGAAGCGAAGCTCGTCTTCAACCAATCCGTCGGCCTGCGCGACAGCTGGGGCAAGAAGCAAGGAAAGTAAGCTGGCCTCAGGGCCGGCGCTCGCGCCGCGAGCCGCTTGAGAGACGCGTCCTCGCGCCTTGCAAGCGGCCTCGAGATCCCGAGTTACCCCTCGCATGAACGGTCTGAGAAACGTCTCATCCTCCTGGAATTCCATGGCGCAGCAAAACGCCATGGAAGCCGTTCTAACCGGAGCGGAGTGGGACGAGCGCAAATTCTACGCCTCCGGCGAGCATGAAGTTAACGACATCCTCAAGCTCGTTAACTCCCAAGCCGGCGATCTGAAAACCGGGGAGGCCCTCGATTTCGGATGCGGACTGGGCCGCTTGTCTTTCGCCCTATGCCAGCACTTCGAGAAAGTCACCGGTATCGATATCTCGAAGGAGATGATCGAGCAAGCGACGCAAAGCAGCAGGAAACCGTCGAACCTCCAGCTCACGCGCTCCGAGAGGAACGACCTGCAGGGCTTCGAAGACAACGCTTTCGACTTCGTGCTGAGCCTCATCGTCCTGCAGCATATCCCGCAAAAGGTCGCGAAGAACTATATCCGCGAGTTCCTTCGAGTCGCCCGACCGGGCGGCGTAATCGTCTTCCAAGCGATAAGCAAAGCCACCGGCTTGAAAGAATCGACGAAACAAAAGTTCTGGGCAGACAAACCGCTCAACTGGGACAATCCATCGCTCCCCAAGCTAATCTACCGAGCAAGCTTCCGCTTCATGCGATGGGTCCCGCGAAAGATCCTAAACCACAAGCTGCGCTACTTCCTCAAGAAGATCGCCGGGAAACCTGTCATGCAAATGAACCCCATCCCGCGGCGCTCCATCGAAAAGGCGATCCGCAAAAGCGGCGGCACCCTCCTCTACTCCGCCGAAGACGGCCGAGCCGGACCCGACTTCGAAAGCATCCTCTTCCTCGTGCGCAAAAGCTGAGGAGCGCCGCCCCGTATCGTATAAACGAAATGGATACCGGAAGTTCTTAGGAGCTCTTTCGATAAGCGCCCGTTTTTTGAATACAAGAAACCCGCAAACTTTCGATCGCGGGTTTCGAGTGAAAGAAAACTAGGTCCCCCTAGCTTTGAAAACTGATTTTATTCCTAGATGGACGCCTTGGCTGTCTCGAGGGAATCGCAGAACTTCCAGTCCTTCGACTCTTCGAACTTCTTGCTTTCTTCGATCACCACGTCGTTACCGGTAAGGGCGTACTTGAGGCTGAGATCGCGGCAAGTCTTCATCGAGTGAAGAAGGAGCTTGATCACGTCCATGTTGAGCGAGGCCACGTTTTGAGCGTCGAAGATGATACGGGAGATGCCCGCGTTCACCGCTTCGCTAGTCTTGCTCTTGAGGTAGGTGCTCACCTCGTTGACCACTGCCGCGTTGCAGCTCTTGGGGAGCTTCACGGTCATGTAGCCTTCGCCCATCTGGAAATACTTTCCGGAGGCGTCGAGGTTCACGGCCTTGCCAATCTTGGACTCGAGTTCCTCGAAGTCGATCGGCTTGTGAATGATGGTGCTGAAGCCCGCTTGTTGGGCTCGAGCCTGCTCTTCCACTGCCGTCTTGACCGAGAGGCCAAAGAGCGGAACGTACTTGGTCTTGGCGTTGGAGCGGATGATACGGAATAGCGTAATCGCCGCGTCCTCAGGCAAGGAAAGGCTGATGATGATACAGTCCGGAAGCTTCTTTTGGCAAAAGTCGATCGCTTCGCCCGTGGATGAAACGCCCTTGACGTTCCATGGAGTGTGGCTGAAGCCTTCGGTGATCTGGCTGATGATCGCTGGCTTGTCGTCTACCACGAGAATGTCGATCGGATCGTCGATCTTCTTCTGGATGGGAGCGGCTTCGCCGGCAGGACGCAGGTCCACCACACGGCTCACCTTGTCGACGAGCACGTCTTCCTTGAAAGGCTTCACGATATAGTCGCGCACGCCGATCTTGGCGATCTTCATCACGTTTTCGCGACCCGCTTCCGCTGTGAGCATGATAACGGGGATCGATTTTAAAGCTGGGTCAGACTTGAGCTTGGTCAGCATTTCGACGCCATCCATGACAGGCATGGTGATGTCGAGGAGAATGATGTCTGGGTTGACCTTCGCCGCCATAGCGAGGCCTTCGACGCCATTCTGCGCTTCTGTGATTTCACAGTCGAAGCCCTTGAAGGACTTTTTGACGATGATTCGGACGGTCTTGGAGTCGTCTACTGTTAGAACTTTTAGTCGCATTGTGGGGATCAGTTTTCTTCTTTCATAAGGACGTCGATGACGAAGGAACGGCCGTCGCAATCGAATTTAAAGATGCGCCTTAAGGCAACTTCCGCGGGCTCGATCGAAAAGTTCGAACCTCGTAGAATGGATGGGATCGTCATGCGGCACTCGTAACCCTTGTTGCTCAGGTCGTTCTTGAAGGTGCCGACGATCATGTTGGTTAGCTCGCCGATCGCGTCGTTCACCAACTCGTGGTCTTCGACGCCGATATCGCTCTCCTCCATGTCGAGGAGCTTGCAAGTCGCTTCCATCGCGAGAGGAAGCTCCATAAAAATGTAGATAATGCCAGTCAGGTTCCCCAAAAAGCCGACCGTTCCTGCGATCATGGGAGTGTTCGCATCCATCGGAAGCTGCAGGCCTTCGGAGTGGTTGTCCTCGTCAACTTTGATGACCTTATCGATGACCGCCGTCCGATCGAGCATGGTGCTGAAGACGCTGTCGATCGAGTTCTTGGCTAGGGCTTCTAGCTCTTCGTCTGAAATGGGGAATGTCTGTTGCATGAGAATTGGGTGTATGTGGTCCTGACTATATATCGTTCTCGGCCCCGAAAGGTTTAGAAACAATTTGAGTCCCATTTCGCCAAAATGACGGTAATTGACCCCATAGATCTCCCCGAATGGACGCTACTTTGCGACCAACCCCGCTAATCACCCTCGTAGACAGGCGCTTCAGAGCGGAAAACCGAAGTCCAGCCAACGGATACTCGCAGCTCTCCCCAGACACCCTTGAGGAAAGCTCCCCCTGTTTTTAGCGATTTATTCGCCGGGGATGAACTCACCGTCTTCGCGGTAAGCTGAAATCTTGTTCCTCAGGGTCCTGATGCTGATCCCCAGCAACTTGGCAGCCTGAGTGCGGTTCCCTTCGGTGCTCTCCAAGGTGGAAAGGATATGCTTCTTCTCGATCTCCTCGAGCGGAAGCGGGGTCGCGGGCTCCGCTGGCGCCTTGGCGGGCGGCTCTTCCCGCACGGGAGGGGCGACCGGACTAGGCATCGCGGCAGGCTCCGGCATCGACGGCGCCGCGGGAGCTTGCGGGTATGCGGGAGGCGGGGCGTCGTAGTAGCCGCCATTGCCGTGCGGCGGCGGCGGGGGCGGAGGCGCTGGATAGCCCGCGCCGTAGCCCGGAGAAGCGGCTTCCGCATGCCCGTAGGCGTGGGCATGAGCGACCGGCGGCGCCGAAACGTTGGTCGGCATCGCGAACAAGCCGAGATGGGCTTGGGCGATCGGCTGTCCCGACTCCGCCAGGATGACGGCCCGCTCGATGGTATTTTGCAGTTCGCGCACGTTGCCCGGCCAGGAATGCCGCTCGAGGGCCACGATCGCGTCCTCGGAGAAGCCCTTGATCTGCTTGCCGTGCTTGCGGCCGAAATTCTGGGAGAACGTCTTCGCCAGCAACACCACGTCGCCCTCGCGATCGCGCAGCGGCGGCACCTGGATCGGGAACACGTTCAAGCGATAGTAAAGGTCCTGCCGGAACTGGCCGCGCTCGACGCTCTGGGCAAGGTTGCGGTTGGTCGTCGCGATCACCCGCACGTCCACCTTGATCGTCTTGTTGCCTCCTACCCGCTCGAACTCGCGCTCCTGCAAGACGCGCAGCAGCTTGGCTTGAACCTTAGGGGAAATTTCGCTGATTTCATCCAGCAAGATCGTTCCTCCATCCGCCAATTCGAAACGGCCTTCGCGACGCTGGGTCGCTCCCGTATAAGCCCCCTTCTCGTGGCCGAAAAACTCGCTCTCGATCAGCGACTCGGAAATCGCCGCGCAATTCACCCGGATAAAAGGGGCGCTCTTGCGGGCGCTGCAGCGGTAGAGCTCGTTGGCCACCAGCTCCTTGCCGGTACCGTTCTCGCCGCAAATGAGGACCGTCGCCTCCGTGGGAGCCACCTTGCGGATCACGTCCTTGAGCTGGTTTACGAAGCCGCTCTTGCCGATCAGCTCGCCGCTCACCGTGGACTCGCTCGCCAGGAACTGGTTGACCTTCACCAACTGGCGATAGTCGCGGGCCTTCTTGATGAGCACGTCGATCTGGGAGGAGGAAAACGGCTTGATGATGTAGTCGAAGGCGCCCGACTGCATGCACTTCACCGCAGACTCCACCGTGCCGTAGCCGGTGATAATCACCACCAAAGGCGGATTCGACATGCTCGAAACCCGCTCCAGAAGCTCCGTTCCGTTTCCGTCCGGCAGGTGCACATCCACGAAAAGCAGGTCGTACTCGTCCTTCGAAAGGTGCTCGTCCGCCTCACCCAAGGTCCCAACACTACATACAGAAAACCGCTTGCGGCGGAGCTGTTCCTCTAAGGCTTTGCGAATCACGAGCTCATCATCGAGGATGAGTATTCTTTCCAAAGACATATAAGTGTTACGAGCGAAGTTGGTTGGGATTGCTTAGGGCGGCTCTATAGCCTCTTGGCCCTGATGACTTAATAAGGTAGCTATTTAGAAGAGGATTGAAACAAATACGAAAGCATAAATTGTAAAACGAAATTCAAAGAGACCTCTCGCTCCCTGCAACATAAGGGAAAAGCCCAATATTCCTTCCACACTTCCCTCCTCTGATTCTCACTTCTCTCGCATGCTCGAAGGCAAAACCATCCTTATAACCGGCGGCACAGGCTCCTTCGGAAGACGCTGCTGCCACGAACTGCTGAAATACGGCACCCCCGCGAAAGTCATCGTTCTCTCGCGCGACGAGCTGAAGCAGTACGACATGGCGACCAATCCCGCCTTCTCCGGCAAGAACATCCGCTACTTCATCGGGGACGTTCGCGACAAGGAGCGACTCGCCCGCGCCATGACCGACGTGGACTACGTCATCCACGCCGCCGCCCTCAAACAGGTCCCCGCCGCCGAATACAATCCGCACGAGTTCATCAAGACCAACATCAACGGCGCCATGAACGTCGTAGACGCCGCCATCGCGACCGGCGTCAAGAAGGTCATCGCCCTTTCCACCGACAAGGCCGTCAACCCCATCAACCTCTACGGAGCGACCAAGCTTTGCTCGGACAAGGTCTTCATTTCCGCCAACAACTACTCCGGCAAGAAAGGGACCCGCTTCTCGGTGGTCCGCTACGGCAACGTGATCGGCAGCCGTGGCTCGGTCATCCCGCTCTTCCTCAAGCAAAAGGAAACCGGCACCCTTACCCTCACGAAACCGGAGATGACCCGCTTCGTCATCACCGTCGGCGCCGGGGTCAACTTCGCCCTCCGCTCCTTGCAGGACATGACAGGCGGCGAAATCTTCATCCCTAAAATCCCTAGCTGCTCGCTCGGCGACTTGGCCAAGGCGGTCGCCCCCGAAGCCCAAATCAAGGTCATCGGCCTCCGCCCCGGCGAAAAGCTGCACGAAGCCATGGTCCCGGAAGACGAGGCCAGCCAAACCACCGAACAGGAGGACCGCTTCATCATCCATCCCTCCCAACCCTACTGGGCCTACAGCGGCGACAAGGTTCACCTCGGTAAGCAGTGCCCCCCTGGCTTCAGCTACTCGAGCGAGACCAACCCCGACCAGCTCAGCATCGAACAGATCAAGGACCTGGTAAACCGCTTCCAGCAGCAAACGCTCGACTAGCTCCCATGCCGCTGATCGATCGAATCCTCGATTCAAGTAGCCCGCCGCTCATCGTCGCCGAACTCTCCGGCAACCACGGGCAAAACATCGAAACCGCCAAACGCATCATCGCCGCGGCGGCCCAAGCCGGCGCCGACGCCGTCAAGCTCCAGACCTACACGCCCGACAGCATCACCCTCGACAGCGACCGCGAGGAATTCGTGGTCCAAGGCGGACTCTGGCACGGCCGACGCCTCTACGAACTCTACGGGGAGGCTTGCACTCCCTACCCTTGGCACGCCCCCCTCGCCGACTACGCCCGCAGCCTCGGCATCGAAATTTTCAGCACCCCCTTCGACGAAGCGGCGGTCGACTTTCTCGAGAGCGCCATCCGCCCGAAACTCTACAAGATCTCGTCCTTCGAGCTCACCCATATCCCTCTGCTCAAGCGAACCGCCCAAACCGGCAAACCCGTCGTGCTCAGCACCGGCATGGCAAACGAAGCGGAGATCGAAGAAGCCGTCGCCACCTTGCGCGAAAACGGAGCCGCGGAGATCGTCCTGCTCAAATGCGTCTCCGCCTACCCCAGCGAGCCCGCCGGATTCAACCTCCGCTCCATGCAAAGCATCGGCGAGCGCTTCGGCTGCCTAACCGGGCTTTCCGACCACACCCTCACCAACGAAATCGCGATCGCCTCCGTCGCGCTCGGAGCCAGGCTCATCGAAAAACACGTGACCGACTCCCGCGACGCAGGCGGCATCGACGCCGGATTTTCCCTCGAGCCGCCCGAACTGGCCGAACTCGTAAGCCAATCCCAACGCGCCCACGCCGCTCTCGGCTCGGCAACGATCGGCTCCAGCGAACAGGATAAAAAACAAACCCACTTCCGCCGCTCCATCTACGCCAGCCAAGACATCGAAGCAGGCGATACCCTCAGCGAACAAAACCTCCGTATCGTCCGCCCTTCCCTCGGGCTCGCTCCCAAACACTGGGAAAAGCTCTTGGGCCAAAAAGCCAAACGCTCCCTCTCAGCCGGAACGCCGCTCAGCGAGCAAGACCTCTAGAGCATCCGCCACTCGCCTCGCGCCCTCCGTATCCACTTCCGAATACGATTCGCGCTTGCGGCCCAGCAAATCCGCCACTGGATCGCCCAAGTCCAAAGGCCCGTCCGTCCCGCCTTCCAAATGGAGCACCGGCATCCGCCAATGCGCCGCAACCTTGCGAGCAGTCGCCGTCTGGTTGTCGACAACGCTCACGCCCACGAAGGGCAGCTCCATGGCCGCCGCCTCGTACAGGCTAGTCCCGCAACCGATCACGCCCAAACGGCAGAACCGCATCCAAGCCGCCACTTCCTCCGAGCTAATCCCCGCATAGGCGCGTCCAGCCGCGAAGGCCCCTAAATCCACCTCTCCCGGACCAATCACAACCGGGGCAAACGGAACCGTCTCAATGGCAGCGAGCGCATCGAGAACACGCGGCAAAAAGCCAAAGGCATCCGTGCCGCCCACCATTACCAGCGCCGGCACCAACCCCACAAAACCACTCAGATCCCCCAGCTCCGCGGGCGAGCGAAATCCAGCTCTCAGCAACGCGAATCGCTCCCCAAGCAAGGAAACGCCCGCTTCGTACGCAGCTTCTCGCAACCCGATCTCCGTATTCAAAACCAGGTCGAACCCCGCCATACTGCGACGCTGCATATCGTCGATTCCCCCGACGACTCCTCGCGGATTCCGCTGTCTCCACTGGTCAACTACAGATTCCAGTCGAGCCTGCTCCGTGTACATTTCGTCCACCAGCAACACGTCCGCGAGCAAATTCCCGTCCCGCTCCGCAATGCTGAAAGAAGCGGCCACATCCTTCGGCAATTGCGACAGCTCCCCCTCGGTCCATAAAAGTGTCTCCCAGCCGCGCTGCCGAAAGACGCTCGCCAAAGCGGAACAACGGACCGCATGCCCCCAACCGTCCTTTCCCCCAAAGGCACACTTGAAAACGATTCGCCGGCTCATGACTCAAGAAAGGCTCTCAAGCACTGGATCACGTATTCCTGCTCCTCGTCCTTAAGCAACGGATACAAGGGAAGGCTCAAGCAGGTCGCGTAAAATGCTTCCGCCCCAGAGCACAAGCGAGACTCGCTTCCCTCGTAGTAGGAATGCCGATACACTGGCATATAGTGAACCTGTACCCTCACGTTGTGACGGTGAAAAAACGCGTAGGCAGCCCTGCGTTCCTGCTCGTTCCTAAAATGGATCACAAAAAGATGGCGGGAGGACTGCTCGTCTTCAGTCGCGATCTGAATACGCGAGACAAAGGGCTCTTCGCAAAAGGCGTTCTGATACCGCTTCGCCAACTCCCGGCGGCGAGCGATAAACTCGGGCAAACGCGAAAGCTGGCTCAACCCCAAAGCAGCCTGCAGGTCGGTCATGCGATAGTGGTAGCCGAGCTCCCCCTGGTCGTAGCTCCAGTCCTCTCTCGGCTCTATCCCATGCGAGCGCAAGGTCCGCACGCGGCGGGCCAGCGACGCGTCATTCGTCAAGACCGCCCCGCCCTCGCCCGCGCACACGTGCTTGACCGGGTGAAAGCTCAGAATCGCCGCATCCGAGTGCTCGCAAGCTCCGCTCGGCGTTCCCTCCCCGTAACTGGCCCCGATGCTGTGGGCCGCATCCTCGATGACGAAGGCGCCAGCCTCCTTGGCCAGCTTGGAAAGGGACGCTAGGTCCGGCACCGAACCCGAGTAGGACACCGGCAAGAGGACCTTGGCTTCCGGTCGGCGGCGCAAGACCTCCGAAAAGCGCTCCGGCGACGCAAGGCCGCTGCGCGGATCGACGTCGCAAAACGCAACCTCCGCCCCGACGTAGCGCAGGCAATTCGCGGTGGCAGCAAAGGTAATAGCAGGCACGATCCCGCAATCCCCTGGCCCCAGCCCCAGGGCGAGGCAACTCAAGTGCAGCGCGGCGGTGCCGCTGGAAACCGCTACCGCGTAGCCGGCTCCCGTCACTTCGCGCAAGGCCGCCTCGAAGGCGGCGACCTTAGGACCTTGGGCCACGAAGTCGGAACGGAGCGTCTCCACGACCGCTGCGATGTCCGACTCGTCAATCCACTGACGCCCATAGGGGATCACGCTTGGATAAGGATCTATTTCCACGTATCTAAATAGTGATTACCAAACTAAGCGCGCCCCTTGAGGTTCCGCGGCATGGGTGCGCGGTCCGAGGGTTCCGCATAGGCGCGGCGCAGCTTGTTCGCCGAGATCGCGTTTTGGGAAAGCTTGCGGTACGCCTCCCGATTCGCGCTCATCTTCTGCTGCAGCAAGCGGCTGTTCGCCTCCTCCTGCTCGAGCAAGGCCGCCACCCGCGTTTTGAAGTCCTCCGCCTCGCTTGGCGACGGCGAATCTTCGAGGCCGCGCAACTGCTCGATCACCTTCGCCTTCTTGCCTTGCAGCTTGGCTAGCAACTCGAAATTTTCGTCGCGCAAGCTAACGCTCTCGCGACGAGTGAAATCCTCGTAGGCGGCAAGCAATACCATGCGGCGGGAAAGTCGTTCGGGCATACTCGCCGAATCTGTATCCACTCTCGCTCGCAAGCAAAGCGAAAATTCGGGCAAAGAAAAGCCCAGCTCCTTTCGGCAGCTGGGCTTGATCTACGAAAAGATGTGAAATTTGGATACTAGGCTCGCAGCGACAATCCGCCGCCAATTCCTGCGGCGAGATTGGCGGGAGCCGCCGTGTGGTGCTTGCTAGCTTGCTTGGTGAGCATCTCCGCCCAGGCGTCCCGAACTTCCTTGAAGAGGCGGATCACGGTATCGATCGGCTCTTGCTTCTTCTTAAAGTTAGCCTCGTTGAGCTTCATGTTGTAGAACTCGTAGAGCTCGAACATGCGGTCGCCAAAATCTCCTCCCTTGTCCATGCGAAGGGAACGCTGCAGCTCGGCGAAGATCTTCTGCGCCTTGATCAGGTTGTTGCTGATCGTCTCGTTGCGGTCGCGAACGTTTTCCATGGCGAATCCCTCTTTTGCTCGATTCATGGCGGACAAGGCGCCGTCGAAGAGCATAAGGATCAGACGTTCGGGACTTGCGGACAAAATTGCCGCTCGCTTGTAAGACGCTGCGTTCGATTTCATTTAGTCGGTTAATGAATAGATAATAACTTCAGTACGGGGACCAACCTACGTGTGGCACCCAGTTAGCTACCTATTCATCATCGGCGAAAGGCACGATCAGTTTAGCAATATCCTGCATCATTTCCTTGGACGGGAAATTCGGGTCGTTGAGCAACTCCTTGCCTTTGGCGACGACCTCCGGACGCACTTCCGGTTGCGAGCGGAGCGAATCGAGAGCGTTGAGCTGAAGCTTGTCGCCAGCCGCTGCCGCTGCATTGCCGGACTCGGACTCGGCCGCGGGCTTGGCCTGAGCGTTCTGGGCGGTCTTGCCGAGATTCTGAGCGTAGATGTTGCTGGCGTTGTTTTGTGGATTTATGTTCATGGTATTCAGTTGTTTGCGGTCTCTTCGGACGTTTGTTAATCTTTTGTTAAGTTAATAAACGGCTCTCTCCCGAAGAACTTTAAAAATTATTTAAAGAAAAGTTAAAGGACTCACTGGATGGTGTCGAATAGCGCGTACGCCACGTACTTGGAGAAGCGGGCGGTGCTGTGCAGCACGGTCTGAGTGCGCTGCAGCGGATATTCGGTAGTGGATTGGGTTTGGAAATACTTGCGGGCTGCATTGGAGACGGCGGGGTTGGCTCCGTCAAAGGTTTCGTCCGCCGCCCAGACCAGTTCCCCGCTGTGGCCGTCGAGCAACTTGGCCCTCACCCCCATGGCGACCGGCTGGTAGGCATTGTAGTAAGTGATGTCCACCAGCATCACGCCGTCGATGGCGTAGATCTCGTGCAGCTTGGAAAGCAGCTTCGTCGGCAGCACCTCGACCGAGGAGAAACGCTCCACTCCGAAGAGCTCGTCCATCTTCTCCGGTTCGACCGCCACCAGCTCGAAAAGGTTCAGCTTCCCTAGCTCCTGGACGAAGTTTTGCTCGATGACCGTCATGTCGATGTGGTCGTAGCGTCCCTTGTACACGGGGAGCAGGGCTACCCGGCGCAGGTGGGCGGGCAGGGCTTTCTCGACTTCGTGCACGTTGGTCAGCTTGTGCTTCTTGCCCACCGTCGTATCGAAGCGGCTGTTGAGGGCGTTCGCCGTCTTGCACCCGCTGAGAGCGAGAGCCAAGATGCAGCCTGCAGCCGCAAAGAGCTGGATAAGTGCTTTAGCCGAAAAGTTCATGCCTGTGGGAGCGCGCTTTCATAATCTATGATTCGAACCGATTCTCGCTAGGGGAGGCTTAATCCCGCCAGCGCTGTCGCTTGGTTCTGTGTTTTAGACTGTGCCGCTTCCATGGCAATGAAACTACTTTCGAGAGTTTCTCTTCTGAATTCCAAGCGTCTCTCCATCTCCTTGATCTGCTCGTCAATATCGGAGTTCCGCTCGGTATAAGATGACTGGATCGTATCCATGACCCCGTCCGACTTCAGGAAATTCTCGAGAAACGAGTCGAGACGTCCTGTAAAACTGTTTTCCGCTCCCACAAAAAATTGCTCGAGCGTATCGAGATCGTTTTCCAAGGCCTCGTCCAATTTCGAGGAATCCTTGATCTCCAATTTCGATGTACCTGATATGAAATCGATCCCCATGTGCTCGAGTCGGAACAAGGTCCCGCTCGCGAGCTCGTCCACCTGCGCGAAGGCGAAGGTACGGAGCTTGGAATCGAGGGAGCTGAGCTCCCGGTTGCCGGCGAGGATCGCGGCTTCCACCTCGTCCCCGTCCACCGTGATCTTCGTCTTCTCCTGGATGTAGTCCTGTACATCGTTGAAGGCGGAGATGAACGAATTGACCTGCTTCTTCAGTTCTTCGGTATCGCTATCGATCGTAATCGTCTGCGTGCCGATTTCGGAAGCCTTGATCGTCACGCCGGTCAAGCCGTGGGCCTCCGCGGTGATGGAGTTGCTGCGGCTTTTCTTAGTCGCGCCCCCGTCCATCGAAAACTCCAAATCCTTGCCGACGTCCGCCGATCCGGTCAGCCCGAGGGCCGCCAGGAATCCGCTTCCGCTGTCCGCCACGTTCATAGCGTAAGCTCCGGTCTCGTTGTTGATGATCCGAAACTGGTCCGCCGCAGAGTCGAACGACATCGTCACTCCAGCCTCCGACTCGTTCACCCGAGCGAGAATCGTAGAAATGCTCTCGCTGTCCGCATCGAACGCGATGGCCACGCCATTGATATGAAAAGTGCCCGAGCCGGTGATCGGTCCGCCGATCCCGCTGTTGGCAATGGTGTCGTCGATGTCGACGACTCCTAGGGCGCTGCGGCTCGATACCGTTGCCGAGCCGCCGCCGCCGTCCACCACTTCCAGCTGATACAGCTTCATGGCGGACAGAAAGTTGCTGGTGTCCTCTTCGCCGCCGAGCTCTAGCTGGCCCGAGGCGCTATCCAGGGAAATCGTATCCGTTACGCTGTCGTAGCTGCCGGTGACAACTCCCGCCGTCGCGATCGAAATCGCGTCGAAGACGTCCTGCAGCGTGTCGGTCTCGGCGATGGTGATTTCCTGGCCGTTTACCGAAAAGGTTCCTTCCGTGATGTCGGTGGAGGTGCGCAGCGCCGAAAGCAGGGAATTTTCATCCCCCATCTGCGTAACCACGTCCGCGGTGCCGATGCGGCGCGTAGCGGTCGCGAGCTGGGTCACGGCAATCTCGAAGTTGCCCTTGGACGCATTGGTGCTGGCGGTCGCGGTAATGTTCAAGGTCTCGTCGGACGATGCAGCCGACTTGCTGTTGAACAAGGTGGAGCTCTTCAGCGAAGTGGTGCTGGTCTTCAGCTTGTCCAGCTTCGTCTTGAGCGTCTTGAGAGCGTCGACCTTGTCCTCGTTCTCCCCTTTCTCTGCAGTCAGACGCTGTTGTGGAATCCGCTCGATAGCCATCAATTGGTCTACCATCGAATTCCAGTCGAAGCCACTGGCCAAGCCTGCTACATTGAAATTTTCCATCTTCGGTTTAAACGCGGCATCGAGACGCCGCCTATTTTGAGTTATCGGTCGCTTGCGGAATACCTTTAGAAAAAAAGCGATTCCTAGGAAGTTTTCTCCACCATCCCGCGGCAATCCTCTATCAAAAAAGAAGTTACAGGAGGAAATCAGCCTGATTTTTACAGGATTTTTCCCGACTCGAGCCCTCTTTGCAGAGAAAGAAGCAGGATCACGCCTCGAAACCCAAGCGACGCCGGGCCGCCTGCAAATCCGCCGGATCGTTCACGCTGGCCAAAAAGAGAGGATCCTCGACCGCGAGACGCTCCACCTGCGGTCCCTGCAAAAACCTTCGCAAACTCCCCTTCCCCTCGGCCGCCAAGCGCTCGAGCTCCGCCAAAGCCGCCGGCTCGTAAACCGCGCACATCGGGTCCGGCATCCCGTCCGCCGCGAGAAAGGCCGTGGCCTGCAGGGCCGGAACCCGCCGGCTCAAGAGCATCAACAGTTGGCTCACCTCCAAATAGGGCATGTCGCAGGCGATCGCCAGTACGGGCCAGCCATCCGCCTCCTTCAGGGCAGCGATCAGCCCCGCCATCGGCCCCCGCACCCCTTCGACGTCGTAAATCTCAGCCACCCCGAGCGGTACGCTACGCTGCGGGCCTCCCTGCGGCCCCACGCTCACAGCCCGCTTCAGGCAAAAGGTCTCGAGCAAAGCGAGCTGCCGCTCCAGCTGGCTCACTCCAGGCCTCACCTCGACCAAGGCCTTGTCCGCCCCCATCCGGCTGCTCTTGCCGCCGCAGAGCACGACTCCTAGAACCTGACGTTTCATAGCCGCCGTCCCCGCTAGACTTTCTGCCCCTCTCGGGCCGCATCCATCGCTGCCAAGACCTGATAGCTGCCTTCCGCTACCGCCCAGAAAAACTCGCGGGCCGCGTCCAGACGCGCCTCCTCCGAATTCGGATCCCTGCGACGGGATTTTTTGGCGAGCGACCTCGCCTGCACGTAGAGCTCCATCTTCAATTGCCCATCGTTCAGGATTTCCGAGAAATCCCTGTCCGAGGCGATCAGCGCTTCCGACTTCGCCTTCTCCGCCTCCGCAGCCTCCAAGGCCAAACTGCCCTGCTCCAAGGCCAAGGCATGCTTCAGGGCGTGCGAGCAAATCTTCTCCACGTAGGCGCGAAATTCCCGCAAGGCCTTGCCGACCTTGCCCCACCCCACGTGATAGTTCGCCAGGGTCGATTGGGTCGCGGCCCACCCTTTGGCAACGCCCCCCGTGCCGAGCGGAGCGATCTTTTGCTGAGCCGCTTCGAAATCGAGGTAAGGCATATTCTCGATGCGAGCTCCCAGCCGAGAGAGATTGAAGAGCTTCAAGCGCTCGCGTCCCTTGATCTGCAACTCGACTCCGTAAATCCGAGCCAGCTGCTCGAAGGTTTTCAGGTAGACGAAAAGCTTCTCCTCCACCGGGACCTTCTCGATCGTGTTCCCGGGCAACCAACGGCACTTGTCCAAAGCGACTCGGTCTCCCGCGCTTTCGTCGGTGTAAAAGGAATCGCTGGCGTGCAACCTTCCGTCCACTCTCGCCGCCAAGTCCTGGCCCACGAAGTACAGCTGGGAACAGCCCAAAATCATCGCGATGTCGAAAGCGCAGGCGGAAATCGTCCCCTGCTCCGTTACATGGGCAATCCGGTCTCGCCCAAGCACTCGCCGAAAATAGGTCGCCACCGTGTTATTGTAGGCCCACGCGCAAATCCGACCTCCAAAGCGCTCCACGACGGCAGGATACACCATGAAGGGGCACAGCAAAATCGTCTCTCCCAGCTCCACCCCTTCGAATCCACTATCCGTGGTCGGATACGGGTCCGCCGCCAGGACGAAGTGAGGCCTCACGCCGCCATTCACCAAAGCCCGGATCGACGAATTGCCGGCCACGATCACCGCTCGATCCTGAGCCCAGCGCAAGAAGTCGAGGGACTCGTCCAGCGAAGGCCCCGCCCCGGCCATGATCATCGGCAAGCCCTTGAAGGTATCCCCCAGCTCGATCGGGTCCGGAGCATGGATCAAGGCCTGGAAATTGCGAAACGAGTTCCCTTGCCACAAGCCCGACTTGGTCAGGTTCGTCCCGAAAAGCTTCCTCCAAAGCTCCAACTGGCGAGCGAACTCCAGAAAGAATTGCCCATAGTAGGCTTCGTTCTCGTTGAACAAGGGAGCGAACACCAATGGCTCCGCATTCGTGAAGCTCACGATCCCATCCATCGCCATGGAATTGAAGAAGGCATCGTCGAGCTTGCCGACGCCAAACACGACCCGCGAGTCGTTCAGCAGGGAGACCGCCCGCGGCGTTCCCAAAAACGCCTTGAACCGGCTCGCGTCCGCTTCCGCGCAAAAGACCAACGATTCCGCTGGCAAAATCCCCAGCAAGGCCTCGATGTGCGAGCCGTCCCCGACTCCTCCCACCGCGATCGCCGAATCGTAGGGGAAACGCTTCCCCTTCAGCCAACGCGACAACAGGCGCTCCGGGTCGGAAGCCCGCGACTTCCAATCCGCCAAGGGCGCCTCACTGCTAGGAATCGCCTTCACGCGTCCCGCCAGCGTCGGAAACTTTTCGCAAAACAAACGTACTCCTTCGCTCATGATGAAAACTCCTTCTCTAGGGAGGGAATGACCACGCCCTCCAAGCATCGCGCGACCTCGCTCCATCGACCGCTCAAAGCCTCCGCCAATCGATCGGAAAGCAATACGCAGTCGCGAGCCTCCACCGCACTCACGATTTCGTCGATCGCTCCTAGCCCGCCCTGGAAAACGCCGTTCACTTCCGCCGTCCAATCCGAGCCGGAGTCGGAACCGAACTGCTGCAGCACGCCCACCCCTTCCACGACCGGGCGAAGCTTCTCTAGAAAATCAACCACCTGCTGCTGGCTCTCCGACCAACCGCTACGCAGCACCGCTCCGGAAAGCTCATCCATGGCCTCCACTAAGCTTGCCGTCTCGTCCTTCCATCTCCGGCACATCTCCAACAGCTGAAGCTGGGGACTGATCGAGGTAAACGACAAGCGCTCGTACTCGCCCTTGCCGGCAGCCTCTTCCAAGCTGAGCGACGCGCCGTCCAGCTCGACCTCGCCGATCGCGAGCCCTTGGCCGGACAGAAAACCTTCTATAAGAGAACAAGCCTCCTGGCAGGTCCGCGGGGCATCCCCCTCGAACTCCACAAGCTCACCGTTGATAAAAACTTGCCCCATAGCTCAATCAACCACCGCTTCGATCTGAGCCGGCCCCGCTCGCAACACGCCACTCTCCAGTATCCGGCAACGCAAGCCGCCACGCCCTTCCAAGGCCTCGTGCGCGCCCGGGCCGATCGCCTCGTTCATCCAAAAACAGGGCTTGCACTGCTCCACCCCACGCAAGACCACCTCCCCGATCCGAAAGTCCTGCCCTACCAGCGCATTCAGATCCGTTCCGCTCACCACCACGTTTCGCCGAAAATCGCTGCGGTCCTCGACCTTCAGCCCGAGCTCCGCTTCCAAGGCCTCGATCGCCTCCTCCGCGATGAAGCTGACCTGCCCCTTGTAGTCTTCCTTGAAATCGAAGTACCGGTCGCCCACCAGCCCGCGCCCGGCCACGCATTCCACCGACTCCACCGGCTGCACCCCGTTGTTCAGGCGGCCCTTGTTGAACCGGCCCTTAAAGTCATGCCCGCTCGAAATAAAGATTTGGTGGATGGTAATCGATTCGCTCATCGCTAAAAACAGGAACTCCCGAGCGATAGACCTAAGAGCCCGCTCGCGAGCAGCGCAATAGAGAAGAGAGGTATTCAACGAACCATACGCCCCGCTCCTCGCCTCGCGCTAGCGCCCAAGGGGGCGATGAGTAAACTCCGCAAGCCCCTGAGCGCCTTTCTTCAAAAAGATAGAGATTTTCCTAAAGCTCCCGCGTGAGCTCCCGATACTATAAGGCGTAACGCAAGTTACAGGTGCAGCGGACACCTTAACCCCGCAACGCGACAAGGATGTCGCAAGTCGTAACCTTAACAAGGAAGTTAAAATGTCAGTAGTAATAAACACCAATAGCTCAGCGATAGCTGCGTCTAACAATCTAGCATCCAGCAATGCGATGCTCCAGCGTTCCCTCAACCGTTTGTCGAGCGGTTCTGCAATCACGCAGCCCTCCGACGACGCCGGCGGACTCGCTGTATCCATGAAGCTCACCGCTACCATCAAACGTACGGCTGCAGTTAATACAAATATCCAAAACGCCCAGTCCTTCTTGCAGACCCAAGACGGCGCCCTAGCCACCGTATCCAAGGTGCTAGACCGCATGTCCGAACTCAAGGTCCTGTCTGAAGACGTCACGAAAAACGCGGCCGACAAGGGCAACTACAATACGGAATTCGAGCAACTCCAGAAGCAGCTCTCCGCCCTTGCGGACGAAACCTTCAACGGAGTCAGCCTCTTCAAGACAGGCGGCGACTCGCTCTCCGTAGCGACCACCGAATCCGGAAGTGGATCGGTATCCGTCGAACAGCCCGACCTCGAGGCCACCGTCACGACCAATCTCTTGGACGGCGGAGTCAGCCTCGGACACTCGAGCTTGGACCTCGATACCATCAAGACGGCCATCGAGAGCGTAGCGACGCTCCGAGCGAAAAACGGAGCGGCATCGAACCGCCTCTCCTTCGCCTCAGACATGCTCACCGTCAACAAGGCGAACCTCGAGGCCGCGAACAGCCGTATCATCGACGTCGACGTCGCCGAGGAGTCCACCCAGCTAGCCAAGTACAACGTTCTGGTCCAAGCCGGTTCCAGTATGCTGCAGCAAGCTAACTCCTCCACCCAGGTCGCGCTCAAACTTTTAGGTTAAGTTACTACTACGACATAGGTTCCCCGCCGACGGGCGGGGCGCCTAATCCGTAGCGGACTTCCTAAAAGACCAAACACCGCGTCCCTCACGGCGAGCACCACTCCACACACGCGATCAACTGTCCGCGAAGCGCGAGCCCGAAAGCTCCCGGCCATGAGACCTACCAGAGGCCTCGCCCTATACGGGTCACTCGTACCCAAGGCACAACTACACACCCAGCAACCTCATAGCATAGCGAAGGCACTCCATGCCCGCGTTGAGTAATTCAACTCAAAACGCTAAACGAACCGCTAACGCCAACGATATTCCCACGCAAGAACGCAAGGACGTGTTCGAAAAACCGCCGCCTGCAAAGTCGGCCCACCCATAAATGACCAGCACTATCAAGGACGATAAAAGCAGTCGCATCCGAGCAGCCCGCCCCACACGGCGCGCCAAGCCCCGATGCGAGACGGAAGCTAGCCGCAGGCTAAACTCCGCCGCCACAGAGCTCGCCCACTCGAGACGGAACGGTCAAGGACACGTCGCACAGGCTCAATCAAAGCCACTGCGTCAGCGACACAGAAGGAACGCGCCACACCCATCAATCTTCACGCAGCGCGCCTCGGCCAGAGCGAGCGAATCGACATTCGCCAACGCCTCGCCCTACCCATTTCACCAACACCAACCAACCACCAAAGCGCGAGCACGCCTCGACGCTACCCATCATGAGATATAACCCACACCTTTCCAGGACAGCCTTCTACCTAGAATAGCTGATCCCAAAATTTCCGCCAAATAGGCAGAAAAGCGAACGCCTGACGCTACTCTCGGGCATGCGGAAGCACGGATGCTTCCGCACAAATCAAGGATGATATAAACATGTCAGTTGTAATCAATACAAACACCTCGGCTATCGCCGCGAAGAACAACCTCAACAAGAGCAACGCTATGCTGCAAAACAGCTTGGCTCGTCTCTCTAGCGGTTCGAAAATCGTCAACCCATCAGATGACGCTGGTGGACTTGCGGTTTCCATGAAGATGTCGGCTGCTATCAAGCGGACCGAAGCAACCAGCAACAACATCGCGAACGCCCAGTCCTTCCTCCAAACTCAGGACGGTGCCCTCGCTACAGCCGGCAAGATTCTCGATCGTATGTCTGAACTCAAGACCTTGAGCGAAGACGTAACTAAGAACACTACCGACAAGGCGAACTACAACACTGAGTTCGAAGCGCTCAAGGCACAGCTCGGCGCTGTCGCTGCAGAATCGTTCAACGGAGTTTCTCTGATGAACAGCAGCAGCATGACTGTTAAGACTTCCGAAGACGGATCCCAAACAGTCGACATCGCAGCGACGAACTTCTCCGACGACGACGATGGTATCCACACCGACCTTATCGACACTGCCACTGGCACGACTTCACTCGGCGCCTCCGGCATCACTCTCGACAAGATCAAGACCTCCATCGAGAACGTGGCTACCCTTCGTGCAACCAACGGCGCACAGTCCAGCCGGTTGAGCTTCGCTTCGGATATGCTCGCGACTAACAAGCAAAATCTCGAAGCCGCAAACAGCCGTATCATCGACGTAGACGTTGCAACGGAATCAACACAGCTCGCCCGTGCCAATATCCTGGTACAAGCTGGTTCTTCCATGCTCTCACAGGCAAACGCCTCGAGCCAAACAGCTCTTCGTCTCATCGGATAACTTCGGTAACCGATTCGAAAATCTCAAAGTGGCCCTCGCAAGGGGGTCACTTTTTTTTCGTCCTCCTTCCCCACCCTAATTGAGATTGCTCCAAACGCCCGCAGCCGCCATCACCCCTACCATGCCTCACTCGAACGCAACGCCTCGGAACATCCTGCTCCTCTCCGGAGGCAGCAAGGTAGCCATCGCCAAAATTGCGAAAAAGGCCGCCCTGCAACGCGGCGTGGAACTCCATATTTCGGATACAAGCCCAAACGTCCCCAGCGTCTCCGTCGCCGACCACTTCACCGTACTCCCCCATCACCAATCTCCCACCTGGGCAGACGAACTCCAAGAGCTCTGCCAATCCGCCCAAATCGGCCTCGTCATCCCCACCCGCCACAGCGAACTCCTCGCCCTCGCCCGATGCCAAGCGAAGTTCGCCGCCACCCAAACCGCGGTCGCCCTCTCAACAGAGCAAGCCCTGAAGACCTGCATCCAAAAGATAGATACCTACCGATTCCTAAGCTCCATCGACGCCCCCACCCCGAATTCCTGCCTCAAGCGAGACTTCTCCGGACAACTCGCGTTCCCCCTCGTCGCAAAACCGGAACGCGGCGCCTCCTCCACCGGCGTCACGACTCTCGATTCTCACGAGCAACTCGCTAACGTACCCGAAGACTGGATACTCCAAGAAAAGGCGTCCGGCACCGAATATACCGTCAACATCTACCTCTCGCGAGCTGGAAAAGCGCTCTGCTCCATCCCCCACCAGCGAATCGCCGTCGAAGCGGGCGAGGTCACCCAAGCCCGAACCCGGCGCCATCCCGAACTCATCGAGCTCTGCGCCCGCGTCGCCGAACAGCTCCCCGGCGCCACTGGAATCATCAACATCCAAGCCTTCGTCGATTCCAGCGATGGCCGCATCTGCATCATCGAAATCAACCCCCGCATCGGCGGTGGCTACCCTATCTGCGACGCCGCCAAAGGCCACTACATCGAATGGCTGTGCCGCGAATACATCGACCAAAAAGAAGTCGCCCCCTTCTCCGCCTGGACCGAAAACCTGCTCATGATGCGCTACCGCGAGGCCGTATTCAGCCTTTAAGGCTGCAAAACAAGGCTCTTTCACCAAATATTTATCGTTTTCCCGTTTGAGCTCGCTGCTTCATAAAAGTACCTTCTCCCGATACTAAAAATGCCTGCCGAAGACCCGACACCTGCAAACGAGCCCAAACCTCACTTCTTTCCCCGAAGCGTTGAGCTGGACGAACTTGCAAACGCCCTGCCCTTGCACGGCGTCGAAATCGGCGACAAGCGCGTATTCAATGTTTGGGGAGAAAACGGAGTGGGAAAGTCCTCCTTCATCTCCGAATTCCGGGAAAGCAAGCGGATGAGCAAGGAAAAGGTACTCTGGATACAGCCCACCCGCGACGAACCGCTGGACGACATACCCGAATTCATCCGAGCCTGCGCCAAGACGATCCGCTACCCCGCCAAGCCCGACAAGGAACGCAAGATCGCCGAGCAGCTGGAAAGCGTGCAACGCGGAAAGGTAAACCCCATCGTATCCGACGATTCGATACTCATCACCCGCAGCAGCATCGCCAACAAGAAGCGCGCCTACATCAACCAGGCCGCCGCATCCTCCGTCGGCCGCACCGAAAACGTGCGCGAAGACGTCGAAATCAACGTCGGCCTGGGCGAAAGCAAAGCCAACAACCACGCCGAAGGTTTCCTCGACGCCCTCCCCCTCAAAGCGCTCGGAACCGACCTTACCATCATCTACATCGAGCGCTACGACCGCCTCTCCGTTACCATTATGGACTGGCTCCGCGACTACGTCTTCCCCGCCGCGAGCAACGGCCCCTACCGACGCAGCCTCGTCTTTCTCATCGAGTCCACCGATCCGCTTAAATTCGCCTACCCGCTAGAAACCTGGGGCGACTGGTCAAACCTCACCCACGACTACCAGCTTCTCCCGCTTCGCAATAGCGACGCCCACAAGATCGCCCTCAGCCTCGAGCCCGACCCCAAACGCGCCAGCTACCTGAAATACAGCAGCCTCGGCTACCCTGCCGACCTACAAGCAGCCGCCAAACGGACCGGAGCCCTCGACCTGGCCCCCGCCCAACACTTCCTCGACAGCCTTTCCAAGGTCGACCAACTCAAGCTCGCCGCCCTCAGCCTCCCGCAGGTCGTGACCGCCGACGAAATCGTCGCCCTCTTCGGCAGCGAAGCCCCCGATCTCTTCCAGTGGGCAAAGGAACTGCCCACCCCCTTGATCACGGCCAGCGCCAACGGCAAAGCCCTCACCTTCAGCGAAGCCCTCCGCTGCGAAGCCATTTCGCGCTTCGCCGACATCCCAAAGTTCAAGGAATACGCCAAAGCATGGCAACCGCTGGGACGCCTCATCCGCAACATCCCCTCCCGCAACGAACGCTCCAAGCTGCTTCTCCTATCCGGCCTGCTCTGGATCGATCCCCAACTTTGCTCCGCCCTCTTCAAAGACCAAGCGAGCAAGATCCTCCCCTTCATCACCGAGTCGACAACGCTCTTCAACCGCCAAGGAAGCCGCTACTGCATCTCCCATCGCTTGCGTACCTACCTCCAACAAGCCGCGACCTCCCTCAAGCACCCCGGCGTCGGCATCGTATTCAAGAAAGCAAGCGCGCTCTGGAAAGACCGGGTTGCGGAACTAGAAGCCCTGACCGCCCAAATCCAGGCCAACCTCGAGGAGCGCGAACAAGAGCGCCACGAACTCTCCCGCAAGCAAAGCGAGACCATCGCGCAGATCCGTATCCACGAACGCGCGACAGGCGATGCCGAAAAACCCAACAAAGGCGGAAACATTTTCTCGAAAATCCTGCACCTCGGCGAGGAGGTCGACTCCCATTCGCCCGAAGCCTTGCGCAAGCACAACAAGACGCTAGCCGGCCAAATCCAGGAGAAGGAACGGGAAATCGACGAGCTCAAAGCCGAACTCCAAAACGCCCAGGACGCCCTCAAGCATCCCTACGTGCCCGCCTCCTTGCCCTAAGACAGCGCTTGCAAAGCCCCAAGGGCGCCAGCAGACTCCGGCCGCATGGTAACCGTTCGTGAAGCAAGTGTCGAAGACCTCAAAACCCTAGTCGAGCTCAACAAAATCTGTTTTCCTGCCATGGCGGAAGAAAACGTGGTTTGGAGCATTCCCCAGCTGGCGAACCACCTGCGCCTCTTTCCCCAAGGCCAGCTCGTCGCCGTCGAGGACGACCAGATCCTCGGCGCCGTATCCAGCCTCATCGTCGACCTCGGCGTCGACGCCTACCGCGAGCATACCTACGCCGGCATTACCGACGGCGGCTACTTCCACAACCACAACCCCGAGGGCGACAGCCTCTACGGCGCCGACGTCTACGTGCACCCCGAGGCCCGCGGCAAGGGCATCGGACACCTGCTCTACGAAGCGCGCCGCGACCTCTGCAAACGGCTCAACCTCCGACGCATCATCGCCGGCGGACGCCTCCACGGCTACCACCAGCACGCCGACTCCATGAGCCCGGAAAACTACGTCGCGGAAGTGGAAAACGGCCGCATCGACGACCTCGTACTCAATTTCCAACTACGCGAAGGCTTCATCGTCAGAGGCGTCATCAAAAACTACATCCAAGACCCGCTCAGCAAGAACTACGCAAGCTTCCTCGAGTGGATCAACCCCGACTACCAACCCGTCGAAAAGGACGGCCGCAAGGTCCGCGTCTCCTGCGTCCAGTACCAAGTCCGCGGCATCAACAGCTTCGAGGACTTCGCCGACCAAGTGGAGTACTTCGTCGAAACCGCCGCCGACTACCGGTCCGACTTCGTCGTCTTCCCCGAGTTCTTCTCCGTCCAGCTCCTCTCCCAAAAGGCCCTCAAGAAACTCCCCTCCGTCGAAGGCATCCGCAAGCTCTCAGAGCTGACCGCCCCCTTCATGGAACTCATGAGCCGGCTGGCCCAAGAGTACGGCCTCTACATCGTCGCCGGCAGCCACCCCATGCAGATCGACGGCGGCCTGCAAAACGTCTGCCCCATCTTCGCCCCCGACGGTACCCACACTCTCCAGCCCAAACTCCACATCACCCCCTCCGAAAAGAAGTACTGGGGCATCTCCGGAGGCAACGACCTGCGCGTCATCAGCACCCCCAAGGCCCGCATCGGCATCCTCATCTGCTACGACTCGGAATTCCCCGAAGCCGCCCGCTACCTCGCCGACCAAGGGGCCGAGATCATCTTCGTGCCCTATTGCACCGACAACCGCCACGGCTTCCTGCGCGTTCGCTACTGCAGCCAAGCCCGCGCCATCGAAAACCAAGTCTACGTCGTCACCGCCGGCATCATCGGCAACCTCCCCAGCGTTCCCGCCATGGACATCCACTACGGCAAAGCCGCCGTCTTCAGCCCCAGCGACCACGAATTCGCCCGCGACGGCATCCAAGCCGAAGCCGACTCCAACGTCGAAATGCTCCTCGTCACCGACCTCGACATCAACGACCTCTACCGCAGCCGCGCCTCGGGCAGCGTCACCCCCATGCTCGACCGCCGCAAGGACCTCTTCCAATTCATCAGCCACCTCCCCGGAGACCAGCACAAGTCCACCCCGCCGGAAAACGGCCCCATGGGCCTCCCCGTTTAGGATTGCCACCTAGCGAAAAATTCGGACTGGTATCACCCCCACTATGATACTCTCTGACAAAGCGATCCTGGCAGGCATGGAAAAGGGCGAGATCGTCGTCGAGCCCTTCGACCGCGCCGCCCTCGGCACCAACAGCTACGACGTCCACCTGAGCAAGCACCTCGCCACCTACACGGCCGAGGTCCTGGACGCCCGCGAACACAACAAGATCGCTCACTTCGAAATCCCCGAAGAAGGCTACGTGCTCAAGCCCGGCACCGTCTACCTCGGCTCCACCTTCGAGTACACCGAGACCCACGCCCACGTGCCCTTCCTCGAAGGCAAGTCCAGCGTCGGCCGCCTCGGCATCGACATCCACGCCACCGCCGGCAAGGGCGACGTCGGCTTCTGCAACCACTGGACCCTCGAAATCTCCGTAGCTCAGCCCGTGCGCGTCTACGCCGGCATGCCCATCGGCCAGCTCATCTACTTCTACGTCGAAGGCGACATCGAGAACTACTACAACAAGAAGGCCTCCGCCAAATACAACCACCGCTCCCCGCTCCCCATGGAGTCCATGATGTGGAAAAACAAGTTCTAAGCCGTAGCGCTGAGTTTCTGCCAGCGACCGCCCTGCAGCATCTCAATTGTAATAAAGTGTAGGGCTGTCGCTATACACTTGCGACGCGCCGCAGTTCCCACGGCCTCCTCCCTTACAACATATCCCGCAAACTCTTCACCGGCTTACCGTCGCTACCCTCCCGGTAAACCATCTTCGGCACCGGATCCCAGCCCTGGCCGCCCCAAGGATTGCAACGCAGGATGCGCCACAGCAGCAAACGCAAGGCCCTGAGCAGCGGAAGCGTCCGCAAGCACTCGATCGCATAGTGCGAACAGGTCGGGCGAAACCGGCACGCCGCCCCCGCCCCAAACAAGGCGTTCTTCAAGGGCGATAGCGTCCACTGGTACAGACGTACCAAAAAGATGAATACGGCAGCAACGCTCCGGCCCAGCCAGCCTCTACCCTGCCCCGCTTCGTCCTTCACCCTCTACTTCTTATCCGTCGAGTGCCCCCGATAGCCCGGGTTCAAGGCCGAACACTCCGCCTCCAGCACGCCGCTCACCACTTCGACCCCCGCCGCCTGCAAGACTCGCGTCGCGTTGCCGCGGTGCTCGGGAGTCGGATCCGAAGCGCCGACCACCACCCGCTTGATGCCAGATTCCAAAATCGCGTCCGTGCACGCTCCCGTCCGCCCCTGGGTCGAGCACGGCTCCAGCGTCACGTAGATCACCGCGCCCTCGGCCGGCTTGCGCCCCAAGGCCGCGAAGGCCTGGCGCTCCGCATGCGGGCCGCCATCCTTCTCGAAATGCCCCTTCGCCACGATCTCGCCGTCCTCGACGATCACCGCGCCGACACGCGGGTTCGGGCTAGTCTTCACCGGGTCCCCCCGTACCGCCTCGCACACCGCTGCCCGCATGAAACTCTCGTCTCTCTGAATCTGATCCATAATGTCGCCAGCCGCAGCCCCTCAAAGCGAAACCGTCGCCTCGAAACGCCGAGCCCTATATGCAACTTACTGACTTTCAGCGTTTTTCAAGCAAAGCTCGGCATATGCCTTGATCCGCTTGCGCACGTTGGTCAGTCCATTGCGGCGATTCGGAGAAAGGTGCTGCGTGATGCCCACCTCCGCCAGGAAGTCCGGCTCCAAGCCGATAATCGCCTCCGGCGTCTCCCCGCTGTATAACCCGCAAAGCAAGGCTGAAGTCCCCTTCGTGATCGCCGCGTCCGAGTCCGTGTGGAAGTAGCACTTCCCCTCCTTGAACTCCGGATAAACCCAAAGCCGCGACAAACACCCCTCGATCAAGAAGGCGTCGATCTTGTACTCTTCCGCCAGGGGAGGATTCGACTTCGCCCGATCGACGATATAAGCAAAACGTTCGAAGTGGTCCTCGAACGGAGCCAACTCTTCCACTAGCGCGTCCCTTTTCGCTTCAATACTCATTTCTCCTAGCAACACAGCAACTCCGCGCCCCATGTCCAGCGCCGATTCCGCGCCGCTGCCCGAATAAAAATCTCGAAATCCCCGCCAATCTCCCTCTCCTCCCCCCTACACCACTTCCCAGACCATGAGCGAAAACGAAACTCCCGCGCCACGCGTCCCGCGCAAATTCAAGCCCGAGCCCTTCCAGTACCACCAGGAAATCGAACTGGAAATCACCACCCTCACCAACATGGGACAAGGCCTCGGCCGCATCGACGACTGGGTCGTCATGGTCCGCTTCGCCCTCCCCGGAGAGCGCGTCCGCGCCCGCGTCTACCGCAACGACAAGAACTTCTCCGAGGCCGACCTCGTCGAGGTCCTCACCCCCTCCCCCCACCGCATCCCAGCCCCCTGCCCCGTCTTCACGGAATGCGGCGGCTGCCAGTATCAGCATTTCGAATACTCCGCCCAGCTCGAGTGGAAGACCCAGCAAGTCAAGGAGCTGCTCTGGCACATGGTCCGCGTCGAGCACCCCGTCCTGCCCGCCATCGCCTCCCCCAAGCTCTACGGCTACCGCTCCAAGCTCACCCCCCACTTCAACCTCCCCCGCGGCGACCGCCCCATGAGCATCGGCTTTCTCAAAGCCGGCACCCGCAGCCAGTACGTCGAAGTCGAGCATTGCCCGCTCATCAGCGACGAGATGAACGAAACCCTCACCCGCGTCCGGGCCAAAACCAAGGCCCGCCATCAGGAAAAGCCCTTCAAGAAAGGCGGCACCCTGCTCATCCGCGAACACCTCGACGGCGTCTCCACCGACCCCAAGCAAACCATCCGCGAAAAGGTCGGCGACATCACCTTCTCCTTCATCGCCGGCGAGTTCTTCCAGAACAACCCCTCCATCCTGCCCGCCTTCACCGGCTACGTGCGCGGCAAGGCCCGCGCCGCCGGAGCCAAGTACCTCGTCGACGCCTACTGCGGCTCCGGACTCTTCACCCTCACCGCCGCCCAAGACTTCGAGCAAGTCGTCGGCGTCGAGGTCTCCGAGCAATCCATCGAGTACGCCCAGCGCAACGCCGCCGACAACCAGATCGACAACGCCAGCTTCGTCCTCGGCGACGCCGCCTCCATCTTCGAGCAGATCCAGTTTCCGGGCGACGAGTCCGCCGTCGTCATCGACCCGCCCCGCAAAGGCTCCAGCGAAGACTTCCTCAACCAGCTCATCGCCTTCGGCCCCAAGTCCGTCGTCTACGTCTCCTGCAACCCCGCCACCCAAATGCGCGACCTGCAGGTCCTGCTCGCCGGCGGCTACCAGATCGAAGAGATCCAGCCCTTCGACCTCTTCCCCCAAACCCGCCACCTCGAGTGCGTAGTCGTGCTGAAGAAGGCCTAAGCCAGAAGAGAGAATCCAATAAAAAACGCGGCCGCTCCCCTTGGAACGACCGCGTTTTCGAAAATCAATGCCCCCTGGGGGATGGCGAAACTAGTTCTCGCCCGCCAACATATCCGCGACCACCGCTTCCAAGCTCGCTGGCTTGAAGGGTTTCGCCAAAGCCGGGTACTCCTTGCCCGCAACCTTCAGCCGCGTGACCTTGCCCGCTTCCGTCGACTTGCTGAGCAAGGACGTCAAGAAGAGCACCTTCAGGTCGTGCATCCGCTCCGTTGCGGTCAGCTTCTTCACCGCTTCCGAGCCATGCATATCCGGCAACAACACGTCGACGATCATCAAGTCCGGCGTATCGCGCAGCGCCATCTCGATCGCGAAGCGACCTTCGTGGCTCTCCTGCACGTCGTAACCTTTGGATTCCAAAAATGTGGAGAGCAGACGGGACGAGGCTTTGTCGTCTTCTAGGAGGATAATTCTTTTCGCTTCGGGCATGGGAAATGTAGTGTGGTTTTATGAACTAGATCGGCAGATCCGGCCTGCTATCGAGGACTAGGGCTCACATTCTCCCGCCTTTTCCCCTTTTAGCACTTATTTCAAGCATGGCCTAGAACCCGTCCTTGCCGAGAGCCTTGATCTGGTCGCGGACCTCCGCAGCCATCTCGTACTCCTCCCGGCTCACGTACTCCTCCAAACGCCGCTTCAGCTTCGCCAGCTCTTCCGCGGAGACCACTCGCTTCTTGCCCCCGGGGACCTTGCCCAAATGGCTTCCTCCCCGATGCAACTTATTGATCACCGCTTCGAGCTTCCCTTCGAAAGTCTCGTAGCATTTCGAGCAACCCAGCCGGCCGTGCTCCTTGAAGTCCGCCGGCGTCAAGCCGCAGCCCGGGCAGGCCCGCTGGTTTTCCTTGGGCGCCTTCGGCTGCATGCCACCGTTTTCCGCGTCGATCAAGTCCCAGGCCACGCCCTGCAGGCAGGCCTTCGCCTTGGGACAATCCGCGCAGATCCCCATCTTTACAGCTTCGCCATCCACAACCTTGGTCAGATGGATGGAAGTCGGCGCAGCGCAATGCGAACAGTCTTTGGGTCGGGCTTCACTCATTTGCTCAAAAAGGCCATCCCCTTTACTTCGGCCTGAAACCTGCAGAGCCGCAGCGAAAAGATAGATTTTTTCAACCTTCACTCCTCGCAGCGCCCACCTCACAGTCCCTGCATGTCCGAACACATCGCCACCCTCACCTGGAAACGCGGAGACGCCGCCTTCGACTACAAAAGCTACTCCCGCAACCATAGCTGGGATTTCGGAAACGGCACCGAAATCACCGCCTCCGCCGCTAGCGACTACCTCGGAGACCCCGACCAAGTCGACCCCGAGCAAGCTTTCGTAGCCGCCCTCGCCAGCTGCCACATGCTCACCTTCCTCGCCATCGCCGCCATGAGCAAGATCACCGTCGAAAGCTACAACGATCGCGCCGTCGGCCACCTCGAGAAAAACGAAGCCGGCAAGTTCGTCATCACCCGCGTCGACCTCTATCCCAAAATCGTCTTCGCCGACGGTTCCGCCCCCAGCGAAAAGCTCCACGAGCGCCTCCACCACAAAGCCCACGAAGAGTGCTTCCTCGCCAACTCCGTCACCTGCGAGATCGTCACCCACCTCTGACCCTCGCTCGCGCCTCCCCACCCCATTCCCTTGCCTTCCCTAGAAACCTAAAACCAAGCTCCTAGCGCCCAAACTCACGTGTCCGAAATCGTAGACTTCCTCAACAAGTACATCTGGTCCAACTGGCTCGTCGGCCTCTGCCTCCTCGCCGGGCTCTACTTCTCGGTCGCCACCCGCTTCCTCCAGCTCCGGCAAATCCCCGCCATGCTGCGCTACCTCTTCTCGGGCAAGGAATCGGCCGCCGGACTCTCCTCCTTCCAAGCCTTCGCCCTCGCCGTCTCCGGCCGCGTCGGCACCGGCAATATCGTCGGCGTCGCCACCGCCATCGCCATGGGCGGACCGGGCGCCGTTTTCTGGATGTGGGTCATCGCCTTCCTGGGAGCCGGCTCCGCCTTCGCCGAAGCCGCCCTCGCCCAGATGTACAAGAAGGAGATCGACGGCGAATACCGCGGCGGCCCCGCCTACTACATCGAGCAAGGCCTCGGCGTCAAATGGTACGCCGTCGTCTTCGCCCTCTCCACCATCCTCGCCACCGGCCTCCTCCTCCCCAGCGTCCAGTCCAACTCCATCGGCGCCGCGGTGGAAAACGCCTTCGGCATCTCTCCCTACCTCACCGGCACCGTCATCGTCGCCCTGCTCGCCGTGATCATCTTCGGCGGCGTGCACCGCATCGGCCACGTCGCCCAGATCGCCGTCCCCTTCATGGCCCTCGGCTACATCATCATCGCCCTCATCGTCATCCTCGCCAACGCCTCCGAAATCCCCGCCGTCTTCGGCACCATCTTCCGCAACGCCTTCGGGCTCGACCCCGCCCTCGGCGGAATGCTCGGAGCCGCCATCCAATGGGGAGTCAAACGCGGCATCTACTCCAACGAAGCCGGACAAGGCACCGCCCCCATCGCAGCGGCCACGGCAGAAGTTAACCACCCGGTTAAGCAAGGGCTCGTACAAGCCTTCTCCGTCTACGTCGACACCTGGTTCGTCTGCACCGCCACCGCGATCATGATCCTCATCACCGACTCCTTCAACGTCTTCGACGGCGACGGAAAGCCGATCATCGAAAACCTCGAAGGCTTCCCCGCAGGCCCTATCTACACTCAAACCGCCGTCGACAGCCTCCTCCCCGGCTTCGGCTCCGCCTTCATCGCCATCGCCCTGCTCTTCTTCGCCTTCACCACCCTGCTGGCCTACTACTACTACACCGAGTCAAACCTCGTCTACCTGCTCAAATCAGGCCCCGCCCGCCAACGCGCCACCCAACTCGTACGCGTGCTCTTCCTCGGCCTCATCTACTACGGCTCCGTCAAGTCCGCCTCCATCGCCTGGGCCATGGGCGACGTCGGCGTCGGCCTCATGGCCTGGGTCAACATCATCGCCATCCTGCTGCTCAGCCCCCAAGTCTTCCGTTGCCTCAAAGACTTCGAAACCCAGCAAAAAGCCGGCAAGGACCCCGTCTACGACGCCCAAGCCGCCGACGCCCCCCGAGCCACATTCTGGAAGAAGTAGCTCGTCGTCGCCTTCGCAGATTACAGGTCCACCAGTTCTGACGATAGTTTCGCCAGAACCTCTTCCCGCGTCGGCAATGAGGGAATAGCCCCGTATCCAGAAACCGTTACGGACGCTGCCGCGCAGGCAAAGGTACAGGCGTCTTCGAGCTTATCCACATCATCGAACGGAAACTCAAGTTCGACAAATCGATGCAAGAAAGCCCCCATAAAGCTGTCCCCTGCTCCCGTGGCATCCACGCACCGGGCGGGGAACGCGGAGACATCGAATCGAGCCAAATGGTTCGCGCACAGGCAGCCCTCCGAATCTAAACTCACTAAGGCAATGCGAGGCCCCTTACCCATCAGACGCTTCACTGCAGCCCTCCTATCTTCCATCCCCGTCAAAAGCCTCAGCTCTTCCAAACTCACTTTAAGAATATCGACCAAGGGCAGGATCGACTCTACCCAACGGATGGCCTCATCCTCGCTGG
The DNA here is from genome assembly GCF_031127875.1 of Pelagicoccus sp. SDUM812005. Classification (GTDB taxonomy): domain Bacteria; phylum Verrucomicrobiota; class Verrucomicrobiia; order Opitutales; family Opitutaceae; genus Pelagicoccus. The sequence goes on along the minus strand of NZ_JARXIA010000004.1, from coordinate 198,771 downwards.
CCCAAATTCCTTCCCGGTAGTTAACGTCCAGGGAAATCAGGCCAGCCGCTTCCTTCACTCGACGGATGGCCTCCAGCGTCGCCGCGCGAGACGGCTCCGAACTCAGGCTGAACGTTCCGAAGTGCAGAATCGAACACGAGTCGAAGCAATCGGATTCCAGCCTAGTGCCGTCCAACAGCGTATCCGCGCCCGGACAACGCACAAAGGAGAAATCGCGGTCGCCATCCTCGTCAAGAGACACAAAAGCCTGGGTCGTAGAAGCTCGGTCCGTACGCTGAATACCTCGCACATCTACCCCTTCCCGCTCGAAAACCTCACAAAGGAAATCGCCCCAAACATCTTCGCCCACACAGGAAACCAAACCGGCATCTCCGCCCAGCCGGGCGATCGCCACAGCCACGTTCGCAGGGGCGCCTCCGGCACACGGCTTGAATGCCTCAGCCTCAAGCAAACGACCGCTCTTTCCCATAGCGACGAAATCCACCAATGCCTCGCCAATGCAAAAAATACCTTTCTTCATAACGTATCCTTTCGTTCCCTACACTTAACCCCAACGGAACCAGCCCCTCACGCGCTAGCGTTGCGCGCCCGACGGTCCGCAAGTTCGGTTTCCATTCTGCGGAGCGTGCCACGATCGATCTTATAAAAAACCATCAGCAGTCCTCCTCCCAAGAAAAACAAAGCCGGCAAGGCATTCGACATCAGACGAATCCCCATGAGCGACGTATCGCTTTGCTGCTGGTTCGCCACAAACCCGAACCACGCGAGGATGAAACCTGGCAAGGCTCCACCTACCGCCGAGCCGAACTTCAGCGAAAACATCGATGCCGAGACCGTGAGCCCCGCGCAGTTCTTGCCTGTCTTCCACTCTCCGTATTCCGCGCAATCCGTGTACATGGCGAAAAGCAGCGTTATCACCACGCCAAAGGTGAATATCCCGAGCGTGTGCAGCACCACCGTTTCCATGTACGCATCCGGAGAGACGAAATAGCATGCGAACAACAAGCCTGCATGCAGCAAGTTCGCTCCAACCATCAGCGTTTTCTTGTCTCCTCGCTTCACCAAGCTCGGCGTCACCAGAGCCCCTAGGAGCTGACCGACCAACCCGCAAGAAACGATAAACGACGTGCGGTCCATCCAGAGAAAAAACGTTCCATCGGAATGGCCCAAATAGTACTTCGTGTAGAAAGCCAGAGAAGCAAAGCGAGCGACAAGACCGACTACGATCAGGATTCCTGCAAACATGAGCACAATCCATGATCCGTTTTTCAGCAGAGCAGCCATATCTTCCCGTACACTCGAGTTGTGCGCCTTGGGTTGAATGCGCTCCTTTGTCGTCGCAAAGGTGATCCAAAAAATCAATACGGACAGAATAGCGAACAATACGATCGTCAGCCTAAATCCCAGCAGCTCGTCATCGCCACCGAAAAAGTTGACCAGTGGTTTGGCCATCGCCCCCACCGTCAGCGTTCCAAGGGAGGCGAACACGAAACGAAACTGCGTCGCCTTGGTTCGCTCCTCCGCAACCGGAGAGATCACCGCCAGAAGGGCCGAGTACGGGACATTGATCGCCGTGTAGGCGAGCATGACCAAAGTATAGGAAACGTAAGCGAAGGCGAGCTTTCCAAACTCCGATAGGTCTGGCCCCATGAACAACAGGTATCCAAGCAATGCATACGGAATCGCAACCCACAGCAAATAAGGACGATACTTGCCCCAGCGGCTTTGCGTACGATCCGCGATCAAGCCCATAGCGGGGTCGCTAATCGCGTCGACGATTTTGGTGACCAGCAACATCGTGGCCGCCGCTGCTGGCGATATCCCCCACACGTCCGTGTAGTAGTAGAGCAGAAACAAGCCAAAGAACCCCATGTAGAAGTTCGAGGCCATATCGCCCAGGCCGTAGCCTATTTTCTCTTTGAGCGACAAGCGCTCCGTTGCGGGGTATTGCGTCATGGGGTAATTGGGGTTTGAAGGGAAAACGTATACGGGATTTGGAAAAAAAGGAGTAAGGATCACCGCTCGCAAAGAGCAAATCCTGAGCGGAAAAACTGCTGCCCGAGCTTAGCCCGGGCAGCGTTCCTCATCTCCTTGTTCTTAGCCTAAAATCAGCGCGACTAGAAGTCGTAGCGGAAAGTCAAAGCCGAGGAAGTTCCGGCGATGCCACGGGCTCGGATGATTCCGTTGTCAGGGATCGCGCCTTCTTCAGACTCGCTCAGACCAAACTCGTCGAAAGCATTGTTCACGGTCAGCAAGACGCTGAAGGAATCGCTAAAACGGTAGCTACCGAAAAGATTCACGTACTCGTAGCCCGGCATGACTAGCACGTTGTCGTCCTGGGCATAGGAATCGGTAGTACCGATCAAGCTGCCTCCGACCGACCACTTTTCCGTATTGTAGCTCGGGCTGATTTGATACATGAGGTCCGCTTGACGACGTGGTGTATTTCCAACTACAGACGGATTCAAAGCGTCCGAGGTGATCTCCGCATCCGTCCAAGTCATTCCGACCTTCAAGTCAAAGTTGCCTCTGCGGTAGCTGCTTTCGAGCTCCAAACCGGTCGCTTCATAGACGCGATCCAAGAAGACCTGAGTCGTCGCTTCATAGTTTTGCTCCTCCGTTTCCGCGAAGAAAGCCGTGGCGAAAAGTCCAAGGACACCGCCAGCGAAATCGTCGTTCGCATACTTGATGCCGGCTTCGAACTGCTCGACGATGTCTACCGCCGCGTCGTCGTCGCGAAGGGAGCCGTTCGCCAAGATGTTCGGTCCAAAGAGCAAGCGGTCAGCATTGGCGCGTCCCCCTCGGCTGAAGCGAGCAAAGGCCGCGTAATCCTCCGTGAAAGCGTAGTTGCCACCCACTGACAGCGAGTAGTAGTCCCAATCGTAGTCAACAGGGCTGCGATTCGCCGTATCCACAACTTCGATGCTCTGCTCTGGGATCGAAATCGATCCATCCTGATTCAAGTCCACATCCGTCTCATAGCGAGTACCCGCATAGGAACCAGTCGCATCGCCAAAGTCGAAGCGCACGCTCGCATCCATGTTGAACTTACCTTTCTCCATCGCGAGAGCGATGTACGGAGCGTTGATGCTGTACTCCGTATCGTAGTTGCGATGCAGACCACCCCAGAATGGAGTTCCATAAGCAATCAATCCACGATCCGAATACGACAGTCCGTCGGAATCGAAGACGTCGACCAATTGCGCGTCGCTCCCCTTGACCTCCAGCAGGTAGGAATTCCAGAGCCAGTCCATATTGATATTCTGAGTGGAATGGTAATACCCGAGAGTCAGATCGTAGGTTGCAGAGTCCGCTCCATTGAAGTGGCGAGTCAACTTCAGGTCATTGACCATATTATTGAAATCGTTGAGCTCCGTATCGAACATGTGGACACGCATCAACAGACCGTTCCCATTTAACGATGCAGGATTGATAAGCGAACCTTCATTTTCCCCAGTCGCATAGCGAAGCGTAGAGCCCGCGCCCGCTACCGAATCTGCGATCTCCTGGGCCGGAGCGACTTGAGCAGGAAACGGAGCGACAAAACGACCGCTGTTGTCGGAGTAGCGGAATCGGTCCACCAACTTCCAATCACTATTAAGGTCGAACGAAAATTCAGCTCCAAAGGCAGTCGAAAGAGAACGCAAGCCTTCCTGTGGGTCGCTCACGCGACGGTTACCATTCCCATCCGTCCCAATATTCTCGATGAACGCGGGAGTATGGGGCGTATCCGTAAGCGGATCGAAGCCCGCCAAAGCTCCCATGCTTGGATTCGCGTTCGTACCGGAAACCATGACCGGCATCGGCATGTAGGTCACAGCGCGATCGTCCAAGTGCTTGAAGAAAAAACGCGCGTAACCGTTCTCCATGAACTTGGTGAAGTTAGCCTTGATCTGCCCACCTTTGTTTCCGTCGTAGCCCGCGTCCCTAACGCCTTCTCCTACACGATAGTATCCACCGACATGGTACTGCATATCATCGCCCAGTGGCTTACCGTAGTTGAAGTCCAAGCGCATCGAGTCATAGTCGAGACCAGTAGTAAGCCCGAGGCTGCCTCCTTCGATCGCGCCGGTACGGCTGATGAAGTTGACGATGCCGCCAGGAGAGTTGCTGGCGAAGGTCGAGGCGGAGCCACCACGAATGGCTTCCACACGTTCGGTCGTATAGTCCGGACGAAGAAATCCATCCGCTGTACCAAAGGCGATGTCGCCGAACTCGAGAATCGGCAAGCCGTCTTCCTGCAACTGCAGGAACTTCGCGCCGCCAGCAGCAACCGGCAAGCCGCGCACCGCGATGTTCGCGTTGCCGTCGCCCGAAGTAGCTTCCGAACGGATGCCGGGGATGCTGCGGAAAATTTCCGCTGTGGAACGAGGAGCCGAAGGAACTAGGTCGCCAGCATCGACCGTACTGATCGCCACACTGGACTTTACCTTGGTCGTTTCCGCGGCCACACCGGTAACGACTACGCCTTCAAGCAAGAAGACTTCCGCATCCGCGTATTCGTCTTCCTTGTCCTTGGGGGCGGAAAAGCCGCTTGCAGCAAAAACGCCGCATGCGAGCAAGGGGGTGATAGCTGGACAGATGCGAATGCCAAGCGGGGCACGCTCCTGTCTCGTTGAGGTAGTTAGATTAAGCTTCATTGATCTAAACGGGGTTGATTCTTTTTGGGTAAATCGCCTCCTAGGAACCCTCTTGGGCAGTGGAGCGAAGGACGCTGGGGGAGCCTCCTGGGTTATGGTCATTAGCATCCCTCCCCGCTTCCCCTTCCGCAACAGGACAAAACTGGACAAATCTACGAAGAAAGGGAGAAACATGCGAACAGCCCGTAAAAAAATACAATCCAGCCGAAATACGCGCCCCACCCTGTCCTAGCGCCCCCGCAGCACTATCTATAAGGTCCAATCCACGAACCAGCGGTTACCGGCACGGTATCTTGGATACGCCGAATAACAAACCAGCGAAAGCGCCGCTTACTGCTCGCCCGGGCGTAAATTGCCTTGGATAGGACGATTCTTCTCGTCGTATCCATAATGGTATTCTTCGTGGTCGCCGCGCACGAGCTTGGGCTGCGACTCAGGCCTTCCACTCTCGTTTACCAACTTCTGCCGGTAGTCCTTGGGAGTCATATCATAGCGCTGGCGAAAGACGCGGCTAAAGTAGTTCGGATCGCGAAACCCGCAGGCAAGGGCAATTTCCTTCACGCTCAACGTCGTATCCCGCAAGGCGAAGAGGGCGTTGTCCAGGCGGATTCTCATGATGTAGTTCGTCACCTTCTCGCCCAATTCGTCATGAAAAAGCTTGGACAAATAATTCGAGCTGCACCCTAGGGAATCCGCCAGCCACTGCACCGAAAGCTCCGGATCCTGCAGGTGATTGCGAATCAACCATTGGCACCTATACACGCGTTGCGACTCCACGCTGGCCGAGCCGTCCTCAGTCGCGATCATGTTCAACAGCAGCGAAAACACGCCCATCATCACGCCTTGCAAGCCAAGTTTGGAGTCCGGAAGCGTGCTGTGGAACAGCCCTGCGCTGAGGTTCAGCATCGACACCAGATCCGAAAAATACGGCGTTTGGTAGAAGAAAATATCAGTCGCCCGCGGAGTCATGCTCTCGTCCGCTCGCGCCAGATGCACCGTCACCGTCTTGCTGTAGAAGCAGACCACCACGTTTTCAAAAGGCGTATCCAGATTTTCCACCGTTTCATGGTGCGGCACTCCCATCGGCATGATGCAAATTTCTGGAGCCCGCACCAGCAGCTCCTCTTCCGGGCAACGGAAAAGCGTCGCTCCCCCCGTCTGCACAAACAGCTCCGGCTTGAAATGATAAGCCATATCCCTCTGCCGCTCGTACAGGTGCTTGGGCTGCGGCACCCGGATCGGAGCCTGCCCCCGCTTCAGCGACTCCTGGCGAGCGCGGAAGGTCTCGCGAAAGGTTTCGATTAGTTTAACGCTCTGGGAAGCGGGACGTTCAGGATAGTGGAGCACTGCGAGGAGGGGTCTATGCTAGGATTCTTTGTTTTATCTAGGTTAAGAACCTTTCCCGAGCAAGCCCCCGCCCTAATCTAAATCCCATAAGTTCGAAACCGAACTCGCTAACCCCGCTCGCCCCAGAACACCCGCGAGCCCCCTCACCATTCACCCCTTGTCATCGCAAATGAAAAACGGCATTCAACTCATCACTTACGCCAACTCGCTCGGAGGAGACCTATCCCAGCTCGACCGCTTCCTCGGCACCCATGGCAAAGAGACGCTCTCCGGCGCCCACATCCTCCCTTTCTTCCCCTCCAGCGCCGACCGCGGCTTCGCCCCCATGACCTACGAAGAGGTCGACCCCGTCTTCGGCAGCTGGGACGACATCGAAGCCATCGCCAGCAAGGCCGACCTCGCCGTCGACTTCATGGCCAACCACCTCAGCCAACAGTCCCACGAGTTCCAGGACTTCCTCGCAAACAAGGACCAGTCCCCTTGGAAGGACTTCTTCCTGCGCTACAAGAACCTCTGGCCAAACGGCGACGCGCCCGCCGAAGACCTTGCCAAAATCTACACCCGCAAGCCACGACCCCCTTACTTCGAGGCCACCTTCGCCGACGGCAGCACCGAGAAGATCTGGTGCACCTTCGACTACGAGCAGATCGACCTCGATCTTCGCCAAGACGTCACCAAGGAATTTTTCCGCAAAACTATCGGCGGCCTCGTCAAGCGCGGCGCCAAGATCATCCGTCTCGACGCATTCGCCTACACCACCAAGCGCCCCGGCACCAATTGCTTCTTCCTCGAGCCCGACGTCTGGGAAGTCCTCGAATTCTGCGACCAAATCGCCTCCGAAGGCGGAGCCATCCTGCTCCCCGAAATCCACGAGCACTACAGCATCCAGCTCAAGCTCGCCGAAAAAGGCTACTGGGTCTACGACTTCGCCCTGCCCATGCTCGTGCTGCATACCCTCTACAGCGGTTCCGCCAGGCGCCTAAAAGAATGGTTCGGGATCTGCCCGCGCAACCAGTTCACCACCCTGGACACCCACGACGGCATCGGCGTGGTAGACGTCGCCGACCTTCTCAGCCCAGAGGAAATCGAGGCCACCAAAGACGCCCTCTTCAAGCAAGGGGCCAACGTCAAGGCCATCTACAACTCCGCCTCCTTCGGCAACCTCGACATCTACCAGCTCAACTGCACCTACTACTCCGCCCTCGGCAACGACGACGCCCGCTACCTCATCGCCCGCCTCCTGCAATTCTTCGCCCCCGGCATCCCACAAGTCTACTACGTCGGCATGCTGGCCGGAAAGAACGACATCAAGCTCGTAGAGGCCACTCGCAACGGCCGCGACATCAACCGCCACGACTACACCAACGAAGAAATCGAGGCCGAGGTCCAACGCCCCGTCGTGCAGCAGCTCTTCCAGCTCATGAAGCTACGCAACAACCACCCCGCCTTCGACGCCGAGCTACAAGTCCTTCCCAGCGACGACGACGAGTTGCGACTCCGCTACGCCGACGGCCCCCACCACTGCGACGCCCATATTGACCTCAAGAACCTCCGAGCCACCGTCAAGGCCTCCGCCACCGACAACCCTAGCGTACCGCAAGAGTTGACCATAGGGCAGGCGCTAGCCAGATGAGCCGTCACTGGCCAGCCTCCCCCTCGCCCAGCTCCGAAAGGGGCTAGATATTCCAGCGCGTCTTCGCCTTCTGGGTCGGCTTGTGGACCTTGAAGAGCTTCGGGTCGTGCACCCGGTTCGCCTTTTCCGCCGTCTCCTCGTCGAGTTCCTTCAGCAGCTCCATGACCTCCACCAAGGCGTGTGACTTAGGGATGTCGCGGGCGTTGCTGTGGGCGTAGTGCCCTTCGCAGTACACGTGGATCGCCTTGCCGATCGACTTCGCAGCCTCCCGCACATGGTCGTTGATGTAGCCCTCGTCATTCGGTTCGTAGCGCCCTTTTTCCATAGTCGCTAAAACCAAGTCCTCCGCCCCTCCCCTGTAAATCCCATTTTAAGCGGCAAGGACGCCCCGCGACCAAAAGGATCGGCAAAAGACGTAACCTCTCCCCCGCCAAACGAGTATTCCAGCAGGCCACGCAATGCCCAATCGCCATGAATGCTCGCCCACTCGCCACCCTTATCTGCGGCGCCCTTTCCCTCGGCGTCTCCCTTCTCGCCACCGAAACGCCGTCCCTTCCCGTCCCGCATCTGGAGGCGACCGCCGCGATGCGAGCCTTCCTCTCGCAACATGAAATCCACCCCGAACTGCCGCCGCTCCTGCGGATGCAGCGCATCCTGGACGGGCTCTACCAAGGCGAGCGCCCCTTCGCCTACTCCGCTCGCGAAACCTTCTCCGCAGCCGAAGCGTTCCAACACAAGCGCGGCAACTGCGTCTCCTTCGCCATGCTCTTCGTCGCCCTCGCCCGCGAGGTCGGCCTCGACGCCCGCTTCAACCAAATCGACTACGCGCCCGTCTGGGAGGAAATAGGCGGCATCCTCGTCGAAACCTCCCACATCAACGCCATCGTCACCGTAGCCGGCAAGCAATACGTCGTGGAAGGCATGCCGGAGTACGCCGCAGTCGCCGCCCGCCACCGCAACCCCGTCCCCGACGAGCGCGTCCTCTCCCACTACTACAACAACTCCGGCCTGCTGGCCCTCGCCCTCCACGACACCGAGCAAGCCAAACGCCTCATCGACCAAGCCCTCGCAATCGATCCCAGCAACGGCATCGCCTGGCAAAACCTCGGCCTCTACCACTTTCGCCACGGCGAGCGCCACGCGGGCGAACAAGCGCTTCTCCGCGCCGTCGAACATTCGCCGCTCTCCGCCTCCGTTTGCTACCTGCTAGCCGAATTCTACGAAAAGACCAGCAAGCCCAGCGAAGCCGAAAAATACGCGAAGCTCGGAAGCAAGCGCTCGAAAAAGAATCCCTTTTTCCACTACAAGAAATCCCAGGACGCCCTCGCCGCCGGCGACCGCAGCAAATCGATCAAACACTTGGAAAAAGCCCTCTCGCTTCTCCCCGACTACCCCCGCTTCCAAGCAGAGCTCGCCCAGCTCAAATCCGGACTCAAAAACCAAAGCAAGCTCGCCCACCAGACGACTCCCCTCCACGCCAACGAAATCTAGTCCGCAACAGAGGGGGCACTTTGCACTCCCCAGGACCTAGGTAGTTGCGATACGCAACAGACAGGCGACCTTTTGCCACCGAAACCCAGCTGGCGCGATTCATGAAAGGCTCCCCTCGAATGAATACGCACCCTATCCTCGCTACCACCGTCGCCAGCGCGATCCTCGCCACTTCCCTCGCTCCTGCGTTGCCCGCCCAAGAAGAGACCAACGGGGCCGTAACCTTCGGCATCACCATCGAGAACGACGCCTTCTCCGGCACCGACCACAGCTACACCAACGGCACCCGCCTCTCCTGGGACTTCGCCAAAGCGGACTCCTATTCCGATATTCCACACCTGCCCCGCTGGGCCGAAAAAGTCTCCTCCTTGCGTAAGGAGAAAGCAGGCCCCGTCGCCCACGGAGCCACCATCTCCCTCGGGCAAAGCATCTTCACTCCCAAGGACAAGGAAGCCACCGAGCTGCTCGTCAACGACCGCCCCTACGCCGGCTGGAGCTACCTCAGCCTCGCCCTGCGCGAGAGCAAAAACAACCGCACCGACACCCTCGAGTTCACCGTCGGCGTGGTCGGCCCCGACTCCTATGCCGAAGACATACAAAACTGGGTGCACGAAAAGATCGGCTCCCAAGAAGCCCTCGGCTGGGACAACCAACTCAAGAACGAAGCGGGCGGCATCCTCTCCTGGCAACGCGACCAGCAGCTGTTCTCCCTGCCCGACAACCCAAGCGGCTGGGGTGCCGACTTCAACGCCTCCTACGGGCTCAGCGTCGGCAACATCTACACCTACGGCCTAGTCGGCGCCAACCTCCGCCTTGGATACAATCGCTTCGCCTCCGCCTCGCCCCGTATCCGCCCTGCCAATACCGGAGCATTTCCCTCCCAACCCGAAGACCCGCGCCTCGCCCCAGAGCGTTCCCAGCTCGGCTTCTTCCTCACCGTCGGAGCCGAAGGCCGCTACGTCGAACGAAACATCTTCATCGAGGGCAACACCTGGGCGGACAGCCACGGACTCGAGCTCATCCCACGCGTCGGCGACTACTACGCCAGCCTCAGCTTCGTCGCCAAAAAATGGTCACTCAGCTACCTCTACACCGTGCGCTCCGAAGAATTCCCCCAACAAGAGGTGCCCCACGAATTCGGAGGCCTCACCTTCACCCGCACCTTCTAGCGATCGCCCCGAGCCAGCATTCGGCTCACGAAGCCAGGTATCCAAAATAACACTTCCCCCTAACGCAATACGCTCGGACCGCTGAAGCTCGGAGCCAGCTCTCCTTGTTGCAGGAAGAGCCGGTCGAGCACTGTGCCTGTATCCATCATGCATATACGGATCCGCCGCATGGCTGGCAATCGACGCGGCTCAAGCTTCTCGGAGACAACCGAACTCCCTGAACATCCAGGAAAAAAAGTTGCGAACGCAGCCTAGCGATCGCACCGCAAAAACAGTCGTTCGCCCCTCCCTAGCGCCGACTAGGGCATCTCTCTCTCCCGCACTTCAGGGGTGTTGATCGCATAGGGCCCACCAACACCCCAGCCCAAGTGTAAAGACTTCGTTTAAGTGAGTCTTGCTCCCGCACGTTCCCAAAACCCGATCAAGGTACGAGAGCGCGATCCGATGTCGGGGCTTCCACAAACCGAGGCCACTTCGCCCAAATCCGACTCGATCAATCTCTTTCAAAGTAAGACTCAATTCCATATGTACCGACGCTTTCGAACCTCGCTTCGTTTAGGCGCAGTTTTGGGCAGTTCTCTCCCACTCTTCGCCCTCGCCGCTCCTGACTCCGGCCAAATCCTAAACCAACAGAAAACGCAGCCACAGCTCCCGAAACATCTCCCCGCCGCAGAACCGGGCAATGACCCAGCTCACCCGCAATCGGGCGGCCCCAGCGTACGCGTCGATACGGTTCGATTCACTCAGTTGGAAGGGCTGGCCAGCGATGCGGAACTGCAATCAATCGTCGTAGGCAGTCTCGGGCAGACCCTCAGCTACGAGCAGCTCCTCAGCCTCACCGACAGCGTCACCGCCTATCTTCGCAAAAAAGGCTTTCTGCTCGCTCGCGCCTACCTGCCAAAGCAAGAAATCGCGGACGGAGAGCTCCAGATCTCCCTGCTTTCGGGAGCTTCCGACGACATTCCTACAGTCGAGCTCGCAGAAAATGCCCGCATCCGTGCCGACTTCGTATCCAAACTCTCTCTACGTGGCGCAACTCCAGGCGAACCTCTCAGAACCGAGGAGCTTGAACGCGCCGTCCTGCTGGTAAACGACCTGCCGAACATTTCTGCTCAAAGCATCCTCGAGCGAGGAAGCCGACCTGGATCCACCCAAGTCATCCTTAAGGTAGAAGAGGACCAAATCCTGAACGGTATCTTCACCTTGGATACCTTCGGCAACCGACATACTGGTATTCTGCAAGGAAACGGTCAGGTCGCCTTCAATAACCTGAGCGGCTACGGCGATCGCCTAGCCATCGGAATCGGCGGCTCGGAGGGACTTCGCAGAGGAGACATCTCCTACAGCTCGCCTCTCGGATTCGACGGGCTAAACGCATCCATCTCCTACTCGGGACTCACGTACGAACTAGGCGACGAGTACAAAGATCTCGCGATCGAAGGCCTAGCTCACTCCTTCTCCGCATCCGTCACTTACCCGACGATACGCACCCGAGCCCTTAGCCTGTGGCAAGGCGCGCAAATAGGCTACCGACAGCTGGAAGACGATGTATCGGGCGAGGAACTACGCGACAGAGAAATCAAGACCGTCGCGACCGACTTCACCCTGCACCGCTACGACCGTTTCGCAGGCGGTGGCTTGACCACCGCCTACACCAAAGTGCTTTTCGGCGACTTAACCCTTGGCGTCCCGTTCGACAAAACCGCGGACGCCGCCACCGCTGGCACTGCTGGCTCTTACGCTAAGCTCGTATACAACGCCACGCGACTGCAGCGCATTTCCGAGAACGACACCCTGTTCCTGTCCATTAACGGCCAAATCGCAGACGGAAACCTGGACTCCTCGGAAAAATTCATCCTCGGGGGCCCCTACGGCGTTCGCGCCTACCCCGTCGGCGAAGCCTCCGGCGACCAAGGCCTCACCCTCACTGCCGAATGGAGACACGACCTTGCCTCAGACGTATTCGGCAGCCGACTACAATTCGTCAGCTTCTACGATTCTGGCTACATCCAGCTTCACAAGAACCCTTGGAGCAACTCCATCAACACCGCGACCGGAGACAACCACTACTCGATCTCAGGCGCAGGGTTCGGCCTCAACTTCGGCAAGTCCGACAAGTTCATGATTCGCGGCAGCGTCGCCCGTACGATCGGGAAAAACGCAGGACGAGATCTATCCGGCAACGATGCGGACAACCGCGACGACGATACCCGCATCTGGCTACAAACACTATTCTGGTTCTAAGCAACACACTTTTTCGATGTCATTTTCCCACCATACCTTCACAAAGCCTAGCTACCTGGCGATCGCCGTAAGCTGCGCCCTCTCAACAGTCGCGGCCCCTCAAAACCTAAGCCCCAGCACCCTGCCCAGCGGCGGAAATATCGTTTCCGGAAACGGAGCGTTCCAAAGCGCCGGCAGCGACTTGACGGTTCTCCAATACAGCGACCGCCTCATCGCTGAATGGAGCCAGTTCGATATTGGCAGCGACGCCTCGGTCAGTTTCTCCCAACCAAATTCTGACAGTATCGCCCTCAACCGCATCCTCAGCGAAAACCCCACACAGATCTTCGGCCAACTCGAAAGCAATGGGCGCCTGTTCCTAGTCAATCCGAATGGCATTGTATTCGGAGAGTCAGCACAAGTGAACGTCGGCGGACTCGTGGCCTCTTCCCTTCAGATCGACAACAACTCCTTCCTAACGGGTGATTTCACCTTCTCCGGAATCGGCGGTTCGGTAGCGAACTTCGGAAATATCACTGCCCAATCCGGAGGCGTCGTGGCCCTCGTCGGACAACGCGTGCAAAACGACGGCAGCATCATTACCCCAGAAGGCACCACCGCTCTGCTCGCCGGTTCCAAACTCACTCTCGACTTCGACGGCGACGGCTTGATCAACTACAGCGTCACTCAAGACGCCGTAGCAACAGAAGCCAGCAACGCAGGACTTATCCAAGCGAACGCTGGCACAGTCATCATGTCTGCCCAGTCAGCAGATTCGCTCGCCCAATCCGTCGTCAACAACACCGGCATCATAGAAGCGCAAGGACTCAAGGCCAAGGGTGGACGCATCTTCCTGGACGCGGGAGAAGGTTCCGTCAACGTCCAAGGCGATCTCCTTGCCGCGAGCGCAACCGACGGCGGTGGATACATTCAGGTCACCGGCAACACAATTTCTGTCGATGGAGAGTCCCGTATCGATGTTTCCGGTACAAACGCAGGAGGTCAGATCTACGTCGGTGGAGGCTGGCAGGGAAGCGATCCAGAAATCCACAATGCCCAATCCGTAAGCATCGGAGAATCTGTCAAGGTTTTCGCCGACGCCCTTGACAACGGAAACGGCGGAACAGTCGTTTTCTGGAGCGACGACCACAATGCATTTTCAGGCCGCATCTCCTCCCGAGGCGGAGATAACGGAGGCGACGGTGGCCAAGTGGAAGTCTCTGGCAAGAATACGCTTGCGTACTCAGGAATCACGGACGCGCGTGCCCCCCACGGAAACACCGGAGACCTCCTCCTTGACCCGAGCTCCATCGATATCGTGGACGGCGGCACTGGCTCCGGAAGCATCAGCGGCTCCGTGGTCTACGAAAAGGATCTTGAAGCCCAGCTTGCCAATATCACCCTCCAGACCAGCGGCGGCAGCTGGGGCGACGGCATCACGCTCAACGACTTGACCACCGACGGCGTCATCACCCTTCAAGACAACGTGAGCTTGACCATCATCGCGGGCGACTACTTCGGCGGTGAATACCACAATTACTCGACAGTAGACTCCAACGATGAGATCGCTGCCTCCGGAAACGGAGCGATCTATATCCGCGCCGCGATGAGCATAAACTCCGGCAAGCTCTCCTCCGAAACGGGCAAGATCACGCTTTGGGGAGACAACGGACTGACAGTCGGCAATTCGATCACCACCAACGGCGGCGGCATCGAGCTTTGGGCCGACTCCGACAACCTGGGCGGAGGCGTGTTGCACCTCAACCAACCCCTCTCTTCCAACGGCGGCGACATCGACCTAGACGCCGGGACCTCCGGAGTCTACGTAAATGCAGATATTTCTACCGGATCAGGTCGCCTCTACTTCGACCGGCTGGGAACCGCCCGAAACGCCACCTACCGCATTTCCGCCAAGGTAAGCTCCACCGGCGACGTAAATATCTCCCAGCCCCTTCAATTCGGCTCGGAGGCGGAAATAGAGACCACTGGCAAACTGACCTTCGGCAGCACCGCCAGCATGCAGGGTGCCTCTTCCAGCCTCACCCTAACCGCCAACGATTTCGACTTCCAGCAGGACATCACGGGTAGCGGAGCCAGCGTCACGATCGCTCCCTATGACGCGTCAACCAATGTCGATATCGGAGCCTCCGGTTCGGGCGACATGACCATCACCGCCTCCAACATGGCTCGCTTCGTGAACTTCGAGAACATCACCGTTGGACGTAGTGACGGAACGGGTACAACCAAAGTGCTCGCCGATACCACCGTAAACTTCTCCGGCTTCCTTGAACTCGCCAACGGATCCATCGACATCAGCTCCGGAACTCTCGCCAACTCGGGAGGCGACATCGTTCTGACAGGCGACAGCTTTACGATCTCCCGCGGCGTCATCGCAAACTCCGGCAACGGCGAGATCGCTCTGCAACAGCAGACTGTATCCAATCCCATCACCATCGGATCCGCTTTGAGCAATTCTGTGCTCAGCGAACTATCCGCAGCGACTCTCAATATCGGTCGCATGGACGGAGGAAACGTCACCTTCGACGGAAACATCACCCTCGATACCAACGAGCTCAATATCTTGAGCGGAGGAGACATTACGCTCGGCTCCGGTGTAAGCCTGGATGTCGGCACCGGTGAAGCGGTGCTCGCTGCAGGCGGAAGCTTTATCAACAATGCCGGCAGCTCGCCGATCGTCGCCAGCCGCTGGCTCATCTATTCTGCGGACCCAGCCGACAACACCTTCGGCGGCCTCGACAGCGGCAACACGGCTGTCTGGAATGCAAGCTACGGGTCCTACGGCCCCAGCAGCGTTTCCGAATCCGGCAATCGCTACCTGTTCGGTATCCAACCTAACCTTACATTTGCAGCCGTAGACCAAAATAAGACCTACGGTGATACCATCGACTACAGTTCACCTGTATCCGGAACCCACTACACCGTTACGGGACTAGTAGACGCATCCACCTACGGAAACGTTTTCATCCAAGACAGCGCCGCCGGCGCTCCCTCCATGAGCTCCAGTGGGGCTGCAGCCTCCGCCAATGTTGCAAGCGGATCCCACACCATCAACATCGCTGCGGGCACGCTATCAGCGCCCACCGGGTATGGAGCCAGCAGCTACACGAACGGGACCTTAACAGTTACCAAGGCGGATCTAACGGTTACCCTGAACAATGATAGCAAGACCTACGACTCGCTCGCATACTCAGGAGGAAATGGATACAATATAGCCGGATTCGTGAATAGCGAAAGCGAAGCGAACCTCGGCGGATCCTTCACATACGGAGGCAATGCCCAAGGCGTAACCAACGTCGGCGACTATACCCTTTCCGGTGCCGGCTTCACCTCCGGGAACTACGCCATCTCTTACGTTGACGGAGACCTTTCCGTCAACAAAGCCGCTCTCACTGTCACCCTCAACGACGACAGCAAAACCTACGACAGTCTCTCTTACTCAGGCGGAAACGGATACACGGTATCCGGTTTCGTCGGTACGGAAAACGAATCTAACCTTGGCGGATCGTTCGCCTACAGCGGCAACTCCCAAGGAGCAATCAATGCGGGCGACTACACCATCACAGCCAGCGGCCTGACCTCCGGAAACTACGACATCTCCTACGTCGACGGCGACCTCACCGTCAACAAAGCTGCACTCACCGTCACTGCAAACGACGACAGCAAGACCTACGACGCCCTCGCCTACTCCGGTGGGTACGGGCTCTCTTACGACGGCTTCGTTGGAACCGAAGACGCCTCCGCACTCGGAGGATCCGTCGTCTACAGCGGAAACGCCCAAGGCGCCCTCAACGCCGGAGACTACACCATCTCCGCCAGTGGACTGACCTCCGGAAACTATGACATCTCCTACGTCGACGGCGACCTCACCGTCAACAAGGCTGCACTCACCGTCACCGCAAACGACGACAGCAAGACCTACGACGCCCTCGCCTACTCCGGTGGAAACGGGCTCTCCTACGACGGCTTCGTTGGAACCGAAGACGTCTCCGCACTCGGAGGATCCGTCGTCTACAGCGGAAACGCCCAAGGCGCCCTCAACGCCGGAGACTACACCATCTCCGCCAGCGGACTGACCTCCGGAAACTACGACATCTCCTACGTCGACGGAGACCTCACCGTCAACAAGGCTGCCCTCACCGTTACCGCAAACGACGACAGCAAGACCTACGACGCCCTCGCCTACTCCGGTGGAAACGGGCTCTCCTACGACGGCTTCGTTGGAACCGAAGACGCCTCCGCACTCGGAGGATCCGTCGTCTACGGCGGAAACGCCCAAGGTGCCCTCGACGCCGGAAACTACACCATCACAGCGAGCGGGCTGACCTCCGAGAACTACGACATCACCTATACGAATGGGATGCTCGCCGTCGACAAGGCCGCTCTCACCGTGACGCTCGCCAATGACAGCAAAATCTACGACGCCAATACCTATTCAGGAGGAAACGGATACACGTTCGCAGGTTTCGCCGGAAGCGAAGACGCAAGTGCCCTCGACGGATCACTAGTCTACGGAGGAGACTCCCAAGGCGCCAGCGACGCAGGATCCTACACCCTCTGCGCCAGCGGATTCACCTCCGGAAACTACGACATTTCCTACGTCGACGGAACCCTCACCGTGGACAAGGCTGCCCTCACCGTCACCGCCATGGACGCCCGCAAGACCTACGACGCCCAAGCCTTCACCGGCGGAAACGGACTCTCCTTCCAAGGGTTCGCCGGCAACGAAGACGCAAGCGCCCTCGACGGATCCCTCGTCTACGGCGGAGACTCCCAAGGTGCCAGCGACGCAGGTTCCTACACCCTCTCCGCCAGCGGGCTCACCTCTGGCAACTACGACATTTCCTACGTCGACGGAACCCTCACCGTGGACAAGGCTGCCCTCACCGTCACCGCTATGGACGCCAGCAAGACCTACGACGCCCAAGCCTACACCGGCGGAAATGGACTCTCCTACCAAGGGTTCGCCGGCAACGAAGACGCAAGCGCCCTCGACGGTTCCCTAGTCTACGGCGGAGACTCCCAAGGCGCCCGCGACGCAGGTTCCTACACCCTCTCCGCCAGCGGGCTCACCTCCGGAAACTACGACATTTCCTACGTCGACGGAACCCTCACCGTGAACAAGGCTGCCCTCACCGTCACCGCCATGGACGCCAGCAAGACCTACGACGCCCAAGCCTACACCGGCGGAAACGGACTCTCCTACCAAGGGTTCGCCGGCAACGAAGACGCAAGCGCCCTCGACGGTTCCCTAGTCTACGGCGGAGACTCCCAAGGCGCCAGCGACGCAGGTTCCTACACCCTCTCCGCCAGCGGGCTCACCTCCGGAAACTACGACATTTCCTACGTCGACGGAACCCTCACCGTGGACAAGGCTGCCCTCACCGTCACCGCTATGGACGCCAGCAAGACTTACGACGCCCAAGCCTACACCGGCGGAAATGGACTCTCCTACCAAGGGTTCGCCGGCAACGAAGACGCAAGCTCCCTCGACGGATCCCTCGTCTACGGCGGAGACTCCCAGGGAGCAATCAATGCGGGCGACCACACCATCACAGCCAGCGGCCTGACCTCCGGCAACTACGACATCTCCTTCGTCGACGGAACCCTCACCGTGGACAAGGCTGCCCTCACCGTCACCGCCATGGACGCCAGCAAGACCTACGACGCCCAAGCCTACACCGGCGGGAACGGGCTCTCTTACCAAGGGTTCGCCGGCAACGAAGACGCAAGTGCCCTCGACGGATCCCTCATCTATGGCGGAGACTCACAAGGCGCCCGCGATGCAGGTTCCTACACCCTCTCCGCCAGCGGGCTCACCTCCGGCAACTACGACATCTCCTTCGTCGACGGAACCCTCACCGTGGACAAGGCTGCCCTCACCGTCACCGCAAACAACGATTCTGTACTTTTCACTGGAATTCCCTACTCCGGAAAAAACGGCTTCGTCTACCAAGGATTTGCCGGTACCGAAAATCCCGATACACTAAACGGAAGCATCCAATACGCAGGTTCTGCGATCGGCGCAGTCGAAGCGGGCGAATACAGGATCCTCCCTCAAGGCGTGAGTAGCGCCAACTACGACATTTCGTTCCTTTCGGGTACGCTGCACATTGCCACGCCCGCAGCAGTATACTCCGAGGTGACTTCGAGCGTAGTGAGCACTTCGCTCCCTTCTAACGGAACCTCCCACAACCCCACTCAGCAAGAGGCCAAGAGCGACAAGCAGGATGTCTCTCTGCCCGCTTCAACCCCGGCCAACGCCACGCCTCCCAACGACCAGCAGCTGATCGTAGACAATACCGGCTACGCTTCGAATCACGAGGACTAGGCTCTCCGAAGTACACTTCCCGCTAACGCAATACGCTCGGGCCGCTGAAGCTCGGAGCCAGCTCTCCTTGATGCAAGAAGAGCCGGTCGAGCACCGTACCGGTATCCATCATGTATATACGGATCCGATGCGTACCGGCCTGCGCGATCTGCACCTCAAGCTCCGCGCCCACGCTGCCTTCCAGCACGTTGCGCGACCACTCTTGCGTCTTCGACTTGCGAAAGATCGACACCCGCTGCATCTCGCCGCCATCGACCGAAACGCCCACCTCCAAGTGTTCCGACTCCTCCGAAGGAAACGTCGGCAAAAACTCCAAGAACAAGCGATACGCCCCCTCTCCAGACAAATCGACCGCATACTCAACCCAAGGCGTATCCTCGCCGAGCTCCTCGAACGCGACGCTTCCAAAATCCTGCGGAAAAACCGCAATCGCGTCGCCCGACCATCCGAGCTGCTGCACGACCTCCCAACGAGCGCCCCGCCCGCCTCGGCGATCGAAAGACTCCGCCTCCCGCATGACTTCCGCTTGCGCCGCCGCATGAGGCCGCCATGGGTCGAAACGCAGCTGCTCGTACGTCTCGCGGAAATCCGCTACCGTTTCCCGCATACCCGCCGCCGGCACGATCCACGGTGTAGTTCGATAGCTGCGCCAAGCGCTGTCCGCCGGCTCGACCGCCATCATCCTACGCCACTTGCCCGCGCCCGTCTCCTCGTTGTAGCGTTGCGTCAGCGCCTCCAAGCGATCAGCCGCCAGCTTGCCCAGCCCGCCGTGCTTGCGGGCCTGCGCGTTGTCGGCATGAAAGAGACGGTGGTACTGCTCCAAATGGAAGTATTGCAAATTTGCATACGCAGCGCCCTTAACCGGATACGCCACCAAGTGGAAGAAGCTGTCCCGCTCCTCCGGCGGCAAAGACGCCTCCAGCGCATCGCAGCGTTCGATCAAGTCCAGCATCCGCTCCAGACGCTCCTCGAGCTCGCGATCCGTCAAGGGACTCGTCTTCACTCGCGTGTAAGGCATCCACCACTGCAAGTGCTCGGGGCGTCGCTGGAAGTTAAGCGCGTAGTATTCGTTGAGCAGGTCCCTCACCGCTTCCGCTAAGCCCCCTCCAAACTCGCGCTCAGCCAAGGCCTTCAAGAAAGCAGGTTGCGCGTCGCGCCCCCAACGCTCGATATCCCAAGCCATGGAAAGAAAAAACTCCATGCCACGCTCCTGCGGCTTGATATCCCCTACGTTCACGATCCAATAATCTCGCGAGCCCAAGGCATAGGAACGTTGCATTTCCTCCCAAATCAAAGCCAAGGGAGTTGTATCCAACCACAAATACGCGAGCGGGGCCCCGAGGTAGGAAATATGGTAATACACGCCCGATCCGCCCTTACGAGGGCGCTCCACTTCGTTCGGAAAGCGACGCAAGTAGCCATGGTTGTCGTCCGGCCACACCAACGTCACGTCGTCCGGCACCTGCATCCCGCCCTCATAAAGCTCCAGCACTTCCTTGTAAGGCGTAAAGACCTGAGGCACCGCTGCCACGTCGGCATCGACGTGCTTAGCCAGCAAGCCCCGCTGGTCGGCGATGATCCGCTCCAGCAGCGCGATCTTGTCTTCCTTCGATCCGCCGCCCGTCATGCCGCTATCATGAATGCCACGCATGCCGAGCGTGTAAACGTTCTCGAAGCCGCCGTTCTCCTTCAGTCGCTCCTCCCAATACCCCTTCACCACCTCTGGATGCGTAGCGTAATTGAAGTGCCGCTTCGGCTCAGTCCACTCAGTTACGTTGTTGCGCAACATCGGTTCCGCATGGGAAGAGCCCATTACGATCGCATAGCGATCCGCCAATGTCTTATTTTCCGGATACAAGTTGAACGCCTTCGTTACCTCGTGCATCGCCGGCCACAGCGTATTCGCCTTCAAGCGCAGGAGAAGTTCGAAGACCTTCTCGTAAGTCTTAGGACCGATATCGCCGAGCTCGGGGTCAAAGGTGTGAGCCGCCCAGGGCTGCAAGCCCCAATCCTCGTCGTTGATGAAGATGCCACGGTACTTGACCGACGGCGGACCGAAACGTCGGGTTCCGCTGGATACATAAAGCGATTCCGATTTTCGTACCGCCGCATCCGCCCACCAATGCCAAGGCGAGACGCCAATCGCTTGCGAGAGTTCGTAAACGCCATAGGCCGTTCCCCGGCGATCGCTGCCGATGATCGCCAAATTCGCCTTTTCCCCTTCGCCGACCACCGCGACGACGAAGCTCTCCCACGCGCCCTCCAATTCGCTGACATCGAGGCCAGTCCGCTTCAGAAGCGTATCCACCACCTCCGAACTGCCCAAGGTGCCAACCACAACTTGCCCGCCCTGACGCGGCTTGAACCGTCCCGCAACCTCCGCCTCTGCGCCCGTTACCCGTCCCAAGTCTTCCGCCAGGTCCGCGGCAGCGATCTTCACCACTTCGAAATCCCCTTCCGCCACCACCAGCGAAGCAAGAGTGCCCCTTTCCGCCAAGGCGAAGGCCCCTTCCGACTTCGTCCTAGAAACCCAAGGATTCAATTCCCCCAACACCGGATCCGACAGCGTGGAACGCGCTGCATCGCCCGTCAAAGCACCTCTCTCGGCGAGGGTCTCCGTCGCTCGAGCCACAAAAGCGCTCGCGAGCGAACCGACAAAAACGAGAAACCGAAAAGCGAAACGAAAAAGCATAACAACAAGAAGCTAGAATGCCCCCAGCCTCTCGCAATCGCCTCAAAAACTGACCGTCAAATTCCGCCTGTTTCGCACCCCGGCGCCGGGACTCCCACCAAGTGCCACCCCTCAAGGCGCCTCGCGACCGCGTAGGTCCCCTTGCGCCAGCAAAAGGCACGGAACGACCAACAAGGTAGTCGCCGTCGCCACCAACACGCCAAAGCCGATCGAGATCGCAAGCGGCGCCAAGAAGCGGGCTTGGGCAGAGGTCTCCAGCACCATCGGCAGCAAGCCCACGAAGGTCGTCAAGCTTGTGAGCAAGATCGGTCGCAGCCTCGATTGGGCAGCAAGGACAAGCGCATCGAACCAAGCACGGCCCGCCCTGCTCATTCGCAAAGCCGCATGGGCCAGAACCAAAGCGTCGTTCACCACGATTCCCGATAGGGCAATCACTCCTACGAAACTCACCAAGCTAAACGGAACTCCCATCACCAGATGCCCCAGTATCGCCCCCGTAATCCCCAGCGGGATGACCGCCACCACCACCAGCGGAACCCAATAGTCGTTAAAGGAAACCGCCAGCAAGGCATACACGCCCAACGCTGCCAGCAGCAGACCGAGCGACAACGCCGCCAAGGTTTCCTCGTCCTCTCGCTGCTCCCCCGCAAACGCGTATTCCAAGCCCGGATACAAAGCTTCCAGCTCCGGCAACAGACGTTCCTCCAATAGCTCCGCAACGCCGTCATCGTCGCCGCGGGGCGACAGTTGCACCGAGACCGGAACCACCCGCCGTCCATCAACCCTCAAGAGGCGCCCCACGGTCTCGCTTTCCTTCAGCCGAGCAACATCTCGCAACAAAGCCGAGCCCCCTCCCGACAACGAAATCGGCATCCGCTCCAGATCCTCCCAGGTTTTCCGGTATCCGCTCGGAAAACGAACCTTCACCCGAACCTCTTCCAAACCATCCTGGAAGCGCAAGGCCTCCACTCCATAGAAAGCGCCGCGCACCGCTTCCGACAAGGCCCGCTGCGACAAGCCCAAGGCCTCCCCGCTTGGCAAAAGCTCCACCTCGAAGGAGCGACGCCCTTGCACGCCTCCCAAGTCGACAGCGACAATATCCTCGTATCCAATCAACAAGGACTCCAGCGCTTCTCCGGCTCGCTTCGCGACTTCGAAGTCGGGATGCGCAAACTCCAGCTCGATCGCCTCCGCTCCTGCATCGTCAACCCCGCTGAACAACGCTCCCTCCGCCCCCGGCAGCACCTTCGCGTGCTCCGCCCAAACCTCGGCGAAGCGCTCTCCCCCGAAGGATCGAGCTCCCAGGCCCCCTAAGAAGACGAGCGCCTCCACTCCGATCCGTCCATCCGAACCTTCCTCCTCGCCCATGGCTTGATCGGAGATCTGAGTCGCCACCCCTTCGTAATCCGCCTCCATGCCGCGGCTTTCCATGCTCCTGCGGGCCGCCTTTTCCAACAGTCGCCCCACCCGCTCCGCTTCCGAAATCGGAGTCCCCAACGGCAGCTTGACAAGCGCAGTCGCAACGTCCGCGTCGAGCTGCGGCGTAAACGCCGTCTTCACCCAGCCACTACTCAGCAGTCCCAAGCTCAGAAGGAAAAACGCCGCCACCCCCGCCAAACTGGCATAGCGCCAGCGAAGCCCAGCTCTCAGCCAACGGTCGAAACGCCGTTCCGCAAAGCCTTGCAGCCCTGCATTCACCTTTCGGGAAAGCGACCCCCATCTGCTGCAACCCGTCTCCGACGCATCAGAAGCAGAAAGCAAATGCCGCGGCAAAATAAACAAGGACTCGAGCAACGATATCAACAAAACGGATACGACTACCACTGGTATATGGAACAGTATCTTGCCCAAAAACCCCGGCAAAAAGAACAGGGGCAAAAACACGACCACATTCGTTAGCACCGCGACACTCACCGGCCCCGCCAGCTCGCGCAGCCCCTCGCAAGCCGCCTCGTACCCGCTCCGGCCAGCGCGACGCTTCGCGTAGATCCCTTCCCCCACGATGATCGCATCGTCCACGACCACGCCGATCGACACGATAAAGGCCGCCAAGGAAAACATGTTGATGCTCCCGCCCAGCAAAGTAATGGGAATGAAGGCTCCCACGAAGGACACAGGGATCCCCAGCATCACCCAAAACGCGACCCGCGGCTCCAAGAACAAACCCAGCATCACCACCACCAAAACCAAGCCCATCCAGGCGCTATCGAGCATCAGCCTCACCCGCCCCTCAAACGCTTCCGTTTGGTCGTCCACAACCTGAACGCGAACTCCCTCCGGCAAGTCAGCCCGCGCAAGGTACTCACGAAAAGTCGCGGCGATCGCCTCCGGCCTTTCGTCCCCCTTGCGAAACACGTCCAAACGCGCCGCTGGCGCTCCATTGAAAAAAGCAGCCGACCGATTCTCCCCAAAGCCTTCCGACACGGATCCGACCTCGCCCAGGCGCACGATACCGCCACCCGCAGAGCTCACCAAAGGGATGTCACTGTAGTCCTCCACTTGATACCGATTGGAATCGAAAGACACCGCCACCTCCGACCAATCCCCCTGCAGGTTTCCCCCATTCAGCTCCACCACCGCCTTTCCCACCGCCTCTGCAAGGTCGACGCCCGACATCCCCAGCGCTTCCAAGCGCCATGGATCCACTTCGACCTGAAATTCCCGCTTCAGCTTCATAGCATGCTCCACCCTTGAAATCCCATCCTGAGCGAGCAGCTCCAGACGCAGCCTTTCCGCCTCCCGAACGATCTCCACGCGCGGAAGCTCCCCATAGACGATCAGGGAGAACACGCGGTCCGGCTGAGCCGCCACCCTCACCACCGGACGCTCCGCATTAGCTGGCAAGGTCGGTACCCGATCGACCGCGTTCTTCACATCCTGCAACACGCGTTGAAGATCCGCGGAACGATAGACGTCGATCGCCACAACCCCCATTCCTCGCCGCGCCTCGCTCGCGACTCGCTTGACTCCATCCAAGCCCAACACCGCGTCGTCGATCGCCAGCAGAACCCCGCTCTCGATCTCCGACGCATTCGCTCCCTCGACCGCTACTTCGACCAATATTCGATCCAACTCGAAATGCGGAAACACCTCGCGCTTGCTCTTTACAAGAAGCAATCCCCCTACCGCCACCAAGGCCACCAACAGGAGGTTAACCGCAACCGGACGCCGCAGCATAGCCTCCAGAATCCCGCCTCCTAAGCGCTCATTCCTCATACTCTTCATCGATTCGTAATTAACTTTCCGATACGAAACTTCGTACTTGGGACCGCTTCACCCATCTAATTTCCTTGCCCTGCAGTCGCCCTGGATTCGGGTCGAGCACGACCTCCGTCCCAGAACCGAAGTTCCCCTTGACGAACGCACTCTTCCCCTGCGCCCAAACCGGCTTTACTTCGATCCGCTTGAGCCCCCCATTCGAGTCCTTCACCCAAACGGCATTCCCCGCACTCAACAGCTCGCGAGGCAGGACGTATACGTCTTCCAATACTCGTCCCCACAACGAGCCTTCCACAAAAGAGCCCGCCAGAATACCTTCGACGTATTCAAACTTCAACAACACCTCACCCTTCCGCGTCCGCTCCTCGACTTGCTTCAGCTTACTGACCAAGGCGCCATCCACCTCGGACCCGCCCCAGCGTATCTTCGCCGCATTCCCCTCTTCCAGATACGCCAAATCGCTCGCCGACACGCAGGCAAGGACCTCCCAATCCACCGCCGAGACCAAGGTCGCAACCTTCGCCCCACGTTCCACGAACTGCCCCAGCTCGACCTGCTCCTCTACTACAACCCAAGCCTCTTCCGCCCGTATCGTACACCGCTCCACCTGCAGTTCCGCCGTCGCCACTTGACTCTCGGCCAGCAAAACCTCCGCCATCCGGGCCTTCAGCTGAGGTTCGCGACGGGCCAACCGCGCCGCTTCCTCTTCGACCTCTCCATTTATTGAATACATCTCCAGCTCTCTCTTCGCGATCGCTTGGCGCCCCTTCTCGAGCTGAAGCTCGCTCTCCGCCACCGCAAGCCGAGCCCGGCTCTCCTGCAGCTTCAACTGGTATTCCGCATCGTCCAGCTCCAGCAAGACCTCCCCTTCTTCAATCCGACCGCCCAGCATCAGCTTCGGATGCAGCCGCTTCACCACCCCGCTCACCTGAAACGATATCGGGTAGCGCCGGCTCGCCCTAACCTCTCCAGTGAATGGAATCGAAACGCGTCGGTTTTCTGGATACACCCGCATCGTTTCCACGAAAACGTGTGGACGGACGCTCTCCGCCGCCTCCAGCTCAGTCCGACTCGCAGACATCCACGCCAATCCTCCAACCCCCAAAAGCAGGATCACCCCCGCCAATACGGCCTGTCTCACCTTACGATTCATTTCAAAACCTTTTCCTTCTCACCCTTTCGCGCCCCAGCGCCCAGCGCCGCATAGAGTTCCACTCGAGCTCCCAGCGCCCGGCGATGCTCGCGAATCAACGCCCGCTCCACTTCCTGCCACTCCCCGAGGGCCTCCACGACCCGAGCGTAGCTCTCGGCCCCGTTGAAAAAGCGCGACCGAGCTTCCTCGAGGCTTTCCCGGGCCAAGGCCTTTCGCCGCCTTAAGTGCTGCAGCCTCTCGAGCGACATCCGCTCCGCGAGCAAGGCCTTCTCCACGTCGTTCAACGCAGCCAAGAGCAAGCCTTGCAGAGCATAGAGCCTCTGCTCCACCACGGCCCGGCCTTCCACGACCCGTCCCTTCCGTTCGCCGCCGTTCCAGACTCGAGCCACCACAGATCCCACCAGGTCAAGCAACTGTCGCTCGAACAAGCCACTCGCGCTTCCCGAAAAGGTCTCGTAGTTGATCGCCAACGACAGCTCCGGAAATCGATTGGCCAAAGCCGAAGCCAGCTCCCAATCGGCCGCTTCCAGTTCGCGAAAGGCAGCGTCGAGGTCCGGCCGCATCGACAGCAGCTCCTGCGGTTCGCCCACCCGCGGCAACCCCGGCAAATCCGGCAAGCCCCTCGGCTCGTACTTGCTCGCGAAGCTGGAATCACGCCCCGACAAAGCCGCGAGCTGGTAACGAGCAGCCGCGATCGTTTCCATCAGCTCCGGTCGCTCCGATCGCAGCGCTTCCAGATTTCGCTCCTGCTCCAGAACATCGAGCCGACTCGCTTCGCCGTTCAGGGCACGCAGCTTCACCATTTCGAGCAAATGCTCGCTGAAGCGTATTTCCTCGTCCAATACATCCCGCTCCTCCGCAGCGCTCGCCAAATCGAACCAGGTCTGGACAAAGGCTTGGCAAAGCAGTCGCCTCGCTTCCAGCCCATTGGCTTCCATCGCATCCACGTAACGCAGCTGGGCTTCCTCCAGAGCGGCCAAACGGCCTCGTAAATCGAGATCCCACCGAAAGCTGTACCAAAAGCGATACTCATCCGCGCTCGTATCCTGCCCCTGCGAAACATAGGATCGCGCTTGCCCTGCGTCGATCCCGACATCGAGGCGAGGCCGACGCCTCCCACGTATCCGAACTGCCGATACCACAAGCTCGTCGAGCCGGGCCTTCGCTTCCTGCACGGAATAGTTTCGGGACAGGGCCTCGTTCATGGCGGCGACAAGATCGCCGTCGCCAAACATCGCATACAGCATGCCCGCTCGATCGGAACCGCCATCCACTCCAACGCCCTCCTGGTACCGCAGCGGCATCGAGATTCTCTCTCGGCTCGCACCTGCGGGCGGCGTCGAAGCGCAGCCAGCAAGCACTCCGACAAGGCCCGCCACCAGCGCTCCTTGCGGCGACCAAACTCGTGAGAAGTATTTCACCTTAGCGTAGGACGCCCGGACTCCCGAACGCCCAAAATTCGTTTCCCGTATTCCGCTTAGAACTGGAAACCGACACCAAGGCCGTAGGAGACGAAACTATCGTCCTCCACGATCGGACTGTCCTTCGCGTCCCCGAGCAGGGAATTGTACTCGACCATTCCCATCAGCATCCAATTACCCGTCAGACGCGTCTTCGCGATCACCTTAAAGCCCGCCAGGTCGATTCCACTGGATGGCTTGTATTCGGAAAACTTTGACAAGGCCGCCTGATTCGCAGTCACGCCGTAGAAGGACTGCATATAATTCGAGTCCGCGTAGTGAATAAAGGGACCGTACTCCAATAGAAAATTGTCCGTCAAAGCTCCTCCAAAAGAAAAGCCTAGCTCGGAGTGCAAGCCGTCATGCCCCTCCGACTTCAAACCCTTCGACACCGTCCACGTGTATTCGGCAGGCCCCAGTTCCCCTTCCATGAAGAAGTTCGCCTCGAAACCTTCGTCGATATCCCCCATCCCCTTGAGGTGGGCCGCGTAGTCCTTCTCGTCGCGACCATCCGCTCGTCCCAAGGCCAAACCAAGCGAAAAACCTTCGCCATGCTCGTCCTGCGGACCTCGGAAAAGGTAGCCGCCAATCCCGTGGCGGTTTACGAAAAAGCGATCCTTATACGTAATGTCCAAGAACGGCATCGGGTCCGTTTCCGTTTCATCCAACCCCGGCGAGATCGGTTCCACGATCGCTCCCACGCCGATCATCACATCCCAGTCGCCATCGCCCTCCTCGGCTCGGTGCTGCCCGTTGGCCAGGCTGGCCAAAACGAGCGACAAGTTCGTACAAATAAGTGCAGATACGCCAAATTTCATCTTAATGAGTCCTTCTTTCGGTTCACGTGCGTCACCCCCGGAAAGGGGCTGACATTCACGTTGGCGATCTTAGCCCAAAGCGCATGGCGCCAGGGTGAAGGGACCATTAAATACAATTAATGTTTACCGCCCGGTGCCGCTCGCCCGGCTGCGAGCGGCGCTAAGCTGCCGATGCTCACGCAGGAAACCGCACCTGGGCCGCAAGCCCCGGATTCCGGTTGCGCAGCGATACCGTGGCTCCGTGCAGCTGGGCGATCGCAGCCACCATGCTCAACCCCAAGCCCACCCCAGGACTGCCACGACTCGTCTCCAAGCGGTAGAAGCGCTCGAAAACGCGACTCTGATGCTCGACGGGAATTCCCGCCCCTTCGTCCGTCACTTCCAAGAGCACGCTCCCATCAGCTTCCCGCTGCACCCGACAAACGACGCGCCCGCCCTCGGGCCCGTACTTGCGAGCGTTGTCTAGAAAATTGGATACTAGCTGAAACAGCAAGTTCCCGTCAGCCTTCAGCAGAGCCGACTCCCCCTCGAATACCACCGACTGCCGCCTCTCCTCCAAAAGCGGTTCGTACATCTCCACCGCATCCCGGGCAATCGTCGCCAAGTCCACTTCCTCCTGCGGCAAGCTCGCCGAGCCCATCTCCAGCTGTGAAATATGCAAGATGGAGCGAAAGGTGGATAGCAACCCGTCCACCTCCCCCAGCAGCAAGTCGATCTCTTCCGGCGTAGCCGAACGCCCCTGGGAGCTAAGCTCCTCCAAGCGATTCCTCAAGCGAGTCAAGGGTGTGCGCAGGTCATGGGCGATGCCGTTGGACGCTTCCCGGATCCGGCTCACCGACTCCTCGATCTTGTCCAGCATCTCGTTCAGGTTGCCCACCGTATCCAAAAAGTCGCTGCCGATGCGATCGGTAGGAATTCGCTTCCCCAAGTCCTTCGTACGGATGATCTCCTGCGCCATCCCGTTGATCTTGCCCATCGTCCGCAAGATCGAGCGACTGCTGAGCATGCCCGCAGCCAAGCCCACCAAAGTCACCACCAACAACGACCAAGCCGACACCTGATAAAACACATGCAAGTCGCTCCAATACTCCGTGTCCCTTCCCACGTAAAGCTTCCCGCCTCCCGGCAAATCTCGCTCCACGAGCAACAGGTCATAGTCCGGATTGTAGTCCCCTTGCAGCAGCCACGACAGGCTCCACCATCGCGGCGCCCCAGGCCGCTCGATGTCGTCCAACAAGATCACCCCCGGCGAAATTCGCCGCACGCTCTCCTCTCCCCACTCCGGAATATTTCCGACCCGCACCTCGCCTTGCCCATCCACCAAGCGATAATAGCACTCGCTCCCCGCCGCGCCATGCGCCGCCAGCTCAAGCCGTTTCGCCAAATACACTTCGAAGCCCGCCGGCCCCTCCGCCTCGAAAAGAGCCAGCAAAGCTTGAGTCTCCGCTTCAGCCTCCGCCGTAGTCCGCAGGCGGATACTGTCCGCCTTCCCTCCAAACCGCTGGACCGACACCATCCAAATCGCAGCAGCCAGGATCAAGAGGTAGAAAACGCCCAGGCGCCTCAAGGTACGACTTCCCTTACGCTTCATGCCTGCGGACTCTCCAACTTGTAGCCCATCCCGCGAATGGTTTTCAGCAAGGCAGGCTCCCCCTCGAAGGCCTTGTCCACCTTCGAACGCAAGCGACTTATATGCACGTCGATCACGTTCGTCTGCGGGTCGAAGTGGTAATGCCAAACCTTCTCCAGCAACATCGTGCGCGACACCACCTGGTCGGCATGCCTTATCAAAAACTCCAGCAAGCTAAACTCCTTCGCTTGCATCTCGATTTCCCGCCCCGCCCGCTTGACTCGCCGGGCCAGCAAATCCACCTCCAGATCGTGGATACGCAGCACCGTCGCATCCGCTCCGCCAGCCGCCACACCTCCCCGCCGCGCCAAAGCCTCCACCCGCGCCAGCAGCTCGGAAAACGAAAACGGCTTCGCCAAATAGTCGTCCGCCCCCGACTTCAGCCCCTCCACCTTCTCGTTGACTTGGTCCAAGGTACTCAAAATCAAGATCGGCACCTGCTTCCCGCTCCCCCTCAAGGTACGCAAGACAGTCAGCCCATCCAACTGCGGCAACATCCGGTCCAACACCACCACGTCGTAGTCCTCCGTCGTCGCCAGAAAAAGCCCCTCGCGCCCATCGACCGCTACGTCCACCACCGATCCGCTCTCCTTGAACCCCTTTGCGATATAGGCCGCCACCTGCTCGTCATCCTCGACCACCAAAATTCTCATCGGAAAACTCGAAAGGCAGCCGATCGAGCTTGTCGAGCCCGAACGCCTCCACACCTCGTTTGGGAAATTACTAAGCCTCTCCCCATTTTAGCCGCCCACTCTGCCAGATCCCGTTAAGACAAAGGCCTCCGGTCGGACAAGGAACAAGGCATCGCTCGAAGAACGAACTCGAACATTAAAAATGTTTAATGTTCGAAACTCCCCGCATACGGGCGGATCGCCGCTGAAACACCCCAAGCGCTATCTAGCAAAGAAAGGAAGCGATGATATAAAACAGTACGGATTCACACCTTAAAGTCTTACCACGGAAAATCTGGCAGCTTCCGCCCTATCCAACTGCGCGATACCAAAGCGAGTCGCCACCAACCGACGCTTGCGCGTCTCAGTGCGAATCCTACGGCTGAGTTCCCAGCCATCCTCCGTAACGTAACCACGTGCATGATCCAGATGAACAGCAATTGCAGAATAACGTATACACTTTCCCGTTACGCCCGCATTGCTCAACCGCATCCCCAACTCGCAATCCTCCGCTCCGTAGGCCATCCGGTTGTCGAAGCCGTTCACCTTCAGGATGTCCTTCTTCCAAGCGGAACTATTTTGACCGTTAAAGGAAGGCTTCGTCGGGGTTAGCTTGTCCAACATCCGAGCGAACCTCCCCTTCACCAATAGCTTCGAGTTTTTTCGATTCCAGGCCAAGCCCGACTCTCGCAGCCAACGGTAACGAAAAGCGCAACCGGAGACTACGTCCTCCTTTAGGATTGCCCGACTCGTCTTCATCGGAAGCTTGATGTATCCGCCTGATAGGTACCTTCCAAATTCGGCGAGATTCCTATGCGTCATCACAAAGTCGCTACGCGGAATACAATCCCCATCCGTGATTATCACATACTCGCCCCGACATTTCCTGATCGCTATATTGAGAATCATCGTTTTCCGAAAACCCAAGTCATCCTGCCAAACATGCTGAATCTCCAAAGGACTACTGCCCATGAGCTTCTCGATCCTACTACAATGGACAGCATTCGACCCGTCGTCCGCCAAGACGATCTCAAAATCCCTATCCCGCTGATTTTCGTAGCCCCACAGAACCTTCTCCAACCAATCCGAAGAATTGTAAGTGCTAATCACTACCGAAATCTTCATCGACTTTCGCTTTCTAGAATTCGTCGGCGATCCCGACCACCCCCGCATCCGTCGCGTGCTCACTATACTGCGAAACATATGCCTGCATTGCTCTCACCACGGAGCATACCCGAGTACCCTTCGCCCCTCTGCACGCAATCAAAGTACCAAAAGGCGCGAACATCAAAAGTATGAAAACAGAATCCATGGCCCCACTCTATCGGAAGCCACCTGACGCCATCGTTAAGAAAACATTAAATGCGTTTAATCTTATACGCGAAGAGTTTCATAGGTCCCAAAAGGTAATTCCAACCCCTGCGCCACTTAGAATATTTTATAATATCCAACTACCGAATACCTACCAAACATTAAATAGTTTTAATTCATGCGCAACCCCTACGAAAGCATCGATGCTCTAGGATACGACCCCTATGACAAAAATCCTAAAACGCCTCAGTTCAGTATCCATAGCTGCATTGGCCTTCAATGCTTACTCTCAGACCGATCTCAATGATCTCAGCCTCGCCAGTGAGTCCATCATGCAAGACTCGCAATGGACCTTCGAATTAATGGCTGGCATCGAGCACGAGCCCACCTATGCAGGATCGAAGAATTACGAGAGTGAACCCAACGCCAATATTCGGGCTAGCTACCGTAGCAAAAACGGAAACCTCTACCAATTCGGCCTTGGAGAAGCGAAAGCCACCTTCCCGCTCAGTGAAAACTGGTTCGCACAAGTGATTTTTGAATACGAGGAAGGACGCGACGCTGACGAAGAACCGATCCTGAAAGGCTTGACACCCGTTCCTAGCACGATCGAAGGCGAGCTCATCCTCGCTTACCGCCGGAACAACAAGTATCTCTACGCCCACTTACAGCCTGACGTTCTCGGTCGCGGTAAAGGACTAGTCTACTTCATCGGCGGCGGAATGGACTTTGCCACGGAAGACGGAAAATGGTCGCTCGACACCCGCTTCGACATAGCGTGGGGAAACAGCGAATACATGATGACGGAGTTCGGAATAAGCAGCAAAGATGCCGCAGCGACCGGCTACCAAGCATACACCCCGGGGGCCGGTTCGAAGTCCACCACCCTCGACTTAACCGTTCAACGTCGCCTAACCGAACACTGGAGTCTCATCGGCGGAGCTTCCGTCGAGTGCTACTTCTCAAAAGCGAAAGAAAGCCCCCTCATAAAAACATACGGCGACAGCACCTCCACCGAATTCGGCCTCGGCGTCATCTACCATTTCTAAATAGGTCGAGCTTAATACCCGCACGTCTTCCTCTTTCGCGGTGAGAATGAGCGCAGAAGAGGGCAGCCCTGCATGATGAGTCGCATGAAATCTCGGCTTAAATTTTTGCTACTAGCGCCCGTCGATTCAAGCGAGAAGAAGAGAGAAGCGGTCTTGGCCACAGCTTCGCTCCGTCCCTCCCCAAGCCTTCACCTCCTCTCCCCGCTCACCTGAGTTCCGTATTCCATCTTCCAACAGCACCTCGCTATTTCACGATGACCCAATCAAGCCAATCGCCTCTCGCTCCATTAGATCTCGTGGTACCCAACGTTAAACGCCGCTTCTCCGGCATCACTTCCACTACGATCCAAGTCCTTACCGAGCTCGCGCCCTTGCTCAAAGTCGCAGTTTATCGGCACCCACTCCCTACCCTCGAAAATCTCCCCCTCCTAAGCTTTCTCGAACTTATCCGCCACACACGGAGCCGGACCTCCAGTGACCGTCCCGTCATATATCACGCCCGTCGCAACGACGACATGATCCTCGGCCTTATCCTCAAAAAAGTCTTTCGCCGAAACATCCACCTCATCTTTACCTCTGTTGCCCAGCGCCAGCACTCATGGATCACGCGTTTTCTCTACTGGAAAATGGATACACTCCTTTCCACCTCTGATCGGTCCGCTTCCTATCTCCACCGAACGCCGTGCCACATCGTTCCCCACGGTATAGACACGCAACTCTTCCATCCTCCTTCCGACAGATCAAGTCTCTGGGCTGAGGCTGGTCTTCCCGGGCGATACGCCATCGGAATATTCGGACGCATCAGGCCCAGCAAAGGCACTGATGTCTTCATAAACGCACTCCTGGAAACCCTCCCTTTGTATCCAGATTTCACAGCCGTTGTCCTAGGTGAAACCCGTCCAGAGTTTAAGTCCTTCCAGGCAAAACTCGCACAAAAGATAGCCGATGCCGGCCTCACTCACCGTGTCGTCTGGCTTGGCAAACGCCCCTTCGAGGAGATCCCGATTTGGTTTCGGCGTATGTCGCTTGTCGCTGCCGTCTCGCGGTCCGAGGGCTTCGGCCTCACCTGCCTTGAAGCCATGGCCAGCGGCGTACCGGTGATCGCTACGCAGACCGGCGCTTTCGAGTCCATCGTGCGCCCTGGAATCGACGGCGAAGTCATCCCTGTCAACGATCCACGAGCTCTGGTCAAGGCATTCCACACACTGCTCTCAAACCCAAGCCGCCTAGAAACAATGGGCCGGGCCGCCCGAAAAAACATCCTTCAAAATTTCACCATCGAAAAGGAAAGCCAAGAGCTGCTCAACCTTTACCGCCTTATCCAAAGAAAGTGTCACTAGGCATCCATAAGGGCCAAACCTCACAACGCAAATTTGCCGGACCTTGCCCCCGACCTTAAAATCTTAAGCTCGAAAAGAGCTGGAATCCACGAGAATGGCATTGGTCCGCTTAAGCTAACCATCCGCAAGCCCTCCGAACGGAAGTTTCCCTAGGCCCGCCCAATGAGGGAGCCAGGCGGCGTTTTCTCGGAATTCCTTGAGCCTACGATTGGCCAATTTTCGATCTTGAGTTTTAAGAGAGCGCCTTATTTGCTGCCCTCCTCTTTTTACCAGAGCGAAATAGGTCCCTGACGATTCGTTCAAGTAAAGGCACTCGGCTACTTTTTTCATACTGGAGTTGGGTGTTGGAGTTGAAACCAGTTTCTGCATTACAGAAGCGGGTTACAACCCACCAAACTTGAGCGAAAAGTCTACTTCATAACCTATTGAACTCCAGTAAGTGTCGTTTCACCCATAAACTTGCACCGCAATTGCGCATATATTTGCACGTTGCGGCTTTTTTATGCCTTTTTTCCAGGTCTTGGGCCCCTGTTTCTTGCGCATGAGTTTGCACGAAACTACATTATTGCGCATAAGCGTGCACCGCGTAAATTGCACATAAGTTTGCACTCGATTTTGTTGTACATGAGCTTGCACTCAGTACACGCGTTCCAAAGTCACCCTTTCCTAGAGTCAGTGTAATTCACTCATATTCTGAAACTTGCTGATAATCACACTCTCGTACACGCACCAAGAGAATATGCGCGAGTTCCCAGATTTGCGCATAAGTTTGCACCGAAACTTCTGGTGTAGATGCGCTTTCCTAAATTCAGAACCTTCTATCTCGACTTATATTGAATTCTCGCGCGGCTATCAGATCTTCACCATTTGAACTGTCACGTCGCATAAGGCAAAGCCGTGCACTCTCCTCAACCATCAATTTGCATTTTTGGACGCAATTTGAGTCTATTATCATCAACTCCGAACATCAATCGCGGCATAGGTTTGCACGTGATCAATGAGACTCCCCTCCATATGTGATCTTTTGGGGCCATCTTGTCTTTTTTACTGAAGGGCTCTGAAATGGGAGACAATCTCCTACGGTTCATAAGAGCCTATTGCACATGCCCTCGAGCAACAGGTGCTAACAGAACCCCGTTCTCAGCCAAAACTTCCCCCTCCCGATGCCTGGGAAACAGCAGACAATTGAGGCTACCCCAATGCTCGCTGCTAGAGAAATAGGTTGATTTGCCACAATGCTATACGCCTAATGAGGAGTTACCCACTACCTATCAGATACTTATTCACGTTCAATGGCCAGCATTCAGCTAGATTTTTCTAAAATAAGAATACACAACGGAAGCCAGGACGAAGGCTTCGAAGAATTAGTCTGTCAACTCGCACATCTCGCTCCCCCCGAAGGAGCAACCACCTTTATCCGAAAAGACGGAGCCGGTGGCGATGCGGGGATCGAGTGTTATTGGACGCTCGAAGATGGCACCGAACACGGCTGGCAGGCGAAATATTTTGATCGAAGAATGACCGCCTCCCAATGGAAGCAACTTGATAAGTCTTTTATTTCGGCACTCCAGAAACACCCTAAGCTCACAAAATTCTATGTTGCCCTGCCCTTCGACCGCACCGATAGCCGCAAGAAAAGTGCGAAGGGTAACAAGGTAAAGTCATTCGACGACAAATGGAACGAGACTGTCGAAAAATGGCAAAAGCTGGCAGCCGCAAAAAATCGTGACATCGAAATCAAATATTGGGGCGCTCACGAAATCACCACCTATCTCTCAACAGACGATCCACACTACACCGGTAGAGCTCTGTTCTGGTTCAACGAACCAATCATAGGCACACGTCAATTCAAAGACCTGTGCCAAAAATCTAAGCTTGTTCTGGGAGAGAGATACACGCCCGAGCAAAACGTTGAACTCCCCATTATCAAAGATTTCGACGGGCTTGGATCAAACTCGGAATGGTGGGACAGGTTAAAGTCGATCCACCGAAACATAGCCGACCGGCACGAAAGATTCGTTCAGGAATTCACCAAAACACAGCCCCCGCCACTATCGCCAGAACCACTCAAGGCTCTAATCAGCGAAAGCGAAACACTACTTTCCAGGCTAAAAGAATCCATCAAAAACCGCAACATTTCCGATAGAACTGATAATCTTAAAAATGCACTCAAGAGAATAGAGGAATACGACGCGTCATTTTATGATGAATACCTCAAACTCGATAGGAACGCCACACACAGCTCGGAGAAGAGCACGTTCAGATCATTCTTCAATGAATGGCAATCTTTGAAGTATTTTCTGAATACAACAGCCTATCAGATAGCCCTCAAACGCTCAGCCCTCCTATACGGAGAAGCGGGTATCGGCAAATCCCATACGCTTTGCGACATATCAGAGCACCGCAATGAAAGCAATCTCCCCACAGTGTTCCTGCTTGGGCAGCACTACTGCGGCGGCAATCCAATCGACCTGATAAAAACCGAGCTCGATCTAAAGAGCCATAGAGACGGCGATGTACTCGGTGCCCTAGATGCTGCCGGTGAAGCCGCAAGAAGCAAAACATTGATCATCATTGACGCGATCAACGAAGGCTCAAGCCGAGAAAACTGGAAACACAACATCCGCAAATTTCTAGTCGAGGTTCAACAATATCAAAACATCTCCCTCCTGATAAGCTGTAGGACGACGTACCTGCGCTATATCCTTCCAGATGATTTTGACAGCGGATTGATGGTGCGCGTGCAACATAAAGGCTTTCGAGGGTTCGAACATCGTGCTGCCAGCATATACCTCTCTGGCCAAGGCATCTCCAAACCAAGCGCACCCATCCTTGCTCCGGAATTCAGCAACCCACTTTTCCTCAAAACCTGCTGCAAAGCCCTAAAATCGCGCGGCGAAACCGCCTTCCCTAAAGGGCTAAACGGCATAACCCGCCTATTCGATTTCTTTGTCACAAGCGTCGAAGCAAATATCGCCAAGATAAAGGGATACAATCCGGCTGAAGCAATCGTTCGCAATACCCTTCTGAGCTTCGCCTCAGAACTCTTTCCCAACCACACAGAAGGCTTTCCAATGACGCAGGCCAGAGGAATCATTAACGCCTTTGATCCAGATCCTCAAAGAGGAGAGAACCTGTTCAAGATCTTGATGGATGAGGGCATCCTCGCAGAAGACATCGTGTATTCGGAGCACTCGTCTCAACCGGTCATTCGATTCACATATGAGCGATTCAGCGATCACTTCATAGCAGATCAAATCCTAAAAGGATGCACGGGCGCAGACATTTCACAGCTTTTCGAGAAGGGCGGGCAAATCAACGCCCTTTTAACCGAAAATAGCTTCCTCCGCCTACAAGGGATATATGAGGCTTTGGCCATCGCCATCGCTGAGCACTTTAAACTCGAATTTATTGACCTGCTTCCAGGAGAAATAAATATCTCCAGATGGGGGCTAGAGGATCTATTCAGAAACACCGTGCTGTGGAGATCCGGCACTTCAATAACTGAGAGAACGCGGGAACTCCTCAATCTTTGTAGATCCAGCCTACACGAGAAACCAGCGATCGATATCCTGCTTCAACTCTCTACCGAACCCAACCATCCGTGGAACGCGGACATGCTCCACAACAGCCTGAAAAAGCGATCAATGGCAGAGCGCGACTATATCTGGTCAACCTATATCGCGATCTCCGACTACGAAGAAGACGAAGACCAACCGGAAAGCATCGTCCTTACTCTCATTGATTGGGCTTGCCTCGGCGACATATCAGAAACCGAAGCTGAAAGAATTCGCCTATGTGCAACAGCGCTCATGTGGTTTCATACCACACCGAACCGGAGAGTCAGAGATCTGACAACAAAAGCGATCGTAAGACTTCTAGCGAATCATCCTGCATTCGTGCCCTCCTTGATTAAAGAGTTCTCAGACATAAATGACCCCTATTTGAGCGAGAGACTATATGCCGTCGTTCTTGGCGTATTCTGCCACATCGAAGATGGGAGACTTCAAACCAAGATCGCCGACCTGGTCTACGAGACACTCTTCCGAGGCGGTGAACCACCGGCGCATATCCTCTTGCGGGATTATGCACGTAGCATACTGGAGCTGGCACTCCATAGAGGTGTTCTTCCCAGTTCAATCGCCCCAGATAGCTTTCGTCCCCCATACAAAAGCGAATGGCCTATCGAAAACCCGACCGAGGCCGAACTCGATGAGCTAACCGGAGACCAATACCGATCAAGCATCCGCAGCTCTCTCATGGGGTTTCCAGGAGACTTTGGCAACTACACGATGAGCTGCGTTCATGACTGGTCGCCAACGCCCTTAAGCGAACAATCCCCAAAAACCGGATACGAGCTATGTTATGAATTTGCCGAAAAGCACTTTTCCGAAATCGATAAGATAAGATTTCTAGCGATTTCAAAGCCCACTCGAAGCCGCAAAGACTACGATTTGCAGCAAATCGATTTTCTAGAGGACATAACCAAAGCCAAGTTAGAGGATCTTCGCAAATTGAACCAAGAATTCCAAAAAGAGCGCGAGGAGTTTTTCACGAGGATCACCCAAAACCTTTCTCCTGAGGACAAGGAGTACTTTCGATGGCTCAAAGGTGTTGATACAAGAGGAGCGCCAGCATTTAGCCGAAAGTGGGCACAGCGATGGGTTTGCAAACGTGCCTATAGGTTCGGATGGACTGAGAAGCTCTTTAAGTCTTTCGAAGAGGTCTGTTCCCACAGAAGCAGCACTAGCCGTGCTACATCGCATATGGAGCGTATGGGAAAGAAATACCAATGGATTGCTCTCCATGAGCTACTCGCAAGGCTTGCGGACAACCTGCACTGGATCGTAAACGACTACTCTGAAGATGAAGACCGCAGATATGAAGGGCCATGGCAATTATCCAAGCGTGACATTGATCCCACGATCTGGATCAGGAAAAAAGCGTCACCGAATTCATTCTACGACACAACACCGACATGGTGGCAAAGCTTTCAATTTAATCTAGAAAAGCTCAACGACTACGACGCTCAGGAAAAATTCGTTTGGTCAGAAGATAACATCCCAGATTTCCCCTCCCTATTCTGCGCAAAAGAGCCGGGCAATGGATGCGAATGGCTTGTTCTCAATGGCGGTTGGCACGAAAACCAAAAAGACGATGCTGACAAACACGCGCCACGGTTAGACGCGTCATTCTACATCAGGACAATTATAGTTAGATCAGAAGATGTGGATGCAGTCAAAGCCCATCTGATCGATCCAAAGAATAAGCGTGAATGGATGAACACGCCAGAAATCGGAAATGAGACATTCTATCTGGAATACCCTTGGCACCAGACCTGCGGAGACTCAAACTGGAGAAGTTCAAAAGACAGTTTCAGGCCTTTGGTTCCCGTCGACTATCTCGTCCCAACATCTACATTCGGACTGGAAAGCAAAAGTCGGGATCACTCGATTGAAGAGTCTTTCAGCATTCATGTGCCGTCACTGGAGCTAATTGAAGGACTGGGGCTCAAGCACAAGTACGGTCTTTTCGGCTCATGGCAAGACCCTGAAGGGAATACGGTTTTCCGAGATCCAAGTGTTGATGAAAAAGGTCCAAGCTTTGCACTCGTAGATCGTACCGCATTCGAATCCTGGCTCCAACAGAACAATCTAGCCGTCTTCTGGCTGACCTACGGGGAGAAACAACTTTGGAACTCACGCAACTTGAAATTCCATGGAAAGCTCGACTATCGAGGCACATTTTTTCTTGAAGCCGGAGAACCGGTTGGACGCGTTTTCTTCAAAAAGAATCTCGGTCGCGACAATGCATGTCAATAAAAGGACCTTCGAACCGCAGGTTCGCATTGCCCACGGTTGAACAAGCCGCGGTCCACGTCAGGTTCAACTGGATACATACATGTATTTTGCTTTTATTTATCCCTTGGAAGGGCCAGAACTTCCACATGCGCTGCCCACCAGGACAGCGAACGAAAGCCCCCGTACGGGCAGGAGCGAAACGGCCCTATCCGCCCATTTCGCCGAAACGGCAGAAATGCTCCTCGACGAGATCGAGGGACCTTTTCGATCCTTCCCTCAGGAAATCCAGCGGACGGCCGCCCAGCAATTCGAAGTCGGCTAGGAGGTAGTCAACCATGAAGAGCGAATCCCTCATCCCCTTGCGGTCTGCACGCTCGAGGAGCCAGGGGAGAAGCGGAAGCGGCTTGCCTTCCCACGCCAGGAGCTCGGGAATCCCGTCGGAAAATCCCCCATCGTCCGAAGCGTCGATGAGTTCGCCGCGAGCGAGCATCGCGAGGACCTCGCTCTCGGACGTCCTTATTAGGGCCGCGAATTCGGCAGGGGAAGCGAACCCGCCTTCGGCCTCGACCTCAAAAGCCAGTCGCTTGAGGGCCTCTTCCCCTCTTCCGCGAAGTCTGGCTAGAATTTCTTCTCTATCGCTTTCTTCCATTCAGGCGAAAGAAGCTTGAGGAGAAAGCTCGCAAACGCGATCCTTCACTCGAAGATATGTTCGTCCTCGACATCGTCGAAGCGATCCGAACCCCAGACTCCTTCGAAATCCGGCTATTTGGGGACTATTCACCTGTCGAATTCCTCGTAGGCTACCAGGGACGACAATTTCTACAGGGTCCAGCTAGACTCAAGTGTCTCGCGCGAGTGACGACAGTCCCCGATCCCCGCAATCGGGATAGAGTGCCCCCCTGACCCAACTACACCCACCTCAAATGGTGTGAGCCGGATTGCCAGCGAACATGCGACCTTGACCAAAGCACTCATCTTCAGAGTGAGCTCCAACGAAAATGAAAGAACTCATCGAATCTGTCGGCAAGCGATCAGAGCCAATCACCGTATTTCTTATAATGATAGAGCCCGGTTGCGGGACTCTCTATGAGCCAACCAAAAATGTCCGGAAGGCTGAGGCCGCCGGCAAGGATTATGGAGACGACTGCGGAATTCCAAGCCTCAGAGCTTCTTACAAACGCTGAAATGAGGCTAGCCATTCAGGAAGCTAGGAGGCAGGCGAACATCGAATCCATCGTTGCGAAAAGCGTGGACGAAATTTCCTCTGATATACCTGAAGGAGCGAGAGATCCCGATTGGTTTGCGAGATTTTTTCAGGAAGCCAAGCATACCTCAAGCGAGGACATTCAGCGAATTTGGGCCAGAGTAGAGTGCTTGTTAGGTTACAGATCTACATGTAGTTATAGTTTTTTAGTTTGTTTAGCGTAGCGTATTCGTTCCGCTTCCAGGTCGATTGTGGCTGTTGGGTCGAACTCCAATCCTTTAGGGATCTCGCCAGAGTAGCCTTTCTGGTTCGCGAAAATTCGGGTTCTATCAATTAGGTAATCAAGGCCCTGATGATTGTGACCGTGTATCCATACCGAGGGGCCTTCGCTCTCGATCAGGCTGTCCAACCTAGATGCGAAGGCTGCGCTTAGCGGATTGCCTTGGTAGTCCTGATGTACCGAACAATATGTGGGCAAATGGTGGGTTATTACGATGGATCTGCTCAAGTCTCCGGACTCTAGAAACTCGATCAGATTCACTAGCGTTTCCGAGTGGCAGTGCTTCGTGTCCCTAGGGTCCAAGCCTCGACCAGTCGTGTTGTTTCGGATTAACCTATAGTCGTTCATCGCAACACGAGCGATGCGAGAATGTAGCCCGGGGTTTCCGTACAGGGAGAAGTCAGTCCAAAGTGTAGCTCCAAAGAACCTGAATCCTCCATATTCCACGATATCCCGCTCAAGTACCGTTACATTAGTGCCTTCCGCTTTCGCTCGGCATTCATCAATCAATCTGGGAAAGCTACCGCCGTAGTACTCGTGATTGCCTAGGACATACAGAACCGGCTTGTTCGGTATCGCGGATACTGCCCAGTCAACTCCGAGGGTTAGTGAATGAATATCTCCAGCAAGGACGACTAGCTCAGTCCCAGCGTCGATGAAGCGGAAGGGGGTTGAATCTCGCTCCAGATGTAAGTCGCTGATTACCTGTATCTTCATGTGTTGAGAGTATGGACGCCCTCGGTCCCGCACTGAGTTATTCGGGTTTTTCTGGTAAGCAGTGAAAGTATTCCACGACAGTTTCCCAATCCCGGTAACCCGTTGATCCAAACTGAATAAGTTGCCCTTTAAAGTTCTCCTGCCCCTTTCCCGAACTCCGGTCGTCGATCAGGAAGTCACCAATCAGTAGCCCCTTGTTTGGGCAGATTATCAATCGCTTGGTAAGCTCGTAATCGAAGTGCTCTTCAATCCAGATTCGTTTTTCGCTATAGCTCGTTGGATTTCGGGTTGATGGAGCGGTGAGAATGTAAAGGTCGTAGCTTTTCCTCAGTTCGTTGACCGCGTCGACAGCTCCGTCAATCGCTGGCAGATTTTCAAAGAATCCCGGTATGCTTTGAGGAAACTGTACCTCGGGGTGTAAATGTAGCGCTTCATCGTGAGCCGTAGAGTAATCACACAGCACATCGTCCATACCGACGTAAATAATCCTCCCTTTTTGGGGCGCATCATTTTGCTCTTCGGTAGACTCGGAGCCTCCCTCCAGTGAACCGAGAAACTTTAAGGTCTCATAGTTGTCCGGCCAGATTTCCAGCGACTTGTTCAGCATTTCAGCCGCTTCTTCCTTTCGCCCTAGCTTGGAGAGTCCTTGAGCCGCTCCAAGGTAGGCTAGCGGGTCTTCTTCGTCGTTCTTGATTAACTCCAGGCTGTAATCCGCGAGGTCTTTCCAGCGTCCGAGCATGTAGTAACAATCCAGTCTGGTTAGCTTTGCTCCGAAAAAATTCTCGGCGTCCTTTTTGCTAAGCTTCTGAAGGTCTACCAGTATTTTCTCAAAGAGCTTTGGGTCCTTGAGTTCGTGTGCCCTGTGCTGGGCTTGCTTAATGTCTTGTAGCTTCATCTCCTTGTTTGATCAATTATCTGGCAGCTCGCGGCCAAGAGAGGTTGAACTATCGCTCTATTTGCCCGGATTTCTAACTGTACCCCAAGGCATAGGACAAAGGCTGTCCCATACCGCGTTATTACTTGCAAACTGCGTGGGGCCTTTTCGTTGACCCTTATGATTTGCTGGCATGGGGGGCTGTCGAAGTGAAGGTATTGAGACGAGAAGACAGTTCATGGACAATATGCTTCGAGGAGAAGCCTTGCAGGGCGGGGCTAGGATTCCTTGTTTGGCTTCCGCCTTGAGTTTTCGGTGGCCATCCTTCGTAACTGCGAACGAGCCGTGCTCTAGCCGATGTTCGAGCCTCGAATGACTTTGATGGCATTGCGACGGCTCAATTCGTAATTTGGTTATCGATTAACAAAAGCTAGCAGAGGGCTAAGTATCATGCAGACGGGAGCGACCTGG
Organism: Pelagicoccus sp. SDUM812005; assembly: GCF_031127875.1. GTDB lineage: Bacteria > Verrucomicrobiota > Verrucomicrobiia > Opitutales > Opitutaceae > Pelagicoccus. Next base: position 155,229 of record NZ_JARXIA010000004.1, on the reverse strand, counting down.
TTCGCAGCCAGGCCCGGTGATTAGCTCCGTGCTAAGGCGCCCGGTTCTGAAGGGTAGATTTTCGTCGCTACGACTCGGGTTGCCCGCAAGGTTGTTCGTCTCCGAGGCTTCTCGAGCGGCTGTAGTTTCGCGTCGGGGGAACTCTGCTTGCTATACGTATGCTTTGGCAGAGTTGGCGAGAAGCCTCGCCAGCTGGTTTGGACTGGCCAAACGAGGGTGTGCTGGCCATCGGACATGCTTCGACTCATGTCTGAAGCGAGCAACGAGGGTCAAGCTAGCACGAAGGAACAGGAGGTCTGCCGCAGGGCATGGGAACTCTTCGGGGGACGGGAAATCCGTTAGCGGTTAGCTGGCTAGGCCACTTGCGGGGCTGGGCGGCAGGCGACCTTGCGACGCTTGCAAAACGAGGGAAGGAGCCACGGGGATTATGGAATTGCTAGGCAGAATCGAACACTGGCTTAGCTTAGCGTCCAAGCTAAGCTTAAGGCATTCGAGAAATCTATTTTTGGCTTGGTCGCAACCGATGGCGATAGAGATCTGCTCGCCAATTTGCTATGTACTCCGAATGAGAGGTTTCCGCTAATCGGTGATGAGAGAATGCGCCCTCTGGAAGTTATCAAAACGGGAAGGCCTCAATGGCTTGCAGCTTGGGTTCACGATGCTTTGTGCGGTAATCCGAAATAGATTTTCTAAGTCGCTGCGCTCCGGGCTGAGGGCTCGACAACCGAACGTAGGCTGAACAACCAAGAACTACGTTTGCTCCAGTAGAATTCAGATCGATCCAAATTCAAAATTTCATGCCAGAACCACTTGACGATAAGTACTATCAAAAGCGTTCGACCCTACGCCGTACTGACGCAGAGGGAATTGATTTCGGGGGAAGCCCCCCCCCCCGATGAGCTTCAAATGAGAAAATCTTGGTTCGACAAGGACGACAACGCCCCAGACTTCTTCGTCGGCATTGGTTTTGCAAAGCGTTGGCGATAAGAAGGATTGGTGGAGCCAATAAGTGATTATTCTTGAAACTTCTTGCAATAAGCGCGAGTCAACCGGCGTCTAAAAAACGACAATGAGCAGAGTAGTTGCATTCCTAAGCCTCTTTATGTTCGCCCTTCAAGCGGCGGGCATGGGCACTGGCGTGATCACGCTCTGCAAGCATTTGGACGGGGAATCCCATCGGGTTTCCGGAGCGACTCACAAGCAGGAAAGCCATGGCGAATGCTGTCACCACGACGATGCGTCCCACTCCGATGAAATAAACGCCAACACTGGGTGCGGATCATGCGTCGATACCGAAATCGACACCAGCGAGCGCAACGATGCGATCAAATCCAATGACAGAGTTAATACGTCAGCGGATCTAGCAAAAGCCTTGGTCGCCATCGAAGTTGAAAACTTTTCACCTTCGAAATCCACCTTTCGCGGTTCTCTCGCACCTGCGAGGGGGCCGCCCATTTCGCTTCCACAGGTAGCGATTCATATAGAAACCACAATACTGAGAATCTGATTCTCCTGATTGTCTAGCTACGTTTGGCGAATGCTCGTCAGGCGCTCTTCCGAACCTGCCATGGTTCGGGCACGCTAAACACTTCAGGAGTTTTTTATGTCCAGATTTTCAAAACTAGTTTCTATACTTGCATTCAATGTATCCATAATCTCAGCGCTTCATGCTGACTCAACTTCAAGCCTAGCGCTGTCTAAAGCGCAGGCTGTTCAACGCGCGCTCGACCACAATAAGTACTTGTTGGCAGCGCGGCATACGGTCGACCAGGCTAAAGCTCGCCGAGACCTCGCGGGCAAATGGGCGGATCCTGAGCTGTCGATCGACTACTCGAACGATTGGCTCTTCAACGACGAGGGCGAATCCTCCTTTGGCATCGCGTTCGAACAGCGATTCCCGATTGCCAAACGCATCGGGCTTCAAAAGGAGATCGCCGATATCGAGATCCAGCTCGCGAATGCCGAGATTCGCAACTTCGAGCGACGCTTGGTGCGCGACGTCGAGCTGGCCATCAACGACCTTGCCCACATCGATGCCCAACTAGAGCTCCGCCAATCTTTGGTGAAGCTCAACACCGAGTTCGCCAGCTTCGTGGAGTCGCGAATCGAAACCGCAGAGGCTTCCGAACTCGACGCCAATCAAGTCAAAATCGAATTATACGTAATTGAACAGGAGATACAGAGATTGGAAAACGAGCGAGACGCGCGAATATCGGATCTTCGAACCCTCCTGAATCTGGAGCCCACTCGAGAGTTGCAGCTAGCCGAAAAGCTAGTCCATCTCAATGGCTCGCCAGACTTAGCTGAAGCAAACGAAACGTTTCTAAATTCACATCCTGAATACAGAATAAAAACTCTGCTTCTCGATATTGCGAACAAAGAGACCCAGCTCACCCTGCGAAGACGTTGGGACGATATAACAGTAGGCGTAGGGTTTGAAAACGAGCGATCCGTTGACGAACCGTCTGGCATCGGCACGGACCGATTTCTAGGCCTTAGCGTATCGATTCCATTGCCCGTTCGAAAGCGCTACGAGCCAGCGACACGGGAACGCGTCGCGAAGCAAAGCCAACTGAAATCCGTGCTTGAGGCTACTTCGTTAGAACTTCGCAACGCGGCAGCAGCCCAAAAGGCCAAAGCCCTGAAGCTCTACGAGCAAGCCCAACTCTACGAAACGAACATGACGCATCTCGTAGAGCAGAACCTCGAGCAAATGAACTCCGCCTATGGAGCAGGGCTCGTTGATCTCAACGAACTTTTTCGAGCCCAAGAGCAACGGCTGAAGATCCAGTCTGCCCACCTAACAATGGCTCACGACTACCAGCAGGCCCTCGTCGAGTGGCGCGCCGTTACTGCACTCAATATCAGCCAACGATAAATCCTTTAGAAGAAAATGAAGCTTAAACTTTCACTAGCAGCTCTCCTCATGGGAGCAAACAGCCTACTAGCCCAGAATACAGCCGACATGGTCATTCTCGACGAGAACGGCATACATAACTTGCGTATCCAAACAGTGGAGGCAGATGAACGAGAGTTCGAAACGACTGTTTTCGCAATCGGACGCATCGAAGACATCCCATCCAACCGATCCGTTCTCTCGAGCCGCATCGCGGGACGTGTCGTCGAGCTCAAAGCCTTCGAAGGAGACTACGTCAACAAAGGTCAAACGCTCGCCAGAGTGGAAAGCCGACAGCTCGGCGATCCTCCGCCAAGCATCGAACTCAAAGCACCCCAGCAGGGAAAGATCATTGATTCCCACGTTCGCCTAGGCCAGCCAGTAGAGCCCGACACGGAACTTCTCGACATCGCTGATCGCTCGCAGATGTGGGCAATAGCCAAGATCCCCGAGCAAGAAGCCGCACTCGTGACGATCGGTTCTTCGGCCCACATACGCATACCAGCCCTTGGCGATCAGCTTATAGAGGCCAAACTCCAGCGTTTCGGCGTAGATGCCGACAGGGAAGCGGGTACAGTCGAGGGCATTTTCACTCTCGACAACCCTCACGGAAAACTCAGCCCCGGCATGCGAGCCGAGTTCTCCATCGTGCTCAGCACGAGGCAGAACGTCCTAATGGTACCCAAGGTGTCACTACAAGGAAGCCCAGCGGAGAGAGTCGTTTTCGTAAAAGACTTCGACCTTCCAAACGCGTTTATCCGCACCCCCGTTCGACTCGGCGAACAAAACGACCAATTCGTGGAAATCCTCTCAGGCCTCTTCCCTGGGGACGAAATCGTGACGCGTGGTTCCTACTCCCTGAGTTTTGCTGGAGGCGGTAGCGGCGTTTCGCTCAAGGAGGCCCTCGACGCCGCCCATGGACACGCGCACAACGAAGACGGGTCCGAAATCACCGACGACCAAAAGTCAGACGACGACCATGGACACGACCACGGCGAAGGCGACGAATCGCACAGCGGCTCCTCAAGCCTACCGTGGATGATCTACTCCGGCCTCTCCACACTAGTGTGCGTAGTCTTCGCTCAACTACTCTGGAGAAAGCGTTCCAACAACAATTCCTAGCCGCCATGCTCAATCTACTCATACGCTTTTCTCTCAAACAGAGAGCACTGATTGTGGCCGCATCGCTGGTCATCTTGGTTTTGGGTGTCAAGACGACACTCGAACTTCCAGTGGACGTTCTGCCAGACCTCACGAAACCGACCGTTACACTCTTGACTGAAGCTCCCGGCTTCGCCCCCGAAGAAGTGGAAACGCTCGTCACTGTTCCCTTGGAAAATTCCCTCATGGGAGTAACTGGGGTTACTCGAATCAGATCGGTCAACGACATCGGGCTCTCTCTCATCTTCGTCGAATTCGAATGGGGCACCGACATCTATCGAGCACGACAATTCGTTCAGGAACGCATTACCGGAGCTACCGAGACCCTGCCCGAAGGCGTGAGCCCCTACATGACGCCCGTCGCTTCTCTCATGGGAAACATCCTGCTCGTAGGACTCGTAGATCCGTCTGGCAACACGGACGTCAGGGATCTGCGAACCATAGCCGATTGGACTGTCGCTCGACGATTCCAATCCATACCCGGTATCGCCGAAGTCCTCTCAATGGGAGGAGGCGTCAAGCAAGTGCAAGTGCAGCCGGATCCTGACAGAATGTTAGCTCTAGGTGTATCCTTCGAGCAAATACACAATGCAGCTCAGAAGGCCGTCAAGAACACCACCGGCGGTTTCCTCACCGAATCAGCCCAGGAAATCATGGTCAGAAATCTAGCCATGACCACCGATCTTGATGAAATTGGCGACACGATCGTAAACTATGAGAACGACCGGCCAATACGCCTCAAGGACGTGGCCGACATTCGTTGGGACGTCGAGCCGATGCGCGGCGACGCCGGCATGGGCAGCAAGTTGCTCTCCGAAGACGAGTCCAGCCACGAAGCAACAGGCTATCCTGGCATCGTCCTCAGCGTCACGAAATCGCCCGGCTTCGACACGTTGAGTCTTACCGCCAAGGTCGAAGCCGCTATGGCCGAGCTCCAAGCCACTTTCCCAGAAGGCGTGAAGCTGCTCACCATCTACCGACAGTCTGACTTTATCGAACTATCCATTGGAAATCTGGAAGAAGCCCTACGAGACGGAGCAATCATGGTAGCGGCGGTTTTGTTTCTATTTCTACTCAATGTACGCATCACCTTCATCACTCTGACTGCCATTCCGCTATCATTGGGCACCACAATTATTGTATTCGATTTGTTCGGTCTAGGTGTCAATTCGATGACGCTTGGCGGTCTGGCAGTCGCCATAGGAATGGTAGTCGATGACGCTATCGTGGATGTAGAAAACGTGTACCGACGCTTGCGGGAAAACGCTGCCAAAGGTAGCCCAAAACCCCGCCTGAACGTCATAGCGGAAGCCTCCGCCGAAGTCCGGTCCTCCATCCTGTACGCCACCATCCTCATTATACTGGTATTCGTGCCGCTTCTTGCTCTCAGCGGAGTAGAAGGGCGACTCTTTTCGCCCATCGCGATAGCGACCATCGTCAGTATGGCCGCTTCGTTCTTCATGTCGCTTACCATTGTGCCCGTGCTCGGATCCTTCCTTCTCAATCCTAAGGAAAACAAGGAGCACAAAGACGTGTTCTTCGTGCGATTCCTAAAATGGCTCTTCCGTAAGACTTGGCTCAATCTGTCGCTGTCACAGCCGTTCGTCGTTTTTCTACTGACTGGTGGGCTGCTCTACTTCGCCTACGTTTCCTTCATGGGCATGGGGGCTAATTTCCTTCCAGCTTTCCGCGAGCCAACAGTCGTAGTCGCGACCACGACTGCTCCCGGCACTTCGCTTAAGCAGACCACTGAAATCGCAGACACTGCTCAAAACCTGCTGCTTGAGATCCCCGAAGTCGAAACCGTAGCCTACCGTGTTGGAAGAGCAGAACGGGGAGATCACGTCGTCCCCGTATCCACTGTCGAGTTCGATATCGAATTCTTGAAGGACTACGAGCGTTCGCGAGCCGAAGTAATGGCCGATATCAGATCTGCCATGCAAGGCATCCCTGGAACCTTTAGTGCTCTGAGCGGACCACTCGCCGACCGTATAGGCCACATGCTTAGCGGAGTATCAGCAAAGGTTGCCGTAAAAGTCTACGGCTCGGATCTTGATGAACTTAGAAGGCTCGGTACGCAAATCGCCGACATCGCTAGAGAGATTCCCGGCCTAGAAGAAGCAAGAGTCGAGCAGCAGGCTCCCATCCCTCAGCTCCGTATCGAAATCGACCGCAAGCGTGCGCTCGCCTACGGGATTACACCCGGCGACCTCAACGAACAACTCGCCGCACTTATGGGAGGCGAGGCAGTAGCCGAAATCTACGAAGGTCAACGCGTCTACGATCTCGTTGTTCGCTTGCCTCTCGAATGGCGAGAGTCACCACAGCGCCTCGCCAAGCTTTATCTTGATACGCAAAGCGGTCAACGCGTTCCGCTCAGTTACATCGCCAATATTCGTCAAGCGACCGGTCCAAATACGATCCTACGCGAGAACACAGTGCGGCGATTCGTCGTATCCATAAATCCAACGGTCGAAGATCTGAACGCGGTCGTAGAAAAGCTCCAAGCGGAAGTCGCAGAACAGGTCCAACTGCCCACTGGCTACTCCATCTCATTCGAAGGCGAGTACCAAGCACAGCAAGAGGCCAGAAAAACGATATTTGTGATGTCGTGCATCATTATGCTCATCATCGTCTTCCTGCTCTATAGCTACTTTAAGGGATTCGGCTTCGTGCTGCTGGTGCTGTCGATTCTGCCCATCTCACTCATCGGCAGCGTTATCTACACGCGCTACACGCTCGATAATATCAGCATAGCAACGCTTGTCGGCTTTATCGCAGTCGCTGGCATCGCGGCCCGAAACAACATCATGCTCATATCGCATTACCTGCATCTGATGAGATTCGAAGGCGAGACATTCAGCCGCCAGATGGTCGAGCGAGGTACCTTGGAACGACTCGTTCCCATCCTCATGACCGCAATCTCTGCAGGATTGGCGCTGATACCGCTCGTGCTCGCCGCTGACGAACCCGGCAAGGAAATACTAAATCCTGTAGCCATCGTCATCATTGGAGGGCTTGTCAGTTCCACCTTTCTAGGCCTCGGCGTCACGCCAGCGCTCTTCTATCTATTTGGCCGCAAGCAGGCCGAAAAAGCGATCCGGCTAGAAGCCGCCGCTTCCGAATAATCCTAATCAACTGAAATATTATTATGAATACAAAAATCAAAACACTCGTAGCAATACTCGCAACGACACTCGCATACGAAACCGCCAACGCCCAAAGCCACGACCACTCGGACCACGACCACTCCGGCCATGACCACAGCGACCATGCAGGCCATGACCACGGTGATCACGACGATCAGAACCATGGAGAGATCAAAGCTCCCAACGGAGGCCGCATCATAGACTCCGTAGAGCCACATCTCGAATTCTTCGTTGCCGACGACGGATCCGTAACGATCACATTCCTCGACGACGAAGGCCACGTAGTAGCCCCGGCAGGTCAAAACATCAGCGTCATCGGTGGCGACCGTTCCAACCCCACGCGCCTCAGCTTCGCCGCGAAAGGCAATGTGCTCGTATCCGATAAAGCGCTACCGCCTGGTAACAACTTGCCGATCGTCCTCAATATAAAGGCAACGCCAAATTCCAAGACAGTACGCGAGAAATTCAACCTCAACCTCAGCAAGTGCCCAACTTGCGAATATAAAGAATACGCCTGCGTATGCGAACACGGCGAGGACGATCACGAAGGCCATGACCATGGACACGGCCACGAAGGACACAATCACTAGAGTGCCAGCGACCTAAATGGTCGCATACACACCATCGAGCAGCTCTCGCCCAACTTGCCCAGGACGCGAGCTGCCAACCAACAAGGAAGTGCTGCAACCATCCATAAAAATGAAGGTATTCCACACACACAACACCGCACGAAGATACGTTCTGATTTTCTTCGCATTATCAATTCACCTTACATTTGCAGAGGCTCGCAAATCGAAGGACGTCCCACACGTCGAAATTCAAGACAAGGGGCAAGTAGTGAATGTCGTTTGGGCTAAACCTCTTTATCGATCTGATGAGTTATGGATCCAAATGCGCCTTTCAATGATCCGCTTCAAGAAACTTCCTCCCGATAGCCATCTGCATATAGAAATGCATGACGCCGACGGCACGCTGGTGAAAATAGCATATCTGAAAATTTCGCAACGCGACTTTCAGAAGACCGCAATTGGTCGCCACCACTTGCAGCAGACAATAAACTACGACACCGAACAAAACCGAGACGCCGCCATCTCGAAAATAGTCATCCGCAGCGTTCAAAAAGCGCACGACCACGAAAATGGACGGAAAAGTGAACAAAGGACCAGCCGCCTAGATGAGCGAAAACACCCCAGAAAGACAGACATGAAAAACATGACCCCGACCACCGCCAGAAAGATTTCGCTTTTCCTGCTTTGCATCATTGCAACGACCTCATACGGGCGGGCGATCATGCCCAAAATCGAACTACCCAACGAGCACGAATTCCTAAAGATCAAGAACGTAGAGATAATCGAAAAGGAAGGAAAAACTGCTATCAACGGATCCGTATTCAAAATCCGTAACAAATTCATGCCTTGGGGATCGCATCTGCATATAGACTTAATTGACCTAGAAACGAACGACGAGGGCCAAGAGGAGGAAGTCCTCCTCGACCGCATCACCTACCGTTTTAGGCGCAATGACTTCGACGACGGAAATAAGTTCAAACGCTTCTTCAAGTACATCGACCTCTCCAACCCCCAAATCGACCTCGTCGAGATTGAGGCCTTTACGCAAAAGCACACCGAAACCTGCGGGACGGAAACTGACGAACCAGAATGAGCCTCAAGAAAAGAAAGCCCGCGACTTCCAAACGCTCCGCTAAAGCAAAAGCGAAGGAGCAACGCGAGCGAAGGAATCTGGCTGCCGGTATGAGTATCGTAACCGCTCTTGCATTCGGAGCTCTCTTTGTAGCAAGGCATCGCTCCATGGTCCAAACGGATCACTTTCGAGTCTCTGTCTCTGTGCTAATGCTACTAGCGATTATGCTCCTTCTCACCCTATTCACCGTCTTCGACTGGTACCGCCACCGCTAAGATCAACCATCGCCAATCTCCATGAGCCACGATCACTCCCACAGTCACGGATCCGAAGAGGTGTCCGACAAAGCCCTTTTCTGGTCCGTAGTGATAAACCTAGGGCTCTCCGTCTTCGAGTTCGCTGCAGGCGCGATAGCCGGAAGCGTGGCCCTCATGGCAGACGCCCTGCACAACACCAACGACGCCGCGGCGCTGCTCATAGCCTATGTAGCCCGCAAGATTTCCCGCAAAGGAGCCGACCGTAAATACACTTTCGGGTACCGCCGTGCCGAGCTCATCGGAGCCATGATCCAGCTTACTGCTCTCATCATGGTCGGCCTCTACCTCGTTTACGAAGGCGTATCCAGATTCTTCGATCCTCAGCCCATCCTTGGCAAGTGGATGATGATCGCTTCGGCAGTTGCCCTCGTCGTCGATCTCGGCACAGTCTGGCTCCTCTGGGCTCTCTCCAAAGGCAGTCTCAACGTCAAAGCCGCCTTCCTGCACAATCTCACCGACGCCGCAGCCTCCGTGGCGGTCATGGCCGGAGGAGCCGCTGTGTATTGGTTTTCCTGGGACTGGGTCGACCCCGCGCTCACGCTCGTTATCGCCGGATACATCCTCTACATGTCCTTCGGCCTCATCCGAAAAACCTCACGTATCCTCATGGAAGGCGCTCCCGAAGACCTAGACTTCGACGAACTCAAGACAGCCGTCCAACAGATCGACGGAGTCGCCGACCTCCATCACTTGCACATCTGGGAACTAGACGAAAACCACCGAGCCCTCGAAGCCCACATAGCGCTAGCTTCCGAAGACAGCGACCGAGGTCGAGTTCGCAGGGAGATCAAGCGCTTGCTCCACGATAAATTCGGTATAGCCCATTCTACTCTAGAGCTGGAAACTCCAAGTGAGACAAATGACTGCCCTGATCGGAACCTGATTCCCTTTCACAAGTGAAAACGCTCACCACTCACAAAGATTCGAGCCAAGAAGAAGGGACAACAGGCTTCTCTGAAATGCGATTCCGCGAGCTACCACTTTCTTCCTTAGAAGGCAGAAACTACTCCCACCAGCGCCTTCTAGCTGATCGGGCACGATGCGAAGCCTACCGGAAAGCTATCTTGGATACAGTGAAAGCAGGCGACGTCGTTGTAGATCTTGGAACAGGGTCTGGACTGCTGGCTTTCTTCGCGGTCGAAGCCGGAGCGAAAAAAGTATACGCTATCGAACTCGGGCCTGTCATTCGCTATGCTGAAAGAATCGCCAAACGAAATAGTATGGACGATCGAATCGAGTTCATTCGTGGAGTCAGCTATGACATTGAGCTTCCAGAATTGGCAGACGTCATAGTCGGAGAGAACTTGGGTAGCCTCGGAATCGAGGAGAACATGCTTCCCATGTACCAGGATGCCGCTAAGCGTTTCCTCAAACCAGGCGGAAAGATGATCCCAAGCAGATTGGAGGTTTCAGCAACACTCGTATCGGACACCGGTTTCCATAGAAGGTACATTGATCCATGGAAATCGAGTCTATACGGCATATACTTCGATACTTTTCTGCACGAGCAACTGAAGACGCTCTTCCTCGCGCACTTCGATTCAAGTAGAGTAGTATCCGCCCCTCAGCTCTTCCTGAGCGCAAAGCTAGACGCCAAACAAACCTATTCTGAAATCAACAGAAAAACCCTTCGATTTGAGATTGACCGCGACACAACCCTTTCAGGATTCATCGTCTACTTTACCGCAGAACTATCCGAAGGTGTATCCATTTCGAATGGACTTGTGGGCGGAAAAAACAGTTGGGACCAAGTGTATTTCTCCATTGATAGGGTATTATCCTTAGAAGTTGGATACAACGTAACAATCCACCTCTGCACCTGGGAAACTCGCTATGAGTTCGTCCCGTCTTGGCGAATAACAGTATCCGATTCGCAAGGTAAAGAAATCTACGACTACAGTGCGACACGCTACCCCCTTCTCTCACTGCCTCCCGACTTGATTGGTCCAATAGTTCCTCCTGCGGTCGATTCGGGAAATCGCTGGGTTGCATACGTTTTATCGTTATTGAATGGCAACCGCGGAAAGCGCCAATTAGCTACGATTTTATCAAAACTAGATCCCAGCCTCTCTACGGACGAGATCGAACATACCCTTAGCCGCGCCTTCTTTTTCCTCAATACCCACGCGAGCATTCCCTCAATGGCCAAGCCTGTTCTTCCGCTTCGAGATCGGGCAGACTTTCTTATCCAGGCCCATTTCGACGGGACCCTGAATTGCAAGAGAATCGCGGAAATTGTCCATTTCGAATTCCCCGATTTCCTCACCCCCGAACAAGCGCTCGAAAGGATCCAGTATGTCGTCACAACAAACGTGAAACCCACGGTGGGCGTATAATTCGACAATATTGCGACACAAACACTCCTCCATTAATCGAGAACCATTCTCAATAATAAGCTTGAAGTCCCGGCAATCGCGAACCATTCAAATACGTAAACCCATCCGCATGAAACCTCTCGTAGCAGTCTTCAGCTTGATCCTCCTCGCTTGCAATATAGCGCTGGCGAATGGTCCTGCCTTGTCTTACTGCATCGAGAAGAGCACCGGGGAGGTTTGCAGCGTGGCGACAGCCAAAGCTACGGAAGAATCCGAGAAATGCTGCCCATTCGAGCAAGCCCGCAAGCTTTCGAGCGTTCCGCTTCCTTTCGAGTGCGACCATTGCACGGACTACGAAGTCGAAGCGAGCGACGAGGAAATCGCCCCAAGTTTCGACCGCACGCTGGTCAAGGGGACTATCGTAGTTGGCTTGGTCCCTACAGACTTGTTTTCCATCTGTAGCGAACTGAGAGCGATCAAGACCCTCGACACGCGAGCTCCGCCCATCGCATTTCCCAAGGCTTCCCAGCAATACACGGAGACGATTCAGCTCCGCATCTGATATCCTGTTTTAGATTCGTTCGAAGCGCCCAGCCGCGTCTCGAATTCCCAGCCCTAGCATCCAACAAGGAGCCACGGGTTGACTCTTCGAATATGAAACAGGATTTTTCATGCCCAGATACAAAAGCACCTATCAATCAATATCTCCGCTCCGGCGACTCGGACTAACAACCCTCGCGCTCGCAAGCCTGCTTGCTTCACCCGCAAATGCTGCCGACACGCCCGCGCCAGACTTTCCCGCACCTCGCGAAATCTCCGCAACCGCAGACGCGCCCAAGCCGACAGGAACGCTAAGGCTCCCGCAAGCGATCTCTCTTGCCATCGAGAGCAGCCCAGAGCTGCGAGCCTTCGCTTGGGATGCCCAGAGCTCCCTCGCTCGGATCAGGCAAGCGCGTCTTTGGGAGAATCCAGAACTTGAATACGAGCGCGAAAACTTCGGCGGCACCGGAAAGTTCTCCGGTTCCGACAAAGCAGAGTCTACACTTAGCCTCGCCCAAACCCTGCCGCTCGGCGGCAAAAGAACGCAGCAGCGCAAGATAGCAGAGCTCGATTCGCAATTGGCCGACTGGGACTACCACGCCGCCCGTATCCAAACAATCGTCACGGTGACCCACCGCTTCGTCGCCGCTCTAGCGGCAGAGCGAAGGCTGGAACTGGCCAAACAAGAGCTGGAGCTGGCAAAAGCCACCGAGCAGCTCACGCAAAGCCGAGTCGATGCGGGCGACGCTTCACCGGTCGAACTTTCCCGCGTAGTCGTTCCAGTCGTCACCGCCGAGCTTGCCCTCAAACGAGCCGAGCGGCTCCGCGATGCCGCTTATCGAAACCTTTCCCTAAGCTGGGGAGAACGAGTAGTGACGTTCACCGACATCGCTGGCGACCTGGACGCAGTGTCGCCAGCCCCCAGTCCAGACACGCTTGCCCAATACATCGGCGATAGTCCCGAAGTCGCTCGTTGGGCCATCGAAATCAGCTCACGCATAGCAGAGCGACACCTAGCCAGAGCCGAAGCAGTCCCCAACCTACGGGGCAGGATCGGCCTCAAACGCGACAGAGAGAGCGGCGACGAAGCGCTTGTATTAGGAATATCGCTACCACTTCCTCTCTTCGACAGAGGACAAGCCAAAGCCCAATCCGCCCGGGCCAGCGAGGCCTCCGCACGCAGCCGTCAACGCGCTACCGAGCTACGCCTCGAAAGCCAGCTCGGCGAATCCTACTCGGCGCTCGCAAATGCCTACGACGAAGCAACCGCCATTCGCGACCGAGCGCTCCCCGCAGCTGAAAAAGCCTACCAGGGCACCCAGTTCGCGTTCAAGGAAGGCAAGCTGCCATTTCTCGACGTGCTCGACGCCCAAAGAACCCTTTTCGAAATCCAGGAAAGCTATTTGCAAGCGCTCGAAGACTACCACTTCGCAGCAGCCACCATCGAATCGCTAATCGGCCGCAGTCTCGCCGACCTGCCCAACTAATCACCACCCATACCAATCCATATCATGAAATCAAAAACAACGTATCCAAAATTCGGATCTTCGCTATTAGCGATGATCTCTCTTACGCTCGGAGCGCTTATCCTAAGCGGCTGCGGGCAGGAGAAAGCCGACGTAGACGAGCACGCCGGTCACGACCATGACGGCCACGATCACGGTTCGGAGGTCGCTTACGTGCCTATCCCTCATAGTCACGAAGTAGCGAGCGAGACCTGCTTCATCTGCGACGCCTCGAAACGCGACAAAGGCCGCCTCTGGTGCAAGGAGCACGCCCGCTACGAAGACCGTTGCTGGCTCTGCCATCCCGAGCTTGAGGAAAAAGACCGCATGTGGTGCAAAGAACACTCGCTCTACGAAGACGAATGCCACCTTTGCCATCCAGATTTAAAAGAGGCCGACGGCGGATCCGCGTCTACGAATCAGACTACCCGTTCGGAAAAAAGCTCCCACGCCCTTTTCTGCAATGAACACGGCGTGGCTGAAGCCGAATGCGGCATCTGCCAGCCAGACCTCGCCGCATCGCTTCTCCCAGGCGGCGAAATGAAAGTCCGTATGATCTCCGAAGCCTCCGCAAGCAAAGCCGGGATCAAAACGGAGTTTCCGCGCATGAGCGAAATCTCTCCAACAATCGGAGCCTTTTGCGAAACGCAGTACAACCTGAACACCTTGGCTAAGGTAACGCCCCTCGTCGGGGGCGTTACCCGCCGTGTCCACAAAGACAAAGGCGAAACAGTCGTCGCGGGCGAGCCTCTCGTAGAACTCCATTCATCCGAAGTCGCAGCCGCCAAGAGCGACTATCTTTCCGCCGTAGTGGAACTGGACATACGCAAGCAATCCTTTGAACGTGAAACGCGCCTGCAAAAGGAAAGCGTCACATCCGAGAAAGACCTGCTCGAAGCGAAGGCCACCTACCGCAAAGCCCAACTCGCTGCCAGCAATCTCCGCCAGCGCTTGCTCAACCTCGGACTCGATGAAAACGAGATCGCCCAAGTAGAAGAAGACCAAGACACATCCGCGCGACTGATCGTCCGTGCTCCATTCTCCGGCACTCTCGTCGAGCGAAAGGCAGTTATGGGCGAAGCAGTAGAAGCGGGCTATCCGCTCTTCACGCTCGCAGACCTGTCCACTCGTTGGCTGGAGATTTCCGTATCCGCCGAATACGTCGGCCAACTTCAAGTCGGACAAGCCGTCGAAGCGACATTCCCAGAGCTGCCAAACGCCAGAATCACGGGAAAGATCACATGGGTTGACACCACCATCGACCCTAACACCCGCATGCTACGAGCTCGCGCTACAGTCTCCGAAAATGCGGAGCAGCTCACCTCAGGTCTCTTCGGCAAGATCCTCATCGCCACCGGCAAAGAGCGACTGTCCGCAATTGTGCCCAATAAATCGGTACAACGCCATGAAGGGGCGAATTACGTCTTCGTGCAAAACGCTCCCGATCTCTTCGCGCTTCGCCGCGTATCCCTTGGCCGATCCAGAAATGGAGAAGCCCAAGTGCTCGCCGGGCTAGACTCTCGTGACTCGGTCGTCACCGACGGCAGCTTCATCGTCATGTCCGAATTCCTAAAATCCCGCCTCGGAGCCGGTTGCGTGGACGACTAAGCCGCTCCTCGCCCATCTCGAAAATATCTACACGAAATATCATGTTGTCTAAACTCGTCGAATTCTCGCTTAAAAACCGGCTGCTCATCGCACTGCTCTTCGCTGCGGTCAGCGTCATTGGAATTTGGAGACTGAGCATGCTGCCCATCGACGCGTTTCCAGACACCACGCCCGTACAAGTCCAAATCAACACCGTAGCCCCATCGCTCAACCCAGAAGAAATCGAGCAGCAAATCACGCTCCCCATCGAACTTTCCATCGGAGGCCTACCGGGACTGAGCAACGTCAGGTCCGTATCCAAATTCGGCTTCTCTCAAGTCGTCGCCACCTTCGACGACGAGACCCAAATCATCGACGCGCGGCAGTACGTCTTCGAGCGGATCAACTCCGTCGAACTGCCCGACGGCATCGAACGCCCCCAGCTCGGCCCCATCGCCACCGGACTCGGCGAAGTATTCCACTACGTCGTCAGATCCGACAATCCCGAACGCACCCTCGAAGAGCTTCGCACCCTGCACGATTGGGTAGTGAAACCGGAACTACGAAAAGTTTCCGGCGTCGCCGAAGTCAACTCATGGGGCGGCGAAGTCCGCCAGTACCACGTCGTCGTTTCACCCGCCGCGCTCCTCAAATTCAACCTCACGCTCGACGACGTCTACGAAGCCCTCGAAACCAACAACAGCAATGTCGGCGGGGGAGTGATCACCTCCAGCGGCGTCTCCCAGCTCGTGCACGGCATCGGCCGCGTAACCAACATCGAGCAGATCGAAAACATCGTCATCGACTCCTTCGACGGCAATCCCATCCGCGTCCGAGACATCGCGGAAGAGGTCAAAATCGACCGCGAGATCCGTCGCGGCGCC
The DNA here is from genome assembly GCF_031127875.1 of Pelagicoccus sp. SDUM812005. Lineage (GTDB taxonomy): Bacteria > Verrucomicrobiota > Verrucomicrobiia > Opitutales > Opitutaceae > Pelagicoccus. The sequence goes on along the minus strand of NZ_JARXIA010000004.1, from coordinate 139,234 downwards.
GTCACCGCAGACGGACGAGGCGAAGCCGTTCTCGGACTCGCCTTCATGCTCATGGGCGAAAACAGCCAGGAGGTCACCGAAAACCTCAAGCAGCGGCTCGACCAAGTCCGTCCCGCGTTGCCCGACGACGTGATCCTAGAAGTCGTCTACGACCGCACCGAGCTGACCACCTCCGTCATCGACACCGTAAAGCACAACCTCTTTCTCGGAGCCGTCCTCGTCATCCTCGTTCTCTTTCTCCTGCTCGGAAATTTCCGAGCCGGGCTCCTCGTCGCCTTCGCCATCCCGCTCGCCATGCTGCTCGCGATACTTGGCATGTACGAATTCGCCATCGCCGCCAGCCTGCTCAGTCTCGGCGCCATCGACTTCGGCATCATTATCGACGGCTCCGTCGTCATGACCGAGGCCAACCTGCGAAACCTCTCCCAAAAATCCCAGCAGCTCGGCCGACCGCTCACCGCCAGCGAGCGCCTGCAAACCATCCTCGAATCCGCCAAGCAAGTCGCGCGACCCATCGCCTTCGGCATCGGAATCATCGTCATCGTTTTCATCCCCATTCTCACCCTGGAAGGGATCGAAGGAAAAATGTTCAAGCCCATGGCATGGACCTTCATCTTCGCCTTGCTCGGAGCCCTCGTCCTCGCCCTCACACTCTCGCCCGTCCTCAGCTACTACTTCCTCCCCCGCAAGCAAAAGCACAGCCAAGGTCCCGTCGAAAGAGCCTTGCTCGGCACCTACAGCCTCTGTCTCGCGGGAGCGTTGAAAGCCAAGAAAGGCGTTCTGATCGCTGTCGCCGCCTTGCTCGCCCTCACGGGCTGGCAAGCCTTCCGACTCGGCGGCGAATTCCTTCCACGACTCAGCGAAGGAGCCATCGCCATCAACACCATCCGCCTCGCCGGAATCTCCGTAGACGAATCCACCGCCTACAACACCCGGATCGAGCAACTCCTCAAAAAAGAATTTCCCGACGAGATCCGCCACGTCTGGAGCCGCATCGGCACCGCCGAAGTCGCCACCGACCCCATGGGCACCGAGCTCACCGACATCTTCGTTTCGCTCAACCCACGCGACACATGGACCAAAGCCGACAACCAAGCCGAGCTCGTCGCCGCCATGCAAGCCGCAGTCGCAGATCTCCCCGGGCTAAACATCGTCTTCACCCAGCCCATCGAGATGCGTCTCAACGAAATGGTCTCCGGCATCCGCTCCGACATCGGCATCAAGGTTTACGGCGACGACTTCGATGAACTCGTCCGCATCAGCGACGACATCCAGCGCGTCCTCCTCACTGTCGAAGGCGCGACCGACATCGCCGTCGACCAGCTCACCGGACAGCCAACCCTCCAAGTCCGCGTCGACCAGCAAGCCATCGCCCGCTACGGGATCCCCGCCAACGACGTGCTCCAATTCGTCGAAGCCGTCGGCGGTCGCGAAGTAGGAGAAGTATTCGAAGGACAACGACACTTCGACCTCGTCGCCCGTCTCCCAGACGAGCACCGCAGCGACGTCGAAACCCTCGCCAACACCATCGTGCCTACCGAGATCGGCCAACGCCTCCCGCTACGTGCCCTCGCCGACATCGTCGAAACCGAAGGCTCCGCCACCATCAACCGAGAGTGGGGCCGCCGCCTCATCCGCGTCCAATGCAACATCGCCGAACGCGATGCCCGCTCCTTCATCGAAGAAGCCCAAGAAAAGATCAGCCAGACCGTGTCATTGCCAGAAGGATACGTCATTGAGTGGGGCGGACAATTCGAGAATCTCGAACGCGCCCAAAACCGCCTCATGCTCGTCGTGCCCGCCACGCTCCTGCTCGTCTTCCTGCTGCTCTACTTCAGCATGAAGAATCTCCGAGACGTGCTGCTCATCTACACCGGCATACCCTTCGCCCTCATTGGAGGCGTATTCGCTCTATGGCTACGGGATATCAACTTCAGCGTCAGTGCCGCCGTCGGCTTCATCGCGCTCTCCGGCATCGCCGTGCTCAACGGACAAATCCTCGTCGTCGCCATCCGCAGCTTCATCGACGAAGGGCAAGCCGTGGGGACCGCCGTCATAAACGCGGCCCAACAACGCCTCAAGCCCGTCCTCGCCACCGCCGTCACCGACGCCGTCGGCTTCCTCCCCATGGCCATTTCCACCGGCGTAGGAGCCGAAGTCCAACGCCCGCTCGCAACCGTCGTCATCGGAGGAGTGGTGACCTCGACCATCCTCACGCTCATCGTTCTGCCCATCCTATACACCATGCTCGGAAAGAAGAATTCGAAACGCGAAGATGCCCAATAATAAGACCACCTTCCACGTCAAAGACATGGACTGCCCCTCCGAGGAGCAGATCATCCGCATGGCCCTAGAGCCCCTCGGCCATGTATCTCAGCTCGAATTCGACATTCCCAATCGTACCCTAGAAGTCTACCACCAAGGAGATCCCGACCATATCGCCGCCGAGCTCGATACCCTCGGTCTCGGAGCCAAAGCCATCGAGACCACCGACGACGACCCATCCGCCGAGCGTTCGAAAGGCAACATCCAACGCGCCGCCCTCAGTTGGGTGCTCGGCATCAACTTCAGCTTCTTCCTCATCGAGATGCTCTCCGGCTGGATCTCCCATTCCATGGGGCTCGTGGCCGACTCCCTCGACATGCTCGCCGACTCCATGGTCTACGGCCTCAGCCTCTTCGCCGTCGGAGCCGCCGTCGCCACCAAGAAGAAAATCGCCAAGCTCAGCGGCTACTTTCAGATAAGCCTCGCACTGCTCGGTTTCGCCGAAGTGCTGCGACGCTTCTTCACCGACTCCCAAACGCCATTATTCAGCTGGATGATCCTCGTAGCCACGCTCGCACTAGCGGCCAACATCGTCTCGCTCATCATCATCACCAAAGCCAAGAGCAGCGAAGCCCACATGCAAGCCAGCGCTATATTCACCTCCAACGACATCATCGTAAACGGCGGCGTGATCATTGCAGGAGTCCTCGTCTACCTTCTGGATAGCCGCTGGCCCGACCTTCTAATCGGCGCCACCGTCTTCACCTTCGTCATGAAAGGCGCGTTGAAAATTCTCAAACTGTCGAAGCCGATCCAAGAAGGCAAAGACTGCGGGGGTCAGTTGCTGCGGAGCGTGACTCGCCAACCTCAGCGAAAAAAACACCTCTAACAAAAGACCTCGATCTACTAGGGCGTGTCTTCAAATGAGCTCCCCACTTCAGGGAGCGCCGAAAAGGGCGCTCGAGATGCGGCAGAAAGCCCAAGGACGAGCTGAAGAAGCTCGAAGGAATCCTTTGGATATTACGCTGCTCGGCGAGCTGGAGGGATTTGCCCGAGCGATTCGGCAAGTGGAAAAGCGTGTATTCAGCCTTCCGCAGGTTTACCGAGAACGGTTTGTTCGAGGCGCTGCTCGCAGCGCTCAAGCGCGTCGGCGAAGACCTGGAGATGGTCATGGTCGACAGCAGCGACTGCCGGGCCCATCAAGACGCTTCCGGACCTCAGGGCGGGCAAAAAGCCCAAGCGATGGGGAGATCGAAAGGAGGGCTCTTCACCAGGATCCACATCGCCTGCGACGCCTTGGGATACCCCCTAGGCTTCCACCTCAGGGCAGCGAACGAGTCCGACTACGATAACTCCAGGTCACTGCTGGAGAGCTATTTGCCCGAAGGTTCGTACGCCCTGATGGACAAGGGCTAAGACATCGACGCCAACCGCGCGGCTGTCGATCAATTGGGCGGCATCGCCGTCATAGCGGCAAATGCCAGCAGAAGCTTAAAGCTCGATTTCGACAAGCAAACCTACAAGGAACGCCACAAAATCGAGAACCTGTTCGGTCGTTCAAAGGGTTATCGCAGAATCGCCACCCGATACGAAAAGCTGGCCGAAACCTACGCAGACTTCACCACCTTGGGCGGCGCTATGATTTGGCTCAAACTATAAGGCTCGGCATTTGAAGACACTCCCTAGGCTAAAAACCGAAATTTTGTGAACTCAGCATCCGCATGACATGCATAATACTAATTGTCCTGCAAATTTCGGTCTAGCCGAACAAGCAAACAGCCCTCGATTTGCTCGTGAGCGATCGCAAGCAACTTGGACCTCTATTCTTTGCTAAATTACAGGTGGGGTATCCCGAACCACAAATGACTCGATTCTGAATGTCTCTCAAGCTCCACATTACACACAGGCTCGCCTTCAATGTTGATTTCCAGCAGAGCTCTTTGTCATTGACCTGGAAAACGCTCCCCGATGACCTACCATGTCTCCCTTAGCGAGCCCCCCCAAAAAAAATCCCATCCGAGTTTTACCGAGCAACAATCACGTCACACACCGGAACGTTGCTGATCAATTTTCGTCTAAATAACTATCTAAACTATACATCCGATGGCATTCAAAGAGAACTTGATTCCCGTAGAACCAATCGGCATCGGTACGCCGATGGTCGAATCCCTTTATTCGTACATCATTCGCACAGCCTGGGCAAACGACGTTAAACCCACAAAGCTGCTCCAGCTTTTGTATACGAAAGCAGGACTAATCTCGGACAAGACCAGTCAATTCCAAACAAGCAAGATTCTCAGCACTATCAATTCCGTTCGCGAAGAAACAAATAAAATAATTACAGAGCTTGAAACGTTGACCAGCAAACAAAACCTAAGCTTCCTTACGATCTCAAGGTGGAGCAATATAATACGAAACGGAATCCAAAAAAGGGACCGCTGGTTCGATCCAAATTCAGTTCTAACCTACGAGCCACTCCTTTTCTCCCTAACCCCAGTCTACCAAAGCCTAGAGGGAAAGGCCTTAGAAAAACACTGCCACGCATGCCATAGGCCATCGGGGTATCACCCCTCCCCAAGCAGCCTCAACTGCTGCTACAAATGCGGCAGGCTCCTCGACCGATACAGCGATCCTACAGCGAAACGATTCGACAATACTAGCAGAGTAATGCTAAACCTCCAATACAACGAGTACTACTCGTGGGCCACAAAAGCAGTTGGCGATCTACTCTCCTACGGCAAGTCCCCATCAAAACTCTCCCTCAGCGAAGCCTTACGGGCTCACCTATCCTGCATGAGTAAAGGGGAGCTTAAACTGACTAAAAGTCGACTTCCATTTTCCGCAAAACTACTACACGATTGGATAGACGAAAAAACGCTTCCCACCCTCAAACAATTCATTCAGCTTTGCCACTCACTACAGACCTCTCCGATCGAGCTCTTGACCCAAACCAAGCTGCAAATCGCGATAGACTTTGAGACGAACACACAACCAATCTCAGAACCACCCGCGACGAAGACCAATTCGCTCCGAATTGAGCGAGATTTCATTGAAGCATCGCTAAGCAAAGCAATAAAAAGGAAAGCTTTTGCAACGCAATCGTTCTATAAGTTTTGTAAGGAAGACCTAGAGATCAAACCTGAGGCAGTGAAACGACTGCTTCCCGACCTAGCGGAAGACTTCCTACAGTCGCACTCGCTTTACAAAAAGCTGAGAGCGCACGTGAAACGAACCGCTCGCGAAGAGGAAATCAGAGAGGCCGCATGGATTTGCTCAAAAATGGGCCTCCCTATAACGGGATCGTCGATATCGCATTTGGTTACAGAACCAAAGATATTGAACTTTAAGTGGGCTTCAGAACTAATCCAAGAGATCCGCGATGCTCCAGAACAAGCATACGAAATGAGTAGATCTAAACTTCTCGAACGAAGAGAAGAACTGCCTCAAGCGTGACCGACTTGACCGCCCCCCGAAAAAAACTCTGCCAGGAAAGGTCCCAACGGGAAAAATGCGACGAGCATTAAATTTGTCGGATCCCCAAGACAGCGAGGTGGCAATTGCCAAACCCACAACTCGGGATTACAGGAACAAAAACTAACGACAAATATCATCGAACAAGGATCCCCGGACGCGATCGGGGAAGCGTAGTTAAAAAACCAGACAAAACGCATCCTCCTGCCCATATCCTGCGATTGATTCTCGAAAGAAAGCACTACCCTCCTCGAGTATTCAACGAATCTGAATACGAGCAACCCAACCGATGTCAGAACTAAAAAAACGGCAGATTCCCAACCAGAGCTAGCCCCAGGTCAGATGCCCTTATTCTCCTCCTGAACCTCCGGGCGCCCAAAATCTATAAATCGCTTATCCTTAGGGTTGATAACCATAAGAACGGGAATCTCGTAGATTTTGGATTCGAACTGCGCATAAATCCGCATCCTTTCCTGACCAAACTCAGACAAGAGAGGCCCCTCCCCAGCAAACGCCCTGTTCGCCAAGTGCAATATCAATCCAATCAACGGGTCCATATAGGCAGCGTCGACCTTGAAGAGTCGACGCAGCTCCTCCCCTTTTCGTCGACGCATCCGAACCTCGAACTCTCCAATCCCCCTTTGATTTATATATAGGTTGCAAGCCTGAGAATCCAGAAATTCGAACAATATGCCCTCCAGCAGCCAAATGAGCCTCTCTCGATCAACCGGGGGTTGCAGCAGCCGATACGGAAACCGAGCCCCCACTCTAACCATCCGCCTAACCACAGCTCTTGAAAGCATGGGTCACCATGCCAACAACAATGTTGTTATCCGATAGCTCGGTGTTGCTCAGCTGGATGGGCTTGGACGAACGTTTGTCGTGAAGCTCCCAGCTAGCCACAACTCCGGTGTCCCTGGCCTCCCGAACAAGCAAACTGCCATTGAAGTAAAGCAGGAACATTCGACCGTTCTCTAGATTCGTCCTAGAGATATCCAAAAAAAGAATACTTCCGCGAGGGGCATCCGGAAACATCGAGTCGTTGTCCATCCTATAACAAACCAAATCGTGCAGGTCACCGGAAAACTCCTGCCGCAAAAATTCCCTGCGGAATACGACCGCACCCTTCTTTTTCGATTTCCTCAAGAACTCGCGCTTGCGCTGGAACTCTTCCCGAAAATCGAAGTATTCCAACAAAATCTCCCTGTACAGAGATAAATCAAACTCGGGCACCCAAACCAGCTCAGCCCTCGGTTCCTCCGAGACACCACCGCCCACTACCCTGCCCAAATTCGAGGCCTCCGATATCCTAATTGCCTCGCTCAACGAGGGCTCTTCCCCGTTTGCGATCGAAATCAAACGTCCTGCTTCAAGGCGAGCTCCACTGCAAATTTCAGCCACGACATCAGGGTCATTGGCAAATCCTTTAAGATACTGCCTCAAGAACGCACTTTCAGGCTCGGCACCCCCTTTGGCCGCTTGCGACTTCGGGCCAACGCCATTCAACAGCCAATCGGAATTAACCTTATAAGTTGTTACAATACGGGCAACTACCGCCCTAGAAGGGTCAGTTCCATTCAAGTATTTCCTGACAGACGAATAAGAAACCCCCACTTTTTCGGAGAATGCCTTCATTCCGCCGGAGTCGGCCACGATTTCCTTCATTCGCTCCACAAAAGAGTCTGTTCCTGTCGCAGATAGTTTCATTTCAGCCCTCAAGATGAGCCAATCAGGACAACTTCTTCAAATTATTTCGTGCGAAGTCGCCCAGGTTTTCCGCCTTTTAACAGCGCGACCCCCAGTCACCTTTCACTTTCCACTTGCCATTTGTCACTTTCGTCCCCTTTCTAACACTTTCTTAACACTTAAACCTAAACCACACCCTCCTCATGAACTTGAACCACATACTAAGCAAAATCAGCCACCTCACTCCCGATCGCCACTACCTCGAAAGAAGGATCGCCGAAGGACCCTCGAGATACCCAACAGATACAGGCTACGGAAATCGCCTCACGAAATTCGCGTCCGACAAAATGGGACGTACGGTTTGGTGCGAATCTGACCATGAGTACGAAACCGCTCTCGCCTTGGAAGTTTGCCCGCACGTCGCAGCATATTGGGAGCAACCACCTCCAGTGCGGGTTAAGCGCATCGACAAGCTAGGGCGCGAGACATCCAGGGACTACATCACCGATTTCCTCGCAGCCCTCAACACCGGAACCCAAGTGGCCATCGAAACGAAACCGGAAGAGGAAATTGAAAAGGAGCTGAAAAAGCAGAACAGCAAGTTCATCAAGGACCATAACGGTTACCGCGATCCAGAAGCTGAAGCCAGTTTCGCCAAGATGGGAATCCAGCATATACTGGTAACGAGGGAGGAGCTAGGTCCGGCTCTTCACGAAAATGCAAGCCGACTTAAAAGCTATACAAAAAGGGAGGCACCCAACAAGGCGTTGGCCACAAAAATAGCCGAACTGGTTGGCTCCCGAGGATTGGTCACCCAGGCAGAAATCATCGAGGAATTAGGAAAGAACGATACCCTCGAATGCACTCGCTGGCTCGTCGCGAACGGCAAGTTTCACAGCGACGTTTTCAGCACCTCGCTTGACGATATAAAGAATTTCCGTCTATACAGCTCATTATGCTCGGAACATACAGTTCCGCGTGCCCAAAGACTTAAAGACCTTCCAAGAGAGCTGAATCTGTCCGAAGGATCGGAAATACGCTGGGGCACAAAAACCTACCGCATCTGCGGCTCGCACAACGGCAAACTGCAAGCCATAGACGAGAACGATAAACCCACCGAACTAAACGCTGCCGCGATCGAAGAGAAGTTTCGCGAGGGCACGATCAATACCTCCAATACACAACAGCCAGACACCCCCTACAACGCCTCTAGTCCAGACAGGCAAAGAATTGCGCTAGAGAAGCTAAAAAAAATATCCAGATACGAAAGAGGCGACAAGAAATGCCTAACGAGACGAACATATTACAGCTACAAAGCGCAGTACAAGTTTGGACTCTCAGCGTACGGCTGCGGAATCTCAGGGCTCATACCTAGAATACGAAACGGCAATACAAAACCTAAAACGGATCGCAAGTCGATCAACCTCCTAAAAAGCTATATATTTAGGGCGTACCTGGGCTTGAGCGACAAGGAGCTTGAGAAGGCCAACATCAGGGATGTCGAAAATTTCGGACTCACCGATTCGGTCTCTCGAGAGAGCAAGAACTTGCATCAAGCATGGGCGGACTATGCGATTGAAGCGGAACGCAGAAAGCTTCCAGCCGTTACCTATTCAAGCTTCACAAGGGCCTTCAAGAGAATTAGCGAACGTCTGGTCACCCTCAAAAAAGAAGGACCAAAGGCTGCCTACCAAAAGGAGCAACACTACTCCGGGAAACACTCCGGGATGGCGGTAGGCAAATACGCCGGGCACGTCGTCGAGATCGACCACACGAAGATTGACCTCGAAGCGATCGGGGAGGAGTCGATAAAACTATCAGGCAGGCTATGGCTGACTGTCGCAATCGACACGTTCAGTCGCATGATACTGGGGTGGTGCTTCCTCATGATCCCGCCTTCCCGAGCGTCCATAATGCTTACGATGAGGAGCATCCTATCGAACGTAGGATACATGCCAACCTGCTTTAGCGTCGATGGCGGAAGCGAATTTAGCTCCGGCATGTTTCAGGGGCTATGCGCTAGATACCGCACGGATATCCACTACAGACCCGTAGGGAAGCCAAGGTGCGGGAACAAAGTCGAACGGTTCTTCAAGACGGCGAACCTCGACTTGTGGCACAACATGAAAGGCAACACGGTACTCATGGTAAACCCACGATCAGTCTCAAGGGAATTCAAAGCGAAGAACCGTGCCGTATGGCGAATATGTGACGTCGAGGACACCTTCGCAAACTACGTTAAAAAGTACAACGAAACGCTCATACACAGCAGCATCTGCACGACACCTCGCGAAAAACACGATGCAAGTTTCTCAAAGCTTTTGAGCGAAGAAAAACGGATAGTATCCGACGCTGACAAATTTCGTTCCGCGACACTCCCGGAAGCCTCGGGTAACGGAGAGCGAACAGTACGCAGAGGGGCCTTGGAGCTGCACAACCTCACATACTGTTCCGCTATCCTCAGCAGACCAGAACTCGACAAGGAAAGCCTACCGGTAAGATACGACCCACTTGATCTCACTTACATCGAATTCGCCTACAAGGGGGAATACCACAGGGCGGAACTTAAAGGGCACAAGAAAAACATCATGTCCGTCGCGGAAATCAGAGAGTTCAGCATCCTAGAAAGCGCAAAAGCAGCGCTGCGACCGCTACTTAAAAAATTACGAGTCACCGACAAGGCGGCATGGCTGCAGGAACTTAAAATCAAGGAGAAGACCCTTCCAAAGCAACCCCAATCGCCCGCCCCAAAGAACAACAAGAAGGAGAACCAGAAACTCGAAATAGCCCTAGACGACACGACAACTGACCCCATCGAGATGGATCTGTTCGAAGACTAAAAAGCTCAATCTAGCATCATGAAGCAAAACGCACCATATCGGCACGGCAATTACGCGCGCGCCAAAAGGATAGCAACATCCCTAATAAACTCTAGACTCACACAGTTTATGATATTTCTGGTCGGAGTGTCTCGAGTCGGAAAGACAACCTTGGCCCGAGAGATTTACGATGACTATAACAACAGAGGACCTAACGCAATATACTTTAACTGCCCGCCTCGACAAACCAATTTTTTCACCTACAAACCCTTTCTCGTAAGCTACCTAAAAGCGCTGGGCGATCCCTTCGCCGAATCTCGAGTACGAGAAAGGACCACCCAAGACCTGTCCCTCAAGCTGATCACAAAAAGAATAAAGGAACAGAACGTTAAGCTTGTTATAATCGACGAAGCGGATCTCTTCATATCCCTGGAAAGTACAAGGCAAACATACGCAAACCTTCAGTTCCTGAAGAATTTGATGAATATTACCCAAGTGCCGCATATGTTCGTCGGCACGGGACATTTGACCAAGATTATAGCGCTGGACGGCCAAGTCATCAACAGGTCACACGTCCTACACTTCAAACCGTACTCCGCGCACAACGAAAAGGAACGTAAAGTCTTCAGCCAGGCCCTCACAGCATTCCTCAAAGAGACTTCGCTCGAGTTGTGCGAGGACCTAAGGAAGGACGCTCAGCACATCTTTGACGCAACGAACGGCTGCATCGGTGCGTTGAAGGAACTCCTGGTAAGATGCGAAGCCGTCGCGTCGGAATTCGAGATAAGCACGGTCACCAAGGAACTAATTAAACAAGTCAACCCTGTGGACCCCTACAATCAACGGCCTCAAGAAATAGACGAAGTCCGAAGCTTCTTCGCTCGCAGCAGGGCACCAGATCAACGCAAAGAGTCCTCGAAAGGAAGCCGAAGGCCAGGGAAGCGCAAAAAGCCTGAGGACGAACTGGGAGCACGCCCATGAAAAGTTCACTGGTTACCGTCGCCCCCCTCGGAATTGGAACAGCGTCAGTCGAGTCGCTTACCTCCTACCTGACACGACTGGCAAGCGCCAACTACGTGCCGCTATCAGATCTGATGACGTACCTTTCACGAAATGCCTCAATCGATCTCGGGAAACGCAATCGCTTCAACAACAGCCTGTTCAGCACATTGAATTCAGGAACCGAAACTGCGGTTAAGCTGATAAAAGCGGTTGAAAGGCTAACGGCTGCCTCTCAATTGGCCCTCCTCACAACCCTTCGATGGAACCACGTGATTGGACCTGGAATCCTCAAGACCCAAAAGTACTTCGCCCCGTGGGAAAGCTCGCAATACGAACGCCTGCTCTTCGAAATCAAACCGGTACACTGGACAGAGGAAGGCGAGTTACTTGAAACGTTTTGCAACCGCTGCAAGAAGCAAGCCAAAGCCAGTACTCTTGCTGGCAAAATAGGATACTGCAGCCACTGCGACGCCAAACTCGAGGAATACTGCGAAAACCCGCCCGAGGAGCTAGATCAATACGAAAGGTCCCACCGTAGCTACAACAATCGCAAGTACTACATCTGGTCTAGCCGATCTATTGGCGAATTGCTCGCCTATACCGGGGCCACTTCCGGCTTTAGCTTCAGCAAGTCGCTCCATGCGCATTTCGAATACTTCAACCTGGACAGCAGCTCTGGGCAAAGCCAGAGCCTCGGGGTCTCGAAATCATGCATTCGCTCGTGGCTTGCGGACAACGCGTTGCCAAAGATCGACGAATTCCTCAACGTCCTCCAGTGCTTCAACGTGAAACCAGTCGAGTTCTTCACCCAGCGACATCTCGGGTTAGGATCAGCAGAACGAACCCAAAACCCACTCAAGCTGGCCATCCGACCTAAAAAGCGGAGAAGCAAAGCTGAGCTCGATCACGAGAGAACCGAAGAGTTCCTCAACAAAGCCCTAGCAAGCAGAGCGTACTCAAGGGTTTCCTTTCGGTCGCTTTGCGAAAACGAACTGAAACAGTCCCACGGGGCCGTCAGAAACAGGTACCCTGAAATGGCGAAAGAGTACTGTTCGAAGCACCTTCTATTCAGGAGCGCGCGAAGCAGAGTCGCAACGGCGGGAATCAAAGCGGAAATCACCGAAGCAGCGGAACTTTGCCACGAGCTTGGCATGCCAGCAAACAAACGAAACATGGTCCATTTCATGAAAAATCCTGGAGTCTTCAGGGCCGAGTGGACAAACGATTTCGTCGCCGACCTGCAGAACAAGGCGTAGGCCCCAAGGAACGCCACCCCAAAAGGAGACCCCTCCCCCGGGGACTCCAAACAAAACCCTTCCGATGCCCCCTCGGCATGTAACCCTGAAGACGGGAATCAGGGTTACGACAATCCAAGGTTAACTCTTGGCTTGCAGTAGCTGGAATTTTAGGCATCCAGCTAATCCACCATTACTGGTTGTTGTTTGCACATAAGTTTGCACTGGCATCGAATTGCGCATGAATTTGCACTCGCAAAATTGCACATAAGTTTGCACTCGCAAAAATTGCACATCAGCCTGCACTAAGTGCAGACTTATGAGTGAAACGACAGTAAGTTGGGCCTGTAGCTCAGTTGGTTAGAGCAGTGGACTCATAATCCATTGGTCCTCGGTTCGAGTCCGAGCGGGCCTACCAATAAGTCGTTAATCATAAACGACTTACGAGAGACACCAAAACCGCATGTAAAGCGTTTTCCGATTCTGTACTAGTTCTGTACTAGATTCGCCTTTCGACGGAAAAGCTGCCTCTTCGAAAGGCTGGCGGCAAGGAGATTTGCACAAGGCACTAGAATCGCACCTTCCAGAAAGATTCCCGCCCAGCTAAGCTCCGCCCTCTCGGCGTCGAATGGACCAGCCCCCCAGGTCCGATAGCCCCCAAACCGCAACGACCGGCTCGAAGCCAACGGAGCTACCCAAGCGACAATTCCCGAGCTTCGGACAGCCGCCGCAAAATGGTGAAGAACCAAAAAAAATCACCAGCCTTGCACGCGATGGCATGGCTGGGGTTTACGTTAGTTCGGCTTCCCGGAAGATCCTAGAATTCCAGAGTCGTGCTGTAGCTCGTGTCTACCTCAGAATAGAACTCAATGGTCGTTTGGACGCTGGCATGCCGCAGGAAGCACTGCGCCGCGAATATGTCGTTATCGATGCGGACTTGGTTCCCACCCGTCCCCCTCAAGTAGTGTATCGGCTTATCGCATACAACACCATGGGAGCGAAGCCATGCCTTCAGGCGATCACTCGTCGGTTCGCAGCGATAGTAGGTAGTGTCTTTGTCCTCCCCGGCCGGGCGCTCGGACTTCAAGACGAAGTCGCCGGCTCGATTTTCAAAGCGCGAACGGAAATGATCCAGAACCTTGTCGCTATAGATTTTCACCTCCCCCTCAGACTGGTAGCTCTTGTATCCGTACAAGACGCTCGCCTTGAGATCGAGAATCTTGCGGTCGAAATTAAAAGCGGACCACAACAACATGTCCGCTTCCTTGAGCCGGAGCCCCAGGGCAGTAGCGAGCAGGAACAGGTCGTAGCAATCGGGATCCTGCTCCCTGAGCTCTTGTTTAGCTTTATCAATCAAGCCTTGCAGAGGGACCAAAGTACGGAAAATTACTTTCTTCGCAGAGAGCTTTTTCATCCCGAGCCCTGGAAAGCTTGTCAGGCCAAACAGTGGCCAAAGCGATGACTTCCGAAAAACAGCCCACCAGGCGGCGATCGAGCCGTTTGCTGTTCGTGGGCTCAGCCGATCCTTCGCGTCGCGACGGCAAAGTTCCACCTGGCGCTCTCGCCAGGCCATCAGATCCCGCTCCTTGATCATCAATAGCCTTACGGCTCCCACCTCTCGCTCAAAAGCTATACGTCGAGGACCTCTCGTCGCGATTGGAACTTCGATACCCTTGATCCACGCGACGACACGCAGAACCCTGTTCCGGTAGTCTCGGTAGGTCTTCGGCGGCAAAGTTCCGAGCGCCTTGAAGGCAGCCAAGTACTGCGCGACGGTAGCCGGCGAAAAATCGACATCCTCGACTTTGAGCGACGGGCCAACTAGAAGCTTTTTTCGCGCCGCTAAGACGGCCAAGTCGGGATCGCTGGTTTTGAGATTGATCCAACGCTGCTTGCCCCCCACGGACATTCGCAGGTAAAGGTTCTTGCTCCGTTTCCCTTTGCCTCCCCTATAGTGGATGCGATGGACGAGTCTGTAGCTCCGACCGTCGACGGTTACTGTCAATTGACCCTGAGGGTCGTTCCTATCTGCATGATCTAATGCCATGCTACCCCTATTTTATTTAAGGAAGCCAAAGCAAAAAAAAGTTTTCGAGAGCGTCTACCCTGGCTTTCGTCGCCTGATTTGGATTCGCCCTGTTAACACTCATAGAAGGAGGATGGGAACATCACGCCTTACACGATCAGCAGCCGCAAGGCTGCTTAAAACCTCACGGCCGACGCTTATCTCAATCGACGTGGCCCGCCCTCACCTCGCTCCACAAACGCACAACAGAACCACGGTCGAGTACACGCTCCGCCAGCTCGCGGAGGTCTCAAGGCTGCTGCAAAAAGAACCGAGCATGGAGGAGGCCAACAAACTGGGCCTTTCGAAACAGCAACTCCTTGGCTTCTACGTCGAGCTGCCCTCAACCAGCGTGCCGGTTCCGAGTACGTCCGATTTGGGTGAGCAAACCAAACTTGCACTCGGCATTGCCGAGCAGCTCAAGCTGCTCGCCGACGGCGTATACCGCGAGCTGCCCCGCAACCTGCAAGCGGCCCTGCAAAACGGTGTTCGAAAATCGAAACCAGAAGTGCTGATGCTCGCTTCAATCCTTGCGGCACTCCAAAGCTCCGACCAATCCTAGACTGCATCAACCGGGGGCGGCATTATCTGTTGCCTGGCCGCAAATACCCCTTAACGGCCTTGCCTTCCATGTCGAATAGGGGCGGTTTTCTGCTGCGCCAGGAGCGCCCCGAAGGTTTGCCTCGCACAAAAACCTCGCTGCCGACAAGCGACGCCAGACCAACGCCTGGCACGACAGCGGCAAAGTTGCGCACCCCCACGAACTCCCCTGACTTGGGCCAAAGCAGACTTAGGCCCAACGGCAGGCATAGCTGCTCTTCGCTACCAAAAACCTCGCCCGCCAAACAGGCCGCAAACTTGAGGATCTCCCCCGGCACTTTCGACGGAAAACGCTCGACCAGCCGCCCGACGAAGTTCTCATCAAGCTGGACCGAGATCAAATCCGGTCCCGTCAGATCAGTAGTGTCGAGTCGACAAACACGGCCCGCCGGAACGCTCTCAAGCAAAGCGCCTAACGTTTGTCGGAGGATCAAGCTCTTACCCACACCGTGCCGCGCCACCATTTCGTCTAAGCCTGCAGATAGGTTTGTGGGCACCTTTGCCGCTAACGTAACTTTGCGCACCCTTAAGGTTACGGCAGGAAAGTTTAAAAATTAAACCGAACCCTCAAATTGGGCAGGTTTAATTATTAAACCTTTGGCGAGGTTTCCAAAGGGATCATGCCGGGGAAGGTTTTTGGTCTCGGGGAAACCTTGTCAGGATCCCCCAGGGTTGAAGATCTGGAAGGTTTTTGACCCAGAGGAAACCTTGTTGGAAGGGATCGTGAACCTCGGCAACCTTTGCTGGCGATAGGCCCCACCTGAGTCAGAATCTCAAATTATTGGCACTCGGGAAGTCAGGAGGCCCCTATCGCGCAGCACTATTATAGGCGAGGTGCCCAAACAAAACAGTCGAAGAAATTTCAAAAAACTTCGTCGGATCACTTTCGCGAGCGATCTAACGGCCCATAACCGCCCTCGAAATGGAAAAAAAATCCACACAAATGAACCTCGAGGGTGCCGACGACGCTGTCGCCTGTTACTACCTCCCAACCACAACTATCTCGCGCTTGCTGAGCGGAGATCTAACCACAACGCGAGACTTCCCCAGCGAACTTATTGAAGAGGTACGCGAACAGGTAATCGCCGCCATGCCAGGACTCATCGAGTCTGCCATCTCCGCCGCACGAAAGGCACTGAATAAAGCAGAGCAGGCTATTGGTAAGGGCGAAACGTTCGAAGAGCCCGTCTCCATCAAGCCTCAAGCAGGATCGACTAGCTTCTTTAGCCCTGCGGAGCTGAAGGGATACCTCAAGCGCTATGAGGCAAGTACCAGCGAGCGCATCATGACCTACCTCGTAGTTGAGATTTTGACCTTCCTAGCCAAAAAGGAAACCCGTCGCAAAGCAGCGAGGGCGTACGCAGACAAGGCCGGTAAGGCCGACCTGCGAAAGCATGCGATGGCCGTGATCGCCGAAGTCGTTAAGACCGGCATCGCCAAGCCCTTCACCGTCGACGGAGAAAACGCACAATGAGCTCGCCAAAGAAACGATCCAGTAACGGCTCAATGAACAGCAAGGGGTCCAAGGAACACCTCGATCCTAAGTCAGATCGCTCTCGAAAGGATCAGGTTCTCTCCCGCACCGAGGCCGAAACCGAGCTCACCTTCGTCGTAACTAAGGCATACGTCGAGATCGACGGCTACCAGTACCGCTCCCTAGGTGTCGGCAAGGCCTGGCGACGCGACGGCACCGCCTACAAAAAAGGCGAGTTCGTGCCCGACATGGAAGCGAAGGCCGCGAAACGTCGGAAGCGCCAAGCGACCGAGTCCCGCGGCAAGGGCAAAGGCCGCCGCACCCGTTGGCATGATGTCCCTCATCCCTTGCGAAAGGAGACCGTCACGTTTTCCGGCGAGCACGACTATGTGCTGAAAGCCCTCGACAAGTACGGCTACGACCTCGGGCCGTTCACCGAAAAACTCGTGCTGTCCTTGCCCAGTCGCTGGGGCGAGTGCGACTGGAGGTCAATGGCCCTAGCCTCCATTCTACACACCGAAGCTGGATCAATACACACTCACCTCGCAACCACAGAAATTGATGACAATGGAAAAAAGATCGGTCCACCTACCCCCGGCAACCAAAAATCCCCTCGCGCAGGCGAGGGACTCATCGGTACACTAAGACTTATTGGGACCGGCCATATCACCGACTCGGTTGTCATCGCCGAAGCCGAGGCCTCGCTCGCCAAGAAGAGCGCTTCGAGCGGACGTCCACCGCCTGACTATGTATTGAGTTGCTACGTCGACCGAAGCACCGAGAAATTTCTGAAGGAGCTCTCAAGGGACAAGGACCTCGCCCGCGTGATTCAGGACGCTCGCGAAAGTTACGCTGCCAAGTACACCTTGCAGAAGTTCGCAGAAGCCCTCGTTCAAAATGTGCTAGACGCCCAAAGCGTTCTGAAACTCCTTGGAGTCTTACACCGCACGGTCATGCCCCTGCACGAAAACGTGAAAAGAGCGCTCACCGAGGCGGAACTGGAAGAGTCTTTCCAGATGAAATTCCAAGTGATGCAGCGGGTGCTCAAGCCAAGCGCGGACAAGGTCAACGAGTACTACAAGGAGCTTGCCAAGAAAATAAAAGCAGCGGGCTTCGGCGAAATAAATAAAGCGCCTCGCCCCACTCCGCCACCGCCGACCGAAGTAGAGGATTCGGGATCAAACGATGACAAATCCAACGATGCCGACAAGTCGCCTCCAGCTGCTGGGTTGGATCCTCAACCTTCGCCACTTCCGCCGTTATCTAAGGCAAAGAAGAAAGCTAAAAAACGGAAGCGTTCCGAGGACAACAATCAGCAGGGCCATTCCGATCCTAAGAAGCCTAAGGACAACGACGACTCCACACCGTTCGGACTCTAGCAAGGCTTGTCACTATTCACAAAACTCAGCGCCGCTCCGTATTACGGAGCGGCGCTTTGCATTTTCCATCTACAATCCCAAGTGCAAACACACCGACAACATCCACCACAGTGTATCCTGATCCCAACCGACGCCCCCTTCCAATATAGTGTAAGTCGATCTGGGGGGATTTGCCTTACTTGCTATCCCCTACCTAAAAAATTACACAATTTTCCGTCCCCCCCGCGGCCGTATCTCGCCCCCCCAGGTACCCGATTCAAAAGCCCAACTTTTCCCGTTGCCCAGCCCTTCGTTAGCTCCGTACTTTCGCTGACGCTGCCACGCGCCGCCCTCGCCGGCGCGAGACTGCTTTTTTCCGCTTCCCTTTCCGCGGCGCTCACCCATCACTTTCCCTCCTTACATGGCCCTTAAGAAATCCGAACTTTACTCCTCCCTTTGGCAGAGCTGCGACGAGCTGCGCGGCGGCATGGACGCCTCCCAGTACAAGGACTACGTGCTGGTGCTGCTCTTCCTGAAATACATCTCCGACAAGTACGCCGGACAGCCGTACGCTCCCATCGTCATCCCGGACGGCTCCAGCTTCGCCGACATGGTCAAGCTCAAGGGCAAGACCGACATCGGCGACCAGATCAACAAGCGCATCATCGCCCCCCTGGCCGCCGCCAACGAGCAGCTTTCCCAAGCGGACTTCCCGGACTTCAACGACGCCAACAAGCTGGGCTCGGGCAAGGAGATCGTCGACCGCCTCACCAACCTCATCTCCATCTTTCAGAAGAAGGAGCTCGATTTCTCCAAGAACCGGGCCGAAGGCGACGACATCCTGGGCGACGCCTACGAGTACCTCATGCGGCACTTCGCTACCGAGAGCGGCAAGTCCAAGGGCCAGTTCTACACCCCCGCCGAAGTCAGCCGTGTCATGGCCGCCATCCTCGGTATCCACGAAGCCCAGACGACCAACGCCACCACGGTCTATGACCCGACTTGCGGCTCGGGCTCCTTGCTGCTCAAGGTCGCGGGCGAGGCGGATTCCGACATAACCATCTACGGACAGGAAAAGGATTCCACCACCGCCCAGCTGGCCCGCATGAACATGATCCTGCACGACCGGCCAACCGCCACCGTGCGTCCGGGCAATACCCTCGCCAATCCCAAGTTCCTCCAGGGCGACGCCCTGCAGACCTTCGACTTCGTGGTCGCCAATCCTCCCTTCAGCGACAAGCGCTGGACCAGCGGCCTCCATCCCGACGAGATCGGCGTGCCGGCCGACAGCGACAGCGTCGACCAAGCCTCGCGCAACTTCCATCGCTTCGACGGCTTCGGCGTCCCGCCCGCCAAGCAGGGCGACTACGCCTACCTCCTGCACATCGTGCGCTCCATGAAGTCCACCGCCAAGGGCGCTTGCATCCTCCCGCACGGCGTGCTCTTCCGCGGCAATGCCGAAGCCGCGATTCGCAAGGAGCTGGTCAAGCGTGGCATCCTCGCCGGCATCATCGGACTCCCGGCCAACCTCTTCTACGGCACCGGCATTCCCGCCTGCATCATCGTGCTCGACAAGGAGCAGGCCCAGGAGCGCCGTCCCATCTTCATGATCGACGCCTCCTCCGGCTTCATGAAGGACGGCAACAAAAACCGCCTCCGCAGCATGGATATCCACAAGATCGTGGACGTATTCAAGAAACGGATCGCGCTGCCGGGCTACGCCCGCGAGGTCCCTTTCGAGGAGATCGAGAAAAACGACTTCAACCTCAACCTCCCGCGCTACATCGACAGCCAAGCCAAGGAGGACATCCAGGACATCGAGGCCCACCTCCGCGGCGGCATCCCCCAACGCGACATCGACGCCCTCGACCGCTACTGGCAAGTCTGCCCCAGCCTGAAAAGCTCACTTTTCAAAGGTAGGGCTGTCTCGCCGAGACAGCCGCAACGCGCCTACTCCGACCTCACCGTCGCTCCCGACCAAATCAAACCCACCATCCAATCCCACAAGGAATTCGCATCCTTCATCGCCTCCCTCGAAAAACACTTCGACGCCTGGCGAACGAAAGCTTCCGCTCAGCTCAAGCAGCTCGATCCCGGCTTTCATCCCAAGGCGCTCATCCACGAGCTCTCGGAAGACCTGCTCGAGCACTACGCCGAGTCGCCACTCATCGATCGCTACGACGTGTACCAGCACCTCATGGACTTCTGGGAAGAGACCATGCAAGACGATTGCTACCTCATCACGCAAGACGGCTGGATTGCCAAGCCCGAGCGTATCCTCGAGGAAATTACAAAAGGCAAAAAGAAGGGCCAAACCGTAGACAAAGGCTGGACCTGCGAGCTGGTGCCCAAGCCCCTCATCGTCGCCCGCTATTTCGCCGCCGAGCAAGCCGAGCTCGACGCCCTCCAGTCCCAGCTCGAAGCCGCCACCGCCCGCCTCGCCGAACTCGAAGAAGAGCACAGCGGCGACGACGGAGCCTTCTCGGAAATGGACAAGGTCAACAAAGCCGCTGTCACCGCCCGACTCAAAGAGTTAGGCATAAAAGGTAGGGCGGCATCGCCGAGGCCGCCGCAACAACCCGATCTACTAGCAGCCGCCGAGTCCCCCGCCACCTACGGCTCCGACACCCCCACCGACGAAGCCAACGCCTTACTCGCCTATCTCGAATCCTCCGAAGAAGAAACCGCCCTCAAAAAGCAAATCAAGCAAGCCGAGTCCGAACTTGATGCTCTCGCCCTCGCCCACTACCCCAAGCTCACCCCCGACGACATCAAAACGCTCGTCGTCGACGACAAGTGGCTCGCCGCGCTCGCGACCGCCATCCACGGCGAAACCGACCGTATCAGCCAAAGCCTCACCCAACGCGTCAAAGACCTCGCCGAACGCTACGCCCAACCGTTGCCCGAACTCACCACCCGCGTCACCAACCTAGAGTCCAAAGTCAGCCAGCACCTAGAAAGGATGGGCTTCGCATGGCAGTGAAAAATGGATACAAGCAAACGGAGGTTGGAGAGATTCCGGAAGATTGGTCTTTCAAGCCTTTGGTGGAATTGGTGAAGAGCGACTCTCCGATCTGCTACGGCGTTGTTCAAGTTGGCAGAAATGTAGACGGAGGTGTACCGATCGTAGCCATCAAGTATGTGAAAGAGATCGGTTGCGCGAATCTTCATAAAACTGAGCCTTTTCTCGAAAAGCCCTACCAAAGAAGCCGAGTTAGCGCAGGAGATGTTCTGATATCGATCAAAGGTACGATTGGTCGAGTCGGTGTGGTTCCTGAAGGTTTCAATGGCAACATCAGCCGTGAGCTAGCACGATTGCGCATCGATTCGACGAACTCTCCGCAATACGTAGCTCAACAGCTCGAGAGTGCATCAACTCAGTCGCGGATTGCTAGTGCAACCGTTGGAACAACAAGGTTGGAGTTTTCGATAGCGACCGTTAAGAGCTTCGCGATTCCGCTCCCGCCCACCAAAGCCGAACAAGAAGCCATCGCCGAGGCCTTAAGCGATGCGGATGCCCTCATTGAATCCCTGGAGCACCTCATCGCCAAAAAACGCCAAATCAAACAAGGCGCCATGCAGCAACTCCTCACCGGCCAAAAACGTCTCCCCGGCTTCACCGGGGAGTGGAAAGAGGTACAGCTTCGCAAATGTCTGCTTGCGAATCCTGACTATGGAATCAACGCAGCAGGCGTTCCTTTGGAGCGAGACATTCCGGTGTATCTAAGAATTACGGACATCGACGACGATGGAAGATTCATCGAGAACGGTAGAGTCGGCGTGTCTCACCCTCTAGCCCTCGATTATGTATTGGGTTCAGATGAGATCGTCTTTGCGAGAACGGGAGCTAGCGTTGGAAAGACATACCTCTACAAACCTGAAGACGGTGTCGTGGTCTTTGCTGGATTCCTAATTCGAGCTAAGGTGGATCCTAAGAAGCTTTCGTCTAAGTTTCTGCTCTTTTTCACCCAAACTGAACAGTACTGGGATTGGGTTCGGGTAAATTCGATGAGGAGCGGTCAACCCGGAATCAACGGAAATGAATATGCGTCGATGGAGCTTCTTGTTCCTCCGACAGTAGATGAGCAAACCGCCATCGCCGAAACGCTCAGCGACATGGACGAGGAAATCGCCGCCCTCGAAGCCAAGCTCTCCAAAGCCCGCCAACTCAAGCAAGGCATGATGCAAGAACTCCTAACCGGCAAAACCCGACTGGTATGGGGCTAGGCGAGTGGTTCAGCTCCTTTTGCGATAACCTCCGAGTTAAGGACGGAGGTACTATCGCGAATCGATACAAAGCAATCACTCGGCGACTGAATGCTGATTTCTGGAACACGACCTCGGAGACGTCTCACAGCTTGTATGTGGGTTCGTATGGACGAAACACAGCAATCACTGGGTTTAGCGATTTGGATATGGTCTTCGAGTTACCAGCCGAACTCTACTTTCAGTACGACGCTTACACAGGAAATGGACAGTCTGCTCTCCTGCAATCAGTCCGAAACTCGATGCAGAAGACATACTCTTCCTCTAGTATTGATGGCGATGGGCAAGTCGTCGTCGTAAGCTTCACTGACGGCATAACGTTCGAAGTATTGCCTGTTTTCTACAACAAATCCGACAGCTACACTTTTCCTGATAGCAACCGAGGTGGAACTTGGAAGACCACAAACCCTAGGCCAGAGATCAAGGCCATTCGGGATCGCAACTCAGTCTGCAATGGAAATCTTATATGGCTTTGCCGAATGGCAAGAGCTTGGAAAAGAGAGTGGGATATTCCCATGGGAGGTCTCCTCATCGATACGCTGGCTTACCAGTTTATCGAAAATTGGGAGTATCGAGACAAATCGTATTTGTACTATGACTACATGTCGCGTGACTTTTTTCGCTATCTAGCGAATCAGGATAAGGAGAAGTCCTATTGGAAGGCACCAGGCAGTGGTCAATATGTGTACAAAAAAGGCAACTTTCAGTAAAAAGCGACTCAGTGTTTCAATATAGCGGAGTCAGCAATCGAACACGAAACATCTAGCCCCAAAAGAGAATGGTCGGCAAAGCAGGATTGGAGGAAAATTTATGGAACTAAATTCCCAGAATAAAGCCCGAACTCCGGATCAGCTAACGACTCTCGAAGGTCAGATTCGCGAGTGCTTTGGTCGGGTCGTGTATTCGCACAAGACTCACGAGAAGTGCGCAGACCTATTGCTTTCTCGCCTAGGCAAAATCAAGCTGTCTCAGCTCATCTTGTCCGCGCTTGCAACCGGCGGATTTATTTCAACTCTGCTTGGTTCAGGGAATTGGGCTGCGATTGTTGGTACCCTTGTTTCAACTACGCTGCTTGTTCTCAATTCCTATACGAAGGATTTCGACCTTGGAGAGCTTGCTCAGAAGCATCGGCAGGCCGCAGCAGACCTTTGGTTAATTAGAGAGAGGTATTTGTCTCTTTTGACCGACATCCGGATGGACGGAAATAAAATTGATTCCTATCTCGAACGCAGAGACGACCTCTTGAACGAACTCCATTCTTTGTACTCTGGAGCTCCTAGTACGAATTACGAAGCCTACAAGAAAGCCCAGGAGGCGCTTCAGAAATTGGAAGACCTTACATTCTCAGACGACGAAGTGGATGCTTTTCTACCGCGAGAACTCAAAAGGGGTGAAGACAAATAGAACCTCTTCTAAGCCTAGATCTATCGAACTGTCCTGCCCGAATTCGATGCTCCCATAAGGCACAAGTCCAAAGCACATGAATGTTGATCAAATCTACCAGCTTCAAAGAGATGACGCTTTCGCCGAGCAATTTTCTTCGGACACGTACACAACCTTCGTTGCGATGCCTTTCAGCAACCGAGGTGGTTATCCCGAATCCAGGATAAGGTCGCTACTGCTGGAGAAGGTACACGATCGAGCCAACGATTTGCTACCTGATGATGGCAATGGCAGGCGATTTGCACCTCTCAAGCGAGTAGACGGAGGACCCGGTGGAGCAATCACTATTACGGACCAAATCGCTGCCGATATCCTCAACTGCCACTTTTTCGTAGGAGACCTTACGGGTTGCAACTTTGGCGTTGTAATTGAGACCGGAATCGCCCTGGCACTGAAGCCAAACAAACGTGTAATTCTCTTCACTCAAGACGATACGGCTTCTCTCCATTTTGACCTCAAGGTTACCAATGTGAATAGGTACAATGAAGACAATCTCGTGGAGAAGGCTGCAACTGCTCTGGTGACTGCTGCGAAGTGTTTCGAAGAAGAGGCTGACCGCTACATAAGGTTGGTCTCTAGCCAGCTCACACCTGAAGCCATCCTACTGTTGAATTTCTATGGAAGGCTGTGGAAAAATTGGATACAAGGCGACTCTCAACCTTCGATCTACAGAGAAAAGGTTATAGGAACTTACAACGAGTTTATGGGAGAAGGCGGACGAGTAGCGTTTCATCAGGCACTTCGTGAACTCCTCGAGCGGCGGCTATTTTGGACGCACTACACTTCTGAAAGTGCTCGAAGCATCGACAGCTATGGTCTCCATGCCACAAAACTTGGCTGGAGTGTTATCGAGAAACTCTGGGAGCACGATCCCGAAATGCGAGGTAAGCCCGGAATGCCAACAGGACCAAATCAGATATCGCAATCTTAAGAATTCGAATGCAGGTGGCAGATTCAGTGCATGATCCAGGTGGTAAATCTCGCCCGCCTTGGCCTTCGGATTCGAAGGTGACGGCGGTGTTTTCCGATTGCCAGTGCTACCGCTATCAACTCCGAGAGGTCTGGGACGCAGGCAAACCGATTGTGCTTTGGATATTGATGAACCCGAGCGTTGCTTGCTTGGACTATAGCGATCCAACTCTCAAGAGGACAGGTACGTTCAGTCGCGACTGGGGCTATGGAGGTCAGTTGGTAGGTAACGTGCACGCGTATCGAGCAACGGACAAGAAGGAGCTGTTGAAAGTCGATGATCCCGTTGGCCCCGCCAATGATGAAGCAATTTTGGAGATGGCAAACCAGGCGGAGACCGTGGTTCTGGCCTACGGCCTGCCTCCGAAACGTCTTCGCCGTCGCAGCAAGGAGGTTGAATCTCTTCTGGCCGATCATCCTTCTGTATCGTACCTCAGACTCACGAAAGACGGCATGCCGGAGCATCCGCTCTATCTCCCCAAAAATCTGATTCCGCTTCCGTACCGAAAACAGGCTAAACTCTAATCTCCATTCTCTCAATCTGTGTCCTCTGTGAAATCTGTGGTTAAAAAATCTTTCAACCAAAGCCCCCGGAGAATTCCACTACTGCTATGATACCCAAGAAATTTGTCGGAAACTGGACCATCGACGAAACCAGCGAATGGGATGCTGACTTTCTTCACATGGTGGAGACAGCTAAGATCGAGATCCATCCCGATGGAATGGGACGCTTCCGCTTTGGCTGCGTGGAGACGGAAATCGACTGCGAGCCGGATGCCTGGAGCCCGCAGGAGATACTCCATTTCAGCTTCGAAGGCGGCGACGAGGGTACTCCGGTTTGCGGTCGCGGGAGCGTCAAGCTCGAGGGAGAGCACTTGCTCGGCAATTTCGCGTTCCACCTAGGCGACCGCAGCGCCTTCAAAGCGAGCAAACGATCCTGACCGTCGCCATGCCGAGCAACACGAAAACCTCAGCGAACAAACCGAGCTGGAGCGCCGTCCGCAAACAGCTTTCCCAACTGGAGAAGACGGCCCTTCTCGATCTAGTCAAAGATCTCTACCAAACGAGCGCCTCGAACAAGGACTTTCTCCACGTCCGTTGCTTGGCTTCGTGCGGCGGCGAAGCCGCATTCGAATCCTATCGGCAAAAGGCCATCGAACCCTTCTATCCCAAGCGCGGCGAGGCCAAGCTGAAGCTGGGCGAGGCTCGCAAGGCCATCCGCCAATACCGCCGAGCGACCGGCGATCTTCCCGGCACCGCCGAGCTTCTAATGACCTACGTGGAGAACGGCGTGGCGTTCACCAACGAATACGGCGATATCGACGAACGGTTTTACTCCAGCATCGAGTCGGCCCTAGACGAACTAGCCGACCTGCTTCGCGAAGAAGGAGTGCCGCTTTACCGCAAGTTCAGCAAGCGATTGGCCACAGTCGAACGAGAAACCGACGGAATCGGCTGGGGCTTCCACGACTACGTTTCCGACGTAGTCTCGCAGTTGGCTAGTGATTTCGGTAACGAATAATCGTAGTTTCGGAAATTTAATTAGCGGCAGGCCTTATTTAAAAAATAGGCTCAAAATTTAAATAAGCGGGACAATGCCTGGCCCGAATCCGCAATTGGACGCTGGTCCATGCCGCAATTGGACGCTCCCAGGACGGTCCTTGCTTTATGGGAAAAAGGGGTCGTTTTTCCCACAAAACGAGTCACCCACACTCGAGTCTACCCTTTGTATCTCAGCCACTTAATGTGATTCATTCCGAACGAAGGGGTCGAGATCTTCTCCAAAACAGTTCAACCGTCAGATTGGTCGTTCCTTCCCGTAGGTTTCGAAATTTAATTAGCGAGAGGTCTTAATTAAAAAAACGGGCATTTTTTTAAATAAGACCCTTTCTTAATTAAAAAAAGTTCGGTAGAAGAAAAAAATGCGTGATTTTGAAGCAGGCAAATGGTTGATGCAGACCGGCTTTCGTAGTTTCGAACCAAGCCCCATCAATCGGCCGTGGCGGATCGACGAACCCCGCGTTCTCGAAGCGCTGAGTCGCGCGGACCGGAATCTGGGCCGCCTGGACATGTTTTCGGAATACGTTCCAAACCTCGACCTGTTCGTTCGCATGCACGTAGCGAAGGAAGCGACAGAGTCTAGCCGCATCGAGGATACGCAGACGGAAATGGAGGAGGCGTTACTGCCCGAGGAAGAAATTCTCGAAGAGCGGCGAGACGACTGGCGCGAAGTAAATAACTACATCTCCGCCATGGACGATGCCATTTCAGCCTTAGCTGAATTGCCTTTCTCCACTCGTTTGCTGAAGAGAGCCCACGCGACTCTGATGTCCGGGGTAAGAGGCGAGCACAAGACACCGGGCGAATTTCGTCGTAGCCAAAATTGGATCGGCGGATCCAACCCGGGGAACGCCCGCTTCGTTCCTCCGATTCAAGAAAATGTGCCTGAGTTGATGGGGGACCTGGACTTGTTTGCCCACAACGGAGAGCTTCACCTCCCGCCTCTATTGAAGGTGGCGATCATGCATTACCAATTCGAAACGATTCACCCGTTCCTTGACGGCAACGGACGTATCGGGCGCTTGATGGTGCCTCTCTATCTCGTTTCCCAAGGCATCTTGAAGAAGCCGGTGCTCTATCTCTCGGACTATCTGGAGCGAAATCGGGAAGAGTACTACGAGCGCCTGACTCGCGTGCGAAGCGAAAATGCGATCGATGACTGGCTTCATTTTTTCCTCGATGGCCTCAGCGAAACAGCGGCGAGAGGCGTGGAGACCTTCAGCCAGATCCTGAAGTTCAAAACCCACTGGGAAGCTGAAATTTCCTCTTGGAAGCCTCAAGCAGCCTCGGGCTTGGCTCTCTTCCAGTTCCTATTCACAAATATTTGGGTCAATGCACAGATCGTGTCCAAAGCGACTGAAGTGTCTCAACCCACCGCTTACAAGCTGATAGAGCGCTTCGTCGATTGCGGACTGTTGCGGGAGATGACCGGGGCCAAGCGTGGACGGCTTTTCCTTTTCGAACCTTACCTAAAGCTTTTCAAGCAACGCGACTAGAACTGCAGTATCCAATCCCTCCAACTCTTGAATCCTCCTCCCCTCTCCTCATGACAATCGGCCAAGCGGAACGCGTTACCCAGAATCGAGTCGTCGCCTTGTTCGTCGACGAACTGAAATATCGCTACCTCGGCCATTGGCAGGATCGAACTGGCAACAGCAACGTCGAGGAGGCAGTTCTGGGCGACTATCTGTACAAGGCGGGCTATCGAAACGATCAGATCAGCCGGGCCATCCACTCGCTAAAGGTCGAAGCGAGCAATCGCAGCCGCACGCTCTACGAAAACAACAAGGCCGTGTATTCACTCCTGCGCTACGGAGTACCGGTAAAGGCTGAAGCTGGCGAAAACACGGAGAGCATTCAGCTTATCAACTGGGAATCCCCCGAGGCCAACGACTTCGGCATCGCCGAGGAAGTGACCGTGCATGGCCAGCACGAGAAGCGACCGGATGTAGTCCTCTACGTAAACGGGATCGCACTCGGCGTGCTGGAACTGAAAAACAGCCGCAAGTCGATCGGCGACGGGATACGGCAGAACATCAACAACCAGAAACCGGAGTTTATCGGGGACTTTTTCGCTACCCAGCAGCTAGTGATGGCGGGCAACGACTCGGAGGGGCTGCGCTACGGGACAATCGGGACGCCGGAGAAGTATTACCTGAAATGGAAGGAAGACGAGGAGGACAATGCTCGCCTCAAGCTGGACAAGTACCTGCTGAAGCTCTGCGACAAGAAACGTTTCTTGGAAATCGTGTACGACTTCGTGCTCTTCGATGGCGGAATCAAGAAGGTCCCGCGGCATCACCAGTACTTTGGAATCAAAGCTGCCCAGGAGCGCATCGCCCTGAAGCAAGGCGGCATCATCTGGCACACGCAAGGCAGCGGAAAGAGCATCGTCATGGTGCTGCTCGCCAAGTGGATCCTGGAAAACAATCCGGAAGCGCGCGTCGTAGTGGTCACCGACCGCGACGAACTCGACAAGCAGATCGAAGGCGTTTTCTCCAGCTCCGGCGAAAAGATTCACCGAACCCGAAGTGGCCGCGACCTGATGAGCCAGCTTTCGCAAGCGAAGCCTCGTCTGCTCTGCTCGCTGGTCCACAAGTTCGGTAAAAAGGGGGTGGACGACTTTGACCGCTTCATTCGGGAACTGGAGTCGCAACCCAGCGCCGCGGTGGGCGAGCTGTACGTATTCGTGGACGAGTGCCACCGTACGCAAAGCGGAAAGCTGCACCGGACGATGAAAGCCCTCATCCCGCAAGCGATCTTCATCGGATTTACCGGGACTCCCCTGCTCCGTCGCGACAAGCAGACTACGCTGGAAGTATTCGAACGGTACATACACACTTATCGCTTCGGAGAAGCCGTCGAGGACGAGGTGGTTCTGGACCTGGTATACGAGGCTCGAGACATTGACCAACGCCTTGGGTCGCCCGAAAAGGTGGACGCTTGGTTCGACGCGAAAACGCGCGGCCTGAACGATTGGCAGCGCGCCGCCCTGCGCGAGCAATGGGGAACCAAGCAGAAGGTACTAAGCTCCCGGTCCCGCATGGACCGCGTGGTGAGCGATATCATCTTCGACTTCAACGTGAAGCCTCGCCTAAGCAACCAACGCGGAAACGCGATCCTGGTGGCCTCTAGCATCCACGAAGCGTGCAAATACTTCGAGCGCTTCCAGCACACCCCATTCAAGGGGAAGTGCGCCGTCATCACCTCCTACAATCCTCAGGTCAGCGACATCAACCAAGAGGATACCGGAGAGAACACGAAAACGGAAAAGGAGTTCATCTACCACCTTTACCAAAAGCTCCTGAAGGACGTGAAGCCGCAAGGCAGCAAAACCAAGACGGAAGCCTACGAGGACCGATCCAAGCAATTATTCGTGGAGGAGCCCGCACGCATGAAGCTGCTCATCGTGGTAGACAAGTTGCTGACCGGCTTCGACGCGCCAAGCTGCACCTACCTTTACATCGATAAGTCGATGCGAGACCACGGACTTTTCCAGGCGATCTGCCGCACGAACCGCCTCGACGGAGAGGACAAGGATTTTGGATACATCGTCGACTACAAGGACCTCTTCCAAAACCTGGTCAACGACCAGCAGACGGGAGCCCTCCAAGTCTACACCTCCGAACTCGACAAGGACGAGTGCACCGAAGGGAACTCCGAGATCCTCTTGCAAGATCGACTGGAGCGCGGACGCCAACGGCTTGAAGACGCCCTGGAATCGCTCGCCGCCCTGTGCGAGCCGGTCAGAAGTCCGCGCGGCGAGTTGGAGCATATCCAGTATTTTTGTGGCAATACGGAGATCGCCTCCGACCTCGAAGAAAGAGAGCCGCGACGGGTCGCTCTTTACCGCAGCGTGGCGTCCCTCGTGCGAGCCTTCGCCAGCGTATCGGATGAGCTGGACGCTGCCGGCTTCAATGAGGGAGAGGCGGATCGCATCAAGGGCGAGATCGACCGCTACCTGAAGCTGCGAGAAATCATCCGTCGCGCCAGCGGAGAGACGATCGACCTGAAAGCCTACGAGGCCGACATGCGGCATTTGATCGACACCTACATCGAGGCCAACGAGTCCCGGAAAATTTCTTCCTTCGACGAAACGCCGCTGGTCGATCTCATCGTTTCGTCCGGCATCGACGAAGCGGTAGAAAGCTTGCCCAAAGAGATGCGGAACAATCCGGAGTCGGTTGCCGAAACGATAGAGAACAACGTTCGCAGCACCATCATTCGCGAGCACCTGAACGATCCCGCGTACTACGAGCGCATGTCCGCCCTGCTCGACGAAATCATCGCCGCTCGCAGACGACGAGCAATCGAGTACGAAGAGTACCTGCGCCGCATCGCGGATCTCGCCAAGGATGTTGGACGCGGCGCGGACGACTCGACCCCATCGACGGTCAAAACCGCCGGGCAACGAGCGATCTACAACAATCTTCAATCGGACGCAGCAGCGGAAGCCGCAGGCCGGTACGCAGGAGCGGACTCGAACGATCCGACGGCCGATCTGGCAGTAGCCATCGACAAGACGATCAAGCAAGTTAGTCCGCATGGCTGGCGAGGGCATGAAGCGAAAGAGCGGACAATCAAAGCCGCCCTCTTCGCGATCCTGCAGGACGAAGGCGAAGTCGAAAAGATCTTCCCGATCCTGAAGCAGCAAAGCGAATACTGATGGTCGAGCAGTTGAAGCTGAAAGACCTTTCGGTGGACTTGGTTCGCAAACGAATCAAGAACGTGCACCTCTCCGTCTACCCGCCAACAGGACGAGTCCGCATCGCGGCTCCGGAGGAGATGAATCTGGAAACGATCCGTGCCTTTGCGGCGAACAAGCTCCCCTGGATCCGAAGGCAGCAGCGCAAACAGCTTGCCCAGAAACGGGAGCCCAAACGAGAGTTTCTCGAACGCGAAAGCCATTACCTCTGGGGGAGGCGCTACCTGCTCTCGCTTGCTGAAGAAGAGGCCAAGCCAAAGGTAGAACTCAAGCACCGTAAAATCGTCTTAACGACACGTCCCGGAGCGAGCGAGAGCAAGCGTCGGCAAATCATGGAAGAATGGTACCGCCAGCAGCTATTGGAAGCGTTGCCCGCCGTCATATTCAAATGGGAAACCGTGATCGGCGCTAAGGTATCCGATTGGCAGGTCCGCAAGATGAAAACGAAGTGGGGCTCGTGCATCCCGCAGAACGATAAAATCATCGTGAACCTCGAGCTCGCTAAGAAGCCGAAGGAATGCCTCGATTACATCGTCGCCCACGAAATCGTTCACCTGCTCGAGCCAACCCACAACGAGCGCTTCAAGTCCCTGATGAACCTCTTCGTCCCGCAGTGGAGAGAGCACCGCAAAGTGTTGAACCGGATCCCCGTCAGCCACCGGGAATGGAGCTACTGATTCGCAGCGGGACTTAGGAGAGGTACTCGGAAAAGGATCCGTAGCTGCGAGCGACGGAAACGGTCTAAGACGATTTCGTTTCGCCAGTCGCGATCCTGAACGTGCGCGCTCACTCCCTACCACGAGCGGCATCGAGTCGGGCTTACCGACCACGCCACCAAGTAAATGATTCATCACGACCGCCGCTCGAGCGCACGTGAATCTTTTCCTTGAAACGCTCGGAACGAAAGAGCCTCCCCCTCCCCTGCAAGAGTCGATTTCTATCGTGCCCTGAAAACGTGGCTTTTCGCGTAAGTCGGGGTGGGGGGAATTGGCTTACTTGCCATCATCTACTCACAAACTTACAACATTTTGAGCGACTAGATTTTCGGGAAATTAAAGGAGCAAGGTCTCTCTCCATCAAGCGTAATACAACCCTACTGAAACGTTTTTCGTTCAACCGGTCGCAAAGCGAACCACTCCAGTCCGTGCGGAGCATCCTTGTAACGCAGATTTCAACGTCGGACCAAACGAAAAAATGCTCGCTCCAGCCTTAAGCACTCGACCACGTCACCACGTTTGGTGTTCGTTTCGCGACAGTGCTAGGCGTAGATGGAGGAACCCACTATTGTTACCCCGAGGCTGGGATACCCTTGGCGACGACTGGGCTCCCCGCTGTTTAGCCCAAGCCCGCCGCCTCGGTCCACCCGAACATTACGGCACCGAAAAGCCCTATGTGGAGCTTCGGGTTGCGATGAAACTGAAGGCGCCATCTCTCGCGTCGCTTCAAAGGAGGCGGCATCCAACCGTTCCCTTCAGCCTTTAATCTCGAAGACCCGAGGTGGGTTGAATCGCAACTGGTTCACGTAACTTGCGTTGATAAATTCTGTTCCACCAAGGCTTCTGTAACCACCGCTCCAATGTACGTGGCCAAAAAGGTGATAACGCGGCTTCACTTCGCGAACTCTCCGTCGCAGAACACGGCAACCTAGGCCCTGGTCAAAGGGACCGTCATCAAGTACACCATACGGCGGCACATGGGTAACCAGAACGTCGGTATCGACCGGGATTTTACTCCAGGTCTCGTCGATTCGCTCCTCCTCCATGCTGAATGGGTCCCCATCAGCATTGGGCACCCATGGCGCCCCATAAAAGAGCACGTCCTCGTATTCGTAAACTGAATCCACGAGTAGCGTCGCCTCGCTCAAATAATTCTTTTTGGAGCGCCAGCTTGCAAAGACGGGTACGTCGTGGTCGCCGGGGACGAACAGCTTTGCCTTGAAGTCCTGTTTGGCGAACCAAGCATTGAGCCGCTTCAATTTTCTGTCTCTACATTCGGATGTATCGTAGAAATCCCCCGCATGGATGAGCACATCACCCGAAAGCGGAGCGAGCATGTCATCCATCGTGTGGGTGTCTGATATCACTGTAACGTTCATTTCAAATTCCTTGCTATTTAGGATTAAGCGGCGCCCAGAGTATGGACGCCGCTATTTTCGTTTCTTGCTACTACGCAGCCTCAAGAGGCAGTTCCGCTTGGGGAAAGCCTCCAAACGGTCCAGTGGGACCTTCGTATTCGAGCCGGAAGCCACAACGCTTCGCGATCCATTCGACCGCGACAATGAACGGAAGACGGTAAGCAAGCTTGAAGTACTCGATCACGTCTCCGTGCTTGCCTGTGGCCTTACAGCGCCAGCGATTGACGTCGGGATTGATGCAAAGAGTCATCGGGCGGGTTGAAACGAACGGGCTCGGGGCGACGTAGTAGTCGCCCACGCGCGTCAGTTGCGTGTCTTCGGATATCAGGTCCGTCAAACTTACGACCTGCTTAAGCGCTTCAATGCTGCTCTTTTTAATGATTTTCTTCATTTTTTTTATTTGGGTTAGTGTAGATTTGGCCTCCAATAAAAAGACCCTGCAGCAATGCAGGGTCCAAGGCGGCGGGAAGCGTTCGCCGTCTTTTGTGTTTTGGGGACCGGGCTGATGCTTCTAGCAGCAGCCCAGAAATGACTAATTAGTATCCGCTTTTTAATTACTTTATGTTTGAAAAGAGACCGTAAACTGGCCACTATCGAGGCATGGCGAATCACTTTTCAGAAGACCTTTCCCGCTCGATTTCCGACACGAAGAATTTTCCGCTGGACGACTGCCTCGCCCAGCTATTCCCAGACTACCTTTGTTCTCGAGAAACCTCGAAGGCGAACGATCGTGCAGGCGCCGACATAGAGATCTTTCGAAAAAGCGGACACGACTTCGCCGACTTAAAGGTTCGGGACGAGGACCCGCGGCTCTGGGGCGCAGACGATCTTGCCGTCGAACTCTACAGCGTGTTCGAGAAGCGAATACGCGGCTACCAAAACCGGAAGGCCGACTACCTCATCTGGCTGTTCAAGCCAACGGGTCGAGCGGTCATGATAGATTTCCAAAGCTTCAAAAAATGCTACGACGCCAACTGGGACTATTGGCACTTCTGGCGAGCCGAGTCCCCGCAAAAGACTCGAATGCGGGACGGAACGACCTACCACAGCGTGCACTGCTACGTGCCGCTCCAACTGTTCAAGGCGGGCGTTACGGAGGCCAATGCCGGAAGGCGTAGCTTCCCTCGATCCGTGGCCGCGTGAGGCGAAGAAAGGGAGCGTCGGAAGCTATGCCTATATGAAAAAACCACGGAAGCCGCGGGCGAGATGCATGGCATGCTCGCGCTGACCACTCCGCAGGGCTTCGAGCACGTTTGCGCTGGCGAATAGCGGAAAGAGGTAAAACAGGGCTCGGGTTTCCATGCTCAGTTCCTCGCTCGCCAAGATCGAGTTAACATCCAGCACCCCAGGCAGCAGACTTCCCCGCCAAGTTTGAAATATTGGATACATTCTTCCCAAATCAGCTTCGAAGGCCAGCAGTTTTCCTAGCCCTTCAAGCTCATCTATCTCGTAAAAACGAAGACCTGCTTCCTCGGCAAACTCAGCCTTGGAAAGCATCAGCCCCAAGCCAGGTCTCCCGACTGCGCTCGACTGGACTAGACGAAAGAAGACAGCGACCCAGAGGTTCGTCGAACGATCGTTCCCAGCATCGAGAGCCGACCTACGGGCCATATCCAGAGCGATACCGACGATCTCGGCCGATCTCAATCCGCTAGCCGCCAAAGCATTCGGACAGGCCCTTGCTTACACGTTCCAACAATGCATCGAAAGACTTCGTCGCTCTCCCTCCCCTATTCCATTCCCGAGGCACCGCCCCATTATAACCAGCGTTTGTCGGCGAGAATCATGATCGTGCTCATGTCTTAATTTTCTAGAACGCTCCGGGGCATCCATTTTCGTAACCACATATTCGTTACACATACTATTTTTCTTCTTGGAAGCTAGCGACAGCTCAGCCTAACGATCGGAACGTATTCTATATCGCGATACAGACAATCCAACCGACACATCCTATGAAAGATTCGCACTCGGCGAATCCCACAGGCAACTGCCTGAACAGAAACCTCTCCTGCCCATTCATAAGAAAGGCCCCATCAGGATCCGACCAGCCCCACGAAGTTGGGTTGAAGAGGATCCATACAATGAAGAGCTTCAGTCAGCGAGCTACTGCACCAGCACTCGGAAAAAGGCGCACCCGATCTCTTGAGCCCTTCGCAGACCAACCCGATGCAGCAATTCCCAGTCGTTTTCTGGCAACGTCTGCCAATGTTGCATAAAGGACACGACGAGCCCGCTCTACTCCTTTTTCGACTCCAGCTTCCCTTCAAGCATCGAATGCCCAAGACCTCTACGCTCGACATTCATCCATTTAATCATAACGTTATGATTTAAGGTGAAATGGCTGGATAGAGATTCTTTACGCGAGGCGCTTTCATACCTCGGCAGGGCCGCCCTGGAGGAAGGTCTCGAATTGGAGATCTGCCTGTATGGCGGATCGGCCATGCTCTTGGCCTACGACTCTCGCGCTGCAACCAAAGACGTCGACGCCGTAATCAAGCCAGTCGATGCGGGAAAGCGGCTAGCCGCAAAAATAGCCAAAGACCTCCAGCTTCACGAGGACTGGCTCAACGACGACGTGCGCCAGTTCCTTTCGCCCGATCCAACTAAAGGAAGACGGAAGCTTTCGATTGAAATTCCAGGACTCAGGGTCTTCGTGGCTACTGCCAACTACCTTCTCGCCATGAAGGCCATTGCCTGCCGTCGCCCCCTTCCTGGATACCGCGGCGACCATGACGACCTCGTTTTCCTCATCAAAAAGATTGGGATACGAAACGTAGATGAAATCCAGGCGCGCATCGACCAGTTCTTCCACGATGAGGTGATCTCAGAAGAAAAAAGAGAAGTCCTAGAATCCCTAATCAAGGAGGCGAACGATGAGTGAGCCACCCCCAGACCAGCTACGACGCCCCGCGACCCTGAAGGACGTTTCCGTCCAGTCCCAAAACCTCGAAGAGTTCGGGTACAATCTTCGCGACTGGCAGCATGAGGTCTCTCGACTCGTTACAAGCCGAAAGCAGCTATCAGGCAGAATCGAAGAAGCGCCCCCTGTCCTTTCCAGCAAGTTTGCCCACGGGGACGTCGCCGATGCATACCTTGCCGCCTACGCCGAATGGCTCGCCCTATCAGCCGACATCGACGCGCCTGCTTGGTCCCAGGAAAAGACTAGGACGGCATCCACCGCTTGGTATGCAGACTCGAATCGCAGTCAATTGGAGCGACTCGCCCCTGACAGCTTCAAGAAACGCGGCCTGTTCACCGTTCCCGACAACATCTTCAGACCCCGCAAAGGCCGACCGCGCGTGTCAGCTGAATCGAAACGACAGAAATCGATCCAGCGTCAAAGGGCTTACCGCAAACGGATTAAAGCCCTTGTCGAAAAAGCCCGCGCGGCAGAGGCCAAGTAAGCAATCTAACCGATGGAGAGTCAGATGTAGATGGCGCGGCGTTGATGTTTCCTTAGCTGCCTTACTTTCAGAGAATCCTTCCCAGCTATTCGATTGAACAGTTCCTGCCTAATGGATCCTCGCCCGAAAGCCATCTAAACCAACGAGGTCTTCACATTGCAATGAACTCAACTGATCCAATCACAATTTGAGCGGCAACATTCGAGTACCCCCGTTCCTGCACCCACCTCTACACACCTACCTTACGCTCAATGGCTCTCCTCAGACTTGGAACCGGAGGGCAATCCGGCCCTACACTTCCACCCGGAACTCTTTCCGGTTGAACGCCCCTTAGCCTCACCGCTTTCGCTTCTGAAAGCGATAGGTTGTCTGAAGCAAGTTATTCCATCATCCTGGATGGAATGAGCCCACTTGGCCTCTACACTGTCTTTTTTGCCACTCAGAAAAGCAAAAAGTGCATATCCAGACAGATTGCTAACTGCTAAGCTTGCTGGCGTCACTCCGACTTCCGTAGGGACGCCATCAACCTATGGCTACCCAGTCACGCACTCGCGACTGCAACAGGAAAACGAACTCCCCAACACTCCATGCGCCCCGACAGCATCATTAAATCTACGATTCTATGCCTAAGCCTCTGCCTTGCTCAGCTGAACTCCGCAAGCGACTTGGAACGCCAAGCGCAGAGCAAGATCGAAGAGCTGGAAGCCTTGATGGCTTCGGCCCAAGAGCGATCCATCGACGTCACGCGGGAAGAAACCGTCCTGTGGTTTTCGCGGGAATTCCTCAAGTTCGCCCATTGGGACGAGCAGAACACGGAGGCCAACGAGTACCTCTTCGGAGTCTATCACGAGCCTTTCAGGAGCCAGAAGGAACAGCTCGCCGCTGAACTCCCCGATTTCGAGCGTCAGAAAGTAATCGAAATCTTGGATACGGGAATTGACACCCTCAAAAGGGTCCTGTCTGGGAAAATCGTCCGCCGACCGGTCAACAAAGTTGACTGGGAAAACATCGAAGTTGTCGAGGACACACTCCTGAGCAACGGACGCCCTATCTTCCTCTACGACTACTTCTCTAAGTCCGTTGGCAGACCTCTCACCGACACCGAGGTTTACAACGACCACCTCGGCGCGATCTTTCACGGAGGAGAAAACCTGTATCCAGTCGACCACGACCGGGCGATCAACTCTTTCCTCCTAAACGAAGATGGATCATGGGATCAAGATCTACTTAGCGAGATCACAGGTATTCCCGACACCAACGTCGGATTCTTGCTCTTCTGGAATGGAGGCCTTCCTGATTGGGTACTGAAGCAGGAACCGGAAGCCAACAAGGGTCGTAGCCTCTTCACGGGGTTCGACATAGACAATCCCCTCGTGCGAGATCTCTGGGGCAAAATCGCCCGCAAGTCCGGCGAGCTCACCCGCGGGAAAAAAGTTACCCAGCTCGGTTACATCCTTTCTAACGAACCCCACTGGTACGCCTCTGCAAGCCATTGGACCCAGCGCTACAAGGAGATGAACTCCATCTCTTCCTACACCGATGCAAACTTCAAAGCATGGCTGAAGAGCAACTACGAGGGCGACATCAAAGCGCTCAACAAAAACTGGGACACCTCCTTCGCCGATTTTGATTCCGTCACCTATCCCTTCCCTCTTCCACGCAAACTACTCGGACAGCCAATCTGGTACGACTGGTGCCGCTACAATATGGACCGTAGCACCGACTGGTTCACTTACATTCAAGGAGAATTGCGCAAAGGCAACCCAGAGGCGGACACCAGCATCAAGCTGCAACCCAACCTCTTCTCCGAGAATTACCGTTCACACGGCATCGACATGGAAGCCTTGACCGAACTGACATCTATCATCGGAGACGACGCGAAAACAAAATGGGTACGCAACCTCAATGCGAAGGGATCAGAGCCTTGGGAGGAACACTACTCCTACTTCTGGGAAGAGCTCAGCATGACCTACGACTTCCTCGAGTCCGTATCCCCAAATAAGATACACTTCAACTCAGAGAACCACTTCCTTTCCGCCTCGTGGGTACGTGAACTGGACATGCCAGCTGACTATGTGAGAAACGTCTACTGGCTGGCGACCATCCAAGGCATGGATGCCAACCTCGCATGGTGGTGGGCGCGCGACCCGGACGGATCCCCTGAAGACCGCATGGAAGGAGAGTTGAACTTCTTCGACCCCGCTCTCGCCGGTTCCTATGCAGCATCGGTCAACCAACAGCCCCACATCGCCAATGAAGTCACGCAGGTGATGTACGACCTGAACAGCTTCTCTGAGGAGATCATGGCCATTCGCAAACAGCGTCGCCCCATCCGCCTCTTTTACTCGGAAACTTCGGCGATCAACAAGAGCTCTCACATGAGCCAACAATTCAAAGCCTATGAATCCCTCTTCTTCGAAGGCTTCCCCATGGGATTCGCCACCGAAAAAATAATAAGAAAGCAAGAGCACTCCGCGTGGGACGCGATCCTCGTCTACAAAACTGAATACGTCACCGACGAGGAATTCGAAGCCCTGCAAGATTACTTACACGAAGGAGGCACAGTCCTGCTAGATAGCCCATCCAGCCTCGCCAAGAACCAGTACGGACAAGCGCGAAACAAGAAACTGACAAGCGGGAAAGGAAAGCTCATCGCCCTCGAAAAAGGGGCCTCTCTCGAGAATATAAAATCAGCCGCCTTGAACGCGGTCAGTGAGGGCTTGCCCGAGCTCGTCCTTGTCGAGGAAAACGGTACCCAGCACAAAGGCTGCACCTGGCGGGTGGCCGAAGGCCCAGAGGGCTCCATCTTGGTGAACATTCTCAATCTGGGAAAAAACACTGCGAAACTCTCCCTGAAAGATTCCGATGGCAAGAGCCTGAAATCGACCAACATGCTTACCGGCCAAAAAGTCGGGAAATCCTTCGAACTCGCGCCAAACGGCGTGCTGCTTCTGGAAGTGAAATAAAGTGTAGGAGAGCGCTCGAGGGCACGATTCTGCGACCTCACGATTCGCGACCAAGGTCGCTCCTACAAACTGCCGTGCGAATAAAAAACATTAGCTTACTCCTGCTCTCGTCCTCTCTCTCAACACTCGCATTCGCCGAGGAAGAATTCCCCCTCCCCTTCTCCGATCCGGAGAACACAGGCAACTGGGTCTACAATACCGAGGTCAGCGACGAGTTCGAAGCTGATACCATCAACGAGGATCGTTGGTATATCGTGGGCAAGTTCGAAGACGGAAAACCGTTCTACCGACATCCTGACAAGCCAGAGAAAAAGGTATGGAAAGGTCGCGCCCCTTCCCAGTTTTCCGGCCGCAACTACCGACTCGACGACGGCATGCTGAAACTCCAAGCGAAATGGGAGCCCGACTTTCCTTTTAGCGACGAGATTCACAAACCCGTATTCGGAGACGCACTACCTTACGAAAACATCACCACCGCTTGCTTCATTTCCCGCAAAGCCTTCAAATACGGATACGTGGAAATCAAGAGCAAGGCAGCCGACGCACAGGTCACCAGCGCATTCTGGTCCATGGGACTCGGGATCGAATTCGACTTCTTCGAACAGTACGGCGACGGACGTGGAGAAGACAAGGAGCACCTCGACAGCGAGCTTTGGTGGTCGATCCGCGACTGGAAGGAGCTCAAAGGAAAACCTTCTTACACCGAGCGTAAAGATCTCGGATTCCGCGTCGCCGACGATTTCCACGTCTACGGCATCGAGTGGGACGAAACCGGCATCAAGTATTTCGTAGACGGAAAACTCTTCACCTCCGTCACGGCTGAAGAAGCCTCTGAATGGGCGAGAGCCAATCGAGACGTGCCTGAGGACTATGACGGCTATGTGGCCACTGTTCCTATCAACCTCTGGCTCGACATGGAGATCTTCCCCTGGCACGGCATCCCCGAAACCAAAGAAGACCTCGAGAAGAACAGTCCTGAAGGCGAGCAAGAAGACGGAATCGTTGAATTCGAAATTGAATACGTCCGCGTCTGGCAAAAGTAGAGCCAGTCTCACCTAACAACGTTCGAATGGCGGCCTCGGATCAATTCAGACAGAAGAGCGATCAAAAAGTGCATAGCCTTGGTCCAGCAAGCACTGCTATACTGTGCCGGTAAAGGGTGAGCCTAAGCAAGACAACCCGTCACCTCAAAACCCCATGCCTCGCGTATCCGAAAACCTTGTAGCGCACCTCCATCCAGCGTCGAACACGTCACCTTCTAACGGGCGACAAATCATGATGCTGAGCGTGAAGCTAAAAGGCATGGCCATCGGCATCCCGCTATAGGAAGCACGCGCCTCAGGCGCGGCCCGCTAACCGCCAAAGCCACTCTCAGCAGCTACGCCTGCTAAGCGAAGGGTCGCTTTCGACACTTCGGCAATACCGGGGGTATCCTCACACGTCCCCGATGAATCGTGCACCCGCACACTTTAACAAGGATCTCGCAAAACCATGCCCAACAAATACCCAACGCCCTTCACCCTAAAAAAGGTCTTCACCCTTGCTTCCCTATCAATTCTCACGATTGCCGCGCTCGCCGCTCAAGGCATCGATCCCGCTAGCGATCCAAACGTACAGCCCTACGAGGGCACCGATGTACGCGACTACAAACTCACTTTCTCCGACGAGTTCGAGGGAACCGAGATCGACGAATCCAAGTGGTACTATCGCACCGGATCGAAGCTCTGGAGTACCCAGCTCCCCGCCAACAATTCCGTGTCCGACGGCCTTTTCCGCATCCATCTAAAGAAGGAGAGGGTCGAAGAGAACGATACCGACTATACCGGCGGCGGAATTATTACCCACAAACAGTTCCGTTACGGTTACTACGAGGCCACGATGAAGGTGCCAACTGGCCAAGGTTGGCACTCCTCCTTCTGGATGATGCGCGACGCCGTTCTCGAGGAACTTC
This sequence comes from Pelagicoccus sp. SDUM812005, assembly GCF_031127875.1. Taxonomy (GTDB): domain Bacteria; phylum Verrucomicrobiota; class Verrucomicrobiia; order Opitutales; family Opitutaceae; genus Pelagicoccus. Next base: position 97,861 of record NZ_JARXIA010000004.1, on the reverse strand, counting down.
CGCTTGGCACCACTCACATCGAGCTCGACCCCGCCGAAAACGATTCGTCCGACCCTTATCATTTTCAGACCGACGCCCACCGCTGGTTGCCAGGGGACCACCGCAAGTACGGGACCAAGCAAATCCATACCGACAAGCCGCTCACAGAGTTCAACGTCTATGGGCTAGAATTTACGCCAGAAGTCCTGCGCTACTTCTTCAATGGAGAACTCGTCAGCGAGACCGATGCATCGATCTTCGCCCACAATGACGTGAATGTCTGGCTCACCTGTCTGGCCGGCAAGCTCGGCAAAAAGACGACCGGCGTCGACGACACTCAACTCCCCGCTCAAACCCAGTACCAGTACTTCCGCTTCTTCGAAAAGAAGCCGCACGCAACAGTCCAGTTGGTCTCTCCAAACCCGTTGAACGGTATCTACATTCCAACTACAGTGGAGACAATTCACCTAAAGGCCAATGCGAGCTACAGTCATCCCGACCAACAAGCCACCTTCCAGTGGGAAAAGCTAAGTGGTCCCGGATCTGTCTCCTTCATGAGCCCTAAATCACTCGACACGAAGGTGAGCTTCTCGCGGCCAGGCCAGTATCAAATCACCTGCTCCGCTACCGTGGACGACGTCGCAAACACTTCGACCTTCGACGTAACCGTCGCTGCCCCGGTCGTTCACAGGCTCAGCCACAAACGATACGGCTACACCGGAGCCGACACCCACATCCGCGAAACCGATCCCCAGCACAACGCCGGACAAGACAACCATCTCATGATTGGCAAATGGCAGGGGAAACGCAGCCGCGCCCTTCTCTCCTTCGATCTCGAGCCCATCCCAGAGGGAAGCGTTATCGAGAAAGTCGAGCTCAGCTTCTGGAGCGACGAAGGCTTGGGGGATAACATTGGTTCAATTGAGATACGTCCCCTTCCTAAGCACTTTAAGGAAGGCACAGGCGACGGCTGGCGCCTTCCAGAAATCGGCAGCGGCGCTTCTTGGCTTACCAACGATGGATCAAACGAATGGGACACTCCAGGTGGAGACATCGGAACTGCAATCCTGTCCAAAATCGACGGATACACTGTAACGTCCCCAGTCCGAAAAACATTTCCGAGTTCGAACAGATTCGTCGAGTACGCCCAGAAGGCTCTGAACTCTGGGGCGCCCTTAAACTTCGCCCTAATCTCTCCCGAGACGGAGAACGGGCAAAACGCCTACGCCCGCTTCGCTTCCAACGAGTCCCCCGCTCACCTACGCCCCATCCTCACCTTGACCTACCGGAGAGCAACAGAGGAACTCGCCCTAGAGGAACCACCTGCGTCGAACCTGTCGAAACCGAACATTCTTTTCCTCGCTGTGGATGACCTTCGTACGGAGCTCGGATGCTACGGTTCGGATATAGCGGTCACGCCCAACATTGACGCACTTGCCGCCCAAGGATTGCGCTTCGATCGGGCCTATTGCCAACAGGCCATATGCGGTCCATCCCGTGCAAGCATCCTCACCGGAGCCCGGCCCGACACCATTGGGATCACTCACAACTATGTAAAAATCCGCGACTTCAATCCGGACATCCTCACCCTACCTGAGCACTTCAGCAATAACGGCTACGAAACTGTCTACTGCGGGAAAATCTACCATCACGGCGACATGCTGGACGACACCTGGAATCGCCAACCATCCTACAACAAGGTTCAGCCCAAGGAGATCAGCGAGCTCAAAGGCTTCGCTCTAGAAGAAAACCGCGAAATAACTGCAAAGTCCAAGCAGGAAATGTTCGAGAAATACGGCCCCGTCTCGCGCTTCGGCCTAGCGATGGGGCCAGCAGTCGAAGCGGCAGATGTTCCGGATAACGAATACATTGACGGGTATCATACAGACCTCGCCATAGCGACTCTGCAGGATCTGGTCGCCGAACAGAAGTCGGGAGAAGGAAAGCCCTTCTTTCTCGCCCTTGGCATGAACAAGCCTCACCTCAACTGGATCGCCCCGCAACGCTACTGGGACCTCTACGATCGCGAATCGATCCCCATGGCAAGCCACACCGAAGCGCCCCAAAACGGAGCCGCCATGGGACTGCATGCTTCCTTCGAATTACGAGTACGTCACGGCATCCCCAATGCAGGCGATTTCGATCCCGAACTCGCTCGCACCCTCAAGCATGCCTACCTCGCTTGCACAAGCTACATCGATGCCCAAATCGGTCGCATGATCCAAGCCCTCGACGAATCCGGCGTGCGTGACAATACCATCATCATACTCTGGAGCGACCACGGTTTTCATCTGGGCGACATGGGAGTCTGGGGCAAAGCCACCAACTACGAGATCGCTACCCGAGTTCCCTTTATCGTCTGGGCTCCTAACATGTCTGAAGCAGCCCAAGGAGCGTCGACCGATGCCCTCGTCGAGCTCGTAGACATGTATCCAACTCTCTGCGACCTCGCGGACATTGAACAACCCGAACACCTCGAAGGCTTCAGCCTCAAGCCGCTGCTCCAAAATCCAAACCGCAATTGGAAGAAAGCCGCTTTCAGCCAATTCCCAAATCCCGCCCTGCGCGAGTGGGGAGCCTTTCCTCTGCGCCCTGCCATGCGCGAAACCTTTTTCGGTCCCCTCATCACCGAAGTCGAAGGACGCATCAAGCAGCAGTTCGGCGAGCAGTGGGATCGTGACCTATTCGAAAACCGACTCATGGGCTACGCCATGCGCACCGACCGCTACCGTTTTATCGCCTGGATTGATACGGCTAGTCCCGAAGCCCCTCCCATCGCCACGGAACTCTACGACCACAAGAAAGACCCGTCCGAGACCCGGAACATCGCAGCCCAAAAGCCGCGGATTGTATCCAAGCTCTTAGCGCAACTCCAATCCGGCTGGAGAGGCAACCAACCGAACTAGTAATTTTTATGGTGGGACGGCTTCTCCGAAGATGTCCCGATCGCCTTCCGAGAAGTCGATCTACCATTCAAAATCCCCATGCAAACAGCCGACTATATTGTGATCTTCCTATACATCGCCGGTGTCATAGGAGCCGGCATGGTCTTCGCCAGCAAGGTCAAGAATTCCAAAGACATGTTCGCCGCCGGCGGACAATCCCCATGGTGGGTATCCGGGTTGTCTGGCTTCATGACCATGTTTTCCGCCGGAACCTTCGTGGTCTGGGGAGGCGTGGCCTATCGCTACGGTTTTGTCGCCGTGGTCATCAACATGTGCTACGGCGTCGCCGCTTTACTGGTCGGCTGGTTTCTGGCCGGCTACTGGCGAAAGCTCGGCGTCAATTCAGCTTCCGAATTCCTGCAGCTACGCTTCGGCAGCTCCATCGTCCAGTTCTACACGTGGTTCCAGGGCACCGTTGGCATCTTCGCTGTGGGAGGCGCCATCTACGCCCTTGCCAAAGTCATCTGCGCTTTGATCCCATTGCCTGAGGGTCACCTCCTGGCGGACGCCGAGACTGGACTCCTTTCCGTTCCACTCACCTCCATCGCACTTTGCCTCATCGTCATCATCGTCACATTTTCCGGCGGGCTCTGGGCCGTGCTCATGACCGATGTATTGCAATTTGTGATACTGGTCGTTTCGGTGACATTCGTCGTGCCGCTCATCCTCATCGAAGCGGGAGGTTGGAACGCATTTATTTCTAAGGTTCCCGAGGGCTTCACCTCGCCCATTGCAGGCGACTTTACCTGGTGGTTCCTCACCGGCTGGATCGTCATTCATTTCTTCAAGATCGGCGGGGAATGGAGTTTCGTACAGCGCTACACCTGCGTTCCCAGTGCCAAGGACGCAAAAAAGGCAGCCTTCATCTTCGGCGCCATGTACTTGGTAAGCCCCCTTTTCTGGATGCTACCTGCCCTCGTCTTTCGCACCCTCAACGCAGAAGCCGACACCGAGCAAGCCTACATACTCGCCTGCCAACTGGTTCTGCCCGCAGGCATGATGGGGCTCATGGTGGCCGCGATGGCGTCCGCAACTGCCAGCGCCGCCACCTCGCAACTCAATGTATTCGCGGCGGCCTTTACGACGGAAGTCTATCATCGACTCATAAACCAGGAGGCCTCGGAAACCCAACTCGTATTCGTAGGACGTATACTCACCGCAATCCTCGGACTCGTAGTCATCGGCGGTTCTTTACTCATTCCTCGTTATGGATACACGAGTTTCATCCTAGACATTACCACCCTGCTGACCGGGCCGCTTGTCCTCCCCACCATATGGGGACTCTTCTCGAAGAAAATTGGTATCAAAGCCGTTTGGAGTACCACGCTCGTTGGGTTCGTCGCAGCAGCTCTCGTTAAGTTCGGTTTCTCTGCCAATGGCTTCCTTTCTGATATTGGCTGGCTTTCATTTCTTTCCGATTGGGTGCCCGGACACCAGCGGATCGCTGATCTTTGCTCAGGTATTCTCGTTCCCGTAGTCGTGCTCGTCTTATTAGAGCTCATCATGAAAAACGAGCACCCCGGCTGGCAACGAGTCGAGGCCTCGAAACTCAGTTTCCACGAAGCGGAAGAGGTTCATTCATCCACTCTACCCGCCAAGATGGTAGCCATCACCCTCGCTGGCATCGGCATCGTCATGAGCGTCCTCTCGATCTTCGACACGAAGGAACGAGCCGTCATGCTCGGCTTCTCCCTCATCCTCTTTGCCATCGTCGGCGTAGTCACCGTCTCGATACGCAAGCGAACAGCCTAAAGGCGGCACGGCCGATCCGCCAAGCATCTCTTCATCCAATACACTTTTCAACATGAATCAAAACGTTAACGTCATCGATCTTGGGGATCGTTCTCCAGACCAATGGTTGCAAATGGGCACAGGCGAAAACCAAACGCCTCAACGTAGAAAAAGGATCACGACAGACGTCGCTGTAATCGGTGGAGGCATGGCAGGTATTTGCGCCGCCGTTTCCGCCGCCCGCAACGGAGCAAAAGTCGTACTCGTGCAAGATCGATCCGTCCTCGGTGGAAACGCTTCCAGCGAAATCCGCGTTATCGTACACGGCGTCACCAAACTCACCAATGGGCTGGCCGATCGCGAGACCGGCATCATCGAGGAGATCCTCCTGCACAATCGCTTCATGAACCCGCAGGAATCTTTCACAGTGTGGGACCACGTTCTCTACGACTTCGTAGTACGCGAGCCAAACATTACTCTGCTCTTTGACACACAAGCGATAAAGGCCAACATGGACGGCGATCGCATCGCCTCCGCCCGCTGCTGGCAAGGTCCCACCGAGACCGAGATCACCATCGAAGCCAAACAGTTCATCGACTGCTCCGGTGACGGGCTTCTCGCTGCGACATCTGGGGCTGAATACCGTTCAGGACGCGAAGCCCGCTCTGAGTTCAACGAAAAGTTCGCCCCAGAGAAAGCCGATGGTTGGACGCTCGGAGCCACCATTCTACTCTCCTCCGACGACAAGGGAAAGCCCATGCCCTTCAAAGCCCCCTCTTTCGCGATCCCCTACGAGGGCGACGCAAAATATTCCAACAAAGGACACGACGACCGGAGCATTATTCCCTTCCAAGAAGGTTTCTGGTGGGTCGAGGTCGGTAGCGACTTCGACATCGTAGGCGACTTCGACACCATCCGCCACAAGCTGATGGGCTATGCGTATGGAGTTTGGGACTACGTCAAAAACTCTGGCAAATATCCGGAGGCTGACAACTACGCACTCGGTTGGGTCGGCTCCGTCCCCGGTCGGCGCGAATCCCGTCGCTTCATCGGTGATCACATTCTCTGCGAATCCGATCTGCTAGAGCACCGCCACTTCGAAGATGCGGTCGCCTTCGGCGGCTGGCCCCTCGACGAACACAATCCGGGCGGCATTGAAAACCTTCAAGATCCCCCGAGCTTTTGGCACTCCCACTTCGACAAGGTCTACGAAATCCCCTATCGGAGCCTCTACTCAAAAAACGTATCCAATCTTCAATTCGCTGGCCGCAATGTCAGCGTCACTCACGTCGCACTCTCTTCGACCCGCGTCATGGGGACCTGCGCCACTATGGGGCAAGCCGTCGGCACCGCTGCGGCCCTCTGCATCGCTAAAGGGATCTCCCCTCGCGAGCTCGCGATCCAACATATCCATACGCTCCAAGAACAGCTGCTGCGCGACGACGCCTACATCCCCAATCGACCGGCTTCACGTCCCGGGGACCTCGCTCAACAAGCAAAACAGATTACCGCGAGCAGTACTTCTTCCGGCGACCCGAAACTCCTGCTCGACGGGGTTCCACGAGACGAACATGGTGAGGTTCACCATTGGGCTTCCGACGGCCACGCTGCCACGCTAAACTTGGAGTGGGACGAGCCCGTTGGGCTCTCAGAGGTCCACCTCAAGTGCGATAGCAACCTGCAGCGAAATATTATGATGCTAAAGACCCCCCGCGACACAGAGAACTACGCTCCGGCTATTCCACAGGAACTGCTCAAGTCCGCCAAGGTTTTGGCCTTTCAGAATGGAGATTGGAAGAAAGTGGCAAGTGTCGAACACAATCAAGCTCGTCTCGTTAGATTTCGATTCTCGAAGATACGAACGCCAGCAATCCGTATTCATCTTAAAGATACATACGGATCCTCCAACATAAAGCTCTTCGAGGTCCGCTGCTACAATTAAGCGACAGGAGAAACCCGAATTCTCTCACCGATGAAAAGCACTTGCTCATTCTTCGCAACCTGCACTGCGCTTCTGACTACCCTACCAGCCAGTCCCAGTTCCGCTCATGGCAAACGCAACTCTGCCCTTCAGCGACTATGTCGCATCGACGACCGCCCCTTCCTCGTCGTGCCAACGCATTTCTTGTTCAAAATCCCTTGAGGCCACGTCGCCCACGCTCACACCGACCTCTGGAGGCACAAGCCCAGTCGCAAACAAGCGAGAGACTGGCTGGCTTCGACACTGAGCGAATGACCGAACTCTCCGAACGAACTGTTCGCTTCCTCAGCCCTCGCTCCATTCTTGACTCTGCCCTAGTCGCATTTGTCTAAGTCGAATCTCCCTCTTCCGTGCGGAGCCACACATAGAAACCGTGAAACGCTTCCCCAAGTTCAATAATCTCCTCTTTCCGTTGTTTGCGCACGCATCACGCAAGCGAGAGGTGTTCGTGCCCATAATCCTGATACTTCTAAGCGCTTGCACCGAGCCTTTAGATAGAAACCAAAAGACAGAAAAGCCGCTCTCCTTTTCGCCTTTAAAAATCGGCGACGCGCCCGGCGATCCACCATGGATCACCGATATCGATATCGAGGATATCGACCAGGACGGTCGCTTGGATATCGTTTTCACCGAAGGGCGGCTGCATGAGGTCCGGATACTCTACCAATACGAGCCGGACGCCTATATCGAGAAGCTTGCCTCGAGCGAGGTCAAAGGTCCAGCACACCTGGAAGCCCTTGACTTCGACGGTGACGGGGACACCGATCTACTCGTCGCCTCCATGGGAGTGATCTTTCCGAACAACAGCCGAATCGGCTCCGTCGTATTCCTGGAGCAACTACAAGACCGAAGCTTCAAGAAACACATCTTAATCGATAGCGTTGCCAGAGTTACCGATGCACAAGCTGCCGACTTAGACGACGACGGAGACCTGGACCTCGTTCTTGCCCAATTTGGGTACGAGCAAGGCGAGATTCGCTGGATGGAGAACCTCGGAAACCTTCAGTTCAAATCTCACATTCTCCTTCAACTCCCCGGGGCGATCCACTCTCCTACGGCCGACTTCGATGGCGACGGGGACCTAGACATCGCAGCCTTGGTATCGCAGGAGTGGGAGGAAGTCCACCTGTTTGAAAACACCGGCCAGCACAGCTTCAAACAGCGCAGCCTCTACGGTTCGACAAACGAAGATTTTGGCAGCAGCGGCATCTCGGTCGTCGATCTCGATCAAGACGGAGACCCCGATATCCTCTACACAAACGGCGACACTTTCGACTATGCAACCCCAGGACCGCGTCCATGGCACGGAGTCCAGTGGCTAGAAAACCAAGGAGAACTCTCTTTTGAATACCACCGGATTGGCACCTTTCCGGGAGCATTCAGCCCTTTCGCGAGCGACCTCGATGGCGATGGTGATCTCGATGTGTTGGCCGTGAGTTGCTTCAACCACTGGACCGACGAAGGTTCGGTTGCCGTCACCTCCTTCCTCAACGACGGGGAGCAAAATTTCACAGAGCTTCCTATCGCTTACGCTCCCACCCACCTCGCGGTCGTGGAAGCCGCCGATATCAATGGCGATGGACAAGTCGAATTCGTCACTGGCTCTTTCCATGCCTACCCGCCATACGATCAATTGAACCGCATCACGCTCTGGAAACGGGACTAGTCGATCGCGGTCAACTGACGGTTCACCGTGTCGAAGAGCACCTTGCTTCGGGCTTCCGATCGGAAGTCCACAAGGCCCATCCCCACGCGGATCAGCTCCCGAGCATAGTCCACCTTCCCCGCTTCAAGCGCAACCGCTGCCAGCAAAGGGTAGGCAAAATCCAGCTCCTTATTGTGCTCTATTAAGCCCTCGAGCCTCGCTCGGGCCTTGTCCAGCTGGCGTGTCTTCAGCTGAAGCATGGTCAAGTTCACATTGGCCTCCATCGCTTCCGGAGCGTTTTCCAAGCTATCGAGATAGAAGCCTTCCGCCTTGCCAAACTCGGAGCTTCGAAAAGCCCGATTCCCCATCTCTAAAGAATAGTTCGCAAAGAGCTCAGTGATCACGCTCGACTCCGGTGCGAGCAATACGGCTTCGTCGATGCAGGCCTTCATTTCACTCAGCCTTCCTTCCTCGAAATAGTATCCCGCCAGGAGCACACGAACATCCAGTTCAGCCGGGGAGATGGCACGCGCACGTTCGTAGTAGGTGGCAGCCGTATCCCTTTCTTGATTACGCCAATAGAAATTCCCCAACGCGATAAGAGCGCGAGAATCGTGCGGAGCCAAATCGACGGCTTTCTGGAGGTACTCTACTTCTTTCTGGTAAGCTTTGAGCTTCCCGTAAGCGATTCCTGCCAGGCGATAAAATCGACTTGAACGTGGAAAAAGGTCAATCGCCACCTTCGCTGCTTCAAGGGAGCGACGATAATCACCCTCCAACTGTAGCTCTGATGCAATTACGTAGTATGGATCTTCAAAAGCGACATCTGCTTCGACAGCCGATCGAAGATAAGCATAGCCCTCAGGCTTTTCGCCAAATTTCAAGTGCCACTGGCCCATTTCGAGCAAGGTATGCGGATCAGACCCGTCCACCGCCAATGCTCGCTGCAAGCGGGGCAAGGCAAGCTCAGGGCGATGAGTATCCAAATAGACCGCCGCCGCCACCCTTAGCGAATAGGAGTCGTAACAATACTCGTACAAGCTGTCTACCCATGGATCTACGGGGTCCCGGTGCTTGGAAAGTTTCCTTCCATTCTCGCGAGCCAAACGGGCAAGTTCCGGCTCGCCCAAAGCTTCGCTCACACTCGCCAGCAACAGATACCCCGTCGCCAGCGACGGGTCCGCTTCGATCGATCTCGCCAAATACGAGCGAGCTTGGGCATAGTTCTTTTCGTTCATCGAGACGCGAGCCAGGCCCAGATATGCGTATTCTCGATACTGATACAGTCCGAGACATTGCTGGTACAGTGCGACTGCTTCGTTACTTTTCCCCGACTTGACCCAAAGGTCCGCCAAACGAAGGGCTGCAAGGGCGTGGCTCCCGTCCCTCTTCAACGTTTCTTGCAAGTACAAAATCGCCGATTCCGCATCCCCTAAATCGGCGGAAACCCTGTGAGCGAGGTATGGCCATTTCGCAGCGGCAGTTTCCATATTGGCCAATGCTTCGTAGCATTCCTTGGCCTCCTGCAAAAAACCATTGGCGTGATAGAGCTTGGCTAAGGAGCCCAAGACCGCTTCACCATTCTCACGCGCCTCAAAGAGGCGCTCGTGTTGGCGGTAGAACGAGTCCGGTAACCCAGCTCGCAAATTCGGCCGCTCCAGATCCTTTTCCCCACCGCCTCTTTCGCAAGCGGCAAGCACGAACCCGAGCAACAGCAAAATCCCAATCCTTAATCGGTACGCAATAGCCATGGTCACACAATACAATGATAGCCCCCGCCGATCGAGGCGAGAGCTATGTTTAGGAAAGTCCTTAGCGAAACACTTTTAGAATTCGATGCTATTGCTTAGAGAGAATACCCGCGGCGCATTCTGTGCATAAGCGAGCGGGTTCCCTTCGAGATCAACGTCAACAACGTAGAGGTCCCCATCGCCAGTAAACGCGTTTTGCACATTGAGTTGGACGTTCCATTTCAAGTCCCTTCCGCCTAGGTTGATCGGGCGGCTGTAGCCAACCCAAAAGTCATATTCACTAATCTCAGGTCCGTAGAAGGGTTTATCGAGATCATCCACAAGCGGAAAGTTCGAGCCGAGGGGGTTTTCTTTTCCGCCGTAGCCGATCGCCGCTTTAGACCGCCAGCGGTAGGCACCACCGACCTTCGTACCCTTGAAAGCGCCTTCCTTGATGCGGTAAGTGGCAATCAAGTTTGCACGCCATTCACGGCTGCGGTTCGATTTCAATCCGTTCACCGCTTTCTGCGCTTCGATGCGCGGGAATCGGAATGGATTGAGGTACATTTGAGCACCGATGGTATCCGTGTTCAAGAAATCGTCAGTCGGATTGAGCACATCTACTCGATTTCCATTACTATCGAAGAAATGATACTGGAGCGGGTCTGGAGTCGCATCCGGATTAGCTGCCAATTGATCGCTGATACTAGCCATCACATCCCTTGGCTCTGGTAACCCATAGTATTTTTCCCAGACAGGGCTACGCCATTCGATGTAGTCCACCATCTTGCTATTGATGTCAGAATTGGTGGTTTCCGATTGCGCGACAGTGAGACGAATATCAAGGTTTTCGACGGGACGCGCATACAACTCAAGTTCGTACCCTTTCGAGGTGTAGGAACGGTCTACTCGAATTTGGTCACCGACTGGAGGTCGTTCGGCAAACACATCATCGGAAGAATCGATTCCCAACAGAGGGAAGATGTCTTCATGATAAGTTTCGATCCAACCTTCCATGTGATTGACAACTCGCCACTTGGTTATTTCGAAAAACCAATCCACCTCCGAGTTGTTCAAGGCGCTTGCCTCGTACTTCGATATCCGCCCACCGAGCTTTCCTTCCATCAACTCGAAACTGATACCGTAGTCTTCGCCTTCGCCGGTGCTGGACCCAAAGGGATTCCCAAACCAGTCCTGCAAAATACCCTGAGGCTGGAAGGTGTCAGATTTATTCGCGAAAACGCTAAGCCCCTTGACCGGAGTATGGTAGACGAATCCGTGGGTGCGCGTGGTGCCAGACTCCACAACGGCGTCATCATCAAAGGGAACGCCTTCCCAGATATATTCGCCTGTCTGCGGGTTGCGGTCATCGTCCGTTATGGTCACTACACGAGTCGCTTCCTCGTCTTCACGATACCCGAACGTGACCACTAAGTTGTCATTCAAGAACCTGCTCTGGGTTACGAACATGGTACCCTCGACATCCTGTTTCGTACGAGACGGTCTCCCATCGCCTTGGATTCCCCCAACTATCGAGTTCCATGGGGGCATCACAAAAGTCCCCGGATAGGCAAGCCCATCGGAGTCGCCCCCTAGCCCAGGGATATCCAGGTAATAACGCACCTCGATGTTATTTCGTCCCTGCGAAACTTCACCCAAATAGTCGTTTCCGGGACGGACATCCACCTCGTCTCCCTGATTCATCAATCGCGTCTTTATTCTCAGGACGTCGAACTCGTCGTCCTGATACATCAAACCCAAGTTGTGCTTTCCAAGCCACTTGTTGCGTTCGCTGAAATCCAGTTCGTAAGAGGCAGTCAAACGCTTTGTCTCGAAGGTGTTCCGTATGTCCCATCCAAGGAAAGCGCTTTCCACAAAGTAGCGTCCGAGATTGGGGTTCTCACTTGTCGTTCCAGGAATAAAGGCATTCACATCCCTCTCGATCCCTGCCCCTGACCTGAGTGGATCTACCGAAGAACGATGCGTCTTTTCCTTGTTGTATGCACCCTCAAGGTAAAAGTTCTCAGCGAACTTGTGCTGAATCGTAAAACCGAATACATCACCGGTAAGGTCAGTCGACGAGGCGAGCCCGCGCACATTGAAATCAGCTGGCACGATAGACGAATCGGTAAACGTTTTCGATTCTGATCCATCGCTCAGCACAGACTTTCGGCTGCCTACCCAGCGCAGGCCTTGAAGAGCCTCGCCACCGAGAGCGCCTCCGGCCATATACAATCGATTCGTGGTAGTGGCCGCGACATCGTCAATAAGCCAAGCTTCATTCGGATCGTTTGCATCAGGCTCTCTCCACGTTGTGCCATTATCCCAACTCCAGAGGCCCGCATTGTCGCCGGCTCCATTGTTGAATATCGGACTACCCGCTCGAGCATGGTCGCTAATATAGTCATTGGTAAGCGTTGAACGACCCCGCACAATGTCGTTTTCCATATCCTCAAAGTTGGCACGTATTTCCGTTTTATCGCCTAACTTCAAGGTACTCGCCACATAGAACCGATTCTCCTTGTTGTAGTCTGGATCTCGATACGTCCTGCGATCTTGATTCATGGCGGCTACACGAACAGCCAAGGTGTCCTTGATTACGGTTTGATTGAGATCAAAGGTTTCGCGATGGCCGTCATTGGAATCGAACTTCAAGTCGAAGGAGCCGAATGCTTTGCCAACAGACGCGCGCTTGAGCGATTGGTCCATCACTCCAGACGGACTCCCCAAACCAAACAGAACCGAGTTAGGGCCACGAGCGATCGTGAATGATTCGGTATTGTAACCGTCTCCTCGGATCTCAGTTCTGAAAAAGTTTCTGGATTGAGCAGCCGGCGAGCTAATGCCGCGCACGCGGGTTTGCGTGGTGCTGCCGATGCTCAAGCCTTCTCCGTCATCCGGGGCGTACTCCTCCTCGTTTTCGGTGTTGACCGAGTACAAGAGAGCCTCCTGCAGATCGTCCGCTCCGACATCGTTCATCAGTTCCTTGGTGAAAACAGAGAGGGGCGCCGCAACATCCTTGAGGCTGCTGCGCAATCGAGTTCCGGCCAGGGTGTTCGTCGCCCGGTAGCCATCGTTTTCACTCGAACCAACGGTGAATGGAGAGAGTTCGAAAACTTCCTCTTCGGAAGATAAGTCCTCTTGTCCGCATACGAGCGCCAAAGGCGTTATCGCCGTTAAACACAAGAGCGGGGTACGAATTAGGTTTTTAGGGATATTCATCTTTTGATTTAACAAGTTTTTATCTAGTGCAAAACTAGTTGTAAGGTTTGTTCGAAAAGCCGAGCTACAAACCACTACCCAGCACGAAAGCTGAAGCATACGACGGCAAAATCGATCGAAACGAAGAGCGGCTCCAAGCCGTATCCCAACAGGGATGGGCAGCTCGGATGTAGGCTGGATCCTAAATCAATATACTCGATCTCTCGCGCTGTTACTTTTGGGGTATTGGAACGGGCACTCTGCTGAATATGAAAGAATCTTCGCTCAGCTTTTTTGTTGCCTCAACACGACCACTAGCGAACAGTTCGCCCGTTCGCTTTGCGAGCCGCTCAGCGAAACTTCAAGCCCTCCAACCATGCCCGAAAAGCGTCCCACACTACGCGATCTCAAAAGAGAGCTCAATCTGTCGCTCAGCACCATATCCTTGGCCCTCAAGGACAATCCCAAAATCTCAGAAGCGACTCGAAAGCGAGTCAGGGATACGGCAGACCGGATGGGTTACGTCCCCGACCCTCGCATTTCAAACGTAATGGGGTACCTGAAGGCAAATCGGAGCGAGAACCCAGGAGCATCCCTCGCCTTCGTCACCAAATATCCCGAAGAGGTGCAGCTGGAGAAGCACCCCATATACCACAACTACTTACTGGGCTCGCGGGAACGAGCGAGAGAGTTGGGTTACAATCTCGAATACTTCAACATGATGCGCGAGGGACTTAGCGGCAAGCGCCTCACGACAGTCCTCGAAAGCCGGGGTATCGAAGGCATCATCGTCCCACCTGTCTATACGATTCACGATCAACTCGACATCGATTTCGATAAGTTCGCTAGCATAACCTTCGGCTATAGCTTCGATGCAAAAAATATCAATCGCGTATCGCTGGACCACTTTAGCGCCGTCCTGCATTCCCTCGAAAAGATGGCATCAAAAGGGCACCGGCGCATCGGGTTCGTAATGGATGGAATGAAGGAACGCGTACAGTTCAGATGGAAGGCAGCTTACCTGATGTTCATAGATTTGTACAAAGATCAATACAAGATACCTCCGATCGAGCAAAAATATACTAAAGAGGCTTTTTTGAATTGGTTCTTTGAACACAAACCCACCGCCATTCTCAGCCAACGGGTCGACTGGGCCGAGTTCCTATACGAGGAAGGTCTCCTCTGTGGGAAAGACTACGGATTTGCCAGTCTATCCCTTGACTCCGCTAAAGTCGAGAACGCCAAGCTCTCTTGCCCCAAACTCGCAAGTCGCTTCAAGGATGCGGCCGGACTGCATCAAAATTCCCACTACACCGGCAGATATGCTGTAGAGCTCCTTGCCCAGGAGATCGCCCTCAACTTGAGGGGGTTCCCTAGGGTACCAAAAGTTACCCTGATAAACGGCGATTGGCACGACGGACCGACGCTCAATACCATCGAGTCCTTCTAAGCGAATGTCTCCAATTTCGCCACGATTTGATCACCCTGCAACCCTCGAGATTGAGGAGCCATACGAGCTATGAGTTCCATCGATGAGCGCTATCTTGATTTGAACAGCAGACTCCACCACTTGCGAACAAGTAAAGCACCTTTATCTCCACTTCTCGATGAACTCGCTCTCCAGACAGGTGCAATCTTTATAGTCGAGATCGGACGGCTCCTGCCCAATCTCGACGCTTTCAAGCCGAGCCCCAACGGAGAGGGAAAGAGGAATCCCCCTCGCCGACCTCGCGCAACGATCTACCAGCAACCCAGCTAGGTTGGATTTGCACTTCCCGAACGATGCCGGGGACGCCTTTCTCGTTGTTCTTAATCATCGAATTAAGCACATCGACGCAGTTTCTGCCAATCTCTTTTCCATTTTGATCTACCAAGGATACTTCACGTTCGCCATTTCCTCCTCCAACATGAGCGTAGCCGATATCCTCCGGAATTGAATAACCTTCTTCTCGAAGCAGATCCATGACCTCGTAACTATTGCCAAGCACCCCCTCTATTCTGTTCTCCTCTATCCATCCGCGAACATTTGGCCCATCTGCATCACAGATATCCCCCTCAACAACATGCTCGGTAATTGAAATACCCGAAGGTTTGTAACGAACCCCACAATACAGTACTGCACCCAAAAACCGCCCCCGGTATCGCCTGACTTGATTCCCACTCGTTAAATATCCAATTCTCCGATAGCCGCGGTCGATCATTGACTTTATTGCCAATTCGGCACACTCGAACTGTGAGCTTACAACAACATTGAACGGATGAGCGCTGTAGCTGTAACCGATTCGTACTGCGCAAAACTTGTCCCAATCGAGGTCAACCCGGCAGGCCTTCCCAAACTCCATCCCCAGGTCATCTGAACATAGCGGGGAAGGAGGCAAGATTACTCCTAAGGTACCTCTCGCTTCGAGAATCTGCGACAAACGGGCGTCACTCATATTTCCCTTCCTCGCCTTGTAAAAGGCGATTCGATAACCCAATTCCTCCCCACGACTCACTGCCCCCTTATAGATCGACTCGTAGAATTCCCCCTCTCGAATCGTGCCCGAAGCATCCCCTTGAGGCCAACAGTCGATCCAAGCAATGGTCTGAGCGATCCCCTTCTTCCCCTGTTTCCATCGCATCTGGGCAAGAGCACTTAGCATCGCATCCTTCTGATAGCCCATCCGATGAGCGACCTCCAAAACCTTCAAGCGCGTACCCTCCTTCACATCCACTTCGTTATTCAAAGCCCGTGAAACGGTCGCGATTCCCAAACCAACTTCCCGTGAAATATCCCTGATCGTGATTCTTCGTCTTTCCATATGGCTTGTTGGGGTAAAGAATTCGGCCTGAACGCATCTTTGGGGCGAAAGAACCGACACCCTAACAAGCTAGCAAACACAACCGCAGCACCCAATCCACATATCGTCGAACAGTTCGCCAACAATTCGGCTGCTCGGGCAAAAACGCTCCACTCTCCCCATAACGCTCTCACTTCTCTAACAGTGTGCAAATGGCCGCTACGAACGCCGAAAAAGCCCCACCGTAACCGGTGAGGCTCAAATCAGAACGGGGACCGTTTCACCAGGCTCACAAAACCTCCAAGCGGGCTTAGGAAACCAGGAGAGCTGGCAATCGGGAACGCTCGCTAGAACGAAATGGTGGTAGTGAAGAACGCTCTCTTCTCCTCAGCGGTCCGGACGATAGCAAGCTCGCCATCCGGGTTAGTCGCTACCGGGATATCCCCGTCATCACCGAGGTAATTCTGGAGATTTAGCTGAAAGCGAACGGGCATGTCGAAGACTTTCGTCTTGTAGCTGAACCACACGTCTCCTTTCAAACGGGCGTCTCCGTAGAATGGATTAGCCAAGTCCGGAGCGAGAACACCCTCCGAATTCCGCACGAGCGGATAGCCAGTGGCCACCTTATCCAGCCAACGCATCGCGCCTCCAATCCCAAAACCCTTCAGGGGACCCTCGGAAAAACGATAGTTGGTGACAAGATTCCACCGCCACTTCCTGAGCTCTGCCACGACGTTATCTTCCTTTGCCTTCGCTGCAGCAAGATGGAGCCCCGCTCCGTTGCTGTACTGCGTGCCCACGTCTGTCGACGAGCTGCCAGGCCGAGAGGCGACTTCCCACAGGCCTTCATTTTTCAGATTCTGAACCAGCTCGTTATACACCGGCTCGATCACCTGGAGCCCACCACCAAAGGAGCTTTCGGTCTTCGAAGCGTTGAATGCTACTCTCCAGTTTTGAGTCGGGTTGAAAACGACTTCGGCTTCGAAACCTTTCGAGAACGCTCCCGCAACCGAGGACAAGCCAGATGGTTGGGTGTAGCTGATCGACTGCGAACCTTCTTCCCCATCAAGGGTCACTTCCCAGTCATCGACCATCTCGGGCGTCCAAGCAGAAAGCAAAGCATCAATTACCTCATCGAAAGACTGAAACGAACCGATTAGTTCGGGACGATACTCTGCCCCCTCCCTGTCTGGACCCGCTCCATTTGGGCCGTACCAAGCAATATCTTCGAACTGCAATCCACCCTCAT
Source organism: Pelagicoccus sp. SDUM812005 (assembly GCF_031127875.1). GTDB lineage: Bacteria > Verrucomicrobiota > Verrucomicrobiia > Opitutales > Opitutaceae > Pelagicoccus. The sequence continues at coordinate 80,620 of NZ_JARXIA010000004.1, read as the reverse complement.
TGAAGGAGTTGTTCTTCGCGCTCACCCAGCGTTGAGCCATCGGCAACAGCCCACGGAATTCCCAGAGCCTACCATTGATGTTGGTGTTCGTAGCATTCAGGCTAGAGGTCTCGTACCAAGTGAAACGCGCATGAGCTTTGTCTTCGAAAAGGCCAAACGAAAACCCGAACTCATCGGTCTCGCCAGATGGGCTTCCAATCAAATCCCCACGGAAATCATGACGCACCGAAGCTGGGTTAAAGTTCTCTGATTGAGCGAAATGCGCGCTGACTGATGAAATAGCGCCGCTTGACCATTCCAGCCAAGCCTTTGGCATGTGCACGACCGCTTGCTTCGTCGTGGTCTGCCCAGACTCGCTGAGAACAACATCCGCATCGGAACGCGGCCCCACCGAACCATCTTCTTGTCCCCAGCCATCTAAGAAAACGTCTCGGTCATAGAAAAATGTATCCGGGTCCCTGAAACTGTTGTTTCGAATTCTCCATGTATCCGTAGAATCCTCACGCCAACCATAAGTCAAAACGACATGGTCCTCGAAGAACTTCCCTTGCCAGGTAAGCGCTTCAGAATCGATTTCCTGATAGGTACCGGATGGATTTACAAGCCCTTCCTGAACTCCGATCGTGCTGTAGTTCAAAGTCTGTGACACCTTGTCGTAGTAATAATTCGTATACCGCTGGCCCACCTGAGGCTTCTCGATATTCAAGTACCCGTTATACAAGCGCACGTCTTCTGGACGAGTTACATCGAATAGCGGATCACCGATGTAGGCCATCAAAGCGAACGCGGCATTACCGTGGCCATACTTGGCATGGTTGGTGACAAAGCGCTGCTCTGGATCGTGCGAATCATCTGGTGCAGGGTTTAGCGAGAATCCTCTTCTGTCGTTCTCCCACTTGTTCACAAGTCCAGTTACGGTATTGTTGCCAAGCCACTTCGCCCAACCGTCTCTGTTTGTGAAATCTAGATTGTAATATGCCGTCAAACGGGTGGACTCTCGCGTATCCTCATTGAAGTCCCTTCCATCAAGGCGTCCAGAGAGCATTGGACGACCTACATTAGGGTTCCGCTCTCCGTTAGAATTGTACAGCTGCGTATCAATGTAGATTTTGTGGTAGTTGAAGCGGCCAAAGGAGAAGCTTCGCTCCGAGTCCTTTTCCTGCTTATCGAAGGAAAGTTGAAAGCCCAACTTGTTATCGAACAAGTTTTGTTCGATACTGAAATTCTGAGCTTTGAAGTCATGATTCGAATACTGGATACGTCCGGGATAGAAGTAATTGTTATAATCGAAGATCTCCGAATTCATTAGCACCTTATCCTTGAAACCTGGATACAATGGGTTGAATTCGTAGCGACTTGTACCACGAAATCCTCCCCATGCGAATGTGCTGTATTCAGTTCCATCTTCGAGCGTCACAGTATGGCTGCCAACGGCAGGATCCATAACCTGAACATCATTTTGCGAAGTACCGACACCTGCAGAGCCTGTTGCAATATCAGGAAAAACAAACGCGTAGGTATTCCAAACGCCCGCACGACCCACGCGCTTAGTGCCTGAAGTCGTGTCTTGACGAAACATGTCGTCGATCACCCACTGCGGGGCGTAATCCTCTCGATATTCGGTCCGGTCTTCGCCAATGATGCTATCAGCCGCCACACTCGCTTCGGGATGCCACCAATAATGAAACGCGTCACCCGGAGGCATCGTGTTAGGCGGAGTAGAACGTATCTCGGCTTCTTCATAATTGGCGCGAATCAAGGTCGGATTCAGCCAAGAAACGTTCTCGTTCTTGAGGGCCTTCCAAGTCGCTGCGACCGTAAATCTCTGGTCATCCTCGAAGGTCGGCTGTTGCTTAAAGTTAACGGTCTCGTTAACCCCCATCAAACGAATAGCGAGACGGCCCTCAACAAGGACCTTGTTGTAATCGAAGGTTTCTCGATGCGAATCACGCTTTCCGAAGCGAAGACTGACTTCGCCTTCGTCTTCATTCAGCTGAGCCTTCTTGAGCGAGTTCTCGATGATCCCCCCGGGCTCGCCAATTCCGAACAGAATCGAGTTTGGTCCACGACTAACTGTCACTCCCGTCGAGTTGTAGGAATCGAAGCCAAAGGCCGTAAGGAAGTAGTCTCGAGTCGACTGAGCTCGACTGAGTCCACGCACTCGGTTGTTTGATTCCGGATTCGCTCTCGCGTCGCGGTTTCCGCTCTCATCACCAGCAGCGATTGCAGCTCCGCCGAAGTTGCCCACTGCTCCACCGACTTCGGTACCGAGGGTGTAAACAAGGAGCTCTTCACTGTTGTTGGCACCAAGATCACGCATCATCTCGGTGGTAACAACGGAGATAGCAGAGCCGACGTCCTTTAGGTTTGTCTTGATACGCGTGCCAGCAAGTGTGCTGGTTGCTCTGTATCCATTATTCTCTTCCGCCTTCACCTCAAACGGGCTCACTTCAAAAAGATCTTCTTCTCCACCATTGGCTTGAGCACCTTGAGAGAAGATCGACGGGGCAGTTGTCAATGTGCCCAAGGTCAGCATCGCAATAAAATGCGGCCGACCCTTAAACGCTTTCGCGGGTTGGTTTTTCATAGGGATATTTGAGTTTGTTCATCTGTTTGCAGAGGGACTATCATCCGCCAATCAAGTAGCCTCGCGACTCAGGCGCAGGTACAGGCCCCTGCACTGCAGGGTACCTGGGGTAGCCATTGAATGGGGTGATAATCAATGCTTCCAGAAGGATCACCCAATCTCCCTGGACACGCCACACCGCCGAACCGGAACCTGTTCCATCCCCTCTTGCTCGAATCCCAAGCCGATCGGAATACCCGAAAGCAACAAGAACAACTGGAAATGACCTAGTTCAACTCTAGACCAAGCATTTTCTGAAAGTTAACCCATTCTTCCTGGGCTTCCTCGATCCACCGTGGACGTCTTTTGAGACGCAACTCCAACTGAGCTTCGTACAATGATTCTGGATACACTTTCTCACCCTTGAGTTCCAAGCGTCCGACCGAGGACTCAACGAAGGAGACTTCTCCACCATGCAATCCAACGATCACCGGATCGATCACTGCCATTTGACCATAGTTGCGATCTGGCTCATCTGGCAACAAATCCCAGTAGTTCCTACCGACCTCCCCAACACCCGTGTAGTGAAAATTCCAAAAAACCGCGCCAGCTAAATGATTCGGCAAGTCGCGGAAATTCGCGCCGTGATTACTTAGGGATGCGGCCGTATTCAGATCATAGAGCGAATGACTAACGAAGGTCCCATGAAAATCGGGACCAGACGGCTTACTTGTAACGTTTCTCCAATACACATTGCCTACTGCCAAGTGAGACATCGCCGGACCATGAAACTGCCCTGCAACGTCCCTCGTCAGCCCTACAAGATTACGGGAGCCAAACGTAATCGCCATTCCATTGTGACTGCGATTTCCGCCAATCACGACCATCATCGCGGTCGAACTGATTGAACCCGTCAAAGAAACCGCGCAACCAGTGTTCGTCATCAGGCATCGCCTCACCCAGGAGTCCTTACAAGCGAGCATTCTAACCGCGCTATATCCAGTACTATGCTCCCTGTTCTTGTGATGTACGAACTCATCTCGAAAATTCCCTTCGAAATGAATATCTTCGAAACCACAATTCTCCAAAACCGGATAATGGATAACCCACCATTCAACATTTTCGGTCACGTTGTTGAGAAACGGAGCTTTGAACGTAAGTCGGTTGCCATCGATGCGGGCAATCTCTAGTTTCTCTGAGACTGCCACCCCTCTTTGGTGGATACGACTCCAGAGCGTACGGAGCTTCCTTTCCCCTACAATCTCCGGGACAAGCGCTTTCGACTCTGCCGCAAGCGTCACGACTTCCCCCACTTTAAAACCCGAAGCGTCCTCAACCTCTAAGCTGAACGAACCACCCGCGCCAGTCCCGACGACTCGTTCTTTAGCTCCCCCCCTGTCATCTAGTACAGCTTTGCTGTTTGCTTCGAAATCCCCGGGCGCAAAAGTAAACATGAACGGCACCGTCCATCCCCTTTCAGGATCTTCCGGATGCAAGTAGTGCCTCATGAACAGTCGGGTTCCTCCGGGTCCAGCTCCTTGGCCTTTGAGAATAATATTCGATTCTCCAATGCGGATTCCTCGATTGGATCCCGGCTTCTCGTTCAACAAGTACCTCCCCGAAGAGAACAGGACGATCCCGCCCTTTTCCTGGCTCGCCTTAGCGATAGCGGCCTCGATGGCAGCTCGGTCGGACTTCCCATCATCAGGCACAGCCCCGAAGTCATCTACTTTGAATACCGGCAAATCAAAGCTTTGCGGGATTGCTGTCGTCCCATACCTGTAACCTGCATACGAATAATCGACCAATGGAGCTGGTTCCCCATTCTCCACCGCCGCCAACTGTTCCTCCCAAATAGGGGCTACCTTCCTGGCAGTCGCGCCGGTGGAGGAAATCAAAAAGGCAATTAACAGAGAGAAGACATTCTTCATCGGTAGTTCATTCATTTTGTCCGAAACGAGAGCCACATCAATGAACCGCTTTCCCGTTTTCATAAGCGTTCAGCAAGTCAACCGAGATTTCAATCGCTTGCAACCTCGCATTCTCATCGTAGTCCCAAAACGCCTCTATCGCCTTGTTAAACGCAAACTTGGAATCGTTTTCTCCGTACTTACTTCTGAGCTCCCTGAGCTGCTCTTTTAGGCAGGCGACAACTTCCTTGTATTCTGGATTTCCATACACGTTTCGATCCTCACTCGGATCGAGCTTAAGGTCGTACAGTTCCCAGGCTGGAGGAGTCGTCGGCTCCGTCTCCCCTTGCCATCCCGTACCGTAAAACAAGATCAATTTGTACCGCTTTGTCCGTATCGCGATGTGAGCGGGATTGTCGTGATGTTTCATATGCATCCAATAGTGGTAGTACGCCGCCTGCTTCCAATCTGTCGGCTCCCTCCCCGTTTCCAAGATTTCCCTGAAGGAAGCCCCTTGCATGTATACGGGGGTATCCACGCCTGCAAAGTCGAGCAGAGTTGGCGCGAAATCCACGTTTTCAACGATCGAATCTATTCGAGCCCCCTTTTTGACTGTATCTGGATAACGGATAATCAACGGCATCCGCATCGATTCCTCGTAGGCCCAGCGTTTATCAATGTAGTCGTGCTCCCCCAGATAAAACCCTTGATCGCCGGTGTAAACGACGACCGTGTTATCGAGCAGTCCCTCCTCCTTCAAATAGGCAAAGACGCGAGCGAGGTTGTCGTCCACGCCCTTTACACATCTCAAGTACGCCTTCAGGTACAATTGATACGCCTGCCGCTTCTGCTCTACCTCGCTTAAACTTGGGTCAATCCTCCCAGCCCACGGGGTTTCTTCGTCGTTCACATAGTTTCTCCTCAGATTCCTTCCACCCACTGAAGTGCCGATATAGGGCGCCAAGCTATCATCGACACCCCGAGTCGCCAGGGACCCGTTGTTCTTGCGATCCCACATATTTTCAGGCTCTGGAATTTCCACACCCGCTAGATAGGATTCGTAGCGTGGAGCGTATTCAAAATAGTCGTGCGGCGCCTTGAAATGAAGCTTGAGAAAGAATGGCTTGTTCGGATCCCTTTTCTCTCGAAACCACTCGAGCGCAGAGTCAGCGATGCAATCACTCGAATGCCCCTTCATCATTACAGCACCTTCGAATTCCTGAGTCCACTCGCGCCCCCACTTGTTGTAATAACGCGACTGCGTCTCCTTCGCCCCGGTTTCGTAGAAAATGGGATCAAAATAATCCCCCTGACCATCTAAAACTTTGTAGTAGTCAAACGCTAGTGGGAGCTTCTTGAGGTGCCACTTTCCGATCACTGCTGTTTGATAACCGGCTTTCTTCATTTCCAAGGCAAGATACTGACGCTCGGGCGGCAAGCCCTCCCACAAAGTAGGAACACCGTTCGTGGCGCTGCTTTGCCCCGTCATAATGGACGCACGGCTAGGAGTGCAAATCGCGTTTTGGCAGAACGCGTTCAGCATTACGACACCTTCCTCCGCGAGCGCATCGAGAGTCGGGGTGGGGTTCAGCTTCGCCAAACGACTACCATACGCCCCAACTGCCTGCGACGTATGGTCGTCCGACATAATGAACAACACATTAGGTTTCCCGCTTGCATTTATAGTCGAAGCATCAACGAGAAAGACGAACAGGAACGTCAGAAGCCAACCCTTCGTTTCTAATCCCCAGTTTTCGGATACATTCATTTTCATAAATCTGCACATTCCTGAAGTTATTGACGCTACGAAAAACGCTCAGCGGACTAGTTCAGCTCCAACTTCAAAACTGTAGCGATCTCATCCAGCTCGGCATCTGGAATCGTAAACTCGAAATCTCTGAAACCGAGTTTCCAAGGCACTTCCACCTCGGAGCCTAAAATCGTTACTCTCTTAACACCTTCCTTAGGATAAAAGCTGTGGCGCCCGAGCTTCTTCAAGGCATATTGACGTCCAACCTCTGGTTTCCCTAAAAGGAACAAATACAGCGTCTTTCCATCCTTGGACTGAAGCAACCTCCCGTCGGACGCAGAATACCGCACCGTCGCAGTCTGCCCTCCATATTTGCCCTCGCCTGCAACCGCGTCGCCAAACCCCATAAACTCGAAAGGACGCGTTTCATAAACCGCTTCTGCGTGCTTTTTCATCCACGCTCCAATTTCGCGCAAAACGTCTCTCTGCTCCGCGTTAATCTCCCCACGGGCAGTGGGAGAGATATTAAGCAAGACAATTCCGTTCTTGCTCCAGACATCGATCATATTGCGAACGACCATGTCTGCCGTTTTATATTTTTGCCCTTCTATGTAACTCCAAGACTTTAGACTTAGAGTCACGTCAGTCATCCACACGGATTCCGACAAATCCTTTTTTCCGCCTTGCTCGATGTCTAAAACACCCAGCTCATCTGGCAGGTCATTGTGCTTATAAGCCAAAACAACGTCCTGCCCTTTCTTTTTCGCTTCATTCAAATAATAGGCGACAAACTCCTGACGCTTGCTCTCCGGAATATAGTTCAACCAAGAGTCAAACCACATAATATCTGGGGAATATTGATCTATCACCTCCACGAGCTGCTCGTGCCAATACTCGTTAAACTCGTCTTCCCCAAGGTTCCCATAGAGTTTCGCCAACTCAGGGTCCTCCGATGAGGTCGCATAATCAGGATGATAGGTATAGTGACTGCCGAAGTTGTGCCACAGTTCCTCATTCCCATCATGCCGTTGCCTATTACGGGCATGGTGAAAGGTCGTAATAAGCTTCATCCCACGTTTCCGCAACGCTGTTCCCAACTCTCCCGTAATGTCTTTCTTCGGCCCCTTATCGAACGAATTCCACGGATTCACAGAGCTCTTCCACATCGCAAATCCGTCGTGATGCTGAGCGCAAGGCCCCGCAAACCGAGCGCCACTTTCCTTGAAGAGCTGTGCCCATTCATCCGCATCAAAATGCTCGCCAGTGAACATAGGTACAAAATCATGGTAATTGAATTCCGAAGGGTCCCCGTAGTTCGTTCGATGGTATTCCTTTACGTCGTTAGTGCCTGGTCGGTACATGTGAAACGGATACCACTCGCTACCATAGGCGGGGACAGTATAGACGCCCCAGTGGAAATAGATTCCAAGCTTTGCATCGGACAGCCATTCCGGCTCATCATTATGCCTGGAAAGCGAGGACCAATTCGGCTCATAGCGTTCGTCACCACCTTCTACCATACTAGCATCGAAAAACTGAGCGCTCGACAGTGCAATGGCGAAAAACGCAAAACGGGGTTTTCTATTTTTTAGAATATCTACAAACATATTTTAACATTATTCGTTTATTTTTATTAAACAGCAAAAGAACCTTGAAGCATACCTAGATTGTCTCGCCAACGCCTAGAATAAGAATAAGCACGGAACCAAACTGGAAAATCTTCCGTCAGCCCCACCTCCTCTATCGTTAGCGGTCTTATTCCCAAGCTGTAAACAGGCGACCCTTCTCTTGTCCGAAAGTCCCCTTTCTCCCAATGTTCAAACAGGGGAAGACTGAATTCGCTATTCGACTCGTGCCCAGCTGCCAGATAGTCAACCATCTCAGAAGTCATGCCTCCCTCAGCATAGCTGTAGAATAGATTAAAATCCAAACAGCAATCCTTCAGAGCCTCAAGCGTCGGGCATGCAAGATCCTTCGTTCCAGCTGGAGCGATCGGGGCATAGAGCAGGTTTGCCCATCCATATTGATTATGAAATTCATCTCGTACATCCGCAAGCGTTTCGCCCTTGATAATCACATTTCTGCATACCCTTGCCTTTTTATTGTTCTCGCATATACGAATCGCCGCGTTCTCGCGTCTTGCCACATCGATAAAATAGTTGTTTCGCGCAACGTTCTCCCCTTTCAATACGAGTCCGCTGTTGTCGGTACGCCACACGATATTCTCCTCGATCACCGATCCTTCCTGATAATCGTCGGTGCGAATCGTGCCATCGGTCCACTCCTTGGTTTCAATATCATGGATAAAGTTGCGCCGTATGACATTTCCTCTTCCCGCACCAGATATGTTCATGACACCACCATCTCCGAGCAACGAGAGACAATGATAGGCTTCGTTGTTTTCCACGATGTTGTTCCGCGTGTGCAAATACGGCAGCACATCTGCCCAAGTTCGAGTGGGGCCATCGATTTCATGCCAGCGGATTGTCTGGCCACACTCGCGCCACGAACTTCTCCGGTCCTCCTTGTCGAAGAACCATAGCCTAACTCCACTCATGCAGACCGCTTTTCGCGGCACATCATGGATCAGGTTATTGAACACCTTATTATCCCCGCTCTGCCAGAGAATTACGCCATGCGAGTGCCACATAATCTGACCGATCCGGAATATGTGATTATTGCAAACAGTATTTCTCTGGTTTAGATCCTTCTTTCCAGGACCGTATCCAATAAAAGCAATACCTGCACCGCCAATATCGCGAATCTCGTTTCCTTGAACGAGGTTTTTCCTTGCATGAAGATCAAAGCGCACAGCAGACCCGCCAGTCTCGTAGAACTTGCAGTTGAGAACCTTGCAGCCCTCAACACCACGAAAACGCAAGAGAGAATCATCTGCATCGAGCATCTCCCAATCATGCTGCATTCCCAGATCCCCCTCTCGCCACATCCCCCGATCCGCTTGCGTAAACTCGATTCCATCGAAGACGATCCCCTTCACCGGCTTGTCACTTGGCCCATCGAGATCGACGCTACCTTCTACTTTCACCAGAACGCGAAGCGAAGGGACAGTCACGCTTCCCTCCAATCCGATTTCGTCTTCCGGATAATAGTATATTGTCCGAGTCTCCGTATCCACGATCCACTCACCTGGATCTGTCAAACACTCTGGTGCGTTTTCTATCCACATTGAAGGCCCGTTGCGAATCGCTTGCATGTCATAAGTCGCTTTCACTTGGGTTCTTGCTACACCTCGCTGTTCATCAACGTGCGACAAAGTCAACAGATTCATCATCCAGTGAAATCGCGGGCGAACGATTATCTCGACATCACGCAAGTTCTTCCATTCACGAAGAACGCCCTCTGGATAGTAAAAATTCTGCTTCCTCCATTCATAGTAAGACTCCGAAGCGTGATCCCCCGAATAGGGCAATGGATCAAAGCCTGCCCCCCTCGCTCGCCTTAAACGTTTTCCGTCACGAAACATTACCTTAAAATCACCTATTCCATCAGGTATCGGAGCCATCCAAAGCTTTCCAATCAGATCGGAAGACATACCCGCTGGCAAAGTCCTTACACGTTCCCATCCGGCAACCGCTTTTCCGCTACTTATAATTGCGGTTTCCCCCTCCATTGACTTGAATATCAGCCTCCCTTTTTCACGCGAATCTCTAAGCGAAAAAAGCAAGGTTTTTTCTACTTGGTACAAACCACCAGAAACGAGGACGGTGACATCCGCTTCCGGAAATCTTCGAGCCTCGAGCTTTGCTCTTTCCAGAGTCGCAAAAGCCTCAGCGAGAGAAGTACCCCGGTTTTCGTCACACCCATCTTGCGAAACATATATCTTCTTCATTAGCGTAATCGACTCTTTCGACGCTCCGAAAACAGCCATAGCTGCTGTGCTCTCATATCATAAACTGTAATGAGTACTTCATATCCTGATTCAGCTCGTTGCATTCTTCCGGCTTCCGATTTTTGCAGAACTGGAACACCGATATAAGCAACAGCCCAGCTCAACGAAAATCTCCGAACAATGGCCACCCAATCAAACCGCTCGCTCCAGAACAACGCCACAAAACTGGAAGCTGTTCCAGCTGGAATTGCCAGTATGACAAAGCTTGAAAGTAGCCTTCTACCGCAGGATTACGTATGCCCCATCCACTCCCAACCAGCCTTGGGTAGGTCAAATAGCAGATCCACCTTCAGGACAAATCGAACATTGGCGGACAGCATTTCGCCACAACATATCCCATAAGCATGGCGAAGTGGAATCCACTGTTTCAGGACCTCGTCAAGCGTGCAAACCGCTTGTCAGCACGACGCGGACTGGACCAAGGTCCAACCCAACAAGAATTCGACTTGTTGGACAGTCTTTTAGAACAAAGTCAATCCCCTTGCCGCCTGTACTCCCTCGGGCTCAACCCCACGTACCGTCGAAATATTCTGGAAAAATATTGGCTGCTGCTGAATCCGCATTCATGGGCAATCCGCGTGACAGCAACCGATTCGGCGAGCAATCGTTTCTGCGCCGCCCGGACTCGGAGGCGCATATGGTAATCGATTGGAGATTGCCCCGTATAATCCTTAAAAAGCTCATGCGTACGGCTGACACTAAACCCCAAGTACGCGGCAATTTCATTGACTGAAACCGGTTCAAAAAGCCTCGCTTCCACATACTCTGCGGCAGCCTTTCCGTATTCGGACTTTTTGGACACGCTGAATTGCTCCAGATGACGCGATGAATCTATAATCAGCTCGCACGCCAGCGAACGTAACAAGGGAAGTGACAAGGCTGATCGGGTCGGCGCGAAATGATCATAAAACGCCATGCGGAAGCGGTGCAGCGCATTTCGCGTATTAGTCGAGTAATCGACCACTGATGTTTCGAACGACGAATACCTCCGCTGAATCTCGCCTAGCTCCTCTCGCGTAAACGGAGTCCCTTTTATGGCCTGCCTGTGTCTCGGGTTAAAAATCATCCAACAAAATTGGCAAGGAGCCTCGTAGCCGCCCCTCCCCCTGTGAGCAACGCTGGGGGGCATAAAGGAAAACTGGCCGCCACGAATTTCGATGCATTCTCCACTCGCCAACTCATACGCCAACGATCCTTTCAAGGCAAAGACCAGCTCGAAACCGACGTGCGAATGCTCCTCCAGTTTTACCGCATGGCGATAATTGTTGGTTCCCATGTGGGTGATCATCGGCATTGCAAGCTCCTGCCCCCAAAGAGCAAGATGCGCATGGTGTGTCTTCAACATGAAGATTGTGCACTATCCTACGCTCCATAATCCAACAAGACAAAACACCAAATCTGTGATTTACTAGCAGGATTCCCCTACGCCTCACTCAACAATCCAAAATGAAATCACTGCTTTTCGCGTCCCTGATGCTCGCATCGGAAATCGTTGCCGAACCCCAAGTCGACATTATGGAACGACTCAAGCTCGACAGCAACAAAACCGAGACCGTCAAACACTTCCCAGAGGGCTTCGCCCAAACTCTTATCGATCGCGGCGCTCCGCTGATTTACACCAAGGAGAACTCGAAGAACTTCGAATACATCGGCATGCCTGTAGGCGGGATCGCTGCGGGCCAGCTCTACCTCGGGGGCGACGGCAAACTCTGGTTCTGGGACATATTCAATCTCAACTTTAAGATGGGGCAATTAAAAGGGGAAGAAGCCTATGAGTTCCCCTACGTCCGCAGTAAACCGAACGAGAAGGGCGCTCGCATGGTCGAGCATGGCTTTCGCGTTCAAACACGAGGTGGCGGAAAAACCGTCAGCAGGATCCTTGATCGCAACGGAATCGAACACATCGAGTTCCTTGGGCAATACCCAATCGGGGAAGTTCGATACCGCGATCCAGAGCTTCCAGTCGATGTCGACCTGCAAGCCTACTCGCCCTTTGTCCCGCTGAATCTTGATCAGTCGATGCTTCCAGCCACCATACTCAATTTCAAGATCCACAACCGCTCTTCCCATCCAACCGAGGTCGAACTGGCTGGCTGGCTTGAAAACGCAGTGCTCACTGAATCTCGTAAACGCTCCAAGAATCCAATCTCAGGAAAACTCGTAAATCGTATCGAAAATTTGGATAAAGTAGCCACTCGACTGGTCAGCTACGCAGAAATCGAGCAAAGTGTCGAAGACGATTCGCCTCGCCCCGACATCCTTTTCGAAGATTTTGAAGACGGCTACGCGGGTTGGACGCGCTCAGGCCGAGCGTTTGGGCACGAGGGCAAGCCGTATTACAATTATTGGGACAGCTACATCCGCCATCTAGGCGGTGAACGCCTTGCAGACTCCCGTCGGTACGATGGAGAAGGCCCTGAGCTAAAACAAGGCGAACCAACAGGATCCCTCGTCTCCCAGCCCTTCCTCGTTGAACGTAAGTACATTCGAGCAAATACGGGAGGGTACACCGATCCTCAAAGCGTTGGCATCCGGGCCGTCGTTGATGGCAAAACCGTCGATGCAGCGGGAGGATCCTCCACCTCATCGCTAAAACCCGTCTGGCTCGACTTGAGAGCCTACCAAGGGAAGGAAGCTCATATAGAGATTTACGACAAGCTTTCAAACACTTGGGGGACCTACATCTCAGTCGATGACATAACATTTACCGATAGAGGCGAAGACCGCACGCGGGTCGGAGACAACGGCAGCATGGCCCTCACCGTTATTGGAGGCAAAGCACAAGGCGACGCTCAAGCAGCCCTCCCTGCAAAGTCGCCTCAATCTTCGCCCCAAAGCGAAGCTAAGGTAGACCTCGCGTCCGACGCTCAACTCATCGGGAGCCTCACGAGCTCTATCCAGCTTGAGCCAGGCCAAGAGAAAGAAATCACATTCGTGCTGAGCTGGCACTTCCCCACGACCGCCGTTCTCGACATAGCTGGACAAACGCGTCACTACGCGGAAAAATTCAAGGATGCGAGAGAGGTTTCACAGTATGTAATCGACAACTACGAAGAGCTTTCAACCAAAACGAATCTCTGGAGGGACACGTGGTACGATTCGACCCTGCCCTACTGGTTTCTCGACCGCACGTTCTTAAACACATCGATCCTCGCAAGCAGCACCTCACACCTTTTGGAAGGACGCCACTTCTACGGGTTCGAAGGAGGGTACCAAGGGGAAGGCACCTGTACGCACGTTTGGAGCTACGTACAGGCAATGGGGCGTCTCTTCCCGGAGCTTGAGATTAACCTCCGCGAAAAAACGGACCTGCTCCCAGTCTCCCAAGGCGGCGCCCTCCAGGAAGACGGAACGATCAAGTACCGATGGTTTAAACATGGCCTCGCAGTCGACGGGCAAGCGGGCATTATTTTTCGCAGTTACCTCGCCCACCAAATGTCCAAAGACAACAGCTTCCTGATAGCCAACTACGGCGGGCTCAAAAAGGCGATGCAAGGCTTGACCCAACTCAACGACGCCGACCACGACGGCATCCTAACTGGGCCGCAACACAACACACTCGACGCAAAGTGGTACGGAAAGATCACTTGGCTCAGCCTCTACTACGGAGCTTCGCTACGGGCCATGGCCGAAATGGCCGACGAAATGGGAGACCGCGAATACGCTTCTTTCTGCCGCGAAATTGCCGACAGAGGCCGAGACTACATCGAAAACGAACTCTTCAATGGCGAGTATTTCATTCACGAGCCGGACCCAGATCACCCGAACTCACCCGGTGTGTTCTCAGGAAACGAATACAGCCAACTCCTCGGGCAAAGCTGGGCCTACCATGTCGGCATGGGAGAGATCATCGACCCTAAGAAAGCAACGGCAGCTCTCGACTCACTCTGGAAATACAACTTCACTACCGACGTCGGGCCCTTTCGAGAAGTTCATGAAAGCGGACGTTGGTACGCCATGCCGGGCGAAGGAGGATTTATCGCATGTACCTGGCCAAACGGAGGCTCGGAAGTGCTCGAGCACGGGGATCCGCGTTTTGCCGCATATAACAACGAGTCACAAAATGGCTACGAATACGCACTCTCCTCCTTGATGATGTGGCATGACATGCCATACCGGTCCCTAGCTCACATTTGGTACATGCATAACAACCGCTACCATGGCTCAAAAAGAAACCCTTGGTCAGAAGTAGAATGGGGAATCCACTACTCTCGCTCCATGGCAAGCTACGGTCACTTTGTAGGCGTATCCGGGTTCGAATACCACGGTCCCCGAAACTACATCGCATTTTCGCCAAAGGTCACTCCTTCCAATTTCAAAGCCCCTTTCGTAACCGCAGGAGCATGGGGGAGTTTCTCGCAAAACGTGGGCGATTCCGAACAAAGCGAAACCCTAAGCATTGTTCACGGCAAACTAGAGGTTCAGTCGCTTGCCTTTGATGTATCCAAAAATCGGAAAGCGAAATCAGTTACAGTCCGCCTCGATAAAAAAAGTGTTCCCTTCTCATACACGCAAGAAGGCGAACGGGTTTTCATCGCGCTAGACAAGACACTTTCCTTTTCGGCAGAGCAGTCCCTAAACGTAACCATCAAACTTTAAACAAATGAGACGATTCATTCCCGTTGTTATCCTCAGCCTGCTAACGCTTTCCGGTTGCAACGAACCCCAAAGCCCTGACTGGAAAAGCGAATTCGGTGAACGACTTCACGAATTCGGTCACCGAAACTGGATCGTCGTTGCTGATTCCGCTTACCCGAAACAAAGCGCGGCGGGAATTGAAACCATTCACACCCATGAAGGCCAAATCGAGGTCCTTCGATTTGTTTTAGAAAAGATCGACCAAGCTGAGCACATTCAAGCCGTAACGATGCTCGACGAAGAGCTCGACCTGGTTACCGAATCAGCTTCGCCAGGAGTAGAGGAATATCGAGCCCAGTTGAAGCAGCTACTGGGCAGTCGCCCTGTAAACGCAATGCCACATGACGAAATCATCGCCCAACTCGATAGAGCATCGGAACGCTTCAACGTCTTACTTCTCAAGACAGATCTCACGATCCCCTATACCTCAGTTTTCTTGGAACTCGACTGCGGGTACTGGGACAAAAAACGCGAAGCAGACCTGCGAGAACTTTCCGGCAAAAGCATGAGGAAGTGAATCGAATCGTCCCATTGCTTTTGGAGCTCTTCATAGCTTCGTCTCTGTCCCGGATGCGCAAAAAAGTTACGTTGCTCAACGGCGATCGGCACGATGGCCCAGCCCTCGACAGGATTAAGCCACGCTGAATCCTCAGCCGGGAATGCTGTCGAAATAGCTGAGGCCCGTTTTCCGATCTACGAAACGATCGTCCAGACCTGCTAACCAGGCTTTCGTTTCCCTTCCCAGTTCGCGCATGCGATTGAGGTTCTTTGCCGAGAGATTTTCCAGCTGGAAAGGGTCATTTTTCAGGTCGAAGAACAGGTCCTGATTCCCTCTACCTTGACCACGATAAAAATAGCAGCACTCCGTATCCGTTCTGACACCACGGGCGTTCCAGGCATTGTAGTACCAGGCGAACTCCGGCCGCGCCGCTTGGGGCCGATCAAACAAGGCGTCTACATAATTGGAGCCTTCTACCGAATCCGGAATCGCGCCGCCCAAGCCCAACAAGCCGAGCAAGGTCGGCATGATGTCCGGGGTTCCAAGCAACAGCTTTTCCTCGCGCGGCTGCAGCTGCCCTTTCCACGAAATCATGAAAGGCACGCCATAGGCCTCCTCCCAGAAGTAGGGTTTCCCCATCTCGCCGTGGCTCCCCATCATCTCACCATGATCCGAGGTGAAAACGATCACCGTCTCCTCCTCGATCCCCGCTTTCTCGATCGCCTTCAAAATGCGCCCGAACTGATCGTCGACGCCGGTCACCGATGCGAAATAGCTCTTGGCATATTTGAGGCTATCCGCGCCTGCCCCTTCGAAACGAACGTTGGGACGATTCAGCAGTTCCTCGATCGTCGCCCCGTCATACTTGTCGACATAGTTTTTCGGCACGCTGTCGTAGGGGTTATGGGGAGGATTCCACGACACGAACAAGGCAAAAGGCTTGCTCGGGTCGCGCTCGCCGTTGCGGTTGTTGATGTAGTCGATCGCCACGTTGGTCTCGTAAATGGGCGACCAGATCGGCCCCGGAAACAGCCTGTCCTCCGGCCCCGCTTCGTTCGTCCAGTAACCAAAATGGAAATGCGAGGTTTCCCAAGGAATCCGTTCGCCGGCTTCATTCCTATGCATGTCGCACCAGCTGTGCCAAAAGTCGATGCTATGTCTCCGCCCCTTGGATACCCAGGGCGACGCATAGCCCATGCCCGGAGCGCCCCGCTCCAGGTGCCACTTTCCGATATAACCGACATGGTACCCGCTATCGTGCAAGACATCCGTCAGACATCTCGATTCAGGCTTCAAATAAAGGTCAGGGCGATCCCCTCGACAATTCGTATAGAACCCGGTCGTTTGCGGATACTGTCCCGTTAGCAGAGACGCGCGATGGGGGCTGCACACGGGATAGGTGCTGCAGGCGTTGCTCAACACCACGCTGCGCTTGGCGAAGGCATCGAGATTCGGCGTCTGAACCGGATCCTGCTTCATGAAACCCATCGCATGACGGCGCATCTGGTCCGGAAAGACGTACACGAGATTAGGTCGACGTTTGCCCTTTTCCTGATCCGCCACCACGGGTTGCGGCAATGTCGATACCGCGCCCAATGCAGTCAAGGCGCCCGCGCTACTTATGAAACCTCGTCGATTCATCTCACGTATCCTACCTTTCTATACACTTCGCTCTTCAATCACGCTCGGCGCTCTGCCCGAGCCTTCGGGCCAACTGGTATTCGAACAACGCCCCCCCATCCACCGGAGCTCCGTGCGCCGCCACGACTCCTTGTCCCTCCCGAAAGGAGATCGGCGTTCCATGCATGCCCACGATCGTTGGCTGCAGAACTCTCCAGTAGGTCTCTCCGTAAGGCTCGAACTGGAAGTCCTCCAAGCCTGGATTCGTCTTGAGATGGTTCCACAGCAGCAGCCCCTCCATGTGGGTGGGCAAATTGAAGGCCGCGCCTCCGCCCCTTCCCTTCATGAATCCGCCAAAACAGGAGTCGAATAGAGTGTAGCGGGGTTGGGACGAGTGTGACTCGAAACAAGTATCCGAATTCCAAAAACAGTCGAGAAACACGTTCGCGATCGATTCGTTCGACACCCCCAGACTGTGCCAATGCGAAGCCAGATCCTGCGTCCTAGTCATAAAGCAAAACGAACTTCTCTGGAAGTTGATCGCATTGTGACCGGGGTTACCCTCAAGGCGACAGTCCGCTACCGTCACCTGCACGGAGTTAACGATGACACAGACTCGGTTCAGGTTCACGAACACGCAATCGCGTATCCACGAGTTAGCCACATTGTTCAGCTTCAGGATGGAATACCCGCCATCGTCCAGCCAGGACCGGTGGTGATCGAAGGGTTCCGTCCAGGAGCCCTCAAAGCGCAAGGACTCGAATCCGATTTCGGAAAGCGGATACAACCGCACTACCGACCAATCGTAACGACTGTCGATCGGCTTGAAGATCGGACTCGTCAGAACCACCTCATTTCCGGCAACCGACTCGACCTGATGTCTCTCCCAAATGGATACGCCGTTTTGCCAGATGCTTGTCCAACGCGTCTCGGGATGGTCGAAGCCCGAGAGCTCGCTACGCACGAAATCCGGATCGTTCTCCAACAGCCTCAGTGCTATCCAATCCCCCACCCGCAAAGCGGATGCATTCTCGACTTGGATGCGACGTTCGCCGGCCTCTGCATTCGCGAGAATCTTGCCGATCCGCTCGTCTTCGCTCCGATCGCCGACCTCGATGGCGTAAGGACTCATCCATAGCTTCATCGGCGGAGGCGGGGGCATCGCCTCCTTCATTGACAATATGCTGCCGCCCTTCTCCGCCCCAGCGCCACGGAACACGATCTTGCTACCGCTCACACGCAGGCTATCCACATCCCCGATGGCATTGAGCTCGAAGCGACCGGGAGGAAAAAGCACGACCCCGCCCCCGGCCTCTTGAGCCGCGTCCACCGCAGCCTGGATCGCGGCGCGGTCGGACTTTTCGTCGTCGGGTACGGCTCCATAGGCTACCACGTCAAACACCGGCCCCTCCACATGCGGGATGGGACGCTCCGAACGATGGTAGCCCGCATAGGAATAATCAGGCAGCGACAACGACTGCTCCAGCTTCTCGATCTCGCTCGCCCCAAGAAGGAGCGAGCACTGGGAACAGATGACGGCAAAGGCAAACAGGGTTCTCATAGGATAAAAGGGGTAAAAGGTGAAACGTTAAGCTCTGGCTAACGACGCTACGCGTGTTCTTTCTTCTCTCGCTCGTACTCCAGGACAGTGGAGTCATTCACCTCGACCAGCTCCTCCTTTTGGTCGCGCTGGGAAAGCCAATACATCAAGAACCCGACACTTAGCACGAAGGCGGCGATTACCAAAATGCTGATACGGCCGCTCAAGGGATTGTCCAAGAACAGGAGCAGCAAAACCAAACAACCCAAAGCGATAGAGAAGACTCCGATCTGCTTCTTCTGAAAGGCATCGCTGTTCGCGCCCACCTCCGCAGCATAATCGATCTTCCGCAGCATCGTCGCGTAAAAGTCCGCATGAGCCTGACGTTCCTCGTTGGATACAAAGCGGTAGAAGAAAGTGGAAAGCACAAAGACTAGAGTACTACTGCTCACGATAGCCAAAGACTTCTCTTGATAGGACCAGCCGAGACCAAACGCCAAATCGACGAAGCTCGGTACAAACCCGGCAAACATCGACGCGAGGGCGGACCATCCCGGGACGTTTCGAATAAAAAGAAACAGCACCAGCGGAATAAACTGCGGCAGCATCAGCATATTGCCTATGCTCAACATCAAGTCGAACAGCGTGACTCCTTGAAGTTGCGCGTAGAACAAAGCAAAACCTACGATCATCACTCCCATCAGCATCGTTGCGACCTTACCAGCGAGCACCTCTCTTCCTTGCGGGATCTGAGGAGCTCGAATCGCACGCAAAAACGCGGGCAATAGATCCCGCACGATCAAGCCGGAATTACGGTTCAACCCCGTATCCAAAGAACTGATCGCAGCAGCCAGCATGGATACCAGCATTAGACTAAAGGCCCCTGCTGGCAGCAGCTTCTGGCTCACAACCGCGAAGGCAAACTCTGGCGCCTTCGCGGGGTCGGCATGCATCGCCATCACCTCCTCATACATAAAAATTCGACTGAAGATGGGAGGCACAAAAAACACGAGACAACCCACAACCATCAACCCCGCCGATAACCATGACGCCTTCACTGCTTCCATCCCATCCTTTGCCGAGAAGTAACGGATCCCCTGAAAAAGGCTGATCATATTGAAAAACTGCACCACGAAGGTCACTACGATCCAACTCAAGCCATAGGGCGATTCCATCGAGTCGACGCCTTCTGCAAGAGGAGTTACGAACTGCAACTCCTCCGCCGCAGAGCTTGCGGCAATCGCCTCAAAAAACGCGGCAACGCCACCAGCCTCTTGAAAGCACAAGACAGTGATCAAGACCGTGACTGAGACAAGGATTAGCCCTTGCACAAAATCGTTCGCCATTACCGCCCAGTTTCCACCGATCGTACAATAGCCGATCACTACCACCCCTACCGATAGGATAACCATGGTTTGTGGCACCCCGGGAAGCAGCAGCGTAAAGAACACGGAAAGCCCATACAAAACGGCCCCCGTCCAAACCAAGCCGTTTAGCACCATGAGCGAGGCCAAGACGATCTCCGACCGCTTGCCGAAACGCACCCGAATCGCCTCCGCGACCGTAACCACTCTCATCTGGCGGTACCATGCTGCCATGAACAAGGCGCACACCACCGAGGATGCCACATTCGCAGCGTAAATCGCCATCGGGCTCCAGCCGGACTTGAAGATGCCAGCCGCGTTCCCCACGAACGTGTAGGTGCTGATGCCGCTCATGAAAATGCTCAGTCCCACTAGCCACCAGCTCGCCTGCCCGCCAGCCTTGAAATAGTCTTCGCTATTTCGTACCAACCGTCCGAATACAACACCTACTCCAATTAGGAAGCAAAAATAGACTCCTATAACAACGAAGGCAGTAAGATTGTGGGGGGCCGAGGCCAAAAGAATGGGGTATAACATATCTGAAACTCAAAAGGTCAAAACAAGGGACGCTCCACAGACGGAAGAAAACAAATCCCTAGGCCATTTGCTCGAATAACAAAAGGTCTTCCAAATTTTCTAGCGGTTCGCCCTTCAACCAACGCTCGGCCGAAGCGATTGCCTCCTCGACCAGCAGCTTAACCTCTCCCCCCACGCATCCTGCGATGTGCGAGCTCAGCCAAACGTTCGGCAAACAGTAGAGAGCGGACCCATCCGTCGGTGGTTCCGGATCCGTCACATCCAAAAGGGCAACAATGTCGCTCCGTCTCGTTAAAATGGATACAAGCCCCTCCTCGTCAACCTGGGCGCCCCGTCCGGTATTGAGGAACGTTGCCCCTTGCCGCATCCTCTCAAACTGAGCTTCGCCGATGCAATGCTCAAGCTCTGGTAGATTCGGCAGATGGTTAGACACAATGTCGCAAGTAGCAAACACCTCCCCCAACTCCGCCTTGGCCACTCCCATCGCTTCGCAATCCGCTAAGGAGAGGTAAGGATCTACAACGAGGATTTCGAACCCACGCGGACGCAGCAAATCGATCAGGCGCCGACTTACCCGCCCACAACCAATAAGGCCCACCTTGGTTCCGGCATAGCCGTCGAAACAGAAGCGGGGGTCAACCGGTGACACTGCAGGACCGAAGTTCCGAAATTGGGATACGTTTTGAAAGAATCGCTTGGCGCTCAAAAGGATCTGCCCGAGACAAAAGTCCGCCACCACACGAGCATTCGTCAGCTTGGACGACGAAATCGGCACTCCCGCCTTGAGGAAAGGCAAGGCAAAGGAACGCACCGACCCAGCCGCGTAGAAAATATGCTTCAGGTTCTCGAACCAAGCAACTTCCCTCTCGTCGAGAACAGGGAAGCCCCAAGTACCAAACAGAACGTCGATCCCCCGTGCGATTTCAGGATTCGCTCGAAGTTGCTCCGCAGTCAGAGTATAAGGCAACAGGTCGAAGCTTTCCTCAATGCGGCGCCTCGCCTCCTCGCCATACACAGCGTCGACCATCCGCTCCGATTTCTCGCCTATCAGGGCAGCCTTGAGCGGCCTTTCTCGTCCGCCGTTCATTGCAGTGGGGTAACTCTTTTTCATCGCCTAAGGTAAAAACAAGCGCCGCCCGAAAGGAAACCACTTCACCCCCAAGTAAGGGAGTCGGCACTTACCGACTCTCCTAAGCCCAGTCCCATAGCCCAAGATATCCAGGGTCGAACAGTTCGCCAAACAAATCCTTCGTCGATCAATGCGGCTCAAAAATCGCAGAGAAACCTTTTCGGACATTCTGTGGACACGAGCGCCTAGGCGCTGGTCCTTTAATTTAATCCTGCAAGCGGAATAGAGCCTACGACAAGAATACTGGCTCCTCACAAGCAGATCAGGAACCCTCAAGCCGGGATCCAAAATCAACTCCGAACGAAGCGGCGCTAAACGCCAAATCGAAGCATATACAGTTTGTTCAAATAAAAACGTGTAAACACCTGACTGCCTGCTCGACGCGCCACGTTCTCTGGGGATTGCTAGTAAAGGTATTATCCTTTTCGCCTTCCCAACAATTCCCAGATCCTCACCTTGAACATTACAACCGAACTCTCGCCTCTAATCGCGACGGACTTAGTCTTCAATACGGAGCCGCAGGAATGTGCTATAGCTTTGCTCCTTATCGACCTCAATTTCTTGCCTGACTTCATTGCGCCCCCCAATCCCAGACAACACACTCGTTTTCAAGGCAATCGGTAAAAGCGACCTCCACGAATCGCTCGCCAAATTTTCAGAGCACTCTACAATGTACTGCACATTCACATCAGCGCGTTGCGAAACGATCGTTAACGAACCACCCACCACTTCCAGTCTAGGCATAAGGGACAAATCACCCGCGTCATTCGGGTCACTTCCAAACGCATACTCTAGGATATTGGCTTGCCCATCTCCATCTTCATCTCCTTCCGCCCCCGTGGAAAGCGAAGCAGTTTCCTGAAAAAGAGCGAAACTCTGTCCAAAGAGAGGAACCAAAACGGTGTCGGCTTGGACGCGAGACGACCAATTCAGTTCGCGACGATCAAACAACTTAAACTTCCCTCCGTCATCCCACACAACCGGGCTGATGCCGTAATCAACACAACGATTGGCATAGTAGTCGGCATGCCGTATTCGGTCTAACTCGTTGCCGAGCCCATTATTTTGAGAACCCCATTCTCCCATTACGACCGCACGCCCCATACCTACCACAATCGTTTCGTGGATCTGTTCAAAAAGGTTATCCAGGGCCCGCTTGTCCGTATCGGTTCCCCAATCCGCATCCTGGTTCGTCAGGCAGAATTGATAGGGCGCATAAGCGTGAACCGAAACGATAACGTTAGGGTCGTTGTTAGGAGCCTCCCAGTCAGCCATCGCCTTCACATCGGCGCTCGCTGCGTGGGTCGGGACCATTAGCATGCGGACAGAATTGTTGCTACCGGTCGCTCGAATGGCACTTACACAAGCTTTGTTCGCCCGATTGACACAATCCCTCGTTTCAGCAGTGCCCCCACTCCATTCACCCCATAGCGTCCCACCGCCTTCAACTCGCGGCTCGTTGAGCGTTTCAAAAATTAAGCGATCGCCGTAGTTCTTGAAGTGGTTCGCGATTTGGGTCCAAACCTTTTCAAGCCGTTCGCTCGTCGCATCGATATTCTCGTAGTTCGGAATGACCCAGTGCCCTTCGTGATGGGTGTTGAGAATTACATAGACGCCTCTATCCAAAGCCCAGCTTACGATTTCCTCAACCCGTTTTAGGTATTCCGTATCGACAACATAATCAGGCCCCTCCCCCATGTTTGGATACCACGTCACCGGCAACCGCAAAGTAGTAAAACCAGCCGATAATATACCGTCTACAATCTCCTCAGTTGTCTCGGGGTTACCCCAGTACGTCTTGTTGACGTTCCTGACATCGAGGGTATTGCCGAGGTTTATTCCGATCCCCATCTCGTCAACAACCTCTTGAGGCGTTAAGCCACGCATCGGCTCAGGAGACCTAGGTCTTCCAGCCTCAACCAAAACAGCATTAAGCAATCCAACTACAAAAGTTATAGCACACACGAAACGCTTCATCATAGCATCACAAAAAGCTCCCTAAAGAAACAGGATACGAACAAGGCTAAGCGGAGAATCACTCGCACCTTACAAAAATCTCCTAAAACGTTAACAGGCCGCCCCCATTCCGAGGCGGCCTGATTTTATAACAACCCAAAATGAACTTGGGCATCAGGCTGACGATAAGGGCTAGAACTCAAACGAATTGGTAATCGACCAGGTGCGATCCGAAGGAATCCGGTAACCAGCCGGCGTTCCGTCCGGTTGCACGTTCAATGGAATCAGATCGTCGTCTGCGAACAGGTCTCGCACGTTGAGCTGTATCTTCCACCTGGTGCCGTTCCCCAGCTTCCTCGTGTAGTTGGCAAAGAAGTCGAACTGAGTATCGTCCGGTCCTAAGTACGGGTTATCCAAATCGTAGCTCAAGCTACCGTCCTCTAACACTATCGGCGGATATCCGAGGATAGCTTCATCTCCCCAGCGAACAGCTCCACCGAGATTCAACCCCTTAAATCGACCGTCCTTGAAGGCATACCGCGTGACCGCATTAAAACGCCATTCCCGCAACTCGGAGCTGGCAGTCGACTCGAGGAGTTCTGTTAGAGCGTAGTTTGAACGGAAAGCGCCCTGCCAAGTCTCATTGATGGTTGGACCACCTCCAGACCAAATACGGATGTCGCCTGCATTGGTTGTGTTGAACCACTTGTCTACGAACTCAACCCACTGGATCATTGCTTCACCACCCACATTACTACGAACGGCATGGGTCTGGGCAGCATTGAAAGTCAGATTCCAATTCTCAGTGATCCGGCCGTAAAACTCATACTCTCTTCCCTTAGAAACCGCGTCTTGGGTATAAGTGAGACCAGCTGGGTCGATGGTGTTGTAGAACTTGGGCTCACCACCTACATCATCTAGGCTCCATGCAGCGCCGTAATCTGGGAACGTCTCATGAATCGCGGATACGAAATCCTCCCAGTCAGAGACCGCCTTTTGCATGAACTCTGGATTGTTGTTCCCATCTGGATCCTTCATGGTCCAACGCCAGCTGTTGTGGTCTCCCACGCCGCTCAGATCCCAACCACTAGCTAGTTGATGCTTGTAGACGTTTTTCCAGTTTTCGCCCCAAGCAACAAAACGGCCTACCATCCAAGTTCCAGGGATGTAAGATGAATCGGACAGGTTAGACGAGGTCTCGTAGTCCGTAATCTTCAAAGAGTATTTCTTGTCTTTGGTGGAGATGCTGATCGCCCTATCCACGGTTTCACCCGTGGGAAGATCAAGCTGGTGACCGAACATGTCGGCCCGATATCCCGCAGGCATGAAATTCTCTGACTCGTTGTAGCTGACGCTCACATTCAAGGGCATCCAGTCCATACCGGGAAGCGCGTCAAGGTGAGCAACGACGCTGTAGCTGGTCGACGATTCAGTGATATCCAAGTTCGGTTCCGTAGGCAGCTTATACGTCGAAGGCCTGACATCAACGTAACCAGTAGGCCCTCCTTCGAGGGCGTACTCAGAATCCGGTTCGATTCTTTGAGCCACCGCGACATAGTTCTGAGCAGAGTCTTCCCGAACACCATACATTCCGACGATAGAATCGTCTAGAAACCATCCCTGCCAAACGGCCGCTTTGGATTGGATGTTAAGGTCCGACAAATTACCGCTACCGCTCATTTGGTCCATGTTGTCACCTTCAAGCGCATCGAGTACATTAAAGCTTCGAGTTGTCCAACCAAGGTAGTTATCCCAGTTTTCAGACTGAGTGCTCACATCGCCATCTGCATTGATCCACTCGGCAGCTGGATCTACGCCAGTGGCAGTCCAGGTCGTGTCGAAGTAACGGACATCTGCAGTGCTTGGCAGAAGCCCCAAAGGAGCAAGGTTCGAGAGGTTCAAGCCCGCAGCAGAATCATAGTCGAACAGAGCCGGCCCAATATAATGCACGAAGTTAGGTTGATTGGCGTTATCAGAATATCGTTCAGCCCCCGTGTAATCAGCGTAGGCATTTTCCATACGAAAACGGTGGAAGCCACGTCCATCTACGAATAGATTTTCCTCAGAGCTAACAAGATTTACTCGATGCTTGCCGAATACACGAGCAAGCATCCCTTCAGAGCGATCGCGGAAGTCGTATTCAGCGAAAGCACTAACGCGGTAGGAATCGCGATCCCTTACAGAGAAATTGTTTCCACTCTGAAATGCATCAGAGACAAACGGTCGTCCCGCATTCGGATTCACATTGCCATCCGCAAGATGACTATTGGTATCCACATAAATCGCGTCGTTCACAAACAGGCTCACCTGACCCGACGAATACTGCTGATCGTAATACGAGACCTCAAAACCAATCTTATCGTTCAGAAACGTTTGCTCGATAGAAATGTTGAGCGCATCCCAATCAGCCCACTCGTTCTTGTTGTCACCATCAATCAATTTGTCGTAGAAATTGAATATAGAAGAATCAGTCAAATGCTTGTCCTTGTAGAGACCAAATTCGTGTCCCGGCAGCTTGATTGCATTTGCATAGCCTACGAAACCACCAATAGAGGTCATCCGTGTATACGGATAGTTGTCGAAAGCGTTATCAACTACAACCTCACCAGTGTCATCATCGACTCCGAGAGCTCCTTCAAAATGCGGCTCCGTCAGGATTACGCGATCAAGCCCTCCATTACCAGAACCATACACGAAGATAGGACCTCCGAAGACTTGGGCAAAATTTCCGAGAGCCGGCGTCCACAGCGGATTCGGAACTCCCTGCACGCCGTCAATGGTAAGGTTTTTGTTCAGCTGGCCACCTAGACCAAGCTCGTCAAACTCGCCCAGGCGAACGATCGCAGGATCGAAGGTACCTTTTCCAATCCCTCGAACCTCCGGGTAATTACCGTTCTCGTCGCGACCGACCGGATTGAAGAACGGAGTGATATTATCCCTCGGCGTCAGCACGCGCGGACGGTTACTTCTCACATTGCCGTGTTCAAAGTTGGCATTGAAAGTAAACCGCTTCCCTTCGCCATTTAGGAACTTCGGCTTCCACTTTGCGGCGAGATAAATGCGTTCGCGATCATCGAACGCAGGGTCTTGCCGAAACTTCTGACGATCGCTTACCACCGCGACCTTGGTAGCGAGTTGATCCTCGATCAAAACGACATTGGCCTTGGCCACGGCTCTCATGCTCCCGTAGCTGCCAACCCTGATTTCAAGCTTCCTTTCGTCGTTGAAGGTCGCGTCCTGAGTAGTCGCATTGATGACACCAGCCGGACTTCCAAGACCGAACAGGATAGCGCTCGGGCCTCGAGACATATCTACACGATCAACGACGTATCCATCCCACGGAACGTCAGAGAGAAAGAAGTTTCTCGTATTGTCCGCCTGTGCTAAGCCGCGCACACGCGTGTTGCCATTTGGATTGTTAAAAGTATCGCGTTCGCTGAGACTACTGTCACCGCTGGCGCCGCTAAAGTTTCCAAAGGTTCCACCCACTTCCATGCTCGGCGTGTAAGCGAGCAAGGTTTCGTTGTCGACCGCTCCGAGGTCCTCGAGGAACTCCTTGGTAATTACAGTGACCGCAGCTCCGACGTCTTTCAATTCAGTGCGAATACGGGAACCGGCCAAGGTACTGGTAGCACGGTACCCATCATCTTGAGAGCCGTCTACCGTAAACGGTGAAAGCTCGAAAACCTCCTCTTCGTTCGAATCTTGCGAGGAGAGTAGTGGAGTCAGAAAAAGAGCAGAAAGGATGGGAAGCGAGCGAACGCTTTCAATCCACGCACTGCTCTTGCAGCGATTGGGGAGGGTAGATCTATTCATAGATGGGTTTGATTCTAGTTTGACAGTCCTTCTCCAAGCTGAGGAACAGCGACTAAACACAAAGAAACCGAAACTCTTCTGCTTGAAGACGCGTATTTTTGGGGGTACGGCAAGGGACTCGTATCCACTTTATCAATTCAAAAGGCTTCAATCAATGAGGCTGATTGCCCTATAATTTAAACTATTTTCGCACCACCTTTCCGCTGGAAAACGATTTACAGCTAAATCAAGAACTCCCATACAAATAGCCACAGGCAGATCCCAGCCGAGGGGGCTAGTCTACGAAAAGCGGCTGAACCTCAGCTCGATACCATTCCACACGCTTGCTGTTTTTCATTTTCGCATTCATCAATTCCCCGAATACAACATGCCTTCGTCTCCCAAACAGATTATCGCAATCACCTCCACCCGCAGCGAAGATTCACGTCGCCTCTTGAGATCCATTGGCGCCTACTGCAACCAATCCCAGCCCTGGAGCATTCTCGTCGATGACGACCTTCGCTCCGTAAACAACCAAGCCTGGCTGTTTTCAAAGCAATGGGATGGCATCCTAGTCAACATATTCGATCCATCCATCGTCTTGGGTTGCAAGCAGCGAGGCATCCCCTGCATCGATCTCAACGACGAATCCGACATCGTCCCCGGCGTACCGAAAATTCGTCCGGACAACGAAGCGATGGGACACCTCGTAGCAGAGCACTACAAAGAACGCGGCTACCGCCGCTTCGCCTTCTGCGGCTTCTCCGATCAACACTGGTCCGAAGAGAGAAAGCGCGGCTTCATAGAGGCGGTGACCCTACTGGGGTACAAGTGTTTCGACTTTGAAACAATATACCGAGATGAACACAAGACGCTGCATCCCGACCTCGTACCCGATTGGGAGCATCAAGAACGGGAAAGGATCAAGCAATGGCTTAAAGCACTCCCTCAACCCATTGCAATCATGGCGGCCAACGATCATCGAGCAACTCAACTTATAGACGCCTGCAGCGAATTGGGCATAAACGTACCCAACGACATCGCTATTGTAGGCGCGAATGACAATACGCTTCGTTGCGAACTCCGACAGCCTTCCATCTCAAGCATACCCATCAACGCCAAGGCGATGGCCAAGCTCACCGTCGACACCATGAACGGCCTCATAGCAGGCAACGCCGTTCCGTTTGTGGAGAAAAGAGTAGAACCGCTCGATGTCGTAACACGCCAGTCTTCGGACGCGCTAGCAATCTCCGATCCTACCATAGCAAGGGCAACTCTCCTCATTCGGAATCGCCATGGCATCGAGGTCGACGTGCCTGGATTAGCGAAACAGGTTCATAGCTCCCGCAGCCAATTGGAACGTGGCTTCCGCAAGCACCTCGGTCATTCGCCGCAAACCGAAATACGCCTCGCACAATCCGCATACGTGAAGGAACTCCTGTTAACAACGAACCTGCCCATAAACGAAATTGCTACGGTCACCGGCTTCAAGCACCCGGAATACATGAACGTTGTATTCAAAAAGCTAACCGGAGAAACCCCAGGTCAATTCCGTATCCGGACTTCGGACACAGTGCATAATGCAAGCCAACAAGCTACAACTTAAACTCCCCGGGGAGATCGTTGATGTAACGCCGCAACTCCTTTTTGAGCCTCCACAGTTTCTTCGCAAAGCGCGGATCTTCGGCTAGGTTCTTGGTTTCTCCCGGATCATTCTCCAAATCGTAAAGCTGGTCTCGATCAAAGTAGAAAGGCAGTTTCCCGTAGCTTTCATGCTCTGCCGCCTCACCCCCAGGCACGTTGGAGAAGTGACTAAAGGGAGCTGCAGGATCCTCATTGACCACATTCATCTTACGCATCCGTCGTCCTTCGTTGTACGCTTCTAGAGCAGCGCCCCTTTCTTCCCAAGACCAATTCTCGGCATACTCCGGGTAACGAATCGCATAGTATTTAAATCCATCCATTACGACAGCTCGTGCGTATCCCAGTTCATGGTACGTCGACTTTCGAGACTGATTAGTCTCGGCCTGCAGCACTTTTTTGAAAGATCTTCCATCAAAGTCCTGCTCCTTGTAAGAAGCCCCAGCGAAATCGAGAATAGTCGGGGCGAAGTCGATATTCTGCACGTAGGCTTCACTGCGATTTCCGACCTCAAAGCCGCCTTGCTTCCACACGATCACCGGCGTCTCCGTACCCCCACGATAGAGAGTACCCTTCGCACGCTGGCCATGATCGTTGAAAAAGAAAATGACCGTGTTGTCCAAGACTCCCTTTTCTTCCAGCTTACTAATCAGGGCACCTAGGGCGTCGTCCAACCACAGCACGTTCTCCGCATTTCGCCCCTTGACACCGGCCTTCCGGACGCGCTCAGGCAAAGTTTCTCGAGCTGGCAGTCCTTTCGGTGGCGACTCCAAGTAGCCATTCGCCGTTATCAGCGGATCCGCTTTCCAGGAGCGTTCCGGCTGATTCGGAGCATGTGGCAAGGTGGTCGCAAAATAGAGAAAAAAGGGATTTTCCGCGTTTTGCTCGATGAACTCCAATCCGCTCTCCGCGATCCAATCCATATTCTGTACCGCCAACTCTCCGAGCCCAATGAAGTTAGGATTATCGAAATAAATGCTACCAGCGTAGTCGAAACCTGCGTTTCGGATCGCATCCTCAGTCTTACGGTAGTTTTCCTGTACTTTTTCGACTATCGCAGGATTACGCGAATCCGCCCAGTAGTCCTCAAACTGATACAACCCCTTTGCCTCGATCACGTGGTTTTTTCCAACCATCCCAGTTGTGTAGCCCGCCTCTTTCAAATAGTGAGGCAAGATCTTCTGACCTGGCACGATGAAGGTGTTCCATTGTATCACAGTCTGATTGCCTTCGGTCGCTGTCCGATTGATAAATTCCCGATTAACTGCGCGGCTCGCATACTGGCCGGCCATGCAGTTATAACGACTTGGAGTGCAAACCGGTGAAACGACGTTCTGATTGACCATCACAGTCCCTTCACGTGCTAAGCGATCGATATTGGGAGTTAGATATTGATCCACTTCTTCATTCAAGCAGTTGAACATCTCCTTATACATATCGTCCGCGATAAAAAAGATGATATTCGGGGGCTGACCTTCAGTACCCCGTGCAAGGGTGAGGCCAAACAGTACAAACAGGGTTACTAGACTCTT
Source organism: Pelagicoccus sp. SDUM812005 (assembly GCF_031127875.1). Classification (GTDB taxonomy): domain Bacteria; phylum Verrucomicrobiota; class Verrucomicrobiia; order Opitutales; family Opitutaceae; genus Pelagicoccus. The sequence goes on along the minus strand of NZ_JARXIA010000004.1, from coordinate 50,233 downwards.
ACTACGATAATTCATTTTCACAATCAAATACATTAACTCTACTTCGCTTCACGATGTTCCGGCTCGTCAAGTACCATAGAAGCAGGGAAATCTGCTGCCCGGTCACCTCCTTTGGAACGCAAGCGCTTATTATGAAACCGGTTCTTTGGCTGGACTAAAGGAATATACTCCCCTCCCATGTCGGCCATCATCGAGTAGAGACGGTCTTCCATCTCTTGGACCTTTTCCCGATACGCAGGGTCATTTATCAGGTTGTTCTGCTCCATCGGATCCGAATGGATGTCAAAAAACTCGTCAGTATCCCAGAGACCATAGTACGTGATGTACTTGAAGCGATCACCACGCAGTGCAAATTGCGTAGGCGACTGAGGGAAATTCTTTTCCCAATAATAGACATAGAGAAAATAGTCGCGCCACGGAACCTCCTCACCTTGAGCCAAGGGAATAAAACTAGCCCCGTCAAAGTGGTCCGGTGCCTCCAGGCCCATCGCCTGCATCACCGTGGGAGCAATATCGATATTCGCTACGACCTCCTCGACCACCTGTCCCCCTTCGAACAACTCCGGGCACTGCATCAGCATAGGAACTCGGATCGAGGTCTCGTATGCCACTCGCTTGTCGATCAAACCATGCTCTCCAAACATAAAGCCGTTGTCGCCCATGTAGATCACCAAGGTCTCGTCGTAGACCCCCATCTCCTTCAGGCGACCGAGAACCGCTCCGATACTATCGTCCACCGAACTCAAGGCTTCGCAGTAGCGTTTGTAGAGATACTCTAGGTCACGATCGCTGTGATACGGAAAGTCAACGCCATGCCAGCTGTTTCTCTGGTCGAGAAGCCATCGGGGACGATTCAAGTCATTTCCTTCTACCGCCTCCTCGCTGGCCGGCTTTACAAAAGCTTTGTCGCGAAATGCCCCGTCGTAGCGCTCTTCCGGCGTAAAATTCGAGTGCACCGCCTTGTGCGACAAATAAAGGAAGAATGGCTTCTCACTGCCTTCCTGTTGCTCGAGAAACTCAAGGGCGTAGTCAGTCAGTTCGCTCGTGATGTATCCTCTCTGCTTCACCCGCTTTCCGTTCACATTGAGCGTGTAGTCTGGATCGGGAGGAAGATAGACGCCCTGCCCCCGGAAACTCACCCAGTGGTCGAAGCCAGGCCGCGGGTCGTCGTTGTCGTCCCCCATATGCCACTTACCGACGAAACCAGTCGCATAACCCGCTTTTTGCAGATACTGCGGAAAATAGAGCGTCCCTTCCGGCACTTGTCGCTGGTTGTCAATCACCCGATGGCGAAAGGTATAAAGTCCTGTCAGGATGGAGGCTCGACTCGGGGAACAAAGCGATGTCGTAACAAAGGCGTTCTTCAAGTGCACGCCGTTTTGCGCGAGGCTGTCCATATGCGGCGTTTCGGCAAAAGGATGCCCCATAAAACTCATCGCGTCATAGCGATGGTCGTCGGACAAAATGAATACTACATTCCGCTTCTTCGCTCCTTCCACCGGCCTCACCTCGACGGTCTCCGGCACTGGCACCACCCCCCGCAGCGGGCTAGTGAACAAAACAAGAAAAAGCCCGACGAGGCGGACAAAGAGCAAAGGGGTATCTGTGTTACGGTTCATCCTAAATCAATAGACGCCCCTTTAAATTATCGTAACCTCCCGATTCACGCAAGGGGATCCCTAACCAAGCGATTGAGATATATTTCGCGCTGGACCACCTTCAGAACACAAACCTCAGACCAATTCGTCCGTCGAACTACTGTCTATACACAATCGCGACAGACACATAAGCCTGTTGCGACCTATCCGTCAACGATTCGAAAAGAGTGAACTTTCTCGGGGGTTAAACCTAGGACTCATCCTGTTCGACCGCAAAACCCTACATGGTGGCGATGCTTAGCACAGCGACATCCCCCTCTCCGACCTTGTTGGGGTTAGTTGCAGTTAGATAGTATCATAGAGTGTCACCATTCGTCCAATACGTGTCGAGGAGCACGGTCTTGGGCGAAACAGGTACACCACTCAAACCGTTGGTAATTTGATCGTTCAGCGAGACAATGGCCAGACGAGCAATTTCATGGTCATCATGCGTCGCGCCAGCGTAGCTCGTCAATCCGACATCAGAGCCTTGCTTATCGAGGGCCAAAAAAGCGAGATCCTCCGGAAATCGAAAACCGTTCGCCTTCAAGGCATCTCCGAAAAACTCATGCCCGATCACCGCGTCGACCCGCTCGTCCTCGATCCACCTCTCTGCTTTCACCGCAATGTTCTGCTCCGCAATCAAGGCCCGAACCCGATCCGCTCTAGGTAGAGTAACCATGTGAGAATCGAAAGCTGCCCTGTAGCGGTCGCCCACGCGCGTGTTCGTTCGCTCCAGAGTCACCAAACCTGGACGTTTGTAGCCATTCTCATACGCTTTTGCGAGACACAACCGCACCGCCTGAAATTGGTTTTCGGATACGCTATCGAGTTTCGGCTGAGCCGAGAACCGCCCAAAAGTAATAAGCGAGAAGGCATCCCATTCTAATTCCGGATGCGACACTTCTAACTGCTGTATCAACGGACCCAAGACAAGACCTCGCACGCCTCTCGACTTCAGGATCTGAGAGTGCCGCCGGGCGGAAATATCGGAATCCCAGACATAAACTTCAAACCCGTAGCCCAAGGCCAGCGAATGCCGCTCCGCCGCCTCTGCGAACGCTGCATAGCGGCGCTTCAGGTGAGGTCCGACCACCAAGGCTAGCTGCGAAGCCTGGGCCCGCGTTTGCTTGTCGCTACGGTACTTGGCGAGCGCTGAAAGCATGGGATCCGGACGATACCCCAAGCTGTCCGCCACCTCCCTGATCCGATCGCGGACCTGGTTGCTAATGATTTCAGATCCCCGCAAAGCACGCGAGACCGTCGAATGCGAAACACCAGCTGCTTTCGCCACATCTCGCAACGTCACGCGTTCGCCTCTTTCTCCGCTCATTAATGCAACTGTGTGCGTAAAGCACGGGTCGTGGCGAGACTGGAATTCCGTTCTCCTCCATTCCCAAAATCAACATCGCCCCCTATGCTAAACTCCATACAGCCCCTCGTTCGCCTACCAAGCTTCGCTCTCGCAATACTAGCCCTTGTCTCCTCGCTAGCGGCCAGCGAAAAGCCTAACGTGCTTCTCATCCTAGTCGACGACTACGGCTACGCGGACATCAGCGCCGAAGGGAACACTCAAATAGCAACCCCCAACATCGACCGCATCGCTCACGAAGGCATGCGCTTCTCCCGCTTCTACCAAAGCGCCGGAGCCTGCGCCCCCACCCGAGCCTCCCTACTGACGGGACGCTACTATTACGAAACGGGCGTTTGGGGCGTGCATTGGGGACGCGATTTCCTGAACCGCGACGAGCACACCTTAGGCGACCTCATGCATTCCGCCGGCTACCGCACCGGCGTATTCGGAAAGTGGCACAGCGGCAAGACCGACGCCTACTTTGGCTGGTCGCGCGGATTCGATACCAGCGTCCACACCGAACTTTACCAATACCACGAAAATCGCATTCTCGCCGACCGGCGACTCGTCACAGTGGATCGTCCGATCACTGATGTCGTCGGTGATCGCGCCGCAGCCTTCATCGCATCCAACGCAGACCAGCCCTTCTTCTGCTACGTGCCCTTCCAAGCCGTACACGAATCCTTCAACTGCCCTGAGCCGCTCTTCGAGAAGTACAAGGACCTAGGATACAGCAATCACGTCGCCGCCCTTTATGGTATGATCGAAGTGCTCGACAACAACGTTGGCCAGCTCCTGGACACCATCGATTCGCTTGGCCTGACGGAAAACACACTGGTGTTGTTCCTCGTCGATGACGGCAGTTCGCCCGGCTTTCTGAATAGCTACCAGACCCGACGCATGAACAAAGCGGAACAATCGGAAAGACGCCAAGGCTGGGCCCGCGAGCTCCGCGGCACCAAAGCCAACATCTGGGAAGGAGGGCAAATAAGTCCGTTCTACGCCCGCTGGCCCGGAGTGATAGAACCCGGCAGCTCATCCGATGCCCTCTCCAGCATCATAGACATCTATCCAACCCTAGCCGATATCGCCGCCATCCCGTATCCAGAAAGCCAACTTCCCCTTCGCGGGACGAGCTTGAAGCCGAGCCTTCTAGGTAAACAAAATCCCAAGCCAGATCGTATTCTCTTTGATGGTACAAACCTCTACCTCTTAGAAAGAGAGCGTTCGTTCAAGGACGGCCAACCGCGCATCCGCCAGCTTTCCGCTCACTACAAAAACTGGAAATATATCCGCGAAGACCAATACATCCACGGCGGCAAGGACGCGTTCACCCACAAACTCTATAATCTGGATACCGATCCCACGGAATCCAACAACTGCTTCGACGCGCATCCCGACATCGCCGGACTGCTCAAAACCAGCACCGAACTGTGGTTCACATCCATCCTAGTGAGCGGTCGAGGCTTTCAAGAAACCGTATTTCCAGTCGGCAATTGGAATGAAACTGCTACTCCCATCAACCTCGACGCCACCACCAAAATAGTCGGCTCCCTGCAACGCCCCGGATCCGGCTTCCACTTCACCGGCTGGACCCAAGTCGGCAACGCCCTTCACTTCAATATCGACGTCATAGAAGCAGGCACATATCGCTTCGAGCTCGATCACTCTCCTGACAACGCCGGCTCTCGCTTCGAGATTGCCGCCGGCGACGCCGTTTCTACCTGCCAAATTACCTCCGGAACCCAATCACTCTCCACCCCAGCTTCCTTGCAAGCAGGGCTTCAAACGCTACGCCTCACTCTAACCGACCCAGGAAACGATGAAGCACCGCTGGAGTGGCTCAGGCTTCTCGTCGTCCACCGCATTCCAAACTTAGATACGCCTGACATTCCCCGCGAAATTGGCTTCACCCTATCCTCGTCAAAGAACGGTCAAGAGATTGCCCTAGGCGAACAAACCTTTGAAACCCGCGAATTTCTCCGCTCAAGCGACACCATTCCCACCGGACAGATCAAAACCGGATATCCCCTCGAAATCTCCCCTTACGCCGCCAATCCAGAAAGCGTCGCCCAACTCAAGATCTGGCTCGGTTTCGACCTTATTCAAACCTCAAGAGACCTCGCCCCCACTACCTTCGACATCAACACTCCCGGCCGCCATTCCCTAACCCTCGAGTTTATCAGTGAAACCGGCTCAACCAGCACCTCTCGTATCGAACTAATTGCTACAAATTGATCCGGCTGATCGCAGTCGGCAGAGAGGCGACGCGAGACAGGCAACAAAGCCCGTTCCGAGCCACCAACACCAACCTCAATAGATCTCAACATGTTTCGTTCTCGCAATGTCCCACAAACACGGAATCGAGCTTTCATTCTCTTTGCAGCGGTCCTCACTGGAACGCTTACGGCTCAAGAAAAACTAACCTATTCAATAGACCACCCCATCGTCAACCTCCCTGTCGACAACGAGCTTCCGACCCAACGCGTTCGACTCGAAGTGGAGGGGACAACGCTCAGCGAGTTCGATATACAGATGGGATCCACTGAACCTGATTTTTGGGTCCCCTACGACCTGTCGGGCCACCAAGGAAAAACCCTCGAGATCTTCTTCGAAAAAACGCTGCAGCAGGAACACGCAAAACCTTACCTTTCCCAAGAGATCCAAAATGCGGATACAGTCTATAGCGAAAGCCTTCGACCCCAGCTCCACTTCACTTCCAAACGGGGCTGGCTCAATGACCCTAATGGACTGGTGTATCAAGACGGCACCTACCACCTCTACTACCAGCACAACCCCTATGGATGGAATTGGGGCAACATGCATTGGGGGCATGCAGTGAGCAAAGACCTGATACACTGGGAGGAACTCCCCATCGCTCTATCCCCTCCCACATACGGAGACATGGCGTATTCTGGAGCTGCGGTCATCGACAAAAAGAATACCTCCGGCTTCGGATCCCCCGACAACCCGCCGCTCGTCATCGCCTACACCAGCACCGGCAGAGGCGAATGCATCGCTTACAGCCTCGATGGCGGCATTACTTTTCAGCAATACGAAGGCAACCCCGTCATCGAACACCAAGGGCGTGACCCCAAGATTTTTTGGTACGAGCAGGGCCAACACTGGGTCATGGTCCTCTACGACGAGACCTTGAAACAAACCTCAGATGGCTACGACCACCACGACCGCGCCCTGCAGATCTACACCTCCTCCGACCTCAAGAGCTGGCAATACCAATCCAAAGTCTCCGAGTTCTTCGAGTGCCCTGAACTGTTTGAACTAGCGGTCGACAACGACCCGAACCACAAGCTCTGGGTTATATACGGAGGAAACGGTCAATACCGTCTCGGCGCCTTTGACGGAAAGACCTTTACTCCACAAACGGAGCGCCAGCTCTTCTTCAAAGGAAAATTCCACGCTTCCCAAACCTACAACAACACGCCCGACGGACGCCGTATCCAGGTCGCATGGGGACGCGGGATCGCTTCGCCAGGAATGCCCTTCAACCAGCTCATGCTCTTTCCATGTGAACTGAGGCTCGTCACGACTCCAGATGGCATCCGCATGCTGCCTCGCCCCATCGAGGAGATCGAATTGCTGCATGGCAAAAAGCACACTTGGACAAACCAAGTCCTGAAAACAGGAATCCCTCTCGATACCGGCGTCCAAGCGAGAGAACTACACATAAAGGCGGAGTTTGAGCTCCTTGGCGACTTCGATTTCGGACTCGTCATAAACGGATACGAGCTGAAGTACAATGCCCTCGATTACTACCTACAAAACGCCTACCTTCGGCCCATCGACAACAAGATAACCCTTGAGGTCATCGTTGACCGAACCAGCATAGAAATTTTCGGCAACGACGGGCGTGCCTACATTGTAGATCACCACATATCGGATACGGAAAATCTGCACGTAAAAGCCTTCTCCCGCTCTCCCGATTGGTCAAACGATTCGCAGAACCTCCTACGCAAGCTGGAGATTTACGAAATGAATTCCATCTGGAAATAGACTCCGGTCGCAATCCCTCTACTCCCAACAAAAAAGCTGCCTCTATTCCTATGATGTCGCTACTTGCGTCAGCTTGCAGCGACTTCTCGAGACTCTCCGAACCGGAAGGTCGCCGTATTCGCGAAATCATGGCTGACAAATACACTGATTATCGTATTCACATCGGTGATACAACAGGCTGGGAACGAATATCACGCAAACCAGGCGTCATTCTGAATCGAGTTCAACTACATAACTCCGAAAACCTTGAGCGTCTACACGATCTCATCGAATAGGCTCACGCCAACGAGCTTTCCTTCCACGTCACCGAGATGAACGCGTGGCTCACCGAGGAAAACGAAGACCTAGAGCAGCAAGCTGAGACCTTCGCAGCGGTTTTAACAACCTTGCTCGAGCATCGGGAGAACGGCGCCGTGGGCTGGAACGTCTGGATATCAGCGACGCCGACGCCTGGCGAAGCGACGAGAACCTCCAAGGTTGTCTTCTTCAAGCGAGACTAAAACGCCAAACCCGCTTACTTCGCGCTACAGAATCTTCTCGAAAATCTGCCCGAGCAAAGAGGCATACGATTCTGCCAGACAGACAAAAGACGAGTGATCCGGGCAGTGCGGAAAACGACCCCTTCGAACGATCTCCCAAAGCTCCGAAGTACGCTCACCGCGCAACTTTCGCCGAAGCGAATAGCAGTAGATGCTGCAATGTGTTCGCGAGGTAGAGAAAAAGGCTGCCCCGCGCCACACTTCATGCGACAAACGTATTCAACCCTCACCCACGTTTGCAAGTTCAAGCAAACTGGACATCGGACGCTCCAGCAAACAAACCTCTCCCCTTCCCTAACGAAACAGAAGCTGTCCCATACCTTCGTACAGCTAGACCTAGCTACTATTAACAGGTAGCAAAGCAGACCAACTAAAAGAGTTATCGCTACTCTTAAAGTATATCCTGTATTCTAGAGCATCGTCTACTCTTTCACCTCAAGCAGCAGCACGCCTAAAGGCTCCAATTTGAAATTAGCATCGACCGCATTACTTGTCATCAGGTCGGTAATCAGTGCGGTGGTACCGCCTTTGACAGACAAGTGCAGCTGAGTTTCAGTGTGACCGAGGTTTAAGAGATTCACCAGGTAGTTGCCGTTGGGCTGTTGCACGACGCGCCAAGTGACGGTCTTGAAGGGCTTGCCGTTCTTTTCGGTGATAATCACCGTCGGCATCTCGGCGACTTCCTCGAGGGCCGCCTGTTTGATGCGCCTCAAGTCAGATCCTGCTTCCAGCTGTACCAGTTTTCCACTACCGACCAACAATTTCTCTGAGCGCGGATGACCATATTCGTTGAGCGACAAGCTCTCCCTGTCCGCGAGCACAACGGTGCCCCCTTCATCCAAATAGGACTGCAAGGCTGCGAACTCGGCATCCGTCACGTATTTATTGTTGGAGACAACCACCACATCCCAGCTGCTTTGGTCCTGCTTCTTAAGTATGTTCTCGGTAACGAAACCGAGCGGGAAGCCTTCGAAGAAGCACTCTTCGTAGAGCTTGTTGAGCTTCGTCATGTAGTCTCTGGTATTGATGGCCGAGGTCTCCGAATAGAAGAAGCGCAGGGGGCGACGCTGTTCCCGCAGGGCGACGATCTCTTCCGAGAAACTGTTTAGGTCGAACATCACTTGAGTTAGCTCGTTAGCTACTTGCGGCTGCATCGCCGTTGATGCCGCATACGCCCCCGCCATCGCAGGATCGAAGAAATCCAAGTCTCCCTCCAGACGATCCTCGGGTGAGCCATCCGGATCCCGGGCCCAAAACCAAGTCAGCCCCGCGTCCATCCCCATCAAGGTTGCCAACCAGAAACTGCTCCGTACATAGTCCACCGAAGTATCCAACTCACGCCACCACGAACTTGATAGGAAATGAGTTTCGGAATTGATATGAATTTTGTCCGGAGCGACCGACTCCATGAAGTCGTAGCTCACCGCTAGTTCTTCCCAGAAATACGCGTATCGTTCCTCCCACTCTTCAGGCTGACTTCGACGCAAATCTCTCCCCCGGGTCTTCGCATCATCGCCAATCATCGTCGTCAATTCCGTCAACGCCTCCAGGTCAATGCCATGAGAACGATTGTTTTCCGTGAACAGGTCAGGCATGATCTTGATGCTGGTATCCGCTTGCGGATTCCCTCTCAAGAGCTCGCCCTGCAAATAGGTGAACCAATCAATTCCCCGGTCCATATTGAACCGACACCAGTCATACCAGAGCGGCTCGCCGCGTATCTCAGGGTCGAGGGGTATCTCAACCGTGATCGCCGAAAACGAGTCAAAGTCGGTTCGCCAGTTCAGGTTCACCTCCGAGAGATCTCCACCGTACTTCGCCTCAAGCCATCTACGAAACTTGGCTACCGTGTAGGACGAGATTTCCGTCATTTCCCTAAACCCCTGCGTCCAATGCCCCTTCTCCGAGAACCAGTGCGGCTCGTTCGAAAGGATAAAGCCCATCTTGATGGCATTCATCCCCTTTGATACTTCTCCGACTTTCCTCACGATCTCGCCCCAGATATCGCGCATCAAAGGGTTATCTACATCGAATCCGGTAAAGAGGGAACGCCCTTTCTCAACCTCTGGTTCCTCCTCCTTGACCCAATCAGGAACATTACTATTCCACAAAAGAGCGTATCCGACTCGGGCGTCATCCATCTCGCGAATCGAATCGAGCAGGTCACTGCGAAGCTCACCATCGGATTTAACCCAGAAAGGATTCACGCTGGGCAAAGACACAATATTGCCGAGGTGGTCATTGTAGATACTTTCATCCGTTCGGGGAATGCCCATCGACTTCGAAAAATAGTCGTACAAGAAAACTGGTTTACCGTGACTCAAAAAGTAGTTTTCCCCGACATCAATACCTTCCCAATCCACTTTGGAGACCGGCCTACGAATGATATCACCCTCTATCACATCCTTCAAGTTACCGATCCCCCCTTCGAGGATATCGATCACTTTCTGTCGCTGAAAACTTGGCAGATTCTCAGCGTACAATTCTGCCTCTTCCGCAAACGGCCTGTAGTTTTCAAAAAAAACTCGAACCTTGGGCTTATGCGCCTCATCCCAGTCCGCGAACTTCAAAAAATTCTTCGCGAACCAAAGGATCGTCTCCTCACGAGTCACATCAAAAGATCGACTTTCGGCAGTACGCATCAAGGCCTCGAGTTCAGCGATTCGTTGGCTCGCTAACTCTTCGAGATCATCCGATGCCGCAAACGCGCTGATGTGTGCTTGAGCGAAAACCAAACAGGGTTTGATCGCCGTTAGCCACGGAACAAGAAGTACGGTTTTCTTGAAATTCATATCGTTTCTCGAAAGACAGCCACGCAGGGCTTCAGTGCACAAATCACTGTTTAGAGCGAAGCCAGCTTAGCGTTTCACCTCGAGCAGCAACACCCCTTCGCTCTCCAATTCGAAGTCAGCGTCGATCAGATTGCTCGTCATCAGGTCGGTGATCTTCGAAGGCGCCTCACCTTCGAGCGACAAGCGCAGCTGAGCAGCATCGTGACCGAGGTTGAAGATGTTCACGAGATAGTTGCCCTTGGGCTGCTCAATCACGCGCCACGTGACGGTCTTGAATGGTTTGCCGTTCTTTTCGGTGATCATCACCGCGGGCATCTCAACGACTTCCTCAAGGGCTGCCTGCCTGATGCGCCTCAGGTCAGAACCTGATTCCAGCTGTACCAGCTTTCCCGCGCCAGCCACCAGTTTCTTTGAGCGCGGCTGGCCATATTCGTTGAGCGACAAGCTCTCCTTACCAGCTAGGACAACGGTGCCTCCCTCATCCAAATAGGACTGCAATGTCGCAAACTCGGCATCCGTAACGTATTTATTATTGGATACAACAACCACATCCCAGTTTTCATGATCCTGCTTCTGGAGGATTTTCTTCGTAACGAAGCCGAGCGGGAAGCCCTCGAAGAAGCACTCGTCGTAGAGTTTCTTGGTCTTGGTTACATAGTCCGGCATGTTGATAGCCGACGTCTCCGAATAAAAGAGACGCAGCGGGCGACGCTGTTCACGCAAGGCAATGATTTCTTCCGAGAAACTGTTCAAGTCGAACATCACCTGAGTCACTTCGTTGGCCACATGCGGTTGCTGGTTGTTCGACCCTGCAAAGGCTCCACCTAGGCCGGGATCGAAAAAGTTGAGTTCGCCCTCCAGTCGATCTTCCGGAGAGCCGTCTGGATCGCGGGCCCAAAACCAACCCATGTTGGCGTCCATGCCTTGCAGCGTCGCCAGCCAGTAGACACTGCGTACGTAGCTCGTGCGAGGATCCATGTCGCGCCACATGCCGGAAGACAGAAAGTGCGACTCGGAGTTTACATTGATCTTATCAGGCGAGACCGATTCGAGGAAATCGTGCAGGAAGCCCATGCCCGACCAGTAATAAGCGTATTTTTCGTTCCACTCTGAGGAAAACCTAGGCCTAATACTCGGACTACCCAAAGCCTTCGCGTCGTGTCCGATCATGGTTGTCAGCTCGGTGAGCGCTTCCACATCGATACCGTGCGAACGCCAGTCCTCAATGAACGAGCGCGGCCAGATCTTGATATGGGTATCGGCTTCAGGATTCACCGAATGCAGCTCATCCTGCACAAACGTGAACCACTCGGTGCTGCGGTCCATATTGTATCGACAGAAGTCATACCAAATCGGTTTTCCACGCAAAGCCGTGTCCATGCGTATCTCGATCTCGACATCGGAGAAGTCTTCGAACGAACGCTCCCAATTCGCATTCAAAGCGTCGATGTCGCCCTGATACTTTTTCCTCAGCCAATCCTGGAATTTCCTGATCGTGTAGGACGAAAGGGAGGTCATCTCGTCTTGACGCTCGAACGGGCCACCCTTTTCTGCGAACCAGTGTGGTTCATTGGAAAAGATATAGCCCAATTCGGTGACCTTCTTCCCTTTGGTGAGCTCGCCAGTATGACGGATAATCTTTCCCCATACTTCCCGAACCAACGGGTTATCAATGTCGAAACCAGTGAAGAGAGAGCGCCCTTTACGCACCTCAGGTTCACGCTCTTCCACCCACTTCGGGATCCCCATCTTCCAATAGATCAGAAAACCGATATTCGTATCCGGAATTCCGGTCAGCTCTTTCAGCAACTCTTCATCGAAGGTGCCGTCTTCCTTCAGCAGAAACGAATTGATCGCTCGGTCGTGATCCACTGGATACAGATTCTCGCCGCCGTGGTAGATCGCGCCCAAGTGGTCGTTGTAGATATCGGTGTTGGTCAGCGGCTGCCCTACCGTTTTGGAAAAATAGTCGTAGGGAAAGATGGGCTTACCATTGCTGACGAACATGTTATCCCCCGCGACTGTGTTCTGCCAATCGACCTTGTTCACGGGCCGTCGCTTGATCTCGCCCCGCAACTCTTTGCCCAGCGTCTCGATCCCCTTCTCCAGAATCTCGATAACCTTCTTTCGCTCAAAGTCAGGCAGCTCCGCAGCAAGCCGCTCCTTGTCCTGAGCATAATAGCGTTCGTATCCAAAAAGCCTTTCAACCGCTTCCACGTTCTCTTCATCCCAATTCGCGAACTTCAGAAACTGCTCCGAAAACCAGACCACCGTCTCCTCTCGCGTCACGTCTACCCCCTTGGCCTTCGCCTCCTCCATCATCCCCAGCAGAGTCTGCTGCTTCACCCGAGCTTTCCGTTCGTAGTCGCTCATTTCCGTTCCCGGTAAAGATAAAGCAGTGCTTGCGGCTGGCCCATGCGAGCAAGCAACAAAAGTGAGTGTCAGCAGCAATGCTGAGAGAGCCTTAACTAGGGATTCCATAAAAAGGGGAAGGTTGAAGTTGAGTTTGCTATTCGCCGGCATTCACCACGACGTCGAGGCTCTCTACCTTGAGCGTTTGGGTCTCGCCGTTGGTCCACCGCACAGTCGCCGCATCGACGCTCTCGACCGCTCCTAGACCTACGTGCAAGACGGTATTAAGCGGCTGTCCATAGGACGAAGAGGTTTGGCCGACGCGGCGCTTATAGATCTTGTCGCCAACGCGGACCTCCAATTCAGCGCCCAAAGCGGTGGCCGCGCCCGATGGCGAATCGCCCACGCTGACTTTGAGGAAGCGGTTTCCGCTTGGCTCCAGCTCGTTGGTGAACAAGTGCCAGCGGCCGCGCTCGTTGCTGTACATGATATCGAGATCGCCATCCATATCGTAGTCGAAGGCTTCCGCCGCCATACCGGTGGCTCCTAGCTCCTGCGACACGATTCCATGACTCTCAACCCGTTCGAAGCCTTTACCTCCATTATTTCGATACAAGAGCTGCTCGTTCGTAGAAGCTGAGTTCCCGTAGCGAACAATGAAAAGGTCGGACCAACCATCATTGTCGAAATCCCCAACCGCGCAGCCTGTGGTTTGCTCCGCGATGGAAATTCCCATCGCTTCCGATACGTCGACAAACGTTCCGTCACGATTTTCCAGCAAAGCCGCTGGCATCGGCTCGGGAGGCAGCGTATCAGGCATGGATATCACGTTGCGAATGACACCGGAGGTGGGCGAATTCGTATCGGAGAGGATACGCCAATTCTGCTCTCCGAGATAACCGATATACAAGGCCTTGCGGTCCCGTTCCTCCGGCCAGCCTGCCGCTTCCTCAGGAGTCAAACGGAAGTCCTTGTGTCCGTGCCTATCCACCTCGAACTCGAGCAAACGTTTCTCCTCGCCCACCAATACATCGAAGTGCGGAAACGCCATCTGCAGATTCTCGAAGACCATGTCGCCTTCGATCTTCAGCTCCTCGATTTCCAAGGGATTGAAACGGGAGAAAAAGGCGAAACAACCACATTCTTCATCGAGGTAGCTATGGTTGTGGAAGGGGTGCTCGGATCGGGTTACGAACAGGTCGAGGTCGCCATCGTTGTCAAAATCGATTTCGACGATAGCGGAGGCGTCGGACAATGCCTTCAAATCGCCTAGCGTCTCATCGCTCGCGGCTGAAAACGCCAAGCCCACGCCACCATGGGCCAAGGCCACCGGTCCCCGCCCGCCGTAGATCACGACATCGAACTCGCGATCGTTGTTGGTGTCGGTGACCAACATGCGATAGGTGAGCCGGTCGCTATGGGTCAGCCGCGCCGCGAGCTGGAACTCGCCGACCTCGTTAAGCGCGTAGACGAAATTGGCCCCTTTCTGAATCTGATCGGTCTTGGCCTGCCCGAAGCCATTGGCCAGCAGCTCGAGCTGCCCATCCTGATTAAAGTCGACCAGCTTCACCACCCGTCCACGCGTCGGCACCATCGTATCGAACGTCTTGCCCTCCTCTATCTGACGACCGTCGAAGTGGAACACTTTGGGCTGGCGTGGATTGCTGCCGTTGCCGCCACCGGGATAGATGACCAAGTCCAGCTTGCCATCGCGATCGTAGTCGCCCGCGGTCGCTCCGTGGATATCGCCCGCCTCGACCACGACGGCTTCCGAAAACCGTCCGCCCAAGTTCCAATGCAGGTTCACTCGATAGGAATGGTCGGTGAGAATAATATCCATCAGCCCGTCCTGATCCAGATCGGCGAGGATCGGCGTGTCCCATTTCCGCCGCGAACGATCCTCCAAAGGAATGATTTCGTTCGAGGCTTCCAAAAATGAGATCGCATCGTCAGCCATCAATTCGAAACCGACAAATGGGGCGAGGCAAAGAAGGGAGAGAGACTTAGCGATCATAGTTTGATAGCCTCTAATCCTCTAGTTCGATATACGATAGCGTGAACGGTGCCTCGTGTTTTGTATTCACCATATCAGCACCCGTCATCAAATCGAAGTTGGCTATAACCAGCTTGTTCCCGTAGACAAAGAGATCTGAAGGCTGGTCGATCTGACCATTGGATCCGTCGTTATCCGGATACTGGGCAATCACATGGACCTGCCCTTTCGTATCCACTTTTAGGATCTGGTTCTGGCGAAGGCCAGCCGCGTAGACGTTCCCCTTGTCATCAATATGAATCCCATCGATCCCAGCGTCACGCGGCAGCTGGGCGTACAAGCTTGAGCTGTCGAGCGAACCGTCTGCCTCGAATTTCAGTTCGTAGATCGTTCCATCACCGAGATCCCCCACCAACAGACTTCCAGCGGCCGTAAATACCAGACCATCCAAGCCGAATTGCTTTTCCGGATTCTGCGTTTCAGCGGTGAAAACCAGGTTCGTATCACTGGCGTCGTTATTGACCTGTACATTGCGATCGGTAACCAAAAAACGATACAGCCCGCCGGTGTTCTTCTCGGTTCCAAACTTCGGCAACTGCGGTTGAGTAACGTAAACCGCGCCCTCGTGATAGCGAATCCCGTTAGGACAGGCCATGCCCTCAGCCACGACCTCCGTCCGGGCCAAAGATCCGTCCCTGGTAAAGGTCATTCGCAAGATCCTCCCACGGTCGCCACCCTTGGGATTGCACACGTAGAGTTCGCCCTCCGGGCCGTAGGCGATCCCCATGGCGATACCCTTTTGACCTTCGGACAATCCGGGAATCTCGCAGATTTTGGATACAGTTCCATCGGGGGTGATCCGCATGAGCACGCTGGGCGAATCGCGGTCTGCGAAATTGGGACAAGAAAGCGTAAGGCTCCCGTCCGGAGCGATGTCGAAGGCGTCTGGCGTTGGACAATACTCGGGAAGCTCGACAAAGAGCCGGGCGGGCTGCGGCTGCGCATTGGCGTGCGAAGCATGTATGCAAGTAAGTATTACAAGATGAAGGGCACCTTGAAGAAAAGGCCGCAATAATCCGCGCATAACGAAGTCTATGGGTTTTTATTTATCCTAATTGAAAACAGTCCACCAAAACGAAATCGCTTACCGCTCGATCTCCACAGTCCGGTTCCCGGATTTAACGACTCGTTCGAACGTTTCTCCGTTACTGAGCGTAACCGTTACCTTCGCAGAGCCCTCGAAGGCCCCCAATCCGAAATACACGTACCTGTCGTAGCCTCTTGAATACGGAGCTCCATCGGAACCGACTCTTTTGCTTTGCACGAGGTCGCCTGCCTCTACGGTAACGATTGCTCCGAGCGCCGTGGCTCTACCCTTGCCTGGTGCTCCGACATCGACAGTCAGGTAATTGCCAACCACGAGAGCTTCGTTGCGAAACAGATGCCACTTGCCGCGCTCGTTTCCGAGCAGGATATCGAGTTTCCCATCCTTATTGTAATCGTAGGCGATCGCCCCGAATCCGATCGCTCCCAGCTCGGGAGAAATCACGCCATGCGAACTTGATTGCTTGAACTTGCCGTCACCTTGATTCAACCAAAGAACGGACTCGTTCGCTGTCACCAAGTTTCCACGACGGATCACCAAGAGGTCTTGAAATCCGTTGTTGTCGAAATCACCCGCCGCAACACCAAACGAGTGCCCTTGAATAGATAGGCCAGCGTCTCGGCTCACATCGACGTATTTGCCATCGCGATTCTCCAACAAAATATCTTCTGGTCCTTCCTCACCTAATGAAGCAGGCAGGTTCTTCACACCATGTACCACTGCTGACATTGGAGAACCGG
The DNA here is from genome assembly GCF_031127875.1 of Pelagicoccus sp. SDUM812005. Taxonomy (GTDB): domain Bacteria; phylum Verrucomicrobiota; class Verrucomicrobiia; order Opitutales; family Opitutaceae; genus Pelagicoccus. Next base: position 33,707 of record NZ_JARXIA010000004.1, on the reverse strand, counting down.
CTTGAGCGACGAAGCGCCATTTTTCGTTGCCCACAAAACCAAGATACAACCCTCGGTGCGTAAGGTGGTCAGGCCAGCCGAGTGTATCGCTGTTCACAAAACGTATGTCTTTACCCGAATGCGTCTCGCCCTCGAACTCGTACGAATGGGCAGGCTCGCCCGTGAAAATTTTCTTGTTGGGCCACGGCGACTGGTAGTTCTCGAGGAACAATACATCCCCGATCGTTAGCTCATCGAACCAGACGTTTTCCCGCAGCGCGTAAAAGCCCCAAACCTGACCTTCGGGATCGTAGAAGGTGCTTCCCGATTCGAACTCTTTCCCACGAGACAAGAACAGGTCGAAGTCTCCGTCGTTATCGTAGTCGATTTCGACAATACCGGTAACATCATGTATCTTTCCGTCAAATACACGATCCCCCACTTCCTCGTAGCTCAAATTTCCTTTTCCCTGAAAAGCGCGAATTGGTCCATCCCCGTACAATACCAGATCATCGATGGCATCGCTGTCGAAATCCGTAACCGCTACTTTTTGTCCATTTCGGGGCGTGAACGGCAACATTGATCGAACCGTCAGTCCTCCGACACCATCGTTTCCGTACACGTAATTCTCGCTCGAGCCTTTCTTCTCCCGGGAAGGAAAAGCGAAGTTCAAAAGATCCAAATCTCCGTCTTTGTCACCATCCAGAAAAACGACGGTGCGCCCCCTCATGAATGCCAGCGGTTCGTCAAACTCAGGCAATCGCTCAAAGCTCCGATCCTTGCCAACCTTGTAGACGATCGAATTGCGGGCATTGCTGCCAGAACCTCCACCGCGAGAAACGACCATCTCGTACAAGCCGTCCTGATCGTAGTCACCGACCGTAATGCCATGAGCATCGCCCATTAGCAGGTCCCAAGGCTTTGCATAAGTCCCCTCATTATTCCAAACGATCTGAATGGCATAGCCATGCTCGTTTAGAATCATGTCAACCCAACCATCCTGGTCGAGGTCGGCCACAATGGGTGATTCCCATTTACGCAGGTTCTTTTCGACTCTCGGAAAGTCATTTCCCGCGGAAACGAAAGACGTATTTCCAGGGACAGCACCGGACGCAGAACACTGACTGTTCAAGGTAAAAGGGGCACAGCAAAGTACCGCCAGTTTAGCGATTTGATAAAATGGGGTTAACATAAATCTAATACTAATGGGCAACTTCCGACGCATCCGAATCACCGGATAGCATTTCTTCATATTTCGGCATGTCTTCGCGAGCCCAAGCTTCCGCTTCCTCTTCAGAATAAAACCAGAGCGGTTCAATATGTTCTGACAACCAACTGCCGATGTCATCGAGGAGGGCACTTACTTGAGCTGGATACACATCGCTCAGGTCATGTTGTTCGGAAATATCCGTTTCAAGATCGTAGAGCCGCCACGGACCTTCCTCGCTTTCCCAAATCAGCTTCCAACGATCGTTGCGTCCGCTGACCTCGGTATGAACCATCCGGTGTCGAGCCGCAAAGATCGCCCTATCATCAGCCTCAGAAGGCTCTCCACGCAGCAGAGGCAAGATATCGACCCCATCCAAGATTTCGTTTTCAGCGAGTTCTGCATTCGCAATCCGTGCGAAGCTCGGAAACAAATCCAAAGCGCTGACTGGTGTATCTATGATCTGGCGACGCTCGATTCCCTCAGGCCAATGCATGAACATCGGCGTCCGAAAGCCACCTTCCTGCACATCACCCTTTGCACCCCTCAACTCTCCATTCGAAGCGCCTTGGTCGAGACGCCCCCCATTGTCGCTGAAGAACACGATCAGGGTATTCTCTAGTTCCTTGGTTTCCTCCAGAGCGTCGACTAAGCGCCCCACCCCGCGATCGAGAGCATACACCATCGCGGCATAGATCTTTCGCTTTCCCTCCAGCGCTGGAAAACGATCCAAGTCATCCTGCTTCGCTGCGAGCAGCGTGTGCGGAGCGTTGTAGGACATGAATAGGAAGAACGGGGCATCACTTTTCGACTGTTTGCGAATGAATTCGACGCCCTTATCGCTCAAGATATCCGTCATGTAGTCGTCCTTGCCGAGGGTTTTATCAGAAACGCCATTGTATTCTGGATACACGCGATAATCCCAAACTGTACCTTCCTCGTTCTGAGCCTGATACGGACCGAAATAGAGAATACCCCCACCTAGAAAGCCATAGAATTCGTCAAACCCTCGCTGGTTCGGATGAAACTCGGGAGCATGTCCTAGGTGCCATTTGCCCATTAGGCCTGTCGCATAGCCGGCGTTCTTCAAAACGGAACTCAGTAAGACCTCAGCCGTCGGGACACCTTTGTCCCTGTGACGTCCCGAACTGTAGCTCGGAAGATTGTATGGTACTCCGATTGCGTGAGGATAACGGCCTGTCAAAAGGGCCATCCGACTCGGCCCGCAAAACGGGTGCACCGCATACGCGGAGGAGAATACAGTGCCCTCTTTCGCGAGCCGGTCCAACTCTGGCGTTACAATGTCTTCCGATCCGTTGAAGCCTACATCTCCATAGCCAAGGTCGTCGGCGAGGATAAGCAAGATATTCGGCCGCTCCTCGCCGTACAATCTCGAGACAGCCGCGATCGAAAGAACAACAAGCCCAATCAAGAGCTTAGCGAGGGATCTGGTAAAAAAAACTGCAGGAACTTTCATCTTGTCAACGGACCACTCGACCGCAAGCGCCGCAGTTCATCGACGCGGTATGGCGTTTGCGGAGGCGCGGGCTTTTGGGGCATGGTATACTAGCAGAACTGACGCGCTTTACGCTATGCACTTTACGCTCTTGCTTATTCAGAAAACGACTTCTCAAAAACGCGTTCGCTCCCTCGCACTTTATAGGCAAGTCGTTTTTTCATTCACGATCCGGACCGCGAGTATGCACAGATCCGTGTACCTGCGAATCAGATACGAGAATCGTTGGCGCACTCAAGGGGGATAAGAACTGTCGGACGAACGCGAATACCCACCTCCCACGAAGGACGCTGGATCAGCCGAAGATTTTCAAGAGCTTTCACTTGCACAATTTGCGCTACCCTACTCGTAACGCACGAAGGTCATCTCCACGATTTCAGGTGTCCCCGCCTTTTCGAGAACTCGCAGCCGATACTTCTGAGCGGTCACGTCTCCGAAGTGATGCTTCTCGTGGAAGGTAATCGGACCTGCTCTGTAAAGCTCCTTCCACTCGCCTTCGATCAAAGCTTCCACAACATATCTCTGGATAGCCTTTTTGTATCCACCGTGCATGGACAGAAAGTTGAAACGTTCTGGCTTGGAGAAATCGAGCTCGATCCAAGCAGAATCATCCTCCGCGGATGCCTTCCAGCCAGTGAATAGGTTACTGTCCAAAACATTCGCAGGATCCGTAGCTGTTCCATTCGATCGACTCGAAACCCTCGCCGTTACATTCTTATTCGTCGGCTGCAGCTCAGGAAGAGACTGCAATGGTGGCGTGAACTCAATCGCTTCTCCTATTTCCGCCAGTCGACGAAGCACATTCTCATCCATCAGACCTTCGTCATTTGGCGCCGCGTTCAACAAGTAGTTACTCAAGTGCGAGTTCGAAAACTTCAGCTCCTGCAGAACCGACTCGACTGACTTCAGTTCGAGATCCGCGAAGTGCTTCTCCCAGAACCAAGAGGGTTGCAGCGTTGGCCCCTGCTGGGAGGGGAAGGTATTATCGTATGGAATATGCTGCCCATGCGTCGCTTCGTAATGAACGACGTCCGTGAAGGCCAAATCCGCCCGGCAGCTGTGGTTAATGACCAGGCAATCCGGCTGAATCGATTGAATGTGGTCAGCGAGCACCTCAAACGGCAATTCCTCGAAGTTGGGTCCACGGCCCCAACGCGACCCCCAGCCATCGATCACAATACAAACGATTTCGCCGTAGTTCGTAAGCAGTTCGGTTAGCTGGCGCTTCGTAAATTCAACCTTCTCAGGCGTAATCGCACCATGCTCGATCTGGTGCTGACGATCCCAAACCGAGAAGTACAAACCAACCGCGATCCCCTCCGCTCGAAATGCATCCGCATACTCCTGCACGATGTCGCCTGAATAGGCGCTACTCGCGATGTCGTAGTTAGTCACCTCAGTATCCCAAAGGCAAAACCCGTCATGATGCTTGGTAGTAAAGACCGCATAGTTCATCTTCGCCGACTTGGCCGCCTTCGCCCATTGAGAACAATCCAAACCGGCGGGCGCAAAAGATTTGGGATCATGCCCCGGATTGGCCCATTGCTCCGCATGATAGGTGCCCATATTGTAATGAATGAACATGCCGAACTTCAGGTTCAGAAAGTCACGTACAACATCGTTGGCCATGGCTCTACGCGCGAGGGACTGGGTACAAACAACCGCCAAGACTGCAACCAAGGACAGATCTCGTAGTCGTACATAAGACGATTTGGCTTTAAACATACCCGTCTATCATAGCCACCCTCACAACAACTAGCTATGCACATTTTGACCTTTCCTATGCATGAAATCGTCGCAACGATATAAGATACCTTTGGCCGCCGGCTGGAGGAGCTGACAAGCAGCTCCATCCACCAATCAACGAAGTGACGGGAGTAACTTTTTCAAAAGTATAAGAATCGCATAGCTGCATTCTCGAGTTCGGAGGGGTATTTATTGCCCGGTTCTCTCGTTTTTAAGCTAAGCACACTCGAAGAATCTCTAAAAAAACCGGTCCACCCTTTCGAGTGGACCGGTCTTAAGTTATATCGACTGTATCAAGTCAATCGCGGCCTAAGATCGCTTCCGATGAAAGGCAAGCATTCCGATCAGCAGAACGGGCACGGCGCCGTACAGCGGAGAGTCAGGCACCGCGCTTACCCGTACGTCCAAACGAGCCTCGATATCGGATTCGATAACGTTGAAATCGAACAGGCCTGGCCCAGCTTCCTTGGAAACGACGATGCCGGCGAAGTCATTCAACGCCCCCGAAAGCGAGACACTCTCGGAGCCCGGAGCAAGAGCTTCAAAACTAAGGGTCGCCAGCAGTAGATCCGTACCTCCTGCGAACGCCGGCGTATCCCCCAGAGCACTGACCTCAGACAGGAAGGAGGTATCGAATAGCGAACCGTTTACTGACGCGCCTAGGTATCGAACCATGCCACTTGAGCTTGTCAGGGTGACAGGATCGACTCCGACATCGAACGCGAAGTAGTCGAGGAAATAGTCGGCGTCAAAGGTCGCCGTGAAGGCTACGTCGAAAGTTTCCCCAACCTTTATATCGGACTCCTGAATGGTGAAGCTATAGGAGATCGCTTGCGCCGTCGACACACAGAATAACGAAGCTGCACCTAAGAATGCACGCGAACCAAATTTCGTTATCATATCAAGTTTCATTTTAGTCATATTGTTTTGCTCCATTTCTCGCTTGGCTATCCTCATAGGCTTCTCCGAGCGATTCGGTACCAGGTCGCGTAGTCACCACGGGTAACCACGCCGTCTTCATCGTAGTCGATTTCGGCAATGTAGTTCGCATCGCCCACCCTGCTTCCGAGGGCGCCACGCACCACATTAAGGTCAGCTCTATCGACTACACCATCCCCAGATACGTCGCCTGGTATACCCGCGGGTACTGTTGTATTTGGAGCGATCTGTACTCCATCGCCGATCTTGGCGCCGCTCTCAATCACACTGCCGTGACCGATCTTGACGCCGCTTCCGATGAGCACCTCGGAGCCGATCAAAACACCGTGCTCGATCGAGGTATCGTCACCTATGACGACGCCATCGCCTAGAACGACGTCCTTTTTGATGGTCGTGCCCTCGCCCACTGTTAGGAAATCGCCAGTAGTAACATCCTTGTGGATCGACACGCCATCGGCGAGAACGACATGGTCACCGATTATGGTGTTTTTGTGGATTGAAACGCCCTGGCCGATAACGGGAGCGTAGCCAATCACAACGCCTTCTGCCACCTTCAGGTCGGTGCCGACACAGTCGTCGCCATAACCGTCTCCATTAACGTCGATCTGAGCATCGTTGGCAATGGTCGGACAGTTATCCGCATTGTCGCCGATCCCATCTTCGTCGGTGTCAACGCTTTCGTTCGGATCATTCGGGAAGGCGTCGCTGTTGTCGCCAACTCCGTCACCATCCGTATCCGTCGTTTCCGTGGGATCGTTGGGAAAGGCGTCCGCATTGTCGCCCACGCCGTCGCTGTCTGTATCCTGAGTCTCTGACGGATCGTTCGGGAATGCGTCTTCCGCGTCAGGCACACCGTCACCGTCGGAATCGATGTCTCCACCGATCGTCACGCTGTAGACCTTGCGGTTTACGACCTGTGTCGTGTCGACTTGGGTACCTTGGATTCCTCCGTAGAGAACGGGTGCATTATATAAGCCTTCCCCAGAAGTGATTTCACCAGTGGACTTCGCGACAAGCACTCCACCCTGGGAGACATTATACATCGCCATTTCGAAGGTCCAGTTATAGACAGGTCCCGTTGGCGTATCTGTGATACCCGCTTTCTTCAGTTCCAGCATCATCTCCAAGACATCACTATCCAGGTCGTCGTTTGCGTCTACATCAAGACCAAGTTCAGCGGCGCTGAATCTAATATTTCCGACCGTGTCCTGAAGGTCATTCCCGAGAAGCATTTCGTACTCATTATCATTGATACGGAAGTAGCGAATACGGAATGGAGTACCATTGGTAATGCCATCGTTCAGCAAGATACTGAAGAACTGTTTCCTAAGGCGATAGTCACCTGTTTCCGAGAAGCTGAACTGCGCGGAAAGGAAGTAGCTATCGTAAACTGCTGAGGAGAGTCCCCGCGACTGAAAGTTCGAGATGCCGTTATTCGCATCGCTCATCACGAGAACGCCTGAATCGATCGCATGGGTGCCGCGAACGCCTTCCCAACACCGTTGTCCTTCCAGCGGACCATCATCATAGCCAGTCGAAAAGTCGTAGGTCATATAAGGCGCAAAGGGCAACGATCCCACGGTAATGTTTAGGGTCGCAGTAGAGCTGCCGCCGGTTGCTTCAACCCGCACTACGAATTCGTTTTCACCCACATCATCGCAGACCGGCAATCCCGAGAGCGTACCGTCAGGAGCGACTTGAAGCCAGTCCGGACCAGAGACCTTGCTGTAGGTCAGGTCGTCTCCGTCTGGATCTTGTGCGGTGCCCGCCAAAGATCCGACGTAATCCGTCACTTCCGTCGCATCCGCACCGTAGATCGGATCCGCCAAAAAGGTCGGAGGGGCATTCAGCGTATCCGCTTCGACTGTCACACCAAAGACAACACGCTCTTCGACTCCGGCATCGACGATTTGACCACCGTTGATGCCACCATAGAGCCTAGAAGCGTTGAACAAGTCCTCGCCCGTAGCCATGGATCCAGTACGTCTTGCTACATTTTCACCCGTAGTGGCATTATCAACCTCGATGAGGTAAACCCAATCTTCCGGAGTCGCCCCCTTCACTACGGTCAGGGACAAGATCAAGATGTCGCTGTATAGGTCCTGGTTGCTGTCGATGTCCAATCCGATTAGGTCGGCCTTGAAAGGAATGTAGCTATCTCCGACTGCACCCAATTCATTGAACAAGCTAATCGCGTAGTCGTTGTTCGAAGCTCGTCTGAAAGCAGCCCTGATCTGCGAGTTGCTGTTGTTGTTTTCATCGTTCAGCACGACATTCATGAACTGTTTCGCGTTCACGAATCCACCCTCTTCAGCAAAGCCAAAGGCGACAGACACAGTGAATGCGTTCTTTCCAGCTGTACCCACTCCCTCGCCTTGGAAGGAATAGACCCAGTCCGTACCTTGCGTGAGACGCAGCTTGCCATCGTCGATAAGGTGGAGATTGCCTCCGATCCAACCGTCCTGGCCCGCAACTGCACCATCAGAGTACACATCGGTGTCGCCAAAATCATATAACATAGCTGGTGCCGTACCGTAATCGTGATCGGGTTCAGGCGGTAATGCCTCATCAACCGTGATGTTAAGCGTCGCAATATCATTTCCACCAGTCGCCGATACCTCCACCTGGAAGACATTGAGACCGAGATCGTCGACGCTTGGCGTGCCAGAGAGCGTACCATTCGGCTCAAGGACCAACCAGTCTGGACCGGACAGTTTCCTGAAATTCAGGGCGTCGGATTCTGGGTCGCGAGCATCAACTGCGATATAGCCTGAATAGTCCGAATCGACATTCGCATTTAGTTTTGTCAGTTCAGAGAATGTCCAATAGGGAGCTTGGTTATCTGGGTCGACAATCGTCGTCTGAGCACCACACAACTTGGTTTCATAGACACGAACATTGTTGATCGCCACATTGTCCTGGGCGTTGGTGATTCCGCCATAGTAGAAATCCGAATCGTAGAAGCCTTGAGTCGAGACCAAGGTTCCAGAGGACAAGAAGGCATTTTCCCCTACAGTCAGGTTATCGATTCTAAAGGTGTACGTCCAATCTGCGGCCGTCGCCCCACGCGTAAGCGTGAGCGACATCTCCAGAAGGTCGCTATCAACGATCGTATTCGCGGCTCCATCGAACCCTAGAAGGCTGTCACTAAAATTGCTGAATGCGACCTGAGGCGCTCCCGGAGCCGTGAAAATGGAAACTTGGTAACTATCATCCGCAGAGCGACTGATGCGTGCCCGAATTTGATCACCGCCACCGGCTTCATCACTCAGCACGATGCTGTAAAACTGGCGATTGTTTCTCCAGGCACCGTCCTCGGAGAACGAGAATACTGTCGATACGCAGAATTCATCGTACTCGCTCGCATTTAGCCCCTGTGACTGTCGAGCGAAGAGGAAGTTGCCGGACTGGTCGAGGAGAAGCGAATCTCCATCAACGAAATGGCGGCCAGCCCAACCATCCTGCCCGTCAATTGGGCCGTCGAGGTAGGGAGCTTCCGAAAAGTCGTAGGTGAATTCGATGGGCGGATTCAGCTCTCCACCGCCGCGGTTACCCGGATCCGCGGGTTCCTCGACTGTAGCGACGGAAGCCCGCAAGAGACGCATGTCATAAGGCTTCATTTCAATCAAATGGCTGGCTGAATTGCCGGAAATCAAGTCATCGACCCGTTGCGGAACGCCATCTTCCTGGCGAAGGATTGCCCAGCGCTTGCCTTGGCTGACATTGAGCAGAGCAACAACTGCTTCACCTGTATCCACATCCTCGTACTGGTAAGTGAGGACACCATAGGACTCGTCGTAGAATGCATCCTCGATCGTTATGTCGAGAGGCATCGCCGGAGCTCGGCTCTCGAGCACAGGAGCGAGGGCATCCGCCATGTCGAAGACTTCGCCGTACTCGACAGTTGCAAGCGGCGTCAGGCCAGCAATGCCATCCTGAGGATAACCCATTTCATCGAAGGCAAACGTATGGTCCGGATCGACAACCACAACGCTGCCGCCAGAGGAATTGAACGCCTCCAACGCCGCCAGATCCTCATCCGAAATGTGAGCAGTCGGCGGAACGATCACGGTTTGGGCAGTACCGACATTCGGCAACGTATTCGCGGTTACGAAACCTGAAGGTATATTCAGGATGCGAACCGCTTCCCATGTATCAGCCATCTTTTCGGGATACTCGCCGTCTTGAATCGATGCATCACGGCTGTAGTAGACTAAGTTGTAACGCTCGTTCGGTACGAGCTGAGAAACTTCCGCGCCGAAAGCGTTGAGCTCTTTGAACGTGCGACCGAACGCATCCATCTGAATCGGCTGCGAATCAGAGGTACCGACGTAGGCTGTAGTGCGAATCGCATCGCTTCCATATTCCCGGTTGTAGAGCCATGCATTCAAAAGGTTGACGCCATCAAGAGCGGATCCCCACAAGGCCGCCCTGACATATTCGGGCTCCGCGTGGAAATCGATAAAGCGTCCACCGGTGAAACCATGGTATTCGGAATCGAAAAACGGTTTGTCGGGAGCCAAGGACTTCGTGAATTCGATGTTTAGCGACTGGGCACGCCAATCCATGATGTATCGGCCACGCCACGCTTGATCGAAACGAACGTCCCACTCTGCACCAAAAGGAACAGCATGATTGTCGAAACCGGGGACGTCCACCATGTTGATGACATACTCGAAATCGATACCCTCGTCCGCGAAGTCTGTGAACATAGCCCCTTCGCCCCACATTTTGATATGGGTCTTGTTGAGCGGATCTGCTTCTTTGGCAGTATCGTGCAAAAACTGAAACCATTCGTTGGTCCGGTCCATATTGAATCGCATCCAATCATACCACACGGGCCCGCCACGATAGCTCGTCCGCAGAGGAATGGTGTAGGTCGCTTTGACCTCTTCGAAATCAGCGTGGGAAGTGCCGTAGACTGCGTTCAGCCCCGCAATGCTACCGTATTTGGCTTCCAACCACGCAGCGTATTTTTCCATCGTGTACGACGAGACACCGGATCCGACATAACGCCCTCCTTGACTAATCGCGTAGTTGGGCTCGTTGGCGAGCATCGTCATTATTTCGACGTCATCGCCAGCAACCTCGCGCGCTGTGGCCAACTGATTCGTCAGCAGCGTATCCAACCACTCACGCACATTCGGATTGTCAAAGTCATACTCCGTGAAAAGGCGATCTCCAGCCTCGAACGCTTCCGGAAAATCCTCGCGCAAGAAGTGATTGTTCGGAACGACATGCCCAAGAAATACCTGGATCGGCGCGCGTTTCTGGTCGATCACCGTTTCGAATGAATTCCTGAGAAAACTCTCACGCCACGGGGCAATAGCCGTCGGGTTCGTTGGCTCTTCCGAATTGGGATCTAGTAGATCGATGACCGCCAAGTAGTGCTCCCCCATATAGCCGTAGGCTTCATGAAAGTCACCTTCGGAATCGCCATTCTTTCCCCAAAAGAACTTGCTCTGATAGATTGGCTGCCCGTCCTGCACGAGAAGCGGCCCTACGAATTTAGCGGACGATTCAGATAAGTCTTTAGGGCGCCTTAAGAAGATTTCGCCACTGAGCTGCCTATCGAGTTCTGCGATGGCGTCGTCCGCCAACTTAACCGCATCGGCCAACTGATCGAAAGGCAATCCGACCGGACCGACCGGATCATTTTGACTACCGCCAAGCCGTGCATACGCTTCTTGGACGACCTCGTTGTTCTCCCTGTCCCAAAGGGAGATACCGTGGCGATAGTTATCTATTGTTATTTGCGACACACGAGCGTAGTCGGTGCTCAAGCCAGCCGCCCGAGCCTGGGCAATCTTGTCCGCCAGTATGCTTGCACGCACGTCGACATCGGAGAGTAATTGCTGGAAAACTTCGTCTGTCGTGGGTCCATCGTAGACCGAATCCGCAAACAGCGGAGTAGATGGGGTTAACGTCAGGCACAAGCCGACGGAAATGCCGATTAGCGTATTCTTCATATACATTGGGTTGGGGATATACAGGTACAATTGGGAATGCCAGAAAACGGTATGTAACCGTTATTCAATCACGTCCTTTGGACGTCAGTAGTGGGTAGACAGAGAATATGAGACAAGACCTTGAAGGTATATGCACTTACCAACTCACCTTTACCATTTTTTGATTTCTCTACCTTGGTGCCCCCGCACCCGCGATGAGTGCTCGGATACCGTAACATTTCGATTGCAGATAACGAGATGGCATTTTCGCCCAGATACCCTCTAGAGAAAGTCCAACAAAACATACACCCCTCCCCCGGGCAGGGTCGCAGTCTGCTGCAGACCACAGCGTAATCCCTTTCACAGCACGAAGCGGTCCGGACCAAGATCCACCCCTACAAAAACCGACTTATTGCACAGTCTCTTCGAATCGTAGTGAAATTAAAGTAGAGCGACTCTCCAACCAATCTCAAATCTGTATTCTGATAGTGAATCCAGAACCAATCGGCTTTTTCAACTTGAAGGATCACTAGTGTTCTTAGGTAGCGATACTTCATCTATAATCAGAGTCATCGAGGAACCCATATTAGGTACCGAAGCGAACACGAAACCTACGGTATGTCGAGAGAGCGCACACTCTTTGACTTTCTGATCTCATTCAATCGCGTCGCCATCTCGCCACCAATTTCCGGAAACTGACTTATTACATTTACTTGCTCTCCAGGGTCTTCGCTTAGGTTAAACAAGCTCTCTTCCTCTGGCCAGAATCCCTTGTTCCCCTTCATCCCAATCGTCGGTATGTATTTCCAATCGTTAAAACGCAACGCAAGCCCACGAGCTTCTTCCAACATATAGGTTAGGCCTTTGGAATCCTCCCCCAAGAAGGCATTCAGCGTATCGCGGCTGTCGCCCGCTTCGTGATCCTCTAGATCAACACCCAGAAGCCTTGCGAACGATGCGAGAAAATCGATCTGATTAACCATCGCATCTGTAGTACTCGCCTCAATACGTCCTGGCCAACGGATCATTAGCGGTACCCGAGTTCCACCTTCGTATATCTCATACTTGCCGCCTCGCCATTTGCCAGATGCATCATGGCCATTTCCCGCATGTGGCGAATACAACGAAATAATGTCAGTTTGCGGATACGTATCAGCATGGTGGGTCGGACCGTTGTCACTGGTAAAAATCAGAATAGTGTTTTCCCGTAGGCCATTTCGCTCCAGGCTTTCAACGATCTCGCCCACTGCCCAATCGAGTTGCACCATCGCATCACCACGATCCCCCAATGTGGTCTTACCTTGGAAACGCTCATTCGGGGCATTCGGAATGTGTATATCCTGAGCAGAGTAGAGAAGAAAAAACGGCTCTCCTTTGTTTTCATCGATAAAATCGAGAGCCTTTCCTACAAAAACCTCAGTCGAAGTATAATCGTCCCACAAGGCCACCTTTCCTCCCGACATGTATCCAATACGACCGATTTCATTGACGATGCTCTTATAAAACTTCTCCTCTGGATTGAGGGCGCGGGCATCAGGATACTGGGTACTACCCGGCTTTTCCACTTCAGCCAGAGTATCTCCCACGTAAATCGGATCATTAAGATCAAGATTCTCTACGTAGTGACCATCCACATACACACAAGGAACTCTGTCGTTTGTCGTCGGCAAAATGTAAGCCGAATCAAACCCCAACTCTAGCGGCCCGGGCTTCAGCATGCCATTCCAATCAGGGCCAACCCCCTCTTCCCCGAGACCGAGATGCCACTTTCCAACCAAGCCCGTACGATAGTCCGCTCGCTTCAACATAGCCGGCAAGGTCAACATATCCGTCGTAATCAGCGAAGGAGCGTTCGGAGGAGCGATGGACACTCCCTTACGGAAGGCGTGCACCCCCGTTAGCAAAGAGTAGCGCGAAGGGGTGCAGGTCGAGGCAGAACAATGGGCATCCGTGAAGTTCAACCCCTCTCCAGCTAACTTATCTAAGTTAGGGGTCTCTATCCTGGGAAGCGAAGCGTCGCCCTGATCATCAACATTAACGCTCACGTCAGCGAATCCGACATCGTCTCCATAAATAATGACAATGTTGGGGCGTTCAGCTCCGCGAACGCTGATTGCGAAGGCAATCGCGAAAATCGAGCAAGCGATAAATCGAATCGAGAAAAAATGGGAATTTTGGCAAAGCATTCTATAATGGGGGCTAGAAAGGCTTATGAAAAAAGGGCGGCGGGCAGCCGCGAAATATCGCGACCGACCGTTCCTTGGAACACCTTAAAAGCAGCTACCGCACAACCCGTCCCGAAGCCGAACCGCCCATGAGCGCTTCCACCTCACTTCGCGTGGAGAAGTTGAAGTCGCCCTTGATCGAGTGCTTCAAGCATGAGGCCGCGACCGCGTACTTAACCGCCGTTTGCGGCGCGCTCAGCTCAGGGGTCGTCAGGGCAAAGATCAGCCCACCCGCGAAGGAATCCCCGCCACCCACACGGTCCACGATGTTCTTGATCTCGTAGGACTGGTAATTGCCCTCGGAGTCTAGCGGTGCGAAAAAGGCTTCTTCGGTCGAAGCATTGTAAAGCATGGCTCCCCAGTTGTTATGGGTAGCCGACAGGCTTTCACGTAGCGTGATCGCCACCTTGCTGATGTTTGGAAACTGCGCCACAACCTGGGAAGCGACGTCCGGATAACGTCCCACCTCGAGAGCGCCGGAATGCACATCCGTATCCCCAGCTCGTATACCAAGCACGTCATGGCAATCCTCTTCGTTCGCAATGACCACGTCCACAAAGGGCAGAATGGTCCGCATCGTTTCTTGAGCCAGTTCACGGGAAGACTTCGCCGCGTCCCAATTCCAGAGCTTCCCGCGGAAATTCAGATCTATCGACACTTGGCATCCCGCATCCTTGGCCTTCATGGCTGCTACCAAAGTGGCTTCCGCCGCATTTTTGGAAAGAGCAGGAGTAATGCCGCTTAGATGCAGCCAGCCTGCACCCTCAAATATCGACTCCCAATCATACTTGTTAGCAGGGGTGATCGAAATCGCAGAATCGGCCCGATCATAAATGACGTTACTGGGACGCTGATTCGCACCCGTCTCCAGATAATAGATACCAAGTCGACCTTCATCTGTGCGCAGCACGTAGCGTGTATCGATCCCCACGGAACGCACCGCATCCATCGTCGCTTCCGCCAAAGCGTGCTTCGGCAGAGCCGTCACATAGCGAGCCGTTCCTCCGAAGTTGCAGATCGAAGCCGCCACACTGGCTTCCGCGCCCGCGTAGGTAACCTCGAGCTCCCGCGTCTGGCGCAGGCGCAAGTTTTGTGGGGCCGCCATGCGACCCATGATCTCACCAAATGTTACAACGATATTGCCCATGTCTCAGTTTCCTTGATTTAAAGTTTTCACCACTTCGGCCGCTCGCTGCGTGAAAGCCGCCCAGTCGCCATTGGCAACTAGATCGCTTTGCACGATCCAAGAGCCGCCGATGGTGGGCACGTTCTGCTCACGCAAGTAATCCAGCATGTTTACAGCGTTCAAGCCACCCAGCGGGAAATACTGGATCCCCAAGTGCTGATAAGGTGCAGCCATGCTTCTCAAATACTTCAATCCTCCGGACGCCTCCGCTGGAAAGAACTTAACGAAGCGGCAGCCTAATGCGATCGCGCCTTCCAATTCCGAAGGCGTGCAAACACCAGGCGCAAAGGGCAACCCGGCTTCAGCTGCCGTCTTAACCACCCGAGAATTCAATCCAGGCGCAACTCCAAACGCGGCTCCCGCTTCCTTAACCTCAAGAACCTGCTCCGGAGTCAGGATAGTCCCCACTCCCAAGCAAATCTCCGGAACCTCTTCGGCAATCCTGCGTACTGCACCCATCGCCGCCGACGAACGCAACGTTAACTCGATAGTATCAATGCCACCAGCCAATAAGGCTCGGCAAAGCGGGACGGCGTGCGAGGCATTCTCAATCGTAAAACCGGCGACCACGCGAGATCGGGCCAAACGGTCGAGGAGAGCATCAGGAAATGGTTTCATTGTATTTTTAACTTAACTACACCTTCCACCTTTTCCCCGCCTCCAATCGCGAGGGAACGCGAGCTCGCTGGCGCGACAGGAGCAAATCGGCTGCTCTGAGCAAGAGTCCCGAAATCAGGAGCAAGAGAAGGAGCTGGGAAAAAATATTCATGGGTAAACGGGGAACTGTGAACCATCATAGCATCACACCTAGCCCTGTGGATATGCACTTTACGGCCGAAGGTGTGCAGAATCTGACTTCAACACAATAGCCACAGGTAAGGGAGCCCCTTTATCGAATCCCATTGGAAATGAACCAGTTAAAACAAAAGCGCCCCACTTGCGAGGGGCGCCCATGTGGACTCTTCAATTATGACCGGCATACGGCTACGCTTTGATCTGCTTAAAGCGATGGGGGGCGGTTTCCCTGCCAACCTACATTGAACTGCTCGATAAGCTCGGCCACTAACTCGGGATTCTCGTCGGCAATGTTCTTCGTTTCCATCTCGCCGTCCTGATAATCGTAGAGTTCGATATCGATGGGTTCCGCCTCCGGACGCTTCACGTCCTTCCACAGTACAAGTCGGTAGCGATCCGTCCGCATCGCGTAGCCCATAAGATCGTTCTCGAAGAGATCGCGATCCCACTTTTCTCCCTGCTGTGCGATGACACGAGCTTCGACCTCTTCGATAAGCGGCCCGAAAAAAGTCTCGCGCATACCCTTCGAAAGAGGATTCGCCGCCCACTCGCGCAGAGCGGGATTGGGGAATTGGCTAAAGGCAGCCGTTTCCCATGGCTGATCGGGATTCTTCAGCAATGGCTTGAAACTTGTTCCCTCCAAGTGATCCGGCAACGGCAAGCCAGCAAGCTCACAGAGCGTGGGATACATGTCGACCAGTTCAACCAGGGCATCTGTAGTTTTTCCGCGACTACCAGGAGCCATGTCCGGAGTCCAAATCATCATAGGCACGCGGGTCGCTACCTCATAATTGGTTGCTTTGCACCACACTCCCATATCACCCAGGTGCCAGCCATGGTCGCCCCAAACGATGATGATCGTGTTGTCGCGTAGTCCCTGCTCTTCCAAGGCCTCTATGACCAGCCCAATCTGAGCGTCGATGTAGCTCACGCATGCGAGGTAGGCATGCTTGAGGGTGCGGGCCAAATCCTCGTCGAAATCGCCTTCCTTGGGAATGCCATCGCGCACTCGCATCTCGAAAGACGCGTGCAAGCCCATCGCCGCGCCTCCTTCCGGCCCCTCAGTCTGGGCTGCTAGCTTGATATCCGCAGGGTCGTACAGATCCCAGTATTTCTTGGGAGCGATCAAGTCGAGATGAGGCTTGTAGAAGCCCATACCGAGGAAGAATGGCTTGTCCGGGTTCTCCTCCAACATGTCCTTCATCGTCTCGATGGCCAACAAGGCATTATAGCCATCCCTGTATTCATAATCCTCTACATCTGCCGACTCGTAAGCGGGACCTTGCACCAACCCGGTGCGGGCGATGCCAACTCCGTATTTGGCCTCCAGTTCCTTCTTGTTCTTTTGCTGAATAGCCCGGTTCTCGGGCAGGGCATAGGGGTAGTAGGGTTTCTTCAAATTCAAGCGATCAAGCGCGGGTTCCCTACTCCAAGAAAACTCCCGATCCGAGTGATCCAGGTTATGGTAGATCTTGCCCACTTGCACGGCTTCGTAACCATTGGCAATGAAATGCTGAGAGAGAGTCAGGATATCCGGGCTCGCTTCGCGGAGTTTCGCAGAATTTTCTACCACTCCTATCGTGTCCGGGCGGGCACCAGCCATCACGCTGGCCCGGGAGGGACCGCAAATCGCCTGCTGACAGTAGGCCCGCTCGAATAGCAGCCCTTCGCTCGCTAACTTGTCGAGATGCGGAGAAATCGCTACCGGAGATCCGTAGCAGCCAAGCTCGGGACGAAGGTCGTCGATCGCGATGAAGAGCACGTTCGGCCGTTCGGCGCCGACGGATTGGGAGGTCGCAGCGATTCCGACAAGGGCCGAGAGCACTAGCGAAAAACGAATCTTGTTAACCATAAAATCAGGAACCCATCTGGTAAGGTTTCACTTGCACCGCTCTAAAGAGAGGCAGCTTACACCTTAAAGGGCGTATCCGGTACGAAAACCAGATACGCCCAAGTTAATGTGATAATACCCTAGACTCTAAAACTCGAAGGAGTTTGAGAGAGAGACTTCGAATGGCGGATCCCAACGAACCGTCGCTGGGGTACCATCCCAAGCGGCACGGACCGTAGTTAGGTTGTCGCTACCGAGGTTGTTGATATTCTTGAGGTGCAGACGCGCGTTGTAACGAACCTTGTCGTTGGCGATCTTCTTGGTGAAACCGGCATTGAGGTCGACGTACAGAGCGTCGCTACCCTCCCAAGGACGAGATACGTCGGGCACCTGCAGAATAACGCCTTCCGACACTTCGTAGTCCATCAGTGGATACCCAATTGCTCCCGAACTTTGCCAACGAACAGCGCCGCCGATCGAGAAGCCCTTGTACTTGCCATCGGTGAAACGGTAGTTGGTAACGAAGTTCGCGCTCCACTCGCGGGTTTCATTGGTTGCCGAACCTTCTTGCAGCTTCTTCTGGAAGTAGTTCATGACGTGCGGCTCGAACCAGTTGCTGAATGGCGCGCCGCCATTGGTGTCGTGCGACTGCCAGAGCGTGTAGTCCTTGATCGTATTATAGTGAGGAAAGAAGGAATTCATCAACTGCTCGGTCAATGGTCCTACGTTGCTGGATACGGACTCGATCTTCGTCGCGTTAACGGCGATGCGCCAGTTCCGAGTCGGGTTATAGGTCAGGTTCGTTTCGAAACCAGTCGCGACACGGTCCTCAGTGTCCTCCAAACCTGGATACCATTGCTGGAACTGTTGGATTCCGTTGGGGAGCATAGCCATTAGCCCGTTGTCGAGCTTACCCTGCTCCCAGCCGTCGTCTACGATGAATTGCGTGGCTTCTAGCACGTTGTAGGTGCGGGAGATGTCAAAGCGCGGGTTGTTGGCACGAGGATGTGTACCGCCATTCGCGTTGACATCAATGATACCGTTCCCATCCGGGTCGTCAGAAGCGATGTCCTGCAAGGCCCAGTGGCGAGCGCGAATACCCCAGTTTACGAGCTGGTTGAGCGTATTGCCTAGGCCAGTCGCAGTGTTGTTCTGGATGGAAGACTCGAACCAGTTGAAGCGAGCGCTGAACTTGTTGTCCGCAAGGTTGAGCGTGAAGCCGACATCCTCACCCTCGCCGATCGGCGAAGAAAGCGCCTCGAAGCTGTAGTTCTCCCCAGTAATGAAGGTGTTACGGCTCGCATCCGGTACGAAGTTCTTCGAGTAGTTGTAGTGGAAGGACAACCCGGTACCCTCTGGCAAACGCATGAAACCAAGATCCTTTGGCATGTGGAAAACACCGCCGTAGCCGAAGGAACCTTCGCCGGTTGGGCCTTTGTCGATTTCCGTAAGGATCGCCCGCTCTTCATCCTTTGGATCGAAGAACTCCGGATCGAGAACCAGGGTGCGGTCGCCAAGGTAGGAGTCCGGCAATTCCCCAGCGAGTGCGAGCTGGTGGCGTTCGCGGGCCAAAGTGTTGAGCCAATTCTCAACTACGTCTTCACGGTAACCGAGATTGGCGACAAGATGATCGTTGAAGAACATGGACTGCAGGTTAACCGCATAGGATTCGACTACCGTCTCGCGGGTACTGTTGTTGTTCATCGGCGTCCAACGGGCGTCCACTACTCCCCGATCCCAATACTCGCGACGGTCACCCGTGTACCAATCCGGCTCGGTGCCGAAGTTGTTGGAATGCGGGTCCGCGTAGTTGGTGTTGGTGAAAAGGACTTGCCTCTCCGCATCGGTGTAGCCAACGGTCGTCCAGTCAGAGCCTTCCGCATCCGGTCCGAGGTTCCAGAATGTGGTGAGCGCTTGCGGATTCGCGTTGAGCAGATTCGCCGTCGAAGCGTCGATTCGGATGTCGCTCATGCTGATTGGCGTATTGGGATTAAACGGATCGTCGATGTAGGACTGAATAGCTGGTCCCATGTAAACCATCTTCGAAAGGCGGCGGTATCCGCTCGCAGGATCGTCACCTTGATCGCTGCCTACTTGCCACCCCAGATTAAAGTCGTTGGAGTAGGCTTGATGGCTCGTATTCATTGTACGGCGACGCTCGGTGTACTTGTCACCTAGGAAAGTCAGGGTGTGCGAGCCCAGCCACTTGAGCACCGAGTCGGAGTGCTTGTCGGCGAAGTCATACTTGACGAAGGCCGTGGCGCGCAGCGTTTCCCGCTCTTCGTAGTCTGTCGAACGTGTCGGCTCTGTTACGTAGAACGGACGCCCGAAATTCGGATTGGCCATCGCTTCGGCAACCACATTTCCGTTGCTGTCGGTCTTAAACGAACCGTCCGCGTTCAATGCGGGTAGCGGCAAGGTCTTGTTGATGTCGATGAGGAACTCGCCCTTCCAGCCGTTAAAGTTGGTAACGGCGTCGTTGTTGAGCGTTTCGCGGTCGAAACCGATTTCGATACCTGCTTGGTTTTCCCAGAACAGCTGCTCGATAGAAGCGTTGTAGGTCTGGAAGTCGTGCAGGTAGTAGTCGGTGTTGCCGCCAAAGTTCTGACGCGAGAAGTCGAAGGTATCCAAGTTGGTGAATCCCTGGGCAGGCGCGCCACCGGAACGACCATCCGAGTAGGCCGAGTTGCGGTAGAAGATCATCTGGGCCGCGCCATCGGCCATCCCGCCAGGAGAACCATCTGCGAGCACTGCTGGATCCCAGAAAGGATCGCCTGGCAGGTCTCCATTAACTTCATACTGGTTGTTGGCTACCTCTGGCTGGAAACCAAAAGATGGATCGCCGCCGTTGCTGCCATCGTAGACCATGGCGTAACCCCACATCGCGCCATTGTGCAAAGCAGAACCTTGACCGCTGTCGCGGTTCACGAACATTGCTTGCTCTTCAGGAGACAGGGCAGCCCACTGCGCCGCATCCGGACCTTCCGAATCGCCGAAATGCTGCATATTGTAGTACAGGTCTACCGGCGTGCGGTACTGCAAGAAAGTATCGAAGGCCTGCGTCGGCAGCAAGGTGTCTGGGGCGTTACCCATAACTTCCCCGTCTTCGAAGTGAGCGCGAATCGTGGTCTTCTCAAAGGGCTTGTAGGTGATCGCTCCATACAAGCGGTTGTCATCGCGATAAGAGGGTTTTTGGCGGTACTTGGAATAGTCCATCAAAGCGGCCACTCGGATCGCGAGCTTGTCTTCGATCAACTCACGATTGAAATTGAACGCAGTCCGGAAGGTACCCTCGTTGCTGACCTCTACGTCCACCTTGGAAGTGTCGGACATGGCAGCCCGCTGGTAGCTAGAGTTGATCAAGCCAGCTGGCGATCCCAAGCCGAAGAGAAAGGAATTCGCCCCGCGGTTGATGTCCACCCGCTCCGTGTTGTAGGAGTCCATCGGGATATTCGTCTTGTAGTAGTTACGAACGTAGTCCGGACGGCCAATTCCGCGCAAACGGGTGTTTTGATGGGGAGCGCGACGTGCCGCAGTGCTGTCGGCGTTTCCGTCCGCGCTTCCCTGGCTGAAGCCCACGAAGTTACCTTGGCTCCCGCCCACTTCGCCGCCAGTCGTGTATTGCAGGAACTCTTCGACGTTGTTGGCACCGACGTCGTTTAAGAAGTCTTTGGTGACGACTTCGATCGAAGTGCCAACGTCTTTGATGTTGGTCGTAGTACGTCCGCCAGCAAGAGTTTGGGACGCGCGATAACCTTGATCGTCATCTGCACTGACTGTGAAGGGAGACAATTCAAATATCTCCTCATCTTCGTCTTGCGAATACGCCAAAGGCAGAGCGCTCAAGAGCCCCGCCGCAAACAGGGACCACTTTCTGAGTCCGCTGAAATCAATTGGTTTGTTATTCATTATTCTTGGGATTGTAGCTTATGGGTTTTAGTAAACATCTCGACCGAACAGCTACACTGCCTTGCAATTTGGAGATACAATCTGAACCTCGTTTATGCGAGCTGACAGCTTGCAAGGATAGCACAAAAGCCAAGTGGGGCAATCCATCCGAGTCGGGTGTGGTAATTCATTTAACAGGGTAGTTAGGCTAGAATGCGTCGGCTCGACGCTCAGAGGGGAACTTTCCTAATCTGCCACAAGTATAGAACTTCTCTCCACGATTAGCTATGCAACTTTCAACTGGGGCAGTGCACTTTTTGATTCGGAATCGATTTCGACATACGCCCGCTTCCCCCTATCCATCAGCCACTTACACCATATCAAAAGAAACCCTAAGTTGCTTAAATTGCACAATCCCCGAGAGCTGCAACAAAAAAGGCCCGACTCACGAATGGGTCGGACCTTGTCTCGAGACGGAAAACTCCCCCCTCTGACCGGGAGACAAATTCCAATCTCACTCAATGCCAAATGATCGGCACGAAAACTGTCATTTCCGCATCTCCGCGATTGCTCCACGCATAGTAGGGAACGAATTGGACCTTATCCTTTTTCCAAGCGGGTTTGTTCAAGGTGCGATACATTCCATTGGAAACGTTGGTGCGGAGCGCCACTTCTGTTTCGATGGTACCTAAGCCACCAAGGAAATCAGGTTTGTATTCAAATTTCCGATCACCTTCCAGAGGAAGGTGCACATCCGTGATGCTGGTACCCTCCGGAAGGTCGGGAGACTCTACGCAGTAGACGATGGGACCACGCTTGATGGCAGCCTGGTTGCGCACCTCCTCAATACGAGGATGCCCTTCCATCAAAGCGATTTCCATTGGCATGCTCAACTCGACCATATCACCCGCAGCCCAAGTCCGCTCGATCCTGCAGAAGCTTCCCGGCTGGACCGCAACTCCAGCCTCTTCGCCATTCACTTTGACCGAACTGCCGACAGCCCAATCAGGAATGCGCAACAACAGCTCAAATGGTTCAGCCTTGCAGGCCTCAACTTTGATCTTAACGTCACCATTCCATGGATACTGGGTCGATTGCTTCAACTTGAGTTCCGTTCCATCTAAAAGCTCAGTGGAAAGCTCGTTTCCACCATACAAATTTACGGACACACCGTTTTCGGAGAGACTGTAAGCCCAAGAGGCCGACTGGGCTACGGTGCGAACTAGATTAGGAGGACAGCAAAAGCAGTAGAGATACGGCAAGCGATCGGGGCTTTCCGTGTTCATCTTGGAGTAGTCGCGAGCTCCATGGATCTTGCGCAGCGGATTCGCGTAACAGTAGTGCGTACCGTCGATACTAATCCCTGACAACCCACTGTTGTGCAGGACCAGCTCCATGACATCCGCGAATTTCGACTCTCCTCGCAAGCCGAGCATCCGGAAGCTGAACATGGAATTGCAAATGTTGGCGCAGGTCTCGTTGTAAGCCGTCAAGTTCGGCATCATGTACTCGTCGAGGAAGCCCTCCTCGATCTTATCGTGACGACTGGAAGCGCCGTAGTGGGTCTGCCCTACCGCGCCGGTCACGTACATCTTCTTGTTGACCACGTTGTCCCAAAGCCTGTCCAACGCATCGATCAAGGCTTGCTCGCCCGTTTCCGCATACACGTCAGCCGCCCCTGCGTAGTAGTAGAGAGCCAGCACCGCATGCCCTACCGCTTCGTCCTCTTCGCGCAATGGAACTCGCTCCTGCACCATGTCGCCGATGGGGTAGCCTTCGGTCGTTGAATCCTCTACCACCGGCGACTTGCCGCGGTTGTTGATGAAGATCTCCGCTAGTTCTAAGAAACGCGTGTCCCGGGTTGTCCGATACAACTCAACTAAGCCCATGATCTGAGTCTGGTTGAAACCGAAACGGCAGTAGCGCTTGGCCTGCGGCTGGAACACCTTGTAGAGCAGCTCCGCGTTTTTCAGGGCGATCTGCAAAAGGTTGGTCTTACCTGTCAAACGGTGGTGCACGCAGGCCGTGGTGTAGAGGTGACCGCAGTTGTACATCTCATGGTACTTGCGGTTCGAAAAGTGTTCGATCCCTTTGGTTTGGATGTAGGTATGCAGGTACCCGTCTTCCTCTTGGGCTTGGCCAATCACCTCAATGATTGCATCCAGTTCCTTCAGCAATGTCTCGTCCTTGTTTCCTGCGTAAACGTAAACCGCAGCTTCTACCCACTTCAGAAAGTCCGCATCATGCCAGAACTCTCCCTGGTGCTCCCCTTCTTTGAGACCAGCAGCAATCTTAAAGTTGTTGAGGCCGTGACCGATGTCGCCCTTCAACAGGGTGCCCATGTGAGGCACCATCACTTCTTCGCAAAGCTTGTACTTATCCGCCCAGAAACCCTCGGTCCAGCGACAGTCGCTAAAACCGATGTTCTTCAACTTGACATGCGGGCTTTCACGATTGTCCACCGCGGCTTTGGTTTTTGGATACACAGTATTCATGACAAAATTCAGAGCTAGGGGTTATTAACCTGCGTTCGTGTAGGAAGCTTCAATTTCTTCGATAGACATGCCCTTGGTCTCCATCAGCGTAAAGAACATGACCAAGAGGCCAACAAAGACAGTCGCCCCGTAAAACAGGAAAATTGAGCTCATCCCCATGTTGTCCAACTGCCAGGGGAAGAACCACTGCACCACCGCGCTGGTGACGCTCGTGATTATGGTGAAAAACGGAATTGCGATCGCTCGCACCGAAATCGGAAAGATCTCCGAAAAGAGCACCCACATCACCGGCCCTACCGAAAAGTGGAACGCTGCGACAAAGCTCAGGATACCGATCAAGACCAAAACGGCATTCATCTCGGTCGACGACTGCTGCAGTCCCGCCATATGGGCAGCTGCCCCCTCTTCGCCGAGCGCCGCTTTCACCGCTTTCTTGAATGCAATATCGTTGGCGTACTCGATCCCGGCTATGGCGCTGAGTTTTTCGATGTTAGGCACTTCAGACATCTCAGCTATGGTCTCTTGAGAAATCGTGTAGCGGGCTTGCTTGAAGGCATAGGAGCAAACACCCAGACTCGCGATGATCCAAACCATGCCCCAAATGATCAGCGGACGACGACCGAACTTATCCACCAGCATCAGTCCCAAAACTGTGAATACAATACTGGTCAAACCAACCCAAACCGATTGGGCAAAGGCGGCGTTCTCACCTATGCCGAGCTGCTTAAAGACCGTTTGAGCGTAGAAGAGAATGGCGTTGATCCCCGTCGTTTGCTGGGCGATGCCAAGGGCGAACGCGATCACGAAGATGAGACGCATACGTTTGCTGAACAAGTCGAGCAGCTGTGAAAGGATCGAATGATCTTTGGAGCTTTTCTGAACACTGGCCGTCATCTCGGCTATGTGCGGCTCGACCTGGTTTTCCGGTAGAATGTTGCGCAAGGTTACTTTCGCGTCTTCGACGCGTCCTCTCAAGAACAACCAGGAAGGGCTTTCAGGGATCCCGAGGAGCAAGAAAAACCACAGCAGGGCAAACGGAATTTCAGAACCGAGCATCCAACGCCATGTGTTGTCCGCAAGCCCCATTGAAACCGTCCAGTCTGCTCCCGAGTTCGCCCAACTGAAGATCAGGTAGTTGATGAAATAGGCACCGGAGAGACCGATCACGATGTTGATCTGAATCATGGATACCAGCTTTCCGCGAAACTTCGGGGGAGCGATTTCACCGATATACATCGAGGCGAGAGAGATCGAACTGAACGCGAGGCCCCCCAGAAAGCGAGCCGCCACCAACACCCAGTAGCTCGGAGCGAAGGCCGAGGCCACCGCGGAAACGACATAGAGAATCGCGATCAAGAGAATCGCCTTCTTGCGACCGAAATTGTTGCAGATGATCCCCATAAAAGGCAAAGCCACCAACACGCCCCAGGCAGGAGCGCTCACGGCCGTTCCTAACTCAAGGGAGCTCAGCGAGAACTCTTTGGTGATCGCATCGACCGTTCCGGCGATCAACGCGGCATCGAGGCCGAAAATCAGGCCTCCCATTGCCACGATCGTTGAGTAAAGGAACGCGTTTTTCTGATAGGGACTCATAGTGTTTTGGGGAAACGCCGGCAACCGCTCAGCGAGGAATTTGAAGTGTTAGGGGTAAAGCGAATATTCCGGAAATGCCAACCGTACGGCGCATTCCACTGACCTAGGGGACATAGCTTAGCAGAATCCGAAATCGCTTCCTATGCACTTTTTGATTCTCTCCGTTTCATATTCGAAAGGAGAGAATCTGCCGTTCCTATTCAATAATCGGCAGCGGGCGGGCTCCGAAATTGGTCTGCTCGACGCGACGACCAGGCTTCCTCCGCTCGCCTGAGCAAGAACAGAGGACGCTCCAGCTCCATCTCCCAAGCAAACTGCTTGCGAAAGAGCTCCTTCACCAAATAAGGATGCTCGCCTGCGAGATTGTTCTGCTCGCCTGGATCCTCCGCCAAATTGAAGAGCTCTGCCGGACGGTCCGGGAAACGCAGCAGCTTCCAATCTCCGTCGCGAATCGCTCCACGCGTCTCCATCTTCCAGTGCAAGGTCTGGTGAGGACGCCCCTTCGCCTCGCCAGTGAGGTACGGAACCATATCGACTCCATCCAGCTCCACGATCGCTTCTGGATCGCCGCCAGCGGCCTTGATGAAGGTAGGAATAAAGTCCAAGGTGATCATAGGCATGTCGTAGGTCGCCCCTTTGGGCAGCTTCGCCGGCCATGAGATCAAGCCAGGCACTCGGATACCGCCTTCCAGTTGAGTTCCCTTCACCCCACTAAACGGATAATTGCTCGAGCCATTCTTGTCCATGGGACCGCCATTGTCGTTGCTGAAAATCACAATCGTGTTTTCCGCTAGTCCCAGCTCCTCGAGCTTGTCCATGATCTTCCCGCAAGCACGATCCATCGACAAGGTCATCTGAGCCACTGTACGACGATCCCCTTCCAGCTGCGGGAACTCGTCCGCATCCTGCGGATCCGCCTGCATGGGAGTGTGTACTGCCGTGAAGGATACATAGGCGAAAAATGGCTGGTCTTTGTGCCGCTCGATAAAGTCGCAGGTTTCGTCCGCAATCACATCGGTCAAGTAGCCTTCGTGTTCCGCATACTCCTCGAAGTTTCGCTCGATCCAATTTTCGTGGGCAATTCGCTTGGTGTTCTTGTAGGGCCAAAAGTCGCGGGCTCCGCCCCTGAATCCATAGAATTCATCGAAACCACGCTTCAAAGGGTGGTAACGGTCCGCCACCCCCATGTGCCATTTGCCAAAGATCGCGGTTCGGTAGCCCAGGTCCTGCATGTAATCGCCCATGGTCTTGAAATCCGTGGGCAACCCCATCTCGTCGCCAGTGAGCTTGCCGTTCTCGCTCATGATCCCCGGAACGTTGATCTCCTCGAAACCGAAGCGCTGCTGGTACCTGCCCGCAAGCATGCCAGCTCGAGAGGGGCCGCAAGTCGCTCCCGTCACGTAAAAGTTGGTCAGCCGCACGCCGGACTCCGCCAAACGGTCTAGATGCGGCGTCTTGAAGTGCTGGCTGCCATGAAAACCGAAGTCTCCATAACCAGCATCGTCCGCGAAAAGCAGGACGATGTTCGGCTGCTCTGCAGCATGGGCCAGCGAGCTTCCTAGAATACTGGCTAGCAGGGCGATCCACCTACTGCAGATTGTACTCGTTCCAAAAATACGATTAAGATTCATAGCTTGTTCGTTCCCTTTCCAAAGTTTCTTAGTTCGCGCCGAAGGCGTCATCGTAACGCGGCATTTCGTTCTCTTTCCATCCCTCCATCTCTTGGACCGAATGGAACCAGAGGGGTTGGGTGTGGGTAGCCGTCCAACGACGAATCCCTGCCTTCAATTCTTCCAAGCGTTCAGGATACTGAGCGCTGAGATCGTTCTTCTCGGCCATGTCCTTGTCGACATTGTACAAGCGCCAGCTGCCACCTTTCGTGTCCCAGATCGCTTTCCAGCTGTCACGACGTCCGCTGATCTCGCTGAAGCCATCCCGATGGCGCACCGCATAAACCATGTCCCCGCGACGTGGAGACTCTCTTTTCTTGACTGCATCCAAGAGCGCCACCCCATCGAGAAGTTTGCCGGCTGGAATCTCAGCTCTAGCTAGATCCGCGAAAGTCGGGTAGAAGTCCAAAGTGGACACGGGATGCTCGAACAGTTGCCCGCTCGGGACCACCTTGGGCCAATGGAAAAACATCGGAACTCGTATCCCCCCTTCCGATACGCTCCCCTTGCCTTTCTTGAGCGGAGCGTTGTTCGCTCCAAGCGTTGTCTTACCGCCATTGTCACTGGTGAAAACGATCAAAGTATTTTCAAACACGCCTGCTTCCCGCAAGGCATCCACCAGCTCGCCCACGCCGCGGTCCACCGCCGCAACCATGCCCGCGTACTTCCGACGCTTGATGTCCTTGATGTGCCGATACGGCTCCATGTCTTCTTCCTTGGCTTCCAACGGGCTATGTGGGGCATTGTAGGACAGATAGAGGAAAAAGGGCTGCTCCATTTCCGCTGACTCCTTTACGAAGCGGACCGCCTCGCGGGACAATCCATCGGTGATGTACTCGGTTTCGTCGACCTCCTTGCCATTATGTTCGAGCGGAAGCAGGTACTCCTCGATTGGACTCTTCCCAGCCTTCTTTTGCCGCTCGTAGATAGGCTTGTACTTCTCTGGAAAATAGAAATGCCCGCCTCCTAAAAATCCGTAGAAGTCGTCGAAGCCGCGCACGTTGGGATGATATTGCGGTTCGAAGCCCAAGTGCCACTTTCCAACAATGCCGGTTCTGTATCCAGATTGTTGAAGCACTTTGCTAATGAGCACTTCACTCTCCGGGATGCCCAAGGTGGAAGATTCAGGAAAGTCGTAACTCAAGGGAGCAAGGTTGTAGGGAGTTCCCATCGGATGCGGGTAACGCCCCGAGAGCAGCGACATGCGGCTGGGTCCGCAAAACGGATGCGATACGTAAGCCGACGAGAATCGAGTTCCGGCTGCCGCCAATTCGTCCAACTCCGGGGTCTGGATGTCCGTGGACCCATTGAAACCGACATCGGCGTATCCAAGGTCATCGCACAGAATGACCACAATGTTGGGTCGCTCCTCGGCTGAGCAGGCCACACCGCAGACAGAAATGAGGTAAATCAGGGTTTTGGAAATAATGGGTCTCATCTCAACTAGGAGCAGGAGGCCACTCCTCCTCCAACCGGGCACTATTCTTAATCAAAGTTAATTCTAAATCAATTGGCAGCTTCGATCTCCGGATCAGAGACGAAGCCTTGACCTGTTCTCCAGCGAGAGCCGCCGGTTATTGAAATCGGCAATACGGTAGTCGCGAAAGCGACGCCTAACCTGTTTGGTCAAATCAACAAAACCAGCCGCTCAATCCTCGCTTTCCAAGCAAACCGAAATCCGTTTCAAGGTCAGGTACTCCTGCAAGCTGTAGCGCGAACAATCCTTGCCCGTTCCGCTCTGCTTCAGCCCACCATGCGGCAACTGCACGGAATAGTGGGGCTCGTTGACGCACACGCTCCCTGACTTGATATCCCTCGCTGCCTTCAAGCCCTTGGAGAGATTGTTGGTGAACACGTAAGCGGCCAAGCCAAACTCAGTTCCGTTCGCGAGAGCGATCTCGTCATCGTCGTCCGAATACGAAATCACCGGCAAGACAGGTCCGAAGATCTCGGTGTTCGCGATCGTCATTCCCGAGGTAACGCCTGCGAGAATCGTTGGCTCCATAAAGAACCCCTCTCCCTCGACCGCTTCGCCGCCACAGACAGCCATGGCCCCTTCCTGCAAGGCACCTTCCACTAGACCGAGAACCCGAGCCCTTTCGCGATCCGAAATGAGCGGTCCCATTTCCACCGAGGCCGCACGCTCCCTCGCAAACTCGATAAATTTCTCGTAGACGGACTCATGTACGAAACAGCGATTAGGGCTGACGCATACCTGACCGCTATTCGAGAACTTCAAGTCCACGACCTTGTTCGCAGCGTCGCGTATGTCAGCGTCTGGATACACTACTACCGGAGCGTTTCCGCCCAATTCCACCGAGAAGTGCTTGATGCTGGTACAGGAGGAGCTCATCACCTCCAAGCCTCCACGAGTGGATCCAATCATCGTCACTAAAGAAGGAATATCACTCTTGAGCAGCTCCTCGGTCACCACGTGATTACTCGCCGTTACCACATTCACTACCCCATCCGGAATTCCCGCTTCCTTTGCGAGGTAGGCAACCTCCAAGGAGGCCAGTGGAGTGAGGGCTGCCGGCTTGATGATCACGCTACATCCAGCTGCCAGAGCCGGACCAATCTTGTATCCAATATTCAACAACGGGAAGTTCCAGGCGAGAAATCCAACTACCACTCCAAGGGGTTGACGCTGCACGTAGTGCAAGAAGCGACCTTCAGGGTCGTGCAACACCGGTTGGTCCAATCGTTCGAACTCTTCCACGAAAAAACGCAAACAGGTCGTCAACATGCCGAAGTCGTACTCAGCGTTGTCGCGAGGCTTGCCGGTCTCTTCCATCAACAGAGCGATTAATCGCTCCCGGTTCTGCTCCAATATGTCCGCGTAACAAAGAATCGTCTCCTTGCGCTCGGCAGGCGAGGTCGCGGACCAGAGCTCGAAGCCTTTTTCCGCAGCCGAAAGGCTGCCCCGCATCTGCTCCGCGCTCAAATCGGGCACGGAGGCAAAGGCCCTGCCTGTACGCGGGTTGACGACATCGAAGTAAGATTCCGCTTGCACCTTCTGTCCGTCGATAACAGCAGGGAAGATTGTGTTGGTTTCTGGAAGTGTAATATCAGACATCTCTATAATTCAGTTTTGTAGACACAGAAGGCTTCCATCGCCTTCAGGTCGGGTTTCACGCCGAGACCCGGAGCATCCGGGACAACGGCAACTCCGTTCGAAATTTCCAAGGCGACCTCGTACATCTCGTCGCGCATCGGGTTCGGGGTATTGTCCACCTCGAGCAGAGGCTCTGCCGGCTCCGCTCTTCCTGGCTCCACGTAGGCGCTGGCCAAAAAGTGAGTCGCGCTCGCAAGGTTCAACATCGTGCCCCAAGCATGCGGTACCGTGTTCACGCCATGTGAGGAGGCGATCGCGCGAATCTTCAAAGCTTCCGTCGGACCGCCACAGTACGCCAAATCCGGTTGGGCAATGTTGACACCGCCCAGCGACAGCAAGTCCTGGAATCCCCAGCGCGTTTGCTCGCATTCTCCGGTCGCGATCGGAACATCCACCTTCTCCGACAACTGCCGGAAAAGGCTCGCATGCTGAGGCGACAAAGGCTCTTCGAACCAAGCGTATCCGCACTCGTCCAGAACACGGCCCATGCGCACGGCCTCGGGCAGATCGTAGGCGTGATTAGAATCCGCCATCAACTGCGTATCCGAGAAACGGTTACGCATCGATCGAACCTGAAGCTCATCGAATTTTAAATTTTTGCCCACCTTTATCTTAAGAGCTCCAAAGCCGCGATCTACGTAGCCCGAAGCCTCCTCCAAAATCATCTCCAAAAGCGCTTCCTCCGAAACCTTTCGAAAGTACATGCCGGTAGCATAGCAGAAAACGCGGTCACGCTGCCGCCCCCCCATAAGCTCCGAAACGGAAACTCCCAGCAGCTTGCCTTTCAAGTCTAGCATAGCCATGTCCAAACCGGAGACGGCTCCCATCATGACCCCCTTGCGTGCAAAATCGAGGGACGCTCGCCAGCAATGCTGCCAAGCCGCCTCGTTTTTCAGAGGATCCCACCCCTTGAGCAAAGGAGCATAAAAGGAGCTGATAGCGGACTGCGTCACCTCAGCCGGGCCATAACACTCGCCCCAGCCGCTGGCTCCCGAACTGTCGACGAGCTCCACCAGAAGGGCATTGCGCGTATCGTAATGCCACTGGGAAAATCCGAAGGACTCCTCGAGCTTGTGCTGGAGACGGTAAGTGCGGATTCGCTCGATCATCGCGGCAGGGCGGTTGCGTAGTTATTGAAGTGATACATTTCAGTCGTCAAAGCCTCCCTCCACTTACGCGGCTTCAGCTCGTTAGGGTCCATAGGGTAATTCACCTCGACGGGACGGTACCGCTCGCCGAGTGGTAACAAAATATCACAAGTCCGTCTCGCTTCCTATGCACTTTTCAATCGTGCATGTGCAATATACGGCGGACGCTTCCCAGAACTCGTAAATCCACCTCACTTCCTCCGCCCGTCTAAGGGATCTGTCTAAGATTTGCACTTTTCGACTTTAAATAGCGAGGGAAGCGGGTAGCGTACATTCAGCAACCAAGTGCTTCAAACCCGGTCGATCTACACTTTTCGACTTTTACCCCCCCTATCCCACTAGACGTGCCAAACATCGATATCCAAGACCCTGAGTACCAATCTCTGCTCGTGGAGAACACGCTCGACATTCTCGCCAACCTGCGCGACTCCACCGGCATGACCTCCGCCGTAGCCATGCTCAGCAAGAGCAAGACCGAAGGAATCGTCCTCGCATCCCTTGGCGGTTCAAGCGACCACTGCTACGTTCCCCGCGTCGGCTCCCACTTCCAGCTCCATGCCACGGCTCCAGGCAAAGCCTTGCTCGCCTCACAACCGAGGGCAGAGCGCCGACGCATCGCCAACCTGATCGAGTACACACCCTTCACTTCAAAAACCGTTTCCAATACGGAAGATTTCATCACCCTCCTGAAGAAGGAAAATGCCCAAGGCTTTTCCACCGACGTCGGAGAGTACGTCGACGGAGTGAATTGCGCCGCCAGTTGCGTGCACGCGCCCGACGGCACCCCGCTCGCCGCCGTTTGGATCACGGCTCTCTCCATCGACCTGCCCACCAATCGCCTCGGCGAGTTCACCCAAACCGTGCTTCGTGCGGCGAAAGACATGGAACTGCGCCTGCAAAATGCTCAGGAAGACCCAAACTTCCACGCCAATGTCATCGTCGAGGAAGCCAAGAAATTCATCGAGCTGCACTACGTGAACGCGGAAAAGATCCAAGACTACTTCGACGGGCTCAGCCTAAGCTACAGCTGGTTCCGCAAGCTCTTCCGCGACAAGTACGGTATCGCCCCCATGAAGTACCGCCAAGAGCTGCTGCACGAACGCGCCCGCAAGCTTATCTCCAAAACCAATCTCAGCATTAAGGAGATCGCCTTCCAGTTGAACTACGAAACCCAAAACTACTTTTCCCGCGCCTTCAAAAACCAAGAAGGCGTCTCCCCCATCCAGTATCGAGAAAGATATCGAACAGGGGGTTAACGAAAATTCAGTCGCACAGAGAATTTGTCACTTCCCCTTGCGAACTAAACCCAACTGATGCCCAAGTTTCAGAATCTCATTCTGTAACCACCTGATCATCTATATACCCAAACAGGCTCACAACCTGAAGACAATTCATCGCCAAGAAATCTGGTCAAAGTCGCCCTAACCAAACCGCCAATTCTCAAAAAAAAGGTTCATCACCATTTTGCGGGGAACACGTGCCTTATCTTAAGGAAGAAGTATTCGGTGTCCCGATACCCGTAGGCCATCCGCTTGATCACCTTTATCCTGTTGTTCACACTCTCCGGCACGCTGATGTTTAGCGGATACTTGGCCGAGGCCAGGATACCCCTGAGGTCGGGCAGCAGCTTGCGGGCGAAGGCCAGCAGGGGCTTCAGCCCGGACTTCAGGCAGCTCCGCCCGCTCATGGATATCCCAAAGCGCTCGCAACAAACCTCATGGCCGCGCCTCTCGCCTTTCGCTTCCATTCCCTTCATCGCGCCACCCCACTCACGCCCGCCGAAGCAGGTCAACCAGCGAGCCGCAGCCAAAATGTCAGCGAGATCGGTTCCGCTCCCCTGACACTCCCCGTAAGCTCTAACTGCTGCGGCCGACCGAGGACGCGAACTTCAACGGCGACACGCCGTAGCACTTTTTGAAGACCCGCGAAAAATGGGCCGCGTCCTCGAAGCCCACCGCGGCCGCAGCATTCTTGACGAGAACGTTCTCCCGAAACAGCAGACGGGCCGCATGGTTCATCTTCAAGCGCATGAGCTTCTTGTAAGGGGCCTCCTCGTCGTAGCGGGCGAAAAGCCGCGAGATGTAGGCCTGGTCGAGCTTCACCTCCTCCGCCAGCTCGGCCATCGAATCGAGTCGGACATAGGCCTTCTCCAGCAAGTCCCGACACTTTCGATAGCTCTGGTACGCCCCAGCCCCGCCTCCTCCCTCACCCTCTTTCGAATCCTCGAGCTGCAAAAGCAGCAGCTCGGCCAGCAAGCAACAGGACCGCTGCGCCTTCGCTCCCGCGCGCGCGCCGAACATCACCATTTGCCGAAACGTTTCCTCCACCCACCGGACTCCCGAAAAGTCGAGCACGCTCAAGTCCCCCAGCGGGCTCCGCTCGAAAAGCGCCTCCGCCGCGCTCCCGTGCAGGTCGACAAAGTATTT
>NZ_JARXIA010000049.1 GCF_031127875.1 Pelagicoccus sp. SDUM812005 | reverse complement strand
CAACGGACACCTTCAGCATCGAGGTCGAAAACACCAACGACGGCCCCGTCGCCACCGCCATCGCCAACCAAAGCGTCGACGAGGACTCAGCCTTCAGCCTAGACGCAGCCGCGAACTTCTCCGACGTGGACGCAGGCGACATCCTCACCTACTCCGCGACCCTCGAGAACGGAGACCCGCTGCCAAGCTGGCTCTCCATCGACGCGGAGACCGGCCGGATCTCAGGCACACCCGAAAACGGCGACGTCGGTTCCCTTTCCGTCATAGTTTCTGCGACCGACGGACAAGAATCGGCCAGCAACACCTTCACTATCACCGTTGAAAATACCAACGACGGACCGGTTGCGATCGGAAATATTTCAGAAGCCTTCGTGCCGCAAAACGCTACCCTGCTGAGCGAAATCAATTTCGAAGACGGCGTCCCGTCCGCCAGCTACGGCTCCCTCGCATCCGAGGATTCCGGCATAGTAGGCAAAGCCGCCGACTTCACCAACGCCAAGCTCAGCGTCAACGATATCGACCTCTCCAGCGAAAGCGGCGCCCAGACCACTGTCTCGATGTGGATACAGGGCGATCCCTCCGGCAGCTGGGAAATGCTCGTCGCCTCCGACATCCATGACCTGACCTTGCTCGATGGCAACATCGGCTTTAACACCGGCCAGACCGACCTATTCGGCGCCGACGCGAGTGCCCTCGCCGACGGCCAATGGCACCACGTGGTCGCCACCTTCACCAACGGCGACGTCACCCAAAACAGCATCCACATCGACGGCGTAGAACTATCGCTTAACCAGATACAGGGCACGCCCAGCAGCTCTCACGCAAACATCGACAGTGACGGCGGAACCCTCCACTTCGGCGGCTGGGGACACGGAGGAGGCTATTACTTCACCGGCAGCATGGACGAGATCAAGGTCTACGACGGCGCGCTCAGCCAGGAAGAGATCGAACAGCTCCGCGACATCGAGTCCACGCACGACCACTGGGAAAACGCTGGTCTCACAGCGACCGAAGACGCCGCGTTCTCGCTCGAAGCCGCAGACTATTTTGCCGATATAGACGACGGGGACGCGCTCACTTATTCCGCCACTCTCGAAAACGGCGATCCTCTACCAGCCTGGCTCTCGATCGGAGAAAACAACGGTCAGCTTTCCGGAACTCCCGAAAATGGAGATGTTGGTTCCATTTCCATCACCATTACCGCCACCGACCAGTCTGGCGCCACCGCGACCCAAACCTTCGAACTCGAAGTCGAAAACACCAACGACGGACCGACGGTCAGCGCTGAGATCGTAGATCAAACGATCGACGAAGACGTCCCCTTCTCCTTGGATGTCTCGAGTAACTTCGTCGACCAAGACCTCGGGGATACGCTGACCTTCTCGGCCACCCTCGAAAACGGCGATCCACTTCCCGCTTGGCTTTCCATCGACTCAGCCACCGGAGAACTCTCCGGAACGCCTGAAAACGGCGATGTCGGAACCATTTCCGTAACCGTCACCGCAACCGACGGATCCGGTGAGAACGTATCCGACATCTTCAGTATTCAGGTTGAGAATACAAATGACGGACCAATCGCGACTGGCACCATTTCATCCTTCGAACCGCAAAACGCTACTCTGCTCAGCGAAATCAATTTCGAAGACGGCGTCCCGTCCGCCAGCTACGGCTCCCTCGCATCCGAGGATTCCGGCATGGTAGGCAAAGCCGCCGACTTCACCAACGCCAAGCTCAGCGTCAACGATATCGACCTGTCCAGCGAAAGCGGCGCCCAGACCACTGTCTCGATGTGGATACAGGGTGATCCCTCCGGCAGCTGGGAAATGCTCGTCGCCTCAGACATCCATGACCTGACCTTGCTCGATGGCAACATCGGCTTCAACACCGGCAATAGCGACCTATTCGGCGCCGATGCCAGCGCCCTCGCGGACGGCCAGTGGCACCACGTCGTCGCCACCTTCACCAACGGCGACGTCACCCAAAACAGCATCCACATCGACGGCGTAGAACTCTCGCTTGGCCAAATTCAAGGCACGCCCAGTAGCTCACGCGCAAACATCGACAGTGACGGCGGAACCCTCCACTTCGGCGGATGGGGCTACGGTGGAGGTTATTACTTCACCGGCAGCATGGACGAGATCAAGGTCTACGACGGAACCTTGAGCCAAGAAGAGATCGAACAGCTCCGCGACATCGAGTCCACGCACGACCATTGGGAAAACGCTGGCCTCACAGCGAACGAAGACGCTACGTTCTCACTCGATACCAGCGAAGGTTTCGCCGATGTAGACGCAGGCGACGTGCTGTCCTACGCCGCAACCCTTGAAAACGGCGATCCCTTGCCCGACTGGCTCGCTTTCGACGAATCGACCGGCCTCCTATCCGGCACCCCCGAAAACGAAGATGTGGGAACTCTTTCAGTCACCGTTACCGCCACCGACCTGTCCGGTGCAAGTGTATCGGACACTTTCCGTATCCACGTTGAAAATACAAACGATGGACCGGTAGTCAGTGCGGAAATCGCCGATCAAACGACGGACGAGGACGCAGCGTTCAGCCTGGATGTTTCCAACAACTTCTCCGACCAGGATCTTGGCGACACCCTCACCTTCTCCGCCCTGCTTACCGACGAATCCGGCGAACCTATCGGTGAAGGATCCATCCCCAGCTGGTTGGACTTCGATTCCGCCACGGGACAGTTCTCCGGCACCCCAGAGAACGAGGATGTCGGCACCTTCTATCTCAAAGTGACCGCGTCCGACGGCGAAGAGAGCGCATCCGATATCGTCTCCATCACTGTCGCAAATACGAACGATGGCCCCATCGCGACAGCTGACAGCGCCGCCGTCACCGAAGGAAACACCATCGAAATAGACGTACTCGCCAACGATAGCGACGAAGACGTTGGAGATTCCCTTACCATTACCGATGCAACCGTTGTGGGCG
This sequence comes from Pelagicoccus sp. SDUM812005, assembly GCF_031127875.1. GTDB lineage: Bacteria > Verrucomicrobiota > Verrucomicrobiia > Opitutales > Opitutaceae > Pelagicoccus. The sequence goes on along the minus strand of NZ_JARXIA010000049.1, from coordinate 1,261 downwards.
GAAAAGGCGCCGTATCCATCGTAAACAATAAGCTCGTATACGATCCTGCAGACGGATTCCCAGACTTGGCGCTCGATGACAGCGAAGACATTGAAATCTCCTATACGATCTCAGATGGCAATGGAGGAACCACTACCAGCACCGCGACCGTTACCGTAACGGGAGACGACAGCCTCATCCACCTTAACTACAGCAACAATTCCTACACTGCCTCCGACAACGATAACGAGATTCACGGATTCGGAGGGAACGATTCCATCTACGCTGGCGACGGAGATGATGTCATAGTCGGTGGCACAGGTTACGACAACCTCTACGGGGAAGCGGGAGACGACACCTTCCTCTACTCCGAAGGAGACGGAGCCGACGACTTCCACGGCGGAGAAGGAAACGACACCGTCAAGGCAACCGGGGACGACACCAACATCACCATCGACTCAAACTTCGATGCCGACAACTCCATCGAAACTATCTCCGCGGACGGTCACTCCGGCGTCACCGTCACTGGCGACTACTCCAACCAGACCCTCGACTTCTCCGCGACAAACCTCGACGGCATCGAGTCCATTTCCGGCGGCGCCGGAAACGACACCGTAATCGGTTCCGAAGGCAACGACACCATCCTCGCCTCCACTGGAAACGACGAACTGCACGGCGGAGCCGGAGACGACACCTTCCTCTACACCGATGGAGATGGAGCCGACGACTTCCATGGCGGAGCCGGAAACGACACCGTCAAAGCGACCGGGGACGACACCAACATCACCATCGACTCAAACTTCGACGCGGAAAACTCCATCGAGACCATCTCCTCGGACGGGCATTCCGGCGTCACCGTCACTGGCGACTACTCAAACCAGACCCTCGACTTCTCCGCGACAAACCTAGACGGCATCGAGTCCATTTCCGGCGGCGCCGGAAACGACACCGTAATCGGATCCGACGGCGACGACGTCATCCTCGCGAGCGACGGATACGACGACCTGCACGGCGGAGCCGGTGACGACACCTTCCTCTACTCCGAAGGAGACGGAGCCGACGACTTCCACGGCGGAGAAGGAAACGACACCGTCAAGGCGACCGGAGACGACACCAACATCACCATCGACTCCAACTTCGACGCCGAAAACTCCATCGAGACCATCTCCTCGGACGGCCACTCAGGCGTCACCGTCACTGGCGACTACTCCAACCAGACCCTCGACTTCTCCGCGACAAACCTCGACGGAATCGAGTCCATTTCCGGCGGCGCCGGAAACGA
>NZ_JARXIA010000048.1 GCF_031127875.1 Pelagicoccus sp. SDUM812005 | reverse complement strand
CATTAGGATGCTCAACTTCAGCTTCTCATAAGCTACTGGACGATTTGGTGTCTCTCCCCAAATGGAACGACATTCGTGGATTTGCACAAAACGAAATAAAGAAAAGAGAAGGATCTATCGGTTGGAGTTTCGTTTTGTCAGAAACAGGAAACGCCTCTCTATACCCAACGATGAAAGAAGAAGATGTTTGGACTGTGATCGCAGCAGCCGATTATCCGAACAACACTTACGGAGAAATTATCGACATGAAGATTCGTGAAGATGGAACGATTATCTCCTACAAAAACAGGTTGAAAGAAGGAATGAAGAAGGCCGAACAAGGCAGTCGATACAACTCGGGCCAAGCGCCCCGAGTTGTGGACGCAGCAAGGGCGTATCCACACAACAACTTTCTCAACGGGCCTCTAGGCCCTCGCGCATCACTTTGACGATTAGAAGAAGAATGATGCTTCGAGTATTCACAGTCACACTACTACTCACCTCATCCCTTATGGCCGAACCAAAAGAAGACGATATTCAGACGATGGCCATGAGAGCTGGCGATCCAGCTCTTGTAGAAGCGAAGAAAGAAGCGATTAGGACGATTGATGTCTTCTTGGATCTTCACGAAAAGTACAAAGACAACATCGGAGTCTACTTCGCTATCAAGCATGGCGTCCCACACGATGGGGACCAAGCATTCCTTTGGTACACCTTTGAGGAAGAGAAAGAAGGAAAGCTCTTTGCCTATCACTACAACACCCCCAATGGACTAGAAGACTTTGAAAAAATCGAAGTAAAGAAAGAAGAGATTAGCGATTGGATGATCAACGACCACGGACATCTGACTGGTGGTTGGTCGGTCAGGGTCCAGAGATTGAAACTAACCGAGGAAGAAAGAGGAGCTTTTGACGAACATGCAGGCATCACAAACTACAGAGAAAATAATTTCTAACATGGCGTGTCAGGCAATGCCTGTTACGCTCCGCTCCACAGCCATCGCCTGCACTTAGCGTTATCTTAAGAATGGAAAACCTACTCATAGCGGTACTCCTCTTCGTAGGCATCTTCTCGATACCGCTATTCATTATTCCGTTCTTCGTGAAACGCCAAATCAGAAAGGACTTTGCAAAACGAGGATGGAGAGTAATCAGAATCAAGCATGTAATCTCCGATTCCCTCGCACTATCGATTGGCAGCCCAGCTAAGACACGTTACGATGTTTTGTACGAAAATGAAAAAGGAGAAATCATGAACCCTGATGTATACACTGAAGAGTTAAAAAAAGGATTTGTGATCGAACAGAACTATCCAATTGCGAGGGATAAAAAATATAGATAACCAGGCAGTCCAGGCAACGAGCGCAAGCGCTCGCCGCCTGACTTTGACGTTCGCCGAAATAAAATGAATGAGCCACTGGCAAAGGTAATCGAAAAGATTAGGTACGCGGACCTTCTGCAATTTGAAGGCGTGGAAATCGATTCACCTAACACGAAAGGACGGCCCCCGTTTGAGGAAACCATGCTCCACGCAGTAGCGGTTTGGGGCGTTGTTGACTCGGCTAGGATTCTTTTGGACGAGGGAGCCGAAATCGACCCAAGAGGCGAACACGGTTACACGCCACTCCATGAAGCAACGGAACAAGGGCACAAAGATATGATTGATCTGCTTCTTGAGCGAGGCGCTAGCACTGAGATTAAGTCCGAAACTGGCAGCTTTTTCGATATTGCAGCGCTGAGTGACAAAGAAGAGATTCGAGTGCTGGCAGAAAAACTAAAACTGGGCGAACAAGGCGCTTCTCACAACGCGGGCAAGCCCGCGTCGTGAGAGCTTGTCGATGAAGAAAATGAAAACAGCCTCCAGCAATAATCGAGTCGGATCCATCGACTTCGTTAAGCAGGAGATAACCATGCTGTTCGACGATAAGCCTTCACCTGCATCAATCACTGTTTTCACGTTCTGCCTAGCTTTGACAGCATGTGGTTTTGGACACGGAGCCATAGGGATCTATTTCGTCCTAATGTCTACTGTCTCAGGCTTCATCCTCAGAAAAGAGATAAATAAGAAAGAAATCATAAAAGGAATAATTTTCGTCTCATTCATTGTCACGATACTTGGACTGCTAAGATTCGTCACAGGATTCAGCACGTGGCATGGATCCATTCCACGTTGGCAGTCAGTGGTCTTGCTGGGACTCGGCATCTCACTCTTTTCCTTTGCTGTATTCACACATTGGATCCTATCCAAATTTGAAAAATGAAATTATCGAACAAGTCGTGTCATACAACTCCGGCCAGCGCTCAGCGCTAGCCTCCGCGTATGCACTCGACGTTGGCAAAAAAATCGATGAAACAACTTTTGACTATTGCCGTAACTCTAGTGCTTCTGGCCTTCTCCAAGGCTCAAGCATTAGAGTCTATCGGTATAGAAGCGAAAGACGCAATGGTTACGGATTCAACACTGGTTGGGACGCTGTTGGGTGTCGGTTTTGAATCCGGCGAAAGCATAGAAAGATACCGAACCAAGAGCCCTCGAGCATTTGAGAAAAAGATAGAATCAAGAGAATGCTTTTACGTTGGAACGTCACATGGGCACCACTTATTTGTGATCGGGCCCGCAACTAATAATGGTGAACTAAAAGAAATACTCAATAGATGGAAAATAGAATCTTCGAAATATGTAATAAAGAAACTGAACCCATTATCTTTACCTCGTAATGAATTGAATCTAGTTTCGCTGCATGATTTACGACTTGTACGAACTATTGACCACAAAAACAAAACCATAAGGTGCCAACAAAACGGTGCTCACAACGAGCGCAAGCGCTCGTCGTGAGACCTCGGCGATATGCAGATAAAGATCATAGCCACATTGCTCCTACTCTTCCCTGCTCTCGGCCTTTCGATGCCGAAATCCGAGATGAATGAGCAAATGATCGAGGCTTACGAGAATGGAATCCTCTCGGGCCTGAGAAAAGAAATCAAATTCGAGCAGTTCAAGAGCACGCTTCTAGATCCAATTGAGAACAGGAAGAACGAAAAGAAATTTGGAAGTATCTACCCTGCACTAAAAGGTTTCATCGATCACTACCAAGAAGGATATCAAATTTGGGAGTATTGGTTCGAACTGATCGGCCCAGGAACTGGAAGAAGTGGTTTTGTGATAGTTTCCGATGGACGAGTCATCCATTGGCTGGAACTCTCGATCGATTAAAAAATGAAGCATATCCAGTCGTCCCATACAACTCCGGCCAGCGCTCCGCGCTGACCTGCGCGTATGGACTTGACGTTGGCTAAAGAAAAAATGGCAGAATTCAGAGCAGATGAAACCTTCACGCTGAAGGCCAGAAACCAGTTCTACGTCTGCGGTGAAATTACGGAAGGAAAGATCAAAGCAGGCGACATTCTGTTACTACCATGCAACTCTGATTTGAGCATGGAAGGCAAAATCTCGTCTATCGAAATGATGGATCGAATAGAAAAGAAAGAAGCAAAGGTAGCTCTCGGCATTGAGTACGAATCTGATGAAGAAAAAGAGATGTGGGAAATGATGAATATTGGCGACGGAGAGATCTTGAAAATCAAAGAAACAAAATAAGCCAACCAGTCGGCTCATACAATGCCGGCAAACGCCCGCCTCTTTCACTACGAACCAACCGAAATTTACGAAAACTGAAAATGGAACCTCAACAGAGCCGTCATCGTATGGCCTCGACGTTAGGCAAAAAATAAATGAGATACTTAATACTACTCCTACTAGTCGCAACGTCCTACGCCCAACAGACAACTATTCCGGTTTCTGAGCAAATCGAGGAAATAAGGAAAGAAGCGGACGAACTACGAGAGGAGATGGAGCTTCGTCAGGAACTAAACAATCAACTGATTCAGATAGTCACCTGGAGCCTTAGCACAACCGCAGGTACACTCGTCGTGATTTTAGGCATAAACTGGTTCCAATCACGCAGAGTAGAAAAGTCAGAAAGGCTAAAATTAAAGACTGAACTACTCGAAGAGCTAAAAAAAGATATAGACACTCTCATGGAATCCAAGTCCCGATCCATAGAAGAGAAATTTGAGGAACGTGCGAAAGCTATTGAGAACGATCTTGAAGAGCGAACCGACACACTTCAAGGAGCTGTCCTCAGTAACATGCATCGTGATCTATCACACAGCATCGGGGAGTACTTAGCAGAAGAAGATTATCTATCTGCGCTTGAAGGCGTCGTTTTGGCGTTAAACTTTGCGACTCAACTTGATAGCACTGACGCCATAGCGCACTCCCTAGAGAATGCTCAACATGCATTATCCATGCTAGGAACGATCCCATCCTCGTTATGCGCTAAATTACAGATAGAGCTAGATGAACTACCGGAGGAATTCATTTCAGACTCGACCGCCCTGAAGACAAAACTTCTCGAACTTCGATCAAATACAAAAGCTTAACAAAGCGCCGCAGACAACGAGCGCAAGCGCTCGTCGTCTGAGCTTGGCGTTAGCAAAAAACTAATCATGAAACTAACAATCGCCCTGTTCATCGTATTCTCAGCTCTATCCGTTGATGCAAGGGCTGGAGTAGTGTTCGATCAAGTCTCA
>NZ_JARXIA010000047.1 GCF_031127875.1 Pelagicoccus sp. SDUM812005 | reverse complement strand
GCAGCAAATCAAAGATCGCAAATTGGCAATCGATCCGAAGACTGAATCCAAGAAAAGAAAAGCCCCAAGCTCCAAGCTAAACCCAACTCTGAAGATGAAAAACTTAACCCCATCAAGTCGGTCCTCACAACTCGCGCAAGCGCTCGCGTGAGACCTCTGCGATATGCAGAACAAATAGAATGGTCTCGAATCTCATATTCTACGGATCCAACCTCGGTCTCGGGATCCTGTTTTCGTACTACTTCTGGGACAGGGAAGAAAGAAGCAAAGCGATGATTGCTTCGGCTATCTTGATACCGATTCTCTGGACCATTGTTCTGATAGCAGGAAAAGGAACCACAAATCTACTAGAAATCTATGACGCAGAAAAAATGAACTATGGATTTGTTAAGAATCGAGTCACCTTTTGGATGGTTCCGATGTTTTGGGCCATCTTTGCGTTTGGATGCATCTGGATTGAAATCGCACGAATAAGAAATAAAAAATAAGCATATCAAGTCGTGCGATACAACTCCGAGGGCTGCGCCCTCTCCGCGTATCCACTCGACGTTAGCAAAAAACTAATCATGAAACTAACAATCGCCCTGTTCATCGTATTCTCAACTCTATCCGTTAATGCAAGGGCTGGAGTAGTTTTCGATCAAGTCTCAGGAGTTGAGTGTACGACACAGCTCGAAAGCGAAAACTCTGCAGTCGAGGTCTTCATGCATATCCAGCAGGAGAGAAAATTGCTATGGGTTGCTCCGTTGAAGGTATTTACAGAAGATGAAAAAGGTAAGAAGATTACGACCATCATCTATAAGGCGGCAACACGCAGCCCGTCCCTTCCAGTAGGTCCACAGCTAAAGAAACAAAAAGAAGATGCAGCAAAACTAGGAGTCAGTCCTAATCCCAACCCCAAAGACCAAAAAGAAATAAGGAGAGTACTCAAGCAGTACGAATCGGTTCGCGACAACCAGAAACTATAATATGCTAACAAGTCGTGTCATACAATTCCGATAGGCTGCGCCTATCTCCATCGTATGCACTCAGCGTTCGAAGAAAAAAAAAAAGATGAGCTATCAGCAAGAGAAGCAAGAGGCCGAAAAGCTTCATCAAAAGGCATTATCCATGACAGACGATGAGCTGGTGGAAGAAATGTATCACGAGAGCCAAAAATCGTACTTTCGGGAATCAAGGAATGTTTCAGTACCATTGTCTCACTTCTCTGTTTTGTTGTCGCGATACTCCGAGCAAGCTAAGAAATCATCAGAAATAAATGAGAAGTTACAGAAAGCGACATTCTGGCTAACCGTTGTCATCGTTTTTCTCACGATTGCCCTTCTCCTTACGATTCCCCAAATAAACGATTTCATCTTTAGTGATTCCGACTACAACCCAAAGCAGACCCAAAACGACGATCCAAACAAGTACCCATCCAATCATAACGTATCCAAAATCAAATTGTTCGAACAAAACGTAGCTCACAATTCCGATAGGCTCCGCCTATCTCCATCGTGAGTACTTGGCGTTCGATAAGAAAAAATGAAGAGCATCCTACAGAGCCTCTTGAATAGAGCACAGAAGGGAAAGAACCTACAAGAACGGGCGTATGGGAAGTTTCCCGTAGAAATTGCGGATCAGTGCAAAGAAGAAGAAATCTCGGAGATACTTCAGCGTTTAGACGAACTAGGAATAGAAAAAGAGAATTTGCCTAACTGGGACGGCGACTCCCAAGACGACATTTGGCGGGTTCAAAAAGGATTCTCGGAGACTCTCGAAAGGCTAACAGACAAATACACTTCTCTGATCGTTCGAGGCCTCAGAAGTGGTGTGCCTGATACTACTTTCTGGATCGCTCATACATTCTGGAAGTCTCCGAACAAAAATGCGGTAGAAGCACTAACAGAATATCTCAAAAAAGACATAACAGAGCTGCACAGAAAGATTGCATCCGATGCACTTGAAGCATGTCGAAAACTAAAATGATCGAACCAGACGAGTGTGGCAACGGCATTCGCCGCGCCACCTCTTGACGTTGGACGAATCAAATGATCTATTGAAATGACGAAGTTATTTCATGCGAAACCACTGCCGAAGGGAAAAATTTTGAAAAACGACTACCGACTAAGACATAGAACGAATCAAGTAACAGATATTCAACTACAGATAAGAAAAACCCACAGCTAGAACTTCGAAGTCCAAACCTCTACCCTATCCGACCACAATTAAAGGATCGAAAAAGAAGACTAAACCGATCACAAAGAAGAAGATCCTGCTGAGACTGTTACGAAGAAAAGGATCCATAAGGGAATCAACTAAATGAAAGAAGAAAGATTGGTCCAACCAGGCATCGCACACAATGTCGGCAAACGCTCGCCCCTTTCATAACGACCCCATGAAAATAAGCCTCAACAGACTTGGAACCTCAACCGAAGCCGCCATCGTGTGGATTTGACGTTCGCCAAAATAAGAATGAATCCAATCGCAACATACAAAGAACGAAGACACGAAGGGAAACGCGACTTCGAGCTGTATCCGGATCGATTAATCATCACTGGAAAAAACTACCTTTCAGCGGATTTCAAGAGCGACATTCCACTGGACAACATACGACCCGAGAAAGAAATAGTATCAGGACGAAACAGTACGTTTAAAGCTGGTTTAGCATTTCCAGTTATGGCATATGCAGGCTGGAGAATTATGGTCGATGGATTCAACATCGATTCTTACGCTGAGGGTCCCATGCTCATGTGGGTTCTAGCACTCGTTGGAGTGGTTATGATTCTAACAGGAATAAGAAAAGAAGAATACACCTGCTTCAAGTCCGATGCTGGCGTCACTGTTTTAAATATCGCTAGGAACCGAAAAGGTGAGCGAGAGTTTGAGGAGTTCGTAAGCAAGCTGGAAAACCAGTTAAAAAAACAAGACAAAAAGGGCGAAATCGGGTAGCGAGAGGCGTTAACTCCCCCCGCTCCCACACCACCTGCCATGCGGATCCGCAGCCAGACTGATCGCGATGCTACGCAGTCTGTTTTAAGGCGGTTATACGCAGGAACCTGACGTTCCACCACTGTTGCCTGATTTCGATCAGGCCCTCGCTTTCCAGCCATTCATTGGTCAGACCGGCCTTGTATCCAAGATGCTTGGACACTCGCCAGTACCCTTTCGAGGTGCGGGCGAAGCCACCAGCCACATTGTGTTCAGCTCCCAGCTTGCGCATATTGAGGTATCGTCTTTTGGCGCATTTCCACATGCGCCAGTAGCACATGCGGATGCGTCTGCGCAGCCATTGGTCCATCGGACGCCAGACGCCGGAAAGGGCGCCCAGCCCGAAGTAGCCCATCCAGCCGCGTATGTATTGACGAATCTGCGACATGCGATAGCTCATGCTCACGCTCCAGTTGCGGTCGCTCAGTTCCTTGAGGCGGTACTTGAACTCCGCCATCGAGGCGTCGCTCACCACGATCTTGCGCGCGCGGAAACCGAAGCTAAGGTAGCTCAGTTCCCTTGCGCGGCGCACCGCGCTTTTCTCGCGGTTCACCTCCAGCCCGAGCCGCTTCTCGATGAAGCGGCAGAGGCTGGCGAACACGCGCTGGGCGGCTCGTTCGCTCTTGACCAGCACGACGAAGTCGTCGGCGTAGCGAACGAACCGATGGCCGCGCGCCTCCAGCTCCTTGTCCAGCGCGTCCAGCACCAGATTCGAGAGCAGGGGCGACAACGGGCCGCCCTGCGGCATCCCTTCCGGCGTATCATGGTAGGCTCCGAGCTCCACGTAGCCCGCCTGCAGGTAGCGCTTTACCATGCGCACGACAGGGCCGCCCCCGCCGAGACGCTCGCGCAGCGCTTCCAGCGCGCGCGCTTGCGGCACCTTGTCGAAGAAGGACTTCAGGTCGATGTCCACCGACCAGCGGAAGCCCTCGCGTTGGCACTGCTCGATGCGGCGAACCGCATCGTGTCCGCGACAGTTCGGGCGGAAGCCGTAACTGTTCGCGCTGAAGCTTCCGTCCATTACCGGACAGAGTACCTGGTGGATCGCTTGCTGCACGATCCGGTCGAAGACGGTCGGGATGCCCAAGGGGCGTCTCTTTCCGTTCCTCTTCTCGATGTAGGTCCGGCGAACCGGACTGGGGCGATAGTTCCCCAGATGCAGGCGACGCAGCAGGCCTTCACGTCGCGGATTGAACCACTCCATGAAATCGGCCAGGCTGACGCCGTCCACTCCTGCGGCTCCATCGTTGGCTTTGACGCGGCCGTAGGCCGCCTCGAGGTTTGCGCTGCTGAAGATCGCCTCCAGCAGCTCGGCTTGCAGCCGGCTGTATCGCTCCGGACGCCCCTGCCCGCGCGCCGGTCGGCGTTTATGGGTGGGTTCCAGGGGCAAGTCCGGCTGCCATGCGTACTTCGGGCCTTCACCGCTTCGTGGATCTTGGGCGACTCTTCGCTGGACGGGTGACCCGTCGGCAGCTACTCCGCTTCCGTCTCCGCGGCTAATACGCCCTCTGCTGACTCCTCCAACGCCGATCGCCTCGCCATCGCTGGCGCGGCCGCCTGTCGTTTCGCGAGCGGATTGAAGCTCGGACAGGCCGGCGAGGGAGGCCTCCCTGGATAAGTCGATACCCTTTCCCGACGCAACTGCGCCATTTACGCTTCCAGACTGACCTGATGGGCTTCGCGATCCTTGG
>NZ_JARXIA010000045.1 GCF_031127875.1 Pelagicoccus sp. SDUM812005 | reverse complement strand
AACGCGAAGTACATGGGCAACATCACCCAGCTCGACCACGCCCTCGGCATGGTGCTCGACGCCTTGGAGGAGGTAGGGGAGAGCGAGAATACCTTTGTCTTTTTCACCTCCGACAACGGACCGGTTCCCGCCTATGGCGGTACAGCTGGCGGGCTGAGGGGAGTGAAGCGCAGCGAATACGAAGGCGGCATTCGCGTACCGGGGCTCGCTCGATTTCCTGGGAGAGTGGAGCCGGGCACGGTGAGCGAGGTGCCGGTCATCGGGAGCGACGTCTTTGCTACGGCGCTCGAGCTGGTGGACTTGCCCTTGCCCTCGGACCGCACCATTGACGGGGTGAGCATGATTCCCGCTTTGCAGGGGGAGCCGGTGCAGCGGCCGATTCCGCTCTTTTGGCGCACGCACGTATCGAAGCCGGACGAGCGGGTTGCCATGCGTATCGGAGACTGGAAGATCGTGGGAGACGAGACCTTGACGCAGTTTCAGCTCTACAACGTGCCGCAGGACTGGCAGGAGAAAAACGATCTCGCCGCAAGCATGCCGGAGAAGACGGAAGAAATGAAACGCATCCTCGTCGAACTTTGGCAGGGCATTGTGGAGGAGGGACCGAACGAGTGGTGGGAAGCGGACGGGCAGAAGCCTAAACACGGAGGGAAGCTGAGCTACTAGAGCCCGGGCAAGCAGGGACGGGCAGGCTTAGTCGCAGGACGGAGGCCTGTGTCGGAGGAGCGTATGCGGAAAGTGGATATGCTGTTGGTTTCGCGTATGCGAGCTTCGGCCCTAGTTGCCGTGGAAGAGTCCGAGCTCGTGGGCTCGATGGATGGCGGACGGCGCGTTGGGGACTTCGAGCTTGCAGTAGATCCGGCGTACGTGGTCGGCGACGGTCGTTATGCTGATGGAGAGCTGGTCCGCGATTTCCTTCTTCTGCAAGCCCTTTGCGAGCAGCTCCAGAACCTCCGTTTCGCGCTCGGACAATTGGATTCCCGAGCCGCCACGTTGGGGGCTTGCCGGAATGAGTTCCATGATGTGCTGGGCGACCTTGGGATCCAGCGACGCGCCGCCCGAAGCGACCGCTCGTATGGCTGCTCGTATTTCGGCGGCGGTGGAAGATTTTAGGAGGTACCCTGCGGCTCCTTTTCGGATGGCTTCGACGATATCTGCTTCCCGGTCGGACTGCGTGAGTACGATGATCTGCACTTTGGGCGCGTAGGACTTGAAGTAGGGCATGGCTTCCAGTCCGGGCATGCCAGGGAGGTTTAAGTCGAGCAGCACCAGGTCGGGCGTGGCGCTCAGGTTCGCGTTCATGATGCTGTTCAGGGCGCCTTCGGCCGTACCGAACTCGCTGATCAGCTCCATGCCGTCCTGCGAACTGACGATTTCGGCCAGCATTTCCCGATAGCCGGCGTTGTCTTCCACGAGCGTGAGTTTCGTTTTCTTCATCTAAATAGCAGTATGGGGTTTCGTTGTTTCAATTTGAGGGCGATGCTGGTTCCCCCTTCGCTCGGGTGTTCCATGGTTATTTTGGCGCCCAGCAAGTGAGCTCGCCTTTTGAGCGAAGGAGGGACTGCATCGAATTTGCCGCTCCCGTTGTCAGTGACTTTGAGGTGTAACCATTTTTTGGATGCGTCTAGGGCGATGGACACGTGGCTCGCTTTCGCGTGACGGATGATATTGGTAAGGCATTCCTTAAAAAAGAGGAAGAGGTCGATCCTCCTGCGCGCTTTCAGGTCGTTGATCCAGGCTTCGCCGGAGTAGCTGAAATCGTGTTCCAGGTCGGCTAGGATCCTGTCGGAGGACCGTTGCATTTCGTCGATAAGGTCGTCGCATATCCCTTTTGCCTCGAGGGTGTTAATGCAGGATCGCGCCGCTGCGGCGCTGCGCTCGGCAAAGAAGCGGCTACGATCGAGCAGTCGGCTGAGCTTCTCTGGATTGTCGATGGACTCTTTGGCGAGGTCGCTGACGAGACTGATGGTATGGAGGTTGGCGCCGAGCTCGTCGTGCAGGTCGGCTGCCAGCCTTTCCTTGAGTCGGGAAACCTGTTTTTGTCGTACGAGCTGGGTGATGAGCACGATGAGGATCGCGGCGAAGGCGAGGAGGGCCGCGGTCCACTTCATCTTGTTCAGCGCGGCCTTCTGGTGGTGGTAGCGATTGGCCAATTCGCTGACGATGAGGGGCCGAAGCGTTTGCAGCTCATGGCGCCGTGCCAGTTCGTTGATCCACTGGCGTATGGGCAGGATTTGGCCGTAGAGGTTGTATCCATCGACCATGGACTCGGCGGACCGGGTGGCGGTGGTACGGTTCGGAATGGTTTGCACGGGGGTGCCGCCAGCAACGTTGACCCCTTCGGCGAGGAGTTCGATTTCGGCGAAAGCCAGTTTGAAATCCGGCTCGATGGAGGGAGCGGTGATCCTCACATAGCGACAACTGCGGGCCGGGAACTTTTTCATGATGATCGGACCGCGCTCGGTGGGGCTGATACGACGGATTTCAGTGAGCGGGAAGGCATCGGAGAAATCCATTTGGTTGGCTCCCAGGATGCGGAGATTGTCAGGCATCCCGAAGCGAACGTTGTCGGTTTCCGGTACGGTGTTGCTGCGCTCCGCTTCGTGGAGGTGGATACCGGATAGGGGGTAAGCTTCGCCGAGGTCGAAGGTGATGCTTGGGTTTCTGCTGCGGCCCAGCAAGTAGGCGAGGGTCCTGTTTCCCCGGGCGCTGTTCATGATGAAGGGGGTGTGCCCATCCACCAGGTACTGAGGGTGCCAGGGCGTTTGCACGCCGGGGTGCACACTCGAGACCGTGACGCGGTTTTGCAGCGCGATGTTCTCGTCCCCGCTGAAGACGAATATCTCCGATAGCTGGAGCACGAAGCGATTGTCGAAGGCGCGGGGCGAAAGTCGGGAAGTTTCCAGAAGTATCCAAGAACCGGATATGCCTTTTCCGGACAGGACGACGGGGGCGATTCCGATGCTGTCTCTTGGCGAATTGAATTCTCCGAGAAGGGTGCCGTCGGGATTGTCGCTCGAACCGATGGTGATGCGGTAAGCCTCGGGAAAGCCGTCGGCTTGAAAGCCACGTTCGTAGTCGCGCCAGAGGGCGGGAACGAGCGCGATTTGGTCGATCGGATATTCCTTTTCGAACTCGATCCTTACCCATTCCGATTGCTCCGCCGCATGGTACCATTGGGAGCGGAAGCCGATGCTGCCGCTGCCGCTTCTCAGCGAGTGCCGCGCGAGCTGGTCCAGTTCCGCGTCGAGCTCGCTGAGCTCGGTTTCGAGTTCGGCCATGCTGCGGTCGTCCAGGCTGCTGCTTGCTCCGCTCGCGGAAGCCGCGATCAGCAGCGCTGTCAGGAAGTGGAGCGGTAGGTAACGACGCATGGGAATGTTGCAGTCAAGCGGGGAAGGGGGAGGAGCCGCGTTGGCGGCAGAAGGAAAAGTGAGCTCTAGGGCTTGTGAATTTTCAAACCTGAAATGCTAGGCGAATAAAAGTTCGCCTTTTGTATCAGGAATATGGGCCCAACCCTCCATATGAGGGGTTCACCGCGGGACGCGAAGCTGTTATTGTCTTTCGTTCCCTCGAAAGGGGAGCGGGACGCGCCGTTTGGAAGGAGGTTACCTCATACTGCTTCGAATGGCCGTCGAACGGATGCGAGTGGCTCCATGGGGCTAGGTTTTAGGGAAAATGAAGATTGTTTTGGAAGCACGTATGTTGACGACAGTGAGAAGGCTATGCTTGGCGCTGGGGCCGTTGCTTGGCGTTTTGGCCTGGGGGGCGCCCGCTAATAAGATTGAGCTTTCCTCGTTCTGCGAGGCCCACGAGCCTGGAAAGTACATCTTGCCAGCTGGAGACGATCATTGGACTTGGGGGATGGCCCCGATTTACGACGAGGAAGGGAAGCTCCACATCTTCAATTCCGTCATACCGAACGACGGCGTTTGGGTGAAGGACAGCAAGATCGTTCACTGGACGGCAGACTCGGTAGAAGGACCCTACACGCTCGAGGGGGACCTGTTCGCGAGCGAGCACGCGGCCTACCACAACCCGCAGGTTTCGAAGGTGGGGGACAGCTACGTCTTGGTCTATCTTTACAACAAGCACAACGACGCGAACGGTTCCTTGCAGGAGGTCGGTATCGCAACGGCGAAGTCGCCGAGCGGCCCCTGGACCGAGAGTCCTCACAACCCCGTCATACCCGCTTCCGGAACCATGAACGGAGCGGAGATCATCCACGCGTCGAACCCGACCTTCGTGGTAACGCCGGAAGGGGAATACCGCATTTATTTTAAGTCCATGACAACCAAGCATCGCTTTAGGGAGATCTCGCTCGCCTTTAGCGATACGATCGAGGGGCCGTATCGGAATTATGAGGGCAACCCGCTCATTAGCTACGCGGAGAACGAGGTCGATATCGAGGATCCGTATGCCTTTTATTATGAGGGGCTCTACTATATGATCGTTGAAGACCGGCGCGGAGTTCGGAATTTGCTGGAAGGGGAGCCGCTTCCTTTGAAGCATACGAAGAATGGCGGTCGGCGGCCCGGTCTGATCTATACTTCGAAAGACGGGATCGATTGGGGTGTACCAGAAATTGGATACCTGACCAATGAGGGATACTTCGGCGATAAGCTAGCCCGTACGGAACGTCCCAGTATCCTGTGGAAGGACGGAAAGCCCGAATACCTCTTCCTGGCCTGCCACGACGACGACCCGACTGCAGGATTCTTTGTCCGTATCAACGATTGGGAACCGCGGGCGCCATCGGGACCGCGAGTGAGTCAGCTCGACGCCTGGGAACGCTAGGGTTGGGTTGCGAAGCTTTGTTTGAAGGTAAAAATTATTTTGGATAGGATTATTTTGTAGTGAGAAATAAAATTGTAAGCGTACTAAGTCTGGTCGTCGTTCTCTTGTCCTGCAGCGAAATGCAGGGTAAGGAGGCGAAGCAGCCGAACATTGTAGTGGTCGTGGCCGACGACATGGGCTGGGGCGATTCCGGGACCTACGGGCACGAGCTGATACAGACTCCCAACATGGATCGCATGGCGGCTCAAGGGGTGAAGCTGACCCAATGCTACTCCGCGGCCGGCGTGTGTTCGCCCTCGCGTTCGGCGATCCTGACGGGCCGCACTCCTTACCGCAACGGGGTGTATCGGCACCTTTCCGGCAATGGACCGGCCTATTTGCGGGAAAGCGAGATCACCTACCCGGAGCTGCTGAAGGAGGTGGGCTACGAGACCTGTCACGTGGGAAAGTGGCACTTGCTGTCCAAGCAGCAGTTCGCCAATCCCGAGTATCCACAACCTGGGGACCACGGCTACGACTATTGGCTGTATACGCATAACAACGCCAGCCCGAGCCACGAGAATCCAGACAACTTCTATCGCAACGGCGAAGCGCTCGGCGAGATCGAAGGCTACTCCGCCCAGATCGTAGCGGGCGAGGCGGCCCATTGGCTGAAGAACCTGCGCGATCCGCAGAAGCCCTTCGCGCTTTCGGTTTGGTTCCACGAGCCGCATTCACCCATCGCCACCGACTCGCGCTTCCAGGAGCTCTACGCGGGCCATGAGAACGCGAAGTACATGGGCAACATCACCCAGCTCGACCACGCCCTCGGCATGGTGCTCGACGCCTTGGAGGAGGTAGGGGAGAGCG
>NZ_JARXIA010000044.1 GCF_031127875.1 Pelagicoccus sp. SDUM812005 | reverse complement strand
TGCTTCTTCGACGTGGGAGTGGTAGTTTTCTGCTTCATACACGGGAACCGTTAGCGTGATCGCTCACGACTGACAACTGCTCCCATGTCATCTTTAGTTCCCCTCCCATGTCATCTTCAGTTGACCTTTGACGTATGCGAGGATCCGAGCTTGGACGGTTTTGTGTTCTCCGGGTTTAGGCATTGTTCGAATTACACTTTAGCGCATGGATAAACCGGCTTGATGTATACGTTCAGGAACTTGCCAATCGACTCCGCCTCCATCATCTGGTCGTAGGTTGGTTGAGGGACGTTGTAGTATTGGTAGACTCCATTCTTGAACTCGACTTCAAGCGTTTCCGTAGTGGCGTCATATCCTAAGGAGACGACGTTTGATGATGTAACTGCTGCTCTTTCCATGGCTTCAATTTGGTGTTGAGGTATTGGTGTTCGGGGAATTCTGTTGGCTGCCCAGCGTGGGTTCTGTGCTCGCCACGAGGCGGCGAGGTGGTCGTAGTTCTCTCGCCGCCGATCCGCCATCCAGGCTTTCGCCACTTCTGGATCTTCGCTGTTTGGTCTGGATCCCGCGGGAGGTAGTGAAATTCGGCATCGAACTGGTAGTCGGGCTGCTTCCCCCGTGATGATGGCCTCGCCGGTTCGGAGCACGGGCAGACTATCCACAATTCCAGCGAGGTTATCGGGTAGAGAAGCCTGCACTTTGCTTCGGTCAGACGAATTTGTCTGCCTCATGGCAACAAACGTGCCGCATTGGGAGAGAATCGTCTCGTCGACCTCGGAAGGGCGTTGGCTGACGATCATTGCTCCAACGCCGAATTTCCGTCCCTCTTTAACAATCCGCTGAACCATGGAACGAGAGGGCCCCTTTGCTTCTTTTGAGAGATAGCGATGTGCTTCCTCCATCACGACTAACAATGGACGGGCGATGCCACCTTCGGATCGATCTCTCCCCCAAAATAGCGCTTCGTAGAGAATTCGAAGAATCGCACCTATCAGCTGCTCCAAGACAGCACTAGGAACTCCTGACAGATCCAATATGGTGATAGGTTTGTCATGACCCAACCAGTCTTCTAAAAGAGCATCGAGATCCTTTGTAACATTCCCATCGAGGTCTGGCTCCCAGTCTCCTGGATGAAGCAAGAAATCATATTTTTTGTCGAGGAGCCTTGATCTCAACTGATCCAATGGACGCCGAATCCCTAAAACTCCTACCTGGTTTATGAAGGGAGGAGTGGCACCGGCGCCGTGAGGCTTGTATTTAGGAGGTGTGACAGTGTTTGCGTTCCCCGCCTGAAGAAGAGCTGGTTGTGAACGAGCAGTATCCTCCCAGGTCTTTACCTCTGGCTCCAGTAACTCAAACCAAAGCTTTTTGAGGCTAAACGGCAGCGGTGTATCGGACGTCATGGAGGCTATATTCAGCCCTGCTCGCGGATGCAACGCCGCCGGTTCGTTTTTGTATTCGTAGACCTTGTCCAGAATGGCGGTTAGCGGCTTATCATCGAGTCCACCCATCAGAAACTTCAGCAAATCGTTGGGATCAAGGGCCCAGAATGGAATGTTTAGCTGTGTTTGATTTGGCTCCGGACTAATTCTGAATACCTTTGCGACATCAGATAGCGCGTGCGAATACTCGCCGTGAATATCTAGGAGAAGGATGCGTGAACTTGGAAAGCCTGCTTCACTCCCCTCGACTCCTGATGCGATGGACCTCAGAAGACTCGCAACGGTGGTTGATTTCCCAGATCCGGTTGAGCCAAGAACAGCGCTGTGGCGGGTAACAAGCTTGTTCAAATCGAGTTTTACAGGAATTCCGTCTGCACTTGCCAATCGTCCGACTACGACTTGTCCTTGTTCTTCAACTCCGTAGATCGCAGCAAGATCACTTTCTGTGACGAGGTGAACTTCATCATTTACGTTGGGATATTGGCTTATACCGCGTTCGAAGGATGTCCCCATCACCTCACCCACTAATTGCACGGTAATCCACCGCTCACTACCTCCACCCACGGAGTTTAGTAATGCATCGGGGGTAGCGTTGGCTCCCGCTTCAGAAACGAGGCCGTAGAGGTCATGGTAGCCTTGCGGGATTCGCACGAAGCTTCCTACTTGTCCGATTTTGTAGCTCTTGCCGCCTATAATCGAAATCCCGGAAGAAACTGCTGGCGACTGCAGGACGCTAATTTTTGCACCTGACACTGCACCCACGTGCCCTAGGAGTGTTGGTTGAGTTTTCATGCGGATTCTGGATCTTCAACTTCAGGGGATTGGTCCGGAGTGTATTGAGTAGATCCTGACGATGCAAAGAAGCGAGCAAGGCGATCGTAGCTACCCAGCTCGAAGCGGCCGGCTGTGCTTCCTCCGCCACTTGACCAATAGCCTTCGCGGATGGAATGCCAATCCCGAGTTGGTGGATTGCCGGGGCGCCATGGAGCGGCGATACCGTTTATCATAGCTTGATCCGGGCAATACACGCTCATGTTTGAGCGACGCATCGCGATCTCCGCTGCATAAACTTCATCTGCTAGTTGTTTGTATTGAAATGCAAATACGCTAGCAGTGGGATTCGCCGCCAGGCACTCGTCTATGCGTGCTGAAATATGCGCGTCTGCAAATGAGAAGCCGGTAGCAATCAATAATGTGTCTGGGGTCATCAAGAAAGCTCGGAGGCGATCGAAAAGAGCTGAATAAGGAGCTTTCTGAGTTTGGTCGTATTTGAGGTGCTCTGGAAATACGAGGTGTGTCGCTTGTCTCTGGCCCGCTCGGATTACTTCTCCTTTTGCGTTTGTCGCCCATCCGAGAGATCCATGCACTTTCCAAAGTCGGACCCATCGGGAAGGCAGATCATTACTTGCCACAGAGGAGGGATCAAAAAACGGTTCGTTAGCTCCCGAAAATCCGTCGAAAAACGGCGTCTTTGATCGCTCGAGCGCTTGTTCAAAAAGCAGATCATAGTTGGTTGTGAATATTTCTACTGGATGGGGGCGATCTGTGCCTGTTATCCAAGCCACTAGCTCCGTATATGGCGATGTCCCTGCGGGGAGATCTTGGTTAACGATCTTGCCAATTTCGGTGCAGATCGCATCCCCAAGATCCTTAAAGCCAGGCCCGTCCAACCCATGAACTTTAGCTTTGCCGATCACACCAGCGAGGCTGCGGACTCGTGACAGAATTGTTTCGATATTTGGGGTTTCTAGTTCGGCCACAATCCCTTCCAATGTGCCCTTGTACTTTTCCTCCAAAGTCTGAAGGACGATTTTGGTCAATCCCTCAACTGCCGGAATTAGCGACTCGTCCGAATCTGTTTTTTTGATCCCGACCGGTGCACCGGCTCCGACAATCAAGCCAATGCGTTTTCTACCTTGAGCGATTATCTGGCGCAAGCTCGCCATATACTGGTCTGGATTATGTACGTTCATAGATTCATTCTTTGAGTTAAGCCTCAGGGAAGCGGAAAAAAGTGGGCAACGCGTGATTATTGATATTATGCGATGTGGTTCGTTGAGTATGTAGTGTCACTGACGTTTTTTCATATGGATTAACCACGTAATCGTATCGAACGTATGGATATATTACGGGTTTGGGCTTTGTCGATTTCGAGGGTGTCGATGGCGGCCGGCGTGGGTCTTGCCGGTGGGATATTCGGAGGCGACGAAGCGAATGCCGAGGAGGGGGTCGATCTTGTTGGCGAGGGTCCGGGTGCTCCATTGTTCGACGCGGCACATCTCGGCGTAGAAGTTGCGGGCGAGATCATTCTTGAGCGGGATGAGCGATTTGAAGTGGGTCCAGCCCAATTGTCGCCGCAGTGCGGCGACAATCTCCTCGTCGGGGAACGTCCCGGCAAACTGGATCATGCGACGGAGGTTTTTCTCGCCAAAATCGGGACCAAACTCAGCGGCCAATTGTCGCCCCACCGAGGCGACTATTTGTTTTCCGTAATCCGCTCGCTTTTCCCTGAGAACTTCCTGGTGAATGCGTTTCCCAATTTGCCAGTAGAGCATGGTCAGGGTCGCATTGACAGCCTGCGCGACCTGTTGACGGGCATCGGTGATCAATCCGCGCAACTCGATTAGCAGCGTGTCGGATGGTTCGATGAGGTGATCCTTCTTGCTCATATCCCGAGTTGTTTGAGGATTTTTCGCAGGACTTCGTCGGTCTCCTTCGCCTCCGCTTCGATGACGTTGAGATCCTCGACGATATCCGCGATGGGGCGGTAGGTTTCGGCGTCGCTGGTGTGGATGTAGCGGCTGAGGCGGAGAAGGCTCGTTAGCTTGCTGCCGCTCTTTATCTTTTTGTCGGTATCGTTCTTGACCTGTTGCCCGGTCCTCGTCCAATGGCCATAGACTCGGCGAATACTGAGGCTGCGGTAGCTGGCAAGGCCGGCGTGTACGGCTTCTATCTCGGCGGCAGGCGGGGTGTGGGCACCGAGCAGGAGGGTACTGCTATCGCCGGGGATTCCTGGATTTGGCATGAGGCAAGAGTTGGATCGTTAGAGTAACAGGAGATGGAGATTTGGTAGTGGGCTATGCGGAGAATGGCCAGAATCTTTTCTAGTTATCGAGGCGCTGTATTGAGTCGCGGTGGGAGGCTGGGAGTGAGGTCTTGCGTAGCGAGGAAATCGATACAGCGAAGTCTTGGTCTTAGGCCTGCTTGGTTAGATTGGCCAGGCGGGTGGGGTAAGGTCGTTGGGCTGCATGGCGCTGGTTGGATCGGGGTGTGGGCGGGACGGGTGTAAAGCCCGCGTCCAATGTCGTTACTGGATTCGGGGGAGTTGAGGACGTCGAGTTAGTCGATCACTCGAAAGCGACTTGCTGGATGTTCTCTTAGGCTCTGGGACTAGGCTTGGCGTTGACGGAGGCTGGGTTGGGACTAGGGTGGCGATACCAATTGTTATGCCGCTTGAATCCCTAGACTCTAACGTTTTTGAAAAGAAGTATGGGGGCGGGTGCGCCTGCTTGTTTGGCTTGCCGTTTTTCTTGGCGGGCCTCGGGGTTATCGTTGCTACGATCCTGATCGCAATTGGGGAGATTGATGGGGATTTGCCGCTTTTCTTCGGTCTGCCGTTTGGAGGTATCTTCGTTGCGGTGGGAGCGGGAATTTTGTTTTATCGCTCTGGCTTGAGGATCGATAAGGGGCAGGGAGAAGTTGCCTCTTGGTGGGGCTTGCTGGTTCCACTGAGGACCAAGCGTTATGCGCTCGGCGATATCGAACTCGTGACCATCACGCATGAAATTCGCAGATCCAAGAATTCGTCCTATTCGGTGTATCCAGTAAAGCTGACGTTGAAGAAAGGCGGCGAGCTGAAAGTAACAGAAGAGCGCAAGGGATCTAACTCGCGGCGGGAGGCGGAGGCGATCGCCAAGTTTCTGGAAGTCGATATCGTGGATCGCTCGGGAGCTGGCGAAGTGCGCCGGAAGCATGTCGAGTTGGATATGAGCGTGAAGGATCGCTTTCGGAAAGGGCTTTTGCGTAACGACATCCCGGAGGTGCCGTTTGGGATGCGGTCCAAGGTGGAGTTCGATGAGTATTCCCTGTCGGTAAAGATCCCTCCCCTGGGGTTCCGGCCGTGGCTTTTGGTGCCGACCCTTGGCGTTGCCGTTTTCCTGGCGTTTCCGTTCTTCGGCATGCTGTTGCCGTTTCTGAATGATCAAGAAAGCGTCGACGGGTTTTCTTTCCTCTTCGTTGGGTTCATCGCGTTGTTCATGGCGGCTCCGCTGTCCTTTGTTCTTCGCATGTGGATAGGGGCCTTGAAGGTTTCCGAGTCGTTCCAGGTGGACCGGCATCGGCTCGTGCACGAAAGAGGTTGGCTTCTTAAGAAACGCGTCGAGATCGAGGCGGAGGAGATCGAAGAGCTGAGCTCGGGCTTGGTCCGTGGCAACAGTCGTCGGCCTTTCAACCTACAAGGCCATCCGATACAGCTGCAAAGCGACCGGATGGATCTGAAGATCGGAGCCCATCTCGAGAAGGAGGAGAGCGAGTACATCGTTGCCCTGATGAAGGCAGTGCTCGTTTCGTAGCTTCGGGTAGGGGTGCAGGATTTCGCAGGCTTGGCGATCACAGGTGGGACCGAGGCGATGCCGTTTTAGCCAACCATTTGCAATGCGGTCTTTATAGTCCTTTGGCGCGCCCGCGGGCGTGGGGGCGTCCGAGGTCGGTACCTTAATCGTAGTCAGTATTGCGATTCCGGATACGTTTTGGGGCGCCTAGAGCGTTTTTCGTTTAGTTAGTCGTGCTGTGTGATGAGGGAGACGCGGCGTGCCCGGCGGGCCCGCCCTACCTTATGCGAATGATCCAACGAAAAATGCTCTAGCCTGAATAATTCACGGCAGTCGTTTTGAAAGAGAGCATCCCTGGCTGCTTCTTCGTTTCGACGCTTCGAGCTGATTTCGAGCGTTTTTGGC
>NZ_JARXIA010000043.1 GCF_031127875.1 Pelagicoccus sp. SDUM812005 | reverse complement strand
CGTAGACGCCGATGGTAGTTGGACGTCATGTCCCGCGAGAGTAGGTTATTGCCAGATTATGGCCTCCATTGCTCAAAAAGCGATGGAGGCCTTCTTTTTGCTTAGATGCTAGGTGAGGAAGGGGATTCATCAAGATATGATATCACTTCTAGTGTCTGCTGCAGGCACAGCTTCAGCAGATCGATTGGATTCGGTCTCAGAGCATCGGTCGCTTACGCGCAGTAGACGCTACTGGCTGATAAAGCCTTCAAAACGATGTATTGGATCTAGCACAAACAGTTACACAAAGGCACACCATGGTCCGGATGTTAGAATTGTAATTGGAAGCGTATAAACCCAGCCAAAGGAGGATCTCTACCTTTCTTTTGATGGGGCATTGTGGCCTAGGGTGCGGCAAGTGCTACGATCTTTTACGGTAGCCACAACATTCGGAGGTAACGATGGGAACGAACCAAGATTAAAAGAGATGCTTGGAGTGATCGATTATCAGAGCGAGCCGGTCATGGTCCGAATTCATGAGGATGACCGCTCATTTCAGGTATTCGTAACGCACATGTTAGGTGCGTCTAAAGGTTCTCTCACGTAGAATTGTCGGGTTCTTCAATAACAGGATGTCGTATGGTACTTAGACATGCTGAAATGAAGCGGAGCAGTGCAGCGTCCGCTTCTGGATTAGACGGAGGAGAGTTTGCCTCTAGAAAGTATGGGTATCTGTAATGTCGGTGTTGATATAGAGATGAGTGTCGGTGCCTGCATCGTAGTAGTGGGAGTAACTGGACCCTTCGATTGTCTCAGTCCCTTGGTTCGTGTAAGACGAGTCAATTTCAACGGTATCGTCTGAGTTTCCGTCCACGAATAAACGATTTTCGCCGTCTGTCATGTCGAGAACATCCTCGGCGGTCAGCTTGAGCGAGTTCGCTCCGGAGCCGTCTATATCGATGCGTTCCAGGCCGGAGACGTGCAAGTTGTCGATTAGGGTGAAATCTAGGTTTTGCCCTGAATTGTCTAGGATGAGCGCGTCTTCGCCTTCGCCGAAGTGAAGTTCGTCCAAGCTGCCTAGCTCGCCGATGGTGACAGTATCGTCACCGGCCCCTGAAGAGACGTAGTCGTCGCCGGAACCTGTAGAGATGGTGTCGTCGCCGGAGCCGGTAAGGATGGTTTCATTGCGATGATCGCCGGTATAGATCGTATCCTGGTCGTAGGTGGCCGCTTCGGAGGCGGTGTGGGTCACGTCGGTAAATATAAGGCTTTCAATATTTTCGAATGTATCCACTCCGTCTCGATTTTCGACGCGGTCGGTGATGGTGTAGGTGCCGTCGAGATTATCGACAACGGTGTACTCGTTTCTGACACCGGAGAAGGTGATTGCGTCATTGCCGCTGCCGCCATCGTAGGAATCGTTGCCTGAGTCGGCTGTGAAGGATTGCGTAGCGTTGTCTCCAGTGAAGGTCTCGTCTTCCGTCGCTACCGCAGCGTGTAGGGTGGCGGCGTGGCCGCTGTTGATCTGGAAGTCGTAGACCTCGAAGTTGTCGATGCGGCCTTGGAAGTAGTTTTGAAGGGTATCTGCCACGCCATCGCCACTTATCTGTTGGCCGGCGCCCAACGTTATTGGTTCGTTGTTTCCGGTGATGCCGCCCGTGTAGGCGTTCGAGTCGACGAGGGTTCCGTCGAGGAAGAGCTGGACGCCTTCGGAACCGAAGGTGACTGCCATCGAGTGGTTTTGGCCGGCGTTGACCGCGCTGCTAGCGGAGGAAACGAAATAGGTTTGGGAATCGCTTTGGATACGTACGACGAGGCTTCCGTCAGAGTCGACGTAGGCGTCGAGATGTCCGCCGCCGTCGTAGTCTCTCGAATCGCGACTGAAGAGGGTTTGTTTGCCGGATATCTGCTCGGCATTGAATGAGACTGCGAAGCTGCCTTCGGACAGCTGGAAGTCGCTGGAAGGCGAGATGAGCACGTGGTCGTCCACGCCGTCGAACTCGGCGGCGGTGCCTTCTCGGTTGACTCTATTCGATCCGACTGTGACGCCTGAGTTGTAGGTGCCGTCGTTGGTTCCGACGGAATCGGTTGCGGTGGTTCCGGACGATTCGTCGAGCTTCCATTGTCCGACCGGGCCGGGTTCGGCGTCGATCGTGATAGCGAAGGTGTCCTCCGCGGTGGCGTGGCCGTCGGATGCGGTGACCTTAACGTTGATGGAGCCGATGTGGGCGGTGCCGGGAGTCCCCGAGAGTTCGCCGGTGTGCAGGTCGATACTGAGCCAGTCTGGCAGTGGATCGCCATTGTCCAGAGTAGCGGAGTAGGTGAGCGTGTCTCCAGCGTCGACGTCACTAAAGTTGCTGCTGGCGTCGAGGGAGAAGGCGTAATTCGCGTTGCCCGATTGGTCGGCAATGGGGGTGGCGACAGGACCGTCGTTGGTGTTGTGCACCGCGATACCGAATGTGTCGGAGGCGGTGGCACCGGCGGTGTCGGTGGCGGTGACGGTGACGGAGATGGCGCCGACATCTCCGTTTTCCGGGGTGCCGGTGAGGACGCCGGTGTTGGCGTCGATTGAGAGCCAGCTAGGGAGCGGGTCGCCATTCTCGAGGGTTGCGGAGTAGGTGAGGGTGTCGCCTGCGTCCACGTCGGAGAAGGAAGAGGATGCGTTCAGTGAGAAGGCTGCGTCCTCATCCGTTGTCTGGTCTGCGATTGCTGTGGCAACGGGACCGTCGTTTGTATTTGTTACTGCGATACCGAACTCGTCGGTAGCGATGTATCCATCCCCTCCGGTTGCAGTCACGAGAATGGAGATGCTGCCGACGTGTTGGTTGAGTGGCGTGCCGGAGATCTCGCCGGTCGAAGCGTTTACGGAGAGCCAGTCGGGCAGCGGATCACCGTTTTGGAGGGTTGCGGAGTAGGTGAGGTTGTCTCCGTCTGCGAAGTTGCCAGAGACATCGAGGGAGAAGGCTGCGTCCTCCTCGGTGTTTTGGTCGGAAATCGCGGTGGTGGGGGCGTATCCGAAAATATCAGCTTCCAAGGTGCCGGAAACGGTGCCGGTGACGGTGTGTTCGCTGAGGCGACCAGTGACGACGACTGAGCCAGACAGATCGGTCCCGACGGTTAGTACTCTCAGGTCGCCCGAAGTGGACAGGCTTCCGGAGAGCATGTCGCCCACGGTTACGGCATCAATGTCTCCTGTGACATTGACTGTACCTATTTTGATGTCGTCTCCGGCGCTTATCGTTCCGGCGTTGCCGGCGATCGTGATGTTTCCTTCGATATCGTCGGCGGCATCAAGAGTGGTGATGTGTCCTCCGATCGTGACGTCTCCGACGATATCTGCACCGGTCCCGCCAATAGTTTGAATAGTGGAAACATCGCCTCCGGTTGATACGTCACCTTCGATACGTGCTGCAGTCAGAGTGTTTAGACTGCCGCCGGCGGTGAGGTCGCCTAAAAGTGTATTGGCGACTGTTATTGTGCCGAGATTTCCACCTGCAGTGATGTTGGATTCTATATTGCTACCGGCGGTGACGGTATCGAGGTTACCCCCGACGGATACGTTCTGAGTTCGGATATTGGCTACAGCGGAGAGTGTGCCGACGTTTCCGGTGACGTTAATGAGGGCTTCGACATCTTCGGCTGCGGAGATGGTGGTGACGTGGCCGCCGACGGTGATGGGGCCGTGTAGGTCGTCATCGGCGGAGATGGTGCTGGCGTTTCCGGTGATATCGAGCGCGCCGTCGATGTCGTCGCCAGCGTGGATGGTACCGAGATCGCCGCCAACGGTGATGTTCGATCCGATGCTGATGCCGGCGGACGCGGAATCTAGGTTTCCGCCAATGGTGATGTCCTGGTAGCGGATATTGTTCGCTGCGGATAGGGTGCCGACGTTTCCGGTGACGTCGATGAGGGCTTCGATATCTTCGGCTGCGGAGATGGTGGTGACGTGGCCGCCGACACTGATGGGGCCGTGCAGGTCGTCATCGGCGGAGATGGTGGTCGCGTTGCCGGTGACGTTGAGGGCGCCCTCGATGTCGTCGGCGGCATGGATGGTACCGAGGTCGCCGCCGATGGTGACGTCGCCCCAGATTTCCCCGCTGTAGTCGACGTTTCCGTTGGCTCGAATGCTGGTGGCGTTTCCGGTTACGGTAATGCTGCCGGTGGTGTGGGCTGCATTGAAGGTTCCCAGGTCTCCATTGACGGTGAGGTTGCCGCCCCAAAGCGAACTTGAGCTGAGGGTCGTCAGGTCGGCGTTGACGGTGATGTTGGAGTCGGTGCTACCTTCGTAGTTAAGAGTGGATACCGTTCCACCCGCATCGGTTACGGTAAGGGTTTCGATGTTTACGTCGCTGGCGATATCGATGGTACCGATATTGTAGTCGGAGCTGAAGGTACCAAGGTCGGCGTCTACGTTGATAGAGCTTACGGTGAGTTCCGGGCCGGAGATCTGGGTGACGGTGAGAGTGGACAGATTGGTCGTCCCCTCGACGCTTGTCAGATCAATGGTTCCGTTGGTGGCATCGTAGCTGTAGTCGTAGCTTCCGTCGCCATCTAGCGTTATGCTAAAGACGCGGGGGCCTGAAATGATGGTGGTGTTTCCGGTTTGCGAGGACTCGGAGCGGTCCCCGTCGGCAATGTAGGCCATTGTATCCGAAAACTGGATCTGCTCGAGACCGGAGTATTCGACGGTAAAGGACTGGCCGCCTCCGAGGTCGATCGTGATGGTACCGTCGCCAAAGGTGGCGCTGGACAGGGCGTAGTCTGATAGGTTGAGCTGATCGGTACCTTGCGAACCGGCGACGGTGTAGGTTTCCCCATTACTGGGGGAGTCGATGTTGTAGGGGTTGATCAGCACTTCGCTCGCGGTGAAGGTACCGTCTGCGAAGGTGAAGGATTCGACGTTTGATACCGTGTCTGTGCCATCGCGATCGGCGACGTTGTCTTGGATCTGATAGCTGCCGTCTTCGTTTTCGACTACGGTATAGTCCTCGCGATTCCCCGAGTAGATCGCGGTATCGGTTCCCGCTTCGCCATCGATGGTATCGTCTCCGCCGTTTCCGGTGAGGGTATCGTCTCCCTCGGCTCCGGAAATAGAGTCGTTGTATTGGTCGCCGTTGAGTACGTTGGATCCAGAATCTCCGTTGCGCTCGACCGTAGCGTTGACATCGATGGTGAAGGTATCCTCGGCGGTTGCGGTTCCATCTGAGGCGACGACCTTGACGGAGATGAGTCCGCTATCGGACTGGACGGGGGTACCTGAGAACTGTCCGGTATTGGAATCGAACGAAAGCCACGAGGGCAATGGGTCGCCGTTGGCGAGGGTTGCGGTGTAGGTTAGTGTGTCGCCGACGTCGACGTCCGAGAAGTTTTCGGAAACGTCCAAGTCGAAGGTATCGCCGCGATCCAGGTTCTGGTCCGCGATGGCTGTAGCGACAGGTCCGTCGTTGGTATTCTCGATGGTGATGCCGAAGGTTTCGGATGCGGAGGCGCCCGCCGTGTCTGTGGCAGTGACGGTGACGGAGATGGCTCCTACGTCGCCGTTTGCGGGGGTGCCTGAGAGAGCTCCAGTGTTCGGGTCGATGGAGAGCCAGCTTGGTAGCGGGTCCCCGTTCTCGAGGGTTGCAGAGTAGGTGAGGGTATCGCTGGCGTCTTCGTCCGAGAACGAGGAGGAGACGTCGAGCGAGAATGCCGCGTCCTCGTCGGTAGTCTGGTCCGCGATGGCTGTGGCGACAGGTCCGTCGTTTGTATTCTCGACGGTGATACCGAAGGTGTCGGATGCGGAGGTGCCCGCGGCGTCTGTTGCGGTGACGGTGACGGATATGGATCCTACATCGCCGTTCTCAGGGGTGCCTGAGAGGGTTCCGGTGCTCGGGTCGATGGAGAGCCAGCTTGGCAGAGGGTCCCCGTTTTCAAGGGTTGCTGAGTAGGTTAGGGTATCGTCTTCATCGCCATCAGCAAAGTGGGAGCTGATGTCTAAGCTGAAGGCTGCGTCTTCAGCGGTCGCTTGATCAGAGACGTCTGAGGTGAGGCGAGTCGGATCGTTTAGGACTGTGTTTGTATCGAAGGTTTCGTCTGCAAATTGGAAGTATTCAAAGTTTGATACAGTATCGGTGCCATCACGTCCCTCAATGAGATCTTGTATGGTGTAGCTTCCGTCTTCGTTTTCCGAAACGATGTAGTCGATTCGGTCGCCAGTTAGTCGAAGCGTGTCTGTTCCGGTTCCTCCGTCGAGATTGTCGTCGCTTGACGCTCCTCGAATCGTGTCGTTTCCGGCGCCGCCGGAAATGGACTCGATGCCGTCGAGGTTGGTCGCGGAGAAGTCGAGGGTCTGGTTGGAGTAGTCGCCAGTGACGGTGACTCCGGAGTGGCCGTCCGAGGAGATGGTCTCGATGGAGTTTTCGGCGTCGAAGTTGGAGTCGATGGTGATGTTGGTGTCGTCCCCGGTCGCCTTGACGGTGTCGTTTCCTTCTCCGCCGTGGAAGTCGTCGGCTCCGTCTCCTTCGGAGTAGAGGAAGGTGTCGTCTCCGGCTCCGCCGTGCAGGTCGTCGTATCCATCGCTCGCGAGGATGACGTCGTCGCCGTCGGAACCGATAACGGTGTCGTTTCCGGCGCCGCCGGAAATGGACTCGATTCCGTCGAGGTTTGTCGCGGAGAAGTCGAGGGTCTGGTTGGAGTAGTCGCCAGTGAC
>NZ_JARXIA010000042.1 GCF_031127875.1 Pelagicoccus sp. SDUM812005 | reverse complement strand
ACGAAGGCGTCCCTCCTCGTAGGGCCGTCGCTTGCGACGCGCCGCAGTGCAAGATCCAACCAATTCACCACTCTCTCCATCCTCAAACCACAACCGCATCAATCCCCAACTCCAATCTGAGCTCATCTGAACAATCTGCGGGCAAACAAAAAGACATCCCTCACCCAAGCACCTACCTTACTCAACAGAGCAATGCCTACCCCACCTCCATCCCCAAAAACCAAACTGACGAAGCCCCTTTGCCATAACGAAGGCGTCCCTCCTCGTAGGGCCGTCGCTTGCGACGCGCCGCAATGCAAGATCCAACCAATTCACCACTCTCTCCATCCTCAAACCACAACCCCATCAATCCCCAACTCCAATCTGAGCAAATCCGCGGAAATCTGCGGGCCCCAAAACACAAACCCAATCTACCATTCATCCCGAACACCGACCTTGCTCATCAGAGCAATCCCCACCCCGTCCCAACAGAAGTTTCCAATAGCCACGAAAAGGCACTAAAAACCAAACCGACGAAGGACCTTCGCTATAACGAAGGCAGATCCAACTCTCGCCTCCCAACCCATTCTCGAATCGAGTCCTCGCCCTGAGTTCAGTGAAGGGATCCTCGCCCTGAGGCCCACCGAAGGGATTCAGCGCAGCGATGTTAATCTCTCCGCAGTGCAAGGTTCTAAGCGCAAACAGCTCTACGCAATCGTACTTTCACGTAAATTTGCCTTGTCTCCAAGCAAGTCCGAAATAGTTTCCCTTGTATGGAAAAAGCGCCGACTAACAGGAGAATCCCCAAATGTGTTATTACCCAAAAAGCGCGCATAACACCGGCCATATCCTGTTATTCCGACAACTTAACTGTTAAAAACGGTAAATAACACCCTCCTTGTTAGTCGTACCAAAAGCGCGCATAATACTACTGTTCGAAGAAACTATAATACAAGAATCTGAATACGAATCCAAATCCGTGCTATCTGTGTAATCCGTGGTTCAAAATGAAAGAAGACCTAGCATCGGAAAGAAGGATCGCAACACGACAACGGAAGCCAACATGTGAAGCCGTATCAATGTGAAGGCTCAAGACACGTCCCCAAGAATCCAGAAGGAAGCAGCAAGAAAAGCCCAAGCGATGGAAGTTCGAACCAACCGCTCCAGGCAACTGCGGCAAACGCCCGCCTCTTTCACTACGACCCCATGAAAATCAAGCATCCCAGAAATTCAAACGATAGCCTAGGCCTTGTCGCCTGAGCTCGGCGTTCGACGAAAGAAAATGAATCATCTCCATTTAACTCCAGCAGAATGGAAATATGTCACCTCCTCACTCATCAACCAAGAATCGAATATCCCTAGGCGTGGCAATTACACTCCAGTTTGGCGTGTAGCCCTATGGACTATCAACGGAGCATACGACTATATCCGAGATGAAGCCCTTCACTATTCATCGAAAGTTAGAAACTTATTGGAAGAAAAGGAAAACTCAGGAAGTTGGCCCAGAGGACAACGGGATGCTAAATACTGGCTTAGAGCAAGATGGGATGAAGCAATTGCTTACGCGAAAGAAGGAGCAGTATCGTCTGAAGACGAAGATCCTAAACAACCAAAGGAATTACAGAAAACGATCTCCACTTTGCTAATCGATCTATTCGATGAAAGATTGGTCGATTTTTGGTTAATGGAACACATTTCCGATATTACATACATCGACACCTACAAGGCATATCCAGAGGATTTTACTGCATACGAAAATTGGTTACGAAAAATTCAAGGAGGTGAATACTTACCCAAATAAAATGTCGAACGTGGCTGTCGAAAAACGACCGATTGTTAACAAGTCCTGATTGAGTCCTCCCGCGCTTGCTTTATGGATACGGGCATGAAGCCGAGGCCGCGATTCAAGGAAGACCAAAGAGCCCAGGACCAGATGTTCTGCGCCAGCCTGCTCGAGCAGCTCATCCCCGGAACGCTAGAGCACGCCATCGACTACCTCGTCGACAACAAGATCGGAACCGAGCCCTTCGAGAGCAGGTACAGCAACCACGAGGCGGGGCAGAAGGCCTACGACCCAAGGGCCCTGCTCAAGGTCGTGCTCTACGCCTACTCCATGGGGCTGGGAACCTCGCGCAAGATGGAAAAGGCATGCCGCACCAACCTGGTGTTCATGGCCCTCGCCGGAGGGGCTACCCCGGACCACTCCACCTTCGCCGCCTTCGTCTCCAACATGGGGGAGATCGCCAGCGAAGCCTTCCGGCGCATACTGCTCGCCTGCGACGAGCAAGGCCTCATCGGGTACACCCACTTCTCCCTCGACGGAGTGAAGCTTCCCGCCAACGCGTCGCGCGAGTGGTCCGGAAAGCGGAAGGACTTCCAGAAGAAGAGCGAGAAGCTCAAGGCCAAGATCCAAGCCAAGATCGAGGAGCACAAGAAGGCTGACGCCGAAGCGAGGTCCGACGACGACAGGCACGCCGCGCAGGTCGAGAGGCTCGAGCGCCACGCGGCCAAGGTCGACGCCTACCTCGCCCGGAGCGAGCCCAAGATCGGGGAATCGGGGAAGGAAGTGAACGACAACGTCACCGACCCCGAATCCTGCCTGATGAAGACGCGGCACGGCATGGTTCAAGGGTACAACGCCCAAGCCCTGGTGGAGCAGGAAAACCAAGTCATAGTCTCCGCCGGAGTCGAGGCCACCGGCCACGACCAGAAGCTCGCCAGCAGAGCCCTCGACGAAGCCAGCGCCAACCTCGAAGGCGGCAAGCTCGAGAAGGGGGCACTCACGGGAGCCTACTTCACCGCCGACTGCCAGTACCACAGCGAGGAGAACATCCAGGCCGCCCTGGACCACGGCATGGAAGCCTACATCCCCGACAACCGCTTCCGCCAGAGGGACCCCGCCTTCCAGGGACGCGAACGCCACAAGCCGAAACCCAAGGCAAGGAAACGCTTCGACGTATCCGAATTTGAATACGACAAGAAGAACGACCTGTACGTCTGCCCCAACGGAAAGCCTCTCAAGCTCGCAGCTCGCAAGGCCAGGAAAACCCACAACCTCTACCGGCGCTACGCCTCGCGCAAGCGCGACTGCGCGGGCTGCCCGCTACGCGATCGCTGCCTCGAAAACGCCAATCGCAAGACAAGGACGATCAACGTTCCCCTAAGCAACCCCGCCCCCACGCTGCGCCAGCTGATGAAGGAACGGATCGACACGCCCGAGGCGCGGCAGATCTACGGCAAGCGAATGCATATCGTGGAACCCGTATTCGGAAACCTGAGACACAACAAGGGCCTGGGTCGCTTCACCCTGCGCGGCAAGGACAAGGTTAACGCCCAATGGCTGCTCTACTGCTGCGTGCACAACGCCGAAAAGTGGGCGAAGGCCGCCTTCGCGGAACTTTTCGCGCCTTCGCGCCCCTTAAATTGCCCAAAACAGCCCCACGCAGCCATCTTGAGCTTGCCCTATCAGCAAAAGCGCTTAGAAAACCCAACCAAGGCCACGATCCTCAAAGCAGCCTGAACACCATCCAATCCCCCGGCCAAAGAACCTTATCCGACACCCAGAACCAGTCAGCCCATACAACTCCAGCCAGCGCTCCGCGCTGACTTCCGCGTATGGCTTTCACGTTAGGCAAAAAGATCATCAAAATCCCTATGACAAAAATTGGAGCAGTACTGGTGTTGCTAGCGTCGCTATTCGAACTAACGATCGAACGCCAACTGAAAGAAAGCAATGACAGTGCACAAAGCTACAAACTCGAAGAAAAAATAGATGCTATCTGGTTTTTGCTAGCTCACGAATACTCACATAAAGCAGAGAATCAGGATGAACCATGGGTTTCTACGAATTTCGCAGACTCAAATGACTTGTTCTTCAAACCCCGCAACCACGAAAAACTGAAGAAACAATTGAGGTACGTCACCAACACGCGAATCACTGTGCAGTTAGTCGGAGGCCTTCTCATTCTATTCTCCAGTTTCATAAAAAAAGAGAAGCCTAACCAGCCGTGCGATACAACTGCGGTCAGCGCTCCGCGCTGATCCTCGCGTATCCACTCAGCGTTAGCAGGAAAAACCGAATCCACTAAGACCTGCTCGCACGCCCCATCACCCCGAAACTACAAACTGTTACCCAATGAAGAGACCAACTCTAATAATCATCATTACTTTAATCGCAGGCTTACTTTCTGATGCAACAGCTGAAGAAAAGATCCAAGGAGCAGTTTCACTGCTCTACATGAGCGGATCTGGATCGCCCGATGCACCCTATTCAGGAGTTTCCGAATCCAAGGATTACGATGGAATCGTTCCCCGATTGACCATTTCGTACAACGTCACGGATCGTTTTGAGATAAATGCAAACTACACAAATCTAGGAACATTGAAGACTAGTTGGGTCGGGAATCAGACACCCCCTCTGTTGGGTGTAGCTGGTCGTCAAGCGATCACCCCCTTCGAAATAGAAGAAAAGATGGAAGCCCTAGGCCTTGGAATAGCGTACAAGACCGAAGCCGGAGGCGGTAGTTTAAAGTTCGGAATCGAAGCGAACCAAATAAACAATGAGCATGAGGGATGGTTGATAAAGAAAGAACGAGATTGGTCATTGGCCGTATCCGCTGGGTACGAATACCTCCTATCAGATAGACTCAGCGTTTCCGCCGACTATCTGCACATTAGCCCGCCTGGCAAGAGTCTCCATCTTCTTGGTGGGTCATTAAGATGGAAATTTTAGTGCTAACAATTCGCTCCAGGCAACGTGCGCAAGCGCACGCCGCCTGAACTCGGCGATGGGGAGATAAGGAATTTTAAGAGACAACAACTTGGCGACGTATCCAATTTATAAATCCAAGAATGAAGTATAAAGATCCTGCAATGGAGTGATAGATCGATTTGCGAGAAGGCCAACCAATCCGAAATCCCCTATAATTAGGATTGATCCTGCAGCAAACAAAAGATCGCAAATTGGCAATCGATCCGAAGACTTATTCCAAGAAAAAGAAAAGCCCAAGTTCCAAGTCGAACCCAACTCTGAAGATGAAAAACTTAACCCCATCAAGTCGGTTCTCACAACTCGCGCAAGCGCTCGCGTGAGACCTCTGCGTTCTAGAATCATGATTGATCTGCAGACCGACTCTAAAGCAATAACCGATTTCTTTCTATCCTCAGCGAGTCAGTTGAAGAGCGAAGGACACACACCGGTCATGAGAATCGGAATACTATGCACTGTGGAAGATGGGATTCTCACGGCCTCCTACGACAACAAACCGAACGAAGACAACGTATACATCGAAAGAATTACGGATTGGGACGTAAAATACTTTAATTGCATAACTTTTCCATGGGACGAGTCCTATTTCGGCAACAATATAGTCGAAATTAAAGATAAGAACGGGGAAGTACATTCCTTCAACAAAGAGCTAGACCAAGTTGGAGATGAGGAATTCTTAACCTATGTTTTTAACATTCTCATAGAAGCACTGGATATTGCGGTTCCTGAGGTATTCGATCTAACAAAAGCATCAACAATCGTCCTCCAACTAGTCGCTTCGGACCATACACACGAATGGAAATCAATAACCTAGAACAAGTCAGTGGTCACAACTCCGGAGGCTGCGCCTCCTCCGCGTGACACTTCGACGTTAGCTAGAAAATGAAGAAACGAATGATCACGATTTCCTTGGCTACAATAGCCGGACTCGCGTTGGTCACGTTGCTCTGGCCACGATCAATCGTGAATTCGGAAGAGCTCAAGTTTATCGATCCATCTGACGGCATTGATGAAAAAGAAGCGAGTATTTTGGCGGATGCGTTTTTCTACAAGTTTTACGGAGCATGCGGCGGAACCTCTCTAAAGAACGAAACCGACAAGCATTGGGAATTCGACATCCTCTTTGGATTTGCAGCGGAGAAGCTTAAGAATCCATTGATTGTTTGGAAAGATGGAAGCCACATTGGCGCTTCATACGCACCTTCTGTGGATTACGAATTCGGGTCTTGGAGATATTCTCTATTCGACTACATTCGAAGAGATCCAGTTCAGCATATGAAAGACTTGAGAGAAGAAAGAGAAGCTAACCAGTCAGCCCATACAACTCCGGCCAGCGCTCCGCGCTGACCTACGCGTATGGCTTTCACGCAAACAAATGAGAATCATCACACTGCTCTTAAGCATGGGAATCATTAGCACATTATTCGGAGCCAACAGCCCAAAGCCTTACAAAACTGAAGCTCAGTATCAGGAGATATGTCAAAGCCAGAAAAGAATGAACGCTGAGACAATTGAGCAGCTAAGGAAGTACGATGTCACTGAAGACAAAAAATTAAAACTTGAGTATTTTTTCTATACGAACGCCAAAGAAAAAGCAGAAGCTCTAGCAGCAGATCTACAGAAGCTAGGATACGTTGGCTCTTACGACACCTCGGCGAGCGACAAAATGGAATTCGTTATCACAGGGTGGACTACGCCCATAAGAATGGATTTAGATTCTGTAACCTCCTGGACCGAAAGCATGTGCACTACAGGAATGAAACATGACTGTGAATTTGACGGATGGGGAACAAATCCAACCCAATGAAGAAATCTGCAGATCAAGTCGTCGCTCACAACTCCGAGGGCTGCGCCCTCTTCGCGTGAGGACTCTGCGTTCGAAGAGAAATGAAACTAGCGATAATGGAGTCCGACGGTATTGATCCAGATGATTACGAACTCACAGAGATCGACGAACCAAGCTGGGAGA
>NZ_JARXIA010000041.1 GCF_031127875.1 Pelagicoccus sp. SDUM812005 | reverse complement strand
CCCCAAGGCTTCCCCACCCATTGCACCCCCCCCTTTTGAAAATATGAAATAATCAGATCCAACGCGACTTGACAATTTAACCCATAGCAGGGGTCTGGTTTCCAGCTCGGCGGAGCCTTTGCGGCCCTGGGAATGAAGGCGGCGGGGAATATTGATCTGCGGGCGGCGGCGCGGCCGGTCTTGCAGGCCTTGACCAGCTCCAGCGACGAGACTTGCCACCTTGCGGTTTGGGACCAGGGGCGGGCTTTGATCATCGAGGTTTCCGAATGCTCGCACCCGCTGAGCGCTGCTTCGAAACCGGGCACCCGCGCCTACGTGCATGCTTCCTCTACGGGCAAAGTGTTGCTGGCCTATCTGTTTATTGAGGAACTGGAATCGGTTTGGGCTCCGCAGGATCGGGTGAGCCTGACGCGAAATACCACTACCAGCGTACAAGGCTTGAGGGCGGAATTGGCCAAGGTCCTCAAGAATGGCTACGCCCTGGACGACGAGGAGTATCATGTCGGGGTGCGGTGCGTGGCGGCGCCGGTTTTCTCCAGCGACGGGAGGGTGTGCGCGGGGGTGGGGATCACCGCTTCCAGCGCCCGTTTTACCAAGCGGCGAGTGGGGGAACTTTCGAAGCTGGTCAAGCAGGCGGCGGCGGATATCTCGCGTTTGCTCGGCTGGAAGGGATAGGCCAGAACCCGTCGAGAGCAATTGGCGGGTTGACTCGCGGTGGCTTCGGATTCATTTTGGATGCTATGTTCAAATATGAATTTCCATCCATCAGCTATCGTTTTTCACCGAGCGTGGGCGAGTACCGCACCTTCGGCACCCAGCAGCTCCGCGACTCCTTTTTGATCGAGAAGCTGTTTGCAGAGGACGAGATCATCTTGCACGCGACGGATCTGGACCGCGCCATTGCCGGTGGGGTCATGCCGGTGGAAGGCCCTCTGAAGATTGGCTCCATCGACGCGTTGCGGTGCGACTTCTTTTTCGAGCGTCGCGAGGGCGGCGTGATCAACGTAGGCGGAGCCGGAACCATCGAGGTGGACGGCACGAAGTACGAAGTCGCCAATCGCGAGTGCCTCTACATCGGCCGCGGTTCGAAGGAGGTCGTATTCACTTCTTCTGACAAGGCGAATCCGGCGGCCTTCTACTTGTTGAGCTATCCGGCGCACAAGGAGTATCCGACGACGCATGCGAAGATCGAGGATGCGAACAAGTTGGAACTCGGTTCTAAGGATACCTGTAACGAACGCACGCTCTACCAGTACATCCACGAAAACGGCATCAAGAGCTGCCAACTGGTGATGGGCTTTACGGAGCTCGCGGTGGGAAGCGTCTGGAATACGATGCCGTCGCATACCCACTTCCGCCGCTCGGAGATCTATTTGTATTTCGACGTAACTCCCGAGAACCAGGTGCTGCATTTGATGGGGCAGCCCGACGAAACGCGGCCCTTGTGGATCAAGGACCGCCAGGCGGCCCTTTCGCCGAGCTGGTCGATCCATAGCGGCGCGGGTACGGCGGCTTACTCCTTTATTTGGGGAATGGGAGGCGAGAACCAACGCTTCGACGATATGGACGGTTTCCCGATCAGCGACTTGAAGTAAGCGACCGGGACTAGGAATTAAGAAAAAAGGACGACCTGTGAGGGTCGTCCTTTTTTGAATACGTAGCGCTGCGCTTTTGCCAGCGGCAGCGGAGATTGGGTCTTGCAGCGCGGTCGCGGGCTGAAGCTCCGCGCTGCGGGAAGGGGCTTAACCTTCCTTGATGAGGTAGGGGCCCCAGCCTTTTTCGAAGAATTCGCGGCTGACCTCGGGAGTGAGGTCGACGGGCTGGGAGCTTATCGGGAAGCTGTCGCCGACGCGCTTGACGATGAGCTTTTCCTCGCGGTCCTTGGCGAGCTCTTCCTTGAAGCGGAAGCGGCTGAGGTCTTCGTCCTTGGCCTCGGGACACTGGGTGCCTTGGTCGTCGCAGATCGCGCGGGCGCCGCGGCTGCCGCCTCCGTGCTGGATGTAGTGGTCGAGGGCGGTGAGGACTGCTTCGGATACCATGGCCATGTGGCGCCAGCGGAAGGCGCTGCCGACGAGGGAGGGCGAGCTGACGCGTAGGCCGTTGGACTCGACTTCCTCGCGGAGCTTGCGGGCTTCGGCGAGGGCGGCGGAGACTTCGGAGGCGGAGCAAATGATGCCGGCGTGGTCGCTCATGCGGGCCTGGATCTCGGTCTTGACCTCGTTGGTGGTCTTGCCGTTGGTGGGATCGAGGAAGGAAGCGGCTGTTTCGAGGGCCTTGGCGAGGTTCGCTTCGATGTTCTTGGTATCGGCTTCGACGGGCTTGCTGTCGAGGCGCGAGCGCTTGATGGCGATGGCGACGCGTTTGCCGAAAACTTGGCCGGAGTTGAGGGCGGCGCCGCCGGGGCGGGTGACGCCGTGGCTGCCGGCTGCTTCGCCGACGGAGTAGCAGCCTTCGAGGGAGGTCTTGCCCCAGTCGTCGATGAGGATGCCGCCGTTCATGTGTTGGTTGTTCATGGCGAACTCGAGGGGCTCCTTGCAGAGGTCGGTGCCGTGCATGCGGTAGAGTTCGATGGCGAGCGGGTTCATGCGCTTGAGGCGGTCGATCGGGAGCTCGAAGAGGGCGTCGTTGTTTTCCAAATACGCGCGAACGTCGGGGTCGAGGTCGTCGAGGGAGAAGGATTCGCCTTCGTTGACGGGGTCCGGGTTACGGAGGAAGTCGAGGTATACCTTGCGGCCGGCTTTTTGTTCGAGGAAGACGGCGAGGTCCAGCAGGCTGGAGCCGTAGTCGAGCATGCGGGTGGAGTGGAAGGGCCATTGGTAGCCCTTGCGGAAGGTATTGGATACCATCTCGCGGGTGGTGCGGTAGTAGCGAGCCAGGAAGTTGTGCTCGTTGCCGTCCTCGTCCACTGAATACACGCGAGGCATTACTTGCACGTAGGTGCCGGAGAGGTTCCAGGGGAAGGTGGTGCGCGGGGTGCCGATGCCGAATTGGCTTTCGGTGACGTTGGTCAACTCGATGCCGGCTTCGAGGGCGATGCCGAGTCCGCCGTGGCAATGGTGTGGATATACGGAGTCGCGGTAAAGTTCGCCGGGACCGCCGGTGGCGATGACGAGGTCTTGGCAAGCGAGGAAGACGAATCCGTAGGGATTGCGCTTTTCGGGACGATGGGTCGCGAGCACGCCGACAACGCGTTCGCCGGTTTCGGTCTTTTCCTTGACGATTTGGATGCCGCTGCAGCCGGAGAGGATGCGCATGCCAAGGGTGTTGGCTTCGTCAAAGAGGACCTTGACCATGAGCTTGGAAGTACGGGGGCCGCAGCTCGTGGCGCGGCCGGCTTCGTCGTGGTCGGTCTGGTAGCGGAGAATGGCTCCGTGGTCGTCGTGGGGAAGGGGGAGCCCCATGAACTGGAGCCCGCCGATGGCGTCGATGGAACCGACGGCTTCGACGTAGGCGGTGGAGAAGTTCATGCCGCCGCCGCTGCAGAGGCTCTGGGCGTACTTGAGGAAGTTGTCGCCCTTGTAGTCGGTGCTGGCGGTGTAGAGGGTTTGCTTGTCGGAGCCGGAGCAGGCGGAGGTGCCGGCGAAGAGGCCGGTGCTGGCCACAAGGACGTCGATGCCGCGGCGCTTCGATTCAACGGCGGCGCGCATGCCGGCGGCGCCGCTGCCGAGGACGAGGGTTTCGCAGCGATAGACGGGGATGGTCGCATCGCCCACCTGCATGGTCTCCTCGCTAGGAGGCACGTCCTTGACGGTCGGCATGTCGACGCGGGTGAGACGGTCGAGGATTTCCTGAGGGATGGTGTCGAATCCGTCTTGTTGGGAG
This sequence comes from Pelagicoccus sp. SDUM812005, assembly GCF_031127875.1. Lineage (GTDB taxonomy): Bacteria > Verrucomicrobiota > Verrucomicrobiia > Opitutales > Opitutaceae > Pelagicoccus. The sequence goes on along the minus strand of NZ_JARXIA010000041.1, from coordinate 5,628 downwards.
GAGGAGGGGGCTGTGCTGTTTTCTGAAGTCATATCGTTATAGCGTCAGATGCTTGGAGTAGAATCGGAGAATTTCAACCTCCGAGATGCCGGAAAAGGTGTAAAAATTTTCTTAGGTAGTAAAAAATAGTCATAAAATCGAGGTAAGCGAATAAAATCGGCGATTTTGGCGGGGGATTTGTAAAGCGGGGCGAGGCGCGTTTTTAGAGGTTATACGGTTTGGGAGGAGGGCGGGTAGCGCTGCGGCTGGGCGGGACTTTGGCGCGGGGCCGGGGAGCGTCGGACTCATTTTTCGCTGGTGGAAAAGGTGGCAATGGGAGATTGAAGGGAGCGATGGTTTTTGCTCGGCGTGTCATTTTGGTTCTGGTGTTGGCTTGGATGTCGGTCTGGGGGGCGCCGCGAGCGGCGCTGGCCCTTGATGCTCCGGCCTCCGCTGCGGCATCGGTGCGCTTTTGGAATATCCCGAAGGCTTTGGAGGCCCTGGAGGAGGAGGCTGACGCTTTGAGAAGACAGCTGGAGGAGCTTCCGGTCCTGGAGGACAGCTTGCAGATCGACGCTTACGGCTACCACAGCAGCTACCTGCCGAAAGCGGACCGCTTGCCGGACGAGCCGCGTTGGACCATCACCTTCGAGATTCCGCACAGCGGAGGCGTGCAGGAAATTTATTTGGTGCCGGCGGCGGATCGTCGGGAGCCGAACATGCCGGGCTATGGTTTTCCGAAGCGTTTCCAGATCAAGGGAGTGGGCTTGGAAGGCGAAGAGCGGGTCTTGGTCGACTACCGTGAGGAGGACTTTCCGGATCCGGGACGATTGCCTGTCCGCCTGTTGATAGAGACGCGGCGCTACCGGAGCATCAGCCTGGAAGTCTATCGCGGCCAAGTGGAGGACAACAAGGAGTTCTTCGCCTTGGATGAGGTGGCCTTGCGGGCTAGCTTTTACCTTCACAGTATCCGGAATGTCAGTACGTCGGGCAGTTTCGAAGCTCCTCCTTTTTGGAGTTCGGCCTACCTGCTCGACCAGAAGACGAGTATGGGCCTGCCGGTCCAGCCCCATCCGGAGGGGCGGCAGTACGACCAGGATTTCGTGAAGCGCTTCGATGGAGTGGTTTCGGAGCCGATCGTGATCGAGCTGGATCTGGGCGAAAACAGGAGGAACGGGGAGTTGGTGCTCTATCCGGCGCAACCGCCAGAGGGTGTATTCGTTCCTGGATACGGTTTTCCGGGTAAGCTGAAGGTCGATATCTTCAGGGATGTGCCAAGGAGTGGAGAGCGGAAGCATCTTTTCGACGGTGCGCCTCAGGTTTTGCAGAATCCGGGAAACAACATCATTCGCTTTATTCTCGGGGGGCGCGAGGGGCGGTGGCTCCGGTTGACCTTCGACGACTTTCCGGTTTACCAAGGCTTATCTACTTTCGGGTTTGGCGAGATCGAGTTGACGGAGGCGCGTGAATCGATGTCGAAGGGGGCGGTGGTGTCGTCGCCGTCCTTGCCGGAGTCGGACCACGAGGTCCTGCAGCGATTGACCGATGGCTTGTCGGGCGGGCGTCGGGTGATCCCGCTGCTGCCCTGGCTGGATGGTCTCTCGGCGAGGCGAGACTTGCAGGGGGAGCTCGATCGTATCGAGCAGACGATGGACCGGATGACGGGGCGTTGGAATCGGGGAGTGGAGCTAAGCTTGTCGATCGCGATTTGGGGCGGCACGGCGGCCCTGCTGCTGGTGGTCGGGGCGGGAGCCTTCCTGCAGCGTCGGCGTTTCGCGGACTTGAGAGGTCGGATCGCCAAGGACTTGCACGACGAGGTGGGGAGCAACCTTGGCAGCGTGCGGCTCGTGGCGGAGCGTCTGCAGCAAGATGCGAGCGGGCCGGAGGCCCAGCGAGACTTGAGCGACTTGGTGCTGATGGCCCGGGAGGCTTCCGCCTCGCTGATGGATGTGGTGTGGATGACCGACAAGCGCTCGCTGAAGATGTCGGAGTTGATTCCGAACTTGAAGAAGCGCGCGGAGCGGGTGCTCAGCGGGGTCGAGCTCGAGGTAAATATCGACGTGGAGTCGCCGGACCTGGTGGTGCCGCTCGCGGTGAGGCGTCAGCTAATGCTTTTTTTCAAGGAGGCGGTGCACAACTGCGCGAGGCATTCGGGGTCGAAGCGGGTGCGGCTCGACATCGTGTTGAGCGGAAGTTCGTTCCGGATGGAGCTTAGCGACGACGGTTGCGGCTTCGACCCGTCGGCTTTGAGGGATGGTTGGGGAATCGACAGCATGCGGGAGCGGGTGGAGGAGCTCGACGGTACCTTCATTTTGAATACGGAGATTGGGAAGGGCACTACGGTTGGCTTCTCGGTGCCGCTTAAAGGGTTGCTCCGAATCTACCGTTCGGGATATCAAAGTTCCAATTAGATGACACCGGTTAACATATGGATTGTTGAGGACGATTCCGGCTACCGCCGCAATCTTCAGATATCGTTGCAGCGGCAGGACCACATCACGTGCAGCCGTACCTTTCCGAACTGTATCAAGTTTTTGGAGGCGATCGAATCCGGGGAGCGGCCGGACGTGGTGCTGATGGATCTGGGCTTGCCGCAAATGGGCGGAGTGGAGGGGATCGAGCGTCTGAAGGCGATCGACCCGGACGTGAGCGTGCTGGTGTTAACCGTTGAGGAGAAGAAGGAGACCGTGATGCAGGCTTTGGACGCGGGTGCGATGGGTTACTTGCTGAAGGCCTCGAGCGTACAGGAGATCGTCAACGCTCTCGAGCAAGTCATCAAAGGTGGAGCGGCCCTTGGCGCCGGAGTGGCCAAGCTGGTTCTCGGCGAGGTGCGAAAGCCGGTGGTACGGAAGGATTTCGGGCTTTCCGGCCGCGAGATCGAGGTCCTCGAGCAATTGGCGGAGGGGCTTTCGTCCAAGGAGATCGGAGCGAAGCTGTGTATCAGCACGGCCACGGTGAACTTCCATTTGGGGCGGATCTACCAGAAGCTCGACGTGCAGTCCCAGACTGGGGCGGTGGCGAAAGCCCTGCGCAGCGAGTTGATTTAGGGGAGGCGAGCAGGCGGGGAGAGCTCGCTCGTCTTCCGGTCCTAACTGAAAACTAGCAGATCGACTAGTAGACGGGAAGCGGGAGCCTTGCTATGCTGCAGGCTAAGCTGAAACCGTTGCGCCCTCTCGAGGTGCGTCGATCGTTCCGGCGCGGTTTTAACCCATACCTCTGTCCCCCCTACATGTCTTCCCTGAATCGCAGAAACTTTCTCAAGAAATCCGCCATGGCGGGAGCGAGCGCCTTCGTATTGCCTCGTTTCAGCATCGGCAAGCCGGGCATTTCTGCCAACAGCAGGCTGAACATCGCCATGATCGGCGCCGGCAACATCGCCGGCATGGCCTACAACGGCTGCAAGGGGGAGAACATCGTAGCCCTCGCGGATGTGGATTCGACAATGTTTGGCCAATTCCGCGAGGATCATCCCGAGGTGCTGGATGCCAAGCGCTTCACCGACTTTCGGGTCATGCTGGATAAGCTCGGCAAGGAGATCGACGCGGTTTGCATCAATACTCCGGACCACACCCATTTCGCCGCGACCATGCATGCCATGGAGATGGGCAAGCACGTTTGTACCCAAAAACCGCTTACGCACAATATTTGGCAGGCCCGTACCCTGCAAAAGGCGAAGAAGAAGTACAAGGTCGTAACCAACATGGCGGTACAGGGCCACACCTACGACGGCATTCGTCAGATGCGGGAGTGGTACGAGGCAGATGTATTCGGCCAGATTCGCGAAGTTCACTCGTGGATACAGGGACCGGATTGGAGGCCTTTCGAGGAGGGCCGTTGGTACTGGCATAAGCCCAAGCAGTTTCCGATGAAGAAGGATCCGATCCCGTCGCATTTGGACTGGGACCTATGGCTCGGGCCGAATTCTGCCGATACTGAGTTCAACGAGCTCTACCATCCGAAAAGCTGGCGCGGCTTCAATGCGTTTGGAAACGGATTGTTCGGGGATTGGATGCCGCATATTTCCGATGCGCCGGTCTGGGTTCTTGATCTTTTCGAGCCGGTGGTAGTGGAGCTGGTCAAGAGGGAAGGCGGAAACGATATCATCGTGCCCGATGGAAACATCGTACGTTGGGAGTTCAAGAAACGCGGCTCCAAGGCGCCTTGCGTCTTCTATTGGCACAACGGCGATGCCAGCTTCATGCCGGAGACGCCGGAAGGGTGGACCTGGGGGGAGATGCCCGATCGCGGTACTATGTATTTTGGCGACAAGCAGCTCGGCTTCACGGATGGGCGATCGAACAATCCGCGCCTTGGAAACAAGGAGGCGATGAAAGCGTTCAAGAAGGCTGGGTATCCAGACGAAAAGTACGCCCGCGTGGAAGGTGGCCCGTTTCAGGAATGGGTGCGCGCCATCAAGGGCGACGGACCAGAGCCCGGCGCCAACTTCGACTATGCCGCTCCTTACACGGAGATGATGCTGATCGGCGTATTGGCGGCTCGGTTCGGAGGGCGAATCGAATGGGATCCGAAGCGTGGCATCACGAATCGTCCCGAGCTCAACCAATACGTTCGCCCCAGTAAGGTGCGAGAAGGCTGGGACTACGGGAATGACCTTTGGAAGAAAAATTCCAAGTTTGCGTCCGTGTAAGTTTGTATCCGATTGTTTATGACGAAGCGATCTCTAGCGGCGGCCCTGCTTTTAGGCCTTGGGCTTACGGCTCAAGTGAGCTTGGCTGCCGAGCGAATCTTCGATGGCGAGTCGCTTGCCGGATGGCATGTCATGACGAAGCCAGCGGGGGACGCATACCGGGCTGGCTCAGACAGCTTCGCAGTAGAGGATGGCGCTATCGTCTGTACCCAAGCCGAAGGGCAGCAAGGTGGCATGCTGCTAACCGATGCGACCTACATCGACTTCGATCTCGAGCTGGAGTTGAAGTCGGACTGGGGCTGCGACTCTGGCATCTTCATTCGCTGCACGGACGGAGGGGAGGGGATCCAAATCTTGAACGACTATTTGCCGGGCGGGAATGTGGGAGGCATCTACGGGCAAGGCACTGGCGGCTATTTTTCGCGTCCCATTCAGCTTGAAGAAAGGGCTGGCAAACTGGCCGCCCGCGAAGCTTACGACGGTGTCGAGCGCGATGGCTTGCTCTACTCGATCGACGCAGCCACGTGGAATAAGATTTGGAAGGCGGACGATTGGAACACGCTGCGCGTTCGCTGTCTCGGGGTAGAGCCTCGCATCACGACTTGGATCAACGGAGTCAAGGTGATGGAGATGGATGGCCGCGTCTACCAAGCCCGCCGCCTCGAGGACGTGGAGCGTGGAAACTGGTCGGCGCCGACCGCCTGGGATCGCGAGACGGTTCAATCGATCACCGGAAACGCGGGCAGTATCGGCCTAGAGGTGCGCCCCGGCAACCGTTGGAAACCTGCCGGCGAAGTTCGCTACCGAAACATACGCCTCACTCCGATCAAGTAAACCTCACGATTTTCATCAAACTCCCTTTGTATCCAGATTATCATGCAAGAAAGTAAATCCCCAGAATCTAGTTTCCAACTCGACGCGCTGGGCGCGTCCTTCGCGTTCCTGGCGCTTCGCCTTTGGCTGGGCGTCCGCTCGCTTTTCACCGGCCTGGAGAAGTTCGC
>NZ_JARXIA010000040.1 GCF_031127875.1 Pelagicoccus sp. SDUM812005 | reverse complement strand
TCTTGTTCTTCTTTCCTTTGTTGGGACTACTATACGTCATTTCCTCCGATAACGGAAATACTTGTTAACTCTAGTTTCGATAGGTTTTCCCTATAGTTAATGCGCTTCCAGCCCACATCCGGAGACCGGCGAGACTGGCAAGCCCGACGCCGTCGTATTCAGGAGCAAACTACATCCCCCAGAGGCTCGGAGATTCCCCCAAGCTAATTGACTACCGCAAGCGCCTCCCTATTCTCATCGTTCTCCACCAACAACTTCCCATGACTTTCAACGCCGCCCGCTCCATCCACACCCATCGCCCACTCTTCTACCTCGGGAAGATCCCCATGGACGCGACCAATACGCTGGTCGCTCTGCACGCCCTCACCGCCCTGATCGTCACCTTCGGCTCCGGCTGGGCTGCCGCCACCTGGTTCAACGAGCTCGTTTACTCCGCTGCCGCCCTCAAGGAATTTCGGGTCTGGACCGTCCTCACCTACCCCTTCGTACACGGCATCGACCTCTGGTTCGCCATCGGACTCTATTTCTTCTGGCGCTTCGGCGGCGAAGTGGAAAACCTCCTCGGCACCCGCAAGTTTATCCGGCTCTACGCCGCCTTGAGCGCCCTGCCCGCCCTCGGGCTCTTCGTCCTCTCCCCCCTCGTAGGCGACCTTCCCCTCGTAGGCGAAGGCTCCGTCCACTTCGCCATCTTCGTTGGCTTCGCCCTCATCTACCCGAGCGCCCCCATGTGGTTCAACATCCAGGTCAAGTGGTTCGTCCTGCTCATCGTCGGCGTGCAAACCCTCCAGTACCTCGGCTACAAATCCTGGGGCAACCTCGCCGCCCTCTGGCTCTCCATCCTCACCGCCTTCACCCTCCTCCACCTCCACGGCGTCCGTAGTTGCCATTTCATTACCGACTGGATCCAGGCCAAGCTGAACATCAAGATCGTCACCAAGTCCAAGCGACCTCGCTCCCAGAAACGCAATTCCGTCCCCAGCATCGTTCGCAACAAGGAGATCGACGCCATCCTGGACAAGATCTCCGCCACCGGCTTCCAAAGCCTCACCCCCGAGGAAAGAGCCATCCTCGACGAAAGCAGCTCCCGCTACAGCAACCGCAAGAAATAGGGTCGCCCTAGCGAAGCCAGCGCCCCCCGCCCCACAAAAGCGATTCCTTAAAAAATTCGCTAAACAGTCCCGTCCCCCTCCCAAATCCGTTCTTATCAAGCCTAGAAGCTGAGCAAGGCGCCCTACGCGCCGAATACCTAGGAGTACCTTAAACCGGTAATCTCTTTCTCACCTTCCTATGGCTAACAAAACTCTGGCTCTCCTCCTAGGCGCATCCCTCGCAGCGACCGCCCTTCTCCACGCAGACTCCAATCCGCCCCATCCCGAAGGCCTCCTCCTGCGCGGATTCGAGTCCGAAGCCGCCTTCAACCGCCGCGGCGACCAAGCCGTCCTCAACGGCGTGCAAACCACCGTCCGCATCGACGCCGCCGGCGAAGTGAGCTCCTCCGTCTCCGCCGCCGACCTAGCCCCCCTCGTCGGCTGGTACCGCGACCGCGACCAATACTACTCCGCCTACGCCGACTTCGGCCCCGGCATCGGCAGCGCCATCGGATTCACCGACGCCATCAGCTCCGCCGGCAAGACCCTCGACCTCGACGGCGACGAATCCAACCCCAGCATCTTCCTCGACGAAACCTACCAGGCTATCCTTACCGTCGCCAAAGCCTACGTGGACGCCGGAGTCGACGCCATCCACTACGACACCGCTTGGGTTACCCTCGACGCCGGCCCCTTCGATGCCGCCACCCTCGTCGACTTCCGCGACTGGCTCAACGCCCGCTACGACGAAACCACCCTCCAGTCCTACATCGACGCCAGCTACGACGACGCCACCTTCGACTACGGCGCCTTCCTCCGCTCCGAAGGCGTCACCGCCGACAACTACAGCACCGCCACCATCGACAGCGTCATGCTCGGCTCCACCCAGCACTGGCGACTCTGGCAAGCCTTCCTCCGCTACAAGGAACGCGAAGTCATCGCCACCCTCGTCGACGAGGTCAACACCTACGCCCAAGCCGAGCTCGGTCGCGAAATCGGCTTCTACTTCAACCGCTACGGATTCATCCATCGCCCCGCAGACCGCTGGTTCCTCGCCGAATACGCCTCCGGCGACCTCGGCGAAACCCACTTTAGCGGCGAAACCTGGGACTACGCGGACGGCTACAACCTCGAGCCCGTCTTCCGCGCCAACCTCAAAACTTACGACAACCGCTTCGAACCCTGGAACAGCCCCCCCGCCGCCAACACTGCCGTACAAAGCCTCTTCCTCGCCGAAACCATCGCCAACAACGGCGTCGCCACCTGGGAAGACGACTACCCCGCGACCACCCCAATCGCTCGCCTCGCCACCCAATACCAAGACCAGCTCGACCACGCCCCCCTCAGCCAGGCCGCGATCTTCTACCCGCTCGCCACCGCCCTGCACACCGAAGACCTCCAGGTCGGACCCGACCCCGGACTCCTCGGCGGCGACCACTACTGGTATCTAGGCCTTGGATACATCCTCCAAGAGCTCGAAATCAACTACGACGTCGCCTTCGGCGGAGACGGACTCGGCATGCCCGACACCTTTTCCGCCACCGACATCAGCGCCTACCCGGTCATCTTCGCGTCCGAAGCGATCCAAGTCACCGACAACCAATTCACCGAACTCATGGACTACGTCCACGCAGGCGGCACCCTCATCGTATCGGGAACCAACGTCTTCCGCTACGACGCCCTCGGCAACGACAAGTCCTCCACCCGCTCCTACGACAGCAAAACCTGGACCCAACTCTTCGGCTCCACAGGCAACACCAGCATCGGCAGCGGCACTCTCAAAGTCGTCAGCCTCGATCCCTGGGGTTCCACCGGTTACACCGACCAACCTAGTTCCGCCGGCCTCACCACCGCCCTCACCGGATTCGAAGCCGCTCTCCCCAGCGACCTCGATCGAATCACCAACGCCGCGTCCGGCGACGTCCGTATCCTCAGCTACGTCGATACCAGCGACTACTCACGCGTGTACCAGCTTCTCAACTACAGCTTCAACGGATCCGGTACCACCATCACCTCCCAAAGCAACTTCACCGTCACCTTCCCCACTCCCAACGAATTCCCTAGCCCGACCGAATACCAAGAAGTTTCCATCGCGAGCTACGTCGCATCCGCCGACAGCGCTCCCACCACCCTCGCTATCACCGACCTAGGAAACGGATTCTCCCAAGTCACCATCCCCAGCCTCAGCTACTGGGGCATCCTCCGTATCGGTTCAGCCATCGCCGAGCGAGACCATCCCAACGTCGAACCCATCGCCTACTTCGACCCCCTCTTCAGCTACGAAGTCTTCGATTCCACCGAAACGCGTAGCCTGACCTACAGCGCCTTCGACGACGACGAAATCAACCAGCTGCAGATCTACTACTCGAAGAAAGACACCAGCACCGGCGAATTTGGAGCCTGGACCGCCGACCAAGTCATCGCCGGACCTGGCACCAACGAAATCGTAGACGCCACCGTCGACTACACCCTCCCCTCCGAAGGACACTTCCGTCTCCAAATCGTGGCGACGGATAGCGATGCCGCCTCCAACGCCCTTCTCGGCGACGACGGCTACGACACCGAAGTCGGCTACGACACCACCGCAATGGATCGTACCAACCTCGTCGTAACCCCTCTTCACGGCACCGCCGACGGAGCCGTCATCAGCACCCCGCTCACTCCAAGCTTCTCCTTCACCGGACACCAAGATAGCATCTCCGGCTACGGCCAATACAACTGGTCCTGGAACAACGGCGGCAACACCATCGACGGAGGCGGCAACAACCTCACCGAAACCGTCACCCTCGATACCATCCCTGCCATCGTCGACGGCGAATACGGCGAATACGGACTCAGCCTTCGCTTCCAAAACGGTGCCAACATCTGGGACGATTCAGAAACTGAATACACTCTCATCTACACGATCCCTCCTAGCTACAACGGATCCGCAGTCGACGAAACAACCACCAGCGGCTCGAATATAGACTTCACCCTCGACTACACCAACGCCTTCGGCGACGTATCCATCCAGTGGTACAAGGACGACGTCGCCCTCGACGGACAAACCGAAGGGACCCTCTCCCTCTTCACCGTCACCTCGGACGACAACGGCACCTACCACGCCACCATCGCCAACCCGGCCGGCCAGATTACCTCGCCGGATTTCGACCTTACCGTCACCACTCCGCTCGAAGTCACCCAGCAGCCTGCCGGAGCCGTTATCAACGAAGGCGAATCCTTCTCCGTCACGGTGCAAGCTCGCGGCACCGGCACCCTCGCCTACCAGTGGACCCTCGAAGGGGTCGACATCCCCGGCGCCACGAGCGACACCTACAGCATCGAGTCCGCCGTTCGCGCCGACCACCACGGCCACTATCGAGCGCGGATCACCGACGACCTGACCTCCATCACCAGCAACGGTGCCTTCGTACAAATCAGCGCCGGCGGCGGTGGTGGCGGCGGAGGAGGAGGAACCCCCTCCACTCCCAGCAACCTATCCGCCAACGACAACGGTACCGACGCCGTCACCCTTAGCTGGCAGGACAATTCCAACAACGAAACCGGCTTCGCCCTCGAACGTCGCCAGCAAGGCAGCAGCTCCTGGACCTCCGTAGCCGGAGCCATCCCAGCCAACGACACCCAATTCATCGACACCACCGACATCGGCAACGACACCTACGAATACCGCATTAAAGCCACCGGCAGCTCCGGCGATTCCAGCTACTCCAGCGTCGCCACCGTCACTCGCTCCTCCGGCCCCGGACCGCTCGCAGCGCCCACCAGCCTCTCCGCGAGCGATAACACCGCCCATGTCTACTTAACCTGGACCGACAACGCGACTTCAGAAACTGGATACACCATCGAATGGAAACTCCAATCGGCCAGCACATGGGATATCGTCGCCAAGATCGGTGCCAACGCCCAAGCCTTCACCCATCCAGTCAACATCGGCAACAACAGCTACGAATACCGCGTCAAAGCTACCGACGCTAGCGACAGCTCCGACTACTCCAACGTAGCCGCCGTGTCCCGTTCCGGAGGTGGAGGCGGCGAAGAGCCCACCCCTCCGACCGCCCCCGCGAATCTCGCCGCAGTCGACCAAGCCACTAAGGTCACCCTCACCTGGAACGACCTCTCCGACGACGAAACCGGATTCTCCGTCCAGCGCCGCAAGCAAGGCGCCCAAAGCTGGACCCAAGTCACCACCACCGCAGCGAACGCGACCTCCTACGAGGACAACCTAGACATCGGAACCGACACCTACGAGTACCGCGTCGCCGCAGACAAGGGCGAAGTCGCATCCGACTACTCCAACGTCGCCACCGTAAAACGCAGCGTATCCGGAACAAGCATACAGCTTACCGCGATCGTAGACGGCCCCGATAAACTTACTCTCGACCTGCTCACCACCGATAGCGTCGACGACATCCGTGCCGAGCTCGCCACCTCGCTCCAAGAGCCAGGCAGCGGTCTCAAGCTATTCCTAGGCGATACGGAACTCGCCACGCCGGAGCAAAGCATCGAAGAGGCCGGCTTCAAGGACGGCGACCAATTCACCGTCACCCGCAATGGCGATTCCCCAGATAGCAACTACACCAATTGGCAGCTCGCTAACCTCGGCGACGTACGCGACAACCGCTTGCCCAACGAGGACGCCAACCACGACGGAGTCGCCAACCTCCTGCACTACGCCTTCGGAAGTTCGCCCACGGAAATCGACTTCGAAGCGAACCACGTCGCCATCCATCTCACCGCCGAAGGCTTCGAGATCAGCTTCCAACGCAACAAAAACGCTAGCGACGTCGCCCTCCTCATCGAAAGCTTCAACTTCGACAACTCCACCTGGGAAACCCTCACCTCCCTCAGCGAGACGACCGAAGACACCGCCGACGCCAATATCGAGAAGGTCACCGTCAGCTACCCGCTCGCCAGCGACGGCCAACTCATGCTCCGCCTCAAGACCGGCTCCTGAGCCGCAATCCCGCGCAAGCGCCAAGGTAGGGGCGAGGTTTACTCCTCGCCCGCGCCAACCCATCCATTTCTCAAAGCCACGCTCCCCTCCAGAAACAACAAAGCCCGCCTGAGCTAAGCTCAGCGCGGGCTTCTTTCGATAGCGGGACTACCCCTAATCCCTATGTGCTATCTATTTTTTGTTACCCCAAAAAAGTGTGAATCAGGCGGCGCGGCTCCTTGCGAGCAGGCCTCCCGACGGGCGGCTTAGTAAGCGCGCTCCTTGGTTTCGAGAGCTGCCATGGCTGCGAGTCCGCCGGCGACCAAGCCGACTGCTGCGAGCACTCCCGCAGCGGGGACGATCACTGCCGCGCCTGCCAGTATCGCAACTGCGGCGACTGTAGCTTCGATGATCTTAGTAGTGGTTAGCGTTTTCATTTTCGTATGCTTTCTGTTGTTGGACATACTTACTATACGAACAAAACGTCATAATTGGAAATACTTGTTACCTCTACTTTTGATAGGCATAACCTATAAAACCTCGACACCAGCCGCCCGCCCACCGCGCCGGCAGGCGCCAATCCCAGAGCTGCGAGCTCACTCCCCGATCGCTTTGGCCAACAACGCGCGCAGCTCCTTGCCGCTCGACTCCAGCTCCTCGGCGTTGCCGCTCTTCGCCGCTTTCACGAAACGGGTCGCCACCTTGAGCTCCCCTTGCCCCCAGGACGCGGACAAGCCCTCCTTCTCCAGGCCGTCGCCCAAGCTCACCTGGGCTTCCTGCCGAGCGTGGGCCCAGTTGGAAACGAATTCTACGTACAGGAAAAAGCGATCCAGCTGCACGAAGGGAAACTGCTCGGACACGTTCGGCCCGACCGTGACCTTCAATCCCCCCAAAGGCAGCTGCTTGATCTTGGCCCGCGCCAGGTCCTTGCCCTTCCAGAGGGCCGAGCCCGCACCGATCGCGGCACCGATCGAAGCGAACACGCCAAAGGTAATGCCGCCCGCCGCCAGGTCCGCCCCTACGCCGATCCCGGCGCCCAGCAGGGCTCCCGCGATGGCTAGCTGCTTCTGGGTCAAACCAAGCGCCTGCCAGGCTCGCTCCGAAAAGAGGTCCTCCGCCAAGATCGAATTTTCCGGCAGCTCCACCGCAACCTTGCGCACCGCGTAGACGTCGCGGATCTGCTCGCGAAATCGTTTCTCGATCTTCGCCAGCTTGCTTCGATACGCCTCTTCCAAGCGACGCTTCTCCAGCTCCACCCCGCTCTCGTGTTCCAAAAAGGAACTACAGCTGCAACGCAACGATTGCTCCAAATGCTCCACGATCGCTTCCGCCGCTCGCTGCGTACAGCGCTTCCGATCCATGCGCATCAGCTCCACCGCTTGGCTTAAGGCCGGCTCCCAATCCTGGTCGATGCTCTTGAGCGCCTCCAAAAGTTCGATACGATCCAAGTACCGAGCGGTCTGGGCATTGAACGTACGCACCGAATTGAAGTGCTGGCGAAAGCTCGTCTTCCAGCTCTGTAGGAATCGACCCTCGTTCGACTTCGGGTTGATGATCGCCATGCGCGGCCGAGCCGTTAGCCGCAGGATCTCCATCTCCGCCGTATCCACCGCCGTCATCGGACGCGAGGCGTCCACCACATAGAGAATTCCGGCTCCCTCCAAGATCGGTCGCAATAGCTCGCAGTCGTGGTGAAAATCCGGGTCGCTCGCATGAGACTCGATGAATCGTTGCAAACGCTCCTCCCCAGCCGCTTCGTTCTCCCGAAACCACTGCAAGGTCGCCTGCGGATTCTGGAATCCTGGCGTATCCACAAACTCGATAATGGTCTGGTCCCCCGCCTTCAGGTCGAATCGCTGCTGCTGAATCGTCTCCCCGGGGATGGGACTGATCGCGACTCCATCGTTCTGGGAAAGCGTCGCAACGATCGAAGATTTCCCTTCGTTCGGATGACCGATGATCGCAAATCGTGGCAAAGATTTCATACCGCTGGATTGTCTAAAATTAAATACGGATCGCCCATGCGCTGTACGAACGAATGCCACGCCTCCGCGTATTGCTTCTCCGGCCGCAGCGAAATCGCTTGGTCCGAAGATGCCGGGATGCCCAGCAAAACCACCTTGAGCAAACTGCGTTCGTCCACCCGGGCTCGCAGCCCTTTCACCTGGCGTTCAACCTCCCGAATCGGCGGCATCCAACTTTCGAATACAAGCGCCAGCTGCGTTCCCTCCTCCAAATCCGAGGCCGCCTCCGCGATACGCCCGTCCTCGTAGGTCCTCACCTCCACCCGCTCCTCGGACAGCTTCCAACGCTCCGCCAAGCCGCGACGCAAGGCCGCCAGATCGAACGATTCCCCCAACTCGCTCGAACACAGGCAACAGATGCCGCGCTCCAAGCCCTCTCTGCCGTTCGCGTCAGCGGACTGAAGCGCTCCACGATCCGCGCCCTGCTCCACCCGTTCCGCATCGAAACGCGGAGCCTCCGGGCGCAAACGCTGCATCAAACGCTCCGCCGCAGCGTTCCGAAAATCGTAGCGGGCCAAGGCAGAGGCCACTTGCCACTTCCCCAAGCAATAGAACAAGAGGCGGGGAAGCGCTCCGTAGACCAAGACGCCGAAAGCCAAGAAGCGCCACCAAGCCGCAAGGTCCCGGCTCTCCAGTTCGCGTATCCCTTCCTTCAATACAATTCGGCTGCCCTCGACCTGCTGCAAGCTCGGGTAGCCCTCTCCCTCGCCGTAAAGCGCCGCCCACGGAGTGGCCACCAGCTCCACCCACCGGCTCACCGCCTGGGCGTCCGTATCCAAAGTCGTCTGCCACCCAAAGGCTCTGTCGGAAAAGACCACCGATACCAGCAAGGCCAACAGCACGCCAAAATTGAAGCACAAGGATGCTGCTTGGATCTTCGCGAACGCCAGCCACTTCGCCACGCTCCCATGCAAGGCCAAGGCCCGCCGGGCCGCCCCGGCCCACTCCGCCGCGTCCTGCCGCTGCTGTCCCGACAGGAAGCGGGCCGACACGGTCTGCAGCTTGGAAAAGATCGCCTCCAAAACCCAACGCGTCGCCCGATAGAGCGGCCCAAAGGCCAAGCGCTCCCGCCAGGCCCGAGGCAGGAAAAACACCAACGCCAGCGCCAAGGCCAACGCCGCCTGCAGCAAAACGAACAAGCTGAAAAAGGCCGACACGTTGATCGGCGCCTCTCCCGTATACGCCAAAGCGCCCGTCGCCGCCCCCAATCCCAACAACAAGCCGCCCGCTCCCAAGAGCTGCCCCGCCGCTTTCAAGGATTGGCTCACGCTATCCGCCGCCAGCCGGACCTCCGGAGCCGCCGCCAAGCGAGCCTTCAACCACGCCTTCGCGATCGCCCGTCGATTTCCCGACTCCAGGACCGAAGCCTCCAGAGCGGTCTTCGCGTCCTGCTCCTTCAGGGACTTCCAATCCTGCCCCTCGTCCTTGGCCAAGGCGCATTCGAAAGCGATCAGCTCCTCCAGTCGCCACTTGGCAGATCCCCTTTTTCCTAAGTCCCTCATCTTCATGCCCATTACCCCAGATTCTACCCTCGAGGTAAAGCCCGCGTTACCGCCTATTCAAGGGCAGCCGCCCGCTGAACTCGACTCAAAAAATCGCCAGGTTCGTCTTCGTGGTAAAGCGCTCCAAGGACTCGATCCCCAAGACCGAATTGCCGTACTTGTTCAAACGCGGACTCCAAACCGCCACGCTCATAAAGCCAGGCACCACCGCTACGATGCCGCCGCCCACCCCGCTCTTGCCGGGCAAGCCCACTTGGTAAGCGAAGGCTCCCGCCTGATCGTAGAAGCCGCAGGTCAGCATCACGCTGTTCAAGCGCTTGCTTTGGCTAGCAGTCAAAAACCGGCGGCCGCCGTAGGGGATCACTCCGTCGCTGCACTGAAAGCTAAAGCTGCGGGCCAGGCTCCTGGCGCTCATCGCCAAGGAGCACTGGTAGCAATAGAGCTCGATCACGTCCTCCACCCGATTCCTCAAATTGCCGTGCGACTTCAAGAAATGGGCGAGCGAATAGTTCGTATGGCAGGTCGCCATCTCGCCCTTCGCCACCTCCACGTCGTAGTCGACCGTCTCGTCCCCCGCCAACTCCCGCGTCAGCTCCAGCAGACGCCCCTTCGCGTCGTCGTAAAGGCTCAGTAGTTCGTCCGCCACTACAATAGCGCCCGCATTGATAAACGGATTGCGCGGCTTGCCCTTCTCCCGTTCCAGCTGGAAAAGCGAGTTGAAAGCGTTGCCGCTCGGCTCCACTCCCACCCGCTCCCAAAGCGTCTCCCCCTTCTTTTCAATCACCATCGCCAAAGTGATCGCCTTGGAAATGCTCTGGATCGAAAACACCGTATCCACCGCTCCCACACCCTGGCATTCCTTGCCCGGGATCTCCACGAACATGGCGTACTGGTCCGGATCCACCTTGGCCAAGGCAGGGATGTAGTGGGCCACCTCGCCCGACTTCTCCAGCTTCCCAACCGCCTCCGCGATCTCGCGCAAAACCTCACCGTAGTCCGTTCTCATACCGTGCAACATCGCCCCTAGCCTATCGCTCAACTCCCCCCAACACGCAACATCGAATCCCGCCGCGAAAAAGCCCTGCCATTGAACCACGCGAACAGTGCCACAAAGCATCCAGACACAACAAAGCCCGCGCCGAGCTAAGCTCAACGCGGGCTTTTTTCGATAGCGGGACTACCCCTAATCCCTATCTGCTATCTATTTTGTATGTTAC
>NZ_JARXIA010000003.1 GCF_031127875.1 Pelagicoccus sp. SDUM812005 | reverse complement strand
CGCTCTCCCCTACCTCCTCCAAGGCGTCGAGCACCATGCCGAGGGCGTGGTCGAGCTGGGTGATGTTGCCCATGTACTTCGCGTTCTCATGGCCCTCGTAGAGCTCCTGGAAGCGCAAGTCGGTGGCGATGGGGGAATGCGGCTCGTGGAACCAAACCGAAAGCGCGAAGGGCTTCTGCGGATCGCGCAGATTCTTCAGCCAATGGGCTGCCTCGCCCGCTACGATCTGGGCCGAGTAGCCTTCGATCTCGCCCAGCGCTTCGCCGTTGCGATAGAAGTTGTCCGGATTCTCGTGGCTCGGGCTGGCGTTGTTATGCGTATACAGCCAATAGTCGTAGCCGTGGTCCCCAGGTTGTGGATACTCGGGATTTGCGAACTGCTGCTTGGACAGCAAGTGCCACTTTCCCACGTGGCAAGTCTCGTAGCCAACCTCCTTCAGCAGCTCCGGATAGGTGATTTCGCTTTCCCGCAAATAGGCCGGACCATTGCCGGAAAGGTGGCGATACACCCCGTTGCGGTAGGGAGTGCGTCCGGTCAGGATCGCCGAACGCGAGGGCGAACACACGCCGGCCGCGGAGTAGCATTGGGTCAACTTCACCCCTTGGGCCGCCATGCGATCCATGTTGGGAGTCTGTATCAGCTCGTGCCCGTAGGTCCCGGAATCGCCCCAGCCCATGTCGTCGGCCACGATCACCACGATATTGGGACGGGCGGCCTGGCCGTAGGCGAACAGCGTCAAAAGGCCCGCGAACAAAGCGAACATTACCTTAAGATTTCGAAGCGTCATGATACGTAGTTAGGGTTTCGATACCAAAGCGGCGTCGTTTGGGTTCGGGCAAATGCATTGGGGGTGACTTCCAAGCTGGAGGGGGACAGCTATTGCAGGACGCTTGCCGTGGCAATGCGAGCTGAAACCCCACCCTATTTTTAGGTAGGGCGCGCCTCCGGCCGCTCGCCGGAATCCTGCAAGCCCATGAAAACGAAAAAGCCTGCCCGGCTGCGACTTGGCACCCCGGCAGGCTATGAGCAACTCGTTTCCCGGTTCGCCTTCAGGCCTTCCCGGAAAAGAGTTTTGAAATCAGCGAACCCTAGAAATCGATAGTGGTAGTGAGTTTCCAGGTACGCGGTCCGACGATGGTGTAGCGGCGAACATTGCCGTCGATCAGGTAGCGCAGCGGCTCGAAGCTGTATCCATCCTGCAATACGTTGTCGACGTTCACCTGGAACTTCGCATTCGCATCGATCCCGAACAGTTTCAGCTTGGTCGAATACGAGCCCATCAGGTTCAGGCGGAAGTCGTCGTCCGACTCGTAGATCGTGATGCTGTCATAGTCGCCGTACACCACATCCGGACGGGTCCGTACCGTTGTTTCACCTGTCTCGTCGTCGACGTAGTTGAAAAAGTGATTCAAGGTACGCTTGTCCCGCCAGGTGAAACCGCCGCCCACGGTGAAGCCTTTGAACTTCCCTTCTCGGAAGCGGTAGGAGGTGAACATATTGGCCTTCTTGGCGCTGGAGCCGGTGTCTATGTCTTCGACCTGCAGCTTGGTCACGCCGGTCTCCTGGCCGATGTAGTCGTAGGCGCGGCCGATGGGATGGAGACTGGCGAACAAGGCTTCCGCGCCCTCGCTATCTCCCGCTTCGATCAATTCGTTTATGGCGACGCGAACTTCCTCCAGGACGAAGGACTCGTTCTTCTCGTCTTCGATGTTGCGAAGGGCGGTCTTGAGGTCGTCGAGGTAGCTGTCGCCAGCCGCAGCGTAAGCTTCGTAACGGGCCATGACGGCTTCCTTTTCGCCAGCGAGCCAGACGAGATCCTCGTCGTAGAGGCCCTTGCGCGAAGAGCGGAGCATGTCGGAGAAGTTAAAGGCGAGCCTCCAGTTTTTCGACGGATTGGCGACGATTCGGACGTCGTATCCCGCAGACTCCTTGTCGATCAGGGTCTGGTTGGCGCCCACAGCGTAGGAGGCCAAACGCTCTTCTTCGCTCAGGTAGCGAGGATCGCTCTGGGCCATCGGCAGATTCGTGCGCGAGTCGTCGACGATCGGGTTGTTGTTCTCGTCCAGGAGGTAGTCCCCCTCTTCATCCTGAAGGTAGTAGATAACCCCTTCTTGAGCGCGGACGAAAGCGTCCAGAACCGCGCGGTGCGGCTCGAGCAAGTTCTCCTCGACGCCGCCGCCCGTGGACGAGTCTTCCGTGCGGTTCTCGAAATAGTTCAACGCCAGCGAGACTTTGCGGTCGAAGAGGTTGAAGCGAAGTCCGATGTCCTGGCCGAAGCCGTCGCCGCTGGGAGCCACGATACCGGGAATAATGACACGGTAGATGCTCGGGTCGGAGCGGTTGGTCGATCGGTTGTAGACCACCGACATCCAGTTGGTAGGCTTGTAGACGAGGCCGAAGGTCGAGTTGGCAGCCGTCGACTCCTTGGTATCGGTGGGCGTCGAGGACTGGAATGATTCCGACATGGCGTTCGCTCCCGGCAATCCCGTGTTCGGGTCGATGTAAAGGAAGGGGCGAGCCGCCTCGTCCAGCAGGGCAATGGAACCATCCGCGTTGTAGACCACGTTCCCGTCCTCGTCCTTGACGACTTGGGAATTCGCGGTCCTGCCGTCGAAGACGTTGGTGATCGCGTCGGTATTGCGCAGACCCACCGTGCTGATCACCTTATCCTTCCACCAGCGACCGACCCAAGTGAAGGACGTGCCTTCCGTATCGGTAACCGTTTCGCGCTGATGTCCCCCGCCGAGCCGGAACTGCTTCGTTCCCAGCAAGAAGGGGTTGCCGTCGCCATCTTCAACGAGCATCTCGACCGGATCGAAAAAGGAGCCTGGCTTAATTTCGCTGTCGTCTACCGGATACCCGTCAGGCCCCGCCGCGTAGTAGTGCCGACGCCAGATGGTGTTGTTGGCGTGCAGGGCGTTGTTGCCCACCAGATTGTAGCGGCCCAGATTCACGCCCCGAGCAATGGCCTCGTGCACGTCCAGGATCTCTTGTGAGGTGGATCGCGCCCATGACTTCTGCATCTTGTTGGCGGCGATATTGATGCGGTGGTCTCCCCAGCGCTCGGTATCGAGCAAGTAACCGATAGATCCTCTCAAAGTGGTATCGCTGAGAAAGAAGTTGGGCTGCTGGATCTGCATTTCCGAATACAGGTAGTAGCCATCTTCGCTGGGACCGAAAGGGTTCACCATGTCATCGAAATGCGGGGCGCCCGCGGCCACGCCGTCGAACACCTTGTTCGGGTCCGCCTGAATCGCCAGGTTGCGGCTCGTGGGAGCCGTCCGGAAAATGTCGTTGTCCGAATCGAAGTACTCGAGGTTCAGGAACAGGTTTGGCCGAATCCTTTGGTTGAGCGTGACCTTGAGGTTCTTCACATCTTGATTCTCGTAGGAATCGGGGCCGAAGGGAGTGAATTGCGAGATGTCGACCTCTTCGTCCGACAGCATCCGACCTGCTACCGAAGAGCTCGTGCGAGAGAAGTTATGCAGCGGAATGATATTGCCCGCATCGGTAGGCAGCCCTTCCGCCGCGAAATCGAGGTTGTCTATGAATACCTTGCGCTGGGAATTGTTGCCACGAATTAAACCGTAGGAGCCTAAGCTATTTCGGTTCACCCCCGCTCGGTTGAAGGCCTCGAAGGTGCCGGCGCCGTACAAGGCCTCGTATTCCTCGCTATCCCAGACCGCATCCCACGCTTGCCACGCATCCGTGGCGCCTTGGTTCACCGTCCACTGTTTGTCGATGTGTCCCCTTTCGTAGTTGGCGCTAAACTCCGTGCCTTCGAAGGGCCTCGCCGAGAGCACGAAGGTATTGCGACGACTGTCGTTGTAGGCGCCCGCCCGCCAGCTTTCCTTGTCCTCAAAAAGGGAGATAACCTTGAAGCCCAACTTGCCGTCGATCAGCACCTTGTTGAAATTGAAGATGTTACGGAACTGATCGTCGGAACCCACCGTGGATTGGATACGGAAGGAGTCGCGCTGCATGCTCGCGCGCTGCGTGGAGAGATTGACCGCCCCACCCGCTCCGCCGAAGCCGAAGAGCACCGCGTTCGGCCCTTGGGAGATCTCCACGCGCGACGCGTTGTAGGTGTCGATGGTGCCGCCGCCATTGTTGTTGTCCACCGTCACGGAGGCGCTGCTACCCCGGATGTTCTGCAAGCCGTTGGCCACGAAGTTCAAGGTGGTGCCGACATTCTCCTCGGTCGCGAGTCCGGTAGGGGCATCGCCGTGGTCCGGCTCCGCATTCACCGCATAGAGCAGGATGTCGTCGATGTTCTCCGCGCCGACGTCCTCCAGGAACTCCATGGTCAGGACGTTTACGGACTGAGCCACATCCTCCAAGGACATGTTCAAGCGGCTTCCCGCCAAGGTATTTTCGGCGCGGTAGCCTTGGTCTTGCGAACCGTCTACTTCAAAGGGAGAAAGCTCGAAGACCTCCTCTTCCTTCTCACCGTCCTGAGCCTGCAGGAAAAGCGATCCCAACAAAGGGAACGCAAGCATTACGCCCGCACATTTTCGAATGCGTACCGAAAAGAGGTGGGGAAACTCAGCTATTGGGATATTCATAAGGTAGAATACGAAACCGTATTATTGTGGGTATTGTTCAGTTATGGGTTATCAGAAACGGGCAATCGACGATCGCTTGGGGTCATAAGCAGGACCGGAAGCAGGCTGTCGTGTCCCAGAAACAAGCGAGGCCCCAAATAAACTCCGCAATCCACTGAGGTATAGGGACATACGAAAGACCTCGCGCTCCGAGAATAACGATTTTTCGCAGCTGTCGCAACGTCCGTTCGTCCAGAAGGCGTGTCCGTTTGTCTATCTCGCTAGAAATCAATTCGTTACGCGAATAGGCGTCCCCTTCTCAGCTCGCGTTTTTCCCTTCGCCCAAGCCACTTTTTACCTGGCCCCAATGACCGTATTCGCCAGGTACATACAATCCCATAAGCCCCTGACCTCGTGCACCTTGCACACCCCGAAACAGAACGGCACTCTTTTTACGCGGAGATCGCCTCCCCAGATACGATTCCGCTCGCCGACCCACGCTTATCACGTATTCCTCACCGGGCGGCCACGGGCCCGTAATTAGGGAAAATCCGTATTCAGCGACATGATACGCCAAACCTTGGGCAAAGCGCTGCCTCAAGGCCACCTAGCGCCTTTTTCCCGTTTCGCCGACGGAGCCGGCGAGCCTCTAAGGAATCGTCACCCCCACGGGGCCATTCCTAGTCCCTAAGCTACTTCAAAACCGAGCTCGGCGGCAGCGGCACCTCGTTTTCCCGACGCCACTGCTCCAATTCCTTCACCATGCTCTGGGCGACCTCCGGGTGGCTCCGGGACAGGTCTCGACTCTCCTTCAGGTCCTCTTGGGTATTGTAAAGCTCGATACGCCCATCCTTGAGGTATTGGATCAGTTTCCAGGGTCCACGCCTCAGAATCGAGCAAGCGGGATCCTTATAGGCGCTGGCGATATGCCAAAAGAGCGGCCGCTCGACCAACGATTCCCCCTTGAGCAACGGCAGCAAACTCTCCCCGTCCAGGGTGCCCCGATAATCGCTTACGCCAGCAAGCTCCAAGAAGGTCGGAAAGTAGTCCAGCCCTTGAACCGGCGTTTCGACGCGGCCGGGCCGCACCCGACCCGGCGCGTTCACGAAAGCGGGGACGCGCAAACCGCCGTCGTAGACGTTCCCCTTGGCTCCCCTCACGTTGCGGTTGCTGCTTTGCAGCCCGTTAAAGCCGTTGTCGGAGGTGAAGATGATCACGGTGTTCTCCCGCAAACCCGCTTCCTCCAGGTAGTCCACCAGCCGCTTCACGTTGTCGTCGATCGACTTCACCATGGTCGCAAAGGCTGCGACCTCCGTGCGATCGCCCACGCCCTGCCCAGTTTCCGGGTCCGCCGCCTTTTCCATGAAATGCCGCAAGGCCGCCTCGTCGCGGGGCACCGTCGGCCGGTGCGGAGCGTAGAAGTGAAGATTCACGAAAAAGGGCTCCTCGGAATGCCGCTCGATGAAATCGATCGCTTCATCCATCAGCCGATCCGTCAACCACCCGTCGTCCTCCTTGTCCTCGATAAAAGGATTCTTGAACGGCGCCACATAGCCCCCGCCGGGAGCCTTGTAGCCTTGCTTGTATCCACGAGCTGGATCGCCCCACCAGGTACCGCCCACGTTTTCGTGAAAGCCGCGACCAAGGGGATAATATTGCTGGATCTCCGGAGTCAGATGGGCGGGAAGCCAGCTCAAGTCTCCGTTCGGCGGCTGGGCCAACTTCTTCTGGAACGGGAGCGCTTTCTCTTCCTCCGGATTCGGTCCCACGATGTGCCACTTGCCCAAGTGGATCAGCTTGTAGCCAGCTTCATTCAAAGGCTGCGAATAAACGGGGTGCTCCTTCTCAACCGTCCAGCGGGAAAAGATATTATCCTGCGCGTCCCCTCGCTCCAAAACCGGCACGTTGTAGCAGCCGGTGCGAAAGGAATGCTTGCCGGTCAAAAGCGCCGCCCGCGAAGGCGAACAGGTCGGGTACATGAATGCGTTTTCGAAAACCACCCCACCCGCGGCGAGCGCGTCGAGGTGAGGCGTCTCGAAATACTTGCTCCCCATGAAGCCCACATCCTGCCACCCGAGGTCGTCGGCCATGATGAAGACGATGTTCGGCTTCGCGGCGGAATCCGCAGCAACGGCGAATCGCCCTGCCAACAGCATCGCCAATGCCAACAGGATAGCCCCCAGCGGCCGCTTCGAACGGTGAAAGGATGTGGCAATCATAAGCTGACTAGAACTGGGTCCGGATCGTTTCCAAACCAACCCCAAACAATTCCACAGCGAGCTGGTCGAGCTCCGCTTCGGAACCATGGAAATGGTAAGTCTGCTGGATGTGCGTGAGCGTTTCGCCCGGCTTCAGGGCGGCGGCGGGAGAAGAGGTTTCGAGCTCGTAGAAAGGCCCCAGCGGAGCCACGCCTTCCGCGGGCGAACCGTCGTTGTAGGAATTGATCACGTCGCCGGAGTAAGGCTCCTTCTGCAACTCCCACATGGAATTCACGAAACCGTTGGGCGCCTCCTGCACGTTGTAGGTCACCACTGTCAGGACCTTCCCCTTCGCGTCGTAGCTGCCGGCGATTCCCTCGGAGCGCTGCGGCGAGATTCCAATCTTGCCGCGACGCGTTCCGTCGCCCCGGAAGTATAGGATGTCCTCTTCTACCTTCAGGTAGTCCTCCGGCACCTTGCCGAAATAAGTGTCGTTCACCTTGGGGCCGAGCTTCGCCTCGCTGCCTTCCTTGAAAGGGATCACCACGGTAGTTTCGGGCGATGGGTTGTACATGCCCAAGATCCAAATCGACAACAAGCCGGTCTTGGGATCCCAAGCCTTGTCGCCTTGATTGGTCACGCGATTATCCGTTTCGTATCCAACCAGCTGGATACCCTCGCCTACGGAAACGCCGAGCGACTTTTCCGCCGCCTCCGCCCCCAGCAGCGAAACGGTGCGTTCGATACCAAGCTGAAACTTCGTCCCGCTGTAGTTCATCAACTCCGCCTCGTGCTTAAACGTAGCGGATTTATCACTACGCTTCACGAGCTCGAAAGCATCGGTGTCGATGGCCGCTGGTGTTTTCCAGTCTTCGAACTCGAACTTGTCGCCCGGCTTGAAGAAAATCGCGTACTGTCCGCCTTCCGGACCAAGCCAGAAGCGCTCCTCGCCTCCAAAGATATAGATGTGATCTTCCAGTTTCCCTTTCTGCTCTTCCGGCGAAAGAATGCCCTTTTCGATGACAGGACGGTTGATCCAGCCGAAGCTCGGCCCCTCCGATCGATCATAGGTACTGGTCATGACACGCCCCTGGTAGTCAGGGGCTACCGCCACCGCGGCGTTCCCGTCCTGCAGCAGAACGATAGGAGTATGCTTTTCCATGAACGCCACATCGCTGGCAAACTCGCCGTCTCCACCTTTGGACGTGCATCCACACAACAAATACAGAGCCAATCCAGCTGCTCCGATCTCAGTTAAAGTCCTTTTCTTGTTCTTCATACGTTCTCTATCTATGGGGTTCTCTTATCGCTTTCTCACAGAGATCAGCTGTCAAGTTTGATTGAATAGGTTTCTGCCAAATGGCGAATCAGTTCCTCCATCTCTTCATCAGCTAAGGGGCGCTCGTAGATGAGAAGACGGGCAATCTCGCCGCTAAAGGATTCCTTGCCTGGGTGATTGGTTGCGTCGCGCTCTTGGCCGATGGCCATTTTGGACGGATTTGCCTCTGGGTTCACCGGCACCTGCTTCGTATCCACAGGAACAGACGAATTCACGAAAAGCTCCAGGTCCACCAGCTCGTGCCCCTCGTCCATTCTGCCCATGACGATGTAGTAGCGATCTTGCTCGAGCGGCTTTTCGCTCACCACCAAAGGGTTGAGCCTTTCATGCCAGAGGGTCGGCTTTCCCTCTCCGCGAATACCGTTCCGGGTCCCCATCCAAACACGGTTGTCATCCATCAGGTTTCCCCAGAAACCTTCGTAAAACGATCCGTTCTTCAAATTGCCGAAGAACGAGTTCACGTCCTTCTTGCCCACGTTTTGCTCGTAGGCGCACATCACCGAAAACCAAGTGTATCCACTTCCGGTCACCAGATGGTCAAACGCATCCTCGTGCAGATTCACCAGCTCCTGCTCCTCGAAGACAAGCGTATCATTCCCACCGATACGGGCCACCGCTCGCTTCAATGTGGGGCGCCCCGATCCGGGGAGCTCGCGCCCTTCGTCTCGTTTCACGAACCGGTCCGCAGCCGTCCCCTCCACCTGATTGCGCCAGGCAGCCACCCGCAATCCGTCTTCCAGCTCCACGCCGCGATTGGCATCAAGATCGAGCAAAAGCCAGTCGCGCACGGGCAGGTCTCCAGCCTTCGAGGATCCGCCGCTCGCCCGCAAGGCCGCGGAGATTTCGCTAGCCACCTTCTCCGCCAGGTAGGCCGACCCTTCCGGCGTGTAATGCACGTCGCCTTTTTGCCTTTGGATCTTCGCATACCGCTGCAGGGCGTGGGAGTGCAGATCGTTGATCCTGATTCCGTTCGCCTCCATGATCTCGCCCGCAATCTCGTTGTAGACGAGGTCGTCGCCCAGCTTGCGCCCGGCCTCGAATTCCGGAACCGGCGTCGTGGCGCACCAAATCAAAGTCGCATCGGTTCGCTTCAGGCGAGCCACGATCTTTTCCATGTTGGAGCGGTACTGCTCGGGCGTAGCAGTGATCGTTCCGTTCACCTTGTCCCGATAGCCCTGCGTCTTCGACTCGGGATGCCGGTAGCAAAGGTCCCATAGGCCCCAGTTGAAATGAATGACATCCCACTTGCCCGGCTCCATGGCCAGCCACTTATCCAAATGCTCCAAGCCGTAGGCAGAATTCTTCCCGTTTCCCGGAATTCGAAAAACGTCCGCCTTCCCGTGCAGCAGCTTGCGAACATCCACCGTGTAA
Source organism: Pelagicoccus sp. SDUM812005 (assembly GCF_031127875.1). GTDB lineage: Bacteria > Verrucomicrobiota > Verrucomicrobiia > Opitutales > Opitutaceae > Pelagicoccus. Next base: position 343,458 of record NZ_JARXIA010000003.1, on the reverse strand, counting down.
GCGTTCGAAATCGAGTCGCCGATCAGCAACACATTGGGCCGTCCCGGATGGTCCTTCGGATTCTTGAAGGCCTGCGAATACTCGGGCCCTTCGAAAAGCTCCTCCTCGCTTGCCAACTCCTTCTCGGCAAATGCGAGCGATACCGAGCAGGCCGCCAACACGGCCCACCTCACTGCTCTGAATAATGCGACCATGACTTTGGGGGGATAACTCGAATAACTCACCAGCTTAACACATTCGGACCGTTCGCTGCCATCGCCTAAAAAGGCGATTTAAGGGCGGTTCCCAGCCTGCTTCGGCGCAAGGCTCTGTCGCGGAACATGAGCCTCCTCGAATAGCTTCGCAAAGCGGTCCACCACTTCAGGATAGCTCGCGGCCAAGTCCCGCTCTTCCGCAAGGTCGCTCGCGGCAAAAAGCAGAATCGGATCCTCTCCCAAGCGTACCGCTTTCCAATGGCGGGTCAGGGCCGCGCGCTTCTCGACCTTCGCCTTAAACTCCCAGTAAAGATAGTCGTGCTGCGCTTGCTCTCCCTCGCCTACCAGTGTCGGAAGAAAGCTGATACCGTCGACTCCCTCTGGAACCGTCGCTCCCGTCAGGTCGCAGAGGGTTGGCATCACGTCCCAAAACGCGGACAGATGATCGGTCTCGCTTCCGGCGGCGATCCGCCCGGGCCATCGAGCGAGCATAGGCACGCGGATCCCGCCTTCGAACAGGTCGCGCTTGCCGCCGCGCAATTGCCCGTTCGAGCCGAAGGCCTCCGGATCCTGACCGCCTTCGCTATGCGGGCCGTTATCGGACGAAAAGATCACCAGCGTATCCTCGGCGATGCCCAGCGTATCCAGTTTCTTCATAATCTCCCCTATCTCCCAATCCAGACGGCTAACCATGCCGGCAAAAGTCGCTCGGGGTTCCTGCACGGGGCCATACTCGCCTCCGCGTCCACCGCCACCTCCGGGAAAGGGATCCACTTCCTCCACCTTGCCGCGATACGGAGCGACCCATTCCTCGGGCGCCACCAAATCGGCGTGCGGTATCAGCGCCGCGTAATGCAAAAAGAAGGGCTGCTCCTGCGCGGCGCGTTGATCGAGGTAAGCCATGATTTCCTTCATGAACTCGTCGTGAATATAAGTATCGCCCGTGTGCTTTCGATTGTTAGGAAAGGCGACCGTTTCACCATTGCGATACACGACTTCCGGAAAATAGTAATGCGCCGCGGCGTGGCTGTTGAACCCATAGAAATAGTCGAATCCCTTGCGGTTCGCGAAGCCCGGCTCGATCCCATTGCAGCCCAACCCGTTTTTGCCAATCATGGCCGTGTGGTAGCCCACGTCCTGCAATACCCGGGCGATCGTTATATCCAAATCGTCCTCCCGCAGCTGAACATTCCCGTTTCCCCGTACCCACAGGTGCCCGGAGTGCAAGCCGGTCATCAAGGACGCTCGCGAGGGAGCGCAGACCGTGCTTCCGGAATGATGGTTGGTGAACTTCATCCCCTCGTCCCGCAGACGATCGATGTTCGGCGTCTCGATCAGCTCTTGTCCATAACAACCGAGGTCCCCGTATCCCAGATCATCCGCCAGGATGTATATGATATTCGGCCGCGCTCCGAACAGGCAAGCTGGCAGCAGGAAGCCCGCGAACAGCAGGAACTTCAAACGGCGACTTAGTTGGCTAGTTCTCATCGATAATCTAAATGCTAAACAATTCTACGGCTCCCCCAACGCATCAGCAGAACTGAGTCGACGAAGCTCCCTTGATTCGCATGCGATAGAACACGGCAGCGGCGAAAAGGCGTCCGGACAAGGCCACGATCAGGAAAACGAAGGAAAGGTATCTAAAGGGCATGGGGTTCAAGGCGCTTCGAACGCCCTCACAGGGCCATTCAAAAAACCCGTGACCTTACCAGATTCCAAGCCATGCCACTATCGCCTGAAAAGGTGATTTATCAGCCCCGCTCGAGAATAGGACGTTCTTCCGACTAACGACTTCGCGCAAAAAAAGGCAGCCTCGCGTGGAAGCTGCCTTATTGCGAAAAGGACGGGAGCCCTCCGACCCTACATCGAAGGATCCCCCCTTTTCTCCCTAATAAGCGTCGATACCCTACATCGACGCGAAAAACCTTAGCATGGCTCTAGAATTTGACAGTGGTCGTGAGCTTCCAGGTACGAGGCGTAATGGTCGTGTACTTACGAACGTTGCCGTCGACCATGTAGCGCAGCGGAATCATGCGGTGCTCCGGCTCCAGGACGTTGTTCACGTTCAACTGGAACGATACTTGGGCGTCGCGCTGGCCTAGCTTCATCTTCGTCGAGTACTTCGCCATCAGGTTGAGCCTGAAGTCATCTTCCGAGAGGTATTGGCTGATGCTGTCGTACTCGCCCAGCTCCGCGTTGGGGCGGGTCGTGGTGTAGACCGAACCATCTTCGTTCACGTAGTTGTAGAAGTGGTTCAAGATACGCTTGTCGCGCCAAGTAAAGCCACCGCCTAGGCTCATGCCACGGAATCGACCGTCCTTGAAGGTATAAGTCGTGAACATGTTCCCCTTCTTCTTGCTCGATCCAGTGCTCACCTCTTCCACCATCATCTTGTCGATCGACGTCTCCTGGTCGCTCCAGTCGTACACGCGGCCGACGGGATGCAGGCTCGCCATCAAAGCATCCGCCGCTTCGTAGTCGCCTGCTTCGATGAGGTTCTTATAACGAATCTCGTCTTCCTCCAGGATGTAGTTGCTGTACGCGCCTCCGCTGTTAAGGGCATCGACCAAAGCCTCGGCGGTGCCGTCCCCCGCAGCGACGTATTGCTCGTAAAGGTCTCGCATGAGGGCGCTTTTCTCGTCCCTCCAACCGAGATCTTCTTCGTAGAGGCCTGTCATGTTGGATTTCAGCATATCCGAGAAGTTGAAGGAGAGCCTCCAGTTGCGAGTCGGATTCGCGATGATTCGGATATCGTAACCGCTAGACGACCTGTCCACGAGCGTCTGGTTGACGCCTGTTGCGTTCAGAACCTCGTACTCTTCGTCGCTGATATAGCGCGGATCGCTCTCAGCGATCGGAGCCACGCTTCTTTCTTCGTCGACGATCGGCTCCCCGTTTTCATCCAGGATTTCCATGCCGTTCTCGTCCAATTGATAATACTCGAACCCATCCTGGACATCGCGGAACGCGTTCAGCACATAACGGTGCGGGTTGAGTATATACGAATTGATACCGCCTCCTGCCATCGAGTTGTTCTGCTCGTTCTCGAAGTAATTGACGTTAACCGAAACCTTGTTGTCCAGGAGCTTGAAGCGCAGGCCGATGTCGCGTCCGAAGCCATCGCCGCTAGGGGCGATCACGCCCGGCAGAATGGTGCGGAAGATACTTGGATCCGAACGGTTGTCAGACTCGTTGTAGACAAGGGATGCCCACTTCGTGGCCTTGTAGACGATGCCGAGGCTGCCGTTGTTCGCGGAGGAGGTCTTGGACTGCTCAGCCTCGGTCCTCGTGTAGCCTAGGGACTGGTTGTTCGGCGCAAGCTGGCCGGCTAGCCCCGCTTCCACCAGAGCCTCCGTCTCGGGATAAAAGTACAGGAGATCGCGGGCCGCCTCGTCTATCAGGGCCGGGCTGCCGTCTTCGTTATATACGACGTTTCCGTCTTCGTCCTTTATCACCGCAGCGTTCGCATAAACGCCGGGATATATATTGGTCGTCACATCCGTCTTGCGCACACCGAACGTGGTCGTCAGGCGGTCCTTTAGAAACTTGCTGGAAACGGTGAGGCTGCCTCCCGAGGACTTGTTCTCGGTGGTGCGGAAGTTGCCCAGTCCGGCCGGAGCCCACATCGAGCCCAGCAGGAGGGGGTCTCCATTGCCGTCCTCGACCAGCATGCTAACCGGCTCCGTCAGATCCCCTACCGAGATGTGAGTATCGTCGATGGGGTAGCCATCTGGACCGGCTTGATAGTAGTGGCGACGCGTCACTCTGTTCCGGACATTCATGTAGTTCGCGATGAGGTGATAGCGGCCGAGGTCGACCCCTTCCTCGATGGCCGTCCGCACGTCGATGCTCTCGTGATAGGCCTCCCTGCCGTTCGACTTGAGCTTGTTGTTGAAGGACAGGTTCACGCGGTGCTTGCCCCAGCGTTCCGTATCGAGCTTGTAGCCCAAGGATCCGCGAAAGGTACGGTTCTCCACATAATAGGTCGCCTTGGTTGTCTCGGAATCTGAATACATCCAAAAGCTGTCTTCCGTGGGGGCGAAGGGATTCGCATAGGAGTCGCCATTTTCGTCTGCCGCGAAAACAGACCCGGGACTGACCGCCCCCCACACTTGGTTCGGGTCCGCATCGATGACCACCGAGCGGGCATTGGCAGAGGTTTGCGTCGCGTCCACATCCGAGTCCCAATATTCAAGATTGAGATAGAGGTTTGGCCGCAAGCGCTGGGTGAGCCCGATCTTGAAGTTCTGGATGTTCTCCTCGCGCGTGGCGTCGTCGCCGTAAGCGTTGAAGGCGGAGACATCGATCTCCTCGTTGGAGAACATGCGACCGCCAACCTCAGCGGTGGTGCGCGGCATATGCAGAAACGGAATCACATTGCCCGCATCGGTCGGCAATCCGGCAGCCGCAAAATCCAAGTTGTCTATGAATACCTTGGAGCGGGCGTTTCTGCCGAGCTGGATGCCAGTGGCGCCACGGACCGCTCCGCCCACCGCGTTGAACTCGCTATAAGCCGCCTCGGCCGAATAGGTATCGTGATAGCTTCCATCCAAGAAGGCATTGGAAAAACTCATGTAGCGATCCGTGAGGCTTCCCCGCAGCCCGTACACCGAGTCAACGTGCCCTTTCTCGTAGTTGGCATGGACCTCGGTTCCCTGGAAGGGACGCCAAGTGGCAATGAAGGTGTTGCGCTGGCTGCTCTTGGTCTGCCCTGCTCGCCAGCTATCCGCGTCGTCCAGCAGCGAGATGACCTTGAAGCCGAGCCGGTTCTCGAAGATCGACTTGTTGACGTTCAGGATGTTGCGGAACTGGTTGAAGGATCCCACCGTCGAGGACAGCGAGAGAGAATCCTGGGTCGTGCTCGCCTGTTGCGTCGAAAGATTGACGATACCGCCCGAGCCGCCGAAGCCGAAGAGCACCGCATTGGGACCCTGCGAGATTTCCACGCGAGACGAATTGTAGGTATCGATGGTCCCTCCGCCGGAATTGTTATCCACCGAGACAGAGGCCTTGGACCCACGCATCTTCTGCAAGCCGTTCGCCGCGAAGGCCAAGGTATCGCCTACGCTGTTTTCGTCGACCAATCCGCTCACCCCATCCGCATAGTCCGGCTCGGCGTTCACGGCATAGAGCAGGATGTCGTCGATATTCTCGGCTCCGACATCCTCGAGAAACTCAGCCGTGAGCACGTTCACGGACTGGGCCACATCCTCCAAGGACATATTCATGCGGCTCCCGGCCAGTGTATTCTCGGCGCGGTAGCCCTGGTCTTCCGACGCATCGACGACGAAAGGCGAAAGCTCGTGGACTTCCTCCAATTCCTCCTCCTGGGCGCTCAGGGCCGGGGCCAGCGCAAAAGGGACTGCCAGCAAGGCAGAAAGTTGACGCGTATAGGGGCGGCGGAATAACGGTCCCTCGCTCGGAACCTCAGGTTTAGGGTGCTTCATTTTGTAATGAGTGTGGGGTGGGTTTCGTAGTTTATCGTTCTGGCCTAAGCGGGGGCGCGGGGTGGAGCGGGTAAGCGATTCGAGAGCGAAACGGTGGGATCCGTGCTGCTCTCCAGTCGGGCGCAATGGGTGCCGCGTCCTTTTCTTAAACCACCCCCAGACAGCTCCGCCCCCTCTCTAAATCCAAGCGGGTTTCCGTCCCAAGAAGGGAATATTTTGTCTTACCCGCTGATATGTAAACACTTGCAAGCTCCACAAAAGCTTCGCACCAAGCGAGGAATCGGGTTGCGAGCGTTGATCTACGACTGCCGATACGTAGGGCTGGCGCCGTGTTCAAGAGCGATTCATTTCAAATTGAGAACCCACCGCAAAAAAAGGGCGCCTACCGATACGGTAAGCGCCCTGCTAGATATGAATGGAATGCGCGGCTACTCCACGGTCGCGTTGTCGGGAATTTGCAAGCCGGAGGGAATGCTGGCGCCGTCCGAGATCGTAACGTTTTCGCCAATACGCACGAAGCCGCCGATCGTCACTCCGTCGCCAATCTCAGTTCCAGAACCGATCCTCACGAAGAAGCCTATTTCCACGTCGTCGCCGACGCTTACCTGGGAATCGATCGTCGCGAAAAAGCCGGTTTCGACACGGGCGCCGAACGCGACGCCGTCGCCGTAGGTACCGAAATGGCCTAGCATCGAATCCTCGCCCACGCTGAGGTCGTCCCCTGCCCGGGTGAAGAAACCGAGGCTGGAGCGGTCGCCGACCGATACGCCTTCACCGTACTCGCTGTACTTTGCGAGCTCCGCTACGTCGCCGAGCACAGCTCCGTCGCGCAGGATTACCCAGCGTTCCACTGCCGTCTCGGAGCCGATGAACACGTCGTCACCCAGCCAGCTGTAGTCGCCGATAGAGCTGCCGTCGGCAATCGTGAAGCCGTCGCCGATAGTCGTCTCCCGGCCGATGCTCACGTTCTCGCCGATGAGGGCGTTGTCTCCGATAAGAGCATTTTTCCCGATCACGCTTCCCGCGCCTACGAAGGGATTGTAGCCGAGGCGAGCGCTTGGCGAAACATCGGAACCTGTATCCACGCAGACATCACCATAGCCATCCGCGTTGATATCCGCCTGGTCCGCATTCGGAGTGGTGGGACAACTGTCGACCAAGTCCTCCACGCCGTCGCCATCGTCGTCGAGATCGGCATTGTCACCGGTTCCGTCGCCGTCGAGATCGCTCTGCTCGGTGGGATCCAATGGGAACGCATCCGATTCGTCCGGGGTGCCGTCGTTGTCGTCGTCGGTATCGGCGTTGTTTCCTGTACCGTCTCCATCGGAATCCGTGTCTTCCGTCGGGTCGTTCGGGAAGGCATCGCCGTTATCTCCGACGCCATCCCCATCCGTATCCGTGTCTTCCGCAGGATCCAGCGGGAAGGCGTCCAACTCGTCCGGCGTGCCGTCGCCGTCATCGTCGGCGTCCTCGTCATTGGCGATCCCGTCGCCATCGGTATCGGCTCGCACCGTGATCTCAACGGTCGCCGCAGGACTGTCATCCGTGCCGTCGTTGGCCACGAAGGTAAAGCTGTCCACTCCGACAAAGTCCGGATCCGGCGTGTAGACGAGATCGGGAGCGACTCCGCTCAAGCTGCCGTTGGCAGGTGGCGTTTGCACCGAGTAGCTCAAGGGCTCCTCGTCCGAGTCGGATCCGCTCAAGGTTAATGCGACGGATGTATCCTCCAGAGTGGATACGCTCTGAGACTCCGCATAGGGAATCTTATTGTTCGTAGCGTAACTTGAATACAGGTCCGCAACCGCATCCGCATCCAAACTCAATCCGTAGATACGTACGCTATCGATGAGCCCCTTGTAGTATAGGTTTATGCCATTGCTTCCCAAGTAGGCGTCGGCAACGCCCTCCAAGGTCTTGGTCGTTCCCGTCTTGCTGTGGTGAAGAGCACCGTTGGCGTACATCGCCATCTCGCCGGTGGCGGCGTTCTTGGTGAACACCCAATGATTCCACTGACCCCGCGTTTTCGCTGCCGGAGTATTTTTGAAAAGCCGGTCATAGGTTTTCGCGCCGATCTTTCCAGCATCCCAAATGACGTTGTTCTTATTATCTGGCAGTGCGAGGCTCATCATCTTGTTGCCTGCCCCATCGAATGCGATGAAGATTGAATCCGGACGCGGCTGGGAGAGATCTCCGTAGATCCAAAGGGCAATCGTGATTTGCTCGCCTACCGAGCTAAACGCCTCTGCGGGAATATCCACGCTCGTGGCGCTGCCGTCGAAGGCCATGGCGCTGCCGCTGATTCCAGCCACCCATGTTCCCTCGGAGGCTAGCCCGTCATGGCCAGAAGGTCCGCTATCCGATACGGTGGAGCCCGACGCATCGTCGAACTCCCAGGAGAGCAGCAAACTGTCTTCCCAAGTGGATACAGCAATTTCCAATGTCGCCGTGGCGCTGCGGCCCGTTCCGTCCGAGGCCTCGACCAGCCAACTGTTCAAGCCTGCGTCCGCCGCTTGCGGCGTGCCGCTCAAGGTCCCGTCGGCCTGCGCGCTCAACCACGACGGGCCGCTGAGAATCGCGTAGCTCACCGGATCTTCGTCCGCATCCAACGCGGCCCCTTCAAGCGTGCCTTCGTACGGCGTGCCGATGACGGCTTCCAAGCCTTGTATCGGATTGGAGACGAACACAGGGGCGTCGTCATTAACAAGTTCCACGTTCAAGAGAATCGTCCCGGACCGGCTAACGTTCTGCCCGTCGCTCACCTTGAACCCCAGGCGATCCTCGCCGAAAAAGTTGGGATCGGGCGTGTAGACGAGGTTGGGCGCCGTGCCGCTCAGCGTTCCGTGCTCCGGCTCGACGGAGATCTCGAACGTCAACGGATCCCCGTCCGGATCGCTACCCGTCAGAACAATGTCCGCCGGGCTATCTTCCAACAGGACGACGCGACTCGAAGTGGGACGAGGCGTGTGGTCGTAGACCGTGAAATTCCAAACCTCGCCCTCGATCACCGAAGCGTCGGCCTGCACTGCATCGACGCGCCAGTAATAGGTCTGATCGTTCGTCAAAATCCCCGGATCGAAAATATTGTTCGTCTGGTTCCCTTGGAATACGAGGTTGTCTGGCGACGTTCCGAAATAGACGTTATGGGATACGGCGTCCAGCCCACCCAACCACATCAGGTCGGCATCTACTTTGATGTTTTCCCGTCCCACCGGCGGTACTGCCATAGAAGCGTGCGGCTCCTTGCGGCCGCCGATCCAGTATTCATCATCTCCATACTCGTAGGCGCCGATGTCTGGAGCCGCACCAAGGTAGCCAGCGGTCACGTCAATTTCCTGCCCATTCACCGTACATACGGTAGGCGTGCCTTGGTCGATCAAAGCGACGGCGTCGGGGCGTGGGCGAAAGTCCCAGTTGGCCGGATCTCGCAAGAGGGTCGCCATAATCGCAGTGCTATCGTTCTGGCCCACGTAGTTGTGGGAGGAAACTCCAGGCAGCGGGTCGTCCTTGATCATGTCGGCCGCGTTGTTGCGGGTCAGGGTATGGGCATTGCCTCCCAGGGAAACGGTTACCGCCAGTTCCGACTGAGCGCCGCCGATACCTATATTGTTATAGACTTCATGGAAATCGCCCTTGAGGTAATAAGCATCTCCGGGACCAGCGATCCCTTTGATATAAGTCGACAGGGCGACGTTGCGATAGAGGTTCGCCCTCACCCCTTCTAGAGGCTTGTTGTTCCCGTCCCAACGGAAGTCGCGACGATTGCCAATGAACCAATTGTAACGTCCCACCGACTCGATCACGTGGGCCAGCGGCGAGTACATCGAGGAGGAATCGCTTCCCTCCATCTTGCCGCAGCCGGTGTGGAAATTATATTCGCTGGTCCAGGGACGGCCTTCCTCCGGATCGTAAAGAATGAACTTAACGCCTTGGGCGCTGCCGGCGGTGTCGATCGTATTGCGACGGTACACGAAGTCCCGAGACCTGGAAACGGTGATGGTCCCCTGAGAATGGAGAAAGTAAGGTGTGCCCGTATCCGGCGAAACGGTGGCGTGATCGATGTGGTAGAACAGGTTGTTCTCCACCAGCATGTTCTCCACGAAGTTGCCCCACAGGCCAGACGCATCCGCATAGCGAAACGCGCAATTGTATATCGTGGTATTAACGCAGAAGTCTGCCTCCGTACCTTCGAAAAAAGCAGTCTGCGGCACGTCGGTATCCCCCAGCGAACGCTTCGAAGCCGCGTAATAGTTAAATTCGCAGTTTTGCAGGGTGATGTTGTCGGACGAGGCGAAGTAGAAGGTCGTAGCGAAAAACTCGATACCGTCGACCACGATGTCATGCGTCCCCGCGTCGCCTAGCAAAGAATAGGCATTAGTGCCCTTGGCGAAGATTTGACGCCCGTTGGGACTTTCCCCGTCGTCTGCCCACAGGTACAAGGTTCCGGTCGATTCGTCGTAACCCCACTCCTCGGCCGTATCCAGCAGCACGCGCTCCGCATTGTTCAAGCCTCCCTCGAAGAAGTATTCGTGGGAGCCTTTATACTTGCCGACTTTCCGGTAGTTGAACCGGTCCGATCCGACGCCGTGGTTTTCGACCAGCCTCGCGAAAGTCGAGTGGTTTCCGAAATTGAGCACACCGACGCAATCGGTGAAATCGATGCCGAGCGAAGCCAATTGGGCGTCGATCACCGTGCCGTTCGTCGACCCCGGATCCTTGCGGATGCGAGCAGGCCCCTTCGTCCAACAGGTATCCGAAAACACGGGGGCGTTCGGGAACCGGGCCAAAGTCATGAGGCGGTCGTCCACGAACAGCTGGGTGACCGGCTCGGCCACCGTCGTCTTGTAGACGTTACCGGTGTCCAGCGTCCACTCGGAAGCGACTTCGAAGGTGCCATCCACCGTGACGCTTTCGCCCGGGTAGGCGGTCACGGTAATCGGGCTTCCCTCCGCTCCGGCAACTCCAGACAAATCGATGGTCTGGCCGCGATAAACGCCGCCTCGGATAAAGCAGGTATCCCCCGGGCCCAACTGGTCGACAGCCCGCTGAATCGTAGCGAACGGACTCTCCAGCGTTCCTGCGTTGGAGTCGCTGCCCGTGGTTGCCACGTAGTAATCCGCAGCCTGAAGGGCGCCGCCGGAAAGGGCAAAGCACGCTATTATGGTTTCACAAAGCTTTTTGTATTTCATGAGGTTTTGTCTTGGGGTTCAGATTCGTAGCCGCCGCCCTTCGAGGGTCCGCGCTACGGAAACATCGACTTCGACTAGGCCCGGAATTTCCGGGGTCGAAACGAGGCGGCCGATTGCCGCGTAGATACCGATAAGTCGCTAGTTCCGAGCGCGCCAAAACCAAGTGTGCATTTGTGCCAGATACGGAACCATTTGTCCTTCCATCTGCTAATAAACGACTTACGCAAAACGCCTTACACCTGCTAACGGCCTTCGAGAGCGCCTTCTACCTCGCTCAAACGCTCGATTTCCTGCGGATCTCAGAGGGGGCGCAGTCGAAGCGCTTCTGAAAGGCGCGGGTAAACGAACGCGGGTCCGAATAACCCACCACCGACGCCACGTCGGACACCCACTTGCCGCTCTCCAGCAGCTCCTTGGCCTTGGCGAGACGGTAGTTCTTGATGGCCTCGGCCGGCGGCAATCCGGTGACCGCCTTGCACTTTCGGTAGAAGGAGCTGCGGCTCATTCCGACCTCCTTGGCCAACACATCGGTGTTGAAACTGTAGTCGTCCCAGCGGCTCTCCAGAATCTCCCGGATCCGCTTCACAAACCCGAGCTCGGCTTCGTTCGAGACGGACTCCGAAACCTCCTCGCTATCGGCTTCCAGCAAGCGCGATTTCAGATACTTGGCAAAGCGGGCCCGAGCGTCCAAATGGCTCGCGATCCGCTTCTTGATCAGCGGAATGGATACCGGCTTGGTAACGTAATCGATCGCCCCGGCCTCCAGTCCAGCCGCCTCGCTTTCCCGCGATGCCAGCGAGGTTTGCAAAATGATCGGGATGTGGCTGGTGGCGACGTTCTTCTTGAGAGCATCGCAAAACTCGACGCCATCCATCTCCGGCATCACCACATCGGAAATGATCAAGTCCGGCATCCGCTGCAGGGCGAGCTCGATCCCCTCGCGACTTCCCTCGGCTTCGATCACGGCGAAGTCGGCCGCCAATTCCTCCGCAATGTATTCCCTCAGCTCCTTATGGTCGTCCACCAAGAGGATAAGCGGCTTGGCCTCGCCCTTCGCCCGGGAATCGGCTGCCGCATCCCCCTCCGCCTCCGAGCCGACTTCAGCGGGCGCCGAAAGCGCCTTCTCCTTCTCAAGCTCGCCAGCGTCCACCGGTAACATCCCTTGGAATTCGATGGTGAACCGGGAGCCGTGCTGCCGTCCTTCCGCGCTTCGCGTCGGACTCTCCGCCGTGATGGTCGCCTGGCAGAAATCCACCAGTTCCTTCACCAATGCCAGGCCGATCCCGTGGCTCCGCATCCGATGGCTCGTTCCCTTCGAATCATAGTAAAACGGCTCGAAGATCCGCTTCAGGATAGTGGGCCGAATTCCGAAACCGTCGTCCTCCACGACCAAGCGCAAAGCCCCTTCTCCCAGCTCCGGACCCATTTCGAGGGAGACGGAAATCTCGGCCTTCGAGGGGGAATGCTTGATCGCGTTCAACACGAGATTGTCCAAGAGCTTGCGATAAAGGTCCTCGTCGAAGCGGGTAAGGTAACGATCCACAGCGCACGAAAAACGAACCACTTGATCTCGCGAAGCCGCAAGATTGTCGAAGTCGCCCACGATCAGGCGGGTATAGCGAACGATGTCTCCAACTTTTGGATTCAAGCGATACTTCTGGGCCCGAGCCTTGTGCAGGTCCAGCAGCTGCTCTACCAGTTGGTTTAGCCGGCGGGCGCTGCGAAGGGCCGTGCCCAAGCCTTTCGAATTCTCGTCGATCCCCTGCTCCTTCACGAACTTTTCCAAGGGCATCATGATCAAGCTCAAGGGCGAGCGCAGCTCGTGCGACACGTTCATCAGGAACCGCGTGCGAACCCCATCGAGCTCCGCCATATGCCGAATTCGCTGCGCCAGCAACAAGATCACCAACCCGATGACGACGAGCGGAATCGCGATCACCGCAACGAGGAACCAGGTCGTTTCCCAAAACGGGGCGACAATGGTGAACGACAGCGCCGCCGGGGTTTCATCCACATTCCCGTCTCGGTCCCGGGCCCTCACCTTGATCGTATGGTCCCCCGCCTCCAGCTCCGAGAAATACTTCGAAGTCTCCGGACCGAACAAGCTCCATTCGCCTCCGTCCAACTGATACGAATACTGGAGCTCGGCATGAGGCGTGTCCGACCATTCGTCCACTCCATCCCAACTAATGTAAGCAGACCTTGAATACAGGGAGGACTCCGGAGTATAGAACACCATGGTATCCGGCGCTGCCTCGTCCTCGCGAAACCGAAGGCTGCGGAAGTCCATGACCTGGGTCGTCCGGGAGTTTTCGGTGAAGTACCAGCTGCGGCTCGCCAAGCTCACCCAAATGGATCCGTCCTTCGACTGCCGCAAGGTCGCCCCTTCGCGAATGCCTCCCACACGGGGCCCGGCCACGTTTTCCCACTTCCCCTTGCGATAGCGGTCCAGACCGCTTTCAGTTAGGGCGTAAACGGTTCCGTTTTCCTGTACCAACAAGTTCGATACATAGTTCGAACTCAAGCCGTCGTCCACGGTGAACATGCGCAAGGCCTCCCCATCGAAGAAATGCACGCCGCGTCCCCAGTTGCAGTACCAGAGCGAACCATCCTCCTCCGCGTGAAACTCGTCGATCCAAATGACCGGATTTTCGGAGGGCAGCTCCAAGGGCACCGCCCCCTCCTCATCGAGACGATAGATCTGGTTTTTGCTGTAGAGAAGCTCCCCGTCGTCTCCTTCCTGGATCGATATGATTCGCTGGTGGGCACCTGCTAGCCGCTCCTTAGCGTAGCTCCCGTTTTCCACGCGGAAGCGAACGATTCCCCCCTTGCCCTTGCCAACCTCGAACTCCTGCCCGCAAGCGAACACCAAGCTTCCATCGGAAAGGGAACGCGCCGAAAAACGGCTGATTGTCCCGCCCAGTTCCGGCAATTCATGCAGCCTCCACCTGTCTCCGTCGAACTGGTTGACCGCCGCTACGCCGCGGTGCGAGCCTGCGATCCAAACCTCGCCCTCCGCGCTCAGGATGGCCACCAAGGCATTGTCGATGAGCCCGTCCTCTTCGCCGTATCGATGCCACAGGTCCCGTCGCGTATCGTGCACCACGAAATCGCCGGACTTCGTCAAGAAGCAGAGACGGCCCTCTCCCCAATCGCACTGGAAGTTCAAATCGACGAACTCCTTCCAGCGCTCGCCCGCATAGTCTATGCGAGCCAGCCGGCTGCGGTCATGCGGACTGCTGCTTTGCATGAACCAAAGGTACCCGTCCTGGTCGACGCGCATGAAGGTCGTGAGCTCGGTCAAGTTCAGGCTCGCGTTCGAGATCGAACTCCATCCGCCGCCCGACGCCACCGAGATCGAATCGTTTCCGGAAATCAGCAGCTTGCCTTTCTCCACCTCGAGGATCGAGTGGTTCCGATGGGTGCCGCCCGATTTAAGCAGATCGATCTCGTTCCACTCTCCGGTCTTGGGATTGAAGCTGCGCGGCGGCCGACTTGGATTGACGTCGACGAACCAAAGAAGCCCGTCGCGGGTGGCCTCGATCATTCCCGTCCGGCACGGCCTGCCGTTGCCTACGCTTTCGAAGACATCCCACCGTTGCCTGACCAACGCCTTCCCGCCATTCGGGCGGCAACGATAAACCCCTCCCAAAGCGTCGAGCGCCCAAATCGCCCCCTGCTCATCGAGCTCGATGTCGAGCAGCCGGCTGGCGATCTGTACCGAGCTCTGGATCTCGTCGCCCAGCACGCTGTGAATCTGGCCGTCCGCGGCGAACCAAAGCCTTCCGTCGTCCCCTTCCAAGATCCGCCGACAGCGGTTCGCCCCCACGTTTCCCAGCAGCTTCCAGCTCCCCTCGCTCAAACGGAAAAGCTCCGTCCGGGACAAGGCATACACGTCGCCGCTCTTGCTGGCCTTGATCGCCCTGGCCCCCGAGCGCGGTCCGCCGGGCAAGCCGAAATCCTGAAAGGTCTTCCCGTCGTAGCGCAGCACCTTCGTATCCATGCCGATCCACACCGTTCCCTCCTCCGCAATGTCGAAGGAGTGAATCGACCCGGCCCCTAGGCCTTCCACGTTTTGCCAGCGCCATTTTTCGCTGATGGCTTCGATTTCCTTCGGAACATACAACTGGCTCGCTCCCGCCAAGCAGCCACCCGCGAGCAGCCCGAGCCAAACCAGCGACCGAGCAAGAAAATGAACGAGACCTAAAACGCCTCCTGTACCTCTGTCTGTATTCAACACTTCGTTACCGGCGCTTACGCGGCCAGCTCAGGCAAAACGACGCCATCGCTGGCCCTTTCAAAAAATCAGGACGCAGGGCGTATCCACATGCTATGGCCTCCGCCCGGAGCGATCACGATGGGCAGCACGTCGCCCCGCTTGGCAGTGAGCCTGCGCACCTGATACAATTCCCGCTTCGTTTCATGAGGCTTCATCTCAAGGCCCTGCTCCGTGGCCTCCTTCTTGGTGCCGGGACCGTAATACTCGTAGCTAGCCCCGGGCGCGTCCTCGTACAAGGTTACATCGTAGCTGACGCCCTCTTCCAGGAAATCGAGCGCCACCGTTCCTTCTCGCCCAGCTTCGTCCGCCAAGGACGCCACGAACCACTGCTCGCCGCTCCGGCGGGCTAGGGTGATATGCTTCCCAATCTCCGCGTCCAGGACCTTGGTTTCGTCCCAAGTCATGGGCATCCGGGCGATGAATTCGAATAGATCCGCCTTGCGCCGGTAGGCATCCGGATGGTCGGGCAAGGTCAGCAAGCCGCTGGGAAACAGGAGGCACTGGGCCACCTGAGAAGCCACCGTCGACGGAATTTGCCGATGGCATTTCTCGCGGCTGATAAACGTATCCAAATCGAACATACCGCAACTGCGATCTACCGGCCCGGCGAGGGCATGCACGAAAAGCTGGTTGATCAAGCGGCTCGGCGTCGCCGACGGCCGACTCGGTCCGTCCAACATGCTATTGACGTACTCGTAGGCGAGGATGTTCGGATAGGTTCGCTGGTATCCACTGGGCTTATACGGCTCATGAAGCACGTATTGGATCTGGTACTCCGCGCACTTCCTCACCACCTCGTTGCTGAGTTCGATGGGGTTGCTGCTTCCAGCGCCTCCCAGAAAACCCATCTTCACTCCCGCCACGCCCCACTCCTGGTACTGGGACAAGGTCTCGTCGAGATCGTAGCGAGCGAAGGCTTTGGAATTAACGTACAACCACAGGGCTACGCCCTTCGACTTCGCATAGGAACAGATCTTCTGGATGTCGACCTCGGGGATAAAGGTTTTCGGGTCAGACTCGAAATCGTGCTCGGGACCGTACCACTCCGCATCCACCATCACGTACTGAAGGTTGTTCTCCGCGGCGAAATCGACGTAGCGCAGGTAGCTCTCCGTCGTCAGCCCGTACTCGAAACCATCGTCGGCATGGGCGCCGTGGTTTCGCCAGTCCCACAGCGACTTTCCGGGCTTGATCCAAGAGCTGTCCTCCAGGCGCGAAGGCTCGTTCAAGTTGACGATCAAGGTGGACTCGATCAGCTCGCCGGGACGCTCGCCGATGGTGAGCGTTCGCCACGGCGTAAGGCGACCGGCTACCTTTGCGAAGTCGCTCCGGTAAGTGATGGAATTTCCTTCCAGCTGGACACCGTCCGAGACCGCATGGTTCACGCCGGCCTCGTGGAGCGAAAGGTAGGCATCGTCCGCCAGCTTCAGGGTTAGCGGCGTCTTGATAACCTTCGGCTTAAAGGTATAGCGGGTGTTCGCGGTCACCCGGGCCTGGTCCTCTTTCTCCGGTTCCCATGACGCTACCTCGATCGCGTCGGACACCAGGGTGGAAGACAAGGGATGCCAAGCGATCGGATTTTTGGATACGTAACGGATCGAACTGGCTTCGTGCTGGTAGGCGGCCTCGTTGAGGGCCCGACCTTCCGGAAGCTCGTAGCGGAAAGCGACCCCATCGTCATAGGCCCGCAACACGATCGTTTGCGGCGAATCCGTATCGGACGCCCCGCCGACGCGCAGTCGAATCTCGCGGTACGCGTCTCTGTAGATCCTTTGCGGTCCCCAAACCGCTTCCCACGATTCGTCGCCGGCGGAGCGACTCACCTCGTAGACCTCGAGCACCTGCCCGGCTTCCGCCTTCAAGCCCAAGGGCGAGGCCTCGACAAGCGGTTCTCCGTTCAGGCGAACCGCGTAAAGGATGTCACCGTCCTCAGCCTGCCAGGAAACTTCGATACTCCCGTCAGGAGAAGAAAGCTTCTCGGAGTTGCTGGAACACGCCGCGAACAGGCCCGCAATACAGGGAGCAAGAACGGCAAGAAACAGGATACGATTCGCCTTCATCTATTCCTTCCCCGATTTCCAAAGTACAATTTCGTCCACGTCGTTGCTCACGACAGGTCCCGCCGTACTACGCCCGCGGGCCACGTCCTCTTCCAACTGCTTGAGCAACTGGGCCACCACCTCCGGATGGCTGTGATACAGGTTCGTCGTTTCGCTGGGATCCTTCTCCATGTCGTACAACTGGGCAATCGGCGCCCCGCTCGCGGCCGCGTCCTTTTCCGTCGGCTTCGTCCAACCTCCGGACCCCTTCGACAAAAGCAGCTTCCACTTCCCTTGACGGTAGGCGAAATGGCCGCGAATGCCGTGGTGCACGATACCGTTGCGGGTGGATACGATCTTCTCGCCCTTCAAGGCCGGCAGGAAGCTGACGCTGTCAACGCCTTCCGTCTCCGGATACGAAGTGCCGAGGATATCCGCGCAGGTCGCCATCAAGTCGGTAAGGCAGATGGCCTGGTCGCTCTTCGACCCCGCTTCCACCACGCTGGGCCAACGTACGATGAAGGGCACCCGATGCCCGCCTTCCCACAGGTCGGATTTGAATCCACGAAGCTCGGCGCTGGAATAGTGCCCCTTCGCCTCCATCGCCTGGTAGTCGGAAGGGTTGGCCGAACAACCGTTGTCCGCAGTCACCACGATGATGGTATTCTCGCCAAAGCCGGCCTCGTCCACCGCAGCGACGATCTGACCAATCACATGATCGGTTTGCATGACGAAGTCCCCATAGGGCTCGACCCCGCTCTTGCCCTGCCATTCGGGAGCCACCGAGATCGGCGAATGCGGCGAGGTGAGCGGCACGTAGGCAAAGAAAGGCGTATCCTTCTTTTGCTTACGGATAAACTCGACCGTCTTGCGCCCAATCTCCGGCAGGACGTCGACCGCCTCGAAACCGGGCTCCGCCCACCCGGTACGCTCCTTCCAGAAGTTCTTCTTCACCGTTGCTTCCCCGAGGAAACGATCGTTCTCGATATAGATGTAAGGCGGCATGTCCAGCGAGGCGGAGATCCCATAAAAATAGTCGAAGCCATGGTGAAAGGGACTGTCCTCGATCACGCCGTTCCAATCGACATTGTTGCCATTGTTGGCGGCTGGCTTTCCGTCCGTGGTCGGCAAGTCCATTCCCAAATGCCACTTGCCGATGGCTGCGGTGTTGTAGCCCTGCTCCTTCAAGAAATCCGCCACCGTCACCCGCTCCTTGGAGATCAAGGGTGGGCTATAGCCCCAGAGCACGAAGGTCTGCAGACGGGTACGCCAATTGTAACGCCCCGTGAGGATTCCATAGCGGGTCGGCGTACAGACCGCCGAGCTGGTGTGGGCGTCAGTGAAGATCATGCCTTCCTCCGCCAGCCTGTCCATGTGCGGGGTCTGGATCTTTCCCCGTTCCGGATTGAGGACCTGCACGTCGCCGACCCCCATGTCATCCGCCAGGATGTAGATAATATTGGGCTCAGCAGCCCAAGACTCCGCAACGCCCAGCAGCAAAATCGCCGCCAAGCGCCAGCTCCCTAATATCGAACTCATAGCTTTCATCTAAATTCCTTTTCGTGGTGGGGGTTATAAAATCAATTTTCCTGACCGGATGCTCGAATTCGGAAAACGCAGGAGACCGAACCGCGGCCCCCGTTCCAATTCACTCCGGATGCCAAATACAAATACTGGGGGCGCCCCTCCTTGAGCAACAACTGGGGACGCTCGAACTTCTCCGCTCGCAAGACCTGGGCTCCGGCCAGATTTTCCGGCGAAACATAGCTCGACATCGTGTCGTATCCAATAATCGGATCCTCAAAATTCCTTCCATCCTCCGAGCGCCACAGGTAGCCGGTCCCCGCGCTATTGTGCGTCGTCAGCAGACAAATCCTGCCGTTCTCCTGGAAGGCGTAACCATCCTCGATTTCGCTCTGGTTGCTGGTAAGCGGTTCCTGCTCGAAGACGTAAGGCCCCTCCAGCTTGTCGGACACGGCCAGCCCCATGCGACGCACGTCGCCCTGCCGCATGGCCTTGTAGTAGAGGAAAAAGCGCCCGTCGGGATGGGCGAAAAGCGCCGGATTGTTCACTCCCACCACGGAGCGATAGCTCCAGATAGACGGGTCTTCGGGAAGCGAGAGCAGCAGACCGTCGCCGCCCACCTTCCGCCACGGCCCCGCCGGGTGGTCCGCGACCAACATCCCGATTCGTTGCGACTCTACCCGCTCCTTTCGCTGCCCTCCGGCATTCGCAATAAAAGTCAGGGCGTAGCGCTCTCCCACCTTTTGCACGTTCGGATTATGGGGAGACTGGCGATCCCAGGTGGCCCCGCCCGTTCCCTTGGCAACGACCTCTTTGTATTTAAAAGGACCTTCCGGGCCATCGCTTTCGTAGCGGGCGATCTCGCAATGGGTCAACCACGCGCCGAAACCTTTTTCAATGGGCCAGCGCGACACGAAAAGGTGCGTCTTCCCTTCCGGCCCCAGCACCGGCGAAGCGCCCCAGATATGGTAGCCCTCCTCTTCGACCGCAACTCCGACATACTCAATGCGATCCGCCCACGAACGATCCTTCGCGTAGTCTTCGCCGGACTCGCCGGCGCTGATACAGGGCGGCGCTCCAGACAGGAATGTCCAGAGCACCGCGGGGGTAACAAAACGTTTTAGGAGCGAAGCCATAAGCTGAAAGAACCGGAACGATCCGACCTAGCGCCAGACCTTCGATTCTCCCTTCCGCAAGGATATCGGCTCGCTGAGAGCGCCCTCGGAATAGACGCGAAAACGTCCATCGCTCGTAGCCCGAATAATAGCCTCCGCGAGTTCGCCATCCTTCCACTCGATATCCACTTCGAATCCGCCGCGGGCCCGAAGCCCCGTGATCTTACCGGTTGGCCACGCCGAAGGCAAAGCCGGCAACAGGTGCAAGATATACGGAGCATCTACCAAACTCTCGTCCGGCACCACTGGCACGAAGTGATTGGGCTTTTCCGGATCCGACTGGTAGGCCACGAATGCCGCCTCTTCAATGGACTCGGCCTCGTCGTTCACGCTGCGAAGATGGCTTTGTAGCAACATTTCGCATACACCCGCGGCGCCGCCGAAATTGCCGTCAATCTGGAACGGCGGATGAAAGTCGAAGAGGTTCGGATAGGCCCGCTGGGACGTCAGGAAACGGTAGATCTTGTGGGCCCGGTCTCCATTGTGCAGACGCGCCCAAAAATTCGTCTTCCAGCCGGTGCTCCACCCCGTGGACTCGTCGCCGCGGTGAGCCATGGTTACCAGGGCCGCTTCGTGCAGCTCCTTGGTGGTAAGCGGCGAAATGTCGCGTCCCGGATGCAAGGCGATCAGGTGCGAGATGTGACGGTGCTTGTTGTTCGGATCGTCCCAGTCCTCGGGCCATTCCTGCAGCTGCCCGTGTTGCCCGATCTTCTGCGGGCAAAGCTGCGGAATCATCTTCTGCAGGATCTTCCGGAAATCCTCGTCGCGATCCAAAACGTAAGAGGCTTCGATGCAGTCGGTGAAGAGATTGAGGATCAACTGCTGGTCGTAGGAAGCGCCCCAGGCTTGCTTGTTCAGCTTGCCGTAAAGCTCCTTCAGGTAGTCGTTTTCCGGCGACCAGGTGGGATAAACGACCAAGGTGCCATCCTTCCAAGGAGCCAGGTAACCCACGAAAAACTCCGCCGCGCCCTTAAGAATTGGATACACCTCTTCGAGATACTCTTCGTCGCGGCCGAAAGCGTAGTGCTCGAACAAATGCTGAGCCAACCAATGCCCGCTTTGCTGGGCCCGGCGCCCATGCTCGTTCTGCGCGGTAAATCCGAATACATTGCTGTTGAGCGAAACGCTCCAGCCCTGCTCGACTCCATAGGTTTCCCGAGCCGTATAAGCCCCAGACTCCGCCAAAACCTTCATCCACTCCACGAACGGACTAAAGGACTCGGGAAGGTTCGCGGTTTCCACCATCCAGTAGTTCATCTCCACGTTGATATCGGTATGGTAGTCGCAATTCCAGGCGGGCTTGAGGTCCGCGTTCCAAAGCCCTTGCAAATTCGAGGGCACGGGTGCGCCGCGCGAGCAGCTGATCTGCAGGTAGCGGCTGTAGTTGAAGTATAGGTTCTCGAGCTCCAAGCTCCCCTTGCCCGCTACCAGCTCATCGGTAGTCCCCCCCGACGAATCGAAATCCAACTCCAGGAAACAACGCTCCATCAAAGCCGATACATCCTCGCGGTGCGCCGCCCGCAAGGCATCGTAGCCGAGCTTGCTCGCCGTCGCAACCGCCGCTTCGCAGTCCCCCGCGTAGTCACGCCCCTTGAAGCTGGGATAGTCCGGCAGGTAATCGGAATAGCCAGCGAGATAGATCGTCACCTCCCGAGCCCCCTTCACTGCGATCGTCCCGTCCGCTTGGGCCGTCACCTCACCCTTGGACCCGGCATCGACCTGCACCAACTGCATAAACTCCGTGTTGTCCTGCACCATCTCGGCCTCGCCGCGCAACTCGATCCTGCGCCCCTGGGCCTTCACCTCAGCCGCGTGCTTGGTGGTCGCCTGCACCGTCAGGTCCAGCGTCGCGTTCTTAGCGGTATAGCGTACGACCAGCACATCGTTCGGATAGCTGCAAAAGTACTCTCGGGTGAATTCCCCCTTGCCGATCCGGTAGCTCACCGACCCCAGTCCCGTACGGATGTCGAGCGAACGGCGATAGTCGCTCACCGACTCCTGCTGGTGCCCGGTCGAAATCAGCAAATCGGCAAAGGGAGCGTAGTTCCCCAGCGGCTCCTGAGAGCTCAGGTACTTCGTGCCCAAGGCCTCCATGCTTCCCTCGCCCGAGCCAAACTTGCCCTCGCGGTAGGCCTTTCGCACCGTATCCAAATTCTTGTAGGCGCCGATGCGCGTTCCCGATTGGGCCACCTCGTCCATCCCGCGCTTGGTATTCATCCAGAGCGTGATGTCGTTTATGAGCAAATGCTCGGTATCCACGCCTCCGGAGAACATCGCTCCCAGCCTGCCGTTGCCCAGGGGCAAGGCCGTCTGAATGTAGCCAAAGGCATCCGCTCTTCCGCCCATCTTGGTCGTAGCCCGCTTGAACTCCGGATTCGCCGGCGAGTCGTACCGCAGCACGAATCGCTCGTCGCTCGCGCTTGCGAAAGCCACCGAGGCGCCGATGGCCCCCAAAAGAATTCCACGTTTGATTTTCGAAAACACTCCAAGCTCTCTCATTCTCAGTTCCTTAGCGGTCCGATTCCGGATACGTTCGATCAATCCGCCGTTCGCAGCGGGACAAGGGGTTTCTCTGGCGAGATTCATAAGTTTCAGGAAGGGGTAAACATTCGGAAAACTCGCGATACTAACACATCCGAACAGCAGCCGGTATCGCCTAAAAAGGCTATTTGTTTCGAAGAAAGCGCAAGAATCAGCGCCCATGGGCTCTTCAAGGCCCCCATGGCAGCGAACCCTGACGCCGCATCGGCGTGCCCGGCCGAACGCTCCTCGCACCGAGAAACCATGCCCCCCGGTAAAACTGCCTCCCTTAAACACCAACCCGCCCAGCGCCCAACCGCAAAGCCCCCGACTCCACCCGCGAAATCGAGATGCTCCCCCCGCAGAAAGCCTTTCTTAACGCAACCCGGGCAATTATGCGAAACGACGTAGGTCGATAGAACGTTCCCGTTCTCCTCCTCACCTAGAAACAATGCAGCTCCATGGTCCGAAAACCGAGACCCAATAACTTTATTTGCACCGAGAATCCATCCTTGTTTCTCACCTCTCGATCGAAGTTATAAAATCAAATAAAAGTACTATATTAAGATTCGGATTTTACGGTTAATGATTAGTTCTCCATAGTTGAGTGTTTTCCGAAACAGAATATTGAATCAATCCTCATACGGGTCTCGCTTCTCCTCTCGTTCCGCGTCTCGATCATATCGTTCGGCGAATTGACGCATTGCAGTTCCGAAACGAATGAATCCTTTCGCATCAAGAGATTCTGCTTTTTCCCTGTTTTTTTTCGCAAGTTCTCGCTCTTCCTTGCCATGAGTAAACCAATGGGCACCACGCTGGTTGAATAATTCGGCAGTGAATCCAGAGCGCATTTTTTCTGTATCTCGATAGTTCAGTACGGAAGCAACAGCTTCATGAATCCAGAGGCCTCCAGGGTCCGGCGGAGCATAGGCTAAAAGGTGCCCGATCTGAATCTGTGCAACATCAGCGTGTCCTGTTTCTTCCGTTATTCTCCGTGCTTCGTTAATCCATTCGTTAAATGCTTCAGCATTTAGTGTCCCGTCTTCGGAAAGCCCTGGGCAACGTCTCCATTCGGTCAGTAGTTTGTATGCGTTTCGTGCGAGGTTCTGCTTCTTCTTATTTGGTTCATCAGAATCATCTTTCTCATCATTCTTGGATCGGAAAACGAGACCTACAGCCTCCGCGAAGAATGCAGGATCTCCTGCTAGGCGTTTTTCGAGAGTGGCTGGTGATCCTGAAGAGAAGCGGTCAAGCCAGGGCAGAAAATTCCACTCGATTCGGAACAGCGCGTCCTGATCAGCAGTTTCTGATTTCTGAAGTCGTTTAATCAACTCGACAGTCTGATAGTTGTTAAGTTCGGCAATTCCTCCTCCACTTTCAAGCACCGCGATAAGCGCGCGGCTTGCTAGAGACTCGTCGATATAATTTTCGTCCTCTGCAGAGCACGCTATGCACATGACAGCGGCACCTGCGCGCCTGTAAGTGAGTAATTTCTCAATTGCTACTGAAAGACCCCGATCACATCCGTATGGGTCAACTCGCACTTTATTCCAATACTGCTCCTCGCTGGCCTCTCCAAGGTGAGTAGCCACTCGTTCCCAGATTTCACTCTCAAAGGGAAGGAGCGTTAAGAACTTCACACGGTAGTCAGCAGTCCAATCTTGTTCAAGCACCTCATCTACCCAATCAATCCGTCGAACCCAGAACCTGGCCCACACGAATCCGGCCACAAGTCTCGCTATGGATTCATCTTCCGCATCTAGAAGGAAAGGCAGTATTTCGGCCTCGGTTTCGTTTAACGCAACGATTCCAAGTGCCCGACCAACTTCATATGGAGAGGCAACCTTCGAAGCGAAATCTAAACAGCCCGCCATACCTCCTTCGGAGATGATCTCGTCGACGGCAGTCTGTCGTGCTTCCTCAAGACGTTTCCGTTGCTCTTCATAGTTTCCCTTCTCATCGTAAAGATCGAAATCTCGCCCAATGAAAAGGTGCTGGTATTTGAACTGGGGTGCGGTGGGAGCAAGGAGATTACTGGTCTCCACGATCTTTACTCTAACGTCCTTTGGAAGAGCCCCATCAGCGTCGGCGAACTTCCTGTGATGTCGGACGATCTCATCAAGTTTCTCCCAGATCGGCAGGCGTTCAGGTTCAGCGAGACCGGTGACCGCTTCGGAGGAGAGATGATCAAGGAGGGAATCAAGTGCAGCCATTGGCAGATCCGCAAGACGCCCAATGAGGGCAACGAGCTTCTCTGTATCTTGCTTGGCGAGTTCTACGGCAAGTTCAGTAATAGCGGCAATCTGCTCCCAATATTCGGTTCGAAGCACACTTTCTTTCCAGTCGCGGGGAATAAAGTCCCGCCACACTGGCTTATGGCACCCAGAAGTGAATCCGTGGCTATGCGGCAGAAGCGCTAATAGAAGAGCCCATCCGACTTCTGGTTGTTCCCTCAATACGACCTTGATTGCGGACTTTCGCTTCTCGAAAGGTGCCGTTGTTTGCACGTGCCATGGCAAATAGATTTCAGCAAGGGAGTTCGCGGGGCGGTTGGCCCAGTTGCCGCCTGGATCAATGGAGGCGATATCCGCAAGGATAACCGACACTCTAGGCAGGTAGTCGCTGTTCCACGCAAGGCTCTCTAGCGCCCAAAGCAATCCACTCATGTAGTTCCAGCCACCAAATCCACCCGCTCCCTCTTGCGCAAAGACCTCGTGAAAAGGAGCCGATGGCAAATCGACCAAAACCGACTCCACTGCATCTAGGAACTCGTCGGGAGCAGCTTCGGCAAGAAGCGGCATGTGAGTATCCAAACTCGCCCAACGCTCCCAACTCGCCTTGTTGAGTAATCGACGAACTACAAGAAGCGCTGTCGTATCTGCCTTCCTTTGCGAACACTCTGACAGAGCCTTAGGTTGGGATCCAAGCAACGCAAGGGTCTCCGCTATACCCTTTCTTAGTAACGAAGAGTACTCTAGGGCTTTGCCGTGAATGCTCGCGGCGAATCGCTCGTCTTTCGGGAGCTCAAACTTAGGATCTCTCTCGCTCAGTACGGCAACCGCTGTCGCTTCAAATCGATCTAGATCACTATCAGTGATCCGGTTGCCTAGAGCGTTCCAAGCCTCACCGCGCGCTACGAATCTCCACCTCTCATCAGTCTGAATAAGGGGAGAGTCCGAGCGCAGCGCGTCAGCTCTGAGTATCTCGATCCACTCCCCGTAGCTTTTTCCCAGCATTTCCTCCACTGCCCGAAGATCTGCAGGATTGTTTGCATTCCACTGACCCGCCAACGCGGCTTGCGCCAGTTCGCGAGCGGTATCCCAGTTGACGTATGGTGGAACAGAACCAAGTCCCAAAAGATGGCGGCGAAGAGCCGACATTCGTCCTCCTCCGATACCGCCAAGTTCTCGGGCGCGGACTTCAGAAAAATTAGCCTCTTTGAGAACTGCTTCTATCTGTGATCGAGACGGACTGCGGAGTTTTATTATTTCAGGATTGTCACCGGATAAAGCACCACACAGCGGTATAACAACCGCGTGGCCCTTTTTCGTTGCAACGGCTTGGAGGTTTTGCCGCTCTGAGTCCAATCCCAATCTAGGACTCGCAACTAGAACATGCGATTGCCTCAGCTCCGAAACCGTTCTCCAGGCCTCTTCATCGCTAATGAAAAGGCAGCGGTTTGCGTATTCTCGGGTCTTTTCATCATCGAGTGTCGATAAATATGCAGCGACAAAATCTTCGACATCATCTTCGCTCTCAGCAAAAAAAAATTGCCTGTGGGATTCTCCTGAGAAGACAGCTTCTAAGGACGCACAAGCACCGCCGCGAGAAGTCGTGAATAGTTGAGGTGGTAAAGGTGGATCGTTCTTGTCGCCTTGGGCTAGAATCAGATCCAAATGCTCGCCAGGTGTGATGATTCCCCCAAGACTTGCAGTGATCCCTACCTTCTTCGCCATCCATCGACCTAAGGCAGGAAATTCGCGGAGCCAGTCCGCAAGTTTTACTCCGTCGATTATTTTGATGGTGTTCCAACCACTACCCTTTCTCTCTTCCAACCACTCGGTCTGTTCGGGCTCATTCCAACCTCCAGAGGCGGAGGATCGGGGGGTCACGAAGACGAATGAGGATTTCGCCCGATTTTCAGCGGATAAAGCCTCAGTGCGCTTTTTGAAATCAGTTGACGCCTTAGTCTTCGGATCAGCCCCAGTGCCGATTTCCCAGTAGGAAGCGCCTGCTGGAACATACTCAAGAAAGCTTTGGTCTATCTCGACGAGCCCGTCCCAACCTGGCTGATTGACGACATCTCCATATGGGATACGGCACTCCGAGGGTGCTGGAACAGACTGCTTTACCAGCAAATACACAAGTTCAGGAACCACCGACTGACTGTCGCGCGTGGGTGAATAGCGGTCTAAATCGGCAGCTTGGACTATGTGAGTGTGATCCATCGGCGGGAGTTACTAAGCTTTTGAAAGATCGAGATTCGCGACGCGGGTTTTCGCGGCCATCAGTTAGTGCGGTGGGAAAGATTCATCTCGTGATAAACAATCAGGGATGTGCAGTTCCAGGTATCCAGAATTTGTATCCAAATTTTCATGCCCTGATACATTCGCAATTCCTAATGAGTTATTCCCAGTTCCAACTTAGACAGATACCTTCGGAAATGGATTTACTAGATCCCATTTCGGTGGGCTCTGGGCATAGGAGCGTTGGACAGGGGGTAACGCTTGTACCGCAATTTGGATACGCGCTTCGGAAGGCTTGAAAGGACATGTACAAGAGAGGGAGCTGTGAGACTTACAAAGTTGTCAGTTTCCTGCTTAGGACCGAAACGCGACCTTCGCAAGCTAAAGGTATTTACCTAGCAATATTTCAAAGACTCCCATGGCGGCCTTGGGGCGTGGTCGAGACTGGATCCCTACAAAAACGAGTGTGGTCTGAGACAAAGACCTGGCCCGAGAAAGCGAGAACCGGGTCGCTAAAAGACGAGGAAGATGGCCCGACAAAAAGCACGAAGAATCCGCGTGCTGAAACCTGCCTTATAAGGCAGGAAGCAGTGCAGGAGTCTTTGTGCCTTTTCGTGGCCAATAAACCTTCTAGCGGCGTGCCCGGCGGTCACGCCCTACCTATTGCGACGGATCAAATTGCACGAGACGCGCAAAGCAGGTGCGCGGCTCTGCCCTCTCACCTTCTGAAGAGGATGCGAAATTTCTCCCCCGTCTTTTTCCGCGTCCTCCGCGTTCTCTGCGGTTAAGAAAACAAGAGTCGTCTTGTGTGCTTCGGGAGTCGCGGCGTGCCCGGCGGTCACGCCCTACCTATTGCGAGTGATCATTGCACGAGACGCGAAAAGCATGTGTGTGGCTCTGCCCTCTTCTCCGCGTCCTCCGCGGTTAATAGGATAAACGTATCTCGTATCGAAACGACAATGCCCCTGCCCGCAGTCGATGCAGGCAAGGTAATCGCCTAGGAGCAAGACACCTCGAAACGCTGTCCGGCTTTAATCGCTAGCGGGCTAGCAAACTTCAAAACATAAGCGTCTCCCTTCGCTTCCACGGAAACGCCCAGCGCCTTTCCGTCTAGCGTGGCGGTAACGTCCCTCCCTGCGATGCCCGCTACTTTGTCCAAAGCGAACTCCTGCAATGCCAGCTTGCCGTAACGTAGTTCGAGGCCGGCCGTCAGCTTTCCGCCTTCAACTTGTTGCGTGAAACGGCCCCAGCCTTCGGCCGTGGTGAAGGCCGTCTGGAAGTTCTCCGGACTGAGCTTCGGGCCGAAGCCGAGCTTCCCCTCCGGACCGTCGTAGCGATAGCCACAGACCGCCAGAAACGCGCCGTAGCTCGCCATGGCTCGGGAATAGTGGTCGCTGCACTCAACCTCGTTGTAGGGATTGCGGGCTTCCGGCCGGTAGCGGTCGTAGATCGCCTTCCCGATGGCCAAGCCCTCCTCGACCATGCCCTCGCGGATCATGTGTGCCGCCACTTGCCACTCGAAGCCGGTCATGCACTCGTTGAGGTAGCCGGCGTAGTTCTTGTTTCCGCTCTTGGGTTCGACCTTGCCGAAGGGAAAGCTGCACATCACCAGCCCCGCGTCGCCCTCCGCCGCATAGTAGCGCCCGTTGGTCATCACCTTGCGGAAGGCCCCCACGTCCGGCGTAAAGTTGTACTTCCAAAGGGCCTGCAGCGCCTTGCGAATCTTGTCCTTTGGCAAGATGGGATCGAGCCCTAGCTCGTGCAACCAGGACTCGCCTAGAACCTGGTCAATATGGCAGCCATTGGTCGAACCGTGCATCTTATCCTCATCGGCGGGCGGCTTGTGGATAAAGTATCCAAAATCCTCGTTCCACAAGGCTTCCACCATGGCCGGAGCGCCCCTTGCCACAATGCCTTCGTAGCGGGAAGCGACCGCAGGCTGATCCATCTGGCGAGCCATCAAGGCCGCAGCCTTCAGGGCCGCGTGGTAGACGTTGGTCAGCCAATGCACCTGCCCGTACCAAGGTTCGTCCAAGGTATTGTGCTGGGCTCCCGCCAGCATGCCGTCCTCGTCCGGGTCCCACTCCTTGATCACAAAATCCATGGAGAGCTTCACCCGATCCCAGATCCTCGCGAGGAAGCTGTAGTCCGTCGTCATCTGGCTCTCCCGCAGCACGCGAATGATCGTTCCGCAGGTGCCGTCGATGGCGTCGTCGCGCCCCTTCTTTCCCTCCTGCATGCAATAGCGGAAGTACACCATGCCGTTCTCGTCATCGAAGCCGAGCCCGTACTCCACCTTCTCGCGGCACTCGCGCTCGATCTCCGGAAAGATGCGAGCCAGTCCTTGGGCATAGTTCCAGACATGGGTGCAATTGCCCGGACAACAGCGGACCCCTTCTTCCAAATTGTAGTGTTCGTCGTCGCTACCTTCTGGATACACGCGCTGCGCCACCTGCGTCTGCATGCAATTGATCGGTATGAAGGCTCGCTCCAAAAACCAGTACGGCAAACTCGAATCGTACCAAGTATCCACCCAGTCCTTACTCTTAGCGTAGAGCTCGCCCTCGCGACTCGCGACCTGGCTCGCAGCTTGCGCCGCGGTCGGCCAGAGCGTCGCGTAATGATTGCTCCCCGGCGAGGTCGATTTGGGTCCCACCCCGAAAGCCGTTCCATATCGAATGTGCGGAACCCGCCAGGATACCGCGAAGGACACGGTCTTGGACTCGCCCGGCGCCAGCGTCAACCGACGCCCGAGCGAAGCGAAGGAGGGAGCGGAAAGCTCGCGCTCGCTGACGGATCCGTCCTGCAGCCGCCCAATGGACTCGAAAAGTCCCTCCGGGCCAGGCGAGACCTTCTCCAGATCCACCCAGTCCGGCGACTCTTTTCCGAAAATCCCCAAGGCGATCGCATCCGCGTCCTCAAAGTCGGCGAAACACTCCACCGTAGCGATGTCGTCAAATTTTCGATACGCGCAGGTCTTCTTCCCACCCGAAGCCGATTCCTCCTTGCGGTCCACGATGCTCTCGATCCAGCCCGCGATCCCAAACTCCTTGGAAACGGACGCAGTATTGGTAACCGTATACCGCATCACGATCACCGGATAGCTGGACTCGTCACGGTTCAAAGGAATGAACGGCGTGTAAGCCTCCAGGCGAACCGCCAAGGGACACTGCCCATCGGCATAATCCACCTGCCCCATAGGGTACCGATTCGTGAAGCTGACCTCCTCAAAGCCCTCCGCGTCGAGGGTTCGCGTCTTTCCGTCTACTTGCAGGGCGAAGCCTTGGCTGATCGGCGAATGCGCCGCATCCGGCTTCAGGTAGCGAAGCCCCTTCGGGTTGTTCTTCTTGTCCTTGGTGGCGTCGAGGTTCCAATACCAAAGGCGGCCGTCCCCGCCGAGGTAGACCTGCCCCGTGCAAATCCCGTTGATCGGCATGCCGATGTACTGCAGCGCCCCCTTCTTGGCGCTCAGGGCCTCGCCGCGGGAGTACAGGCTGGCGATCCAATCCTTGCTCAGCCGCTTGTTCGCGGGAATGATCTTGTCGAAATCCTTCGCTTCAAAAGGCCCGGCCATCACCTTGAAGCGACCCGCCAGCAACATCGCAGCGGTCAGACCGGTTGCCTTTAAAAAGTCGCGCCGCGGGAGAGAGAGCCCTTCCCCGCTCAGTTCGCTGGCCAGGCTCGATTGTATCCTATTTTCCATGACGTTTCGATCCCTTAGTTTTTGCGCTTGATGCCGTCGTTCTGCGCCTGCGGCCGATAGCTCTCGATCTGGGCTTGCAGCTCCCGCACGACCTCGGGGTACTCATGATAGAGGTTGCGGGTTTGATTGGGATCCGCCTCCAGATCGTAGAGCTGGGCTGGAGCGGCATCCGCCTTGAGTTTGCCGTTTTCGATATCGCTGTTAGGCGTATTCACCAAAGCGGCCACCGCTGGCCCGCCCCAGGCATGGTGATGCGGCTTCGAACCCGAAAAACCTCCGTCGCTCTTGGCGGGAATATACATCCACTTCCCTTTGCGAAGCGACATGTGGGACGCCTTGCGCGGCGTAATGACCATTTCAGTACGCAGCGGAGCGTTGGGATTACCGACAAGGGCTGGCAACATATTGACGCTGTCGCGCTGCTCGCTCGGACTGAGCGTTTGCCCCGTTAGATCGGCAAAGGTCGCTTTCAAATCCACGCTCATGAACAACTGATTGGATACGCTTCCTGCCTCGATCTTCCCGGGCCACCAAGCGATGAAGGGCACGCGGTGCCCGCCTTCCCATACGCCGAACTTGGATCCGAGCAGGTCGCCGTTGATCCGATGGCCCAACTCGGCCGCCACGCGTCCACCATGATTGAACATGCCGCCATTGTCGCTCGTGAAGATCACAAGGGTATTATCGGCGACTCCGCTTTCCTCCAGCGACTTCATCACCTCGCCGACCATCCAGTCCAACTCGTGCACGAAATCGCCGTAAGGCCCCGCTTCGCTCGTTCCCTGGAAACGGGGGGCTGGAGTGAAGGGGTGGTGCACCGCAGTCGTGGCCAGATACATGAAAAACGGATTCCCGTCGCGAGCTTTGATCCAGTCCGTGGCCTTCTCGGTCAGCTTGGTGCCCACTTCGTAATCGTTGAAGAGCTTATGCGCTTCGACCGCGCCTTGGAAGCGGTTTTCCGTACGTTGGGATGCCTCGGGAGGAATTGGCGTAATCGGCGTCACGGGCTTCTTCTCCGCGTTTCGCCCGAGGTAGATCAATGGATCCGACGGATCGCCGCCCACCACGTGTTCATTTTCCACATACACGTACGGAGGGGCGCTGTTCACCACTGGCATCCCGAAATAATAATCGAAGCCCAAGTCGCGCGGGCCCGGACTCAAGGGCTTCTGCCAATCGTTCTCGCCTTCCCCGAAACCGAGATGCCACTTACCGACCACTGCCGTATCGTATCCCTTGCTTTTGAATACGTCGGCAATGGTCTGCGTTTCGACGTCGATCAGCAGCGGTGACTCGATCGGGCACGGCCCCCAAAGTCCCTTGCCGCCATCGGCCTTGTAAGGATACTCTCCCGTTAGCAGACCGTAGCGAGATGGCGTACAGACAGCCGAGGCCGAATGAGCGTCCGTGAAGCGACGCCCTTCCGCCGCGAGGCGATCGATGTTCGGCGTATCCACTTTCGTCGCGCCATAGCAGCCAAGGTCCCCATAGCCAAGATCGTCGGCGAAGATGAGCACCACGTTGGGAGCTACTTGCCGCATGGAAGGCGAAGTCGCGGCCGAGCAGAGGGTGCCCGCTGCCAGCATTGAAAGGATTAGGGTTAATAGCTTCGTTCTCATAGTATTCGGGTAAGTTGAAATTCGATAATGCTTTTTCATTATTCCTGATTCACGGGATAAGGGCCAGAGGCGTCGGGTTGTCGACCGAGCCTGCAGGGCGCTCGTTCGCCTCCATTTCCTTTTCGAAGGCCTGCATGGCGCCCTTGAGCTGCTGCACGATTTCCGGGTGGCTGGATGCGAGATTCGTTTTCTCCGAGATATCCGTATCCAAATTGTAGAGCGCTTCTTCTCCATCCACGATGCGCAGCTTCCAATCCTTCCAACGCACCGCTTCCAGGGTGCCCCAGTGGGCATAGAAGAAATACTCGTGCGGGCTTTCCGCGCCGTCCGCCAAGGTAGGCAAGATATCCTTCCCGTCGATGGCACGGTCTCTTGGCAGCTTCGCTCCCGCGAGCTTCGCAAAGGTGGGCAGCACGTCCATGGCCGTCACCAGCTCATCGACTTCGGTCCCCGCCGGAATACCATTTGGCCAACGAAGCACCGCAGGCACGCGCATGCCGCCTTCAAGCGTTTTGCCTTTCCATCCGCTCAAGGGTTTTGCGGAACCTTTCCGTCCAGCCGGACCATTATCGGTCGCAAAGAGTACAATCGTATTCTTCTCGATTCCCTGCTCCTCGAGGGCGTCTAGAATTTCTCCCACCGACCAATCGATCTCATAGATCGCGGTGGAATAAAGCCCTTGTTTCGCCTTATCGTCCGTCCCGACTTTCTGAGCGTACTCCTTCTTGATCTCCGGCGACGCCGCCAGAGGGCCATGCGGCAAGGGATGCGCCACGTAGAGGAAAAAGTTCTCGTCCTTGTTCTTCTCGATAAACGACACCGCCCGCTCCGTGATGCGCCGCGTCAGGTAATCCGCGTCAGGCTCCATTTCGATTACGGTCTCTCCTTCCAGCAGCGGCAGTGGAGGGAAATTGAAGATCTCCTGCCGCCGGTGGGCGGGATGGATATCGTGGCTGTAGGGAATTCCAAAATACTCCTCGAAGCCCTGGCGGGTCGGTAGGAATTCCGTCTGGTCGCCTAAATGCCATTTGCCGAACATGCCCGTCTTGTATCCAGCCGATTGCGCCGCCTCGGCAATCGTGAATTCCTCCGGATTCAGGCCCCGTCCGTCACCTGCCAAGAAAACGGGGAAGCACTTTCCCCGCGGGACATTCGGCAGGTCCACCGCGATCGAAGAGGGAGTTCCCATATCGATACGCGACGGGTAACAGCCTGTCATCAAGGCCGCCCGCGACGGCGAACAAAGCGGGGCGCCGACATAAAAGCTCGTCAAGCGAACGCCCTCCGCCGCCATCCGATCGATATTCGGAGTCAGGACATGATCCCCACCAAAGCAGCTCAAGTCCGCGTACCCTTGGTCATCGGTGAAGATGATCACCAGGTTCGGACGCGGCGGCGTCTCAGATGATGCTGAGGATTCCGCGCCCAGCTGCGAAACACCGAGGAGGTGAAGACCCATAAGCGCGGCCGCCATTGCGCATTTCCTCCGGTTTAGAGGCGTATTCAGAATTATATTTAAAACGTTTTTCATTTCTTCGTTCCCCAAGCGTCCTACTCGCTCCATTCGATATCGAATCGTTGGATACAAAGCAGCTTTCCGGCTTTTCCAATTTCAACGCCCCAGACCGGAGCCTCGCCCTCATCGCTGCCAGTGAAGGCTTCCGGTCGATACGTGCCTCCCGCAAACGCCTCCTGCGAAAGCTCATGGGTCTTTGAGAAATAAACCCCATCCTCCGCGTATTGCACGGTTCGCACCAGGTCCTTCGGCCCGACTTTTCCAATCATCGCCGCTACGCCTTTTCCCTGCGGCCAAACGACCACCTCGTGGTTGCCGGGAATGACGGGATTGGCGGAATGCTTCACGTACGGCCCACCGGGCGAATCCGCGATCGCCAGCCCCATTTGCGTTTCGCTGGGTTGCTTGCCCAGCTGACGCCCCTTATAATAAAGCCAGTACTTTCCGTCCCGAACGATCAGGCAAGAATCGTCAACCAAGTGACTATCGAAATCGGATTCGTTTTCGCTGTTCCGCAGCACGGGATTGCTGGACAAGCGTTCCCAGGGTCCGTCTGGCGTATCCGCAACTGCAATACCGATCTTCGAATCGGGCTTGATCTCAGGATCCTTCGAAATCCCAGTATAAAACAGCCAATACTTTCCTTCAGCCACCAGAATGTTTGGAGTGAAAACGCTTGCCTCGTCCCAAGCTCCGCTTTCGCCCTTGGCAATCGCCTGACCTCGTTCCGTCCAGCGCAAGCCGTCCGGGGAGGTCGCGTACCAAACGGTAGCGTCGTAGCCAGTCCGAACCGGCCCACGCGAATACCAGACGTAATAGAGCCCGCCGACTTCTATGATATCGCTCGGGTCTCGCCGGGAAACTCCTTCTTCCGGGCCGATCCCCGTCAATCGAGTATGCGTGAGCGACGCCCTCCCGTAATCCTGCGACTCCGCCTGGGTTGAGGGAACCGTCGCAAGGACGGCAACCAGCAAATGCGCCAGGAGCGAAAGTTTGTTCAAAACCTTTGGTTTCATTCTAAATGTCTGTAACTCGCTATCTACTACACCCGATCTCACCGCGACTAGGCTGTCGAGCCGCCATGCATCGCCTGCAGACGCGGGTTTTCTTCAATGAGCTCGCGACCGCGACGTGCTACGGCGATTAGTTCCTCCTCGCTCAAAGCGTCCACCCGGCGAAAGGTCTCCAGCAACTGGTTCAAGTGGGCCCTGCTACTCATTCCCACTACCGCTGTATTCAATCCTTTGAGACTCAAGGTATAGCGCAAGGCGTTCTCGTAGTCCGCCGGATCGAAACGGTGCGAGGCCGTACGACCGACTCGCCCGCCGAACACCTTCATGGACACCAGCCCTTTGTTCTTGCTAGCCGCGGGCAGCCAAACCTTGTCCTCGAAATTGTAAGTATGCTGGTTAACGAAGTTTACCGCCACCATCAGGGCATCGATCTCATCGGATTCGACAACGCGGCCGAACCGGCTCGGATAAAGATGCCCGGTCGCCCCGATGAAGCGAACCATGCCCTTCTGCTTGGCCTCCCGCAAAGCGCCCATCGCTCCCTTTTCACTGAAGGCGAAGTCCAGATCTTCCCAACGTTCTTCATGGCCGATATTGTGAAGGTGCACCATGTCCAGGTAATCGGTCTGCAGGTGCTTGAGGCTTTGCTCCAGCAGCTTCCAAGTTCCCTCGTAGCTTTGATCATGAGTCTTCGAAACGAGGAAAACCTTGTCCCGCTTCCCCTTCAGGCCCTTGCCGGTGCGACGCTCCGCCTCCCCTTGGTCGTAGCGAGGCGCCGTATCGAAATAGTTAATACCTTCGTCGATCGCTTGATCGATCACCCGCATCGCCTCTTCCTCGCTGCATTCCGGCTTGGACAAGGAGGCCGTCCCCACGCCGATCTTAGAAACGCGCACCCCCGTTTTTCCGAAGAACGACATCGGCATTTCGTTGGAACGCGGCGCCGCCCAAGCCAGCGGGCTCAAGCCCTTCAGGGCCAGCATACCACCGCCAAGGATGGCTCCTCTCTTGATAGCTTCTCTGCGATTCAGTTCTTCGGAATTCATAACGGGGCTCCTTCTTTGACGTTTATAGGGGTTGGTTTTAGGGGGGGGATCTTAGGTTGTGATGAAAAATGGAAACGCTCGCGAATCTAGGGCGACTGGGACGCATCTACGTATTCGTTCAGCAATGACGCCATCCGCTCCACGCGGTGCGGGTAGTCGCGGTAGCGATTCGTCGTTTGGCTCAAGTCCCGTTCGAGATCGTAAAGCTGCCCCGGCGGAGCCGATTCCTTGATACGTCCGTTTTCGATATCGCTGTTCTCTCGACCCGCGTAGCTAGCCGCCGCAGGGCCGGCGAATCCGTTTTGGCCGGGTTGCTTTCCGCGAAAGCCTCCGCTCCCTTGGAATGGAATATACATCCACTTCCCTTTGCGAAGCGAAAGGTGCTCCTCCTGACGGGCAGCAATTACCAGCTCTTTCCGCACCGGCTCCCTCGTCTCGCCTAGGAAGGTCGGCAATTGGTTGAGACTATCGCCAGCCGGCGCCGCTTGCTCCGTAATCGCCGCAAAGGTCGCGAGAAGGTCCATCGTACAAAGCAGCTCCTCCGAAACCGATCCCGCCTCCACCTTGCCGGGCCAGGACAGGATAAAGGGAACGCGGTGACCGCCCTCCCAGGCTCCGAATTTATAGCCAAGCAAGCTGCCGTTGTTTTCATGGCCAAGCTGATAGGCGTCTTGGGCGATCTTGCTGAACATCCCGCCGTTGTCGCTGGTAAATACGATCAAGGTATCGTCCAGCTGCCCTCGCTCCTCGAGGCACGCAACGATTTCGCCAACCATCCAGTCCAGCTCATGAAGGTAGTCTCCATAGACGCCCGCTTCGCTGCTCCCTCGGAATCGCTCGGCCGGCGTATAAGGATGATGGATATTCAGGGCTGAAAAATAGAGGAAGAAAGGACCATCGTCTTGGGAGCGAATCCACTCAACTGCCTTTTCGGTGTGTCGTATGCCTTGCTCGAAATCGTCGTAGCTTTCGTGAGCTTCGACCGCCCCGCTAAACGCATTCTCCGAACGCTGGCCAACCTCCGATTCGGGCGGCAGCGGCTTAAGCGGCGTCGCTTCGTCTGGGCGTTTGGATCCAATGAAGACCAATGGATCCGCTGGATCATGGCCCAGCGGCCGGTCGTTCTCAACGTAAAGGAAGGGGCTGACGCTATTGATTACAGGGATGCCAAAATAGGAGTCGAAGCCGAGCTCCAGCGGGCCGGGACGAAGCGGTTTCGACCAATCGGTTTCGCCAGCCCCGAAACCGAGCTGCCAATTTCCGACGAACCCGGTCGCGTAGGCCTTCTTCTTGAAAAGGTCCGCGATCGTGAAGGTCTCCGGATCGATGACCAGGCCGGAGGTATTGCGAACCGGAGCCCAGAGGTCGACCCGAAACGGGTACTGCCCCGTCAGCAGCGCGTAGCGCGACGGAGAATTCGCGGCGGACGCGGAATGGGCATCCGTAAAGCGACGCCCACGTTCCGCCAAGCCGTCGATATGCGGCGTCCGCACCCGCGTCGCCCCGTAGCAGCCAAGGTCGCCATAGCCAAGGTCTTCGGCCACGATAAGCACCACGTTGGGCAAGCCTCCCCTCGCGGCGCTGGCCTCGCTTCCCCCAAACAGGAAAGCAAGCATGGCCAAACAAGCTGTATTCAGTTTCCTCACACGTGCTACTTCTTCCTTGCTTTCTTCTTGGGTAGGAATTCCGACTTGGCCCTGCCCTTTTCCTCGTCGGACAGCTTATCCCAATCGGTAAGATGGTTCGATACGATAGGCACTTCCGGAAAGAGCGTTCCCGTGGCTCGCTGATCGGAGCCGCGTCGGCCATACTCGCCAAGCTTCGCCCGAATCCCTTCCGCCAGGGCCATCATTTCGGATACACGCTCCGGATATTGAGCGGCAAGGTCCCGTTCCTCAGCCACGTCGTTAGCGAGATGATACAGGCGCGGCGCGGCGATCTCCTGCTGCTTTTTCATGGCCCAAAACGGAATCTGCTCCATGCGACGCGGCAGGTGCAGCTTCCAGTCGCCTACCCGAACCGCCTGCAGGTTTTCGCAGTTGTAGTAGTAAAACGGCTCGTCCGCCGCACGGGCAATCGCCTTGCCCTCGAACAAGGGCAGCAAGCTGACGCCATCGTATACCCGATCCTCCGGCAAGGGAGCTCCGATCAGTTCGCTCAAGGTGGGAAACAAGTCCATGGCCACTACCGGCACCTCAGAGACCGCCGGTTCCAAGGTCCCTTTCCAGTACAGGATAAACGGGACTCGATGTCCTCCTTCCCTGGATACGTACTTGGTTCCGCTATAGGGCTGAGCGTACTCCTCCTTCACGGGTCCGTTATCGGAGCTGAAGATTACAAGCGTATTTTCCAGAAGTCCGTTGGCTTCGAGCGCTTTCAGAATCTCGCCAATCCCCCAATCCGCTTCCTCGATAATGTCGCCCCGCACGCCGTCGTCGGAAGCGCCCTTGAACTCGGGACCTGCCCGGTAGGGAGTATGCGGATAATTGTGGGCGAAATAGATGAAGAAGGGTTGGTTCCGAAAGTCCTCGATATGCTGGACCATACGTTCGGTGTAGAGCGTCGTCAGCTGGTCCAGCGGCGTGGACTCATAGACCACTTCCCGATCGTCGTAGAAGGCGGAGTTATGCCCCATGTTGTCCGGCGCCCCGTAATAATGGTCGAAACCTTGGCCATAGTAGGAAAACGCCTCCTCCTTTCCCAAGTGCCACTTGCCTACGAGAGCAGTGACGTAGCCTTGCTTCTTGAACTGCTCGGCGATCGTAAGCTCCTCCGGATTCAATCCCAGAAACCAATGGGCTTCCCGGTTTTGGTTGATTCCCATGTAGAGCCCCGCTCGTTGCGGATAGGCGCCGGTCAAGAACGCCGCCCGCGAAGGCGAACAGATCGAGGCGCCCGTATGGAAGTCCGTAAACATAAGCCCCTCCGCCGCCATGCGATCGATGTTCGGCGTATCCACTTTTTCAGCGCCGTAGCAACTGACATCGCTGTACCCCATGTCGTCCATGAGGATGAAGATCACGTTGGGACGATCAGTCCTAGCCTTGCCCCAGCAAGAGACGGAAGCGCAGAGCATGCCCGCAAGGGCGATTAACTTAATTTTCGTTCTAATCACGGTTCTCCCTTCTCCTGCGGATTCGCCAAGCCATGCGGCCGTTGATCCCTACCGACCATATGCAGGTCACCGATTTCGGCACGGATCCGTTCCGCTTCTCTCATCAGCTCCGCAACGACTTCCGGGTGCTGGGAATAGACATTTTTTCTCTCACCAGCATCCGTATCCAAATTAAACAACAAAGGCGCCTCCAAGGTAGTGTACACCCTCTTTCCGCTGTCGCGCTTCGCCCAGTAAGGCTGGTCATCTGAGCTACGGGGAAAGTGCAGCTTCCACTTCTCGTTTCGCACCGCCTGCAGATGGAGTCCATTGTAGTAATGGAAATAGCGGTGAGGGCTTTGCGTCTCTTCACCGGTTAGAAGCTTGATGATGTTCTTTCCATCGTAGGTTCGATCCGTGGGGAGCGCCACGCCCGCCACGTCACAGAACAAGGGCAATAGGTCCATGCTGGTCATCAGGGCGTCGGAAACCTGAGCTGCAGGAATTCGCTTCGGCCAATGGAAAATAGCGGGAACGCGGTGTCCTCCTTCCGTGGTGACGTACTTGCCACCGAGCAGATCCCCCGCCGATCCGAATCTCGCCGGACCGTTATCCGACAGGAACACGAGCAAGGTATCGTCGACGATTCCCGCTTCCTCGAGCGCAGCGACGACCCGCCCCACGCTATGGTCGAGCTCCAGCACCACATCGCTATACTCCCCGTCCTTGCCCGGCTTGCCGGAGGCACCCACGAAGGGCTCGCTCGCTTCGATGGGCGTATGCGGAATGTGATGGGCGAAATAGAGGAAAAAGGGTTCCTTGTGATCCGCCTTGATGAATTCCACGGCCTCGTCGGTGTATAGCTTCGTCACTTCCGTGAAAGGAATGTCCGCCCGAACGATTTCCCGATTCCGGTAGAGAGCGCTCGCATCCGGCCGGCTCGCAAGATGATTGCTGTGCAGCCCCAAATAGTCGTCGAAGCCGGCATCGAGCGGGTGGCTTCCTTCCACGTGAAAGCCGAGATGCCACTTGCCAATCATCTTGGTGTAGTAGCCCGCCGACTTCAGCAGTTCCGCCATGGTCAGCTCATCAGGAGCGATTCCATATGCGGCGTATTTAGGAAATGGATGCCGGGAAATCGGATGCCCCACCCGCATCGGATAACGCCCCGTCATCAAAGCCGAGCGGGAAGGCCCGCATACATTAGCCCCCACCAAACAGTCCGTCGCCCGCAATCCCTGAGCGGCCAAGCGATCGATCTCCGGCGTCGCCAGATCCGCCCCGTAACACCCCAAGTCGCCGTAACCAAGATCATCCGCGAAGATCAGGATGATGTTCGGTTTCTCAGCATAGGCTCCCACAGTCAATACCAGCAAGAAAACGGAAACGAGGCCAAGCAAGGTAGGGTCCGACCGCCGGGCGGACCGCATCGCAGGTTCAATTCTCCTCGGCTCGCCCGGCGGTCGAGCCCTACCTAAGAACGCGTCGAAAGCTAACGATAAAAAACTTCTATAAAACATCTCCATCTCACCGAATCCTCCTCGTCAAAATTTTCGCCTCTTCCACTTTTCCAGCGGGGCGACTATCCTCGCTCAACTCCGCTTCAAAGGCCTTCGCATACGCTCGCAAGCGTTCCGCGACCTCCGGATAGTCATTCAAAACATTCACCTGCTCGCCCGCGTCCGTATCCAAATGATACAACGCGGCTATCGGCGAGCTCGACCCCTTGCCGCGCCGTTCGGCTCCCTTCGAGCTTTTCCCCGGCCTGCCCAAATGCAGTTTCCACGGACCCGAGCGCACCGCCTCCAGACGACTTCCCTTGTAGTAAAAAAACGCTTCGTGCGGCGTTTCAACGCCCTCGGTCAACGCTGCCCAAACATCTCTACCGTCGATCGCTCGGTCCGAGGGAACCTCCACCCCGGCCAGCTTCGCAAAGGTTGGAAGCAAATCCATAGCGCTCATCAGCGTGTCGTTCTTCCCTCCCGCCGGAATGGCTCCCGGCCAGCGAATCACTGTCGGGACACGCTGTCCGCCTTCGTAAGAACTACCCTTCCCTCCCGTCAACGAACCGGTCGAACCCACCGAAGGACCATTGTCGGAAGTGAAAATCACCAGCGTATTCTCATCGATTCCGTTCGCCACCAGGGCATCGAGGATCTGACCTACGGACCAGTCGATCTCGCTGATCGCGTGATGATACAGTTTATCCCGCGTCAAATAATCGATGCCCTGCTCTTCCTCAAGCTTCGCTTTGATCTCCTCCGGGGCTGTCTCCATAAACGGAGGGGACATATGAATCGGGCGATGCGGAAGGGGATGCGGCACGTAGAGGAAAAACGGCTCGTCCTTATGCCGTTCGATAAAATCCACCGCCCGTTCCGTAATCCGCTTCGTCAGGTAATCCGCATCGGGCTCCTCCTCGATTACCTCCTCGCCTTCCAACAGCGGCAGAAGCGGGAAGTTATGACGCTTGTTCATATGGTAGGGATGAATGTCGTGGCTATAAGGCAGCCCGAAAAAAGCGTCGAAGCCTTGCCGCGTCGGCAAAAACTCCGGCTGGTCGCCCAAGTGCCACTTGCCGAATATCCCGGTTCGATATCCCGCTGACTTCAAGATCTCGGCAATCGTAAGTTCTTCCGGACTCAGTCCTCTCTCGTCGCCCGCTAAAAAGACTCCGTCCGCCAACCCGATCCTCTTAGGATAGCTCCCCGTCATCAAGGCCGAGCGCGAGGGCGTGCAAACCGATCCGGCCATGTAGAAGCTCGTTAGCATGACCCCTTCCGTCGCCATTTTATCAATACGCGGCGTCTTTACATGATCCCCTCCGAAGCAGCCTAGATCTCCGTAGCCCTGATCATCAGTCAATATGACAATAAAGTTCGGTTGAGCCTTCCCAGAGCCAGCCGCCCAAGACGAAATTCCGACAAGGAAAAAGACAAGGCCGATCGCAGTTAGCAGCTCCTTCTTCATAGCTTCTTCTCGCTCGTAAGCGTTCGCCTTTCAGCCCCGAAAGTACGGGCGTTCGCTCCAAAAACGTCGTGATCGCCGATATCTTCGCGGGCCCATTGGGCAAGCTGCATCAGCTCCGCCACGACTTCCGGGTTCTGATCCGCCACATCCGTCGTCTCCCCGATATCCGCTTCCAGGTCGTAAAGGTGCGCCTTCTCGAAGCGGATACGGTCTTCCGCTTTGATGTGATTTCTCCACTTCCAACCGATACTTCCTTCCAACGGCTCCGTATGCGGCAACATCAGTTTCCACTTTCCGGAACGCACCGCTCGCAAGCAATCGTGCTGGTAGTAGAAGTAGCTGCGTTCCAAGTCATCGCCTTTGCCGTGCATCACCGATGAAATGTTGATCCCGTCGATTACGCGATCCTGGGGAACGGACGCGCCCGCCAAGTCCGCCAGCGTTGGCAGCAGATCAATGGTTGCAGTAATGGCATCAGTCACCTGGCCCGCCGGGACGCGCCCTGGCGCTCGCATGATACACGGCACCCGCAAGCCACCTTCCCAGCAGGACGTCTTGGCTCCCCGCAGCGGTTCCGCATGCCCGCCATGATCTCCCCGGATGTGCCAGGGCCCGTTGTCGCTGGTGAAGATAACGTATGTATTTTCGTCAAGCCCGAGCTCGTCGACCTTATCGAGCACGCGCCCGATGTGATAGTCCAACTCTTCAATGACGTCCCCATACAAGCCACCTTCCGACTTGCCTCTAAATGCCTCCGAAGCCGCCAATCGGGTATGCGGCATGGTATGGGCGAGGTAGACGAAAAACGGACGGTCCTGATTCCGTTCCATAAAAGACAAGGCTTCGTCAGTATAGCGCTGGGTTAAGGTGGCCATATCCGCCTTTTCCTCGATCCGCTCCGTTCCGCGAATCAGATCCACGTACTTGTCGTTGCTGCCTGGCGTTCCAAAGTAGTAGTCGAATCCCTGATACGTTGGCAGGAGCTCCTTTTTGTAGGCCGTCGGATTGTGTCCCGCCAAATCCCATTTTCCAAAAGCTCCCGTCGCGTAGCCCTCTTCCTTAAGGACTTCGGCGAGGGTGACCTCCTCCAAGTGCAGCTCCGGGTGGATCGAGTCCGGATCGTCGAAACGAGCGAAACGCAAGGGATAGCTGCCCGTCATCAAGGCTCCCCGCGACGGCCCGCAGACCGTATGGGCATAAAAGCTGGTAAAGCGCATCCCCTCCTCCGCCATGCGATCGAGCCGCGGCGTCTTGATATCGGGCGAACCGTAACAGCCGACATCCTGATAGCCCTGGTCATCGGTGAAGATAATAATAAAGTTCGGTTTCTCCTGAGCTTGTCGACTGGGCTTAGCCGCTGACGCGACGTGAGGCGCCAAGGCAAATGCCAGGACTAAAAATGTAATATTTGCTGTTACTCTGATCATGACTCTTGAATGACTGCGGCGAGTGCCGCTTCTAAACCGTTCCACGCTTTTCAATAGCTTCAAATTTCTTTTTCGACCTCTTACCCTCGCTTCTTTCGCCCCAAAAACTTCGCTCTTTCTTTCTGGTCCCAGCCGACACGCTCACAATACGCGTCCATGTTCTTGCGCAGGCGCTCGGCGAGCTCAGGCATGACGCGGATCAGGTTATTCGATTCTCCCAAATCTTCCTCGATCGCCCAGAGGTATTCGTTTCCGGACTCGATCTCGCGATAGAACTTATACCCGTCTTGAATGATCGCCACATCCAAAACGCCGCCGAAAACGCCCTGCTCCTCCCTAGCCATCGCCGACCGAAACACCATAAACGGGTCCCGCCTTTCGACTTCGGCATTGCCACCACTGAAGCACAGAGAACGCAAGGAGCCTCCCTCCACAGCATCGGGAATCTGTTCGCTGGCGCCCGCCAAATCGAGAACGGTTGGCATGATATCCCAACCGACGACAGGAACCCGCGAACTTACGCCTGCAGGAATGCCCGGGCCACTCACGATAAACGGCACTCTGATGCCGCCTTCGCTGATCACGTACTTATGGCTCCGCAGCGGATAAGACTTATAGAAGTCGCGCTCCGACATAGGTAGAAGCCGATCCCGCTTACTCTCGTAGCCGTTATCCGCAGTATAGATGATATAGGTGTTATCGGATAGGCCCTGCTCTTCCAAGGCCTCCATTATGGATCCCACAGCTGTATCCAGATTCTCATTCATGGCTGCCCAAAGCGGCGAGTTGTGGTACTCGGTCGCCCGCTCAGATAAGGTCTCGTATTTCGCAATCGTTTCTGGAAGGGCCTGGTACTTTAGATGGTTGGCGTAAAACGAAACCTGCAGGAAGAACGGAGTTTCCGCCTTCGCCTGAGCTTCGATGAACGCGTTGGCCTTTTTCGCCAAGGAGAAGCTCATCTTCGGATCGAAAGGATCCTTGCTCTGGTCGTTCATGGTTTGCCCATCGCTCTCGTCGAAGCCAATATCCTCCGGCGTGCGAGAGCGCTGGTGCCACTTGCCGAAGTGTGCCGCTTTATAATCGGGGAAAGCGGCCTTCAAGCGACTGACCATGGCATCCGAAGGAGGCGGCAAGGACTTGGGAGCGACCGTGGCAAACTTCCCCAGTGCCGTCGGCGTCATCCCATACTGGATACTGGTACGCGTGGGATCGCACACCGAAGAGGGCGAATAAGCTCTTGAGAAGCGTATTCCGCTTTGGGCCAGGCGATCCGTATGCGGCGTTTGGTAATAACTGCTGCCCGACTCCGGAATCTCCGGGTCGGCGGGCAGCGAGAGCCCATTCCACCCCATGTCGTCCGTGAGTATAAGGACGAAGTTCGGCAACTCGGACGCTGCCGCTCGCGCATGCCCACAGCAGCTCAGGATCAGAACCGCCAGGAGCCGCGCCGAGACCTGCTTGGAGACTTTAGACCGAAACCTTTTCATAGCGAATTTGCGCCGTGCCTCGGCGGCCAGCCCGGACGCTGGTCCCTGCCTTGAACGCCTACGTCTCCCAACTCGCGTCGCGCCCGCTCCGCTTCCTCGAGAAGATCGGTGACGACCTCCGGATAGTGGGCGGCGAGATTCCGCTCTTCCGCGATATCGGTTTCCAGATTTACGAGAAATGCTTCGTCCAACTCATAGAAACGGCGACTTCTCCCGCCCTTTCCCCAGAACGGCTGATCTTGGGCGGAGCGCGGCAGGTGAAGCTTCCACT
The DNA here is from genome assembly GCF_031127875.1 of Pelagicoccus sp. SDUM812005. Lineage (GTDB taxonomy): Bacteria > Verrucomicrobiota > Verrucomicrobiia > Opitutales > Opitutaceae > Pelagicoccus. Next base: position 298,482 of record NZ_JARXIA010000003.1, on the reverse strand, counting down.
TCCCCTTGCGAACCGCCTGCAGGTTGTGCCCATTATAATAATACAAAATTTCGTGCGGCGATTCCTCCGCTTCGCCGAGAAGAACGTTGAGGATATTCTTTCCGTCGATCTTCCGATCCTTGGGCGCCTCAACCTCCGCTAGATCGCAAAAGAGCGGAAGCAGATCCATACTGCTTACGGTGACATCCGAGACTTGTCCGGCGGGTATGGTCCCTTTCCAGCGAAATATCCCCGGTACGCGGTGACCGCCCTCCATCGTCGTGTACTTGCCGCCCGCCAAGGGCCCGCCGGAACCGAAGCGCCCCGTATGACCGTTGTCCGCGAGGAACACCACCAAAGTGCTTTCCTCCAAGCCCGCGTCGCGAAGCGCTTCCAGCACCTGACCGGTGCTGTGATCGAGCTCCGCAACGAAATCCGCGTAAACGCCCTTTCCCGTAGCACCCTTGAAGGCCTCGCTCGGCAATACCGGCGAATGCGCGATCTGGTGGGCAAGGTAAATAAGGAACGGCGCATCCGGATCGTGCTGCTCGATAAATCGCACCACTTCCTGCGTATAACGCTCCGTAACGACCTCGAATTCCACTTCCGCTTCTTCCACTTCACGGTCGCGATACAAGGCCCTGTTCCAAGGTTCGTGCTTCTTCGAATAGTTGTAGGCGAGCCCGTAGTACGCATCGAAGCCGGCATCCATGGGATGGGAGCCTTCCTTTTCGAATCCAAGGTGCCATTTGCCGACGGCAAGGCTTTGATAGCTCGCAGCATCCAGCAATTCCGCAAAGGTGATCTCGTCCGGATGCAAGCCGTAGGTCCAAGTCTTGTCTTCCGTCCGATAAACCGGATGGCCGTTGCGCATCGGATAGCGCCCCGTGAGCAGCGCCGCGCGGGAAGGGCTGCAAACGTTGGCTGGAACGATGAAATCTGTACAACGCAGCCCCTCCGCCGCCAACTGGTCCAGGGACGGCGTCTCGTAGTCCGCGCCATAGCACCCCAGATCGCCGTAGCCAAGGTCGTCGGCAAAGATGACCACGATATTAGGTTTTAGCGACTCAACGCTCTCCCCCCATAGCATGTGGGAGGCAAGCAAAACGCAAAACGCTCCCCAGGTTCTCGTCCGCGCCGTCATTCTTCAGCGTTCTCCCTCGCCCGCTGCCGTTCGAGACGTTTCCTTTCGCTTTCCTTCAAGCGCTCCGCCTGCTCGATCCTCTCGCGGTCCCACCGATCGCCCGCTTGCATTGCAGAAGACGCCTTTGCGATGGTCAGGAACGGGGCATCGATGGCGCCGCTGTTCGAATCGCTTCCGTCGACCGCCACATGAAAATCCGCTGCGTAAACGATACACGGCACAAATAGCAGACCAAGGATCCACCGCGGCCTGAATCGCAGCGGTGAATTCGACTTCAATTTCCTATCTTTAATCATGGGGTTCGATGGGGAGTCGTTCGGAGTTTAGAATTTCTCGAGCGAATGGGGCTCTCTTAAAATCTAAACTTTGCTTCCGTGACAACGAAAGGCGCTGCACAGCAATTTATCGAATATACACATGCTAGCTCACTTCGATCGACAGCCGGGCCCCTCCTTCTAGGACAATTGGGGTTTGGAAAATCAACCGAAGCTCTGCTTTCCCCGCTTCCAAACGCGCTTTCACAGTCTTACCTGCTAGCGTCACCTCGGCGGACTTGGCCGGCGACGCCCCTAGAGAGGCGAGAGCGATCTCCGACAAGCGGAGCGTTCCCTCGGAGAGCTCGAGCGAGGCGGTCAGCTTTTTCCGGTCCACCTTCTGCGAAAACAGCCCATAGCCCTCTGCCGCCGTAAAGAAGCTGGCGTGGTCCTCTGGATTCAAAACAGGGCGGAACCCGATACGGCCTGCCGGGCCATCGTACGAAAAGCCCTGCAGTGCGAGCAACGCCGACCAGACGCTGAGCGAGCGTCCATAGAACTTTCCGCACTCGTCGTCGCCGAAGGGATTGCCGGAGTAGCCCCAGGGTCCGTTTCGCACATTGGAAACCCCTTCCGTACGCAAACGGCCATCGTAGCGGTCCGAGATAATCTTTATGACCATCAAGCCCTCCTTCAGCATGCCGTTCTGAATCATGGATACAGCCGCTCCATACTCGAAGCCAGTCATGACCTCGTCACCGTACTTCATGCCTGGAATCGGCTGCGGATCCTTGGGCCAAGTGATCATCTTCATGCCGCCGTCATCGACCTCGCAATACTGACGCGGCTTGAGGGACTGGCCGTGGAAATCCGCTCGAAAGTTGTACTTCAGGAGCGACTCCATCGCCCGCCGGGAGCGTTCGGGCGGGAAGTTACGATCGATATCGATCTGATCGGCCCACCATTCGCCTAGAATCTGATCGATATGGCAGCCGTCGAGATAATCCTGTATCCGCTTTTCTCCGACTTCCTGGATATAGTATTCCCCATTCCACAAACTTTCGTTCTGCAGCTTCTTGCCGGACTCGCGAATCCTGCGGTACTCGGCCGCCGCATCCGGCTCGCCCATCAAGTCCGCCATGCGAGCCGCAGCCTCCAGGGCGGAAAGGTACAAGCTTCCGATCCACGAAGAGCAGCCCATGATATCGCCATCGAGCGTATTATGCTGCACCGTCTCCATAAATCCATCACGGCTGGGATTCCAGTAGTCGATGCTCCAGTCCATGCCCTTCTTAACCTTTGGCCAGAGCGACTTGAGCCAGCCGCTATCGGGCGAACACAGGTGCTCGCGGTAGGTATTCAAAATCGTGCCGTAAAAACCGTCCGCAGCGCCAGCCGTATTGGTATGTCGATACGGCGTCAGGCCGTTCTCCAACTGCATGGAATAATCTTGCTCGCGCATCTTGCGTCCGAGCTCCGGCAACAAACGGGCATGCCCTTGGGCGTAGTGCCACACATGCGTACAGTTTCCACCGCAGCAGCCCGCGTCCGCGTTGCAGCCTTCCCAAGCGCCGAAGTAGCCGTCCTCCGACCACCAGCAGGTCTGGCTGCGCAACACCGCCAGCTGCGAACTCATGCGGTCCAGCAGCCACACCGGCAGCTTCGAGGCGTAGAACGTATCGTGGAAGCGACGCGTGCGAGCGGTGAGGCTGGCAAGGTTCTTCTGCAAATCCTCCGCCACTCCCAGGGCGCTGGGCCACCAGTTGGTGTAGTTCTGCCCATAGCGCAACCACTTGCCGGGCTTGGCTCTCCCCTCGCCTTCCAAAGCAGGTCCGCGCTTGCCTTGGCCATGTTCCCCGTCCTTGAAATACCAGGCGAGGGCAAAGGTGACCGACTTGGTTTCGCCGGCAGCCAATTCGAGCGGAGCCGCGAGGGCGCCGTTTACCGAGCGACCGCTGGGGCTGAGCTTAGACTGCGGCGGTCCCTGCAATTTCCCTTTCGCCGCGAAGCGATCATGGAGCTCGCTCAGGGAATCCCACTCCGCGACGCTCGAAACGCCGGAAGCCTGGCTCATCAAAACCATATCCGAATCGTCGACACCGTCACGGGTCATGTGCAGGAAGGTAGCGTCTCCCTTTTTCACGACCGCGTTCTGGTTTCGACCAAAGCGACCACCCTTTCCTTCGTCGAAGCCGAGGGCGTTCTTCTGCGCGGCCAACACATCGACCGTCGCCTTGCGAGACGACCTGTTGGTCGCTTTCACCGTATAGATCGCGCAAGGAATCGCGCAGCTTTTAAGATCCATCGGTATGAAGGGATTGAATACTTCCAGCTCAACTTCAACCGGAAGCTCAGACTCCTCGAAACGGTATTTAGCGAACGGATACTCGCCCTCGAACTTCAGGGACGACATCGCCTGAAAAGCGCCAACCGGCTCGGTCTGCAAGGCCCGCACCACGGGTTTACCGCCGGCAGCTTGAGCACGCACCGCCAAGAAGCTGTCTTCGACGCGGTGCTCTTCGTAGTTGCAGGCGATCTGCCAAATAGCGGGCTCGGCCTTTCCGTTGAACTGAATGCCGCCTGCTCCAATTCCCCCTACGATAAAGTTGATAGCTGTGAGGCGCTCTCCTTCGTAGACCTGCGTCCGGCCCGGATCGGTAAGCTCCGGGTTCGCCAGAATCGCCTCCGCCTTGCGAGCCCGCCGCGCTTCGCGTTCGGCCAGAACGCTCGCGACCAAAGCTCCGGTTTCCTCCAGCTTCTCTCCCCAGCCAGCAGCCCGGATATGCTTCTGGATCTGAGCCTGAGTCAGGCCTTCCGCGTAGCAGGCAACTTCGTCCAAGCACACCTTGCCCGAGGACCAACCCTCGATCTCGATGCCGCCCCAATTCAAGGCTGTCTTCTTCGGGCCGCGTCGCGTGAACTCGTACGCACCGCCAACCAGGCTGCATTCGTATCCATCCACGTAAGCGCGCACGTCGAGGTCGAAGCTGGTGACCGCGAGATGATACCACCGGCCGAGCTCGATCGGCTGAGCGGTCGGCAGATTGACCTCGGTCAATACCGCGGCGTTCACGTTTCGATAGAGCAAGGCCGACAAGTCGTTCTTGATGCCGACCACGTAGCGAGCCTCTCGCCCCGCGGTCTGGGCAATGAGAACCAAGTCGTCGTCGCCCTCAGGCCGGGAGTCTACCTTGAAAAACAGCTCCAACGTCGCGGAACGCCCTCTAAGATGCTCGGCCTCCTTCACGAAGATCGATTGCTGCGGCGTCAGGCTCAAAGCATCTCCCTCCACTGCTCCGTCAACGAACGAAACAGGAGCGGCCGCCGTCGCGGCCTTGTTGCTCAAGGCATCGAGCAAATCCCCATCGAATTTCCAGTAGCCACGCAGCGAATCATGAGACTTCAAAGCTTTCGCATACTCCTCTCGACGCCCCGCTGCGAAGAGGGATCCGCCCAAGGGACCTAAGCTCAATCCAGCCGCAAAGGCGCCCGCCGACACTAGGAAGCGTCGGCGGGAAACGGTGGAGCTCGCTGCGGGAGCGACCCCTTGTATCTGGTTTTCCGATACTTTTTTAAAGATCATGGCCGTTTACTGTAGTTCCGAGTCCCAACGTTGGATGAAGGGCAGCTGCCCCTTTTGCCAAGATTGCCCTTTCATGCCACGAGGACGGCCAATCTCGACGCCCCACTCCGGCAAGTCGCCCTTGCCGCTTTCGGTGAAAGCTTCCGGACGATACGCCCCCGCTGCCCAAGGCCCTTCGACCACGTCATGCAGCTTGGAAAAATGGATACCATCCTCCGAATACAGTACGGAGTTCGTGATCTCCTTCGGGCCGGTGGTGCCGATCATCGCGGCAACGCCTTCGCCCTGCGGCCACACCACCACTTCATGGTTGCCCTGGATCACTGGATTGGCCTCGTGCTTGACGTAGGGGCCTTGCGGGCGATCCGCGATCGCGACGCCCATCTTGGTCTGAGCGGGGCTCTTTCCCAATTGGCGGCCTTTGTAGTAGAGCCAGTACTTCCCATCGCGAACGATAAGGCAGGCGTCGTCCACCAAGTGGCTGTCGAAGTCGCTCGGATCGTCGCTGTTAACCAACACGGGACCGGAACCGATGCGTTCCCAAGGACCGTCCGGCGAATCCGACACCGCCATGCCAATCTTCGAGTCAGGATTGAAGGGACGCGTGTACTCCTGAGAAACACCGGTGTAGAAAAGCCAGTACTTCCCTTCGGCGACCAAGATGTTCGGCGTAAAGACGCCGCCCGCTTCCCAGCTTCCCGCTTTGCCCTTGGCAACCGCTTGCCCTTTCTCCGCCCAGTCGACGCCGTCCTCGGAAGTGGCATACCAAACCGTGGCCGTGTAGCCGGTCGAATCCGGCCCCTTCGAATACCAAACGTAATACAAGTCGCCCACCTTGATCACATCGCTCGGATCCCGGCGCATGACGCCTTTCTCCCAACCGATGCCGGAGAGTTCGGTGTAGCTCATCGCGACCGTTCCGGCTTCGAGGGCTTTCGTACATCCGGCCCATCCTGCAAATCCAACTGCGGCCAAGAGACCTATATTAAAAAAGCGCTTCGTATTCATATGCTTTAAAATCATCGTTCGTATTTAATTTCTAACTACGGCCTCCAGGGCATGGGGCCACCATCCTTCGGCTGGAGAAACTTCGCGTCCACCTCCTCGTACCAAGCGTGCAGGCGAGCCCGCATCTGGGCGACCTTCTCTGGATAGGCAGCTGCGATATCGTTTTGCTCGCCAAGATCGTTCTTCAAATTGTACAGGTGCACCTGGCCGTCCTCGTAGCGTTCGAAGAGCTTGAAATCTCCCATCCGAATCGCTCCCCCGGGAATTCCGCCCTGGTTGCTGTAGTGCGGATAGTGCCAAAACAGGGCGTCCCGCTGCAGCTCGCCGCCCTGCAGGGTCGGCTTCAAGTCCAAGCCGTCGATCTCGTGCTCGATCTCCGCGCCGGCTGCGGCAGCCAAGGTCGGGAACAAATCGATGGAGCAAATCTGGGCGTCGCTCACGCTGCCGGGCTTCGTGACGCCGGGATAGCGAATGATCCACGGCTCGCGAATGCCGCCTTCGTAGACCCAACCCTTGCCGCCGCGCAGCGGGAGGTTGCTGGTGGGCGAGCCTTCCGAGGTAGACAAACCGCCATTGTCGGAGGTGAAAACGACGATCGTATTGTCCGCCACGCCCGAGTCTTCGAGTTGCTGCAGTACCTTGCCCACCGCCTCGTCCATGGCTTCCACCATAGCGGCGTAGACCGCGTGCTTCTGCAAAACCCGCACCCGCCGCGCCTTGTCTCCGAAAATTTGCTCCTCTTCCGCGAACGCCTCGCCAGCGATCTCCTTGGCTCGCTCCTCGTACTTCGCCACCAAGTCCGGCCTTCCCATCAACGGAGTATGCACCGAGTAGAACGAGAGGTAGGCGAAGAATGGGCCTTCTTTATTCTCCTCGATAAACTGGGCCGTCTCCCGAGCCAAGCGATCCGGCAGGTGATCCCCTTCCGGGCTATCCGGATGCAACTGCGGATTCTCGAAGGGCGAAAAGTATTTGTTGCCGGTATAGGGACCGCCCTTCGTGTGCCCGCCCTTGTTAATATCGAAGCCGCGATGCTGCGGGTAGTATTCCTCCGATTCGCCCAGATGCCACTTGCCCGCGAAAAAGGTCCGGTATCCAGCTTCCTTCAATACTTGGGCAATGGTGATGTCGTCCAAGGGCATGTTATCTATAAAAGGCGCCGTATTGAAGGTTCCACTACGCTTACCGGAAAAGAAATTGGTGGCATCGACGCGGGACGGATACTTGCCGGTCATCAAAGCGTAGCGCGTCGGCGAACAAACCGGGTTCGCCGCGTAACCGTCCGTGTAGCGCTGCCCCGTCTCCGCCAATCCGTCGATGTGCGGCGTGTCGTAGAAGCAATCCGGATTGTTCGCTCCGATATCCGCGTAGCCGAGGTCGTCGACGAGGAAAACCAGGATGTTGGGTTTTCGTTGCGCCTCGCCCCAGCAGGTCGCTGAGCAGCAGAGAGCAAGGAGAAGTGAGGCACCAATAATCTTCATATAGACTTCAATTTAAGCGGGAATGGGGCAAAGGACCGGTACGAGTCGTCCAGCCTCCCATAGTAGCGCTTGCTGCCTCTCGAGCGCTATCGCCTGAAAAGAGTATTTGGGGCCAAGGCGCAGGCCGGCCTGCCGGTCCGGCGCCCTTTCGAGCACGGAGCCTGCCGATGCCGGTCTTACTTCCCGACCGATGGTGGAGCGGCCGCTGCGAGGAGCGACGGCCGCGACTCAGCTTACTGCGGATCGGCCAAGCTGGCCTGCGCCGCCGCCAGTCGCTTGGAAAGCTGCGACACTTTCTCCGGATACTGCGGAGCGAGGTTTTTCTGCTCTTCCACGTCCGTGGCTAGGTCGAAAAGCTCCTCGGCGTCCTTCGTTTTCACGTACTTCCAGTTCCCCACGCGAATCGCGTTTCCGCGGTAGAGGAACCATTCGCGCTCGGGTACCGTTTCGCTTTCGCCCCGCAGCAAGGGGCCGACATCCACGCCGTCCAAGGGACGGTCCTCGGGAATGCGAGCGCCGGCCATCGACGCGAAGGTCGGGAAAAAATCCAAGGTGGACACCTGCTCTGAGCTCACCACGCCCGCTGGCACGGTTCCGGGTTGCCAAACGATACAGGGCACGCGACTGCCTCCCTCGTAGGGGCCAAACTTCCCTCCACGCAACGGGGCCGCCGTTCCCGCATGGTCCTTCTTGCTGAGCCACGGCCCGTTGTCCGAGGTAAAGATGACCAGCGTGTTCCTGTCCAAGCCATGCTCCTGCAAAGCCTTTAGGATCTCGCCGGTAGACCAATCCATCTCCTCGATCACGTCGCCGAAGATGCCGCGCTCCGACTTCCCCGCGAAGCGCTCGGAAGCGAACAGCGGCGTATGCGGCATGGCGTGAGCGAAATAGAGGAAGAAGGGCTTATCCTTGTTGCTCTCGATAAACTGCAAAGCCTTCTCCGTGTAGCGCTTCGTCAAGGTGGACTGATCGACCGGCCATTCGATCACTTCCCGGCCCAACATCAGCGGCACGTTGTCCCGGTGCGTCTTCCGGTCCTTCACCTTGTGGTTCAAGAAATCCTCGCGATTGAAGCCTGCATTGAACACGGCGTCCTCCGCCAAGGGGCTGCTCGGGTCGTGCCACATGTCGTTGCTGAATGGGATTCCGTAGTATAAATCAAATCCCTGGGCCACCGGGTGAAACTCGTCTCGATGCCCGAGGTGCCACTTCCCTACCAACGCGGTTTCGTATCCGGACTCCTGCAAGGTTTCCGCGATCGTGATTTCCGATCCCGGCATGCCATCCGCGCTGTAAGGCCAGTAGACCCCGCCTTCATGCCCCCAGCGCTGAGCGTAGCGACCCGTCAGCAAGCCAGCCCGCGAGGGGGTGCAAATCGAGCTGGAGGTCGAAAAGTCGGTGAAGCGCAGGCCCTGTTCCGCCATGCGATCGAGCTCGGGCGTAGCGTAGCCCTCCGCCCCGTAGCAACCGAGATCCCCGTAGCCTAAGTCGTCCGCGTAGATTAGGATAAAGTTTGGCTTCGACGCTTTCGCCTCCGAGGCAAAGGCCGCTCTCGCGGCAACAACCAACCCAAGGATTACAAATAAAACGGATATTCTCATGCGCTTGATATCATTTGAGGTAACACTGCCCCAGGGATAAACGGGGCATTCTCGAAAATGCGCTTGCCGGGAGAAGTGGCTATGCCGCAGGATCTTTACATGTAAAGCTCCACGGCTGCCGGAGGCCCTTGGAGAAAAAGAAAATCGCCCCGACCTTGAAACGGAAAGTCACCCTCGCCGACATCGCCCTCGAATGCGGCATCTCCAAGATGTCCGTTTCCTTGGCCCTGCGCAAACGCCACGGGGTCTCGGAGGCGACCCGGGCTCTGGTAGAGCGCAAAGCCAAGGAGCTGGGCTACCGCCCGGATCCGGAACTGGCCGCCCTGCACCGCTACCGCCACAACGCGGCAACCCCGCACATCCAAGCGTCTCTGGCGTGGCTCGACATCTCCCTCCGCCCCGCCGAGCGCCCTCAACGCAAGGAGTTCGAGCTCTACTGGCAAGGAGCCAAAGAAAACGCCCACCAGCTAGGCTATCGCCTGGAACGCTTCAACCTCGCCGACACCCCCATCCAGCGTATCCATACAATCCTGACAACCCGCAACATCCGCGGAATCATCCTCCCGCCCTTGCACAGCGAACAGGCATCGGGACTGGAGGCCTTCGACTGGTCCGACTTCGCCGTCATACGCCTCGGCCAAACCATTCCGTCCCCTAAAACGCACTACGTCGCCAGCGCCCAAATGAAGAATACGGTGATGGCCTTCCAGCAGGTCCGCCAACGGGGCTACCAACGGATCGGCTACGTCGGCAGCCGCAACGACTCGCGCTTCTTCTCCGCTGGATACCTCTGGGCCCAGAACGCGGTCCCTCAAACACAGCGGCTCCCCATGCTCGAAATCGACCCGCCCATCGAAAGTCGCTCCAAGCGGGAAGCCCTAAAGTCCTGGCTTCGCGAGCACCGGCCCGACGCCATCATCACCGACAAGGGCGCCCTGCTCCCCCAGCTGCAAAACCTCGGCTACCGCATCCCCGAAGATATCGGACTCGCAACCACCAGCGTTCACGACACCCCCATCGATACCGGCATCGATCAACGTCCCTACGAGATTGGTCGCACCGCGATTCGCTTGATCGCCTCCCTCATCGCCGAAGGCTCGTATGGAATTCCCGAATACGGCGACGAGATGCTGGTGGAAGGCCGCTGGGTCGACGGATCGATGCTGCCCCCACGCCCCTGACGCCCTACTTGGAAAAGCCATAAAGGCGAAAACGCAAAATGCCCCCTTGAGAGCTTATCTCTAAAAGGGGCATCCCATAATAACCCGATCAACTGGGTTGGCCGACTTCCTAGAACGCGTAAGTCATGCCTAAATTAACTTTCCGACCTGTCTCCGAATACAACCGAATCCGCTCCGCGGAGTCCGGGTTGGGGCTGGCGAGATCGTGCGCGTAGAACTCGTAGGTGCTGGCTTCGTCGATGTTGATCGCGTCCAAGGTCACCTTGATCCGATCGTTCACGCGGTACTGGATGCGCCCGTCCCACTGACCGTAGTCCTCGCGCATCAGAGGCGCATTTTGGTGGAACTGCGGGTTGATCAGGTAACGCTCGCGCCAGTTGTAAGCCAATCGCATCGAGAACGGTCCCTTGTCGTAGAAAGCGCCCAAGTTGTAGGAGTGCTTGGAGTTCCCCGGCAGCGGCAGCTTAGCGAATGCGGAATCTGGATACGAGCCGTCCTCCAGGCGCAAGTCCGCATCCGCGAATACAAAGTTTCGGATGCCTAGACCGCTCTTGGTATAGGTGTAGTTTGCGGTAAGCCCCAGCCCGTCGAACGGAGCCGGCAAATTCGCGAACGATTTCTGGTAGCCGATCTCGAAGCCTTCGATCTTGTCGCCTTCGAGGTTCTCGGGGCGAGTGATCACCACCTCCTCGCCCTCGGGGATGTTGGCTCCTGGAGCCAAGGAATCCGTGAAGGAAACAGCCGAAGAGTTGCGCGAGACGTAACTCTCGACCTCCTTGACGAAGAAGGCGATCGAAAGGGAATCGATGTCATTGATATACCATTCCGCCGAAAGGTCCAGCTGGTCCGCCCGGTAGGGATCTAGGAAAGGGTTCCCGTTGTTGATGCTTACGGGCACGCGCTCCAGGTTCACCGTCTGGGATACCTGCATGAAGCTCAGGTTCGGACGAGTCATCACGCTCGCTCCGGCCAAGCGCAACACCATGTCCTGGCGCGGCTTGGCCACCAGCGTGAAACTCGGCAGCCAATCTCCGTATCCATTTTTCAACGTCACGTTCTCGACCACCCCGTCGATGTTTTGGGCGCCGCTGGAAGCCACGTCGGTTTCGGCGTAGCGCACTCCGAAGTTTCCGCTCAAGGGAAGGTTGCCCAGCGTCGTGGCGAAGTTTAGCTTCGCGTAGGTCGCCAAGACCGCTTCCTCGATATCGAAAAGCTGGTCCGGACGAGCCTCGGACCAAGGGTCCGAGAGGTCGAAGCCAAGCCCCTGCGTACGCAGGTACTCAAGCGTCGCATCCTGGTCCACAACCATCCAGGAGCGGATCACGTTCGCCCCGGAGCCTTCCAGGAAACCGTCGATGGGAAACGGAACCACCACGTTCCCGGGCGTGGGAATGCCCACGGGGAAGTTTGGCGGACGCACCACCATGCCGATGCGGCGCGGCAGTGCGGTCGACCGCTTCGAGGAGCGGACCCCCGTTTCAAATATCGTGAAGAAGCCCTTCTCGAACTGGTAGTCCAGATCGACCGCGATCGCGGAGTCCTTGTTCTCGGTTATGGTGCGGTTCAAGTTGAGCTGGCGGACGTTGTACAAGGTGTGGTCGCTGGGATCGATACCGGTCAGCTCCAGATCCGGAACGCCGGCTCCTCCCTCCGGCAAAGCATAGCGAGCGGCCGGGAAGTCCGCAGGCTGCCAGCGAATGTCGACGCGGTTCTCGGGATTGCTGTCGTTGTAGCTATCGCTCACGCTAATATCGAAATCCACTTTCAAGCGCTCGCTGGGCTTCCACTCGATATCGGCCCCGATGCTGCTCAGGATGGTTTCGCGCAAGGCGTACTGCTGGATCGGCACCGACTGGTTCGCGTTGCCGTCGAAAGCGATACCGGTGCCGTTCTCGTTAAAGGTATAGTCGTCCAAGGGAGCCCTGAAGGTTTGAGCCGCCCCCGTCCGGTTCGGCGTGTTGACGTTGTAAGCGTTCTGAGCCTGCTCGGTCGTATAGAAGTTTACGTTGCCGCTCAAGGTGAGCTTCAGCTGGTCGCTGGGCTTGAACTGGTACGAACCCGTCACGCCCTTGCGTTCCCGATCGTTCAGGTAGGACTGGTGCAGGAAGAAACGCGGAGTGAAAAGGTCCTGACCTCCCTCGATAGCGTTGCGCACCCAGCCGTTGTTGCCGAAATTATCGGTTCGTTGCACGTTTTCTTCCGAGGAGAAAGAAACGAGGATCCCCTGCCTGCCCTCGTCGAACTGCTGGCTGACTAGCCCCGAGAACTTATTGCTCCAATCCCCCGTCAAATTCATATGGGTAAGCTGGGCGGTCAACCTGCCGACTCGCTCCTCCTTGTAGTTAAGCGGCTTGGGAGTTTGGATCTCCACCACGGCCCCAATGCCACCCTCCACCATGTCGGCGGACTGCGACTTGATAACCTTCAAACTCGAGACCAGGTCGGCCGAAAGCGTGGAAAAGTCGAAGGAGCGCTCGAAGCCGCCGGAGGTGGCAGTGCGTCCGTCGATCGTGACCAGGTTCAAGTTGGGCTCCACTCCGCGCACCGAGATATAAGTGCCTTCGCCGTCGCTGCGCTGGATCTGCACGCCGGTGATCCGCTGCAGGGCTTCCGCCACGTTTTCGTCGGGGAACTGGCCAATGTCTTCCGACAGGATAACGTCGGTCACTTCCGTGGCGCCGCGCTTGGCCTGGGCCGACTGCCTCAAGCTGTCCTTGTATCCTTCCACGACGAAGGCGTTCAGCTCGAAAACATCCTCGTCGCTAGATTTCGTTTGGCCCTGCTGGGCGAACATCGCAAGCGGGCTGGTGGTCAGGAGGGCCAGGCTGGCTGCTCCGAACGAGCGGCGGGCAAAGGTACCGCTCACAAATCGATTGGGGTAAATCTTCATTGGTTTGTTGGGTTTGAGTTATGGGGGGTATTCTCCCAAGCGGAGAACGTTTCAGAAGCATACCTCCCTCTCAGCTGCAACGGCAACTGAGGGAAGCGCACTCTGAAGCGAATCTAAGCTGGGCACCTGACGGGTAAAAACAAATGCCCCGTAAACTATTGCGCAAGCGGCCCCCAAGGGGGGGATTCCGCGCGAATACAGAGGGCCTCTTCGCAAGCGACGGGATGCTCCTCTAGAGCATCCGCCTAGCTTGCCGCCAGAGCCAGCGACTCCCATAAAAGCAGCGTACGCCTCGCCGCTACGAATCCATTTTCCGGATACGCTTGAGCAAGGCCTGAAGCTCTTGCACCTTCTCCGGATATTCCTTCGCCACGTTCCGGCGCTGCGACGGATCGTTCCTCAGGTTGAAGAGCTCCACGGGCTGGCCGTCGTCCGCCGGATACCCCCGCATCTCTTCGAACTCCCCAGATCGCTTCCGATTGTGGTCTCCGCTTGGCGCATCGATCAGCACCCAATCCCCCCGTCGAACGGCGTAGTTGCTGGCGGAGGTATTGTGCACGATCTCCGTGCGGACCGCAGCGGCTTCACCGGTGAGAACCGGCAGCTGGCTCCGCGAATCTTCCGCGGCGCCTTGCTGGATCTTGGCTTTGGCAACCTCTCCCAGCGTCGCCATCAAGTCAACCTGGGAAATGATCGCCTCCGAAACGCTTCCAGGCTCCACCACGCCCGGCCACTTGACCAAAAACGGCACGTGATGCCCTCCCTCGTAGGTGTCGCGCTTGAGACCGCGAAACGGCTCCGACGACCAATGGTCGTACTTCAGTGCCCGCGGGTACGCATAGTGCTCCGCACCGTTGTCGGCCGTAAAGATCACGATAGTATCCTCTTCCAGCCCGCTTCGCTTCAGCGCATCCAAAATCTGGCCACAGCTCCAATCGGTCTGCACCATGAAATCTCCGTAAGGCCCGGCTTCCGAAGTTCCCTCGAACTCCGCCGATGGCACGATAGGCGCGTGCGGCGCCGGAAAGGCCATGAACAGGAAGAAAGGCTCTTCCTCGTCCTGGCGTCCTTCCACGAAGGAAACCGCCCGGCGCGTCAGCTCCGGCAATACCTCGTACGGATCCCAACCTTCGACCATCGGCCCGACGCGGCATTCCCAATTCCCTTCCTGCAAGGGCTTCCACAGCTCCTCGTCCTTCTGCAGGGTGGGAGCCTGCGTCAGCTTGTCGTCCTCGATCCAGGCGTATGGGGGAAAATTGATAACCGTATCGCCGAAGTAATGGTCGAACCCATGGGCCAAGGGGCCATCCGGCACGGACTGGTCCCAGTTGTATTCAGAAAAATGGGGCAGCTTATTCACGCCTCTGGCATCCATCTCAACAGGACCCGCTTCGGGCTTGCGAATCGCATCCCAGTCCCAACCCAAGTGCCACTTGCCGATACAAGCCGTATAGTAGCCCTGCTCCTGCAACATTTCCGGCAGGGTTTGCTCCTCCGCATCGAAGACGCTTTCTCCGAAGGCATGCACGATCCCGTGCATCTTTCTCCAATGGTAGCGCCCCGTCAGCAGTGCGTAGCGGCTCAGCGTACAAATGCCCGACGACGAGTGACCGTCCGTGAAGCGCATCCCCTCGGAGGCGAGCTGGTCGAGGTGCGGCGTAGGAATCTTCGAATTCGGATTTTGGATACCCAAATCGCCATAGCCCATGTCGTCCGCGTATAGGATCACGACATTGGGCTGCTTCTGCTCAGCCTGCAGGCCAACCGCAGCCAAGAAAAAGCCGCAGGACATGAGAGACTTAATGAGAGATGAGGTTTTCATAAAGGGCAAAGGGGTAGGTTTAAGTTCCTAGGTTCCCGCCCATCCTATCATTCCGCGCCTCGAAAAGCTACCCCCTAAAAAGAGTATATATGCGTCCCGCACCACCAGGCCTACCGAAGGTAGCTGGAGCGAGAAAGCGGCAATCGCCTTCGCCCCAAGCAAGGAGGCGATCCCACCGGGGACCGCCTCCTGTTAAGTGTTCATATAGCTATACGGGGTTCAAGGAATCGTCCTCGCGTCGCCCTCCCCTACTGTCCTGTACCGGCATAGGCCAAATAGAGTTCCTCCACCTC
Source organism: Pelagicoccus sp. SDUM812005 (assembly GCF_031127875.1). Classification (GTDB taxonomy): domain Bacteria; phylum Verrucomicrobiota; class Verrucomicrobiia; order Opitutales; family Opitutaceae; genus Pelagicoccus. The sequence continues at coordinate 283,246 of NZ_JARXIA010000003.1, read as the reverse complement.
GACAGAGCTGAGAGCAACGTTGAACAAGAGCACGTCGTCGATCGTTCCGTGGTAGCTGCTCGTTCCGAGGTTGCTCCCTAAGCTGGCCGCATCGACCGTACCGATGGAAGCGACGAGCCCCGTGCCGGTGTGCCAAAGGGCGCCATTGAGGTAGATGTTCATCACGCCCGTGTTCGCGTTCTTGGTGAAAACCCAATGCTGCCAAGCTCCTTCGTATTCAGAAGGCGTAGCCGCCTTTTGGATACGATCGTAGCCCAACTCGTCGCCAGCATCCCAATACACCTCTCCGTTGCCCCACGGCAGGTGCACGTTCAGCAGCCGGCTACCGCTGGAATCCGCCGCATAGAAAACGGAATTGGCAACTGGATTCGCAAGGTCGCCCTTGGCCCAAAGCGCGATGGATATCTCATCACCCACATTCGCGAACGCCGAGGCGGGCAGCGACACGCTCGACGAAGCGCCGTCGAACGCCAAAGCGGAACCGTCGATCCCGGGCGTCCAAGTGGCGCTGACGACGGTACCGTCGTGGCCGTTACCCGTCAGGTCGGAGGCGACGCTGCCAGCGTTTTCGTCCAAGGCCCACTGCGCCATAAGGGCCTGAGCGCTCGATCCGGATCCCACAGTTACCTTCACCTCCTGCAGCGATTTCGAAATCGAGCCGTCCCTGGCATGGGCCACGAAGGTATAGAGCTTGGAGAAATCGAAACTCGCGACGCTGCCGCTCACCGCCGCCCCGCCATCGTAGTGATAGGACCAGTCCGCGCCGCCAGTGCCGTCCGGCATCAGCGTCAATTCCAGGCTGTGCGCTCCCGTACCTGTCACGAACGGACTCAAAAGGATGTGGTTGGACGGAATGGCCCCGCCTTCCGACAAGATGAGCCCTTGATCGTTGCTTCCCGTGCCCGGAGTCAGGTTGAAACCGATCCCGTAGTCGTTGACCGTTATGAAGGAGTTGTTCTGGTTCGGCGCGTAATCCGCAACAAGCCCGAAGGAGAACTGGTTGTTGGATCCAACCGCTAAGCTGCTGATCGTATAGTCGACTTCCAGTATCACTCCTTCCGACAAATCGAAGGTGTCGAACGAGTAGACGCTCGCCCGATTGCCGGCGCCCGAGCCTTGGTAGGTAATCTGACCGCTGCCGGGGTTCTCGATCCACTCGTCTCCGCTCGTCGCGCCGAAACTGCCCATGCCGCTGCCCGCACCGGAATTGGTGCCGAGGGCGCCGTCGTCGAAGCTGTTGGAATAGACCAGTTCAGTCGGCCCCGACGATGGTACGCTCAAACTCACCGACTGTATCGATTTGGCAATCGAGCCGTCTCGGGCGTGAGCCACGAAATGATAGGATTGAGCAAAGTCGAAACTTGCGATGCTACCGCTTACAGCCGCCCCACCGTCGTAGCGATAGGACCAGTCCGCGCCGCCACTGCCGTTCGGAGTAACCGTCAACTGCAAGCTATGCCCTCCTGTACCCGTCACGAACGGACTCAAGAGAAGGTGGCTGGACGGAATCGCCCCGCCCTCTGAAAGGATGAGCCCTTGGTCGTTGCCTCCCGTGCCGGGAGTCAAGTTGAAGCCAATCCCATAGTCGTCCACCGCAATGAACGAGTTGTTCTGGTTCGGCGTGTAGTTCGCGACCAGCCCGAAGGAAAACTGATTGTTCGAACTGACGGCGAGACTGTCTATAGCGTAAGCGATATCCAGGGTGAAACCGTTCGTCACCTCGAAGGCGTTCAGGGAATAGGCGTTCGCGCGGTTCCCTCCGCCCGAGCCTTGGTAGACGATCTGCCCGTTAGTCGCGTCCTCATTCCAGGCATCGCCGGCAGTCGCTCCAAAATTGCCCATGCCGCCACCCAAGTCCGAGTTGCTTCCAATCGCGCCCTCGTCAAAGGAATCCGAATACAGCATGCCGGAAGCAGGTGGTACCGCGCTTTCGCTGCTGATTTGGATACGCCACGGAGTGGACAACCAAGTCGTGTTGCGTTGGATCTGGAAACTAAACGTCGCCTTACCATTGCCCGTGGGAGTAACGGTATAAGCGAAGTCGTTCGCACCGATCTCCGCGCTCTCCGCTCCTAGCAGCACCGAGGTCTGCCCGTTGAACAGCAGCGTTACCGATGGCGCAAAATCGACAGGGACCTCGTTCAGCGTAACCGGGATCACTCCCATGGCGCCATGCACGATCGTAAGGTCAGCCAGCGCTCCGCTAGCCGCCGCGTCGATGACGATCGGGTCCGTCGGGGCCGTGGAAAGCAAGGTACCCGCGGCTGTCGATATCTCCGCGTTTACCCAACTACCCGCGTTCCAAATGGGCTGTCCAAATTCATAGCAACCCAAGTCAGGCGACACACCGTTGAACCCATCCGTATAGGGCGAATGCTCGACGCCGGAATCGATCGCACGCGCATAGGAAGGAGCGATCCGGAAGTCGCCTATCGCCGCATTCACGAAACTCGAGCTATCGGCGCTCGTCGCATTGTTGGAAACGATCGCGAACTGTCCGTCGTTCTTGATTTTCTTGTTACCCAGATTGTTCTGAACCACCTGCCCTTCGTATCCGCTTCTCTGATGGATAATCGCCTCGTCGGGACTCATAACGGTATTGTTGAAGACCTTGTTGCGCGAACCGTTGAACCGGATTCCGATCCAGGCCAGAGGTATGTCCATCAAGTTGTGGTGAACGAACATGTCATCGGTACCATTGTCTCCATAAAAACCATACGGTAGGTTCGTCGTATTATCTTTGATCACGTTGTAGGCAAATTCAGTTCCGTTGGAGCTCTGCCCTTGGTGGTTGATATAAAACGCGCCGCAATCGTGCAGCACCAATGCGGGCTTCTCGATAACGTTGTTCCGAACCGTAATCTGGCTGGAGATAACGCCGCCAAGCAGGCGGTTCCCTCCATCGATAGCCGACTGGGAACACTTGCGTACCGTGTTGTTCAACACCTGCGTGCGAAGGCCGAAAGCCTGAATCGGGTGATGGCGACGCATCATCCAGCCAATGTCTTCGACAAGGCAGCCCTGAACCGTATTGTCCGTACCCTCGAGACGGATACCGCTTCCCCAGCTCTTCTCGATCCAGCAGTTCTCCACCAAGTTATTGCTTCCAGAAACGAAAACGCCGCTGGAGCCGTCTTCCTTTCCACCGTAGTTCGACCCTCCGGTTCCCGCTTCCTCGCTGGCGCCGAACCCGGGACCGGGCACCCCGTGGTAGTAGTTCGACCAAGGAGCGGGATACTCGACATGGCAATCCCTCATGACGCAGTTCTGCGACTCGTCCATCAAAACCGAAGAGGCAAAAAAATGTATCCCCTCAATGGTTACGCCGCTTCGTCCGCTTAAATCCATTCCCCAGAGCCGCGTTCTCACGTCGACCTGGACTGTGTTTAGGTCCACGCCATTGGGCGGATACAAGTAAAAGGTGCCGTCGTCCGCGCTGTACCACTCCGTCGGGGCGTCCAAAGCGCGAAGATGGTTGATCACATACCCCTTTCCAGCGCCCACATTCGTGACCGCGGTCGGATTGGTACGCCAGTAGAAACTCAGATCCGTACAGGTAAGGCGATTGCCATTCGAAGCCGTGATCTTGCCCACCGCGGCCGTAAAAACGTTTGTCCCGTTGATGCCCATGTAGGAACCGCCGACCCAAGTGTCGGGCCCGTCGTCCGGCATATTGGCATTCGCGTTGAAATCAACGTCAGCAATGCCCGTTCCGACATTTTCTCCCGAACGGGTGACGGTTTGGGCGAATTCGCTATAATCGAACATGTTTTGCGACGGGTCCTCGTTCGGGAAACGTGCCAAGTTCATCCGGTCTTCTCCTATGAAGACCTGCATGACGCGCGTCGCCGTCGCATTCGTCTTGATACTCGCATCGTGGGCAGCCGTTCCCCAGCCACCCGAAATCGGATCGCAACCCGATATCGTGACAGCTTCGCCATTCAAGGCCTTGATCGTAAGGTTGTCCACCGTCGGCGAAACAGTCTCCCGATAAACGCCCTCGCCGACATACACCACGTCGCCCGCAGCGCTCATCGCGACCGCCTTGCTGATCGTCTTAAAGGGATTCGAGCTGGAGCCGGTACCGGTCACGTCGCTGCCACTGCTTGCCGAAACGTATATCTGAGCGCTTAACAGCGGGACGTTCAGCAGTAGAACAGCCAATACTATAAACCTTATTCTTGTTCTCATATCAGGATGGGGGTGCTTAACATTTATATAGAAACCTCCAACCTCAGTCCACCAGCAAGCGAGGCCTGCCGCGCGGGCCGAGAGTTAGAGCATTGGGGTTATTTCTATCTTGGGGGTTGGGTTGTTTAGAGCCTCGCATTCGAGGCCGGAAAATCGCGTCGCGAAGGGCTGATGCTCGATACTTAGCTGACTAGAAACGCAAGGCTGCCTTCCAGGCTCCAAAAGCCTCTACGGATCAACCTCCGTCGCAGGAGCCGGGTAGCGGTACCACGCAAAACACCGATCGGGAGCTTCGCATAAGGGGTGTCGGAGCCTCTCACGATGCAGCCTTCCCCACTCTGCAAAACAAATTAGTTGCGTAAACTATTACACTCGCTCCGTGCCGTGACCGCCTAGGCTGGGAAGCGAAGGCTTTCGACCACACCTCGGGTAGTGCTGCGCCATCCATGCCCCCAACCAAACGGCCACCGTGTCCTAGGCCAGAAAAAGAGAAAGCCTAGACCAAGCAGAGAAACCGCCTCCGCTCGATCTAGGCTGACTTCAACAATTGAACTTCGCTCGACTAGAAGGCGAAGGAAAAGCTCGCGTTCACCTTGCGACCGGTCTGCTGGTACGAGCTGAAGCGCTCCGTGCTGTCCGGGTTGTTCGCGCCTAGCTGCAGGGCATAGAAACTGTAGTTCGTTTCATCGGTCAGGTTGATGCCATCCAAATTGAAGGTAACGAACTCGTTGATCGTCCAAGAGAAGCGACCGTCCCACTGGCCATACTCTTCGGTAAACTCCGGAGTGTTTTGGAAGCCCAATGCGTTGGAGAGGTAGCGATCTCTCCAGTTGTACGCGAGACGAAGGAAGAACTTCTCGTTTTCGTAGAAGGCTCCCAAATTATAAGAGTGCTTCGAATTTCCAGCCAACGGGTACAGGGTGTAAGCGCTCGTTGGATACGTTCCGTCTTCGAGAGCCGCATCTTGGTCCACGAATGCTTCGTTTCGGACGCCCAATCCGCTCTTGGTATAGGTGTAGTTCGCATTGACGCCCATGTTGTTGAACGGAGCGGCCATATTCTTAAACTGCTTCTGGAAATTCAGCTCGAAGCCTTCCAAGGTGTCCCCCGGCATATTGGCGGGCGAGGTCAGGCGAACCTCTTCGCCCGGAATCAGGGCAGTTCCGGGAGCCATGTACTCCTCGAATATCACATCCTCAGTTCCGGTAGCGATCAGCGATTCGATGTCCTTGTAGAAAAGCGCCACCGACAGCAGACTGCTCTCGTCGATATACCACTCCGCAGAGAGGTCGAGGGTGTCCGCGCGGTACGGGTCCAAATACGGGTTTCCGTTATTGATGGAAGGCGGGACACGTTCCGGTTGAACGCTACGGCTAATCGAGAGATCCTGCAACTTCGGACGCGTCATCACGCTAGCCCCCGCAAACCTCAAGATCAGATCCTGCTTTGGCTTCGCCACGAACGTGAAGCTCGGCAACAGGTCGTTATAGCTGCGCTTGACTTGACTTGGCACCCAAACCCCATCGCCGTTTTGGCCATAGCCATCTACCGTGATATCCGTCCTAGCGAAACGAACGCCGAAATTGCCGGTGAGCGAGGTCTCTCTGAAATAGTGCGAAAAGTTCATCTTCGCGTAAGCGGCAGTGACCTTCTCCTCGATCGCCCCCTGGTTTTGCAGATTCTCCGTCAAGTCATCCAAACCTGGAAACTCGTTTCCGGATTCATACAATACCTCAACCGCGCGCTCCTGGTCTACGACCATCCATTCGCGGTAGATGTCGCCATCGACGTCGCCCAGGAAGTCATCGACTGGGAACGGGACAACAGCATCGTCCGGAATCGGCAAACCTAGGTTCACATACCTTTCCCCCGCTTGATACGGCTTCGCTGCTTCCTGGGTCGAAAGCCTGAGCCCTGTTTCAAATAGATTAAAGAGATTGCCGCCCGTATCGAAGTCCAGATCCGCGTAAACTGCCTTCGTATCCGTCGTGGATATATTGCGATTCAGGTTATACTGCCTGAAGGTCCAATTGGACGAATCGGTGGTGTCTCCAACCATCGATATTTCCGGAACCCCGCCTGGATTCATCGCGTAGGAAACAGTGCGACGAATTCCTTCGTCCGGATCGTTCGCAAGATAATACCGTACATCGACCAAGCCGTTGGGATTGCTGTCATTCTCGGAGGAGCTGACGTCGTATCCAAAATCCACATCCACGCGATCGGATGCTTTCCACTTCGCCGTCAAAACAGCGCTGTCAGACGTGGACAAGCGCACGTTATAAGTTTGGATCGGCAAAGCGCCGTAATTGAACGACGGTCCCGAGTAGCTGATCGCCGTGTTGTCCTCGTTGAATACGAATCCGCTCAGGTTGTTCTCCAAGGGTCGCGTATTAAAGCCATTCCGCTCCTGTGAGGTCTCGTACTCGTTGGACCTAAGCTTGAGGATGAATTCCAGATTTTCGCTCGGACGGTACTGCACGGCGCCGGTCAGGCCGGTCCGCTTTTGCTCGGTAAAGTTCGAGGATACGTTGACGAATCGAGGTATAAAGTTGTCCTGCTCGCCGGGAACCGCGAGACGCACCCAACCGTTGGTGCCCACTTGGTCCGTGCGCTGAGCTCGGTCTTCGTAGGAAAAGGAGAACAAGGCCCCTAGTTTGCCCTCGGCAAAGGTTTGACTATACAAGCCAGTGTACTTCGGCGACCAGTCCGACGTCATGCTCGAGTAGGATCCCTCCGTCGAAAACCGAATGGTCCGGTCCGATTTGAAGTTTAGAGGGTTCGGGGTCTGCACTTTGATGACGGCTCCAACGCCGCCTTCAACAAGGTCGGCCGACTGAGACTTGATCACGCGCAGGCCCGAAACCAGATCAGAGGACAACGTGGAAAAATCGAACGCTCTCTCAAACCCGCCGGAACTGGCGATCGCCCCATCGATCATTACCAGGTTCAGGTCGGGCTCCACGCCGCGCACCGCCACGTAAGAACCTTCCCCATCCGTCCTGTTGATCTGCACCCCTGTAATACGCTGCAAGGCCTCCGCCACATTCGAATCCGGAAACTTGCCGATGTCCTCGGACAAGACCATGTCCGCGACCTCCGTCGAGTCGCGCTTCGCGTGGATCGACTCGCGAAGACTGTCCGAATAGCTTTCCACGACATAAGCGTCGAGCTCGAAAACCCCGTCATCGTCCGACGATTTCTGGGCGTGTACAGTAAGCGGTGCGAGCGACAGGGCGCCGACAAGGAACGCGTCAAAACGACGTTTCCCGGCATTAAGCGGTGTAAGGTAATTTTTCATACAATTGCGGTATAAAACCTGGTTTGTCTTGGTTTGTAGAATGAGGCAGTATCATGCACTGGCTCTCATCTTGATTGGGGTGCCGAAGTGCAGAACCTTTCCGGAAACCAGGGTGGGCAATTCCCCTTCCCGTGGCTTCCAAATCCCGCTTTCGGCTGATCTCCAAACAGCCAATCTCCCTCGGCCACCCAATGCCTAACTTGCGTAAACTATTGCGCGAAAGCAGTCCGAACGGAACTCACGTTCCTCATTAAACCGCTTGCTTCCCGCTGGGGGCTATCCGACGCAGGCTATTCCCATCCACCCAGCGGAAGGCCATCTTCAGCGTCGAGGGATAAGTCGGCAACCCCATGGTGTTGGTGAGCAGGAGGCCATGCAACTGATCGACCGCCGACCAGCCAATCGCAGTGCGAGACTGAAAAAGCCCCGCCAAAGCCGACTCCTCCGCAACGTCGTTTATATCGAGGTCGACCAATCCTATATCATCGGGAATCGCGTAACCCGACTCCTGCAGCACTTTGGCGACGTTCGGCGCGCTAAAAGCGAGAACCACGTCTGGCTTGCAGGACTGTATCCAATCCATAAACACAGTACGATTTCCCCGAGTCGTGATATCGCCGTCGAACTCGAAGCTAGGCACGGAGCTGAGACCGGCATGCTCGGCGACGACCATATTCAAGTAGCGCGGCCAGATGCCCGCCGTGTTGCGAGAAACCAGCTTTTGAATCACCAATCCCGGACGGCGACACCCCGCCGCAAGTACACGATCCATCATCAGATAGATTCCTTGATAGACGTCCGTATCCACGCTTGAGATACAGGGTTGCAAGGGAGGACGGTAGATGCGAATGCTTGCGAAGTCTTCCCAGCCGAAGGAGGCCTCCTCCGCCGGCGGATCCGACGGCAAGAAAATGAGACCGCGAATGTTCCGCCGCTTCAGCATCCGGCTCATCTCCTTTTGCTTCGCCGTATTCCAGGGCAAATAAAAGAAGTCGACTTGGTAGCCCAGCTCGGACGCTCGCGCCCGAATCGCGTCGATCAAGGCCATACGGTGTGGCATCCGTTGCGATTCCGCTAGGCTTAGGCCCGGAGATATCAGGGCGAGGTTCTCCAAGTAGCCCGCCTTTCGCATCCCGCGACGATGCTCCACCAAGGCGGACATAGCGGGATCTGGAACGTAGCCAATCTGCTTGGCGACCTCTTGGATTCGCTTGCGAGTCGTCTCCGGAATTTCAGTACGATTTCGCAAGGCGCGGGAAACCGTCGCTACCGTACAACCACACTTGGCCGCTATGTCCTTGAGGGTGATCCGGGTCGCCATACTGGCGCAATAGATTACGTTCGCGCTTGGTTTTCAACCTATTTTCAGTATCTGATGCTGTTTCCATGTCCGTAGAAACCTACTCCCAATTTCAACTCGGAGATATCATCGTCCGATACCAAGTCGACTCGACGCGCCAAACCGCTCCCGAGATTCTCCTGCTGCCCCTATCCCATTCCCAAGAGCTCGCCCAGCAGCGGGAATTCCTAGACAGCGCCTGCGTCGTCTCGCTTCCCGAAAAATGGCTCCCCATCCCGGCGGGCAAGCTCAGCTCCCTCGTCCAGCTCCGGATCGCCGGAAAGATCGCCCCCGGCGGATTCTCCTACGGCCGCACCAGCCACGGCTTCGCCGCCCCCAACGAACTTTCCCTAAATGGCCAGGAGGAGATAAGCGACGAGGATTCCACCTGTATCCGCACCACCCTTACAGCCCCCAGCGGCCTCGCCGTGATCCACGAGCTAAGCTACCGCAAGGGAGAGCGAGCCCTGCGTTGCCGCACCACCCTGCGCAACGAGGGAACGGATACCGTCACCGTCGAGGCCCTCTCTTCCTTTTCCCTGGGAGGCATCACCCCCTACGCCGCCGACGATGCTCCGGGACGGCTCCAGGTTCATCGCTTCCGCTCCGCCTGGAGCGGCGAAGGACGGGCCTGCCAGGACTCCATCGAAAACCTCCACCTAGAACGTTCCTGGTCCGGAGCCAGCCTGCAATGCGAGCGCTTCGGCTCCGTGGGCTCGCTGCCTGTCCGCGGCTGGCACCCTTGGCTGGCCGTAGAAGACCAGGCCGAGGGCGTGATCTGGGCCGCCTCCCTCGCCCATCCGGGTTCCTGGCAGATGGAAATCGTACGGCAAGGCGACCAGCTCGCCCTCTCCGGCGGACAAGCCGATTACGAGTTCGGCCACTGGCGAAAGGACCTCCGTCCCGGAGAAAGCTACCAGAGCCCCTTGGCCTTCCTTACCGTCACCACCGACGGCGTGGAGAGCGCCGCCGAACGACTCGCCGATCCCATGCGGCAGCCACCAAGCGAACGGTCCGCGAACGAAGAGCCCCTGCCCATCGTATTCAACGAATGGTGTACCTCTTGGGGCAACCCCAACCACGAGAACATCGTCGCCCTCGCCCAAAAGCTCAGCGGCACCGGCATTCGCTACCTCGTCATCGACGACGGCTGGGCCCAGCGCTCCCCGGAAGCCCTGCTTCAGGAAAACGGCGACTGGATCGTTTGCCCCAAAGCCTTCCCCAACGGCCTCAAGCCCACCACCGACGCCATCCGCGAACACGGCCTCATCCCCGGCATCTGGTTCGAATTCGAAGTCGTGAACGAGGGCACCGAAGCATGGACGCAAGTGGACCACTTCCTCAAGCGCGACGGCAAGCCCCTGCAGGTCGGCACCCGTCGCTTCTGGGACTTCAGGGACCCCTGGGTACACGAATACCTTACCGAAAAGGTCACCAAGCTCCTCCGGGAAAGCGGGATCGGGTATCTAAAAGTCGACTACAACGATACCATCGGGCTCGGGTGCGACGGAGCCGAATCCCTCGGAGAAGGCCTCCGCCAACACCTCGAAGGCGTGCAACGCTTCTTCCGTTCCCTGCGCGAAGCCCTGCCCGAACTCGTCATCGAAAACTGCTCGTCGGGAGGACACCGCTTCGAGCCCTCCATGGTCAGCCTGACGGATCTGACTTCCATCACCGACGCCCATGAATCGCTAGACATCCCCCTCATTTCGGCCAACGCCCTGCAAATCGCGCCCGTATCCAAAAACCTGATCTGGGCCGTCTTGCGCGATTCGGATTCGATGCAACGGATCTGCTACTCGCTCAGCGCCACCTTCCTCGGCCGCATGTGCCTCTCGGGAGACATTCCCCAGCTCAACGAGGAGCAATGGAGCTTCACCCTCCGAGCCACTCGGCTCTACCAGCAACTCGCCCCCATCCTCCGCGACGCCCGCTTCCGCCGCTTCGGCGATTGGGGCGACTCCTACCAACATCCCAGCGGCGGCCAGGCCGTGCGGGCGACCGCCGCGGACCAAAGCTGCGTCGTAGTCGTCTGGCACGCATTCGAAAATCCGCCCAAGGAGCTGTGGGTCACCCTGCCCGCCGACGCTCGCTGGACCTTGGCCGAGGAACTCTCGGACCAATCCCCAGCCGCGAGGATCGACGGAAACCTGCTCATTGTCGCCCCGCCGGCTGCCTGGTCCGGCGGCGTCGCCGTCCTTCGCAGGTCCTAGCAAACCGGGAATTACTCCCCCCAAGGAGGGCGAGCGCCCTCCTTTTTATCAGACGCTCGGAACCGCCTAAAAGCGGTTCCGCGAAGGGCGAAGGACTCGCCTTTTCCGAGTTCCAGGCCTTAATGCAATAGTTTGCAGAGATCGACGATTGGGATCTCTCGCAAAGGCTCAAGACTCGAACCATGCCCAGTCCCTCCCAAGCGATGCAAATCCCCCCAGACGCGGAAAAAGCCGAGCCCCCTCGGCCCGAGCCCCTTTCCCTTCGCAACAAGTTCACCTACGGAGGCGGCCAAGTCGCAGACAGCCTCGGCCTCAACGGCGTCAAGCAAATCGGCAATACCTTCTACGTCGTCATGCTGGGAGTCAGCCCTGCCTGGATCGGCACCATCCTGGCTTTCATCCGTATCTGGGACGCCATAACCGACCCCTTGGTGGGACGAATTTCCGACCGCCTCGTCAGTCGCCACGGACGCCGCAAGCCGCTCATCCTAGCCGGAGCCCTCGCCATGGGGATCCTCTTTCCCGTCCTGTGGATGGCCTCGCCGGAATGGAGCGCCGAAGCCAAAACCATCTACTTCACCTGCGTTCTCCTGATCTTTTACGTCGGCTACTCGCTCTACAGCGTACCGTTTCAGGCGATGGGCATCGAGCTCGCCCAAGACTACCATCAGCGAACCGGTATCCAAGCTTTCCGTACGTTCTTCGGAGCTTCCTCCAACATCATCCTCTGGTGGGCCCTTCCGCTCGCCTTCCATTCCGTCTTCAACGACGATTCCGGCCTTACCGGCATGATCTGGGTGAGCTCCGGCGTGGGCGGCATCATCCTGCTCTCGGGCTTGCTCCCGCTCCTCATCCCCACCGATAAAAAGGAGGCATCGGCCGACCTCATCTCCAAAGTCAAATCGGTCCGGGCCGGCTGGCGCACCGTGGTCTGCAACCGCTCCTTTCGCCTGCTCCTCGGCACCATGGGCTGCACCTTCCTTGGCATCAACCTAGTCTACGGCATCTCGGGACTGCTCAACGTCTACTACGTTTTCGGCGGCGACGTAAAATCGAGCATGATCGTAACGGGCTGGTACGGCACGAGCTGGACCATCGCCAGCGTAGCCGCGACCCCTGTCATCGCCAAGTTCTCCCGCGTCACCGGGAAACGCCTCGGGCTCGCCCTCTGCATCCTATCCATCGCGAGTGGCTCGCTTCTCAACCTTTGGGTCTTCAATCCTGAAATGCATTACCTGCAGCTCATACCAGTCGCCTTGATCAGCCCCGGCGTAGCAGGACTTTGGATACTCGGACCGTCCATGATGGCGGACGTCAGCGACGACGATTGCGTCCAGTATGGTCTACGGCGCGAAGCTACCTTCACCTCCATCTACGGCTGGGTACAGAAGCTCTCGCTCTCGGCCAGCTTCGCCCTCTCCGGATACATCACCGTCGCCACCGGGTTCGACGTCAAGCTAGCCGCCGACCAGGCAGAGGGCGTCTATGACACCATGCGACTCTGCCTCGCCCTAGCGCCCTTGATCGCTCTAGGACCCGCCCTCTACTTCGTTCTTCGTTACCCCATCACCGAAGAAGTCGCCCGCGAAAACCGCCGCATCCTAGAGGAACAAGCCAACTAACCAAGCATTCAAGAAATGGATACACCCCGTCTCAACGTCTTGATGGTCCTCGCCGACCAGCACAACGCCGACCTGCTTGGCTGCGCCGGCCATCCGCAAGCGCGCACCCCGCATTTGGACGCCTTCGCTCAAAACGCCACACGCTTTACCCGCGCCTACTGCTCCAACCCGATTTGCACCCCCAGCCGCGTCGGCATTCTCTCGGGCCAGTACTGCCACAACCATGGATACTACGGCCTCGGCGGGCCCCAGCCGCAAAACCTGCCCAGCCTCTTCCACCATTTCAAAGCCCACGGCTACCGCACCGCCGCCTACGGCAAGCTCCACCTTCCCAACGATCCGCGCAATTGGATCGCGGACGCGGTCGACGAATTCGGCGACTCCTACGAAACCGTCGACGGCATACACGCTCAATCCGAATTCCTAGACGGACTCGAGCGCGACGGCCTGCGTCACCTCGAGGACAGCTGGCACAACGAGGACCACTACGGCTCCCAGCGCATCCCGCTCGACGCCATGCCCTCTGACCTTCCCTACGAGCGCACGCAGGAACGCTGGTGCGCCCAGAAAGCCGCCGACTTCATCGGGCAAGCGCCCGACTCGCCTTTCTTCATCCAAGTCGCCCTGCAAAAACCGCACCATCCTCTCTTCCCGCAACGCCAGTTTTGGGAGCTGTATCCAGAGGACCTCGAGCTGCCGCCTACCATCGACAACCCACCCTATGGGCGGCCGAAAACCTTCCAGTCCAAATGGAAGCAGCTCCGCGCCAACGGTTGGGAATTTTCCCAGCCCGGCGAATCCTGGCGAGACGGAGCCCGACGCTCCTGGCGCGGCACCCTCGCTTGCATTTCCCAAGTCGACGACGTCTTCGGACGTCTCCTGCAGAGTCTCGAGGACCTCGGCGTGGCCGATAACACCATCGTCATCTACGGAAGCGACCACGGAGCCTACCACACCATGTTCGGCATTCCCGAAAAAGCTCCCGGCATTTGCAGCGATGCCGTCTGCCGCGTGCCCATGCTCTGGCGCGTTCCCGGCATCGAGGCCAAAAACGCCCGCTGCGACGCTCTGGTCGAAAACATCGACTACGCCCCCACCCTCACCGATCTCTGCGGTATCCCTCCCATGGATACAGCCGATGGCGAAAGCCTGAAACCCCTTCTCACCAAGGAAAGGAAAGCGATCCACAAAGTGGCCGCCACCGAAAACGTCTGGAGTCGAGCCATCGTCTGGGACCGCTGGCGCCTCGTGCACTACACCACGCAAACCGGCGTCGCCAACGGATGCCGCGGCGAACTCTACGACCTCCAAAGCGATCCCGAGGAAACCAAAAACCTCTTCGAGTCGCCCGACTACCGCGAGATCGTCTCCACCGGCCAGCAGCTGCTCATCGACTGGATGGTCGAAACAAGCCGCTGCGTTACCACGCTCTGCATACCGGCCGACGGCAGCGACATCGCCGGCCGCAAGCATTTCCGCATCGCCAAAGACGGACGAGCCCCCCGCGCCCTGCAACCGCGCGAGCGTCCGGAGCTCAACTTCGACTACATTTAAAGGAAGCCCGCGGATCCCCTAAAAAGGGTATTTTTGTTCCCGGTATTGAACAATCCCGGCCCGGCTTGCATTTTTCCCCACGAAATCATGACGAAAGCCGATCCCTCTACCGACCTGCCCCGCGTTTGCCTCGTCGAAGACCACGCCGAGTTCCGCGACACCTTGCGCGAAGCCCTCGAATCCACGGACCGCTTCGCCATCGACGCCGTGCTCTCGAACGCGGAAGACCTCTTCGAGTACCTCAACGACGCCCAGGCCCCCGACATCCTCATCCTCGACCTCGGCCTCCCCGGCATGGACGGGCTCGAAGCCATCCCGCAAATCCGCAAGGTCGCCCCGGAAACCAAGATCCTAGTCCTAACCGTTTTCGACAACAAGGCCCGCGTCTTCCAGGCGCTCGGGGCCGGAGCCTCCGGATACCTCATCAAGTCCGACGGGCTGAAAGCCATCGTGCAAGGCATCGAAGACGCCTGCCACGGCATCGCCCCACTCAGCGCCGATATCGCAAAGATGGTTTTCAACACCTTCTCCAACTTCAAGCCCGCCTCCCCCGAGGAAGACCTTTCCGAACGGGAAGCGGAGGTGCTCAAGCAGCTCGCCGACGGGCTCAGCCGCCAAGAGGTCGCCGACAAGCTCTTCGTCAGCAAGCATACCGTCAGCACCCACATCCGCAACATCTACCAAAAGCTCCAGGTCCACAACGTATCCGGCGCCATTAGCAAAGCCGCCTCCATGGGGATCATCTGATGCGCCGCCGCGTCCTCATCCTATTGGCCCTAGCCAGCACCCTCTTGGCGGTCAATGCCCACGCCAACACGCTGGAGGAAGCAGTCGCCCGCAAGCTCGTCAAAAACTTCGCCCGCAACGAAGCACGGCTCGCCGCCATCGAAGCGGAGCTCGCAACTCTGCCCCAGCCCTACCTGCGGGAACCCACCGGCACCGGCGGCTTCCTCTCCCAAGAGCATCAGCTCTTCAACAGCGACGATACCGTCTCCCTCGTCTTCACCTGGGACGAGCCCGTACAGATCGACGCCGTCGCCCTCTTCCCCCTGCGCCTCTTCATGGACGAGATCTACGGCGAAAATCTCTACTGGCCCGGAAGCATCACCCTCGAAGCAAAAGTCAGCGGGCAAATGCAGACCATCGCCCAAGGCGTCGGCGGGCGACCGCTCATTCCCCAATCCCTCCCCGAGCTCATCGAATTCGAGCCCGTCACCACCCGCGCCCTCGCTGTCCGCTGCACCGACTTGCCCCAGCATCCCTACGAAAAGTGGCATGCCGCCGGCTTCGCCGAGATCTGCATCTTCTCCGGAGTCGACAACCTCGCCCCGCGAGCTAAGACCAGCACCAGCAGCAGCCGCCAAGGCTACTTCGTGCTGGCCCGAGAGTTCCTGACCGATGGCCAAACCCCGCTCGGGCTGCCGGAACTGAGCTCAAGATCCCAAACCCACGGCTTCGTAAAAAAGCTCGGCTGGGGAAAGCAGGAGCAGCCGAACACTTACACCATCACCTGCACCTACGCCGCAGAGCAAGCCATCGACGCGGTACGCATCGACCCCGCCATCCAGCACTCCTACGGCCAAAGCTTTCCCGTACGTTTCACCATCGATCTCCTCGACGCCCAAGGCCAAGTCGTCCGCAGCGACAAGACCTACGAAGACTTCCCCCTGCGCGGCCCCGGCCTCAACCCGCACTTCGCCCACTTCCCGGAAACCGTTGCCAAATCAGTACGCTTAACCGTCCAGGAAGCCTCCGTGCCCGTCCCCAAAGCCAACGCCGCCATCGCCTTCAGCGAAATCACCGCCCTGCATCGCGGCGAAGCCCTTCCGACTCCGGCTCTCCTGGAAGAGAGCTACCACGGGCAAACCCTTCGCTTCGCCCAAGGCGATTCCTTGAATAACGGCAACCTTCGCTCCCTAGCCTCCGCCAGCGACGGCCTGACCCAATCCGGCAAGGTTCTCCCCCTGCGCGAATGGATCGAAGGACTGAGCGAACGCCAGCGACTGATGGAAGAGCAACTCGTATTGCGAACCAGCCAGCAACGCGCCCTCGCCACCGTCGGCAAAACCCTCATCCGCTCCAGCCTCGCCCTGCTCGTGCTGGGCATCGGCAGCGCCGTCTACCTCATCGCCCGCAACCGCGTTCGCATGCGCCGCGAACTCCGCTCCGCCCGCGTCCGGATCGCCAGCGACCTGCACGACGACGTCGGCAGCAACCTCGGCACCATCATCCTGCACGTCGAGCGGCTGCAGGAAAAAAGCGAGCAACCGCCGGAGCCGCGACGGCTCAACGCCATCTACCGCCTCACCCGCGAAAGCGTCTTCGGACTCCGGGAAGTGCTCAACACCACCGCCCCGGAGGTCGGCCGCACCCAAGACCTCGTTGCCTACATGGAGGAGCTAGCGGCCCTCATCCTCGGCCGGACCCCCTACACCTTCGAGACCAGCCCCGGCATCAGCCACAAGCTCTCCGACCACGTGCTGCGCAAAGGCCTTCTGCTCTTCTACAAGGAGTCGCTCTACAACGCCAAGACGCACGCCCAGTGCAGCCGCATCGACATTTCCCTCCGCCACAGCGACGGAAAAATCGTGCTCCAAGTCAAAGACGACGGCCAAGGCATCGACGAAAAGAAGCTCCAAAAGCCCCACACCCTGCGCACCCTCAAGCAACGAGCCGAATGGCTCCACGCCCAATTGGAAATCAAATCCTCCCCTGCCGGAGGGACGGAGCTCACGCTTTCGATTCCTCTAGCGGAGCTATAGAGCTAAGCTGCCGGGCCAGCGACTCGTAGCGCTCCGGAAACAGACTGCTTCCCTCAGAAATCACCCGCTCCCACAGGGGTTTGCGGAGATACAAGCTCAGCCCACGACAAAAAAGGGAATGGTATGCCTGCAGTCCCCCAAGGAATTGTAAGAGATCTTTACAATTCGCATCCCATAAATCCCTAAAACGTTGTAAACAAAACAGTTACAACTCTGCTTACACATCATTTCAGGAAGCATAACGCAAAAATTACGATTCTCTTTACACTTCAAGCTAGGAAAATATCGATCGTAAATACCTGACCTTTTTTCATACCACGTAAGAAACTCCCCTACAGGAGCTTACGAAAGCCCGTCCCAGTCTCGCATAAAAGCGTGCGCGCATCGTGCTAGGGTTGAGGCAGTACTCTGTTTAGCCTCAATCAAAAAACCACACATGAAGATCAAATACGCACTTCTCGGAGCTCTCGCGAGCTCTCTCCTCATCATACTTCCTGCTCACGCAGGGGTGGGGCCTCCCATCACAGAAATCCAAGGACTGAATGGATTCGTAGACGTCCTAGAATACGATGACGGCTTTCAAGTAGAGTACACCGTCGTTGCGCGCTCTCCAGGCCCCGTCCCTATCTTTTTCGATTTTTTCGCGATTTCAACTAATTCTGAGTTCGGTTTATTCTACTCACTTAATAATCCCAGTTTCCAGCCCATTTGGAACGCTGCTGATTGGAATTCTAGCATACATGCGGTCGAATTCGGAACGTTCAGCAGCCTTTTCGGCAGCGACAGCCACGTGAGCGTATTTGTCGGCCCAGCCTTCACCAATTGGTTACCCGAGTTCTTCCTAGCTAACGCCGCAGCGGACTCCGAATTCGTCGTGGCAGCGAATGGAAACATCATCGACCAGAGCTACAGCGCCAGCGTACCCGACGGCGGAACCACGTGGCTCCTCCTGGGCTCCGCTCTCTTCGGAGTCTTCCTTAGCCGAAAGACGCTTCGCCGCTAGACGGGGCGCTTCTTTGCAAGAATATCAATTTCATACATTGAACGTCGCGGAACAGGGTTAGCCTTGTTCCGCGTTTTTGTGTGGGGTTTGTCCCGCACCGCAATTCCGTTGAATTGGCCCGCGGAAAGTTCTGGCTGGTCAGTCGGGAGAGAATAAGCCTGTGTACTGCAATGCGTTTGCCCCGTCGCCACTTCCTCGTTATCGTTGCCGCAAGCGTTTGGTGGGCGGACCTCGGACGCCTATTCGGATTACCAATGGGCGGAACTCCGGCCGATTGGAGCGTTGGTGTTCGACGTTGGGTGGACACGCTGCTTCCGCGGGATGGCTCAAGCCCCGCTGCTAGCGAGTTGCAGGTGCATCAACAAATTGTCGCGAAGGCTGCCGAGACACCCCACTACACTCGCTTGCTGAGAGCGGGAATGCAGTGGGCGGACAAGCAAGCGCGGGATCGCAACGCTTCCTCTTTCTTGTCCCTGCACGAAGCGGGACGCGAAGCAATAGTCGCTCAGGCCGAGGCGATGGGTACGAAGACGATGCCCGGCATGTTCTTCTACCAAACCTTGAAAGATGCGCGGCAGTTTTATTACGAGCATGCGGCCAGCTGGCCAGGGGTCGGCTTCCCGCATGCGCCACAACCGCTTGGATTCCCTGACTATGCGGAGGCGCCCGATTGAGTGATTACGATATAGTCATTATCGGTTCTGGCGCCGGCGGCGGAACGATGGCCTATGCCCTGAGTCGGCAAAAGTGGCGGGTCCTAGTGTTGGAGGCGGGACCCCGCTTCGATCCCTCGAAGGACTTCAAGCTACACTCCGACGCCTGGGAGAAACAGGGGTTTCCCCATAAAGCGGGCTCGGAAGGGAGGCATGCCTTTGCCGCCTTGCAGGAGCTAGACCCGGAATTGAACGATCTGTATTCCTGGAATTCAGTCGACGGTCGTCTCAACAGAACGCCTCACCGCCGCCCCTACAAATATAACCATGTACTCGGACTCGGAGGCTCGACCTTAGCCTTCACCGGGGAGTCGCATCGTATGCACCCTGAGTCGATGCAGATGCGGTCGCGCTATGGCGTGGCAGCCGACTGGCCGATGACCTACGACGCGCTGGAACCGTATTACTGCGAAGCGGAGCGATTAGTCGGCGTAGCAGGCCCCTCTGACCCCGGAGCCCGCTGGCGTAGCGAGCCTTATCCTTTGCCGGCACATCCCTTGGGTTACGCGAGCCGTCGAATCGCGGACGGAGCTTCCGCGCTTGGCATCAAATGGGGTCCAAACGCTCGAGCAGCGCTTTCCCAGCCCTACGATGGGCGCCCCCACTGCAATTATTGCTCGAATTGCAACCGCGGATGTCCGCGCACGGACAAGGGAAGCGTCGATGTGACCTTCCTGCGTAAGGCTGAAGCGAGCGGCCATTGCACGATTCGCACCGGCATCACCGTTACGCGAATAGAAGCCGGCGCGGACGATCGAGTGACCGGTGTCCATGTCGTCAACAGCGCTGGGGAAAACGAGTTCATTGCGACTCCCAAACTGATCGTATCCTGCGGCGCGGTCGAGACGCCACGCTTGCTGTTGGCGTCGGCCAATCAACATGCTCCGAACGGCTTGGCAAACGAGTCGGGGCAGGTTGGTCTCAACTTTATGGAGACGCTGGCCTGGACGACCAGCGCGCTGCATCCGGAAAACCTCGGGAGCTTCCGTGGATTGCCCTCCGATAGCATCAGCTGGGATTTCAATGCTCCGGACGCCATCGAAGGAGTAGTAGGCGGGTGCCGCTTTACCACCGGCATGTCCGAGGCTGCGCTGAATGGGCCAATTGCATACGCCCAAAGAATTGTCGGCGGATGGGGGCGTTCCCATCGAGTCGCAATGCGGGAGGCGTTTGGACGGATCTTATCGGTCGGCGCGATTGGGGAATCGCTACCGAATCGAGGAAGTTACATCGACCTGGATCCTAGCGAAGTCGATACCAACGGCATCGCGCTCGCTAGGATACACAGTCAGCTGGACGATGCAGATATCAAACGGCTGAGCTTCATGCGAACAACCGCACGCGCTATTTTGGAAGAAGCAGGATGCAACAAAGTCGTCGAGGAATACGGAAGTTACGACTTCTTCAGCAGCACCCACGTTTTTGGAACCTGCCGCATGGGAACTGATCCCGAGACTTCAGTCGTGGACAGCTTCGGCAAAAGCTTTCGCTGGCAGAACTTGCATATCATGGATGCCAGCATTTTCCCGAGTTCAGGCGGAGGCGAGTCCCCTTCCCTTACCATAGAGGCTTTAGGCCTCCGCGCCGCCGCTCACATGGCAACCTAAACGGAGTCGCGACGCCCCTAGTAGTCTCACTATCCGATATTTATCGGATAATTCAATGCCCCCACAGCTCGCTCCCTGTACCCCCCATAAAAGGGATACTCTCGTCTGAATCTCTCCTTGAAATCTGTTGGCTTTTAGCAGACTACAAACGAGTGTCCTCCTCGTCTGATACAGAAGGAGGTACTCCCCCAACATTTGTCCCCCCTATCTAATGCCCAAAATCTGGATACCTGCTCTCCTGCTGACGCTCGCAGTCGCGTCCTCAGCCCAAGCCCAACTCTTCTCCCGCAAGAACGCCCGCGTCATTACCAACGCCTGGGCTCGGCCGGAGTTCGTGGAACGTCGCATGGGCGACGACGGCCCCATCCCCATGACCTACCATTTCGCCCAAGGCAAGTTCTACGGCGGCAACATTCGCGACAAGAGCTTGGAAAACTACACCCTCCAGGACATCGTCGAAACCCTGGCCGCCGACATGGAGGACCAGAACTTCTTCCCCGCCCCTTCGACCGAAGAAGGCGACCTCCTCATCGTCGTGCACTGGGGCACCACCGAGCTGGAAGACGATTGGGATGAACTTATGGGCGAGAACGGTTCCGAGGAAACCGGCGACGACTTCGGCGACGAAGGGGATAGCGCCGCATCCACCGACTCTTTCGACACCGGATTCAGCGAGGAAGTAAACTACCAGACGCGCATGTCCAAGGTCCGCGAAAACGCCATCCTCACCGGTATCGACAAAGGCCTGAACAAAAAAGGCATCATGCCCTCCGACTACCATGACTACATGAGCCTGCTCGACGAGGAACGCTACTTCATGGTACTCATCGCCTTCGACTGGCAAAAGCTCTACAAGGAAAAGGTCAAGGAAGTGCAGTTCATTACCCGCTTCAGCCTCCCGTCCCCCGGCACCAACTTCGCCAGCGCCGTCCCCTCCCTCAGCCGCGCCGCCATCCCGCACCTCGGAACCAATCTCGACGATCTGGCAAAGACCAAAACCCAGCTGGGCTGGGGCAAGGGCACCGTCGGCGAACTTGAAGTGGTCAAGGAAATCGACGCCGCCGAACTGGAAGAGATCACCAAATCCAAAAAGAAGTAGCCCGCCCTTTCCTTGGGAACAGGGGCTCCGCGAAACGCTAGCAGCGCGCAGCCCTTCCCTCGCCTACGACAACGCTAGCGCTCCTGGTAGTCGGAGCTCGCCACCAAGCTCCCGCTGGTCAAGTTGACGAACCAAGCAGTGGCCTCGTGCGGCAAAGTCGCGGTCGCGATCCACTGGCCGTCAACATTCTCGAGCGTGGCTTCGCTTTGCGTCCAGTTGCGATTACCCGTGTATCCAGAATCCAAGGTCGATACCAAGTAAGCTCCCTCGATCGGCTTGTCGGATTCGAAGACCACTTCGTAGCGGTCGCCCACCCGTTTGCCTTTAAGCTGCCGCGCCCAAGGCTGTCCTTCCTTTACCACGCTGTCCGCAAAGGCATAGCTGTCCTCAGGACGCCAGCCGGCGCCGTGCCCGTGCTTCATCCCGGGTATTAAGGTCACCAAGCGCGGCCCCGAGGCTTCACGGTAGGAAGCTGCGAAGGCGTCCATCGGGAAATGCTTGTCGCCAGGCCAAGACAGCCACTGCACCGGCATCTTCGCTCGCTTCAAGCGAACCATCGGATCCCAAACTTGCTTGTACACTTCGTTGTCGCCCAAGGCCTTGCCGTATTGGTTCTCCGAGTCGAACTTGTGCCCACAGCCATAGGTCGGAATCGCGAAGGCAAAACGCGTATCGATGCCAATCACCGTGCTGGTGATCACGCCGCCCCAGGAAATCCCCATGATCCCCGTCCGCTCCGCATCCACGAACGGAAGCGAGCGCATCAAGGAATTGGCCAGCACCGAATCCGCTACCGCATGGTACATCCACTGCTGCTCGATCGGCTTGTCGCTGTCCCCATAGATGGCGACCCGACGCGGTCCCGACCAAGCGTGACGCTGCCAGCCGCGGGGATTGTCCTCGTCCGAGGCCGCCTCGTTGCGAACGTTCGTTTGCCCCTCCACCGCAATGCTAATCGCCGCGTATCCACGATCTACCCACAGCTTGACCCATTCCTCAAAGGCGGTCCCGCCGCCGCCGTGCACCAGCACGATCCCAGGCACCGGTTTCTCCGCGGAAGCCCCTTCCGGAACCTGCACGAGAGCGAAGGCCCGAGTCGGCTTCCCTTCGTATTCGAGGGCGTCGAAATAGATGGACTGCATCTCTCCCGGAACGATCTCCGCAGGCCTCCCTGCGTCATCCCACACCTGCGGAGCCGCTACGAGCTTCCCCAGGGCGAGCACCTTGGCCTGCGCCTTGCGCAGTTCCTTCTTGGACCAGTCCTTGCCCTGCAAGGTCGCTCCTAATCCCAAGGCAAATGCCGCCAAAAGGCAGAGCGTTAGACGGAAAGCTCGATTTCTCATAACGATATAAATGCAGTTCGATTAGGCCTGAGGAAAGCGAGGCGAGCCTCGCTTCCTCGGCATCCGCTTTAGCGACGCTTCACTACCGCGTAGTAGGCGCCGATGACGTCTTCGTGCTTCGGCCCCGTCTTGAAGGATGCCCGAAACTTGGTCGGTCCTTCCTTCAACTCGAGCTGGAAATGGATGCCCTCGTCCTGCGGACCAACGGGCTTCTCCTCGTAGTAGTCTCCCACATACAAGATCGCCGTTTTGGCGCCGATGCTGCGTCCGGCAGGACCGCGGTAAGCTTCCAAGCCTGGTACCGGATCGCCCGGCTCCAAAGACGCGTTGATAGGCTTCGCCAGTTCCGGCGGCCAACGCCTCAACTCCACGTCGTAGACGCCGACCTCTTCCACCACGATGGACCAGTAGCCATCGATCTGCGCCCCGCGACGGATATGGGCTTGATTCCACGGGGAAACCGGAGCGGTCGTTATCCAATCGTGAGCATTGAGGACCACTGGATTTTCCTCGTCGCAGCCAATGCGCAAGCGTTCTTCCTTCACGAAACTCGGCGAGATGCTGGCCCACCACTTGTCGTATTCAGCCCGCAAGGACGCCACCACATCCGGGTGCTTCGCCGCAATGTCCTTGGTCTGGCCGGGATCGGCTTCGATATCGTAGAGCTCGGTCCCGTTCACGAGGCGCCAGCGCTCCGTCATAGTCGCCGAATCCTTCCACTTGATCGGATCCACCACACGTTGCGAGTCGGTGACGATGGCCCGCTCTACCCATGGCGTCGGATTGTCGTAGATCA
This sequence comes from Pelagicoccus sp. SDUM812005, assembly GCF_031127875.1. Classification (GTDB taxonomy): domain Bacteria; phylum Verrucomicrobiota; class Verrucomicrobiia; order Opitutales; family Opitutaceae; genus Pelagicoccus. The sequence goes on along the minus strand of NZ_JARXIA010000003.1, from coordinate 259,703 downwards.
AAGGAGCAAGGCTCCGTCCATCGAAACTGTAGTCCATGGGAATCTCCAAGGCGCAGAGATCCATTAAGGTCGGCAAGACGTCGATGTGGGAGGTAAGCGTGTCGATGTCGCGGCCCGTATCGAGCTGGCCCGCAGGCCAGTGCAAGAAAAAGGGCACGCGATGACCACCCTCGTACGGAGTCCCCTTCTTGCCGCGCATGCCAGCATTGAAAACCTTCTCTCCCGTCGCCGTTCCATTGTCGGTCATGAAGATGAATATCGTATTTTCGGATACACCCTTTTTTTCGAGATAGGAGCGGAGCGAAGCCACGTTGTCGTCGATGTTGTCGATCATTCCATAGAAGATCTCAACCTCGGGAGTCAGCCCCTTGCCCTTGTACTTTTCCCAATACTCTTCGGGACAATGGTACGGCAGGTGCGGGGCGTTGGGAGCGATGTATGCGAAGAACGGCTTCCCCGCGTCGATGCTTTGGCCAATGAAACGCTGAGCCTCGCGAAAAAAGACATCGGTGCAGAAGCCCTCGAACTTCTCCGGCTCGCCGTTGCGGAAGTAGGTGTCGTTGAAGTAGGAGTTGTCCCAGAAATCGGGAGTCTGCCCTACCCCGCCGCCCGCGTGGCGCACCACATCCTGAAAGCCGCGATCCTCGGCCCGATAGGGATAGGCGTCGCCGAGGTGCCATTTGCCAAACATGCCGGTGGCGTATCCACTATCCTCGAACACTTCGCCCATGGTGATCGCTTCCAAACGCAGCATTGAGCGCCCCATGATCGTATGCCAAGGCCCCGCTCGATTCGTGTAGTGCCCGCTCAACAAAGCCCCGCGCGTAGGCGAACAGGTCGGGCTCACGTGGTAATCCGTGAACCGAGTGCTCTCTTCGTGCAGCTTGTCGAGAGCCGGCGTGTCGAGGTATGGATTTCCCAAGCAGGCCAAGTCGCCGTAACCTTGGTCGTCGGTCATCACGAACACCACGTTCGGCTGAGTTGAAGCGTTGGCAGATCGTTGGCTCGCGGACAAGCAAACGGCCAGCGACAAAAAGAGCGAAAGAGTAAGCGTCTTCATCATAAGGGATCAGGGGGTTAAAAAGGGAATCCTCGAGGATACAGCGCCTTCGAGCGCAGCGCTACCCTCATTTTATACGATAACCGGACAAAAGTTCAGACATCGGAGCCGCCAATAGGAGCGCTATTCCGACTCCGGATCGTTCAACATACCCATGTCGTACTTGATCTTCCACGACCCGTCCGCTTGCCGCTCCCAAATATGCAGGGCCTTGAAGCGGTCCGTCGTGAAAATGTCGTAGGCGATGTCCCCTTCAACGCGAATCTCGATATACTCCCGCCCGGACTTCCAATCGACTTCGCCGGCCGCTTGCGGAGCAGCTGCGCCTTGGGCCGCCCGCTCCTCGAAGTAACGCTTGATCTCCGCGCGGTCCCAAACGTAAGGCTCCGTGTGAAGTCGCTTGGCATCCTCCGTAAAGAAACCTTCGACCTTCAGGAAGTCGCCCGTCGCCCAAGCGGTCTCGTATTCATCGATCGCGGACATCAAGGCCTCCCTTTCCGCCGCCTCGTTCCTACACCCGCCCAACACGAGCAAGACAAGCGCGAATCCCGCGCTCAAAACTGCGAACCTGCCAGCCATCACCGAGCCTCCCTAGTTCTTTTCACGAAGACCGGAGAAGACCTCCCCGCTGGGCCCCTCGGGCAAGGAATCCTGCCAGTCTCCCAGCTTCGCCAGCAATCCGGCGGCCACCTCCGAAAAGCTCTCCTTGAGGTCCTTCGACTCGTAAGGGTCGTTCACGATGTCGTAGAGCTCGAAGTAGCTCGAATCCCGATTGGCGACCAGCTTCCACTTTCCAAAGGCTACCGCGTAGGAAACCCAGTGATCCGGCTTTCCTTTGCTCGCCGGCCAGGCCGACGGGTATTTCCAGAAAAGCGGCTTCGTCCGCTCCAGAACTGTCTTCCCTTTCAGCACTTCCACTTGGCTCAGTCCGTCCGGCTGGTAGTTGGACGGCAACTTGGCGCCCGCCAGCTCGCTGAAGGTTGGCAGCAAATCCACCGCCGAAATGGCGGAACGGTTGGTTTCTCCCGCACCGATCACGCCCGGCCAGCGAGCGATAAAGGGGACGTTGATTCCGCCGTCGAAAAGCGAGGCCTTGTAGCCTCTGCGTCCCGCAGTGATGCCCTTTGACCCGCCGATCATCCAACCGGCTCCTGTAGCCGTGTCGTATCCAAGTTCCAACTTCGTATTCTCTCCGCCGCGAGCCGGACCATTGTCGGAACTGAAGATGACCAAAGTGTTGTCCGTCACGCCGAGACGATCCAGCGTGTCCAAAACTTCCCCGATGCGATCGTCCGCATGCGACAGCACCGATGCATAGATGCGGTCCGCTTCGTTCTCCAGGTGACGGAACCGCCACTCGTATTTCGGCACGGTGTGAAAGGGCGTATGCGGCTCATGTATCCAAAGGTTCACGAAGAACGGCTTCCCTGCTTCGACCGACTTTTCGATGAACGCGTTCGCATGCTGGGCGTCCTCGTGCACCGGCATTTGCTCGCCGGAGCAATTGAAGGCGCCGTATTCGTCGTATCCATACTCTCCCGGCGTCGGAGAATCGGGAATCATATTGTTCGACAAGTGCCACTTCCCGAAATGGGCCGTGGCATAACCCGCCTGCTGCAAGAAGCGCGGCATGGTGGGAGCATCTACCGCCAACCAGTCCGGCATGCCCCGCGAAGCGTTGCTCGGCACCCAAGCGAAGTGGCCGTCGATGGCGTAGCGGGCTGGAAAATGCCCCGTCATCACCGCTGCCCGACTGGGCGAACAAACGCCGCTCGCAACCGTGAAACGGGTAAAGTCCGTTCCCTCCGCCGCGAGACGATCGATATTCGGAGTCTTCACGTAGGGATGCCCGTGGCAGCTCAGATCCCCCCAGCCCCAATCGTCCGCAAAAATGAAAACGATGTTCGGCCGCTGCTCAGCCTGGGCCTGCGAGCGAGCTGCGTTCGCCAGAAAGGCGAAGAGAAGGCAAAGGATCAAAAGGGGTGAAGGGGTCATTTTATACATGATTAAAAGCAAATGATAACAAATCCATCGACGGAGCGCACCCTCTATTTACATGATAGGCGTTGCGACCGTTCGTCCAGAAAAGCGGCCTAGCGTAGATGCGACAAAGATTGGGAGGCGAAACCGCCCTCGTACCCGTGATTCTCGTGCAACCGGTTCGTCTGGTAGGCTTGCACGAGACGCTGCAGCTCCTCGATCCGGTAGCGAATCCGCTGCCCGCGTTCCCCATCCCGTACGCTGCGAATACAATCGTATTGCCTGATCTTTCGCTTGTCCGGGATGATATCCACGCCGTCTCGGATCGCGGAATCGATCGAATCGAAATGGTGGTGCTCGGCCAGAACGATGCTGTCAGGTTCTAGGAGCAAGGTGTAACCATAATCTCCATACGCCTCGGAAAAAGCTCCGTCGATAGTGATAGCCTTGCCGGATTTCTTAAGCGGAGACTCTCCTTGCTCGATCTTGACCGGCACGTGGCCATTGACGATCAAGCCGCTCGCCGCATCCATCTCGAACTCGGCCAAAACCCGATCGCAAAACGCTTCGTCGTGGATGAGGTCGAAATACGGATCCTTGTTTTCCTTATGCGGCGCCTTGTCTTCGATAAAGTAACGCTCGAAGGTGGCGATCCGATCCTTGCCGAACAGCGGCGACAAGGGCCCGCACCACAAGTACCAGAGCAAATCGAGGTCCTTGGTCTCGGATTTCTCCAAAGCGCGGTGCACGACCATCTCGATGTGCTCGAACAAGGCGCGACCCGAAAGCTGCTCCCCATCGAAAGGCATGGAACGAAAAGCCCCCTTATCATCGACCGGCACGCAGCCATGGAAGATCAGGCAATCGCGACGCTTCAAGTACATGGAGCCGCTATCGACCATAAAACGCATCTGCTCCTGCAACTTCTGGCTGCGCAGGAAGGACTGTTTCAGGTACTTCAGGCACTGCTCCTCCTCGTCCGTAAGCGCGTAAGGATCCGCCGGATCGATGGTCGGGAAATGGGTGTCGCGCAGTTCGTAGCGACACCCGTCGATCTCGATCGTCCCCTCTTCCCATGCGACCCGGTGCAAGAGGCGACGGTGCTCGAGGTCCCACTCCTGGTTCCGCTCGATCAGCTGCCCCTCCAGCTTGAACTGCATCACGGCGATCGCCTTCTGCATGCGTGCCACCAATTCCATCGGACGCATGCCCTCGCCCTTGGGAACGAAGTACGCGGCGGGATCGTCGCCGTAGGCGGAATTCGCCAAATGCTCCAGCGGAGTAAGCGGGATACTGTAACCTTCGTCCAGCTGGCTCAGCCGTCGGTAGCGTAGTGAAACTCTGAGTACGTTGCAGATCAAAGCCTCGTTGCCGAGAGCAGCTCCCAGCCACAGCACATCGTGGTTACCCCAAATGAAGGACAGGTTCGGCTGCAGCCGCAGGTAATCGACCACTCGATCCCCGCGCGGACCGCGGTCCCAGCAGTCTCCGCCGATCACAATCTCGTCGACCGCAAGGTTGCGAATCAATCGCCCCAGCAAATGGATGAAATGCAAAGCCTTTCCTCCGCAGATAAGCTGGTCGACGATCGCGTCGATGAACTCGCCCCCTCTGGCGGTAAAAGGAGCATGGAGAATCTCCATGAGCAGGTCGCGGTACTCGGCGGGAAAAAGCTGCGTCGCCAAACGCAGGCTGTAGTTCGCCATCAAGTGGCGAAAAAGGAAGAACTGGGAATCAAGCGTGCCGCGGGCGTACTCGCGCAGCTCGTCCGGATCCGTCAGCCTATCCTTGAGCTTGGCGGTGACCTCCGCCGGATAGAAAACCAGCTTCAGGAACTCCTTCAGCTCGCTCTCGCTCATGCGATCCGAGAAGAGCTTCTCCACCAAGGGTCGCAGGGTACCCGAAGCATTATTGATCACGTGCTGCAGCTTCTTCTCTTCGCCATGGATATCGCTGATGATATGGATGGCGCCCAGGGGCAGAGTCTGCACTGCCGACAAGCGGGCAATTTCAGCGATCGCCGCGGCGGCGTTCGGGTAGCGGGAGGAAAGGTGCTCCAGCGCCACCAAGTCTGCTTCGGGACGCTTAAAGGAAAGGGTAGTGTTTGTCATGGATACTTGGGCACACCTCGGCATCGAAGCGAGCGCTCGCATTCCGAGGCAAAATCAAAACAGTGTTCAACCGTCCCCACTATGGCGCAACCGGGCCATAAAAAGGAATAGTCATTCCTTACGAATACAACAATTATTGATCCGCATTTAGTCTCGCCCGCTTGTTCATTTTCACGGCGCGGCTACCGTGTAGGCAGCCGCGTAACGAAAACGATCGAGCGAGAACGCTAGAAGACAGGGGTGAACCGGATCGCCTTCAAGCTAGCGGACTTGCGATCCCCCTCCACGCTGGAAACCGAAACCGTATAGCGCCCGGGCTTGGGAAAATTGATCCAGCCAATGGGAAACTCTTGGTAGTTATGGGAGGAGTTTTGCTCGTTCTGTATCCACTCTCCCCCTTCAACCGCGACCTTCCAAACCAGACGCCCCTTGCCGGCATAGGTCAGGTCCACATTGTATTCGCCCGGGACCAGGACATCGACCTCGAAGGAGGCGGTGCCGCCCTCTTCCCACTCGTGTACGCGCTTGACGCTCTTCCATTCGCCGAACTTCTCCATCCAACGGAACTTCTCCTTGGTCGCTCCCTCCACCTCGGCGAACTCCGCCAAGATCTCGGTTCCGATTTCCGGATCCAAAGCGAAAGTCGGATCGACCTCGGGAGCGCCGTCGAGCTCGAGCTCGATCACGGAAATCAGTTTCTCCGGAGCCCGCAAAGGCAGCTTCAGCATCGTCCAGCCTCTCCTCTTGGAGAAGGAGATCTCCTTGGAATCGCTCCCCTTCAGCATGCGAGCGGAAATGATTTCGCTCTTCAGTCCCGGCAAAAAGAGGCGACCGGAGCGCGGCCATTCGAATACGGATAGGTAAATGCGATTGTCCTTCACCGTGGCGTCGCCCCAAGGCAAGCCATGCTGCCAAGGAGATGCATCGGTAGCGTAAACGACTTGCGGGTACTTCTGTATCCACTCTCCGGATTCACGCAGAATACGGATCGCCCGTTCCGGCACGGAGCCGTCGCCACGCGGACCGATGTTCAACATGTACGTTCCGCCGCGAGCGACGCAAGCGATGAGGCGCTTCAAAATTTCTTCGGGCGACTTCCAGTATTCGTCGTACCAAGCGTAGGCCCAGGAATCGTTGGTCGTATCCACGCTTTCCCACATGCCCTCTACGTTGGCATGCGGCACTTCCATATCGCCCAAGGTATTGTAGTCGCCCAAACCGTGTCCGGCGCGGCCCGAAACGAGAGCGTTCGGCTGGTTCTTGCGCACCACGGCGACGAGCTGCTCGACGTATTCCTTCGGCATATCGCCCGGCGTATCGAACCAGACCAGCTCGATCGGTCCGTACTGGCTCGTGATCTCCTCGACCTGAGGCAGACACTTTTCCTTGAAGTAGTCGTCGAAGGTCTTGCGATTGCCCTTGGCATCCTTTTCCGGACCCGCGTTTCCGCCTGGATACGTCCAGTCCTGGTTGTGGGAATAGTAGAAACCAAAGCCGAGCCCTTGCTCGCGGCATGCCTCCGCCAATTCCTTCATGGGATCCTTCGCGTACGGAGTCGCGTCCACGATATTAAAATCGTTGGCCTTCGAATCGTACATGGCGAAGCCGTCGTGGTGCTTGGAGGTGATCACGATATACTTCATGCCCGCAGCCTTCGCTAAGGCGGCGATCGCCTTGGCGTCGAAGTTCGTCGGATTGAACTGGCCCGCCAGCTTCTTGTACTCCTCCGGCGGTATGTCGGCGCGACGCGGGCTCATGATCCACTCGCCGATTCCGTAGTAAGTCTTCCCGTCAACTTCGTTGGCGAGCAGCGAATACAGGCCCCAGTGGATAAACATGGCGTAGTTGCCTTCGTCGAACAGCTGTCCGCGCTTCGCGTCCTCTGCCCGCAGCTTTACGGTATGCTCGCCCCACATCTTGTCCATGCGGTCATTTCCATTCACTCCAGAGCCCAAGGCCATGAGCATCGCCGCTACCAATACTAATTTCTGCATCTTTGTATTCACTTTTCTGATATTAATTGTATAAGCCCCGCTGGGCTGCATCTTCTTGGCTTTATAAATTCATTTTTCCGACGGGACGGAAGCCACCCTTTCGTTGCGAGCAACGGACAGCGATCACGGTCCATGGCGAGGAGAGCGAGGAGCTCTTTTGCATCGGGTTAGGGGCTGCAAACATCCTAGCGAATTCCCAGCGATCCGATATCCTCATTTTAGGGGGTAAGCGCTTCCAATGCCTCGCAAAGGGCGCTTCCGAAGCCCTCTCCCCTGCACTTCAAAGGGCTCCCGATGGCAGAAACCAACCGGGAGCCCGCTTCGATTAAAACACTGGTGACCGACTAAAACGAGAAGGTATTCCTGAGCACGAACTGGCGCGGCACGGGGATGGATACGCGGGCGATCGAGCCATCGGGCTGGGCCTGCACCGGTACCGGATCCTTGTCGGCAAAGACGTTGCGGATGTTCAGCTGGATATTCCAGCTTACCTTGTCGTCGAGAATCTTGCGGCGGTAGCCTAACCAGAGGTCCGCATAGCCCTGGGAATCTCCCCAGTAGGGATTGGAGACGTCGGGGATGATGACTGGGATATCCGGGTCCACCTTGTTCGGGTAGCCGATCGCCGACTTGTCGGTCCAGCGGTAGGCGGAACCCACGTTGAAGCCTTGGAAGCGACCTTCCTTAAAGGTGTAGTTGCCCACCAGCCTGAAATTGTACTCGGCGGATTCGGGAGTGGGCGAGCCGTTGAGAGCCTGCCCCAGATAGTAGGCGCCTGCCTGACCGGAGTTCGCCATGCGGCCTCCCAGAAGCGTATTGGACGCGAAATCGTCCGTCGCCAATTCGGTGCCGAGAGGATTCCCGGCGCTCGTCAGCTTGGGGCCCTTCGGCACGGACTCGAAGGCATCGATGAACTCCTCTAGCAAGGAGCCCATGCGCAGGGAAACGTTGCTGCGCGATACGGTGCCCTGCGAGGCGTTAAATGCGAGGCGCAAGCTGCTGTTAGGATTGTAGCTCACCTCGATCTCGTACCCCTTGGCCACGATGTCGGCCGTATCGGATAGGACGCCCGTGGTGATCTGGCTGGTCTGCACCAAGCTTTCCGTGGTGGCGGTCTTGGGATTGAAGACGAAGTTCATCTGATCGATTACGAAATCGGTCCAAACGCCTTCGAACTCAGTCATGAACGTATTCAAATCCTGGATCGACATGTAGTTGGACATGTAGTCGGGGAAGGCTTCCACTTCGTCCAAGTATCCATTGTCGTTCAGGTCGAGGTCCTGCCCTCCCATGTCCAGGTCGATGATCCCGTCCTGATTCTGGTCGTACGTATCCCTAGCTTCCCAAAGGTCGCGGTAGCTCCGCGAAATGACATTGGCGAACACGCGGTAGGCAAAGGCGGCATCGCCATAAGCGTCGTTCTCGATGTCGCCTTCGTAGCGGCTCAAGCGGACCACCAGCTTGTTGTCCATCGCGGAATAGGTGAAGCCGTAGTCCTTGGTGGTGCCTTCCTGGCCCGGCAAGTTGTTGCCTTGCCAATCGAACTGGCCGGGGGCGGCCACGAAGTTGGTATTTTCGCCGTAGTGAAAGGAGAGCCCCATGCCGTCGGGCAGCCATTCTGCGGGAGTCTTGAGCACCAAACCGTAGCCGAAGTTGCTGGCGGATGCCTTCTCTACCCGGACGTTGCTACGGTTGAGGGTGAAGGACTCGGGATCGAAAATCGCTAGGTTGCGCGGCTCGCCGGGATTATCCGTGGCAGTGGTCTTTTCCGCGTTGAAACGGCGAATGTCCACTTCGTCGCGTCGCCAGCCAAGATTGGCAACGAAAAGGTCGTCGAGGAAGAAGCTCTGCACGTTCAGCGCTTGCGAGCTGGTCTCCGTTCCGGTCAGGTTCCCCTCGATCGGACGGAAGGCCGCGTTGTAGTTGCCGTAGGCCTTCATCTCGTCGCCGATCGGGTTGTTGCGGTTCGGATCCGTGGCCGGATTTCCTTCCGCCTTGAATACCAAGGGAACCAAATAATCTTCGGGCAGGTGAACGTTGGCCCTCGGATCGAGGCCCGTCGTGCTGAAGTCGGACAGGCTGAAGTTCGGATTCTCAAAGGCCTGCAGGTACGGGTCGCTGATATAGAAGATCGCCGACGACTCGCGCTGGAATACGTTGGCATCGGTGCTGAGGTGGAAGTCCGCATCGTTGCCCATGGTCAAAGGCTCCGTAGCCCGCGTTTCCCGAATGAACTCGTTTTCGTCGACCAACAAGCTGACGGTATGCTTCCCCAACTTTCTGAGGAAACCGTTGTCGAACTTCTCCTGGAAATCGACCTTGGCAAAGGCGGTCGCCCGCAAGGCTTCACGGTCCTCCTTCACGTAATTGCGATCGGAAGCGCTGGCATAGAAGTAGAGCCGGCCGAAGTTGGGGTTCGCCTCGCCGAACAAGGCGTTCGGCCCCACTGGCAAGCTGTAGTTAATATCGATATCGATACGCGGAGAACCGGAAAGCGAAAAGCCACTCCGCGCGAAGCTCTCACCTGAGTAATCGAGGCTGATACCGAAATCGCCGTTATCCGACACCGCCTCCATCGAAAGCATGCGCCGGTCGAAATCGTTATTGTTCAGATCGTTCGAACCGGTGATCAGGTTTTTCCGGAAATCGAAGACTTCGTAGTCGAGCAAACCTTGATTTACCCAACGGGTGTAGTCCGTTCCGGTACTGCCGACCAGCGCCGTGCCGATGCGGCCGATTTGCGGATTGGTGGCCAGCTGCAGCTGGCTGCGATTCCTGCCGGAAAGGTTTCCATACGGATCCCAAGTCGGGCTCCCGGGAGCGAAGCGATTGTTGGTCCAGCCCGTATCCACCGCTCGCGTGGGAAGGCCTTGGTCGTTCACCGTTCCGTCGTAGACGAGCATCCAACCGTTCCTCTTAAGGAAGTGGTTGTTGTAGAATGCGAAGTTGAGCGGAGCGCCGTTGGCGTCCACCCCTGTATACCAATTGGAGTTCGTTGAGCTCGCGCTATTCTTCAGCACGTTTCCGAAGCCATCGAGTATGTAGCGCTGGGCGGCGTTGTTCACCAGCACGTTCCCGTCGACGTCGGTAACCGGACCGTACACATCGCCCGTGGGGCTATCGAGAAAGGTCGTCAAGGTTTCCAAGGGACCATTGCGCTCGACCGATATAAACTCGGTATCGCCGGTCTCGTAGTTGGCGCTAAAGGAAAGGTTGCGCTCGGCGAAGGGCTTGAGCTTGAGCGCGAAGTAAAGCCGCGACTGATCGGTAAAGGCAGGCTTCTGCGTAAACTCGTCGTCCCGCTTCTTCGCCGCGAAGCGCATCGCCAAACGATCCTCGATGAGAACCTTGTTCGCGTTGATCGAAAACTGCTTGGAGAAGTTGTCCTCGAAATTCTCGGTGGAAATCTGGGTGTTGAGCGTTACGGAATCGTTGCTCAGGTTCGCGCTCTCCAAGCCCACGTTTACGATGCCGCCCGGAGAGCCGAGTCCGAAGAGGAAGGAGTTGGCGCCGCGGTTGATATCGATACGAGTCGCGTTGTAGGAGTCGAAGGGGATGCTCGACTGGAAGTAGTTCGTCGTGCGCGTCGGAGCGGTCATGCCGCGCACGCGGCTGGCCGCGTAAGGATTTTGCCGGGCCGCGGAATTGTCCAAGTCGCCCACCTGCTGCTGGTCGTCGTTCCCTCGCCCGGACGAGATCTGCTGGTAGTCGCTCATCGAACCGAAGGCTTCCGTACCGGTCGTGTAAGCAAGAACTTCGTCCATGCTGGTCGCGCCGATATCGTTCATGAAGTCCTTGGTGACGACCTGCACCGAAGTTGCGATGTTCTTGAGGTCCGTATTCAAGCGACCCCCGGCTAGGGTTTGGGAGGAGTGGTAGCCTTGGTCGTTGCTGCCATCAACTTGGAAGGGGGAAAGTTCGAATACTTCATCCTCTTCCGTATCCTCTTGGGCGATCAAGCCCAAGGGAACGCACAACGCGCCGCACAAGCACGCTGACTTTCGCATCTTTGACGCGAAGAATCGTGGGTGTTCTGTTTTCATATAGGAGCTAAGTTACGTAGTTTCACAGTCGATACAAAAACGCCGCAAACCGGAACGAAGCCCTTCCCACACGCGTAACAGCTGCTGTATCAAAACAAACGATACGGCATTTCCGTGGTGGTCGGTCTCGCGAAAAACCTCCTCAAAGTAGGTATTTAGACCTGGGGGTAGTAACGGGGGGTAGAGAGAGGTTTGGGGCGTTAGGGTATGTGGTAAACAACCTATCAATAAAGCCCCCATCCCACCACCCCCTAAAAGGAGGGTACTCTGTTCGAAGCTCGGAGGGAACGCGGAACCGCGGCCCAATCGAAACGCTCGAGCGATTCGAATCCAGAGCGCCACAAGAACCACCAAAGCAGGGCAAACACCCCACCTTCAAGGGCCGCTACCGCTTCACCTTGCTACGAGCTTTCGAAAGCGCGTTCTCGCTCGGCTTCTCAGGCAGGCTCGCTTTCCAGTCCATCAGCTTCGCCTTCAACTTTTGCGCGACTTCAGGGTAGCGAGCCGAAAGCTCCTCGCGCTCCGCCCAATCGCTTTCCAGATCGTAAAGCTCCTGCGCTCCGGTTTCCTGGTTGAGCAGCAACTTCCACTTCCCGTCGCGAATCCCTAGGGAAGGCCAAGTGTAGTCCTGATTGTCGCCACCGCGCCATTCCCAGAAGATCGGTTTGCGACGCGAAAACGTTTTTCCCTTGAAAGCAGCCAGAACGCTTTGCCCGTCCGGCTCGTAGCCCTCCGGCAGCTCCACGCCCGCTGCCTCCAAAAAGGTCGGCAACAGGTCTACCGCGGTCAGCACCGAGCTTGTATCCACTTTTCCCTGCGGGACCACTCCGGGCCAGCGAACGATAAACGGCACCCGCACGCCGCCCGCGAAAAGCGAACGCTTCTCCCCCTTGAGGCCACCGGTTTCCCCAATCGAATAAAACTTGCCCAAGCCTTGGCCCTTGTGCCCCTTGTCGTCGGTCGAGCGCTCTGGACCGTTATCGGTGGAAAACACCACCAAGGTTTTCTCGTCGATATTGAGCTCCTTTAGCAGGCTCAGAATGCGCCCAACCGCCTCGTCGCCCTCGGCAATGACCGAAGCGTAAACCTGCTCCGCCTCGCCGAGATGCTTGAACTTTTCCATAAAGCGCTCCTGGGGCAAATGCGGCGTGTGCACCTCGTGCAGCCACAGGTTCACGAAAAAGGGCTCGTCCTTGAAATCCCGAATGAAGCGCTCCGCGTGGTCGACCGACGCCAGGCCGCCCTTTCCGATCGGCACCTTGCCCGAACCGTTAAAGGTCGCAAAACGGTCGTATCCATATTCGTCCTCGGTCGGAGAATCGGAAACGCTGCCGAGGTGCCACTTTCCGAAGTGGCCGGTCTTGTAGCCCGCTCCCTGCAGCATGCGGGGAAGAGACGGAGCCTGCGTATCCAACCAGTCCGGCATCCCGCGGCCGATGTGAGCTTTAACGCTCTGGAAATGCTGGTGGATACTCTGACGCGCCGGGAACTGCCCGGTCATGACTGCCACGCGGCTGGGCGTGCAGACCGGGCTGTTAACCGAAAAGTTCGCGAAATCGACGCCTTCCGCCGCCATCCGGTCGAGATGCGGCGTCTGCACGAAACTGCTGCCATGGGAACTCAAGTCGCCATAGCCCCAGTCGTCCGCGAAGATGAATATGATGTTCGGACCCCTTTGCGGCGGCTCGCCTGAAGCGACGCTTGCGAGCGTCATACTGATAGCCAAACAACAGGCGCCCCAAAGAGATCCTCTCAACATACCGATAATCGTTTCGAATTCGTACGAACGCGCAGCCTACTGCTTCTTGCGTTTGGCGGCGAAGGCCTGACGCTCTTCCTTGGTCAGCACGCCGTCCTTATCCGCATCCATACGCTTGAAGCGGGCAACGGCCTTCTTCTCGTCAAATTCCTTGCCCTTCTTTTCCATGCTCTCCTTCACGGCAGCAACATAGGCTTCCTGCGTCAAAGAGTCAGCCGCGGCTTCCTTAGGCTTCGCCTGGGCAAAAGCAGCGGAAACTGCGACGAGAACGAGGATGATCAATTTATAGGTATTCATTTTTAGGATATAATTGGGTTTAACTAACGAACAAAAACTACTTTTCGGCATAGCGGGAGACAGGCTTGCGCAGTCCCATTTCACTTACATCGACGGGGACGATTCCCATCTGCCAAGCCGGCGAATTCGGGGCGAAGCGAAAATCGCCATTTTCGGGATCAATAAACAGGGGATCGACCGCCTTGCTTCGTTCGTCGACTCCGTTCTCGCGTTGCTTTTGCAACATCTGCTGGGCCAGGACCGGATCCGTTTCGCTATAATAGATGTTCAGATCCGTATCGGCGTCCATGGCTCGAGCCAAAGCGCGCCCTCTTCGATCTTCCGTCTTGCGACCATTTCCAGGCTCCAACTCGTCGATGAAAACAGTGTCCTTGCCGCGCGAATACAAAATATTCTTCTGGATAACCGCGTCATTCAAGGGCCCTTCCCGCAGCGAGAGGTAGTAGCCGCGCGGCGGCGCCAGCACGTCCACTACGATATTGTTGATCGCTTGATTGTTGAGCTTGAGGATAATCCCCTGAGCCATGCACTTGTAGATGACGTTTTCCGTGATCAAGGTATCCATCTGCCCGCCATCGGTGCGAATCGCTGCCTGCATCAACATCGGCGTCACCAAATGATGGATATAGTTGCGACGAATCACGTTGTTGGCCCCGGCTCCCCGGATATAGATCCCGTTTCCGTCGCCGAGCTTTTCCATCACGTTATGGATCTCGTTGTACTCCACTAGATTGTCGTGCGTGTGCAGGAAGGGACGCACCTCGTCCAAAGTCTTCTCCGACGGACCGCCCCCGATCTCATGCCAGCGGATCGTGCGCGTCAGCTCGCGCCCGTCGCCTTTCTTCTCGAAAAAGTGAGTCATGCAGCCGGACACGATCATGCCGCAGTAAGGAAGGTCGTGTATCAGGTTGTTGGCGACACGGTTCTCGCCGCTTTGCCAGATCATGATACCGGGCGAATGCATGTAAATCTCGCCCACATCGTGAATGTGGTTGTTGTAGACGAGATTGTTCCGATTCACGTCCTTCGTGCCCGGGCCGTATCCGCAAAGCAGAATCCCCGCCCCGCCAAGGGCATTGATGCGATTTCCGGAAATCTCGTTTCCGATCGCATGCAGGTCCACTCGGATCGCTCCGCTGCCGCTTTGGGTGAAATGGCAATCCGCGATCACGCAATTTTCCGTGCCACGCAAGCGCAGCAAAGCGTTCCCTTTATCCAGAAAATCCCAATCGTGCTGCAGGCCGGCGTCATCCTTTTCGACCAAGTAGCGATCCCCTTGCGTAAAGGTCAGCCCCCTGATCTCCAAATTGCGCACCGGCACGTCAACCGGTCCCTCCACATCCACATCGCCCTCGATGCGTACCAGCTCGATCAGCTGCGGGGCGAGCACCGGCGAATCGCTTCGCGGCCACAGGTAGACCTTTCCTTCCTGGGTGTTCAAAACCCACTCCCCTGGCTCGTCGAGTTCCTCCAAAACGTTCTCAACCCAACACGACTCCGTGTCTTTCAGAAAGTGCAGGACGTTCATCGCATACGTCGCGTCCAGGGAGGTGTAGGCCATATTTTGGCTCTCGTCCACGGAAGCGAGAGGCAGGATATTGGTGATCCAAGCGTGGTGCGGACGCACGATGATTTCCACGTCCTCCACGTTCGACCAAGCCTTCAGCTTGCCCTCCGGATAATGCAATCGGTTGCGGCTTCCTCCCTTGATCGGGATGAACCCTTCCGAACGAGCCCGCGGCAGTCGCCCTTCTCCGTCGTAGAGCGTCTTGAAGCTGCGCGAAACGGCGGCCTCCAGCACTTTCCCCTGGGCAACGGGCGGCAATCCTGGCAACTCGCCCTCGACCGGCTTCCACCCTTCGATGGGCAACCCCGAGGTAAACACCGGAGTCTCGCCAGGGTAGGCGCTGTAAGTGATGGTGGCGTCGCCCTCGCCGGAATCCTCGACGCCGAAGACCACCGTATCGTTCAAGGTGTAAACGCCGCCGCGCACCAATACCACGATATCGGACTTCTTGCTTCGCTTCAGCTCCCGCACCGCGTCGCGGGCCCGCTGCAAGGTTGCGAAGGGCCCGTCCTTGCCGCCCAAATCCGGCTCGGCGATCGTTCCCGACCAAAAGTCCGAGCCGGATGACGACACATAGAAATCCGCCTTAACGGGCGCTTCCGCCGCCTTAGCCAGGCCAGCCCCGCCCATTGCGAGCGCCAGCGCGATATAAAATACAGAATAAAGTCTCTTCATCTTAAAAGGGTTCGTGCCTCGACCTCCCGCCGCCGCGCCGTCCATCGCCCCCAAGAACCCAGCGGTAGGCACGCAAGCGGCGCTGCCGGGAGTACGAAAGGGGATTTCGGAAAACGATCGGCACCGACTTGAGGTCGAATCGGTACGCACGCATTCTAAAGTAAATCGCAGCAGCCTCATACCGCCATTTTCAACGGTAGACGCGGAGCCCCTCAGAACGCGCCCTTGAACCGTAGGGCTGCCGCTCGCGGCACGCCGCGGAGCCCCTCAGAACGCGCCCTTGAACCGTAGGGCTGCCGCTCGCGGCACGCCGCGGAGCCCCTCATCGCACGCCCACCTGCATTGCGGCATGCCTGCGAGTGTCAGCCCTACGAGATTAGCGCCTCCCCACTCCGTAGCGAGGGACGCAAAAAAGGCGCGGCCGAAGCCGCGCCTGCAAACCTACAATTCGTATCGAGCTTCCTAGTACAGAAAGTCGTTGATGATCTGCTCGTAGCGCTCTTGCTTGCCGCTGATCTGAGCAGGCTCGCCGCCTTGGGATCCGATGGCGTAGACGTCCTCGAGCGTGAGCTCGCCCTTTTCGAAGGCTGCGCCCTTGCCGGAGTCGAAGCTGCTGTAGCGGTCCTTGAGCAGGCCTGGCAGCTTGGATTCCTTGAGGATCTTGTCCGCGATCAGAGCGGAGCGGGCAAAGGCGTCCATACCGGCGATATGGGCGATGAAGATGTCTTCCAGGTCGGTGCTGTTGCGACGGGTCTTGGCGTCGAAGTTTACGCCGCCTCCCTGCAGGCCGCCGGCCTTGAGGAATACGAGCATGGCTTCCACCATCTCGTTGATGTTCATCGGGAACTGGTCCGTATCCCAACCGTTTTGGTAGTCGCCACGGTTCGCGTCGATGCTGCCGAGCATTCCAGCGTCAGCCGCAACCTGCAGCTCGTGCTGGAAGGTGTGGCCAGCCAGAGTGGCGTGGTTCACTTCGATGTTGATCTTGAAGTCGTCGAGCAAGTCGTGCTCACGCAGGAAGCCGATCACCGTCTCGGAGTCGAAGTCGTACTGGTGCTTGGAGGGCTCCGCTGGCTTCGGCTCGATGAAGAACTGTCCCTTGAAGCCGTTCTTGCGAGCGTAGTCGCGAGCCAGCTTCAGCATCTGGGCGAAGTGCTCCTTCTCGCGCTTCATGTCCGTGTTGAGCAGGGTCATGTAACCTTCGCGGCCGCCCCAGAAAACGTAGTTCTCGCCGCCAAGCGCGATGGTCGCGTCGATCGCGTTCTTGAGCTGGGCGCCTGCGTAGGCGACCGTGTTGAAGTCGGGATTGGTGGAGGCGCCGTTCATGTAGCGCGGGTTGCTGAAGAGGTTGGCCGTGCCCCAGAGAAGCTTCACGCCGGAATCGGCCTGCTTGCCCTTGAGGTACTCGACGATCGCCGCGAGGTTGGCCTCGGACTCCTTGAAGCTTGCCCCTTCCTCGACCAGGTCGAAATCGTGGAAGCAGTAGTAGGGAGCGCCGATCTTGGTGATGAACTCGAAGGCGGCGTCGGCCTTGCCCTTGGCGCGGCTCACCGCGTCCGAACCGTCAGCCCACGGGAAAACCTTGGTGCCGGGACCGAAGGGGTCCGCGCCGGTGCCGCAAAAGGTATGCCAGTAGGCGATGGCGAAACGGAAAAGCTCCTTCATGGACTTGCCGCCGATCTGCTGGTCCGGGTTGTACCACTTGAACGCGAGCGGGTTGTCGCTGTCGCGACCTTCGAACTTAATCTCCCCAATGCCGGGGAAGTATTCCTTGTCTCCTGTGATGATACTCATGATTCGTATTTTTCCTGTTAAAGGGTTTTGGGTTGATCGTTTCGACTTATGAGAGTTTCTGCTCGAGCGCCTGCTTCCAAGCTGCGTAGGCGGACTGGTAGGCGTCGCCAGCGGCGGGAGCGACTTCCCCGACCTGGCGCAGCGACGCGAAGGCCTCCGGCAAGCTCGCGTACACGCCCGCACCGAAGCCCGCTCCGCGAGCGGCGCCGAGCGATCCATCCGTCTCGTAAAGATCGATGCCTGCACCGCTCACGCCGGACAGCGTTTGGCAGAACAGGTCGCTCAGGAACATGTTCGCCTTCCCGGCCCGGATCTTGGAGATCTCGAGGCCGAGCGGCTTCATCAGCTCGATGCCGTATTGGAAAGAGAATACGATCCCTTCCTGCAAAGCCCGACAGAGGTGAGCCTTCGAATGGCGGTTGAAATCGAGACCGGAGAAGGATGCGCCCAGATTTTGGTTACACAATACGCGCTCCGCTCCATTGCCGAACGGAAGGGCCACCAAACCTTCCGCACCGATGGGGGCGGATTCCGCCAAGGCGTTCATTTCCTCGTAGCTGCTGACGCCAATGGTGCGGCGCATCCAGGAATTGAAGATACCCGTTCCGTTGATGCAAAGCAGGATGCCGAGGCGAGGCGCCTCCGCGGCATGGTTGACGTGGGCAAAGGTGTTTACCCGCGACTGCGGATCGTACTTCACTTGATCCGTCACCCCGTACACAACGCCGGAAGTGCCGGCGGTCGCGGCGATCTCACCGGGGTTGAGCACGTTGAGGGAAAGAGCGTTGTTAGGCTGGTCGCCAGCGCGGTAGGAAACGGGGGTGCCGGCCGCTAGGCCGAAGTCGTCCGCCGCTTTCTTGGTCAAGCTGGCTTGTACCGAAAAAGTGGGCACAATTTCTGGAATCAGGTCCGGCGAGAAACCGGCGTGCTCGAGCAAAAAGTCGCAGACCTGCTCGTTCTTGAAATCCCAGAACATCCCTTCCGACAAGCCCGAAGCCGTGGTTTGGGCTTCGCCGGTCAGCTTCATGGCAAGCCAGTCGCCGGGCAGCATGACCTTGTCGATCTTCTCGTAGAGCTCCGGCTGGTTCTCCTTCACCCAAGCTAGCTTCATAGCGGTGAAGTTGCCCGGAGAGTTCAGAAGGTGGCTCAGGCACTTTTCGGACCCGATCGCCTCGAAGGCTGCCTGTCCGTAGGGAACCGCCCGGCTGTCGCACCAGATGATGGCAGGGCGCAGCGCCTCGCGGTTCTTGTCCACGCAGACTAGACCGTGCATCTGGTAGGAAATCCCCACCGCCTTGATCGCGTCCCCCGTGATGCGGGCCGCCGTCATGGCCTCGCGCACCGCGATCCGGGCATTGTCGTACCACATCTGCGGATCCTGCTCCGCGAAGCCCGCCTGGGGCGAGCTGATGCCCTGCTCTTCCTTGGGAGCGAAGGCCGTGCCTACGCATTTGCCCGTTTCCGCATCCAATACCGATGCTTTTACGGAGGAGCTTCCGACGTCGATTCCAATTAAGTATGCCATGTGCTGAGAGGGTTTTCGGGTAAAGGACGACCATTATGGCAGGAAAAGCAAAATTCCGCCTTTAACATTTGCTCAATTATTAGCATTATCGTCTCAAGCTCGAACCCGAGCGAGAATCGAACGTGTTTTCCATTGTGGATAAACAACTTACACATCTACAACCAGCAACACACCCTTTAAAATCCCCGCAGCCACAGACCCTTTTACCGAAACTATGAGCACGAAGGAGCAAAACAAAGTTCTCCCCGCCGAGGTCGTGGCCGAAGGGGCCAACTATTTCGACAACCCCCAGCACCCCCTCACCGTGCGACGCATCAAGGCCGGGGCCGACAGCGAAATCACGCACGAGCACGATTTGACCGAGGTTCGCCACACTCACGACTTCTGCGAACTCGCCCTCATCACCAACGGCAGCGCCATGCACTGGCTGGAAGGGTCGGAGTTTCCAGTGACCACCGGCGACGTATTCGTCCTGCAAGGACACCAAAGCCACTACTACTACGACCTGCAAAACCTGGAGATGACGAACATCATGTTCGACCCGGAGCTCCTCAACCTTCCGGAAGCTCGGCTGCGCAAGATTCCCGGCTACCGCGCCCTCTTCCTGCTGGAACCCCTCTTCAGAAAGCAGCACCGCTTCACCAGCCACCTCCATCTCAACCGGAAAGCCCTCGCCCACTCGGAACGCATCGCCCTCGAACTCGACCAGGAAGTGAAGCGCAAACTCGAAGGCTACGAGGCCGCCATGTTCGCCAAGTTCGTGGAGCTGGTCGTCTACCTGTCGCGTCTCTACCAGGACAGCGACTCTACCAACGCGGAAGCGCTCCTGCGCGTCGCCAAGGTCATCGGCTGCATCGAGGACGACTTCTCCAAGCAATGGAAAGTAGAGGACTTCGCCGCAATGGCTCACATGTCGCGGGCCAACTTCATGCGGGTCTTTCGCACCGCGACCGGTGAAACGCCGATCAACTATCTCCTGCAGCTTCGTATCCAGAAGGCCATGACACTGCTCATGAGCACCAAGCTATCCGTATCGGAAATCGCCTTCGAAGTCGGCTTCAACGACAGCAACTACTTCACGCGGCAGTTCAAGGCCTCGCAAAACATGAGCCCGGTCGCCTACCGGCGCGCCCACTCGAACGTCGCCTAGAGCTCCTTACCGGGGACCCACAGGTCATCCCAGGAAAGCTCCGCCGCCTCCATCGCCAGCAAGCGAGCCTTGATCCGGGAGCGGTCCAGCTTGGTAGCGCCGCCGGAGGAAAAGACGATCTTGCAGCCTCGGGCCTTGGCGGCCTTCAAGGCCTCGACGTCAGGAGCGCTCTCCCGGTCGTTCACAACCAGCAAGCTGGCCGGCCCTCTAGACAGGTCCGCATCGATGACGCTTACGCCCAGCATGCGGCTTTCACTGGCCTGCTCCGCCGCATAGTCGAGCGAAGGCGTGGATATCCCAATATCGATCAAGGGGTGGTTGCTGTTGGCGAATTGGGTTAGAAGGCGATCGAACTCCCGATCCTTCTCCGCCATGCCGGAGCTCTTCGCATCGTCTGGCAAGAGCTTCACTCGGATATTGCGGAAGCGCACGACGCTTCCCGGATCGTGGGCCTGCAAGGCGAAGGTTCCTGAGCTCAGCAAGCGCTGCTTCTTGTCGTCGGGACGCCAGGCATTCTCCGGCTCCGTATACTCGCAAATCAATCGTCCATCGATATAGGTTCGTATCGTCTTTCCCGATACGTGGATCCGATACTTGAACCAAACGTTGTCGCTCGCCGGCGCTTTCCAGACATTGCGCACCGCATAGATGCTGCCCGTCATCTTGCGCTCAACGTACTTGGCTGGACCAGCAGGATTCGAATTGATCACTTGGCATTCGTAACCAGCCGCTGGCCAGCCTTCGTCCTGAAAGCGAGTGTGGACATAAATCCCCGAATTCGATCCGGGCGAGGTCATCACCTCCGCCTCGAAAACGAAATTCCGGAAGTCGTGATTGGCCACCTCTCCGTCGTAGAAGATATGGGAACGCTCCCCGCGCGTCACCAAGGCCCCGTCCTCGATCGCCCAGGACTCGGGTCGCTCATTGATACGCCACCCCTCGAAACTCTTTCCGTCGAATAGCGAGACCCAATTCTGGGCGGATAAAGACGACTGTAAGGAAAGTGCGGATACGACTCCAACTAAACAAAACTTCAACAGATACTTCATAGGGTCAATAGGTCGTGGCTTGATAAAACGGTGGAACGATAAACAGAAACGCCGCAGCAGGCCTGCCTTCTCTTAAAGCAATCCATCACCGTACTGCGATCATCGGATTTTCGAGTAGTCGACAGGACGCAAGATCTGGCTCGTTACGCCGCCCTTCGCCGTCAGCGGTCCGCCCGCCTTCGCTTCGGACGCCGTTTTCGCCTGTATCCATTCGGGGTCCTTGCGAAACGCCTCCCACATCCGCTCTCGAGCCGCTTCCGACTCGTAAGCAAGCAAGTAGATCAAGGTATCCTCCGCCCCAGGCTCCCCGTCCGCCGGATGGAAGTAGACGAGATTGCTCGCTCCATGCTTGGCGAACAGATCCATGGTAGCGCTACGGAAACGCTCGTCCAAGGAGGCGAGATTCCCTTCGCTCGCTTGATAGCGACGCAATTCGAACACGCGGGCCGGCTCAACCGACTCCTGAACGATCGCCGGACTGAAGTCCGTGGTCCGCAGCAAGGAACTATCGACCCTCTCCACTAGCCGCCCCGCCTTGATCGACTCCGCATAGGCAGCCTTCCAGTCAGGGTCGGCGAGGAAGCCCTTCCACGCTTGCTCCTTCTCCGCCTGGTCCGCGAAGGCTACGAGGTACACCAGTTTCGGATCCGCACCGTCAGTGACCCAATACCCGACGTGCTGCATTCCATGCTTTTCGAAGAGGGCCAAGGTATGGTTTCGAAAGCGATCGTGCAAGGCCTCCAGCTTGCCGGGAAAAGGATGGTAGACGCGGAGCTCGAAAAGGCGCTCGTCCTGTTGAGGAGCCGTTTCCTTTGCGCAGGAAGCGAGGAAACTAGCGAGCAATAGAGCGAATACAGGGAAAAGTAAGCGGGGCATGCTCAAGAGGTATTAGCGAGGCGCTGCGAGATTGGAAGCAAATGCGATTATGCGTGGCTCTCCCAAATGAGAATTGTACCAGTCAAGGCCATCTCCTAAGCTGGGCTGCCAACTCCCAACAGCATGATCGAACAAGGAATCTTCAAGCACCGGATCAAGGTCTCCTCCTCCCACATCGACGCCAACAGGCACGTGAACAACGTCGTCTACGTGCAATGGATGCAGGACATCGCCTACGCCCATTCCAAAGCGGTCGGCTACGACGCAAAACGTCTCGACGAGCTGGGCGCCACTTGGGTCATCCGCAGCCACTTCATCAAGTACCACCGCCCTGCCCTCGAAGGCCAACAGCTCATCGTCTACACCTGGCCCCACGAGATGCGCAAAGCGAGCGCCCTGCGACGCTACAAGTTCGTGCGGGCCGACGACCAGATGGTCGTCGCCAGCGGCGAATCCGATTGGGTCTACATCGACCGCAGCAACGGCCACCCGATGCCGATCGACGACGAACTACGGGCTGCCTTTCCCGAAGTCGCAGAGGAAGACGAACCCTAAGCTTCGCCCTTTACTTAGCGCTGCGATGGCCGCCGGCGCCCAGAAAGGCCACCTCCGCGAGACCCGGCCCAGACACGCGGTAGGCCTTGCCGAATCCTAGGACCAGCCTGCCTTCCGACGGCCGCAGGCGAAACAAGTCGAAGTCGAGTAAGCCCTTCAGGTATCCCACCGTGGCGCCGTGACGTGCCTCCAGTCCCGCCATCGCCGCTATCCAGGGAGCCGAGTCGCGCTTCATCAGTTCCGCCTCGCAGTCGACCGTCACGCGCTTCCGAGCGAACAACTCCAGCGCAACCGATTCGTCCTCGATAAGGCTCAAGCTCGCCTTCCCCGTTTTCTTCAAGTGGGCGTAGTGTTTCGCCATGGCGCTCACGTAGACGAAAAAGTCACCTGCCTCGTCGATAAACACCGGAGCGTAGCTGGAAAGAGGCTGCCCGCTCGATGATGCTGTCGCCAAGACGCAACTACGCACCGACTCCCGCAAGGCCGCCAGTTCCCGTTTCGCCCATTCCAACTCATCCCGATTTTCAGTATCCATACCCTAACTACCTATTCGTTCTAATTTCGAACCAGCTTGCAGGCGTACAGGCGACGTCCCACGCCCGTCACGGCCGCTCCGATGGCAAACAGCTCTCCACCTTCCTTCAAGCCCAACTTCTTGCGCAACTCTTCCGCAGTCATCCCACTGTTTCGCGAAATCACGTTCGCCTTCTTCTTGGGAAAGAGCTTCTTCGTCTCCTTGCCGCCGATCGGCACATCGTCCAGGATCTCGAAGACTCGACCCTGAAAATCCTCTGGCGGCTCATCGCAGCCGTAGAGTCGCGTTCGCGGATTCAAGGCTTTCAAGTTCCATTTTTTGGATACGGCCTTAAAGCCGCCCGCCTTCATGATAGACGCATTCGGCTCCAGCAAGAACCGGCCCGGAGCGGCAAACTCCCCGTCAGCCTCCTTTTCTTCGGACAAGAAGAAGGAAAGTTCATCCACCGATCCGTCCTTCCGGATATTCACGCAATGGATACGCGCCTCGCCCGCGAAGTCCTTGCGAGCGACGGCGAAGAGCTCCTTGCAGTCGTTTTCGACCGAGATCACGTACACCGCCTCCACTCCGGCCAAGTCAGACAGCAAACTCGACACGTCCAAGCCCGGAGAGGTCTTCACCGCCACTCGGCGAGCCCTCCCCAGCAAAAAGTCCCATTCCTGCAAGATATTCGGCTCGCAACCTTCCAAGGCGGAGATCCGATAGCTCCGGCTGTCGCGGCGGGCCGGATCTACGAAAATAAGGTCCAAATCCCCTTCATGAGCCCTCAATTTCTCGACGCCGTCGGCATGCGCCACAGCCACCCTATCCGCCAAGCCAAAGACCCTAAAATTCGCGGCCGCGATCGCTGCCAATTCCTCATCGCGCTCGTGGTAGAGGTAGCGAGCGAAGCGTTCCGCCAAAAAGCGGGCGTCCACCCCGTAGCCCCCCGTCAAATCGAAGGCGGTCCCGCCCGCGTCCAACAGACCCGCCCGAAAGCGCGCTACCGCTTCCGAGGTGCATTGCTCCAAGGCCAGAGACTTCGGAAAAACCACGTCCTCGTTCGCATGCCAACTGGGCAGTTTCGAACGCGTGCGACTGCGCCCCTTCACCTGCTGGGCAATAAACGGCATCGGCAGATCCGGATAACGCCCCGCCATCAAGGCCAGCTCCTCAGGGCTTTTCTTCGCGTGCTTGGCTATGAATTTCTTTATCTCAGGATTTAACATTTGGAAGCAGCTAAGGCCCTAGCGAGCCGACGCCCCAGCGCAACGCCATTTCTTCCAAGCTTTTTCCCAGGATTTCAGCGCCCGACCATCCAACTCCAAGACTCGCTAGCATAAAGAGAAGGTCATACCTCGCAAAGCTGGCTCCCAAACGGAGGAAAGCGGACCGCAGCGAAGTTTATATAAGGCCCGAAACAAAGGGTAATCACTCAATACGATCGTAGATCATACCAAGCTGTCACCAAGATTATACTAAAGGCGCTAACCCCATGTTACAAACGCTACTAGTTTACATCTTTTTAGCAGTATAAGGTTGAGTTTTGGGGCCCTAAAGCGCATTTTATAGACAGTCCTTCCTACTTCTTTGGCCTCCCCCAATTACTGCTAATCGGATCTGAGGTCTTGTTCACCAGCGCCTCTCCCGATGAAATATTGCAACAGGGTTCTTTCCTCCGCGTTGGCTGCGATCGCCTTCGCAGGCGTCGCCCAAGCCAACCTTCCTGTATCCTTCAATCTCGCCGTCGATCCCACTGGCGTCGCCCTGCAATTCGACGTCACCTCCGACAGCCCGCTCGACGCCATCGGCTTCCCGCTCTTCAACGGCTCTTCCGACCACGACGTGCAATCGGCCGTCATCGAGTCCGGAGCCCACCGCTTCGTGGTATACTCTAAAACGGGCGCTCCCATCGCCTCCAGCGGCACGGTCAGCATCACTTTCTCCGACGGACTGGAAGCGGCAGACGGGGCCATCAGCCTAGAAAACGTCACCGCCAGCGACGCCTCGGGCCAAGTGGTCACGGCTTCGCCCAACGCCTTTCCCGTCCTCGCCCAGGACTTCCTTCCCCACCAGTCGCTGGAGCTTGGCGACACACTCAGCCTCGAGTCCATCGCCTTCGACTTGGACGGATCCCTGAAGTCCCTGCAGCTCCTCACCGGCAGCACCGAATTGGACGCCGCAGCGGCGAGCCCCTTCCCCCTGGATTGGACCCCCGCTACCTCCGGGATTTTTCCCCTCACTCTCGTGGCGGTGGACAATGCGGACCTGGAAAAGACCTTCGATATCGGAGCCTTCCAAGCCTATAACGAGTCCGAGATTACCGATTACGACAGCTTCGGCTCCATCCACTTCGGCGACACCAGCAACGCCGCCTTCGACTCCGATCCGCTCGACTCCGGCATCGCCAACGGGCTCGCCTACCTGCTTGGACTCAATCCCCACAAACCCGAGGTGCTCCGCTTACCTAGGGTAAAGGTCGAACGGGATGAAAGCAGCGCCGCGCTCGTCGTTTCGTTCATACGCGATTCAAGCGCCACAGGCGTGGACTGGAGCCTGCGCTCCTCCTCAGACCTCCAGAGCTTCGAAGCCGCCGTTCCCAGCGACGTTTCCGATACGGACAACCAAGACGGATCCCATTCCGTGGAACTCCGCCTCCCGCTCGACGCGGAGTCCCCCGCCACCTTCGTAGACCTAGAGGTCAAACAATCGTCCTAACCCATGGGCTAATCTTCCCTTCCAAATCGCCATGCCCTTCTCTTCCGTTCTTCGAAACCTCCACAAGGCGAGGCTCCTAGTAGCCTTCTTCGCCCCCCTGCTACTCGCCTCCGCGACGAAAGCTGAAGATCCGATTCTCGGCGACCTGAATACGGATGGTGTCGCGAACGTTCAGGACGTCGCCCTCATGGTCAGCCACCTCCAGGGCATCGCGTTTCTGCCTGCCGAAGTCACTTCCCTCGCGGACGTTAATAAAGACGGCTTGCTGACCTCCACAGATGTCGAAGATCTCGTTCGACTCATTCTCGAGAGGGAGCCCACCGGCGCCCTCGCTCTCGCGCAGATCATCCAGTTTTCGCCAGCGAACGGGGAATTCAAAGTCTCGCCGACCCGCGAGACGATCGTGCGCTTCTCCATGCCGTTGAAGGAGGATACGGTTCTCACCAACGACCACTTCTACGCAACCTTCGCCGGCAAGCGACTCCTTACGCGCGTCGAGCTTTCCAGCGATCGGCTCAAGGCCACCCTCTTTTACCTCGACTACCTCCCTAGCGGAGCGAGGATCCGCGTCACCTTCAACGGAGTCGGCTTGCAAGATTTCCTGGGGCGCCCCATCGCTCCCAACGGCAACGGCTCCACGACCGCTCTGGCCAGAGCCGACTTCGAAACGCTCAGCTACACGCCGGTGGTCAATACCGGAGTGGTGGGCACCGTCTATGCGTCCAAGAAAAACGAGCAGGGCCAGAACGTGCCACTGCAAGGAGTCGTTATCGAGGTGGTAGGCGACGAAGAAAACACCCGCACCACCACGGACGCCTCAGGCAAGTTCGAGCTCAGCCCTGTTCCGGCGGGCAGGTTCTTCGTGAACATCGATGGTCGCCCCGTCACGGGAGGATTTCCGAACAGCGGCTACTATCCCTTTATCGGCAAAGCTTGGTCCGCGGTGGCCGGCAAGACCGACAACCCCGCCGGTGGCGGCAGCGGAATCATCTACCTACCGTACATCCAACCCGAAGCCCTCGTAACCGTCAGTACGACCGAGGAGACGAAAATCGAACCTTCAGCAAGCTTGCTCCAAGAGAGTCCGGAACTCGCAGGAACGGAGCTCAGGGTGCCAGCCAACTCCCTCTTCGCAAACGACGGCACCAGAGGCGGACGCGTGGGCATCGCCCCGGTCGCCCCGGATCGCCTGCCGGAAGCGCTGCCCCCCGGGCTTAACTTGCCGCTCGTGATCACGATCCAAACCGACGGCGCCACCAACTTCGACGTTCCTGTCCCCATCCGGCTGCCAAACACGCCCGATCCCGAAACCGGCGAAAAGCTAGCCCCGGGCGAACGCAGCGCCCTTTGGAGCTTCGACCACGATGTGGGCGAATGGGAGATCGCAGGCCCCATGCAGGTCACCAGCGACGGAATGTTCCTGGAGACGATTCCCGGAGTCGGCGTGCGACAACCCGGTTGGCATGGCCAGGATCCCGGCAGCTCCGGCGGCGGCGGTGGCGGAGACGGTGACGGCGACGATGACGCCGACGACTTCACCGATCTTCCTGGGGGCGACGACGACGATGGCGACGATAACTCTGACTTGCCCGATAGCGACGGTGACTCCGATTCGGACTCTGATACAGACTCAGATTCGGACACGGACGAGGATTCAGATACGGACGAGGACGCAGACGAGGACGAGGACTGCGCCGAAGACGAAGAATGCGAAGATTGCGAAGAGGGCGCCGTCGTCTCGCTGTCTGGCCCTGAAGTCGGAAAAGTCCCCTCAGGCGCGATAAAGAAATTCGAAAATCTATTGAACCGAATCCCTCGCGTGAGGGCCGAAGTGGCTGTGGCCGTCGGAGCCTCTGGCGGGGAAATGCAAGACTGCTGCCCCGATAAGGATTCGGAACCGATCACCAACGGTCGCAAAAAGGCGGAAACCAAGGCCGAGCTGTCAGCGGTTATTCGCGTGAAGATCTGGGGTCCTCCGCTCATCCACTTCCAAGCGGACTTCAAGGTCCTCATCGCCGAAATCGTCATCGACGCTGGCGTGAACCTCAACGTCAACCCGAGCGTCGGAGTTTCGGTCGGGTTCGAACTGAACGATTGTACGGGAAAAAATTGCGGCTTCTACGAGTTCGCCATGAACCTGAACTTGAAACCAGAGGTCCTCGTCGAGGCGCTCGCGGAGGCCTGTATCGGTTACGGGCGCTGGGCAGCTTGCGGCGACTTCGAGTTCTCCTTCAGCGTCTCCGGTCCTCTTTTCATCGCCTTCAAAGGCTTCACCAACGTGGACTCCTGCAAAGGAGTCACGGGTAACATTGGCTTGGATAAAATCCAATTCGGCATCGAGTTCAGCGCCCTTGGTGTCGGCGTAGCCTACAAATATCAGATCTATCCGTGATGCTCAGGCTCGCAACATCGCCAGTAATCCGCCCCCTGCTAGCTGCGGGGTGCCTATTCGCTTTCCTCCCGTTTCTCGCTGCTCAAGAGAATCTGGAAACGGAACGGTGGCGCACACCCATGCGCGTCGATCGCACGGACTCGCTTACCGACCTCATCGTCGAGTTCAGCTTCGAACCGGTAAACGCCCCCATGGTCGAATTCGAGCCGGGAACGGACGAAGACAAGCTGGCCATGAATCGATTCGCTCTCTCCCTGCTTTCGGGCGATGTCGACCAGGCGCTCGACCTTTCTGTCGTTCCTCAGGGCAGGAGCCGGGAAGACGGTAGGCAGTTGCTCGACGCATTCAGCGGAATGCTGAGCGAATATCCAGATCTCATGCAGCTCGATCGAGTCGTGCACATGGGGGACAGCCGACTAATGGTGTGGTGGCTGCCCGTGGATACCGGAGAACGCTACTACCGATCGTTCCGCTTCATTCGCGATCCGAGCGATGGAGAATTGCGTTACGAAGGCGTCGCCCCAACCGACCCCGTTGCCTCCCTCCTCACCTACACGTTTCAAACCGGATACGAAGAAGGTCCCGACCAACGCGGCCCAGAGGAGTTCGACTACGACTACGATATTCCCGGCACCGAGGGACAGCCCGTTCGCTATCGCTTCGATGGCGTGGAAATCGATGTCGACGCCTTCAATCCGCTCGGAGAAACCGGCAACGCGGCGGTGGATTATTATATAGAGGCGATGTCGGCATTGGCCAACGGGAATCCAGACGACGTTGCAGCCTTTTATACGGATTTCAGCCAAGGCCGCTATTCCAACTGGGCCGTAGACCAAGGCGCACAAGCCTACGAGGCCTTCCGCCAGGAAAGACTGGATCTGGGATCGCGCATCGTCTTCGTCATGGAGGCCGCCCCCCTCTACCTCATCTTTTACACGCCCACGGATCCAACGGTAACGGGAGCCCCGCTAAACTACTCCGCCATCTACGAGCATCCCGAGAAAGGCTTCCAGCTTACGAATTTCTACGTTCATGGACTCGCCGACACGGTTCTTAAACGCCGAGAATATTTCGAAGAGCCTTTCCTCCGGCCGCTGCTTGCCAACGCCGGCATTCTCGCTCGTACCCAAGAGCCAGTCGGCGTCGTTTCCACAAGCAGCGACAATGACATCCCCGACCCCATGGCAATGCAAGCCGGCTGGGACTTCGAACCGAAGGGAAAAACATCCATTCCGACGGGAGTAGAAGACCTCGCTGCCCAACAGTCCCTATGGCCGTGGCTCGCTGGAGCTGCCGTGCTAATAGTCGCCACCGCCCTTCTCCTTTTAGCCAGACGCAAATGAGAACTTTCCCAAAGCACTCGAGCCGCCAAACGGCGGTGCCTCGCCACCCGCTCTATTCGATGGGCTGGGTTGCCTCGATTCTCCTCGCCGCATTGTCGCTGGCTAGCCCGCTTCCTCTTCAAGCTCAAGTGGACCCGCTGGAAGAACGCCGCGAACGCGTCCAACTCGTCATTGCCCGAGAAGATGTTTCCGGCGGCGGCACCTTCCACTACGTTATTTTCCGTCAACCAACGCAAGACGAAGCAAGCAGCGAGGGCTGGATCCTCGAACGCAACGTCATCGCCCGCGGGCAAATGGGCTACGAAGGAATTTCTCGCGTCATCCTGGCTCCACAAACCGAGTATTTCATGTACGCGCTCTATGCCGACTCGCTCATGTTCGGAAGCACCACTTTCACCACGCCTCGAGCCGGCGAAACCTTCGAAATTCCCAAAATGGGATTTTTCGACCTGCAAGATCCCGATGGCGACAACGACGGCCTCAGTGACATCCGAGAATTTATCGTTGGCACCTTCGATGACGATCCGGACAGCGACGACGACCAAATCAACGACGCCGCAGAAATCCAGCAAGGTACCGACCCGCTCAACGGGGCCCTCGTGCAGACAGGAGTGATAGCAAGCGCTCCAGTGCCCGGAACTGCATTCGATATCATCGCGACCAATAATATCGCCGTCGTAGCGGCGCGGGAGTCCGGCGTATCCATCTTCAATATCGAAGCCAGCCGCAGTCCAACTCGTATTGGGCAGATCGATACACCCGGTAACGCATATCAAGTTTCGAGTTTCGGCACATACGTCGCTGTCGCAGACAGCTCTTCCGGACTCACCATTATCGACATCTCCGATCCCCCCGAATCCTTCATCTCTCACACTGTTAACTTAAACCAAGCCATCTATGCGGTCACCACCTACGGTACCATCGCTTTCGCGGGTGGAGCTAACGGATTGATCGCGGCAGTAGACCTCGTATCCGGCGTCGAAATTTCGAGGTACCAAGGCTTAAGCGGCCGGATCTGGAGCTTAGCGGTCAAGGGCGACTACCTCTATGCCTTGCGAACGGGCACCCTCTCTGTATTCAAAATCGAAGACGGAGGCCTCGAGTTCATCAGAAACGTAACATCGTCAGGCAGCGTCGGAGCTGGCCAGCGTCCCTTGCGGATCGCAGTGGGAGACAAACTCCTCTACACCACCTTCACGAGCGGCCTTAACGTTTTCAGTATATCGGACCCCAGCAATCCCACCTTGGCTATTCGGCACGCGACGGCTCAGCAAGGATGGAAGCAGATTGCGTTGAACGGCAACGGACAAGGACTCGCCGCCGTCTCCCAAAACAGTACGAACGACGGGGCTCACCACGTTTCCCTCTACCAACTAGGCGCCAACGGGCAGGAACTGAAGTTCGATACCACCTACGAGACCCTCGGTCTCGCCTCGAGCGTCACCATATACAACGGTCGCGGATACGTGGCAGATAGCGAACGTGGCCTACAGGTGGTCAACTACCTCGCCTTCGACCGCTTCGGCAACGCTCCAGAAATCGATATAGAAACGAACGCCGTTCCCAACCCAGAAGAAGGCAACAGGCTAGAGTTCGAGGAAGGCAAGCTGATCGACATCCACGCGGACGTCACCGACGACGTGCAGGTCCGCAACGTGCAATTCTACATCAACAATGAGATTTCAGGGACCGACGGAAACTTCCCCTTCAACTTCAGACTTCAAGCCCCCCTCTTGGGCGAAAGTCAAAACACCTTCACCATTTACGCGGTCGCGACCGACACGGGAGGAAACATGACCACCTCCGACACCTCCACGATCACCTTAGTGCCAGACCGCACTCCTCCACGGATTAAGGCCATCATCCCCAAGAACGCAGCGTACGTCGGCAAGATTTCGGCGATCACTGCCGTGAGTAGCGAAAACTTGAATACATCCACCATCAATTCAAATACCTTCAAGGTAAAGCGAGCTTCCACCGACGGCTTGCTCGGAACTGCGGATGACGTCGTTCTCTCAGGCCAGCTCAGCTTCGACGAGACAACCAATCGCATCCACTGGAAATACTTGGCTGAACTGCCGAACGATATCTACCAGGTCGAAATATCGCCCCCCTTGTCGGACGTGGCAGGAAACGAACTGGAGGAAACGTTCCTCAGCGTATTCCAGGTTTTGGGATTCGTGGACAGCGACGGAGACGGGCTTCCCGACTTCTGGGAACTCGAGCACGGAACAGATCCTTTCAACCCCGACTCCGACAACAACGGTATCCCAGACGGCGAGGAGGACAAGGATCGCGACAACCTCAGCGCCATCGGCGAATTCCTCTTGGATCGCGATCCCAACGACCGCGACACCAACGATGACGGGACCTGGGACGGCAACTACGATGAAGACGGCGATGGCCTCACCGATGGCGAAGAGCTCGCTGGAGGTTCCGACGTATTCAAAATCGATACCGATGGCGACGGCATAACCGACTTCGACGAAATCAACGAAGGCACCAATCCGCTCTCCCCCAACTCCCTGCCACCCTCCCTCATCTCCAGCGGACCTGTATCGTTCCTGAACGCGCTGCCTGCCCAAGTGAACCCGTTCGAGGAACTCTATACAGTGGCTTCGAGCCCCGTTAGCTACCTGAACGCGCTGCCAGTGCCGGCCGGAGACGAGGTCCTCTTCTCCATTACCTCCAGCCTCACCAGCTACTTAAACGCAATTCCGCTGCCCGCCGACTCTGAAACCCGCATAGCGATCTCGCAGGAGGTTTCCTACGAAGCAACCCCCGAGTAAGCAAAAATCAACGACATCCTTTCACAACAAAACACCCATGAAATCGAAAACAAGGCTCACCCAACCAATTCACGACCGAAAAAGTTCACCCTACGGATGGTTGAAGCTGGTCGTCGGGTTGTTAGCACTGACCTCTTCCGCGATCCTGCAAGGACAAGACGACCTGCCCTTCAGCAGCGGTTCGACTGGCGCTGACGGCCCCCTTATCGTACCTCCACATCCAATCACCCGACAAGGGCATGTCCTCGGCTATGACCCAGTAAACGAACAATACGTTATGTTCGGCGGTTACTGGGGCAACAGCTACTATCCTGAAACCTGGGTCACCAGCGATCCCACACTCGGTTGGACTGAAGTAGAAACCGACACCTTCGTATCCGGCCGCGCCAACGCAGCGATAGCGTGGGACTATCTAGGAGAACGGCTCGTCATGTTCGGCGGCTATCGAGCCGACGGCACCAAACTGGACGACATGTGGGCTTGGGACGGGACGGACTGGACTCAAATAGCAGTCGACACTCCTACACCACGCGATTGGCACAGCTTGGTCTCCGATCCGGTCACGAAAAAGATGTGGATAGTCGGCGGCTACTCAGCAACAAACCAGCAACTCAACGACGTCTGGGAATGGGACGGAACGGACTGGAGCGACCTCGGCAACACCGGAATAACCCCAAGCAGAAGCCACCAATACGCGAAAGCCATCTATAACGAAGCAGACTCGTCGATCCTGCTTTACTCGGAGAACTACCGCAAAACCTACAAATACGAATCCGGAGCTTGGTCCGAGATTGCCACCGGCAGTTCACCAGATGTGGGTTGGGGCTACACCTTCGTCTACGACCCAACGAGAGAATCAGGCATCATATTCGGAGGAACCTCAGACCGAGATCAAACCTGGGAGTTCAAGAACGGAGATTGGTCCATAATCAATACGTCAAATATTCCAACACGCCGTTACAATCACGCTGCAACATACGATTCCGTTAACCAGCAGATCGTAATAATTAACGGATACATGGACGCTTTCAGCAACTCCGTCGCCAACGAATACGGTTACGACGCGTGGTCCTTTTCTACCGGAGAATGGACCTACCTAACCGGACGGCTCTACTACTTCGACATGACCGAGAAAGCCGATGGTATCTGGAATTTCACCACAATCGACATCCCTTCAAACATAGAGATGCGATTCACCAAGAACGCCGCCAATACGCCCGTCGTTTGGCTGGCTACCGGCGCAGTGAACATAGGGGGTATCCTTCGTCTCGACGGCCAGAACGCAAAGAGCAATGACGGTTCCGACAACTACGCCTTGGGAGGTCCAGGAGGGGCGCCCGGTGGTCTGGGAGCCATTCGCAGGGACGTTTCAGGTAACTATGCGGGCACCCCAGGACAAGGAGCCGGAGGCGGCGCCCCGGGAGTCACCTCCGGTCAATACGGATCCGACGGGAATTTCAAAGATACCTACGGCAACACTTTGCTGCTCCCCTTGGTCGGCGGTTCCGGCGGTGGCGGTGGTGCCTCTACCGATACCGGAAACGGCGGACACGGCGCCGGCGGGGGCGGCGCAATATTGATCGCTTCCGATCTCGATATCACCATTAACGGACATATCAATACCGATGGAGGCGACCAGACATGGGGCGGCGGAAGTTACGGTGGACATGGTTCCGGAGGAGCCATCAAGCTCATGGCGGACCGGGTGCAAGGCTCGGGAGTCCTCTGGGCTCGGGGCGGTCGCGCTTATTCGGACGCGCGAGCTGGTCGAATCAGAATTGAAGCCTTCTTCCGCCCTCTCGCCGCAAAGGCCACTCCTCCAGCGACCGCTACGGCTCCCATCGCGGCGCCTGACTTCGGCGATATTCCCACCCTCACCGTAACAAGCGTCGATGGGGAAAACGTGGCACTGCCTCCCTCCGGAAACCTGCAAACTCCCGACGTGGTCTTTACCGCTGCGGGCACTGTATCCATTTTAGTGGACAGCGAAAACATCCCCGAGGGCACTCCCGTGACGCTTCGTATCACCACTAGCGGAGAAATCATCACGCTGCCAGCGGTGGACGATCCGGACGTCACCGTCGACGCCAACGGTCAAGCGACCTTCGAAGCAACCGTTCCAGCCGGACTCGGAACCATCCAAGCCTTCTCGGAATTCACCCCCTAGAGCCTATAGAGGTCCGAGTTCGAAGCCTTGTTTTTATTAATCGATTTCAAACGGGACTTGGAGCATGTTACGCATGCTTCAAGTCCCTTTTATTGTTCGAGCATATCCTAGCGCCTCATTTCGTAGTAGTCGCCGTCTTTAATAATCTCCAAACAGATGGATCCAGAAGTCAGAAAACTAGCCAAGACCCGCCCGTGGGAAGGAATCGTTGTCTCGCTGGGGCTAGCGATACTGCTCGGCCACAGCCTTGCCACCGGCAGCATTCGTTTCGGCAACAGCCGCTACCGCGAACCTGTCGTGATGAGATACGAGGAACAGCCCGTCGATTTTATAATAGTCATGGGGATCGTTGCCACCATTCTCGCAGGAGCTGTGGCATACACGATATTTCGCTTTCGCAAACGCGCGAAATTTCGACGAGAGGACGGCGACAGCGGATAGGTATCCGCCACAGTTCAGCAACATCCGACATTAAAGATCCGCGCCTTCCTGTTCTATTCCCTCATCGTCCGTTTCCTCAAGCGCCTCGCCTGACTCGTCTGGAATCTCTACATTCACGACTTGCCGTATTCCTTCCACCCACAAGGTCGCCAAAGTTTCAATTTCAGCTTTGCCGTAGCCAGCCCCGGGACGAATCCGCTCCCGGACGTACAACATGCGAACCCGCTCGATCTTGCGCGGCCCATCCACTCGCCGATTCCAACGACTAACGAAATACTCCAAGAAATCGTCCCGCAAACTGCGGTATTTCTTTTTGCTTAGCGCTGAAAGAAATTTCGTCCAGCGGCGGTCCGGCAAACGATCGGTAAACAACTGAGGGCGTCGTAGAGTGAACGGTTCGCTCGGATTGAGCAGGTCGATGGAGTCGCCGTTCGCTAACTGAGCCTCAAGCGCGTACCATTTCGATGTTCGCGGTGGGTTGGCGGCAAACATGCCCCAGCTTTGGCGGAGCTTCGCCGCGTACATGACCTGCTTCACCCAGTCCGGCGTATGCTGCTTCAAAGGAGAGTCCGGCAGGCCCCTCAAATTCCAAAACAGGACCAATGCCAGCGCCGTTCCAGTCAACACCGCCGCGCCCCTCCCCGGCCTAATTATTTTTCCGCCACACCCGCGCATCGATACGGCTTCGCGTCGCAAGACCTCCACCCCACGCTTCCACGGCCCATCTCTCCAAAGTCGCTCGGACAACCTCCAGAATTGCCCCGGCAGCAGAGCGAGGCACGCCGCCGTGGAGACAAAAGGGAAAAGGGCCAGGTCCAGCGTAAGATAAAAAGATAACTGCATCAGGCTGTATCCAAAAATCGCCGCCATTCGCGTCAGCCCGTTGGCAAAGGGGCAAAGCAAAAGCAGGCAGCCGAACCACTCCCAATGCCACGTGAGTTTGCTGATAAACGGCAGGAGCCCCTCGAACTGCGACAGCCAAACCGCCCCCGCTTTGATCAAGCTCATGTTCATTACAACATAGCCGACAGCCTCCCCACTTTTCCAAAGGCCTCCCGTTTTCAACATAACAGTGAAGGCGTAGAGAAACACGACCTGCAGCATCAAAGCCATCCCTGGAATTCCGACGTAGCGATTGGTAACTGGAAACGTCCCCACGCCGTCCTTGCTCAGCAAGGCATCCAAGGACCAACGCCCGTTTAGCGGGAGAAACATCGCCCAGAATACAAGAAGGGATAAAAGCGTATCGCCCCCGTTCAACACCAACGGATTTCGATGCTGTAGGGAAATCAGCAGAATCCAGCACAAAAGGCTCGCCCAACGCGTCCAGAGACCAGCCATCAACAGGAGCGCGGTCGCCGCATTGATTAACATCAAAGCCACGACTTGAGACGTTTCGCCCAACATCATATAGACAGAAAACGACCAAGGGCGGTTCGTCAGCGCCAGCAGATCCGTTCGAGAAAAAGCGCCCGCGTCGCTGAGGAAAAGCTCCGCATAAGGAATGCGGTTCACCAAATCGTAGAGAATGATTCCTCCGATCAAGATTCGGAAAACTGCGATTGATCTAAGGTCGAGCGCTATGGAGGAGGAAAACCGAATCATGCCAGGAGAAACAAAGGCTCTAGGACCTCAACCTGCTGCATTTTCCGATCGTTCGCAACAGCGAAAACGAATGCCACCTTATGACACAAAAACCCTCGCAAACAGCCCCACGTGAAACATAATTCCGTATCGCCTTAAATCATGAAAGCACTTGAGCATAGATTGGAAAAGCCAGCGAAAGCCCTCCTCCTTTTTGCGTTTTCCAACCTTTGGGCCTGGTCCCTCCAGGCCAGCTCCCCAGCGGATCGCATGTTAGATTGGACTCCTGTCATAGGAGAAGCGATACAAACCTCAACCGCTGCTCCTTGCCTAGCATCTCGCAATCTCGCGATCATATACACCTCAGCCTTTGAAGCTGCCAACGCCCCAGCGCCCCGGTACCGATCCTACCTCCGTTTGCCTGCCCCAAAGACAGCGAACATATTCCCTGAACTAGCCAGCCTTTCCGCCCTCAACCTCGCCTCCAAGACGCTCTTCCCCAGCCAGAAAGGGCACTTCTCCAAACTCTACAACGCCCAGCTTGCAGAGCTGCAAGCTCTCGTACCCGAAGAATCATGGAGCGTTTCCATCGAATTCGGGGAATCCGCGGCCAAGGAAATGCTCGCCCACCGTTCCGACGACGGATCGACCTCCTCCCAAACCTACTACCCGAGGGACGAAATCGGAAAATGGAAACGCACCCCGCCCAGCTATCGCCCTCCGGAACTTTCCTACTGGCAGCGCACTCGCCCCTTCGCCCTCGAAAGTTCCGACCAGTTTCGCCTGCCCCCACCCTATCCCCTCGACTCGCCCGAATACGCCGCCGCCCTACAAGAGGTTCGAGAATTCGGAGCCATCGATTCCAAAGTCCGAACTGAAGACCAAACCGAGATCGCAAAGTACTGGTCCTGCTTCTCCTACACTTCCACCCCTGCAGGCCATTGGTTCGAGATCGCCAGCCGAACCGCCAGCGAAAAGGAAATGGACCTGCTGGACTCCCTCCGCTTGCTCGCCCTCATCAACCTTTCCATGGCCGATGCCGGTATCGCTTGTTGGGATACGAAGTACCACTACGAATCCTGGCGGCCTATCCAAGCCATCCGCCAAGCCGACCAAGACGGAAACCCGGCCACTCAGCCCGATCCGGATTGGAACTCCCTGCTCGAGTCGCCTCCACATCCTGAATACACTTCCGGGCATGGAGCCTTCAGCGGAGCGGGCGGACGCATCATGGAACTGTTCTTCGAAAAGGACGGCCCCTATTCCTTCTCCACCACCAGCAGCAGCTTGCCGGGCGTAGTGCGGAGCTATTCGAGCATCGCGGAGTGCACCGACGAAATTTGCGACAGTCGCCTCTACGGCGGAATCCACTTTCAATACTCCAACCTGCGCGGGCGCGATCTCGGAGAACTCGTGGCAGATTACGTATACGAACGCCTGCTTCTCCCGCTCCCGTAAAAATACGGTTCCATGGCTTGATTCTCGACACCCTTTGCTCGTTGCCTAGCGTTCGCGGACGTCTGCCTGATTGAGAGACGACTCCGCCATGAGACCATCGCGACACCTAATTGCCTACGCCCTCCTCGCCCTAGCGCTCCTCGCTTCCCTAGCCGGTAACTACTTCCTCTTCCAAAAGGCCATCCTCTTCTACGCTCGCGAAGCCCAGGTCCGCATCGAACCGATCAGCGATCGCTACGCAGAAGAAAACGCCCACCTCCGCGCCCAAGAGAAAAGCAAGCCGCGCATCGTCATGTTCGGCGAATCGCGCTGCGGCATGTGGCGAGCTTATCCGGCGAGCAATTGGGGCGACATCGAAATCGTCAATCGCGGCATCGGCGGCGAAACCACGCCGCAAATCATTCGTCGCCTCGAAGACGACGTGCTCTCCCTCGACCCCGACGTCGTCATCCTCCAAATGGGCGACAACGACTTGAAAACCATGGCCGTACTTCCGGGAACACGGGAAAGGACCATCGAGCAAACCTACGACAACATAACCGCTATCGCAAAACGACTAAGCGAAAACGGTATCCAAGTTATTATTACAACAATTTTCCCACCTGCCCCCATCGAACTCCTGCGGGCCCCTCTTTGGTCGGACGAAGTCAACGAAGCGATCGACATCGTAAACCAACGCTTGCTCGCATTCTCCTATCCACGCGTCGAGATCGCGAACTGCGACCCGATCCTGCGCGACGGCAAGTATATCAAAGCCGAATACTCGATCGACACCTTGCACCTCAAGAAGGCCGGCTACCAAGCCCTCAATCAAGGGCTCGAACCCATCGTCACAAAAGCGATTCTCGCCAGCGCCGCCCGCTAGTCCGCCCCTTGGGCCTCCCAAGAACAACGGACCAACTCTTTGCCGGAGCAAAGAACCACCCCCTCGAAGCGACTTCCCGCCGACACCCGTCCTACGCCAGCCGGCGTGCCCGTCATCACGATATCGAAATCCTCGAGATCGGTAACGGCAAGGAGCTCATCCAGAATCTCCTGCGGCTTGTTGATCATCTGCTTCACGCCACCTTCCTGGGCCAAAACCCCATCGATCCAAAGCTGCAACGACAGGTCCTCCATCGCTCCCTCGAAAGGAACGAAGGCGCTGAAAAGCCCAGCTCCACGAAAAGCCTTGCTGCGCTCCCAAGGCAAACCCTCCGCCCTCAAGCGCCCCTGGAGTTCCCGCTTGGTCAAATCCAAGCCGAAGCCAACGTAACGAAATTGGCCTTCCTCCACCCCAAAGCAGATTTCGCCCTCGTAGTGCAAAGCTTCGCCATCCTCCGCCCTCAGAACCGAACCGATCGACGCATTCGGCTTGAAAAAGAGAACCATCTGCTCGGGAATCGCATTGCCGAGCTCCTCGATGTGCTCAACGTAGTTTCGTCCCACGCACAGCAACTTCGAAGGAAATCGCTCCACCCCTGAAAAATTGACCGCTTTCATCGCGAACCAACAAACCGCCAAGCCATCCCCCTTCCAATGCAATTCTGGCAAAGGATCCAGAAAAGCGTCGGGTTTTCTGACATCCGGAAATTACTCAGCGAAGATGAACGGCAATACTCAAACGCTCCTTACACCCTGACATACAGCAACTTACAAGCCACAAAACGCAGGCTCCAGATTGTGGCGCAAGGCCTGCAAAACCAAGGCACGGGACTGCTTATCCCACATTGCTAAGGAGAAAAACATATGCGCCATTCGACACGATCAACTGCCTCATCACTCGCCGCCCTCGCTATCGCGGGCTCGCTCAGCCTTATCACCCTCGCGACCGCCCAAGTCCGCTACGAACTGGTCGTCCCAGAGGTGCTCGGCAATCCCGTCAACCGGGTGAGTGCAAAAAGCAACGAGATCAATGAAAATGGCGAAACCCTCCTGAACCGCGTCAGCACCTTCGCAGTTTGGAAGGACGGGGCCATCACTCACATCGCCAGCGGACTCAGCGACTACCCTGGCACCTTTTCCAGCCTAAACGCCTCCTCCATCAATCGCTTCCAGCAAGTCGTCGGCAGCAAGACCTACCTTCAACGCAACGCAGAGAGCGCTTCCACGGAAGAGTTTCCCACCTACAACCCGGAAAACACCCACTTCGATACCTTCCCTTTCTATTGGGATCCCAGCAACGGTATCGTGGACCTCGACGAGTTGGGCAACCGCAGCGAATCGGGCGGCGGCACCACCCTGCTCTACGAAATCAACGAAAACGGACTCGCTCTCGGCACCACCCTCCGCTTCGAAGGCAACCTAGCTGCCGGCAATCAGGCGTTCACCTGGTCCTTCGAATCAGGCCGCAGCGATATCGAACCGCTTGACGCGATCGACGGCTACAGCGTCACCACTCCTCAAGGCCTCAACGCTCAAGGCACCGTCGTCGGCACCTACCGCAAATTCGCAGCTAGCACCGAAAGCTACCACGAGCGCGCCTTCTTCTTCGACCCCGCCACCGGTTCCCAAGACCTCGCGGAGGTCGACGCCGAATTCTTCAGCGGCGACCACTACACCGCCCGCGACATCAACGACGCAGGAGCCCTCGTCGGCGAGCGCGACCAGATCGCCTACTTCTACGACCTCGAGCGCAAGGAAGGTTACGCGATCGCCAGCGCCAACGGATCCGCCCGAGCCACCAAAGCCCATGCCTTGAACGACCTCGACGTAGTCGCCGGTACCGCCGACAACTCCGGCCAAAACGGTTTCTCGCCCTTCGTCTGGACTCGCAGCACCGGCGCGGTCGACTTGCTTCCGCACATCGAAAACCGCCTCCGAGGCCTCCTTCCCGAGGGGATCGACCCCGCCGCCTGCAAGATCACTCCCAAAGCGATCAACAACGGCGCCCTCATCTCCGCAAGCCTCGAGACTTCCACCACCTTCAGCCGCGAAATCATCCTCCAGCCCGTTCTCGATTTCCGCTGGGCTTCCAAGCGCCTCACCAGCGAAAACGGCGTCGAAGGCGTGCTCTACGTACACGACAAGACGCAGCTCGGCGAAACCATCCCAGCCGCAGCTCTCGGCTACAGCATTGCATTCGAATGCAGCTCCGACATGGCGAACTGGAACGCGATCTCTGCCGAAAACGACGGGATCCGCCACACCGAGACCGAAACGTCCATCGAACTCTTCCTTCCCTTCTCCGACTGCCTGTTCGTACGCCCCGTACTCAAGAGCCTCGCCTCGGACTTGGACGCGGCCCTCTAGCGAAAGGCCCAGGAAGGCCCGCCCTTACTCGTGGCGCCGAGCCCACCTAGCCCCCGAAGCAATCTCCACATATTCTCCTAGTGTCGATCCGCAAAAGCTTCGAGCCTGCGCCAGTCCTGCCGATTTAAGGGGCACAACACTGATGTGGGATTCTGAAAGATGCCTCCCCTCAGAAGGCAACTCCAAGAATCCAACGCATGTCCATCCGCAGCTTCTCCAAATCCTCCCGCAAAAAAGGGCTCACCATTATCGAGCTCATCGTCGTCGTGACCATTATCGGACTGATGGCTGCCATCGCGATACCCGCCTATACGCAGTCGCGCCAAAGCTCCATCGCCACCAGGACTGCCAACGACTTCCGCAAGTTCGCCGAACAGTTCAACCACTACGCCCTACAGAACGGAACTTGGCCCGAAGACGGGCTTCCAACCACCGTACCCAGCGGAATGGAACCCTACCTGTCCGATAGCGTCTGGCCCAAAGAGACTCCCGTCGGCGGCTACTGGGACTATGATTTCGCTGCATTCGGATTCACCGCAGGCGTTTCGATCGACGCCACGACTTTAGGAGACTCTGTTCTCCAAGCAATCGATGGCCTCATGGACGACGGAAACTTGTCGACCGGGATCATGATCAAGACCGACGGAAATCGACTCTCCTACATCTTGGAGCAATAGCCACAAAGGCAGCCGCTCGCGGTCCTCTTTGTTGACGAAGCGCCCGGCCCGCTTAAGACGGATGCTGCTCCGCTGAGAACCGATTTCCATCAGCGGCGCCTTTCGCCGTGAAATTCAGGACCCCAGTCAACCTTACGCCGTCGAGCAGAAGCTACTCTCACGCTGATACCTTCGTATCCCTCGGATCCTGCTTCGCGGCCGAAATTGGAGACCGGCTCGACCAGTCACTCTTCGATTGCCTCACCAATCCCCTCGGCAACCTCTTCAACCCGCTAGCTCTCGCGGAGACCTTGATTCGAGCCATCGAAGACCAGGCCTTCCAGCCCGAGGAATTCTTCGAACACCAGGAGCTCTGGCGACATTTCCTCGTGCACAGTTCCCTAGCCTCCACCCAAAAAGAGGAGAGCCTAAAGCGAGCCAATTCCAATCTCTCCACGCTTCGCAGCAAACTCCTAGCCTGCGACCTCCTCATCCTAACCCTAGGCTCTGCTTGGGTATATCAAAAGGATGGATACGCCGGATACATCGGCCACAACCACAAACTCCCCGCCTCAACCTTCACTAAAAGGCGCCTCGCTCCGGACGAAATATCGCTTACCCTTGGAAGAGCCCTCCGCCTCATCTCCAAGCTCAATCCCGAGCTCAAAATTTGCATCACCGTTAGTCCCGTTCGCCACACTAGAGACGGCCTGCACGAAAACAACCTCAGCAAAGCTAGCCTACTGCTCGCCGTTGACCAACTGCGCCGCGACTTCCCCGCCATCAGCTATTTTCCCGCTTACGAACTGTTGCTCGACGAGCTACGCGACTATCGTTTCTTCGCCGACGATCTAACCCATCCAAGCAAGCAAGCGACCGACTATATCTGGGAAAAGTTTCTAGAAAGCTATATCGGCGATGCCTGTCGCTTTCAGATCGAGGAAATCGAAACGATCACTGCGATGCTGAACCACCGTCCCCAACATCCGGATACCCAGCAGTACACTACCTTCAAAGCAAGCTTGCGAAAGAAGATCAGGCTACTCGCCACGAAGCTCCCCAGGGCCGCCGAACTCGAGAAACGCTGCGACTTGCTGCCATGAACGTGAAGGAGCTTCCTCCAGAAATCCGAGCGGAAATCGATCCGGAGCTCGCGAAACCTACTCGCGTCCATCCCATCGCGCGCTCGCAGTACGCGAACCTGTGGATCAAGAGAGAAGACGAACTCAGCTCCGGAATTAGCGGTGGCAAGCTCCGGAAATACGCGAGCTTGATCCCCTACCTGAAACGCCAGCAAATCGATACCGTGGGCATGATCGGAGGCCCGAACTCCAACAACCTCGTCGGCCTCGCTCAGTTGCTGCGGGAGAACGGAATATCCCCCCTCGCGTTTCTGCGCGAAGCAGCCGACCCGCAACTCCGTGGCAATGCCCTGCTGCTTGCCCTGCTGCTCGCCCCCCACGAAACCGAAACCATATCGCGTCGTTCCTGGGACAATGTGGAAGGCTTGGCCCGCCAACGCCTTCAGAATCTGGAAAAACAAGGCTCTCGCGCCCACCTCCTGCTCGAAGGCTGCTACGGCTTCCCCGCCTTGCTCGGGACCTTGACCTTGCCTGAGGATATCCTCCGCAACGAGCGAGACTGCCAACAAACCTTCCCACGCATCTACATCGATTGCGGCACCGGCTTGAGCGCTATCGGGCTAATCCTCGGCTTGGAACGTCTGCTCGGAAGCGATTCCCGCAATCGAGAAGTCGTCGTCACCCTTATCGCCGAAACGGAATCTGGATTCTTGGAAAAACTCGCGGAAATGCGGGCCTGCCTCGAAAAGGCGTACCCAATTACCCATGACAGCAGGGTGAATATTCGCTTCCTCCAACCAAATCTGTCTCCAAAATTTGGATCCATCAGCAAGGCGCTTTTCGACGAATGCCGTACCATCGCGCGAGAAACGGGCCTGATCATGGACCCGACCTACTCCGTGAAGCACTTTGCAGCAGCCGCAGCCGATCATAACAAAGACGGCCAAAGCGCTGCTCCCTCCCTCTTCGTATTCAATGGATCCGCCCTCGGTATCTGCGGATTCCAAGACAAGCTAGCGAACTCCGTAAATCTCCTAGAGTCCGACTGAGCAAAGAACTGGCTCCCCACTCAGGGAAAGAGCTAAGCAAGCAACCCAGTCGAATCCACCGCAGCGGCGTTCCCCTGACGGGAAAGCCTAGCTCTTAACCTGAGCGAAGGCAACACAGAGCGCTAGTACCTACTCTTAATTACAGGCCTAGCTAGGGGACGATGGTAAAACAGTATTCAAAATCCTTCATTCCACTAGTAATTAGGGACTTACAGCCGTACAATAACTTACGAAACATCAGAATGCACTTTGTCCCAAACAACACAAAGCGCGTGCTCGTTGTGTTGATAGCGACACTGGCAACGAGCACCGCTAATTTCGCAGCCAACGAACGCGAAGCAGAACACCTTGCCATCGTGAAGCAATGGCTGCCCTTCTACCGGGCCAACTTGCAATTGATTTTCGAATACGACGCAGAGGACGAAGACTCGGACGAAGTCACATCCGAACAGCTCCACAAGGCGATCGACAAGGCCGGACCAACTGTGACCATCGCCGAAGTGCAGACCGCTTTCGAAACGGAGCCTCGATACATTGGCGGATACAATCCCTACAAGTGGAAAACGTGGATGGGTCGCTACGAGTCGAACGCCGGCCGCTTCGTCTTCGACCTGAAAAAGGAAAAGCGATGGGAACGCACGACCAAGCGGGTCGGTAGCTTCAAGGCCTCGCCCTCCGAATACGGGCTTTCGTTCGGAAACGGCGACCTCGTCATCCACCCGGACCT
This sequence comes from Pelagicoccus sp. SDUM812005, assembly GCF_031127875.1. Lineage (GTDB taxonomy): Bacteria > Verrucomicrobiota > Verrucomicrobiia > Opitutales > Opitutaceae > Pelagicoccus. Next base: position 215,117 of record NZ_JARXIA010000003.1, on the reverse strand, counting down.
AAAAACCGGAAGCGCCCAAGACCACACTTTCGCCCCTCCTTCCAACAGTTCCGTCCTCACCGGACAATCAGGCGAGTTTCTCGTCAAAAACCTGAAGGTCTATCGGGTCAGCAAGGAAGACGAAGCGCTCGCTTACGCGCCGCCGCATCCCCTCGCGCGCTCCTACAACCAAGGACCCAGTCCCAGCTACGGAGCAAGCCCCAATCCCGTCCCAGACCACTCGGGCTTCCTATTCGAAACAATCGCTGCCCTGCTCTCCCTTAGCCTCTTCGCAGCCTTGTTCCGCAGGAACTCATAAAGAGCGAGGGCGGCCCCCAAGCTGCCATTCGTCCCCCGCACCGTCATGCCACCCGATTCGGTGAACCACAAAAAAACGTTCATCACCCTTTTGCGGGGAGACGCTCTCGAGTGTAGGGCTGGCGCCATGGGAGGCGTAGCTCGGAGAGCGTAGACCGCTCGCGCTAGGCCGCCATGCAGGATACTAGAGCAAGGATCTGCGGCACGTCGCAAGCAGCCTTCGCTCCTTACGCTTCGTCTCCCACGGCGACGGTCCTCCTAATAACCGGCGATCCCACTGCTTTTGGTGACGAACCACAAAAAAAGCGGCCCCGATTTACGGGACCGCTTGAGAAGTAATAGGTTTATTGGCGTGTATCAGGGAATGGACTACATCATGCCGCCCATGCCACCCATTCCGCCCATGCCGCTCATATCGGGAGCGCCGCCAGCGGACTTATCTTCTGGGAGGTCAGTGATCATACACTCTGTAGTGAGCAGCAGACCGGAGATGGAAGCTGCGTTCTGAAGCGCGGAGCGAGTCACCTTAGTTGGGTCGACAACACCAGCCTTGAGCAGGTCTTCGTAAGTGTCGGTCGCAACGTTGTAACCCATGTTGCCTTCCTGGGAAAGCACTTCCTTGACGACAACAGAACCTTCGATGCCGGCATTCGCGCAGAGCTGACGGATCGGACCTGCAACTGCAGTCTTGATGATCTGAGCGCCGATCGCTTCGTCGCCTTCCAGCTTGAGCGAATCGATAGCCTTCGCAGCGCGGAGGAGAGCGACACCGCCACCTGGGACGATACCTTCTTCAACCGCAGCACGAGTTGCGTGGAGAGCATCCTCAACGCGAGCCTTCTTTTCCTTCATGTCTGGCTCGGTAGCAGCGCCGACGTTGATCACTGCAACACCACCAGCGAGCTTCGCGAGGCGCTCTTGGAGCTTTTCGCGATCGTAGTCGGAAGATGTTTCTTCGATCTGGCGACGGATGAGCTTTACGCGGCCTTGGATGTCGTTGGCAGAACCAGCGCCTTCGACGATGGTGGTGCTTTCCTTGTCGACAGTAACGCGCTTGGCAGTACCGAGGTCGGAGAGCTGAACGTTTTCGAGCTTGAGACCGAGGTCTTCGGTGATGCAACGACCACCTGTGAGAACCGCGATGTCTTCGAGCATCGCCTTGCGACGGTCGCCGAAACCAGGAGCCTTAACCGCGCAGACGTTGAGCGTGCCGCGGATCTTGTTGACCACGAGCGCTGCAAGAGCTTCGCCTTCGATGTCCTCAGCGATGAGGAGGAATGGCTTGCCAGTCTTCGCAACAGCCTGGAGGAGCGGAAGCAAGTCGTTGAGGTTGGAGATCTTCTTCTCGTGGATGAGGATGTACGCGTCCTCGAGAACCGCTTCCATTGTCTCACTGTCAGTCGTGAAGTAAGGAGAGAGGTAGCCCTTGTCGAACTGCATACCTTCAACGACGTCGAGAGTCGTTTCCATGGACTTGGCTTCTTCAACGGTGATCGTTCCGTCCTTGCCAACCTTGTCCATAGCGTCAGCGATGATGTCGCCGATGGTCGCATCCCAGTTTGCGGATACAGTCGCAACCTGCTTAACCTCTTCGCGGGACTCAACCGCCTTGGAGATCTTCGCGAGTTCCGCTACAGTCACTTCAACCGCCTTGTCGATACCACGCTTGAGGTAGATCGGGTTGCTGCCAGCCGTTACGTTCTTGAGACCTGCACGGTAGACAGACTCGGCGAGAACGGTCGCAGTCGTCGTTCCGTCACCAGCGGAATCGGAAGTCTTGGAAGCGACTTCGCGAACCATCTGGGCGCCCATGTTTTCGTATGGGTCTGGAAGCTCGATTTCCTTGGCAACGGTGACCCCGTCCTTAGTGACGTTTGGAGAACCAAACTTCTTGTCGATGACGACATTACGACCCTTAGGGCCGAGAGTTACCTTTACCGCCTTAGCGAGAGTTTCAACACCGCGGAGTACCGCTTGACGTGCCTTTTCATCAAATAGCAATTGCTTAGCCATTATAGTATATTTGTGTAATTGATTGTTGGTTACTTAGTGAACGAAACGAGCTTACGCCTCGATGATTCCGAGGATGTCGTCTTCGCGAACGAGAAGGTAAGTTTCGCCGTCTACCTTCACTTCAGTACCTCCGTACTTGCTAGTGAGGACGCGGTCGCCAACCTTCACGTTGAATGCAACAGCCTTGCCGTCTGCATCCTTGGAGCCCGTGCCAAGCGCGATAACTTCCGCCTCTTGCGGCTTTTCCTTGGCAGAGTCTGGGATGTAGATACCACCACGGACTTGCTCGTCTTCTTCGATGTGCTTGATAAGCACGCGATCACCTAGGGGTTTTACTTTCACTGATGTTGATGCGCTCATATTTTGAGTTAACAGTTTGTTAGATATATAGGTTAATTAATGGAATAGAAAGGGACGCTCCAAAACCGATTGGAACGTCCCAAAATTTTGAATACTAGTCCTTCTTGTCGTCGTCGACGACTTCGAAGTCAGCGTCCACTACGTCTGCCTGCTTGGGCCCCTTGCCCTTGGCTGCGTCGCCGCCACCTTGTGGAGGCGGTGGAGCGCCAGCGCCAGCCGCGTCACCTGCACCTGCTGCCGCAGCCGCTTCCTGGTAAAGCTCCGCGCCGACCTTGGTCAGCTTTTCGAGGGCAGCCTTGATCTCTTCCGGATTGTCGGACTCGAGAGCCTTCTTGCCTTCGGCAATCGCGCCTTCGATCGGAGCCTTCTTTTCAGCGGGAAGCTTGTCGCCAGCCTCGCCGAGCATCTTCTCCATCTGGTAGATGGAAGAATCAAGCTGGTTACGGTTTTCGACCGACTCCTTGCGCTTCTTGTCCTCTTCGGCATGCAGCTCGGCATCCTTGGTCATCTTTTCGACTTCGTCTTCGGAGAGACCGCCAGAGCCAGTGATCGTAATCTTCTGGTCCTTGCCGGTGCCCTTGTCCTTAGCGGAAACGTTCAGGATACCATTGGCGTCGATATCGAAGGTAACTTCGATCTGCGGCGTTCCACGAGGAGCGGGCGGGATGCCATCGAGGTGGAATGTTCCGAGTACCTTGTTGTCCGACGCCATCTGACGCTCACCCTGCAAGACCTTGATCTCAACGGATGGCTGGTTGTCGGAGTAAGTGGAGAAGGTTTGAGACTTCTTCGCTGGAATCGTCGTATTGCGCGGTATCATCGCAGTGGATACGCCACCTGCAGTTTCGATACCGAGCGTAAGTGGAGTTACGTCAAGGAGAAGTACGTCGCGTACGTCACCCTTAAGGACCGCGCCCTGGATCGCCGCGCCAATGGCAACAACCTCGTCCGGGTTAACGCCTTGGTTTGGCTTCTTGCCGGCCAGCTCTTCCGCGATTTGAACCACCTTCGGCATACGAGTCATACCGCCGACGAGCACGAGCTCGTCTACTTCCGAAGTGGACAGGTCCGCGTCGCGCAAGCAGTTCTGGAACGGAACCTTCAAGCGGCTGAAGAGATCGTCGGTGATCTGCTCGAGCTTCGAGCGGGTCATCGAGATGTTCAAGTGCTTCGGTCCCGACGCGTCTGCCGTAATGAACGGCAGGTTGATGTCGTAGGTCGTGGAAGAGGAAAGAGCGATCTTAGCCTTTTCCGCTTCTTCCTTAAGACGCTGCAACGCCATGGGGTCGCCCTTGAGATCGATCCCGTTTTCCTTCTTAAACTCGTCTACGAGCCAGTTGATGATGTGCTCGTCCCAGTTGTCGCCACCCAGCATGGTGTCGCCGTTGGTCGACTTAACTTCGAAAACGCCGTCACCGATCTCGAGGATCGAAACGTCGAAGGTACCGCCACCCAAGTCGAATACCGAGATCTTCTCTTCCGACTTCTTGTCGAGGCCGTAAGCCAAAGAAGCAGCGGTCGGCTCGTTGATGATACGCAGCACGTTAAGTCCGGCGATCTTGCCCGCGTCCTTGGTCGCCTGGCGTTGGCTGTCGTTGAAGTAAGCCGGCACGGTGATAACCGCTTCCGTGATGGACTCGCCGAGGTAGGCTTCCGCATCCGCCTTCAACTTCGCCAAAACGAAGGAAGAAATCTGCTGCGGAGCGAACTGCTCCGTCTTGTCGCCTACCTGACACTCGATGTAAGCGTCGCCATTGTCGGCGCCAACGACCTTGTACGGAAGGTTCGAAGCTTCTTCGCTTAGCTCGGAGAAGCTGCGGCCAATCATACGCTTGGCTGAAAAGATGGTGTTCTTCGGGTTCGTTACCGCCTGGCGCTTAGCTGCCTGGCCTACGAGCCGCTCACCGGTCTTGCTGAACGCCACGATCGACGGAGTCGTCCGCGCGCCTTCTGCATTCGGTATTACGACGGGCTCGTCGCCGTCCATTACTGCCATGCAGGAGTTTGTTGTTCCTAGATCTATGCCTAATACACGTCCCATGGCTAAGGCATGAGCAAACTATGTACCAACGCGGTTTGATTTTCCTCAAACCTCTGCTTATGTGTAACTTACAAATCACATAAAATCACCTGCCCCAGCACCCAAATCCTAAGCAAACAGGCAATGTCCCACTTTCTGTCCCACTTTTTTACATTCATGGGACATCCGCTTCCAAAGCTGTCCCAACTGTGACACGCCTCCAAAGAAAGCCACCGCAGCCTGGAAACTTATCCACCCCGCGCCACTCTCAAGACCTATGACCATCCCCGAAGAACTACCTGCCATGATTCTCCCCGGAACCGTGCTGCTTCCTAAGACAATCATGCCGCTTCGCATCTTCGAAGAGAAATACCGGGCCATGCTCGCCGACTCCCTCGGCGGGGACCGCATCTTCGCGGTCGCGAGCGGGTTGCCCGCTGGCGAACCTCTCGCTAAGCCCGCCTCCAAGGCGGCAGCCTCCCAAATCGCTACCGTGGGCCTCATCCGCATGAGCTCCCAAAACCCCGACGGCACCTCACAGCTAATGCTGGAAGGAACCGAACGCATTAGAGTCGAGGAAGTCACCCAAGAGCATCCCTACCCCATCCTGCGCGTCTCGAAGCTCAACACCACCAATCGCCCGCAAGAGGAGTTCGAGGCGGAAATCGTCGTCGACCTGCTGGATAAGGTCGACGAACTCAGCGATTTGCTCGGGCCGAGCAAGGACGACGCTGCCGACGCCTGCCACGCGATCGACGACCTCGAAATGCTCGCCCATTTCATCATGCAGACCTACTGCACCAGCGAGGTCATGATGCAGCGCACCCTCGAGGCCACGGACCTGGTCGAGCGGTGCAAAATCGTCTCCGATTACCTCCAGCTCCAGATCATGCTGATCAACGACACCGAATGGTAAGCCGCAACCTTCCGCTTACGCTTGCAGACGGCTCAAGTTCGGGCGCCGCTTCGCAAAGGCCTGCTTCACCTCCGCAAGGCTCAAGGCATTAAATACGTTCGCCTCGCCGAGCCAGCCCTTGCGGGCCACGTTCACCCCCGCTTCCACGAAATCGAAGTGCTCGGCCCGGTGCGCGTCCGGATTGATGCTGGTCATCAGGCCCTTCTCCGCAGCCCGACGCCAAAATCTCCAATCCATGTCCAAGCGACGCGGATTGGCGTTGATCTCCAGGATTACACCATTGGCGATCGCGGCGTCGACGACCTTGGCCACATCGAGCTTGTAACCTTCGCGCTTCAATAGAATACGCCCTGTCAGATGACCCAGCATTGTAGTGGCCGGGTGCTCGATCGCTTTGATCAAGCGGCGGGTCATCTCGTTTTCCGGCTGAGTCATCGAAATGTGGACCGACGAAACGACATAGTCCAATTCCATCAAAGTGCTCTCTTCTAGGTCCAAGCTGCCATCGCCCAAAATATCGCACTCGATCCCGCAAAAGACGTGCGTCGAAAACCGTCCCGACTCGTTCAAGGCCACGACCTGAGCGATCTGCTCCAGCACCCGAGCGTCGTCTAGGCCGTTCGCCTGGAAACTCGCCTTGGAGTGGTCCGCCGTGCCCCAATAATCCCAGCCTTTCGCCTGAGCGGCCTCCGTCATCTCCTCCAAAGAACAGCGTCCGTCCGACGCCGTCGTATGGTTGTGGAAGACGCCGCGGATGGATTCCGGCTTGAGCAGCTCCGGCAGCTTGCCCGATTCGGACGCTTCAATCTCCCCTGCCCCCTCACGCAGCTCCGGCACGATGTATTCAAGATCCAAGCACTTGAAAAGCTCCGCTTCGGAAGCGATTACCTTGCTATTGGAAAAGTCCTCGTCGTCGACAGGCTTCAGGCCCCACTCGCTCAAGCTCATCCCACGAGCCAAGGCGCGCTGGCGCATCGCAACATTGTGGTCCTTCGAACCCGTGAAGTGATGCAGAGCGAAGAAGAACTGCTCCGGCGGCACCACGCGCAAGTCAGCTTGCAAACCGCTCTCGAAACGTACGCTGGATTTCGTCTCCCCATGCGCCGTGACTTCCTTCACGCCCTCCTGGGCCACGAACCAGTCCATGATCGGCTTCGGCTCCTTGGAGCCCACGATGAAATCGAGATCCCCAACCGTCTCACGCTTCCGCCTCAGGCTTCCCGCATGGGACGCTTCCACCACTTCCGGCAAAGCTTGCAGCCCCTCCAAGATCGGCTTCGCAACCGCAAACGCGTCCCACCACAGATGACGCTTCCCGTAAGCTTCCCTGTTTTCGATGCCGGCCAGGATCTTCTCAGCGGTCTTCTTGCCGAAGCCCTTCAGGCCCGCCACCGCTCCGCTCTCGCAAGCAGCCTTGAGCTCTTCGATGCTGGAAATGCCCAATTCCTTGTGCATCGCCTTGATCTTCTTCGCACCCAAACCTGGGATCTCCAACATGGATACAAGCCCCGGCTCCACCGAATCCTTGAGCTTCTCGAAAAACTCCAAGGAACCCGTTTGGTAGAGCTCAGTGATTTTCTGAACCAGAGCGTCCCCAAACCCAGCAACTTCCTTGAGCTTATCCGCGGCAACCAGCTCTCCCAGATCCTCCTCCAAGGTCTCGAGCTTGCGGGCGCCGTTCTGGTAGGCGCGAATCTTAAACGGGTTTTCCCCTTTGATTTCGAGTAGCGTCGCTATCTCGTTCAGTACGTCCGCAATATCACTTTTGTTCATTAAAATACTCTACGTTCCAATCTTCGCTTCGAGTTCTCGAAGCATAGGCTTGCCTGCCTCGTTTCTCGGGATCTCGCCCAAGCGTATCCATTTCTTGGGCATCTTGTAATTAGATAGCTCCCTGGCAATCACTTCCCGCAATACGTCCTCGCCCACTCCCCGATCCTGGGGCACGTAGGCGACCGCTAAAAGCTCGCCCCATTCGCGATCCGCCAGCCCAAAGGCATGCACGTCGCTCACCAAGCCGCTCTCTTCGAAAACGATCTCCACCTCGCGGAGATTCACCTTCTCACCCCCTGTAATCACTACTCGATCCGCCCTCCCAAGCACGGTCAGATGCCCTGCCGCATCCATGCGGCCCAAATCGGTGGTCAATATCGATAGATTCGACAGCTTCGAACCATCACCGTAGTATCCACGAAACAATGACATTCCTAGGACCTGTATCAGGCCGACCTCGCCCGCTGGCATGCGCTCGCTCGCCATCTCCTCATTGACGATATCGATCCGCACGTGCGGCAAGGCGCGTCCGTGATGGGATTCGCCCGCCAGAAATTGCTCCGGCGCCAAGGTCGCTACCTGCGCCGCCGTCTCCGTCATCCCATAGGTCGGAGCCAACGGCAGACGCAAGCGCCGCGCCTTTTCCAGCAAACCCACCGGAGCTGGACCGCCGCCGACGAAGATAGCCCGGTATTCGCGCAGCCGCGCCACATTGCTCTCATCCCGCAACAATCGCTCCAGCTGCGTAGCGACCAAAGACAAGAAACGAACATCGCGCGACTCCTTCAGCAGCAGAGCGTGCTCGACGGCGAAACTCTCGATCCTGCCAAACACCACCATTCCCATCGTCAGCAAGGCTCTAACTAGCTGCATGAATCCGCTCACATGATAGAGAGGCAGGACGCAGTGCCCCGCCATCTTGCTGCACGAGAGATGCTGCTGAAAGCCATAGGCCGCCGCCGCAAGCGTGCTCCAGTCATGGATCGCGAAACGGATCCTTCCGGAAGTGCCCCCTGTAGGAATCATCACCCGCAAACGGTTGGCTCCCATCTCGACTTGCTCGGAAGCTTCAGCGCCATCGTTTCGCTGGAACAAAAATTCCCCAGGTTCCCGATCCGATACTTCGAAATGCGCATCGGAAACGCGGCGAGCCGTATCCAATTCCACCCTACCCCAAGTCGGATTAAAGAGAAACAAGTCAACCTCCTCCCGGGCAAAGGCCAGGAAAAGCGCCGCAAAGCTGAGCGGATGCGCCGCCGTGATCGCGACACGCTTGCGCCCAGGTCCGCTGCCTTTAACCAGGTCAGCATAGTTCCGAGCCGATTCGTATACCGCATCCCAGACGCCCTCGAATTGAGGGAACAGCCCGCCATGGGATTCGAAGTCAAAGAGTCTATCTAGGTCAGGTTCCACAGGCTTTCGAAGCTAGCGCTACTCGGTAAGCCGCCATTCTGCAAGAAAGGACCCAGATCCAATCCAATATTCCTGTCTGCGAACAAGCTCTCCACTCCAAAGCCCAATGCCCGAGCCGCCCCTCTCTGACGTACCGCGAAATCAACCGCGTTCGCCGCGCCCACCATCGTCTCCAAGGCGGAGGAGAAAACACAGTCTCCCGCGCCCGACTCCAACTCTCGCTCCAGGTCGACCAGGCTTCCGCAAAGCGACGGCTTGATCACGTACAAGCCCTCCCATTGCTCGTCCCGCCAACGCTTCAGGTCGTCCACCGACCCCACCGACTCGTCCAAGGCCAAAGGCGTCGGAAAGTCAGCCGCCAAACGACGCATTTCCTGCTCTTCCCCCTGCGGCAAGGGTTGCTCGATAAACTCCACCGGCAACTCCGCCGTGCGTTCCAACCAGGCCGCCGCGCTGCGATAGTCGAGCATCCCATTCGCGTCCAAGCGAATCGCCACCTTCCCCTCGCTCAGGTTCATCACCCGGTCCAAGGCCTTCAATTCCTCCAGCAAACTCCCCTTGCCGATCTTAAACTTCAGGCATTGGTAGTGCATCTTCAGCTTCTCCTCGATCGCCTCCTCCGCGTGCAAGCTCGAGACCAACCCGCAAATCGGCCACGGCTGGGAAATCTCCGTCCAACGTCCTTCCGTCGAAATCTGGCGCCGCGCCGACTCCAAGGCCCAAACGAAGCAGGGATAAGCGACCAGCTCCGGTAAAACCAACTCCAGCTCCACCTTCTCCCCCAAGGACTCGGCGACGCCCAAGGCGGACGCGAAGCTCTCCGTTCCGAAACTCACGATCGGGGCCACCTCCCCAAAGCCGACCCTGCCGTCGCCATCTTCCAAGCGGACCAAGATCCCCTCGCGAGTCGCGAAACGCTCGCGCGCGTTCGAGAATTCGCCGGCGAAGCGGCGGCGATAAGCCTTGTATTGGAAGCGATGCATGTGGCCGCGAATTAAGGAGCCTCCCTCGGGCAGAGCAAAATTTTTCAAGTATCTAAGCCAAAATTCTTGATTCCAAACACCCCTCTCCCTAATCCGGACTATGGCCAGCCTGAGTTCAAAAGACTTCAACGAGGACAACTACTATCTTGGCAGCGATGACTTCTTCACCGCCCAACGGGATAATGCGCTGACGTACGACGACGTGTCGTTGGCGACCAACTACACGGAAATCCTGCCGAGAAACGCTTCGCTCGCGACTTCCCTATCGGATCGCCTCAAGCTCAACTTGCCGATCATTTCCTCGGATATGGACACGGTGACCGAGTACCAGATGGCCATCCACATGGCCCTCTCCGGCGGCATGGGCATCATCCACTACAACATGCCCTACCGCGAGCAGGTCTCCCAGGTCACCCGGGTCAAGTACCACATCAACGGACTCCTGCCCAACCCGATCACCATCCCGCAGCACCTGGCGATCGGCGACGTGCTCGCCCTCATCGAGGAAAAGGGCTACAAGTTCCGCACCTTCCCTGTCGTCGACGAAAACGGACGACTGGCCGGCCTGCTCAGCAGCCGCGTGGTCAAGGAGCGCTACAGCAATCTCGCCGTCAAGGACGCCATGGACTCCATCGAGCAAGTTCATACCATGAACCAAAAGGACGTGCTCCACGACCCGATCAAGGTGGCGGACAAGTTCTTCAGCAAGCACATCGGCATCAACAAGCTGCTCGTGGTGGACGACGATCGTTTCCTCAAGGGCATCGTCTCCCTCTCGGACATCGAACGCATCAACGCCGAGTCCCAATCCATCCTTAAGCCGGCCCGCGACTCGGACTTCCGCCTCGTCGTCGGAGCCGCCATCTCCGCCATCCGCAAGCCCGACGGCTCCCTCGACCACGACGCCATCGCCGAGCACGTCGGCAACCTGGTCCGCGAAAAAGTCGACGCCGTAGCCGTCTCGACCGCCCACGGCCACTCCGCCGGCGTCGGAGAAACCGTCAAGTTCGTCCGCCAACAGTTTCCCGACCTCACCATCATCGCCGGAAACGTCACCTCCGCCAGCGGCGTCGAATACCTCGCCGACTGCGGCGCCAACGCCATCAAGATCGGCCAAGGCCCCGGCTCCATCTGCACCACCCGCATCGTGGCCGGTGTCGGCATCCCGCAGCTCACCGCCCTCTACGTCGCCTCCCAAGGCGCCAAGAAAAAGGGAGTTCGCATCATCGCCGACGGCGGCATCACCAAGTCTGGCGATATGGTGAAAGCCCTTACGCTCTCGGACGCCGTCATCCTCGGCGGCATGCTCGCGGGCTGCCGCGAAGCTCCCGGCGAGCTCATCGAGATCAACGGCAAGCTCTACAAAAGCTATCGCGGCATGGGCAGCCTCAGCGCCATGGAGAAAGGATCCGCCTCCCGCTACGGGCAGGACAAGAAGGACACCACCCGCAAGCTCACCGCCGAAGGCATCGAGGGCATGAAGGAAGTCCAAGGCACCGTCGCCGAAACCCTCGCCCCCATGGCAGGCGGCATCCAGGCCGGCATGGGCTACCTCGGAGCCGCCACCATTCCGGAGCTGAAAGCCAAGGCGCGCTTCGTGCGCATCTCGGGCGCCGGCATGATCGAGTCCGCGCCGCACGACGTGATCGAGGTTTCCAAGCGCAGCTGAAGCCCTCCTGACTTTCCTAAAACAAAAGCGGCGACCTCAAAGGTCGCCGCTTTTTTGCTAGTAAAATTGGTTCGATCGCTCCGGGCTCGCCGGAACAAAGCGCCTCAGGAACGCTCGCGAAACTTGGCGGAGGCCGGATCGGCCTTGTGAATCTTCGAGCGAAAAACCTCGCTCCAAACCGAATACATCACCCAAACCCCGAACACGCAGGGGGCCAGCGAGATGAGACCTCGCGTAAAGTCCGTAGGGCGAATCAGGTCCAGAACCGTAGGAATGGCCAAAAAGAAAGCGAATCGCTTGCACGACAACGACTTGCGAGCCAAACGCTCTGGCGAACCTTGAACGTCGACCAACTTCAAGTCCGGCTTCAGCCGCTTAGCCACGTGCTTGAAGTAACGGCCGTAAAAGAGAGCGTAGAAAATCCATACGGATCCCCACATCCAGCTGGAATCGGTTATGCCGTTCGTCTCGTTCATAGTTAGTAAAGTAGTTTGATTTGATAGGCTGCTCGACTGAGTCGAATGCCTCAGGAATAGATCGGCTAATTAGCTAAGAACCTGAGGGACCAGCTTTGTTCCTTCCTCCCCGATCCGCCCCGCGGGGACAAAAGAGGCTTTTTTGCTGGATTGCTTTCCGCCCCCTCGCCAATTTCCCCGCCATGCAATCCACGCAGGACGAAGTTCTAGACATTTTCAAACGTACCAAGGCGCTGCTCGAAGGTCATTTCATCCTTCGCTCCGGCCTACGTAGCCAATACTTCTTTCAGTGCGCCCAAGTTTGCCAGTATATCGGCGAAGTCACCCGCCTGATCGAGCTTCTCAAGCCTAAGCTCGAAAGCGTAGAGTTCGACACCGTGCTCGCCCCTGCGATGGGCGGCCTCGTCGTCGGCCAGGAAGTAGCCCGCCAGTTCGACAAGCGCTACATCTTCGTCGAAAAGGTGGACGACAAGCTCGAGCTGCGCCGCGGCTTCAAGATCGCCAAGGGCGAACGCATCCTCATCGTCGAAGACGTCGTCACCCGCGGCGGCCGCGTCAACGAGGCGGTCGAGATCGTCAAGCAGAACGGCGGCGTGGTAGCCGGCATCGGCGTGCTCGTCGACCGCAGCCAAGGCAAGGTCAGCTTCGAGGCTCCCCTCCACTCCCTCCTGGAAATGGGATTCCCCACCTACGACCCGGAAAACCTTCCCGACCACCTCAAGGACATCCCGGCCATCAAGCCAGGCAGCTGATCCCCGCTCGATCATTCACTTTCAAAAATAAAAAAGGCCCGACAGTCCGTCGGGCCTTTTTCATGAAAACCTAAATTCCGGGAAAGCGGATAATCACTCCTCGCGAAGGAGGAGGCGGCGGCGGGGCCGGATAGCGATCCGACTCGGTGCGGTCGATCTGGTCCAAATTGTCTCGGTTCAATCCGATAAACGCTCCGCCGTGCTCGTAGGTGAGATCATGCATCAGCTTGGCGAACTTAACGCCGGAGTTCTGCAGGATCATCGCTCCGGTATGGATCACGTTCGGAAAGCCAATCGCATTGATGCGGGCGATACGCTTCCCGTCCTTGTCCCTGTTCAGCTTGCGGATTTCCTGCAGCACCGGTTCCGGCTTGCCCGTAAACTCGTCTCCGAAAACGTAGACGCCAAAATGGAAATTTTCGACGTTCGGATCGTAGAGCGTCCGAATGGCGCGACGAATCCCCGGCACCGGGTTACTCTCGCTCTCGTAGGGATAGAGGAAGACCTGGCGCACCATCGCCTCACGCATTTCGGGCGAATCCTGCAACCACTTGCCTCCCATGCGCGATCCCATGATAAAGTGCCCGCTCGCATCCAAAAGCTGGATACCCTTAACTTCCGGATAGGACATCACCACCTCTTCAAACTTGCGCACCACGTGCGGATTGATCCGGTTCGTGCTGCTCTCGCGCATGCTGCCCGAGGTATCGATCACGAAGGCGATGTAGTTGCTTTCCACCGGCACCCCGATCGGAACCGGCTTGATAATCTTCTGCTCGATTTCGGGCTCCGTCTGCAGGGCCGCCAACTCTTCCTTGATCGATTCGAGATCGGTAATGAAGAGTTCCTTCGCCTTCTCCTTGTCGCTGATCTGCTGCTTCAGCTTCGCGATCAACGCTTCTAAAGTATTCCGTTCCTGGTCCTTCTTGCGGCGCTTCGTCCGCTCCAAGTCGAGATGCACGTCCAGCTCGTCCTTGCGGATCTGGTAGTCGGCTAACATCAGCTGCTTCTGCATGACCGTGTTCTCGAGAACCCGCTGCAGCTTCACGATCTCCGTGGCCTGCACGCCCATCGAAACGATGAAAAGCAGGATGATCGCTCCGAAACCGCAACAAATGCAGTCCAGGAACGAGAGGCTGAACACCTCGGTCTTTCGCGTTCTCCGGCTCATATGTCAGGCCACCCCTCCGACGGGCTGATCATCGAGCCGCCGCTCGCGTTCGCAAGACGCCAGAAATGCACCGCCGAACCGGGGTCCGGCATAAGCGGATACATAATCGTATTAACCGGCAAACTGATCTTCAAAGCGTTTTGGGCCATGCGCAGCATCGCCACGCGGTCGTCGTACATAACCTGGCTGCTACCGCTGTAGGAGTCAGCCAAAGTCGGCAATCCATCGCAAATCAGCACCAAGCGATCCGGTTCGATGGGCAATTCGTTCACGATCGCGAAAGCCTTCTCCAAGTTCGCCCCGCCTTCCGGCGTGATATCGTCGATCGCGTTGAGTACCTCCACGGTCAGATTCGAATCCATCGGGTCGAACCAATCGCGACCGAAACCGACCTCGAGTGGCACGAGATCCTTGTTGAAGAAGATGATCTTGTAGTTCGAGCCTTCCTTCATGTTGCCGATCAGCCAACGCAGGGCCAACTTAACCCGCTTCCACTTCGGAGCGTTGCGGCGTTCCTTCTCGCTCTTCTCCGCGTACTCGGTCGCTTCCAGGATCGTGTCCGCCGTCATACCGGCAGACGCCTCGACCAAAAACAAAACCTGGTCTCCCATGATGTCGAAGCCTGTCAGGTACTGGCGGCGATCGGGATTGGGAATCGGAATCGGCGCCTTCTCCTCCTGCTTCGGCATGTTCTTCTTGTCGTCGATCAGCTTGCCGAGCTCCTCTTCGATGGCAGCCAACTGGGCCAGCAACAGCTTCAACATTTCGTCGAGCTCCGTATGGCGCTTCTTCGTCTCGTCGAGCCGAGCGCCGCTGTCCTCCGCCCGCTTGGTCTCGAAGGCAAGGGTCAGCTTCTTGTCCTCGATCTCCTTGTCGTTCTTGGCGATCTCGTCCTCCATCTCGCCGATGATCTCCATGATAGCCGCCTGCAGGTCGTCCATCTCCTCCGCCTTGCGACTGGCCGTAAGCACGAACAGCAACAGCACCGCTCCGAAACCACAGCAAATGCAGTCTAGGAAGGAAAGGCTGAAGACCTCTGTCTCTTTTCTCTTACGGCTCATACGCTACAGGGAAACCGGTCGCCAATCATTGGATACAGTGGATCAGCAACAGTTGCTTCCGACGTCCCGGCAAGGCGACTTCGAAGGAATCACCCGCCCGTAGGCTCGACGCGGATACCGATTCGATGATGGTACTCTTCGACTCAGCCAAAATCCATCTGTCCTCCTCGAACTTGAGACGGCAGAGCTCGACGGGCGATGGAGTCAGGTCCCGCTCCACGACCAAGTGAAAATCTTCCGATTCCCCAAAACCGATGATGAAGTCGCCCGTGCCTAACTCGTAGGCAAGACCGTCGCAAACGATGTGGGTCGGGTTCAAGGACTTGCCCTGCTTCACGAGGCGAATCGCCCCGACCGGCACGCGCGGATGGGCCAAATCCCCTTCCCCCTCTTGCGGCACGTCCAGATTGATTCCCGTCTCTACGCGTACGTCTTCGATGCTTTCCGGCACTTCCCAGGTCTTTCCAAGGTTGGCCGCTCCAAAAGCCGCGCTTTCCGCCGGCAACTGCTTCACGACGCCCACTCCCTGAGCGATGATCGCTTCCTTGAGTCCCTGGATCGCCGCGGCCCGCTCCGACAGGATGACCTGCACCGGTCGATCGCCGTCGCCGTAGTCGTTCACCGCTCGAAGCAAGATCTGGGTCAGCACCTTTACATAAGGGGCCAGGTCCAAAGCCGCGAGGTCACGCGTGACCGTCATCTGACGCGACTTTTCCCGCGTCGAAACCTCCAAACTGGCTTCCCCCGTCTTGCCGAGGTGGAAAAGCATCTCCCTCGTTTGGGCGTGAAAAGCCTGCTCGATCTTCCGGTCCTCGGTGATGTCGAAGGACGTTTGCTTGAGAAAGCGACTGGCCAAGGCGTTGGCGAAGCGTTCCTGCATGGCGTGGAAGCCATTCTGCGGCTGGCGCGAAAAGTAAACCCGCTCCAAGCCAAAGCGCTTGTTGAAGACCGTCACATGGGTCGCGTGCAAAAGAAGATCCAAATGGAAAAGGCGTTCGCCCTCGGCCACTCCCCACAAACCTTCGCTGTAGAGCGACGCCGCAGCCATGTCCACCACGCCGACCACCGGAACCTTCAGGTCGTTGAGGATTCCCAAAAGGATGCCGATCCGCTGTTCCGAAATTTCGTTGTGCTCAAGGTAATGGCCCGGCACCGCGATCACCACCCGCTCCACGTTTTCCACCTCCCTACGAAGGCGAGTCACGAGCTCCGAAAAAAACTTGTAGGCGATTTGCGAATACGCGATGCGCGACTGGCGGCCTTCGAAATTCGTCGACTGCAAGGAAAGCTCGTCGATGAAGGAAGAATTGACGCGGCGTGGAAAAACCTGCCCGAGCTCCTGGGCCTCCGTGCCAAAAACCAGGGCATCCGAATTCGAGCCCGAAAATGCGTAGGCGGGCAATCGCTCCGTCTCGCTGTCTAGCTGTAGCGTGCGCGTCGAGCCGTCATCGTTGATCACGACGCCGTGCACCCCGACATCGCTCAGCTCAATTCCTAGAGTTGCCATACTTGCTGTAATTGGTTGCTGGGTTCCTGCCTCCCGATTAGCGGAAGCTGATCTGGGTTTCCTCGTGCTCCGGCGTCTTCATCAACGCCACGACCCGCTTGGTCGCGAAATCCTTCAAGTCGATCAGAAGCTTCTCCTGCTTCGACTGAAGCAGATGGAGGAAAAACATGAGGGCGATGCTTAACAGCAGGGCGATCAAAGTAGAGTTAAAGGCCAGGCCCAGCGCCGCCGTTACCCCGGAAATGTCGCCACGGATGGCTTCGTCAGCCAAGGCCAACGCTTCACCGATACCGCGAACCGTCCCGATGAACCCCACCGATGGGATCGCCCAGGCCAAGTAGCGCAGCAGGCCGAGATCGGAGTCCAGCTCGTCGTAGGCCATCTCCGAGCGCTCGTGCACCGCGAGCGAGGCGTCCTGGATCGAGCGGGTCGAGTCGAAGCGATGCAAAGCCGCCAAAATGATCTCCGGCAGAATCTTGTCCCGCAGACGAGGCGTGCGCCGCACGTCCTCCTTCAATTCCTTGTAGTGGGCCAGCGAGTCCTCGGGGATGATGCGCTCGCCCTTCGAGATCCCCAGGAAGGGATGGCTAACGATGGCGCGCTCGCGGGAAACCCGATACGCCTTGTAAGCCAGGATGATCATCGCCCAGGACATCAGCATCAAGCAGACCATTTGCTCCTTGTCCTTGAGGATGATTACGATCGAACGGTTCGCCACGCGGGGCTTGTCCGGGTTCTGGTTCGCCTCCACGAGGCTGGCGATCTGGATATCTTCCGCAACCGGCCAAATATAGTACCGATAGGCCGAAAAGACGACTAGGACCGAAAAGACGAGGCCCAGAGCTAAAACTACAAACTCGCGGGACAGAAAGCTGTTCCTCTTCATATAATTGCTAGGTGATCTTGCTGTTGTTGGGGTAAGATGCGGCTAAGTTAGCTCAACTCGACGGGAAATCCAGTCTCGCATAACAATCTGTATACGAAGTATGAATCAACATAGTTTCATTGAAATTCGCGCCCAATAGGACTAACTAATACCCTGATTCCACACCCATACCCCGAAAAAAAAATTTAGCGAATCCAATCAATACATCTCAATCGTAGTTAACTGTAATATGAACCGGAAGTACGCCCTTATCTCCACCCCCCTCGCCCTTCTCGCCTCCGCAGCCCTCATTTTCCAAACGGGATGCGCCGGACCTGCCGCGTCCAAGACCGTGAAAGGAGCAACCGTAGGAGGCGGAGTCGGCGCCGTCGGCGGCTTGATCGCCGGCGAAGACGCGGGCGGAATCGCAGCCGCAGGCGCCGCGGGCGCCGTAGTGGGCACCGTAATCGGCGCCGTAGCCCAAAGCCGCGAAAACAAGCGCCAGGACACTCTCGCCCAGCAACGCGCCTACAACCAAGCCATCGCCATGCAGAAGCGGGCCCAGGAGAAGGAAAAATCCCAGCTCCAGGAGGAACTCGAAATCGCCGAAGGTTTCCGCATCACCGCCGAGGAACTCGACGAGATGACCAGCCGCGCCGAATCCGCCGAGGAACGCCTCGCCATCCTTCAAAAGAAACGGGACGCTGCCATCGAACGCAAACGTGAGCTCGACGAGCTCGAGCAACGCGAACGCGAAGCGCTCGCCGAAGCCGCTCGTCTAGAAAAGGAGCTCGCGGAGCTCGAAGGCGGCACCACCACCGCCTACAAGAAGACCACCGAAGAGCCTGCTGAACCGCAGCTCTAAACGGTACGGTCTCCCAAAATCGCAAGAATCAACACGCCATGACCAAACAACTACGCAACATTGCGGTCGGATTGCTAATGGCCTTACTTTTGCAGGCCTGCAACACGACCTACGAAATGCAGGTCGACGCGATTAAGAACCCAAGACCTATCGATCCGGACGCCGACTCCTACGTGCTCATCCCACGCGATCCCGCCCAGGATACCTCGGACCTCCGCTATCAGGAAACCGTCAAATGGATCAAGACCGCCCTCTCTGCCAAGGGCATGTACGAGGCCCTCGACCCGCTCGAGGCGGACATGGTCATCGAAGTCGACTACGGCATGGAGCCGCCCCGACAAGAGATCCGCGTCGTAGAAGTTCCCGAGTACCGCACCGTGCGTGGCCCCGGGCACTACACGATCCAGACCGTCTACGACCCCGTCACCAAGACGACCAAGTCCTACCGCGTCTACGTTCCGGGCAGAACCTCCACCGAGCTGGTCGGCTACTCGCAACAGACCCAGACCATCATCATCAACGAGAAGTACATGGTCCTGACCGCCAAGCAGAACACCCTCGCCGAATCCGGCGACACTGCGGCGGAAGAGCTCTGGAGCGTCACCGTACGCAACGAAGACTCCAGCACCGACCTGCGGGAATACCTGCCCATCATGGCCTCCGCCGCGACCGACTACATCGGCGAAGACACTGAAAAGTCGACCACCGTTCGGCTCAAGAGCGACGACGAGGTTGTGGCCTTCGTCAAGCAAGGTCTCGCGAAGGAAGCCCTCTAAAGTGCCCCCACGCTAACTTCAGCACCTCTCTTTTCGAAACCGGCTCGTGTCCCGCGAGCCGGTTTTCTTTTGCCAAGGCAAAGATGGCTCGCCACTGCCGCATCAGGCTCGCCCACCCGAAAAGCGGACCATGGCAGGGGTCGTACATGTGGGTGGGCTCGGAGGTGATCCCATTCAGCTCGATCACCTTGATACCCTCTCCGCGCTTCAGGGCCGCTTCGCTGGGAACCCGCAAATCGTAGCGACCGAAATGGAACCCCTCGATCCCTCTCGAAAAACGATCCACCTCCGCAACGAGCTCCGGCGTGATCAGCGACGCGCCATCCAGGAAGACCGCCCCTCGACTGTGCGTCCCGATCGACGCCAGCATGAAACGCTTGCCCGCCTCAGGAACGGACTCCAGCTCCGCTGCGTATTCCTTCAGGAAAAAGGGAGCCATGCACACCGCCCGCTTGTCCTGAAGGATCAGCGTTTCCAGAGTGGAGATCCCGTCTCCTTCCACCCAGGTCATGCGCTTGTCCGTTATCGAAGTGAGCTCTCCAAACTGCCGGCTGGCGAAGCGCTGGTAGAACACTCCGTACTCCGAGCCCTCCACGTACTCCTGCACGATCGTATCTTCCTGCTGCTGCTCGAAAAACGACCGTGCCTGAGCCTCCGAGCGAACAAGGGTGACCCCCTGTCCCCGTTGCCCCACGTCCGGCTTCAAGACCACCGGATAATCCAAGCCGAGCCGCGCCCTGAACCCGTTCAAGCGTTCCAACTTCGCGGCAAGCGGCAGCTCCAAACGAATCGCCTCGAAACGGGCTATCGGTACCCCAGACTTCTCCAGGTGCGACAGGATCTGGATCTTCGACTCGTAGACCAAGCCGCTGGCGGGCATGCACGGATTCACCGAAAACGGCAGCGTTACCGAGCGATAGCGAATGGCGAGCCACAGAATCTGCGCCAGCACCGGCGCGTACACCGCCCAAATCGGCCAAAACTCCCAACAGCTCATCCGCTTCCACTTGCCATACAGAAGCCGACGTCCCTTCCAGCTCGCTAGCTTGGAAATGAGCCGTACCCCAAGCCCGAAACAAAGAATCAACGCCACGATCCCGAGCCAGCCTCCCGCTCCCAGCGACTCGAAGAAAGCCAAGAAACGCTCCCCGAGAAAGTAGGAAAGCAGCACTAAGATCGGAGTCCAAATCGCCGCAGCCAGCAACAAGGCCAGCGAAAAGCGTATCCAACTCACCTTTACCACGCCAGCAGCAAAATAGGTCGGCACCCGGCTCCCCGGAAAGAAGCGCGTCAGCACCACCAAGGCCACCCCTCGCTTCTCGAACCACTCGGAGCTCCGCCCCAGGGCTTTGGCGGAAACGAGATGGCGCAAGACCGGCAGCTCCATAGCCGTCGCCCCGAAAATTCGCCCGATAAAGTAGATTCCCAAATCCCCGATGAAAATGCCCAACAGGCAGCCAAGCACCGCAGGCGTCAAAGCGATCGCCCCGCTCGCCGCCAGCAGCCCACCGCCGATGCAAGCGAAGTCCTCGCTGGCGAGCGTCGAGACCGCCAGAAGAAAGCCGCCCCACCCCGCACCGAGCTGGGCTCCTGGAAACGCATCGAAAGTGGGCAATTCCTCCTTGCCGCCCCGCCTGACCGCCACCGCGCGCGACTCGTTCGCTAGGAAAGCACCCAGCGAAGCCCCCCCCTCGAACCGCTTCACCTCCACCTCCGCCCGCACTGCCTCGTAAGCATCCCGAGCCCCCGAGGCGGCGAAGCCCTCATCTTTTGGATACAAGACCGACAGATCGCCTTCGTAATCGTAATAAAGCTGGGACGCTGCCGCCTGGTCCGCGTCGTAGACCCGCTTCGCCGTTTCGTAGTTGTAAGGCAGCGCCTGCCCTAAACCGAAATGCGGAACCCCTTTGTCCAACAGCCAAAACCAAGCGAGCTGGAAGGTCTTCAATGCCCGATTCAAGCGCTCGTCGCCCAACAATTCGAAGCGAGTCGAAATCGCCGGCGAAACCAGCACCAAGGAATCCGCGCCACCTGGCAGCGCCGACGCTAAGTTCAAGGCATCGATCGAGCCGTATCCAATTCCCGATACCACTACTCGCCGGGCGCCTGCAGCGCTTACTCCTTCCGCCAACGCCTCCAGGGGAAACGCGCCCTCGGCAAACGGCGTCCAAACGACTGCCTCAGGCTTGCTCGCCAAGTCCATCTCCAAGGCCCTCAATTCCTCGCCACTGCCGCCGATCCGGCCAAACAGCACGTAGAGGTCCTTTCCGCGCGCCTCAGCTCCATAGGAAAGATCTCGCTCCCCATCGTCGTCCTGCCTCCCTTGCCAGAGGTGGGAAGCCAGCAACGCCGCCGCGTAAAGGGCGAACAACAAGGTCCGTGTTCCCAAACGACTCACGCCTCTCCCCTCGCTAAGCCTCCGCGCGGCAAGGACACTTGCGTTTCCGGCCCGAGCGACCTCGATTCCCCCACGACCGGCCAGTAGCGAAAGCTGACGCCTCCCCGGTCCACTTCGATTTGGGAAAGATTATGCGTGCGCGAATCCTGCCTCAGCATCAACGCGTTGAAGGCCGGGTCCGGATGCAGCGGCACGGTAAGCAGCTCCCGCATTTCTGCTGGCGTCAAATACTCCCGGCCTGCCCTCAGCTCGTCGTATCTCGATTCTCGATACGCTTGCACCTCAGCCGTGCGATACGAGGAAGTTGTCACAAAGCCCTTCCCAAAGCTCAAAGGCGAAAGCGATTCACCGTCCCAAGCGAAGCCTTCCACGCCATCGGTATCGGCCAAGCCAATCAAAAACGGGTTGTAGCGACCGGCAAAGGAATCGGCCCGCAGCGCCTCAACCCCTTGGGCCCGCGTTTTGCAGCTCGCGTAACGCAGCGGCAGCTCTCCACGGCTGCGCGCATGTCCCAAGGCCCCAGCCCCTCGGGCCTGAGCTCCGTAATTGTTCAGGAGAAAGACGCACAGCCCGAATTCGTTAACCGCGAGCCAAGTTCCTCCCGCATCCGGATCGATGGCGGCGATCCGCTTCGTTTCGCCGTCATTCAATACCGCAGGCGGACGGGCCTGGCTGCGCGTCTTGCGCTCGTCCCGGTTGAAAAAGAGCGACAGGCGCCCTTGCCCCACGCTCCAGGTGGCGGTACACATCAGCGCTGGACCGAATTGAGGAACTTCAGGGTGGACGGCGCCACTCCAAACCCTTCCTCGGGAAAAATCCCCTGCATGCGACTCGCGATCGCGATCAGGGCAAAGTGATGCACCGTATGGCTCACCAAAAACTGCAGCTCGCGCCCGAAGCTGGATACCGAGTGCAGGTCCTCTCCTTCCGTCGAAGCGCAAACTTTCACCCGTACCGTCGACTCCACGTCGACCTCCGCCGCCTCCAGGCGCCCAGAGACCTCGGCCAAGGATTCGAGCGCCACCGCGAGCTCCCGCTCCTCCAAAGTGTCGCGCTCCCGATTGTCGTAATCGATCAGCCCGACCGCTATTCCCTCCAAAAACGAGCGATAGTGGTCGAGCACATGTCGAAAATGAGCCCCGATTCCCGAACCGTAGCTCGCCGGATCCGTGGCGTTGAAAGTACGTTCATCGTGGCGAGAAAGCAGCTGTATTCCTTGTTGCAGCAGTTCGCAGTTGGCACGGAGCAGGTTCATTTAGAAGGGATTGGTAAGAGAGTCGTTCTAGTGTCCGCTTATTCCGAGTAAACCCAGATTTTCGAAAATTTGGCAAGAGCGCTTAGTACCCTTTGCAACAAGGCCCGATTCCCTCCGCTAAAAGGCTTTGACCTATGCAGACGACAGGATTTGCTGAAACCTCGATTCCCCCAGCCCACGCCGCTTCGCCGCCGGCAAGAATCCAGTCCTAAAACTCCATCTCCTAAACAAGCTACCGTGCACGGAAAAACTTCACCCGAGCCACGCCCCGAACTCCCACGTACCCACCGCGTCGAGCTCATCGCGTTTCCAGACAAAACGGGCGATGAACTCCGACGCGAGATCAACGGAAAACACGGCTGCGACTGCCTGCGCTTCCGAGAAGTATCCCTCGCTCCCGACATCCTGCTCGGCGACTCCCTCGTACGCTGCACCTGGCTGCCAACCCGCTTTCCCGTCCAGCCAACCCAGTTCGAAGGCGCCCACATCGCTTTCGGCCGCGACATCAGCTGCAACCGCCAGATCGAAATCATCTCCGCCGGCTACACCGCAGTGATCGACCTGGAGGATACGACGATCGAAGACGCCGCTAAGATCGTCGTCGCCTACTCCCAGCAATTTCACCACCGCCATCGCAAAGGCCCGGCAGGCCCCTCCGACACTCTCCCCTCCGCGCCCCCCGTCTTCCTCGCGTTGGACAAAAAGGACCAAGGTACCGAATACCTCGCCTCCGCCGTCGAAATGCTCGAAATCGGCGTCTACGTCCTCGACGAGCAAAACGGAGGACGCATCAGCGTGTGGAACTCCGAAATGGAGCGCCTCTTCCTGCGCAGCAAAAAGGAAGTGCTCGGCAAGCAAATCCATCAGCTCTTCGACGATCCGCTCGTGCAGGACGTCTTCCGCGACATGCCGAACCCCTACAACCGAAATCGGGCCATCTTCCCCAAAAAAGGCATCACTCGCAGCAACTTCATAGCGGACATATCCAAAACCCAACTACGGGACAAGGACGGGAAGCCCGCCGCCATCGTCGGAATCATCCAGGACGTCACCAATCGCATCCATTCCGAGAACCGGCTCATCGCCGCCTTCAACGAACTCGAAACTTCGAAAGAGAAGCTTGAACAAAGCAACCTCGAGATCCGCAAGGGAATAGAAAAGGCCAAGAAGCTCGCCGTCGTCGCCCAATCCTCCAACAAGGCCAAGTCCTACTTCCTCTCCAACATCTCCCACGAGCTGCGTACCCCCCTCAACTCCATCGTCAGCCTCACGCACGCCCTCCTGGAAGGCACCTTCGGCGAATTGAACGCCAAGCAGCACGAGCACCTCGAGATCGTCTCCGATTCCAGCAAGCACCTCCAGTCGCTTATCAACGACATCCTCGACCTCTCCAAGATCGAGCTCGGCAAGATGAACCTCAAGTTCGCCCCCGCCAGCGTCGAAGACGTAGCGCGATCCTCGATACGCATGATCGAGCAGGAAGCCTCCCTCAAAAACGTATCCTGTATCCTAGAAATCCTTACCAATCGAGATTCCCTCGAAGTCGACGCCAAGCGACTGCGGCAGATCCTGCTCAACCTGCTCGTCAACGCCGTCAAGTTCACCAAACCGAACACCAACGTCACCCTGCGCATCCTCGAAGACAAGGACCTGCAAGCGCTCGCCTTCCAGATCATCGACAACGGCATCGGCATCGACGAAGAAAACTTCGCCAAGATTTTCTCCCCCTTCACCCAGCTCGACGACTCCCTCTCCCGCCAGTACGAAGGCACCGGCCTCGGACTCGCCATCGCCTCCAAGTTCGTCGAGCTGCACGGAGGCGGCCTCAAAGTCCAGTCCACGCCGGACGTCGGCTCCACCTTCACCGTCACCCTTCCCCTCCACCAACCCCGAGACGACGGCGACACCACCCTGCGCCCCACCCTCGCCGAAATCGCAACCCACGCGAAATCCGGACGCGACCTCCTCCTCATCGTCGACGACAACGAGCTCTCCGCCCTCCGCATCGAGGACCAAGTCAAGCGCTTCACCTCCTACAAGCCCGTCCTCACCCTCCCCAACGAAATCTCCGCCTACCACGACCAAGTCGCCCCCAAAGCCATCTTCGTCGACCTCAACATCATCTCCTCCCACGGCACCGACTGGATCCAAAACGCCCGCAAGCTGCCCGCTTGGAAAAAGGCCAAGTGGATCGCCCTCGGGTCTCTCGACCTGCCCGACAACCACAAGGCTGCCCGCCGCCTCGGCTTCGACACCTGCAGCTGCAAACCCATCTCCCAGTCCCTCCTCTCCAAGATCCTACGCTAACCCCATACCCGCGATGCCCAAAAGCTCCCTGTCCACGATTCTCGTGGTCGACGACAACCTCGGGGCGAGACGCTCCATCGAGGCGCTGCTCACCCAAGAGAACTACCGATTCCTCCTCGCCGACAGCGGAGCCGCCGCCCTGCAACTGCTAGAATCGCACACCCCCGACGTCATTCTGCTCGACGTCATGATGCCCGGCATGAACGGCTTCGAGGTCTGCCAAAAGATCCGCAGCACCCCCTCCGTCTCGGAAATCCCCATCATCATGATCACCGCCCTCGACGACGAGGAATCCATGATCCAAGGCATCGACGCCGGAGCCGACGACTTCCTCTCCAAGCCTATCAGCAAGATAGAGCTCCGCTCCCGCATCCGCAGCATCCTGCGCCTCAACCGCTTCCGCAAGCTCTGCGACGAACGCCAAAAGTTCGAGCTCGTCGTCGCCCAGTCCCACCGCGGCTACGTCGTCATCGACGAAAACAAACGTATCATCTCCTCCAATACCGCCGCCAAAAACATGCTGCAAATCGGAGACGACGGCGAACAGGAGCATCCCCACTTTTTCGATACAGCCCGAAAAAACTTCACAATCCAGCCCAACAACATCGAGCAAACCCTCGACGACGAAAACGCCCCCCAGCTCGACCCATTCATCCTCGTCCGGTCCGTGCAAAACGACCAGGCCGCCCGCTGGATCCGCGTCACCTTCCAAGATATCGGACTCACCCACAGCCACCAACACTTCCTCCGGCTCGAAGACATATCCGACCGCATCGTTTCCTTCCAGGAGAAGCACACCTTCTCCCGCATGATCACCCACAAGCTGCTCACCCCCCTCAACGCCATCAAGGCGGCCCACCAGCTTCTGGATACCAACGACACCAGCCCCGAACGCCTCGCCCAAATCCACAAGATCCAAAAGAAAGGCATCGACCGCCTCGAATACGACATCCACTCCATCCTCAGCTTCCTCGAGTCAGAACGAAACCCGCGCAACTTCCTCACCATCGCCGACGCCCATATCCACATCCAACGCCTCGCCGAGACCTCCCCCTTCCACTTCAAGGTTCACCTCGAAGACGAATTCGCCTCCAACGACGCCATCCAAATTTCCGGCCACGGCTTCGACGCCTGCCTCCGCGAAATCGTCGAAAACGCCATCAAGTTCCACCGCGGCGCCACCGTTTCCATCAACTGCTATATCCGCAAAGCCCCCCATTCGCCCGAAGTCCAGATCCTCTTCCAAAACAACTCCTACCCGCTCACCAAGGACGAGCTCGCCAACGCCTGGAAGCCCTACTGGCAAGCCGACCGCTACGTCACCGGCGAAATATCCGGCATGGGCCTGGGCCTCTCCCTCATCGCCGCCAACATCTGGACCGCCGGCGGCACCTGCAAAATCGAGAACCACCCGCCCACCGACGGCGTCCAACTCACCCTCACCCTCCCCATCCGCCCCCAATAGCCCGCCAAAGCTCACACGAGAGACGCGAAGCCTAGCTGAGTCAAAAGGCACAAAAAAAGCCACTTCCCAGAAGCGGCTAACAAATCCAAGGCGTGCCATCCGAAGCCTCCGGCGAAGGATGGTGGAGCCGATCGGACTTAGCCACTATTGTTGCTAAACAATAACTTACGCACTATTCTAAATTTCATTTCGACAAAGTTTAGGCGCATTCAGAAATCGTGTGATTCGCTAAGAACTGATCGAAAACGAACTATCACTGATCACGCAGAAGAAGATCCCGCCCTCTCTTAAAATGGTCACGGATTTCACTGACAACAGCCTTCGTTTGTTCGCTCCTAATTGCTTCTGAGGCCCATTGAAACATACGCTTCGCCACTGCCTCAGTGTCGACTAGGTCCTCCTCACTCAGCTTGAAATTTTTCGGGTGCACATGAATCTTCACCCAATACATAGGAAGTTCCTTGGCTCTCCTCCCAGCGCTGAAGGGTTTCTCCGTCCCCCGCTCCCAAAGCGGCGCCACCCACTCACGAGGTGCTTTGCCAGCAACGAACATCAGGTAAGGCTTTTTTCCCGTCAGATTTATTTCTCCGACAACCAGTCGGTTACAATTGGGCCACGCACTTCCAATCGAGTTTTCTGGGATATCCAATACTTTGGGAATGAACCTTATGTAGCTCTTGGAGGAGGCCTCCATCAAGATCCCCAACTCATCGGAATTCTGCTCTAGTAGATTATAAAATAAGTCCGAAGCAAGTTTCAGGTTATCAGGGCGATGCTCGAAGATGATGTCCAAGGCGCGTCTGTGCTGTTGATAGATCTTTTGCGCGATGCGGGCTATTTCAGATTCATTCATAAACTTTTCTTCTAGCAGCTTGAGGTAGTTGCGAATCAGTGTTGCAGGCTCATTACCAATCGACCTTTCGCGAGCCCGAATAGCTCCATCCAATGCCTTGTGAACCTGATCGTAGGAGGCGGGAATGAATCGGTCATCTTCAGCCTCCTCTGGATTTTTGGTCAGGAACAAGAACAAGAGCTTAGAATCAGTGCCAAACTGGCTCTCAACGACCTTTCGATATCGAGCTAACTGGTTTGAGTGCTGAGTGGAGTTCACTTTGTTCTCAACGCAGACAACCCATTTTTCTCGATTCACTAGCTCAATTTCGATCAACAAATCGATATTTTTCCACTCTCGGCGGACGCTAGTGTTAAGCAATGTCCACGCGTCGATGTCAATCGGAGATAGCTCAGGCACGGGCGATTCATGCAGGACTCTCATTAACCACTTTTTGAGAAACGAATCATCCAAGCCATGAGATTCAGCAGGATCCAAAAGCCACGCAAGGACGTTCGAATGACGAATCTCTCCGTATTCAAATTTCAATACTTGAAAGATATTAAAACCACCAATCGCCTCTTCTAGCTTCGTTAAGTTAGGACAATTTACGACTAGTTCGTTCAATGCGAAATAGTCCAATTTTGAATCTTCGTTCATAATTCAGAGAGCTTCTATCGAACAACAAATCGAAGGCTTCAGTCAGCGAAAACTAACTCGCATCCTTGTTCCTTCTGAGAGTGGGAGTGCGATAAAACTTATAATCGATAGCCTTGAGCTTTGAGAGAAACCTTTGCCCATGGTCAGACAGAACCTTCTCATCCCAAAGGTGATAGACAAAAAGCCACTGACGATCTTGGACTACACTACTTTGCTTTTTCAGTGCGTTTGCCATTTTTTCCAACTTCTGGAGGAGAGATGGAATCTGATGCGTCTTGGCATATTCATAAAGCAATGTATTCGTCACGCAATCTTCAAGAGTTCTTATTTCGGAGAGCTCATTGATCCCCATATTAACCTTCACATTGTATTTAATCGCCAAATACAGACTAATCGAAGCACACTGCGGGTAGACTTTGGCGAGGCTAACCCTAGCTAATTTCGTCGAGAAATCTGCTATCAACACCCTAAATTCTTTGGAATAGAAGCGGGCAAAAACTAATTCATCCACAAACGAAGCCAAATATGGAAAACTCAGAGCTAAGTTGCAGGATTTGATTGTAAAAAGGCGTTTAGCTCGAGTGCTCAGATTTACCGGCATGCACCGAAATGCATAGTTCAACGGAGCTGAGCTACCCACACGATTCGCTTCATCGACCGCTAGATCCAAAAAATTTCGAACAGAATCAAATCCGATCTCCTTTTTACTCGGAAACTGAAATGCCTTGAGCTTATTAAGCCAACCTTCATTAGACGGTAGTGGTAATGGAAGAGTTGAAGTTTTCCGCTCGTTTAGATTGAGCTCGAAGTCTCTTAATCGGAAAGCCAATAAACGAAGAAATCCCTCTGCGTCCTCTAATGAATCTGCGAAGAATTCATAATCATCGATGTGTCGGGTGAACCTCGAGTATCCCCCTTTCACGAGTTCATCGTCCACCTTCGTCAAAACGATCTCCGATATGATATTCGATGAATGTGGCCCTATGGCTATGCCATTGGTCTGCTTGTCTCGTGTGTTTCGAGTACAAGCATCAATCAAATTCCCAGCGAGTTTTAGGCTACGGCAACTTTTACCCATTTTCTTTCCGTGAAGTGCCCAAGGAATGGAGTGAGTGTAAATACTCGGAAAACACGATGAGACGTCGGCCTTCACTTTGAACAAGGCGCCACTTTCGTTTCTGAGGTCAGTCTCTTCGTTTTCATCTTGATCCCAACCCTTGTAGTTCATCTTGAATATACGTCCTTGACCAACGCGACGGACATAGATTCGGCTCTTTTTTGGCCACGGCTTTTCAAAGTGCTCACAAAGTAGATCCCAATGTTTCTTAATAGCCAAAGCTTGAACAACATGGCTTTCGGGGTGCGGAATCCCCATGTGCCTTGGGATGTTGATATCCCGAATAGCCTGAAACGGTATGAAATCGTGGACACGATTATCGAGTCGCGATTTAAGTTCATTTGCGTTGGTAGTATCCAACACTTCTAATTCATCAGATTCTAGAGAGCCCAATAGGCCTTCAGACGAAAAGCAATCAGGCAACTTTTCACAAAACAAACCATAGTCCACCAATCCAAGCAGCAACTCATCTTCCGAAAGTCGCTTGCTTAGTTTAGGATCGAAGAGCTGTTTTATTTTTGCTGGATCACTCATGGCTAGTTACCCCGCCCTCCTCAGGAGGTCGAAGATGATCCTTGCGAATTTGGCGGCGCGGGTGGAGTCGCCTAGGAGTTGCATCTTCTGGTTTTGGTGGACGTCGGAGCTTTCGATGATCGCGTCGAAGAGGGCTTTGTCGAAGTCGCCTAGCATCGCTTGCTCAGGACTATTGTTGGCGATCTGATGCATGATCTGCTCATTCTCCGCGAGTTTGTCGGAGATCGTGTAAGCGTAGTTCACCATGTCCTTGTCGCTTAGTTCGTCCGTCATGAAGACCTCGTTCAGGCGGTCAATAATCTGCGAGAGAAACTCCGCTTTCTTATCGGTAGGACGTGCCGACCCGAGTCCTTCACCCGGACTAAGTCCGCCCTTTCCTTCCTCGAGGATGAGGTCTTGTTGTCGGATTTTGGATACGCGGTAGTGAGTGAGGACAACGTTATCGAGATCGATATCTTCGTCTTCGTCGATAGTCTCTCGCAAGTTCGGCCTGAGCTCTCGAGCGAAGTGGCTGAGCTTCTCGAGGTCCTTGTCGTCGTAGTCCACGATCTGGCTCATGAACTCGTAAAAACGCACAAAAGTCCCGAGGTCCTTTTTGAAGATGTCGAGGGCGTCCTTCTTCCGCTTGGCCTCCTTGAACTCGTTTTCAGCGTTTGCGATCAGGACAGCATCCTTAGACTTCTTTGACCTCTCCAAGAGTTCTCTGGTTCGCTTATAGGCTGCAGAGGCCTCCTTGTACTGGTTCTTCCAACGTTCGATGCTGGGCTTGATGATGTTGGAGATAGCCGCCCCACTACGATTCTTGGCGAGGTAGGCTTTGCAGAATTGCTCGACCTCGTTCCACAGAAAGACTCCAGCTGCACGGAGCTTTTCGAAAAGGTCGTAGATGAGGTCAGGGTCGGATACGTCAGTAAGCTCCGCCGTTTTGTAATACGGGAGGAAAGCCGCCAACACCTCTTCCGGTTCGTTGAAGAAGTCTAAGACGAAGGTTCCTGTATCCGCTTTTCCAGGATAGGTGCGATTAAGGCGCGACAGGGTTTGCACGCATTCCACTCCGGCCAGCTTCTTGTCCACGTACATGGCGCAGAGCTTGGGCTGATCGAATCCGGTCTGGAACTTGTTGGCCACGATCATTACGTTGTAGTCCTTCGAGTCGAAAGCCTTTCGCATGTCGCGCCCCTTTAGGTTCGGGTTCATGTTCTTTTCGGTGAACTTTTCACCGAGCAGCGAAGCCGCATTGGGATCCTTGCTGTTGAACTCCACCTCTCCCGAGAAGGCGACCATACCATAGATCTTGTGATAGCCTTGGGCTGCGATGTACTTGTCAAAAGCAAGCTTGTAGCGGACCGCTTCCTTGCGGGAGCTGGTCACTACCATGGCCTTAGCTTGGCCGTTTAGCAGCCCGAGGACGTTATCCTTGAAGTGCTCGACGATGACCTGAACCTTTTGAGAGATGTTGTAGTCGTGTAGGCGTACCCATTGGTTGAGCTTTACCTTGGCCCGCTTGCTCTCGACCTCCTGATCGGCCTCCTGAACCTTGAGGGCTAGGTTGTAGGCGACCTTGTAGTTCGTGTAATTCTTCAGAACGTCCAAGATGAATCCCTCTTCGATCGCCTGCCTCATGCTGTAGACGTGGAAGGCCTCAGGCTTGTTATCCTTCGATGGGGCCTCATTTGGTCGAGGAAGCCGTCCAAAGAGCTCGAGGGTCTTGGTCTTAGGGGTGGCCGTAAAAGCGAAGTAGCTGAGGTTAGGCGAGGAACGGCGGGCCGCCAACGCGGCGTCGATGATGTCGTCCGAGTCTAGCTCCTCCTCCTTGGCCTCCGGATCGAGCATCAGCACTTCCTTGAGCTGACGCGCCGTGGATCCGCTTTGCGAAGAGTGGGCTTCGTCCGCGATGATCGCATAGCGACGCTCCCTCAAGCTGACGTTGTTCTCAATCGCTTTCAGTACGAAAGGAAAGGTCTGGATGGTGACGATGATGATGGGCTGAGAATTCTCCAGCGCCTTGGCCAGCTTTTCGGACTTCGAGCCTTCGCCTTCGTCGCGATTGATGCGGCCGACCACTCCATCGGTATGTTCGAATTGATAGATGGTATCCTGCAGCTGATCGTCGAGAACAGTGCGGTCCGTAACCACGATGACCGAATGAAACTGCTTGTCGCCACTATCCAAATACAGGGAAGAAAGCTGATGGGCGGTCCATGCAATCGAGTTAGACTTTCCCGAGCCCGCGCTGTGCTGCACGAGGTATTTGTGTCCCGAGCCTTCTGAGCGAGCCGCGCCGATGAGCTTTCGAACGACATCCCATTGGTGATAGCGGGGGAAGATCATAGTCTCCTTTTTGTACTTCCGACCTTCCCACGTTTCCTTCTCCTCGATTTGCAGGTGAATGTAGCGAGCGAGGATGTTGAGGATGTTGTCAGGCAGGAGCACCTCGTTCCAAAGGTAGTCGGTCGCGTAGCGGTCTCTGTCCTCGTGTTCGTCATTGCCCGCCCCGCCGTCTTTCGTGCCTTTGTTGAAAGGCAGGAAGAAGGTCTTATCCCCGTCCAGCTTGGTGGTCATGCAGACCTCGTACTGGCTCACCGCGAAGTGTACGAGAGCCCCACGCTTAAAGGTCAAAAGCGGTTCCGATTTTTTAGTCTCTGGATCGACCGGTAGGCGCGTCTTCCTGTACTGCTTGATGGCATTGTTGACCGCTTGCTTGAACTCCGACTTGAGTTCGAGCGTGGCAATCGGGATGCCATTGACGAAGAGAACCAGATCGATGCGCCACGCCTTGGCCTTCTTGCCCGTCGTTTTGAGCTCTACCTCCGTAGCCCAAGGACTGTAGACAAGCTCTGGCACGACTCGCAGACGGTTCTTTTGGTAGCGTTCTAGCGTATCCGGATTCAGATCATGCTCGGGCTTGAACTGGCAAAGGCTAAAACGTGTCCCTCGGTCGCGTAGTTCATGTCTCAATACGCCTAGCGTGCCAAAGGTCCGCATCTCGCTGTTGGGCGCGTAGGGGTCCGCCTTGTTGAGCTGAGCCGCTACACGCTCGAGAAAGCGTTGCTCAGTGTTGGTTGGATACAGACTGCAATACTTCTGCCATTGGACGTCCTGTGTGTCCTGAACGAACCCTAGCAGGTCCTCTGGATACAGAGCTAACTCGCGATCGTAGCGATCTGGTGAGCCGACCATCCAACCGTTGGCTTCCAGTTCTTCGAGGATGTTGGTTTGAAAGGTCAGTTCGGCGGAGAGTGAGGACATCATTACGACAGAGTTGATACCATTGATGAGTAGTGCTCGGGATCTTTCTCTTCTAAGCCGAGAAGTACATCGTTAACTCGAGCTTTGGTGATCGCAATGAAAGCTGGTTCTTGGAGAGCTCGTCCAATTCGTTGAAGATGAGACGCGTCGTCTAAAAGCCTATGGATTTCTCTACAGGATTCGGCTGAATCGAGGATCAGATCTAGTTTTTTATGCCAAGCTGCTATGTGCGGTTTCCGGAATCCGAGGTAGGCTTCCAAAAAGCGCCTTAACAAATTCGGTGCAGCGTAGGCCTCAAATTCTGTGGGGGATGGATTGTTGGCAAACGAGTGAAGCTGGTGGAAGATGAACTGATATTCGGAACTGAATTTTCTCAGCAAATTTGGAAGCTTCACCAAGTTTGAGAACGATCCTTCACAATCTTCTGAACGGACCACATAAAATCCCTCTGAATTGTCTTTTAGTTCCCTATCTTTGAGCCATCTCGCTTTTAAAAGGCTAAAAAATTCAGAGCTATGAGTTGAAACAAATATTTGGTGTGCTGCTTCGAGACGCTCCTGAATGAGAGCAGAAACTGCGTAAATGTGATTTGAGTCTAAGCTCGATATTGGGTCATCGACGTAGACGATGGAGCCTGCTAGATTCTCGCCTTCGCCCTCCAAACTCGTAACAAAATGAGCCAGAGCTATCGCTGTTTTCTCTCCATCACTAAGCTTACTGGCAGGAACTCTTCCGCGTAGCAGTTGAAATCTATTCTGCGCTATCGGCTCAACACGGATCTCGTTATCTTTTAAGAGAAACGAGACAAGTTGCGTGAATTCTTCCACGCCCCTCTCGGTCCTGTTTACCTGAGCTTCAATTCGATTTTCGATTCGCTCAAGCCTATCTTTGGCTCTGTTCGCATGTCCAACCCTTCTTTCTAAGTTAGCGATTCGTTCCTCAGACTCAGCGACTCGAGCATCTACAAAATGCGACGCTGCAAAATGCTGTTCTATTGAAGTACGAGCCTCACGCCGCACTGCACCCATATCTTGGATACGCTGATTGTGGCGACCTATACAATCATTCAGGGGGTCAAGATGCACAGTCCATTCTACAAAGCGACCTTCATCTCCATCCCAAGTTCTCGGGGTTTCTAATGCGGTCGTTTTATTTTCGAGTGCAGCAACCAAGCCTTGCCGAATCTCTGCAGCATCTTGAAGCCACGCATTAAGACCCGAAAGCTTCTGGCTCGCGTCATTTCTTAAATCTTGGAGAAAATCACGCTCGTGAATGCTTGGAGTGGCGAAGTCTATCGATTTTAGACGCGTAATTCCTTGGTTGATGGCGAGCAACAACTCTTGCGATGCAGTCGAGAAATGGCGTCGCAATTCCTCAAGTCGTTCAACCTGAATTTCTTCACCGCAGAATTGACATGTGTTTGTTTCGTCGTGAATGCCCAAACCTTCACGTACCCAGGCTTCGAGCTCTCTGTTTTCTCGTAAACTCTCTATCGCATCAAATGAGGCGGTCCGTCGTAGCAGTTCTCTTGCTTGCTGGATTTCTACTCTAAGATCAGGAAGGGACAACGAGACTGGCTCGATACGGTTGAATTGTTCTCCTGACCGGTTTGTTTCAACTAGTGCTTGTATGCGTTCCTCGGGTAGCAAATAAGCTGATGGGGCGTCTCTTACCGTTCGAACACGCTCTTGAAGATGTGCCCTGTTGAAATCGCGAACTCCTAAAAGCTGTGATATTGATCGAGCTCTCTCTGTTCCAGCATCGTTCAGCTGACGATTGATGGTATCAATGCCGTCACGCCTCTCTCTTATTCGACTGTTTAGAGCTTCTTGAGCCACAAGTATACGCTCTAAATGAGCAGTTTGTTCGAGGAATTCTCGACCAACTATGAATACTGCTGGGGCCGTGTGCTCTGTCTGGAAATTTGACTCAATGTATTCACGATTGAATACTCGTACAGGAGTTGGAGGTGTCCGATTTGCATCGGTGAGGTACGTTCCATCATCGAGCATCAATCTGAATTGACCATCTGGGTGCGGTAGTGGCTGGTCGTGAAACTGAAGAGATTGGAATAGGCGTGAAAGAGTGGTCTTCCCAGAATAATTCCACCCATAAATCAAGTTCCGTTTGGCGAAAACTGGCAGTTCGGATTGATCACTACCTTCAAAATCTCGGTAAATCCCGAAGTTTCGTAGACTGTCTATACGCCTAAGCATAATTAGTGTAAACTTGAGCTACGAAGTGGCTTCGGTTTCAAGCAGGGCTGGTGCTTGCCAATCGCGCACATCGAGCTTTCCGGTGACTGCAGCGGAGATAAGGGCAGTACGGCGTTCTTGGAGGAGCTCGATTTGCAGCGATGCTTTGTCGATAAGCTCGTCGTAGGATGACTCCATTTTGCGCATACTCTCCACTATTAAGTTTTGCTCCTCAACAGGGGGAAACGGCATGTCGATTTGACCAAGTTCATCGAAGTACAACCTGAGTCTCATTTCCATGATACCTCGGGACCAGCGCTTGAACTCCCCTTGGGCTAGCTTTGTTCTGAATAAATAGTGATAGAACCACGGATTGAGAGGCTTTCTTTTTCGAAGAATGTCGTACGCTGGACTGGTGACTCCTTCGAAGTCAGAGTATCCAACTGCTCCCATCCACGCTAGGAGTTTGTTCACGACGATATCGCCCTTTTTGACCAACCAATATCCATCGGTGCTGGATGCTTTGTTCCCTTTCTGTTCAAGGTCCTTTCGTGGACGCACTCCTATTTCAGTATAGACGCTCAGCAGCTCCATGCCGTTATCTACAGGCGAAGGATGGCATTCTAAGCTGAAAAGGCGTTTAGTTTTATGAACATCCCAATGCTCTGGCACATCGCCGAGCCATTCTACGCCGGAGGGTTTTAGGGGGGCGTTGGGGTTGAGGCCTTTGGTGACGGCGTGGCTGATGGCGGCTTGGCGTTTTTCTCTGAGCAGCTCGATCAACTCTTGTTGCTTTTCAATCAGCCGATCGATCTTCGCCGTCTTATGATCCAGAAAATCCGCTATTTTTTGCTGTTCTCCAATGGACGGTAGCGCGAGATGAAGATTCTCAATCACACCCATTCCAATATTGGGTTGAGTTCCCTGACTCCACGATAGCTCAACACTTGTTCGAAAGAAATCTGCCCTCATCGAGTAATAAACAAACCTAGGGAGCATTTTCCGTTGGTCTGCTCTTATGAGTGCGAGAGGCGACCAGATATTAAACTCTTCGTCTGTCTCGACCATTGCTATCGCTCCAGTCGTGTTACCCGATTTCACCATGAAAACATCGCCTAATCTCGGTAGACATTTCTTGCTGTAGATTATGTGTAAATCGCGGCTTATGTAACCACGTTTCCTATTGAAATCCAATTTGAATTCCTTGACCGCTTCAGCGGAGAGAAATGGAACACCCTCTTCTAGTATTTCGGGTGTTTCGTGCGGACCGTCCGTTATTCTTGTTGATACGACGAACTTAAGCGGAGTCCTATCCCAATCTTTTGGAATGTCGTCTAGCCATTCACTACTCGCATCACGGTATTCTGGATACGCTCTAAACTCACGCAATCTCACGAATGTACCTCCTGCAGTAACTTCATGATTTCCGCGCTGACGGCGTCTAGGTCCTTGTCGATTTCGGCGAGGTCGCGTGGGGGCTGGTAGACGTAGAAGTGGCGATTGAAGGGGATCTCGTATCCTACGATGCCGATCTCTCCGTCCTTGGCATCGGTCTTGGAGGCATCGATCCAAGCGTCGGGCACGTGAGGGGCGACTTCCTTTTGGAAGTAAGCCTCGTTGACCGCCTTGACGGGTTGGCTGGGATCAAGCGGGACGTTTTCGTTGTCCCGCAGGTCGCTGTCGGGCTGGTACTCGATTAGCTTTCCAGATACCTCGAAGAGGCCATAGAGGGGCTTTGCCGCTTTGCCTTTGTGGACCTTTTTGATGACTTTGGCGGCTTCGGGGTTTTTCCAACAGACTGCGGCCATGAGCTGCTTTTTCTCTTTGGCGTCGAGCTTGACACCGGAGGCTTTGATCGCGTCGTCAAAATCGTTGCGGTCGTCGTGTTGCTCGCTGCCAACTGATTTTTGAATACGCTGGGCCTTTAGCATGAGATCGCGCTGAGAGAGCCAGAGCTTGCGGCTGAGCAGGTCTTTGATCTGTTTCTCTTTTAGCTCCTTGAAGTGAATTTTGAAATACTTGCGGATGGCTTCCTCGTGCGCCTTTAACAGGCCGTAGCGCTCGCAGCTTGGCTCATCGGTCCAGTCACTGCCGAACTCACCAAAAATCCACTGCATGGGCACCTCGAAGGGTTTGGGAGCGAAGCGGAGGGTGGCGATGCGTTCGTCGCTGAACTGATAGGACTCGCGTAATGGGCGCTCTATGGTGAGGCGACGATAGCCGAACTCGTGGGTTTTGAAGAGCTTGGCGGCAAAGGTTTTCGGTGTATCCGCCTTGGCATTACTTGACTGGCGACCGCGATTGCTCTTTTGCTCGGCAGGTTTGTCTAGGTCGCGAGCGTCAATGGTCTCGAAGGCTCCGAAGGCGCGGGTAACGGTGGCAAGGTCCTCCTCGTCCATGAAGTTGCGCTTGGAGCCGAGGGACTTGCGCATCTTGCTGAAGAGGTTGACCCCATTGATGAGCTGGACTTGGCCTTGGCGCTCTTTGGTCTTCTTGTTGGTGAGGACCCAGATGTAGGTAGCTATGCCGGTGTTGTAGAACATGTCGGTCGGCACGGCGACGATGGCCTCCAAGAGATCGGCCTCGAGGATGTAGCGGCGGATCTCCGACTCGCCCGAACCCGCGCCGCCGGTGAAGAGCGGTGAGCCGTTTAGGATGATGCCGATGCGAGCGCCGCCGTCCTTAGGATCACGCAGCTTGCTGATGAGGTGCATCAGGAAGAGCAGCGAGCCATCGGATACACGCGGCAGGCCTGGACCGAAGCGACCGTCGTAGCCCTTCAGGGTGTGCTCGTCCTTGATGTCCGACTCGATCTTCTTCCAGTCGACGCCGAAAGGCGGGTTGGAGAGCATGTAGTCGAACTTGTCGGCGTAGAGCTGGTCCTGCGAGAGGGTATTGCCCAGCTTGATGTTGGAGACGTCCTGCCCCTTGATCAGCATGTCCGCCTTGCAGATGGCGTAGGACTCGGGATTGAGCTCTTGGCCGAAGGCGCGCATGACGGCTTGAGGATTGAGCTCGTGCACGTATTCCATGCCGGAGGAGAGAAAGCCTCCTGTGCCCGCTGTGGGGTCGTAAATGGTGCGGATGATTCCAGGCTTAGTGAGGGCGTCATCGTCCTCCATGAAGACGAGAGCGGTAGTAAGACGAACCATGTCTCGTGGCGTGAAGTGATCCCCTGCGGTCTCGTTGGAGCTTTCCGCGAAGCGGCGTATGAGCTCTTCGAATACGAGGCCCATCTCGTGGTTTGAGATGGCCTTGGGGCTGAGGTCGGTGGTGCGGACCTTTTGGACGATCTTGTAGAGAAGATTCGCGTCGTTGAGCTGGGCTACGAATTCGCCGAACTTGAAGTGCTCGAAGATCTCGCGGGCATCTTTGGAGAAGCTGGCTAGGTAGGAGTCGAGGTTTTCCTTGATGCTGGTTTCTCCCAGCTTGGAGAGGTCCATGCGAGAGGTGTTGAAGAAGGACAGCCCACCCGTGGCGCGGAGGATGAGCTTTTCCTGAGCCTCTTCAGGGAGGCCCATCTTTTGGACCTTTTCGGCCTCGGCGAGGACAGCGTCCTTGGTTTCTTCTAGAACGCACTCGAGGCGTCTCAAGAGAGTAAACGGGAGGATGATGCGCCCGTATTGGCTTTGCTTGAAGTCGCCGCGCAGGAGGTCGGCGAGCGTCCAGATGTAGGAAGCGAGGTTGTTTGACTGGGAGGACATGCAGGAGAAAGGGATGACGTGGCCCAATGCTGCTCAAGTGCTTGAGGAGCAGGATCTAGAGGGCTCACAGGTATCTAAAGAGGATCCACAGAGCTTGTAGGAAGCTCTCAGGAACCAAGCAAGTTTTTTGCAGAGAAATACCTACACTCGACACCGCCCCCTCTAAGGAATCTTTTTGAGCACTCAAAATGCCTCACGGGTGTCCGTCATTGGGCATCGCTCTCGACCGGCCGGCAAATCCATACCGTTTCCACAACTGAGGAGCGGTGTGGGGCATAGCAGGGAGCCTCTACGTCACCCAATTCTTGGCACGACCCCTGTTCTCACAGAGATGGCCTCTTGCATCCAAGTCCGAACCCTTTCCCTCTCGCTTAGCGGCACTATCAGCTCATCCGTGACAGGGATACATGGGATCCCAGCCAATCTACACTTTTCGATAACTTCTAGCAGCACTGTGGTGACCCTTCCTTGAAGCTCATCACTAAAGTCCCGACGACCTTTTTGTCTCCTTGCTGCCAAAAGGCGGGAGATGATCGGGAAATCCGACGAGAAATTTGTCCAAGACCTCAAAGCGAGCCGATCACGAGAACCGTTCAGGGAACGAAGAAAGGCAGATTTCGCCTCGTCCCTTGAATATAGACAAAGTAAAGACGCTTTGAACCGAATTGAGTCCAGTTGAGAACATTCGAGCAAATCCCTATATCTTCGATATCGTACCTTATCCCCAGTCAGAAGGCACAAAAAAAGCCACTTCCCAGAAGCGGCTAAAAAATCCAAGGCGTGCCATCCGAAGCCTCCGGCGAAGGATGGTGGAGCCGATCGGGATCGAACCGACGACCTCCTGCATGCCATGCAGGCGCTCTTCCAACTGAGCTACGGCCCCAAAACAGAGTCGCTAAAACGGCAACGAATCACCCCCTTGGCAAGCGAATTTTTGAAGAATTTTCGGGAATCTTTCCCCACCGCTTTTCAAAGCCCGGCCTGCCGCTTCCCTGCCCCTCACTTCAAGGCGATTCGATAAAGGGACGATCGGGCGGCGATGTAGAGGGTGTCGCCCGCTTTGCCCCCGATCGCGAGCGACGCCGGACGCTCGGGCACCTCTATGACGTCCAGCAACTCCCCGCTCGCTGCGTAGACGTAAACATGCCCTGCGGCCACGTAAACTCGTCCCTTCGCATCCACCGCCAAATCCAATTCTCCGTTTTCGGCGAACAACTCCGGATCCCGCAAGCGCCCGTCGGACTCCACCTCGTACCGCCAAACCTTTTGGCCAAACTCGTCCGCCAGATAAAAGGGCTGTCCCGGCGTCGCCTTTCGCAGCGTAAAACATCGGCGCAAGGTATCGAGCCCCGTCAAGTAGAGCGAACCGTCCGGCGACAGGAAATGCGATTCCGAAGCGGCCGTCGACGCTTCGAACAGGTCGTGCGCATCGCGCCAGCGATGCCCCGGGTGCACCGCAACCGCGCCTGGACGGGCCTCAGCCGGAACCGCCTCCACCAAGCGCAAACTTTCCTCCGGATCATCAAGGTCGAAAGTGAACACCTTTTTAGACGCGGTCAGAACCATGGCATTGTCAGAGGAATCGAATACAATGCCCACCGGAGCGATGGCTGCGTCCAGCACAAGCGACAGCGTATCCGCATCCACATTCCACTGATAGATCCGATGCCAACGTCCATCGATGAAATAGACGTTGCCTCGCCGATCCGTCGCCACCGCATCCGCGAACTGGAATCCACCCGCAATCCTCTCGACTCGGGTCCCTGGTGACCGTTTTTCCGATATCCCCCACTCGCCTACCCCCACTTGCAAACGCGCCACCTCCCGCGCTCGCACCTCTTGCTGCCTCGTTTCGTCGAACACCGTCACGTCATAGGAAAACTTGGTCGGCGAGTACACATGCAGCCCGCAGAAAACCACGTCCTCGCTCGAGCGAATCCTCACGCCATAAGGAAAAGGCGATATCATTCGGTCCACCCGATACAGATAGGTATTGGCAAAAAGCAGGTTGCGGCAGTCCTCGATTTCCAGCGGCAAGGCGTTAGGCCCCTCCCCGCTCTCTTCCTCGAACTGGAGAGCGTAGAACTTCCAATTCTCGACGCCTCGCAACTGCACTTCCGCCCGAACGTGATGCTCGGAGGAAAGCTGATACACGCGTCCCTCCGTTGCTGTATTGGTAATGCGCATACCAGCTTGAGCGTAGGGACTCGGAGTCCAAATATTCTTGAAGGTTCCTCCCCCTCCGTTGGTCACCCAAAGGCTCGCATACTGCGAATCCCAGCGCCGCCGGTAATCCCCGTCCGCCGTACGGTTCTCGTTGTAGACCGGCACGGAGCTGCCGTCCGGACGATAGGTCCCATGCCCACCGAGGAAACGAACGTCGCTTACCAGAGAGTCCGCCCCCGCCATCCACTTGAGAGCAATGGCGCTGGGATTGGCACCGCCTGTATCCAAGCCAATACCACATAGAATCGTGCGGACTCCCTGCGGGGCGAGCAACAAAGGCTTGGGCGGCCCTGCAATTGCAGGAACCGGGGGAGTAAAGCGGCGGCGCACCGCCTCGTCCTGCGGATCTAGGCCCCAACGCCGTATTCGCTCCTCGTCGATGCGCGGCACCTCCGCCCCGCCCATGAAGGCAGGCGTGTAGTCCTTGATAAGGATCTGGGTGGTAATAGGGCTGGCGCCGATCAAAACCGTATCCGCTCGCAGCTCGATCGTACCCGAAACCCGATACCGGCCGGTCGGCAAAAACACGGTTCGGTTCGCAGCGATAGCCGCCCGCAAAGCCTCCGTGTCGTCAACTTCCCCATCGCCGACCGCCCCAAAATCCTTGAGGTTCGCCCACTCACTCTGAGCCGGCAATGGCGGCACATCGCTCGCGACCCGCGGAGGAAGCGACTCCAGCGATTCCAGCTGGTGACGAGTCTCCACCACCCCTTCCTGACCGGGTGCGTCAATCTGCAAGCCGTGCGTGAAAGACGCCACGCGGTACAACTCGCTGGGACCCGCTACCGTCTTCCCGCTCCTGCGGAACTTTGCCAACACCGGAACGCGCTCGGCTACCACGTTTTCTAGATTGAACTGCGGCCTCGCGTTGTGTTCGTCGCTAATCACCAAAGCCGGCCCTGTGATGTTCTCGAAACTCGAATCCGCCAGATAGAGCTCCTCCGCCCGATCCGGATTCACCACGATCGCGCTCGGCGTATCCTTGAAGCTGATACGCAACAAAGTGAGCCCCGCCTCCTCCGTGCTAATCGACGCGATTCGCTGCCCCTCGAAATGGCTGTCCATCATCACAAAGGGCCAACTGGGCGACGGCTTCGTGGTAATGATCCCAAAGTCTCCCCCGAAAAAGCGGCAATCCTCGATCTCGTTCCCAACCTTCTCGACCCCGGCTCGCCCGCTCCCAACGAGGAAGTCGATATGGGCCAGGAAGCAGTGCTGGGCAAAGTGCGAGCGCACCCCGATCGCCATCGGATTCCCCTCGCCGATTTCGATGTTCACGTTGCTCAGGGCAGAATAGAACGTACCCGGATTGGCTGGCCTGATCGCTTGGCCTGGGCGCGGGCGGTTGCTCACGAAAATGAAGACGTACTTCGCTTCCTCCGCCTGGTAGCCTGGAGCGTTCTCCGCCAAGAAAAAAGTAGGACGAGTCTCTCCGTAGCCGATCAGCCGGATCCCTTTCCAAATGTAGAGCGTATCGCTGACCCGGTAGCGCCCCGACGGGATGTAGAGCACTCCGTATTCGGATTTCTCCTGCACCGCGTCGATCGCCTCCTGGATCGACGCCGTGTCGTCCGCAACGCCGTCCCCTACCGCCCCGAACGTCGCATCATCCAAATAGACCGCCTGTTCGTCCCTAAGCCGCTCCGTAAAGAACGACTTACCGCCGCTTGGCTCGCCGAGAGCGAGGCAAACGCCGAAGACCGCCAACAGCGAAATTAACAGGGCACGAAACGATCGAGGGCAAGGGGCATTCATACCTCCAACAACAGTCACTTAGGCGCACTTTTATGCAACACTAAATTACAGGACAAGCTTTTCTCGAATCAGCCCCCACCTAAGCCGCAGCTTGCTTGCGAGCGCCAAGCGCCACAGCCAACGCTCCCGCGATCAATACGCCATAACCGGCCACCAGAAGCTCTCGATAAGGCAGAGCGCTGCGAACCTCGCTCCAAAGCCCGGCCCCGAAGAGCAGGGCCTCCGTCAGGAGAAAACCCGCGAAATACAGTACCCCGC
This sequence comes from Pelagicoccus sp. SDUM812005, assembly GCF_031127875.1. Lineage (GTDB taxonomy): Bacteria > Verrucomicrobiota > Verrucomicrobiia > Opitutales > Opitutaceae > Pelagicoccus. The sequence continues at coordinate 172,245 of NZ_JARXIA010000003.1, read as the reverse complement.
CCCACCGGCTCCATTGCCGGCTCGCCGCTTCCGGAAAGAGGGAAAGAAAGAGAAAGGGTGTCATAATGCCGAGCATCACGAAATGGATGTATCCAATGATCGTGTAGATTTGCGTGACGAAGACCCAGTTCGCTATTTCCGGAAATGCGGACACAAGCTGTATCGACATCTTGGCGACGAGCAATGCCACCACAAACTTGATTCCCATTGAAAGCTGTCTCGTTCCGAACAACCCCAAGGCCCGAGTCCAGCGCAGCAGGATCATGAGCTGCAAGGCGGCGCTGGCTGCCCCAAGGGAATAATAAAGCGGATGCGGTCCCATCCACAGTACGGACAGAAAATAGCTCACGCTCACCCCGGTCAAAAACAATGGCAGCTCGAACCGCGGCAAACGCTTGAGCCGCTCCGGATTCGCTTTCCGAAAAAGCAAAGCCAACATCGCGCTCACGAAGAAACCGTTGTAAAGAAAGTGAAGGTAGAAGTAGAGCGAGTTGGCATATCCGGGATGAGCCTCCAGCCCCTTCGCCTTAAAGTAGCCCACCAAATAAGGGCCAATGCTGCTCAATGCCAAAAACACCGCCGCCGAACGGGCCATAAGCCGCGTGTTTATATCTTCGTCGCCAACATCTCGATACAGCCACCAAGAAAACAGGTAGGTACCGAACACGAACAAGGTGGACGCCACTATGGAGACAGCTCCATATCCCTGGAACGGAAAGCTCAGCAGCATGCCGAGCAAGCAAAGCTGCAAAAAACAAAATAGGCGGCGCAGGGAACGGATCCGTTCCGCCTTCACGAACTGCTCCGCCAAAAGCACGTAGAGCCCCATCACGCCCCAACCTAGGAGCGCAATGTGCGAATGCGTATGCAGCCCGAAGCGGTAGTTCAGGCCGGCGACCGGAGCGAGGGCATGCCAGCGCAGCAACGCTCCCCAAGCCATGGCGACCAGCAGCCAGCCGAGGCAAATCCACTTGAAGCGGGCCGGAAGCGCCGCCCCAATCCCCGGCCCTGCACGCTGGACGCCCATGCTCGAAACACCTCGCGGCGCCCTTTAGGCGAGGCCGTGCTTGGCAAGAAACGGGACCAGTTCGTCCACCCCGAAATCCGCCAGCACCAAGTCGCCCCATTTCAAAGTCGGAGCCTTGCTCTGGCCTGACAGTTCCACCATCTCCGCCATGGCAGCCGGATCGGACCGGACTTCCTTCGCAGTGTAGGCGATGCCCTTCTTCTTCAGGTAATTCTCCGCGTCAATGCACCAGGGGCATCCCGCCTTCACGTAGACAATCGGTTTTTCATTCATTTTGACTCTCTCCAGAAAAAATCGAGTTCGCCGCAACAGCGCCCCGCAGTCAAACCCAGAGCGCTCTCGCGGCAAGCTTGGCCTGGTGCGCTAGGCCTCGACCTCTTGCAAACTCGGGTAGTCCACGTATCCCTTCGGGTCTTCCAGAGTCGCGCTGTAGAAGGTGTCCGGATTCGGCTCGTTGAGCGGAGCTCCCTGCTTCAAGCGCTCGACCAAGTCCGGATTCGCGATGAACAGTTGCCCGTAGGAAACCGCATCCGCGACGCCGTCGGCGACGAGCTTTGCCCCAGATTCGGCAGTCAGTCCCTGGTTCGCGATATAGACGCCGCCGAACTTTCGCTTCAATTCCAGACTGACGCAGCCGTCCGATACCGCTTCGCGGGTAAAGATAAAGGCGATGCCGCGCTTGCCCAACTCTTCGGCGACGTATCCAAAGGTTTGTGACGGATTGGAGTCACCCATGTCATGCGCATCGCAGGCCGGAGCGAGGTGCATGCCAACCCGATCCGCTCCCCAGACCGAGATCGCGGCATCCGCAACCTCCAGCATCAAACGGGCTCGGTTCTCCACCGACCCTCCATAGCTGTCGTCGCGCTTGTTGGTCGAATTTTGCAGGAACTGGTCCAGCAAGTACCCGTTCGCCCCGTGAATCTCCACCCCGTCGAAGCCGGCACGCTTCGCATTTTCCGCCCCCTTCCGGTAGGCTTCCACGATCCCGGGAATCTCCTCGATCCCCAAGGCACGCGGCGTCTCGAACGCCTTCTCAGGCCGCAGATGGCTCACATGCCCCGCGGGCTTTATCGCGGAAGGAGCAACCGGCAGCTTGCCCTCCAAGTGCACCGGATCCGAAATGCGACCCACGTGCCACAGCTGCAGGATGATTTGTCCGCCCGCCGCATGCACCGCCTCCGTCACCAGCTTCCAACCTTCGACCTGCTCCTCGGACCAGATTCCCGGCGTGTTGTAGTAACCCACTCCCATCGGATCGACCGAAGTCGCCTCCGAAATGATAAGACCAGCGCTGGCGCGCTGGGCGTAGTACTCGGCCATCAAGGCGTTGGGCACGCGTCCCTCGCTGGCGCGGCAGCGGGTTAGCGGGGCCATGATAATTCGATTGGGTAGCTCCCAAGCTCCCACTTTGATCGGGTCGTGAAGATTGCTCATATCTTTCCCACTCTACGACAAGAGCGCGGGAGCAACTGCAAGGACCCTGAACATTTTAAGAGCAAAAAAGCGGAGCTAGGAACGCCGCCGCGCTCCGATCCCCACTCGCTCCCGAGCACGGATGCATTGCTCGCTGCCGCTCTCGAATCGCCGGCAAACCTCAGGACGGCTCGCGTAAATGCCGCAAAGCTGATTCTCCCCCAGAAAAGCGCAGCCTTCCGTATGGGCGAGTGGATACATGCGATACGCGACCTCCCCCTTGCCTAGGAAGTCGTCCACCCGAACGCATCTCTCCTTCAGGAGCGGCTCGCGCTCCGCGTCGCTGGCGCTGGCGAAAATCGGGTAGCACCGACAACAGGCACCGCAATCGGTACAATCGAAACCTTCGCTTCCCTCGCCTTCTGGATTTCTCTCCTTCGCAGACATCGGTCCATCTCAATCAAGGCCTCCAGCGAGTCAAGCGGTCAAGGCCCCGATCTCCCTAGGAGCGCAGGGGATCGAGAAACTCCCCGATCTCCCTTAGGAGGTCCCCCTTCTCGACCGGCTTGGTCAGGCATCGCTGGAAGCCGGACTCCAGAAGTATGTTTACGTCTCCCTTGAAAGCGTGAGCCGTCAAGGCGATGGCGGGAATTCCGGGATTAAGCGCCCGAATCGCTTGCAGCGCTTCCACTCCGCCCATGTTCGGCATCGAAATGTCCAGCAGCAGCAAATCGACTCTGCCATCGCGTTCCGTGAACAGACGAACCGCTTGCTCGCCGTCCAAGGCATGAATCAAACGAGCCCCTGTATCTTCCAGGAAATGCTCCACGATCGTGTAGTTGTTCACGATATCTTCCGCAACCAATATCACCCGCCCGCTCAAATCGAGCTCCGGCGCCTCGGTCGCGCCGGCTCCTGGCTTGGCCCGAGCGGGACCTTGCGTCTCTGTGGTCACCGGTATCGTAAGCGTGAATACAGAGCCCTTTCCAACCTCCGACTCCAAGCTGAGCTCGAAGCCGAGCTCGTCCGAAAGCCGACGGCAAATGGCGAGCCCCAAGCCTGTCCCGCGAGCGAAGGACTTGCGATTGTCCACGATTTTGTGGAAGCGCTCGAAGATGGCTTCGTGCTCGGAGGGATCGATGCCGATGCCGCTATCCTTCACCCAGTACTTGAGACTGCCGGACTCGCGATCGTAGGCCAAGCCGAAGCTCACCGCCCCCTTCTCCGTAAACTTGCACGCGTTGGTAGCAAGGTTCAGCAGGATCTGCCTTAGGCGCACCTTGTCCGCTTGAAAGCGAACGCAAAGCGAATCGCTGAGCTGGTTGTCCGCCACGTAGGAAACGCCCTCCGGCGTGCGGCTCGAGACCAGCTGGGAAAAGTCCGAGCTCAGCTCGTGGAAGAAAAGCCACGCGTCGATCGACTCGTAGTTCAAAGTCAGCTTTTCCGACTCGAAGATGGAGAAGTCGATGATGTCGTTGAGGAGCTGGACCAGCATTTCCGTATTCTCCCGAATGCAATTGCTGTAGTCGTCGAACTCGCCCCTGCCCTTGGCCTCCATGGCGATCAGCTGCGAGAATCCCATGATCGCATTGAGCGGCGTCCTGATCTCGTGGGACATGTTGCCGATGAACGCGGACTTCAAACGGTCCGAAACCTCCGCCTTGTCGCGAGCGGCCTTGAGCTCCTTGGTTCGCTCGTCCACCAGCTCTTCCAATTGCGTGCGGTGCACCTTCAGCTCCTCGTTCTGCCGAGAAAGCGCTTCCTTGGCTTCCGCCAGCTCGCGAGTCCCGTCCGCCACGCTCTTCGCCAAAGCGACGCGGGAACGCTTCAAGGAGAGGACGCGCAACCGGTAGGCAACGAATAGGCCGAGCGCCACCAACGCGAGGGCCGACACCCGAAACCAGATCGTCATCCACCAAGGAGGCAATATGCTTATCGAGATGCTCTCCACATTGTCCCCCCAAATGCCATCCGCATTGGATGACTTCACGTGAAACGTATAAGCGCCAGGATCGATGTTGGTATAGATCGCAGACGATACCCCTTTCACATACTGCCAATCCTCGTCGAAACCTTCGAGCATGTAGGCGTACTCAATGCCCTCATTTCTTGGATACACCAAGGAAGAAAAGCGGAACGAAAACACAGAATCCTCGTAACCGAGTTCCAAATGGTCCAACAGGTAAGCTTCCGCTGGGAGAACTCCGTCAGGCTCTCCCGGATACACCTTCCGGTTGAGTATGCTGAGATCCGTGATCAGCACCTTCGGCAGCTCCAGATTAGGCTTGATCTCGGCAGGATTGAAACTCGTAAGCCCCGAGACTCCTCCCACCCACATCGTGCCGTCCTCGCCCACGAAACTCGAGCGCTTGACGAACTCGTTGGACTGCAGGCCATCCTTCCAATCGTAGTTGATGAAGCGCGGTTGATCCGGAACCTGAATACCGCCTACGAACTGGGATAAACCGAAATTGGTCGTCAGCCAAAGGTTCCCCTCCGCATCCTCGGAGATCGACTTGATGGAATTGTTCGGCAATCCATCCGGCACGCCATAGCGGCGGTAGCTCAACGTCTCGGGATCGAACGAAAGCAAGCCCACTTCCGTCCCCAACCAAATCTGCTCCCGGCTATCGATGAACACGACCTCGAGATCGCCTCTGTTCTGCGGCAGCGGATCACCAGTGTGGCTGAAATGCTCGAAGTATCCAAGTTTCGGATCGAATCGGTCCAGAGAACTGTAGGTCGATATCCAGAGCACGCCCTCCGCGTCCTGCTCGATATCGTTCACGTACTGGCTATTGATCGTCCTCTCGTCATCCACATCGTGCAGGTAGCGGGTGAAGGTTTCCGTCTCCGGATCGAATCGGTTCAAGCCACCCCCGATCGTTCCTATCCAAAATTTAGCTTCCCGGTCCTCCAAGATGCAAAACACGTTGTTGTTGCTCAGGCTTCGCGGGTCATCCGGATCGTTCTGATAGCGAAGGAAAGAATCCGTTTCGGGTAGGTACTTGTTCAAGCCCCCCGCCCAAGCGGCCACCCAAATATCGCCTCTGGAATCCTTCACGATCTGGTACACGGCATTCGCGCCGATCGTGCTCTCATCCTCCGGCGAATACTTGTACTCGTAGTGCTGCCTCGTTTCCGAGTCGTAGCGAACGAGCCCTCGCTCCGTGCCAACCCAACGATTCTTTCCATCAATCAGGATGGAGTTAACCTGCTCTCCGACGTCCAGTTCTGCATCGGCGTCGTGGATCCGTATCGTATTAAAGTTCTTACTTGCGTTCGAATAGTAGTTGAGCCCATCGCCATAGGTTCCAATCCAAATTCCACCTGTATTATCGACATGAATACAGTCCACTCCATCCGAACTTAAGCTTCGCTCGTCGTGGAGCCTATTGGAGTACCTTTCCTGCTCGAGAAGATCGCCGGTTTCGTGAGCCACCTTCCAAATCGTCAATCCTTGGCCGGAGCCGTGACCGATCCACATATGCCCTTCCTGATCCACGCTGATGCACTGGCCCCGGATCGGCATCAACTTGCGATAGTTCAAGCGATTCCCGTCACCGAGCTCGTAGAGAAAGATCGATTTCTCGGTTCCGATCCACAGGCGCCCCCAACTGTCCTCGAGCATAGACTGCACCCACGTGTTTCCCACGCCATCCTGGTCCGCTAACCGATAAAAGGAATCGCTCCTTCGGTCGTAGAGGCAAACCCCTTTGTGGGTGCCGATCCATAGGCGGCCCCGGCGATCTTCCAACACGTTCCAAACCAAATTGCTAGGAAGGCTGCTCGCGTCCTCAGGATCGTGACCGTAGCGGTCAAGCTCGCCAGTCTCCGGCACGTAGTGGAAAAGCTGGTTCGGCGTCCCAAACCAATAGCTGCCGTCCGAAACCTGACGCACCGTGGTGACCGTGGCCCGCCCGATCGGCTCGAAGAGTTCGAAGCTGTCGGTCTCCCGATCATAGACGAAGGCGCCGCCCAAGGTACAAACCCAAAGCCGCGAGGACGCATCCAAATAAAGATCGTTTATGGAGCCGTTCTCCAACCCGCGTGTATTGTCGGACTCAGGGCGATACACGCGAAACTCCCGTCCATCGTAGCGGTTCAAGCCATCCTTGGTGCCAAACCACATGAAACCATGCGTATCCTGAATCGCCTTACGGACCCAGCTCTGGGAAAGTCCGTCCTCGACCCCGAGCCGTACGAACTCCTTGCCCGCCTTAGCCTGGCCACTGACGGCCAGGGCAAGGACAAAAGTTAGCGGTAGCAGCAATCGTAGGCACATGGATCAAACAAGAAGAGTCGACCTTCAAGATCCTCGCCACCACCACCCTTGTCAACGAGCTCACAGCCCTTTAAAGCCCTGCCAGAGCTGCGTCCGCGTCGATTTCAACTTTTTTCACAAGCCCGATTTCGAGGCTCCCCTTAAAGCCCTACCGTAGTTCCTCTAGTCCGAAGGCAGCGATTCCAGAAACTCGTATCGTTCCCGGTGCGTATCCGACCGAAGTTCAGGGCTAGCGTCGATGTGGAGAACTGGCTTCGACTCCCTTTCGCTATAAGCCGGCCACTCCGGCAGGCCTTTTCCGTTCGGGTTTCCAGTCTTGGCGAAATTGCTCCAGTAGCTGGACATCATGGCAGCCACCTCGAAGTCCTCGCTCCGCCACGGCAGATCCTTCGAAGCCAGCACGTCAAACACGTACTCGATCTCCCAAGAGTGGGCCGCCCTTGGCTGCGCATCCGCCGGAGCATCCAGCGGCAAAGGCAACAGCTGGTCGAAACGGTATCTGAATACTGGTGACGATGCCGTCCGCGCCTGCTCCTCGATCAATCTCCATGTCCCGTATCCAATAAAGCGATCTCCCACGTAGTCCGCCGCCGCCCGTTCCACCGACTCGGGTCCATCCGCTGAATACACGTCCAGAAAAGCCTGCGCTCGTTCGCCAAACTCACTCTCCGCCCTTGCCCGATAGTTCTCTACGCTCGCCTCTCCCTGCAAGAATCCGCCCGCTCCGCCTTCATCCAAATTCCAGCCCGCGATCAGAGGCACGTCGCTCTGCTCGCCCTTCGCGAAAACTTCCGCCGGATCCTCGGGAAAGAACAGACCGTCCTGACAAACCGAAAAGTCCCGCAAACCATCTCTCCAGTAAACCTCCAGCAGGTCCTCCGCGGGCAAAGCTCTCAGCTCCGCCAAGGACGCCCCCTCGAAATGCTTCTCCGCGAACGCCAACGCCACCTGTTCCGCCTCCTCGCGGGCGGGCGGCTGGCGCCAAGGACTCAACACCGCGCCGCTCTGGGCGATGGCCTTGTGAAACAAGCCCCTTGCCTCCGGCGACGCCATCAAGGAACTCACCGCCCACGAACCGGCCGACTCGCCAAAGATCGTCACATTCCCCGGATCTCCCCCAAAAGCTTCAATGTTCGCCTGCACCCACTCCAAGGCCGCCACCATATCGAGCAAGCCATAGTTGCCCGAGGCTCCATCGGGCGATTCGGCGGTCAGCTCCGGGTGTGCCATAAAACCGAATACACCCATGCGGTACCCGACGCTCACGACCATCACCCCCTTCTTCGCAAGCGAGCTGCCGTCCTGCCTCGGCTCCGAAGTCCCCCCAGCGAAGAAGCCGCCGCCATGTATCCAAAACATCACCGGCAGCGCCTCCGCCTCGAATTCCGCCGGCCTCCAAACATTCAGGTACAAACAATCCTCGCTCGGCCCTTCGTCGAAGAAAAACATGTCGTCCCAGATCGGCTTCTGCATCGCTCTCGGTCCAAAAGCAGTCGCCTTGCGAGTCCCCTCCCACGGTTCCACCGCTTGCGGCGCCTTCCATCGCAGTTCGCCCACCGGAGGCGCCGCATAGGGGACGCCCTTGAAGGAAATCACCTCGCCGTCAGGACTAAGGCTGCCCTCCAACCGGCCTTCCGCAACCTCGACCTGTAACAACGATTCGGATACGGGCGTCGCCGATGCGGCAAAGCCAAGGAGCATGAGAGCTGCGACAAAAAGGGGAAGCTTCATAGGAAAACAGGGCTATCGGTTTCGAACGGGAAGAACGCCCTAACGAAACCCAAGCGCCTCTAAAACGCAAGGACGCCCCAGCCTGCCGGCCCAACCCTTCCACTATTACCTATGCGCCGCCTCGCCGAACCGCATCGCGAGCAAGCTACTCCATAGGAGCGAAGGGCAAAACCTGTTCCCCGCTCGCGAAAATCGCGTTTACCTGGAGTGCCGACGCTTCCCGCTCCGAGAGCCAAGTCGCCCACTGCACGCGATCCGCCCTTTCTCCCCCAGGGCCGAAGCTTCCGAACTCCGCATAACGGGCCGTCTTCTCGCGCTCCGGCCCCGTCCAGTTATGCCAGCCCTCCGGCCGTACCACCTCCGACATTTCCGTACGCACGAAACTGGTCTGGGCATGGGCCCGCCAAGGACGCCCCAAGTAAGTCTTCACCCCGGGCTCTCCAGTAATGCGGCAATCAAGGAAGACCAAGCCGTGCTCCTGCCCGGCCGGAGTCGACGCCGCCGTAATGTATCCATTTTTCAGACAATGGATATGGCACTTGTCGAAAACCGAAACCGCCCCGCCGAAGATGAAATCGACATGCCCCTCGATGTAGCAGTTCTCGAAGTAGTGGCGACCGCGATTCACGAAGATCGTGTCCTGCCACCCCTTGAAAACGCAGTCGCGAAACACCACGCGATCCCCGTCAACCCGCAAGGCGAGAGCCTGCCCCACCGGTCCGGCATCGTTGGCGATCGTCATGGAATACACCTCGAAGCCCTCCCCGTCGACCTGCAAGGTCGGCGTACGAAAGGTCCCCAGCTTCTTGCCGTCCGGTCCCATCATATTCGCATGTATCCCTTCCACCAATACAGTCGTTTCCGCCGCATCCCCAACCAGCCGGATGTTGCCGCGCTCCCGTTGCACGTAGGCGCGTTCCCGATACACGCCATGCTTCACCCGAATAATCCAGCGGGGCGTTCCCTCCGGCCCTTGCGGCGCCTTGTAGATGGCCTGCTCAACGGAGCTCCAATCGCCACTGCCGTCCCGGGCCACGACCGCATCCGCGAAGTACTTCGCCAGCGGCAGTTCCAAGCGACGCAGCTCCGCGATCGCCAACCGAGCCACTTCCCGAGCGCCCTCCCACGAATAATGCGTGTCGTCGCTCAAGCCCTCCGGCTTGATCGCCAATTCCCCCGGCTCGTACCACAAGTGCAAGCGCTTCGAGCCTTCCACCCCGCGCGATTCCTCCAGCCGCGTCGTCAGCGCCTCCATTTCCAAAAACGGAACTTCCAGCTCGGCAGCGACCTCGCGGACCACCTTCGGATAGTCGCCATGGGTCGGCACCAGCCGCTCCCCGGCCTCGTCCCACTTGCGACGAGCCACAGACGGGGCCAAGAGCGGCCGAGCCCCTTTCGCTCGCGCCTCGCTCACCATACGCATCAAGTTGTCCCGATAGGTCGTATGGGCCTCCGCGTAGACCGCCGGCTTGTGCTCCTTTTCGTCGTTGTGCCCGAACTGGATCAAAACCCAGTCCCCCGCCTTCAAGCGTCCCAGCACTTCGTCCCAACGGCCTTCGTCGATGAACGACTTCGTGCTCCGCCCGTTCATGGCATGGTTGTCGACTCGCAAGGGCAAAAGCGCGAACTCCCTCAGCAGCTGCCCCCAGCCTTTCTCGGGATTGGTAGGACGCGGCTTGTCCGCCATCGTCGAATCCCCCACCAAATAAAGCACCGGCCCCGCCGACTGCAGGGCCAAGCGGCGCCGCCATTCGGGATACTCCTTAGAAATCATATCCTTAGCCCAGCCGCCGTAATAACCGTAGCCGCCGCGACGTTCCTGTTCGATCTCGTAAAAGTCATAATGCGCCACGCCATCGCGCCCCACGAAGATCGGCCGATTCGTGCCCAACTCGTAGAAACGGGCCCAGAGGTCCTCCTTCGGAGCCTTCTTCAGCGCCCGATCCCTTTTGCCCTCCGCGTCCCGGACCCGCTCCGAACTCATTCCCGGAATGGCCACCTTACCCAGCCAATGCACCGCGCCTTCCACCGCCGCCACCACCCGCGGCGACGGATCTTCCAAGCTCATCAAGAAGCGCACGATCCCCACCGACTCCGCTCCCGAGAGCGAAGGCAGTTCGTAGGCCCGCGCCTTGGCCGGCAACAAGCTATCCACCTGGTGCTGCGCGCACCAGGCCGTAAGCTGCCCGTCCTGCCTCACTTGGGTGGCCAAGATGCACTCCACCCCGCGTCGCACCGCTTCACCCGCCCGCTCGCGCAAGCCGGCGTCGATCTGCCCCCAAGGCGACTTCCCTTGCTCCACCTCCTGCAACAAACGCAGCACCCGCACCATGGCGTCGTCGTTGTAGGTGATATGCGAGTAGTAGCCCTTGCGCAGCGGATAAAACTGCGGCCAGCCGCCATTGTCGTACTGAGCCTCCAGCAAGTACTCCAGCCCGCGCTCCAGCCCATCCTGCCACTGGGCCGAAGCCTGCGCCTCGTTCACCCGCGCCAAAAACCGGAGCGGCGTGGTGGTGGCGCCGTTGTCGATGGTCGCGTAGCGCCGCGACTCGCTGTCGTTCCAGTACGCTTCGCTTGGCGGCTTCGACAGGTCCAGGTTCTTCGGCCAGCCTCCGGATTCCGTCTGGTAGGCCAGGACCGCCTCCGCGACCGCTGCCCCCTCCGCCGAAGCGTACCACTCGCCCGGTTGCCGCAAGGCGTCGTCCCAATCCAGGACCTTCGCTTTCATCGCTACCGCGGCGCACAAGACCGCGAACATCGCTAAAACACTTCGCTTCATATCAAACAGTATCGGGGTAAAAAAGGGTGGCAGCCCGCTGCGGCCGCTCAACCCTACACGTGTTGCAAGCTATAGGATCCCCACCCGCCAGGTCACGAAGAAAAGCGAGGCCGGTCCGAACAAAGTTGCTCCGCGACGCAACTTCCCTACAAGCAAAGGACCAACCCATTCGTCTGCCCCACATGAAAAAGCTCCTCCAACGTATCGCCATCGCCGCTATGACCGTAACCGCTTCCCTCACCTCCGCTGCCCTCGACGTCGGCAGCGAACTCCCGAACTTCGCAGCCAACGACGACACCGGCGAGATCTGGACCGCCTCCAACTACATCGGAAAGAAGAACCTCGTCGTCTACTTCTACCCGGCGGCCATGACCGGCGGCTGCACCGCCCAGGCCTGTTCCTACCGCGACTTCTCCACCAACCTCGACGAAGCCGACGCCATCGTAGTCGGCGTCAGCGGCGACTCCGTCAAAGGCCTCTCCCTCTTTAAGGAAGCCCACAACCTAAACTTCCCCCTCCTTTCCGATCCCAACGGCTCCATCGCCCAGCTCTTCGGCGTCCCCACTCGGGCCGGCGGCTCCCTCGAGCGCGAAATCAACGGCGACATGCACACCTTCTTCCGCAACCTCACCACCTCCCGCTGGACCTTCGTCATCGGCAAGGACGGCAAGGTCATCTACAAGAACGAAGAGGTAAACGCCCGCGAAGACACCGCCACCGTGCTCGAAGTCCTTAAGCAGCACCGGTAGGCGAGCGCGGCCAGCCGGCGGAGAGCGGGTCGATCCGCCAAACGGGCCCTCTCGCTAGTCCGAGCCTTCTGCTCCCGGTTCCGCAGCGGCAGCCAGGAACGCGTCCCGATGCTTGTCCTTGAACTTCTTTATGTCCGAAAACGCGAGCGAGTCGACATGCGCAACCGTATACGATGGCGGAAAACAGTAGACCATACGCATGAGCTTGAAATCGCCCAACTCGTCCACTACCGCCCCTGCAAACGGGAGGCCGTTGTTAGGCATGCCAGCGAACCGAGCCTTCACCTTCCGAGGCAGGTATTGCGAAAAGTCCATCGTAACCGCCTTGCGAATCGCCCACGCAAGGCGCTCCGCAGGCGCTTCGCACAACGCGGCCACCTCATCCGAGTCTGCAAGGTCAGCGTCCGAAAACACGCCCGGTAGCTCCGAATAAAAACGGGTCCTCCACAGCGGCTTAGAGGAACCTTCGCGTTTCAGTTCGACGATGCACAGGATATAGATCTTCGTACCCGTTTTCTCGTTACGGTTTAGAATGACATAAGGGCAGAATTCCAAGGTTCGCTCCGATTGCCCCTCTACGAGAACCCCAACCGCGTTCGCCGAAAACTCGGCAAGGATCTTCTCCTCGACCAAATCTTCCACCTCGAATCCAGCGAATGGATTGAAGCTCTCGCTCCGCTCCCGACCGCCCGCCTTGTTCGCCTGGTTCGCCGCGATCACTCCAATCGGTCCAAAAAGGATCGAGGCATTCATCCCCTTCTGGTGCCCGGAAAAAACAGTGCGAGACTCTTCGTCCGTGTAACAACCGCTCGGAATCTCCGTTCCCTTCCGCAACAGTCCCGACACCATTTTGTAGCCCACCTGAGCAACCTCCTCCGGAAAAGGCACGGGCTCGTGCTTCGCAGCTTGGGCGAAGGCGCTCGTAAACAACGCGATAAAAAGGGCCAATAGAATTTTCATGCCCAATCACCAAGCCAAGCTTCCCAGCCGTGTCAATGTCCTCCAATCTCTCCGCTTTCACCTTCTCCCGCTCCGCCAACCTATAAACGTCACCACAAATCCCCATGCCGATCCGCGAGCTCGACCTCGACCTAACGAGCGCCCCGCTCCCCAAGCCGATACGCGCCTTCCTCGAAGCCGCCGACCGACGCTGTGACGACTTTTTCGATACAGGAGCGAACAAGACCTTGCCCCGCTTCCTGCCGGCCGACTACCCGCTCGTCTGCCGCGCCATGCAAACGCTCCAGCAAAACGGAAGCCTGCTGGGAAACCGATTCTGCGAGTGGGGCAGCGGCCTCGGGACCGCCACCTGCCTCGCAGCCCTGCTCGGCTTCGAAGCCTACGGCATCGAGATCGAAGCCGAACTCGTCGCTCGCTCCCGCGCCCTCGCCCAGGAACACCAGCTCGAGGCCCGCTTCCTGGAAACCAGCTTCCTTCCCGACGGCTTCGACTTCCTGCAAACCCAAGGCGGACGCGAACTGCTCAAACCCGCCAACAGCCACCACGCCAGCTTCCAATACGAGGAGGCCGACTGGGAACTGGCCGATATCGACCTCTTCTACGCCTACCCCTGGCCCGAAGAGCAGGAGTCAACTCTCGAACTCTTCGAGACCCTCGCTACCGATGGAGCGTATTTGATCTGCTACTACGGCGACGGAGAACTCTGCATCTACCAAAAAACGTAGCGCCCCCGAACGCTCAATCCCCTTGGGCAACCCCACGCCCCAGGCCTTGCCCGAAACCGAAGAACGGCAAGGTTTCGCCCCAGCAAGCTACCACTTCTGCACGAATTCGATGCGCAGATCCCTCAGCTCCTTGCCATGCGGAGGCCGCGCGTAGGGCGAGCTTCGCTTGTAGGCAGCCACCACCATATTGTTGAAGCCGCTGTCCTTGCTCGGGCTGATGATCCGTACATTCGTCACCGTGCCGTTCGCCAAAATATCGCAGCTCACCAACACCGATAGCTGGGACCCTTGCGAAGGATAATTGTCCACCGCCCGCTGCAAACGGGCCTTGAAGCCCGCGATGTAGCTGCCGATCGCGTCCTGCTCCGCCTGGCTGTAGCTGGCAATCTCCGCCGGCGGCAAGTTGCCGATCTCGATCCCCTTGAACTGCGGCACCTTGATGTCGGGACGGCTGTTCCGCGTCGGAGCCGGAGTGGTACGGACGTTCTTGATCTCGTTCGCATCCGGATTCTGCTTCAAGAAATCCTCGATGCTCATCGGCTTCGGCTTAGGCTTAGACTTAGGCGGCGCCGTCTCCACCACCGGTTGCTCCCGCTTCACCACCGGCTCGGGCGGCAACTCCACCTCTACGGTGCGCACCGGACGCTCGGGCACCTGGATATCGTCCAAGGTCGGCATGCTGTCCTCCACCCGCTCGTACTTGATCGAATCCAAGGTCGGCAGCGACTCCGAAGTCTGCTGAGCCGCCCCGCCGGAAGGCGGCGGCACCAGCTCGAACTGGAACGGCTTCTTCTCCTGCTCCGAAAAGAACAGCACCCAAATCGCAGCCCCCACCAGCAAAACCAAATGCACGCTCGCCGAGAAGACCAGCGGCCCTCTCTGCTCGTAGAACATGTTTGCTAGGCGAACGTCTTGCATCGGCGCAAATACCTACCCTTCGTCCTTCGTCACGAAGTGAATCTTCCCGAGTTTGTACTCCTTTAGAAGATCCATCAAATTCATAATACGCTGGTACGGCGTCTCCGCATCGCCGCGTATGCTGATCACCGGAGCCTTCCGCTCCGTCGCGAATCGAGCCAACTCCCGCTCCAGTTCCGGTTCGCCCATAATATTTCCGTCCACCCGGTATCCATCTTTCAATACCGTAATGTCCACCGACTTCGGAACCGTCTTCTCGCTGCTTTGCCCCGAAACCGGCAAGTCGACCTCCATCACCTGCTCCTTCTCGATCAAGGGCGTACTGATCATGAAGATGATCAACAGGGCGAAACCCAAGTCGATCAGAGCCGTCACGTTCAGCTCGGAGTTCGGCTCCAGGGAGCGTTTTCTATGGAAGGAGCGTGCCATCAGGTATCCGTTTCAGGTTTCACCATTCGATCCTCAGGTCCCCTTAGCGGCTCTCCAGTTCGATCACGTCCGCCAAGGCGCTCGCGAAGTTCTCTAGCTCCGTAACCAAAATCTTGGTACGCGACAGGAGGAAGTTGTAGCCGAAGACCGAAGGGATCGCCACGCAAAGACCCGCCACCGTGGTCAGCAAGGCGCCCGATACGCCCGGGGCGAGATTCTGCAAGGTCGCGTTCGCCTGCAAGCCCATGGAACCGAAGGCGTCCATCACCCCCCAAACCGTACCGAGCAGGCCGAAAAACGGCGCCCCGGAAACGATGGTCGCGAGGAACACCATGCTCGACTCGTAGCTCAAGGTCTTGTTCGCCAAGGCTCGCTGCAAGGCGTTCTCCACGTGCTCCACGCGGGCGGAACGCAGTTGCTCGTCGGACTCCCCATCCTTGGCCTGGATACGGTGGTAGGCATCCACTGCGTCGAGATAAAGCGCCGCGTAGGGAACCTGGCGCGGCGCCTTGAAGCTGGCCGGAGGATTCAGCACCGAGCTCTGCCGGTGCAAATTGTGCTCGAAGCCGAGGTTGAGCAGGCGAAACTTTTTCAGCTCCCAATACTTTCCGATCATCACCGCCCAAGCGCACACGCTGAAGAACGCGAGGGCTACGATGATGAATTTTCCGGCCAGGTTGCTCTGGCTAAAGTAGGTGAAAAGGCTCGCGGATTGGGCTAATAGCACGGCGTTAGAGATTTCGATTTAGGCAAAAATGGGACCAGCCGGATACATTCCGACACCCCTTTGAACGCGAGCGACGCAATACGTTCAACAAATTTTCGACTCCTCCAAAAAATACCTGCCGCGCCCCCTGCCATTACAACCGGCGGCAAGCGACAAATTCTATTGCGCTGGCCATCGCCCGACGCTTTCTTCAGGCCTTTCTCTCCCCCTCTATTATATGGACTACCGTCAAAGAGCTCTTCAGGAACTATCGGAAAATCGCAACAACCAGGCGGGCAAGCGCGTCGTGGTCGGTCTGGATGGATTTGTGGATACAATCCTTCACCTGGTCGACAAGCGCAGCGGCGCCGGCGAAAGCTTCACCCGACTCGAGACCATTTCCGACTTCGGTTCCCGCATCTCCGCCGCCTCCGGCAAGAGCGCCAACATCGAGATGTTCCCCCGCATGGAAAAGCTCGGCGGCAACGGTCCCATCATGGCAAACGCCCTCGTGTCGGCCGGCTTCCCCCTCCGCTACATCGGCTCCCTCGGCAAGCCAAACATCCACCCCGTCTTCCAAGAGTTCTCCGAAAAGACCAACTCCGTGTCCATCTCCGAACCGGGCCTCACCAACGCCATCGAGTTCACCGACGGCAAGATCATGATGGGCATCACCAAGTACCTCGAAGACATCACCTACGATGCCATCGTGGACGCCATGGGCGAAGGCGCCCTGCTCGACGAGCTCTCCCGCGCCTCCCTCGTCTCCCTCGTCAACTGGACCATGATCCCCAACATGACCCAGATCTTCGAGGACCTGCTCGCCAAAGCCCTGCCCAACCTCCCGCCCCTCGACGGCGGACGCTCCTTCTTCTTCGACCTGGCCGACCCCGAAAAGCGCTCCACCTCCGACCTCCTGGCCGCCCTCAAGGTCATCTCCAAGTTCCAGAACCACGGCAACGCCGTGCTTGGCCTCAACCTCGCCGAAGGCCAGCAAGTCAGCGAAGCCTTCAACATCGACGAAAGCGGCGACGACTCCGACTCCCTCAAGCGCATGGCCGCCAAGATCCGCCGCGAGCTCGGCCTCAAGATGGTCGTCGTGCACCCGAAGGAACGCGCCGCTTGCGCCACCAAGGACGGCGAATGGTGCGTGGAAGGCCCCTACGTTAAGAACCCGAAAATCACCACCGGCGCCGGCGACCACTTCAACGCTGGCTTCATGACCGGCCAGCAGCTCGGCCTCTCCCCCGAAGCCTGCCTCACCGTCGGCGTCTGCTTCTCCGGCTACTACGTGCGCACCGCCGTCAGCCCGAACCTAGACAATATCGAGTCCTTCCTCCGCGACTGGAAATAGTCCCAACCGATTATGAGCAAAACGAATTCCTACCCCGGTAAATTCTTCACCTTCGAAGGCCCTGAAGGCAGCGGCAAGTCCACCCAGATCGAGCTCCTCGCCGAAGAGCTGCTCGGCATGGGCCACGAAGTCGTCGTCACCAGAGAACCGGGCGGTACCGAAATCGGGGAAGAAATTCGCCACCTGCTCATCCATAGCTCCGCCGGCAGAGCCATGACTCCCGAAACCGAGCTGCTCCTCTTCGGAGCCGCTCGGGCCCAACTCGTGCGCGAGCTCATCCTGCCCTCCTTGCAAAAGGGCTGCGTCGTCATCTGCGACCGCTTCCTCGACTCCACCACCGTCTACCAAGGCGCCGCCCGCAGCATCGCCAGCGACCCGGTCTCCTACATCAACCAGTTCGCCGTCGGCCCCGTCACCCCCGACCTCACCTTCATCCTCGACGTGCCGCACGAAGAATCCATGCGCCGCGTCAAGCGCCGGGCCACCGACATCCCCGACCGCATGGAAGAGGAAAACAGCGCCTTCTACAAAAAGGTTCGCGAAGGCTACCTGCTGCTTGCCGGCTCCATGCCGGAACGCTTCCACGTCATCGACGGCACCCGCCCCCTCGCCGACAACCAAGAGGAAATCCTGAAAACCGCCCTCGACAATCTCTAGACACCCGAAGGTGGCCCGCCTTTCCCGAAGACGGATCCCTCGCAACGCCACCCTTTCCCGACCGTGACCGAAGCCACCGCGCCTACAGATCCGCAAGCCCTCATCGACCGGGCCATCGCCGAGAACCGTCTCGCCCACGCCCTCCTCATCCACGGACAAAACCTTACCGTCGTCGAACGCTTCGCCACCGAGCTCTCCGCTCGCCTGCTCGGCGTGCAGGCCCGCGGCGACGAGCTGGAGGAAAAGCTCTTCCGCCACCCGGACGTCTTCACCCTGCGCCCTTCCAAGAAGTCGCGCATCATCTCCGTCGACGACACCCGCGAAGCCATCCGCAACATCCAGCACTCGCCCCAGGCCGGCGAACGCAAGGTGGCCATGATCTTCGAGGTCGACCGCTTCAACACCAGCGCCGCCAACGCCTTCCTCAAAACCCTCGAGGAACCGCCCCTCAATACCACCATCCTGCTGCTCACCACCCGCCCGCACTCCCTGCTGGCCACCATCCGCAGCCGCTGCCAACTCTTCCGCCTCCCCACCGCCGCCCATACCTTCGACGACCCCAAGGCCCAAGCCTGGCTCGAAGCCTACATGAAGTGGCTCGAAGACCTGCTCGCCGGCGGCCCCGGCGGCAAGCGCAGCATCCCCCACTTCATCATCGGCGCCTACTCGCTCGTCGAACGCTTCAGCGCCATCATCGCCGACCTCGGAAAGGAAGCCTGGAAGAGCCAGTCCAAGCACCTGCCCGAAGACATGAAGGACGACGAGCGCATCGCCCTCGAGTCCCGTATCAGCATTTCCATACGGCAAGACTTCCTCGCCGCCATGGAAAACGCCACCGAAACCCTTGCCCGCAAGAAGCTCTTCGACGACACCACCGTCCCGCAAAAGCTTATCGAGTCCGTCGAAGCCCTCGAAGACTCCACCAACCTGCTTCGCCTCAACATGAAAACCGAAGCCGTGCTCGAGTCCTACCTCCTGCGCACCCTCCGCATCTGGACCGCCAAGTAAGCTCCCGCAGCCCGGAGCTTCAGCCCGCGGCCACGGAGAATCCAGAGCCCCGCAAAAAGGCCAGCCCCTACAGCGGCTCGCCGCAGTTACGGCAATACTTGGCCGAGAACTTGTGCCCGGTCTCCCCGCAGTTGCGGCAAATGCGATCGTTCTTCTCGAGCGTCGTCGCCATGGTCAGCTCCGCCGTTACGATGCCCGTCGGCACCGCGATCACCCCGTAACCCGTGATCATGATGATCGAAGCGAACATCTGACCCATGGGAGTCTGCGGCGAAATATCTCCGTAGCCCACCGTCGTCAGCGTCACGATCGCCCAGTACACGCTCTTGGGAATGCTGGTAAACCCATGCTCCGGACCTTCGATCAAGTACATGATCGACCCCAAAATCAGCACCATCGTCAACACCGCCATCACGAACACGATGATCTTGCGCATGCTGGCCTTGATCGCCGCATAGAGCTGGTTCGCCTCCCCCACGAACTGCACCATCTTCAAGACTCGGAAGACGCGCAGCACCCTCAGGGCCCGGAAAAGCATCAGGTAATGGGCGCCCGGAAAGATCAGGTCGATGTAGGTCGGCAAGATCGACAGCAAGTCCACCACTCCAAAAAAGCTGAAGACATACCGTAAGGGCTTTTTCGATACATAGATCCGGATGAAGTACTCGAGCGTGAAAAGCCCCGTAAACGCCCATTCGATGCCGTAGAGCAAACTCCCGTACTCCAGCCGGATCGATTGCACGCTGGCCAGCATCACCGTAACCACGCTGGCAATGATCGCCAAAATCAGCGCCACATCGAAAAACTTCTCCTCGAAACGCGTGGAACGAAAGATGATCAAGCGACAGCGCTCGCGAAATTTGGACCAATGCTCTGGCGTTACCTCGGGTTCGGACATGGTCCCTATGCAAAGCCCTTTTCGCCGCCGCGACAAACCTTGTTTCGCGAACCGTCCGGCTACCCCCGGAACCCTCCTTATCCGCTCCATTAAACAAAGCGATGCATCGCCCAGCATCGCTCCGCCCCGCTTGCCCTTTTCCCAATACCGGATACCTTATGGATGCATCAAACGATGCCGCGACTCCTCGGAACGCCCGTCCGATGAGATTTTTACCAGAGGTTCCGAGCCAGCCGCGCACCTGTAACTCTTAGACTAGAAAGTAGGACCCCATGTTCGGCAAAAAAAGCGTAGAAACACTGGTCGTTGGAGCCGGCCCCTGCGGCATGATCGCAGCCCTGGCTTTAGCCGACGGAGGCGACGACGTTACCATCCTCGATTCCGCCCCCCGCAGCTGCACCAGCAGCCAGGCAACCATCCTCCACCCCGAAACCCTAGCCGTCCTGCAACGGCTGGGCATCGCCCACCGCATCATCGAAGCAGGCTATCCCATCCAGAAGGTATCCATCTACGACGAGCTCAGCCACCGCCAGTCCGTTCGGCTGGACCTGCACCCCTACGCCTTCCCCTTCGCCCTCAGCATTCCCCAGTTCGAGCTGGAAGCCATTCTCGAAGACGAACTAGGCGAAGCCGGCATCCACGTCCTGTGGAACCATCGCGTCTCGGAATACGAAGCCGACGGCAGCGCCCTACATATCACCGCCGACCGCTACTCGGACCGCGGCACCGGATACGCCATTTCCCACATGGAACGCGTCATTGTAAAGTCGATACACTTCCAAGCCAAAACCCTCGTCGCCGCCGATGGATACAATTCCATCCTACGCCGCGTCGCCGGACTGGAAACCCACAAGCTGGGCGAAAGCCAATACTTCGTAAGCTTCGAGTTCGAGACGGACCGCGATCCCGACCATACCTGCTTCCTGAGCATTAAGAAGGGACTGTCTACCGGGCAGCAACCGATCGCGGAAGGAATCGCTCGACTCCAGTTCCAGTACAGCGGCCTCACCCTGCCGTCCCGCAACCGCGAAAAGGAACGGGAATTCCTGCAGGACCCCAACGAGCTGCCCGACTACCTCGACGAAGAACACTTCAACCAACTCGTCAAGGAACGCGTCCCCTGGAACATAGGATACGTCAACAAGCTGCGAGACCGAGCCGCCGTTCCTTACGAAAAACGCTACCTCAAAACGCCCCGCAGCGGAAACGTATTTTTCCTCGGCGACTCCGCCCGCTCCTTCTCCCCGCTAGGCAGCCTCGGCCTCAACCTCGGTATCCAAGAAGCGGAACAGCTCGCCCAAACCTTGCTGCGAACCGAAGAGGACGAACCGCGCGTCCGCCACCAACAGCTCGACGAGCTCGGCCGGCAAATGATCGCCAACTGGAAACGCCTGACCCAGCTCCATGGATCCAGCATCCCGAGCGACAGCGCCGATCCTTGGGTCGCCAAAAACCGAGCCCGGCTCCTGCGAGCCTTGCCGGCTTCCGGCGAAACCCTCGAGGAACTCGCTCGCCAGCTGCATATCGCCATCGAGCTGCCCCATAGCCACGGCGCCTTGGTCTAGCCTTTATTGCTAGCTCCCATTGCCACCTCGCCCGGCGCTCTTTTTTGTCGCCTCGCAACCACCGCTTCCTAGCGTCCCTCCCGTGAAGGATCTAAGCGAAAAAGACGCCCCACTAGTAGCAGAGCACCAAGCAAACCTGCTTTTCGCAAGCGAACGCTTTTTCGAACGCGGACGCATCCCCAAAGCCATCCGCCGCGCCTTCCTCAAAACGCCGCGGCACCGCTTCGCCCCGCGCTTCTACTCCTCCCAAAGCCGCCAATGGGTCGACCTCGCCGAGGCCCCCATCCGCGACCACATCCCCGAGCTGTACTCCGACCACCCGCTCTGCATCTACCGCGACGAAAACGGACGCTCCCTCTCCACCGTGTCCCAACCCTCGCTCGTACTCTACATGCTCGATCTCCTGGAACTCGAGGAAGGGCACAGCGTGATCGAGCTCGGCGGCGGAAGCGGCTGGAACGCCGCCCTCATGGCCCGATTGGTGGGCCCCAGCGGCAAGGTCAAAAGCATCGAAATCATCGAATCCCTCGTCCATAACGCCCAGCAAAGCCTTGCCCAACTCGGCCTTTCGCAAGTCGATTTCAGCGCCGGCGACGCCAGTCTGGGAACCGATCGCTCCGAGCAGTTCGACCGCGGCGTCTTCACCGCCAGCGCCTGGGAGCTGCCCGCTTGCTTCTTCGAGCAAATCAAGGACCAAGGCCTCCTCCTCTTCGTCCTCAAGGCCCAACCCAACTACGACCTGCTCTGCCTGCTCAAAAAGTCCGGCAAGGGCGTCTTCGAAAGCCAACTACACTTCCACTGCAGCTTCGTCCCCGTCACCGGTTCCAGCAAGCTTCCCGAGCACCAAGCCCTGCAGATCTCGGATGTCGGGCTTCCGCACGCCGCGGAATTGAGCTGGGACGACATAAAAATACCGGGTACCGCAATCCCCGCCTTCATCGAGTTCGCCAAGCTCGTCTTCGACTGCCAGCAAACCTACCTGCTGCCAAGCCAGGAACTCGACTTCGACGAAGAGTTCTGGGGTATCCACAATCCGGATCAAAACAGCCTCATCCTCTTCAACGAAGACCGCCTGCAAGCCTACGGCGACGAAGCCTGCCTCGTTCTCCTACGCCGAGCGGCCAAGCGCTGGCAAAAGGCAGGTTCGCCCGAAACCGAAGACCTGAAGCTCTCCTTCCACGCCTCCTCCAGCGAGCTCTCCCCCAGCAACGACCAATGGCTCGTGCAACGCGGAAGCGCGACCCTGCTCTGGAGCCTCTAGCCCCGAGCCTCCGCTCCAATACAGGAAAAGTCGCAACCTCGTTTGACCGACAAGACTACATGTGTAGTCTTTAAAGCATGAAAGCCCTACCCCTGCTCTTTCTCGCGGCAGCCACCCCACTCCTGGCCGCTCCCACCATCGTACCGCCCAGCAACCACAAGCTCGCGCAAGCCCTGGGCGAAACGGAGGGCATCCCGCCGGAAATCCGTACCCTGTTCCTCGATACCTCCGACATCCTGCCCATCCCGCAACCGCAAGCCATCGACTGGCTTGCCTCCCAGCGCGAATCCGGACAAACCTTCGCTCAGTTCCAAGCGGGCCGGTACAACGTCCCCGACAGCGAACACCCCTACCTCTACCTCCAGCCCCTCGCAGCCGATAGCTTTGCCGCAGACGACCTCGAATTGCTACGCTACTACTGTAGCGCCTTTTTCAATACGAAGGTAAAGGTGCTCCAAGCGAAACCCTTCGATCCCCAAAAGATCCGCAGCCGAACCAACTCTTTCACCGGCGAGCTGCAACTCCATGGAGCCGACATCCTCAAGGACCTCGACCTCAATAAACCGGACGACGCTTACGCAGTGATCGCCTTCACCACCGTGGACCTCTACCCCGACGATTCCTGGAACTTCGTCTTCGGACTCGCCAACCTGCGCGAAAGCGTGGGCGTATTCAGTTTCGCGCGCTACGGCGACCGCGAAAAGGACGGAAACCGCTATCTCGAACGAGCCCTCAAGGTCATGACCCACGAGATCGGACACATGTACGGCATGAAGCACTGCACCTACTACCACTGCCTCATGAACGGTTCCAACAACCTCGGCGAAACCGATCGGGCGCCCCTGCACCTCTGCCCCGTTTGCTTGCGTAAGCTGCACGAAGCCACCCAGCCCGACCACCTCATGCGCTATACCAAACTCAAGAAAACCTACCAGAAGCTCGACCTCCCGGAAGCCACCCAGTTCGCCCAAGGTCGCGTCGAGCGGATCCTAAGACAAATTCTCGAATAGGCAGACGTAATAGGGCCTCACCTCGAGGCTATAAAAACACTCCAATCCAGCTCACCAACCCGAAGCCAATACCCCTATGCAAAAGACCGCCATCCTCGCCCTTGCCTTTGCTCTCTCGAACCCTCTGCTCGCCTGCGTCAATCCCGGCGACGAACACTACGCAGAGGTTCTCGCCCACCGCCACCTGCACGACTTTCTCGACCTGATCGACAACACTCGGATGGACGAAAGCGAAGTCGAAGCGAAGATCGAAGCGTTTGCAGCCAAGCAGAACGAAAAGCTCGGCGATTGGCTGACAGATTCAAGTGATCTCCTCCCCAGCCTCGAGGGTCCCAGTATCCAAGACATCGATACCAACAACTTCGACGTCAACACCGACACCGACTACCACCAACTGTCCCTAGACCTGAAGGACAATCCCAACTACTGGCAAGAGCGACTCCGCAAGGTCCGCGAGCCCGCCCAATCCCGTTCGCCCGCCTTCGAAATCCTTAACGAATACGCCGCAGCCCTCATTTTCACCGGAGACTACGAAGAAGCGATCCAGTCGCTCAAAAAGCAGGAAAAACTCTACCCCGGAAAATACGAAACCGCCACCAACATCGGCACCGCCTACGAACTGAGCGGCAAGCTCAAGCAAGCGAAAAAGTGGATCGCCACCGGACGCCAGCGAAACCCGAGCTCCCACCAAGGCTCGGAGTGGCTGCACTCCGCCATCCTCGATGCGAAAATCGCCCTCGAAAAGAATCCTGACTGGTTGCAAAACCATTATGTCTCCACAGCAGAGTTCGATTGGAGCAACGCCCAGATACGCATGAAAACGCGCGACGCGATCATGATCCAACTGAGCGAACGATTGGTTTTCGTAAAGGCCCCTGATCCCATCGTATCGAGCCTCTTCTTCGAACTCGGAACCATCTACGAATACGAGAACTCAATCCAGCACGCTGAACGATTCTACCAGAAGTCATTGGAATTTGGAGACATCAGGCGACAAGCGATTGAAGAACAGCGGGCCCAGAGAAACGCCTCGATCCACGACCACTGAGTCTGCGAAAAGCGTCCGTGCGACCCGGTCCCCGAGAAACAAAAAAGAGACCACCGCTTCTCGCAGTGGTCTCCCCTTAACTCAGATACAAAGCGCAAAGGTATCGATCAGACCTCGCCCGATCGGGCTGGGACTAAAACGCCCAGCGACCTGAAATCTGAAACGCTGTCTCTTCGACTTCCGTGTTGTAGCTGACGCCAACGCCTGCGTTGAGCTTTTCCGTCAGCCAGTAGTTGTATTCGAAAGTCCCAGTTACGCCTAGATCGCCATAGTCTTGCGTATCCAAAAACGAGAGCGTCAGGTCGATGTTGCTCTTCTCGTCCAACTCGTACTGGGAGCCGATTCCCACGCCGTAGACAAGCTCCCGCTCGTTCCACCAAGGAGTCAGGTCGATCGACGCGTATCCAACGATCGGCGCGAAATACACCTTCCAGTTCTCCTCGGTTCCCACGTCGCCGTAGAACTTCAGGTCGAGCATGCCGGCAACCACGTCGCCGTCGTCGCTTTCGCCGACTTCGAAGTAGAGGTCGAGCCCATCCTTCAACTTCGTGTTGAAACCAACGGAAACCGCCAGCTCGTTGAAGTCCTCGTCCGTTCCCAAGGACAAGCTTGCGTAGCGCTGGCCAAGCAAGCCTTCGCCGTATGTTGACACCGCGGAAGCCGCCAACGCGACGCTTCCGATCAATAGGGTTTTAATCGTTTTCATGGTTTGTAGTTTGATGCGATCCCAGCGTAGCAACTGGAACGGCGAGATCCCTGTTTTCACCCAACAAAGAGTCAATACCTAATTATCATACGCATACCCCTTGAGGTATTCTCTCCGAGTCTGCGGTCGGATAGACTCCCTCGAGACGTCGCGCCGGCGGAGGCGTCCCTATGAATATTTCCTCTTCACTTTCGCCTCGCCATCCGCAAGCTCCGCCCTTCCACATCCAAGCAAAAGAGCCTCGGCGCCCACCACGATCCGCGCCGCACGCCTAGCCCAAACCATCCCATCCTTTGACCTTTCCGCTCGAGCCAGCAACCGACACCCAAGATCCAGACGAACTCCTGGAGCGATTCCTCGACTACACCGCCGTCAAAGGCATCGAGCTCTATCCCGCCCAGGAGGAGGCCATCCTGGAGATTTTCGCAGGCAAGCACGTCATCCTCAATACCCCGACCGGCTCCGGCAAGTCCCTCGTCGCCGCCGCCATGCACTTCTACTCGGCCTCGCTCGGGCGACGCTCCGCCTACACCTGCCCCATCAAGGCCCTCGTCAACGAGAAGTTCCTCGCCCTCTGTCGCGACTTCGGTCCGGAAAACGTCGGCATGATGACCGGCGACGCCTCCGTAAACCGCAACGCTCCCATCCTCTGCTGCACCGCGGAGATCCTTTCCAACATCGCCCTGCGCGACGGCGAAAAGGCCAAGGTCCACGACGTCATCATGGACGAGTTCCACTACTACTCGGACCACGAACGCGGAGTCGCCTGGCAAGTTCCCTTGCTCACCCTGCCCCAGGCGAAGTTTCTTCTAATCTCCGCCACCCTCGGCGAAACCGCCTTCTTCTCCCGCGGCCTCGAAGACCTCACCGGAGTCGAGTGCGTCACTGTATCCAGCAAACAACGACCGGTCCCCCTCGAGTTCACTTACCTCGAAATCCCCATGGTGGAAGCCCTCGACAAGCTGAAGGAGCAAAACAAGCTCCCCTGCTACATCGTGCACTTCACCCAGCGGGCCGCCTCCGACACCGCCCAAAATCTCCTCAGCTACAACGCCTGCTCCAAGGAGGAAAAAGCCTTCATCAAGGAAGAGCTCAAGGGCGTCGCCTTCACCAGCCCCTTCGGAAAGGAGATCAAGAAGTTCCTCCTCAACGGCATCGGACTCCACCATGCCGGACTCCTGCCCAAGTACCGCGTGCTCGTCGAAAAGTTCGCCCAAAAGGGACTGCTCAAATTCATCTGCGGCACCGACACCCTCGGCGTCGGCGTCAACGTGCCCATCCGCACCGTCCTCTTCACCCAGCTCTGCAAGTACGGCGGACGCAAGACCTCCATCCTCTCCGCCCGCGACTTCCACCAAATCTCCGGCCGGGCCGGACGCAAGGGGTATGACGATCATGGATACGTCGTCGCCCTCGCTCCCGAACACGTCATCGAAAACAAGCGGGCCGAAGCCCGAGCCGGCACCGACGCCAAGAAAAAGAAGAAGCTGGTCAAAAAGAAGCCGCCCGCCAAGGGCTACGTCCAGTGGGACGAGGAAACCTACCTCAAGCTGCAAAACGCCCCCGCCGAGCCGCTGGAGTCGCGCTTCCAAGTCTCCCACGGCATGCTGCTCAACGTGCTCAGCCGCGAAGGCGACGGATGCCGGGCCATGCGAAAGCTCATCGACGACTCCCACAACCTGCCCGGAACCAAGCCCGCCCTCCGAAAAAAAGCCTTCCAGCTCTTCCGCGCCCTCGTCGAACGCGAGATCATTGAAATCGCCCCGCCGGGCTCCACCGGCCAAAAGCTCACCGTAAACGTCGAGCTGCAGGACGACTTCTCGCTCAACCAAACCCTCTCCCTTTACTGCATCGACACCCTCGCCCTGCTGGACGAGAAGGATCCCGACTACGCCCTCAAGCTCCTCAGCCTCGCCGAGTCCATCCTCGAAAACCCCGACATCATCCTGCGCAAGCAGCTCGACAAGCTTAAGACCGACAAGATGGCCGAGATGAAAGCCGACGGCATCGAATACGACGAACGTATCGAAAAACTGGAGGCAATGGAGTACCCCAAGCCGGAAGCCGACTTCATCTACGAAACCTTCAACGAATTCGCCCGCAAGCACCCCTGGGTCGGCTCCGAAAACATCAAGCCCAAGTCCATCGCCCGCGAGATGTTCGAGCGCTACAGCAGCTTCTCCGACTACATCAACCTCTACGGCTTGCAACGCGCCGAAGGCCTCGTGCTGCGCCACATCACCAATGTCTACCGCGTCCTCGAAAACACCATCCCCGAAGGTTTCCGCGACGACCAGGTCGACGAGATGATCATCTACTTCGAACACCTGCTCCGCCACGTCGACTCCAGCCTCATCGACGAGTGGGAGCTCATGCGCAACCCCGACTACATCGCCAGCGCCGGCGACGCCGATTCCCTCCCCGACAGCGATCGAGCCGCCGACATCACTCGCGACAAGTCCGCCTTCACCCGCCTCGTACGCAACGAACTCTTCAACTTCATCAGTCTACTCGCCTCCGGCCAGTACAAGGACCTCGAAGAAGCCTACGACCTCGCTCCCCTGTTCAGCGAAACCCACGACGAAACTCCCAAGTGGCTCGACGTCGAACTGGAGAATCGCATGGAAGCCTTCTACGAAACCAGATCTTGGATACGCCTCGATCCCGCCGCTCGCAACAAGGAGCACACCCATATCACCGAGTCCGACGACCGCCGCACCTGGACCGTAGAACAAATGCTCATCGACTCCGAAGACCAAAACGACTGGGCCCTCACCATCGAGGTCGACCTCCTCGCCTCCAAGGAACTCGAAAAAGTCGTCTTCCAGCTCGTCAGCCTAAAGCCCATTTCCTAAACTCGAAGCCCTCCGCCTTTAGCCAAACACCGCTCCACCGCCTTCCATCATGCTTCCCGCCCTCAGCTACACCACCCTCGACGAGTTCGACGACGACTACGTCGCCGCCCTTATCGAAGAAGCCGCCGAACTCGCCAAAGAGCACACTTGGTGGAATCAGCCCTTCGCCCTCCAGGCCGACTCGAAGAACGCAAACCTCCTCAGCGGCAGCACCAAGCTCATGCACCGCTACCTCACCGGCAGCGACGGCAAACCCGTCAAGATCGACTACCGCGACGACGTGCTCATGGGCGCCGTCGATACCCTCGCCCTTCTCGAGATGCTCACCCTGCTGAGCAAGGAACACGAATTCGCCTGGCAAGTTTTCCTCCCCGCCGAACCCCGCCCCAAGCCCGCCGGCCGCATCATCGACGGCGAAATCGAACCTCGCCTCTTCGAGCTCATCATGCCAGAAGTCGACGCCAACGAAATCTCCGAACAAGAGCTCGAAGACGCCGCCCTCCACCAAAAGATCCGCGCCAAATACGGACTCTAAGCAACACACAAGCCACGCCAGCATGCCCGACTCTTCCCCTGCCCCCGAACAACCGCGGATGAACCGCGAGCTATGGGAAGACGTCTCCGCAGACTACGCCAACAAAGTCCTCAGCGTATTCGAAAATGACCGACTCGGCCTCGTCACCCAGCGCATCGAAGCCTACGGCAAGGCCCATCCCAACGCCACCGCCGCCGACCTCGGATGCGGCGTCGGACACTTCACCCCCACCCTCGCCAAGTCCTTCGCCAGCGTCGAAGCCTGCGACCTTTCCTCGGGCGGCGTCGAAGCCACCCGCCTAAGCTGCTCCGACTTCCAAAACGTAAACTACAACCGACTCGATCTCAGCTCCGATCCCATGCCCTTCGAGCCGGTCGACTTCGCCCTCTGCGTCAACGTCCTCATCATGCCCTCGCTCGACGAGCGCCTGCGAGCCTGGCGCTGCGTCACCAACCAAGTCGCCAGCGGCGGCACCCTCCTGCTGGTCGTGCCGTCCCTCGAATCCATCCAGATGGACCTCATCCAACGCATCGACGGACTCATCGACCAGGGACACAGCTGCGAGGACGCCCTCGAAGAAGGCCAATCCTCCCGAGCCACCGCCGCCGACCTGCAGCAAGGCGTCCACCGTCTTGACTCCCTCCCCACCAAGCACTACTTCGCCGACGAACTCAAATACCTGCTCTCCGAGCATGAATTCGACATCGAAGAAATGCTGAAAATCCAGTATTCAAATTCCAATCACGCCGACTCTTGGGATTGGCTCGTAAGCGCCGTGCGACGCTGAGAGACTGCCTAAAAAAGCGCTTTAATTCGGGCCAGGATCCCGTAGCGACGGGCCAAAGCGTCACGCGAGAGCTTAGGAATTCGCTCCACGAAGAAAAAGTCCAAGATCAGCTTCGTGTCCTCCGCCTCTGCTCCGAGCTGCAACAGCTCCGCCTTGAACTTCGACTCGGCCAGCTCATCCTTCGGCAACGCTCCCGGCTTCACCGCCACCACGATTGCAGGACGTGCCCCCGCCTTCGACTTCAGGGCGATGAGGCGGGTCTCCACCACATTTTCATGACGCAGGAAAACCGCTTCGCACCGTGCCGGCAGAAAGACGCCAAAAGGAACTTTCACTACATCGTCCGAGCGACCGCAGAGGAGCAGCTCTCCTTCCTCACTCCGCTCCGCCATGTATCCAGTTTCCAACCACTCCGCTGCGACGGAACCGCAAAGCGGGCCACTTAGGCGAAGGGCCCCGACATTGCCACCCGGGCAAGCATCCGTCGTCTCGACCTCCGCTGCTAAGCCTGGCAGCAAACAGCCAACTCCCAACCGTTCCCGATCGCAGCTATCTCCGTCGCCCAACCAGCGACGCACCGCGACCACCGGAGCGAAATAGAGTCCGAAAAGAGACCAAATTTCTGCCGCCGGCAAAACCCGGTGCAAGCGCTCGATCCAAGCCGCGTCCAAGCGCCCGTCCGTATCCACAAAAACAATGCCTACCTGCGGCAGAGTCTTCGCTCCCGCTTCGCAGGCCGCGAGGAAGCGATCCCATTCCGCCACAGTTCCCCGCATTCGGTTCACACCCAAATCCTCCACCACCGCTGGCAAATCGCCAAAGTCCGTTTTCCGATCCAAGCCGAACCCCGCTTCCGCAAAAACCTCGCACACGCCCAAGCTCGGCCAAAGCACGCTGCTCAAGGCATCTCGCACGACCTCCGTATCCGCGCTTCCCATACCCAGATAGGAACGATAGCTCGCGATCATCGCCGCCAACTGCGTCGGACCGAACCGAACTGCCCGCGCCCTGCCCGCCGTATCTCGACGAAAGGCAACCAGGTCGGAACGCAAGCTAGGACAACGCTCGCTCGGGAGCTGGCTCGACTTCACTCCGGGCGCCAGCCGCATCAAGGGACTCTCGATCTCCAGCACCTCGCACCTGTCCGCTAAAGCGCGGCGCGTTCGCTTCGCCACGGCGCTCGAAACGATCACCCACGTGGGGGCAAACTGTTCCTGTACCTCCTCCGCGGACAGCGCCAGCGACTCCTCCGCCAGCCCCACCTCTACGCCCATTCGCAGCAGAGCATGGCTGGCCGCCACCATCGCCAAGCCGCAGGGCAACCAAAGCAGCACCCGATCCTCCGGGCCCACGCCCAAGCCTCGCAGCCGCTTCGCCCACGCATCCCGCTCGCACCTCAAGTCCGAATAGCTCAGGGCCAAGTAGCGCCAGGCCTCGCCACGCTTGGTGCGGGGATCCTTCAGGTACAGAGCCGGGCGATCCGGGGCGCGCCCAACCATCGCCTCGAAGGCTTTCAACAAATCGTCGCGGGCGCCGTCGACCGGCCAGCCTGGCCCCCGACTCGATGGCCAGGAGCAACTCTTAGCTTCCAAGTTCTCCGTTTTTACCTGACAATTCTTCACTCGCATCGGTCTCTAATTCGCACGTTTCCCTGCAATAGATGCGCCAGCTTGAAATTTATTCCCCCTCCTCCTCCCGTGCCCGCCTGCTTCGCCTCCTTTCGTTCCCGTCGCATTCCCCGGATCCTTGCGCTCTGCGCGCTTCTCGCCGCTCTCGTCCTCAAAGCCAAGGCCCAGGACCTCTCCCACGCCGCCCTCTTCGCCCCTAACACCAGCTTCCCCTACTTCGCCTCCTGCGGCCAGGTCGACACTCCCGAGCCCGATGCGTTCTCCCTCTCCATCGCCGCCCAACTGGCCCAATGCAGCCTGCTCATCTACGTCAAAGAGGACGCTTTCATCCAAGAACGCCTAGCCGAAGCCGGCTTCTCCGATAGCCAAACCTTCGACCAACTGGGAACCTACGCCTTCCTCGCGGAAAACGAGGGCAACCTCATAATCGCCTTCCGCGGCACCGAGACCGGCGACCAGACCGACTACCTGACCGACGCCAAGTTCAACCAAACCAGCTTCACCGAACACGGGACCGCCCATTCCGGATTCGTGGAAGCGCTCGCCCAGGTAAGCTCCGACCTTCGCCAGTCGATCGACGAACGGCTCCAGGAAAATCCAGGCAAACGGGTTTGGATTACCGGACACAGCATGGGCGGCGCCCTGGCCACCTTGTTCGCCATCGAGCATCCGGATCTCGTCAACGCCGTCTACACCTTCGGGGCCCCACGCACCGTCGGCCGCCAGTTGGCCGGGCACTGCCAAGCCAGCCTCCCGCTCTTTCGGATCGTCAACAACAACGACCTCGTGCCCCGACTCCCCTCTCCCCCTTTCTACGAACACATCGGATCCACCTATTTCCTGACCGCCGAACGAAGTCTCATCATCGACCCTGCGGGGCTCGAAACCTGGACGGAACGGGCCAAAGGACATAGCGAATTCCTCAAGCGCCTCGTCTCCGAACACTGGATGCGCAAGGACTTCTCCGCAATTCCCTCCGCCTATTTCGTAGATCACTCGCCCCGCCTCTACGCCGAACTCCTCATTGAACTGGCCGAGCAGGAAACCGCCGAGTAGGCCCTTCGGCCCACTTCCCCGGGGAACTTCAACTTTTT
The DNA here is from genome assembly GCF_031127875.1 of Pelagicoccus sp. SDUM812005. GTDB lineage: Bacteria > Verrucomicrobiota > Verrucomicrobiia > Opitutales > Opitutaceae > Pelagicoccus. Next base: position 140,114 of record NZ_JARXIA010000003.1, on the reverse strand, counting down.
CGGGAATAAACGCCGCCTCGCGGCGCTCCTAGCCGTATGCGATCCCTTTGGCCACGCTTACGCTACCTCGGCCCGCTCGCCGCCTGCGCCCTCCTCGCCGGCTGCCAATCGGTCCCCGCCTACCAGCAGCAACACCTCTCCAAGCCGGGAATGACCTTTTCCGATTCCTTGGTCGAAACTGCCACCCCGAGCCTTACCGCCCAAATCGAGCCCGGCTCCCAAACCTCCGGCGGCGCCCAGGCCTCCGGCTGCTCCGCATGCCGCTAATGCACGCTCCCCAACCAACCGCCGCCGCAGGCGCCTTTCTCGCTGGCATCTGCTGCTTCCTCGCTCCTGCCGCCCCCGCCTTGGACTCGCTGGAATCCTCGCTCGAGGTACTGGACAGCGACCTGTTCACCCTTTCGCTCCTCACCCTTCGCGCCGAGCAAAGCGCCGGAAGTTGGTATCTGGATACCACTATCTCCCGTAGCGACTACGAGCTCGATTTCCAACCCGTGTCCTTCGACCTCCTCGGCCAAGCGGTCCGCATCGAGGAAAGCGCCCACTCCCTTAACCTCAACGCCAGCAAGCAGCTCGAAGACAACCTCACCCTCAAGATCGGGCTCGGCTACCGCGACGGTTTCTCCAACTACCGAGCCCTTTGGCTGGACACCTACTTCGACCAACACTTCTCGCCTCTCGAAGGCATTCCTGGATACGAGCTCTACCACGATGCTCAAGTATCCGCGAGCAGCCTTAGCGCCGGGCTTAAATGGGAATACCTTCCCGCCAACGGAATCGCAACCGTAACCGTTTCTCGAATACAGGACAACGTTTCTCCCGGCTACGAAATCGATTTCGACGGTATTCGACGCGGAGAACTCGTGCTCGCCAGCACCTCCCTCAGCCTCGTCACCGAAAACGTCCTCAACAAACGCATGCGGGCCCGCATGGCTCTCACCGCCACCGAGACCAGCGCCCGCGAAGTCCGCTACTCCGCAGAGCTCGCCTTCAATACCGCCCTCGGGGATCGCTTCGTCTGGCGAAACAAGCTGGGAGTCGCCACCGAAAAGCCGCAGTTCGACGCCTACTTCTTCGATACTTCGCTCGAATACCAAATCAGCGATCCTCTTGCCCTCTACCTGCAAGCCCGACGCTACGCCGATACCGGCGAGATAGAAAACGCTCTGCTCTTCACCACCGCCGCCCCGGAGCTGGACAACGATTCACTCGCCCTGGGACTGCGCTACACCGGCCAAAACTGGTCCGCCAAGCTAGCCTTCACCCACTCCCACTCAGACTTCCAGGAAAACAACGTCAACGTCGACTTCTTCCGCAACCTCTACCGCGACACCGATTGGCTCAACCTGCAGCTCGCCCTCGCAAAACGATTCTAGGCATGAAGCGTCCACGCCCCAGCCCCAGTCACCTCGCCCTGTTCGCTCTCATCGCCTGCAGTTTAGCCCCCGCTGTATCCGCTCAACGGTACAGCCTCGGCGATATCGTGGAAGACTTCAGCCTCGTCGACCGAGCGACCAACCAACCGGTCAGCTTAAGCGACTTCGAAGGAAAAATCGTCTTTCTCGAGTGGTTCGCCTACTGGTGCCCCTTCTGCCAAGCCGCCGCCGAACAGATCGAAACGGGAATCGTGGGATACTACAAATCTCGCGGCGGCAACCAAAACGGAGTCCCCGTAATGCACGTGGGCATCAACCTCGAGGACGCCTCTCCAAGCCTGACCCAGCAATTCATCAACCGCTATGGCATGCAGCTCGTGCTGAACGACTTCGACGCCAACCTCGCTCGACGCTTCCAACCGAGCGGCCAACCGATCTTCGCCATCATCAACGGCGTCGCAAATTCTCCTAGCCACCAACAATGGGAGCTCGCGTACTCGCGCCTTGGATACGGTGACACCACCCACCCAATCTCCGAATTCCGAGCCGCCATCGAAACCATCCAAGCCGCCCCCCAGCTCGAGGCCCCTAACATCCTCAGCGGCCCCCAAGCCGCTCGCCTCGGAACCGGCTCGCCGCTGATGCTTGCCGTGCAAGCAACTGGCCAGGAACTCTCCTACCAGTGGAAAAAGGACGGGGATCTCCTCGCAGGGCAAACCAGCCCACTGCTGCAGATTCCCCAAGTAAGCCTCGCCGACTCCGGCAGCTACCTCGTCGAAGTGAGCAACCGCGCCGGACTTGCCAGCTCCGATCCCGTCGCCGTACAGGTCGTGCTCTCCCTGGAAGACTTCCTAGCCAACGCTGGACTCGCCGGCGAGGATTTGCTTCCCCAAGCGGATCCAGACTTCGACGGTTTCGCCAACGCGCTCGAATACCTCGCCCTGACCAACCCGAACGATCGCCACGAGCAACCCGACGCAAGCTTCGAATTCCTAAACGACGGCGACGTATCCGCCTTGCGTATACAATTTGCGAGCAGCGCCGAGACGATCGGCTACCAACTCACCGCTCGCTTCTGGTCCGAGCCGCCAGAGGCGGGAGCCGTTACTCGCGCGCTCGCCCTCGGGATCGACGAAACGATAACCCAAACCATCCCCGCCGAGGCAAAAACCTACCTAGCCCGCCTGCAAGCCACTCCCAGCCCCTAAAGCATTTTTCGTTTGATCATTCGCATAAGGTAGGGCGGGACCGCCGGGCACGCCGCGTTTCCCTCATCACACAAAACGAAAAACGCTCTAGCCGCACCTCGCCCGTGGACGGATTTTCCTTTATAACGTGTCAATCCTTACCCTTTGCGGTCGCAGCGCGGAGGGAACGCGCGCGACGAATCGACAGCCAACGATAGCGGGAGCTCGAAGTCCCCTCGCCATTGGGACGCCATCCTCGTTACGGATCTAAACTTTAGAAGCCGCGCGGACCGCGTCCATTGCCGCGCATCCGCTGCTGCTTGGGCACGGGCGGGATTTCCAAGTAAAGGCTGTACCACTCGTCCCCTAAACCTGCGTTGGAGAAGCTCTTCACGCGATCGTTGGAGAGGTGTTCCCAGTTCCGGGTAAAGGTTTCGACTCCGGTGGCTTCCTTGGCCTTCAGCAAGACCCGACGGGCTTCGTCCGGCTCGCCAGCCTTGACGTAGATCCACGACATCAATCCATACAACAAGGTGCCGCGAGAACCGCGAAACCACTTGATCCGGCGCTTGAAGACCTTTTTCGCGCCCTCCAAGTCATCGTTCTTATAGCAGCGGGCCATCCTCATGGCCACCGCCATGGGGTCCATCATCATCGGGCCCCTTAGGAAACCGCAGGTAGCAAGGATCTCGTCAACCTGCTCGAACTCCTTGAGCTGGTAGTGGAACTGCAGGCGCATGGTCGCAATCTGGCGGCCCGTGAGCAAGGACCACTTGCGAAACGGTTCCAGCCCCTTGGTGAGCTCAAGCCCCTCCCTGAACATGGCCCTTTGATCCGCTTCGAGCTGGCGTTGGATCTGCTTTACGTTCCCGCCGGGCTTGTTCTGGAACTGCTGCACCTTCATTTTCATGCGCCTCTGAGCGGCTAGCATGCGCTCCTGAAGCTCGTCCTGGACCTTGGACATCTTTTTGCGAACCAGGAAACCCACCAGGAAAAACGCGCCAACGAAACCGACGGTGCTTAAGAAGACCGTCATCCCCGTACTAACCTGCGAAGCGATCAAGGCGCCAGCGATTGTGGTAGCGACCAGTGCTGAAATGAGAAGTGAAAGCATACTTTGAGACCTTTTTGTCTAATGAAATTAATCCGTACTGTGATTTTCCCAAAGAGGAGACAGAGACAAAGAGGTCAACCCGTAATGCTTAAAGTCGGTCCAAACTTTAAGAGAGCCCCCCGCAAAAGCTCCTAAGACTTTTGCGAGATTATCAGATTCCGTCGGCGGTTCGGGCCCCACCCTTGAAGACTTGCCGACGCGGATTTCCTCCGCATTCGGCGACGAGCTGGAAAGATTCCTAGGAGAAGCGAACCCGCTTGATCGACTTGTGCGGCTTCAATCGATACAGGTCGCTTCGCCGCGCCCCCAGCGGCCTCACCGTGCCCACATCCCGCTGCATCGCCAACGTATTCAAATCCAAATCACAGATCACCACCGTCTCCGCGTTCGGGTCCGCCTCGCCGGCAATCGCATTTACCGGAAAGGCAAAGTCGCTCGGAGTAAACACCGCGGCCTGCCCGTAATTGATCAAGTAGTTCTCGTAGGTCGGCAAGTTCCCGACGTTGCCCGCCATCACCACGTAAACGTAGTTCTCGGTCGCCCGCGCCTGAGCGCAAAACCGCACTCGATTGTAGGCCTTCTTCTCGTCCGTGCTGTAGGGAACGAAAATCACCTCCGCTCCGGCTAGGGCCAACAAGCGGGACGCCTCCGGAAACTCCACGTCGTAGGAAAGCTGGATCGCCACCCGAGCCATCGACGTATCGAATATCTTGAGACGGTCCCCCGGCGTCATGCCCCATTCATTGAAATCCGTAGGCGTGATGTGCAGCTTCTCCTGGAAGTCGACCTGCCCGTCCGGACCGAAAAGGAAGCCGACGTTCTTGAGCGAACCGTCTTCGCCTTCCACCGGGATGGAGCCGCCTACGATGTACAAGCCATTCTTCTTGGCCAGCCCCGTCATCATCTCCAGGTAGCGATCCTTCATCTTGGCCAGCTCCCGGATGGCAACCTTCGGCTCCCAGTCCTGCGGCATCAGGCAAAAGAGCTGGGCCGTAAAAAGCTCCGGCATCACCAGAAAGTGGCTGTGGTAGCTGCTGGCAGTGGATACGAAGAATTTCACCGTCGACTCGAACTCCTCCCAGCTATGGATGCGACGCATCTCCCACTGGGCCGCGCACACGCGAATGCTTCGCACCGGACGCTTCAGCGGCGCCGCCGCGATCATGCGCCGAGCCGGGTCGAAGCTGGGATTCGGCATCTCCAGGTAGGTGGAGTAGTTCATGCTGGACTCGTCCGCCATGAAATCGAACAACACCCGCTTCACCCGGTAGCCCGCTCGCAGGTGGGCCAGCAGGGCATAGTCCTTGAGCTCTCCCTTTTCGACCTTCGCCACGAACTCCTCGGGAGTCATGCGGCCCGCGAATTCCCCGTATTGCGGAATCCGCCCGTAGGCGACCATGCGCCGCAGGTTGTACTTGGTCAGCAGTTCCTTTCGCTTCACGTACAACATGCTGGCAATGCGCCGCCCGCGGTAGTCGGGATGCACCGCGATGTCCGCCCCATACAGCGTATCTCCGCTGGGCTCGTGCGTGCTGAAGGTGTAGCTCCCCGTGATTTCCGAGTAGGTATAGACGTGCTTTTCTCCCAGATCGTCCAACTGCACGATCAAGGACGTCGCGTAGCCGACTACCTTGCCGTCCGCCTCCGCCAAGAACTGGCCTTCCGGAAACGCCGTCAGCTGCAGCTCGTGCAAGCGCTCGTCAAACACCTCTTCCGGGGCATAGTCAGGATAGGCCGCTTCGTGGCAGGCGATAATCCCAGGGATATCCTCAACCGTCCAGTTGCGTACGACGATCGAGTCAGTCTTGGAGTTCATAGTCCGTATGTATCAAATTTATCGGTACAAATAAGTTACGAAAATTCATAAATCGAGCGCAATATCTCGTTTGCAATATCTAAGCTTTGCAGCTACAAGTACCGCCGTTAACCGCCTTCCAGCCCAAGCAGCCAACTCAACTTTCCATGAAACCTACACGCAATCTTCCGATCCGCCACCTCTTCGCCCTCTTTGCCCTCTCGCTCTCCCTCAACCTCTTCGCCCAAAGCGCCGAGAAGACGGAGTTCGGCCCCTACGTCGCCCTCACCCGCGACAGCAACATCGTGAAGGACGTCAAGGTCGAGGAAAACGGCCGCATCTACCTCCTGCTCAATCCCGACTTCAAGGAAAAGGCCATCACCCTCAAGAACTCCTCCGGCAACAAGTCCGGCTACCGCAAGTGGCACAACGGCGAGTTCGAGCTCATTTCCCCCGCCAACCAAGGCAAAGCACCCAACGAATACACGGACTGGGTCACCACCAGCGGCAACTACGTGGAATACTACATGGACGGAAAACTCATCCTCCACCTCGCCAAAAAGTCCGTGGCAAACGGCTAAGATCGCCGCCCAACTCTCCGAGACAAAAGCGATTCCGCCCGCGCCAGGCCCACCCGCTCGCGGCCTCCCGCAAAGTCCCCGCCAACCGCATCGGGCACGGCGTCATGAACCTTGGCCAGCTCACGATCCTGCAGGAGTGCATCCTCCTGGCCGTATTCGTTCCCTTCGCCATCTTCTCTATGAAGGAGAACCTGAGCCTCGACTTCCTCTGGGCCGGCCTCTGCCTGCACGGCGCCGCCTTCTTCATCTTCCGGCCGGAAATGCTCAAGTGGCTTGCCTGCCCCGCCCAAGCCCCTCTTTCGGCTAAAACCGTCCCCTGCGCCTTGCCCTAGCCTCCAACCGGAGCTATCCGTATTCATCGGAGTCGACGAAACAAGCCACCGCCGGGAAAAGCCAGCCACCCACGCTTTCCTAACAATCCGGACCGTTCCGCCTTTCGAAACAAACAGCCACGGCGAGCAGCGATCTCCCTATCGCGGCCGCCCAACACCCATCCCCCATGCCTGAAAGCACCAACAACGCCTTCGACTGGCGCGCCGCCCTCGAGCAAACCTACCAAGAATTCTCGCAGCAACTGCTCAACCACACCCCTGAGCTGCTCGGAGCCATCGCCCTCCTCCTTTCGGGCTGGATCCTCGCCTTCGTCCTCAGGCTGCTTACCCGCAAACTCGTCAGCGGCCTCAACACCGTCTTCCGCAAGGTCGCCAAGGACGACGGCGAGCAACGCCAGCGCATCCGCGAATCCTACTCGCTCATCATCAGCGCCGTCGTGTTCTGGTCGGTGATCGTCTTCTTCGTCGCCGCCAGCGCCAACCTGCTCGGCTGGAGCATGTTCTCCATTTGGCTCGATAACATCGTCAGCTTCCTGCCAAGCCTCGTCACCGGCCTGCTCATCATCCTGGCCGGCTACCTCATCAGCAACGCCGCCCGCTCCGCCATCACCAGCGCCGCGGCCCGTTCCGCCATCCCCCGCTCCTCCGCCCTCCCGCGCATCGTACAGGGCATCATCATCGTCGCCACCGTCATCATCGGAGCCGAGCAAATCGGCCTCAACGTCCACTTCCTTACCAACATCGTTGTAGTTACCAGCGGGATACTGCTCGCCGGAGCCGCCTTCGCCTTCGCCCTCGGAGGCAAGACCCTCGTCGCCAATACCCTGGGAGCCCGCCACCTCAACCAACACTGCCAAATCGGAGACCTGGTCCTCATCGGCGAACAGAAAGGCGAAATCCTGGAAGTCACCCGCACCTCCATCGTCCTGGACTGTCCGGACGGAAAGGTCGTCATCCCCGCGAAGTTCTTCGACGAGCAAGTCACCCGAGTCCTCTCCGATCCCTCCCAAGGCAAGTAAGCGCCCAGCACCATGAGCAAACGAAAGACCACATTGGCCCTGGCCTACCTCAAGGACCACCCCAGGTCCGCCGCTCGCAGCCTCGAGCAAAACCCGCCGGCCGAAATCGCCGCATTCCTCGCCGACACCCCCGTGGCCTACGCAGTCCCCATGCTCACCCACATGCTGCCCCAAGTCGCGGCCCGTGCCTGCAAGATCATGCCCGCCGACACCTGCGCCGACCTGCTCAATCCCCTCGAATCCGTCACCATCGCCGCCATCTTTCGCTACCTGCCGGCCAGCCAACGCCAAGAGCTGCAAAGCCAACTCCCCGCCCGCAAGCGCCGCTCCACCGCCACCCTGCTCGCCTACAAGCAAAACACCGTCGGCAGCTGGATGATCCCCGACGCCCCCGTGCTTCCCAGCGACGGAAACGGAGCCCAAGCCCGCACCATCATCGAAACCATGGAAGGCCAGCAAAAGGCCGACTACCTGTTCGCCGTCGACCGAGACCGCAACCTCATCGGACGTATCCACTACACCGATACTCTCGCTCTCAAGCCCGATCAAAACATCCTCAGCTCCCTCAAGACCAATTGCCGCACCCTCAACGGCAGAACCTCGCTCAGCCAAGCCGCCGAACACCCGGACTGGGACCTGTACGACGTGCTCCCCGTCGTCGGCCCCAACAACCGCTACAACGGCGTGCTGCGACACGTCGACCTGCGGCGCGGACTGCGACACCTCGCCAAGATGGCCCACTCCCAAGGAGCTCGAACCGACATCAACAACAACCTCTCCGACTACGCCCACAGCCTCTACGCCGTCTTCCAAGGCATGGCCCACATGCTCGACTCCGATACCCGCAGCTCATGAACACCCAAGAAACCACCCCTCCCGCTGCGGACCCCGTCTTCATCCTGAACCGGGACTACCTCCTTAACTACACCATCGACGCCGCCCGCCGCATCGAAGCCATGCGCACCGGCGACGCCCTCGACGCCCTCGAGGACCAACCGCCCCACGTCATCGCCCGCGTCTTCGAACGCCTCGCCCCCGGCGCCGCCGACAACATCCTCAAAAACCTCCCCGAAGCCCTCAGTTCCCGCGTGCTCAACAGCGTCGATATCCGCACCGGCACCGCCCTGCTCAGCCGCTGTTCGACCGAGCAACAAGAAAGCCTGCTGGCAAACCTCGACAAAGGGGCCGCCAAGGAATACCGCTCCCTCCTCCAGTATCCCGAGAACTCGGCCGGCGCCATCATGCAGCCCCGCGTCGTCGCCCTCAACCAAAGCGTCACCGTCGAAGCGGCCATCAGCCAAATCAAGCGCCGCAAGGTTTCCAGCCTCCACCACCTGCTCGTGCTCGACGACGAGATGCGCCTCACCGGCACCGTCGATATCCAACGCATCGCCCTCGCCGACGGACACGAAACGCTCGCCTCCCTTTCCCACCCGGTCAAAACCGTCGTCGAGCCGCTCGACCCGCGCGAAGACGTTGTCGCCAAACTGGAAAAGCACCGCGTCGATGTCATCCCCGTCGTCGATATCGACCAGCGCCTGCTCGGCGTCATCGAAGGCCAAAACCTCATCGACGCCCTCCGCGAAAACCTCGCCTCCGACATGCAGACCATGGTGGGTGCCAGCAAGGACGAACGCGCCCTCTCCAGCTCAATATTCTCCGTCAAGAAACGCCACCCCTGGCTCCAGATCAACTTGCTCACCGCCTTCCTCGCCGCCGCCGTAGTCGGAGCCTTCGAAGGCATCATCACCAAATACACCGCCCTCGCCATCCTGCTGCCCATCGCCGCCGGACAATCGGGCAACGCCGGAGCCCAAGCCCTCGCCGTCACCATGCGCGGCTTGACCCTCCGAGAAATCTCCATGCGCCACTGGCTCCGCGTCATGCTCAAGGAGTGCGGAGCCGGCATGCTCAACGGCATCGGCATCGCCATCACCTGCTCCACCGCCATCTACCTCTGGAGCCGCAGCAGCGGCCTCGCCCTCGTCATGGCCCTAGCCATGATCGTTTCCATGACCATCGCCGGCGTATCCGGAGCTCTGGTACCGATCCTTCTTAAACGCTTCGGCTTAGATCCCGCCCAATCCTCTTCCATCGTCCTCACCACCGTAACCGACATCGCCGGTTTCATGTCCTTTCTCGGCATCGCCACCCTGCTCTCAAGCATGCTCGAAGCCGGCTAAACCCAAACATCCAACGACTTCCAAATGAATTCCAACATCTACAAGTCGACCGTGTTCGACATGGCCTGCCTGCAGTTCGACCGCGCCGCGGATATCCTCCAAATGGACCACCGCCTGCGCGAGCGCGTCAAGACCCCCAAACGCTGCATGATCGTATCCTGTCCCATAGAACTGGATACAGGAGAAATCGTCGTCTACGAAGGCTTCCGCGTGCAGCATCACCTTTCCATGGGCCCGACCAAAGGCGGACTGCGCTTCCACCCAAAAGTCGACCTGGGCGAAGTAGCCGCCCTCGCCATGTGGATGAGTTGGAAGTGCGCCCTGGTCGACCTCCCTTACGGCGGAGCCAAAGGCGGCATCGCCGTCGATCCCCACACCCTTTCCGCCAACGAACTAGAGCACCTCTCGCGTCGCTACATGCAGGAGATGATTCCCTTCGTCGGCACCAACGTGGACGTCATGGCGCCGGACATGGGCACCAACGAACAAATTATGGCCTGGATGATGGATACCTATTCCAGCTACGTCGGCAGCAGCGCTCCCGCGATCGTAACCGGAAAACCGATCGGAGCAGGCGGTTCCGAAGGGCGACGCGAAGCCACCGGCCGCGGTGCCGCGTATTTGGCCCGTACCTACATGCAAGACCTCGGCATCGCCCCGCAAAGCGCCACCGTAATTATCCAAGGCTTCGGAAACGTCGGCTCGGAAGCGGCCAAGGCCTTCGTCGAATACGGAACCAAAGTCATCGGCATCAGCGACGTCAGCGGAGCCTTTTTCAATCCCAAGGGCCTCGACATCGAAGACGCCCTCGAACACGTGGCCAAGAACAGGAGCCTTGCCGGCTGGAACGGCGGCGACTCCCTTAGCAACGAAGAGCTGCTCGAGCAACCTTGCGATCTCCTCATGCCCGCCGCACTGGAGCGGGTCATCCACGCCGAGAACGCGAGCAAGATCCAATGCCGCATCCTCTGCGAAGCCGCCAACGGACCGACCACCAACGAAGCCGACGCCATCCTGCTCGAGCGCGGCGACGTGCTCGTCATCCCCGACGTGCTCTGCAACAGCGGCGGCGTCATCGTCTCCTACTTCGAATGGGTGCAGGACTTGCAAAGCACCTTCTGGACCCGCGACGAAGTCCTCTCCAAACTCTACGTCATCCTCGAACGAGCGAAAACGAAAGTGGAAAAACAAAAGCAACGCTACGGCTGCTCCCGCCGCGAAGCCGCTCTCAGCCTCGGCATCAGCAAGGTCGCCGAAGCCAAACGCCTGCGAGGCCTCTTCCCTTAGAAAATGTTCACCACGGAAACCGCTCTCCGTATCCACTTTTCAAGACTTCCATGAAACACAAATTCCAGCTTACCATCGACAGCATCGAAACCGTCGAAGAAATCCCGAGCACCTGGCCGCCCGAGCAATGCCTCGCCTTGCTCAAGCACCTCGAATTTTCCGACTCCGACAAAGTCGAGTCCGAACAGCTGCGCGACTACGCCGTCATGGCCCTGCAAGACCTCGAGATAGAAGACGCTGCCAAAGCCTTGCTCGACTTCACCTTCGGCGCCCAGCTCCCCAAGGGCAAAAAGCAGAACATCGCCGAAGACATCCAGCGCGAGCCACTCTGGGAAGAGTATCCAGATCTCGCATACCACGAGCCGATCTTCAACATCCAGCGACTCTTCAACCTCGCCTTCGAGCAAACGCCCAAGCCCGAGGTCAACCGCCTCCAGGCAACCCTCGGCGGAACGGACCCCGCGTCCGACGCCTACCTCGAGCAGATCCTGGCAAGCCCCAAGCCGGAGGCCTTCATCGTGCGCTGCCTCGCCGCCGCCTTGCCGGAAGACGCGATCCTCAACCGCCTCTTCGAAGACCCCATCCACAGCGCCGCCTTCCCCGAAGCCGAATACATCGTCTGGCACGTGCAAAAAGCACCGGCCGCCAAAAGCGAAAAGGGCCGGGCCGCCTTTTCCCTCACACTCTACTGCCCCCAGCGCTGGTCCAACCAGCTCGAGGACGCCGGCCAAACCCTCTGCCAACCCTACCTCGATCCCGAGGAAACCGACCACTGAAGCCGCGCCTAGCGCGCCCCAGTTCGAAGCGCGCCAGCCCGGAGCCAAATCCGCCACGAACCTCACTCCAATACATGCCAAAAAATCTTCCTGAAAAGCCGATTTTAGCGCTTGCACTTTGCGAAAAAGAGTCGATGTCTCAGCCCGTAAATCGCGGCGTTGCCACAGAAGAGCAATCGAACGCCTCGCGAGCGTCTTTTTTACTTACGTCGCCCATAGAAAATGTCACATAGCCACCCAACCCTCATCGGTTGGAAAGAGTCTATCGACCTCCCTGAGTGGGGGATTTCAGACATCACTGCCAAAACAGATACCGGCGCCCGTCGCTCCGCTATCGATGTAGAGAACATCGTCGAACTTCCGGGAAACCGCGTCCAGTTCGACGTCGCTGCCGACCGTCGTACCGGACAGCTGAAGAAGACGATCGTCGCCAAGATAGAGCACCAAACCCACGTGCGCTCCAGCAACGGCCAACAGCACGAACGTTACTTCGTTGCCACCAAGGTCCGCGTCGGCGACACTGTCAAAAAAATCGAACTCAGCCTCAGCAACCGCAAGCACATGCAGTGCCGTATGCTGCTCGGGCGCCTCGCCCTCGAAGGCGACTTCATCGTGGACTGCTCCAAGTCCTTTCTCACCCGCCCCAACCGAAAGCCGAAACTCGGCAAACGCTAAAATATTTCCGCCATGGACCCACTAAAAATCGCCATCCTCTCCCGAGGACCCCGCCTCTACAGTACCCGCAGACTACGCGAAGCCGCCGAAAAGCGCGGCCACAAGGTCAAGGTACTCGATACCATGAAGTTCGCTCTCTACATCGAGTCGGGGCAGCCGGACCTCACCTTCGGCGGCAAGCCGCTGAGCTCCTACGACGCCATCATCCCGCGTATCGGAACTTCCATTACCTTTTTCGGTTCCTCCGTCGTACGCCAATTCGAGCAGATGGGTACCTACTGTTTGAATACAGCGGACGCCATCCTCGCTTCCCGCGACAAGCTGGCCTCCATGCAGGAACTCTCCAGCCACAACGTCGGCATCGCGGAAACCGCCTTCGTGCGCAACCCGACCGACGTGCTCAAAGCCATCCAAGCCATGGGCGGCGCCCCGGTCGTCATCAAGCTGCTGCAGGGGACCCAAGGCATCGGCGTCATCCTCGCCGAAACCAACAAGGTCGCCGAGGCCATCATCGAAACCCTCGGCGCCGTTAAGCAAAACGTGCTGGTGCAGAAGTTCGTCGCCGAATCCAAAGGCCGCGACATCCGCGCCTTTGTGGTGGGCGACCGCGTCGTCGCCGCCATGCGCCGCACCGCCGCCGGCCAGGAGTTCCGCTCCAACGTGCACCGCGGCGGCAACACCCAGTCCGTCACCCTCGATCCCGAATACGAGCGCACCGCCGTCAAGGCCGCCCAGATCCTCAACCTCAGCGTAGCCGGCGTCGACATGCTCGAAGGCAAGGACGGCCCCGTCATCATGGAAGTCAATTCCTCGCCCGGACTCGAAGGCATCGAAGGCGCCACCGGCATCGATATCGCAGGCGAGATCATCCAGTTCATGGAAGAGCAAATCCGCTTCGGAAACATCGACGTGCGCGAACGCCTGGCCCTCACCAAAGGCTACGCCGTCACCGAGTTCGCCGTCGAGGCCAACTCCGAGATCGCCGGCAAGACCATTACGGAATCCGGCCTGCGCGAACGCGACATCGTGGTCATGCGCCTGGTCCGCGGACAGGACCACATCGCCAACCCCAAGGGCACCCGCGTCATCGAAGCGGGCGACCACCTCCTTTGCTACGGATTGCGGGCCGCCCTCCAAGGCCTCCTCCCCGCCTTCGCCAAGAGCAAGCGCCGCAAGAAGAAAAGCTCGCTCACCAAAAAGGCGACCAAACCAGCCGACCCGAACTCCTAAATGGCACCTGTTAGAAAAAGCGCCCTCAAGATTGGCGGCGTCACCATCCGCGCCGGCGAAACCAAGGACATCGGCCTCGACCTATCCGAAACCTATACGGGCGACACCATCCGCATGCCCGTGCGCGTCATCCGCTCCAAGAAGCCCGGCCCGCGCGTCTTCATCACCGCGGCCATCCACGGCGACGAGATCAACGGCACCGGCATCATCCACGACTTCCTCTTCGGCGAAGCCTGCGAGATCAAGTGCGGCACCCTCATCCTCGTACCGGTGGTCAACGTGCTCGGCTTCGAAAACAACCAGCGCTACCTGCCCGACCGCCGCGACCTCAACCGCTACTTTCCGGGATCTCAAAACGGTAGCATGGCAGGCCGCATCGCCCACAAGCTGATGAACGAGATCGCCAAGAAGTGCGACTACGGCATCGACCTCCACTCCGCCGCCTTCCAACGCACCAACTACCCGAACGTGCGGGCCGACCTCAGCAGCCCCGCCATCCGCAAGCTGGCATCCGCCTTCGGCTGCGCCCTCGTCATCGACGGCAAGGGCCCCCTCGGGTCCTTCCGCCGCGAATGCGCCCGCGCCGGCGTGCCCACCATCATCCTGGAAGCGGGCGAGCCCTGGAAGATCGAACCCAGCGTATTGCAAATCGGAGTACAAGGCATCCGCAACGTCCTCATCCACCTGGGCATGCAGGACGGAGACTCCATGCCTCCTCCCTTCCAAGCCACCATCCGCAAGACCCAGTGGGTACGCGCCACCGTCGGCGGCATCCTGAAGTTCCACATTAGCCCTGGCGAATTCGTGCGCGAAGGGCACGCCATCGCCACCAACTACAGCATCCTCGGGGAAGAACAAAACATCATCACCAGCCCCACCCACGGCATCGCCATCGGCATGGCCACCATGCCCGCGGTCAAGCCGGGCGAACCCGTCTGCCATATCGCCAAATTGTCCGAAAGCCAAATCAAGCGGTACGAGCGAAACCTCAACAAGGACAAGACTGACCCCTACAAACAGGCCCAGTCCGACCTCGCGACCAACGTCGACGTGGTCGAGGTCTCCGAATCCTAGAGCCCGCGCCTCCGCGCCATGAGCAACGAACTGACCGAAGAGTACCTCCTGGAGTTTCGCAACCTCCAGCGCGAGCTCGTGCTGCTGCAGCAATCGATCCAAACCGAAGGCCGCCGCCTGCTCGTAATCTTCGAGGGACGCGACACCGCCGGCAAAGGCGGCGCCATTCGCCGCTTCGCCGAACACCTCAACCCCCGCTTCCTCAACGTCATCGCCTTGCCCAAGCCCACCCAGGAAGAAAGCGGCCAATGGTTCTTCCAGCGCTACCTGCGCCACATGCCCAATCCGGGCGAAATCGTATTCTTCGACCGCAGCTGGTACAACCGCGCCGTAGTGGAGCCAGTCATGGGCTTTTGCACGCCCCAGCAGCACGAGATGTTCATGCAACAAGTTCCCGTAGTGGAAAACATGCTCATCGACGACGGTATCCAAATTATAAAACTTTGGTTCTCCATCAACCGGGAAGCCCAAGGCCAGCGCATCGAACGCCGCGCCTCCGACATCCTCTACCAGTGGAAGCTCAGCACCATCGACGCCCTCGCCCAGGAGAAATGGGACGACTTCACCCAATACAAGGAGCGCATGTTCGAGCTCACCCATAGCGACAAGTCCCCCTGGATCATCGTCGACGGCAACGACAAGGGCGTCGCCCGCATGGAAGCCATCCGCTACGTTCTCTCCCAGTGCGACTACCAACGCAAAGGAGAGCTCGGAGTCCCCCTTGAACCGAATTCTATGATTGTCTCCCGCTACAAAAACAGAGACAAGTAACCGCAATCGCACCCAAGAGGTTTCCACACTTAGGACACCTAGAAAATGAAAACGAACCCATCGCGCCGCGAACTGAAAATGCAGGCGCAACCCACCGAGACCAGCTGCGGTCCCACCTGCCTGCAGGCAGTGTATCAACATTTCGAGGACGACTACGCCCTCGAGCAAATCATTTCCGACATCCCGGAAAATCCCGACGGCGGCACCTATTCCGTCATGCTCGCCAACCATGCTCTGAAGCGCGGGTACCAAGCCACCATCTACAGTTACAACCTCCGCGTATTCGACCCGACCTGGGCCAACCTCAAGTCCGACGAAATCAGCAAAAAGCTGGCCGTCCGCCGCGAACACAGCAGCAGCAAACGGGCCCGAGCCAATCTCTCCGCCTACATCGAATACCTCGAGCGAGGCGGCACCATCCGCTTCGACGAACTTGACTCCGCTCTGCTCGCCATGCTCCTCGCCCACGGCAACCCCGTCATCGCCGGGCTCAACTCCACCCACCTCTACCGCACCTCCCGACTCAAGAAGAACGGCAAGGACGACGACGTAACCGGCGACGTAGAAGGACACTTCGTAACGCTTTTTGAATACGACCACGCCAACAAGCAGATCCTCGTAGCCGATCCCTACCACAAAAACCCGCTCTCCGATTCCCTGATCTACGCCATAGATCCGCAACGTCTCATAAATTCCGTCATGCTCGGCATCGTCACCTACGACGCCAACCTGCTCCTAATCGAAAAAAAGTGAAGATGAACTCCCAAGAATCAGCCTTTCGCATCGTCGTCGACTCGCTTTCTAAAATCCCCGAGCGCTTCCAAGAACTGCCGCTCATTACCTCGAGCGAGTACCTGTCTTCCGAATACGCCGAGAAAAAGCGCATCAAGGTCATAAACCTCTGCTCCCACAAGAAGGCGCTCTCCACCAGCTACTACGTCTCGCTGCTCGCCGACGCCCGCAGCCACCGCTGCCTACCGGAAGCCAAGACCCTACACCAAATCGAGAGCAAGGTCCTCATCCGCGACGCGATCCGCGAACACGACGAACTCATCCAGAGCTCCTTCAAGCGCCTCGCCGCCCACGAGTTCACCCTCAGCGTCTACTTCGGAAAGAACCTCGCCAAGGCCTACGACAAGCTGGCCAAGCGACTCTACTCCCTCTTCCCTTGCCCGCTCGCCCGCTACGAGTTCCACAAGCGGGACGGAAAGTGGAAGCTCAACGAAATCACCCAGCTCGGCCTGCACCAAGTTCCCGACGAACACCACGAGTTCATCGAGACCGAGCTCAACTCGCTTTTCCACAAGCGCTGGCGGCGCGACCAGTCCAACAAGACTCCACGCTACGAAATCGCCATCCTCGCCAACGAGCAGGAAGCCAACGCGCCCTCCGACAAAGCCGCCCTCGACGCCTTTTGCAAAGCCGCGAACCAGCTCGACATGCGAGCCGAAATCCTCACACCGCGCGACCTGCCGCGCCTCATGGAATTCGACGCGCTCTTCATCCGCGAAACCACTCGCCTCGACAACCATACCATGCGCTTCGCCCTCAAGGCGGAACGTTCCGGCATGGTCGTGATCGACGATCCCGAGTCCATCCGCCGTTGCTGCAACAAGGTATTCCTCGCCGAGCTCCTTCGTACCCATAATATCCCTACGCCAAACTCGACGCTCGTCACCCGACGCAACGTCAACGAACTCGCCGAGAACTTCCACTACCCGATCGTCGTCAAGATCCCCGACGGCTCCTTCTCCATCGGCGTACACAAAGTCCGTTCCTCCCAAGAATTCCACACCCTCTGCAAGAAGCTGCTGCAAACCTCCAGCATCCTCATCGCCCAAGAGTTCGTTCCTACCGAATTCGACTGGCGCATCGGCATCATCGACGGAACTCCCCTGTATGCCTGCCGCTACTACATGAGCAAAGGCCACTGGCAAATCTACAACCACGCCGTCAAGGGCGACGACTTCTGCGGCGACAGCAACGGCGTCCCCATCTCCAACGTCCCGCCATGCGTGCTCGATACTGCGCTCAAAGCTGCCGGCCTCATCGGCAACGGCTTCTATGGCGTGGACCTCAAGCAACACGGCGACACTGCCTTGGTGATTGAGGTAAACGACAACCCTAGCATCGACGCCGGCATCGAAGACGAGCTTATCGGCGACGAGCTTTACCTCGCCGTCATGAACACCTTCCTAAAGCGTCTCGAATCCAAGCACGCCCGCTAACGCCACGACTTCCAACACCTTTCTCAATGTCCAAGAAAACACTCTCAATCTTCGAAGCCTTCGGCATCGAACTTGAATACATGATCGTCGATCGCGATACGCTTCGCCCCTGCCCGATCGCCGAATCCATCCTGCTCGACGAAAATGGAAATACCACCCAGGAAATCTCCCTCGGGTCCATCGACGTATCCAACGAGCTCGCCACCCATGTGCTCGAATTCAAGACCGCTGGGCCGACTTCGGACCTGGAGCAGCTCGAGTCCGACTTCCACGACGCCATCGCCGAAATGAATTCGCGGCTCGCCGCCCACAACGCCATGCTGGCCCCCGGCGGCATCCATCCCTTCATGGACCCCAGCGTCGAAGGAAAGACTTGGAGCGAAGGCGATCGCACGATCTACGAAGCCTACGACCGCATTTTCGGCTGCAGCAGCCACGGCTGGTTCAACCTGCAAAGCTGCCACATCAACCTCCCCTTCGCCAACGAAGAGGAATTCGCCCGCCTCCACGCCGCCATCATCCTCATCCTGCCCTATCTGCCGGCCCTCGCGGCGAGCAGTCCCATTATCGAAGGCGAATATCGTGGATTTCTGGATACACGCATCGACGTCTATAAAAACAACCAGGCAAAGGTACCGGAAATAGCGGGCAACATCATTCCCGAGCCCATCTTCACCTACCAGGACTACCAAACGGAAATCCTGCAAAAGACCTACCAAGCCATCAAGCCCTACGATCCGGACGGCATCCTCCAATACGAATGGCTAAACTCTCGTGGAGCCATCGCTCGCTTCGACCGCAACGCCATCGAGATCCGACTTTTGGATACAC
This sequence comes from Pelagicoccus sp. SDUM812005, assembly GCF_031127875.1. GTDB lineage: Bacteria > Verrucomicrobiota > Verrucomicrobiia > Opitutales > Opitutaceae > Pelagicoccus. Next base: position 121,655 of record NZ_JARXIA010000003.1, on the reverse strand, counting down.
AAGAGAATCCGACGCAAGACATCGGAATCTGCAGCCTAATCATCGCCCTGCTGGAAAGCCTCTGCGCCTTGGATATCGAGACGCTCAAAGAGTTCGCAACCCGCTACACGCCTAAGGAACGCAAGGAACAGCTCATGGCCATTGCCCGCGACGGATTCGAAGCGGACCTGCTCCTGCGCGACCTCGCGGAACTCTTCGACCTGAAGGCGAATGAAACCTCCGTAGGCGAGCTGTGGGCAAAGATCGTGGACGTCCTCAAGAACCACCCGCGCGTCTCCAAGCGCCGCGAAGCCCTCGGCTATATCCTGCAAGAAGGCAACCTCGCCGAACGAATCTTGGCTCGCGTCGGGAAAAAGCCGAACCAGGAACAGCTCCGCGAAACCATGGCCCAGCTGAGCTCCTGCCTCGCCAACTCGGAACCGTTCACCAACTGAGAGAAAAGCGGATGAGCGCCTCCTACAAATTCATCGTCACCGCTGAGCATGCTTCCGCTGAGATTCCCAACAGCCTGAAGCTCGCCTTGCAAACCTACGCCGCGAGCTGCGAAACCCACCAGGTCTACGATCCGGGAACCAAAGCCATCGCCGAAGAACTCGCCCACAAACTAAGCTGCCCGCTTATCCTTGGCCAATTCTCTCGCCTCGCGGTCGACCTGAATCGCTCCATTGGAAACCCCAGCCAATTTAGCCCAATCGTTTACGACCTCTGCGAGTCCGAAAAAGCCCGGCTGCTAACCGAGATCTTCATCCCCTTCCGAGCGGAGGCCCGCCGCAGCATCGAAGCTGCCCAGCACGAAGACTGCACTGTCGTTCACCTCTCCATCCACTCCTTCACCAAAACCTTCCAAGGAAAACGGCGTGACGTCGACCTAGGCATCCTCTTCGACGACCAACGCCCCGCCGAAGAAGCCTTCAGCAAGAAGCTCCTGAAACTCCTAAAAATCGTGCTTCCCGATCTCGAGATCCGCCCCAACGAACCCTACCATGGACGCGAAGACGGCCACACCACCGCACTCCGCAAACGGTATCCCGAAAGCAAATACATCGGAATCGAACTTGAATTCAGCCAAGCCCTCGACCTCGATCTCGACGGCGAATCCTACGCAACCATCCTCGCCAAAGCCCTGAAAGCGGTCACCCGCTAACTCGCTACTTCTCGCGAAGGCCTTCCCTAACGCTTGCGAATTTCCACCTGAACGGACTTCGACGCCGGCGTTTCGCTTCCCACCGCGATATGGTCGATCGGCACCAACGCGTTGGCCTCGGGGAAGTACATCGCCACGCATCCAACAGGAATGTCGTAGGGAATCAGTCGATACAAACGCGTCACGCGTTCCTCTCCCTTGAAAAAGGAGTGCACATCCACTTCGTCCTCCGTCGACAACCCCAGTCGCTCCATGTCCGCCGGGTTCACCATCACGATCCGGCGCTCTCCCCTTATTCCGCGATAGCGATCGTCCAGGCCATAAACTGTCGTATTGAATTGGTCGTGACTGCGAATCGTCATCAACAGCAATCGCCCCGGCTCCGCTCGTTCGATGTCGAGAGGGCTCGTCGCGAAATTCGCCTTTCCCGTATCCGTTTCGAAGCGACGCTCCTTCACCGCATTGGGCAAGTAATAACCGCCCGGTTGCCGGGCTCGCTGGTTGTAGTCCTCGAAACCGGGGATCACGCGCTCGATTGCGGAACGGATCTTGGAATAGTCCGTCTCGAACCCCGTCCAATCGATCTGCCCTTTTCGATTCCTCAACGCCCGACGCGCAATGCCGCAAACGATCGCCACTTCGCTCTTCAGGTTGGGAGAAGCGGGCGGCAATTGGCCCGACGAAGAATGCACGATTCCCATCGAGTTCTCCACGCTCACCCACTGGGCTCCGTTGGCTTGCTCATCTCGCTCGGATCGTCCCAGGCACGGCAAAATGAGAGCCTGCTTGCCGGTTACCAGATGCGATCGGTTCAACTTCGTGGACACATGCGCCGTCAGCCGACAATTCCGCAAAGCGGCTGCCGTGTATCCAGTATCCGGAGTCGCTGAAAGGAAGTTCCCTCCGAGAGCTAGGAACACGCTGCCTGGATGCTCCTTCATTCGTCGAATCGAATGCACCGCATTCAATCCTGTCTCCCGCGGACAATCGATGCCGAACTCCTTTTCGAGCGCCGCATAAAACCACTCCGGCATGTGCTCGAAGATACCCATCGTGCGATCCCCCTGCACATTGCTGTGCCCACGCACCGGACACATGCCTGCCCCCTTTATTCCGATCGCTCCTCGCAAAAGATGCAGGTTCGTCAACTCTCGGATCGTCGCCACCGCATTGCGATGCTGCGTCAGGCCCATCGCCCAACAAGAAATGATGCGCTGCTTGGTGGCAAAGGCTTCCGCAAGATCGTTCACCGTCGCCATTTCCAGGCCGCAGGCATCCAGCAAGCTCGGCCACGGGGTTCGCTTCAAAGCTTCCCGGTACTCGCCAATGCCTGCCGTGTAGTCATTGATAAAGTCGCAATCGAGAACGCTTCGCCCCGCCTGCTCCATTTCCAGCAAGCGTTTGCCGATGGCTTGGAACAAGGCTTGGTCCCCGTTCGTGCGAATCTTGACGAAGGTATCTGCCAGCGGCGTCTTGCCTCCTAGGACCTGGGAAACTCGCTGCGGATGGCTAAAGGCAACCAGTCCCGCTTCCCGTAGAGGATTAATGGATACAATTCGAGCCCCCTTTTCCTTCGCTTGCTGCAAGGTAGAAAGCATGCGCGGATGGTTGGTGCCGGGATTCTGCCCAATCACCAGGATCAACTCCGCTTCCCGCAAGTCTTCCAGGGTCACCGTTCCCTTCCCTACACCGATCGACTGCTTCAGCGCCAAGCCGCTGGACTCGTGGCACATGTTCGAACAATCGGGAAGGTTGTTGGTACCGAAGGCTCGCACGAAAAGCTGATACAGAAACGCAGCTTCGTTGCTAGCCCGACCGGAGGTGTAGAAAATGGCTTGGTTGGGATCGGCCAATTCTCCGAGTTCCCCCGCGATCAAGTCGAAGGCCCCTTCCCAGGAAATGGGCTCATAGTGCGTCCCGCCTTCGCGCAATACCATCGGCTCCGTAAGGCGCCCCTGCTGGTCGTGCCAAAGGTCGCTCCGCTCCGCCAGCTCAGCTACCGAATGCTTCGCGAAGAAACGCGCGTCGATACGCTCAGCCGTCGCCTCGCTGGCCACCGCCTTGGCCCCGTTCTCGCAAAACTCGAAGGAGCTCCGGTGCCCATCGGGATCCGGCCAGGCGCAACTCGGGCAATCGAAGCCGCCCTTTTGGTTCAGCTTGGTCAAGGCATCCTTGGCTCGAGCAACTCCCGCCTTCCCAATCGCATGGCGCATCGCATGGTAAACGGCGCCCGCCCCGCCTGCCTTGTCAGCGGGTTTGGATACGCAAAGCCGTTCGAACTTTTCTGGAGTATTCTCGTTTGGGATATCAGACATGGCGCAATGGGTTAGCTAATCCGAAAACTGGATACGGTGGGGCGAACTGTAGACATTGAATCGCTCGCCCCTTAAAAAACCGACCAAGGTAACGTTGAACAAGTTCGCGAGCTCGACCGCAAAGCTGGACGGCGCTCCGATACTAACCAGAAACGGACATCCCACCGCCATCGCTTTCTGCATCAAGTCGTACCCCAGCCGGCCGCTGAAAAGAATGGCCTGCTCGTTCCAGGCCACGCCGTCTCCGCGTAGCCATGCCCCGACCAGCTTGTCCATGGCATTGTGTCGCCCAATGTCTTCAGCCAAGGCGATCAACTCGCCATCCGCCCCGAAACGGGCCGCCGCATGCAGGCCCCCCGTATGCTGGAAGTCCGTCTGCCTCTCCAGGAGGCGACGGGGAAAATCGACCAAGGTCGCTTCTTGGAAACGAGGGCCTTCCCGATCGTGGAAGCGATCCTCGCGAGCGATACGCAGCGACTCGAGAGCGCTCTTCCCGCAAGCGCCGCAGGCGGAGCTGATGGGAAAGGCCCGCTGGTGCCGATCCGTATCCAAAACGATCTTATCGGACACCTTCACCATGGCCCGCCAAGCCGGCATGGTCGCCCCCTTCTCCTGAGTAAAGCGCATCGACAGCACTTCGGAATGGCTGCCGATAATCCCCTCGTTGCGAAGCATGCCCAAGACAAGCGCCTCGTCGTCGCCAGGCGTGCGGAAGGCAACCCCCAAGGGCAGCGTTGTATTGCCATTTTGCACGGCGATCTCTAGAGGCTCCTCTACAGTCAGGCGATCTTCCTCCGAGAGAGTTCGGCCGTCGCCGATACGAAGGATGCGGGAACGAACCGTTCTCGATCGTTGTTCTATTATCTCTTTGTCAGGCACCGGAATCCACTAAGCAGACAAAAGCCATTTGCCGCGCAACCTAATTCGCTCCGCCCCGCGCCGCTTCCCCCTTTACCGTAAATCTCGAATCAAACCGCCCCATGCGCCTCGCCACCGCCTCCATCGCCCTCCTGCTTGGCCTGCTCGCGCCCGGCCACGCCCAACGCCTTGCCAACCAAACCCTTTCCTTCCCCTCCCAATTCGCCACGGGAAGCTACGAGCTAGAAGAGATTCTCAGCCTGAGCTCCATCCTCGCGATCGCCAGCCCAGCGGACGGTTCGGGCAGGCTATTTCTCGCCGAACGCGACGGACGCATCTCCGTCGTTACCGACCTGGACGCCGGCACCGTCGCGGCGACGCCCTTCCTCGACATCCGTTCCCGCGTAACCACCCAATCCGAAAACGGCCTCCTCGGCCTCGCCTTCCATCCCCAGTACGAAACCAATGGCTACTTCTTCGTCTTCTATACGACCAATGCCAGCGGCCAAGCTACCAATCGCCTGTCGCGCTTCTCCCGCTCCACGAACGACCCGCTCGTAGCGGACCCGGATTCCGAGCTCGTCCTCTTCGACCAACGCGACCAAGCGAACAACCACAACGGCGGAGCCATCCAATTCGGCCTCGACGGCTACCTTTACGTAGCGATGGGCGACGAAGGTGGCGGCGGCGACAGCTACCAAAATGGCCAACGCATCGACAAAGACCTCTTCGCCGGACTCCTGCGACTGGACGTGGACAAGAAGCCGCAAAACATCGAACCCACTTCGCACCCCGCCATCCCGCGCGACGGCGAAGGCCTGGCGCCCTTCAGCATCCCCGCCGACAACCCACTGGTCAGCCATTGGCAAAACGCCGGAGCCGATCCCGACTCGGACCTGCGCTTGGAGTTCTACGCGATCGGCCTACGCAACCCCTGGCATCTCGACATCGACCCGCTCACCGGCCAGATCTGGCTTTCCGACGTGGGACAAAACGCCTACGAGGAAATCAACCTTATCGAAAAAGGCGGCAACTACGGCTGGCCCAACCGAGAAGGAGCCCACAACTACAGCCAGAACCGCAGCGTCCCACCCGAGTTCGGCCCCTTGCTCGATCCAGTTTTTGAATACGGACGCGACCTCGGCGTCTCCGTGTCCGGAGGCATCGTCTATCGCGGCGCCGCCTTTCCCGAACTCTACGGGGCCTACCTTTTCTCCGACTTCTACCACAACCACGCCTGGGCAACCCGCTGGGACGAATCCTCCGCAAGCTACCAAACCGAACGCATCGGTTCCTTCGCCAGCGTTTCCGCCTACGGACGCAACCCGCGAAACGGCGAGCTGATCGCCGGAAACATCTGGGGCGGACTGGGGAAGCTGAAACGTTCCGCAAACACCGGAGCACCGAACTTCCCCGCCAGCCTGAGCGACACGGGCGCCTTCTCGAATCTCGCCACCCTCGACCCTGAAGCGGGGATCTATCCCTACCAACCAGCCCTTCCCTTCTGGTCCGACCACGCCGTCAAGACCCGTTGGGTTTCCATTCCCGGCGACGAGCAAATCGCCTTCGCCACAGACCAACCTTGGACCTTTCCGGAAGGCTCCATCTGGATAAAGCACTTCGAGCTCGAGACGGAGCGCGGCAATCCCGCTTCCCGCCAGCGCATCGAAACTCGTTTCCTCGTAAAAACGGATACTGGCGTCTATGGACTCAGCTACCAATGGAACGAGGCGCAAACGGACGCGACCCTCGTTCCCTCCGAAGGAGCCAGTATCGAGTTTTCGGTTACAGTCGACGGCCAGGCAAGCGAGCAAACCTGGAACATTCCGTCCCGCCAGCAATGCCTCGCTTGCCACACGCCCGCAGCCGGTTACGCCCTGAGCTTCAACACGCGTCAACTCAACACCCTCGGCGCGCACGAGGGACAAGCCGAAAACACTCTCGCCTATTTCTCGCGCCTCGGAATTTTGGATACAGCGATCGAAGACCCATCCAGTCTGCCTCGGCACCAACTGCCAAACGACGAGACCGCCTCGCTCGAAGCTCGGGCCCGCAGCTACCTCGCCGTCAACTGCGTCTCCTGCCATCAACCCAACGGCGGAGCACCTTCCTCCTGGGACGCCCGTCCCTACATTTCCCTGGAAGCGACCGGCCTCGTGGAAGGCGAAGCCGCCAATACCGGAGGCAATCCCAACAAGCGCCTCGTGGCTTCCGGATCGCCGGAAAACTCCCTCCTGCTCGACCGCATGGCCGCCCGCGACGGCTTCAAGCGCATGCCTCCCTTCGGCAATGAGCTCACCGACGAAAGCGGAACCGGCCTGCTCACCCGCTGGATCGCCCAGATCGGAGCCGACACGCGCTACCAGGAATGGCAGGCCCAGCACTTTTCCAGCACCACCGCGCCCGAAGCGGCCGCAGACGCCGATCCCGATGCCGACGGGAACAGCAACCGCCTCGAATTCCTCACCGACACCTTGCCGCTCGATCCCTCGAGCAAATGGTCACCGCAATTCACGCGCGACCGAGACACCCTCAGCGTGCGTTTCTCTATGGTCCCCGACCGGAGTTTCGTGATTCAGCGCAGCGACGACCTCAGCACCTGGACCGAATGGCAGGCCTCAGGCAATCCACCTCGAAGCGATCCCGAGCAAAACACGGACGCGCGCATCCAGGGCTCCTTAGATTCGCAAGCCCCGCGATCCTTCTTTCGCGTTACCGTTGAAGACTAGAAACGGGTCCCATTAAAAGCGATGGCCCCCTCAACCGTCAGCGTTTCAAGTGCTTCGCGAAAAAGGCCAGGGTCCGCTCCCATGCCAAGGCAGCGGCCGCCTCGTCGAAACGCGGCGTCGTATCGTTGTGAAACCCATGGTTCGCTCCCTCGTAAATATAGGCCTCGTACTCCACGTCGTTGGCCTTGAGCGCCTCTTCGTAAGCTGGCCAACCCGCATTCACGCGCTCGTCGAGACCTCCGTAGTGCAACTGAATCGCCGCCTTGATCTTCGCCGTTTCCTCCGCCGTGGGCTGGCCTCCGTAGTAAGGGACGGCCGCCTTGATGAGATCCGGCAAGTGGACCGCCAAGCGGTTCGACATCCAACCGCCGAAACAGAATCCCACCACCCCGATGTTCCCATTGCAGGCCTCGTGAGCGGCGAGGTGGCGAGCACCTGCGATAAAATCCTTTACGATCAGTCCACGGTCGAGCTTCCGCTGCATCGCTCGCCCCTCGTCATCGGTGCCGGGATAGCCGCCGAGTGGCCACAGCGCGTCCGGACCGAAGGCCACGTAACCCGCTTTCCCCAAGCGCCGCACCACGTCCTCCACGTAAGGATTCAAGCCTCGGTTTTCATGCACCACCAAAACTCCCGGCAGCTTGCCGCCCGCTTCCTTCGGACGAACGAGGTAGCCGCGCATCTCGCCGTTCCCCTCGGGCGATTCGTAGGTCTCGTATCCAGTCAGCAAAGACGCATCCTCGGGATCGACCTGGCGGGCAAAGGCGTAGTTGGGACTTAGGCTATCCAAGATCCCGGCCACCGTGAGTCCGCCGATCGCGTACTTGCTCGCCTCCTTCACGAAAAAGCGTCGATCGACGAGTCCGTGTACGTATTGATCGAAAAGATTGAGGAGACCTTGGTCGAAATCGGAGGCTTTTTTACGTTTCATAGGGCACTTGCTTTTTGAGGTTACGAGGTGAACAACCGAAAGACGAGAAGCGCTTCACTTTCATTGCGCAACGAATCGCCAAGAATCGGGTCCATAAGTGATTCGTTCGCCTCGCCCTTGCCAGATGCGGACAATGCACTAAGGTTTTCCACACCCCCTTTAACCGCTATGAAGACTCGCTTACTTCCACTCGTCGTATCCACCCTTCTGTTCGCCAGCTACGCAACCGCCCAAGGCGACTGGACCTACCTCTTCAAGGACGTCGACCATAACGAATTCTACTTCGACTTCATCGAAGAAGCGGATCCGGAGGAGGTCTTCGAGATCAAAGCAGACGGGACCTTGCTGATCAAGGGAGCCGGCCAACCGGAAGGCTACCTGCAAACCTTGGACGAGTACGAGGACTACGAGATAAAGTTCGAGTTCCGCTGGCCCGACGAGCCCGGAAAAAGCGGTATCCAGATTCACAGTACAAGCGACACCGCCCATAGTATTTGGCCGGAAAGCATCGAGATCCAATTGGAGCCAGAGCATACCGGAGACTTCTGGCTGCTGAACAACAGCATCGACGTAGAAGAAGAGCAAATGCCCGACAAGGCGGCCGAGCGAAATCGCCGCATCCGCCTCACCCCCAAGCCCGAACCGCGCGAATACGGGAAGCCAAAGAAGAAGCTCGAAAACGAGCCGGACGAATGGAACGCCCTGCACATCGTAGCCAAAGGAGACACCATCCAGGTCTACCTCAACGACAAGCTGGTCAACGAAGGCAAAAACGCATCCGCCACCTCCGGCTTCATCACCTTCCAAGCCGAAGAGGCCAACATCGAAATCCGCAACTTCCGCCTGCGCGAGCTCGACTGAGGCACACTCGCTTCCTCCCCCTACAAAACAGAAAACGGGCGGTTGTACCGCCCGTTTGACGCTATCATCCCCTGGTTGCGTTATTTTGCAGAGCCAGGCACCGCGCCTCTTTATTTCTATGCCTTAGATTTAAGCGGCGAAAACGATGACCGTCAATGCACACCGAATCCAGCCATCGAGGTATTAGAAAAGCTGTTTCGCCATGCATCTTTCTAATGCCCGGGAGCTTCTCGTCCGCTCGGCGAGGCGAGCTCCAGACACAAGAAGACCGGGGCGGTCCCACATCCGCCCCGGCCAAGCAACGACTCAGTTTTGGAACTAAAATCAGAGAAAAATTACTTTCGTCCTGCTTTCGTGTCCTGTGCGCTCGTTTTCTTGAGCGTGCCCATAGACTAGCAAATCCGGGCAAATTCCACAATCCGTGAAGGATACCGTTTTCGCCGTGTCTTTCCGCAATTTCGCTAAGCTCAAACCGCAAAACCGCCTGTGCAGGTCCCAGATCGGCGCTTTCAGGCACTTTTCCGCGGATTCCGGCAGAAAATGGGTGGACACTCCGAGTTCTCCGACTACCTATTTCCTCCGTTATGTCCAAAGTGCTAAAAATAACGCCTAAAACAATCGCCTTCGACGTCGTGCTCGTCGTTATCGTCTGGGCCCTCTTCGCCCTCTGGTTCAAGCCACACGTTCCCAGCGAAGATGCGACTATCATCAACCTAGTCGCTGGCTTCACAGCCCTTCCGGCTGCCGGCACTTTCTACTTCTGCTTGCAGATGTTCAAGGTCACCCTCGCCCACCAGCGCAAGCTCAAGGCAGAGAAGAACTAGCTTCTCGCTCCCGATTAGACTTTCTAGAACCGGCTCCTCTTCAGGGGCCGGTTTTTTCGTGCCCCCGCGCCAGCCGCGAGCGTCGGCTACCCCAACAAGCCCATCTGCGAATCCTTGATCAAGTCGAAGTTCTTCAGGATCCGCAGGGTTTGCAGCAAGTCCGACTTCTCGTAGATCTGCTTCGTATCCACTCGGTCGATCAGGTCCAAAGCCATCGACTTGAAGGAGAGGATCCCGTCCACCCCCTTCTCCTGCAGCAGCTCGACGCACTGCGAGCGATGCGGCTCCTGAGTCGGAAAGACCGGCGCCAGCAGTACCTTCCGCGGCGGCGTCGTGGTCCCGAAGGTCACCGCCGGATCGTATTCGAACCACTTGTCCACCTTCTTGAAGACGTATGCCTCCAAGTGCTTCAAGATGTCCGCCCCGCCCGTCATGCTGGCAAGCGCCGCCTTGTCGCCAAACCAACCCCGCACGCAGATGATGGCGCTTTCCAGGTACCGCAGCTCGCTGGAGAAAAGCAGGAAGCTCGGATCCCGCCCGCCCTCGCGGAAAACCATGTTCCGCACGTAGAGGTCGAGCCCTTCCTCGTTCGCCTTCTTGGTTTGAGGCCGCGACTTGCGCAGCGGCCGCACCAAAAAGCCGTTCTGCTCGAAGTATTCACTGACAATGGCTTCTTCGACGCGTTGCATGGCTTTCGGGATTCGCTTGGCTCAATCGAAAATCAAGAGGCGCCGCACTCGCGCCAGATCTCCTCGATCAGAGCCATGTCGGCAGACTCGATTGTCTCAGCTTGCCCAATACGCTTCATGATTACAAAGCGAATCACGCCGGCCTTCACCTTCTTGTCCAGTCGCATCGCCCCCAGCAACCGTTCCGCCGGCAAGGGCTTGCTCAAGGCAATGGGAAGCCGGTGCTCTGAAACCACTTTTCGAATACGAGTCACATCGGCTTCCGAAAGGAAGCCCAAGCGCTCGCTCAAAAGCGCCGCCGCCACGAGCCCGATTCCGATAGCCTCGCCGTGCAAGTATTCGCCGTAGCCGGCCACATTTTCGATGGCATGCCCAAAGGTGTGGCCCAGATTCAAGAGAGCGCGACCGCCACTGGCAGCCGTTTCCTTCTCGTCCGCATTCACTACGGACGCCTTAATCTTGCAGTTCCACTCCACCACCGACTCCAGCCGCTCGTCCTCCGGTCCCGCGATGGGGCTGGCTTCCAACAGGTCGAAAAGCGACGCATCCTGCAGCATCCCGTGCTTGATCACCTCCGCCATGCCCGACGCGAATTCGCGGGGAGGCATGGTCTTCAGCATCTCGATATCCGAATACACGGCGATGGGCTGATGGAAGGCGCCCACCAGGTTCTTGCCAGCCGAGATATTGATTCCAGTCTTCCCGCCGACCGAGCTGTCAACCATGGCGAGCAAGGTTGTGGGAACTTGGATAAAACGCACTCCGCGCAGGTAGGACGCCGCCGCGTATCCAGCGAGGTCGCCGACCACCCCGCCGCCCACGGCTAGCACCACGCCGCCACGGTCCAGCTTGTTGGCCGCAAGAAAGTCCAGCACTTCCCCGAAGTGGGCGATGCCCTTGCTCGTCTCGCCAGCCGGTACCGTCAATACCGCAACCGACTCGCCCAAGGCATCGAACCAAGCAGCCTGCGCCTTGCGAACGTTGCTATCGGTGACCGCTGCGATTCGCGCTCCCTTGGAAGCGAGCTGCTCGACCTGAGCGAGCAATTGAGCGCCCAAGTTACGACCGACATGGATCGGATAGGTGGAAAGGGAAGTTTCTACGATGACCTGTTTGGCAGACACGGCGTATTCAAAAATCTGATAAGTGGCTAGTTAGCCCGAATCAGGTCCATCAACGCAATGTCTCTATCGCCCAATCCGAGCTGCTCGGAAAACTCGAGGATCTTCATCTGTTCCGGCAAGGGAGCAAACCCATTTTTCGAGCGGTGCCGATTGATGCGCTCCGCCATGAGCGAGTCCAGCATCACCGGATTGTCGCTGAGCAGGACGTACGGTTCGGAAACGGTATAGAGCGAATTGAAAACCGGCCCGCCGATGTACTGATAGCGCTCGAGGCTCACGATGTTGAGCTGCCAAGTCTCGCGTAGCTCCGGAATGGCCCCCATCTCCGCGACCGCGACCGGCGCGTTAGCCGGGCTGTTGAGAAAGCGAGTCGTATTGCTGGCGTTCCACAAAGTCGCATTCATCAAGGCTCCGTTTACCCCCAAAACCGGATGGTCGGAATAGCACGGCAGGTTGATCCAAAAGTCGACCTCGTGCAGCAGCGGAACCGGCAGGTAGCTCTTGCGGGCCAGCTCGTCCTCGTCCTTGGCGGGAAACGGGTTCTCCTGGGCCACGTTGATCCAGTACTTGGCCGACTTCGCAGGCAAGGGACTGTCGTAAAACCACTTCTCGTGGTAGTACTGCCCCGAATCCAACGAACGCACGAAGACTTGATGGAAATCGTAAGCTCGCTTGCTCAAAGGCGGCAGGAAGCCGGAATCGCGCAGATTGATGGCGCTCATGCCGATTATGAAGATCTCGTTGCGGGCGAAGCCGCGCTTCTCGAGGGCGCGTACCACCGCCTCCACCAGCGGCTCCGGCGTGCTCAAGCCCGGCCCCGAATCGCTGTAGACCTTGAGGCCCACCCGCCCCTTGGCCCCCTTCGCCAACTTCTTTTGGTTCGCCTGCTCGAACAGGCCGATCATGTCCTCGACCGCTTCCGAATAATGCTCCAGGTCGAAAGCGTTCATCTTGTATTCGAATACGCGGTTCGAAGGCGGCGGCGGCGCTTCCGCAAACAGATCGAGCTGCTCTTGGTCCTGAGCGGGCAGCGACGCGACCGCGCCAAGCAACAAAGCGGCAGAGACGAGCAAGGTCCTTCTCCGAAGGAAACGTCGGAGCTTGGTCGAAAAGAAGATGGGGAAGGTTTTAGTCACGTGAGGCAAAACTCTTTGAGGGAAACGGAGGGAGACTGCGATTGATTCCAAGGGGGATCAATTCGGAACTCGCACAACCCTGACAGCGTAAGCAAATAAAAGTTGTCAAAAATCGGCCCGCCTCACTACAACCTTCGTTGATTGTATCGGAAAACCCGTAGACGCCCGCAATCCAGACCGCCTTTCTTCTAAATGTCCACCTTTCCCAAGTCGCTCAGACGCGCCCTGACACTCCTTATCATCGCCGGTATCGCCGCCATCATCAGCGGTTGCGCCAGCCGCGAGGAGCGGATCCAGTCCGTCCAGATCGAGGCCAACGAAGCGCTCTTCGCGGACCGCTCCGACCTCGCCATCGAGATCCTGAGCGAAGGCCTCGACTCCTTTCCCGACTCCAACGAGCTCCGCATCGCCCTAGCCCGGGCCTTGCAAAACGCCGGTAAGCTGGAGGAAGCAGCCGCCCATTTCGAGGAGGCCGTCCGCTTCGATCCCGAGGCCGACCAGCTCTGGGTAAAGATCGGCGAAATCCGGGCCAGCCTCGGCCAGAGCCAGGCCGCCGTGACCGCCTTCGAATCCTACCTCAAAAACCACGCCGGCGACTTCCTCGCCTGGAAAGCCGTCGCCTTGGAAAACGAAAAGCTCGGCAAGCTCACCGACGCCATCAAAGCCGCCGGCAAGTGGAACGAAATCACTCCCTCCTCCCAGCCGGCCCTCAAGCTGGGCGAGCTCTACCTCGCCAGCCGCAACACCGCCCAAGCCCGCTCTTGGTTCAGCCAAGCCGCCGCCTACGGCGACGACGGCGCCTCCAAGGACGCACTCGCCGAACTCATCAAGCTCGAGACCTCGCTCAAGCAATTCCAGCAAGCCACCATCTGGCTCACCCAGTACGGCCAGCGCTACGGCTCCGACCTCAGCGATCCCCGTATCCAAGAATCGAAGACAGTTCTAGACAGCTGGGACCGCGCCCGCCGCGAAATCGCCGCCGCAGCCGCCGAGCTGGAAAAGGAACGCGAGGAGCTGGAGGCTCAACGGATCGCCGAAGAAGAAGCCGCCGCGAAACGCCAGGCGGAACAGCTGGCAAATACCGTAGCTGCCCAGCAACCGACCGAACCGAACCAAAACGAAGCCGCTCCGAAACCAGCCCCCGGCGACGCTCCCGCGCAAAAGCTGCCCTTCGCCCTATTCGACGACGAGGGCGACCCGCCCGCCAACACCGCTTCCACCCCGCCCGACGGTCCCGCCGGTCCCGCCGAAAAAGGCAACAGCCTCGCCCTCAGCCCCTACGAACAAGCGATCTCCGCCTTCGAAGCCGGCAACTACAACGAGGCCATCTCCCTCTACTGGGAACTGCTCGGCAACAACGACAACGATCCGCAAGTTTGGTACCGCCTCTCCCAAGCCTACTACGCCCTCGGCAACTGGTACGACGCGGAGAATACCATCCTGCAGGCCAAGAGCCGGGCTCCCCGCTCCGAGGTCATCGCCAACCAGTACCTCCAGACCTTAATCAAAACGCAGAACACCACCCGCGTTCTCGAGGAAATCAAAGCCCTTCGACTCCTTTTCCCCCAAAGCCCGGCCATCGCGCTCACCCTCGCCCAGACCCTGCGCAACGCGAACGCCCCGCGCTCCATTATCGCTGCCGCCTACCGAGATTTCATGTCTATCGCCCCTCGTGGAGCGCCCGGATACGAAGAGGCGAAACAGTACTTGCAAAACGGCAACTGATCCGGATTCTCCGCGCAGCCTCGTCGGGCCCCACATGCCAGCAATCAAACCCAGCAGCATTCGCGATCTCAAAGACCGCATCAATATATACGATGTCGTCTCGCGCGAAGTCGCGTTGAAGAAAGCCGGGGCGGACTACAAAGGGCTCAGCCCCTTCAACAACGAGAAGACCCCCTCCTTCTACGTCTCTCCCGACAAGGGCTTCTACAAGTGCTTCAGCTCCGGCAATTCCGGCGACGCCATCGCCTTCGTGATGGAAACCGAGCGCCTCACCTTCACCGAAGCCGTCGAGACGCTCGCCAAACGCTTCAACTTCGAGCTCGAGTACGAACAGGGAAACAGCCGGGCCCGCGAGGAACGCAGCCTCCGCCAAGAGCTCTTCGACCTGCACGAGCTCGCCACCGACTTCTTCCGAGAACAGTTCCTCGCCAGCGACAAAGCGGGCGAGTGGATCCGCAAGTACTGGGTCGAAGGACGCCAGTTCTCCCTCGAGACCGCTGAGGAATTCAAGATCGGCTTCGCCCCGATCAACAGCGTCAAGCTCGGCGAACTCGCCGTAAAAAAAGGCTTTTCCAAAGAAGCCATGGAAGCCTGCGGCCTCTTCTACGCCAAGCGCGGCATCGACCCGCACCGCATGGGCTACCGCTTCCGCGGCCGCTTGATGATCCCCATCCGCGACCACCAAGGCCGCGTCACCGCCTTCACCGCTCGCCAACTGGAGATCACCCCCAAGGACGACCCCAGCCACGAGGCGAAATACATCAATTCCCCGGAAACCCCCATCTTCCACAAAGGCAACCTGCTCTTCAACCTCGACCGAGCCCGCATGGAGGCCAAGCCGGAAAGCCCCTTCGTCATGGTCGAAGGCCAGCTCGACGCCATCCGCTGCTGGTCGGTGGGCATCAAGACCTCCGTCGCCCCCCAAGGCACCGGCATCACCGAATCCCAGCTCCGCCTCCTCAAGCGCTACGAACCGCGCCTGATTGTCCTGCTCGACGGCGACTCCGCCGGCCAAAAGGCCGCCTTGCGCATGCTGCCGCTCGCCCTCGCCCAAGGTGTGGAAGCGGCCTTCATCCCCCTCACCGACAAGGAAGACCCAGACGACATCTTTCGGGAAGGCGGCCGCGAAGCCCTCGACGCACTGCTCCAACGCGAGCTCCAGCCCATCCCCTTCGCCTGCAAGGCCCACATGCCCCAGGACGAACGCCTCACACCCCAAGGCAAGGCCAAGGCCATTCGCGAAGTCTTCTCTATTATAGAGAAGGCCGATTCCGAAGCGGCAAAGATCGAATTCGTCAAGCAAGCCGCCGCCGCCTTCGAGCTCGACGAGGACGCCACCCTCTCCGACTTCCAGCGCTTCACCGGCCAGCAAGTGGAGCACGCCCGCCCCGCCCCGCCACCGCCGCCCGCTCCCCCGCCTCAGCAATCCCCGCAAATCGCGGCCCCCAACGAACCAACCCGCCGCAAGGCGGTCTATTCCGTGGAGCACGACCTGCTCGCGCTTTGCATGATCGAGCCGGAGCTCGGCAGCCAAGTGGCCCACGTAGTTGACCCCGAGTGGATTGACAATACGTTGCCCGAAGGGAAGTTGCTCGACTTCGTGCTTAACGAGTTCCTCAACGACATGTGGGAAGGACCCGATTCCCTTAATGAACACCTCGAAAGCGCCGATCAGAAAAGGCTAGCTTCCTCCATCTACTTCGAGGCCAAACCGCAAGAAAACCCAGAACGATTCGCAAACGAAGCCCTCAAGCAACTGGCCATCAAGTTCGTAGATCGAAAGAGCAAGGAAATAAGACTTGAAATCGGAAGAAAAGAGGCAACCAATGACCATCCCGCCGCTAGTGCCCTCCTCGGAGAACTATTTGCATTAAACCAACTGAAGCATAAACCGCCTCAGATTGGTTCTTTATTTTCATAAGACAGCACCAGACCCAGCAACATGCCACGCAAGAAGAAAAGCGAAGAAGAGAAGAAGCCTAGCCTTAGCAAGCATCAGGTCAACGAGCGTATCCGCTACCTGATCCGTCAGTCCAAGGAACAGGGCTACCTCACGCACGGCGATATCAACGAAGCTCTCCCGGAAGGCGTCGATAGTCAGGACGATATCGACAACGTAATCTCCATTCTGCAAAACCTCGAAATCGATATCCTCGATCCCGAGGAAGTAGACAACTTCAAAGCCAAGCAGGAAGAAGCGGAAGAGGAGCAGACCAAGGCCAGCCAGCACGACATCCTGGACGACCCCGTTCGCATGTACCTCAAGCAAATGGGCCAAGTCCCCTTGCTGACCCGCGAACAGGAAGTCGAAATCTCCAAGCGCATCGAAAACGCCGAACAAAAAGCCCAGGAAGAACTCTTCTCCGTGGGCATGATGGCGGAATTCACCATCGACCTCGCCGAGAAGCTGCTCAACCGCGAGGAACGCTTCGACCGCATCGTCATCGACAAGAAGATCGAGAACCGCGAAACCTTCTTCAACGACCTCCCCATCTACGTCGAAAAGAGCCAGAAGACCTACAGCCGCATGATGGCGAGCTGGGAAGAGCTCCAGGAGGAAACCGATCCGGAAAACAAGAAGAAGATCCGCTCCCGCTTCCGCAAGCAGGAGAACACCCTGCGGGCCTTCTTCCCTAAGTTCTTCTTCAAGCTGAAAGTCTTCGAAGAGTACATCGACGAAACCATCAGCAAGGACCTCAGCCGCATCAACGCGATCTACCGCAAGCTCGACCGCGCCAAGAAGCCGAAGTCGACTGCGGACACTCTGATCAAGACCGAGCCCCTGCTCGAGGAACTGGAAGCCTACCACAACACTTACCGCCTCGAGCCGGACAAGCTGCTCGACCTCATCGCCAACGTTCGCAAGCACCTCAAGGCCGCCCACAAGGCCAAGACCGAGATGGTCGAAGCCAACCTTCGCCTCGTGATCTCGATCGCCAAGAAGTACACCAACCGCGGCCTCTCCTTCCTCGACCTCATCCAGGAAGGCAACATGGGCCTCATGAAGGCGGTCGAGAAGTTCGAGTACCGCCGCGGCTACAAGTTCTCCACCTACGCGACTTGGTGGATCCGCCAAGCGATCACCCGCTCCATCGCCGACCAAGCCCGCACCATCCGCATCCCGGTCCACATGATCGAGACCTTGAACAAGGTCATGCAGGTGCAGAAGCAGCTTCTGCAAGAGTACGGCCACGAGCCGACCCCCGAGGAAGTCGCGGAAGAAATGGCCCTACCCGTCGAGCGCGTGCAGACCATCATGAAGATGGCCCAGCAACCGATCAGCTTGCAAAGCCCGGTCGGCGACGGCGACGACACCAACTTCGGCGATTTCATCGAAGACAAGTCGGCCGAAAATCCTTACGACCAAACCGCCTTCAGTCTTCTCCGCGAGAAGATCATCGACGTTCTCGATTCGCTCACCGAGCGGGAGCGCCGCGTGCTCTCCCTTCGCTTCGGACTGGTCGACGGTTACAGCCGCACCCTTGAGGAGGTCGGCAAGCAATTCAAGGTGACCCGCGAACGCATTCGCCAAATCGAGGCCAAGGCGCTGCGCAAGATGCGCCACCCAACCCGTATCCGCCAGCTGCACGGCTTCTTCGAAAACGAACAGTTCGACGGCCCCAACACCTTCCTCTCCGGAGCCGAAGAAGGCGGCAAGGAAGAAAAGAAGTAGCCAGCTTCGCCACCCGCTCTCCCGCCAAATTGGCTTTACACGGGGGAGCCCTAACGATTCAACCACATCTAGATGCAAGCAAGTAACGCAGTACTCGGATTCATGAACATGGGTTGGCCGGAGATCACCATCGTAATCGTGATCTTCATCCTACTCTTCGGCGCCAAGAAGCTCCCCGAGCTCGCCCGCGGAGTCGGCAAGTCCATCAAGGAATTCAAAAAGGCCACCAGCAACATCGAGGAAGAGGTCCGCAACGCGATCGAAGAGGAGCCCAAGTCAAGCGCTCCCAAGCCCAGCGTGGAAAAGGAAAAGTCCACCACCGAAAAGTAGCGCGGCATCCGTCTCCGAATCTTAAATACACTTTGCAGCCAGTCCCTCCTCGGAGGCGACTGGCTTTTTCATGCCCCGACGCAGGGAACTTCGCCCCGCGGCACCTATCCAAGCTAGCTGGAAAGCCTTTCCCGCAGCCTCCAAATAAAACCTTCCCCGATCAAAAATGCATTTGCCTCGCTTCGCGTTTAAACACTTGCTTCGAAAGGTCCTTTTATTGAGCATCTTAGCTATTCATGTGGCGTAATCTTCTCGGTCTCTTCTCCAACGACATCGGCATCGACTTAGGAACAGCGAACACCCTGGTCTACTCCAAAGACAAGGGCATCGTTCTCCGAGAGCCGAGCGTGGTCGCGATCCACAGCGCCACCCGCCGCGTGCTCGCCGTCGGTAACGAAGCGAAGAAGATGCTGGGCCGTACTCCGGGTAACATCACCGCCATTCGCCCCATGAAGGACGGCGTCATCGCGGACTTCGATATCACCGAAGCCATGCTGCGCTACTTCATCAAGAAGGTGCAGACTGCGAAGATCATTCCACCGCGTGTCGTCATCGCCATCCCGTCCGGAATCACCGAAGTGGAAAAGCGGGCCGTCAAGGAATCCGCCACCCATGCCGGAGCCCGCGAAGTCATGCTGCTCGAGGAGCCTATGGCTGCCGCGATCGGCGTCGGCCTTCCCGTCGAGGAACCAGCTGCCAACATGATCGTGGACATCGGCGGCGGTACTACGGAAGTCGCCATCATCTCCTTGGCTGGCGTCGTCTACGCCAAGAGCATCCGCGTCGGCGGCGACGAGCTCGACGCCGCTATCATCAATTACATGAAGCGAGCCTACAATCTCCTCATCGGCGAACGTACCGGTGAAGAAATCAAGCTGCGCATCGGCTCCGCAAACACTCTCGACGAAGAAATGACCATCGAGGTCAAGGGACGCGATTCCGTCGCCGGCCTTCCCAAGACCATCATGATCTCCTCCCAGGAAATTCGGGAAGCCTTGGCCGACACCGTCAGCGCCATCGTCGAAGCGGTACGCAGCGCCCTGGAACGCTGCCCTCCGGAACTTTCGGCGGACCTCGTGGACCGCGGCTTCGTGCTCGCTGGCGGCGGCGCCCTCCTTCGCGGCATCGACCGATTGCTCTGCGAGCGCACCGGACTGCCAGTCACCATCGCCGACGATCCGCTCTCCGCCGTTGCCAACGGTACCGGCGCCGTTCTCGCCGAACTCAACGACTTGCTTCCCTACGTCACCAGCAATGCTAAGGACTAGCGCTGCTGCCTCCTGGAACGCCCCCAAAGCGAAGGATTGAGCCTTGTACAGAAAGCGACTCGGTCAATTCAAGCCTCTCATCGTCCTTGGAGTCGCGACCATGGCTTGGCTCACGCTCCCCGTGGTCTTCAAGGCCTTCGCCAAGACGAGCTTCTACGAGTTCCAAGCGCCCATCTCGCTCACTAGCTCCTACGTGCGCGACCTGCAGGACTTCTGGGCCGCTCGCACCAAGTCCAAGAACGAGCTCTACGAAGCAGGGCAAGGCCTAGCTCGGCTCAACGCCGCCTACGAACTCACCGCCCTTGAGAACAATACTCTCAAGAACGAGATCGCCCGCCTCGAAAACCTCCTGCAACTCCCTTCCCGTCCGGACTACCAATACGAGATCGCTCGCGTGGTGGAACGCGACTTCAACGCATGGTGGCAGCGTATCGTCATTCGCAAAGGCCGAGACTACGGCATCCCCGTGGGAGCCCCCGTCGTCTTCGTAGGCGGAGTGGTCGGCCGGGTCAGCGAGGTACACGCCTACACCTCCGTCGTCGATATTATCAGCAACAACCACCTTCGCCTGGCCGTGGTCATCGAAGGGGACAACCGTCCCATGAGCTACCGCGGAGGCGGAGCCGAGTCCTTCGCCAAACCGGTCGGCATCGCCGAGTTCATTCCCGTCGACATCCAAATCGCGGATAGGGACAATCTCCCCGTGCTGGTCACCTCGGGAATGGGCGGGGTCTATCCGGCCGGCATTCGGGTCGGCGAAATCCGACGCCTCAACAACGGGGCCGGCGGAATGTTCTTCGAAGGCGAGGTGCAGCTCGACGAACGCCTCGCTTCCCTCACCGAAGTGGCGGTCATGATCCAAATCCCACCGGAACAATGATCAGCTTTTCCAACAACCGCTGGGTCCTGGTTTCGATCGGACACTACGTCACCCTCTTCTTTCTAACCCAGCTCAACCACTACCTCTCACCCTACGGCATTCAGCTTTTTGTCCTCGGCATGCTCATTTCCTTCAGCGCCCTGGAGCTGAATTACAAGCAAGGGCTGCTCTCCCTCATTCCCGTAAGCCTAGTCATCGACAGCAAACTGCCCCTGCCCTTCGGCTTCACCCTCATCGCCAGCCTCACCCTCTTCACCGTCGCCCACCTGCTCCGTTCCCGCGTGCGCAGGGAAATCACCGCATCCGCCCTCGTCACCTCCGTGCTGCTCAACCTAGCCTCCTACGGCGCCTACACCTTCGGGGCCATGCGCTACCTCAGCCTCGAAGCCATCCATTTCGGACCACTTGCCCTGAACCTTTTAGCCAGCACGCTTGTCGTCCTAGTAATCAACCGAACGTTCTTCGACACCCAGGTCGGAGTGCTTTCGATATTCGGTATCAACTTAGCAGAGGAACAGCGAGAAGCTCGATGAAGGCAGAGGAAAAGATGAAGTACCAGGGGCGCCTGCTCCTCTTCTACGGCATGCTTGCCCTCATGATCGCCACCCTGCTGGGCGCCGTCGGCTATCGCCAGCTCATCGAAACCGACGAGTTCTCCGAGCGGGTAAAGGTGCAAAACCACCGCCGCATCGTCACGCCCGCCCCCCGCGGCAACATCTACGATCGCGAAGGACGCCTCCTCGTCGGCAACAAGCCAAAATTCTCCGCCGTCGTCTACCTCTCCGACGCCGGCGTACGCAAAGCCTTCCGCAACGAATACCGAATCCTCGTGCGCGACTACCGGGAGCGGAACGAGGACTACAAGACCGGACGCCTGCAAAAGCAGGCTCGCGCCAACGTCATCCAAACCTACCTCGACGACGTAAACCGCATGCTGGGTCGCGAGGACAAGGTCGACGTGGAAAAAGTGTCCACCCACCTCAACTACAACCCGCTGCTCCCCTTTCCGATTATCGACGACCTCACGCGCGAGGAATTCGCCGTCCTGCTCGAGTCGCTCCCCGTGCAGTCTCCTGTCCAAGTCTATGTATCCAACCAACGAAACTATCCCTACGAATCGACCGCGTCCCATACACTTGGATACGTTTCCTCAACCATTTTAACGCCTGACGAAGGGCTCCCCGGCGAAGACCTCACCACCTTCGCCGAAAAAGGCACCTTCGGCCGCTCCGGCGTGGAAAAGCAATTCGACGACATTCTGCAAGGCGAGATGGGAATGGAAATCTGGGTGGTTGATCCCTACGGCTTCCAAGTCGAAAGCCAGGAGCGCCGCTACCCGACCAAAGGCAACGACATCCAGCTCTCCCTCGATATCGACATCCAAACCGCTGCCGAGGAAGCCTTCAAATACTTCGACAAGAAGGAGAACGTCGAAAAGGAAAACATCGGCGCCGCCGTCATGCTGGACGCCAATACGCTCGAAGTCCTGGCCATGGTCAGCAAGCCCGACTACGACCTGAACGACACCACCCCCTTCATCAGCAACGAAACCTACGCTAAGATGAAGGAGAACAGCGGCCTGCAAAACCGAGCCATCCAAGGCGTCTACCCTCCCGGCTCCCCCTTCAAGCTGCTTACCTCCGCCGCCGCCCTAAAGGCCAATACCCTCACCGCGGAAACGGAACACTACTGCCCCGGCTACTACCGCTTCTCCAGCGGAGCAGTTCAACGTTGCTGGAAACAAAGCGGTCACCAAGAGGAGATCCTTTGGGAAGCCATTCGCGACAGCTGCAACGTCTACTTCTACCTCGCCGGCCTCGACACCGGAGTCGACATCATCAGCAACGAGGCCACCTACTGGGGCCTGAACAATCGCACCGGCATCGACCTTCCTCATGAAACCGGCTCCATGCTCGTTCCCACCAAAGACTGGAAACGCAAGCGTATCGGCCAAGGTTGGTATGCGGGCGACGACACCAACCTGGCCATCGGGCAAGGTTTCACGCGACTCACTCCCCTGCAGATGGCCGTTTTCGCCGCCAGCGTCGGACGCAATGAAATCGTCACCAAACCCAGCATCCTTCGCCTCAGCCCCCAGCAAGCCGCCCAGCGCCCGCCCCCTAAACCAACCGGGCTCACCCCGGAACAACACCAGATCCTCGTCAAGGGCATGGTCGGTTCCGCAACCATGGGCAGCAGCTATCGAATCAAAGTGGACGGCCTCTCCATCGCCGCAAAAACAGGCACCGCCGAAGTACGCAAAGACGGCGGCAAAATAGAACTCGCTTGGATCGTCGCCTTCGCCCCGGTCGAAGACCCGCAGGTTTCGCTCGCCGTCATCATCGAAGGCCAAGTCCTGAACCAAAACTTCTTCGGCGGCGTACACGCAGCCCCGATCGCCCGCGCCATGCTGAAAGCCTACGTCGAGAAGCACCCCGACGCTCTCACGCCTCCGCCTACCGCAAGCGTCGCGCTTCCCTGAATACAAGCCGCGCGTTCGGCCAGCTCTCCTTCGAACCGAAGCGCAAGCGTTGCAAATCGGAAACCACTTTCTCGAATCGCTCCCGGTCCCTAAACTCTCGAGCGGCGAGCTTTCCGAGCAGCTTGCTGGCCTTGCGACGAATGGGATCCCCTCGCCTGAAAGGCGCCAGTATAAGTTCCCTCACGTTCAAGGTCATATTGCGCTGTATCATAAACGCGGCTACAAGAATCGCCCCAAGGAATATCATATATAGGATTCGCCAAAATCCCCAAGGCGAAGTCACCCAAAAATAGAGATAGTCGCCGGCATTCTTGGCCCAGCGCTCCGCGACAGAAACGTAAGCGAGGAAAAAGTCCTTCAATTGGATCGCCGCTTCCTTCTGGGCCGCTTCGTCGAAGTTGACGATTCGCCGATACCAAAGCAGCCGCAGGCTGTCGAGAAACGCGGACGAATCCGCCTCCCCGTAGCGCTGGCTCACCAGCTCCGTCATGGGGTTCACGACCGGCGCTTCCGAACCAGGCGTCGGATCCACCCGTATCCAATTTCCTACGCCATCGTAAATCTCCGCCCACGCATGGGCGTCTGCGTTCCGCACCATGAAGTACTTTTCGTAGGGATTCCAAGTTCCTCCCTTGAAGCCCACCACCACCCGGGCCGGATAGCCGGCGGAACGGGCTGTCAGCACGAAAGAGGACGCAAAAAATTCGCAGTGCCCCGGCAGCTCCGAGCTGAACCAGCGAGCAACGGGATCCTTCAAGCCTTCGACCTGCGGCAAGCCCACCGACATCGAATACGAATGATCCTTCCAAAGGTAATTCACCGCTTTTTGAGCGAACTCCAGCGGCGGCAAGCGTTCTCCATTCGATATCTCGGAAGCAGCTAGCCTAAAGATGTTGGCCGCAGCCTTCTCTTCCGGAAGAGCCAAAAGCGTTTCCGGATAGCGAACCTTTCCGCCTCGAGGTTCCTCCGTGAAGGAATCCGTCAGGAATTTCGGATACGAATTCGCAGGCACGTCCGGGACCATTCCCGAAAAATCAATTGCTTCCAATTGGTAGGATACCATTTTGGAATTCGTTTCCTTCAAAGCTATCGAATGCATGTGCGGATCGATCGATAGATCCGTCAAGCTCGCCACCGTCATGTGCTTGAAAGTACCGAGAATCGGCAGGTAGCGACTCACCTCCGGCTCCAGGAAAAAGGTCCAACGATCGCGTTCCAGGGTCGTGGGCGACTGCGAAAAGCGACGATCCGGCCAATAGCGAATGGAGTGGTAAGGCGATGCAAGCGGACTGCGCTGCAGGGCATTCAAGCTTTCCGACAACTTAAACGAACCGCTGCTATACTGGTCCAAAGCCAGCATTCTCCAGTAGGGAGTCAAAGGCACCGACGCGTCTTCCGGTACGTCCACTCGCAGGGCAACGCTGTCGTCGTTCTTGATATCCGTCACCTCGCCGAGCTGGATGCTATCGCTAAATCCAGACAAGGTTTGCTTGGACTTCATCTTGAAGAGACTCACCTTGTCTTCGATATCGATACGGGGGATCGCAATGAAGACGATCGCTGCCACGAAAATCATCGACGCGAACATCGAAGTCCCGAGAAAGATCAAGCGCGTGGAAAAGACCGAACCCAAGGCGCTGAGCAGGTTCATCCGCTGAGTTTTCCGCATGCCTTCCAGCATTTCGTAATCCCCCTCCGCCTTCGTTTCGATCGAAGAATTGATCACCAGATAGGAAATCGCTAGCCCCGCAAAGATGAGTAATTGAAAACCAAATACAAGGGTAGCCGTCAGGATGCCTGTCATGATAATCAAGAACAGGCACAACAAGGCCAGCTGCATTTCCTCGCGGCGCCGATTGTGGTTAAGGCAGCGAAAGAGGATCAGCCAAGTATTCAGGTCCAGCAAGGCCGGGATCGTGTCCTTTGCCAACACGTCGATCAATACCAAGGGCACGATGGCGATCGCATAGCCCTTCCATACGATTTGCGGAACGCGTGCGATCCAGATCGGCTTTATCAAGGCCACCACCACGACCGCGCTCGCGATCAAGGCAGGGATCTTGTTATGCCCGCTAATATTGAATAGGGTCGTGATACACACGAGCCCCATCAGGGCGCCGAGCATCCACTTGAGCGCTAGGAGATCCTCTAGACTATGCCTGTCCGATTTGGATTTCATTCACAAACGCTCCTACGCTTCCGCCTTTGACCGGCTGAAAGCAGATTCTATTGACCCCGCCCGCATCTTGATAGCCAGCCTTCGCATCGCATGGCTCCAGTTCCGCCAAGGCATCGAAAAAGGCCTCCAGATCGCCCACCCGCTGGATCCGAATACTCGGACCTCCAATGATAAAACAGGAATCCAGCTTGCCCTCCAAAAACAAGTCCTCCGCCAAGCTCGAGGCAAAGGAACACATTTTTTCGAAAGCCTCCTCGCTCTTCCAGAGAAAGGAAGCCGGATCGACTACGATATCTAGCAAGGACTGCGTTTCCGTCGCGTTTTGCTTTACGATCAGGCGTCCTTGCTTTGCGGATACCTTCCAGTGAATGGACCGCTGGGCATCGCCTTTCTCGTAGTGGCGCAGTCCGATCAGTTCGCCGGAAACGCCTTGCTTCTTGCTGCTTCGTCCTTGCAGCAGTCCAGAAATTTCGGGACTGCGATAGCGCGTATAGGCGATTCGCTTCGGCCACACGCGGATCTCCTTCTCGCACTCTCCAGGGAGAAACTTGGAAAGGAATCCGAAGGGAAAACTGGATACCGCATTTTCGACAACGACATGGGTCTTCATTCGCCGCGCTGGCTTGAAACGCCAGACCAAGGCGGTCTCCTCTCCCGGATCGAGCCGTTGCTTCATGTACAAGCGACGCTTTTCGTCCGTAGCGTCCGTTTGCATTCCGAAGGAAACGCAGAACAAGGGAAAGCGCTGTCGCGCGTTTTCCAATACAACGGTAGCCTGCCCTTCTTCCCCTACTCGGAATGTTGAACTCGTTTCCAAGCGCCAGCGGGCGCAAAGCAGATTCCCCCAGCAAACCACGCCGCTCATGATCAAAGCCGCGATAAGCAGGGCCAGCGCCGCGAAAAGGATGTTATTGACCGTGTTATAGGCAGCCAAGCCGATGGTCAGGCCAATGAATATCAGCAGCATGCCCGAGCCAGTCGGAATCACCTTGTGGCCCTTCGGCGGAATAACTTGCTCGACGAGCTTGCGCAGCAAGGAACCTCGACGGTTCGATACCGCCGGCCCCTTCCAGTCGAAACGCTCTTCTGCTACGGGAGCTGCCATCGGCTCGCTTACTTAGGCTGCGGAATCGCGTTGAGCAAACGCCCTAGGATTCCCTCTACCATGCGACGCTCCTCCAGCGCATCCGAGGATGGCCGGCGAAGGTTCAGACGGTGCCCCATCACGGACTGGGCCACCTGCAAAACGTCATCCGGAATCACGAAATCGCGGCCAAGATACAACGCCCGGGCTTGGGAGGCGATCTTCAGGGCGATACCGCCGCGCACGCTGATGCCTGCCTTAAATTCGCTCTCCGTACGGGTCGCCGTAATGAGCTTCAACATGTACTCCAAAATCGAGTGCTCGATGAAAACCTTCTTCACGGTGGCCTGCATCACTTCGATCGCCGCCGGTTCCACTGCATCCTCCACCACCATCTCGTCGTAGCTGGGATTTCCGTCGGCCAAGATCTCCAACTCGCTAGCCGGGTCCGGATACCCCATCTGCAAACGCATGAGGAAGCGGTCCATCTGGCTCTCCGGCAGCGGAAAAGTGCCCTCGTAGTCCACCGGGTTCTGAGTGGCGATCACCATGAAGGGCGAGCCCACGCCATAAGTCTGCCCGTCCACCGTCACCTTGCCGTGGTCCATCACCTCCAGCAAACTCGACTGAGTCTTAGGAGTCGCCCGGTTAATTTCGTCAGCGAGCACGATATTGGAAAAAATAGGGCCCGGCTTGAAGTGAAACTCCCGATCGCGCTCGTCGTAGATCGATACGCCGGTAACGTCGGTGGGAAGCATGTCGCTGGTGAACTGGATCCGCTTGAACTCCGTGTCCATGGCCTTGGCCAAGCAGTAGGCCAAAGTCGTTTTCCCCACCCCTGGCAGGTCCTCGATCAGGACGTGACCGCCGGCTGCCAAGCAAATAAGCGCCTGATCGATAACGTCTTCCTTGCCCTTGATGCGGGCACGCATGGCTTCGCGCAGGCGGCTGAGTGTGGCGCGAGACTCGCTCAAGGCATTGGCGGGAAGAAATTCGCTCATCATAAGATCTTAGGGAGTAACAATTTAGCTAAAGTGGTCCGGATCCCCTCTTTATCGGCATTTGAAGGCCGAAATTTACCGCAGACTGAGGGGAAATCCACGGGAGGTCCTCTATGGGCTGGGCATAACTACCGGCGCGAAAACCGGCTGTCGCGGAGAACGCTCCCACTCTACGAGCAATCCTCTAAATAGTCCACCAACTCAGTCAGGAATTGGTTGATCGTCGCTTGGTTCTCCGCCACCAGATTCCGAAAGGCCTCCATCGAAAGTTCGCTGGACTTCACGCCATGGGCAAAGTTGTCGACCATGCAAAACGCAGTCAGCACCAGTCCTCGCTCCAGAATCAAGTCCGCCTCGTTCGCGAAGGTCATTCCCACCACGTCGCCTCCCAGCGTCCGGATGGCCCGCACCTCCGCCCGCGTTTCGAAACGGGGTCCGGGCGTCTGCATGTAGACCTTGCCCGTCAGGATAGCTAGGCTCGAGCGGCCACGGATCGCCTCCAAGTGCGGGTTTCCGATCACCGGAGCGAAGGCGCTCATGCGGTCGTCGATAAAGGTCCTCGGCGCGAAGCTCATATAGTCCTCGCAGGATACCAAACTTCCCGGCGGGATGTCTTCGCTGACCGATCCCACCGAACTCAAGGTCACCACGCTTTGCACCCCGAGCTGGCAGAGCGCCTCCACGTTGGCTCGGTAGTTGATGGCATGCGGCGGCAAGGCGTGCTCGAAGCCGTGCCGGTTCATCGCGACCAGCTGGCCACGAGTCTTCACGTGCACCTCCCCGTGCTCCGTCTCCACCTTGCAATCCTCCCAGTCCGCAAAGGTATCCGCCCGCTCGATGCTCGTTCCACTAATGATCGCAATCTTCATTCCTAATCGAAATACCTAGCCCGATTCCGCCTTACAAACCCCGAAAACGCAAAATATTCGGCGCACGCGATTGTTGCGTTTCCCACGCTTGCATTTCCCCGAAGCCCGGTCATAAGTTCCAGCCCTTCGTCGGGACCTACCCTTCGGAAAATCGTTAAATATCACAAAAGAAAATGACGACTGATATCATAGACATCAACGCTCGCGAGATCCTCGACTCACGCGGCAACCCAACAGTCGAAGTCGACGTAATACTCGCTTCTGGAATCATCGGCCGCGCCGCCGTACCATCGGGAGCCAGCACCGGCGAACACGAAGCACTCGAACTCCGCGACGGCGACAAAGGCCGCTACCTCGGCAAGGGCGTTAGCAAGGCAGTTGACAACATCCACGAGCTCATCCTTCCAGAAATCGAAGGCATGGACGCTTGCGACCAAGTCGCTATCGACAAGGCAATGCTCGAGCTCGACGGCACCAAGACCAAGAGCAAGCTCGGCGCCAACGCCATCCTCGGCGTTTCCCTCGCAGTCGCCAAGGCCGCTGCCCAAGCTTCCGGCCTCGAACTTTACCAGTACATCGGCGGACCCAACGCGAAGACCCTGCCCGTGCCCATGATGAACATCATCAACGGCGGCTCCCACTCCGACGCTCCGATCGCCTTCCAGGAATTCATGATCCGTCCCGTCGGCGCTCCTTCCTTCAAGGAAGGCCTCCGCATGGGCGCCGAAGTGTTCCACGCCCTCAAGGCTATCTTCAAGAAGCGCGGACTCTCCACAGCTGTGGGCGACGAAGGCGGCTTCGCCCCCACTCTCGACGGCACCGAAGACGCCCTCGACTCCATCATCCAGGCCATCAAGGACGCCGGCTACAAGCCAGGCCGCAAGGCTGACGGCGGCGACGTATCCATCGCCCTCGACTGCGCCGCTTCCGAGTTCTTCAAGGATGGCGTCTACGACTACACCAAGTTCGAAGGCGAAGGCGCTGCCAAGCGCAACTCCGACGAGCAAGCAGCTTTCCTCAAGGAACTCTGCGACAAGTACCCGATCGACTCCATCGAAGACGGCATGGACGAAAACGACTGGGACGGTTGGGTCGCGGTTACCAAGGTGCTCGGCGACACTTGCCAGCTCGTGGGCGACGACCTTTTCGTAACCAACGTCGACTACCTCTCCAAGGGCATCAAGCTCGGCGCCGGTAACTCCATCCTCATCAAGGTCAACCAAATCGGAACCCTCACCGAAACCCTCGACGCGATCGAGATGGCCCACCGCGCCGGCTACACCTCCGTCACTTCCCACCGCTCCGGCGAAACGGAAGACGCGACCATCGCCGACCTCGCCGTTGCTACAAACTCCGGCCAGATCAAGACCGGTTCGCTCAGCCGCTCCGACCGTATCGCCAAGTACAACCAGCTCCTCCGCATCGAAGAGCAGCTCGGCGAAAACGCTCGCTACGGCATCTAAGCCGTAGTCGCCGTTTCACTACACGAAACCTTTCACAAGGCCCGACGCTCCCGCGTCGGGCCTTTTTCGTATCCACTCGTAACAAACGAGCGAGCGGCCTTGCCCCTACTCCCGAAAAGCCCGCCCAAGACGCATTCCCATTAGACAAAGTCCGCTCCTTGGCTACACTGGCAACCATGCCAAGCAACCACCTCCAGTGGATACTCAACCATGGCAAGATAAGGCTCACCGCAGCGCCCATCCTGTACCATTGTCCAGCCACTTGGAACTGGCATGTCGACTCCCTGCCCGAGCACGCCCTGCTGCTCGTTTTCGACGGACGCGGAAAGCTCACCCTCGACGGCCAAGCCGCCGAACTCCGCAAAGGCATCTGCTACTTCCTCAAGCCCGGCATCGAGGTCCAAGCCCAACAGACCCCGTCCTACCCCCTATTCATCTTCCTCGTTCGTTTTGACATTCTGGATACAGAAGAAAACTGCCCCCAAACCTCCGAAGGCGACGCCCCCTACCAAAGCGTATTCATCCGCAACGTACGCAACCTGGAAGCCCTCGCCGAACTGGTCGCCACCCGCAAAAGCGACGATCCGCTCCTCGCCGATGCCATCACTATGATCATTCGGCTGCTGGTGGAGTCCGCCACCCGCCACTCCGGCGCCTTCGACTCCCAAGCCTACGAAGCCCTCCACGCCATCGAAAACGACCTCGCCCGCAAATGGACCGTGCAAGACCTCGCCGCCGAGGCCGGCATGCCAACAAAGCGCTTCGCCCAATCGTTCCGCCAGATGATGAACGAAGCTCCCATCCACTACGTCATCCGGCGCCGCATGGAAGAGGCCAAACGCCAAATCCAACAATCGAGCCTGCCCATCGAGGAAATCGCCATCAACCTCGGCTACAGCGACCTCAAGCGCTTCCACCAACTCTTCCAGCGACGCCTCGGCTACTCCCCGGCATCCCTGCGGGAGAACAGGGACTTTTGAACAAGTCCATCCGCTATCGAAATTTTCAATAGCCAGTATTTGCGGCAAATTCCCCCAAATCGCCGCAGTTTTCTTGATGCCTCGCGCATCACCGGATTTATAAACCAGATACACTATGAGCGAAAACGCAGTACTTCTCGTAAACCTAGGATCCCCAGACTCGACGTCCAACGAAGACGTCCGCCGCTACCTGAAGGAGTTCCTCTCCGACGATCGCGTAATCGACTCGCCTAAGCTCATCCAGCAGTTCGTCCTGAACTGCTTCATCCTGCCCAAGCGTCCCGCCCAATCTGCCGCCGCCTACAAGAAGGTTTGGACCGAAGAAGGCTCGCCCCTTATCGTCACCAGCAAGCACCTCCAGTCCCTCCTGCAGGAAAAGATCGAACCCACCGTCGAACTGGCGATGCGCTACGGATCACCCTCCATCCCCGACGCGATCGACCGCATGAAAAACAACGGGGTGAAGAACGTGTTCCTAGTCCCCCTCTATCCGCACTACGCCATGTCCAGCTACGAGACAGTCGTGGTCAAGGTCATGGAAGAGGTCGCCTCCAAGGCGCCCGAGATGAAGGTCACCACCCTGCAACCCTTCTACGGCGACCCTTCCTACATCGAAGCCCTATACAAAAGCGCCAAACCGTATCTGGAAGACGAATACGACCACCTGCTCTTCTCCTACCACGGCATCCCGAATCGCCACCTCAACAAGGCCGATTCCTCCAAGGCCCACTGCAACGTGGTCAAGGACTGCTGTACCACCTGCAGTCCCGCCCACGCCACCTGCTACCGCCATCAAGTAACCAAGACCACCGAACTCTTCGTCAAGCGAGCCGGCATCCCCGACGGCAAGTGGTCTATCTCCTTCCAGTCGCGACTCGGCCGCGAACCCTGGCTCATGCCTTACACCGACCATGTCCTGGAAGAATTGCCCAAGAAAGGCATCAAGCGCCTCGTCGTCATGACGCCGGCCTTCGTATCCGACTGCCTCGAGACGCTCGAAGAAATCGCCATGGAAGGCAAAGAGGAATACCTCGAAGCCGGCGGCGAAAAGTTCACGGCCGTCCCCTGCATGAACGAACACCCAGCCTGGGTACAGTTCCTCGCCGACAAATCCCTAGCGTGGCTGGACGGGAAGTGAGAGTAACGTAGGGCTGCCGCTTGCGGCACGCCGCGAGTCCCAAATCGAAACTCCAGCAACGCGGCATGGCGCGAGCGCCAGCCCTACTACAACACCCTCTCCACCGCTTCGATAACCGGTATCCGTCCCTCGGATACTGCTTTCTCCAGCTTCGCAAAGCCGTCATCGAGCGCTTGCTTGCGATAAAACGCTTCCAGCACGCGTTGCTCCAGCAGCGTCCTGAACCACTTGGCGTTCTGCTTGGCTCGAATCTCGTCGAACCGGTTTTCATCTTTCAGCTTCTGGCAGAAAGCTTGTACTATTTCCCAGACTTCCCACACACCTGTCCCCTTCAACCCGGAGCAACAAAGCGCCTTCGGCTCCCAGCCCTTGGTAAATGGATGCAAGTGGTGCAACACCCGGGCATATTCGCCGCGGGCGACTTTCGCGCGCTGCACGTTGTCGCCGTCCGACTTGTTTACGACGATCGCGTCCGCCATTTCAATTACGCCCTTCTTGATTCCTTGCAACTCGTCGCCGGCGCCCGCCAGTTGAAGCAACAGGAAGAAATCCACCATGGAACGTACCGCGACTTCGCTTTGGCCAACGCCAACCGTCTCCACGAATATCACTTTGTATCCAGCCGCTTCACACAGGATGATCGATTCCCGCGTCTTAGCCGCCACGCCGCCCAGCGTCTTGCCAGCCGGCGAGGGACGAATAAAGGCGCGTTCGTCCCGGCAAAGGCTCTCCATGCGCGTCTTGTCGCCTAAGATGCTGCCGCCCGTAACCGTACTGCTCGGGTCCACTGCCAGAACGGCGACCCGTTCGTCCGCTTCGCAAAGCATCTTGCCGAGACACTCCAAGAATTGGCTCTTGCCGGCCCCCGGGATCCCAGTGATCCCGATTCGGATCGAGTTGCCAGAGTGAGGCAAGCAACGCCGCAACAACTCCCGGGCGATCTCCTGATGCCGCGGAGCCTCGCTCTCGATACAAGTGATGCCGCGAGCCAAGGCCGTACGATTGCCGCCGACGATCCCCGCGTAGAGCTCCTCTACCTTCAAGAGAGGCCGACGCGGCTTGCGCGCCACCTTAATTGCGGGCGAAGCTTCGACCTTTCCGGCCATCACCTCGCCCGCAAACTTTGACTTGTCGGCGTCGCTTGGATGCCACTCTGGCGATCGGGCTCTACCCATCTCGCTCATGCTTCGACTTCGAGCGTATCGATGAGCGTTTCGAGAATCTTCTTAGCAGACTCTGGAATGATAGTTCCCGGCCCGAAGATCGCGCTCGCTCCGTTTTCATAGAGGTAGTCGTAGTCCTGAGCGGGAATAACACCGCCGCAAACGACTAGGATATCTTCGCGGCCATGCGACTTGAGAGCCTCGACCAACATCGGCAAGAGCGTCTTGTGCCCGGCGGCGAGCGAGCTCATGGCGAGCACGTGCACGTCGTTCTCCACCGCTTGACGAGCCGCTTCCTCCGGCGTTTGGAAGAGCGGACCGATGTCTACGTCGAATCCAAGATCTGCATACGCGGTCGAAACCACCTTGGCTCCGCGGTCGTGCCCGTCTTGGCCGAGCTTGGCGACCATGATGCGCGGACGGCGACCTTCGAGCTTTTCGAACTTTTCGACGAGCTGATTCACTTCGTCCATAGAGCTTCCCTTTCCGAATTCCTTTGAATAAACGCCTGAGATGGAGCGGATCTGGGCCTTGTAGCGACCGAAGCTGGCTTCCATGGCATCGGAGATCTCACCGAGCGAAGCCCGCGCTTGCGCCGCTTCGACAGCGAGTCCGAGCAAATTGCCTTTGCCGCCTGCCGCGCAGGCCGCAAGGGCGTCGAGCGCCGCCTTGCACTTGTCCGCATCGCGGTTGGCCCGCAGCTCTGCGAGGCGCTTGATCTGAGAGTCGCGCACCGCGGAGTTGTCGATGTCGAGGATCTCCAGCGGATCCTCCTTCTCGAGGCGGAACTTGTTGAGACCCACGATGGTTTCCGCGCCGCTGTCGATACGAGCTTGGCGACGCGCCGCCGCCTCTTCGATGCGAAGCTTGGGAATGCCTTCTTCGATCGCCTTGGTCATGCCGCCGAGAGATTCGATCTCTTCGATATGAGCCCAAGCCTTTTCCATCAATTCCTTGGTCAAGGACTCGACGTAGTAGCTGCCGCCCCAAGGATCGATCACGTTGCAAATACCCGTTTCTTCCTGGAGGAAGAGCTGGGTGTTACGCGCGATGCGAGCAGAGAAATCGGTCGGCAAGGCGATCGCTTCGTCCAAAGCGTTCGTATGCAAACTTTGGGTATGCCCGCAAGCCGCCGCCAAGGCTTCGATCGCGGTTCGAGCGACGTTGTTGAACGGATCTTGCTCGGTGAGCGACCAGCCGGAAGTTTGCGAGTGAGTACGCAGGGCTAAGGACTTCGGGTTCTTCGGATTGAACTGCTTGACCAGCTTCGCCCAAAGCAAGCGAGCGGCCCGCATCTTAGCGACTTCCATGAAGAAGTTTTTACCGATCGCCCAGAAGAACGAGAGGCGGGGAGCGAAGCTATCGATGTCGAGTCCCGCGTCTACCCCCTTGCGTAGGTATTCGAGACCGTCGGCCAAGGTGTAGCCCATTTCCAAGTCCGCCGTAGCGCCCGCTTCCTGCATGTGGTATCCAGAAATCGAGATCGAGTTGAAGCGAGGCATCTTCTGCGAAGTGAACTCGAAGATATCGCCAATGATCTTCATGCTGGGAGCTGGCGGGTAGATATAAGTGTTACGCACCATGAACTCCTTCAGGATATCGTTCTGGATCGTGCCGCTGAGCTGGTCGAGCGTGCAGCCTTGCTCCAGAGCCGCCGCGATGTAGAAGGCGAGCACCGGAATCACCGCCCCGTTCATCGTCATGGATACCGAGACTTGATCGAGCGGAATCTTGTCGAAAAGGATCTTCATGTCCTCCACCGAGTCGATCGCTACACCGGCCTTGCCCACGTCGCCCGAAACGCGCGGGTGGTCGCTGTCGTAGCCGCGGTGAGTCGCCAAGTCGAATGCAACCGAGAGCCCCTGCTGACCTGCCGCAATATTGCGGCGGTAGAAGGCATTGGACTCCTCAGCCGTGGAGAAGCCTGCGTACTGACGCACTGTCCAAGGACGGAAGACGTACATGGTGGCATAGGGGCCGCGCAGGAAGGGAGCCAAGCCCGCCGTAAAGCCAAGATGGTTCATCCCCTCGCAGTCTACCTTCGTGTAGAGCGGCTTCACTGGGATGCGCTCCATGGTCTCGTGGGACGTTTCTTCCGGAGTCTTGCCGCTTTCGGCCTTGAAGGACGCTTCCCACTCCGAGGGTTGAGCAGCCGTTTCGTTCGCCTCGTAGGCAAGTGTCGAGAAATCTACTGTTTTCATCGTATCAAATTTTCAATTACAGTACGCCGAGCCACTCGAGGTACGCCTTGTTTACTTCATAGTTGTTGGACTTCACGAATATGTAGTCGTCGAGCCCCGCCTCCTTGAATGCGGCAAGGTTGTCTCCGGGGAATCCAGCCAGCAGCAGCTTCATGTCGGGCGCCGCGTCCTTGAGGGCCGCCGCCAGAGCTGGAACCTTTTCCACGTAGTCCGGATCGGTACCGCAAATCACCGCGATACGAGCGCCCGACTTCTTGAAGTCCTTCACCCCTGTATCGATATCTTCGATACCCGCGCTATACTGGCATTCGAATCCACCTGCCGCAAAGAAGGAGCGAGTAAAGTCCGCGCGAATCTTGTGCTTCTTGAGCGGCCCTAGGTTGGCGAGGAAGATCTGCGGAGCGGTACCCGTCTTCTCCTGGTACTTGGAAGCTGCAGCCCGCAGCGCTTCGTAGCATTGGGCCAAGCGCCAGCTCGGAAGCGGCGCCGACAGCGTCTCCTCCACCGCGTCGGAACGGAAAAGTTTAGTGATGCAACCCACGGTCGCTCCCTTCTCCACCGCCTCGATCAAGAAGCCGATCTTAGCTTCGGCGGCGGCCTCTTCATAGTCCTTCCGAACCGCAGCGCAATCGTTCGCGTCCCGCCGCGCCTTGGCAGCGGCGCGAGCCTTCGCCTTGAATGCAGGAGCCGTGACAACTCCAGCCTGCAAGGGTTTTTCCTCGAGATTCGGATACTGGTTGGTTCCAATCAGACTGGCCCGCCGCTGCCCCAGCATGGCCTCGCGATTGGCCCGAGTCGCAGCCAGCGTCTCCTGCCATTTACCGGACTTGAGCGAGGCAACGATACCGCCTGACCCTTCGAGCTGCTGAAACGCGGACCATGCCATTTTCGCAAGCTCGTCCGTTAAGGAATCGATATACCAGGAACCGCCGGCTGGGTCGATGACATGGGTCAGCTCGCACTCCTCTTGCAAGATGACCTGCAAGTTTCGAGCGATACGACGCGAAAAATCGTCGGGAAGCCGCATCGTCTCGTCGAAGCAGCCGACGCAAATGCTGGACGCTCCCCCCACCACTGCCGAAAACGCTTCGGTCGTGGTGCGAAGCATATTCACGTAAGGATCGAGTTGGGTTTTGTTGGCCATGCCGGTGCGAGCATGGATCTTCATCTTCTGGGCCTCCGGACCTCCGCCGAGCTCCTTGACCACCTTCGCCCAAAGCATACGGGCCACCTTGAACTTGGCGATCTCCATGAAGATGTTCCCCCCAATCGAAAGCGTGAAACGAACCTGGCTCGCCGCCTCGTCGATCGAAACACCCCGATCGTCCATAGCCCGCAAATAGGCGACTCCCGTGGATAAAACGCTCGCCAGCTCTTCCGTGGCGCTCGCCCCCGCTCCATGATAGGGAATCCCGCTGATTCCCGCTGCCGCAAATCCGGGAGCGTTCTGCGCGTTGTACTTTACCAACTGCGCCAATTCGTCGAGCAAAGCTTCGAGCGATACCGGAAGTTTCCCCCTGGCGGCCAGCACTCCGTACGGGTCCATGTTCAGTCCGCCTTTGGCGTCGCGGAAATCCAAGCCCTCCCCTTTCAACCAGGCAGCGAAGAGAGCCTGCGTCGCTAGACCCGCGCAGCCTGTCTGGAAATAAACAGGCAAGTAGTCCGCCTTTACCTTGCCGAACGCGACCTTGAGGTCGTCCAGCGTCGCCAGCGAAAGGCCGCACTCGCCCACTTGGGCATCGTCCGCCTGGTCGGGATCCAGTCCCAGCTGGGTGGCGACGTCCAACAAGGCGTTCACCGCGCTCTGCCCCGCGTCCAAGTCCTTCAGCAAGGCTTCGTTAAATACCTGAGGGTCGCCGTAAGGCTGCTCTTGGGCGATTTCCCAGGCCTTTCCTAAATAGCCGCTAGCGTCCGATCCTCGGGCGAAATTTCCCTCGCCCGGCGCGGAACGCGACGTCGCCAGTTCCTCGACGTCCTCCTTGCGGTAAATCGGCTGCAATACGATGCCCTCCGGGGTTTTGGTGAGCATTCGCTTCTCGAAGGGAGCGCCCTTCAACAGCGCTTCCGCCGCCTGACGCCACTCTTCGTAAGTCGCTTGCTTAAAATCCTTTAGAAGATCCTGGTTCATTTCTGTGCTCATGTCTTGAAACCGGTTCGGCGAGAGCCCGCTCAACGTGAATCGAGCCTTCCCCCTCATTAGCCAAGGGGCTCGCCTGAAAATCTACAAATTAGTTATTGTGATACGTAAGAATGTTTGACTTTAGAATTTCTAATCGTCAAGTCTCGTTTAAACACAAACCTATCTTTATTTAATGATTAAGCAAATCGACCATATCGGAATCGCGGTGAAGGACCTGGAGAAGGCTTCTCGCTACTACGAGGAATCGCTCGGCCTCGAGCTGCACGGCACGGAGATCGTCGAATCCCAAAAGGTAAAGACCGCCTTCTTCGCCGCCGGCGACGTGCACATCGAGCTGCTTGAGGCAACCGATCCGGAAAGCCCCATCGCCAAATTCATCGAGAAGAAGGGCGAAGGCATCCACCATATCGCGTTCCGCACCGACAACATCGAATCGCAGCTCGGACAAGCCAAGGAAAGCGGCTGCGCCTTGATCCACGAGGTGCCCATCGACGGCGCCGGCGACAAGCTCGTCGCCTTCCTCCACCCCAAGTCGACCTACGGGGTGCTCACCGAATTCTGCATGAGCAAATAACAGTAGAGGCAGCAGGTCAGACACGCGCCATCGCGCTTATTAAACCTAATTTCGAATCATGAGCATTAATCCAAAACTGTTGAAGGACCTTTCCGAAAGACGCAAAACCGCCGAACTGGCGGGCGGAAAAGACAAACTGGAAAAGCGCAAAGCCAAAGGGCAACTCTCGGCGCGCGAACGCCTCAAGGCCCTGTTCGATAACGGAGAATTCCAGGAGTTCGGCCAACACGCCGCCCACTCCTGCCACCGCTTCGGATTGAAGGACAAGAAGCTCCCCGGCGACGGCGTCGTCTGCGGCGCCGGTTTCGTGGACGGCCGTCCCGTGGCGGCTTTCAGTCAGGACTTCACGGTCGGAGGCGGCGCCCTCGGACGTATCCACTCCAAGAAGATCTGCGATCTCATGGACTACGCCCACGATACCGGCATTCCCGTCGTTTCCGTCAACGACTCCGGCGGAGCTCGCATCCAGGAAGGCGTGGATTCACTTTCTGGATACGGACAGGTATTCTACAAGAACGTGTTCCTATCCGGAGTCGTACCGCAAGTCGCGATCATTGCCGGCCCCTGCGCCGGCGGCGCCGCCTACTCGCCCGCCCTCGCCGACTTCATTATCATGACGCAAAAGAACGCCAACATGTTCATTTGCGGCCCCGGCGTCATCAAGGCAGCCACCGGCGAGAACGCCTCCCTCGAGCAGTTCGCAACCGCATCCGCCCACGCCTCCGTAGCCGGCAACATCCACATCGTAGCCGACGACGACAAGCACGCCATCGAGCTCGCCGCCGAGCTGCTCTCCTACATGCCCAGCAACAACATCTCCGACCCGCCACACCAGCTGGACGCAGACTGGGAAATTCCGCACGACCCTCGCATGAACGAAGTCGTGCCCGACACAAACAGGATGCCGCTCGATACTCACGAGGTCATCTCCTACTTGGTAGACGACAGCCACTTCTTCGAAATCATGCGCGACTTCGCCCCGAATATCATTACCGGATTCGCTCGCATCGGCGGCATCGTGGTAGGCATCATCGGCAACAACCCCAAGGTCAAAGCCGGCACCCTCGATATCGACTCCTCCGACAAGGGAGCCCGCTTCATCCGCACCTGCAATATCTATAACATTCCTATCGTGAACCTCGTCGACGTCCCCGGCTTCATGCCCGGACTCGCCCAGGAACGCGGCGGCATCATCCGACACGGAGCCAAGATGCTCTTCGCCTACGCCTCCGCCACCGTACCGAAGATCACCCTGATCATGCGCAAAGCCTACGGCGGCGCCTACCTCGCCATGTGCTCTGCCGACATGGGAGCCGACGTCGTCTACGCATGGCCCACCGCTGAGATCGCTGTCATGGGAGCCGAAGGCGCCGTAGGCGTACTCTTCAAGAAGGAGCTCGCCGAAGCGGAAGATCCCGCCAAGCGCACCGCGGAACTGGTCGAGGAATACCACGACGAGTTCGCATCGCCCTACCAGGCCGCCGCCAACGCCATGATCACCGACGTCATCGAACCCGCGGAAACGCGCTCCAAGATCGCCCAGGCTCTCCGCCTCACGCTTTCCAAGCGCGACACTCGGCCTCCCAAGAAGCACGGCAACATTCCACTCTGATCGTGTCGCTGGCGAAAAACCGGAAAATGCACACCTTCATACTATGATGATTCCTACACTAGCAGCAATCGCGGCGAAGCCGACCGTACTGGAAAACGTATCCTTCATCGTGACCGGATTCCTCTTCGTACTGGTCGTGCTGGCGACCCTATCGATCGTCACCTCCTTGATCGGGGTACTTTGCACGCGATTTATCAGGGAACCCGAGCCTCCCAAGAAAGCCGTCGTACCCGGTCCTGCCACGCCGTCCACTCCAACACGGCGAGAGATCGATGCCGACGACGACATACCGGATCACGTGATCGCCCTCATCGCGGCCGCGACCCACGTCATCCTAAAAGGACGGCCCCAAAAGATAGTCAGCATCCGAGGCAATAGCCAAGGCTGGGCCCAAGAGGGCCGACGCGAAATATTCTCCTCTCACCGCGTCCGCTAAGCCATTCCGTATCCAATTATATAATACTTACCAATTAGACATTTTCTATCATGAAACACTTACGCATCACTATCGAAGGCAAAACCTACGACGTCGACGTCGAGATCCTTGGCGAAGAAAACGAGCCGGTCAAACGCTCCTCAACCCCCGGCCGCTCTCGCCCTGCAGCAGCCTCGGCTCCGGTGGCGGCCGCCCCAGCCGCCCCAGCTCCAGCAGCAGCTTCCGCTCCCGCCGCCGCAGGAGACGTGCCGAGCCCCCTCTCCGGCAAGGTCGTATCCGTCGACGTTAAAGTTGGCGACACCGTTTCCGAAGGCGACCAAGTCGTAACGCTCGAAGCCATGAAGATGAACACCATCGTCAGCGCTCCCACGAGCGGCACCGTAACCGCCATCCACGTGACCGACGGGCAATCCGTCGACGAAGGTGGAGCCCTCCTCACCCTTTCATAGCCGAGCCTCCTAACGAACACTCCACCCAAAAGCTATGAAGCAAATCGAAGAGCTATTCTACCAAACGGGATTCTTCGCTCTCGAGTGGCGCATGATCGTCATGTGGCTCGTAGCGGCAGCGCTCCTCTACCTCGCGGTATTCAAAAAGTTCGAGCCTCTCTTGCTCGTGCCGATCGCTTTCGGAGCCCTGCTCGCAAACTTGCCGACGCAAAACATGGTCAACCCTCCCGCCGGGCCGATCCTAAGCCCGGTCGACGGTACCGTAATCGTGTCCACCGTCGAACTCGGCCAAACCATCACCATGCCGCCCGTCGCCCACGAAATGCCGAAGCTGCTTGGCTCCATAAAAGACAAGGAGGACGCTCGAGCCCTCCTTCTCGACCAGTTCGCCAAGGCCGAGGAGGACGGACAAACCCTCCTCTTCGTCATCCGGCCCAAGCGCGAACAAGCGTTCGCGGTGAAACCGGACTATACCGAAATCGAAGTCACCCTTAACTCGACACCGGTCGCGATTCGCTCAACCGACCAACTCGTTTGGGCAAACGCATCCGGCAGCATCGCGGAGCTTCAATGGCGGCAAGGCGAAGAGGTCGTCGCGGGAGCGCAGCTGGCCCAGGTGCACAGCCCCCACACCGGCGGCTTCTTCCACTACATCTCGCTCGGCATCATCCTGGAACTCTTCCCGCCCCTGATTTTCCTTGGCGTGGGAGCGCTCACCGACTTCGGACCGCTTATCGCCAACCCGCGCACGCTTCTGCTCGGCGCGGCTGCTCAGTTCGGCGTTTTCGCGACCTACGCAGGAGCCATGGGAATGGGAATCTTCAATTCCAGCCAAGCCGCAGCCATCGGGATCATCGGAGGAGCGGATGGACCGACCTCCATCTTCCTGGCGAACAGCCTCGCTCCGGAACTCCTAGCGCCCATCGCCGTGGCAGCTTACAGCTACATGGCCCTCGTGCCGGTTATCCAACCGCCGATCATGAAAGCGCTCACCAGCAAGGACGAACGGAAGATTCGCATGAAAAGCCTCCGCAAGGTGTCACGCCTCGAAAAACTGATATTCGCGCTGGTTGTAGTGGTATTCTGCATACTGCTCGTTCCAGCGGCCTCGCCCTTGATCGGTCTGCTCCTGCTCGGAAACTTCCTCCGCGAATGCGGAGTCACGGAACGCCTCTCCAAGGCCGCCCAAAACGAGCTGATCAACGTGATCACCATCTTCCTCGGAACCAGCGTGGGCATCACCATGACCGGCGACCGTTTCCTCAAAACGGAAACCCTTGCCATCCTCGCTCTCGGAATCGTGGCCTTCGGTATCGCGACCGCCTCCGGCGTCCTCATGGCGAAGTTCATGAACCTGTTTTCCAAGAATAAGATCAATCCGCTCATCGGTTCCGCCGGCGTTTCCGCAGTCCCCATGGCTGCCCGCGTCAGCCAAGTCGAAGGCCAAAAGGCGGACTCCGGCAACTTCCTGCTCATGCACGCCATGGGCCCCAACGTTGCAGGCGTAATCGGAACCGCCTTGGTAGCCGGCTATTTCATGACCGTCATGGGCGGCGGACACTAGTCCGCAGGCCACCGATCCCATCCCCCGAAAGTCCGCGCGGATCGTCCGCGCGGCCCCAATTTAGCACAGAAAGAAATGAAGAAGCTCAAAGAACTCACCCCCGAGGAAGCAGCTAGTTATATCACGAACGGCATGACCGTCGGCTTCAGCGGATTCACGCCCGCCGGAGCCGCCAAAGTCGTGCCCAAAGCGATCGCCAAGTTCGCCAAGGACGAACACAACTCCGGTCGCACCTTCAAGATCGGCGTCATCACCGGCGCCTCCACCGGGGACTCGCTCGACGGGGAACTGGCTCGGGCCGACGCGGTCGCCTGGCGCACGCCTTACCAATCCGACAAGTTCCTGCGCAAGAACATCAATATCGGTAAGACCAAGTTCTTCGATATGCACCTATCCCAGCTCCCGCAGAACCTGCGCTACGGATTCCTGGGCAAGGTCGATGTCGCGGTCATCGAAGCCAGCGAAGTCCAAGCCGACGGGAAGATCATCCTCACCACCTCCGTCGGGGCCTCCCCCACCCTCGCACGCGTTGCCGAAAAGGTAATCATCGAGCTCAATACTTCCCACCAGGAATCGCTCTACGGCCTGCACGACATCTACGAACCCCTCGATCCCCCTCACCGGCGGCCCATCAACCTCTGTCGCTGCGATGGCCGCATCGGCACCGAATACGTGCAGCTCGACCCGAACAAGATCGTAGGCGTCGTCGCGTCAAAGCAGCCCGACGAAATCGGCGGCTTCCGCGAATCCGACGAAACCACCAAGCAGATTGGCGAAAACGTCGCCACCTTCCTCGCCAGCGAAATGCGTTCCGGCCGCATTCCCTCAGAGTTCCTCCCGATACAATCCGGAGTCGGGAATATTGCCAACGCAGTGCTCGGCGCCCTCGGCGACAACGACGAGATCCCCTCCTTCGAGATGTATTCCGAAGTCATCCAGGACTCCGTCATCTCGCTTATGAAGGAGGACAAGATCAAGTTCGCCAGCGCCACCTCGCTGACCTTGAGCCCGGAAGTCCTCAAGCAAACCTATGACAACTACGAGTACTTCAAGCGGCGCCTGCTGCTGCGTCCTCAAGAGATTTCCAACAACCCGGAAGTCATCCGGCGACTTGGTATCATCTCCATCAATACAGCGATCGAAGTCGACCTTTTCGGCAACGTGAACAGCACCCACGTCATGGGGAAGGAAATGATGAACGGCATCGGCGGCTCCGGTGACTTCACCCGCAACGCCTACATCTCGATCTTTACCTGCCCATCGATCGCCAAAGGCGGTGCCATCAGCACCATCGTTCCCTTCGTGAGCCACCTCGACCACAGCGAGCATAGCGTACAGGTGCTCATCACCGAACGCGGCATCGCAGACCTCCGCGCCAAGGACCCGCAGGAGCGGGCCACCGCGATCATCAACAATTGCGTGCACCCCGAATACCGCCCGCAACTGCTGGACTACTTCCAGAGCTTCAAGGGAGGACACACTCCCCAGACCCTCAAGACGGCCTTCCAGATGCACGAACGCTTCCTCGAGTTCAAGGACATGCGAGGACCGCAGGTCACCGCTTGATCACGCTTCCCCGGACCCTACAACGGTCCACCGCCATTGGGCAGCATCTCTACCCGGATGCTGCCCTTTATTTTGCCCCGTAGCGCGGAGCCTCAGCCCGCGACCGCAGCGCCATATCCAGCGTGCTCGCTACAGCTCCACCCTACGCGCAACAAAAAAGCCGCCCTTAGACTGGGCGGCTTCGTAAAGTTTAGTATCCGGCGTTCAACTACGCTGCATCCTTCTTGGACTCGGACTTCTTGAAGACAGGCTTCTTCTTTCCGAGAACGACGTCGCGGTTGATGACCACTTCGTCGATATCGTCGCGATCCGGAATCTCGTACATGATCTCCAGCGTCAAGTTCTCCATGATGGAACGCAAGGCGCGGGCGCCCGTGCGCAGCTCGATCGCCTTTTCCGCAACCGCCTTGATCGCGCCAGGGGTCAGGTTGAGCTTCACGCCATCGATCGCGAAGAGCTTGGAGTACTGCTTGATGATGGAGTTCTTGGTATTGAGTAGGATGTTTTCCAAGTCCTCCACGCTGAGCTGCTCGAGCACGGAGACTACGGGAAGACGCCCGATGAACTCGGGGATCATGCCGAACTTAACCAAGTCTTCCGGCTCGATCTTCTTCATGACCTCTTCGCCGGAAAGCTCTTCCTTCTTGCTGGCCCCGAACCCGAGGGTCGATCCGCCAGAACGCTTCGAGATCACCTCGTCGAGGCCGACGAATGCGCCGCCGCAAATGAAGAGGATCTTGGAAGTATCGACTTGGATATACTCCTGGTTCGGGTGCTTGCGCCCACCTTGCGGCGGTACGTTGCAGGTCGTGCCTTCCAGAATTTTGAGCAAGGCTTGCTGTACCCCTTCTCCGGATACGTCGCGAGTTATGGAAACGTTCTCGGTCTTGCGGCCGATCTTGTCGATCTCGTCCACGTAGATGATACCGCACTCGGCACGCTTGACGTCGTAATTAGCGGACTGGAGCAAGCGAAGCACGATGTTCTCCACGTCGTCGCCCACGTAGCCGGCTTCCGTCAGCGTAGT
The DNA here is from genome assembly GCF_031127875.1 of Pelagicoccus sp. SDUM812005. Taxonomy (GTDB): domain Bacteria; phylum Verrucomicrobiota; class Verrucomicrobiia; order Opitutales; family Opitutaceae; genus Pelagicoccus. Next base: position 77,240 of record NZ_JARXIA010000003.1, on the reverse strand, counting down.
CGCGTCGGCGATAGCGAAAGGCACGTCCAAAATGCGTGCGAGGTTGCGAGCCAGGAAGGTCTTGCCCGACCCCGTAGGGCCCACCAGCAAGATGTTGCTCTTGTCGACTTCCACGTCCGCGTACTCCGAGGGTGGAGCAGCGATCACCGCTTCCTCGTCTCCATCCGCGCGCCCCACCTTCCCGACCTCGAAACCGAGTCGCTTGTAGTGGTTGTAAACCGCAACGGAAAGCACCTTCTTGGCGTGGTCCTGCCCGATGACATGCTGGTCGAGCACGGCCTTGATCTCGGTCGGCTTGATCAGCTTGAAGGCTGGCTTCTCTTCGTCGGACTTCTCTTCCCCACCGAGCTCGCGCTCGATGATGGTTTTGCATACCGACACGCAAGCGTCGCAGATGTAGACGCCGGGACCGGCGATCATTTTGCGAACTTCCGACTGCGATTTGCCGCAGAAGGAGCAGAGTGTCATGCGAGAGGATTTAGCCATCTAGAAAGGTTACCTTTAAGCCTTGGGATTGTTTCCGGTGTAAACGTGGTCGATTACGCCGTAGTCGAGCGCTTCCTGGGAAGTCATCCAGTAGTCGCGATCCGAGTCCTTCTGGATGCGCTCTACCGGCTGGCCCGTTTTTTCCGCCAGTACCTTGTTCAACGTTTCGCGCCAGCGGATGATTTCCTTGGCCTGGATAGAGATGTCGGAAGCTTGTCCGCCCGCGCCGCCAGATGGCTGGTGGATCATGACGCGGCTGTTCGGCAAGGCGTAACGCTTACCCTTCGTGCCGCCAGCGAGCAGGATGGTGCCCATGCTCGCCGCCATACCGATACACCACGTAGAGATCTCACAGGAGAGGAAGTTCATCGTATCGTAGATCGCCATCCCTGCGGTGACGCTGCCACCGGGGGAGTTGATGTATACGTTGATGTCCTTCTTGGGATCCTCCATCTGGAGGAAAAGCAGCTGGGCGATGATGGCGTTCGCTATCTCGTCGTTGATGGGCGTACCGATAAAAACGATACGGTCCTTCAAGAGACGGGAGTAGATATCCATGCTACGCTCGCCGCGTCCGGTGTTTTCAATAACGTTGGGTAAGTAGTAAGACACGTTGGGTAATGTAATTATATGCGGATTGCCACCTAACTATCTAGGCGTCGGCTCGTCACTAAGCCTCGGAGACCTTAGCCTGATCGACCAAGAATTCAAGAGTCTTATCGTATAAGAGGGACGACTGAATGCGACGAACTTGCTCTTGGTCCTTGCGGAGATCCTTCACGATCGCGTCTGGCTTTTGACCGGACTGGTAAGCGCGTTGCATGATGAAACGGCTCATGTCCTCATCCGTCACTTCGATCTCCTCCTTCTGGGCGATCTGGGTGAGGATCAGCTGAAGCTTAACGGCTTCGGCAGCAGCGGCGCGAGACTCGGCGTGAATCTGCTCCTTGTTTTCCTCGAGCTTTTCTTGGGACACGCCTTGGCGAACGTTGTTCTGCACAACCTGACGCATCGCCATCTCCGTTTCGTAGTCCACGAGGCTCTCTGGCAGAGGAATCTCTACCTTGCCTGCGATCGCTTCCGTAACTTGACGGCGGATGTCGGCGCGGCGGTCCTGGGACTTCTTTCCCTTAACCATCTCGGTTACGCGCTTCTTGAATTCGTCGACGCTGTCTACGCCTTGCGCCTTGCAAAACTCTTCGTCGAGAGCTGGCAACTTGCGCTCGCGCACTTCCTGAACCTCAACCGCGTAAACGGCCTTCTTGCCCTGGAGCGCTTCCACGCTGAAATCCGCGGGGAACTCGACTTCGATCTCCTTCTTGTCGCCCGTCTTGAGACCTTCGAGCCCGTCGCCCAATCCTGGGATCAGGCCATGCTCGGAACCGATCTCTTCCCATGTTTGCGGCATCTTCGCGTAAACCGGCTTCTCAGGAGCGATCTCGCTAATAGGCTGCCCATCGATGGTGCCTTCGTGGGAAAACTTGACGTAGTCGCCCTTGGCCGCTTCGCGCTCGACGGGAGCGAACTCTGCCCGCTCGGAACGGATACGATCGATCGTTTCCTCTACGTCGGCGTCGGAAACCTCCTCGGAGATGCCCGTAACAGGAAGTTCCTTGTAGTCCGTGATTTCGAACTCGGGACGGACGTCGACCGTGAACTTGAGCTCCGCGTCCTGGTCGGCGGCAATATCCGCATCCGCGAGATCAACGACGTTGATGAGATTGAGCTTCGCTTCCTTGGTACCGTCCTGGTAGGCCTTGGAGATCACGCGCTGGCGCAGCTCGTCCTTGATCTGCTTGCCAAAACGCTGGCGGATCATGTTGACCGGAGCCTTGCCTGGGCGGAAGCCAGGGATTTTCGCCTGCTTGGAGAACTGCTTGAGCAGCTCGGCCTCTTCGGCAGCGATTTCGCTAGCTTCGAAAGAAACCGCGAGGGTTTTACGGGTATCGTTGACGTCTTGTATGTCGATTTTCACAGCGTATTGCGGGTGTCCAGGTTTCAGTTAGCCGGAGAAAATCGCGCAAACTAGAAGACATTTTTCCAGTCGGTCAATGGAATTAGGCCACTCTGCGAGCAAAAGCCGTACCCAGGTCCGCAAGCGACTCTCTCCCGCTCCGCGAAGCTTTAGCCAATTCGCGCTTGTGCGGCGCCGCTTTCGCTGCTGACTCTGCTTGCTCGAAAATGTCAGACCAATCACCGGATTACCCTCTACTCGTACTCGATACCTCGTCCCGCACGACCTGGGTCGGCCTCAAGCTCAGCGCCCGCGAACTCATCTCCCGTTCCGAGGAGCAGGATCCCAGCAAAACCCTCTTCAAGCTCGCCGACGCCGTCCTCGCCGAGGCTGGCAAATCCCTCTCCGAACTCGCTTCCATCGCCTTCTGCGCCGGCCCCGGCTCCATGCTGGGAGCCCGCACCGCCTCCATGGCAATCCGAGCCTGGAAAGGGATCGGCATCCCCGCCGCCCAATCCGTCTTCTATTATAATAGCCTGCAAATCGGAGCCCTTATCGCCGCCGAGCAGCTGGACTCGCGCGGCCTCGTCGTTACCGATGCCCGACGCGCCGCCTGGAACGCCCTGCCCTTCCCCTTGGACCCTGCCAGCGAACTGAGCTTGATCGCCAACGAGGAACTCGAGAGCCGAGAAGGAACCATCGCGAGTTTCGCGGAATTTCCCAGCTGGACAAAAACGGCCGCCCGCCTCACGGAGCTGAGCTACGACCCGAGCCCCATCTTCCAACAGGAAGCCTTCCTCCCCTTGCTGAGCCCGACCCGCGAAGCGAGTCCGCTAACGGTTCGCAGCAACGAATACAAGAAGTGGGACGCCAAAATCCACTCCGCCCGGGAAGCATGAACGGACTCGACCAATTCCCGCGGCGCTGCTGGGCCGAGATCGACCTCGCCGCCCTCGAGCGCAACCTCATCGCCATCAAGGCCGCCCTGCCGCCGCACATCCGCTACATCGCAGTCGTGAAAGCGGACGCCTACGGCCACGGCATGCACCAAACCGTCGCCCGCCTCATGCAAGCCGGCATCGACATGTACGGCGTGGCGAACGTCGCCGAAGCCGCTACCATTCGCGAAATCGGCGGCACCGGCTGGTCCATCCTCGTCCTCGGAGCAACCCTGCGCGAAGAAGCCCAGTTCCTCTTCGAATACGACCTCATCCCTACGCTCTCGAGCGTCGAAGAAGTGGAGTTTCTCGACGCCATGGCAGCGGAACGCGGCGCCACCCTCAAGGTTCACCTCAAGATCGACACCGGAATGGGACGGCTCGGCATCTGGCACGAAAACGCCGCCAGCTTGTTCGACGCCCTCAAGGCCGCCCAACACCTCAAGCTCGACGGCATCTACACCCATTTCGCCCACGCCGAAACCGACGTCGAATTCACCGAACGCCAGCGCCGACGCTTCATGACCGCCATCGCTGCCGTGGATTGGCTCCGCCCCGAAGAGCTGCTCATCCACGCCGACAACAGCGCCGGCCTCAACAGCTTCTCCCGGGAGAGCGCCTACAACGCCGTTCGCATCGGCCTGCTGCAATTCGGAATCACGCCCTACGCCCAATCCCTCTTCGCCAAGGTCCCAACCACTCCGATCTTCAGCTTCAAAACGCGAATCTCCATCGTCAAAGACCTGCCGGCCGGTACCGAGATCAGCTACGGAAGGACTTGCCGCCTGAAGCGTCCGAGCAAGATCGCCATTCTCTGCGCCGGCTACGGCGACGGCATTCCCCGCGCTCTCAGCAACAAGGGATTCTGCCTCATCCAAGGCCAGCGCTGCCCCTACCTCGGACGCGTCACCATGGACCAGACCATTATCGACGTAACGGACCTTGACACCCTCCCCCAAGCCGGAGACGAAGTCTGCCTGATCGGCACCCAAGCGGACGGCGAAATAAAAATCGAACAGTTCGCCCGCTGGGCCGGCACCATTTCCTGGGAGATCCTTTGCTCCATCACCAAGCGGGTCCCACGCATCTACAAAACCTCGATCGCCACCGGATAAAATTTCGCAGCGAAAATTTGGAACCAAGTCCGCCCAGCAATTACTGCAGGGGAGCTAAACTTCGCTGGATCCACTTTCGTAAACAATTGCGCTACAGCGCATTCGGCTATCGTAAATTTAAGGTGGAACCATTTACGCACTTTCTGAATCCGCTACCGAAACATCTCCGTAAAGCCTGCTGTACTACCAGCGTAAGAAAAACGTTGATCTCTCAACTATTTACGTATTTCTACCAGAACATCTCTTTTTTTTAGAGCCGAAATCACAAAGACTACAACCATGCTACGCTCTTCCCTCTCGAAGATAATCCTGATCGCCATCGTCGCGGCAACCCCGTTGCTCAGCCACGCTGCCCCCTCGAAGCAGGCCAACGAAAGCGCCCTCGTACTCACGAGCTCCAGCAAACAGCTGAACAAAGCGATCCAGCAAATCATCGCGACTCGCCCTCCCGTCGACGATTTCGGCGTGGTCCTGGCGAACATCCACGACTTTCCAAAAGAACTCGTACGCGAAGCGAAATCCGAACTCCAGATCTCGGACCGCCTGCAAATCATCAGCATCGAAAAGGGTTCCCTCGCCGAGCAGCTCGGACTCAAGCCAGGCGACCAGCTGCTGCAAATCAACAGCTTCTACGTTTCCCGCGGCCAATCCGCCCTCAAGCAATTCGCGGAACGCGTCGAGCCTGCCGTGGAGTGGGACGGAGAAATCACCACCACCATCATCCGCGACGGCTTCGGACAAAACCACTCGACCGCCGCCCTGCAAAACAACGGCTAGAGACGAGACGACGACTTTGCAACGAAGTGCCCTCCATCGCGAGGGCACTTTTTGCGTCCGAAGCAAATCCGTAGCCTGATAAAATCGGCTGTTTACAGAGCCCCTTCTTGAGCTAGCTTCGAACCAGCATGCCCGACACTCCCAACGAAATCGTATTTGTCTGTACCGCGAACACTTGCCGCAGCCCGATGGCCGCCGCCCTCTTTCGCCACGCCTTGGACGCGCAGGACAATCCCTTGAGCTCGCTCAAGGTTTCCTCGGCAGGCGTATCCGCTTTCCCAGGACAGGCAGCCAGCGAAAACTCGGTAGACGCCCTCAAGAAAGTAGGCATCGACCTGAAGAACCACAAGAGCCAAGGCCTCAGCCAGGAACTGGTCGACAACACCCTCGCCTTCTTCTGCATGACCGACTCCCACCTCGCCATGCTCAACTACCAGATCGACCCTCCGCCCCCCAACGCCTTCCTCATGCGCCAGTTCATCGGCGACGGCATCGACGACCAAATTCCCGACCCCTTCGGCGGCAACCTACGCCAATACGAAGCCTGCCGGGACAGCATGGTGGAAGCGATCCCCTCCCTGATCGAAGTCGTCAGAAAGCTGCACGAAGCTGCCAGCTCCGCCAAGTAACGAGCCACCTTCCCGCCACCGCGAACCAACTCAGCAATGGGCTCCTACATCATCCTCTTCCTCAAAGGCATCGCCATGGGCGCGGCCAACGTGATCCCGGGCGTCAGCGGCGGCACCATCGCCTTCGTGACCGGCATCTACGAAGAATTCATCGACAGCCTCAAGGCCTTCGACCTCAAGGCCCTGCAGCTCGCCCGCCAATTCCAGCTCGGCGAATTGGCCAAGCACCTGAACCTCGCCTTCCTCATTCCCCTCGGCCTCGGAGTCTTCGTTAGCCTGCTCTCGTTGGGCAAAGCCCTCGACTGGCTCTTCACGCACCACCCCGTGCTGGTCTGGAGCTTCTTCTTCGGACTTATACTGGCCTCCGTCTACTACGTATCCAAAAACATACGACAACGCTCGTTTTCCGTCTACGCGAGCTTCGCAGCGGGAACCTTGGCAGCGCTCGCCCTCGCCTTCCTCAAGCCAGCCGAGGAAAACGCCGCCTTCTACTACATCGCCATATGCGGCGTGGTCGCGATCTGCAGCATGATCCTGCCTGGCCTTTCCGGATCCTTCGTGCTTATCCTCATGGGCAACTACCAGCTCGTCATGCTGCAAGCGGTTCCCAACATGGCGGAGTCCCTTCTCACCGTCGACTCCGAGGCGATCCTCAGCAACCTCCAGATCGTCGCCCCCTTCGCCATCGGCGCCGTCGTCGGATTCATTATTCTCTCCCGAGCAATCTCCTACCTCCTGCATAACTTCCACGACTCCACGCTCAGCATCCTGACCGGATTCATCCTCGGCTCGCTCGTGATTATCTGGCCCTGGAAAAACGAACTCCACCTCACTGACGAGTTTGGAGTGTTCGTCCTGAAGGACGGCGAAAAGATCGTGCAAGGCTACCAGTGGTTCGTTCCCTCCTTCAGCGACACCCACACCTTGATCGCGATCGCCCTCATCCTCTCCGGGATCGTAGCAGTCGCCCTGCTGGAAATGTCCGCCAAGAAAAACTAGGACTCGCATGGGAAAGAAGACCGCCATCGGAACCCTGCTTCTCATCGGGTTCCTCGCCGCGAGCTACTTTCTCTACTCCTACTTCGTCGGCTTCGAACGCCCCTCGCTGGCCCGCAAGCTGCCCGCCGACACCTACGCCTCCCTCTCGGTTCGCCACCTTCGCAAGCTCGGACTCGCCTTCGCCACCGACCAGCAACTCCAAGCATCGGTACAAGTCGTACAAGCGATCGGAAAAATCCTGGAACGCTCGTTCGCGTCCTTCGAGTTCCCCGGCGACAAGCCGGAGGTCGACGAGGCGCTCCTGCTGGCCCTCTCCCAACACTTCAAAACCCAGCTCGCCCTCGCCGCGCTCCCGCCCCCCAGCGAGACATCCGCTTCCATCGAATACGCCCTGCTCTCCGACTTCTACGGACAGGAAGCCGACTTTCTAGAAACCCTCGACGCCATCACCCTCCAGGCCGCCACCTCCTCCGGAATCGAGATCGGGTGGCAAAACGAATCCTGGAACGGCATTCCCTACCAAATCCTCTCGCCCTCCCTCGCCGCCCTCGATCCAGACCTGCCTCCAAGCACGCTCTGCTGGGCCATCTTGGACGGAACCTTCTACCTCTGCACCCACCCGCAAACGCTCCAAAAACTGCTCGCCCACGCCGTCGCCCCGCACGCCAGCCTCGCCGACGCCCTCACGAAACACGAAATCGACAAGCACCTCGGAGCCGCCGACATCACCTTGCTCGTCAACAGCGCCCCCACCCTTCAACGAATCGCCTCGGACCTACGCGCGGACCTGATCCGCTCCGGCGGCATCGCCGCCAGCTTCTCCCCTCACGCCTTCATCGATGCCCTCGAACTCGACCACATCGATTCCCTCGCCGTGGCTATGCGTTTCACCGGCGATCGGGCCGCGTATTCAGGAATCACATACAGCTCCGAGATTCCGCTTCTCAACACGCTCGTCCCCAGCGACAAAACCCATTTTCCACCGCTTGAGAATACCCCCATCTACTCCTATGAATCCTTGGAAATCGACACCGGGAAAGCGCTTCTCGAGATAAAGAACGCCTTTCTAAAGGCCGCCCCGCTCGCCGCCTTTCCCTACATCGGCCTTCGATCGAAGATCAAGTACGACAGCGGCTTCGACCTCGAAGCGTCGCTGCCCAAAGCCTTCGCCCCTTCCGTCACCTACCTGCAGACCGTGGACTTCGGAACCGGCAAAAACGAATTCGGCCAAACACAGGAGCAGGTTGTATTCGATTTCGCATACAAGTTCGAACTCACCGCCGACCGCAGCCTTCCGACCATCCTCGACAGCCAACTCCCAAGGCTGATGCAAGCGACTTCCCTCAACGCCTACCAAGAGGATGGAATTTTCTACCTCGATCGCAATTGGGACACGACACTCACCAGCAACCGCTACGCCTTGTCCTACCACGGCAACTCCATCCTCTTGGGAGGCGGCACCCTCAAGAGCTTCCACGCCTTGCTCGGACAAAAGGAAGCTGCCCAGGAAACCAGCGAGAGCGATTCCCCCTCCCCCACAAGAGTCGGCAACGGCGCCCTTTCGGCCCGCAAGCTGCCCGCCAGCCTCTTCCAACTCACCGCCGTTCTCTACCAGCAAGTAAACAACACGCAAAACATCCCCACCGCTTTCATGGACTTTGACTGGAGCAGCCTCGCCATCCTCGAACAGGAACGGGAGTCAACGAGCTACCACACCCCTAGCCAGCTTTACCGCGTTTCCCGACAAATCGACTAGTCCCCTTCAAAACCGAACAAACGCTAGTCGCCGCAAAAAAACGTCCGATAGTTCGCTTCGACCTGTTCGACCAGCTCCTCCAAGGGCATTTCAAACAGTCGGGCCACGAACTCGTAGACATGCACGATGTTCGCCGGATGGTTCGCAGTTTCGTCACGGCCGCAACGATACATGCGCTCCCGCTCCGGCCCGCGCATATCCGGAGCATCGGTCTCGATAAGCAAGCGATCCAAGGGTATTTCCCGCAAGGCCGCCCGCTGCTTTTCCTTTTTCTCCAGCTCGAAACACCCGGAAATCGAAAAGTAAGCGCCCAGCTTCGCGAAGGGTTTCACCATTTCAGCAGGCCCACCGTAGGAATGCAAAAGGAAGCCCCGCTCCGGAGCCGACACCTCGCTCAAAAGCTCTTGCATGCGTCCCCAAGCCCGTAGGCAATGTATGGATACAGGCAAATCTCGCTCCCGAGCCTGGGCGAATTGCCAAAGGAACGCCGGCTCTTGCTTCGCCAAATCGTGGCCTTCGATCCAACGATCCAATCCAATCTCACCCACGCCGGCTTCCGGGTAGTAGTCCCAAAGTTGCGAGAGGATCAGTTTCCAGTGAGTGGCGACCTCGTTCACCTTCCACGGATGCAATCCAAAGGAAGGTTTCACCAAGGCCGAATCGCGGGCCATCTCCGCTACTGCGTCCCAATCCTCCGGCCCCGTCCCGTTGACCACGACCTCCTCCACGCCAAGCCGATCGTACAAGGCAAAGATCTCGCCTTGGAAGCCAGCGAGACGCTCATCCTGCAGGTGGCAATGCGCGTCGTAATATCTCATTGGAACGAGTAAATCTATTTTCCGCCAAAGCGCGAGCAATCCCGCAAAGCGGAACGCTCCAGACGCCTAGGCCTTGCGCCGCAGAAAAAAGCGTCCCTCCGAGAAAACCGCCTGGGGCTTCCTGCCTAAAGCTCGGCCAAAAACGCCTCGAGCCCGTTGAGCCCTTCCTCGAAAAAAGCTTCCATCTGCTCGTCTTCGTCCTCCGGCTCGTCGGTCATCAAGCGGCCTTGCCACGAGATGCGGCTTCCCGCTTCGCAGGCTTCCACGCTGATCTTCGAGCGGTAACGGAAGTCAGACCAAAGCCCCTGCACCACCTGGAAGTGAAACTCGTCGCGCTCCTCATCCTCCCAATACTTCTCGATGAGTTCGGATTCGCCCCCCGCGATTTCGGCGCGGCGAAACTGCAAGCCCTGCTCCTCGAAGATCGAAACCTTCTCGATCCAAGGGTGCCAATTCACGATCAAGGCCGGCGCCGAGATAAAGCGCAGCACCAATTCCTTTTCATAAGGAAGCTCACGTTCTACCGATGCACCGAGTATTTTCATTTCTTGTGGGAAGATTTTGGCCAGATACGCCAGAGGAACCCAGCTTTCGCCGAGGTCCACTACCCTTATCGGCCAAATCGCCCGCCCCTTTCACCGGAACCCTAAAAAAGTCGAAAAATCCAGTCGGCCAGCCAGCGGCGGCGCTTGCTCCGCCTTTTCTAGCGCGACTGCAGCCGGATCTTGCTCAAGCCGTTCAGGCGACAAGCGTCCATCACGTCCGTCACCGTTTCGAGCGGGGTCAAATTATGGGCGCGGATCAAGACCGGGATATCGTTGCTCAAGTCCGAAAGCTGAGAGATCACCGCCTTCAGCTCCGCCACCTCCACCGGCTTGGTCTCCAGATAGATCACCCCGTCCTCGTCGATGCTGATCTGGATCTTGTCGGGAAACTCGTTCTTACCGGCCGACTCGATGCTCGGCAGGGTCAGGTTCAAGGTCGTCATCTCCTTGAACTGCATGCTCACCAAAAAGAAAAAGATCAGGATCGTGAGCACGTCCATCAAAGGCACGACGTTGATCGTCGGCTTGGAACGCTTTCGTGTCAGCAGACCGCTCATGAGTCCTTCAGGCCCAGCTGCTCAAGCAGCGACTCGATCTGCACCGCAAAGGTCTCCACCCGGCGCTGGAAGTAGCTGTTCGCGATCAAGCAAGGGATCGCAACTGTCAAGCCCAGCACCGTCGTGGTCATCGCCATGGCGATCCCCTTCGTAAACAAAGCCGGTTCCGGCAAGCCCGTATCCAAGGACACGTTGCCGAACACCGTGACCAAGCCCGTCACCGTGCCCAACAAGCCGAGCAGCGGCGCCGCCCCGACCACGATGTCCAAAAAGACCAGACCCCGCTCCATGCGGTTCACCTCCAGGCGAGCGTAGGCCCTCACGGCCCCCATGTCGGCTTCGTGCTTGTGCCAATAGCGAAGGATGCGACCAAAGGCGGAACTGTGCTCGCCGGCCCCGCGGCGCCCTTCCGTCGCTTCGTTGAGAAGCTCGTCGGGCAGGATCGCGCTGCGGCGCAGCGAAAAGAGGCGTTCGCAGATCACGAAAACGCCCACCAGGGAACAAGCTAAGAGAGGAAATATAAAAATCCCGGCGTCTTTGAGGATATCAGGCATAAGCGTCGAAACGAATAAGGGATGCAGCAGACTTCCGCTGCGCAAACAAAAGACTCCAATGCGCAGCGCATGTTCAACAGAAAAACGCGGCCGGCAAGCCGCCCCTTCCGCCCACGAATGCGAAACGAAAAAAGGCCCGAGGGCGTCTGCCCTCGGACCTGTACGGAAAATCAGGAAATGCGATCCCAGCCTACTTGGCCATGTAAGGGAGCTTGGCAGCGACAGCGGCTATCTCCGCCTCCGCTTCCTTCAGCTCGCCGATCATGTCCCACTTGCCAGCGACCAGCGCCTTCTTGGCTGTCTCGCGGATAACCGCCGTCACGCTTTGGTCGCCAAAAACGATCTTCTCGTTCTCCACGTCGAGCGTGATTTCCAAGCTCGGGTCCGCGTCGACCGCAGCCGAGATCTTGGCGATATCTTCCTTGGTCGCGATGAAGCAAGGGATGCCGAGCGTCGTGCAATTGCCGAAGAAGATTTCCGCGTAGCTCTCGGCGATGATGCCACGGAAACCGTAGCGGTAGATCGCTTGGGGAGCATGCTCGCGGGAGCTTCCGCAACCGAAGTTGGCGCCGGAGAGCAAGATGCTCGCTCCCTGAAAACGCTCTTCGTTGAGCGGGTGCTTCTTGTCGCTGCCATCCTCGTTCTTGCGGACGTCATAGAAGAGGTACTCTCCCATGCTGTCGAAAGTCACGCACTTCATAAAGCGCGCAGGAATGATGCGGTCAGTATCGATTTCGTCGCCCGCTACGGTTACGCCGCGACCGGTTACTTGTGTGATTTTTTCTAAAGCCATTTCTGTGTAGTTCCTTTGCGGTTACGCGTTTGCGGTTTCACGGATATCGAACACCTCGCGGGAGTCGCTGATCTCGCCGCGGATCGCAGCGGCAGCCACCATCACTGGGCTCATCAAAACGGTACGGCCCGTGGGGCTACCTTGGCGGCCCTTGAAGTTACGGTTCGACGAGCTCGCGCTGAGCTGGTCGCCGATCAGCTTGTCAGGATTCATGGCCAAGCACATCGAGCAACCTGCCTCGCGCCATTCGAAACCTGCCTCGCGGTAGATCGCGTCGATCCCCTTTTCCTTGCAGATCGCGTCGACGATCTGGGAACCGGGAACCGCGATCGCCTTGACGCCCGGAGCGACCTTGTGGCCCTTCAAGTACTTCGCGACTTCCTCGAAGTCGGACAAACGTCCATTTGTACAAGACCCGACGAAACAAACGTCCACCTTGGTCCCCTTGATCGGGGCGCCGCCTTCGAGCTTCATGTACTCGAGCGCTTCTGCAGTGATGGCCTTCTCGGACTCCTTCACGCTGTCGACCGTCGGGATGCTCTCCTCGATGGTGATCGCCTGCGCTGGATTGATGCCCCAAGTAACCGTGGGAGCGATGTCCGCTGCGTCGATAACGACAACGTCGTCGTATTCGCAATCCGGATCCGACGCGAACGACTTCCAGTTTTCGACCGCTGCTTCCCACTCCTCGCCCTTTGGCGAGTAAGGACGTCCCTTCAGGTACTCGAAGGTCTTCTCGTCGGGATTGATATAACCCACGCGAGCGCCGCCTTCGATGGACATGTTACAAACCGTCATGCGCTCTTCCATGGAGAAGTTTTCGAAGACTTCGCCCGCGTACTCGTAAGCGAATCCCGTTCCGCCGTTCACGCCGAGCTTGCGGATGATGTGCAGGATCACGTCCTTCGCGTAAACTCCTGGACGAAGCGAGCCGTTCACTTCGACCTTACGCACCTTCAGCTGCGTGAGGGCCATGGTCTGCGTCGCGAGCAAGTCGCGGATCTGCGTGGTGCCGATACCGAAAGCGATCGCGCCAAAAGCGCCGTGCGTCGAGGTGTGCGAATCGCCGCAAGCGATCGTCGTGCCGGGCTGGGTGATGCCCTGCTCCGGGCCGACCACGTGCACGATGCCCTGCTTGCCGGTGTTCATGTCGAAGAAAGTCACGCCTGTCTCCGCGCAGTTCTTGCGGAGCTCGTTGATCATGGCGTCCGCGAGCGGATCCGCGAAGGGCTCCACGCGGGAGTCGGTCGGTACGATGTGGTCGACCGTCGCGAAGGTGCGATGCGGGTAGGCAACCTTCAAATCAAGGTCGCGCAGCATGCCGAAAGCCTGCGGGCTAGTGACCTCGTGCAAGAGGTGGGTGCCGATCAAGAGCTGCGTCTGACCGTTGGACAAGGTCCGCACCGTGTGCGCGTCCCAAACTTTTTCGAATAATGATTTTCCCATAATATGTGAGGGTTAACTGTGAAATTAGAGGCCGAACAAAATCGAAACGCTTCGCCCTTTCGGCAACTACAATCCGCGATTCGCAGCTACGGGGCCAGGATTTCGGAATTCGCCGCCTTGCGGTAGGAATCCGGAGTCGTTCCCAGCCGTTTCTTGAACTGCCGATGCAGGGAAGCCAGGCTGCCAAATCCGCTCTGGGCCGCCACCTCGTCCAAGGAAAGGTCGCGGCGATTTCCCAAAAGCGCCGCCGCCCGCCGCACCCGCAAACTGGACAGGTAATCCACAAAAGTCGTGCCCATCGCCTTGCGAAAAAAACGGGAGAACGCCGCCTCCTCCAAACCCACCAATCGCGCGGCTTCCCCACGGCTCACTTCCCCCGAGAAGCGCTCCTGCATAAAGCGCTTCAACTCCTCCACTCGAGCGAGGTCGCGAGGACTAAAGCCTCCCCTTTCCACTTGTTTATCAACAACTTCAAAATACCTAAAGCCTGCAACCAACTCCAGGGCCACATAGAAGCGGGCCAGCCTCAAGGCGCCTTGGGCGCGATCCACCGAACGCAGCCGGGAGCGCAGACGCTCGCGGTCCGAAACCTCGAAAACCAAGGGCTTCTCGAATGCCTTTCGCAGCGTCGCCAAGGCCGCCATTTCCGGCAGTTTCAGAAGCTGAGGAGGCAGGGTTTCGCGCTTGAATCGCAATACCATCCCCGAGCAAGGCGTCCCTTCCCTCCCCCTCTGTCCGCTACGCCAAGCATGTAGGACCCGTGGAGGACATAGCACCAAACTCCCTGCCGCAAAATCGCCGGAAGCCGCCCCCATTTGCCAGTTTCCGCTGCCGCGCCAAATGAAACAGAGCTCGTAGCTTTCATGCTCGTGCAAGGAGTCCCTAAGTTCCTTTCCATCAAATTCTTGAAAAGAAACAGACAGGTCCGACCGAGCTTCGTTTGGCCAAAATTCCAGCATGCGAAACTTTAATGTCGCAAATTATGTCCTAACTCAATCGATAAACCTAATTCAGCAACAATCTGCAACCTAGCTATAAAATACCTTCGCGAGGTAGAGCCCCTTGGCCGGCGCCGCCTGCACGAGCGGCGTGCGCGTTTTCGACTCCAGCAGGCCATCGACTTCCTCAAGCGACAGTCGCCCAAGGCCCACGTTAACCACCGTACCCGCTAAGCTCCTGACCATCTTATACATAAAGCCGTCAGCCCGAAAGGAGAGGTCCACGAACTCCCACTCCTGGCTCACTTTCGCCTCCGTGATATGTCGCACGGTGCTTTCGTACTCGAGGCCGTTGCCGCGATTGGCCGCGAAGGCCGCAAAGTCGTGCTTCCCTACCAGCTTTCGCATCGCCTCGTGCAAGAGGTTCAAGTCCAGCAATGCGGGCACGGGCCAACAGTAGGGCCACTGGAAAGGATCCGCTTCGCCGAGTTTCAGGCGGTAAACGTAACGCTTGGACACCGCGGAAAAGCGGGAATGGAAATCGTCGCCCACCGGCACCGCCGACTCCACGCGAATTGACTTCGGCAAAAGGGCATGCAGGGCCTTTACCAGGCTTTCCCCTCCATGCCTCCACTCCCGATCGAAATGGAATACTTGCTCGTAAGCGTGCACGCCGGCATCCGTGCGACCGCTTCCCTGGATCAAAGCAGGCTCCTTGAAGAGCTTTTCCAGCACCTCCTCGATAACCTGCTGCACGGAAAGCTGGCCCTGCTGCTTCTGCCATCCGGCGTAGTTGCTTCCGTCATACGAACACGTGCACTTCCACCTCACCGGTAGCCGCCCTCGTCCTCGTATTCCGCGTAGGGATCGTACTCCGGCAGCTCGACGTTCTGGTTCAAGTAGTCCTGCAGGATCAAGCTCGCCGCCACGGAATCGATCTTTCCCGAGCGTCGCAGCTCGTCGTCGCGCCCCTTGGGAAAGGCCTTGGACGCCTCCACCGATGTCAGGCGCTCGTCGAGCCGATGCACCGGCAAGTCGATCTGCTTGAGCAGCTTCTCGACGAAGGCATCCACTTCCTTCGCCTTAAAACCGACCGAGCCATCCATATTGTATGGGTAGCCGAATACGAAATCCGTCGCCCGTCGCTCCTTGGCGAGATCGACCAAAGCTTGAATTCTCTCCGCCTCGGTCGCCTTCACGATCGCGGGCAAGGGAGTCGCCACGCCGATCTCGTCGCCGTAGGCAACCCCTACCCTACGTTCGCCGTAGTCCACGCCTATACAACGCATCTGGATGGCCTTCCGAAAAACGCTAGAGCAAGCGCTTGAGAGCTTCTTCCTCTCCCAGCTTGCGAACCATTTCCTTGATCTTCTCGGCCTTGTCCTTGGCGCAGATCAAAGTGGCATCGCCAGTCGTGACCACAATCAAGTCCTCCACGCCGACCAAAGCAACCAGGTGCTTGTCGCCGGAAACCACGATATTGTTGGAGCACTCGAGGAAACGGGCCTCGCCCTTGTTCACGTTGCCCGCGCGATCCGCCGGGAAGTGACGCTCGATCGCCGGCCAGGCTCCCACGTCGTCCCAGTCGAAAGTCGCAGCCAAGGTCAAAACGTTCTTAGCCTTCTCCATGATCGCGAAGTCCACCGAAATCTTTTCCAGCTTCGGATACAGTTCGCTCAATAGGGCTACCAAATCCTTGCCGGCCTTCATGCCAGCTTCGATCTCGTCGAGGCCTTCCTTAAGGACAGGTGTAAACTCGGACAAGGCCGCGGAAATAGCATCCACGCTCCAAACGAACATGCCCGCATTCCAGAAATACTCTCCGCTCTGCAGGTAAAGCTTCGCCGTTTCCAGGTCCGGCTTCTCCTTGAATTGACGCACGGTGAAAATATCCCGGTTGTCGATCACGTCCTTAACCGGACCGCACTGGATATAGCCGTAGCCCGTCGCAGGCTCCGACGGCTGCACGCCCAGCGTGACGAGGCTCGGGGACGACTCCGCAACCTTGAACGCCGTGCCGAGCGCCGACTGGTAGGACTCCGCGTCATTGATCAATGCGTCCGCCGGCAGCATCGCCATCGACGCCGCAGGATTGCGCTGCTTGACCAAGAGCATCGCCAGCCCCACCGCAGCCGCCGTATCGCGGCCAACCGGTTCCGCCACGATATTGGCTTCCGGAAGCATCGGGCACACCTCGCGCACGCCCTCCAGCTGTTCACTATTGGTAATGACAATAATATTTTCCGCAGGAAGAAGTCCAACCAGCCGGTCAACCGTTTGAGTCAGCATCGGCTTCTCGCCAACGATGGGAAGCAAATGCTTCGGACGGGCCAAACGGCTCGCGGGCCAAAAGCGTTCACCTTTTCCTCCTGCCATTATTACAGCGTATCGATCTGCCATGACATCTCTGAAAGCCGAAGACCGCCGCGCCGTCAACGTTCAACACCGCCGCCGCAGCGATCGATTCCGCGCCAATTTCGTTTGATTCCCACTAAGCCTTCCACAAAAACCGAGCCATGTCCTCGACCGACACCACTTCCCTCAGCCCTGTAGAACTCGCCCGCTACAGCCGACATATTCTATTAGAAGAGATTGGCGTGGCGGGCCAAGAAAAGCTCAAGCGCGCCAAAGCGCTGGTCATCGGAGCAGGCGGACTAGGCAGTCCCGTGGCCCTCTACCTCGCGGCCGCGGGAGTCGGAACCATCGGTCTCGCCGACTTCGACAAGGTCGAGCTGCACAACCTCCAACGCCAAATCATCCACGGCCAATCCGATATCGATCGACCTAAGATCGAGTCCGCCAAGGACACCCTTTCGGAAATAAACCCGCACGTAAAACTCCAGTTCCACGAAGAGGGCCTACAAGCGCACAACGCAGTCGAGCTCTTCTCCCAATACGATATCATCGTCGACGGTACCGACAATTTCGCTACTCGCTACCTCAATAACGACGCCGCCTATCTAGCCGGAAAACCGCTCGTCTACGGCAGCATCTTCAAGTTCGAAGGCCAAGCCTCCCTCTTCCACCCCCGAAACGGCGGTCCCTGCTATCGCTGCCTCTTTCCCGAAGCGCCTCCGCCCGGCTCCGTGCCCAATTGCGGCGAAGCCGGCGTCATGGGAGCCCTCTGCGGAATCGTAGGCAGTATCCAATCCATGGAGACCATCAAGTATATTACAGGAATCGGCGAATCCCTATCAGGAAAACTGTTGTTTATCGATACCATGAACATGAGCTTCAAAACCCTGAAGCTAAAGAAAGACCCTTGCTGCCCGCTTTGCGGCGAGAATGCTAAATACACCTCTATCATTGCAGAAAACTACCAAGAAACCTGCGAAACGAAAAACCCAACTCCGAACAACGCTCCCACCGAAAACAATATGAACGAATCTCCTATCGAAATCGACGTCCTCGCCACAAAGGCTCAACTGGCCGAAGGCAACAGCATCCTAGTCGACGTGCGCGAAGCATTCGAACGCGATATCTGCGCTATAGACGGCAGCATCCATATCCCCATGGGCGAAATTCCGGCTCGCCTAAACGAACTGCCAAAGGACAAGGAAATACTCGTCCATTGCCACCACGGCGGCCGTAGCTTGCAAGTAGTACACTTCCTTCGCCAAAACGGATACCAACGCTCCACCAACGTAGGCGGCGGCATCGATTCTTGGTCAACGCAAATAGACTCCAGCCTACAACGCTACTAAAAGCCTATTAGCGACAAAAATCAGGCTTCCGCTTTGTTACACAACTGGCCGATAAAGACTGGAGCTTGTCGTCACGCCCCAGCGCAATAGGGCTCGCGGCACGCCGCGAGCACGCTTTGCCCCTCGGGCTAAGACACCCAACGCGGCAGCCCTACCGATGATTTCGTCTTTTTACGCAAACAGCAATGTCTAGCGCTACAGGCGTCGCCCTCAAAAAAAAACGTTCATCATCAATTTGCGGGGAGACGTTCTCCATCGTAGGGCTGGCGCTCGCGCCACGCCGCAATGCAGGATATTAGAGCAGGGATTTGCGGCGCTCGCGCCACGCCGCAATGCAGGATATTAGAGCAGGGATTTGCGGCGCGTCGCAAGCAGCCTTCGCTCTTTGAGCTTCGTCTCCCACGGCGAGGGTCCTACAGCTAAACGGCTATCCCAACGCTCTTGGTGATGAACCCCAAAAAAAGCCTGCTCCTAAAAAGGAGCAGGCTTTGAAATTGATAGAATCAGGAAGTCGAATTACTTGCCGCGAGCCTTAGTAAGACCAGCCGCCTTCTTGATGTTTTGAAGGGAAGGAACGGAAATACCAAACTCCTTGGCAATTGCCGATCCCTTACCACCCGCCTTTACAGCTTCGATCACCTTAGCTTTAAGCTCTTCAGTGATCTTCGCACGCTTAGCGCGCTTCGTTGCCTTGGCAGCTGGGCGACCAGCCTTCTTGGCAGCAACCTTCTTAGCAGCCTTTGGCTTGCGCCCAGACTTTGCTCCACCAGACTCCAGGCTCGAAAGAGCGGCGATCAGATCGGCGCGAGTCGCGAAACCAAGATCAGAGTGAAGATTCGTTAGCTTCTTTGCAGCTTCAGCTTCAGCCTTCTTTTGAAGTGCTTCGAGCTTTGCTTTAGTGGCAGCGATTTGCTTTTGCGTATTTGTGATCATCGTCTCGTAACAAAAGTCACATTGTACATAAATCAACTCAAATTATCTATAAAACGCCAAAATAAGCGATTATATTCATTCGCACACAATAATCCCTAGTATTTATACGGTGCATTTTGAACCGAAAAACCGCTTTAGAAACACATTTTACTGTAATACTCGAGGTAGGCTAATACAGCTCTGCGACGCCTAAACCGTATTGCCGATCCATACAACAAACGCCCTAAAAATGGCCGAAGACTCCAAAATCCATTCCCTTAAACGACCCGCTATCGAACGCATGCTCCGCATCCACCAGGAACTGAAACGCGGCTTGTATCCAAATTGCTCAACCCTCGCTCGAGCCTTGGAAGTTAGCACTAAAACCATAGCGCGCGACATGGATTTTATACGCGATCGCATGCTAATGCCCGTAGAGTACCACCCCTCCAAACACGGTTACTACTACACCCGAGAAGTGGAAAGCCTCCCCACTATCGACATATCCGAAGGCGAACTGCTCGCCCTATCCATCGCCCAAAAGGCCATGGACCACTACAAGGGCACCCCTTTCGAAAAACCGCTTTCCAACGCCCTAAACAAACTGGCGGCCAGCCTGCCCGATACCATAACCGCAAACCTGACCGCCTTGAGCGAAACCATATCGTTTCGGCACGGCCGCACCTCGCAAGTCGAAGACAGCCTGCTCAATACCTTTACCCGTTCGGCGCTCGACAAGGTCGAAGTCTCGTTCGACTACAGAAAACTTGGGGCGAAATCGAAAGAGCGTCGCACTTTGCAAACCTACCATATCACAAACTTCCTCGGGAAATGGTACGCCATCGGACTGGATACCGGCCGCGATGCGATTCGAACCTTCCTCCTTAGCCGCGCCAGCTCCGCTAAACTAAACCAAACCCGCTTCACCATCCCTGAGAGCTTTTCCGCTGAAGAGTTCCTGGGAAGCAGTTTTGGTATTTACTCCCCCGAAGGAAAACATCGGGTAAAGATTAAATTCCTTAACCCCATTTCCGAATACATTTCGGAAAACGTATGGCATCCTTCGCAAACAGTAGAATACCACGGCGACGGATCCATCACCGTAAGCTTTAACTTGGGTAGCCTTGTAGAAGTCTCCTCCTGGATCCTGAGCTGGGGCGAAAACGCAATCGCCCTATCCCCCAAGGCCCTGCAAAACCAAATCAAGGACACCGCCTTAAAAATAGCAGAACACTACTCCTAAGATAAAAAAAGGTTCATCACCACCTCGCAGGGAATCGTCCTTAGCTGGCGCACGACTCCCCAGATACAGGGCCGGAGCACGTCACCCAGCCGCAGCGCAAATCGGCAATGCGGTTCGCTGCAAGCGTATCGCTAATCCGAAAGCGCGATTGCGACGCGCTACAAAAGCGTCCTCTCGGCAAACAGGGCCAAAACCAATAAAACAGCCTTTAAGCGTCGCTTTCGAGAACACAGCGATACTCAGCGACACGCTAGCGGATAAAAGAAAAAGAAAGCGTATCCCACTATAGGATACGACTGTCCTGCGTTTCATCGGCGGAAAGCACAAACACCTCTGGCAATATCGCTACCCGCCTTCCCGCCCCGCCGTCCCGCCCCGCCTCCCACGTGTATTGAAACTCTGAATCCAACAGGTTTAGACGCCGCTAACGACGCGACGCCTACTTCATTCCAAATTAAAACAAGGAATCGCAGCGA
Source organism: Pelagicoccus sp. SDUM812005 (assembly GCF_031127875.1). Lineage (GTDB taxonomy): Bacteria > Verrucomicrobiota > Verrucomicrobiia > Opitutales > Opitutaceae > Pelagicoccus. The sequence continues at coordinate 56,600 of NZ_JARXIA010000003.1, read as the reverse complement.
TACCCAGCCCGGGCTAGGCGACGGCATCAATCGCCGCCCTCAATCGAGCAACTGGCGAAGCGGAACCATCGGCGACAGCTTGAATCCATGCTTCTGGTAGAACTTCTCCGCAGCCAAGTCGTCGAAATCCGTCAGCAGGGTGATACGCTTGCATTCGCGCTCGCGAGCCAGGTCCATTGCCGCCCCAACCAACTTGGAACCGCACCCCTTGCCGCGCTCTTCCGGAGCCACCACCATATCCTCCAAAAGCGCCGCTCGGCCGCCGATCGCCGTGCTAACCGTATAGAGCAGGCTAACCATGCCCACCACTCCCTTGTCGGGACGCTCCGCCACCAACACTTCGCCCACGTCCGGGTCCGTGATGATCATCTCCAGTCCGATTTTCTGGCGCACGAAATCCGCAGAGAATTCCTTCTCTTGCTCAAAAAGAAGCCCCAGCAAATAGGCGAGGGAAGGTATGTCAGCTCGTTCAGCTTTCCGTATCGTTATCATACAGGCGACATCTAGCCAGAATCGCGCCTCGAAAGTCCAGAAAACGCCGACACAATGTTTGTTACGCTATTTTGCCATTTGCCGAAAACGAAAAAAGCCCCGTCTCGCGACAGGGCTTTTCAGGAAAATAATTGGAGGCGTGGGCCGGAATCGAACCGGCGATAGAGCTTTTGCAGAGCTCGGCCTTACCACTTGGCTACCACGCCCTCCGTTGTGAAGGCCGTCACGATTGCGTTTTGGTTTCGAGTTTCAAGTAGAAACTTTCGATAAATGCGATTCTGCCGACTCTTCCTAGGGCGATTTGAAGAAGAGATGGTCCCCGATCACCGTCGTGGCCCGCATTCCATGGCTCCAACTAGGCAATTCGTCCTTACGCGAATAATGGTCCGCCCCGAAAGTGTTGTCCGCCAGCTCTCCCGCATAAAGCTCGTCCACGATCCGCAGGGCGACCGGCCAATTCACGTCCTTCGAGGCCCGCGAGACCAAAGCCGCGAAGCTTTGCCGCTGCTTTCCCTTCCCCGTCGACGCATTGAAGGCGCTAAACGCGTACGGCTTCTTCACCACCGCTAGGTATTTCGAGGGATCCCCCTGCCCGCGATTCCCGATCACCGCCGCCACCGCCTGCATGCCCGCTTCCCCTTGATTGGCCGCTTCTAATATTAGACAAGCCGCGACCACCTGCCGCTCCCACGGGTCCGGAGTCGACTCAGCCCGCAAGAGCTGCAAGGCAGAAAGGAGAAAAATGGCGATCGGAAGCAGCTTCATGAAGTTCGCTGTTTGAAACGAAGCGACGCAGCTTGTTCCTGCTCCTCGCGCAAAGCGAGCCCGCCGCGCCCCTAATGAGCGAATCGCCTCCAAAAATAGGCGCCAAAACCACAAACAACCCGGTTCCCCGACCTCCTCGCGAACATCTCGCCTATACCATTGCCAATCGGAATTTTTGCCTCATACACAGGCAACAAATCCTATGGCCTCTACTACCGTATTCACCATCGCCAACCAAAAAGGCGGCGTCGGCAAAACCACTACCGCAGTCAATCTTGCCGCAGCCCTCGCTGAACAAAAGATTCCCACCCTCCTAATCGACCTCGACCCGCAGGCCAACGCCACCAGCGGCCTCGGCATCGAGAAGCAGGAGGGACGCAGCGTCTATCCAGTCCTCCTCGGCGAAGGACAGATCGAAGACATGGTCGTCGAAACCGGGCGCAAAAACCTCTCCCTGCTCACCTCCGAGATGGACCTCGCCGCAGCCGAGATCGAAGTCGCCCAGCGCGAGGACTACCTCCTCCAGCTCAAGCAGGCCCTCGCCCCGCTCTTCGATTCCGGCTCCTACCGCGCCGTCGTCATCGACTGCCCCCCAGCCCTTGGCATGCTCTCCATGAACAGCCTCGCCGCAGCCGACTACCTCCTCGTCGCCCTCCAGTGCGAATACCTCGCCCTCGAAGGCCTCGGCCAAATCCTCTCCGTGGTCGATCGCCTCAAGGACGCCGGCGTCAACGACCACCTGCAAGTCGGCGGCATCATCATGACCATGTACGACATGCGTACCAACCTCTCCCGCGAAGTCGTCGAAGAAGTCAAAACCAACTTGCCGGAGCAAATTTTCGACACCGTCATCCCGCGTACCGTGCGCCTCAGCGAAGCCCCCTCCTTCGGCCAAACCATCTTCGAATACGACAAGTCAAACCCAGGGGCCACCGCCTACCGCAACCTCGCCAAGGAAATCATCAAGCGCTTCGATCTAAAGAAAAAGTAGGATCGCCCGCAGCGCGGAGCGAAGCCACTTCACTCTTCGCTCCTTACCAATAACTCATCCCCTATGGTCGCATCCAAGCTGAAACGCCTTATCAAGTCCGTATCCAAAGACTCTGACAAAAGAGCGGCTCGCCAAAGCAAGCACGCCGCCGAGCTCTCCAGCGCCAAGGTCCGCAAGCTCGAGAGCAAGCTTGGCTACACCTTCAAGACAAAGGGCCTGCTCTACCAGTCCCTCACCCACCCGTCCTTCCTCCTCAACACCAAGGACCAACTCAAGAACAACCAACGCCTCGAGTTCCTCGGCGACTCGGTCATCCAACTCGTCCTCACCGAGAAACTCTACGAAAAGTACCCCAAGCACCGCGAAGGCAAGCTCACCTCCATCCGCTCCGGCTACGCCCGAGGCGACTTCATGGCTGGCATCGCCCGCGAGCTCGAGCTGGGCTCCTATCTCATTCTCAAGCCCAAGGACCGCCAAGCCGGCGTCGCAGACGGCGACTCCGCCCTCGGCGACGCCTTCGAAGCCCTCGTCGGCGCCATCTACCTCGACTCCGACTTCGACACCACCCGCAAAATAGTCCTCAGCCTCTACAACTACCTGGATACCGCCGCCACCGCCAAAGGCGTCATCTCCAACCCCAAAGGAAAGCTCCAGGAGCTCATCCAACCCGTCCACGGCAACAACGCCCTACGCTACGAAACCACCGGCCAGAAGGGAGTCGCCCACGAACGCATTTTCGAAATCGCCGTCTACTGCAACGACGAGCAACTCGGAACCGGCACCGGCCGCACCAAAAAGGAAGCCGCCGAAAAAGCCGCCCTCGAAGCCATCGCCAAACTGCAAAAGCAGGCCTAAGCCCCGCGCCCTGCGACGCACAATTCATCCCTCCCCAGCATCGTCTCCTACCCCGTGCACGATTCCACCAGCAAGCTGAGCTCCATCCTGCTTCCGGCAGAGCTGGAGGCCTGGGAGCAAAACATTGGCGTTAGCGAGGAGGCCATCGCCCCCATCCTCGAAGATTGGATACACGCTAAGAAGTCCAAGCTCACCATCGTCGTCGCCAAAAACGCCCGCCTCGCCGAACAGCTCAACGCCGACCTCGCCTACTTCAATAGGCAAGTACGCAAGCCCAAGAACCAAGCCCGCTTCCTCTACTACCCCGAAGAGTCCGAGCTCAGCATCGACGAAGACAGCCCCGTCGAACGCTTCGAAACCGGCAGCGAACGCATCGCCACCCTCGCCGCAATCCGCCAAAACGACGGACAGCTCGTCCTCACCACCACCCCCAAAGCCCTCGCCCAAGCCGTACCCGCCGCCCGCGAGCTCGCCTCCTCCCAACTCATCCTCAAGACAGGCGAAACCCATAACTTCGAAAAGCTCGTCGAAACCCTGCAAGCCCTCGACTACGACAGCGAAGGCCTCTGCGAGGCGCCTGGCCAATTCGCTCGCCGCGGCGGCCTCATCGACGTGTATCCAATTTCCGCCGACAAACCCTACCGCATCGATTTCTTCGGCGACGAGATCGACGCCATCAAGGAGCTCGACCCCGTCACCCAACGCTCCGGAGCCGCCGTCGACTCCGTCGCCATCGACGCCTCCCCCACCCTCGAACTCGCCAAAGCGAAAAGCGGATTCGCCGACCACCTGCCCCAGCAGACCGCCTGGGCCATAATCGAACCGGAGCAATTGCTCGAAACCTTCGACTCCGCCCTCGAGCAAGCCCACGACCACAGCGTCGGAAAAGCCTGGATACAGCTGCGAGACATCCGAGCCCAACACAAAGACAAATGGGCCACCTTCTCCGACCTAGACCTCGAGCCCGGCGACGATCCCACTGCCGACTCCACCCTGTTCGAAGCGGAATCCCTGTCCTTCTACCGCCCCATCCCGGACAACGCAAAGCTCGCCGACGAACGACTCGCCGACGAGCAATCCGCCCGTATCCAATTCCTGGATCAAGTCCGCAAGTGGAGCGACGCCGGCGAAGAAATAATCGTCGTCCTCCCCAACGAAAGCGACAAGAACCGCATCCAGGAGATCATCGACGAGTCGACGGAGCTGAAGCAGATCAAGTTCAGCTTCTGGCAAGGCGACCTCAACCAAGGCTTCCGCATCCACCACCGCCCCAAGCTGGGCAAGCTCTCCTGGCCGCAACTCAAGAAAAGCAAAGGCTGCGTCCTCGTTACCGAAACCGAACTCTTCGGACGCCGCCGCGGACGCAAGCCACCCACCCGCTCCAAGGCCCTCGTCACCCAATCCCAAGTCGACCAGCTGCTCGACTTCGCCGAACTGGTGGACGGCGAATTCGTCGTCCACCTCCAGCACGGCATCGCCCTCTACCGCGGCATCACCACCGTGGACATGCAAGGCCAGCAACGCGAAGTCCTTTCCCTCGAGTTCGACGAAGGCGTTGTCCTGCATATTCCACTACAGGAGTCGCACCTCATCAGCCGCTACGTCGGCATCTCCAAAGCTCGCCCCAAGCTCGGCCGCATCGGCACCAACCGCTGGGGCAAAACCCGCGAAGCCGCCGAACGCGCCACCCTCGACCTGGCCGCCAAGCTCCTGGAGCTGCAGGCCAAACGCGACAGCGGCGGCGGACACGCCTTCGCCGCCGACTCCGAATGGCAAAAGGAATTCGAAGGCTCCTTCCCCTTCAAGGAAACGCCTGACCAACTCAAAGCCATCGTCGAGTCGAAAGCCGACATGGAAAAACCCATCCCCATGGACCGGCTCATCTGCGGCGACGTCGGCTTCGGCAAGACCGAAGTCGCCATTCGCACCGCCTTCAAGGCCGTCATGGACGGCAAGCAAGTGGTCATCCTCGTCCCCACCACCGTCCTCGCCCAACAACACTTCCTCAACTTCCGCGACCGCATGGCGGGCTACCCCATCGTGGTCGAACTCGTCAGCCGCTTCCGCAAGCCGGCCGAAATCAAGAAGATCCTCCAATCCACCGCCGCCGGCAAAGTCGACATCCTAGTCGGCACCCACCGCGTCCTGCAAAAAGACGTTTCCTTCAAGGACCTCGGCCTCGTCATCATCGACGAAGAGCAACGCTTCGGCCTCAAGCACAAGGAAGTCTTCAAGGAATGGCGCTCCACCGTGGACATCCTCACCATGTCCGCCACCCCCATTCCCCGCACACTCTACATGGCCCTCACCGGAGCCCGCGAACTCAGCGTCATCGAAACCGCCCCCGTCGAGCGCAAGCCCATCCAGACCATCGTCAAAAGCTACGACGACGCCCTCGTAGCCGAAGTCGTGCGCCGCGAAATCGCCCGCGGCGGCCAAGTCTTCTACCTGCACAACCAAGTCCAGTCCATCGAGAGCACCGCCGCCAAGCTCCGGGCCCTCCTGCCGGAAGTATCCATCGCAGTCGGCCACGGCCAAATGGACGAAAAGAAGCTCGAGAAGGTCATGCTCGAGTTCGTCAACCAGAATTACCAGATGCTGGTCTGCACCACCATCATCGAGTCCGGCCTCGATATCCCCAACTGCAACACCATCATTATAGAAGGCGCCGACCGCTTCGGCCTCTCACAACTCTACCAGCTGCGCGGGCGCGTCGGACGCTTCAAGCGCCAAGCCTACGCCTACCTTCTCCTCCACAAGCACAAGCGCCTCATGGACGTCGCCCGCAAGCGGCTCGCTGCCATCCGCCAGCACAACCAGCTCGGGGCTGGCTTCCGCCTCGCCATGCGGGACCTCGAGCTGCGCGGCGCCGGCAACCTGCTCGGCAGCGAGCAGTCCGGACACATCGTAGGCGTCGGCTTCGAGCTCTACTGCCAATTGCTCAAGCAAAGCGTAGCCCGCCTCAAAGGCGACGCCTCCGCCACCCAGATCCGAGCCAGCGTCAAGCTCGACTTCGTCTACCAAGGCGAGGGGAACATGCAGGCCGCCAACCGACACGAGGACGGCTACACCGTGCTCAAGAGCCTCGACCTGAAGGAAGGCATGTGCGAGCCCATCCAAGCCCGCATCCCGCCGAGCTTCATCAGCGAAACCCGCCTCCGCATCGACCTCTACCGCCAGCTCGCCCTCGCCGGCAGCCCCAAGCAAGTCCGCGAAATCCGCGAAGCCATCACCGATCGCTTCGGCAAGTTCCCCGTCGAAGTCGAAGCCCTGCTACGGCTGACCGAGGTCCGCTGCCTCGCGGAACAAAAGCGCATCCACTCGGTCGAGACTCAGGGAAATCGCTTGAAGTGCCGCATCTACCGCGGACGCGAGTCGGACTACATCAAGCTCGGCAGCCGATTCCCCCGACTAAATGCCACCAATGCCTTGAAGCGGCTAAACGAAATCCTTGTCTTCCTGAACAATTTGCCTAGAGACCACCGATAGGCCCACGCCGATCCCAAGTCATATGATCAAAAAAGCGACTCTCCTTTTATCCCTCATCATCCCTATCGCCTTCTCCTCAGCCCAGAAGCTGCCGAAAGGCGCACGCCTCGCCAACAGCATCGCCGCCATCGCCGAGGACAAGATCATCACCGTCGAGGAAGTTCGCCGCGAGCTCGAGCCCTACCTGCCTTCCATCCAGAAGGATTCCGGCGGCGACCCCATGAAATTTCGCCAAGCCATCGAGAGGATGGAGGCAGAGATCATCCAAAACCTCACCGACAACGTCCTCATCGTGAAGCAATTCTACGAGGACAAGGGCCAGATCCCCGCCAGCTTCGTCGACAACGAGATCGAGGAAACCATCATCACCAAGTTCGAAGGCAAGCGCTCGCTCTACCTCGACTACCTCAAGTCGATCGGCAAGACTCCCGAAGAACACCGCACCATGATTAAGGAGGAGATCATCGTAAACTACATGCGCAGCAAGATGCGCAAGTCCGCCTCCATCGTCAGCCCCGTGCGTATCGAGAAGTTCTACGAGGAATACAAGCAGGAGTTTTTCCAGGAGGAAGCCCTCCACCTGCGCCTCATCCGCCTCACCAAGCTCGCCGACGAAAGCGACGAAGTCCTCAAGCAAACCGCCGACGAAATCTACGAGAAGCTCGAAATGGGCTTCGCCTTCGACGAGCTCGCCATGAAGTACAGCAACGACTCCAAGGCCAAGAAAGGCGGCGACTGGGGCTGGGTCACCCGCGGCTCCCTCATCGAGCAGCTCAGCGAGCCTGCCTTCGCCCTCAAGGAAGGCGAATTCAGCGAGCCCATCTTCATCAAAAACAACCTCTTCATCCTCTACAACGAGGAGCACCGCCCGGAAGGCTACCTCCCACTCCCCGAAGTGCGCAGCGATATCGAAGACATCCTCATTTCCCAGATGGCCAGCGAAGCCGAGGCTAAGTTCCTCGAACGCCTCCGCCGCGACGGCTACGTGCGACGCTTCAACTAAAAGCGACCGCGCCCTTTCCACTTTCCCGCAAACGCGAGCCCCGCACGGCTCGCGTTTTTTCGTGGCCGCGACCCCGGACGCAGATCGCAGGAGCGCGCTTGTCACGCCCGCCCCCAAGCGCTCTACTCCCCTCCGCGAAGCCTGTTACCCTTCGCCCTTCCGGAGCCTGAAAGCAGATCCCCGGATCCCCAAACGAAAACCCAACTCCTCATGCCCACCTCGACCTACCTTACCCCAAGGCTCGCCGACCTCTCCGTAAGCGAGCGCCCCCAAGAACGCCTCGAAGCCCAAGGCCCGCAAAGCCTCAGCGACTGCGAGCTGCTCGCCATGATCCTCCGCAGCGGCAGCAAAGGACGAAACGTGCTCAGCGTCGCCTCCGAAATCCTGCAGGAGTCCGGCTCCCTCAACGGCCTGCTCAAATGGAGCGACGCCGAATTCCGCGCCATCAAAGGCATCGGCAAAGTCAAAGCCCTGCAGCTGATAACCATCGTCGAGATTTGCCGCCGCGTCCGCGAGCGCTCCCCCGTCAGCGCCCCCATCCTCGACAGCCCCGACCTTGTATTCGATTTCATGAGACAAGACACCCAAGCCCTCGAAGTCGAAAAGTTCTGGACCCTCTGCCTCAACCGCAAGAACCGCCTCATCAAAAAAGTCGAGATCACCTCCGGCACCGCCAGCAACAGCCTCGTCCACCCCCGCGAAGTCTTCCGCGAAGCCATCCGCCAAGGAGCCTCCGCCGTCATCTGCGCCCACAACCACCCCAGCGGCGACCCCGCCCCCAGCGCCGCCGACATCAAAGTCACGCGACAGCTCCGCGAATCCGCCAAGATCCTCGGCATCGACCTGCTGGACCACCTTGTAGTTGGAAACGCAGCACACGATCCCCGCTCCAAAGGCTACTACAGCTTCCAGGAATCGGGCCTGCTCTAGGAGAGCTCAAAGCCCTCCGAGGCCCCCGCATGAGCCAAAAACAAGAAAGGTGAAATTTTCTCAAATTTACACTTGATCTTTAATTCAAAACGGGGACTCTAGGCGGCCTTTCACCGGTCGGTGGGATACTCAAGCGGCCAACGAGGGCAGACTGTAAATCTGCTGGGGAAACCCTACACAGGTTCGAATCCTGTTCCCACCACCATTTCAATTTCCTCGAAAGAACGACCACAACCTTGGTCGTTTTTTTGTGCCCGGACCACAACACCAAGACCGAGCGCTTTCACTATCAACGTTAGTGAGAAAAGCGCGCGCCACCCGCCTCCCACGCCGAACATGGACAGCTCCCTCTTCGATTACCACCTGCCCGCAGAACGCATCGCCCAAGAGCCCGCCGCCGTCCGCGACGCCTCCCGCCTCCTGGTCGTCCACCGCAAGGAACGCCGCCTCGAGCACCGCCGCTTTACCGACCTCCCCGAGTACCTCGGGGCCGGCGACGCCCTTTTCCGCAACAACGCTCGCGTCCTGCCCGCCCGCCTCTTCGCCCAACGCCCCACCGGAGGCGCCGCCGAATGCCTCTTGCTCCGCCCCGCCACCAACGACGGACTGGAATGGTGGACCCTCCTACGCCCCGGCAAGAAGCTACCCGTGGGCACCACCTTCTCCCGCGAAGGGTATTTTTCCGCTTCCGTGGAAGAGAAGAACGAGAAGGCCGAGTATCGCGTCCGCTTCGAGCTCGCCAAGCACAGCTCCGTAGCCGCCCTCGCCGACGAGCTCGGAAAGATGCCCCTGCCACCCTACATCGCCCGCGAAAAGTCCGACCAACGCGACGAGGCCGACAAGGAACGCTACCAAACCATCTACGCCTCCGCCGAAAAATCCGTGGCCGCCGCCGCCCCCACCGCCGGCCTCCACTTCACCCCGAGCGTGGTCGACGCCCTCGAAGCCAAGGGAGCCCGCTTCCACGACCTCGCCCTCCATGTCGGCATGGGCACCTTCAAGCCCCTCCAGACCGAGAAGATCGAAGACCACCAAATCCACCGCGAGATCTACGAAATCTCGGAAGCCACCCAAGCCGCCCTCCGCGACGCCACCGTCCGCCGCAGAGTCTGCGTCGGCACCACCAGCGTCCGCAGCGTCGAGGACTACCTCGCCAAGAGCGACGCCATCGTACCGGGCAACTTCGTCAGCGAAGCCGCCATCTTCATCTACCCGCCCCGAGCCTTCCGCGGCGTCGACGCCCTCATCACCAACTTCCACCAGCCCAATTCCACCCTGCTCTGTCTCGTCTCCGCCTTCCTCGACCCCGACGGCACCAGCGGAATCGCCTGGCTCAAAGAGATTTACGCGGAGGCGATCGAGCAAAAGTATCGCTTCCTCAGCTACGGCGACGCCATGCTCATCCTTTGACAAGCGCAGCCGCTTCGTGTACTCTCCCTACGATTTTCATCTCACCGAAAACACACTCCCTATGGGCCAATTTCAAAAAGCACCGATCACCAACATCGTTGAAGACGCCACTTTCGACTTCACGATGGGAGACGCCGAAGCCGGCATCGCCAAACTGCAGGCCGCCCTCGCCGAATCGCCGGACGCTTTCGAGGCCTGGCACGCCCTCTGCGAGATTTTCTACTCGGAGAAACGCTACGACGAAGCCCTCCAAGCCGCCGAAAAAGCCCACGCCCTGCGACCCGACGATCTCTTCGTAAACACTAGCCTTTCAAGGATTTGGCTCGAAAAAGGATCGAAAGAAAAGGCCGAGCATTTCGGAGCGCAAGCCCGCATGGCCGGCTGGAAGGAGCAAATCCAAAACCCGGACTCCGAACAAGGGCAGGCAGACCTCGCTTGAGCACGGTCCACTGCACCACTTTCCACTCCCAAACCACCGTCGTTAAAGCCTCGACATTGTCGAGATAACACCCAAATTCCACCCCTTTTTACGGGATAGGCCTATGGACAACAACTACGCACTAGACTTCGAACAGCCGCTTCGCGGCCTCATCGAGCAGATGGAGCACTTGCACCAGCTGTCCGCTGAAAACAATATCGACCTGTCTAAGGAGATCCGCGGTATCGAAAAGAAAATCGCGGAAACCAAGAAGTCCATCTACAGCAACCTGACTCCTTGGCAGCGCGTTCAACTCGCTCGCCACCCGCAGCGCCCCTACGCTTACGACTACATCGAGCGCATCTTCACCGGCTTCCAAGAGCTGCACGGCGACCGCGCCTTCCGCGACGACCGCGCCATCATCGGCGGGACCGCCTTCCTCAACGGCGAATCCGTCATGGTCATCGCCCAGCACAAGGGCCGCACCACCCGCGAAAAGCTCAAGCACAACTTCGGCAGCCCTTATCCGGAAGGCTACCGCAAGGCCCTGCGCCTCATGAAGATGGCCGACAAGTTCGATATGCCCATCATCACCTTCGTCGACACCCAAGGAGCCTACCCGGGCGTCGCCTCGGAAGAGCGCCACGTCTCCGAAGCCATCGCGGTCAACCTGCGCGAAATGAGCCTCATGGGCTCCCCTATCATTTCCACCGTCATCGGCGAAGGCGGATCCGGAGGAGCGCTCGGCATCGCCGTCGCCAACAAGATCCTCATCCTCGAGAACGCCTACTACTCCGTCATCTCCCCCGAAGGCTGCGCCGCCATCCTCTGGAAGGACCGCGCCAAGGCTCCGCAAGCCGCCAAAGCCCTCAAGTTCGGAGCGACCGAAATCGAAAAGCTCGGCATCGTGGACGGCGTCGTCAAGGAACCGATCGGCGGAGCCCACAACGACCCCGACGCCGCGGCCGCCACCCTCAAGGAAGCCATCGAAGCCCAGCTCGCGGAGCTCAAGAAGATGACTCCCGAAGAACGCATCGAGCAACGCTACCAACGCTTTCGCAAAATCGGCGTGACCGACGAAGACGTTTCCGACGGCAAGATCGTGCCCATCAAGGAAGCCGCGTCCTGAGCCGCATCCCCCCTCTTACAAAACAGCCGGATTTTTTAATACCATGAGCGCAAACCAAGATCTCAAATCGTCCCCTGACAAGACTGCCGCTACGCAACAAATGAATGGTGCCGACGTCGTCGTCGAAGCACTGATCCGCGAAGGCGTCGACGTCATCTTCGCCTACCCTGGCGGAGCTTCGCTCGAGATGCACCAATCCCTCGCCAAGCGCAAGGACGACATCCGCACCATCCTGCCTCGCCACGAGCAAGGCGGCTCCTTCGCTGCGGAAGGTTACGCCCGCGTCACCGGCAAAGCTGGCGTTTGCATGGCGACCTCCGGTCCCGGCGCCACCAATCTCATGACCGCTATCGCCGACGCGTTCATGGACAGCACCCCGCTCGTCTGCATCACCGGCCAGGTCTACTCCAAGTTCATCGGCAAGGCTGCCTTCCAGGAAACCGACTTCTTCGGCATGACCCTCCCCGTCGTCAAGCACAGCTACCTCGTGCTCGACGTCAACGACCTGCCCAAGATCATGAAGGAAGCCTTCAAGATCGCCACCACCGGACGCCCCGGCCCCGTCGTGGTCGACATCCCCAAGGACGTGCAGCAAGCCAAGATCGATCCCGTTTGGCTCAGCGACGAAGAAGTCCCCTACCGCGAGTCCAAGCTTCCCGAAAAGGCCAGCGACCGCGAACTGGAAAACGTCCTCAACCTTATCGAAGACGCCAAGCGTCCCGTCATCTACTTCGGTGGCGGCGTCGTAGCAGCCGAAGCCCACAAGGAGCTCACCGAGTTCGCGGAGCGCACCGGCATCCCCGTCGCCTCTACCCTCATGGGTGCCGGTTCCTTCCCCGAAACCCATCCGCTCTCCCTCAAGTGGTTCGGTATGCACGGTTCCGCCTACGGAAACTGGGCCGTCCACCAGAGCGACCTGCTGCTCACTTTCGGAGCTCGCTTCGACGACCGCATCACCGGCGACGTATCCAAGTTCGCCCCACAGGCGGAAATCGTCCACATCGACGTCGACCCCTCCGAGCACAACAAGAACAAGATAGTTCACCACCCCATCGTCTCCGACATCAAGCATGCCCTCGGCCGCATGAACGAGCTGATGGACTCCAAGGGATTCAAGAAGCCTAACCTCGAAGCCTGGCAAAACCAGTGCGCCGAGTGGAAGCGCGACTACCCGTTCTCCTACACCAAGAGCGAACACATCGTTCCGCAGCACGCGGTGGAAGTGCTTTGCGAGCTCACCAAGGGCGAAGCCATCATCACCACCGGCGTCGGCCAGCACCAGATGTTCGCCGCCCAGTTCTACAACTTCAACCACCCGCGCAGCCTGATCTCCTCCCTCGGACTCGGCTCCATGGGCTACGGCTACCCCTCGGCCCTCGGCGCCAAGGTCGCCTGCCCAGACCGCCACGTTATCGATATCGATGGAGACGGATCCTTCGCCATGAACGTGCAGGAGCTCGCCACCGCCAAGATCGAAAAGATCGCCGCCAAGGCCATGATCCTCAACAACCAGCACCTCGGCATGGTCGTGCAGTGGGAAGACCGCTTCTACAACAGCGTACGCGGCAACACCATCCTCGGTGACGAGAACAACATCGGCACTCCCGAAAACCTCGCCGGACTCTACCCGGACTACGTCAAGATCGCCGAAGGCTTTGGCCTCCCCGGCCGCCGCGTCCACAAGAAGAGCGAGCTCAAGGACGCCATCCAAGAGATGCTCGACAGCGAAGAAGCCTTCGTGCTCGACGTCATCACGCCCTACGACGAGCACGTGCTCCCCATGATCCCGGCCGGCGGTACCGTCGACCAGATGATCGTCCGCTAAGGCGCGAAACGTATCCAAATTTCAAAGCCGCTTTCCCTCACGGAGAGCGGCTTTTTCGTGGCGTAGCGCCGGGCTCCAGCGCGACCACTCAATTCACCGAAACACAGTATCCAACCGCCCACTACGCTCGTCGGCGAAGAGCCTATCCTCGTCTCCGTAGTGCTGCCCATCCACGAAAATCTGCGGAACTGTGGTCTGCCCAGCGGAGCGACGCTTCATCTCCTTGAAGTTGCTGGTAGGCAGCTTCACGCCCGCCACCATCGCGATCTCCCGCCATGCGAAGGGGATCTTATGCTTCTTCAAGAAGGCCTTCGCCTTGTGGCAATACGGGCAGAGATTGCTGCCGAAAACTTCTACTTTTTTCATCCGCTCTACTGAACTTCCACGACCACCGCCGTAATATTGTCACGACCCGACTCTTCCAAGGCGTCCTGCACCAGACGGTTAGCTGGATTCAGCTCCGCGAAACGGGGCGGAGGATTCCGCACCAGCTCCTCCACGCGACGGTCCCAAATGCCGTCCGTCACTCCGTCCGAACAAAAAACGAAGCGGTCCCCCGGCTCGATCCCCACCGAGCCCACCTGGGGGTCGATCTTGAGGCATTTTCCGCCCAGGACTTGCTGCAGCAAATTGCGTTCGCCATGGGTACGGGCCTCTCGCTCGTTGATCTTGCCGGAGCGAAACAGCCATCCCACGTGCGTATGGTCCTCGGTCAACTGACGGCTGCCGCCATCCCTCGGGAAATAGTAGATGCGACTGTCTCCGATATGGCAAAAGTGCATCCAGCCCGGAGACATCCAGCCGAGGCTCAAGGTTGCCCCCATTCCGCGACACTCCTCGTAGTAGGCAGACATCTGCGTCATCTCTTTGTGGATACGCTGAAAAAGCTCCGTCAAGATATCCGAGAATCCGCGCTGCAGGCCGTAGGCGCCCAGCTTGAAGGACTTCGGCAGCAGCTCCGCGATCTTTTGCACCGCTACCCGACTCGCGAACTCGCCGGCATTGGCGCCGCCCATGCCGTCGCTCACCGCGAAGACGAAGTCGCCGCGATCGAGGTCCGCCGTGCCGCTCTTGCCCAAGTACTGCAGGCCTTCCGCGTCGAAAGTGACCGCCAGGAACGCGTCCTCGTTGTTCTTCCGAAACCTACCCGGATGGGTCAGCCCCGTCCATGACAGCGAAACCTTCTCGCTCATATTATCCCCTGAATCAGTCTTGGACCTTGCGCTCATAATCCCCGCCTCGCGCCTCTTCGGCGTCCTTGATGGTCAGGCCCTCGCCCGACTCCAAAATCACTGCGAACTCGAAATCGATCACGCAAAAACGCCCCAGGTGCGGGCTGTAGGTGATGTTTCGCATAAAGGCGTCATCGTGCCGTACCCCGTAGGCTTCCAAGGCGTCGAATACCGCCTTCTCCTTTTCAGGGCTGATCTTGTGCACGATGTGGCCACAGTTCGTCGTCACGATGTACAATTCGTCCGGATACTCCTCCAGAATCTTGGGCACGAAGTCGCAGCCCTTCTCCTCCAGGTACTTGAGCACGCGCACCTCGTTTTCGTAGCGCTCCTTGGAGAGTTGGCCTTTGTACTTCTTGTGGACGCGACCGTCGAAGCCGATGCGTACCTCCGCCCTTTGCGTATCTTTGATCTCTTGCATGATCGAAATTGAGCTTCCCCTACAAAAGTGTGAAGGAGATCGATTATTTGGAAGGTAAAAGTAAAATTAGTTGAAAGTAGGCGCGCCTTTTGCTGATTTCGGAACCCGTCCCATGGCGGCGCCACTCCTACGGAATTGCCAATCCTAACTCGGGACTTCCAAACCCTATACGATAATCAAAAATCTATGGCTAAATATAAGTTCGAATACATCTGGCTCGACGGCTACTCGCCCGTGCCAAATCTTCGTGGAAAAACCCGCCTCGGCAACGAAGCGCCTAAGAGCATTGAGGATCTCCCTCTCTGGGGCTTCGACGGCAGCTCGACCAAGCAGGCGGAAGGCAGCAGCTCTGACTGCGTGCTCAAGCCAGTAAAGTTTTACCCAGACGCCGCTCGTGGAGACAACGCCTACATCGTTCTCTGTGAAGTAATGATGCCAGATGGCGAAACGCCACACCCAAGCAACCACCGCGCGACCATCATCGACGACGAAGACACTTGGTTCGGCCTCGAGCAGGAGTACTTCCTCTACGAAGACGGACGTCCTCTCGGCTGGCCAGCAGACGGCTACCCATCCCCACAGGGTGAGTACTACTGCGGCGTAGGCAACCAGAACGTCGGCAGCATCGCTCGCGAAATCGTCGAAGAGCACCTCGACCTTTGCTTGGCTGCAGGCATCAACCACGAAGGCATCAACGGCGAAGTCGCCAAGGGCCAGTGGGAATTCCAGGTTTTCTCCAAGGGATCCAAGAACTGCGCCGACGACATCTGGGTAGCTCGCTACCTCCTCATGCGCCTCTGCGAAAAGTACGAAATCGACGTCGAGTGGCATTGTAAGCCATTCCAGGGCGACTGGAACGGTTCCGGCATGCACTGCAACTTCTCCACCAAGTACATGCGTGAAGTTGGCGGCAAGGAGTACTTCCTCAAGCTCATGGACGCGTTCGAAAAGAACAAGGACGAGCACATCGCCGCCTACGGTCCAGACAACCACCTTCGCCTCACCGGCCTCCACGAAACTCAGTCCATCGACAAGTTCTCCTGGGGCGTTGCCGACCGCGGCGCTTCCATCCGCGTACCGCACAGCTTCGTCAAGAACGACAAGTACCAGGGCTATCTCGAAGACCGTCGTCCAAATTCCCAGGGCGACCCATACCAGATCTGCTCGCGCGTCCTCAAGACGATCTCCGAGGTCCCAACAGCATAAAGCCACCTCGGCTCAGGACACACTCTTGCACTTTCCAGCGGCTCCCCTTCACGGGAGCCGCTTTTTTTGCGCTCACCACCCTTAGCTTCCCCTCCCCGAACGCTCGCCCCACATCCCCTGAATTTTGGCATTGAGCCGCCCCCGCGAGTCGCGCTCAATTCGCCCCTATGCCACGACCAATCGGATGGAACAAACGAGACCCAGAGCTGGGCAAGCTCAAGATCGAAGCCCGTATCTACGGCAACAAGCTCACCTTCCACCGTCAGGCCGGCCGCTTCGAGCAATGGGAAGAGTTCACCCCTGACGAGGAAGATTGGGACACCATCAACGAACTTGCCGCCAACAAAGCCCAGCGCGGCAAGGTCCAGGCCCAACACCTCAAGATCATCCAAGCCCGCGGGCGCAAATTCTAAGCCGCCTCGCGCCGCCCCGCCTTGAAATACATCAAGGCCATTCCCAAGCAGCCCAGCAAAACCAGCAGACCCGCCACCCCGTAAGCTCCCGCGAGCAGCTGCGGGAAGTCGCGCGTTAGCTGCTCCGCCATCTCGACCGGCAGCTGCTGCATCAAGCCCCGCAAAGGCTCCCGCGCAAACATCGCTTCCAGCTCGTCCCGGTCCAGGACCGCCGCTTGCCAGCCGAGGTAGAGCGCGACGCTGCCCGCCAAGGCCAACTGGTTCCAGGCCAAACGACGACCGCTAACCGAATCGCCCTTCGAAAGCAACCGACCACGCCAACGCAGCTCCCAAACCCCGTGCGCCAGCAGCAGAGCCCCGATCAAAGCCCCCGGCCAAGACCAGGAAAAGCAAACCGCCAGCAGACTCAAACCGCCGAAGAAAACCAAGCTCCACCCGCTCAGCCCGGAGAGCAAAGCCACCGCTCCCGACACCTTGCCGTCCTCCCTCGCCATCGCGCTAAGCTCGCCCTTGGTTGCGGGCCGCCTTCATCAGCTCCGCCGGAGCCTCCTCGATCTTCGCCAGCAAGTCCGCCTGCAGGTCCAGGGCCGCCATGCTCCGCGAAGGCACGTCGAAGCCGGCATACACGGACGTCATCTCCGCCCGCGCCACCGCCGTGTAGCTTCCGTCCGCCTCCCGCTTGCGCACCCGAAAGAAGTAGACGACCGACTTCTGCTTGATCTCCTTCACGAAAAGATGCACCTCGAAGCGGTCCCCGAAACGCAAGGGCGAATGGTACTCGCAACTCGCCCGCACCCGCGGCCAGCCCCAAAACTGGTCGCGCTCCTGCACCACCGGCTCCATCCCCAGCGACTTCAGAAAGGCGTGCTCCGCGATCTCCATCCAGCGAAAGAAATTCGAAAAATGGGCGATCCCCGCCATATCCGTCTCATTGAAAGCAAGTTCCCGCTCCAGCACATAGTCGAAAGCCATAGCTCGGAAGCATCCCCGCTCCCTTGCAAAACTCAAGGCCATCCTCCCCTCCTCGCCCACAAAAGCGCCGACTCGTAAATCCCCCCATAAAGTGCCCTTTCTGCGAGCAATCCACCCCCTCTTGGCCTACAGATACAGCCCTCTTCGCCGATTAATCAGCACTAGTGCCACCGATGAACACAATTTCTCCCGCCGAGCTCAAGGAAGCCGCCAAGCTGCTGCCTTCCTCGCCACGCATTTTCGGCAAACTCAGCAAGCTCCTGCGCGATCCCTCCACCGATCTCAGCGACATCACCGACCTCGTAAACGCCGACTCCGCCCTCACCGCCAGCGTCCTGCGCCTGAGCAACAGCGCCATGTACTCGCTCGGCACCTCCGTCGACACCCTCGACGAAGCCATCAACCGCGTCGGCTTCCGCGAACTCTTCAAGCTCGTCGGCTTCGCCGCCTCCAAGCAACTATTCGCCGAGCACAACCGCGTCTACAACATCTCCGGCTCCCAGCTCTGGGAAAACTCCCTCGCCTGCGGCATCAGCATGGAAGTGCTCGCCCGCAAGATCGGCTACGACGACCAAGAGGCCTACACCATCGGCCTGCTCCGCAACATGGGCAAGATGGTCCTCGACTACTGCGTCAAGAACGATCCCCAGTACCCAAGCTACAACACCCAATCCAACCTCCCCCTCATCGACTGGGAGCAAAACAACTTCGGCATCACCAACCCCACCGTCGCCGGCTTCATCCTCGTCTCCTGGAACTTTCCCGAAGAAACCTCCCTCACCATCCAGCACCAGTACCAGCCCGAAGAAGCCCCGCGCTCCCTCCCGCTGATCCACCTTCTCAACCTCTCCAACGGCATCGCCGAAAAAATCGGCAAAGGCCTGCACGGCGAGTCCAACTACTGGACCGACTGGAAAGCCCACCTCCCGCGCACCGGCCTCTCCTTCGACGAATTCAAGGAAAGCGTCACCGAGATCCGAACCTCGCTCGCCCGCGTCGTAGCCAATTTCTAGGCCGCTCCACAAGCGCAGCGACACCGGAGCCCCACCGCTCCCTCCGAGACAACGCGCGATTCCTAAAACCCGCTACTTGTCCTCTTCCGATTCCTCGTTCGCCTGCTGGATGAACGAGCTCGGATCCACGATCTCCTCATCGTCGTCGGAGCCCTCCGCGTTCATCTTGGCAATCAAGTCGCTGGGGTCCACCTCATCGTCGCCCCCATCCTGGTTGGCCTGGGCAATCACGTCTTCCGGATTGAAATCCATCGAAGCGCCGCCCCCATCGCCCGCCAAGATGCCCGCCGTATCGAGATCGTCGTAGTCCTCATCGTCGTCATCCGAGGCCGGCCCCGCGCCCAGCTGGCCGCCAGCGTCCGCGCCACCGCCGCCTTCCGGCAAGGCAGCGCCGCCCTCGGCGATCTTGGCCAGCATGTCGTTCTTGGCGAAAGTCAGGATCCGATCCGCCAAAGCCGGCAGCTTCCAAACCTCCGGCGATACCAAAGTCTCCTCATGGGCCTTGGCCTTGCCCGCCACATTCACGAAAACCTGGATGCACTCGCCCTGCTCGGACTTCATCACGCTCTTGATGCGAATGATCATCCAAGGCGAGGCGCCCGCTTCCGCCGTATAAACGTACAAGTCCGTCTGCCGTCCACCCAAGTCGATGAAACGCGTAAACTTCATCGGATAGCCACCGCCCCAGTCTTTCAAAAAGCTTTGGAGCTCTTGCTCGATCGCGCTCGCTATCTCAATGGTATGAACCTTCATAAGTCGACTGTCCGAAAACTCAAAATGACGGGGACCTACATTGCAACCCCGATCGCCGCCTAGCGGCTCCCCTTCGGCTCCATCTTGTCCACGAAGCGTTGCACGATCTCCGCCGTCAGGTCCATCAGGTTCAACTCGCCCTCCATCTCCCGCACTTTCCGCGGGCGACCGTGCAAGGCGAAGGCTACGTTGCCCACCCCGAACAGCACCGGCAATATCGACTGGATCATGCTACGCGTCTCGATCTGCACCCAAATTCCGAATACAGCGAACGACACGCCCACCACGCAATAGAAAGCCTGCAAGACCGGCGAAAAGGTCTTCACCTCGATATCCTTCAGATCGTCCGCCGTGATCGGCGTACCCTTCATTTCAATACGCCGCTCGCACAATGCGATGCCTTCCTTGATAATCCGCTTCTCTATAAAGTTACGCCCCATACGCCTCAATCAATAGGCGACACCGCACAAGTCAACCCGTCCCGCGGGCCAATTCCTCCCCACGCTCTTTACCATCACATAGGCATCCCACCAAGGACTCTCCTCCCCTGCGCCCGATACGGAATCGCGAAATTCGTTGTATACGCGGCAGGCGCCCAGCCGCTCGTAGAACTCCGGCACTCCCGTCTGAAAGAGACACCAATCCAGTTCCCTTCCCAAACGCCCAAAGGCATCCAAGACTACCGCCTTCCCCAGCCCTCGCCCCCGCAGCGACGGAGAACTGCACACTCCCGCCAAGGCGAGCACCGAACAGCTCGCTCCGGTGGCCTCGAAGCGAATCTTCCTCACGAAGCTGCGAGCCACCGCCAAAAGTTGCCCCTCCTCCTCCAGCACATGGAAGAGCTCGCTTCCCGGCTCCATCCGCTGGTCCAGCAGCTCGTCTGCCAGCAGGGCCTCCGCCCGCTCCTCCAGCGGAGCGCCCTCCGCATTGGCTCTCGGCCAAACCTCAGCCCACAAAGCGCAAATCCGCCCCGCCCGCTCCAACCCGAGCTCCCTTCGAACGATTTGCAGCGCCTCCATCTGCTACATCCCCAACAGGCGTTCCAAATCCTCGCGGCGATTCGCACCCTCCACCGCTACCGGCGGGAGCGACACCACCTCGTCCAACTTCCCTAGCAACAATTCCGCCAGCCGCTGAGTGGCCTTTCGCGACGCCTCCACGCCCCCGAAGCTCGCGTGCCCAGATTCCACATACAGCTGCATCGCATCCACCACTAGCGACACCGTTCTAGGATAAAAGCTGCACATCAAATTCCACGGTTCCTCGTTTCGATCCCCGCCTCGCCGAAAATCGGTGCGCAGCGCCACCGCCGGAATGTCCGCGAACTTTGCCGCCATGAACTCCGCCACCGTGCCGGAATCCAACTCCGTCCCATCGAATTGGAATACCGCTGCGTCGCAGTCGAGCACTCCTCGAAAGTCGCTATCGCGGATCGCCTTCGCCTCCAAGGACTCCGGTTCGTAGTCCTGCGGCAAATACACCTTATACCGTCCCTCGGAGCTCGACTCTAGACACTCCGCCAACTGGGCATTGCCCGCCAATTGCCTCAGGTCGAACAAACCGCCCGCCAAATAAACTTTCTTCGTATCCATAATTCAAATTCCCCGCTAGCCTTGCCCTTTTTAGATACCGCTTTGTATCGTGGACGCAACGATCGCCGTCATATAGCAAGCCACCATCCCTCCGAACAAGGAGCGAAACCCATAGCGTAACAGGTTCGGACGCTGGCTTCGCTCCAGCGCCGCAATGCCGCCCACCTGAATTCCGATCGAAGCGATATTCGCGAAGCCGCACAAGGCGTAGGTCAGGATCAAGATCGTCCTTCCATCCGTCAGCACCCCGGCATCCTTCAGCTGCGCCATGTGCAAGTAGGCGAAGAACTCGTTAAACACCAGCCGCTCTCCCAAGAGTTGCCCCACGATCAAAAGATCCGCGTTCTGCACTCCCAGCAACCACGCGAAGGGAGCGCTCACCACCCCGATGACGAAGCTGAAGTTAAAGGCCGCGAAACGTCCGTCCGTAGCGGAAGCCACCCAAGCGTTCAAACCGGTCCACTCCCCGACCCACGCCCCTACCACATAGTTGAGCAAAGCCACCAAGCCCGTAAAGGCCACCAGCATCGCCCCCACGTTCAGGGCTAGCTTCAAGCCATCCGAGGTCCCCTTGGTGGCCGCATCCAGCAAGCCATCGTACTCCTTCTCCTTCGGAAAGGCGACCTGCTCGTCCACCCGCTCGCGCTGTGGAGCGATCATCTTCGCCGCCACCAAAGCCGCCGGAGCGCTCAGTACCGAAGCCGTCAACAAATGCTTCCCGAAAGCGATGCGCGCCAGCTCGTCGTCCCCGCCCAACTGGCGCATGTAAATCGCCAGCACGCCCCCTGCAATCGTGGCCATGCCACCGGTCATCAAGGCATTGATCTCAGAACGGGTCATGCCTTTCAGGTAAGGCTTCACCACCAAAGGCGCCTCCGTCTGCCCGATAAACACGTTCGCCGCCGCCGCCAAACACTCCGCTCCCGAAAGCTTCAAGGCCTTGCTCATCAGCCAGGCGAAGCCAAACACCAAGGCCTGCAACACCCGCAGGTGGTACAAAATCGCCGAAAAGGCCGAGAAAAAGACGATCGCCGTCAACACCGTCCAAGCGATGCCAAACACCGGCACATCCCGCGGCATCGAACCGAACACCATAGCCGCCCCCTCATCGCTAAAGCCTACTAGCCGATTGAAAAATCCGGACACTCCTTCCATCGCGGCATGGAAAAGCGGCACCTTCAAAATCAAGACTCCCAAGCACACCTGCAGCCCGATCCCGATCCCCACCAGCTTCCAATCGATCCGCTTCCGGTCCTCGCTCAGCCACCAACACAAAGCCAGCAAGCCAACAATTCCGATCAATGCCCGAAGAAGCGTCAAAAGCGTATCCATCGGGGCCCCTTTCTGCGACCATCAGCCCGCCCCCGCAACCTAAAAGCCCCAGCCCCGCGCAACGTAACATTGGCCCGCCCCACGGCCTAAGCTCTCCGCCTCGACGAAGCGGAGCTTCCCAAGCGTCTACGATTGCCCGGCAATCTCCGCGGCTACTCCTTCCCGCGGGCCAAAGCCCGCTGGGTCAGGATGAAGCCGAGCAACAAGGCTGCGATCGCGATACGCAGGAAGGCCGGCTTGAAGCGCCCATCGAAATTCAGGATGGTCTGGATCACCGCAAAGGTCAGCACCCCGAGCAATGTCCCCGTCGCTCCGCCGATGCCGCCGGTCAACAAGGTGCCGCCGATCACCACCGCCGCGATCGCGTCCAGCTCCATGCCCACTCCCGTCAAAGGGTTGCCGCTGCCCATGTAGAGCGTGGTCAGGATGCCGGCAAAGGCGGAACAGAATCCATTAAACGCATACACGCCGATCTTCACCCGATCCACCGGCAAGCCCATCAGCCGCGCCGAATCCTCGTTGCCACCCACCGCATAAACATAGCGACCGAAGCGCGTCCATTTCAGCAAGTATAAGCAGAACACGAAAAACAATATAAACGCCAAGGCCCCCGCCCCGAGATAAGCTCCCGGACCCACCTGTATCTGGATTCCCACTACCGCATCGTAAAACTCGTTTTGGATGCCGATCGAGCTGCTGCTGATTACGAAGCCCATCCCCTTGGCGAAGAAGAGCCCGCCCAAGGTCACCAGGAAAGACGGCAAATCGTAAACCACGATCAAGGCGCCCATCGCCGCCCCGAACAAGACGCCGACCACCAATGCGATCCCCCAAGCCACCGGCACCGACACTCCCGCATCCTGCACCAGGTAAGCCACCAAGATCGTCGTAAATCCGATCACCGAGCCCACCGAAAGGTCTATCCCCTTGGACAGAATCACCACCGTCATCCCCAAAGCCGTAACGCCAAGGAAAGAACTGTCCGTGAACAGATTCGCGATCACGCGAAGTGAGAAAAACCCCTCGTAGCTAAACGAGGCCACTGCGAAGAGCGACGCCAAGACGCCGATCGTCGCATAAAGCGGATTGGACCGTAGCGAAATCTTCATGACGCCTTTCCTCCGATCTTGATAATATTGGAAATCTGTTTGCGGAACCGGTCCGACTGCAGCAGGCACACCCCTACGATCACGATCGCCTTAGGCACCGGAGCGACCGCCGCCGGCACGCCGGCATTATAGAGCGTCAAGGTCAAAGCCTGCAAAAGAATGGCTCCCAAGATCGAGCCGAAGAGCAAAAACCGTCCGCCCGTCAAAGCCGTGCCGCCGATCACCACCGCAAAAATCGCGTCCAACTCTTTCAGCTCGCCCACGCGCATCGGGTCCGCCGCGCTCACCGAAGCCGCATCGAGCACGCCAGCCATACCGGCCAATGCCCCGCACACCGCGTACACGATCAACTTCAAGCGACCCGCCTCGATCCCGCTGAAACGGCTCGCGTGCTCGTTGTCGCCCACCGCTTCGATCAACAGCCCCAAGGCCGTCTTTCGTATCAGCAAGGCCATGACAGTAAAAACAGCAGCCACCAACCACAACGAAAACGGAACGCCCAAGATGTAACCTTTTCCTAAATACAAGAAAGCCGGATCCTGGATCTTCACCACGTCGCTATCCGTGATTAACAAAGCCACGCCTCGTCCCGCAACCATTAGGATCAAGGTCGCAATGATCGGTTGTATCCGACCAGCCACCACCATCGCTCCATTGAAGAACCCCAAAGCGCCCGCCATCAGCAGCGTCAGAGGCAAGGCCAAGTAAAGGCCATAGCCCAACTGCGTTACCAGCGTCGCGCACAGCGCTCCGCCGATCGCCATCACGGCGCCCACCGACAAGTCTACCCCGCCCGTAGCGATTACCAAAGTCATCCCCAAGGCCAGCAACATCACGCGAGCGCCCTGGCTGAAGATGTCCACCAGGTTTCCATACAGATGCCCATCCCGCACGCTTACCGAGAAAAATTCCGGTCCGGTCACCAAATTAAACGCCACCACCAAAGCCAAGCCTGCCAAGGGCCAAACCAGCGGATTGTCGCGTAACGACTTTTTCGATACAGTAGCTTCCATCGCCTTACTCATGGTCTGCAATCTTCCTAACAATCGCGCTCTCCGTGATCGCCGAACCTCGCAGCTCCCCGATCACCTTCCTGTCGCGCAACACCAAAACCCGATGGCAGCAGCGCACTTCCTCATCCATTTCCGATGAAATCATAATCATGCTAAGCCCATCCTCGCTGAGCGACTCGATCAGCTTCTCTATTTCCGCCCGAGCGCCGATGTCGATACCACGGGTCGGCTCGTCCAATATCAAAACCTTCGGCTCCGCCGCCAGCCAGCGAGCCAGCAACACCTTTTGCTGATTCCCTCCGGAGAGCTCCTTGATCTTCGCCTCCGGCCCGGAAGTCTTGATCCGCATCGCCTTGATATACTTCTCCGCGATCGCATCCTGCTCCTCGCGCGACACCGGATTTAAAGCCCCACGTCGCGACTGCAAGGCGATCATCATGTTCTCGCGAACCGTCAGATGGGGAAAGATCCCCTCCGCCTTGCGATCCTCGGAAGCCAACATAATCCCCTCGCGTATCGACTCGCTGGGTACGCCTTGCTTGACTTGCTTCCCCTTCAGTTCGAGCGATCCCGCAGTAGCCTTGTCCACGCCGAAGATCAAGCGAGCGCACTCCGTACGCCCGGACCCCAATAAACCGGCCAACCCTACGACCTCGCCCTCCCTCAACTCGAGCTCAAGCGAATCGATCTTTCCCGGAGCCCCCAGACTGCGGACCTGCAACTGCGTCGCCCGCCCCGCCCGATCTTCCGCGATCGCGTCCAAGGCCGCCCCACGGCTCTGCATCTCCTCGAAAGCCTTGCCAAGCATGTCCTGCAGCAAGTCTTGCTTGCTCAGGCCCTTCGCATCCCGCGTTACGATATAACGCCCGTTGCGCAAAACCGTCATGCGATCGCTCATACGGAAAACCTGATCCAGGAAGTGCGTGATAAAGATGATACCGATTCCCTTGTCCCGCAGCAGATTCATCACGCGAAACAAGTTCTCGACCTCCGCCTCGTCCAAACTCGCCGTCGGCTCGTCCAAAATCAAAACCTTGGAATCCACCTCCAAGGCCCGGGCCAAGGCCACCAGCTGCTGCATCGCCACCGGCAAGCTCGAAAGCCGCGCCTCCAAGTCGATATCCATCTCCAGCTTGCCCAACGCCGCCTTGGCGCGCCGCCGGGCATCCTTCCAATCGATCCTGCCCAGCGCCCCCGTCTTCACCCGTCCCAACACGATGTTTTCGAGCACCGACAGGTTTGGCAGCAAGTTGACCTCCTGGTAAACGGTCCCGATCCCGCTCAGCTCCGCCTCCCGCGGGCTGCGAGGAGCGATCTCCCGACCGTTCAATTCCACCGTTCCCGACTCCGGACGATGCACCCCGGTGATGCACTTGATCGTGGTCGACTTGCCAGCGCCGTTCTCCCCCAGCAGAGAGTGGATCTCTCCCGCCCTCAACTCGAAGCTCACGTCAGACAACGCCTGCACGCTGCCAAATCGCTTGCAGAGCCCGCTGACCTTTAAAAGAGGAGTCGCATCCTTACTCATAATACACCGTCGCTATAAAGTTCGTTAACCGCAGATAAGCCAAACCACCGACCAAACAGCGCCCTTCGCTGAAAAGCACTGCCTCCGCCTAAACGGCTGGAGGATTCAACAACATTGAGTGGTAACTTGACATAGCCGCTCTCTCGCAAGCTCAAGCCCACGCTCAACCTTGTCACGCATTTAAGCCCATTCTCCCCCATACGAGGGAGCAGACGCTCAGCGCGTTGCCGCCAAGAGTTCACCCAGCCAGCAAGACGCGCCCTCATCAGTTTCCGTATCCTAAATTCTAATACTTGCGAGAGTCGATCGCTGCCGCCGCGTTGCTCTGGTCGAAGACGCTGTCCTTCATCACCACGCGACGCTCGTACTCCTCGCCATTCAAGATCTTCTCCGCCATGTCGAAAGCCAGCGGGCCAAACAGCGGCGTACACTCCACGATGCAGTTGATCTTGCCAGCGACCACCGCCTCGAAGGCTTCCTTGATCGCATCGATCGAAATGATCACGATGTCCTTGCCGGGCTTCAGCCCCGCCGCCTCGATCGCCTGGATCGCGCCCAAGGCCATGTCGTCGTTATGCGCATACACCACGTCGATCTTCTTGTGCAGCTTCAGCAGCGACTCCATCAAATCCTTACCGTCCGAACGCCGGAAGTTCGCGCTCTGCGACTCGATAATCGTGAAGCGAGAATGCTCGTCCACCACTTCCTTGAACCCCGTCTGGCGATCGATAGCCGGGGCCGATCCAGGCGTCCCCTCCAGCTCCACGATATTCACCTTCTCGCCCTTCACGTTCTCTACCATCCACTGGGCCGCCAAACGGCCTTCCTCCACGAAATCCGACCCGATGAAAGCCGCGTACAGGGACTCGTCCGCCGTCTCGATCTCGCGGTCCATCAACAACACCGGAATTCCCGCCCGCTTGGCCTCCTTCAAAACCGGATCCCAGCCCGTCTCCACGATGGGCGATAGGATAATCAAATCCACCCCCTGCGCCACGAAGCTCCGGATGGCGCGGATCTGGTTTTCCTGCTTCCCCTCGCCCGACGAAAACTTCAGGTCCACCCCGCGCTTCTTCGCCTCGCTCTGCATCGAGTCCGTATTGGCCGTACGCCACACACTCTCAGCCCCCACCTGGGCAAAGCCGATCTTCACCTTCTTCTCGGCGGAATCCCCACCGCCTCCGCATCCGGAGAGAAAAACGCTGGCCAACAAAAGCGGCGCCGCGGCGAATCGAGTAAACAGGGAGAAAAGGCGGGACGGACGAAAGTTCATTTCTAGCATCTCAGGGTTGCAAAGGTTCAGGGTAGTTCGCCCGAATGATCCAGGCGACGGACAAACGCAGCCTGCTCTACCCCCGCCCCACCGCCAAACCGCGAATTACTTAACAGTAAAGCCGCGCCCCCGTTGGCGGTCCCCGGGCAGGCGCGCCAAACTATCACCTGACACCCGCCAGCGAGCGAGCGACGACATACTACCCAATACCCAACCCCCGACCCAAATCATGAACCGACTGACCCAGACCCTCGCGGTCCTCGGCATAGCCGCCCTCAGCCCTATGGCCCACTCAACCCCAGCCCCCAGTTCCCGCGCCCTCGAGATCGACCTCCAGAAAACGGGCGCCCCCATCAATCCCTTCATCTACGGCCAGTTCATCGAGCACCTCGGCCGCTGCGTCTACGGCGGCATCTGGGCCGAGATGCTCGAAGACCGCAAATTCTACTTCCCCATCACCCCCGACTACGATCCCTACAAGAGCCTCCAGGACACCGCCTTCCCCGTCGTCGGAGCCTCCCCCTGGCAAATCCTCGGCAGCCCCGAACGCGTCCAGATGACCACCGCCGAATCCTTCGTCGGCCAGTACACCCCCGCCCTCGCCGCCGGCGCCGCCATCCGCCAGCACGACCTCGCCATCGTAGCCGGCAAGTCCTACGACGGCTACATCTGGCTCCGCAACGCCGGCGCCGAACGCAGCACCGTCGAAGTCCGCTTCGCCGACAACCCCCAAGGCGCCAAAGCCCAAACCGCCACCTTCACCGTCCCCGAAGGAGCGTATCAAAAGTTCCCCTACACCTTCGAAGCCGCCAGCGACTCCGAAAAGGCCAGCCTCACCGTAGCCGTCAGCTCCGGCCACGCCCTCGTCGGCACCCTCTCCCTCATGCCCGCCGACAACGTACGCGGCATGCGGGCCGACACCCTCAAGCTTCTCAAGGAGCTCGACGCCCCCATCTACCGCTGGCCCGGCGGAAACTTCGTCTCCGGCTACAACTGGCGCGACGGCATCGGCGACCGCGACCGCCGTCCTCCCCGCAAAAACCCGGCTTGGACCGGCGTCGAGCACAACGACTTCGGCACCGACGAGTTCATCGACTTCTGCCGCGAGATCGGCACCGAGCCCACCATCGCCGCCAACACCGGCTTCGGCGACGCCTACTCCGCCGCCCAATGGGTCGAGTACTGCAACGCCACCGGCGACACCATCGGCGGCCAATGGCGCGTCGACAACGGCAACTACGAGCCCTACCACGTCAAGTACTGGTGCGTCGGCAACGAAATGTGGGGCCCCTGGCAGCTCGGCTTCATGCAGCTCGACCACTACGTGCTCAAGCACAACGAAGTCGCCGACGCCATGCGGGCCGTCGACGACCAGCTCGTCCTCATCGGAGTCGGTGCCGTCGACCAAATCAACAAGGACCACGACCCCGAACAAGCCAAAGCCAACAAGCTCTGGTCCGTCGGCATGATGGAAAAGTCCGCCGACCACATGGAAATGATCTCCGAACACTTCTATTCCGGCCAAACCCCATGGACCACCCAAGGCGAGCTCCCCACCGTCGAACACGTCACCCTCATGCGCGATCAAATCCGCCGCATCACCGACGAACACCGCCGCCTCCAGCCCCAGATCGAAGAGCTCCGCGGCAAAACCATGCCCATCGCCATGGACGAATGGAACTACTGGCACCGCGACTACCAGTACGGCGAGCTCGGCTGCGTCTACGATCTCAAGGACGCCCTCGGCACCGTCGTCGCCCTCCACGAATTCTACCGCCAAAGCGACCTCATCCAGATCGCCAACTACGCCCAGACCGTCAACGTCATCGGATGTATCAAGACTTCCAAGACAGAAGCCGAATTAGCCACCACCGGCATCGCCCTCAAGCTCTACCGAGCCCAATGGCAGCCCATTCCCCTGCAGCTCCCCATCGACGCCCACGGCAGCCTCGACGTCGCCGCCTCCCAATCCACCGACGGCAAAGTCCTCACCATCAGCGTCGTCAATCCCACCGACCAAGCCGCCACCCTCGACCTCTCCGGCTTGGACCTACCCCCGCAAGCCACAGTCTGGACCATCACCGGTCCGGACCACCGAGCCCGCAACGCTCCCGGCCAAACCCGCCAAGTCGATGCCACAGAGAGCCAAGCCAATCCCCGCCAAGGCATAACAGCCCCCGCCCTCAGCTCCGTCCTCTACCGCATCGAACTTTAACTCCAAAAAAACGAAACGCCTCCCACCCCGGAGGCGTTTCTTGCATCCCACTCCAAGCGCCCCCTCCCCCGATCCTACATTGCAGCCCCTCCGTAGGGCTGACGCTTGCTGACACGCCGCAATGCAAGCCCCCTCGTAGCGCGGTGCTTCAGCCCGCGACCGCAATGCAAGATCCTCCCGCAACAAATCCATCGCCCCCCCTAAATATCTCCTCGCTCCCCTCTTCGAGTGTCGCCCCTCTCGCAACACGGTAGTGGTTATAAAACAAAGCCGAACCCCAAACCCAACATCCCTCAATCCCCCACACCTCCTCCCAACCAACCACGTAAAACTGGCACCAAACGTCCCGTCCCGAGCGGCCAGTCTAGCTCCTCAAACCTAAGCGCTAAACAGCCAATCCCGATCGTACTTTCACGTAAATAAGCCTTATATCTAAGCAAGTCGAAAAATAGTTTTCCCTGAATGGAACCCCCGCCGGACAGCAGGAAAAACCAAAAATGCATTATTCCCTCAAAGCACACATAGTGCCGGCTAGAACTTGTTATACCGACAACTTAAGCGTTAAAAATCGCTACCGAGTGTAGCGACATAGACACAAGCGCCCAATAACACCCTCTCTGTTAGTCATACCAAAAACGCGCACAATCACGCATAATACTACTGCTAGTGAGAAAATGAAAAAAAATCTTGAGGTTAGCTGCTATAGCTCATGCCACACTTTTATTGTCAGGAGAGCTGCATGCGTCCAAGGAAAAGGAACAGGATCAAACCTATCACCAAAAAGTGGAGACGCACAGACGAGCGATCGAATCTCGCAAAACGCTTGAACCCCTTGTCATCGTCTCCATTGCTCCGCCGTACCCAGAGAACTTAAGAAAGAAAAAGATTACTGGCGAAGCAGTTATCGAAACCGTTGTCACTTACGAAGGCGTTCCTACGAAATTGAAGCTTGTTACAGCCACACATGAAGAGTTTGGCAAGTCAGCACTCCTCGCAGTTGGAAAGATGAGGTTCCTTCCTGCACTAAATGAAGGCGAACCCGTAAACTCACTGATTAGAGTTCCAGTCACATTCGACCCATGAAAAGAAAACACTAACAAGTCGCAAACAACGAGCGCACGCGCTCGCCGCCTGTAATCTGCGTTGGATAATGAAAACTGATTCGGAAAAGACGTTTGAAGAGTATTGTGAAGCTCGAGGTTACTCACTCGAGCAAATACTCGAATCAAAAAGACAAGGTGAAAAGAGGCCTGATTACTACGTCCATATAAAAGGAGTTAAAATAGGCTGTGAAATAAAGGAAATCCAAAAACTTGGCTCTCCGTTACACGGAGTCCAGCTAGGAAAGACGATCGAAAGTGCAAAAAAACAGCTACGATTCTTTTCGGATGAGAACATCCCAACTATTCTGGTGGCTATGGATTTTTCTAATCACTACCTATTGGAGAGAGAACATATAGAAGCCGCAATGTTCGGAGGCACGCAGTATTGGGTTGGGGTTACGAAGAAGCTTCCAACGATTCGCTCGATAAGAAGAGATAGAAAATTCAGTGAAGAGAACAAAACCTACATCTCAGCGCTCGCGGTACTCGAAAGCAAGCGCACTACTGGCATAAAGATGACAATTTATCAGAACCCTTACGCCGAGAATCCAATAGATTTCTCGATTTTTTCGGATACCGATGTATATAAAGCAATACTATAAATATTTCCAATGTGGCCCGAAAAGCGTCAATCTTTACCCTTTGTCATCCAACAGCCTCCCAGAGGAAGGATATATACGTTTCCATAGACAGTCCGCTCAGCACTGCAGCCGAACCCCGTCCTAAACCTCTTCCTCGGTGTAGAACTTCCGATGGGCTAGCAAGTCGAGCTGGTGCATGGCCAGGCCAAGGGCCGCGAAGGTCTCGCCCGCCGCTGCGTCGACTTCCCCTGACTCCACCCAACGCTG
This sequence comes from Pelagicoccus sp. SDUM812005, assembly GCF_031127875.1. Taxonomy (GTDB): domain Bacteria; phylum Verrucomicrobiota; class Verrucomicrobiia; order Opitutales; family Opitutaceae; genus Pelagicoccus. The sequence continues at coordinate 25,270 of NZ_JARXIA010000003.1, read as the reverse complement.
CACGCGGCGAAAGCGAGCCCCCAGCGAGAGCCCTTCGTCCCGCTCGCCCATCTTCCTCAATAGCTTGCGAGCACGCTCCGCCCGCTTCCGAGCTTGCTTCACCAAGCGATGAGCCGACTCGTATCCGATATCGCCAGATTCGGCGGCCTTGAACACTCCGCATTCGAAGGAACGGCACTGGGCAGGCCGGTTCGCGTAAACGCTGCAGGTACAGTCCGCACCCAAGGCGCGGCAGGGCTGGCGAAAGAATGCCACCGGGACCTTCGCCCGAGAGAACCTTACCGGCAAGCCGAGGGCCTTGACCGCGGCAGCATCTTCGTCCGCCCCCAAGCGGACGTTATCGAAAAGAGTGCCGTCGCAGCACATCCCACAAGCCAAACACAATTCTTCGCCAGCATTCACGCTCCCAACTTCCGCCCAAGCAGATCCGCTAAGCAAGCTTCGAGTCGATTCTCGCTCCTCCCCTTCGCCCCTCCTGGCACGCAGCCCCCAGCCCATCACGCAAGTCCCTGTCCACCTCGGTCCACTTTCCTCGCCTATCTCCTCCGACGACGGTCTTTAGTGAGACGAACCTGCGCGGTTTACTTCGCCCCGCGTCGCGATTCCCTTTTCATGCACCATGACCCCACTCCAGAGCATCGCGTCTTCCCTGCTGCTAGCCACGGCCTGCAGCCTCGCCGCAGCCCCCCAGCCCGTCGCCTTCGACTGGTTCTCCTACCAAGGAAACGACGAGATCTTCGACACGCCGCCGCCCAGCGGACAATTCCAGAACCCGATCCTCGCCGGCTTCTACCCTGACCCCAGCTCTTGCCGCGTCGGCGACGACTACTACCTGGTGACTTCCAGCTTCGCCTTCTTCCCCGGCCTGCCAATCTTCCACAGCAGCGACCTTGTCAACTGGCAGCAAATCGGCCACGCCCTGGATCGTCCCAGCCAGCTCACCGGCACCGACGGCCTCACCGCCTCCCAAGCCATCTTCGCCCCCACCCTGCGCCACCACGACGGCGTCTTCTACCTGATCACGACCTCGGTCTACGGGATCAACAACTTCTACGTGACCTCCACCGATCCCGCCGGCCCCTGGTCCGACCCCATCGAGCTCCCCTGGATCGACGGCATCGACCCCTCCCTCTTCTTCGACGACGACGGACGCGTCTGGCTCACCCACAACGGACCTCCCCCCGGCAACCAGTCCCTCTACGAAGGCCACCGCGCCGTTTGGCTCTGGGAAATCGACCTCGCTACCAACCAACCCGTCGGTGAAGGCAAAATCATCATCAACGGCGGCGTCGACCTGAGCCAGAAGCCGGTTTGGATCGAAGCTCCCCACATCTTCAAAAAGGACGGCTGGTACTACCTCACCTGCGCCGAGGGCGGCACCAGCATCCAGCACTCCCAAGTCATCTTCCGCACCCGCAGCCTCGACCAGGAGTGGATCCCCTGGGAGCGCAACCCCATCCTCACCCAACGCGACCTCCCCGCCGAACGTCCGCACCCCATCATCGCCGCCGGCCACGCCGACTTCCTCGAGCTGCCCAACGGCGACTGGTGGGCCACCTTCCTGGCGATCCGTCCCTACGAAGGCGGTTTCTACAACACCGGCCGCGAAGTCTACATGCTGCCCATCGAGTGGACCGAAGAAGGATGGCCCATCATCCTCGAGCGCGGAAAGGAAATCCCCTGGCAGCTCGATCGCCCCGATCTCCCTCTCACCCAAACGGCAACCCCGCCCACCACCGGCAACTTCGCTTGGCGGGACGACTTCGACGATCCAGAACTTGGATACGAGTGGATGTACCTCCGTACGCCTCAGGAGAGGTGGCTAAACATCGAAGGCGGCAAGCTGAAGATCACGCCCCGCAGCGTCACCCTCGCCGAACTTAAAAATCTGTCCTGGATCTCCCGCCGCCAGCAACACTCCAGCTACCAGGCTGCCACCCAGTTCGCAGCGCCCGAAGCAGGAACCTCCGCCGGCGTCGCCGCCTTCATCCGCGAAGACTACCACTACTACTGCGGTATCCGAAAAACGGAACACGGCTACGAAGCCTTCCTCGAAAAAGCGGAGGACGGCCCCGCCCGCGTAGTCGCCTCGCAAACGCTGAGCGGCCTTGAGGCTGGCCAAAGCGTCACCCTCCGGATCGTCGGCGAAAAAGCCGACATCTCCTTCTTTTTGGAAACGCCGGACGGCAGGATCCTCACCCTTGCCCGAAACGAAGACGCCACCCTGCTCACCACCACGCGAGCCTGGAACTTCATCGGAGCCATGATGGGCCCCTACGCCCGCCTGGAAAGATAGCTAAAATCCGGCGTTCCCGAGATCGCCGCAGGCAAAGCCGGACCATACACGTCCCCCTATCCGAAGCCGGTCCCCAGGAGCCAAATCCTTGACCGAACCGGCCTGCTGCAGGCAAGCTGCCTTCCACCTAGCAAACCAACCCACTGGATTTTTAGCATGAAAGACAAGAAGATCGGATTCGTCGGACTCGGCCGCATGGGCGGCAACATGGCTCGCTGCCTCAAGGACAAAGGCTACCAAGTCGCCGCCCTCTACGACATCAACCAGGACCTCGCCCAGGAACTCGCCAGCGAGATCGGCTCCCATGCCTGCTCCAGCCTAGCCGAGGTCACCGAGCGGGCCGATGTCATCCTCACGGTCGTGACCAACGACGCCGCCATGCGCTCCATCTTCTACGGCGAGGACAACCTCTTCGCCGGAGCCGACGGCAAGCTCTTCATCAACTGCGCCACCCTCACTCCCGAAATCCATATCGAGCTCGAAAACGCCGCTGCCAAAGTCGGCGCCAAAACGCTCGAGGGCTGCATGGCGTCCTCCATTCCCCAAGCCCGCAACGGCGAGCTCTACCTGATGATCGGCGGACAGAAATCCGAGTTCGAAGCGGCCAAGCCTCTGCTCGACGACCTCAGCAAAGCCCTCACCTACGTCGGCCCCTCCGGCAAGGCCTCCGAAGTCAAGGCCCTCGTCAACATGGTCATGAACATCAACACCGCGGCCCTCGCCGAAGGGCTCGGACTGGGCGCCGCCCTCGGGATCGACCTCGAGATGCTCTGCAAAGTCTTCAGCCAAACCGGAGCCAACTCCCGCGTGCTCGAGACCGACTCCGAAGACATGCTAAACCGCGACCACGACTGCTTCTTCTCCGCCGCCCACGCCGCCAAGGACTCCGGAATCGCCCTCGAGCTCGCCAAGTCGAAAGGCGTATCCATGCCGCTCGCCCAGGCGACCCTGGAACAATACAACAAGCTCTGCGAGCTTGGCTTGGGCGAACTGGACAAATCCGGAATCGCGGAACTCACCTTCCCCGGCCGCCGCGGCAGCGAGTAGCCCCAGCCAACGCCACGTATCCACATGTTCGACACCATTCGAAACGCCCACCAAGAACGGATCGACTACAGCTACCAGCAAGCCGACCCGCAAAAGCCGAGCGAGTGGCTCTACTTGATCGCCCATGGAGTCACCGGCAACAAGGATCGGCCCATCGTCGTCGACGCCGCCAAGGCCCTCAACGCCGCCGGCTTCGACACCCTCGCATTCTCCTTCTCCGGAAACGGCGACTCGGAAGGCCGCTTCCAAGACTCAACCATTAGCAAGGAAGTCGAGGACCTCGGCTCCGTCCTAGACGCGATACCCGAGCGCAAGATCGCCTACGTCGGACACTCCATGGGCGCCGCCGTCGGAGTCCTGCGAGCCGCCAAGGATCCGCGAATCCAGCGCCTCGTTTCCCTAGCCGGCATGGTCGACACCAAAACCTTCGCCCTCACCGAATTCGGCGAGGAAACGCCCGACCAAGGCCTCATGTGGGAAGAGGAAAGTTGCCCGCTCAGCCAAGCCTTCATGACCGATCTCTGCGAGACCATTGGCAGCGTCCTGGACGCCGCCAAGTCAGTATCCGTTCCTTGGCTACTGCTCCATTGCGAGGCCGACGACGTCGTTCCTATAAAGGACAGCGAATCCATTGACGCCCTCGGCAAAGCAAACGTAACCTTCCAGAAGATCGAAGGCGGCGACCACTCCTTCAACGATCTCGTCAAAGCCCCCGCCCTTGCCGTGCTCGCCCACTGGGCCAAGAATACTTAGGACCGGCGGTCGCAAACACCAAGCTGCACCGACCTCGCGTGCGCGGCGAGGTCGCCTGCGGCGCTCCGGCTAAAAGCCTTCAGGATTGGCAACGTACTTGCCGCGACAGGACTTCAGATAGTTCAAGGAATGCACCTGCCCCGTCATCTCCAGATCTCCCACGTAAACAGGGTCGTGCCATCCTTCGATGTCGATCGTCCCCTTGTATCCACCGCGACGCAGCTCGCTGATAATATCCGTCCAGTTGCTGTCCCCAAATCCTGGATGCCGATGCTCGGAGAACGGCTTCGGCCCATCCACTCCAAACTCGCGGATCACCTCCGGATAGTTGCTCGCATCCTTGCCATGCACGTGGAAAACCTTGCTCACGTACTTGCGAAGCTGCGGCAGCGGCTCGATGAGCTGACCCATCTGGTGGCAGGGCTCCCATTCCAGGCCGATATTGTCGACCGGCAAAGCGTCGAACATCAGCTCCCAAGCCGCCGGATTGAAAGCGATATTCCAGTCGCCGCGTAGCCAGTTTCCACCCATCGGGCAATTTTCGAAAGCAATGCGCACTCCCTTGTCCGCGGCTCGCCGGGACAATTCCCCGAAAACCTCCACGTAGCGATCGATGGACTCCGGCACCGGCACATCCCTCACCCGCCCCGCGAAACCACAGACCAAGTCCGTGCCGAAAAGATGGGCGTTGTCGATGCACTGACGCCAACCTTCGCGCGTCTTCTCGTCGTCCTCTCCGTCGCCCAATGGGTTTCCGTACATGCCTAGGGTCGAGACGATCGCGTCGCTGCCCTCCAGAGCCTTGCAACAGTCCTCAGCCAGGCGCGGCAAGTCAACCTCTCCGAGCGACTGCCAAAAGTTGACCTGGAAGGACTCGAATCCATGCGGCAAGATAGCCTTGACGTAGTCAGCAGTTTGCTGGCCCTTGCCAGCCAAGGTGCCGATGCGAATATCGTATTCGTTATTTAGTGACATTTTCTTTTCGGGTATCGTTTTTCGGGAGGACCACGGTCTTATCGTTCCTGTCGGACTCGAAGCAGGCGTCGAGCACGCTCTGGATTTCGGCCCCGCGAGCGAAGTCCGGCTGATCCTGAACTCCTGTTTCCACTGCAGCGACAAAGCGTTCGAAATTCGTCGGAGTCACGCCGCAATCCAGCGTTTCCCAATCCATCGCCTTGCGGCCAAGAATACGGCTAATCTTCAAGCTCGAGTAGCTTTCGTCCAGATCAATCTCGATGGAAGCCTTGTCCCCGTAGACATTGAGGCGAAGCGAATTGATGTGCGGCTGTGCCCAACGCGTGGTGTGGATCGTCCCTAAAGCGCCATTGGCGAACTCTGCCGTAATGATTGCGGAGTCGTTAGCATCCAACTCGTAGCCACCCATCGTATTCCCATCCCCCTTGTCGAAGGTCTTCAGCTTGCAATGAACGCTCTCAAAGCCTCCCACCGGCAAACCGGCGAAATCCAGAATATGCACGCCAATATCGCCCAGCACCCCCATGCTGCCTGCCTTAGTCGAAAGACGCCAAAGCCATTGAGGACTGGTTTCCCAGAAATTCCATTCGTCCTGGGCCAGCCAGCTTTGCAAGTAATAGGCATGCACATGGCGAATCGTCCCCAACTCGCCACGACGAGCCAGCTTTGCCGCCATCTGGATCGCCGAACTGTTCCGGTAGGAAAAGTTCACCATGTTAATCACCCCTGCCGCTACCGCCGCTTTGCTCATCTCCCACGCATCCTCCGCGTTCAAAGCCAGCGGCTTCTCGCAGAGCACATGCTTGCCCGCGGCGATCGCCTTCAGGGCCAGCGGGTGATGATAGGCATCGGGCGTTACGATCGATACCGCGTCGCATTCCACCTCCGCCAAGAGACGATCCACATCCGTATACACAGCCGGAATGGCGAACTTCTTCGCGAAATCCAAAACGCGCTTTTCGTCGATATCGCAAGCCGCCACCACGGCGCAATTTTCGATTTTACCGAACGACTCCACTTGGTGATGGGCCATCCCCCCAGTTCCGATAACTGCAAGCTTAACCATAGACGAAGGACGCTCTCAGACTTATCGCGACGGCTCAAACGCATTCCGCGCAAGAAATACCAGCTAACCGGCCAAGCTCTCACTCCAGTCGAAGCCCACCCACCTCAACTGCCCCCCCACATAAAAGCGCTCCCCCTCTCGGCCTTCGACCAACCAACCAACCAACCAACCAACCAACCAACCAACCAACCAACCAACATTAGAGCCATCCCCTTCTCCCTTCAACAGAACACCATTGACAGCCTCTTCCCAGTGGTCTGACCTCTCAGCCATTGGTCAGACCACTCAATACAGTGGTCTGACCACTATACACAAACCCAAAGCTGCTAGCCAAAGCCCGACTGGACTGGCAAAGGCGGGGTCCTCCCTTACCGCGGATCGTCTCTTGCGTCGCCCTCCAGACGGTGCTCGCCCTCTCTTTTGCCAAGCACCCCCTAGCCTAATCCTTCCTCCCTTCCTATGATCGCCAATACCAAGCAAAACCGGATCAAAGACGTAACCCAGCTCTTGCTGAAAAAGTACGCCGGGCCCGAACGAAACTGGCTGCCGCCGGAGCGCTCTCTCGCCCAGGAGCTGGAGATCAGCCGCCCCCTCCTTCGCGAAGCCATCAAGCAATTGCAAATCCAAGGCTACCTGGAGCCGATCCATGGCGTCGGAGTCAAAGTCGTGCACCTCCCCAACGCCCCCATCAAGGCGCTGCTGGAAAAAGAGCTGCCGCCCTCCAAGGACCGCATACGCCAATTCTCCGACTTGAGACTGCTCGTCGAACCGCAAATCGCGGCCTGGGCCGCCGAACGAGCTCCCACGCAACCGAGGTTGCTCAAAAAGCTGCAAGCCATCCACCAGAACATGGTGGAAGCCCCCAATTACGAGGAACAGGTCGAGCATGACATCGCCTTCCACCGGTACATTGCCGAACTGGCCGACAACCAAGTCCTGACCCTGATGCTCTCAGCGGTGGCTGACTTGGAAACCGAAAATCGAACCCAAACGCTCGCAGCCGTCGGGGTAAACAAGTCGATCAAGCAACATGCCGCAATCCTGAGCGCGATCGAGCAATCCGATCCCGCCGCCGCCAAACGCGCCATGCGGACCCATATCGAATCCGCCTGCGAACAAACGAAATAATTCCCCGAACTCCCCAACATGATCCGCCAGCTTCGCGAAATCCTCCGTCCCGACCAAATCCTTACCGAGATCGAGGACCTTATCCCCTATGGCTTCGACGGCACCGCCATGCTCAAGGAAAGAGCCCAAGCTGTCGTCTTTCCGGAAACCACCGAAGAGGTCGCTGCCGTGGTCAAAGTAGCCGGTCAGACCAAAACTCCAGTCGTCACGCGAGGTTCGGGCACGGGCCTTTCGGGTGGTTCAATCCCGGTGAAAAACGGCATCGTCATCTGCCTCGTCAAGATGGACCGTATCCTGGAGATAGATACGAAAAACCTTACCCTTACAGCCGAAGCGGGAGTCGTCACCCAAGCCATCGACGATGCAGCCGCACGCGAAGGGCTCATCTATCCGCCGGACCCGGGTTCGATGAAAATCTCTACCATTGGCGGAAACGTAGCCAATAACTCGGGCGGACTCCGCGGCCTCAAGTACGGCGTCACCCGCAACTACGTGATGGGTATGGAAGTGGTGCTAGCCAACGGCGAAATCGCTTGGCTCGGAAACAAGTGCGTCAAGGACGTAGCTGGCTACTCCCTCAAGGACCTCTTCATCGGCTCCGAGGGCACCTTGGGGATCGTAACCAAAATCCTGCTACGCTTGCTTCCGCGTCCGGAGGCTAGAAAGACAATCCTCGCCACCTTCAACGACATCGAACAAGCCGCCCAAACCGTTTCCGATATCATCGCGGCCAAGATCATTCCTTGCACGCTGGAGTTCCTCGACCAAACCACCATCCGCTGCGTGGAGGACTTCGCCAAGATCGGACTCCCCACCGAAGCGAAAGCCCTGCTCCTGATGGAGAGCGACGGTCCTTCCTCCGTTGTCGAGGCCGAGGCGGCGAGCATGCAGGCGATCGCCACGAACAACCAAGCCCTTAGCCTACGAGTGGCCGCCAACTCCGACGAAGCCGTACAGCTCGCCACCGCGCGCCGATCCGCCTTTTCCGCTCTAGCACGCATCCGTCCGACTACCATTCTCGAAGACGTCACCGTACCTCGCAGCAAGCTGGCCGCCGCCGTGCGCTTCATCGAGTCCATAGCCCAAAAGCATAATCTGCAGATCGCTAACTTCGGGCACATGGGAGACGGAAATCTGCACCCGACCTTCCTCACCAACGAGCGAGATCCCGAAGAAATCCACCGCGTGGAGCTGGCGTTGCACGAGATTTTTGAATACACGATCGAAGCAGGAGGCACCATCACCGGCGAACACGGAGTCGGACTCGCCAAGAAGGCCCACCTGCCCGATCAGTTCGCAGACGCCTCGTATTCACTTCTTCAACACGTGAAACGCAGCTTGGATCCTGAAAACCTGCTCAACCCCGGCAAGCTCTTCGACCTCTAGTCGCCCTCCCCAATCGCCAACCATGCAATCCGCCCGCAATTTCCTCAAGGAGCTCGACTACTCCGTCCTGCAACAGTGCATGCACTGCGGCATGTGCCTCCCCACCTGCCCGACCTACACTACGACCCACAAGGAACGCCACAGCCCTCGCGGCCGCATCTCCCTGATGCGGGCCATCGCCGACGACGAACTGAAGTTCACCCCAGCCTTCGGCGATGAAATGTACTACTGCCTCGGCTGCCTGGCCTGCACCACGGCCTGCCCCGCGGGAGTCGACTACGCCCATTTGTTCGAAAGCGCCCGAGCCCAAGTCGAGCAGGAAGGAATCCTAGACACGCCCGAGCGCAGCTTCTGGCGATGGCTTAGCCTGAAGCTGCTTTTCCGTCACCCCCGCCTGCTGCGCGCCGTGGGCCGCTTGCTCTATTGCTACCAACAGCTAGGCCTCGACCGCCTTCTGCGGCGAAGCGGCCTTCTCAAACGGCTCGCTCCCCGCCTCGCTGCCTTGGAAACGCAGACCCCTAGAATTCGTGCCCAGTTTTCCGATACGCTCATAGCTGCAAGCGAATCCCCTGCCCAGTACAAGTACACGGTTGGCTTCCTCACCGGCTGCGTCCAGGATCTGGCCTTTTCCAATGTCAATCGCGATACCGTCGACGTACTGAAAGCCAATCGCTGCAAGGTCCTAACCCCTCGCATGCAACATTGCTGCGGATCCCTGCACGGACACAACGGAGCGCCAGACCTCGCGAAGGAGCTCGCCCGCAAGAACATCGACCAATTCGAAGACCTAGCCGCCCTCGACGCCATCATTTCCAATGCCGGTGGTTGCGGCTCCCACCTCAAGCACTACCATCGCCTCCTGTCCGACGATCCTGAATACGCCGAAAAAGCGAAGCTTTGGGACGCCAAGCTCAAGGATATTCACGAGTTCCTCGCCGAGATCGAATTAGTACCGCCACCTCAGGGCGGCGACGTGCGAAGCGTGACCTACCATGATTCCTGCCACCTTTGCCACGGACAAAAGATCAGCGAACAACCCCGCGCCCTGCTCAAGCTAATCCCTGGCCTTCAATACGAAGAGCTGCCAGAAGCGAAGCAGTGCTGCGGCAGCGCCGGTATCTACAACATTACCCAGCCCGAAGAATCGCAGCGCCAACTCGACCGCAAGCTCGACCAGCTCGCCAAAACGAAATCCAAGACCGTCGCCACGGCGAACCCCGGCTGCCACCTGCAAATCCAAAACGGCATCGACTCCCGCCAACTGGGGAAACAAGTCGCCCATCCCATTTCCCTGCTGGCAGAAGCCTATCGAAAGGGTTCCTAAGGCAAGTAGCTCCTAGTCCGATGAGCCCCGACGCCGCGACCTACCGCAGGTTGGGCTCGAGGCTTTCGATGGAGAAGTTTGCGAGCTCCTGCAGCAGGTTCGCCGTCTCGGGACGCGGCCTATCGTAGATTCCAAGCTTGGCGCTTTCCTCGGAAAGCTGCGGCGGATCCTGCCTCAACAGTCCGTAGTCCGGATCCTTGGGCATTTCCCATTTGGGAAAGCGTCGCCACTCCTCGCCGTCTATAGGATCACAGTAGCCGTCTTGCTCGAACCGCTGCATCAAGGCTCCCTTCAAGCGCTTGAGCTCCTCCGCGAACACCGGATCCCCGGCAAGATTGACTTCCTCTTGGCCGCCCCGGAACAACCACTCTTTCTCGTCCGCAACGCTGTAGACGTACTTCCAAGCCCGGTCTGCCGCCATGTAGAGCGCCAAACCGTTCTGGGAAAACTGGCTGTAGACGATACGGTCCCGTCCTTCCGGATCGCAAGCCGCCAAAAGGCTTCGCCCTTCCAAGTTAGTCTTACCCAGGATCGGATCGGCCGTGTCGATGAAAGTTGGATACAGATCCAGCAAGCTGGTCGCATGGTCGCAGGTTTTCCCTGCAGGAATCACTCCGGGCAAACTGGCAACCATCGGGATGCGAGCGGAGGCGTCAAGCATGCAACGTTTCCCATAGGCACCGTAATCACCCAGCATTTCTCCGTGATCGGAGGAAAAGACGATCAAGGTATTTTTGATTTCGTCCCCTAAGGCATCGAGGATTCGCCCGATGTGGTAATCGACATGGGAAATGGTCGCGTAGTAAGCAGCTCGAATCATACGACTCAGGTGCCTATCGTATCCGCCATCTCGATACTTGTAGCGATTCTGAATATGATTCCAGAAGCACTGCTGATCCGCATATCCATCCGGCAAATACGGTTCCTCCATCTCGTGCATGCTATAGATACGAGACCATGGGATAGGAGTTTCGAACGGCGGGTGCGGCTTGATGAAGCTACTCCACAAAAAGAACGGTCGGCTTCGGTCGCGGCGCTCTAGGAAGTCGATCGAACGATCCGCCACCCAAGCCGTATTGTGATGCTTGTCGGGCAATTGGGACGGCTGCGGCAGGTAATAGTACTCGCTCCTCAGTCCATGAGGGTCGATCACATGCTCAAAGCCATTCTCCTCCAGGTAATCCCGATAGTCGTCGCGAACACCTGGATACGCCAGTTCTTCCGAGATGTCTCGCGTCTGGAACCCCCAGTCGCCCTTCCCCTCCACAAAATGCATTTTCCCGACTCCATGAGTTTGGTACTCGAGCATATTCAGCTCGTCCATGAAGCTGGTCCGGTGGCATTCGATATCGACGTTGTCCACGCAGCCGGTTTGGTGCGGAGGCACCCCGCAAGTCAAAGCATGGCGGGCCGACACGCATACCGGACTGGGCGTGTAGCAACGCGTAAAAGCGGTCCCGCTTCGGACAAGCCTGTCGAGATTGGGAGTCTTGATCTCCTCGTTTCCCAGGGCGGAAATGCAGTCCGCTCGGAATTGGTCGGTGAAGAGAAAGAGAATGTTCTTGGGCAGGCTGGACATAACAATTGCCCACCATCAAAGCCCTCGAACCGCGCCTTTCCTAGAGCCCTACCGCAATAATTGTAGGATTGCGGAAAAAGGGAGCCAGCCTCACCTTCATACAGTTAGCATTCGCAGAGGTTGAGTACTTCCCCTGTCCGTAGTTTAACAGCAGATCCCCCTTTCCCTGAAAAGATGAGCAAGCAAACCGGCAAAGACAGCGAAGACGTCGCCCGCCGCGTCACCGTACGCGACATAGCCGCCGAAATTGGCGTCCACTTCACCACCGTAGCGGAGGCCTTGCGCGACTCCCCTCGCGTGAAGGAGGCCACCAAGAAGAAGGTCCGGGCCGCAGCCGAACGCATGGGCTACCGCGCCGATCCCATGCTCTCCGCCCTTTCCGCCTACCGCACCCAAAACCACAAGCCCAGCTTCCAAGGAACCTTGGTCTGGATCAACGGCTTCGGCGAACGCGACTTCTTCTCGAAAAGCCACGGATTCTACGCGGACTGCTACGCGGGAGCTCGACGCCGCTGCCAAGAGCTCGGCTACCGGCTGGAACCCTTTTGGATGTCCGAGCCTGGCATGAGCGCCGCCCGAGCCTCCCAGATTCTCGACAGCCGCCGCGCCTCCGGGGTCATCGTAGGCCCCATGCCGCACGGCGTAGACGAGCTCGACCTGTTTTGGGACAAGTTCTGCTCCGTCCGCATCGGCTACTCGCTGCGCAACTCCGAGCTGACCACCGTCATCGCCGACCAATTCGGGAACGCCCGCCTGCTCTTCGAAAAGCTGAAATCTCACGGCTTCCAACGGATCGGTTTCGCCTGTCCCGAAATCCAAGACAATCGGACCAACAACCACTGGCTCGGCGGCTACCTCGCCGCCCAGCAAACGCAAGCGGAGCATGAGCGCCTCGAGCCCTTTATCGAGGCGGCAACCAGCGATACCAGCTCCGACTTCCTGGCTTGGTTCGAAGAGCAACGCCCCGACGCCCTCATTTGCGGCGGCGGACTCCGCTATTGCGACGCCCTCGAGCGAGCCGGTTACCAAATTCCCGAACAGGTATCCGTCGTATCCCTACATGCCGACAGCTATGACCGTGATCTAGCCGGCGTCATGCAAAACGGCGAAGACGTGGGTACCGCCTCCGTCGACCACCTCGTAGCCGTCATCCATCGCTTCAAGGTCGGGCTCGAGACCCACCCCAAGGTCGTCACGATCAGCGGCCGATGGAAGGACGGCTCCACCTTTCGCGCCCTTGCTCCTGCCTAGCCTTAAGTCTGAGGCGGACTCGCCTCTCCCTCCCGTGGAGCGCGGATTGAACCACTCGCAAAAAAAGACGCATCCAAAAACTGGATGCGTCTTTCCTTTGAAATAGCGCTGGATCGCGAGCTTCTGCTATTGGCTGCGCGATTCGCTGCCGCCGGGAGTCACGATCGTCGGATTCTGGAACAAGGACCCTGGCTGCACGCCTCGAAGCGTCTGGCGCTTAGGGGAGCCGCCCGGGCTCACCATATTCGCCGTCACGAAGATGAGCAGATTTCGCTTGGCCGAGCTTTCGCCCTCCGAGCGGAAGAGCCTTCCCATGAAAGGAATGTCGCCGAGGAAAGGAATCTTGTCGTTCACCGTGACCACATCTTCGCGCGTCATGCCGCCCATGACGACAGTCGCTCCATCCCAGATCGTCACCTTGGTCTCCACTTCGCGGACCGCGAAAATCGGCTGATAGAATCCCGAAGGAGTCTTAACGGTCGTGCCTCCGGAAATCGCGATGCTCGGGCCACCGTACTCTACGAAGCCCTCGAACTCGGTAACGCGTGGATTCAGGTCCAGCGTGATGCTGTAGTCGTCCTCTTCCACGATCGGCGTCACGAAAAGCTCCACGCCGACGTTGCGCGTTTCAAAGTCCTCGGGAGTACCTGGCGTAATCGTTACGCCCGCGCTTGCCGAATCGCCGCGCGTGCTGCCCACGTCGCTCTCCGTATCGGAATAGCGGGTCGGGTAACGGAACTCTTGGCTCACGTTGATCTTCGCCTGGTTACCGGACAGGACCGTAACCTTCGGGGCGCTCAAGAGATCCGAACCGGACTTCTGGGAAAGGGCCCGGATCGCGACGTTTAGATTCACCCCATCGATGCTGCCCATGACGCTGGTGAACGGAACCGTACCGGCCCCCAGCAACTTGGTGCCCGGCAAGCTGGGCGGAGCAATGTCGTCAACACGTGAATACGAATCGGAGTCGATGGTAATCTGGTTCGCAGTGGTTCCCGGAGCGGCGGCGTTGGCTAGCGTCCGCATGGAGCCTTGGTAGACTTCGTCCGTCCACTGGCTTTGCGGCTGGCCGCGCGGATTTTCGTTCACCAACCAATCGAAGCCGAGCTCTTCCAAGGCGCCTTCCTGGATCTCGAGGAACTTAGCTTCGATCTCCACCTGCTTCACGTCCGTGTAGCGATTCAGCAAATTGCGGATACGCTCCAAGTTGCGACGCGTTTGCGTCACGATCATGGCGGAACCATCGTAGGCCAAGGTACTTCCTTCCACTCCAGCGAAATCGACCCCCGCCTGCTGCAAAAAGCCGCGGATAGTCTGGGCGTCGTTGGCCACGCCCTTTTCGCGCACCCGATCGCCGGAGTCGGTGAAGAACGGGTCGTCGAACACGCCGCTGCCACCGGCCCCAGAGCTCCCGCCTGTCATGCGGATCACCGTGGAACGGGAGATCGGGAAAAATTCCGTATCCAAATTCGTACGCTCGCCGCCGGGCCGTACGACCACCGCGTCGGCCTCAACCTCGTACTGGAAGCCCACCGAATCCACGATGAAATCGAGGATGCGCTTCAGGGAAAGGTTTCGCAGGGTGATGTTGACGGTCGGGTTCGCGCGCTGCGGATCGATCAGAACGAGGTTCACGCCCTTGATGCCGAGCCCCGTGCTGTCGAATTGCTCCGAGATCGCGCTCAATGTGTTCACCACCTTGCTCAGCTCCACCTCGGTGAAGTTCACGTTGGGGATGATGATCCGGTTCAACTTTTCGGTAAGCGGTAGCGTCACCGTATCCACCACTTCGATACCGGGACGCTCTTCGTAGATACTAGGACGCTGCCAGGCGTTGGACACTTCCTGCAGCAATTGCTCGCGCGTCTTGAGCTTGTTGAGGTGGCCCATCTCCTGCCGCTCGCGGGCGATGCGAATCAAGAAATTCTTAGCCTGGGCGTTGTTGGGGTCGAGCGCTTCGATTTGCTTGAAAGTCGCTTCCGCGCCTTCGATATCTCCTGCGAAAAACTGGCTGCGGCCTCGCAGGTTCAGGACTTCGATCTGCTGCTGCAACTTGACGAAGTCGGGACTCGCCTCGTGCACGGAAATGGAACTGGGAGAACCGTTCGCGGTAGTGCCCGAATATTGGGACTTCTGCCGCAGGAACTCGCGCTCGTCCCGCTTCAGCTCCTCGATCAAGACTTGGGTCATGGGATTCGGCTCGATGCCGGAGATCGCCCGCGAAATCGTACGCAAGGCCGCATCGTACTCGCCTCGGTTTGCCTGGCGACGCGCCACCTCCCGCATCTCGCGAGAGCTTTGCATCGACTTCTCGATGCGCTCGGTTTCCAAACTGGCCAAGTACTCGGCCTCCCGCTGCAAGGCTGCGTTGCGATCCTCGCTCACCGCCGCTCCTGCCGTAGAACTGGCGCCCTGGTTCTCTATCAGCCGTTCGACGCTTCCCAAGATACGCTTCACCGATGCGTCGTTAGGCGCGATCTTCACGAGCTCGTCGAGCTTGGCCTTGGCCAAGGAAAGGTTTCCCGAATCGCGGGCCTGCAAAGCCTCGGTCATCAGCCGGATTTTCGTCTCCGTGTCGTCTTGCCCGTAAGAGCCGGCAGCGACGGCGAGCGCGAGACCGATGCTGCAGATACGAACGATGGATCTGAGTGTTGGCGTCTTCTTAGTCATGTGGTTGGTGGATTTGAGCTAGCCGAGGAGCAGGACTCAGCCCTGGGGCTTCTTGCCTGGAAGCCGGGGCCGGATTGCAAAGGGGCTTGGAGGAGCGGCCTCTTGGCGACTGCCGCGAGGCTGGATATCGGAAATGGGAGCTGGGGTTAGGGTGCGGGATAAACGGCGGTCGCCGTCCTTGGAAATTTTTGTAATCATTGCCTCTTGGGGCTGCGCAGACAAGTCTTCGATGAGATAATCTCCAGACTCGAGCTCGAGGCGACTGCCCACCTCCACGTAGCGGATGATTCCTGCCGGCAATAGACGAACCTTCGCCTCCAGGTCGGAGAACATCTTCGTCTCCATGTTGGTAAGGCTCATTTGTTGCCCGGACGCGTAGTCCGCTATGCGTGCCACCCCGACGCTTTGCACGATCGGCGTGCCCGTCTCGCTCGCGATCTCGACCTGCTGCTCCTGGAAGGAGGTAAGCCGGACGCCGAGCTCCGCATCCTCCTGCCCTTCCCTCAGCAACAGGATCGCCCCGGTCGCCGTGTTTTCGAAGTAGGCGACGTAGCTGCCCTTTTCGCCGGCATAGCCCACCAGTTGCAGCTTATAGGGACGCAAACGCACCTCCAGCAACTCCAGGTCGAAGGACGCCCATTCGTTGTCCCGCGTATCGACAGGCTGAATACTGGGCGGCGTCACAGCGAATTCGCGCGAGCCTGGATCGTAGTAGATCACGGGCGGCGTAAACACGTCGAACACCCATTCGTCGCCGCGGCTTTGGCTTTCGGCGGGCTTCCAGATGACGTTCTCGACCTGAGGCGCCTTGGCCTCGTAGAGCGGCGCGTTGACCTTCAGTTCCGACAACATAGGCCGGCTCTGCCCCGCTATGGTGTCGAGCTTTCGCACCTCGAAAATCGCCGTCACGCCCACCCAGGTAAAGAGCAGCATCGCCAGCAAGAGCACCAGCTTGTCCAAAAGTTCGGATAGCTTAAACTTATGCATCGCCGCCTCCCTTCTCCACGCTGGCAAGACGTGGCTTCTCGATCTCGACGGCCAGCTGCAGAAACTCGATCGTCACTGCGAACAGGGAAGTGTTGTCCGAAATGATGGGAACCGCCGAAGGCCGCGAACGCGCTTTCCGTTCCCGCTCCGCAAACGGGTTTTCGGCGATCGACTCCAAGCCCTGCTTTTCCCCGCCTTCGCTGGAAAGGTCGGCCTCCACCCCACGCACCACGAAGGGCAAGGGCGAATTCGAAATGCGGTTCAGGAAGCTTCGCAAGGCGATCGACTGCCCCCTGAACGCGACCCTGAACACATAGCTGTCGAGCGTTCCCGGAACCGCGATGCTTTGCCCGGGCTCCACCGTGAAGTAATCGCCCTCGGTGAAAAGGCGATTCGCCGGAGCGCGGGAGCTGACGAGAGCCTTCCCCTTCTGCGGCTTGATGCCGCGCTGAATCGTCTCGAAGGATTTGATCCCTGAATCGAAAAGCGTCTCCAGCAAGGAAGCCATGATCACGATCTCCTGGTGCACCCGCTCCATGCGCTCGGCCGACGGGACGCTGTTGGAAAACTCCTTCACGCCAAACTCCGATTCTTCCGGCAAGGCGATGGAATTGCTCAAAGCGGCGTAGCGGGCGTTTTCCTTGTAGCGATGCAGCTCGAAAGACCAGTCAGCCCTCGATTGCGGAGTCGTTCCGAAGAACGAATCGTCATCGAACGTATTCAACTTCAAAATACCAAGCGCCTTTTCGTACACCTCGTAGAGCTCGTCGTAGTTGGCGTCGATGGCCTCCAGGTTCGAACGCGTAGGCGACGGCTTGGCCGAAACGTATCGATCGTATTGGGACGCCTTCGTTTCGTAGGCTGTCTTCAATTCCTTCAGCTCCGAGCTCAATTGGGCGAGATACCACAATCCCGCGCCGCAGGTCCCGAGCAGGACGAACAACATCGAGTAGAAGACGGGATTCTTGCGAAAGAAGGTCATGACAATAGGCCTAGAGCGGCACCTCCTCCTTTACGACCAGCGTGAACTTAAACCCCAGGAAGCCGGGGACGGAATAGTCGAACTGCTCGTTCTCCAGGTTCGCGACGAAGTTCGCTTCATTGAGGCTCTCCAGCAGCGTCTTGACCCGCTCGTAGGACGCCGGACTAACGCTGGACACGGGATTGTAGACATCGATCAAGCGGCCGCTCAAATGAACCCTCGTCTTGCCATCGTCCTGCTTCACGCGAGCCACCCCTCTGCCCGAGCTGGCCTTAGGGACGGGGCGTTCGAGCCTCAACTCGTCGAGCCACACGTCCTCCACATCCGCGAGACGCCGCTGCAAATCGTTGAGGACGTCCAACCAGGTGGAACGCGCCGCCGTCACGCTGGCCGTCTTTTCGATGACGTCGCGTATCCGCTTAATCTGCTCCGTCCGGTTAAAGATCTCCTTGTTGATCTGACTCAACGGCCGCACCTGTACGTCCAAGTTCTGCAGCTCCTGCTCGTAGGCGCGAATTTCCAAGGACGTATTCAAAATCGGCAAGCCCACCGCGCCGCAGGCGACCAGCCCCGCTAGAAGATAGAACGGTTGCTGGCGGCGAAACTTGCGATGCCACACTAAGCTGCGCGGAGTCAGGTCCAGGGTCGCGCCATCCGGCATGAAGCGGCCAACCCCGATCCCGATCGCATCCGCGAGGAAGGGAGCCGCCGACTTGATTTCCTCAAGTAGCGAATCCTTGGATACATTTACGTTTCGCACTGGATCCAAAGCCTGGACTGGGAGCTTCAACTTATCCGACAGGGCCGAATCCAATTGCGGCAGCAGCGACCCGCCCCCGGTCAGGTAGACCGCTTTCGCTTCGAAATCGAAGCCTTGCCGCTTCAGCACCGCAGAGGTGCGAAGCACCTCCGTGCCCAAACGGGCTTCGAAGTTCCGCTTGGCGTTCTCGTAGGCCGCGTACTCCTCGCTGGCGAGCGCTTCCTGCTTGGTAGCGGAAAGCTTGATACGTTCCGCTTCGCTAACCGCGACTCCCAAGGATTCGGAGATCTCCGCGCTGATCGACTGCCCGCCAAACGGAATATTGCGGGAGTGGTATCGAGTACCGTCGACAAAAACCAGATCCGTCGACTTGGCGCCGATCGAAACGACCAGCGCCGCATCCTTAACGTCGGCGTAGTTGTATCGAAATACATTTACCAAGGAGGTCGTAGACGGCTCGATCCCGCGCAGGTCGATCTCGGAATCCTTGCTGTAACGAGCGATCGTCTCCACAATCTCGGTACGGGAGGCGCCTATGACCGCGTCGAAGTCCAAACCGTCCTCCTCGATCACCGCAAACTCCCAAGTCACCTCCTCGATCGGATACGGGATGTTCTGCTTCGCCTCGAACGCCACGATCTTGGGACGCTTGCCCCGAGAAACCTGCGGAATCTTCAGGTACTTGCAAAGCGCCACGTGCCCCGGAATCGAAAAGCCAGCCGGCATCTGGCTGCGAAAGCGAAGGGCCACCGCATCGAGGTGGGCAGAGGTCGCCTTCAGCCAAAGCAAAGGATCGTTCGAGGAAAAGTCTACCGAATCGATCTGGTAGTCCAACAACTCGCAGCGACCGCTCGGATTCATCTTCAGATGCACCGAGCAGAGATAGTTAGCCCCCAGGCTGATCGCTAAGAAGTGTGGATTGGACATGGGTAAGGTTCAGGCGAACGGTTGGTTCATTCTTTTTTAACAAGTAGCCATTACAAGCTAAAACCTTTCGGAGCTAGGGACTTACGTAGCCCCTAACGATCCGGCAGATAATCCTTACGGCAATCGACCTACGGGCGTTTCAATCGCGGACTAGGAGTATCCCTAGGATACATCCAAGCGAAGGGTGTTTCAAACTGCAGACGCATTTCCCGAGATTCCTCGCTGCGGGAGGCCGCCTCCGAGCGGAAGCTTTGCAAGGCCTCCGGCCGCTCCAAGTTTGGCGAAACCAAGGAATCCTCCAAGCCGGCGGGCGAAAGGATCTCGATCTCGTAACCGAAGGGCTCTCCCCGGACGCGGTCCCGCTTCACGATTTCCGGCGGCAGGTAGAATCGGACCACGTGCTGCCCCACTTCCAAGGTGGGATACTCGACCCGAGCCGCGTAAAATTCGAAAGACCGTCCGCCGCCGCGGTTGACCTCCGTCGCGAGAGCCAGCGAAACCGCCACCTCGTCGGCGAAGCGCGGATTTGCTCCGTTTCCGCGGTCGCCCTCTTCCACCGAAACCGCGACCGCGATCTCGTACCAAGGGTCGCGTGCCCCTTCCTGCTCAACCAAGTCGAAATCGACCCGAAGGATCTCCAGTTCCGCCGCCTGCGAACGCGCTGCGACCGCAAGAAGCACAAAGCCAAGCAACAAACGTGTGGGAGCAAGCATGACTCCACCCATCGCCGCAAAGCGCCCTTGGAGCAAGCGAATCTCCATGGTTGCGGCCCCTTTCACGCCAATTCCGCTTGCCCCCGCGCCCCGGCTTGAGCCTACTCCAGCCGCCAGACTTCACGATGCAGTACAAGATCAGCGCTCTCATATTTCTAAAAGACAAGGCCGGCCGCTTCCTCATGCTCAAGCGGGCCAAGGCCCCCAACGACGGACTCTGGAGCCCCATCGGCGGAAAACTGGAGATGCCGCTCGGCGAGTCCCCCTTCGAATGCGCCATCCGAGAGTCCTTCGAAGAGACCGGCATCCAGCTGGAAAACAAAGACCTGCACCTTTTCTGCATGGCCGCCGAAAAAGCCTACGAAGGCAAAGGGCACTGGCTCATGTTCCTCTTCGAGTGCAGCAAGCCCCTCGAAGCCCTCCCGCCCGCCATCGACGAAGGCGAGTTCGCCTTCTACACCCGCGAGGAGATCGACAGCCTGCCAATTCCCGAAACCGACCGCCAGGGACTTTGGGACATCTACGACAAATACCACGACCGCTTCGTGGCCCTAAAGGTCGATTGCCAGCCCGGAAAGCCGCTGGAATTCGAGATCGAAGGCCTCGTTCCCGCCCCCAGTTCCGCTCATGCAAACCCGCAAAAGCATTAATCGAAGCGACTTCCGAAAAAATTAACCGTCCCCTATCCGCCGCTTTGTTGTTGTCTCAAAGCGGCCAACACCTTGAATCCCCGGTTTCCAAAGAATTTCATTCTCAAAATCCGAGAACAAGAGACAGAAAAGTGACCGCAAAAACCACGCCAAAGAAACGCGTTAAGCCAGCAACTTCGAACCTGGCTAAAGAAGCGAAACTACCAATCAACAAAGGCCTCTCCAAGGAGGAGCAAATCGGGTTCTACCGCGACATGGTACGTATCCGCCGCTTCGAGGAGCGCTCCCTGCGCGTCTACCAGCAAGGTAAGATCGGCGGCTTCCTCCACCTCTACATCGGACAAGAATCAATCGCCGTGGCCTGCGCCTCCCTCATGGGAGACCACGACCACATGATCACCGCCTACCGTAACCACGGTCACGCCCTCGCGGTCGGCATGAACATGAACGAATGCATGGCCGAGCTCCTCGGCAAGGCCACCGGATGCTCCAAGGGCAAGGGCGGCTCCATGCACTTCTTCGCTCCCGACAAGAACTACTGGGGCGGCCACGGCATCGTCGGCGGCCAGATCCCGCTCGGCGTCGGCCTCGCTTACGGCGTCAAGTACAAGGGCCAGACCGGTTCCGCTATGGCCTTCATGGGCGACGGAGCCATTAACCAGGGCGCCGTGCACGAAGCCTACAACCTCGCAGCCCTCTGGGACCTGCCAGCCATCTTCATCATCGAAAACAACGGCTACTCCATGGGCACCTCCCAGGAGCGTTCCTCCTCCCACCCCGCGGAAGGCCTCGCCGCTCGCGCCGAAGGCTACGGCATGGCTTGGGAAAACATCAACGGCGAGTCCCTCTTCGCCATCCGCGACGGCGTAGGACGCGCCATCAAGCGGGCCCACGAGGAATCCAAGCCCACCGTCCTCGAGATCCACACCTACCGCTACCAAGGCCACTCCGTCGCCGACGCCAACGCCAAGAAGTATCGCACCAAGGAAGAGATCGACGACTACCGCAAGAACCACGACCCCCTCAACGTCTACCGCCTCTACCTCCTCGACCAGAAGATCATGAGCGAAGACGAGATGAAGGAAATCGACTCCGAAGCGAAGCAGGAAGCCGAAGTCGCCGCCCAGTTCGCCGACGAAAGCGAATTCCCGACCGCCGAGTCCATCACCGAGGACGTCTACTGGGAAGCGGACAACCCAGATCAGCGCACCTCCGAAGGCCGCCTCTTCTTCAACGACTAATTTTCACAAAAAACGGACACTAACATGCCAGAGATCTCCTACAGACAGGCAATCAAGGACGCGCTCGCCGAAGAAATCGAGCGCGACGAAAACGTCGTCATCATCGGCGAAGAAGTTGCCCAGTACAACGGCGCTTACAAAGTCACCGAAGGCCTCCTCGAGCGCTACGGACCCAAGCGCATCGTCGACGCCCCCATCTCCGAGGCCGGATTCATCGGCATGGGCATCGGCGCCTCCATGCTCGGCGTCCGCCCCGTCATGGAACTCATGTTCTGGAGCTTCGCCTACGTCGCTTGGGACCAGATGATCAACAACGCCGGCTGCGTACGCTACATGTCCGGCGGACTCATCAACGTGCCCATCGTCATCCGCGGTCCCGCCAACGGCGGCACCAACGTCGGCGCCACCCACTCCCACACGCCGGAAAACCTCATCGCCAACATGCCCGGCCTCAAGGTGGTTTGCCCAGCGACTCCCTACGACGCCAAGGGCCTCATGAAGGCTGCCATCCGCGACAACGACCCCGTCTACGTCATGGAGTCCACCCTTCTCTACGGAACCACCGGCGAAGTGCCCGAGGAAGAGTACGTCATCCCGCTCGGCAAGGCCGACATCAAGCGCGAAGGCACGGACGTCACCATCGTCTGCCACGGCCCTTCCGTTCCCGTCGCCCTCACCGCGGCCCAGATTCTCAAGGACGAGCACGATATCGAGGCCGAAGTCGTCGACCTGCGCTCCATCCGCCCGCTCGACGAGGACACCATCATCGAGTCTGTCAAGAAGACCAACCGCGCCGTGCTCGTGGAAGAAAATCGCCCCTTCTGCGGCGTAGACGCCCAAATCGCCTACACCATCCAGAACAAGGCCTTCGACTACCTCGACGCCCCCGTCCAGCGCGTTTCCACCATCGACGCTCCGGCCATCTACAGCCCAGCGGTCGAGCCGGAACAGCTTCCCAAGGCATCCACCGTCGTCGAGAAGGTTCTCGGAATCATGTAATCCTCTTCGCCTCCAATCCTACACCAACAAATTTAGACATATGGCAACATTCATAGACATGCCTAAGCTCTCCGACACCATGACTGTCGGAACCGTCGCTAACTGGCTCAAAAACGAAGGCGACGCCATCGAGGCCGGCGACGTGATCGCCGAAATCGAAACCGACAAGGCCACCATGGAACTGGAAGCCTTCGAAGACGGCATCCTGCTCAAGCAAATCGCCAAGGCCGGAGAGCAAGTCGCCATCGGCGCCCCGATCGCCGCCATCGGCGAAGAAGGCGAAGAAGTCGAAGTTCCCGACGCCCCCGCTGCGAAGTCCTCCGACTCCGGCGACTCCGAAGACGAAAAGGAAGAGCCCAAGGAAGAAAAGAGCGAAAAGGAGGAAGCCTCCTCCGAAAGCGCGTCCTCCTCCACTTCCTCCGAAAGCGACTCCCGCATCAAAGCCTCCCCGCTCGCTAAGAAGCTGGCCAAGGCGGAAGGCGTCGACCTCGCCTCCATCAAGGGAACCGGCCCCAACGGCCGCATCGTCAAACAAGACGTGCTCGACGCCAAGAAGTCCGGCGGATCCAGCAAGACCGCAGCCTCCGAGTCCAAGCCAGCCGCATCGGTCACCCTTCCCGGCCTCGCCATCGCGGAAGACGCAGACCTGCCCGTTTCCTCCATGCGCGGCGTCATCGCCAAGCGCTTGGTCGAGTCCAAGAACACCGCACCGCACTTCTACCTGCAGATCGAAGTCAACGCGGCCAACCTGCTCGCCACCCGCGCCAAGATCAACGCCGACCTCGCCAACGTACCGGCCGAGCACGGCGGCGGCATTAAGCTGACCGTAAACGACTTCATCCTCAAGGCATCCGCCGAAGCCCTACGCCGCGTTCCAACCATGAACCGCTCCTGGCAAGGCAGCTCCATCCGCCAAAACGGATCGGTCAACCTCGCCTTCGGGGTCGCCATCGAAGACGGCCTGCTCACTCCCGTCATCCGCAACGCAGAAAGCAAGACGCTCAAGCAGATCGCCATCGAAGCCAAGGAACTCATCGGCAAGGCCCGCAACAAGAAGCTCAGCCCTGCAGAAATGTCAGACAGCACCTTCACGGTGACCAACCTCGGCATGTTCGGCATCTCCAGCTTCTACGGCATCATCAACACGCCCAACGCCGGCATCCTCTCCGTAGGAGCGACCGAGAAGAAGCCGATCGTCAACGACGCCGGCGAAATCGTGATCGGCCAAATGATGACCATCGGCGTCAGCTGCGACCACCGCGCCGTCGACGGAGCCGTCGGAGCCCAGTACCTGCAAGCCCTCAAGACCTTGCTCGAGACGCCCGCTCTCTCGCTCATCTAAGAGGCCCGCGCAGAATAAAAATTCAAACCTCAAGCCTCACGCCTCGCAGCGTGGGGCTTTTTCGTGCCGCCGCGCTCACCGAATCAGCGGCCGCGCTAAACGCCAACCCTCTGGTGCAAGCTATCGATAGCGAGCTTGAGATCCGAAATCCCGAAGGGCTTCGACAGGAAGCTGCTGCATTCGTCGCCCTCAGCGGCCATCCCGCCCAGCTCGTCGTTGGAGTCGCCGCTCATGCGGATTATGGGCAGATCCTCAACCGAAGCGCGTATCGAGGCAACGACTCCGTACCCATCCACCTCCGGCATCTGCAAGTCCACTAGGGCGAGCTGAAATTCCGACTTGCGACGGGCAAACGCATCAATTGCCTCCGCCCCATCCTCCGCCACTACGACGTCATAGCCGAGCGACTCGAGCATCGTCCGTATCGCCAATCTCAATACGCCCTCGTCTTCCGCGAGCAAAACCAGAGGCCTTTCGTTCTGTTCGCTCGGAGCAGGGTGCTTCGACGCATCGCAATCCAAGACGATGGTCAGGATCGAGTGCATTCCTTCCACTTCCGAGCTCACGCCTACGTGAGGCGTCTTCGACAAGGCCAACAAATCCGCCTTCCCGACCGGTTCCCCCGTATAGCTGTAGCGCAAGACCGGACAACCGCCCTCGGCCGATCGAGAGCTGCCTCTTTCGATCGTCAAATGGATGCGGCTCTTAAAGTCCTGGGTTACCCGCTCCGCTACGCAAACCAAGGCCTCCGTCAGGGCAAAGCTCAAGCCTCGCTTCGAAAGGCTATACAAGCGGATGTCCTCAAGGGCCTCCACATCCAATTCCACGCGCGGCGGCAGCAAGCTCTTCAAGGACGAATAAAGTTCCCTCACCTCCGAGCCGAGCTCGATCGCCTCGATGCCATGGCTCCCCTTGCTCGCGTCCAATTGCAGCACTTCGTTCAAGCAAGCGAAGCTGGAGGATAAACGCTCCAACTCTTGAATACGCTCAACAATTGCCGAATCCCCCCTGAAATTGGCCCGAATCTGGGACGCGTTTCTTTCCAGCTCCGCAGCGATCCGCTCCATGCGAATGCTCAGCTTTTCGCTCAAGGAATTCTCTAGCCTGAATAATTCACGAAAAAAGACGCTGCATTGGCAAATGCTTCCTGTTAAGGAAGTTGTGTGATCAAACCAAAAACAGCGTCTTTGAACA
>NZ_JARXIA010000039.1 GCF_031127875.1 Pelagicoccus sp. SDUM812005 | reverse complement strand
GTTGAAACCCCGCTTCGGTCGCGAAACAAGGCAACCCCACTTCCGGGCGGGATTCGTGGTCGCGCAGCAGAATTGTCATGAATAATTTAGGCTAGGCCTTCGCTTCGAGCACGCGGCTGGGCAACATCGCCGCGTCTTCCATGCCGTGAATGATCTTCTTGTCCGGCGGGCAAAAGGTCGCCAAGGCGCCCGCCAGCTTCACGGTCTCCCCGTCGGTGAAGTAGTAGGGATTCAAGCGCAGGCGACCGCTGGCTTCGTAGACCGTGCCATCCTCTCCGTAGAGCGGATGCTTCAGCTGCACCGACTTGCTGAACTCCTGCAGCACGTGCGGGTGCGTATCCGCCATGTCGACCGCCTCCTGCAAGGCATCCTTCCAGTCCTCCTTGGAAACGTCGTTTCCGATCACCACGCTGCGCGATCCCCAAGCCGTCTCGTGAAAGCCGGAAATCTTAAGCACCAAATTACGCTCCTTCTGGCTCGCTTCCGCCAAGTCCATCCAGGAATGCAAGGGCTTGCCTTGGGCAACCGGCCCATCGATCACCGCCCCTGGCGGCAAAGGCGCCGGATCCACGATCCAAGACTTCGGTATCAACTTCTTCAATACCTTGAACGACTTCTTGGATAGGTTCTCCTTCCAAAAGCCTTCCAGCAAATGATGGTGGAAAAGGGCCATGCCCATCTTCTCCTCGAGGAACGGCTTCGCGGGCGGCGTCATAGCCACCTCCCCATTTTCCACCGCCTCGAAGATGAACTCCGCTTCCGGCAAGTTCGGCAAATCGAACAGCTCGAAGAAGCGATAAACGACATCGATCTTCTCCGGCGACCCATCCATGTCGAAATACACGGCGCCGCCCAAAGGAAAGACCTGCTGTACCCACAGGCTGTATACGCGATAACCGCGACGCTGCAAACGCTCCGCCAGCCAGTCCATCTCCGGCTTGTAGGTTCCCGCCTCCTCGCTCACCGCCAACACGATCACCGGAAAGTCTTCATGGGGAGCGAGAGCCGCAATGCTGCGATAGAACGCTTCTTCCATCGCTCCGCCAGAGCCCAACATCCCTTCCGCGCCGGCGCCTTCGTATAAGTGATTCAAATACGCGGTCAGCCCAATGCCCCCCGGAACCGAATCGAGTTCGGATAGCGAAAACCCGTCCTGCGTCACTAGCAAGTCAGGGCGGATCACCGGCGGCAAGGCACCCTTGTTCGCCTTGCTCCGACACGCTTCCAGCAAGCTCTTCGCCTTGCCGCGGTCCAGGTACTCCGCCACCCAAGGAGCGTAGAGGTCCTTGTTTCGCAGAAGCTTCTTCCCTTCGAAGGAACGCCGGTAGAGCAGCTCCAGGGCCTGATAGAACTCCAAGCTGGCTTGCCCGATCTCCTCCAGCTTCGCCACGATCTCCGGCGTCAAGCGCCAAGGCTCGGGCGACATCCGCCAAGACTTGCCCTCGAAGAGCTCCTGTTCCGAAAATGCTGTCTGTAGTGCGGCGAGTTCCATTTCTCTCTGATAAGGTATTAGCTAATTGGCGATGCGTTCTAGGCGACGAGGGAACGGCTAGTGTCGGTTTATGCGAAAGCTCCGCGCTCCGTCGGTTGCGACGACCGTAGCCCCACACGACACAAGCGATTCGCAGCATCGAAAAACTGCAGGAGAATCCTTCCGACCTCCCCTTGTCTGCTGAAATCCGGCCATCTCAAATTTCCCCGAACCTAGAACCTACCGCCGCTCAACCTAACCCAAATCGGCTCAATCCTCGATCTGGATCTCCTTGTTGCGGGAACGAGGCGAACCGGCTCGCAGCCAACCGTAGACGAAACGATCGATATCGCCGTCCATCACCGCTTGGATGTTCCCCGTTTCCACGCCCGTGCGCAGGTCCTTGACCATCTGGTACGGCTGGAAGACGTAGCTGCGGATCTGGTTGCCCCAGCCAATCTCGCCCTTCTCGCCGTACATCTTTTCCATGGCGCTGCGCTTCTCGTCCTCCTGGCGCTCGTAGAGCCGCGCCTTCAGCATCTTCATCGCCGTGGAGCGATTCTTGTGCTGCGAACGGTCGTTCTGGCACTGCACCACGATGCCGGTCGGCAAGTGAGTCAGGCGGATCGCCGAGTCGGTCTTGTTGACGTGCTGGCCACCCTTGCCGCTGGCCCGATAAGTGTCCTCGCGCAGGTCCTTCGCTTCCACCTCGATTTCGATGTCGTCCTCGATTTCCGCCACCACGTCCACCGCGCAAAAGGAAGTATGCCGACGCTTCTGCGAGTCGAAGGGGCTGATGCGCACCAAGCGGTGCACCCCGCGCTCCGCATTGGCGTAACCGAACGCATTTTCGCCCACGATGCGCAGCGTCACCTTGTCCAAGCCCGCCTCTTCGCCGGGGAGCATGTCGATCACTTCGACCTTAAACCCGCGACGCTCCGCCCAACGCGTGTACATGCGGTACAGCAAATCCGCCCAATCGCAGCTCTCCGTGCCGCCCGCCCCCGCGTTGATGCTGAGCAGGGCGTTGCAGCGGTCATGCGGCTTGTTCAAGTAACATTGGATCTCCAGCTCGTCGAGCTCCTCCTTCAAGGCCTCGGCCGCGGCATGCAGCTCCGCCGCTTCGTCGGAAAGCTCGTCCACGCTCTCTTCCTCCAACAGCTCCTCCATGGCCCGAGCATCTTCCAGCTTGGACATGAAGGAAGTCATGCCGTTGACCACGCCCTTCGCCAGGTTAGCCTGGGCAATCACCTTCTGAGCCGCCTTCTGGTCATTCCAGAACGACTCCGCGCTCATCTGCTCCTCGAGCTCCGCTATCTCCGTCTTCTTCTTGTCGACGTCAAAGATACCTCCAGAGGTATCCGGCTCTCTTTTCAATCTGGTCGTGAAGGTCCTTGGTCTCAGGCTTGATCATAGGGCGGGAACACTACCCATCCCCCAATTCCCAAATCAAGCTCCAACCCCGCCCCGCCCATGACATTTTCCTGACAATTCTTTTGCCAACCCATGACAAGCCCCCGCCCCACATCTGCTTTAATTCCCAGCGAACCGGAGACCGCCCCGCGCGGACCTCCATCCACTCAACCCGGGAAACAAAACACTCTCATGAAACACCGACACCTATTCGCCTTCCTCCTCGGACTCGCTCCGATCCTCGCCCACCTGCTCGCCCCAGCCGCCTCCGCCGCAGCCACCGATCCCACCGTCGCTCTCACCGCCGAGCTCGACTACGCCCAACTCTCCGCCGAAGGAAACGACACCGCCATCCTCAAGGTCAGCCTCCTCCCCGCCCACCTGCGCCGCGACTACGAGCGCCCGCCCCTCAACCTCGCCATCGTGCTCGACCGCTCCGGATCCATGAACGGAGCCAAGATCGAAATGGCCAAGCGAGCCATCCACCGAGCCTTCCAAACCCTGCAGCCACACGACTACGTATCCATCGTAGCATACAACAACAGCGCCCGCACCCTCCTCCCCCTCACCCAAGTGCGACGCGTCTCCAACCCCAGCGCCTACATCGACCGCATCCACGCCGACGGCGGCACCGCCATCTACGCCGGAGTCAATCTCGGAGCCGCCGAGCTCCGCCCCGCCCTCAACGACAGCGCCGGCATCAACCGCATCCTGCTCCTCTCCGACGGTCTCGCCAACGAAGGCCCCTCCTCCGTGCGCGACTTCAAGCTGCTCGGCCAATCCCTCGCCCGCGAAGGCATCACCGTATCCACCATCGGACTCGGACTCGGCTACAACGAAGACCTCATGGCGGGACTCTCCGCCGCCGGACAAGGAAACGTCTACTTCGTCGAAACCGCCAACGACCTGCCGCGCATCTTCGACTCCGAGCTCGGCGACGCCTCCAGCATCGTCGCCCAAAACGCCGTCATCGAGATCGAGTGCCTGCACGGCTTCCAGCCCCTTCGCATCATCGGCCGCGACGGCCGCGTCCAAGGAAACCGCGTCACTCTCGACATCAAGCACCTCTACGCCGGACAAGAAAAGTTCGCCCTCATCGAAGTCCGCAACCCCGGAGGCAAAGCCCACTCCACCCAAGAAATCGCCGCCATCACCACTCGCTACCAAGACATCGACTCCGAGCAAACCTACGCCGTCAACCACACCGCCACCACCACCTTCGCCGCCGACCGCCAGGAGAAGGAAAAGTCCGTCAACATCGACGTGCAGCGCCAAGTCGTCTACAACTACATCGCCATCGCCCAGGACGAAGCCGTCGCCCTCGCCGACCAAGGCAAGGTCCCCCAAGCCACCGCCGCCCTCAGCGAGCTCGAAGATTGGATAGCCACCAACAATACCGTTTGGAACGACGCCGAAATCGAAGAAAAGCGCCTCGCACTCGAGTCCACCGCCACCACCCTGGAAACCCAAGGCCTCGACAATAAGTCCCGCAAAGAAATGCGCTCCTCCTCCTACCAAACCCGCTCCCAACAAAAGTCATACTAACTACCGCAGCGCGGAGCTTCAGCCCGCGACCGCAAACAATAGAATCGGCACTGCGGTCTCCCGCCGAAGCTCCGCGCGACTTCCCCACACCAAAAAACACCCTTCACACCGCCGCCGACTCCCATCAGCCTGACTCCATGCCCAAGAAGCCCAAACTGGCCCTGCCCCTCCTCCTGCTCGCAAGCACCACGCTCGCCATCGGGGCGATCGTCTACGGGCTGCTCTGGCGGGAAGCCGACCGCTTCCGGCAAGCCAACCTCCTCGCCGCCAACAACCAAGCCGCCACCGTAGTTGAAAACATAGGACTCACCGTCGCCGAAATCAAAACCGCCGTCACCGAATCCCTCCTCGCCTTCGAAGGCCCCAACTTCGCGCCCCAACTCGCCGCCTGGCAGCAACGCGACCCCCTCGTCTCCTTCGCCTTCTCCTGGAAATCCTCCTCGCCCGACACCGTCGAGCTCTTCCCCCAAGACCCCGCCCTCGCCCCCCATTTCAGCTCCCTCATTCGTCCGCCCAAAGAAGGCTGGATCTGGGACGCCCCCCGCTCCGTCACGGACCTCAAGGAACGCGAAGCCTTCGCCGACGTGGCTGGCGACTCCGCCCCCCAACCCAGCTCCTACAACTACGGAGCCAATACCACCCTGCGCCAAGAAATCCGCAGCCAATCCCAGATCTCCACCCAGGTCGCCAAAAGCTCCTACCGAAAAAAGCGCGAAGCCTGGACCTCCGACTCCACTCGTTGGATACACGATTCCCAAAAGGGCGAAAGCTATTGGATCGGCATCTCCAGCTGGAACGACGGCCAAGCCATCACCGGCGCCGTCATTCGCCTCAGCGACCTCTCCCATCTCCTGCAAAAATCCTTCCCCGCCGAACTAGCCCCCAATATCGAACGTTTCGTCATCCAGGACCGGAACGGGAAACCCGTCGCCACCACCCTAGACGGAAGCGCCTCCCGCTACCGCTCCGACTACCTCAGCCGCGGATCCGGAGAGCAATTCTCCCTCGGCAGCGAACTCCCCGGCTGGAACCTCATCCTCTACACCCAGCTCGACGGCAGCCTCAGCAGCGTGCTCACCAGCGCCGCCGGCCTCGGCACCACCGCCGTCCTGCTCACCCTCTTCGGCACCGGCCTCTGGCTCGTCTGGCAAACGCGCGCCAGCCAGCTCGACGCCGCCCGCAAAGTCTCCTTCGTATCCAACGTCTCGCACGAACTTAAAACCCCGCTCACCACCATCCGCATGTACTCGGAACTCCTGCAAAGCGGACGCGTGCAGGACTCCGAAAAGCGCATCAAGTATCTCGATACAATCTCCGGCGAAAGCAAACGCCTCACCCGTCTCGTCAACAACGTGCTCGACTTCTCCCGCCTAGACCAAGCTCGCGCCAAGCTCAACCTAGCCACCCAAGAGCTCGATCCCGTACTCCAAGCCTACCTTGAGCTCCGCCAAAGCGACCTAGCCCGCGCAAACTTCACCCTCGAAACCGACCTCCAACTCGGAGACGCCCAGCTCACCTTCGATCGCGACGCCCTCTGCCAAATCATCGGCAACCTCATCGACAACTCCCTCAAGTACGCCAAGCAAGGAGCCTGGATACGCATCCAAAGCAAACGTATCCAAAATCGCGCCACCATCCAATTCTCCGACAAAGGCCCCGGCCTTCCCCCGCACCTGCGCAAGAAGACCTTCCAAGCCTTCGCCCGCGGCGACGACTCCCTCACCTCCGAAACCTCCGGCTTCGGCCTCGGCCTCAGCATCGCCCAAACCCTCGCTCACGAGATGGGCGCCACGCTCCGCTACCAGCATCCCGAGAACAAAAGCCAAAATCCAACCTTCACCCTCGAATTCCCCCTTCCCGCCCTAGAACGATGAGCAAGAAACGCATCCTCGTCGCCGAAGACGATCCCCACATCCGTACCGGACTCGTGGATACGCTCGAAAGCGAAGGCTACCACGTCGCCTCCGCCGCCAACGGCAAGCAAGCCAGCAGCCTCTTCTCGCAAGAAACTTACGATCTCGCCCTGCTCGACATCATGATGCCCGGCAAGGACGGCTACGCCCTCTGCCAAGAGTTCCGCGCCAAGGCCCCCCACACCGCCATCGTACTGCTCACCGCCAAAAGCCAGGAGATCGACAAAGTGCTCGGCCTCAAGCTCGGAGCCGACGACTACATCACCAAACCCTTCGGCGTCCTCGAACTGCTGGCCCGCATCGAGGCCATCTTTCGCCGCACCGCCGCTGCCGCGCCCGCAGTCCCCGAGCTGCCCAGCAAGCTCCCCTTCGGCCCCGTCACCGCCAACCGAGCCACCTACAAGCTCGAATACCAACAACAAGAGATCCCCCTCACCGAACGCGAACTCAAGCTGCTCGAACAATTTCACCTCCACCCCGGCGAAGTCCTCAATCGCTCCACCCTGCTCGACCGCGTCTGGGGAATCGAATACTACGGCACCACCCGCACCCTCGACCAACACATCGCCCAGCTCCGCAAAAAGTTCGCCACCCTCGGCGCCCAAGACCCCATCGAAACCGTGCACGGCGTCGGCTACCGCAGCCAAAGCTAAGCCCCCTCACGCTCGCGCCGATCCACCACACCGATTTCTCCACATGCTCATCCTCATCGCCGCCCAAACCCTCGACGGATACATCGCCCGCCTCGACCGCCCCGGAACCGACTTCTGCAGCGACGCCGACGCCCTCTTCCTGCGCGAAACGCTCAAAGACTTCGACTCCCTCATCATGGGCCGCAAGACCTACGCCACCCTCCGCGAACGTATCCAAAACTCCACGTCGAAACGCTACCTCCGCAAGATCGTCACCCGAGACCCGCAAGCCTACGCCGCCGACACCCGCCCCGAACTTATCGAATTCACCCAAGCCCAGCCCGCCGACGTCCTCTCGGAACTCGCCGAACGCGGACGCAAAAAAACCGCCCTACTCGGCGGCGGCGAAATCTATACCCAATACCTCGAAAGCGGCCTCGTCGACGAGCTCTGGATCACACTCGAGCCCCTGCTCTTCGGCAACGGAGTTCCACTGCTCAACAGCCCCCGCGAACGCCCTCTCACCCTCATCTCCAGCCAACACCTCAGCGGCAACACTCTCCTGCTCAAATACAAGCCCGCCTCCTGAAGCGACTCCCGCCGCGTCCTAGTCGGCCATATTGTGCGAGTGAAACTCGTCCGAAAACAGGCGGAGCAAACTGTTCAGCTCCTCGGTAATCTTCTCCGGGCGATTCGCCACGCCCATCATCTTGCGCTCCCAAGTCGCCAACGACATTGATACCGCGCGATCCTTCGGACGCTCCAGCTGGGCCATCTCCCGTAGCTCCAGCTTCACCATGTACAGATGGCTCGGCCCCTGCACATGGGCCACGTCGATCGCCACCTCCAAGTACGGTTGCCCCGGCATCACGTCCAACTCCATCGAAGAAAGCAGCCGCACGTCAAACTCCTCCAGAGACTTCAAAGCCTGCTCCTCCACATCCTCGTAGGAAAGGTCGAAGGAATCCGATTGGATATTCAGCTGTCGGATCTCCAAGCCCACCCCCTGCAGGTTCGTCAACACGCTATCCATGTAGTCTGAAGCCACGCACAAAACCGGGCTGAAAACAGCCACTGCCAAGATTTGGAAAATTCTCATAACAAGTACTTTAATCGACGAGACCCCACCCTAGCTGAAATTATCCCCAGCGCAGCAAAAAAACCGGATCTCCCCTAATCAATCCCACCAAGAAAAAGCCTGCCCCTCTCCCCAACGCCACTTCCTTTTCGCTCAAATTCGCTTCCAACTCTCTAGCGCTTCCCCTTCTCTCGCAGTTTCGCCATCCATGCACATCGACGCCGCCAACCGCCAAGCCACTCTCAGCGTAGGAGAATTCTCCGCCTTCACCCCCTACGCAACGCCCGGCTTCGGCGGCATTTCCGCCATGTGGCGGGCCCAGCTCGGCACCGAGTGGCACCAGCGCATCCAGAGCGAATCGGACAAGGCGGGCGAAGGCATGCAAAACGAAGTCGCCATCAGCGGCCCCCTCAGCTGGCGAAACTGGACCCTCCAGCT
The DNA here is from genome assembly GCF_031127875.1 of Pelagicoccus sp. SDUM812005. Taxonomy (GTDB): domain Bacteria; phylum Verrucomicrobiota; class Verrucomicrobiia; order Opitutales; family Opitutaceae; genus Pelagicoccus. The sequence goes on along the minus strand of NZ_JARXIA010000039.1, from coordinate 2,350 downwards.
CACCGGGCGCATCGACCAACTCAAATCCACCGCCAACGCGCACCACCTGCGGGAAATCAAAACCCTCTCCGAGCCCGTCCCCCTCGGCCGCGACGCCATCCTCGAGCGCTACCCCGCCTACCCCCTGCAGCTGCTCGCCTACCGAGAGCTGCTCCTCCGATCGCAAGACTCCGCCCCGTCCACCACCCCGCCGACGGAGCCCTCCCGCTTCACCCTGGAACTCCTCTTCGTCGAAATCGGCTCCGGGCTCACCCAATCCCTCACCCTCGACCCCAGCTACGACGCCCTCCTCGTCGATCACCTCGATACCCTCGTCGACTATCTCGAGGCCAAGCAAGAGCGACTCGCTCGCCTGCGCTCCCTCGCCGTGCGGCCCGTCTACGACGCCCCGCGTCCCGGCCAGGAAAATATCCAGCAAGAGCTCGCCGACGCCTTTTCCCAATCCAAGGTCACCCTCCTCGAAGCCCCCACCGGCTACGGCAAAACCGGAGTCGCCTGGGAATACGCCGCCCGACGCCTCGCTGCCGGCCAATGCGACCGCGTCCTTTACCTCACCTCCAAGTCCACCGGCCAGACCGAAGCCCTCACCCGCCTGCGGGCCCTGCTCGCCAAAGCCAATCCCCCTGAGCCAAGCGCGGAAGGGCGCAGCCCCAAGGCCCTACCCGCCACCTTCTGGCACATCCGCAACAAGCAGGAGCACTGCATCCACCACGAATTCCGCTGCTCCCGCCAGACCTGCCCCTACCTCGCCGAACTCCACGAAAAGTGGAAACGCTCCGGCCTGCAGCGACTCTACCTGCTTTCCCAAGACGAGCTCGACCTCGAAACCCTGCGGGCCGAAGGACGCGCCACCGGCATCTGTCCCTACGAAATCATGCGTGCCGGCCTCGGCCAGCGCGACATCTGGATCGGCGACTACAACTACCTCTTCTCCCCCGCTTCCGCCCGCCTGCTCGCCGACCAGACCGACTTCGATCCCGCCCGCACCTTCCTCATCATCGACGAAGCCCACAACCTGCCCTCCCGCGTCGCCTCCTCCTACACCTACGAATTTTCGGTCCACCCCGTCTACGCCGCCCTCGACGACCTGCAAGCCAACAAGGCTCCCGCTCCCCTGCGCTCCCAATTCAAGACCCTAGCCAGCCTTCTCACCATCCAAGCCCCCGACCCCAAATCCCAACACCTCGCCCCCAGCACCGAAGCCGACTTCCGCCACGCCCTCGGCAAAATCAGCGACCACCTCACCAGCGAGCCCCTCGCCTACGAGGAACTCCAGCCCACCACCCTCGAGCTGCTTTTCCAAATCAGCTCCGCCCACGCCGGCCAACAACGAGGCGAACTCCGCCACCAACTCTGGTCACCCGCCCCCGGCAGCTTCCGCCTCGAGTGCATCGACGCCGCCAAGCTCATCGCGTCTCAGCTTTCCCAATACAACGGAGCCCTCTTCCTCTCCGCCACCCTAACGCCCCTTGACTCCTACCTCGACGAAATCGGACTCGGCGATAGGCAAATCCTCTCGCCCCAATCCCCGCCCTCCAGTGCAGCGGACCCCATCTACCACTCCACCCCGCCCGCCCCTTGGCGCCAAGACTCCTACGACGTGGCCATCGACCTGCGGGTCGACACCCGCTTCAAAACGCGCGGTATCCACCTTCCCACCACAGCATCCAGCATTGCGGCGGCCGCCGAAAGCGCCGGTCCCGTCATCGCCTTCTTTCCCAGCTACGCCTACGCCAAGCAAGCGAACGAAGCCCTGCAGTTCCACCACCCCGAGCTGCGCGTCGCCCTGCAGCCCCGCTCCGGCGGCAGCCTCGCCGACCGCAACGCCTACCTCGAGGAAACCCTCGCCTTCCACGACGTGCTCATCCTCATCCTCGGCTCCTCCTACGCCGAAGGAGTCGACACCCTCGGCGGCAAAGCCGGCACCGCCATCGTGGTCAGTCCCGCCCTCCCGGAGATGAACTTCATCCAGGAAGCCAAGCGCAAGCACCACGACGACCTAGGCCACAACGGCTTCGAACGCGCCTACCTCCACCCCGGTATCCAAAAAGTCAATCAAGCCCTCGGACGCCTAGTCCGATCGCCCGAGCACAAAGTCAAAGCCCTGCTCCACTGCCAGCGCTTCGCCGACCCGAAAACCAAGCGCCTGCTCGATCCCCTCTACCAGTCGAAACGATACATTCACGAAGAGAGCGACTTGAGGGAGTGGCTCTCATCGTAGCGCTGTGCTTTAGCCAGCGGCCGTGCTGCAGGATCTAGAGCATTTTTCGTTTGATCATTCGCATAAGGTAGGGCGGGACCGCCGGGCACGCCGCGTTTCCCTCATCACACAGTACGACTAACTAAACGA
>NZ_JARXIA010000038.1 GCF_031127875.1 Pelagicoccus sp. SDUM812005 | reverse complement strand
AAGCGATCCGCGACTTCATCGACGCCTACAACCAGAGCCCGCGCCCGTTCAAGTGGACCGCCGACGCAGACCTGATCCTAGGAAAGGTCCATAAATTATGTAAGGAACTTGACTGACACCACACTAGAGGATATTCCCAAAAGAATGGCGCCCGCTGCCGGATTCACCACCCTCGCCTAGGTAACGACTTTCAAAAAAAACGCCAACCTACCACCATGAGCACCCAATTTCTCTTCACCTACGGAACCCTCAAAAGCGACCAGCCCGAGCACACCCAACACTGCCTCCCGCCCCTCTCCATCCAGCCCGCCCAAGCTCTCGGCTCGCTCTGGCGCCTGCGCGAAGGCTACCCCATCCTGCAAATCGAACCCGAGCTGGCCCTGCTCGACGCCACTCACGACCCCTGCGCCGACTGGTCCGCCGCCCTCGCCAAGCAAGCCGCCGCCCCCGCGCCCCAGCTCGACTCCCCCGCCATCGAAGGCCAGCTCTTCGAGTACCCGCTCAAAGCCACGGTCCTGCAAAAGATGGACGCCTGGGAAAACTTCGTCCCCGGAATCAAAAGCCCCTACCAGCGCCGCGTCATCTGGGTCAAGGACGCCCACGGCGCCGACCGCATCGCCTGGGCCTACGTCTGCTACTCCCCGCCCAACTGGGCCACCCTGCTGAGCGAAACCAGCTGGAACGGCTAGGCCCGACGCCTCAAAGCCGCTTCAGCCAGAAGCGCATCGCCTTCGGACTTTCCTCCGACTCCCCGATCTCCTTCCACGAAAAGCTCGTCTCCAGGGCCGGCTGCTCCTCGAAGCCATACTTCCGCCAAAAGCCGCTCAAGTCCTGGTAGCCCGCCGGGCGACGCGGATCGTCCGCCGCCCGCTGCACCGCGCAAAACGCACAGCTGTCGAAATCGCCCAAGGAACGGGCATGGCGCTCCCGCTCCCGCATGAAGCGAGAGCCGATTCCCCGTCCGCGATAGCCCCGCCGCAAGACGGACTCGCCGAAATAAAAGATCCGCTCCATCTCGTATCCATTTTTCAAGAACGGCTCCGCGAAGTCGCCATCCGCCTCCGCCAACGGCAGCCCCGTAGAGACGCCCACCACCGCCTCCCCGTCAAAGGCCAGCGCGAAAACGCTGCGGGCCGACTTCGCATAGGACAGCAAGTAGTCGGACTCGTAGTCGAGACTGCCCTCGTAGAGGTAGGGATACTCGCGGAAGACCTCTATACGCAACGAAGCGAGGTCCGGCACATAAGGCCTTACCTCGCTTCCAAAAACCGTCTCAAACCTGATACCGGACGTATCCATTCGAGCTGGGCGCGATTCGCAAACCGCGGCCGCCTCAGAAGGGCGACTCTTCCAAATCGTCGAGATTGCCGCCGCCCGAAGACGCGTCGGAACCGACCTTGTCGAGCGAAGGAGAAACTTCGCCGCCCGCATTCTCGATCTTCCAAGCCTGCAGGTTCACGTAATAGCGACCCTTGTACTCGTTGCCGCGAATGTTGAAGCTCACCTTCACATGGTCGCCCACCTTCAAGCGATCGACCTGCTCGATCTTCTCCTTCGTAGCCTCGAACTTCACGTCCTGCGGAAACTTGTCCTCGGTAGTGATGACAAACTCGCGCTTGCTGAAGCCGCTGGAGAACGTCTGTGTCTCTTCAATAAGTTTAACGGATCCGACCATTTCGTACATAGGCGGGCACTCTTGGCAGTCCCCCAGCCGATGTTAAGCCGAAACTTCCAGAACTTACTCACAAAACCCCGGAACCCCGCTCGCTCCGCGGACTAGCGCCAATTCTCCTCGACCCACTTCGCCGGACGCGAGTAGCGGCGCACCCAGAAGCTCGTCCCCTCGAGGGCTTCCTGCAGCTTCGGGTTCCCGTGGAAGATGGCGATACGCGTCCCCTTCGGATAGGTCGGCTTCAAGAAGTAGTTGAGCGGCGCCTTCGGCAAGCAGTGATACTTGTAGCTCACGCACCACTCCGCCGGCCAGTACTTCAGCTTGCCATGCTGGTGGATCGCGTCGCTCAGGTAGGCCTGCTCGTTGCGAAAACGGGCCCGCACGTCCTCCAAGTTGTTCAAGAAATAATCGAGCACGTAGGGATGGGCTCCCGGACGAAAACGAAACACCGACGAATTCCCCGTCACCCGACGCGGATACTTCCAGTCGTTGATGATCAAAAACTCGCCCTCTTCCTCGAAAAACGGGTCGATGCTGTCCAGAATCACCACGTCCAAATCCAAGAACAAGGTATCCCCCTCCAGGTCCTCCAGCTTCTCGGGAAACATGCTCAGCTTGTTCCAGCCGCGCTCCGGAGCCCCCGCCGGCAGCTTCATCTCCGGCAGCGGAAACACCTCCACGTCCGCATCGATCCCCTCCGCCCGGTCGGTGAAACAAACGAAGCGATGCTCGTACGACAAATGGCGCTTCACCATCGACTTCAGCCGGTTCACGTACTCGGGCCCGTAGCGGGTACCCCATTTCATGCAGATCACGTTTCTCATGCTCGTCCGCCAAAAAGGCGAAAGCCCTCCCCCCACGCAAGCCCCAAGCTAGAGGCAAGCTGCAACGCTACCCAAAGGTAGGGCTCGACGGCCCGGCGAGCCGCAACGCCTCCTTCGCCTACCCCTGCGGCAGCTGCTCCATCTCCCGCAGCAGCTCCTCGCTCAAGCTCGCCGAAAGGTTAGCGCTGCCCGAGCCCAGGTAGCCGGCCACCGCGTCCAAGTCCACCGCCAGCCAGCCCTTCAAAGTCGAAAACACCACCGGAGCCCGCTCCGCGTCCTCAAGCTCGTAGACCGCATCGATATACCCCACCGAGCTCCCGAAATCCTCGTAGCCGATCTCGTAGAGAGCGTCCAAAACCGCCCGTTGCCGCGTCGCCGGGCTCTCGATCGCCCGCGCCCACTCCGCCGACACCCAAGGCTCCCGCCTCGCCTTCAGCCGCGCCACCTCCGAAGCCACCGAGTCCCGCTTCAGGCCCTCCGCCAAGCCCTCATGGAAACCCGCCAGGGCCTCGTCCTCGGCGACCAGAGCCAAATGCTTCGCAATGCTGCGCACCCCCGTGGGCGACATTTCCGCCTCGTTCTGCAAAACCCAATCCGCCGCTCCGAGCCCATCCCGGGCCGCCCACTGCTCCGCCACCGCATCCATCACCGACGCGTCAAACTCCCCCGTATCCAGTTCCGCCAAACGATCCAAGGCACTCTCCGGACCGTCCCTCACGATGCGCCGCGCCACCAAATCCCTCAACTGGGCCCGCAAGTCCGGATCCACGATCCCCGCCAGCACGCTCGCCGCCGCCTCGTACTGTCGCAGCTCCCCCACCAGCGAATCCATGGCGCTCGCATACAAATCGTTCTGCAAAGCCCGGTCGATGTAAGCGCCCTCCTCGCCCACCCAAGCCGTCTCGATCCACGCGAAGGCCCCCGCCGGATCGCTGCGGGTCCAGCCCCGAGCCACCGCCGGAACCAGCAGCGCCTTCTCGGCCGGCGTCAAGGCGCCCAGCAAAGCCACCCCCAGCCCCGGAGAACGCTCGGCGATCTCCTGCAAAACCCGGCCCGCATAGTCCACCGCCCGGTGGTCGTCCAAGTCCCGAGCCATCAACTCCATAAAATGCTCCTCCAGCTGCTCCGCCGAAAGCTCCTCCAAAGCCAGCTCCAACATCAAGCCACCCTTGCGATCCCCCTCCCGCAAAACACGATCCGCAAAGTCCACCTCGTCCGCAGCCTCCCGCCCCAGCAAGTCCTGCCAGGCAGCCGCTGGCACCACCGCCGGAGCCGACGCCACATCCACCTTCGACACCGCCGTCGCCGCATCCTCCCTCGCGGCCGGCTCCTTGGCCTGCCGCCAGATCTCCTCCATCAGAAAGGCCACGCAAAAGCCCAGCGACGTCAGGGTCAGGATGAAAAAAGCGATTTTGCCAGCGAGTCTCACAGCGAAGGATTCAGTAACGCAAAAATCCCTGTCGGAAGCCCTTCCCCTTGGCAAGAACCCAAACGACCGGCCGCTCCACCCCGGAACCCGGAAAACAAGAAGGCCGACGATCTAAGATCGCCGGCCCAGGAATCCAACTCTTGTATGTGAGCAAAAGCTCCCGATCGAATATAGCCTGCTGTTACCCTAGCCGTCTCCGAAGAGACGCGTTCGATCGGAATCCTAAACCCGAGAACATAATACCCTTTTTCGGCCCAAAATCTATTGGGCCCGCTGCTCTATTTCGATAAGTGGTAGTACGTAAAACCGGGCCAAATGCGTGTGACAACTGCGCAAAAGAATAGGCAACGCAGGTCAATTTCCTCTTCAAAACCCTTAATAAGTAACCCTGAAAACAAAGGCGAACCACCGGCTCGAAGCGGCTTTTACCCCTACAAGGCGATTCCCCTAGCTTCAGCGCCAAGCGCGAGTGACAGGATGCACTCGGATCACGCGAAACGTCTCCAAACTCTCAGTACAAACTGAAACGGCTTTTTCCCGATACACGAAAAAAAATTCCATAAATAGCGTTCTTCCCCCGAATTCGCGGCGACTTTCGTTGCGGCGGCCAACAGTTTTCACACAAAAGAACAAAACGCTTGACCAACCCCCGAGGTTTTTGATCTAACCCCCACCCTACTTCTTAAGCGGGTATAGTTTAGTGGTAGAACTCCAGTCTTCCAAACTGGTTGCGTCGGTTCGATTCCGTCTACCCGCACCACTTTCTAAAAACGCTGTCCTCCCCCGGGCAGCGTTTTTTCGTCTGCACCAATCAAGTAGGCCAGCTCCGCGCGAAGCCTCTTCCCATCCCGTCCACGCCACGGGCCCTTCCCTGTAACAGATAATGGATACGAGCCCCCGACAACCGCTCGACCCACCTCTGTAGCCGCGGAGGAGCCCAAATCATCTCCAGACAGGCAAAACCGCTCGCAACCCAGCTTGAGACCTCCCGCCCCGCCCAATATGCTTTCGTCCAACCCCGCATTTCCCGTCCCCTTCGCAAGGAGCGCCTCGAGCGAACTAACGGGGCCGGAGCGCAGGAATCCAGCGACTTCAACTCCACGGAGAACGTGCACAGCGCTGGGGCGGGTCGCCTGGAACCTGCCAAGATCCAGATCGGAGCTGGGGTGATTCTCTTCCTGATGGAACCCCTCGTAATCCTCGCCACCATAGGTTAGGCCGGCGGCTAGCACAACGCATAGGGAGGTGCCACGGGAGACTGGCCATACCTCCAACTGGCAACCGCACTTTGGGACTGGAAAAGTTCAATCGGTACCTCGAATACTAGAGCGATGGACCTCAACTCGCTTCTCAGGCACGAATCAACGAAGATCATCTTCGAATCGGTTGTTGGCAGCCACGCGTACGGAACCGCAACGCCGAAGAGCGACGAGGACATTAAGGGAATCTTCGTTCAACCCGCCAACTCACTGCTCTCGCTTTCAGCCCCACCCCAGCAAGTCGCTGACGCAAAAAGCGATATCGTGCACTACTCCCTGGCGCGATTTCTCGAACTCGCCTTGGGCGCCAATCCGAACATCATCGAACTCCTCTTCATGCCGGCGGAATGCGTCAGATTGCGAACTGAGTTCTTCGACCTGCTGGAAGAGAACCGTTCGCTCTTCATCACCAAGCAAGCCTACCAGTCGCACGTCGGCTACGCCCTCGCTCAAATCAAAAAAGCGCGAGGCCAAAACAAGTGGGTAAACAATCCCCAGCCGGAAAGACCTCCGCAGCGAGAGGACTTCTGCTGGATTGTTCCGCGAAAAAGCGAGAGAGCATTGCCACTGCGCCCCATCCCGCTAAGGGACGCGAACTTGAACTTGGAAGAATGCCTCGCGTCAGCGTTGGAACACGCTCCCTTCATGTACCGGATCTATCACTACGGCGCATCAGCCAAGGGAGTTTTCCGCGGTGGGAAACTGGTTTGCGAATCGATTCCCATTGAGGACGAGGACAAGCGCTGCATCGGCCTGCTCATCGCCAACGAACAGGCTTACGATCACGCTGTTCGCGACCATAGAAACTATTGGACCTGGAGAAAGGAGCGAAACGAAAGCAGGTGGGAGACGCAGGAAAGCGGACGCATCGACTACGACGCCAAGAACATGATGCACACCTTTCGACTTCTGATGAGCGGGGAATCGATACTGGAAAACGGTTTTCCGATCGTCCGATTCGAAGGCGAGCAACTCGAATTCCTCATGAAGGTACGCAACGGCTTCTTCAAGTACAGCGAGCTGATCGAGCTAGCCGAGTCAAGATCCGCAAAACTTGAGGAGCTTCACAATCGCTGCAGTCTGCCAGACAAGCCCGATACGGAAAAAGCCGAACGACTTCTCAAGGAAATCACGGCCAGCTGGGAATCCAAGCACTCATGATCGATCAAATCGAAACAACCATTCGCAACCTCGAATCCGAACGAAACATCACCGTATTATACGCCTGCGAGTCCGGTAGCAGGGCTTGGGGCTTCGCGTCTCCAGATAGCGACTACGACCTGCGATTCATCTACGCCCACCGTAAAGACTGGCACCTTCAGCTTCAAAAAAGGGATGACACCATCGACCTCATGCTACCCAACGACCTCGACCTTTCCGGTTGGGAACTCGCCAAAACGCTGCGTCTCTTCGCCACTTGCAACCTGGCTCTCAACGAATGGCTCGGCAGCCCTGTCGTCTATTGGGAACCCAACAGCTTCCGTAACGAATTGCTCGCTCTCGTTCCCACCCACTTCAATCCCAAGAAGGGCATGCACCACTACCTCAGCATGGCGAAAGGCGTCGCCGCCGACCATTTCGACGGTAGCCACATCAAGATCAAGAAACTCTTCTACATCCTGCGGCCGCTATTCGCCTGCCTCTGGATCGAGAAGCGAATCACCATGCCGCCCACAGCCTTCCAGAAAATGCTCGATGACAGCCTGGCACCCCCGGCCATCATCGACGCGATCGCCAAGATCCAAAAGCGAAAGGAAACCGCCGCCGAGGGCTTCGTCATAGAAGTCCCGCAAACCGTCAAAGCATGGATCGAGAACGCCATCGACCACGCCCAAGCCGTCGCCGAATCCATCCCCGCAGGCATTCAAGAAAAACCCAGCTGGGACCCACTCAACAAGCTCATGCTCAAATGGACGAAAACCTGACTCGCAATTCATCCAGGCCCCTTTTTGGACTCGAAAAACCACGTATAGGCCGATAGCGATTCTAACATCTTTCTATGATTTTAGAATCCATGCTCCAAAGGCTTTACTCTAGCCTTCAAAAAGGTCCGAGCCTCAACGCCCGACCTCACAACTCCCGCCAACGTGTCGACCTCGCGCAACTCAGCCATTTCCAAAGCGTTTCGATAGAGAGCATACTTCCCGCTCTGCTCGGGAAAGCAAAGAAAGCGACCCTGCCCGCGAACGTTCCCTCCTTCCAGAGACCTCCCTACCCCGAGGCGGAATGGTCCGAGGAGCAACTCGCTCAGAGAGATGCCGCAGAGCGGCAGAACAAGCTTCTTAAGAAATTACAAGACATCGCCACAGATGCCCAAGACTACTTCAACGACCACGGAGAGGACGCCCTGTTCATTGGTTTTCCGCTGATATCCCTTCCGAGTCCTAGCGGCGATTCCGAAAGCCGATTTGCCAAGTCGCGTATTCTCGCCCCTGCAGCCTTCATCCCTCTCAGCCTATCAGTGCAGAAAGGGGCCAAACGATCCGTCACCCTTCAAGCCGCCGGAGAGGGTTCCGATCTCATTATTCCAAACCCGGCGCTGCTCGCATGGCTTGAGCAGCAAACAGGTCAAGAGGTGCCAGAGCTATTTGAGGACGACACCGGCAGCGATCCGATTCGCGAGTTCGACGAGATTCTCGCCTTCATCGCCAGCAGCCTCGACATCGAAAAGGAAGCGTCTGTCTCCTTCGAAGATCCTATAGTCCCGATTCCGAAAGCGGAAAACCTCCCCTCGCAGCCCGCGATCCTCAACGCGGCGGTCCTCGGTCTCTTCCCTATGACCAATCCGGGCCTCCTCCGCGACACCAAGCACATGCTGGCGACCGAAGCCCAGCTGGAAGGGCCCATCCGCTCCTTTCTTTGCAAGGAGGCCTTGCAGGTCAACGAAGCCCTCATCCCGGAAGAGGATTCCGAAGTCAGCACCCACAAGCAGGCCACAAGCAATCGCCCTTTCGAAGAGGAGTACTACATCGCTCCCATAGATCCGTGCCAGGCCAGCACCGCCAAACTTGCCCGCACTGCCAAAGCGCTAGTCATCCATGGCCCACCAGGCACCGGCAAGAGCCAGACCATAACCAACATTCTGGGCGACCACCTCGCCAGGGGCCAACGCGTGCTCTTCGTTTGCGACAAGCGTACCGCCCTCGACGTCGTGAAGTACCGCATGGACCATTCCGGTCTCGGGCACCTTTGCGGCATCATACACGACCCCTCGCGCGATCGTCGCTCCCTCTACATGGGGCTGCGCGAGCGCATGGAGGAACTCGTCGAAAACGAGCCGAGCGCCAATCCGAACGCGGAGCTCAAGCAGATCAATACCCATCTCAAAGCCCTCGACCGGGAGTTGAAAAACTACTTTAGCCTCCTCCACGAGAGCGATGACGAAAAACGCAGTTTCCATGACCTAGTCGGAGCCTGGCTCTCCTACAAACGCGCCGCATCAGGACGAGTTCTGCTCGATTCCAAGTCTCTGACAGGCCTCAGCATTGAGCTCATCGAGACCCGCAAGACGGACATCGGCGAGATCCTCCACCGAGCCAGAGAAACCCGCCTTTCGGAAAACCCTTTCCTCGACTCGCTCTCCCTCTCACTCGAAACGATATACGACTATCCTACCTCCGACCTCCGAGAAGCCTTCTCCAAAATAGAGACCCTCGCTCGCGAACTAGACCCGGTATCCGAAAGAGTCCCCCATCCCTACCCATCTGTTTCGCAATCGCTCGAGCTAAATGAGGCCCCTGCGAACTACGGAACACGCCCTCCACATGCAGACGTGAATTCCATTCGCAACCAGCCTCTGGATACATCCGGCATCCGCGAGGGAGCTTCCCCGTCATCCCTCGCGCTCTGTTCGAAAATCTCGCTCGATGAACAAGCCACCACCAGAAACGCAATCGCCGAAGAACTCGATCGCCTTTCAGAACAGGGAGACCCAACTACACTTCAAAAAATCGCACACCTGGATCGCGATGCCTTGGAGCGACTCCGAGCGGAGATTCAATCCAATAGCAAAAGCATCCAATCCGTCGATACAGCGCTCGACCGAGAACTCACCCTCCTTCTTTCAGGAAACGTCCCTTCCCTCGCCGACGCGAATAGGTACGCCAACGCCCTCCAATCCTACCTCGATTCCCAAGGCGGCTTTTTGAGCGTTCTTCAATTTGGAAAGAAAAAAGCCGCGAAGGTCGCCTTGGCCCCGTTTTCCTTGTCCCTCGACCCCAACTCAGCCCAGCGATGCCTTTCCTTCTACCAAGGAGTAAAAGCTCGCTGGCTGATCAGCGACCTCATCAACCGTCTCCAGGAAGCAGAGGACGTTAAGCTGCTTGAGGAGAGACTGCTACGTCGCTCCGCAAACACGCTACAATACGCCGCCGCCATCCTGCAGCGTTGTCAGCCCGAGGCCAGCAGCGACAGCGACCCCCAAAACGCCAAGACGGACTCGGAAGATAGCTCGCTTCTGGATCTTGTCCTCGAAGCATTCCGTGAATCGAGGAATCAAGACTCCCTCGCGTTGCTGGCCGAAAGACTTCGCGCCAGTGCCGCCCGGGCGATCCGTATCCAGAATATCGTCACCACGCTTTCCGAGCAGGCCATCCTCACTCCGCAAGTCATCGAGCGATTCGACCAATCGCTCCGAGCAAACCAACCAGCCTCCCCTACCGCCGCAGCCTGGTCGAAATACGTCTATTCCATCGAGAGCATTCTCCGTTTGGAAAAGAGCCTCGCGAGCCTCCCAAAGGACCTTCAATCAGCGATCAAAGAAATCGCTCGCTGCGAATACGAACGCGAGGAAGCCATCAACGAGCTATCCTCCATTGCCCTGCAAAACGAGATTCGCTCCGCCATCGATTCAAATCCCGACCTGCTCCACATCGACACCGCTCGTATCGACGCGGCCTTCGATGAATACGGCCAGCGTCTCCACGAAAAACAATCAGTCTCCCGCGAATACATCCGCCATCGCTGGGAAAAACAGCAGCGACGCCGCTTACTCGCTTCCACCGGCAGTCGCCTCAGTCCGGACGGTGCCAACTTGAGAAACCGCCTCTTCATCCGAGGGAAACGGTCCCTCAAGCTGCGACAGATGATAGCGTCCGGCGAAGCGGTCCAAGGCGGCGACCCGCTCTTCGATCTCTGCCCGGTCTGGATGGCGAGCCCTTCCACTGTCGCCCAGATCTTTCCTCGCGAAGCGGTTTTCGACGTGGTGGTTTTCGACGAAGCCAGCCAATGCCGTCTCGAGGAGGCCCTGCCCATTCTCTTAAGAGCCAAACGAGTCGTCATCGCGGGCGACCCCAAACAGCTTCCCCCTACTCGCTTCTTCGAAAGCGCCGTCGTCGAATCCGATGACACCCAAGCGGAGACCGTCGAGGAGCTAGCCATTCAGCAGATGAGCGAAGCGGAAGACCTGCTAACCGCCGCCCTCAATCTCGACGTCGACGAAGCCTTTCTCGACGTGCACTACCGTTCGCGAAACGAGGCCCTGATCGGTTTCTCCAACCAAAACTACTACAACCACCGCCTACAGCCCATTCCCGGGCATCCGAAGAACAAGGCCCTCAATACCCCCATCATCCTGCACAACATCAACGGCACCTACATCGACCGCACCAACAAGGCGGAAGCCCTCGCCGTCGTAGAGCATGTCGCCGAGATTCTAGAGGATTCGAATCCACCGAGCATCGGGATCGCCTGTTTCAACATCACCCAGCGCGACCTGATAGTCGATGTGCTCAACGACAGGTGCTACGAAGATCCCGTCTTCGCTTCTCGATACGCCATCCAGCGAAACCGACGTGGGCGCGACTCTTTCGAAGGGCTTTTCGTTCGCAATCTCGAGAACGTGCAAGGCGACGAACGCGACGTCATCATTGTATCCACAACCTTCGGACTCGATCCGGAAGGAAAGTTCCGCCGCAACTTCGGAGCCCTTTCCCGACAAGGCGGGGAGCGTCGTCTCAATGTTTTGGTAACACGAGCTCGCTCCGAGATTCATGTCTTTACCTCCATTCCCCAAGAGGAATACCGAAGCCTGCCGGCCGCTGGCGAAGCGCAAACCGGTCGCCAACACCTTTACGGCTATCTTCGCTACGCCGAGCACCTTGCAGCTCGATTCGAAGAATACCAAGACCACCTCGAATCCCTCCGCGCCGAGTCCGACGCCACTTGTACCGTCCTCGAAAACAGCCACCCGAGCAGCCTTGCTCAAGAGCTCGGCATCCATCTTCGCGATTCCCAACACATCGGCTCTACCGTCCATTGGGGCAACGATGGCTTCTGTATCGACGCCGCCCTTACCCATCCCCACCTACCCGAAGACGTCACACTCGGCATTCTCACCGACTTCAACCGCTTCAAAAAAACTCCCGATCCTATCGCCTGGGAACACTTCCGCACCGAGGTGCTTCGCTCGCAGGGCTGGCATCTCCACCGTGTCTGGAGCCCCATGGTCTCCCGCGAGATCGACGAAGTCGTACACCAGATCAACTCCCGTCACGAACGAATCATTAGCCTCGAAGCTCAACCAAGCGAACAGGAAGACCCGATCAATCCTGACGGAGTTGAATCCTAGATAGCTCCCAATCTCCTTCCCTCGCGACCAACCTCCTTCGGTTATCCCTAAAAATGCGCATCCCAAAATACTGGATACGGTCTACTTTCGACGGGCTTGACCAACACGGCAACCCTGCCGAGTTCGTCGCTTGGGGTTGGTCGAGCAATAGTCCAGAGGAAGCGCGCGAACGCGGAACAAAACGAGCGAAGTCTATTTTCCTTCGCCTCTCGGAAGGATCGCTGCCCTACCGTGGTGGACAAGTTACCGAGGACTACGACTACCTCGCCGCCCCGCCCCGCGAAGAAATCATCCAATCCTTCACATATACCGATCTCGAAACGCCTGAAACCCTCGTTACCCGCAATCGCTACGGAGCCCTCGTTCTCAATTCCTCCAGCGTTCTCTTTGTCGACATCGACCTCAGTCCAACGCCTCGACCCCTTGGGTTGGTCGACAGTCTAAAATACAGTTTCTCCAGGAAGTTCCGCGAGCAGCGCCAGCTTGCACACCAACTAAAGGCCGTTAACCGCATCGTCGATTGGTCCAAGAGCAATCCCAACTCCGGTTTCCGTCTCTATCAAACTCGCGGCGGCTATCGCCTGCTTTTCACCGACAAACTCTATCATCCGCTCAGCGACGAAGTAAGACGCATTTTCCAAGAGCTTCAAAGCGACCCCCTCTATCGCCGCCTCACCGAACGCCAAGAGTGCTTTCGAGCCCGACTCACCCCCAAACCATGGCGCATCGGCCTCTCCCGTCCAAACACCCAGTATCCCCGCGACTCGGAGAACCAGAGAAACTTCGCGTCATGGCTAAGCAAATACGAAAGCAATTCGAAGAGTTACGCCACCTGCACCTACCTAGAACACCTCGGCCCTAAATCCATCAACCACGACCAAATTGCCACCACCCTCCAACTCCACGACTCCCAAACCAAAGCCGCTCAAAAACTCAGCCTCGCATAGACCATTTCCGACCAATCCAACCACATCTCCCATCCCTCAACACTCATAATTCATCATTCATAACTCCCCCCCTCCGTCACCGAACAATTGGCCGCCAAGAACGACATCGCCATCGAACGCGGCCAAGGCACGAAACACTCCTTCGAATGGACTAATGAATGGATATCTTGTCACGGGGCATCCTATCCTGCCCCGGTCGTGCATACCAATAGTTGAGGTAAAACCTGTGTACCAATCAATCTTAACATTATCAATTGAATCAACTAGAAGCCCTTTCTGACATTTTCCAAAACAAACGTTTCAAAAACCACCCAAAGATCACTAAGACACTACCTCAATTACCTTCATCAGAAATTTATTAAATGAAACTCAACGCTTCAGATCCAGATATTCAAACCTTAGTTGGAAGAATCAACGATGGAGACATCGACCTTCAGCCGGACTTCCAGAGAGGAAACGTTTGGAATTTAAAGAAAAAGCAACTCCTTATTGATACGATCTTGAGGGATTGGCACATCCCTCCCGTACACATCGTAAGTCATGGTGAAAACTGTATGGACGAAGTACTAGACGGCCAACAACGCTTAGCCACAATTTGCGATTTCTACAGCGACAATTTTCCTATCGATGGCCTCATAAACCCGTCTGATGACTTAATTTATGAAGCCCATGGCAAATACTTCTCCCAGCTAATTCCACCTCTCTCAAAACGCATAAAGCAATTTTCTATAAGAGTCATCACAATCACCGACTTTCAGCCGGAAGAACCTGGTGAATTATTTTTTCGTCTAAACCATCAAGTTACCCTCACACCTGCAGAAGCCAGGAATGCTTACTTTGGCGAAGTTCGAGACCAAGTAAAGGCAGTTGCTCGGAACTTCGCTCAATGGGGTCTCGAACAAAGAACTATTGGATTCAGCAACGCACGCATGGCTCACGACGACGTTGTCGCTCGAGTCA
Organism: Pelagicoccus sp. SDUM812005; assembly: GCF_031127875.1. Classification (GTDB taxonomy): domain Bacteria; phylum Verrucomicrobiota; class Verrucomicrobiia; order Opitutales; family Opitutaceae; genus Pelagicoccus. The sequence goes on along the minus strand of NZ_JARXIA010000038.1, from coordinate 4,679 downwards.
TGACGGTACTTGATTGGGGCAATATATCAGAAAAGCTAACAGCAGGAAAACTCGCCGAAAGGTATAGATCAGGCAATAGGTTTCCTGAAAAAGTTACTGAAGCAACATCGGTTGCCTTCAAAACGCTAGGTGCATCATTAAATTCATCTAAAAGCCCAATTAAGCTAAATAAGGCTACCCTATGGTCGTGGGTTATGTTTTTAGCAATTCAGTTTCGACTTGAACAGGTTACACCATGCGAACGGGTACTCGGAGAATACATGAATTGGTTCGAGAGCATGCGAATTTCGATGAAAGGACGAGGTGCCGAATCAGGTCAGGAAACACAAGCCTGCCTAGCTATCTTCAATGATAGAGCATCATCTCGTGTAGCTGACGTAAGCTCTGTAGTTATACGCGACCTAGTACTTTGGGGATTATTAGAACATTCGCCCCTTTTGAATAGCAAGTTAACCGCATCACCAAAAATCAAACAGCGAATAGAGACGGCCGTAGAACACCTAAATTGGTTTACTACCCAGAGGGTGACAAACGAAGTTGCTGATATTGATATCGAATCTGAGATGGTGGAACGTGCTCTAAAAGGTGGTTGGGGTGATATCCGATGAAACAAGCAAGGGCATCCGACTATTGGAGGCGTTGCTACAGAACAACTCCCTCAACCGAACTAATTTCCATTTCATTCGACAATGTCCCAGTACTGGGAACCGTCGCCATTCTATTAGGGAAGGGTGTTTCAGCAATAACAGGCCTCAACGGTTCAGGAAAGAGCACTGTCCTGCACGCTATTTGGCTTTGTTCAACTGATTCCGCTTCGAATTCCGAAATGGCCCTCGATACACGTTTGACCGAGGGTACAGCTACCTTGAAGCTAAGAATAGGTGAAGCAATGCACGAAATAGTCTATGATTTCTCGACGCAAGAGCGTCGATTAATCGGCGAAAACGAAGGATCTGATCTACCGGATCTGGACGTAAAATTAGTCAGCACCTCCGAAATCATTCCAAAGTTTCAGAACCTAATCAGACGACAAACGAACCTGTCTGACCTCATAGAACAAGTAGATAGCTATACATTTGATGAAAAAGAGCTAGGACTTGTTCGATATATAACAGGAAAATCTTATGATTCCATCGATGTATTTGAAGTCGAACTTGGACTCGAAACAAACTGGCCAGAGTTGCCATATTTTCGAGTCTCAAAAGGTAGTCAAAGCTACGGAGTAGAACACCTTGGATTGGGAGAACTAGCGTGCCTATTCCTATTTTGGGTAACTAAACGCATGAAATCCGACTCAATTCTTTTGATGGACGAGCCTGAATCATTCTTAGCCGCTCATTCACAAGGTGCAGTTGCAGACCTCATCGCATTCTTAGCCTCTGAGCGAAACGTAGCGTGCGTCCTCACTTCACACTCCAATGATACAGTTTGCAAAGTACCATACTCTAGGCGCCTCATAACCATGATGAGTGCTTCCGGTCTTTGCACTACCACGGCGGAAGAGTCACCAAACCATCTATCAGCATTAGGAATCGGGAAAGGAACAAAAATAATAGCAGCCACTGAGGACGCCGCCGCTTGTAGCTTTCTACGCGAACTACTAATTATCGGTGCTCCTGTGCTTAGGTCTTCAGTTGAAGTGATATGGGCCGGGAGTTCCGGTCAAGTTGTAGCCCTGCTGAACAGTTTACCGGAAGAACTCAGGCAAGTACGAGTGGTATTTGTTGGAATTCTCGATGGAGATCAAAGAACAGAAAATCACAAATGTAATCTCCCTCTTCTCTACTTGCCAGTAGTGGAAGACCCGGAAGAAGTAGCTCAAGCTACCGCAACAAAACACTTGCCCGACGTCGCACAGGCTTTGGGGACTCGCGTCGAAACATTTCAAGCAGCACTGGCCAAAGCAGAGGGCACAAATTTTCACGATTGGCCATTCACTGTAGCGAATGAACTAGGACGTGGACACTTTGATATCTTATCAATTTGCTTTAGAGTATTTATCACTAACGATCTAGACCCCAATATACTCGAGAAATTTTTAGCCGAGTTTACATCGATAAAGTAATCAGGGGGAGGCAAAATAGGGTCGAGTCTTAACCTTTGACATTGGTACGAACCGAGGACATAGGTTACACATTTCTAAGGAGATGGGTTACACTCCGATATGGTATTTATGCCATGGAAAGAGACCGACCCAATGACCGAAAGAAGGGAGGTAAAATGGGGTCAGGTCTTAATTTTTGACACTCATTGGACCAGGGAAGGCCTCATAGTCGTCGTCGCCGATCTCCTCCTGGTTCCCCTAGTGAATGCCATCAAAAATGGGAAAAACTTTCCTTCAGAGAGTCCAAAGCATGGAATCGATAGGATACTCGCACCATCCAGCCCCCCCCCAAGGAACTCCTTCGAACCTTTCGGACTTCCTGGTTATCACTACAAAGCTCTCACCCCGATCAAAGCAAACAATTCACAAGGTTTCGGCAAAATTAGAATCCCTTCTTCGAATCAATGGACCCTCAACTCAGCAAGCGCTTGAAGTACACCTTACTGGCTTACTTGTGCCTAGCCTTGGGATCATTCCCGACTGGTGGTGCGACGACTGACAATCCGTCCGAAATCAGCGTCCTGACCTACAATGTGCTGGCGGATCCATGGAAGGTGGAAAAGCGGATCCCTGCCTTCATGGCTTTATTACGCGATTCGGATGCCGATATCATCGCCCTTCAAGAAGTAGCGCCTTGGTTCGCCCGTAAGCTTGAAGCGGAGCCATGGCTCGATCGCTACCACTACCCGCAAAGCGAGGGTAGCATCCAGATTGCCCACGAATTCTTGATCCTCTCGAAGTTCCCCGTAAGCAATCGTCAGATACTAGAGCTACCGTCCAAACAGGGCCGTATCGCTCTTTTCACTACAGTGAAAATTGGTGAGAACGATCTCACTTTCGTCACCTGCCACTTGGACAGTTTTCTCGAGGACGGTCCCATACGGGCACGGCAATTGTCTCTTGTTTTTTCTAAACTGCAGCAGGATCCTGAAGCAGTACTCTTGGGCGACTTTAACTTCGGCGACGGCGAACAGCCTGACTCAGCGGCCATACCGGCGGACTTCATCGATCCTTGGCTCATCCTCCGGCCAGAAGAACCAGGATATACATGGGACCGCGAACTGAACCCCAAGGCAAAACGAGATTCCTTCAAGGGAGAGCCGAGCCGGCGACTAGATCGGATCCTGTTTCGCTCCGATGTTTGGATACAACAAGACATTCAAACAATAGGCGACGATTCCATTCCCCAAACACGTCCACCCCTCTTCCCATCAGATCACTTCGGAGTTTTGGCGACCTTCCGAAAGTCAAAGTCAGTAGACCGAAAGATAGCGGCAAACGAGCGACTCCTTAGGACAACACAAGAAGGCATTGAAAACCGACACCCCACTCCTCAATCAAGAAGAGACGGCGATTTCCGTATCGGGATATCGTATCGATTCCAACGGGATCCACGATCGCTTTCTGCCTTGGCGACACTTCGGATACTGGAAGTTCGCCGAGCGAGCCAGTCTGCAGTCGAGCGACAAAACCATAACCCTCACCTTTCGATTCAAAGGGCGAAAGAAACCGCTCAAAATCCAATTCGGGAACTCATTCGCCGGCCTTCTGAAAGCAGTCATTATTCTCGAACAAGGGATCCTTCACTCACCGGCCCTTTCCATCGATCCCGCTACCCAGGGAATTCTCGAGGATGCGAATCGGTATCTGTCACTCAAGGACAAGGACAACCCACAATTCCAATCGGACCTTAAGCTGGCCAAGGCGAAGCTTCACCTACGCTTGGGCGATTCCAAAGCAGCTCGCAAAGAGGTGAAGGAACTGATCGCAGGCGGATGCGAGCACGAAGCAGCCGCACGCACTATCCGTCTCCACTCCTACTTCCTTGAAGCCGACGAAACGCTAGCGCGTGTGGAGTTCGAAACAATCTCGAAGCGATTTCCCGAAAACCAAGAGGCACGCACCCTGTGGGCCATTTGGCTGCTCGCTAGAGAGGAAAGCAACGCCGAGGACTTTGCCAAAGATACAATTCGAACTGCTGACTCCCTCGAGAACCGCATGGAAGTCGAAAGCCAGCTGGTCAATTACCTCGCTGGCCAACGTCGCTACGACGAAGCCCTTGAGATTGTCGATAAGCACCTGGATGCTTCCGATGAAATCGACCCCGAGCAGCGCCGATCCATCGAGGAGGCCAAAGCCAAAATCGAGCGAGGGGCGCTTGGCCGGGCCTTGCCCAACGGGCTTTCGGCGCAGTTTCCGATGGGGCCGAGAAGTCCATCCGCCAGATTGGACGTGGGAGCTTAAGGCATGCTGGGCTTCTCCTCCTCGGTTCGCATCTTCCTCAACGGAACGGGACTGTGGGTCCTGGCCGAACGTCTGGTACCGAGGAATGAAATAACGACACTCGATCGAAGCGAAGACGAAGGGAGACCTTACCTGGCAAGACCCAGTGACGCCGCCAGCGGGAAGCTTCGCCTAAAGAGCGAGGCCTTGTCGATGCTACTCGGCGGCATAGACCTCAAGGGTAAGCGGTACAAAACCCACCCCCTAGACGCTTGATCGTCGATCCGCTATTTTTCCTTCATGTCCACCGAACGAGGAAAACGATACACTGCAGAACAGAAGCAAGAGCTCC
>NZ_JARXIA010000037.1 GCF_031127875.1 Pelagicoccus sp. SDUM812005 | reverse complement strand
CACGTCGCGATCGACAACAACTGGATGGAGAACGCCATCCGGCCGACCGCGGTCGGCAAGAAGAACTGGCTCTTCGTAGGGCATCCCCAAGCCGGCGAACGCGCGGCGATCCTTTACTCGATCCTGATCTCCTGCAAACGCCTGGACATCCAGCCGCTGGAATACCTGGCCGACGTACTGTCCAAGGATACGCGAACCCTGCCGGAGCAAGCGCTCAGGACTCTGACCCCAGCCAACTGGAAAAAGTCAAGATCAGCATAGGGGCAGATTTTGCACCGCTTACCCTCAAGGACGGGATGGCCAAGGAGCGGTACGAACCCTGAAAAAGCGGTTAATTCGAAAAGCGTACCCGCTTATGCAGATACGCAAGATTCCGCCCGTCGAAACAGTCCTTGCCGAGAACGAGAACCTCAAGGCGGAGCTGTCGGAGAAGAAAGGGCGCCTCCGCCGAACTGCTGGTCTACACGTCGTATCCAAGTTTTGCGACCACCTCCCCCCCTACCACCAGCGCGCGGCCTACAAGGCTACGCGCTTTTCGGTCGCCCGCCAAAGCGAATCGGCCATGACCTTCCGCCCGCTGGGCAATGCCATCGCCAAGCGCCATGGACGCTACCTGCCCAAGACCGCCATGGACAAGGCCGTCGCCTATGCCCTCGGAGAATGGGGGGCCATGTCGCGATTCCTTGAATACGACCAAGCGGAGATCGACAACAAGCTGATGGAAAACGCCATCCGTCCCAGCGCCGTGAGCAAGAAGAATTGGATGTTCATAGGCCACCCCAAGGCTAGAAGCCGCCGCGGAGAACTACTCGATCGTCGGCAGCTGCGAACGTCGAGGCATTAACCCCTCAGAATACATCCACGACTTGCTCGAGCGCATCCCATCAATGAAGGGGTCCGAGCAATTCAAGCTCACCCCGCAGAACTGGGAGGATTGTCCAAACGGACTGCGGCAAAATTCTCGCCTATCCAATTCAAGACGTCAGTCGACTCGAAACGAGGAATAACCATAGGTCCATTCGCGAACGAAGGGATCGGCGCTACCTGCAGCTCCGCGGAAAGACCCCGTTTCGCAAACAACAGCACCACGCAAAACATGATTTTCTTGCCCCTTTTAATTCAGTTTTAATATCAAGTCCTCATTAGGGAGTTGCCAAATAATAATCGAAAACGATCTAGAGCTCCAATTTGAACATAACAGGCCAATCCAAATTCTCAAATACGGGATTCCTCGGAGCTTGGATCTCGATCCCCTTAGCCGTCTGCTTCCAAACGATTTTTTCATCGCTTCCCAACAACGAAACCTTGGCTACTTTCAAATCTTTACCGACTCCATCGCGACCAAATGACCTGAGAACAATCGACTCTTTCGGCCAAGCCAATATCGTTCCATAAATCACCCTCCCATTCTTGCTCTTCGTATACCTGAGATCTCCGCCAATAAGCTTAACCCTAGCCGACGAAGTACGGGAAGGATCATCGTAAACAATTCCTCTAAACCCATTTTCCACAACAGGCTTCGGCTTACCCTGACTGTCCTCTCCATAAACGAGCCATGGTCTTGTTTCAAAAATGCCTTCCCCCAACGCCTTCGTCCAGGTGGCGAGATCTTTCAGGAAAGCAATATCCGCATCCTGCATAGAACCATCTCCCTTAAGCCCAAGGTTCAATAGCATATTTCCATTTTTACTGACCACATCAATCGTCTTTCGAAACAGTATGTGCGACTTCACCACCGATTGTCCGGGACGATAGAACCACCCTGCTACATTGCTGTGAGCCTGCCACTTGTAAGGTGCGATTCCGACCAAATTGCCCCCTTCGTAATCAGGGATCGCTTCCTCTTTCCACAAGGATTCCCGCTTATAGCTGATGACCGGCTCATATCCATTCTTTAACCCATCATTGTAATAATTCGCAACAATGCGCCTAAACGCATCCTGATGTACATAATTTCCTGTATCGCAGAAGATATCAGCTGTTCCACCGTCCACAAAAATGTAATCCGGCTGAAAACGATGCACTAGCTCAGAAAGCGTATCTTCCCACTTCTTCAAAGCGCTTGGTTTTGGGAGCCCTCCTTCTCCAATCCCTTCACCGTAGAGTTGCACGTATCGCGGATCGGACACATCGTATCCGCGGAGACCTTTGCCTCCATAATACCAGGAATGCCGTGCCACATGCGTCGATACCCCCACTTTGATGCCTCGTTTTCTGGCCTCGCCAACAACTGCCTCAACTGTATCCAACTTCGGCCCCATCTTCGCTGCATTAAACTCATCAACGACCTCTGAATCCCACATCGCGAACCCATCATGGTGTATCGCCATGGGCGCAAAGTAGCGTACCCCCGCCTCATCCAGCAAGCGAACCATTTCCTTGTAGTCGAACCCATCACTACTCATTAGCGGGATAAGATCCTTGTATCCAAATTCCTTCGGATCTCCAAAAAACCGCTTGTGCAAAAGGTAGTTCGAGTTTTGCTCATTTTCCGGCTTTCCGGCTTTTGGATACATATTAGCCCCCCATTGGCCTGGAGGGTTCCTCGCAGCCGTATGGGAACCTGCATACCTCCCCTGCTGACGGCAGAATTCCATGACGTCCCTATTCCAATACTCGCCAACAACGGATTGCGGTCCCCAGTGGTAGAAAAACCCAATTTTTGCATCGTGGTACCATTCCGGTACTTCGTAGCCAGAGAGACTCTCTCGAGTCGGTTCATACTCCCGTGCCTCTAGTTCCAACGTGACACAAAGCATGCCTAAAACGCATGCGCTAAATAGAATTAAAATATTCATACTCACTAATTTTATACAACTTTTCGAAGCTCTAACATGCTCCGAATGCTTTATCTTTCGTCCCTAAGCCATTTCTCCATAAAAAAAAGGGGTGACCGCAACTTGAACCAGCTCCAGCCACCCCCTAAATTCCGCGACTAAGACCTTCCGTTCTCTCTGTTATCCGAGATACGGAAAGGACCAATCACCAATCTCGCTATCCTTAGAAATCCAAACGAACCGAGAACGTTATTTCACGCGGAGGAAAAAGAACGATGGCATCAATATTATCTGCATAAACTACGCTGATCGGACTCCATTCGACTTCATCTCTAAAGGCATTTTTGACATTCACTTGATAGGTGACATTCCGGTCCATAAGCTTCGTTTTGTACTTCGCCATAAAGTCGAAATTGCTGTTGGAGCTTCCATACATGTGCCTGCCATCCGCATCTTGCCCCACAACCGGAGCGCTCATATACCGGAACCCAGCGCCAAGGCCAAGCCCCTTGAGGCGTCCATCGCGGAAATCATAGCTGTTGAAAACCGAAACCTTATCCTGACGCAGCCCTCTCAGGGTCGTGCCATTGACAATGATATTATTAAGCTGAGACTCGAAATTGTTAATCCGGTCGCGTAGCGAGGTTTCTCCATCAACAATGTCATCAAGAATATTGTCAGCTTCTGGCGTGTTTGGGTTATCACGATCATAGGAACTCCAAAACGGCCTGCCTACGTCTTCGATCCAAGACACGATTCTCGGAGCGATATTCGTAATCTCCTTATCCGTCCATGAGTAGTTCAGGCGAACGTTCCAGTTTTTCGTAATCCGCCCAACCGCAGCCAACTCATACCCTTCGGTTTCCGTATCCCAAGTGTGTCCATTCCCGTACAAGCGGTATTGCTCTGCATCAGCCTCGGCCAGTAAACCTTCGACGAGCAAAGCATCAACAATCTGCTCTTGTCCCCAGTTGTCTGGATTCCCTCCACGGGTGTCATTTTTCTGAGCAGCGTTAAAGTAGGTTGCTGTTAGAGATAGCTTATTTTCGAGGGCGTCGAATTTGATCCCCAAATCACTACCATCACCTTGTGTTGGCTCATTAAAGGATCCATCAGGAACCATCGTTCTTGGAAAGTCTGGGACGCCAAGACTATCGGACTCATTCGCGAATATCGACAATTTCTTTGTCACATGAAACACAGCGCCCAATTGTTGGGTGGTCCCCGTAAATTCACTAATAGTCAGATTATCCGGATCGCGCACAATTGCCCCGGAAGGATCCAGCAACTCACCAAACGCATGAAAAGTAAGTTCGTCGCTACGCTCTCCAAATGTCGTTACGAGTCTACCGTCAAACCAAAAGCTCTGCAACGAAACCATCTTTGAGATATTGTCCCGCGTAAAGTCGTACCTTCTTTGGAATGGGACGAAGTCACTAGTAAGCACAGAGCCATCTTCCAAAGTCAAATTCACCGGCTCGAACTCCCCAATAGCATACTGAAGAGGATCCGACGGGTCTTCTATGTAGGTTCTTCTCAAAAGTCGATTGCGAACATTGTTCCCTAAGTCTGGACGGGGCAAAACGCCATCAATGAACACGCTCTCACGCATACTGATTTCTTCAACAGTATAGTCTGAATCTTCATATAAACCGGCAATGCGATGTACGCCTAGAACATTCCCAGCTTTCTCAGACCCAAGCAATTCTTTGAAATCGATTTTATACGATAGCGACACTCTTTGAGATTCGAAAAGCTCTTCCTGAACCCTCCTCATAGTAGACGCTTCAATGTAAGTCAGCCCCGCATAGGGATTAAGAACCGGATTATCGACGTCAGGCAGATTGTCCGTAATGGTGGCTGCAGGTAGCCACAAGTTCGGGTCTCCCTGCAAAAAAGACGCATTGTGGAGAAACAGATCCCAGTCCACTTCGTTCTCAGTGGCCGCAAACGAAACAAAGAGATCCTTCACTATCTCATGTTCAACGATAGCCGTCTTGTTTTTTATCTTAAAATCCCTAGAGGTGCTGGGTCCAAATACATTCACGCCGAGCACACCATCTGGCTCGATCGCCACATTTCTTCCGCCATTGAAGAATGTAAGATTGCTCCCATCTTCCTTTTTTCCATTGGGCCACCGCGCTCGCACCATCCCTCTCCAATTAGCGACCTGCCCATCATTGCTGGTAATTGACCAGTACCCATCTTTGTTATTATCATTTGTACCACTAAGCGCCTGCATGTGAGCCAGGTCCGTGGAATCCAGATCAGGGTTCACGGTGGAGTTATTTCGAAGATCCCAACCGCCAGCAAGAAGAGGGTTCCCAATATCCTCCCACTTTTCTGCCCAATTATGATGGTTGAACGGACGAGAAGTCGTATCGTTCTTTTCATACTCCTCATAATCGAAGAGAATTTTAGTCTTCTCGAAAGGCTTGTAGGTTAGAGCGAGGTCAATGGCTTCATGATCATCGTGCGTATAGTACATCCAGCCCTCTTCTTCGTGCTTGAGAAGATTCACGCGAACCGCAAGACGGTCATCGATAAGAACTTCATTCCAATCCAACGCCGTGCGTGCTTTGATTTCGTCTCCAGTGGTAAATTCAACACGCCCTTTTTGCTTACCAAAATGAGCTTGTTTCGTTGAGTTATTGATCACGCCTCCAGGCGATCCAAATCCAAACAAAATGGAGTTCGGCCCTCTCGCTTCATCAAGCCGCTCCATGTTGTAGCTATCGAATTCATACCCGTACGAGAAATAATTCCTTGCTCTCGTCGCCGGCAGACCACGAACGCGAAAATTGAATGAGGGGCTCGCTCCTACTTGAACATTTCCAAACCCGTGCGTGTCATCCTCCGTACTCTGGACGAGATTATTACCGTAAGCCACGACATCTTTGAGATCAGTCGCTCCTAAGTCATCCATCATTTCTCTGGTGAAAACATCGATAACGGATGAGGTGTCCCTCAACGAAGTGTTCAATCGAGAGCCTGCCAGCGAATTCGCTGCCCGATAGCCCACATCCTTCGATCCATCTACCTCGAACGGCGAAAGTTCGAAAATATCTTCGTCGTCGCCCGACGCGGCTTCCTGAGCGTACGAGCAAATCGCTCCTGTTAAGGATAAGGTCAATCCCAGAGAAAAGTACTGTTTAAATCTAATTTTTGGGGCAATCATAGTTTTATTGGGTATTCTTCAGAGTTTCTGTTTTTCTGGTTCACTGCTTGAGTTAGTCTTTCAACTCGCCTCCAACGTTACGCCTGTGGCTCTGAAACTTCAGTCGCTGTCAACGGGGCGAATTACGGCCCGTATTTAACCACAGCCCTCCAAAACCAAGGTAGGAGATATCCTCCAAGTACTTGTCGAATTCCTCCAATTCACAAACTGCCACTGAAATCGACCGAACTTCGCCTTAAACTCTCCCGCTTCTCGCCAATTCGCTTCATCAGCGATTTCGTTTTTACAATTTCCCCGGACTCTAATCGCTTCCAAAGATCCGGATAGTCCTTCTTCAATGCTTCTCGAACGAGTTGTGCCGGCAACGCTTTCCCAACCTGCCGCTTTCCCAGATCTTCGAGTCCCTGTTCCCGGTGGTTCTCCAGCCACTCCGTCTCATAGCCGCGCATCCGTCCGAGCACTTCAGAATAGATCGGATCTCTCGCCAGATTCCTCATTTCATGCGGATCCGACCTTAGGTCGTACAACTCCTCATTCGGCTTTCTCGGCTGCAAGAAAATTCGCTCATCTTCGCTCAAGCGCCCTTCTCGATCTAAGCGGCGCATAACATGGAGAGCAGGTCGATTGAGATCCAAATACGCCTGCCCTGCATCCCAAGGAATCTCCACCCTATGGTTCACAATGTACTTGAATCCGTTAGCGACGATACTTCTAGAACAATCATCGATCTCGTCCCAAACATCCCGAGCAGAACGCACAAACACCCTATACTCCGGCTGCTCCACACCAAAAGCGGGACGAGCGGACATGTAGCCTGGGATTTCCGCTCCGGCGAGATTGAGGATCGAGGCCGTGATGTCCGTCACGCTGATAAGTCCTTCCACTATCATACCTGCTTCAATGATACCGGGTCCCTAGACGATCATCGGAACATGCACTCCGGGTTCGTATAGGTACCCCTTGCCCCTGAGGTTGCACCGTCCATTGTCTCCGACAAAAATCACTACCGTATTCGAGTCTAGCCCTTTGGATTTCAATTCATCCATCAGGAACCCGACCTCCCGATCCATGTACTCGATCGTATCCAAATAATTCGCCCAATCCCTTTTGACCTCTGGGGTATCCGCATAGTAAGGCGGCAGCTCGATCTCATCTACCAAAACAGGCGTTTCTGCCCTCTCTCGCAAATTGGGCCACCAATCTCCTCGATGCGTCACCTGTAGCTGTATCTGATTAAAAAAAAGGCTGATCCTCCTCGGTATACTCTAGCTTCTTGTCGAAAAGCCCAAATTGGGTCACGCCATCGTAGGAGCCCAACATCTTCGTCTTGAAATTGCAATCGATCTTGGTCCCTTTGCCCATCACGAGATCGCTACCAATAATATTCGTATAACCCCCTTCCTTCAACCAATAGGTCATCGGTTTGTAGGGAGCTGGCAACGGTTGGTTTCGCTTACTTCGATGGTGCTGCGCTCCAATTTTCGCTCGATCGACACCAACCATCATAGCGGATCGATTCGGCGAGCAAATCGGACTCGGACAGTAAACGCCCGTATAGCGAGTGCCTTCCTCCGCCAAGCGATTGAGGTTCGGGGTACTCACCCCCTTCATGCCGTAACATTCGAGGTCCAAACCTATATCTTCCGCCATCAACCAAATGATGTTGGGCTTCTCTTGCAGGGTCCTTGCACTCCTCGCCGAAGCCACTTTCTCCAACGGGTGTACTGTAATCCTCGCAAAACTCATCGCAGGCAATTCAACCGCCGGAGAGCCTTCGTCAATTGTCCTAGAACTCCACATCAATTTTCCATAGCCATCCTCGCCTTCGGTAAGCGTCTGCAACTCCACTTTCCTCAACCCAGCAGGATCGAGCGAAATATCGCAACGATGAGAATCTCCCGTTTTGTTCAATAAATACAAATAGACCACGCCATCCTTTCGGGCCGCGAAGCCATGCACCGATGGCTTCCCTGTCTTCACCGCATGCAGAAAGGTCCCTCCCTGGACCTCCGCCAGGAGAGCCATTCCTTCTCCGGCGGGATTCACTCGGAAGCCATTCTGCCGATCCAAGACTCCGTCCTCTGAGCGGAGCGCCAGATCCCAAAAAGCCGTCATATCCCAATTGCCGATATACAGCTCCATCAAAAACTCCGTCGCCAAAAGCCCTTTCTGAAAGCGAGAAAAAGAGCCCATATTGTTCGCGCTGCCGAATCCGTATTCATTGTTGGCGACAAGCAAATCCCTCCCCATCGACCTAGCAATGGATCTGTATTCATCCGCCGCATACCGCCAAACACGCCCTCCCGATTTTCGATCGCCATTCTTGCGATCTCGCAACGGCACCTCACCCAGCCACTCTTCATAGGAAGCGGGTGGAAGTTCCGGGCTTCCGCCATAAGGCCACTTCCCATGCGTTTCCAAGCCATCCGCCGTCCCTCCGTCGTTCTCCAAAAACTCTCGGACGCTCTTTTTACTTGGATTATTATCGTTCCAGAAAACCTTAATGTTTGGATCTTCGGCTTTCATCCTCGTCGCATATTTTCGAAAGGCTCGAGCGTGCTCCGCTGGCCCACCGTGCTTATGCATCTCCTCATTTCCAATATACCAAAATCCGCCCCCAAACCCGCGCTCCTTCACATGCCGGACCAAACGAACCGCCTTCTCTATCATCTCCAATTCCTTGCCGTGCACCGCGCCGATGTACGAGTTCACTCCGATTAAAGGTGTCATTCCGGTCGCCTCAACAAAATCGAGATACTCATCCACACTCATCCACTCCGATTCGGGTTCATTTAGCTTCGAATCAAAGGTCGGCAACATTGGATCCTTGAACGGCTGCCCCGTGGGCGCTTCCCAGTCCCAGTATTTAACCGTCGTGCCTCCCGGAAATCGTGATACCGAAAAACCGTTCGCCTCCACCCACTCAGCAAAATCTCCTTCCTCAAACACAGGGTCGGGCGTAAAAGTGTAAACCTGATGCAATCCCACCAAATTATAGCTTATCGGGCGACCATCTAAATGCGTATCGATACATACCGCTAGGTCGTCACCACCCAGCGCAGCGCTACTAGAAAGCGCCGCCAGCAAGTTCCACAAGGCCCACGTGCGACAACCACTTCGTAAAAAAGAAAAACAGGAGCAAAACGTATTCATAATACAACGACATATGTTATTGATACAACTAGATTAATTTCGCTGAAAAAGAGGGAACTTATCCCCATCTACTCGGGCCCGCAGATTACGAAGATGAACACAGGCAGTTAAGGTTTAGAGGCTAAACAACCCGCTCAACCTGCGAGCATAAAAATATAAATACTACTTTTAGGACAATGCACTAGCGATTGGAAATATCACAGTCACTCTATACTCTCCATAGAACCCTCACTTCTACCGGGATACTCGCTCCCTCCAGTCTCCGCCAAAGTTGGATCGCCCTCTAAGAATCCTAAACCTGCCAGGAATCGATCCGGGGAACTCCAGCCCCCAGGAAAATAGATTTCCATTTCTTGTGGAACCTCGCCTCCTTGTAAACATAGGGCTTTCCGTGTGGAGGCTCAGTTTCCCCTGCAGCGGGACTCGAACGAGACCACGCCAGTGCCGCAATCCATAAAGCGAGGATCACCTTAATAGAACGCGACTAAATTACCCAAAGCCGATCGCATTCAACTTTTTAGCACATCATCAGATGATCGCCAGTCAAAGATCCGGTCGCTCGGAATCGATATTGCTCAGCAAAATCTTCTTCAAAACCTCGACCTTTTCTGGATAACTATTCGCTAGATCAAAGCGTTCCTCATTGTCCTTTGCTATATAGTAGAGCTGAAACTCGTCCCGATCACGATCCACTTCGACCAGCTTCCACCCATCTCGACCAATGAGTGCCGTTTTGCCCATTCGATCGAAATGATTATTTACCACAATGTAGTCGTGTGTTTTCTTCTGCTGCTTCGACAACAGGGTGGGCAAATAGGAAATGCTATCTTTTCCTTCCGGCAAATCGGTGCCGACGAGCTCGGCCAATGTCGCCATAAAGTCATACTGAGCACTCATCAGATCGGTCGTCGCATTCTTTTTGATACGTCCCGGCCAACGTGCAATCATCGGAACCTGCATCCCCCCTTGGTACCCAGCCCTCTTCAAGCCTGCGCGCCCCCCGGCACCGTCAAAAATATCTCCATGTTCCGATGTCCTCCATTTCTTATCGGTCAAGTTCGCCTTTTCGCCATTTGGTAGGCGCTGTTGATTGAACCGCCCCTTTGGTCCGTAATAAAGCTCGTGCCCGTTGTCGGACGTAAAGAATACGATCGTTTCATCATCAATGCCCAGAGCCTTCAACTCCGCCATTATCAACCCGACATGATCATCCAGCATTCTTACCATGGACGCGTATTTTTTCTCCGCCAACGACCACCCGTCCCTATCCGCATAGTCGGGGTGCAGCTCGGGAATTGCAACCGGACCATGGGGCAACTGCGTAGGATGATACAGAAAGAACCGCTCATCCTTATGCTTACGGATAAAATTCAGTATTCCTTCTATGAATACGTTTTGAGAATAGGTCTCGCCTCCCGAACCAACGGGCTCGTCACCTTTCTCGCTCATCTTACCGCAGTGAGGATCATCATTGCCCGGCAATTCGAAACGTTCGCCATTGCGCCACAAATAGGGTGGATAGAAGCCATGCGCCCTGCGATGATCATAGTATCCTTCATGATAATCCCAGCCGAAGCGCTCGACCCGCTCGGCCCAGGTAAGAAAGCCACGATCCAACTTCCCGAATTGAGCCGTCACGTAGCCCGCCCTCTGAGCGACCTGCCCTAGGAATACTTCATTATCGGCGATCGGGTGGGCGCTCGCCTTAAGAGCCGCAAACCTTTTCTGAAACTCTTCCTCGGTAATCTCGCCCGTATCCCGCAAAATGGGAAGACCAGCCGTCGTCTCCTGCCAACCACCAATACGCCCGTCGTGCATTCCCGTAGCCAAAGACCAGCGAGCCGGAGCACAGAGAACCCCTCCGTAGTAATTCGTGAATCGCATTCCTTCTTCCGCGAGACTATCAATATGCGGAGTCTTTATAACCTTCTGACCATAGCTTCCCAATAAACCGACTCCAAGATCGTCGGCATAAATCAGAATAACGTTGGGGCGGTCGCTAGCCGCGCAAAGTGATACTCCTACAAAGAACGCAAAGGCAATGATCCGTCGTAAATACTTCATTTCTTCAATTCCTTCATAAGATCGTACGATCCACCCTTTTTAGTCGACACACTGACTAGCTTCTCCCCGTAGCGAAGCTTAAGCGTATTGCCCAGCTTCGATCGCAACGTCGCCGCAGTCAACGCTCCGCCCTTCCATTCCATGTCGATCTCGAAACCACCACGAGCGACGAGCCCGCTCACCGAACCGTCTCCCCACGCCTGAGGCAAGGCTGGCAGCAATTCCACTTCATCAGCATGCGACTGCAGAAGTATCTCAGCGATACCAGCAGTTCCCCCAAAGTTACCATCGATTTGAAAGGGAGCGTGCTTGTCAAAAAGGTTGTTGTAGGTCGATTTCCGTAACAGCATAACGATATTGTGGTGAGCCTTCTCCGCCTCCTTGAATCGAGCCCAGAAGTTTATAATCCACGCACGACTCCACCCCGTATGGCCGCCACCGCTTGCCAGACGGCCATCGATTGACTTGCGCGCTGCCGCAACCATCTCAGGCGCATTGTTCAAATTGTATTGGCGCCCAGGATACAACCCGAACAGATGGGATATATGACGATGCCCGGCGTCCTCTTCTTGGAACTCATGGGCCCACTCCATAAGCCGACCGTCGGAACCGATTTTAGGCATTGCAAGCTTGTCGAGCGCACGTTCGACATCCCTAGTGAAAGCATCTTTTACTCCTAGAATGGCGGCCGCTTCCAATGCATTCGTAAAAACATCCCAGATGATCTGCTGATCCATTGATGGCCCCATTGATAAGTTGCTAAAAAGCTCCCTCTTATACATAATATCGGCAAGCTCCATCTTGCTTATCTTGGCCTTCTTGGATGCCGTAGATTCATGAAATGCCTTAAGCTCTTCTGCATAATCTTCCGCGGTTACGCCAGGCAGCAAAAACTTGTTTTCGGGAGAAGAGCTAGGGCCAGAAACCAATGTTCCCGTCGCTGGGTCCTCAACGAGCCAATCCAGAAAGAATAAAGCAGACTCCTTAAGAATGGGATAGGCTCTGCCTTCAAGAAAGTCGCGATCGCCCGTAAACCGGTAGTGCTCCATAAAATGCTGAGTCGCCCAGGCTCCGCCAACGACCCACTGACCGTATTGAGGTTTGCCGAACGGTATCGAAAAATGCCATACATCAGAGGCATGCCCTGACAAAAATCCGCGATTTCCATAGACCTCGCGAGCCGTCTTCTGCCCAGCGGGAACAAGCCTTTCTATATAATCCATAAAAGGCAGATGACATTCCGACAGATTCGTAATTTCCGCCGGCCAATAATTCATCTGCATATTAATATTTAAATGATAATCGCCATTCCATGGGGCCGCAGTATGAGAACACCAAATACCTTGGAGGTTTGCCGGCAAGGTCCCAGCCCGAGATGATGTTATAAGAAGATAACGACCATATTGAAAATAGAGAGCCTCGAAATTTGGATCGACATCCCGTCCTTCCTTATAGCTCGTCAATCGCTCTAAAGTCGACTCCGAGGACGACTCACCCAAATCCAAAGACACTCGCTGAAACAGGTCCTGATGCGAATCTATGGCCTCGGCCTTAACCGAAGCGTATCCTTTTTCTATTGCGGATGAAAGGGTTCGCTTGCATTCAGCCACTAAATCATGAGTGAATGGATTAGCCGTGTCATTGACGTTATAATCAGTCGCTGCTGCAATATATAAAGTAACAGAATCCGCACCGCTAACGACAATTCTCCCGCTTTGAATCGAAGAAGCGCCTCCCTTAATATCAAACTGGTAGACCGTCGCAAACTTTACACCTAATTGCTCTCCTCTTTGAGAGGCTTGCCCTCGAGCTACAAGCGTATCACTGCTTTCCGCCTCCACAGAAAAGATCCCGTCTCGCTGAACCGAGGTCACAAATGAAATCGTTCCTGGATGATCCGAAGTTAGGTTCACCGTAATTACATCATCGACAGGGCTAGCCATCACTTCTCGAGAGTAGTTAACGCCATCAATCGTGAATGAGGTCGTCGCAATGGCTGTATCCAGGTTCAAATCGCGTCGATAGTTCGTTGCTTCGCCTTCGAATCCAAAATCGAACCCCAGCTCTCCCATCGTCTGGTAACTTCGAGGCACAATCCGCGATGGCAGGGTCGTCCCCACCAGCTCTTGAGCCTCGATGTACTTGCCCGCGAAAAGCAGTTCACGCGCCTTATCAATCGCCTCGCTAACACTTCCCTTCCCTTCCGGTACCGGAGGTCCTGCCCAAATAGACTCCTCATTCAACTGAATCAGCTCTCCCGAGACCCCTCCATAAACCATAGCTCCCAATCGCCCATTCCCTACCGGCAGAGCTTCTTCCCAATAGGACGAAGGCGCGTTGTACCAAAGCGATAATTCAGAGGACGGAGACTGGTTCAGCGGCTCGATTTCAACCGTTTCCTTATAGGGGAGCTCCTTCCTTGGCTCAGCATGAGGCATCCCGCCCCACAAGTGTCCAACGACAACGATGCTCGAAATCAAGCAGACTATCTTCAATGTATTCTTCATTCAACTACAGGTTAGTTTCCATCTTCTAGAAAAGCGAAAGGGCAATAATAAAAAAAAAAGGGGCTGGGAGGGGGGGGGGCATTTATGGGGCACTTGCCAATTACTATCTCATAGAGATTGAGATTACAGTTAGCACAAACAATCCAAACACTTGATTCTCGGGTGCACAGTTCGTTTCAACACCGACTTCAACCACCTACTTCTTCCCGCTCCTGCTTCCTTCTTCCTCTATCGAGATAGTCTGAAGGCGACATGCCGAATTCGCTTTTGAATACTCGACTGAAGTAACTGAGGTCCAGAATCCCCACATGCTCCAGAGTTTCCGAAACCGTCAATTTGCCACCGCTCAAAAGCTGGGCAGCTCGCTTCAATCGCATACAGCGTATAAAAGGATTGGGGCCCTTCCCGGTCAATGCCTTCAACTTCCGATATAATGTTGTACGGCTCATCCCCATTTCCCGAGCGAAGCGCTCTACATCAAAACCTTCGTCCGCCATGCTCCTCTCCACTACTTCGATCGCTTTTCGCAAAATCGCCTCTTCCGTCGAAGACACCGTCAATTCAGTTGGCTCAACCACCAACTGCTTAGCGAAGCGATCCTTCAATTGCTGCCGCGTCGTCAGGAGCTGATCGATCCGTGCTCGCAATCGGTCCATGTTTAGCGGCTTCGCGAAATAGGCGTCCGCTCCCGCCTTGATTCCATCTACGCTGTGCTCTTCAGCGCTCTTCGCCGTAAGCAAAACAATGGGAATATGCGAAGTTTCCGTATTGGAACGAATCTGAGCGCAGAGCTCGAATCCGTCCATTTCCGGCATCATAACGTCGCTTACAATGAGATCTGGATTCTCTCGTATCGCCACTTCTAACCCTTCACGCCCGTTAGCCGCCTCCAGAATATCAAATCGACTGCTCAACTCTCCTCTCATGAACGAGCGAAGGTCCTCGCTGTCCTCCACCAAAAGCACCTGCATCCGACGCTCTTCGCCCTGGACGACTGCTCCGCTTAACTCCACCTCTGAAACCGAATAACTCTCCTTCGATTTCGCCAACGGCAATTTTGCCGTGACCCGCGTACCAACATCTTTTTCAAATGGAGGGCTTTCGATGAGAAGTTCACCTCCCCAAAGACTCACGAGCTGACCAACAAGGGCAAGTCCGATCCCGAACCCTTTCTCGCCTTCAAGCGATCCGTTGACTCGATAAAAAGGCTTGGTCACCAAATCGATCTCATGAGCTGGAATGCCCTTTCCAGAATCCTCCACCCAAAGAGTGCCTTGCAACTCGCCTCCTTCTTCTTCCGCAGAGAAGCCAACCTCAATCCTACCGCCTTCCTGCGTATACTTGATCGCATTGCTCAGAAGATTGTCCACAATCTTCTGCAGTTTGTCTGCATCGTATTCGCATTCTAGATACTCTGGTCGAGTCACCACCAAAACGTTCTGATTTTTCCGCTTCCATAGCGGGGCCTCCGCCTCCACAGCATCCTTGACGAACCCCACTATTTCTCCGCGGGACAACCGAATCCGAGCGCCTCCAATCTCAAGCTTGCGAAACTGCAGAAGTTGATCGACCAGCCCCTGCATCTTACGGGCATTCCTCAAGGCGATGCGCAGCAACCCCCGATCGTCTCCATTCCTTTCTCTCGCAAGCAAGCTTTCCAATGGTCCCACAATCACCGCCAAAGGGTTACGAAGCTCGTGCGAGATGTTTGTGAAAAACTCGAGCTTGAATTTTTCCATAGCCAAAGCCGCCTGCAATCGAGACTTGAACAGCGCTCTCGTCAGATAGGCAATCAACCCTAGCGTCGCTATCATTGTCAGGATAAACCAACCACGTTTCCAAAGCGGGAGAATAACCCTAAATTCAGCGCGAGCCGCGGAAGCATCTAAATTCCAATCAATATCCCGCGCTCGAACTTCAAATGAATGAGCCCCTCCCTTCAATCCGCTGATGACCACCTTTTTCTCGGGTGAAAACACCGACCAATCACCTCCGTTCAATTTCCACGAATACTGCAACGCATCGCTTCCGGTCTTCGACCATGCA
Source organism: Pelagicoccus sp. SDUM812005 (assembly GCF_031127875.1). Taxonomy (GTDB): domain Bacteria; phylum Verrucomicrobiota; class Verrucomicrobiia; order Opitutales; family Opitutaceae; genus Pelagicoccus. Next base: position 14,014 of record NZ_JARXIA010000037.1, on the reverse strand, counting down.
TCCTTCCCCTCCCAAGTGAATCCAATCTGCCCCCCTTCCGGCACCTCCCGATCGAAGGAAACGATACTCGTTTCTGGAGCGAGGCGATCCGCGGTGTATCGAACTGTTCGATACCTGTCTGCATATCTGGAATCCAAATGCCCCTCCACCAGCCAAGAGCGATAGGAATAATTCAGCCAAAGCGCCCCATCGCCACTCCCCCGCAACGTGTTATTCTCCCGAAAGAAAGCTAAGTCTTTCGGCAGGTACCAATTCGTCCAGCTACTACCATCAAAACGGCTCAGCCCCTTGTCCGTACCCACCCAAATCCCCGGCAAGGAACGATCAGTCAGCAAACAGACGACGCGATCGCTGCCAATCCCATTAGATTCGCCAAACTCCTCCCAGATGTCTCCATTATACCGATACACGCCACTACCCCATAAGGCAGCCCATAGATTATTCTCGCTATCGATCGCCAGATCATCGATCCAACTGTCCTCAAATCGTTCGATTCTTTCAGGATACAACGAACCGTTGCCAAGACGATGGGCCAAAGAAGCGGCTCCAAACCAAAACCCATCGTTCTTACGTTCTACAATGTTCGCAATTCGACCGGGGAAAATCGGTGGCGATACTTGCGTCCCGACCATCCGCCCGTCTTCCCTCCTGAAAACGACGGCTCCGCCCTTCCTGCCTCCTATAGCTCCCGGAACGCTGCCCGACCCGAAAAGCACCGAACCATCCTCCGCCTCGGTCACGCCAAGATGACTGATGATCGATCCCACATCCGGAAATGTTTCGCGACTCCAAACGCCGTTTTCGAAATAAGACACTGCAGCATCGCGCTTATGGTGGCCCGACACCCAAACCACGCCATCGCTAGAAGCGAATATCCGGTTCGGCGACTCGGGCATGCCATCCTCAACGTCGAGCGCCTCCCAACGATCCTCTTCCCTTTGCCACCGAACGACACGACGATCGTGATGAATAAACCAATACGTTCCGCTCTCTCCCTCGCACTGAAAGTTCAGATCTCTCAAGGTCATCCAATGCTCATCAGACAAATCTACGATAAAGGTCTTCGAAGCGACTCCACCAATAAGCAGACGGTCCCCAGACAATCTTGTAGCGAACGGATACGAGGTCGGCAGCGGCAAATCTTCGACTCCAAGCACTTTCAGCTTACCATTCCGATATTCGCCCAATCGACGAGAGCCGATAAACCACATCGTTCCCCGAGGGACCTCCGCTATCGATCGCGATAGATAATTCATCCCACCGTCCGCCAAATGCGCTTCTTCCGATTGCAGCTCATAATCCTCGAAGACGTATAGCCCCCCCCCGACTCCAGGGAGAATAAACCACATTCGACCATCGGAATCAAAATACAGATTGCCAAACTGCTCGTTCTCGATGCCCAATCCATACTCCCTAAACAGCTCCAGTGCCCCATCCCGCACATCGAAAACCACGACCTTGCCTGAAGACGAGTGCGATACCCAAAGCCGCCCCTCGCTATCGACTGCCGTAGCTCCAACCGATCCTAGATCCAGCCCTATCCTATCGGCAACGCCTTCGCGAATCCTCAAGAGGCCATCGTTGATAGCGACCCAAACATCCCCATTTTGCGACTCGCTGATGTAGTTCAGCGTATACCAAGGCGATTCCTCGCTGGAAAGCAGCTGCCACTCTCCTCCGCTCCGAACCCAAAGACTCCTATCCGTAAAAAGGAAGACCTGTCCATTCTTACATACATGGAGGTCCTTTACCTTGGCATCCGAGGGGATGCCATCGAGCTGAAAACGTTCCGTACTCCGACCGTCGTAACGCAGAACAGTATTCCGCCGAGCAAACCAAATCGCTCCATCCGGAGCCTCCGCAGCGATGCGAGCGCCAAACCCCTCCAGAGCCTCGAGTTCCTGCCATCTCCAGAGCTCCTCGACCGATTTCTCCACAATCGGTTCGTAAGGTTCAGCCGCTTCCGCCAACGATAAAATCGGAAAAGCGAAGAGGAAAAGTCGCAGGATATTTTGAGGTTTCATTCGAATTACTAAGGATACGCCCAGACAATGCGCATTTCGCGCTTCAGCTCGCAAAGCCAATCAGCAACACCCTAAACGGCTCCGATCATAACGCAAAACGCCCTCTTGGTGGTATCTCAAATGATGCAATCGCTTGCACTAGGGTTGCGCAACTCACTACCAGCAACCTCAGCGGTGTAGGACGCCGCCCGATAGAAGAATTGAGGCATGCTTTCAATTGCCTCGAATCCATGCGCCTGAAATCCCACGCTCGCCCCAATTGCAAGCCACCCCATTGCCAAATTCTCCTCTATGAATCGTTCGTACAACATTTTGCTCCATGCCGCCTACCCCACTCCGGCCTTCCAGTAGTAAAGTGAAGTCCAATGGACCTATTTCGAAGGACGACGACCCTCATCACTCTATTCTCCGCGATCACGTGCGTTGCGAACCTTACGTCACGTGAAACCATCTCCCTCAACGATGGCTGGCGCTTCCACCTCGGCGACGCACCCGATGCCCAAGATCCGGCCTACGACGACTCCCGATGGCAAGCGCAAGACATTCCGCACGACTGGGCCTTCCGCGCTCCCTATGACCGAGACGCAGCCCAGAGCGACAAAGGCGGCTACAAGCCCGGTGGCATCGGCTGGTATCGCCGCACCCTAGATATCCCAACCGATTGGAAAGACAAAATTGTCCGCATAAATTTCGACGGCATTTACATGGACAGCCGCATCTGGGTAAACGGCAAGGAAGTCGGCGGGCGCCCATACGGCTACATTTCCTTCGGCATCGATCTGACCGACCATCTCCAAGCTGGCGAAAACCAGATCGCCATCCGAGTCGACAATTCCCTCGAACCCTCCGCCCGCTGGTATCACCCCTGCGGCATATACGCCCCTGCTTCCCTTGTCGTCACAAATCCCCTGCATGTCGCCCCGAACGGCGTTTTCGTTCAAACTCCTGAAATCTCCGATCGCGAAGCAACCGTGTCGATCGCGACCAATCTAGCGGCCACCCCACCCAAAGGAGCCACACTCACCACTCGGGTCCTCGATCCTAGCGGAAAAGAGGTCGCCTCCTCAACCCGCAAACTCCAAGGCCAGAAGGAAGTCACCCAAAGCCTTAGCGTCCTCAATCCCAAACGTTGGGACACCCTTTCGCCGCAGCTCTACACCGCAGTCAGCGAAATCGCTCTCGCGGGAAAAATCGTCGATTCAGTAGAAACTCGATTCGGCATCCGCACGATTCGCTGGGAAACGGAAACGGGCTTCTGGTTAAATGGCCGCAACGTAAAGCTCAAGGGGGTCTCCGACCACTTGGAAGCAGGTCCCCTTGGCGGCGAAGCTCATGCCCAAATCCTCCGCTGGAAGGTCCAACTCCTCAAGAATATGGGAGTCAACGCCATCCGTGTTGCCCACAACCCGCAAGTCCCCGAATTCTACCGAATCTGCGATGAGCTGGGCATGTTGGTCATGGATGAGATCTTCGATGGTTGGCTTCGCAAAGCTCCCCAAGACTACGGCGCTCGCTTCTTTGAAGAACACTGGAAGACCGACTTAACAGATTGGGTGAAACGCGATCGCAACCACCCATGCGTCATCATCTACAGCGTCGGCAACGAGACCCGCGGCCCCGTCGCGCCCGAACTCGTCGCCGCCATCAAGGAACTGGATACCACTCGCCCAGTCACCTCCGGACACTCCGGTTCAGAGCACATGGACGTATATGGCGTCAACGGGTCCTCTGAAAAGCGCCAGTTCTTCGAAGAGGAGCGGCCCGACAAGCCCTTCGTCTCCACCGAAGCCCCGCACACATGGCAGGTACGCGGCTACTACCGCACCAAAACCTGGTGGCGCGATGGATACCCGAACAAAAACCTAGATCCCTTTCCGCTCGAAGACCTGACCGAAGAGGAAATCTTCACCTACGACTGGGCTCCCGCTTCAGAAAAAACCTCCGGCAAACAAGTTTTCAACTCCTCATACGACAACGCCACAGTCCGCATTACAGCTCGCAAGAACTGGGAGCTTATGCGCGACCTTCCTTGGTTCTCAGGACACTTCCGCTGGACCGGCTTCGACTACGTGGGCGAAGCGGGATACGTGCACGGCGGCTGGCCATTCCGCGCCTTCATGGGAGGCCCCCTAGACCTAGCCGGCTTCGAGAAAGATCTCTTCTACTTCTACCAAAGCCAATGGACCGAAGAGCCCATGGTCCACATCCTTCCCCATTGGACTCACCCGAAGATGGAAACCGGCACACTCATTCCAGTCTGGGCCTACTCCAATGCGGACGTAGTCGAGCTCTTCCTCAACGGACGTTCCCTCGGCATTGATCGCCCCGGCCTGAAAGCCGAAGAAATGCAATGTGAATGGTATGTGCCCTGGGAACCTGGCACCCTCGAAGCCGTGGCCTACAAAAACGGCAAGGAAGTCGCTCGCGCCCGCCAAGCCACCGCTCAAGCACCCTCTCAAATTCAAATCGAGTCTAACAAAAGCGACCTCGAAACAAGCATAGACGACTTAGCCATCGTCACCGTTTCACAGCTCGACGACCAAGGAGTTTTCTATCCGTATGGCGAAAACCGACTCTCATTCCACCTCGAAGGCCCCGCCCGAATCCTCTCCCTGGAAAATGGCAATCCTATCGATACCGAACCTAACTTCGGGCAAACCACCCGCCGAGCATTCTTCGGCCTAGCCCGCGCCTTCATCCAAGCCACAGGCCAAGAGGGCGAAATCTCGCTCACTGTCGGCGCCATCAACGGTGAGCGACGCCAACTCACATCGAATCTCGTATCCATCGATATTCGACAAATTAATCTACGCGGAACATCCCGTCAGTTAGACCTCACTGTTCGCTACACAACAGACGGATCGATGCCCACGGCTCAAAGCCAACGCTACGAAGCCCCCTTTAAAGTAGAACTCGGCACTTCCGTCAAAGCCGCCGTGTATAACGGCGACCGCCAACTATTCACCATTGAAGAAAGTTTCGCGAGCGACGTCGGCCTACATTGGCTCACCCCCGGCGAGTCCACCGTCGTGCCAGGAATCGGACTCCAAGCTGAGGACGCCACCGTACTAGACGGAACGACAACCAGCGCCAACATCGCCGGTCACTACGGCACTGGTTATGCAATCCTCCCCCAAAAGGGAAAACTGCAATTCTATCAGGAGAACGACGGCAGCTTCGGCCCTCACGCGCACCGCATTCGTTACCAATCCGACAAGGATACCGTGGTCCATCTCATATCAAACGGCCGAAATCCCGTCAGGATCGCCCTCCCGGCCAGCCCATCGACATGGTCGAAAGTAATGGTTCGCAGTAACATAGTTCAAGGGGGCAACAACATCATCCTAGAAAACACTCAAGACGCCACCGTCCTCATCGACGAAATCGAAATCTCCAGCAACTACTAAGTGAACCTATTCCAGACGCGAATATCCACCAAAGCCTCTCAAGCTTCTGTATTCACTATTTCAATTCAATTCCGCATGAAACACAAAATCACGCACTTGCCCCTCCTCGCGGTCATAGGCTGCCTCTCAACCGGAGCCTACGCCGCAATTACCCCAGCCAATCTCTTTTCAGACGAGGCCGTCTTTCAGCAAGGCGTCCACCTCCCCGTCTGGGGAACCGCTACTGCCGACGAGAAGCAAATTATCGTCAACTATCGGGGCCAAACACAGATCAGCGACATAATCGATGGAAAATGGAGAGTCGATCTAGAGCCACTTCCCGCCAGTGCCAAAGCGGCCACCATGACTATCCAAGGAAGAGAAAGCCGAATCGCGATAGACAATACTCTTGTCGGCGAGGTTTGGCTGGCCAGCGGACAATCGAACATGGAATTCGGAATGAACATGTTCGCAAAATCAAACCCTGAAATTAGAAAGGATATCGATCAAGCGGACGACCCACTATTCCGCATCATCAAAGTTCGGAAGGAGGCGTTCCATGGGGAAATTGGGCGAAACAAATCCGATTGGATAACATGCTCGCCAGCGACGGCCAGAGGATTTTCCGCAACCGCTTACTACTTCGCTCGTGAATTACGCAAGCAAAAGGGAGTACCCGTCGGTATCATTCTCTGCGCATGGAGTGGTAGCGCAATTGAAACATGGATACCTCAAAACAAGCTTTCTGATGACCCCGATCTCCAGCCGATCATTGAACAGTACAAAACCGAAGTATCCAAATACACGCCACAAGCATATGAGAACCTCGTTATGGAGGCCATAAGGGAGCAGAACGCTTACGATAATAGGCGAGACTCAGGGATAGAAAGATCACAACTCGGTCCCCGACCAAAGATTCCAATGGGACCGAAATGCCCGACCCGCCCAGGAAGCCACTATGACGTGATGCTCAGACCACTAATCCCATACGCGATCAAGGGCGTAATATGGTATCAAGGCGAAACAAATGGAAATCAAATGGATTTCAGGAGAGGAGGTCCCTATCTTTACCGGAAGCTGCTTGCCACTATGATCAAGACTTGGCGCGGCGACTGGCACGACGATACGCTTCCCTTCATCTTTGTCCAGCTACCCTCATGGAAAGGAAAAACACTCGAAGGAAACGAAGCGTATCAAGGATGGGCAGAGTTGCGTGATTCCCAGCTCCAAGTCTTCAGTGAAACAGGACACACAGGCATGGCAGTAACGATGGACCTCGGTGACTTCGACGATATTCACCCGTGGAACAAAGAAGCCGTCGGCATGAGATTGGCCCTGTGCGCGCAGCAAATCGCCTATGGCGACGCCTATAGATTCAGCGCTGGTCCCGTAGCAAAATCGTATCATATCGATAACGACAGCATACGAATTACATTTGATTACGCAGACACTGGGCTGGTCCTAAATCCCGAAAACCATGGGTTTCTCATTTGCGGACCAGATCGAGTATTTGTTCCAGCCAAAGCCATATGCGTAGAAAATACAGTAAAGGTCTGGAGCGACGATGTGCCAGATCCAATCGCCGTACGCTATGGCTGGAGTAATGCTTTCGAACCGGCCTTGTTGGACAAGAACGGATTACCCGCGAGCCCGTTTCGAACCGATAACTTCAAACTAATATCGCAGCAATGAAACTAGCATTCATAATTTTTATATTCTACTCGCTGCTCCCATTTACCTGTAGGGCCCAGGTTCCGTCCGATCTGCCAAACGTAGCATACGGGAGCGATATCAAACAGCAGATGGATGTCTGGTTGGCCCAAAGCGACGAACCAACCCCCGTCGTCGTCTACATTCACGGCGGCGGTTGGGTTGGGGGAACGAAGAAACTAAAACCCAAGGACCGATGGAGCAATCTGCAGACCCTCATTCTAGAAAAGGGAATTTCGTTCATTTCAATAGACTACCGACTCAACAAGGACGGAAACAAATTGCCTACTCCCATAAACGACGCCGCTAGAGCGATCCAGTTCATCCGCCATAACGCAACAAGTTGGAATATCGATAAAAAACGTATCGCCGTAATGGGTGGAAGCGCCGGTGGTTGCATTTCTTTATGGTTGTTGCTCCATGACGACCTTGCAGAGCCCGAGTCTGAGGATCTCGTATCCAGAGAATCCACACGGGTCCTTGGAGCTATTTCACAGAACGGTCAGACCAACATAGACCCCAAGTGGATCGAAAAAACGATTGGTATAGAAGGAGCGAAGCACCAGATGATCTGGAGAGCGGTCGGGGCCGACTCCTTGGCTGAAGCCCTAGAAGGATACGATCAGTGGCAATCTTTATACCATAAGTACTCACCAATAAACCATCTCGACCAAAACGATCCACCCTACTTGGGAATCTACAGAAAAGACCAACCCATTCCGGCTGAAACCGTTGGCGAGGGTATTCATCACGGCCTGTTCGGCGCGAAGCTCAAAGAGAAATCCGACGCAATTGGACATATTGGATATCTTACTCATTCAAGCGACAATCCTTACGAAAACGAAATCGATTTTCTTGTTACAATATTGGGTAACGAACGGGATCAATGAACAATTTGAATACCTCAGTTGATAGTTCAATCGTTGCTCCAAACCATGATATGAGTTATCGCTTATGCGCTAATTTCCAACCTCATCGACGAAATAGAAATCTCCAGTAACTATTGAGTTACTCTATTCTAGACGCGAATATCCGCCAAAGCCTTTCACGTTTTTGTATCCATTATTTCAACTCACCTCCGCATGAAATACAAAACAGCTCACCTCCCCTTCCTGGCACTCCTCGCGCTAAGCGTTTACGCTCACGCCACGTCCAAGCCCAACATCATCTTCATCATGGCGGACGACCTCGGCTACGGCGATGTTGGCTTTAACGAACAAGAGCGCATAAAGACACCAAACCTCGATCAATTGGCGCGAGAAGGAATGGTATTCACAGACCACTATTCAGGTTCTACCGTATGCATGCCATCACGTGGCTGTTTGCTCACAGGCAAACACCTTGGTCACGCCACAATTCGCGGCAATCCCCGCTGGACTGCCTCCGGAACTGCCGTCGACCTCCGCCCTGAAGACGTTACAATCGCCGAGGAACTAAAGCGCGCCGGTTACCACACCGGTGTAGTGGGAAAGTGGGGACTCGCCGAGGCATCCGACGACAGCCTCCCCACTCGACAAGGCTTCGACTACTTCTACGGCTACAGGAATCACAAGGACGCTCATCATTATTATTGGCCAGATCTTTGGGAAAACGAATCTATCGCCCATCTCCCCGAGAACGACGTCGAAAACACCAAAGGCAAATACGTACATGACCTCCTCACCGACGCCGCCCTTCGTTTCATCGACCAAAACTCGGACCAGCCTTTCTTTCTCTACCTCGCGTATACGATTCCTCACTACGAGCTCACCGTGCCCGAAGACTCGAAGCGCCAATACCAAGACCTCAATTGGCCGGAGCGAAAGATGAAAAAGGCTCACTACCGCCACGACCGCGAAGGTAATGTAACCTACGCTGGGATGGTCTCGCGGATGGACCGCGACATTGGGCGCCTCATTGAGCGCCTCCAAGAGCAAGGGCTCGACGAAAAGACTCTCGTCATCTTCACCAGCGACAACGGTCCCGAATACGAAAGGAATGACCGCTTCTTCAACAGCAGTGGTCCCCTGCGCGGCGGCAAACGAGATCTCTACGAAGGCGGTATCCGCGTCCCCTTCGTCGCCCGCTGGCCATCCAAGATTGACCCAGGTACTAAATCCGATCACGTCTCCGCCTTTTGGGACTTCCTTCCCACTGCCTGCGAGATTGCGAATATCCAACCAACGGATACGGTCGATGGACTCTCCTATCTGCCCACCCTCCTCAGCCAAACAAAAAGGCAGAAACAGCACGATTACCTCTATTGGGAATTCAATGAAAAACAAGGCCCCATTCAAGCGCTTCGTAAGGACAAATGGAAAGCCGTTCGGAAAGGAGAGCAAGACCTGGAGCTTTATGACCTATCCAAGGATCTATCCGAAGAAAACGACATTTCCCATCAACACCCAGAGATTGCTCGAAAACTCAACCAAGCCATCGACGCGGCTCGCACCCCACATCCAGAATTCCCCCTTCTCCCGATCGACCGCAACAAACGCTAGATCCGCTCCCAATCATTCAATAATCCCTCTAAACATTATATAACATGTTCCGCACAGTTTTATACGCTCTCATCCTATGTACGGGGATTAGCCAACTTCACGCCGCTGAAAAGCCCAATATTATTCTCATACTTATTGACGATATTGGCTATGCAGACATGAGCTTCCACCCAGACGCTCCCAACGACGTCCACACACCAGCAATCGACAGAATCGCTGACCAGAGCGTCTACTTCTCACAAGGGTACAGTACAGCTCCCATCTGCAGCCCTGCTCGAGTGGGTCTTGCGACGGGACGCTACCAGCAACGCTGGGGCAACTACTGGTACTCCGAAGGGGGGCTACCACGAGGCATCTCCACCATCGCCTCCTCTCTCCGCGAACTAGGCTACGCCACGAAGAAGATCGGGAAAAATCACAACAACGGCGGTCCTGCCGATCACCCGCTCGATCATGGCTTCGACGAATTCCTCGGATTCAACCACCACACACACGACTACCTGCGCCTCAGCGAGAAGGACTTGAAAGCCTACCAAAAGTTGAGCAAAAGCCTAGGCATCCTCGAAGTCGGTCCCCTGGAACGAAATCGCGGCGAGGTAGCGTCCTACGAGAACGGATACGCTACTGACATTTTCACTGACGAAGCGATCGAGTTCTTCGAACGCAAACGCCCCGCCGAACAGCCCTTCTTCGTCCACCTCTCCTACAACGCCATGCACATGCCCACCTACGTGGGACATCCTGACTACCTCGAACGCTTTGGTGTCACGCAAGCGAAATGGGACCGCAATGCCGACAGTTGGGCGTTCCCCTTCTGGGATCCCCGCAAGGAAACCTGGGCAAAGTGGCACCAGAAATGGGGTCACCTCGGAAAGGTCGATCCCCAAGGACGTCAACGCTACCTTCTGCAGCTCGCAGTACTCGACGATAACATCGCCCGACTGCTCGACGCCCTCGAATCGAACAGCCAACTAGACAATACCGTTCTCGTCTTCCTCTCCGACAACGGCGGCACCATCAATACGTATTCAAATAATGGACGTCTCGCTGGATCGAAATACATGTTTGGCGAAGGCGGCGTGCGCGTCCCCATCCTCCTCTCCTACCCGGCACGCCTCGCCTCGGGAACAGTCGAGAACAGCCTCGTCTCATCCATGGACCTCTACCCCACCTTACTCGAACTCGCAGGCGGAAAAGCTCCTGCGGACATCGATGGACGGTCTCTGATTCCCCTCCTTGAGGGCAGGGCAACTTTCGCCGATCGCGCTCTGCATTGGGCTAAGGACGCCGAAACATGGGCCATGCGCTCGGGCTCATGGAAACTCTCCAACAACATACAATGGGACCATACGTCCTACCGACTCGACGAACATGGGGTCGCTCACAAAGCGCCCGACATCCACTTTCCCGGCGGTCCCTTGCGCCTAGTCAATCTCGACGACGACATCGGCGAGACGACAGACCTCAGCGCCAGCCATCCGGAAATCGTTCAGCGACTCTTGAAGCTCCATCAAACATGGCAAAGCCAGATGGGCCCCAAGCTCAAAGGGAAGCAACTCTGGCAAACCTACCCACCTCTTCCCTAAGAGGGCGCCTAAATAAATCGCATCCGATCTGGTGCAGAGTCTCTCGAAATCAAAAGTCGGCTACCGATTTGATCCCTCAGCCGCGGGACGAAGGGTATTTGAAATGAGGAAACGGATTTTTGGCTCGAAAGTGGCGAACCAGAGAAGAAAAGGTCTAATTAGACGACCTTTAGATCATCGTCCAAAAGGTGGTGCGGGTAATAGCGATACCCCAATCGTTGGCGATCGAAACCATAGATAAAATCGAACCCCTGCTTTAACGGATCACCTTCGCTGCAAGAAAACCCAATCCCGTTTTCCGAACGCACCTGTAGTACACCCCGATTCCTGTGGGCTTCCGTCAAGGCGACAACGCTCCCTCGCAGCGGCTCAAATCCCCACAACCAAAATCATCTGCAAAAAATATATACGATGTTTGGCAGTTTCGAGTGGGGCTCAGCAGAAACCGCTAGGCTCGAAGCAAGCGTCGCCACCGCGACCAACAGGTACAGTTTAACTGTATTCATATCTTAGATTCATAGATCCAACCGTCAAAATCGGCGGCCTAGCACTTCGCTACTACCATCATCCTACCATTTGCTCCGCGCCCAGGATCACCAGAATACCAGGTAAAGAGCTACAGTCAAAACGCATACCGCAATGCCACCGAGCTTGGCTCCCCGGGAGGATTCCAATGCGATCGCGTCACTAACGGGCATTCTGACCGGTTCCTTCATTGGGTTAAGCAAGGTGATCACCACGCCAATCGCCAATACGAGAATCAAGCAAAGGCCCATCCGGTCGAGGAATGCGACTTCGCTCGAATACCACCACCCCCTGGAGACAAGCCACGGGCCAATCACCCACTTGAAAGCTCCGTAGAAGAACGCGTTCACCAAGATTCCCACGACCCCGAAATAGCGAGGCGTTCTTGGAGAAAAGAAACCAAATATGAATACCGCCAGAATGCCCGGCGAGATAAAGCCCTGAAACTCTTGAATGAAGGCGAAAATGCTATCCATCTTGTCCAGCATAGGAGCGACAATCGCAGCGAAGAGAACGAATAGAACCACGAATGCGCGGCCAACCATAACCAGCTTCTTCGGGTTCTTTTCACCCGAAAAATTCGAATACAAATCCATCGTCGCAATCGTCGAGGCCGAATTCAGCATCGAGGCTAGCGAACTGATAACAGCCCCGCAAAGCGCGGCCAGAACGAACCAGCTGATCAGCGGAAACGGCTTTATCAGGTTGCGAACCAAAACAGGAAATGCCCTATCATAGTCGTACTCGCCAGTGGACGCATTCAACAGATCCCCGCTAAAAAGGTTATAGGCCAGAATCCCTGGGATCACCACGAGAAAGGGAATGATCAGTTTCAAGAAAGCCGCGAACACGATGCCCTTTTGCCCTTCCGCCAGAGACTTGGAACCAAGCGTCCGCTGGACGATGTATTGATTCAGCCCCCAATAAAAGAAATTCGGTATCCAAAGCCCTAGGATGAGAGCGGTCCAAGGAAGGTCCGAGTCCTCAGCCGGCCTCACCATGTGCACCTTGCCTCCAGAGCCGTTTGGCCCATTTCGCGCCACGGCCTCTCCATCCTTGCCATCATTGAGCAACATAAACCGCTCCCACGAACTAGCAGATTCGAGATCATGCACCGTTGCTTCCGAATTCGCGACCTTCGTCTTGATCAAGTCCTCCGCAGAGGCATCCCCCAACTCGGAAAATGCAAAACACATCACCAAAACACCGCCCAAAATAAGAGCCGTACCCCAAATGAGATCCGTCCAAGCGCAGGCCTTCAGACCCCCGATAAACACGTAAAGGGCCGCAACCCCGGCGATCAACCAGCACATGGCCGACAGATTATTCAAAACCGGAACGTCATTGTAATACTCCGACACGAACTTCGCCCCAGAGAAGATGACCGATGAAGTCGTCACAAATACGAGCGTGACAATCGCCGGAATCGCCATGGCCAAACGTGCGACCCCGCCAAAACGATAATCCAAGAATTCAGGAATCGTATACAGGCCAGCCTTCAAAAACTTAGGCAGAAACCAGAACGCCACGCCCACCAGAGTAACCGCCGCCATCCATTCGTACGACGCGATCGCCATCCCCAACCAATTAGCCGCCGACCCCGACATGCCAACAAACTGCTCCGTCGAAATGTTAGCAGCAATCAAAGAGAATCCAACCAACCACCAAGTCAGGCCGCGCCCTGCCAGAAAATAGTCAGACGCTCCCCCCTCGCCTTCCTGCTCTCGACCTCGGCTTTTCCAAATGCCGAGACCAACCACTCCAACTACCGCGAACACAAACAGTGCAACTTCCAAATAATCCATGAATCTATCGTCTCCTAAACCACGAAGCTTACCACACTGCGGCCCTCCAATCGTTAGGACATATTGGGCCTTTACTCAGGATATCCGTTCCACAACTGCCCCGTATCTCCAATTCACGAGCAAACCACCTTCGAAATGCCCACATCCCCAAAAAAACGGATCAACCTCTCTCCCTTCTCAAAGGGCACCTCCCAATCGACTGAATTTGAGTCGCCACTCTAGCCTTCACCGCTTCGTGGATCGTGGGCGACTCTTCGCTGGACGGGTGACCCGTCGGCAGCTACTCCGCTTCCGTCTCCGCGGCTAATACGCCCTCTGCTGACTCCTCCGACGCCGATCGCCTCGCCATTGCTGGCGCGGCCGCCTGTCGTTTCGCGAGCAGATTGAAGCTCGGACAGGCCGACGAGGGAGGCCTCCCTGGATAAGTCGATACCCTTTCCCGACGCAACTGCGCCATTTACGCTTCCAGACTGACCTGATGGGCTTCGCGATCCTTGG
>NZ_JARXIA010000036.1 GCF_031127875.1 Pelagicoccus sp. SDUM812005 | reverse complement strand
CTCGAGCGCCTCGTGCGCTGGGGCGTCAAGCCCTCCGACCTCGTCACCCACCGCTTCGCCCTCGAAAACGTCTCCGACGCCTACTCGCTCATGGCCTCCGGCAAGTGCGGCAAGGTCGCCGTCTGCTTCGACGAAGAGCTCCAAGCCTAACCGCAAGCCAAGGCACGCCTCCTCCTTCCCGACGCCTCAACGGCAGCGGCCCGCGCCAGCCACGCCGCGCAGCAAGGCGGCTTGATCCAAGCGAGCGAGCCCCTATTTCCTTCTGGCGACCTGCGGACCGTTTCGCGCTACAGGCGGCCGCAGCGAGCGCTGCATTCCTCCAAACCAGGAACCAGCGCCCCCCTTAAACCAAAAAATCGATACACAACATGCTCATCGGAATATCTCCCCTGCTCAGCCCCGAATTGCTCAATGCCCTTTACCGCATGGGCCACGGCGACGAAATCGTCCTCGCCGACGCCCACTTCCCCGGCGAATCCTTCAACGCCAACGTGATCCGAGCCGACGGCCTAAAGATCGCGGACCTGCTCGCCGCCATCTCGCCGCTTTTCATCCTCGACCCCTACGTCGAAAACCCGCTCGCCATGATGGCCGCCGTGCCCGGGGACGAGCTCGATCCCACAGTGGAGGCAGGCTACCTCGCCGCCATCCGCAAGACCTGGCCCGAGACCCAAGCCAGCGAACGCATCGAACGCTTCGCCTTCTACGAACGCACCAAGAAAGCCTACACCGTAGTCATGACCGGCGAAACCGCCAAGTACGGCAACATCATCCTAAAAAAAGGCGTCACCCCCATAGCCTAATCGCGTCCAGCGACCCAGCTCCGGAGGACACAAAGCGCTCCCGATCGATTCGTTAGGCATACCTTAGGTCGAGCTCGCCCAGCGTGCCCACAATCCCATGACGCATTTCGCGAAAGCGAAATCGTACTTGATTCGCGCAATGGGCAAAAATAGAATCCGCCCCGAGTTGGCTGGGGAGGAATCGGTTCCCTAGCAACCCTAGGTGAACCTCTATTTTGCCGCTTATGACCCAGACCCATCGTCGTCGTCCGCTGATCCTTGGCGTCCTAATTGTCCTATTGCTCTTTCTCTTGTTGCTGTTCGTTCGCTGCCAGCGTCCAAGTAACGAGACTCCGACGCCTCCGGTTGATGACTCCGCAGAGAGCGCCCCGCCCGCAAGCCAGGCCCCCGCCCCCGAGCCAGATAGCCAAGCTGCCGAGGAGGTTCTCGACCCCGCCACCTTGCAGGCTCCCGCCGAGGTCAGCGCCGGGAAGCGGTTCTCCGTTGATTGGACCGGGCCGGACAACGCCAAGGATTACATCACGATCGTCCGTATGGACGCAGCTGATACAGCCTACGGAAACTACGAGGAAACGCGGCAAGGCAGCCCCCTGCCTTTGCTCGCTCCCATCGAGGCTGGCGAGTGGGAACTGCGTTACGTAGCCGACCGCTCCCGAACCGTGCTGGCTCGCCGTCCGCTGCTCGTGACCGAAAACGCCGTGACCTTGCAAGCCCCAGACGAAGTGATCGCCGGCTCCGTGGTGAGTGTCAGCTGGACCGGGCCGGACAACAAAGGCGACTATCTCACCTTTGTTCCCCGATCCCTCCCCGACGGACGATACGGGAATTACGCGGAAACCCGCAAAGGCTCGCCGCTAGAGATCACCGCGCCGATCGAGCCGGGCGACATCGAACTGCGATACGTGACAGGGCAAGGGGCAAAGGTTCTCGGCCGTTTCCCGCTACGCGTCGTGCCAGCGGAAATAACGCTCTCTGCCCCCTCCACTGCCCGAGCAGGGGAAACGATCAGGGTAAACTGGAGCGGACCGGACAACAAAGGCGATTACCTGACCCTCGTGCCGGCGACCTTGCCGGACGGCCAGTACCAAAGCTACGCCGACACCAAGACCGGCCAGGAGCTCACGCTGACAGCCCCCAAGGCAGCCGGACCTGCAGAGATCCGATATATGTCGGGCCAAGGCGCCCAGGTTCTCAAGCGCGTTCCGATCCTCGTGCTCCCCTAGCGCCATGCGGATTTCGGCGTTGTATCAATCCAGAAAGTACACATCCTCTGGCGGATGGAATCCAACCCTAAAGACTCGGAGAAAGGCTTCTGGAGCTCGCCCGTCGCCATTACGATCGCGACGGCGTTCATTGGCATAATCGGCACTGGCATCGGCGCGCTATCGCAAGGCTACCATGAAACCCTGCTCGAGCGACAAAAGTTCGAGTCGAACCTGATCTTCAAGGCCCTCGAGCCCGAGGACCCGAAGGAGCGGGCCAACTACCTGAAGTTCCTGGTCGAGACCGGACTCATTAACAGCCTCGACGTCGACAAGATCAACAAGCTGGCGGAGCAACCGGAACGCATCCCCGGCACTCGCCCCGCCCTCAAGCTCCAGACCTCCGACGACATTCTCATTTCCAAGAACTCCATTCCCGGCGGAATCGAGATTCTGGACAGACAGAACTGGAACAGTTGGGGGCGGGGCAAGGATGCGTTCGCCGTATCCAAAAACCATGACAAAGGAAGAATCATGGCCTTCGGCCACGACGACATTCTTCGCTATACTGAGGCGAATCGAAAGAACCTGCAGGAATCCTTCAAATGGTTGACCGAGTCGAACGAGAGCAACCTGATCCTCTTCACCGCAAGTCACTGCGAATGGTTCACCAGCAGGGAGTCTCAAGACGATCAGGACAAGCTATTCGCAGAGCTGCGGGATTGGGGCTACACGGTAAAGGTTCTACACGAACCGCTCAGCCCGGCGAACCTTCGAGGAGCGGGAGGAGTGGTCATCGGCAACGCTTGGGGCAATTTCGCCCCGTCCGAACTGGCCGCCCTCGAACGCTACCTAAGCGACGGAGGCGGACTATTCGCGGTGGGCCTAGGATGGTCCTGGAGCACGTATTCGCAAGAAGAGGGGTTTCGCTGCGAGAACAACAACGAGGGACAGGATCCTGCCGACAGTTCCACCTACCCGATGAACAAGCTCCTCTCCCCCTACGGAGCAGCCTGGACCCTGAACACCTTGGAATAACGGTTCGCCCCGAGGTTTAGCAGCCATGACTCAACGCGCGACTGCCCTATACTCCTAGCTTTAGGTTAAAAGCCTGGACAGTGGAGCCTGCCGATCGATGGTTACCTTTCGAAACGCAATTTTGCCGGGCGTCGTAGAGCTTGCGCTTCCCGAAAGCCAGTAAGCCGCATTTGCAGGAGGGAAAGGAGCGATTCAGGTAATGCGGCGTGGCGCAAGCGCCAGACCCTACGATTCACGAATCCCACTGCGATCGCGGATGAACCAAACAGGGACATCTCCGCCACGAGGGGAAGATCGATTTCACCTCAACGCAGAAACGCGAATAAAAGATACGGCGAGGTACTTGCGGCGAACCTAGCCGCCCTCCTCCCCATTACCCTGCCACCCCGCCCCGCCTCAGCGGGGCGGGGTGGCAAGGCACAAAAAAGCCTCTTCCGTAATGACTTACGAAAGAGGCTTTCTTTTCAAATGGTCGGGCTAGCGGGATTCGAACCCACGACCTCTTGTCCCCCAGACAAGCGCGCTACCAGGCTGCGCCATAGCCCGAATTTGAAAGAGCGGCCAATGTGAACAGCCACTCCGCGAAGATCAATGAAAACTTGCGCGAATTTTCATTAGCAAACCAAGGAGTCGAAATCCGAGAAATCCGCTTGGAATCCGCCGGGCACGCCCTTGCAGATGACCGAGACCGCGTCGTGCGAATGCAGCGACTCCAGATGCGAACAGGCCACTTGGAAATCAGCAATACGATCGTCGCTGGCAAGCTGCTCGTAGACGAGGCGGGCCGCGTCTTCCACGAACTTGATGTAAGCTCCGTTGAGCTCGGCGAAGGCTTGCTCGTCCTCGCGCTTGACCATGACCTGGGTCTCGGTCTTGAGGGCCGTCGCCAGATGGCGCTGCAGGTCCTCGATGTCCAGGCTGGCTCCGTCCGCGACCTTGGCGAAGACCCGAGCCTTGCTGCGCTGGGAGTGCGGTATCGAGTAGGCCTCGCGCAAGTCGCGGGCGTGCTCCGCCAGCTCCGCTGAACAGGGGCAGGCAGAGGAGTAGACGAAATCGAAGTGGATCAGCCGCTCGAAGGTGCCGTCCTTGGACAAGCGTCCCTCGAAGGCGCACTTGTAGTATTGGTACCCTTCCAAGCCGCTGCGCAGGCTGGGTTGCAGGATCGGGTAGTTGAAGCGGATGATGATGCGGGCGTCGAAGGCCACCACCTTGTCCCGAAACAAGTCCAGCACCGTGCGCACCGTGTCGATGGTGAACACCTCGTCCTTCAGCTCGTAGAAGGAACGCATGATGCGGGACATGTTGATTCCCTTCAAATTCGCTTCCAAGGAGACCGATCCGGTGATGCTGGCCTCCAGGGTGAGCAACTTGCCGTCGGCGCCGCGAACCGTGAGGGGCAGCTTGAAGTTGGACACGCCCACCTGCTGGATCGGCACCGCCGCGCCTTGCTCCGACTCGACCGCTTCCATGATGTCCGGCATCGATTCCCGATAGGCTTCGGTGGGCTTGAAGGCGGCATCGTACGACCGCTTGACCGGAGCCGCTTCCGCGGGATCGGTTTTGTGCAGGTACATCTTTGGTTTGTTCTTTATCGACATCGGAATTGTGGCTCGTTGCAGCCGTCCTCGGGAAACTCCCCCTTGGCCGCCTACAAAAAATCGAGCCGCCAGTAGAGGTTTCGTCAGAAAAAATGCAAGAAAACAAGGTCAACGCTAAGCCTCGCCCCGCGGCTGCACAACCGAAACAGCGTCGGCCCGGCCCTCGACTGGGAACAATCCCTAGGCCGCCCTAGCGCCACTGGCGCCGAAGCAGCGTCTCCCCCTCAATCCACTCGCTTTCCACCATTTCGATGCGCGGATTGGTGGGAATGCCCAGATCTTGGTTCATGATGCGCGAGACCAAAAGCTCCACCGCCCACTCCCCCATCAAGCGCTGGTTCTGCTGCATCCCCGAGAAACGCGTCCCGTCCAAAAGCTGCGTAACCGCGGCGATCCCCACGTCCCGAGGCACCTCCATGCCGTTGCCCTCCAATATCTTTTGCAGCTTCTCCACCTCCCGGCGATGGTGCACGCAGACGATGACGTCAGGGCGGTTGCTGAGCACCCACTCCAAGGTAGGCTCCGCGCTCACCTCCGCCGTGCGCAAGATCGGCATCAGCGAAGCGTTGCCCAGAGCATGCTCGCACCACCCCAAGTAAGCGCTCGGATAGGAATGAGCCGTACGCCCCTCCTCGTACTCGTTCAACAAGAGCCCCGGCCGCCGGTAGCCCATCGCGTGAAGGCGCTCCAAGGTGCGATACAGGTCGTTGAAAAAATGGCTAGTCACCCGATGCAAGGGCGTCGAAATGCTCAGCCCTATCGTCACGACAGCGTAGTGGTCTAGCTCCTTGGGAAACTCCTCCTCGAAGTTCGGACTGCCGAAGCAGAGCAGTCCTTGGATCCCCCTCGTGTCCAGAACCGAGCTGAAACGCGCCGCGTTCATCCCGGGAGCCTTCAATCCCAAGGATTCTAAACGATACCCCAAAGCCTCGCCCCGCGATCGCATGGCCTCGTAGACCGCAGTCAGGTGCCGTGACCCCTCCCAGGGCCGCAGGGTGTCGTAGAAGGAAATCACCCCGAAGCAAGCCACCGTCGGCCCGCTCCCATTCAGGCGCAAGTGGCTCATCAGCTCGTTCAGCTTGGCGTTAGGCTTGTAGCCCAGGCCCTCCGCCTCCTGTAAAACCCGCTCCCTCGTGTCCGCGGAAATCTTCGGGCTGCTGCGCAAGGCAAGGGAAACCGTGGAAGGCGACAGGCCTAGCTTACTGGCAATTTTTCGAACGCTCATGGGGAATCAAAGAGGTGTTGGGGCAATACTCGACACCATATCGAAAAAACAGGCAGGTCAACGTCTAACGAATGTAAAATTCGTTGCTTAAAATATCCGGATTTCATGCTCAAAACGATGAGTCCCGATTACGTCCTTACCTATAACTTTAGTCATAACACGGCTATATCCACGCACCTAGTCGGAAAATTCAACGTCTACCTTACACGAGGTTGATAAGCCTCAGAAATGCTAAAAGTTCGGTCCTAAAACCAAAAATCCCCACCAACGCCTACCCCTCGCCTAGCGGCCTACCCACCGACGCTCCCCGGAATTTCCGGGCCCCCGCGAGCCAAACCACTGCTACCTACCCCTATCGCCGATTTCCAGCGCACGACTCACCCTGTCGCCGCACCGCCCCACCCCTTTTCGACTCTACCCCTTTTCGCCAATGGCAAACGCCAGCGGCAAAACGAAAAAAAACGAACCCATACCCAAAACAAGCTACAACTATGCATCGTAAAGCTACAGACAACACTGCGCCCGATCGCCAGCGATCCCTCCGGCTCGCCTGCGCGCTCGGCCTGATCGGCTTCGCCCCGCTCGCCTTTTCCCAGGACGACGCGGACGAGGAGGTCTTCGAGCTCAGCCCCTTCGAGGTCACCGCGGACGACAACGAAGGCTACCGCGCCAGCAGCACCCTCGCCGGCACGCGCATCCGCACCGACCTCAAGGACGTCGGTTCCGCCATCTCCGTCTACACCGACGAGTTCCTCAAGGACGTCGGCGCCACGGACAACACCACCCTGCTCCAGTACACGACCAATGCGGAAGTGGGCGGCACCCAGGGCACCTACGCGGGCACCGGAAACGGAACCGACGTGGAAGAACGAGCGGCCCTGCAAAGCCCTAACTCCAACAATCGCGTCCGCGGGCTCAGCGCCGCCGAAAACACTCGCGACTTCTTCGTCTCCAACATCCCATGGGACGGGTACAACGTAACCCGCGTCGACGTGCAGCGCGGAGCGAACTCCATCCTCTTCGGCCTCGGCAAGCCGGCCGGCATCATCAACGCCTCCCTTCAGGACGCCTCCTATACTAACGAGGGCAACGCCACCATTCGGTTCGGTTCCTACGGATCCATCCGAACCAGCGTCAACCTGAACAAGGTCTTGATCGAAGACCAGCTCTCGGTACGGGTCGCCGCCTTGATGGACGATCGCAAGTTCCAGCAGGATCCCGCCTTCGAAGACGACCACCGCGCCTACATCGCCCTCCGGTACGAGCCGAACCTCTTCGGCAACGACTCCATGAAGACCACCTTCAAGGCCAAGTACGAAACCGGCGACATCGAAGCCAACCGCCCTCGCAACGTACCTCCCTACGACAGCGTATCGGCCTGGTTCGCCCCTAAGGAAGTAAGCGACAGCAATCCCTTCGGCGGCATGGGCAAGGTTCTCGTCAGCGATCTCTTCGACGCGGAACGTCTCCGCGACAAGGAGGAAGCCGGCGCGGAATGGCAGCCCTACCTCGGCGGCGGACTGTACAACGTGCAGCAGCCCTACTGGATCTTCGACGGCGGCACCGGCGAACTCCAAGACGTGCGCGGCGGCTTCTACAACGTCGGCGCCCTCAACCCCGACGGTTCCGCCCGCGGCGCCGGCGAGGGCCTCATCGGCAAGCGCTACTCCGGCCCCTTCGTCGGAGTCAACAGCCTCAGCGGCGTTGCGGACGACCTTGACCTCTACCTCAACGAGTACGGACAATACCGCTCGCAAACCATCACCGACACAGGAGTCTTCGACTACAACAACATCCTGATCGACGGCGATACCAAGCGAGAGTACGAGAACTTCGACGCGATCAACCTCGAGTTCCAGCAGACCGCCTTCAACGACCGCATCGGCTTCCAGGTGATCTACGACCAGCAGGATTACAGCAGAGCCAACCAAGGCCTGCTCGGCTGGCGTCCGCGCATCAACATGGACATCCTAGAACGCTGGGAAGACGGCAGCCCCAATCCCAACGTTGGACGCCCCTACATCGTCACCTCCAGCGGCGGAAGCGGCGGCTCCTACGAGACCAATCGCGAATACTTGCGAGCCACCCTCTTCGCGGAACTACGGGCCGACGACTTCTTCGACTCGGACAGCCTGCTGGCAAAGATCCTCGGCAAGCACCGCTTCAACGCGGTCTCCAGCGAGGAAGACTTCCAGACCCAGTCCCGCAGCTGGCAAAACAACTCCACCGACCAGACATGGGACGCGTTTTGGAACGGTACGGATGGATCCCGCTCGGGCATCAACAACCGCCCGCCGATGTCCATCATCTACCTAGGCGACAGCCTCATCAGCACCTCCTCCGCCTCCATGGCGAACATCCCTGGCATCCAGGGCCGTTCCTTCGAAAACACCAGCGCCAACGCCTACCTCTTTAATCCCAAGTGGATCGCGGGCGGTGGCGTCGACCCCGGAGCAGCTTGGGCCGGACCGAGCACGCTGCCCGCCGCCGCGCAGCTCATGTTCAGCGACGAAGCTCCCGAGGGCGGATGGACCCAGGCATCCAACCCCGCGAACTACGAAAGCTGGACCCGCTACCCCGTCGGCGTAGTCAACAACTACGGCATGGGCCAAAATCCTGACCTTCTGACGGACTGGAAAATGGACCAGCGGGAAACCAGCTCCATCGCCGGCACCTGGCAGGGCTTCCTCTGGGACGGAGCGCTCGTCACCACCCTCGGCTGGCGCCAGGACGAGATCAAGAGCCGCGAGGACGTCGCCGAAAAGATCGCAAGCAACCGCGGTCGACTCGACCTCTCCCCCGACGCCTTCGGTCTCCCCGCCCAGTACGAAGCGGGCAAGATCCTCAAGGACCAGTCGGTCAGCGGCGGACTCGTCCTGCACTTGAACAAGATCCTGAACGACGACCCACTGCCCTTCAACCTCAGCTTGACCTACAACAAATCGAGCAACTTCGAGGTTGGAAACGTCCGCAGCGACTTGCTCGGCACTCCGATCGACAATCCGAGCGGAACCTCCAAAGACTACGGATTCGTCCTCTCGACCAAGGACCAGCGCTACTCGCTTCGCGCCATCAAGTACAAGTCGGAGATCAACCTGGCCTCCTCCTCGCTCGAAGCCGGCGCCCTTGGCGATATCATCGCCAACGGTCTGCAATGGAGAAACATCTACCTCTACGACCTCGGAGGCTACTCCTACGACACCAGGGACCAACCCAGCTACCGCAACCGCGCTTCCAACTACTACAGCGTCGGTAGCGACAGAAAGTACGAAGTCGAAGAGGACTCCCCCGAAGAGCTCGCCCTTGAAGATTCGATCATCGAAGCCTGGAACAAGATCCAAGGCGACTTGACCGCAAGCGGCTTCCTCGACGCGTGGGGCATCACCAACGTAACTCCGCTGGACCAGCTCACCAACCGTTCGACCTATATCAGCGATCCTGCAGCCTGGGCTCCTTCCAATCTGGATACCGTCTACCAGTATTCAAATTCGGATACGCCGCCGGCTAACTTCGCTGTTACATCCGACACGATCTCAGAAGGCTACGAATTCGAGGCCATCGCCAACCCGACCGACAACTGGAGAATCTCCTTCAACATGTCCAAGACGGAAGCCAGTAACAACAACGTTGGCGGCGAATTGATCAACGACTTCATCGACTACCTCGATACCGAGCTCTCCGGCCCCGCCGGCGATATCACCCGTTGGGGCGGCAACCCGATCTTCAGCCAAATGTACCTGCCTTGGCGCGCGAACTACGTCGCCATGAAGCTCTCCGAAGGCACCGCCGTTCCCGAGCTTCGCAAATGGCGCTACAACGTCGTCACCAACTACTCCTTCAAGGATGGCAATCTCAAGGGCGTAGGCATCGGCGGCAGCTACCGCTGGCAGGACAAGGTCGGCATCGGCTACCCACTCGTGCCGGAAGGCGACCTGTTCGGATTCGATATCGCAAATCCGATCTATGGCCCATCCGAGGACTTCATAGACCTCTGGGCGAGCTACCGGAAAAAGCTGTCGGACAACATCGACTGGAAAATCCAGATCAACGTGAAGAACGCCTTCGCCGACGACAGCCTCATTCCGATCTCCGTGCAACCGGATAACGAAACCTGGGCTGCCGCGCGCAGAGCTCCTGTCCAGGAATGGATGATTACCAACTCCTTCAGTTTCTAATTCCTCAACGAAGTTGTCTTTCGTGATAGCAGCCCCTCGCCTCGTGCGGGGGGCTTTTTCATACCAGCTCCCCTCGTATTATCATTTCAAATACACATTTTCGATGAATAAGCTAAAGCTAACGATCCCCCTCCTCGCCGCCCTGCTTTCCTTGTTCGGATGCCAAACAACCGAACCCCAAGCCGGAAGGGAAATCAGGTCCCCACTGTTGGACATCGCCAAAGGAAGCCACCAAGATGACCTCATAGCCGCTCTCGGAAAACCCACGCGAATCGAAGCCTACGCGGACGATCCGGAACGCGTAAAGATTTGGGTCTACGAAACCGAGTCTTCGGTAACCGAAATGATCACCGGCCGCTACGAAGAGATTCCCTACTTCGATCCGATCACCCTAGAAGAACGAACCATCAAGGAGCCAGTCTTCCTCCCCAAGACGAGAACCACCACTCGCACCCTCTATTTCTACGTCATCGACGAAAAGGTCTTCGGCTGGAAGGTCGAAGAGGAAACGGAAAACGAAATCACCGACTAAATTTCTAAGCGGCTAAATCGCTTACTCTTGAATGCTGAAATAACCCGCTTCCCCAGGCAGCTCATGCCTTGAGCTCCCTCCCGACGGCCAGCGAACAAGCAACTCAGCGCTCTCCAAGGCTTCTCTCGGAACGGAAAAGTAAACCAACGCTGCAGACTGACTCGCATAGCCGCCGCCGGCCTGAACCTCCTCCAGCCACGAAAGTTGCCCGTCGCAAAGCACCGACACCCTCGCGCCGACCCCGCTTCCGTTTCCACCCTTGCCCTGTAAGCGCAAGGCAAAGCAAAGCCGATCGCTCGGGATCTCATTCCGAAAGGCGAAGCTCCGGTCGTCATTGCGGGTGCCCACCGCATCGGGAACGGCATCCCCGTCGAAATCGATTTTCACTAGAGCTTTCGCGTTGCCCGCTACCAACCATCCGCTCGAGGTCGCAGGCACGAACTCGAAAGCACCCGAGCCATCCCCTCTGAAAAAGCCGCCCAAACCGCTATCGAATCGGCCATGAGCAGGAATCGCGGAAAAGTCGTTCTGCACCAAGAGCAAGTCGCAGAGCCCATCTAGGTCGAAGTCGCCGGCTTGCATCCCTTGAACTGGCGCCAACTGAGCGACACGCGGCAACGGCTCAAAGGCATAACCATCCGCTCCACCGCTTAACAGTACCCCGCTACGCAATTCCTCCGCCGAAAAAACCGAAGCCCTTACCAATGCCTCCTCACCCACGATCTCCGCCAAGCTCGCCCTCGCAAAGTCGTCGTTCGACGGAAACCGCGATCTAACTTCCGGGATCTTGGCCATCAACTCCCCCCTGCTCGCCAAAGGATAATAAGCGCCCTCCCTTTCGTAGGCCATCAGCGTCATCAAGTCCGAACTCCGCGAAAACCGGCCGTAGAACAAATTCAAAGCACCCTCGCCCCACTGAGAGTAAATCATATTCAAACCGTGGTTACCCAACGCGTAGTCCAAAATACCGTCCCCATTGAAGTCGCCTGAAGCTAAGGACGTCCAAAGCCCGTGGCCAGCGTTGTCGAATCCCCACTTTTCCGATACATCCGCGAAGC
The DNA here is from genome assembly GCF_031127875.1 of Pelagicoccus sp. SDUM812005. GTDB lineage: Bacteria > Verrucomicrobiota > Verrucomicrobiia > Opitutales > Opitutaceae > Pelagicoccus. The sequence continues at coordinate 18,125 of NZ_JARXIA010000036.1, read as the reverse complement.
TTCGTCCCGCCTCGTTTCGAAAGACGCGCACGCCGCCCCACTCAAGAGCGACCACCAAGTCGGTCCACCCGTCGCCATCCACGTCGCTGGCCAAAGCGGAAGTCACCAACCCCACTTCCGCTAATCCCGGAGCCAGGGAATCCGTCGCATCTTCAAAAGCGTCTCCCCTTCTCATCAACAAAGCGCTGTAGGCCGGTTCCGGATAATAGCCGGGAAAAAGGCGTCCCCCGATAAACAGATCCAAAGCCCCGTCCCGGTCGAAATCAGCAGACACGACAGCGCCGGCGCTGATCGGCGTAGAAGGCAAAATCCCCTCCTTCGCTCGCACGAAACCGCGAGCGCCAGCGTTCAGCCAAAGTCGTGGCTCGTACTCCGGCTCTTCCGCCGGCAAGGCCGCCCCGCCACCCGTAAAGACTATATCATTCAGCCCATCTCCGTTCGCGTCGAAGATCAAAGGCGGTCCATCGTTTATAGGAGGGACTTCGCCAAGCGGCCCCGTATCCATAATCCGGTACTCTCCTTCGCTCAGCTTCAGAACCTTCGCGCCCGACTTCGCTGTCGCGCCCAGCAGGATTTCATCGAGACCGTCTCCATCCAGATCTCCCACCGCCAGTCCGGGCCCGCGACGATTGAATCGCTTCGGTAAGAGTGCTTGGGCAACCGTTCCCTCCAATACCTCTTCCTCTTGCGCCAGCGAAAGCCCGATCTGCTCCGAAACCTCGCGAAACCGGACAGGAGCCGCTGCCCTACTTCTCGACCCCAAGACCGGTTCACCTTCCTCCTCGATAGTATAACGAAAGCCGGCTGCTATGCCCTCGTATCGCTGCTCGATCCCGCTCGGCCAATACACCGTCAAGCTCTCGATCCCTTGATCTTCTCCTAAGCCGAAATGCGCGATCGTTTCGCTCGTCGACAAATAGCCGCGAGCCGACACCAATTCACGCACCTGTAGTCTCGATTCCGATACAAGTTCAATCCGCGCTCCTAATCCGAAGCGATTCGAGTGGACTCCCTTCAGCTGCACAATGACCCGTTGCCCCGCCTGGCTATCGTTACGCAATACCGTGGGCCCTGCCTCGTAGTTCGTATAAACAAGGTCCAAATCGCCATCATTGTCCAAATCGCCGAAGGCAGCTCCGAAGCTCACGCCCTTTTCACTCAAGCCCCACTGTTCGCCCACCTCCTCGAACTGCAGGTCGCCTCGATTCGCAAACGCGAAGTTTGCCTGCTCAAGCACTGGGCTCGCCTTCAGGATCCCGATCCGCCCCCAAGCGTTCACCGAAGCCATACGCTTCTCTATCAAGTCCAAATTGTTCTGCTCGCGATCCATCCCATTGGTCACAAACAAATCGAGCCGGCCATCGTTGTCCAAATCTTCGAAGCGCGTCGACCAAGTCCAATCCGTAGCCGAAATCCCCGCTAAGATCGCAGCTTCGTAGAAGCGGCCTTTACCCGAATTCACATAGAGCGCGTTCTTCAGCAACTGCAGCGCCGTTCCCTTGCTCTCGTTCCGCCGCGCATCCAACAAAGCTCGCGAATCGGATTGCCCTCGATGCTCCTTCTCGAGAGTCGATCCTGCCATGTCCGATACGAAAAAGTCGATATGCCCATCGTTGTTCACATCCCCTAAATCCGCTCCCATCGAGGAAAAAGAGGTATGGGGGACCGTCTCGTCTAAGACATTGGCAAAAGTTCCGTCACCGTTGTTTCGATACAAAAAGTCGGGGGGCCCGAAATCGTTGGCCACATAAAGGTCTTGCCAACCATCTTCATCGAAATCCCACCAGGTCGCGGAGTGCCCTTGCGTCAAAGTCCCCAAAATCCCCGCCTCTTCAGTGACTTCTCGAAAATAGCCATGGCCCTCGTTGCGAAACAGCCGATCTCGCTGTCCATCCGGACTCGCCACCGAATCCATCAAGTTCGTCTGCAGGTACATGTCCAGCCAGCCGTCGCGATCGTAATCCGCAAAACAGGCCATGCCCGATCCGTCGACGACCGCGAGCCCGCGCTCCTGACCGACTTCCTCGAAACGCCCGTCACCACGGTTCAAATACAATAGGTTCGCCGCGCGCAACCGGCAGACATGAAGATCCAAAAAACCGTCGTTGTTCACATCCACGAATGCCGCCCCTTGCTTCCAGGCTCCACTTGCATCCACGAGGGCCGCCGCTTCGGTGACGTCTTCGAAGCGAAAATCCCCCAGATTGCGAAACAGGCGACCCGTATCTAATTTGCTCACTATATAGACATCCGCCAATCCATCCTTGTCATAGTCTCCAATCGCAACTCCCGTACCGATCGCTCCCAGGGCATACTCGCGATACAGCTGTCGCCACATGCTCGGATCGTCGTAGTCGTTCGTAACCACAATACCAGTACGCGATTCCGGAAGCTTGGAAAACAGGGTCTCGCTCGCCGCAAGCGATGGCGGATTCAAGGCCGTGGAGGACAAGCTCTCGCTCGCTTCGGACAGAAAGCCCGGAGAAACGCTACCCACCATACCCAAAAGAAAAAAACACCTGTTTCGAAGCTGATTATTCCTCGCAAATTTCTCCTCTCGGGGCAGTCTCAAACGGATCATACTAGTTACCCCAAACAAAGCTTTCCGCCCGCACCAAGTCAAGGGCAAGGCCCCGTCTAGATCCGCCCCACATGCCTCAAGCCAAACAAGCTTCCCGCACCCTTTTCCACAAACTTGAACCCCATCTATGGTGGGTCTCCCTAGTCCTCGCATCCGCGCTCCTCATCACAGCGACCTCGCGGCGTATCGAGCGCGTTGAAGCACTGAGCAGCTATCCCACTTGGTCCACCCCAGCGCCCGCAATCGACGCCACTAGTCCCACCGGATTGGAGGGCGGACAGCGCTCGCTCATAGTCACCGGCCACCACAATCCGAGCTTCGCATGGATAACGGAAGCGCAGCAGGCTACCGAAAAGGGCCTATGGAAAATTCGCTATATCGACTACGACTCCGCCCCGGACGGCAGAACGACTTCGCGAACCTCGCCGTACCGCTGGTGGTTGATCTCGATTGGCTGGATCCACTCTTTGGCGAGCGACGTTCCGCTTGGCTACGCGATCGAGCGGGCCAGCCTCTACGCGGATCCGATCCTGCTCGCCCTCCTTCTCGTCGGCGGAGCTCTCTATTGCCGACGCTACCTCTCGTCAACGGCCTCGGCAGGCTACTCGATCGCTTGCGTATCCATTTATCCACTATCGGCAAACTTCCAGGCCGGAGCTCCAGACCACCACTCCCTAGCCTGGACCTTGGCAATGGCTAGCCTTCTCCCCCTTTTCGCCAGCCTTGGCTCCGCTCGCAACAAACGGTCCCACTCGCTCCTAGCGGGCGGAGCCGGAGCCCTTGCCCTCTGGAACGATGCAGCCAGCCAGTTTCCCATTCTCCTCGCCATCCTCGTGGGAGGCATCGCCTTCGAACTGCTCCGTAAATCCGCCTCCCCCGCGAGCGAAAGTCAATCCCACTGGCGAGCGTGGTCCTTCGCAGGCGCCGCCCTCACCCTGACCGCTTCCCTCTTCGAGTTCGGCCTCTCCTCCTTCACGAATACGCTTGAATCCACAAGCCCGATACACGCCATCACAATCCTCGGAATTGGAGAATGGCTCCATGCGGCCAATGCCCGGGGCAAGAACGGACTCAAAGGCTTCGACAAAAAGTGTCTTCCCGGTATCGCCCTTGGCGCGATAGCCCTGCTTGCTTGGCCAATTGCCGGGTTCCTCACCGATTCCGCCACGCTTTTCGCTGGCGATTTCTACGCGCGGCAACTGGCAAACCATCCGGCCGGGGGGATCGATCCTCACCTAGGAGCCTGGCTGGGACAAGCGTCCGGCACTGCGAAACTCGCCTGCCTGATGCCTGCTTTAACCCTTCCTCTCCTTTTCCTTTCCCGCATCTTCTCTGCAAAATACGACGCAGACGCCAAAGCCCGCTTCGCCTTCGGCCTGGCCCCCCTCCTGCTAAGCATCGCTCTCGGCATCTTTCAACTACGCTGGTGGAACCTCTTCGACATCGTTGCCATTATCGCTCTCGTCGGGCTCGTTCACGAAGCCAGCAAGCACAAGCAGTTGGCAAGCTTAGCCGCTTTGCTCCTCTTCATCCCGGGATTGATCGTGGGCTTTCCCCAAAAAGTCGATACAACCTCAGGCCTGGAACTGTCATCCACCGAAACCCAGCTCATCATCCAAAAGGACTTCGCCTACTGGCTCAACAAGCGCTCAGGCGGAGAACCCATCACGCTCTTCTCCTCGCCCTTGTTCTCGGCCGCGGCTGCCTACTACGGCGGATTCCGCTCGATCGTCTCTACCGACGACGAAAACGAACTGGGCAAGCAAACCGCCATCCGCATCGCCAGCGCCGGATCCGCCCAAGAGACCAGCATCCTGCTCAACGCCTCGGGAATCACCCATATCGCCCTCCCGCTTTGGGATCCGATGCTAAACCACTTCGTCCGCATCGGTCTGAAAGTTCCCTCCGGACAGGAGCTTCCTCCCAACGCCTTCGCCGTGGCCCTGCGGGACTGGGAAGTTCCCGTCTGGCTTCGCACCCTCAACTACCAAACGCCCCAAGCCGCCCCTTTTAAGGACTACCGCATCAGCAGCTTCGCCCTCGGCCCCGAACAATCTCCCGAGCTTGGCCTCAGTCGACTGGCCGACATCTTCGTCGAAAACGGGCAGCTTTGGGAGGCTAAATCCATTCGCGGAGCTCTGCTCAACTATCCTCGAGACCTCAACGCCCTCGGTGCCATCGCCAACATCGACTACGCACTCGGCGATCCCAAACAGCTGGAGGAATCCTTGGAAAAGCTGATCCCTTACCTCTCCCGTAGATCCGCCCGCAATCTTCCCGCCGATCGCCGGATCAACCTCGCCTCCCTCTTCGTCCGCACCCAACGCATCGAACTCGCGAAAGAGCAACTTCAGGCCTGTCTCGCTGATTTGGATACAGAAACGCTGCGACTGCTCACTCCGACCGCGATCGCGAGTTTGCTCTTCCTTTCAAAGTCCCTCGGAATCCCCTTCCCCGACCCGAAGCTGAAGGCGCAGGCGCTCGAGCTCATCGCTCCCAACCTTCGCTCGGAACTGGCGAAGTAAGAGAGCGGCGCCCTAAACGCACTCAACTACTCGACTTCAATCTCGAACGGCGAAGCCGGCAGACCTTCCGCGTTATAGAGATTGGCATGTTCCGGATTGTCCGCCCATGCGTAGCGCACCCGTGTAGGCTCCGGCACCGCATCGCTCCACACCATAATCTCATCCCCTGCGATCCGAGCATCCGCCCAAACGAAATTGCCGTCTCCTCCGGCGATCGCAAATTCCATCAGCTCCCCGCCTTTCGCCCGCAAGCCGCCTCCCACATTCCGGAAGCTCAACGCCACCTGTCTTCCACGCCTTTCCGCGGAATCGATCAAAGGCCCCGAGCTCACCAGCTCCGTTTCTCCGTAAGCAACGCGACGCGCTTCCAAAGCGAGCCGCTTCCCCACGGTTTCCTTATCCAAAGGGTGGATATCGTTCCACTCGCCTGCGTCGATCGTCACCGCCATGCCCGTATGTTCGAGCTCCAAGGCCAAGCGCTGCTGCTCCCTCAAACGCGCCCACGCGCTCTCGCTCGGTTCCTCCTTCGATTCCATGAAGTTCGGCAGTTGGGCCCAGACAAACGGCAAGTTCGCCCGCCCCCACTGCTCGCGCCACCCCCCAACCAATTGGTTCAACAATTCCTGATAGTTGTCAGGCGTCCAAGCGTTCGACTCCCCTTGGTACCAAAGCACGCCCTTCAAATCGAGCGGCACTAGCGGGGCAATCATCGCGTTGTACAAGCCCATTGGTTTCCAGCGGATAAAAACCGTACCGGGCCGCTCGTACAAAACCGCTCCCACCTTGTACTTCCAGTCTCCGCGCAAATCGATCGTTGCATCGTCCACCACCAAGTCAAAGGGCTTGTCTCTCGTGAACGAGCCTCTTCCCGAATGACTGAAGGCTCGGATCGCAATTACATTCTCCCCTCCCTTCAGCAAACCGGTCGGCACCTCGTATCTGCGGGGTGGATACTGGTAAGTCGTCGCCCCGACCTTAACTCCATTGAGGTAGGTTTCATCGGCATCCACGATGGTACCCAAATACAACATACCGGACTTCCCAGCCCTCCCGGCCGGAACCTCGAAAGACTTGCGGAACCAAACCACGCCATTCATCGGCTCTAGTCCCCCTTCGTCCCAAAACGTGGGCAGCGTCATGCTCGACCAATCGCGGTCCGCAACGTCCGGATCGTACCAAGGCGTCTCGCCCCGCAATCCCTGATCCTTCTCCTGCGCCGCCCGATCCCAATCACTGTAGATGGCGGCATTCGAAGATTCCGTACGCTCGATCAAAGCGTCGTCGCGCCAACGCTTTGCCTCCGCCAACTCTTCTGGATACGCCTCCAGCATCGCTTCGCTGAACCAGCACTGTATCCGAGAACCGCCTACACTTGAATTCACGACCCCGATCGGCACCCCCTTTTCGCGTTCGATCTCCTTGGCGAAGAAGTATCCAACCGCGCTGAAATCGAGAATAGAGTTCGGCTCCGCCTTGATCCAAGAGCCCGACTGAACGTCGTTTCGCTCCTGCTTGAAATCGTAGCTGGTAGGCACCTTGAAGTAGCGGATCCGATCGTTATTCGCCGCAGACACTTCCTCAGGAAAACGTTCCTTCACCCGCTCCATGGTCAGCTCCATGTTAGATTGCCCGGAGGTCAACCACAGGTCGCCCACCAGCACATCCTGCAGCACGATTCGATTCTCTCCCTCCACCTGCAGCTCGAAGGGTCCCCCCGCAGCTTGCGGTTCGATGCCCACCGTCCACTCGCCTCGTTCGTCAGCAATCGCTTCGAACGCCTTGCCGCGAAAGGTCACGGTCACTCGCTCCGATGCGTCCGCCCAACCCCAGATACGAGCCTCTTCCCCGCGTTGCAAAACCATACCGTCGCTGAGCACCTTCGGAAGCCGTACCGCAGCGAAGCCGCCGACGCAGCAGGAGAGAGATACGGCCAATGCCGCCAACGAAAAGCTTCGTTTCGCATTCATAGAATTCGTATTAAGGGGATTTTGGATACAAAGGAAATCAGCTCACTTAGTGGTCACAATTGAAGCCGTCGCGGCAGCGACTCCGTCGCCGGAAACCGTCAAGGTCAAGTCGCCCGCCTCACCCGGCTTCCCCTTTACGATGACTAAGCACAAGCCATTGAAGGCCTCTCTCTCAAGCGACTTGAAAGAGACCAGACTAGTTGGGTCACCGTTATCGGTCGCCACGATCTCGCCAGGTCCCTCCAGTTCGAAAGTCAAAGGAGTCTTCGCGTTGCGTACGAAGCGACCCGCATCGTCGAGGATCCTTACGGTGACAAAGGATAGATCCTTGCCGTCCGCCTTGATCTGCTCTCGATCCGCCTTCAATTCCAAAGCGCTTGCGGCGCCGGTCGTCTCCACCGCAGCGCGGGCCCACTGCTTCCCTTCCTTGTAGGCGACCACTTCGAGTTTTCCGGGCTCGTAAGCGACCTCATCCCAACGAAGCCTGTATTCAAATTCACCCTTCACCTTCCGACCCAGGGATTTTCCGTTGAGGAAAAGCTCAGCTTCGTCTCCAGATGTGAATACGTGAACCGGCGTCACCTCTCCCTCGCGTCCTTCCCAATCCCAATGCGGCAGGATGTGGGCCATCGGATAGTCTGGACGCCAATGGGCCTGGTAGAGGTAGAAGCGATCCTTCTTGAATCCGGCGAGATCGATCACGCCGAAGTAGGAACTGCGGGCCGAGTAGTACGGGGTCGGCTCACCCAAGTAATCCCAACCGCTCCAGATGAAACCACCTCCCACATAAGGGTGACGCTCCAAGGATCCGAGCACCTTGTCGGCCGAGGAACCGAAGGGCGCTGTATACAGCTCGTAGGAACTCACATGGGCCGACACCGGATCCCCACCCGCTCCGTCAGCCACCGGAGCGCTGATGCCATCGGCCACAGGGAAAAGGTACTCGCCGCGCGAGCTCACCGCAGCGGCATTTTCGCTGCTGATGATCATTTTGTCCGGATACGCGTCGTGAAACTTCGGATACAGGGGCGGCGTGTTGATTCCTTTCAAGTGAGCATAGGCAGGAGCGTTGCGAATTCCCTCCCCTTGGTAGTTCAAGCTGACGGTGTCCATTACCGCGGTGATCGGCATGTGCGGCTTGGCAAAGTTGAAAGACGCCGCGGTCGGACGGGTCGGGTCTTCTTCCTTCGCCATATCGTGCAAGCGTTGGGCCAAGGCGGCGCCGGCTTCCTCCGTATACTGTTCACCAACTTCATTGCCGATGCTCCACATGATCACCGATGGATAATTGCGATCCCGTCGAATGAAGGCCCGCAGGTCCGGCTCGTGCCACTCCGGAAAGATCAGGTGAAAATCGAGCGGAGTCTTCTTGCGGGCCCAGCAGTCGAAAATTTCGTCGATAACCAAAAAGCCCATACGGTCGGTCAGCTCGAGCAATTCGACCGCTGGCGGATTGTGGGCAATGCGAATCGCGTTGCAGCCCATCTCCCGCAAGAGCTCGAGCTGACGCTCCGCCGCTCGCACATTGAAGGCCGCACCCAAGGCTCCCAAGTCGTGATGCTGGTTCGCCCCCTGCAGGTAGATGCGCTCGCCATTTACGAACAACCCCTTCTCGCCGTCGAAGCGCAAGTCGCGAATGCCAAAGGTAGTCTCGTAGGTGTCAACGCTCCCGTCGGTCGCGCGCACTTTCGTGATCGCCACGTGCAGATGCGGTTCTTGGGTCGGATACGGCCCCCAGAGCTTGGGGTTCTTGATCACGACCGAATCCGCAAAGGTGGCGCTCGCTCCCGCCTCGACTTCGCCTTCAAGAGCTTTGAGGGACGCGATCTTCCGTCCTTTCGCCTTCCCGTTTTCGTCAGCCCGGAAAATGTCAGTGCTCACCACAACGCTCGCGGCGCTGTCGCCGTCGTTTTCCACCGTAACCTCTAGGGAAACCGTCGCCGCCTTTTCAGAAACCTCCGGCGTGGTAACGTAGGTCCCCCACTGGGCCACATGTACCTTGGGAGTCTTGGTCAGCCAGACGTTGCGATAGAGGCCTCCTCCCGGATACCAACGAGAGGAAAAGGGAGGGTTGTCCACCCGAATCGCGATTTGGTTCGCGCCTCCAAAATTCAAATACGGGGTCAAGTCCACTCGCCACGACGCGTATCCGTAGGGCCAGCCGCCCACCAAATGCCCATTGCACCAAACCATCGCGTAGGACATCGCTCCATCGACATCGAGAAAGATCGACCGAGCCTGATCGGCCTCTGGGATATCCAAGGCCCGACGGTACCAAGCAACGCCCGGACTTGGCAGGCGCCCCATGCCCCCGCCCACCGGCGCGTCCCAGCCTTCCATAAACGGCCCCTCGATCGCCCAGTCGTGCGGCAAAGTCACCCGCTCCCAAGCGCTGTCGTCGAAATCTTCCTGCACGAACGGGAAATCGCTTCCTGGATTGCCTTCCGGTCGCTGGTGCCGATCGGATGGATTTTTGATAAAGTCGTTCGCCGTTGGCAGTATCCAATCCTTAAGCACAGGCTCCCTCGCCTCCACCTCGACCGCGGCGGTCGGCTTCGCGTCGGCAGCCTTTCCGTCCTCGCCATCCGTCACCTCCGGACGCACATCGTAGATGAGCCGATCCGCCTGCTCGGCCGACGCGTATTTCATGAAGCGCCACTCGTCGTTGATCGAAATTCGTTCGCGAGAAGAGCTGGCTCCTTCGGTTCGGGCCACAAGGGAGCTTGCGAGGAACCCCGAAGCGATCATCGCCAGCAGGGTTGAAAGTGCATATCTTTTCATAGGGAAATATTGAGCAATGGGGTGAGTGAACGCAGGTCAGGCGCAGCGCTACTAAGGGAGTGCTAGCATACGCAGCGATTCAACGCTATCCGAGGCCTATAAATAGAGCGGGAAGCAAGCCGCCTCCACAAGCATACGATTGGCATAGCTTCACTATGACTATAGTCATACTGGATACGAAAGACCTTGCGCCGCCATTGTCCCCCAGCCTGAAACTAAGGGATACCTCCCGTCTCGGTCACGCCCCTGACACAAGCCCACCCTCTGCCGATCGAAACGAAATCTCCATGCGCCCAGTTCTTCCGCAGTTCAAAGCAAGGACCTCACTCCCCAGCAACACGAAAAGACATCGCAGAAAGGTTCTTCACCAGCTCTTCGCGGGCGCCGCTCTCGCAGCCCTCCTATTCCTGTTTCCGGTTTCACTGCACGCTTCCATCGAAATCGGTTTCCCCTTCAACCGATCCTATTCCCTCGAAGAGGTCGGAGTATCCCGCGGCGTCCAACTCGGCTTCGACCCAATCGGCCGACTCGCCGCCATCGACCGCAACAAGTACGTCGTGCTCAACGACTCCACCTGGATAAACCTCCTCGAAGCGGACCAGATCTCGAGGAGCTACACCAGTTCCACCGTCGACCCTAGCGGCACCATCTACTATGGCAGCCTTTCCTCCTGGGGGACCCTGCAACCGGGTTCCAACGGTCTGCTCAAGCGCGTCTCGGTTCGTCCGGAAAACGCTCCTCGCTGGGTCAACTCCACCTCCTTCTCCCACCTCATGACCTTCCGGGAAGGCATCTTCTTCGCAGGCATAAACGGACTCGTATACTGGGACCGAAGCTCCGGCAGCCAGCGCTTCATCGAAGCCCCCGATCTCGTGCAGCTCTTCCAACTTGGATCGAAGCCCTACCTCTCCTCCCATAGCCTCGGCATTTGCGAGATCGATATCGAAACCGAAACCTTGCGCCCCATCGACCTCGGGCTCTCCGCCCGCACCACTTTCCTGGACGCCGTTGAAATCGGAGAGGGATATGCAGCCGTCTCCACCACCGACCACGAACTCGCCCTCTTCGACGGCCAAAAACTCCTCCCTTGGCCCAACGAGCTCGGCTCCCAGCAATCCACCCAGATCTCCAACCTGCTGCGCCTGCCGGACGGAGACCTCGCCGTCGCCATCGACAATCGCGGACTCTTCATCCTGACTCCCGCCGGAGAATGCAAGCAGGCCTTCACCACTCCCGAATACCACCTCATCAACCACCTTGCCGCTCGCGAAGCAGGCGTGCTCTGGGTCGTTACCGAAAGCGAAATCCAAAAGATCCTCTACAGCGACCCCGTCACCCTGGTCGACCAACGTTCAGGCGTTACCGTCAGCTGGCCGCAACTGATCGAGCGTAAAGACGATAGCCCGCTCATCGTTTCCCACGGCACGCTCTACGCAATAGACTCCGGAAACCACGGACTGTCGCCCCGCTTTCGACGGCTCCCAAACCTGCCCGATTCCGGCGTCCTCGCCGCCATCCATCTCGCCGACCAACTACTCGTCGGAAATCGAGACGGGGTGTATCGAAAAACCTATGACGGATTCGAAAAGGTGCTGGCCAACATCGAAGTGAACCGCCTGCTGGAAATTGGCCCGGACCGTTGCCTCGCAATCGGCCGCGCCAAAATCGCCGCCCTAGAATGGAACGGCAGCCGCTGGATCGAGGCCGCTCCCAGCGTCCCCGGTGTCGGCTTCCCCTATATCTGCATCACCACCGACTACGCCGCATGGATCGAGCTCGGAAACGATCGCAGCGCCCGCGTCACCCTCGTCGACGGCAGCATTCAAGCTGAAGTCTTCGAAAGCTATCCTTGGAGCGAGCCCTCATGGGTACACGTCGGAGTCGTCGACGACATCGTCGTGCTCGTAGGCGACGGAGACGGACACCGTTTCTACGACGACAGACGAGCCGCCTTCACCGAAAGCCCAGAGCTCGAGCAATTGATCGCCGAAGCCCCCACTCCCATCTTTCGTCCCATCCAAGACGCCAGCGGCACCATCTGGGTCGCCCACGACAACGGCATCTACGCCATCGAAAAAAGAAACGGACGCTACCATTTCGACAGCGATTCCTACCGCACCATCCGGGCCCACGTGCCGATCCTGCAACGCACCGGCACCCACGACATCTGGGTTACAAACGGCTCAACCCTCTTTCACGTCACCCAGCGACGCGCCTCCCGTACGCCACCGCCCCACCAGCCCTTACTCGTATCCATCACCGACACCCAAACCAATAGAATCCTGTATTCAGTTTTTGGATCCGTACCGCCCCCCGACAGCTTCCCCTTTTCGCTCAACGACCTGGAATTCCAGTTTTTCGGCGGCAGCTACGCCTCCGCCAGTTCGCCCTTCTACGAATTCGAGCTGACCAGCGGAGCCACCAACTGGACCATCCGCAGCACCGAATCCACCCTCGAGCTCTCCAACCTCAGCGAAGACACCTACCGCCTCTCCGCCCAACTCTCCGACTCCGCCCGGCGCCCCATCAGCGAACCGCTCCTCGCAAACTTCGTGATCATCCCGCCTTGGTTTCGCACCCGCCTCGCCTACGCCTGCTATTGGGCAATCTCCGCCGTCGCCATCCTCGCCCTCGCTCTCATCGTCGCCACCCGCAGCAAACGCCGACACGCCTACCTCGAAACCCTGGTGAACGAACGCACCGAGGAACTCCGCAGCACCCTCGAGAAGCTCAACGAAAAGGAACGCAAGGCCGCCATTCTTTCCGAACGCAACCGCCTCGCCAGCGAGATCCACGACAGCGTGCAACAGGGGCTCAGCGGACTCGCCCTCCAGCTCGAAGCGACCCTCAAGCTCCCCGAACTCGTCAAGTCCGTGCGCTCCCGGCTCGACGTAGCCAAAAACATGGTCTCCTTCACCCGCCACGAAGTCCAGCAAGCCATCTGGGGCCTCGAGTCCCCTCTGCTCGAAAACTCCGACCTCGCCAGCGCTCTGCAAAAGATGGTCGAACTCCTCCACTCCGGCTCCCCAAGCATCGAATTCCACAGCTGCGGCGAACAAAGGAAGCTCGCCCCCAGCACCCAGCACCACCTCCTGCGCATCGCCCAAGAAGCCGTCACCAACGCCATCAAGCACGCCCACTGCCAGCAAATCCGCGTTCAGCTGGATTTCGACGACGACACCGTAACCCTGCAAGTCCGCGACGACGGCGTCGGCTTCCAACCCGACGAGGTACTCACCCACCGCATCGGCCACTTCGGCATGCGCGGCATGAAAGGTCGGGCCGCTAAAGTCAAAGGTCGCCTCCAAATCCAAAGCGAGCCGGGCCACGGCTCCCAAGTCCGCATCACCTGCCCCCTCTCCGAAACATGAAAACCCAGAAAAAAACCAAGATCCGCATCCTCCTCGTAGACGACCACATCGTCCTTCGCATGGGACTCGTTACCGCTACCAACGGCGAGCCCGACATGGAAATCGTCGGCGAAGCCGAGAACGGAGCCGAAGCCCTGGAAGCCTTTCGCGAGACCAACCCCGATGTAGTGGTTCTAGACCTACGCATGCCGGAGATGAACGGCTTCGAAACCATTCGCCTCATCAAGAAGGAATCCCCCAGCGCCCGTATCCTCGTCTTCAGCAACTACGCCGACGGCGACGAAGTCCTGCAGGCCTTTCGCGAAGGCGCTCTCGGTTTCGTCGTCAAGGAAATGCCGCTCGAGCAACTTCTCGACGGTATCCGAAAAGTGAATAAGGGCGAACAATTCATGCCGCCCGAAATATCCGCTCGCTTGAGCAGCCGCGTCGTTTCCCAGCTTTCCCCACGCGAGCTGGAAGTCCTCTCCCTCGTGGCCCGCGGCCTCAGCAACAAGGAAATCGCCAACGAGCTCCACCTCGTGGAAGGCACCGTAAAAGTGCACCTCACCAACATCCTCTCCAAGCTCGGCGTTTCCGACCGCACCCAAGCCATCCTCGCAGCCGTCAAGCGCGGCATCATCAGCATCGACTAAGCTCCACGCCTCTCACCCACCCGCTCCAAGCTTCCCTTTTCCGCCCGCCCTGCCAATCTACTCCGCACCATTCGAGTCATTCTCCAATCGTGCGTATCCAAAAACTACAAACAAACGCTCTCCACCTTTCCGACTGGGACCTCCTGCCCGAGCAAATCTGGTGCGTGCTCGGCAACAACGCCTCCGGCAAAAGCCAGCTGGCCGCCGCCCTCTGCGGAGAGCCCCTAGCCGGCGAAGTCCAAATCGAAGACGCCCCCATCTCCGCCGCCTGGGTCGGCTTCGAAACCCTGCAGTCCCAGTACGAAGCCCAGCTCGCCCAGGACGACACCGACTTCCTCGACCGGCAAGACCACGGCTCCACCGGCTTGGAGCTTCTGCTCGAATCCGGAGCCGAAGAAAGCCAGGCCCGCCGAGAAGCCGAAAAGTTCGGCATCGCCGAGCTACTCGATCGCGGCTGCCGCCTCTTCTCCAGCGGCGAGCTGCGCCGCGTGCAAATCCTCGCCGAATGGCTGCGCCAGCCCGACCTGCTCATTCTCGACGAACCCTTCGACGCCCTCGACGTGCAGGCCTACGCCGAGTGCTCCGCCCTCTTCCAGAAGCTTGCCGCGGAAGGCCAACGCCTCCTGCTTCTCGTCAACCGCGTCGACGACATCGCCCCCTGGGCCAGCCATCTCGCCCTCCTGCAGGACGGACGCCTGCTCGCCCACGGTCCCCGTTCCGACGTCCTCAAAACCGAGGCCTTCCAGCGAATCTCCGCCGCCGCTTCCCCCAGTTCCCTGGAGCTGCCGCCCCCGCCTCCCCTCGATTCCCCGCCGACCCGCCCCCTTGTTAAAATCGAAAACGGTTCCGTTAACTACGAAGGCGTGGCGCAATTCGCCGGCTTCGACTGGACCCTCGAAGCGGGCGAGCACACCCTCATCACCGGCCCCAACGGCTGCGGAAAGTCCACCCTGCTCGCCCTGCTCACCGGCGACCACCCCCAGTGCTACACCAACCATCTCGAAATCTTCGGCTACCGCCGGGGAAGCGGAGAAAGCATCTGGGACATCAAGCGCCACATCGGCTACGTTTCCCCTAGCTTGCACCGCGACTACCGCGTGAGCTGCTCGGTCGAAACCGCCGTCCTATCCGGCTTCCATGACAGCATCGGCCTCTACCAAGCCCCCAGCGCCCAAGAAGTCGCCAGCGCCCGCCAATGGCTGGAGCTCTTCCAGCTCCAGTCCCTCGCCAGCCGCCCCTTTCGCTCGCTATCCTATGGGCAACAACGGCTCACCCTGATAGCCCGAGCCCTCGCCAAACAGCCCCTGCTCGTCATCCTGGACGAACCCACTCAAGGCCTCGACGACCTGAACCGCCACCTCGTCCTCGCCTGCCTGCAGCAGCTCGCCGCGCTCCAACGCACCACCCTGCTCTTCGTCAGCCACCGGCAAGACGAGCACCTACCGCTCTTCAAGAAGCACCTTGACTTCCAAGCAAACCTAGAAAAAAGCCCTCGTTTTAAGATACGTAAGCTCAACTAAATAAACCTTAACAGTTACGCCCAAACGCGGCTGCTCTCATTTTTAAGTTCCATAATCTAGGACTCTAATCCCTAATCCCGCCCAATTTTCCAAATGACCATGCAATTCTCAATCCTAGGAAGCTCCAGCTCCGGCAACGCCGGCCTGCTGCTCACGGAAAATTGCAAGGTCCTCATCGACGCCGGCTTCAGCTGCAAACGCCTCTGCGGCATGCTCGAAGAACGCCACGTCAAGCCGGAGGAGATCGACGCCATCTTCGTCACCCACGAGCACAGCGACCATATCGCCGGCATCTCCACCTTCTCCAAGCGCTTCGGCCCCAAGATCTTCGCCAACCCGCTCACCGCCAAGGCCATCCAGCCCAAGCTCAAGAACAAGCCCAACTGGGCCCTCTTCCAGACCGGCGCCCAGTTCGAGTTCCGAGACCTCACCATCGAGAGCTTCTCCATCCCCCACGACGCCCACGATCCCGTCGGCTACAAGTTCACCTCCGGACGCGGCGACGACCTCTTTTCCCCAATCAAGCGCATGGCCTGGGTCACCGACCTAGGATTTGCGCCGCAGAACATAGCCCAGCGTATCCAGGACGTAGACACGCTCGTGGTCGAGTCCAACTACGACGACCAGATGCTGCAGGACGACACCCGTCGCCCTTGGGCCCTCAAGCAACGAATCAGTGGCCGCCACGGCCACCTTTCCAACACCGCGGCCAAGGACCTGCTCGCCTCAATCGAGCGCCCCCGATGGAACCGCGTTTACCTCGCCCACCTGAGCAGCGACTGCAATAGCGCCGCTGCTGTCGACACTACCTTCGCCGAACTGCGCCAAAACGCGCCCTTCCACATCGAGACCATCCGCTCCGGCGAAGGCTGTGCCCTCGCAGCCGTGTAGGACCCACCTACCCCCCTCGATCGCGAACCGGCGCGCGAACGCCACAACCCACACCTTGCCATCAGCAGGCAGGGTGAAAACCTAAACAAACTCTCTTCACACTCAGAACTAATACATCATGTATCAGGACTCACATCGCATACCACGACGCACCAAGATCGTCTTCACCATCGGACCCGCTACCGACAGCGAAGAAATGCTCGAAAAGCTTATCGGCGAACACTTCGTCGACATCTGCCGCATCAACATGGCCCACGCCAACCACGACTACGTCCGCACCGTCGTGCGACGCATCCGCAAGGTCGGCGAACGCCTCAATCGGCACATCCCTATCATGATGGACGTCAAGGGGCCCGAAATCCGCACCGGCGACCTCGAAGCCCCCATCGAGCTCCAGCCCGGCGAAATCTTCGACTTCACCATCAAGCCCGGCAGCGACGACGGAAAATCCGGCGACGAAGAAATCCGCTCCGTCAACGTCAACTACGCTGAACTCATCAACGACGTCGAAGTCGGCTCCATCGTCCTCGTGGACAACGGCCTGATCCGCCTCGAAGTCCTCGAGAAGATCAACGCCCGCATCCGCTGCAAGGTCACCATCCCCGGCGAGCTCACCAGCCGACGCCACATCAACCTCCCCGGCGTCAAGGTCAACCTCCCCGCCCTTACCGAAAAGGACCGCGGCGACACCCGCGTCGGCATCGAGGAAGGCGTCGACTTCTACGCCCTCTCCTTCGTCCGCGAGAGCTCCGACCTGCAGCTCCTGCGCGACTTCCTCGACGAAAACGGAGCCCACCGCGCCCTCATCATCGCCAAGATCGAAGACCAGTCGGCCATCACCAACCTCGACAGCATCGTGCGCGACTGCGACGGCCTCATGGTCGCCCGTGGCGACCTCGGTATCGAGTGCCCCTTCGAAACCTTGCCCATCATCCAGCGCAAGGCCGTCAAGGCCTGCCTCACGCTCGGCAAGCCCGTCATCATCGCGACTCACATGCTCGAGTCCATGATCCACAGCCCCATGCCTACCCGAGCCGAAGTCACCGACGTGGCCAACGCCGTGCTCGAGGAAGCGGACTGCGTGATGCTCTCCGGCGAGACTACGATCGGCGAGTACCCCCTCGCCTGCGTGGAAGCCATCACCAAGATCGAGTCCCAAGTCGACCGCAGCGGCGAGAAGGCCGGCTACGCCAAGCACTTCAAGCTACGCAGCGACAAGGCCAAGATCCAGCACTCCGCCGTGGTCATGGCCAACGAGCTCAACGCCGTCGCCATCATCTGCTTCACCCGCACCGGCAACATGGCCAAAGGCGTTTCCGCCCAGCGTCCGGAACGCACTCCCATCTTCGCGTTCTCGAACTCGCACGACACCATCAAGCAGCTGCGCATGCACCACGGCATCATCCCCTTCGAGATGATCTTCTGCACCGAGCCCGACGCCACCGTCAGCCGCGCCCTCAAGCACCTCAAGAAGATGGGCTACATCATCCCCGGAGACAAAGTCGTCGTCGTATCCGACATCCTCGCATCCGACTCCGTCATCGACTCCATCCAGCTCCGCACCGTGGCCGCCGACTAAGCAACCACGCAAAAAACTCACCCACACCAAACGCGAGCCCACCCGGCTCGCGTTTTTTTCGTACAAAATCCCTAGCGGAGTCGGACGTCTCCGAATGCAGTACGGTACCGAACTAAAACGGTTCACTACAGCCACTCCCTGCCTCCAAACGCACGCCTGCTCTTTCACACCTAAGAATGCAAAGTATTAACCTACGTAAGGTGTAAGGGATGCGATCTATCCAATAGGCCAACATTACATATTTATTACTAGCGATTCTAAGATTCACCCCCCCCCCC
>NZ_JARXIA010000035.1 GCF_031127875.1 Pelagicoccus sp. SDUM812005 | reverse complement strand
CAAAAACGCTCGAAATCAGCTCGAAGCGTCGAAACGAAGAAGCAGCCAGGGATGCTCTCTTTCAAAACGACTGCCGTGAATTATTCAGGCTAGGGGACTCTTTCGAAGTCCAGGGATTCGCTGACCAAGGAGAGGGCGTCCTGGGCGCTCGTTTGGAAGGAATCGAAACGTTCCCTCGGACCTTCGGCCAGCAATTGGCTGATGACGCTGCTTACCGAAATTTGGCCCGTTTCCTCGTCAGCCAGCCGGCGGTGCCGGTAGCGGTGGTAGCCGGTGTCCTTCTCGATATTGGCCAAATCGTCCTGCGAAAGGCGCAGCCCTTCGGGAGGCAGCAGGGTGAGCTTCGACTCGAAGGATATCGGGTGGCGCACCTTGAAGGGAGTCTTCCGGTCCCGAGCGAAGGGCACTCCGAGATAGTAGTGCTCCCAGACGGCGGGCACGGTGGGCAGCGTAAGGCCACGGGAGGTACGTTTGACGGCCCGCGGGATATTGTAGCTCATCACCACCTCGAGCGGAGCGTCCACCTCCTTAAGGTTGGACGTATCCACGCTTTCCAGACGCAGGTTCTGGTTGGTCCGAGAAGACATCATCGCCTGGAAAGTATCCAAGGTTTGGCTTTCTTGCAGGGTGACTAAATAGGAACGGAAGTAGGCGGCGGGCAGGCCGGTGAAGCGCAGGGTCTCCTCCACGTGCAGGGAGTCATCCACGATCTCCAGGCGCTTGGACGAGCTGATCGTGTTTTCCTCGAGCACCGGATCCTTGGCCACCACGAAGCGGGGAGCGCCTTCTTCCAGGACGAGGATGTTTCGGCCGTCCAGCCCGATCGGGGTGGAAAGCTTGAGCGACACGTGCTGGCTGGTGCAGTCGATGAAGTGTCCGCCGGCGTAGTCGGGCAGGTAGAGGATCATGTGGTCGAACTGGTCCAGGGACGGCAGTTCGGTCTTGATGCGCGCAGCGGTGTTGACCAAGGCCAGGTTTGAGCGGATCCCCAGGGCGTCCAGGAGGCGATTCGCCAAAAGGGCGAGGTCCTTGCAGTCGCCGTACTTGTCGGCGACCACCTTGTCCGCTGTATTGGGTATCTGGGCACGCGGCCCGAAAGCGAGGGCCTTGTAGGTGAACTCCTTCTGGATGAAACCGTAGACCGCGGCGATCTTGGCTTCCTCAGAATCGGCCTCAGCGGTGAGCTGTTGAGAGAGGGCCTTGATCGCCTCGCTTGTGGTCAAGCGCTCCGCAATGTCCTCGAAATAGCGCTCGACCTCGGATTCCCAGCTTAGGCTCTTTTCCGCGAGTACGAGGTGGGGAGCGAAGGTTTCGATATCGGCCTGGTAGTCTTCGTTTTGGTAGCTAGGCGTGTTTTCTGCGTACCAAATCAGGTGTGTGGAATCGCTGCTTTCATCCACGCCTTCGGAGGATTCGGCCGCGACCGAATCGATGTCGCCCGTAATAGAGACGCCGCAAAAAAGGCTTTTCTGGAAGTAGGTGAAGCTCTGCCAGAGCATTGGGAATTCTTCGATCAAGCCTGTCGTGTTGTAAGAAACGGTGTATTCGAGCGTGCAGTTCTTGGTGAGTCCCGAGACCGGCGCGTACAGCAGGCGGTCTTGAGAAACGATTACGTCCCCGTTGTTGTCCAGGAGATAGAAGTCGGAGCGCTCCTCGCGGCCGATCACTTCGCCGTCGGCGTCTCGCACGATGATCTCGTTGACGTAAACGTCTTCGTAGAAGGGGTCGAAAGTGAAGCTGAGCGTGCTGTACATATCCAGGCCGGCATCGTCCCGGATTGCCACCTTGGTGGTGGTCGTCTTCCTGTTCACCTTCTCCTTTTCGTAGTGAATCGACTGCACCGTATACAGGATCACCGACTCGCTTCCGCTTAAGGGCGAAGCCTCCGCAGCCTTCGCCTTTTCTGCCAGAAACTCCGGCATGGGAACCGGCTCGATCGGCGTCTGGTTGACCTTCGTATCTCCCTTGCCGAGGGCTAGGGTGGCGTAGTCCAGCATGGACTTCGCTTCCTCGTCGAGCGGATTCAATTCAACCGCTCGCGCGTAGCATTCCTTGGCCTTGAGGTAGGACTTCAAGCCGAAGAGCGCGTTGCCCTTGATTGTCAGCAAAAGTGGATACGCCTCTACATCGTCGCCTAACGCCTCGATATATTCGATGGTTTTCGCATACTTCTCCTGGTTGAGATAAACGTAGGCGATGTCGTAATCCAGCGAGAGCTCGAAGGGATTGTTCTCCTTGAGTTCCTGCAGGATTTCCAGGGCTTGATCGTGATCGCCGATTTCCGAGTGGTAGGATGCGGCCCACTGGAGGGCGCTTAGCGAGCCCGTCAGATCGCTGAAGTCTCGGGCGATGGCGATTCCGTCCTTCCAGCGCTCTTGCTTGCCGAGCAGCTCCATGTAGGACCAGAGACCGGATTCGCTCATGTTGCTGGAATCGAATACGGTATTGAATACAGCTTCCGATTCGGCGTCCCGGTTGAGCTGGGCCAAGGCGGCCGCGTAGTATTCGAGGAAGGGATAGTTTTCCTCGAAGGCGTCGGGCGACGCTTCGAAGAGGTCGACGATCGCTTGATGGTCTCCTTGTTCGGAAGTGACTATGGCGAAGTTCGAGGCCACCGCGGGATCGCTTTTGTCCAAGGACAAGGAGCGTTGGAGGTAGCGTCTTGCGAGGACGTAGTTGCTTTGTGAGTACGCGTTTACCGCGAGCTGGTTAAGGGTCTGGGCTTGGAAGTACTTAACTTCTAGAGCCATCGCCGAAGCCAGGGCTTCCACGTCGATCTCCTCGCTGATCCGTACCGCGGCGAGGGCGCTTTCGACCGCTGCCATCTTTTCCGGGTCGCCCGAGTAGCCGCCCAGCAGGTAGCTGAAGTCCTTGAACTTGCGCACCTGTATCACGAAGGAATTGGTAAAGCCCTCCACGTTCTCCGATGTGAAGCTAGACTGCAAAAAGCGTTCCTCGCCTTGCCTCACGATCTTGTCCCGTCCGTTCAGTCCGGAGCTGGCGTCGATGTTGAGCAGGCTCAAGAGCAGGGAATTCTTGAGGTCCTTGAAGCTCGGGTTCAGGCCCTCATGGTAGAGAGGGACGGCGAAGAGAAACACTTCGTTGGCCTGGGTCGCGGTGAAAACGGCCTGGGGAAACTCCTCGTCGCCAACCTGCCACGTCGTCCAGCCCGTAGCCCCGAGGTCGATGGAAAAGCCGACCGCCGGGTCCTCGAACTGCGAAAGGGGCTCGAAGTCTTCCGAATGGTAGATGCGCTCCGGATCGATCTGCTTGAAAAGTTCGCCCAGCTCCAAGATGTCCGATTTGGCGAGCTCCGGAAAGGTCCCGCTACGCCAGGTCATGAGCTGGTAGCTGTAGCCATTGCGGGTGCAGACCAGATAGCCGTACACGTAGTCTTGGCCGAGCAGCTTGGCTTTTCCGGTGAAGTTCACCCAAGGAAGCCCGTTGATCTCGACGATGCTGGTGTCGCTGAAGGTCGCAACCGGCGAGACCGCTCGCAGGTGCGACATGGCGGTTTCCGTCAGCAGTTCGTTGTTGATTCCGTATTCGACGCCGATCTTCTCCGCGATGATGATGAAGTAGGCGTCGTTGATCGACTTGCGGTAGGCGAGGGTCGTGTCCTCGCCCATGGTCGTTGCCGGGATCTCGCTCCAAGGCCAGCCCGGTTGCTCGAAGGTGAAGTTCAGCTCTTCGAAAAGCGGTTTCTTGTCGTCCGGAGTGGAGAGCGCTCCCACGCCGCTGGCCGACGCGACCCATGAGGTAATGAAAAAGCTGAGACAGAGGATTCGCAGGAAGGCAGGAGGAAGGAGGCGATGGGTCATGAGGATTCCGTAGGCTTAAATGCTTAAACAATGTGCGTAGTTCTCATCCCTATGCCAAGAACCGAATCCCCTTTCTTGCTCGATCGCAGGAGGGGCGGTTGCGCGCTAGTCCCCGAGCAACTCGGCTAGGCGAGTCGCTCGAACCGCCTGACGCGAAATTCCCGCTGCCATCGTATCCATCTCGCCAAATACCACCAGTTCGCTCTTGGCCCGGCTGAACGCGGTATAGATCAACTCGCGGGTAAGGGTCTGGGCCGCATCGGGGCCGAAGAGGCAGTGTACCGACTCGAATTCAGAGCCTTGGCTCTTGTGGATGGTCAGGGCGAAGGCGGACTCGTAGCGGGGCAGCTCCGATACCCGAAACCTCCGCACTCCCTTTTCGGAGTTCTCGAAACATGCGATCAGCCGGTCCTCCTCCTGCCAGATCAAACCGATATCCCCGTTGAAGAGCTCCAGCTCGTAGTCGTTTTCCAAGACGATGATGGGCTCCCCGTGAATCGGCTTGTCGGGTAATCCAGCGAGCTCTAGCTGGGCTTGGATTCGAGCTCGGACCCGGCGATTGATTTCGATGGTGCCGAAGGGGCCGTTGCGGGTGGGAGTCAAAGTCATGGAATCGCCCAAGCGGGCTAGGGCAGCCTGAGCGTCAGGTGCCTCGGACAAGAGGCGGTGACGTTCGACGCCCAGTTCCAGCAAGCGTTGCGGCACCCGCTTGGCCCCGGCGGCCAAGGCGTGGTAGCGCACGTCGGCGCTGGGAGCCTGCATGAAGGCGGTGAAGCCCTCCAGGTCGCCTTCCTTAGAAACGGTACAGAGCTGGTAGATTCCGCTGTCCTCGGAAAATCGATACGTTTTGCTCAAGCGTTCAACCGAAGCTGCCAAGCTCGCTCCTTCCGCTTCGGCTGCGGCTAGAATATCGCTCAAAACAGAACCGACCTCCACGCTCGCCAGCTGGTCCTTGTCGCCGAGCAAGAGAACTTGGCAGCTTTCCGGCAAGGCCTCGAACAGGCGGGTCATCAAGGGAAGGTCGATCATGGAGCTTTCGTCGATGACCAGCGTATCGTAGTGCAAGGGATGCTTTCGGTCCCGCCGAAAGGAGGAGCGATGCGGCAAACTTCCAAGCAGGCGGTGAATGGTCAGGCAAGGGATGGACAGCAAGGCTTCCTTGCGCTCGGGAGCGAGTTCCATGCGGCTCACTCCATTAGCGATCGATTCCGCCAAGCGAGCGGCGGCCTTTCCGGTCGGGGCGATCGCGGCGAAGCGGGCAGGGCGAGTCCCCTCCCAGGAATCGAGCAGCTTGTCCAGGTAACGCAGGGCCAGGGTGGTCTTTCCCGTGCCCGGTCCGCCAGTGATCACGAAGAAGCCCTGGGCGACGGCTCGATCCACTGGGTCCTGCTCCTGCGATTCCGCAAGGGCCTTACCGCAACGGCTGCGAATCTGCTCCGCCAAACGTTGTTCGTAGCGGTAGTACTTTTCCAGATACAAGCACGAGTCGCCGCTGAGGACCAGCGGACGGTCCAAGGTCTCTCCCTCGTTTTGCACGAGCGGGCTCGCCTTCAGCAAGTCGATCCATCGCTCCCAAACGGGCCACGACTTGGGAACGCTTGCGGAACCGAGTTGGGGCGTTCGCAGGTCGAAGTAGGTGTGCCCTTCGCGAACCGATAGGTTGCAGAAGGCGGCGGCTATCAGTATCCAATAATTGCTTTCGCTCCAGTCCTCTCGCAGGTGACGTACCAGCATGCGATCGCTCGCGGTGAACGGGGCTTCGTTGAGCAACGAAAATTCGTCTCGTTCCTTGATCATCGATAAATCCCTTCCTTCATGAGAGCTTGGTCCAGGGCCTCGAGCAGCTCAGGCGTGGGCAGGTCGTAGTAGATCCCGGTTTCCTTGCCGGGACTGATGCCGCGGGCGTAGATGTAGAAAACTCCGCCGAAGAGATCTTCGAACCGTCGCTGCGGAAAGCGCCACTCCGCAAATCGCTTGAGAGCTACGCAGTAGAGCAGGTACTGCAGGAAGTAGTTATGGTCGGACATGGATTCCAAGATGGCATTTTGGTCGTAGTCGGTCGGAGTGGGCCCCAGGTAATTGCTTTTCCAGTCGAAGATGTAGAGGCGTCCCTCGTGCTCGAGAACCAAGTCGATAAAGCCGCGCAACATAGACGCCGGCAGCCCGGCTTCGCCCTTCGCCAGGCCGCTAAGCCAGCTAGCCGGGATGCGGCCGAGATCGTTCGCGGCTAGGGCGTCGAGAATCCCTTCCTTGACGTCGCCAGAGACTGGATACGAAAACTCGAGCTCCGGCACCCGCAGCTGCGGAGCGACGTCTTCCAGGGCGAACGAGGTAAACTTGCTGTTGAGCTTCGCTTTGGCGATCGCTCCGATTTGGCCGGCCACGATCGGCTCGAAGTCGCGTGGCTCGAACTGCAAGGCGTCGAAGGCCATCTGGGTGGTAGCCGCTAGGGTCTCGGGACGGCTGAAGTCGAAACGCTCCAGAATGAGGTGCAGCAAGTCGCCCGCATGCGTGCCCTTAGGCAAGGTAAAGATGCTGATCCCTTCCGGAGCCTCCTCCACCTCTGGTTCCTCCGCTATCGGGGCACTCTCGTCGCTCAAGGCGGAATCCGCTTCCGTCGCTTCCACGGACTCGTCCGTCTCGTCGATGTGCAGGCTCTTGTTGAGCGAGGAGAAGCTGAGTACGCGATCCGGCAAGGGCATGCGCTTCCGCTTCTGTAGGGGCTTGGCGAATACTTCTTCCTCGGGATCGGATTCGCTTTTCCGTTGCAAGGCCACGAAGGGACCTGCCTCCAGGGGCGATTGTTCGAAGGCTATCGTCTGGTCCGAGGCAGCGGCGATGCGTTCCAGCTTTTCCGCGACCGCAGCGCTGGTACTCTCGAGGCCTTCGTCCAGCAGGAACTGGGCGAAGCTGGAGCAATTTCCACGGGCCATGGCTTCGGGACAGAGGTAGACGATGTTCTCCCGTTCCGCGCGAGTGAGGGCGACGTAGAGCAAGCGCACGTCTTCCGCGAGGGCCTCGCGTTGGGAGTGGGTAACGGCCGGCGAATCCGCCTCCGGGGCGTAGTCGATCACCATCTCGTCGTCGGGACCATGGTAGGTCGCGGAAAGCTCGTCCGCCCGCACGCGACGCAATCCGAGAAAAGGTAGGTAGACGATGGGAAACTGCAAGCCCTTGCTCTTGTGCACGGTTATGACCTGCGGCTTTCCTTCGTCGCTGCTGATGCGGGTTTGCCACTCCTCGTGCTGCGAAACGTTGGCATTCGCCTTGCGGGAGAGCCAATTGAGCAGGCCGCGGGGGCTTAGGTCTTCCGCGTCCCGCGCCTCCGACAAGAGTTCGGAAAGCTGGCAAATGTTCGCGTAACGTCGTTCCGAATCCAAAGCGTTCGAACGCTTGGTATCCAATAGCTGCAGGAGCCCGTGCAGAGCGACGTCGAAGTTGCGGGAAAACCAATCCTTCGCCCACTCCGTTATGTATTCAAAAATCGGAGCGGCGGATTCCTCGAATGCGGGACCGACCATGTCCTTGGCTGTCAGCGAGGTGTCGAGCGCCGCGTAGGCGCCGCGCTTCAAGCTGGTGCGAGTGGGCGAGGCGAGGGCGGCAAGGATCTGCCCGAGGTCCGCTGCTTCCTGGGTTTGGAAGACGCTGCGATCCGCACGGATGGCGACCGATACGCCGCGCTTGGCCAAGGCTAGGCTCAAGGTATCGGCTTCGTGCTTGCTGTTCACCAAAAACGCGGCGCTGGCGGGATCGAAGTCGGGATCTTGGTTGATGCGGGCTACGAAGTCGTTGGCAGCCCGTTCCGCCAATACGTCGCGATACCAGCCGCTGCCAAATTTTTCGAACTCGGAAACGGTGAGCTGATGCAGCTTGAAGGGGCTCTGGCAGGGAGGAAAGTCTGCGGGATCGGTGCCGGGCTCTACCGCTTCGAACTGTATGCGCTCGTCCACGAATCCAGCTGCCGCGGAATTGAAAAGCGTATTGACCGCGGCCACCAAGCGCGGGGCGGAACGGTAGTTTTTAGTGAGCGCTTCCTTGCGGATCTCGCCGCCTTCAGTGGCCTGGAAGTAGGCGTAGATATCCGCTCCGCGAAAGCGATAGATGGCCTGCTTCGGGTCGCCGATGTAAAAGAGGTAGTGCTCGCCCTCGCCGAAAAGCGCCTTGGCGATGTCTAGCTGCACGCGGTCCGTGTCCTGGAACTCGTCGATCAGGGCCGCGTCGTACTTGGCGGAAAGGAACTGCTTCACCCGTTCGCCCGCCTCGCTCTTCAAGGCTCGGCTCAAGTGGTGCAGCAGGTCGTTGAAGCTGATCACGTTGGCCTGCAGCTTGGCCTTCTCCAAGCGCTCCGAGAGCCACGGCTTGTAGTTGTAGATCAAGGACGTGAAGGCGGCTTCGATTTGCTCCTTCACGACATCCACGAGCGAGATCAAAGGTGGAACCGGCAGGTGGGCGCCGCCCTTGTTGACCGCCTTGCTCCAAGCTTCGCTGCGGAAGTCTTCCAGCCATTCCAAGTCTTGCGGCAGCAGGGCGCCGCGCTTCAGGCAGGCTTCGAGGTCGGGGGAATCTCCGCGCAGTTGCTTGGCGTTGCGGCTGGTTTTGCGCAGGTGGGCCAGGTAGTCGGCCTTGCGTTCGGCGAGGTCGCGGATCGCTTCCGGGATTTCCGCGAAACGTCGCTCCAAGGCCTCGAAGTCGACGGGCAGGGGAGTGGGACGCAGCTTGGCCTCGGGATGGGTGGAGGTTTGGCGACCAATGTCGTTGAGGCGCTTTTCGAAGTTCTTCTGGAAGCCAAGGGCCAGGCTGAGCGCTTGCGAGGCCTCGAGGATTTCCTGGCGGATGTATTCAGATTGCAATTGCTCGATCAGTTGCTCCTCGACCTGGCTCAGCTCCGCGTCGAAGGGCGTTTGCGTCTCGAGGGCGACAAGGTCCAGGGAGCGCTTGCAAAAGCTATGAATCGTGGAAATCGGGGCTTCGTCGAAAACCTCTAGGCTATAGCGCAGCGCGTTCTTCGCAGCCTCCAGATCGAAGTCCGGCTGAGCGATGCATTCCTTCAGCGCGGCTTCCTGCGGATCGCCAAGCTCCAACTCCCGCAAGGTGGATTGATACAATTTTTGGATACGGGCGGCGAGCTCTTCGGTGGCCGCTTCCGTAAAGGTAACGGCCAAGATGCGATCAAGCGTAATCCCGTGCTGCAGGGTGAGCTTCAGGGCGATGCGGCAAAGGGTATAGGTCTTGCCCGTTCCGGCGCTCGCTTCGATCAAGGTGGTTCCTTTATGCAGTTCCATCATGCTTCGCCTCCTTTCATGCTAGCGAGCTTCAGAGGCTGTTTCGCCGCCAGGCAAGGTTCCCAAACCTGCAAGGCGAGATCGAGAAAACGCTGGTCGGGCGCGTAGTCGTCGCCGAAGCAAATCCGATCGTAGTCGGACCATTCCACCTTTTTCCAGGAAGCCGTATCCGTGAGGCTGCTACGCACGTCGCGGCGGGCGTTGCCAAGCGCTGTTTCAATTCGCAAGGCTTCGTCTTCGCCCCCGAGTTTCTGCCACGCTTTGCAGGTTTTTTCGGAAAGTTCGGGAAAGAAGGGGATGGGCGCCTTTTCGCCGTCGAGGAACAGCTGCAGCAGCTCGCCGAGCCGCTCGCGGGCGCCCTCTGTCTTTGCGAAGCGAAAGTGTCCGCCCTTGTGGTGCAGGCTAAGCACCACGGTTTCGCCGCGGAAGGCGGGGTTGTAGGCGGAGGCAAATAGGTGGCGTATCCAGGCTGCAATGACGCGTTTCGGCTTCAGTTCGCCGGCTTCGACGATGAGCTGGTCTCCGCGACCGGCTTGCGTCTGCGATTCGCCGCAGAGGCTGGCCGGACCGCAAGGAGCCTCCAGGTAGACGCTCTCCCTTCGCTGTTCGCCGATCGCTTCCGCCACTTGCTGGGCCCGCTCGTATTCGGCTTGGAAGCTCGGTTTTTCCAAGAACCCAGCTGGCAGGAACTTGGATTGGGCAAGGCTGCGGAAGTCGATTTCGTCTAAACTTCCGCCACTGGCAATCTGGGCGGCGAAGCTGTGCCGGAGCTTGAAGCGATCCAGCCCCGTGGAAAAGAGCGGATCCATCTCGGGCAGGGCATCGTCCCCGCTTTCCATGCGCAGCTTAGCCACTTTGGTAGCGAAGGCTTTGGAAGGAGACTCCATGAAGCGGATCAGGTCCTCCAGTTCCACAAGGGACGGGTTTTCCGCTTCGGCTTCGCTGTTCGCAGCTTCACGTTGAGGAGTCGGCTCGCTGGGTTGGGCTGTTGGCCGGAAGCGATTGCGCAGCTTAGCCCGCTCGGGATCGTAGGTTTGGGTTTCGCCGTGAAAGTAGCTGGGGTCGAAGGACTGGCGCTTTTGTTGGCGGAAGATCTGCTCGAAGTCCTCTTCCTCCATGGCGTTCTGGAGGTAGCTGAGCAGCTCTTCCACGACGGCCGATGGTTCGTTGAGGGTATCGCTATTGGGCGACAGGCCTTGGTAGCTAATCACCAAGCGACTGCGGACCGAGAGCAAGGTTTCCAAGAAAAATTGGCGATCCTCGTCCCGTGTATTGCGATCGCCGATACGCGTTTCGTTCGCCATCAGGTCGAAGCTGGGACGCTTGCTGCTGCGGGGAAAGTCGGAGCGATTCATGCCCATCAGGCAAACCGTATCCGCTGGGATGGCGCGCATCGGCTTGAGCGAGCAAAAGGTCACCCCGCCGCTGAGGTAGCCGCCGCCTGAGGCGCTGGACTCGAATTTCTCCGCAAGGGCCCGATAGACCTCGGCTCCGGAGGCGAAGGAATCCGCGAGCTCGGGCAGCGTTTCGCGTATCAGTTCTCCGGCTTGCTGGTAGTCGCGCTGCCACTCGTCGCGATCGCAGCGGACCGAGCCGAGCAAGCCGAGCAGTCGCTCTTGCCAGCTCGCGATAGAGTGGGTCTGGTGAAAGCCTTGGCGCAAGGAGCGGATCAGTTCCAGGCACTCAAGCAAGCGTCCTGCCGTTTCGGCAAGGTCGCTCTCGATTTCCGGATAGGAAAGGATGCCTTGAGGGGTCAAGGTTTCTTGCGAAAAGAGAGCCCCGGACAGCAAGCGGATGCGCAGTTCCCGCCAGGTGTTCCGATCGGTTGCGAAGCTTAGATGCTGGGAGCGGTGCTCGGCATCCCAACCCCAGGTAATTCCGAGTTCGCGTATCCAGAACTCGATACACTCGAGGTCGCGGTCCGAGAAGCTGAAAACCTCGCGCAGGAGCGGCGTTTCCAGCAGGGCGAGCACCTCCGCGGAGCTGGCCCGCGTGGATACCGATTGCAGGATGGCGAAAAGTCCGCTCAATACGCCTGGTCGGCTGCCGGCGGCGCTGTCGGCGATGGAGTAGGGGATGTCGAACGGGGTGCCGCGCTTGGCCTTGAAGACGGCTTCGATGTGCGAGCGGTAGTCTTGTATGTCCGGAGCCATGACAAGGATATCGCTGGCTTTGAGCTCGGGCGTGGAATCGAGGCGCTCCACGATGAGGTCCCAGATGGTCTCGACTTCCCGGCGGCGGCTGGAGCAGGAGTGCAGCTGGATCGAAGCGTCGTAGGGCGGGAAGGGTGGCGTTCCTTTCGCTAGGTCGCGATCCTCGATCGTGAACAGGTCCGCCTGCAGGCAGTGCAGCTGGCTTTGCGTTTCGTCGGGCTCCTCGAATTGGCTGTCGTCCTGCTGCGGATCCTTGTCGATCAGCAGGTCGAGGAACATCTGGCTCTGCTTGCCGAGCGAGGGTAGCAAGGGGTTGCCCGTTTCGAATAGCCAATCTTCCGGCTGGCTCAAGCGCGCGCCGGCCTTGCGAGCAGCCTTTTGGGCGATCTTCTGGATTTGCTTGCTGCTCTTGAGATCGGCCCAGTATTGGTCCGAAGGTTGCAGGAGAAACACGTGCACCGGCCGGTAGCGAGAAAGCTGGTCGAGCAGGTCGAGGTAGAGCGGAGCCAAGGAAGACACGCCAAAAACGAAGAGCCGCTCCGGCCAAAACTGCGGCTGGATGCCGAGCTCCAAGATTTGTCCCCGCGACAAATCCTGCCAAAGGCGGGCGATGTGTCGCGGCGTCTTGATTCTTGGATACAGCTTGCGGATCAATCGCCTCCAGAGCTCCGCCTGCCAGTCGAAGTGGGATTCGCTGGGCTCGTCCTCCCAGCGGGTAACGATGTCTGGACGGTAGACCAGGTACTCGTCGTAGAGCTTGGCAAGGCGGTTTGCGAAGGCGAGCCGCCGGGTGCCGACCGCGTTCTGGCAGTAGCTGCGGACCTGGGCGAAACGGGCCTGGTCTTCCAGGTTCCCCAGCAGGTCCAGCAGGCGCCAGCGGGCCTGGTCCTCGGGAAAGGCTCCGGTCGCGTCGAAACTCGGCTCGAAGCCCCGCAGCACGCGGGAGAAGAGCTTGCCCGGGAGCGGAAAATCCCAGCCGAAGGCGACGCCCGTGCGCTTGGCGATTTCGAATTGCAACCAGCGAGCGATGCCGGGGTTGAGGGTCATCACCGTCTCCTGCGAAAGCGTATGGGCGAGCGGAAGCGCTTGGGAGACGTCCACCAATCGAGCCGCCAGTTTTTCAACCCGATTCGAAGTATGGAGATAGAGCTGCTTTTCCGCCATTTGAGCTGCGGATGAGAAACTTAGACCCGTGCCCTTGGCAATGGTGAAAGCCGGTCCCGCCAGCACTTTTCCGCTCCCTCGGATCAGGCCCGCCTTCTTCCGCAGCGCCGCGGCTTGGCGGGCGTGAGCTTTGCGAGGGAGCTCCCTTGTCCGCTACAGTTCCCGCACCCAGATGTTGCGGTAGCGAACCGGGTTGTTGTGGTCCTGCAGCACGATGGGGAGCTTGGGCGGATGCGGCAGGTAGTAGGGCTCGCCGATGAAGGATGTGGGGCCTTGCAGGACTGCGTTGTGCTGCACCAAAACGCCGTTGTGCAAAACGGTGAGCAAGGCAGGGCTGACCAAGGTGCCTTTTTCCGAAAAGCGCGGGGCCGTGAAGATCAGGTCGAAGCTCTGCCATTGCCCGGGAGGCAGGGAGGCGTTCACCAGCGGAGCGTGCTGCTTGTAGATGGAGGCCGCTTGTCCGTTGGCATAGGTGGGGTTCTCGAAGGAGTTCAATACCTGCACCTCGTAGAGGCCCATCAGGAAGATGCCGCTGTTGCCGTATTCCTGGCCGCCTTTCCCCTCGAGCTCCGGCACGAGCCACTCCAAGTGCAGCTGCATGTCGCCAAACGCCCGCTTGGAGGCAATGGCCCCTTGCCTTTGGCCGGCCACGATTTCTCCGTTTTCCACGGTCCAGGTCGCCGGTCCCCAGTCGCCTCCGTTCAGGTAGCGGCGCAGGTAGACTTCGGTGCGGGGCACCGCCACCCCTTCGCCGAAGGGCGTCTGCTCCCAACGGGAAAGGTCGGTTCCGTCGAAGAGCGCAATGGCGTCGGAAGGCGGGCTGCCCGCGGATCCCGGTTGCACGACCGGGACTTCCCGATGCAATTCCGTGTATTGCCAGGGGTTCGTCTCGGCCAGCTCCTCCCAGTCGAGGGGAGGGAGCCCGTTGGCAGATAGGAAGTTGAAGGGGATGCCACATCCAAGGGCGGCGAGAATTCGAAGTGCGGTAGCTTTCATGGGGAATCGTGGGAGGCGGCCGAACCGCCCCGTGAATCGAGCAAATGGGGCTCCCGCCAAGGATTGCAACCCCTCAGGCGCTCTTACGATGTAGCGATAAATCAAAAAGGGCGATTTCCTGATGTTGCATTTGCTCGGACGGCCCGCATAGAGAGGGGGAATGATCTCTCTCCGCTACGGCACAAACCCTCACCAGAAAGAAGCTTTCCTGGAGTTTCCAGAGCCTTCCCCGATCAAGATCGTAAACGGCGCCCCGGGCTACATCAACATGCTGGACGCCCTGACCTCCTGGCAGCTGGTCCGCGAGCTCAAGGAAGCCACCGGCAAGGCCTCCGCCGCTTCCTACAAGCACGTGAGCCCCGCCGGAGCGGCCATCGCCAAGCCGATCGACGACGCCTTCAAGGAGTCCCAGTTCCTCAAGACCACCGACTTTTCTCCAGTGGCCAGCGCCTACGTTCGGGCTCGCGGCGGCGACCGCCTTTGCTCATTCGGCGACGTGCTGGCGGTGAGCGACGTGGTTGACGTCAGCCTAGCCCAGTTCCTCAAGACGGAAGTGAGCGACCTCATCATCGCCCCTGGCTACGAGCCGGAGGCCCTCGAGATCCTCAAGCAAAAGAAGAAGGGCGGCTTCTGCATGCTGGAGATCGACTACGACTTCATGCCGACCGGCATCGAAAAGCGCGAAATCTTCGGCGTCACCGTGGCCCAGGACCGCAACAGCCGCCTCTTCACCAAGGACGACTTCAAGAACGTATTGTCCGCCAACAAGAACATTTCCGAGGAAGCCCTCGACACCTTGCTGGTCGCGGCCATCTCGCTCAAGTACACCCAGTCCAACTCCATCAGCATCGCCTACGACGGCCAGATCGTGGGCATGGGAGCCGGCCAGCAGTCCCGCATCCACTGTACCCGACTCGCCTGCGACAAGGCCGACAAGTGGTTCCTGCAGCGCCACCCCAAGGTCCGCGGGCTCGACTTCAAGGACGGGCTCAAGAAGGTCGAGAAGACCAACCTCATCGACCAGTACCTGCTCTGGGACAGCCTCAGCGAGCACGAGGAAGCCAACATGCTCCAGAATTTCAATACGCGTCCCGAGCCTATCTCCCGCGAGGAGCGGGCCGAGTGGATCAAGCAGTACCAGGACATCTGCCTCGGCTCCGACGCCTTCATCCCGTTCCGCGACAACATCGACCGGGCCAGCCGCTCCAATGTGCAGCACATCGTAGAAACCGGCGGTTCGCTCCGCAGCGACCTCATCATCGAGGCCGCCAACGAGTACAACATGACGCTCACCGCCACCGGCATCCGCAGCTTCCTCCACTAGGATATAAAGGTAGGGTCAGATCGCCAAGCGGACCGCTCTATAAACAAGGTAGGGTCCGATCGCCGAGCGGACCGCACGCTGCCATAGCCGCCAGATAGCTTTATTTAAACACGCAGGCCGACTCGTCACCCCGAGTCGGCCTGTTTTGTTGAGGAGGCTCCTCTCGCTGCGCGGCTCGCCGCAAGCGCCAGCCCTGCGAGTTCGAAAGGAGCGATTCCACATTCTCCCTTGCCAATTCCCAGACTCTCGCAACTGTCACTCCCACCCGATCACATACGTGTAGGGTTTTTAGCAAAACTCCAAACTCCATTCCCATGAAGCAATTTGATCTCACTGGAAAAGTCGCCCTCGTAACCGGCTGCAAGCGCGGCATCGGCAAGGCCATGGCCCTCGGCCTGGCGGAAGCCGGGGCCGACATCATCGGCGTCAGCGCCACGCTCGCTCCCGGCAGCGAGGTGGAGAAGGAAGTGCAAGCCCTCGGCCGCACCTTCAAGGCCTACAGCTGCGACTTCGGCGACCGAGAAGCGCTCTACGCCTTCATCGAGAGCGTCAACGCCGACTTCCCCCGGATCGACATCCTCGTCAACAACGCCGGCACCATCCTGCGAGCTCCCGCCGCCGAGCACAGCGACGAATACTGGGACAAGGTGATCGAGATCAATCTCAACGCCCAGTTCGTGCTCACCCGCGAGCTCGGCAAGCGCATGGTTGAGCGCGGCTCCGGCAAGATCGTTTTCACCGCTTCGCTGCTGACCTACCAAGGCGGCGTCACGGTTCCTGGATACGCCGCCAGCAAGGGCGGGGTCGGCCAGCTCACCATGGCCTTCGCCAACGAGTGGGCCAGCAAGGGCGTCAACGTCAACGCCATCGCTCCCGGCTACATCGACACCGACAACACCGAAGCCCTGCGCAACGACCCGGTACGCAGCCAGCAAATCCTAGCCCGCATCCCCGCCGGACGCTGGGGAAGCCCCGAGGACTTCAAGGGCCCCATCGTCTTCCTCTGCTCCGACGCGGCCAACTACATGCACGGCTCCACCGTGCTCGTCGACGGCGGCTGGATGGGCCGCTAAAAGCGAATCCGTAGCGCTATTTCGTAGGGTCGGCGCTTGCACCGCACCGCATTGCAGGAGAAGGCAAACGCGGTGTGTCGCAAGCAGCCTGATCCGGGTACCCTGATCAGGTTGTTGCGGTCGCGGGCTTCCGCCTTCGCCAAGGCTATTGCGGACGCGGGCTGAAGCTCCGCGCTACGGGATCCCGCTACTGCTTCCAGCTCGTATCCACGGCGCCCCTACGGCTGGGGATGCGGCCGTAAAAGAGGTCCAGCAGGTTCGCCTCCAGGCGTTGCGTTACCTCGTGGTCGCAGGGATAGGCGCGCATGGCCCGGATCAGGCCCTCGATGGCGTCGGCCAGATTGTTGCTGAGGTTCAGGTCCTTGCCCTCGGGCGACATGGTCTTGGAGAGGAAGGAGGCGAAACGGATTAGCTGCGGATCGGAATACTTGCCCTCGAACTGGCGCCACGCTGCGGAGTGGTCTTTCAGCACCGTGTGGAAATTCGTCTCCCTGCCGCTTTCGAAGCTGTTGCTCGAACCATCGGAGAAGTGTTGCACCGTGGTGGTAATGGTGGTCACCGGGATCACCACCGTAGGCCGCCCGCCGCAATTGCCGTAGACGCCGTGGTACTTCACCACGAAGCAAGCCAGCAGCGAATCGTAGCCGTGCGTGTCCCTGATCTTGGCAATGAAAATGTCGCTCAGGTTGAACTCGTCCCCCAGCAGACCCCCGCTGAGTAGCGTCCCCAACGCGTCCACGATGCCGTCGTTGAGCAAGGGGGACATATAATCGAGCAATTGGTTTTGGTAGGCCTCGTCTTCCTGTCGCAGCAAACGCACGTCGCCGCGGTAGACCGCATTCAGGTACACCGCTCCTGGGTACTTGGGACCGAACGGACCGTCGCCCACGCGGGCCAAATGGGTTTCCCAATCGATCTCCCGAAATCGTTGCGTCTGCAGGGCTTTGATGCCCCGCCAGGTGGAGCTGATGGCCATATCGGAGCTCAGGGCGAAGGGATAGTCGAACTCCACCGCCGCCTGCTTCTGCTCGATTCTCGCCAGCTCCTCGACGAAGCGCTCTTCGGCTGCATCGTAGGCCTGCTGACGCTGTATCGAAAATCCTTCGACAAAGCCGCGATAAGCGGGGCGTTCCTCGATCAACGGCAAGGCCGCCCCCGCATCGCGATGCCAACGCTTGCCGGCAACTAAGGTGGCTCGGGCGTCCTCGGCCTTTCCGAAGCTACGCAAAATGCGGTCGAGGTAGCGCTCCAGAGGGGAATCGACCTTAATCCAGAAGGCCTGCTCGAAGGCCGACATGCGCGACTCGGGGATCTTTCCCATGAGGGCGCCCTGCCGCAGGTTCAAAAGCGCCCGCAGCGGCTCAGCCGTATCCACCGTTTCGAGACGGTCCAAGATGGCATCGAGCTCGTTGTAGACCATCGTGCTGACCTTGTCGTAAATCACCGCCGCCATTTGCTCGCGTCCCAGCTCCTGCTCCTTTGGCCAAAGCGCGGTCGTGATGCCGCCCCGAATCAGTTCGAAGGCTTCCGCGACGTCCAGGTTCGCGCTCGCGTCCAAGCGCCGCGTGATCTCTTCCTGCCAGCTCGCCAGCAAATCCAAGGCCCGGGCGCTGGAAACCGCATCGAAGCGACCGTACTGGATCCCGTCGGTGAAGGCTCCGCTCAAGGTCGGACCGTAGTCGGAGTGGTAGAGCGAATTGCCCGGCACCAAGCAGCGCGACTGGAAGTTGCGGGCCACCTTCATCCCTTGCTGCTTGCTGAATTCGCCGAACGGCTTGCCGAAGTGCGGCACGAAATAGGCGTCGCGAAAGAAGTTTCCGAGCCGCACCATGCCGCTGAAGGATTGATGGTCCTCGCCGTTAGCCTCCACTTCGCCCATCCAGCCGAGGATGTCCTCCGGGCACCCCGTTCCGGAGGATTTCGAGGAGGCGGAAGCGCCAGCCCCAGCGCTCGAGTCCAATTCGCTGGCCGGAATCTCGCCGCGTTGGATCGCTCTCAAGGTCTGGGCCAGCTCCTGCATTTCGAGCTGCTTTTCCTGGGCGAGCTCATGCTTGCCCGCTTGCAAGGCGGCGATCATCTCCTGCTGCAGAGCCTGCAGCCGCGGCTGGTATTTCAGCAACAGCTCCTGCTGCCTTTTCATGGCTTCCTGGGCCGCTTTCTGAGCCGCCTTGCGCTGCTGGGCCGCCTGGATCACGTTGATGGGATTGGCGGGAGCTTGGAAGCGGGAATTGTTTTGCACCGTCAACCGCTGCAGGTCCTGCGGCGGCGTGCTGCCTTGCTGCAGGATGAAAGGCAGGCCGTCCTTCGCCGCGGGGCCAGTATGGAAAAAGGCGATCACGCCCTCCTGCGGGTCGAAGACGCCGACCTGTCCCTTCAGGTAGTCCACTCGATTTCCGTAGGTGAAATACAAGGACAGCAGCTGGACCTCCGGAAAATAGGCAGCTACCACCTCGCGCGATTCCCGCAAGCCCCGAGAGCCTCGCTGGTTGGGGATCTTGAAGTCCATGCTGCCCACCAGCATTTGCTTCTGCAGAGCGGGGAGGGCGAGCGGCGTCCTTTTGGGATAGGCCGCAGCCTGCTCCGGAGTCGCCTCCCTTAGCTGCAAGGTCAACTCGTGCAACTGGCCGCGGTGGATCGACTTATCGAGCCCCGTCCAGGTTCCAGCCGGAGACTGGGCCGAGGCGGCGTTGACGAAGGAGAGAAGGGCGACGCCGAGGAAAATCGCTGCGTTGCGATAGGTGCCTAAGAGTTGGTGGATTGCTGTCATCTTTGGATTAGCCTAGGATTTTTGTTTGAAGTTGGGACGGTTCGCTCAGGAAGGGCTGGGCAATTCGAGCTCGGAAAACCAACGGGCGATTGCGGCTTGTTCGCTGGCGTCCGCGGGACGGTTGAACTTGCCGCGAGCCTGCACGACGCGCCTTTGATGCAGGTCCACCTCCACGGTGATCTGGCGGGCGCCTTCGCGCTGAAGCGAAAAGATAGCGCAGTCGCCGCCGTAGCAACGTATCGAATAAAGGGATACGCAGTGCCGCATGTATTGGCCTTCCTTAACCAAGGCCTCGCCGTCGAGCAGTTCCGTTAAGCGCCAGCGAACGCCGGCCTCGTCCTCGAACTCCGAGTCCCAGCCCTTGCTCTTCCAGCGAAGGTTTTGCCCGCCGAGGTTGAGGCTGTTGAAATAGGTGTCGGCGTTGCGGCGACATCCGGCGACGCTGCGGTTCTTCCAGCTGAATCCGCCTCGGGCCCGCCGCTCCGTGTACTCGTGGATCGCCCATTGCAAGATGTCGTGGCTATCCTCGTCGCAAAGCTCCGCCTCGTGCCTGCTCAGCCAGCGTACGGTCGCTTCCCAAAAGGGGCGATGTTCGTAGTGGTCCTCGACGGGGTCGAAGTTGAAGAACTGAAACTCCTGCAGTCGCCGGAAAGTGGTCAAGCTGCCGCCCAGGCGCTTGATCTCGACCAGACGCATGGCTTCGACCGGACTGAAGTCGTCCGGAACCTCCGACAAGTAACCTTGGTGCTTTGCGGATACGGCCCAGGGAAAATGCCGCGAGGCCCGCTTCAAGCTGCCGCCTTGGCCGATGATGATCAGCCACAGGATCCACTTCAAATGGATCTCGTTCAGATTGTCGGAGCGCAGCCAGACCGGAAAGAGGAAGCCCGGCGCCTCGCGCTTCACGAAGAGAAAGCGCAGCAGGTCCAGCGGTTCCGCGGACTCGTCCCACTGCAAGGGATCGCGGATCCAGAACGGCGAAAAGAGCAGGAGCATGCGGCCAAAATGGGGCGTGCCGATCGCTTCGCTGGTCCGCCGGACGGTTTCCAAGCGCTGAATATTGCCAGCCGCCTCCAGCACGGTTCGCTGCAAGCGCTCGAACTGGCCGGCGTGGCCATGGATCAGCTGCAAGTGTTCGAACAAGCGTTCCTCGATCGCGTGGAAGCTTGGAGCGATGCTTAGAGGCCGAAGCGGCTCGCGATCCGTTCGCAAACGATCGGCAAGCTCGTCCAGCTCCTGCAGCCACTGGGATGGGCGCAGGACGGCGTCGAGCAGTTGCTTGACGGAGAACTCGGTCACCTCGTTCTCGTGCCCATAGCCCTTGGCCTCCAGATAGCAGGTTTCGCAGCAGTAGTTGGAAAGCTCATACGGCAAGAAATCCAGTTCAACAGAGGAGTCCGAGTCATCATGCAAGTGAGCCAGCTCCGAGTCGACCGAGCGAATCGTATCGCGACCTCGCAGGAAGCGTCGCCGCAGCTGGGAACGCCCCAGCGGGCGATGCCAATTATAAACCTTCTTGCCGTGCCTGCGCTGCTTCATGGGCGTGCCATAGGGCTTGAAAGCAGAGATAAGGCGGTAAGGGAAGCCCGCAAAGGGCCAATCGAAGCTTTCTACGTGCACCTTCGTAGACGACACGCTTTCGTAACGAAATGCAGGCTTTCCCTTTGATGAGAGCCTACGCCCAAGGAATTCGCCAGGCTCCTGTATCCATAAACCTGCTAC
This sequence comes from Pelagicoccus sp. SDUM812005, assembly GCF_031127875.1. GTDB lineage: Bacteria > Verrucomicrobiota > Verrucomicrobiia > Opitutales > Opitutaceae > Pelagicoccus. Next base: position 11,661 of record NZ_JARXIA010000035.1, on the reverse strand, counting down.
AATACAGAGATCCGGTCGCCAATAAACGAGCAAGCAATTTGAAACGCCTGATTGCAATTCGCAATGCGACGCTCCGCCCGACTTTGTGTTTTGCAAGGGTTGGACCTAGATTGGTCAGTTTGATGCCCTAGGCAAAGCGGAACTTACGGGAGCGTCGGCCTGAAATCGGATCGGGCATGGAATCAGCTAGGGAATTACCGCCTGTGCCAGCCGAAGCGACTGCTTTGGCGGTCCTGTTAGCATCGAACAACTGTTATTATGATAAGTCATCTCATCTTACCCATCGCCCAAGCAACTGCGGGCGAACCTGCGGCCAACACGGCCGACGAAGCGGACCAAGCCTCCCGGCAATTCATCGAAAGCATCGTGTCATTCGCCACTGAATACGGCATGAGCGTGCTCGGCGCCGTCATCATCCTGATAGTGGGCAATATCGTAGCGAAGTTCATCTCCAAGCGAATTTCCGGTTTGATCCAGAAGAAACACCCCGAGGAACCCTCGCTGGCTTCGATCGCCAAGCAAGTGATCTACATCGCCCTCATGGTGGTGGTGATCATCATCGTGCTCGGGAAATTCGGCGTCGAAACCGCTAGCTTGATCGCGGTGCTGGGCACTGCCGGCCTGGCCATTGGCCTAGCCCTGCAAGGAACGCTCAGCAATATCGCCGCCGGAGTGATGATCCTCTTCCTCAAGCCCTTCCGGGCCGGCAATGCCATCAAGATCGGAGGAGGGGACGTCTACCTCGTCGACGAGATCGGCCTTTTCGTCACCAAAGCTCACCAGCCCGACTGTCCCAAGGTCATGATTCCGAATTCCAAGATCTGGGGCAGCATCATCGTCAATTATTCCGATACCGTATCCGCCCAGCGACGTTTCGACATCACCTTCGGCATCTCCTTCGACGACGACATCAACAAGGCCATACAGATCCTCGAAGAGCTCGCCGCCTCGGACCAACGCGTGCTCAAGGATCCCGCGCCGTTCATCAAGGTGGATAGCCTGGGCGATTCCTCGGTGAACATCATGTTCCGTGTCTACTGTATGGCTTCCGATTGGTGGCCCGCCAAGCTGGACCTCACCAAAGCCGGCAAGGAAGCCCTCGAAGCGGGCGGATGCACCATCCCGTATCCCCAGAGGGACGTACACTTCATCAAAGACGGCACCGAAGGGTAGACACAGTGTCGCTCGGCTAACGAAGAACTCTCAAAAGGCGTCCCCGCGGAATGGGGACGCCTTTTTCATAGCCTTGGACCTCGCAGAGCCATGGCCTCATTGGCGGTTCCAGGCGTACACCGCCCAGCGGATAAAGCCAAACAGCAGTGAACCGCCAAAGAAATGGAAGCCACCATCGAAAGCCCGCCCACAGGCTCAACAAGCAACAGGGCAGCAGCTCCCAAACGGCCATCCTCCCACACAAATCCATATTAGACATAATATCTATTGTGCGTTATTCCCAGACCTAGAAACCCAAACTGAGTAATTTCCGCACGCCCCGCCCAATTGTAAAAAACCGACCCATGAAATAAGCTGTTTCAGCGACTGTCCTCGAGAACTTCACCCAGTCTACCGAGCTCCTGCAACGGATTGATGGCCACGAAAAAGCACGAAAACTCAACCGATGAAGGACCTTCGTTATAACGAAGGCTTAGCACTGCAGGATTCTTTGCGACTCTTTGTGGCCAAAAAAATGGATTCACTAATCCGACCTCCGTTATCCGGATACCAGTTCGAGCTACCTTCCGCGTGATCCTGCAGCGGATTTATTGCCACGAAAAGGCACGAAAACTCAACCGACGAAGGACCTTCGTTATAACGAAGGCTTAGCATTGCACGATTCTTTGCGCCTCTTTGTGGCCAAAAAATGGATTCACTAATCCGACCTCCGTTATCCAGATACCAGTTCGAGCTACCTTCCGCATGATCCTGCAACGCATTGATGGCCACGAAAAGGCACGAAGACTCAACCGATGAAGGACCTTCGATATAACCAAGGCTAGGCGCTGCAGGATTCTTTGTGTTTTCTGCGCTTTATATGGTCACACAAACCGGATACCAGCATCAGCCTAGCGGCTTACGGAAATTCGTTCGATATTCGGTTTGGCACTGCGAACAGCGGTACTTCGGTCCACGCAGCAGTTCGGCTATGGCCCGATGCGTTACTGCCAAGCACAGTTCCAGGGATTGGGCGAAGTAACCGGCCTGCGAGTTTTTCAGCACGCCGACATCCTCAACTTCGCTGCTGCCGCATTTGGGGCAACACGCGATGTGCACATGGTCGCTGGCCGCTTCCAAGCCCACGATGTCCCGAGCTGCCGCCGCATCGTCTTTCAGGACGAACAAATGGAATTTCGGCAGCACGCCCATGTAAACTTCCAAGAACCCCGTGGATTCGCGCACCACGATTCCTGCGATACCATAGACAGCAATTCAGTCTGCCGCTCGTTGGCTTCCTCGTAGGACGGATATTCAGCAACCGACTCGTAGTCCGTGTGCATCTCCTGCCGCTTCGCCTCAGCGTATTTGACTTTCAGATACAGAATCACCCTACCCGATTCTTTAGCAATTTTAGTGAAAGCGACAACTATCAATGTGGACTCAAGGACCCGAATCATGTAAATGCCACCCAACGCTCGCGGCAATTGGGACAACCTGATTGCCTTCCGTCAAAAGCAAGCGGAAGACGTCGAGCTATTGGTGAAAAGCCAAGGCCCGGAGTTCGCAATCGCTGGAGACCTCAAGCCGGGGCAATACGTGGCGAATATCGAAGACGAAATTCAGAGAGGCACCTCTTGGGGGATGGTGAATGGAAAGTTTGTATCCATTAATTTGTAACTTTGAGCTACCTCGTCAGTGCCTCAGACCACCGGATATAGAATAAAAAATACGGGTCGCGGATATCGAAGACATCGTTCTCGCCATCCCATTCCAAAATAGAATCATGAGCCATTCCATTAGCGATGGAAACCGAATGAGCACAAGCACTTGTAATACTTGAACCACTTGGAGATTCGTTCAAGCAAAGCGAAGAAATGCGATTAACCAAGGGTTGGTAGCGGAAATTCAACTGGGGCGGATCCAGAGAGAGAGCAGTTAAGAGGAAAAGGTAAACATCGCCTTGCCAGCCGACATTAGACATATGTATTTTTCGATCAGAACCTCTTGTTTTTGGTCCCTCGATCATCTTTTTGACGACTGAACTGTAGTCGGTTGACAAGACGGTTCTTTGACAGATTTTCTCCAATAAACTCTGGTCATGCACTAGGTCAACCGACTCGTCTCCGATCACTCGGACTCCAATTTCATAGCACGCATTCAAGCAGAGATACTGCATAAGTTGAGGAGATCCTGCTGCTTCAGAAACGAAACTGTCTAGCATAGGTCTCCGACAGGAAACATTGGCCTTAGCGAAGCCTTTGATTGCGATCTTCTCTAAAACTTCATCTCCCCAATAATCAAAATCAATGGAAACAATTCTACCTCGCAGGTCAGGATTGCTCCTTATTACATCGTCGGAGTGATAGGGAACAGATGCGCATATAAACTTCACACCGTTCCTTATCGCTTCTTTTATCTGCCTAGCCAAATCAGATTGAATCGATCGGTGTATATAGTGAAAATCGTCTATAAATATAACGTAATCGGTGTTCGCGAGCTCCTTGATCAATAGCTGGAGAAAGTTGATTGAAATGTCACCAGTGTTACTGGTTGTCGAAGAATACCCACCCGTTACTGAAGCTTCCCCGGCTGTTTTGGCCAAAATCACACTGGCTCCTGCTGAGGCTTTTGCACCTACAGTTCCAGAAAAAGCCTTCGTGTTTTCAACAGTCTTGGAAACAGGAGTTCCAATGATATCGAAAACCCTGAGCCATGCATCATCTGCTGATTTTATCCCCGCACCGGTTATTTGTATCAGGTTTTCGCTACCGATGGCGTTTTCAATGAATACGGTCTTTCCTGACTTGGAAGGCCCGGATACCGAGACCAACATCGAACCATCGTCGAGAGCATCGTGAAGGGTTTTGCTCTTTTCCTCTAAGTGCTCTCGAACTAATGTCCAAGTTGGGTAACGGCCGGGGGTAAATATATCTTTTGCTTTGAGTTGGGTTGGAGTCGCCATGCAGATATTAAGAATCGCACCTAGGGCACTCTGTCAATGTGCCAATTTCTAGCGAGCAAAACAGAGTTCCCGAGCAGTTACCTGCAGTGCCAGTGACTCCCCGTCATTTGCCGTCACTTTGCACCCGTTGACGGAAACGGAATCCCGGCGAAATCTGGATTCCGAAATGAAAATGTCTCCTAAAACAAAAAAAGTGGTTGTCGCAATCGGTCTCGTTGCTCTCGGCATGGTGATTAATCGCCCTGTACGTCAGAACGTCCCCGGTGCCAGCCGTCTCTCCCCGAACTCTAACCCGCTAAGCAATGCCGATTAGTCCAAACATCCGCCGCCGCAAGGAGCTTTCTGGAATCGAAGGCGTTTCCGCTGGTGGGGTCGCAACCGTTCCCATCACAACGGGCATGTCTTATGACAAAATTGTCATCGAGTACACCGAATTCGGCGTGCTTTCCGATATCCTAGACGATGGGTTGCTCAAAAAGTGTCGATCCTTCACCTTTGCGGCCCCCTCTCCATCTTTCGGGAGGCGCAGCTGAGTTTTAAGGTCAACGCACGGTAGGCGCCCCTATCAATTATCTCCGTAGAGGCTGGCTTGGATGTCGGTGGCGGCGTAGCGGGCGCGCGCTGGGAATCGGTGTAGTTTGAGGCCGGATACGCGGGCGAGTTCGTCCTTGAAGCGGTCGGTAGCTTGGGCCTTCTGGCTTCGGTGCGAGGCGTCGTCGAGCTCGACCAGCGAGACGATTAGCGAGTCGGCCGCGTTCGTGACCACGAAGTCCAAGTGACGCGACTTGATGCGGTTGCGCAGACTGTGACGCTGGCGCTTGTCGGACAAACCGCGCTTCACCTGGAAAACGTCCTCGAGCCGCACCTTGCAGGATATCTCATGCCCCGGCCGCAACGCTGCCTTCAGCTCTTGGTGGAAACGTTGTTCGGCGGGACTGAGTAGCACGGCCTTGGCCTCGAACTGGCCAGCGAGCTCGTGGGACGGACGCGGCGCCCTCCCCGGCTCGGTCTTTTCCGCAGCGAGAACAGCATCCTCGATAAAGCTGTTGAGCGTTTTTCTGGCGGCGAATCTAACGCCAAGCGGTATCAAGACAAAGAGGGAAACGGCAATGATAATGGATAACAGCATGCCTCTTGAAATCGGCTAGGAACGCCTCGCCCTTTTGAGCGGCTAAATCGTAGGGTCGGCGCTCGTCGCCCTACCGCAGAAGCGAGATCAAAGCGATGCGGTGCGGCGGCAAGGCCGACCCTACGAGCTATATTACCCAACGAGTGCGGCGAAAGCGACGCCTCTGCGGCGATCTGCGGGCTAGTGGCGCGGTTGCAGGTCCTGCCACGAGAAGCATTCACAGGGGGGACTTGCGAAGCAAGCTTCCGCACAAGCGGTGGCGATGATGCGTCGTGAGGCGTTTTCCGAGGATCGGAGGCTCGCTGTAGGGCGGTGGCGCCAACCGCGAAGCATTGACTGGAACATCTCGCGAATTTGCCCTCGAGCACTTTCGAGTTGTCAAATGGAGGCGATTTCGTGACTTCATTGTATCCAATTCCTTTGAGTTTAGCAGAAAGAATACGCTGCTTCTCTAGCTCCCGTCACCTCGCAACATGCCTTCGTGGCCACGAATCCTCATCTTTTCCCTATTAGCCTTCCTGCTGATCGCTGGTTTCGGGTTCCTTTTAAGCAAACGCGACAAATTAGAGCCGAACGAGCCTTCGGAAAGTGAGCTGCCAGGTCGTTTCGAAGTTGCCGAGCATGCAGTCCCTTCTCTTGTCGCTTCTCCAGACGTCACTGGAACCAATGACCCCGCTGCCGCGACTGCACGGGGCAATCCGCGCAGTTGGAAGGGAGCGCTGATTCTTGCCGAACGGATTGAAGAGGCCGGAGCGCACGCGGGGGGCGCCGCTCTCCGACATCGGCTGTTGCAAGCTCCCGGCTTCGCTTCTCCCGTTCGAGTTAGCGATCTCATCGATTACGATGAAGACGGCGAGCAGGTGAAGATTCGCGAAACGTCAGCGTATATCGCGAATCAAGTCGTTCTTCATTCGAGCTCTCTACTGGAGGAAGCCGAAATCAACGACATTGTAGCGTCCCTGGGCTGGACCTATCTCGAATCCGAGAGCTCTCCCTACCTCGCTGTCATTCAGTCGAAGGACGCTGAATTCGAGACTGTCGAAAATGCCCTGCTGGCCATTTCCCAATCTGGCAGTCCGCTTTCGGCTGAACCCAACTACCTATTCTACGCTACCGCTATTCCCGATGATCCGCTCTACAATACGGTTCAACAGTGGGGACTGAATAATAACACGGACTTTGATATCAACGCGCCCGAGGCTTGGGAGCTGCGAAAGGATGCTCCTTCCCGGATCATCGCGATTATCGATTCAGGCATTCGGACAAGCCATGAGGACTTGTCGGCAAATATATGGCGAAATGCTGGCGAAATCGCGGGTAACGGCCGCGACGACGACGGAAACGGCTTCGCAGATGACGTCCATGGCTATAACTTCATATCGCACTCGAAGCCTCCGGTCGACGACAACGGGCATGGCACCCACGTAGCGGGGATCGCCGGAGCGTCCGGCAACAACGGCAAAGGGGTGGCGGGGGTCGCCTGGAAGGTCCAGCTGATGGCTCTGAAGGGATTGAACGCTGAAGGCGTTGGCCCCAACAGCGCCCTTGCCTCCGCTATCGACTACGCAACTCAGAATGGGGCCCACGTGATCAACGCAAGCTGGGGCAGCGAAACCCAGAGCGACGCCATAGACGCTGCTATTGGAAGGGCGAAGCTGAAAGGCATACCTTTCGTCGCGGCCGCAGGAAACGAGGGTGCCTCAACCCTTGGTTTTCCAGCGAATTCAAGTCACGAAAATGTGCTTAGCGTCGGATCGGCCCGCAGCAGCGGTACGCGTTCGAGCTTCTCTAACTACTCCAATCGCGAGGTCGACGTTATCGCGCCCGGAGAATACATCTACTCGACTTGGAACGACTCCGACTCCTCCTACGCTGCACTCGATGGCACGTCGATGGCGGCGCCGTTCGTTTCTGGGATGCTCGCCCTTTGCAGCGCCCACTTCCCAGATGACAGCTACCTGAAGCAAATCAACCGAGTCATCTATTCCTCGAAACGCGTCGCATCCTTTGAGCGCTTCTGTCGCTCGGGAGGGCTGGTGAACCTGGAAAATGCCCTCAAGATGGTCGAGGTTCCGATCCCGCCTCAATTGACTAGGATCAGCTCGTACGTGCAGGAGACCGAAGAGGGGCAAGCGACTCGCTTCGAGGTGCAGGCTGAGGACGATGGCCCAATCTCTTACCGCTGGTTCCACAACGGAAATCTCCTCTCGGAGACGACCCCTGCGCTCGTTTTCGAATCTACCCGCAGGGAGGATCGCGGAACCTATACCCTGGAAATTTCGAACTCCGAGGCCACGATAAGCCTAGAGTTTCAGCTCTTCGTCTTCGCCAGAATGACCCAAATCGAGGAGCTGCTCGCTTTCGACGGAGCGGTATACGCTAGCCACGAGGACCATTGGGAACTGACTCAAGAGGACGGAGAACCGGCGATCGTAAACAAGGCGCTAGAAGTGAACGAGACCGCATTTCTGCGTATCCATCTTCCTGACACTGGAGCCATTCGCTTCTACGCCAAGAAGCCTTACGACGATGTTAAGCGGACCGAGACCTCTCTGAACACCTCCTCCGGCGGAAGACGCATTCGCGGGCTCGAGTGGCACCCTGTGATCCAGCAGACCAATAGGAGCGAGGTGAACCCTGTCGCGACGTTAACTCACAGGGCATACTATAACTCTGAGCACGACGCGGCAGAAACCCTTTTCCTGCGTATCCCGGAATACTTTGAACAAGAAAAAACGCCCCCCGCCATCTCGGGCGACAGCCCAGAAAACTGGACGCTGCGTATTGGAAGTACCCATACATTCAAGCTTTACTATAGCAGACTCGAGGACGACCTTTCGATACAGTGGTACAAAGACGGTATGCCAATCTCCGGGGCAAACGAGGACAAACTAAGCATAACCGCCCAATCGAAAGAGGATGAGGGATACTATTTCGCTACCGTGAGCAACGAGCATGGGTCCACCACCAGCCGCACCGCTTATCTAACGGTTGATACCTCGCCCCTGCCGGCTTACATAAAGAGCGAGTACAACACCGCGAGGACCTTCCTTTCAGGTGACGACTTCTTGATCGAAATGGAGGTGTTTGGCACCGAGCCTATCCAGTACCAGTGGTATCGGGAGGGAGTTGCAATCCTTGGAGCCACCCAAAGGGATCTGAACCTCGGAGCAGCCTCCCCTGCCCACGCTGGATATTACCATTTGTTGGCATGGAACGAGTCTAACGAGTATCCAGACCAAAGCGACCGCTATCGGGTGAGCGTATACGACCAGATAAATCCTCCGTCCTTTAGCGACTTGGACAAGCAAGACAAGTCGTGGGTCACTGCCGAAAACCAAGGCGTTAAGCTTATTTTCAACCCACCGAACGGATCCGACCCGTTAACCTACCAATGGTTCAAGGACGACCAGCCAATCGGGACTGCATTCGGCGGAACATCATTCAACATCGTGTACCCCAAAGCAGTCGATTCAGGATCCTACTTCCTGAAAGCGACGAATAGTCTTGGCAGCGACGAAAGCGGCAGAATCCATCTCACCGTCACCCCTGGCTACAAGGAAGCCATCGAGCTGGAGGACGCCTATTTTGTGCGAGTCGACAATAAGGTGGACCGCGATGACTACCTCATCCTTCAATCGGCGGAGTCATGGGACGGAATCGATGCCTTGGAATTCTCCTCCCCAGCTCAATCGCATAACTGGTTCGACCTCAGGCCGGGAACCGAAGACGCGACCTATCGCTTCCGCTGGAAACGCTCACCAGGGAGCGCTGAAAGCTTTTCCTGCGCCGTCGAAGGCTCCGCGCCGCTCCGGCTGCAAGAGAGCGACGAATGGCAGGAGGCCACGATCTTCGTTCCAGGGGATAAATCGATCGCCTTCGGGCTTCGGGCCGGAGAGCAGCCGGCAAAAGTCTGGATCGACGCCTTCGAAAAGGTAGAAGCCCCAGCTCTCATCGGACCGGTATTGCTCAGCTATCCCGATTCAGGGCAGGATCTCATCCTATCCCCTCAGCTAAGCGGGAGCAATTTCACTATAAAGTGGTTCAAGAACGGCACCGCCCTAGCAGGCAAGACAAGCCCCTCCTTGAACGTCGGCCGCCTATCGCAAGCCGTCGGCACCTATAGGTTCGAGGCGGAGAATGCCCACGGCAAATACAGTTCTCCGGATCTCAGGATCCAAAGCGATATCTTGACGCGACTAGTAAGCGAACACGTTTCGCTTTCCTTCTCCGAAAACGTGGAGGCGAAGATCGAGATTCCTACTCGGATAGGATCGGAACCGGCGCTGTACTTCACGAGCGTGTCGGAATCAGGCAACTATATCGATTTGCAGATAAACGGCCCCGGGCATTTGAGTTTAGACTATGATTTGCAGGTTTATAATCCATGGATCAGGTTTGGAACTAGGCTCATCTCTCTCGACCATGACTACGACAGGAATCAGCAAACGATATGGGTTTCGTCGAGCGCAACCACAGCTCGCCTATCACTAGGAGTTCATAACGGCTTCCAAGGCAAGCTGCACAATATCCAACTGTCCCGTACGCCTCGGGCGCAAATCTTCCTAGACTTCTTGCAAGGTACCCTCAGCTTAAAAGCGTCTTACCAAGGCGAGGAGCCTTTGACGGTGATCTGGTACAAGGATGGAACAGAGATAAAGCGAGAGAGCGGCCTAAGCTCAGGCGAGTCTTTCCTGCTCGACCGCATGCCAACCCCCTCGGAATCGGGCGTTTACGAGGTGGAGGTGGTAGATGCCGAGGGCGAATCGAGCTGCTCGGGCGCGTTGTTCTACGGCCCTCAAGAGCTCGCCTCCGAGGTTTTGGACGTTTCTAGCGAAGCGCTCACGATACAACTGGAGGATGGCGATTACTACTTCGATAGCGAAGTGAAGGTGCAAGGCGACCACTCGCTTTGCATCACCCGAGAGTATTATCATGACTGGAGTCGCATCATTAACTTTGGCGGAGCGTTTCCTGTATTCAAAATTTCGATAAAGTCTGAGGGCTTCCCAGCTGGTTCCAGCATCCGGTACTACAGTCAAGAGGGGTGGAAAACGACGCCTGCAAATTCCGACTGGATCGAAGTGGAGGTTTCGCGACCTGCTAGTCATTTCGAGATACTTCTGCCGAAGCCGGACGGACCAGCCAAAGTCTGGATCGATAACGCGAAACCCATTCGGGACTACGCTTTCATCAGCCATCCGCAAAATGTGCCCACATACCTAGGCAGCGAGGCCGAGCTCCAGGCAAACGCAGTTGCAGGGCCAAGCCAATATTTGGAAATCAAGTGGCTGCGTAACGGCAAGCAAGTTGGCGAGGGCAACAGGCTCTTCATCGAATCGGTATCGCCGGAGACTATCGGAACCTACATCGCTTGCGCCGAGGCGCCGGACGGAACGCTTTTCTACAGCCGCCCCGCTGAAGTCTTCTTGCTTGACGCCACAGAGCTCGCGCGGGCGATCGGCTATCCGGGAGCCCGTATCAAAATCGAAGGGCACGGCACATGGACCGTCAACGCGGAGGACGCTCTCGATGGACTCACGTCTATCGTTTCCAGCCCGCTTGCTCCGGGCGAGTACTCGAGAATCACTATCGAAATAGACGACAACTTCGAGTGGGGAATCTACGAGCAGAACTACACGGAGGAAAACTATATCATCAGCCAGAAGGAACCTTGGAAGTACCGACCGTCGTCCAAGCTGTACAACTCCGAAACCCGAAGAATCGAATTTCACGTTTTTCGAAACGAATATGAAATCGACGAGACAAGGCGGGTACGCCTGGACGGCATTCGCACAACGCGTTTCAGCGACAGAAACTACGAAACTTGGATACGAGGCGACCATGCTGCAGGTAACCTCCCCTCTGGGCTCGCGTACATGGATAAGTCAGCCGATCCAGACAAAGACGGAATTCCCAACTGGGCCGAATTCGCGCTCAGTCTCGACCCTGGGATTCGCGACGCGTTGCCTCAATGGGTATTCTCTGATCTTGAAGCCGACGAACTTGCAGCGGAGCTCACGCTACTGGCGGGGCGTTCCAGCGACTATTCGATTAGCTACGAAGGGAGCTACGATTTAGTGAATTGGTTCCGTATAAAGCCGGAGCTGTCGATTGATAGCTCGGCCCCGGACTACAATCAGATTAGGGCAGCCGTTCCTGTAGCTGGTGAAAACAGTCCCAGCCTTTTCGTTCGCTGGCGAATAGAGTCCTTAGCCGAAGACGGCGCGAGCAAGCTTAGCTACAGGTCGCAAGAGGCGACTCCTTAATTTCGAGCTTCGACGCACACTCGGTGCGGCCTCTTGAAATCGGCTAGAGCGGTTTTCGTTTAGTTAGTCGTACTGTGTGATGAGGGAAACGCGGCGTGCCCGGCGGTCCCGCCCTACCTTATGCGAATGATCAAACGAAAAATGCT
>NZ_JARXIA010000034.1 GCF_031127875.1 Pelagicoccus sp. SDUM812005 | reverse complement strand
ATTTCGAACACAGCTTCGAGAGAGAAGAGCGGTGCTAGCAATTTCAACTGCAGCTACCCGATTCCCCGGTAGGGCTCGACGGCCCGGCGAGCCGCGGACAACAGATCCCGCAACTCGGTCCGCCCGGCGGTCGGACCCTCCCCATCCAGTGCCAAGTCGCCCCCTGCGCAAAACAAACACAACGTTATGTTCAACTTGCGCAGAACAGAAACGATTCGCCTTCTCCCCCAAAGCCGAAAGCGAGGTGCCCTAAGACCGCTTTGCCAAGCAGGCAAACCCTCCTCCCAACGCCTCGCATGGACCACCGGCGCTCGTAAATTCACCCCATCGCCCCCCTCCTAGTTGGGTCACCATCGAATTCGAACACAGCTGCGAGAGAGAAGAGCGGCGCTAGCAATTTCAACTGCAGCTCCCCTATTCCCCGGTAGGGCTCGACGGCCCGGCGAGCCGCGGACGACAGATCCCGCAACTCGGTCCGCCCGGCGGTCGGACCCTACCCATCCAGAGCCAAGTGGCCCCCCCACCTGCGCAAAACAAACACAACGTTATGTTCAACTTGCGCAGAACAGAAACGAGAAGGCCCGGGATCCGCATACCGAGGAGCAGCACGACGACACCCGAGGTGCGACAGCGAGGAGGCAAGGGATTCACAATCCCTCGAACGGAGCCGCTTTTGCCTGGGGCAAAAGTGGCGGAGAGTACCGAGGAGCAACGCGACGACACCCGAGGAGCGACAGCGAGGAGGCAAGGGATGCAATCCCTCGAGCGGAGCCGCTTTTGCTTGGGGCAAAAGTGGCGGAGAGAGAGGGATTCGAACCCCCGGAACCTTTCGGCTCAATGGTTTTCAAGACCACCGCATTCGACCACTCTGCCATCTCTCCGGTCTAAGGCAGCCACGCAATTGCGACCGCATCTAACTGTCAATCCTGTTTGAGATTTCAAGTGGTCTCATGCTCCGCATGGTCGCTTCGCTTGTGTCGTCGCTAGCGTTCCTCGGAACGACCACTCTGCCATCTCTCCAATGATCGAAGAAGCAACGGATAAGTTACCCCAAGTATCTGTCAACGATGGTTTTGACTTAATTAAGGATGTCGAGGCCTGCCTTTTAATGCATCAAAGACTCCGGACGCCGCACTCCAAAGGTTCGAGAACAAGCTGAGCCTTCCGAGAAGGGAATAGCCTAGCAATGGATTTAGCAAACGGCCACGGCTTTCAACAGCTCTCTGAACCTAAATTTGGCCCTTGAAGTATTCGATCGTTTTTTGGAGCCCGTCCGACAAGGAAATCGTAGGTTCCCAATTCAAGTGCTTCTTCGCCAAGGTAATATCCGGCTTGCGCTGCTTCGGGTCGTCCGAGGGCAAGGGCTTGTGGATGATCTTTGACTTCGATCCCGTCAACTTGAGCACCTGCTCGGCAAGCTCCAGCATGGTGAACTCGCCCGGGTTGCCGATATTGATCGGGCCCTTCACTTCGTCCTGGTTCATCAAACGCACGAAGCCTTCGATCAGGTCGCTGTAGTAGCAGAACGAGCGCGTTTGCAGGCCTTCCCCAAAGACCGTCAAGTCTTCGCCCCTGAGAGCCTGTACGATAAAGTTCGATACGACGCGCCCATCGTTCGCCAGCATGCGAGGCCCGTAGGTATTGAAGATACGCACGATCCGGATATCGACTCCGTTTTGGCGGTGGTAGTCGTAAAACAAGGTCTCCGCGCAACGCTTTCCTTCATCGTAGCAGGAACGCACGCCGATGGTGTTCACGTTCCCCCAATAGGTCTCCCGTTGCGGGTGTTCGATCGGGTCGCCATACACTTCCGAAGTCGAAGCCTGAAAGACCCGAGCCCCCAGTCGCTTCGCCAAGCCCAAACAGTTGATGGCTCCCATCACCGAGGTCTTGATCGTCTTGATAGCGTTATATTGATAATGTGGAGGCGAGGCCGGACAGGCCAAATTGTAGATTTGGTCCACTTCGAACTTGAACGGATCGATCACGTCGTGCCGCACAAACTCGAAATAAGGATTCTCCAAGAGGTGGACAATATTCTGTTTTCGACCGGTAAAGAGATTATCCAAGCAGATAACCTCGTGGCCTTCGTTCAGCAAGCGTTCACACAGATGGCTTCCAAGAAAGCCAGCCCCACCCGTTACGAGAATTCTCATAGTTGAATCGTTAAAACGTCAGAACCGCGACCAACTCAACCCCTCACTGCGCAATAGGACTCTTTTTCCTCCACCGTTCCATCTCGTCAGGTAAAGACGATCCGCAAGCAGGCTCGTCGCTGCGTTCGCCACCCCACTCGAGGCGAGCAAGATGCCACCCTTTATCGAACGCTCCTTCCCAAATGGGAGCCGTCTAGCTCCTCAACGCTTCGGACCAGACCGGACGCTCCTACTCGCTTGCGATCACGCGGTAGCAAACCGGGGAATCGACTGGAGTTGGGTCGATCAAGATCGTCGAGCTCTCGCCGACAGTCGCTTCCGCGTCTGCCACCTTCTCCCAAGCTCCGTCCAAAGAGTGGATCTTCCAGAGCGAGAAGCTAGCTCCCTCGCGGTTCTCCACCTCGACTACAGCCAGGCTTTGCTCGATGCTGAATCCGAGGATATTAACCACTTGCTCCGGAGCAAGGACCCGCAATTCGAATGCGTGCTCGGTAGTATGAACGCCATCGCTGACTGCGACCGTTACCACGACCGTACCGGTCATGCCCGGATTAGGCGTCACATCCAAGGTCCGTTGGCTGCCGCTGCCCTTCAGCTTCATGCCGAATGGAGAGACGAGCATAGAGTTCGAGGAGCGGACGGAAAGCGAAAGCGAGGAGCTCGCCGTTTCCCGATCGGAGATGCCAAAGGCCAGGCCGCTGATCTCGCCATCGCCCTCGATCGTGTACCGTTCATCGAGACCGGTGATCACCGGCGCCGCGTTCCTGGTGATGTTCACCGTCAAAACGCCATTGGTGGTATTCACGCCATCGCTGACCGCCATACGAACCGTGGTGGTGCCCGAAACGCCCGGCTTCGTGGCGAAGCTCACGGTACGAGAAGCGCCGCTACCGCCGATCGAAATGCTTTCCGAGGCGATCAGGCTCTCATCCATCGAGAGGCCGACTACCGTCAAATCGGAAGCAGCCAACTCGGAATCCGAAATCGTAAATGACACCGGCCCTACCTGCTGCCCGTCGTAGACGTTGACAGCCTGCATCGAACCAACCGTAGGGGCTAGGTTCCGCTTCACCTCCACGTCGAAGGTCTGTTGCGTCAGTTCCACGCCATCGCTGACGAGAAGCGTGATAGTGGCCACACCCGTGGCGGAACTGTTCGGAGTCAGCGATACCGAGCCCGTGCCCCTTTCTAAACTCACGGCGATTCCGGTCAGAGGCACCAAAGACAGATTCGACGAAAGGGCTTCTACGACCAGATCCTCTGGGCTCGACTCCGCATCCGAGTACGAAAACTCCGCTACCGGCATCGCCTCTCCCTTCAATATAGAGATATCCTCGATTTCACCCACGACCGGAGCCGTATTCGGAACGAAGCCTACCGACACGTTCGTATACCCCGAGTAACCGTAAGCATTGAAGGCTCGCACTCGGTACTCGTACTCGCGCCCCGCAAGCACCGCTTGGTCCAAATAGGACTCCGCGTCCGCCCCCACTGTAGCCACCAAACCAAAATCCTCCCCTGGCAGGGCACGTTCGATCTCGAAGCCATCCTCGTTATCGGAATTGTCCTGCCATGAGAGTGAAAGCTCTCCCGCCTGAGCGACCGACATTCCCGCAACACACGCTGCCGTCGCAGCGATCTTCCCGCAGCGAGCTCGGAAGCCTGCGAGTTTGAGAAAGGGACCGTGGTACTTGGCGGAACGTGGGTTTTGCATGATGCACCACCATTCGCCTTCGAGCGGCCGCCCTGAAGACGCCCGACCCAAATTGAGGAACCACACGCACGCTTGAGCAAGCGCTACGCAAGCCCATTAGGTTCCGTCCGCATCTCCGCTTGCGGACTTACTTCACAATGCGTCTGGGTGTGAAAATTTGTAAAAATTCGCCCCTTTTCCATTGTCCTCCGCACCGCGTTCACCAGCAACCTGAACTCCTTCCTCTAGGGGCGCCCCTTTCCTGGTAGAGGATCCTATCACACCCCCGCCTTTTTCGCTTCCTCATACCCGTCCCTCCATCCCTCACACCTCAACCCCAAGGCCCTGAGCCCAACTTCCCCATTAAGGTCCTCGCCCTGAGCCCGCCGAAGGGATCCAGCGTAGCGATGTTCATTCCCACTCTAAGCTCCGTGCAGCACCACAAACTATTCATCTTCACTCCAAAGACTCATCCTTTGACTCAGATACCGGCATCCCAAAATCTAGAAGCCAGCCCCCGCCCCCTGCACTCTCCGCAGACTAACATCAGGGTTTCTCTCAGTGACTGCAGGAATTTACGTTCCGGGTTGCCAAGCTTCCCCGAGCAAGGCCAAATTCCCCCCAATCCAAATTCTGACTTCAACCACTGGGCAGCTATCTGAGTTCCCACCCTCAAGTTTTGCCCGGCGACACCGTAAAAAAGCCTAAAAACCTGCGTTGCTTCAACGCGGATCGCTTCTCGCTAATGAGTGATAACAAAACGAAAGAACGAAATACCGCTCGCAACGCCCGATCATTAAATCACGAATCATACATCAGTAATCAGCAATCCCAGAACAGCCACCAGCATAGGTCCGCGTTCAGTGTCTCCGCGCTTCGACGCTCCCGTCATTGGTAGCGGAAAAAAGGAACAAAACGCTCCTGAAAAACTCCGAGCACTCCGCGACCTTCCGGTCCTCAATTGCCTTGGCGAAGGAGGGGGCGCATAAATTTTCCAACTTCCAGAATCCACTACCGAGCCCAGCGATACATCTACAAGCTCCGCGCAGTACCGAGCCCAGCGACAAATTCATAACATCCCTATTCCGAAATCCACTCTCTAGACTTCGCCCAGCCCTCCAACTCCCGTGCGATCCCTCTCTAATCTACAACCTAAAACCTTCCTAGCCGAGCCCACCGGCCCGCAGCCATCAAAACAGATCCATCAGTTCTACCAGGCGGCGCCCCTGCTCCCTTATCGAAGCAAAACGAAGGCCCTGAACCTCTCCCAAGGCATTTTTCAGGGCGGCTTCGCCAGCAGTACTTCATGAGCACAGACGCATCCAGCTCCCAGGCATCGCCCCCTCGCTACGACTGCCGCATCGTCAGCCCAGCGGACGAAGCGCTGTGGAACGAAGCCATCGCAGCCGTCGACGACGCCACCCGCTTTCTATGCGTAGAGTGGACCGATCTACTGAAAAAGACCTACGGCTACGAATCTAGGCTCATCGTCATCCGCAGCTCGCAAGGCGTGCAAGCCGTGCTTCCCTACGTGATCGTCCGCTCCCCCTTCACCGGCACGCGAGCGATATCCCTGCCCTTCTTCGACATCTGCCGCGCCTACGCCACCGACGACTCGCTCATCCCCCAGCTCTACGAAGCCTTCAAAGCCGAAGGCCGCAAAGCAGGCTGGGACTACATCGAGCTCCGCGGGGACATTCGCAAGCTCCACAATTCCGAGCCCTCCCTCAGCTTCTACAACCACATCGTAGACCTCAGCGGCGGCTCCGACGCGGTCTTCGAGCGCTTGGCCTCCTCCACTCGCCGGGCCATCCGCAAGTCCGAAAAGTCCGGCGTCGATATCCAGCATTCCGACACGCTCCAAGCCCTCAAAGGCTTCTACCGCCTGCAGTGCATCACCCGCAAGCGCCACGGCCTGCCCCCGCAGCCCTTCAAATTCTTCAAGAACCTGCTCGAGCAGCTCATCCAGAAGGGCAAGGGAACCATCATTTCCGCCTACGTCGACGGCCAGCTCGCCGCCAGCGGCATCTACCTCGAGCAAGGAAGCACCATCCACTACAAATACGGAGCGTCGGACCCCACCTTCCAAGCCTCCCGCTGCAACAACTCCGTTATGTGGGCAGCCATGAAACATTATTCGAACAAAGGCTTCTCGGCCATGGACCTCGGCCGCAATTCCCTAGAGAACCAAGGCCTTCGCAAATACAAGAACACCTGGGGGCCCACTGAACGCATCACCTACTACCAACGCTACGACTTAAAAAACGACAGCATCCAAAAAATGTCCGACGATGTCTACGGCTGGCACAACCAGATCTTCGCCAACCTTCCCATCGCCCTCACCCGCCTGGCCGGCAAGCTGCTCTACAAGCACATCGCGTGATGGCCTCAACCGATGCACTTGTAGATCGCGGATCCCTAATCGCTAATCAAAAAATAGAAATCAACAACGCGACCAAGATGGTCCCGCCACTTTTCTCTCCAACAACAATCTAAAGAAACTAACCACCGAGTACACAGATAGCCATCCTGGATGTTTTTACTTCGTGCCCTTCGTGGGAAAACAGAAAGCAACACAGCGTCATCAGACGCTCTCTCAACTCAGAACATTAGCGTCCATTCGCGTCCATTAGCGGTTACAATAATACACACACAATTGAATCAAAATCTCAGCAGCCTGTCCGGCGAAGCTTCACGCGAAGACTGTCCCTCTGCGATTTCCGCGATCTAAGACACCCAGCCAATTTCATTAACAACAACTTTAGTTCCTAAGATCACCGATCAACGATTACCGATCCGAGATCTGACCCAGTCAGCACCATGAGCAATCCACAACAATCCAGCGGCCTCTCCATCACTCCGGGCGATATCATCTACACCCTATTTCGCCATTTAAAGAAGATCATCTTCTTCGCCATCCTCGGTCTCATCGCCGGGGCTGCGGTCTACAAACTCATGCCGTTGCCCTACGTATCCAACGCCAAACTACTGATCCGCTACGTTACCGAGAGCAAGGACTTCGTTTCCCTCGACAATTCCAACACCGTAAGCCCCGGCGGACGCGGCGACCGCGTCATGAATGCCGAGCTGGAGATCCTGCGCAGTTCCGACATCGCCCTCTCCGTCGCCGAGCAAGTCGGCCCTCAAACCATCCTCGAAGGCAAAGGAACCGGCACCCCCGAACAACTCAAAGTCGCCGCAGCCAACCAGGTCGCAGCCAACATGAGCATCGGAACCATGGGCCGCGACAGTAGCGTCATCCGACTCAGCTACTCCCACAACGACCAAGAAGTAGCACGTAAGGTCCTGCAGGCTACGATCGAAGACTACCTCGACAAGCACGTAGAGACCCACCGCTCCAGCGAAGCCTTCAATACCTTCCTGCTCCAACAGACCGACCAGCTCAAAACCCGCCTCGCCCAAACGGAAGCGGAATTGCAGCGGGCCCGCCAAAGAGCCGGCGTCATCAATCTCGCCAATGCCAAGAGCAACCTCGAGCAGGAGATCGCTCGCATCAGCCAGAACATACTACAAGCCGAAGCCGAATTGGCGGAATACCAATCCGCCCTCGAATCCTTCCAGGAACTGCAAGCCCCTGTCGCAGCTGCCAAGACACAGGAAAACGCGGAGGAAACGAAACAAAGCGCCGCAGAACTGGCAGTGCTAACCAAGGCTATTGAGGACTATGAAAACCTGCGCTCCTCCCTCGACGTCATGCGTTCCCGCGAGCAGACCCTCTTGCTCCAATTCACCCGCGAAAATTCACGGGTAAAAGCCATCCAAGCCAAGATGGAGGATACCCAAGCAAAGATGGATGCCCTTCTCGCAGAGCACCCCAACATCCGCGCCACGGCCATAACCGCCGATAGCAGGACCAGGACCGGCCTCAACCCAGAACTCGAAGTGAGAGCTCAGTCCATTCGCATTCGAGCCCTCACCTCACGCACAAACACTTTGAAGAGCCAACTCGCAGGCCTGCGCGAGGAAGAGAAACGCATCTCTTCCGTGGAAGCGGAGATCAACGAACTGGAGCGCCGCCGCGAGCTCGAAGAAACCAACTACAAGAACCTCGTCGTCAGCCTTGAAAGCACCCGCCTGGAAGAAGACCTGCGAGCCAGCGTAAACAGCAACATCAGCATCATCCAAGCCCCCTCCAACGGTCGGGTTGAAAACAAGAAAAAGCTAAAACTCACCGCTGGAGTCGCTGGCGGCATCGGCGTCATCGGATTGGTTTGGGCTTTCCTGGTCGACCTTCTGCTTGACCGCTCCATCAAGCGCCCAACCGAGATCCAGCGCAACCTGGGCATCCCTCTCTTCATGAGCCTGCCCGACCTCAACGATAAACGCTTCCGCAAACTAAACAAGAAGGCCGACCGGCTTGCCCTCCAGCAGACCGCAAAGGTCAAGGCCCTGCAGGCAGGCAAGAAGAAGGAAGCCTACAAACCCAAGTCGCCCACCCTACAGGCCGCCGCCCTTGCCAAGCCCGAAGACTACGGCAGCGCCAATGCCTCCGGCCCCCGCGAAATCGCTCCTTGGGACGACCAGCATGCTCTCAACGGCCACTTCGACGCCCTGCGCGACAAGGTGATCACCTACTTCGAAAGCAAGAACCTCACCCACAAGCCCAAGCTTATCGCCATGACCGGCCTCGGCCAGGAATCCGGCGTCACCACCATCGCCTCCGGCCTGGCCGGCAGCCTCTCCAAGATTGGCGAAGGCAACGTACTTCTCGTGGACATGACCCTCGGCCACGAAACCGCCCAACAGTTCTACAACGGCAAGAACATCCTCAACCTCGACCAAGTACTCGACTCCGGAACCGAGAACGACGCCAAGGTCGAAAACAACCTCTACGTGGTAGCGGAGGGCACCAACGGCACCAAGCTGCCCCGCATCATGCCGCAGCGCTTCAACAAGATCATGCCCAAGCTGCGGGCCAGCGACTTCGACTATATCATCTTCGACATGCCGCCCGTCAGTCCCATTAGCAGCACCCCGCGCCTCGCCTCCTTTATGGACGTAGTGCTGATGGTCATGGAATCGGAAGAGACCAATCGCGACGTCGCCAACCAAGCCCTCGAACTCCTCGCCGACTCCAAAGCCCACCTCGGCGGCATCCTCAATAAAACGAAGAGCCACGTCCCCCGTAAGCTAGAGCAGGACCTACTCTCGCAGGCATAAGCCTGCGAAAGCAGGTCCTGATTGCTAATTACTAATTACGAATTGCCCATTTCACAGCAACTGCGCCAACCCAAATAACCTAGTAGAAATCTCCGCGCAATCTGCGTACTCCCTGGTTAAAAACAAACCAGTCCAATATAACCCGATCACTCAAACAACACTCACTGCGCGCTTAGCGTACTCCGCGGTTTAAGCAAAAACACAACCCGATCAAAATAATCTGAGTTCATCCGTGTGATCCTTAGCGGTTAAAAAAATCCAGTGCCAAATCAACATCCAGAAATTACCGACCTGCCCGCCGACAAGTCCGCTGAAACCTCAGTGAAAGGGGAAGCCTCGGCGAAGGAGGGTCAGCCCTCCAAACCCGCGAAGACGGTTTTGGCCATTGCTTCGGCTGGCGGCCACTGGGTCCAGCTGCTCCGCTTGCGCTCCGCTTTCGAGGACCACCGAGTCGTATACGCCACGACTCAGGAAGACTACCGTATTGAAGTCCCCGGAGAAGAATTCCACCGCATCCCAGACGGAACTCGCTGGGATAAGATAAAGCTGATCCGATGCGCGTTTTCAATCTTGCGGCTGATCCTCAAAACAAAACCAGACGTCATCATCACCACGGGCGCAGCTCCCGGCTATTTCGCCATCCGACTTGGCAGGCTCCTGGGCAAGAGAACCGTTTGGATCGACAGCATCGCCAACGCCGAAGTCCTCTCCCTATCTGGCCAGAAGGCGGCAAAGCACGCTACCCTATGGCTCACCCAATGGAAACACTTGGCTCGAGATTCTGGACCCCATTTCTACGGAAATGTGCTCGGCGATTCCCCGAGCCAAGATCACGCATCGCCTGACGAGGGTCAGGATCAAGCATCGGTTATCGATAATCGCGGATCTCAAGAACGAGCTGAATTAGGATTAAATATTCCTGATAACGAAGCCCAAATCGAGCGCAGCGAGCGATCACCGATCAAATCGGAGCCAAAGTTACGCATCTTCGTCACCGTCGGTTCCGACGTGCCTTTCGATCGGCTTATCATCGCGATCGACGACTGGGCAGCCAAAACGCGGAAGCCGATAGAGATCTTCGCCCAAATCGGAAACTCCGACTACCAGCCGAAGCGCTTCGAATACTGCAAATTCCTAAGCCCAGCGGAATTCAAGGACCGTCTTGAGAATTGCGATCTCGTAGCGGCCCACACCGGCATGGGATCCATCCTCAGCGCCTTGCGGGCGCAAAAGCCCATCTTAACCCTCCCCCGCCATGGTGCCCTAGGCGAAACTCGTAACGACCACCAAATAGCGACCGCCAAGCACCTGCTCGACCTCGGTATAATAGACGTCGCCTCCACCACCGACGAGCTGCAGGAAATGCTAGAAAACCTGAAGCTCACCCCTAACCACCATTCCATCCCCCAGTGGGCGTCCGAAACGCTCACCCGCAAGCTCAACGCTTTTATATCAGAGCGATAAAATAACACTCCCTTACATACAGCATACAGATCCCAATTCCCTCTTATTATGAAAACAGCTATTATCGGACTCGGCTACGTAGGCCTTCCCCTTTCTATACAATTCTCGAAATCCGGCGTGGATGTGCTGGGGCTCGATATAGACCAAAAAAAGGCCGACCTGCTCAATGCCGGAAAAAGCTACATCAAGCACATCGGAACGGAAGCCGTGAAGAACATGATCGATACCGGTCTCTTCACCGCGTCCACCGACTTCAGCCGCATCAAGGAATGCGACGCCGCCATCATCTGCGTCCCCACCCCCCTCAACAAGAACCGGGAGCCCGACATTTCCTACGTGCTGAAGACGGGCGAAGCGATCGCTCCACACCTGCAAAAGGGCACCCTTGTCACCCTTGAATCCACCACCTACCCCGGCACCACCGACACCGAACTCAGGGAGGTGCTCGAAAAAGGTTCCGGACTCAAAGCCGGCACCGACTTCCACCTCGCCTACTCGCCCGAACGCGAAGACCCCGGCAACCCAGACAGCAAGGTAGCCATCATCCCCAAGGTCGTCGGAGGCTTCACTCCCGAATGCCAGGAAAAGGCCATCGCCCTCTACTCCAAAGCCATCAAGACCATGGTACCCGTCGGCACCTGCCGCGCTGCGGAAGCCACCAAACTCACCGAGAACATCTTCCGCTCCGTCAACATCGCCCTCGTCAACGAGCTCAAGATGATCTTCGACGCCATGGACATCGACATCTGGGAGGTCATCAACGCCGCCAAGACCAAGCCCTTCGGCTTCATGCCCTTCTACCCCGGTCCCGGACTTGGCGGACACTGCATCCCCATCGACCCATTCTACCTCACCTGGAAGGCCCGCGAATTCGAGCACTCCACCCGCTTCATCGAACTGGCCGGCGAAATAAACACCAGCATGCCAGAGTACGTCATCCACAAGGTTTCCGATGCCCTCAACCAGCAGAAAAAAGCCATCAACGGCAGCAAGATCCTCATCCTAGGCCTCTCCTATAAGCCAAACGTCGACGACGACCGCGAATCGCCCAGCTACATCCTCCTAGAAAAGCTGCAAGCCAAGGGAGCCGAAGTAGCCTACTACGACCCGCACGTACCTGTGGTCCCCATGACCCGCGAGCACGCCGAGTGGGCCGGCACGAAGTCCATCGAATGGTCCAGGGAGGCCCTCGCCCAATTTGACGCCGTGGTCATCTCCACCAACCACCAGGGCGTCGACTACGAAGAGCTCGTTTCCCTGTGCCCCGTCATCATCGACACCCGCAACGCCTTGGCAGGCATCCCGACCCGCCCCGGACAAGTCACCAAAGCCTAGCCGCTCAACTCCAGGGCCCTACGGTCGATGAACACAAGAAAGCCTTCGTAAATACCTACGAAGGCTTTCCGCCTGACGGCCTCGTTTCACTCGGATCAAAAATCAAATCGCTTCGTTCACATCGCTAATCCCTCATCGCTAATTCAATCAGCCATAAGACAAAAGCGATCAGCCATTCCACTCTCCACCTCCAGTGCAGAACCAACCAAACAGTCCAAATCCAGACCATCCACCTGTTCCGGATAGCTCGTCGAGCGGCGACAGTTCACAGCGATCCGACTCGCCTACTTCGATCACTGATTCCAGGTCACCGATCACTGATCCAGTACATAGCGACAGCTATGTGCTGGTAACTCCAGCCTACAACGAAGAGGCGCATATCGGAAAAACCATCGAGTCCGTCATCGCTCAAAGCAAGCTTCCAGCCGAGTGGATCATCGTCAGCGACCGCTCTTCGGATCGCACCGACGAGATCGTTAAAGGCTACGCCCAGAAGCATCCCTGGATCAAGCTCCTGCGCATCGAAGACAACCCAGAGAAAGGCTTCGCCCGCGTTGTCAAAAACACCGAATCCGGTATCCGCAGCCATTCGCGCCAGGACCACCCCTACCTGGGCCTCCTCGATGCCGACGTAACCTTCCAGCCCGACTACTTCGAGCTCCTGATA
This sequence comes from Pelagicoccus sp. SDUM812005, assembly GCF_031127875.1. Classification (GTDB taxonomy): domain Bacteria; phylum Verrucomicrobiota; class Verrucomicrobiia; order Opitutales; family Opitutaceae; genus Pelagicoccus. The sequence goes on along the minus strand of NZ_JARXIA010000034.1, from coordinate 22,113 downwards.
GCGAAATTCGAGAAAGACAAGCAGCTCGGCCTCGCCGGGGGAGTGGTCATCGATATCGGAACTCCCCGAGACGTCTTCCCCCGCAACAAGCAGGAAGTTCCCGGCGCCGTACAGTTCTTTCGCCGTAGCTGCTTCGAGGCCATCGGCGGGCTCATTCCCATTCCGGAAGGCGGTTGGGACGGCATGACGGCCGCCATGGCCCGTATGGCCGGCTTCGAGACGCGCCTTTGTACCGACCTCATCGTCGACCACCACAAACCGCGCAACATCTCCCAAGGCGGTTCGCTCAAACGAAAATACCAGATGGGCACCCGCGACTATGCCGCCGGCTACCACCCGCTCTTCGAGATCGTCAAATGCTGCTCGCGCGTCCTACGCGAGCGCCCCTACTTCCTAGCCTCCATCGCCTGGCTCTGGGGCTACGCCGTAGCTGCCTGCAGACGAAACTCGAGAATCGTCCCGGCGGAAGTAGTAAACTACATCCGCCAAGAACAACTAAAACGCATCAATCCGCTTTCTCGAGGAAAGGCATCCGTCATCTCTGAACAGTAGTCGGTAACCATTAATCTAGCGTCAAAAGCAATTGATAACTCTCTGTGATCTCCGCGTTCTCAGCGGTTAAGAAAATCTCGGCCCTTCAAGTGCAGAACCCAAGCAACAGTCCAACTCTCGATAACAGATCACCGATTACCGATCCGCGATCTGGCGAAGCCAGCGATCAGCAATCAGCAATCAGCAATCAGCAATCGGAGCACTGCTCCGTCTCCATCGTCATCGTAAACTGGAACTCCAAGGATTACGTAGCCGCCTGCCTGCGTTCGTTAGAGAAGTATGAAAACATCAATCAGCTGCAAATCATTGTCGTCGACGGCGCCTCCTACGACGGCTGCGATGCCATGCTCGCCGCGCAATTCCCTTACGTGCGCTTCATCCAGTCCCCCGAAAACGTGGGCTTCGGCCGCTGCAACAACCTCGGCGTGGAGCAGGCCACCAGCCGCTACCTTCTTCTCCTAAACCCCGATACCGAATTCCGGGCCCCCACCATCGACAAGATGGTCGCCTGGCACCAAAAGCTCCCCCAAGCTGGCATTCTCTGCCCTCGACTGCTCCTCACCGACGGAAGCCTCCAGTACAGCAGCGTGCAAGCAGCGCCCACACCGCTCAACCAGGCCCTCGGCAGCGAATTCCTGCAAAAACGTTTCCCCAAGTCCAAGCTCTGGGGCACCTACCCCGCCTACTACCGCAACGCGCCCACCTCTGTCGAAGCCGTAAGCGGCGCCTTCATGTTCCTGAAAACCGAGACATTCAGATCCGTCGGAGGCTTCAACCCCGCCTACTTCATGTACGCCGAAGACATGGACCTCTGCCTGCAGGTCCGCCGGGCCGGCCTGCTCAACTACCACATCCCAGATACCGAAGTCACCCACCACGGCGGCGGCAGCTCCAGCAAGCAAGTGAGCACATTTGCCACCCTAAAAATGAAGGAAGCCAATCGCCTGTACTTCCTAATAAACCACGGAAAACTCGCAGCTGCTTCGTACGTAATAGGTCAATCCGCTAGCGCTATCGTAAGATGCATTTCGTGCTCAATCAAAAGCATCGTAACAGGTAGTTCCCCAAGAAGGAACCCTACTTATTCTAAATGGATTTGCACCCTAAAGTGGACAATCAGCGAAAAGCACTACGACGAGGACAAACGATGACTAACAATCATCAACACATAGACGCTTCGAGTAAAACAGACTCTCCTTCAAGCAGTCATACAAAAACCCAGCAGCGAAAAAGCTCCATTGAGCTCCTGAGAATCATTTCAGCGACAGCAATAGTACTATATCACATCGAAGGCAGCCCATTCAAAAAGGCGACACACTCCGGACTAATCTGTTTCATAATAATTGCTACAATATTTCAAATAGATGCAAAAACACAACGCCCTCTCGTTTTTTTCAAAAAAAGAACGATACGAATACTCACGCCATGGGGTTTCTGGGGGTGCATCTACTTCACTCTAAACCTAGCGACAAACAAGAAAGCGTTTCCATACTCCAACGGAGTGATAAACGATATTCTAACAGGACCGTGGATAGGGCTATGGTTCTTCCCTTTCATATTAGCAACATCACTCGCAACACACCTAACAACAACAACTTTTAGAGAAAAACATAAATACACCAAGATCACCACATACGCAATCCTGACTTGCATCGCACTATATGCATTCAAAGCGAGCAACCCAACCGAACCACCTTGGTCGCAATGGCTCCACGCCCTCCCCAGCATTCCACTTTCATTTTTGATTCGTGAATCAATTGAACCTACAAAAAAAATCGTGTTACCCTTACTGGTAACACTATTCACATTCATTTCCTGCGCAACAATCGCTCCCGAGCTGACAACAACCTACACCTTAGCAACATTCGCTGTAGCCATAGCATTCTCAGCAAACAATCTATCATCAAAAGCCATCAACAAAACTAGCATATTGTGCCTAGGAGTATACGTAACTCATTCAATATTCATCCGCATCTCAAACAAACTCATCCCCCAAGAATTTAACAGCACCCTAACTATCTTCCTAGCAGCCACCTCCATGTCGTTCATCACTGCTTACCTACTATCCAAAACATACCTCCGAAGAATCATCACATAGATTACAGGAACGAAAAATCTCAACTAACGAGTGAAAGAGACACAGATAGTAATAACGATAATACTGATTATCGCCCAATTCTCCGTACCAAAGAAATGGGCTTTCCTCCCTTTACTTATCGCGGCACTGCACACAACACAAGCCCCGGTTTTCCCAAGCTTCTCTACCGCCCGAGTAGTCATAATCGCAGGCCTTGTTAGAGCAATGGCCAAAGGAGACCTAAAATGGAGCGCACAGAACCCGATTGACCTACTAATACTCCTTTGGTCTTCTGCGGCTTTCTTCACCTCGCTCTTCCACGAGCCTACAGTATCACTCAACAATCCAACAATTTCAAGGATCAGACTCGTAATTGACGTGTTCGGAACCTTTCTCTACGCTAAATCTTATATCAAAAACCTAGAGGATTTCAGACATCTGTGCAAATCAGCTGCCTACGTCAGCATTCCATTAGCGATAGGACTACTAATCACTCAATTATCTTTCTACAATATATATTCAATCATAGGAGCTGATCCTAACACTCTCGTAAGAAACGGTACAATAAGAGCCGTCGGCCCATTTGGAACCCCAATTCTCGCAGGAACAGTCGGTGCTCTAATATTCCCGTTCTTCATCGTTATATGGAACGACTATAAACTTGCAGCGAGGTCAGGTCTAGCATCCAGCCTCGCCATCATCTATGCGAGCGGGTCGTCCACTCCAATTGGAGCCCTCATCATTGGCATCTGCGCTCTTTCGTTATGGAAACTGAGACTACACATGAAATCCATAATGATAATATCTACAGCATTACTCATCGGAATGGCCATCGTAAAAACCAGACCAATATGGTACCTGATAGCGATCACTGACTTTGTGGGAGGCAGTACAGGTTGGCATCGCGCGTACCTGATTGATATGGCAATCAAGCACTTCGACGAGTGGTGGCTTTACGGCACAGAATACACCCGCCACTGGATGCCCTACGGTCTCGCGGCGATACCGGAACACTGTGACCTTACCAATTACTTCATCCACATGGGAGTTATTGGCGGAATGCCCGCAATGATCATTCTTATTTTGATATTTCGATCTTCATTTAAGTCAGTAAAAACAACGCTACATTTGTTCAGAGAATTAAACAAAGATGAAGAGTTTACGATCTGGTGTATCGGAGCCCTACTTTTCACCCACGCATTGACCTGCTTAACAATCTCCTACTTTGACCAAACATACGTATTATTCTACTTCCTCATAGCACTGATCTCCAACCTAGGAAAAAGCACACAAACACCCTGAGAGAAGCTAAAAGCATATAATAACTAGGAACGAAAACTATGAAAAGCATCATTTCCCTGATAGCATTAGCATCACTAACAACATATTCGGTTCACGCGGAGCTAAACAACCAATGCAACCGAAACCAAACCACATGGACATTCCTAGAGAAACATCTCACAGGCACATTTGCAAATGGCGACCCTTGGGTGGTTGGCCCCGTAACAATTACGAATATCTCCCCAAATTCCACAGAAGACATCCACGGATCCATGCTGAACCCACCCCCCGGCAGGGACCAAGGATTCGACAGCAGAATATCTCCATACAACAAATACACAGAATCCTTAGACATATCAAAACAGCTACCACTCCAAATAAGCCCAGGTTCCTCCATAGTCAGTGCAGTATCAAGAACAGAAAAGAGCACATTTGAACAGATAGAAGAGTATAATGTGTTAACTGTACTAGACGCCCCACCCCCTACAGGAAGCTTCAGACCCGCACCGATAGGGGGAGATTACAGCAACCTATGGAATGTCTCTGAGATAAACCATGGAGCACTCGCAAGCCTAAAACTCACCAACGCTCAGCTTTCATCAGTAAAGAATTACACTGAAATATTTTCACGAACTTGGTATGAACAGGATCTTACCTGGACAGGGAGATACATGCACACCCAATATATGGGAGACGGAACTGGCTACGGGAGAAACATGGCATTAATGACAGGATCTGCAGCAATCCTGCTCAACCTTAATTTTTCCGAGCAAGAGAAGCACCCCCTGCTTGTTAACTACATTCAATACGGAATTGATATTTTTGGACTCATATCCGTGGGGCAACAATGGTCTGCGGATGGAGGACACAACCCTGGGCGCCTGCTGCCTCTGCTGATAGCAGCGAAGACCTTAAATGACCCCAAGATGCTAGAAGCCGTGCACGGCCCTAACATGAATTTTCAAGAATTCCAACAGACCTTCTTTGTTTCATTATCAGATATAAAGCTAGTTCACGATGGATCAAAACCACCCTACAAAGATTACACCATAGCCGACTTAGGAATGCCGGAATGGGGAATACGCCACCACAAAAACCCAAAGACAGACAACAGGTACTGGACAGCTGCCTACCGAGACATTGCTGGAGGCGTATTGATCGCACCAGCATTCGTAATCCAAGCGATGAGGGCGACGGAAGACGTAAATCACCCACCCCTAATCGCATACGCGGAAAGACACCTATTCTACAGAGAAAGCATGTTCAGTATTGAATTATACTTCAACGGCTACGACGACGGGCATAAATATGGTGACGGCGACTCAGAGAGCTCATCTCCTTTCAGCTACAACGACATTCCAAACCTTCATAAAGACGCGTACTTGGGTCTCCTCAGGGCTGACGTACCCCACTCACCCTCCTCATTAGGCACTAACACAGTCACTAAATGACTACTGTCACCTACCAGCACTAAACAAACAGAACTTTCAACATGCTAGCGACGCGAGCGAATAAAGTATGTGATCTCATGAAGCGAATAAAGCAGCGCATGCGAAACATTGCTCTATCTGCTAGATTCAGTTCAATCGGGAAAAGAACAACCATAGAGGCTCCACTTAGGCTTATCGGCGGCGAGCATATAGAGATCGGGTGTTCCACTTTCATAGGAAGTGACTCATGGCTGTGTGCAAACCCGAGAAGCCCCTTGCTACAATCAGCGAAGAAAACTATCAATATTGGAGACAATGTCAGTATATCTGGACATTGCACGATCTCTGCAACCGAACAAGTAACGATAGAGGACAGCGTCCTAATCGCTCGCTATGCCTATATCGCGGACCACTCGCACGCGTACCAAGACAAAACTAGGCCTATAAAAGACCAAGGGACGACTCCAGCGAAGCCGGTGGTGATCAAGAAGGGCGCTTGGCTAGGTCAAAACGTCGTTATTTGTCCGGGTGTAACTGTTGGAAAAAATAGCGTAGTAGGTGCAAATTCCGTCGTTCGTGAAAATGTCGAGGACTACACTGTAGTAGCAGGCAGCCCCGCAAAGTTGATAAAAAGGATAGCCCCAACCCCCGATACTACACCTTAGATGACTAACATCCTGTTCCTCGCCCACCATTTTCCGCCACAAGGCGGAGCCGGCGTCCAACGCGCCCTCAAGTTCGTAAAGTACCTTCCCGCTTTCGGGGTCTCGCCTGCCGTCCTCACCGCTTCCCATCTCAAGCAGGACCGCTGGACCCCCAAGGACGACACTATGGAAAAGGAGATACCCGACTCGGCCTCCGTGCATCGGGTCGACTGGCCCGACTATCGAAACGCCGCCGGTACAGACCTCGCACAAGCACAGGAGAAGCTTATCGAAACCGGAGTACGGATCGCCCAAGAAAAGCGGGTCAAAGCGATCCTCGTCTCGATGTCCCCTTTCGAGGACGCCCACTTGGCCCGAGAAATCGCTACCAGAACCGGACTACCTTGGATCGCCGACCTCCGGGACCCCTGGGCTCTTGACGAGTTTCAAGTGCACCGCACCGGCCTGCATCGAGCTCTCGCCCGCAAGCGCATGGGACGGAGCCTCGAAGGAGCAGCCTCCATCATAATGAACACTCCAGAGGCCGCCAAACGCCTCCGTGCCGCCTTCCCTCTGCTCAGACAAACGCAAATCCACAGTATCACCAACGGTTACGACCAAGAGGACTTTCTCCCCCAGGCGTCTGAAGCCAGCCGCGATAAATTCACCATCGTACACGCCGGCTTCCTGCACACACGGTTCGGCTTCGACCAAAGACGCAAGTCCCTCCGCTACCAACTCCTCCGCAGCACCCACCCAGGCATGCAAGCCCTGTCCCGCTCCCATTACTACCTGCTGCAAGCCCTAGCAAACTGGGCCCAAGAGCATCCCGCAGAAGCGAACAGAGTGGAATTGGTCCTGGCGGGATCGTTAAACGAGACAGACACGCGGACCGTCGAAGACTCCAGAGTCAAGGAGCTCGTACGATGCCCCGGCTACCTCAACCATCAGGAAAGCGTATCTTGCATTGCCCACGCAGACCTGCTCTTCCTTCCCATGCACACTCTCGCGCGGGGCGACCGGGCCACCTTCGTACCCGGCAAAACCTACGAATACATGGCAACCGGAAACCCGATCCTTGCCGCCGTCCCGGAAGGGGACGCGAGAGATTTCCTCGCCGCTTCAGGCCTCGCTAGGATCTGCGAACCCAATGACGCAAAAGCCATCCAGCAACACCTGAGGGCCAGCTACCTCTCGTGGGAGCGAGCAGAACCTCGCCCCGAGCCTGACCACAAGTTCATCGCGCAATTCGAACGGCAGCACCTGACAGAAAAACTTGCGAGCGTGCTGCTAGACGTAACTCACCGAAACCGGGAGCCGAGCGCGAACTCAAAAGCGGCACCACTGACAACATAGCTCGCTACCTCTTTCCGGCACACTCAAAGGTTTAATCTAAAAAGCCTTTAAAGAAATTCATAAATAAAGCGTTTTGAATCCAGAATGAGTACAATCTCAGTCATCCTTGCGACGTACAACGGGACCGATCTCCTCGATCTCACCCTAAGCTCACTGGCAGCTACTAAAGATGAAAACATAGAAGTGGTGATCGCTGACGACGGATCTACCAACCCAACCACCCAGGCGATAATCGAGAAACACCAAAGGCTCGATGCCCTGCCCATACTTCACGCGAAACAAGAGGATCTCGGGTTCAGGTTGGCTCGCTCGCGAAATAACGCTGCCTCGATCGCCTCCGGCGACATATTGGCGTTCCTAGATCACGATATCCTGGTGCCGAAGAACTTCTTCAAGCAGGTACGAGCCCACATGACCCCAGGTTGGTTTGCCGCAGGACGCCGCGTTAAGCTCGACCGAGACACAACAGAGAAAATTCTCACCGGAAAAAAACACTACGACCACGTTTTCGCCAAAAGCTTCGCCTGCAAAGCCGCCCTAAGAAAGCTCCCCGGATGGCGCTACCTCTTCCCGACCAGAAACAGAACACCAGGGACCCAGCCCCAGCCCTTCAAGGGGATGTCGGGCTTCTGCATCATCACCTATAGAAAAGACTTTCTTGCTATTGACGGATTCGACAACACTTTCACGAGCTACGGAGTCGAAGACTGGGATTTCCTCGCTCGACTCAACAACAACGGCACACACGGCGGATACCTACCAACAAAGGCTACCACCGCACACCTTTGGCATAAGGAGACCGAAGTATCACTCGACTCACCAGCATATCTGCAGCTCAACGAAACAATAAAAAACAAAATCACTCAGCCCAAAAGCGGATTTAAAGACCTTCAAAAAGAGATACAATGAACAATACACTAAGAGCAACAGGCCCTCAAACCCCCAACGGTGAAGTAACAGTCAGCGGAGCAAAAAACGCTGCGACTCGCATGCTAGCAGCCTCAATGCTAACCGACAGTGAAGTCACACTTTTAGATTTTCCCACCGAACTCGTAGACGCTCGCTACAAAGCAAATTTCATAGAGGCAATCGGAGGAAAAGTTTTATTCGATCCCGATGCTTCCACCGCCAAAATAACATCGGCCGATTTAAGTGCACGCAAGCTGGAGGACTACAACTTTCCAATCCGCACAACCTACCTCCTCGCTGCCGGGCAACTAATGCGCGAGAACAAAGCGTTTATACCCTACCCAGGCGGATGCAAACTCGGAGAGCGCAAATACGATCTTCACATCATGGTGTGGGAGCAATTTGGGTGCACGGTGAAAGAGAATCCTGATTGCATTGAAATAACAGGAACGCTCAAGGGTGCCAATATACACTTTCCGATTTCGACGGTGGGCGGTACGGAAAACGCGATTTTGTGCGCCTCAGTAGCGGAGGGCAAAACTACGATTCACAACGCCTACGTGACACCGGAGATAACGAATCTAATAGAGCTCCTCCGACTCATGGGGGCCCAGATCAACGTCGACGGAACCAGCCACATAGAGATACAAGGCGTACAAAAGTTAAACGGGGCATCCATCCGCGTTGTACCGGATCGCATTGAAGCCATTACTTGGATAATCTTCGCAGCGATTACTGGGGGTAAGATCATCGTAAACAATGTCCCCTTCGATCTCATGCAAATTCCACTGGCTCACCTGAGAATCTCCGGCTTGGACTACATGAGTAACTCTTCGTCCGCCTACGTTGGCCCCGATCTCATTTCCGAAACCGGGCTGCAGCCCTTTGAGATAGCCTGCGGAACCCACCCAGGAGTCATCTCGGACATGCAGCCTTTCTACGTGATGCTTGCCCTCCACTCCGCCGGGAGAAGCAAAGTGTTCGACTATCGATACCCCGACAGAACCGCATACCTCGAGCAGCTTGCAAAAAGCTATGTAAACGACGCCCTTTCGTGGAAGAACGGCGAAATAACCATCAATGGAAAGCAAGAGATCAAGGGAGCAACCATGTCCTCGACCGACCTACGCGGCAGCATGGCAATGGTCATGGCTGCTTTCACCGCCCAGGGAGAAAGCGAAGTCAAGAGATGCGATATGGCTCTCAGAGGTTACGATCAGCTTGGGAAGAAGCTGAAAAGACTAGGCTTAAAATTCGAAATAACCGAAGAATAACAATAACCTCGGCTTAAAAGTCTACAGAACAATCCCAAACACGCAAAACGGATGGAAGAGACGAGAGCGAGTCCCCTTGAAGAGATTTTAGGCGAGATTCAAAACCACGCCAGAATTCACAAAAATGTTCCCCTATCAAAACACTCACAATGGAGGGTTGGGGGTGCCGCGAATATAATAATCGAGCCCGATTCCGCCGATTCGGTACAACCGATTATTCATATATTCCACAAGCACCGATTAAGGTACTTGATACTCGGATCGACCAGCAACTTGCTTTTCGACGACGACGGCTTGCAATGTCCAGCCATCTTAATCGGACGAAACCTAAACCGCATAACCGTCGAGGGAACTCAGGTCTGCGCCGAAGCAGGAGTGTGGGTTCCGCGGTTTGCAAAAAAAGTTGCGGATCATGGACTGAGCGGAGCAGAGCACACGGCAGGAATTCCCGGGACGCTCGGAGGCCTGATTTGCATGAATGGCGGGAGTCAAAGGAAGGGGATCAGCGATCATCTCACCGAGGTTACGTACCTTTCCTCAAATGGAGACCTGCAGACCAAGCGTAAAGACGAGTGCAACTTCTCATACCGTCAATCTTCGTTTCAAAACACTGGCGACATCATATTGTCAGCCAAATTCGAGTTTCAAAACACAGCCAATCCTTCGCAAATTAAGAAAGAAATGCTCGGCATTCTGTCGTCACGCAGAAAAAAGTTTCCCAGAAAACTTCCAAACTGCGGATCCGTCTTCGTAAGTAACCCCGCGATGTATGAAGAAATTGGCCCGCCGGGAGCTGCCATCGAAGGTTGCGGCTTAAAAGGCACTACAAAAGGAGGGGCACAAATATCGCCCCTTCACGCTAATTTCATAGTCAACAACGGCAACGCAACCGCTAGCGACATACTATATCTGATTCATCTTATTCGAACTACAGTGCTACAAAAAACGGGCTACGAAATGCCCACCGAGGTACGATACGTATCGAAAAACGGAGAAATCTCCCCTGCACACGTGGAGGCAGCCTCCCGAGCTGCAAGCGCTACGCAAGGCGTGTAAACCAAGGATTACTCCACACTCCTTACTAGCTACTCCCCGACGCTTGCGGGAGCGTCATCTTCCTCAAAACAACGTGCAGACTCAAAAACCTCAGTCCCTAGCGACACGCCTGTTCGTACGACTGTGGAATTCCCCCACTGCCACGACTTGGGCGAATATATCCACGAAATCACTACGGTTTCTGCTAGTCACACCTCTTGTCGTAACGACCTTCGAAACATCCGAAATTGCCGCGTGGTACCTCTTCTCCACTCTCACGTTTTTCGGCTCACTTATCCACAACCGAGTGACTTTGACGTTCAGCCGCATGATAGCGTTCGGTATGGCTGGAGCTGACGATCTTTCTGCGATAACCGCCCAAAACAGACCCCAAGCAAAAGGGGACCCAAACTGGCCGCTACTACTTCGAACCTACGAAACAATTGGGGTGCTTTCGCTAGCTACAGCCGCATTGACCGCGATAAGCGGCCTGGCGATGGGCGCATTTTCCCTAAACGGAATACTAAGAGAGCACCCCGACCCTACGCGCATTTGGATCGCGCTTTTTATATACCTAGGAGGTCAGTTCGTTGTCACCTACCTCAGCAGAGATGCGATGTTTCTCCATGGAATGGGAAAAGTAGCCTTAAGCAATCGTTGGACAACGATGCTCTCCTTAGCGTCCACCCTCAGCGGTTTTATAACGCTATCCCTAGGAGGAGATATAGTCGGTCTCACCATTGTAATGCAATCGGCATTAATCATAGGGATGCTCAACATAAAACGCATTCTAAAAAAGGAAACGACAGAAAAGTTAAACAGTTCGAAATTGATGGCATGCGACCAGAAAATATTAAAATGGGCGTGGCCAGCATTTTGGAAAGGGCTAATAACAACCCTTTGCAACAGAGGCCTTATACAATTTTCGGCCGTCTTTTACACTCGCTACTCGTCACCACTGGAAGCTTCTTCATTTTTATTCTCCTTCAACCTCCTGCAAACAGTAATCCAGTTCTCAGAAGCTCCACTTAGTGCCCACGCGCCTAAATTTTCCAGGTTGCTAGCAAAAGGCGAATACGACCGCCTAAATCGAGAATTCCCCAAAAACCTCGAAAAATCCCAATGGTTGCTCACCGCAGGTATCATAATCCTGGGCTTGGCTGTTCCCACAGCCCTAAGCTTTCTGAACTCAAACACGAGTTTCCTATCTCCCCTGCCATGGGCACTGCTCACCTTGGGAATAATGTCACAAAGATTTCTATTGAACGGGATGAGACTTCCAGCACTCGGAAACACCATTATACTCTACAAGACTTCGCTCATCTCGTCAGCGATATCACTGGCCCTCACTCCCCTCGCCATCATCCATTACGGGATTTATGGCCTAATCGCGGCCGTATACGTGCCTTCTCTCGTTGCGATAAACATTCGCCCCTACTCATACACCGCTTCCTTGCTTGAGGGCTCAACCCCAGAGCTCGTCAAACGAAGCGGGCTGTGGGCATTGATAAGTCTCCTAGCCGCTCACGCCGTCCTGGTTCTAGCACGAGCGTAAGCCATCAAATCAAAACCGCCAAACAAGCCCCCTTTGCGGCGGGCCGCACCAGACACAATGAATCAAACAAAAAACGACGAAAGTAAAGTTGTTATATTTAGCGTCTACTATAATCGGTCCTATTGCGTATCAAACTCAGTAGAAAGTCTACTAAACCAAACTCACAATAACCTGAAAATCGTTTTAGTCGACGACGGCTCAACCGACGATACGCTTCATCAACTCAAGAAGTATGAGGACCTCGACAAGGTAATTATTGAATCAGGCACCAACCAAGGATTTACTCGAGCCATTTCCAATGCGATCAAAAAACACGCGGATGGCAACTACATTGCAATCCACGGCTCCGGGGACAACTCTCTTCCTAACAGAATAAAGAGCCAAGCCCAACTACTCGACCAAAACGAACACCTCGCGTGCGTGGGGTGCTGGGTGGATAATATTTTTCCTAACAATGAAACTAGGCCGCACAATAGAAGAACCGCGGAAACGGACGCGGCGGAGATTTATCACCAAAACCAATTCACACATGGAGAGGTAATGATGCGATCTTCCTGCTACGAAGAGGCAGGAGGCTATAGAACGTTTTTTAAATATACTCAAGATTATGACCTCTGGCTTCGCTTACTAGAAAAGAAGAAAGCAGCGTTTGTTCCCGAGGTTCTATATCAAAGGTTCGTTCGTGAGGACGGAGTTGAATCGAACACAATCCGCTGGCAAGCTCAGCAAGAGCTAAAAGAACTAGCACGGCGATGCTATATTATGCGCTCAGTAGTAGGAACGGACGCGATAAAAATGTTCGGAGAAGACGGTGCTCTTCTGTTAAATGGGAACCCGGATACAGCACGACGCCTCCGCAACTTCGCAGCAGGAAAAAATGCTCAGGACCCTGAGACCACCTTGGCGTTGAGCACAATAGCTGCTATCAACGAATTCGGATGCAGGAAAAAGCTGGTAAAGCACGCCCTGAGTTCGTCGCTATTCTCAAAGACTATACGAATCGTGCAACCACTAAGAAGACGTATCCTCAACTTACTGAACACCTAAGGTTACACTTTTGCCCAAAACACCAAGGGGCATTATTTTACTTAAATTGAACATCGCGTTGACGATACCCCTTGGGTACGCTCGAACAATCTGCCATTTACAAGCAGCTCTCTCCCATAAACTCGCACAATGGAAAATAGCTCCGGCAACCAGATCTCCAAAACAAGATACGGGCATATTCCCGGCAAATCTCATTACGGTAAGAGCTACCTGGCATCCCGGCGCATCTTCAGCTACGCTCATCAACTCAGCGTTATTTCACAATACGACGCCGACTCGATACTTGAAATAGGACCTGGCCCCGGCCTCGTCACCCAAGCGCTTCGACTGGAAAAATACCGAGTGACCACCGTCGACGTTCAACCCGAACTGAATCCCGACATTGCCGCCTCAGTGCTAAACCTACCGCTGGACGACAGTTCCTTCGACCTTGGACTCTGCTGCCAGGTCCTGGAACATCTGCCCTTCCAAAAATTCACCGATGCCCTTTCCGAGCTGCATCGAGTCACAAGATGCGGCCTCGTACTGTCCCTACCCGACTCCAGTCGCTCTTTTTCGCTTTCGGGCCAAATTCCGTTTTTCGGTCGCTTCTCCTTCCAAGTCGCGATCCCCACGATCCCGCCCCCTCCCTTTCCCGAAAGCAAACTCGAATCCATGGGTCACTACTGGGAGATTGGCTTCAAAGGAACCACCCTATCTTCCGTAAAGCAGGCCATCACCTCTAGCGGCTTTCGCATTAAGCGCAGCTGGCGGGTCAACGAACTCCCCTGGCATCGCTTCTTCGAACTGACCAAATAGGCTCCCTCCCAATTATAGTACCGTGACCTCCCCAAGCTTCCTCAAGGTAAGCCTTCGCTCGACAGAATCCTCCCCCATCGTCGAAGGCGAGAGCCAACGCGTCTTCAGCGATTCTCCCCAAAGCGGATCGATCGAAAATGCAGTCTATTCGAAATGGAGCTGGGACGGGAAATCCGCCACCCTCGAGAGCGACTATTCAGGCTTCATGCCGCTCTTCTACTTCGCAACAAGCGACTGCTTCATCGTCTCCAATTCCCTGGCGGCCTTATTGGAAAAGGGAGCAGATACGACACTCGACGAAACAGCCCTGTCCGTTTTCGCCCGTTGCGGCTTCTTTCTCGGTGAGTCCACGCCCTTCAAATCGATCAAATCTATCGGCCCTCGCGGTCGCGTCAGATGGGCCGGGGGGAAACTGGATACCTCGCGTGGAGTCGATCCCATCACCCCCGTAAAGCGCGCCAGCGGCGAAATTGCAGAAGAATACGCCCACTTCGCCAGCAAGGCGATCCAACGACGGCTGCCCGACTCAGAGCGCTTCGCCCTATTGCTCACAGGTGGCCGCGACTCCCGCCAGATTCTCCTCGAACTCCTAGACCAAGATCGCAAGCCCCAACACTGTCTAACCGGCGGCGAATACAGGGATCTCGTGGCCGCTCGACAGCTTGCCGAACACCTCGACCTCCCCTTCGAGGAAACCAAGAGTCCACTCTACTGGCGAGACGCCTTTCCCTCCAAAAACTTAAGATCGAATTTTTGCACCCTCGAGCACGGCTGGCTCTGCGCCGTATCCAATCGTCTCAGCAGCCTCAATTGCCTGGCTTTCGACGGGACCGGCGTCGGGGTGCTCACACGGAGCGAACTACTCGCCTCCGAATATGTAGCTGACTACCGTTCTGGGAACTACCAGTCGGTTGCACTCCGTCTCATCCATAGCATCGGAGGAAGCAAGGAACTCTACAAAAACCTATGTCCCCCCTTCGATTTCTTAGGGGACAGCGAGGAAGAAGCAGTCGCCGCCCTCGCCGAGGAACTGAAAGCCTACAGCCAATTTGCCAACCCCACCACCGCCTTCGGCTTCTGGAACTGGAACCGTCGCGGCATTGCCCAGTGGCCCTACGCCCTCGCCAACCGCACGAACACCATCAACGCCCCCCTTATGGACGAGGAACTCTACCGATTCGTAGCGTCAATCGAGCCGGAATCCATTTCCGAGCAAGAACCCCAGGAGGCCGCCATTCACCACCGCTTTCCGCAGTACCAAGACCTTCCCTTCTACAACCAAATCGAAAACGTAGCGAGCTCGCGGAACAAGCCGCTCGCGAACCGGCTCGCAAACGGCTGGCAGCGCTTGCGCTTCAGCGCAACACACCCCAAGAGCCGTTCAAAGCCACCCGCACACGAAACGGCTTCGCAGCGCAACCGAGTCCACCACGGCAACCTAGATCAGTATCTCCAACAGCTCGCGAAGATCGTCAGCTAAGCTCTCGCAGCAAACGCCAACCAAGACGATTAAGAGCCGGAGCCCCGACAGCTCTCCACAAAAGAGCAGAGCCTCAACTTCTTTCCCTAAAACTCAGCCCTAAGCCCAGCGCCGCGAACGAGCTTCCTAACAGAAGCAAAGAGGAACCGATAATGTCCGGAACCGGAACACCATCGTCCCCGAAGCGGCGCAATCCGTAGCTCGAGATGTCGCCTCGCAAAACGAGCATCGGATCACCGAACGAACTGTCGTCGAGGTAACGCCCCCAAAGAACGAGCGAACCCAGCCCAGAACGCCAATCGAAGTCGAAATCAAGCTCGTAGTTGCTCGGCCCCGTCAGGACCTGAGACTTAACCCTGTAATTCGAGGTATAGATATGTCCTCCCACGGAGGACTCGAAGCCCACCTCCTCGCCGTCGACGAAAACCTTGAACGACTCGAGAGCGCGCGGCGATCCCTCGGGGCTCTCCTCCCCAGAGCCAAACGGCACCCAAAAGTCCCGATGCGTGAACAGTTCATCGCTTCCGTACAGGTCAGCCTCCACGGAAAATACGTCCCCCACGCCTAGATCCGTAGCCGCGCCATAAGAATGGTCAGCCATCCATAAGGTGTTTTCCGATGCCAGAACTTGCATCTTCAACCTGAGGAAAGCGCCTTCCATTAGGCAGGCGCCCACGGCCAGCAGTAGAACTAAGACGCCAGCAAGACGACATGCCTTATAAGGGGAAAGCAAGGGGATCGCGCACATAACAAGAAAATCGGAAAAACGAACCAATAAGGCAGGCAGAACGTAAAAGGGTTCCCTGCAATGCAAGAGAAGCCAAGCTCCTCCCGTTCGCGATCTAAATGAGCGATACGAGCGGCAACAATCGACCGCAAGCCGCTCCCCTGCCCCTATCATGCCGAGGCACCTCGAGAGCGTCGCCCCAGCAATTTTTCGAAAGCGGCTTGAAATTCCCTCAAGCCCTCGAGGCGAGCAAGCTTAGCAAGCCCGAAATACAGCGCGGCGCCCGCCATGCACTGCGTCCCCAACAGCCAGGCCCCCTCCAGCGGCAGCAGTTCCATGGCAGCGACGCACAAGCCCATGAGCCCCGCAATGCCCAAACTTGGCAACACGTCCCTCGCTTGCTCTCCATACGAGTAGCCCGACCGCCGCCAAAGGGCGCGACTCGCTGCCCCTAAATAAATGAGCGACGCAATGAACTCGACCACCACTACCGACCAAATCGCCCCGCCTCCCCACACAACAATGAATAGCAGGACCAAGACCAAAGACTTGCCCAGAACTTCAACTCTAAGCACATCGCCGGATTGTCCCAACGCCGCCAGAGCCCCCACCGCGAGGTAGCGCAAAGGATAGGTGGCCCCCACCAAACAAAACAGGCGGAGCAAAGGAATCGACTCACTCCACTTCGGGCCTAATAAAACTGGAACGAGCGAGGCCGCTACAGCCGCCAACCCAGCCATAAGTGGGAACCCTAGGAAACAGGCCATCCCGACTGAACTCCTCAAGCCTCGGGAGAACCGCTCCTCGCTCCCGTTCAATTGAGAAAAGACAGGCAGGGCCACCTTGCCAATCACGCTGGAAATGAACATAACCGGCAACTGCTGGAGCTGACGTGCCCGTGAATAAAACCCCAAGCTGGCCGCCGAATAGAATTTGCCGACCACCACCGAGTAGAGCTCCGACATCACTGCCCCTACCAAACCAGACAGGAACATCTTCGAACCAAATCCAAACATCTCCCGTAGCGCCAAGGGCGAGAAGGCGAACGCTGGCTTCCATCTGACGAAGACCGGATAAAGCAGCAAAGACAAAAAGTCAGTTACCAGCACCTGGGCGACCAAACTCATCACACCAAAACCTGAGAGAGCCATCGCGATCGCAGCGCTGCCCGCCAGGACGCTGGCTAAGGCCTGCACCTTGAATTGAGCCTTGAACGCCAGTCGCTTCACCGCGAGCGAGACATACACAATCGAGGCGCCGCGGAAAACCAGACTGAGGCAGACCCAACGTAAAACGTCGCCCAAACCGGGCTGGCCGTAGAACCGCTCCACGAGCGGGGCCGACAACGCCAATACAGCCGCCAACGCAAGCGACACTCCCACGCTAAAATAAAAGACCGAAGACTCGTCCAAAATGCTCGATTCCCTCTTCTGGATCAATGCATCGCGAAATCCCGAGCTCGCCAACGCATCCGCGATGGCTAGGAACACGTAGGTCATCGCGATTACTCCAAATTGCTCGGGAGCCAAAATCCGAGCTAAGATTACCCCTACTACAAAACGAGAGGCTTGGAGCGACAGCTGAGAAGCAGCGCTCCAAAACACGCCCGTGTACGCTCTGTCTTTAAGGGTTCCGCTCATCGGACCAACCGAATCGCCCTAAGTCGACTGAATGGCAAGAGAAGAACTCTGCCCACCCCATTCCTGCACAAAAAAGCCGCTCCCCACAGGGAGCGGCACAAAAGCTATCGTAGGATCCAGGGCTCGAGAGCCCTATGGGCCTAGACCATCTTTCGTTTGATCATTCGCATAAGGTAGGGCGGGACCGCCGGGCACGCCGCGTTTCCTCTAGACCAAGCGACGGCGGATAAAGGCAGTACCAACGAGCGCTACACCGAGCAAAGCAAGCGTCGCTCCGGAATCGGGAACATATACGAGAACGTCTTGGAGGTCATTGTTTTGCGAATCCCAAAGCTGCAGAACCTTGACTGTCTTGTCTGTAGCGTCGGCCTTGGCTCCCGCCTCGCCAAACAGACCGTACACAGTGGCAAGAAACGCGTTGTTCGCCGAACTCTGACCAAGCCCTGCGCCTTCGCCTTCCAATTCCCAGATAGCCTTCTGCAGGCTGATCGAGTTGGACTTGCGAGCGACCGCGTCAGCAAGATTGTACAAAGCTCCCGCCACGAACTTGCGGTACAGGTAAACAGTGCCTTCCGACAGTACGTTGTTCGGCGCAGTCTTTACGTGAGTGCCTGCACTGGTCGAACCAGCGATAGTGTACGAGAACGTCCCATCGAGCAAGGCGGACAGAGGTTCGTAGCGCTGAACGCAAAAGGTGTAGAAGGAATCGTATCCAGTCACTTCGACATGGAACTCGCCCCCTCCGCTAGCGGAATAATCCGTCTTGGAGACGTCTGCAACTCCAGACGTCGGGATGGAGACCGCCTGAGCCGCAGATGCTCCGGCGAAAGTTGCGATAGCAAGAAGAACTTTGAGTGTGTTATTCATAAAACTAAATGAGAAATGTTTGTTGATTGATTTCGAGAGACCCAATTGCACAGCTCGCGCCAAACAAAGCGCTGGGATTTTAACCCACAAATAAAACAACCACCTATCATGTTTTCTATGAACACCTTATGAAATGATCAAAGAATCACACAATGAAGTATTCCCTCTACCGGCACGTAGACCTCGCAAAGTAAACCTTCCTTACAGCTTTACACGCCAAGGCTCCACTGGGCCGAAAGGGCCGCGCCCCCTCCCTCAAATCGAAGCAGGGATCTGCGCGAATCGATCCCAGCGAAATAAAACCGCGTCATCCTTGCGCGACCTGACGCATCTGTCCCGCCATCCCCGAGAGCAGAAACAGCCGCCCTTAGTGCAGCTCTTGCAATGAAATGTTTTCCGCTGCTCTCCGACATTCCGGAGAAATCACCACGAATCCCCCACCCCAGCTCGCCTAGCGGTCCTTACTGGACCTTCTCTCGTAAAGGCCAGCAAGGGCAACGCCTCCCTGAGCATAACCCGCGCTCAAACCAGAACCTTTCTACGGACGCCTCAGTCCGATCGAACCGCAGTTCCGAGACTTCCCTCCAAGCCCGGCATTTCGACCGGCGAGCCCGGCACGCCACATTATTAACAAACTGATAAGTAACGCCCAAACCGCCCGCAAATACTCGAGCAGAAAGCCCCATTTAGGCACGAAAAAGCGGACGACATTTCTGTCGTCCGCTTTGGGAAAAGCTATTGCTAAATCGGCGAACTAGCGGCGGCGGCGTGCAAACGCCAGTCCAGCCAAGCCAAGTCCGAGGAGAGCAAGCGTCGCACCGGAATCTGGTACGTAGACCAATACGTCCTGGAGGTCTTCGCCTTGTGGGCCCCAGATGCGCATTACCTTTACGGTTGCGTCGGAAGTAGTTGCCTTCGCGCCAGCTTCACCGAACAGGCCATAAACCATAGCCAAGAAGGTGTTGTTGCCGGAATGCTGGCCAAGTCCAGCGCCTACGCCTTGCAACTCCCAGATAGCCTTTTGCAAGCTGATGGAGTTTGCAGTGCGAGAAACTGCATCCGTCAGATCGTAGAGGGTACCCGCTACAAACATACGGTAAAGGTAAGTAGTACCTTCCTTGAGCGTATTATTTGGGATCGAGCTCGGGTGCGATCCAGTGCTAGTGGTGTCAGAAATCGTGTAGTCGAAGGTGCCTGGGAGCTCGGAAGTGAGCGTTTCGTAGCGCTGCACGCAGAACGTGTAGAACGAATCGTAACCAGCGACCTCGGCTAGAAACTCACCTCCACCACTGGCGGAGTAAGGAGTCTCGGAAAGGTCAACCGAGCCGGAAGTTGGGATAGAAACCGCCTGGGCAAGGGTTGCACCAGCGATGCTCGCAACAGCGATAAGAGCTTTAAGTGTGTTTTTCATAATAAGGTTTGTTTGAGAAAGGATTAATGGTTCCTGCTTCGAAACATCTTGTTGCAACCTCCGCGCCAGAGCGAAAACCCAGACCCAACCACGAACGAAACTATACACGTTAACAACTGGACTACAGTCAGTTACACTTAATTCAAAAAACTCTCTACCCCTTTGTTTTTAATTCTAAGTATTCCAGATTGTGTAGGGATTTCTTACAATGTAGCGATGCTGCTTTCCAAGAACGGCCTTATCCTCTGAAAATGAGAGACTTAGAAAAATTAACAGGTTTTTGTAAGGTTTACTGACACTTCGACGAGCTCAGATCAGAAACCGTCCAAGGCTCCTGAGCTAACTTAAAAGCAATTCCACTACCACCTACCGATCAGTAAGTTAAGTCGAACACCCCCTCAACTCAGGCTCAAACAGAATGGAAATCCGAAACCGCGAGTAGAGGATAAACCCGCATCTCAAGCCCCTAGAGCTCCTAGCGGCAGATGGCTACGCTCCTAGGAAAGCCAAACAACCTCGCAATGTTCGCTGACTGCTCCATCTCCGATTCCCAAAACTGCAGAACCGAGCCCCCTTATCCTCGTCACCCATCACCCACAAAATCCTACCGACATCTACCTAGAGCGACCCAAGCGGTCTTAAGTATCCGCCTCCCCTGCCGCTATAAGAAAAGCTTGCAGCCACATTTGCTAATCGATGATGAAAAACGCAGGAACCGACTGAAACACCAAAGGCAAGCGGTTCGTCTTCCCTGCCGAACAAGATAAGTCACACGCTGATTCCAACTTTCCATCCGACAAAATTCCAACTGCCCTCGCACCATTTCCTGCCCACCGGAGCTTTCCAGCAAAGGAGGAAGCCTAGGCGATAGCTACGGGCGACTAACGCTTCCCTTCGACAATTTCATTCGACTTCCGACTCTTTAATTCCATGCCCGCTACTACGTCCGACAACAAACGCCCCCTCTTCTTGCTCGCCGCAGCGGTGGCAGTCCTGTCCCTTCTCTTTCTTACGCCCTTGCAGCACCTATGGCTATTGGCCCGCAGCAGCGACCTTTACTCGCACGTCATCCTGATCCCCTTTGTCTCCATCTACTTGGCATGGGACACGAGCCGCTTGAAAACCATCGAGCCCTCCGCGCCCAACCGCCTCCTATCCATCTGGCCCTTGACCGCAGGGGCTATTTCCCTCTTCGCCTTTTTTCAAAGCGATGCCAATCCCCTCGATCCAGATCAGATCGAGAACTACCTCGCGTATTCGATTTTCGCTTACGTCTGCTTCATCATCTCCACCCTGTTCCAACTCTTTGGCGCCAAGACGATTCGCGCCCAAATATTCCCAATCCTCTTTCTCGTTCTCCTCACCCCCTTCCCGGCGGCCGTACGCGAGGGAATTCAAATATTCTTCCAGCACACCTCCGCTGAGGCTGCCTACTGGGGAATCAAGCTGATCGGCGTCCCCATTTATCGCGAAGGGCTAATCTTTCAAATGCCCACCATCAACATGGAAGTCGCTCCTCAGTGCAGTGGAATCCGCTCTAGCCTAGTCCTCTTCATTACCAGCTTGGTAGCTTCCTTCCTTTTTCTGAAAAGTCCGTGGAAACGGGCCATTTTCGTCTCCCTCTTTATCCCTATCGGCATCATCCGCAACGCCATCCGCATCACCGTGCTCGCCTGGCAGTGCTACTACATCGATCCAGCGATGATCGACGGCTGGTTCCACAAGCAAGGCGGACAACCGCTCTTCGCCGTCACCCTGATCCCTGTCTTCATCGTGCTTTGGCTGTTTCGCCGGTCAGAGAGAAAATCGGAGGAGAACAACAGCCACACCAGGTAGGGCTCGCTCGCCGAGCGAGCCGCAGAGCGCCGAGGTTCAAAGCCGACACCTTCATCGATCCTGAACAAAAACGGTCCGCCCGGCGGTCGAACCCTACCAAAGCACAAAATTTCAAAACACTCCCAAAACGATGCGGGACGAGCAATAAACCTAGCTCCCTACTGATGAACCAAAATAGAAAATCAAAAGGTAGG
>NZ_JARXIA010000033.1 GCF_031127875.1 Pelagicoccus sp. SDUM812005 | reverse complement strand
AGACGAAGGCCCGCTACGTGCGCCTCTACTCCGACGGCAACACCAGCAACGAGATGAACCACTACGTCGAGGTGGAGGTCTTTGGGGAGTACTAATTTTTCATAGCTACGTTTAGGAGTATTGAGGTCCCGAAGCCGCAAGGTTTCGGGACCTTTTGTTTTTTGTAGTACCTAATTGTAACATAAGCGGTCTATGCGCGTTTTTGAGGTTCTCCGGAAACGGTGGCGTGCGTTTACTCCTAGCTCTTGTTCTGCCTTTGTTGTCCATTCTTCAATGCTGAGTCGCCGACGAATCGGGACATGGCTCGTGTAGGCTTCCGCAAGGGGAGTGTTTCCGGTCTTAGAGTTTGACGATGCTTGTCAACGAAGTGTTGAGATTCGAACTTAGCGACAGGCATCGAGCTTATATTATTTGCATCGATGTCGCGGGGGGGCGTCATCTTAGATGATCAGGATACTCCCTTGGCGGACATGGTATTGAACTTGGATCCAGGGCTTGATAGTTCCAATCCATGGATTACGGCCCACAGATCTTTGCGACGCTGAAGCGATTACTCTGTTGGGCAGCGGTAATCCTTACGGAAAGGGAGTGAGGGAGTGTCTCTAAACTTCGCGGAAATGTGTCCTATTGCGTGGGCGGGAATTTAAACGGAATCGGTCTTTTCGCCGGGGTTTTTTAGAGCTTGAGCAACTCCTTTTCTGCTAGGAGCAAGGTCTGCTCCCCTTGCAGCTTTTTACCGTGTACCGCGGCGGCGATGAGAGAGCTGCGAGGGCGGCTGCTATCTGGCTTCTCGGATGCAAATGCTCTTGCGAGTTTTGGGTTGTCGTTTCGTAAGTAGGCGAGCCCTAGCAAGTCGCGGAAGCTAGAGTCGGAACCGTAGGAAGCGAGAAGCTCTTGGGCTTGTTGTAAGGCATTCTCTTTTTGAATGTTGTAAATAAGGCTGTAGTAAATGGCGTCTGCTTTTTGCGAAGGATTGCTCAGCTGAGATATCCAGTCGGACTTTCCAGAGAGTGCGTTTTGGATTTCTGTCTCGGCGCCGATATCGACTGCGCGTCGCATCCAGAGGTAGCGTGCCTGGGGGCCAAATTTACGCGAGTCGCTGACTTTTTGGTACAGCCTTAGCAGTGGCTCCGTTTCGTCGAGTCGTTCGAGCTGCTGTTCTAGGAAGGCGAGATCGTCGCTTTCGGCAGAGGTGACAGCTTGGTTGAGATTGTTTCTAAACTTGGCGACATCGCCTGTTTGTTGGAAAGCGAGAGCTCGCAGGAGCGTTTCCTCTGCGATCGAAGTTAGGCGTTCGTTTCGCTGTTGGGAGGTTAGGTCGAACGCGTCGTCGACATCTCCTTCGCTGATCTGAGAGATGAGTAGGTTTCGCAGGAGGATTCGGCTTTGGCTGGCGGTCTCGCTATCAATAAGTTTCAGGACTTCGCCGTAGTTGCCGATCGAACAGAGAAGAGTGGTTAAGCTTTCGAGTGTTTCTGTATCTGTAATATCAATACGTTTTACGATGTCTTCGGTGCGCTGGATCGCTTGGTTCCAGCCCAGATCGGCGGCGTACTTGAGGTAGGCGAGCTGGCGGTTAACTGCTGTTTTCGGTGAATCTATGAGTCGCTCGAGGGCCGCTAGTCTGAGGTCCCGAGTGAGATGCGTGTTCCGGGCAGTCCATTCCAGATCGTAGGAGCTTCTGGCGTTCGAGAGTATGGTCTGGGCTGTTCTTGCTTGAACGTCAGCGGGAGCGGCAATTTTGAGAACTTCGAGGAACTGCTTGTGGAGTTCCATTGAGTCGGGAAATTTTTTAGTCGCTTCGGAGGCAGCTTGCAAAGCAAGTTGGAAATTCTCCGAAAGGGCGTAGGCTTGAACCTTGCGGAGCTCGAATTCTTCCTGAGAGTCCACACCTGAGTTTTCCCATGCATTCAAATATTTGAAAGCCGTTTGGTAGTCCTCTTTGGCAAAGCAGGCGTCGATGGCGTTCTTCCAATCTTGGGTTAGGAAATCTCTGTGGTTTACCACCGTTTCCCAGAAGCGTTGGGCTTGTGGATGGTTGAACCGGAGAGCTAGTTTTGCGAGGTGGCGAGAGGCTTCGATGTTGTCGCGGTCCAACAGTACGGCGGCATGGGCTTTGAGGAAGGAGTCTTGAAAGGCTTCTTCCGCAAGGAGTTGTTTGGACTCTGCCAAAAGGTTGCTTGCTCGCCAGCTTTTAAAGGCTTGAAAGCTGGGGCGGGCTACGACTAGCGAAAGCGTAAAAGTTGCCGCTATAACGAGGGTGGCGGCTCTGCGATTATTCAGAAAAACTATGATTCGGTCGCGCATGGTGATTATCGAAAGCGAAATGTTTTGTCATCCTTTTGTAGCAGGAAGAGGTCACGGGCTAGAGTTCGGATTTCGTTTCTGGCGAGAATTGGATCGTCGGTCGGTACTCCCAGCAAAGCTACTTTTCGCTTGAAACTGCGTTTTCTCTCAAGGACAGAATACAGTTGAGAGAGTCGGAATTGGCTGGTTGCGGACTCTGGGGCTCCTTTGAGAAGGTCGTCCCAGAGGCACCAGAAAACCTGGCTTTGCTGTCCGTTGGGAAGTCTGAATACAAAATGGTGAAAGGGAATGGTAAGGGCTCCGAGGTCGACGAGAAGCGGGCTTTGCTTTTCCAGTAGGGATGCTCCTGACGCGGTCATGCAAAAGAGCGGGGAGTGACCGTAGGCGCTTAAGCTTTTGCCTTTCGAGTCCTCGTGGTATCCGTAATACCATACTTCGGTGGCAATGTTATTTCGAGAGTTGGTCGCCGCGAAGTGATGTCCGTAGTCATATCCAAGCGCCTCTTCGATACGTTTATGTATTGGTAGTTTAACGACATCGACAGCATCGGTTGCGTATCCCTCCACGTCCACGATCCAGCTAGTTTTTGATGCGTCGTCCTGAGGAGGTTCGGCGTACCAAGTCTTGACGATCAGAATGGGAGCGAATGCGAAAGCGAGCGTGGCGTAGGAGTAGTGCGCGGGGAGGCCTGGCTTCGCAGCGGCTGGGAGTGGGGAAACAGCTCGCCGTTTTGTGCTCATTTGGCTTGCTACGCCAAGGAGGGTGAGGAGACCTATGCCAAATGCGAGGTAGCCGAGCTTATCGTGCCAGGAGTCGAAGGATTCATCTCCGCCGTTGATTGCGATGAGAGAGAGGGTAACGGAGCGGATCAAGTTGAAAAAGATAGCAAGGCAGAGGGAGAGTGCCAGTAGCCAGATGCGTCCGCTGGTTTTGAGGTTGAGAAAACCGCCGATGAAAAGAGCCAGCATGGCGAGTCCCTGGAGCGATCGGATTCCACTGCAGGCCTCCTCGACTCCTACGCTAGTCGCTCCGATTTGGATGATGTGGCCAAACTTTTCGGCTGGTTGACCGATGATCTGTAGGGAAGCGACGGATACGTTGGTTACGAATCCTGTAAATGTATCGATGACTGACTTCTCGAATCCACGAGGCCATGGAATCATAGTGAGCGCGAAGACGAGAGGGAATGCTGATTTGCGGACGAGGGGAAATCCTCCGGCTTGGAAGGGGACGGTTAGGCTAGCGGTGACGAGAGCTATACCCGCTATCCAGAGTGGAAGGCGCCAGTAGGGATTTAGTTCTATTGCTATGCACGATAAGGCAAAGAGCAGGATAGCGATGGCCAGAATGAGGTAGGAGGTATGGGTGCGGCGAATATGTTGTTGATCCTTACCTGCGGGATGGGGCTCTTGCACTCGAGTGTAGAGCAAGAGGATGGCCAGAGGCGGCACGAGCCAGCCGTAGTTGTACGAAGATTCTGGGGACCAGTTGTATCTTAGGTACGCTAGAAACTGAAGCCAAAGTACGCCGACGCCAGCAACCGCGATCCACAGGTTTCGGTTTCGTCGTTCTGGGTGCGTGCTTTCGAAAGAAGCGGTCTCAGGAGCGGCCTGGTTGGTAGAGTCTTTCGTCATCGTTGATTTGTGGAAGCGTAATTTTCTCCACTGTGATAGGCGTGAATTCTTCGATGAGGGCGATTTCTTCGGGAAGCAGCTTGGAACGCTCGATCTTCGCCATGAGCGATTCGGCTACTTCGTCCTCGTCGTTTGCGGAAGCGGCGGCGTAGTAGACTGCTAAGGTGGAATTCTCGAGGGAGTTCGGTTCGTGGTTGGCGAGAGATCGCAGGGTTTCGAGAGCGCTTTTGCCTTGTCCCGTCTTGAGCAGCGCCAAGGCCATGGCCCGGGCCCACGTTTGGGTATTGGCCAGCGAATCCCGAGTGTCGTTCAAGGTATCTTTGGCAGCGAGCACATCGCCGTTGATGAGTAGTGAAAGGTAAGCCCAATTATTGCTCAGTTCGTGTCCTTTGGTCGGGGGCGAATGTTTGAGGGCGCGAGCAAGCACGTCGTGAGCCTGCTTGGTCTTGCCCTGTCGAACCAGCAGCTTGGAGTAGCGTTGCAGACTCTCTTGGCCAATAGCGAGTCGCGGGTCTTTTTGCTCGGCTGCCTGGTAGGCGCTATTCGCCCAATCGTCCTGGCCAAATTCGAAACAAAGATCTCCAAGCGAGGCGTAAGCTCGGGGAGTATCCGCGATCGTGGCAGCCCTCCATGCGTCCTGCCACTTCTGCTCCTGCTCTTCTGAGTTGGAGCGCAAAAAGGATATCATCAAGAGTCCGGTCCCTTTTGTCATTGGGGAGACAGCGGGTGTGTTCTCGAGAAGCGATTGCGCGAGGTCGAGTTGATTGGAAGCGATAAGGGCCTGGAACCTGAGGCTTGCGGCGTAAACGTTTTCGGATGGAGGAGGGGCGTGCTGTAGAGCTTCCAGGCAGGATTCGGGAAGGTTCTTGCTTAGAAGGAACGCTGCTATTTCGAGGGGCTTCTCTTTTGCGTATCGTTTTGCCTTGGAAACGAGTGCCTGCGTGTCGACTGGCTGCAGCTCCCAAAGTTTGTTAGCGGCGAAGGCCCATTGGGAAGCTTGCAGGTCGCTCCTGTTGAACAGGAAACGAGCTGCATCTACGCGAATTTCGGCGGGCACGCTGGATGCTGTTCCCTCAGCGATTTTAGCGATTAAGGCGATGAGTCTCTTGTCGCCGTTTTCTTCGATCCCGGTCTTGCTCCGTTCGAAGGCGGGGCGATGCGCTCCTTCAATGAAATTTTGCCTCGCGTAGAGCCAGAGCCTGTCGTGTCGGGGGAGTCCGTTGGCAAGGGGACTTTCCAGGTGTTCAGTCGCCTCAGCCGCCAGACCGGATTCCTGAGCAAAATAGATGGCTTTGGCTAGGTCTTGCGCCGTTGCTGACTCTTGTTGCAGGAGATTTTTCGTTAGCTTGTAGCTAAGGCTTGGGGCTTGTTCGCCGAGTGTGGCGAGCGTGGCGTGCAGGACCGAATCTCTGTGCGTTAAGTAGTGGAAATTTAGATACGGGCTGTGTTCGAGCGAGTTTACGGTAGAACGCCACTCCTTGCTTTCTGGTTCCAGCAAGCTATTCCCGATCAGCTGCAATTTAGCGCGAAAGGCTTCAGGACCCCCAGTCTTTGCTATTCTACTTAGGCTGACCCGGGCTTGATTGCGTTGAATCAGGTCTCCCGACAGGGCTTGAATCTCAGCTTTGAGGAAGAGGGCCTGCGCGTGAAATGGGTTTTTTCGCAAGGCTGATTCCAATAGTTGAAAGCCCTCTTCATACTTCCCTTGATTGAGAGATTGGTTTGCTTTGGCAACCAATAAGTCGACGTCATGATGTGAGGCTTGGACTGCGAAGCTGTCGATCTCAAGCTGGAGAGCCTTCCAGTCTTGCGACCGAGCGGCGGCTTCAAGACGAATTCGTTTGAGTTGTTCGAGTGAGCGCCAGTCGCTAGATTTTTCGTTATTCTCCAGTTCGCTTAACAGCGCTAGAGCTCGAGCGGGGTCATGCTCGAGAAGGATCGTCGCTTGTAGGGCGGCGTAGGCTTCGTCGCTGACGGCCCACTTGTTCACTTTCTGGAATCTTTGCAGCGCTAGGACTGGCTCGTTGTCGAACCATGCGACTCGGGAGGCAGTGAGGTTGCGGTTTTCGTTCCATATGAAGAGCTTTAAGAAGATCCACAATACTCCGGTAACGAGGATCAGGATGGCCCCTATTAAGGTTTTCTTTCCAGATGGAAGCAATGGAATCGGGGCACCGTACCCGTAGCCGTAGTGGTACCCATATCCGTTCTTCTTTATTAGAGGACTGGCCATACGGGAAATCGGATTCTGGTGGTATCGTTACTCGGTTTTAGACTCGAGCTGGGCGAACGCGAGCGCTCTCGTATCCCGAATAGGTTTTGGAGGCTGCATAGTGGGCTGGATAGTACGCCTTCGCTTGGTGCGTTTTCACACCGTTTATGATCGCACCGAAAATGGGGCAGCGAGTGTTCTTTAGGCGTTTGACAGTCTTCACGGCGATGCTCATGCGGACGCGGGCAAAGCCACTCACGAATATTTGTCCCTCGCACATAGAAAGAAGGCTGAGCGAGTCGCCAAATAGATGGGAAGGCGGTGTGTCTATAATGATACGGTCGTACTTTTTCCTTAACTCTGAAAGCATCTCCCTGAAACGTTCTGAGCTGTACAATCGGTATGGTTGGTCATGGTAGCCGCCAGCGGGCATTACGTCGCAATCGAGGTCCTTGCTGTGGTAGATGGATTCGTCGAGGGTCTTTGAATCATCTTCGAGGTAGGGAAGCAGTCCTTGCCCAGTCAAGAGTTGCAAGCGGTCCTCGCGCGCTCTGAGATCGCAATTTATAATAATAGAACGCTCTCCGAAACGTTGGAATGTCGACGCAATGATAGAAGAGATGTAAGACTTCCCTTCGTTGCTGATTGTGCTCGTGACGAGAATTGTCTTTGCGTGTGCTGACTCAGGAGAAAGCCGAAGCGAAGCGACGATAGAATTGAGCATTTCGGAGTTTTGAGGATCGGTCGCCGTTCCTAGTGCGAGGTCGTGGATCGTTTGAGGAGAGCCTTTGATCAAGCCCAGCATGCCGAGAATGGGAAGGCCGAGTTTCTTCTCCACGTCTTTGTGCGTTTTTACATGATCGTCTGACATTACGAGGGCAAAAACGAGAGCGAAAGCGATGAAGCCGCCTCCCGCGACCGCGGCCAAGGCTCCCATCTTTTTGTTTGGCGACGATGGAACGAGGGGGAGTGAGGCAGGGTCGATTATTCTAATCTTGTCGATATCGTCCCGTTTCTGCGCTTCGGTTTCCTGGATGCGGTTATATAGGTATTGATAGAGGTTTTGATTGACCGCTAACTCCCTAGCCTTGGAGTCGTAGAGGGCTTTGTGGCGCTGCATTCCAATGATCTCCTGCTTCTTGGAGTCGACGTTCGCCTGCGCCTTCTGGAGGTCTCGCTCTGCAAGGGTGAGTTGGTTGAGTAACAGGTTTGCTTCGCTTTCGGTCGCTCTGTCGAGTTCGGACTGGACTGCCTTGAGGGCTTCCTGACCTTCGATCATACGCGGATGCCTGTGGCGGTAGCGTTCAGAAAGTCTGGCGACGTCGATCTTCCGCTCCGCTAGGCTGTTCATCAGGGTGCTGACCCGCGCTGAGTTTGCGATGAAGGATAGACTTTCTAGTTTCTCTCCTGCTTCCCGCTTTGATTGCAGCATCTGCCACTGGGACTTGAGCCGGTCGTACTGCTCAGCTTTTTGAGTAGAAAAGGTTTTCAGGGCGACCATTTCCTGTTGGTCGATGTCCAAGCGCTGGTCGAAGGATATTGTTTTGAGATCCTCTTTGTAGTCGACCAGTTGCTTTTCTATGTTTTCGACCTTTCGCCTTTGGATCTCGGCCTGTTCTCGGAGATCTTGCACCGCACGGGTAACGACCTCGCTGCGAAGTGTGGTGTAGTAGGTTGCCATTTCCTCGCTGAACAAATTAGCGACCCGAGCTGCGATCTCGGGAGAGGGATGGGTGTAGCTCACCGAGACAATGAGGCTCAAACGAGCGGGCGTGATCTTTCGATTTTCCGCTAAAATGGAAATCAGCGAAAGGTCGTCTCCTTGTTGATCGATTTCCAAGTAGGGCTTTATAAATTCCGCCTTGAAGGATTCCTCGATTCTACGGGCCACCGCATCGACTATCTTCAAGCTGCTGAGCAACCTGACCTGCGTATTTATGTCTTCCGTAGATCGTATTGTCTCGTCGGATACCTTGTTGAAGTCGGTACGCGATTCCTCTTCGCGTAGAATTTGAACCACAGAGTGGGCTTCGTAGAGCGGCTGCGAGCTTGAGACAAAATAGTAGATAGCGGCTGCGGCCACAATCGCTATGAGAAGAAAGAGCCAAATTCGGTCCCTAAACGCTGCCAAGTGTTTGGCCACGTCGATATCCGAGCTAGGAGAACTTGATTGAACCTTTGGCTGGATGAGGCTCGCTGATTGGGCGTTGAACGGCGTTGTGTTGTTCATTATTGTTTGATTGCCTGAAATCTCTGCTGGGAATTATGATGGGTCGTGCCTCAGAATATACTTTCGGGTACGACGATTACGTCATTGGGCTGGATGAAGACCTTACTGGGGTCGGGCGTGGTGGTTCCTTTCTTCGATAGGTCAACGATGATGATATTCGGGGATCCGTCGTTGGCCTTTCTGTGAATCTCAACTCGCTTCTCGTTGCCCTCAGGGGTGATGTCGCCAGCAGCAGCGATTACGTCCAATATATTGTAATTTTCTTCGGGTGGAATTGTGACGAATCCAGGTCGGTTTACCCGCCCTCTTATTTTTATGTTAATTGGGGCGTATTCGAGTACCTGAAAGGATATTTGAGGATCGACCAAGTAGTCGGCGTCATATTGTCGGTAAATCTCTTCCCTAATTTGAGTGAGTGTTTTGCCGGTAAGGTGTATGTTTCCTATGAAAGGGAATTGGATCGATCCTTCAGGGGTGATTCGGGAGATCGTATCCATTTCTGGCTCGTCAAAAACCTTCATTGAAATTGTGTCTCCCGGTTTTAGCAGGTAGTCTGGGTTTTCGCTCTGGCTTTGGATAGGAGGGATCGCTGTGCATGCTACTGCAGCGAGGATCGCTATACGGACTGGAATGACCTTATGCATCTTCTTGGTTGTCATGAGTTTTAATTGATTAGTTAGGGTGCGATAAGGCTCTGTAACGTTTTTGTGTGTGGATACTCTTAAAATTGGATATTCCAACTCGTTGAAGAAAAGGTACTTTCGTAGTCGTAGTATGGAGAGCTGGAATCGTTGTTCGATCTGTTCAGGTGAAAGCTAAGTTGTTGGCTTTCGCTTATTCTATGGAATACGCTGAGTTCAAATCCTAGCCGCTCTTCCTCGCGTTCAGAATCCAAATAGGTATCTTGTTGTGTTCTAAGCTTAGCCGCCACTGTTGTACGTCTGCTCGGTTCCCAGTAGGCGCTTATGGAGTGGGACCTTTTACTTGTGTCCTCACTGAAGGCGTTTGCTTGTCTGTCGCTGGCCGATTCTAAAACGACATTAACGTTTTTGGAGGCTTTCCAGGCGATTGTGGACGAGAGGAATAGACTGTCGGCTGTTGGGATCTCGCCCCCAGCTAGATCTTGGTCGGGATTGCTGTGGAGGTTACCGATCTTTACATCAGCGCTTAGGCGAGGAGTCAGCTCGCCCTGTAGGTTGAGGTGCAAGGCGAAGTCCTTGGTCGTCGGCCTGATGGTCGATTTCCGCACCCTGTAGAGAGTACCCAAGCCTATGTCTAAGTTCTCTGTTATACCATAGAGATAGTGAAGCGGAACGGAAAACGAAGATTGGTCGCTAAACGTTCCAGCATTGGTGTTGTCATACTTACGTTCCCCAAATGTGACACCGCCGTGTACCTCTGTGCGGTGACTGAATTGATAGTCAATATTGAAGGATTGCGACGCGCTCGAGCCGCTGGGAACGGTGGTGAGGTGCCTGGATTCATGGCTTGGAAGGGAGAAATCCGAGCTCTGGGCCTCTGCCTGCCATTGAAGGCGGTTGTACCGTTTTCGCGCGTGGATACGGTAGTTCTTGTCATTTGAGTCGAGCACGTCGATGGATTCCATTTTTCGCATGCTGTAGCTATATTCGCCTTTCAGGTAGAAGTCTTTGTCGCTCGATCCTAGCTCGACTAGGACGCTCGGAGTGAAATCGGTTCCGAAGGTGTTTGGAATTTCATCCTGATCGGATTCCTCTTTTGGTAGTAGGAACGGATTTGAAAAATACATGACGCTTCCCTCTCCCGATAGTTGTATTTTAATTGGTTCAAACGAAACCCATTCGCTGAGCGATTCAGCGTCAGAGTAAAGAAACGTTTGCAAGTTGATGGTGCTTAGCGAGAGAAGCCATAGCCATTTACCCATAAATGAATGTGTTGAATTTATAGATAGTTAATAGCAAGTATCGAGCACGTCGAACAAGACTCTTTCCGTTACGATATCGCTTCCGTAAGGGCTGTGACGTATACGTTTGGTGGATACTAGATTTGTGTTAAATTCTAGGCGAGTAAAGCATGTGGTTCGCCAAATTCGCTTTGGCAAGGGACTTTTCTCGATTTTGTGGAAGCGACCTAGGCGTTGCTCAAAAAAGGGATCATTACGTAGGGGAGGTGAAGGCTTTTTTTTGCTCAAAATACCGCAGGAAACGGCTGGGGAAGCAGGGGTGTGATTTGTTTTGGGCAGTTTGGTTGAATTGCGTTTCAACTGGTCAAAAATGATATACGGGGGGTTACGGCGTTTTTGAGGAAATTGGGTTACGAGGGGTATTTGAACTTGATTCCAGTGATTTGGGCAGCCTTATGGGGAATCGAATCCACCGATGCATGAGTTCTTATGACTCTCATCGACTCGTTGAATGTTGTAGTATTATAGCTGTAGGCTGCTGAGTGATTTGATCCAAAAATAACTAGGCTAAAATTACGTTGGCAGGTGTTATGCTCACTCATTGCAAGCATTCGACCGCAGAGGCTAGCTACCGAATGGTAGGGCCGTGAGGAGTAACTCTTAATCCTGAATCCTTCTTTCTTGTGACTATTTCAAAGCAGACACGTTATGAAAAGAGCCGAGCTCGCTTCGTAGGGCTCGTTTTCTTAGGAGATCTATTTTTTGTCCTTTTGGCGATGTTGCTAGGGCAATTGTGGGTGTTCGAATTTGTGCCGGAGTACGGCTTTACGAATTCCTTTCCGGAAGTCCTAGACTACTGGAGTCATTATTGTTTGGGGCTGCTAATATATACGATGCTGGCCCACAACCAAAAGTTGTTTCGGTGGGATGTTATACTTTCTAGAGCGAGAACGATCATAATCGCAGTAAAGATTTCTGTGTTGTGGGCGTTCCTGGTGCTCGGAGTGGCGCTCACCATCGCGATGTGGCCTCCTGTCTCTCGTTATTTTATGATTGGTAGCGCAGTTGGGATGGTCGTACTGCTTCCAGTCTGGAGATTTTGCATGCATTGGGTCCTGCACCGGACGCGACTGTTTGGCAGTTGCGGGAAGTCAATGGCGATAGTTGGTACGGGAGCGGACGCTCAGGTACTTGCGGAACGATTGCGCTCCGGCAAGTGCGGCCTTTATCGTTTCTCAGGCTACATTTCTACTCTAAACCACCAGTCTGTTGACGGGGCGGCGGTTGGCGATACTTTGCTGGGAAGCGTAGAAGATCTCGAGAACCTGATGGCGGTGGGGGGCTTCGATAGCATAGCGGTGGCGGACGTTGATTTGCCAAGGCGGGACTTGGTCGGAATCGCCAAGCTTTGCGAGATGAACTTTATCGATTTCAAAGCTTTGCCCAAGAGCTTTGAGGTCTTTTCCTCTTGTCTAGAGGTGGTCAACCTGGGTGGCGTCCCCTTGATGTCGTTAATGGAGTTGCCTCAGAACCGGTCGATCAATCGGGCAATTAAGAGGGGGGTCGATATTCTGGGTTCAGTTGTGGGCCTGATGATTTGCGCCCCGGTTTTCTTGGTGCTGATTCCGATGATGAGGAGGGAATCTCCTGGTCCGGTATTTTATAAGCAAATAAGAGTTGGGCAAGGTGGTAAGGAGTTTAAGATTATAAAGCTTCGTTCTATGAAAGTAGATGCGGAAGCCTCTGGTAGCCCTGGGTGGAGCACACTTGACGATCCGAGGAGAACAAAAATAGGGAGCTTCATGCGAAAGTGGAATCTTGATGAGCTGCCACAGTTTTGGAATGTGCTGATTGGGGATATGAGCTTGGTGGGGCCGCGGCCCGAACGTCCCGAGTTGATAAACGGATTTCTGAAGGAGATACCCTACTACCAGAGTCGACATTCGGTTAAGCCTGGAATGACGGGTTGGGCGCAAGTGAATGGACTGAGGGGGGATACCAGCATCCCTGATAGGATACGCCATGATTTGCAATACATCGAGAAGTGGAGTATTTGGATGGATCTCTCGATTCAAATTAAAACTTTCTTTAACTATAAAGGAGCTTGTTAGAGAATGATTCATAATCTTAATAGCAGGCTGCGTCTGGAGCATCGGGACGCGTTTGATGATCTCGCTTCTGCGCTAACGGGGGCAGCGGCGCGACACCGTAACGTGTATTATTTAGCCAATCCAGGAAACTGGGGAGACGGGGTGATACGACACGCAACTTTGCTCTTCTTGAGGGATTTAGGGATTCCTTTCAAGGAACTAAACATAAAGCGAAAGCTGGAATGGCTTCCCTTGCTAGGTCGCGACAATCTATTGATATATGGTGGTGGTGGGGCGTGGTGTCGCGCTTGGCCGTTCGCTTCGGATATCGTAAAGAAGGCCTGTCTCTTTTCCAGCGAAGTAGTTGTGCTTCCGAGCTCGTATGAGTTTTTTCTGGAGTCCGACAAGGTCGAGTATTGGAGGCGTGATAGATTTCAGAGTACGAAATATAACCCTTCCTCTCGATTCTGCCACGACATGGCCTTTTATCTAGGCGATCTTCCCTCTAGGCCTGGTTGCGGAACGGGAGTGTTTCTCAGGACGGATCGGGAATCTGGAGGTGATTGGGATCCCCCCGCGAACAATCGCGACTTGAGCAAGGAAGCAGATTCAGACTCCGATGTGGATGCATTCTTCGCGGCCTTGGAGCCTTTTGAACGGATCATCACCGATCGTCTGCATGTATCGATCGTCGCCTCGCTGATGGGGAAGCGAGTTGATTTGATTGCGGGGAGTTATTGGAAGAGTAAAGCGATTTACGAATCCTCCATGCTTGGCATCAAAAGCCGGGTTAGCTTCCACGAGGAGCCCTCTGGGCTCCTAGCGACGGCGACTGTGTCAGTTTAGTCCGGCATTGGTAAGAATGAAGAAATTCCTACAAGGTGGTTTCTGGGTCGTTTTGCGCCAATTCGGGACGCGTCTGATCGGTCTAGGCGTTTTCTATGTGATCTCGACCTTGTCGGGGCCGGAAGAGCTTGGGATAATGGGCTTAGCCTGGGTTCTGGTCGCTATCGCTGACGGGGTGTTCGGGATGGGGATGAACGTAGCGGCCCTGCGAAGGGAGACGCTAGCTGACCGGGAGGCTAGCACGCTTTTTTGGTCGCTGATGGGGCAGGCGGTGATTTGGTGTCTCGTCCTGTATCTGGGAGCTCCATGGGTGGCGAAGGCGTTTGAAGCGGAGGCTCTAGTGTGGATGGTGCGTGCGCTCGGTTTGGTGTTTCTATTCCGAGCGGTTCAGATGGTGCCGGTGCTGATGCTCACGAGGCGGCTAGCTCTTCGCAAGCTGGCCCTGATCGATTTGATGGCAGTGTGTTTGTCCGGGGCGGTAGGCATCTATTTGGCGAAGGAAGGCTATGGGGCGTGGAGTCTGGTGTGGAGGCATGTGGTCTCGGTGGCGATTGTGACGGGCCTCGCCTTTTGGGTGGCGAGCTGGAAACCTCGACTCCTGTTTTCAGGTGGCGTCGCTAGGGAGTTTCTTAAGTTTGGGGCCCCTGTCTGTCTTTCTCTTAACGTGGCTTGGTTGGTGGAGCTGCAATTTCAGCAGGCGATGGTGGGTACCGTTCTGGGAACGCTTGTCCTAGGGCTTTACAACTACGCTAAGAAGCCCTTCGACGTGGGAGCTCAGGTGCTTAATTCGGTCTGCTCTTCCGTGCTCGTTCCGTACTTGGTGAAGAGAGGTAGCGGGGAGGAGAGAGACTTCTTTATGCGGTATACGTGCGTAAGCGCCATTTTGGTGGCCCTTGCGGGGATGGTGTTTTTCTTAGGAGCGTTCGCTTGGATCGAATCGGTTCAGTTTGGAGCTGGAAGCGATTGGGAGGAGGCTTATCGCTTGATGCCTTTGCTGGGGCTTGTTTTTTGCGTAAAGGCCATGAACGTGGTCTTTCGGTCCTGTCATGTTGTTTTAGGTACGGCGAGCTCGTTGAGCCTTATATCGGTGGGAGAAGCCGCCGTGAGCGTTTTGGCGATCATCGTTTTGGTGGGACGTGGAATTGAGTACGTGGTGTTTGCCTCGATTGGGGCCAACTTGTTAAGTTGCCTGCTGCTTTTTGCCACTTTGTTTCGAAGGTTGGAGTTTAGGAAGAGCTGGGTTCAGTGCGAACGAGTTGCCTAGGATGTAGTCATTATTTTTGAATATATTATGTACTATTGGAATGAGAAAATGAACTTCGGTGACGAGTTGAACTCGTGGTTCTGGAGGGAGCTGTTTTCTATAAAACGTTTTTCGGGCAATAAATTGTACACTGGGATTGGATCGATCTTGTCGGATGATATGCCTGATGCGAGGAATGTGGTGGTGCTCGGATCGGGGGCTGGTCTGGCTCCTCTGCCTCGGCGGTTTCTCGAGGAGCCTTTGGCATTCGAGATATATTGGGTGCGAGGAACGGTTTCGTGCGACATAATGTCTATCGGGCGGGAGCATGCTTGCTGCGACCCGGCTATTTTGCTTGGGCAAGCTAAAATTGAAAAAGTGGAAAGGCCCTGCCGAAAGGGGAGGGTTGGTTTCGTGCCGCATTTGTCGACTTCCAGGTCTGACGGATACCAGAAGGTAGCGGAAAAGCTGGGCCTTGTTTATATAGACCCTAGGAGACCTTCTCGCTGTGTTATACAGGACTTGATAACCTGTGAGCGCGTCGTTACGGAGGCGATGCACGGCGCTATCTTTTGCGAGAGTCTAAGGATCCCTTGGTTGCCGGTATCCATCTCGCCTGAGCTAGGCTCGTTGAAGTGGTTCGATTGGTGCCGCTCCGTCGGTCACGAATACGCTCCCGTGCGGTTACCGGTGCTGGACAGCGTGCAGCGGGTAAAGTTAAGCAGGCGCAATCAGTTGGACGCGGAAGGGGCTTTCAAGGGAGTGCTTGCACCAGGAGAGGTCGAACGAGCGGTCGCTGAATTGAGAGACAGAAGTCATGCAAAGCGCGCCGCTAAAAGGTCGACCTTAATTGGCCGGGCGGGCAAGGGCCTGATAAGGCAGGCTTTGAAGTTCGCAAGCTTTACCGGTGACGCGAGTCGCAGGGCGCTTGCGCATCTGGAGGATGCTTTGGGCAAGGAGTTCTTGCTGGCTAGGGATGACGTCGTTCGTGAGCGATGTGACGAGATTCGCGACAGGATGGAGCGGTTTATGGACAAGGAAAAAGAGTTTATAGTTCGAGTTTAGCTATGTTGCTGTCTATTATTATAAACAATTATAACTACGGCCGGTATTTGGATGATTGCTTGTCGAGCGCGACGGCGTATCGCTCGGAAAGCGTGGAGGTGATAGTCGTCGATGACGGATCGAAGGACAACTCGCGTTCCGTGATCGAAGCCTGGAGGGATCGGGTGAATTCTGTATTCAAGGAGAATGGAGGCCAGATGTCTGCCTACGCGGAGGGTTTTGAGCGGGCTCGAGGCGAGTGGTGCATCTTTCTTGACGCAGACGACCGTATCTATTGCGAGGAACTCTTTAAACTGCTGGCGAGAGGAGTAGGCGATAAAGTTGTGAAGCTGCAGTATCCGCTGCGGGTGATCGACGGTAAGGGGAATCCGACGGGAAGGGTTGTACCTAGAGGCGCGATGCGGTCTGTCGACTTTAAGGTAATGATTAATGAATATGGAGAATATATTTCTCCTCCGGGGAGTGGGGCAGTTTATAGAAGGTCTTATCTTGAGGAAGTGCTTCCTTACTTTAGTCGAGAGTTCGAGGAGAGGACAGCGGCGGATGCACCCCTTTATGTGTCGGCTCCTATGTTTGGAGAGGTTTGGTCGACTCCGCTGGTTTGTGGCGAATATCGGAGTCATTGTTCGGGCGATAGTCGGATGAGCTTTGAGAGCGATCTTTCTCCGGCGGTTTGGAAGCACTACTGGTATTTGAAGCGTCTAGTGAGCGCTAGGAATCGTGTTGTCTCGAAAATGTTCAAGGCGAGAGGCGAGCCTAGCCGCATCGGTCGCTCGCGAATGGTGAGCGATCTCAAGAGATTAGTGGCGGTGTGCGCAGTGCGGGAGGGGTGGTATCGTAAGCGGGTGCTGTGGGCTAGCTGCGGTAGGGTGATGCAGAATCCTTCTTACGCGGCGAACTTCAAGATCTTGGCGATGGGGTGGTTTGTTGCGGTGACTTATTTAGAGCATTTCGGAGTGAGGAGAAAATTGCTGGAAGGGGTTCTTTAAGCCATGGACTTTGTATATGCTATAATATGTTCCGTTGGGCGTGCTCAGGTCTTGCACGAGACTGTCTTATCGGTGTTGAGGCAGGAGAAGTCCTTCGATAAGGTTTTGCTTTGCGTTGTGAAGGAGGACGATGTCCTGCTGGAAACTCGCATGCTTACTGGAGTAGAGGTTTTGATTAGTCCTAGGAAGGGACTGTGCGCTCAAAGAAACTACGCAATTGAGTCCTTGTCAGATCGGATCGACAGATCGCTCGTCTGCTTCTTCGACGACGATGTCGAGTTGGAGCGGCGATTTTTTAGCGATGTATCTCGGTTTATGCGGAGCGCGGAAGACGTTGTCGCATTTTCCTGCAAGGTTATTGCGGACGGTGGAATCGACCGGCGTTCCGCTCGTGTTGAAATGGAGATGTCGCGAGCCGACGAGAGTGATAGCTTCCGCAATACAGGTAAGCATTGGATACTGTACGGGTGCAATATGGTTATCAGGGGAGAGACCTTGCGGAAATGCCCCTTTAACGAGGAGTTGCCGCTTTATTCGTACGGGGAGGACTATGATATCTCTATTAGACTGGCACGATTCGGCAAGGTGGGGCGATTCGAAGGAGCGAGGTTGATACACTTAAAGCATGAGGGCGGTCGCGTTTCCGAGTTTCGCCGCGGGTACAGTATGGTCGCCAACAATCTCCATTTCTTGAAGAGCGGCGTCTGCCATGTTCCCGTGTCCCTTGGGTACGTGCGCTTGGTGGTCGTTATCGTTCTGAAGGAGGGCGCTTGCGATTTGTTGCAAGGAGTTAGGCAGTGGGTCTGCGGAGGTGGTTCTCTAGGAATGGATTTCTTGGGAAGACTGAAGGGAAGGGCCTATGCGGTGAGGGATATATTGACGGGAAGGTGCCATCCTGGGCGCATCTTAGAATTTTCATGAAAGCGCTTTCCCTCAACGTAAACCTGCGTTCGACCTTGTCTTCCTTGACGGGAGTCCAGCGCTATGCCTTGGAGGTTTTCCAGCGTCTGGAACCTTACATTGCGACTCGGAACACTCGACCGGCCGCGACTCTGGGGGCGGTTGGCGGGCAGCTTTGGGAGCAGTTCCTGCTGCCATGGAAGCTGCGATCGGGAGAATTGCTTTGGTCGCCGGCAAATGTCGGTCCCTTGTGCGTCAGCCGGCAAGTGGTCACTATCCACGATGCTGCTACCTTCGATCACCCCGAGTGGTTCAAAGGTTTGTTTTCGAGGTGGTATCGATTTCTGTTGCCGCTCCTAGCCAGGCGTTGCCGGGGAGTCGTGACGGTTTCGCACGACGCTAAGAGGAGGTTGGTTAATCATCTCGGGGTGCCGGAGGAAAAGGTGAAGGTCATTTGGAACGGCGTCTCTCAGGCGCTGAAACCCGCGCGAAGTGAAGACGTGGCTGAATTGAGGGCACGGTACGGCATTCGTCCGCAAAGCCGGTATTTCGCGTATGTGGGCTCTCTGGAGCCGCGTAAGAACCTGTCCCGTCTGATGAACGCGTGGGAGGAGGCGTCTTTGGGGCCGGGCTTTCAACTGATCGTAGCGGGATCTGCCGGGAAAGTGTTCTCGGGCGGCGGCTGCGATCGCTTGCCAGCTGGCTGCCGGGCGGTGGGGAGGATAAGCGACGAGGAGCTAGTGGCCTTGCTGAGCGGGGCTTATGGGTTCGTGTATCCGTCGCTCTACGAGGGCTTTGGCCTTCCGCCTCTGGAGGCGATGGCCTGCGGGGCTCGGCTTGGCATTTCGGATATCCCGGTGCTCAGGGAGGTCTGTGGGGACGTCGCGATGTACTTCGACCCGCTGGACACCCGCTCGATCGCCAAGGTCCTCGTGGAGATGGCCGCGGAAAAGGAAGCGAATCGCAACGAGGCGGTGCGGCGCGGGCTGGCCCATGTGCAGCAATTCACCTGGGAGAAGTCAGCTCAGGAGCACGCGAATTATTTCCGGGAGCTTGAAAGGGGCATGATAAGATGAGAGTGAACAGCAGTGTGGCTCTGGCCCATCATTGGTTAGTCGGTGTCCGTGGAGGCGAGAAAGTTTTGGAGCAGTTTTGTCGGCTCTTTCCTTCTGTGCCCATCGCGACTTTGGTGAAGGATGAGGGAAAGTGGCCGGATTGGCTGCGGCAGCATGAGGTGAGCACCTCGATCCTCCAGCGTTTTCCGGGAAGCGCCCGGCGATACAAGGCTTTGCTGCCGTTTTTTCCGTTTGCAGTGGGGCAGACCTTGAGAGCGGCTCGCGGGGCGAAGTTGGTCCTTTCGACCGATGCCTCGGTGATCAAGGGACTGAGGGTACCCAAAGGAGCTATGCACGTATGCTATTGCCATTCGCCTCCGCGCTACCTTTGGGAGATGCAGGATACCTATATCAAGCAAAGCGGAGACTTGGGAACTATCGGCAGGCTGGTCTTCAAATTGGTAACGCCGTACGTACGTCGCTTCGATCAAAAGGCAGCTCAACGGGTGGACCACTTCATAGCCAATTCGGAATTCGTGGCTCAGCGGATTCGGCGCTGCTATGGGCGCGAATCGACCGTGATTTATCCACCCGTGGCGGTACAGGACTTTCGCTATCAGGAACAGAAGGAGGATTTCTATTTGGTCGTTTCCGAATTAGTCCCCTACAAGCGAATCGACATTGCGATCGAAGCCTTTAACCGGAGTGGCAAGCGATTGCTGGTCATTGGAGATGGTAGTGAACGAGCTCGACTGGAGTCGATAGCGAAGGATAACATTGAGTTTTTGGGACGGCAACCGTTCGCGTCATTGGTTGACCACTACGCGAGAGCGAGGGCATTCATATTCCCCGGAATCGAGGACTTCGGCATAACGCCTCTGGAAGCTCAGGCTTCCGGTACGCCTGTAATTGCCTATGGGGAAGGGGGGGCACTGGAAACAGTCGTTGAAAACGAGACGGGAGTGTTCTTCCGCAAACAAAATGCGGTGTCGCTACTCGAAGCGATCGAAACGCTCGAAGAGACTGAATCTGCTAGATCTCCTGCTCTGTGTCGGATAAATGCTGAGCGGTTCAGTGAAGAGCGTTTCCGCGAGGAGCTGGATCGGTTCTTGAAGGAGAAAGCGAGCGGGGGACTCGCATGAAATATTCGTTGTTGCTACATCCGCTCATCGTCTTTTTCGGCGTATCCACGTTTGCCTTATTGAACTGGTTTTTGACGCCGTTTGATCTGTTCGCGAGATGGGGAGTCGTGCATTTGGCGGATCGCGTGCTGTTGCTGGGGATCTGGGCGGTTACGGGAATGTCATTCGTGATCGGAACGATCGCGGCCTTGGTCGTTTTTCAAGGAGAGGGGAGAGTGGCGAGCCTGGATGTGCGGCGCCTCGATCAAGTCTATTGGGTCTCGGTTGGGCTCTCTGTCTTTTCTTTCGCGTTTTTCGTATTGAACGCGATCGTGCGAGGAGGGGTGGGCGCTTTGTTAGACCCTTACACGTCGCGGGAATATTATGTTACTGGCATCACGACCTGGGTGCACTTCGGTACTGCTACCGTCGTTTTGTGTCTTTTGTTGAAATCGGTCGGGCTGTGCACTCCTTGGAAAATTGTTGGGGGAGTGGTAGTGCTAGGCACGCTCGCTTTCCGTTCGGTGTTGGGCGCGGAGCGATTAGCTCTGTTCGTACCTCTCCTGGGTGGGCTGGTCGCTTGGATGGTCTTACGGCAAATTAGGTTTCGCTTGTGGCATGCGATCGCAGTGCCGCTGGTGCCGGTGCTGTTCTTCGGAGCGTTCGCTGCCATGGAGTATGGCCGGTCCTACAAGTCGCGAATTAAGGACGGGCATATTGAGGCTGGCTTGCTCAGCTACTCCTTCGAGCGAATTCAGCTCTATTATGCGCTTTCCGTTAACTCGGGTGGTTTACTCTACGAGCTCGTAGAGGATACTGGGGAGTCCTATCCAGTATTTGGAGGGACTGTGGGACCGCTTTCGGACATTACGCGACGCTTGTTTCCACCCGGAATTTATCTTCCGGGCGAAAAGCCGATTACCAAAGACGTGGGGAGAGAAATGGCAGAAGGTGGCATGTACAATCCGGAATTCAACAACAAGTGGGGATTGGTGACGCCCTATTTGGAAGGGCGAATCGTCGGCTTCTTCTACTGGATGATCGCTGGATTTGTCGGGGCTGCCATTCACCGAAGCGCCATGCGCTCGCAGTCGATCTTTTCTATAGCGGCCCTAGGAGTTTTCATCGCTGGCTTGGTTGATGCTGCGAGTCGAGTCAACCTTTTGGCCGGAAGCCAAATCCTCTTTCCTCTGGTGTTGCTGCTGCTGGCAAAGGTTTTGGTGGAGCGCAAGGAGACGCTTGCTTACTGACATATGGTTTTTGGGTTCATTAGGGAGAAGCGATACCTTTTGAGGGTGCCGTTGGTTCTAACGTTTATCGTTGTCACGCTCGCTTCTGATGCTGCGGAGGAGCCGCCTGTTTCGCCGGAAGGGCTTTATGTTGGCCCACAAGGGAGTTCCGGAATCGAGAGCGGCTACGATGTTGATCCTGTGTTGCGTAGTTGCTTAAGCTTGTGGGATTTCAGGCAAGGGGAAGCGGGCCGCTTGCTGTTCCGTAAAGAGGATGGCTCGTTAGTCTTTGATTTCGAAATCGTGTCGAGTGGGATTCGTCTTATTGGCGAGGGAGGGCGGTCGGTTGTCGTCGAAGGTAGTGACTTGGGGTTTTATATAGAGCCAGAGCTGGATCGACTGACAATCCATAGCGATGAATCGTTTGTGGCAACGTTCGAGTCTGAGGACATTTCGTCCATTTCGGAAATTGGGTTCGAAGGGGAGGACGACGAGTTGCGGTTCGAATTTCACCAGATTCCAAGTGATGCGGAAGTATTGGATGTTGTCGGCAACACGCCTCAAGAGAGGTATCTATATTTATTCGAAACCTTGAAGGAGAGTTCTGGTACGCGGCGCACTTTCCATTTGCCTCCGGGGATTTACGATATTGCTTGTCCGAGCGAAAGCCGAGTTGTTCCGATAGAAAGTGTAGAACTGGTAGGGGCTGGTGTTTCTTCTGTGATCAGGCATGTTGATAACGCGTTCGGGACGGTTGGAAAGACCGCGTTTCGTATTGGCGGTGAAGGCTCTATCGTATCCCATTTGACGATTGAAGTCGCGAGCCATCAGGAAAATCGGACCCGAACTCCAGAAATGACCTTGTTGTACGTCGCGGAGGCGGAACGATTTGCAATAGACCATGTTGACGTGAGTGGGGGGAGTGGGGCTGGCATCTTCGTACAAGGATCAAGCAATGGCTTGGTCAGCGACAGCTTTGTCAGCAGGTGCTTGGCAGACGGTATTCACATTACGCAGTCCGAAGGGGGGGCTCCTTCCAGCGATATCGTGATCAGAAGGAATCGCGTGTCAGAGTGCGGTGACGACGGAATTGCGGTGGTTTCGTATGGGGATTTGGGAAAGGCTGCTCCTTGTTCTGGTGTCACGGTCGTTTCGAACCATATTTCAGGTCAGACTTGGGGGAGGGGGATCGCTGTATCGGGTGGACGCGATATTGAAATCGTTAGCAATATCGTTAGCGATTCTCCGTCGGCCGGCATCTTAGTGACCTCTGAGAAATCATATGGTACCTTGGAGGTCACGAATGTCTCCGTCCGCCAAAATTTGATTGTGGATTGCAAGTCTTCCTCCCATGCGGCGATTACCGTGACGACGGGAAACCGAATTATCGATCAAGTGGAGTTAATCGGAAATACGGTTCGCAATCCGAGGCGATCAGCGAT
Organism: Pelagicoccus sp. SDUM812005; assembly: GCF_031127875.1. GTDB lineage: Bacteria > Verrucomicrobiota > Verrucomicrobiia > Opitutales > Opitutaceae > Pelagicoccus. The sequence goes on along the minus strand of NZ_JARXIA010000033.1, from coordinate 22,124 downwards.
TGCTGTTATGAATTACATCGCGAGTAATGACAATGCGGTCAGCGAGATTGTTATCCGTGAGAATACGATCGAGAATTGTCTTAGGGACTTTGCTGTGTATGCGAGTCGCGTTAAAAACCTTACGATTGAGAGAAACACGATCGTAAACACGAAGAAAACGTGCGTAACAATAGTGAGTCCTCAGGGAAGCGTCTTCTTGTATTCGAATCAATTCGTGAACGTTAGCTTGCTGGATGCGTATGGCGATGTGGTTGCCCTTTCCGCTCCAGATGATTCGGACTGTATTGTGGGAATTGTGAACAACCGCGTTTCAATGGATGAGTCGAAAATTCCCCCAAAGGTTTCGTTAAGGTTTCCGGAACGTTTTTTGGAAATTTCACACGATATGAATTTGGTTACGATCGAAGGAAACGAGTTTGATTTGGGTGTACCGGATTCAGTCAAATCTATTCTGTGGCGTTAACGTACCGGCTTCGCGTTGGAACTATCACTTCGAACGGCGGAAAGTAAGTCCTGCTTTTAAAATAGCAGGATCGATTACGTTTTGTCGCTCAAGGTCATGCGGAGCTTTCTGATCGCCTACGCTGCTTGTGTCCAAGAGTTGCTTCTGTGGAAGCCGCATGGGAGGCTGCTGCGGGGATGAAGGTTACTTCCTCGGCCTTGTTAGATGTTTAAGGGGGGTCATAGCAATTGTTTGATCATGTTTATAGCTTAGCAGGCAGATGCCTGTTAGCAGAGGAACCCCGCAAGGTCACTTGCGGGGTTCCAATAAGTTCCTAACGTTTAGAAGCTAGGCCGCTACGGCAGCATCTTTGCGTCGCTTGTATCCTAGGGCGAAGACCAAGATAGACCCTAGTCCTCCGAGGAGCATTGTTGATGTTTCTGGAACTGCCGCAATCGTACCTTCGACCGTGAAGTTCTCGAGGGAGAAAGAGCCGAGGCTCAATGCGTATACATTGAATGCAGCAGATCCTCCGTCGCCAATTTCGTACGAGTATCCTGGGGACGTGGTGAATTCACCAGTTCCGACAGGAGATGTCGCACCAAATAGAGCGGGAGTCGAGTTTACGGTTGTTAGGTGGAGTGCGAGCATCGGTCCCTGGTAAGTTGTAGTTGCAATGATCTTTGTGATCGTTGCTACAAAGCCAGGAGCAATGTCGAAGTTAAACGCGAAGTTCGTTAGGCCGCCGCTTGTCAAGCTGCCGCCAGATACCGAACCTCCCGAAAATGCTCCGATCGATGCGAAATCGCCAGTTCCAGAGGTTGTTGATGCACTTGATACACCATCGGTCTCGAAGTCGAAATCGATAGTGAACGCCGTCGAGGGAACCGCATAGGCGACTCCAGCGATAGTCAATGAGACCGTCGCGATTATTAGCTTTCTCAGCAGTTTCATGGATTAGTTAGATTGGTTGTTCTAATTCCAGTTCAAACATTCATCGAGCACATCTCATTCCAACTCTGTGGTTATGAAAAACGAACGATGATGTATCGAATTAAAGCGTGGTTTTGATGTGCGAAGTAGCAATGATATTGAGAGCGTATTCTTAGCGCTTGCGTAGATACCAGCATAGGTTTGGTGCCCAATTGGCATTTCGGTTGCAAAACGCCTATCGGTTGCCTTGAAAGCGTGCCCAATTTGTAAAAATTAGCTTGAGTAAGGAGAGCGGTTGAGCGAAAATGTACAATCGAGAGTGATCGTATTGCTCATTTTATGGCTTTCTTTGCGATATAGCGATTTCTGTGTTCGCCATGTACAATGGGGTAGTCTGAAGTTCGACTACCCAGCCGTGATACGGTGATTAGAGGAGGAGTAAAACTCGCTCATCATCTCGGAGGAACCTCGCAAGTCTCCTCGTTCTTCTCCTCAGGCAGCAGCGGAGCTTTGGGTCGGGAGTTCTGGCTCATCCTGAGCACTGGTATACCGGAATTGGGTACAACTTGGATTGCCCGGTCGTCCCACAGTTCGATCATATCGAAATCTTTTTGGTTTGTGACCTCAAGTTCGGGGAGTCCGTGCTTCGCTAACCAACTTTTAACCGAGTCGACTCCTTCTGGCAATCCAGCTCGAGCTGTCATTATTTTTATTTGATAGCCGGCGGCGATCCAAACACGCACCCGTTTGAGCATCAGCGGGACTGGACGTCCAATCTGGGTAATGCCTTGCCAGCTTGCGTACTCGGCTAGGGTGCCGTCCAAATCTACACCAATCCAACCTTCTTGTTGGAGGAGGCTCTCCTGTGGGGGGAGGCTTTGTTCCTCTCTTTTGCTGAACTTGAATATTAGAGCTTTGATTGGCTCAAGCATGGCTTTGTAGCTGAATCGAGGACTCTGGTTGCGTCAAGGATTTGCCACTAGGCTAAGTTTGAACGCTTATTGAGAGGTTTGAACTATTGGAGGTCGATAGGCTTTAAGTTATCGCTTCAGGAAAGGAGGCAACACTATCGCCTTGCTATGGGCATAAGCGTTGCTTCTAACGAGAGCATGCCTGAAGCAGAGTCGAAGCGGCCACTTTACATTCCTTATGCGGGACCCATCTTGTTGGAGACTCCGCTGCTTAACAAGGGGAGCGCCTTCACCGCGCGGGAGCGTCGGGAGTTTAACCTTGAGGGATTGCTGCCGCATTGCATCGAGACGATCGAGGAGCAGCGGGACCGCGCTTACCTGCAGTTCAGCGAGTTGACGTCTCGCATGGAGAAGCACATCTACTTGCGCAGCATCCAGGACACCAACGAGACCCTCTACTACTCGCTGCTGACGCGCTATCTGGAGGAGATGCTGCCGCTGATCTACACTCCGACCGTGGGTGAGGCCTGCCAAAAGTTTTCGCAGATCTATCGCCGCAAGCGGGGCTTGTTCATCAGCTACGAGGACCGCGACAAGATCGACCGCATCCTGCGCAACGCGACGCGCAAGCGGGTGAGCGTAATCGTGGTGACGGATGGCGAGCGCATCTTGGGTCTGGGAGACCAGGGGATCGGGGGAATGGGAATTCCGATTGGCAAGCTGGCACTTTATTCGGCCTGCGGCGGTATCAGCCCAGCGAATACATTGCCGATCACGCTGGACGTGGGTTGCGACAACGAGGCTCTGGTCAACGATCCGATGTACATGGGCAAGCGCTCTCCGCGTATCCGGGGCGAAGCTTATTTCGAGTTCGTAGACAAGTTCATCAAGGCGGTGACGGACCTGTGGCCGGACGTGCTGCTACAGTTCGAGGACTTCGCCCAGCCTAACGCGATGCCGCTGCTCAAGCGCTATCGGGACGAGCTGTGTTGCTTCAACGACGACATTCAAGGGACGGCTGCCGTGACGGCGGGAACGTTGTTGGCGGCGGTCGCGCGCAAGAGAGAGTCCCTCGCGGAGCAGCGTATTTGTTTCGTTGGGGCTGGCTCGGCTGGCTGCGGCATCGCCGAGCATTTGGTGGCGCATTTGCAGGCTGAAGGCTTGTCGGAAGCGGATGCGAAGTCTCGTATCTTCATGGTCGACAAGGATGGCTTGCTGACCTCCGACATGGGGGGGCTGCGCGATTTCCAGCGGGAGCTGGCCTGCGACGCGGCCTCGGTGGATTCCTGGCGCGACGAGAAGGGCTTGGTGCCTTTGGTAAACGTTATCGGAAACGCGAAACCGACCGTGCTGGTGGGCGTGTCCGGACAGTTCGGGCTTTTCAAGGAGGAGCAGATTCGTCTCATGGCGAGCCAGGTCGCTCAGCCGATCATTTTGCCGCTGTCGAACCCGACTAGCTTGGCGGAAGCGACGCCGCAGGATGTGATTGAGTGGACGGATGGGAAGGCGATCTTGGCCACGGGAAGCCCGTTTGCTCCGGTCAACTACAAGGGGAAGGTTCACCATGTATCGCAGTGCAACAACAGCTATATCTTTCCGGGCGTGGGCTTGGGCGTCTTGGCGAGCCGGGCCCGGCGAGTTACGGAAGGGATGCTGATCGCTGCCAGCCGCACGTTGGCGGAAAGCTCGCCGGATCGCTCGAGCGTCGGGGCCCCGCTCTTGCCGGCCTTGGACGAGATCCGCAACTTGAGTCGCCTGATCGCTCGTAGGGTGGCGCGGCAGGCCATGGTGGATGGCGTTGCTCGCGAGATGACGGAACTGGCGCTGGAGAAGGCCATCGATAAGGTGTATTGGGAACCGCAATACAGGAGCTATCAGCGAACGTCGCTGTAGTGAATTTTTAGGAACGAGGGAAGCCGTGTATCAAAACGTTAAGGACGATATCGTGGACGAGGCGTCGATCAAACTTATGGTCGACACCTTTTATGGGAAGGTTCGGCAGGATGCTTTGATCGGCCCGGTTTTCGATGCGGTGGTGCATGACTGGGACGAGCATTTGCCGACGATGTACGCGTTTTGGACGAATCTGATTTTCCGGAGGGGGGACTATCGCGGAAACCCGTTCGCTAAGCACGCTTCGCTGGACGTGGGACGGGAGCATTTCGTGAGGTGGCTGCAGCTTTTTGAGGCGACGGTGGCGGAGTTGTTTCGGGGACCGGTTTCCGAGCAGGCCTTGAACGCGGCTAAAAGCATCGCCCACAGTTTCCAGGTGAGGAAGGGGATCGACCCTTTTTCGGCGTAGCTCGATGGCGGCGGGTTCGCTTGGAGCGGAGCTCGTAGCTCTGGAGCTCAGGCGTGCAGCTCGATGCGGAAGGTGGTGCCGACGTTGACCTCGCTTTGCACGGTGATCGTTCCTCCTAGGCTCGAGATGTGGTTGTGCACGAGGTAGAGGCCGATGCCTCTGCTGTCGCTGTGCTGGTGGAAGGTCTGGCGCAGGCCAAAGACCTGGTCTTTGTGCTTTTCGCTGTCGAAGCCCAGGCCGTTGTCCGAGAAGGTTATGATTTTCTTGTTTCCCGAGCGATGGGATGCGATGCGTATCTCTGGAGCCCGGTCAGGGTGGGCGTATTTGAGCGAGTTCGTTAGCAAGTTGAGCAGGACGCTTTCGAGATAGTTGTAGTTGAAGCGTACATACGAGAAGTCCTTGAGGTCGATGCTGACGGTGGCGTTTGAGTCCAGGAGGAGTCGGCTTACCGAATCGAGAACGGTGTCGATTGCCTTGCGCAGGTTGATTTCGGTGAGGTCGACGTAGAGGGGGTCGTTTGCTTGCAGGCCTTCGAGGTGCCGATCCATGCTTTCCTTGAGGCGTTGGCTAGTGGTATTGAGCAGCTCGACGAAGCTGAGGGTTTCTGGGTCGGTGATCGCGGAGGTGTTCCACATGCTCAGCACGGAGAGTAGATTTCCGATCGGGGAGCGGATGTCGTGGGAGGTGGCGTAGTTGAGTTTTTTGAGGCAGTCGTTGGCGGCGGTGAGGTCGGCTAGGAGTTGGTTGCGCTGCTTTTCCTGCTCTTTGACGTGGGTGATGTCTTTGGCGATAGCGTAGACGAGGCCTTCTTCCGTCTTTGGGATGGAGGTCCAGGAGAGCCAGATCACCTTGCCGTCTTTGCTCAGGTAGCGGTTTTCGAAACGCAGCAAGGGCTTGCCTTCCCAGAGGTTGCCGCGGTGTTTTTGGGTAATGTCTCGATCGTCGGGATGGACGAATTGGTTGATGGGGACGGCTTGCAGCTCTTCCCAGCTGTAGCCGAGCAAGTCGATGACGGCGGGGTTGACTTGCTTGAAGTAGCCGTCGAAGCCAGCGATGCAGAACAGATCGTGCGAAGACTCGAAGAAAGGGAGGAGCGAAAAATCGGAAGGCGACGAAGCAGGCATCGGAAAAACTCTCTGTTCCCCTCAAGCCAACGCAACCGAATAGTCGTCCTCTCCTCGTCAAAAAGGAGTAAGTTTGCGATCGGGATTAGGGCAGGTGGGGAAGGCGAAAACGGTTGCTGTTTCACCGGATTCGAGGGTGACTGTCGGGGCGTGAATGCTGCCCCAATCTTAAGGACGGAACTATGAAAACCTATTTGCGAAACCTATTCGAAAGCGTTAGCCAAAGCCTCTGGCTGATGCCGGCCCTGTCTATCTCGCTGGCTGTCTTTATGGCGTACGCCATGTTGCAGTGGGAAGGGACGATCGATTCGGATTGGAAGGACTTCCCTTTCGTGCTGCGCAGCGGGCGGGAAGCTTCGCTGGCGATCGTGAGCGCGATCGTGGGATCCTTGATCACGGTGGCCGGCGTAACGTTCTCGATCACGATCGTTTCCTTGACCTTGGCTTCGTCGCAGTTCGGGCCCCGGCTCCTGAGGAATTTTCTGCAGAGCAGGGCTTCGCAGTTCACCCTGGGTGCGTTGGTGGGGTCCTTCGTCTACGGCATTTTGATTATGCCGGGAATCGACGAGCATTGGGTGGCGAGCGAGGCTCACCCGTCAGTGAGCTTGATGATCGCCCTGGCCTGCTTTTGCGTCTGCATGATCGTTTACTACATCCATCACGTGGCAACGTCGATCCAGGCGGATAGCTTGGTGTCGGTGGTCTACCGGGAACTGGAATGCCGCATCGAGAAGCTGGGGAAACGTGAGAACAAGCGGCCAAAGGTCGACACGCCGGAATGGAACGGGAGGAGCGTGGAAGTGAAGGCGGAGCGTTCTGGCTACGTCACGGCCATTGATTGCGAGGGCGCTTTGGAGGGGGCTTCGCAGCGGAACCTGCGGGTGCGCTTTTTCAAGCGGGCGGGCAAGTTCGTCGCCAAGGGGGAGCCTCTTGCTGCGGTGTTCGGTGAGTCGGAACCCAAGGCCGCCGCCAAGATGGTGAGGGAATGGGTATTCGTCGGCGAGAAGCGGACGCCGGAGCAGGATTTGGAGTTTCTGGTGGACCAGTTGGTTGAAGTTGCCCTGCGGGCGATTTCTCCCGGTATTAACGATCCCAATACGGCCCTAGTTTGCATCGATTACCTCGCTGCCGCGATGCGTCAGCTGAGCGAGCGAGATCTGCCGCCGTGTTATTATTTGGATACGGAAGACGCGGAGCGGGTCTATTGTCCGCAGACCGATTACGATGGCTTGGTGAACGGCGTCTTCGATCAATTGAGGCAATCGGGCAGGAGCTATCCGGAAATCGTGATTCGGCTGATCGAGTCGCTGGAATCGATCGCGCGTTCGTTGCCGGAGGGCGACGTACGTTTGGCGGCCTTGCAGCGGCAATGGGAGCAGCTGGCGGAAGGGCACGATACCTGCGATAAGGATTCGAGCAAGGACAGGGCGGATGTGGTCCGCAGCTTGGACAGTTGCAAGAGCGCTCTCGCGGCGCGGCGAAGCGTGGGCGGCTAACGGTTGCGTTTACGCTTGGCGTTTCGCGCTTAGCTATCTTCGAACTCGTAGCCTTGTTCGCGGAGAAAGCGTATCAGCCGGTCGGTGTCGCAGCTTTTCAGGACGGTGCCGTCGGTCCATTTGACGATGGGGCTTTGCCCGCTTGCCTCGCTCTCGGGGATCCCGGTTTCCTGGGCGATTTCTTCGGCGGTGGCTCCGGATCGATCGCGATAGGCGATGCCGTGGTTCTCCAGGAATTTCGTCACGGCGTTTTCGTTGGATTCCGTTTCCGGTAAGTAGACTGCTGGTAGCTCGTTCATAGTTTCGCTTAGCTCAAAGCGTACCGCTTGCGTGAAGAGCGGAGCTTTCGGCGGATCTCGCAGGTCGATTCCCGACATCGAGAGCTTGGAGTATGCAGAGCGCATCGTCGCGGTATGCGGTTTGCCCTGTGGAAAGCCGGCGGAGGTAGACGCGGGGCGTCTTTCGGTCAGAGCTGCTGCAGGTCTGTCAGTACGGTTTGGATACGTCGCTCGAGAGGGCCGCTCAAGAGGATCGGGCGGATGTCGTAGCGAGCGAGCATTTCTTGGAAGCGGGAGTGCAGGTGGTCGCGTTCTGAGGCGCTGACGCGTTGGCCGGGATCGGCCTCCCATGGGATGTCGGGCAGGCAGAAGAAGTAGCGGGCGTAGTCGCGCTCGAGGAAGCGTTGGTCGACCCATGGGATATGGGTGTCGAAGTAGTGTTCCGCGTAGAGGATGGAGGAGAGCAGGTTGGTGTCGTGCAGGGCGAAGCGCTTGGCCTTAGCGAAGGCCTCGTCCTCGCCCTGGAGCTGTCCGCGGGCGATGGGGTCGAGGTCCCGGGCTTCGAGCGGCCGTTGGATGGAGTCTACGTATTCGCGCACGTATTCCAGGGAGTAAGGTTCGTCCAAGGCTTCGGAGATCGCTCGAATGAGGGTGGTTTTGCCGGTGCACTCGGCGCCGGTGAAGACGATGCGGCGCGGGGCGTCTTGCTTAGCGTCCACGGGGCTCGAGCTCCTTCTTCCAACTTGCGTAGCCCATGACGGCGAGGGCGGTGAAAACGATGAACATGGCGACCGCGACCCAATAGCCTTGGCTGCCCCAGAGGATGACGAAGGCGAGGTCGGCCACGATCCAGGCCAGCCAGTTTTCCAGGAGCTTCCTGCCGAGCATCCATTGGGCTAGGAAGGAGAGGGTGGTGGCGAAGGCGTCGAGGAAGGGGGCGGAGCCTTCCGTGTAGCGGGAGAGCAGGGTCCCGATGGCGAGCGTGCCGGCGACGCCGATTGCGATTGTCCAAGCGAGGGCGGGACCTCGCAGTCGACTGATGCGCAGCTCCTCGGGGGCGTCGGCTCCTGCGGCGAGGCTTTGGGAGCGGGTCCATTGCCGCCAGCCGTAGAGGGAGATGGGGATGAAGCAGGCGTTGAGGGCCATGGCGGCGTACAGTCCGGCCGAGAAGCTCAGGTAGGCGTAGAGGAGGTAGCAGAGGATGTAGAAGGGCCAGGCCAGGGCCTTTTCCTTGATGCTGAGGTAGACGCCTGCGAGGCCGGTGGCGGTGCCAAGCCACTCCACGAGGGACGTTTGCCGGATTTGTTCGATGAAGAGATCCATTTAGAGCTTTGGTTTCAAAACCGAGTTCGGGCGGGCTGTCGACTCTTGCCGCGCCCGGAGAGGGATCCTCTAGTGAAAACGAGTCTCAAGAACAGGCTTGACCTGAGGGCGGCCGGGCCTATCGGTAACGCACTTGCGACTCATTCTCATAAAAATCCATCTGTATCTCGGGCTGGTCGGCGGCGTTCTGTTGAGCGTGGTGGCGATCACGGGAGCGCTCTATGCCTACGAGCCGCAACTGCGGCAGTGGTGGAGCGAGGAAGTCGAGGCGTGGGAGCCCGCGACGGCGTTGAGTCCCCGAGACTTGAGCGAGAGGATTCGCTCCTGGGGTTGGGAAGGCGAGGCGACGGCCTTTCGCTGGCCGGAGAGCGCCGAGGCGCCGGTGTGGGTTATTTGGCGAGAGGAATCGGGCGCCCGGCAGGACTTCATGTTGGACGCGCTCACGGGGCGGCGCTTGCCTCGGGCGGAGCAGGCCCGAGCATTTTTCCACGGCGTTCTGTCCATCCATCGAACCCTCACGCTAGGCGAGGCCGGCACGAAGATCGTGGGAGCATCCGCCGCGTCGTTGCTTGTGTTGACCTTGAGCGGGTTGTTTATCGCGGTACGCCGTTGGCGTGACGCCAAGCGGGTTTGGATACCCGCGAAGAGCGAGTCTCGCGCTAAGGCGCCGCGAGTGCGGTGGCGCTTTCTGCATCGCATGGTGGGAGCGTGGGCGACGCCTTGGTTTTTGCTGATGCCCTTGACGGGAATGGTTTGGAGCTTTGACGCCTATGCTGGCTTTCTGAAGCATCTCGGCGGTCCGCCGCGGTTTCCCAGCTATCCGAGCTTGGCGTCGAATCTCGAGCAGGAGAGCGTGGCCTGGGACGAAATCTGGCAGCGCTGCCTGGAGAAGGTGCCAAGCCAGACCACGATGCGGCTGATGATGCCGACGAAGCCCGGGCAGCCGGTCCGCTTCGAATGGAGTCCGGAGGGAGTCGCCTCGTTTGCCATGCGATCGAAGCTATTCCTAGATCCAGGATCTGGATACGTGATTGAGGAGCATCCGTGGGAGGAGTTCAGCGCAGGGGAGCAATTGGTGCGCTGGGCGTATCCGCTGCATACGGGACGGATCGCTGGAGTGGCGGGGCAGACGGTGGCGTTTTTCGGATCGCTCACGATGCCCTTTTTCTTCGGGACGGGGCTCTACCTCTACTTAGCCCGGAAGCGAAAAGCTCGAGCTGCAAAATTTGAAACTACGAATAATGATGAATAAGCGAACTAACATCAAAGCGACTTGCACGGTCGCACTCGCTGCCGTGGGAGCGCTGTCTCTCTCGGCCCAGGAGGATCTCGGCGCTGCCCATGAGCTCGACGCGTTTACGGTGACGACTGCGACTCGGGTGGAGAAGCAGATTAGCTCGATTCCGCAAAGCGTTTCGATCGTATCCGAGCAGTCCCTACAGGACCAGCTTTCGATTTCGAGCGATTTGATTTCCGCTCTTTCCCAGATGGCGCCGAGCTACTCTCCGAGTCGCGGCAAGATGACGGGAGCCGGGGAGACCTTCCGCGGTCGCAGCCCGCTTTTCATGATCGATGGCGTGCCGCAGTCGAATCCCCTGCGCGACGGAAGTCGTGATGGCTACACGATCGATCCTGCGATGATCGAGCGAGTCGAGCTGGTGCACGGCGCTTCCGCGGCTCAAGGAATGGGAGCGACGGGCGGCATCATCAATTACGTCACCAAGCGCGCTCCCGCGATGGACGGATTGCGCCAGTGGGCTGAATTCGGCGTCAATACCAGCGAAGAGCGTGAGTCGGCAGGCGTGGGCTATCGTTCCGCCTACGGCGTTGGCTATCGCGAGGGTGCGTTTGGCTTCGTCGGAGGAGTCACCTACGAGTGGCGGCCTATGTCCTTCGATGCGGAAGGGAATCTCGTGGGGATCGACAACACTCAAGGCGATACCATGAACTCCAGCTCTTTGGACTTGTATGGAAAGGTTACCTACAATCTGGATCAGAACCAGGAGATCCGAGTGATGGTGAACAAGTTCGAGATGAAACAAGATCTTGAATACGTTCAGGTGGCAGGCGACAGCTCCGAAGGAGTTCCGACCACTTCGATCAAAGGGGAAACTCCAGGCAAGGCGACGCAGAATGACGTCGAAACCATTTCGGCGAGCTATCGCCACAACGACTTGGGCGGCGGTAAGCTTTCGGTCGACTTGTTCGCCAACGATTTCGCCGCTACCTACGGGGGCGGCGCCTTCGGAACCTTCCGTTACGAAGGCGAGCTGATCTTCGACCAGTCGGAGAACCAGTCCGATAAGAAGGGCGCGAAGGTAACCTTCGTTCGCGATTTGGATTACCTCGGCGACTTGGGCATGGTGACGGGAATCGACTTCTTCGAGGACACCACCCAGCAAGTCTTGGTGCAGACGAATCGCCAGTGGGTTCCCGAGACGACCTACAAGAGCTGGGCTCCGTACTTGCAATTCGATCGCCTCGTAGGCGATTTTGTAGTGACTTCGGGAATACGCTTCGAGAACGCGAAGCTCGAAGTCGGCGATTTCACTACGCTCGAATCCTACGGAAGCCATGACGTCGCTGGCGGCAGCCCAGATTTCGAGGAGGTTCTTTTCAACCTGGGAACGACGTACCGAGTGAACGATCCTTTGACGGTGTTCGCCAGCTATACGCAAGGGTTTGGCATGGCAGACGTCGGTCGCGTGCTGCGAGGCATCAATATACCGGACCAGGACGTGGACGATTTTCTCGATCTCGAACCGGTCGTGACGGACAACTACGAGCTCGGTGCCCGCTGGGTATCCGAAGGGTGGAAGGCGTCGCTGAGCGCTTATTGGTCGACCTCGGATCTCGGCAGCCGTTTGCAGGCGAACGAGGACGGCATCTACACGGTTCGTCGCGAGCAGACGGAAATCTGGGGCGCGGAAGCGGAACTCGAACGCTCTCTCGGAGAGTACGACGAGCTAGGCGGCGTTTTCGCTTGGGTGGACGGAAAGTCCGATACCGATGGCGATGGATCGGTGGATACGCGCTTGGACGGAGCGAATATTCCACCTGCTCGCTTGAACCTTTACTGGAATCGCGACTGGAGCGAGGGCCTGCGCTCGCGCCTGCAGGCATCCAACTATTTTGACAGCGATAGCCGTGGCTTCAGCGGGTACACTCTCTTCGACTTCCTGCTCTCCTACGAGCTGAACGAGGGGCTGCTGACCGTCGGTTTCGAAAACGTATTCGATAAGCAATACATTACCTACTATTCCCAGACCGTTGGAAACGACAGTCGATACTTCGCGGGTCGAGGCCGGACGCTCACTGCGAAGTACTCGTTCGAGTTTTAAGGTTTAGTAGCCAAGCCGAATTTTCCTTCTCAAAGTCGTCCGGGATTTCCCGGGCGTCTTTTTTGTGGGGCGACCGCGGGGAAGGCGGCCGTGCTGGCGAGGGCAAGCTGCTCCGAGAGAGAAGCTTGCCCCGTTGGGGCGGCGCGAGCCCGTGTTTGGGGATTTGCGCTCAGAAGCGGGCCGACGGGTCGCCGTCGACCGCGGAAGTGAGCGCGGGCCTTCGGCTTGTTGTTGACAAGGGCAATCCGCCGTCTACTCCGGAAGCCATCCTTAGGGGCGACCTGGCATGGGTCTGAGATGCTTCCTTGCCGGCGGTGAATAGCTGTCGGCGCAGATGCGGTCCCTTTGAACCTGATCCGGTTAATACCGGCGTAGGAAAAGGTAAGGGCCGACCTCTGAGGAGAGGGAGACTCGCTTTTCTTCGCTCATGGCCGGATCTCAAACGCAAACTATTGAGATCCAAAATGTCACAACGTAGAAACAAACTCATGCTGGCCCTCGCGGCGGCCAGCCTCGGCAGCAGCGCTTGGACGCGCGACGCTGAACCCATGGCCGTAGTAGAGCTTCCCGAGCTCTTCGTGACCGGCTCGCTCTGGCAGTCCGAACTGCTGGACACGACCGCTAGCGTAACCGTGCTCGATGCTGCTCGCTTTTCCGGCGACGGTTCCCAGCACTTCGAAAACCTGATCGACGCCATCCCGAACCTGACCTGGACGGGCGGCACTTCGCGTCCCCGCTACCTGCAGATTCGCGGTATCGGCGAGAATTCCCAATTCGAGGGCGAGACTCCGGACTCTTCGGTCCGCTTCGTGGTCGACGACCTCGACTTCACGGGCCTCGGCACCATCGGCAGCCTCTTCGACATGCAGCAGGTGGAAGTGCTGCGCGGCCCGCAAGCCGGTTCCTTCGGCCTCAATGCGGCGGGGGGCGTTATCAAGCTCGTTTCCGCGGACCCGACTCCCTACCAGTCTGGTCTGGTCGAAACCAGCATCGGCGAGGACAATCTCCTTTCCGGCGGCGTCGCCTTCGGCGGAGCTCTGGCAGGCGAGGAGCTGACCTACCGCATCTCCGTTCACCAGCTCTCCCAGGACGGCTGGCGCTTGAACAAGACCCTCGATCGCGACGACACCAACGAACGCGACGAGCTCACCTCCCGGTTGAAGCTCCGCTGGCTCGCCTCGGACGCTTGGACCTGGGACGGCACGCTTTTCTATGCCGACGCGAACAACGGCTACGACGAGTGGTCCCTGGACAACACCGGTTTCGAGGTCTACTCCGACGAGCCCGGCCGCGACGAGCAGGAGTCATTCGCGAGCAGCCTTCGCGGCACTTGGAAGCAGTCGGAGGATGCCAGCTTCACCACGATCACCAGCTTCAGCGCCAGCGATTCCTACTACAGCTACGACTCCGACTGGACCACGCTCAATAGCGAAGACCCGCGTTCCTACGACGCTTACATGGAGATCGCTCGCGAGCGCGAAGCCTTCTCCCAAGAGTTTCGCTACGACTCGCTTGCTTCCGGGGCCATCGATCGCTGGACGCTCGGCGGCTACGTCGGCTTGCTCGACGAGACGAGCGACATCGAGTACCGCGACATGTGGAGCAGTCCGGAGTGGCCCGTCTTGGCCGACTCCAGCTACGAGAGCGAAAACTTCGCCCTGTTCGGCCAGGTCGAAAAATCCCTGTCGGAAACCTCGCGCCTCATCCTCGGGCTGCGCAGCGAGTACTACTCCATCGAAGCCGCTTCGGAAGGGCTTTACTACGGTTCTCCACTTCCGAGCGGAACAGGCAAGGAGTCCGGCACGGTGTTTGGCGGAAACCTGACCTTCGAGAGCGACTTCGCCGAGAACCACCTGTTCTTCGCCACCCTTGCCCGCGGCTACAAGGCGGGTGGAGCTAACATCGCTGCCTTCCTCGAAGAAGGCGATCCGCTGACCTACGGCGACGAGACCCTTTGGAACTACGAGCTCGGCTTGCGCAGCAACTGGCTCGACGGGAAGCTGACTTCCTCGGTGACCGCCTTCTACCTCGACCGCCGCGACGCTCAGCTGCGCGACTCGGCTGGCGCTGGCGGCTTCTTCCGCTACTTCACGTCCAATCAGGGCGACGCCGAGCATATCGGCCTCGAAGCCGAAACACGCTGGTATGTATCCGAAAACTGGACTCTGAACGCCGGTATTGGTTTGCTCGATACGGAGCACGCCGCCACGGGCCGCGAACTCTCGAACTCGCCTAGCTACACCTATAATGCCGGTTTGAGCTACAGCGGAAACAACGGCGTGTTTGGCAATCTGCAGCTGAGCGGCCGCGACGAGTACTACGAGTCCAACAGCTCAGGCAACGACGAGCAACGCGACGCCTATTCGCTGGTGAACGCCACGATCGGCTACCAATACGAAGCGTGGAGCTTCTCCATCTGGGCCAAGAACGTCTTCGACGAGAACTACCAGAAGCGCCTCTTCTACTTTGGCAACGCCCAGCCCGACTGGACTCCGACTCGCTACGAAGATCCAGCGGATCCCCGCCAGCTCGGCGCGACCGTGCGGTACGCGTTTTAAGCTCTTAGCGTAACCACTTTTCTAATACAAAGGATCCCCGCTTCGGGGGATCCTTTTTTTGTGAGGGTAGGGCGCGGGTTTAGGCTCGAGACCCTTTTCGAAGGTATTCTGGGGCGCTGCCCGTTTTGCTCACCGTCTCGCTTGGTAGCGATTGGTGAAAAATGGCATCGCAGATTGGCGCCATGGGTGCTGTTTTGATGTTCGAAGGTCGAAGGAATGAAAGCGGTTGTATGCGAAAAGTATGGTCCGGCTGCCAAGGTGGTCCGGATCGGTGAAAGAGATAGACCGACCCCGAAGGGGAACGAGCTCTTGGTTGCGGTCAAGGCGAGCTCGGTCACGTCGGCGGATTGTCGGATCCGGTCTCTCAATGTCCCTACCGGATTTTCGCTTTTGATGCGGATGGCGCTCGGGTTTGCGCGGCCGAGGAACCCTGTGCTCGGAGTGGATTTTTCGGGGGTCGTTGAAGCAGTGGGTCCGAAGGTGGAGGGCTTTGAAGTGGGGGATCCGGTTTTGGGCAGCACCGGGATACGGATGGGCTGCCACGCGGAGTTTGTGCGGGTCCCGGCTCGTTCCGCGATTGTAAGGAAGCCGGAGGGGATTTCCTACGAATCGGCGGCGGCGTTTCCGTTTGGCTATTTGACCGCCTTGTCGTTTCTAAGGGACCAGGCGAAGCTTCGCTCGGGGCAGTCGGTTTTGGTCTACGGAGCGTCCGGCGCGGTGGGGGCTGCTTCGGTGCAGCTGGCCTCATCCATGGGGGCGACGGTGACGGGCGTGTGCAGCGGTAGAAATAGCGAACTCGTGAGGTCCTTGGGCGCCGCGAATGTGGTCGATTATCAAACCCAAGATATGAGTCGGTTCGAAGGTCGCTACGACGTCGTGTTCGATACGGTCGGGAAGCTTGGATTTGAGAATGGAATGAATCTAACGAAGCGGGGTGGGACCTTTCTTTTGACGGTAGCGGGCATCCCGGACTACTTGAAAATCGGAAGGTCGAAGTTCGGTAGCGGCCGAAGGGTGTCCGCTGGAATGGCAGGGGAGAAGAAGGCGGATCTCGAGTATCTCGCCAACTTGTTGTCTTCCGGCGTTTTGAAGCCGGTCATCGACCGCTGCTTCCCCATCGATGATATTGTGGCGGCCTACGAGTATTCAGAAAGTGGACGCAAGCGAGGAAACGTGGTTCTCTCGATCTCCTGAGGAATGAGCCTGTCGGTCCGCGCGAATTCGAATTTGGAAAAAGTATCCGTTTTTTGGTGATGGCGATCCTGCCTATGCTCGCATGGGTAAGCCCGGATCGCCGTATTCTACTGGTGTGAGGCCAAGCTAGAGCGTTTTTCGTCTAGTTAGTCGTACTGTGTGATGAGGGAAACGCGGCGTGTCCGGCGGTCCCGCCCTACCTTATGCGAATGATCAAACGAAAAATGCTCTAGTCGGATCGCTCGTCGGCGCTCACGCGGTACTTTCCTTCGGTGCGGAGGTAGAGGGTGGTTTCCGTTTTGCTTGTGAGGCTGTGCTCGGTTTGGCCTGTGGAGCTGAAGTAGCTGCCAGGAGCGAGCTGGGAGGCGTTGGTTTTCCCGTTCACTTGGTGGGTGAGCTGGCCTTTGACGACGACGGCTCGCAGGTTGGCGCTGTTGGCGCTGAGCGTGCCTGAGAATCCGGCTGGCAGCTTGAGAAAGGAGCCGTTGAGTTCGCCCGGCCCCGTGCTTCCCCAGAGGTAGGCGATCGCGGGGGCGCTTGCGTTTGCGCGGCTTTGTTTGCTTTGGGAGATCCAGGTCAAATCCGAGGGCGTGAGCCAGACGATGTTTGAAGGATCGACGGTGACTGGGCGCTCGCCGCTGTCGAAGGCTTGTTCGGAGGGATGCACCAGGTAGGGGCCTTCTTCGATTTCAATGTAGGCAAGGGAGTTCGTGCCTTGAGCGGCGGTGATGTGGACCTCGCCCTTGGGCTGGGTCCAGAAGGAGCCAGCTGGCATCCACATCTCGGCGGCTTCGGGATCGTCGTTGTGTATGAGACCACTTATGACGACGCCGCGGTAGGATACGTTGTGGATGTGCGGCGGCGATTCGAAGCCGTCGGAGGGTTTGAGCAGGAAGCCGGTTGGCTGGTCGCTATTGCGGTCGCCCCAGAGCGTGCCCGCCTTCGGGGCGAGATCGCCGCGCTTCGGATTGAGATGGGTCCATTCGACTTCGGATGCTTGGGTGATTATGACCTCTTGTCCCTGTAGTTGGCTGAGGAATACGGTAAGCGATAAAAGGAGAATGCTTGAAGTTCGTTTAGCTTTTACGAGGATGTTCATGATTTAGTTCTCAGAATGGTTGAGCTTGGAAAGGGTGGTTTCGATGCGTTGCGCAAGCGACGCGCATTTTTCGGCGTCGAGAGCATCGGAGTGAGGCGATGAGAACTTGCCGACATCGTTGTCGAAATAGAGCCCGGAGGCGTTTGAGAATTCTTCCGAGACTGCGGCCCTCGCCAAAATATCAGCTCCGATGCCGATGTCTTTTCCGCTGACTCCAAACCCTTGCTGAACCATTTTTGTTCCGAGCAAGGAGCCGGGGTTGACCGCGATAAAAGCTGGGCCGTTGTCGCCTGCGGTCTGGGCTAGGTGACGCGTCCACATGGTTAATGCCAGCTTGCTCTGGGCGTAGGCTTCCATATCCGAGAGTTGAATACGCCGTTCAAGCGCTTGCAGGTTGACCGGCGATTGGGCGGCGGACGAGAGGCTTATCACGCGTCCGTGGTTGCCGAGCAGTGGGCGGAGTTTTCGGGTGAGCAAAAAGGGAGCGATGGTATTGACCAGAAAGCGGATGTCCAAGCCGACGCTCGTAGAGCTGTCCGCTACGCTTAGGACTCCCGCGTTGTTGATTAGAACGTCGAGCCTTCCGATGGTTTCGGGTACGGAATTCGCTAAGCGTTCAACGTCGGAGAGCTGGGAAAGATCGGCCAGGAATCCTTGGGCTTCGCCGTTGCCTCCGGCCGCTTTCAGTTCCTCCTTGGCGCTTTCGAGCTTGGTTTGGCTTCGACCATGGAGGAGGATGTGGTGACCCTGTGAATACAGCGTTTTGGCGGCCGCCAGGCCGATGCCGTCGGTGGATCCGGTTATGAGAATCGTCTTTTTCATGGGTTGGAGTCCCTGTGGTTGAAGTGTGGCAGCGTGTGGTTGGCGAGTTTTTCGAGTGTCGCTTCCACGGGGCTTTGGTTGAAACGGAGGTTCAAGGCGATGTGGTTGATTCCGATCTCCTCTAAGGATTTCAGGTGGTCGTTGAGGCGGTTGAGGCCCAGTCTGAGGCCGAGATGGATGGGCTGCGGCGCTGCGTCGGGATCGCTGGCGAGGTCGATGTAGAGCGGTTGCATGACCGGTTGAACGGGCCTTCCGGATTGTTGAGTCCTCAGGCGCCAATCTTGGATCAACTTTGCCTGTACCGCTAGCGGGCGAGGGTAGGTCATCCAGCCGTCGCCATGCCTGGCGAGCCACTCGGGCGATTGCTGGCTTCCTCCCGTGATCAGCAGCGGTAGTTTTCCGGAAGTCGGTTTCGGGAGCAGGTCCATTCCGGCCCCGAGGGCGCCGAACGCGTTTTCGAATTGAGGGGCGAATTCGCTCAGGCGCCGGATGTATTCGAAGCTTTGGCGAAAGCGTTCGCCGCGGTTTTCGAACGGCAGGTTCAAGGCCGCATACTCTTCGGGTTGATCGCCAGACGCGACGCCGAGCAGGAGGCGCCCGTTGGACAACTGGTCGACGCTTGCCGCCGCTTTGGCGACGTGGGCGGGATGGCGCAACGGGAGCACGATGCTGGCTACGCCCAAGCCGATGCCTTGGGTGCTCGCCGCCAGGTAGCCCAAGTAGGCGAAGGGATCGAATAGCTGTCCGGCATCGCCAAACGAAGGAACGTTGAAGGGAACGTCCCGTAGCCACACCGCGGCGAAGCCCAGCGATTCGGCGAGCTGCACGCGTTGGAGATGGCCTTCCATGCTGGGAACCGGACCGTGCCCATAGCTTTCGAGGGGAACGACCAAGCCGACGCTCAAGCGATCCGGTTTGAAAACGGAGTTGTAGGCGCGGTTGAGCTTCTGGAAGGCTTCGGGGCGTTCTGAGGGATCGTCGCGAGTCGGCTCTGTTGTGGGCGCGGTGGTGGGCATTTTCGTTCGTGGTTTGAGTGAAGGGAGAGTCCACCCACGCTTGTAGCGTGGGCGGCCTCCGATCGCTTATCTATTTTCGATGACGACCTTGCCCATGGCTTGGCCGCTTTCCAGGCGCGCGTGGGCCAAGCCAGCCTCCTCGAGCGAGAAGTTGGTTTCGTCCAGTACTGGCTTGAGCTCGCCGGACTCGGCTATTTTGGCTAGCTCGCTGAGGATGTGGGCGTGCTCTTCTCTGCGGTAGTCGTGCAACATCGGTATTAGCATAAAGACTACATGCAGCGAGAGTCCCTTGAAGTGGACGACGGAAAGGTCGATCTCGCACATGGAGACGGTAGACGCGATTTGTCCGTTCAGAGCGGCGGCGTTGAACGAATTGAGCATGTTGGCTCCGCCAACCGTATCGAAGACCAGGTCGAAGCCCGCTCCGTCGGTGTGCTTGGCCACGTAGTCTTCCACGCTTTCGGTCTTGTAGTTGATGAAGGTGGCGCCGAATCCCTCGATGAGCGCCTTCTGCTTTTCGCCGCCACCGGTAGAGTAGACGTCCGCTCCGAAGTGCTTTGCCAGTTGGATGGCGAGGTGTCCCACGCCACCGGAGCCGCCGTGTACGAGAACCTTTTGGCCCGCCTTGATCGCAGCTCGCTTGAGGCCTTCGTAGGCTGTGATTCCAACCAGCGGGATGGCAGCGGCTTCGCGCATCGACAGGTTCTTGGGCTTGCGGGCGATGAGTTTAGCGTCGGCCACGATGTTCTCGGCCAGCGTTCCCGGGAGGTCGGCGAGTCCGCCGGCGCATCCATAGACTTCGTCGCCAACTGCGAAAGAGTCGACGCCTTCTCCGATCGCCTCGATGGTCCCGGCGAAGTCCATGCCGAGGATTGCGGGCGTATCGGGGGAGAGGGGGAGGTCTTTTCCCATGTTGCGGATCATGGTGTCCACCGTGTTCACGCTGGAGGCAGCGATCTTAACGAGGACGTGCCCTGGCTTGACCTCGGGAGTTGAGACGTCTGTCGCTTCGAATTCTGAGTTTTCGCCGTAAGAGCGTAGGAGCATTGCTTTCATAATGGTGTATTCGTTTCTGAGTGTTTCGAAAGGTTGAGTGAGTGACTCGATGGTTGAAATGAAGAGGCAGGCAGCCTCGGTTCGCAATTTGAATGGGTTGTATGAAAATTGGTTTGTCTGGTAGATTTGGCGGGTTTCTAGAGTCTAGGCTGGATTATTTCGGGGTGAGATGGGAGTTTTAGGCGAAACGGGCGACCTGTTCGCCAGAAAGAACCAGCAAAATTACAATGATCACTGAAACCGCACGCAAAGTATTCGAGATCCACGTGGAAGAGCTCACGGAGTGGGGCAAGCGCCCGCACAAGCACAACTTCTTCGAAATCGTCTACGTGGAGAAGGGCTCGGGTTTCCAATGCATCAATCACCACGAGTTCGAGTATCGCGAGGGGAACATCTTCTTGCTGCCTCCGTTGGACTGCCATTCGTTCCGCATCAAGGAGCCGTCGCGCTTCTACTTCGTACGCTTCACGGACCACTACTTTTTGAACAGCGAAGGCCTGACCGACTACAACGCTTGGTTTGATCGCGTGGCGTATATACTCGCCAACTACAACAAGGTGCCGGGCGACATCATCGCATCTGAGCGAGAGCGCAAGTTCATCATAGACAGTATCAAGTCCATCTACCAGGAGTACCTCACGGCGGACGGTTACTCGGAGTCGATCATCACCGGCACGGTCGCATCCATACTGAACCTCTTAGCCCGCAGCATCGAGAAGCGCTACGTCGATCAGGCCAACTCGGTCGACAATCGCTTTGGCGAAGTCCTGCGCTTTATCAATACGAATATCGGCGACTCGAACAAGCTCAAGGCCCAGGCTCTGGCGGATCGCTTTGGAATTTCGCCGTCATACTTTTCCGAATACTTCAAGAAAAACGCCGGGGTTAGCCTGAAGGACTACATCATGGAGGCGAAGCTGCGGGTGGTGGAAACGAAGGTCTTGCATACGGACTTGTCGCTCAAGGAAGTCGCGTACCAGCTCGGCTTCACCGACAGCAGCCACTTGGCGAAAACCTTCAAGAAGACCTACGGGATGACCGTTTCGGAGTTCAAGCAGGCCGGCAAGGTTCCGTGTCGCTGAGACCCTAGGGGCTTTTGGGGAGCGGCCCCGTTGTCGTTCCTTTCTCGAGCTTCAGTACGGATTGGTTTATGTTTTGCCGTCGCCAATCCTTGAAGCCCAGACCTCCTCCGCGTGACTCGTTTTTGACTCCCCACTAACCGCAAGGAAGGGGCAAGGAGTGACACTGAATTGTCCTGCCAAATACGGATCCCAATATTCTTTGCTGTGTAGACTGTTAAGATTTAAGAGCTGACCCTGCTATGGATCCCCAACAAAGATTGACCCGTTTTGCGCTCTCGTCGTGTGAAAAGTTTGCAGTTGACTGTGTTGCCTATAACGCTATGCGTTATGGCGTGGAGCCGATTACACCTGGGGAGATTCTGAAGGACGACTACCTCGATCCGCTCGAGATTTCTCAGAACGCGTTGGGGCGGGCGCTTGGCGTTTCGCCTCGGGCGATCAATGAGATCGTGCATGGGCGACGCTCGATTACCGCCCAGATGTCGATTCGTCTGGGCGCTTATTTCCGGCAGTCGCCTCGCTTCTGGCTGAATATCCAGACCGAGTGTGACATTCGCAATGCCATGCGAGAGCAGAAAAAACTCACCGCGCATATCAAGCCCATGGAGTCGGTTGCTGAATCCTCAACTGAATACGGCAAGAGATGATCCGTTCCTTTTCCGACAAAGCGACGCGTGAACTTTGGGAGAACGAGAAATCGCGGCGCTTCGCTTCCGTTGCCCGAGTCGCTTTGCGACGCCTCATTCAGCTAAACGCCGCGGAGTCGTTGGACGATCTACGCGTGCCTCCGGGCAACCACCTCGAATCACTCAGCGGCGACCGAGAAGGGCAGCATTCGATGCGCGTTAATCGGCAATATCGTATTTGCTTTTCTTGGACAGACGAAGGTCCAGTGAACGTCGAAATAGTCGACTACCACTAATGGATGTTGAGTGAATTTGACTTCCGACGTTTGATTCCATTTGCACTCCCCGAGTTAAAGTATTACGGTCTGACCCCTTTAGTTCCCCTCTACCCCTTTAGTTCCCCTCCGAGTTAAAGTATTACGGTCTGACCCCTGCTATGGGTTAAATTGTCAAGTCGCGTTGGATCTGATTATTTCATATTTTCAAAAGGGGGGGGTGCAATGGGTGGGGAAGCCTTGGGG
>NZ_JARXIA010000032.1 GCF_031127875.1 Pelagicoccus sp. SDUM812005 | reverse complement strand
GTTCAAAGACGCTGTTTTTGGTTTGATCACACAACTTCCTTAACAGGAAGCATTTGCCAATGCAGCGTCTTTTTTCGTGAATTATTCAGGCTAGGGCGTCTCGACGCTTAGGAACGTAGGCCCTTTTCGCCAAACCCTAGCCTAACTATTATTTTTGCTAGGCTCCCGAACTACCGCCAACGCATTTTTTTCGCGCGCCTGTAGTCGATGCGGCGAGCCTGCTGACTGCCCCTTTCGAGCCGCCAGCCAGCTTGTTAGCTGGGCTTGCGGCAAAGCCTCGGATTTTCTACGCAAAAGTTCGGATGCCGCTTTGGCGTTCTGCATCTTTTTTTGGTGAAATCCTCTCGGCTCCCACCATGATGCAGAACCACTAGCCTGAGGGGCGGGAGCGATCCCGTCCCGAGGATGTATCGAATCCCAAATCGAAACTACGTAACCCACTATGTCTTCTCCCCAGAATCGCCGTACCTTTTTGAAAAAAGGGGCTATTGCAGCCGCATCGACATTTGCGGCTCCGATGTTCCTTAACGCCGCCACGCTCGGCCGCGGCCAACCCGGCCCTAACAGCCGCATCAACATCGGCTTGATCGGAAACGGTCTCATCATGAAGGGGCACCGCAGCTACTTCCGCGGGCGCGCCAACACCGTGGTGGCCGCCGTGTGCGACCTCTACGAGGACCGCCTGCAAAGCGCCCTCGAAGAATGCCAACGCGAAAACAACGCCTGCGTCGGCTACCATCACTACGAGGAGCTGCTCGCCCGCAAGGACATCGACGCAGTGGTGATCGGAACGCCGGACCACTGGCACGCCGCCATCTCCATCGCCGCCATGAAGGCCGGCAAGGACGTTTACGTGGAGAAGCCGATGACCCTCACGATCGAGGAAGGCAAGGCCATGGTGGCTGCGGAAAAGCGTTACAAGCGCATCTTGCAGGTCGGTTCCCAGCAGCGTTCCGAAAGCGCCTTCCGCAAGGCGGCGGAGATCGTGCGCAGCGGCTGGATCGGCAAGGTCAAGGAAGTGTATTGCGGCCTCGGCTCCTTCCCCGCTCCCACCGACTATCCGGAGCAACCGGTTCCCGAAGGATTCGACTACGACAAGTGGCTTGGCCCCGCTCCTTGGGAGCCTTACCACAAGGAGCGCGTGAAGAGCAACTACGGCGGCGGCTGGAGATGCTTCTGGGAATACGGCTCCCGCAAGAACGGAGACTGGGGCGCCCACCACTACGACATCACCCAGTGGGCGCTCGATCGCGACGACAGCGGTCCCGTCCTCTTCGTCCCCCAAGACTACGACCAGCCGTATCAGTATTTCGAGTACGACGACGGGATTCGCGTCATTCGCGACTGGGGCGACCGCAAGGGTCACATGATCCGCTTCGTCGGCGAAGAAGGGGAAGTCATGGTCAGCCGCAACGGCTTGATCGACACCACGCCGACTTCCTTGGCGGGCACCCCGCTCAGCCCATCGGATACGCGCTTGTACAAGAGCACGGACCATCGCGGAAACTGGGTCGAAGGAATCTATACCCGCAAGCCCACGATCTGTCCGGCATCCGTAGGGCACCGTACCGCTACCGTTTGCCAGCTGGCCGGTATCGCGGAACGTCTCAACCGTCCGATCAAGTGGGATCCCAAGACCGAACAGATCCAGGACGACCCACGAGCGGCGCTTTGGCAGGATCGCCCCCGCCGCGCAGGCTACGAACTGCCAGCCTAACCGTATCCTAAAAGCGTATACAGACGAAAACGAACGCCATGAATTTCTACACGAACCTCTCCCTAAAATCCCTAGCTGCCGGCGTAGCCCTGCTCGCGCTGCCGCTGTCCTACAGCCAAATTCCGGAGCAAGACCTGGAATCGATCTTTTCGCGTCTCAACGGCGACGACTACGACGCTCGCTACGAGGCGAAGATGGACCTGCAAGACGCCGTCTCGCAAGCCGGAGCCCCCGGAAACGAAGATCAGCCAGCCTTGGTGGAAGCCCAGTTGCTCGAGCGCCTCGAAAGCGAAACGCTCCTGACCACCCAGCTCTGGATCCTTCGCCAATTGCAGCTAATCGGCTCCGAAGCCTCCATTGCTCCCCTGGAACGTCTGCTCAGCTCCGACAGCCGAGAGTTGGTCGACGCCGTCAAGACCACGCTCAGCGCCCTCTCCTGGGAACCGAGCTCGGAAGAATCCTTGGTCTTGAGCAACAAGCTCAGCGAACTTCAATCCCAACTCAAAAAGACGGATAACGAAGCCATCAAGTCTGCGATTTTCGCGAAGATCGCGGCCAAGAGTCCTAAGGCTGCCGAGGTAATCCTGCGCAAGTCGCCACTTCCTGAATACATTCGCATTGCCGCTACCTCCGGTAAAGGTCGCTTACTTAAAGCAACCCTGGGTATGCTTTCTTCGGGAGACGTCGCCCAGCAGATCGTTGTGGTAGGAGCCTTGCAAGGCAAGGTCTCGCCCAAAGTCGAAGACCAGCTGATCGCCCTGCTTTCGAGCGAGAACGAAACCTTGCAGCTGCAGGTCCTCGAAGCCTTGGGCCGCGTGGGGACCGCTAAGAGCCTCGACGCAGTCTTGGCCTTGAGCGACTCCCGATCGAAGGACCTGAGCGAAACCGCCATCGACACCCTTGCCTCGATCCAGGATCCCCGGCTCGACCGCAACCTCTTCGCCGCCGCCCGCAAGGGCGAAGCCGCCGAGCGCGCGAAGGCCCTGAAGGCGATGAGCTATCGCGCCAGTTCCGGAATCGCCGAGCTCGTCAACGAATTCGCGGCCGACGCGAGCCTAGACGTGGCCCTGCGCGAAGAAGCGATCGCTTCCATGGAGCGAATCGGCAACACGGAAAGCCATGCGGTGCTTGTATCCATCGTCCTGGACGAAAAGGACTCCGGCTTGCGCAAGGAGGCCCAAAAGATCCTCAAGCGCATGACCCTGCGCGTCGGCGACCCTGCTGCGGCTTGGTCCGCCTTCCAGGCAGGGTTCGAACGGGCCGATACCGATGGCAAGCTGGCCTTGATGCTGGTTGCGGACTCCGCGCCGACCCAAGAGATGGTCGACTACCTGGTCGCTGCCTACGAGAGCGGAGACGAGAGTATCCAAAAAATGGTGATGCGCATTCTTCCCTCCTGGAGAAATTGGGACGGAGGCGAGGCCCTGCTGGCAATTGCGAAGCAGCCGGGAGCGGACGACAAGCTCCGCGAGCAGTGCTTCAAGGGTATTGGCCGCATCATCCTCGGCAGCGACAGTAGCTATTCCATCGAAGGTAAGTACGATCTGGCAGGCGCCGCTCTAACGCAGGCCCAGAACGACGCGGAGAAGCAAGCCGTGCTGGGCGGTTTCCGCTACGTAAGCTGGAAGGACAAGCGCTACGTGCAGAACGACGGCATTCATCCCGAGCTCAAGGAGCTAGTCGAGAACAGCCAAGTCAAGTAGACCGCAGCGCTGATCGCGTATCAACAGTTTGAGGACGGCTTCCCAGAGGGAGCCGTCCTTTTTTTTGGTTCATCACCCTTTTTCGGGGAGCGTCAAGGCGCAGCCTCAGCTCTCGTGCCAATCGACCAGTTCGAGCTGCAGGGCCTTCTTGTTGCCGAAGGTGTTCCAGACGAGCCGGAAGGCGATATCGATGGGCGTGCGGGCGGGCGGGATGCGGTCCGCCATCTTCCAAGCGACTCCGGAGATCACTTGATGGTGGCGGGTTGGCAAGGTGAAGCGGAAATGGATGTCCTTGAAAACGGTGAGCTTGGAGCCGAAAAGGATGCGGCGAGCCCCGAAGATAGGTTCCGGATTGGCCTGCCCGAATGGCTCGAGCAGGGAGAGGTCCTTCATCAGCTTCGTATTGATATCCTCGAGACGCAGCCACGCGGCGATCTGAAGCTTCTTCTCGACCTGGTGGGTGGCGAGGTATTCGGCTAGGGCCTTGTCGAAAAAGGCCGCGAATTCCGGCACCCGCTCCGTTTTCATGGAAATGCCGACCGCCATGGGATGCCCGCCCCAGTTCTCCAGCTTGTCGGAAAAGGGTTCGAGCACTTCGACCAAATTAACGCCGTCGATGCTGCGCCCGGAACCCTTGGCGAGGTCCCCTTCCCTGCCGAGCACGATTGCGGGGCGGTTGAAGGCTTTGGATACGCGGCTGGCCACGATGCCGACCACGCCCGGATGCCAGTCGTCGCCGTAGACCACGAAGCCGCTGCTCTCGGATTGCTCGGCCTTGATCTGCTGCATGGCGCTGTCCGTCATGGCTCGCTCGATCTCTTGGCGCTCGCGGTTGAAGGAATCGAGCTGGAGCGAGGTCTCCAGGCAGAAGGACGGATCGTCGCTCAGGATGAGCTCCACCGCTACGGAAGCGTCAGCGAGGCGCCCGCTGGCGTTGATCCTAGGGCCGAGGCGAAAGGAGACGTCGATGGGGTTGACGCCGTGCCGAGCCGCCACGCCGGAGACCTTCATGAGGTTCTTGAGCCCGATGCGTTCGGTCTTGCTGAGGACCTGCAGGCCGATGCGGGCAAAGGTGCGGTTCTCCTTGTTGAGCGGAACCATGTCCGCGACCGTGCCCATGGAAACGAGGTCGAGGTAGTTGCGCAGCTTGATGTCGAAAGCCCGTTGGTCGTCCAGCCCACGGCGGATCTTCAGGATGCCGTGGGCCAGCTTGAAGACGAGTCCGACGGTGCAGAGCTGGCAATGGTTTTCGCTCTCGCGGTCGTTGACGTGCGGATTGACCAAGGTGACTTCCCCGGGAAGCTCCTCCTTGGCTTGGTGGTGGTCTACGATGATGACTTCGCAGCCCGAATCCAGGATGCTTTGCACGGCCTCGACGGAGTTGGTCCCGCAGTCGAGGGCGATGAAAAGATCCGGCTGGTTCGCCTTGTTGAGGGCCCGCTCGACCGCCTTCTCGGACAGGCCGTAGCCTTCCTCCAGGCGGAGCGGCACGATGTAGGCAGGATAGTTTTCGAACTCCTGCAGGATCGCCACCATCAGCGCGGTGCTGGTGACGCCGTCGACGTCGTAGTCGCCGCAGATGACGATGCGCTGGCGGTTGTCGATCGCCTGCGAAATGCGGACGGCCGCCTTTTCGAGGTTTGGAATCTCGAAAGGGCAATCGATGGCGCCAAGCCGCGGGTCGAGAAAGCGCCTGGCTTCCTCGACGTCGGCGAAATCGAGCCGAGCGAGCAACTCGGCTACGGTCGGACCGACCTTAAGTGACGAAATATACTCCTTAGATAGATCGGTCTCCGGTGGACTGTATTCCCAGATAGCCAAGGGTTAGTCTTCTTTAGACGTACCGCTGGAGGCCACCTTGGTGCTAACTTGCCAATCGTACTCAGGCACGATGTCGTGGCTGGATTCGACGCTGCGGCGGTCGCCCTTGTGGTAGAAGTAGAACACCGGACTCGCGATGAAGATCGATGAGAAGGTACCGGTGATGATACCGATGGTGAAGGTGAAGGCGATGTCGTTGATGACGCCCTTGCCGAATACCATGAGCGAGACCGATGCGAGCAAAGTCGTGATACTGGTGAGCAAGGAACGCGTGATGACGGCGTTCATTGCGATGTTGATCACTTCGCGAAGCTTGCTGGTCGGTCGCAGCGTAAGTTCCTCGCGGATACGGTCGAAGACGACGATGGTATCGTTCAAGGAGTAACCGACAATCAGGAGGATCGCTGCCACCATGGGAGCCGTAAACTGGTGTCCGGGAACGAGCACGAATACGCCAACGGTGAGAAGGATATCGTGGATGGTCGCCACCACGGCGCCGATACCGTAGCCGATCTCGAAGCGGAAGGCGATGTAGAGCAAAATGAGTCCTAGGGCCAACGCGATGGAGAGCAAGGCGTTCTTCTGGATCTCGGCGCCCACGGAGGGACCGATCTCGTTCTTGCCGAGCATCTGGTAGCCAGCTTGCGGATACGCCTTGACCAAGGCGTCTACGGCTGGCTCTCCCATTTCAAAGCCCGTTTGGATACGCAACAGTTCCTCGCCGCCGCCCAGCTGGGCTTGGTAGAGCGGATTGACTTCGCCGATCTCCGCAGCCGCGAGCGCGTCGCGGATTTGCCCTTCGTCGAGTCGTTCGTTGAAGGATAGGATCACTTCGTCGCCCCCCGTGAAGTCGATGCCCCAAATGCCGTCCCACTTCATGGCGAGCACCACGCAGCCGACCGCCACCAAGCACCAGGAGGCGATGAAGGCAGGCTTGCGGAACTTCATGAAGTCGATGTTGGAGGCGTCGAAAACCGATAGCGTCTTGAAGGACTTGACGGCGCCGGTGGTGAAAAGGAGTTCCAGCAGCACGCGGCTGATGATCAGGGCGCAGAACATGGTGGTGATCACACCGATGGCGAGAGTTAGACCGAAGCCCTTGACGGGGCCGGTTCCCAGGCCGTACATGACGAAGGAAACGAGCAAGGTCGTGACGTTCGCGTCGAAGATGGTGGAGAACACCTTGTCGAAGCCGCCTTCCACGGCGGACTTGAGCGACTTGCCGGCTCGCAGTTCCTCGCGGATACGCTCGAAAATCAGGATATTCGCGTCGACCGCCATGCCGACCGTGAGCACGATACCGGCGATACCGGGAAGCGTAAGCGTGGCGCCGAAGCTGGCCAGGACGCCGAGCACGATGATCACGTTGAATACGACGGAAACGAGGGCGATGACGCCGCCGATCATGAAGTAGGCGATCATGAAGGCCGATACGGCTGTGATACCGATGATGGAAGCCTTGACGCCGGAATCGATGGAGTCCTTCGCCATGGAGGGACCGACTTCGTACATCTCAACCACTTCGAGCGGAAGCTCCAGCGGGTTGTTCAAAGTATTGGCCAGGTTGACGGCCTCGCGCTGGGTGTAGTTGCCCGTGATCTGAGCGCTGCCGCCGGCGATGCGTTCGCTGACGCGCGGGGCGGATTGCAAGTGGCCGTCCAGCACGATGGCTAGCAAGCCGACCTCGCCGGAACGGGTCTGCTCGCCGCGCTGGGTGATGGCTCCCAGCCTTTCGGTTACGTCCGCGAAGAGCTTCGCTCCCTCGTCGTCGAACTGCAGAATGACTTCCAGGCCGCCCACTTGATTGGTGCGGGGAAAGGCGTCCTTGACGTACTTGCCGGAAAGGGCGGGCAGGCGCTTCACGTAGTAGCGGCGCACGATCTCTCGCTCCCCGTTGTCGTCGACTTCCTGCATCTCGACGTAGCCAGTCGGAGTCGGGTCGGTCAGAGGATTGGCCGACGGATGGACCTCGCGGAACTCCAGCTTAGCAGGAGCTTGGATCGTTTCGATGATGTCAGGATTGTCCTTGGTGTTGACGCCAGCGATCTGAACTTCGATGCGGTTGTCGCCTACGGGACGTACGATCGGCTCGCTCACGCCGTAGCTGTTGACGCGTCGCTCGATGATGTTGATCGCGTCGGTGAGCTTCTCGTTGCGCTGGGAGGCAGGAACCTCGGCCAGGGCGACGGGATCGACCTCGAAGGTCACGGAAATGCCGCCTTGGATGTCGAGGCCCTTCTTCAAGTTGGCCTTGGAGTCCTCGAGCAGCTCGGGAAGCAAGATGTTGTTGCGCTTCTCGATGTTGCGCAGGTTCGACTCGAGCTCGAGCCCCTTGAAGTACTGGCTGATGTCGATCCGCTCCTCGTTGGCGATGGACTTGAGGGCCATGTAGACGCTGAGGGGACGGGTGCTGCCTTGGCTCTCCTCGGAGAGGGTCTTGGCGCGCTCCACCAGAGCGGCGAACTCAGGGTCGCCGGAACGCTCGGTCACGTGCTCGGCAAAGTCCTGGTCGGACATGGGGACTAGGTACGATAGGCAAAACGCGACAATGATCGCGGTGAGTGCCAGCTTCCAAAAATACTTTCCGGACATCGGGTTACTTTAGGGTTATAGACTGTCTAATAATAATAGAGATGCCACGCCGGTCGGGGCGTGGCTCTTGTTTTGAAACTATTTTGGCTAAAATCTAAAGCTCTATTCCGCTGGCGTGATAACCGAAGCGACGGAGGCCTTCGAGATTTCGATCTTCGTGTTCTCGGCGATCTTGAGCACGAAACGGTCGTCCTTCACGTTGGTGATGGTGCCGTAGATTCCGCCGCTGGTCACGACTTCCGCGCCGCTCTTGAGCTCGGTGATCATCTGCTGGTGCTGCTTCTGCTTTTTGCGCTGCGGAGCGATGATGAGGAAATACATCGCAGCGAAGATGACGATGAAAGGAAGGAAGCTCATGATGCCCCCTTGTGGAGCGGCTTCTTGGGCCAGTACGATTGAAGAAATATCCATTACAGATGCGGGAATTTTAACACTAAAGGGTTCTTGAAATTGAAAGGCGCGTACTCAAGCTAGCGGCTTTTCAAAATGCAAGCCATAACCTGAACGCTAGAACACCCTTGAGCACCAGCCCAAAATCGCGATGGACGACCTCTGAAGCAGAGCGTCTCTATGGTTTCAACCGTTGGGGCACGCCCTACTTTTCCGTCGACAAGGAAGGTTTCGTGTGCGCCCACCCAGAAGCTGACGAGCGTGCCGTGCGTATCGACGACGTCATCAAGGAGGCCGCCAGCAAGGGCATCAAGGCCCCCATGGTGATCCGCTTCCAGGACTTGCTGCGAAACCGCGTGCAACGCCTGAACAAGGCCTTCGCCGACTCCATCGCCGAAGAGAACTACTCGGGCCGCTACCGGGGCGTCTTCCCGATCAAGGTGAACCAGCTCCGCGAAGTGATCGAAGAAATCCGCGACGCGGGCGAGCCCCATGGCTACGGCTTGGAAGCCGGCAGCAAGCCGGAGCTTCTGATCGCCATGGCCATGCACCAGGACTCCAACGGGCTCCTGATCTGCAACGGCTACAAGGACGAGGACTACATCCGCCTCGCCTTGAACTACCGCAAGATCGGCAAGGAGATCATCATCGTGGCCGAGCAACTGAGCGAAGTGGAACTGATCGTAAAGGTCTCCAAGGAGCTCAAGGTCGATCCGCTCGTCGGCCTGCGAGCCAAGCTCGGCACCCGCGGCGAAGGCAAATGGGCCACCTCCACGGGCGATAACGCCAAGTTCGGCCTCACCTCCATGGAAATGCTGGAAGCGGCCCGCATGCTGGAGAAGGCGGAGCTCAAGCAAAGCCTGCGACTGCTCCACTTCCACATCGGCTCCCAGGTGCCGAACATCATCACTCTCAAGAACGCCGTAGTGGAAGCGACCCGCTACTACTGCCAGCTCAAGAAGATGGGCTTCCCCATGGGGAGCCTCGACGTGGGCGGCGGACTGGGCATCGACTACGACGGTTCCCGCTCCAACTACGAGAGCTCCACCAACTACACCCTCGAGGAATACGCCCGCGACGTGGTCTATAACGTCAAGCAGATCTGCACCAAGATGAAGGTGCCCTGCCCCGACCTCACCACCGAGAGCGGCCGAGCCATCGTGGCTCCTCACAGTATCCTCATCACGGAAGTTTTCGGACGCATCTCCAAGCGCGAGTCCTTGCTCAAGGTGCGCAAGGACGAGATCAAGGACCAGGTCGTAGCCGACCTGCACGAGATGCTCAACGGCCGCACCAAGTACGGCGCCCTCGAAATCTACCACGACGCCCTGCAAAAGAAGGAGGAAGCGGATTCCCTCTTTTCCCATGGCTACCTCGACCTCGTCGGCCGCGCCCAAGCCGAATCCCTCTTCTGGCAGATCTGCAATCGCCTGGAGCAAAAGGTGTATAAGGCTCGTGGATACCAGCCGGAGGAGCTGATCGGCCTCTCCGAACTGCTCTCCGACCAGTACGTCTGCAACTTCTCCGTATTCCAGTCGCTGCTGGACCACTGGGCCTTGGACCAGCTCTTTCCCATCGCTCCCATCGCTCGCCTCAACGAAAGGCCCAGCGTGAACGCCATCCTTGTGGACATCACCTGCGACAGCGACGGAAAGGTATCCAAGTTCATCGACCTGGAAGACGAGAAGCAGTACCTGCCGCTGCACCCGCTCAAGAAGGGGGACTCCTACTTCCTCGGTTTCTTCCTGGTGGGCGCCTACCAGGACATCATGGGCGACAACCATAACCTCTTTGGCCGGGTGAACGAAGTGCACGTCTTCCTCGACGAAGACGAGGACGACGGCTTCTACATCGAAGATACCATCAAGGGCTATCGCATGAAGGACGTGCTCGAAGGCGTACAGTATTCGGCGGAAGGCCTCTGCCAGAACCTGAAGCGGCAAATCGACAAGGCTACCAAGGAAGACATCGTGCGTCCTCGCGACGGCGTTCGATTCATGGAGCTTTACGAACAGCAGCTACAGACCAAGACCTACCTGAACATCGGCCAAAAGAAGAAGCGACGGGCTCCTGCCAAGAAGTCCGCCGAATGAGCTAGAGCGATTCTACCAGGTCTTCAAGGTCCTGCACCGTGAGCGGCTTTCGCAGGTAGCGCCGTACCAACTTGTTGGACTCGGCGCGCTGCCGGTCTTCGCTGTGCATGGAAGTCGTTAGCATAACGATCAAGTCTCCCGCGTTCTGCTGGGCGCAGGTTTGCTCGTAGCGCTCGAGAAAGGCGAAGCCATCCAGGTAGGGCATATTGATATCCAAAAATACGATACGCGCTCCATCCAGGGGCGTTTTTGCGAGGTAGCTTAGCGCCGAAACGGGGTTGCTGAACTGCACTGGCTCCTTCTCCAGTTTCGACCTTTGCACTACCAGGCTGTTGATAAACAGGTCGTCCGGATTGTCGTCCACGAGCACGACCGACTTAATTGCATTTGTATTCATGCTTCAACTATCGACTCTTGCGCAGCGTAAAGAGGATTCGCGCTCCCTTTTGGTAATCCGGGTCTAACCATATCGTTCCTCGATGGAGCTCCACGATCATTTTGCAAGTCGCTAAACCGATACCCGTTTTATCTACCTCCTGAAGCCCAAGGCGACCGAAGGGGGCGAGGTTCGCCTTCGCTTCCGAAGAGGCCAGGCCGGGGCCATTGTCTTGGATGCTGAAAGCCCAGTGCGTATCGGTTTCCGTAACGCTTAGCTCGACCTCCGGGGCTTCGCCTTCGCTGGCGAAGCGGACCGCGTTGTCCAGCAGGTTCTCGAACAGGGTTCGCGCCAGATCAGGGTTGATGCAGTCGATTTCCGGAAGCTTTCCTAGGACGATGGATACATGCCCATGCTCCTTCGAGTCTCGCCACTTGTCGGCAATCGATTCGACGAGAGCTTGCAGCTCCAGCTTGACGGGACGATGCTTGGAGTCGTCCAAAATGGCTTCGCCGTAGCTGACAAGGGCCTCGAGGTATTCCGTCATGCGGTTTGCGGCGTTCTTGCTTTGCTCGACGAGCTTGCGGTAGTCGCTCTGCAGGTCATCCGCTCCATGGGTGAGCAGGAAGTCGAGGTGCCCCTTGATCGTGATGAGAGGAGCGTTGAAGTCGTGGGCGGTCGCGTAGACGAACTTCCTGAAATGTTCGGTCAGGCCACCGCTCGGGGCCTCCACTGCTGGCGGCAGCGTCTTGTCCGAGAATACGAGGCGTGGCCCCTCTTTGGAGGCGCTGGCTTCGCTTGGAGCTGCGTTCGCTTTGGGCAAAGGAAACCGGAGCACGAAGCGAGCCCCCGGTCCATCGTGCTCCTCCAAAAAGGCCGCCCCTCGGAGCATGTTCATAATCTTGGCCACGATCGCCAAGCCCAGACCGCTGCCCTCCTCGTCCCTGTCGAGACGTCGGAATAATTTGAATACATCTTCCTTGTTGGCGGCAGGGATACCCTTTCCGTTATCCTCGAAGACAAGGTCCAGGCCGCCCTCGGATTCTCTCGCGAAGATGTCGATCGTGGGAGCTTCAGCTGTGCAACCGTACTTCAGGGCGTTGGAGATCAAGTTTTGGGCCGCTTGCCTGAGCAAGACCGGCTTGGTCCAAATCGAAGGGATGCTCGGGTCGATGCGAAGCTCGCAGCCGCGCCGTTTGAAGTCGTTCTCGAACAAATCCTTCAGTTCGTTGAGGATTTCGAGCGTATCCACCGCTTCATGCTTTCCCTCGACGTTGCCGACCTTGGTGATTTCCAGCATGTCGTGGATCAGGTTTTGCATCTGGCGACCCGCCTTCTCGACCCTAGCCAGTAACCCCGCCGCATCCTCGTCCAGTTCGTAGCCACCGACTTGGAGCAGGTTCACCAAACCTAGGATCGAAACCAAGGGCGCCTTGAGGTCATGGGACACCGCATAGGTCATCTGCTCCATTTCCCGGTTCTTGGCAGCCAAGATTTCGTTCACCTTTTCGACCTCCTTTTCGTGATCCTTGCGCTTCTGGATGTCGATGATCGAACCGACGAGCTTAGCATTGCCCGTTTGCCCATCCTCGACCAATTGGCCGGCGGAAAAGAACCAGCGGTACCCATTGTTTTTGGTCAGGAGGCGATGGTCGTGCTCGAAATGGGACTTGTCGCCAAAGCAACTTTTCAAGGCCTCCAAGGTTGGCTTTAAGTCTTCCGGGTGCAGCAGGGTCTTGAAGTTTTCATAGGTGGCTTCCATCTCGTCCGGACTGTACCCAAGAAGCTCATACATCTTCGGGTTCCAATAGAGCTTGTCCTCATGGATATCGTACCAGTGCCAAATCCCTACGTTTCCTCCGCTGGTCGCTTGCTGAAGGAGCAATTCGCTTTCGCGAAGCGCCGCGCGGGCCTCCAGGCGCTCGCTGATGTCGACCACTGACGCGGAGATGAAGCGGCCTTCCGGAGTCTCGAAGGGGTTGAGCCCGATCTCCACCGGAAAGGTTGACCCGTCCTTGCGGCGGCCCGACAGGTTCTCGATCGCTTGCCCCATCGGACGACGCGTTAGCTCTTCGCGAAACTCCTCGACATGCTTGGAATGCCGCTCCCGTGCGCCGATTGGCACCAGCATGTCGACCGGCTTTCCGATGAGTTCTTCCTCCTTGTACCCAAAAAACTGCAACAACTGCTTGTTGCACTGGACGATGGTTCCACCCTCGTCGACGACGAGGATTCCGTGGGCGGCAGCCGCCATTGCAGCTTCGGCCCGAGCCGCATTTATGTCCCGCTCCTTCAGGGCCGCTTCGACGCGCTTCTCCAACGTTTGCTGAAAGCGCCTTTCCGTCAGACGAGCCTGGGAAACATCCATAAAGAAAATCGCCAAGCGCGAAGCGGCTGGAACGATCTTGACGCTGATCCAGCGCGGATCCTCGCTCCCTTTTGCCAGCTCGAACTCGGAATGGTGGGCGGCTCCACTGCTTAAACATTCATGCAGCAGGTCCGAGAGCCCAATATCTCTGGCGAAGGGAAGCGCGTGTTCGATATCCTTTCCAGTGAGAGCCTCCGCCGGCATCCCTATCTCCCGAATGGCCATATCGTTGAAGGCGTCCACCAGAAACCGGGTCGCCCCGCCCTTTTTGAACTGTATTGGCTTAACGGTGACAAAGGCTTCCAAACCGCCGCTCAGGATCGCCTGGAACAAGCTGTCACGATCCCGCAGCTTTAGCTCAACCTCCTGGTATTCGTGCTGCAAGGGCAGTTTCGTCAGCATAGGCATGGCCCGAACCAGATAGATCGCGGTGGCCACCGAAACGATGGCCGTCGCCAGTTTCACCGTACCGGTCAAACGGTAGGCCCCATGCCAAACGCTGTAGATTTCGAATACGTGCGTAAGCCCGCAGAAGAGGATGAACAGGCTGAAGAGCCAAAAGACCCCCTTGAACTTCAAGTTCTTGCGCCGCCGAACGATCAGGACCAGGCAAAGCGGGATCGTAAAGTAGCTCAGCGCTACCAAGGAATCCGATACCACATGCAGCCATAGGATATCCGCCTCCCAAAAGTAACAGTGACCGTGCGGCATATAGTCGGCAGCGCACAGCCGCTCTACGTAGTCGCTGGGAACCAGGGCGGCAACCACGAACGCTACTAAGAGCAGGGCTAAGGCAATGGAGGCTCCCAACCACCGACTTTTGAGTTTCGAAAACACAGGCACTCGGGAATACAAGCGAATCGTTAGCCCACCGCAAGTCCGGCACCGTATTTTCCCTAACTTGAGTCCTAGATTTAACTCAGAAAGCGGCGGCTGAACTTGCCAAAGCCTCTTTTTCTCAAATCCTTAGCCCAGCAAGACCGGCCTGTAGCGCAACCGATGCAATTAGGATGCGGCGCTGCGCGACCTCTCTGTATCTCAGTATTTATGGCAAATTCGATTCAAGCGCCCCGAGCCTCCAAAAAGGTTTCCACAGTAGAGCTATTGCTAGTCGAGGACAACGAAGACCATGCCGAACTGTTTACGCTCGCCGCGCGCAGCTTCAGCACTACGCGGATCACCCGAGCCAACAACCTGACCGACGCCCTGCAGATCGCTCGCACTAAAAAGGTGGAGCTTGCCATTCTCGATCTCGGGCTTCCGGAAACGGTTGGACTGGATACGCTCAGCCTATTCCTCGATTCCTGCCCCTCCGTTCCGGTAGTCGTGCTCACTGCCATCTCCGACCTCAACCTAGGGGAGGAGGCCCTCAAGCTCGGCGCCATGGACTTCCTGAGCAAGGAAGAAATCACTCCGCGCACCCTCCTGCGCAGCATCCGCTACGCGCTCGAGCGCTGGACGCAGAAGTGCAAGCTGGAGGATAGCCTCGCGGACCTGCAGTACTTCGGAAGCATGGCCGCCCATGACCTCGTTTCCCCGCTTGACGCCATCCAGGGCTTCGCCCAGCTCATCGAGCTGGAACTTTCCAAAGGCCAATCGACCCAGGAAGCCTGGGAGTGCCTAGACCTCTTGAAGAAAAGCGCCCACCGTTCCATCACCTTGGTGGGAGACCTGCACAAGCTTTCCAGCCTGGGGCGCAAATCCATAGAGCGTCTCGAGATCCGGCCCACTTCCCTCGTTTCCGAGGTTTGTTCGAGCTTGGCCGAACTCATCAAGGAGACCAAGGGCACGGTCGAAGCCAGCGAGATGCCAGCGGTCCGGGGCGACCCGGGGCTGATGCACCATGTCCTGCAGAACCTCATCGGAAACGGCCTCAAGTACAGCCGGGATGGCGTCGATCCCGTCGTCCGCGTCAGCAGCTCCCGGGAGGATGGCCTCACCGTGATTTGCGTGGAGGACAATGGAATCGGCATCGACGACAAGGAATCCAACCGCATCTTCCTCCCCTTCGAACGCCTCGCCGACTCCCAAGGCAAGACAGGAACCGGACTCGGCCTGTCGATCTGCAAGAAGATCATCGAAGCCCACGGTGGCGAGATTTGGATAGAATCCACCAAGGGCGAAGGTACTCGCTTCTACTTCCACTTGGACTGCTAGCCAAACCGCCAGCCGGCCGCCGCGAGAAACGAGAGAGCCCTACTTACTCCCTCGCCTGGTCCGGGCTTCCCAACCACCGGGCAACGCGAGCTGCCTGAGCTTCGCTCTGGTCGCTGCGCACCCGCAAGCGCCAGGTTTCGCTAGGCTCTTCCCCGAGCTCCACTTTCAAGGTTCGCAACAGCCCTTGCCGCGAGACGAGCAAGTCGATCTCCGCCCCCACCCCGAGCAGGCCCACGATCCGGTTCAGCTGCTTCGCGTCCACCCGGTTGCGATCGATGGCGATGATCTCGTCGTCTACGTAGAGGCCAGCTTCCGACGCAGAGGTTCCGGCCGGCACGGACGTCACCTTCAAGATGCCGCCGCTCTCGCTCGTGGAAGCCCCCAGCCAGCCCCGAGGCAGGTCCGCCGGTTCTTCCTCCACGGGGAAGTATCCACTATTTGTAGACGCTTTCGGGGCCTCGAACTCAAGTCCGTACCAATCGAGGGCAGGCTGGTAGTCGAATTCGCCCGGCTCCCGCACCAGTTGC
Organism: Pelagicoccus sp. SDUM812005; assembly: GCF_031127875.1. Classification (GTDB taxonomy): domain Bacteria; phylum Verrucomicrobiota; class Verrucomicrobiia; order Opitutales; family Opitutaceae; genus Pelagicoccus. Next base: position 30,101 of record NZ_JARXIA010000032.1, on the reverse strand, counting down.
TCGAACCAAGCGCTCAGGTCCTTGCCGGCCACCTCGCCCGCCAGAGCGATAAACTCGTCCTCGGAATAGCCATGTTCCCCGCTGTAGCGTTCGTAGGCCAATCGCAGGACGTCGTCCAGGGACGCCTTTCCCTCGCTCGCTCTTTGGATCTCCGCATCGATGAGGAAGCCTGCCACCGCTCCGCCGGAGTAGTAGCTGAAAAGCGCGTTCACCGAATTCTCGTCGCGGCGATAGGCCTTGATCCAAGCGTCGAAGGAAGAGTCGCTCAAGGACTGCACCATACGACCCGGAGTCCGCTGCGTACCGGCAATCGAGCCGCTCAAGGCGCCCAGGTACTGGTCGACCGTGTTGTAGCCGGCTCGAGCCAGGAGCACGTGCTGGTAGTAGCTGGTGATCCCTTCCACCACCCAGAGGGACGAACAGTAGTTTTCGTGCTCGTACTCGAAAGGCCCCAGTTCCACGGGCCGCAGCCGCTTCCCGTTCCACGCGTGAAAGAACTCGTGGCTCACCAGCGAGAGCCAAGACCGAATTCCTCCCCTATTCTTCGAATACCAACGGTCCGCGGTCATCACTAGCGACTGGCGATGCTCCAAGCCTCCGCGGGAGCCCGTGAGCAAATTGAAAAAGTAGTAAGGTTCTGAATACGGCAGGCTTTCCCAGAAGTCCCGCTGGGTTTCCACCAGATGCTGCACGTTGCGGGCGGCTCGCTCGTTGTCCCAAACCCCGCCGCCGCCAAGCGTCACCAGATAATGCTCGACTCCGTCCACCTCGAAACGGTCCACTTCGGGCGTGCCAACCACCATCGGGCTGTCGACTAGGGTGTCGAAGTCGGGCGACCGGTAACTGTTCGGCTCCTTCCCTGCCGGGAGCGGGGAACAGCTGCGTTTCCACCCTTCGGGCAATTCGACCTGCACTTCGTAGGGCCGCTGGTAGTCGTCCACCACTGACAAATAGGTGGGAGCTCCATTGATAACCGCGAAGTCCGATTCCACCCAATTGGACCGCACGTTGATTTCTCGACTGAAGAGTCGATAGTTCACGACCAGGGTATCGCTACCCCGCAAATCCACTCGCCATCGATTCTTGCTGGTCTTCTGGGCCTGCAATGGCTTTCCGCTGCCATCCGCCGCCTCCAAGGAAATAATGTTTCGAGCGTATTCGCGCACCAAATACGAGCCTGGCGTCCAAACCGGCATAAACAGTTCGAGCTCCCGTTTCCCTTCGGCAGGTATCCGCATCTCCACGTCGAGATAATGATTGCGGGCGTCCGAAAAGCTCAGCGTATAGGCGATGGCAGGGCGCTCCGCTTTAAGGATCAAGGGCGACGCCAAAGCGAGGAACAGGAGAAGCAAAAACGGCAAACGCAGCATCCCTCTAGCCTGCCTCCGACAAGGGGGGCAGGCGAGCGTATCGTCATTTACTGTAAAACGCCTGTCTCCTGCTGCTCTTCCGCAGGCGAAGCTGCCATCGTTCGTCAATCCTTGCCAGCCGCTTCGGCCTTCACGAAGGCCCCCGGCGTGCAGCCGACGTAGCGCTTGAAGCTGCGGTAAAAATAGGCCAAATCCTGAAACCCCGATTCGTGGCAGGCGTAGGCGACGTGACCCGTCTCGCGCAGGCGCTCCTTCGCGTAATCGATGCGCAAGCGGTTCACGTACTCGACCAAAGTCGAACCGGTACGCTCCTTGAAGAGCTGCGTAAAACGTCGCGGCGAAAGCCCGCAACGCTCCGCGACCTCTTCCAGCGATACCGGTCGATCGAAGTGGCTTTCCAGCTCCTCCAGCAATCCTTCCAGCGCGGCGGCCGGCCCGTGGTCCACCACTCCCCCCGGTTCCGCGCCCCGTACCATCGCCACCACCAATTGAGTCAAAAGGGCATGCAGCATCGCTCCGCTGCCCAAGCCGCCGCGCGATTGCTCCCGCAGCATTCCCTGCAGGCAATCGCGCATCAAGCTGAAGTGGTAGGCGCTGCGGGCTCGGACCGCCTTGCTACGCGGAAAGCGCTGCAGCAACGTCGCGAACAGGGAGGCCAAGGTTCCCTCGCCCCGCAGGGCAGCCTCCGTGGCGCAAGCGATGATCAAGGTCATCGGCTCCGACGGATCGTCGACGAATCGGTGCTCGCACCCCTTCGGTACGACCGCAAAAGCATGGGTGCCTAGCACCACGCGCCCGTCCTCGAACTCCAAGAAACCGCGACCCACCGGAACCCAGCAGATCTTGTGAAACGGCCAGCTTCCCATCGCCATGCGGAAACTCGCAGAGTGGTGGCTCTCTAGAATATAGATGCCGGCATCCGGCATGGGCACCCCCATGGGCTCGTGCCGACGCGCTTGTCCCTTCGCCCCGTCATCATTCGTATAATTTCTTATCCGTCTACTCATCAGAACCACCCGTCGTTTTCATTTACCAGCTGAACTTCTATGACTTACGGACTTCAATATTAAGAACCGCAAAAGCTATAGCCATATTGTCTAATCACAAACCGCCCGATCGGCCAAGACGGAAAGCTCCCGAATTACCTATAGTTCCGGAACCGAATTGCCCCTTGCTGTGCAAGAACTCGTTCCTGAAATCCTACACCTTTCTCCGATCCTTAGCTACGATAAGGTGCTTCGCAGCATGGGCATTCCTCCCGGTAAACCGATCCGCAAGCGGCTGACCCGATTGATCGACGAGAGCTTGCCGGTTGCCGCCGCAATCGCTCGTCCGAAACTGGCTTGGACCATCGGGCGCAGCGAGCAAATCAAAGCTGTACTAGGAAAATCGATACGGCTGCAACGCTACTTGCAGCTTCCCGAATACGCAGCTTTGGTAGCCGGAACCATCAGCTCCGAATGGGATGACTTCGTGATGCGGGAAGACGATCCGATGAAGGCTTACGTCTACACCGCTATCGCCACCGCCATTGCCCGCGACAGCCTAGTGAAGGCCCGCCGCGAACTGAGCCAACGCTATCCGGACTGCAAGATCGGCGATAGCCTTTCACCCGGTACCGACCGCTTGCCGCATTCCTTGCAGGCACGATTCGCGGAAGCGCTGCCGCTGCAGCAAATCGGCGTCAACTTCGACGCGGAATCGTTTTTCATGCACCCCCTCGCGACCGTAACTGCGGTTATCGGCTTCGGCAGCTCGGTAGAACGCGAGCACCCGCTTCCGGAGTGCGGCGAAGCCCAACCGCGCTGCTGGCGCTGTCCCGATCGAAACTGCCAGCTGCGGGTACTCCCTTTCGAGAAACAAGTCCTAGCGAGCGAAAGCTCCCCCGTATCCTTACCTTAAATACACCCCAAACTATGAATAGCCTAGAACTCATGAACAAAGTCCTATCCATGGAGATAGGCGAGCGTATCCCCTTTTGCCCCGCCATCTACGAGCACAAGGGCTTCCTGATCGGCAAGACCCCCTCGGAAATTTGCCGCGATCCGGACCTGCTGGTCGAAGGCCTGCTAGCCGAGTACGAACGCTACAAGCCGGATTTCCTCACCGTCGGAATCGACGTCTACAACGTCGAAGCCGAAGCCCTCGGCTGCAAGATCGTCTACTTCGACGACTCCCCCGACGTGCCGGGCGTGGAGGACTTTCCCATCAAGAAACTCTCCGATATCGACAAGCTCAGCATCCCCGATCCCACGAAGGACGGTCGCATGCCGCTCTACTTGGAGGCAGCCAAGAAACTGCACGCCAAGCTGGGGCATGAAATCAAGATTCGCGGCGCCATCACCGGCCCCTTCTCCCTCGCCTCCGAACTGATGGGAGCTGAAAACTTCATTGTCATGACCATGCAGGATCCGCAGTACACGGTCAAACTCATGGAGTTTACGGCACGGGTCGCGGCTGCCTTCGGAAAGGCCTTCGTCGATATCGGCATCGATCCCATCATCTTCGATTCGCGCGCCATGCCGCCGCTTTGCTCTCCGCAGATCTTCCAGGAAATTGTATCCAAAGTTTACAAACGCATCCTCATTCCGGAACTGAAGGCCGCTGGAGCGAAGCAAATCCCGCTCATTATCGGCGGCGATACCACACCGATCCTCGATGCCATCATCGATACCGATACGACCCAGATCCTCTGCGACTTCGAGGGCGACATCGAGCTCTTCAAAAAGAAGGCGCTGGAAAACAACCTTCCCATGCGCGTCAACGTCGACCCGCGACTTCTCCACCTCGGTCCCATCGACAAGATTCAGGACTTCACCATGAATATCCTGAACAAGTGCTGGGACCACCCGGGCTTCATCCTGGGTACCGGGGTCGCCGCCTACGATTGCCCGCCGGAGCATATCGACGCAGTTCGGGCGTGTTTGGAAAAGGACTACAAGAACTGGACGCCTACACGCCCTATCTTCAAGCAGAAGAAGCAGGAGACGGAAGCAATCGTCGTCGACACGGAACCCACCTACGAGGAAGGCTTGGAACCGATCCTGCGCGAACTCGCCGAAGCCATCGAAGAGGGCGAGGAGGACGATGTCGTCGAGCTGGTGCAGGAAGCCCTCGAGGACGATATCCCGCCGGGCGAAATCGTCGACCGAGCGATGATCCCCGCCATGGACGTCATCGGCTACCGCTTCGCCCAAAAGCAGCTCTTCGTCCCGGAAATGCTGATCGCCGCCCGAGCGATGAGCGAAGGCCTCAAGATCCTGCGGCCGCTGATCGCGAAGACCGGAGCCAAGCCCGTCGGCCGTGTATTGCTCGGCACCGTGAAAGGCGACATCCACGACATCGGCAAGAATCTGGTCGGCATGATGCTCGAGGGAGCCGGCTTCCAGATCCTCGACCTAGGCGTCAACGTCCCGGTCGAGAAGTTCATCGCCGCCCTCAAGGAAAACGACATCCATATGGTCGGCATGTCCGCTTTGCTGACCACCACCATGAACTACATGGAGCGCGTCATCCAGGCCCTCAAGGACGAGGGCATGCGCGATACCGTAAAGGTCCTCATCGGGGGAGCTCCCATCAACGAAAAGTTCTGCGACAAGATTGACGCCGACTACTATGCGGACTCGGCCGCCGATGGAGTCATCGCCGCCAAGCGAGCCCTGGCCGATCTTAAGGCCCTCGGCATCTCAGCCTAGATGATTTACACGGTCGAAAAGTGGATTAAGGAGAAAGCGTTTGGCTGCCAAACCTGCGGCCAATGCATCCTCACGCATACCAAGCTCATCTGCCCGATGAACTGCCCCAAAGGCCTGCGCAACGGGCCTTGCGGCGGAACCTTGGACGGAAAGTGCGAGGTGATCCCAGAAATCGAATGCGTCTGGACGCGTATCGAAAAAAAGAAGACGCAAAAGCAAGACGGCATCCACCTTCCCCCGGATCCCAAGCTTTTGAATACAGCTAGCTACGTTAATTTCGTTAACGGAAAAGACCGGAAAACGCGACTTCCGCAGGACTTCGTGGATACCAGCGAGATTCCGGCGAGCTCACGTCTCGCCCGTAAAATGTATCGAGGCGAGTTCGTGGTCACCCTTGAGATCGCCTCTCCCCTGACCGCCAAAGGGCTAAACCGCGTCGACAAGATTATGGAACGCGTGGCCGACCACGTCGACGCCGTCAACACCACGACCAACGCCGGCGGCATCCCCTCGCTTTCGTCGATGGAAACTGCCGAGGTCGTGCAAGCCTACCAGGTCGAATCGATCATCCAGTTTTGCGGCAGGGACCACCACGCGGACGACTTCCTGCGTGAGCTAGAGAAAGCCATCGGCAGCGGACACAAGAACTTCCTCCTCCTCACCGGCGATTGGCTCCCGCAAAAGGATCGAAAAGTGGACCAGCAAAGCTGGTTTCCGATGGATAGCTCCCAAATGATCCATTTTGCCAATACGCGGCTCGAAGACTTCCAACAGCGACTGGGCGTCGCTCCCTATCTCGGCTGCGCCGCCAATCCCTTCTCGACGCCGATGCCGATCAGCGTGGAACGGCTCCATTTCAAGCGCCAGGCAGGCGCCCGCTTTTGCCAGACGCAGGCCATCACCCATGTTCCCACTTTTCAGGAGTGGTACAAGCAGCTGCGAGCCGGGCGGGAAAACGAACCGAAGCTCACCATCCCTTCCATCCCCCTCGTTGGAAGCCGCCGGGCCTTCGAAGTGCTCTGCCGCCTGCCCGGCGTTTACGTCGACGAATCCCTGCGCCGCATCATGGAGTCGGAAGATTTCCAGCGAAAGGCCCTCGACTGGGCCTTCGAGATCGCCGAAGGCGTCACCGAACACGGCGCCGCTGGGGTGCACACCATGAACTTTGGCATGCCGCCCCACCTTATCGACGAATTTCTACTCCAGATCCGAGATCGTGCCCGGCAAGCCCGTCTCCGTTCCCTGAATACCGTTACTTAACCTCAGCCTCTAAACCCTACTCCAATGTCGGACACGAACATACCTACCACCATCATTTCCTCGAAATCGCACCGCGTGCGCATCGCCCCCAATCGTCGCACCGTCGTCATCGGCGAACGCTGCAACGCCCTCGGCTACAAGAAGGTTCGCGAAACCGTGGCTCGCGGAGAATGGGACGAAGTCGTCAACCGAGCCGTGGCCCAATACGAAGCGGGAGCAGGCGTGATCAACGTCAACATGGTCGGGCTCGACATCCCGGAAAAGGTGCTGCTTCCCATCGCCGTTACCGCGATTCGCTCGCGAGTGGATTGCCCGCTCTCCATCGACTTCGGCGATCCCGCCGCCCTCGACGCCGCCTTGGAAAAGGCGGAAGGGCGCTGCCTGATCAACTCCATTTCCGGCGAGCAGGAAAAGATGGACGAGATCTTCCCCATCGCCAAGAAGCACGGCGCCGCCATGGTAGCGATGACAGCGGACGACGATGGCATTCCCTACACCGCGGAAGGCCGGCTCAATTGCGCCTTCAAGATCCTAGAGGAAGGCAAGAAGTACGGATTTGGCATCGACGACTTCATCTTCGACTGCATCGCCATCGGCGTCGCCACCGATGTCGGAGCGGGTCGTTGTACGATGGATACGATGCGGTTTATTCGCGAGAAGCTGAACGCGAATATCACCCTCGGCGCCTCCAACGTAAGCTTCGGCATGCCCAAGCGAAAGACGCTCGACGCCTACTACCTCGCGATCGCGATCTACAACGGAATGAACGCGCCCATCACCGACATCACCCACCCCGCACTCAAATGGGCCATGCTCACTGCCGATACGGTCACCGGCGCCGACAAGCTGGGCATGAAGTACATCAAGGAAACGCGAGCCGAAAAGCGCGCCCTCGAAGCCGCACAGGCAAAGTAAGCTGATGCATAAAGTCGACATAGCCACGCCTTGCACCCTCTCCACTCACCTGAGGGAGCAGCGCATTCCCCTCAAGATGTCCTGCGGCGGACACGGTTCCTGCAAGACCTGCCGCGTCATTCTCGATGGCCAGCCCGTACTGGCCTGCCAGACCGAGGTCGAAGCGGGGTCCTACGACATCACCGTTCCCGAGTCGGCCGCCTCCAGCGCCAACATTTCCATCGACCTGAGCACCATCGAGGACGGCCTCATTTGCGAATCCCCCCGCTGGACCTGCGAGAGCGTTACGGTGCCCCCTTCCGAAGAGCATCCGAATCGATCCAACCGCCAGCGCATCGAATCTGCCTTGCCGCAGGGCCTCACCCTTGCTCCCCATTTCTTCGACGGAACCACGAGCTCTGACTTCGAAGGCCCAGTCGAGCTGGCCTGCTTCGACGGCCAAGCCCAATGCATCGCCAAAGGGGAGAACCGCAAATGCTACGCCCTGGCGGTCGATATCGGCACCACCACCTTGGCTGCCACCTTGATCGATCTGGAGAAGCGCGAACTGGTCGACTCCCGGGGGCGGCTCAACGGTCAATACGCCTACTCCGAAGACCTAGTCGCGCGTATCGCCTTTTGCCATACACCGGAATTGCTCGCCGAGATGCAGGAGCTGGGCCTAAAGCGTTCGCTTGCCCCTCTCCTTAAGTCGCTCCTACGCGACAACGGTGTATCCAGCGATCAAGTACTAAACACCGTACTCTCTGGAAATTCGCCAATGATCCATATCCTGCTCGGTCTCGATCCCACGGGAATGGGTGGCTGGCCCTTCAATGGAGTCGACTTCGCTCCCTCGCCTCGCCCGGCCGCCGACTACCGCCTACCGGGAAGGCAGCTGGAGTTCGTTCCTTCCCAAAGCGCCTACCTCGGCGGCGACATCATCAGCGGTCTCACCCTGTTGGATTTCGAAAGCCTGCCGGACAATACGCTTTTCGTAGACCTTGGAACCAATGCGGAAATGGCTTTCAAGAGCGAAGGGCGGCTCCTCTGCACCGCTGTCCCTGCTGGCCCTTCCTTCGAAGGCGGCGGCTTCCCCTGCGGCGTCAGCGCCATCCCCGGAGCCATCGACCACGTCTGGGAGGAAGGCGGAGAACTCCGCTACTCGACCATCGGAGACCAGCCTGCCATTGGACTTTGCGGATCCGGCATCATCTCTTTCGTGGCAGCGGCCTACCGCGCTCGCATCCTACGCAAGAAGGGGCGCTACACTCGTCGACACGATAAGGTCGAAACCCGAGAACTGCTGGGCCAATCGCAACGCGTCTACGCCTTCACCGAGGACGTGTACCTGAGCGAGGACGACATCAGCAACTTCCTGCAGGCAAAGGCAGCCGTGTTTTCCGGTATCATCACCATGGCCAAGGTCGCGGGAATCGATGTATTCGATATCGTGCAACTCCACCTCGCCGGCAACTTCGGCAAGCGCGTGCGCGTACCGGACATGATCGACATCGGGCTCATCCCCCCGCTCGATCCCAAAAAGGTTTCGCCCTGCGGCAACGCGTCTCTCAAAGGCGCCATCCATTACGCGATCGACCGCAACGCCAAGCACACCGTGCGTTCCCTCATCGACAAGCTGGAATGGGTGGAGCTCAACGCCCAGGAATCCTTCCAAAACGATTTCATCAACGCGCTCTTCATCCCGCACCTCACCCTGGAGTTCCCGGAGTCTCGCATCGAGCGGACTCGGACTAGCTCGGAACGCAGAAGGGCCTAAGCGAATGTCTTCCCTCATCCAACTCAACGAAGAGGCGCTCCGCTGCGCGATCGGCAAGGAGTTCACGTCCGGTATTCAAAAACTGGGGAAACCAACGGTAGAGAAATGGGTCATCCGCCCGGGCATGGAATTCGCCAGCCCTAACATTTGGTGGGGTGACACCTCTAAAACCCGCTACGATTCCTACGGAGGCGGTCCCCACGAAGGCCTCGACTTCGCGCTTGCCCAAAAAGTGGATACGCGACCGTTCCAAGCGGGCTTGCAAGGTCTCGGGGTCTCCACCCTGCTGCGCGGCCGCGTGCTGTGGCGCTTCGATGATCTTGTGGGCGACACCCTTATCGTCGCCAGCGACTACCAATCGCAGGGATACCGCTTCCTCGTCCAATACTCCCACATCGATAGCCAAGCGGCTCCCGTAGGCAGTGCGGTCGAGCTGGGTCAAAACCTGGGAACCATAAAGCGCTCCGACAACCTCAAATCGGTTACGGCCTCCCACCTGCACGTATCGACAGCGTTCCTCAACGAGGACCTGGTCGCCACGCCAGACAGTTCGGTCACCTTCGATCATTGGCTGCAATGGGAAAGTTCCGGCAAGCTCCACTACTTGGATCCGCTGTCTCTGGTTGCGCCTGAAGTGAGAGCGGCCCAATTCATCATCGGAAGCGAGGCCAAGTCCCCCATCGCTCGCCTCGTCAGCACCGGTTCCAGCAGGGATGATCGGGCAGCAATCCGCAGAGTCCTGGCACGAGCCTTCCCGGGCATCCAATCCCTCAACGCGAAAAACGCTGAAGCCGCCAAGGAGCTTACGGATTCCGATAGCATCTTAGTATCGAACAACCGCGAGTTGTGGAAAATTGAATACACCGGAAACCTTCAAATTCCCTCCACGCTGGAGCTCAGCGGCTACGGATTCAAGTTCCTAGTCGATACCATCTCTCTCATCGAATACGCTAACGCGAACATCTAAAATACTATGCTCGGAATCGGGTTCTTCAATCTCCTCGTCCTCATCGTCTACCTCGTAGCAGTCACCCTGCTCGGTACTCTTTCCATGCGAAAGATCAAAGGCATGAGCGACTTTATCATGCCGCGACGCTTCGGAAAATGGATGATGACCATGCATGCCTTCGGCTCCGGTACCCATTCCGACCAAGCTGTCAGCGTGGCCTCCAAAACCTATACCAATGGGCTTTCCGGAATATGGTACCAGTGGCTCTATCTCTTCGGGACCCCCTTCTATTGGCTGATCGCTCCCATGATGCGGCGCTTCCGGGCCCTAACCACCGCGGACATTTTCGAGCTTCGCTACAATCGAAGCGTAGCCATGCTGTATTCCCTGATCAGTATTGGAATGATGGTTACAACCATTGGTCTGATGCTCAAAGGATCCGGCGCCGTCATCTCGGGAGCCAGCGGCGGCAGCATTTCCCCGGGCATCGCCATCATCGCCATGACCATCCTCTTCGTGGCCTACGGCACAGCGGGCGGTTTAGGGGGAGCGATCGTCACCGATTTCGTTCAAGGGATCATGACCATCATCTTCTCCTTCCTCCTCCTGCCCTTCGTGCTCAACGCCACGGGTGGCCTGCAGGGAGTGCGTGAGACCATCGCGGATCCGCAAGTGTTCTCGCTGGTTGCCCCCAGCGAAATCGGGATCTTCTACATCGTTGCCATTGCGGTCAACGGCCTGATCGGAATCGTCACCCAACCTCACATCCTTTCGAGTTGCGCGGCGGGCAAGACAGAACGGGAAGGCCAGTTCGGTTTCGTGGTGGGAAGCTTCACCAAACGGTTCTGCACCGTCGCTTGGTGCCTAACCGGCCTTGCCGGAATCGCATACTATACCGGACAGCAAATCAATCCTGACCACCTCTACGGTATGCTCTCGCGCGAATTCTTCCCGCAGATCATGCCAGGCATGCTGGGACTCTTCATCGCGACCTTGCTGGCCTCCGTCATGAGCTCTTGCGACTCCTTCATGATCTCGGCCTCCGCCCTCTTCACGGAAAACATCTACAAACCTTTCCGTCCCAAGATGTCGGATACGCACTACCTCTGGGCCGCCCGGATCATGTCCGTGCTGGTAGTGCTGCTCGGCGTGATCTACGCCTATTCGCTTTCCGACGTTATCGAAGGCCTGGAGTTCCTCTGGAAGATCGGCCCCATGATGGGCATCGCCTTCTGGCTAGGGCTCTTCTGGCGCCGGGCGACTTCCGCCGCGGCGTGGACCTCGACCCTTTCCGCCCTCATGGTCTGGTGGATTACCTCCCAAGCCTTCTTCGCCAACTGGCTCTCTCAGTTCGACTTCGCAGAGAACGTCCGCTTGGTCGTCGAAGGCGAGGCCGGACCTGCCGTCTACCTCCCGTGGCAAATGACCCTCTACCTGAGCATCGGCTTCCTGGTGGGCATCGTCACCAGCCTCTGCACGCAACGCACTCCCAGCGAAAAGCTGGAGCGCTACTACGCCCTGCAGCGTACCCCGGTCCTGCAAGAGGAGAACAACGACGCCCCGCCTTGCACCCTTCCCGAGGGAGTCGCCACCCTCCCACGCAAGACCCTCTTCCCCAATTCGGAGTTTGAGCTCAGCCTGCCCAGCAAGCGCTCGGTCATCGGGTTTGCGGCAGGCTGGCTCTGCGTAGCTTCGATCGTCGGCAGCCTCTATTGGGTCGCTGCCGGTTCCTAACGGCAGCTCCCTAGAACTTCAGCAAGGAGGCTGAGTCCGGTTCCAAGAACAAGCGCGCGTTGCCGTGGATACGGCAAAGCGTCGCGGGACAGTGTTCGCCGATTGGGCCTTGCACCGCTGCTGCGACCGCCTTGGCCTTCGTCTTCGCAGGAATCACACCGCTCAAGAAACGGGCCTCCCTAAACACGCGCATGCTCAAGCTGATGGCCTGGGTCGGCACCGCGTCTATGTTCGGAAAGCAACCGTCGTTCACTTGCTGCTGCCGACATGCGGCATCCAAGCTTACCAATTTCGCCCAGCGAGGCTCGTCGAACGGAGCCGGAGGATCGTTGAAGGCAAGGTGCCCGTTTTCTCCGAAGCCGAGGCAGACGAGATCGATCGGCTTTTCCGCCAGCAGTTGATTCAGGCGGGCGCACTCCTCCTCGGGATCCGCGCATTCGCCGCGGATTTCGTGAAAGGCTTTCACGGATACGAACTTCAGGAAGTGCTCCTGCTGGTAGCGGCGAAAGCTCTGTTCGTGGCTAGCCGACAGCCCCATGTATTCGTCCATATGGAAAACCTCGATACGGGACCAATCCACGCGGTCGCGATTTTCCGGCTTCGTCAGCGAAGCGAAAAACTCGTCCTGCGAAGGTGCGCTCCCCACTACGATGCGCAGCGCTTCCTTTTGCTTTAGCTGGTCCTCGAGCAGGCTCGTTACATAGGCGGCCGCAGCCTCGCCCATATCTCTCCGCGACGCATATACGCCGAGCTTCAGCTTTCCGCTGTCCATTTCCTTAAGCAGTTTGTTCATTGTAATTTCTTGCTAGCAATCGGGGGCCTGCACGCGGATGCCGAAATGCTCCGCTGGAAGGCTGGAACACATCGCTTCCGCAGCACCTTCCTCCAGACCCAAACAATCTATGACGTTTCGGTAGGCCGCATCCATGGTCAGCGACGATCCCGCGAAACGATCGTCTCCCGGCAGGTGAACGATTCCGTCTTCGCCTACCTCTAGCTCGTATCCTGCCAATGAATACAGTCCTGGCGGCATGCCTGCAGCGGCCATGCAGTCCGTCGTGAAAAAGACCTTCCCCTGAGGCTTGGCTCGGAAGAAGTTTTGCAAGACAAACGCCGGCAAATGGATCTTGTCCGGGATCAGGCAAGCGATCAGCTCGTCTCGAGCGAGCAAGCGCTGGACGACGTTGTCATGGCGATGAATCTCCAAAGGCACCGCGTTCCCTAGATGGGTCGCCAAAGTGGCCCCCGCTTGAATTGCTGCGTCGATCGAATCCGCGCCCGCGTTGGTATGGCCTAGCCCGATACGCACCCCCTGCGTCACTGCCGACGAGATTGCCTCGATCGTCCCCTCCACCTCAGGGGCAAGGGTGATCAGTTTCAAATTTCCACCGGAGGCGTCGAAGAGCCGTTGGAAATCCTCCAAGCGCGCGGGACAGGCCAGTTCCTTGGAGTGGGCTCCGTGGAAGCCCGCTTCCGTGGAAATCCAAGGCCCTTCCAAGTGGTAGCCCTTGACCATGGCAGCTACGCGAGAATCCTGTTTCCGCAAGGCCTCCAGATTCTCGAGCTTGCGGCAGAGAGCCTCGACCGAGTCCGTTATCAGCGTCGCAAGGATGCCATGCGTACGGTGCCGCTCGAGGCCGGCCACCGCCGCTTGCATGCCAGTAAGCGTCAGCTCAGGAGACTGGAAATCAACGCCTGCAAATCCGTTAACCTGCAGATCGAAAAAGACTGGTTTGTTCATCGCTTCTGAAACCGCAGCCTACTCCACTGGAATGGTTCCCAGGTCGAAAACGTAAGCCCCGAAGAGGCCGCCGTCCTGCCAATCCCGGCCTCCATTATCCGAATACACCGTACCTTCCTCGAAGGTGGACACCCAAAGGCGTCCCTTCTGCTTGGGATCGTAGGTCATGGAAGTCACGTTTTGCGAAGGCAGGCCATCGCCCCTCGCTTGCCAGCTCTTGCCGCCATCCCGCGAAACCCAAACGCCCGTGCCCCATCCGGCCGCAGCCATGTTGTTGGCATCGTAGGGATCGACCGCCACCGCGTAAATATTGCGATCGGCGAGTTCGGCAGCCGACTGGCTCCAGCTCTTTCCGTCGTTGCGAGACAAATACACGCCTTGTCCTTCGGTTCCGGCAATCCATAGCTGCGAATCCGCCTCGCTGCGAGCGATACGCAAGATCGTCAACTTCGGCGAACTGCGAATCGGCCTCCATGTATTCGCTCCGTCATTACTTTGGTAAATGCCGTCCGCCGTACCGAGCAGCAATCGCTTGGGCTTACGTTCGTCTACGATGATGGTGCGGGAATACTTTTGTGCCAGGCCGCGATTCGCAGGAGCCCAAGTCTCGCCGCCATCGCGGCTGACGCTGACTCCCCAGACCGATGCGGCATACACGTTGCTCCCATCGACCGGGTCGATGGCGATCTTGGTGAAATCGCTCTCTCGCCAACCGGAGGTCATCTTCCAGCTTTCCCCGCCATCTAGGGACCGCACGATACCGTTGCCGCAGGCGAGGAATACGCGCTGCGGGTTGGACGGGTCGGTCTCAATGCTGTTGATCGCTTGGATCACCGGTCCGGTGCGGACCCATTCTCCGGAACTTGCTTCGTAGAGAAAGACGCCTGAATCCGTGGGGATCGGGCTGGATTCCTGAGCCTTGGTCATCGCCAAGGCCGCGAAGATTTGCTGCTCTTCCGTTCCTTGCGCGCTCGCCGACAAGGCCAATGCCGCGACGCCTGCCGCTAGAGTGTAAAGTGGATGCTTCATTCGGATTCTAGAATTTTCGTTTCCGCGCTGAGGGTTTTGAAATCCAAGGTGTATCGCTCCGGACCGAAACGGATTTCGAGCTTTTCGCTCTCCCGCTCGGCCTGAGAGTAAGGACCGTCGAAGAGCTTCCATTTCGTCGGGTCGACCACACGGCCCTCGACAGTGAGCTGCTCACCATAGCTCGCGGTCAATCGCTTCCCGTCGAGGTTGGTAAAGCTCACCGAGGGACTCGGTTCCAGCTTGTACTCCAAAGGCAGCGCCCGTACCGCTTGCATGAACCCGTCATAGGAGGCGAACTCGGAAACCGGAGCCACTTCCACGATGTATCCATTTTTCAAGGATTCGCTCACGTAGCTTTTGCTTCCGCGAGCCAGTTCCTCGAAGTTCGTGCTAAACCAAGCTCCCGCCCCGCTCTTGAGCAGCCCGGTCCAGTCCACTTCCTTCCAAACGCCGGGAGCAAAGGGGCGATAGGCGACGTACACAGGCCCGCCTTGTCCGAAGATCCAACCGGATTCGTCCTCGACCCGATTTTTCAAATCGCGGGAAAACAGGGTGTGGATCAAGGGGAAGCGAGCTCCTTCGGGAATGTCGTACAGGGCGATCAAAGTCGATTCGTCCTGGAACACGTGCTCGTAGGGCGATCCGCCTTCCAGCTTATCGGGCGAATCGTAGTCCACCTTCGAGCGAGCGATCAGATCGGTGACCGTGTCCCAATCGGAGGGGAAGTACATCGTGCCTTCGAGGGGCGACGAGTACGGTTGCAGGCCGAACATTGTATTCGTTTTTCCTGACGCATCCTCTTCCCGCCAGATCAAGCTCCAAGTCTGCTGCTGGATCGGCTGCAACAGACCGCCCTGCGATGAACCGAGGATGAAGTCCGGATGCACGTAGCTATACTTGTAGACCGGTGTCGTGCTCTTTCCGTCGATTTCAAAGGCGTCCGGACCCGCGTTGCGCAGACGCCAGCGAGTACGCTTCAGCTCGCGCTGCACGTAGGCCTTGTCGGCTCGGCCGTGGGCGATGCGATAGAGAATCGGCGGCGGCGTGTATCCACTGAGAGCGATAAGCGTATTTCCAGCGTTGGCTCGGTACTCCCCTTGGTTGAAGAAGAGCCAACCGTGGGCAGCGCCGGCCGTGAGGGAGGGCTGCAGAGCGTAGCGCGGATAGAGGCGGCTGTGGGCTCCGCCGTAGAGGCCTTCGAGGCTTTCCACCACGTAGTCGAGAAGGATGTAGTCCATCATCATCTTCCCCTGTTGGCGTACGACCGGGTCCTGAGCCCAACCAGCCAGCAACGCCATCGGACGCGTGTACTCTTCTATGTAGTTCGGGGAATCGTATTCACCCTGTCCATACGAGGAGGTGATGCGGATCCAGTCGCTGATGTACTCCTTCGCCTCCGCCATGTTTTCGGCGGACGACTTGCCGTTGTACCAATGCTCCGGACCGGCTTCGGGAAACATTTCGCAGGCCAGGTAAATGCTGGCGTAGTACATGATCCAGTGGTTTTCCGTATCGCCGCGATACGGGAAATAGGTCCGCCACAACTCGCGAATGAAGGCCCAATCGTCCTCGTTCAGCACCCCGCGCCCGGTTTCCATCATGAGCACCATGGGATGCATCCAGAACATCGCTCCCGTGGGATTCTGGTTCGCCTCGCGAATATGGGCCCTCGCCCACTCCAGGTTGGCGCCGCGATGCAGGTTCGCCGCCACCGTAAACATGCCTCCCCGCTTCGTATTGCTGGGATCCGTGTTTTCGACCACCTGGTCGATCACGTACTCGCAGCGCTCGCGAAACTGGATCGCCAACTCCGCGTCGCTCAGGAAGCGCTCCGGGGCCTGCCCTTGCAGGAACGCCGGCAAGGCCGCCACAGCGATCGCCCAAGGCAAAAACCGACTTATCTTAAAAATCCTAACTTTCATATGTGGAAGGGGGCTCAAACAATACTCTCTTTTCGTTGCAGATTACGGGGTGAAACAGATTTTGATCGCTTGCTGCGTTTTCAGCAGCTCCACGCCTTTGCGGTACTCGCTCAAGGGGAGCGTCTCGCTGATGAGCGGGGACAGCTTCAAAGCGCCGGACTTGATATGCTGCAGCGCCCGCTCCGCCGCAAACCGATTCTGGTTTCCATACCCCAGCAAGTGCAGTCCGCCGCACCATTGGAAGAAACCGAAGCCGACCTCTTCCCGCAAAACGCCGAACAAGGCGACCACTTCGCGGGTTCGCTTCAGCAAGAAGTTCACCGAGACGCCTAGCCCCGTGCAATCGACCGCCAATGCCAGGCGCCCTGGCTTGAAGCGGTCGTGCGGAAAGCAATCCGGTTCAGTCGGGTCGAGCGCCCGGTCGGCTCCTAGGCTCAAGGCAAGCTCACGTCGCGACGCCACCGGATCGAACGCGACCACCTCGCTGGCGCCGTAGGCTTTCGCCAGCTGCACGGCGAGCAGGCCGGCGGGGCCTAGGCCGCTTACGCCGAAGCGCTTCCCTTCGATAGGACCGATATTCAGGATCTGGTCGAAAGTAACTTGTATGCACATGGCCAACTCCAAGGAAGCGATGGCCTGTGTATCCAGATCGTGGGGAACTTTCAGGATGTTGGCCATATCCGCCAACACATACTCCGCGTAGCAGCCATCCCGCTGGGCGCCCTGGTCCTGCCACAGCGCCGCACGATCTCCGATGGTGAAATCCTCTACGCCCGCTCCGATCTCAGCGACCGTGCCAACCGCTTCGTGCCCCGGATGGCCTGGAGGCGTCGGATAGTCGATGACACCGCCCGGCGCCATTGACTCGCCCCGCATCAAGTGCAAATCCCACTGCGGGCAAGTCGCCACGCCTTGCACTTTCAAGAGAACTTGCCCTGCCCCAGGACTTGGGATCGGCACCTCCACCAGCTCCGGCTTACCGGCTGCCTGATATTGGATGGCCTTCATCGCGGGCTACCCTCCCAGTCCAAGATCACTCCCATTACCGGTTCGCTTTTGGTCTCGATCAAGCGCCAGGCCTTGGCGGCCTCTTCCACAGGGAAGCGATGCGTGATCAAGGAGAGCGTGTCCAGGGTGCCATCGGCCACGAGCTTCATCGTTTCCTCCAATCGCTCCGGCGTCGCTCCCGATACGAGGTCGATCGACAGCTCCTTGTAGCGAGGCGGCTGCAACTCCAAGCGGTCGTCCGGCCCGTAGAAGCCAGCCGAAACCAGATGGGCGAAACGCCGCAACAGTCCCTGCAGCGTATCCATAAGCGCGATACTGCCAACCGTATCGACCGCGACCTGAGCCCCATCGGGAAAAAGAGCCGCGACCTTTTCCACCCATTTTCCCCCCTCTTCCAAGAAGGTTTCTCCTTGCTTGAAGTAGGCGAGGCGATTCGGGTGCCGACCTACGAGGGCGACCTTCGCCCCTCGCGCAGCCAACATTTGGGCTGTCCACTGCCCGACCAAACCATCGCCAACCACGATGGCTCCCTCCCCGGGGCTGATGCGCGGACGAATGCCCGCGTTGTAGCCAACCTGGGTCAAGACCAAGCCCGAAAACGCTAGCGGATCCACTCCCTCGGGCAACTTCAAGACCGCCGCTCGCGGGCAAACCGAAAGCGAAACGTGCCCTCCTCGCGGCTCGAACATTCCATCGATCTTCCCGATGGAAGCGAATACGCGATCCCCCACCTTCAAGTCGTCCACCTCCGCTCCGACCCATTCCACCACGCCGACCTTCTGGTAGCCGGCGACGATCGGAAAGGGATGCGGATCGCCCGGACGCCATGGCGTATCGCCGTCCACTCGCTCTCCCCGCAGGTAGGAACCTTCCGTCCCGTTGCTGATCCAGCTATGGCTCACGCGCACCACCACTTGATCCGCAGCCGGCTCCGGACACTCCACGTCTTGAAAGGAAACGGTGTTCCGATCCGTAAATACAACTGCCTTAGACTTCATCGACTCCCTTCACTCTAGGAATTTCACCGCTTGTATCCAAAATACCCTTCACTCCGGCTGCTTCGAAATGCCAAGCCTTGCGCTTGCCCCTGATCTCAATAGCGGGCGCTTCCGCGACCTCGTTGCCCTGGGCAAGCATCACCGTACAGAGCTCATGCCGCAAGGCGGGCGAACTACGGGCCGCTACGAAAGGATAATCGCCAAGCTCCTTGTCGCCGTCGAGGCTCACTCCTTCGAGCAAATCCTCCGAAAAGTCGAGCTGGTCGGTTCGCACCGATAGCGGCGTATTCGCCGCAAAGCCACCACGCAGCGCCGCTCCCGGCCGTTTCAGTTCGAAGCGGGACTTGCTACGCGTCACCGAGGCGGAACCGTCACGGTTATCCGGAAAATACCGCACTTCGACCGCCTCCCGCTCCGACTTCAGCTCCACCTGGTCCAGCACCACGATCAGGTGCGGCTTCAGAAAAACCACCGTACGCAGCACTTTGGATACGTTCGCGTTCGCCAAGCGATAGGCATGCGTCGCGTCGCTCGTCCAGCTGACTCGCTTTCCGTCGTCGACGTAGGAAACGATTTCCGCCTTGGCCTGGCCGGCGTTTACCCCTTCCTCGCCTTCGTGGTACTGGTGGCCGCGTCCCCCGATCAAGATCGCGTTGTGGGCCTTGGTCATGCGCAGCGTCCACTTCGGATCGCGACGTTCGTAGGCCGCCCCGAAGGGGTCGTTCAGCAAGCGCTCGCCGAATGCCTTGTACAAAAAGCTGTTCCGATCCGCGTGTTCATGGTTGGCGGGATTCCCGCTGCGGAAGGCCAAGACTGCGTCTTGCTCGCCCCACCCGCTGCGGCAAATCACCCAGTCCAGATCGGTACGGTAGTTCAGGAGCTCCTGGCGTGGCGGCTTGCCGCTAGCCGCGGGGCGATACCAAAGATAGTCGAGGAAGTAGCCCGGCGAGGCGAAATGCTTCGTCGCATACTGAGCCGCCTCGTCCCCTGTTCGCTCCCGTATCCAAGATCCCACACAGGGATGGATCGATGCCCGGGCATCGCTGAAGTTCACCACGTCCGGCGTTCCGTCCGGGTTCTTCCCAGCCTGCATCACGGCTACGTCGTCGATAATGCCTGACCAATTGGTCGCGATCGACCAGTCGATGTCGCCCCGGACGCGGTAGTGCGCCTCGCAAAACTGCAACACCAGCCGCAGCGCGTAAGCCCCATAGCTCAGGCCCTCCGAGTAGCTCCCGTTTGGCGAAAACTCGCTCAAGACCTGATAGGTGCTGTCAACCGCGACCTTCAGCCACTCCTCGCAGCGAGGGTCACGCCCCTCCAGGGCCAAGGCGGCCAGCCCGAGCCCCATCGTGCTCGTCCCCCGCAAATTGGTTCGCCCTAGGAAATAGGGCCAGTTTTCCAGGCTGAAGTCGTTGATCTGCGGATGCTGCGGATCGTACCGCCACCCTTTCACCGTATCCGGATTGTTCATACCTTGAATGGTCCGGTAGCAAGGGACCGCCCCCTTGCTCGCCAAGGCCGACAGGAAACGTTCGTTCAAGTCCGAACCGAAGTCGTCGCCCAAGGCTTCCCTTATGAAGAGCAGACGCGACACTGCCATAGCCGCCCGCAGCAGGCCGATATCCTCGTCCCCGTCCATGAGGTAGTCCCACTTGGGCAAGGCCACGACCTTTTCGAAATGCTCGAGCAGCGCCTCCCTGCGTTCGTCGGTCGGTTCCACGATGTAGACCACGGCGCTGTGCTCGAAGGCCGCCCAAAAGTCCCGCATGTCGTAAACGATGTTCCCGGTCTTGGCGAACTTGCTCCAGCCCGCGACCAGGGCTTGCGGCGAAGTCGCCGCCCATTCGCGAAACGTCGGCCCTAGAAGCTCGGAGCGGGCGTTGCTGCGAATCCGCGGAATGTCTTCCTTGTCGAAGAATAGCCGGCCGGCGCCCCTAGGCGTCGTACGTCCCGCCACCATCGACAGGGGTAAGATCGTCGCGCCCGCAAGGGCAATACCGCTCCACTTAAGGGCGTCTCGTCTGGAGATGGTCATAGGATCGAAGTACAATTTCGGGGTGAACCGTCACGCTACCAGCTCCTTGGCTGCCAGAAACCCTGTTCCGCGCTATATTGTAAAACAAGGCCCCCATTGCCGGCCCCCCGCTTCTCCCGCAAAAAGCCCTCGCAAGCGGCTCCCGCGCAGCTGGCACCCTGGAACCGATCGGACCCGAGCTCGATCGCAACTTAAGAAACGCTTTATGAAGAAACTCGCACTCCTACCCTTCGCCGCGCTCCTCGGCGTCGCGACCCTTTCCAACGCCAGCGACGAGCTGGCGCGGGAACGCCTGCTGGGCTCCGCCTTCCTGGACAACCAGTCCTACCACCTGCTGGAGGAGATGACCAACCTCTACGGCGGCCGCATCACCGGCTCCGAGTCGAACGAGAAATCCATGCAAATGCTGGAACAAGCCCTCGACGCCCACGGCATCGCCAACCACCGCGAAGCCTTCACCTTTCCCGGCTGGGAGCGGCGGGAGGACCGAGCCACCCTGCTCCACCCGCTCAAACGGGAGCTGCGCTCCATCGCCATGGGCTACGTGGACCAGCATGCGAGCTTCGCCGCCGAACTCATCTACCTGGGCAAGGGAAGCGAGCAGGAGATCCCCGCTAACTCCCAGGGAAAGATCGGCCTGCTGGCTGCCAACGTAAAGCTATCCCAGGACAGTATCCAGTCTTTAGCTACGGAGAACGGCATCGTCGGTTTGCTCCTGACCAACCGAAAGAATGGCGGCCAGCTGCTGGCCCGCACCGCGAACTACAGCGGCGACGCCTCCCCCATCCCCATCTATTCCGTAACCGAAGAGGAAGGCCACTGGCTCAAGCGCCTCGTGGAGAGCGGCGAAAAGCCCCGCGTGCAGCTCGCGACCACCTCCATCGTCAAGGAAATCGAGTCCTACAACCTGGTCGCAACCTTGCCCGGAAAAACCTCCAAGAAGATCGTGATCGGCGCCCACTTCGATTCCTGGGACCTCGGCCAAGGCGCCTTGGACAACGGGCTCGGCATCGCCCAAGCCTACGACATCACCCGCC
Organism: Pelagicoccus sp. SDUM812005; assembly: GCF_031127875.1. GTDB lineage: Bacteria > Verrucomicrobiota > Verrucomicrobiia > Opitutales > Opitutaceae > Pelagicoccus. The sequence goes on along the minus strand of NZ_JARXIA010000032.1, from coordinate 8,646 downwards.
TCATCCATAAGATAAATCCAGAAAACCATTTTACCATCGAAACCGTTTGGTTCAACGCGGAGGAGTTCGGGCTCTTCGGTTCCTACGCTTACATGGAGCAGCACCAGGACGACGAAATCGTGGCCATGATCAACATGGACATGGTGGGCAATCCGCTCGGCGCCAATGCCATGGGCTTTGTTTCGCTCATGCCAGTCCTCAAGGAATTTTCCCAAGGAATGGGTGGCCTTTCCTTGCCAAAGCCTGTTGTCAACGCCCCCTGGCTCGGCAGCGACCACATGCCTTTCATCGTCCAGGGGATTCCTTCCATTACCTTGAACGCGCCCATCGATCCCGATGCGGTCGCCTTCTACCACGACTTCGGAGACACCTTCGAAAAGGTAGACGAAGAAGTCTTGGCGAAATCGATCGGAATTCTCTCCCTACTCACCTTCCAGCTCGCGAACGATCCCTCCCTCGATGGCCTTCGCTTGAACCGGGAAAAAACAATCGAACTGCTGCAAAACGCCCGTCTCGAGCTACGCATGAAACGCTACAACATCTGGCCTTTCGAAGACGAACCAAAGGCTCCCTAGAGCATTTTTCGTCTGATCATTCGCAAATGGTAGGGCGGGACCGCCGGGCACGCCGCGTTTCCCTCATCACACAGTACGACTAACGAAACGACCCCCGCCTAGCCCTTCCTCTCCCATCGAATTCCCATCGAAGGGATCGATTCTAAGCCCTGGGCGTCCGCTACTCTGTCGGAACCCACCACACCTCGTTGCTGAGGCGGTCGCTTAAGCTGTCGCCTCGAGCCCCTACCGTGTAAACGAAACTTGGATACGCTCCCATTTCGTTGAAGCCGGTAGGCCGTTCCATATTCGGCATCCAGCTCGGAGTCTCGGGGTCGATGCGACCCAATAGATTTCCTGCAAAGCTCTCCCCGCCGTCTTCCGAGCGAAAGCAAACCGCTTCGGAACTGGGATCCCCCCAGTCCGGCGCCAAGGGCTCCACCTGCATGGCGACCGCCGTGACCACGGGTTGCCCGGCCTCGCCGAACGCAACGCCGCCATGCATGAACAGGGCCCAGTCCCGCACTTCCTCTGGCAGGTAGGGATTGAGGTGGCGGTGGCGCCACTTTCCGTTTCCGTAGGGACGAGCCAAATACGCTTGGCTGCTGTCCTCGGTTCGTACGCTGTAAGGCACGTAGGGAAGCCCGTCGGGGCCGATCGCCAAGGAGCCTGCGTTCAGGATGCGCCCCTCGCGGCCGCGACCGCTCGCGATGACGTCCAGCGTCTCCGCTGTCGCCGGCAGGGAAACCGGAGCTCCGTCCGAGCGCGACCAGCTACGCCCGCCGTCCTCGCTTTTCAAATACCCGACAGTCGTCAAGGGTTGCTCCAGCTCGTCTTCCGGCAACTCGTAAATACGGGTCGCAAGGTGCAGGGTTCGACGATCCGCCCCCCATGCCAAGGAGGCGGCGAACTGAGCGTAGATCCCATGCCGCGACCGCAGCACCGCGCCTTGCCGTTCCCAGTCTCCGTCAGGTTCCTTGCGCCACATCTCCAATTCCCAAGGCTTGTCCTCGTAGCTGCGCCGGGCCGCTAGCACCAACGTTCCGTCGGGAGCGCAGAGCAAGGCGGGATAGGTCAGATCCCGGCCGAAAGGAATGTATTCGCTCCACTGCGACGCGTCATTGGGCCGCACTGACTTGCGATAGCGAACCGGATGGTGGTGGGCGTAGTAAATGACATGCAAATAGCCTTCGGCGTCCACCGTCAGGGCCGGACCGCCGTGGTTATCCTCGGCTTCTCCGATCGTATAGCGCTCCGACCAAATGCCGCTTTCCCGATCCAAACTTCGGATACAGACACGGAAGCCCTCCTCGCTGGAGTCGAGCCACGCCACATGCGTCTTGCCCTCGAAGGTCACGATCTTCGGCGACTCCAGATAGGCGGTAGCCCGTCCCGATCCCTGATCCGAAAGCAAGGTCCCCTCCCGGGCTGCGACTGAAAGGGCCATCCCCAGCCCCAGAATGATCATTGCGATACTTTTCATAGTCTCCTGGCCCCGGTCCTTCCACCAATTGGCGCTGCGTGCTATTTCGCGAGCTTGCGGGCGGCCTTCCCGCGCTGGGCGTCGGCGCAGAACCGCCCGAGAAAAGCCTCGTAGTCGGACGTGTCGGCCACGCTCGGTTCGACCGCCCAAGGCGCCCCGAGCTCCTGGAAACTCTTCCTTTCGTAGAAGGAACGCAGGGCAAAGTATTCCAAGTCGCACACCGTATCCACGACCTCGCCCGCTTCGTCGCAAACGGCCTTCCGGTAGGCTGGCGGGATCTCCTGGATTTCCGCTGTATCGTGCACCGTGTTGACCCACTTAACGGTGCCCCTCGCCAGGTCGCTGGTGCAAATCCGAGCGGACTTGCCCTCGATGCGATCCAGGACGTTGTCGAACATATGGTCCCGTACGGAGATCTGATCCAGCTTCGGATAGCTGCGGCGAACCCCATCGACCTCCACCTCGTAATCGCCGATGAAGCGCCAAAAGATTTCCCCTTTCTCCCCTCGTATCCGGATCTCCGGATCGTAGCGCTGGCAAGTGCTGTGGCTGAGCACCACTGCGGCTTCGATCCCCGAGTCCATCGTCGCGACGCTGCGCACCGTATCGTAGCTCTCGATCGGCTTGGAGCGGTAGGCCTCGGCCTGCAAGCGCACGATATCCGCCTCCTTGCCGCGCTCCTTGCCGGACCAGAAGAGGATCAGGTTGATGAGGTGGCAAAGCGCATTGTGCAGCGGCGAATCCAAGATCCAGCTGCGACCGTCGTGCAGGCGCCCGCTCCATTTGTTGCGGGCGTAGTAGCTGCGCATGCGGGGCCAAAGCGCCAGGCAATCGATGCGTTCCACCTTGCCAATCTCGCCGGATAGCAAGCGTTCCTTGATGTCCCAGGTTTCCTGCTGGTAGGCGTACTGGAACCCCACGCTGATTCCGATGCCGCTGCGCTTTTCCGCCGCCTGGATGGTTGCCACGTCCTGCAAGGTGGGAGCCAAGGGCTTCTCCACCGTTACCTGGTAGCCGCGAGCCAGGCTCTCCACTACCATTTGCGTGTGCCAGCCGATGCCCGTCGGGATGCAAACCCAGTCGATCAGCTCCTGGCCCTCTTCCAGCATTTCCAAGTAGTCCCCGAAAATCGGGACGTTGCGTTCCTGGAAGAAGGCGATCTGCTCGACGGTGTCCTTCGGGTTGATGATGGTGACCGCGCCCCAGGCCACCCGCCCGAGATCTACCAGTCGCGTCAAGGCTTCGAAGTAGGCGGAGCCGTAGCCGGTCACGCCGACCAGCCCTACACGAACTGGCGCGTGCGGGCGTTGGGAAAAGGGGGAGGTTTTGCTGTTGGTCATCCGCTGGAAAACGAGCCGAAACGGCTCTCGTAGTAAGAAGGAGTGCGGCCCCTGCGACTGGCGCAGAACGGGCCGATAACGCACAAGCTAGCCGATCCAGCGCGGCCGGTCATGGAAAAGTTGTTTTTCCAGTAAAGCGGATTCCCCCGCTCCTCCCTAAACGCCCTTCCTAGGCGGGACAAAAGTCCTGGGCGTGCAGCTCCTCGCAGCGTTCCAAGGTGGCCGCCGCAAACGGCTCCAATTGGCTCGCTCGGATCGAGTCTTCCAGCTCCGCCAGCGACTTCGCCCCGGAAAGCGCCAGCGACACCCCAGGCTGGTCCAAGACCCAACGGTAAGTCGCCTCGGGCAAGGTCTTCACCTCGCCTCCCAGCAAGGCCTCCTTCAGGGCTTCCGCGTAGTCGACCCGCTGGGCAATTTCCTCCCGCGAGTAGCGAGCGTTCAAGCTGCCCGCCGGGAAAACCGTGTCGCGCTGGATGGTGCCGCTCAGAAATCCGTTCGCCATGCACTCGCGCGCCACCACTCCGCAGTCGAGCCGCCGGGCCACCTCGATCAAGGGCCGCGTCTCGCGATTGAAAGGGCTGAGCACCACCTGGATCGCGTCGATCTTGCGATCCCGCATCCAGTCGGCCGACATCTCGCAGGTGTCCTCGTACATCGAGACCGAGTGGCCCAGCGAGCGCAGCTTGCCCTCCTCCTTCAGCTTGCCGAGCTCCTCCCAAACGCCGTCGTCGATCTCCGAAGGCCCGAATGGCGAATGGAAAAACAGCAGGTCGATCCACTCCGTGCCGAGTCGGCGCAGGCTGGCCTCGCAGGATAGCCGGGCTTCCTTCGCCGTGAAGCGGCCCGGCATCACGTCCGTGGCCGTGCGGCCAAACTTCGTGGAAATGACGACCTCCCCGCGACGCGATCCAAGAGCGGCGCCGAGCACCGTCTCCGCCACTCCGTCTTCCGTCTTCGACCCGTAAAGCGGCGCCGTATCGAAGAAGTTGATACCTCGGTCGATCGAGCCTTGGATCAAGGACTGTGCCGCAGCCTGCTCCACCTCTCCGTAGACCGAGCTGCCAAGCGCCCAAGTCCCCAATCCTACTTCGCTGACCTGCAGCTCCGTTCTTCCCAGTCTTCTCGTATTCATCGTTTTGCGTTTATCTCCTTCGACCAGACGGCGATCGCCGGCACGGCATTCTGCAATAAAATCTCGAGCTGCTTCGCTCCCCGCTCCTCGCTCGCCTCCCGCGGGTCCTCGCCCGTTATCCCGTCTTCGTCGAGCGTCAAGGCTCGCTCCGGCAAGTCCGACACCTTCACGCTGCCGGGCTGGAAATACATCTGGTAGGAAGTTTCGTAGGCGCCGGCATGGTCGGCCGAAAAGTCTCCGCCCTCCAGAAAATGGTTGTCCGCGCACACCTTGAACGCCGTGCCGGCCGCCTGGGCCCGAGCCCGTGCCGCTCCCGCTTCCAAGGCGTCGATTTGTTCCGGCGGATAGTGGCCCGTAAAAAGGACCACCAGCGTAAAGCCTTCCTCCGCCAACTGCAGGCAAATCTCCTCCGCCAAGTTCGTGATCAGCCCGGCCGAAATATCGATGGAGTGCGGAAAGCCCTTGAAGGGCTTGATCGTGTTCGCAGCCAGCGGTATGGCGGGAAGAACGACGCCGCCCGTCCGCTTGGCCAACTCCCAACAAATTCCCTCCGCCTTGGTCGAATCCAGGCCGATCGGGGCATGGGCGCTGTGCCACTCCAAAGCTCCCCACGGCACGTAGGCTATCGGGCTTCGAGCTAGGACAGCGTCAATTTCGCAGGGCCTCATATCGCTGTAGCGACCCCAAGTTACGGCCGCCGAAGGCGACGAGTCAGAATAAGCAGCGCACATAAAACAATGGGTGGGGTCGAGCGTTAAGACTGCTTGCTGGCCAAGGCCAATAGGTCCGAACCGGTTACCCGCTCTTCCGGACTCAAGCTATGCGGCGTCTTTCCGCCGAACTCCTCGGCAAGCGCTTCGAAACGTATCCGCGTCGCCGCTACAAATTCCGCAACCGGACGGGTTTCGCCGAACAGCTTCATGATCTCTGGCAACCAGCGATGGCCGTAGCGCACGTGCCCTTGCTCGTCGTTTCGATCGAAGGCCAAAAGCGTATCCGCCTCGAAGTCGTTCAGCTCGCGGACCCGGTCCATGACCTTGGCCTTGGTGGGAAAGCTACCCGCCTCGAATTCCATGGTCATCATGGCGTAGCGTTCCGCAGGCGTCATTTGCACGAGAATGTTGTACAGGTCCAAGGAATGCTCCAGCTTCGTCAGGTCGACCCCCAGCTTGGGCAGCTGGCGATAGCCGAACTGGCTGTGCCGCGACTCGTCCCAAAGGTGGCGGGCCAGGTCGAAATGCAGGTCGAAGGGAGCGTCCCGCGTATCGTAGAAAACCGTTGCCAAGTAGTCGACCGCGTCGAGCTCCATCATCAGCCAAACGTAAACCATGAGGCGTACTACCCGCGCGTCCGTCTGCGGATCCTCCAGCCAGTCCCGCACGATCGGGTCCGCCTGCGGGTCGTTGCCGAAAACGCTCGAGCAAACGGGATACGAGCCGCGATTGCAGGTCGCCGGGTGGCGGTAGGGCTTTTCGGAAACGCTCCAAACGAAGTCCTCCGGCAAAGGCAGCCCCGGCTCCTTCATCAGCCAACCGCCCACCGCCTGCAGGCAAGCCGTCAGGCGCTTCTCCCACGCCGCGGACTCTACTCCTGCCAGATACGGTTCGATTTCCTGGGCATGCCGTTTCTCGTCCTGGATAAACTCCTCCACCAGCTTGCTGGAAGGCCAGTCCGCCAAATGGTTGGTCTCTTCCAGGTAGCTCTCGTAGGCCGCCAAAAGCGCCGGCTTAAAGACGCGATAAAAACCCGCCACCGCCTGCAGGGCGTCCTCCGGGCTGATGGCCTCGTCGAAAAGCTGGCGAATCTCCGTCCGCACTTGCTCGCCCTTGCCGAAGCCGCTCAACTCCCGTCCGCGCTCGCGGATGAAGCGGGCATGCCCCGCCGCTTCCCAGACGTGCTGGCAAAGCGCGTACTTCAATTCGATGTCCCCGACTCGATAGATCAAGGTGGTCGCGCAGCAAACGAACTCGCGCTCCACTTCGAAGAGAGCCCGCAGGTAGCCTGCCATGTCCTTAACTGCTGCCATGCGACCGCCCAGGGGACGCGAGCTCGATACCTTTGCGTTGGAAGAAACCATAGTTTTTTTTGGGGAAACGTTCTTTCTGGATCGGGGGGTGTAGTGATTTAGCAAATACGTCCGAGCTTCGCAGCCTTGCCGTGCCCGGGAGGGTTCACGCCGACCCAGCGCTCGTCGATGGGCTCGCTCGCTCGCTGGTAGCGGCTGTCGCTGGAGATGCGCAGCGTATTCTCCGTCATGTTGTCGACGGACGCGTGCACCAAAAACATGCCGAAGGTCAGGAAGTCGCCTGCCTCGAACTCGGTGGTCAGCCAACGCCCGCCAAAGCTGTTACGCACCGCTGGCGGATTCTTCGACAAGGTACCCGTAAAGGTCCAGCCACCATCCTCCGCTCGCTTCTTCTGCTCCGGCTTGTTTTCGCAATAGCTGTCCACGTCGCGGTAGACGTAGCGCTCCAGCATGTCCATGCGCTTGTGCGAGCCCTCCAAGATCATCAGGCCACCCAACTCGTATGAGATATCTCCATACGGCAGCCAGCAGGTCAGGTGCTGGTGCGTGCCCCGCCCCATGTAGGGCAAGTCGCAGTGCGGATTGGTGCCCTTGCCGGGACGCATCGCCCGCAGCCAAGTGAAGTCGTAGTGCCGGATCGGCTCGTCGTAGAGCTGGCGATAGAACTCCGTCAGCCTACCCGAATAAAGCAGCTCCTGCACGCTCTCGCTTTCCCGCGCCGCCTGCGGCATGAAGCACAGCCCCTCGCCCGGCTTGCAGCGAGCCTCCTCCTGCGGATAGGCCGGATCCAGAATGCCGTCCGCCGCCAGCTGGGAAGTGATCGAGGAGCGGGCCTTCCGGACCTTGTCGCGATCCAGATAACCCTTCATGTACAAGTACCCATCCTCCGCCAGCCGACGCCGGAGCTCCGGAAAATCTTCGGCAGCGTCGGAAGAGTCTTTCAACAAGCCGACCTTGTCCTCGTCCATGTCGAGCTTGTGGCCATAAGAGGTCAGCGGCGGAATTGGGTAAGTCGTTTTCATAGGCGCTAGAAAGGGGGTTAATACCGACCCCCAGCATACCTGAAAAAGAGCTCTTCGAAAATGGTTGTAATGGGAATTCACATGTAGATTTTGGGAATATGCCCGCTCAGTCATCCTTCCGCCTCGGTTCTTGGCTCAAAGCCCCCATACGCAGCGAGATCGGCACTTTATCCCTGGTCGGAGCCCTGCAGGACACCCGCGGCATCAACCCCAAGTCCATGCGCGTCCTGGGCAGCTACGCGCTGATCTTTATACGATCTGGAAAAGGACGGTACCGCGACGCCCACGGGCAGGATCTCGCCTTCCAGGCCGGCGACGCGATTCTGGTGTTCCCCGATCTCGCCCATGCCTACGGCCCCCTTCCCGGCGGCCGCTGGGAGCAAATCTACACCGTATTCCACGGACCCCAGTTCGAGCTGCTGCAAGAAGCCGGCATCCTCTCCCCCGACAATCCCCTCTGGCGACTCGGCCCCGTCGCCCACTGGCAGCACCGCCTCGAAGAAATATTCTGGGGCGACGCCCCCCGTAGCGAAGCCGAAGCGGCCCGCACCCTCGGACGCTTCAGCAGCCTTATCACCGACATGGCCGCCACCCAAGCCGAGGCCCAACGCTCCCCCCGCGAAGCCTGGCTCGGCGAAAGCATGCACCTGCTCGCCGAGCCCAGCGCCCACGGCTGGCTCAGTCCCCAGGAGGCCGCCCAGCGAGTCGGCCTCAGCTACGAAAACTTCCGCAAGCTCTTCGCCAAGCACGTCGGCGAATCCCCCGGCGCCTTCCAAAAGCGGCGCCGCATCGAGCACGCCTGCGCCATGATCTACCAAAGTTCCCGCTCCTTCAAGGACCTCGCCGACGAGCACGGCTTCTGCGACGTCTTCCACTTCTCCAAAGCCTTCACCCAAGTCATGGGCGAATCCCCCTCCGCCTACCGCAAACGCGTCAACGGCAAGTAGCAACGATCACCAGTTTCCCAAAAACGAAAAAGCACACAAAAACCAAACCGACGAAGCCCCTTCGCCATAACGAAGGCGTCCCTCCTCGTAGGGCCGTCGCTTGCGACGCGCCGCAGTGCAAGATCCAACCAATTCACCACTC
>NZ_JARXIA010000031.1 GCF_031127875.1 Pelagicoccus sp. SDUM812005 | reverse complement strand
CGGTGGCGGGATAGACGGGACTCGAACCCGCGGCCTCCTGCGTGACAGGCAGGCGCTCTAACCAACTGAGCTACTACCCCGTGGCGTGAAAGAGACGCTGAAAGTAGGAAGCGCCCTTTCCAAGTCAAGTGCGGTTTCGAACTTTTTTGCCACATTTTTCGCGCCCCTTGAAGGCCCCTTCTTCATCGCCTTCACACGTCCCGCAAACAAGTCCCAGCCGAGGACACCGTCCTCCCGCCAGCCCCAATTTCCCCTTGTCCCCTAAGCCTTTCCCTGCCCGAGGACTCAGGGCCGAGCCGGTAAAACTTGCAAAATGAAGAATTTTTGACACGTTTCGGACTTTAAACACCCAATGCGCAAACGCAGCACGCCAGGACAGCTTGAATTTTGGACCAGTGCCCCTCCTGCAACCAGCACGCAGGAGCTGCTGTTCACTGGCGACCAACTCGAAGCATTGAGCGCCCAGCTCCCTGGCATGGAGCTCCGCACCGCGCGCAAGCCCGCCGCCGCAAGCAAAGCCCTCGACGAAAATTTCGCGGAGCGGCGACCGCTCAAGATCCTCGTGGCCGACGACAACGAGATCAACCGTAAGATCATCCGCATCATCCTGCAAAAGCTGGGCTACACCTGCGTCGAAGCGGAGAACGGAGAGGACGCCCTCAAGATGTATCAGAGCGGCGACTACGACTATATCTTCATGGACCTCGACATGCCCTACATGGACGGGCTAGAGACCACCCAAGCCATCCGCGAGGCGGAGTCCGACAGCGAACGCAAAACCGAGATCATCGCCGTCACCGCAAACGTCTCTCCTGAAACGCGCCTCAAGTGCCGCCGCGTCGGCATGAACGGCTACCTCGAGAAGCCCATCACCGCCTCCATTATCAAGGACCAGCTCCTGCGCAGCTGGCCCCGAGTCCGCACTCGCCGCAAGAGCTAGCCGCAGTCCATCCGCCGAGAACTGGAAAAGCTCTCGGCTTTTTTGTATCCAAATCCTGGACATCCCCTCCGCGGGACGCCGCGCTACCCTGCCCAGTACGGATCTCGCCCCAACGGTCGCCAGCTGAAACGCGAGGCTCCGGGAACCGGCAAGGCCAGGCCTAGACGCAAGGCGTCAGCTCCGCTAGAAAAACAAAAACGCTCCCGGCTAGGCAGCCGAGAGCGTTTCCACCAAATAATTCCGTTGATCCGGGACCGACTAGTCTGCCTTGCGAGCAGAAGCGATCAGGTCCAAGAAGGACTTCGCATCGAGAGCCGCGCCGCCGATGAGGCCGCCGTCGATGTCCTTTTGGGCGAGAAGCTCGTCCGCGTTGGCTGGCTTCATGGAACCGCCGTAGAGGATGCGGACCTTTTCGGCAACCGCTTCGCCATACTTGGCTGCGAGCTCTCCGCGGATCGCCGCGTGAACTTCCTGAGCCATTTCCGGAGTAGCAGTCTTGCCGGTACCGATCGCCCAAACAGGTTCGTAAGCGATCACGACCTTCGGCATATCCTCGGCGGATACGCCTTCGAGGCCGCCCAGCAGCTGAGTCTTGTTCACTTCAAGCGTTTCGTCCGCTTCGCGCTGCTCGAGGGTTTCGCCAATGCAGAGGATCGGGTTGAGGTTGTTCTCCAGAGCAAACTTAACCTTTTCGTTAACGAAAGCGTCAGACTCCTTGAAGTACTCGCGACGCTCGCTGTGACCGAGGATCACGTACTTGCCGAATACAGCGCGGATCATCTCAGCGGAGATTTCTCCAGTGTAGGCGCCGCTGGCCTTCGGGTAGAGGTTTTGAGCGCCGAGCTTTACGGCAGATCCTTCGATAGCGGTCGAAACGCGATCAAGCGCCACCGCCGTAGGGCAGATGACCACTTCCACAGACTCGTCCTTGGAAACGAATGCCGCGATTTCCTTCGCGAGATCCGCGCCGTCGGCCGGGTTCTTGTTCATTTTCCAGTTACCTGCGATGAGATATTTGCGGGACATGTTTGTTAGATTTGAGTTTTAAATTTCTGACTTTCTGAGATTCGCGGACGGCGACTACTTCTTGTCGAGAGCGTCCACGCCGGGAAGCACCTTGCCCTCGAGGAACTCGAGGCTCGCTCCGCCGCCGGTGCTCTTGAAGGAAACTTGGTCGCCGTAGCCGGACATGTTGATCGCCGTGACGGAATCCCCGCCACCGATGATAGTGGTCGCGTCCTTGTTTTCTGCGATCGCCTTGGCCACCGCGAAGGTACCCTTGTTGCAGTCGTCGCTCTCGAAAATTCCCATCGGACCGTTCCAGAGAACCGTCTTGGACTTGGCCACTTCCGCGCAGTAGAGCTCTACGGTCTTGGGACCGATGTCCACGCCTTCCCAACCGTCGGGGATGTTGCCGTTCTCGTCGGAAGTACCGAGGTTACCGGCCTTCATGGCGCCGAAATCGAAGGAATCGACCGTAATGTTGTCCACTGGGAGCAGGAGCTTCACGCCCTTGGCAGCCGCCTTCTTCTGCAGTTCCGCAGTCATCTCGACCATGGACTCCTCCTTGAGGCTGTCCCCTACCGTCTTGCCGTTGGCAAGGGCGAAAGTATAAGCCATCGCTCCGCCGATCAGGATAGTGTCGGCCTTCTCGAGCAGAGCGTCGATGACCTTGAGCTTGTCGGATACCTTCGCTCCACCGAGGATCACGGTGAAAGGACGCTCCGCGTTGGCGGTCTTGTCGCCAAGGAATTCGAGCTCCTTCTGGATCAGGAATCCGCAAACCGCCGGCTTGAGGAACTCCGCGATGCCAGCCGTCGAAGAGTGGGCGCGGTGAGCGGTGCCGAAGGCGTCGTTGATGTACACGTCGCCGAGCTTGGCGAAAGCCTTGGAAAGCTCGGGGTCGTTCTTCTCCTCGCCAGCGTGGAAACGCACGTTTTCCAAAAGCGCCACGGACCCGGGCTCCAGGGCGGCAACTGCCTTTTCGGCGACTTCGCCGCGAGACTCGGGAACGAAAACGACCGCTTGACCCAGCTCTGCGGCCAGGGCCTTGGCGACTGGCTCGAGCGTGAACTTGGGGTTCACTTCTCCCTTGGGGCGACCGAGGTGGCTGAGGAGCACTGCGGTACCGCCTTGGGCGATGACGTGCTTGATGGTCGGCAAGGCGCCGAGGATACGGGTCTTGTCAGTGACTTCGCCGTCCTTGATCGGTACGTTGAAGTCCACGCGGATGAGCGCTTTCTTACCCTTGAGGTCGATGTCTTCGATGGTCTTTGTAGCCATAGCTTTGAATAAAAAGGAGGTGGGACGACCTCTGCGGAGGCGTCCAAATTTCGGATGCTTTGCGGGCCCTCGCCTGCGGTTGCGGCGAATACAAGCCCTGGAAATAGAAAAGCCCCTTGCCCGCGCAGTTACGGGCGCAAGCAAAGGGCTGAAAAGTTCTAAGCCTTCACTCGATTAGAGAGCGGCGACCTTCTTGAGAAGGTCAACGACGCGGTTGGAGTAACCCCATTCGTTGTCGTACCAGCTAACGAGCTTGAAGAACTTGTCGTTGAGACCCATGCCGGAACCTGCGTCGAAGATAGAGGACGCTGGGCAGTGGATGAAGTCGGAAGATGCAACTTCGTCTTCGGTGTACTCGAGGATTCCCTTGAGAGGACCGGACTCGGAAGCTTCCTTCATCTTTTGGCAGATTTCCTCGTAGGAAGTAGACTTTACAGTCTTAACCGTGAGGTCTACCGCGGAAACGGTTGGAGTCGGAACGCGGAACGCCATGCCAGTGAGCTTGCCAGCAACTTCTGGAAGCACGAGGCCAACAGCCTTGGCAGCGCCAGTAGTCGAGGGGATGATGTTCATCGCCGCAGCGCGTCCACCCTTCATGTCCTTAGGAGATGGGCCATCGACAGTCTTCTGCGTAGCAGTGTAGCTGTGAACGGTTGTCATCAAACCTTCTTCGATGCCGAAGTTGTCGAGGATGACCTTGGTGATCGGAGCCAAGCAGTTAGTCGTGCAAGACGCGTTGGAGATCAAAGTGTCTTCCGCAGTGAGCGTGTCGTCGTTAACGCCGAGTACGACAGTCTTAACGTTGCCCTTACCAGGAGCGGAGATGATAACCTTCTTCGCGCCGGCGTCGATGTGGCCTTGAGCCTTCTCGTCCTGTACCCAGAGACCAGTGGACTCGATAACGATATCGATGTTGTTCTCTGCCCAAGGAAGGTTGGCTGGAATTTCGCGAAGCGCGAGGCACTTGATCTTGTGGCCGTTGACCACGAGCGTGTCGTCACCTTCAGCCTCAACGGTACCGTTGAAACGACCCTGGGTGGAGTCATACTTGAGGAGGTACGCGAGGTTGGACGCTGGAACGAGGTCGTTTACAGCGACGACGTCGACTTCAGACCCGAGAAGGCCCTGGTCCACGAGCGCGCGGAATACTAGGCGGCCGATACGACCGAAACCATTGATAGCTACTTTTACAGCCATGGTAATCTATGTGTTGCGATATTGACGTATTGAGTGAGTTCGCATGGCAAAAATGCCACGCGAGGCGGGAGTACATGACACCCCTATGAGAAAATCAAGAAGTTATAGTGCTCGATTTTGAGCCGCGCCACGAGGGGAGCCACCCCTACGCAAGCTCCCAAAGCCCGCAGGCCAAGCGAGGCAAAAAGAGGGTCTTATCCGGACGATTAGCCCAAGCGCGATCTTTCGGCTCGAGGAAACGCTCGTGGTCGGCGATCTGCCGCCAAGCCTTCCCTCCCCAGTCGCCGAGCGGAATCTGCACCGCTCCGAGGCCAGGGTTCGCGCCGAAGAGCAACTTGCGCCCTCCCCACTCGCCGGAAGCGTTGTAGACGCACGCGAAGGCATTGCCGCTCTCCGCCGGCAGAAAGGCGAAGAAACCATCCGGAGCACGATTGTAGTGACGCAAGAGGCCCCCCTTCTCCGAAAGCCGAAAGGCAACCCAATCCGAAAAGTACTTGGAACAGGAGGAAAACTCCAAAGCCCGCTCGTAGTCGAGGGCGTTGCGGGGCCCGTCCTGGTAGGTGTTGCGCACCCCGTTCTTGGTGCCGAGAAAGTCCATGCCGGAGTGCAGCATCGGCATGCCGACCGACATCATCAGCATCGCAACCATCATCCGCGTGCGGGCGATGTCGCGCTGGGTCGGCAAGGTGCCGTCGAAGTTCGCGTGCTCGGTGATGTCGTCGATCCAAACCCGGTCGTCATGCGACTCCACGTAGTTAACGGTCTGCGACGGCCAAGTCGCATAGTGCCCGACCGAGCCTTCCATGAAATAGCGAGCCGTATCCACGCTGGCCTCGCAGCGAACGTAGTCCTTGAGAAATTCGCGGTATCCATCATTCCATGACGCAAATCCAGTGTCTCGCAAATCCGGACCGATGTGCCCGCGAAAGCTCCATGGCTCCGCGATCAAGATCACGTCGGAACGCACCTTCTTGAGCTCCTTCTCCACCTCCTTGAGCACCGGCTTTCCAACCAAGTCCGCCAGGTCGAAGCGGAACCCGTCGACTCCGTAGAACTCCATCAGGTGCTTCAAGCTGTCGATGATCAGCCGCTTCGCCATCGGCGCCTCGCAGCGCAGGTCGTTGCCGCAGCCGCTCCAATTGCTCAGCTCTCCGTCCGAAGAAGCATGGAAATAATAGTGCTTGTCCACGAACATCAGGTGGGCCGGCTCGCCCACGTGATTGTAAACGACATCGAGAATCACCGCGAAACCTTCCTCGTGCAAGGTATCCACAAGCTCCCTGAACTCACGTACCTGCGAGCCCTTCTTCGGATCGCTCCCGTATCCAGAATGCGGAGCGAAGTAGTTCGCCGTCATGTAGCCCCAATGGTACTCGCCGTAGCTTTGGCTGTCGTTTTCCTGGATCGGCTGCAGCTCGATGGCATTCACCCCGAGACGCTTAGGATAAAAGTCCTTCCGCCTCGCATAGCGTGCCAGGTCGGCGAAACCGAGCGGACGCTCGTCGTCGCGCTGGATCCCCGGCAGCTTGGCGACGAAGTCGCGCACGTGCCCCTCGAGCAAGACGAGGTTCTGCCACTGCGGCGGAGTAAAGGTCCGAACCGGCTTTCCGTAGGCGGACTCGTCCACGATGATCCCCGGCCCCTCGCGACCGACCGTCGCCTTCGCGTAGGGATCAAGCACGTTGAAGTCCGGATCGAAGAGGCTGTTATGTTCGTCGGGCCCGTCGAGACGGAACCAATAGTAGTACCCCGCCAGATCCTCGTCGACCGTCGCCTCCCAAACGAAATCCTTGTCCCGCTTCATCAGCAGCCAGTTCGCTTTCTTAGGTTCGTCGAGGTCCGAGAAGAAGCCGACCTTCACCCACTTCGCCCGCGGAGCGAACAGGCGAAACGTCACCGACTTCTTGCCTACGACCGCCCCCAAGGGCTTGTCCGACTTGAGGCTCAGGAAAAACTTGCCCAAGGAAAGCTCCGTACGCTCCACTCCCTTGCGAGTGTGGTAGAGTAGCACGTTCGTATTCGAAAACTCGATCGGCTTCTTGAGCGTGAAGGCGAGGCGATGCTTGCCCGTGCGCTTCGGCTGGAAAACGTAGTTCGCATTGCCCATCCCGTCCGAGGCGAGGTTCGGCGCCTCCTGCTCCGGCAAGAACCAATGGTGCTTATCCGTCACGAACTTGAACTGGCACACCGTGTCGCCAGTGAAGATGTCGAGTTCCTTGCGCAAGATCAGCACTCGCTTCCCGCCAATCGTTTCCGGAACGAGCTCCCACTCCGGGTCGCCGATCGCGCTCTGCCAGCCGTTGAAGCTGCCGGCGACGTAGACCGAAACGCCCGTGTACTCGATTTTCGAATACTTCTGCGGATAGAAGACGAAAACAACCTTACCGCTCTTGCTCACGTAGTAGCCGCTGCGTTTCGCATAGTCGATCGGCGGCAAAGTGCGCAATTGCAAATGCGCAAAGGCATGCCCTTCCATGCTGATGGGAGGCAAACGCAACGCGCGCCAATCCCGGTTTAGCTCCACTACGCCCCCGGTAATCGAGGTCAGGTAAGCTTTTCGTATGTGTCTACTTTCGAGAGAGGGTGACATGTCTGTGGGTGAGAGGACCATCAACCAAACACGATCCGCGCCAAAGCAAGAAAATCGGGCTGGAAGTTCGAGAATTAACCTGAATGCAGCAAAAAGCCACTCGATCCAAAGAAAAGAAGCGAACTAATCGCGGCGACTCAAGGCCGCGATCAAATCCGCCGAACGCTCGATCGCCTCCAAGTACCGCTCGAACAACTCCCGCGCCGCGTCGCGACTAAACGGCGGCAAGCTCGTCCCCTCCTTGATCCCCTGCAACTCCTCGAAAACCGAAAGGTCGTAAGGCACGTGCCGCGAAAGCTCCCGCACCGCCTCCCGCTTCTTCGCCGGCACGCTCACCGCATAGAAGCGTAGCGCCGCCTTCAGCATGATCTGGAAATTGGAAAGCGAACGCAGCATCAGGTCCACCAAAGCCTCGCCGTCCTGAGCCGCCAGCATGTACCCCTCCCGCAGCTGGATCAGCTTCCCCTTCAGCTCGTGCTCCAACTGAAACCGCAAGTTCGCCTGGCTGATCGGCAGGTCCCGCAAGACGTCGCGGCCAAACAGCACCCGATGGTTCTCCTTTATATCTAGAAGCTCGATCGGGAAAACGTGCGACGAATTCATCAGCCGGTCCAAGGCGAACATCAAGGGCGGCGGATTGCCCAGCTTCGACCACTCCCGCGACAGCTTCGCGATCGCGTCCAGCTCCCCCACCCCCAAGCGCGTGCACACCACCATAATGTTCACGTCCGAGAAACGCTCCGCCGTATCCCCCACCGCCGCCGAGCCAAAAAGGGCCACCATCGACAAGCGGTCGCCCAAGGCCGCTTTCAGCCCTTCGGTAAATGTCTCAGCAGTCATCAA
This sequence comes from Pelagicoccus sp. SDUM812005, assembly GCF_031127875.1. Taxonomy (GTDB): domain Bacteria; phylum Verrucomicrobiota; class Verrucomicrobiia; order Opitutales; family Opitutaceae; genus Pelagicoccus. Next base: position 40,294 of record NZ_JARXIA010000031.1, on the reverse strand, counting down.
GCTCTTCATAGAGAATAGATTGGGGAAACCCTTACTCGCGCTTCCACGCGCAAAACGCCAGCCCGAAATCAACCTCCCCCTCGCCCGCCTCCCCCTCTCGCCGGCAGCCCCAAGCGCCCCCGTCCCACATTTCACTTTTCACCCTCCACATTTCATCTTTCACTCCCCGCCATGAAGAAGATCCTAGTCGCCATGTCCGGAGGCGTCGACTCCGCCGTAGCCACCCTGCTCCTCAAAGAGCAAGGCTACGCCATCGAAGGCGCCTACATGAAAAACTGGATCAACGAAGACGAGATCCTCGGCGACTGCCCCTGGCAGCAGGACATCGAGGACGCCTCCGCCGTCGCCCAAGCCCTCGACATCCCCTTCCGCGTGGTCAACCTCATGCACGAGTACCGCACCCGCATCGTCGACTACCTGCTCTCCGGCTACCAGTCCGGCATCACGCCCAACCCAGACGTCATGTGCAACCGCGAGATCAAGTTCGGCGTCTTCCTCGACTACGCCCTCGAAAACGGATTCCACGAAGTCGCCACCGGACACTACGCCCAAATCCGCGAAACCGAAGGCCAGCCCCGCTCCATCATCGAAGGAGCCGACCCCAACAAGGACCAAACCTACTTCCTCGCCATGATGCGGCCCGAGCAGGTCGCCCGCGCCCACTTCCCCGTCGGACACCTGCTCAAGCCCCAGCTCCGCGAGCTCGCCCAAAAGCACCAGCTTCCCAACGCCGCCAAAAAGGACTCCCAAGGCATCTGCTTCATCGGCAACATCAAGATGTCCGACTTCCTCCGCGAATACGTGCCCGACCGCCCCGGCCCCATCATCCGCGCCGACGACGACAAGACGCTCGGCGAGCACCCCGGCCTCCACTACTTCACCATCGGCCAACGCCGCGGCATCGGCGTACCCTCCAACTCCGACAACAACTTCTACGTCGTAGTCGGAAAAGACATACAACGCAACGCCCTGCTCGTCTCCTTCGAAGCCCCCACCGCGCCCGGCCTCTACTCCAGCCGCTGCGAAGTCTCCGAGCTCAGCTTCACCGGCCAGCCTCCCGCCGACGACTGCCGCCTCGAGGTCAAGGTCCGCTACCGCGACCCCCGCGTCCCCGTCCACTACAAACGCCTCGACGAAAAAACAGTCGAGATCACCTTCGACCAGCCCCAGCGCGCCCTCGCCCTCGGCCAAATCATCGCCCTCTACGACGGCCCCAAACTCCTCGGCGGCGGCGTCTACACCAAGATCGACTAAGCACGCGAAGCGGCCCTGCGCCGCGATTCCCTCCTATCCTCAGAACCAACAAGCCAACACCCATTACCTCCTCCACGTACGTCCTCCTCTTTGTCTTCCTCGGCATCCCCGCCCTCCTCTTTGGCGGGCAATACCTTTTCGCCCGACGCTACCGAGCCAAGAAGCAAGCCGTCGTCACCGCCGACTTTCCCGACACCTGGAACGCCATCCTCCTGAGCAACGTACCCCTCGTATCCAAACTCCCCTCACACTTTCGCCAACGCCTCGAAACCAACATCAAGCTCTTCCTCGCCGAAGTCAGCTTCGAGGGACAAGGCGGCGTCCAGATCACCGACGAAATCCGCGTCACCGTCGCCGCCCAAGCCTGCCTGCTCACCGTCGGCCGCGAAGACAAGCGCTACCCCCGCCTCAAAAACGTCATCATCTACCCCTCCGCCTTCACCGACTCCCCGCGAGCTCCCAATTTCGATCCCGACAACCCCACCTACCGCCTCGGCGAGTCTTGGACCACCGGCACCGTCATCCTTGCCTGGGACTCCACGAAACGCGGGGCCATCAACATCCACGACGGCCGCAACGTCGCCCTGCACGAATTCGCCCACCAGCTCGACCAAGAAGACGGAGTCGGGGACGGCGTACCCATTTTCCAATCACAATCAGCCTTCACCGCTTGGTCCCAGGTATTCACCAAGGAATACGAAATCCAGGTCAAGAAAGCCACCAAGGGGCGCCGCAGCGTGCTCGACCACTACGGAGCCACCAACTACGCAGAATTCTTCGCCGTCTCCACCGAAGCCTTCTTCGAGAAGCCTAAGCAACTCAAGCGCAAGCGCCCCGAGATCTACAAGATACTCAAAAACTACTACCGCCTCGACCCCGTCAGCTGGTAGAAGCTCGCCACCCAACCACTTTAAAAACTTCACTCCCTTTCCCACGCCGTGACGCCACTTACCGAACAGCCCGAGACCCTTCTCTCCCTCTACCGCATCAGCCAAGCCGCCAGCGGAGCCTACTCGCCCCGCGACGCCTACACCGTCATCACCGGAGAACTCCAGCGCCTCTACGCTCCGCACGCCACCGCCATCAGTCTCATAAATCCCAATACAAGCCTGCTCGAGATCGAGTACGCCCTCGGCTACCCTACCAATACCAGCGAGCTCTCCATCCACCCAGGCAAAGGGCTCGAAGGCCGCGTCGCCTTCAACGGCGATCCCATGCTCTGCAGCGACGTCCTAAACGACCCCCGCTACGTCAAGCTCTGCGAAGGCGTCCGCTCCAAGATCATCGCCCCCATGATCTCCAACGGCCACATCATCGGAGTCCTCAGCGTCAGCCGCGACAAGGTCAACGCCTTCACCCAAGCCGAGCTCGACCAGCTCGTGCTCCTCGCCCACGAATCCTCCCAAGTCCTCCAATCCGTCTGGCATCGCCGCCAGCTCGCCAACCAGTCCGAACAGCTCAACGCCCTCATCGAAGTCGGCCAAAACATCGTATCCAACTTCGAAACACACTCCCTCTGGGAAACCGTCACCGAAGCGGCCATGGAGCTCACCCGAGCCCGACTCTGCACCCTCCAGCTCTTCGACTCCAAAACCCAAAAGGTCAAGCTCCTCACCGCCCGCCCCCTCAACAACGAATACACCCAGCAAGTCGGCGAACTCGACCTCTCCGAAAGCCTCGCCGGTTCCGCCATCCGCACCAAGCGGCAAGTCGAATTCACCAACATCACCACCCCCGATTACCTCGACCTCAAGGACGTACCCGTCGACTCCGAAGTCACCTCCTGCCTCTCTACCCCCATGATCTACGAAGGCAAGGTCACCGGCATCCTCAACGTATTCACGAAAGTAAGACACCGCTTCCCCAACAGCGAACGACGCCTCCTGCAAGCCTTCGCAGACCTCGCCGCCGTGGCCGCCCAAAACGCCGAGCTCTACACCCGCGTCTTCAATTCCGAAGAACGCCTCCGCAAGTCCGAGCGCCTCACCACCCTCGGCCTCCTCTCCGCCGAAATCGCCCACGAGATCCGCAACCCCCTCACCGTCATCAAGCTCCTCTTCGGTTCCCTCGGCCTCGACTACCCCGAGAGCGACCCCCGCCACAAAGACAAACAAGTCATCAAGGAAAAGTTCAACCAGCTCGAAGAGATCGTCTCCAAAGTGCTCTCCTTCGGCAAAGCCCCCGAAGGCATCTTCACCATATGGAACATCGACGAACTCGTAGCCGACACCTGCCTGCTCGTCCGCCACAAGATGCGCCAGCTCAAGATCGACCTCGAGCACCAGCCCGCCGACAGCCGCCTCAAAGTCAACGGCAACAAAGGCCAGCTCCAGCAAGTCCTGCTCAACCTCATCATAAACGCCTCCGACGCCATGCCTGACGGCGGACGCCTCACCATCTCCACCCGCGCCGAAACCACCGACAAAGGCAAGCACGCCGTCCTCTTCATAGAAGACACCGGCACCGGCATCCCCGCAAACCTCGTCGAACGCGTCTTCGACTCCTTCCTCACCGACAAACCCGAAGGCACCGGCCTCGGCCTCTCCATCGTCAAGCGCATCCTCCGCAGCCACCACGGCGACATCTCCGTATCCAAGACCGGCCCCACCGGGACCACCATGCGCATCGAACTCCCCATCCATCGGTAACCCAAAGCGGCATTCAACCCTATCGGTTGTCCCATCGGTCGGTTTCGAAGGAGCAAAACGAGATTTTGGACCGAAGAGCGCGAGTTCCCGTAGAAACGGGAACAATTGGACAGTCTGTTAAAATACGAAGAAACGGGGCCATACCAATAGCCCCGTTTGCAAACGATAACGATACCCTTGGCTCCAATCAGGTGAAGATTATCTGAGCCCCTGCGCTCTTTTCATAGAAATCACCCACCGTAATGATTTCCTTAACCTGCGCACAGAGGTCTTCCTCCTTCAGGTGAAACATTTCGAAGGCCGCCTTACAGCCATAGATCTCCCCCCCCGCATCCTCGATCATTTCTATGAACTCGCTGACTGGCGGTATATCCAGCCTATCCATTTCCTTCTTCATCATATGAGTCGCGAAGGAGGACATGCCCGGTATAGCCCCAAGCAAAGTGGGCATTCCCATGGCAGGATTCCCTACCGTTGCGACCTTCAGCTTATCCATCTTCTTTTTCAAGATGGCGTTCATCCCGAAGAAGGTGAAAAAGACAGTCGCTTCGATCCCTTCCATGCGGGCACCATTCGCCATGATCAGCCCGGGATAAACACCATCAAGCGTCCCCTTGGATATGATTATGGATACACGTTTTACCGGCTCGGAGGCCTTGGTCTTCAAGGCGTTTTCTTCTTCCAAAATTGCAGTACTCATTTTTCAGCTCTCCAGTTAATCGTTATCGTTAAATACAGCCTTTTGGCTTGGGAATCCCAGCGATACGGGCAGCCTTCTTCGCTGGAGCTCCAGGGAATAGAGCGTACAACTCCTTCGTGGGAACGCCGCTTTCCTTGGTCAGTCGACGAATGGTCGGACCCGTACCCTTTTCTTCATAGGTCCTACGCAGAAATTCCAACACCGTAAAGTGCCTGTCATTCAGCGATTGGAGTCCCTCCTCCTCTGCCAAGGCTGTCGCCACATCAAGGTCCCAGTCTTTGTAATTTACCATGAAATTTTCATCGTCAAAGGCGACGACCTTTCCTGCTACTTCTCTTTCTTTCATCTTTATACGGTTCGTGTAATTGCGGTTTAAATACAGTTATCTTTTCAGCCCACGTGGGCTAGTTCTGGTTGCTTAAGCAGGTCGACGCGTTTCCCCTTCAGGGACATCGCCGAACCAAATCCCAATGGCCACCCTTTGAGCAGGGCGTGCCAGTAAACGTGGCGGAACATCAACTTCCCCCAGTGGTTCATTCGCGACTCGGCCAACAGAGGCATGGGGCCGACCTTCGCGAACGGAAAGGTACCGGGAAGCGGCTCGGTTTCGTAATTGAAATCGATCAGCATCCCCTTGCCAAAGCCCGTCTCGACAAAGCAGTTGGAGTGCCCATCGAACCTTGCTTCGAGATCCTTTCCTGCGGCTGCAGCGAGTAGGTTTTCCTCGAGGATCTCCGCTTCGAAATGGGCTACCGAACCTGCCTTGGAAGCAGGTACATCGGCAGCATCTCCGATCACGAAGATATTCTCGTAGGCTTCTGCTTGCAGCGTCTCCTTATTGGTTGGAACGAAATTCAACTCGTCGCCCAATCCGGAACGCTCGATCGCATCGCTTCCCATGTTAGTTGGAACCGTGACCAGTAAATCGTAACCCACGGTACGATCATCCCAAGACACGATGCGCTTGTTCGAATTATCCACCGACCCGATCGCAAAATCCGTTTCCACGTGGATGCGCCGATCGGAGAGCATATGCTGTAGTCGCTCAGTGGCGACAGGCTTTGTAAACGCACCCGAAAGTGGCGTCACGTACTGGACCTCCGTCTTGTCGCGCAATCCGTTTTTGCTCAACCACCAATCGGCAAGGAAAGCAAACTCCAGCGGAGCGACCGGACACTTGATTGGCATTTCCGCAACGTTTATTACCAAGCGTCCGCCCCGCCAGTGCTTTAAACGACGGGCCAACTTTCCCGCTCCTTCGAAGGTATAGAATTCATGGACGTCACGCCCCCAATCCTCTCCTTCCATCCCCTCCGTTTCTTCAGGACGTGGAGTCGCACCTGTGGCGACAACGAGCAAATCGTAGTCAAGTTTCGATCCGCCCTCGAGCAGGACCTTGTTGGCCTCAGGGTCGATACGGTCAATCGCTCCCATCACCAAGTCGACCTTCTGCGACAGAAAGCGGGACTTCGGCTTCACGACATCCTTTTCCGAATACACGCCAAAAGGCATGAAGAGAAACCCTGGTTGATAGTAGTGTAGCGGATCTTGATCCACAATCTGAATACTCCACTCCTTCGCAGGCAGTTTACGTGCCATCTTGTTGGCAATGATCGTGCCAGCTGTGCCAGCTCCTAGTATTAAAAGTTTCTTCATCGTTCCATTCTCCTTTTTCAAACGATATTTCCTGTAGTTCCTACTCTCCCCAGAACTTCGAATACATGATTTGGAAGTTCAGTTGCTCGTGGCTGGAAACGACTCCGAAGGCCTCGTTCGTAACCTTATTCTTAAGACCCAGCGAGGCTGACCAGCTGAAGGTCCCCTTGCGACCTGCCTTATGTTCTGCCCCGAAAGTGATGTGGTCTTCCACGGTCGCGGGGAATAGCGGATTCAAGTAGCGCGTAGGGATTGGGCTAGACGCATGATTAAAGCCGATCCGAAATGCGCTATACTCGCGCGGTGCATACTCAAGGCCTATCGAGTAAACCGTTTGGTCATGCCAGCGTTGATACAGTTCCGCGTTCAAATTCATCCCCGCCATAGGTCCGTTGCTAGCCGCATCGTTGGCGACGAAGCTCATGCGGAACGAATCCATAACAGAGGACCATTCCACTTGCTTCACATCGGCGACCACGCTCCAACTGTTGGCAGGACGATACATCACGCCGACCGCATAGGTTGCGGGCCATTGAAAGTCACTGATTGCAACGTCTCCCACCAAGCCCATTTCCATGTAACCCATGGGGCTCGTGGCGCCGACCGATACCCTTGCATCGCTGGTGGTCAAATCGCTCAGCTTAGTGGACGAGTGGTAAACTGCACCAATTCGCAGTTCCGGATTCACTTCATAGAGCACTCCCAGGTTTGCTGCGTACCCTTCTCCCTTGGCTTCGCCAAAGTAGGGGTTTCCATTTGCGAAATCGAAGTACGCGAATTCCGGCATCGCTCCTTCCATTGCTTGAAGCAAAGAGCCCGACGCTTTTCCCGAAATCTGACTCATCGGATTCGCCAAGTCCATGAGTTGCTGTCCCGACATCGCCATGCAGAGATCCATCCCTGCCCAAACAAAATCGACAGAACCACCAACCGCCACGTGCTCATTGACCTGATACGCGTAGGGAATCATCAAACGCCCCACCGATACTTCAGTCATGTTGTCGAGACCGCGGCCCAACCCGAGAAAAGAACTGCCCGTGTACTCGGTTCCCATTCCGCCTTGGCCATAAAGAGCAACTCCGTAGACTTGTTTACCATTGCGTCGGGTGTATCCCAAAGCCGGCATATAAAACGCATCTGCAGCCGAGTCTACCGAACCGAAGCCGGACATTGCTGCCGAAACATCCGGTCCCAAGCGCCCCAAGGCCAGATCCAAACGAGCATCTCGCTTCTGCAATAAAAGAGTTGCAGGGTTATTGACCGGCGCAGCCGTTCCGGTATCAATGGCGGCACCCGCTCCGCCGAGAGCTGTTGATCTCGCGCCGTACCCCTCCATATTCATACCGTTAGTGCCGAATAGGGTTCCCGCCGAAACGACGAGCCCTAGGGTGAGTGAAACGAGGTAAGGGGTCTTTTTCATAACGATTACTAATTTACCACAAGCACAAGATTAGTTCTCCTCGCTAATTGCGAACTGTACCTCACTCGTTGCGAATCTCCGCCTTTTCCCCTATTTTTCGTCAAGAATGCCCTTCACCCTCGAAAATGCCGCCTACTTCGAAACCGTGATCTCCAAGCTCATGAGCACCGAAGACTACCGGGAATACGAAACCGCCTTTCAGGACGCGACGGGGCTGCCCTTAACGCTTGAGCCGGCCAGTCGGCTCACCCTCGCCCTCTGTTCCAAACATCAGAGCCGCACCAGCTTCTGCTCCCTGATGAACAAGGCAGGCCACAGCTGCAGCACCTGCCAAGCCCTCCACCGTGGAATCGAAAGAGAAATGGGCATCGACGAATCCGACTCCCACGAACAAAGCGCCGCCAGTGGGACCACGCTCACCGAAAAGTCCCCCGAAAGCGTTAACGCCGTCTCCAGCGCTTTCGGGGACGCACCCCGCACTTTCGAGTGCTTCGCGGGACTCTGTGAGACCATGGTTCCGGTCAAAGCGGGCAACCAACTGTTCGCTTTCCTCAAAACGGGACAGGTCATGGTCAAAGAACCCAGTCGCGACAATTTTCGCCGGGCCATGTCAAAACTGAGCGAGCACAAACCCGAACAGGAGGTCGCAGCTCTCGAAAAAGCCTATTTTTCCACCCCGATCGTGCCGCCCGAAAAGTACCGGGCCATGACCACGCTACTTAAAAACTACGCCCGTCAGCTCTCTATCGCCAGCGAACGTATCCTCACCGAGCTGGACAACCAAGAGCCCATCGCCATCCGCAAAGCAAAAGCGTATCTGGCGGAAAATTACCAGCAGGCCATCACCCTGCACGAAGTGGCAAACGCAGCTGGCATTAGCCCCTTCCACTTTAGCAAACGCTTCAAGGAAACGGTAGGAATTGGTTTCGCCGAATACCTTTCCCGCCTTCGCGTCCAGCAATGCAAGAAGCTGCTCTGGAACCCCAATCGCTCGATAACGGAAGCCGCCTTCGAGTGCGGCTTCCAGTCCATGGCCTCCTTCAGCCGCGCCTGGAAAAAGTTCGAGAAAGAGTCCCCCAGGCAGTACCGCAAAACCCTGGGCGACTCCGATTAGCAGCGCCCTCCATTCGCACCACCCATTACAAGCAAAGGTGCACGTCGTAACACTAAGGGCCTTTTCAAGGCAGTAGGGTGGGCTTCCACCCCGCCCGCAGCCGTCAGCCCAAAAACCTGGAACCTCAATCCCTCTGCGCCACTAATAAGTATAGAAACTAAACAAACAGTTGCCAAGCGGCAGCTGTTCTCCTTTTTTAAGCCGAAACGAGAACCACCTACCCAAGCCGCCCACCCCGATCGAGGAGCGGCATCAACCCCCAAACAGCACCCCCTCTCCCCATGACCCACGATCCTGACAACACCGCCCAGCGCATCGCCGACGCCCAAGCCCAAGGCACCCTCGCCACTCTCAAGACCTACCTCAGCCTCTCCGGCCCCGGCTGGCTGCAAAGCGCCATCACCCTCGGCGGCGGCTCCCTCGCCGGAGCCCTCTTCCTCGGCGTGGTCGGCGGCTACTCCATGCTTTGGGTCCAGTGGTGCGCCCTCGCCATGGGCGTCATCATGCTGGCCGCCATCAGCTACGTCTCCCTCTCCATCAAGGACAGCGTCTTCCACGGCATGCGCACCCAGATCAACCCCGTGCTCGCCTGGGGCTGGATCCTCGCCACCCTCGCCGCCAACATGGTCTGGGCCCTTCCCCAGTTCTCCCTCGCCTACGGCGCCATCACCGAGAACATCGCCCCCGGACTCATCGGCAACGCCGAAGCCACCAGCACCAAGCTCCTCTTCTCCATCGTCCTCCTCCTGCCCGTGGTCGGAGTCACCTTCCTCTACGGCGGCAAAGGCATCGGCATCCGAATCTACGAGACCATCCTCAAAGTCATCGTCGGCATCATCGTCTTCTCCTTCATCGGAGTCGCCATCAAGCTCGCCCTCGCCGAAGACGGCCTGCCGCTCGGCGAAATCCTCCTCGGCTTCATCCCCAACCCCTCCCTCATCTTCGAGCCCAGCGCCGGCTACCGCGAATTCATCGACAGCATCGCCAACCCCGCCGCCCAACAATTCTGGACCGACACCGTCCTCTCCAAGCAACGCGACGTCATCGTCGCCGCCGCCTCCGCCGCCGTCGGCATCAACATGACCTTCCTCCTCCCCTTCTCAATGCGAGCCAAGGGCTGGGGCAAGACCCACCGCGGCCTCGCCATCTTCGACCTCTCCACCGGCATGGTCGTGCCCTTCCTCATCGCCACCGCCTGTATCGTCATCGCCTCCGGCGCCCTCTTCCACGCCCAACCCTACGAAGGCGTGCTCGTCGAAGAAAACGGCTCCCTCGCCATCACCCAAGACGCCGCCCTCGCCGGCCAGGCCGCCCAGATCCAAGGCATGCTCGACGCCCGCTCCACCGGCGAGCTCGCAGCCGCCCCCATCGAAAACGGCGAGCTGCAAATCGCCGCCATGCTGCTCAACCGCAGCAACATGCAATTCGCCACCGCCCTCGAGCCCCTCGTCGGCCCCACCATGGCCCACATCGTCTTCGGCTTCGGCGTCTTCGCCATGGCCCTCTCCACCATCTCCATCCTCATGCTCATCTCCGGCTTCGTCATCTGCGAGATGTTCAAATTCCCCCACGGCGGCATCCACCACAAGCTCGGCACCCTCGCCGGGGCCGTCGGCATCCTCTGGCCCTTCCTCTGGAGCGGAACGTCCAAAGCCTACCTCGCGGTGCCGACCTCAGTATTTGGATACACCCTGCTCCCCGTCGCCTTCCTCGCCTTCTTCCTCATGATGAACTCCAAAAAGCTGCTCGGCGACGCCCGCCCCACCGGCCGGGCCCGCCTCATCTGGAATATCCTCATGGGCACCAGCCTCGTAGTCACCGGCGCCGCCTCCGTCGCCACAGCCTGGAGCAAAAGCCTCAGCGGCTTCCCCATCGGCAAGGTCTTCCTCATCAGCTTCGGCATCGCCATCGTCATCGGCCACTTCTACCTAAAAAACAAAAACCGTAGCGCTGAGCGTTAGCCAGCGACCGCGCCAGCCCGATCCATAGTGCTGGCCCTCGGGCCACGCCGCGCCAAGCAAACGACAACCCGATCACCCAACATCCCTCAACATCCGAGAAATCTGTGGTTAAAGAAAAAGCATCCCAACCCTACGGAATAGGAATCGTCGGACTCGGCATGATCGCCCAGTTCCACGCCAAAGCCATCGCCGACATGGCCGACGCCAAACTCGTCGCCTGCTACAGCCGCTCCCAAGACAAGGCCGACGCCTTCGCCACCCAGCATCCCTGCGACGCGTATTCAAACTACGACGACTTCCTCGCCAACCCCGAGCTCGACATCGTCGCCATCGCCACCCCCAGCGGCTACCACCTCGAGCCCATCGAAGCCGCAGCCGCAGCCGGCAAGCACATCCTCTGCGAGAAGCCCATCGAAGCCACCGTCGCCCGCACCGACGCCGCCCTCGCCGCCTGCCAAAAGCACGGCGTCAAGATCTGCGGCATCTTCCCCCGCCGCTTCACCCCCGCCGTCGAAGCCACCAAAAAAGCCGTCGACGCCGGACGCCTCGGCCAGCTGACCCTCGCCTCCGCCTACATCAAGTGGTTCCGCACCCAAGAGTACTACGACGCCGACATCTGGCGCCGCATCTGGTCCCTCTCCGGCGGCGGAGCCCTCATGAACCAGTCGATCCACACCATCGACATGCTGCTCCATTTCGCCGGCGACGTCGAATCCGTCTCCGCCTACATGAAGACCGCCACCCACCAAGGCATCGAAGTCGAAGACCTCGCCGTCGCCACCCTCAAGTTCAAGAACGGCGCCCTCGGCACCATCGAAGGCACCACCACCGCGTATTCAAAAACCGGACACCCCGCCCAAGTCCAACTCTGCGGCTCCACCGGTTCCATCTTCCTCACCGACGAAACCCTCACCGTCTGGGACTTCGAAACAGAACTCCCCGAAGACGCAGAAATCCTCGCCAAATATGGAGCCAACGCTCCCAAAGGCGGAGCCGGAGCGGCCGATCCCGGCTCCATCGACTACCGCCAGCACCTGCGTAACTTCCAAGAATTCACCGCGGCCCTTACAGAGGGACGCGAGCCCACCCTCGACGGCCCCGAATCCCGCCGCGCCATCGCCCTCATCGAAGCCATCTACACCTCCGCCCGCCAAGACGGCAAACCCGTCACCCTCTAAGCAGAGACGTAGGAGCGTGCTTCGCAAGTCCGCCATAGCTCGAAGAGCGACGGCTGGGCCACGCTATCCCACAACCCGATCCCGTAGCGCTGCGCTTCAGCCAGCGACCGCATTGCAAGATCCCAAACCGAGCCTTGATCCGTAGGGCTAAACACTCGCGCCACGCCGCATTGCAGGCTCAAAAAACAAACCCTCGCCAAATCCCTCCCCATCTGCGTCCATCCCAAGTTCCGAAACTCAGCGCCCAGAACCCAGCACCCGGAACCAAAACACTTGAAGCCACGCAACAAACTCGCCGAAACCCATCCCGCCACCGGAGGCATCCTCGCCCTCTACGAGCAAGACGGAGCCTACTCCATCAACTTCAGCGGCCAAGAGCTCATGCACTCCAAGGCCTCCGCCTCAGAAAAGCTCCTCGGCAAGCTCGGCGGCGAATCCCTTCCCAAAGACCAGCCCAGCCGCATGCTCATCGGCGGCCTCGGCCTCGGCTTCACCCTCCAGCAAGCCCTCGCCCACTGCGGGCCCGACGCCACCCTCGAAGTGCTCGAGCTCGCCCCCGAAGTCATCGACTGGAACCGCGAACACCTGCAAGAGCTCAACGGCAAGTGCATCGACGACCCCCGCGTGCAGCTCCAAGTCGCCGACGCCACCGTCGTCCTCCGCAAAGCCGAGCCCGAAAGCTACGACTGCATCCTGCTCGACATCGACAACGGCCCCGTCGCCATGGTGCAAAAAGGCAATGCCAACCTGTATTCAAAATCCGGAGTCCGCACCATCAAGTCCGTGCTCAAGCCCGGCGGCTCCGCCATCTTCTGGTCTGCCGGCCCCGACGAAAAGTTCGCCCTCCGCCTCAAGCAAGCCGGCTTCCAAGTCAAAGCCATCCCCGCCAAAGTCCACGAAGGCGCCAAACGAGCCGCCTACGTCCTCTACCAAGCCACCAAGTAAGTCCCCGTAGCGCTGAGCTTTCATGTCCGCCGAAGCCTTGGCGAAGGTGGAAGCCCGCGACCACGCTGCAGGATCACCCAGCCATTCCATAGGGCTGGCACTCGCGCCACGCCGCATTGCAGCGTTCTCCCTACTCCCCCAGATCCACCCAACAATCTGAGTAATCTGCAGGGCAAAAAAACCGAACGCCACACTTCGTGCTCCCTTCGTGCCCTTCGTGGGCACCCCCCCCTCACCCCCCTCTAGTGAAAATCATAGCTCCGCGCCGCCGGAGTGTCCCCGGCCACCAAGGCCTCGATCCGATCCGCCTTCACATGCGTCACCCCCTTGTGTCGCTGCAGCGCGCCCGAGATCACTAAAAACTTCTCCTGCGTAATCGTCAGGCGATACTTCTCGAAAAGCTGCGGCAACACGATCGAGTTCGAAATGCCCGTTTCGTCCTCCATCGAGATAAACACGAAGCCCTTCGCCGTGCCCGGCCGCTGACGGCAAATCACCTGCCCCGCCACCTTCACCCGACTTCCATTCGGGGTCGTATCCAAATCGCAAGCGCGCCACACGCCGGCCAACTCGCTGCGCAGCGACGCCATCGGATGCTTGCCCACCGTCACGCCCACCCCCGCGTAGTCAGCCTGCAAACGCTCCAGATGCGTCATCACCTCCAGCGGGCTCAGCTCATCCTCCGGTTCCTCCACGAACGCGAACAAGTCATCCTCGTCCAACAACGACTCAACCTCCCACAACGCCTTGCGCCGATCCCCGCAAAAGCAATTCAAGGCCCCGATCGAAGCCAGCTGCCGCAACTCCTCCTTATTGAACTTCGTCCGAAAGCGAAAATCCTTCAGCGAGCGAAACGGCCGCTTGTCTCGCTCCGCCACCAACGCCTTCCCCTTTTCCCGCGAAAGCCCCTTCACCATCACCAGCCCCAAGCGAATCTCCCCTAGACCGGTAGCGTCCGCCGTCCCAGCAGACACCCCAACCCGATCCCTATCATCTCCCCTTCGTGAATCTTCGTGTCCTTCGTGGGCACTCAGCCCTTCACTCTTCACTCTTCCAATTTCACCCTTCGCCGCACCAGCGGCGGCAACACACTCCCAGCGCGACTCCATCACGCAAACCGCCCTCACCCGAATCCCCCGCCGCTTCGCGTCCTGGATCAAGGTCGCCGGAGCATAGAAACCCATCGGCTGATTATTCAGCAGCCCCACATAAAACTCCTCCGCGTAGTGACACTTCAAATACGTGCTCACGTAAGCGAGCAGACCGAACGAAATCGCATGGCTCTCCGGAAACCCATAGTGAGCGAAGCTCGACACCGATTGCACCACGCTCTTCACCTTATGCTCCTCAACGCCTCGATCCCGCATCGCCTTCACCAGCTTCCCCAGCACCTTGTTCATCCGCTTCTCGTTCGTGCTAAAGGTGCTCACCGCCCGCCTCAGCTCCTCCGCCTCCGCCCCGCTGAAGCCCGCCATCACCATCGCCACCTTCAAGATCTGCTCCTGAAAAAGCGCCACCCCCAGCGTCCGCTCCAGCACCTCCACCAAACGCTCGTCGATGTACTCGATCTTGCTCGGATCCTCCCGCCGCTCCAAATAAGGATGCACCATCTTCCCCTGGATCGGCCCCGGGCGAATGATCCCCACCTCCACCACCACGTCATAAAAGCATTTCGGCTTCATGCGCGGTAGGGTCGCGATCTGGGCCCGACTCTCGATTTGGAAGACCCCCACCGTATCCGCCCGCTGCATCATCTCAAAGGTCGCCGTATCATCCTTCGGGATACGAGCCATATCGATATCCACGCCCTTCCGATTCAAGGTCTCGATCGTGTCCTGCAACACCGCCATCATCCCCAGTCCCAGCAAGTCCACCTTCACGATCCCCAAATCCTCGCAATCGTTCTTGTCCCACTGGCACACCGACCTCCCCGGCATCGACGCCGGCTCCAGCGGCACCACCGTATCCAACGCTCCCTGACAAATAACCATGCCCCCCGAATGCTGCCCCAAATGCCGCGGCAAGCCCAATACCTGGGAGCTCAACTTCGCCAAAGCCCGAGCCCGCGGATGCTCCTTCTCGATACCCGACTTCTCCAACTGCTCCTCGAAGTCCACCCCATGCGCAGAGTTATGGCTGCCAAACAGCGACGAAAAGCGCCCCAAGAACTCCTCCTCGAAGCCCAGCACCTTCCCCACCTCCCGGGCCGCGCTCTTGCGCCGATACGTGATCACGTTCGCCGTCATGGCCGCCCCATGCCGCCCGTAGCGACGATACACCTCCTGGATCACCCGCTCCCGCCGCTCCCCGCTCGGCAAGTCGATATCGATATCCGGCCAGCTCCGCCGCTCCTCGTTCAAAAACCGCTCGAACAACAAGCCCGCCCCCACCGGATCCACCGGCGTGATCTCCAAACAAAAGCACACCACGCTATTCGCCGCGCTGCCCCGCCCCTGAGCCATGATCCCCTGCTCCCGACAAAAGTTCACCAAATCCCAAACGATCAAAAAGTAGCCCGAAAAGCCCAGCTTCGCGATCACCGCCAGCTCATGCTCCATCTGCCGCCGCGTCTTCTCGTTCGGCTCCCCGCGGTACCGCTTCCGGGCTCCCTCCCAAACCACCTTTCTCAAAAACGTATCCATCGACTCACCACGCGGCACGTCATAGCTCGGAAACTCGTAACCCAAGTTCTCCAAGCCAAACTCCACCCGCTCCGCAATCCGCAACGTATTGTCCAAAGCCTCCGGAATATCCCGAAACAAATGCCGCATCGCCTCCGGCACCTTCACGAAACGCTGGCCATTCCGACTCAACAAGCCCCCCGCCCCATCCAAGGTCACCTTCTCCCGCAAGCAGGTAAACACATCCATCAAAGCCCGTCCCTGCGGCCGCGCATAGCTCACTCCGTTCGTGGCCACCACCGACACCCCCTCCGCCGCCGCCAGGTCCCGCAAGCCCGCCACTAGCCGATCCTCGCCCCGCTCATGCCGCCGCTGCAGCTCCACGAAAACGTTCCCCGACCCAAACAGCCCCTTTAGCTCCGTCACTCGCTCCCACATCCCTGCCCTGTCTCCACGTTCCCAATACGGACGCAACACCCCTTCCTCGTCCCCCGTCAAAGCCAACAGTCCCTCGACTCGTCCGGCCAAGTCCTCCCAAGCCACACGCCCCTCCCCCTTCTTCAAGCCTTTTGTGGGAGCGTGCTTCGCAAGTCCGCCATAGCTCGAAGAGCGGCGGCTGGAGTCACGCGATCCCCCAACCCGATCCTCAATAAGCCCATCCCTGTAGGGCTGGTGCTCGCGCCACGCCGCACCAACCCGATCATCCAGATCGCCCAAATGTGTATCCGTCAACAAACGACAAAGATTCTGATACCCCACCCGCGACTTAACGATGACCGGCAAAGCCGTGCCATCCGCCATCGGAAGCTCGCAGCCCACTATCCCCTTCACGCCCAGCTCGCGGCACGCCGCATGAAAGCGCGCCGAACCATAAACTCCGCCCCGATCGCAAAGAGCCATCGCCCCCACGCCCCGATCCGCGCAAGCCTCCGCCAATTCGTCCGGCTGCGACGCCCCCCTCAAAAACGAAAACGCCGACCGCCCATGCAACTCCACATACCCCTCACTCATAGCAGGTAGGAGCGACCTTGCTCGCGAACACGGAGCCAGATGCAAAACTCCGACAAACAAAGAAACCCAAAGCACAAAACAAGCAGCCCCCCCTTTGTGACTTCTGCGCCTCCTGCGGTTAAAACAACATTACCCATCCAATCCTTCATCCTCTCCAAATCATCTGCGTCCATCTGCGTCCATCTGCGGGCAAGAAACAACACAGCCTCAATACTCCCCATCCACGCTCCATCCCTGTTCGTCCTTACAAATCCGATACACGCCTCCCTTGTTCAGTTCCACGTCCCACTCCACGCGATTCCAACTGCCCGCCTCTTCCCACCAATGCCCGGAGTGCAGCCATGGCCCCCGCGCCGCCTTCACAAAGCCCGACACCTTTTCGCATTGTATCCAGATCGGCTGACGCCCCTGAAACTCCACCGACGCCCTCAGCCCCGGCCGATACCGCCTTAGCGGCAGACCGAACATCCGCCCCAAATCCAGCTCCCCCACCGGCGGCACCGAGGCCGGCAGCGGTTCCAGCCGCACTCCATCCGGACGCCCCTCCTCCTCCAGCGCCGGACGCCCCACCCGGTCCTCCCCTACGATGCCCGCCACCCGCGACAAAGTCTGGGTAAAGCGATACGGATTCTTCAAGCTGCTCTCGAACAAGCCCAGCTGACGCTGCTTGAAGTCCACCACCTCCAAATACAAGGCCATCCGCGCCACCGGCGAATCCGTTTCCACCGCCTCCAGCCGCGACGCCAAAAGCGAAAACAAAGCCGCACCATCCGCCGTCGGCTCCGGCAGCTTCTGCTCCACCACGATCGGCTCCCCATACGCCAAGCCCAAATCCACCCGAGCAAAGGCCGCCACCTTGTGCGCCATCCGCATCCTCACGCACAAGGTATCCAAGAAACGCCTCAACAAGAACAACAACGGATCCACCGAATCCACGTCGTATTCAAATTCCCAAGACTCCTCAAACTCCGCCGGCAGCTCCGCCAACGCCACTACCCGCTGCTCGCGCCCCGTCACCCGATCCCAAAGCGTCAAACCCTCCACGCCCAGCCGCGCCCCCACCGCCGAGCGCCTCAGCTTCGCAAAAGCCGACACCGTCCGCACCCCCCACTTTCCCAACACATCCAACAAGCGATCCGAGCCCCCGACATTCCCAATCGGCATCTCATCCATGAACGCTTCCAAGCCCACACTTCGAACGCATGCAGCCCCCTGCCAAGAAGCAGAGCCCACCAGCAACACTCCCCCTCCCGTCTCAGACACCGTTCTCGCCGCCAGCCCCGCCACCACGCAGCTCTCCGCCACGCCGACGCCCACGCCCACACTCAGTCCCGCCAGCTCCGCCACGATCCGCTCGCAACGCTGCAGCGACTCCTCCAGCTTCGCCCCCCGCAAATCCACCAGCACCTCGCCCGTGCCCTCCCGCTCCACCCGCGGCGACAGCGAATAGGCCAAGGCGAACAACAACTCCTCCAGCGACGCCTCCGCCTGCGGCGAGCGATGCCTCACCACCAGCCCCGGACAACGCGCCAAAGCCTGCGGTACCGACAGCCCTGCATGCACGCCCTCCCGCTCCGCCCCCTCGGTCATCTCCAGCACCACCGGCTTGCGCGCCTCCGCATCCACTACCACCAGTAGGGCTGGCGCTCGCGCCACGCCGCAATGCCCCTCAAGCCGATCCCCGTAGCGCGGAGCTTCAGCCCGCGTCCCCTCAACCCGATCCTCTCGAAGGTCGCCGCCAACATCCCCTCTCAAAACCGCCTGCAGCGCCAGCCTAGGAATTTGCAACACCGCGAACATCTATATACCTCCGTATCTATTTTTTAAGCACAAGAAGCACACAAGACACAAAGCAGGCGGCATTCCTTTTGTGGCTTCTGCGCTTTCTGTGGTTAAATTCCCCACTCCCAAATCATCTGTGTAAATCAGTGACATCAGTGGTTAAAAAAGTTATCAAGCATCTCCTCCCCCAACCTTCGCACCCCTTCGTGAACTCCATGGGCAAACAAATCACCCCACCGCTCTCCTCACCAGCTGGGCAAAGCCCTCGCGCTCACGCACACGCTTCCTCAACACCTCGAACTCCAGGCCACCGCCCAGCTCGCTCACGCTCATATCCATATTTTCAATACTCATTCGCCCTTGCAGCCGCACCCGCACCTGGGCGCTCGGAATAAAAGGACGCGGCGTAAACACGCACACGAAAGCCCCCGAGCGCTCCGCCAAACGCTGCAGCCGATACCAGTCCGCCGCCTTCACTCCACGCAACTCCCGCTCCCCGCAGCCCCGCACATCCACCAAGACCATGCCCAAATTCTCGTCCCGCAGCAACGCGTCCGCCACCTTCATGGCCTCCCCCGCCGAGCGGCAACGCGCCCACAGCAAGTGCTCCAGCAGCTCCCTCGGCGCCGACTCCGGGTCGAAGCCGTCCGCCCCGTCCACCAAAGCCGCAAACTTCTGCTCCCGACGCATCCCCGCCAGCAAGTGCAACAGCAGCACCTGACCGCCCGAACTCGCCCCGCTCTCCGCCAGCTCCGTGAGCAGCCCCGAGCGCAAGCCCCCATCCAGGGCTTCGTCCAACGAGTCGACACCAGTCCCTAGAGTTTCCGATTCAGCCGGCGCCACGCGCTCAACTCCCAGCCCATCAAAGGCTTCCTCCAGACTGGCCGACTCCACATCTGCACGAGCGGTCGCCATGCCATCATTCCACTGCATCCCAGGGCCCGCGTCAACGCCCGCCAACGCCCCCGAATCCGCCAAATTCCTAGGCTCCTCATCCCCAATAATTTGCCCCTCAAAAAAAATCACTTCGCCCGCTTCCGCCATCTCCCCCCAAGCTACACCACCCCCTCGGACATCCGCCGTCCAAGGCCCAAAGCAAACCCAACAGAAGGCTGTGCTCGTTGCCCCAGCGAGAAAAGGCCTCTACAGACGAAACCTCCCATGCCTTACTGCAGCGAAGCGGAAGGATCTTGGCTAGAAACGGGCGTTGTTAATTGGAAAAAACTTATCATCTGCACAATTCCACAAGCTATCCATACAAAGATCGCTATCACCAAATCAACAAGAACAACCATAACTATTGGTTTTTATGCTTGTTTCTGCATTTTTTCTGCATAAACCAAACAAAACATGCTCATTTCTTTTTCAGTTGAGAATTTTCGCTCTATTCGTGACCGGCAATCCCTCATAATGCATGCAGCCAAAGGCGACAACCACCTCGCCCATAGCCATGTCGTGGAAAAAGCTGGTAACAGCATTCTGAAAACAGCCGCTATCTATGGAGCGAACGCCTCTGGTAAGTCCAATGTCATCAATGCGATGATTTGGATGAAGCGATTCATAGTCGAGGCGATCTCCGAGAAGGTTGAATCACCCGAGATACCAGTCGAGCCATTCCGGTTACAAAGATCATCGGTGAAAAAGCCATCGGTTTTTGAAATCGAATTTCTCGTGGGTGAGATTCTTTATCGTTACGGTTTCGCCGTGAACACAAACGGAGTGCAAGAAGAATGGCTTTTCCGCAAGAGACCGAAAAGCAAACCCGCAGAAATCTTTTCGCGACAAAAGCAGGAAATAAAAACGAACACATCCCAAGAAAAGGGATTAAAGCCCTTCGCTGAACGAACACGCCCGAACACACTATTCCTCAAAGTATGTGCCGAATTCAACTTCTCATTCGCCGAAGAAATAATGAATTGGCTAAGAAGGTTTAGAAATATTTCCGGTCTTAGCGACGAAGGGTTCGTTCGTTACACAGCTAAACGCATAAGTAAAGAATCCCATAGAGAAGAACTTCTAGAATTCATCCGTAAGGCTGATTTCAATATCTGCGATATACGCAGCGAGCTTGGCCCATTAACCGATGAAGACATACCGCCAATTCTCTCATCTGAAATAAGAAAAAAGCTCCTATCAAGCTCTGTATCCAAAAGTGATATACTAACCAGCCATAGCGTTTTCGACAACAGTGGAAAAATCGTCGCAACAGAAGAATTTGACCTCAAAAAGGATGAGTCAGAAGGTACCCGAAAATTCGTTGCTTTAGCAGGACCAATCCTTCACACAATAGAAGAGGGTTCTATATTGTTGATCGATGAGTTTGAAGCACGCTTACACCCCAACCTCACGAAATCAATTTTGCAATGGTTCCAAGGACCGCAAAACCGAAAGGGTGCACAAATCGTCTTTGCTACGCACGATACAGGATTGATGACACCAGAACTAATGAGACGTGACCAAATTTGGTTTTGTGACAAAGATGAACAAGGGGCAACCACCTTGTTTTGCCTCGACGAATTCGACAAACAGGACGTGCGAAACACCACAAAGTTTAATCGTCAATACCTACAGGGAATTTTTGGGGCAGTTCCTCGTATCGCCCTAGAAGAGTTTGCGGTATAACGTCCTCTATGCCCCCACATCAATACCGAAAGAAACGCAGCCCTGCCCGCCGCACAAGAACGCGTAAGCTAAAGCGCTACTTGATCGTTTCGGAAGATTCGAAAAGTAGCTTGGACTACTTCCTATCGTTTCCAGTCGATAAAACACGAGTTGAGGTAGTCCCAGAGGGTGGTGCGGGCAATACAATTAGCGTAGTTCAGAGAGGAGTTGAGCTTCAAGAGATAGCCAAAAAAGAAGGTAATCCTTTTATTCACGTTTACTGTGTCTTCGACCGCGACAATTTCCCTATTCAACGTTACCAACAAGCATTCGAATTGGAGAACCAACACACCGATTTGACTGCAGTATGGGCGAACGAGTGCTTCGAATTATGGTACCTTCTACACTTCGCCTACCATGATACAGGCATTGGGAGGCATGATTTGATGAACCGCCTTAAAACAAAGAACCGGCTCGGCCATGTTTACCAAAAAAACGACGATCAACTATACAACGAGCTAGTAGATAAGTTGGACGCCGCGATCAACAATGCAAGCAAACTGCTATACGAGGCAAAGAAACGTTCTCCACAACGTTTTTGGGACGAAAACCCATCTACAAACATTCAAGAGCTGGTGCTAAAGTTGCGGGATCTAAACGATCTCTAATAGGTTTATTAGTCCGATGCACACTCCCAAGAAGCAAGAATAAAAGGTCTCTACAAGCCCCCAAGCGACTAGGGTTAACCGACTTTCGAATCGATCGCTTATAAGCCACCCGTCAGTATGCGTCGGATACACAAACACAACGCAACGTTCTTATCCATGACAAACCGACTCCGATTGATCGCCGTTCTCTACACAAGCTTCGCCATGCCCACGAGCGCAGCCCCACCCCCGAGCTCGTCCCACTCCCTTCCCACACAGTGCACAGCCAACTAGAAACAGGAGCCTACCACACCGAGGTCGATTCACGCTCAACAAACACCTCTGACTAAAGGGACGCGCAGCTCCTCTGCGAAGTGCTGGTTGCTCAAACCGCCAAAGAGGTAGCTTTTCATCAAACCGAAAAAACAATACAGCTCCCCTCCTCCAATCAATGTCCCCTAACAAAGCCATGCCTCGAATCCTCCTCTTGCTCACTCTCCTCACGATTCCTTTCGCCCTAGGAACCGAGCTTCCGAATCCACCCAGCGGATACACCTGGAAGCAAATCCTCGACGAGCAATCCGCCCTCCTCGTCCCCGCAGGTTGGCATTTCAAGTCCCAGCACGGAAAGAACACCGACGGATTCTTCGTATCCAAGGAAAACATCGACACAGAGGGAAAGTTTGAAACCGGACTTTCCCTGAACGTGATAAGACAAGTCGAGCGCAGCACCGGCCTAGCCCCCCAGCCAGTACTCGCTAGCCATTATCGCGCAGATGCAAAAGAGCAAAAAGGTGCTGCTCGCCGATTCCCGCAACGCCGGCCCCTTCCAAGCGTTCACCCTGAGGCACCTCGACTCGCAACCCAAGCTGCCTGACGTCATCGTTCACAACCTCTTCATCGCCAACGACCAGACCGGCACCCTCTGGTACTACATCTTCGAAGCCCCTGAGAGCGAATGGGAATCCGCCTGGAAAACCGGCGACACCCTCCTGAGCAACCTGCTCATCGAATCCGAAATTTAGACACCCTCGTCGACCAAGACAACGGCGTCCTGCTTTGTAGTTACAATCCAATACAGAAACGACAAGCCCCAAGCGACCACCCTTCACCGGCGAACGCCAGCGCGACACGAAAATGAAAATCGAACCCAAAGCCCAGCTCACAGCCTCCTCGCCCGTCCTGCTAGTGAAGGACGTCGTAGCAGCAGCGAACCACTACCGAGACGCCATGGGATTCCAGTACGAGCGCTTCTGGGGCGAGCCGCCCAATTTCGTCATCCTGCAGCGCGACGGATTGCACGTAATGCTCCGCCAAGCGGACGACCCCAAGCACGTGGTGCCGCATTGGACCGTCGCCGACAAGCTCTGGAACATCTACTTTTGGGTCTCCGATGTCGACGCCCTCCACGCCGAGTTCGTGGCCAGAGGAGCCACCATCGACTACGGCCCCTGCCAGCAACCCTACGGATGCCGCGAGTTCGGCACCCAAGATCTCGACGGACACGACATCGGATTCGGCCAGCTCGTCGATTGAGCAGCCCGCCACTCAACTCTCCTTCGCTCCGCCATCACGCCCCCACCAGCGCGTATTAGCGGATAGCATACGCGGCGCCCCCGAGCCTGCAAAGGCGACAGCGCCGCAAACAGAGGCTTGGCGCCACTGCCAAAGCCTGCCAGTCTGCCGATCGAATCCTGCCGCCTAGCGGCTATCTTCCAATCCCACCCCCCCAAAAAAACAGATGAACCTATCTCGTCGCAAATTCGTTGCCTCGGCCGCAGGCACGCTCGTCGCTACCAACGCCGTCCTCAGCAACCTCTCCGCCGCTACCCGCCCCCTCGGCCGCAAGAAAGCGAAAGTCGCCATCGTCGGCTGCGGGGGACGCTCCCGGCGCGACAGCGCCAATTTCCAGAAAGCCTGCGAAATGCTGGGGCTCGAAGCGAAATGGGTCGCCCTCGCCGACGCCTTCGAGGACCAAGCCTTCGAGCTGGCCGACAATCTCGGCGTCGAGCGCAGCAAGTGCATCGTCGGCTGGGACGCCTATAAAAAGGTAGCCGAGTCGGACGCGGAGTTCGTCATGCTCATCACCCCGCCCAATTTCCGCCCCCTTCACTTCGAGGCCATGGTGGCCGCCGGCAAGCATGTGCTCATGCAAAAGCCGGTAGCCGTCGACGCCCCCGGATGCCGCCGCATCATCGCCGCCGGCGAAATCGCCCAGCAAAAGGGCCTCTCCGTCCTCTCCGGCACCCAACGCCGCCACACCTTCGGCTACCTCGAAAACGCCGCCAAGATCAAAGCCGGCGCCATCGGCGAAATCCTCGGCGGCACCGTGAGCTGGAACGGCACCGTCCCCTGGATCAAGGAACGCCAGCCCGACTGGTCCGACGCCGACTACCTGGGACGCAACTGGCTCAACTGGTCGGAAATGTCCGGCGACCACCTCGGCGAGCAGCATGTGCACAACATCGACGTCGCCAACTGGTACCTCGGACGCCTCCCCCAATCCGCAGTCGGCTTCGGCGGACGGGCTCGACGCGAAACCGGCAACAACTACGACTTCTTCAGCCTCGACCTCGATTACGGCGACGGCGTGCACATCCACAGCCAATGCCGCCAGATCAGCGGCACCTACACCCGCGTCAGCGAATTCTTCCGCGGCACCGAAGGGGAAGTCCTCGGCGGCGGAAAGCTCAAAGGCAAGGACGTCTCCATCCCCGAAATCCCCTTCGAAGACAAGGACGGCAACGTGCAAGGATTGATAAACTGGATACGGGCAGCCCGCACCGACTCGACCCTCAACGAAGCGCGGCAGATAGCCGAGTCCACCGCCGTCGCCATCATGGGGCGCTACGCAGCCTACACCGGCGACTTCGTCCGCTTCAGCGACCTGATGGCGAATCCAAAATCCCAATACTACGACCTCAAGGTCAGCGTTCAAGCCGAAGACTTCGAAAACGGCAGCGTCGTCCTCCCACCGGAAAACGTCGTCCCCCTTCCCGGCGACGGAGCTGAAATCCGCCGGAAATAAGCCGCGACTCCCGCCCCCACCCCCAAAAGGAAACAGAATGCTCCCCAAAACACTCGCAGCCCTAAGCCTCGCTGCAGCCTCCCTCTTCGCCAGCTGCGCCGACTCGGAAACGCGGTGGACCTCCCTCCTGCACGACAACGACCTCTCCAACTGGACCTACGACATCAAGGACGGATCCCCGCCCGAAAGCATCTACTCCGTAAAGGACGGAATCCTCTCCGTAAACGGAGCCGGCAAGGACGTGGCAGTGATGCGAACCCGCGAGGTATTCTCCAACTTCGAGCTCGAATTCGAATGGCGCTGGCCCGGCAAGCCCGGCAACAGCGGCTGCCTCATCTACTGCACCGAACCCCGCTACCTCAACATCTGGCCCAAGTCCCTCGAAGTCCAACTGGGCCACGGCAACGCCGGCGACCTGATCTTCATCGGCGAAACGATCGACGTCACCGAGGCCCAAATAGCCAAGGTCGATCCCGCCCGTGAAAACGACTGGCGAGTGCGCCTGCGCCACAACCTCACCGACGGCTCCGAAAAGCCCGCCGGCGAATGGAACCATGCCCGCATCGTTTCCGACAACGGAAACGTGACCGTCTTCATCAACGGCGAACTCGTCAACAAAGGCTGGAACGCGAGCGGCCGGGCCGGCAGTATCTGCTTCCAAGCCGAAAAGGCCGACGTAGAATATCGATCCATCCGAATCGCGCCCCACTAGACCGGCCCCCCTTTTCCCATGAAATCCACTTTTACCTACCTCGCCTCCATCCTTATCGTCGCCCTGCTCAGCGCCCTGCCCTACGTCTACAAGCGAGGCTTCGCCGCCGGAGCGGAAAGCGCCCAAGCCGCGGCACCGCCAGGCGACGCCCCCAGCTCCCAGCGAACTCCCGGACAAGCCACGCCCACCCACTCCCCCGCGGAACAATCCGCCCCCGGAGCAGCCACCGCCCCCGCGTCCCCAGCCGTCGAGCTCTCCCCGGAGTCCCAGGCCATCGCCCGCAAGATCGCCCAGTTCAGCCCCTCCACCTCCATCGACAACGCCCTACGACTCTGGTCCGAAATCGAGGCCCTGCCCGATGGCCCCGTCAAACGGGAGCAACGCGAGACCTTCCTCAAAGCCTTCGGCCAGTTCCACGGCGAAGCCGCCTTCATCGCCATGCTGTCCGACGACAGCCCCAACGCCTCCAAAAGCCTCGGCCACCTCGCCGCCGGCTGGGCCCGCAACGAACCCGACGCCGCCTGGGCCGCCCTGCTTGCCGCCTCCAACAACGGAGCCATCCAAGGCATCAACCTGCGCTCCGTCATCGCCGAAGTCGCCCAAACCGATATCGGCAGCGCCGTGCAGATGATCAATGACCTGCAAGGCGCCCGGCGCGACCGCGAGTTCAAGACTCTCGCCAACAACCTGAGGTCCACCGAAAACTTCCAAGCCATGCTCGATATCTCCCTGGAAATCCCCGACGACAAGTTTCGCGAACGCAGCATGGCCTCCCTCTTCGACGCTTGGTCCGACTTCGACTTCGACAGCTCCCTGGACGCCATCAACAGCCTGCCCGACCCCAGCCTCGCCAAGAGCTCCATGCACGGCCTGCTACGCAGCTGGGCCCAGCGCGACGGTAGCGAAGCCTTCGCCTACGCCCTCGAAAACCAAGGCGACCCCAACGTAGCCGGCACCCTCACCGCCGTAACCAAAAGTTGGTTACGCAATTCATCCGCCTTCGAAGTCAACGAAGTCTTCGATGCCCTCGACGCCCTCCCGGACCGCGACAAGACCATCTACGACCTCGCCAGCGACCTCGTAGCCGCCGATCCCGAAACGACCCTCGCTATGGTTCATGAAATCGAGGACGATCGCCTCCGCCAGCGCACGCTCGGCAAAGCCATCTACAACTGGAGCCGCAACGACCTCGACAGCGCCGAAAGCTACGTCTTCAGCCTCGAAGACACCCAAGCCCAAGCCAACATGCTCACCACCCTGTCGCGCAATCGCATGCAGGAAGGAGGCAGCCTCGACCCCTACGCCCAGGCCATCAGCCAGCTGGAAGACGCCAACGACCGCCGCCGCGCCCTCATCGGCCTCAAGCGCAGCCTCGACAGCCTCGGCACCCAGGCCAGCCAAGATCAAGTCGCCGCCGTAGACGGGATCCTCGAGCAATTCTCCAGCGACATGGAAAACGTGACCTTCATGCCCAACGGCGGCGTCCGTATCCAAAATACACGCGCAAATCGCGTCAGGACCAAAAAGCCCTAGCGACGCGCTCCGCAGCCCGTTCGACTCGCACCGGAAATCCAACCATGAACAAGAAAATCGCAGCCATCACCCAAGCCGACAACTGGTTCTTCTGCCAAGAGAGCGAAGACCGACGCACCCCGCACCGCTTCACGCGTCTCAGCGTATGGGTCGCCTACGAAGACGGCACCACCACCGGCCTGCTTTCGACCCACCAGGGACCGGACTTCTCTCTCGCAACGCCGCCCGCCGGTAGCGACGGATTCTACATCCACTGGGACGAGCTCAATCCCGAGCAAAAGAACGAAGCCCTCCTGCAGGGAAAGATCCCCAACACCAGCCACCCCGGATTCCAGGAAGACTAAGGGCGCCTTCCCCCTACCGCTCCCGCCTCAGGCGGAGGCCCGGATTCACCTTCCGCCCGGCGGCTCAGGAACCGCCCAGCGAGGCCTCGATCGCGGAAACCAGCTTCTCGGAACGAGGAGCTACCGCAGAACTGAAGCGGCCCACGATCTTCCCCTCGCCGTTCACTAGGAACTTGCTGAAGTTCCAGCCGATCCGCCCCGGAAAGGGAGATTCCTCCCCCGCCAGCAATTCGAAAAGCGGGTGGCGGTTCTCTCCGTTGACCTCGATCTTGGAAAACATCGGAAAACTCACGCCGTAGGTGAGCGAGCAAAACTCCTTGATGTCCTCCTCCGAGCCAGGCTCCTGCCCGCCAAACTGGTTGCACGGAAAGCCCAGCACCACCAAGCCCCGCTCCGCGTACTGCTCGTTGAGCGCTTCCAGGCCTTTGTACTGGCGGGTGTAGCCGCACTTGGAAGCCACGTTGACGATCAGGAGCGTCTTGCCCTTGTACTTCGCCAAGGTCGTCTCGTTCCCGTCGATATCGACGAGCGGAATGTCGTAAATGGAGGTGTCAGCATGCATAGCGTTCGCGAGGGCAAAGAGTAGAGCTGAGAAAAAAGCTATCTGTTTCATGTCGTTCTTGTTGGAGCTACAACGATTGATCTAACTGGAAAACGTTCGCTTCCGGCAACGATTGCGTCGAAGCGGCAGGAATCCGCTTTTAGCAACCCCGTTAACCTTTGCCTGCGAACGACCAATCAACCATCGCCCCCCGAGAAGCCACGCGATTAAAGGGCGACCTCCCACCGGGCAAGGCTACCTATGCTTGGCCCGGATCGAGTCAGCCCGTTTCGAGATCGCATCGAGCTCCTCCCCTGAAACCCGCTCCAAATTGCGCAGCTGCATACCCATGCGCGGGTTCCCCTTGAGCGAGCCTTGGTGACGGTTGAGGAAATCCCAATACAAGACAGTGAACGGACAGGCCTCCTCGCCCGTTCGATTATCAGGATTGAAGCGGCACCCATCGCAGTAGTTGCTCATGCGCTTGATGTACTTGCCAGTCGCCACATAAGGTTTCGAAGCCATCACGCCTCCGTCCGCATACTGCGACATGCCAAGCGTGTTGGGAAGCTCCACCCACTCCACCGCGTCCACATAGACCGCAAGGTACCACTCGTGCAACTCTTTCGGATCGACGCCGTGCAGCAGCGCGTAGAGCCCCGTCACCATCAAGCGCTGGATGTGGTGAGCATAACCGTGCTCCATCGTCTGCGTAACCACTTCACGAATACAATTCATCTCGGTCCTTCCATCCCAATAGAATTGCGGCAATGGCTCCTTCGCTTCCAAAGCGTTGCGATCGACGTAATCTGGCATGTGCATCCAATAGATTCCTCTCACATACTCGCGCCAGCCGATGATCTGCCGGATAAAACCTTCCGCCGATTCGATCGGAACCTTCCCGTCCCGGTAAGCCTTCTCCGCTGCATCCACGACTTCCTTGGCATCGATCAGCTTCAGGTTAATGGAAGAGGCGAGCAAGGAGTGGCTCAGGTAAGGCTCGCCCGTCCACATCGCGTCTTGATAGGTTCCGAACTGAGGAAGCTCGCTTTCGATAAAACGATCGAGAGCTTCCAAAGCTTCGCTACGCGTCACCGGCCAATCAAAATGCTTCAAGTTCCCTGGGTGACCATCGAATCGCGTATCCACTTCTTGGATCACCTCCTTGGTGATCTCGTCTGGCGAAAAGCGCTTCCGCGGAAAAAGACGCTCGGGTCCGTCCTTGCCAAAGGACTTGCGATTGCTGGCGTCAAAGTTCCATTTGCCCGCAGCCGGTTCCCCATCGTTCATCAAGACGTCGTGCTTTTTCCGCATCTCGCGATAGAAGTACTCCATGCGCAGCTGCTTGCGGCCCGCGGCATGCTGCTGGAAATCCTTCGGGCTCGAATAGAAGGAATCGTCCTCAACGATCTCCAACTCCACATTGCAGGCGCGACAGGCGGATTTGAGCGACTCAAGCACTCGATAGTCGCCGGGGCGAGTCAGCTTTACTTTTCCGAAATCGTTTCGTTCCAGAAACGTGCCTAGCGCCTCTTCGAGCGATTCCACTTGTGGCCCCTCACCAAGCTTGCGGTAGTGCAGCGCCGTTCTCCTTTCCTGAAGCTGTGCCGCGAAATGCCGCATCGCAGATAGGAAAAGCGCCGTGCGAACCTTCGACGACCAAACATGCGTCGACTCCCCAGCGACCTCCGCCATCCACACTGCATCGAAACCGGAGAAAGCTTTGAGACGGTCGGAAAGCTGATCTCCGAGCACGACAAGAAGGGTACGATCTGATTGAGGCATTTTGGGAAGCATGCCCAAGCGATCGCGTCCCTGTTATCCTCGGAACTGAAAAATCCAACCGCTCGGGAACAGATCCTACGAAACAGCAGCAGCCGCAAATGCGCAAGGAGGGCAGCTACTTTCCCGAGAGCGTAAACAGACGACTTGAAGCGCTTCGCGAAGCGCCATCACGCCATCTAGACGAAGCTGGTTCGAGTGCTGGAAAGATTCGTATCCATGGAACGACTTCGAGCTCTGGCCTTGCTCTTGCCTGTGCCCGTTTCCGGACGTTCCTGAATAATGATTGAGTGCCAGCCCGTACTGTACGTTTCGTAGCCTGGAGCAGCCGCATGAGCGACCACTGACGATTTTCCGTTGTTGGTGAGCAAGGCGTAGTTGCGGTCTTCCAGGAATAGCGACGTGTACTCCGTATCCAAAGTCCCTTTACAGTCTGGGTCCTTGGTGTCAGCCAAGATCTTTCCATCCTGATCGACAATGCAAACGCGCGAGCGGCTCCACTCCTCTTGCGGCAGAGGCGTACGCTCTACGATCACTTGCGCAAGTTCGTCCCAGTTGAAAAGGATACCCAAAACGCCCAGTGGCTTCCCATTGGATTCGCCACCTTCTCGAACCACGCAAGAATAGGCCAATACGCGCTGGCCACCTACCAGCGAGGAGCGATGACAGGTTTCAAATCCGTATTCGTCGCCGCTGCTGGTGGCGCGAGCGGAGCGGAACCATTGGCTACCGGAAACGTCGGTGCCTTGGCTGCGGTAGCGGTCTGGAAGTCCGTTCGCGACCACCGTGCCGTTGAGATCCGTCAGGACTAGGTCGTAATAAACCGTGTAGGCGGAAAGGATGATTCCAAGTCGACGCGAAGCATACTCGAGGCCTTCGCGACTTCGGTTGGTCAAAGCGTCTACGAGCGAAGAATCCGTCGCCCACCAACGCACGTCGCAGGTACGCTCGTAAAGGTTACGGTCGATCAAATCGATATTGTTCAAAGCGAGGTCCCGCAAACGCGTCCCCAACATGCGGTAAGCCATCACCTCGGAAATGTGGTCCACCTCCTCGATCGTGCCCTGAGTCTCTTCGCTCATGTCCTTCGCGACCTTTGAAGTCCGGTCCGACAGTTCCTGAATCGCCTGCGCCACGACGGCAAAAGCCGCGCCCGACGATCCTCCGGCGCGGGCAGCTTCGATCTGGGCGTTAAAGGACAGCAAACGCGTTTGCACGTTGACGTTGGTGATCAAATCGATCGCCTGCCCGATACTGCTGTTCAGGTCCCGGGCCAAATCCGAAATGCGGTCCAGGCTCATATCCGCTTCCTCATCGGAAACGCTTACCCCTTTGTTACCAGCAGAGCGCTCTGCTAACTGCTTATCCTTTACATCAAATAAATCCATAACGACGAGGAAGCTAACGACCCCCTCCCCTCTGCCTTTAAGGCTTTCTGAAGGAATCGAAATATTGCATAAATATCAGCAGCAAGTGCTTACAATAGTGCACTTTACAAAATCTTATCGCTCACAATTAAGCACCAAAATCGGCCTCGCATGAATGCAGGTCATCATTTCGATTCGGATGTATAGATTTTTTTATGGATACCGTAAAACCCGAGCAGCGGCTTAATCAAATTTTGATAAAGTCCGGGTACGGCTGGGCAGCGCCCACCAAGCTTCTCTGAAGCGCTCAACGCATAGGAACTCGCAAAAAACGAGCCGCTTTTCCTGTTTGTGGAATAATCGCGCCGCCCAAGGACTCCCAGGCTTATGCCTAAATTCGTTGCCCCCACGCCCCTCCCTTCCTTCCAAGTCGAGAGCATCGATGGAACCACTGTCCAGGTCCCTTCGCCGCGCCACCGCTTCACCCACCTGCAATTTCGGCGCTTCGCCGGCTGCCCGATCTGCGACATCCACCTGCAGCAGTTCGCCGCCAGAGCGGACACCCTCGAGGAAAACGGGATTCAGGAAGTCGTCTTCTTCCACTCCAGCCAAGCCGCCTTGCTCAAGCACAATGCTAAACTGCCCTTCTCCGTGGTCGCCGATCCCCACAAGGTCCACTACCGAGCCTTCGGAGTGGAAGCCTCCCTGCTGAGCGTGCTCCACCCGCAAGCCATCTGGCAAGGCCTTCGCGGAACCCTGCGCAAAGGGCTCGGCCTATCGCTGAAAAACGGCCCCCTCGGCCTGCCCGCCGACTTCCTCGTCGGTTCGACTGGGACCATCGTCGCCGCCAAATACGGCACCCACGCCTTCGACCAGTGGTCCCTCGACCAAGTCCTGCAACTCGTCCAGCAGGAAAACGAGCCCTCTTTCGAATAAGGCATCGGGCTCTCGCCGCTCCCCGGGATCCGGCGATCAATCCCAGCCTCGACCTCCCGCAAATCCTCCCCATAAGTCGCGTGATAGCACAAACCTTCCTATCGCCACTTATCCATGCCCTCTCCCGCTAACCGCCTCGCCCAGTTTTCCGAATCCGTTATCCGCAGCATGACCCGCCTCGCCAACAGCTGCGGGGCCATCAACCTCTCCCAAGGCTTCCCCGACTTCGATCCCCCCGAAGCAGTGCTCGCCGCCCTCGAAACCGCCACCCGCGGCCCTCATCACCAATATGCCGTGACCTGGGGCGCTCCGCGCTTTCGCAAAGCCCTCGCCAACAAGATCAATCGCGACACCGGCCTCGCCGTCGACCCCGACCAGCACCTGGTCGTCACCTGTGGCAGCACCGAAGCCATGATGGTGGCAATGATGACCGCCTGCAACCCGGGCGACAAGGTGATCGTCTTCTCCCCCTTCTACGAAAACTACGCCGCCGACGCCATCCTCTCCGGAGCCGAGCCCATCTACGTCACTCTCAATGCTCCAAATTTTGGATACAACTCCGCAGAGCTCGAAGCCGCCTTCGAGCAAAAGCCCAAGGCCATCATCGTTTGCAATCCTTCGAACCCGACCGGTAAAGTCTTCACCCGCGACGAACTCCTCGAAATTCTCGAGCTCGCTAAAAAACACGACGCCTACGTCATCACGGACGAACCCTACGAACACATCGTCTACGAGCCCCAGGTCCACACCTACGCCTGCGCCTTGCCCGACGCTTTCGAACGCGTCATCACCTGCAACTCCCTTTCCAAAACCTATTCCATCACCGGCTGGCGCCTTGGCTACGTGCTCGCCTCCGCCACCGTCATCGCCCAAGCCCGCAAGGTGCACGACTTTCTCACCGTCGGCGCCGCCGCGCCCCTGCAGGAAGCGGCCGTAGCGGGATTGGAACTGCCCGACAGCTACTACGCGGAACTGCAAACGAGCTACGCGCGCAAGCGGGACGTCTTCCTAAGCTACCTCCGCCAAACCGGACTCCCCTTCACCGAGCCCCAAGGGGCCTACTATGTCATGGTCGACATCTCCTCCCTCGGATTTCCCACCGATACCGAAGCCGCTGCCTGGTTCGCTAAAAAGGTCGGCGTGGCCGGAGTACCCGGTTCCAGCTTCTTCCGCGAGCCGGAACATCGCTTCATCCGCTTCCACTTCGCCAAAAAAGAAGAGACCCTGCACGCCGCCGGAGAAAGGCTTCTCCGCCTCGCCGACGCCGCTTGGCTGAAGGAAGTCCTTGCCCTAGAACGCGATTAGAAATCCCCGTACCCATAACTTGGGTACGGCACGACCACGAAAGCATCGAAAGGTTCCGAAAAAAAACATTCAGGAACCGCGTAGTCCACCTGCGGGAATCCTCGCATAGGATCCCCCTAAGGACATCTCGTATCGAAAGTTAAAATACAATTTATCCGGGAAAATGGATATTTTGGGGTGGACGTGAGCGATGCAGCCACTAGCTCTCACCCTGCCTGAAGCATCAGGCGTTCCATTATAGTCAGCCTTCCTTCCTTTTTCCTAGATCGCCTATTAAGACGATGTCCTCACGTGCCTGCCGTTCCTCCTCCGGCAACAGTATAGTGATGCTCGCGCTCCTGTTCGGAGCGTTCCTAGCATTCACCGCAAACTCGCATGCAAATGCCAAGCTGACATGGCAGGACAATTCCGACAACGAAGACGGCTTCTATATAGAACGGTCCAAAAACGGAGGCAGCTTCGAAAGAATCGCCACCCTGCCAGCCAATACCACCACCTTCGAAGACTCCGACACCCAAGCGGGCGTCCGCTATCGCTATCGCGTCCAAGCCTTTAACTCCTTCGGAGTATCGGGCTACACCAACATTTCCCTTTTCGAGCTACCGATCCTCATCAAGTACGAAGACTGGATCGCTCAATTTCTCAGCGAGCAAATCCCTCTCGACCTTCCGCTTCCACCTCCGCCCGCCGAGATCCTAAGCCTCGCGGCCGACACGACCCCAAAAGTCTCCGTGGCAGGCCTCGCCCCTCAGGAAACGCTCAGCGGCTCCCAAATCCCCAACCTGCTCTGCTACGCCCACGGCATCAACCCCTTCGCCCCCGACTACACCCTGCTCGCCAAGCCTTCCTACACCGTGATCGACGGAAGCAAGGTCCCCTGCATCGAGCGAGCCGTCTTCAAGTATTCCGTCGGAGTCGAAACCACCCTGCAGGGCTCCTCCGACTTCAAGACCTGGAGCAACCTCCCACTCAAGAAAACCGTGACCCGGGAAAGCTCCCTGCACCGCTGGGAGGCGATCGAACTTCCCCGAGACGGCCAAACTCGCTTCTATCGCCTCAAAGTCTCCTTGGCATCCCAACAGAGCCACTGAGCCCACCGTCTCGGCAGACCGAACCAGACGCGTTGAAATCACGTCAAATTTGACTAGGGTTACACCTGCTCCCCACTGAGCAAGTAGGCCCAACTCATAGGACATGTCCCCCATCCGAAACCTTCTGGCCGGCGCGAGCCTCTCCCTCTCGGTCGCAAGCGTCGCCACGACCTCAGCAAAGCAAGCGGCCGACCTTTTCGAACTCTCCCTCGACGAACTGCTCGAGATCGAAGTCGTCTCGGCAAGCATCTCCCCTAAAAAGCTGAACTCCACCCCCGGATCCGTCACCGTCTTCACCGCCGGCGAAATCCAAAACCTAGGAGTCTCCAGCCTCGAGGAGCTCGTCAACTTCGCCCCGGGCTACCAGTCCGCCAAACGCGGCGACAGCTCCCTCGGCACCCCCTACTCCGCCAGGGGAAGAGCCATCGGCACCTCGACCACCGAAGTCATCGTCCTGCTCGACGGACGCAGGATCGACAACGCGGTCTCCGGCGGACAATCGACCAGCATCCCCAGCCTCTCGCTCGCAAATATCGAAACCGTCGAATTCCTGCGCGGCCCCGCCTCCGCCCTCTACGGATCGAACGCGTTCCTCGGAGTCATCAACCTCACCAGTCGCAGACAAAGAAACGACCTGCGCATCTCCTACGGCTCCCACCAAACCATCGCCGCCGAAGCGAACTTCTCCCAAAGCAACCGCCACGGCCTCGCCATCGACGTCCACGCCCGCCGCGAAGAGAGCCACGGAGAAAAGCTCCGCGTCTACGACACTTTCGCCCAAAGCGAGGCCTCCGCCCGCGCCCCCTACCAAAAGCTCGACCTCGACCTGAGGCTCTCGTCGGAGCGCAGCGCCCTCTCCCTCCTCCACACCGACCGCGAAAGCGACGCCTACCTCGTGCTCGGCAACCTAAGCCCCCAGTACAACCAATCCCGCAACCAATTCTCCCAGCTCGCCTTCACCCACTCGCTCGAGCACGACGCCTTAGCAAGCCTCGACCTCTCCGGCGGAATCAAACGACGCCAATTCACCATCCAAGCCCAAACCAGCCCCATCGGCGCCCTCGCCCCCATCAGCCAACCCAGCAGCGACACCCCCGTCCTCCTCCGCGCCGACGTCGTCGAATACGAGCCCTGGCTCAAGCTCGACGGCAGCTACCGCTCCTCCGCAAGCTACGACATCGTATTCGGAATCGAATACAGAAGCCCCGAGCTCGAGCCAAGCCCACTGCTCGCCAACTACGATCTCAACGCCCTCGCCCAATCCCAATTCCCCGTTACCTACTTCGCGGGCGAATTCCGCCCCACCGGCCCCACCACCAAACAAAGCGACGACATCTTCGGAGCCTACTTCCAATTCGAGAACAGGTTCGACGACGACACCCTCACCCTCGGCCTCCGCTACGACACCTTCTCCTACGCCTCCAGCCGCCTCAGCCCCCGCATCGCCTACGTACATCCCCTCTTCGATACCGCCTTCCTAAAGCTCATCTGGGGAGAGTCCTACCGAGCCCCGGCCCTGTCCGAACGCAGCGTATCGACAAATAACCTACAAGTCGGAAACCCATCCCTCAAGCCCGAGACCGTGACCACCACCGAACTCGTCTTCGGCGGAAACTGGAGCGAGCTCTACGCCAGCGTCAGCCTCTTCGAAAACACCTTTCGCGACTCCATCGTGCAAGCCTTCGTGAACGACCTGCGCACCTTCCAAAACGCGCCCCAAGAAAGCAGCAGCGGGCTCGAAGCGGAAATGATCCTCCAGCTCGGCGAGCAAACGAAGCTCCGCCTCAGTGCCACCCACTTCTTCGACCTCCCGCAAAGCAGCTTCCGAGACTCCCGATCGCTCGCCGCCCTCTCCATCAACCAAAGCTCCGACCGCTGGAACTTCAACGCCAGCGCCCTCTACCACTCCAGCCAACGCACCCCCACGCCAGACCCCAGCCAGCTCCAGAAGCTCCCCGCATACTGGACCGCGAACGCCAAACTCAGCTACCAAATCGCCACCGGCCACACCGCAAGCCTCCGCCTTACCAACGCCTTCGACGAAGAATACTACACCGCCAGCCAATCCATCATCCTCGGCGGCGTTCCCAACCCCGGCCGCAGCCTCAGCCTCGACTACAGCTTCGAATGGTAGCTCCCCGCTGGCGCCCCCTCGCAGCCTAGCGCCAACCCCCAGTTTTCACAGAAAACGTCCCCACCCCTTTTTTCCCCTCCACACGCAAAGAACCCGCAGCCTCTCGGCTACGGGTTCCACTGTTGCTTGGAGAAATTCTCTTCTTCTAAAAGTCAGCGACGGCTCCCACCGACCCTGCGCCGCCAAGAATAGCGCGCCCGCCCGCCTGCTGTAAATCGGGCTCAAACGCGAAAAGGGCCTTCTCTAATCCCCTAGAGTGCGCTTCCTAGCCCGAAAACCGCCCCGTTAGGCGCTTTTCCCGCATTCCGGCTTAACCGACGCCCCGTTCAGTCGAATGAGCAAACAAGAGAACACCTCGACCGTGGCAAGCAAGCAACAGACCAAACGAAAAAACTTCCTGACCCGAGCCTACCACCGGGCCTTCACCCTGGGAGCCCTGCGTCCCCACGTGGACAGCATCCTCCCCCACCTCGACTCCCCCGGCGGCAAATTCGTGGAAATCGGCGCTCGCGACGGCCTCAAAGGTTCCCTCACCCCCTACCTCGAAAAGGCCCTCGACTGGAAAGGCCTGCTCATCGAGCCCTGGCCCCACCTCTTCCAACGCTGCCGCAAGAACCGCAAAACCTCCGTCACCCTCAACGTCGCCGCCTCCGAAAAGCTCCTGCGCGACTCCTATATCGAAATCGTCGGCAAGCCGCCCGCCGCCTCCGTGCGCAAGACCTTGATCCAAGAAGCCGAGGAGCGCCTCCAGGGCCGCCCCATCGCAGCCCCCATTCCCGGCCAGGCCAAGCCCAAGAAAGTCCACTACGTCAGCACCAACTCCATCGCCGGCATCCTCGACCGAGCCAACTTCGACAAGCAATTCGAACTCATGGTCTTCAACCTCACCGGCTACGAAGACCGCGCCCTCGACGGCATGGACTTCGACCGCTACAAGCCGACCTTCCTGCTGGTGCGAACGCAATCCACCAACGTCAACCTCCCCGGCCTGCCCCACTACTACCAGAAGATCTGCTCCAGCAAGCACGACGAACGCTCCCACCTGCACCTCTTCCGCTACTCCGACTTCGGAGCCAACTAGAGAATTTTTCGTTTGATCATTCGCATAAGGTAGGGCGGGACCGCCGGGCACGCCGCGTCTCCCTCATCACACAGTACGACTAACTAAACGAAAAACGCTCTAAAACGTAGCGCGGAGCTCCCCCGTCCGCCGAAGCCTTGGCGAAAAGCGAAGGAAGGAGCTTCAGCGTAGGCGGAAGCCCGCGACCGCGTTGCAGGATCAAACGCCCGCCAGGCGCCCCCCGCCAAGGCATCGCCACTAAAGCTTCAAGCGCTCCAGCAGCACCTTCACCACCACCTTTTTCACCATCGCTCCCTCCGCTTCCGTGAACAAGCCCGGCATGTGAGCGTCCTGCGGCAGCAGCAAGGCAAAGGTACCCGGATACATCGACAGCTGCAGCTGAGCCGGCTCCTTGTATTCAAAAAACTCCACGTCGCGATCGTCCGCATACGGACCCTTGCTTTCGAGCGAATGCGTCGGGTACACCCCGATCCGCTCCGAATCGATCATGGCCATCTGGATATCGGCGTACTTGCGATGCGCCTCCAAGATCTTGCCCGGCTTCGATTCTTTCTCCGTGGCGTAGCTCATCACGCGAGCAAAGATCGCGTCCCCATCGATTGGATACTCCTTCTCCTCCGCATCCGCAGAGAGAGATTCCAAAAAGCCAAAGGCCTTTTCCCAAGCCTCGCCCAGCGAGTACCGATTCCAATTGTCGATGTGGTCTACGATCATAGCTCCACAAACTCACCCAACTCACCCAAGATTCCAATCCCGAAATCCCGAGCAACCTTCATTGCGGGAAGTCGCCTTGTGCCGCGATCAAACTGTTCTTTCGTGGGAGCGTGCTAGTCACGCGATTTCCCCACCCCCCAATCTCCGCCCCTCTCACAATTAAACAAAAGAACAAGCAAACCCACTTAGTGAACCTTCGTGTCCTTCGTGGGCAAAAAAGAACAACATCCGCTGTCCCTCGTCACCGAACCTCTCCCTTCTTCCGCCGCTCCGCCTTCAGCTTTTCCCAGCGAGCCAGACGCTTCGCGATCTCCGTCTCCTCGCCCACGCTCTTCGGCTCCAAAAACCGAATCGGCTTTTCCATGAACTCCTGCCCCGAAATGTTCTCCGGAAAGCTGTGGCTGTACTCGTAGTCCTGGGCGTTGCCCAGCTGCTTCGAGGCCTTGCCCCCGCTGTCCCGCAGCCAAAGCGGCACCTCCTGCAGCGGCCCCTGCTTGATCGAAGCCAGAGCCGCGTTGATCGCCGTATACGCCGAATTGCTTTTCGGCGCCGCCGCCAGGTAGCTCACGCAATGCCCCAAGTTGATGCGACACTCCGGCATGCCCACGAACTCGCAAGCCTGCTGCGTCGCCACCGCCAGCGGCAAGGCCTGCGAATCCGCCAGCCCCACGTCCTCCGAGGCGAAGATCACCAAGCGCCGCGCGATAAAACGCGGGTCCTCCCCGCCCGCCAACATCTTGGCCAGCCAGTACAAGGCCGCATCCGGATTGCCGCCCCGCATGCTCTTGATGAACGCCGAAATCGTATCGTAGTGCTCGTCCTCGTCCGCATCGTAGCGGATCTGTCGTTCCGCAGCGAATACGCCAATCGCCTCCTCCGTGATCGCGCCGCCCTCGTCCAAGCCCATGGCGATCACCTCCAAAGCGTTCAAGGCCCGCCGCAAGTCCCCGTCGCACAGCTTGGCCAAGCCGCGCAGCACCCCCTCCTCCGCCGTATGCTTCCGCTCGCCCAAACCGCGCTCCGCATCCTCCAACGCGCGCTGCAAGGTCGACGCCGTCGTATCCACCGTATGGGGATTCAAGCGAAACAAATGGCTGCGGCTAAGCAGCGGAGCGTTCACATAAAAGCCCGGATTATGGGTCGTGGCCCCAATCAAGCGAATGTTGCCCGCCTCCACGTCCGGCAACAGCAAGTCCTGCTGCGACTTGTTGAAACGATGGATCTCGTCGATGAAAAGCACCGTATCCTTATCCTCCATACGGCGAGCGATCGACAGGATTTCCCGCAGCTCCGCCACGTTGGACATCACCGCGTTGATCCGCACGAAGCGGCTCTTGGTCTCCCCCGCGATCGCCTCCGCCATGCTCGTCTTGCCGCAGCCCGGAGGCCCGTAGAAAAGCAAGCTGCCAAAAGTGTTCGCCTCCACCAGGCGCGGCAGCAACTTGCCCGGCGCCAAGATGTGCTCCTGCCCCACCACTTCGCTCAGGGAACGCGGTCGCAAGCGAGCCGCCAAAGGCTGACGCTTGCTCGAGCTCGTATCCTTGCTCTCCTCCCGCAACGACACCTCTTCCTCCCCGCCAAACAAATTTGCCTGATCATCCATCGTCCAGAACTAGCGCGACGCCTCCGCCCGCGTCAAAACCAAGATCGCCCGCAAATCGAGGTAGAGGGACGCAACATCTCCCCGAGCTCCCCAGACATTCACCAACAACCTTTAGCTTCCTCAGCCGAGGCCCCCACGGCCTTCAATCCTTCTCCAGATACCCTGACAAAGAATAAGGGAAGACAGACCTCGGAGTTGCTACATAGTTCGCTAACCGGTTGGCGTGTTAGCTTCATTTAATAGCGTGTTGTCAATTGTGGAGAGAACCCATCTTATGTCCCAGCTCTAAGTGTTGTGCGAGTGTGCTCGTCGCTTGAGAGCAAGAAGCCCCTCGTTTTTGGGGAGGGGCTTCGGCAAGACCGTAATGAATTAGCGTTTCTTGACCATGATCAGCACAAACGCACGCGTAAGGATGCAAGCGATCAATAGGTGGATAAGGAGATTGTTGCTCCCACTCTCCTGCTCTTCCGCTGGCCGCGTACCATGCTTGGTAAGCGGTGCAAAATCTGCCCCTAGGCCGATCTTGACTTCTTCCAGTTGGCTGGGGTCAGAGCTCTGAGCTCCTGCTCCGGCAGGGGTCGCGTA
>NZ_JARXIA010000030.1 GCF_031127875.1 Pelagicoccus sp. SDUM812005 | reverse complement strand
GTTGAAACCCCGCTTCGGTCGCGAAACAAGGCAACCCCACTTCCGGGCGGGATTCGTGGTCGCGCAGCAGAATTGTCATGAATAATTTAGGCTAGAACCGCTAGCAGCGACGTCTCTCTATTATATTTATGCAAAGGGTTAGGGTTCGTTCCCAAACCCTTTTTTTTGGTCCTTCGCCAAAAGCGGTGGGACTGCCGTTCCTGCTTTGCTTTCGAAATGCAGCGCTGGCGCTCGCGGCCAACCGTATTGCAGGAGGCTAGAAACAATTCGAGCGCGAGCCCCCGTCTGTTTACAAATATTTCATATGTATTTAATCCATATAGGTAGACAAGGCGGCGGGAAAATACGTCCATCTTCCTAACCCAAAGATCCCCCTCTTACCTACTTAGCCGAACAGGTTGCCTTCCAGCCAGCTATTGAGCAATGGAGCGCATGCTCTCGAGCTAAGCCGTACCCAAAACCCTACTACAAACGAACGGGATCGATCGTTTCAACCCAAGTACTTCCCCTCCCTAGCCTAATCGGGGAAACCGTATATATGATAAAGAAAGCCCTGAAAGCCCTTTCGGTCGCCGCCCTAGCGACCCTATCCGCCAGCTCGTCGTTCGCGGTCGATGCAGGAACCGCTCATGTCGACCCCATCGACGCAAGCGCCCAGTTCTTCCCCAACGGCGTACGAGAATTCTCGTACTCCTCCAACTCCGCCGCCCACCAGCAAAACGCCGTATTGGTCGCCGACGGCAAGATATACATCGTCTACTTCGACGAAGATGGTTCCCTCGTTCTCGCGCGTAAGTCCGCCACGGATACAAGCGATTCCTGGCTAAAGCGGGAGTTCCCAAGTTCCCACGACCAAACCGATCCCGACTCCCACCGAACCGCCAACATCGCCGTTTCGCCCAACGACAAGCGGCTCCACATCCTTTGGGGACACCACGCCGATAAGCTCCGCTACGTCGTCACCCAAGCCCCCGACGCGACCCTCACCTCCGACTCCGAATTTCAAGTCAGCCTCTTCGAACCGGAGCGCCAATACCTCGCTCCCGGCGAAAATCTCACCCGCGTCTGCTACCCGCGCCTGTGGGTCGGGGCCAACGGCAAGCTGCAAGCCGTCTGGCGTGACGACGGCGGCTCCGGCAACGCAGACAGCTTTATCGCTACCTACAACGACGATAAAACGTGGACCCCGCGCCTTCGCGTCGTAAACGGCAAGACCGGCAACTACACCGACCCCGATAGCAACAACAACGGGGGCAACGTAAACAGCAACCGCAACGCCTACTTCAACGACATCGGCTTCCGCAACGGCAAGACCCACATCAGCTGGACCTATCGCGAAAACTCCCAGTCCGAAAACGGCCTCGTAACCAACCACGACCTCCACTACGCCTACAGCTCCGACGGCGGAACCTCCTGGAATGACCGCTTCGGCAACGCGGCCGTCGGCGCGATCAACCTCAACACCCCGAATATCAAGTTCAAGGACGTGCCCTACGCCAAGCGCGTCGACAACCAGACCGGCCAAGCCATCGATAAGGACGGCGGCGTCCACATGCTCTTCCGCCACTACAACGACGCGAACCAGAAACGCATGTTCCACTACTACAAGGCGGACGGAAGCTCTGACATTATCGAGAACGAACTCTCCCTCAGCTCCAGCATTCGCCCCAAGATCTACGCCGATCCCACCAACGACGCCAACAACACGCTCTACCTCGTCACCATCGTCGCCAATCAACTCCGCGTCTACGGGGCCAACCAAGGCGCCGACCATTGGGGGACCTGGAAAACGCTCTACTCCAGCGACGCCGACTACGTCAACGCGACCGGACAAATCGCGGAGGACGGAGGCACACTCTACATCCTCGCCCAACGTCGTCCTAGCAATCTGGATACAGCTACCAGCAGCGCCCTCGAGCTCATCACCCTGCCCGTTTCTCCCGGCGAAATCGCAAATCCAGATATTCGCCCCGAGCTTGAAATCGTCACCCCCACCGACGACATCGAAGTACAAGTGGGAGCCGCCCTCAGCGTCGAAGCGAGCGCCACCGATGCCAACGGAACGATCTCCAGCGTCGGCCTCTTCATCGACGGCATTCTCGTGCGCGAAATCACCAGCCCTCCCTATATCTGGGGACAAGCTGGGACGGTATACGAATACGAGCTCGTCGGCCTCGAAGCCGGCACCTACGACGTCGAAGTCGTTGCGACCGACAACGACGGACTCACCGCGGAAAAGGCCTTTAAGCTAACAGTGGAAGGCAATCCCCTCCCCGCGGGAGCAGTGGAGTACACGATCCTAGACGCCACCATTACCGCATCCACCGAGAAGACGAGCGAACCAACTCGGCTCGCCCAGGACGCCAACGACCACGATGACTCCACCCGTTGGAACTCGGTCGGCAACGGCGCCGGTCAATGGCTCGAACTCGATTTCGGCACGGTCCGCACCCTTCGATCCGTACGGATCAAGGAAGCCTTCGACCGTATCGACGAGTACCTGCTCGAGTACTGGGACGGCAGCGCCTGGCAAAGAGCGGCAAGCGGCAGGGATCCCAGCGACGACCAAACCATCCCGCTACCCAATATCGAAACAAACAAGCTCCGCTTCACCGCAGTCAGCCTGAAGGGTGGCAGCACCTCGTCCATCTCCCTTTGGACCTTCGCAGCAACAGCCATAGCATACGCCCCCGACATCGAGCTCGTTTTCCCCGCTGGCGATACCGCGATCGAAGAGGGCGAGGCTTTCAGCGTCGAAGCGAACGTGGGTGACTTAGACGGCGACCTCACCAGCGTCAGCCTCTTCATCGACGGCAACCTCGTTCGCGAGATCGCCACTGCCCCCTTCATCTGGGGCCAAGCCGGGACCGCCTACGAAAACGAATTTTCCCACCTAACCCAAGGCTCCTACCAGATCGCGATCGAAGCGACCGACAGCCGCGGGCTGAATAGCCAAGCAGAGTTCACGCTAACCGTAACGCTGCCGCTGCCCGACGGAGCCGAAGAGTACCTCGTTACCGACGCCACCATCACCGCATCCACTGAAAAAGCGGACCGCCCTGCCCAGGACGCCAACGACGGCGACGACACCACCCGCTGGAACTCGAATCCTCCCGGCGCCGGACAATGGCTCGAGCTCGATTTCGGGCAGGAAAAAAACATTACCTCCGTACGCATCGTGGAAGCCTTCGACCGTATCGGCGACTACCTCATCGAGTACTGGGACGGCAGCGCTTGGCAGACCGCCGCTACCGGCTACGACCCCAGCGACGACCAAACCGTGCCGCTGCCCAGCATCAAGACGAGCAAGATTCGATTGACCGCAGTCAGCCTGAAGGACGGCAGCACCTCCTCCATCTCGATATTCACCTTGTCCGCTACCGCCGTGACCGAAACGGTAGAGCCCGTCGAAGCAACTCTTAGCGCCCTCGAAGACACATACATCAAGGGCGGCGCCAACGGCGACACCAACTACGATGGCGTTAACAACCGCCTCGACGTTCGCAACAACGGCAACAACGACAACGACTTGATCGCCTACACGAAGTTCGACCTCAGCAGCCTGCCTTCCAGCGGAGTCACCGAGGCGACCCTCTCTTTCGACGCCCGGGTAGGAGGCGCCACCGCTCCCGAGTCCATCACCGTATTTGGGATAAGCGACGACGCATGGAGCGCCGACACGCTGACCTGGAACAGCGCTCCCTCCAAGGGAACGGACGCCGCAGCTGTCGAAGCAGGCGGAGCCCAAGCCCTCGGGACAGTTGTCGTTTCGCACCTAGCCACCGAAACCCATTCCGTCGACGCCA
This sequence comes from Pelagicoccus sp. SDUM812005, assembly GCF_031127875.1. Classification (GTDB taxonomy): domain Bacteria; phylum Verrucomicrobiota; class Verrucomicrobiia; order Opitutales; family Opitutaceae; genus Pelagicoccus. The sequence goes on along the minus strand of NZ_JARXIA010000030.1, from coordinate 46,937 downwards.
CCGACTTCATCAACGCCAACATCGCCGACGGCTTCGCTTCGATCGTCATCGCGGGAGTCAACGCCACCAACAAGATAGCGATCATCAGCGACGTCGAATCCGGAGCCGGACTGACTCTCGCAGTCAAGTACGATCCGAACGGCGGCGATCCAGGTGACGGCGGCGATCCAGGCGACGGCGGCGATCCAGGCGACGGCGAACCGGGCGGCGGTGGCGACGAGCCGGGCGAAGTAGAGCCCACTGGCCTCGTTACCCTGAACGAAAGCTCTACCGTCACGGACGACGCCCTCTTCTTCTGGAAGGCAGACGATCCCAAGCCCTACCACTACGGAGCCGCCATCAACCCGCACGGCAACTGCGTGAAAGTAGTAAATGGATACGTTTTCTACACCTGGTACAGAGGCGGATTCGCGGACCGCGCCTTGATGGTCTCTCGCAAGAAAATCGGCGAAGGCGCTTGGACCCACGTCGAACTTCCCGGCAAGCTCAGCCTCGTCGGCGGAAAGGGTGACACCCACCTCACCACCAACATCGGAGTCTGCCCCATCGATGGCACCGTACACATCATGTACGATCACCACAACGAAGACCTGAACTACATCGTATCCAAAAAGAACATCGCTTTCGCGCCGGACGCTGACTTCACCGCGGCAAACTTCCTCCCCCAGCGCGACTACCTCGTGCCCGGCAAGAAAGTCACAGGCGTGACGTATCCAAAATTGATCAACAACGATCAGGGAGAAGTGTTCTTCGAACGTCGCTTGGGCTCGGCCGTGGGCGGCAACATGATGATCAGCTACTATGACGGCAATGCTTGGTCGGAAGAGAAGATGATCCTGCAAGGTACCGGCAGCGAAGTCACTCAAGGCGAGCGAAACTACGCCTACGGCGCTCCCTACCTTCTCAATGGAGACTTCTACTACGTCTACTCCGTTAGATGGGCCGAGTCTCCCACGACTCTTAACGAAGGATACTACATGGTTAATCTCGGACCGCGCATGGATGGAGCCGGCACCACGCTAGACGGCAGATCATACGAGCTTCCGATTATCGACCACGCTCCCTTCCTGGTCGCCGACCCTCGAAGCGTTCCAGACGACGCTGGCTGGGCTGGCGGCCCGGACGCGGCCATGTCTCCCCATGGCGACGTCTACCTCAGAAACAAGCCCAAAGGCACCGACGGCTTCGCCTATCTCAGAAAGGCCGGCGAAAGCGCGTTCATCGAATTCGAGGGTGCAGGTACACTCGGTGAGTTCTACGGCAACCGTATGTACAAAATCACCTCCAGCGGCGGTAGCCTGACGGTCCAAAGCGCCTTGGCGGGCACCCTAGACTGGCAAACGGACTACGCGATCGACACCGGCATTGACGTGCAAAAGAGCCAAATCCAAATGGAAGACGGCAAGATCGTCGCCGTCTTCGCCGAGAAGGAAGCGAGCGACGAAGTCACCATCCACTGCTACGTTTTCGATATCAATAAAACCGACTACGCCGAGCAAAGCATCACCTTCGATCCCCTGCCCAACAAGATCGAAAGCGCCGACGACTTCGAGCTAACCGCAAGCTCCACCTCCGGCCTTCCCATCACCTTTACCTCCTCGGATCCGAACATCGCCCGCATCGTCGATGGCAACAAGGTCCAGATCATGGGCGTCGGCACCTGCAACATCACCGCCAGCCAAGCCGGCGACGGCGAGTTCGACTCCGCTGCAAGCGTCGTTCGCTCGCTGACCATCACTCCCGACACTTCCAAGACCAACCAGACAATCCAATTCTCGTTTCCAGTTTCTGAATACGTCTGGGGCAGCGGCGACATCGCCCTCAACGCAAGCGCCAGCTCCGGCCTGCCTGTCACCTTCGAAAGCTCCGACCCCGCCGTCGCTGAAGTCGTCGGCAACACGGTAGTCGTCAAGCGCGCCGGCCAGACCACCATCAACGCATTGCAAGCCGGCAACGGAACCTACAACGCCGCTCCTATCGTCGGCCACGAGCTCTCCGTGCCAAAGCGCGAGCAAGTGATTACCTTCGAAGCCATTCCCGCCAAGGAATCCGGCGACGCGGAATTCACGCTGCAAGTCACGAGCAACAATCCCAACGCCAAACTCCGTTACGTCTGCCCGAATAACCAGGTGGCAATCGTGTGGAGCGACACCGTTCGCCACCTCCTCGGCCCCGGCGAAGCGACGATCACCGTATCGGACCAAGGCGACGACTACTTCCTGCCTGCCCAAGCCAGCCAAACCTTACGCGTGAATCCCAAAACCCACGCCCTTCCCAAGCTCATCGAAGCCGAGCACTTCACCACCAAGAGCAGCAGCACCAAGGTTACGCGCTGGAGCAACTCCGTATTCTACCTCAATCGCTTCGCCCCTGGCCAGTACGCCGAGTACACGGTCGACGCGCCCAACGCCGGCAACTACACGGTCGAAGTCCGCACCGCTGCGCCGACCGCCAATTCGAAGATGAAGGTAACGAGCGGCGCTTCGACCTTGGCTACCATCGACCTTACCAAGAGCCCGAACCTCACCGCCTTCCGTACCAGCACCGCGACGATCCAGCTCGAAAAGGGCGTACAAACCCTTCGTTTCGCTTCCGAAGCCGGAAGCTTCAATTTCGATTCACTCGAAATCTCCGGAACAGGCACGCCTCCTGACGACACTCCCCCAGACGGCACTCCGCAAGAAGGCGTATCCGTTGCCTCCGTCGACGGCGAACAAGACGGAAACCCAGCCTCCAACCTCTTCGACGGCTTCACCGACGACGACCACCGCTGGAGTGCCCAGGTGTATCCAAAATCCGTGACACTTGACTACGGAACCACAAGGAACATCGAAGGCGTCAAGATCTACACCTACCAAGGCAGAGCCTACCACTACACGGTCGAGCTCTCCAACTCGCCCACCGACGGCTTCGTAGAAGTCGCCAGCCGCACGGGAGCTGGAACAGGCCCCTTCGAGCATAGCTTCGAAACAACTCAAGCCCAGTACTTGAAGCTCACCGTAACCGGAGCCACCGGCTATTCCAACGATTGGGTCAGCATCAACGAAGTCGAGATTATCGAGAAGGAGTCCGAGACGGGCGAGGACAACCCTGCTGATCCTCGTTTGATTGTCGGATGGGAGAAATGGACCAGCGATGCGGCCTCTTCGCCAGCGACCACTGAAAACGGAGCGACCGGAGCAACCGCAAACATAGATGCAGGCTGGACCCACAACTGGAGAGGCTCCAGCGAGGACGGCACTTTTGGCAGCCTATCAGCCGATATTGCCGCAGCAGATATCACAAGCGGCTCCGATGATAGCTTCAACGACACGGGCTACCGCATTAAAACGGATGTAGCAAAGTCTCTCGACTTCGCGGTAACTGAAACCAACGGAACCGGCTACGACCTGTCGGCTTTTCACTTCGATGCCATCCAAAGAAATGGATCGCCCACGGCATCCTGGACCTTGGAAGTCGTCGATGGCGGAGCCCTCACAGCAGGAGTAGTCGCCACCGGCCAGATGGCAAACGGATGGGGCCCCGGCTGGAAGGGCGACGTCGATGTAGACCTCACCGGCCTTGCGGACCGCCATCTGGAAGCCGACGGCACCGTGACCTTCCGCCTGACCTTCGAGTCAGTCGGCAGCAAGTACATGGAGTTGGACAACGTCGGCATCAGCGCCACAGAACAAACGACTCCACCGGCGGAACCCGCATTCGTCGGTTGGGATCGGTGGGATGCCCCCGAAGCCGCCCTACAGGATGGACTCGCTGGCCTGGTTGAAAACAACTCCGCATGGAAGCAAGAGTTCAGAGCCGGCAGCAACGACGGCACCTTCGGCAGCCTCTCGGCTGAGCTAGCCCCTGCAGACCCGACTCACCTGCCCGCGACCGAGCCAAACGACGCCTCGTTCCACTACACCGGCTCTCGAAGCTCCGGCGCAGGCGAACGCTCCATCGACTTCGTCGTCACCGAGCCCAACGGCATCGATGTCGAGCTCACCGGCTTCCACTTCGACTCCGTCGCTCGCGGGGGCACCACCACCTGGGCGCTCGAGGTCCTGGAAGGCGGAGCATTGACAGCTGGCCAAATCGCCTCCGGCACCCTCCAGACCGGTTCGGCTCAAAACGAGCTCGGCGACATCGACGTAGATCTCACCGAGCTGGCCGACCGCACCTTGGACGCATCGAGCTCCGTCACCTTCCGCTTGAACTTCGCCACCACGGATTCTCGTCATATCGAACTCGACAACGTAGCTGTCAGCTCCATCCCAGACTCAGGTGATAGCGGCGGCGGAGACACCGGCGGTGGAGATACCGGAGGAGGAGATACCGGAACTGCTCCCAACCAAGCGACGCTGCTCTCGGAGATGGTGATCGCAGACAACGTCATGTTCTTCGACGGCAAGAAGGTCCCCAACGGTACCCCGAACCGCGAAGACGGCTACGATTGGTTCTTCGGCAACGCCCTCACGCCCCACGGCGACTGTATCAAGGTCTACAAACAGTATGTCTTCATGACCTGGTACCGCGGCGGAAAGGAAAATCGCCATGTCATGCTCACCCGTCTCAACACAGAGACTGGTTCCATGGCGACCATAGAGTTCCCACACCGCCATACCGGCTACCTGAACCAATACTGGATCGGCGAGACCCACAACACCATAGCAGTAGGCATCAGTCCGAAAAACGGCACCATCCACCTGCTCTACGACATGCACGCCTACTCAAGGACCAGGCCCTCCGATGGCTCCTTCTCCAATGACTACTTCCGCTACAGCTACTCCATCGACGGAGCGGCTGAAGTGCCCGACGAGGAGTTCACACTGGACAAGTTCGTCAAGTCTCCAGACGGCGATTACAAGCATCTCACCATGACGGGGACCGAGAACCACAATCTCTGGAGCGGTCTTACTTATCCTACTTTCTTCCTCAATGACGAAGGCGACCTCTTCTTCTACATGCGCGCAGGCTCGTCCAACAACGGAAGATGGATATACTCCAAATACGACGGCGTCTCCAAGTGGGAAAACCAAACGAGTATCCACGAAAACAACGCCAGCAGAAAGGGACTCGACTTCAACTACGGCGTCTACGGATCCATGAAATACGCAAACGGCAAGGTACGCGTGGCCTTCCAGAAGCGATCATCTAACAACAACGACCGCTACCTGTATCAGAATGGCGCATACTACGCCTACTCCGATAGCCAAGACGGCAAGAGCGATTGGAAGAATTACAAGGGCGAACCCTTCGACATCCCGCGCTTGGATCCGGAAATAATGAAGGTCTTCGAGCCAGGAGACTGGATTGATACCACCGAAAAGAACCAAGCCTACATGGTCGGTAACTTCGACTTCAACGTGACCGATCGCGGCGACGAGCATATTATCGCTCGCGTCATCGATAGAGAGATTAACAAAACGGTGTACCTCCACGCCTACCGCCCACGGGGCGAGGGTGAGTTCATCGTCACGGATGATTTTGCCGGCGGCAATAGTCTGTATGCATCAGGCAACTACATCTTCATGATCACTCTCAAAGGTGGACGCCCCTTCGTGCAGCGCACCGAAGGCGGTACCAACAACTGGGAGACCGTCTACCAACCGACGGAGGGACTCACCTTCGACAAAGGCGTGGCACACGTATACGATGGAAAACTCTACTACTACTTGAAGGTACCGGGCGCTGGCGACGAACGCACGACCTACCTCCAGGTCATCGATCTTAACATCGACGGACAGGAAGCTCTCTTTGCAGGGGCCGCTAAAACTATCGAAGATGAAGACGGAGACGGTATCCAGACCGTCCAACTCTCGGGTATCCTCCGCGACGACATCACCCCTTCGAGCATTACTTGGACTAAGGACGGCGAAGTCGTAGGCACCGGACTCGAACTCTCGCTCGACTTGTTCGTCGGCGTTCACGAATTCAAGCTCACCGTCGTAGCCGGCGAGGAGACCTACGAAGACACCGTCTTGATCACCATCAACTCTGCGCAAGGCGGACTCGGAGCCCCGATCAATACTGACTTCAATGCTGTCGATGATGCCCACATCCGTGCCGGCAGCTTCAAGGATACCAACTACGGCGAAGAGACCAGTATGCGCGTTCGCAACGCTGAGAAGCCTTGGAACGACTACATGACCTACCTCAAGTTCGACTTGGAGAGCATTCGTAGGGCTCCCCTGAACCGCGTCGTCCTCTCCCTCTATGGCAGCAACAACCAGGATCGAGCTAAGAGCATTGAGGTATGGGGTCTGCTCAACGACGATTGGGACGAATCTACCCTCACTTGGAACAATTCCTCCAACCATGAAAGTAACAACGGCGTCGTCGATGGCGCTGGAGCTACCATGCTCGGCACGATGTCATTCGACAGGACAGGGGCTTACCAACAACTCGACGTCACTAGCTTCGTCGAGCTAGCGGGGGCCGACGCAGTCGTCACTTTCCTGCTTTCTGGCGGCGACCAAAACGAAGACCTCGTCAGCATCCAAAGCTCCGAAAGCGAAAACGCTCCAACCCTCAAGGTTCGTCATTACGAGCCGCCGGTTCGCCTCGAACGTCCCTTCATCTGGACCCGCGACAGCGAACGCGCCGCCATCCTGGCCAAGATCGAGAACAACGACTGGGCAGCTAGCGTCTTCCAAGGCATGCAAGACCGCATCGCGGACGAGCTCGCCGCCTACGAAACCGACAGAGACGCCTACCTGCGCGAACTGCCGCTCAGTTGGGATGACGCAGACCCGGTCCATTCCACCGTCGAAAGCGTAGTCCGTGGACCACTACGCGATAAGCTCAACGTCGCTCTAGATGCCGCTGTCCTCTACCACCTCACGGAAGATGGACGCTACGCTCGCCTCGGCGCGGACATCATGCAAAACGCCATCGAGGGCTACACCGGCCTCGAGCCCTCGTCCTCCGTCGGCAACGGCGGCTGGCTCCTGCAGGACGACCACCTCAAGGAAGCTCGCGAAATCAGCATCCAGCTTCCCATCGTCTACGACTACCTCTACGACTGGCTCTTCGACGGCCACCTCGTCTACGACGTCAAGGCTGGCCGACTGACTCCCTTCGCATGGGATGACGCCCAGTGGGTCTTCAAGACCTTCACCGAGCTCACCCTCGAGCACGGGACCCGCGACAATAACTGGTCGGTCCTTATGACTCCCAGCCTCCTGCACAACGGCCTCGCCCTCGACGATCCAGAGCTGCGCGCGGAAATCGTAAGCCTGCACACCACCGACGGTACCCCGCGCCAAGGACCTGTGGGACTCTTCGCCGCCGCTCACGACGCAGATGGCAACATCTGGCCTGAGTCGCTGCAGTACTCCAACGCCGTAGCCAACTGGTCCGTTTACGCCATGACCTTGCTGGATCGCTACGATCCAAGCCTCGGCCTCTACGAAACGTATCCACAACTTCCCGACGCCTTGCCTCGCATCCGGGAGCTGACCTTCCCGAACGGCGAATTCATCCGTTTCGGCGACGGCCCTCGCGTGCTCGACGCCCCCTACCATGACTACGAGCTGACCTACCAGCATGCTCTCAAGAACGGAAACGCCGAACTCGCCGACAAGCTCGGAGGCCTCATCGCCAACGGCATCGATAGAGGAGAGCACGATCGCAGCCAACTCAAGGAGTACGACACGCTCTCTCCCCACCACGCGCCGCTGCAGCTGCTCTGGTACGCGGACCAAGTCAGCCATGCCCCAACGGAGGTCGAACTGCCGCGGGCCGATACGCTCCCCTTCGCCACCATTGCCATCCAGCGAAACGAAGCAGCGGACGGCGACCCACAAAAGGGCCTCATGTACCACGTCGGCGGCGGACACTTCGTGCACGCCCACGCCGGCGGCATGAACATGGAACTCTACGGACTCGGCGAAGTCCTCGGCGTCGATCCCGGCCACGTCAACTACGCCCTCCCAGAGCACGTTGAATACTACCGCAACTGGGCCGCTCACAACACCATCATCGTCAACGGCGCCTCGCGCGGCGAAGGCGGTTGGTCGAAGCTCGGCACCAACAACGTAGTGATCGAAGCCATGGAGCCCAAGGCCAAGCAGGCCCCCCTTTCGCCTGACATCTCCTTCACCCACACCTCCTTCCTAGACAATGCGGGAGAGGGAGCGGAAGCCACACAGCTGCGAACCATGGCCATGATCCGTACCGGCGAAGACAGCGGTTTCTACGTCGACCTGTTCCGCTCCGATTCGTCATTGGAAAACGAATACCACGACTACCTCTACCACAATATCGGCGACCGCGTCGAGGTGAGGGACGAAAACGGAAACCCAATCCCGCTCAGCAGCGACCCCGATCGATACCAAAGCGACGTCGGTGACGACTACCAGCAGCCCGGATGGCGCTACTTCGAAAACGTCGAGACTTCAGGAGAATTCCCCGGCGACGTCGCCGCTCGCTGGGTCATCGAAGGACTCCCTGGAGGCAAGGGCTACATGGAGATGCATATCCCCGGCCATGCCCGACGCGAGTACACCACCGTCGATTCGCCCAAGACCACTGAAACCGTGCCCGGCTACAACACCAAGCCCACGCCGACCCTTGTCATACGCAAGCAAGGCGAAGCCTGGAGCCAGCCATTCAGCGCCGTCTTCGAGCCCCGCTTCGAGAGCAAGGCTCCCGTAGTACAATCCGTCGAGGAAATCGAAGACAACGGTACCGTAGTTGGCATTCGGGTACAGACAATGGTAGACGGCCTCGCCGCCACCTACCACATCTTCGCCCTCCCCGATCACGGAACCTACACGGACCTCGAGAGCGGCATCACCTTCGAAGGTCGATTCGGCATCATCAGCGAAAAGGCCAACCAGGAACGTACCTTCTACCTGGGCGACGCCTCCGCTATGAGCCTTGGACGCGACGTAGTACGTTCCACCTCCGGCGAAGCGATCTCCGCGAACGTCATCCTCCGTCCCGGCCAAGAACCAGCCATCGCCTCCAACGCTCCCGTAAGCGTTTCCAAGCTGGAAACGACCTCCGGCAAGCCCGGGGAAACCATCTTCGCAGCCGACTTCAGCGAAGAATCCCATCCTGCCAACGACACCTTCATCGCAGTAAGGGATGACGAGGTTACCTCGATACGGCCCCGTACTTGGATAAAGTTCGAGAACTTCGACTTCGGCAACGGAGTCTCCTCCTTCTCGATCTTGGCCGCGAACAAGGGATTCCAGGCCACCTCCGTCGAGCTGCGCAAGATCGCGCCCGACGGCCCGCTCCTCGGCAGCGTCGAAATCCTCCCCACCGGACCGGGCAGTGACCTCCTCAGGTCAGGCGACCTAAGCTGGATCGACTACCGTCAGATCATGCTCGTGCGTCGTCCCGCTATGACAGCCCCAGGCGTGTTCGAGGTCTTCACTACCGACGCCCTCGACCGCGTAAGCGGCGTACATGACCTCTATCTCGTCTTCCCGCAAGGCGGCTTCGAGCTCAGTCGATTCACCTTCGAGGAGGGCGTCGGCGGTATTGGAGAACTGGATATATTCACCCACGCCGACGGCTATATCCGAGGCGGTTCGAATACCGATAACGTGTACGCGAAGGAGACGCGCCTCGCAGTCAAGGACACCGGAAACGTTGCCTTCGATCGCGTGAGCTACCTGCAGTTCGATCTCGATCAAATCCCCGCCACGCAAGTGCTCTCCGCTGATCTCTACTTGAGAGGCAGCATGCGCGAAAACACAGGCTCGATCGATATAAACGTGTATGGACTCACCAATGACGACTGGAACGAAGACAACCTAAGCTGGAGCCGCGTATCCGATGCCGCGTTGACGGATGCAAGTATCCTCGATCCCGACGCGATACTGGAAGGCCAGCTCACCTTCCAGCTCTTGGAGGAATCGATCGAAAGCCTCGACGTCTCCACGTCCGTCAACGCGAACCTGCTCGACGGCAAGCTGACCCTCGCCCTCATCGACGAAAGCAACAAGAACGCACAGACTTTCATCGACAGCCGTGAATCGTCTGGAACAACGCCGATGCTGCACGTCTTCTACGACTACACCCCGTCCGAAGTCGGCACGCTAATCAATGCGGCCGCCTACGACCAGGAATCGCATCCTGAGGACCCAAGCCGCATCGCTCCGCTCAATGGCGTATTGAGCAAGGTCCGAGGCGGTACATGGGTCAAGTTCGGAGCCTTCCGCTTCGGTTCGCCAGCGAGTACCGTAACCCTCACCGCCAACTCGGCCTCCGCATCCGCGGGGGACGTGGAGTTCCGCCTCGGAAGTCCAGAGGGCGAGCTGATCGCAACGGTATCCGTAGATCCGATACCTGGCAGCGGCAACACATACCAGACCTACACGGTGGATCTCACATCCGTGCCGTCCGGAACGGCAGACCTGTACCTCGTATTCGTCAACAAGAGCCAAAAACAGTACAGCATCGACACCTTCAAATTCGAGTAGTCGTTCCTCGGATACGATTCAAATGCAGCACTGATCAGGATATTCCTGATCAGCGCCCTTTTCGCTTAATTAGATTCTAGATAGCGCAAGCATCCCTTCATAGGAGCCATCCCTTGCCGCAGCCAATTCCCTTACTACCTAAACAACAAACAACACCTACTGTCATGATAAAAAAGATATGCCTAATCGCCCTCCTGGGACTTACCGCTGCCACCACCAAGGCTGCCAGCATAAGCTACGAATTCACCCAAGGCGGATTCGAAGAAGGCGCTTTCGTAAGCGGCTCCTTCACTGCTGACGACATCAATCTAAACGGGCAGATCAGCGGATTCTTCGGTTCCGGCGAAATAAGCGACTTCTCCATGAGCTTCAGCGGAAACTCGCTCGTCTCTAGTTTCGACTTATTCTTCGTCGACCTGTTCAGCCTCGTATACGATCTGGATGGCACCATCGGAGATGGATTCGTTCTCGACCTCGAAGGGATTGCAGCGACCAACGGCCTTTTCGCTTACGATGTGGGCGCCAGTCCTTTTGCTCCATTCCCACCGTTTGTCGGAGGCGTCACAGACTTGTTTAGCGGACAAACATCCGTTTCCAGCGAGCTCGTTATCGTGACACGGAGCAACGTGCCCGATTCCGGCCCCACCTTCGCCCTACTCGGCCTCGGAATGCTCGCGATCGCCGGAGCGAGAAAACGTATCCAGCGAACGAACTAGTAACACGGCCTCGCTGCGAGGCAGCAACGTCCGTATTCAATTTTCAGGCACCGCGCGAGATTTCGCCCGGTGCCTTTTTGTATACGTATACAGCTTTAGGTCTCACCTAAAAGCGCTTCCCAAGCCTACTGGCAGACCGCGCCCCGGCCCAACCGCGGTTCGGCGTCTCGGGCAGGCCAAGCTTCTTTCATAAGTATCGAATGCGAGTGTATTGCTCGCCGGAATTCCCACGGCAAAACGAAATACAACCGACGTTCGAGATCACATCACACACGCGGCCATTTAATTGTTTGTTACCTCAAGCTTTGGCTCCCGCGCTCTCAGAATCCATGAGCGCGACACGTGTTTATATGAATCCTAGACGTCGGGATCCATGGCTTTGCAGGTGGCATACCCCCCACTAACAAAAACTGCAAATCATGAAAAAGAACCCTATCTGCCGCTGGGTGGCCCTGCCCCTCGCTGCAAGCGTTACCTGGGCAAACGCAAGTGCCCAGACTTCCTCCAGCTCCGAAGACGAGGAAATCTTCGAGCTCTCGCCCTTCACCGTTACCAGCGAAGGCGACGACGGTTATCGCGCGACTTCCACTACGGCTGGTAGCCGCCTCAACACGCAACTGAAAGACGTGGCTGCATCCGTCTCCGTTTTGACGGACGCTTTCATGGATGACCTCGGAGCCATCGACGTCGCCACCGCTCTTTCCATGGTGGCGGGCGTCGAAACAGACCTGACCTCCGACGTCACTGCCATCAACCTGGGATCGGGCTATCTCGGTGGAGACTTCAACAACGTTAACGCTTCCGAGGGAACGATTCGCGTTCGCGGACTCGGCAGCGCCACAAATGCAGCAAACTACCTCGAGGCCTTCGGCCCCCTCGACCGCTACAACATGGAGCGTGTCGAGTTCCTTCGCGGAGCCAATGCTCTCCTCTTCGGTTTGGGCGAACCCGGCGGCGTCGTGAACTACACGACGAAGAAGGCCTTTATGGCCAAGGATAAAAACGAAGTCGAATTCCAGCTCGACAATTTTGGAACCAGACGCCTGAAGGTCGATTTCAGCCGCGCTTTGATAGAGGACAAGTTGGCAGTTCGCTTTGCCGGCGTCGCCAACGATCGTCGCTACCGAGTGAAGACCGCACGCGAGACCGACAACCGAGCGTACTTCACAATCGGATACAAGCCCTTCGAAAACACTCGTTTCGATGCCTACGTCGAGGACGTACATCTCCAGGGGCGTCGCCCGAACTACCGCCTCCCCCAGGACAACACCTCCGCTTGGTTGAGGGAATTCAATCGCGCCCACGCGGACGCCGCCGCCAATGGCGGCTTGGTCAACATCCTCGATTTGGACGGGAACGTAACCGGAACCAAGCCCCTCCAGCAGTACCTCGACGACAACCTCGTCTGGGACTCCTCGTGGAGCGCCACGAACAACGGCAACTCAGGGCCTTCTCCCGACATCCTGATCGAGTCAAGAGTGGCAACCGACGCCGAAGGCAATCCGCTGGTAAGAGAGGGCGACTTCCGTCGTTTCATGGATACGCGTAACAACGCATTCACCGGTTACTACACCCCAGAAGGTGGTTGGGAATCTCCCCTTGGTGGTCAATTCACCGCCTACGGGACGCTTACTCCCACCCTGGGCGCCGGCGTCAACAACAACCCTCGAAGCCAGCTTCGTTTTCACCGCAGCTCTTTCGGCAACGACGCTGCTCCCGGAGAAGGCGCCTTCGTTGACCCACAAGTCACGGACGAAGGAATATTCCCTTACCTCGACTATGAAATCGGCGCCCTCCCGGGCAACGAACGCGAAGTCGAGAACCAAAAGTTTGGCTTCAACCTCGAGCAAAAGATCGTCGAGAACCTCTACTTCAACCTTTCGTACTTGAAGGAAAGCTACACCGCCGAGCAGACCTTCGCGCCGCTCGCTCAAGCCCAAGCGGTGTCCATTGACGTCAACAAGTACCTTCCCGGGTCGATCCCGAATCCAAGCCTCCTCACGGGAGCCAACGGTTTGCCGGTAAGGACCAATCTGACGCTGGAAGCAGCCGTCGAGCTCGCCCAAACCAACGTCAGCAACGGGATCCAGGTTGCAAACAATCAAGCGTTCCTCGAGCAGATCCTGATCGATCCCAGCCTTCCGTTCACGCCCGAGAACGACGCGCGCACGCCCAACCCGAACTACTTGCGCCCATTCTTCCATGGCCGCACGATCGGCAGCTATAGAAACGTCGAAAGCGAAGCTTTCCTTGCTCAAGTCAACTACGACTTCGACTTCTCGGAGAAGACGGATAGGCTCGGCTTCCTCGGAAATCATCGACTCACCGGCTTCATGTCCGGCAACTCGAACCAAACCCACACCTATCGTTTCTCGGGATATGCCGACTACAACCCGGGAGCCTTCGAAGGAAGTACCGAAAACATACCTGCCGGCCGCTGGTTCGTGCCGATTTGGTACATTGGGGACGCCGTACAGCCCGGCGACACGGCCTTGCGCATAACGGAGCTTCCCGATACCACGGTTCCCAACCTAGGCGACTCCTTGCCCTATTACGGCTACACCGCAACGGCCGCCAATGGCGACTCACCTCGAGGCAGCTGGCAGGTAGCGCCCAACCCGGTTACGTGGAGGCAATACGTCATCGGCAATAGCTCCGAACTCACCTCGATCGATGCAGGCGCATGGGGCACCTCGCTGCAGAGCTTCTTCTGGAACAATCGCATCGTGGCTACCCTCGGCTACCGCAAAGACACCGTGCAAAACGATGCGTACTTTCTCACCAATCCAGTCGACGCCACCCAGATAGACTTCGACAGCGGAATAGGCGGATCAGGCTCGAGAATCGACGAATTCGATCTTTCTGCCCCGTCGGTCCTAAACCGCACAACGGTGGCCCTTCGCACCAACAGCTTAGTGTTCCACGCGACGCCATGGCTGCGCTTCTTCTACAACGAATCGGAGAACTTCGCCCTCACCCGTCCCACCACCGACGCGTTTGGACGTCCCAACCCTCCCGCATCGGGCCTCACGGAAGAGTACGGTTTCGGCATGAGCTTGCTCGAAGACAAGCTGGACCTGAAGTTCAATTTCTACGACACGCGGCAAAAGGACCAACTCCCCAGTGGGGCTGCTATCCGCCTCGAGCAACGTCTCCCGAACTTCGAGAACGATGTCCTCGATATCCTCAAAGATCAAGACCTGCTCCGCCAGCAGGGAGAAGCGACCGACTTCACCATCGCGGACTGGCAGGAAATCCGCCTCATAGATGGCGTCTTGACCACCGTCAATCCTGCCTTGGAAACCGGCCAACAACTCGTCGTGGACGGAGTGCCGCAGACCAATCCCGATGGATCTCCAACTATTGAATACACCTACCGATACGAACCATTGAACAACTTGGGCGTCACGCGGGACTCTGTATCCGAGGGCTGGGAACTGAGCGCGACCTACAATCCAACAAGGAACTTGCGCGTCTCCGCCAACGTCTCGAGACTCGAAAACGAGCTCACCAACATCGAGCGCCAGTCCATCGAGTACGTCAGACTGCGCTCCGAGTACTGGCAACAGTTCTTTGACCGCGGCTTCCACACCAACGGCGACAGCGACTCGACCGTGTACGAGCCCGGCGAAACGCCCGCTCCAGACTCGAACCTGCTCGTGACCAACCTGTACAATCGCTTCGGCACTGAGCTCCTAGACGCAATTCGCAGCGAAGGAACATCAGGCCCCGGCATCTCCGAGTACAACGCTCGCCTCACCGCGAACTACAGCTTCCGCGAAGGCAAGCTCAAGGGGTTCTCGGTCGGCACCAACCTACGCTGGGAAAGCGGTAAGGTGTTCGGCTACAACCTCGTTCTACGTGATGCAGCGTCGTTGCCGGAAGGATTTCCCACTACCGACATCAACCGTAACGGCGTGCTCGACGAAGGCGAAATCATCATCGTACAGGATGACTTCAACAATCCACTCGAGAGCGATCCCATCACAACCGGCGGCGTCAGCTTCGCCTACCGTAGCAAGCTGCACGGCGAGAAGATCAACTGGCGTATCCAGCTCAACGTGGATAACCTCTTCAAGCAAGGCGGCGACCTGCGTCCCATCCGCCTCCGCCCCGACGAGACAGTTGTCTACGGTATCAACGTTCCCACTACATTCAAGCTGACCAACTCCTTCGACTTCTAAGCCCGAGGATCCAGTCAGTATAAAAAAGCTTAGCCTCCGCCCCCAACAGGGCGGAGGCTCTTTATATACCCAAGCGAAGCGCAAACCTCGCAGGATTCGCTCCCTCCTACGGGAAACTTACGTCGGCAAGAAAAACGAACGCCTCCTTTTCGTCTCTAAACGAAAAAAAATCGGAACCGTTTTTTGGCCCCAAACCGTTTCGCGACGAAGCCCCCACCACGGCCCTCAATTGGGCGAGGATCGCAGTTCTCGTACGCATTTGTCCAAAGCCTTCCGTATATATACAAAGATCTAGGCCCATTTTATAATAGTACAATTGTAGGACTTTATAATTTATACGTCTCCGACTCTTCTGTATCCGTTCGCGATTCGGCTCCGATCGATAGCTACTTCATATGAATCGATTTTCGGGCCGTTGTCTGGATTCCTGCTATATTGCTTGATGGATCTGTCCGGGGGGCGCCGCTGAAACGTGCGCTTCTCGACAACTCCTACGTTACCCCGTTCTATCTAGTCTACCCCTAGCGACAACGACAGCACCGCGTGCCTGCCGTTTTGCTTTCTGAGGGTTTCTGGATTTTACTTCGGGTAACGCCAACCCACAGCAAACTGCAGAAACATATGAACAAGATCCCTAAAAGTGGCTGGCTCGCCATTACGCTCGCTGCCACGACCCCATGGGCAAACCTACACGCTCAAGAAACGGACGCGTCAGAGAACGAAGACATCTTCGAACTGTCGCCCTTTACCGTCACATCCGAAGGCGACGATGGCTATCGCGCCACCTCGACCACAGCGGGAAGCCGCCTGAATACCCAGCTCAAGGACGTCGCCGCATCGGTTACCGTATTGACCGACGCCTTCATGGACGACCTAGGCGCGACCGACATCGCAACCGCCCTCTCCATGGTAGCTGGCGTCGAGACCGACCTCACCACGGACCAGACCGACCTTAACCTCGGCCAAGGCTTCCTCGGCGGCGACTTCAATAACGCCAACGCATCCGAAGGACGCATCCGCATCCGCGGACTGGGCAGAGCGACCAACGCCGCCAACTACCTCGAAGTGGTTGGCCCGCTGGACCGCTTCAACATGGAGCGTACCGAATTCCTTCGCGGCCCCAGCGCCCTGCTCTTCGGCCTCGGCGAAGCTGCCGGCGTCGTCAACTACAGCACCAAGCGGGCGAATCTGCAAAACGAGGTTAACAAGATCAACCTCGTGCTCGATAACTGGAATTCTCGCCGCCTCCAGGTCGATTTCAGCCGCGTGCTCATCGAAGACAAGCTCGCCCTGCGCTTGGCCGGCGTCACCTCCGACGAGCGCTACCGCGTCGAGACCGCGCAACAGAGAAACGACAGCATCTACCTCTCCGCAGCCTACAAGCCATTCGAAAAGACCCGGATCGACGCTTACTACGAAAACATAAACCAAGAGGGTCGCCGTCCAAACTATCGCCTCCCGCAAGACAACGTCACCGACTGGCTCAACGAGTACAACAAAGCCTACGCGGACGCAGCCGACGACGGCATGGTTACCACTCCGGACCGTGGCGAAATCCCGCTCCAGCAGTACCTCGACGACAACTTGGTTTGGGACGCATCGTGGTCGACGACCAACGGAGGAACGCCTCCACGCTCTCCAGACATTCCATTCCTCGAACGCGAGCTCACAACTCCCGTAGTCGACGAGTTCGGCGACCTAGTCCTAGACGAAAACGGATCCCCGGTCACCACGCCCACGATCCGCGCTGGCGAGTATCGACGCATCATGGACGTTCGTCCTGACGGCACCACGGCTTACTACTTCCCTGAAACCGGTTGGGACGATCCCTACCTCAACCAATTCTCCTTCCTCGGCAATCGCACGGAAACCATCGGCCAAGCCCGCAACGCGAGCCCCAACGCCCGGGTCAGGTTCGCCCGCAGCTCCTTCGGTAACGACCGGGTAGACCGTTCCTACGTCGACCGCCAAGTGCTCGACGAAAACATCTTCCCCTTCCTGACCCAGGAGATGGGAGCGCTGCCAGGCAACAACCGAGAGGTTAAGAACAAGAAGCTCGGCTTCAACCTCGAGCAGAAGATCATAGACGACCTGTATTTCAATTTCTCATACCTGAACGAGGAATACAACAAGGACCAAGTCTTCGCTCCTCTCGCCCAGTCGCACGCGGTCTCGATCGATATCAACAAGTACCTTCCAGGCGCCATTCCAAACCCGGAAGACCTCCGTGGACCTAACAGCCAAGTTCGCCGCAACGGAATGACCCTCGAAGAAGCCGTCGCCCTCGCTCAGGACTTCATCGCGGACGGTACCGAAGTCGAGAGCAACCAGCGATTCTTGGACTCTATCCTGATCGACCCCACCCAGCCGCTCACTCCCGAGAACGACAAGCGGACTCCAAATCCTGGATACCTGCGTCCCTTCTTCCATGGCCGCTACATCGGTGAAGAAACGCACATCGAGAACGAAGCCTTCCTGGCTCAGCTCAACTACGCTTTCGATTTCGACGAAAAGTCCGACAAGCTCGGCTTCCTCGGCAAGCACAACCTCACCGGATTCATGTCCGGCGTCGACAAGTCCCGGCACAACTACCGCTACACCAGCGCCCAGAACTACATCCCGGGCGTCTACGACGGCACGAACTCGGGAGGCCAACCTTCTGCTGGCGCCTGGATCACTCCCGTTTGGTACATCGGCGATCCGATCCAGCCCGGAGACACCTCCAGCAGCGTGACCGAGCTGCCAAGCGAAACCTTTACTGGCGAAGGCAAACTCTACGACTTCTACGGATTCAACGGCCGCGACTCGGTGACCAACTCAGTCGTCACCCGAGGCAGCTACGAAAATCGTGGCGAAGTCGCCTCTTGGCGCAAGTGGGTGCTCAACCAAACTCCCGAGTACACGACTACGGAACAAGGAGCATGGGGCGCTTCGCTGCAGAGTTTCTTCATGAACGGCAGGATCGTCACCACCTTCGGCTACCGCAAGGATACCGTAGCGAACTACAACTACCTGCCATGGGACAACTTCCGTCTCGCCCCGGGGGCGAACTCCCTCGACGATCCCGTTATCCAGGAGCGTATCCGCCGTGGTCTCATCCCTGCCGATGTCACCGAGGCTGACCTAGTCGGAAACTACCGCCGCGACAATTTCCGCTCAACTGTCGCCGACGTTGAAGGCGATGGATCCAGCGCCGCCGACTTCATATTGGACAATGCTATTCCGACCGGTCGCACAACCGTAGGGTTGAGCACCAACAGCCTTGTTTTCCACGCCACCCAATCCCTCCGCTTCTTCTACAACCAGTCCGAGAACTTTTCCCTCTCGGCCGCCACCCGCGACGGATTTGGCAGACCCAACCCACAGCAGCAGGGCGAAACGGAGGAGTTCGGACTCGGGATGTCGATGTTCGAAAACAAGCTCGATATGAAGTTCACCGTCTACGAGACCAAGCAGAAGTACAAGTCCTTCGGAAACGGGATCCGTCTTTCCGGAAGAATTCCATCTTTCGAAAATCGCATCATCACCATCCTCGAACGCGAGGACCAACGGCGTAGCGAAGGTGAGACGACAAACTTCGACATCACCGACTGGGAACAGCAAACCGGCACCTTCGACGAAAACGGGAACCCGATATTCGCGAACCCAATCGCCTCCGAGGTCCGCACCATTCGCCTGGACGACGATGGCAACGAAGTCTTCGAAGACGTGAACGAAAACGGAGTATACGACCCAGGCACCGACTTCTACACCTACGACTACGCAGTCGAAGCCGATACCCCGCTCAACCCGGGCACCACCGCGGACTCCACCTCGAAAGGCTGGGAATTCGAGGCAACCTACAATCCGAACCGGAACCTTCGCCTCATGTTCAATGCATCCAAGCTCGAGAACGTGGACAACAATATCGAGCTCCAAACCATCGACTATGTGCGCACCCGCGCCCCCTTCTGGAACCAATTCTTCGAGAAGGGCTACCATATCAACGGCGACAACGACGACACGACCTACATCAACCGTGTCATCAATCCCGACGGTAGCTTCACTCGCCTAGAATCAGGTGATCCAGGCTACGTCGATACGTCCGCCGAAGGCTACGAGCAAGCGCCCAACACCCGAGACGCAGACCCAGAGCCGAACGACAGCCTCTTGGTCGCCCAGTTCTACGGTACAGTCGGTTCGGAATTGTTCCAAAACATCGAAAACGAAGGCCTGCCGAGCCAAGGCATCTCGGAATACAACGCTCGCATCACCGCCAACTATTCGTTCCGCGAAGGAGCCTTGAAAGGCTTCTCGGTGGGCACCAACCTGCGCTGGGAAAGCGGAAAGGCCCTGGGTGCTCCACTCAAGGTGCTGACCGCTGACGATATCCCAGAGGGCTTCCCTGATCCAGACCTTAACGGTAACGGCATCATCGAAACCTTGCTAGGCGAGCCCGCCTCCTTCGCTAAGGACGTCACCCAGCAATTCGAAAGCGATCCCATCGTAACCGGTGGCTTCAGCTTCGCCTACCGCGGAAAGCTGCGCGGCGACACAATCAATTGGCGCATCCAGCTCAACGTGGACAACGTCTTCAAGCAAGGCGACGACTTGCGCGTCATCCGCCTAAACCCGGACGGAGGAGCTGTCTACGGTATCAACGTTCCAACTACATTCAAGCTCACGAACTCCTTCGACTTCTAGGAGCCAACTTGTAGCCAAACTCTCCAAGCCTCCGTCTCCTCGCGAGACGGGGGCTTTTTTGTGGTCCATCCGCAGGGCTTCCGCTCGCGGCAAGCCGCAAGTCCCGTTCGCCCTAGGCCCGCCGCGGGGCCGTCGCCCCGTCCACCCAGACGCCTTCCACCAAGGTCCGCAAGGGCTGCTCCGGAATCCCGTACTCAAAATGGCTAAGCTGCGAGTCGACCACGTTTGCCGCCGCCCGACCGATCAGCTCCGCCCGCTGGCTCACCCCCGCCATGGAACCGTCCATCGTCATCAGGTTCAATTCCGCGAAGGCAAGGTCCTCGCCCACCTTTATCCCCTTCGCTTTCGCCCACTCCTTCAGCTTCCAGCTCGAGTCTCCGCTCACCAAAATAGAATCGGGCTTCCACTTCTGGTACCATTTCTCGAAATCTCCGATGGAAAACTCATCGTACATGTGCGGCGCCACGAAGCCCTTGCCCTTCAAGGTCGGATTCATGCTCAGAAAGCCACCCGAAAAAGAGCCGGCCACACGACTGTCGACCGCCAGGCTCATCACCAGGCCAATCTTCTTGTATCCAAGTTTCTGCAAGCTCCGGTAAGCGAGCCGAATCGAGCGATGCTGATGGTTCGAGACCAAATGCAGCGCCGGCTCGCGCAAAGTGTAGCCCAGCGTCACCGCCGAAAAGTCCGAAAAGTCGAAGTCGATCTTGGTGTGAAACTTCTCCTGCGGTGGAAAAATCAAGCCGCGTATCCCCCGAGCCAGCAGGATCTGCCGGAAACGTTGCGGCGACACCTCCGGATCTCCGATCCAAAAGTCGTACAACTGGTACCCGAGCTTGCGGGCCTGATCCGCCGCTCCCTTGCGATACTCGCGGATCATCTGCGTCTCCTTCCAGCCGTCTTCCGTGGAATGGTTCGTTACCCACGCCATCCCCGCCACGATCTTCTCGGTCTTGGATTGGGAACGGTAGAGAGACAGGGCAAAGAGGTTCGGATCGGGCACGTAGCCCAGCTCCTCGGCCTTCGCCTTGATCGCATCGCGCGTCTTCTTGGCGACTCGAGTGTCGCCCTTCAGCGCGATGGACACCGTTGATTGGCTCAAGCCCAAGGCCCGAGCGATTTCAGCTTGATTGACGCGTGACTGACCTGGTTCCACTCCGCACAGCTTTGATCGACAGCGCTTTGCGTCAAGCTTTCCAAGCGCAGCTTACCGAGGCCCCCTCCGGCAGGCGTCTAATATTCATACTGATAGATTTTATCGAAGCTCGGCCCCGCTTGGACTTGCATCCACAAACACCCATTCCCTCCCCCCCCAACACACTCGTTCTCATGACGCGCCACCCATACAAGGCATTCGCCACCTTCCTGATCGCCTTCCTCGCCCTCGGCTCGGACGCCAGCCCCGAACCGCGCCCCAACGTAGTGTTCATCACCATCGACGACTTGAACGATTGGGTCGGCCCCCTCGGCGGACATCCCCAGAGCATCACGCCCAACTTCGACCGGCTCGCCTCCCGCGGCGTCACCTTCCGCAACGCCCATTGCAGCATCCCCATCTGCTCCGCCTCCCGCAGCGCCTTCATGACCGGCCTCCTGCCGGAAAAAACCGGCGTATTCTCCAACGGAAACTCCTTCTTCGACATCGACCCGGACATCCAAACCATCCCGGAACACCTCGCCGACCAAGGCTACCAAACTCACGGTGCCGGCAAACTCTTCCACGGTCGTCGAGAGGACTTCGTCTCCTACTTCCACAGCTACGGCCCGGGCACCGGAAACCAAGGCGGCCCCTTCACCCGAGAAGAGCTGGACACCCTCAAGCAAAACCCCAGCCACCGCGTCGATCGCGGCCCGGGCCAGCTGAAGGCCCTGCTCCCCCTCAATGGCATGCCCGACGACCGTCGCGACGGCGTCTCGCGCAACAACTCCTTCGATTGGGGCCCCGTCGACGTGCCCGCCTCGGAAATGCCCGACGGCGAAATCGCCCGCTGGGCCGCCCGCACCCTCTCCCAAACGAGCGAAAAACCCTTCCTCGTCGCCGCCGGATTCTACCGCCCCCACCAACCCCTCTTCGCCCCCAAGGAATACTTCGAAAAGTTCGATCCGGAAACGATCCAGCTTCCCGAAATCCTTCCCGACGACCTCGAGGACCTTCCCTTCTACGCCCAACGCCTAGCCCGCTACGCCCTCACCGCAGGCACCCACCAAACCGTGCTCGAGCACGGCCAATGGGAAGAAGCCGTGCTTGCCTACCTCGCCTGCGTCACCTTCATCGACGACCAACTGGGCCTAATCCTCGACGCTCTCGAGCAATCCCCAGCCGCCCGCAACACCTGGATCGTCCTGCTCTCCGACCACGGCTATCACCTCGGCGAAAAGGAGCACTGGGGCAAGTTCACCCCTTGGTCCGAATCGACCCGGGTTCCTCTCATCATTGTTCCACCTTCTGGATACGACTCCCAGGAGTGGGCCCGCGGCCGCAGCGTCGACACCCCTGTCAGCCTCATCGACCTTTATCCGACCTTGGTGGAACTCTGCGGAATCGCACCGCCAGGCCACGACCTCGACGGCCAAAGCCTCGCTCCGCTCCTCAAGACCGACTACGACCCCAGCAGCTCGGACCGCTACGCCATTACAAGCAACGGACGCGGCACCCATGCCGTCGTCAAAGGCAAGTATCGATATATTCGATACTTCGACGGATCCGAAGAACTCTACGACCGCATCGCGGATCCCCACGAATTCCACAACCTCTCCCCCGAGCCTCAGTTCGCCGAACTGAAGGCAGAGCTCCGCGGCCTGCTCCCTTCCGACCCTGCCGTCAAACGCTTCGTTCGCTACCAGGACCTAAAAATAATCTTCTTCGCAGACCCGAGCGTCAGCCCAGTCGTCTTCGAAATCGCCCCGGGAACCGGCTCCGGCGGAGGCATCGGCGAAACCAAGGACGTATCCAAAAAACACAGTGCCCTTCTCGACAAAATCGCCGCCTACCTCGACCAGCGTCCCGACCTGCCCACCCACCTAACCGTGACCGACTCGGACCTCTAAACGCCGCCTGATGCCCCTTCGCCAATTGTCCTTCAAATCCCGATACAAAAAGGACTCGCCGCAGCCCCCACTGTCTCCCATGCCTCGCTGCCTAGCATTCCTAGCCTACGTCGCCCTCCTCGCCTCTGCCCAAGCCACCACCACCACGCCCGCGCTCGAAGTCTTCCAGCTCGCCGCCACCCAGGTCGACGAAAAAGGCCTCAACTTCCCCGTTTCCGAAACAACAAACTTCGGCACCACCATCAACGGACGCACCCATCAGCAGTGGCCCTTGCAAACCTTCAAGGGCTACCAGTACGCCACCTACTACGACCACAACCGCAACGTCTGCGTCGCCCGCCGCAAGCTCCCGACCGGCGATTGGGAAACGATTCGCTTCACCGACTACACCATCGACAACAACGACAGCCACAACGTCACCGTAATCGGCATCGCCGAAGGCGACGGCAGCATCCACCTCGCCTTCGACCACCACAAGTCCGACCTCAACTACCGCGCCACCGGTCCCGGCGTCGCGACCCATCCCGAATCCGTCGCCTGGGACGCTTCCCTCTTCAGCGCCGTCACCGATACCCTCGGCCCGCTCGGCAAGCTCGAAGACGTCACCTACCCCCGCTTCGTTCCCATGCCCAACGGGAACCTCATGCTCTACTACCGCTACTGGACCTCCGGCAACGGCGACAGCATGATCCGCGAATACGACGCCACCACCCACCAGTGGACCACCGGACTCGGCAAGTTCATCGCCCGCGACAAGGCCACCTACACCTGGGACCACGACGGCGACGGCCAAATCGCCACCGACCGCAGCGAATCCAGCCCCTACCGCTACGCCTACATCAACGCCATCAGCTACGCCGGCTCCCGCCTGCACGTCTCCTGGATCTGGCGCGACGTATTCACAAAAACATCACTCACCAACAACCACGACATCTGCTACGCCTACAGCGACGACGATGGCCGCACCTGGAAGAACAACGCTGGCCAACAAGTAGCCATCACCGGCACCGATGCCAAGGACACCCTCATCACGCTCGACACCCCAGGCATCACTGTCGTCCCCATCGCGCCCGGCCAAAACGCAATCAACCAGTGCACGCACTACGCTTACCCGGATGGCTCCATCCACCTCATGATGCGGCACCATGTATCCGGCAGCGCGGATACACGCTACCACCACCATTGGCGCGACGCCGCCGGGCAATGGCGCACTCAAGCGCTCCCCTTCACCGGCAGCCGCCCCTCCCTCGTGGGCGACGACGACAAGAACCTCTTCCTCGCCTACACCAACGGCAACCGCACCCACATCGCCCACGGCATTCCCAATCCGGACAAAACCGCCTGGACCTGGAACCGCATCTTCACCCAAGACGAATTCAACGATGGAGGCGAAGGCGTCATCGACTTCAGCCGTTGGCAACAGGAGCGAATTCTCTCCACCTACTCCCAAGGCGCCAGTCCCGACAGCAACGAAACCCCAACTTCGCTGCACGTCATCGACTACAAGATCGCCGTCCCCAGCCTCGAAGCCCGCCTCGATCCGCTCACCCAGCAGGTTTCCGTCACCTGGCTATCCAACGACAAGCGACTGCAAACCCAAACCGGAAACCTCGCCGACGACGCCTGGCAATTTCTGCCGGAGGGAACCAGCAGCCCCATCGTCCTTCCGCCAGACGCCCTTGCCACCCCTTCCTTCTTCCGCCTCGCCTCACCGCCCGCCCCTGCCGTGCACCGGCGTTTCGACTGGAACCAGGGAGAGGAGAACGTCACCCACAAGCACCTCCAATCCTCCCTCTCCGGCGGCATCCTTACCCTGACCCTCGATCCCACTCTCCACGATCCCTACCTGCGCCTGAACGACGGATCAACCGATGCGAACACCTACTCCCACGTACGCCTAAGAGTTAAAAACAATACCGCCGGAACCGACTGGAAAATCTTCTTCGCTCCGCTCGACGGCGGCGAAGCCGGCAACTCCCTCAACCTCACGCCCACCGCCAACGGGGATTGGGAAACCCTCGAAGTCGACATGCGACAAGACCCGGATTGGCAAGGCGATATCAAGACCATACGCCTCGACTTCGATACCTTCCAAAGCGGCACCGTCGAAATCGACTTCATCGAAATCTTCCAGTAACACGATCTGACTCCATGAAAAAAACGCTCTCCTTCCTCGCCCTTTCCCTAGGCTGCCTCTCCTTCGCAAACGCCGACGACTACGAGGTCGTGAACCGCCAAGCCATCGACCGCGTATGGTCTGGCAACTACGTTGGCTTCGACATTCTCATGAGCGGTCAGCACCAGTACGTCGCCTACTACGACGCCAACCGCCAAATGACCGTAGCCCACCGCGAAGCCTCCGCTCCTTGGGTCTACTACAAAGTCGACAGCTGGTACGGCTGGGACAGCCACAACTACATCACCATCGAACTCGATACCGAGGGCCACCTCCACCTCTTCGGCAACATGCACGCCCAGCGCATGGAGTACTTCCGCACCCGTTTCCCCCATGACGTTCGCACTCTCGAGCGTATCCACGTTTTGGAGAACGCCGAACTCGAAAAAGTATCCACCTACCCCAAATTCCTAAAACGCGACAACGGCGAACTCATCCTGAAATACCGCAGCGGCTTCAGCGGCGACGGAGTCGAAGTCTACCTCGCCTACGATCCGGAAAGCCAAGCCTGGACCCAGATCCACGACACGCCCTTGATCGATGGCCAAGGCCTCATGAACGCCTACGTCGAAGGCCCCAGCCTCGGCCCGGACGGACGCTTCCACATGGTGTGGATCTGGCGCGACACACCGGACGCCGGCACCAACCACGACATCAGCTACGCCCGCAGCGACGACCTCATCCATTGGGAAGACTCAGCCGGGAACCCCTTGCCCCTGCCCATCACCCTCGCTTCCAGCGACATCGCCGATCCCGTGCCCGCCCGCGGAGGAGCCATCAACGGAAACAACAAGCTCGGCTTCGACTCCCAACACCGCCCCCTAATCGCCTTCCACAAGTACGACCAGAACGGCCAGACCCAAGCCTATATCGCCCGTCGCGAAGCCGATGCCTGGAAAAGCTACCAAGTTAGCGACTGGCGAAACTTCCGCTGGGATTTCGGCGGCACCGGCTCCCTCTCTTCCTTCGACGTGCGTATCCAAAAACCAGTAGCGCTGCCCGACGGCAAAATCCGCCTCACCGTCAAGAAGCAGGAAGACTGGTACGACCTGATCCTCGACGAAGCCTCCTTAAAGCTCCTTGAGAGCAGGCCTAGCTTCGCCTACCCGCCCGTCCTTTCGCAGGTCGCCTCCTCCGGCGAAGTCCTGCTCAACGGAGTCGACTCCTACGGAGACGAGCTCATCCTGCGGACCAAGTCCGCCCAGGGCGACGACGGCCTAAGCTACTACATCACCTGGGAAGCCCAAGCCCCCTTCCGCGGCCAAGCCCGCGAATCCATCCTCCCGCCGAGCACCCTCTACCTGCACACCCTCAAGCAGAAAAAGGCGGACTGACGCCCCCAGCGCCCAAGTGCCGGGCCGCCTTGCGCCGTACGCCAAGCCACGCTAAGCTGACCTCAGGAAAATCTCCCCGTCGCGGCGCCCTACGCTACAAACGGAAAACGCTCCCTTGCCTGACCCACCTATGAATAGCAACACCCTCTCCTTCAAGCGGCCCGAAGCCGACCTCTCCTCCCTGGAACTCCTCTCCTGCAAGTTTCCCAACGCCGACGCCGCCATCGCAGAGATTGCCCGCCTCGCCGCCGTGCAGACCCTCCCCCAAGGCGCCATCCACGTCATCAGCGACATCCATGGCGAGGACAAGAAACTGCAGCACGTCATCAACAACGCCTCCGGCACCCTCCGTCCCCTCGTCGAAACGATGTTCCGCGGCCGCATGTCGGAAGAAGGCCTCGCCGAGTTCCTCAAGCTCACCTTCTACCCAGCCGAAGTGACCAGCCAGCTCAAGCGGGACCTCAAGGACCCGGACGAGATCAAGGCCTTCGCCCACCGCGTGCTCGGCCCCCAGTTCGAGCTCCTGCGCCACCTCATGTCCAACTACAGCCTGCGGCTCGCCACCGAACTGCTGCCCAGCGACTTCAGGAACCTCCTCCTGGAAATCCTGCACGCCCCTTCCAACGAGGACGGAACCCTCTTCGTCGACGCCATCATCAACGAGCTTCAACGGCAAGGGCGCCTCCTCCACCTCATTCACATGATCGGCCGCCTCATCCGCAACCTCGCCGTGGACGAGCTCATCATCGGCGGCGACTGCTGGGATCGCGGCCCGCGAGGCGACCGCGTCGTCGACTACCTGCGCCTGCAGCCTAACGTATCCTTTATCTGGGGAAACCACGACGCCCTCTGGCTGGGCGCCGCCCTCGGCAACGAAGCCCTCATCTGCACCGCCCTGCGCGTCTCCCTGCGCTACCGCCGCCTCGGCCAGCTCGACGAGGGCTACAGCGTTCCCCTCACCCCGCTCGAGCACCTCGCCAACACCGTCTACCACGACGACCCCGCCACTCACTTCATGCCCAAACGCGAAGGCATGCGGCCCATCCAGCTCGTGGCTCGCATGCAAAAGGCCATCGCCATCATGCAGTTCAAGCTGGAAGGCCAGCTCATCGAACGCAACCCGCACTGGAAGCTCGACCACCGACGCCTGCTCCACCGCATCGACCTAGCCGCCGGCACGATCGAGATCGACGGCCAAAGCTACGCCCTCACCGACAAGCAGTTCCCCACCCTCGACCCCGCGAATCCCTACCAGCTCAGCCCCGAAGAGCAGGACTGCCTCAAATACCTCAAGCGCTCCTTCCTCCGCAGCCAGAAGCTGCGCGAGCAAATGCAGTTCATGGTAGACCACGGCGCCATGTATTTGAAACGTGGAGACTGCCTCATCTTCCACGGCTGCGTGCCCTGCGACCCGGACGGCGCCTTCCTCCAGCTCGAAATCGACGGAACCCCCTACTCCGGCAAGCAGCTCTTCGAGAAAATCGAATCCGTGGTCAGCCGAGCCCTGCGCGATCCGCGCCCCAGCGACCTCGACTTCCTCTGGTACCTCTGGTGCGGCCCCCTCTCACCCCTCTTCGGTAAAGACCGCATCGCCACCCTCGAGCGCGACTTCATCGCCGACAAGGCTCCCCACAAGGAAAAGAAGGATCCCTACTTCGAGCTCATCCACCGTGGCGACTTTTGCGACAAGGTACTGGTCGAATTCGGCGCCGATACCGAAAACGGCCTCATCGTAAACGGCCACGTGCCCGTCAAGCTCGAGCAGGGCGAGTCTCCCCTCAAGCGCAGCGGAAAAGCCATCACCATCGACGGCGCCTTCTCCGAAGCCTACGGAGACTACGGCTACACCCTTCTCCTGGAAAACCGTCGCATCGTGCTCGCCGAACACCACCACTTCGAATCCGTCGAATCCGCCATCCGAGACGGCGTCGACATCATCCCCAAAACGCAGGACATCCGCGTATTCAAGGAAACACGACGCACCGCGGACAACGAACGCGGCCAACGCATGCGCTACCGCATCGCGGACCTCGAACGCCTAGTCGACGCCTACCGCAACAACCGCCTCCTCGAGACATCTAGCGACCCCACCTTGCACAGCTTCGTCCAGAGCCTCGCCAAGACCGAAAAGTAGCCGCCAGCCCGGCTGGATCCGAGCCCTCCCGGGCCGCCTCCAGGACTCTCCCTTCAAAGGACTCGATCTGTATTGATTGATGGCTCGTTGAACTCCGCGACCCAACCCTGCGACACTGATCCCTTACGGACTCCCGTCCCTTTCTCCCAAGCCCCGTCAAATGACTCAATACGACTACATCGTCATCGCAGCCTACTTTGGCCTGCTCCTCACCGTAGGTTACCTGACCTCCAAGTTCGTCTCCAATACGAGCGACTACTTCCGCGGCGGAGGCAACATGATGTGGTGGCTCGTGGGAGCTTCCGCCTTCATGGTGCAATTCAGCGCCTGGACCTTTACCGGAGCGGCCTCAAAGGCCTACAACGACGGCTGGGGCGTCCTCACCATCTACATCGGCAACGCTCTCGGCTTCACCATCAACTACTTCTACTTCGCCGCCCGATCCCGCCAAATGCGAGTCATCACGACGGTCGAGGCGGTGCGGGAGCGTTTCGACAAGTTTAGCCAGCAATTCTACACCTGGTTCAGCATTCCTCTCGGCATCCTCGGCGGCGCCGGTTGGCTGTTCGGACTCTGCCTCTTCATTTCCGTTTCCTTCGAGCTCCCGCTCGAAACCGCCATCATCATCACGGGAGTCGTCGTCATCACCTCGACCTTGCTCGGCGGCTCTTGGGCCTCCTCCTCCAACGATTTCGTCCAACTGCTGGTCATGGTTCCAGTCACCATCATCGCTGCGATCTTCGCCATGTCAGCGGTGGGCGGACCGAGCGCGTTCATCGAAAAAATGCCCGCTGGACACCTCGACCTCTCGGCTCCCTTCACCTACGGCCTGGTTGGATTTTGGATGATGTCGAACATCGCCCGCCAGATGGTCAACTGCAACAACCTCATAGAGTCGGGCCGGTACCTAGCCGTCAAAAACTCGGAGCACGCCCGCAAGGCCGCTGGGCTCGCCGCCATCCTCTCCTACATCGGCCCGGTCATCTGGTTCATTCCGCCCATGGCCGCCGCAATCTTGTATCCAGATATTGGAGCCATGATTCCGGAACTGAACAACCCAGCCGAGGCCGCCTACATCGTCGTCGCCCTCGAATACCTCCCTATGGGCATGATGGGCTTGATGATCTGCGCCATGCTTGGAGCCACCGTTTCCTGCATGGATACAGGGCTCAACCGAAACGCAGGCATCTTCGTGCGAAACTTCTACCTGCCGGTTCTCCGCCCCAACGCCAGCGAGAAAGAGCTCATGCTCACCAGCCGCATCACCACGGTCTTCCTGGGCGCCATGATCATCAGCCTCGCCCTGTTCTTCACCGAACTCAAGGAATTCGGACTCTTCAAGCTCGTGCAGTGGACAGGGTCCATGCTCGCGGTTCCCATGACCATACCGCTTGCCCTCGTGATCTTTACCCGCAAAGCACCCACCTGGGCCGCCTGGTCGACCACCCTCGTAGGATTCATGACCTCCCTGACCGTGTTCTACCTCTTCAACAACGACTGGCTCGCCGAGCAACTCGGCAGAGAACTCAGCAGAGCCGAGGCCGAAACCTGGATTCCCAGCATCGGTCTATTCGCCAACCTCGCCACCTGCGGCTCCTGGTTCTTCTTCACCATGCTCTTCTACAACCGCATGCCAGCCAAGCGCCGGGCCGAAATCGAAGCCTTCAACGAACGTATGCGCACTCCCATTACCGAAGAGGAATGCGAGGGCACCAAGACCGACTACAAGCAAGCCGGCCTCATGGGCGGCGTCGCTATGAGCTTCGGAACATTCATCCTCCTGCTCACCTTGATTCCCAATTCGCTCTCCGGTCGCATCGCATTCATCTTTTGCGGCGGCCTCGTCTTCGGAATCGGCGTCCTGTTGAGAAAAACGAGCAAGCGCCAACGTTCCGCCACCGCTGACCTAGCCTAGCATCCGCAGACTGCCATGTCTCTAAATCCGCACGTTATCGTCATCATGGCCGACCAGTTGCGGCATGATTTCATACGCCCGGAATTCGCCCCAAGGATCTGCGCCCTCTTTTCGGAGTCCGCTCAATTCCCGCGCATGTACACGGCCTCCCCCTTGTGCGTGCCGGCCCGCGGCAGCTTCTTCACCGGCCGCTACCCAAACGAAACCGGCTGCCTCGTCAATGGCTGGGAACCGATAGACAAAGAGCACGGGCTAGTCGCCGCCCGCACCCCCAACCTCTACACCTGCTTCGAAGCCGCTGGCTACGACAGCTGGCACACCGGCAAGCAACACCTCCACACCGCCGATGCCTTCGACGAGCAAGCCGACTCGCAAACGCGCTGGATGTCCTTGGAAAGAGGATACGCCGATCACCTCGCGAATTCCGGGGCCCGAACTCCCGGCGGACCACGCTTCACCGGCATCTGCCCCGAACTGCATTCCCGCAAAACCTCCGCCGCCCGCCGCTACTCCATTCCCCAAACTGGCTGCTACGAAGACGGCTTTGAAAACTTCTTCGACGGCTATATCCTCAAGGAAACCCTCCACGCCATCGAGCATCGCGACCGCCAAAAGCCCTTCCTGCTCAACGCGATGTTTCTCGCGCCCCACCCTCCTTTCGATATCCCATCCCCCTGGTATCAGAAATTCAAGGACGTCCCGATGCCGGAAAACGTGGGTCGCTGGGATCCCCTCCAATCCCCCCTCAACCTCTATCACATGTCGGGTGCCATCGGAGCCCGATACCACCGCGAGGAATGGCAAGAGCCTTGGCGCGTCTACGCCGGGCTCGTAAACCTGCTCGACCACTGCGTTGGCCAAATCGTCGACAAACTGAAGGCGGAAGGCATATACGAAAACTCCGTGATCGTCTTCACCTCCGACCACGGCGAAATGCTCGGTTCCCATTGCCTGTGGCAAAAGATGGTCGCCTACGAAGAATCCGCCCGCACCCCCCTCGCCATAAAAATGCCTCGCGGAAAGAACGCCGGCGTCGCGAATCCAGGCCCCACCTCCCAGGTCGACGTCTTCCCCACCCTCTGCCAAATCGCCGGTATCCAGATTCCGAATTCCGTTTCCGGAAAATCGCTGCTCCCTCAAATCGAGGGACGCCAAAAGCCAACAAAAGAACCCGTATTCATCCAAAGCGACGGAAACGGAGCCCTAGAGAAATGGTCGCGCTGCGTCGTCGACGGAAATCTCAAGCTCATCGTCGACGGCTTCAAGGACGAGGTCTTCTTCGAACTCTACGACCTCGAAGCCGACCCCTTCGAATCCCGCAACCTCGCCTTCGAACAACACGCCTCCCTCCCACGCTTTCTCGCCACCCTAAGCGCCCACATGCAACGCACCGGCGACCTCCTTTCACTCAACGAGGCCGACTACCAAAGCTTCCAACGCAACTACGCCTACCAAGCAGCCCTAGCCTAGCCCCCAAGGCCTTCTGCCGCCCCACTCTTTTTGTAGTAATGAAATCCACCTTAGCATCCCTTTCGATCGCCGCCCTATCCGCAGTCGCCGGCATCCCCAGCTTCGCTGCCGAGCCCTCCGCTCATCCGAGCTTCTTCTTCACGCTGGACGATGTCCCCGCCCTGCAACAACGGGCCGACTCCACCGAATGGCTACGCACCATGAAGCAAGCTGTCATCGACCAAGCCAACTACTTCCTGGATACGGAAACCGATCCCTACCCGCTCTCCGGCCCCGACAACGGCAAAGGCACCGCTGGCCGCTTCGTGCAACGACGCCTCGGCATCCTATCCCTAGCCGGATACCTTACCGGACAGGAACATTATTTCCACAAGGGCACCGAAATCCTCCTCGCCGTGGTCCGCCAATGCGAACCGGACAATACCGACCACTGGCGGACCCACCTCCAATACGCCGACGCCACTCAGGGCCTCGCCATCGGTTACGATTTCCTGTATCCATACCTCAACGACGAGGAACGGACCGAGGTTCGCGAAGAGCTCTACCAGTACGGACACCTCCTCTACACCGACGGCAGCGCCTGGGGAGCTCCCTCGCCGGGCGTCACCTCCTGCAACCACAACTCCGTCCAATTCGGAGCCCTCGGCCTCGCGGCCCTCGCGCTCGGCGACCAGCCTGCCTGGGTCGACCGCGCCACCGAGCGCGTGCGTGGATACTACAAATACTTCGTCGACCCCACCGGCTACGTAACCGAAGGGCACCACTACCTCAGCTACGGCCAGCTCGGAGCCTATCCCTTCTCGCTCGCCCTCAAACGCTCCGGAGGCCCCGACCTCGTCGCCGAGCAACCCCTCGCCCAAAACATCCTCGACCAATTCGTCTGGGTACTCCTCCCCTTCGAAAACCGAATCCGCACCCTCAACGACAACGACCCCCAACCCGTCGGCCCCATCGCCATGGCCCACGCCCTCACCTATCGCAATTCCGTTCACCTCTGGGCCTGGTGGCAGGCCATCGGTCCCGACGGGGCCGGAAACAACGGCCTCGGCCGCGAAAACGACGGCTTCGGCGAACTCTTCCCCTTCCTTAGCGGCGACGCCCCGCTCGAGCCCCTCTCCCCCGGCCAAGCGAACTGGCCCCTCGGAAAACGCTACCACAGCGGACGCGTTTTTCTCCGCTCCGCATGGGACGACCCTGACGCCGCCCACGTCGTATTCAAAAGCGGATACGATATGCACCAGGGCCACAACCAGCAGGACGAAAACGCCGTCACCTTCGCCGCTCTCGGCGAAGACTTCCTCACCGATCCAGGCTACTGGCCGGACGGCAGCGACTGCCACACCACCCTCAGGATAAACGGCGTTGAGCAGCAGATCGGCTCAGTAGGCCGCGTCGTGGACTACCGCGAAGACGAACACGGCGCCTTCGTTCGCGGACAAGCTCCCGAAGCCTACCCCTTGATCCCCGGCTTCATCGGCCACGCGGAGCGCAAGCTCTACTTCGTCCGCGGGCCGCAGCCCTACCTCATTTGGCGGGACGACGTTGGCGTCGAAGTAGGACACAAGCCCGTCGAAGTCGTTTCCCGCTACGTCACCACCCTCGACAATACCATCCAACAACAGGGAAAAGGCGCCATCATCGAAGGCGGCAACGGCAAGGCATCCTGCCTCATTCTCGCCTACTCCGACGACCAAGCCATCCTCGTCTCCGAAGACGATCTCGACGGTCAAAGCTACATTGCGAATGGCTACAAGAAAGTTGTCTACTCGGAACACTTGAAGCGTCTCAGCGCCAAAACCGAAGCCTACCACCCACGCCTCGTCAGCATCGCCTTCCCCTTCAAAAACGAGTCCGAAATTCCTGTAGTTGCAGTTCAATACGACAAAAGCTCCGACACCCACACCTGTCAGCTCACCTTCCCTAGCGGCCGCATCGATACCATCCGCTTCGCCCCGACCCAAGCCACCTTTGCTCGCATCAAATAAGCCAACCCTTTATAACCTATGAAAAAGAATCCTTATATCCTACTCATCCTTTCTCTGCTGGGCAGCCTGCTTCCCAGCCTGCACGCCGCACAGCCGCCAGCGGCCAATTCATCCCAGCCAAACGTGGTCCTCCTCATCAGCGACGACCAAACCTGGGACGACTACGGCTTCATGGGGCACCCCCACGTCGCGACGCCCCACCTCGACAAACTCGCCAGCGAATCCTTGTTGTACGAACGTGGATACGTTTCCGCCCCCCTCTGCCGCCCCTCCCTAGCGAGCCTCGTAACTGGCCTGCACCCCCACCAACACAACATTCGCGGCAATGACCCCATCCTTCCCGGTAACGTACACCGAATCCACGCGCCCGAACTCTTCGTCGAGTGGAGACCCAAGATGTCCGCCCCCATCGAAAAACTTCCCTCCATGGTCAAGGAACTGGAAGCCCACGGCTACCTCACCCTGCAAACCGGAAAATGGTGGGAAGGCGACCCTCTC
This sequence comes from Pelagicoccus sp. SDUM812005, assembly GCF_031127875.1. Lineage (GTDB taxonomy): Bacteria > Verrucomicrobiota > Verrucomicrobiia > Opitutales > Opitutaceae > Pelagicoccus. Next base: position 12,376 of record NZ_JARXIA010000030.1, on the reverse strand, counting down.
GAGCACGGCTTCACCGACGCCATGACTCACGGCATCACCGAAAAACGCGGACGTCACGGCGACGTCGGATTGGAAATCGGCCGCACCACCCAACAGCCCTACTACGACTTCGTCGACAAAGCCATCGAGCAAGACAAACCCTTCTTCGTCTGGTACGGCATCTTCCTGCCCCACACTCCGCACAACGCCCGCGAAGAGCTGTATTTGAAATACAAGGACGTCGCCTCCAGCGAATCCGAAGCCCGCTACTGGGCCAACATCGAGTGGTTCGACGAAGCCTGCGGTGAAGTGATCGATTACCTCGAAACCAAAGGAATCGCCGACAACACCATCATAATCTACACCTGCGACAACGGCTGGGTATCCAATCCAGAGCAACCCGGCCGCTCCATTCGCTCGAAACGCGAGCCCTTCGAAGACGGCATCCGCACTCCCATCATGATCCGCCATACCGGCAAAGTCGCTCCCGCCCGCAATCAAACCACCCTCGCCAGCAACATCGACATCGCCCCCACCATCCTGCAAGCCTGCGGCATCGAAGTCCCCGCCATCATGGCAGGCCTCGACCTACGCCAGCCCGAGTTGCTCGACCAACGCAACCAAATCGTCGTCGAAGACTACGCCCACGACATCGAGCTATCGAAGCTCGACGACCTCAACAGCAATTTAGAATCACGCGTCCTCATCGAAGGCTGGGATAAAATCATAGCCTGGCCCGATCGCACTGAACTCTACAACCTGAAGAGCGACCCCGACGACCTCCACGACCTCGCCGGAACCCATCCCGAAAAGGCCACCGAGCTTTCCCGGAAGCTGAGCGACTGGCTGCGAACCACTCCTAAACCGCACCTCAACTAATCTTGTTGTCCTCCTAAGATGCCCAATCTTACCGGAGGCTTCGTTACCCCCGGACAGCTACCGCAAGGTAGCTGTCCTCCCTTTTCCAATACACCACAACCACTGCAAGATCCCGTAGCGCGGAGCTTTCCCCGTCCGCAGACTTGTCCGCAGAAGCTTCAGCGAAGGCGGAAGCCTTGGCGAAGGCGGAAGCCCGCGACCCCATCGCAAGATCCCCCCAATAGCTCCATCAAACCCCATCTGCGAACATCTGCGCAATCTGCGGGCCCAAAAAAACCACAACCCAATCCATCCCCAGCCCCATCCCCATCCCCATCCCCCTCGAACCATAAAGATGAAAGCCCTCACCTACTTTCTATCCATCAGCCATTTGCTACCAGCCCTGGCTACTGCCCAGGCCGAGCGGAACGTAGACTTTTTCCACGACGTCGTGCCCATCCTGAAACAGCACTGCTACGAATGCCATGGAGGCAGCAAATCCAAAGGAGGCTTCTCCATCAACACCCTCGACAAGATCCTCGAAGACGACTCAGCCGTTCCGGGCGACGCCGACCAATCCTACTTCATCGAGCTCCTCGAAGATCCGGACCCCGACTACCGCATGCCCTATGACGGCAACCCTCCCGTCCCGCCTGAGGAAATCGAAATCCTCAAGCGTTGGGTCAACCAAGGCATGCCTTGGGACCCCAGCTTCAGCTTCGCGGAGCCTCGATACGAACCGCCCCTGCATCCCCGCCACCCCGAGCTTCCGCGTGCTCTGGGCACCCGCGACCACCCTATCGACCGCATCGTCGACGCCTACCTCGCCAACAAAGAAATCCCCCTCCCCGAGCCGCTCAACGACGAGGCCTTCCTGCGACGCGTCTCGCTCGACATAACCGGACTCCTACCCTCTCCGCAAGAAACCAGGCAATTCCTAGCGGATCGCTCGCCCCACAAGCGCGATCGCCTCATCGACAACCTCCTGTCGCGAAATGTCGAATACACCGAGCACTGGCTCACTTTCTGGAACGACTTGCTGAGAAACGACTACGCCGGCACCGGTTTCATCACCGGCGGACGCAAGCAAATCAGCGGCTGGCTCTACGATTCACTCAAACACAACGCCCCCTTCGACCGCATGGTACGCGAGCTCATCGCTCCCCCCAGCAAGGAAAGTTCCGGCTTCATCGACGGAATCGAATGGCGCGGCACCGTCAGCGTCGCCCAAAGCCTCCCTGTCCAGTTCTCCCAAAACGTCTCCCAATCTTTTCTCGGCATCAACATGAAGTGCGCCTCCTGCCACGACAGCTTCGTTGATCGCTGGACCCTCGCCGAAGCCTACGGGCTGGCAGCCATCTACTCCGAGGACCCGCTGGAGCTCTACCGCTGCGACAAGCCAACTGGCGACCAAGCAGTCGCCGCCTGGCCCTTTCCGGAAATCGGACAAATCGATCCCGAGGCCCCCAAAGAGCAGCGCCTCCAGCAGCTCGCAGAGCTCTTCGTCCACCCGGATAACGGACGCGTCACCCGCACCATCGTAAACCGCCTCTGGGCCCAACTAATGGGACGCGGCATCGTGCACCCGCTCGACGCCATGGAAACCGAACCCTGGAACGCCAACCTGCTCGATTGGCTAGCCGTCGATTTCCAGAAAAATGGATACAACATCAAACGTACCCTAAAGCTCATCGCCTCCTCGCAAGCCTACCAAAGCCAGTCCAGCGCAAGCAGCCAATCTGACAGCAACGCTAAATACACCTACCACGGCCCCCTCCCCAAACGCCTAACGGCTGAACAGTTCGTGGACGCCGTCTGGAAGTTCACCGACTCCGCTCCCATCGGCTTCGATGCGCCCGTCTATCGTAGCGATCGGGCCGACGACCAGGACAGCCGATTCTCCGTAACCAGTTCTTGGATATGGCTCAGCGATCCACCCGAGCCCAATCAGGAAATTTGGGCTCGCCGCGAATTCAACATTTCGAAGCCAGTCGCCTTTGCCGGGATCGTCACCGCAGCGGGAGACGCATTCGCCGTCTACCTCAACGGCCAACTGATCCAACAAGGCAGCGGCGCCAATGACCTGCAAGCCGGTTCCCTCGGCCCGAAACTGCTAGCGGGCAAAAACGAGATTCGCATCCGAGCCGCGAACTTCGGACGAAACCGATCCGAGGCCGCCCTCTTCTGCGCCCTCTGGCTCGACTACGAAGACGGAAAAAGCCAGCTCATCCTAAGCGACGAGAACTGGCAGGTCGCCCCGCACCCTCCTCAGCTGGAAGGCCACGCCAACCGCTCCCCGAAGGCCCTCCCCTGGCGCAATGCCCAGCCAGTCGCGCACGAAAAATGGGAAAAGATCGCAAACCGCCGCGTCAACTCCCTCCTCGCCATCCAGTACGCCGGCAGCGACCGCCCCCCACGCGCGTCCCTCCTCAAAACCGATTCCCTCATGCGCTCCCTCGGCCGCCCCAACAGAGACCAGATCGTGACCTCCCGCCCGAACGAACTGACCACCCTCGAAGCGGTCGACCTCTCCACCAGCCAACAATTGATCGACTACCTCCAACGCGGAGCCGATAAAGTTATCCAAAATCCGGATACACAAAACACCGCCCAGATAATCGACGAAATCTACCTCGGACTGCTAACCCGCTACCCCACCCGCCAAGAAAGACGCCTGCTCAAGGATGCTCTAGGACGTCGCCCAACCCCAGCCGCCGTGACCGACCTTCTCTGGGCCATCACTGCCACTCCCGAGTTTTTCATAATCCGTTAGACCTCCCAGCCCCACAGACCATGAGCTTTTCCATCGACCCCCACGCGCCCGAACCCATCGTCCGACGCGATTTCCTCAAAAAGCTAGCCCTCGCCTCCTCCGCAGCCTGGATGGCTGGCGCCCCACAGATCGTCCGCGGCAGCGGATTCAAGCATCCCGCAGCCAAAGCCGACGCCTGCATCCTCCTCTGGATGGCAGGCGGTATGGCCGCCCCCGAAACCTTCGACCCCAAACGCTACGCCCCCTACTCCCAAGGCATGCCGGTCGATACCGTCCTCAGTACCTTTCCCTCCATCGACACAGCCGTCGACAACATCAAGATCAGTTCCGGACTCAAGCGCATCGCCAGCATCATGGATCGCGGCACCCTGATACGCTCCGCCGTCCAGCCCGACCTCGGCAGCATCCTCCACTCCCGCCACCAGTACCACTGGCACACCGGTTACGTACCACCGCAAACCGTGGCCTGCCCCCACCTCGGCTCCTGGATCGCTCGGGTACTCGGCCCCCGCAACGACATCATGCCCCCCTTCATAAATATCGGGCAGCGCCTCGAAGGCATCGGCGAACAAGAAGAACTCAAAGCCTTCACTACCGCAGGATTCTTCGGCAGCGAATACGGTCCCATGAATCTCCCCTTCCCCGAACAAGCGGCCCAATCCGTCCGCCCGCCCGAAGGAATGACCGGAGCGCGCTTCGCCAACCGCAACCGCCTTTTCCGCCAGCTCGTAGACAAGAATCCAAATCGTGAATACGCCAGCGACTACCAGCAAGAGTCACTCCTGCGATCCATGGACAACGCCTACCGACTCCTCAGCTCCAAAGAACGCGAAGCCTTCGATATCGAACGAGAGCCCCAAGAAGTCCGCGACGCCTACGATACCGGACGATTCGGACGCGGCTGCCTCCTTGCCCGCCGCCTCGTCGAAAACGGAGCTCGCTTCGTAGAAGTCACCACCGAGTACGTGCCCTTTCTCCATTGGGATACCCATGCCGCCGGCCACAGCACCACCGATCGCATGCACAAAGAGATCGACCGACCCATCGCCCAACTCATCCTCGACCTCGAAGAACGCGGACTCCTGGATCGTACCCTCGTCATCGTCGCCTCCGAGTTTAGCCGAGATGCCATCATGGAAGGAAAGCCCGGTTCCAACGCCAACGACCAAGCCGCCCACAAAGGCGACTTCATTACGGAAGAAAAACACTACGGCCTGCACCGCCACTTCACCGGAGGTTCCAGCGTTGCCCTCTTCGGAGGCGGAGTCAAAAAAGGCTACCTCTACGGGAAGACCGCCGACGAGCGCCCACTCGTAGCCATCGAGAACCCCGTATCCGTGACGGACCTACACGCAACCATCATGACCGCCATGGGCATCAGTCCCAAAACCGAGTTTTCCGTAGAAGGCCGCCCCTTCTACGTTACCGAAGACGGAAAAGGCACCCCCGTAACCGACATCTTCGCCTAAATCCCCACCCCTCAAAAAGCGCAAGCTCCCGCAGCGCGGAGCTTTCCCCGTCCGCAGACTTGTCCGCAGAAGCTTCAGCGAAGGCGGAAGCCTTGGCGAAGGCGGAAGCCCGCGACCCCATTGCAAGATCCCGTAGCGCGGAGCTTTAGCCCGCGACCGTATTGCAAGATCCCCTACAAGCTCCATCAAACCCAATCTGCGCAAATCTGCGTAAATCTGCGGGCCACACACACCGCCCCAATCATCCACCTCAATCCAGACTCAAAACCGAACGCAGCACCCCCAGATCCTCTTCCAACTGAGGAAGCGTATCTCCCCTCACGAACTCGATCATCGCGTAACGATCCCGCGGATACGCCTGGATCGCCGAGAAATACACATCCCAACGCTCCCGCCCCTCCACGAGCGGGCGCCGCTCCACGCTCGAGCCATCCTCCTGCAACAACCAGTGGAAAACATGCACGTTCGAGAGCCGCTCCCCCAAGGCATGGATGTCAGCGACATTCTCCTCCACGCCGATCCCATGGCGAGGCTGCCAGTAAGAAAACAAGTTGTCCCTCGAAACAGCCCCCAACAAGTCAAGCGTACTCGCGACCGTATCCGTCAGCGTATTACGGTGAAACTCAAGGTGCACCGACATCCCCAAGGCTGCCGCCTGATCGCAGAAGGCAGCAAGACACCCAGCCACCTCTTTGCGGTACTCCGCGGAAGCCTTATCGCTAGCCAAGCGCCCGGCCCACACGCGGATCGCGTCCACTCCCAAAGCCGCCGCCGTATCGAGCGCTACGTCGCCACCCAGGTTAAAGCGGAACGGACCGCCCCCTTGCCCCTGCTCGTCGCACTGGTAGTAGGAACCGTAGCTCGTGCAAACGATGCCCGCTTGCTCGCAAAGCTCCTTGGCAGCCGCAGCCGCCTCCAAGTCGCCCGGCGGTACATGAACATCTCCCGCCCACTCAACGGCGCCTACCTTGTTGTCAGTTAATATGGATACAACCTCCTCGCGGGAAAACTCGCGCAAGGTAACGGTGTTGATAGCGATCTTCATCTCGGATCCAAGCTCTAGTTCCAGCTAGGCCATGCGGGCCAAATCGCTTTCCACCACTTGGTAGAGCAAATCCTCGCCAGCTAGGTAGCGCTTGCACTCGTCGATCGCAGTCTGGCCCAGGCGGCGACATTCCCGCCCCAGCGACCCCGCGATGTGAGGCGTCACATGGATATTATCCACCTTGAAGATCTCGTCTCCATCGGCAGGAGGCTCCGGGTCCGTCACGTCGACCAAAGCCGTCAAGTCCGGACGCTCCCGCATCGCTTCGATCATCTCAGCCTGGTTCACCACCGCTCCGCGAGCCGTATTGATGAACGTCGCCCGGTGACGCATCTTGCGAATGTGCTCGCCGCGAATCATGCCCCGTGTCGACGGCAACAGCGGCGTATGCAGCGATATCACGTCGCTGCGCTCGAAGATTTCGTCCAGGCTAACCACCTCGCCGCCCCACTCCTCAGCTTGGGCCTGCGACATGCTCGTGCTGTAGATCAAGGGCTTGACCTTAAAAGGCTTCAAAAGCTCCAGCGTCTTGAACCCGATCGCACCCAGCGACACTAGGCCAACCGTCGCGTCGTAGCAGCCCGGGATCTCCGTCGTCTCCCGCTGCCAGCTCTGCTTCTCCCGCAGAGTACGCAGGTAAGTCCACCCCAGCTTCAGCGAGAGAATGATAGCCGCCACGCAGTACTCGGCCACCGGCACCGCATTGGCCTGGTGGGCGTTCGTTAAAACGATGCCACGCTCCCAAAGCTCGTCCGAGACATAAGGCTTCACCGTGCCGGCGCTGAAAAAGACCCCCTTCAAGTTAGGGGCGCTCTCCAGAAACGCCGTGTTCAACTCAGGCATGCCCCAACCACCAAAAAGGTATTCGACTTCAGCCATCCGTTCAGGGTTAGCAGCGACATCCTCCTTGGACAAAGGCGGGCAGACCAATTCGCTGATTTCTTCGATCTGAGAAAGCTGTTCCGGACCATAAACGCTTGAGAGGCGAAGCGGGTCCATAATCACGATAGACTTGGGGAGTTTTGACATAAAAAACAATTCAGTTGAGTCCCTCAAGACCAGCGCCTTCCAAATTCCCCCACAACCGAATCCAACTGTATGAAATACAAAACCAACTCCCCTCCCCACATTCCCCAACCATCCCCCCCAAAAAAACAATCTGCGCACATCCGCGTAAATCTGCGCCCCCCCAAAAGCACAATCCAAAATCCCCACCTCACCCAAACGCCTCCTTGCTCATCAGAGCAATCCTCTCCCTGCCAACATTCCCAAGAAACCGAAAAACATCCGCGTAAATCTGCGGGCCAAAAAAACACGATTTCCCGCATCAAATCCAACGCCCAGTGCAATTGACATCAGCCCCCCGTTCGTCATTGCAGGTTCCGTCATCCACTCCGTCGTTTGAAAACTATCTGGCATATATTCGTCGCGCTGTTCCTAGCCGTTTCCACTCCCATCGGAACGCTCAGCGCGACCCTGCCCATCCACGACGAAAGTGAGCAGCCAACCCTAACCACTCTCCACAACCAACACAGCTTGGCCGTAGGGCGATGCGAGACAGGTTCGCCCTTGCGCCTCCCTATCCACAAGGACCCCGTTCAGGCGAAACTCGTTTTCGCCACGGACGAAGACCAAGCGCCTACGGCCCCCACTTCCTTCTTCGTCAGCGTACTGGAGGAAGAAAACGAGATCGTCGAAGGAGTCCTACAAGCGTCCTTCGGGTGCCGCTCCCCGCCTAGAAGCAGCGAGATTTCTCGTTAATCTTGTAGAGCTCGACCGCGGTATGCGCCGCTAGCGGGCCCCGCCACGACTGGCAAGCCCCCAGGGCCAGCCAGGCCTGCCCCTATACGTTCGCGGCCCAAGCCTTCGCCGCGAACACCAAAAGCGGAGCCACCTCAACGCCCCGCGAGCTCACCGCCGCAATTCCCTCGATCCATCAACTCACACTTTTCCATGAATACACAACGGTGGGAACCAATCGCTTCCCTAGAAAACTTCGAAATCATCCGGACTGGCGTCCGCGAATCCTTGCACAATTGGCTGCAAAGCCAATCCCCCGAGTACGCAAGCCTCCTGTACAACGCCATCGCCCTCGCATGGATGGCTATCGTAGCCAGCATCCTCCACCTGCTGCTCCATCGCCTCGCCCTGAAGCTGATCGACCGGGCCAAGGCCCGAAACACGCAGGGCTTGAGCAGGACCCTCTACGCCCGCCGCGTGCTTTCCCGCGCCGCCTTCGCCCTGCAGGGAGCCGTGGCTCACGTACAAGCCCAGCTTTGGCTCTCGCCCGCATCCTTCCTCAGCAAGGCCCTAACCACAGCCCTCCAACTCTGGATGCTGCTGTTCGGCCTGCTTACCTTCTACGCCCTTCTCGACGCCCTGCAGGGCCTCCTCCTTCGCAACGGAAAACGTATCCACTTCCCGCTGCGCGGCATAACCCAAACCCTCAAAATCGCCGCCAGCGTCGTCGCCTCGATCATCGGCATATCCCTGCTCATGGGCGAATCCCCGCTCATCCTGCTCAGCGGCCTCGGTGCCCTTTCCGCCGTGCTCATGCTCGTATTCAAAGACCCGATACTAGGACTCGTCGCCGGAATCCAGCTCTCGGCCAACAACATGCTATCGGTCGGCGATTGGCTCGAAATGCCCAAGTACGGGGCCGACGGCAACGTGATCGACATCGGACTCACCACCGTGAAGGTGCAAAACTGGGACAAGACCATCACCACCATTCCCACCTACGCCCTCATTTCCGACTCCTTCAAGAATTGGCGCGGCATGTCGGACTCCGGCGGACGACGCATCAAGCGCAACATCCATATCAACACCTCCAGCATCGCCTTCCTCGACGAGGACACCCTGCAACGGCTCCGCAAAGCGAAGTTGCTGGCCCCCTATCTCGAAGGAAAGCTCGCCGAACTGGAACAATCGAACTCGCAAGCCGAGCTCGACCTGTCGTCTCCGCTGAACGGACGTCGCCTCACCAACGTCGGAACCTTCCGCGGCTACCTGAAATCCTACCTCAAAAGCCACCCCAGGATTGCCCAGGAAATGCTGATACTGGTGCGGCAGCTCGAATCGTCCAACCAGGGGCTCCCCTTGCAAATCTACGCCTTCACCGCCACCACCAAATGGGGCGAATACGAAGACATCCAATCCGACATCTTCGACCACATCTTCGCGGTGCTCCCCGAGTTCGGCCTTCGTATCCACGAAGCGCCTACCGGACACGACTTACGCACCCTGTCGGCCCCCTTCGCGAGTCCCCTTGCCTACGAATAAACCCCAAGCCCCCTCATCTCACCTCCTCGCCCTCGTCAAAAGGCCGCATCGCCGCCACGCGACGCCTCGCTTTACAAAACAAACATGATGAACCAAATTAAAACCGTCGCTACATCCACGAACCACAAAACGCCTCCTCGCTCATCAGAGCAAAGTAGACGTTCGGGATGAATGGTAGATTGGGTTTGTGTTTTGGGGCCCGCAGATCTTCGCAGATTGGTTTGGAGACTGATGGGGTTTTTGTTCGGAGGAACCGCGTACCGAGAGAGATTAAGGGGGGTGGAACCGCGAATCCGGCCGTCGCTCTTTGAGCTTCCACTTTCGCTAAAGCTACGGCCGACGAAATGGCGGCCCTATAACGAAGGCAGATCCAACTCTTCCCTCCCTACCAACTCCCGCATCGAGTCCTCGCCCTGAGTTCAGCGAAGGGATCCTCGCCCTGAGGCCCGCGAACATTGCCACCGTCGTGCCCTCCAACTTGTCCACCGACTCGTCCGCAGGCATGTCCACAGGCATGTCCGCAGTAGCCTTGGCGAAGGCGGAAGCCTTGGCGAAGGTGGAAGCTTTAGCGAAGGTGGAAGGCCCGCCGAAGGGATTCAGCGAAGCGATGTTAATTCCTCCGCGGCGCAGCATCCCCTCACAGGATCCGTCAAAAATCATCAAAATATCTGCGATTCCTCCCCGTACTCACTCCATCCCCAAACCCAATCTGCGAAAATCTGCGAAGATCTGCGGGCCCCAAAACCCATCCCCCTCATCCCCGCCTCAAAACGCCGCTCCCGCCACCCTCTCGCCACTGTCCAGCGCCAAGTCGTCCATCGGGCTCACCACGTGCAGCCCCGGGCGATTCATCACGTGCGTATAGATCATCGTCGTCTCCACCGACGCATGCCCCATAAGCTCCTGCACCGTACGGATATCATAGTGCTTCTCCAGCAAGTGCGTCGCGAAGCTGTGCCGCAAGGTATGCGGCGTCACCCGCTTAAGGATCCCAGCGTCCCGCGAGGCCTTCTTGACCGCGTCCCGGAGCTTGCGATCGGTCATATGGTGACGCCTCTCCGCCTCCGAGCGCGGATCCACCTGCATGCGCTTGCTCGGGAACAGGTATTGCCAGATCACGTCCTTGCCGGCCTTCGGCCACTTCTTGGCCAAGTTCGGCGGCAGGTAGACGTCCCCGAAGCCCGCCTTGAGGTCCGCCGCGTGCTGCGACCTCACGAACTCCACCTGACGCTTCAGTGCCGGCACAACCGACTTGGCCAAAGGCACCACCCGATCCTTCGCTCCCTTGCCGTCCCTTACCAAGATCGTGCCGTATTCAAAATCCAGATCCTTGAGCCGCAACCTCACGCACTCCATCAAGCGGAGCCCACCGCCGTACAGCAGCTCCGCCGCCAGCCGCGACTCCCCCTCCATCTGCAAGAGCAGCCGCTGCACCTCGTCCACGCTCAGCACCACCGGCAGGTTCTTACGACGCTTTCCCCTCACGAAGTCGGAAAAATCCAAGGCCTCCAGCCCTAAGGTCTTCGTCACCAAGAAGCTAACCGCGTTCAGGGCCTGCCGTTGCGTCGACGCCGAGCTGCACTTGTCAACCGCCAGATAGTCCATAAATCCGACCACCGCACTCTCCACAACCTCTCCCAATCCTCCCAATTCCGGAGCCGCCGTCGATTCATCGGCTACCCCCTTCCACCACTCCGAGAAGCGACGGCACCACTGTTCGTAGGTCTTTTCCGTCCGAATCGAGTGCCCTCGCTTGCGACACTCCGCAACCACCAACTCCCCCCATTTCGAAAAACGCCCGGCTAAGCGATCGTCAAGCAACCACGGGCGAGGCAGAGCTGGAACCTCGGCGCAAATTCATCTTTCACGTTCAACCGTACCGCCTAGGTCGGGACCCGAAAAACCAGCGGCCCTCGGAGCAGGACAAGCCGAGGCTCCTTTCGACTCCGCATTGCCTCCTCCTTCGCCAAATCGGGCTACGTTAGCGAACCAGCCAAGCGCCTCGCTTGCTTGCTCTACCTTCCACTCCTCCACTTCCCACTTATCCTCGATGAATCGGCAAAACGACTTCACCGCTCCCATCGAAGGCGTTTTTTCCGGCAAGATCCCCTTGTTCCTGCGCTCAAGGTATACCAGAAACTTCTTAATCCAGTAAGCCGTCCATTTGCGGCTGGGCGGTGGAGATTGAATCGACTTCCAGGCAGCGCGAGCTCGCGCTACCCAAACCGGAGCGTCAGGGGCGGATTCCTTCATGATACAAGCAAGATTGGGGTTAAGCCTAGAGGGGGTATCCTAGGCACATAACAGATACAAGAACTCGTATTTTCACTTACTTTTGACTTGTGTCAACCCCTCGCTCCAACAAGCTCCCAACAAGCGTCTACGTCCAAATAACCATTCCCCGAAAAAAGTGCATATGACCATTTACCGACACATAACCACGCCCATAGCCGGTTATTCTGCGCACTTAACAGTTAAAAACCGCAAATAACATCAGAAGTGTTATGTGTACCAAAACTACATAGAATACTACTGATATGTGAAGAAAACGAATGATCAGGCTGAGACGTATAAATCTGGATACAAAAGAGAACAACCGAAGACTTCGACGATCTACTTGAGCAACTATCCGACCTTATCAATAATCTACTTCTGAGAAGAAAGCACCCTACCCAACTTCGAAACAGGAAGCCCCAAAGACTCCGACCTAAATAAAAATAAAGAAATTAGGATCTAACCGACGAACAAAAAGATGATCTTCTAAGCATTCAAAAGATCGATTTGTCGAAAAGGTTACCCCAAGATGAAACCCAAAAGATCAACACATATCCAGGCGGTGCAGACAACTCGCGCAAGCGCTCGCGTCTGACCTTGTCGTTAGCCACTTCTGAAGAATATATAATATCATAGAGAATTTTTGAATCGAAGGAGGCAGCATCCTCAAACGACGGAACAGATTATTTGACCTAG
>NZ_JARXIA010000002.1 GCF_031127875.1 Pelagicoccus sp. SDUM812005 | reverse complement strand
ACGCCACGGGGTAGTAGCTCAGTTGGTTAGAGCGCCTGCCTGTCACGCAGGAGGCCGCGGGTTCGAGTCCCGTCTATCCCGCCACCGTGAAAAAACCGTTCCTTTCGGGGGACGGTTTTTTTTGTGGTTTATAACCAAAAGCAGTGGGATTGGCGTTTGCCTTTAGGGCAGTTACGGTGGGAGACGAAGCTCAAAGAGCGAAGGCTGCTTGCGACGTGCCGCAGATTCCTGCTCTAATATCTTGCATCGCGGCATGGCGCGAGCGCCAGCCCTGCGTTGGGGGAGGGACGCAAAAAAGCCGTTCTTCGCGGGCGAAGAACGGCTGGAAGGTTGCTGGGCTGGCTAGCAGAGCTTTAGCGATTGGAAGGCTTGCTGGCTGAGCTCCTTCTGTCTCTGGGACAGGCTGGGCTTCGTTAGGTCTTCGTCGTAGGATGGGATCATCTCTTTCATGATGGCGTGTCCTTCCGGCGTTGCGAGGCGGTCGGAGAAGCATTTTTTGACGACTTCGAGTATAATGTTTGTGGATACGGAAGCGCCGGGGGAGGCTCCGAGGAGGGCGGACATGGACTTGTCCGCCGCGGTGAGAACTTCGGTTCCGAAGTGGACGATGCCGGCGTCGCCGTCTTCCTTTTTGATGGCTTGCACGCGAATGCCGGCGTCGATCAGGTTCCAGTCCGACTCCTTAGCATCAGGGAAGAAGGCTTGGAGCTCCTTCATGCGGGTGGTCATGCTTTGGGTGCCTTGCTGGACGAGGTAGCGCACGAGCGGGATGTTGTGGAGGCCGACCTTGATGAGCGAGGCGATGTTGTCCATGCGGATGGATCGTGGAAGGTCGCTTGCTTTGCCTTCGACGTGCAGGAACTTGGTGGTCCAAGCGGCGTAGGGGCCGAAGAGGAGGGCTTTTTTGCCGTCGATGATGCGCGTGTCCAGGTGGGGAACTGCCATGGTGGGGGCGGCCCCGGGGGACATGCCGTACACTTTGGCGACGTGCTTTTCGACGATTTCGGGCTTTTCGCAGATGAGCCATTGGCCGCCGATGGGGAAGCCGCCGAAGCCTTTGGCTTCTTGCATGCCTGCTTTTTGCAGGAGCGGAAGGCTGCCGCCGCCGGCTCCGATGAAGACGAATTTGGCGGTGTTTTTGAAGGACTGGTTGGTTTTCAGGTCCTTGATGGTGAGTTCCCAGCGTCCGTCGTCTTGCTTGTTGAGGTCGGTGATCCGGTGGCTGGTGGCGTAGCCGCAGCCTTCTTGCTTGCCGAGCCAGGTGATGAACTTGCTGGCGAGGGCTCCGAAGTTGACGTCGCTTCCGAGGTCCATCTTGGTGGCGGCGATGGGGGTGTCGTCGCGGCCTTCGAGGAGGAGGGGCGCCCACTCGCGAATGACCTTTCGGTCTTCGGTGTACTCCATGGCGTCGAAGAAGTGGTGGGCTTGCATCTGGCGGTGGCGCGAGCGCAGGAAGTCGACCTGCTCTTGCCCGTAGACGAAGCTGATGTGGGGGACCGGGTTGATGAAGTCGGTGGTGTTGTCGATCATTCCCGTGCGCGCCGCGTAGCCCCAGAATTGCTTGGAGTGTTCGAACTGGTGGAAGATTTCGATGGCCTTGGAGACGTCGACTTCGCCGTCGGGGCCGTAGTCCGGGGTGTAGCTGAGTTCGCAGATGCCGGCGTGTCCGGTGCCCGCGTTGTGCCAGCCTTTGGAGGCCTCCTGCGCGAATTCTTCCGTCATCTCGTAGAGCTGGATGCGCAAGCTGGGATCGAGCTTCTTGAGCATCGCTCCGAGGGTGGAGGACATGATGCCGCTACCGATTAGGACAACGTCGGGGTCTTGGATGTGTTGAGAACTTTTCACTGTTATAATTTAGAGATATTTGAATTACGAATTTTCGAAACGTTCTTGGTGCGTTAGTCGGCGTAGACAATCTGGGCTCCGCTTTCCTCAAGTGTAGATAGAAGGGGGTGGGCGGCGTCCTTGGTTGTGACAAAGGTGTTGATTTGCTCGCACTGGGCGAAGAAATAAGTGGAGGAGGCCCCGAGCTTGGTGGCGTCGGCCAGCAGGATGGCGTTGGCGCAGCGGGGGATGACGAAGTCCTTGATGTGGGCTTGGGCCTCGTTGACTTCGCTGATGCCGCGGATTTCGTCGACGCCGTTGCCGGAGAAGAAGGCTTTGTCGACGCGGTAGCGGCGCAGGGTTGCGATGGTGGCGGGGCCGATGAAGGAGTGGGATTGGCGGTCGAGCACGCCGCCGGCGATGATGATTTCGATCTCGGGGTAGGGGGCGAGCTCGGCGAGCACCAGCGAGGAGTTCGTGATGACGGTGGTGCCGGCGAACTTTTGGGGATGGGAAGTGAGTTGGAGGGCGGTGGAGCTGGCGTCGATGAAGATGCGGTCGCCCGGTTGGATGAGCTCGGCGGCCGCTCTGGAGATGCGGCGCTTGGGATCGATGTTTTGGATGCTGCGTTCTTCGAAGGAGCGGTCCTTGTTGAGGTGCTGGCTGGCCACGGCGCCGCCGTGGGTGCGCTGGAGGCGGTGCTCCTTTTCCAGCTTTTCGAGGTCGCGGCGGATGGTTTCGTCGGTGACTTCCAATTGCTGCGCGAGATCGACGGTGCGCACGCTCCCCTCCCTTTCGAGAAGTTCTATGATAACTTGGTGTCTATTAGCCGCGATCATTTGTGGGAAAATCTGTGATTATGTTGGGAATTTTGGATTTTAGGGTTGATAGGTCAAAGGAAAAGCAACAAAACCAAAATTAATCCACATTTGGTGTTCATTTTTCCCCATTTTCCAGCATGCAAGGTACTCAAAATTTAAATGCCCTCGAAGAGATCGTCCGTCAGAGCGTCTATCGGCAGCTAGGCTTGGATAAGTCGCCGGCTGCGACGGCGCCGAACAAGCTGTTGGTGAACATCAGCGCTCGCCACTGCCACCTTACGCAAGAGGCGGTGGAAATCCTGTTTGGGGAGGGGCATCAGCTCACTCCTAAGAAGTGGCTGTACCAAGACGGGCAGTACGCGGCGGAGGAGGCGGTCACCTTGATCGGCCCGCGCAGCCGCATCATATCGAATCTCCGTATCCTCGGACCCTGCCGCAACATCAACCAGGTCGAAATCGCTTATACAGACGCACGTGCGCTCGGGTTTGACGTTCCCGTTCGCCAGTCTGGAGATATCGAAGGTACGCCTGGTTGCATGCTAATGGGGCCGAAGGGTTACTTTAAGCTCGATAAGGGAGTGATCCGCGCGGCGATCCACGTGCACATGTCTCCGGAGGACGCGGCTCACTACGGCGTGAAGGACAAGGACTTCATGCAGTTGAAGGTGCATGGCGAGTGTGGCCTGACTTTCGACAAGGTCTTCGTTCGCGTAAATCCGGACTTCAAGCTCGAGGTTCACCTCGACACCGACGAAGGCAACGCTTGCGGACTCGACGAAAACACGATCTGCGAGCTGAAGAAAATCAAATAACCGTAACCAAAATTTAAGTACAACAATTAACCCATATAAGTCATGAGTGAATCAATCGGAACAATCGAAACCAAGGGCTTCGTCGGCAGCGTCGAAGCGAGTGACGCAATGAGCAAGGCTGCTGGCGTAGAAATCGTTAAGCAGGTGCAGATCGGCGGCGGTTTCCTGACAGTCATCGTCAAGGGCGATGTCGGCAGCGTAAAGGCTGCTGTTGAGGCGGGCGCGGAAGCGGCCAACCGCGTAGGCGAGCTCGTTAGCTCCAACATCATCGCGCGTCCACACAACGATCTGCTTAAGCAGTTCGGCTTCTAGTCCGCGGGACAGACGCACGTTTACTATAACATTTAAAAGAGATTTATACACATGGCTTCACAAGCACTAGGAATGATCGAAACGAAGGGCCTCGTCGCTCTTATCGAAGCGAGCGATGCCGCTCTCAAGTCCGCCGACGTCACTATGACCGGTTGGGAAAAGGTTGGCAGCGGTTTGGTCTGCGCCATCTTCACTGGCGACGTCGCTTCCATCAAGGCAGCGGTTGACGCAGGCGCCGAAGCGGCTAGCCGCGTTGGCGAAGTGGCAGCGGTACAGGTGATCGCTCGTCCGCACGACGACCTCAGCAAGCTCGGTAGCTTCATCGGATAAGGTATCCGTTCGATAGATACGACTTCCTCCAACGAAATCGGCGTGAAAATTCTGGTAGCCAACTTAGGTTCAACATCGTTCAAGTACTCTTTGTACGAGGGCGATGACTCTGCTCTAACGCTTGTAGCCCGTGGCGGTTACGAACGCGTGAGCGACTATGGGGAAACCATTCGTGACGCCATCTCTTCGATGAAGAAGGATGGGCATATCGATTCGGTGGACTCGATTGACGCGGTTGGATTCAAGACCGTTCTCGGTTTCGAGAAGACTGGCTGCGTAGCGGCGGACGATTCGGTGATCGCCGATCTTCGCGCTTCCGCGGAGTTGGCTCCGGCTCACAATCCGGCCTACGCGAACGGCATCGAGCAGTTTGCCAAGGAAATGCCCAACGCCCAGCTCGTGGCTCTCTACGAAACGGCTTTCTACCAGTGGGCGTCCAAGCCGAGCCGCCGTTATGCGGTGCCCAAGGCGTGGTACGAAGCGGGGGTTCGTCGCAACGGATTCCATGGCGCGAGCCACAAGTACGTTGCCGAACGGTCTGCGGAGCTCTTGGGACGCGAAGACGTCGCGGAGCAAGTGCGAGTCCTCTATCAGAAGGATCAAGTCGAACTCGAAGGTAAGCCCCTGCGCGTCGTTTCCTGCCATCTCGGCGGAAGCAGCTCGGTGACGGGCATTCGCAATGGTGTCGCTATCGATACCAGCATGGGGCTCAGCCCGCAAAGCGGTCTCCCGCAGAACAATCGCGTGGGCGACCTCGATTCCATGGCCGTGACTTACGTCATGAAGAAGCTTGGCCTGAGCATCGAGGAAGTTGAGCGTCAGTTGACGAAGGAGTCCGGTCTACTCGGGCTTTCCGGTAAGAGCAACGACGTGCGCGATATTTGGGCAGCAGTGGATGCTGGCGACGAAGATGCAACGCTCGCAATGGATTCACTCGTGTATGCGATCCGTCAATACGTCGGCTCCTATATGCTGCAGCTCGGAGGCCTCGATGCTCTCGTCTTTACCGCTGGTATTGGCGAGAACGATACGCGAGTCCGCGAACGCGTTTGCCAAGGCCTTGAGGATCTCGGCCTCGAGCTCGATCTCGAAAAGAATGCGGTCACGCGGGGCGAGGAAACTTGCATCAGCGCCGCGAACAGCCGGATCAAAATCTATGTGATCCCAGCCAACGAGGAACTCGTGATCGCTCGCGAGACCAGTCGTTTTCTATCTCACAACAAGTGATCAAACCTCACGAAAAACTCTAAAAACAAAGCAATTATTATTATGAAACAGGCAATCGGAATTCTCGAAACTAAAGGTCTCACCGCTCTCATCACTGGAACTGACGCAATGCTCAAGTCCGCAGACGTACAGATCACTGGTCCTGTAAAGAACGTAGGCAGCGCCATGGTAAGCGTGACTGTCGAAGGCAACGTAGCGGCTGTGAAGGCGGCGATCGAATCCGGAGTAGAAGCAGCTCAGGCTGTTGGCGAAGTCTTGAGCGCGCACGTCATCGCTCGTCCTAGCGAAAGCCTCTCTGCCGTTATTCCTCAGGCAGCTGCAGCGAAGAGCCGCGCTACTAAATAGAGACCTTAGGCCATGTTTGTTGCCAAGGTTATAGGCCAAGTCGTTGCGACCAAGAAGGAGGAAACTCTGCGCGGTCGTCGGCTTGCGATGCTCCGCCCCTTGCTAGCGGACCCAGACAATCCGAAGAAATTCCTCGAGGGGAGCAACACGATTGTCGCGGTCGATACGCTAGGGGCAGGTACCGGAGAGGTCGTACTCTTCGTGCAGGGCAGCTCTGCCAGGCAAGTGGATGGCCTGAAGTCAGTACCCGTGGATGCCTCCATCATCGGCATCGTCGATTCGGTCAGCGTGCTGGGCGAAGCAACCTACCAAAGCGGAAGTAAGTAATGAATCAGCAGATTATTTCAGCAGTGGTGAGCGAAGTGCTCGCCAAGATCAAGCAAGAGAATCTCGGCGGGAGCGTAGCGGCGCCCGCAGTGGTATCGCGTCCTTCGAAGCGTATGGGCGTTTTCGACACAGCGGAAGCAGCAGCCCAGGCCGCTCGCAAGGGACAGGAGCAACTTCGCCGGAAGGGGATCGCCACTCGCGTGGAGATCGTCAACTTGGTAAAGAGCATCTGTACCGAGAAGGCGGACGAGTGGGGTAAGCTCGAATTTGCGGAAACCAAGATCGGTCGCCTCGACCATAAGATCGCGAAGCTCCTCGGTATCCAAAACATTCCTGGCATCGAGTGGCTCAATCCCTACAGCCTCAGCGGCGACAATGGGATCATGATGGAAGAGTACGCGCCGTTCGGCGTCGTGGCAGCCATCACTCCGGTTACGCACTCCATCCCGACCATCTCTGGAAACATCGTGAGCATGGTGGCGGCGGGTAACGGCGTTGTATTCAATGCTCACCCAGGCGGGGCGGCTTGCGCGGCGGAAGCGATCGCGTTCTTCAACCAAGCCATCTACAACAAGACTGGTATCGAGAATTTGGTTACGATCATCGAGAAGCCAACCATCGAGTCCTTCAACGATCTCTGCAAGTCTTCCTATGTCGACTTGATGTGCGTGACGGGCGGTCCTGCGGTTGTGAATGCAGCGATGCAGAGCGGCAAGCGCGCGATTTGCGCCGGACCGGGCAACCCTCCAGTGGTTGTCGACGAAACGGCAGACCTCGACCATGCGGCTCGTTCCGTTATTCTCGGTGGCGGCTTCGACAACAACCTGCTCTGTATCGGAGAGAAGCAAGTCTTCGTGGTGGACTCAGTCCACACCCAGTTCATGGAAGCCTTCAAGCGTGCGGGCGCTCACTTCCTGCCGCGCGAAAACATGAAGAAGCTGGCCGGCGAAGTCTTCACCTACAAGGAAGATGGCGGCGGTTGTTCGCATCCAGTATTGAATCGCGACTACGTTGGCGCGGATGCGACTAAGCTTGCGCATGTAGCAGGCACGAGCGCTCCAGCGGGTACGGAAGTTCTCTTTGGCGATTGCCCAGGCGACTGTCCGTTCGTGGAAGAGGAACAGATGATGCCGGTCATTCCCGTGGTTCGCGCCAAGAACGTGGACGAAGCGATCGAGCTCGCCTACCAATCCGAGCACGGCTACCGCCACTCCGCGATCATGCACTCCAAGAACTTGGACAACCTGACCAAGATGGGCCAGAAGATGGACTGTACGTTGTTCGTAAAGAACGGTGCCAGCATCGCCGGTCTCGGTATGGGCGGCCATGGATACGCCAACTTCTCCGTCGCCACCACGACGGGCGAAGGGATCGTGACGACTCAAACCTTCACGCGTAAGCGTCGCTGCGTGATGGTCGATAGCCTCAACATCATCCGGTGATTCTCGGTCAGATAGTCGGAAACGTGACCTCTGCGGTATGTCATCCAGGTTTGGATGGCATCCGTATGCTCCTGTGCGAAGTCTTGGACAGCCAAGGCCAGGGCACGGGGCGCATTATTGGCACGGCCGACTGGATTGGCGCGGGCGACGGCGATACGGTATTGATCAACGCGGACGGCGATGCGGTGCAGGTCTACGCGAAGAACCCCGAAGCTCCCTTGCGCAATGTCGTGATGGGCATCGTGGACGAACTGGAAGGGAAGGGCGCATGAGATTCGGCAAGGTAATCGGACGCGTCGTGCTCGGCCAAACTCTAGAGTCCTTGGCAGGGGCCCGCTGGCTTATGGTTAAGCCATTGAGCCGTGCCCAGTTCAAGGATACGGAAAGCAAGGAATCTTCCGCAGATCCGGCTCTCGTCGTTTACGACAAGCTGGGAGCCGGGCTCGGGGACGTTATTGGATTTACAGAAGGGGGCGAGGCGATGCTCCCGCTTCCACGAGGCACGCCAGTGGATGCCTACAGCGCACTCATCGTCGATCGTATCAATTTTTTCGGTACGAAATCTTAATTTTAAACAACAAACATTTCACACACATTCTGCTATGAAAAAAGTACTCACAGAAAGCGACATCGAAGCCCTCTTGGCTCAGGGCAAAGGCGCTGACGCGATCCCGGCCGGAACCATCCTCACCCCTTCCGCCAAGGACCGGCTCAAGCTAGCAGGCGGCACGGTCGCTAAGCGCTCCTCCTTCTCCAAGCCAGCTGCGGCGTCCGCTGCTCCAGCAGGTAATGTGACGATGAGTGACAACGAGTTGTTTGGCGTACCCGTTATCCCGAATTACGAATACACGTGGACGCCGGGCCAGGACCCGAAGACACGCGACGAGATTCGCGCCTTCTACTTTTCTCCAGAGATCACTACCATTCGCGAAAACATGGCCCTGATGGGTAAGCGCATGTGGGAGCGCGAGTACACCGACGGCAACGGCGGAAACTTGACGGTACGCGTAGGCGACAATCTCGCTCTTTGTACGCCAACTCTGATCTGTAAGGGATTCATGAAGGCGGACGACATGGCTTTGATCGATCTCGATGGTAACCAGATCGCCGGACGCCTCAAGCGCACCAGCGAGGCCATGACTCACCTCGCTATCATGAAGCGCCAGCCTAAGGCCAAGGCTTGCTGCCACGCTCACCCGCCGCACGCCACGGCTTACGCGGTAGCGAAGGTTCAGCCGCCAACGTGTTTGATCCCGGAAGCGGAAGTATTCCTCGGCCAGATCGGTGTCGCTGAGTACCGCACCCCAGGCTCTCCGGAGAACGCCGAGGAAGTCGGCACCGTAGCGATCGACCACATGTCCGTTCTCATGATCAACCACGGTGTGATCACTTGGGGTAAGGACATCGAAGACGCTTACTGGAAGATGGAGAACACCGAGTCTTATTGTAAGACGGTTTGGGTCGCTTCCATGCTCGGCAAGAAGCTCGACCCAATCAAGGCTTCCGAAGCCAAGACGCTGATCGAGCTCCGCAAGTCGCTCGGTATGGACGACAAGCGCGAAGGCTGGAAGGAGTGCGAACTCTGCGACAACTCCGACTTCCGTCCAGGATTCTTCACTGATCGCGATGGCGGCGCCTGCCAGGTAGCCTGCGGTTGCGATTCCGGATCCAGCTCCAGCATCGCGGATGCGGAAGAGTTGGTGAAGACCATCACCGCTGAAATCCAGAGCCAGCTCGGCAAGTAGCGAAAGCTCGCTTGCTGAGATCCCCCCAAAAGAACCTTAGAACAAACCCAATTGAAACGATGAATACCTTCTCTTCTAAGAAAGAACCGATCCGTGTAGCTGTTACCGGAGCCGCAGGAAATATTGGATACGCATTGCTCTTCCGTATCGCTTCGGGAGCTATGTTCGGTCCGAACCAGCCTGTCGCTTTGAACCTCATCGAAATCGAGCCTGGCATGAAGGCTCTGGCTGGGGTTGCCATGGAGTTGGACGACTGCGCGTTTCCGTTGCTTACGGAGATCGTTCAAACCGATGATCTGAGCGTAGGTTTCAAGGATGTCGATTGGGCTTTGCTGGTAGGTTCCGTGCCGCGCAAGGCAGGAATGGAAAGAGCGGACCTGCTTGGCATTAACGGCAAGGTATTCATTGGACAGGGCAAGGCGATCAACGATAACGCGAAGCCAAGCGTGCGCGTGCTCGTGGTAGGCAATCCGTGCAACACGAATGCGCTGATCGCCATGAAGAGCGCTCCGGACATCCCGAACGAGCAGTTCTTCGCCATGACGCGTCTCGATGAGAACCGCGCCAAGACTCAGCTCGCCCAAAAGGCAGGCGTACCGGTTAAGGAAGTTTCCCAGCTTTGCGTTTGGGGTAATCACAGTCCTTCGATGTATCCAGATTTCGAGAACGCGAAGATCGGCCGCCAGAAGGTGACCGACGTAATCGCCGACCAATCTTGGTTGCGCGATACCTTCGTTCCCGTGGTCGGCCAGCGCGGCAAGGCGATCATCGATGCCCGCGGCGCCTCTTCGGCAGCCTCTGCGGCAAATGCGGTGGTTGACACGGTGCGGGATCTCTCGGCTCCGAGCCACGGCGAGATCCACAGCGTTTGCGTCGTTTCGCATGGCGAGTACGGAACGCCCGAAGGCATTATCACTTCCTTGCCGATCCGAGTGGACGGCGCGGGACAGTGGCGCGTAGCGGAAGGTGTAAAGCTTTCTGAATACGCGAAGGAGAAGATCGCTGCTTCCAACAAGGAGCTGCTCGAAGAACGTGAAGTCGCTTTTGGCCAGTTGGGTCTGAGCTACTAGTTTGTTTTCCTGCGGGTTCGGTGGAATCTTCTGAAATATCGCGTATCGTTCACGAGGTGCTCTCGAGCAGAGGCTTGGTGAGCTCCGCGTCGAGCCAAGTCGACGAGCCGGAGGCGTCCGTGCTTGGCGGCAAGACGGGGCGTGCAGCGGTCTTGGTCGAACCGCGGAAACTGGAAATTCGAGAGTTTCCGCTGCGCGAGATCGGCCCCAAGGAGATTCTCGTAAAGGTGGAGGCTTGTGGCGTCTGCGGCACGGATGTGCACTGCTACAAGTCCGACCCGTTTGGGTTGACGCCAAACGTCTTGGGCCACGAAGGCACGGGCGAAGTTTTGCAGGTCGGTTCTGAGGTCAAGATGGACAGTGTCGGCAAGGCGGTGAAGGTGGGCGACAAGATTGTCACTAGCTTGATGGAAACGTCGCCGGACTGCCTGATCGCCAAGTACAACCCGGCCAAGGCGAATCTGAGCGACGACCTCAAGGTTTACGGTTTGCTTCCGGACGAGCCCGACAACCATTTCAACGGATACTTTGGCGAGTATCTGATCATACGTCCCGGCTCGTCCTTTTTCGTGGTAAACGACATGAGCGTCGAACTGCGTTGCTTGATCGAGCCGGCGGCGGTCGTGTGCCACGCGTTGGAGCGTGCCAAGAGTTGCGGCGGCAACCGTTTGAATTTCCGTTCGCGGGTCGTGGTGCAAGGTTGCGGACCGATTGGCCTGTTGATGATTGCGGTGCTGCGGACGCAGGGCGTGAACAACATCATCGCTCTGGACGGCAATCCGGATCGGCTGGAGATGGCCCGTTCGCTCGGCGCGGACGAGTTGATCAACTACAAGGAGTATTCCGGCATCGACGAGATCGCGGATAAGGTGCGGAGCCTGACCAAGGGGCTTGGCGCTCACTGGGGCTTTCAGGTTACAGGCGTGCCGTTGGCTCACGCAAATCTCTACAAGCTCATCCGGCGCGGCGGCGGTATTTGCGAGGTCGGACACTTCGTGGACGGCGGTGAGTGCGCTATCAATCCGCACCGCGATATTTGCGCGAAGGAGATTACCTTGGTTGGTAGCTGGGTGTATAACAGTTTTGAATACCCGAATGCCTACCACTTCCTGCAACGGGCGGAACGTATCGGTTTGCCGGTGACTTCCTTAATCACCCACAAGTTTCCCCTCGATCAGATTGACGAGGCCTTTCAAGTCAACCTGCGCCAGGAGGGCGTGAAGGTTGTGGTGGAAGTGTGACGCGCTAGAATTTGTTTAGGTCGTACATTGCGATATGGGGGGTGCTTGGACGTGGGTCGTCCAGGCACCCTTTGGCTTTTGGGGGGATCGTAGCGCCGAGCTTTAGCCGGCGTCCCCGGAGAGTTGATCCTGCACTGCGGTCGCTGGCTGAAGCTCAGCGCTACGATTGTCAACCGGCTTCCAGGGCTTGCTCTTCGCCCTCGCGGCGGAACTGGTTGACGTAGAGTTCGTAGTAGTGGCCGCGCTGGGCGAGCAGTTCCTGGTGGGTGCCTTGCTCTTCGATCTCTCCTTTTTGGATGACGAGGATCTGGTCGGCAGAGCGGATGGTGGAGAGTCGGTGGGCGATGACGAAGCTTATGCGGCCGTCGAAGACGCGCTGCATGCCGTCTTGGATGAGCTTTTCGGTTTCGGTGTCGATGGATGAGGTTGCTTCGTCCATGATGAATATCTGCGGATCGGCCAGCAGGGCGCGAGCAAAGGAGATGAGCTGGCGCTCGCCCGTGGAAAGGCGGGCGCCGCCTTCGCCGATCGGCGTTCCGTATCCGTTTTCCAACTTCATGATAAAGTCGTGGGCGTTGACTAGGGTGGCGGCTTCGCGGATCTCTTGATCGGTGGCGCCGAGTCGTCCGTAGCGGATGTTTTCGATGACGCTGCCGTTGAAGAGGTGGGGCGTTTGCAGGACGTTGCCGAGCTGGGACTGCAACCAGGCGAGGCTGCGTTGGCGGTAGTCGAGACCGTTGATTCGAATTTCTCCAGAGGTCGGTTCGTAGAATCTGGATACGAGGCTGACGATGGTGCTCTTGCCGCCGCCCGAGGGGCCGACCAGGGCGATGGTTTGGCCGCGTTTGACGGTGAGGTTGAAGCGTTTGAGGATCTGCTCCTTGTCGTTGTAGGAGAAGGAGACGTCGGCGAATTGGATTTCGTCGATTTGGTGAGGGTGGCCGTCGGGAGCGATGGTGGTTTGATTCTGCGCGCCTTCCGCGGGCTGAAGCTCCGCGCTGCGGGTAGCTATCTTTTGCAGGACTTCGGGGGAGTCCTTGATTTTGGGTTCGGTGGCGAGCAGGCCCATGACCCGTTCGCCGGCGGCTTGGGCTCCTTGGATCTCGGCGAGGATCTGGGCGATTTGGTTGATGGGTTGGAAGAAGTTGCCGGCGTAGCTGATGAAGGCGACGAGAATGCCGAGGCTGATGCTGCCGCTGAGCACGTTGAGGCCGCCGTACCAGAGGGCGAGTCCGGAGCCGAGGCTTCCGATAAGCATGACGATGGGCAGGTAGATGGCGCTGAAGAAGGCGCGGCGCACGGAGGCGGAGTACATGTCGGTGGACATGCCTTCGAACTCGCTGAGGTTTTCGGTTTCGCGGCCGAGGGTCTTGGTGGTTTTTACCCCGGCGATGCCTTCGTTGTAGGAGGCGGTGATGCGGGCGTTGTGCTTGCGGATCTGGCGGGAGGTTATGAGCATCTTCTTTTGGAAGTAGATGCTGATGGCTAGGAGCGGGAGGAGGGTGGCCAGTACGATGAGGGCCAGTTTCCAATGCAGGATGAGCATGGTGATGGACATGGCTGCAACGAAGAAGCTGCCCCATAGGATGTCGAGGAAGCCCCAGGCGAGGATGCGTGAGAGGCGGTCGCAGTCGGCGGTGAGGCGGGAGATGAGCCAGCCGGTGGGTTGCTTGTCGTAGAAGGAGAACTCGAGCTCTTGCAGGCGCTTGAAGCAGTCGCGCTTGATATCGAAGGCGATGTGGTGGGATATGCCACCGGCGCAGCGGATGAAGACGTAGACGAGTGCGGCGAGGGTGAGGGCGAGGCCGAAGTAGGCGCCTGCGATGGGTATCAGGTCTTTGGGTACGCCGCCGTTTTGCACGACGTCGATGGCTTTCATGGTGACGATGGGGAAGGCGGCGTCGATGAGGCTGAGGACGAGAGCGCTGGCCATGAGCGGGAGGAGGAGCCGCTTGTGGTTGAGGGCGAAGCGGAAAATGCGTCGCCACAAATCGAAGTCGATCTTGGTGGCGAGTGCTTCGGTGTCGGGTGGGTGGGTCATGGTGGGCTGTGAGTTGGATGTTCGGGCGCGGCTCTTCCTAGCTTTTGGTTTCGACGGCGAGGGTGGCTTCGAGTTGGGTTTGGATGGTCCAGAGGCGGCGGTAGAGGCCGTCTTCGTCCTTGAGGCTTTGGTGGGTGCCGGACTTGGTGATCCTGCCGTTTTCCAGGACCACGATCTTGTCGGCGTGGGCGAGGGTGGAGAGACGGTGGGCGATGACGATGGTGGTTTGTTTGCCGTGGCGCTGCTGCAGGGCGGAGATGATGGAGGACTCGGTTTCGTTGTCTACGGCGCTGAGGGCGTCGTCGAGCAGGAGGACGGGAGGCTTGCGCAGGAGGGCGCGCGAGATAGCGACTCGCTGGCGCTGGCCGCCGGAGAGGGTGATGCCTTTTTCGCCGATCTCGGTGTCGTAGCCGTCGCTGAAGTTTTGTATGGTATCGTGGATACAGGCCATGTTGGCGGCTTCTTCGATGTCGGCCTGCTGGGCGTCGCTGACGCCGAAGCGGATGTTGTTGCGAATGCTGCGGGAGTAGAGGAAGGGCTCTTGCAGGACGACGCCGAACTGGGCGCGCAGGTAGGCGCGGTCGAGTTCTTTGATGTTCATGCCGTCGATTTGGATGGAGCCGCTGTCGCAGTCGTAGAAGCGGAGCAGCAGGTGCATGAGGGTCGTTTTTCCGGAGCCGGAGGGCCCGAGGATGGCGAGGGTTTCGCCCGGTTCGATTTGCAGGTTGATGCCTTCGACGGTGGGGTCGGTAGGGTGGTGGGCGAAGGTGACGTCCTGGAAAGCGATGCGTCCGGTGGTGGGCTGGTTCGGGGCCAGCGTGATGCGGTCGCCTTCGGTTTCGAAAGGTTGGGTAAGGATTTCGTTGATACGTTGGAGGGCGACGGCGGTTTTTCCGAAGTCGGTGAGGATGCGTCCGATCATGCGTACGGGCCAGAGTACCATGTTGAGCAGGGCGAGGAAGGCGAAGATGGTGCCGATGGATACGCTGCCTTGCAGGGCGAGGTAGGCGCTAGCGATGAGGGCGATGCCGATTTGGGTGAGGCTGGCGATGTCGGCCACGGACCAGAACCAGGACATGATCTTGATCAGCTTGATGCTGGAGTCACGGTATTCGGTATTGGGTTTCTCGAACTTTTCGATTTCGAAGTCGTGGCGTCCGAAGGCGCGTACGACGCGGATGCCGGTGAGGTTTTCCTGGACGACGGAGGTGAGGCGGCCTTCGGCTTCGTCGACCTCGGTGAAGAGGTGTTTCACCTTCTTGATGTAGAGGTAGCTGTAGAGGATGATGACCGGGATGAGGGCCATGGACGCTATGGTGAGGCCGACGTGCATGGAGAGCATGATGGGGAGCACGGTGGCGATGAGGACCAGACCGCGACCGATTTCCACGATATGGGCGGCGAGGAAGATGCGGGTGGTTTCGACGTCTGAGGTGCAGCGTTGCACGAGGTCGCCGGTCTGGGTTTGGTCCAGGTGGCGGTTGCTCATGCGTTGGATGTGGTCGTAGAGCTGGTCCTTGAGGCGTTTGCAAATGCCGTCGGAGGCTTTGGCGGCGGCCAGCTTTTGGTAGTAGTTGAAGAGGCCGCCGAGGGCGGCGAAGGCCAGCATGGCGATGGCGGGCAGCCAGAGGTTTTGGGTGACGAGCTCGGGTCCGCCGATGAGGTCGATGACGCGGCGCAGGAGGGGCTCCTCGTGGACGGGATCCTGGACGAGGGAGTAGTCGATGGTGGCGCTGCCGATGAGCGGGACGACGAACTGGAAGGCGGTGGCGGCGAAGAGGGCGAGGGCTGCCCAGAGGTACATGCCGCGAAAGCCGGCGATGAGGGTCCAAACGAGCTTGGGTCCGGACAAGGTTTTGCCGGAGTCGTCGTGTAGTTTTAGAGTCATGGTCCGCGAAGAGTTGGAAGAGTTGTTTTGAACGATGAACGCTACGGTTCGGCTTCAAACGCGGACAAAATAAAGGCCCGCCGTGAGGCGGGCCAAGGGGATGGGAGGGAAATTGTGTGCGGCCCGCGAAATTTTGACGAGCCTTCTGATCTGCTAAATCCTAGAAGCGCTCGGTCCCCGATGAGAGGAGTGGATTGTGAATCATTGCCGTGAGCTTCATAGTCTTAAGTTTGATCAGCTTTCTGAAAAAGTTAAGTTCAGCGAATAAAGATGGACGAAACAGTTCAGGCAAGAAAAAGTTTGTTTAAACTACACTTGTAGTGCTGTGGGTATGACAGAGGGTTCTCGGTTCTGGGTGAGATAAGGATTATGGTTAAGAGCAAGCGTAGGATATTTGGGGAATATGTGGGGAGGGTGGCGCCGACTCCGACGGGTTTGATGCATCTGGGGCATGCGTGCACCTTTTTGGAGGCCCAGCGTCGGGCTCGGGCGGCTGGCGGGAAGCTGCTATTGCGTATCGAGGATTTGGATCAGGCCCGTTGCAAGCCGGAGTTCGTGGAGGCTTTGGCGGAGGATTTGGCGTGGGCGGGGCTGAGCTGGGAGCCGGAGGTGCTGCGGCAGAGCGAGCGCTTGGCTTGGTTTCGCGAGGTGCTGGGGAGGCTGCGGGAGGCGGGAGTGGTGTACCCGTGCTCGTGTTCGCGCAAGGATGTGGCGGAGGCGATCCGGGCTCCACATGTGGAGGGGCAGGAGCCGTTGTATCCGGGCACCTGTCGCGAGCGGGAGTTTGTCTTTGGGAGCGAGGCGGAAGCCTTGGCGATCAACTGGCGCTTTCGGGTACCCGACGGGGAGGCGATCGCGTTCGAGGACGGGCGGCTCGGGGCGCAACATTTCGTGGCGGGCCGGGATTTCGGGGATTTCTTGGTTTGGCGGAAGGATGGCTTTCCCAGCTACGAGTTGGCGGTGGTGGCGGACGACGTGGCCCAAGGGATTACGGAGGTGGTGCGCGGGGAGGATTTGTTGGCGTCGACGGCGCGGCAGCTTCTGCTTTATCGGGCTTTGGGCGAGGAGCCGCCTGCTTTTTATCACTGTCCTTTGATTTTGGATACGGAAGGGAAGCGGTTGGCGAAGCGGGCGGGGGCGATGGGCTTGCGCGAATTGCGGGCTGGCGGGGCGCGGCCGGAGGAGTTGGAGGAGATCGCTAAGCGGGGTGGACGCTTGCGGGGCGGCGCGTGAGCGCTAGGCTCGGGGAGTTGGGGGTTGAATTTTGGGAGCGGGGGTGATGGGGATTGCAGGGATGGCTTTTTCAATCGAGTTCCTGCTGCTTTCGGTGGTGTCGCTTTTTACGATCGTGAATCCGTTTTCGGCTGTGCCGGCTTTCTTGGCGATCACTCCGAACGAGACGGTGGCGGACCGGAAGGCGGCGGCTCGCATGGCTTGCTTGATCGGAGCTTGCTTGCTGGTTTTGACGGCTTTGGCGGGGGAGTTCGTCTTTCGCTTGTTGGGTATCACCATTCCGGCCCTGCAGATTGCCGGCGGTATCATCTTGTTTTCGATTGGCTTCGAAATGGTGCGGGCTCCGGACGCGCCGAAGCGCTTGAACGAGAAAGAGAGCGTGGCGGCTCGGGAGAAGGCTGACGTTGCGGTGACGCCGCTGGCGGTGCCCTTGCTGTGCGGGCCGGGGTCGGTTTCGACGGTGATCATCCTGGAGAGCCAGGCGAAGTCGCTTTGGGAGACGGGTATGCTGTTGGCGAGCATCCCGATCGTCTATTTGGCGAGTTTCTTTATCTTGAGCGCGTCGGCGAAGGGCGGCGAGTGGCTGAACCCGATCCTGCTGAGGATCTTGCGTCGGGTGATGGGGCTGCTGTTCGCGGTGATCGCGGTGCAGTTCGTGGTGAACGGAGTGACTCAGCTACCGTTCGTGGACGGGATGGAGGAACCGGCGGCCGTCGAGGCTGCTGGCGAGGAATAAGCGGAGGCGTGGCTATAGGCTCCGCGGATGCGGGCTAAGGCGCTGCGCTAGGACAGGCTGAAGCTGGGCATGGCTTTGGCTTTGCGCGCGATTTCGAGCGCTTGTTGCTCGGCGCGGCGCATGAGGGCCCGGTCGGTTTCTTCGATGTCGTCGAAGCCGCAGAGGTGCAGGTAGCCGTGGATGATGTAGAGGCTGAGCTCGTGGCTGAAGTCGAGGTTCTCTTTTTTGGCGTACTCTCTTGCGACCTGGGGGCAGACGATGACTTCTCCGGCTTGGTCGATATCGGGATCGGGCGGGAAGGTAATGACGTCGGTGGGAGTGGGATCTCCCATGAATTGGTCGTGCAGTTGGGCGATGTACTCCTTGTCGACGAAGGCGATGGAGAGCTCTCCGGGAGGGGCGTCGAAGGCTCCGGCCTTGTCTAGGGCTCGGATGAGACGTTCGATCTCGGATTCGTCGTATCCGAGCTTTGGACACAGGCTATTTACTTGTACTCGCGCTGGTGCGTTCTGTTTTTCGGTCATCCGTCTTGGTCGAGGATTTCTTGGGGGCTTTTTCTCCGGTCTTCTGCCCTGGGTACGCGATGCGCGTGTGGAGGGAATTGAGCAGAGTGAAGATGAATGATTCGCGGACTTTGGCGACTTCCGCGATGGTGATGGGGCAGTCGTTGAGCTGTCCGTCTTCGATGTTGGCGGAGAAGATGCGGTCGACGAGTTCCTCGACGTTTTGGGGGGTGACCTTGGCGAGGGAGCGGGAGGCGGCTTCTACGGAGTCGGCGAGCAGGATGACGGCGGATTCCTTGAACTGGGGTTTGGGGCCGTCGTAGCGGTAGGTGGATTCCTGGACGTGGGAGGGATCTTCGGCCTGTTGCTTGGCCTTGTGGTGGAAGAAGCGGATGAGGTTGGTGCCGTGGTGCTGGCGGATGACGTCGATGATGGGGCGGGGCAGCTTGTAGGTGAGGCCGAGGTCGACGCCTTCCTTGACGTGGGACTTGATGACGAGGGCGGAGAAGGAGGGGGTCTTCTCGTTGTGGGGGTTGTAGCCGTCGAGTTGGTTTTCGGTGAAGTATTCCGGTTTTACCAGTTTGCCGATGTCGTGGAACATGCAGGCCACGCGGGCTAGCAGGCCGTTGGCTTCGATGGCGTTGCAGGCGTTTTCGGCTAAGTTGGCGACCATCAGGGAGTGGTGCCAGGTGCCGGGCGCTTCGAGCTGCATGCGGCGCAGGATGGGGTGGTTGTAGTCCGAGAGCTCGAGCAGGGTGATGTCGGTGGTGCGTTTGAAGAGGCCTTCGAGGATGGGCAGGACGCCGACCACGACGACGCCTTCGATGAGGCCGGTGGCGAGGCCGCCGGTCATTTGGTAGATGAGGGTGGACCAGGGGAGGCCGTCGACGAAGTTGAAGAGGAGGGTGAAGGTGGCGACGCTGACGCCGGCGAAGAAGCCGGCGGTGACGACGCGGCCGCGCTTGCGCAGGTTTCGGGAGACGTAGATGGCGACGGTGGAGGCGAGGAAGGACATGACCAGCAGGTCGAGCCGGTTGCCGAACATGACGGCGGTGAAGAGGCTGATCATGAGGGCCATGAGCAGGCCGGGGCCGGTGCCAATGAGGATGGCGACCAGCATGGGGGCCAGCACGGTCGGTGTGATGTAGGGGAGGATGGCGGAGAGCTGGTTGTCGTAGAGGAAGGTTTCGATGTTTCCGAGCTCGAAGCAGGTGCGCACGAGCAGGAGGTTGACGAAGACGACGAGGGAGAGCAGGGCGAGTCGGCCGTTGGACTGGAAGGTGCGGCGGTGCTCGAGGCGGATGTAGAAGGTGGCGGCGATGACCATGGCCAGCACGAGGAGGATACGGCCGATGAGCTGGTTATCGACGGTGCCTTCGCTCTTGTCGGCGATGTGGCGTTGGTATTCCCGCAGCTGCTCGTGCTGCTCTTGGGTGACGGGTTGTCCCGGCTCGATGATGGAGGCGCCTTCCTGCACGTTTACGATGACGGGCTTGAGGGAGGCGAGCAGCTCTTGGCGGCGGATTTCCATCTCGGCCTCGCTCTTGCGGAGGTTGGGCTTGATGGCGTCGCGGAAGATGCGGATGACGGCGTCGGCGGTCTGGGGCTGCACGTTGGAGGCGCGCAGGTTGATGCGGACGGAGCGGAGGGCGTCCTCGATGGACTCCACTCGCTTTTGGCCGATCTTGTTGTCCAGGTTGGCGATGTGGAAGATGGCGACGGCGCCTTGGCTGAACTTGAAGGTGGGGTCGTTTTCGTCGTAAATGCCGAGCTTGAAGCTTTCTTCGATGCTGATGAGCCCGGTTTCGATGAGGTTTTCAAAAGTCTTCTGGTTGGTGTTCTCTATAATGAGGGAAAGGTTCTCGGGGGTGAGGCGGTAGTTGCCCTTGGCGTTGAACTCCCGGGTGAGGGTGGCGATGTGGCTTTGGGCCTGGCCGACGATGAGGTCGTCCTTGATCTGGCGGAATCGGGCGACGGCCTGGACCAGTTCCTTGACGTGGGTTTTGAAGGCGTTGTAGGGCTCCATGTCTATGCGGTAGACGTGGGGGGCCTCTTTGAGGAGCTGCTGGCGTCGGCGTTCCGTGAGGATGGGGGAGCTGTAGGAGAAGGCTTCCGCGGCCACGATGCGGATGGACGCTACCTGGTTGGGGAGGATCTGGAAGCCGCTGGGCTTGATGCCTACGAAGCTGGTGACGACGATGAGGGCGACGGTGGTGAGGAAGACCAGTCCACCCACGAGGGAGCTCTCCTCGAGGAATCGAGGCAAGGTGGAGGGCGTCTCGGTGCGACGTTTCCTCTTCTTAGGGAACGTCTTCTGAAACCATGCCTTTAGTTGCTCGGAAACGGGCATATGTGGAGAGACTCTTTGTGGATCAAATGATTCAAATTCGGGCAAGCTTTACCCTCTATTGATGAGTGTCGCGGTAGCGGTCGTAGGCCTGGATGATCTTCTGCACGAGGTGGTGGCGGACGACGTCGCCGGCGTCGAAGAAATGGAAGCTGATTCCTTTTAGGCCCTTGAGGATGTTTTTAACTTCGAGCAGCCCGGAGGAGCGGTGCTTAGGGATATCGACTTGGGTGAGGTCTCCTGTAATGACCATTTGGCTGCCTTCCCCGAGGCGCGTGAGGAACATCATCATTTGCTCGGAGGTGGTGTTTTGGGCTTCGTCCAGAACGACGAAGGAATTGCTCAGGGTGCGTCCGCGCATGTAGGCGAGGGGGGCGATTTCGATGATGCCGCGCTCGGTGAGCTTTTCGATGTCGGACGGGCTGAGCATGTCGTTGAGGGCGTCGTAGAGCGGGCGCAGGTAGGGAAGGATCTTTTCCTGCAGGTCGCCGGGGAGGAAACCGAGGGTTTCGCCCGCTTCCACGGCCGGGCGGCTGAGAATGATACGCTCGACCTTGCCTTCGATGAGCTTGGAAACGGCGGCTGCCATGGCGAGGTAGGTCTTGCCGGTACCTGCAGGTCCTATGCCGAAGACGACGTCGTTTTCGAAGATGGAGCGGAGGTATTGCTTTTGTCCTAAGGTCTTGGGGACGATGCTCTTGCGCTTGGTCTTGATGACGGTGCCCCGTTCGAAGAGGGAGCGCAGCTCGTCTTGCTTGCCTTCGGAGACGCCGGTGACGGTCTTTTGGAAGTCGGCGTTCTTTACGGTGAGGCCTTGTTCGCGGCCTTCGAGGAGAAGCTCGAAGACGTCGGCCACGGCGGCGATGGCGGTCTCGCTGGCGGCGTCGACCTGGATCCAATTGTCGCGGGACACGACGGTGGCGTCGAAGGTGGACTCCAGCAGCTCGAGGTTTCCTTGGTCGCTGCAATAGAGCTCGCTCAGCTGGCGAGGGCTTTGGAAATGGATTTTGCGGGAAGGCATGTAGTAGAGCTAGGGGTGAAAAGCGATGGGTGAACGGGGCAGGCGCCCCTGTTTCACGTTTTCAGATGCCACTTTTCAAAGTTTGACTCAGGTGTTCCCACATGGCTTCGAGCGACTGGGGGAGGACGCGGGTGGAGCCGAGGACGGGCATGAAGTTGGTGTCGCCGCTCCAGCGGGGCACGACGTGCTGGTGCAGGTGCTTGGGCACGCCCGCTCCGGCGGCTTCGCCGAGGTTGATGCCGATGTTGAAGCCGTTCGGGTTCAAGGCCTTAGCCAGCAATCTCTTGGCTTTTAGCGTGGTTTTGGTGAAGCAGAGCAGTTCCTCGTCGCTGAGGTCCTCCAGGTCGGGCACTTC
The DNA here is from genome assembly GCF_031127875.1 of Pelagicoccus sp. SDUM812005. Classification (GTDB taxonomy): domain Bacteria; phylum Verrucomicrobiota; class Verrucomicrobiia; order Opitutales; family Opitutaceae; genus Pelagicoccus. The sequence continues at coordinate 373,278 of NZ_JARXIA010000002.1, read as the reverse complement.
CCGATAGGGGAGGATGAGCAGGTGTCCGGCGTTGTAGGGATAGCGGTTCATGAGGATGAAGCTGTGCTTCTCGCGGGAGAGAATGAGGGTTTCCTTGTCGTTGTCCAAGGCGGGCAGGTCGACAAAGGGGTGCCGTTGAGCAGGCGTCTTTTCCTGCTTCACGTAGTCCATTCTCCAATATGCGTGAAGGTGATCCATCTTGATTTGAAAGCGGGAGAATAGGTTCGAGGGGGCGCTTGTCAATGAGGAGGGCGGGCGGCGGCGAGGGGCGAAAACTGGACCGTACTGTAACTTAGAAGGGGGGGGAAGAGCGGGTTTAGGATGGGGAGGCTTGCCTTGGCGGGGGAGAGTTGGTTTTGAGGGCGGGTGTTTATTTGGATCTATCGAGTCCTTTTTCTTCCACTCTGGCTGCTGACTTTGCCGGGCTACTTGCTGCACATCCGCAAGCGCGGCGGGTACCGGAAGGATTTCGGTACGCGTTTCGGCCGCGGGATGGAGGTGCCGGCGAAGCGAGCGGGAGCGAAGCGGATTTGGATCCAGGCGGTGAGCTTGGGGGAGATGCTGGCGATCGAGCCGCTGCTCAAGGCTCTGGCGGCGGACGAGCGTATCGAGATTTACCTTACAGTGACGACGAGCACGGGCTATGCGTTGGCCCAGGAGAAGTACGGCGAACTGGCGGTGGGGATCTCTTATTTTCCGATCGATTTCTATCCGTTCAGCGCTCGGGTTTGGGACAAGATCGACCCGGATGTCGCGATCTGCGCGGAGACGGAGCTTTGGCCGGAGCACACGCGGCAGGCGGCGAAGCGAGGGGTTCCGTTCCTGCTGGTGAACGGTCGCCTTTCGGACCGCTCCTTCAAGCGGGCCATGAAGTTGCGCGGCTTTTTCCGTACTATCCTTTCGAATACGTCGCAGGTCTACGCCTGTTCGGATCTGGACCGGGAACGCTATATCGCCTTGGGGGCACCTGCGGAGCGGGTGAGCGCGACGGGAAACATCAAGGTCGACGTGACGATCGAGCCGATCTTGGACGCGGTGACGCGGGCGTCGATGCGAGCGGAGATGGGCTTGAGCGAGGGGTTCCTCTTGCTGGGGTCCTCGACGTGGCCGGGGGAGGAGGAGATGCTGGTCGAGGCCCTGCGGGCGATCCGGGAGCGAGAGCCGGCGGCCCGTTTGCTGATCGTGCCGCGGCATGCGGAGCGTCGCCACGAGATCGAGGCGATGTTGCGGGAGCGGGCGAGCGACTTGAGGTTTCACTTCAAGAGCCGCGGCGTTCCGGAAGGGGAGCTGGATATTTTGGTGGCCGACACGCATGGGGAGCTGCGGGCTCTGACGCAGTTGTCGGACTTGGCGTTCGTGGGGAAGTCGCTGCCGCCGCATACGGAGGGGCAGACTCCCGTAGAGTGCGGGGCCCTGGGCGCTCCGATGGTCTTCGGCAGCGGCATGTCGAATTTCCGCAGCATTCGCGAGGGGCTTTTGCAGCATGGCGCGGCGCGCGAGGTGAAGGATGCGGCGGAGGCGATCGAGGCGATCGTGGAATTGAGCCAGGACGCGGACGCTCGCGCCAAGATGAGCACGGGGGGATTGGCTTGGCATGCGGGGAGCAGGGGAGCGGTCGCCCGCACGGCTGCGGGAGTGCTGAGCTGGCTGGATCGCTAGCGCTCGCATCTTGACAGGAACGGTGAATTATAGATTTAAACGCTGATATGGCAGACAAATCCGATAAGTGGTCAGACAACGCAGCTGGCAAGTTTTACGTAGATGAGCAGTGCATCGACTGTGACCTTTGCCGTGAAACCGCACCAGACTTCTTCACTCGCAACGACGACGAAGCCTACTCGTTCGTGCACACGCAGCCTACCGACCAGGCTGGCATCGACCTCTGTATGGAAGCTCTCGAAGGTTGCCCGGTAGAGGCGATCGGCGACGACGGCGACGAGTAGTCGCGCGAGCTAAGCGCCAAGAATTTTGCAAACGCGTTCCCGCAAGGGGACGCGTTTTTTCGTGGCTTTACGGTAAGCTTAAATTCTGGGGCGCGCGGGACTACGCCGCGGAGCGCTTAGGAGAAGCGTTTCCAGAGGGGGGGAGCGAAGAGGGCTAGGATGGCGTAGAGCTCGAGTCGTCCCATGATCATGAGCAGGGAGAGGAAGAGCTTGGTATGGTAGTGGAGGAAGCCGAAGTTCTCGGTGGGGCCGACTTCCGCGATGCCGGGGCCGACGTTGAAGAGGCAGGCGAAGACGATGCTGAGGTTGGTGTCGATCTTGTGGGAGGTTTCGAAGACCGAGACCAAGAGGATGGAGCCGCAGATGACGCTGGCGATGAGAACGAGGTAGGAATTGACTTCGCTGACGGCTTGGGGGCTGAGGGTATTGCCGTTGACGCGAATTTGGCGGACCACGCGGGTGCGGAAGGAGCGTTCGACGCCGACGATGGATTGCCGCAGGGCGATCACTAGGCGGGAAATCTTGATCCCGCCCGCGGTGGAGCCGGTACAGCCGCCCACCAGCATGAGGAAGAGCAGCATCATCTGCGGGAGGGAGGTCCACTGGGTGAAGTCTTCGGTGGCGAAGCCGGTCGTGGTCATGATGGAGACTACTTGGAAGGTGCCGGCGCGGATGGCGTGCTCGGTGGACCAGCCGGTGCCGTCGAAGCGCAGGAAGGCGCTGACGAGGATGCAGGCGATGACCAGGATGGAAAGGTAGGCGGCGAATTCGGTATTGCGCAGGACGAAGCGGAAGCGACCCATGCACAGGCGGAGGATGAGGATGAAGTTCAGGCCGGCCAAGGTCATGAAGACGATGGAGATCCACTCGATGGTGGGGCTGTCGAAGGCGGCGAAGCTGGCGGAACGTGTGCTGAAGCCGGCGGTGGATACGGTAGTGAAGGTGTGGCAGACGGCGTCGAACCAAGACATGTCGGCTCCCCAATAGGCGAGGTAGCAGGCGGTGGAGAGGCCGAGGTAGACCCAGACGAGCTTGGCCACGGTGGACTGGATGCGGCTTTCCTCGAATTCGGAGACGCTGCCCGAGGCTTCGTTGGCGTAGAGCATTTTGGCTCCGACTCCGATGAAGCCGAGCACGGCCACGAAGAATACGACGACGCCCATGCCGCCGATCCACTGGCTGAGGCAGCGCCAGAACATGAGGCTTGGGGGGAAGCTTTCCAGGTCGCCGAATACGGAGGCTCCGGTGGTGGTGAGTCCGGAGCTGCTCTCGAAGATGGCGTCCGCCATGTCGGCGTAGGGCAGCACCATGACGTAGGGGATGGCTCCGATGAGGCTGGCGAGTAGCCAGGCGAGGCCGATGGTGCAAAGGGCTTCCTTGCGGAAAAACTTCTTGGTGTGGTTACGGCCTACCCAGAAGAAGAGGACAGCTGCGAAGACGGAAATGCCCAGCGAGGTGATGAAGGCTTTTTGGGTGAGTTCCAGCTCGGCGGCAGAATCGAGCCAGTGGGCGGTGCAGAGGCAGACGATGAAGGCGATTGCCAGGATCAGCATCACGACGCCGAGGAGCTTCGATACGAGTGGGAAGTTCAAGGGGAGAGCGAAAGGTGGAGGGTGGAGAGTGGAACGGGATGCGTTCGAGGAGGCGAGCTGGCTCGGTTGGGCTTACTTGGTGAGCTTGAGGAGCTCCTTGATGCGGCTTTTGCAGATGATGGCGATGATGGAGTCGCCGGCTTGCAGGATGTCGTCGCCGGTAGGGGTTTTCGGCATGTAGTTGTGCTCGTGCCCGACGATCACGCATTCGGCAGGCCACTTGATATCGCGTATTCGCTTGTCGACTACGGCAGACTTTTCGGCGATATCGAGTTCGATGATGAAGTTGTTGTCCACTTCTTGGCGGACTTGGTCTTCGAGCTCGATGAAGGGTTTCTTGCCGATGTAGCGGAGGACTTCGTTGGTGGCGGCGACGCGAGGGGAGACTGCGAGCTCCACGCCGAGATTGGTGTTCAGCTTTTCCAGGATCTCGATGTAGTCGGCCCGGTTGATGGCAAGCATGGTGTGCTTGGCTCCCAGTTTGAAGGCTTGGAGGCAGGTCATGATGTTGTCTTCGTCGTCTTTGCGGCAAGCGACGAAGAAGTCCGAGTGGCCGACTTCTTCCTCCTCGAGCACGCGCAGGGAGGTGCCGTCGCCGTGGATCATGGTGACGCTGGGGAGTCGCTCGGCCAGGGTGTGGCAGATCTTGAGGTCCTTTTCGATGATGCGGATCTTGAAGCGCGGGTTGGAGAGGAGCCGCGCCAGCGAGATGGCGATTTCGGTGCCGCTAAGGATGGTGACGGTGATCTTGGCGGATCCTTTGGAGGAGGGGTCGAAGAGGGCTTTGGTTTCGAAAAGGGAGTCGGGGTGTCCGAATACGGTGACTTGGTCGCCGACGGAGAGGGTGGTGTTGGCGTTGGCGACGATGTTGCTGTCGCCTCGTTGGATGAGACCGATGCGGATATTTCCGGGCAGGCGCATGTCCTTGAGCGGCGTGCCGCAGACCTTGGCGCCGGGCTGGATCTCGATGGACTTGACCTCGATTTGGCCGCGACCGAAGTCCTCTACGGCGACGCGTCCGGGGTTGCGGATGCGTTTGGCGAGTTCTACGGCTGCGAGCGCTTCGGGATTGACGAGGTGGTCGATGCCGAAGTGGCGCTGGTGGTTGATGAGGGTGTTGTCGCGGTAGGTCGCGTCGTGGGCGCGGGCGAAGGTCTTGGTGGCGCCGAGGGCCTTGGCGAGGGAGGCGGAGACGAGGTTGGTCTCGTCGCTGCTCGTCATGGCGAGGAAGAAGTCGCACTTGTTGGCCCCAGCCTTGAGCAGGGTGCCGGCGGAGGCTCCGTTTCCTTTGACGACGCGCACGTCGACCGTCTCCGAGAGGGTATTGGCGAGCGCGTCGTCGCGTTCGATCACGGTGACGTCGTGGTCGGCGATGCTCAGGGTTTCGCTCAAATGGGTGCCGACTTCGCCAGCTCCAACGATAACGATCTTCATTAGAGAGAGCGTTTAGGCGATCGGACCTTGCTGAGCAAGAATTGCTTTTGGGTGAGGTCTGCCGCGCTCACGGACGGCAGGCCTAGGGGGATGCGCCTGGGGGCGGGGGCGCTTCAGCCCGCAAGGGATCTTGCAGCGCGGTCGCAGGCTTCCTGCTTCGCCAAGGCTATTGCGGACATGAAAGCTCCGCGCTGCGTGTTGGGCGTTGTTATCCTTTTTTCGACCAGGCTCCGTCGGGGGCTTGTATCCAAACGCCGGGAGCGGACTTCTTGCGGAGCTCTTCGGCGCGGCCTTGGCCGACTACGGTGGAGGTGAGGCCCAGGCGCTGGCCGACGAGGGTGTAGAGGGCGCGGCGGTCTGCGTTTTCCGCATTCATGAGCTTGGTCTCGTCGGGCTTGAGCATGGCTCGTTGCTCGAGCAGTCCGGAATTGTTTTCGCCGACTTTGCCGGCGAGCTTGAGGGCGTCGACGCTGGCGACGCGATCGATGATGCGTTGCTTGATGGCTTCCTCGTCGGCGGACTGGGCGGAGGCGAAGCTAGGGACGAGGGCGAAGAGCAGGGCGAAAAGGGGGAGGAAACGGGCGATGGAAAGTGTTTTCATGGTCGTTTGGACGGTGAGGTGGTGATGCTATTCAGATTCGTTGACGGTGGTGGAGGCGGCGTCGATATCCCCGAAGACGTCGGCGAGTTCCTTCTGGAGCTTAACGCGGAGGTCGATGGTGAGGTTCATATAGATCGGATCGAAGCTGCTATGGGTGCGCACGTTGATGCAGCCGGAACTGGCGATCGCGACGAGCGCGAGGGAGGTGAGGGCGATGGTTGATTTCACGAGACTGGATTGGGTTGGTAAAGTGTTGTTTGGGACCGCGGCGTGGGAGGCTTGTTTCGGATGGTGGGTAGCTTGTAGGAGAATAGACGGTGGCGCACGCTCCAAAATTCAAAGAGAATTGAGGCGGATGACAAAGTTGTAGAGTTCGGTGAGCGATCCGTGGAGTTCGGTGGCGATCACGACGGGAACGTCGCCGAGGTCGGTGTGGGCGGTGCCGCCGATCTGGATTTTTATAGGGGTGTCGGGTTCGTTCTCGGGGAAGAGGTCGGCGTAGAATTTCGTGATGGTGATGTTTCCGAGGGCTTGTTCGGCCGCCTTTTCGGGATCGATCTTGAGGAACTTGAGGAGGCGATCGGAGAAGCTTGGCTTTTGGGTAGGGGTGTCGGCGGAATCTTGGGTGAGCAGGCCGCGAGTATTGTAGCGGAGGGAGGCGGGAGCGCCGTCGGGCAGTCGCAGCTCCCCGCGCAGCAGTTCGAAGCTGCCGTCCTTGAGGCGGAAGGGCAGTTGTCCACTCACCTTGCCTTGCATGCGTCCGTCGAAGAAGTCGATGTAGCTGGTGATTTGGCCGAGGTCGAACTGGTCGAGGTCGAGGGCGCTTTGGAAGTCGGTGCCGTCGATGGGGATTTGGGCGGAGCGGAGGTGGGCTTGTCCACCGAAGAGCGATAGGGTGGCGAAGTCGACGGCGAGCAGTTCCCCGGCTTGGAGCTTGAATCGGCTTTGGGCCTGCATGGATTTCAGGTCGCCCGCTTCGATATCGGCGATGCGGAGGGTGGAGCTGAGCTCGCCGCTGTCCAGCTGGGCGAGGGAGGCCAGCTCGAGGTCGAGCTCGATGCCGCGAGCATTTAGCTGGGAGGCGGGATAGGCCAGGGATCCGTCACGAAGGGTGAGGGAGAGGGTTGCGTCGCTGGAGTCAGCCGTGGCGTGGAAGGCGCCTTTGGCCTGCAGGTCGGCGGATACGGTGATGCCTGACAGCTCCGGAACCAGGCGTCCGGGCAGGTCGGAATGCTGGAAGCTAAGGGGGGAGAGGCTGTATTCGCCGTTTAAGGACAGGTTGGAAAGAGGGTTTTCTAAAGTCTGTTGGCTGGAGGCTTGGACGGGGGTGCCGTCAATCATGGCGGAGAGCGAGGAGCTTCCCTCGAGGTTTTCCAACGGGCCGTGGAGCTCGTTTTCGAGGTAGAGTTGTTCGATGCGAAGCTTGTCGTAGGAGAGGATGCCGGCTCCGAAGGCCGACGAGAGAAGCCACTCGCTCGCTTGGGGCTTGAGGGAGACGCTGCCGCCGCTCCATTGAGCTTTGAGTTCGGGGGTTGCAAGTTGGTTGGCTTGCCAGTCGAGATTGAAGGTTGTGTTGGCGAGAAGGGGAGTGAGCGAAGCCTCGTCGAGTTTGAAGTCGGCGTCGAGAGGCGCGGTGTCGAGGTCTTGGAATTCGATCTGCGACTGGATGGCGATGCCATTTCCGTTGAGCGAATCGGATTGTATCGAGATATTGGATGCGTCGAAGTTTATGTTTCCGGAAAGGGTATCGGAGTCGTCGGGTTGGGTCAGAGACAGGATAAGTTGGTAGCTGCCTTGCAAGGTGGCGATTGGAGGAAAGCTGGCGAGAGGGCCCTCCGGAGACGCGGAGAGGTTGAGCTGGATTTCGCTACGGGTGTCGTAGACTTGGGTGTCGAGGGTGAGGCTTGAGGTGGGGAGGCTGGCTTCGGTTCCGGCGAGGGAAAGGGAGGCAGGGTGGAGCTCGCCGGTGAGGTGGATGCGGATCGGGTCGCTGGGCGTATCCGAAATCTGGATGGTTCCTGTTCCGTTGCGCAAGGTGGCAGGGCTGGTTTCTGCGAGCTCTAGGGGGGTGGCTTGGAAGGAGAGCTGCTGGGTGTCGCCCGAAAGGGTGAGGGTGAAGGGCGCGAGGTCGAATGCGTTGGCGGTGAAACGATGTTGGTCGGCTTTGGCGTTCAGGGGGGTGGCTGGATTTTCGAGTTCGTAGCGTAGTTGCAGGGAGCTGGCGGCTTGGATGTAGTCGGAGTCGTAGTTCCACGAGATGGGCTTCTGTGTTTGAATATCCAATACGCTGAAGTCGGTGATGGTGGCGACGAGTTGGATCGGGTCGCGGGAGTCGAGCGAAAGCGTTTCGCGGGTAATGGCAGCCGGGCTTAGGGTGAGTTGAAGGGGGATTTTGGCGAAGTCGGTGAGCGTTGTTTTCGCGCTGAGCTGATGGAGCTGGGCGGAGACTTCTTCGTATCCAATATCTAGGTCGTGGATTTCGAGGGAGAGCTCGAGGCGGGGGGATTTGTCGAGCGGCGGCGCGATTTTGGCAGTTAGGTCTAGGGGGCCGGCGGCGAGACGGTTTAGCTCCGGTAGGGACTGGCTCCACGCTGGATAGTAGGAGTCGAGCAAGGATTGGGGATACTCTAGATGGAGGGTTGCTTCGAACTCGCTGTCGTGAGGACTGGAGAGGTGGGCGCTGAGCTGGAGGGTGTCGCTCTGGCGAGCGAGCCGAGCTTCGAGCTGGAGGGCATCGGGGCGCGGTGCGGTTGCGGTCGCGGTTAGGGCGAAGGCGCTCGGTTCCGGGAGGTTGGAGAGCGTCAGGGATGAATCGACAATTTGGATACGATTGAAGGGAAGGGGAAAGAAAGGGGTGAGGTCCAGCTGGCGGGTGAGTTCGCTGAGCGGGGGGAGGGGGGCGTTGGTAGAAGGAGAAGGTTCGCTTGAATCGGGGAGTGTTAGCGAGAGGGAGAGGCCGCTCAGGATGGCTTCGTCTATCCGGTATTCGGAGAGGAGGTCGCGCAGGTCGAAGGAAAGTTCGATGCGGTCGCCGGAGAGTTCGTGGCCTTGGAACGCGAGCTTGAGGGACTCGATCGTGAGGGAGTCCGGCTGCAGTTGGGTGATGGTGAGCTCGGGATCTGAAACGCCTTGGTCTTGCAGGAAGTTCTTGGCGAGGTGGGTGGCGATCCGGGTGCGGAATCCCCAGAGCGCGACGGCGCCGATCAGCAGCAAGACCGTTAGGACGAGGAGCGCTCGGAGCAGGATGCGGCTTAGTTTGCGAAGACGGGGATTCACAGGGCGTAGTGGGAGGATCCGACAGATGATTGCCGGATATGCTCCGGCTTTTCAATAGGTCCTTGAGAAATCTTGCGCGGAGAGAAGTGGCCGCGCCGTGGTTGGCGTTCGGTTTCGCCGCCGGAATGGGCAGCAGGCCCTGCTATTGCTTGTAGTAGTCCTGCATGGCTTGCACGGCGCGGGCGAAGGAAGTTTCGGGAGGGCCGTCGGGGGTGACGAGGGTCGCGGCTTCCTTGGGTGAGATCCAGGCTCGGTCCATGGCGGCGGAGAAGCCGGAGAACTCGAACATTGGGATGTCGTTGTTCCCGTCGCCGAAGGTCGCGAGTTCGGAAGGGGCGATGCCGAGGTGGGCGATGAGGGGCTTGAGAGCGGACGCTTTTGAGGTCTTGGGGTCGGCTTGCTCGAAGATGTTTTCCATGGAGCGCACGGTGTAGAGCTGGCTGTCTCGCAGGAAGGGGAGTTGCTGGACCGCGTCGAGTCGCTCGCTGGCTTCGAAGTAGACGATCTTGAAGATCGATTCCTTCAAGATGGCTTCCGGAGTGGTCGGGGTGGGGGTGATGCCTGCCAGCTTGGTGTAGTAGTCGAGCCAAGGGGAGGGCGGGGTGAGGGAGTAGAGTCCGGTGGCGGCGTAGGCGACGATGGAGAGTTTGTTTTCCAGTCCGAATGCGATGGTGGCTTCGGCCGCGTCGGTGGGCATGTGCGATTCGAAGAAGGTCTGGGTGTTGTCCACGTCGGAGGCGTAGGCGCCCTGGGCGGAGACCATGTAGCGGACTTGGGGAAGGCTGCGAGCGAAGGGCAACATGCTTTGGTAGTGGCGTCCGGAGGCGAGGATGATCTCCACGCCTGCTTCGTGCATGGCAGCGATAGCGGCCCGGTTTTCCATGCTGATGGAGTGGTCGGGAGCCAGCAAGGTACCGTCGAGGTCGATGGCGACGGCACGGATCGGGTGAAAAGGCGAAGTGCTGCGGTGTGTGTTCATGTTGCCCCCGAAGGACAGGAGGCTTCGCCAAGGAGGGCGAGGATATTGTTTGTTACGAGTTGGGGCGGTGGGGTGGGCGTCGGAATTTAGGAAGGGAGCGGCTTCTTCATTCTCTGCGGAAATTAAAAGTAGCGAGATCGTCCCCTCGGGGGTGAATCAATTCGAGGGATCTTTTTTCGGGCATGGCTTACCTACAACGAGAATCTAACCGAACTTGGGCCAACTTATGAAACGTTACATTCCGAAAGCTAGGCAGTGCACGGCGTCGCTACTGCTGCTCGCCTTGACGGCGTGCGGCACCCGATCGAGTTTGAACCTTAGGACTGCGCCGGAGGAGGCGGAGCTTACGGCCACCAATGCCTCGGGCGACTCCGTCCGGTTGGGCAAGCCGCGCTCTACAGGCGTCAAACTGCCTATCGACTTCGAAAGTGACCGTTTTTACGAGGTTAAGGCCACTCCGATCGGCGAAGCGGCGGAAACCCATCTGCCCACCGTCGCCCGCATCGACCCCAGCGTGTACGAGGGGGCGCCGGCGCCCTCGGGCGAGCGCGAATTCGTCATCGAACTGGACCGGAAGGCCTATGTGCTGCTCGAGGACCTGCTGGAGCAGCTCGATCCGCAAGGGCGTTGGGCGACGGCTCCAGTTGCGCGCCGGTCTTTCAACGACATCGAGGAAGTGGGCGGGTCGGCCCCCGCCCTCATTTACGATTTCGGCTCGGAGCTCGGGGTGTCGGGGATCGACATTGCTCCAGACGGCGAGCGCATGGTTTTTTCGCAAAGCGTCTACGAGACACGGTCGGTTGAAGTGCCCGTCTCCCGCCGCAAGTCGGAGCTGCGCGAGGTTTCGGAGCTGGTCGGGTCCAATTTGATGAGCCTGCGAATCGGTTCCCGCGGGCTGCAGCACTTAACTTCGGATTCGTTTCTCGACAAGTTTCCCGCCTACACCGCCGATGGCCAGCACCTGGTTTTCAGTTCCAACAGACGCCAGACGGGGCTCTCCGATATATTGAGAATCCGTTCCACTGGGCGTAGCGGATTTACGGACATATTCGTCAGCAATCGTGAATCGCTCGTCATGCGACCGACGGTGGCAAATAACGGCGTGATCGCCATGGAGGTGCGCCGACTGGACAGGGTTGAGGGAGAGCCGCGGCTGCGCGAACCCTATGTCTGGACGGTGGGGGGAGAGGACGGCTACCCGACGCAGGTGATTCGGGGGTCGCAGCCTTCCATTTCGCCGGATGGTGAGAACATCGCGTTTATCGGCACCGACGGAAACCTTTGGGTAACGGCCGCGGATGGCAGCAGCTCCACCCAGCTTACCCTCAACGCGCGGGAAATCGAAACCCAGTACTACGCTTCGCTGAACGAGCAGGAGCGGGTTGCTTTTGACGAGCTCAAGGCCTCCGGGTTCAAGCCGATCCAGCCGTACTCGCTTCCAACCTGGTCGCCGGACGGCCAATACATCGCCTACAGCTCCTGGGAGGGGCTCGACTCCACTGGACGCCCCAACGAGGACATTTGGATCATGAATTTCGACGCAGGCTCCAAGCGGCAGCTGACTACCAACGGCTCCGTTGACACCCACGCCCTCTTTGCTCCGGACCAGAAAGGGATCTATTTTCTGTCTAATCGCGGACATCGCTGGGCGATTTGGAGGATCTACGTCGATCTCAGTTTGTAGTCGATCCGGCATGGATTCTGCGAAATCGGGGACTCTCTTGGATAACCCATTATGCAAAGCCTCCCGCTAGCTCCTGATTCTACCTACCACAGCGCCAGTCCGGGGCGGACCGTTTTCGGCGGACGCTATCGGCTGGAGCGACTGCTCTCCCGCGGCGAAGGCGATGCGGAGTGGCTCGCCAAGGACAAGGAATCGCGAAGTTGGGTCACGCTCCGGTTCCTTCCGACGTCGCTGGGCTTGGACGAGGACGCAGTGAGCGAGCTAACGCGACAGGCTCGCGTCAATTGGGGCCTGGACCATAGCAGCATCAACCGCGATCTCGATTTTCGCTGGGAGGGCTGCCTCTACGCCTTGATCTCCGAGTACCGCGAAGGCTTCACCTTAGGGAGAGAACGCATGACCCGACCCCTGCGCGTCCTTGAGACCGCGGATCTGGAGGGGTGGGTCAAGGAGGTTTGCTCGGCCTTGGACTATGCTCGAGCCCAAGGCGGGCCGCCCCACGGCGACCTGAAACCGGGAGCTCTCCTGCAGGGCAAGAAAGGGGACCGCGTCATAACGCGTTGGGGCTTGGCCGCAGAGCTATCGCAGAGGAGCGGCCCGGAGGCGGTGCAAGCAAGCTTGGCAGGCTCGCTTGCCTATTCCAGCCCACAGCTCTTGGCAGGAGAGCCGGCTCGCTTCTCGGACGACTTTTACGCCCTCGGCGCCACGCTGTACGAGCTGATCACCGGTCTCCCGCCCTTCCACGAGGGCGATCTTGAGGAGCAAATTCGAAGCGAGGTTCCGCCTACGATGAAGGAGCGTCGCCTGCAGGTGGGTCAAGCGGGCGACTCGATTCCATCGGGCTGGGAAGCGGCGGTGGCGGCCTGCTTGGCTAAGGATGCGGACGACCGCCCGAGTGGCGGCGAGGAATTCCTAGCCTATTTGGATGGTAGCCATCCATGCTTGGTCCCAGCGGCTCAGGTACCGGTTCCTGAGCCGCCGGAGCGGGAAAGCGCAGGCTTTCGCCAAGAGACGGCCGCTGTTGAGGACGAGGAATCGGCGTCTCGGCGGGGAGACGCCGACGCGGATACGGATCGAGAGTCCGAGGGCCTCGCGGATGGAGCTCGGAGGCTATCTTTCGAAGACGCCGAAGATGGCGGGCCACCCACCTCGCGCATGCTGCTGCGACTGGCGTTCGTTTTGCTGTTCGTCGTCTTCGGCGTGGTCTATTACTTCTTTGCATGGTTGCCGGTGCGGGACCACCGCCAAGCCCTGGCTGCGGCCGCGGCAGCGGAGGTTCAGGAACAGGCGGAGCAAGAGCGGCTCGCCCAGGAAGCGGCCGCGGCGCAGATGCTCCGCATCGAGCAGGAAGCGCTCGAGCGAAGGGAAGCCGAACGCTTGGCGGAGCAACGGCGGGAAGCAGCGAGATGGGAGGCGGAGCGATTGGAAGCCGAGCGTATCGAAGCCGAACGGCTGGCGGCCGAGAGGCTCGCAGCGGAAAGTCGGGAGGCGGAACGGCTTGAGGCGGAGCGTTTGGAACAGCTGCAACAGCTCCCTGAGCGCGAATCGCTGGCCGCCGTCGGGGAAGAGACCGATCGAAGTCGAGCGGTCGCGCCTGAGCCGGTGACAGTGGAGACGCCGCAGGGAACGGCTCGGTTGGTGGCTGAAACGGGCTCTGGCCAAAACCCAGCTGTGGCGAAGATATCTTTGCGAAGCCTTGAGCTCGAAGCGGAAGCTCCTCCAGTCGAGTTGGATGCCGAGAACGTCTTGGAAGCCGACGGTTTGCCGGCAGGGCGCTACCGAGCGACGGTGAGCCGGGAAGGGTGGCCCACGCAGACTTGGGATTTCGAGCTGCGGGCGAATGGCACAGTGGAGCGGACTTTCGATCTGAGCGAAGCCTCCGTTTACCTAACCAGCAATCCTGAGGGAGCCGAGGTTTGGGAGGGCAGCCGGAAGCTGGGCGAGACTCCGCTTTTGCTAGAGGGCTTGGCGCCTGGCCCTGTCCAGTTCGAGTTGCGACGGCGTTTTAACCAGAGCGTCACCGTTTCGGGCGTGGCCGTGGCTGGGAAAAAGGCGGACCTTTCGGCGCAGCTCGTTGGCATGGAGGGCCCTCCCGGTCGCGTTTGGGAGCGCCAAGTGCCTGGCGTTGGAATCCCGCAAGTTTGGATACAGCCTGGTTCCTTCATGATGGGAAGTCCGCCTGACGAAAAAGGCCGCCGCGACGATGAGTCCTCGCGCCGCGTGACGTTGGAGAAGGGCTTTTGGATCGGCCTGCATGAAGTGACGCAAGACGAGTGGCAGGCAGTGATGGGAGGCAATCCTTCGCTCTTTAGGTCCGGGGGAGGCCGACTTCCGGTCGATACGGTAAGCTGGAGCGAGGCTCAGGAGTTTTGCCGTCGGCTGAACGAGCAGGCCCGGCGAGAAGGCCGTCAAGTGGAGGGCTACGAATACCGGCTGCCGACGGAGGCGGAATGGGAGTACGCCTCTCGCGCGGGATCGGAAGGTCCCTTTGGCGGCGACGAACTGGAGGCGATGGCCTGGTACGTCGAGAACAGCGGGCACAGATCCCGAGAGGTAGGCGTTCGGAAAGCCAATGCCTGGGGGCTGTTTGATATGCACGGCAACCTCAGCGAATGGTGCCATGACTGGTATGGCAACTATCCGCCGGGAGCGGAGGAGAATCCGTCAGGTCCCGCTTCGGGCACTACTCGAGTGTTTCGCGGCGGCAGCTGGGGGGCAGGGGCGGACTTTTGTCGGTCGGCCAAGCGCAATAGCGCCCGCCCTGACGACCGGTTCCACTCCCTTGGCCTGCGGGTGGCGCTGGCTCCCGCTCTTTAGCGAACGACTTCGCGGCTTCAACCGAGGGCGCTTTCCGCTTTAGAAATGGGCGAGCAGTTGGTGGTGGACTGCGGTGGAGGTGAGTTCGGGTGGCGTTTGTCGTGGGGTTATGAATACGGGCCAGTCGGATTTGTTTTTGGGGCAGGCTCCGTGGGAGCCTTTGACGAGGGTGGCGTCGAGGGGGATGACGTCGAGCAGGGCCCGGAAGCCGAGCTTTTTCTTGAGGAGGAATTTGGCGATTTTGGCCGGTGGAAATTTGATCTGGGGGTCGATGAAGAGTTCCACGGGGTCGTAGCCAGCTTTGCGGTGGATGTCGACGCAGCGGGCGAAGTCGGGCGCGAGGGAGTCGTCGAGCCAGTAGTAGTAGGTGAACCAGGCGTCTTCGCGCGAGACGGCTACGAGGTCGCCGCTGCGGGGATGGGCGATGCCGGCTGCTTGTTGGGCGGCACGGTCGAGAACTTGGTCGACGCCGGGGAGGGCTGCGATGGTCTCGCGGACCTGGGTTTCGAGGGAAGGGTCGTTGAGGTAGACGTGAGCGACTTGGTGGTCGGCGACGGCGAAGGCTTTGCTGGCGCCGCAGTCGAGCTGCTCGAGGCCGAGCTCGTCTTTGATGGTGATCCAACCTTTTTCGCGCAGGGCGCGGTTGATGTGGATGGGGGTGTCGACTTGAGTGATGCCGTATTCGGAAAGCAATACGACCTGGACTTGTCGGCTTTCGTAGAAGTCGAGGAGCTCGCCGACTACGGTGTCGATTTCTTGCAGGTCGCGGGCGATGTGGGGGTGCTGGGGGCCTAGGCGCTGAAGGTTGTAGTCTAGGTGGGGGAGGTAGACGAGGCTGAGGTTGGGGCTGTGTTTTTCTTCAGTCCAAATGGCGGACTTGGCGATCCACTGGGAGGAGGGAATGCTGGCTTTTGGGCCCCAGAAGGTGAAGAAGGGGAATTCGCCGAGGTCGGCCTTGATTTCTTCGCGCATGCCCATGGGTTGGGTGTAGACGTCGAAGACTTTGCGTCCGTCGGCGGGGTACATGGGGCGCGGGGTGATCGTGTAGTCGGCCGACGAATACATGTTGTACCACCAGAAGAGTTTGGCGGTGGTGAAGTCGGGGTTGGCGTCGCGGAGCTTTTCCCAGAGCTTAGGGCTCTTTACGAGGTGGTTGGATTGTTTCCAGAAATGGATCTCGGAGTAGTCGCGGTTGTACCAGCCGTTGGCGACGATGCCGTGCTCGGAGGCCGTCGCTCCGGTGAGGTAGTCGGACTGGGCGGTGCAGGTGACGGCCGGGAAGGCGGGTTTGACGCAGGCGGAGTTGTGGGTGGTCGCGTACTTTTGGATACGGGGTGTGTGGGGACCGATGAGGCCTTGGGTGAGGCCGACGACGTTGATGACTGCGAGACGTTGCATTTATTTTTAAACCACGGATGGACGGGTATGAAAACGGATCGTTTTAGATTTGATAGCGGCTTGCTTTGGGGGTGCGGGGAGGTGGGTGGTTGACTCTGCGGGACGGGCGTAAAGCCCGTGCCCTACGGGGGCTATCGTGGGAGGCTTTGGATGGATTGGAGGATCTTTTCGGTATCCATTTCGTGGACTTCGAAGCGTTGGCCGATTTCTTTGAGCAGGGTGATGGTGAGCAGGCCGCCGAGGTGTTCGCGGAATTCTTCGAGGCCGGCGAGCGTGGCGTTTTTGCCGTCCGCGGTCTTTTGCTCGAGTTCGGGGGCGTAGGTGGGGAGTTGGAGCTTTGTAATGAGGTTTAGGATACGGTTGACGGACGTTTGGTCGAGGTAGCCCATCTTTTGCGAGTAGAGAGTGTCGATGGCGATGCCGATGGCGACGGCTTCTCCGTGGGAGATGCGGAAGTCGGAGAGTTGCTCGAGCTTGTGGGCGGCCCAGTGTCCGAAGTCGAGGGGTCGCACGGAGCCCATCTCGAAGGGGTCGCCGGAGGTGGCGATGTGGGTGACGTGGTGCTTGGCGGAGCGGTGCACGAGCTGGCGCACGGCGTCGGGCTGGAAGGCGTTGAGGGCGTCAGCGTGGGACTCGATCCAGTCGAAGAAGGTGGCGTCTCGGATGAGGGCGACTTTGATGGCTTCGATGTAGCCGTTGCGCAGGTGCTTTTCGGGCAGGGTGTCGAGGAATGCGAAGTCGTTTACGACGGCGAAGGGGGGCGCGAAGGTGCCGACGAAGTTTTTCTTGCCGCGGAAGTTGAAGCCGTTTTTGACGCCGACTCCGGCGTCGCCTTGGCCGAGGGTGGTAGTGGGAAAGCGGATATGGCGAATGCCGCGGTGGGCGGTGGCGGCGGCGAAGCCGACGGTGTCGAGCAGGGCGCCTCCGCCGATGGCGATGAGGTAGGAGTGGCGGCAGATCTTTTGGTCTTCGATCTGGGCGTAGATTTCCTTGAGGTAGTCGGTGTTGTTCTTGATGGGTTCGCCGGCGGGGAGGAGGTGGATGCCGCGCAGGTTGAGCTCTTCGCGGTGGTGCTGGAAGTAGGCCTCGATTTGGGGAACGAGTTGGGGGTTGGCGGCGGCTACGCCTTCGTCGAGGTAGAGGATGGCTTTGCGGCGGGACCCGGATTCCTTGGAGCAGAGCAGATTGAGCAGGAGGGGATTTTCGGTGGCGAAGGCGTTCTCGGTGAAGAGGACGCGCAGTTGGTAGGGGATGGCGATGGAGTGTTCGATGTTTGGAAGGTTCATCTTTTGATTTTGCCCACGAGGGACAGGAGTGGGCACGAACGAGCGCGGCATTAGATTTCGAATACTTGTCAGCTGGCGGGGATGAAGCGTTGGGCGGCGGTGGTGAGGGCGAAGAGGACGGCGAAGAGGACGAGGTGGGGTTGGGTGGCGAGGCCGAGGGTGGCAAGGATGAGGAGGTCGAGCAGGGGGATGGAGGCGAGGAGGGGGCCGATGGTTTTGCCGATGATGAGCTTTCCCCCGACGCGGGCTCGCAGGAAGGAGCGGGCGATCCAGACCAGGAAAAGGGCGAGGGCGGCTGTCTGTTCGGCGGTGAATCCGTGTCGGCTGTAGTAGAAGGCTCCGAGTACGGGGGCGGCGATCATGGCGAGGGCGGGGTAGTCGATCTCGTTGGTGGTGGCTTCGGTACGGGCGAGGAAGGTGATGCCGAGGACGAAGACGAAGATGGTGCCGGTGGCGATGAGGTTGTTGGTATCGATGCCGTTGGCGAAGGCGGAGGCGACGGCGAGGTAGAGCAGGGCCCGGCATGCGGCCATGAAGATGGGGGCGATGGGATTGCCTTTGTGGTTGCTGTCGTAGAGGACGACGCTGGCGACGACGCCGGCGGCGAAGGCGGCGGGGAGCCAGCGAGTGAGGCCGGGGTCGTTGAGCAGGCCGGTCCAGGCGATGGCGGCGAAGCCGAGGGCAAGCAGGGCGGCGGCGATGTTTCGCACGGCGGGGGCGGAAATTTGGCCGGAGGGGATGGGGCGCTCGGGGCGTTGTTGGGCGTCGATCTCGCGGTCGCAGTAGTCGTTGAGGTACATGCCGCCGATGTAGAGGAGGCTGGCTCCGAGGAGGTAGCTGGCGAGCTGGAGGTTGTTGTAGCCGCCGACGATGATCCAGGCGCAGAGGATATTGGACCAGACGGTGGGCAGGTTGGAGGCTCGGGCGAGGGTGAGGTGAGTGCGCATAGGGAAGTGGCGAGTCCTGGGTGGGTCTTGCTTTAGGATCGTGGTTAGGAAGAAGGGAGGAGGGAACGGGTTTCTAGTTGGGGGAGAAGCCAGCGGTATTCGGCGGTGATTTGCTCGACGACGGTGGGCGTGTGTAGTTGCTGGGGCATGACGGCCCAGGTGTAGGTTTCCATCTCGAAGTGCTGGCAGAGAGCGGGATTGGCTGCGACGTAGTCGAGAGTGTCGAGAAGGTGGTCGGCGGTGGAGAGCAAGGGAGAGGCCGGTTGGGCGTGCAGAGGAATGTGGAAGTGGATACGCCATTCGTCGGCGGTGTCCTGGCCGTTTCGTCGGGCGGCGAGGGCCTCGGGGAGATCGAGGTATTTTCGTTGGGTTTGGGGGGCTGTTTTTTGGGGACGGGGGGCGGCAATGACTTGGTGGAGGTAGGTGGGTTCGCAGTAGGTCTGCAGTTGGTCGAGGGTGGCGGGGGAGAAGTCGCGGACCTTAAGGGCGGAGGAGAGGTGGATCTTGGAAAGTCGGATGCCGTTGGCTTGGTAGCATGCGAGGGATTCGGGGGCGCTTTCGTATTGGAGAGCGAGGTGGCAGGTGTCGTAGTTGACGCCGATGCGTTGGCGGATACGGTCGGCCTGGGCTTGGCCGTCGAGGAGTCGGTCGAAGAAGCGGAGGGTTTCGGGGGTGGTTTCGAAGAGGCAGAGTGGTTCGGGCTCCAGGCCGAGGTGGAGGTCGACGTCGTTCTTTTCCGAGAGTTTCTCGATGTGTTCAAAAAGTCGATACAGGTTTTGGTTGATGGCCTGGATCTGCTCGTCGGATTGGATGAAGGGTTTGAAGGAGCCGGGGACGGTGGAGACGGAGCCGGCAACGCCTTGGGGGACGAGCTGGACGAGGATGTCGAAGAGCTGCTGGGTATAGGCTAGGCGCTCCGGGGTGGTCCAATCGGGAGAGTAGGCGCGTTCCTTGACGGGTTGGCCATGAAAGTCGCCGTATGGGAAGCCGTTGATGGTGAAGACGTAGCAATTTTCCTTTTCGAGCCACCCTTTGAAGTTGGCTAGGGTGGCGGGGCGTGAGAGCTCCTGGGCTGCGGAGGCGGAGAGGCGGAGTCCGATGGCGTATTCGTCGTTTGGGCACAGGTTTCGGCGTACGGAGAGCACGTCCTCTTGGAGGGAGCGGAAGGTTTGCTCCCAGTCTTTGCCAGGGTGGACGTTGGTGCAGTAGGCGAGGTGTGCGTGGTGTTTGAGGCGCATGGAGGATCCTGTTCGGCTTGTGTTTACCGAAGGTGTAGGGGACGGAAGGCCGGAGGCAAGGATATGCGGGCCGAGGCGGCGCGGAGTGTGGGGCCTTGTTTGGCTCGGGGCGGGAGGCGCCGGAGATCTAGTCTCGCTTGCTCAGGTACTCGCGGGCCTTTTGGAGGGCGAAGGTGAGCTGTTCCGGGCGAATGGGTTTGGAGAGGTAGTCGTCCATCCCGGCTTCGAGGCAGTTTTCCTTGTCGCCTTCCATGGCCCCGGCGGTGAGGGCGATGACCCAGGGTCGCGGGAACTCCGGGGGAAGGAGGCTTTGCAGCTTGGCGAAGGTTTCGATGCCGTTGAGGCCGGGCATCTGGATGTCCATGAAAACGATGTCGTAGGGGGTCTGCTGGCAGAGGTCGAGGGCGGTGTATCCGTTTTCGGCGAGGTCCGTTTGGTAGCCGCATTTCTTGAGCAGGTTTGCGGCGACGGTTTGGTTGACGGGGTTGTCTTCGACGATGAGGACCCGTTCCGCGTAGACGGCGCTGGCGGTTTTGCCGCGAGGCTGGCTTTCGGTCTGGGCTCGTTCGCTGGGATCGGTAAGGATTTTGGCGAGCGCCTCGGCTAGCTGGAAGGGCGCGATCGGCTTGAGGATGCGGATTTGGAATTCGCTGGGGGCTGCTTTGTCGAGCTGGTTTTCGAGGGTGTCGATTCGGAATAAGGGGAGCGGGTAGGGGAGCCGGACTCGTTTGATCTGGCGGGCGAAGGAGTTGGCGCGTTGCCAGTCGGCGTCGAGGTCGACGAAGGCGCAGTCGAAGCGGGTGTCGCCTTGCAATGACTTGAGGGCGCGTTCGGGGGTGGCGACGGCGGTGACGCGCAGTCCTAGGGAAGCGAGGGCTTGGTTGAGGATTTCCTTGCTGCGACTGGGGGCGCCGATGACGAGCGCTTCGCGGGCGGCGAATTCCGGGAAGTTCGTTTGGGTAGGGGGGCTAAGGGCGGGCAGGGAGGCGACGCAGGTGAAGGTGCTGCCGCTGCCGAAGTCGCTTTCGACCCGGATTTCTCCGTCCATGAGCTTGGCGAGGCGTTGGCAGATGGCGAGCCCGAGTCCGGTTCCTCCGAACTGGCGGGTGGTGGATGCGTCCGCTTGGGAGAAGGGGCGGAAGAGCTTGTCGATAGTCTCTGGCTTGATGCCGATGCCGGTGTCTTTGACGGAGAAGCTGAAGCGGTAGCGGGGTCCGTCGGTCTCGCCGGGGGACTCGGGCTGGGCGGCGAGGTGCAGCTCGATTTGGCCGGCGGCGGTGAACTTGACGGCGTTGCCGAGGATGTTGACGGCGATTTGGCGAAGTCGGGTCTTGTCCCCCAGTACTTGGCGGGGGACTTCCGGAGCCACGGAAAAGTGGAGCTCGAGGTTTTTGCTGGCGGCGAGGGGGCGAACGACTTCGAGGGCTTGGTAGAGGCAGCGTTCGATGTCGAAGGGATGGGCTTCCAGTTCGATGCCGCCTGCCTCCAGCTTGGAGTAGCTGAGGATTTCGTCGATGATGGCGAGGAGGGAGTCGCCGCTGTCGATTATGGTCTTGAGGTAGCTTTTTTGGTCGGGGTCCAGCTTGGTATCGTCGAGGAGGGAGGCCATCCCGAGCACGCCGTTCATTGGGGTGCGGATCTCGTGGCTCATGGCGGCGAGGAACTGGCTTTTGGCTTTGTTGGCGTCCTCCGCTTTTTGGCGGGCTCGTTCCAGCTCCGCTTCGGAGCGTTTCCGTTCGGTGATGTCGGTCATGCTGCCGAGTATCCTTTGGGGCCTCCGGTCGGCGGCGTAGGCGACCTTTCCCCGGAGGGAAACCCAGAGCCAATTGCCTTCGGCGTGGCGGATGCGAATTTCCGTATGGAAGGAGCGGGAGAGGTCTTCGGTGACGTTTCGAAGGGCTTCTTCCAGGCGCGGTAAGTCGTGGGGGTGGAGGTCTCGGTAGAGGCTGGCGAGGCTTCGGGTTTCCTCGTGAGGGGGGAGTCCGAGGAGGCTTTGCCAATGGGGGGAGGTCCAGATTCGCTTCCTTGCGATTTCGATTTCCCAGACGCCTTCCTCGCTGGATTCCATGGCGTGCACCCAGCGGTTGGCGATGCGGTGCAAGGTGCTTTGGTCCTCGCTGAGCTTGTCGGCGATCCGATCGAAGCCGATGGCGCAGGCGACTCCGTTGATTTCGGCGAATACGAGGGTGTATTCGATCATGACGGTGCTCTGGTCCTTGCGGCGGTGGAGGGACATTCCGTGGATGGCTTCCGTGTTCTTGGGGGGAACGAACCATTGGAGGCCGACGGTGGAGGTCCAAGGAACGGCGTGAAGGATGTCTAGGGATTGGCCGACCAGTTCGTCGCGGGCGTAGCCGTGGATCTGGCATGCCTTCGGATTGCAGTCGCCGATGAGGATGGGGTGCTTGTCGTCGGAGCCGGGTACGATGACGAGGATGCCCAGCGGCGCGTGCAGCCAGAGGGAGTCCAAAAGGGGGCTTTGGATGGGGGCGTCTTTGAGAAAGGCGGGCGAGCGGGGATGCTTTCCTGGAGGAAGAGGAGGTAAAGCCATTTGAGTGTCGCGTACTTCCACGTACACTCGGGGAAGTCGGCGAGAAAGGCAAATGGCCTGCTCTTTTAGTTGAGCTTAAAGTTCTGGGACTGGCTGAGGAAAGCGAGGGGGGTCTTGTAGAAGACTTGGTCGATGGTTTCGTCGTCGTAGCCGCGGCGGCGCATTTCCATGGCGGCGTAGGGGACGGCGAGGGGTACGGAAACTCCCCAGTCGCAAGCGGAGTTCATCCAGAGTCGGTCGGCGCCGTAGGCCTCGATCATGTCGATGGCTCGGGGGGAGGTGGCTTTGGACTCGGGGTAGAGGGTGATGCCGCCCCACATGCCGGCGTCCATGACGTACTTGACGGTGTGCTCTTCGACGTGGTCGATGAGTACGCGGCTGGGGTCGATGCGGGAGTCGGACTTGATGAGGTCGACGATGAGCTGGGTGCCTTTGAGCTTATCTTCGAGGTGGGGGGTGTGGACGAGGATGAGCTGCTGGTGTTGGGCGGCGAGGTCGACGTGTCGCTCGAGGATGGTCATCTCGTTGCGGCTGTTCTTGTTGAGGCCGATTTCGCCGATGCCGAGCACGTTGGGCTTGTCTAGGAATTCGGGGATGAGGTCGATGACTTCGTTGGCGAGGACGAGGTCTTCGGATTCCTTGGGGTTGATGCAAAGCCAGGAGAAGTGGGGAAGGTGGAACTTGGCGGCCCGGGCCGGCTCGTACTCGGTGAGCTGGCGGAAGTAGTCGTAGAACCCTTTGGAGGAGCTGCGGTCGAAGCCGGCCCAGAAGGCGGGCTCGCAAACGGCCTTGCAGCCTGCGGTGACCATGGCGACGTAGTCGTCCGTGGTGCGGCTTACCATGTGTGCATGGGGTTCGATGTAGCGCATGTTGTCGATTGCTGCGCGACTCGCTGGTCTTGGCAAACCGGAAAGCGAAGGGATGTGGAGGTCGCCCTAGCCTTTACCGGGCCATGCTCCGCAGGCGGCCTTGGTGGTGGCGGCTGGGATGAGTTCTTTGGTAGGGTCGGAGAGGGAGAGCAGGACGGAACGGGCCCGGTCGGCTTGGCCGAGCTCTTTGAGGGCTTCGAGGAAGGCTTGGTAGCGGAAGTCGTCGGTGGCTCCTTCGCGTTCGACGCGGTCCATGAAAGCGGCGATGTCGATCAGCTTGGATCGGGCGTCCATGAAGTAGAGGTCGACGGGGTTTTGCGGCTTGGCTGGCTTCATGCGCTCGACTTTGCGCAGGCGGCAGGCTGATGCAAGTCGCGGACGACCTCGGCGAGGATTCGGATGCCGGCTTCCATGCGCTCGGGCGAAACGAGGGAGAAGTTGACCCGCATGCTGCAACCTGCTTGCTCGGCTTCGGAGAAGAAGGGGGTGCCGGGCATGAAGGCGACGCCGCGTTCGAGGGTTTGGGCGAGGGCGGCGGAGAGGTCGATGGAGAGCTTGAAGGTGAGCCAGAAGAACATGCCTCCGGAGGGGATCTCCCAGGTGGCGAGGTCGGAGAAGTGCTGGCTGAGGTAACGCTGCATGAGGTCGCGCTTTTCGCGGTAGTGCTGGCAGAGTCCGGCCAGGCGCTCGGCGTTGGCTTGCGGATCCTGAAGCATTTGGGCGGCGACGAACTGGGCCGGGCGATTGCTGTGCAGGTCGGCGGCCTGCTTGAGCTTGAGCAGGTGCGGGAAGAGCTCGGGCGAGCAGGTGAGGCTGCCGAGTCGAAGCCCGGGGATAAGGGTTTTGGAAACGCTGGCGAGGTAGATCCAAGGGCAGCGCTTGAGGAAGCTGGCGATGGGGGGCGCGGGTGGAGTGTCGTAGGCGATATCTCGATACGGGTCGTCTTCGAGGAGAATGGTGTCGTGCTGGTCGAGCACGGCTGCGATTTGCTTGCGACGCTCGAGGCTGTAGCAGGCGCCGGACGGGTTTTGGAAGGTTGGATTGAGGTAGATGACAGGAGCCTGTGTCTCTGCGAGCAAGCGGTCGAGGGCCTGCGGGCAGATGCCTTCGCTGTCGAGCTCGAGGCTGTGCAGCTCGGCTTGGAAGAGCTTGAAGACTTGGATGGCTGCGAGGTAGGAGGGGGCTTCCAGGATGATGGGCGTGCCCGGCTCCAGAATGAGCTTGGCGGCGAGGTCGAGGCCTTGCTGGGAGCCGGAGGTGATCAAGGTGGAGTCCGCGGTGGCGTCGAGCCCGAGGGATTGGCTGCGGGCGGCGAGGATCGATCGCAGGGATCGCTCGCCTTCGGAGGGGCCGTACTGGTAGGCGGCGGGAGGGACATCCGGCAGTTTGAGGTTTTGCCAGAGGGAGGCGTCGGGCAGTCCGCCGGCGAAGGAGATGATCTCCTTGTCCTGGGTGCGGGAAAGGATGTCGCGAGCGACGGAGCCGGTGAGCTTCTGGATGCGCTGGGCAAGGCGTGGCGTGGACTGAGACGGGGTTTTCATTCCCCATCTTAGCAAAGTTCTTTAAATAACGAAAATATCAGTATTGGATGTTTTTGATAACAAAAACGATATGGAGATTCCCACTCACAAGCAGGTGCAGACGTTTTTGGAGGTTTGTCGCGATTTCCATTTTTCGCAGGCGGCGAAGCGTCTGGGGGTGGCGCAGCCGCAGTTGAGCCGGACGGTGCGGGAGCTGGAGAGCTTGGTGGGGACGAGGCTCTTTTTGAGGCAGGGGCGTCGGATAGCGCTCAGTGTTGCGGGAGAGGTTTTTTTGCGGGAAGTGTATCAGCTGCCGGCGATTTTGGCGCGGGCGGTGGAGGGAGCTCGAAGGGCGGCGGCGGGCGAAGAGTCGGTGTTGCGCATCGGGTTCGTCGGCGCCTTGATGGGCGAGGAGTTGCTTGAGGTATTCCAGGGATACCGTAGTCGTCATCCGGATACGCAGTTGAGTTTGTTCGATTTGGCTCCGTCCGACCTGTTGAGGCAGGTGGAGTCGGGCGAGCTCGACGGGGCGTTTTTGGGAGTGAAGCCGAAGGAATTGCCGAACGGGGTGTCGAGTTTTCAATGGAAGGTGGAGCCGGTGCTGGCCTGTCTGCCGCGCGAGCATCGCTTGGCGGAGCGAAAACGTATCAAGGTGCGGGACCTGCTTGGGGAAACTCTGGTGGTGCTGGCGGCGGGGCTGGCTCCTTCGTATCGAGATTTCTTGGACGACTTGTTCGAGAAGGAGGGAGGACGGGTGGACTCCTGCTTGGAGACGAATGGTTCCGACGCGATTTTGAGCATGGTGGTGGCCGGCTGTGGCGTTGCCTTGCTGCCGCGGTCGGCCTTGCGTCGGGCGGAGGGACGGATCGCTGCGGTGCCGCTGGAGGGATCGGAAGCCCGCTTGCGTGAGGTCTTCCTTTACCGTTCGGGCGCAAGTGGTGGCGTGGCGCCGCTCTTGGATTTGTTAAAAGGCTGAGGGCTCTTTCGAGGCTACTCGCCTTTGAGCATTCGCAGCAGGTTCTCTCGGTCGGATTCGCTGATGGCTCGCCTCGTTTCGAAGGCGGCGTGTCCGGCGTCGTTTATTTGGGCGAGATTGAGCCCCCAGAGCGGATCGATGGCGTTCGGGATGGCCGAGTAGCGGAGGTCTGTGATGAAGTCGGGTTCTTGGGGGAGAGCGGCGAGGTAGCCGTCGGAGAAGTGGTCGAAGCGGCGGAGGTCGTCGGCGAGGGGATCGTCTGCGGGAATCGACTGCAGGGCGGCTTCGAGGTCGTAGGCAGGAAGCTGGGCGCCGGGATAGGTTTTGCGGGGAGTGAAGAAGCCGACGCGGACGGCGTCCACGTAGTAGCTTCCTTGGTAGAGGTAGACGCTGCGCCAGAGCACGAGGTTGGCGATGGAGGGTTTGACGGTGAGGCGGGTAACGGCGTGGTGTCCGCGTTCGCTGATAAGCGTTTGTTGCAGGGAGCTGGCGCGTTGGTTTTGCAGGAGGCCAAAGCTAAGGTAGGCGATGGCGAAGCCGGTGGCTGCTTGGGCGAAGAGTGTTCGTTTTTTGAATACAGCCAATAGGGCGAGTAGGAGGAGGGGCAGGGTGAAGAGCGGATCGACGATCGAGATGATGCTCCAAGAGATTCGGGCGTCGGAGAACGGCCAAAGCAGCTGGGTCCCGTAGCTGGTGCAGGCGTCGAGCAGGCCGGCGGTGGCGTATCCGCTTGTTGAATATAGGTAGAGGCGAGCGGGCGTTATCCACTTGCGGCAAAAGGGTAGGAATAGCAGGGCGGTGATCAGTCCGCCGAGCGGGATAAAGGCGAGGGAGTGGGTGAAGTGCCGGTGGTACTCGACGTTGAGGAGCGGGTCTTGTGAGGAACGGATCAGGATGTCGAGGTCTGCAAGCATTCCGCCGGCGCAGCCTGCGAGGGCGGCGATGCGGAGGTGGCCGGGTTTTGCGATCGCGAGGGCGGCGACGGTGCCGAGTACGCCTTGGGTGACGGAATCCATGGGAGTGAAGAGAGAGGGGAGAAGGGAGAAAAGTGAAGGGCGAACTGGCAATTCGCTTCTCGGAAACGCGAAAAAGGCGGCCTCTGGGAAGAGGCCGCCTCGGGTAAGTTTTTAGCTGTAAACGGGTGTTAGGCTTTTTCTTTGCCCATGCGTTTCTTGCTCATGTAGCGGAAGCCGATGACGGCGAGGGCTCCCATGAAGCCGATGTATTGGGTGGAGTCCGGAACTTGCTGCACGGAGATGCGGGCGAGTGGAGTGGCGCTGCCGAAGGTGCTATTGAGGGTGCCGAGGCCGGCGGGTAGTTCGGAGCCTTCGAAGTTAACGAGGCCGCCGTGGGTTTCCACGTTGAGGGAGGTGTCGGTGCTGGTGCCTCCGATGAGGGAGAAGGGGGCGCCGAAGGTGTCGTTGGCTTCGGTGCCCGCGTCCCAGACGTCGCGTCCGTAGATGTCCACCGAGAAGTCGCCGGTGTAGTTTCCGGCGGCGTCGAAGAGCATGTGGGCGATGTCGTTGCCGAAAAAGGCGTCGTTCGAGGGGATGAACATGGAGGCGTAGTTGAAGTAGAGGCTGCTGCCCGGAGCGAGGTCGAGCAGGGTGTAGGCCATGGAGCCCGGTGCGAAAAGCACGCCTGGAGGACCGTCGGATCCGAAGAGAACTTCGTGATGGCCGTAGGGGGCGATTTCCGAGGCGAGTCCGCCGGGGTCGCCTCCTTCGGCGAGGGCTTCGAGTCCGGGAGAGGCGGGCGAGCCTTCGTCGAAGAGATCGAAGCCTCCGTCGTGGAAGCCGAGGAAGACGGGAGTGAACCAGAGGCCGTCCGCTTCGCTTAGGTTTTCGACTTTGATTTTGAGGCTTACGGCGTGGGCGCTGGCTGCGGCGAGGCAGGCGGCGACAGCGATGCCGCGGAGCGCGGCCCGAGTGAGGGTGCTTGATTGTGAGTACATGTGTTGATTCTGAGACGAGTTGTTTCAGATCGATCTTGAGAAGGGCTTCATTGCCCGGCGCCGACTAAGAGAGGAGGGCCTTGCGGATTTTATTCCGAGCGATTGACGAATTTTTTCTGTATTGCGGATTTCACTACGTGTTTACCGGGTGAATCGGATCGCTGGGGAGGCTGGGGCAGGGGGCTGCGGGGGTGGAATTTCGTTCGATTTTTCAGGTTGCTTAGACGAGGGGCTGCTCATTCGATGCACCTATGAGCGCAAGCCCCAACACTTCTAACGACAAGTCAGCTTTGCCCGATGCGAAAGGGCGTTTTGGCCAGTTTGGCGGCAGCTACGTGCCGGAGACTTTGGTGACTGCCCTGGAGGATCTCACCAAGGAATACGAGGTGGCCAAGAAGGATCCTGAGTTCCAGAAGGAGCTTGCTTTCTACTTGAAGGAGTTCGCCGGGCGCCCGACCGGGCTTTACCTGGCGGAGAACCTGACGCGGGAATTGGGCGGGGCGAAGATCTATCTCAAGCGCGAGGACTTGCTGCACACGGGTGCCCACAAGATCAACAACGCGATCGGCCAAGCCTTGCTTGCCAAGCGCATGGGCAAGAAGCGGGTGATCGCGGAAACCGGCGCGGGTCAGCACGGGGTGGCGACGGCAACGGTTTGCGCTCACTTCGGCTTGGAGTGCGTGGTCTACATGGGCGCTGTCGATATGGAGCGCCAGAAGCTGAACGTCTTCCGCATGGAGCTTTGCGGGGCGGAGGTTCGCGGCGTGGAGAGCGGTCAGAAGACGCTCAAGGACGCGGTGAACGAAGCGATGCGCGACTGGGTGACCAATGTTCGCGATACGCACTACATCTTGGGCTCAGCCTTGGGCGCCCATCCGTATCCGATGATGGTGAGGGACTTCCACAAGGTGATCGGCGAAGAGACCCGCAAGGAGATCCTGGAGAAGGAAGGGCGTTTGCCTGACGAGCTGGTAGCCTGCGTGGGTGGCGGCAGCAACGCGATCGGTTTGTTCTACGATTTTCTCGACGAGGAGGGAATCCGCATGGTCGGCGTGGAAGCGGGCGGCCATGGCATCAAGCTCGGCGAGCATGCGGCTCGATTCGAGGGCGGGCGCCTGGGCGTGCTGCAGGGTTCGAAGACTTACATTTTGCAGAACCCGGATGGCCAGATCGAGTTGACGCATTCGATTTCGGCGGGCTTGGACTATGCGGCGATCGGGCCGGAGCACGCGTACTATCGCGACACGGGCCGGATCGAGTACGCTTACGCGACCGACGAGGAGGTACTGGAGGCGTTCAAGACCTTGAGCCGTACCGAGGGGATCATTCCCGCTTTGGAGTCGAGCCACGCTCTCGCCTACGTCTTGAAGCGCGCTCCGCAGATGGAGAAGGACCAGATCTTGGTCATGAGCTTGAGCGGACGAGGGGACAAGGACGTTAACCAGGTCGCCAAGATGTTCGGAGCGGACGTTTGATTGGTCGAAAGCGCGAAGGGCGCGGCTTGCCCGGGAAGGTCGTGGGCAGGATTTCGAAAGGGGGCCGAGTTTAGCGGTGGCGGTCCTTGCGGGGGTAGTTTTAATTTTTTGGCATTATGAAGAGCATGACTGGATTTGGCCGCTGCGAAGTGGCGGAGGATGGAATTGTGGTTTCGCTGCGCGTGAGCTCGGTGAACCGCAAGAATCTCGAGGTCGTTTGCTCGTTGCCGAAGGAGCTGCAGCAGCTCGATCGCAAGGTGCAGGAGCGGGTGCGCGAAGTGGCCGCTCGGGGACGGTTCCAGTTTTCGCTCGACGTTCGTCAAGACGGCGCGGCCAGCGGCGGCTTGCCCAGCGACGAGCAGATCGACGCAGCCATCGCTCGCCTGAAGTCCATTGCGGATCGCCACGGAGCGGATTTCAAGGTGGATGGGGACCTGCTGGTGCAGGTGTCTCGCTTGCTTGAAAAGGAGGATGCCGGACTGCCTGAGAAGGCGGCGGAGAAGCTTTTGTTCCAAGCGGTGGATACGGCTCTGAGCGAACTGGTCGAGATGCGCGAGAAGGAGGGGGCTGCCTTGAAGCAGGACTTGGAGGCCCGTCGCCAAACTTTGGCGACGCTGGTTTCAGCCGTGAAGGAACAGGCCCCCGGGATGGTCGCCAAGTATCGCGAAAACCTTCTCGCTCGCCTAGAGCAGGGAGGTCTGGAGCTCGACGTGAACGACGACCGGGTGCTTCGCGAAATCGCGTTGTTCGCGGATCGCTGCGATATCTCCGAGGAGATCACGCGGCTCGACAGCCATTTGGAGCAATTTTCCGAACTGATCGAGAAGGAGGAGCCGGTTGGGCGCCCGCTCGAATTTTTGCTTCAAGAGGTCGGGAGGGAAATCAATACGACTGGAAGCAAGGCGAGCTCGATCGAGGTGTCGCGGCTGGTGCTTGAAATGAAGAACGAGCTGGAGCGGATCCGCGAACAGGTCGCTAACGTGGAGTAGCGGCCGTTAGGCGGAGGGAGGCTTTTCCTCTTCGGCCTGGGGTTCGTCGCTTGGAATTTTCTTTGGGGAATTCTCGTCGGAGGCTGCCTCGGCTTTTTGCGTATTCTCTTTTTCGGATCTGAAGGAGAGGAGAATGTACAGGACGACGCCGACGGTGATGCCGGAATCGGCGATATTGAAGCTGGGAAAATGGTAGTCGCCGAACTGGAAATCCAGGAAGTCTATGACTTTTTGGATACGGATGCGGTCGATCATGTTTCCGATAATCCCGCCGATCATGAGGCCGTAGCCGAGCTGGATTTTCGGTTTGTCGAGCTCGAGAGCCTTGCGGAAGAAGAAGAGGAAGCCGAGCACGACGAATCCGACGGCTGTGAGCGGCCATGTGTATCCGGAAAACATGGACCAGGCGGCTCCGGTATTCGTGACGTGCACGATATGGAAGAATCCGCTGATGACCTCGATGCGGTTGGGCTCGAAGAAAGAGCCTTCCGGGAGGAGGCTCACGACCCAAAGCTTGGTGGCCTGGTCGAGAAACAAAACGGCTGCTGCCAAGATAAGCAGCAGCCTGTATTTGGAAAGTTTGGACACGCGGCGCGGCTCAGTTGTCGTCGTCGTCCGATCCGTAGTTGAGCGAGTCTTCCGACGATGCGTCGGCGAAAACGCCGCCCGCCTGGTTGCGAACGCGGAAGGTGTTCTTCTCGATCTGCTCCTGCGTTTTCATGGAGTAGCGCGTGAAGGGCACGGCCATGAGGCGCTCGTCGCGGATGCGCTTGCCGGTCATTTCGCAGATCCCGTAGGTGCCGGCGAAGATGCGGTCGATAGCGGCTTCGATTTCTTGCAGGGCGTCTTGCTCGGAAGAGACCATGGAGAGGGCGAAGTCGCGGTCGAAGGTTTCGGTGCCGGCGTCGGCCATGTGTTGGCTGTAGCCGGAGAGGTCGCCCGCGTCGTCCTTGCTGGAGCGCTTGAGGGTTTCTTCGGCGTGGGCGGTGAGGCCGTGCTTGACGTGGTCGCGCAGCTCGATGAGCAGATCGTAGAAAGGCTTGAGGTCGGCGGGGACCTTGCTGGCGTCGCGCTTCTTGGTTTCGGGCGCGGGCGCGGCAGGGTTGTAGCCGAGGATATCCGCGAGGGAGGCGGCTCCGAAGCTTTGCTTCTGCTTCTTGGCTTCCGCTTCCTCGAGAGCCTTGCGAGTTTTTTCCTTAGCGGCGATATCCGCTTTGCTCTGTGACTCTTCCTCTCCGCGCGTGCTGGCTACCGCGAGCGCGTCGTCCAAGGAAAAGCCACCTGCTGCTGCGGTTGCTTTCTTCTTAGCTGGAGATTTAGCGGCTACTTTTTTGGCAGTTTTTTTGGCAGGGGTCTTCTTTTCGGGCATGTTTTATCAGGCTTTCTTTAAGGCTTGGTCGCAGCGTGAGCATGTGTGCTCGTTGTCGGTTCCGTTATTAAGTTGGGGTTCCCATCTCCAGCAGCGAGGGCAGCGGCCGCCGCTTGCTTTTTCTGCAGAAACCGAGAGTTCGGAGCCGGAATTGGCTGCGAGTTCGACTTGAGAGACGATGAGGAGTTCCTCGAGAAAATGTTGATAGCGACTGAGTCGGGAGAAGTCTTCCGAGGCGGAGTCGCCGGAGATCTTCACGAACGCGTCAAGGGAGCGACCGATTTCACCGGCGGCGCGCAAGGCTTCCAGTTTTTCGTTCACTTGGTCGCGGAAGGCGAAGAGCTCCACGAAGTCGTCGGCCAGGTTCACGTCCTGCCATTCTTTCGCTTCGGAGGGCCAGGCTTGGAGGACGAGGGCGTCTTCGGTGAAGTCGCTTCCTTCCTTGAAGTAGGCCCAGGCTTCGTCAGTGGTGAAGGGGATGATGGGCCCCATCAGACGGACGAGCGTTTTGAAGATATGGTAGATCGCGGTCTGGGAGGAGCGTCGCAGGGGAGAGTCGGCCGCCAGGGTGTACAGTCGATCCTTGAGGATGTCGTGGTACAGGGAGGAGAGGGTGACGGACGCGAACTGGTTGCAGAGCTGGTAGACCTTGTGGAACTCGTAGTTTTCGTAGGCTTTTTCGACGGCTTCGGCGAGTTCGCCGGCCTTGTGTACGGCCCAGCGGTCGAGTTCGTGGAGCTCGTCGATCTTGAGGGCGTCCTGCTCGTAGTCGAAGTCGTAGAGGTTCGAGAGCTGGAAGCGGAAGGTGTTGCGGAAGAGGCGATAGGCGTCGCCGACGCCGCCGAGGATTTGCTCGGAGATGCCGATGTCGGCCCGGAAGTCGGTGGAGGCGACCCAGAGGCGAACGACGTCGGAGCCGAACTTGTCCATGTAGTGCATCAGGGTCATGGCTCCGTCGCTCTTGGAGAGCTTGGATCCGTCCTGGTTTACGAGGAAGCCGTGGGTGAGGATGCTCTTGTAGGGAGCTCCGCCGGCGCGGATGACGCCAGTCCAGAGGGAGGATTGGAACCAGCCGCGGTGTTGGTCGCTGCCTTCCAGGTAGAGGTCGCAGGGCCAGTCGAAGCCTTCGCGTCCCTTGAGGACGGAGAAGTGGCTGGAGCCGGAGTCTATCCAGACGTCGAGGGTGTCGGTGCCGGCCTTGAGCGTTTTGCCTTTCCAGGATTCCGGAAGCTCGACGCCGTCCAGCAGCTCTTCGACGGTGGAGGTGTACCAGAGGTTGGTGCCGGCGGTGGCTACCTTGTCGGCGATGGCCTTGATGACGCCGGCGTCCATGTAGGCTTCGCCGTCTTCGTCGTAGAAAGCGGGGATGGGCACGCCCCAGGAGCGTTGGCGGCTGATGCACCAGTCTGGGCGGGCTTCGACGTTGGCGGTGATACGCTTTTGGCCCCAGTTGGGGATCCATTTAACCTTCTCGATGGCGGCGATGGCCTTCTTCCGCGTGTCGTTCTTGTCGATGGCGACGAACCACTGGTCGACCGCGCGGAAGATGACGGGCGTTTTCGAGCGCCAGCAGTGCGGGTAGCTGTGGTTGATCTTCTTCTTCTTGAGCAGGGCTCCCGCTTCGTCGAGGGCTTTGAGGACCTTGCCGTTGGCGGGGACCCAGCCTTTTTCTTCGAGCACGGATTCGCCAACGAGAAAGTCGGGGATCTGGCCGTCGTCGGCGTACTTGCCCTCGTCGTTAACGGGGCAGTAGATGTCGAGACCGTACTTGAGGCCGGTCATGTAGTCCTCCTGTCCGTGTCCGGGGGCAGTGTGGACGCAGCCGGTTCCGGATTCGGTGGTGACGTAGTCGGCGAGCACTATGGGGCTCGGCCGGTCGATGAAAGGGTGGTGGGGCTGGACGTTTTCCAGTTCCTCGCCCTTGAGCTCGTGCACGATCTTCCAGTCTTCGAGGCCGAGGTCGGTGGCGAATTGCTCCGCGAGGTCCTTGGCGACGATGTGGACCTTTTCGCCGGCGTCTACGAAGGCGTAGGTGAGGCGGGGGTGGACGGCTACGGCGAGGTTGGCCGGGATGGTCCAGGGGGTGGTGGTCCAGATGACGATGGAAAGCGGCTTTTCGATGCCGAACTTAGCTTTGTCGGCGATGTCGAAGGCGACCCAGATTGAGGGGCTGGAGTGGTCCTTGTACTCGATTTCCGCCTCGGCGAGTGCGGTGGCGCAGGGGATGGACCAGTAGACTGGCTTCTTGCTGCGGTAGACGAGGTCCTGCTCCACGAAGGAGGCGAGGGTGCGGAGGATTTCCGCCTCGTAGGCTGGGTTCTTGGTCTTATACTCGTTTTCCCAGTCGCCCAAGACGCCGAGGCGCTTGAACTGGGAGCGTTGCACGTCGATCCAGTGTTCGGAGAAGGCGTCGCACTTGTCGCGGAGCTCGGCGGTGGGAAGGTCCTTGCCTTCGGCCTGCAGTTCCTTGGTGACCTTGTGTTCGATGGGGAGGCCGTGGCAGTCCCAGCCGGGGACGTAGGGCGTGCGGAATCCTTGGGCGGCCTTGTAGCGCAGGACGATTTCCTTGAGGGTCTTGTTCAGGGCGTGTCCGAGGTGGAGCTCGCCGTTGGTGAACGGGGGACCGTCGTGGAGGAGGAAGGCAGGCTTGTCCGCGTTTTTGTCCTGCAGTTTCTGATACAACCCAATCTTGTTCCAGTGCTCGACTCTGGCTGGCTCGCGCTTGCCAAGATTTGCCCTCATCGGGAAGGCGGTTTTGGGAAGATTCAGGGTATCTTTAAAGTTATCTGACATGCCCGTTTTTAGGAATGCGCGGATACTGGCTACGGGGGGAGGCGTGTCAAGGATGGAGGGAAATGGATTTGCGGGCGGCCGCGTCGGTCGTCTTTCTCCTTCCCTTGCAGTTGGATAGGGGAAGCCTTCGATCCGGCGTCCCGCTCTGGATCGGCAAAAGGCCCGGCTAAGGCTGCGTCCCGTCACAGTCCGACGGCGCTGCGGATGCTGTGGTAGAGCTGGTGGGTGTTTTCGGGGACGATGCGGTCGACCACGATGGAGGGGGCGTATTGGTGCTCGATGTCGATGTGCAGTCCGTCCTCGGAGCCGGGGGACACGAAGTCGGAGATGAAGTCCATGCCTCCGCGGGGGCGAAGCCACTTATAATAGAGGTCAACGTTCTCCGATTGGCTCTCTATGAGGATGTCGGTTTTGAGCCGGAGGCTGCAAATGAGGGTGAGGTCGCGAAAAGACGCGAACCAGGTTGGGGGATTCAACAGTTCGTCTCTTATTATAATAGTCATAGCGCGGCGCGATTTGCCCAGTGCTTACGCGTTGCGGTATCCAAGCCTCAACTGCGCCAACTTGAACAACGGCGGCGCGGTCGGAGCGATTGATAGGATTTTCATCGGCGGGAGAATGGGTTTGCTTTCTCGGGGGGGATTTGCCCAATGTGCTGCCCTTTTTTCCAAGAGCTATGAAACGAACACATCATTGCGGCCAACTTCGCTCAGGCGATGTTGGAAAATCGGTATCGCTGATCGGTTGGGTGGACTCCATCCGCGATCACGGCGGCATTCTCTTTATCGACCTAAGAGACCGCGAGGGCCTGACTCAGGTGAAGGCGAATCCGAATAGCGACGATGCCGAGTTCAACGCGGCGATCAATCGTCTCAAGCCGGAGTCGGTCGTCGAGTTCCATGGCGAAGTGGAAGCGCGAGCCGAGGGCACTACCAACGCCAAGATGCCTACGGGCGAGATCGAGGTGCAGGTCAAGGAGGTGGTGATCCACAACATCTCCGAGACGCCGCCGTTCCCGATCGACGACGAAAAGGGCGATAAGGTCAACGAGGACATGCGCCTGCGCTACCGTTACCTCGACCTGCGTCGCAGCAAGATGAACAAGGTGGTGCGTATGCGCCACGCGACGACGCGCTCCATCCGCGACTACATGGACACGAACGGTTTCGTGGACGTGGAAACGCCGATCCTCTTTAAGAGCACGCCGGAAGGCGCTCGCGAGTACTTGGTGCCGAGCCGCATCAATCCGGGCGAATTCTACGCGCTTCCGCAGTCGCCGCAGCAGTTCAAGCAGATGCTGATGGTGGCCGGAGTGGAGCGCTACTACCAGATCGCCCGTTGTTTCCGCGACGAGGATTTGCGGGCGGATCGCCAAATGGAGTTCACCCAGCTGGACATCGAGCTCTCGTTCATCGACCGCGAGGACATGTACGAGCTGATGGAAGGCTTGATGAAGCAGGTCTGGAAGGATGTGCTCGATATCGATTTGCCGACCCCGTTCCCGCGCATGTCCTTCGAGGATGCGATGAACCGTTTCGGCGTGGACAAGCCGGACACCCGTTTCGGTCTGGAAATCCAGGACTTCTCCGAAACCTTCGCGAACTCTTCTTTCAAGGTCTTTCAGGCGACGGTTGCCAAGGGTGGCGTCGTCAAAGCCTTCAAGGCTCCGACTTTGGCCGACGTGACGCAGGGCGAGATGAAGCACCTCGAGGAAACCGCGAAATCTCTCGGCGCCAAGGGGCTGGCTTTCATCAAGGTGGCCGAAGGCGGCGAGTGGAAGTCTCCGATCGTGAAGTTCTTCTCCGACGAGGAGAAGGCGGCCCTCAGCGAGCGTCTGGAGCTGGAGGAAGGCGATATCGTTTTCTTCGCGGCTTCCGATTGGGAGCAGGCCTGTGCGATCTTGGGCCGCACGCGTCTCGAGTGCGCGGAGCTTCTTAAGAAGCGCGGTCGCCTGGAGATCCCAGCCAACCAGTTCAATTTCCTTTGGGTGATCGAATTCCCGCTCATGTCCTACGACGAGGAGCGCGGCGGTTTCGCGGCGACGCACCATCCGTTCACGGCGCCAGTGCCGGAGGACGTTCAGTACCTCGACAGCGATCCCAAGCGGGTTCGCGGCCAGCACTACGATCTCGTGCTCAATGGGGTGGAGCTCGGCGGCGGCTCGATCCGTATCCACCAGACCTCCGTGCAGAAGAAGGTCTTCGAGGATGTGCTCAAGATTCCCGAGGACGTGGTGAAGGAGCGTTTTGGCTACATGCTGGAGGCCTTCAAGTACGGCGCTCCGCCGCACGGCGGCATCGCTTTCGGTCTCGATCGCCTGGTCATGATCCTGGCTGGCTTGCACAGCATCCGCGATGTGATCGCCTTTCCGAAGACGCAGAAGGGCCAGTGCCTCATGACCGACAGCCCGACGCCGGTGACCGAGAAGCAGCTCAAGGATCTGCACATCGACACTACGGTTCTGGCCGACGACGAAGAGTAGTTCGGGGCAGCCTTCGGGACTGATTGCAAATACTTTAGGGGAGTCGCTCAAATTCGAGCGGCTCCTTTTTTGTGCTCGGTCACATTTGAGCGCCCGAGCGAGGGCGTGCGGTTGGATCTACCTAGATCACTGCTTGGCAGTAATAATATTCATGGATCTAGAGGGGCTAACTCGCGATTTTTTTGGGAGAGGAGGGCGCTGGCATGCCAGTTGCTAAATGCTCGGGGTTGTTGATCTGCACGAAGCAGCGTCAATTCCTGAATAACAACTGATAGATCCACATGAAAAACCTCCTTAGAAATGTATCTGTATTGGCCCTGGCGGGAGTGGCCGCTGCATCGGCCTATGCAGCTGACTACGAAAGCTACGAAGCCTTCGCCGAATCCGACGGCTACGCGCTTTTCACTGTAAACAACCTTTGGCTGCTTATCTCCGCTGCATTGGTTTTTACCATGCACCTCGGATTCTCCACTCTTGAGGTGGGTCTCACCCAGCAGAAGAACACTGTAAACATCCTCTTCAAGAACGTGTTTATCCTTGCGGCGGGTGTGCTCACATACGCTTTCTGGGGCTTCAATGCGATGTATCCAGGTTTTGCTGACGATTCCGCTGGCATCTTCGCGATGGGCAGCTGGTTCGGGGTCGACAACGCTGACGTCTCCCTCATGACCGACAGCTACGCTGCCTACACATGGTGGACGGACTTTATCTTCCAGGCGATGTTCGCCGCGACTGCGGCCACGATCGTGTCCGGCGCGGTTGCGGAGCGTATCAAGCTCTCTTCCTTCATGGTTTTCGCGGTGATCCTCGTGGGCTTCGCTTACCCGCTCGCAGGTTCCTGGAAGTGGGGCGGAGGCTGGCTCGACCGCATGGGCTTCTACGACTTTGCCGGTTCTTCCATCGTACACGCCTTCGGCGGTTTCGCGGCGCTCGCTTGTGTGCTCGTCCTCGGCCCGCGTAAGGGCAAGTACACTAAGGACGGCAAGATCAAGCCGATCCTCGGCCACAGCATGCCGCTCGCGACGATCGGCGTCTTCCTCCTCTTCCTCGGTTGGTTCGGGTTCAATGGCGGTTCGGTTCTTTCCGCAGATCCTTTGCTCGTCTCCTACGTTTTCGTAACGACTGCTCTGGCAGCGTGTGGCGGCGCCATCGCTTCCATGGCGACGAGCGCGATCGTGCTCAAGAAGCCTGACCTTTCCATGGCGCTCAACGGTATCCTTGCCGGTCTCGTGGGCATCACGGCTGGCGCTGACTCGGTCGGTGTCTTCAGCTCCATCATCATCGGTGCGGTCGCTGGTGTGCTCGTGGTCTTCGCCATCCTCTTCTTCGACAAGATCAAGATCGACGATCCGGTCGGCGCGATTTCGGTCCACGGTGTCTGTGGTATCTGGGGAACGTTGGCAGTAGGGATCTTCGGTGACTTCAGCGTCGGCGTTCAGCTTATCGGCACGCTCACCTACGCGGCGTTTGCCTTTGTCTTCTCGATCATCGTCTTCGGCGCGATCAAGGCAGTCATGGGAGTTCGGGTCTCGGAAGAGGAAGAATTCGAAGGGCTCGACATCGGCGAGCACGGTCAAGAAGCCTATCCGGACTTCTCCATCACTTCCCGCTAGGGAATGCCTGTAAGGTTAAGAAGGACATTTACTTGCATAAAGTAACTCAATCCGTACTAAACATCTAACCCTCAAAGTTATTTCCCTATGAAATTAGTTGTAGCCATTATCAAGCCCTTCAAGTTGGAAGAGGTTAAAGAAGCGCTCTCAGAAATCGGCATCGAAGGTATGACCGTGACCGAGGTAAAGGGTTTCGGACGCCAAAAGGGTCACACGGAAATCTATCGCGGAAGCGAGTACACCGTGGACTTCCTTCCAAAGGTTAAGATCGAGATCGCCGTTCCGGATGATATCGTCTCTAAGGCTGCGGAGGCTATCGTGAAGTCTGCGAAGACTGGCAAGATCGGCGACGGCAAGGTTTTCGTTGTACCTCTCGAGGAAGCGATCCGTATCCGTACCGACGAAGCTGGCGACTCAGCTCTCTAAGCTTAGCCCGCAAGGTTAATTCCTTTTCTGGCCGACTTTCCCGCAGGGGAAGGTCGGTCTTTTTTTTTTTGTTCATCATCAAAAGCATTGGGATTGCCGTTTGGCTGTGGGTCCGTCGCCGTGGGGACGAAGCTCAAAGAGCGAAGGCTGCTTGCGGCGTGCCGCAGATCGCTGCTCTAATATCCTGCATTGCGGCGTGGCACGAGCGCCAGCCCTGCCCTCGGGAGCGTTTCCCCGCGCAAGGGTGGTGAACTTTTTTTTCTTGTTTACGGGGAAAGGGGAAAGGCGGCGGCGCTTAGCTTCTGCGCAAAAATAATATAACGTTGGGTTTGGTTTGCGCGCGAGGCGGTTTGCGCGTGATGCCTGTGGGGCGTGCTTGTGCGTTCGGAGCGTGTATGGGCGGCGCGTTGGGGTGTTGGAGCGGGCGTTGGGGCGTCGCTGCGCGTGGGAGCGTGGCGTGCGGCGTTGGGGGAGCTGGGGGCGTCGCTTTTTTCGTCGGGCGATGGGGCGTGCTGGGGTGTTTGGCGCGGGTGCCGGGAAGACGGCTTTAGGCGACGCCGGGCTGGATGCCCTTGATTTTGTTGCGCAGGGCTTGCACGTCCTCGGGGATTTGCAGGCCGGCGTTGGCTTCGAGCGCTTCGAGCAGGAACATGTTGGCTCGCAGGCGCTCGCATTCGTGGCTTTGGTTGGCAATGCGGGAGCGACGGATGGCTTCCCCGGCGCGTACGGCGAGGTTGAGGGCGATTTGTTGCTCGCGGGTGAGCGGCGATTCCTTGACGACGAGTTCTTCCGCTTCCGCTACCAGGCTTTTGTAGAGGGTGGAGAGGTGTTGGATGAGTTCTTCGCCGCTGAGTTTGTCTTGTTCCGGAGAGTAGTAGGCGATCGCCTTCTTGAAGGTGTTCGGGTGGATGGCGGAGACGTACTGCACGGTGTTGACGTGCTGGATGAAGCGGAAGATGCGGAGCGAGTTGGGCAATTCGGCTAGCATCAGCACCATGTAGAGCAGGTAGAAAATGGTGAGCATCAGCTTGGCCCCCACGAATAGGGAGAGTCCGAGCAGGACCAGGTTGAGGAAGAGTCCGGTGAAGAGGACGATGATGGCCAGGACGCAGCGGTCGAACTGGCGGGCAAAGGGAACTGGGAAGGGCTTGAGTACTTTGAGGTCGTAGTAGCGGGCGGGGACGTCGCCGTAGACGATTCCGAGCAGGTAGAGGATTAGCGGGATGAAGAGCATGGGCCAAAGCCAGCCGCCCGTCTCGTTGATGCCGCCCCGGTAGTATTCGAAAAGCGTGCCCCCGAAGAGCAGCGCGACCGCGAAGAGCATGGCCTTTTTCCAAGGCGTGATGGGGATTGGGTCTGGCTTCGGTTCGGCTTCTGCAGGCATGTTGAGAGGGAAAAGGCCTTCATTGCATGGGCGAACGCTCCTTGTGTTTCAAGTAGAACTTGATCGCGGCGCCGTCTCTTTGGGCAGGTTCTCCGCCTGAGGCGGGAACGGATTCTTCGCGGAGCGAAGAATGGTGGACGGGAAGGGACTCGAACCCCCGACCTACTGGGTGTAAACCAGTTGCTCTAACCAACTGAGCTACCCGTCCGATGGGAAAGGCCGCAAATAAGAATCTGCCAAAGCGCCTTGGCAAGGCAAAATTTAAGAAAATTGAGTTCGGGGTAACATGCTCCTTGCATGCCCCGAACCCCTCGGCTAAGAAGTCGCCCTTTTTTAAACCTGATCTCTCATGCGACACACCATCTCCGTCCTCGTAGAAAACAAATTCGGCGTACTCGCGCGTATCGCGGGCCTCTTCAGCGGCCGCGGTTTTAACATCGACACTCTCAACGTGGCTCCGACCCACGATTCCGAGCTGTCTCGCGTAACTGCTGTAGTGCGTGGCGACGATGCTGTGCTCGATCAAATCACCAAGCAGCTCAAGAAGCTGATCAACGTTGTCGAGGTGCACGACTTCAAGACCGGGCAAGCGGTTTCCCGCGAGCTGGTTATGGTGAAGCTCAAGACCGACTCCACCAATCGCGCCGAGATCATCCAGATCTGCGACCTCTTCCGCGCGAAGATCATCAGCGTGACGCATTCCGACGTGGTTGCGGAAATCACGGGGGACGAGGGCAAGATCGAGGCTTTCCTGAATCTGATCGAGTCCTTCGGAATCATCGAGCTTGGCCGTACGGGCAATCTCGCCATGGAGCGCTAGGCTCCGCGGCTTTTGTCTTCTCAGCAAACTCTCAAGATGATCAAACCCGCTCGGGAATACGTCATCGCCACGCGCAAGAGCCCGTTGGCTATGGCCCAGACGCATCTGGCCAAGGAGCTCTTCGAGCGTGGAATGCCGGATGCGATCTTTCGTATCGAAAAAATGGTGACTACTGGCGACAAGCGTCAGGAGTGGTCATTGGAAAAGCAGGGCGGAAAGGGGCTCTTCACGAAGGAGCTCGAAGAAGCTCTGCTGGAAGGTCGCGCGGATTTCGCGGTACATAGCGCCAAGGATCTGCCCTCCGAGATGCCGGAGGGCCTTTCTCTCGCCGGCTTCTTGCCGCGCGAGACTTGCGAGGATGTTTTGATCCTACGCGAAGGCGTCGAAAGCCCCAAGCTCATCGCGACCGGGAGTCCGCGTCGCCGTATCCAGCTGCGCTACCTGTTTCCGGAAGCTGAGTTCACGGAGATTCGCGGAAATGTGGATACGCGCCTCACTAAGATTGCTCGGGGCGATGCCGATGCGACGGTTTTGGCCTCGGCCGGCTTGAATCGCTTGGGAATCGAGTCGTGGGAAGGCGTAACTTTTCGCACCTTGAGCTTGGACGAGTGCGTGCCGGCGGTCGGTCAGGCTGCGGTTGCTATCCAGTGCCGTACGGAAGATGTGGATACGTTTGCAGCCCATCTCGATGAGGAGACGGCTATTGCGGTCAATCTCGAACGAGCCTTTTTGGAGGAACTCGGGGGCGGGTGCCAAGTCGCCTTTGCTGTCAATTACGTGGGCGGCAGCTTGCGGATTTACCACAAGCAGTGCGGCAAGGAAGTGCGTTCTCTCCCGATGGAGTACGTGGCGACTCGCTACAAGAAGATTGCCGCTAAGCTGATAGAGCAGCTCGAACTCAAGGATGCCTAAGGGAATCGTTTATCTGGTTGGGGCGGGACCTGGAAATCCGGACCTCCTCACCGTGCGGGCCAAGCAACTGATCGAGACGGCAGAAGTCTTGGTCTACGACTACCTTGTTCATCCTGCTTTTACCTACCTGCTGCCGGAAGGCTGCGAACAGATCTGCGTGGGCAAGCGAAAGGGGTTTCACTCCAAGAAGCAGGAGGAAATTCAGGATATCTTGCTCGCGAAGGCCCGGGAGGGAAGGCGGGTGGTGCGCTTGAAGGGCGGGGATCCGTTTATCTTTGGACGCGGCGGCGAGGAAGCTATGGCGCTTGCCGCAGCGGGAATTCCGTTCGAGGTGGTTCCGGGCATTACCTCTGCGATGGGGGCGTCTGCGTTTAGCGGAATTCCGCTGACCAACCGCAATACGAACGCGACCTTGGTTTTCGTAACGGGCCACGAGGATCCAGAAAAGATGGATACGACGGTGGACTGGGGGAGCTTGCCCAAGAAGAACGCCACGATTTGCATCTACATGGGGGTCGCCAATATCGAGCGGATCTCCGGTCGTTTGATGGAGGGCGGTTTTCCGGGGACGACGCCGGTCGCGTGCGTGGAGTGGGCGACCATGGGGCATCAACGGATTTGTCGCGGAAAGCTGGATACTATTTCAGATACGACCAAGGCCTTTGGCCTGAAGGCTCCGGCCATAATTATTGTAGGAGAGACTGCTGCTATGAGTGAAGATTTGTCATGGTTCGAAAAGAAGCCGCTGCAAGGGCGCAAGCTCGTCGTTACGCGTAGCCAAGGGCAAGCGAGCGAATTGAGTTCGATGCTGGAAAAGCTGGGAGCGGAGGTGATTGGCCTGCCTTTGATCACGATTTCCGGAAATGTGAATCCGCAAACCGCTGAAGATGTGTTTTCGGAAATCGCATCCTACGATTGGCTCGTTTTTTCCAGTCCGAACGGGGTGCGCTATTTCTTCGAGGCTTTTTTTAAGCGCTTCGAGGACATTCGTTCCTTAGGTTTCCTGCGGATCGCGGCGGTGGGGAAGTCGACTGCGAAGGAGATCAAGAAGTATTACGTCACCACCGACCTGATACCGGACGAGGCCAATGCGGAGAGCTTGGCGGAAGCCTTGGTCGCCACGGATAGCCTCGACAGCGCCAAGGTGCTGGTCGTCGCTGGAAACCTCGGCCGCGACGTCTTGCTGGACAAGCTCGAGGAGGCGCGGGCCATCGTGGACCGTTTCGAGGTCTACAAGACGGAGCAGACGGATCTCAGCGAAAACCCGGCGGCCAAGATGTTTCGCGAGCAGGGGGCGGACGGGATCCTGTTCACGAGTTCCTCGGGCGTGCGTTCTTTCATCGACCAGGCGAAGCACCTGCAGCTCGGTCCCGACGCGCTGCGCCCCAAGACGATCAGCATTGGTCCGATCACTTCGGCTTCGATGAAGCAGATCGGCATGCCGGTCGACCTCGAGGCCAAGGAGGCCAGCTTGGAAAGTTTGGTCGACGCGGTGGTAAAGCGTTTCGGAAAGTGAGTTTTTGATTGTGGGAAGCGGCCCGGCGCCGCGATTTAGGTTTGGCGATCGCGAGGCAAGCTCGCTTTTCGCCTTTGGATTTCTGTTTTTTAAATTATGAAGGTTCCTTTTATCGATCTCAAGCGGGCCCATGAGCCGCTGAAGGAGGAGTTGCTCGCAGCGTTTGCAAACACGCTCGACCATGGCGGTTTTTGCTTGGGGCCGGATGTGGATGCCTTCGAGCGAGGGTTCGCCGAGGTGCAGGAAGTGGCGGGCTGCGTGGGTGTTGGCAGTGGGACGGAGGCGTTGCACTTGATCGCCCTAGCCATGGGCATCGGCCCTGGCGACGAGGTCATTGTGCCGGCGTTTACTTTTATCGCATCCGCTTGGTTTGCCCAGTACGTGGGCGCCAAGGTTGTATTTGCCGATATAGACCCCAAGACCTATACCATCGATCCGGAGGGACTCGAGTCGCTCATCACGGAGAAGACGAAGGCGATCGTGGTGACTCATTTGTTCGGTCAGGCGGCCGACATGGAGCCGATCCTGGAGCTGGCGTCGTCCCGTGGAATCAAGGTGGTGGAGGACGCGGCCCAGGCTCACTTGGCCCGGTACAAGGATCGCTCGGTAGGTGACATCGGAGATGCGGGTGCCTTTTCCTTCTATCCGACCAAGAATTTGGGCGGCCTGGGTGAGGGCGGCGCGGTCACGTCGCGCGACGCGGGGATGCTCGAGCAGATCAAGATCCTGCGGGCGCATGGCTCCAAGGAGCGCTACCTCAACCATTTCGTGGGCTACAACAATAGATTGGAAGGCCTGCAGGCGGCTTCGCTCAACGTGAAGCTTCCGCACTTGCGCGGGAAGACGGCTCGCCGCCAGAAGATCGCCCGCTGCTACTTGGGCGGGATCGACAATCCTAGCATCGCCTTGCCGGTGCCGGCTCGCTACGGCGAATCGGTCTACCACATGTTCACCATTCGCCACGCGGAGCGGGATCGCTTGAAGGCGTACTTGGCGGAGGAGGGGATCGGCAGCGATATCGTCTATCCTTATCCGCTCCATCTGCAGCCGTGCTTCAATTTCTTGGGTTACAAGGAGGGCGATTTCCCTGTGGCGGAGGAGTTGGCCAAGACCTGTCTCAGTCTGCCGATCGTACCGGAGCTCACGGACGAGGAGGTCAATTACGTGATCGAAAAGCTCAACGCGTTCGCCTAGGGTGGCGGAATGGTAAACGGAATCCAGTTCAAGGTTTGCGGGCTCACGCGGGCCCGCGACGCTCAGGCGGCTGCGGAGGCGGGAGCGGATTACTTGGGGTTTATTTTTTATCCCAAGTCGCCGCGCGGCATTCGGCTGGAGCGCTACCGTGATATCTTGCCCCGTTTGCCGGAGGTGCCGAAGGTGGCGGTGACGGTGGCTCCCGACCTTTATTCGCTGGCTCAGCTCGAAGGGCTCGGCTTCGACAAGTTCCAGATCCATTTCCCGATAGGGATCGTGGAGGAGGTCGAAGGCTGGTCGAAGCTCGTGGGGAAGGAAAGGCTGTGGTTGGCACCCAAGATGGCTCCGGGCGTGGCCTTCGATCCGTTGCTCCTGCAGCATGCCAGCGGAATTCTCTGGGATGCGTTCAAGCAGGACCAGGACACCTATGGCGGGACTGGGACTAAGAGCGATTGGGGGAGCTTTGCGGATAACCGGAAGCGCTATCCGGAAGCGAAGTGGATTTTGGCGGGCGGAATCTCGCCGGAGAACGCGGCGGAAGCCTTGGTGGAGACCGGGGCGGATGTCTTGGACTTCAATAGTTCACTCGAAATTGAGCCCGGGCTGAAGGATCTTGAACGAATTTCGCAGGTCAGAGTCTCTTTATC
Organism: Pelagicoccus sp. SDUM812005; assembly: GCF_031127875.1. Lineage (GTDB taxonomy): Bacteria > Verrucomicrobiota > Verrucomicrobiia > Opitutales > Opitutaceae > Pelagicoccus. The sequence goes on along the minus strand of NZ_JARXIA010000002.1, from coordinate 328,593 downwards.
GGAAGCTGCAATGGGGAACTCCTAGTTTTTTAGTGGAGTTTTTACCCTTAGGCTACATTTATAGAAACGCTAATCTCTGCCCCAGACGCCCTATGCCAAAGACATTGCGACACAGAACATTCGTTATCGCCTCGCTCTTTTCCGTCGCATCTCTGTTCGCCCAGGATGCGGAAGAGGTCTCGCCGCTCGTGAAATCCGAAAGCCAGGCAGAGGAGAAGGCTCCTCCTGCGGAGGAGGCCACCGTGGGGACGAAATCTTTCGACGCGGAAACGGTGAACGAACTTTTCGAGACCTACAAGGCGGAGAACGAGCGGGTCGCCAAGGAATTTGCCCCGCATATGAACTTCGACGACCTTGAGGTCATCGAGCTCGGAGCGGTCAACGCCCAAGCCTACGAGGTTCGCAATCTCGACTTGCTCATCGACAAGCTGGATCCGCAGCCGCGTCGCCGCCTGGCCCGGCTGGCGGAGCTCGATCCGGTCGCCGCGGCGAACATTCGCGTAACGGCTCGCGCCGAAGAGCGCTTCTTTGCCGGAGAAAATGACTACGGCAACGACATGAACGCGGGGTCGACGGCGAACGTCGATTTCCGCAAGGTGGGCTCGGCCTTGAGCGACGCCTTGAAGAAGGCTAAGGAATCGATGCGCGAAAAGAAGGCTACGGATGACCAAGCTGCAGTGCCGACGGGCGACTGAGGCGGTTCGGTTCGCTGAGCAAATATTTTGAAAGGCGACTCCTTGCGGGGTCGCCTTTTTCTTTGGTTTCTGCGGCTCGGGGCGGCGTGGCCTAGAACTTTAGGTTGTCTAGGTTGGGCATGCCGGCTCCGCCGCCCATGCCTCCCATTTGGTTGGGGTCCATGCCGGAAGCTTTCATTTGCTTCATCATCTTCTTCATGTTGCCCATCTTCTTCCCGCCGCCTTGCATCTTCTTCATCATCTTTTTCATCTGCATGTGCTGCTTGATGAGCTGGTTGACTTCGGCGAGCTTGGTGCCGGATCCGCGGGCGATGCGGGTGCGGCGGCTGGAGTTGAGAAGCTGCGGCTTTTGGCGCTCGACCTTGGTCATGGAGAGGATGATGGCCTCGCTGCGCTTCATCTGCTTTTCGGCTTTGTCGTCCATGCCCATGTTGCCGGCCATCTTGCCCATGCCGGGCAGCATTCCCATGATGGAGGACATGGAGCCGAGCTTTTTGATCTGGCTGAACTGCTTGAGCATGTCCTCGAAGTTGAAGTCGCCCGCCATCATACGCTCGGCCATGTTGGCGGCGTCCTTTTCGTCGATGCTTTCCTGGGCCTTTTCAACCAGCGAAACCACGTCGCCCATGCCGAGGATGCGGCTGGCCATGCGGTCCGGGTGGAAGACGTCGAAGTCGTCGAGCTTTTCGCCGGTACCGGCGAACTTGATCGGCACTTCGGTGATCTCCTTCATGGAGAGGGCGGCGCCGCCTCGGGCGTCGCCGTCGAGCTTGGTCATGACGATGCCGGTCAGCTGGACGGCTTCGTTGAAGGTCTTGGCGACGTTGACCGCTTCCTGGCCGATGGCTCCGTCGACGACGAGCAGGACTTCGTCCGGATTGACGCGTCGCTTGAGCTCCTTGATTTCGTCGATGAGCTGCTCGTCGATCTGCAGGCGGCCGGCGGTATCGAAGATGATGAGGTCGTCGCCGGAGGCGGTGGCGACGCGGAGGCCTTCTTCGCCGATGGCCGGCACGTCGGGAGTGCCGCGCTTGGCGAAGCAAGGGACGTCGATCTGGCGGGCTACGGTCTCGAGCTGGTCGATGGCGGCCGGGCGGTAGACGTCGCAGGCCACGAGGTGCGGCTTGTAGCCGTCCTTCTTGAGGGCCTTGGCGAGCTTGGCGGAGGTGGTGGTCTTGCCGCCGCCCTGCAGGCCGACCATCATGATCTTGAGCGGCTTTTTCTTGGAAAGTTCGGTGGAGCCTTCGCCGAGCAGGGCGGTGAGCTCGTCGTTGATGATCTTGATGATCTGCTGGCCGGGGGTGACGGTTTTGAGCACGTCTTGGCCTACGCATTTCTCCTTTACGCGTTCGATGAAGGCGCGAGCGACCTTGAAATGCACGTCGGCGGAAAGCAGGGCGGCGCGTACTTCCTTGAGCGCTTCGGCCATGTTTTCCTCGGAAAGCTTGGCGGTGCCGCGCAGGTGGCGCATGGCGTTAGTGAGCTTGTCAGTCAGGCTTTCGAACATAAGGGGGAGACGTTAGGGCGAGAGATTGGATTGGTAAAGAGGAAGCTGAGCTTGCTTGTGAATTTCCTTCTGGATCTTCTAGAGGAAACGCGCAATGTGACGGCCCATTATGAACGAGGTATTCAAGCTGCTAGCAGAGGGCGAGCGACTCAACGAGAGCCAGATGGCCGAAATTCTCGGCTTGTCCGTGGAAGAGGTTGAGGCGCAGCTTGCTGTGTTGAAGGAGAAGGAGCTGCTTCTCGGCTGGATCCCTGTGCTCAATCCCGAGAAGGACGATTCCTTGGCGGTGCGCGCCGCGATCGAGGTGAAGATCTCTCCCGAGCGCGACGGCGGCTTCAATCGCCTGGCCCAGCGGATCAGCCGCTTCGACGAAGTGGAGTCCTGCTACCTGATGTCCGGCGGCTACGACTTGCTGGTGGTGGTGAAGGGGTCGTCCTTGCACAAGGTCGCCAGTTTCGTTTCCGAGCGCCTGTCGACCATCGAGGGCGTGCTTTCCACCGCGACGCACTTCATGCTGCGAGCCTACAAGGAGCAGGGTTACCTGATCGAGCAGCCAGCAGAGGACAAGGCACGTCTCGACGTGACGCCGTAACGGGAAGCGAATCCATACTTCGTATCCTTTCGAGCGGCCGCGACATTTGTCACGCCGCTCTTCCAGTTTCTATACGTAACCGATTTTCGAATACGCAGCCGCCAAGGAGCTGCATTTCACCAAAACCATAAATATCATGTCTCAAGCTCAAAACCGTTTTATCGCCGATCATGTTATCGGGCTCCCGCGTTCGGGAATCCGCGACTTCTTCGAGCTGGTGGCGGCGATGAAGGACGTTATCTCGCTGGGTATCGGCGAGCCGGACTTCACCACCCCCTGGCACATACGCGAGGCGGCGATCTACGCATTGGAGAAGGGGCGCACGCACTACACGTCGAACCTTGGCTTGATCGAGCTGCGTCGTGAAATCTCGGCCTACGTGGGCCGCAACTTCGGCTTGGAGTACAATCCCAACAACGAGGTGCTGGTGACGGTGGGCGTTTCGGAGGCTATGGATATCGCCTTGCGAGCGGTCTTGAATCCGGGCGACAAGGTGCTCTACCAAGACCCTTGTTTCGTGTCCTACCATCCGACGGTTTTGCTGGCCCATGGCGTGGGCGTGGCGATCAAGACGGATGCCGAGTCGGCGTTCACCTTGAAGGCGGAAGAGGTCAAGAAGTCCTGGGAGCCGGGCTGCAAGGTCCTGCTGATCAACTTGCCCTGTAATCCGACTGGCGGCGTTGCCGAACGCAAGGAGCTGGAGGAGATCGCCAAGTTCGCGGTGGAGAAGGACATGCTGGTCATCAGCGACGAGATCTACGCGGAGATGACCTACGAGGGCGAGCATGTGAGCATCGGGATCTTTCCCGGCATGCGCGAGCGCACGATTTTCTTGCATGGCTTTTCCAAGGGCTGGGCCATGACGGGCTGGCGCCTGGGCTACGCTTGCGCTCCGGCCTATTTGACCGAGGCCATGATGAAGGTGCACCAGTATTCCATGATGTGCGCTTCGATCGTGGCCCAGGATGCGGGCATCGAGGCGCTGCGCAATGGAGACGAAGCGGTGAAGACGATGCGCCAGGCCTACCAGCGTCGCCGCGACCTCGTAGTGCGCCGCTTCAACGAGATCGGCCTCACTTGCCACAAGCCCAACGCAACTTTCTACGCCTTTCCTAACATCACTTCGACGGGGCTCGACTCCACGACTTTCTCCAAGCGCTTGCTTGAGGAGGAGCGCGTGGCTATGGTACCGGGCACCGCTTTTGGCAAGTACGGCGAAGGCTTCGTGCGCTGCAGTTTCGCGACCGGCTATGACCAGATCGTGGAAGCCTGCAACCGCATCGAGCGTTTCGTCAACAATCTCAAGTAGAGCGACTTCTTTCGCGTAACAACTTTCTGGATATGAACTTCAATGTGGCAATCGTAGGCCGACCTAACGTCGGCAAAAGCCGCCTTTTTAACCGATTGGCGGGCAAACGCATTTCTATCGTTCACGATATGCCGGGGGTAACGCGCGATGTTATCACGCGGGATTTGGACGATGGTTATACGCTCATGGATACCGGAGGCATGGGCCTCGTGGAGGGGATGAGCGATACGCCGGGCAAGATCGTCAATGCGGTAGAGGGACAGATCGACTTCTCTATCGATGCGGCGGACTTGGTCCTCTTCGTCGTCGATGGTCGCGAAGGCTTGATGGCGCTCGATAAGCAGATGGCCGAGCGCCTGCGTCGCAGCGAGAAGCGTGTCCTGCTGGTGGTGAACAAGGTCGATACCGAGACGACTGCGATTAACGACAAGGAGTTCTACCGCTACGGTTTCGGCGAGCCGCATCTGGTATCCGCGGAGCACGGACGCGGGATGAGCACCCTGAAGAAGGCAATCCTCAAGCTTCGCGACGAAGTGGCAGGACCGCCGGTGCCGGAGGAAGACGACGGCAAGAAGGTGTTGAAGGTGTGCTTCATCGGACGTCCAAATGTGGGCAAGTCTTCCTTGAGCAATTGCTTGGTTCAGTCGGAGCGCTTCATCGTGAGCGACGTTCCAGGCACCACGCGCGACTCGATCGAAATGCCTTTCGTATGGAAGTCGAAGCGCGGGGAAGATTGGCACTTCATGCTCACCGACACGGCGGGCATTCGCAAGCAGACCAAGCTGAATTCCTCGGTCGAGTATTTCTCGCGGGTGCGTTCGCTTGACGCGATTCGCGACGTGGACGTGGTCTTCATGGTGATCGATGCCAAGGAAGGTCCGACCAATCAGGACAAGGCGATTGCGGGCGAGGCGACCAAGGCCAACAAGCCGGTGGTCATCGTCGTGAACAAGTGGGACTTGGCCTTGGAAGCTTGGGAGAAGGAAGAGATCGACGGTTTCGAGACTGAGAAGGATTTCCGCGAAGCCTTCGAGAAGGGTATCCAGCGCGAGCTGTTCTTTGTACCCGGATCTCCGATACGTTTCGTTTCCGCCAAGGAGGGGATCGACGTGGAGAAGATCCTGCTTTCGGCGCGTCAGCTCAACAAGCGCCAGAACCGTCGCATTCCGACCGGCCGCCTCAACAACAAGCTCTACAAGATGTCCGAGCGCCTGCCTGCTCCGAAGCGGGACGGAAAGCGCTTCCGCATCTACTACGCGGTGCACACCGGAAACTATCCGTATCGCTTCAAGATCTTCTGCAACCAGGCCAAGAAGCTGGACGACTCCTACCGTCGCTTCCTTCTCAAGGGGTTGGTGCAGGAGTTCGAGCTCGATGGATGTCCCATGGTTTTCGACTTGGTTAACAAGACGAATCCGTACGTGCGGGACGAAGACTAAAGCGGCGAGGTTCGCTTGCTCGCTCCGAGGAGCGAGCGGGATCGATTCTTCGTGGACGCGGACTCTGGCTCCGCGCTAGTTTTTTTTTGAGATGGCTTTTCGAATGATATTCATGGGGTCGGACCCCATCGCTTTACCCGGCTTGGAGTCGATTGTCGCAGGCAAGTGCGGCGACATCGAGCTGGTTGCGGTCTATACGCAGCCCGATCGCCCGCGCGGCCGTGGCAAGAAGGTGGTACCCAACGAGATCAAGACCTGGGCGCTCGAGCGTGGTTTGCCTGTCCATCAGCCGGAGAAGGTGGGCAAGGCAGAGCGTTTGGAGATCGAAGCGATGCAGGCGGACTCTATCCTGGTGATGGCGTACGGCCATATCCTGTCGCAGAAGCTCATCGATACGCCCAAGCTAGGTATTTGGAATTTGCATACATCGCTCCTGCCGAAGTATCGCGGAGCCTCGCCGATCCAGTGCGCGGTGGCGAGCGGCGATGCGGAAACCGGCGTTTCCCTGATGAAGCTCGTACGCGAGATGGATGCCGGGCCGGTACTGGACGTCGAGCGGGTGCGTATCGGAGAAGAGGATACCGCTTTGGACGTGGAGGCTCGTTTGGCGGCGGCTTGCGCGCCGCTCTTGCAGCGCGGTTTGCCGCGCGTGCATGCGGGGACGGCGGAGCTGCAGGAGCAGGACGTGTCCCAAGTGAGTTTCGTGCGCAAGCTGGGCAAGGAAGACGGGGAGTTGGACTTCCGAGCGTCCGCGGGCGTGCTGGCCCGGCGCATCAACGGCTTGTTTCCCTGGCCTTCCACGCGCGCCTGCCTCGGCGAGGTGTCGATCAAGGTTGGCCTCGCGGTGGCGGAAGACCAGTCGTTCGACCAGCCTGCGGGCACGGTCATTGGGATCGAGCCGGGAGGCTTGCGAGTCGCTTGCGGGGAGGGCTCTTTGCTGCTCAAGAAGCTGCAGCGGCCCGGCGGCAAGATGTTGCCCGCGGCGGATTTCGTTCGTGGTTTCGAGCTGCCGGAGAATGCGGTATTCGAATCGCGCGAGATGACGGAACTTGTCAGTTCCGAGCACGTCAGGGGATAGGAGTTTTTGTCGTGGGCGGGCGTCTGCCGTCCGCCTTTTTCGCGTGCGGCGCGACAAGCATGCTTCCGCATCCGCTAAACGCTTGTTTTCGAAATCAGATTTACCCAGCATTCCCGTATCATGAAACGATTCATCCCGTTATTTGCCGTCTTTCTTTTCGCTTCGGTTTCGCCTGTCTTTCAAGCGAGCGCCCAGTCTTCGAATTTGCAGTATCAAGTGGCGAACATGGTAGAGGACCAGCGCTTGATGATGGAGCAGATGCGCGGCTTGTTGGCGGAGATGGACGAGATGCGTCGCGAGAACGCTCGGCTGCGGGCTTTGGTGGAGGATTTCGAGGCGAAGGCCGCTCGCCAGTCCGGCAGCTATGCAACGGTGGCCCAGGTCAACGAGCTCATGCGCAAGACGGCGGCGGACTTGTCGGCCCGGGACGATGTGATCCAGCGCGAGTTGACGGCTATGGTGAACCGGGAGCTGCAGAAGTTTGCCAAGGACGTGCGCGAGGCGGTGAGCTCCGTCCCGACCGTGGCCAAGCCGGATCCCAACGTACGGACCAACTTCAGCGACAACTTCCCGTCGACAGGGATTCCCTACGACGTCGCTCCGGGCGACAGCCTGGCAGGAATCGCCAAGAAGTTGAATTCTCGTATCGACTGGATTCAAAACGCCAACAAGATCTCGGACCCTCGACTCCTCCAGGTCGGTCAAAAGATTTTCGTTCCTCAAGCATCCGAATAGATCCCCAGACATCACATGGCGAAAGCGAAACCCAGATTGGGTAAAGGGCTAGCCGGCCTCATCTCCGGCAACACTGCGAACAAGGCGACCGCACCGGCTGCCAAGACTTCCGCTCCCGCGAAGGCTCCCGCCAAGAAGGCGGCAGCCGCTCCTGCCAAGGCAAAGGAGACGGCCGCTCCGGTCGCCGTCGCCAAGGAGCCGTCGAGCAGCCCCGACTTTTTGGAATTGCCGGTTTCCAAGGTGGAGCCGAATCCGCACCAGCCGCGCCGCGAGTTCGAGGAGAGCCAGCTGACCGATTTGGCGGAGAGCATCCGCAGCGAGGGCTTGATCCAGCCGATCGTGGTTCGCGAGGTGGATGGCCGTTACCAATTGATCGCGGGCGAGCGTCGTCTGCGGGCTTTCAAGATGCTGAAGCTCGGCAAGATCCCGGCTCGCATCATCAAGGCGGGCGACTCTTCGTCCGCTTCCATGGCGCTGATCGAGAACTTGCAGCGCGAGAACCTGAACCCGATCGAAGAGTCGATGGGTTACGCGAGCTTGCTGAGGGATTTCGATTTGACGCAGGAGCAAGTGGCGGAGCGAGTGGGCAAGGGTCGCGCTACGATCGCGAATTCGCTGCGTTTGCTCACGCTTCCGGACGAGGTGCGCGGCTACCTCTCCACCGGCTTGCTTTCCACGGGGCACGCCAAGGTGCTGCTCGGGTTGGAGGCCAAGCAGGAGCAGACTTTGATCGCGCGTCGCATCATCGAAGAAGGTGTCAGCGTCCGCGGCGCGGAGAGCTTGATCGATTCGATGAAGCGTTCGGGCAAGGGCAAGCAAACCGGCGGGCGCAGCGTTTCGGCCGCGGAGGCGGCTGCCATCGAGGACATCGAAAAGCGCATGGTTTCCTATTTGAACGCCAAGGTGGCCCTCAAGCACGCGGCCAAGAAGGGCAAGATTGTCATCGAGTACACGGGGAACGACGACCTGCAGCGAATCCTCGACCGGATCGGTTTGGAGGAGCGCTAGGGCGTCTGGATTGCCCGATCGCTGCCCTTTCTTGCTACATTATATAATAACAATGGAAACGCCTGTCGGTTTCGGTACTTGACAAGGCAATTTCCTTTTTCGACTGTCTCCGGCTCAAATTATGGAATTTCTCAACGCCTTTCTTACAGTAGTACTGGTCCTCGTTTCGATCTTCATGATCCTTTTGGTTCTCATGCAGCGCGGTAACGCAAACGGTGGCCTAGGCGCTGCAATGGGTGGTGGCATGGCCGAGTCGGCCTTGGGCGCCGAGACTTCGAGCGTGCTGTCCAAGTGGACCAAGAACACGGCGATCGTTTTCTTCGTTCTCGGATTCGGCCTCTATCTCTCCAAGCTTCACCAGCACGAGCTCGCGAAAGTCGAGCAAGACGGAGCGCTGCCCGCTATCGAGGCGTCCGAGCCGAGCCCCGCGTCCAACGCGTTTCGCGAGCTAGTGTCGCAGGCGGAAGAGGCGGCAGAGGAGACGGAAGCTGACGCAGCTGCAGCCGCGACCGAAGCGGAATCCGCGGTTGAGGAAGCTGCCGAAAAGGTACCAGCGACTGCCGAATAGCGGACGTTCGGGAAACAATTTCAAATGGCCGGGTCTACCCTTCGCATGGGAATACGCCCGGCCTTTTTTATGTCTACTGCCAAGGGAATTTTAGGGATCGCCTTATTGCTCGCCTTGACGGCGGGGGATCTTTCCGCTCAGCGGCGGCATGGATCGAGTCCCTTGGATACGCTAGGGGAGGAGGTCAGCCAGGCGGAGGGATTGGAGATCCTGAATACGTTTCGTCGCCTAGGGATCGCGGGGGATTTCCGCCTCAGCTTCAAGCTGGAGGTTCGGCCCCGCAAGGATAAGACCCGAATCGTCTCAGGGGTTCTGCTGGGAACCCAGTCGCAGTACGGTCCGCTCTCGCGTATCGATATCGCTTTGGAGCCTGCGGACGTGACGGAGCGCGGCAACTTGGTGCCGGCGAAGGTGAAGCGCCTCTTGTTGCAGAACGGGATCTTCGCGAATGCCTTGGAGATGAACAGCTGGGAGCCGGACAGGGAGGAGGCCCGCCTTATCGAGTCGGACGCATTCTTCGAAAAGCTGGCCGGCAGCGATTTCACCATCTTCGACTTGCTGATGCCGTTTTCGTTTTGGCAGGAATTCAAGTACGAGGGGCGTACGACGATGCGGAGTCGGCCGACCCATGTTTTTAGCCTGTATCCGCCGGAGGGCGACAAGGCCCTGCGCGAACGCATTTCGCGGGTGAAGATTTATTTGGACGAGGAATTCAATGCCTTGAATCGGGTCGAGATCTACGACGGAAGCGAGGAGTTGGCGAAGACGATTACGGTAGTTGCTTTCAAGATCGTGGACGGTCAAGGCGTCTTGAGCCAAGTCGACGTGCGCAACGAACTGACTCGCGACAAGACCCGTTTCCGGGTGCAGGATGCGGCGATCGGAGTCGATGTTCCGGATTGGGTTTTCGAGCCCGAGGGGCTCGAGCGCGATATCTACGGCACGGAACTGGCTCGCCTGCAGGCTCCGGCGAAGGAGCAGGAAGTGGAGTAGCGCCGGAGGGGGGCGGCGACGGTCGAAGGGAGCGGCTTTCTTAGTAGAGGGCGCGTTCTGCGATTTGGGTGAGGCTGTCGCTGAGCGGACGTAGCAAGCGAAAGGCGTGGTCGAGCTTCCGGTCGTTGTTGAGGACGCCCATTTTCAGGATGCCCGAGCAGAGTACGGCGGTTCCTGCGATGCCGATGCAGCTAAGGCAGATCTTGGTGAAGCGGAGGGAGGCGTTCGAGTGAAGGGTTTTTAGCTTGCTCATGCGGCCGTAATTGCATGGGTGGTGCCAGATGATTTGAGGGTTTTTGTAAGTCACTCATATATAGCTGGATAGCTGCGCTTGGGATGTTTTGTAACGGGAGCAATCCGATTGTTAGGCAATCATTGACGGGAGCGGGCGCGCAAATAGTGTACAGCGATGCCACAAAAGATCTTTACCCGAGACCAATGGCCGCTTGCCCAGAAGCTGGCGGATATCGTTTATTGCAATCCCTTCGAGGAATCGCGTTGGGAGCTGGAGCGGGAGTGCTTGGGCAAGGATTACCAGGAGCGCGAGAGTTATGTAGGGCCGGGCGAAGCGGAGGAGCTCTTGGCTCCGAATTTGAAGAAGCTGATCGCTCTGGCGCTTTCGATGATGGAGCCGGCTCGGGCTAAGCTTTCGAAAGTGAAGGACGTTTCGCCGGCGGAGAGCGCGGCTTACGAGAACCTGGTCCATTTCGTGGTCTACCACGAGTTCATGGAAAAGTACGACAAGTTGATCGAGTCGTCCTTGGAGGGAAAACCGCAACCGGGTGGCGTGTCGTTTTATTATGAATACAGAGATCGCCAGCGATATTTTCTGTCGGTGCATGCGGCGACCCGCTTTTCTCCGGAACAGGAGAGCCTGTACTTCGCTCTCTATTTCCAGCTGCGTCGCGCTTGGCTGAATATTTATCGGTATTTGGTGGGGGGATCGGAAGCGATCAGCGCTTTGCGCGGCCGCATCTGGAGCAGCTGTTTCACGCACGACATGCGGCGGTATCAGAGATCTCTATACAATCGTATGAGCGATATCGTGACTTTGATCACGGGTCCTTCGGGAACGGGTAAGGAATTGGTGGCTCGCGCCGTGGGCATGTCCCGTTTCGTGCCTTTCGATCTGCAGGCTGGTAAGTTCGCAGTGGATTTCGGGGCAGCGTTTTATCCGCTCAACCTGTCTGCCCTTTCGCCGACCTTGATCGAGTCCGAGCTTTTCGGGCACCGCAAAGGCGCCTTTACCGGAGCCTTGCAGGATCGCGAGGGGTACTTCGAGGAGTGCGGTCGCTTTGGCACGGTTTTCCTGGACGAGATTGGCGAGACGGATGCGTCGATTCAGGTAAAGCTCTTGCGTGTATTGCAGACGCGCCAGTTTCAGCGCTTGGGCGATACCTCGTTGCGTCCCTTCGTGGGTAAGGTGATGGCGGCCACAAATCGGGATCTGCCGGACGAGATTGCGGGCGGAAACTTTCGGGAGGACTTCTATTTTCGTTTGTGCGCGGATCGCATCCGCACGCCTAGCCTTCGGGAGGTGCTCGCGGGGAAGGGGAGCGAGTTGGAGGTGCTGGTGCGGCATATCGCCATCAAGGTGGCAGGCCCGAGCGACGGGGATTCGTTAGCGGACGAGGCGACTTCGTGGATATCCAAAAACCTGGGACAGGCCTACCGTTGGCCTGGCAACTTTCGCGAGCTGGAGCAGTGCGTACGCAATATTCTGATACATGGGAGCTACGAAGCGGAAGACCTGAGCGTGAGTCGCGACGATGCGGTTCGCGTGCAGGAAGGCGCCGATCAGTCGCTGACGGCGAACCAGTTGCTGAGCCGCTATGCCCAGGAGGTGTATCGACGCGGGGGAAGCTACGAGGAGACCGCGCGGATCCTGCAGGTCGATCGGCGCACCGCCAAGCGCTATGTGCTAGGTGTGGAATAAGGCGCAAACAAGCCTTCAGCTGGTGGGTATGCGCATAATTTGTAGGTATGGGTTGTGTAGTTAAGGTTGGGTGTTTTGGTGTTGTGGATCTGGTAGGTTTTGTAAGGCGTTGATAATCAGGCGTGGATCCGGCCTTGGCGCGGACTGAGCGAAGGGGAGTGCATGAGCACACATGCACCTCTCTCTTCTTCGTATCGATTGATCGTGACCCAAGGCTTGAATGCCTTCGGGGACCACGTCGCAAAAATAACGGCGTCGGCTTTGGTGGCTGCGACCTTTGTGGAGCGGCAGGCTGCGGTTTGGGTAGGCGTTATTTCGGCTCTCTACGTTTTGCCGTACATCTTCTTGGCTCCGGTGGCGGGGCGTTTGAGCGACCGTTATTCCAAGGTTGCGGTGGTGCGGGGAAGCCTGCTTTTGCAAACTGCGGCGATGACGCTTTTGGCGGTGAGCGCCTTGCTGCACTCCTTCGCTGGCGTGCTGGTCTCCTTGGCTGCCGTGGCTTGCCAGTCTAGCTTTCTGGCTCCGTCGCGAAACGCATTGCTGAAGGATCTGTGCGGAGAGGCGAAGATTGGTCAGATGATGGGCTTGCTCGGGTTGGCGGGCGTGGGCGCGACTTTGGCAGGTTTGGCTTTGGGTGGTTGGTCCTTCGATCAGGTGTGGGGGGTGCTGGGTTCTCCGTGGTCGGCGGCTGCGGTTGCGGGGTTGGCCTCGGCGGCAATTTCGGCTACGGCCTATGTCGTGGTTTCGGGGATACGCTCTGGAGCGGAGGTCGGGCGCGAGTCGCGGGACCGTTTTTTATCGGTAGCTCGCGAGGTGTTGGGCCGTCCCGCGCTCCGTTGGTCTTCGTTGGGCTTGGCTTGGTTTTATGGAGTAGGGGCTTTGTTGGTGATGATCCTGTTGCAGGATAGTCGTTGGGATCATGGACAAGAGATGGGGTCTGCGAGCCAAGGCGGAATGATGGCGGCTTTGCTGGGCTTGGGGGTTGCGATGGGAAGTGGCATGGCTGCTTACCTTTGTCGGAAGCGGATCGAAGTCGGTTTGTCGTTCGTGGGAGCCGTGATGCTGGCGGCATTGGTCCCGGCAACGGCTTTGCTTTGGGAAGCGGGTCCATGGGCGGTGGGCTGCGTCTTTTTGTTGGGCGTGAGCGGCGGGCTTTTCTCGGCTCCCTTGAACGCGCTCTTTGTCGCATCGGCCCGCGACGAGGTACGGGTGGGATCGATCGCGGCGAACAATCTATTCATTAACTTGATGTCGGGGGCCTTCGTCGCTTTGGGGTCTGCGATGGGATACCTAGCCTGGAGTCCGCAAGCTCAGCTTTGGGTGGTAGCAGCGACCGCAGTGCTGGTGCTGGGCTTTATGGTCGTCTTGGTTCCGGAAAGTTTGGTTCGCGTGCTTTTGCTGGGAATCGCAAAGGTGATTTACCCGATGCGCTTGAAGGGCTTGGAGCGAATGCCGACGGAAGGAGGCGTATTGATCGTGGCGAATCACGTGAGTTATGTGGACGCATTGTTGATCTATCTCGCGTCGCCCCGTCCGGTTCGCTTTCTGGGTACGGACGAGATGCTGCGCTTTCGCTTGATGCGTTGGGCGTATCGAAAATTCAAGGTCATCGCGGTGTCGCCGAAGGGAGCGAAGGAAGCGGTGTCGAAGTCGGTGCAAGCGTTGAAGGCGGGCGATGTCGTCTGCATCTTTCCGGAAGGAGCTCTGACGCGTACCGGTATGATCATGCCGTTCAAGAAAGGCGCGGAGTTGATGGCGAAGCTTTCGGGCGCCGCGGTGTTGCCGGCATCTATCGATGGGATGTGGGGTTCGGCTTTCAGCTTCGCGGATAAGCCGTTCCGTTATCGGGCGGGCATGCCGCTGCGTCGTCCGGTTTCGATTTCGTTTGGCGATGCGTTGCGCGGTGGCGATGCGAATACGGATGCCATGCAGGATGCGGTTGCGAAGCTGGGGTATGAAGCGTTTTCGAGTCGGGCGGAGCTGGGCGCGAATCTCGGCGCTCTTGCCTTCGCTGCGCTCAAGCGACGTTTGTTTTCGCTGCGTTTGAACGACCGGGGCTTGGGGGCTTTGAAGGTTCGCAACTACGCTCTGCTTGGCCTGGGGCTTGGCTTTGCTCGCGTGATGGAAAAAGCGGATACGGCGCGGCGAGTTGGGATTCTGTTGCCTCCTGGCTTGCCAGGTTTTGCGGCCAACCTCGGCGCTTTGTGGGCGGGGAAGTCGAGCGTGAACCTGAATCCAACGGTGAGTTCCGACGTTTTCGAAGCGATGCTGAAATCGGCGGATTTGCGAACGGTGGTCACTTCGCGGAAGGTCTTGGGGCGATTTGGCGAGCTGGACTTTTCGGGTGTCGACTTGCTGTTCGTAGAAGACGTGATGCCGCAGATGCGCGGTCCTCGTTTGCTTTGGGATGCGTTTGCTTGCGCCATTTTTCCGGCCGCTTGGTTGCGTCGCTTGTATTCGATTCAGGATACGGGAGGCGACCGAGAGGCGACCTTGCTGTTTTCGAGCGGCAGCTCGGCGCAGCCGAAAGCGATTCCCTTGTCGCACCGAAACCTAGTGGCGAACGTGACCCAGTTGTCGGAGTGTTACTTGATGCGATCCTCGGATCGCGTGTTGGCGAACCTGCCGCTGTTCCACAGCTTTGGCCTCACGGGAGGCCTGTGGCTGCCTTTGCTGAAAGGGATGCAGGTGGTGTCGACGCCGTCGCCTTTGCAATCGAAGGAGAATGTGGCCGCGATTCGTGAAGAGTCGGTGAGCGTGATGCTGGGAACGCCGACCTTTTTGCGCGGCTACTTGAAGCGGGCGAGCGCGGAAGACTTTGCGAGTTTGCGTTTGACGATCGCGGGCGCGGAAAAGCTGCCTGTCGAATTGTCGGCGCAATGGGAGTCGCGTTTCGGCATTCCCGTTTTGGAAGGCTATGGATTGACGGAGTGCGCTCCGGTGGTTGCGGCGAATTGCTTGCACAGTCGGGAGATGCTGGGGCGCTATGCGCTGAGCCAAATTGGATACAAGCTGGGGACGGCGGGGCGTCCTTTGCCGGGCGTTTGGCTGCGTATCGTGGACGAGGAAAACGAAACGCAGCTGCGAGCTCGCGGCGAGTCCGGACGCATCTTGGTGAAGGCTCCCAATGTCTTTCGCGGGTATTTGGATACGGTAAGCGAAAGTCGGTTCGTCGGCGATGGCTGGTTCGATACGGGAGACGTCGGGCGATTCGACGAGGACGGTTGCCTTGTGATCGAAGGGAGGCTGTCTCGCTTCTCGAAGATCGCGGGTGAAATGGTTTCCCACACGATGGTCGAAAACGAAATCGCCAGCCTGTATCCAGAGTTGGGCTTGTTCGTGGGCGCTCGCGATTGCGAGCGCAAGGGAGAGGCCTTGGTGCTGTTGGCTACTGGGGCGATAGATCTGAGCTCACTCGCTCGTTCGCTGCGGGAACGCGGGATACCGAATTTGTGGATACCGCAAGAGGTCTTGCAGGTCGCGGCCCTGCCGCAGTTGGGGACGGGTAAGTTGGACTTGAAGCGCTGCCAGCGCCTTTGCGTGGAGCGGTCGGACGTGGAGCTAGGAACCTTGGTCTGATGGTCGCGAGAGGGTTCGGAATTGTGGATACGGTGAATGCTGTATCGACGATTCTGGTACTTTCAGTGTTTGACGAGGGTAGGCTTATTCTTGGGAAGTATTACCCATGTATCCGGTTTTATGATCTGGATACGCGAATTCGGAATGCGGGATCGATTGATGCCGAAAATCTGAATACGGGCGAATTTGGCCGCAATTTTTTGTAAAAACCGGCTGTACCCAAAAAATACTAACAGAAATAAGATTGAAAAACTAAGGTTTTTGGGTAATTGAACGCTAACTTAGGTTTAATAATTCTCACCGAATAAACCGTTAATCCAAACCATACTAAAGTTATGGCCGCAAAAAAAGGCGCTGAGAGTTCTCCTCTCACATTCGATCTAAAGGCAGATTTGATCGCTGTCCTCGACAAGTATCAAAAGCAGCTCGGTGTATCCAAAAGCGAAATTATTCGCCACGCGATCGCTGGGTTTGACTACGCTGGATTCGCTCCAGCAGCAGAAGACCACCGTCAAATTTCGGTACGTCTTCCGCTCGACCAAAAGAAGGAGCTCGTAGCGCTCGCTAAGGGCAAGAAGGTAAGCATCGGCGAACTGCTTCGCGCAGCTCTCGAGAAGCTACCAACTGTTCCTTCCAAGTCTGGAATCGAAAAGGCTGCTCCGAAGCCAAAGCCTGCCAAGAAGGCCGCTAAGAAAGCTGCCAAGAAGGTGCCTGCTAAGAAGGCTGCCAAGAAAGCCGCTAAGAAGGCTGCCAAGAAAGCTGCTCCTAAGAAGGCAGTGAAGAAGGTAGCTGCTAAGAAGGCTGCCAAGAAAGTAGCCAAGAAGGCTGCGAAGAAGGCACCTGCCAAGAAGGCGGCAGCTCCTAAGAAGGCCGCTAAGAAGGCTGCCAAGAAAGCACCTGCTAAGAAGGCGCCTGCCAAGAAGGCTGCCAAGAAGAAGGTCGCTAAGAAAAAGAAGAAGTAGTCGCTTCAATCCTTTTCAAAACACAAAAGCCGAGGCTGGTTAGCCTCGGCTTTTTTTTGCGTTGAATCTACGGCGCTACTTGGAGTCGCGACCGCGCTTTAGAGCGGCGCTTTGCGGGCTTGCTTGATGGCTTTCTTCAGGGCGCGGATGACGGTATCGAGAACTTCGATGCGGGCCAGCATTTTACAAGTGGCGGGGACTATGTGCCATGGGGCGTAATCTGTATTCGTTTTTTCGATCATCTCGTTGATCGAGTCTTCGTACATTTCCCACTTCTCGCGATTGCGCCAGTCTTCCTCGGTGATCTTCCAGTTTTTGAGGGGGTCGAGCTGGCGGGCTTCGAAGCGTTCGAGTTGGGTATCCTTGTCGATGTGGAGCCAGAACTTGAGGATGGTGGTTCCGAAGTTGGCGAGGTGGAGCTCCATCTCGTTCATCTCGCGGTAGGCGGCTTGCCATTCCTTGTTGGAGCAGAGGGCCTCGACGCGTTCGACGAGCACGCGGCCGTACCAGGAGCGGTCGAAGATGGCGATCTTGCCGCGGCGTGGCATTTCCTTCCAGAAGCGCCAGAGGTAGTGGTGGCTGAGCTCGATCTTGGTGGGAGCTGCGACGGGGTTTACTTCGTATCCACGCGGGTCGATGCTTTGCACGAGTCGCTTGATGCAGCCGCCTTTGCCGGCGGCGTCCCAACCGCAGAAGACGATGACGACTGGGATTTGGTGGGTGTGGATTTCGTGGACGAGCTCGTGGATCTTGGCCTGCTTCCGTTTGAGGGCGGCCTTGTACTTGGCCCGATCCATGGCTTCCTCGAATTTGGTATCGCCGAGGTAATCGTGGCCGATGTACGGAATCCACTGGTGGGTGACGCTTTTGTCGGCCGGGCTTTGTAGCGCTTTTTTCTTACGGTTGATGGCGCCTTGGAGGTGGTCGATGATCCGGTTGTAGATTTCGATGAGGGCGCCCTTGAAGTTTTCGGTGTCGATGGTGTGCCACTTGGCGTAGTCGCGGTCGGTGGTTTCGATGCCTTGCATGGCGGTATCGCGGTAGCTGCGGTACTGGCGGTGGCGCCGCCAGTCCTTGGCGGTGACGCGCCAAGCGGTCTTGGGGTTCTCTTCCAGTTTGCGGAAGCGCTTGGCCTGGGTCTTTTTGGATACGTCGAGGAAGAGCTTCACGATTTCCACGCCGCTGTCGTGGAGGTGCCTTTCGAAGTTGATGATGTCGGACCAGTACTGGTCGAGCTGGTCTTCGTGCAGCTTGCCTTCGGCCCAGGCGTCGAGCACGAGGTAGTAGGGGCCTCGGTCGTAGAACTGGATCTTTCCTTGGCTGGGGGTGTTGTTCCAGAAGCGATGGAGCAGGGGATAGTGGCGCGGCTCTTCGTGGGAGGCGTGGGTGGAGTAGACCTTGAAGGAACGGCTGTCGATCTCCAGCAGGATTTGGTTGAGCAGCTTGCCTTTGCTGGAGGCGTCGAGCCCTTCGATGATGACGAGGGTGGGGATTCCGAGGCGACCGGCTTCGCGCTGGACGACGCCGAGCTTTTGGGCAAGGAGCTTGAGGGGCGACTTGGTGGATTCGCTTGGAGTGGGGTCTTGGGTGTCTGTCATCTTGGCGTGAGTGGTTGTGGGCGTTTGCGGAAGCTTATGCTTGCTCGCTGTATCCAAATAATTGTTTCGATTTGATGAATTCGATGGCGGCGGGCGGGACCATCTTTTCCCAGATGGGGTCCTTTTCGGCGATGGCGCTGAGAATGTCTCGGGAGAAGATTTCGAGCAGCTCTTCGTCTATCCCGCGGATGTGCTCGATGTATCCGTTTTCCAGTAGATGGAGGTAGAGGTTGGTGAGCTGGGGCTTTACGCGGAGGTTGTTGCAGGTGATGAGTAGGTCGTCGGTGAGGCCGCCTTTGGTTTCGGCGGGGCCGCCGTTGTTGGGAGGAACGGGCTGGCCGTTGTTCTCGGCGTTCTGGATTTCCAGGTAGCGTCGATAGGCCTTCTGTTTCATGGGGTAGATGTAGAGGCGTACCGAATTCTTGAGGAGGCGGCCGAAGGATTCGAGGATGCCGCCGGCGAGGTGGGCGTAGTACTTTTCGTTGAAGACCTCGAGCAGGTTATTGATGCCCATGCAGACGCCGATCATTTCGCCGGTGTATCGACGGAAGTAGGACGTGAGGCGGTAGAACTCGAAGTAGTTGGAGATGAGCACGTAGTTGCCGGTGGCGCCGATGGTGTCGATGCGGGCGAGGTAGTCCTCGTAGTCGAGCTTCCCGGAGGCGAGCAGGTTGTTCATGGTGATCTCGGCGAGCACGATGACGTCCTTGCCTTGCACGGAGGGCTCTTGGATGAATTGGGCGCCGGAGCACTTGAGCATGTCGATGTTGACGCGGGTGACGGGGCGGAAGCTGCCGCGTTCGACGAGAATGGCCTTCTTGTAGAGGGCTTCGGAGGGTTGGGTGATTTCGCCTTCGGGGGAGAAGAGCACGGCGTTGGTGAGGCCGCGTCGCACCAGGTGGAGGTTGGCGATGCGGTCGTCGACGCCTTTGAAGGCGGGGCCGCGGAACTTGATGAAGTCGACTTCGATGCGTTCGTTGCCGACGTTGTCGACGAGGGATTCGATGAAGGCTTCGACGTTGTCGTGCAGGTAGAAGGCGCCGTAGATGAGGTTGGTGCCGAGGATGCCGACGGCGTGCTGTTGCTGCACGTTTTCCGGGTCCCACATGCGGCAGTGCAGGAGGATCTCGCTCGGCTCGCCTCCGGGGACGGACTGGAAGCGGATGCCCATCCAGCCGTGGGTGTCGTCGCCGCCGCGGTAGCTTTTGGCCTTCATGGTGTTGGCGTAGGCGAAGAAGGTCTTCTCGTGCCCGACGTCCTCTTTGAGGCGTTCCTCGAGCAGGGCGTACTCGTGGTCGATCATCTTGATGACGCGCTCGAGGGAGACGTAGCGGCCGACTTTACCGTAAATCGAATCGCTGAAGGTCATGTCGTAGGCCGAAATGGTCTTGGCGATGGTGCCGGCGGCGCCTCCGGCCTGGAAGAAGTTGCGGCACGTTTCCTGTCCGGCTCCGATTTCGGCGAAGGTCCCGTATTTCTCGTTGTCGAGATTGATAGTGAGGGACTTACGGTTGGTGGTGAGAAACTCTTGCGGTTCCGCGTGGGTATCCATGTGCGTGGTTCTTAGGTCGTTGTTTAGGCTGCGAGCTGGGGAATTTCTACGGGGCGCTGGGCTGAGTCAAACTGGGATCCGGCTTGCCGGCGACAATTGCGCGACTGGGCCGCTGGGGAAAAGGATTGCCTAGGCGATGGCGAGGGCTTGGATAGCGGGGCTTTCTGCATTTTGAACCGCGTACCCTGTTTGCGTTATGTCTACCCTTTTGATCGCCCTTGGCGTTGGCGTCCTCTACCTGATCGTTTACCATACCTACGGCCGTTTTCTGGCACGCAAGATCTTCAAGCTGCGCGATGACGTGGAGGCGCCGAGCGTGGCCTTGAACGACGACGCGGATTTCGTGCCGACGGATAAGTTCGTGGTTTTTGGTCATCACTTCACTTCCATAGCAGGAACGGGGCCGATCGTCGGGCCGGCCATCGCGGTGATCTGGGGCTGGGTGCCGGCCTTGCTGTGGGTTTTGTTCGGCTCGGTGCTGCTGGGCGCGGTGCATGACTTTGGTTCGCTGGTGGTATCGATGCGCAATCGCGGCCAGACGGTGGGGGAGATCTCGGGGCGCGTATTGAATCCGAGGATACGTTTCTTGTTTCTGTTCATCCTGTTCCTGGCTCTCACGATCGTGCTGGCGATTTTCGGTTTGGTGATCGCGGTGGTTTTCAAGAGCTACCCGGGAGCAATCTTTCCGTGTTTGGTGCAGATCCCTTTGGCGGTGGCGATCGGGGTTTGGTTGCATCGCAAGGGGATCGGCCTGCTGCTGCCGTCTTTGATCGCCTTGGCATTAATGTACCTGTCGGTGGCCTTTGGCGACAAGGAAGGTTGGATCCATGCCTTCAACATGACTTTGGCGGCGTGGCCGGTGGCCCATTGGGTGGCCTTGCTGCTGGTGTATTCCTACGTTGCCTCGGTGCTGCCGGTCTGGTCCTTGCTGCAGCCGCGCGACTTCATCAACAGCTTGCAGCTGATCACGGCGCTGGCCTTGGTGGTAGTAGGCCTGGTGGTGGCGGCCTTCGCGGGCGGGAGCCCGATCGGGGATTCGGAGCTGCGTCCGAGCCTGGAGATCGCGGCCCCGGCAATTCGCACCGGGGTGGCGGGGGCTCCGGTAATGTTTCCCTTTCTCTTTATCACCATCGCTTGCGGAGCGATCAGCGGATTTCATTGCCTGGTCTCGAGCGGGACTTCGAGCAAGCAGCTGCGTTGCGAGACGGACGCGCAGTTCGTGGGATTCGGATCGATGTTGCTGGAGGGCTTTTTGGCGACCTTGGTCATTCTCGCGTGCGTGGCCGGCTTGGGCCTAGGCATCCAGGGCGCGGGCGGCGAGGTGCTGCTGGGCGAAGCGGCCTATGCGGCGCGTTACGAGTCTTGGGCGGCTGCGGGCGGTTTGGCGGCCAAGGTGGGCGCTTTTGTGGACGGGGCGGCGAATTTCCTGAAGGCGCTCGGTTTGGCCCCGCAGTTCGCGGTTGCCCTGATGGGCGTGCTGGTGGCCTCCTTTGCAGCGACGACGCTCGATACGGCCTGCCGTTTGCAGCGCTACGTGGTGCAGGAGCTGGCCGGGACCTTCGCGTCGAAGGACGGGCGAGGCCGGCCGGTCCTGTCGGCCAATCCGCTTTCGTGGCTGACCGATAAGCACGGGGCGACGATTTTCGCGGTGCTGGTCGCGTTTTGGATGGCGGCGATTCCGCCGGAAGGGATGGAGTGGACTTGGGCAAACGTGGGGAAGGGCGGTTTGATCTTGTGGCCGATGTTTGGAGCGACGAACCAGCTTTTGGGCGGTTTGGCCTTCCTGGTGATCGCCTTTTGGATGTGGCGTCGCCGTTTGCCGGTCTGGTTCGTGGCGATCCCCACGGTTTTCATGCTGGTGATGCCGGCGTGGGCGATGGGCTACCAGCTTTTCACGGAAGGCGGTTGGCTCGCGGCGGAGAGCAAGAACTGGCCCTTGATCGGCATCGCGGTGTCTACCATGGCCCTGGAGGCTTGGATGGTGGTGGAGGCGATCCTTTGTTGGCCGAAGGCGAAGGGCGTTCTGGAGGAGGCCTTGGAGCCTCTGCCGGGGAAGGGCGCCGAGATGGACGGCGGCCGTTCCTGCTGGTAGCGGGCGCGAGGCAGCGGCTGCCTTGCTCCGCGGCCCTTGGTAGTTTAGGTTTGCGACTAGGCGCCGATGTGGGTGTCTAGGTTGTTTATCATCTATCTGTAGCTATGAAGGGATTTTTTAAGACGTTTTTTGCGTCCTTGCTGGCGATCGTATTCGCGGCGGGTGGTTTGGCGCTTTTCGTGATGGTTTTGTTCGGTGTGATCGCGTCGATGAGCCAACCGGTACCGCAAGTTGCGAACGGCAGCGTGCTGGTCTTCGACATGTCGGCCACCGTGCAGGATCGTCCGGTGGGCATGACCCGCGACGCGATCATGGACGAGGTTCTGGGCGGGGAAGGGCAGAGGAGCTTTTCCTTGCTGTCGCTCAAGCGGGCCTTGGTGGCGGCTGGGAAGGACAATCGCATCAAGGGCTTGTTGTTGACGGGGTCTTTCTCGACCGACGGCTACGGCTCCGGTTTCGCGGCATTGAAGGAAGTGCGGGAGGCGATCGAGAGCTTCAAGGAGTCCGGCAAGCCGGTTGCCGCTTACCTGGTGTATCCAAGCGCTCGTGACATGTACGTGACGGCTGCTGCGGACACGATTTACATGAATCCGGAGGGAGTGGTTTCGGACACGGGCATGTCGATGAGCTATCCCTACCTCGGCGGTTTCATGAAGAAGTACGGCATCGGGGTGCAAGTGACGCGCGCGGGCGAGTACAAGGCGGCAGCGGAGAGCTTTGTGCTGGAGGGGATGAGCGAGCCGTCCCGGGAAGCGAACGCGGCCGTGCTGGAGGACTTTTGGTCGGAATACTTGGCAGTGATCGCCGCAGGAGCGGGGATCGAGCCGGAGCTTTATGAGCGGAAGCTCAACGAGCTGGGCATGTTGGTGGCGAAGGACGCCCTGGAGCTGGGACTGGTCGACGAGCTGCTCCATACGGACGAGTTGATCGCCAAGATGCAGGCGGTTTCGAGCGTGGACGAGACGTCCCATTCCTTCGTGCAGACGTCGCTCGACGCTTACCTGCCCGCCACGGTGCGTCCGGAGTATTCGAGCGATGGCTTCGTGGCGGTGATCTATGCGGAGGGATCGATCGTGAATGGGGAGGGCAAGGACGGCCAGGTGGGCGGCAGCTCGCTAGCTCGGGAAATTCGCCAGGCCCGCCAGAACGACAAGGTGAAGGCGATGGTGCTGCGGGTAAATTCGCCGGGCGGCAGCGCCTTGGCCAGCGAAGTGATCCAGCGCGAGGTTCGACTGGCTAAGGAAAAGATGCCCGTGGTCGTTTCCATGGGTTCGTTGGCTGCGTCGGGCGGGTATTGGATTTCCGCATACGCGGACAAGATCTACGCTCAGCCCAATACCTTGACGGGCTCGATCGGCGTGATCGGCGTTTTCTTCAACTACGAGGAGCTGGCCTCTACCCATGGCGTGAATTTCGATACGGTGAAGACGACGAAGCATGCGGATTTGATGGGTCAGTTCCGGGCTAAGACGGACCGCGAGATGGCGCTGGTGCAGCGTCAGGTGGATCTGGTGTACGATTCCTTTCTGACGAAAGTCGCGGAGGGGCGTGGCCTGGAGGTGTCGGCGGTGGCGGAGATCGCGGAAGGGCGTATCTGGTCGGGAGCCGACGCTCTGGAGCTTGGCTTGGTGGACGAGTTGGGCGGCTTGGGCGACGCGATCGCCTTTGCGGGTGCGGAGGCGGGCTTGGGGGAGACGCCCGCAGTGATGGAGCTTCCCAAGGCAAAGAACTTCTTGGACGACTTGTTTCAGAACGTTTCCAAGCAAACCGCGGATGCTTCGGCTCGCGGGGCCTTGCAGCCTTTGGTTGACCTCTACCGAGAAGCCAGTGAGATGAGCTCCCGCTTTAACGATCCGAAGGGCGTGTATGCCGTTTTGCCGTACACGATCTCGATCGACTGAAATAACTTACCTGCTAGAGGAAAACGAAATGGAAACGGTACTTACGAGAGACTGTAGCGCGACGGCGATTCCCGCCGGAAACGCGGTGACGCTGGAAAAGGGGACGGGAGTCTTCATCACGCAGACTTTGGGCGGTAACGTCACGGTGCGTACGGATGCGGGCTTGTTTCGCATCGCGAGCTTGGATGTCGATGCTTTGGAGGAGGTTGACTTGGGGGAAGACGCGGCTGCGGCCGGCGATAACGGCGAGTCCTTGGAGGACCAGGTGTGGGGCGCCTTGCGTCAGTGCTTCGATCCGGAAATCCCCATCAACATCGTCGACCTCGGATTGATCTACGATTTGCGCATCGAGAAGGCGGAGGCCGGGCAATCGGAAGTGTTCGTGAAGATGACTTTGACGGCCCAGGGGTGCGGCATGGGGCCGGTGATCGCGGAGGATGCCCGGACTCGTATCAAGCAGTTGGATTCGGTTTCGGAGGCTACGGTGGACATCGTCTGGGATCCGGTTTGGAACCCGCAGATGATCTCCGAGGAAGGCCGCAAGATCCTAGGGATCACTTGATGGAAGGCCAACCCGTTTAGCGCTTGGGCGTCCCGTTGTTCGCGGGGCGCTTTTTTGCGTCTGGAGCCTGGCTTGCGGGGCGCAGCAACGCTCCTGCGAAGCAATTTTTCTTTTTTGCAGGTTTTTGAAAGTGCGGCCGGGCGAACAATGTTCGCGGCTGGGAGAGGCCGGAGGAAATTCCGAAATGAGGACATCTGCCCAGTTCCCCGCTGTTAGAGTGAAACGCCCTCCGCTAGGGAGAAGTCCCTTGGGGGCAGTCGCTGCTAATTCTTATAATGACGGAGATTATAATTATAAGTTTTATTTGACAAACGGTCCTTTCTGATAGTTATTAGGAGCCACAGTCGGATTGGATTGAACGTCCGTCTGTCTGGTTTCCCCCAAGAACCCTAACCCTATCGACTTATGAAACTATTTTCTCGTACGAGAATTGCGCGAGTTTCTGCCGACGCATGTGCGTTGCCTCGCTTTCTAACTCTACTTGTCGCCGTATTGGCTTCGGGTATTAGCGCCTTCGGCCAGGACACCGGCCGTATCACTGGGCGTGTAAAGGATGCCGTATCTGGACTCTATGTAGAAAACGTAACCGTTAGCGTTTCGGATACGGGCAACTCCACTCGGACTGGCCCGGACGGAACCTACCGCCTGACAGGCGTTGCCCCTGGCACGGTGTCCTTGGACATCGAGCACTTGGGTTACTTCGCTCGCACTATTATGGTAGACGTGCAGGCAGGGCAGAGCGTAACGCCGGCGACGATAGAGCTGAAAAGCCGCAATACTTTCGACGACGACGAAGAAGTCTTCGAGTTGGCGGCATTCGAGGTGAAGAACGAAGTCGACGCCTACAGCCGAGCGATCAACCAGCAGCGCGTGTCCGACTACAACGTCAACGTGGTCGACTCCGGCGCCTTTGGCGACGTGACGGAAGGTAACGTGGGCGAGTTCGTTAAGATGTTGCCTGGCGTGAACATCAACTATGTCGCGGCGGATGCTCGTACGATCACGGTTCGTGGCATGGCGGACAATTTCACGCCGGTGACGGTGGACGGCAATCGCATGGCGAGCGCCGCGTCCGGCGCCAAGGCTCGCGATTTCGAGCTCGAGCAGCTTTCCATCAATAATATCGAACGCGTGGAAGTCGCTAAGGTTCCCACTCCGGACATCGCGGCGGATTCGCTGGGTGGCGCGGTAAACCTCGTGAGCAAGAGCGCCTTCGAGCGTGACGGTCGCGAGATCAAGTATCGTGTATACTTCAGCGGCAACAGCGAAGATTTGGACCTGGGATCCACTCCAGGTCACGGCGACTTCAACAGCCATAAGATCAAGCCAGGTTTTGACCTGACTTATGCGGACGTCTTCAAGGACGGAACGTTGGGCGTTATATTCAACTACACGAACTCCAATCAGTTCAACGAGCAGCATCGCGTTCGTACCCGTTGGGTAACGGATAATTCAGGCGACGGCATCGGTACCCCAATGCTGCGCCGCTACTACATTCAGGATGGTCCTAAGTACACTCACCGCGAATCCTATCACATCAAGTCCGACTATAAGTGGGGCGAGAACACTGTCATTTCCGGCAGCTTGCAGTTCAACGATTACTCTTCGGAATTCCGTAATCGCAATATCACTTGGGATACTAATATCACCTCGACAACTGATAGCGATGGCAATGATCCGGACTCCGTTATCTCTCCGACTTATATGCTCGGCGACGTAGGCCGCGGCGACATCGACCTCGGCGGTTCCTGGAGAAACAAGTACGGCGACACATGGCACGGCGATTTCAAGATCAAGCACTACGGCGACGTGTGGACTTACGAAGCGGGAGCATTCTCCTCTACCGCGACTAACTTCTACGACGACTTTTCCCAAGGTATGATCATGGCGGTCATCGGTGACGACGATTACACCGGACGCTTTGAGTTCAGTAACGTTGGCGATCCTTATAATGGCGTAGTTCAATATACGCCTACTTTGACGCTCTATGATTCTAGCGGTAACGTCGACCCGACCTATGGTGTCGCGAGCCTATCGACTTTTGACTTGGACGAGGTGCAGACCCGCGAGCAAGACGCTCAGGACGATTTCACCGGGTTCAACTTCGACATGAAGCGCAACATCCGTGTTGGCGAAAACACAGGTTACTTCAAGATGGGTGTTCGCCAGCAGAAGCAAGAGCGTCACGCCAACCGCAACCGTACTCGTCTGCGTCACGTAAATTCGACATACGACGATACTGGATTGCCTGCGGAGCAGATCTATTCTGGGCAAGACGCTCTCTATATCGGCCCTGGCATTATCCAATGGCCTGACTACGAGGATATCTACGATTACTACGCAGCGAACCAGGACAACTTCGAATGGGGTAGCCGCACGACTGAAAACATCGTTGAGCTCGCGAACCAGCGCTACACGGCTGAAGAGAAGATCTCTGCCGCGTACATGATGGGTCAGTTGAACTTCATGGATTCCAAGCTGAAGCTTACTGGTGGCGTACGCTACGAGAAGACCGATATGACCGGCGAAGGTGGTTACTTCGATGAAAGCCTCGGGGAAGGGATCGCCGATGAAACGGAACGCCTCATGGCTCAGTGGAGCCAGCGTAAGGTATCTAGCACTAGCTACGATGACTTCTACCCAAGCCTCCACGCTGTTTATGACTTCAACGAGCATTTCTTGATGCGTCTCGCTTATGCGAACACAATTGGACGTCAGGATTTTAGCTCTATCATTCCACAGTTCGAAATCGATCGTCCTGCGGAAGATGAAATGGAGTCCGATGGTGTCGTGGAATTCAATAACACCGGCTTGCGTCCTCAAGATGCCGACAACTACGATCTAACCTTCGAGTACTACCCACAATCGGGCGGTTCCATCTCGGCTGGTTTGTTCCGCAAGGAAATCTCCAACTACATCGTAAGCTACAATGGTATCTTGAACCAGCTGAGCGATGCGGAGTTCGCTGCCTTCGATCTGCCAAGCTTCTTGGCTGACACTCCTGAATATCGATTCGAGACTCAGGTTAACGGTGGCGAAGCGACCATCGATGGTATGGAGTTCAGCTACTTCCGTTCTCTCAAGGGAGCTGGAATGCCTGATTGGCTGAGCAGCTTCAGCCTATTGGCCAATGCGACCTTCATCGACGTGAAGCGCAATGTTAACGGCTCCGTGATCCACGAGTTGGAAGACATGGTGGAAGAGAGCTACAACCTCGGCCTCACCTACGACCGCAAGCCGCTGAAGATCCAGTTGAAGTTCAACAGCAAGGGCGAGCAGCTCGTCGGAGGTTTCTCGGACATGAGAACCTACGATTCGAATGGTGATTTCGTGGAGAACTTCCAGCTCTACCGCGATCGCCTCGAGCAGGTCGACCTGAATATTGACTACAGCATCAACAAGAAGACTAAGATCTTCGTGAGCGGCCGCAATATCTTCAACAAGGAGCAGAAGCAGTTCGTTGCTAATGCTGACCGTAGCATCGTGGTTCCTGAGCGTATCGAAGAGTTCGGCGTACAGTGGGCCTTGGGCGTAAAGGGCAAGTTCTAGCCCCCCCCCGCCTTTTAAGACAGTATCTGAGTTTTAACTACGAACGCGTAGTCCGAAAGGACTACGCGTTTTTTTTATTGTATCCGTGAAATCACGGGAGCCGCATTCCTTGCAGGTATCGGGATATCAAATACCGGCTGATTGGGAAACGCAGGGCGAAGCTCCGGTTTTATCCGGTCGGCTTGGCGAGCGTTTTCGCAGCAGAGCGGATGGCCTTTCTTGGAGGGACGGGCCAGTGAAAGGGAATCCTTCGAACGGACGATTGGGCGATGCCCCAATCGGTCGCCCTACTGGGGGGCGGGGCCGGTCGATTCGCGCACCTTGAGGTGGGCGGGCAGAGTTACGTCGGTCAGGCCGGCGGAATCCGCTTCGATGGATTGCGTCAAGATGCGTCCCGCCTCGCGTCCCATCGCTTCGGGGTCGGCTCCGGCAGAGGTGAGGGTGGGGTGCTCTTCTTCGCAAATTCGGGTCATGTCGAAGGCGGCGATGCTGACGGATTTTCCGATTTCCACCTGATGCTGCAGGAGGAGGTTGATGGCGCCTCGGGCCATGAGGGCGTTGAGGCAGATCCAGGCGGTGGGCCGTTCTCCTGTCTGCTCGAGTATCTGCTTGGCGGCGAGGTAGCCCTCGTTGCGGTCGGCTCCGTCGAGCGTTACTTTGGCTGCCTCGCTTAGGCTGAGCCCCCGTTTGGAAAGGGCGGCTTCGACGGAGTTGAGTCGATCGTCGTGGCGTCCACGGGGGCGGCCGCCGCCGAGCCAGGCGAATTGCCGGTGGCCGAGGTCGTAGAGGTGCTTGACGAGCAGTTCGCCGGATTCGTGCTCGTTGGAAAGCACGGAGTGGCACTGGCCGGAGGCGCGGGCCGAAATGTAGACGAGCGGCCGTCCGGTCTCCAGCACTTTGGCGAGGAAGCCGGGATCGACTTCGCCCATGATGGCGATGCCGCGTACGGAGTCGGAGAAGTGGGACGCGAAACTGCTTTCGGACTGGTTGATGTCGTCCTCGGAGCCGAGGTAGACGGTCTTGAGCTTGTGTTCGAGCAGGTGCTCGTGGAGGCCTTGGTGGATGTGGCTGAAGAAGTTGCTCTTGTTGGCGAGCTTGAGGGGGGAACGCAGGATGTAGCCGATGGTGCGCTGCTGCAGTTCGCTGAGGTTGGCCTCGATTTTCATGCCCTTGGGGGCGTAGCCCTGCTGGGCGGCTAGCTCGCGGATCGCGTTGTAGGTCTTTTCGGAGATTCCCTTGGTGTGGCCGTTGAGGGCCATGGACACGAGGGCTTGGGAGCAGCCGATCTCTTTGGCGATCTGGGCTTGGGAAATGCGTCGTTTCTTCGGTTGGGTCATAAGGAAGGCTGAATTTATCAGTTTTCTCTTTATATATATCAGAATCAGTGGATTGGAAGCCGCAATTCAAGGCAGCGGCGCCTTCCTTATTCGTTGTTACTTACTTAATGAGTTGACTCTGATAAAGGCTTATAATTATAAGTTCACTTGTTTTAAGCGAAACCCCGTTTCTCGCGCTAGACTGTTCCCCCTTCGGGCGGCGCGAGAACTCTTAACTTATCAGCCTTATGGATATTACCCTCACGAATTTCGATTACGGCGTCGTCGCCTTTTATTTCTTGTTCATGTTGGCGATAGGCTTGCTCTTTCGTAAGTTTATCGGAAACACGAGCGACTTTTTCCGTGGCGGAGGGCAGATGTCCTGGTGGATGGCGGGCAGCAGCGCTTTCATGGTGCAGTTCAGCGCCTGGACCTTCACCGGTGCGGCGAGCAAGGCCTACAGCGACGGGCTTTTGGTGCTGGTCATCTTTTTCGGCAATGCGGTCGGCTTTCTGGCGAACTACTGGTATTTCGCGGCGAAGTGCCGGCAGACCCGAGTCGTCACGGCGGTGGAGGCGATGCGGATTCGCTTCGGCAAGACCGCGGAGCAGGTTTTCACTTGGCTGCAGCTTCCCATCGGGACGCTTTACGCAGGAATTTGGTTGAATGGACTCGGCGTGTTTTTCAGCGCCGTCTTTGGGTTCGACATCAAGACGACCGTTCTAGTTACGGGCTTGGTAGTGCTCATTCTCTCTGTGACAGGGGGGAGCTGGGCGGTCGTCGCGTCGGACTTCATGCAGGTCTTGGTTTTGATGCCGATCAGCGTGGTCGCTGCGTTTTTCGCCCTGAGGGAAGTGGGCGGGGTGAGCGAGTTGGTGGAGCGCTTCCCGGCGGACCGCTTTTTTGGCGGCGACACGAATTACTCTACCTTGATTTGGATTTGGGTGGTGGTGATCTTGCTCAAGCAGTTCGCTTCGACGAACAACTTGATGGACGCGTCCCGCTATCTCTGCGCTCGCGATACCAAGGAGGCCCGCAAGGGGGCCTTGCTGGCCTCGGCTCTTTTCGTGATCGGGCCGGTCGTTTGGTTCGTGCCTCCCATGGCTTCGGCGATTTTGTATCCAGATCTTGGGGAAATGTTTCCGCAGCTTACGAACCCCCAGGAAGCCAGCTATGTGGCGATCTGTATCATGACCTTGCCGGCTGGCATGCTCGGCCTGCTCATGTCGGGGATCTTTGCGGCGACGATGTCGTCGATGGATAGCGGCTTGAATCGCAATGCCGGTATCTTCGTGCGCAATTTCTACTTGCCGTTGATTCGCCCGAAGGCGGACGAGAAGGAACTGCTTTTGGTAGGCAAGATCGCCACCGTGGTCTTTGGTCTGTGTATCATCATGGCCGGTATCCAGTTCAGCCAGCTTAAGGATATCGGCTTGTTCGACTTGATGCTGCAGTTCGGGGCGCTGGTCGCCATTCCGATGCAGGTCCCCTTGATCTGGGGTATCCTCGTGAAGCGAGTGCCGGACTGGGCGAGCTGGGTGACGATCGTAGTGGGGCTTTGCGTTTCCTTCGTGATCAAGACCTGGATGACTCCGGATTGGGTGCAGAGCTTCCTCGGTTTGGAAACCTCGTTCTCGGGGCGCGAAGCGAGCGATCTGTCTTTGATCCTCGGCGTGGTGATCAACCTTACCGTCGGTTCGGCCGTGTACTTGGGGTCGTCCATCTTCTACAAGGACCAGAGCGAGGAGCGCAAGGAGGAGGTCGACCGCTTCTTCGAGGATTTGCACACTCCGGTGGAATCGAGCGAGACGGGGTCTGAAGAGCGCGACTCTTCCCAGGGCAAGGCTTTGGGTATCCTCTCCATGATCTACGGCGGTTTCGTTTTCCTTCTGGCCGCGATCCCTAACCCGATGCTGGGACGCTTTGCCTTCATGTTCTGTGGACTGGTGTTGTTGGGAATTGGATACGCATTGATGCAGACCGGAAAAGGAAAGGCGAAAGCATGATGCTAACGCGAAAGAGTCTCTTGCCTTTGCAGGCAAACCGAGTGTGGCGCAGCTATTTGGGCGGGTGCACCTTGGACCGAATCGAAGGCAAGCCGGCTCCGGCCGATAGCCATTATCCGGAGGATTGGATCGCTTCGCTCACGCGGGCCAACAATCCAGTGGAGAGCGATCCGGACGAAGGTTTGGCGAAGGTGCATAACGAGGAAGGCAAGCTGGTTCCGTTTAGCGACCTGGTAGCGAAGGAGCCGGAGTTTTACCTGGGCAAGGAGCACGTGGAGCGTTTCGGAACGGATATGCGCATCTTGGCGAAGTACTTGGATTCGGCGATCCGCCTGCACTTCCAGGTTCATCCCACGGCGGACTTTTCCGCCAAGCACTTGGGCGTCAACAAAGGGAAGACGGAGGCGTACGTGATCTTGGCCATTCGCGAGGAAATCAAGGATCCTTACATCTATGCAGGGTTCCAGCGTCCTCCCAGCCGCGAGCAGCTGAAGCGCTGGATAGAGACGCAGGACATCGCGGCCCTGGAGTCGTGCTTCGACAAAATACCCGTTAAGGTCGGGGACGTTTTCCTGATACCCGGCGGCTGTCCTCATGCTTTGGGCGAAGGGATCTTGATGGTCGAGCTCATGGAAGCCAGTGACTTGGTAGTGCGATTCGAATTCGAACGGGGCGGATACGTGCTGCCCGAGGACTCGCGCTTCATGGGGCGCGGTCTCGACTTTTGCCTGAACGTCTTCGACCTGGAACCGAAGCAGGCTGCGGACTTCGTTTGCGAGCCGCGTGTCCTGCACGAGTTTGCGGACGGATCGGTGCAAAGGCTTCTCGTGGGTGCGGATCGAACTCCTTGCTTCGAGGCTCGCTCGACCCGTATCGAAAGAATGGTTACGAAGTACGAGGAGGGATTCTACATCCTGGTAGTCACTGAGGGATCGGGAACGATCGAAGTAGGCGGGCAGCTTTGCGAGGTGAAGCAGTACGACCGAGTATTCATCGCGGCGGAAGCGGGTGAGGTAACATTTAAGACGACGGGAGGGCTCGAGTTTCTGGAGCTGGCCGGTCCTGTCATTTGAGGAATTTGCAATGCAGTCTACGAATTTAATAGTATTGTCGCAGATCGAGATCGAGACCTTCCTCGTGGAAGGCCGATTGGAGCGTCTGCGCGAGTTGATCGCTCCTTGTCGCGTAGTGGACGCGGAGTCCTTTACGGACGCGTCGTGGCTTGAGCTTCTGAAGGAAGCGAACCCGAAGATTTTGGTTGCGGGTTGGAAAACGAAACCGTTGCCGGCGAATGCCTGCGCGGAGATCGCTCCAGCCCTGAAGTACATTTGCTACCTGCCGGGGTCGATCCGTAAGCTCGTGCCGCGCGAGCTGATCGAGCAGGGAGTCACGGTTACGAATTGGAGCTCTTCGATCAGCCGTACGGTTGCGGAGTGCGCCTTGCTGCTAAGCTTGGCCTGTATGCGCCGGGTTGCCTATTGGTCGCATCAGATGCACGACCAAGGGGGATGGAAGGACGTGAAAACGGTGACGCAGTCGCTGTTTGACCGCCGCGTTGGTATCCACGGCTTCGGAGCGGTGGCCAAAGCTCTCTTGCCGCTGCTAAGGCCCTTTACCGATAAGATTTCCACTTATACCGAAGGGGTGCCGGAGTCGGTCTTCAAGGAGTACGGCATCCGGCAGGAAACGAGCCTTGAGCGACTCTTTGCGGAGAACGACGTCGTCATCGAGCTCGAGGCCCTCACGCCCGAGCGCGAAAAGATCGTCGACGAGAAATTGCTGCGCAGCATCCCGGCTGGCGGCGCTTTCGTGAACGTAGCCCGCGGGGCTTTGGTTGACGAGGATGCTTTGTTCCGAGTGGCTCAGGAAGGTCGATTGCAGGTCGGCTTGGACGTCTATACGGTCGAGCCCTTGCCGGCCGACCATCCGTTCCGCGGCTGCCGCAACATCGTCTTGCTGCCGCATTTGGGCGGGCCGTCGACGGACCGTCGTCGCGATGCCGCGGACCATAGCTTGGAGAATCTGCGTCGCTTCCAAAGCGGCGAGCCGGTGCTGCAGCCGATCACTCTAGAGATCTACGATCGCTCAACTTAATCGAATCTACAGGAAAATGGATACAATCGAAATGTTACCGCGCTTTTTTGATGGTGCAGACGCTCGGCGGGATTCGGTTCCGTCGTCGTACCGGACTTGGCAAAACCACGCTCGTTCCCTGATCGAGCCCTTGGCTGCCTTGATGGAGGAGGGCAAGTCCCAGCTCGATATCGAAGGGATGGCGAGCGATCACGATGAGAATGCGGACCGGCTCGAAGCCTTGGCTCGCCCGTTCGTTCTCTTTTGCCACTGGGAGCGTTCCACTCGCTATTTCAAGGACGAAAAGGACGATGCCTTGCTAGGCAAGTCGAAGGACTGGTTTCGCAAAGCCCTGTTGCTGGGAAGCGATCCAAACTCGGATCAGTTTTTTGGATACGCGGCGAACTTTCATCAGCATTCCGTAGAGATGGGGTTGCTGGTGATCGGCTTGGAGCTCAGTCGCGATTGGCTTTGGGACGAGCTAAGCGATGAGGAGCGGGAGCAGATCTTGTCCTGGCTCGAGTCGGACGTGGGCAATGGGCACCATTGGAACAACCATATGTTCTTTGGCATCTTCGTGCTTGAGTTCCTGCAGCGCGAAGGCCGTCGCCGGGCTGCTTACCGTGGGGTGGTGAATCGCTGGTTCGAGGAGCTGGAAGGCATGTACGCCGACGAGGGATGGTACATGGACGGCATGAACCAGGCGTTCGATTTTTATAACGCCTACGCGTGGCACTACTACAGCTTGTGGTGGGTGGCCCTGTATGGGGAAACGGATACGGGACGTTGCGAGCGCTTCAAGGCCCGCACCCGCCGCTTTCTGGAAGATTATCCCAACTTTTTCGCCAAGAGCGGTGAGCATCCCGCTTTTGGTCGCTCTATCGCTTATCGCTTCAATGCGACCGCTCCGTTTGGTCTGGCCCAAGCTTTGGGAGCTTCGCCCCTCGAGCCTTCCCGCGCTCGTGGCCTTTGCCAGCGGAGCTTGGAGTTTTTCTTGTCGAAGCCGATCCAGCAAAGCCAAGGATGCTTGTCGTTGGGCTGGTATGACGAATTCCTGCCGATGGTCGAAGTGTATTCGACGGGTGGTTCGCCCTATTGGGCCGCCAAGGCCTTCTCGCCGCTTTTGCTTTCGCCGGACGACGCGTTTTGGAGCGAGGAAGCTGCTCCGGTCGAGGACGGGAAGGAATCCCGAGTCCTCGCGCTCAAGGCGCCTTGTTTGATCGTTCGCCAAGTGGACGGCGAAGTTGAGATTATTAACGCCGGATCGCAAATCGCATCGACGAACACCCGTTTCGGTCCGCACAAGTGGGGCCGCTTGAGCTACAAGAGCGCTTGGGGCTTCGCCTTGTCGAAGGATCCAGCGATGTATCCATTGGATGGAGGCCTTACCGCCCAGAAGCTTGGATCCTCGGTCGTATACGGCCGCCACTATACGGCTCCCTTCGCGATCGAAGAGGATCGCATGGGTTGCTTGTACAGCCTTGGCGGTAAGCAGGAGCAGTTTCAGGTATCGGTTGAAACGAGAGTTTGGTGGAAGGGCAACTGGCAGTTGATTGTCCATCGCGTCATCGCCAAGGATGCCGCGACGCTGCGGCACGGAAGCTACGCGTTGCCGGTGGCCGCTGAGCAGAAGGCGGACCTTTCGAATTCCTTCCCCAGGGCTGCGGCAAGCAACGGAGAGCGTTCGCTTGCCTTGCAATCGGTTTGTGGCTTCAGCTCGAGCTTCTTCGATGCGCGACTGAGCGACTCGGACGGCCCGAGGCGTCACATCC
The DNA here is from genome assembly GCF_031127875.1 of Pelagicoccus sp. SDUM812005. GTDB lineage: Bacteria > Verrucomicrobiota > Verrucomicrobiia > Opitutales > Opitutaceae > Pelagicoccus. The sequence continues at coordinate 293,771 of NZ_JARXIA010000002.1, read as the reverse complement.
AGACGCCTTACCACGCGACGGCCGTGCTCGAAACGGAAGTGGCTGCGAACGAGACGCGCGACCTCGCGGTCTTGAGCTTTGCAGGGACCTGCGAGGAAGAGGGGCAGGCTTGGTCGTTTGATTCCTTGGAAGACGGGGTCTGGCGTTTGAGTCACCCGGTTCATGGTACATGGCTAATTGAGGACGAATCTCTCCTCGCTGTAAGCAAATAGTAGATACAAAGGAAAAATTATGATTTCAGAAAAATTGAAGGGTAAGCGAGTACTCGTGACAGCGGGCGCTCAAGGTATAGGAGAAGCGATTTCGCGTCAGTTCATCGAGGCAGGAGCCTTGGTGGCCATCCACTATTTCTCCAGCGATAGCGTGGCCAAGTCGTTGGTAGAGCTCGCCGAGTCGAAAGGCTTGAAGGCGGTCGCGGTGCAGGGAGACCTGTGCAAGCGCGAGGATGCCCAGAAGGTTGCAGCGGAAGTGAAGGCGGCTTTGGGCGGTTTGGACATTCTGGTGAACAACGCCGGTTCGCTCATCGGCCGTCGCGATCTGGGCACCATCGAGGATTCCTTTTGGAAGTCGGTCTGGGACGTTAACGTGACCTCTAACTTCCTGATCACCCAAGCGGTATTGGACATGTTGGTCGTCAACGAGAACAGCAGCATCGTGAACCTTTCCTCCTTGGCTGGCCGCAAGGGAGGCCATGCTGGATCGATCGTCTACTCGGCTGCGAAGGGCGGCATCTTGACCTGGACCCGTTCGCTCGCCACCGAGCTTGGACCGAAGGGCGTGAGGGTAAACGCAATCGCTCCGGGCCTGATCCTGGGGACGTCCTTTCACAATACGCACACGACGCAGGAGTCGGCGGAGGCGACGATCAAGTCTCTGCCGCTGGAACGGGCCGGCAATCCGGACGACGTGGCCCGCGCGGTGCTTTTCCTAGCTTCTGAATACGACGGATTCATCAGTGGCGCGACTTTGGACATCAACGGAGGCGTATATGGTTGCTAGAATTTTATCGCTAGGGGTTGCGGCAGCTATCGCTGCGAATGCGGCCTTCGGATTGAACGAGCGCGAGTACTACTACACCTACGACGGCTTCGAGCTTCCGAGCCAGGTGACCATGCCTGCGAAGGAAGTCCATCCCTCGCTTTGGTTTTCGGCGGACGAGGCTGCAGCCCTTGCCAAGAAGAAGGACGCCGACGATGTGGCGGCCGCTTATTGGAAGGAGCTGGCAGGGAGCGAGTTCGTATTGGCGGAGCTGCCGCCGATCCCTTCGCTGGTGGACGACAAGAAGGTCGTGCACAAATACTACGGAACGCTTACCCAGGTCGCGGCCTACAACGCGTTTCTGTATCAAGTATCCAACGACGGAAAGAAGCAGGCTTACTTGGACAAGGCGGTCGAGGCGCTGAAGCGTGGCTACGCCGGACCGCTTTACCAGCTGGACCCGATCGTCAAGGGAAGCGCTGTGGACGAAATCTACCAAGGCGTTTGGGCCCAGAGTTTTGCTGCGGCTTACGACTGGGTGCAGCCGGCTCTGTCCAAAGAGGACGACGCGATTATCCGCGGTCATCTGGTCGAGCATACTCAATACATGTATGAGAATCTTTGGTCTTGGGCAGGCAGCCCTCATAACCACCTTTCTAAGCCGGCTTGGGGATTGGGAAGCATGGCTTTGTGCTTGTCGGACCATCCCGATGCGGAAGCTTGGTTGGAGAGGGCCGTTGCGGCCTCGAATGCCAACACGCGTTATTTCTTTAGCGGAGATGGCGTGTACCGTGAGGGTTCGTTCTACTACCTCTTTTCTTTCATTAATTTCGTTCCTTTCCTGTATCACTACGAAAATGCGGCAGGCTTCGATGGATTCTCGGTTTTCCAGCCAGCGTTCGAGTGGCCGATCGTTACCCGCAATGGGAAGGGATGGACGCCGAACATAGAGGACAGCTTCATCAAGCCGTACCCGTCTCAGTTGGTTGCGGGAGCATTTCGCGATAAGCCTACGAGCTTGCATTCCAGCGCTCCGCTTTCCGAAGTCCTCCAGTGGAACTTTCACAGCACCGACTATTCCGCTTTCGACAAATCGGAGGCGAAGACGGGGTACAACTATACGGGGGCCAGTTGGGATTATCCGAAACCCTTGATGGAGTACTTGTGCTACCAGCCGGACATCGTCGCGACGCAGCCCGATGTTTCTCCGGTGCAGTTTCTCGAATCGGGACAAAGTGTCTTTCGAAGTGATTGGAACTATAACGATCCGAATTCCCGCACGCTTTTGTTCCAGGCCGTTGCGGAAGCTGACAACCACGAGCACTACGACCACCTGAGCTTTATTTTGCAGGCTGAGAATCAATTGATGTCATCGGATTCCGGATACACGAGAGCGAGCTATGGTCAAGCGATCCGCAGGGAATGGTACTTGACCGCGGAAGCGCACAACGTGGTGCTGGCTAACGGCAAGGCTCCCGGCGATGTTGCCCCCAACTTGGCTCCGATTTCGCGTTCGCGCTTGGTTTCCCCGTTTTTCTCCTGCGAGATCAAAACCGCTCGCTATGCGGACGGCGGCGAGCACCAGCGCTTGATCGCTATGCTGGAAGGGGATCGCTTCGCGGTTCTCGACCAGGTGGAGCTGCCGGCAGCGGGCCAAGTGGAGATTGTCATGCATGGCGGTCGGGCCAGCCTCGACGTGGTGGACGATTTGTACGCTTGGTCGTATCAGGACGACGACTACGGCTCCGCTGCTGGGTTGCGTCAATGGTTCTGGGGCAAGGGATTTCGGACCAAGGAATTTTCTGGCGAGCTGACTTACATCAAGGGCGACTACGCAGCCTTTCCTTACCTCAAGCACATCAAGAACGGGACGGCGGATGCCTTCGGCTTGACCTTGCTCGATCCCGTCGCGGCCACTGAGCAGGGCGAGGCCTACGCTTACGAACGCAAGTCGGAGACCGCGGTGGTGGTTCGCAATGCGGCCGGGAGCGAATGGATCGCAGCCAATCGCACGGGCGCTGCCATCGGCGAATCGGTTTGGAAGACGGATGCCCTGTTCTCCTTTTTCAAGGTTTCCGATAGCGGCCTGCTGCGGGCGGCGGCCGTGGAAGGCGAGTACGTTCGCATTAGCAAGGACCTCGAGTTCCAGTTCAACGGGCCGGCTACCATCGCTGTCGAGTCCGGGGCTGCCGGCTTGCAGCTTTACTACTCGGTTGCCAATCCGGTGCAGGGAATCGCCCGCGTTTCGGGAAAAGTCTATCGACTTGATCTGAGCGATAGTGGTTTGATCGTCTTCCAATGAAGCTAGCCTTTACTACCTTAGCCTGTCCCGAATGGGACTTGGAGACAATTATCCGCAAGGGAGCCGAGTACGGCTTCGATGGAGTGGACTTTCGGGGAACCGGTTCGGGGATCGACATCACCGAGCAGCCGGAGTTTACCGCTGGCATCGAGGCGACTCGGGCATTGATCGCGGAGAGCGGATTGGTCGTGAGCGGAGTGAGCTCCAGTATTCGCATTTGCGATACGGATAAGCTCGAAGCGAATCTGGAGGAGGCGCGGCGGACCATTCCCGTGGCGCTTGCCTTGGGAGCGAAGCAAATTCGTGTTTTCGGATACGGTGACGAGGGCGCCTCGCGGGCTGAGTGGGTCGCGCAGGGGGCTCGCTGCATGCAAGCGATCTTGAAGCTGGAGGGCGCCGAGCAGCTCGACTGGCTGCTGGAAATGCACGACTACTGGGTGGATTCGGCGGACTGCCGAATGTTGCTCGACGCGGTGGGGCATCCTTGCTTTCGGATCCTTTGGGATATCGGCCACACGACGCGGATCGGTACGGAGTCGCCCGAGACCACCTTTGCTCAGCTGGGATCCTTTATCCCCTGCGTGCACCTCAAGGATGCGGTTTTCGACGAGAGCCATGAGTTCGCGATGAAGGACGGCTGGCGCTACGTCCTGCCGGGCGAGGGGCAGCTTCCGCTCGCCAAGGCGGTGGCGACGCTTAAGTCAGGCGGCTACGCGGGCTGGTACGTATTCGAGCACGAGAAGCGTTGGCATGCGGACTTGGAAGAGCCGGACGTGGCCTTGCAAGCATACGTGAAGTGGTTGCGGAGCCTTTCCTAAGCGACAGGGCTGGGCTTGGCGGCGGCGCTGGTGTCGCGCACGCTGAGGTGGGCAGGCAGGGTTAGGTCGCAGAGCGATTCCATCTCCTGCTCGATGGCCTGCATGATGATGCGTCCTGCTTCGATGCCGATCTTCTCCGGGTCGGCTCCGGCGGAGGTGATCTCAGGCCGTTCCTCGATGCAGACGCGGGTCATGTCGAAGGCGGCGAAACTGATGTCGCCCGGGATGCGGAATCCGTTCTGGAAAAGGTAGTTGATGGCGCCGCGGGCCATGAGGGCATTGAAGCCGATCCACGCGGTCGGCATGGCTAGGCCTTTCGCTTGGGCGGTCTGGTGGATCTGCTGGGCCGCGTCGAAGCCTTGGTTCCGGTCCGCTTCGATGGTGGCGATATTGAAGTCGGCTTCCAGGCTGAGTCCTCTTCGCTGCAGGGCCTGCAGCAGGGCTCCGAGCCGCTCCTCGCGTCGTCCGCTGGGGGTGCCGCCGATCCAGGCGAAGCTGCGGTGCCCGAGCTGGTAGAGGTGCTCTACCAGGAGTTCCGCGGTATCGGCCTCGTTGGAGAGCACGGAGTGGCATTTGCCGGTTTCCCGAGCCGAAATGTAGACGAGGGGCTTTCCGAGCAGCCGAAGCTCGTCGAGCAGCTTTCCGTTGATCTGGCCCATGACGGCGACCGCTTTCACGGTTTCGGGCAGGTGGTCGCGGAGCGAGCCTTTGCCGGCCTTGAAGTCGTCTTCGGAGCCGAGGTAGACGGTCTTGATCTGATGCTGGCTGAGGTGCTCGTGCAGGCCTTGGTGGATGTGGCTGAAGAAGTTGCTCTTGTTGGCCAGCTTGAGAGGGGAGCGCAGAATGTAGCCGACGGTGCGGATGCGCTCCGCCGCGTCGTCGTCGAGCTTCATGCCGCGGGGAGCGTAGCCATGCTGGGCGGCGATTTGGCGGACCCGTTCCAGGGACTTGGGGGCGATGCCCTTGGTGCGGCCGTTGAGGATGAGGGAGACCAAAGCTTGGGAGCAGCCCGCCTCCTGGGCGATTTGGGCTTGGGAAACTCTTTTATTAGGTTTGGCGGCGCTCATGATCGAAACAAACTAATATCTATAAGTTTATTAGGAGCAAGGTTTAGTTAATAAAACTTCGAGAACGCTATAAGTAACGGATAGCTAGTGATTAATGTTATTAAACGGATTCGGTAGGGTCAGGGTTTTAGTTGATAATATGAATGATAGGCTTAATAATTATTAATTTTAAATTGACGAGGCGGCTTTTCTTGGGCGTGTTTCGGAGGGTCGCCGCGCTGTTTCGCGGCGGCGTCTTGTCCTACTAGGGGAGCGCTGTCTGGCGCTTCTCAATCGTCGGCAACAGGCCTGAGCCTGTTTGGCGATCCTACCAGAACCCCCCAAGAAAACAAAACTCATCATGAAACTGAGTCCCCTTGAGAAATTGACCCGTCGCGGGTCCAAGCTAGGAGCGGCTGTGGCCGGTTCTTTGTTCGCTGCCTCTTTGGCGACGCCTGCCTTTGGGCAGGACGGAGAGGAAGAAGTCTTCACCCTGAGCCCGTTCTCGGTCACGGCGACCGACGAGGGCGGCTACTCGGCGGCGGAGTCCATCACCGGCTCGCGTATCCGCACCCGCATCGCGGAGCTGCCCTATGCGGTCAACGTAGTGACGAACGAATTTTTGGAGGACTTCGCGGCGGACTCCTTGGACGACCAGTTCGCCTACGTGAGTTCGTTCGCGGGCGACGAGGTGGAAGGATGGTACCAGCTGCGAGGATTCAAGCAGCAGACGCAGCTCCGCAACGGCTTTACCCGCCTTGGTTTGATCGATCGCGTCACGGTTTCCCGCGCGGAGGTGATCAAGGGGCCGGCGGCCGGAAGCTACGGCAAGATCAATCCGGGCGGCATCATTAACATCGTGACCAAGTCTCCTTCCGCGACCCCGCAGCAGGAGTATTCCGTAGAGCTCGGCACCGACGACTACACGCGTCTTGCGGTGGCGACGACCGGGCCGCTCACGAAGGACGAAAAGCTGCTCTACCGCTTGGACGGCGCTTGGCTGACGCGCGACGACTGGGGCTTCACCGGTCGCGACCAGTTCGCGGTATCGGGAGTGCTGGAGTACAACGTATCCGAGAACACCCAGATCACTTTGGAAAAGGAGTACCTGGAGCGCTCGCAGGCTCGCGGGCGTTCGCTGCTGCCGATTCGCAACAGCGACGGGGGAGAGTACCTTCGCCTCGCTACGGAGCTTTACGACTACAGCTTCCTCGGCTCCGAGGAGATCAACGATCGCGATATCGATACCACGGATCTGCGCTTCTCCCACAAGTTCAGCGAGACCTTTTCCATGCGTGCGGCCTACAACAACTACGACCGCTACTTTGACCAGTTCACCGGCTACCCCGGCGAGGTCGCGGTGGACTTCGGCGATCGTACGGCGGATGAAATCACCGCGGAAGTCGTTTTCGAAGAAGGCGTCGTGCGCTATGTCGAGCCGGTCAACTACGAGATTTGGGAATCGGGAGATTCCTTCCAGGTCGACTTCCTCAAGGAGTTCAACACGGACCGTATCCAAAATCGCCTGCTCGTTACCTTCGACAAGAACGAGCAGCGTGACATCCGCGTTCGTTCCCGCTTGAACCGCAATACTACGGCGGAGCAGCAAGCGATGTTGGAAGAGCGCTTCGGAATCGATATCACGAACAAGGACCTGCGTCGCAACTCCTTCTTCAACGCCGTGCAGGACCGTCGCTTCGACGTATCCAATCCCGACTACAGCTGGATCGACCAGCAGTCCCGCGACCTCATCCGAGAAACCGACACCTTCGGAATCGTAGGCGACAACACGGATCCGGTCGGTATCGGCGTAGTCGATACGAATTCGGATCGCACGGTTGACGTGGAAGGCGTGTTCATCGCGAACCAGATGAAGGCTCTCGACGGCGACTTGAACATCAACATGGGCCTTCGCTACGACGAGGTGACCACGGACCTGTACAATGCTCCGTTCAGCTTGAGCTCCTCGGCCCAGAACACGCCCAGTACGACTAGCGAATCCGTTTCGGAGCAAACCTACCAGTTCGGCGTGAACTACAAGCTGGCCGAAGGTTTGATGGTGTATGGAAATACCAGCACGTCTTTCTTGCCGAGCCGCGATTTCAACACGGTGGATCCGGTCACGGGTGAGCCTTTGGCCGAAGCGCAGATCTTCGAGAACGAAAAGGGCGATGGCATGGAGATCGGGTTCAAGGGCGACGGATTTGGCGACAAACTTTCCTTCACCTTGGCCTACTTCGACATCAAGCGCGAGGACGTGGTGATCAACGTGAGCGCTCCGGACCCTGCAAACCCGGGCGAGACCTTCACCTACAAGGCCCAGAACGGCTTGGAGCAGGCGACCGGCTACGAATTCGATTTCAACTACAAGGTATCCCGCTCGCTCAGCGTGACGGGCGGTATCGGAATCGTGGATTCGGAAATCGCCATCACCGATAATCCGAATCTGGAAGGCTTGCCGGTCGCGGAAATTCCTGACTACAGCGCCAACGTCGTGATGAAGTACAGCGTGCGGGAAGGGAAGGCAAAAGGCTTGTTCTATACCTTCGGCATTCGCGATACGGGGGAGTCCCGCTACACGAATTCCAGCGGGCGCCATGCGATCATCCAGGATGGCTACACCCTTTTCGAAGGCGGGGTCGGCTACAACTGGGGCGAGCAGCGCAAGCACACGCTGCAGCTTACCGCTAAGAACATCTTCGACGAGGAGTACACGCGGGCCTCGGCGAAGCGCGGCGACCCGCAGCGCTTCATCTTCCGCTACCGCGTCAAGATGTAGGTCTTGGTCGAGACCATCGATTTCGAGGGCGGGAGCGTATCCCGCCCTTTTTATTCCTACTATTGCGAATGAATCTGATTTGGCTTTCCTAACAGGCAGTTCCGTTCTGGTTTTCGCCGCAGCGTTCCGGAAAGCCCAAGCCGTGAACCCTTTATCGAAAAAGCAAAAACATGAAGTCCCTTTCTCCACTGGTAATTCTCGCTTCGCTCCTATCCATGCCGGCTTGTTCGGACGGCCGGGGAGAGTCGGCGCTTTGGCGGGAGTTTGTCGAAGCTTCGGAGCGGGGAGGCTCCGCGACCTTGCCCGACTATTCCTATGCGGGCTACGACTTCATGGATTCGCCGATTCCGGCGGGGCCTGCTCGGGTGTTCAAGGTGGAAGAATTCGGGGCGAAGGCGGACGATGGCGTATCGGACCGGGATGCGGTACAAGCTGCCTTGGACGCAGCGTCGAAAAAGGGCGGGGTGGTCCTTTTCCAAAGAGGTAGGTATCTGCTGAATACACTGGACGGGGAGGAAGCTCCGCTCCGCTTGAGCCAGGGCAATGTGGTCATGCGCGGGGCGGGTTCCGGAGAAGAGGGGACCCACCTGGTGTTCGAACGCCACCTCGAGCCCGAGTTTCCGGACCGCATGTATTCGACGCCGTTCATGTTGCATGTCGAGCCGACGAATACCCAAGAGCGATTTTTGTCGAAAGTGGTCGGCAAGTCCGAGCGCGGTTCCTTCGAGCTGACGGTGCAAGATCCGTCTCCCTTTGCTGCGGGCGACTGGATTACGCTGCGCTTGCGGGATCCGAAAGCGGTTCCCGCCTTCTTTGGCGACCGCCCAATCCGGCCCGAGTGGAAGCGCCTGGTCTCCGACGGGATAGGCGTTTCCGAGCGGCATCAAATTGTATCCGTAAACGGCAATACCCTGCGCCTGCGGGCTCCTTTGCAAGTGACGGTCGATCCGCAGTTCGGTTGGTCGGTGCAGGACTATCCGGCGATTGAGGAAGTGGGGATCGAGCAGCTGCGTTTCGTGGGCGGCTGGAAAGGGGACTTCGTGCACCACCGCAGCGCCTTGGACGATGGCGGTTGGAGCGGGATTCGCCTGCACAGTGTCAGGAACGGTTGGATACGCGATGTCGTGATGAACGACTGGAACTACGGTATTCGCATGGACGATTGCTCGGCCTTTAGCGTGCTCAGGTTGCGGCTCGGAGGAACGCTGGGCCACCACGCCGTGCACGCTCGCGGCGGCTACGGCGTACTCTTCGGCTTGGTCGCGGACACGGCGGGCCATTTTCACGGGCCTGGAGTAGGCTATATGAGCGCCTCTACCGTCTTCTGGCGTTTCGAGCATACGCCTAAGAACTCCTTCGATGCCCATTCCACGGGGCCGTACGCGACCTTGCTGGATTCCTGCCGCGGCGGTTGGAGGTATGGGCGCAGCGGCGGACCTTTGGTAGGCATGCCGAACCACCTGCGCGGATTGACCCTATGGAACTTCGAACGCACGGGAGGCGAGGAGACTGAATTCGATTTTTGGAGACAGGAGTACAACAAGCGCGACCTGTTCCTCGATGCCAACATCGTAGGGTTTCATGGGAAGGAAACCCGTTTCAACGAAGCCAACTTGGGCACCCTGGAAAGTCTTGGCCAGCCGGTGCAGCCGGAGTCTTTGTTCGAAGCTCAGCTCTCTTTGCGATTGGGTCGTGTGCCGGCTCACTTGGAAAAGGAGCTGGAGCTTTGGCAGTCCGCTTCCTCTGAAAACTAATTGATTATGGATATATCCCTTACCCAATTCGACTACGGGGTAGTCGGCTTCTATTTCCTGTTCATGCTAGCCATCGGGCTTCTGTTTAGGAAGTTCATTGGCAATACGAGCGACTACTTTCGCGGGGGAGGTCAGATGTCGTGGTGGATGGCTGGCAGCAGCGCCTTCATGGTGCAGTTCAGCGCTTGGACCTTTACGGGAGCGGCGAGCAAGGCCTATCAGGACGGGGTGCTGATCCTAGTCATCTTTTTCGGCAACGCGATCGGATTCCTCGCCAACTACTGGTACTTCGCGGCGAAGTGTCGGCAGTCGCGGGTGGTGACTCCAGTTGAGGCGATGCGTATCCGTTTTGGAAAGACAGCGGAGCAAATGTTCACTTGGCTGCAGATTCCCATCGGAACCTTGTACGCGGGGATTTGGCTGAACGGGCTGGGCGTTTTCTTTGCAGCGGTGTTTGGCTTCGATATCGAGACAACGGTTTTGGTGACTGGCTTGGTGGTGCTTTTCCTTTCGGTAACGGGGGGAAGTTGGGCCGTGGTCGCGTCGGACTTTATGCAAGTTCTGGTGCTGATGCCGATCAGCGTGGTTTGCGCCTTTTTCGCCTTGAAGGAAGTCGGTGGGGTCGAGGCATTCGTGAACGAGTTCCCAGCGGACCGCTTGTTTGGCGGCGATACGAATTACTCGGCGCTCATCTGGATCTGGGTGGTGGTGATCATCGTCAAGCAATTCGCCTCCACCAACAACCTGATGGATGCCTCGCGCTATCTCTGCGCTCGCGATACGAAGGAGGCGCGAAAGGGGGCCTTGCTCGCGTCGGCGCTGTTCGTGATCGGACCGGTGGTCTGGTTTGTTCCGCCGATGGCCTCAGCTATCTTGTATCCAGATCTTGGATCGATGTTTCCTCAGTTGAACAACCCCGAGGAAGCCAGCTACGTCGCCATTTGCATCCTGACCTTGCCTGCCGGCATGCTGGGCTTGTTGATGTCGGGCATATTTGCCGCAACCATGTCCTCGATGGATAGCGGCTTGAACCGGAATGCCGGCATTTTCGTACGCAACTTCTACTTGCCGATCATTCGGCCCAATGCCGACGAGAAGGAGCTGCTCTTCGTGGGCAAGATCACGACCTTGGTGATGGGGGGCTGCATTATATTGGCAGGTATCCAGTTTAGCCAACTCAAGGACATCGGCTTGTTCGACTTGATGCTGCAGTTTGGAGCCTTGGTGGCCATCCCGATGCAGGTGCCTCTGATCTGGGGCTTGGTGGTGAAGCGAGTGCCGGATTGGGCCAGCTGGGTTTCCATCGTGCTCGGGCTCTGTGTATCGTTTATGGTGAATACGTGGATGACGCCGGAGTTCGTCCACGAGCTGCTCGGTTTGGGCACGGAGTTTTCCGGGCGCGAGGCGGGCGACCTGAAGCTAATCCTAGGCGTCGTGATCAACCTCTCCTTCGGTTCGCTGATCTATCTCGGCTCCAGTTTCTTCTATACGGAACCGTCGAAAGAGCGGAAGGCGGAGGTCGATACCTTTTTCGAGAACCTCAAGACTCCCGTGGAAGCGAGCGAAACGGGATCGGGCGAGAAGGACGCCTCTCAGGGAAAGGCTTTGGGTATTCTCTCCATGATTTACGGCGGGTTCGTGGCCTTGCTCGCGATCATCCCGAATCCGCTCAGCGGCAGAATAGCCTTCCTCTTTTGCGGAGGAGTGTTGTTGGTAATTGGATACGCCTTGGCTCGTACGGGGAAGCGCCCCGTGAAGCCGTAGTCGAGGCATAGGACCGTTTTTATGAATCTGAAATCAACCAATCTCATTGTCGTTACTCAAAGGGAGAGCGAAACCTTCCTGAGGGAGGGACGTCTGGCAAAGATGGAGCAACTGCTGGAGCCATGTCGCGTGGTGTCGGCCGAGGATTGCTCGCCGCAGGAATGGGAGTCGGTGTTGCGGGAGGCAAATCCGGAAATCGTCGTAGGCGGCTGGGCTATGAGGCCGCTGCCGGCGAATGCCCTGTCGGAGTTGGCTCCAGCCTTAAAGTATGTCTGCTACCTGGCGGGCTCGGTGCGCCACCTCGTTTCTCGCGAGCAAATCGCAGCAGGGCTGCTGGTAACGAACTGGGGGAACTCGATCAGTCGGACCATATCCGAATGCGCTCTTTTGCTTACGCTCAGTTGCATGCGGCGGCTTACCTATTGGGCCGAGCAAATGCATGACAAGGGAGCCTGGAAAACTCCGGCGACCGAGACCCAGTCTTTGTTCGACCGCCGCGTGGGGCTGCATGGCTTTGGGGCAATTGCCAAGGAATTGGTGCCGCTATTGAGGCCGTTCACTTCCCGCATCTCCGCCTATACGGAAGGAATGCCGGACGAGGTGTATCAGGAATATGGAGTCGAAAAGGCCGATAGCCTGGAAGCCCTTTTCGCGAACCACGACGTCATCATCGAAGTGGAAGCGTTGACGCCGGCGCGGCACAAGATCATCGGCGAAGCGTTGCTGCGCAGCATTCCGGCTGGCGGGGTCTTCGTGAACGTGGCCCGAGGCGCATTGGTGGACGAAAACGCTCTGGTTCGGGTGGTCAAGAGCACGGATTTGCAGGTCGGCCTGGACGTATTTGCGATCGAACCGCTACCGGTGGACCACCCCTTGCGCGGCTGCCGCAACGTGACCTTGCTGCCGCACCTCAGCGGGCCGACCACCGATCGCCGCATCGATTCGGCGGATCGGGCCATCGAGAACCTGCAGCGGTTTCGGGAAGGCAAGCCCCTTATCGCTCCCATCACTTGCGAGGTCTACGACCGCTCGACCTAAACCTTTTCATGAACGAAGATTCGATTCCCACCGCCGACTCCGTGCCGGCTAGCTACCGCTATTGGCAAAACGCCGCGAAGGGCTTGCTGGAGCCATTGCTCGCATTGATGCAGGAAGGCGAAGCCCATATACCGATCCAGGGCAAGGCCAGCGACCACTGCCTCGACGCCGATCGCTTGGAAGCTTTTGCCCGTCCCTTTTTACTCTTTTGCCACTGGGAGGTTTCCTTGAGGAACTACCGGGAGGAGAGCGACCTGGACGCCTTGGAGAAGGGGAAGGCTTGGTTTCGCAAGGCCTTGCTCCTAGGGACGGATTCGCAGTCTGATCAGTTTTTTGGATACTCGACGAACTACCGGCAGCACTCGGTGGAAATGGGGCTGCTGGGAATTGCCTTCGAGATGAGCCGCGAGTGGCTGTGGGATGGGCTGGACGCGGCGGAACGCGAGCAGGTTTTGCTTTGGCTGGAGTCGGACGCGGGTAATGGGCATCACTGGAACAACCATCTCTTCTTTGGCGTTTTCTTGTTGGAGTTTTTGGCGGCGGAGCGTGGGGAGAATCCCCGCTATCGGGCCGCGATCGATTGGTATTTCGAGGAGCTGGAGAGGATGTATTCGGGCGATGGTTGGTACATGGATGGCAGCAACCAGGCCTACGATTTCTACAATGCCTATGCGTGGCATTTTTATCCCTTGTGGTGGATACGGCTCTATAGCGAGAAGGACGTAGAGCGATGCCAGCGCTTTTCCGATCGTACCCGTTTGTTCCTGGAAAACTACAGCCTGTTTTTCGCGGACAACGGGGAGCACCCTGCGTTCGGAAGATCCATCGCCTATCGTTTCAATGCGACGGCGCCGATTGCCTTGGCCTACTTGGTGGGCGCGTCGCCGCTCAGTCCTGCGGAATCGCGGAGTTTGTGTACTCGCAATCTCGAGTTTTTCCTGACGCGGCCGATCGAACAAAGCCAAGGCTGTTTGTCGATAGGTTGGGTGGACGAATTTCCCGAGCTGGCGGAGAGTTACTCCTGCGGCGGCTCTCCCTATTGGGCGGCCAAGGGCTTCGCTCCCTTGCTGCTGCCGCCGAGCGATCCATTTTGGACGGAGGAAGCAGCTGCGCCGGAAGGAGATCGCAGCGTTGCCTTGCAAGGCCCGAACTTGGTTGTCCGCAAGGTGAACGGCGCTTCGGAAATCGTTAACGTCGGTACGCAGATCGGTTCCTCGAATACCCGCTTTGGCGTCCACAAATGGGGTCGCCTGAGCTACAAGTCGGGCTGGGGCTTCACACTGCCGAAGGGTGATGGCCTGTATCCACTGGATGGATCGCTGACCGCTCAAATGAAGGGAAGCGAGCTTGTCTACGGTCGCCATGGTACGGTGCCTTTGGCGCTGGAGAGCGAGCGCATGGCCTGCATGTACAGTTTGGGCGGCAAGGTCGACGGGCTGCAGGTGAGCGTCGAAACGAGCCTCTTTTGGAAGGGCGATTGGCAGCTCGCGGTACACCGGTGTCGGGCCTGCCAGGACGTGACGCTGCGCTTTGGTTCGTATTCGCTTAGCTATGACGAGGATCAATCGATCTTGGTTGAACGTGGCGAAACGATGGTGGAGGCGCGGACGGACGAGAAGGCGATGGTGTTGCAGATGGTAGCGGGTTACGAAGCGGTAGGGCTGGACGAGCGAGCGAGTGAAAGCGACGGACCGCGCCGTAGCATTCAAGCTCCGTTTCACGTGACAGGACTGCTGCTCGGGGAGCTGGGGGCGGGCGAGTCGGTTTGCTTGGTTAGCCTAAGTTACGCCGGGGCGAACAGCGAGGCTGCGAAGCCGTGGAAGATTCTGTCCTGCGACGATGAATACATTCAGGTCGAGCATCCGACGCTGGGAGTCTGGGAAGTCCGCGACTTCTAGTTGATCCCGTAGCGCGGAGGATTTGCCCGCGTTTTAAGTCGAGATCGCTGGCTTCCGCGACGCGCTAGCTTTCGCAGTTGGGGCGGGCGATGACGCCGGCGTAGGGTTCGTCGGCGAAGAGTCCGTCGCCGTCTTCTGGCATGTGGCGGTCGCAGATGTCGAAGAGCTGGCTTTTGCTTTTCGCCCGGCGCATTTCGTAGAGGAACTTGCCTTCCGGGTCCACGCCTTGGCCGACGAAGTTGAGGTACTTCTTCATCTTGTTGACTTGGGCTTGCTCGGGCGCGTGCGGCTTGGCGACGGCCGCGTAGAGGTCCTTGACGTAGCGGTTGACTTGGTGAAGTGGGATTTTGGATACGGGGAGGCCGGCTTGGTCTTCGCGTATCTGGCGGAAAATCCAGGGGTTGCGGATTGCGTGGCGTCCGACCATGACGCCAGCGGCGCCGGTGTAGTCGAGGACCCAGCGGGCTTTGGCGGCGGAGGTGACGTCGCCGTTGGCGAGCAGGGGGCAGTTCACGCGTTCGGCGGCTCGCTTGATGAAGTCGTAGTGGACTTCGCTGCGGTACATTTCCTTGACGGTGCGCCCGTGGAGGCTGAGCAGGTCGACTTGGTGCTTGTTGACGAGGTCGAGCACCGCTTCGAAATTTTCGGTATCGGCGAATCCGATACGCATCTTGACGGTGAAGAGTCCGGATACGGTTTGGCGCAGGGCGCCGAGGACTTGGTCGACCTTTTGCGGGTCTCGCAGGAGGCCGCCGCCGCATTGCTTCTTGTAGACGGTGGGTGAGGGGCAGCCCATGTTGAGGTCGACGCCGGCGATGGGGTGCTTCTGTAGCTCCTTGGCGGTGCGGGTGAGGTGGAAGATATCCTCGCCGATCATTTGGGCGAAGACGGGGCGTCCGGTGCGGTTTTCGGTGACGGCCTCGAGGATATGCTTTTCGAGGCGGGACTGGACGTGCACGCGGAAGTACTCGGTGACGAAGTAGTCGGGGGCGCCGCAGTCGGCGATGACGGCCATGAAGGGCTTGTCGGTGACGTCCTGCATGGGCGCGAGCGCGGTGAGCGGCTGCCCGTCCTGGATGGGGGCGGGGAGAGGAGTCTTGGCTCTGCTTTCGTTTGCTGCGCTCATGGGAGCGGGTTGATGGAGCGAGTCGGGCAAAAAGTGAAGGGCGAAATTGAGGGGGCGGGAGGCCAGACCTCTGCCCGTGCAATCCGTTTTCGGTTTTCGCGGCGTCTAAAGGGGAGTGCGCGGCAAATGGAAGTTGCTTAGGTTTAGGAACTTCGCTTTTCTGGCCGGCCATGGAACCCGTATCGAGCTCTCCACTTTCCCTCAACGCGTTCGTCGTCAAAGAGCATGTTGGCATGTTTAAGGCGGCCAACAACTACGACATGTACGATCCGGAGAGCGGCAGGCTGGTGCTGGAGTGTCGCGAGGAGAAGCTGGGGGCCTTCACGAAGCTGCTTCGCTTCACGGACTACAAGCGGATGACGCCTTTCCACATCGAGATTCGGGAACCGGGCGGGAAGACCTTGATCGAGATCAAGCGCGGGGGTTCGTTCGTGCTCTCGGAGGTGGAGGTCTTCGATGGTAACGGCGAGCTGCTGGGCAGCTTCAAGCAGAAGTTCTTTTCCCTCGGCGGCAAGTTCGACGTGTATTCGGCCTCCGGTGAAGTGCTCTGCTCGCTCAAGGGCAAGTGGACAGGCTGGGATTTTTCCTTCGGGATCGGCGGTACGGAGTTCGCCCACGTGAACAAGCAATGGTCCGGCTTCGGCAAGGAGTTGTTCACATCGGCCGACAATTACCTGCTGCGCATCGATCCCTCGCTGGGGGCGGACCATCCGCTGCGCAAGCTGATCGTTGCGGCGGTGATGTGTATCGACATGGTGCTCAAGGAGTAAGCGGACGTTCTAGGCGCTTCATGCGCTTGGGGTAATCTGTCTGGAACTAGGGCGAAGCACTTATTCGCGAAACTTCCGGCCCCGCGTTTGAAATTGGGGCGTTTATCGATATAAGTAGGGTTCCCGGACACGGGTTATGCCGAGAACGTTCTGTCGATGGAGTTCCGGCCTGAATTTTAATCCCTTTCTCATGTTGAACCGTTCGCCGCTTGACCGCTCTGTCTCCTATCAAAACGATTTACCGCAGGCGGAAAGGGGGTGGCTTGCCGCCAAGTTGAGCAAGCTGCCGGGCATCGCCGCGGCCCTGGCGGACTGCCAGGATGTGGACGCGGTGATGCGCGAGGCGGTACTGCAGGCCCAGACGCGTCTGGGATTCGCCCGCTTGGGAATTTGGCTGTTGGAGGAAGGCGGCGTTTCTGCGGTTGGCACCTATGGGGTAGGCTTGGACGGGAAACTGGTGGACGAGCGGAGCGACCGGATCTTCGACCACTCCGGTTTTATCCGGAACATGATGGAGTCGTG
Source organism: Pelagicoccus sp. SDUM812005 (assembly GCF_031127875.1). GTDB lineage: Bacteria > Verrucomicrobiota > Verrucomicrobiia > Opitutales > Opitutaceae > Pelagicoccus. The sequence goes on along the minus strand of NZ_JARXIA010000002.1, from coordinate 276,976 downwards.
GAGGGAGCCGCCGCACTACTTCGAGAAAGCGATGGGAAACCTGCGTTCGGCGGAAGCGGCGGTGATTGGGAGGGGGCGTCACGTGACGGTACCGCTCTTGGAGAAGGACGAGGTTTTTGGCTTCGTAGCGGTGGACGATCTTCTGCCGACCGATTGCGTGAACGATCGGACGGGACCTTTGCTGTGCCAATTTGCCCAGGTAGTCGCGTCGGCCTACCGAGCCCGCAAGAGGGAGGACGAGCTGGCCCGCCTGCGAGAGGCGGCGGCCGAAGCGGAGCGGGTGCAAAGCGAGTTTTTGGCGATGATGGGGCACGAGGTTCGTACGCCGTTGAACGCCATGATGGGTTATGCCCAGTTGCTCAAGTCGCGTCGGCCCGGGGGGGAGGTCGAGGGGATCGCCAACACGATCGAAGATAGCGGGCACCACATGAAGGGCTTGATCGACAGCGTTCTGGAGTACTCGCACCTCTCGAGCGGCGACGTGAAGCGCTGGTACAAGCCTGGGGACCCGATCCAGGTGCTGGAGTCGACGGTGCAGAGCTTCGAGGAGATGTATCGTTCCAAGGGCTTGGATCTGGACCTTTGCTTCGAGGGAAAGCGCGTTCCGGTGCTGTTCGACGCGGTAAGCTTGCGGCAAGTGGTTGGCAACCTCCTGCAAAACGCCTTGAAGTTCACGGAGTTCGGCGGCGTGCAGGTTAGGGTATTCTCGAGAGTCGAGAGGGATACCTCCGAATTTTTCATCGAAGTGAAGGACACGGGCATCGGCATCGACCAAGAGCACCAGCAGAGGATCTTTGAGCCGTTCCGGCAGGTAAGGCGCGATCGGGAGCGTTCCAAGGGAGGGATCGGCATGGGGCTGGCTATCGTGAAGCGCCTCGTCGCGGCTATGGACGGCGAAATCGCCTGTCGCAGCGTGGGCGAGGTCGGCACGGTGTTCACCATCGACCTGAAGTTCGAGAATGTGATGCCGGTCGAATCGGGAGACACGGGGGACGGAAGCGTTAAGGACAGGGCGAACCTACGGGTGTTGATCGTAGAGGACGACGAGATCAACTTGGAGGTGCTCCAGTCTATGGCGAAGTGTCTTGGTTTCGTGAATACAGACTTTGCTCGCAACGGCGTGGACGCTCGCAAGCTGCTGGCGGAGCACCCTTACGATATCGTATTGATGGATGTGCAGATGCCGCGGCTGGATGGGCTGAGCCTTACCCGTATCGTTCGTTCCGGTGAGGTTTGCCCGATCAACCGCGAGGTGCCGATCGTCGGCGTGACCGCCTACTCGAGCAAGCACGACCGGGACGAGTGCTTGATGGTAGGGATGAACGACTACCTGCCGAAGCCCATCATGCTCGACTCCTTGCGTCGGGTGATGGATCTGGCCTGAGCAATTTGGCTTTCTCTTTCCGGCAGAAAGGAGTTTTATGATGCTTGTTATGGCGGGAGTTAAAACGATCGAGGACGCTTACGACTTTATCCAGGAGGTGGGGATCTGCACGATTTTCAGCGAGGGTGTGCAAGGAGTGAGATCTTTCTGGGACGCGGTGGACCTGCCGGATCGAGAGGGCGGACGCACGAAATGGGGCGCCCGCATGGAAGCCGTCTGGGCTTGGAAGACCGAGTTGCCGACCTTGTATCCAGACGACGTATACTACGGAAAAATCCCAGGCGGGCATGCGGCGCTGATGAGCATGCGCTACCTGAAGGAGGTGCACTTTCCCAAAAACGCTCGCCCAGTGTCGACCTGCAAGCCGCTCGCCCAGCAGGTGTACGAAATCGTGCGCTTGAGCCCGGGGACCACGGCGGAGATTCGCCGGGAGGCGATGGAGCGCTTTGGTTGCAGCAAGAGCCGTTTCGATACGGCGCTCAAGGAACTGCAGGTGAGCTTGAACATGGTGCGGCTCAACGAGCCGGATTTGAAGAAGGACACGTGGGTTCCTTTCGAGGAGGTGTACGGCGAGCTCGGCCTCGAGAGGGAAGGGGGCTCGGATGTTTGAAAACGTGATCGGGTTTCTTTTTTCCGCCCTGCTGGGGATCGCCCTCGTGGTGGTGATCGCCCTGCTGGCCCGCCGGGAGATGGTTAAGCATACCAAGGCGAACGAAAAGGATCGGGAGCGCGAGAAGGCGGGCGAGGCGGAGAGTCGCGGCGCCGACGACGGTCCGAACGTGGGCTGAACGCTCCAGCCCTCGGCCCGGACGCTAGCTAGCAAAGCCCCGGCTTTTTTGCGGATGCTGGCGGGAAGCCCCGGCTTATTGAGGGATGGTGCCTTCCACGCCCGGATGTGGCTTGTGCAAGGTGCGCAGCTGTTCGCTGAGCCAGATCTTGCGCTTCCAGCGGGCGTTCTTGGAGGACATGTCGATTTGGTAGAGGCTTTCGTCTTCGCCCTGGGGCTCGTCGATCTTGAGGATGCGGCAGAGGTTGAGGGCCAGCCATTTCTCGATCTTCAGCACGACCAGCTTCTTGCGCAGGCGTCCTTGCACGTCGCGGTTGAGGATGGTGGGAATTGTGTTGAGGGTGAGGATTTCGTCGATGGCGGTGTTGGCCATCTTAACGCGTCCTTCTTCGCTGGCGTAGAAGTGGCTGACCGCGAACACGGTTTTGCCGGGCTCGATCTGCTTGAGGAATTGGCAGGACTTCACCACGGTGGAGCCGGTGCGGACCATGTCGTCGAAGAGGATGATGTCGTGTCCGCGGATGTCCTCGAAGGTGGTTTCGCTCTCGGCGTGCAGCTTGATTTGCACTTCGCGCTCGCCGGTGCGTTCCTTGTCGAGCAGGACGAACTTGGCTTTGGGCAGGCCGAGTCGCTTGAACATTTCCTTCACGAACTCGCGGGCTCCCTTGTCCGGGGCGCAGAGGGCGAGGCCTTCGCCTTCGTCGCCGTAGTCGACGATGTCGGAGTTGAGGAAGTAGTCGACGTAGATCTCGTAGGGGATGAGGTCGTAGAAGCGTCCGCCGAACACCTCGGTGAACATGCTGCGTACGGACTTGGAGTGGTTGTGCACGGTGAGGACCGCGTCGACTCCGGAGAGCTTGAGCAGCTCGGCGTAGAGCTTGGCGGTGAAGGGCTGGCCGTCGAATTTCTTGAGGTCCCGGGCGTCGCGGTCGTGGGCGGTGTTGCCCAGCTCGGGGCGGGCGCCGCGGTCTTGGGCACTGTAGAAGAGGTCCGGCTCTACCAGGATGACCTCGGCGGCGCCGTTTTCCTTGGCGGCGCGGGCGATCATGAAGGTGCGCATGGCGAGACTCTGGCGGCTCATGCCCAAACTGCTGGCACTTACGATGATGATGGATTTGCCTTCCATCTTGTAGCCGATTTTGTCGAAGTCGGTCTCGTCGGAAATGAAGCGCGGGCAGAACTCGGTGTTGGCGAAGCGTTTCATGCTGATCTTGTCAGCCACGTCTTCGAGCTGTCCCATGCCGTAGGCGACATCGATTGCAAAAGGGTCGTCTGAAGAGTTGCCGACGACGATGTATTTCGGATCCAAGAATTTCACTGCTAGCTTTCGAGAACGGGAGGAGGGAGGAAATCGAACGCGGGTTTTTCCCGAGAGCCCAATGATCAAGCGGTGGATAAGGAGGAGGGCGAGTCTTTTTCTTGGAATAGGGGATCTTCGGGGGCGTTAAAGCGAGTATCCTCGGCTTTCCCGATTCCGCGTCCTTCGGCGCAACGGGGGGCTCCCTGCGGAATCCTGGGCGATTCACCGTGGGTCCCTCGGGGGATCCGTTGCCTAGGGATTAGGGGCGAGCGGGGCGAAATGCGGGCGGCTGCGAATTTTGTCGTCGATGCGGGAATTTTCCTGGGTCGCGGGCCAGTCCAGCTCCGTATCCAGATAGCCGAGACGGTGGAGAACTTGGCCGATCCTTGCGGGAAAGAGGGTGTCGAGAAAGGGGCTGAGTGGCTCGTCCCTCATGCGGTTGACATGGCCTAGGAGGGTAGTGGCGCAGTTTTGCCGCAGGGTCGCGTAGAATTGGGGCCGCTGGTGTAGGTCGTTCGCGGCGCGGCACAGCTCGAGGAGGAGTTCGCGGGCGAAGCTTTGCTCGACCCGCAGGGGAAAGGAGTAGACGCGGTCGCCCCGGTGCAGGACGCGCAGGCCGAGGAGGTCGCGCTCGCTGCCGAAGAGGTAGATCAGCTCGAACTGGCGGGCGGCGCCGCCGAGTAGGCTGTAGTCTTCGCCGACCTCCCGTCTGGCCTCGACGGAGAGGGCGAGCTTGCGGCCGTCCGCAAAGCCGAAGCTGAGCATGACGTGGGCGGCCCGCTCCGAATCGCCGAAGGGCACCACGATCAGGTCGAGGCCGGAGAGCTGGCTAAGGTCGAAGGTTTCGGACCTCCAGCGTTCGCGGAAGGTGTCGGCGGATTGCCAATCGAAGTCGCGCAGCTTGCTGGCGTGGAGCTGCTGGTCCTGAATTTCGAAACGGGCGAGCTGGGCGAACTCCGGCATCCAGTTCCGCTCGTTGCTTGGGGCCTGCCAGGCGTAGCTTGCCGCTGTCACGACGCTGAAGCCGAGGATGAGGCCGGCGGCTTGCTTCAATCCCGAGTAGCGGGCCAGGGCCAGCCAGGGCAGCAAGGCGCCGAGCAGGGAAACGAGCGGCGGGAGGCCCAGCCTCTCGCCGAAGTAGAGGGTGGAGGCGAGGAGGGGAACGAACAGGAGCGCCCAGCCGCAAGCCTTGGCGGTACGGCGTATCCAATTGTTTGTGTCGCTCGTCATCTCAAAATCTCAGGTGGGAAGGGGAATCGGTCGCCGTTCTTTGTGCAGGCGAGCTACGAGCTTGTCGATGCGGGAATGGCCGGGGAGTGTGGGAGTGGGGCTAGCTCGGAGGGCGTAGAAGTCGTACGATCAGAAAATCTGAGGTTTGTCAGGCTCGGGACGGCCGCCATATATCTCGGATATCCCATGTCGATCCTACGAACGAACGAATCTAGAACTCTCTCGCTTGCTGGCCAATGGCGCCTGGCCTTGGATCCGCTGTGCGTCGGCGTATCCGAAAAGTGGTTTCAAAAGCGCTTGGAAGCGCTTGTTTCCTTGCCTGGATCCCTGGATGGCCAGGGGAAAGGCGATGCGGTGGACGTGGGCACGGAATGGACCGGTACCATTTTCGACCGATCCTTTTACGAGGCGCCGGAATACGCTCCTTACCGCGAAGCTGGAAACCTGAAGATCCCGTTTTGCTTGCAACCGGAAACGCGGTACGTGGGGGTGGCCTGGTATCAGCGGGATGTTGAAGTTCCAGCCGACTGGGCGGGCCGGAACATCCGTCTGCGCTTGGAACGGGTACATTGGGAGCTTGCCGTTTGGCTCGATGGAAAAGCGCTCGAAGGAGGCGAGAGCTTGTCCACGGAAGTTGAAATTGATTTGGGGCGTTTGGAGCCGGGTCGCAGCTACCGTTTATCCCTGCGGGTCGACAATCGGCTTCGTATTCCGGTGGGCGAGAATGCCCATAGCGTGAGCGACCATACTCAAGGAAATTGGAACGGCCTGATCGGGCGTATCGAATTAGTGGCTACGGATTCGCTGCGATTGCCTTTCCTGGATATACATCCCGAGGTCGAGACCCGTTCTGTCCTTGTTCGAGGTCGGCTCGAAGGTCGAGCGCTTGAGGAACCGGTGGATTTGAGAGTGAGAGCGCTCGCCCGCAACGATCAGGAAACGCAGGCTGAGACCGAATGGATCGTCTCGCAGCAGTGCGAAGTGGACGGGAAGGGAGCGTTCGAGAAACGGCTTGAGCTGGGCGAGAGCGCCTTGTTGTGGGACGAGTTTTGCCCGCATCTTTACGAGTTGGAACTGCGGTGCGAGGGCGTCTGCGAGCGGGAGCGTTTTGGCCTGCGGGATTTCTCGGTCGAGGGAAGCCAGTTTTGTATCAATGGAGCGAGGACGTTTCTGAGGGGGACCTTGGACTGTTGCGTGTTTCCTTTGACCGGTCACCCGCCCATGGAGGTAGAGCCTTGGATGGAGATTTTGAGCCAAATCAAGCGACACGGCTTCAATCACGTCCGGTTCCATTCTTGGTGTCCTCCGGAGGCGGCCTTTGTAGCGGGCGACGAATTGGGGCTCTACTTTCAGGTCGAATGCGCGGCCTGGCCAAATTCCGTAGCGGTACTAGCCTTTAACTCCCCCGAAGGCATCGGCGATGGAAAGGAGGTCGACGCATGGGTCTATCGGGAGGGCGAGCGCATCCTTCGCGCCTACGGAAACCATCCTTGTTTCGTCATGATGGCTTGCGGAAACGAACCTGGGGGACCTTGTCACGAGTCCTTCCTGGGCGATTGGGTAGAGCATTTTCGGGCTCGGGACCCGCGTCGCTTGTACACAGGGTCGGCAGGGTGGCCGGAGTTGGAGGCGAACGATTTTCAAGTCATATCCGAACCCCGCATCCATCAATGGGGCGACGGTTTGAACTGTCGTCTGAATGGAAGCCCGCCTGCGACGACTTTCGACTACGAGAACTGCGTGGCGAAACGCCAGGTGCCTGTCGTGGCCCACGAAAACGGGCAATGGGCGGCGTATCCACCAGTCTATGACACGGTAAAGTATGCTGGCCACCTGAAAGCGAAAAGCTACGAGTTGTTCGCCGATCGCCTCGCGGCGAGCGGACTTTTGGAGCAGGCCAGAGCGTTTGTGAAGGCGTCAGGGAAGTTACAGGCCTTGTGTTACAAGGAAGAAATCGAGTCTGCTCTGAGAACGCGCGGTATAGGCGGATTCCAGCTTCTGGGATTGCAGGACTTTCCCGGGCAGGGTACGGCGCCGGTCGGCTTGCTTGACGCGTTTTGGCAGAGCAAGGGGTACCTCGGCGCGGAAGCGATGCGTCGGTTCTGCAGCGATGTCGTAGTTCTTGCTCGCTTGCCCAAGCGGGTCTTTGCGACGACGGAGAAGCTGGAAGTTGGAATCGAGTTAGCTCACTACGGAGGGCAGGATTGGAGCGATGCGGTAGTGGCCTGGAGGCTGCTTTCCGAAGTGGGTGACGTTTTGGTGGGAGGCGAATGGGACTGCCCGCTCTTGAGGCGCGGGCGTTTGTGTAAGTTGGGGTCTTTACAGTGTTCCTTGCAGGGGATTCCGGCTCCGGCTCGCTGTCGCCTAGAGGTAGAAGTTCGCTGCGGCGATCGAGCAGCTTGCAACGACTGGGATCTTTGGGTTTATGGCGAGATCGTAGCTAAAGCTAGAGAGTCCCTTCTTGTATCCAGTATTCCTGACGCGATTGCCTCCTTGGAGGCGGGAGAGCGCGTCCTATTGGTCGCGGACCAGTTGCTTAAGGGCAAGGAGGTCGCTCTCGGATTTACTCCGATCTTTTGGAATACGGCTTGTACCCAGCAGCAAGCGCCGCACACCCTGGGAATTCTTTGCGATCCCAAGCACGCTGCGTTTCGTTCATTTCCGACCGAGGGCCACACGAACTGGCAGTGGTGGTATGTCTTGAAGGGGACAGCGGCGATGGATCTGGCCCCGTTGGGCGTAGAGGTGGAACCCATCGTGCAAGTTATCGACGACTGGTATCAGGGCCGGCGCCTTGGGCTGGTTTGGGAAGCTCGGATGGGGAAGGGGAAATTGCTTGTGTGCAGCGTTGATCTACGGGAGGTGGACGGCTGTCTCGTCCGCAAGCAACTTCGAGCCAGCTTGCTCGAGTACATGGATAGCCCGGACTTCGAGCCAAAGATATGTTTGGCTCCGACGGACCTACTTAAGCTCGAAGCGGATTAGAGCACTGCAGAGTGTGGCCAACAGTCGTCGCCCTGCGAGCTGACATCGCGAGAGAGCGGGCCAGCTCGAAGGGGAGGCTTCCCTTACTTTCCGCTTAGGGCTTCAGGGATGAGGGCGGAGACCTGGATGGCGGCGAGGCCCCACTGGGCGGCATCGTTGGTGGAGACCCATGCCGCTTCGTCGACGGGATTGAGCGCGTCGGAACCGTCGATGCGATGGGTCTTCAGTTCGACGCGGGAGCCCCATTCGTTTTTGTAGAAGGCGTCGACGGCCCGTTTAGCGAGGCTGGGGTCGTCTTTCATGTAGGAGGCGTAGGCGGTGATGCGGGAGTGGGAACTCTCGAAGCCGGGTCCGCGGAAGGTGATGCCGAGGGCTTCCTTGACTTGCTCGTCCGGCGCGTTGCAAAGGGTGCAGTACTGCAGCCAAGCCGCTTCGAACTCGGGAACGTCGAGGCACTGTATCAGTTCGGCGCATACGGCAGGAAGGCCGAACATGATGCTCAGGTGCGAGATGCGGTCCGGCTTTTCGTCGATGGGCACCATTTTCTTGCTCTCCGGATCGTAGTCGAAGGCGGTGGTGAAGAAGCCCCATTTGGAATTGCCGATCGCTCGCATGGTATCCTCGATCCAGCCGCGGTACTTGGGGTCGCCGGTGCGTTCCCAAGCGGTGAACCAGTTGGATACGGCGGCTCCGTAGTCGGTTCCTGGAGACATGATGGACTGCTCGGGAGTGAAGGGTTCGCCGGGGAGCTTGCGGCGCGGGTTGAGGGTGCCGAGAGCCTTGTCGGCTTCGATGACTTCGTCGAGCACGTCGCCGGTACGCTCGTCGGTGGTGAGGAAGTAGTGGAAGCGCCGGTTCATGGCGGTGCTGATGCGCAGCTGCTTGGCGCTGCAGCCCCAGTGTTGTACGTTGTGGCGGGTGCCGAGGCCTTTGAAGCGGCCGAGGTGGTAGATGTCTACGTCGCGGTTGTGGCGGTTCATGGCCTCTGCCAGGCGGAAGGCTTTGCTGTCGCCGGTGCGGAGGAAGCTGTACCAGAGCCACATGTCGGAGGAGAGTTCCGAGTTGTCCCAAGCGTAGCCGCCTATGTCGTAGCGCCAGACATGGCGGTCTTCGTCGTAGGTGTGCATGACGTCCCCGTAGTCCCAGAATCCATACCAATGGCGTTGTTCGACTTGCTCGTGGTAGAAGTCGACGGACCAGTCTAGGCGGTCTTCCAGCTTGGAAAGGGCGGGAGTGGAGCGCTTGGGCAGGTCCCACATGATGCTGAAGACTTTGGCGCGGTGGAGGTCTTCGGGGCTGGGGACGAGCTGCGGCGGATGGGCGGTGAATTGGGCGAGCTCGGCCAGTCGCTCCCGAGAAGGGGTGGCATCGTGGGCCCAGAGGTAGATGTCGGTGCTGCGGGCGACTCCATGGGGAGTGCCGAAGCCCGGCTCGTAGTCTTCGTAGGTGATGTTGAGGGCGTCGAGCTGCTTGGCGTAGGGCTTGTCGGGTACGCTAGTTTTGATGCCGGGAATATCGGTGCCGGGGAGGGGGCCTTCCACGTCTTGGCCGAGGCCGTCGTGGTAGAAGCGGATATCCATGGGCGGAGAGTCCGGGGACCACATCCAAAGGGTAACCTCGGCCGCGTCGGTGGCGGCGTCGCGGATGTCCAGCTGGGTGGGATGAAGTTTCCAGAAGTCGCGCATGCCGAAGGAGACGCCGCCGCTGGCCCCACCTACGTAGCCGAAGCCGTTGGCCCGCTCGCCTTGGTCGGCGGGGATCCAGCCTTGGCCGGCCTTGGTCCGCTTACGCAGGGAGAAGCCGTTGGCGTTGGGCTGAGCGAGGGTGAAGTCTCCCCAGGTAGGTACCCAGTGGATACGGCTGCTTACGTTGCTTGGCCAAGTGGTGATGTCGGGCACCTTTTGTCCGGCGACCTGGGCTTTGCGTACCTCTTCGCCGGAGTCGCGTCGCAGTCCGGTGAGGCCTTGCACGGCTTCGCCCCAGATGCCTTCACCTTGGCCCGCGAAGCGGACGTGGCGGTCGTAGAACGCGTCTCGCATGGGGACGTGGAATCGCACGCCGAGGGAGCTGATGAAGTCTTTGTTCTCGTCGCCGTCGAAGACGAATGTATGGGCCATGCGGATACCTTCGGAGCCGGCGTGGAAGTAGAGTCGCACGGAGAAGGGCAGCCAATCGCGTTGGCCGGAGGTGCGGTGGGTGCCGGTGACTTTGACCACGGCTCGCACGGGGCCGGACTGTTCGACGGATACGGTTTCGATCTCGCTGGTGAAGGTTTCGACCCGGGCTCCTCGTTCCGGTGAATCCTGGCGGCTGCCGGCGAGCAGGCCGTCGGTGAGGATGGGCTGGCCGTTTCGGGTGACGGAGGAGATGAGGGCGGCTCCGCTGTGCGGCAGTTCGCAGCGGATGGCTCCGGTGTCCACGAGGGTGGAGGAACTCGATTCGCTGACTCGGATGGGGTGGGAATGGTTTGCGGGCGTACCAGCGGCGATCTCGTAGTGGTCGGCTGCGGGCGCGTCGGGGGCGAGGGCGTGGCCGGTCCACTTCAGGCTGCCGTCGGGCCAGGTGGCGGTGGTCCAGCTTTGCAGGGGCACCGGGGCGCCGTCAGGGGTCTTGAGGGTGAAGCTCGTGTCGGCGGGGCGCTGCCCCTGGGGCCAGGCTACGCCGAAAGCGGTGCCGGCGTGGGCTTGGGGTTCGCCTTCGAGCCAGCGCAGCTGGTTCTTGCCGGCGACGGGCTTGGGGTAGCTCTTTGGGGTTCGGGTCCCTGCAGAGCGGTCGTCCGCGCCGGATACGAGGGACTTCGCGGAAACGGCGAGCAGGGATGTGGCGGAAATGAAGCTGCGGCGGCAGATGTTTTTCATGGGCGTTGTTGGGGGCCTTGGTTTTAAGCGGGACGGGAGTGGGGCTGAATCGGGAGACGGTCGGGAGACGGCAGCATAGCTAGCTTTCCCCGTTTGTCATACCGCAGGCATACTAACAGGAAAGGCGGGCCCGGGGGCGAGAACTACATTTGTCAGACAGTAAGAGGGGTTGCCTCCTAGCTGCTTTTTGGCGCAATGTCGTCCTCGGAATTCAACGCTAACTTGGAAGGACTCTTATGGCTTTAAGATTGGGCGAATACGTGCTGCGGGGTGAGATCGACAACCGGCGACGCTACGCGACGACGGGCTGGCTGGAATTGAGGGGCAGCGGAGACGTTTTGCGTCTGGAGCTGACCGGCGACCTGGACGATGACCTGAAGGGGAAGCTCGTTCGCTTCGAGTGTTCGAAAAGTGGATACAAGTCGCTCGAGGAAAAGGCAGCCGAGCCGGGCCAGTTCCCGGATCGCTACGTCGGCGCCACGGGAGAGATGACGGCTGAGCATCGGGTGAAGCTGTTCGACTGTCCGATCGAGGAGTTCTACCTTCGCTGCAAGATGGGAGAGCCGGCCCCTACCTTTTGGCGGCGCTGCTTGTACCTGGAGTGGTTTGGCAATTGCGGCCGGGTACTGGTGGAGTTGGCGGACGCTACAGTTTGGATCGTGGAAGGCGACGAAGACAGCGAGCGGATGCTGCGCTTGCCGGATATCACGGAGGGACCGGAGGAGCTTGAAGCCGCCGAGGACGAAGAGGCGGGAGCGCCGGAAATCGAAGTGGTGGAGATCCAGCGCCTCGACGACGAGACGATGCGGGTGACCCGCTCGGTCGTTGCGGAGCAGGAAAGCGACAGTAGCGACGAGGAGGATCCGTATTCGCTTTTCTCCGACGACTTCAAGAAGATGCTAGGCGTGTCCGGAAAGCAGGAGGGCGAGGGGGAAGCGATGTTTCTCGAGGAAATGGAGACGATGGAGGAGATTTGGGAAGGGAAGGCCAAGGGGGATCGACTCGGTGCCTTGCTGGGGCCGGCTCCGGATTGGGAAAAGGCGAGCGACGAAGCGGTGGAGGCTGCCCTGAAGGCGGCGATCGGAGCTCTGGGCCTGTATAACGTTGCGTATCACGTTTGCGAACACATGTCGCCGCGGGAGGCTTGTCGCTACCTCTTCGAGGAGCTGGGAGATTGCGAGGTCCACCATCAAATGCAAGGGACCTCTTGGTTCAGCCATTTTTCGACCCACGAGGGCTGCAAGCAGTGCGAGGAAGAATTTACAAAGGAATGGGAGGACGATAACGATGGAGATCGATGAGGATAAGCTGGACGAAACGGTACTGGCCTTGCTGCACCTAACCCTGCACGACGGCTGCCGCGCTTGGAAGGGGCACGATTGGGAGGTGATGAACCGGCTATACGAGAAGGGCTTTATCGACAACCCGAGGGGAAGGGCGAAGTCGGTGCTGTTTACGGAGGAGGGCCTGCAGCGCTCCCAGGAGTTGTTCGAGCGCCTGTTTACGAAGTAGGGCTTGCAGGCTCGAAAGGGAGGCGACCTCCAGCGCCGGCGGTCCAATCGGGGTGTGGCATTGAAAACTGCACGGCTGGGGTGCGGATTGCAGGAGTCGAAGGGCGTTTCGCAGGCGTAGCGTAGCGGCGATGGGCTCTGGCGCGAGAGATGCGATAGGGATGCCCATGAAAACGATATCCCAGAAACGAACTGTATTTTCCAAGCATCTCGCAGGCCTCTGCTGTGTCGGAGTGGTCGGCTTCGGGCTGGTCGCTTGCTCGTCCTCCGGCTACCACGAGCGTCGAGGGGCCGCTGCTGGCGCCGCAACGGGAGCCATCATCGGTGGTATCATCGGTCACCAGTCGGGCGAGGACGGCGAAGGTGCGGCGATCGGCGCCGCGGCCGGCGCTATGATCGGCCGGGAAGCGGGGCGAGCCAAGGACGAGTCGGACTACCGTAGTTCGGACGAGCGATCGGTCGACCGGGCGATCGACTACGGAGACTTGATGACGGACGCGGAAAAGGATCGGGTTCGCGCCCGAGCGGGCAAGGACATCATCGTTGACTGGGCGGCCTACCTGACCCCCGACGAGAAGCGCAAGCTGATGGACCGGGCCGGCACTTCGGTCGGCGGTTAGAGCGCTGGCGCCGCGGGACGCTAGAGGTCGAGGCGCGGTCTGGAGCTCTGCGTGACGTGGAACCGCTGGTGGTGTGGGTCCTTTGCGTTTTTCTGCAAAAAACCTGTCACCTCGGGGAGGAGGCGGGGCACTTGTTGGTATAAGTCAATTAACAACGATAATCCGCTTAACCACCAACACTATGATACTCGTCATCGCTTACTCCGTTCTGATTCTTGTCTGTCTTTCTTGTACCCTGATTGCGGATACGAAAAACGCTTAATCGTTTTGCTCGCTCGCATTGCGAGTTGAGCCTCCGGAGCTCGGCCTGTTTTCAGCGCCGGGCTCCTTTTTTGCGTCGGGGTGCGGGGGCGGTTGTACTGGCGAGGCGGCGTCGCCGGGAGCGGGGGCGCTTCTTGGCGAGGAACGAAAGCCAGGCGAAGCTATCGTCGGGCAAGTAGCTGAGCCAGCGGTACAGGGGATAAAGGATGGCGACGATGACGATGAGCCAGAAATGGATCGGATCGAGATCGCGGATGGCTAGGAACAGGCTGAAATCGCTCTTCTTGCCCGCTATGGCACGGTTGCCTAGGACGATCACGTCGATCTCGGAGCCGACCCGGTGGCCGCGGGCGGCGGTGACGTCGAGGCGCCTGCTTTCGCCGGGGAGCGTGAAGTAGCTGCGTTGCTGGTGGCGCCTCGGGGACCTTTTTTCCGTGATGGTGACGCGGTGCTCGCTGCCGTTTTGGGCAAGCGAATGAGCGTTGGTCCAGAAGTAGGAGAGGAAGAGGATCGCGGCGAGGGGAAGGAGAAGAGTGAACTTGGAGGGGCGTTTGTCTTTCAAGCGTTCGGGCTGCTTTTGCTTTCTCGGTCGAAGGGGAGTTTTGTTAGGGATCCTTTTAGTCGTTTGTGGTGCTTAGGCGATAAAAGTAAGAATGCGTATCGGGGACTTGGATACGGACTTGTCCGTTTTCGAGTTGAGTGCCAGGGTGCAGCTGTTGTCCGTCGCCGTCGAGGAAGGCCGTGTCGGGAAGGGGCACCCAGGCGTCGGCGTGCAGATTGGAGCAGGTTTGGATTTGGAGGGCTCGGCGCGGGCCGTTGCTGGGGAGCTGCAGGGCTAGGACGAGTTGATTGGATTCGAGTTGGAAGCTCCAAGGGAGCTTTCCGGCGTGCTGGGCGGGGAGGTCGAAGGCGAAGAGCATCTCCAGGGGAATGCCGCTGGGGTTCGTGCTTGTGGCGTCGCCGGGGCTGTAACCGTTTTGGCTGAGCCACTGGCCGAATGCGTTGGGGGCGGTGAAGGTGGCTTCGGCGCGGCTGAAGCCTGCAATGCTGGAGGTCAAGGTGCCGTTGTTGTCGGGCAGGGATTGGGAACGGCTTTCGTCAATTTCGCTAAGGAAGGTGACTCGGTAGTCGCTGGTCGTTTGGTGGCGGGCGGTTTCTACGACCGAGAGCGTCAGGTCGGCGCCGGTCGCGGGGTCGATGCGGTCGGGCGGATTGTTTGCTACGTTGATCTGTTGGGTTTGGGTGCGGCCGTCCAGGGTTATCTTGGCGGTGAGTATTCCGGCGATCGGGTAGGAGCGGAGGCGTTCGGGCTCTAGGATGCGGCCATCGCTGGCGACGGGGTGGGCGGCACCAAGGGTGTCGAGCCTCATGCGCAGGGCCGAGCTGCTCTTTTCGAAGATAACCTTCTTGGTGCCGACGCCGGGGATGTAGACGTTAACTGTGTTTTTGAAGGCGGTGGGCGATTCGCTGATGTTCGCACCGGTGAAGCGGATAGCGGTGACGCGGTTCGTGGAGGGGTCGAAGCTAAGCTCGGCGTCGAGGGTGCCGCTGTGGTGGATCGTTTGCTGGGAGGTGTCGCCTTTGCTGTAGCTAACGGTTCCAGTTCTCTCGCTGTCGACGAGGGTGAAGGTAACCGGGACCTCGGCGGCGCAGGCCAGCAGGGTCGCCAGCAGGGTCGCGCCGGTAGCGAGCAAGGTGTGGATTCCAGTCACGAGTTTATGAAACCGAGGATGCTCGATTAGTCAATCGAGGGGCGCTTGCAGGCCTTGGTGGCCGCCCGCTCGCATTGCGCCCCGACCGCAAGAGGTGAGGATTGACACTTTTAAAGAGAGGAAGCCGCCCGTGCGGTTGCCGATGGGGATGGAGGCGAAGGTCCCGCGGTGTCTTCAGCTGGAAGCCGTCAGGCCGAGTGGGGCCGGCGGGCTTGCGGCGTCGGGGGCCGTTAGGCCGTTGCTCTCGTCCTGCGGAGCATCGCTGGCATCTGGGAATGGCGCGTTGCCGGACCGGCGATATTGAGCGAGGATTTCTCGGTACCTTCTTGGCGAGTAGCCTTGGCTCTTCTTGAAGATGCGGGTGAAGGAGATCGGGTCGCTGTAGCCGAGCTGTTGGGCGATGTCCTTGACGCTCAGGTTCGTTTCGTAGAGCAGGTCGCAGGCTTTGCGGATCTTGAGTCGGATGAAGAAGGCGAGGGGGGATTGGTTGGTCTTTTCCCGAATGATCCGGGTGTAGTGAGGCACGGATTGGGCGGCGCGCTCGGCGAAGTCGGCAGTGCCGAGATCCCGGTGGAGGTTCTGCTGCATGAAGCGGAGGGTCTCCATGGCCCGTGCTTCCGAATTGCGGGCATCCCGGTGGGTGGGCACTTCGTGAAGCTTGATGGCGCTGACGATTTGCAGGAAGGCGGCTGACAGAGCCTGCAGCCCTGCGTCTGTGTAATTGTATTGGGTGCAGGAATAGGCGGCTTCGAAGGCGTTGAGTATCCGGTCCGTGTCGGGGATGAGGAGGATGGGCTGCTTGGGGCTGAGGCCCAGGGTTTCGGCGACTCGGGCGGATTGGCTGCCGTCGAAATGAATCCAAAAGAGCGACCAGGGGGTGTTTCGCTTGGCGCGGTAGAGGTGGGGGTGGTTGGCGGGGATGACGACCGCGTGGCCCGCTTCGATGACGTGCGACCTGCCGAATACCTGGAGTCGGCCCTTTCCCTCGATGCAATAGAGAAGGATGTGCTGGGGGGCTCCCGAGAGGCGTTTTACGAAGTGGGAGGGAGCGTTTCGGAAGGAGCCGATATGGGTGACGAACAGGGATTCGACAAGGGGCAAGGTACGGCAGCGCTCGACGACGGCGTCGGGAAGGATCGTGAGCCGCTGCTTGGAAAATCCGACTACGACGTCTGCTGGTGTTGCTGGGCGGCTCTCTGGCTTGAACATGTTGCGATGGCAACGATCAGCTACCTTTCGCGCTTTCATTTTGAAAGCTAAATTTGAAGGCTGGCAGCGGTAATTTCGCCGGCCCGAGCGGGATGGTACGGGACCTTCCGTATCCCTAGCGCTCGAGGAGCGTGCCTGCCCTTTCGTCGCGCTTGTCAGAAGGAAGTTTTTTTGTTTTATTAAGGCACTCTATGAGCTCTTTGTCGCCTTTTCGCTGGTCGCCGTTGTGCCTATTGTTTTCCCTTTGCTCTCTTGCTTCGCTGTGGACTGCCCGAGCAGAGGAGATCGTGCTCTTCCCCTACACCGTGGGTTCGGACTCGGGCACAGCAATCTACTCGGTGGAAGAGGGGAGCTGGCGTTGGTGGTACAAGAATGTCATGCATTCCAAGGTTTCCCCGAACGGACAGGAGGTGGCCTACGTTTTCCAGAATGGCGATCAACAGGACTTGCTGGTGGCGTCTTTCGACGGGCAGAACCCACGGGTCGTCCGGGGCGGATTGAGGTTTTTGTCTTCGTTGGCGTGGTCGCCGGACGGAACGCGACTCGCCTTCAAGTCGGGACTCATCGATGACGAAGCGGTGCGCGTCATCAACGTGGATGGCACCAACGAGCAGGTGCTGGAGACGGATATCACGGGTACGCAATTATATTGGTCTCCAGACGGAACGAAGGTGGCCTACTTGGGAAAGCACATCGGCTTCAACGGAACGCTCTTCAACTACCAAGGGGGCGGTCCGTCCATCTACTATTTCGATTTGGCAGGAAACCGGGAGGTGGGCCCGTTGTTTATGCCTTATGGTAGTCGAAGCACGAGCGTTTTTCCCTACACCAACGAGCACGATGTCACGCTGGACTACACGGAGTGGGTCCACACTGCGGTTGACGTTTCGAGTTTTCTCTGGGACCCCTCGGGAAACTACTTCCTTGCTGCGATCAGCACCTTCAGGACGATTTATCCGATCAACCCGAGGAATTGGTCGAACGTCGGAAACTCCTTCGAGGAGGCTCGCCAGTATGTGGGAAACCTGGCATTGATACCGGTATCGGGAGGAGCCCCGAGGTATTTGACTTCCAATTCCTTGGGGCGAGACGTGCGGTCTCGGGGGGCGCTTTCGAATCTCCAGCTCTACGCCTGGTCGCCCGACCAAACCGAAGTGCTGGGCAGGTACACTCCTGGCAGCGTGGAGAACGTCGTGATCGGTCGCGACGGGAGCGTTAAGCCGTTCCCGTTCGTGGATGGGGTAATTTTGAATTCAAGCGTCCAGTGGGTGGAGCGCAACACCTTGAAGCTTGCCTTGGAGCTTTCGGAAACCGATGTCGCGCTCGGCGAGGTGGTGGAGGCGACCTTGACAGTCAGCTCGACGATGGCGGATCCGTACACCATCGCTTTCGACGACCCCTTGCTGGTGCCGGAGGTCGATGGGGTGGTGGCGATCGAGGAAGTGGATACGCCGGAGCCCTTCGTGCTCGATGCGGACGAGCCGAGTCGCAGCTTTTCCGTTTTGGTCCTCATGGAGAAGAAGGGGGCGGTGTCGCTTTTCAGTTCCGCGGTGGGCACCGGGCCGGATGGGGAGACGATCTCGCTGATCGCGGATGCGAGGCTAACCAGTTCGCCCTTGGCGGTCACGCTTTCGGTCACGCCGGATGAGACGGTGGTCAACCAGACGGAAGACAGCAAGAAGACGGATCCTTGCCTGCAGCTGGAGGCGGATCGGGATCCGGAGTCGGATTGGACAGACTGTATTGAAATTGTGGCTACGGTGAAGAACGAGGGCGAGGAGACGGTGACGAATGTCAGTTTTCCTGGCGGGGAGGATGTGCTGAGCCTGATCACGAGCCTCGACCTGGACGAGCCGGGAGTGCCCTTGGTGCAGCTCGCCTTCGACCCCAGCTCTGGGATCGACGATCAGACGGGGCTGGCCAAGCTCGTCGACCTCGAGCCCGGCGAGGAGCTCACCTACACCTGGCAGATCGGCACCATCGGAGCGCCTGCGGAGCTGGAGCTGGAAGGCCTAGCGATAGGCGGGCTGGGCGAAGGCAACGTACGTGGGTACAAGGAAGCGGAGTTTAAGCTGATCGAAGAAGTCCTGCTGGAATGGGGGATCAAGCCGCGTGACAACCGTACCAGCTATCTCTCGGGCCAGAACGTCTGGGTGGACGCCTACATCGAAAACGTATCCGAGGAATCGGGGAGCCCGCAGGATCTTCTTGTCATGGTTTATCAACTACCGGAAGGAAATGTGGGTGGCGGCTATTTGGTGGAGAGCGAGGAGAATCTCGCCCAACGCAAGCCAAGCGAGGATCCCGATACCTACCAGTTCTTCGTGCTGCCCGCCGAAGGCGAGACGCGAAAGGACCTGCAGGCCTTCTTTCGGACCTTGGAAACGGACAAGCCTTCGACCGGCCACGTCGAGTACGGAGTGCGGCTTTGGGTGATCGAGGAGGACGAGACCTTGTCGGACGCGGACGACCAGGCGCTGCTGAACGACGAGGAGGGCTGGAGGCGCGCGTTCGAGGTTAGCCTCGCGGCCCAGCCGATGCCGGACCGGACCTACTTGCTCGACGATTGTCTGGATCGAGGGTGGCCCGCTGCCCTGTGCGGGGTGAGCAGCGGACTGGTCAACAAATTCGGTCCGGGCTTGATCGACCTCTTGGCTTACGGGGTGGACCTAGGCAAGGACACCACCAACCTGAGCATTCTCATGCTCTCCGAAACGGTCGAGGCTATGGTTGACCTGTGGGAAGGCATCCAGGGGGACGAAGCGGCGCTGGCGGCGTTTACGCAGGAAATGTATGTGAACTACCGGACCCTGGTGGAGCTCGGCGTCATGGCGGGCGACGCCGGATCGAAGACGCCAATGGCGATCGAGCAATTCAGCCAGATTGCGATCGGAGCTTTTGCCGACTTTATGTACAAGCTGGAGACGGGCGACGCCGAGCAGCGGCAGATCCTCATCGGCGAGTTCCTGGGAGCGAATCCGGATCTGGTCCTGGAGCCTTTGATCATGCTGCGTGGCTTTCGGTCGATGCGCATCGCCATGCATGAGATCGCAGAGGGCAGCGCCGACAACTTCATGGCGGCCGCCCAGAAGCAGCGGGCCGAGCAGGTCCTGAGCACCACTGCGACGCGCGTGGATAACGCCTTCAGCGCGGGAACGGATGCAGCCAAGGCTCTGCGGGCCGGTGATGTCCTGACCGACAGCATGTTGCTGAAGATCTACGGCATCAGCAAGAAGCAGCTGAAGGCCCTGCAGGAGATCGCCCAGGAGTTCGACATCGTATTGACGTTCCGGTCACGCAATCCCTTGTCGGTCGACTTGCTGGAGAAGGGGCTCGCTCGCTTCAAGCCGCAGGCCTTGAAGCACAAGACCATCAACGACATCGACATCGAGTTTCTCGGCTATCCGGAAAACGCCCGGGCGACCATCGGCATCGTGGAGCCTCCCAAGTCCCTGCAGGGGATCGCGGACGAGGAGGACTTGCGCAAGGCGGTGGACGCCTATGTCGACGAGCTGGCCAAAACCCACCCCAAGCTGGCCGATGACGACGTGCTGCGCTACGAAGTGGCGGACCGGCTGAAGACGCGAGCCGAGGAGTGGGACGAGCTGGTGCCGAAGGATAAGGTCACGGGCGAGGTTGCCGAGACCTACAAGATCTCCGTGGCCTTCGACGCCCAGACGCAGTTTGCCAGCAAGGCCGGCAAGTCGATCAAGGTGGACGATGTGCGAACCGTTCGCCAGAAGCCGATCGAGTCCTTCACGGACCCGGTGACCGGCGAGACGCGGCGACGGTTCGAGTTTTCCACTACCGGCCCCGCTAGCGAGGGCGCCGCAGCCTCGGAGTTCAAGGCGATCACGGGCGACGTCGATTTCCTGGCGATTCTAGAGCCGAACGGTATGATGATTACGAATACGAAACGCCGCGTCGAGATCTACGAGGCCCTCGCCAGCGCCGTCGGTATCCAGCACGGGGAGAGTTTCACCTTCTTCCTGCAGCATGCCCGGGAGAAGTACTTGCGCTGCTGCGTAGCCGGGGCGCCCGATGCGGAGGCCATGGTGGCGATCGGTCCGGGCAAGCGCCAAACGCCGCGGGCTGCCTATTTCGTAGACAATTCCTCCCTCATGCGGGACGGGCCCAACAAGCGTTTTCTGGGCGTTCAGAAGACGGTGCGCGACAAGTTTTTCCGACCGGTGCGCAAGAAGGGCGAGCCGGTGAAGATCCGCCGCGAGGATGTGAGCGGCGAGTTCATGTTGCTCGACGGTTATCCGCAAGGAGTCTCGGTGAAGGCGAACTTGATCAGCTATTTCCAGCCCAAGATCTACCGCCAGCTTTTGTCCGAGTGGGTGAAGCGTTTCACGTTCTTCTCCCCGACTTATGTGCTGCGCGTGCTGGAGGGCAACGAGCCCCAGTCCGACGATCAGGCAAGTGACCCGCGTATCTTTTCGGCGAATACAAGCAGTCGCGTTCAGCCTTTGTCGGATGGCGATGCGGTATTCAGCGTGGATGGGCCGATCTTGCAGATCGACGAAGCGACCGGCTTGGAGTCCCTGCGGGTGTGGACGGAAGGCGAGGGCTGGCAACCGATCGATCGGGCCAGCGCTTTGGCGTGGGGCGATGCGTCGCTCCCGGACCTCGGTCCGGCCTCGCCGCTGGCGAGCCCTGCGACTGCAGGCGCGGTTGAACTGGAAACGCTCAGCCTGGCTGAACTCGAGGCGACGGGACGCTTGTTCGAAGTGGGGGACCGTGTCGTGATCGATCCAGGACGGACGAACGAGGAGTACGCAGTCGTGATTTCGGTCGAGCCGCTGTTGTTGAGTGGTCCGCTGGCCTTTGCTCACGAGGAAGGCGCCATGGTCGCTTTTGTGGAAGCAGGGGTGGTCGATTCCGACGGAGATGGACTTACCGATAGCGAGGAAGCCCTGCTCGGGACCGATCCAGGCTTGGTCGATAGCGATGGCGATGGCCTGAGCGACAAGGTCGAGCTTGCCTATGGAACGGATCCCTTGGACCCGAGCTCACGCTTCGAGTTTGCGGATACGCTCCTTGCTGGAAGCGGGGGCGAGGGACTGCTGCAATGGAAGGCTCGGGCGGGCAAGCTCTACACCTTGGAAGGTAGTTACGATTTGGATACCTGGTTTCCGCTTGAGACGAGGGCAGCCGAATCGGATGGAATGATAGAGGTGCTGGTCGATTTCCTCACCGATGACGGGATTACGCGATTCGTTCGCCTGCGCCTAGGGGACTAAGTAATCGGTCTCCTCGCGAAGGGGGGCTGGCTGGCAGGACGAACGGCGTCCAATGGAAGTATCGAGTCAAGAAGACGGCCGCTCATTCGCCGATGATCCAGCCACCGTATTACCGTTAAGTAGGCCTTACACAAATGGCGTTTCTTTACGGAAAAGGGATGCCCTAGCTTATGGGGCCTAATAACGATGCTTCGCAAGTTCTTGAAGGGGTGCGTGTACGGGGATTGGACCACCAGACGGGCCAGCTTTGGCACTGCCGATGCTGTAGTGCTCCTGTACTCATCGCTATCTCTGCGTTTGCAACTTAACCCAACCAAATATGAAAAAATTAGTCACCCTCATCGTTTGCCTGACTTTTGCGGCAGCGTCCCAAGCTGTTGTTTACAATCTAGAAGCTACCCTGAGTGGGACTCAGGAGGTTCCGCCCAATGCTTCCCCAGCGACTGGCTCTGCCACCATAACTTACGACGATTTCACCAAGGTGCTTTCGTGGGCAATTAATTGGTCCGGACTTCAGGGTACGCTCACTGTCGCCCACTTTCACGGTCCAGCTGCCGCAGGGGTTAACGCAGGCGTCCGGCTGCCTTTGCCTTTGGTCGGGAATTCTTCCATCAGCAGCGCCGTAATTTCAGATGCGGAGGCAACCAATTTGCTGGCTGGCAACTGGTACATCAACGTTCACACGGATCAATTCCCGGGCGGGGAGATCCGCGGTCAAGTTTACCGAACTCCCGATGCCGGATCGACAATCGCCCTCCTTGCGGCGGGCTTGCTAGGATTGGTGGCGCTTCGTCGCAGGTTCATGCGGTAGTTGCTAATCGAATACCGACACTCACAGGGCCACCTCATGCAGGTGGTCCTTTTTTTATCTGCCGCCACTGGGGGACGTTCAAGCGAAACCGCTCGCAGCGCCGATTGCGCACCTACATCTTTCTGTTAGGGTGAAGTCTGCTTCACTCTTCAAAGGGTGTCTCGGAGGGTGCATTTGCCGAGTTTTAGCTGTATTCAAAGATCCATGCAGGAAGGTTGATTTTCCCCCTTTTTCGGTGTTTTCGGCTTTAGATCGACGGGTCGAACTAGCGATGATTCGTCCAATGGGAAATTTGCTCCGAGTAGCTGAGCTTTTCAGCTTGGCGGGTCTTGTTGAACTTGCCTCCGGCGAAGTGGTGCGGCGGAACTACGCGGTCCGAGCTTCCACCACCGGGGATGCGTTCGTCCTTGCTTGTCAGCTTCGCCTGAATCGTCGCACTCCCGACTTGCCGGCCGAACAAATATTGTACCGCTTACGCTTAGGCCACAAAAACGTGGGTGCGATGGTATTCCAAGAAAGCCTGTGAGGGTGTAAACCGGACGGGTAGGGCGATTCTTTTTCCTTCGAACTGCAGAAAGTTCTCTGAGATAGAAGTCACGGACGTGAGATCTCGAATATTCTTGGATACGACAACCCTAAGTTTTTCATCTAAGGTGATGAGGCCTTTGTCGAAAGCGGCGTCTTGGGTTTTGGCGAGGCAGAGCCCGTTGCTCGGATTGAGTTTTTCTTCGGCATTGCTCAAAGCCCAGGGTTTGATGTGGCTAGCGGTTAAGAGTGGGGGCAGGGGATTTCCAGTTATGCAGCAGGCGCTTCGGTAGTTCTGCAGCGTCATTTGACGGAAGACGTTCTGGTTGAAGCGGGCTTTTATAGTGCGGAGCGTTTCTTTGCCTTCCTGGCCTTGCCAATTCTCAAGAAGGTTCTTGGGGATCGTAAGCTTTCGCTCGAGTTTTGCGGATAAGTCTTTCGCGTCGCCTTCGAAAGAAGCGTAACGCTCCAATAGCACGCTCTCATAGGCATGTTGAATCAAGAACTCCTGATACGCTCGGATGGCGGCCGTGCAGTAGCCGTTTTGCAGGTAGCTTCTGGGGATCCCACGAACCACCCAAATGCTTTTCCGTCCGAGGTGCTTTTGCTGGTTGGTGACCTCGTACAGCTCGTTGAGGCGACTGATGGAAGTGACGGAGTAGATGTCCTGGCAGTCCTCGAAACCGAGCGGTTCGTATTCAATCATCCGCGACAAATGCTCAAGAGCCTTGAGGTAGGAGCTCGCCTTCCCGCTGCCGGGAAGGTTGATGGCTTCAAGGTGCTGTTGGAAGAGTTGTCGCATCGAATCCGCTAAGGGGGATTTGAGTTTTGAAGAATGCCTCTTGGTGCCTGTGGTCAGTTCGGTGACGAGCGCAGTGGGGAGGTTTGTGGCGGTGGAGTGGGGCTTTTGCCGGAGCCATCGTCGTAGTAGTCGTAGGTGGCGATTTCCTTTTGCTCGTCGGTGTAGCCTTTGGAGCATCGATAGCGTTGCCAGAGCTCCTCGAGGGAGAGAAATTGGTCGAGGGGGATCTCGCGTTCGACAGGATCGGAAAGGTCGGTGCGATCATACTCGAGGAAGTCGTATCCGTTTGACGAATACGCGAAGGGGATGTCGAGAACTTTGGCGTATTCAAGGACTTGTGACATGCCATGGCCGAGCGCATGCTTGTTGTCCTTGGCCTCGATGACGGCGAGGGGAAGGTTTAGTTTATGGAAGAGCAGGTAGTCGGCCTTCTTGGCTTTGCCGCGATGGATGGATTTGCCTCTTACGGTGACGCGACCGGCCGTGAGGTAATGCTCCTCGAGGACTTGCGTCATAGTATCCCAAGAACCTTGCTTGTCCTTGTCGATGGCGGGAGTTATGAACTTGGTGCGGATATCGGCTTCTGTGAGGGCTTTTTTGTTCATTTCACTCGAGTGGATGCTCAGAAAAAAGGCCCTGAGTGTAGATTTGCGAGCTAAAGGTTTTTACTTAGGAGCGATTTCTTTGGTCTGAGGAAAATCGAGTTTACCGAAACGTATCTTACAGTGGATGTCTTAGGCTCGCGTATCATGTGCTATTCCTCGTCTATTCGGTCAGCTGTTGCCGGATCGTGTATCCAGTAATCAGAGCTAGCTCAAGGTTGGGGCCCTTCGACACGCTCAGATCTCTTCGTCGAGGATGATCTATGCTTCTAAAGGAGGCTCTGGGGCGTTGTTGCATGGCTGCTTCCGCGACTGGGGGGCAGGCAGCGGGGATTGTGAGAGCTAGGGGTAAATTTCCGGCGGGTTCTGTCGAATGAGTCTGTGGAACTGACTCTTTGATATGGCTGCGCGAAAATATGGATCTGGATACACGCCAACGGTGAGGGAGCTGGCTTGGTTCGGTGCGTGGAGCTTGCTGGTGCTCGCCTTGGTTTACTTGGCCAAAACCCATTTGAATTGGGAAGCTCGTTCGGACGTGGCAGAGGTTGACGCCAGGGGAATGGTCGCGGCCGAGCCCGTTGAATTGATTGGTCAGCCGCAGATCGAATTGGGAGAGGCGGCAGTTTTGGAGGTGCCGGTTTCGGAACGCTCGAGTGGCCATGCGGTGACATTGTCGTCGAGCGCGATGTCTTCAGTGTTGGAGAGTTCGAGCGTGGAAACGGTCGCGAGCGGTAAAGGAGGCTGGAGACCGGATAGTGCGGAGGTCGCAGGGGATGCGCGACGGATCAATCCGGAAGAGGTGCGGTGGCTTCAGGAGAGATTGGACGCGTTGGAGTCTGGGGTGACTTCGCTGTCCGTTAGCGAAACCTATGAAACGGTACGGAGGATTGCTCGGAGGGTGGGTGGCATTCCGTATTCGGCACAGTCGCACGGTTGGGGATTGCCGGAGGAGACCTTGCGTCGCAACGAAGGGGATTGTGCAGACAAGTCGCTGCTCTTGGCTGAGCTATTGGTGAAAGCGGGAGTCGAGGAGGTTGCCCTGTGTATTGGCGTATCCGAAGACTACCTACCTGGCGAGCCGGGGCACGCATGGGTGCAGGCGATGATCGGGAAGCGGCTTTGGCGAATAGAATCGACCAATGGTCACATGCGAGTGGCGAACTCGGACTGGATCTTGGACAAGTTCGAGCCAGTGGCGACGATCTGGCGAACGAAGGATTAAGGCCTAGGTCGTGACCGTTGGAATCGCCCCAAAGGGCGATGCAATCAAGTGCGTATTAGGAAATGGCTACGGTGGATTGTGTGTCCTCCTGCACTCTGCGAGTTTCCGCCTTCGACAAGACTTCTTACTGGCGGAGCCAGCCGAAGCCGTGCGCAGAAGCGTTATGCGCAGGAGAAAGCGCTTGCGCAATGAGGTCTGAATGGGCCCACCGTCGTCGAGACTATGGCGGGCAGCCTTCGCCAAGACTTCTTACTGGCGGAGCCAGCCGAAGCCTTGGCGAAGGCTGGTGGAGGTGGCGGGAGTCGAACCCGCGTCCCTCGAGCCTTCACATAAGGCGTCTACATGTTTGTTTTCGTTTTTGATCTCGCCTCTCGGTCGCGACGAAACCGCGCTACCTTCGAGGCCAGCCTCTTGGTGAAGTACGGCCGAGGCGCAAGAGGCGCCCGTTCTCGGCTATGCTCGCTGGTCGTCGCTCCGCTCCGCCTAGCGAGTATCGGCGGGGGAACGTAGCGCTATATTAAGCAGCTAGAGGCATTTCTTCGTGTGTGCCATTTGTGTTTTTGATAGACGATTTAAGAGGCCAACTATCATCCTCTACATGCAGCCAGATGCTCCAACTTGAGGTCGAATCCGGAACACCCCCATTAGCCAGCGTCGCTGGTAAATCGCGAAAAAGTGAATGGGTGAAGTTGGAATCGGAACTTCGGTTGTGGTTGCCGCTTGGGAGCGGCGTCTTGACTGGAAGTCAAAGAACAGGCCGCCGAATGTGGCGGCCTTTTTTTAGAAAGCAAGTTTTTGCTTGGGTTCCCGCTGGGCGCAGCGAAACGGGGTCCTAGTGGGAGGCCACGAGGCGGGTTTCCTTGCGCCGGGAGGCTTCGGAGGCGCGCTCGAACTCGAGGGTGCTGTGGGTGATGGAGAAGCGTTCGGCGAAGAGGCCTTTGAGCTGCCGCTTGATGTCGCGCTGGCGGTGGGTGATGTCGTCGTAGATGACGACGTGGGCTTCGAGGGCGCGGTGCGACTCGTCGAGCTCCCAGACGTGCAGGTGGTGGAGGTCGTTCACGCCGGTGATGGATTCGGCTTGCTCCTTGACCTGGGTGAGGTCGATGTCTTCGGGAGTGGCTTCCATGAGGGTGCGGCTGGTCTGGGCGAGGCGCTTGAGGGAGCTGAGGATGATGAAGGCGGCGATGGCGAGGGTGAGCAAGGGGTCGATCCAGGTCCATCCGGAGAGCAGCATGAGGGCGCCTCCGAAGAGCACGGCGAGGGTGGGGGCGGCGTCGGCGAGCTTGGGCTGGAGGGCGGCCTTGAGGTTGAGGCTGCTTTTCGTGGTGGCCCAGAGCAGGCCGACGGTGGTGAGGTCGACGAGCAGGGCGATGCTGGCGCCGAAGACGACCCAGCTGCTGGCGACGGGCACGGGATTTGCGAAGCGCTCGATGGCGTGGCTGACGAGGAAGAGCCCGATAATTACGAGCGCGGTGAGCTGGATGAGGGCTCCGATGAGCTCGGCCCGGCGGTAGCTGAAGGTGTACTTGGCGTTGGGGCGCTTGCGGGAGATGCGTTTGGAGATGGAGGCGACCACGAGGGAGGCAGCATGGTTGGTGTTGTGCAGGGCATCGGCGAGCAGGGCGGCGCTGCCGGAGAGCAGTCCGGCGACGAATTGGAAGACGGATAGGCCGAGGTTGGCGGCGATGCTCCAAGGCTGCGGGCGCGACTGGGCGTCGGCTTGGGTTGGGTGCTTGTGTGGCATGGCTTTGTCGATTCGGTTTTCTTGTCTTTTGCAGGGTGGGTTTTGCAAGCTGCATGGGCCCGGGGCGGTCTTGCCCCGGGCGAGCCGCTTTTCATCGTTGCATTACAAGGTTCGCGCCAACTGGGGTGTTTAAGTTAGAGAAGGGGCGGGAGTTATGGAAAATCTCAGTTGCGGGCGGGGCGGGGTTGGGTAGGGTTTGCTCTATGTTTGACCTGTTTACCCCATTGTTGCTTCAAGCGGAGTCTTCGAAGAGCGCGACTTGGTCCGAGATGGCTGAGCAGTGGATCGTTTCGGCCTGGGAGTCGTTTCGCGGCTTGCTGGTAGGAGAGGACCTTTATATCCAGCTCGGGGCCATCGCGGGCGTGGCGGCCCTGGCCTACGTGCTGCACTTTGCCTTGAAGCCTTTGTTTCGGAAGGTCACGGAGGCGATCGAGGAACGGGACGACTGGGTGGAGTCGGCCATCGACTGGGTCAGCGACAACTTTTTCCGCATTGCCTTGGCGTCCTTGCTTTGGTCGGTGTCGATCTACTTCGACGGGCGCAACGAGCAGCTGGCGGTGGTGGCGGCTCTGGAGTCGGGTCAGCCGGCGGCGGCCGTGATGGCCGAGGGGCAGGTGGCGGCCGAGAAGGCGGTCGAGGCCAAGAACTACATCCTTTTGCGGGCGGCGGCCAGCTTGGCGACCTTGATCCTGCTGTCGGGGGCGCTGCCGCGTCCGATCCGTACGCGCGCCTACTTCAAGACGCTCTATTTCGTGACGGCGGTGCTGCTGGTGTTGAATTTGCTGGGGGTTTGGGAGGTGATCCGCGATGGGCTGGATAGCCTGCAGGTGCTGCCGGTGGCGGAGGGCGAGTCGACTCGGGTGACGGCCTTGACGATCGGTAAGGGTATTTTTGTAATTCTAATCCTGATACCGCTGACGGGCTGGGTGATGCGTTTGGGAGAGGGGCGCGTGAAGAAGTCGCCCGCTTTGACGCCGGCTTTGCAGATGCTGGTAATCAAGGTGTTGAAGGCGATGGTCGTGGTGGGGGCGATCCTGTTTGGGATCAGCTCCATGGGGATCGATCTTTCGGCGCTAGCCTTCATGGGGGGGGCGGTCGGCCTGGGCTTGGGCTTCGGCTTCCAGAAGGTGGTTTCGAACCTTATCAGCGGGGTTATCCTGCTGAGCGATCGCTCGATCAAGCCGGGCGACGTGATCGAGGTGGACAACACCTACGGCTGGATCAACAAGCTGAGCGCTCGCTACGTGAGCGTGATCACGCGGGACGGGATGGAGCATTTGATCCCGAACGAGACTTTGATCACGGAGAAGGTGACGAACTGGTCGTTTAGCGACGACCTGGTGCGGGTGCGGGTGCCGTTTGGCGTGTCCTACCATGCGGACGGGAAGAAGGTCATGGAGTTGGCCAACCGGGCGGCGGCCGAATGCAAGCGCGTGGTTCGGGACAAGCCGCCTAGCTGCTGGCTGTTGAATTTTGGCGATAGCTCGGTGAACTTCGAATTGAGAGTTTGGATACGAGACCCTGCGAATGGGTTGGGCAGTATTCGCAGTGAAATTTACATGCGGTTGTGGGAGCTTTTTAAGGAGAACGATATCGAGATCCCATTCCCGCAGCGCGACATCAACCTGCGCGGCGGCAAGCCGATCGAGGTGGTGATGAAGCAGCCTGACGCGAAGCCCGAGGAAACGGCTGAAGCGAAGCCTCAGGAGAGCTAGCGGGGACGTTTGCTCGCAGGGTGCGCCTTCCTTTGGGGAGGGCGCGAAGGGGATTTCGCGGAGGGTTTGGGATTGTTGGGTTTGGGGCGGTGGAACGCTCGCGGAGATGATCTTGCAATGCGGCGTGCCCGGCGGTCACGCCCTACCTTTTGGGGAGGCGTAGGGGGAGGTTGTGGATCGTGTTTTTGGGGAGGTGGAACGCTGGCGGGGATGATCTTGCAATGCGGCTTGCCCGGCGGTCACGTCCTACCTTTTTTGACGGCGTAGGGAAATGCCGAATACCATAGGGCTCGGGCGTTGGTCTATGGTTTGGATGCGTACGGTGAGTGGCTTGCCGGGAGCTATCAGTTCGGCGGGGATGGGGAAGGCGATCTCGTCGAAGCTGTCGGGGTGCTGGGCGGAGAGCTCGAGAGCGCCGATTTTGGTGCCGTTTACTTGGATGCTGCAGGCTTTGCCCCATTCGCTGCCGAGATACTTAAGGGCGATCTCGAGGGGAGCGTCGCCGGGCTCTCTCATCGTGTATTCAAACCATTGGGACGTTTCGCGGTAGCGTTGACCAAGTTGAGCGCCGCTGCGGGCGTCTTCTCCGCGGTAGTCGTGCTCGACTTCGGATTGTTGTTCGCCGGGGGCGATGCTGTCGAGGGTGCGGGCAGCGAGGGCGAGCTGGATTGATTCCTTTCGGGCGAGTTCGTCCTGGATGCGGGCGTAGCTCGAGGCGTCGACGCTTTGCCAGTAGGTGGTGTAGCGGGTTTCGTGGATTTGGTGGAAGGGCTCCAGGAGGATGGGGCGGTCGGGGGCGGGGCGGATGTCGCCGCTTAGCTGGAAGTGTAGTGGCTGACCGGTTACGAATTTGGCTCGGGAGGCGAGTTCGTGGGAGTCGCCGATGAGCATGGGGGCTTGGTCGAGCGGGAGGTAGGCGCCGGGGGCGATGTGTTCCATGCGGCCGTCGCCGGCGAAGAGGCCGGGCGTTTCGCCTTCGGACACTCTTTGGGCGAGCACTATGGGGCCGTAGAGAAAGGAGAAGAAGGGGGATCCGTCGGGGAGTTGCTCGGCGCGGATTTGCATGGGGAGGTTGATACGGAGGGTGTCGCCCGCTTCCCATTGTCGGGCGATGCTGGCGTATCCGGAATCGTCTGCGGAAACGGGGATCGCTTTTCCGTTGAGGGTGATTTGGAAGGCGTCGGTGGTCCAAGCCGGGCGGCGGATTTTTAGGGCGAGCTTCTTTTGGGCGGGGGCGGCGTGGATGGTTATTAAGGTGGAAGGGGATTGGGGAAAGGTGGTGGTTTGGCTGAGCTGGAGGCCTTGCTCTTGCCAGTCGAGCGAGCTGGCGAGGAAGAGGTTGAGGTAGAGGGTGTCGTCCTGCTTGGCGTATACGAACTCCGAATACCGACCTGGGTTTTCGATGCCGGAACCCACGCAGCACCAGAAGGCGTTTTCCGGAACGGAGTAGACGCGGTAGTGACGGGGACGCATGGGGGTGAAGTAGACGAGGCCGCCGGTTTGTGGGTGCTGGGCGGAGAGGATGTGGTTGTAGAGGGCGCGTTCGTAGTAGTCTACGAGGGAGGCGGAGGGCTCAGCCTGGTAGAGCAGGGTCGTGAGGCGGAGCATGTTGTGGGTGTTGCAGGTTTCGGGGCCTTCGCGGGATTCGAGCATGATGCGAAAGTCGTCGGCGGGATGGAAGTGTTCCCGCACGGAGTTACCGCCGATGGAAACGGAGCGGTGGTTGACGACGGTGTCCCAGAAGAAGCTGGCGGCTTGGTGCAGTTCCTCGTCGTGGGCTGCGAGGGCGGTGCGCTGGAAGCCGATGACCTTGGGGATTTGGGTGTTGGCGTGGAAGCCGGTGAGCTTGTCTTCGCCGGCGAGGAGGGGATCGAGCAGTTCGCGGTGGGTGAAGCGGTAGGCGAGCTCGAGGTAGCGTTTGTCGCCAAGTTTTTGATACATCTCTGCGAAGATCTCATTCATGCCGCCGTGCTCGGCGAAGAGCATTTGCTGGAGCTGCGCTTCGGTGAGCTTGGAGGTGACCGCGTAAGTCCAGTCGGCGAGCTTTACGAGGAGGTCGCGTGCTTGTTCGCTGCCGGT
Source organism: Pelagicoccus sp. SDUM812005 (assembly GCF_031127875.1). Classification (GTDB taxonomy): domain Bacteria; phylum Verrucomicrobiota; class Verrucomicrobiia; order Opitutales; family Opitutaceae; genus Pelagicoccus. Next base: position 246,373 of record NZ_JARXIA010000002.1, on the reverse strand, counting down.
GACGAGCCAGGCGTCCTTGAGTCCGGCGTAGGTTTTGTGGAGGTTGTACCAGGGGACCCAGGCTCCGTTGAGAGAGAAGCGGTCGGCTTTGATCTGGCCGGCCTCGAGCTGGGCGATGAAGCTTTGGGAGTTGGGCACGCCGCCGAGGTAGCCGGTGCCGTGGGCGTCTTGGCAGCGCTCGAGTTCGCCGAGCATGTAGTGGAGGCGTTCGAGCAGGAGTGGGTTGTCGCTTTGCAGGGAGAGGGTGGCGTAGGTGGAGAGAAAGTGTCCGGCGGAGTGGCCGTCGAGACCGGAGGATTCCCAGTTTCCATATTGGGGAGCTTTGGGTTCGAGGCCGGCGGCGATGTGGAAGGGTGCGAGCAGGCGGTCGGGATCGTGGGCGAGCACGTAGTCGACGTTGGTCTCGATGGATTGGCGGAAGGGGCCGGCCTCGATGGTGACGGCGCTGGGATGGAAGAGCTCGGCGGAGGGGAGCGAGGCGTGAACGGCGAGGAACGTAATGGCGATGGCAAGGTTTCGCATAGGACTGGCGTTGGCGGTTTGCTTGGCTGCGAGCGCTGCTTGGCGGGGCTCTTTTGGAAGCGGACGCTAGGGCAGGTGGCGGGGCTTTGCCAGTCGGAGGCTTGGCTGGGGGGCTTAAACGTTAAGTGGAGTTTCTGGGTTCTAGGTTTTGGGTGCTGGGTGTTTGGGAGCTGGGGTTGGGGGTGGGACGAAAAAAACGCCAGTCGCGGAGGCGGCTGGCGTTTGGGGGAGAATGTGGTTGGGCCGGAGCTTAGAGGAGGTCGGAGACCATCTTCTTTTCTTCGAGCAGTTCGGCTTCGGTTTCCTTGATCTTCTGTTGGCTGAACTCGTTGATCTCGAGGCCTTCGACCACGGAGAGCTTGGAGCCGTCGCTCTTGATCGGGTAGGAGTAGATGAGGCCGGGCTCGATGCCGTATTGGCCGTCGGAGCAGATGCCGACGCTGAACACGTCGTCCGAAGCGGTGGGCTTGATGATGTTGGCGACGGTGTCGATGGCGGCGTTGGCGGCGGAAGCGGCGGAGGAGAGTCCGCGGGCCTTGATGATGGCGGCCCCGCGCTGCTGCACGGTGGGGATGAAGTCGTCCTTGTACCAGGCTTCGTCGGTGATGACGTCGGTGGCTGCCTTGCCGCCGATGGTGGCGTCAAAGTAGTTTGGATACATGGTGGAGGAGTGGTTGCCCCAGATGGCGAGGTTCTTGACTTCGGCGATGTCGACGCCGGCCTTGAGGGCGAGCTGGGTCTTGGCTCGGTTTTCGTCGAGCTTGGTCATGGCGAACCAGCGATCCTTGGGGACGTCCGGCGCGTTGTTCATGGCGATGAGGCAGTTGGTATTGCAGGGGTTGCCGACGACGAGGGTGCGGATGTCGGAGGCGGCGTTTTCCTGGATGGCCTTGCCTTGGGAGGTGAAGATCTTGCCGTTGATGCCGAGCAGGTCCTTGCGTTCCATGCCGGCCTTGCGGGGGACGGAGCCGACGAGGAGAGCCCAGCTGGCGCTGTCGAAGCCTTCGTTGAGGTCGCAGGTGGGGACGATGCCTTTGAGGAGGGGGAAGGCGCAGTCTTGCAGTTCCATGACGACGCCTTCGAGGGCTTTCATGGCAGGCTCGATTTCGATGAGCCGTAGCACGACCGGCTGATCCGGCCCGAGCAGTTGTCCTGACGCGATGCGTACGAGGAGGGAGTATCCTATTTGGCCGGCGGCGCCGGTGACTGCCACGTGTACTGGGTTTTTCATAGCGAGCTCGAAGCTAGGCGGGCTCGTAATGAAGGCGAATCAAAAGAACAAGCCGCGCTAATAAATAGCGCGGCCTGTTGGGGGAGATTAGCTGGGCTTCAAGCGACCTTAAGCATGGCGTACCAAGACGGCGCGCCGGGCGCTCGGACCTGACCTTAGGCGGATGCGAAGCGGGCTCCCATCTTCTCGTAGGCGGAGAGGATGGCGGCTTCGGTGGTTTCCCAGTCGATGCAGGCGTCGGTAATGGACACGCCGTAGGCGAGCTCTTCCTTGGGCGCGGGGAACTTTTGGTTTCCGGCGTGCAGGTTGCTTTCGACCATGACGCCGATGATGGAGTCGTTGCCAGCGGTGATCTGCTCCATGATGTCGTCGAGCACGATGGGCTGGCGGTTGTGGTCCTTGTTGCTGTTGCCGTGGCTGCAGTCGACCATGATGGCGGGAAGCAGGCCGGCTTTCTTGAGGTCGGCTTCGCACTGGGCGACGCTTTGGGAGTCGTAGTTGGGGCCGCCGCTGCCGCCGCGCAGGACGACGTGGCAGTTGGGGTTGCCCTTGGTGGTGACGGCGGATGCTTGGCCGTCGGTGTTGATGCCGAGGAAGGTTTGGGAGCCGCTGGCGGCCTTGATGGCGTTGACGGCGACGCCAACGGTGCCGTCCATGCCGTTCTTGAATCCGAGGGGCATGGAGAGGCCGGAGGCCATCTGGCGGTGCGTCTGGGACTCGGTGGTGCGGGCTCCGATGGCGGCCCAGGACACGAGGTCCGCGATGTACTGCGGGGTGATGGGGTCCAGGAGCTCGGTGGAGGTGGGGAGGCCGAGGTCGATGACTTTGCGTAGGAACTCGCGGGCGACGCGCAGGCCTTTCTTGATGTTTTCGCTTCCGTCGAGGTCGGGGTCCATGATGAGGCCCTTCCAGCCGAGGGAGGTGCGGGGCTTCTCGAAGTAGACGCGCATGACGAGGCAGATGCGGTCCTTGACCTTTTCGCTCAGGGCGGCGAGGCGTTTGGCGTATTCGAGGCCGGCTTCGGTGTCGTGGATGGAGCAGGGTCCGATCACGACGAGAAGGCGCTTGTCGCCGCCGAAGATGATCTCGTGGATCTCGTCGCGCGACTTTGAAATGAACTCCGCTTGCGCTTCCGTCTTGTCGTACTCTGAGATGAGCTGACGAGGGGTTGGGAGAGCGTCGGTGCGAGTGACGTTTATGTCGGAGGTGTTCTTCACTGGAGGCGTTATTGGTGAAGCTGGCAGCAAATTTCAAATGGAATTCCCCTAATTCTGCAGGAAAGGGGGTGGAATTTGGGCAAGAAAAAGGCGGATCGCCTACCCCTAAGCGATCCGCCACTCGTTTTCTTAGTTACCCCAAAATTCTCGCTAGGCGAGAAAGTGTTTGTTGTTGCGGCGACTTGATGGAGCATTTTTTACCTCTGTCAAATATAAATTCGCAGGCGTTTGCGGAATCGCGCAGCCTGTTTTTCCCATGCCTAGATCACGTTATTTCAAGTACCAAGCCGGGGCGCAGTTGAGCGTTTGCGGACCGGATGCCCAGGAGTTTTTGCAGGGGCAGTTTTCCAACGATCTGTCCGCCATGACGGTGGACCAGGTGGTTTACGGGCTTTGGCTCAACCGCAAGGGGAAGATCGTAGCGGACAGCTTCGTCCTGCGCCGCGGGGAGGACCAGTTCGTCCTGCTGAGCTATTTTTGCGGAACCGCTGCGATCCACGAGCGGCTCGATGCCTACCTCATCATGGAGGACGCGGAGCTGGAGGCGGCGAGCGAAGGTCCGCGCGGAATCAGCGTATGGGGCGAAGCGGCACAGGCCCGGGCCTGCGCGGCGCTGGGGATCGAGCTTCCGAGCGAAGGCGCCTTTTGCGAAGGGCAGGGCCCTGTGGTTGCGTTTTGGGGACGCCGTGGCGCGGAGCCCGTCTTGGAAATACTCTTTCTAGAAGGGAAGGGAGGGGCGGAGGCTCGTATTGAAGATGTGGATGCGTGTTTGGCTGAACTCGGGGCCGAGGCATTGTCGGAAGATGAGCTCGCGGCGCTGGCGATTGAAGGAAAGACGCCGCAGATCGGGCGTGGGTTTGGGGAGCTGGATTTGCCGCAGGAGCTCGGACTGGAAGTCGACGCGGTTTCGTTTCGGAAGGGCTGCTATCTGGGGCAGGAAGTGATGGCTCGCTTGCATGCGATGGGCAGGGTGCGCAAAGGATTGCGAATTGTGGGTATCGAGGATCCCACTACTTTTTCCCAGGCGGAGTTGCCAGTGGACCTGCTGGACGATGCCGGCAAGCGGCAGGGGCAGCTGCGCTCGGTGGCGTATTCGAAGTTTGGAGGCGTGGGGTTGGCGGTCGTCAGCAGCGGTTTCGACGGGGCTTGCTTGCGGGCTGGAGAGGTGGAAGTGAGCTTGCGGAGGGAAGGAGACGCGAGCGATGACTGAGGTCGAACAAGTGGCGGCGGCGCTGCGTCAGCTCGGCGCCGAGGAGGCTCAGGCTCAGGTTATGGCGGCTCAATTGATCAAGCGGGCGGGCCAGATCGCGGAAGAGCGAGGGATCGAGAAGGTTGCGGCATTGGCTGAGCTTTTGCGTTTGGTGAAGGCTGGCAGGGAGGGCGAAACGCACGAACCCAGTAACTAAGGGGGCTGGAGGCCCATATTTATCGCGAAAACGGCGCGTTTTGTTTTGACCGATCAATTTTGCCGTATTCAGTTATCCCTCGAATCTATCTCTGGTTCTACCCTAACATAGCTATAATAATACTCCGCATATGAATAAATCTGAACTTATTGCCGAAATCCAAAAGAATCTAGGAGACTCCTCCAAGGCTGAAGCTGAAAAGGCTTTGAGCGCCGTGTTGTCCTCTATCAAGACTGCTGTTAAAAAGGCGGCCAAGGAAGTTAAGCTCCGCGACAAGGATTCCAAGGACGCTGTTGCAATCCAGCTCGTTGGTTTCGGCACGTTCTCCGTGGGCAAGCGTTCCGCTCGCACCGGTATCAACCCGCTCACCAAGGAGCCTCTCAAGATCAAGGCTAGCAAGAACGTTAAGTTCAAGGCTGGCGCTGGCTTGAAGGAGCAACTCTAGTCTTCGACGCTTAGAATTTAATGAGACCCGTGGTTTAATCGCCACGGGTTTTTTCGTGCCCGCAGCTTGGATACAAATGCGAAAGCGGGGGGGACGTCGCTGAGATTGCCGGAGGGCCGGCTTTTAGAGGCGTTGCGAGATCTCGCGGTAGAGCGTTTCGAACTGGGAGAAGTATTGGAGGACTTCCGTTTCAAGCAGGAAGGCGTAGAGCAGGGCTCCGCCGGAAAGCATGGGGCCGAAGGGTATATGGCGTTCTAAGCTTTGGTCGTCGTCTTCGCTTTCCGTTTTGGGGGTGGCCGGGACGGATGGTGTTTCCGTTTGGGGTCGGAACTTTTTGACGATGCTCCAAAACAGCAGGCCGATGCATCCCAGCAAGGCACCGCCGAAGATGGAGAAGATGGCTCCTTGCCAGCCGAGGAAGGCGCCGATGCCGCCGAGCAGCTTGACGTCGCCGAAGCCCATGGCCTCCTTGCGCAGTATGGCTTCGGCTAGGAGGGCGATCCAGAGGATGGTGGCGGATCCGATGAGGATGCCGATGGCGGAGTCCAGGGCAGCCTTGACGCTGGCGAATGCGAATTCGCTTCTGGCGACGTCGTGTAGTTCTGGAACCAATACGGAAAGTCCGAAGCCGATGGCGGCGAGGCCGATGGAAAATCGGTCTGGGATTTCCATGTGGTCGAAGTCGATGAAGCTGGCGCAGACGAGCATGGCTGAGAACAGCATGAGGCAGAGCGCCTTCAGTGGGGAGTGGGAGAGCCAGGCGGCGAGGAAGAAGAAGCCGGTCAGGGCTTCGACGAAGGGGTAGCGAAAGCTGTAGGCTCCGCCGCAGCAGCGCGCTTTTCCCCGCAGAATGAACCAGCTGAGGATGGGGATGTTGTCATACCATGCGATGGCTTGTCCGCAGGCGCAGGTGGACCCTGGGCTTACGATGGATTTACCTGCAGGTATTCGATAAATGCATACGTTTAGGAAGCTGCCGACGATCGCTCCCATGACGAATGCGAAACTGGGCATGAGCCAGGGAAACTCTCCTTCGATAAACTGCAGCGTATCCATCTTTTGCGGGCTAGTGGCTTTGCAGAGCTTGGTTGGCGGCCGCTTGCATGATATCGGCGGGCGCCTCGGCGCCGGTCCAGATGGAGAGCGACTTGGCTCCTTGATGGACGAGCATGGCGAGGCCGTTGCCGGCTTGGCCGCCGGAAGCGACGACCGCCTTCATGAGGGCGGTGGTGGGCGGGTTGTAGATCATGTCGAAGCAGGTCGCGTTTTGCGGTATCTTGCTTTCGGGTATCGGCGTGGGGTCCTCTGGCTTGAGTCCGAGCGAGGTGGCGTTGACTAGGAGAGCGTTTTGCGGGAGGGAATCGATAGCGTTGGGGGCGAGGGCCTGCAGGGGGATGTTTGCCGCGCTTGCGATGGGAGCGAGTTCGGAAATGAGCTGCTGGAGCCGATCTTGGTTTCGGTTGACGATAGTCAGGCTGGCGCAGCCGGACTGGAGGGCTTGGATGGCGGCGGCGCGGGCGGCTCCGCCGGCGCCGAGAAGGATAAAGTCGGAGCCAGCGATTTCGCGGTCGAGCTGGATCTTGATGCCTTGGGCGAGGCCGTAGCCGTCGGTGTTGTAGCCGGCGTATCCAGTTTCTTGGCGCTTGAGGGTATTGACGGCGCCGATGGGCTGGGCGGCTGGGTCGATGCTTGCGACTGCGGGGAAGGCGATTTCCTTGTGGGGAACGGTGAGGTTGAGTCCGGCGAAGCCTTTGCTGTGGAAGATGGGGAGGGCTTCGAGGAGCTGCTCGGGCTGGATCTCGAAGCGGAAGTAGCGCCACTGCGCGAGCTCCGGCTGCGATGTGGCGAGCTGCGCGATGGCGGCGTTGTGCATCTGCGGGCTGATGGAGTGGCGTACTGGTTGTCCCAATACAGCTAGGCTGGTGCCGGGAAAGTTCCAGCGGCGCAGGTCTTCGAGCGTGTAGGTTTCGTCGGCTGAGTAGCTGAGCATCGGAGCTATCGTTGCGTGCCCGCTTTCTCAGGCGAGAAAAATATTGCCCGGATTACTTGCTGGGGGAGGCGCTGTGAGCGGTCTGGAAGTCTTGCACGAAGCTGGCGAAGAGCTGGGATTGGCCTTGCTGTCCGGCCGCAGCGTAGTGGTTGGCGAGATTTTGGCAGCAGCGCGTGAGGACTTCGCGGATGGGGCTGGGGGCGATGTTTCCGAGTTGGGCGGCGGAGAGGTAGCCGCTGGAGTAGTCGAGCAGCTGGCCCGGCGCGATGAAGTGGCCGCGCTTGAAGGCATCTATATAGAAGGGGAGGTCTTCCTCGAAGGAGCCGACCAGGAAGTGTCCGGGGTAGGCGATGGGGTCGAGGTCGGCCCCGACGCGTTGGCCGACGAGGAGGTAGAGGATGGAAAGGGTGATGGGGAGTCCTTTTTTCGTTTCGAGGACTCGGTTGAGGAAGCTGTTGTCCGGATTTTCGTAGTCTTCCGCGTTTCCGCGGAAGCCGAACTCGTGGAAGAGGACGCGGTTGATCATCACGCAGCGTTCGCGCGGGGAGATCGGGTTGGCGATGAGTTCTCGGCAGCGGTTGGCGATGGCGTCGACTTGGGTGCAGATGTCCGCGGCGGTGACTTCCGGGTAGGCGACGCGGCAGAGCATGATGATGCCGGTTTCCAGTTCGTAGTTTTGGGAGCGGATGAACTTGCGGAACTCTTCGCTCGGGTTGGCGTTTTCCACTTCGCGCAGGATGCGCCGGGCGTGCAGGGCCAGCATGCGGTTGCTGCCGTTCGCGAGTTCGTCGAGGAAATCGCAGGCGGGGGTGCCGATTTTGGTGAGTTCTGCGACGAGTGCCTTTTGCACTACGGGACTTGGGTCGTCGAGCAGGCTTCTGAAAGCGTCACGCCTTTCTGTTGTAAGGTCGATAGGTGGCACATCTTTTAGTGTGGCGATCGGCGGGGGATTGGCAATCGGTTTGGGCGCGGATTTGCGAGAATTTTAGCGGCGCTGCGAGGCTGGGTGTAGTTGCGGAGTGGGGATGGGGGAGGGCGCGGAGCGTTTTCCCTGCCGCGGGTATCGGCGTTTGGATGAGAGCTTGCTAAAAAAGCGCGAAAGGGGCGGTCTCGATTTAAGTGAAGGTCGTAGACGCCGTTTAACGTAATGGGGATTATTGAATCCACCGAAACAGAACGGATTCTGACAAACATCACACGAGCATGGAACAGCTCTATCCAAGAAACATTTTAGAACGGCACTATCCGATCTTGCGCGAGCAGCGCGAGAGGGAAGAGCGCGAGGAAGAGGAGGAAGCTCACCAGTCATCGGCTGGGAAGTCTCCTTACTTTAGCCCGCGCGAGCCTTCGCTGCACGAGAACGAACCGCTACGTGGCGGGTCGGTTGGGCGTACGCTGAATACGATCGCCTAGGATCGCGAAAACGAGCGGCTAAGCTTCGAGCCCGGATTGTACGGTCTCGATCAGCTGGCTCGTCGAAAACGGTTTGGAGATCAAGCCGGCTATTTGTCGGTCGCCCAGTCGTTCCTTGATCTCTTCGCCGAAGATGCCGCTCATGGCGAAGACCTTGAGGTCGGGGGAGACGAGGCGCAGCTTGTCGTAGAGGTCTTCGCCGTAGCTGTCTTCCAGGTTCATGTCGAGCATGCAGGCGGCGATGGAGTCTTTGTTGCTTTCGAGCACGGCGAGGGCTGTTTTGGCGTCCGAAGCTTCGAGGGTTTCGATGTCGATGCTGTTCAGGATCGCTTGCAGTACGGCGCGGATACCTTCCTCGTCGTCGATTATCAAAATAGCTCCCTTTGCTGCTGCTTGCATAGGTGTTTTTGTTCGGTTAAAATCTCGTTAAGTAAAGCCCTTACGGCGAGATTGTTTGAATTTAGCGCAAACGCTTAGAGGCGAAAATTGTGAAAACCCTTACGTCACCACATGGTGAATACGGAGCGCTTTAGCGTCGCTCGGATCGGCGGGACTGGACGGGATAGTTTTGTTGCTTTCCGCAACCCGCTGTGGATGGTCGGTGGGGAAATGACGCGACTTCAGTTCAAGATAGCGATCGCCTCGGCGCTCTTCGTATTTGGCGTGCTCGGAGCGTGGGCGCTTTGGCGTTACCGCGAGTACCTGAATCGCGAGCAATTGATGGCGGTGGTGGAGTCGTTTGCGGCGATGGGGCCTTGGGTGTTCTTCAGTCTGATGGCGGTGCTGCCTTTGTTTTGGATGCCCTTGTCTCCGTTTTTGATTTTGGCGCCGGCCTTTGGGATCGAGACGGCGATCGTGGGCTCCACCTGCGCCTTGACCTTCAACGTGCTCATTTCTTGGTTTGTATCCGGAAAGTGGTTTCGTCCGCTTTTCGAGCGGTTGGTGAACCGCTTCGGTTATTCGGTGCCGGACATCTCCGGTCGGCGCATGCTGGGGTTCGCCTTGTTGCTGCGGATCACGCCCGGGGTTCCGTTTCCGCTGCAGAACTATTTGCTGGGCTTGGCTGGGATGCCCTTGGGCCAGTATTTGGCGGTGTCGCTGCCGATCATCTGGATCATTTCCTCGAGTCTTATCTTGCTGGGCGAGTCGATCATGAGCGGCAATGCGCGTTTGGCGATCATTGGCATTTTTGTAGCGGTAGCTGTGGCCTTGGGCTTCCGTTATTGGAGGGGTAAGCTGGAAGCGAAGAACGGTATAGGAAATGGCGAAGCAGAAGCTTGAAGAGCTCTTTGACGACGTGCCCCGGGTCTCGGTCTCGAAGTACACGGCGGCTATCAAGAAGATTTTGGAGGGGCGGATTCCGCCGGCCTGGGTGATCGGCGAGATCTCGAACTTGCGCAGCCAGAGTTCGGGGCATCTGTACTTTTCGCTGAAGGACCCGGGGGCTCAGGTGCCGGCGGTGATGTTTCGCGGGCAGGCCTCGCGGCTTGGCTTCGTTCCGAAGGAAGGGATGCAGGTTTTGGCCCTGGGCGAGATCAGCGTGTACGAGCCGCATGGCCGCTACCAGTTGATCGTGCGGGAGATGCAGGAGAGCGGCGAAGGTCGGCTCTTCAAGGAATTCGAGCGGCTGAAGCGAAAGTTGGCGGACGAGGGCTTGTTCGATGCGGCCCGCAAGAAGCCCTTGCCGGCTTTGCCGTTGCGGGTTGCGATCGTGACCTCGCCTACGGGAGCGGCGCTGCAGGACTTTATCCGGATCTTGAAGCGTCGCTCGTGGGGCGGGCGCTTGCACGTGTTTCCGGCAAAGGTGCAGGGGGCGGGATCCGCCCAGGAGATCGAGGAAGCGATTCGCTACGTGAACGAACTGGGTGGCTACGACTTGCTGGTGATCGCCCGTGGCGGTGGAAGCATCGAGGACCTGTGGTCGTTTAACGAGGAACGCGTGGCTCGCGCTGTATCCGAATCGTCGATACCGGTGATTTCGGGAGTGGGGCACGAGATCGACTTTACCTTGGGAGACTTCGCTGCTGACGCTCGGGCGGAGACGCCGTCCGCCGCGGCGGAGATGATTAGCAGCTCCTATATCGAAACGGTGGACCGGCTGGAGGCGGCTCGGGTGGGCTTGCGCGATGCGGTGGACGAAGGGCTGCGGGAGTACCGTCGGGAGGTCGATCGCTTAGGCCGGGCCTTGAAGGCGGTTTCGCCTGTATCCGCTTTGGAGCGGGCGTTTCTGCGGGTGGACGAATTGAGCTCCCGCTTCGGGGCGGCTTTTCGCGCGGCGGTTTACGATCGCCGGAACGAGTTGCGGGCTTTGGACGAGCGTCTGCGGGCTCAGGACGTGGGGAATCGGATTTCCCGTTTGCGCGAGCGGCTCGATCGCTTGGAGCGTCGCCTGGACCGAAGCTTGGTGGAGCGGGTGGTGGCCTTGCGCTCGCGGCTCGACGTGGCGGGGGCGACCTTGCGGGCGATCAGTCCGGAGGCGACCTTGAAGCGTGGATACGCGATCTTGGAGGACGAGTCCGGCAAGCCGTTGGCGTCGGTGTCTTCGGTCAAGAAGGGGGCGAGCTTGCGGGCGTCGCTAAGCGACGGGCGCCTGACCGTGTCGGTGGACGCGGTGGAGGCGAAGGACGTTTAAGCGGCGACCTGGATCTCGTCGAGGACGTGGGTGGCGAGATGGATGTTCGAAACCTTCAGGATGAGGCGGGAGCTGGATCCTTCTTCGTCTACGCTGGCGTACATGTAGTCGATGTTGATGCCGGCTTCGGAGAGGGCGCGGGTAAGGAAGGCGAGCTTGCCCTTGCTGTCCTGGGTTCGGATGGAGAGGACTTCGTCGATTTCTACGGAATGGCCGGCTTTTTCGAGGGATCGCTTGGCTGCGACGGGATCGCAGGCGGTGAAGCGGAAGCGTCCTTGGTCGCTGCCTTCGGATACGGTGAGAGCGTTTAGGCTGACGTCGTGAAGGGCTAGGGTATCGCTGAGGGCGGCGATGGCGCCGGGGGTGTTTTCGATGGAGATGCTAAGCTGGGTCTTGATTTCGTAATTCATGGGTTCTGGGCCGGCTATGGAGATCCTTGTTAGAGCGAGTGGTTCCTTGGGTGAGGCAAAAAGAAAACCGGAGCGGTGGGCTCCGGTTCGAAAAAGCTAGTTTTATCGGTAGAGCTCAGTCAAGTGGGGAGCCGAAGGAGAGTCCGCGGCGCGTGAAGTAGCGGGCGATCCGGTCGTGGCGTACCAGGCGCTGCAGCTGCGGGCGCTTGAAGCTAACCGATTTGGCGGCGGCGTTGCCGTTCGAGTCGGCGAAGCTGAAGATGCGAAGCGGAGGATTGAAGAGGGTAGTTCTGGTTTTGAGTTCGTTCATTTGAGGTTTCTTGAGTTAGGACTGAAATCTAAGGGTAGGTCCTTGTTCTGTAAAGAGTTGGGGAGGCATTTTCCGTTAATTCGACGGGTTTGATCAGATTTTGACTAATCTCTTGTTAAGACGCCTGAAACGGGACTTGGTTGCGCGAGCCTTGACTAAAACCTGCGGTTTTTCTCTAGTGATAAACTCTGTTACCCCATTTCCGTTACCGCTATGAAACATTTGGCTTTCCTCTCCTTGCTTGTGTGCAGCTTTTTAGTCCTGGTCGGGTGCGCTTCGAGCAAGCGTCCGACGGTCCATTTCCCGGCCGGACATTCGGGGATGGCCCATAAGCTCGAGAAGGGAAGGATCGTGGGGGTGCGGGATGTGGTGATCGACGGGCAGTCGAGCTTGACGGGCGCGACGCTGGGCGGGGCAGTCGGCACGGCGGTCGGGGTGGCGGCGGTAGGGCCGATCGAGGACCAGCGGGACCTGCGCCAAACCATCGGCACGGCGGCGGTCGGCGGGGCGGTGGGAGCGATCGTGGGGCAAGTAATAGAGAAACGGCTGACGGAGCGGCGCGGGCAGGAGCTTTCGATCGAGATGGAAGGGGGAGAGCGGCTGGTGGTGGTGCAGGAGCTCGGCGAACGGAGCTTCGAGGAAGCGGAAACGGTTTACGTCTACACGACCCGGATGGGAAACTCGCGGGTGTTTCACGAGGACGAGGATCCGTACATGGATCCGGATACCAAGGCCTATATCGTGAACGACGAGCTGGAGGAGGCGGAGTTCGAGCCCGTCACCTGGTGAGCGTTTCGTTACTTGCCTGAATCCAAGCCTAGGCTTGCTACGTAATATCTTTTCGATGGACAAGAACATCGCAAAAGCGACGCGCTTGATGGCGCGAGTATCGGTAGGCCTGGCATTGCTTCTGTCTCTGCAGGGGTGCGTTTCCAAGGCTTACCAGACTGTTCCCCGCACGACGTCCGGAAAAATCCAGCAGGTAAACAGCGGTACCGTCGTGGCAACACGGACGGTCGTGATCGATGGGGAGGCCGGATACCTTGGCCGCACCAGCGGAGCGATCGTGGGATCGGCTGTTGGCCAGACTGCTGGCAAAGGGACTGGACGAACCTTAGCGGCGGCGGGTGGGGCCGTCGTGGGAGGGATCGTGGGTGGAATGGTCGAGAAGGAGCTTAGCAAGAAGGTAGCTCAAGAGTTGACGGTGGACTTGGACGATGGCCACACGGTGGTGGTCGTGCAGGAAACCAAGGACGTCGGATTCGTGGAAGGAGATCGCGTAAGCGTAACGCACACCCCTTCCGGGGAAGCCAATGTGTCGCATGCCCACTACGAGACGGACGGAATCTACTGAAAGGTATCGAGAGTTATGGAGTGCGGTGGGAACTGCTAAACTCTAGCTCTAGACAAGCGGAGACAGGTTTTGGCCTGTCTCCGCTTTTTCTTTATTGTTGAACGTGTGAAGGCAGGCGCGGGCGGCGTTCGTTCTTCCCTAGGTATGAGCTTGAAGATAGGGGACAAGGCGCCGGGATTCCGGTTGGAAAGTACAGGTGGGGGATTCGTTTCCTTGGAGGATTTGAAGGGGAAGCCCTTTGTCCTCTACTTTTATCCGAAGGACTTCACCTCGGTCTGCACGAAGCAGGCCTGTTCCTTTCGGGACCAGTTCGAGCATTTGCGGGAACTGGAGGTACCGGTGTTTGGAGTGAGTCGCGACAATTTGGACACGCATGCTCGATTCAAGCAAGAGCATCAGCTGCCCTTCGAGCTGCTGGCGGATGTGGATGGCTCGGTTGCCAAGGCGTACAAGGCGCGGATTCCGCTCGTAGGCGTTAACAAACGAGTGACGTATCTGGTAGACGCGGAGCAAGCGATCGCGGCGGTGCACGACGAACTGCTGGGGGACGAGTCCCACGTGGCTGCGGTGCTGGCGGCTCTCACGCAGCGGTCTTAGTTTGAAGGGAAGTGGGAGACGCTCTCTTCGAGGCCTCCGGGGCGATTACGGGCAAGCCAATAATGGCGGTAGCGTTCGATGTGATCCTGAGGAAGGGGCGGCGGGCTTTGATAGGAGAGGAGGGCGATCCCCTTTTGGGCGGCGTAGGCGAGGAGGTCGCGAGCGAGCGCCAGTTCACCGTTTGCTTGGAGGGCTTGGAGCGAAGCGAGGGCTCGAGCGAGCTCTTCGTGGCGGAGTTGCTCCTTTAGGGCGGCGTAATCGGCGGGCTTCGCGAAGAGGATCTTGTTGAGCCAGCTTTGGTTGTGCAGGTAGCTCGAGAAGCCGCTGGCTATTTCGCTGAGGCGTAGAATGGTCGCGTATTCAGATTTCGATACGGGATGGGGAATGAGCTGGGTAGCGGCGGCTTCGAGCTCGAGGGGGCGAGCGCAGTCGGCGTTCCAGGCGCGTTCGGCGGCAGCGAGGATGGGGACGATGCTGAGGAGGTGGGACTGCTGGTGCCCGTTGTCGCCCCAATCAGTGAGCAGGAGCCCTTGGGCGGAAAAGCGTTGGGCGTTGGTGGCGGCTTGGTCGATATTTGGGAGGGCGGTATAGAGGCGGCCGCCGATGCTGTTCCAGGTGGAGGTGCCGGGCACGACCATGAAGGTGGCCTGGGCGCGGCGCATTGCTTGGCAATGGTCGGCGAAGGGGTGGTCAACTTCGTAGCCCCAGAGAAGAGCGGTAATGTCTGGTCCTAGTTCGGTGGCGAGTTCCGGTTGGTTGATGATGATGTCGCCCCAGAACTGCATGGAGTAGCCGCGGTCTCGTACTTTTTTTTGGATACGCAGCAGGTGGTCGAGATAGACGCGGGTTTTGCCGCGTGCGGCGACTTCGGCTGCGGAGTAGCCTTGGCCGAGCTCCCAAGGCTCGTCGCCCCCCACGTTTAGCTGGCGGCTGGTGAAGTTGGGGAGGAGCTCCGCGAAGAGGGAGTCGACGAAGTCGGCGGTTGCGGCGGTGGGCTTCAGGGTGCTGCCGTATTGCTTCCAGCCGGCGATGGGGTGCTCGAAGCCGCGAGGAGATTCGGCGAGATGATGGTACTCGGGGTGGCGAAGCCAGCGCTCCATGTGTCCGAAGCTGTTCTGGTTGGGGACGAGTTCGATGAAGCGCTCGCGGCAGTAGGCGTCGAGCTCTTGGATGTCTTGAGGCGAAAGGGGAGATGCGTCCTGCCAGACGCGTGGGTGTTCGCGGTAGGCGAAGGTGTGCTCGGTGTAGAGCTGCAGTTGGTTGTACTTGAGGGAGGCGAGGAGGTCGACCAGTTGGAAGAGCGATTTTTGGGTGGGGACCTTGCAGCGGGAGATGTCGAGCATGTAGCCGCGAACGGGAAGGTCGGGCCAGTCCGAGATTTCGAGGCAGGGGATGTTTCGAGGGTACTGGTTTAGGATTTGTTGGAGGGTGGCCTGGGCGTGGTAGGCAGCCTGGGGCGTTGCGGCGTCGATTTGGATGCCGTCGGGCGAAATGGATAGGGTGTATCCGTTTCCTGGAGCTGTCTGGCTTTGGGTGGAGACAGGGGCAGCCGGTACGGCAAGTTCGCCAGAGTGGAACGCGAGGCGCTTGGGAAAGGGGAGAAGGTTTATCCTTTTATCCGCAGAAGTCACAGGCGTATGGGATGATTGGGAAATGGCTATTCAAAGGGATGCGAGGAGCTCGGGTAGTTGTTTGATGGATGCGATCTCGTGAAACTTGCTGTGCTCGTTGGGGACGGTTTCGACGCGTTCGTGCTCCCAGGTGAGGTGGTAGGGGATGTGCACGCCGTAGCCGCCGAGTTCGAGGACGGGAAGGATGTCGGATTTGAGGGAATTTCCGACCATGAGGACTTGGCTGGGCTCGATGCCGTGTCGCCGAAAGATGCGGGCGTAGTCTTCGCTGTTTTTGTTGGATACGACTTCGATGTGCTTGAAGTGCGAGGCGAGGCCGGACCTGGCGATCTTGCGTTCCTGGTCGCGGAGGTCGCCCTTGGTAATGAGGATGAGGTCGTGGGTTTGGCCGAGGTCGGCGACTGTTTCTGCAGCTCCGTCTATGAGCTCGACGGGGTGGGCGAGCATGTCTTTGCCGAAGTCGATGATACGGCGGAGCTCTTCCGCTGGGATGGCTCCGTCGGTGAGCTTGATGGCGGTCTCGATGCTGGAGAGAGTGAAGCTCTTGACGCCGTAGCCGTAGAGCTCGAGGTTGCGCATTTCGGTGCGGAAGAGGGTGCTCTCGACAGTCTCGGCGTCGTGGTACTCGGCGAGGAGCTGGCAGTACTTGCGATGGTGCTCCTCGAAGAGGTTTTCGTTGTGCCAAAGCGTATCGTCGGCATCGAATGCGATGGTGTGAAAGGTGGCTGTCATTGTTCGCTGTTCGCGGTAGCTTGCGGACCGTTTTTCATTATCAAAATGAGACGGAATGTATCTGGTTTTAGGATACGGTTTTGGTTACGGTGGGTGCGAAAGTTCCTGAAGCGCTTTACTGGAAATTTCCTGCGGGATGTAGACGGACGAAGACTTTGGAGGATTGAGGTGTGAGTGGGATGCTGGTCGTTTTCTTTTCGGTGGAGTTGCGAGTGGTTATGGGGGCTACTTCCCAGTAGATTAGGTCTTCTGAATAGAATAGTTCGAAGCTTGTTCGTTCGTTTGGCGTCCACGAGCATTCCAATGTCGAAGGGGTCGCTTGCGCTTCTAGTTTTGGGGCTTCGAGGATCTGAGTACTGGGATTTTTGGTCGATACAGTGAAGGAGGGAAGCTCCAATTCTCCTTCGTCCCAGATCATGGTAACTGAGTAGGTTCCGGCGTGCAGTTGGGAGAGTGGAGAGAGGACGAGGCGGTTCCCGTTTTCGTCAGGGATCTGCTCACCGTTGCGCTTCCATAGGTAACGCATTTTCGGATTGTCGACGTCGATGGCTAGGGTCGTTGTCGAACCTATTTCCGCGACTAGGTTTCTGGGTTGCCTTGTGACGGCAGGAGGGCCTTCGAAGGAGTAAATCCTAACGGAGGACTTTTTCGAATCGAAGTCGAAGGAGGTGTTTGCAAAGCGGTTGCCGAAGCTCGCTCCCAATGAATCGTCGAAACGAATGCCTGTCGAAGTATCGATCTCTCCGGTCTCGGTGAAGATGAGTCTTTCTGCAAGTATTCGACCGTTGGGGAGCGTCCTTATGAAGCGCGTGTGGAATCGGGGGTGGGAATCGCTACGAAAGGTTGTGTCGCGGCTGCCGTCTGGATTGAATCTTTGAATCGTTAAGGAATCGGCTGTTTGGGCCAGGATTTTGCCAGTGCGGTCGGTGGTGATATTGCGGAGCGGTTCCGCGTTTGGATCGAAAGCAAAGGAGTCGTCGGCAGATCCATCTGCGTTAAGTTTGAATAAGCGGTTTGGCTGTTCCTGAAGGATGTAGATATTCCCCTCTGGCCCGACGGCGGCGGAGGTGAACCACGCGATATGCGGAAGCGTTCCAGACTTGAAGGTCGGGTCAATTGATCCGTCCAGAAGATATCGCGAGACACGGGTTGTGCTAGGGCGACTGGCTATGGTGAGAAGGCCTGGTTTCTCGCCTTCGTGCCTGAACACTAGGGGGACTCTTCCTGTCAAGTTATCAATCTCCCAACGGACGACGAAGGATCCTGATGAGTCCAGGAGGTGAACGGTGTACACGTAATTAAACTTAGTTAGTGCGGCAAGGTAGTCTCCGTCCAAAGCGATTATGTCTATCAGAGAGTGTCCGTTTAGGTCTTCCAGATCGGTCTTGAAGGCTGTGTCGAGGGTGCCGTCCGCGTTCATCTTTGCGATGGGGCCGGTCTCGTATCCGTTTACGTGAGTACCTGGGTGGGCAATGAAGAGCGCGTTTCCGTCTCTGTTCGAGCGAACGAAACTTGGCTGGGCAGGAACAAAATCAGTGAGAGTTGTGGTCGCTACGAGCGTCCCGTCCGGGTTGACGAGTACGGCGCCCGATTGGTTCGAGCCGTCTCGGGTTTTCCCGAGTAGAACAACTTGCTCGCTCGGTAGTGCATGAATTGAACTATAGGCGAGTAAACCAGTGAAGGAAGAAGGTGTATTGAAATTATGACTACCGTCCGCTTGTATCCAAAATGTTTTGGTTTCCTTGAAGCTATCCCCTTTATAGGCGACTAAGTAGCGTTTTGTGTCGTCGTTGCCGACAGCCGCGAAAAACTCCGCGTAGGGTACCGTCCAGTCAGTGAGGTCGATGGTCCATTTTTCATCGCCGCCTAGGGTGCGGGCGATGAGCTTATTTTCGTCGGGAAGGTTGTATAGTACGGTTCCGTCGGCCCATATGGCGGTCAGATGCTCGTCGCTTGAACTGTATCCGAAATAGTATCGGTTGTTTTCTGCGGCCGCTGCTCCATCCGCATCGATACGCGAGACATAGTTGTCTCTCAGGTTCATTAGCGTGTAGGTTCCGTCGTCTAGTTGGAGCGAAAGGGGACCGTAGAATTGGTTGGCTCCGTACAAACCGGTGAACTGTTCGTTTCGTTTAAGTTCTTTCGTTTCGCCTGATGGCGAGATTTCGACGGCTTGGAACCCAGTGTCGACCCATGTCGTACCATCGGGCCATTGTTGGAAGGTGGGAAGCGGCAGGAATCGTCCTTCGATGGTGTGAGCTCCGAACGTGTCATCGATTGTATAATCGGTATTGAGTCGGACAAAGCGGGTTACCTTCAATGAGCCTTCTGGATAGAAATCCGTGTATGCGAATTTAGTTCCGGTGCGATTGCATATATAGAGTTTATCGTAGCCGTTTGGGAGAGCCGGCGTGGGCAATAGGATCGGGTCCGAAGCGCTCGCGTCAATGTAGTGGTATTTAAATACGGTTTCGAAACCGTCGGAGCTTTTGGTGGTTTTGGTGAGATAACCGCCCTGCTCGCTGGGGAGGATGTCGAAGATATGGCTTTGTTGCTTGGCTGTGATTTCGAGGGATACGGCGCGCTGCGAGTATTCTGTGGGGGACGTGAGTAGGGCTGGTTGGGACCAGCTGCTACCAAGCTCGTTGGTGGCTTTTAGTCGGTAGGTTCCGAGGCTTTGGAGACCTGCATCGTCAATGCTTAGTCGGGGGAAACTTTCGCCTGGGATGGGGATGCCATCACGATACCATTGGTATTTGGGAGCGGGAAGAGCTGAGGCTCCTGCCTCGAAAACGGGATCTTCGCCAGCCACGATTTCCCGATCGCTAGGATGGGTTGTGAATGTGGGGCTCTGTGGCGGGAGGAGAGTGATGGGGCCGAAGGTGTGGATTTTTCCCTCCGCTTCGGCATGAAGGACGTAGTTTCCGGCATCTGAGGCGGTTAGACTTGGGAAACTCAGGGAGCTACTGTTTTCTCCTGCCAATACTATTCCATCTTTACGCCAGCTCAATTGGATATCCTCGGCATCCAGAATGGTTATGTCGATGGAAAGAGGGGCAGCCGAAAAAGATACTTTTTGGAGGAAAGGGGTGGAGAATCCAATGGCATTTTTGTTGTAACGGGCATTCGCATCTATGGAGCCTGAGCCAATGAGAGCGGTGCCTGATATGTATAGGTCGCCTGTTGCGGAAATATCGACCTGAGCGCCTTCCCACTGCAGGGTGGAATCTACCTCGGTGACTTCCCCGGAAGGAGAAATGGAGAATAGCGTTTCTCGGGAAAATTCGCCCGGCTTGGATCCAAGTCGGGCGGAGGAACCGTCTCGGGCGTAAACGTTTGTATTAGGCGGCACGAGTAGGTTCTTGCGGTCTTGGGAAAGTTCGATCGACGTTTCTGGGGCGTAGGTCTCGTCGAGCGTTCCGTCGAGTTCGAAGCGAGCTCCAAGCAACTTTTCGCGTTTCTCTTCACCGATGCGTACGCTGGGGATATAGATTCCGTTTGCGGTTACACGCATCCGCGTGAGGTCGCCGTACAGGTTCTTAATTTCGAATGTTGGGTCTACGACTCCGTGGAGGTCCATGCGGTTGACATGTTGCGCTTCTGCCCCGGAGGAGCCTTCCGTGTAATAGATATGTTCGTCGGATATCGTGAGTATGCTAAGGTTGGCGGATAGCCTCGGAAAGCGGGTGTCGACGCTGCCGTCCTTTTGCAGACGTACGTAGGCTAAATCGTGCCCCCATTTTCCGTTCGTTTCGCGGGCCATGAATCCGCCGTCGGGGAACTCGCCTGCAAACCAGTAGTTAGGTGGGACGTTAGGCCGATCGAGCAGGCTTATGGTTTCGTCGTAGAATTGAAAGTCGGAGGTGACGAACGTTCCGTTGCTCAATGGAGTGAGCTTGCGGTTGTAGTCCCTTTCGAAAGTCGTTCTGCGGCTGCCGTCTGCTCTGAAGATGGCGGTGCCGGTCATGAGTTCTCCAGAGGGTGTCCAGTGGGCTGAAGTTGCAGCGAGGGATTCTAGTCTACCCGCTTCGGTAGCTGTCGCGGTTCCGTCTGTGGAGATTATTGCATATCCGGCACTCTCGGTTTCTGTATTCATTTTTCCGAACACGAGCAGCCCTTGTTGGGTTGCCGCAATCGCTGTGATGGATCCTCGTTCGGTTGACGCGAATAGGCCGTTTTTATCGAGTTCGAAGCTGCTATCAACGTTTCCATCGCGCTGGAGCTTGATGATGGGCGGTAACGTTTGCCCGAATTGCCCACTATAGCCGGATACAATATAGGAATTGTCAGGCGCTAGGAATATCTCGCTGCTGCTGTGTATGTAGAGGCCATTGGGGGTGGAAAAGGTTGTGTCGATCTTTCCTTGTGCGGTGAGACGAAAGGGTGACGGTCCATCGATGGTATCTGATAAGATGAGAATGTCTCCGTTACTGAGAGCGTGGAGCGCGTATGGGTTGTAGTCGAGATGTTCGCTGTAGAAGCCCTGGGGATCGAATCCGCTGGTCGCTTGACCGTTAGAGTCGAGTTTCATGAAGGAACCGACTTTTAGCGTTTCACTGTTCCTGTATTGGCCAACGAGGAGGTATTGCCCGTTTGGCAGGGGATGAATTGTTCGGGTGTCGCCTTTTACTCGTGGGGCGTTGAAGCTGTTGTCGAGGTCGAAGGTCCCGTTGCTGTTCAGTACGTAGCGTTGCGCCTGGGTGTATTGGCTGTCGGGAACTCGTGAATCGTATTCGTTTCGAAATGCGAGGATACGATTGTTTTCGAGTAGAATGTGTCCGGATAGTTCTCCGAGATCCGTTATTTTCAGTATTTCCCCTTTGGAGGAAAATTGAACGAGCGATCTGGCGTCGATCCCCAGCTCCGGGGAGCCTTGGGTGAAAGTAATGCTGTAGGAGCCGTCGCTATTGAGGACGGCTTGGTTGACTTGAGTGTTGAGCAGTGGAAGGCTTTTGGAAAAGGGCTTGAACTGGCCTTGCAGCGTATACAGGGCGAGCCCTCCGGCAGCTTGGTCGTCGATCAAATCGAAATCGCCGTTCGCGAGGTAGCTGCCGTTGCTCAGCTCTATAATTTTGTTTGGAGCGACGGTGGTTCTTTGGTCGAGGTCGAATTCTTCACTTAATTTGTAGTTGGAGGAAGAGTACGAAAGGGGCAATAGGGTTGTGACCAAGGTTAGAAGGTAGGAGACCGTTTTAAAAAATTGAGGACGCATGGTTAGGACTGTTATGAAAGAGGTTTCAGGGGACTAGTACGCGTAGGAATATTTCGTTTCCGTTCTCGTCGTAAGGGCTGATCGTAAAGGGGATTCCATCGCTTAGGGTCAGGAAGGTGTACCCCGGAGGGGTCGACCAGTTTACGAGATCATGACTGCGTTGGAGAAGATAGTGGCGTCCTTCGGGAATGTAGAAGGAGTAGTGAGGCTCTTCGTCACGGGAGCTTAGGTTTTCCTCGATGATAACTCTGGATCCGAGCGGACTGGCTGCTTTGGCGATGGTATAGCTGTACCCGAGCTCCATCCAGGCAAGGGGCTTGCCGTCGTTTAGCTGGAGGGGAGTTGGATTGTAGAAATTGTCGAGAGGGATGATATCCCCGTTCGCGCGCAGAGCGTTGCCACCCGTTTCGAGGATCCTGATAGCAACGATGTCGTTCGGGCTTGGTCCGGAGTATCGGTAGTCACCCCAGAGCTTTACGGTCCCATCCGCTTGAAGCGCGGCGGAGAAGTCGCGACCGGCTTCGATGGCGATTACGGAGCCAAGGTCGGCGGGCGTTTCTTGTATTCCGTCGTCGGTCCATTCGAGGACTTGGCCGTTTGCGAGGAGGGCGAGTTTGCGTTGTTCGCCGTTTGCGATGGCTATGGCTGGAGCGGGCAGATCGGGAACGGTTTCGGGCGTTCGGGTAAAGTCTTCCCACGCGAGTACGGTTCCGTCGACCTTTAGCGCCAGTAAACTGTCTGCCACTGCCTTGATCGATATGATTTCGGTCAACGCTTCGGGTACGTTCAAGAGCGTTCCGTTGGTGTTCCAGATGGATACGGTTCCATCGGAGTGGAGGGCGTAGCAAAGGCCGCTGCCTGCTTCGACGCTCACGACGTCGTTCACGGAGAGGCTGCGGTGCCAAGGTTCGTCTGACCACGAGAAGGCAGTTCCGTCTGCTTTGAGCGCGAGGATGAAGGTTCTGGCCGGAGCGACGGCGACGGCTTCGTTGGCCTCGGCGGGGAAATTCAGGAGTTCGTTGCCGACGGTCCCGTGGCCGAGTAGTTTCACCACAACTACGTTTTTGATCAGTTCCAAGCTGCTAGCGTAGCCTTCCCCGATACAGCGGGCTCTGAGCTTGAGAGTCGTTTCGTAGGGAATGGGGGCTTCGTAGACGGGGGAGAAGCGGGTAGGTTTCGATCCGTCTAAGGTGTAGTGGACGGCTCCGTGGGCGTTGGGGTTTCTAATTTCGATAGTACCGCTTTCCGCGAAGGAATTGCTGTCGTCGAATTCACTTTCTGGCGGTAGCAGGATGGGCTGGAAAATTGCTTCGAGGTTGAGGTCGGAACTAAACTCTAGGTTGATTGGGTTTTGTTCGGAGTCTAGGTCGCCTTGCCAGCGGCTAAATCCGTAGCCTGCTTTGGGGATGGCGGTGAGCCTTAGGGATTCGGAGTTTTGAAAGCTGAGCTTCTGTTTGCTTTTTCTTACGGAGCCGAGCGTTGCATTGTAGGCGATTGAAAGTTGGTGGGGTTCGGTTTGGGCGTGGCGTTGGGCAGTGACCGTGCTGTAGGAGGCATTGACTGCTATCACTTTATTGAGTCGAGGATCGGGCTTATCCGAACTCGTATCGGGCCAGTGTTTGAGCGTCCCGTCGGATTGGAGACCGAAGACGGTGTTGTAGGAGGTCGCGATCGCCGTGATGTCGGACCAGGACGCGAGGGCTGCGGTGAAGGGGCTGTTGTCTCCATATCTCCTTTTTCCGGTTACGGAGCCGTCATGGTGCAGGGCGAGTTGGAAGTCGTTGCCGAAGGCGAATGCGATCGCGTTGTCGAATCCGCTCGGAAGGAACTGGTCTTTCCAGGAATCGTAGCCCCAAACGCGCACGCTGCCGTCCTCGAGGATGGCGTAGGCGAGGTTGCCGTCGATGGAAGTGGCTATGACGTTAGTTAGCTCGGCGGGTGGATCGAGATCGGGAGAGCCGCCCCAAGCGACTAGAGTTCCGTCTTTGCGTAGGGCGAGAGCCGAATCGCCGCTAGCGTGGATGGCTACCACATTGGAAAGGTCTTGAGGGACCTCCGTTTGTCCGTAGTCGTTCTCCCCCCACGCGTAGACCTTTCCGCCCTTCGAGAGGGCGAGCGCGAAATCGTGGCCGGTGGCGATTTGAATGATGTCGTCAAGTCCCTCGGAAGGAGGCTGCGTTTGGCCGAAGGGGACGTCGAGGGGGGCGAGGGTTCCGTCGGTGTAGAGGACGACAAGCCCGCTTTCGTTCGCCGATACTGAGTCGATTTGGTTCTGAAGGTTTGGCAGGGGGATATCTTCTCCGAAGCGCCACGCGTCCAGCTCCTGGATCTTTAGGAAGCTTCTTGTGCTGACTTGGCTTTCCGCTTGGTTGGGAGCCTTTGCTACGGCACGAACTATGGTTTGCCCGTGGATGGTGAAGGGGCTTGAATAGCTGATGCGGGCGGATGTGTTACCATTGGTTTCCAGCGTGTACTCGATGGTGCTGCCAGGTGTCTCGGCCTCGATGCGGATGACTTGGCTGTCGTAGAATTTGTTGGATTCTGGGTAGATCGCAGGTGGAGGCGTAGCTTGCTGCTGGGCAAACGCCATTGCAACGGATAGGTGGGCGAGAACGAGGTGGAAGAGCGCCTTTAGGTGCCACGGGGCTAGAGAACTCAGAGGTAGGTTGGGTCTGTTCCTCCGTTTGCTGATCTGATTCAATTTCAAGCCCCGATACCTAGCTTTATGTACAAGGAGGAGACAAGATTTCTTTAGGTGAATCTACCTGTCTAGTCGATCTGGTAGGAAGGAGGGAAGTATAACGGACTCTCTGAGTATAGGTCGAAAAGGCGGGCGGATCCGTTCCGTGGGCGATGTCGATTTCACGGAAGGCGAGGGAGTAGCAGGCGGACCGTTTGGGGGACGCTGAGGGGGGAGGTTCGCCGTTTCCTAGTCGATGCTTTATTTAGCCCAAGGGATTCTGGGCGTTGCGGGAAAAGCTTTCTGGGTGGAATGCGGGTGCCGTTGGAATGGGTTTTCGAGGAGGATAGAGGGGTACTTTCAAGTTTTTCGTTAGGGAGTTTCCGGTGGGAGCAGCGTTGCGAAAAGCATGCTGGGACGTGTCGGTTGGAGGAGTCGGCATTCGATTGCGAGCATAGAATGAGGCGCCCCTGTTGCGACCCGAAACATTCTGGGAGGGAGGATGGGGCGGGGTGGGGGACATGCCTGGGCGGACCTAGGGAAAAGAGTTCGCTGGTTTTTCAGGACGCTCGGAAGGCGCGGAGCGGAAGAGTCCCTGAGGATGTTGGGAAATTCCGTTTGTAAAACCTGGGTTAACAGAAAATCGGGTCAAGGGCCTCGGCCATCAGGCGTTTCACATAGCTCTTTTAATTTAACTCTGGAAGATGTTCGTGAAGACTGTATTTGAAAATTGGTTACTAGTGATTTTTAGGGGGCAAGCTCACTTGGCTCTCTCTAGCAAGCGGCGCCTGTCGAGGCTGAGAAGTTGCTGGGCTGCGGCACTTTCAGGGGGTTGTGTGGTTCTCCTCGCAGGAGTTTCGAGCTCTTATAGCGAAACGTTGAAGCTGTCGTGGACGGACCGTTCGGACAACGAGGACGGGTTTTGGATCGAACGTTCGGTCGATGGCATCGACTTTGTCGAGGTTGGCGAATCCGTCGCCAATGGAACGTTGTTTATTGATGAATCAGTACTCGCTGGAAATCGCTATCACTACAGGGTTCGCGCTTTCAACGCGTATGGAGCATCCGAATACAGCGACGTTGTAAGCTCGGAGATCAGAAGCGAGGAAACGGAATTGGAGATTCAGGACGGTCCGGAATCGAGTGTTATCGGAGAGATGTCGGTCTTGGGAGAGAGCGTTTTCGATGTGGGGGCGCGAGCGTTTGCAGTTTCTGCGTCGGGCGCTGGCTACGAACAGGTTTTGGATGAGTTGCGCTTTACGCAGACCGCAGTGGAAGGGGATTTTAAGTTGAGAGTGCAGGTTCACGCCTTCGAAGCGGACGGGAGCTGGGCGCGAGTGGGCCTGATGGTGAGAGAAACTCTCGGGCAGGATGCGATGCATGAGTCTATCGTGTTGAATGGTAAAGGTTATGTGGAGAGGCTTTCCCGGAAAGGGACAGGACTTAAGGTTGCCTCCACCGTGCAGGCCGTCGCGGGCGATACCGTGTTTCTGGGCATCGAGCGACGAGCTGGCGTGGTCTTTTTGAGCTACTCTTTGGACGGGGAGGTCTGGAAGGAAGTAAGCGGTTCTCCTAGCCAAATGGATGGCAACGTTCACGTGGGAATCGCAATCGGCTCGGAACGAGATGGTCGGCTTTCCGCGGCCCTCGTTGAAGTGCTGGAGTCGGATTTGGTCGCTTTCAGCCAGTGCTCGACGGACTGGCCCTATTTGCTAGGGCTACCGATTGAGGAAAGCGTTATTGGGGAGATGGATGACGTTGGATCGTATGCTTACGATGCGGAGAGCGGGAACCATGTTCTCGAAGCGTCTGGCTTGGGATTTGAGCAGCTGGACGACGAGTTGCGTTTTTCGAAAGTGACTGTTGACGGTGATGTCGACTTCTCCGTGAAGCTCAGCGAGCTGGAGTTGGATGCCGGTTGGGGACGTGCAGGTATCATGCTGCGTTCGAGCCTGGAGCAGCGGGCGGCGCACCTTTCCGTCGTGGTGAATGGCTATGGCAATTTCGAATCCTTGGTTCGCAGGAGCGACGGGACGAAGGTCGTAGTGTCTAAGGGACGGGCGGCGCCCTCGGTCGCCTTCCTCAGGATATCCAAGGTCGGAGATTGGGTGCGAGGTTATGTCTCGGCGGATGGGAACGCTTGGACCTTGTTGGTCGAGTCTGAAGTCGAGTTGGGCGAAACGTTCGACGCTGGCTTGGTAGTGGGTTCGCAGTATGACGGTCGTTTGTCCCGTAGTCGTTTCGAGGTCTTGAACGAGGAGGAAATCGACGTTTCCCCTGGGCCCGAAGCGCCGGAACAGACGGAGCTATCGTTGCTCGGTCACGTTGCTCGTTCGTCTATCGTGGGCGAAATTTCCGAGCAAGGGATCACTCTGTTCGACGAAGCGACAGGTCTTTACTTCTTCAGCGCCTCGGGGGCTGGCTACGAAAGTATTGACGATGCTTTGCGCTACTCGTGGGTGCCGGCGATCGGTGACTTCAGCTTGAAAGTGGCGCTCCATGATTACGTGGCGGACGATGGCTGGAGTCGAGTCGGCCTGATGGTTCGTGAAGGTCTCGAGCCCGATTCGCCCCATGCGTCGATCGTTTTGAATGGCAACGGGATTTTTGAAACGCTGGTACGGACTGCGCTCGGATCGAAAGTCCAGGTGTCGGGAAGGGGAGTTGCGGGCTCGACCCCGCAGCTACGCTTGGATCGTGTAGGAGCACGGATCAAGCTGTATGTCGCGGATAACGGTGGCCTCTGGCGCTTGGTGAATGATTTTGAATTTCCTTTGGCAACTGACGCTATGGTTGGCTTAGCGATCGGTTCGCAGCGGGACGGCGACCTCTCGAGTTGCGTGGTCGAGCTCTTGGATTAACAATCCCTTCCTTCTGAAGTTCAGAGGGCGCGGCTTAGCAGCTGCGCCCTTTTTGCATGTCAAGTCAGCGCGGCCCAAGGTCTTTGGACGAATGAGGTATAGGTTCTGAGAGGCAGCCTCAGGGGCGGGCTCGTGCCTGTTAGAATATGCGAGCGAGGGCGGCTTGGAAGCTGGCTTCGAGGGGGCAGTGGATTTGCACTTGCTTGTCTTCGAAGGGGTGGGGGAAGGCGATGTCGGTGGCGGCGAGGAGGAGGCGGTGGATGGCGAAGTTGGCGCGGGCGAGCTTGTTGGCTTTGTTGCAGCCGTGGCGGACGTCGCCGATGATGGGGTGACGGATATGGGCGAGGTGACGGCGGATCTGGTGGCGTCGCCCGGTGTGCGGATAGAGCTCGACCAGCGAGTAGCGGGTGGTGTCGTAGCGCTCCGTTGGATACGGGAGTTCGGTGATGGCGAGGCGCTTGTAGGCGGTTTCGGCTTCTTGGGTTTCGGCGCTTTTCTTGTGTCCGTCTTGGTCTTCGTACTTGTGCAGGGGGGAGTCGATGACGCCGCTTTCGGGAAGGTGTCCGCGTACCACGGCCCGGTAGGTCTTTTGGACTTTGCGTTCTTGGAAGAGGATGGAGAGGGCGGTGCCGGCTGCTTCGTCGAGGCCGAAGAGGAGGATGCCGGAGGTGGGGCGGTCGATGCGGTGGGCGGGGTAGACGTGCTGGCCGATTTGGTCGCGCAGGAGCTGGATGGCGAAGCGGGTTTCTCGCTTGTCGATGGGGCTCCGGTGCACGAGCAGTCCGGAGGGCTTGTGGATGGCGATATAGCGGTCGTCTCGATACAGGACCTCGAGGGGCGGCTCGGAGGCGGGAGGTGTGAGTGGAGCGGAGTTAATAGCGGGAGCGTGTTTGCGGATGGTGGTGCGAGTTTCGTGTTATTTTGTCCACGAAGCTGAGGAAGTTGCACGAAGGAAATTGGGGTTTTGGCTTGGAGAAACGCAAAAGCCCGCATCTCTCGATGCGGGCTTCCTGCTACCATACGCCGAACGGGGCTCGACGGAGTCTATTTTTTGACCGTACTAGACAATTGGTTTCGGGGCGGCTGATGCCTTAGATTTCCTTGATGGTGACGCGGCCGCCGTTGGTGGTGAGTTTGACGAGGGGGCCGCCGCCGTTGACTTCGCCTTCGATCTTTTTCTTGTCGAGGGATCCTTGGAAGCTGCCGGGGTGGTTGAAGGAGACGCCGCCTCCGTTTGACTTGGCGTAGACTTGGAAGGCTTGCTCGCGGGGGAGGGAAATGCTGACGCTGCCGCCCGAGGTTTTCAGTTCGGCGGGCGCTTGCAGGCCGGAGGCGAGGGTGGCTTGGACGTTTCCTCCGGAGGTGCCGAGCGAGAGGGGTTCGAGCAGGACGCCGCTGAGCTGGGCGTTGATGTGCCCGCCGGAGGTGTGGGCCCTGAGGGCGGAGATGTCGCCCTCGATGCTTATGTTCCCGCCGGAGGTGTGAAGCTCTACGGCGCCGACGAGGCCTTCTACCTTGATATTGCCGCCGGAGGTGTGGGCTTGGGTGTCGCCTGAGATTTGCTCGAGGCGGATGTTACCGCCTGAGGTTTTGATTTCGAGAGGGGCGGAAATGTCGCTGGCGGAGACGTTTCCACCCGAGGTTTTAAGGGAGAGCGGGGCGCTCATGGCCTCGGCGCTGAGGTTTCCGCCGGAGGTTTTCACGTTTGTCGCGACGGATGCGGGGAGGTGGAGGGTGGCTGCCTTGTAGCCTTTTTCGTCGCCCCAAGAGAACCAGGAGCTCTTCTCTTTGGCGTGCTCGATTTTTATGACGAGGCGGTCGCCGTCGCGGGTGACGGATTGGGTGACCTTTTCCGGGTCGAATCCGGTGAGCGGTTCTTCGAGGCTGAGTTCGAGGTCGCTGCGGTCGGAGCCGATGAGGGTGACGTTCGCTTTGGAGATGTGGAAGTCGACCGTCTTAATGCCGGCGAGGTCGTGGATTTGGACTTCGTCTGCGGCGGAGGCGCTGGCGGCGAGGGCCAGGGTGGTGAGGGCGAGAAGGGGAAGGGAAAGTCGTTTCGTATTCATGGGCCAGTTTGGTGTTTCTGGCCTCAGTATACGCGGCGGGGCGAGTGAGGTTACGGGATTTTTTTTCTGACGGAGGAAGTGCCCTTCGAGGTGGGGCGTTCTCTCGAAGGGCGGTGATATTACAGGAGCCTATTCGGCAGCTGTCTCTTCGACTGCTTCCTCTGTTGGCTCGGAGTCGCTTTCCGGTTCTGGCTCCGGCTCCGGTTCTGGGATGTCGGCGAGGAGGGCGTCGAGGCTCTCGGGGGCGGCGGTGTAGAGGGTGCTGGTGGTGGCGAATGCGGTGCGGGTCATGTAGTCGTTGATGGGCGCCGTTTCGTCGCTACTGGAGATTTTGACGAAGACGGCACCGACGGGCGTTTCGACTTCTTCCTGCGTTTCGGTGATGGTTTCGCCTTCGTCGTTAGTGGTCTCGACTTCCTTTTCGACTTTCACTTCGGGACGGCGTCCGGCGGTGATGGTGTAGGTGGTATCGTCGGCGAGCGTGTAGCTGATGGTGTAGCTGTGCTCTTGGGCTCCGACGACTTCGGGGTCACCGTGTTCGGCGAGGCGTATGAAGTTTATGGATACGAGGCGGTTGAGGGCGCGGGTGATGGCGCCTTGGTCGAGCTGCTTGCCGTCGGGAAGGCTGTCTTCGGTGGTCCAGTCGTCGTTTTCGGACTCGCGGGCGACGCTGAGGGTGTCGCCGTTTTCGAGCTGGAAAGTGGCGGAGCGGATTTCGTCGCGTTCGGTCTTCAGAAGGGTTTTGTCGAGCCAAGAGACGGGGTCGCCGTTGACGGAGAAGGAATCGCTGGCGATGAAGGCGAGCTCTTCCTGGCCGAAGCGGACGAGCTGCTTGCCGGCGTCGGTCTCGCGGCCTAGGTCGAGGGAGAGCACGCTGTTTCCGTCTGCGTCGTGGAGGTTGATGTAGTCGATGCCGAAGCCGAAGTCGGCGATGCGTTCGGGCTTGCGGGAGGCGATGCGCTGGAGCTTGGTTTCCTTGAGCTGGTTGGTGAGGTCGGTGATCTTCTTAGTGTCGGCGGGGAGGTTGTGACGTTCCTGTAGTTGCCAGTTGGATGCGTCGGCGTCGTAGCGGAAGGTCATGGACTCGGAGCCGCTGATGAGCTCGAGGGTGGTGACCTTGTTGAGGTCGTCGTTGGAGACGATGGCGGTGCCGAGGCGTGGATCTTCCGGTTTGGCGCTATCGGCGCTTTTTACGAAGTAGGTGATGCCGGCGGCGACGGCGAGCACAGCGGTGGAGATGTAGAGTTTGTTGAGATTCATAGTGCTTACGCTGGGTGTTGGTTTTCGGTGCTAGGTTGTGGGATCTGGTGGTGGGGAGCGGGAGGCTCCCGCTGCTTTGATCTTGGTTGGTCCTAGTTGCTTTTGCGCATGCGGTTGAAGGTGAGGGCGAAGGCGAGGAGGCCGATGGGCGCCCAGAGAAGGTTGATGGCTCCGATGGTATTGCCGAGGGTGTCGATGCCTTGGCGGAGGCCGCTGCGGATTTCGCGGATCTGCGACTTGAGCTCGGCTTGCTTCTTCTGGTTCTCGGCAATGAGCTCTTCCATTTCGGGGGTGGCGTAGATGATGCCGGAGCCGGCTTGCTCGCTGAGGATTTGGCTGAGCTTTTGGTTGGTCTCTTGCAGCTCGGCTTCGACGGCTTCCAGCTTGGCCTGGTAGAGCTTTTGGGCCTCGGCTTCCATGCGTTGCACGACGTCGAAGGGGCGGGTGGCTCCGGCTTTGCCGCGGATGCCGATGAGGTCGCGGCTGCCTCCGAGGTACTCGATGAAGTTGTTGGCGAGGTCTTGGTTGTCGTTGATCTTTTGGACCTGCTGCATGCCGAGGAAGTTGACTCGCTGGACGGAGAACTGGTCGAGCAGGAAGTCGCTGTCAGAGATAATGAATACAGTAATGTCGCCGGTGGCCTTGTGGTTTTCGCCTTCGCGGTCGGGGAAGGCGGTTTTGGCTTCTCCGGTGAGCAGGCCGGCTACGGTAGCGGGCTCGCTGAGCGGCTCGGCTTGGCGTCCGATCTGGCTGGGGTCGGAGAACTGGAGCATCATGCTCTGCACTTGGCCGGCGTCGCTGGAGGTGGTGAGGATGGGCTCCCAGGAGGTGGTGGCGTCGGCGGACCGCTTGAGTTGGCCGGCTTCGAGCAGGAGTACGCCTTCCAGTTCGGAGGAGGGAAGCAGGTCGCGGTTGACGAATTCGTTGCGGAAGATGAGCCAAGCCGGCTGGGTGTAGCGGCCTTGGGAGAGTGAGTTGCTCTGGTCGGTGAGGACTTGGCTGGGGTCGTACTCGATGCCCCAGGCGGCGAGCAATTCGGGCAGGTCGCTGGGGGTTGGCTGGCTCATTTGGCCCATCATCATTTGCTGGCGACCTTGTTCGCGCTCGGTGACGGAGGAGGGGTCGAGTGCGAGGAAGATGGGCTTGCCGGAGAGGGCGTATTGGTCGATCGAATACTGTAGATCTTCGCCTAGGTTCTTGGGATGGATGAGGGCGAGGAGGTCGAGGTCGGTCGGAAGTTCAGACTCGCTGGCGTCGATTTCGACGATTTCGAATTGGGTTTCGAGTTGGGTGAGGATGATTTGGTCGGTTTGCGGCTGCTGGCCCGGCATGGGCATGGCGGGGGGAGCCTTGAGCGGCAGGGAAGTGATGAGGCCGAGGCGCGGCTTGGTGATGAGCTGGGTCTCGTAGATGGTCTTGGAGATGTCGTACTCGAGGAAGGTTTCGCGGTTCCAGTTGAAGAAGGGCTGGATGGTTTCGGTTTCGCCTTGGGCGACGGCCATGCCGAGGAAGACGCGGTCGCCGTTGGGGATCTCGGTGCCGTTGAGTCCCGCTGCGATGGCGCGCTCTTCTTCGGGGGAGTCGGGCTTGGGGTCGATGACCTTGAGCTTGATGAGCCCGCCGGAGGCTTTCTCGTATTGCTCGAGCATTTGCTCGACGCGGTCGGAGAAGTTCTTGAACCAGGCGGGGAGGTCGGCGATGGACTTGGAGGAGTAGAAGTCGATGGATACCGGTTCCTCCAGCTTTTCCAGCATGTTCTTAGTGCTGTCGGAAAGGGTGTAGATGCCCTCTTCGGTGAAGTCGAAGCGTATCGGCAGGGAGGATACGACGTAGTGGAGCAGCAAGAAGTTGAGGACGATGAGGACGGCTGCGGTGATTTTCTTGGAGAGTGTCATTTTTGAATGGGTTCCAGGTGTTGGGTACTGGGTTCCGGGGATCGGTTGCGCTTAGCGTTCTATGACGATCATGTTGATGCCGAGGCAGGCGAGGGTCAGCACGAGGTAGAAGGAGAGGGCGCTGATGTCTATGAGGCCTTTGGACATGGTGGAGAAGTGTTGCTCGAAGCTCATGAGCCGGAGGAAGTCGAGCAGGGCGGTGGGCACGGAGCTGCCGAGGAATTGGGCGAGCCAGTCGGAGCCCATGAGGGTGGCGAAGAGGCAAATCATGACGCTGATGACGAAAGCGATGACTTGGTTCTTGGTGAGGGCCGAGCAGACTGCGGTGATGGAGAGGAAGGCGGAGGCGGTGAGGATGGCTCCGATGTATCCAGAAAAGATGACGCCCCAATCGGGATCGCCGAGGTATCCGGTAGTGAGGGCGAGGGAGAAGGTAAGGCAGAGGCCGATGCCGATGAAGGCGAGGGCTGCGAGGAACTTGGCGACTACCGCGGAGCGGGGCGAGATGGGCAAGGTGAAGAGCAGCTCGATGGAACCGGAGCGCTTTTCTTCGGCCCAGAGACGCATGCCGACCGCGGGGATGAAGACGATGAGGATCCAGGGTAGAGGGCGGAAGAGGCTGTTGAGGCTGGCTTCGTTGCGGCTGTAGTAGCCGGAGTAGAGGGCCAGGCCGATGACCATGATGTGGAAGACGGCGAGGATAACGTAGCCGACGGGGGAGCGGAAGTAGCCGAGGAATTCTTTTTTGAAGATAGGCATGGGTTGAAAGAGTGAATGCTGAAAAGTGAAGGGTGAATGGGAGGCGTAGGGCTCGGGTGGCTTGTCGCGTGAGCCGCAGGCTCCCTAGTTGAGTCTAGGCGAGCACGGTCTTGTTGGTGAGTTCGCGGAAGACTTCGTCGATGGTGGCGCCCGGTTTGCGGGCCTTGAATTCTGCGGGGGTCTCGTCGACGAGGACCTTGCCTTGGTCGATGATGATGACGCGGTTGCAGATGGCTTCCACTTCTTCGAGGATGTGGGTGGAGAGCACGATGGCCTTGTCGGCGGACATGGCTTGTATCAGCTTTC
Source organism: Pelagicoccus sp. SDUM812005 (assembly GCF_031127875.1). GTDB lineage: Bacteria > Verrucomicrobiota > Verrucomicrobiia > Opitutales > Opitutaceae > Pelagicoccus. The sequence continues at coordinate 213,444 of NZ_JARXIA010000002.1, read as the reverse complement.
TCACTTCGTGCTTTTGGTTGGGGTCGAGTCCATCGGTGGGCTCGTCGAGGATGAGGACTTGCGGGTCGTGGATGATGGCCTGGGCGACGCCGACGCGCTGGCGGTAGCCTTTGGAGAGGTTTTCGATGGCGCGGTACTTGACGGAGTCGAGGTGGCACTTGACGATGACGTCGGCGAGGCGGGATTGGAGCTGGTCCATGTCGGTGATGCCGCGGGCTTCGGCGACGTAGGTGAGGAATTCCACGACGGTCATTTCTGGATACGCGGCGCTGGACTCGGGCAGGTAGCCGATGCGCTTCTTGACCTCGATGGGGTCCTTGGCGACGTCGAAGCCGTCGACGGTGGCGGTGCCGGAGGTGGGCGTGAGGAAGCCGGTGATCATCTTCATGGTGGTGGACTTGCCGGCGCCGTTGGGACCGAGAAAGCCGAGGATGTCACCTTTGTTGATGGTGAATGAGACGCCGTCGACAGCGCGCAGCGTACCGTAGTCTTTTACGAGTCGATCTACTTTTACCATAATTGGGTTCCAGGTAATGGGTGTTGGGCCGTGGCGGAGCTGCTTTGGCGTGGCTTCGCTCGGTTCCGGGTTCTGGGTTTCAGGGAGAGGGATACGCAAAAGCTCCTCGTGGTGTGCGGGGAGCTTTTTAGCGGGGAACTCCTGTATGAAACAGGCGTTTTAAAATCAAGTTTCAGTTTCGGGATTTTTTGAGGGGCGGGAGAGTTTTTAAGCGCAGGTTTCTTGGATCGGGCGGCGCGGGATTGGCGTGTAGTCCGCGCCCTACGGGTTTTATTCGAGGTCGAGGGTGTCTTGCTCGAGCTGGTCTTCGGGGGGCGGGGCTTGCTCGTCCTTGAGGTGGCGGGGGGGCTTGGCGACGCGTTGGGTGAGGTAGGCTTCGCGGTCGGTGACGATGCGTTGACAAATCTTGTGCACGTGCATGCGCAGCCACATGGAGGTGTTGGATTCGGAGGAGTAGCGGGCGGGGCCGTAGGCGTGGATGCGGTCGGTTTGCAGGAGGAGGTCGTTTTGCTCGAACTCGGCGTCGTTGCCGGGCTTGTAGACGGCGTAGGCTTTGCCGCCGAACTTGCGCACGACGGAGAAGCTGGGCACGTCGCTGGGGCCGTCTGCGATGTAGATCATGTTTTGGAAGGGGATGCGGCGGTCTTCGGCGGCCATCTTGGCGTTGACGTCGATGGTGTCGTTCTTGTTGGCGCCTTTGTTGATCTCGAAGAGAGCCCGAGTCTTGGTGGTGTTGTCGATCATGGTGCCGATTTGGCTGACGATGTCCTCGGTTTCGATTTCGAGGTCGTCCTGGTCGAGGTAGCCGGGCTGGAGCGGGTTTTCGATGAATTCGCTGCCCCAGATGCCGTCGACGTAGGGGGCGATGGCGGAGCCGCGCACCATCTCGGCGAGGCCGGTGGTGACGATGTAGTGCTCGAGCTGGATGTCGTGGCGAAGGTACTCGGGGCGGGAGCGGGTGAGGGCGCGGAGCTCTTCGAAGAATTGGGGCAGGCCTTCGTAGAATTCGATTTCCTTGCCCAGCTGGCGGAGCATCTTGTTGTTGAGGCCGGGCATCTTGCCGGCTCGGGCGTAGGTGAGGATGTGGTTGAGGTAGACGCTTTCGCCGGAGACGGTGTAGCCGCGCTGCTTGTAGCGCTCGGCCATGGTGTTGACCTCGGTCCAGAAGAGGGCTTCGTCGATCTCGAACTTTTCGAAGATCGGCTGCTGCATGTAGCCGGGGATAAGGGTCTTGTCGAAATCCCAGACGATGGCGATTTTGTTCTGAGTAGAGTAGGAGTGGGACACGTGGAGAAAGAGTGAAGGGTGAATCGCGAATGGTGAATTTGATGGATGCAGACGCAATCTGCAAATGCTGCGCTTGCCATGTGGCTCGCTTTCGGTAACGGATTTGCGTCCTTTTCAACAATTGGGCTGCCGCGAGGCGCCTTGCTCACTTCCTATGGCTATCAAGCTTCCAGATATTTCCCCTTTTAAAGCGCGCGTCGAAGAGATCGACGGCTTGATGAACGCGCCTGACTTCTACAGCGACGCTCGACGTTCCGCTGCGCTTTCCCGCGAACACATGAAGTTGCGTCAGTTGATCGAGGACTATGCGGCTTTGGAGAAGGCGAAGACGGATCTCGCCGACAACAAGGAGATGATGGACGACGCTGCGGCGGACGCGGAGCTGAAGGAGCTGGCGGAAATGGAAATTCCGGAGCTGGAGGAGAAGATCGAGAAGCTGGAGGAGAAGATCCTCGCTGCCATGATCCCGCCGGACGAAACCGACTCCCGCAATACGATCGTGGAAATCCGGGCTGGAGCAGGCGGCGACGAAGCGTCGCTCTTCGCGGCGGACCTGTACCGCATGTATTCGCGGCTGGCGGAACGCAAGGGCTGGCGCGTGGAGCAGATGAGCGCCAGCGAGAGCGGCATCGACGGCTACAAGGAAGTGATTTTCTCCATCAGCGGGGAAGAGGTTTACAAGAAGCTGAAGCTCGAGAGCGGCGTGCACCGCGTGCAGCGGGTACCGGAAACCGAGTCGCAGGGACGTATCCACACCTCGACGGTGACGGTTGCGGTTTTGCCCGAAGCGGAGGAGGTCGACGTGGAGATCAATCCGCAGGACCTGGAGATCACGGCGACCCGCGCCAGCGGCGCCGGCGGCCAGCACGTCAATACGACCGACTCGGCGATCAACATCGTGCACAAGCCGACCGGGATCACGGTTTATTGCGCGGACGAGCGTTCCCAGATCAAGAACCGGGCCAAGGCCATGAAGGTTCTCTACTCGCGCATCTTGCAAGTGAAGCAGGAGGAGGAGCGGGCCAAGTACGCGGAGAACCGCAAGAAGCAGGTCGGCACCGGAGACCGCAGCGAGCGTATCCGTACCTACAATTTTCCCCAGAGCCGCCTGACCGACCACCGTATCGGCCTCACCTTGCATAGCTTGCCGGCAGTTATGGAAGGCGAGATGGACGAGATCCTCGAAACGCTGGAGGCGGAGGACATGCGCCTGAAGATCGACGCTTTGATGAGTTCGACCAGGTCCAAGTGATCTGGATACGCTAGCCTCCCGACCAAGATGCCTGAAATGTTGACAGTGCTGGACGTGATCCAGCGTAGCTCTGCCTTCCTCGAAGGCAAGGGGGTGGAGAGCGCCCGGCTCAACGCGGAGTGGCTGATCGCCTCCTCGCTGGGCATGGATCGCATGAAGCTGTACATGCAGTTCGACCGTCCGCTCAAGGAAGCGGAGCTGGCCGACATGCGTTCCAAGGTGGCGCGGCGGGCGAAGCGAGAGCCGTTGCAATATATTCTAGGTACGACCCCTTTTCACGAGCTGGAGCTGAAGGTGGACCAGCGAGCCTTGATCCCGCGTCCGGAGACGGAGCAGCTGGTGGAGCTCTCGCTGGGGAGCTTGGGCGAAAACGACGGGGAGTACCGTATCGTGGATTTGGGTACGGGCAGCGGCGCGATCGCGCTCGCCCTGGCGTTCGCTTTGCCGCGAGCGGAGGTGTTTGCGGTGGACGCGAGCCGCGACGCCTTGGAGCTCGCCCAGGAAAATGCCCTGGGCTGTGGCTTGCAGAACCGGGTGTCCTTCGTGCTTTCCGATTGGTTTACCGATTTCGATCCGGAAGGGGAATTCGACTTGATCGTATCCAATCCGCCATACCTGACGGACGAGGAGATGGAGACGGCTGAGCCGGAGGTGAAGGATTTCGAGCCCCGTTCGGCCTTGTTTGCCGAAAAGGAAGGTTTGAGCGACTTGGAGCAGATCGTGAGCGGCAGCTATTCCCGTCTGAAGCCGGGCGGAGTCCTTTGGCTGGAAACGGGGATCCTGCACCGCGAGCCGCTGCTGGAGCTCTGCAAGACGCAGGGCTATGCCAGCGCGGAGGGGGTGGAGGACTGGAGCGGTCGCCCTCGCTTCGTAAAGGCGGTCAAGTAGTCGTTTCGCAGTTTGGTTCATGCACTTCTCGATACCTATTAATAAACTTACCTAGGTAAATAGAGAGAAGGTTCTCGACACGACTACGGGAATCGCCGAATGATAGGGGATCCAACTTTTACGTCCAAGTTCCCGAGGGCTGCGGAAATTCCTTGCGGTTGTTCGGGACTGGCAAGCGTCCTTCGGGGCACCCTGATATGGAATTTCAGACTCGATACTCGAAAATGGCGGGCCCGTTGCAGGGAGCCGCAACCGAAAAGCGCTCGATGCGAAGCGGCGCGGGCGGGAAAAGCGTTTGCCCCAACGAGTGCGCGACCTTCAGCGACTGGGGGGACTTGAAGACCTACTTGATGCGGGCCTACGACTTGGAGGACGTGGTCATCCAGCTGCGGCCGGACTATGTGGGGGCGGAGACGATCGATTGCCTGGATCGGATCGAGGTGCGGGAGATCGCGGCCAACGAGGTGCTGCTTTCGCTCACGGTAGGCCTGCGGGTGAGTCTCGACGTGCACTTGTTTCGCCCGATTGGCGGCGGGGAAGAGGATCGCGACTGGCAGCCGCGCAGCCAGTTTTCGGAGCTGCTGATGTGCGCCAAGACCGTGTTCTGCAATACGGTCCGGGACAAGGTGGTGGAGCTCATGTCGGTCCGCGGCCGAATGGGGGTGGTGTCGTTCTTTCTAGATGGGGAAGGGCGACTGGAGTCCGCTTCCAGCCTGGCTCGCGATTTTTGCGACATGCATTTCCCTGCCTCGAAGCGGGTCGACGACTATTTTCCGCAGTCCCACTGGGACTACCTGCAGGGAGCCATACGGCTTCGCGAAACGATGAACACCTTGAGCTATCGCAACGAGAGCATGGTGTTTTGCTTTTTCCAGGACAGCGGCATCGTAGATTGCCTGCTGCAGAAGATGGGAGACAATGGCTATTTGCTCTCCCTCGTGATGGATCGCTGAGGCGGGAGCCGCGCTGCCTCGCTTTCCCCCCCTCGCTCCGAAGGGAAGCTCTGCTCCGCGGTCGCTGCTTTTACGCCCGCTGGAAGGGCAGCGGAGAGCGGCCGGCCGCCGTTCGTTTCCAACACTTGGGTGCATGCCGCCCATAAGAAGGGTTAATTAACGACCTGTTTATCTTCAATTATCCGCGCTTAAGGCTTGATCCGCGAACTTTTCCAGCAATAAAAGAAATAAAGGTATTTAATAGTAAAATAACTAACCGATAGAATTAGCCAAGCTACTGCCAGCGAAATGAACGTCCTCTTCCTCACCGTCTTCATCGGTCTGATCCTTGTCGGCCTCGCCCTGGCGTTCTTCGCGTTCACGCGTCGCTCGGCCAACTGGAGCAGTCCGGAGCGCGACAGCCTGATGCCTTTGGCGGAGGAGCGCACGGTGAGCCACCGGAATCGTCGCTAGTTTTGGTCCGACCTCAATTTTTCGATAAGCGAACACCTCCTCCTAACCCACTGACCTTTATGTCCGATCAGAAACGAGTAATCGAGTACGACGACCAGACCGTGCGCCTGTTCATGATAGCTTCCATCTTTTGGGGCATCGTGGGCATGTTGGTAGGCCTCGTCGTTGCCGCCCAGCTAAACTTCCATTTCCTCAATTTCAATACGGAGTGGCTGACCTTTGGGCGTTTGCGTCCCTTGCACACCAATGCGGTCATCTTCGCCTTCGTGGGCAACATGATGTTCGCCGGCATCTACCACTCGACGCAGCGACTGGTGAAGGCCCGTCTCGGCTCGGACCTGCTCTCCAAGGTTCACTTTTGGGGGTGGCAGCTCATTATCCTTTCGGCGGCGATTACGCTGCCGCTGGGATTCACCCGCGGCAAGGAGTACGCGGAGCTGATTTGGCCGATCAACATCGCGGTGGCCCTGATCTGGGTCGTCTTCGCGATCAACTTCTTCCTGACCCTTGCCAAGCGCAACGAACGTTCGCTCTACGTGGCGATCTGGTTCTACATCGCCACGATCATGACGGTGGCGATGCTCTACATCGTTAACCACCTTTCGATTCCGACCGGACTTTTGCATTCGTATCCAATCTTTGGAGGCGTTCAGGACGCGCTGGTGCAGTGGTGGTACGGGCACAACGCGGTGGCCTTCTTTCTGACCACGCCGATCCTTGGGATCATGTACTACTACATGCCGAAGGCGGCGGACCGTCCGGTCTATTCCTATCGCCTCTCGGTGGTCCACTTTTGGTCGCTGGTGTTCATTTACATCTGGGCGGGGCCTCACCACTTGCTCTACACGGCGTTGCCCGGTTGGCTGCAGCAGCTCGGCATGATTTTCAGCTTGATGCTTTGGGCACCGTCTTGGGGTGGGATGCTGAACGGTTTGCTCACGCTGCGCGGGGCTTGGGACAAGCTGCGCACGGATCCGGTGCTTAAGTTCTTTGCTGCCGGGGTGACTTTCTACGGCATGGCTACTTTCGAGGGGCCCTTGCTTTCGATCCGTTCCGTCAACGCTCTGGCTCACTATACGGACTGGATCATTGGCCACGTCCACGCGGGCACGCTGGGTTGGAACGGCTTCATGGCGGCGGGTATGTTCTACTTCCTGGCGCCTCGCCTTTGGAAGACGAAGCTCTACTCCGTGCCTATGGCCAACATGCACTTCTGGCTCGGGCTCGTGGGAATCTTGCTTTACGTGGCGTCCATGTGGGTGTCTGGCATCACGCAGGGACTCATGCTTAACAACGCGGATGCCAAGGGAATCCTCGCGTATCCAAATTTCCTGGAAACGCTGCAGTCGATCCGTCCCTTGATGCTGACTCGCGTGGTGGGGGGCGGCATCTACTTGGTGGGCTTCATCCTGATGGCCTACAACATTTGGAAGACAGTGCAGTCTGGCGAAGCGGTTAACGGCGTGTGCGAAGTTTCCGCGGCGAAGGACGACGCGAAGAAGCTGGGGCTTATCGGAGCGGTGATGCATCCTGCCTTCCTTTACTCGGCGGGACTGGTCGTCTTTTCCTGCGTCTGGCTTTTTTCGGATGGACTGCTGGAATTGTTCGGTATGGGCGCGACCATTGTCGTGATCATGAGTTGCGTGGTTCATTTCACGCGCAGCGGCGACAGCTTTGCCCAGTGGTATGACAAGCTGCTGGAGAACGCTATGCCGTTCACGGTGTTGGCCCTGCTGTCCGCTGCGGTTGGCGGCGTGGTGCAGATCGTGCCGCTGGTGAATATCGACAAGGCCAGCGTTGCGGAGGACAGGCTGCAGAAGGTGTACACGCCGCTCGAGCTTGCCGGGCGCGATATCTATATCAGCGAGGGCTGCTACAATTGCCACTCGCAGCAGATCCGTCCCTTCGTGGCGGAGGTGAAGCGCTACGGCGACTACAGCCGTCTCGGGGAGTCGATCTACGACCATCCCTACCAGTGGGGCTCCAAGCGCACGGGGCCGGACCTCGCTCGACTCGGCAGCAAGTACCAGGACGACTGGCACTTCGACCACATGATCAATCCGCGCAGCACCTCGCCCGGTTCGAACATGCCGAACTACCCTTGGCTCGCTGAAAAGTTTACCGACTACGGTTCCCTTCCGGCCAAGATCAACGCCCAGAAGATGCTCGGGGTGCCGTTCCCGGATTGGTCGCCTGCCGAGATCGATGCGGCTGCCAAGGCCCAGGCCAAAGCGATCAAGGAAAACCTCGAATTTCGCGGCAAGGAGGTCGATGCGGATACGCAGATCGTAGCCTTGATCGCCTATCTGCAACAGCTCGGCAAGTCGATGGACGTGCAGGAGCAAGTCGCCAACAAGTAGGAAGGAGAAGGCATCATGTTTCAACGAGTTGAATACACTGAGTGGCAAACGCTTTTTCCGAAGATCGGTTTCGTCCTCTTCTTCCTCGCTTTTGGAATCTTCCTTTGGAAGGCGCTGAAGATGGGCAAGGCGGAAAGCAGCAAGGCCAGCCGCATGCCGCTCGACGACTAGAGCTGTATCGAGAAATAACCTACAGGAGATTTTTAATATGAGTCAGACACCGAAGGAAGAAAAAATCCGCGAGCATACCTTCGACGGAATCGAGGAGTTCGACAAGAGCTTGCCGAACTGGTGGCTTTTTACCCTCTACGCGACCATTGCCTTTTCGATCGCCTACTGGGTCTACTACCAAAAGGCGAGCATGGGCCTCGACCAGGAGCAGGAATTGGAGGCGGCTTTGGCCGAGATCGACGAGGTCGTCGCCAAGGCCAAGGCCGAAGCGGGCGTCATCGACAACGATACCTTCGCCGTAATGGCCAAGGATCCGGACATCGTTTCCGCCGGTCAGCTGATCTATACGCAAAACTGTTCGGCTTGCCATGGGCAGAACCTCGAAGGCGGGATCGGCTTGCCGCTTAACGACGCCGATTGGAAGCACGGCGGCCAGCCGCTCGATATCCAGAAGATCGTCGTCGAAGGGGTGGCCACGGCCGGCATGCCTCCTTGGGGGCCGGTGTTAGGCGAGGAGAAGGTCAACCAAGTGGTGGCCTTCCTCGTGAGCAAGCAAGCCAAGTAGATCAAAGGGAAGGAGAGGACGGAAAGCCACTCGTCCTCTCGAATTCAGCCATCTAATGAGCACATCAAGCAGCCCCCAAAAGCACGTTCCGAATCGCGATGAGCTCACCGCGGTCAACGATGACGGTTCACGCTACATAATCCATCCCGCGGATGCGAAGGGGCGGTTCACGTTCTGGCGTCGCTTGACGGCGTATGTGCTGATCCTCCTTTACGCGGTGCTTCCTTGGATCGAGGTGGGCGGATATCCTGCCCTGTTTTTGGATACGGACGCCATGCGGTTCCATTTCCTGGGAATGACCTTCGCGTCCCAAGACCTTTGGCTGGCCTTCTTCCTTATTTCGGGCTTGGGCTTCGGGCTCTTTTACGTAACGGCCTTGCTGGGGCGCATTTGGTGCGGCTGGGCCTGTCCGCAGACCGTCTTTCTAGAGCACGTCTACCGTCGCGTCGAGCGCTGGATCGAAGGCGACGCGGTGAAGCGTCGCCGGCTGGATGCGGCGGGCTGGGGATTCGAGCGAATTTGGAAGAGAGGGCTCAAGCACGCTGTTTTCGCTTTCCTGTCCTTGGCCTTGGCTCACATGTTCATGGCGTACTTCGTATCGATTCCCGGGTTATGGAGCATGATGCGGGAAGCGCCTGCCGAAAACTGGAAGGTCTTTGTATTCGTTTTTGCATATGCCGCGGTGCTGTACTTCAACTTCGCTTGGTTTCGCGAGCAGCTTTGCATCGTGATCTGTCCCTATGGACGCCTGCAGTCCGCCTTGATCGACGAGCATTCGATGGTGATCGGCTACGACGAGAAGCGCGGGGAGCCGCGGGGCAAGGCCAAGACGGTAGGCGCGGGGGATTGCATCGACTGCAACCGTTGCGTGCAGGTTTGTCCGACGGGCATCGATATTCGGCAAGGTCTGCAGATGGAGTGCATCGGTTGCTCGGCTTGTATCGACGCGTGCGATACGGTTATGGATCGGCTCAAGCGTCCGCGCGGCCTGATTCGCTACGATTCGATGGAGGGGCTGGAAGGGCGCAAGACCCAATATGTGCGTCCGCGCATGGTATTGTATACGGTCTTGCTGATGGTGGGAGCAGCGGTGCTGCTGTTTTCGCTGCAAGGACTGGGGGACGCTACGATCACGGCGTGGAGAGCGCCCGGGTCATCCTACTTCGTCGACCAGGATGTGGTGCGCAACCAGTTTATGGTACGCGTGACCAATACGCGAAACGAAGCGGGGACCTACCGTTTGGCGCTGGAATCGGAGCAATCGGACGTGACGGTGCGGGGCGTGGACCAGTCCTTCGAGATTGCGGGAAATGGCGACCTGGTGCGGCCGGTGGTCGTGCTGGTGGACAAGTCCGGCTTCCAGGGGCCGTTTTCGATGACGGTTCGCGTTTTGGACGAAGAAGGAGAGAGTTTGATGGAGCGGCCGCTTGAATTCATCGGGCCGAGCTTAAACCTGCTGAAATAGGATGTCGGGAGAAGGAAAGAGATCGGTAAGGGGAGGTTGGCGCACACTCGGCGTTTGGGTGACGCTCGCATTCGTGGTGGTCATCGTAGCTTGGTATTTTCTGATTAAGGTGGCTTCGGAGAACGCGATGGAACCGATCCCGCTGGAGCAGTCCCAATGATCGACGACGGCAACCTTTACGCGCTGCTCAGTCCGGCGGCCGCTTTTATAGCGGGAGCTTTGGTGAGCCTGCATTGCGTGGGAATGTGCGGTCCCTTGAGTTGCGCCTTGATTGGGCAAAAGAAGGGAGTCTCGGCTTTGCCATCCCACGGCGTGTATCACCTCGGACGCTTGATTGCCTACACTTCCTTGGGCGCCTTGGTCGGGGCGCTCGGCAGTCGGGTCGTTTCTTGGGTCGGGGAAAATCCAGCGCGTTTCGCGCCTTGGGCCCTTGCGGCCTTCTTCGTGGCCTTGGCCTGCAATTTGGATGGCATTGTCACTCGTTGGCAGGCGAAGTCGGGTATCGGTCGCGGCATCGTGCAGAGGGCGTATCGGCTTTCTGGGCACGCCCGCGGATTTTCTCTGGGGATCGCCACGCCCCTGATTCCCTGCGGGCCCTTGTACTTGATGTTGTGGGCAACGACGATGAGTGGTTCGGCAGGGCAAGGCGCTTTGGTTATGCTCTGTTTCGCGATCGGAACAATGCCCTTGATGCTGCTTGCTCAGACAGGCTGGGCATGGCTCTCGCTCCGCATGGACGCGCGGAAGCTCGGCTACCTGCGTCGGGTCGTAGCTCTGGTAGCGGTGGGCTTGCTGTGCTTTAGGGCTTTCATGGGCACGGATGCGACTGCAGTCGTCGCGGGTGAGGGAATATGCAAGTAGGGAGGAAGGTAGGGAGGCGAGGGGAGGTTTCGAGCGACCATGCCTGCGAGCACTGCGGTACCCGCTTCAGTCCGGTTCAAGCCGAGGAGCGCTTTTGCTGTTCGGGCTGCGAGTACGTGTATCGAATTATCCATGACGAGTCCTTGGAGCGGTTTTACGAACTGCGTGGCGAAGTCTCGCGGCCGGTGGGGTCGAGCGTTTTCGAGAACCAGGATTATCCTTGGTTGACGGCTCTGGTGGAGGTTGCGGAGGCGAAGTCTGGGGTAGCGAGCTTGAGCCTAGCTCTGGAGGGAATTTCGTGCGTGGGCTGCGTTTGGTTGATCGATCGCGTCTTTTCCGAAGCGGAAGGCGGCGTTTCCTGTCGCGTGAACGTTCAATATGGCACGATCGATCTGGAGTGGGAGAGCGGTAGCTTTGATTTGTTGGGCTTCGTCTCTCGCATCAAGCAGTTTGGCTACCGCGTTTGTCCGGCACGCGAGGCGGCGGAGTCTGAGTCGAAGAAGGTCGTTTGGAAGCTAGGCTTGGCCGGAGCGTTCGCGCTCAATGGAATGTTGTATACGCTTCCTGGATACTTGGGGATGGAGGCCGACTTTCTGGTGGCGAGCCACTTCAATTGGCTATCGGCGATTTTTGCCAGTCTCAGTCTGCTCTTTTGCGGAAGCTACTTTATAGGAAAGGCGGCCAAGGCGGCGACTCAGGGAATCGCCCACTTGGATTTGCCGATCTCGATCGGAATTGTCTTTGCGTATTTGGTTAGCTGGTACGGCTTGTGGAAGGCGGACCAGCATTTGGTGTATTTCGATTTCGTTTCCACTTTCGTCTTCTTGATGTTGGTGGGCCGTTGGCTGCAGGTGATGGCGATTGAGCGGAATCGCAATCGTCTGGCGGATATCCAGCTGAGCGCTCCGGAAGTGGAGATCGAGAGCAGCAATGGGAGTCGCATCAAAGCTCGGGCGGACCAGATCAAGGGCGGTGAGGTGTATTGGCTTCCTTCGGGGCAGCGGGTTCCGGTGCGGTCGGTATTGCTCGGCGAGCGGGCGAGCTTGGGGATGGATTGGATCAGCGGGGAGTCGGAGTCGCGTATCGTGGAGCAGGGTGGGGAGGCCCCTTCCGGAGCGGAGCTGGAGAATCAGTTTGCGACGCGTCTCGAGGCCCAGGAGGAATGGGAAGCGTCCTTGTTGTTCAAGCTGAGCTCCCGTGGGGCCCGTTCGCTGGAGCGGGACCTGGTGGCGCAGCGGTGGATCTTTCGCTACCTGCTGGTGGCCTTCGCGGTCGCCGTGTTAGGAGGGGGCGTTTGGTGGGCGCTGGGCAGCTTGGCGGCGGGCTTGAAGGTGTTTATTTCTGTACTGGTTGTATCATGCCCTTGCGCTCTGGGGATCGCTTGGCCGTTCGGGGACGAGATTGCCTTGGCGAAGCTCAAGCAGCAGGGCGTTTTCGTGACGACGCATACCTTGTGGAATCGACTGTCTCGCCTGCGTCGCATCGTCTTCGACAAGACCGGTACCTTGACCCGCTCGTCCTTGGCTTTGGTGAATCCGGAGCGCATCGAGGCCCTGGTAAGCGAGGACTTGGCTGCCCTCAGTACGCTTTGCTCGAAAACGCGTCACCCGATTTCCAATACGATCCGCGAGTACCTCATGGCGAAGGGGAAGTACTCTCCTTGGGGGGCGACCCGAGCGGAGGAATTCGTCGGCTTGGGCCTCGAGCTGAGGAGCGGGGCATCGCGTTGGCGATTGGGCAAGCCGCAGTGGGCGGGGGTCGCTGGGAAGGGCACGGTTCTGTCGCGGGACGGGCGGCTTTTGGCGGACTTGAGCTTCGAGGACCTGCCGCTGCCGGATTCCAGCCGCGAAATTCGGGCCTTGGCGGATCAGGGGTTCGACATCGCGATCCTAAGCGGCGACCGCGACGAGAAGGCCCAGCGCATCGGGCAAGCATTGGGATTGGCGGCAGATTCCGTGCACGGAAACCTTTTGCCGGAAGAGAAGGCGGCTTGGATCGCGGCGCGGGAACCGGAGGCGACCCTGATGGTGGGGGACGGGGCCAACGATACCTTGGCATTCCGGAAGGCCTTGTGCGCGGGGGCTCCCGCCAACGAGCAGGGAATCGTAGCGGAGAAGGCGGACTTTCACTACCTCGGGAACGGCATCGGCGGCATCCGCAGCTTGCTGGAGGTCGGGCGCCTGCGTCGCCGGGCGGTGCGGGGGCTGGTCGGCTTCGCCTTGGCCTACAACCTGTTTGCCGTGGGGCTGTCGCTGGCAGGCTGGGTGACGCCGCTCGCGGCAGCGGTGCTGATGCCGGCCAGCTCCATCGCGAGCCTGGCGATCGTCTGGGCAATGCTCGGCGGGAATGCGTCTAAGTAGCAGGAAGGCAAGGCCTAAGCCCTCGCGTCGTGTCCGCCTTCCGAGGGGAGGAAATTGCTTGAACCAAGAATAAGACAATAAAATACAAGTTTATCATCAAATAAGCTTGCATACTCGGATTTGGGTCCTAGGTTTGTCTTCAGTTTCAAGCGCTCCGCTAGACGATCAAGCCCAACAAAACTCATGCTCAACGGAGCAAAGGCACATTAGAGAGTTACTCCAAAACGGGCTGGATTTCTAGCGGGAGCGAGTGGAACTAGAAGGCGATTTTCGCCTTTGAATCTCTGTCAGGCAATACGAGCCAAGTTGGATTAGGCACAAGCAGGGAAGCCCTTTTAATGGGGGCTTCCTTAGCTGACAGAGATTCAAAGGACAAATTCCTGGGACAGTTTCTTGGTGTAAAAAGCGTTGTTCAATCGCACCTGCAGGTGGGGCCCTTAGCTTTCGCCTGCAGGTCTTTTTGTATCTGAGGATCAGTAATTCCTGAAAATTGCTTCGTAATATTGACGGAATGGCGGATAAAGTTACATAAAAGTCTTTATTGGTATGGCCTTAAGAATCAATTTTTAGGAAATTAGATCCACTTATGTTCGGTTACGGAAAAATGGCCAATTACGCGATCGCCAGCCTCAGCTATCTGGCGGCGAACTACGAAAAGGAGGGGTTCAAGGCGAACTCCCAAACGATCGCGACGGCTCGCAATCTCTCGCGTCCTTTGGTGGGCAAGCTGATGTCGCAGATGTCGACCGCTGGCTTGGTGAACGGTACGCCCGGACCGGGCGGAGGCTTCTTTCTCTCCCGTCCTCCCAGCGAGATCACCTTGTTGGAGATCGTGCGCCTTTTCGAGAAGGTCGAGGAGTCCTTGATGTGTCCCTTCGGTCCTGGCTGGTGCGGCAACGGGGACCCGTGTCCCTTCCACTACGAGCTGGAGGACAAGCGCGACGAGATGATGTCCTGGCTGTCCAATACGAACCTGGAAGTTTTCACCAAGCACCCGATCAAACCGGACAGGGGCTACTGCGCGGAAGAGGCCAAGTAGGCGTCCTAGCCTTGGCGAGGCGCCGGGAGACTCGCTCCTGTCGGCTCCCGCTTCTTCGCCCTTCGAGTCGCGCTTGGAATGTTTTCTGCAGGAAAAGCGGCCCGCAACCTTCGCTTCCCTTCTAGACAAAGGAGGCAGGTGAAGGTTCTGCGAGGATCGCATGTCTACGCCCGCTGCATTCAACGAAAGTATCGAAGCCTGGCCTCCGGAGGCTCGGTCGCTCCATGCCTGGAGCGGCGGTCTCGACTTCGCTAGTGGAGGCGCGGACTGGGTCGCGTCGCCCCGGCCGACGCTTACAATCCTGATCGTGAGGAACCTCCAAGTATGATCGCTCTTAGCTACTTTATCGGACTGTGCTTGATCGCTATGGCTCTGTTTGACGTGTATCGTACGGTACTCGCCAATGGAATGGGAAGAGGTCCTATCGAATCGAATCTGAGCGATTGGATTTGGAGATCTATGTTGGCCGGCGGAAAGGCGGTTAACTCGCGGGATAGGGCTGCCAGCTTGTGTGGCTCCTTGCTGGTGGTGCTGTTGCTCATGGCCTGGTCGGCGTTCCTGGTGGTGGGCTTTGCCCTGTTGTATTGGCCCCAGCTGGGGACCGGCTTGCAGTCTACTTCCCACGCTGTCGATTCTTTCAGCCATGCGTTCTACTACAGCGGTTATTCCCTAACGACTTTAGGCCTGGGGGATATCTACCCGTCGAACGACTTCGTGCGAGTCCTGACCCTTGCTCAATCATGGCTGGGATTCACGCTGCTGACGCTTTCCATATCCTACGTCCTGTCGGTTTATCAGGCTGTTCGGCACCAAGAGTCGGTATCCCTGAAGCTCCATTCGCTGAGCGGAGGTACAGGAGAAGCCTTCCCTTTGTTTCGCGCTATCGTTTCCGGGAACGCCGCGGCGGTTTTTAGGGAGCTTAACGATGATCTGATCCAGCTGCACACTGCCCATCACCAGTATCCGATCATCCACTACTTTCATCGAACGGAAGAAAAGTATTCGACGACTAGACGCTTCTACCTGGCGCTCGAATCGGTATCTCTCTGCTTATCTGCCCGTAGGGAAGATCCGTGTAGCGAAGATCGCGCCTGCTGGATTACCTTGAGGGAATCGGTGCGAGAGTTCGCCTCGATGATTGCGGGGTTCCGACCGGATCAAGCTGGTTCGGATCCGTCCAGTACCTTTCAAGCGGGAAGCGAGAGGTCGACGTTCGCGATCGAAACGCCAGGCGTTCTCGCGTTTGACGAAAAACAGTACGCGGAACTTCGTTCGCAATGGGAACCCTACCTGCGAAAGATTTGCGACTATTTAGGGGAGAGCTGGCCCGAGAGCCGAGGCGATTGACGATTTGCTAACTGCGGGAGACGCAGTTGCGGCCACGGGCCAAGGCTGAGGCAGCGCGAAGACGCTACGGCTCGGTTGCTCCGGAGATTAGCCAGAGCCTTCTCTCCGTGCTTCTCGGCTTACTGCTCCTGTTCGTCTTCGAGGGTCCGCGTGCGGCGCACGTGGGCGTAGTTGAGCAAGGCGACGAAGCCGGTGCCGCCCACGGTATTGCCGGCGATGGCGAAGAATATGAAGTGCAGGATGGAGCTGGTGGAGAACTCCGGGCTGGTGAGCCGGGCGATGAACATTTCCACGCTGCCGGCGATGGCGTGGTGCAGGCCGCCGAGGCCGATGAGGAAGGTGACGAGGAAGATGCAGACGACCTGGGAGAGGTTGGCTGGGGTGGACATGACCAGCCAGGCGCCTTGGGCCATGAGCCAGCCGGCGAGCACGCTGCTGACGAAAAGGGGCAGACTGTCGAAGTGGGTGAGGTGGTGGCCGACTTCCACGTAGCCGACGGCGGCTCCGATAACGGGCTCGGCGCTGTGCAAGAGCAGGGCGCTGATGAAGGCGCCGAGCAAGTTTCCGCTCAGCACGAGGAACCAGAGCCGGAAGAGGCGCCGAAGCGTGGAGCGTCGGTCCAGTACGGGATAGACGGCGGTGGCGGTGTGTTCGGTGAAGAGTTCCGATCCGCTCATGATGCAGACCACGAAGCCGAGAGGGTAGACGAGGGCGGTGACGAAGCGCTCTAGGAGGCTGGGTTCCGCGCCGGCGAAGTAGGTTTGCACGACGCCGACCGCCATGGCGGAGAAGCCGAGGATGAGGCCGGCGGCGATAGCTGAGATGAAGAGGGAAAGGGAGGGGCGATTGAGTTGTTCGAGACCTTCCTCGATGGTCTGCTCCAAGGTATCGTCCGGATGGCGGCGCGATTCGTCGGTCCGCTTGATGATGACGGGCACGTACTGCTCGTCTTCCTGCATCTTGGCTTTGGCCCTACGGGTGGGAGGGTCGCTTTGCTTGGGATCGTTCGGTAGCGGCGGTTTTTCGTTTTCAGGCATGGGAACGGAAGGTGGGAAGTGTCGTACTAGCGAGCAAGGGTCAGCTTGCAGAGGGAACTTTGCAAATTCGATGGTCGGAATCGGGCGGGATGGCGAGCGTCGATGCGCTGTTTTTCACAATTATTCGGGCAAGATTGACGGAGGGAAGCGGAGGCCTAGTGTCCGCCTTTTTCATGAACGGTATCGAGATTTCAAAGACTGGGAGGGGACTTGATCGCACGGGGCAAGCTTAGCGGCTTGTTGGCCTTGGTGCTGGCGATCTGGGCGGTCTACCTGGTTGGCCTGGTCGCGGGAATGGACCTGAGCGGCTTCGGCGTGCAGCCCCGCAATTGGGAGAAGCTGTACGGCGTGCTGACCTGGCCCTTCATCCATGCGGACCGTACCCATCTGATGAACAACTCGGTGACCTTGATCGTATTTGGGGCGATCATATCGCTGCGCAGCTCCAGCCGGCAGTTTCTCGGCTTGAGCTTCCTGATAACGCTGTACGCGGGGCTGGGCGTGTGGCTGCTGGCGCGGGACGCATCCCATATCGGCGCCAGCGGGCTGGTGTTCGGATATTTTGGATACATCATGACGCGTGGCATTTACGACGGACGGATCAGCTCGATCGTGATTTCGACCGGCGTGATGCTGCTTTTCGGCGGGATGATCTGGGGAATCCTGCCGACGGATGCCCGCGTCTCCTGGGAGGGGCACCTGTTCGGTTTCTTGGCCGGAGTCGTGCTCGCGGTGCGCTACCAGCCGGGACGGCGCTAGGCGGGAAGCTGGGCGATCAGGTAGATCGCGCCCATCGCAAGAGCGAGGAGGGCGGCGCTGGCAGAGCAACCGGCCGACTTGGAAGGCTCCGGGTAGCGGTCCGGGTACTTTTGGTGCAAGTCGGCGTGCAGTTTCTCGACGGCGTCCTTGGCGTCCTTCAGGCCAAGGCCGGTGGCTTCGCGGTAGATCTTGATGGCGTCGAGCTTGCGGTTGAGTTCGAGCGCTTCGGCTAGGCGCTGCATTTGGTCTTCGTTTAAGTCGTCAGGCATGGATGGTATCAGGTTTGCGTTCCCCTAACCCTAGTTCGGGCAGGGCGGAATGCAACCGCTCCCAGAAAGTAGGCGGAGTTTAGCGCGTTAGACATCGAGTAAAGAATATTTGACATGGAGAGCTTTTGCGTTCCTTGTGTTAAAGATAGTTAACACGGAGAATGTAAACCTTAACTCAATTACAGATGGCTATGTCTTATCAGGAGAGAAACAATTGGATAGAGCTGCTCGTGGCCTTGTGGGCCATCGGCTACTATGGAGTGACTTTATTGTCGGTGGAGGGCGGTTTGGGTGCGGATTTGAGCTATTTCCTTCCGTTTTTGGTGAAGGTCATCGTCGTCTCCATCGTGTTAGGGATCGTGCTGGCGATTCTTAATCGCGTGTTGAGCAAGGATGCGAACGACGCGAAGGACGAGATGGACAAGGCGATCGATATGCGCGGCTTCCGCAACGCTTACTGGGTCATGTCAGGAGCTTTGATGGTGGTAATCTTCGCAGGGCTGGCCAACGAGCGCATGCTCGAAGTGGAAGGGGCCCCTCAGATTGCCACTACGAACTTGTTGATCCATTCGATCTTCATGGTGGCGGCTTTGAGCGGTTTGGTGCAGAGCGCCACGCAGGTTTTCTACTATCGGAGGGGCTTGCTCTAGCATGGCGAAGAAGTTACCGATCACGAATTCGATTCGCCGCCTGCGTTTCGACGCGGACGAAATGACGCAGCAAGCCTTGGCGGAAAAGGTGGGAGTGACCCGCCAGACCATTTTGGCGATCG
This sequence comes from Pelagicoccus sp. SDUM812005, assembly GCF_031127875.1. Lineage (GTDB taxonomy): Bacteria > Verrucomicrobiota > Verrucomicrobiia > Opitutales > Opitutaceae > Pelagicoccus. The sequence goes on along the minus strand of NZ_JARXIA010000002.1, from coordinate 195,089 downwards.
AGGCGGCCCGTTATTCGCCGACCTTGGAGCTCGCCTTCAAGATTGCGGAGGTTTTCGGCAAGGAGCTAGGGGAGGTGTTCCAGTACGTGCCAGCGTCGGAGCAGACTAAATGAGCAGGTCGCTGCGTCTGGTTGCGTATTCAGGCAAGGACTACGACGGCAGAGCGGGTGCGTGAATAGCGTCGTTCGAGCCGGCGGCGAGCGCGTACCCGAGCTGGCCGGACCGCGAAATGCGTTGCTAATGGAAAGGCTGGGGAATAGGGATGGTTAGGGGTTGGTTCACGGAAGCTGGCTCGCTGACGGAATCCATTTTCCTAATCATGACGTACTTTGAGCCTAATCCTTTGCCTTTCGATATCACCGTACGAGTCGGTTGCAGCCTCGCCTACGAAGTGGCGGGGTCGGCCAGCTTGCTGCTCAACCTGCAACCGGCGGAAAGCGCTCGCAACGAGGTGGTTTTCCAAGCTCTGTCGCTAGGGAACGACTTGATAGACAACGCCTTCGTGGACAGCCACGGAAACTTGGTGCATCGGGTTCGCCTGCAGCCCGGCAGCAACCTGTTTCGGCACGACGCGATTGTGCGGGTCAGTTCTCGTCCGGACAATTACGACTTGCCGGACAAGACGCCCTTGCAGCCGGCGGAGATTCCCTCGGAGCTGCTCCGCTACACTTTGCCGAGCCGCTACTGCGATTCCGACAAGCTGATCGACTTCGCCTGGCAAAACTTTGGCCAAGTCGATCACGGCTGGCCGCGCGCTCAGGCCATTAGCAAGTGGGTGCACGAAAATATCGAGTACCGGTACATGTCGGGGCAAGCGGACCTTTCCGCTTGGGACGTGTTGCAGCGGGGCTTCGGGGTGTGTCGCGACTTCGCTCACTTGGTGGTAGCCTTGAATCGAGCGTTCAACGTTCCGACGCGGTACGTGACCGGCCATTTGCCGGATATCGGATTTCCTGAGCCCGACGGGCATATGGACTTCCATGCCTATGCGGAGGTTTACTTGGGGGGGCATTGGCACACTATTGACGCCCGTTTCAATGTGCCGCGAATTGGTCGAGTGAAGCTCTCTTGTGGGCAAGATGCGGTGGACGGCGCGTTTTCCACGATTTTCGGCGGTGCGGCTTTGACCTATTTTGACGTCTGGGCGTATCAGGTTCCTCGTGACACGGTGGGGGTGGGGGATCCCATCGATTTGAGCCTGCGCTTGGATAACCAATACCTCGTCGTGCGCGACCCGTTGCCGCCGAGCTGAAGCTGGAAGCGAGGGTAGGCTGCGAGCGGACAGCTTGGTATTGGGAGTGGGGGCGGAGTTGGCTACTGGTTTGCGGAGTCTGATTTCCAGATCCGGTAGAACTGGGGAGCGGGGCCGTCGCTCGGGGGAAAGGGAAGGGTCGCTGGGGCTTCTCCTGATTTGTATTTCTGTAGAACTTCCCAGTTCAGCAAGTCGGTAGAATGCTCGAGCAGGTAGCTGGAATCGGTTTGGTACGGGTATGCGATGGTGGGTGTCTCGTGAGAAGCCTGCAGTCTGGCTGCTACGAGAGAGTAGGTTTGCAGCTGCCAGTTGCGAACGGAGCCTTGAGTATCGCGGTAGAGGAAGCTGGCCGAATCGGCCGCGAAGTGGGCTTGCTCGCGCACGGGGCCGAAGTTCGACATATAAACATTGTTAGGAAACCAAGCGGTGGCGGCTTCGTCGGCGATTTCGCCTTTTTCGAGGTCGACGAGGATGAGGTGGGAACGGCGTGAAAGGGCGACGAGGTAGCGGCCGTCCGGGCTGGTGTCGAGGAGCCCGCTGGGCGCTTCGCCGTACAGGTTCAGGGTTGTGAGGTCTGTGGGAGCGTCTAGGTCGAGGACTGCGATCTGGTAGTGGACGCGACCGAGTTGAGTCGAGGAAGGGAAGAGGTAGAGGCGACGGTTGTGATGGCCGAAGCGGATTTGGTTCCAGCGTCCGGAGGCCTCGCTTTGAAGCTGGATTTCTGCAGAGTCGGAGCACCGTAAGAGGCGAGGGCGGGACGTGCCGTTCGAGTTTTGCTGCAAGGTGGCGAGGTGGCTTCCATCGGGCGAGATGGATAGAGCGAGGAAATTGCCGTCGGTATTTTCGAGGTTCAGGAAGGGCGTGTTCTCCTGTTTTCGGTAAGCGATCAGGCGATTGTCATTTTCGAGAACTTGGTAGGGAGAGACCTTTTCGATTGCGGCGACGATTTCGCCGGCTTGATCCATCGCGGTGTGGGTGACTCCAAAGCTGTTAAGGGGCGTCTCCCATTGGCTGCTACCGCTTTCGGTATCGATAAGGTGGATACTTTGCGTCTGGCTGAAGAGTCCGTCGATTTGCTCCAAGGTGGTACGGCGGACTAGCCAGCTTGTGGGAGAACTGGCTAGGATCTCGGTAGAGTTGGCTCCTTGGTTGTCTATACGGCTGAGAGCCAGCTCGCCGCTTTCGAGTTGCCGCTCGGCTAGGCTGTTCGATTCGGTAAGGTAGGTCAGCGCCCCTTCGCTCGCTGGGCCGAGAAGGCTCTCGGCCGATGGGTAGATGAGCCGCTTCCAATCGCTCGGATCGTCAGTGGGCACGGCAATGGTCGAGCCTACGAGGGAGGAGAGGATCCAGTGCCGGGAGTCGGGGGAGAACTTGATCCCTAGGTAGGGCGTATTGAGGATAGGGAACTGGGCGGTGTCGCCGGTTTGCAAGTCGAGCTGGTATGCGGTGTCGCCGGCAGTCGCAGCCAGGTGCTTCCCATCTGGGGAGACGGCGAGGGCGGCGATGGTGCTATCAGCAGGTATTTGATAGCTTGCGGAGCTTTGTCCGCTTGGGATGTCGATGGCGCTGATGGCGCCGGCTTGGTTGGTGGAGAGGTAGAGAATAGGAGCCTGGGGCGAGAAGGCGGCGAAGGGGGAGGCCGCGGCCTTGGCGAACAGGAGGCTGCCGTCGGAGCTGCGGATGGCTTTTAGGGTTCGGTTCAAGTTGTCCCAGAGCAGGAAGCTGCTGCCGTCGGGGCTGAACGGGTTTGCAAGGTAGGGGGACAAGCCGGTGGCGTTCTCGATCGGCTTGGCGGTACCGTTGACTGTATCCACGATTAGGAGACTTGGATTGGAGTCTTGGGGAGTGCCGGAAGATTGGACTGTCGTGCCGATGAGCAGGAGGTAGTTTTGCTCGGGCGATGCGGCGGCCAGTCTATAGGTGTTGTTGGGATAGGGGGTCGCTAAGTCTATTTCCGAGAGGAGGCTTCCATTCGAGAGGTCGATGGCTTTCACAAGCGAGATGCCGGAGCCGAAGCTTGTGGTGAAGTTTCCAAGCGGCTGCAGTTCGATCGCTCGGCTTTGGTCCGCAGACAGGGTGTAGTTTCCTGCTTGCTGCCAAAGGGAGGCGTTTTGCGAAATGGAAAAGAGCTGGGATTTATTAGCGCTGCCGGGCGGATAGCTTCTGGCTGAGGAAAAGAAGATGTGTTCGCCGTCGTCGAGAAGCGCCGCTTCCCCTCTGCTGAGGTCCAAGTCGATGTCTATCGGATCCGCTCCGTCTACGCGCGCTTGCAGGTTCAGGTCGCGGTCGAGGGTAAGGTAGCGTCCGCTCTCCGGGTGGTAGCCGATGATAGGACCGGCGTCGGGAGAGGATTGCTGCTCGAAATGAAGTTTGCCGGTGTCGATTTCGTAGTAGCGATATCCTCGCGGCAAGACGTTCGAAGCAGGAGTGACCTGAAGGATGGAATGCGGAAGTATCCGCTCGGAGTGTGGGGGGATGCGCGGGCTGGCTACCAGCTCAGGGCTCGGCTTGAGCAGGGTGTGGGCCGAGCAAGAGAAGGCTGCGAGAGTGGCGATGGCAAGAAGCGTGAATCCGAAAGCGGGGCGATGGTACATGGGAAGAGTGGATTGCGAATGGCGCGTTTCGAATGTCAGCGCCTTTACGGTGCATTTCAACGGTAAATCTTTTCGCTGGTCTTGGGCCGGGGCTAGGTCGATGGTTCTCCCGCTATGGGTCGAGCGATGTGCTACAAGTGTAATAGGCCGCAGCAGCTCTGCTGGTGCGAGCGGGTGAAGTCGATGGGGACGCGGACGAAGTTCGTGATCTTGATGCACCCTTACGAGTATCGTCGCATAAAGTTGAATACAGGTCGGCTTACCCACCTTTGCTTGGCGGACAGCGAGCTGTATGTGGGGGAGACCTTTGACGATCACGAAGGTGTGCAGGCTCTGATCGAGGATCCTGCCAACTATCCTGCGCTCTTGTATCCAGGGCAGGAGGCCCGCGACTTGTCGAAAGGGGAGTTGCAGGCAGAAGATTTTGCGGGGAAACGTTTGGTGGTATTTTTATTGGATGGCACGTGGCGGCTGGTAAGGCCCATGTTGCGTTTCAGCGAGAGCTTGCAGCGCTTGCCGAAGGTTATGTTTTCGAACGCGGCTCCAAGTCGCTACGTGATCAAGCGCCAACCGGAAGCTGGCTGCCTCTCGACCTTGGAGGCGGCTCACGAGCTCTTGCTTGCCCTGGATCGTAGTGGCTTGGGTGAATACAAGGATCGGACGCAGATGCTTGACCTATTCCTGGAGATGCAAGCCTTTCAGGTGAAGTGCGAGCAGGAGAATCGCCGTCCGGATTTCGTGCCCCGAAGCGAGCGCCGGAAAGGAGAGGCAAGGTACAATCCGTCGAAGCGCCGAAAGGTTTTCCCAAAGGAGTAACAACGAAAGCGCGTGCATGCCCGAGCTTCGCGCAAAGTCGTGCGGAGATGTGCGAAGGTGTGCGCTTTCCATATCAACGTTGATGATGAAAGCGCACGGATCGGGGAGTTTCGGGGATGTGCGCTTTTTATATCAACGTTGATATGAAAAGCGCGCGAGGGAGGACGATGTGGGATGGGGGGAGGGCGCTTTCGTTTTGGGGGTGGGTATGGATGTGCTTGAGTTCGGCCGTCCTAGGGGGGGGCGTTCCGCTTGGTTTTCGTTCCGCTCGGTTTTCGCTCTCGGTTCTCGCTTTGCTAGGAGGGGGCCATGCTAGAGTTTCGCAGCTCTACATTTTCGCAGCTCTAGATTTTCGCCCCGCTAGAGTTTCGTCCCGCTAGAGTTTCGTCCCGCTAGAGTTTCGTTCCGTTAGAGTTTCGTTCCGTTAGAGTTTCGCTTTTGCTTATTTGAGGTAGGGGGAGGTGATGCTGCGTTTGGACTTTTTGAGGCCGGCGAGGTTGCCTTGGTAGAGGATCTTGCCGCCTTTGGGGCCGCCGCCGGGGCCGACTTCCACGACGTAGTCGGCCTCTGCGATGAGGTCGAGGTGGTGCTCGATGACGACCACGGTGTGGCCTTGGTCCACGAGCTTGTGCAGGAGGCGGATGAGCTTTTCGCAGTCGCTGAGGTGGAGGCCGATGGTGGGTTCTTCGAGAACGTATAGATTGGTTCTTTGGATGCCGCGGCTGCGTTCGGTGTAGCTTTGCAGGCCTTTGGCGAGCTCGGTGACGAGTTTGAGGCGTTGGGCTTCGCCGCCGCTGAGAGTGGGGCTGCTTTGGCCGAGAGTGAGGTAGCCGAGGCCGGTCTCGACCATGAGTTGCATGATCTCGCCGAGCTGGCTGTGGAAGCTGAAGAATTCCGCGGCTTCCTCGAAGCCCATGGCTAGCACGTCGGCGATGTTTTTGCCTTTCCAATGGAGGTCGAGCAGTTCGGGGCCGTAGCGGGAGCCGTCGCAGTCTTCGCAGGTTACGTAGGTGTCGGGCATGAAGCTCATCTCGAGCTTTACGCGTCCGGCGCCGGAACAAGTTTCGCAGCGGCCGTGGGCGGTGTTGAAGGAGAAGCGGCCCGGCTTGTATCCACGCATCTTGGACTCGGGCAAGCTGGCGAAGAATTGTCTTATGATATCGAATACGCCGAGGTAGGTGGCGGGCGTGGAGCGGGGCGTTTTTCCGATGGGGCTTTGGTCGACTTCGATGACGCTGCGGAAGCCGCTGGCTCCGGCGAGGGATTCGAAGAGAACTTGGCCTTCGTTGCCTTCGATGCTGGGCCCGTTCTTGGCGAAGTCGGCGCCGGTGATGGCGTCCTTTTTCGCCTTGATGGCGTAGGCGGTGGCGGGGGCGAGCAGGTCGCGGATGAGGGAGGACTTGCCGGCGCCGGAGGCCCCGCAGAGCATGGTGAGGCGGTTGCGTGGGATGCGGACGGTTTGTTTCTTTAGGTTGCGGAAGGTGACGCCGGTGAGGGTGAGGAATGGGGTGTTGCCAAGCTGGGGCTTGGCGTTCCCAGTTTTGCTTTTCTTTTGATTGGGTTGTTGCGGCGGCCTCGGCGAGGCGGCGCGACCTGTGGGGAGTGGGCGGTATTGACCTTGGAGGGGGTGTGGGATGCCGGATTTTAGGTAGCGGCCGGTGAGGGAGCTTTTGTTTTTCTTGAGTTGGGCAATGGTGCCTTGGGCTATGACTTCGCCGCCGTGGATGCCGGCGCCGGGTCCGAGATCGATGATGTGGTCGGCGTGCTCCATGGTGGTGTCGTCGTGCTCGACGACGAGCAGGGTGTTTCCTTTGCTCTTCAGGTTTTTGAGCGTCTCGATGAGGCGGTCGCCGTCGCGGGCATGCAGGCCGATGCTGGGCTCGTCGAGCACGTAGAGGACGCCGGCGAGGTTGGAGCCGAGTTGGGCGGCAAGGCGGATGCGTTGGGCTTCGCCTCCGGAAAGGGTTTGGGTGGGGCGGTCGAGGCTTAGGTACTCGAGGCCTACTTTATCCAGGAACTGGAGACGCTCGTGGATTTGGGCGACGATGTCGCGGGCGATGATTTGGCCGCGTTTGTCGAGCTTGAGCTTTTTGAGGGTGGCGAGGAGTTGCTTGGGGTCTTGGGCGAGAAGCTTGGGCAGGGAAATGGTGTCGCCGGATTTTAGATACAGGTAGACGTGACGGCTGGTGCGGTTGAGGCGTTCGCCGTCGCACTCGGGGCAGATGATGGCTTGGCTGTCGTCTTCGCTGGAGTCGTCGGCGCCGATGGCTTTGGCGAGCTCTTCGTCGTCCTCCAGGCGTTCGCGCATCCAAGGGTAGATGCGGCCGTGTCCGCGGCAGGCGGGGCACCAGCCTTTGTGGGAATTGAAGGAGAAGTCCTTGGGATCGAGCTCGGGGAGGGCTTCGCCGGTCTCGGGGTCCATGCGGGTGGTGGAGAGGTAGTGGATATCGGCTTTTTGCGACGATCTCGGCGAGACCGCTCCTCCTTGAGCGATAACCAGGGCGGTGCCTTTGCCGCGTTTGAGGGCTTCTTTGAGGTGATGGTTGAGCTGGGATTTGAGGTGGGCGATCGGCGCGAGGTCGGCGATGACGACTTCGATGTTGTGCTCCTTATAGCGGTCGAGCTTCTTGAAGTCGTCGGTGAAGATGAGCTTCCCGTCGACGCGCATCATCTCGTAGCCGTGGTCGGCGATCCAATTGGCGATGGGTTGGTGGTGGCCTTTGCGATTGCGGATGAGGGGGGCGAGCAGGTAGAGGTGCTTGGCTTTGGTGGCCTCGGGCGTCGTAATTATTTTTTGGAGACGCTTTTGGAGTTCGCTTTCGGTCTGGGCGATGAGTGGGTTGCCGGAGTCGGGGTTGTGAGGGATGCCGAGGCGCGAGTAGAGTAGGCGTAGGTATTGCGCGACTTCGGTGATGGTGGCGACGGTGGACTTGCGGGAACCGCGGGTGACGCGTTGCTCGATGGCGACGGTGGGCTGGATGCCGGTGAGTTGGTCGAGGTCGGGGCGGGGGAGCTGCTCGACGAATTGGCGGGCGTAGGGCGACATGGATTCCATGAAGCGGCGTTGGCCTTCGCCGAAGACGATGTCGAAGGCGAGGGTGGACTTGCCGGATCCGGAGGCTCCGGTGACTACGGTGAATTCGTAGTGGGGAATGGATACGGAGATGTTGCGCAGGTTGTGTTCGCGGGCGCCGGTGACGGTGAGTGCGGTGGTGGATCGGGTTGTGTTGTTTTTGGCCCACGAAGGGCACGAAGCGTCACTAAGGGTGGGAGTGTTGTAGGGGGTGGGGGCTTCGGCGGCGAGGAGTTGATCGGGTTGTTGCGGCGTGCCGCGAGCGGCAGCCCTACCATCGAACTCGGGAGCGAGGTAGCGGGCGGTTTCGGTGGTGGTTTTTGAGCAGGCTTCGGGGGTGCCTTGGAAGACGACTTGGCCGCCTTTGGCCCCGGCTTCGGGGCCCATCTCGATGATCCAGTCGGCGGACTTGAGGACGTCGATGTTGTGCTCGATGACGATGAGGCTATGCCCGGAGTCGACGATCCGCTGGAGCACTTCGAGCAGTCGGCGAACGTCGTGCTTGTGCAGGCCGGTGGTGGGTTCGTCGAGGAGGATGAGGGATCCTGCTTGATCGGGTTGTTGCGGCGTGCCGGGCCGTCCCGCCCTACCTTGGAGATACTTGACGAGTTTGAGGCGTTGGGATTCGCCGCCGGAGAGGGTGTTGAGGGGTTGGCCGGATTTTAGGTAGCCGAGGCCGACTTGATCGAGGGCGGCGAGTTTGTCGTGGATTTTTGGGTACTCTTTGAAGACCTCCATGACTTCGGCTATGGTGAGCTCGAGGAGGTCGGAGATGGAGTGGCCATCGTGCTTGATTTCGAGGAGCTCGTCTTTGAAGCGCTTGCCGTTGCAGTGGGGGCAGGGGACGTAGACGTCGGAGAGGAACTGCATCTCGATCTTTTCGTAGCCGAGGCCTTTGCAGGGTTCGCAGCGTCCGTCGCCGGCGTTGAAGGAGAAGCTGGATGCGGTGTATCCGTTTTCTATGGACGCTGGGAGCTTGCCGTAGAGCTTACGGATTTCGTCCCAGGCCTCGACGAAGACGATGGGGTTGGAGCGCGGGGTGCGACTGACGGGGGATTGGTCGACGAGGGTGATTTCGTCGAAGTCCAGGTCGGAGGTGAGGCTGGAAAGGGCTGCCGGGTCCTCGGCGAGCAGGCCGCGCTGGGCGATGAGGTTTTGGTAGAGGACGGCGTTGAGCAGAGTGGACTTGCCGGAGCCGGAGACGCCGGAGAGGCAGACGAAGCGTTGGAGGGGGATGGAGAGGCTGAGGTCTTGGATGTTGTGTTTGGATGCAGCGGTGATGTGGAGCCATCCTTCGCTCTGCGAGCTAGGGCGGGTTCTCGCTTTGCTCGAAGGTTGTGGGTCCGCGACCGAGGTCGCACTTACAGGGCGGGTTTTGGTGGGGACAGGGATTTGTTGTTGGCCGGAAAGGTATTGGCCGGTGATGGATTTTTTGGATTTCAGGAGCTCTTTTTGGCTGCCTTGGAAGACGAGGTGTCCGCCGTGGGCTCCGGGCTCGGGGCCGATCTCGATGACGTGGTCGGCGGCGCGAATCATGGCGTCGTCGTGTTCGACGAGGACGACGGTGTTGCCGGAGTCGGTGAGGGTGCGGACGATTTGGATGAGGCGGTCGATGTCGCGGGCGTGCAGGCCGACGGAGGGTTCGTCGAGCACGAAGAGGGTGTCGACGAGGGAGGCTCCGAGGCAGGAGGTGAGGTTGACGCGTTCGACTTCGCCGCCGGAGAGGGTGCGGGCGGGGCGGTTGAGGGTGAGGTAGCCGAGGCCGACGTGGTTGAGGTAGCGGAGGCGGGAGAGGATGGAGGCGCTGGCTATGTCGACTTGGTTGTGATCGGGTTGTTGCGGCTCGCCGGGCCGTCGAGCCCTACCTTGGATTTCGATGAGGGGGAGCAGGTCGGAGATGGGGATTTCGTAGAGGTCGGGGAGGCGGTAGTCGTTCCACTTCCAGCAGAGGGATTCGGGCTGGAGGCGGGTGCCTTGGCAGTCGGGGCATTTGACGTAGGATCGGTAGCGGGAGAGGAAGATGCGCACGTGCATCTTGTAGGTGTTGCGCTCGAGCCAGTCGAAGAAGCCTTTGACCCCGTACCAGAGTCCGCCGGAGTCGCTGCCTTCGGGGAGCTTTTGGTAGGCGGGTTCGCCGAGGATGACGATGTCCTGCTGGCGTTGGGTGAGCTTGTTGAAGGGCTTTGTAGTGGAAATTTTGAGACGTTTGCAGGCGCGGACGAGGTCGTTTTTGGATTCGCCGTAGACTTGTCCTTCGAAGGGTTTGATGAGGCCGTCTTCGATGGACTTGCTGGTGTCGGGGATGGCAAGGCGGTAGTCGATCTCGATGACGCGTCCGAAGCCGCGGCATTTGGGGCAGGCGCCGATGGGAGAGTTGAAAGAGAAGAGGGGCGGGCTGGCGGGGCGGTAGGTCTTGCCGGTGGCGGTGGAGTGCAGGCCGCGGGAGTGTCGGGCGAGGATGGAACCGTCTTTTTCGAGGAGCAGCAGCTGGCCTTGGCCGAACTCGAGGGCGGTTTCGGCGGCTTCGAGAAAGCGGGACCGGTGGGTGTCGGCAATTTGGATACGGTCCTGCACTACGTGCAGGGAGGCGGAGGCTTGTGGCTTGAAGGCTGAAGGGTCTTCGAGGCGGTGGAGCTGTGGCGGTGAGGAGGGGGATTCTTGGGCGAAGAAGCGGGAGTAGCCTTGGGCTTTGATGTTTTTGAGTATTTCCTGCCAGCTGAGCTTTTCGGGCTTTTTGACTTCGAAGGCGACGATGAGGGAGCGATTTGCAAAGCGCTCCTTGGCGTTTTGCCAAATGGATTGGGGGTTGTCGTCGTGGATGGGGGCGCCGGTGGCGGGATCGTAGAGGGCGGCGACGTGGGAGAACCAGACTTTGAAGAAGTCGGTGAGCTCGGTCATGGTGCCTACCGTGGAGCGGGAGGTCTTGATGGTGTTCTTCTGCTCGATGGCGATGGAGGGGCGCACGTTCTCGGCGGAGTCGAGGTCGGGCTTTTCGAGCAGGTCGAGGAACTGGCGCGTGTAGGCGGAGAAGGTTTCGACGTAGCGGCGTTGGCCTTCGGCGTGCAGGGTGTCGAAGACGAGGGAGGACTTGCCGGCTCCGCTGAGGCCGGTGACGGCGATGAACTTGCCGAGGGGGATATCGACGTCGATGTTCTTGAGGTTGTTCTGGCGAACGCCGCGGAGGCGGATGGAGTCTAGCATGGTGGAAAGCGTGTTTGTGGAGACGGGATCGGTGAATTGGCGGGGGGCGATTCTTGCAGGCTTTATGCCAACGAACTGAGGAGGCGGATGTACGCGGAGGTCTGGGCTTTTAGGGAAAATTTCTTTCGGGCGTGGTCGCGGGCGGCTTCGCCGAACTGGAGCCTTTGGGGCGGGTTGGTGGCTAGCGTTTGCAGCGCGGAGAGGAATGCGGCTCCGTCGCGGTGGGGGATGAGGTAGCCGGATTTTTCATGGAGGAAGGTTTCGCCGACCCCGTTGACGTCGTAGGCGACGACGGGCAGGCCGGACATCTGGGCTTCGACGAGAAAGTTGGGCAGGGATTCCTGGTCGGAGGTGTGGACGGCGATGTCGGCGTCGCAGTAGAGGGAGCGTGGATCTTTGAGGAGTCCGGGAAAATGGATACGGTCGGCGAGGCCGAGGCGATGGGCTTCGGCTTGGCAGGCGGTCCGGGTAGGGCCTTCGCCGGCGAGGGTGAGCTTCCAGTTGATGTTGTCGGGAAGCTGCGAGCAGATGCGGATGAGGCGGATCTGCTTTTTCTGCGGACGGAACATGGAGACTGAAACGAGGTGGAGAGTGGGTTCTGGGTTGTGGGTTCTGGGTTCTGGCCGCGTGGCGAGGTTGCCTAGGGGGATGGTGGTTTCGAAGTCGCGGATGCAGCCGTTGTAGATGACGCTGGAGGTATCGGGACGGTGGATACGGTAGTCGGATGCGAGGCGTCGGAGGGCTTCGTGGGAGTTGGCGACGATGTAGTCGCTGCGCGTGAGGGCCCGGCGGTAGAGGAAGGGGATGGAGCGTCCGGTGCGGAAGGTGGAGAGCAGCTTGTAGGAGCGGGGGCGGGTGGCGAGGAGGCCGGCGTGGCAGTTGGCCATGCGGCCCATGGGGATGACGACGTCGGGGGAGAGGCCCTCGAGAAGGCGTCTGAGGCCGGGGGCGAACCAGTCGGTTTTTAGGAAGCCTTGGCGCAAGTAGTGAACCTCGGGGGCTGGGGATTGGCCGGAGGGGGACATCGCTGCTACCTGAGGGTCGAGGGCGCCGCCGCGGCGGAAGACGACGAGGTGCACGGGGTGGCCGCGTTGGGCGAGGCCCTGGGCGATGGCGAGGGTCTGTTGTTCGGTGCCACCGTTGCGGAGGTGGTCTTGGAGGAGGACGATGTTGAGCGGCGCGGTTTCGATAGGGTGGGGAGATTTGGGGGGGGGGAGGAGCTGGGCAAGGATTTGTGCGGGGATTTTGCGCTCGCGTGCAACCGATGAGCTAGGCGAGTGTTTAAGCAGTTATGAGTCGTGACGGATCGGAAGGGTTTTCTTCTATTTTGAAGCGTTGGGTCGTGAGCGGCCTGGGCGTTTGGCTGGGCAGCTACTTCGTGGAGGGGATCCACTACGAGGCGAATTCGACGCTGTTGATCGTGGTCTTGCTGCTGGGCTTGTTCAGCGCGGTGTTGAAGCCGATCTTGGTTTTGCTGGCGCTGCCTTTCGTGGTGCTGACATTGGGCTTGGGCATCCTTTTTATCAACGCGTTGCTGTACTTGCTGGTGGGAGAGCTGGTCCCGGGCTTCGAGGTCGTGGGCTTCGGGGCGGCGTTTTGGGGGGCGCTGTGGGTGACCTTCCTTAATATCTTGTTCGGGAGCTGGATCGGTGGCGGCGGGCGGAGCTCTTTCACGGTCCGCGCGAGCGGCGGTGGAGGCGGGAGGGCGAAGCGTCCGACCCGGAAGGTAAAGGCCAAGGACGACGTGATCGACATCTAGGCGCTCCGCCTTGAGTCTGGCTTCCGCGTCGCTTTTCGGGCGATTGCGCTAGACACTTTGGGCGGGGGGAGCTATCCCGCTAGGCTTTTCAAAACCCGATTCATTATGGCTGACGTTAAATACGATTTGGTAGTAGTAGGAGGTGGCCCCGCAGGCTATGCGGCCGCAATTCGCGCCGGGCAACTCGGCAAGAAGGTTGCTTGCGTGGAGATGGATCGCGCCGGCGGTACCTGCTTGAATTGGGGTTGTATCCCGAGCAAGGCTCTGCTTAAGAGCGCGGAGCTGATTCACTCGATCAAGAAGGCGGAAGAGTTCGGCATTTCGGTCGGTTCCGTCGACTACGATTTTTCCAAGATCATCCAGCGCTCCCGCGGCGTGGCGGACCAGATGGCCAAGGGGATCGAGTTTCTCTTCAAGAAGAACAAGGTCGACTACATCGTGGGCAAGGCGCACGTGGACGACGCCAAGACGGTTTCGATCGTGGAAGGCAAGTCCAAGGGCAAGAAGCTGAGCACTTCGAACGTCCTGATTTCGACCGGTTGCCGCGCTCGCCGCTTGCCGTTCCTCCCGGACGACGAGCGAATCATGACTTCCCGCGAAGCGTTGGTCATGAAGAAGCAGCCCAAGTCCATCGCCATCATCGGTTCCGGCGCGATCGGCGTGGAGTTTGCCTATTTCCTCAATGCCTTTGGCACGGAGGTAACGATTCTCGAAGTGATGGACCAGCTGGTTCCGGTCGAGGACGAGGAGATTGCCAAGACCTTGGGCCGCGAGTTCAAGAAGCAGGGCATCAAGTCCGAGCTCGGCGTGCAGGTGAAGGCTGCGACAGCTGAGAAGGACGGGATCAAGCTCGTCTACGAAAAGAAGGGCAAGGACGTGGAGCTGAAGGTCGACGCGGTGATCCAAGCGGTCGGCGTGGTCGCGTTCCTCGACGGCGCGGTGAACCCTTCCCTCAACCTCAAGACCGATCGCGACTACTTGGTGGTCGACGACAAGTACATGACCAACGTGGCCGGCATCTACGCGGCGGGCGACATAATCGGTCCGCCTTGGTTGGCCCACGTGGCGACTTTCGAGGCGGTGCAGGCGGTCAACGGGATGTTTGGCGCGGCCAAGCCACGTCGCGTGAAGAACTTCCCAGGCGCGACCTACTGCAACCCTCAGATTGCGAGCACGGGCGTGACCGAGAAGAAGGCCAAGGAGCTGAAGCTTGACTACAAGGTCGGCAAGTTCCCCTTCGTGGCTTCCGGCAAGGCGGTCGCGGGCGCTCACTCCGAAGGTTTCGTGAAGCTGATCAGCGATGCTAAGACTGGCGAGATCCTCGGCGCCCACATCATTGGCCGCGACGCGACGGAGCTCATCACCGAGTACTGCTTGGCGATGGAGATGGAGGGCACGATCGACGAGATCCACGGCACTATCCACGCTCACCCGACTTTGAGCGAGGCCTTGGCCGAAGCCGCTGCTGCGACGCACGACGAAGCGATCCACATCTAGGATTTAATCGACGCGAGGTGGGCGGGCGACGAGTCGCTTTTCGGAGAAACCGCCCCACCTTTGATATTCTTTCACCTTTGCCCTCGACTTTCGGGGGCGGAGTTTGAAAACGTCTCCGAGTCAATTTTTGCTGCTCCCGTAGTTCAATGGATAGAACATTGGTCTCCGAAGCCGAAGATGTGGGTTCGATTCCCGCCGGGAGTACCATTCGCCGCTTGCGAGCGGAGGGGGATGGTGAGTCGGCCTGTTGAGGGTTGGCGTGTCTTGAGGCGGTTCGCGAAGCTGCCTTTTTTGCTATCTGGGAAGGATGCTGCGAGTTGTTTCGGAAACGGCGCGAATCCTTGCTAAATGTATCTAGGCACTTAAGTAATAGCGTCTTCCCCCGTATTCTGCATCTAGAATCCTCATGTAGATGGACAATCCTTCGATCGAAACCGAAACCGCCGTACCGGATCCCGTTAAGCAGCTCTCCATCTTCATGGAAAACAAGGTGGGCCGCCTTTCCGACATCTTCCGGCTTTTTGAAGACAGCGGCATCCACGTGATGGCCTTGACCACTCTGGACACGACGGACTGCGCGATCACGCGGGTAGTGGTGGACGATCCGCAGAAGGCGAAGGAGCTGCTTTGGGAGCATGACGTGACCTTCAGCGAGAGCGAGGTGCTGGCGGTGGAGATCGCGGGCGAGCACGACATGAACCGTGTCTTGGCTTCCTTGCTGCAGACCGAAATCAACATCCACTACATCTACGCTTTCGTGAGCAGGCCGCATGGCCGCTCGGCTTTGGTCATCAGCATCGAGGATACGGACCTCGCGGTGCACATCCTGAATACCCATAATATTCGCGTTTTGAGCCAAAGGGACATTTCTCGCTAGTCTTTCCCGCCGATCCTCCTATCCACATTGCCCACACATGAGCGAAGAAACGCTGCCACCAAGCGAACAGCCACAAAAGACAGAAGCCAATGGAGTTGCCGCTAAGCACCAGGACCTCGAGGTCAAGGATGCTCAGATTATCTTCAACACGGTTTGGACTAAGCTAGAGGAGAAGTACGGGCGCACCCGTTTGCATTTTCCCCAGGAGCTCATCTTGCTGGGTGGCGCTCCGGGCGCGGGCAAGGGCACGAATACGCCCTTCATCCAGGAGGTTCGCGGCCTGACGGCGGAGCCGATCGTGGTCAGCTCCCTGCTCGACACGCCGGAGATGCGGGCCATCAAGGACGCGGGTGGCATGGTAGGCGATACGGAGGTTATCAGCATCCTGTTCGAGCGCCTGCTTTCGCCGGACTACAAGGATGGAGCGATTTTGGACGGCTTTCCGCGCACGTTCGTGCAGGTCGAGTGTATGAAGATGCTCTACCACAAGATGCTCCAGCTGCGGGCGGAGTTCTTCAACACCGAGTACCGCTCGAGCTTCCGCCAGCCCTTGATCCACATCATGATGCTCTTCATCGACGAGAAGGAGAGCGTGGCGCGGCAGCTCAAGCGCGGCCGCGAGATCATCGAACACAACGAGGAGGTCGAGCGTACGGGGATTGGCGAGCCGAAGGAGTACCGTGCCACGGACTCGGACCCGAAGGCGGCCCAGCGCCGCTACCGCGTTTTCAAGGAGGCCACTTACGACGCCCTGCAATCGCTGCGGGAGGTCTTCCACTACCACTTCATCAATGCCCAGGGAACGCTGGCGGAGGTGCGGCAAAACATCATCAAGGAGCTGCAGTACCAGAGCTCCTTGGAGCTGGACCCGCGTACCTTCGACTCGCTCCATCGCCTTCCCATCGCGAAGAAGATCGTGGAGCACGCTCGCCAGCAGCTGGTGCGTCGCCTGGACCAGTACGAGATGGAGAACCCGGACCAGTTCCATCGGGTGATCGATTTCATCGAGGAGAAGATCATGCCGATCGTGAAGCACCATGCGATCACGGGCTCGGCGCATATCAACTCCGAGGACCCGACCTTGGACGACCCGCATTCCATGGCGATGCTCATCGACATCTTTTCGGAGCGCGGCTACCACGCGTCGGTAGATTTGCACAAGATCGAGATTCCGGAGGAGTTCGACCTGCAGACCGGCCAGATTCGCTGTCGCCTGAAGAAGGTTTGGCGTATCCAGATCCGTTTCAAGGGCTCGGAAATCCGTCGCGGTTCCTGAACAGAGCGCGGGGACCGCCGTAGGTGGAATTGTGGAGCGAAGGGCGCGATTATTGGTCGAAGACTTAACTTGCGCCGCTTGTGAGACCTTCCTAGTTCTAATGCTGCTTTGAACTGCCTATCAGGTCGTTCGGGCAGCGAATTGTCCCCATTCCGCAAGTTGTAGAGCCCTTCCAAGCCGTCGTTCGAGCTCATCTCGACCCCTCGAACGGCCAGTTCCAGAAACATGTCTAAACCTATTTTGAAAGTAGTAGTTGCCGAAGATGAAACGCTGTTTCGCGACTTTCTTTGCCGGATCATCCGGCAGCGATTTGGTTTCGAGATCATCGGCGAAGTCGCGACGGGGGAAGAGGCCTACAAGCTTTGCGAGGAGCATCGGCCGGACTTGGTCATCCTGGACTTGCGCCTGCCCGGCATCACGGGCCAGGAGTTGGCGGAGCGATTGATCAGCGAGCAGCCGGAGGCGCGCATCCTCATCATTTCCTCGGTGGAGGACCCGAAGCGGATTGGTTCGCTGCTGCAGATGGGGGTGACGGGATTCCTGAACAAGAAGGAGGAATTTTCCGTTTTCGAGCAGGCGATCGAAGCGGTGGCGAACGGCAACATCTTCGTAAAGGCGTCGGCTCAGACGCAGGTTGATTCGCCGGACGTGCTGGACCAGAAGGAACTGCTCGAGACCTTGAGCGATCGCGAGAAGCAGATCGTGGTGTTCGTGGCCTCGGGGATGACCAACAAGGAAATCGCCCAGAACCTGGGGCTCAGCATCAAGACGGTGGAATCCCACCGGAGCAATATTTCCAAGAAGCTGAAGATCTTCGATATTGCGGGAGTCACCCTCTTCGCGGTTCGGACGGGATTGGTAACGCTCTAGGGGACCGGCGACATGGCGAGCGGAGCTGAGATGAAATTCACCGTGATTTTCGACCGGCAGTTTCGCGTGCTGCGCTTGCCGGTGGAGTTGAAGATGCTCCTGGGCTTGGACCCGGAGTCCGAGGAGGCCATCGGCTGGCAGCGTATCGTGCTGGAAGACGCGGCGACTTTCCTGCCGCAGGCGTCGGACGGGAAATTGCAGCGGACGGGCTACCTCAAATGCGAATCGGGCGAGATCCTGGAGGCTTCCTTCGCTTGCGAGTTGCTGGATGGGCCTGCCGACTTGGTTTGCGTGGAGATCGCGGTCTCGCAGCCCCAAGGAGTGGAGTCTGACCCGGTTGACAAGGATTCCTTGGATTTTCTGACCACGGTCAGCCATGAGCTCCGCGTGGCCTTGAATGGCGTGATCGGCTTCGCCAACGTTTTGAGCGGAACCACTCTCGACGTGAACCAGCATGCGATCTTGGACAAGCTGCAGTCCTGCAATCACATGCTAAAGGGCTTGATCAACGACATCCTGGAGTACTCGCGGGTCGCTACCTCGAAGATCAATTTGCGTACCGAGTCGGTCGAATTGGACGTATTCGTCACGGAGGTGGTGGGTCTCTTTCGCGAGCGGGCCCGCAAGAAGGGCTTGGACCTGAACGTGGAGATCGATTCCAGCGCTCGCATCAAAGCGATTTTGCCGCGCATGCGGGTGACGCAAATCCTGAGCAATCTGATCGCCAACGCGATCAAGTTTACGGACCAGGGGTGGGTGCGCGTTTCGGTTTCCTGTTCGGAAGGGGAACTTTGTATTGGCGTCCAGGATACAGGCCCGGGGGTCGATGCTGGGGATGGCGAAGCTATCTTTAAGCCTTTCTTCCGCCTGAAGGATCAGGAGGACGCTCCAGAGGGGACGGGGCTGGGGCTAGCGATCAGCAAGGAGCTCGCCGACAAGATGGGTGGTACCTTGCGTCTCGAGCATCCGCAAGACGGGGGTAGCCTCTTTGCGTTTTGCCTGCCGTTGAGCGATAGCTTGGAGCTAGCCGAGGAGGCCCTCGAATCCGGGAAGGAGCGGGAGGCGCTCGCTCCGAAGGAAACGGCGCGAAGGGGGGACAAGCGGGTGCTCGTCGTCGAGGACAACCAGTTAAACGCGGATATCCTAGGACATTTTCTGCAGGACTACGGCGTAGCCTTCGACCATGTGGATAACGGTCGTTCCGCGGTAGACGCGTATCAGGATGGCAAATACGATTTGATCTTGATGGACGTGATGCTGCCCGAGATGAACGGCTACGAGGCTACGGAAAAGATTCTCGCTCGGGCCAAGCGGAAGCCTCCGGTTCCGATCGTGGGAGTGACGGCTAAGGTTTTTCGTCGCGACCAGATGCGTTGCATCGAAGCGGGCATGGTCGAGGTGGTGCACAAGCCGGTCGACTTCAAGCAGCTCCGAGCGGTGCTGGATAATCGCTTGTTCGGTGAAAAGGGGGCTGGCTCCGGCGTGTCGGAGGGGGCTCGTTTTGCGGACGATGAGGTGCAGTTGCCGTCGCCGGAGCTTGAAGGCGAACTTCGATTCGAAAAGGTTCCGTCTTCCAACGGTCGCGACTGCATGGATGCAGGCACCCTTGAAGCCTATATCGACCGTATGAAAACTCCGGATACGAGCCGCAGCGAAATCGTGAATACTGCGATCGCCATCGTCGATGCGGAGGTGAAGAGCTTGGTCGAGTCGATCGACAAGGGAGATCGCAAGGATGTTGGCATGCGGGCTCACTCGCTCAAGGGGGCGTTGGCCTTGTTGGGAGCCCGAAACATTTTGGATCTCGCCAAAGGCTTGGAGCTGATCGCGAGCGACGGGCGTTCACCCCTGAAGGCGGAGCATTGGAAGAATATGGTGGAAGGCTCCTATGCCGAGTTTCGGACTCAGCTGGAGGCTTACATGAATACGACGATGGCAGAGTAGCCGAGTAGCCGAGCGGCTAGGTTCGCGGCAGGCGTATGTGGGTGTTGTGCTCTACGTAGCGAGCGAGGGAGGCGAACGCGTTTTGCTGCTCGTCCTTGTGCAGCTCGATTTCCTTGAGCGGGGTGTTGAGGATGTGGGTAACCTTTTCCGACAAGGCGAGAGGGAGCTTGCTGGCCCAGTCGGCAAGCACGGGGTAGCCTTCGTCGCGGGCGAAAACGTAGAGGGTTTTCAGGAGGACTGAGTGGGGCGGGGCTCCGTCGCTGAGCGAGTCGAGGGCCCGCAGGGCGAGCCGATAGGTTTCCTCGCCGAGTTCGTCCTCGTGCATGGGATTGGCGAGGAGGAGCCCCGAGAGCCAGGAAGCGGCTTGCAGGGCGGCGTAGCTCTTGCCGAGCCCGATCCGTTTCTTGGATACGGTGAAGTCGGTGAGGAATCCGTTGTTGGCGCTTTCGCCCGGCTTGAGGTCGACTTGGGCTTCGCCTTCGTCGAAGAGGTCGAGGGAGAAGGGGTTCGACTTGCTGCGGTTGCGGCGCAGCACGCTCAGCAGTCCTCGCTCGGCGGAGAGGAGGCGGACTTGGGTGAACTTTTCGCCGCTGGGGCTGAGCTTGAGAACGATCGCGTTGGCGACGATGAGCTTTTCAGCTGGCATCCTGGGGCGTAGTGGCGGGGCGTGGCTGCTCGTTCTTGAAGTTGAGGCTTTTCTCGACGGGAGGGTAGGGCGGGGCTACGGCTCCGCCGGAGATGATGAGCTTCATGCCTTGGCCGACGGTCATGTCGAGCACTTGGATATCCTCCTTTTTCATCATGACGAGGAAGCCGCTGGTGGGGTTCGGGGTGGTGGGCACGAAGACGTTCTGCAGGAACTCGTCGGTCTTATGCTGGATCTCGCCTTTTCCGTCGCCGGTCAGGAAGCCGAGCGCGTAGCAGCCTTCCTTGGGAAACTCCACGAGGACGACCTTCTGGAAGACGGCCCGGTTTTGGGAGCTGAAGGTGTCGACGATCTGCTTCACCGAGGTGTAGACGGTGTTGATGATGGGCACGTTGTTGAGGAAGCGTTCGCCGATGGAGAAGAGGTACTTGGCGATGAAGTAGCGGGAGAGGAAGCCGAGCAGGGTGATGGCCAGCAGGACGATGACGGTGGCGAGGGTGTCCCAGACGAGGGTGAGGCTTTCCTTGGAAACGAGGTTTTCGGGGATGAGCAGCAGCTTGAGGATCGGTTCCTTGACGTTGCCCCCCACTTTGATGACCAGCCAGTTGAACACGAAGAACGTGATGCCGATGGGGGCGAGCAGGATAAGTCCCGAGAAGAATGATTTGCGGAGTCGTGTGAACATGGAGGCGATTGAGCTACGAACGGAAGTGTTGATGAATTGCTTACACAGGTACACGCCAAAAGGGAGAAGGTTTCGTATTAGCGGCTTTGCTCGAAAAGCATTGAGTGGGCTTCCTGCATTTTTCAAGGTGGTCGGTTTATGAGTTGGAAAGGAGCTAATCGCCTTTATTCGCGGCAGTCGCTGGAGCTTTGGAGTTCTCGTCTAGGCGGGGACTGGGAAGCTGCGTTCAGCGAAGCGGAATTGCGGCGCGGGCGCTCGATCTACAAGCGTGGGGAGATCCGGGAAATCTCGCTCAACGACTCGGATGTGATCGTGAACTCCAAGATCGGGGTGGCGGAGAGCTATTCGGTGGTGGAGTGGAGCTCCGGCAAGATTTCGGTGCGTTCGTCGACTTCCGACGAGGTGCTGGGCGGTGCGATCGCGGTAGCGGGGCTGCTGGAGATCGAGGAGCTTTTGGCGGACGAGGAGCTTTCGCTGATCGAGAGCGAAGGCTTGGGCTTGGACGGCGAAAGGGAAGAGGAAAAGGAGGAGGAAGCGCCGATCGACCTTTCGAAGAACGCCATGAGCAAGGAGGGCGAGGCCCGCGTGCTGCACCTGGTTTTGGATACGCATTTCAAGGGCTTGATCTGCGAGGCGTATTGGCTGGGCGGGGACGGGACGCGCGTATCGGCCTTGAGCAAGGAAGACGGGGCGCCGCGGGCGAACAATTCGGAGGAGCGCGGGCGGCTGATCATGCTGGCGGCGCGGGCCCGCAAGTCGCATTTCGTTTATTCCCCGGAGTTTGGCGGCTACTTGCTGGAGAACTTGCGGGAGGTCGTTTTCTTCATCCAGTCGGTATGGCCGAGCTGGAAGGCTCGCTTTTCCACGGAGGAGCGGGAGAACGTGAAGCACATCCAGCAGGGGATCGTCGAGATCAAGCTCAAGCCGCAGGCGAGCCGGGCCAAGTCCGGGGGCTTGGATATCCAGTGGGTTTTCGACGCGGGCGCCAAGCTGCTGGACAGCGGTTTGGCGGACGAGCTGCTGGCCCGCAACGAAGAGCCGATGCTGGTGCCCGAGCTAGGCGTGATCAAGCTGACCGAGGAGTCGCGGCAGGCCTTGAGCGCTTGGAAGGAAGTGGAGGCGGAGGCGAGCGGCGCGGGTCAGCTCTATCAGCTGTTTTCGCTCTTCGGCGAGGGCGAGGAGGAGGTGGAGCTTTCCGACGAGCTTTCGCAATGGCGGGAGGGCTTGCTCAATCCCAAGCCCGACGCGGAGCTGGAGCTGCTCGACTGCTTGCGCCCGTACCAGCGTCAGGGGGTGGAGTGGATGTCGCGCCTGCTGCGGCACGATTGCCATTGCCTGCTTGCGGACGAGATGGGCTTGGGCAAGACGGTGCAAGTGATCGCCTTGCTCCTGGCCCAACGGCAGGAGGGCGAGCGAGTGATCGTGGTTTGTCCGGCCAGCGTGGTTCCGGTTTGGATTTCGGAGTTCGCCAAGTTCGCTCCCGACGTGAAGGTGGGCAAGTATGGCGGCCGCACGGCTAAGGCGGCCTCGAAGCTGGACGTGGTGGTGGTGAGTTTTGCCCTGCTGCGCAATCGCATCGAGCGTTTGGTGGCGGAGGAATTCGACTACGCGGTGGTGGACGAGGCCCAGTTTATCAAGAACCCGGACTCCAAGGTTTCACGCAGCTGTCGGCGCCTGCGGGCGAAGCGACGCATCGCCCTCACCGGCACGCCGATCGAAAACAAGCCCTTGGATATTTGGCCCGCCTTCCAGTTCCTGATGCCCGGAATGCTGGGGTCGCGCGAGCAGTTCGACCGGCTTTACGCGGAGAATCCGGGGGCGTTCAAGGCGCGGCTGAGGGCTCAGATAAAGCCCTTCATGCTGCGGCGCACCAAGAGCGAGGTCGCCTTGGAGCTGCCGGAAAAGACCATCGTGGACCTGGAGTGTCCGGTCACGCCGGTGCAGGCCCGCGAGTACCAGCGGATTTGCGAGGAGGGCTTGGCTCGCTTCGGCGACGACCTGGGCAGCGCGATGCGTACGAATCGCTTCGCGACCTTGAGCTTGTTGACGCGCTTGCGTCAGGTGAGCTGCGACCCGCAGTTGCTGCCTTGGATGGAGGCGAGCATCGAGGACAGCGGGAAGCTGATGGTTTTGCTTGAAAAGCTGATCGAGGTTTTGGGGACAGGGCATAAGGTGGTGATATTCAGCCAGTTCGTGCGCTTTTTGGTGCGGGCTCGCGAGATGATCGAGCACGCGTTTCCGGAACTGCCCATTTTTGAGCTGACTGGGTCTACGGCGGATCGCGAAGCGCCGGTGAGGGAGTTTCAAGGGACGGATCAGACGGCGGCGATGCTGGTGAGCCTGAAGGCGGCCAGCGTGGGGATCACCCTGCATGCGGCGGACTACGTCTTTTTGCTCGATCCGTGGTGGAATCCGGCGGTGGAGAGCCAGGCGATCGACCGGGTGCATCGCATCGGGCAAACCAAGAGTGTCTTCGTCTACCGCTTGTTCGCCCAGGGAACGATCGAGGAGAAGATTCAGCTCTTGCAGAAGGAGAAGCGCGATTTGTTCGATTCGATCGTGAGCGGCTCGAAGTCGGGGCCGGACTTGTTGGCCAGCGGGGTGCAGTCGCTGCAGAGCTTGCTGGCGCTGGCGCAGAGCGGCTAGGGGCGCGGCGCTGGGGTTGTGCGAAGTGAGGAGCTGGGCAATTGCGCTCGTTTCGCCGAATTGGGATTCAGTAAACGCTACCTAATGCCGTTAAAGGGGTGAAGTACCCACCCCTTGATCGAATCCCCTATCTATACAGATTTTATGGCTCAAACCACTGCACCCACTTTAACAGCGATCGGTCAGCTCGAAATTCGAGTTGGAAACATCGAAGAGGCTCGAGCTTTTTACGGGGATACCCTTGGGGTCGAGGTGGAGTCCGTATTTGGTCAGACCATGATGCTGAAGTGCGGGGAACTTACGATCATGGTGCAGGAGTCGAGCAATCGTCCGATTGGCTGCCCGATCTATTTCAAGGTGGATGGACGGGTGCACGAAGTGGCCGACCAGCTCAAGGCGAACGGGGTGCGTTTCAAGAGCGGCCCGAGCTGCATCGTGGAGAACTTCATGGATAAGTCCTCGTGGTTGGCCTTCTTCGAGGACCCCTGGGGAAATCCTCTTGGTTTGATGGGCGATATGCCGGTCTAGGTGGCGCCGAGGTTCGCCTCGCGAGCGATACCTGTATTTTATTTCGTGAAAGATTTTGCTTCTCTATGGGGGGAACTTGTTCTAGCTGACTGCCCTTGATGTCAGAGAAAAACAGTTCGAAAAGTCTGCCGCTTTCCTTCGTGGAGGGGCATGAGAAGTTCCTCGAGAGTGATTACGCCAAGAATCCGGCCCTGTTCGCCGATTTGGCGAGCGGCCAGTCGCCGAAGGTGATGTGGATCGGCTGCGTGGATTCTCGGGTCCCGGCGGAGCGTATTCTCGGCGCCGGATTGGGCCAGCTTTTCGTGCTCCGCAACGTGGCCAATATCGTCCCGCCGCTCGCTGCGGACGAGGCCTCTGTCGGTTCCGCTATTTGGTTCGCGGTGGATGCCTTGAAGGTGGAGCACATCATCGTGTGCGGGCATTCGAACTGCGGCGGGGTGAAGGCTTTGTCGCAGCTTGGCAAGGCGAGCTTCGATCCGATGCTTTCCTCTTGGGTGGAGTACGCGATTCCGGCTTTGGAGGATTTCGACGGATCCTCGCTGGAGGACCTGGAGCGAGCGAACGTGGTGTCCCAGACCGAGCACTTGCTGGAGTACCCCTGCGTCGCGGATGCGGTAGCGGAGGGTCGCCTTTCCATTCACTCGTTCTACTACGAAATCGGGAAGGGGAAGCTCGAGCAGTACGATACGGAAAAGAAGGCTTGGTCTTACTTGGCCCGCTCCTAGGAGGCGGGTCAGCCGTTGGCGCTGAGGCGATAGCTGCTGGGGGATTCGCCGGCTACTTTCTTGAAAGCCCGATTGAATTGGGCGATGGAGTCGAAGCCGCTGGCGAAAGCGATATCGCTGATGCGGTCGCTGCTCTGGCTGATGCGTTCCTTGGCGCGTTCGACGCGCTCGCGGGTCAGGTAGTCGACGAAGGTGAGCCCGGTCTCCTCTTTGAAGACCTTGCTGAAGTGGCGAACGCTTGCTCCGGCGATCCTTGCGATTTCGCTGAGGGAGATGGGCCGGTCTGAGTGTTGGCGAATGTGGCGAACGGCCTTCAGGGCGGCTGGGTTGCCGGATTTTTCCGCTTTGGCGAGGTGGAGGGTGTTGGCGGCGGCGCCGAGGCTTTCGGCGAAGATTTCCAGCATCTTGACGAAGCCTTGGTAGGCGTCGCGATCGAGGCTGACGCTTTGGCGGTAGGCCTTGCGGGCAGCCTGCGAATCGAGCTCGATGCCGCGTAGGATCATTTCGCTATGGGCCCGATCGTAGTGGGAGTTGTCGAGCGCTTCGAGGGCGACTTGTCCGGTTTGCAGGTAGGCGATGATGCGGTGTCCCATGCGGATGGGGACCAAGGTGTCGTGCAGCCCTGCGAAGCAGTGCAGGGTGGAAGCCTTGCGCGACGCGTTTTTCTCGAGTTCCGATTGGGCCATGAGGCAGGCTAGGCAGCCCTTGCGCGCGGTGGAAACGAGGGCGCAGAACGGGTTCTCCTTGCGGTGTCCGGTGGCGGGCATGCGAAAAGTGCCGATAGGGCGCAGGGTCAGGGGCAGGCCGGAGGCGGCCGTGAAGGAGCGCTCGTATTTGGCGAAAAGGCGGGTGGCGCCAATACTCTTGGTCAGCTCCCGGCTCTCTTCGGGCGTGGCTAGCTCGAGGCTGGCCGCGGCTTGTTTCGCTCTCTTCCTGGGCATGGGTCCATTCATCCCTCTTTCAATAAGAGAGTCAAATGTAATTAATTCGCTTTTAGCCGGATTTGCGTAGGATTTGGCCGAATCCGAGTAGGGGGCTTCCTGCAAATCTGCGATAGTCCTGCCATGAACCCTAACAACGAAGTTGAGATAGTAGGCCGTCGCCTGGAGTTGACGGAGTCGATCAAAGGCAAGGTGAACGAATTGGCTGCGAAGCTTTGCGAGCACGATTCCGATATCAGTCGTATCCGGGTGGAGTTGGAGCTTGAGCGTCACTCGAAGACTCACCGTGGCGAGTTTATCGCCAAGGGACGTGTCGATGACCGCAGGAAGCGCTTCGACGTGACGGTTCAGAAGGACGATCTTTACAGGGCGATTTCTGTGTTGGGCGAGAAACTTGACCGGCTGATTCGCAAGGGAAGCCGTCGCCGGGTCACCGCGCGTCGGCATTTGGCGGCGATCGAGTTGGAGGCAGCCTTGCCGAAGGTAGGCTAGGGAAGCTACTAGGATGGATTTATCCACTATTTGAATACTGAACAATCGACGATTATGCCAACTGCACCACTTAGCTTCTCGCGGGATTCGCTCGGGCTCAATCCCGCGTTGATCCGGAAGTACAACCAGCCGGCCCCGCGCTACACCTCCTATCCGACTGCCTTGAAGTTCAAGGCGGTGGAGGACCGTAGCGGCCGCTCGGCGCTGTTGGCCGATTTGGAGGACGCGGAGGGGCCTTTGTCCCTCTACGTCCACGTGCCGTACTGCCGCAGTCTGTGTTGGTTTTGCGGCTGCGCGAAGGTCATCTCCACCGACACCTCGCTCGCGGACAAGTACCTCGACTACTTGGACATGGAGGTGCGGCGCTATGCGGGTCTGATTCGAGAGGGACGCAAGGTGGTGCAATTGCACTTCGGAGGAGGTTCGCCGAACTTTCTTTCCCCGAAGCAGGTCAGAAGGCTCTCGGGGATTTTGCGCGGCGCCTTCGAGTTCGACGATGCGGCGGAGATCAGCGTGGAGCTGGATCCGCGTACGCTTTCGGAAGCCCAGGTGGCGGCCTTTATGGAGTTGGGCGTCAATCGCGCCTCGATCGGGGTGCAGGACGTGAATCGCAAGGTCCAGGAGGCAATTCACCGTATCCAGCCTACGGAGACGAACGCCAAGACTATTAGCTGGCTGCGGGCCGCGGGGATCCATTCCATAAACGTGGACTTGATCTATGGCTTGCCGTATCAGACTGAGGAGAGCTTCAAGGAGACCCTGCAGGAAGTGCTTTCCTACGATCCGGATCGGCTCGCGGTTTTTTCCTACGCCCATGTGCCTTGGAGCAAGCCAGCTCAGAAGATTCTCGAGCGCTCGCCTTTGCCGGATGCGGATTCGAAGATCGAGATCCTAATCCAAACCGTGGAGAAGCTGACGGGTTGCGGCTACTCCCACGTGGGCATGGACCACTTTGCGAAGCTGGAGGATCCGCTGGTGAAGGCGCAGCGGGCCAAGACCTTGCAGCGGAATTTCCAAGGTTACAGCTTGCACGCGAACGTCGACATCTGCGCGTTTGGCATGTCGGCCATTAGCCAGTCGCAGAATGCGTTCCGCCAAAACTACAAGGATTTGGATACGTATTACCGGATGCTGGACGAGGGGAACATCCCGTTGGAGAAGGGCTACCTTTTGACGCGGGACGACCAAGTTCGTCGCGAGGTGATCATGCGCTTGATGTGCGACCTGGAGCTGGACTTCGCGGAGCGCGGAGCGGTGAACGGGATCGATTTTTCGAGTTACTTCGAATCGGAAATCGAAGGCCTGAAGGGCATGGAAAGCGATGGGCTAGTTTGCTTCACCGAAAAGGGGTTGAGCGTTACGCCGCTAGGGCGACTGTTGATCCGCAACGTGGCCTGTCGTTTCGACGCCTACCTGGGCAATGCCTCCCAAGGGTTCTCCAAGGCGATCTAGACTTTTTTATTCGATCTCTCGTTATCGCGTGCTCGCGGGCAGCTTCAGAAGCTGTCCGCGTTCTATTTGCTGGTCGAGTTCGACTTGGTTCATGATGGCCCAGTCGTGCGCGTCGGTCCCGGGCGGGAGTCGATCGGGCAGCAGGTCTTGGAAGGCGGCGTTGCGATCCGCTCGCGTCACCGCGATGCGGTAGGGTTGGATGTTGAGGATGTCTGGGTTCGTCAGTTCCTCGAAGGAGCCGGCGATGGAGCGGATCGTTCCAGCTTGGGCGGGGAAGGAGGCGCTGGTTCCGTATCCCAGGAATGTGAATACGTTTTCGCCTTTTTGCACGAAGGTGGCGTGGAGCATGATGACGCCGGACTGGGTGGTGACGCTGCCTTCCAGCGCGTAGGCGGGCATGCTGTTGACGTGGGTGTCCTGGGCGTAGGTAGGTTCGAAGGAAAGCTTCGAGGCGAGGGCTTGGGCGGCTGCTAGGGGCGTCTTTTCCGGGGCGATGGTGAAGGCGAGCATGACGGAGCGGTTGGCGTCGCTCAGGTAGACGGCGCCGCTTTCGTTCTGGAGGCTCCAGCCCGCTGGCTTGTCGAACTGGAAGCGAAGGTCGGGATGGTAGAAGCGTTGGCCGTCGCTGTATCCGTTTCTTGGATTCTGGCCGACCACAAGGCCGTCGATTTTCGCCAGGAAGCGCTCTTCGCCTACGATTGGGGTCTGGCCGGTTTTGGCGTTCCATTGGCTGGCGAGCTCCTGGATGGTCTTTTCGCGTTCGCCCGGGTCGGGGTGGGAGGACATCCAGGAGGGAATGCTCTGGCCGCTCTTGTCCGAGATGCGGTCGAGGGAGCGGAAGAAGGCGGAGCCCTCTCCAGCTGCGTAACCCGCTTTGGCGGCGTACTCGACGCCGTGCAGATCGGACTCGCGTTCCGCGTCGCGGCCGTACTTGAGCGTAGCGAGTTGGAAAAGCTCGCCCCCTAGGTTAACCATCTCGCGAGCGAAGTCCTTGTTTTCGGCGATTTGCTCGCCGATTACGGCGCCGGCGACGAGTCCGATTTGTCCGAGCTGTTGCTTGAGGGCTTGCTTGGAGGCGTGGCGGGCTTCCACGTGGACGATTTCGTGGCCGAGCACCACCGCGAGTTGAGCCTCGTTCTGCAAGTGGGAAAGCAAGCCGCGCGTCACGTACACGAAACCGCCTGGAAGGGCGAACGCGTTGACCACATCGGAGTCGAGCAAGCGGAAGGTGAATTCGGTGTCCTGGTAGATCTCCGGAGCGTCGCTACGCTTGATGGCGCTGTGCTGCAGGAGCTCGTTGCCGAGGTCGCGGATGTAGGCGGCCAGTTCGTCGTCCTGGTAGAGGCCCATTTGCTGGACGATCTGGGCGTCGGACTGGCGGCCCAGCTGGAGCTCCTGTTCCCAGGTGTAGGCGTAGTAGCCGGTCTGTCCTGTGTAGAGGTTTGGCTCCGTGGCGCATCCTCCGAGGAGTAGGGCTAAGGTGGATACGAGGCAGAAAATGCTAAGCAGTCTTTGGCGCATGGTGAGCTTGGATCGGTCTAGGTTGGAAAAGTTCGTTGCCTATAATGGCTTGTCGATTGGGTGCGGGTCAAACGCCCCGAGGGGAGTTTTCACTTTTTTTGATTTTCTTGAATCAAAGAGTTGACAAGGGGCTGCCGAAACTACTTTTTCCGAATCCTTCATTGCCCTGTAGCTCAGTGGTAGAGCAGGTGACTGTTAATCACTTGGTCGTTGGTTCGAATCCAACCGGGGCAGCCATTTTATTTTCCGTCCGCCAGATTGGCGGTTTTTTTGTGCTCAGGCAGCCCTTGTTTCAAATGGGGCTCAACTGTGGCTCGTTTTCCTTTTGCCGCTTTTTTCTGTGTTTCGGCGAAAGTTTTGATTGATTTCCACCTGAAGCGACTTACGGTTCGCTCCCTTTCACTCGGAGTCTCGCTCCGCATCTAACGATTTTCGTACCATGAATACGCTCACAATCAACGCTTCCGCCCGCGAACAAGCGGGATCTGCATCATCCGGCCGTCTCCGCGCCGAAGGCCGCGTGCCAGCTGTTGTATACGGCAAGAGCAAGAAGCCTGAAAATCTGTCGATCGACTCTAGCGAGCTTCGCCAGCTTCTCCGCGCGATCGGTAACAACACTCCCGTCGTTCAGCTCAAGGCTGGCGAAGGCGAAGCGGTCACTTCTATTATCAAGGAAGTGCAGCGCCACCCGATCAAGGACACCTACACTCACGTAGACTTCCAGGAGATCGCGGAAGGCGAGCTCGTCGTTCTCGAGATTCCCGTTCACGCCAAGGGCGAGGCATGGGGCGTGAAGAACGAAAACGCGACGGTTGAAACCGTATCGCAAACGGTCAGCGTACGTTGCTTGCCGAAGGACATCCCTTCTTCGATCGACGCGGACGTTCGTCCTTTGAAGGTAGGCGACAGCCTCCACGTCAGCCAGCTGCCCGAGATCGAAGGCGTCCAGTACCTCGACGCTCCGGATCAGCCGGTCTTCGCAGTCGTCAAGTAAGCGACTTAACTTTCCCCTGGTGGGCCAGTCCTTGGGCGGGCTCACCTTTTTGTTCTTTTTAAAAATCTAGAACGGCTCATGAGCTTCCGGATGATAGTCGGCCTCGGCAATCCTGGCAGCGAATACGCCGATACCCGCCACAATATCGGATTCCGCGTGGTCGACGCCTTTGCTGCGAAGCATGGGGCGGAGCCTTGGAAGAAGGAGCGCAAGCAAAAGGGCGAGGTCGCTCTCCTGAGCGGTTCGAAGTTCGGGAAGCTGATCCTCGTGAAGCCGACGACCTTCATGAACGAGAGTGGCGTGTGCGTGCAGAAGCTTTGCAGCTACTACAAGATACCTCCGGAAGAGGTGGTAGTGGTGTACGACGAGATCAACTTGGATGTCGGCGAGGTGAAGCTCAGCATGTCGGGCAGCGCGGGCGGTCACAATGGCTTGGCCGACATCCTCAGTCGCATGCCTCCTCGCTTCGCTCGCATTCGAGTGGGGATCGGGGGCAAGCCGGACAAGGAGATGCCCTTGGCAGACTACGTTCTAGGCAAATTTTCCAGCGACGACGAATCCGTCGTCTCCGCTAGTATGGATCGCTACGTCGAGAGCATCGAGCTCTTGGTGGCTCTCGGTCCGGACTTGGCGATGAACCAAATCAATCGAAAACGAAAAAACGATGACAGCAACAGCATCTAACTACAAAGCAACCTTCATTCTCGACACTCGTGGTCGCGAAGAGTCTATCGATGACCTCATCGAAGGCCTCAAGGCGGATCTCGCATCCGTCGGCGCCGAAGTATCCGAAGTCGAGAATCTCGGCCGCCAGGACTTCGTTCGTACTCCAGACATCAAGTACACCGCAGGCGTTTACGTCCGCTACGATTTCGCTGGTACCGCTGAAGTGCCTGCTGCGATCCTCGAGAAGCTCCGCTTGAACAAGCTCGTTTCTCACAAGATGATCCAGAAGGCGTAAGTTTCGCCTTTTTGAAACACCCAGCCCGCTTCGTCTATGGCCAACTTCAACAAAGTAATTCTCCTCGGTAACCTTACCCGTGACCCGGAACTTCGCACAACGCCGAAGGGCACTTCCGTGTGTCAGTTCGGCATGGCGGTCAACCGGGTCTATCGCTCCGGCGACGAGACGCAGGAGGAGACGACTTTCGTTGACCTTGAGGCATGGGGCAAGCAGGCGGAGATCATCTCCAAGTACGTTAGCAAGGGTAACCCGCTCTTCATCGAAGGCCGCCTGAAGTTCGACTCCTGGGAGTCGAAGGAAGGCGAAAAGCGAAGCAAGCTGAAGGTCATCGTTGAAAACATGCAGCTCATGGGCAGCCGCGGCGACAACAACGGCGGCGGCCAAGGCTCCGGCGGTTACGCTCCGGCCCAGCGCGAAAGCGGCTCATCGGCTCCCTCCTCTCAAGCTCCCGCCTCCAGCGGCGACATCGAAGAAGACGTTCCCTTTTGATTAGCGGTTCCGTCATCACACACATCCGAATTTTAAAATACACTTAACCACTCGCATATCATGGCAACTAGCGAAGTACTACTCATCGAGGCTGTTGAAGGTCTCGGCGGCGAAGGCGATCAAGTAACAGTTAAAGCGGGCTTCGCTCGCAACTTCCTCCTTCCTACTAAGAAGGCGATCCCGGTAAACCGTTCCAACCGCAAGCAGATCGAAGCTCTCAAGGACCGCCGCGCCAAGCGCGAGGCCAAGGAGATCGAAGACGCACAAGCACAGGCTGCTAAGCTAGGCGAGACTCAGATCGGTATCGCGGTCAAGACTGGCGAAGCAGGTCGCATGTTCGGCGCCGTCACTTCCATCCACATCCACGAAAAGCTCGTGGAAGCTGGCTACGAGATCGACCGCAAGAAGATCCACCTCGAGCAGCCTATCAAGGAGCTCGGCCAGCACACCTTCATCGTAAAGGTGCACCCAGAAGTCGAAGTCGAGATGAAGATCGACGTCGTTTCTGAGAACCCGATCGTAGAGCCAGAAGCTGAAGAGGCGGAAGGCGAAGCGGAAGCGGCTTCTGACAAGGAATAATTAGCCACGGCTTGACGATCCCACATGTCGAACAAGCCGTTCTCGGGGAATAAGTTCCCCGACAAAAAGAAGAGTCCGACCGCGTTTTCGCTGGCCGGACTCACTCCGCCCCACAGTTTGGAGGCGGAGAAGGGCCTCCTCGCCGCATGCTTGCTGGACCCAGCCGAGATCATCTCTCGCTGCTTGGCCCAGAAGCTGCCCGCGGAGGCTTTCTACCATCCGGCTCACCAGATCGTTTTCGAGACCTGCGTCGACCTGTTCGAAAACAAGTCGATGCTCGACGCCCAGGTCCTCGCGGAGGAGCTGCGCAGTCGCGGCAAGCTGGAAGAAGTGGGCGGCCTCATGTACGTCGCCGACCTGACCTCGCACATCGAGACCACGGCCCATGCGAACTACTTCCTGGACAAGGTTCGCGAGCACTATACTCGCCGCCGCTTGATCAAGACGGCGACCTCCAGCATCGAGCGCTGCTTTTCGGCAGAGAACAACGACATCGAGATGCTGGTCGACGAGATCGAAAAGGAGATCTACTCCATC
Source organism: Pelagicoccus sp. SDUM812005 (assembly GCF_031127875.1). GTDB lineage: Bacteria > Verrucomicrobiota > Verrucomicrobiia > Opitutales > Opitutaceae > Pelagicoccus. The sequence continues at coordinate 162,731 of NZ_JARXIA010000002.1, read as the reverse complement.
TCGGACGCCCAGGTCGCGGATACCACCCTCCCGGTCAAGGAAGCGGTGGTGGAGGCGGTCAGCCTGGTCAAGCGCATGATCGAGAACAAGGGGGAGCTGGTCGGTCTCTCCAGCGGATTCCGCGGCATCGACAACATGCTGGCCGGCTTGAAGCCGACGGAAATGATTGTCTTGGCGGCTCGTCCTTCCATGGGTAAGACCAGTTTGGCCCTCAATATCGCCGAGCGCGTATCCATGTCGTACAACGGCAAGCCAGCTCAGGCCGGCACTTTGGTTTTCAGTTTGGAAATGGGAGCTGAGCAGCTCGCCATGCGACTGCTGACCGGTCGCGCCCAAATCAGCGTGTCTCGCTTGCGCGACGGAATTGTGAACCAGGAGGAGCAGGAGAAGATCGCCGCTGCAGCTATCGAGCTCAAGGACGCTCCCATCTGGATCGACGACGGCGCCCAGGTGACCATCAACCAGTTGCGAGCCAAGTCGCGACGCGTTTTCGCCCGCAACAAGAACATGGGCTTGATCGTGATCGACTACCTTCAGCTCATCAACGGCTCGGATCCGCGCACCCCTCGAGAGCAGCAGATCTCGGAAATTTCCCGTGGAATTAAAGGCCTCGCCAAGGAACTTAAGGTTCCGGTAATTGTTCTCAGTCAGCTTAATCGTGACTCGGAAAAGGAAAAACGTCAGCCCAAGCTTTCTGACCTGCGTGAATCAGGCTCGATCGAGCAGGACGCGGACGTTGTTTTGCTTTTGGCTCGACCGAAAGACGCAGGTGACGATTTTTCCGTTGCAGCCGACAAGGCTGATCTAATTGTTGCCAAGCAACGTGCTGGCGCCGTCGGCGAAATTAAGCTCAACTTCATCAGAGAAATAACCCGTTTTGAAGATTACACAGAATAGCCAGTCCCTTCTGGCCCGTATATCCCTCGCCTTTGTTCTTGTAGCTCTTAGTTTCGCCTCCGCTTCCGCCCAGGGAACGAAGGACCAGGAGCCGCCCACGATCAATAAGCTCATCATCAACTTTACCGGCCTCTCGAACGTAAACGAGGAGGTCGCTCGAGCGAACATGTCGATTCGGGAAGGGGAGAAGTACGACCCTGTCGCCGTCGATCGCGACATCCGTTCGCTCTACCGCTCGAACCTGTTCGAGTACATCGAGGCTCGCATCGCTCCCGCCGGCGAAAATTCCATCGACGTGATCTTCGACATCCGTCCGAAGTTCCGCATCTCCGCGATCATTTTCGAGGGCAACGACAAGCTCAGCAACAACAAGCTGAAGCGGGAGACGTCGATCGTGGTGAATCAGGTGCTCAACGAGCCTCGCGTGAAGGGCGCGGCGGAGGACCTGCAGGAGCTCTACCTCAAGAAAGGCTTCTCCCAGGCTCGCGTCGACTACCAGATCGACCGCAGTCCGGTGACCGGTTTCGCGACCGTGACCTTCCAGATCCGCGAAGGGCGCAAGTTCAAGATCGGCTCCATCAACTTTACGGGCAACGAGAACATCAAGAAGCGTAAGCTGAAGAAGAAGATGGAGACCAAGAAGTGGGGCTTCCTCTCGATCCTCACCGGCAGCGGCCGCTTCGACAGGGACAAGTTCGACGACGATTTGGAAACCTTGAAGGACGTTTACCGTCAGGAAGGTTATCTCGATATCGATATCGATCCCGCCAAGGTCCAGTTCTCCTATCCCTCCGAATCCCGCATGCGTATCGACATCAACGTAGGCGAGGGCAAGCAGTACCGCGTGGGCAAGATCGAGTTCGTCGGAAACGAGACCTACGAAGATTCCGTCCTGCGCCTCATGCTGCGCGTGCTTCCGGGCTCGGTCTACCGTCCGGAGAAGATCGACGAAGACGTCGAGCGCCTGGAAGATTTCTATGGGCAGTTCGGATACATGGAGACCCGTATCCGCATGCAGCGCGTGCCGAACGTGCAGACGGGCGACATCGATATCCAGTACGTCGTTTACGAGAGCGAGAAATTCCAGGTGGAGTCCATCGACATCGAGGGCAACACCAAGACCAAGAGCGTAGTGGTGCTTCGCGAGCTGGCCCTCACGCCGGGCAGCACCTTCGACAGCGTGCGCATGGAAGCCAGCCGTATGCGCTTGGACAATACGCGTTACTTCGAGGATACTAACGTCACGCCGCAGTCGACCAACGTCCCCGGGCGCAAGGACCTGCGCGTCACTTTCCGCGAAGGTCGTACCGGCAACTTCTCTTTCGGCGCCGGATTCAGTTCGCTCGAAAAGGGCGTGTTCTTCATCGAGCTCACCCAGTCCAACTTCGACATCTTCAACTGGCGCGGAGCCTTCCAGGGCGACGGTCAAAAGTTCCGCCTCAAGGCGCAGCTTGGCGGTTATTCCTCGTCCATCGTTCTGGCCTTCGAGGAGCCTTGGCTGTTCGAGCGTCGCTTGGCATTCGGCCTGCAGATCTTCAAGCAGGAGACCAACTACGACAACCAGTTCTACAATTCCATCCAGGAAGGCTTCGATATCTCGCTGAGAAAGCGCCTGATCGAAATCATCGAAGGCCGCATCTCCTATTCCTTGGTTAACCAGGACTTCAACCAGTTCCAGGACGCTGGGGTAGAGCAGCGCCTCGCCAGCAGTATCGGTACGGCGTCCAAGCTGAACCTGCTCTTGCTGCGCGATTCGCGTGACCGCCTGATCAACTCCCTGCGCGGAATGCGCCTGGAGCTCGACCTGAACTACGCGGGCGACTTCCTCGGCGGCGACTTCGACTTCTACAAGGTCGAATCTCGCAATGCTTTCTATATTCCGCTTTCCGAGCGCTTGAGCCAGACGGTCGAGGTGCTCGCTCGCGCCGGTGTGGTGCAGGAAACGGGCGACAGCCCGGTGGTGCCTTGGGAGGAGCGCTTCTTCCTCGGTGGTCCCAATACCTTGCGCGGCTTCGAGTTCCGCGACGTCAGTCCTTTGGAAGGAGGCTTCAGCAACTTGGGCCGGCCTTACCAAGCCGGCGGTAAGACTTACGGCATGTTCGGCTTGGAGTATTCCTTCGGCATAACGGAAGACTTCCGTGTCGCCGCTTTCTACGATGGCGGTTTCGTCAACAAGGAAGCCGGGGATTTCGGCATGGATGTGGAAAAGATTTTCTACGAATACGGCGGCGGCGAGTATTTCGCCGGCCAGCGTCGTTCCGGATGGAACGACAACTATGGATTTGGTATTCGTATGTCTATGATGGGTACGCCGCTGCGTCTCGATTACGCCATTCCTATGTCCACCAACGGCACCTCCGATGAATTGGGCGGTAATGACAATGGCGGACAATTCAACTTTACTTTTGGCGGTAGATTCTAATCTCTCTCTGCCCCCACAACACTAACTCCTATTCTCAATGAAACGTTTTAAATCCCTTCTCGTAGTCCTCAGCGCCATCGCCATGGCAGCAACTAGCCTTCGCGCGAACGAAGACGTCATCATCACCGTGATGGTAGACGACGCTCTCGGCAGCTATTACAAGGTCCAGGAATTCATGGCCGAAATGGAAAAGAGCGAGGAGGAAGCTCGCGCCAAGGCTGCGGAAATCGAAGCTCAGGGCACTGCGCTCGTCGAAGAGTTCCAAGAGCTGCGCGAACAGGCGAACAGCGACATCCTCATGGAGGAGGCTAAGCTCGAAGCGACTCAGGATGCACAGAAGAAGATGCAGGAAATCCAGCAGAAGGAGCAGGAGCTGCGTCAGTTCGTTGGCAACACGCGCCAGCAGTTCGCGGCCATCCGCCAGCAGCAGCTCAACGCCTACTACCAGGAGATCGCTGAAGTCGTTACCGAGATCGCTAAGGAGCGCAACGCTACCCTCGTAATCGACATCACTGCCCGCGCCGGCGACGGCCGCGCTCCGGTTCTCTACACGGACGGTTCCTACGACATCACTCCTTTGGTCATCGAGCGTATCAACGCCACCCAAGGCCAGGAGCCAGCTGCCGAGTAGTTTTCGCGAGTCGCCAAAACCGATCTTTTAGAGCCCTGTCGCGATTGCGGCAGGGCTTTTTTCTGTTTTGGGCATCGCGGGGTTCTCGTGGGTTGATTTCCCGAACGTTCGCTTCCATTTTGCCATCCTCTTGTAATTAACTTTCAGACCATGGATATCACCCTCTCCCTCAATGCAGTGCTAGATCGCATCGACTATTCCACTTTCGAAGGAGAGTTGGGAGTTCGTAGCATAACGGGAGTGGCTTCGCTCGGCGACGCTCAGCGGGGCGACGCGACCTTTGTGGCTTCGGCCAAGTACCTCGAGGAGCTTGCGAAGACGGAAGCCTCGCTGGTGGTGCTCAGCAAGGATTTGGAGGCGACGCCCAAGTCGGGGCAGTTGTTCCTGCGGGTCGAGAACCCATCCATCGAGATCGCCAAGCTTTGCGAGCTCATATCGCAGAAGATGTGGGAGAAGCCTCAACCCGGGATTCATCGGTTGGCGAATATCGATCCTTCGGCGGAGATCGATGCGAGCGCTTGTATCGACGCTTTCGTTACAGTCGCGGCGGGCGCTCGCATCGGTCCGGGCTGCGTGATCGCATCGGGTTGCTTTATCGGTCCTGCATGCGAGCTAGGGGCGGATTGCCAGCTCTCGGCCAACGTGACGCTCGAGCGCGATACGGTAGTGGGAAAGCGAGTACGCATTCACGCCGGAACGGTCCTTGGGTCGGATGGATTTGGATACGAGTTTCAGGACGGCCGTCACCGCAAGGTGCCGCAGGTGGGCTCGGTGTTGGTGGGAGACGACGTGGAAATCGGCGCCAACACGACGGTCGATCGCGGCCGTTTCGGGCCGACGCGTATCGGCGAAGGCAGCAAGATCGATAACTTGGTGCAGATCGGCCACAATGTGGTGGTAGGGAAGCACAACATACTTTGCGCCCAGGTCGGAATCGCCGGAAGCACCAAGCTGGGCGATTACGTGGTGATGGGAGGTCGCGCCGGCGCCTCGGGCCACATCGAGATCGGCCCAGGCGCCCAGTTGGCGGGGCAGTGCGTTGCCTATTCGGATCTGGAAGGCGGAGCCAAGTACGGCGGCGCCCCGGCGATCCCGCTGGTGGCCTACCAGCGCATAACGGTGATCACGCGTCGGTTGCCGGAGCTTTTCAAGCGCCTGACGCAGCTAGAGAAGCAGTTGCTGCGCGATTAGCGGATTTTAGGCCTGTGCAATCTGGAGGGGTTTGATAGCTGTTTCTGATGCGAGACAGAAACCTCAAGATCATTTCCGGTAACTCGAACCGCCAACTGGCTGAGGATATCTGCGACTTCATTGGCGTTCCGCTTACGGACACCACGGTTACGAGCTTTCCGGATGGGGAGTCTTTCGTTAAGATCAACGAAAACGTGCGGGGACAGGACGTGTTTCTGGTCCAGTCAAGCTGTCCGCCGGTCAACAACAACTTGATCGAGCTGCTGATCATGATCGATGCCGCACGGCGGGCGTCCGCGGCGCGAATAACGGCGGTGATCCCGTTTTATGGATACGCCCGGCAGGATCGAAAGGACCAGCCACGGGTACCGATTACGGCCAAGCTGGTGGCGAACCTATTGACCTCGGCCGGCGCGGATCGGGTCCTGGCGGTGGATTTGCACGCGGGGCAGATCCAAGGTTTTTTCGATATTCCAGTGGACCACTTGCTCGCTTTTCCGGTGCTCTACGAATACATCGTCAAGAAGGACCTGAGGAATTTGATGGTTATGTCTCCGGACGTCGGCGGCGTGAAGATGGCCGACGCTTATGCTCGCATGTTGAAGTGCGGATTGGGTTTCGTCGCCAAGAAGCGGCACAGCGCCACGCAAGTCGAGGCGACTAGCATCGTGGGCGACGTGAAGGATTGCGACGTTCTCCTGATCGACGATATGACGGAGACGGCGGGAACGCTTTGCGCGGCGGCTCGCTTGATCAAGAAGCAGGGCGCTCGCCGCATTTTGGCGGCCGTGACCCATGCGAACTTGCAGGAGATGGCCTACGAGCGCTTGAAGGACGGCCCGATCGACGAGCTGATCGTGACCGATACCATCCCGGTCGACCCGAAGGACTTGTCGATCAAGGTGCTTAGCGTGGCTCCTTTGCTGGGCGAGGCGATTTTGCGGATCAACAATAACGAGTCGGTTACCAGCCTGTTCAGGGTGAAGGGCTTCTGAAGCGTAGGCTTGGAAAGCGGGCTTTCCTGTGCCAGAGTTGCAACTTTCCAAGGTCACCTCTGTCCCCAATCACTATGCCCAAACTTAAACGCGCTTTCACCTGTATCAGTCTCGCCCTGCTAGCGGCCGCGCCGCTCTTGCATGCCCAAGAGAGGGAAGTTATTTCGGAGCTTGTCGAGATCGACAGCGCCGCTCTCGATCGCTCGCAGAGCGGTCGGGTGGTTAGCTACTCGGAATCGCTCAAGGAGGCTCGTCCTGCGGTGGTCAGCGTTTACGCGAAGTCGTTGGGGAACTCTCTCAGCCGCGAGGAGCTGCTCATGCAGCAACTTTTTGGCGTGCGTCCGCGTCGCCCGCAAGCTCCGCAGTTTGGGTTGGGATCGGGCGTAATCGTATCCGGAAATGGATACATAATCACGAATAACCACGTGATCAGCAAGGCGGACGAGATAAAGGTGCAGCTCGATAGCCAGCGGATTTACGACGCGGTTCTGGTCGGAACGGATCCAAGCACGGATATCGCGGTGTTGAAGATAGAGACCGCGATCGATTTGCCTTATATCAAGTTGGCGGATAGCGATAAGATCGAGGTCGGTGACGTGGTCTTTGCTATTGGTAATCCACTCGGCGTAGGCAAGACGGTGACGATGGGAATCGTATCCGCTACGAAACGACAAGAGATGGGGGTGATCGACGGCGGCTTTGAGAATTTCATCCAAACCGATGCTCCGATCAACTCGGGGAACTCGGGAGGCGCCCTGGTCGATGCCAAGGGACGCTTGATTGGGATTAATACCTTGATCCAGACCGATGGAGCTTCGACGGGGAACATTGGTATCGGATTCGCGGTGCCGGTTAACCTAGCTTATTCGGTGATGCGCGATCTCGTGGAAACGGGGGCTGTTTCCCGCGGATTTCTGGGTGTGGGAATCGAGGGGCTGGACGAGGACAAGGCTGAGTTTTTTGGTGTCGATAGCTTGAACGGGGCTCTTGTGAATCAAGTGAATCCGAACACGCCGGCGGCGGAGGCAGGTATCAAGGCAGGGGATGTGATCGTGGAGCTGGATGGCGCTCCGGTGGATTCTCCGAGCGATTTGAGAATCAGGATCGCAGCTCGAAAGCCTGGAGATACTGTATCCTTGGTTTTGATACGCGATAAGGCCCGCGAAGCGATCGACGTGACGCTCGCGGAGCGTGGAGGCGACGGGCAGATCGCCGGGACGAATCCGCTTTCAGGTGCCCGCTTTCTGGAAGGCGTTTCTATTGCCGCGTTGAACGAGGATCTTCGTGAGGCGTATCAGGTGGACGAGGCCGTGGAGGGAGTTGTGATCACCGCGGTGGAGGAGGGCAGTCCTTACGCTCGTATGTTGCCGGTGGGGATGGTGATCCAGAGCATCAACGGCAAGGAGGTGCGCAATCCGAACGAAGCGGCTCAGGCGCTGAAGCGAGAGGGTAAGAATATGTTCCATGTCGCTTTCCGAGGCGTTAACCGTTGGGTAGGCGTAGAGGTGGAGTAGTTCGCTGGAACTGTATTTGAAAAGAAAAGACGCAACCTGTGAGGGTTGCGTCTTTTTTGTTAATTAAGGGGGGTGGCTACGGGAGCGTAGCTTATGAAGCGCTGCGGCTCTTTACGAATTCAACGATGGCTGGCGTGTCGTCCATGTTGGCCCAGACGAGGCGTAGGAACTCGGCGGGGTGGATGTCGTGGGTTTGCAGGAAGTTCCTGTCTCCACCGCAGCAATACATGATCTCGTCGCTGAGCTCGCCTTGAAGCTTGCCCTTGGCTTTTTCGATGATGCGGGGGAGCCAAGGAATGCCGTCGAGCGCTTCCGGCTTCGGCGTGAGGCTGGAGGCCTGGATGATATTATCTGAAGCGACCCCTTTCTGGATGTGCAGGAAGTAGTCGCGGCGAACTTGCTCGATCGATTGGGCGATTTCGTAGGAAGGCTCGCCTCCTTGTACCTGGTCTTCTCCGTAGTCGAAGAAGTCCTGTACGCGCCAGCCGTTGGCTGCGATGAAGGCGAGCTCGTCGGCGTCGAACCACGTGCTTTTGTCGATGTTGCCCGAGCGGTAGAGCTCGACTGACTTGTCGTAGAGTTTCTTGAAGGTGTCTTGGTAGTTGTAGTGCTTCATGGGCTAGAGATACGAGGGAGTAGCCGTTCTGATCGCAGGCGAGGTCGGTCGGGGGGCCTACCGGTTCCGCTTTCTGGCAGGTTTTGCAGTCTTGGCTGGCGGAGCCGTCTTTGTCGCTTTCGCTGGTCTCGCTGGCTTGGCGGCCTTCGCAGGCTTGGCTGCTTTGGGAGCGGGCTGGGCGGGTTTGGCGGCGGCCTTTTTCGGCCGGGCGCTGGAGGCGGAGCGGCTTGGCTTCTTGGACTTCTTTTGCTTGCGGTAGAACTTCTTCGGTCCTGGCTGCGTCGTTTCGTCGGAATCGTTGCCTTTCCGTCTCGAAGGTTTCCCTCTGGTTTCTGGCGGCTTGGGCTTGCCGGCTGGAGCGGAGGTGTCCATCGGCATGATCTTGGGCTTCGGGTTGTCGGCCCGTTGCTTGGCGCAGAGACGGAAGTCGACCTGGCGCTTGAAGCGATCGACTTTGTGGACTTCGACTTGGATGGTTTGTCCGAGCGAGTAGGCGTTCTTCTTTTTGCGGCCGATGAGGGCGGTGCCGCTGGCGTTGAGGCGGTAGAGGTCGTCGCGCAGGGCGGAGATGTGTACCATGCCGAAGGCGCTGGACTCCTTGAGCTCGATGAACATGCCGTGATTGCGCACTTCGGTGATGATGGCGTCGAAGGCGGTCTGCGGTTTCTTGTCCAGCTCGCGTTCGAAGAACTCGAGCAGCTTGACCTTGACCGACTCGCGTTCCGCTTCCACGGAATTGACCTCGGTATGGCTCAGGTGCTCGGCGATGCTGGCGGCCTTGGAGGCGTTGTAGCGGGGGCCGGGTTCGGCGAGGGCGGGTTCGCCGCGGACCTTGTCGAGGAAGTGGTTGAAAACGCGGTGAGTGACCAAGTCGCTGTATCGACGGATTGGAGACGTGAAGTGCAGGTAGTCGTTCTTGCAGAGTCCGTAGTGTCCGTCCGGGGTGGACTTGTAGCAGGCCTTCTTGAGGGAGCGCAGGACTTGGGTTCTGAGCAGACGGCTTTGCGGGTGGGCGGATAGCGTTTCCAGCAGCTTGACGAGCTCGGCGCGGTTGTTGAGGTCGCTGGTTTCGATACCCCAGGTGGCCATGTATTCGCGCAGGTCGTTGAGTCGCTCTTCATCTGGATCGTCGTGGACGCGGTAGATGCAGGGGAGGCGGTTTCGCTTCATCTCCCGGGCGACGCATTCGTTGGCCAGCAGCATGTATTCCTCGATGAGCTGGTGGCTCTCGTCGTTGTGGATCTTTTCGAGGCGGTCGGCGTAGCCCTTTTCGTCGACGAAGATCTTGGTTTCTTCCATGTCGAGGTTGAGGCTGCCTTTCTTGAAGCGAGCGGCGCGGAGCTTGGAGGCGAAGTGCCAGAGCTCGCGGATCGACTTTTGCAGCTTGCCCAGTTCCTCGTCGCTGAGGGTGTTGAGAGCCCGTCCGGTGGATCCGGTTTGGTGGGATGGCGGGAGCTTTAGGTCTCGGGCGACTTGCAGGTCGTCGTTCTTGAGCAAGGCGTAGGCCTGCTTGTAGGTGAGGCGCTTGTTGCTGCGGATGACGGTGTTGGCGTAGTCCACGTCGACGATCTCGCCCTTCTTGTCGAAGGTCACGAAGACGGACTTGGTGAGGCGGTCTTCGTCTTCCACGAGGCTGCAGATCCCGTTGGAGAGGGAGCGAGGCAGCATGGGGATGACGATGCCGACGAGGTAGGTCGAGTTGCCGCGTTCGAAGGCTTCTTTGTCGAGCTGGGTGCCGCCGCGAACGTAGGCGGCTACGTCGGCGATATGGATGCCGACGCGGGTGTGCTTGTTGTCTGGATACTCGAGGGAGATGGCGTCGTCGAAGTCCTTGGCGTCGTCCGGGTCGATGGTGAAGGTGAAGGCCTTGCGCAGGTCGCGGCGTCCTTTGAGCTGGTTTTTGGAGACCTTGTCCGGTACCGCTTCCGCTTCCTTCATAACCTCCGGCGGAAACTCGGTATTGAGGTTGTACTTGTGCAGCACGGCCATGAGCTCGGCTTGCGGCTCGTGGGTCTTGCCGAGGTTTGCGATGAGCTCGCCCTCGGGGTTGACGTGGCGTTGCTCCCATTCGTGCAGCTTGGCGACGACCTTATCGCCGACGACGGGCACGGGCTTGAGGCCGGACTCTTCGGGGGGCGGTACGTAGATGTCGTGGATGATGCGGGGATCGTCCGGGGCGACGTAGTGGAAGAAGCGGGTTTTGCAGAGGGTGCCGACTACGGTTTCGCGGGCGCGTTTCTGGATACGGATGACGCGACCGAAGGGGCCTTCGTTTTGCGGACCGGGCTTCTTGTTGCGGTTTTTCCAGATGGGTTGGTTGGGCGGGGCGTCGGCGATGCGGACCACGACTTTGTCGTCGTGCATGGCGACGCTGGTGTCCTCGGCGTTGATTTGGATGGCCTTGGGGTTGGGGTCGGACTTCTTTGCGTCCGGGATGAGGATGGCGGAGCCTTTCTGGCGGAACTTGATGGTTCCGGTAACGAGGTCGACGTCCTTGGGGATGGCGAAGCGGTCCCCTTTGATGCGAATGATGTCTCCTGTAGCCAGGAGGAGGCGGACTTCGTAGTCCAGATTGCGGCGTTCCTTTTTGCCGAGTCCAAGTTCTGCGGCGATGCCAGACTTGTCGAGCGGAGCGTAGTCCGCTTGTTGGAGGAGGGCGATGATTCGTTCCCTTAGTTTCATTTATTGTATAATTGGCCGATATTGGCCCTTGGGCGGTCAGATTGTTGTTGGATTTGCGCCCCTAATCCCTAGGACAGAGGAATCTATGAAAATCGTTCATGCAGCAAGCGAGATGTTCCCTTATGTGAAAACGGGGGGCTTGGCAGATGTCTGCGGTTCCCTCTTTAAGTCGCTGGCCGGTGTAGGGCACGAAGTTTCGTTTTTCCTTCCAGGGTATCGAAAGATCATCGAGTCGAAGGAGTTCGAGAGCGCTAAGTTGAAAGTGGTGCTGCAAGTCGAGTTAGGCGAGCAATTTCTTAGGGGAGAGGTGTGGGCCTTGAGTTTAGGCCGTCGCCAGACGCTTTACATAGTCCGCCGGGACGAGTTTTTCGACCGTTCGAACCTGTACGGCACTCGCGAGCGCGACTACGACGACAACGATCGCCGCTTCATCTACTTCAGCAAGGCGGTGGTGCAGGCGATGCGCTTGCTGGAGATAAAGGCCGATATCTTGCATTGCCATGACTGGCAGACTGGCTTGCTGCCGCTGTTTCTGCGCATGACGGAGCAGGAAACGGGCAAGTCGCTGGCGCTGAAGACGTTTTTTTCGATCCATAACCTTGCGTTCCAAGGGCTGTATCCACGTTCGTCCTTCAAATTCACGAACCTGCCGAAGGAGTTCAACGGCATCGATGGCCTGGAGTTCTACGAGCAGATCAGCATGATCAAGGGCGGCATATTCTTCGCCGACAAGATCATGACGGTCAGCCCGAACTACGCTCGCGAGATTTTGACTCCGGAGTTCGGTTGCGGCTTGGAGGGAGCTTTGAAGGTCCGCGAGGAGGATTTGGTAGGCATCGCCAACGGCATCGATACGGAGGTTTGGAATCCGCAGAAGGACCCGTATCTGATCAATCACTACAGCGCCTCGGACTTGTCCGGGAAGCAGGACTGCCAGGAAACCTTGCTGCAAAAGGTGGGGTTAAAGAAGGGGGCGGGGCCAGTTTATGGCATGGTCGCTCGCTTGACCCAGCAGAAGGGCTTGGATCTGCTGCTCGAGCAGCTGAAGTTCTTCGTGAAGAACGATTGCCGCCTAGTGGTTTTGGGCAAGGGCGATCCGGAGTACGAGAAGGCCCTCAAGCGTTTCGCGAAGAGCAATCCGGAGCACGTAGCCATCTGCATCGTGCTCGACGAGGAGATGTCGCACTTCGTGGAGGCGGGATCCGACTTTTTCATCATGCCGTCGATCTTCGAGCCCTGCGGCCTCAACCAGATGTACAGCCAGCGCTACGGGACTTTGCCTCTCGTTTCCGGCGTGGGCGGCCTCAAGGATACGGTGATCGACCTGGTCAGCGATCCGGAGAATGGTACCGGCATCGTTTTCGAGCCGAACAGCGAAGGTTTTGCGGAAGGTTTGAATGCCTCGCTCGAGCTTTACGGAAACGAGAAGGACTTCGTGCACGCCATCAAGCGGGCCATGAAGCGCGACTTCTCTTGGAAGCGGGTGACCACGGAATACGAGTCGCTCTACCTCGACAGTATTTGAACTAATTCGTAAGCTATTGAAAAACAAGGCCTTCGATTCGGATAAGCCTTGTTTTCCACCCCTGCTCGGTCGCATGATGGTTTCATGTCTGAGCATCCGCCGGTAATCCTTTGGTTTCGCCGTGACTTACGGCTCGCCGATAATCCAGCTCTCCAGCAAGCCTGCGAGGGCGGACAGGCGGTGCTTCCGGTTTTCGTGCTGGACGAGGAGGGGGAAGGCGATTGGCCGGAGGGCGCTGCCAGCAAGTGGTGGCTGCACCATTCCTTGTCAGCTTTGGACAAGGACTTGCGGGAGCTGGGGTCGCGCTTGCTCTTGCTGAAAGGGGCGGCGGACGAGGCGCTCGCGAAGCTCTGCGGCGAGACGGGCGCAAGTGGCGTGTTTTGGAATCGGCGCTACGAGCCGTCGATCGTGGCTCGGGATACGGCGCTCAAGAAGCGCTTGGCGGAGCAGGGCGTGCAGGTTCGCAGTTTCAACGGATCGCTGCTGCAGTCGCCTTTGAGCGTGACCAACAAGTCAGGAACCCCGTTCAAGGTTTTTACTCCTTTCTGGAAGCATATCCAAAATCTCGGTACGCGGGAACCGCTGGGCAAGCCGCAGGCCTTGGCTGCTCCGGCGTCGTGGCCGAAAGGCGAGGCCTTGGAGTCGTTTGGTCTTTTGCCGCAGCTCGATTGGGCGGATGCGTTTGGCGAGGAGTGGACGCCGGGCGAGCGAGGCGGGCAAGTGGCGCTTGCGGTTTTCAGGGAACGGTACGTCGGGAAGTATTCGCAGCAGCGGGATACGCCAGCCGTGCGGGGCGTTTCGCGGCTTTCGCCGCATCTGCATTTTGGTGAGCTATCGCCCAATCAGGGTTGGTACGCCATGGATCGCCAGGAGCATGAACCGTACTTGCGGCAGATCGCGTGGCGAGAGTTTGCCCATCATCTTTTGTTCCATTTTACGGATACGCCTGCTAAGCCGCTTCGCCCTGAATTCGAGGCGTTTCCCTGGAAGCCCGACAGCCGTTTGCTGGAAGCTTGGCAAAAGGGGCAGACTGGCTACCCGATCGTGGACGCGGGGATGCGGGAGCTGTGGAAAACGGGCTGGATGCATAATCGGGTGCGAATGATCGCGTCCTCGTTTCTGGTGAAGCACTTGCTGCAGCCCTGGCAGGCAGGAGCGCAGTGGTTTTGGGATACCTTGGTGGACGCGGATCTCGCGAACAACACCATGGGCTGGCAGTGGGTGGCTGGCTGCGGGGCGGATGCGGCTCCGTACTTTAGGATCTTTAATCCGATCACGCAGGGAGAGCGCTTCGATGGAGGCGGGGACTATACGCGGAAGTGGGTGCCTGAGATCGCGGGCTTGCCGGACAAGTATTTGTTCAAGCCGTGGGAAGCTCCTGCGAATGTTTTGGAGAAGGCCGGTATCGATTTGGGCAATACCTACCCCAAGCCGATCGTTGACCACCCGAGGGCAAGGCAGGCGGCCTTGGATGCATACGCAGCGATGAAAGCTTGAGACCCATGAAGTTCGAAAAACGCAGTCCGATGCCGGTGTCAGCTGGGGAACTCTTCGAGTGGCATGGGCATCCGGGCGCCTTTGGACGGTTGGCCCCGCCTTGGCAAACGCTGGAGGTTTTGCGGGAGGATCCGGGCTTGGGCGTAGGCAAGCGGGTCGAGTTGAAGTTGGGCACCCCGATCGGCAAGCGCTTGTGGAAGGCGCGGCATTCGCAGTGCGAAGAGGGGCGGAGCTTCACGGACGTGCAGGAGAAGGGGCCCTTCAAGGTCTGGACGCATCGGCATGCGTTTGAGGTCACAGGAGATGCGAGCTGCGACCTGGTGGATGCGATCGAGTATGAATTGCCGTGGGGAGGCTTGGGGGAGTCCTTCGTGCGACGGCAGCTGGAGAAGTCGTTTGCCTATCGGCATTGGGTGACGCGGCGAGACTTGGACTTGCGCAATGCCTTGCCGGATTTTCGTAAGTTGAAAGTCGCGATCACGGGAGGTAGTGGTTTTTTGGGTACGCAATTGAAGTATCTGCTGGGAGCCCAGGGGCACGAGGTTTTCGTGGTCACGCGAAGTAAGCGCTCGCAGGGCGACATCCGCTGGAATCCTGCAAAGGGCGAGGTCGAGTTGGAACGGTTGGAAGGCTTGGATGCAGTTGTTCATCTGGCAGGGGAGAACCTTACGTCCGGCCGCTGGAACGAGGCTCGGAAGAAGCGTCTCTGGTCGAGCCGCGTGGATACGACGCGATTTTTAGTAGAGGCGCTCGAGCGCTTGGACTCGCCCCCGAAGGTTTTGCTAAGCGGATCCGGAATTGGAATTTATGGGAGCGACGCGGATGCGGAATTTTCGGAGAACGCGCCGCGGGGCTCAGGATTCTTGGCGGAACTCTGCGAGGCGTGGGAAGCGGAAGCGATGCGCGCTGAATCTTTGGATACGCGGGTGTGCCTGCTGCGCACGGGAGTGGTGATCGATCCACGCGGCGGCGCCCTCGAAAAGATGTTGCCTGCGTTCAAGCTGGGCTTAGGCGGTCCCTTGGGAAGCGGGAAGCAGTGGTTTCCTTGGATCTCGTTGGAGGATTGGATCGGGGCGGTGAATTGGCTCCTTTTTTCGAAGCGGGCAAAGGGAGCGGTGAACCTGGTTTCTCCCCAGATGGTCCGGCAGAAAGATTTTGCCCGAGCCCTGGGCAAGGCCTTGGGGCGACCTGCCATTTTGCCGGCCCCGGAGTTCGCCCTGAAGGCTGCGCTGGGCGAGATGGCGGAGGAAGCATTGCTTGCGAGTATCCGGGCGAAGCCGAACGCTTTGGAGGCGTCGGGCTATCCTTTTGCCCTTCCGAGCTTGGAGGCCCTCTTTTCTCGGGCGCTCTGAGCGTATTCGCGGGAATGCATTGAGCGGGTCTTGGTTGATTCACCCCAGTTGGCCATCCACGCCCCCTTTGGCCTTAAGCTGCTTTTGAGCGTGTTAGGGCTGATTTGGTTGTCTGGAAGCGGGGCGGGCTAGGTCCAACACTCGATTGAAACTGAAAGGGGAAGTTTGTTATTATTCCAGTTTTGCAGGAAGGGCCTGCGTATTGGGGAAGCATGGGAGATGAGCACGATATCAAGCGATGAGACGGGGAACCCGTCGGGAGGAGCGGGAGGAGCGATCGCTGTAGCGATAGGCTTTGCGGGTGGGATGGTTGGCGTCATGAAGATGGTCGCGCCGGAACTTTTCGCCAACGTGACGGGTGTTATTGCCCTCTTGGCGTTTTGCGTCGTGGTGGGGGCGACCGTTTTTATCGCAATCCGAAATGCGGCGCTAGGCAGCGGTCTCTCGAAGGGGGATGTTCGGCGAATGGAGGACGACAAGCTCCGCTACGTGGAGGCTCGAGTGCTGCGGTTTAAGGAAGAACGGGAGCGCTTGGAAGGGAACGCGTTCGAGTTTTACCAGAAAGTCTTGGGTGAAGTGCCACTTAAACTTCGCGAAGTGGTGGTATCCAGCCGGGTCGCATTGGGCCAGGTGTCGACGGAAATCGCGAAGGCGTCCAAGCTTGCTCGGGACATGGGAATCGAAGGGGGCGCCGACGAGTGGCGTCGGGTGATCGGCGAGCAATGGGCTGCATGGGAGAGCGATTTGGGATACGTCGGCGTGTCGGAGATCGAAAAGCGGATTCAAGAGGCCAGCGAGTCTTGGCGTTCGTACGAGGGTTTGAATCCGGACTCGTTCGAGGGCCGGAAGGTGGACGAAGAGGAGGGGCCGGCTTTGGGCTTGGCCCTTTCTATTGGGCGTCTTCGCATGGACTTGATCAACGAGTTGATGGCTGCCTATCGCCAGTCTGCGGAGAGTTTCTTGCTGGTGTATCGGCGCGAGCGGGAGTGGCTGAGCCAAGTGGTGTACCAAAGTTTGCTCTTGCTTGGGGAAGTGGGCGAAGAGAATGCGACGCTTGCGGATACGAACATGCGCAACCGGATCGTTCGGCTGAAGACGGTATTCGATTTGGTGATACGCATGGGTGACTCCGTCGAAAGCGAATTGCGAAACGTCGAGGACGGGGAAGCGAGGCGAAGCAAGGTGGTGCGAACCTGCATCAACTTGAGCGTGCTCGGCGCGATGCCCCGTTGGTTCGCGGAAGCGGGCAGCATGGGATGCGAGGAGGAGTGGGAGGGGGAGCCTGCGCTAGGGCTTGCGGAATGCGTGTAGCCCAAGCGGCGTTCCGGCATCGACAAATGTTGACTAAGGTAGGTCAGAAACCCATATAACCAAGCATTATGGCAAAAGCATTCCCTGATATCACTGCCGCGATCGGCAATACCCCGCTCATAAAGCTCAACCGCCTGACCGAAGGCTGCGTTGCTGACGTCTACGTCAAGTGCGAGTTTTTCAATCCGCTCTCCAGCGTTAAGGACCGTATCGGCAAGGCCATGATCGAGGCGGCCGAAAAGGAAGGCAAGCTGGGCGAAGGTTCGATCATCATCGAGCCGACATCGGGCAACACCGGGATCGCTCTCGCGTTCATCGCGGCGGCCCGCGGCTATCGTTTGATTCTTACCATGCCGGAAACCATGTCCATGGAGCGACGCATCCTTCTCAAGATGCTCGGCGCGGAACTCGTTTTGACTCCAGGGCCGAAGGGGATGCCCGGCGCCATCGCTCGCGCTACGGAGTTGGTCGCTGAGTACGGCGAAAAGGCGTTCATGCCGCAGCAGTTCGAAAATCCCGCTAATCCTGAGGTGCACCGCCAGACTACGGCGGAAGAGATCTGGGAAGCGACCGAGGGCAAGATCGACGCTTTCGTGGCGGGCGTCGGCACCGGCGGCACCATCACCGGCGTTTCCGAAGTGATCAAGGGTCGCAAGGAGCTTTACACGGTTGCGGTCGAGCCGACCAACAGTCCGGTTCTGTCCGGCGGCCAGCCCGGTCCTCACAAGATCCAGGGCATCGGCGCGGGCTTCGTTCCGAAGAACTGCAACAAGGACATCATCGACGACGTCATCACCGTGGAGAACGAAGACGCGTTCCAGACGGCGCAGGACATGGCCCTCAAGGAAGGCATCAGCTGCGGCATCTCTTCCGGAGCCAACGTTTGGGCGGCGATCCAGCTGGCCAAGCGCCCGGAAATGAAGGGCAAGATGATCGTAACCATCGCCGCCAGCGCTGGCGAACGCTACATTTCGACTCCCTTGGGTGAAAAGGCGCGTGCCGAAGCGGCAGCAGCGACCGTTTAAGGCTCGGGCTCTACGCGTCAGTTTAATTGATTTTCCAGCGGGCTTCCTGTTTAAGACAGGGAGCCCGCTTTTTTTGTATCCCCCTTTTTGTCCGTGAGTTTATCCCGATTGATCAGCCGTTCCTTCGACGCCGCGCTGGAAACCGCCTTCCCCAGCCAATGCGCCGGATGCGGCGAGGCGGTGGTCGGTTCGCGCTTTTCGGGAGTGTGCGGGGCTTGCGTGCCGCGCCTGCAGCTGATCGAGGATCCCAAGTGCCTGACCTGCGGATTCCCGTTTTTCGGCGATACCGAGTCGCATACGCATTGCATGCACTGCGAGCACTTGCAGCCCGCGTTTGGCCAGGGCTGGTCGATCGCGTTGTTTCGCGGGCCGGTGCGGGAATTGATCTACGCGCTCAAGTACAAGGGAGGGCTGTGGGCCTTGCGGGATATTCGCGAGCTGGGGCGGAGGGCTCCCGGCTTGACTGGATTTGCGGCGGGGGCGACCTTGGTGCCGGTGCCCTTGCATCCCCGCAAGCTGCGCGAGCGCGGCTACAACCAGAGCGAATTGCTCGCTCGCGAGTTGCTGGAAATCCTGCCGGATTGCCGTCTGGAGGCTTTGCTGGAGCGTTGCGTCGATACGGTTTCCCAGACCCAGTTCGACCGGAAGCAGCGGATCCGGAACCTCAAAAATGCCTTTTCATTGCGCCAAAAGCGTGCCATAGACCCGGCCCAACGCTATATTATTGTAGATGACGTCTTCACCACAGGTTCCACTGTCAATGCGTGCGCCGCAGCTCTGCGACGCGCGGGAGCTCGGGCGATAGACGTCCTGACCATAGGGCACGGATAGCCCGTTTCGGCGATCCCGCCTCATTTTCAAACCCATTGCTCAATCACCATGGCGCTTTTCCAAAAACCGAAGTACTCGACCGTAATCGTTAAGAAGAAGGACATTCCGCACGGCATGTGGAAGAAATGTCCCGTTTCCGGCGACATCATCTACAATAAGGAGCTGGAGCAAAACCAGAACGTGGTTCCCAAGAGCGGCTACCATTTTCCCATCACCGCTCGCAAGCGGATCTCCCATTTGCTGGACGAGGGGAGCTTTACCGAGCTGGAGAAGGACCTGTGCGCGGGCGACCCCTTGGAGTTCGTGGATTCCAAGCCGTACCCTGAGCGCCTGGCGGCCTACCAGAAGAAGACGGGCGAGAACGATTCCATCGTAAGCGGCGTGGGCAAGATCCACGGCATTCCCGTTTCGATCGCGGTTTTCGATTTCCAGTTTGCCGGCGGCTCGCTCGGTTCGGTTGCTGGGGAGAAGATCACCCGCGCCATCGAGTTGGCGATCAAGGAGAAGATTCCCTGCATCGTGGTTTCCGCTTCCGGCGGCGCTCGCATGCAGGAGGGGATCCTGAGCTTGATGCAGATGGCGAAGACTAGCGCGGCCTTGGGACGCCTTTCGGAGGCGAAGCTGCCGTTCATTTCCGTTTTGACCGACCCCACCGCGGGCGGCGTCACGGCGAGTTTTGCGACCTTGGGCGATGTCATCATCGCGGAGCCCGGCGCCCGTATCTGTTTCGCGGGAGCTCGAGTCATCAAGGAAACGACCAACGAAGAACTGCCGGAAGGCTTCCAGTCGGCGGAATTTCTTTTCCAGCGCGGCTTGATCGACCAAGTGGTTCCGCGTACGGAAATGCGGGATCGGCTGCGTGACCTGCTGGCGGCTCTCTACGTGAAGAAGGAGCCGACCCAGGCTTAGAGCCGAAAATTTAGTTGGGAAGCGACCTCGGGGCGTAGTGCCTGCCTCGCTAGGCAGTCGCGGCGGGCGGCCGCTTCCCGCGAGCGGATTTTTCTGATGCCTGATCTAGTTTCCTACGAGGCTGCCCGCGATTGGCTGTATTCGCTTAAGAATCGGGGCTCGAAGTACGGCATCGACCGCATGGAGCGCTTTGCGGAGGTCTTGGGCCATCCGCAGCGTCGCTTCCCTTGCATTCATGTGGCCGGCACCAACGGCAAGGGCTCGACCTGCGCCATGCTGGAGCGGATCTTCCGCGACCAGGGCTTCCGAGCCGGCCTGTCGACCTCGCCCCATCTGGTGAGGCAAGGGGAGCGCATTCAGGTGAATCGACGGATCCTGGAGGAGTCGCAGATTCTCGATTACGTGCGCGAGCTGCTGCCTTTCGCCGCAAGGGTGGCTCTTGAGGATTCGGAGCTGCATCCTAGCTTCTTCGAGTTCATGACGGCGATGGCTTTCCTGCACTTCGCTCGCGAGGAGGTCGATGTTGCGGTGGTCGAGGTGGGGCTCGGGGGGCGTTTGGACGCGACCAACGTGTTGGTTCCCGAGGTGAGCGTGATCACTTCGATCGCCTTGGACCATTGCGAGATCCTGGGCGACTCCTTGGCGGCGATCGCCCGGGAGAAGGGCGGGATCATCAAGCCCGGCGTGCCGGTGGTGGTTGGCTTGTTGGAGCCGGAGGCCTTGGAGGCGATTCGCGAGATTTGCGAAGAGCGGGGGTGCGAGCTGGTTTGCGTGGCGGACCGCTTCGGCAAGGACCTGTCGCGGTACCCGGAAACGAATCTTTACGGCAGCTACCAGCGCATCAACGCGGCGATCGCTCTTGCTGTGGTGGAGGGGGTGCAAGGCCGTTTCGGCCTGGATCGGGAGAAGGCCGAGAAAAGCCTGCAGGCTGTTGCCTGGCCTGGAAGGTGGGAGGAACGCCAGCTGCGGCACCGCAAGGTCGTTTTCGACGTTTCCCATAACGCGGAAGGGGCTCGCTGGCTGGACGAGAGCCTGGCGGACTTGGTGAAGCGAAGCGGCGGAGCGCGGCCGGACGTGGTGATGGGGGTCATGGGCGGCTACCGGGCCTCCGCCTTGGTGCCTGTAGCGGCGAAGTGGGCGAACAGCCTTTGCTTCGTCCGGCCGGAGCAGGATAGGGCCTGTAGCTTCGAGGAGCTGCGTTCCTTCGTGCCGGCGGATTTCGCAGGGGAAGTTTCCGATGCGAAGCTGGCGGATCTTTTTCCCCGAAAAGGGGAGTGCTCCCTCGATTTCGAGGCCGGTCGACCGCTGGTGGTGAGCGGATCGATCTATCTGATCGGAGAAATTTGGGACCGGTTTTACGAAGAAAGCCCGCTTGGCCAGGGGGCTTTGCAGGACTTTTGAACTTTCTTCAGAGGGGAAATCGAAAAAATCTCAAAACGGGGTTGACAGATGGGTTCTTAAATAGCTTTTTCGGGGCCTTCCAAATGACGCCTCTCTAGCTCAATCGGTAGAGCAGTTGACTCTTAATCAATTGGTTCGGGGTTCGAGTCCCCGGGGGGGTACCACTTTCTTTTAAGTTTAGCGGTACTTGTCCGTTTTACAGTTTAGTTTGCCGGTGTAGCTCAATTGGTAGAGCAACTGATTTGTAATCAGTAGGTTGCGGGTTCGAGTCCCATCACCGGCTCCACTTTCAAAAGATCCGCCAGCCTTCCAGGTCGGCGGTTTTTTTGTGTCCGCAGGGAAGGGGATTCGCGGCTTGTCTCGGGGCGCTGCGGCTAAGCGAAAATAGCTTTATTTCCCTTTACACTGGGGAGGTTTTGTATCTTTGTCATCGATTCCTTCAAAGTCATGCAAAAGACCAAGAAATCTATCGCAAAACGCTTCAAGCTTACTGGCAACGGTAAGCTCCGTCGTCGTTCTCCTGGCCAACGTCACCATCTTCACCAGAAGACCACGAAGCAGAAGCGCAACCTCAACAAGGACAAGTCCGTTTCCGCTGGACGCCAGGCCGACCTCATGCGCGGCTTGCCCCACGGTCTCTAAGAGTCCCTGTTACGACGAAAATTATTTCGGCTAGGTAAATTCTAATCAAGGCGACCTGTCGAAATCCAATACTAGAAAGAATAAAACATGCCTAGAGCAACAAACGCACCCGCATACACAAGGCGTCGCAAGAAGATGCTGAAGCAGGCCAAGGGCCACTTCGGTAACAAGTCACGCTTGTACAAGTACGCTAAAGAATCAGTCGCCCACGCGCTGACTTACGCCTACCGCGACCGCCGCGCTAAGAAGCGCACTTGGCGCGCCCTATGGATCGTTCGTATCAATGCCGCTTGCCGCGCTGAAGATATGAGCTACAGCCGATTTACCGAAGGCCTCAAGGCTGCGGAAATCGTTCTCGATCGCAAGATCCTCGCCGACATCGCTGTCAATGATCCTATCGCATTCAAGGGATTGGTCGAAAAGGCCAAGGAAGCCCTGAAGGCGAAGGCTGCAGCGTAAGGCCCGAAGCGAAAGCGTTTTTCCGAAGCTCACAAAAAGAGCTCGGACATCACAATTTTCCTTTCACTAGAAGGAGTTCGAGTATCTGCTCGGGCTCCTTTTTTTATAGCCAAATTTCCCGCGGCTCTCGCAGCGCAAGGCTCGATCCGCATGACCATTAGAAACCCTCCCTTCTCATGGAAGACGAACTCAAGAATATCGTAGAATCTGCCAAGCAAAAGGTAGCCGCAGTCACCAGCCGGGCCGGCTTCGAGACCATCAAGGCGGAAATCACAGGACCTAACGGAGCCCTCACCAAGGTGATGAAAAACATGGGCTCGATCGCCAAGGAAGATCGCCCCACCTTCGGCAAGCTGATCAACCAAGCGAAGTCCGCTATCCAAGGATTCTACGACGAGGCGCTCGGCGCCATCGAGCAAGCCGAGCTTGCCGCCCGCATCGGACCGGCCATCGACCCTTCGCTTCCGTCGCCTAACGACGCCTTGGGCAGCCAGCATCCGCTCACCAAGGTGCGGGAGGAGATCTGCAGCATTTTCAAGCAAATCGGATTCACGGTGACGGAGGGCACGGAAGTGGAGACCGAGTACTACTGCTTCGACGCGCTCAATACGCCCGCCGACCATCCTGCCCGCGACTTGCAGGACACTTTCTACCTGCCCAACAACGCCCAGTTCGGGAACGTATCCAAGAAGGGCGACGAGCGCTATCTCTTGCGCACGCACACCTCTTCGGTGCAGATCCGTACCATGCTCAAGGAGAAGCCGCCGTTGCGTATCATTTCGCCGGGCCGTTGCTTCCGTCGCGATACGGTGGACGCCACCCATAGCGCCAATTTCCACCAGATCGAAGGTCTCTACATCGATGAGGACGTCACCGTTCGCGACCTCAAGGCGATCCTCGACTACTTTTTCGAGCGCTTGCTCGGGAAGGGGACCAAGACGCGTTTCCGTCCTCACTTCTTCCCTTACACGGAGCCCAGCTTCGAAGTGGATTTTTCGTCCAGCCACCTTGCCAAGCTCGGTAGCGATTGGGTGGAGATCGCGGGTTGCGGCATGGTCGAGCCTGCCGTCTTGGACTCGGTTGGAGTGGATCAGGAGAAGTACTCCGGTTTCGCTTTCGGCATGGGGATCGAGCGAATCGCCATGATTCTCTACGGAATCGATGACATCCGCTATTTCTATCAGAACGACGCCCGCTTCCTCTCGCAGTTCGCGTAAGGAAAACCTGTATCCAGAATATCTAACATTTTTGTACTGTGAAAGTATCTCTCAAGTGGCTTAAGCGTTACGTTGACCTCGACGAGTCCCCTAAGGAGCTCGCCGCCTCTCTCACTCTCCTCGGATTCGAAGTGGACGACATGGAGACGACGGGAGTGCCGCCTCTCGAAAACGTGGTTGTGGGCGAAGTCCTGCAGCGCGATCCGCATCCCGATGCGGACAAGTTGGGCGTGTGCCGTGTGGACTGCGGTCCTGAGATCGGCGAAAAGTCGATCGTGTGCGGCGCCAGCAACTACAAGGTGGGCGATCGCGTCCCTGTGGCGCTTCCTGGCGCGGAACTGCCCGGCGGCTTTAAGATAAAGGAGTCCAAGCTGCGCGGAGTGCCTTCTGCGGGCATGATGTGCGGCGCTAGCGAAATTGGGGCTTCGGGCGACGATTCCGGTTTGCTCATTCTCGATGGGCGGCCGGAGCTCGGAACGCCGATCAACCAAGTGCTCACCGATAGCGACACGATTTTCAACCTCGAGGTAACGCCGAATCGTCCGGACTGCTTGTCGCATATAGGCATCGCTCGGGAACTGGCCGCTTGGTATCGTCGCGACGTCAAGTATCCAGAGGTCAATGACATTCCAGCCAAGGCGGATCGCGCCAATGGTGAAGGGATCTTTAAGGGCGTTTCCGTCGACGCAGAGGAGGATTGCCCGCTCTACATCGCGAGCGTGATCAAGGGCGTGAAGGTCGGCCCGAGTCCGAAATGGCTGCAGGAAGCCCTGACGTCGATCGGGCTGCGCCCCATCAACAATGTGGTGGACGTGACGAACTTCGTTATGCACGAATGCGGCAACCCGATGCATGCCTTCGATGCCCGTGACATCGATGGCGGCAAGATCGTCGTTCGCCATGCGGGCGAAGGGGAAGCGATGCATACGCTCGACGGCGAGGAGCGCAAGCTCTCGAGCCGCATGGTGGTGATCGCCGACCAGTCCAAGGCCCTTGCGGTCGCTGGCGTGATGGGCGGCCAGAATTCGGAAGTGAAGGAGGATACCACGGACCTCGTCCTGGAAGTCGCTTACTTCAAGCCTAGCACGATTCGTTGGGTATCCAAAAAGTTGGCGCTCTCTACGGATAGCTCCTATCGCTTCGAGCGTGGAGTGGATCCGCTCTCGCTACGCTACGCGACCGAACGCGCGATTTCCCTGATCCTTGAAACGGCGGGCGGCCAGCTTTGCTCCAATGGCGTCACCGTAGGCAATGAACCCGTGTGGCAGACGGAGGTTGAGATCACGCCGGATTGGATTCGCAAGAAAAGCGGTTTCGACATCGGCGACGCGGAGATTCGCGAAGCCTTGGAGCTGCTCGACATGAGCATCTCGGTCGACGGTGACAATGTATGGACGGTTTCGATACCAAGCTACCGCGGTGACCTTTATCGTCCGGTGGACCTCTTGGAGGAAGTGCTGCGTATCTATGGTACGGACAAGATTCCAGGCGGGCAGGTACGCGCGACCGCAACCACTGCGGGAGACAGCCCGATCACTCAATTCAATCGCAAGGCAGCTTCTTTCCTCATCGGCCAGAACTTTGCGGAAACCGTGACCTATACGCTGCGTTCGGCAGCCGAGCAAAAGCTCTGGGCAGGGCATGTATCGGCCGAAGAGTTGGCTTTGCTCAACCCGATTAGCGAAGACCAGACCCAGTTGCGCCATAGCTTGCTTCCGGGCATGCTCGAAGTCTTGCACCTGAACCAATCCCGCAAGACCGGGGCGAATCGCTTCTTTGAGACCGGTCGCGTATTTCGCGAGCTCAACGGCAAGGTCGTGGAGATGGTGGCAGTGGCATTCCTCGAGTGCAACGGCGGTACGGAGCGGTCCTGGAAGGATCGGACCTTCGACGACTTTTACGCGGCGAAGCAGCGCATCAAGACCATCGCGGGATATGCGGGCATCGACCTAGACAAGTTCAAGATCCGCGAAGTTTGCGAAAACGAGGGAGCTTGGCAGGAAGGTCACAGCGCCGCTTACGAAGAGCCGAAAGCCGGCTTCTTCGCGCGGGTCGGCTTGATGAGCCTGCCGCGGGTAAAGGAAATGGATATCCAGGGCGAAGTCTTTGGCGGCATTTTCTGCTACTTGCCGGAGCGCCTGCGCGAGCCGAAGCGCATCAAGTTCAAGCCGTTTAGCCTGTTCCCCGCCTCCAGCCGCGATTTGGCATTGGTGGTCGACAAGAACGAGCCAGCGGAAGAGGTGGTTCGCGCCGTAAGCAAGATCGCTTCCAAGGCGACCAAGGGCTTCGAGGTGGAGAAGGTTTCGGTCTTCGACGTCTACGAAGGCGTGGGCGTGCCGGAGGGGAAGAAGAGCGTAGCGGTGACGATGTCGTTCCGCGCCTTGGACCGCACCCTTAAGGACAAGGAAGTCAACAAGGCGTTTGAGACCATCCAGAACCAAGTTCGCGAGAACTCGCCCTACAGCATTCGCGACTAAATTTCGAGGCAACCGATCATGTCAGAAGAAAAGCACATCGATATCGACTACACGGCTAAGCTTGCCCGTATCAACTTAACGGATGCGGAGAAGGAGAAGCTTTCTGCTCAATTGGATTCGATTATTGGATACGTCGAGAAGCTCGAGGAGCTCGATACGGATGGGGTTGAGCCGACGGCGCACCCGCATCCGGTCTACAATGTTTGGCAAGAAGACCAGGTGCAGGAAGGGCTCTCGATCGAGGAAGCTCTCAAGAACGCGCCTGCTCAGCGCGACAACATGATCGTGGTTCCTAAGGTGGTTGATTAAGAGTTCCGCCTCGGGAAAACGCTAAGATAACACGAAGAATACGGTGTCTGAAGAATTGCATTACAAGTCGGCTAGCGAGCTCTCCGAGCTGCTGGAGAAAAAGGAATTGTCGTCGGTCGATCTGACCAAGGCGATCATCGCTCGCACGAAGGCGGTCGAGGATAAGGTGGGAGCGTTCAACTCCTACGACGAAGCGGACGCGCTTGCTCAGGCGGAAGCGTCCGACGCTCGCCGCGCGGCGAGCGCTTCGCTCGGTCCGCTTGACGGCATCCCTGTCGGTATCAAGGACAACCTCGCGGTCAATGGTCAGCCGTTGACCTGCTCGAGCAAGATGCTGGAAAAGTTCGTCTCTCCGTATGATGCGACTTGTATTGAAAAGTTGAAGACGCAGGGCGCAGTACTTTGGGGACGCCTCAATCTCGACGAGTTCGCGATGGGGTCTTCTACTGAGAATTCCGCGTTCAAGACGACTTCGAACCCTTGGAATCTCGACTGCATACCGGGCGGTAGTTCCGGTGGTTCGGCTGCGGCTGCGGCGGCAGGGCAGGCGGTAATGACGTTAGGCAGCGACACCGGCGGCTCCATCCGTCAACCGGCCTCGCACTGCGGTGTCGTGGGCTTGAAGCCGACCTACGGCCGCGTCTCCCGTTACGGCTTGGCCGCCTTTGCTTCGTCGCTCGACCAAGTGGGGCCCTTGACCCGTAGCGTTAAGGATGCGGCCTTGCTCTTGCAGGCGATCTCGGGGCACGACGAGCGCGATTCCACCTCTTACAAGATTGCGGAGCCGGACTTCGTGGCCGCCATCGAGAAGCAGCGCGGCCACAAGTGGACGCTCGGCTTGCCCAAGGAGTACTTTGCCACCGCAGCGAATACGCCTGCGATGGAACCGGTGCTCAAGGCTATCGAGTACTATAAAAGCTTGGGGTGCGAGATTAAGGAAGTATCGCTTCCGCACACGGACTACGCGGTGGCGACCTACTATATTGTCGCTACGGCGGAGGCTTCCTCGAACTTGGCTCGCTATGACGGGATTCGCTACACGCACCGAGCGGAGACTTTCGATGCGAAGGATTCGGTGGACATTTATTGCCAGTCCCGCGCGGAGGGCTTTGGCGAGGAAGTGAAGCGTCGCATTATTTTGGGTACGTACGTTTTGAGCAGCGGCTATTACGATGCGTATTACTTGAAGGCGCAAAAGGCGCGTACTTTGATCCGCCAGGATTTCGAGAACGCCTTCAAGGAAGTGGATGCCTTGCTGACGCCCACGTCGCCATCTCCCGCCTTCAAGAAGGGCGAGAAGGCGAGCGATCCGCTCTCGATGTACTTGAGCGATATCTATACGATCTCGGCGAACTTGGCTGGCATTCCTGGGATGTCGTTGCCTTGTGGATACAGTGATGGCTTGCCGGTTGGACTGCAGATTCTCGGCAAGCCGTTTAAGGAAGACGAGCTGCTTTCGATCGCCTATGAATTCGAAGCGGGGCACGACTTCAAGGACCAGCATCCGCAACTGTAAGGAAATTAGATTGAACCACAAAATGCGCAGAAGTCACAAAAGGCGCTGAGGAGATAGGATCTCCTTTGTGAGGTTTGTGCTTTCTGTGGTTAAGAAAGATTTTTCAAATGGAATACGAAGCAGTAATTGGCCTGGAAGTTCACGTTCAGATTAAGGCCGAATCCAAGATTTTCTCCCGCGTTCGGGCCGGCTACGGGCACGAGCCGAACAAGTTGGTAGACCCGGTTGTCATGGGATTGCCAGGGGCTTTGCCGGTCATGAACAAGGCGGCGCTCGATGGGATCATCAAGGCAGGTTTGGCCTTGAATTGTACGATACCCGAAACCTGTAAGTGGGACCGGAAGAACTATTTCTATCCCGATAGTCCGAACAACTATCAGATCACGCAGTACGACCAGCCTATTTGCGACGGCGGATTCGTGGAGATCGAGCTTCCGGGCGAAACGCGCGGGGTGATGGGCGAGCACAAGAAGATCAAGCTGACCCGTATCCACTTGGAGAACGACGTGGGGAAGCTGAACCACTTTGCCGACGATAGCCTAGTAGACTACAATCGCGCCTTCACCTCGCTGATGGAGATCGTGAGCGAGCCGGACATGCATTCGGGCGAGGAGGCGTTCGCGTTTCTGACCGCGATTCGCCAGACCATGATCTACTGCGGCATTTCCGACTGCGACATGGAGAAGGGGCAAATGCGCGCGGATGCGAACATTTCGGTGCGTCCGATCGGGCAGAAGGAGTTGGGTCAGAAGATCGAGCTGAAGAACCTGAACAGCATCACGGGCGTAAAGAACGGGATCGAGTACGAGATCAAGCGCCAGACGCGAGAGTTGAAGAAAGGGAACGTGATCAAGCAGGCGACGTGGCGTTGGAACGCGGACCTCGGCCAGACCGAGATGATGCGCGAGAAGGAGGACGCTCACGACTACCGCTACTTCCCGGATCCCGATTTGATGCCGGTGCGCATCGACGAGGATTGGAAGGCGAAGCTACGTGCGGAGATCCCGGAGCTGCCTTGGGACAAGCAGCGTCGTTTCATGGAGGAGTATGGCTTGCCGTATTCCATCACGGCGGTGCTGGTGCCGGATCGCGTTTTGAGCGATTGGTTCGAGGCGGCGGTCAAGCAGGCTCCGAAGCTTGCCCAGGCCCTCGGGAATTTGGTCGCCAACGACCTGCTGCGCGAACTGAGCGAGGCGGACATGGCTTTGGAGGAGTGTAAGATAACTCCGGATACATTGCTGGGACTCGTGCAAGTGGTGGAGAAGGGCGTGATTCCGAAGAACGTGGCGAACAAGGACGTTTTCCCTGAGATGTTCAAGTCGGGCGAAACGGCGGAGCAGGTGATCGAGCGCAAGGGCTTGAAGCCGGACTTCGACGAAGGCCAGGTCAAGGTCTGGTGCCAGGAGGCGATCGACGAGAATCCCAAGCCAGTGCAGAACTATCGGGACGGGAACGAGAAGGCGCTGAACGCTTTGCTCGGACCGGTGATGAAGAAGAGCAAGGGCAAGGCCAACCCGCAGCTGGTCAACAAGCTGATTCGCGAGTTGATCGACTAGTCTTTCCGCAAAAAAGCCAATCGCCGATTAGGGCGATTGGCTCGAAATGCGGGAGTGAACGAAGGGTATTCGTTACGCTCTCGGGCGCCGTGCTGCGATCACGAGCGACATGGCGGCTGCACCGATAACTCCATATAGGGAGGGAGAAAAATCTCCGATTGGATTGATTGAAGCTCCAGATTCAGAGGCTTGCGCGAGGGGTGTTTGCTGACCCGGGGTAAGTCCCAAATCGTCGGTAGAGATATGGGCACAGACGACAGTCGCGGCGATGATGCAAGCGGTTGTCGTGAGGATTGGTTTCATTGGTTGCTTCAATATGATGACCTTTCCACGACACACTAGGGGGAGGGGGAAGACAACCCCTAGAGCGCGACAATCAGGTGAACCCTGCCTTTGCTTAGCGTCGCCTCATCCAATCCCCTAGGGCCCTGCTTCCAATAACCTGACGCTCGCGCGAATCGTAAATGATATCCCTTAGCTACGACTCATTTCGCTGATCAAGTGTTCGATGGAGGTCCAGTTTTGGTCCACCGCGGCTTTGGTGCCGCTTACGGTGAAGACAAGCAGGCGGGAGTTGACGAAGGCGAAGATTTCGCGGCGTTTGACGATGGCTTTGGGAGTGGCTTGTTCGTATACGATTTGTCGAAACTGTTCGCCGAAAACGTAGGGCGTGATGGCTTGGCCGATGTTGGAGTTGTCGAGAACGATTTCCGCGTTGGGCAGCTCGGCGGCGAGTCCCGCTTTGTAGGCGTTCCAGCTTTGGTCGGAGAGGTCCGGAAGGAATTCGTCCACCTTGAAAACGGAGAGGCCGAGGGATACGCCGGGAAGGCGCGAATCCGTCAGCTCTCCGGAGTAGCGGTAGGAATTGGATCCGCGGGCCCGCAAGGTCTTTCGGTTTGATAGGAGGACGTTGAGGGAATCGACTTGTAGTTGTATCATGGGTACGTCGATCCCGTCGAAGTCCGTGTAGAAGCTGGAAACGTTGAGCTTGGGCCGACCCTCCTTGGGCCAGAAGATGGGCTCGACCGTTTGCTCGGAGCCGGCGGCTTGGCTAATGGTTGACGGGACGGCTTGAGCTCTTAGCAGAGCGGCGGGTGTCGCCACCGCGAGGGTGGCGAGCAGGAGTGATGTCGTGAATTTCATGATACTGGGAATTAGGAGTGCGGTGTTGAGCGTTTCGGTGGGTCGGATCAGCTCCACCACCACCATTTGTCCTTCTTCTCCTTTTTGCCTTTCCGGTCGTCGTCGTCCGATCCGGAGTCGTTGTCAGAGTCGGAGCCGTCGTCGGAGCTGGATCCGTCGTCGGTCCCGGAGTCAGAACCAGAACTGTCTTCCGAACCGCTGCTGTCTTCCGAGCTGGAGGTGTCTTCCGAGCTGGAGGTGTCTTCCGAGCTGGAGGTGTCTTCCGAGCTGGAGGTGTCGTCCGAGCTGGAGTCGTCACTGGAACCGGAGTCGTAAGGGTCGCTTGTTTCGTCTTCGGATGATGAAGAGGAGGAGGTGCTCTGCCAAGGGAGGGCGGCGACGTAGTCTTCGTACTCTTCCTTTGTGAGGTTGGTGTAGTTGACTCTGCGGTAGGTTCTAAGAAGGGGAGTGCCGGGAGGGAAGGTACCGTTGAGGAAGAGGCGGCTGAATCCCCACTTGCGGCCTGGCGGACCGTAGTAGTCGATGCGCCAGGCGCTGTTGTCGACTTCGCTCTCGTAGAGGCAGACGAGGGAGCCGCGAATATAGAGGTCTTTGCCGGACCAGCTTTCGAGGAAGCGAGGGAAGTTGTGCACGCCGCCGCTGCTGCGGCCGTTGTTGTCGGCGTTGGAAGGAATGAGTCCGGAGACGATGGCGGCTGCGACTTCGGTGGAGGAAGCGGAAGGCTTCTTGCTGGTGGTCGAATCGTTCCAGCTGTTGGAGAGGATGGTGACGCTGTCGCCGTAGACGGCGACGGGCACTTCTCCGACTTCGGGCACGATGGAGCTGTTTTCGCTGGTGCTGGTGTCGTGGAGGGTTCCGTCCGCGTTGAAGTGGCCGCGGATGTAGAGGGCGTTGTTGGTGGCGAAGGTCATTCCGGGGTCGGCTCCGCGGCTCGGGATGCCTTGCTTGGAGCGGTCGGTCTCGCCGCCCCAGAGGCGTACGCCGGAGTAGTGGAGCCTGGCTCGGTCGTTTGAGTTGGAGGAGCTGGTTTTGCATTCCATGTAGACGATGCCATTCCACGCCGAGCCGGGGGAGTAGGCGCTGCTGACGTATTCGCTGCTCCCGTCGGCGGGTACGGTTCCGGAAGAGTCGTAGGGCTTGATGTGCTTGTTGTTCGAGTTGTAGTCGGGGTTCTCGATGAGCTGCTTGAGCTTGCCGACGTTGAACTCGAGGATGTCGATGTACTGGTAGCGACGGTGGTCGTACATGGCGTCCGGCTTGATTTCGTAGAGGTAGTCTTCGCCGGAGCCTTCGAGGTGGGAGATGTCGTAGCGAATGCCGGCTTTGTCGTAGGCGCGGACTTCGCCGGTTTGGATGTCCCAGCTGAAGTAGAGCCCGGCCTTGGTGGAGAGCTTTTGGTCCTCGACCTCCTTGTTGTAGTCCGAGTGGGCGACGCTGAGCGGCGGCTCGATCATCTTGTGGCCCGAATTGAGCGGATCGTAGGCGGAGGTGGCGGGATTGTCGGGTTCGTAGTCGGGGAAGGCGACCGGCTGGTAGGTCTCGACCCCGTGTTCCTGGGTGAGGAGGTTGCCGTTCCAGCGATCGGCGGCGTAGGTGCGCCAGTTGCTCAGGTTCGAGTCCTTGTAGTTGCTTCCGTCCTTCATGGAGACGAGGTTGCCCGCCCGGTTCTTGAACTTGACGTGGCCGTTTTGCAGGGATTCGTAGCCGGATCCTTGGGCGGATCCGACGGGAGTGCCCCAGCCGTAGTACATGTCTTGGGCGGTGGAGACGGGATAGTGGAAGTCGACGCCGTTGATGGCTTGCAGGTAGAGGTCGCCGTTGGTGTGGACGGGGCCGTGGATTTCCATCTTAGGGCCGGGGGAGACCTCGAGGTCGAGGTTGTAGAAGATGGCGTGGGCGAAGAGCGGGGCGTCGCGGACCTGCATCTTTTGGGTAACGTAGTTGGTGATGTCCGGGCCGCCGCGCGGGTCGGTGACGGTGGCTTTCGCGTAGAGGGCGATTTGGCGGGCGTAGACGTTTTGGCCTCGCAGGGGGTCGAACTCGTTGGCGGGGTTGGTAGGGTCGATGAAGGTCAGGGTGGAGGGGTAATCGTCGATGATGCCGCCGATGATTTCGGACTTGCTGTGGTCGACGTTGGAGCCGAAGAGATCGGAGGAAGGCATCCGCAAGGCGTCCGCGGAGCCGGGCGAGAGGGCGGAGGCGCTGAAGTTGGTCTGGTTTTCGAACTTGTGGCGTAGCTGGGCGAAGCCGTATTCGACGACGGCTTCGGAGGCGTTCTTGGCGATCAGGCGGAGTTCGTGGCGGGAGTTGACCTTCCGCTCGGTCAGGGAGTGGCTGAGGATGGCTCCGAGCACGACGGCGAGGGCGGTGGTAATGACGAATACGGCCATTACGACGCTGCCGCGTTTTTCGCTGATTCTTGATTTCTTGTTTTTCATTGGCTTTATCCTCTTGGCGAAACCGTGAAGTTATAGGTGTTGGTGGCCCGTTTGAGATTGCTGCCTTGGTGGAGAATCTCGCCTTGAACGGTGATGCTACGGTTGAAGAAGTTGTAGAAGAGCTGGCCGTCGCTGAGACCTTTGGAGAGTTCGATGATTTCGTTGTGGGTGCCGAGAGTGCTGGGAGCGGGAAGCAGGTTTTCCAAGCTGTCCGCCTGGGGAGAATCGAAGAGGGTGGAGAAGCGCATGACGGGGCCTTCGCTGTCCGCGGTGGCTGCCCGGTAGAAGCCGATGACGGCGGTGTAGAGGGAAGGATTGTCGTCGTCCACGAAGGCGAGCACGAGGAAGTCGCCCGATCCGCCGTCGTCAACGACGGTGCGATTGGTGAAGGATTCGTAGATGACGAAGAAGTTGGAGTAGGTGGCGTTGTCGCTGAGCTCGCTGGTGAACTTTCGGATGTCGTGGTTCACCAGCAGCTTGCCTTCGTTGTAGGCGGCGAAGTTGGCGGTGGATACAAGGAAGCTCATCACGGTGCCAAGGATGAGTCCGGCCACCACGGTGGTGACCATGACCTCGGTGAGCGTGAAGGCTCGTTTTTTGAAATTTCGTGCAGAGCTGCGCATGTCGTTAGTAGGTGGGGATTCGCGAGCGGATGGCGTAGAGGGTGTTGCCGACGTGCACGTCGCTGCCGGTGGTATTGTCGGTGTAGTACCAACGCAGCACGATGCGGCGGGCGTCGCCCACGCCGTTGGCGTCGTCGGTGATGTCCTCCACGTAGACGACGAAGTTTATGGCGAGGTCGTCGTCGGCGTTGTCGGGGGTGTTGTTGATGTCGATGCTGCGCGTGTTGACGAGGTCAGTGTTGGCGTCGCCGCTTTCCACGTCGGCTGCGAGGGGAGAAACGAGCAGGGAGTCGGGCTGGCCTTGGCTGATCAGTTCGGGAATGGAGCTGCCGTCCAGGAGGTTGAACTCCATATTCTTGATCTGTTCGATATAGCCTTGGGCGACGGTGGTGGCGGTGGCGACGTAGATGGAGCCTTCCGTCATCTTGCGGGCCTGCAGGAGTCCGGTGAGCACTCCGACCCCGGCGATGGCGAAGATGACAGTGCCCATCATCGCCTCGATGAGCGTGAAGCCGGCCTTGGAGCGGGGGCGTTTGGACTTTCGAGGGTGAGAGCGCATTACCGCTGTACTATCGGCGAAGCGGTAAGCCTTTTTGCGTATTTGTAAGTAAAACCGCTTTTCCCGAGTTGGAGTGGGTACTGCTAGCGGAGAAAAACCGAGATAGGGCGCTTTGCTCTGAGTAGGGGCCTGCGGAAATTACTGGCCACCCTTGTGTAGTCGTTCGGGTTGCCCACGTACGGGGGCTGCGCTCTTATTTGGGTTGCGGCCACTTGGGTGGCAGCTTATGCACTCCCGCTTTCTATTGATCGATGAAGTCCTTTTACATCACCACCGCTATTGACTACGCGAACGGCTCCCCGCACCTCGGGCATGCCTACGAAAAGGTGCTGACCGATGTGGTCGCACGCTTCCGCCGCCTGATGGGGGACGACGTTTATTTCCTCACCGGAATCGACGAGCACGGGCAGAAGGTCCAGCAGTCGGCGGCCAAGCGCGGCATCGAGCCGATCGAGCTCTGCGACGAGGCCGCGGGGCAGTTCAAGGAGCTTTGCTCCAGCCTGAACATCTCCAACGACGACTTTATCCGTACCACGGAAACGCGTCACAAGGACGTCGTGCGCAGCATCCTGCAGGACCTTTTCGACCGCGGTGAAATCTACCAGGCCGAGTACAAGGGTTTCTATAGCGCCCGGGCCGAGCAGTTCCTTCAGGAGAAGGACATGGTCGACGGCAAGTGGCCGGAGATTTTCGGCGAGGTGACCGAGATCACGGAGAGCAACTACTTCTTCAAGCTCAGCAAGTACCAGGATTGGTTGGTCGAGCATATCAAGACGCACGAGGACTTCATCTTTCCCCGTTTTCGGGCGAAGCAGGTTCTGGAGTTCCTGAAGGAGCCGATCAACGACCTCTGCATTTCGCGCCCTAAGGAACGTCTCGAGTGGGGCATCCCGCTTCCCTTCGACGAGGGTTACGTGACCTACGTTTGGTTCGACGCCTTGGTGAACTACATCAGCGCCGTCGGCTACGGCACGCCCGATTTCGACAAGTATTGGCCGGTCAACTACCATGTGATCGGAAAGGATATCCTCTTGCCGCCGCACTCCGTTTATTGGCCCATCATGCTCAAGGCGATCGGCGTGGAGATCCCTTCCAGCCTCCTCGTGCACGGCTGGTGGTCGATCAATGGCGACAAGATGTCCAAGAGCACCGGTAACTTCATCGAGCCGTCCGAATTCGTGAAGGAGTACAGCGTGGACGCCTTACGCTACTTCCTCATCCGGGAGATGAGCGTGGGGCAGGACAGCGATTTTTCCGACGAGCTTTTCACCAACCGCTACAACAGCGACCTGGCGAACGACCTCGGCAACCTGCTCAACCGGGTGCTCACCATGACGCCACGCTACTGCGGCGAGACCTTTCCGGCTCGCACCATAAGCGAGGAGCCGGAGAAGGAGCTGGAGGAAGCTTGGGCGAATACGGAAGGCAAGGTGGTCGAGCTCTACGAGGAGTTCCAGTTCCACAAGGGGCTGGAGTTAGCCTTTGCCTTCATCCGTTCCATCAACCGCTACGCCGAGCAGCGTTCCCCTTGGAAGCTTGCCAAGTCCGAAGACCAGAAGGACAAGGACACTTGCGCCACGGCGCTTTCGCTCATGGCGGAGGCTCTGCGTCGCGCGGTGGGCCTGCTGGAACCTGTCATGCCCGAGACGACGGTTCGCGTGTACGAGCTTCTTGGGTACAAGAGCGATGCCCCATGGTTGGAGCGCCTCAAGCCCTCCGATGCGTTGACGGGAGCTAAGGTAGGCGAGAAGGTTATTCTTTTCCCCAAGCCGCAGCAGGAAAAGAAGTAAGCTCGTTTCCTCTTTGTGGATACAATCCAGCTAGACCCCAGCAAAGCCAAGAGCTACGAGGCCTTGCATGCTTTTTTGCAAGGCTGCCAGTTCAAGGCAGTGGAAAAGGGTCACGCCCAGCTGGTGAGTATCGCAGCGGAATCGTCCATCCTCGATCCGCTGGCGGTGCTGGAGTCGATCTACGAGGAACGTCAGCAGCACTTCTACATCGAGCGCCGACGCGACGACTTGGCGATCGCCGGGGCGGAAGCGGCGGTGAGCTATTCGCCCGCAGGTTCGGAGCGCTTCGCCTCGGTCAAGGATTGGATCGCGGAGACCTTGGACAATGCGATTGCGGTGGGCGATGCGAACCTGCCGTTTTTTGGTCCGCACTTCTTTTGCGGATTCACCTTTTTCGACGAGGTCGAGCACGGGACGCCGTTTCCCGCCTCCTCCGTCTTCGTGCCGCGCTGGCAGGTCGTTTCGAGCAAGGGGCGTTGCGTGGCGATCGCGAATGCGACCATCGCTGCCGGCGACGACATTGAGGCTGTCGCTAAACGTATTTGGAACGCGAATACGAAGTTTCGCACCTTTGACTATACCGAGGAGGAGGCTCGCTCCAAAGGCGAGCGGCTCAAGGTGCTGGAGACTCGCGAGTGCGGTGGGGAGAACGCTTTCCAGGAATCCGTGGGCCGCGCTTTGGAACGGATCGAAGCCGGAGAGTTTCAGAAAATCGTTTTGGCTCGAGCTCTTGACCTGAAGGCCGACCAAGCCTTCCACCCGCTGGAGATTCTCAACACCTTGCGCGAGCGCTACGAGGATTGTTACGCGTTCTCGATCGCTAACGGGTTGGGGCAAAGCTTCATCGGGGCCAGTCCGGAGCGTTTGGTATCCGTTTCGCAAGGACGCGTAAACGTAGACGTTTTAGCCGGCACGGCTCCCCGTGGCAAGACGGCCTCTGAGGACGCGCGTTTCGGCGCGGGATTGCTCGAGAGCGAGAAGGACCGCCGCGAGCACAAGATCGTGCACGAGTCGGTTTGCCGTCGTTTGCAGTCGCTCGGGCTTCAGGCGGAAGGAGCGTGCAATCCTGTCTTGAAGAAGCTGCAGAACGTGCAGCACCTGTTCGTGGACGTGGAGGCGGAATTGCCGGCTGGTATCCATTTATTGGATCTGGTTGCCGAGCTGCACCCGACGCCTGCGGTGGGCGGCATGCCGCGAGAGGCGGCGGTGCCGCGGATCAAGGACCACGAGAGCTTCGACCGCGGTTTGTACGCGGGGCCGATCGGTTGGCTGAATGCC
Source organism: Pelagicoccus sp. SDUM812005 (assembly GCF_031127875.1). Lineage (GTDB taxonomy): Bacteria > Verrucomicrobiota > Verrucomicrobiia > Opitutales > Opitutaceae > Pelagicoccus. The sequence continues at coordinate 125,925 of NZ_JARXIA010000002.1, read as the reverse complement.
AAGGGCGAGGGGGAATTCCTAGTGGGAATCCGCTCCGCTTTGGTGGACGGCGATACGGCGCGGCTGTATGCGGGGGTCGGCGTGGTCGAGGGATCCGTGCCCGAGCGCGAGCACCTCGAGACGAATTTGAAATTCCAAGCGCTGAAAGAGAACCTCCTTTGATATGGCCAAGAACTGGGCGAATGCGAACGAACTGTGGGCGGATGTCATCGCGGAGACGCTGCACCGCAAAGGAATCGCCTATGCGGTTACGTGCCCCGGTTCTCGAAGTTCGCCGCTTACTTTCGCCTTTGCGCGTCACGCGGCGATTGAGGCGATTCCCGTCTTAGACGAGCGTTCGGCGGGCTTTTTCGCATTGGGCTTAGCCAAGCGGACCGGGAAACCGGTCGCGATCGTTTGCACTTCCGGTTCCGCGGTGGCGAATTTCTTTCCGGCAGTGGTGGAAGCCAGCGAGAGCGGGGTGCCGCTGCTCGTTTTGACCGCGGATCGTCCTGCGGAATTGAGGGATTGCGCGGCCGGGCAGACGATCGACCAGGTGAAGTTGTTTGGTGGATACGTTCGGAAGCAAGTAGAGCTCGCGGTGCCGGAAGCGAGCCTGGAGCTCTTGCGCTACGTGCGGCAGACGGTGGCTCACAGCGTGGATGTTGCGACTGCTTCGAATCGTGGTCCCGTTCACCTGAATATACCTTTCCGCGACCCATTGATTCCGGTCGCGCAGGCCGACTTCGTCGCACCTTTTGGCGCGGATGATTTTGCATCGTATTTTTCGCATTTAGAGCCCTCGGATGCCTTGCCGCTTTTGCAGGCAATGTTGCCGGCTGCGATTCGCAGCGTTCAGAAAGGGCTGATCTTGGTTGGTCCTGCTTCGCCGGTGAACGAGGAAGCCTGGTGCGAAAACGTGGCGGCGCTGGCGAATGGATTGGGGTGGCCCGTGTTGTCGGATGCCTTGAATCCGATCCGTACCAACGCGAGCTCGTTTACGTCATTGGTTTGTGGGTACGAAAGCGTTCTGAGAAATGCGGAGCTAGCGGAGGGCTTGCGGCCGGAGCATGTGATTTTGCTGGGCGGTTTTCCGACGAGCAAGGCCCTGCGCTCGTGGATCGGCGAGGCGGATGTTCCGATTACGATCCTTAGCGATCGTCCGGTGAATTTGGATGCGACGCATTCCCGGGCCACCCAGGTGTACGCAGATTTCGAGTTTACGGGAGTGATCGTCGAAAAGGGCGACGCGGCGGACTATGCGGAGCGCTGGCTTGCTCTCGACCGGCAGGTGAACGAGGCCTTCGAGGCGCGTTTTTCCGGGACGGAGGAGCTCTTCGAGGCGAAGCTAGCGTGGACGCTTTCGAAGGCGTTGCCGGAAGGGAGCTCGCTGTGTGTGTCCAATAGCATGCCGCCGCGCGACATGGAGTTCTACTTCGGGCGAAACGATTTGGGTATCTCCATCTTCAGTTCGCGGGGCGCCAATGGGATCGACGGGATCTTGTCGACGGCCATGGGCGTGGCGCATGAGGGCGAGGAAACGTTTTTACTGACCGGCGACCTAGCTTTGCTGCACGACAGCAATGGGGCGTTGATCGCCAAGGACCTGAAGGGGAGCCTGACGGTTCTGTTGGTAAATAATGCGGGCGGCGGGATTTTTGAGATGCTGCCGGTTTCGCAGTTCGAGGATGTATTCGAAAAGCATTACGGCACGGACCAGAAAGTCGATTTCGCGAATTGGGCGAGGACCTATGGGATCGGCTACGAGCTGGTGGAAAGCTGGGCGGATCTGGAGGAGAAGCTGGAGGAGGCGCCGAACGGGGTGCGGGTGCTGGAGATTCGTACGGACCGGAAGCGCGATGCGGCTTGGCGCAAGCAGTGGTTTGCGGAAGTGAGTCGGGAGTTGTGGTAGTTCCTAGCGCGGTGCTTTAGCTCGAGACCGTGGAGTACCAAGGCATTGAAGTCGACGCGTTCATCGATCTTGCAGCGTGGTCGCTGGCTAAAGCTCCGCGCTAAGGGATTGCTAGGACTTTAGCAGTTTGGCGGCGACGCCGAAGCGGAGGTTGAACTCGGAGAAGTAGAGGCGTTCGCAGCCGAGGTGCTTCAAGGAGGCTTCGAGCGTGACCATGGCGGTGGGAAAGATGTCGGCTCGGCTGGCGGGGATGCCGTATTTTTCGATGCGCTTTTCGAGCGGGAGGGCGCAGATCTGGTGGGCGATTTTAGTGAATTCGCTGAAGCCGAGGCCGTTCTTGAGCTGCTTGCCGCTTAGGGTTTCGGCGAGGTGCTTGGCCGCTCCGCCAGTGAGCACCGCGATTTCGGATGGGCTGGAATGGGCGGGGAATTTGGAGGTGAGCCATTGTTCGCTCACGTAGTTTGCGATCTTCTTTTGTTTCTTGGCTTCGAGCGGGATGGCCCGGTCTTTGAGGAGCAGGGAGGCGAGGCGTACGGAGCCGAGCTGGAGGCTTTCGGCTTGCTTGAGTTTTCCGTTGAGAAATTGGATACACTCGAGGCTGCCGCCGCCGAGATCGAGCAGGGAGAAGGAGTCGAGGTGGGAGAGGGCGGGGTCGCATTTGAGGGCGTCGCCGATGAAGGCGGCTTCTTCGTCACCGGATAGGATGCGCAGCTCGTGGCCGCAGGCTTTTTCGACGGCGTTGACGAACTCTTGCTTGTTAGAGGCGTCGCGTACGGCCGAGGTGGCGACGATGCAGATGGTGTCGCACTTGCGGGCGGCCTCGACGAGGCGGGCGATGGCTGCGGCGCCGCGAGCGATGGCCTTCTTGTCGATAACGGGTGGCTGTCCTGTCATGCCTTCGCCGATACGGGTTTCTTCGACGAGGAAGTTAACCTTTTCCGCGGGCAGCCTTTTGCCGGGTTTGGCGATGAGGAGCTTGATGGTGTTGGAACCTACGTCGATGACGCCGACTGATTTCATGGTTGGGAAGGAGAAAGGTGGTAAGGTTTTTGGCCCACGAAGGGCACGAAGCGACACGAAGGGTAGTTTTAAATTGAGGAACTTCGTGTCGCTTCGTGTTCTTTGTGGGTGATTACAGTTCGTAGTTGGCGGGGGCGATGAGGACGACGAATTCGCCCTTTTTGCTGGCGGTGGACATTTGCTCGCGGATTTGGGAGATGGGGCCGGAGCGGATGGTTTCGAATTTTTTGGTGAGCTCGCGGCCGATGCAGACGATGCGTTCGGGGCCGAGCAAGTCTTCGAGCTCGGCAGTCATCTTCTCGATGCGATGGGTGGATTCGTAGAGGGCGATGGTGTGCTTGAAATCTCGATACTCTTCGAAGAAGCGGCGACGGGCGGCGGATTTGGGCGGGAGGAATCCGGCGAAGAAGAAGGCGTCGGTGGGGAGTCCGCTGACGCTGAGCAGGGAGGTGAGGGCGCAGGCTCCGGGGACGGGCACGACGGGGAGTCCGAGTCGTTGGCATTCGCGGGCGACGCGGAAGCCGGGGTCTGAGATCGCGGGGGTACCGGCGTCGGATACGAGGGCTACGGATTCGCCGGCTTGCAGTTTGGCGACGATGGAGTCGGCGGCGCGTTTTTCGTTGTGGTCGTGGTAGGCGAAGAGGGGGCGTCGGATTTCGAGGCGAGTGAGCATGGCGCCGGTGGTGCGGGTGTCTTCGCAGGCGATGGAGTCGACCTTGGAGAGGAGGGAGAGGGCTCGCTCGGTGATGTCGGCGAGGTTGCCGATGGGGGTGGCGACGACGTAGAGGTGGCCGGGCTCGGGCGTGAGGGATGGATTGTCGGAGGACATGCGATGAAAGGCTAAAGGGGGAGGCGCTGCGCTGCGGGTCTGGGCAAAAAAAGTCGGATCCCTTGCGAGATCCGTTCCTTGATTTTGCGAATCGTTGGGTGATTCGTGGATGTGCGTGGGTGCGGCTTAGCTGCTGCCCATGCCGGGAACGCCGCCTTCCCAGTCCTTTGGACGGCTCCAAGGAATGGTGGATTCGTCTGGGTCTGCGCAGCCGGTGACGAAGAAAAGGGACGAGATGCTCGCGGCGGCGAGTAGGATGGAGATGAACTTTTTCATGGTTGTAGAAGTCAGTTGAGGCTCGAAACCGAGTCCCCGGTTTGCGGGGCCTTGACCAAGGACTCTGGCAGAACTCGGGCGATGCTCAAGTTTTCCTTAACCTCGGTGACCTGTATTTTGGCAATCGGTGTGTCAGCGTGCTGCACGTAAAGTTCATTTTGCAGGCGAACGCCGTCGCTGTAGCCGATGTCGAGCACCACGAAGGAGGCTCCTTTGCCGACGGTGAGGACGTTGCCGCGCAGGGAGGGATCGGCGGGGATGGCGGTGGGGAGGGAGGTCGCAACTTGTTGCAGGGGTTGCGTTTGCTGGAGTTCGAGGACTTGGCGCTCGAGGTTGGCGATGGCGAGTTCGTAGTTGGCGATTTGCTCTTGGGGAACGCTGGTGGCCTTGAGCACGTTCACTTCTTGGGTGAGGCGGCTGTTCTCCTTTTGCAGGCGGCGTTCGGCGACATCCTGGGCGTCGCGTTCGTCGGCGAGCCGCTTGTTTTCCCGTTGGATCTGCAGGAGCTGGTTGTTGGCGAGCAGGGCGTCGGCGGTGAGTCGCTGGATTTCCGCGGCTTGGGACTCGATGGTTTTGGCTTGGTCGGCGCTTTCCTTCTGCAGCTTTTGGGAGCGGGCTTTCTCGGCTTTGAGGGAAGCGTTGAGGGTCTGCAGGTTGGTGTCGAGGGATTGGTACTCGGCTTTGGCCAGAAAGTAGAACGCGCCGGCAGCGATGGCTCCGAGGACGGCCAAGGCTTGGAGGGTGCGGGTGATCACTTTCATGGGAGGGATGTTAGGTATGCGGATTTGCGGAGGGAAGGATTTTGTTGCGGAGGGGGGAACGGGCGAGGAGTTGGAGGAGGATTAGATGGCGGGGGGACGGGGGCGGGTGAGCTTGGCGATTTCGGCCATGATGCGGTCGGCTACGATTTGGTAGCGCTCCTTGCCGGCTTCGCGGCCGGGGTCGTAGGCGGAGGGGGGGAGAGGCTTGCCGTAGCGCATGTGCACGCTGAGGTTGAGGTTGGGCAGCACCTTTCCTTTGGAGAGGACTTTGTTGGAGTTGAAGATGCGGCAGGGGATGACGGTGGCCTGGGACTTGGCGGCAATGAGGCCGATGCCGGGCTTGGCGGATTGCAGGGTGCCGTCGGGGCTGCGGGTGCCTTCGGGGAAGAGGGAAAGCAGGCCGCCGTTTTTGAGGGTGGAGAGGGTGGCCTTCATGGCCTTGATGTCGGAGTCGCCGTCGCGGTCGACGGGGATGGTGCCGACGCTGTCGAGCCACCAGCTGGCGGCTTTGTTGATCCAGAGGGTTTTGCGGGCGAAGAAGTTGATGTGGCGCTTCAGCAGGCAGCCGATGAGGGGCGGGTCGAAGTGGCTGGCGTGGTTGACGGCGAGGATGACGCCGCCGGTGGCGGGCACGTTTTCCATGCCTTCGATGTCGCCGATGAGGAGCTGGCTGAGCACGCCGGCGGCAAAGGTTTTGCTGGCGTGGTAGACGGTGGGCGAGTAGCTGGCGGGCATGCTTATTGTAGGTAGGCCTTGGATACGAGCTCGGAGACGTGTTCGACGACTTCTTCGAGGGTCATTTCGGAGGAGTCGACGAGGGTGGCGCCTTCGGGCACGGAGAGGGGCGCGGTCTTGCGGGAGCTGTCCATATGGTCGCGCTTTTCGATGCTGTCGGTGAGGCCTTCGGCGGCGCGGCGGGCGGCGCGCTTGGCGGGGTCGGCGTAGAGGTAGAGGCGCAGGTCGGCGTCGGGGAAGATGACGGAGCCGATGTCGCGGCCTTCCATGATGAGGCCGGCGAAGCCTTCTTCGCGGGCGATGGTGGCTTGGTCGCGTTGGTAGTCGAAGAGGAATTTGCGCAGTTCGGGCACAGCGGCGTATTGGGAGACGTTGGCGTTGACCTCTTCGCTGCGGATGGATTCGTCGGGTATCCAGTCGTTGACTACGATGTAGGCGGAGTTCTCGTCGATGTAGGTGCCGAGCTCGAGGGCGGCGAGGGCAGCGTCCATGGCGGGTCCAGACTCTGGGGCGACGCCGGCTTCGAGTAGCTTGACAGTAGTGGCGCGGTAGAAGGAGCCGGTATCGACGTGCATGAGGTCGAAGCGTTGGCTAAGGGCGCGGGAGGTGGAGCTTTTGCCGGCGGCTGCTCCGCCGTCGACGGCGATGATGATGAAGTCTTTCTTGGACATGTGGGTGAAAAAGTTTGATCGGGTTGATGCGGCTCGCCCGTCGGTCGAGCCCTACCGGGCGGCTGTGAGGGAGTCTTGTCTCAGCTTTTCCAGGACTTGGAAGAAGTCGGGGAAGGTTTTTTTGCAGCAGGTGGGATCCTCGATTTGCAGCCAGGCTTGGCCGTTGCCGAGGGCGTCGTAGCTGCCGAGGATGCCGAAGCTCATGGCGACGCGGTGGTCGTGGTAGGTGGCGATGGTGGCGGGCTGCAGTGGTTGGGGGGTGATGGTGAGGGAGCCTTCGGTTTCCGAGACCTTTTGGCCGACGCGTTGCAGGCCGTCCGCCATGGCGGCGATGCGGTCGCACTCTTGGTGGCGGGTGTGGCCGATCTCTTCGATGGTGGTGGTGCCGTTGAAGAGTGGGGCGATGGCGGCGGCGGTGAGGAAGGTGTCGGAGTAGGGGTAGAAGCTGCCTTCGAGGGATTCGGGCTGGGCGCCGGGTTCGTAGTGCACGGTGGCGGAGCGCTTGTCCCAGACGATGTAGGCGCCGGCTTCTTCCATGCGGCCGGAGAAGGCGATGTCGCCTTGCAGGGAGTCTTGGGTGACGCCGTGGATTTCGAGCACGCCGGTGACGGCTACGGGAAGGGCGAAGAAGTAGGAGGCGGCGGAGGCGTCGCCTTCGACGAGGTAGCCGTCGGGCTTGGCTTGGTAAGGGGTGTGGCGCTGGATGGCGTAGCCAGCTTCGGAGGCGGAGAGGGCTGACTTGGGAACGCCGAATTGCTTGAGCATGGCCAGGGTCATGTCGATGTAGCTGCGGCGCACGGAGGTGTCTTCCATGACGATCTCGATGCCGCTTTCCGCGTAGGGGGCGGCCATGACGAGCGCGGAGACGAACTGGCTGGAGGAAGAGGCGTCGATGGAGGCGCGGCCGCCGGCAAGGCCGTTGGCTCGGATGCGCAGCGGGGCGAAACCGTCGGTGGTTTCGATCTGGGTGCCGAGTTGGTTGAGGGTGTCGGCGAGGTCGGCGATGGGGCGTTTGCGCATTTGCGGGACGCCGTCGAGGATGTAGTCGCCGCCTTGGCTGAGGCAGAGGAAGGCGGTGAGGAAGCGAGCGGAGGTGCCGGAGTTGCCGACGAAGAGCTCGGCTTTCTTGTTGGGGATTTCGCCGGCGAGGCCGATGACGCGGATGGTCTTGGCCTGGGGATCCGGTTGCACGTCGAAGCCGAGGTCTTGCAGGGCTTTGACCATGATCTCGGTGTCCTCGGAGAAGAGGCAGTTTTGCAGCAGGGTTTCGCCGTCGGCGAGGGCGGCGATGATGAGGGCTCGGTTGGTGATGCTTTTGGAGCCGGGCACGGTGACGCTGCCTTGGACGGGCGTGGTGAAAGGTGTGACTGGATAGGGATCTTGCATTGGTAGGTTCCGGGTGTTGGGTGCCGGGTAATGGTCGCCTTCCGAAAAGGCGACCCGCCTATTAAAGTTGGTCGCGGAATTGTTTGCCGTCGGCGAGTTGTTGTAGGAGGTCGAAGTCGCTCTCGTTGGCGATGGCTGCGGTGAGGGTTTGCAGATGGTCTTGGAAGTCGCGTAGGGCTCGCAGGACCTCGGGGCGGTTTTGCTCGACGATCTCGCGCCAGAGTTCGGGGCTGCCGGAGGCGACGCGGGTGGTGTCGCGCAGGCCGTTGCCGCAGTAGGTGGCGGCGTCGGGGCAGCGGGTGGCGAGGAAGGTGGCGAGCGAGGAGGCCAGCAGGTGGGGGAGGTGGCTGACTTGGGCTACGATCTCGTCGTGCCGGTCGGGCGATTCTTCCACGACTTGGGAGCCGACGGCTTGCCAGAAGGCTTTGGTTTGGGCGAGGGCCTCGGGGTCGGCTTGGGCGGAAGGGGTGACGAAGCAGCTGCGTTGCTCGAAGAGGTCGCCGCAGGCGTTTTCCATGCCGGTTTTTTCCGATCCGGCCATGGGGTGGGAGCCGATGAAGCGGGCTTTGCCGGCGAGGGCGGCTTCGCAGCGGTGCACGATGTCGGCCTTGACGCTGCCGACGTCGGTGACGATGGGGGATCCGGTGGCGAAGGTGGCGATTTCCTGGGCGAGGGAGATGATGCGGTTGACGGGGGCGCAGAGCACGATGAGCTCGGAATCGCGGCAGGCTTCGGCGAGGTCGGTGGAGGCTCGGGCGCACCAGGGCTTCTGGAGAAGGGCGTCGACGGCCTCTTGGCGGCGAGCCCAGAGGGTGACGTCCTTGGCCACGCCTTTTTGGTGGGCGGCGATGGCGAGCGAGGCTCCGAGGAGACCGGGAGCGACGATGGTGATGGTTTGGAACACGTTGGCGGAAAGGGTCTGGAAAGTGTGGTTGTTGGGAGGTTCTGCTCTGCTGGCGGCGGTTTGGTCCTTTACTGGAAAGGGCTGTTTGCTAGCGTCTTGGCGAGAATTTGTAGGATGGAAGAGCCGGAAGAAAACAGTGAAGAGGCAAAGCGCGCCAAGCGAATAATTTATTGGGTGATGGCGGGGTTCATCGCCGCTCCGGCCTTGGCGTTGCTGTATACGATGTTTTCCGGTTGATTGGGGTCGTTCCGGGTCGATAGGAAGGGGATATCTAGGGCTCTTATTATTGCCCGCCGGACATCCCATCATTCCCGTCCGAAACGACTCATCCCATGAACCAATCGATACTCACTTTTCGTGCTATCCTATTGGCGTTCTGCGCCTTGGGCGGCTATGGCGTTTGGTACGCCTTCAATGAACTCGGCAGCGTGTGGCTGGTGATGACGGTGGCGGTGCTGATCGGCTGCTTGCTGATCCTCATCGACATCCTGCTGAAGGGCTTCTCCTTGCGCGGTCTGTCGGCCCTGACCTTTGGTCTTTTGGCGGGCATCTTGGCGTCGCATTTGATCTCGATTTCTCCGCTTTTCGAGGAAGGCGATCCGCAGGTAATCTACATTTCGCGGGTAGGCGTTTTCGTGGCGGTGACCTACCTGGGGGCCATCATCGCGCTTCGGGGAAAGGACGAGTTTAACTTGGTGATCCCCTACGTGCGTTTCGACCAGCAGCAGGTGGAGGTGCCGCTGGCGGTGCTGGACGAAACGGCCCTCGTAGATGGGCGGGTATCGAAATTGGTAGCGGCGCGGATGTTGGTGGATGTGTTGTTCGTGCCGAAGTTCGTGGTGGACGAGCTGAACGATCTCGGCAGTTCGACGGTCGAGGAAGAGCGAAACCGCGGCAAGCGGGGGTTGAAGACTTTGGCCGAGCTGAGGGCCTTCGAGCACGTGGAGGTACGGCTGCACGAGAGCGAGCTGAAGTCGGGGCAGAGCCGGGAGGAGAAGATGCTTTTTATCGTGCGCAGCTTGAAGGGCCGCTTGGTGACGGTGAGCGAGTCGCTGGCGTCACGGGCCAAGCAGGAGGGCGTGCCGTTCGTCGATATGCTCGGGGTCGCCAAGGCGTTGTCGCAGGAGGTAACGGTGGGGCAGGCTGTTACGGTGCGCTTGGTTAAGACCGGGCGCGAGGACAGTCAGGGAGTCGGCTACCTGGAAGACGGTTCCATGGTCGTGGTCAATGGGGCGGCGGATTTGGTGGGGACGGATGTGTTGATCGAGGTCGACAGCATTATTCCGACCAGCGGGGGTCGCATGGTGTTCGGCAAGATGCTGGGGCAGGGAAGCTAGAGGCGGCTCCGTCCTTTCTGGGTTCGTTCTTTGGGTAGGGCGACTTGGTGCTTGCCACCAGAGGTGCGCGCTTAGAATGCGGAGCGTCGGCGGACTTTTGGGTCTGCGGATGCACTCTTCAGCCTTATAACCTTCCCAAAAACCTCTTATGGAGTTCTTCACTCTCGAAAACAAAAACGGCCTTAAGCTTACGTTCACTAACTACGGGGGAATCGTATCGAAAATTCACGTACCGGATCGCGACGGCGCTTTCGCGGACGTGGCGCTCGGGTTCGAAACGGTTGAGGAGTATCAGGATCACAACGACGCGTATTTCGGCGCGATCATCGGTCGCTATGGAAACCGGATCGGCAAGGGCCGTTTCGAGCTCGATGGGTCGGAGGTTTCCGGGTTGGCGATTAACAATGGGGAGAACCACTTGCACGGCGGTCTCAAGGGTTTCGATAAGGTGGTTTGGCAGACCGAAGCTGTATCCGGAGATGGATACACCGGGATGAAGCTAACCTATCGCAGCGCGGATGGCGAGGAGGGCTATCCGGGCAATCTCGATGCGTCGGTGATTTACAAGCTGACGGATGCGAACGAGTGGGTGATCGAATACGAAGCGACGACGGATAAGGCTACGGTTTTTAACCCGACACAGCATGCCTATTTCAACTTGGCCGGGCATGATGGGCCGTCGCCGTTGGACCATGAGATGCAGATCAATGCTGCGTTCTTCACGCCGACGGACCACGGCGGTATTCCCACGGGCGAGATCAAGAGCGTTGAAGGGACGGATATGGATTTTCGCCAGGCTCGGGTTTACGGGGAAACGATCGACTCGGAGGACAGCTTGATCAGCCGCCTGGGCGGCTATGACCACAATTGGGTTTTGGATAAGCAGTATGGCGAGCTAGGCTTGGCTGCGGTTGCCTACGATCCGAAGTCCGGCCGCGAGATGAAGGTATTTACGACGGAACCAGGCGTGCAGTTTTACGCCGGAAATTTCTTGGACGGTTCGCTTACGGGCAAGGGAGGCAAGGTCTACCAGAAGCGGGACGGGTTCTGCTTGGAGACGCAGCATTTTCCGGATTCTCCGAACAAGGGGCACTTTCCCGCGACTACCTTGCGCCCCGGCCAGGTGTTTCGCTCCAAGACTGTGTACGCGTTTGGTGTTCGGTAGGCTGTCGTTGGAATTCCATTACAAGCCGGCGTCCATATGGAGCGGCTTGCTGTTATTTTAGGCTAATATGCCGCGCTTCGCCTTGAGCGGTGAGCTGGAGGCGATGGGTGACGGGCCAGGGGATGAAGGGCAGTTTGCTGGGCCACTCGATGGCGAGGCAGAAAGGAGGAAAGATGAGCTCTTCCAGCATGAGCTCGTCCCAGATTTCGGGCGACTCCTCCAATCGGTAGGCGTCCATGTGAGCGAGCTGGCGAGTACCCTGGTAGATGTTGTAGATATTGAAGGTCGGGCTGGTTACCGCCTCTTGGATATCCCAGGCTTGGGCGAGGCCTTTGACGAAGGTGGTCTTCCCGGCCCCGAGGTCTCCTTCGAGCGTGAGTATGGCTTCTTCGGGTAGGGTGGCTGCCAGGTCTCGGGCGACTTGGTAGGTGTCCTCGACCGTTTCGGTGGCGATGCCTGCTTTGAGTTTATCTAAGATGTTCATAGCCGGTTGCGGAGAAATCTTGTGGCGCGTTAAGAAGGCGGAGCTGGGAGGAGGGAGATGGGCCAAGCTCTGTAGCGTAGCCGATGTGGGTGACTTCCGTTTCTAGCGCCTGGCTCCAGGCCGAGGCGAAGGCGGCCAGGTCGGTGTCGGGCTTGAGGGCGAAGATTAGCTCGAAGTCTTCACCGTCGTTGAAAACGTGATACAACGGGCTTTGTTGGGAGCTCTGGGCGGTGGTGAGGGCGTCTGGGGAAACGGGGAGCTTGGAGCAATCGATTTCGCAGGCTAGCGATGGAGGGAGAAGGTTCGAATAGTCTTTTCCTAGGCCGTCGCTGAGGTCGCAACAGCTGAGGCACTGGCCTGAGTTTGCGAGCCACTGGCCTTCTGGGAGGCGGGGCTCGAAGTCGTGGTGTTTTTGGATACGGGTGCCGCCGAGGGCGCCGCTTACGAAGATGGGGCTGCCGGCTTGGGCTCGGTGGCGAAGGAGGGGCGCTTGATGGGGGAGGGTTTCGCCGTAGAGAGTGAGGAAGGCGCCGAGGAAGGAGTCGGCGCTGGAGACGTCGCCGCCGACGATAGGAGTCTGGTAGGCTTTCGACTCTTCGGCGAGGGCTTGGTAGAAGGATTTTATCCAGGATATGGATACTTTTGGAGAAAGGGCTAGGCTTACGACGGCGTGGGTGGGACGTCCGCCCATGGCAGCGATGTCGCTGAGGTTACGGCGCAGCAGCTTTTTCGCGGCTTGCTGGGGCGTGAGGGCGTCGTCGAAGTGCTTGCCGTAGATGACGGGGTCGGCGGTTACGAGTTGCTGGGCGCCGGGCGTGGGGGCAGGGAGCACGGCGCAGTCGTCGCCGATGCCGTAGGGGGCGGCAGGGGAGGCGTCGCCCAGCCAGGCGCGCAGCTTTTCGATCAAGGCCGATTCGCCGAGGCTGCCGATCGATTGGCTTTGTTGGGATGCGAAAGGGGTCACGTGATCTCGGGGAAGAGGAGGATTAGGCCGAGGTTGATCGCGTTGAAGGCGGAGTGGAAGACGATGTTGGAGATCAAGCTTCCGGACTCGCGGTAGGCGAAAGCGAGCATGACGCCGATGGTCATGAGGGGGGCGAAGGAGTAGAGGTTGGCGTGGAGGAGGGCGAAGAAGAAGGCGGACAGGCCGATGGAGGCGACGAGGGGCATGCGTTGGTGGAGGAAGCGGAAGATGCCGCCGCGAAAGGCCACCTCTTCGCAGACGGGGGCGACGATGACGATGACGCTGTACATGATCGCCAGCTCGAGCGCGGTGCCGCCTTCCAGGACCATTTTGATGGGGTCTTGGATCACTTGTTCGAAGCCGAGCGAATCGAGCAGGATTCGCGAAAAGGCGTTTACTCCGAACATGACGGGGTAGGCGATGGCTAGCCACTTGAGGCCGATCAAAGCGGCTTGGGGGGCGCTGGGGCGGGTGTCGGCGGGGGGCGTGAGGTCTTGCTCGAGGGTGAACCGCTTGAAGACGAGATAAGCGATGAGCATGCCCAGCTGCATGCCGATGTTGGCGGAGAGGGCGACCAGCAGCGGCGGTTCGGCGTTAGGCTCGACGGGGATGAGCCAGGTGGCGATCTTGGCTCCGAGGAAGGAGCAGAATCCCATGCTGGAGAAGAGAAGGGCGATGAAGACCCAGAAGTCGCTGCCGCGTATCTCCCACTTGGGAAGCGAGTTGCGAGCGATAAGAGGAATGGTCTTAGCTGGGCTGTTGGTGGTCATGCTAGGCAGAGAAGAAGGAATCGGCTTCTACGGAAGGGGCGAGGAGAAAAGAGTGAATTGCGAAAAGTGAAAGGGGGAAATGAGCTGGGGGCGGTTTTTGCATGACATCTGGGAGGGATGGGTTTTGGTAGCGGTTTTTCGCGATGGAAAAGGCCAAGAAGAAAAAAGCGTCGCTGCACACGCTGGGTTGTCGCCTCAACCAGTCCGAGACTCTGCTGATCCAGCAGGGCTTGCAGGAGCGTGGCTACGAGATCGTGCCCTTTGGCGAGAAGGCGGATCTGGGAATCATCAATACGTGTACGGTGACGAATCTGGCGGACTCGAAGTGTCGGCAGACGATCCGGCAGTTCGTGCGCAAGAATCCCGAAGCCTACACGGCGGTGGTCGGTTGCTACTCGCAGATGGGGGCCAAGGAGATCGCGGAAATCGGTGGGGTGGACTTGATCATCGGGAATCAGGAGAAGATGAGCGTGATCGACTACATCGGCCAGGAGAAGAACGAGAAGCCGGTGATCGTGCGGGAGAAGATTTCGCAGGCCGACTTTTCGATCCACAACTTTGGGGATATCCCGTTCAACCAGCGGGCAAACCTGAAGATCCAGGACGGGTGCAGCTTCGTGTGCAGTTTTTGCATTATCCCTTTCGCTCGCGGGGCGGCTCGGGCTCGGGATATGGAGAACTTGCTGGAGGAGGCGCGCTTGAAGGCCTCGCAGGGGATTCGGGAGATCGTGATCACAGGCGTCAACATTGGGACTTACGACACGAAGGACGGCGACTTGCTGAAGGTGTTGGAAGGCTTGAACGCGATTCCCGGGATCGACCGTATCCGCATCAGCAGCATCGAGCCGACCACGATTCCGACGGAGCTCTTTGCCTTGATGAACGATCCCCAGCACGCCTTGCTGCCGTTTTTCCATATTCCTTTGCAGAGCGGCTGCGACAAGGTGCTGAAGGAAATGCGCCGCCGGTATACGATCTCTGAATACTTGGACTTCTTGCACCTAGCCCATGACAGCGTGCCGGACGTGTATATCGGCTCGGACATCATGGTTGGCTTCCCCGGTGAAACGGAGGATGATTTTCAAGAGACCTGTCGCGTGTTCTTGGACAACCCCTTCGATTTTTGCCATGTCTTCAGCTACTCGGAGCGAAAGGGCACGGTGGCGGCGCGGAGGGAGGACCAGGTGGCAATTCCCGAGCGGGCGAGACGCAGCGCCTACCTGCGTCGCTTGTCTTCAAAAAAGCGATACGACATGTACGAGCGCTACTTGGGGCAGGAGATGCGGGTGCTTTTCGAGAACCCGAAGCCGGAGACCTGGCCGTCCTACACGGACAACTACATTCGGGTGGTGGTGCCGCGGGTGGGCGAGCTGGCGGCGGAGAAGGGCTTGGACCTCGCCAATCGCTGCGGGCGCGTGAGGCTGAAAAAACTCGCCGCCGACTATGTCGAGGGCGAGTTGCTTGAAATGTTGGACTGAGGGGGGCCGGTTTCTGGATTTGATCCTGCAGCATGGCAGCTGGCTAAAGCTCAGCGCTACGGATCTTGCTCTGCGGCGTGTCGCAAGCGACAGCCCTACAGTTCCTGACACTGCGGCGGCCTCGGCGATGCCGCCCTACCTTTTGTTGGGCAGGATTTCGACTTCGTAGCCGTCGGGGTCGGTGATGAAGGCCATGGAGAAGTTCTCCTTTTCCTTCCAGTTGCCGGGCCAGACTTCCACGCCGTCGTCCTCGAGCTTCTGGCAGAAGGCCTTGATGTCGTCGACGCCGATGCAGGTGTGCATGAGGTCTTCGGGGAACTCGACCTTGAAGTCGGGAGAGTAGGTGAGCTCCAGCATATGGTCGTTGCCGGGGAGCTCGAGGTGGACGATTTGGTTGCCTTGCGGGCTGGTGTTGGGGCCCTTGAAGACTTGGAAGCCGCAGTGCTTGCAGTAGAAGTCGATGGACTTTTGCAGGTCGGCGACGCGTACGCGAGTGTGGAGGAATTTGATCATAGTCTTGCAGTTATTGGGATGGGCGAGGCGGAGGCCAAGCCTGGATCTTGCAATGCTACGGATTTGCCGGGCGTTCGACTGCTGGGAGATCGCCTAGTTGGCGAATTCTTCGAATGCGAGCAGGAGGGAACGGGAATCTTCCTCAGGCCGCTTCTGCTCGAAGCGGAAGAGGTTGTAGCGGGACTCGTCGGTCCGGCCCTCGGCGCAGTTGGTGGGGACCAGACGGTAGGAGTCGAGGCCTTCGATCTCGTCGAGGAAATAGGAAACGACTTTGAACTCGTACTCGGTCGCGGCGGTGAGGGTGATCTGGTCCATGGGCTCGCGTCCGATGGGCGAGGGAAATTCCCGCTGGACTCCGGGAGGCTTGCGGCGGATGAGCAGGTAGCCGACGGCTTCGATATCGAAGAGCCAGTCCTTGATGGTGCCCTTGAGCTCCGGCAGGTCGGTGTCGAAGGAATGGGCGAGGAATTTGTCCTGTATGGTATAGGCGAGCACTATGACAGTGTCCTCGGATTTCGGAACGAAATCGTTTGATCGGCATTCGCAGAAGCGGCGTCCGGTCTGGATGAGTTGCCCAAGAATCATCGGCGATTATCCTACGCAAAAATGGGGGGAACGAAAGCGGTTTCCGGCTTTCTTGGGCAAAAAAACGGCGCCATTTGCGAACCTTACGGGCAGTCTCTTAGGCATTGGGAGCGGCTTGGCTTACTTGGCCCGTTCTGCGGCGACGCGGTTGAGTTTTTCGATTACCATTTCGATGCTTTCGACGTGGGCGCTTGGTAAACCTTGGAAGTTGTTATCGAGCAGATGGGGGTCCGCCAAGGCGTCGATGGAGAAGCCGACTCCGTGGCACTGGATGCAAACGGGGCGGATCATCTTTTCGTTGGGGCGGAGCACGTCGTTTTGGTTGTGCAGGACTTTGGTCACGGCTTCGCCGAACTCGGTGACTTCCATGCGAGGGAGGTGGCAGGTGGCGCAGCTTACGCCGGTGCCGCTGGCGGCCTTGCCTTGGGCTTCGGCCATCCAGAGCTGGAAGTGCTTGGAGTCCTTGTAGGCGCGAGTGTGCGAGTCGTCGTGGCAGGCTACGCAGGCGTCGACGGCTGCGAACTGGGTGTCGAAGCTGTGGTCGCTGTGGCAGGAGGTGCAGCTGAGTTCCTTGTGGGCGGCTCCGGCATGCATGGGCAGGCGGGCTTGGGCGGGAGTCATGGGAGAGAGGCCTTGGGCCAACCTCATACCGTGGCGGCTTTGCAGGAAGGTCTCGGCCTCGTAGTCGTGGCAGCTCTGGCAGGAGGCGAGGTTCGTTTTCTCCACCCAAGCGTTGGAGTCCGCAGCTTGGTGGCAGTCCATGCAGTTGACGCCGGCTTGGGCGTGGCTGGAGGTGGACCATTCGAAGGCGATGTCTTGGGAGTAGGAGGCGGTGGAAGGGGCGTCCCGTTCGGCGAGGGCGAGGGGCTGGCGACCGTTTTGCTCGGCCCAGTTCCGGTAGATCTGGCGCTGGGGGAGCTGGGGATCGAGCTTGAAGGCCGGTTCGTCCAGGTGCTTCTCGAGGAAGTCTTCGTAGAGGGCGGTGTTGTCGTGGAAGTTGTGGCAGCCGGAGGTGGAGCAGCTGTCGAAGGGCAGGCCTAAGTGGGTGGGGCGTTCCTCAGCGACGTCTTGGTGGCAGAAGTAGCAGTAGTCGGTGGGGAGGGTGACGCCCATGGAGTCGGTTTGGTCGGGCTGGTGTTCGACGTGGCAGCTTACGCATTTGCGGGCGTCGAGGATGGCGACGCGGTCGGCGTTGCGCGGGTCGAGGAATTTGGTGATGGGATGGGAGTCGGCGACGCGGTCGAGTTCCTCTTGGTGGCAGCTGGCGCAGGCGTCGTGTTTCACGCCCATGTTCTCGGTGTGGCAGACGGAGCACTGGAGTTCGATTTGGTGGTGTCCGTGGGAGGCTTGGTCCGGCATGAAGGCATGGCGCTTTTCTCCGTCGATGGATGCGAGGAAGTGGAAGGTCAGCCACAGGGGCGTGAGTGCAGCCAGGATCCATTGGAGCTTTTTTCGGTTCATGCTAGTAGGCGTAGGCTTTGTAGATGTGGAATCCTAGCAGGACGGGATAGGGCCAGAAGAAGAGGATATGGGCCTTCGTAACCAAGGAACGGATACGGCGAGCCCACGGGCCGCTGAACCTGTCTTCCATCGCGATGCTCAGGCCGGCGAGGGCGCCGACGAGGTTTAGGCCGACGAAGCAGCTCATGAGCCAGAGGTTCAGGTTTTTTCCGAAGTCCAGTCCGGTGTGGGCCACGAGAGCGAGCAGGCAAAGGCTGCCGATTATGCCGTGCAGGGCCCGCCACGAGCCGTAGTTGGCGAAGCGGAAGGTCGGCAGGCGCTTGCGTGCGGAGAGGAGCAGGGCGACCAAGGAAAGGCCTGCCATGGTGAAGCCTGAAATTTGCTTGTAGAGGGAGTCGTGCCAGAGCTTCGAAAGCTGGAAGTAGCGGGTTTGCACGCTTTGCGGTTCCGGGAATGCGGAGAGGCTGAGAAAGGCGATGCAGGTAGCGAGCGCGAGCGCTGCGGCGATCCATAGGGCTTTGCGGCCTTTGGGGCGGTAGGCGGCTTCCTCGCCGGACTCGCCGCAGAGCTGGGCGAGCAGCGGACGGCAGGAGCCGCAGACGTTTCCCGCTCCGGTACGCTGGCCGAGGTCGGCGACGGTTTTACATCCAGAGGAGATGCAGGCGGAGAGGGCGCCTTTGGTGGTTTGCGTGCAATTGCAGATGATGGCGTTGCTGGGCCAGTCGCTAAGGGCGTCTCCAGCCGGCAGGTTGCCGTCCTTTTCGAAGGCGGCTTGTTCGGAAGGCGTCATGAAGCGCGCTTCCTTGATCGCGAGCTGGAGCTGGTGGGTCTGGTCCCAGTCTCCGACGACGGTGCCGCCGACGTAGCAATCCCGCTTGAGGACGATCATGCGGTAGGTCTTGGGGCTGCGGTGGATGAGGGTGCGTCCTTCTCCGAGGTAGTCGCCGAAGGTGCTCACCTCGATGCCGAGAAGCTTGAGGCGGCAGGAGAGGTCGGAGCCTTCGTAGTTCGTTTGCCCGCCGCATAGCTGGTCGGCGAGGGCCTCTGCCATCTGGAAGCCGGGAGCTACGAATCCGTAGATCTGGCCGCGGTGCAGGGCGCATTCTCCGATGGCGTAGATGGAGGGGTCCGAGGTTTGCAGCTGGTCGTTTACGATGATGCCGCCGCGGGCACCGAGGCTGAGGTCCGCTTCGCGGGCGAGCCGATCGGCCGGGCGGACTCCGGTGGCGACGATGAGGATATCGGTCAGGAGTTTCGAGCCGTCGTTGAAGGAGACGATCAAGCCGTCGGCGGAGGTTTCTATTTTTTCGGCAGCCTTGCCGACTAGGGGCGTGACTCCTAGGTCGCGTATTTGTTCTTCAAGTACGCGAGAGGCGTCTTGGTTTAGCTGGCGAGGCATCAAGCCGTTGGCGAACTCTACGACCGATGCGTTGAGCCCTAGCTCCTTGAGAGCGTTGGCGGCTTCTAGGCCGAGCAAGCCTCCTCCGAGGACGACAGCTGAGCTTTTTCCGCGGCAGTGTCGGATGATGGAGTCGGCGTCCGCGAGGGTGCGGTAGACGAACACGCCGGGGCTTGAATTTCCCTCGATAGGCGGGACGAAGGGATAGGATCCGGTGGCGAGGACGAGTTTATCGTAGGGGTACGTTTCCCCTTGGGAGTCGGTAACGCGCTTTTTCAGCCGGTCGATGGAGACGATGCGATTTCCGCAGGAGAGGGTGTATCCCCTTTTAGAATACAAAACGACGGATCCTAAGCTGAGCGTTTCGGGGGAAGGTCGCTTGAAGTAGTCGGTGAGGTGGACGCGGTCGTAGGCAGGATGTGGTTCCTCGCCGAATATTGTGACTTCTAGGTCTTGCGCGTTCGCTTTCTTGGATAGTTCCTCGCAGAAGCGATGGGAGACCATGCCATTGCCGACAACGATGACGCGTTGCCGCGCTGTACCTGAATTCGATTCGTTCAAGGAAGAAGGGGGACTCGCTTAGGTGCGGGGCTCGCATGAACCCCGCACCCTCTCTAAGCGTCTACCTGTATCTAATTTGTAGTTAGAAAATCGTTACGCAGCGTTTTCGTTGGCGGCGTCTTTCATGGTGGTGGCGAGAAGCGTGTAGGTGGCGATCCACGCTTCCTTGGTTTCGTCGGTGAAGTCGTCGCCTAGCCCTTGTCCGAGCGTCCAGATTAGGGCGGTCCCTACGGTTTCGTAGTGCTGGTCCTTGACACCGTAGCCCGAGTGGCGCTTGCCCATGGCCTGAACGGCGCCGACGATGCCTTCCAGGTTGTTGAGGCCTCGCACGGCGGTTGTGATCATGGTCATCAGCTTCTTGCCTTGTTCCTTGATGTCGCTGGTGAAGAGAGGTCGGAGGCTCGGGTCTAGCTCGAAGAGCTTCGCGTAGAAGATGGCTGCGGCCGTATCGGCGATTGGGATACACTTTTCCCAGGAGGTTTGAACGAGTTCGATTTGTCTTTCTGTCATAGAGGTCGGAGGTTGAGGATCGGAATTAATTATTGGCTGAGGTGAGTCATGAAGCGGACAGCTTGCTTTACTTGCTCATCGGTCAGTTCCGCGAAACCGCCCTTGGGGGGCATCTCGGTGTATTCGGGACCGATGAAGCCGTTGAGGGCGTGGTCGTAGAGGGTTTCCAGGCCTTGGGCGATGCGGGGAGCCCAAGCGGTTTTGTTGCCGATGATGGGGGCTCCAGTGAGTCCGGAGAGGTGGCAGGTCGCGCAGGTGCTGGACCAGGTTTGTTGGCCGGCAGCGAGGTCGGGATCGTCGAGAGGAACGGAGGTCGGGTCGAAGGCTGCGGGGGACTTGGCGGAGGGCTTCTCGCCGCAGGCGACGAGGGCGAGAGCAAGGATAGCGAGGCTATGCTTCCAGTTGGCGTTCATGGAGGAGGAGGGCCCGGGATTGGGAAGCAGAGCCTCTGGGCGAGGCTCTGCTAGGTTCAGGTGGCAAGACCTAGTCCAAGGGAATTCGGATCACGACGCCGCCCATGACGTCGCCGAGTTTGAAGTCGGTTTTGGGAGAGTCTTTGTGTTCGTTGTGGCAGTCGACGCAGGCGGCGGCGACTCCGGTATCGGCGTAGACTCCGGTGAAGTACTTGACGCCGCCGAGCTCTTCTTCGGCGTAGTAGTTCTGTCCTGGATTATCAATTACGTATTGAAGCCCGGCTTTTTCGGCTTCGGTTTTGGGAGCGTTTTGGGCGTTGATGGGCCAGATCGATTGCAGCGAGTAGGAGAAGCCGGCGTTGGGTTCCTTAGCTACCATCTCCGCCCCCATGCGAAACATCTGGGCGGGGAGAGGCAGGGCCTTTTCGTCGGCCCAATGCTCGGAGGCATTGATTACCTTGTCCTGTTTGACGAGGCGATTGACGACGTTGCGGGTGTAGATGGTGCGGTCCGACTTCATCACGAGGTGAAGCCCGTCCGCCATTTTTTGAGGCGAGATGCCTCCGGTTGCGGCGTTGGCGCTGTCGCCGCAAGCGGTTAGGAATAGCGAGGAAACCAGCAGCGTTCCTCCGAGGAAGGCTGCGTAGAGGATGTTTTTCTTTTTCATTTCGGATTAGGCGATTGGGAATCTAATCCGGTTTTAGCATCGGCGATGCCAAAAGAAGTATTTCAAATATTACTTTTAAGAAAATGCGTTGCGCCCTTCGTTCGGCTGCATTTGTAGGGGGAATATAACTACATTTTCCGCGACTAGGTCTCAACTAGGCGAACTATGAATTTCTTTAATCGGGAATCGTTTTTGAAATCCTAGTAGCTGCGGGATTTTGACGTCGCGGCAGGGTGGCGCGGAAAATCGGGCGCTCAATCTTTCGCAAATGCGAGACTGAGGCCTTTGCGGTTTTTGAGGAGGCTTTGCAGGGTGTGCTGGTCGAGTTCGGCGTAGAAGGCGTTTTCGGCTTTCTTGAGGGCGCCTTTGAGGGAGCAGCTCTTTATAATGCAGCAGGTGTTGCTGCCTGGGTCGAAGCATTCGACGAGCGGGCTATGGCCTTCGGTGCTTCTGACGACGGCGCCAATGTTTATTTCGGCGGGCGGTTTGGCGAGCTGGATTCCTCCGCCTTTGCCCCGGGTGGCTTGGACGAGGTCCAGTTGGGCGAGGCGCTTCGAGATTTTGACCAGATGGTTTCGGGAGATGGAGTAGGCGTCGGCGATTTCCACGAGGGAAACCAAGCGGTCCGGATTGAGCCCGAGGTAGAGGAGCATCCTCAGGCTGTAGTCCGAAAATTTGGTGAGCTCCATTTTGCGAGACGAGTGGGTGGGCCTGGGAGCCTTAGAGCCGAGCGGGCAGGCCGGCGGCGGCGAGGTGTTCCTTGGCTTGCTGGATGGTGTAGGTGCCGAAGTGGAAGATGGAGGCGGCGAGCACGGCGGAGGCTTTGCCTTTTTCGAGCACGTCGACCATGTGGTCGAGATTGCCGGCTCCGCCGGAGGCGATGACGGGGACCTCGACGGATTCGGAGATGCGGCGGGTGAGCTCGCAGTCGTAGCCGGCGAGGGTGCCGTCGGCGTCCATGCTGGTGAGGAGGATTTCGCCTGCCCCGAGGGAAACGGCTTTCTTGGCCCACTCGATGGCGTCGAGGGGGGTGGGGTTGCGTCCGCCGTGGGTGAAGACGCGCCAGGAGTCGCCGTCGCGCTTGGCGTCGATGGCGAGCACGATGCATTGGTTGCCGAACTTCTTGGCGGAATCGAAGATGAGGTCTGGGTTGTTGATGGCGGCGGTGTTGAGGGAAACCTTGTCGGCCCCGGAGTGCAGCATTTTGCGGATGTCTTCGACGGTGCGGAGTCCGCCTCCGACGGTGAGGGGCATGAAGCATTCGGAGGCGGTGCGCTCGACGACGTCGCGCATGATCTGGCGTTCGTCGGAGGAGGCGGTGATGTCGAGGAATACGAGTTCGTCGGCGCCTTGCTGGTCGTAGGCTTTGGCGGATTCGACGGGATCGCCTGCGTCGCGGAGCTCTTTGAACTTAACGCCTTTGACGACGCGGCCGGCGTGGACGTCGAGGCAAGGGATGATGCGTTTGGCTAACATTGGGAAGGAAAGTCTTGAAGAGCCTCGACCGTAGAAGCGGGCCGGGCGCTGGCAACGCATTTTTGGAGCAGGGTGGCGGGGAGCGCTAGCCGAGGGCTCACGCTCGCATGCAGGCGTGGAGAGCGGCGGCGAGGTTTTCGAGGGTAAGCGGCTTGGACAGGTAGGCGGTGAAGGGGGCTTGGCTGAAGCGCTCGCGTTCTCCGGACATGGCGTAGGCCGTTTGGGAGATGATGGGGAGGTGGGGGTCGATTCCTCGAATGCGCAGGGCTGCTACGTCTCCCTGCATATCGGGCAGCTTGATATCCATGAGGACGGCGGAGAAGGTCTTGCGTTGGCAGAGCTCGATCGCGCGCTCGGCGGTGGCGGCGTGGACGAAGGGGAGGGCGAGGCGATCGAGCATTCTAGCGATGAGGGTGACGTTCGCTTCTTCGTCCTCGACGAGCAGGAGGGGATTTTTCGGGGGCTTTTGTTCGGGGCCTACTGCTTGGGGCGGCGAGAGGCGGGCTTCGCTGCCGTTTTCGGTGCGTCCGTCCCAGGGGAGGGTGAAGGAGAAGGTGCTGCCTTTTCCGGGTTCGGAATCGACGTGGATCTTTCCGCCGAGCTTTTGGACGAGGTTTTGGCTGATGGGCAGGCCGAGCCCGCTGCCTCGGTAGGTATGGCCTTTGTTGGGGTCGGCTTTGCGGAAGCGTTCGAAGATGAGGGAGAGCTGTTCTTCTTTGATGCCGAAGCCCGAGTCTTCGACGGCGAATTGGAGGGCGTCTCGGCTGGGAGTGGGTCCGCACCTCAGCTGGATGAAGCCGTCGGGGGTGAACTTTATGGCGTTGCTGATGAGGTTTTTGAGGACTTGCTTGAGGCGGCTGGGGTCGGTTCTAAGCAGGCAGCCGTCGGGCAGGCCTTCGGTATCGACGAGCAGTTTGAGGTTTTCCTTGCCCAGTCTGGCGAGCACTCCTCGGAAAGTGTCCTGGGTCTGGCTGAGTATCCATGCAACGGAGACGTCTTCGTACTCGATGTCGATGGCCTCGGATTCGATTTTGGAGACCTCGATGATGTCGTCGATGATGTTGAGCAGGTCCTTGCCGCTGGTTTGGATGGTTCGGATGAAGCTCTGCTTTTCCTTGTCCTCCGGAGGGTCGTGCATGAGCAGCTCGGAGAAGCCGATGATGGCGTTCATGGGAGTGCGGATCTCGTGGGATACGTTGGAGAGGAAGGCGGACTTCAGCCGGTCGGACTCTTCGGCTCGGAGCTTGGCTTTCTCCAGGTCCTTCGTCCTTTCGAGCACGCGTTCCTCGAGGTGGGCCTTGTTTTGCAGGAGGGACTCGTTTTGGGATTCGATGGTCTTTTGCTGGAGTTGCAGTTGTCGGTTGGCGATCGAAAGGTCTTCGTTGAGGAAAGCGAGGCGGGTACTGCGCTTTATGGTGAGTATCCAGAGGAAAACTACGAGGAGGACGAGGCTGGAGAACGTCGCCTGGAACCACAGTTTGCGCCAGACGGGGAAGGCGACGTTGAAGGTGATGGCGGCGATGGCGGGTGAGGTATTGAAGCTGTTGTCGCGGGCTCTGACTTTGAGCTGGTGCGGCCCCGAGGGGAGGCCGAGGAAAAGCTGGTGGTCGTTTTTGCGAAAGGGGGTCCAGGCCTGGTCGTCGAGTTGGTAGGAGTATTCGATGTCGGACCGCGGCGTGCTTTCGAGGTAGTCGATCGCTTGCCAGGTGATCGAGGTATTTCCCGTTTCGCTGACCTCCGATTCGAAGTGAGTGATCTTGATGATGGGACCTCGCTTGTCGTTGTGAAAGGTGAGGGTTTGGAAGGGTACGGTAAGAGTGGTCGCGGGAATGGGGGACAGGGCCCGCCGTGTCCAGGAGTTGCTGACCTGGGAGATGTGGAGTTCGTCGCGGGAGCCTTTTTGCAGGGATATTCCGGCCCGGGTGTAGTTGGCGTAGGGGAGGGGCATGAAAGTGCTCCAAGACGTTCCGTCGTAATGGGCTATCTGGTCGGAGAGAGCGATCCAAGCGTCTTGAGCGTTGTCGGAAAAACCGGAGATGAGGGAGTGGGAGGGGAGGCCGGTGTCGATGGAGTGCCAGCGCTCTTGCTCTGCGGATATTTGTAGGATGCCTTGGTCTCGGGTAACCAGCCAGAGCTCTTGGTCGGGCGAGCTGAAGATGTAGTCTACGTAGGTGGACAGGGCGCTGAATTGGGAGGCGGGTTGGAGGCTGTTGTTCTCGATGGTGACCACGGGACGGCCGCCGACCCAGATGCGACCCTGGTGATCCTGGCCGATGCCGTAGTAGCTGCCTTTGTTGGCGACGGGAGGTTTGGGGGTGATGAGGGTCTGGTCTGACTTGTCCTGCTTCGGCCGGTTAAAGCGTATGATGCCGGGGCTTTGTTCGGGCGCTGCGTCGACGGCGGCGGCGAAGTAGAGACGTCCGGACTTGTCTTCGAAGGCGGCTCGGTGGTCGAAGGACCAGGAGAGATCTGGGAATCGTAGCTGCTTCCATTGCCCGGAGTCGGTCTGATAGGCGAGGGCTGCGACTCCGCGGTGGCTGCCGAGGGCCCAGATTTCGCCGTAGGAGCTTAGGAAGAGCTTGATGGGAGTGTCGATAAGGCCGTTGCGGCTATCGTAGGTTGTCCAGCTGCCGGACTCTTCCGCGACGATGCTCCCTTCGAGGCTGAGGTAGTATTTCGCGCCGGTATCGGTTTCGAGTTGGTAGGAGAGACCTTCGAGGGTAGTCCAGGTGCGGTTGGAGTAGTCGAGGCGGAAGACTTTCGAGTTGGTGGCGATGAGCCACATGGCTCCGTCGGCGCTTTCGAAGAAGTTGATGCGGTTGTTGGTGGTGAGGGGGATGTCGGGCGGGGCGTACTTCGACCAGGTTCCGGATTTGTAGACGAAGTATTGGCCGAATCCGTCGATCCAGATGGATCCGTCGCTCGCCGCGTAGGAGTAGTAGAATAGCTCGGAGCCGGGAAAGTGGTCGGAGATGTCGATATGTTCCCAGCTGGTGCCGTCCCAGCGGCAAACGCCGTTTACGGCGCTGTTGCTGGTTGCCCAGACCTTGCCTTGCTGGTCTTCGACTACGTGGGAAAGGCTGTCGAGGTTGATCCCGTGTTCCCGACTGAAGGCGTCGACGAGCTGCAGGTCTTGGCTTTCGGCTTGGTAGCGGAAGCGGGCGATCTTGTTGGCGTCGCCGTTGTTTTCGGTGACTGTGGCGTAAACGAGACCGTCGGATGCAATGAGGCTGGCCGTGCTGTTGAGTCGGCTGAAATCCAGCATTTGGATACAGGCCTCTGGTGGCGGGGGACTGGCTTGGAGCGAGACGTTGGATTGGATTCCTTCGGTAAGGTCGCTTGCTCCGGTGTCACCGAGCAGGGTAAGGGTGTCGCCGCGCAGGAGGGCAAGTCCGTGCCAGTTGCTTGGGGTCTCGATATTCTCCTCCCGTTCGCCGATGCTGACGAGGACGGTGCCGTCCGGGAAGAAGTCGATGTCTCGGACTTGGATCCTGCCGGGTCGTTCGCTGGCGACGATGGCTTGCCAACTCTCGCCTTCCAGTCGGAAAAGGCCTTGGTCGCTGCCCGCGTAGAGGGCGCCGTCCGGCGATTTGGCGAGGCAGAGGGTGGCGGAGCCGAGGTATCCGCTGGAGGGGCCGTATTCTTCAACCTCGTAGCCGTCGTATCGGTAGAGGCTGCCCGCTCCGCCGAACCAGTAGACGTTGTCGGGGTGCTCGGTCATGCAGGTGACGCCTCGGCCGTCGAGAAAGGGGAACTCGCTCCAGCGCCATTTTTCCAGGTTGGGGTCGGGGTAGGTGGGGGCGTAGGTTTCGGTCGCCTGGGCGGCGCAGCCGAGCGCGATCGAGGCGAGGAGGGCGAGTCGGACTATGATCGGGGGTATCGGGGGCATGGAGGCATCAAACCATAACCAGAATGCAGAATTCCCGCAAATGATTAGCAATGATACTGAGGGCTTGGGGGCAGGCATAAAAAAACACCGAGTCGTAAGACTCGGCGTTCGAAAGGTTGCCTGTGGCGCGGCTCGCTTATTGGGCGTCTCCGATCGCGATGATATCGGGATCGAAGGTAGCGGCGAAGCGGTAGGTTTGGCCGGGACGCATGATGAGCGGGTGGTCGCGCTCGAGGATCTGCAGGTAGTGCAGGTTGCCGTAGTTGGTGCGGTAGGCGCTGTCGTTGGTGACCACTTCGGTTTCCTTCCAAGTGCCTTGGAAGTCGTCCTTTTGGATGGAGCAACGCAGGCCTTCGGCGCCGAGCATGGGCGAGGTCTCGAGGCGGTAGCTGGAGTGCGGCGAGGCGATGGCGAGCATGTAGCGGAAGCGGTCGAGGGTGACCTGGTTCTTGACGCTGTAGATGAACTCGCAGGAGATCTGGTTGCCGGCGAAGTTCCAGTTGACCTTGACGGTTCCGAGTCCGGGAACGATCTGCTCTTGGGTGTTGATCCACTCGGGCTGCTCGTAGCGGAAGTAGAAGGAGCGCTTGAAGCCGAGGCCGGTGGTGCACTTCTTTCCGTAGTAGGAGGGGACGAAGACGTTGTCTCCTACGGTGAGCTCAGGGATCATGATGGGCGCGTACTGGCTGTTGGGCCAGTCGAAGACGCCGGGGGAGTGGGGGAAGGCTTGGCAGTCGGCGGTGGCGTGTCCGTTGCTGGACATGAGCGGCATCTGCACTTGCAGGCCGGACTCTACGTTGCGGTAGAGCAGGAGGCCTTGTTCCTTCTTGTTGGACTTGTCGAAGATGACGAAGCGGCAACCGGACTTGAATGGCTCGGGGGCAGCGGCGGCGGGCGCGTCGATCTGCTTGGAGAGGCGGGACCACTGGCTGAGGTAGCGAGCTCCGTCGAAGTTCGCCATGCGGGTGGTGTGGTTGCGGTACGCGGTACGCTCGCCGTCGCGGACTACGAGGTAGCCGTGCTCTTGGTCGAGGTAGGTAACGTAGAAGAAGTAGAAGAGGCGGCGCAGCAGGTCGAAGTACTTGGGGCGCTTGTCGTCGGGGACCCATCCGTCACGGAATCCTTGCAGGAGCAGGGAGATGAGGTGCATCTGGCCGTAGGCGCCGGCGTTTTCGGAGCAGGTCCAGCCGAGGCCGTCTTCGCGGACCATGTCCGGAAGGAGCTTGATGTACTTTTCCGCGAAGGTGCGGAGGGAGGGGAGCTTGCGCTCGCGGAGGCCCGGGTTGCTGTGCAGCTGGAGGGCTTGGCGAGTGAAGACGAAGGCCATGACTCCGTAGAGGGAGAAGGAGCCGCCGATGCCTTCGTCGCCGACGTCGTCGAAGTAGCCGTTGGAGCTCGTTTCTTCGATGCGGGAGAGGAAGCGCTCGATGAGGCGTCCGGTTTCGTCCTTCTTGGAGAGTCCGAGGGAGAAGCGGCAAACGGCCTTGGCTACGTTGAACGACTGCCAGTGGTTGTTGTAGTCGCTGCGGTTGAGCAGGAGGCGGTCGAGGTTTTCTCGGGTCTCGTCGACGAGGCGTTCCCAGACGGGATTGCGCTCTTTGGAGGGACCGAAGGAGAGCAGCGCGAGGGCTGCATAAGCGAGACCGTTCTCTTGCGGAGGGTCGCGGAAGGCCTGGGCTGTGATGCAGCGTGCGGCGAGGTCGATGAGATCCTTGCCGTCAAGCTCGGTTTCTCCGGTGGCGCGGTAGAACTCACCGATAGCGAGCGCGGCGTGGCCGGACTCGTCTAAGCGAGAATCTTCACCTTCGACGGGTGTGATGGTTCCATCGGGATTGATGGAATCCAAATTGTGGCTGAGCATGGAGCGAGCCATGTCGAGGCACTGTTCGGAGAAGCTATCCATTGATATTAATTGAAACGGGTGTGGTGCTCGCTTGTGTCCTGCGAGCAGAGGAAACGTACTTTTTCACGCGACGAATCGGGGCAGTTCAAGGCTTAAGCGCGTTTGGCGCAGCTTATTCTTGAAAGAGCGTCCTTTTCGCTACGTTTATCTGCTTATTAGGTCGAGGAGTTCCTGGTTGGAGTCGGTTTTTGAGAGTCGAGTGATCATGGTCTCGGCTGCGTCCTCGGGCTTTTGCTGCACGAGGGCGCGGCGGAAGAAGTGGATTCCGTCGAGCTTGTCTTCGGGGATGAGCAGCTCTTCGCGGCGGGTGCCGGAAGTGGCGATGTTCATGGCCGGGTAGATGCGCATGTCGGCGATCTTGCGATCGAGGACCATCTCCATGTTGCCGGTTCCCTTGAATTCCTGGAAAATCATGTCGTCCATGCGGCTGCCGGTCTCGATGAGGGCGGAGGCGATGATGGTGAGCGAGCCGGCTTCTTCGGTGTTGCGGGCGGCGGCGAAGATCTGGCGCGGCTTTTCGAGGGCGCGGATGTCGAGGCCGCCCGACATGGTGCGCTTACCCTTGCTGGCGGCGTTGTGGGCGCGGGCCAAGCGGGTGATGGAGTCCATGAGGATGACGACGTCCTTGCCGGTTTCCACGAGGCACTTGGCTCGCTCGATGCAGAGCTCGGCGACGCGGAGGTGGCTGGGGAGCTCTTCGTCGTTGGAGGATGCCCAGACTTCGGCGTCGATGTTGCGGCGGAAGTCGGTGACTTCTTCGGGGCGCTCGTCGATGAGCAGCACCATGAGGTGGATCTCCGGGTGGTTGGCGTTAATGCCTTGGGCGATGTGGGTGAGAAGGGTGGTCTTGCCGGTGCGCGGCGGGGCGACGATGAGGCCGCGGGTGCCTTTGCCGATGGGGCAGAAGAGGTCCATGCAGCGGGTGGTCATCTTCTTCTTGTCCGTTTCGAGTCGGATCTGCTCTTCGGGCGTGATGGTGGTCAGCTGGGAGAAGGGCATGAACTTGCGGCGCTCCTCCACGCTGACGCCGTCGACCTGCTCGATGAAGCGGACCTTTGGGTTCTGGAAGCGCGGATCTGCGGTAGCCTGGGCTACGATGTGGCTGCCGCTGCGCAGCTTGAAGCGACGAATAAGCTCCTTGGGCACGAAGGGATCGGTCGGGCGCTGGCGGCCGTTTTTGCTCAGGTCGAGCAGTTGGCCGGTCTTCTTCTTGGTGACTTCGAGGACACCCTCGACGGTTATTGTTTCTTCTTGTGGCGCGTTCTCGTTGTCCATGACGGAGCGGATTAGGCAGTAATTGAGTGAAAGTGTTTCGTGCGTGAATTTCGAATACGGGAGGCGATAAGGGGGTTATAGCCGGCTGATCCGTAGCGAAAAATGTATGAGGAGAGTCTGTTGAGTGAGTTCCAAAGCTTGACCGTAGAAGATCGTCGGAGACAGTATCGTGTTTTGCCTTAAATCCCTAACCCCAACAAACGAGGACTAAGTAAGTGCCAGACAAGACCACTTCAACTGCAAGCCAGAGCGAAAGAGTTTCGCCGTCGCCCGAATTCAGAAAGCAAGCTACCGTGAGCAGTATGGCCGAATACAAGCGGCTGTACAATGAGTCCGTAGCAAACCCTGAAAAGTTTTGGAACGCTCAAGCGAAAGAGTTGCTTCAGTGGCGTAAGCCTTGGAAGAAAACGCTCGAGTGGAAAGAACCCCAAGCCAAATGGTTCGTAGGTGGCAAGCTAAATGTTTGCGAGAATTGCGTGGACCGTCACTTGGGAACGCCCCGCGAGAACAAGGCGGCCTTGATTTTCGAGGGCGAGCCGGGCGACCAGCAGACGCTGACCTACAAGCAGTTGCACGTGGAAGTGTGCAAGTTCGCCAACGTGCTGGAAGGGCTGGGCGTGAAGAAGGGCGATCGGATCGCAATTTATATGCCGATGACCTGCGAGGCGGTGGTCGCTATGTTGGCCAGCGCTCGTATCGGAGCTGTGCACACGGTGATTTTCGGCGGATTCAGTTCGGAATCCATCAAGGATCGCGTGAACGATTGCCAGGCGAAGGTCGTCGTAACGGCGGATGGCGGATGGCGTCGCGGATCGGTCGTGGACCTGAAGAAGAACGTGAACGCGGCGATGAAAGGCTGTCCGACGGTAACGAACGTGGTCGTCGTCAAGCGGATCGGCAATCGCGTATCCATGAAGCAAGGACGCGATCTTTGGTATCACACCCTGATGAGCGAAGCTAGCCACAAGCACGCTGCCAAGGCCTTCGATTCGGAAACGCCGCTCTTCATTCTCTATACGAGCGGTAGTACGGGGAAGCCGAAGGGAGTGCTGCACACTAGCGGTGGCTACCTGCTCGGAACCACCATGACTTCCAAGTACGTTTTCGATCTGAAGGAGAGCGACACTTATTGGTGTACGGCGGACATCGGCTGGATCACGGGACACAGCTACGTGACCTATGGGATTCTTTCCAACGGGGCTACCAATGTCATTTATGAAGGGGCGCCAAACTATCCGGACGTCGATCGTTTTTGGGATATCGTCGAACGCCATCGCGTTACCATTTTCTACACGGCTCCGACAGCGATCCGCGCCTTCATGAAATGGGGCGACCAGCACATCAAGAAGCACGACCTGAGCTCGCTTCGCCTTCTGGGTTCGGTGGGCGAGCCGATCAATCCAGAGGCTTGGAAGTGGTACCACAAGGTTATCGGCGGCGGCCGTTGTCCCATCGTGGATACGTGGTGGCAAACGGAAACCGGAGGGATCATGATCACGACGCTTCCGGGCGCGGCCTATTCGAAGCCCGGTTCGGCGGGACTGCCGTTCTTCGGCGTGGTGCCGAAGGTTTTCAACGACGAAGGCAAGGAGGTGCGTAAGGGAGAGAACGGGAAGCTGGTTCTTACTCAACCCTGGCCGTCGATGCTACGCGGCCTTTACGGCGACAAGAAGCGCTACAAGGAAACCTATTGGAGCGAGTACAAGGGAATCTATTTCTGCGGTGATGGTTGCCATCAGGACAAGGACGGCTACTTTTGGATCATCGGCCGTATCGACGATGTGTTGAACGTATCCGGTCACCGTATCGGAACGGCTGAAGTGGAGAGCGCTTTGGTCGGTCACAGCGGCGTGGCGGAAGCTGCGGTGGTGGGACGCCCCCACGAGTTGAAGGGAAGCGCGGTTGTTTGTTTCGTCACCGTTAAGGAAGGCGTGGCGATGACCGAAGAGCTTCGCCGAGAGCTGCGCGAGCACGTGGGTAAGGAGATTGGCGCGATTGCCAAGCCGGACGAGGTTCGCTTCGCTCCCGCATTGCCCAAGACCCGTAGCGGCAAGATCATGCGTCGCCTTCTCAAGGACATAGCCGCGGGCAAGGAAATCAAGCAAGACACGACTACGCTCGAGGACTTGAACGTGGTGAAGGCTCTGCAGAAGGGATAAGGGTTCCGTATCGTAATTTAAACTACAAAGGCGACGCTTAGAGCGTCGCCTTTTTTGTAGTTAAGTTTGGATACGAACTGTGGGGTCGGCGTGGGTTGCGGAAAGCGCAATCAAGCTTGGAGCCACTGGCGAGCTTCGGCGAGGGTGTCGAAGATGCGGAAGGTCCAAGTTTTGTTTACCTTTTGGCAGGTCTCGACGTATTGCTGGTACGCGGCCTTTATTTCGGGTTTGGATCCCACGAGGGCTACGGAAATGTTCTTCAAGTAGGATTCGATGCCGATGTCGTTGGAAGCGATCTTTTTGATCTCTCGTTCGGTTACGGCAAAAGCTTCGATATCGGTTCCGTCGAAGATTTGGTAGCGGGCGGTGTCGCAGCGCGGGTCGTCGGAGAACTCGCGATTCATCACGTCGATCTCCCATTCCGGTACGATTCCCCAAAATCGAGAATAGTAGCCTCGGTCTTCCCAAGTGTTTTCGAAGGGCATTGTTTGCTTTTAACTTTTTGGCAGCCGGTGGTGACGGCTGTCGCGATCGTGTCGCGTCTGCTGAAGCTGTATTCAATAAATAATACGGAACTATTTGCCGTTCTTATTGGAGCGGGAGGAATTGTAGTCGGTCGCTTTGACGGCCTTTGATTCGATTGGTTTCAGTTCGGCGGCCTTGGGCAGGATGTTGATGGAAGTGTAGCTGAGGGTGATGGTTTCCGTGTCGCCGTCGCGGGTGGAGCTGAGGACTTTGACTCCGTGCAGCTGGTAGGTCACGCCGTCTTGCTCGATGGTCATAGCAGATGCGAAGAGCGGGTTGTTGGCCGACGTCCCGTTCGCTTCGTGGAGTGGATTGTTCGCTTTCTTACTCTTAGCTTCGTGCAAGGGGTTGTGGCCGCTTCCGACTGAGGCTTGGAAGAGGGGAGAGGACTTGTCTACCTGCTTGGTGAGGGTGATGGGCTTGTGCTGGCGTTTGCCGGTGGCCATTCCCGAGGCGGCGTCGCGTGGCGCGGAGAGTCCTGATATGGATTCTATATCGATCCAGCCTTTGTGGTGTTCGCTTTTGGATTCGCCTTCGATGCCCTCGATTTTGATGTAGGATGCGGCGGAGGATAGGATTGCGACTGAGGAGGCGAGAACGAGCGTAGCGAGGAGTTTCTTTAGTTTCATAATGGAGGGGGTTGTTGGTTGTGCTGCGTGTTCAGCTATGGCCTAAAGACGGGGAAGGTCAACCGTCGAGGTTATTGTTAGAGGGAAGGGGCTGGACGGCTAGAGAAAGGTTTTCAAGGTTTCGAGGAAGCGATGGAGGGCGGGGTTTCGGTCGCCCCGCCGCCACAGGGCGCCCACTTTCCATTTTGAGTCAGCGGCGGCGATGCGGTGGATTTGCAGGCTTTTGTAGTCGGAGTTCCAGTAGGATTCGGGGATCATGGTGACGCCCATCCCGGCGCGGGTGAGGGCTAGGGCGGTGGGGAATTCGCTCACCTGCTGCACGATGCGCGGGTGGAAGCCGTGCTTGGCGCAG
Organism: Pelagicoccus sp. SDUM812005; assembly: GCF_031127875.1. Lineage (GTDB taxonomy): Bacteria > Verrucomicrobiota > Verrucomicrobiia > Opitutales > Opitutaceae > Pelagicoccus. The sequence continues at coordinate 92,937 of NZ_JARXIA010000002.1, read as the reverse complement.
AGGGCGAGCATGTGGCCGAAAAAGCCGGGGGAGCGTAGTTGGGAAATGGTGACGAAGGCTTGGTCGCGTACGTCGGCGAGCTTGAGATTTTTTCCTCCGGTTTGAGAACGAGCCGTTACGAGCGCCATGCGGTCTTCGATGGCGGGTAGGCTTTCGTAGTCGCTGTGGTTGGCGATCGGGACGCGAACGAAAGCGAGGTCCAACTTGCCTTCTTCCAGGGCGGCGAGCTGTTCGGCGGTCGACATGTCGCGTAGGGAAATTTGGATACCTGGGGCTCTGTCGCGGAGCTTTACGACGACGCTGGGTACAAGCTCGAGGGAGTGGTAGCCGAAGCCGATGCGGATCCGACCGGTTTCGCCGAGGGCTATCTGGCGGCCGCGATCCAGGAGACCGTCCAGTTTCTGGTTCACTTGGCGAGCCTCTTGGAGCCATTGTTCCCCGAAGGCGCTGAGGCGGGTGCCCTGGGTGCCGCGCTCGAAGAGGGCGCCGCCCAGATCTTCCTCCAGGCGTTGGATCTGTTTGGTGAGGGCCGGCTGGGAGAGGTGAAGCGCGGCAGCGGCGCGGCCGTAGTGCAGCTGTTCCGCTAGGACGAGGAAGGATTTGAGTTGGGCAATCTCCATAACTGAGAGTTATTAAGCCCATGAAAAAGTACAATTAGAATTATGAGAGCCGAGCTGATAGAGTGTGGGGCATGGCAGGAACGGATACGATTGACAGAGGAGTGGAAAGCGAAGCGGCTCGGGCTCGTTGGGCGGCTGCGTCGCTTTACTTGATGAACGGAATTGGCTTTGGGATGTGGGCGGCTTTGCTGCCGCTGCTGAAGGAACGGCTGGATTTGGATGAGTTGGGGCTGTCGGCGCTGCTGTTGTCGATGGTGGGGGGCGCCTTGGTGGGCATGCCTACAGTGGGGCGAGTGGTTTCGCGCTTCGGTAGTCGTGGCGCCTTGACGGCGATCGTGCCGTTATTTGGCCTGGCGTTGCTGGGGCCGGTTTTTGCGGGGAGCTTTGCGGTAGCGGTGGTCGCGGCGGGAATTTTGGGAGCTTTGAAGGGCGCTTTTGACGTGTCGCTCAACTCCCAGGCCATCGTGGTGGAGAAGGCGGTGGGACGTCCGATCATGGCCCGGCTGCAGGCGCTCTGGAGCCTGGGCGGCCTTTTGGTGGCGGCGGCGATCGGGGTGGTGCTGAAGTTTGGCGTTTCGGTGGAAGGGACTGCCTTGTCGGTCGGCCTGCTGGTTTGCGGCTTGGGATGGGCGCGTGCGAAGCGTCTCCTGCCGGACCTGCCGTTGGCTACCGATAGGGAAGTGCGGGCGAAGACGGGTAGGGGAACTTCGATGAATGGGGCGATTGTTGCGGTGGGAGCCCTAGCTTTTGTCTCTCTTTTTGCGGAGGGAGTCATGATGGACTGGAGCGCGGTCTACGTGCGCGACGTAGCCAGCGCGGAGGCGTGGTTGGCTCCGTTCGCTTACGGAATGTTTAGCTGCGCCATGGCGGCGGGGCGCTTTTCGGGAGACTATTTGATGGAGCGTTTGGGGAGCGTGCGGCTGCTACGCTGGAGTGGCGGGTTCGCGGTGGCGGGAATCGCCTTGGTCTCGGCGGTGCCGGTGTGGCAGGTGGCCTTCGTTGGGCTGGGCTTGGCGGGAGTGGGCATTGCGAATCTGGTGCCGATCTTTTTGGGGGCGGGCGGGCGGGCCCATCCTGATGGCGTGGGTCGCGGGGTGGCAGCGGTTTCGACGATCGGCTATCTCGGGTTTCTCTCGGGACCGCCGCTGGTCGGCTTGGTGAGCGAATGGGCCGGGCTGCAGGTCGCGTTTGGCTTGGTCGCGATCCTCTCCCTGTTTATTGGCCTAGGCGGCCCTTGGATTCTGCGCCTGAGCGCTCGGAGGTCAGGCTCTGCCAGACCGGAATGCAGCTACGAGGCGACGAGCGAAGCGTGTTTAAAGGGCGTCAGCTAGGGAGGTGCTCTGAAACTTCTTTCAAGGGATGGCGAGGGGGAAGTCTTGGCCGTAGCCGTAGGTGACGGGGTATTGGGCTTCGCCTTTTTCCTTTTGGGTGAGCTCGGGGACTTGGGCTTCCACGTAGGCTTTGAGCTCGTTGACGGAGACAAGGCCGTCGCCGGTGTCGGCGGCGCCTTGTAGAGCTTGCAGAACTACGTGGGTGAAGGCGCCGTGGCCGAGGCTGTCGAACTCGGTGGCAAATTGTTCGCTGCCGGTGGCGGTGAGCCAATGGGTGCCGCTGCTGCGGGCGAGCTGGGCGATGGCGCGCTCTTCCACGGCACCGCGTACGGCGAGGCTTTTGAGGGCTCCGGCGGATTGGCAGGCGTCGAGGAGGAAGAGCTGCTTTTGGGCGGAGATGTCGCGGGAGTAGGCGAGTAGTTCCTCGCTGGAGATGCCGAGCTGGCGGAGAATGCGGCGTTCTCCGTAGAGCTGGGTGATCTCGTAGGGAGCAAGGAAGAACTCGGGGTCGTCGTCTTCTGAAACGACTCCATGTCCTGCGTAGTAGAATATGAATACGTCGCGGGGATTGGCTTCGGACTTGATGGTGTCGAGGGTGGCAAGGATGTTTTCGCGGGTGGCTTCGGAGTTGTAGAGGGCGTATCGGTTCTGGCGGGTGAAGAGCTGTCCGTAGCGTTTGGCGAGGATGGCCTCAATGGCGGCGGCGTCCTTTTGGGCATAGTTTAGGTTGTATTGAGGATTCTGGTACTCGTTGATGCCGACTACGAGGAAGTGGAGGGCGATGCCGCCTTCGCTCTCGGGGGCGGTGGCTTCGGAGTAGACGATGATTTCGTCGGGTGCGGATTCGGTGCCTTGCTCGTTGATGGCGATGGCGCGGAATCGGTTCTTGCCGGGAGTGAGGGCGAAGGTGTTAGTGGCGGTTTTGGTGAAGGTCTCGGTGAGGGGGGCGTCATCGTCGTCCTCGACAAAGAGTCCGCGGGTGGCGCCGGATACGAGCTTGCCGTTGTGGTAGATGCGCAGGTCGGCGATGGGGGAGCCTTCGCAGTTGGCTTCGAGCTTGAGGGTGACTTCTGGGGTGGGAAGTTCGAAGGTTTCGAATTCGTCTTCGACGGTGAGCCCTCGGGTGGCGGGGCCGTCGATTTTCAGGGTGAGCTTGGGGGCGAGGCTGAGGTTGCTGAGCGGGATGGTGGGCTTGGGCGAGAGGCCTTTGACGAGGGAACCGAGGAGGCGGGGTTGGTAGAATTGGTCGAAGTAGGATTCGAGTGGAGTGATGGTTTCGCCTTGGATGAACTTGAGGTCTTTTTGCAGGGAGGTTTCGGAGGTGAAGAGGCCGGTGCCTGGATGGCGTACGAGCCACTTCTTTGGGTCTTCGAAGAGCTTGATTTCGGCGATGACGGCTTGTTCGCGGATGTCGATGAGGCGGAGGGTTTCGTCGTTGTTGGAGGTGGCGACGAGGAAGTTGTCTGAGCCGATGAATGCAAGAGTGGCGGGCTTGAAGTCGAGGACGAGAGAGGCGGTCGCTTTCCCGTCGGGAAGGGTTTTTACGGTGATGTTGTTATAGCTGGATTGGGCTACGAGGGTGCCCGCTCGGTTGTAGGCTTGCAGGTGGGCGGAGGTGTAGTCGATTTTTGAATTCACCTCGCCGGTGGTGACGAAGCGGGAGCTGAACCAGTTCGAGCCGGTCGGGCCGCCGATAGGGCCTTTTAGATAGAGAAAGCGTCCGTCGCCGCTGAAGCGGAGGAAATCGATGGTTTCGAAGGGCTTGTCGCAGGGGGCTTTCCAGAGTAGTTTACCGGTGGATACGTCGTGGCATTCGACGATGTCGAGGGATCCGTTGTCGGTTTTAGTCGTATAGGCGAAGGCGACGGTTTGTCCGTCTGGAGAGAGGGCGAGGAGTTGTTGGTTGTTGTCGGCGTACGAATACGGGGAGTCGATGGGGAAGGTGGCGATGCGTTTTCCGCTGGGTCGGTCGACGACGGTGACGGCAGTGTTGTGGTGAAGGGCGATGGTTTGTCCGTCGCGGGATAGGTCGTAGAAGTGGGTGTTGCGTAGAGCGAAACGGCGGTTGTCGCCCTCCTTTTGGAAAAAATCGGGGCCGAGGGCGGAAAGTTGGAAGGCTGAGTCTCTGGCTTCGCGTGAGGCGACGCGAGGTTGGTTGCTCCCGAGGAACTGCCAATCTTCGTTTACTGGATCGTAAAGGGGGGTGAAGGGGCCGAGGGCCGCGCTAGGTAAGTCGACGTTTTGTATGTCGAGTCCGACTTCGTTGAAACGGACGATGCGGGCGTCGGCGCCTCTGCGGATGGCAAGTTCGAAGTCGTCTGGGCGGGCGGCGATGTCGTGGGGGGCGAAGGTGGGGACGGACCAGGCTTGGCCGAAAATGCCGGAGGGAATTGAGATGGGTTCGAGGTAGGTGGCGGTGGCTTTGGAGTAGTCGCCGCTTTGGCGGTTTGATTGGGCGATGAGGGTGGTGGTCCGATTGGGTCCGCGAACGGTGATGGATGCGTCGGTGACTCGGTTTTCGAGACGCTGGAGGGGAGTCGTCTGGCGAGAGGCGAGATCGTGAACGGTGAATTCGTAGCCGGTGGCGAGAAGGAGAGGCTGGCCGAGGCGGGTCGGGAGTTTGGGTGACAGGTTCGAGGATGAGGCGAGTTGGAAGAGTGGCTGGGTTTGGAAAGTGACGGGGTTGACGATGGTATAGGCATTGAGGTTGCTCTCGCGGGTGTGGCCTAGGAGGCGGCCGTCGGGGAGGAAGCCGATAGCTCCGTGCGGGGCAGGGACGCGGGCGGCGATATCGCCGTTTGCCAAGTCGACGAGCAGGAGTGGGTTTTCGCCTTGGAAGCGAATGGAGGCGAAGCGGCCTTGGGGATCGACGGTAATGAAATTTCGACTACTCGGCGTAATGGCAGTGCCGGATTTGACGAGGTTTTCCTTGGAGAGGTCGATAGTGTGGGAGGAGGTTCGCTCGCGTGTGGAGAGGTCGACGCGTGTGAGTGTGAGTTGGAGTTTGTTGTATTTTGTATTGTAGACGGCGACATAGACCGCTTGTTCGGCGGCGTTGAACCAGTAGGCGGTTGGTTCGAATTTGCTTTGCTTGCCGGTGGAGAAGTTGAAGTCGTCGTAGAGGGTGAAGCCGTGGTTGGTGCAGACGAGGATTTGGCGTGGCGTGTTGGTGAACCAGGCTCCCATGATCGCTTGCGGGAGGTTGAAATTCCAACCGCCGGGCGTTTGCTCGAAGGTGGCGATGTTGGCGCGTTGTTCGATGTCCCAGATTTTCAATACATGCTGGTCAAGGCTGAGCAGGTACCGTCCGTCGGGGGAAGCGTCGAGCTGGAGAATGGAGTCGCGATGGAGGGAAGAGCTTAGTAGGCGGGGCGGTGGGGGTGGGGTGGCGACGGCGGCTTGGTCTGCTTGGGACGCTTCCTCTTGCGGTTTAGGGGCGAACTCCGACTGTTCAATGAGGTCTGGATTTTCCAATAGCTCTTCGAATTGGGCGACGAGAGGCGTGGCCGCGGTGACAGACAGAGCGAGGAAGATAAGCTGGCGGACGGTTTGGGTCATGGATGGAAATTTGATATTGGTCGGTAGGTGGCTAGACTTGCGGGCTACGGGAGGAGGGCTATGGGGAAGTCTTGGCCGTAGCCGTAGCTGGCGGGATATTGGGGGGCACCTTTGTACTTTTGCGTGATGGTGGGGAGCTCGCTCTCGAGGTAGGCCTTGAGCTCGTTGATGGTGATGCGGCGGTCGCCAGTGTCGGCACCGCCGTCGAGGGCTTGCAGGAGCGTGTGAGTGAAGGCGCCGTGGCCGAGGTCGGCGAACTCGGTGGCGAATTGGCTGGCGGAGGAGGCGGCAATCCAGTGCGTGCCGGTGGCCCGGGCGAGTTGGGCGAGGGCCTTTTCTTGGCTGGCTCCGCGTTGGGCGAAGGCTTGCAGGGCTCCGCCGGAGTTGCAGGCGTCGAGGATGAATAGCTGTTTCTGGGCCTTTATGGTCGTGGAGATATCGCGTAGTTGATTGGCGGATATGCCGTTTTGGCTGAGGCTTTGGCTTGCTCCGTAGATGCGGGTGACGTCGTGGGGGATGAGGTAGAACTGGGCGTCGTCCCGGGACATGACGCCGTGGCCGGCGAAGTAGAAGATGAAGGCGTCGTGCGGTAGGGCGTTGGCGCGGATCTGGGCGAAGGCGGCGAGAATGCCGTCGTGGGTGGCGGCGGCGCTTTCGAGGTGGTGGACGTTGATCTTGGCGAAAAGATCGCGGTTGGCGGCTTGGATCTTGGCGAGCACGCCGGAGGCGTCGGCTTCGGCGAAGTTCAGGTTGTATTCGGGATTGCGATATTGGTTGACGCCGACGGCGAAGAGGTGGAGCTCGGCGGGGCGGCGGGCGGCGATCTTTTCCCGCAGGAGGGCTTCTGGGGGATCGATGACGATTTCCTCGGAGGTGACGCTGACGCCGGCGGTGTTGGTGGAGACGACTTTGATACGGTTTTGTTCGAGCAGGAGATCGAGGACGTGGTTGTCGCGCAGGCTGGTTTTTCCGTTGGCTGGGAAGCTGTGGACGAGCTTTTCGTTTTGATAAATGGATACAGTGGCGAGCGGGTATTGTTTGGTCTCGGTGTTGACGACGATGCGTCGCTCGAGGGCGCTGACCCATTGCTCGCCGACGGAGAGAGAGGGTGGCTGGACGTAGGCGGGGATCTCTTCGTCGGTGGAGAGGGCGTCTTCGCCGAGAGCGGTGGCGAGGAGGTCGGGGCGGTAGTCGCGCTCGAAGACGGTGGCGAGCGCCGTGGGGCGGGTGCCTTGGAGGAGTTGACCGCTTTGGCGGATAGGGGCGGAGGCGTCGAACTTGCCGTTGGGGGTGAAGGCGAGGTAGTCGCCTTGGTCCAAGTCGTAGAATTCGAGCTGGAGAGCGGGGCGGAGGGGACTGGATTCAGTGTCGAGGAAGACGAGGGGGCCGGTTTCGAGTTGGGCGACGAGGTGGCGTCCGTCGCCGTAGCGGTGGAGCTGTCTAACGCTTGCGGGCACAGCGACGCTGGCGGCTGTGGGAGGAGAGGCGGCGAGGTCGAGCGTGGTGACTTGGGAACCACTGGCGACGTAGACGAGATCGCTACTCGGGTGCCACTGTACGCTGTTGGTGGGTACGGCGAAATTTTCTGGATCAAGGCCGGGAATTGCTTGGGAACTGCTGCTGCCGTCGCGGGGGTCGAGGAGGAGCAGCTCTCCGGATTTCGTATCCAGGAGATGGATCTCTTGAGAGACGGTTTGGTCGAGCCAGACGAGATTGCCGTGTGGCAGTTCGACGGACCAGGCTGGTTCCGGGTACTCGTTGGCGGGATCGAAGGGGAGGGCTTCGAGGCGCAGGCCGATGATCTGGTTGTCGTAGTCGTCCCAACTGACGGTTCGAGCGAGGCGGTAGAGAGCGGTTTCGTCGGAGTCGAAGCGGAAGCTTGGCATGGGGGCGTCGTAGGTGCCGACTCCGCCGAGGCTGCTAAGGATGGCGGGCTCACCGAAGCGGTGCAGGGTGGCGTCGCGGTTGTTTATCTTGATGAGCCAATTGCCGCTGGGGGAGATTTCATGGTCTCCGGTGTAGACTGGGGAGGTGGTACGTAGCGGCGGATCTTGGTAGACGAGGCTACCGGGGGATGGAAATTTGTCGGCGGCGATTTGCTCGGTGGGTGGGTCGAAAAGGCCTTCGAAGAGGATGTGTTTTCCGTCGGGCGTGTAGCGGGCTTGGTAGGCTCCCATGCCGCGGCTTTGGTGTTTGAGGCCGGAGGGAGCGACGCGGAAGAAGTGCACGCCTTCGCCGGAGTCGGTGGCGAAGAATTCCGGTTTGTCGGGGTGGAAGGTATAGTTGGCGTAGCCGCTGGGCGAGGGGAGGTCGGGGAGGTTGAGGCTTTCGATGAGGCCAGCGGGGAGTGGGGGCCAGGTGTTGGGTTCAGGCACGCGGACGTTGCGGATGGTTTTGAGGGTGCCGCCTTCGAGGAAGTCTTGGTAGTGTCGGGTTTCGCCTTCTTCGGTGACGGTACGCAGGGCGATGACTTGGTTTTCTGGATACAGTCGGAAGTTGACGCCAGGGAGGTCGAGGGTGCGGGTGATCTTTCCGGCGTTGGGATCGATCTGCAGGTAGGCGCCGCTTGCGTATTCGAGGAGCTGGCGTTGCTCGTTGGTCCAGCGGATGGTTTCGTAGAGGAAAAAGCTTTCGCCGGGGGCGGGCATGGTGGCGTTGCTGGCGATTGCTCCGGTTTCGAGGGAGATTTGGGTGAAGCGAAAGTCGCCCCAGGTTTTGGAATCCCATTGGTTTTTTGGCGGGCCGATTTCGCGGAAGATGAGGAGGGCTTGGTCTGGTTCGCGAGCGGGGAGGATGGCCTTGAATTCCAGCCAAGGCAGGTTTTGGGCGGAGATGGTTGCAAGGAATTGCGGGGCGTTTGTGCCGGTGGGATCGATACGGTGGAGGCTGTGGGTTTCGCTGTCCCAAGTTCCGGAGAGGGTGACAAGTTGGCCGGTTTCGCAGTTTGGGGCGAGGCTGAGGATGTGGGGGATGGGAGCGAGCTTGCTGATCAAGCCAGTGGTGAGGTCGAGGGCGAAGAGGCCTTCGGTGGGGGTGGTGTAGTAGAGGCGGGAGTTGTCGGGGGCGAAGTGGCGGGGTTGGGCGTCGGCTTGGCGTACTAGGAATTGGGTGGCGAGGGTTTCGCGGTCATGGATGGAGAAGCCGGTTAGGGAATAGTCTTGGCTTTTGGATACGACTAGGAGAGTGCCGTCGGGGCTTTGCTCGAGCGGGTCGGGGGACTCTATTTGCCAGGCGGCGTGGGCGGTGGTGGCGATGAGGGTGAGTAGTGCGGTGATGATGGAAGCGAGCGGCTTGGGCATTTTGGAAGAAAGAGTTGGCGAGGCTTGGGAGGGTGAAAGGTGGAGGAGGTGATCGGGTTGTGCGGGACGGACGTAAAGCCCGCGTCTTACGGGATTAGTGGTGGGGGATTTCGATCATGAGGGGGACGACGGTGCCTTGGGTCTTTTCGGTAACCGTGAAGCTGATAAGGGCGGGGTCGTACTGGATGTATTTGTCCGGTACGATTTTGTTGCCGAGGGATTGGGCGATCTTGAGAGAGAGGGTGCCGGGGTTGGCGGCCATGGCTTCCTTCAGGGCGTCGATGTCGAGGGGCTCTTCGGAGTAGAGCATGAGCAGGTAGTCGGTGCCGGGTTGGTTGTCCATGCGGACGACTTTACGTTCGGAGGGGAAGGCGATGGTGCTGTTGGGCCCGATGTGGGGCGACATGTTGTCGGCAAAGGGAAGGATGGTGGTGATGGCGCCGGTGAGGTCGGTGGCGAAGGCGTAGAGGTAGCTGTCGGTATTGGTGGTGATGTAGAAGCGGAAGCGGGTGCCGGACGGATAGGAGCGGGCGAGGCGGTAGCCGACGTAGCGGATTTGGGTGTTGGGGTCGGCGGGAGGGGCGACTTTGACGGCGGGCATGGGGGTGCCGTCGCGTTCTTGGAAAATGACTTTGCCTTTGAGGAGGGGGGCGAGCTCGGGGGTGACGCCGTCAGGCCCGGGGACTGGAGTGGGGCGGGCGGGGCGTTTGCCGTAGGCTTGCAGGGCCATGATGCAGTTGCGGCCGAAGTCGGCGTAGGGGATCCAGACGAATCCTTTGTCGGCCCATTTGGGGCTCCAGCTGTTCATGACTCGCATGGCGCCGCCGTACTTGTTGTCGTCGTAGCCGACTACGACCATGGCGTGGAGTCCGTGCTGGCCGGTGGGGCCGGCGTCGCTTTCGAGTTCCCGCCAGAGCGGGCCAGACTGGTAGAAGCTTTGGTGGACTTTGAAGCCGATGACGACGGGGCTGCCTTCGGAGAGGGATTTCTTGACGGATAGGACTTTGATCGGGTCTTCGTCAGCGAGGTCGGTGCCGTAGAGAATTTGGTAGTCGATGATCGGATACTCTGTGGCTTCGAGCAGGGCCTCGGAACCGATGGAGCTGCCGCACTGGTAGGGGACGGAGCTGAGGGGCGGGATGCCTAAGGTGCGGAGGAGTTCGAGGGCGGCGACGGGGCTGGAGCCTTGCATGCAGTCGAGGTCGTCTTCGCTCTTGATGCGTTCGTAGACGAAGGTGGGGGAAAAAATGTGTCGGTCCAAGCTGGCTCGGTAGGTGATTTGTTTTTCGATACCGTAGAGGATGGTGCGAAGGTGGTAGCCGACGGCGAAGGCGGTGCAAGTGGAGTAGGGGCCTTGGTCGCCGGGGGTTGGTGTGTACTTCTCGAGGTTGGCGGCGGAGGGGAGATTGGCGTAGGTCTCGGCGGTGACGGGGGCTTTGTAGGGGACGGCTCGATACGCGGCTTCGTCGAAGATGAGGCCGGTGCCGTAGTCTTGGGCGAAGAGGATCGCGGGGAGGACGGCTGCGAGGGTTAGGACGAGGAGGGAACGGAAGAGTCGTTTCATGAGTTTGCTGTTGTGAGAAAGTTGTTGGGAGGAGGAGCTCTGTGCTTCGACAGGCTCAGGACTGCTGCGGGACGGGCAGTAAAGCCCGTGCCCTACGGGGTGGAGAGGAGCTCTTTCCAGCGTTTGCCGGAGGCTTTGCCTTCGAGGATGTTGACCTCTTCTTGGCCTTTGCCGCCGCGCCATTCCATAAAGCTTTCGGAATAGTAGGTGGGCTCGACGGTGTTTTGCGGCTTTACGAAGGAGAAGCGGATTTCGTGCTTGGCGAAGCTAAGCTTCCCTCCAGCGCCGAAGTAGTACCAGGGGATGTGGAAGCGATTGATCGTGTCGAGGGAGACCGAGAAGAGCTGTATCGGGAATTTGGAGGCGTTCGAGGCTGGGCGCGTTCCGTGGCTTTCGAGCAGGGAGGCGAGCTGGGCTTCGGAGAACGTTCCTTGCTCGAGGATGAGGTAGCTGAGCGTACGGTTTTCGAGGTGGAGGATTCCGGGGAGACTGTGGATGGGGCCGTCGAGCAGCCAGGCTTTGCTGGAGAAGGTGGTGGAAGCGTCCATGTTAGCGTTACTTTCGATATTCGCCGCTGACGGGGCGGTCCTTGAGGCCGAGCGTCTTTTCGATCTCGCGCTCGATGAACTGGGCTTGCTCGGATTGGTTGAGTCCGGAAAGGAGCTTTTTGGAGCGGTTGTTTCGGTCGAGGCAGTGGAGTTCGTAGCTCACGTGAGTGCCGTTCTTGCCGCGGGTAATCTTTTCCTTGCAGTAGACTTGCTGGATCGACTCGACGGGGAAGGTAACCTGACCGAACCAGGGGAGCGGGTAGTGCTTGACGGAGAGGTTGTAGGTGTCGATGCGGATGTCGGTCTTGTTGAGGAAGAGGGCGATCGTGAAATAGATGATTCCGAGTCCGACGCCGGCATGGATTGAGCCGAATGCAGCCATGCTCCAAGCTCCTTGGCTGATGGCGATGCCCATCCAGACGACCATGAAGGTGTTCCAGAAGAGGGCGAAGACGATGAGGAAGTAGGCGAGGGCGGACTTCCAGCTGCGTCGGATGACGATAGCGTCGTACTCGGTGACGAGCTCTATGTTGTCAGGCAGGGGTGAAAGAGGAGAGCTGGGATTCTTGGCCATCTTTGTAGCCTTAAAAATCCCTGATATTGCGGGGAGGTGTCAATCTCCTTGCGGGGGCTTACGCTGTGGAGCGTCGCCTTTTCTTTCGGTTTGGGAAAGCGGGGATGCAAAAGGCCGGCTGCAGAAGCCGGCCTTGCGTCGTTAGGTTACCAGACCCCGGTCTCGCCTGTTTCGATGCTTTTTGCGAACGCCACCAGTAGTTGGATACAGTGTTCAGCGTCTTGCAGGTCGATCATCTCGCTGGGGGTGTGCATGTAGCGAAGCGGGAGGCAGATGAGGCCGGTGGCGACGCCGGGACCGGCGACTTGGATGGCTCGGGCGTCGGTGCCGGTGGGGCGTGGATCGCTTTCGAGCTGGTAGGGGATGTCGTTGGCTTCGGCGGCCTCGATGAGGTTTTTATAGACAATGGGATTGATGTTGGGGCCGCGGGTGATGATGGGGCCGCCGCCGAGCTTGAATTCGCCGAATTTGCGCTTGTCGCAGTCGGGGTGGTCGGTGGCGTGGCCGACGTCGACGGCCACAGCGAAGGTGGGCGCTGCGTTGAAGGTTGAGATCATGGCGCCGCGCACGCCGACTTCTTCTTGGGCGTTGGCGACGGAGATGACCTTGGCTTGCAGCTTGTCCTTTTCTTTGGCGAGGCGCCGGAGCGTTTCGCCGACGATGTAGGAGCCGCCTTTGTTATCGAAGGCGCGGGCGGTGGCGACGCTGCCGTGGATGAAGTCGAACTCGTGGTCGTAGGTGGCGACGTCGCCTACCTGTACGCGGGCTTGGGCGTCGGCTTTGTCCTTGGCGGCGATATCGATCCACATTTCGTGGATTTGCGGGACCTTTTCGCGGTCCTTGGTATCCATGAGGTGGACGGCTCGTTTGCCGGTGACGCCTTTGACGATGCCGTTCTTGGTTTGGATAAGCACGCGGCGTCCGGAGATGACGATGCGGTCGTGGCCGCCGAGGGTTTGGAAGTAGAGGAAGCCGTTATCGTCGATGTAGTTGATTTGCAGCCCGAGCTCGTCGAGGTGTCCGGCGAAGAGGACGGAGGTTGGCGCATCCGGATTTAGGATACCGATACGGTTTCCGATCGTGTCTTTTTGGTAGAGGTCGGAAGCGGGCTCGACGAATTCGTCGTAGACCGCTTGGGCTTGTTGTTCAGCCCCGGAGGGGCTTTTTGCTTCGAGGAGCTTTAGGAGAAATTCTGGCGCTTGCATCGTGAAAGGTGAAAAGTGATTGGGTCTTTTGGCGGCGTTATTGGGAGAGGTCGTATGTTTTTCCGTTTTCGAGAGCGGAGGGATCTTCGAGGAGCTTGGCAATTTCTGCGGCGATCGTATCCGGCGTGGGGATACGGCCCTCTTCCTTTAGTTTGATGAAGCGTTCGACATCGGGAAAGGTTTCGGGCGAGGTTTGGCGGATTTGCTCCTGCATGGCGGTTTCCATGACGCCCGGGTTGATGTTGACGAAGCGGGTGGGGTGGAGCGCGGTTTCCTGTTCCTTGGCGATGGTCCGAACGAGTTGCTCTTGGCCGGCTTTGGTGGCGCAGTAGAGCGACCAGCTGGCTTTTGGGCGTTCGGGAAGGGCGGCGCCGGAGGTGATTTGCAGGAAGGCTTTGGGAATGGGGAGTGGTTGTACGCGCTTGAGAAAAGCGGAGGCGGCGAGGGCGGATTGGGTGAGGTTGGCAGCGATGGTTTCCTCGATCTCGAAGGGGTCGAGGTTTTGGGCAGGCTGCAGCAAGCCGAGTCGGCCAGCGTTTGCGATGAAGACGACGCTTTCGGACTCTTCGAGAGGCGCTTGGGCAAGAGCCTGCTCGAAGATGGAAGCGGCGAGCTGCGGTTTGGTGAAATCGCAGCTATGAAAGGCCCCGGTGAAGTCGCCTTGCGTACGGCCAAAACCGATGAGGTTTGTCCTTTCGTCAGCCAAGGCCTTTGAGAGGGCTTGTCCTAGTCCTTTGGATACTCCGGTAATGATGATGGTACGCATGGCGCTTCTTTTTTTCGGGGGCGTGGGAAGGTTGCTTGTCGCGGTCGGTTAGAGTTCGTCTACGATGTCTTCGAGCGGGTAGCTGATGATTTCGGCGAGGGTAGGGTGGTACCAGTGGGTCTTGAGGAGATCGGCGGCGGTGAGGTTATTGGATACCGCTACGGACAGGGCGTGGATGAGTTCGCCGGCGTCTTTGGATACGATTTCGGCTCCGAGGATGCGTCCGGTGGGCTTTTCGCCGAAGAGGCGAACGAAGCCGTACTTGGCTTCCATGAGGATGGATTTGCCGTGGTCGTCGAAGGGGTAGTCGGCTGCGATGTAGTCGACGCCGCGTTCGTCGAGGGCCTTTTGCGTCAGGCCGACGCGAGCGACTTGGGGATCGGTGAAGACGACGTCGAGCATGTGGTCGTAATTGAGGGGCCCGAAGACGCTGCTCGGTTTGCCCATGGCGTGACGGGCGGCGTATTCGCCTTGCAGTACGGCGGTGTGCACGATCTCGAAGGGGCCGGCGCAATCGCCGGCGGCGTAGACGTCCGCATTGGTGGTGCGTTGATGTTCGTCGGTCTTGATTTGTCCGTTGGGGAGGAGCTCGATGCCCGCGGCCTCCAGTCCGAGATTGGAAGTGTTGGGGGTGCGTCCTAGCGCGTTGATAAGGTATTTGGCGGAAACTGACTTTTCGAAGCCTTCGTGATCGAAGACTGCCTTGAAACCGGTGTCCGTTTTCTCGATACGTTTGAGGGAGGTGCCGGTGAAGAGGTCCATGCCTTCGTCGCGGAAGGCTTTCTCAACTGTTTCTGAAACGTCGGCTGCCTGATCCTTGAGGATGTGGGAGCTGCGTTGGATTTGGGTGACTTTGGCGCCGACTCGGTTGAGGAATTGGGCGAGCTCGCAGGCTACGACTCCGCCGCCCAGCACGATGGCGGATTCGGGGAGGAAGTCTAGGTCCAGCACGTGGTCGCTGGTCCAGATGTCTTCGTGGTCGAGGCCTGGTATTGATGGTACGGATACTTTGGATCCGGTGCCGATGATGAATTTCTTGCCTTGGAGCTGGGTGCCGTCTGCCAGTTCGATGGTGTTGGGCCCGATAAACTTGGCGTAGGAGCGGTAGAGGTCGTACTTACGGCTGCGCATGGAGTCGACGCGGTAGTCCGTGAACTCCTTGATGGTATCCACTTTTCGCTGGTGGAGGGCGGGCATGTCGACGCTGGCGGAGGGGATGTTGAGGCCGAACTTTTTTGCGTTTTGGGCGAGGTGCAGGACTTCGGCGGAGTAGATGAGGGTCTTGGAAGGCATGCAGCCGCGCAGGATGCAGAGACCGCCGAGTTCTTCGGCTCCGTCGATGACAGCGACGCTGTCGGTGTATCCGCGGGCGACGCGGGCTGCGTTGAATCCACCGGATCCGCCGCCGATGGCAATAAAGTCGTAGGTTTTCATTTTGTTTTCCTGAAAGGGAGTGAGGTTTAGTTCGAAGGAGTGAAATGGATGGAGTCTGCTATTTGTTGGGCAGTGGTCTTGTCTCGTAGCTTCTCAACGAGGGCGAGGGAGAATTCGACTGCGGTCCCGAGGCCTTGGGAGGTGGTGATGTGTCCGTCGATGACGACGGGGGCGTTGGATGCGAGGGGGAGGTCGTCGCGAACGGATTGATGGGAAGTGGCGGAGCGCCCGTCGAGGATGCCGTGGGTGGCTAGGATTTTCGGAGCGGCGCAGAGGGCGGCCAGTTCCTTGCCGGCTTTGTCCTGGGCGACTAGGATGTCGCGCACGGATTGGTCGTTGAGAAGCTCCAATACGCCGGGGCCTCCGGGGAGGAGGACCAGGTCGAAGGCTTCCGAGTCGACGAGCGCCAGAGAGGTATCGGCGGAGAAGGTGATTTGGTTGCGTCCGGTGACGGCGGCGTGGCCGTTGACGCTGGCTACGGTGACGTCGATTTCGGCGCGGCGCAGGATATCGACGGGAGTGAGAGCTTCGATTTCTTCGATGCCGTCGAAGACGATGACGAGGGCGGTAGGAGTGGCTGCGGGCATGGTTTTTATTTGGGGGATGCGGAGGAGGGCAGGCAATTGTTTTGTGAGCAAGCTCGCGCTTAGGCAGCGGATGCTTCGGGCTTGTATGTGGCGTGGAGAATGTTCAAAAAGTTGTGAATAGGTTCGAGAGCCTTTGCGTCTGATTCTCGTCCTGAAAGGCGCTTCGCGTATCGGTCTTTCTGCGCTCACGCAGACGTGTTTTTTGGGGTTCGGATTGCCGGTGGGAAGCGCCGCTTGGGGAAGTTTTCAACTAGTCTGACGGTTTCGTTCCATTAATACTATCAATGAACTCCTATATATCGCGATCCGGATGGATCGGTTTCTATCGGGGCGGGTTTGCCTCCCTTTTTTCAGTATTCGTTTTGTTGTTTAGTTTGTTGCTTGCGGGGTGTGGAGGTGGATCGCCCGATAGCGTGTCCGACATGAGCGTGCCTCTCGAAGGGAAGAAGGTGAGCAAGACGGGACAGCTTGCGGGAACCTGGATGCGGGTCTCGGAGGGTAGCTTTCTCGGGTTCGAGTTTCTGAAGGACGGCAAGGTTCTGGCGAGTTCGCCTCGAGGCACGATGACCTACGAGGCGACGGTTCTCGATGGAAGTCGACTTTCGCTGGGGGATGCTTCTGGGCGAGCTACTGTTTATGCGGTGACTGTGGCAGGCGATATTCTGGAGCTGGCGTCGGAGTCGGTGTCGGCTCGACCCACGGCGCCGCAACGTTTTAAGAAAGTCGAGAGTGGCAAGACGCTCGCCGCGGCATTGCAGGAGCAGTCCAAGGAAATGGCGGAGCGGAAGGAGCGGAGGCTGGAGGCCTTGGGCAAGCTTTTCGTAGCGGAGGATTTGGCGCTGGTATCTGCCGAGGAAAAGGGGCCGGCGGCGGTGATTTCCGTGAAGTTCGACCGTTGGGAATCCAATCTGCGGGGGCAGGCGGTGATCGTGGACGATCCGAAGCGGGTCGATGCCTTGTCGCCAGCGCGCGTGCACCCTGTGACGGGTCGAGTAGACCAGGTGGACGAGTTCACGGATCGGATACGAATCACCTTGGAGATCGGGCAGGCGATCTCTCCCGCCGGACAGGCTGATAATCGCGGCCGAATCGCGCTGGTTGCGGAGGGTCCGTTGGATGCTTCCCAGCTGGAAGGGACTGCGGACTTCCCTAACAGTTGGCTGGGGCAGGCTCGATTTGTCCTCAAGCGAGATCGGAGTTTGAATGGGCTTCCGATCGCGAAGTTCAAAGAGCAGGAGGCTGCGAACAAGAAGGCCATGGCGCGGGTATCCGAACCGTTGGGAGGTCGGGCTCGTTTGTCCGGCGAAAAGCTCGACACTAGAACCGGCGGCAGGGAAGGGATGGCGCTTCTGGTGGAGCGTAATGGCGAGAGCGATACGTTTAGCCTCGTCGTAAAATCCGCCGGAGGAAGGGAGTGGAGCGGTCAAGGGCGCATCGGTCTCGTGCTGGGCGAGGGAGCCTTCTACGTGGATCTTCCCGGAGGAGAGCAGTGGCGGCTGATGCTGGACAAGGAGGGCAAGGTTTATGCGGGTCGTTGGCGGCCGAACGAGCGCTCGGACTTTTTGGGGCATGGGCAAGTGCGGCTTGATCTCGGCGAGACGGTTTCTGTGGCCAAGGTGAAAGCCGAGCGCGAGGCGATGGTTCAGTTTATGCAGAAGGGGCTGCTGAAGCCAGTCGCGTTCACTGGATTTATCGACGTGGGCAAGCCAGGGGATCCCGAGCGTTGGCCGGTTTGGATAGAGCTGCAGGTCGCCGAAGGCGGTTTGGCCAAGGGCAAGTCCTGGTTGCTCGGACAGAATCTCGGGATGGAGCTGACCGGCAACGTTTCAGGAGAAGTGGTGAGCTTGACAGCGACGAAGCAAATCGAGGGCAGCGATACCTTTCGCCAGTTTTTGCAGCAACGCTGGCAGCTCAGCTTGGCGGGGATCGATCCCGCTCCGAGATTCACGGGCCGTGTGAACGGAAACATGGGGGGCGGCGGTCCGGTAGAGCTGACGCGAGTCGATCCGAAGGCGGTGGAACTGGCGCGGGCCAAGGTTTTGGAGGCGATGGAAAAGGGTCCCTTCGTAGCGGTGAATACGAGTATTTCGAGGAAGGCGGAGGCGTCGTATTTTCGTTTGAATTGGGATCGGTCGCGCGGGGCCATTTCGGGCGATGTGGTGGGGGAGGATCTCTTGGGGCGGCGTCCGTCCGGCTTGCCGCCAGGCTTGGTGTCCGGCGATTTTTTCGAGCTGCTTGGGCACTTGGCGATTAGGCTCTCGGTAGAAGGGAGTCCGGAGCCGGTCCGCGGCCGGCCGGGCGAGTCGTTTGCTTTTAGTTTGGTGCCGAGCTTCGATGACGAGGGGGCTTTGTCGCTGTACGGCTGGGAACCGCCCGGAAAAACGAATCAGATGTGGCTGAGGCTGGCACCTGCGGCTGCCGGCGCGGAGTTCGTGGTTTCAGAGGAACAGAGTGTTCGTTTGGCGGCGCAGAAGTTAGGGGCGGTCGCGGAGGCTCCGAGCGATCCCAAGCCGGGGGAGGTGGTGCTGCTGCTCGTGAACGTAACGGATCGGGATGCTAAGGTAGGCCAGCTTTTTTATGCGAACGGGCGCTACACGCACCGTAATTCCGTGCCAGCTGCCGCGATTCACGCCGGTTTGGCCCAGCCCGGAGAGGTGTGTTTGCTGAAGCTGACCTATGGGAATCCGCTTACGACTGCAGTTCAGTCGGTCGAGCAAAACGGAGTGACCTCGTCGGCTGCTAATTTCCGAGAAAACAATCCGCTGCCCAGCTTCACCCTGGAACGGATACCTTTGGGGGATTAGCCGAGGTACTTTTTGCGGGAACCGAGATCTGCGAGGATCTCGGTTCTTTTTGGTTGCGCAGGACGGGATGGGGCAGTGCTGCGAGCTTAGCCTTGCCGCCGGGCCGAGGAGTGGCGAGAAGAAGGGATGGTCGAGACGAAAGGGAAGTGTTTGCTGGTTTTGGGCTGCGGGTATTTGGGCCGCATTCTGGTAGGCGAAGCCATTGCTCGCGGGATGAGGGTGAAGGCAGTGTCTCGGAATCTGGATACGCTAGCCGAGGTCGAGGAGATGGGAGCGGAGGTGTTCGCAGGTTTGGTCGACGAAGACGGCTGGCACGGATTTGCTGGCGGCGATGTCGATTTCGTGGTGAATTGCGTGAGCTCGGCCGGAGGAGGCTTGGCAGGGTATCGCCAGTCCTATGTCGAAGGGAACCGATCGCTTTGCAAATGGGCTGAGGAGGTTGGCTTCGCGGGGAGAGCTATCTATACTAGTAGCGTGAGCGTCTATGGCGATGCGGGCGGGGCCTGGGTAGACGAGGGGACGGCTCCGCCTCCAGCGAACGAACGCGGGGCCCTGATGCGGGAGTCGGAAGACGTTTTTTTGCAGGGCATGAAGGGCGTCGCCGCGACGGTCCTGCGTTTGGCGGGGCTTTATGGTCCGGGCCGGCATTTGATGTTGGACCGCCTCAAGTTGGGCGAAGCGGAATTGCCGGGCTGGGGTGACTACTACCTTAACTTGGTTCGCATCGAGGATGCGGTTTCCGCGGTTTGGAGCTGCTTGGAGGCGGAGGTCGCGGTGTCGGGCGTTTTTACGGTTGTGGACGACGAGCCGGCCTTGAAGCAGGACATCGCGGCTTGGATTGCGGGGACGTTAGGAAATCCGGTGCCGCGCTACACCGGCGAAGCCGATGGGAGCGGCCGCGGTTCGCGACGTTTGGGGGAGACGGGCCGACCGGCGAACCGGCGAATCAGCAATTCCGCTTTTTGCGAGGCTGCGGGCTGGCGTCCTCGTTTCGCCAGCTTTCGCGAAGGATTCGGGGATTTGTTGGGCGAGGGATAGGGATTGACGGAAGCCTTCGCTGGCGGCAGCTTGGCCCGCTGTTTTACGAAACGATTAACCCGAAACTATTTTAAGAAAAGGAGCTGAATTATGGCTGGAGTTGGCAAATTGATGAAGCAAGCCGCTAAGATGCAGAAGAAGATCGAGGCGATGCAGGAGGAGCTTGCGAACAAGGAACTTGAAATCTCTAGCGGCGGTGGCGCGGTGCGGATTACCATCAATGGGCAGAGCGAGTTCAAATCGCTCAAGATCGATCCGGAGCTTCTGAAGGAAGAGGCGAGCTTGGTGGAGGAAACCTTGCTCGAGGCAATCAAGGAGGCCGCTTCCAAGGCGAAGGCATACAACGAAGAGGAAATGTCCAAGGCGACTCAAGGCTTCAGCATGCCTGGGTTGATGTAGTTGGATTTTCCTTACGCAACCGTATGACTCCCGCTTTCGAGGCTTTGCAAAAGGAGCTCAAGCGCTTGCCGGGCGTGGGCTTTCGCTCGGCTGAGCGGATGGCGATCCATCTCTTGCTGGAAAAGCCGGAGGCGGCGAAGCGGCTAAGCGACGCAATCTTGAGCGCGAGCGAACGGGTGCGTAGCTGTTCGACTTGCGGAAATGTTTGCGAGGAGGAGCGTTGCTCTATTTGCGAGGACGTTCGTCGGGAGGAGAGCGGATCGCTCTGCGTCGTGGAGCATGTGAGCGACTTGATGGCGATCGAGAAGTCGGGCGCCTACCGGGGGCGCTACCATGTTTTGCATGGAAAGCTGTCTCCCATCAATGGAGTCGGTCCGGAGAGCTTGAATTTGGCGGGCTTGGCGGGACGCGTGAAAGCCGAGTCGGTGACGGAGGTTATCCTCGCCTTGCCGAACGACGTGGAAGGGGAGGCGACTTGCCATTACCTGACGGAGTTGGTGGAGAGCGATTCGGTGGAAGTGTCGCGAATCGGCTTTGGTTTGCCGAGCGGAGCTTCGGTGCTCTACGCGGATTCGGGGACCTTGAAAAGCGCGCTTGACGCTCGCCAACGATACTGAGTTGGCGCAGGTTTCCGAGCCATGTTACCAGATGTTTCTAACGAAGTTGTATACGATAAGGCGACGATTGACGATTTGTTGCTAAGGGAAAAGGACGGTCGCCCGCTCTTGCGGCGATTGTTCGAGATTTACTTGGAGGAGACCCCTCGGCTCCTGGAAGAGTTGGAAGCGGCTATCGCCGCGAAGAACGAGGAAGAGGCGCACGACGTGATTCACCAGATGAAGGGATCCGCTGCAGCCTTGGGAGCTCGGAAGCTCTTCCGAATCACCGAAGCCGCCCTTTCGCTCAGCAAGGGAGGGGAGGTCTTGAAGGTGGAGAACTTGGTCGAGCGGATCGAAGAGGAGTCGGACGCGTATATCCGGGAGGTATCCGAGGTCCTGAACCGAGCCTAGCGTAGGCGCCGGCCGGCGTTGTTTTTAATTCTTTGGGGAAATCGGCCCCGAAAAAAGGCGTCCCTTCGATGGGACGCCTTCTTGTTTGAAAGGTTGTTGGAGCGCTTGCGCTTAGTCTTGGCTGACCAGCTTCAGCTTGACGGCGAGACGGGTCATGTCGGTCGCTCCGCGCAGGTTTAGCTTGCGCATTATGTTGGAGCGGTGGGCGTCGATAGTGCGTACGCTGAGGTTGAAGGAGCGGGCGATTTCCTTGGAGCTGTAGCCTTCGCCAACCATTTGGAGCACGTCGGTCTCGCGAGGCGTGAGCATCTTGAGGCTGTCGTTGTAGTCCTTGTTGGTGATGGGTTGGCGGAGCAGCTTGTAGGCTTCCGGAGAGTAGTAGACGGCGCCCTTGAGGATTTGGCCGATGGCGTCCTTGAGGCTCTCGATGGAGCTGTTTTTGGTAACCAGTCCGTTGACGCCGCGTTCGACGGTGTTCTTGACGATTTCCGGGGTGAAGTGGGCGGAGACGAGGATGACTTTGCACTCTGGGGTGCGATCCTTGATCCGGTTGAAGACGGTGAGTCCGCCAAGTTTCTTGATCTTGAGATCGAGGATCACGAGGTCTGGTTGGAGATCGAGACAGGCTTGGAGGCCTTCCTCCCCGTCGTCGAATTGTCCAACAACTTCCAGTCCAAAGTCGGTCCTGACGATTGATTCTGTGAGTTCTCTAAAGAGTATTTGGTCTTCGATGAGTACGACTTTCATTCGGTCTACGGTCTAAATACAGGTGCTGGCTGTTGGAGTTTTCTTAGGTGGCGATTCAGGTATGTTACGTATTACTACCAGTTCGTTGACGACAATTAATGATCAAGTGCTTAGCCTAAGCAACATGTTTGTTGCACCTTTACGCTCTATTATCGTATCTCGATAGAAATATGGTAAAAAAAGGGGTGATTACCCTGCTTGTTTGAATTGATTCATTCACGGTTGTGGCAGGCTTTGGGGAGTCGGCTGTACCTAGAGGGCGGCGCGGTTTCGGGAAATCTTCCTGCAAAACCTGCGGGCGTTGTGTTCCTCTCTGATTTTGTGTTGAATGGAGGGCATAAATGGCTAACCCCGATGCCTTGTCCTGCTTGATCGCAATCTCGGAAAAAACCTATGGCACTTAGTAGAGTAGTAATAACCGGCGTTGGCCTAACTTCTCCCAATGGCAATACGCTTGAGGAATTTCGTCGTAGCCTCTTGGAAGGCAAGGGCGGTATCAGCCGGATCGACATGCGCTACATGGGGCAGGTCTTGGCGGGCGTTTGCGACTTCGAGGCGACCAAGTATCAGCGTCGCAAGGACTTGAGAGTCGGCACGCGGGCGGGCAGCATTTCTATCTACTGCGCGCGGGAAGCCTTGGCGGATGCGGGGATCGAGGTCGATCAGCTCGACGCCAAGCGTACGGGCATCTATGTCGGCACCACGGAGCACGGAAACGTGGAGACGGAGAACGAGGTCTACAACATTTCGCAATTCGACTACGACACCAAGTTTTGGTCGCACCACCACAATCCGCGGACGGTTTCGAACAATCCGGCGGGCGAGGTTTCCCTGAATCTCAAGGTGCATGGACCTGCCTATACGATCGGGGCAGCCTGCGCGGCGGGAAATCTCGGTTTGATCCAGGGGATGCAGATGCTGCAGCTTGGGGAGGTCGATTTCGCGATTGCGGGCGGCGTTTCCGAGAGTATTCGCTCGTTTGGAATTTTTGCCGGCTTCAAGAGCCAGGGGGCCTTGGCCGAGCACGAGGATCCGAACAAGGCTTCTCGTCCGTTTGACAAGGATCGCAACGGGATCGTGGTTTCCGAGGGCGGCGCGTTGTATACGCTTGAGCGTCTGGAGGATGCCCAGGCTCGCGGAGCGAAGATCTATGGCGAAATCGTAGGCTACAAGATCAATTCCGACGCGACGGATTACGTTTTGCCCAATCCCGAGCGCCAGGCCGAGTGCATGCGAGGGGCCTTGGAGAAGGCGGGCATGCAGCCGAGCGATATTCACATCGTGAGCACGCACGCCACGGCGACGCCTTTGGGCGATATTCAGGAGTGCGAGGCGGTGCGCGAAGTGTTCGCGGACTGTCCGGACACGCACATCAACAATACCAAGGGTTACATCGGGCATGCGATGGGAGCGGCTGGCTCCTTGGAGCTCGCGGGCAACTTGCCGTCCTTCGAGGATGGGCTGGTTCACCCAACGATCAACGTGGATAATCTCGATCCGAAGTGCGATTTGCCGGGGCTGGTTATCAACGAGGCGAAGCAAGCGAAACGGGTTGACGCCATTCTTAATAATTCCTTTGGTATGCTCGGTATTAACTCGGCGCTGATCATCAAGCGCTTTTCGAACTAGCAAAGAAAACTTACATGACCAAAGACGAATGCAAGCAAGTGGTGCTCGACATCATCGCGGAAATCGCTCCTGACGAGGATCTTAGCGATGTTAAAGGCGATGTCGCCCTACGTGAGCAACTGGATCTCGATTCGATGGACTTCCTCGATATCGTGATGGAACTCCGTAAACAGCACAGCATCGAAGTGCCCGAAGCCGACTACGTTCAGCTCGCATCCTTGGATAGCTGCGCGGAGTACCTGACTCCAAAGTTCAACGCCTTGGTCTAAGAGGGTTCCGAACAGGTCCATTTTTTTTCGAATTGGCCCACCGCGAGCGGTTGGGCCATTCTTGTATCCACGACTTGAGTACGAAATGTCAGAGCATTACGACGTAGCGATCATTGGGGCGGGAATGTCCGGTCTGTCCGCTGGAATTCGGGCGGCGCACTTCGGTAAGAAGGCAATCATTCTAGAGCAGCACAACGCTCCGGGCGGCTTGAACAGCTTCTATGCGAAGGAGGGGCGCAAGTATGACGTCGGCTTGCACGCCATGACGAATTATGTGCCGGCGAAGGAGCGTCGCGCCATCTTCAATAAGTTGCTGCGCCAGTTGAGGATCGACCGGGCGGAGCTCGACCTGATCGAACAAAAGTCCTCTCGTATCGCCTTTCCGGGCGTGAACCTACGTTTTGGCAACGAGGAAGCTTTGCTTGAGAGCGAGGTGGAGCGAGTTTTTCCGGGACAGATCGATGGTTTCGTTCGCTTGAGCAAGGCGATTCGGGACTACCCCGATGTGGACCTGAACCAGCCTTACCGGTCGACGCGGGAGTGGATCAAGGGGTTCGTTTCCGATCCTCTGCTGGAGGAGATGATCTTCTGTCCGTTGATGTACTATGGGTCTGCGGTGGAGGACGACATGGATGTCGGCCAGTTCGTCATCATGTTTCGCTCCATCTTCCACGAGGGCTTGGCGAGGCCGGCGGAGGGAATTCGCCTCTTGATTCGCGTCGTTTTGGATCGCTATCGCAAACTTGGCGGTATCCGGAAAATGAAGACGGGAGTGAAGCGTCTCGTCGCCGAGGGCGGGAAGATCTCTCGCATCGAGTTGGATAACGGTACGGAAGTTTCCGCGGACGTGGTGCTTTCCTGCGCGGGTTTGCCGGAGACTTACGCGCTGGTTGACTCGTCCTTGGTGTCGGACCAGTCGGAGCAGGCGGGCAAGCTTTCGTTTTCCGAGACGATCGCGGTCTACAAGTCGCTGCCGGAGACGTGGGGTTGGGGCGACGACACGATTGTCTTTTTCAATAATGCGGAGCGCTTTGCCTACCGCAATCCGTCGGATCCGATCGATTTGCGAAGCGGGGTGATTTGCCTGCCGAACAATTTCGAGTTTGGCGACCGTCCACTGAAGGAAGGTCTGGTGCGGGTCACTTGTTTGGCCAATCACGATACTTGGTGCGGGTACTCTGCCGAAGCGTATGAGGCGGCTAAGGCGGATTGGTTCGGGCGTATCCAGAAGTCTATACTTCCTATGATGCCTGTTCCCACGCGGGATTACTCGAGCGAGTTGGTGGCGACTGACATGTTTACTCCGAAGACGGTTAAGAAGTTCACGCGTCGCGCTCGCGGCGCGATCTACGGGACGCCGGACAAGGTGAAGGACGGTCGGACATCCTGGGATAACCTGTTCTTGTGCGGGACGGATCAGGGCTACCTGGGGATCGTTGGCAGCATGCTCAGCGGTGTCGTCATGGCGAACGAGCACGTGCTCAAGGGGTAGCTTCCGGACGGTGGTTTGCGCGTCCTGGGCTGTCTCAGTAGTAGAAAACCACCCAGCCGATCACGGCGGCGAGGCCTGCGAAGGCGAGGGCGGCGATGAATAGGCAGCCGCGTTTGGTTTCGCTAGCGGCGTTTTTGGTGTCGGGGCCGAGTTCGCTGTAGAGGTCGCTCGCGACCTGATGGCGTGGGGTTGATTCGATTTCGAGCTGGGAGGCGACTTCCTTGTCCTCGGGGATCGCTTCGATGAGCCGGTTTGTCTTTGGGCTGGGGCTGGGCTTTGCGGCGATCGTTTCTCGATCGATCTCTTGGTTGAGCCAGTCGAGGTGCTCGAGGATGAGTTGCTTTTGCTGCTTTAGCTTTTGGAGTCGGTTGGGGTCCATGGCTGCGTTCGCTTTTAGGATCGGCGGGATCGGCCGTGGGTTGAGCGGTATCCTTGGGCCTTGTGGGCTTGTTGGGGCTGGGTACGAAAAAGCCCTTTCCGACGTTTCGGAAAGGGCTCTTGAAAGTGTTTCGCTTGAATCGCTTAGGCTTCGACGGCGACCTTGCGGTGCTCCTTGTCGAATACGACCTTGCCGTCGGAGAGGGCGAAGAGGGTGTGGTCGCGTCCCATACCGACGTTCTTGCCGGCGTGGAAGCGAGTACCGCGTTGGCGAACGATGATGTTGCCTGCGATTACTTCTTCGCCGCCGAACTTCTTAACGCCGAGGTTCTTTGGGTTGGAATCGCGTCCGTTCTTGGAAGTACCTTGTCCTTTTTTGTGTGCCATGACTGAAGGGTGCTAATTGCTAGCTAGATAGTTTTGGATTAGGACTCGATGGAGTCGATCTTGATGACGGAGAGCTCTTGGCGATGACCGCGGCGGCGCTCGTAGCCCTTCTTGGCCTTCTTCTTGAAGACGACGATCTTGCGACCGCGCTTGTTTTCGAGAATCGTTGCGGAGACCTTTGCGCCACTGACGAAAGGTGCGCCGAGCTTGAAAG
The DNA here is from genome assembly GCF_031127875.1 of Pelagicoccus sp. SDUM812005. Classification (GTDB taxonomy): domain Bacteria; phylum Verrucomicrobiota; class Verrucomicrobiia; order Opitutales; family Opitutaceae; genus Pelagicoccus. The sequence continues at coordinate 67,084 of NZ_JARXIA010000002.1, read as the reverse complement.
CATCGCCTTCGCCCACGGTAAGGACTTCGTTGATTTCGAGCTTTTGGCCAGCTTCCGTGTCTGGGTAGCGGTTCAAGATGAGAACGTCGCCTTCTGTTACGGTGTACTGTTTGCCCTGTGTTTGAATGGTTGCTTTCATCGGAAAAATTGGAAACCGCGTAATAAGGTCGCTTTGCGGTGTTTGATCAATCTTTTTATCGGAAAATTTTTGGTAAATGGATGTAGAAAGAGTTCGGGGTTATTTCAACGAGGCGGGTACAGTGCAACACTATGCTAAGGCTGTGGCCAACGTGGGACTGTGGGAGTCTGAGAAGCTGTTGTTCAACAAGTACTTCGTCCGCAAAGAAAATTTGCTGGATTTGGGCTGCGGTGCGGGCCGAGCTAGCATTGGGCTCTGGGAAGAGGGCTTCGAGAGCGTGCTGGGCACGGATCTGGCGGAGTCGATGGTGCAAGAGTCTCGCGAGATCGCGGAGTGCTTGGGGTGTCCGTTTCGCTTCCAGCGGGAGGATGCCACGGCTTTGAGCTTTGCAGAGGGCAGCTTCGATGGGGCGGTTTTTGCCTTCAACGGCTTGATGCAGATTCCCGGTCGGGAGATGAGGCGGACGGCCTTGCGCGAGGTTTGCAGGGTGCTTCGGCCCGGGGGCGTGTTTATCTTTTCCACTTTGGATCGGGAGGATCGCTTGTATTCCAAGGTGTTCGCGGTGGCGGACGATCCGGAGCACGACCTCAGTCAGAACGACCAGTTGGTGGACTTTGGGGATCGGCACTTCGAGACGGAGCATGGGACGACTTTCATGCACGTGCCCTTGCGGAGCGACGTGGTGGAGGACTTGGAGTTGGCTGGGTTCGAGGTCGTGGAGGACGCGATGCGCAGCGAGTTGGCCCGCGAATCCGCGGCGGTGCTCGATTTTTCGGAGGACTGCCGCATGTGGGTTGCGCGAAAACCGAGCTGAGGGTTGCGGCTTGCGTCTATATATTAGAGCGCGAAAAAGCGCTTTACCCGAGGGGAGAGGGCCGCATAGTGCTCGCTTTTCCAATTTTAGACCACGCTAACCATGAGCAGAAAAAACTACTTCAACACACTGACTTTGGCCCAAAAGCTGGAGCAACTCGGCCGTTGCCGTTTCATGAATTCCTCCGAGTTTAACGGAGTCGAAGCACTCAAGGGCAAGAAAGTGGTCATCGTTGGCTGTGGCGCTCAGGGCTTGAACCAGGGCCTCAACATGCGCGACTCCGGTCTCGACGTGAGCTACACGCTCCGCGCGGAAGCGATCGAGCAAAAGCGTCAGTCTTGGAAGAACGCGACCGAGAACGGTTTCGCCGTCGGTACTTACGAAGAGATGCTTCCTTCTGCGGATCTAGTGCTTAACCTCACTCCGGACAAGCAGCACACCGCGGTTATCAATGCAGTGCAGCCGCTCATGAAGAAGGGCGCGACGCTGGCTTACTCGCACGGTTTCAATATCGTGGAAGAAGGCATGGAAATCCGCAAGGACCTCACTGTGATCATGGTTGCTCCTAAGAGCCCCGGTACTGAGGTGCGCGAAGAGTACAAGCGCGGTTTCGGCGTTCCGACGCTCCTCGCGGTCCACACCGAAAACGATCCGGAAGGCAAGGGTTGGGACATCGCCAAGGCCTACGCTTGCGCCACGGGCGGCGATCGCGCCGGCTGTCTCGAGTCCAGCTTCATCGCCGAAGTGAAGTCCGATCTCATGGGCGAGCAGACCATTCTCTGCGGCCTTCTGCAGGCTGGTTCTCTCCTCGCTTACGACAAGATGATCGAAGAGGGCATCGAAGAGGGTTGGGCCTCCAAGTTCGTTCAGCACTCCTTCGATACGATTTGCGAAGCGCTCAAGCACGGCGGCATCACCAACATGATGGATCGCCTGAGCAACCCAGCCAAGCTCAAGGCCTTTGAGCTCTCCGAGCAGTTGAAGGATATCATGCGCGATCTCTTCGACAAGCACCAGGAGGACATTATGTCCGGCGCCTTCTCTAGCGGGATGATGGCCGACTGGGACAATGACGACAAGGATCTGCTCGCTTGGCGCGAAGCGACCAATGAAACCGCTTTCGAAAAGTCGACCGCGGGCGATGTTGAAATTTCCGAGCAGGAGTACTTCGACAAGGGCATTCTCATGGTGGCTTTCGTTCGCGCTGGCGTAGAGCTCGCGTTCGAGTCCATGACCAACGCTGGCATCAAGGCCGAGTCTGCTTACTACGAGTCTCTCCACGAAACTCCGCTCATCGCTAACACGATCGGCCGCAAGAAGCTCTACGAGATGAACAAGGTTATCTCCGATACGGCTGAATACGGTTGCTACCTCTTCTCCAACGCTGCGATTCCACTTCTCGGCGATTTCATGAAGGGCATCAAGACCGACGTGATCGGCAAGGGCCTCGAGTGCGGCTGCAACGCGGTCGACAACCAGGAGCTCGTCGCGGCCAACGCCAAGATTCGCAGCCACGGCGTAGAAAAGATCGGCGCTGTGCTTCGCGGCTACATGGGCTCGATGAAGAAGATCGCCGTCGGCGGATAAGCTTTTATCAGGTGTAGTTGAAATTTAAAGACGCCCCGTTCGAAAGAGCGGGGCGTTTTTTCGTCTCTCGTTTTGTACGTGCTTTCCGAGTAAGTTCCGGCTAGGTTTTCCGAAAGCCACTGCTCATTATGAAAGTTACGATCCACTTCTGCCTTGTTTTGATTTTTAGTTTCATTCTGTCCGGTTGTTCAAGCCGTGACGAATTCGTGCCGAAGGGCATGGGGCCTTTGGAACCTTTTCTTTTAACTGGAAGCCAAGACGGATGGAGCGGCGCTCTGGCGGATGGGGTTTACACAATTGAAAACGCTGCCGAGCCGGGAGCCATCAAGTATTTCTACACTGGGACGGACGATGCTCAGGTTGGTAGCCGAGAGATTTCCGTGTTTGTGGATACGTCGCTAGCGGAGCCCGATGCTCGAGCGGGACTGCTATACGGCTACCAATCCTCGCCGCGGGGGTACTACGCGTTCGTGGTGGGAAATGGAATGTTCGACGTTTTCAAGCGTGATGACTCCGGATTTACGAAAACGTTGTCGAGCAGCTTTGAAGGGAGCGGCGACGGGTTTGAACGGATCACGCTTAGGGAGGACGGTTCCTCCGTATCCGTCAGTGTGAACGGTCGGGAGGTTTCGAGCTTGGGGTCAAGTCGCATGGGCAAGGGGTCGGTCGGCATCGTTGTCGTCGGGGCGGGGACCTTCAAATTCGCCAATTACAGCGAAGGCGGCGAAGAGCGGATAGGCACGGAAACAACAGCGTCCAATGAGAGGGAGGCGAATCGCGATTTGGGCCCGGCGCAGCGATTCAAGGATCAGGCCGTTTACGATGTGAGTCGCAAGAATTTACCCGCTTACCATGTGTTGGTGCCTGAGGGATGGAAACTGGAGGGCAAGTTCGAGCATATCCCGGCGTTCAAAGAGCTCCCTTACTTCGGATCGATTGAGGTCAAGGCCCCGGATGGGCGCTCTTTTAGTTTCCTGCCGTTCGCGGAATTCACATATACGGACTACGCCCAGCTCGGTTTTATGCAACCGTATGAGGGACGTCCTGCTTTTAGACAGCCTTCGAGCGTTGGGGAGGTGATAAAGGTGCTCGCTCAATCCGATCCGGAACAGCGGATAAGCGATATGCGAATCATATCGGAGGAAACCGTACCGGAGCTTACCCAGCTCGCGCAACGCAATGCCTCGGCGACAATTCAACAGGTTCAGGCCGCCAATCAACGCAGCGGCGGAGTCGGCGAGCGTCAAAGCTACGCGGTAGAGGCCCGCAAGATCGTCGTTCAGTACACCGAAAATGGGAAACGAGTCGAATCCACAACCTTTGCCACCGTATCCAATTATTCATATATCGACTTCAATGGCGCTACTCGAATCGCGAAGTGGAATCTCAACAATGTCGCCTCGCTGGTGGGTCCCGTTGGAAGCAATTTTTTGGAAGATCCTGAGCTTGCAGCGGTTGCTCGCTCCCTCCGAATCAACCCGGATTGGGCGTACGCGATCGACCAGTGGTATGCGGGGCGTCGGCAGATCATCTTTAAGGAAGGCATGGCGAAAGCGGCCGCAGCCAGCCGGAACTGGCAAAATACGCGGGCCACTCAGTCGGAGGATGTGCTTGATATTAGTTTCAATGGCTGGAAATCGCGTAACGCTTCGAGTGATCGGACGCAAAGCATGTCGGTGAACAGTATCCATGAGCGAACTACATACGGGACGCCGTCAGGCGGCTCGATCAATCTGCCTAGTTATTACCAGAACGCGTACACGGATGGTCAAGGCAACTACATCTTGCACAACGATGCACTATACAATCTCAACACAGACCCGAATTTGAACGCCCGGGACTGGACGCAGATCGAGCCGGTGAGGTGAGGTGCATACCGATGAGATTGCTGAGGGAGTGGGCCGGGACTGTTTGTCGTCTCGTGGGGGCCTCTTCGCTCTATAGGGGAGCGGCTCGCGTTGACCGCAGGTGGACCGTTGGTTTGAGCTTCTTATTTGGGCAGGCCTATTTATTTAACATCTTTCGGCGCAGCCCAAAGAGAAGAGCGGATGCGGAGAGTAGCAGCACGAACGTGGAACCGGCGTCTGGTACCGTATCTAGGCGCACGTCGTCAATGTTGACGTTGAAGGGACCGCTTTCGGCCGCCGCTTCGAATTGCAGTTTTACGGACTCTCCAGCGTAAGCGGACAGCGTGGAGGCGACATCGAAGGAGCGAGGGTGGGGGCCGAGCTGGATCGTATCGTCGCCTGGGTCCGTGCTGAATACCGTCGCGATTAGGAGATCGGCACTGTTGTAGAAGGAAACTCGGAATTCTTGACCGGGATCGTCGAAGCTCCCTCCGAAGTTTTGAATCCGATCGCTCCAAGACAAGGCTAGCTGCGCGATGTCGGTTGGAAGCTCGACCATCTGCGAGAGAATGCTAATGCTAGGACCACCCTGTATAGAGAAGGCATCAAAGAGTCCGTTGATTGGGGCTGTTTGCGTAGCGGGTCCCCCAAAATCGTTCGAATCGTCGTTAATAACAAAACTAATACCATCTCCTGACGACCAGCCGACGAGGGTGCCGGTTTCGAAGTTGCCGTTGGTGATGAGGTTGATGGCGTTTGCTTGTGTCGAAGCCAAGCCGACGGTGAATGTGATCGTTGAGACGAATTTTAAGAAAGGGTTCAGGTGCATGAGGATGTATGGGTTGGTTTTTTGGAAATCCCCGTGAATGAGTTTCGATCTAGGGGGATCTTCCGCTGCTTTACGGGGCATTACCTCACGAGCTGGAAACATGCTGGACTTAGCGACTTTCAGAATGAGTGGGATAGCTAGGGGAAGGAAGACGCTGTGATTTCACTGAGCTCGAAGTGGCCGCTGGTGAAAGTGTAACGTATTTTTACAAATATACAGATAATAGCCTGTTCATCGTGCGGGGCGTGGCGTCGACGAGTTCCTATTCGAAGAGGCGGAATAGAGGGGACCGTTGCCTGGAGCGGCCCTGCGTCACGGATTGTGATTGGCTGGTCGCGACGCAAGGTCGCTTCCCACAGAAGAATCGCGGATTAGACTTCTACTTGGAACTTATCACATCACGTCTGAGGTCATTGCCAGCCCAGCTCCGCGATACCTTGGTATTTCAGTGAAGAGGTGTAATTCGGAAGCTTTCGGGATCTTCGCCCAGTTCGTCCGCGGGGATTGCTATCGATGTGACGGACGTGCCGGAGGTAACCACAGCTACTTGCTTCCAAACGCCGGGAGCCGATGGGAGGACGCTTTCGATTCTGTATCTGAAATTCGGTACGGAAGTGAACTGGAGGATGTGTCGTTCGTTGAGTTCGTCGTAGGTTTGCGATAGGATTCTGAGATTTGAGTCTGAGTCGAGCGGGTCGGTACCGTTGTAAATTTCGATACCGTCACTTGTTCCGTCGCCATCTGTATCCTTTGAGTCAATACTCGTGCCGAGGCCTTGCTCTTCTCTGGCACTCAAACCGTCTCCGTCGCTATCGTCTGTGGCGGCGATGGTCATGCGGTAGAATACCGAGCCGGATGCGGACGGGGTGAGCGGCAAGTCAAGGGTGCCGATTTCCGAGCTTGGAGAGGTGCCGATGTAGGTTGCCCATGAGTCAGGCGCGAGATCTGGTGAGGATTCGACCGAGTAGTGGTAGTTGGGCGTGGCGTCCCAGCTGAAGGTAAGGGCGTCGCGACTGTCGGCTAGTGAGAATGCGTTGAGCTTGAACTCGGCGAACGAGAGCGGGTCTTCGTCCTGGGCTATTTCGTCGCCGTCGCTTTTGCCGTCTCGATCGCTGTCGAAGGCGTCGGGGTTGGTGCCGTAGCCTATTTCCTCGATTCCGGTAAGACCGTCCCCGTCGCGGTCGGTATTATCCGGGCCTAAGGTCGCGATAGTGACGCCGGTCGGGTGTTCGAACACGGCACCGGCGGCGAGAGTGAAAGGAGATAGCGTGCGGAGCGTGGCAAATTCCTCTTCCTCGGTTCCGGGCGCGATGACGATGCGGTCACCCGCTTTGAAGAAGCTCCCCTTCGCTTGGAGTTCTTCTAGTGATGCGATTTCGAATACACTTGCCCCTCGCTCGATGGGAGAGGTGGCGAAAGTCATCGGCAGCATATCGAGAATTCCGGGGTCTCCCAGAGCGATGGCTTCCGCGCCGGTGACGAAGCTCCATCCGGTTCCCTCGGTCCACACCATCGGTTCGAGGAACCCGGTTTCAGGATTATTGGAAACTTGTAGGAGAGGCGGCGCGTTTTCGTTGAGCGGTTTCGGAGCGCTGTCTGAAAGGAGACTCAGGGTGCTGCTTCCGTCGTCCGGGCGGGCGTAGGTTTCGCTCCCGTCTTCGACTCCTGAGGATTCTGCGACTCGAGTGGAAAGGTAGAATGCCAGCCGCTTGAGCGTGGCGAGGTGGGTTTCCTTGATGATCTGAGGGCGGAAGCGATTGACGAAATCGAGGTTGATCCGGGAGTTGATCTGGGCTCCTGCCATGACGACGTATTCGCCCGTCACGTCGGGGCGGCGGGTCACGATCGTCTTTCCTTTTTCAAGTATGATTTTGCCGTCGGACAATTTGAGCCGGGGGAGTTTTCGAATCTTTTCTCGGACCGGTAGGAATTTGTGGTTCGCGCCCTCCATGATGGAAAGCGACTTGACGAAAAAGGCGGCGGTTGGCGTTTGGTCACCGAAGGGAGATATGGTGCAAAGGGCTTCGGCTCCTACTTCTCCGAATGTATTTCCGTCGAGGTATTTTTTGCGGGCTTTGTCGATAAAGAAGGTGAAGCTCTCGCCGTGCTGCATGTCCACTGCTTCGGCTAACTGCTTGTATACGGTTAATCTTCGGTCGGCGTCTAGGATCATGCTGCCGTTGGGTTCGAGGATCGCCATGAAATCAACGTCGCCGGAGACGGGCTTGAAATTGCCGCCGTTCGAGTCGCTCATGTCGAGTGTCCAGCGTTTGCGTCGTTCGCCTCCGGCTGGATCGATCACGTCGCCGTCGAGGGTTGTTTTGACTTTTCGTTTTTGTTTAGCAGCGATGTCTGGGATGCGGTCGCGCTCCTTCTTTAGGCCGAACTGGAGATCCGCTTCGAAATTGGTTGGTATTTCGATGGTGGATACTCCTTCAGGGTTTAGCTTCAATTCGGGAGCGAGATCAGCCCACTCTTCGGTTCTGGTTTTTAGGCGACTGCGGACTTCTCCGAAAAGGACGTCGTTTTGAGTGAGTTCTGGATACTGCTTGACCATCGTGTCCATGTATTGGTCGAGGGCGGTTTCCAGTTCGGGACCGGTTTTATTGATGAGCGCTTTTGGCGGTTCGATGATTTCGAGGATGGCTTGGGATTCGATCGGGTAATTGAGGTACTTGATATCGATCTCGTTGACGGTTTTGAACTTCAGTCTCTGGGGTTTTGGCCAAGCGAGCTTTCGAGCTAGCAGGTCGCGGGCGAGCGCAGAGCGTGAGCGGAAGGACAGCATCACTTGATTATCGGAAGCGATCTTTTTGAGGGCCTTGAGCTGGTCGGAGTCGATCCCGAATATTTCGAGGAGGTTGCGGTTCGAAAGGCGGTCTCCGGCGAGTAGAGCGGAGGATAGATCCGTTATTCCGGGGTTGGCTTTAGCGGCTGCGAGACGTTGATTGATCGACTGGTTTTGGCGGACGAAATCCGACTTTCTTTGGGCAGCAATCACGTCGTTCACGACTCTTGCTTCGGCGACTTTAGCGGAACGCAAGAGCCGCTGGTAGGTCATGCCCATGGCGAGTGGCTCGAGAAGCAAGTCTGGATTTGCTCCCAGAAAACGGCCCATCTGGAATTGTACTTCTTCCAGGTCACCGGCGAAGGCGGCATCGAAGAATCCAGACATTGCGTCGCCGCTTTGATTGACAAAGGCATCGAAGGCCATCGGCACATTGTCCAAGCCTTCGCCCACCATGACCTTAAGGTTCACGAGCTCGACGTATTTATCGTAGCTTGCTTGGTACAGTTCCTTGCGGGCATCGGGGTCGCCCATCGCGGCGTCGAAGAGATTTTTCGCCACGAGCATTTCATAGGCAATGATTCCGCGGTAGAGGTTGGCGTTTCCGTCAGCAACTGAGAAGAGGAACTGGCCGAGTCCGTAGATGCCCTTGGTGAAGTCGAGGGTGCCTTCTTCGATGCCGCATAGGAAAGGCGAAATGCCGAGAGCGGCGCATTCCTGCCGGCGTTGATCTTCGTCGCTCAAGAGGGGGCGGTTCGGAGCTAGGGTGACTTCGAACTCGTCACTCCAAGCGGGATCGACCACTGCTTGCCCGTCCGCTGAGGTGATTGTGTCGTCTTCGTTTACGAGCCAGGTCCTGATACCGTAGCGAGCGGTTCCGCTTGTTTCGGCCACTGCTGGGAAGGAGATGAAGACGGAATCGATATCGATTCGCTTACCGTCGCCTTCACCCGGCAATTCGAAGATTTCATAGTAGTCGGGGAAGCCGTCTGGCGAGGCGTCTCTTTTTTTCGCGAAGCCGCCACCAAGATTCCCGTCCTGTATCGGATACATCATTACGAGGATGTCTCGCGGCGCGTTTCCTTCGTCGCCGGATACGTTCTCAAGAAATCCTTGGACCCGCACGACTTGTCCGGAAAGGTAGTTGACTCTCCCATCTTTGGGGCGGATGCCCCATTTCAGGAGCGGCTTGTCGATAATGTCGATTTTTTGCTCAGGCGCGATGCGAAGGTCGAGGTCCGGGTGCGTATCGTTGCCAAGCACTCGGCCGAGTATGAGAGGGTTGAATTCCAGATTTGCAGAATCGTCCACTAGGGGATCGGCGTTTGCGTCGTAGGCTTCGAAGACCCAGGCGAAGGTGGCGGTTCCTTCTTCGAGCAAAGTGAGATCCGGCTCGTCCCTGTTGTCGCTGCTTATGGTCAAATCATCTTCGAACCCACCGTGGGAGTAGTAGCGAACAGGGAAGAGAGGGACGCCGAGGTTATCCGTATCCGTACTTTGGATAAGGGAAAGGATGTCGTTGACGCCTGGAATCGAGATCCTATCGATCGTATCCTTACTTTTGTTGGTAAGCTTCATCTCCACTTCCAGTAGATTGCGGAAGGGCTCGGGGTCGTTGGTCGTTCCGGTGAAGTAGGCGACGGCGGTATCGTTCGCTATGTCTTCGCGGCGCTTTTTTTGTACCTCTTTCGAACGTTCGCCCCAATCCTCTTCTGAAACTTGGTTCAATGCCCACTGTTCCTTTACGACAGTGAACTCGACTTCTATGGGTTCGATGAGTGCGTCGAGGTTTGCCGTCACGGTTTGCACGTCGCCGGAAGCTGAGGTGACCTTTACCTCCGAGTAGAGTGGGGTCACGCCGTTTTTCGTTGGCACGACCGGAATCATGAAGGTCCACTCCGAGTTGCTGGCAGACAGCTCGAAGGGTGGCTCCGCGGCGAAGTCTTGCCCGTCGGGCAAATCCAGATCTTCCTCGGATTGGTAGAATTCGAAAAACTCGTTTTCTAGCTCGAGAGGGCCGCGCAGGAATTCATAGGTGGCAGGTTCAGTGAGCGTGTGCTGCAGCTTGACTGAGACGGTATAGGTATCGTCGATTTTCAGAATCGGGTCGGAGGGATCGACGGTGATCGAGAGCGGGGAAGGGCTCATGATCCGAGTTTGCGTCTGGTTTACGCCCACGAGGATCTGACCCGCGTCATTGATGTCGATCGAGCTCGTGATCTGAAGTGATGAGTCGGGATTTAGGTCGGTTAAGCTTCTGAGCGTGCCTGCGTCCCACATCCTTAGCGAAAGCTTGTCTCCACCTGGAAAATACACCGGAAAGATCACTTGTCCGCGATTGTTGATACGCACGTCGCGCAGCAGGAAGCGACCTCGCCAATCCCGCTGGCTGCGCCAGCCAGACTCTGACCCATCAGTCTGCTCGTAAATGATGTGGGTGCCCGCTTGTAGACCGTAGTTGGGCGCAGGCAAATAGATCCAAAATTGGTTTCGAAATCCGTTCCCCGCGACCCCTACGACTTCGCCGCGTTCGTTTATGTCTGAAGCCCCGCGGATGGATTTGTAGCCGAGGAACGGGTCGGGGATGATTTTGGTCGTCCCGCTCGGTATGTCGTAGGTGAACGAAAGGCCCTCCGGTGCGTAGTTGAAGGAAGCATCAGGCCCCTCTTTCCAGCCTGTCCCGCAGGCGAGGCCTGCTTCGTTGACTCCGGTGAGGATCGCTTCGTTGTCGTAGATGATATCATAAGGGAATTCCTCTTGTTGCGCGAAACCGTATTGGCCTTCGGGGTGCGGCACTTCGGTGATCGTTCCGGAGGGGCTGATGGCGAGGGCGACGGAGGTGACTTTGTAGAAATTTTCCTGCCCGCTTCCTTGGCCTAGGCCGGTCTTGTCGCGGTAGCCTACGACGTAGCCGGACTCGCTCCGGTCCATGAACCAGGAGGACCGCGAGCTCGGGTCGAGTCGGGTTAAGGTCTGTGTCGCTTCGTCGAAAATGCTACCGCCGGTCTCGTATTGGTCGTCGATGGGATTGTTGAAGTTACAGTGCTGAATGAGTAGCTTGCGGTCGCTGCTCATCCGTACACTCCAACCCTGCGGCCAAGTGGCAGGCGAAAGGGCCGTCGTTATGTCATACTCTTCTCTTCCGAAAGACTTGAGATCGTTCCCGTACTTCAGCTGGGCCTCGCTGAAGGGAGGGCCGCCGTTTATCGATACGTTGATGTCTGCCCCACCGAGCTCTCCCGCGGCATTTATCTCCTCCCAGAAACCATTGTATTGGCGGCTGATCGAATAAGCGGGAGCTTGAGCGAGCGCTTGAGCGGTGGTTGCTGCGAATGCAAGTACGAGGGCTGCCGCACGAAGTCGTTGGAAGTAGTGGCACATAGTTGTTTTCAATTGGAGCCTTGCTTGATTCGGCAGGACTGGCACCTCCGGGACGAGGATCTGAGTTTCCGCTGTAGAGAAGCCTAGGTGGCTTCGCAGTGCATCGACGACCGATGCTCAGGGTCTGGCGTCGAGACGTGGGGTCGCCGGCCGTCGCTGTGGATCAAGTACTTGGGCTGGGTTTTTGGTGGATCAAGCAGGGCGGACTATTTTTCGACGCCCTTATCGAGACTGGTGATGTATGTTGGGCGATAGACATTTTGATTTTTTCAGAAAGTTCCGGAGAGCGATATGTCGGGAAGCTCTACGAACTTTGAATCGACGTTACCGTGTGCGGTACGCGAATACCTTAGTATTAATTTATAAGGCTGGGCGTCAAGGCGGTTGCGTTGGGTTCGATTTGTTTGAACAGTAGGGCGAATTTTTGCTGGGAAAAACGCGTCCCTCCGAAGGCCGGGGAATTTTCACGGAACCATCTCGTTGGGGTGAGACAGCCTGTAATAGCGTTTTGCTGCAGGCTCCATAGCAGTTGCGGTTTGCATCGAGGCGATGCAATCCGAAATCTTTCCGCCGCTGTGCTGCGGGGGGGGGAAGAGGGGGCGGATGAAGAAATGCTCGACACTGCCGAGCATCAGAACGGTCGCGGTCGACAACCAGGAGCTCGTCGCGGCCAACGCCAAGATCCGCAGCCACGGCGTAGAAAAGATCGGCGCTGTGCTTCGCGGCTACATGGGCTCGATGAAGAAGATCGCCGTCGGCGGATAAGTTTTTATCAGGTGTAGTTGAAATTTAAAGACGCCCCGTTCGAAAGAGCGGGGCGTTTTTTCGTTTGAGAATGGTGGGCGGAGCGGTTTGCCTCTATGTGGAGACGGGGACGACGATTCGGCCGCGTATCTTGCCGGCGAGCATGTTTTCGGCGGATGCTATGAGTTGGTCGAAGGAGACCTCGTTGATCATGCTTTCGAGCTTCCTTAAATCCAGCTCGCGAGCCAGCTGTCTCCAGGCGAGCACGCGTTTGAGACGATCGCAGTAGACGCTGTCGACCCCGGCTAGTGTGACGCCTCGCAGGATGAAGGGAGCGACGGTGGCGGGCAGGTCCATGCCGCCTGCGAGTCCGCAGGCCGCGACGGTGCCGCCGTACTTGATGCCGGCGAGCACGTTGGCGAGAACGGTGCCGCCGACGACATCGATTGCCGCGGCCCAGGTTTCTTTGGCGAGGGGGCGGCCGGGCGCGTTGAGGCTGTCGCGGTCGATGATTTGGGCGGCTCCAAGCTTGTTGAGGTAGGAGGCTTCATCGGGCCGCCCGGTTACAGCGGAGACGGAGTAGCCGCGCCCGGCGAGCAGGGAGGTCGCGACGCTGCCCACGCCTCCGGCGGCGCCGGTCACTAGGATATCGCCGCTGTCGGGCGTTATGCCGTGGCTTTCCAGGGCCATGATGCAGAGCATCGCGGTGAAGCCGGCGGTGCCGATGCACATCGCTTGTCGCAGGTTTAGCTGGTCGGGGAGGCTGACCAGCCATTCTCCGTTTACGCGGGCTTTCTGGGCCATGCCGCCCCAGTGCTTTTCGCCCATCCCCCAGCCGGTCATGATGACGTGGTCTCCCGGCTTGAAGGACCCGTTTTTGCTTTCCAGGACCGTACCCGAAAAGTCGATACCGGGCACCATGGGGAACTTGCGGATGATGGGCGACTTGCCGGTGAGGGCGAGGGCGTCCTTGTAGTTGAGAGTGGTCCAGGCGACTTCTACGAGTACGTCGCCTTCTGGCAGGTCTGCTTCGTCGAGTTGGGTTTGGCGGACGCTTTGTTTATCGCCCGTTTTGTCTATAAGGATTCCTTTGAACATGGTTTATTGGTTTTCTGCTTCGCTTTCGAGAAGGGTGAAGAAACCTTTTGCGAAGGTTTCCAGGGGGGCGGGGCTGCGGTCGAGTTTGGCTCGCAGGACGGCTCCTTCCCAGCCGATCCAGAAGAAGGCGGCGAGTTCCTGGGGCGCGTGTTTGGGGCCGATTTCGCCGAGCGATTGGGCTTGGGCCAGGCAGGCTGCGGTGCGGTCTTGCCAGTCTTTGAAGGTGCTTTGCAGGCGTTCGCGAAAGGGGGCGGGGAGGGCTCCTGTTTCCTGCCCCAGGTTTCCTGCGAGGCAGCCGCGTTTGAAGTCGTGCTTGGCCATGCCGGCTGAGGCTTCGTCGACGAAGCGGCGCAGCCGGTCCAGGGGGCTTAAGGTTTCGTCTTGGAAGCAGCGATCGAGCTTGGCTGAAAAGTAGCTTTGGTAGGCATCGATCAAGGCGGCTCCGAAGTCTTCCTTGCTGCGGAAGTAGTGGTAGAAGCATCCCTTGGGAACGCCGGCTTCGAGTATGATTTCGTTTACGCCAGCCGAGGAATAACCGCGCTCGGTCAGGTGGGCGAGGCCGGTGCGTATCAGCTTTTGTCGGGCTGCGGCATCGTCGGGCGCTTTGGGTGGCCGACCGCGGCGGGGCTTGGTTTCTTGAGCGTTTTCCATTTAAATAGACTGTAAGGTCTAGAAATAAGCTCGGGTTGTCAAGGTCGCCGTTTCGTCGGTGATTCGAAGGGGTGAGTAGAGCTTTTTCGGCGTTCGGCAGGGCTGCGATTCGTATGAGGGGCGAGACTGGGGCGGATCAAGGCGGCTAATAGTTTTCCTGTTTAGCTGGATATGCGGCTGGCGAGGCGTTTGGTAGGTGATGCCTGATTTCAATTTAAACGCCTAACCACGTATTGCCATGGACGCGTTCGTCTTGTCGCGTATCCAGTTCGCGGCCAACATTACTTTCCACATCCTTTTCCCTTCGATCACTATAGGGCTCGGGTGGCTGTTGCTGTACTTCAAATTTCGCTTCCAGCGCAGCCAGGACGACAAGTGGATGGAGCTGTACTTTCTCTTTACCAAGATCTTCGCCCTGACCTTTAGCTTGGGAGTGGTGAGCGGGGTGACGATGTCGTTCCAGTTCGGCACCAATTGGCCGGGCTACATGAACACGGTAGGAAACATTGCAGGACCGCTGCTGGCCTACGAAGTGCTGACGGCATTCTTTTTAGAGGCGAGCATGTTGGGGATCATGTTGTTCGGGTTTCGGCGGGTGAAGCCTTGGGTGCATAGCGTGGCGACGTTTTTGGTAGCTGCAGGCACGACCTTATCCGCTTTTTGGATACTGGCTTTGAATAGCTGGATGCATACTCCGCAGGGGTTCGAGATGATCGACGGCGTGGCTCATGCGACGAGTTGGCTGGAGGTGATCTTCAATCCCTCGATGCCGTACCGGTTTGCGCATGCGGTTCTGGCTTCGGGACTGACGGTGGCCTTCTTGGGGGCTGGGCTGATGGCGTATAAGCTCTTGCGTGGAGATAACGGTCCGGCGGTGAGGGCTGGGCTGAAGTCCTGCTTGTGCCTGGCGGCTATTTTGGCTCCGTTGCAGTTGGTCGTCGGGGATCTCCATGGAACGAATACGCGCGACTACCAGCCGCAGAAGCTGGCCGCCATGGAGGCTCTTTGGGAAAGTGGCGAGGGGATACACTTGAGCTTGTTCGCGTTGCCTGACGAGGAGGCGAAGGAAAATCGGATGGAAGTTGCGGTGCCGAAGCTCGGGAGCTTGATCGTCACGCGCGACTTGAACGGGTACGTGCAAGGCTTGGACGCGTTCGAGGGAGAGCATCCGCCGGTGGCTCCTGTGTACTGGTCATTCCGCATCATGGTGGGAACCGGAGGGCTGATGATTTTTGCCGGCTTGTATGGAGTGTGGATGTTGTGGAGGAAGCGTGAGCTGCCGCGGTGGTTTTTGCAGTTGTTGAGGGGCATGACTTTAGCGGGCTGGGTGGCGACGGTGGCTGGTTGGTATGTGACGGAGATCGGTCGTCAGCCTTGGCTCGTGTATGGCGTGCTGAAGGCGGAGGACGCGGTTGCGGATATCGCTCCCGCGAATGTGGGGGTGACTTTGGCAGCCTATTTGCTGACGTACGCCGTGCTGCTGGTCGCTTACGTGACGGCTCTGTTTTATCTTACGCGGCACGCGAAGCAGAGCGGCGACGTGAACCGAAAGCCGAATCCAGTGTGAAGGGTGCGGAAGCGAATGATGTTCAAAGGCGAGAGCTGAAACCGGTAGCGGGAATTGTGTAATGAATGATTTGATACAAGATGGGGCTTGGCTGCCGTTCGTGTTCGCCTTTCTGATTGGGTTTTCGATGCTGCTGTACGCGGTGCTCGATGGCTACGACTTGGGGGTGGGCTTGCTTTCGCGTTTCGTGGAGCGTCCCAATAGGGATCGCATGGTGGGCTCGATTGGCCCGTTTTGGGATGCGAACGAGACTTGGCTGGTGCTGGGTGTAGGCCTGTTGCTGGTCGCATTTCCGGAGGCCCATGGGGTCGTGCTAGGGGAGCTTTACCTGCCGGTGGCGATCATGTTGGTAGGTCTGATTTTTCGGGGCGTATCGTTCGATTTTCGCAAGAAGGTGGCGCCGGAGAAGCAGGAGGGGTGGGACCGGGTTTTCTTTCTCTCTTCGCTGGTGGTGGCCTTGAGCCAAGGCTATATGGTGGGCCGTTTCATCGTCGGCTTTCAGCCTGGGTGGGTGAGCGAGCTGTTTTCGATCTTCTTCGGCTTCCTGGTGGTGGCCGGCTATGGATTGATGGGGGCGGCTTGGTTGATTTTGAAAACGGAGGGGGAGTTGCAGCGTTTCGCGGTCAAGTGGGCGCGTCGGGCGATTTGGGCCATGGTGCTGGGGGCGGTTTTAAGCAGCTTGACGGCGCCTTTCGTGCACACGCGGATCTACGATCGCATGTTTGCCTTTCCGGAAGCGACCTTGCTGATCGCCATGCCTTTGGTTTCGATGCTGCTGACGGTGATCATGCACTTTTTGTTGGGAGCCTTGCCGATGCCGGGGGATCGTTTGGCGGCGATGCCGTTTGCGATCTCGGTTGCGATCTTCGTGCTCGGTTTCGTGGGTTTGGTGTATAGCTTTTATCCATACATCGTGCCTGGGAGCTTGAGGATCGTCGACGCGGCCGCGGCTCCGGAGTCGCTCATGGTGATCTTGATCGGGACGGGGATCGTCTTTCCGTTTTTGATCGGCTACACCATTTTCGCCTATCGGGTCTTCCGGGGCAAGGCGACGGACTTGAGCTACGATTGAGGCGCGTGTCCCCTTGGCGGGAGGGGCTCTCATTGGGATTGCCTGATCGGCTCGGGGCGGATTGCTTCGGAGCTTCATGAATCGGATCGACAGGTTGATGGGGACGATGTTGCTGCTGCAGAGTCGTCGGGTGACGCGGGCGGAGGATATCGCCGAGCATTTCGAGGTGAGCTTGCGGACGGTGTATCGCGACGTGTCGGCGTTGAGCGAGATTGGGATTCCGGTCGTGGCAGAGGCGGGTGTCGGCTATTCGTTGATGAAGGGTTATTTGCTGCCGCCGATTATGTTTACGGAGGACGAGGCGGCGGCTTTGGGGATGGCGGGACTCGCCCTTAACAAGAGCAGCGACCCTTCGCTGGAGGCGTCCATCCGCTCGGCTTTGCTGAAGGTAAAGGCGGCGTTGCCGGAGTGGCAGCGGGATCGTTTGGAGCGGGTGGAGGAGTCGGTGGTTTTTGGCTGGAGCAGTCATGCTCCCAAGCCGGACGGGGCGGTTGCGCGGCTGGTGGATTTGCAATCTTCGCTAGCGGAGTCGAAGGCTTTGAGGATTGCTTACCAGGCGGGCGGGCGCGGGGAGGTGACGATGCGGGAGGTCGAGCCGCTCGGCCTGATTCATTACCTCGATTATTGGCACTTGATCGCATGGTGTCGCTTGCGGGAGGGCTATCGCGACTTTCGCCTGGACCGCATCCAGCGGCTGGAGGTTCTGGAGGGAAAGGTAACCCGGGAGCGAAGCTTCGATTTGCAGGCCTATTTGGCTGAGCAGCGCGAGCAGGGGGTGAGTTTGGAAGCGAAGGTGCTTTTCGATCCCTTGTCGGTGGGGCGGGCGCGTCGGGAGTGGTCCTTGGGCTTGGCGGGCGAAGAGGAGGTGGAGCAGGGGGTGGTGCTGACTTTGCGGGCAGGCGACTATCAGTGGATGGTCGGTTGGCTGCTGTCTTTTAGGACCGGAGCTCGCGTGCTCGAGCCGCTGGAGTTGCGTGAGTTGTTGGCGGAGGAAGCGAGAAAGCTTGCGGATCACCACGCCAAAGCTTGAAGTCTGGGGAGGCAGGGCGAGCGGCCTTGCTCGATAAAGTCGTTTATTGAACCCAAGTATCCACCCTTTGAATATATGAAAAAGAATACGCTGCTGTTTTTGGTCCTTAGCATGATCCTGTCTTCCCAATACGCTCTCGCCCAGCATGACGAAGGGCATGAGCACACGCCTCTCGAGGAGGAAATGGAACATATCGGCGACGCTTGGAAGCTAGTCCGCCGGGCGATTCGCGATCCCGAGCAGTTTTCTGCAGCGGCGGAGCAGGTCGCGATCATGATCAAGCATGCCAAGAAATCTATCGATATGGAGCCGAGCTTGCTGGCCGAGCAGGACGGGGCCGAGGCGAAGAAGAAATTCCTCGAGGGCTACCAGAAGGGGATGAAGCAAACCCTTGCCTTGCTCGAGGAATTGCATGCGGCATTGGAGGCAGGCGACCAGACGGCTGTGGCAGCGACCGTGGACAAGATCAACGACGCGCGCAAGAAGGGGCACAAGACTTACAAGCCTGAAGACAAGGATTGATCGATCCGATCCCAGTTTGCCGGTAGGGGCAGCTGGGGTAATTCAGTTTTTTAGGAATTCCCGTCGCTTTTGGAGCGGCGGGAGTTTTTTGTGCTCGCCGAGGGAAGAGGGCGCGAAAAAGCCGCTCTCCGAAATTGGAGAAGCGGCTGTTTGAAAGTGTTAGTGGAAAAGGGGCTTATGCCTTTTCAACGAGACCGGCCTTGATGGCCTTCACGCTGACCCACATGCGCTTGATTTGACCCGAAGCGAGACGGACCTTAACGCGCTGGACGTTTGGACGGAACTTACGCTTGGTAGTCTTCGTTACGTGCGTGCCGATGCCGCCGCTCTTTTTTGCCTGGCCCTTGCGGTGGATGATAGAGCCGGTAGTTGGACGTTTGCCTGTGATTGCGCAGATTCTTGCCATGTCGGAAATTGGTTTGAGAAACGGGGAAGAAATGGTTGGGGAGGAGGCTTGGCAAGAACCAAATGGAATATTTTGGGATGCGGGCTTTAGCTTTGGGCTAGCAGGTCCTCGGGGCATCGGATGGCGGAGAGGGCTTGGAACTTTTGCCCCATCATGGCTGGGTGCATCAACTCCTTGAGCTTCTGGCGGATAGGCGCGAAGGCCGGGAGGGTCGGATCGAAGGCTTTTTGCAGGAAGTTGGGGGCTCGGTGGACGATAAAGGCTTCTTGGCTTTGCAGGGAAAGCTTGCGGAAGGAGGCCTTTTGCAGGGCGTTTTCGAGGTGGTCCCAGCAAATATGGTGGGTTATGTCGATGGCTCCGGGCGCTTGAAGGATGTCTGGCAGCTGCTGGTGGCGGTAGTAGGCGCGGGCGCTGCCTTGGGGGGTGTCGGCGGAGATCGAGTGCCAGGTTTTGCCGTAATCGAAGGCGACGAAGACGCCGGACCAGTTTTTTTCTAGGAGGAAGCGGGCGAGGGAGCGAGCGCCGGTGGGCAAGTCGGCGGTGTAGCCGACTGGCAGATCGCGGGGCAGCTCTTCTATATAGAGAGAGGCTTCTTCGCTGGCTTGCGCGCGGGGCGCCCAG
Organism: Pelagicoccus sp. SDUM812005; assembly: GCF_031127875.1. Taxonomy (GTDB): domain Bacteria; phylum Verrucomicrobiota; class Verrucomicrobiia; order Opitutales; family Opitutaceae; genus Pelagicoccus. The sequence continues at coordinate 47,988 of NZ_JARXIA010000002.1, read as the reverse complement.
GACAGGTTTTGTCCGTCGAGTTTGACGCCGTACTCGATCCAACGTTCGCCGTCGAAGCGGACCTGGCGGAAGGTTTGGGCGTCGAAGAGCTCGTTGGAGAAGACGACGGCGGGGGAAGGAATCTCTATTTCTTGGCCGATCCCGATGGCGCGGACGCTTTTGAAGGGGCTTTGTTGGGAGTCGAGCAGGGTGCCGTTCGGTTCGGCTCCCAACTCCACCCAATGGGTGTCGGCTGGTGCGAGCTTGGCTGTTTCGAGAAGGGAGCAGGTCGCTTCCACGACGATTTCCGCGAAGGCTTCCTTGAGGCTGACGGAGGTGTAGAAGTCGGAGTGGGGGCTTTTTCCGACCCGTTCCTGCTGTTTGCAGTAGTAGCCGTGCTGGGGGTGGTAGAGGGCAGTTTCGACGAAATCGGGGAGTTCGATGAATCCGTCCGGACCGGCTTTGGCGGCGAGGGCGGCGAGCATTTCGGGGGACGGTTTGGGCAAATCGTTCATCGCTGGCATGGTGACGATTGGCAACGAGACAGATCTGGCGGGAAGAGTCACGCTCTTTGAGCTGGCCTATTATTGTTGCGGGAGGAGGCGGGAGTCGTAAGCAGTGGTCTATTATGTTGTTGGCTATCGAAAGTTCCTGTGACGAATCGGCTTTGGCGCTTTTCGAGCGAGGCGTCGGCCTGCGCGGCGAATGGATCAGTAGCCAGGTGTCCTTGCATGCTGAATACGGCGGGGTGGTTCCGGATCTCGCTAGCCGGGAGCATCTCAATAACTTCGCCCCTTTGCTCGAAGCGGCCCGCCGCGAGGTGGGTTTCGAAGGGGTGACGGAAATCGCGGTGACGACCGGCCCCGGTTTGGCCGCTTGCTTGGCGATGGGGTTGGCGGTTGCGAACGCGCTGTCCTTGGCGTGGAAGGTTCCGGTATTTGGCGTGAACCATTTACGGGCGCACGCCCATTCTCCTTTCGTGTCGCTTTACGAGGAGTGTCCTGAAGATTTCGATACGCGTTTAGCCGATGCGTTTTTGCCGCACTTGTCGCTCATCGTTTCTGGTGGAAACACGATCTTGGCGCGCATCGAAAAGGATCGTTCCTTGTCGATCTTGGGCCAGACGATCGACGATGCGGCGGGGGAAGCTTTGGACAAGGGCGCGAAGCTGCTGGCCCTTGGCTATCCGGGCGGACCGAAGCTCGAGAAGCTGGCGGTAGGCGGCGATACGAAGGCTTACCAATTTCCGCGAGGTCTGGTGGGCAAGCCTCATTTGGATTTCAGCTTTTCCGGACTGAAGACGAGTTTGCGCTACCAGGTTGAGAAAATGGGAGTCGAGGCTGCTGAAGCCGATCTCGGGAATTTGTGCGCGTCTTATCAGGAGGCGGTAGTTGACGCTTTGATACGAAAGAGCGACAAGGCTCTAAAGGGCGGTGGCTTCAAGAGCATGGGCTTGTCGGGCGGCGTTTCTAACAACGCGGTTTTGCGGGCTCGCTTCGAAGCCTTGGGCAAGAAGCGCCGCGTCAGGAGCCTGTTGGCTCAGCGTTGCCATACTGGCGACAATGCCGGGATGATTGCGTTTAGCCATGTATTCGAGAAACGAGTACAGGCTCCTGGTATGCTGGATATCGCACCAAGCATGCAGCTCGACGCGACCGTTTAGCGGACGAGTGGGGGCGGCTTGTGGAAAGTCCGCCTAGCCCTGAGTTATTCCTCCTCGACCTTCTTAGCGACTTTCTTGGCGACCTTTTTGGCCGCTTTCTTGGCAACCTTCTTGGTCGCTTTTTTGGCGGCTTTCTTAGCTGCCTTTTTGGCGGCTTTTTTAGCGGGAACTTTTTTGGCTGGCGCGTTTTCTACGGAAGAGTCGGAAGCTTCCTTGGGCGCCGGCTTCTCCTTGGGTTCTGGCTTGGACTCAGGGGCGGGCGCTGACGATTCCGCCTTGGGAGCGGAAGCGTCGTCGCGTTGCTCGGGCTGAGGCTTGCGTTGCGGGCGCTCTTGGCGGTCGCGGTCCTGGCGCTCGCCGCGTTCGGATCGCTCGGGTCGTTCGCCACGTTCGTTGCGTTCTTGGCGTTCGTTGCGCTCTGGACGTTCGCCACGTTCTGTGCGTTCGTTGCGCTCGGAGCGATTGTCGCCGGAGGGTTGGGGATCGCCGTCGCGGCGGTCGCGGTCGCGTCCACGTCCGCGTCCACGGCGGCGTCCGCGCTTGCGGTTGCGGCGTTCTTCGGAGTCGCTGTCGCCTGAGTCGTCGCGGCGGTCCTGGTTTCGTTCCGGACGGTTGTTTTCGGATTTTTGTTCGCTGGCCTCTTCGCGCTGGCTGGGCTCGGGGCGGTCGCTGCGGGACGGCTGGGGCTTTTGCGGGCGCTCGGGCGTTTCGTCTACTTCGGCGGGGCGGCTTTGCAGGTAGGCTTCCAATTGGAAGTCGTCTGCGGAGAAGGCTTTCACGATTTGGGTGAAGGCCCGGAAGTAAGGGTTTTGGGTGTCCGAGAGGAGCGAGTAGAAGATGGTTTCGGAGGGGAGGACTTGGCAGCCCATGCTGCGCAGGGCGTCGAGCACGGGGGCTTCGTCCTGGGGACGGCGGGCTCCGAGGCAGTCGCTGAGGAAGGTGAGGTCGATGTCTTCTTCGGTGGCCTGCAGTCCGGTTTGGTAGATGCAGATGGGAGTTTCCAGGCCGACGATGAGGAGGTTGTAGATTTCCTTGTCGCGGAGGAAGCGGTCGAGCCCGGGGGCTCCGAGGGCGGAGAAGCTTTGCTTGGCGAAGACGCGGGGGTTGCGGGCAAGCTTGAAGAGCTCGCTGTTGGTGCGGCCCATCTTTTCGGGGGCTTGCTCGGTGAAGAGGGTGTGAATCTTCAGGCAGCGGGCGGCTTCGATGGCGAATGCGGCGCGTTTTTTGAAGGTATCCTTGTCGCTGATGGCATCGATGAAGGCGTCTTGGGCATCGATGACGAGAAGGGCTACGGAGTCTAGGATTTCGGGGCGAACCTTGCGGTTTAGTTGCATGCCAGGTTGGTATCGGTTGAGTTTCGAGGCAGCGTGCCCCGTAAGAGCCTGACCTTAAAGAGCATTCTCGGCGCATAATCAATCCGAAGCCCGAAAATTTTCTAGCCAGTTGGGCGTGGGGAATAATAGTGGGGAAATATGGAATGGCATATCACCCCTATCGCTCGGAAGTCTTTTCACTCGGACGTGGAATTTGCGAAGGACGACGCGATCGCTTGCGCTTTGGTCAAGACGGACGAGGGAGAGCTGGTGCGGGTGGACGTGCTGATCGCCGAGGCGAACAAGGTGGAGATGCCGGGGAAGGTGCTGTGTCGCTGGACCCAGCGGTTCAAGCCGAAGCCGAACGACGGCAAGGAGGAGGCGGAGGCCTTGAAGCTGACCGCGGATAACCTTTTCATCAGCTTTTTCGAAGGCGAGGAAGAGGGGATGCTTTCCGAGGAGAACGCGGAGCTGAAGCATTTCCTGGGGCTGATGCTGGAGCGTCGCCGGGTACTGCGGGTGAAGGCTCGCACGCGAAAGTACACCCGTTACGTGCATCGGCCGTCCAAGCGCGAGTTTTTGGTGCCGGCGGTGGACCTGGATCCGAAGTTCTTCATCGAGAACGAGGAGAAGCTGGCCTTCCTGGTGGATGGCGGGGATGTCGACGAAGAGGGCGGCGACTCGGACGGCGGCGACGCGGACGAGGAAAAGGCGGACGCGTAGGCGCGGGCTGGCCTTGGCGGGAAGCTCGGGCGGGTTCCTGCGGTTGTGGACATTGCGGGGCGGTCGCTTAGCGGAGTTCCAGCAGGGCGGTGTCGATGCTCAGGGCAGCGGCTTTTTGCTGGCGGGAGCTTTGGCAGGGCGGTTGCTGAGCCAAGGCGGCTAGTTCTCGGAGGAGTTCGACGGCGAGCGTCTGGCAGACGGGTCGTTGTTCGGCTGCGGCGAGCTGGCGGGCGAGGGCTTGGATGGCTTGGGCGAGGCTGGTGTGGGCGGAGCTCGGTCGGTGCGGTCGCCGGCAGTAGCGGAAGCGTTGGACCTTGGCGCGTGCGGCGTAGGCGAGGACGCGTTGGCAGAGCGTCGCGAGCGCTTCCGGCGCCGCGGCGCTTGGGAGCGGGGTGGCGGCTGGGAGGGCGGGCGATGCTTGGGAAGATGCGAGTTCAGTGGCTGTCATGGTTCGTTGCGTTGAAGTGGTTTTTGGAAAACAAAAACGCCCGAGGCGTGCGGCCTCGGGCGTTTTAACGAAAGTGGTTTTTGTCGAATCGCGTTTAGTTTCGACGCGTGCCACCGGCCCGAAGCGTGATTGCTTTGGTCATCATAATGGTGGTGGTGGCAGTGATGTTGTTCATCGGTATGGTTTCGAAACTAGGAAAGAGGGGACGTCTGTCAAGGTGGGCTTGCGTGGGCAGGGCATCCTAGCGAAGTTTTGATACGTAAGTTCTTATGGTGAAACGGAAAAGCTTCTTCAGGCAAATTCTCCCACTGCTGATCTCGCTAGCGATTATGGGGGGATTGTCCCTGATGGTGAGGAAGTTCGAGCGGGAGGCTCCACGTCCTTTCGATCGCTTGATCGTGGAGGTTTTGCCGGAATTGCCGGACTTGACGGGGCGTCCGTTGGAGCTGATCGAGCGGTTGGAGCGGGCTCACGGGAACCTGGAAGTGGGCGAGCTGCAGCGGGACGCCTTGGTAGAGCTGGCCTACCTTTACCATGCGAACGGTTTTTTCCCGCAGGCGGAGTCATGTTATTTGGGGCTGGAATCGTTCAAAGTCGAAAACGCCCGGTGGCCTTACCTTTTAGGAGTTCTGAAGCTCGATCGCCAGGACCAAGCCGTTGTTGCGACGCATTTTGCTCGGGCGATCCGGCTGGATCCTACGAACTCGCTGGCCTACCTCCGCTTGGGAAACGCCTACCTGAAGGGCAGTCTCCTCGAGGAGGCCGCGACCGCCTTCGAGTATCGGCTGCTCGGGGCGCCGGGGGATGCTTGGGCTAGGGTGGGCTTAGGGCGCGTCTCCATCGCCAAGGGGGATTGGGGCTCTGCTCGGAATTGGTTGGAGCAAGCGAATGAGAAGATGCCGGAATTGGGGGCTGTCTATGAGCTTCTTCCCGAAGTGTATTTGGAACTTGGGGACGTAGAGTCTGCAAAGAGGCTGCGCCAAAAGGGGGAAGGTCTCGACCTCGTCTACGAGATGAGGGACGAGCAGCTTTTGTTTCTGCAGGACTACTGTTATGATCCCGACTTGTTGCTTCGGTTTGCCAAGGAGGCCCGCTCCCATGCGGACTTCGATCGTGCCTTGGGGCTTTTGCAACGCGCGGTTTCGCTCGAGTTGGAAAATGCGGATGCGTTGTTGGAGTTGGAAAAGTTGATCGGCCAGATTGAAAAGCTGGCAGCGGGCTAGAGCGGCGGGCTTTCCCTTGCCGGCGGCAGGTACCAAAAAAAGATCTTCGCCCGGGAAGGCGAAGATCCAAAGTTTAAGAGTTCTGGTATGGGGCGCGGTTTAGAAGTAACTGCGGAAGGCTGCCCAGAAAGTGACACCTTCGATTCCAAGACCTGGCGCTCCGTCGATTGATTCGTATTCGACGCCGGTCATGATCTTAACGTAGTCGTCCTCGATGTAGTAGTTGAGTCCCGCGTAGAGCGTGTGGTTGGTGTCGCCGGAACCTGTTCCTACTCCGTCGTTGCGAGCGACGCGACGTAGTCCGCGGCTGCTGCTGCTGGTGGGAACGCCTGTCTGGTCGGTGGAGTGACCGTATTGGTAGCGAAAGGCAGCTTCTAGCTTGCCGGTAATGTAGAAGCTAGGGACCACGACGAATCCGTAGATGTCCTCGCTGCCTTCGTTTCCGTAGGTCACGTTAGCGAGTACGTTCACGTCGCCGTAGGTGCGGTTGTAGGTAAGCGAGGTTGCCCAGTCGAAGTCGAAAACGGACTGATCGTTTGCGGAATCGTCAGCGTAGATGAAGTCGGCGGTGAAGCTTCCTTCCATCGCGTCGAACTCCACGCCTGCTTGGAAGGCGGTGCCGTCGGACCAGCCGGCCAAGGTTTCGGAATCTCTCTCGGTGGAGAATATTCCGAAAATGTAGTTAACGTCGTTTTTCTCGCCGTTGAGGACGATGCCGGTTGGGCGAAGGCTGCCGAAGCGGTTGTTTATATTGCTGCGTTCGACCGTCTTTATCTTCTTGGAGGAAACGCGTTCCTCGCCGCCGAACAGGACCTTGTAGCGCCCGTAGCCGATCGTCCCCTTGTCAAAGCCGAATAGGCCTTCCTTGGAGTAGTCGACGTAGAGCTCGTCGAAGCTGCTGTAGCCGATGCTGGTGTCGCGGAAGCCGCCCTTTTCGAAGTTGGCCCGGCCGAGCGCCTTGAAGCCGTCGAGGAACTTGACGGAAACGCCGGCGCGGAGGCGTCGTAGCTCGTCGCCGTTGCCGCTGAACTCGTTGCCGGCGCTTTCGCCGTCCGAGTAGTTCCACTGTTGGTGTACGCGACCAAAGAACTTAACCTCCTGGATGGAGGGATTGTTTTTGTCGGAGTAGACTTTCCCCATGGATTTGAGGGAGTCGGCCCAGCTGTTCTCGCCGTCCGCCGCCGAGGCGGTAGGGACGGCCAGAATGGCGCCAGCTGCGAGCGTTGTGATTACGAGGTTTGTGAGTTTGTCCATAGAATCGTTCATGAGCTGTTTTTTTTTGTTAGTTCAATCCGATAACTCGAAAACTACACAAACGTAACGCGGGCGTAACAAAACGGGCGGAAATTTATCAAAAACCCCACGATGTTACGGAAAAGAACCGCAGATGTAACAAGAGGGTCCGGAGTGTAACAAAACAGGCGCGTGGCATTGGCTCTTTATTACGCTTTGTTTGAGCGGATTTTAGAGCTTTGCTGCTGGTCTTTATTATCCCTTTGACGCTGGAATCGGGCGTAATGTTACGGCGGGGTTACGGAAGTGTTACGGCGAAGTGAAGAGTTTGTATAAGCCATAGAATCCACTCGCTAAGCGGGGATCGGGTCTATTCGTCTGCTTTCGTAATCAGATCAAGCATCGGCAGCCTAGCTTCAATCGCAGCGATCCGCGGGTGCAGGCTTCTGAAACCTCTTACAAACAAGTTGTACTACAGAAATGAAAACTAAGGTCTCTAAAACTATCTCTCTAAAGCTCGCCGCTTTGGCTCTCGCTTTCGGCCTCTCAGGAATTGCTTCCGCCGCCGAAAAAATCGTAATCAAGGGTTCCGATACTCTTGGAGCGAAGATGGTCCCTCAGCTCGCCGAAGAGTTTAAGGCGATCAAGTCGAAGCAAGGAGTTGAGGTGATCTTCGAAATCGCTGCTGAAGGTTCCTCTACCGGTGTTGCCGCAGTCATCGACGGCACGGCCGATCTCGGCATGTCTTCCCGCGAGGCCAAGAAGACAGAAGAGTCCAAGGCGCTGCTCAAGGGCGTGAAGATGACTCCAATCGAAGTGGCGAAGGACGGCATCGCTATCATCGCCAACGAGAAGAACCCCATGGATTCGATCACTTCCCGCGAAGTGGAAAAGATCTTCACGGGAGACGTAGAGGACTGGAGCTCCATCAACGGCGTTTCTGGCGGAATTTCGATCTACACCCGCAACACGTCCTCCGGGACTTACGCGGTGTTCCAGCAGATGGCTTTGCGCAAGCGCGACTACGCTCCCTCTTCCCAGAAGATGGCGGGCAACGAGCAGATCGCTTCCGAGGTTGCCAAGAACCCGAACGGAATCGGCTACGTTGGCCTCGCTTACCTGAGCACTCCTGGCGTTAAGACCCTTCCTGTCGACGGCGTTACTCCTGAGAAGTCGAGCTACCCGTACGCCCGCCCTTTGTACTACTACTACAATGGCAACAAGGAGATGCGTCCCATCGTGAAGGAGTTCGTCGACTTCTGCTTGAGCAAGGAAGGCCAGCAGATCGTCAAGGACGTGCACTTCATCTCCATCCTTTAACAGTCAATTCTGAGTTTTGTAGCTGCGGCGTTCTCGAGCTCCTTTGAGGACGCCGCTTTTTGTTATTACTGTTGGATTTCAAATGGCGCAATTGTGTTACAAAATCGAAATTCGGTTGATTTGCCCTGTTGCTCCGACAGCACTGACCGCCTTCTATTCCCGAAGTTAAATGACTAAAGAAGCAGAGACCAATCGCTATGACCTGCACTCGCGAAGCAGGCGTATCCTAGGCCTAGACAAGGACCAGGCTCTCAAGGGCCTGTTCGGCGGGAACGCTTTGGTTTCGATCATCGTGCTCGCCCTGATCACCTTCTTCTTGTTCAAGGAAGGGGCGGGATTCTTCGGCCAGTACCGCCACGAGATCGAGCTCTACCGCAGGTCGGGGCTCGAGTACGTGGAGATCATGAAGGAGGAGAGCAGCTCCTACACGGAGTTGAACCGCTACCTCAATTCGATCAAGGGGGAGCATGCCACGATGCTGAAGGAGCAAGGCTTGTCCTTCTCGGAAGCGAAGGCCGAGCTCGCCTCCTACGAGGATTTTATCTACGACTTCGAAGACCTCGGCTATCCGCTCAGCGAATACGTGCTGGAGATGAACGAGATCGCCATCGGCGCCCGCGACATGTACGTGGAGTCGGCCAACTATCGCGAACACCGCGAAAACCTTCTGGCCCTCGGGCGCGACGAGGAGGCGGCCGAGGTCGAGGTGCTTGACGTGGATCTCAGCCTGTTCGTCGGGATGCTGAAGGAAGGGGAGCCGGACTTCCTGGCCATCAACGACAAACTTGCCGCTGGGATCGAGCGCTTGACCAGCGATCTCCCGACGATCGGCGTCGCGAAGCTGGACGAGAAGATGCAGCGCTTCAGGCAGCTCGCCCTCATGTTCGTCGCCGAGATGGAGGGTTACGAAACGCGGCTGAAGGAGTGGGATTCCCAAGCTCCGGTCGGCATGGGCGTCGCTTTTGCCTCGTTCGTTTTCGGAAAGGACTGGGTAACCAATTCCTCGATCCAGGACTGGTATGGCATTCTTCCGCTTTTCACCGGTTCGCTGCTGGTGGCCTCGATCGCGATGGTGATTGCGATTCCCTTAGGAGTCGGGGCGGCGATCTACATCAACCAGGTGGCCACGCCGGCCGAGCAGAACTTCATCAAGCCGTACATCGAGTTCATTTCCGCGATCCCCTCGGTGGTCATCGGATTCTTCGGTATCGCCGTTTTCGGGGAATTCGTGCGCAGGGCTTCCGGATGGGCCATCTTTTCGGGCTTCGACATCTTCCCTATCAGCGAGCGGCTGACGGCCTTCACGGCAGGTTGCCTGTTGGCCTTGATGGCCATCCCGACGATTTTCACTCTGGCGGAAGACGCCATCAACAATGTGCCCAAGGCTTTCAAGGAAGCCTCGCTGGCGATGGGGGCGACGCGCCTGCAGACGACGATGCGTATCATCGTGCCGACCTCGCTATCGGGCATCATTTCCGCGATCCTGCTCGGATTCGGCCGCGTGATCGGCGAAACGATGGTGGTGCTGCTTTGCGCCGGCAACCGGATCGAGATTCCGGATTTCACCAACGGGGTCGCCACCTTCTTCGAGCCGGTCCACACCATGACGGGCATCATTGCTCAGGAGCTGGGCGAAGTCGTCAACGGAAGCATCCACTACCGAGCCTTGTTCATGGTCGGGATGGTGCTCTTCCTGCTCTCTCTCCTAATCAACTACCTGGCTCAGAAGATCGTTCTGAAGTACCAGATTTCACGAGGCTAGTTTCCCAAGATGTCCGCAACAGCAACACTCCGCAAAGAGCGCCCTGTCGAAGGGCTTGGCTTCCACAAGAAACCGTCCAAGGCGAAATCGACCGAAAGGGCAGTCTTCTGGCTCTTCCGCCTCGGCACTTACTTCATCCTGCTCTGCGCCTCGGTCATCTTCCTGACGATCATCTTCAAGGGCAGCCAGACGGTATTCCAAAGTTCCTTTCCCTTCGTGAACGTCGAGTTCCTGACGGAGGCGCCCCAGACCTTGCACGTTTTCGAATACGAGGGCGAAAAGTACGAACTGAGCGATAACAACTTCCGCGCTTTCGAAGCGGAGAGGGGAGTCGAAATCAAGACCGACACCTATGCCTATTCCGGCGGCGGCATTTGGCCCTGTATCGTGGGCACGGTACTCTTGGTGGTAGGCGCCATGACCATTGCCCTTACTCTCGGCGTCCTGAGCGCCATCTTCCTCAGCGAGTATTCCAAGCCGGGGAAGATCCTCAACGCGATCCGCCTCTCCATCTTGAACCTGGCAGGGGTACCTTCCGTTGTATTCGGGATTTTTGGACTCGGCTTCTTCGTCTTGGCGGGACCGATCTTTTCCTTCAGCCCCTTCGAAGGCTATGACTTCCAGTTCTGGCCGCTGCCGATCTACTTCGGTTTCGCCGGTTGGAACGTCTCTCTGTTGGCCGGTTGCTTCACGCTCGCCTTCATGGTCCTGCCGATTGTGATTTCAGCCAGCGAGGAATCGCTGCGAGCGATCCCGCAAGGCCTGCGCGAAGCGTCGCTAGCGTTAGGGGCCAGCAAGTGGACGGCGATCCGCACCAATGTGCTTCCCTACGCCATGCCCGGTATCCTGACCTCTTCGATCATCGGGGTGGCCCGTGTGGCGGGCGAAACGGCTCCGATCATGTTCACGGCCGCCTACGCCATGCGAGACCAGCTTCCGTGGGAAGGCTTGGAAAAGTGGTCCGACTTTTTCTTCCAGGGCGTGATGGCCCTTCCTTATCACATCTACGTGGTGAGCGCGAAAATCCCGCAAAACGAGTACACCGAGAGGATGCAGTACGGCACTGCCTTCGTCTTCCTGGTGATCGTCGCCGGAATCGCTCTCGCTTCCATCCTACTGAGAATCCGCATGCGGAAAAAATATCGCTGGTAATATGGCACTCGTTAAAGACAATCCTTCCGTAACTACTTCTTCCAAGACTCGCTCGTCCATGGCCAACGATAAGCCTGAACCCAAACGTCCGCTCATTCGCGTCTCCGATTTCGACTTCTACTACGGAGAGAAGCAGGCCCTCTTCGATATCAATATGGATATGAAGGAGAACGAGGTCACTGCCTTCATCGGTCCGTCCGGTTGCGGCAAGAGCACCTTGCTGCGCTGCATCAACCGCATGAACGACCTCGTGGAGGTGGCTCGCATCGGTCGCGGCAAGATCGAGGTCAACGGGGCCGACATCTACGACCCGCGCGTCGATACCATCGAGCTGCGCAAGCGGGTAGGCATGGTTTTCCAGAAGTCCAACCCCTTCCCGAAGTCGATTTACGAAAACGTGATCTACGGCTTGCGCATCCAGGGCATCAACAAGAAGCCGGTTCTGGACGAAGCGGTGGAGCGTTGCCTCAAGGGGGCGGCTCTTTGGGACGAGGTGAAGGACCGCTTGGACACCAGCGGACTGAGCCTGTCGGGCGGCCAGCAGCAACGGCTCTGCATCGCTCGCGCCCTCGCGGTGGAGCCGGATATCTTGCTGATGGACGAGCCATGTTCCGCTCTCGACCCAGTGGCCACTGCCAAGGTCGAGGAGCTGATCCACTCGCTCAAGAACGACTACACGATCGTAATTGTAACGCACAACATGCAGCAGGCGGCTCGCGTTTCCGACAAGACGGCTTTCTTTTATCTCGGCAAGCTTATCGAGATGGCGAAGACCGACGAGATCTTCATGAGCCCGAAAAACGAGCAAACCGAGGCCTACATTTCCGGCCGCTTCGGTTGATCCGTAGCCTGCTCCTTTCGATTTTTTATCCATCCAATCCAAATTCAGCCTGACTCCGAGCGGCGTCTCGGATTGCCAACTTCTATTCCACACCCATGAAGCGCTATTTCCACGAAGAGCTCGAAGACGTAAGATCCCATCTGATGTTGATGGGCGAAAAGGCGATCGCCAACGTCAACCTCGCCATGCGGGCGATGCTCGAGTCCGACCTCGCGGCTGCCAAGCAAGTGCGCGCCGCGGACGATCGGATCGACGAGATCGAAAAGCAGATCGACGACGAGGTGGCGCGCTACATCGGCCTGCGGGCTCCGGTCGCCCGCGACCTCCGTTTGCTGTTCGTAGCCATCAAGGCCAGCCATGACTTGGAGCGGGTGGGCGACGAAGCGGCCAGCATCGCCAAGCGTACCGGCAAGATCCTCAAGGCGGGGCGCGCGACCGACGACTTGGGACGGCTGCCGCGCATGTGCGAGCTCGCGGTCGGGATGCTCAAGGACGCGCTGCATTGTTTCATCGACGAGGATTCGACTCGCGCCATCGCGATTTCGGAGCGCGACAAGGAAGTCGATTCGCTCAATCGCGAGAATTTCCGCTACTTCATCGACGTGATGAAGAACGATCCTTCGCTGGTCGACTACGGCACCGAGATGGTCTTCATCTCTAAGTCCATGGAGAGAATCGCTGACCATGCCCAGAACATCGCCGAGGAAGTTTATTACCTGTTGACGACGCATTCGCTCAAGGAAGTGCTCGCCGACAAAAAGTAGTTCTAGGCTTTACCGGAAAGGCGGCATCGCACCAGAGTGTGCCGCCCATGAAGCCTGCCCACGTCCACTTGCTCTCCGCTGCCGCTGCCGAAGCGTCGCGATGGGCGAGCGAGGCGGATTTTTCGAAGCGGCGGATCCGTATCTTGGACGTCGGTTGCGGATACGGGCAGCTGCTGGTCGATTTGGTGGAAGCTTGGCCTCGTCTTGGCCTGGAGCTTCCGGAGGTCGAGGTTTATGGCTTCGAGGTCTACGATCATCGGGCCGGCAGTCCCGGGTATTGCGCCGCGGTGGTGAGCCAACTTTCGCGAGCCGTTCCTGCGGTGGAATGGGCGGATCGAATTCGCTTTGCGGCGGCCAACGAGCCATGGCCCTTTCCGGATGGATTTTTCGATCTTTGCATCTCGAACCAGGTGCTGGAGCACGTACAGGACCTGCAGGGCTTTTTCGGCGAAGAGCGTCGGGTGGCGAGGCCGGGCGGGGCGAGCCTGCATTTCTATCCTTCCGAGGAAACTTGGGTGGAGCCGCATTGCGGCGTTCCTTGGGCGCATCGGGTGGATCGCGCTCGCCTGCGGAAGTGGCTCCGCGCTTGGAGTCGTTTGGGAGTGGGGAAGTTTCCCGGCTACCGTCGCTCCCGGGGAACGACCTTGGAGGCGTTCTGCGAAGAGTTTTACCGCTACCTCGGGCGTTACGTCTTTTTTCGCTCGAATCGGCAAATCTCGGCCTGGGCGGCGGAAGGCGTTAGCAGTTCGGGTTTCGGCTATGGGCGGGAGCTCGTGGGGCGAGGCTTGCGGGACGATTGGGAGCCGTTCCCATACCGGTTCCAAAGGCGGCTGAGCGGGAGGTGCGGCTTGGCTCGCTGGGGTAGCTGCACCTTGGCGAGACGGTTTTGATCCAAGGATTTCGCGTCGCAGAAAACCTTGCCTAGGCGAGCTAGCTTTGCCCAGTGTAGCGACCCCAAACCCCGATCCCCAATTTAGAAGAATGAAGTCTCCTATTATCCTTTCCCTCTGTATCTTGGCTGCCTCAGGCGGCTCCATCGGTTCCGCTCAAGAGCAGAACGCAGCTCCGAGCGGCGCCGCGGAACAGGCGACCGCGAGCGCGAATCCCGAGCGGGAAGCCTTGCTCGAAAAGATTCGCGCCCTCTTGCAGGACGTGGAGGAGAACGGGGCTAGCCTGGAAAAGCTGGACCAGCTCGGCGACCTTTACCTGCAGGGCGGCGACGCGCAGCGGGCCATCCTCGTTTTCCAGAAAGCGATCGCGGACCACCAAGGGAGCGAAGCGATGTTCGTCAAGGTGGCTCGGGTCATGGGGATCGTCGGCGGTCCCGAACATGCGGTGAACGCCCTCAAGCTGGGACTGGAAACCTTTCCCGAATCGGAGCTCCTAAGCTACGAGCTGGGCAAAGCCTACATCGGCTTCGGCAAGCCGTACGCGGCCATTTCCAACCTCAAGAAGGTCCTCGCCCTGGATCCCGGCAAGGAGCAGTACCGCTACCACTTGGCGGACGCCTACCGCTTGCAGAAGAAGTGGGCGGAAGCGTCTGAGATCATCGATGCCCTGATCGAGGAGGGGACGGATACCGTCGAGGTGCATTTGATGAAGGGCGACCTTTTGTTGGCGCAGGGCGAACACCGCGACGGGGTTCGTTTTCTGGAGGACCTGTTGGAGGAGCATCCGGAATCGGAGAGCGTGAAGCAGGTACTGGTGCATGCGTATCAGCTTTATGCTTACGCCGAATCGGAGGGCGGAAGGTTGAGCCGAGCGGTGCGAAGCATCAGAAGCGCGCTCGAGGTCGATCCCAGCAATGGCGAGTCGCAGCTGGCCTTGGGGTCCTTCCTCAATGAGCTGGGCGAGTACGAGGAAGCGGAATCGACCTTTAAGGCTTTGCTGGAGCAGAACCCCAACTACTTAGACGCCTACGTCTTTTACGGCCGGATGCTGGAGGCGCTCGATCGCACGCCCGAAGCGGCCAACGTCTATAAGGACGGCTTGTCCAAGGCGCGGGAGCTTGGGGTCGAAGGCGCCGTCAACGCGTTTCGGCAATTGCTCCGCGTGAAGCTCTAGAGCGTTCGGCGGATTCGCTGAAGCTCGCCGAATCGCTCGCCAGTCGACAACGCCGTCTAGCGGGCTTTGCCGGTGAGTTCGAAGCCGGCGATTTCCTGGTCGGGATTGTCGGAATCGCTCTGGAAGACGATGGCGAATTGTCCGGAGAGGTCCTTGCTCTTCGGATTGTAGAAGTTGAAGACGTAGTGCCAGAGGCGGCGCTTGTCCTTGTTGTCCTTATCGGTCGGCTGCCCCATGACGACGGAGATGTCGTTCAAGGTGGGCAGCGGCACGCCGTCCAGCGTTTCGCGGTTCATGGCGGCGGTCGCGCTCTTGCGCAGCTTGTTGATCTTGGCCTTTCCGAGGCTGCGGAAGAGCTCGACGATGAAGTCCTCCGGGATGGCCTCCAGCAGCTTTTCGTCGAAGTCGATCTGGGTCAGCAGCCCTTCCTCGAAACGGGTGCGGAAGACGATGCTGAAAGGGGTGCCGTCTTCGGTCTGCATCTGCTTCTCGAAGCGCCAGTCCCAGTCTTCGATCTTGGGGGATCGGGAAACCTCGGAGATGCTGCTGGGCTGGGATTCGGTGATGAAGACGAAATCCTCGTCGCGTACGACCGGTTCGGGGAATTTGAGCGAGAGGCCTTGGTCCAGCTCGACGAGCACATGTTCGTCGAAGTCGTGCAGCTGGTTCTTGAACTTGAGCAAGCGCAGGTAGACGCAGCCGGAGACGAGGGAGAGGGTGAGTCCGAGGGCAAGGGCTTGAACGAGGCGTTTTCTGAGCATGGGTGGCACCAAGGGTCGAGGTTGCGTAAGGCAGCAAGCAATGGGGTAGGAGAGAAGTATCTCCAGGCCCGCGATTTTAGCAAGCATTCAGCGAATCCGTGGTATTGGCGATTTCGTAGTAGGGGAAAAGACCTCGAATCCACTCCTGAGTTGCGCGTTCCCGGATTTGGACCATGGATATAGGAAGCCTGACGTTCACCCCATTTGACTTATGACGAACTACTTTACCCCCCGGCTTTTGCTTGCGCTGGTCCTGGCTGCTTTTTCCGGTCTCGGCGTCTCGGGCCAAGATGAGGAACGGCCGATCTGGGAACAGGAGGTCATGCTGGTCTACAGCGCCCGCTCGACGGAATTCAACCGCTTGCGCACCATCGGCAAGGAGAACAAGCGCCTCTCGCTCTACACGACGGCCCTGGATACCCTGCATGGGAAGGTACCGGTAGAGGAGGACGAGAAGCCGTACCAGGTCGCCCAACGGATCTTTCGCATGATTATCGCGGACAACGACAGCGACGCGATCGGGCTTGCTGCCGCTTACTACAATGCCCGCGTGACCCAGTCCAATCCCTACGAGCAAGATATCGCGGAAGCGAAGAAGCTGTACTGGAAGCTCTACGAAAAGTGGCCCGAGCGCTTTTTTGGGCAGATGGCCTTCGTCAAGTACGCGACCTTGCACATCTACGACGACGACGGCAGCGGAGACGAGGTTTGGGAGCGTATCCAGAATTTGGAGCCAATCGTGTCGGACATCAGCATTCCGGAGCTCCGACAGAACGTGCACCGCATCATGGGGGAGGCCTACTTCAGCTTCGACCTGGACTCGACCTTGGCCTACGAGCATTTGACCGAGGCGTACCGATTGGGAATTCCCGTGGGGTCGATTCGGGTGGAGGTGCTGGAGCGGATCGCGGCTTTGGGCGAGGAGTTGGGCGAGAACGAGCGAGCCTTGAGCGCCTACGACGAACTGGTCCGTTCCGCGCCGCGGCACGAGCGTCGCTCTGAGTTTGTGGCGGCGGCGGAGCGCTTGCGCTCTGGGCTGGTCAAGTCAGCTGGCAAGTAGGGCGCTTCCTCGGGCGCGAGTTTTTGCGGATTCGCCTTCTCGGGCTTGAGATCTGCGATTCGATTGCCCAATACCGAGGGATGCCAGAAAATCCGCCTTCCGACGAATCCGAGGTACTGTCCATCAAGTCGCGCTTCGTGCGCGGCAGAAACTTGCTGTTCGCGAAGGCGGACTTCAGCCAGCTTTACGTGGACTACTACCTGCACCAGAAGGACAACGGGCTTTCGCTCACCCCGGAGTTCGACGAGCGCCTGAAGCAGGCGATCGCCCTGTTCAGCTTGCACTGCATTTCGCGTCCGAGGAACGACCTCTTGGCCTGGACGGTGAATTTCCAGCAGCCCTTGCACAACCTGTTTCTGGCGGGCGACACCGGCACCGGCGACGTGACCGGGCGCATCTACACGGAAGGGGTGAAGCAGGCTGAGGAGAACGTGTTTTACCAAGACGTGGTGCGACGCAATCGCGAGCCGCACCGTTCCATCGTCGGCTTCAACGGTTCGGACCTGATCCACGCGGTGGAGGAGTTCTACAAGTTCAGCGAGCAGCGGCCGGCCCGCTTTTTCCAGCTGGAGCCAGATGTGTTCGCGATTCTTGCGGCTCATCCGGACTACGACGAGAACTGGTTCGAAACGGTCACGCTCGAGGACGTGCGCAAGATCGAGGAAACGGAGGAAGTCGTGGATCTTGAGACGCGCTTCGTTCGCTGGTATTGCGGCTGCAACCAGGACCGCATCCTAGGGGCCTTGTCGGCTCCGTTCCAAGCGGACCCGGAAGACCTTTTCCTTGGAGAGGAGCTGATCGAGGTGAACTGTCCCCGCTGCGCCGCCAAGCACCGCATTTCTCGGGAGATGATGGAAGCCTACGTGGCGGACAAGGCTAAGTAGGCGGGCGCCTCAGCCTTTCAGCTTGCGGGAAACGAGGACGATGCCGACGAGGGCGGTCGCGATGAGGGCGAGCGTGGAGCCGGAGTCGGGGATCGGGGCGGGAGAATCGGGTTCGCCTTCGAAGAGCACGTTGTGCATTTCGCCGCTGCCCCATTGGGCGCCGGCGAAGGAGTTCGCGATGACTTGCCCGTCGACGTTGCCGCTGGTGAAGGTGAGATCGGCCAGCGGGGCGAGGATGGAGCCGGTGACGCCGATGCCGACCATGTCGAGCTCGGTGGCTTCGAAGAAGTTGAACAAGGTCTTTTCGGCGGTGTGGGTTCCGAAGAAGCCCATGTTGCTCATCTCGGCGATGGCGCCGCTTACGTTGATGAGGGCGGTGGCGCCGGAAGGGACGAAGATTTTGAAGGTGTGGGCCGCGGCTAGGGTGGCGGCGTCGATGTTGAAGATGTTGAGGCCCTCGGCGCTGCCGTCGAGGGTGAGCGTGCCCCACTGCATGGTTGCGGAACCGCTGGGGGTGAGGGCGCCCCAGTCCGTGGACTTCGTGAGCAGGGCGGCCTGAGCGGCGTCGAAGTCGAAGGGAAGGTTGCTTTTGCCGAGGTTGGATTGGACGGAAGAGCCGGGGGCTGAGTTCAGGTTGTAGCCGGGGCTGGTGTAGCTGCCGCCCACGTAGACGCTGCCGTTGTAGACTTGGCCGCCGCCGGAAGCGTCGAGGTTGCCGCCGACCGTGAGCTGGGCTCGGGTGGGGTCGCCGGCGCTGGTGGAGGTGCCGATGGAGTAGGAGCCGAAGCTTGCGTTGCCGCCAGCGGCGACGCGTCCTTCGGTGTCGGAATTCTTCAAGGTGGCGTCGCCCCAAGTGACGAGGTTGTAGCCTTGGGCTTCCGACAAGTTAACGGTGACGGCTTGCAGGGAGGCAGCGGCTAGGCTGATTCCGCAAGCGATAGCGGTGGTTTTGAAGTAACGTTTAATGCTAGTCATGCTGCTTGGGCCTTGGCTCCTCGCTGGCCAAGTGTCCCATCGGCAGAATGGATCTGTGAATCAAGGGTAAAGCCTTGGTGTGGCTGCAAAATGAACGCTAGACCCTAAGGTTATTGGTGAAGCCTAACCTCTTCGTTCTTCGCAGGTCTAGGCAGGGGAGCTTGGTCGTACCGGATGAGTGATTTATGAGGGAGAAGCGAGGGAGAGCTACTCACTCGGGCGTTTACAAGTTTGTCCAGTCCGCCTTGGATGCGCGGATGCCTAAGAAGAAAGCGACTGTCAAGCGGGCGGCGAAAGCTCCTGCCTCTCCATTGCTCTTTGCGGATACCCGCCGGAGCGCTGACCAGCTTTACGTGGGAGGCTTCAGCGTGCCGGATGCCTTTTTGTCCTTCAAGAAGGGGCGGAAGTGGTACGCGGTGCTCAACCAACTGGAGTACGCCCGCGCGTTGAAGGAGTCCCGTTTCGACGAGGTGCTGCCGCTTGAGCTGTGGCTGGAGCTGACGCGGGAAAAGTTCCAGCGGGCGAAGGTGGGCTACGCGGAGCTGGTGGCGACCTTGGCGGACGAGTTCGAAATCGGGAGCTTCAAGGTTCCGGGCGACTTCCCCAGCTCGCTGGCGTTCAACTTGGTGGAGCTCGGGATCAAGGTCGATGTGTGCGAGGGGAGCCTTTTCCCCGCTCGCGAACGCAAGTCCGAAGAGGAGCTCGCTATGATCCGCGAGGGCAATCGTTGCAGCGCGATCGGAATCCGGGCCGCGGAGAAAGCGATTCGCCAGAGCGTGGTGAAGCAAGGCAAGCTGCAGCTGGGCGGCAAGGTCCTGACTTCGGAGCGGTTGCGCAGCATCATCGAGATCGCCTGCCTGGAAGCGGGCTCGCTCTCCATGGATACGATTGCGGCTGGGGGGGACCAAGCCTGCGATCCGCATTGCGCTGGGCATGGTCCGCTGCGAGCGAACGAGTTGATCATCGTAGACGTTTTTCCGCGCGTATCCAAAACTGGATACCACGGAGACATGACTCGTACCTTTTTGAAAGGAAAGGCGAACGAGGCTCAGAAAGGGATCGTGGAAGCGGTTTTGAAGGCGCAGCAGACGGCGATCCAGAAGGTGAAGACCGGTGTGAACGGCAAGGACGTTCATGGATCCGTCCTGGATACCTTCGCGGAGCTAGGCTATGAAACGCGGCGCGGCGAGAAAGGGGCGGAAGGCTTCATCCACGGTACGGGCCATGGCCTCGGGCTGGAGGTCCACGAAGCTCCGCGCGTATCGATCGTGTCGAACAAGCTGAAGCGCAACGCGGTCGTAACGGTGGAGCCCGGGCTCTATTATCCGGGAGTGGGCGGTTGCCGTATCGAAGACGTGGTGGCGGTGCGGGACGACGGGCCGGAGTTGCTGAGCAAGTACCACTATCGCTGGCAGATAAAGTAGTGCCTGAACTCGCGGAAGTTTTTTATCACAGCTCGCATTGGAAAGCGGCTCGCGGGGAGCGCTTCGAGCTGGCTTGGGTCCATGGTAAGACGCGCTGTTGCCGCGGCTTGGACGTGGATGGTCTGCGTCGCCGGCTTGCGTCGGCGGAGTTGCTTTCTGGATACACGCATGGAAAGCGAATGTTGTTCGCTTTTTCCGGAAGCTGTTTTCTCGAGGTGCACCTAGGAATGACCGGTTCGCTCCATCGCTTGGATCCGAGCCAGCAAGAGGGCAAGCATGACCACCTTGCCTTGCGGAGCGAACGGTCGCTGCTGGTTTTTCGCGATCCGCGTCAGTTCGGCAAGCTCGCCTTGCACGAGACGCTTGGCGGAACTTTGCCCGACTGGTGGACGGCGTTGCCGCCGCAACCGCACGAGAAGGCCTTTACGCGAACGCGTTTCGAGTCGCTTTTGCAGCGTAGGGGGAAGGCGTCGCTCAAGGGATTGCTGTTGCAGCAGGATTTGTTTCCCGGGGTTGGGAACTGGATGGCGGACGAGATCTTGTGGCGCGCTCGCTTGCGCCCGGATCGGGCCTTGGGAACCTTGAGCGAGGAGGAGCGAAACGCCTTGTTCGAGCAGCTCCGCTGGGTCTGTCGCAAAGCCATCCGAATCATCGGGAAGGATTACAGCGATCCTCCGAAGAGCTGGCTGTTTAGGCATCGCTGGAAGGACGGAGGCGTCTGTCCCGTATCGAAAACGGCACTACGTCGAGAAACGGTGGCGGGCCGCACGACCTGTTGGTCGCCGGCTATCCAAGTTTAAGCGGAGGCTAGGGGGCGAGCCGTTCGATGGTCCAGGCTCCGGTGTCGGTCTTCTTGTAGAAGATGCGGTCGTGGATGCGCGATTTTCCGCCGAGCCAAAACTCGATGGTTTCCGGCTGGATGCGGTAGCCGCCCCAAAAGGAGGGCAGGGGAACTTCGCCGTCCTTGAACTTGTTCTTCATCTCTTCGAACTTGGCGAGGAGGATGGAGCGGGAGGAGACGACGGAGCTTTGCTGGGAGACCCAGGCTCCAAGGCGACTGCCGAAAGGGCGGCTGGCGAAGTACTTGAGCGACTCGCTGGTGGAAACGCGTTCGACGGTGCCGGTCACGATGACCTGGCGTTCGAGCTGTATCCAGGGAAAGAGGACGCAGGTCTTTGGGTTCTTGGCGAGCTGCTTGCCTTTGCGGCTTTCGTAGTTGGTGTAAAATACGAAGCCTCGGTCGTCGTAGGCTTTCAGGAGGACGGTGCGCTGCCAAGGCTGGCCGCTTTCGTCCACGGTGGCGAGGCTCATGGCATTGGGCTCGGGAATCTTTTGGGCGACGGCGTGGTCGAACCAGATTCGGAATTGCTCGATCGGGTTGGGATGTACCGAGTCTTCGCTCAGTGAATCGTGCCCGTATTCTTCTCTCAAATCGCCAAGATCTGCCATGGGAGAAGGGTCTATGGGGCGAGCGGCGATGTGCAATGCTTTTGCCGCGAAAGCCTGTGCAAGCTGCTACGCTCTAGCTGTCGATGCGCTTGAGGGACTGCTCCGCCATCTGGGCGATGGCTTCGAGGTTGCTCTGCAGCTTCAGGAGGGCGTCGTCGTCGAAGAGGTTGGTGTATTCGCTGTCCGCGGCGGGTGTCGGCTTGATGGATTGCGACTCGGCTGCGGCGGCTGGATCGACTGATGGGGTAGGCTTTTGCTGCGCCGGCTGGTTTTGGTAGAAGCGGGCGGAGTTGAAAAAGGGATTCGAATTGATCGGGTCCATCAGTCGTGGGCGTTGGTTGCTAGTTTGCGCTGTGGGATCGAAGCGGCGCGTTGTGGTTCCGATTGGCTTCGAGTTGTTCCGCAGTGGACAGAGTATCTAAACTGAATGAGCTTGAGCAGAAGTCGCAACAGAATTCACCGCCATTAGAGGGAAGTCTCTATGCTTGCAGGAAGCGCATAGAGTGGGCTCTCTGGGTGATTTCCTGAGATTGCCTAAGTGGTTAGGGAGGAAATTTGAACGGAATCTCCGATTGACCCTAGTTATGCAGGAAAACAGTTTGAAGCTTAGCGTGATGAAGCACTCTTTCCCCTTACATCGTAAATTATTTGTATCTCATTTTTTCACGACGCTCTTAGTATCCAGCGCGATCGGATTTTTTATTTACCTCACGGCGAAGGAAAGCCTGATGAACCAGCTGCGAATCCGCTTGGCCAGCAGCGCGGCCTTGATCAGCCAGGAAATCGATGCGGACACCTTGAGGGACATTCGTCAGCCGGGAGACGTGGAAAAGTTCTCCTACCAGGAGACCTTGGAGCAGCTCAGGGCGATGCGGCGCAGCGTGGACGATATCGCCTTCCTTTATATCATGCGCAAGGCTCCGTCGGGCGAGGTGGTGTTCGTGATCGACACGGATGAGAGCGAGGAGCAGGCCTTGCCGGGGCAGGTTTACCAGGCCGCGACTCCCCAGTTGAGGGAAGGCTTTCTGCGTCGCTCCGCGGACGAGGAGATCACGAGGGACCGGTGGGGAGCCTTCTTTTCCGGGTACTCGCCGGTGATGAACGGCGACGGCGAGTTTTTGGTCGGGATCGATATGCGGGCTGACGAGGTCCGCTCCAAGCTCGACGAGATCCAGGCGGCGGCCCTTTGGGGAATCGGCATCGCCTTGCTGCTTTCCTGGGGGATTGCGACTTGGATGTCGCGTCACTTCAAGAGGCCGATCGATGCCCTGCTGGGACAAATCCAAGCGGTGTCGGCGGGCAATCTGGACCAGCGGATCGAGATGCGTCGCGACGACGAGATGGATAGCCTCTTGAACGCGATCAACGACATGACCTCCGATTTGAAGCGGGCGCGGGACGACAATCTTCGTTTGGCCGAGTCCCTGGACGATACCTTTGCGGAGAAGGACGTCTGACGCTGCTGCGGCAAAGGGTTGCCAGATTGCGATTTGCTGGGCAATGCATGTAAGCCTTATTCAATCATGGCAAAAGGACTCGAAAAACACCAAGCGAAGCAGTCGCAGCTCAGCGCCCTGGGAAAGGATCTGACGCGCCGTTCCGGATCGAAGTGCGAGCTCTGCGAAGCCTCGGGCGTAGCCTTGCGTCCGATGCCGGTGCCGCCGGAGGACGAAGAGCCGGAGGTCGAGACCTGCGTCTTCGTTTGCGACACCTGCCGGGAGCAGCTCGAGAATCCCAAGCGTATCGATCCCGCCCACTGGCGGTGCGCGGCGCAATCGGTTTGGAGCGAAGTTCCGGCCGTGCAAGTGGTGGCGGCCCGCGTGCTGGACCATTTGGGCAAAACGGAGCTTTGGGCGCGGGAAGCCTTGGAGGACGTGTTTTTCGAGGAGGAGGTTGAGGAGTGGATTGCCAAGCAAGTTCTGTAAGCGATTCCCGGATACAAGTTCTCGAGGAGGAGGAGTGGCTCGCTCTGGCTTCGGCCCACGAAGCGGTGGTGGGGCCCTACATCGACGCCTACCGGAAGCGCCGGGATAGCCGCCAGAAGCATCCGGTGCACGATTTCCTTTTTGCCTACTATCAGACCAATCGAACCGTGCTGCGCCGTTGGCGCCCGGCGGCTCATCAGTTCTTGAAAGGCGACGCGGCGCGGAGCTTTTTGGATGACGATCGGTATCATGAGACCGAATACGGAGTCGGTTTGAATCTAGGCCGTATGGACGGGAGCGCCGTGGAGAGGATCCGCTGGGTGCGTTCCTTGATCGAAGCGGCTCGTAGTCGCCCGCCGCGTTTCAACTGTTTCGGTCTTCACGAGTGGGCGATGGTCTACAAGGCGAAGGAGATTCGCCATGAATCGACGCCGCTGCGCTTGAGTCCGGAGGACTTGGCTAAGGTGGTGGAAGGCAGCACCATCCGTTGCTCCCATTGGGACGCCTTCCGCTTTTTCACGCCTGAGGCGCGGCCATTGAACGAATTGAGTCCGGGCAGGGACGAGCGGGAGCAGAACGAACAGTTCGGCTGTATCCATTTCAACATGGACCTCTACCGCTGGACCTACAAGGGAAGTCCGTGGTTGGGCTCGGATCTCTTGCGAGCTTGTTTCGAGTTGGCCCTGGAGGCTCGGGAACTGGATATGCGTGCGAGCCCGTACGATCTTTCTGAATACGGGTATGAACCTATACTGATCGAGACGGCGTCCGGACGCGAGGCCTACGGGGTGGAGCAGATGAGGATTTACCGAGCGGGACAGGTGCTCGCCAAGCGCTTGCTGGACGAGTGTTCCTTCGTGCTTTCTCCTAGTAAATAGTCCGCAAAAAGGCTGCGAATTGCGGAGCTCGCTTGCCAAAAATCGGGGCTGGCATGTATTCGTCATAGTTGAATATCGGCCTCGTCTCGGAGGCTGCTGCTAGGTGTAACCCCAAACTTGAAACGCCCCTATGAGTCATCGTCTCCCATTTCTCGGCGCGAGCGCCCTCCTTTCGCTTAGCCTGTTCCCGTCCCTCGGCTACTCCGCGGGATACGCCATCCAGGAGCAGGGAATTTCCGGTTTGGGCAACGCTTATGCAGGAGGCGCGGCGTCGGCCGAAGACGCTTCCACCGTTTACTTCAACCCGGCAGGCATGGCGTTGATCGAGAAGCCGCAGCTGCATGCCGGAGTGCACTTGATCCTGCCCGAAGCGGAATTCTCGAACCTCGGCTCCACGACGCTGACGGCTCCCACGCAGGGGAACGATGCGACTTCCGAGGAGGAGGCTTGGGTGCCGAACCTTTATTACGTTGCCCCATTGACGGACGACTTGGTTTGGGGCGTTGGCGTTTCTGCGCCCTTCGGTTTGACCACGGATTTCGGCGACGATTGGGTGGGCCGTTACGTGGCCCGTCGCACCGAGCTCAAGACGGTTCTGGTAAACCCGTCCATCGCTTACCGGGTGAACGACAAGCTTTCGATCGGCGGCGGGATTGACTACGTCAAGTCCGACGCGGTGCTGAGCAACGCGATCGACATGGGACTCGTTTTCCTGAACCAGTACCAGACGGGAGCCATACCTGCGAATGCTCAGACGATGGCGCTCGCCGGAGATATCCAGGCGAACTTGGGCACGACGAAATACGACGGAGGAATTCGTTTGGAAGGCGACGGCGATGGCTGGGGCTTCAACGTGGGCGCCTTGTACGAGATCAACGATGATTGGCGCTGGGGCGTGCATTACCGCTCCAAGGTGGAGCTGGCCTTGTCGGGGCAGGCCGATTTCACAGTGGGCCCATTGGAGAGCGTGCTCGGAGCCGCTTTCGCGGACCAGGGCGGTGGGGTCGATATCAATCTTCCGGATACGCTTTCGGTGTCGCTTTTTGGCAAGGTAAACGAGCGTTGGAGCGTGATGGTGGACGTCACCAAAACTTCGTGGAGCGAGTTTCAGGAGTTGCGGATTGTATTCGAAAATCCATCACCTCCGGATACGGTGATCCCGGAGCTCTGGCAGGACGTGAGCAAGTACAGCGTCGGAGCGTCCTATAAATTCAATGACAAGGTGACGGGTCGCTTTGGCTTGGCCTACGACGAATCGCCGGTGCCTAACGACGAAGTTCGCTCCCCGCGCATTCCGGACGAGGATCGCAAGTGGATCGCCCTCGGCTTGAGCGTGGCGGCTACCAAGAAGCTCGATCTGCACTTCGCGTACGTGAGCATCATGGTCGACGATCCGATGATCGACAATACCAGCCACGCCGCGGGGCAACGCCTTCACGGCAAGATCGACGCGTCCGTTTCCTTGCTGAGCATGGGCTTGAGCAAGCGGTTTTGACGCTTGGGGGGGGCACGGGCGCGTGCGCCTTACTCGATAACTTGGTTATCCTTCCACCGGCCGCTGCGGAAGCGGAGGAGGAAGATGACGCTCAGGCAGATTTGGTTTACGGCGAGGATGCTCCAGGCGTAGTAGAGCGGCAGGCGATAGACTTCGACGATGAGGACGGTCGGAATGATGACCAGGGTCACGGAGGTGATGGTGAGGGTTCGCATCACGAACTTGGTATCGCCGGCGCCCTTGAGCGTGCCGCTGGTGAGGATGACCAGCGCGTCGAAGAAGGTGAAGAGGGCGATGAACTTTAGCAGGTTGGTGATGATCTGCAGCAGTTCCTCGGAAGGAGGCTCTTGGCGGGCGAGGAAAAAGGGGCCGATGAAGAGCAGCGGCAGGAAGAGGTAGGAGCAGGCCGCTACGATATTGTAGAACGTGGCGAGCTGGATGGAGGAGTAGGTCGCCTTTTCGGCAAGGTGGCTTTGTTTGGCGCCTTGGTATTGGCCTACTAGGATGGTGTTCGCGATGCCGAGGCCGACCAGCGGGAGCAGTCCGAGCAGGTGGATCTGATGGGCGATGTTGGTCGCGGCGGATTCCGCCACGCCGAGCCGGCCGATCAGCATGATGAAGATGGTGAAGCCGATGACATCGAGGAAGAAGTGGATGCCGGCGGGGAAGCCGTACTTGACCATGCGGCGGATCAGGTCGAACTCGAACCGCCAGGCGCTCTTGGTGGCGTAGGCCGAGTCGTTGGCCCGGCTGAGGACGAGGATAAAGTAGATGAGGGAGCCTACGCCGGAGCTGGCGAGGGTGGCGTAGCCGGCGCCCCTGATGCCGAGCTCCGGAAAGCCCCAGTTGCCGAAAATCCAAGCGTAGTCGAAGAGGGTGTTGAGGAACATCGCGAGGAAATTGATCCATACGATGGTCCACGCTTTTCCTCTGCCGGCGTAGAAGCTGGAGAGCACTGCGTTGGTGAGGAAGAAGAAAGAGCAGAAGCAGAGGATCTTGAAGTAGCTCGACTCCATTTCCTGGATACGCGGCGCGTGTCCGACCAAGGCGAAAAACGAGTCGGCCAGCGGCGATAGGGCTGGCAGGGCGACGGAGCCGACGATGCAGAGGTAGAGGCCTTGCCAGATGGAGGCGCCGACCCGTTCCGGACGTTTGGCGCCGGTATATTGGGCGACGAAGGTGGACGTGTACATGGCCATTCCGAAGAAGGGGCAGATGAGGGTCCAGTGCAGCAGTCCGGCGGGCAGGGTAGCGGCGATGGCTTCGTTTGAGTACCAGCTTAGCAGCATGCGGTCGATGAACAGCATGAGGGAGGTCGAGCCCGAGCTGACGATCAGCGGGAACGCGACTTTAAGGAGTTGGCGGTAGCCGGCCTCCCCGGGCCATCTGGCTTTGATACCTGAGAGCAGCATGAGTTTCCCTTGGCCTAGGGAAAGCGGTGGGAAATGAAAGACAAATAAACGAGGGCTGTTTGAGGACTGTCGCTTTCAAATGAGCAGTTTCCTTGTTGTGCCGTCGCTTGGTTTCCGGCAAGTTGTTCGCCCTTCGTGACCTATCGCTTCGAGAAGGCGTAGGTCCTATTCTATCAACCCAAGCGATTCATACCTTTGCATGAATATTGAAACTAAGTGCCTGCACGCGGGACAAGTGCCTGATCCGACCACCAATTCCCGGGGAGTTCCCGTCCACCGGACGACCTCCTACGTATTCAACAATACGGAACACGCGGCTAATCTCTTCGCCCTCAAGGAGCTGGGCAACATCTACACCCGCATCATGAACCCCACCCAGGACGTGCTCGAGCAGCGAGTGGCGGCCTTGGAGGGCGGCGCCGCGGCCTTGGCCCTGGCTTCCGGGACGAGCGCGATCTTCTACACGCTCATCAACATCGCCAAGGCGGGCGACAATATCGTGTCGGCCAACAATCTCTACGGCGGTACCTACACCCAGTTCGCAAGCATCTTGCCGGATCTCGGGATTACGGTGAAGTTCGTCGACGCCAAGGATCCGCAGAAGGTGGCGGAAGCCATCGACGAAAAGACGCGGGGCGTATTCTGCGAAAGCGTAGGCAATCCCGCGCTCGACGTGACCGATATCGAGGCATGGGCCGAAGTGGCGCACTCCAAGGGCTTGCCGCTCATCGTGGACGCAACTTTCTCGACGCCGTACCTGACTCGTCCCATCGAGCACGGGGCTGACATCGTAGTGCACTCGCTTACCAAGTGGCTCGGCGGGCACGGCGCAGGCATCGGCGGCATCGTAGTCGATTCCGGCAAGTTCAATTGGGCCAACGGAAACTTCCCGCTCTACGACCAGCCGGACGATTCCTACCATGGACTTCGCTGGGGGCATGACCTGCCGGAGCCTTTGGCAGCCTTGGCCTTTATCCTGCGCATGCGCACGGTGCCTTTGCGCAATCTCGGCGCCTGTATTTCTCCCGACAACGCGTGGATCATCCTGCAAGGCATCGAAACCTTGCACCTGCGCATGGAGCGGCACTGCGAAAACGCGCTGGCCGTGGCCAAGCACTTGCAGGCGCACGAGGCGGTGGAGTGGGTCAAGTATCCAGGACTTGAGGACAACGAAAACTACTCCAAGGCCCAGAAGTACCTCGGAGGCAAAGGCGGTTCCATGGTGGTGTTCGGAATCAAGGGCGGGGCCGCAGCGGGCTCGAAGTTCATCGACTCGCTCAAGCTCTTCAGCCACCTCGCCAACGTGGGCGACGCGAAGAGCCTCGCCATCCACCCGGCCACCACGACCCATAGCCAGCTGACGGTCGAGCAGCAGGCGGAAGGCGGCATCACTCCGGAGCTGGTCCGCTTGTCGATCGGCATCGAGAGCATTCAGGATATCTTGGCGGACATCGACCAGGCGATCGCCGCAGCGGGCGTCTAGGCCGCGTTCGCAGCATCCCTTTCTCGAAGGCGCTTCCTGTGCGGGAGCGCCTTTTTCGTGGCCGGAGGGCTCCGCCGCTTTCACGGTTTGTAGGCTTGCGCTTGTCGAAGCTCGGTCGAGAGTTCCGCGAATGCAGCCCTACTACTGGATTCCTCTCTTGAACGCCTTGGTCTACACGGTGGCGGCCTTGTGCCTGAAGCGGGCGACCACCCACGGAGTGGGGCCGTGGAGGACGACTTTCCTCTCGAACCTAGCCATGTTTCTGGCGGCCTTCCCGCTCTGGTTCTTCGGGGAGCCGATCGAATCCTGGAAGGCGCTGCTGCTGCCCTTGGTGGTGGGTGGAGCCTTCTTCCTGGGGCAGCTGCTCACCTGCTTGGCGATCCATCGGGGCGACGTGAGTTTGCTGACGCCCTTGCTCGGAACGAAAACGGTTTTCGTGGCGGTGATCGTTTCGCTGGGCTTGGGAGAGAGCTTGTCGGTTTCGGTTTGGATCGGGGCAGTGTTGAGCGCGGTGGCGATCTTGCTCATGAGGGGCGGGAGCAACGCGGACAAGAGCAAGGTCATGCTGACCATCGTCCTGGGAGTGAGCAGCGCCTTGAGCTTTGCGGGCGCGGATTCCCTGCTGGCGGCCTTCGGCGGCGAGCTGGGATTTCACAAGGTGGTGGCGGGCATGTTTTCCGTGGTGATGCTTTGTTCCTTTGGCTTGGTGCCGCTCTTCAAGTCGAACTTCGGCTCGGTCAGCGCCGCGACCTGGAAGTGGATGGGAGCGGGCGCGGCCCTGATGGCGGTGCAGGCGGGCGTGATGGCCTTTGTCCTAAGCACCTACGGGAAGGCGACGATCGTCAACATCATGTACAGTTCCCGAGGCATTTGGAGCGTGGCCCTGGTGTGGTGGATCGGGCACTGGTTCTCCAACGAGGAACGGCAGCTGGGACGTGGAGTGCTGCTGCGTCGCTTGCTCGGATCGGTGCTCTTGCTGGCTGCGATCCTAGCGGTGGTCGACTAGTCGGTCGCGCTTCTGGCCTTGCGGGGCCAGAGGATGGCGGGAATCGAGAAGAGGAGGATGCCGGCCAGGTTGGCGAGGGCGTCGAAGATGTCGAGCGAGCGGGTCGGCAGGAAGTACTGGCTCGACTCCTCGAGCACGGCGATGGCGAAGACGACGAGGGAGCCGATGGGCAGGCGAAGCCGGGCGAGCTGCCAGTAGCGGTGGCGAAAGAGGAAGTTGGCCACCAGAGTGAGGAAGCCCGCTAGGAGGACGTGCCCGATCTTGTCGCCGTTGGGCGTGGCGCGGACGGTTTGGAACAGGATGTTGTCCCGCCCGATATTCGCTTCGTGGATGATCCAGATCGTGAATACGAGAAAGGAGAGGGCGAGGAGGGTGGCTCCGATAGTGATGATTCGCCGTTTTGGCATGCCTTCCATAGAGGAGGCTTTTGCGTTTGGCTGGCAAGCTTTGGCATGAAAAAGCCCTCCGCTGGAAGGCGGAGGGCACGAAAAATGAAACGCTTCGCTCAGGTTGCGCTTATGCAGTCGCGGCCTTCTGGACCTTGCTCCGCATCGCGAAGAGGATGCCGAAGGCGACGATGAGGATTCCCGGGAAGAGAATCATGTTTCCGAGAGTCGCTTGGCCTGCAGCCAGTTCGATCGCTTCGGGAGCAATGCCGGATGCGGTCGCTTCGGTGCGGGCGGTGTCGATCCAGCTGCCGATGATCGGGTTCCAGATGCTCACGGAGAACATGCCGGCGCCGCCCATCAGGGACATGCCGAGGGCGCCAGTCTTGGGCTGGTACTCGCCGATGAATCCGATCATGGTTGGCCAGAAGTAGCATACGCCGAGGGCAAAGACAGCGGTTGCGAGGTAGATAACGCCTCCGGTTGCGGTGCTGAGAAGGTAGATGCCGAGAGCCGTAATGATGGAGGAGGCTAGCAGGACGCCGATTGGATTGAGGCTGTGGACGATAGGGCCGGCGAATTGGCGGCCAAGTGCCATGAGACCTGTTCCGAGAGCGAGGATGATCATGGGAGAGGCGCCGCTTTCGGAGAGCAGACGGCCGACCCACTGCTGGGGACCGAACTCGGAGATGGCGGTCAGGGTCATGCAGAAGATCATGAAAATGTAGAGAGGAGAGAAGAGCGACTTGATGTTGGTGCCGGTGTTCGTCTCGATATTTTCAGATGCAGGGAAGGCTTGGGTGAAGACGTAGATCCCGTAGATAACGGTTGGGATGAGCATGATCGCGATCTGCAGCTGCCATCCGAGGGAGGCGTCGGTCATGAACTTGGAAGCGAGGGCGCCGATCACGATGCCGCCTGGGAACCAGACGTGGAAACGGTTGAGCATCGTAGTCGTATTTTTTGGATACATGTCCGCGATGAGGGGATTGCAGGCCGCTTCGACCGATCCGTTGGCGAAGCCGATGAGGAAGGTTGAGATGAGCAAGCTCCAAAAACCGCCGGCGTAGATGGTGAGTAGCAGGCCGGCGAGGTGTCCCACGAAGGCGATGATCATCAGCTTCTTCGCTCCTAGGTAGTTGTAGGCGAGGCCGAGGATCATCATGGCGACGGGAAAGCCCAGGAAGGCCATGGAGTTGACCCAGCCCAATTGGGTGTCCGTGAGACCGAAATCGGTTGCAAGCTCAGATAGGATGCCGGCGCGGATGGCGAAGGTCATCGCGGTCACGATCAGGGCGAGGCAGCTCGCGGTGAACAGTTTGGAGGGATTAACGTTACTCATAGGTGATTGCTCGACGCAGTTAGGTTCGGTTGAGGGATCGGTTCAGCGAATCGCTTGGGTCGGGTAGGGACTTGGGGCGGCTGAACATACAGTTATTAGGGGAACTTGCCGTAGCGCGGCGCCTTGCCTGGGTTTAAGCGCGGCGACGGGCTGCAACAAGGTCTCACACGATTATTAAAATCCTGTAAGTGTCCACAACTAAGACACTAAACGATCTCGTCCAAATGAATGTTTGCCTGCTGGGGCGGGGGATCGGCAGGGGTGGCGGGTTGGAGCGAGGTCGCGGGGAGGTGAGCGAAAAAGGTCGGGTTTGGGTACATTTTCCTCGCAAAAACCATTGACAAAGGGGGGACCCGATGAAACTTAGTGCTCCTCTTTTTTAGGATGGTGGTAGTAGCTCAGTTGGTTAGAGCACCGGATTGTGATTCCGGGGGTCGCCGGTTCGAGTCCGGTTTATCACCCCATCCTAAGAGAAAAGCCGAGCCTTCGTGGTCTCGGCTTTTTTTGTGTCCGAGCGGAGGAACCGAGGACTTGAACCGGCGAAGCCGTGTTCGGTGAGCGGAGCGAACAGGGCGCGACGCAGGAGCGAGGGCCTTTGCCCCGAGACCGGACCGCAGGTCCCGCGAGCCAATCCGGTTTATCACCCCATCCTAAGAGAAAAGCCGAGCCTTCGTGGTCTCGGCTTTTTTGGTGTCCGGATGTTTTCCGTAGCCGCGGAGGATCGATTCGTAGGGTCGGCGCCGGCGGCCGTACCGCATTGCCCGAGGAGACCGCTGCGGCATGTCGCGAGGGAGAGTACTACGGACCATTGGATCTCACTTTGCGGTCTCGGGTTCGCTCTGCGAAATTGCTGCGTTTCCTTGGGCGCCCCTGCGCTTGACCTCGCTGGGGGGAATCTCCATGGCTTTGGCGATGAACCGTATCGAGTCTGCATTTTCCAAAGCTAAGTCTGAAGGGCGCTCTGCCTTCGTTTCCTACGTTTGCGCCGGCGACCCTGACATCGATACCTCGCTGGACGTTTGCCGCACCCTCATCAAGAGCGGCGTGGACGTGATGGAGCTGGGAGTGCCGTTCTCCGATCCGTTGGCGGACGGGTTGACCAACCAGTTGGCGGCCCAACGGGCGCTCGAGGCGGGCACCACCCAGGCGGACGTGTTCGAATTGGTGCGCAAGATCCGCAAGGAAAACGACTCGGTGCCGATCGTATTCTATACCTACTACAACTTGATGTTCAGCAACGGACTCGACCAGTACATCGCAGACGCCAAGGCTGCGGGCGTGGATGGCTTGCTGGTTCTCGACTTGCCGCCGGAAGAAGCGGAAGACCACATGGCATCCTGCGAGAAGCATGGCATGAAGACGGTTTTCCTGATCGCCCCGACTACGCCGCCGGCTCGAGTGGGCTACATCGCCAAGCATGCGACCGGCTTTATCTACTACGTGTCGCGTACCGGCGTGACCGGGGTGCGCGAGGATTTGGCGGACGACTTGAACGAGATGGTCGGCATGATTCGCGAGGCCACGGATAAGCCGCTGGTGGTGGGCTTCGGCGTTTCGAAGCGCGAACAGGTGAGGACCATTTGCGAGTTGGCAGATGGCGTCGTGGTCGGTAGCGCCATTGTGAATACGATCAAGGACAACCTGGGTGACCCGGCCGCGATCACGGCTCGCATGGGCGAGTTGGTGAGCGACTTGGTTGCGGGGACGAAAGTTCGCTAGACGTCGCTCGGGCCTGTCGCTTGGGGACTTGAGTTTACCAGTCTCCGCTTTAGCTTCTTCCTTCGATGTTTCTTGAGATCTTTTCCATCTGCGATGCAGCGACCGACTACGGTGGGCGGCTCAATATTTTGGGCGCCTTCGAGGGGATCGCGGCGCCGACCGCTCCGGTGCAGCGGGATCGGTGTTCGCTGGCGGTTCGCATGCGTTTTGAGGCGGCGGAAACGGGCCCGCATGCCATCGAGATCCGTTTCTTGGATGCCAAGGGCGAGGCGGTCGGTCCTAGCATGTCGGCCACGGTGAACGTGAAGATTCACGCCGGCCGCAGCAGTGGGGCTCACAATTTGGTCCTGAACATCAATGGAATGCGTTTTCCGCATTTCGGGAGCTACGATATCCAGCTGAAGGTGGACGGAGAGGTTCGCGGTAGCATCCCCTTGCTGGTGGCGCAAACGCAAAAGCGTAACCGCATGCGCGGTTCGATGGAGAACTGACCTGGCCTTACCTTTTGGCGTCGAGTTGCTCGGCGAGCACAGTTCGGTCGTCGGTGGGCATTTGGCAGACGAAGTTTTCGCAAACGAATACGGTGGCGAGCTCGTCGTAGGATTTTGCGCTTTGGATGAACTCGAGGTGTTGTCCGAGAAATTGCTGTCCCTCCGCTTGGTCGGCGTAAAGGAGGACGCGGGCGGGAAGCAGGCGGGAATTGACTTCGCGTAACATGCCTTTGACGGAGTCGGATTTCGGATCTCCAGCGATAACGATTTGTAGTGGTTTTTTAGCGACGTAGAGGATGGCTTCGCGGAGGGTGGGGTAGTTGGTGCCGCTCCGTTGCAGATCGCCGGCGAATGCGGCGAGGGTCGCTTCGGCTTGGCTTTGGCGCTTGGCGCTGTCGTAGAATTGGGACAGGCGGGCGAGGTTTTTAACGCTAACGGAGTTGGGCGAGGGGATGGCAGCGTCGGAGGGGATCTTGCTGCGGTTGAAGACGATGTCGTCGCTCGCTTCGAAGAGGAAGTAGCCGCCGTTTTCGGAGTCGGCGAACTTCGCATCGAGCGTTTCTTGCAGTGTATTCGCTTTTTGGATCCAGCGGTGGTCGGCGGTGGCTTCGTAGAGGTCGAGCAAGCCTTCGATGAGGAAGGCGTAGTCTTCGGCGAAGGCGGAGACCGGGGATGCCTCTTGGCGGTAGAGGCGGTAAAGGGTGCCCGTTTCCGAGTCGAAGAGCTCGCCCAGCAGGAATTGGGCGGCTGTGGTGGCGGCTTGGGTGTAGTCGGGGCGTTCGAAGACGAGGCCGGCTCGGGCGAGGGCGGAAATGGCTAGTCCGTTCCAGGAGGTGATGATCTTGTCGTCGAGATGAGGGCGGGGGCGTTTGGCGCGTTCGGAGCGGAGGGAAGCGAGCCCGGATGCGAGCCAGGCTTCTTCCTGCTGGTTTGAAGGCATTTTTTGGATACGCAGGGTATTGTAGCCTTCGAAAACTTCCCGCGGGAAATTCCCGTAGGGAGCGTTGCCGGCTCGTTTTAGGCCGAAGTGGGAGACCAGAAAATCTCGCTGGGCTGGGTCGGGGAAGAGCCGCTCGAAATCGTCGGCGCTCCAAAGGTAGAAGGCGCCCTCGCGTTTGCTTTCCGGTTGGTCGGGGTCGAGGCTTTCCGCGTCTTCGGCACTGTAGAAGCCACCGTTTTCGTGGCGCAGGTCGCGGAGGACGTAGTCGAGGGTAGCGGTGGCGGCCTCTTGGTAGCGGGGCTTGCCGCTGAGCTGCCAGGCGTCGATGAGGGCGTGAGCCATGAGGGCCTGGTCGTAGAGCATTTTCTCGAAGTGGGGGAGCTTCCATCCAGCGTCGACGGTGTAGCGATGGAAGCCGCCGCCGACGTGGTCGTGGATGCCTCCATCGAGGATGGCGTCGAGCGTTTCGAGGGCGAGGCGTTGAGCGGCCTGGCGGTCTTCGGCGTGCAGCTGCGGGGTGGCTGCGGCGCGGAGGAGCAGGCTGAGGGTGCTGGGGCTGGGGAACTTTTCGCCTTTGCCGAAGCCTTTGCGTTCTTCGTCGAAGGTGAAGAGGTAGGAGGTGATAGCTTCGGTGAGGCTATCCAGGGTGGGGATGGAATCGTCGCCGCCGCTGGGTGGGAGGGCGGCGCGTTCGTTCAGGGTTTCGACAATGGACTGGCTGCGGGAGAGCAGGCCGTCGGGGTCCTTTTGCCAAAATCCGTTGATTTCTTGGACGATCTTGAGGAATCCGCGGCCGTGTCTCGGGTCGTCGCGTGGGGGGAAGTAGGTGCCGCCGAAGAAGGGCTTCCGGTCGGGGGTGAGCCAGACGTTGAGGGGCCAGCCGCCGCTGCCGGTGAGGCTTTGCACGAAGTTCATGTAGACGCTGTCGATGTCGGGCCGTTCTTCGCGGTCGATTTTGATGCAGACGTAGTTGTCGTTTAGATACGCAGCGATTTCTTCGTCGGAGAAGGACTCGCGATTCATGACGTGGCACCAATGGCAGGTGGAGTAGCCGATGGAGATGAAGACGAGCTTGTTCTCGCGTTGGGCTTTTTCGAAGGCTTCGGGTCCCCAGGGATACCAGTCTACGGGGTTGTCGGCGTGCTGGAGCAGGTAGGGGGATTGGGAATCGGCGAGGCGGTTCGCTAGGAGCGGGGCGCTAGCAAGGTGGAGAGCGAAAAGGCTTAGCGCGATCGATCGGAAGGGGGGCATGGAAATGAGACTGGCCTGTCGGGGACAGGCCAGCAAGGGGGAAGTTGCTGGGAAGGAGCGGCTACTGGGCGACTAGGTGGGTGGGCTGCGCGAGGGTGAGGCGAGGTTGATCGGTGTCGATCTGGTGGGCGCTGCGAGTCCCGTCGGGCCAGGTGATTTCGAGGCGCTGGGGGCTTCGCTCGTCGTTGTAGCCCAGGAAGAGGCAGGCTTCGTTTTGGCTGAGGTAGCCGGAGTTGGAGGAGAGTTCGTAGGCCCGATGGGATTGGTCGGAATAGGTGACGAGGACTCGGGCGCCGAGGGCTTGGGGATTTCCTCGGGTTTGGGAGTGGAGGCGGACGGCGACGGATCCGGAGCCGGGAATTCCGGAATTGAGGTAGGCGTGCGCTCGGTTGTTGGGGCGGCTGGCGAGCAGGTCCGGCCAGCCGTCGGCATTGAGATCGACGATCGCCATGCCGCGGGCTTCGTCTTCGATGAAGATGCCGCTTTCGTTGGCCTCGGCTCCGTGGAAGGAACCGGTTCCGTCACCGATGAGGAGGAGGCCGATGCCGCCGTCGTAGCGCCCGGTTTCGACTTGGGGGCCGTTGAAGTTTTGGGCGAGGGCGAGGTCGATGTTTCCGTCGCCGTTGAAGTCGGCAGCGGCGATGCCGTAGATGGGGGCGATTTGGGCGAGGCGCGGAAGCGGTTTGAAGGTGAACTTTTTATTGGTCCCGTTGTTGATGAAGATGCCGCTGGCGAGCTCCGTCGCTTCCTTGACGAGGGCGGTTTGCAGTTTTTCGGGGGCGTAGACGGATTCGAGACTGGCGGCGCCGAAGTCGTGGAAGGTTGGGAATTTTTCGGCGATGGAGGGCATGGCTCGAGAGCTGCAGCTGCGCCCGCGAACGGGGAGGAGGTTGTTGCCCTCGTACTTGGCTTCCACGATGTTGCACTTTCCGGTGCCTTCGAAGTCGTTGAAGTAGATTTTGAAGGGGTGGGCGGAATTGGCTTTGTACTTGGTGTTGAGGCCTAGGTTGCCGGCGATGTAGTCGATGTCTCCGTCGTTGTCGACGTCGGCTGCGGCGAGGGAGTTCCACCAGCCTTTGAGGTTCTTGAGCCCGTTGTCGTGAGGGGTCTCGGCGAATTTTCCGCCAAGGTTGTCGTAGTACTTGGGCGCTTCGAGCTCGGCGAGCACGAGCAGGTCTGTCGATGCTTGCCCGAGTGCGTTGGTCCAGAGCGCGGCGGTCACCATGCCGGAGTCGGCGAGACCGGGGGCGACTTCGTCGGTGACGTCGACCAGGATGCCGTCGTCGTTGCGAAGCAGGGCGCTGCGCGGCGCTCGCGGGTACTCTCCGGGTACGACGCGGCCGCCCACGAAGAGATCGAGGTCGCCGTCGCGGTCGAAGTCTCCGGCAGCGACTACGGAGTTGCTGGCGGGGACGGGGGAGAAGGCGCGAGCGTCTGCTGCGGAAAACTGGCCGTGCCCATCGTTTAGATACAGGCGGTCTTTCAAGGAGGGATCGCCGGCTTCCGTCTCGACGCTGCCGGAGCTGACGTAGAGGTCGAGGGCTCCGTCACGGTTGATGTCGATCCATAGCGGAGCCATCTCTTCGGTTTGGGCTTGCTGGTTCCAGGGCTGAGGGCGGGCGTCGGCTTGGTAGCGACCGTTTCCGTCGTTGAGGTAGAGGGCTCCGGTCTGGCCGGCTGCTCCGGAGAAATAGATGTCGGAATCGCCATCGCCGTCGGCGTCCCCAACGGCAATGCCTCCGCCGAGCGTATTCATGCGGTGGGGGAGCAGGGGTTGGCGAATCATGTCGTTGAAGGTTTCTTCCTTGCGGGTGAAGTCGAGGCCGAGGGACTTCGAGCTTTCGGCGAAGAGTCCGGATACGGGTCGCTTGACAGGGGCGACGGGGAGCGGGCCAGGATCTGACTTGGGTTCTTGGATACGAAGCTTCTGGTTGGCGGGAATGTTCTCGATGGTTTGTACGACGCCGCTGGGCCAGCGTACGGATAGGCTGGATACGCTTTGGTCGGACCCGAGTCCGAAGTGGGCGATCGGCTGGGAGGAGGAGAGCACGCCTCGGGCGATGGTGAGCTTGCGGATTTGGGTACCTTGACTGGTTTGGGCGACGACTTGGGCTCCGATGCCGTGGCGATTGCTGCGAGTGCCGTCGAGCTCGACGATGAGGGCGTTACCTTGGCTGTCGTTGCGGTAGAAGGAGAGCTCTTCCTCGTAGTTCGAGTAGACGAGGTCGAGGTCGCCATCGTTGTCGAAGTCGGCTGCCACGGAGCCGAAGGAGACGCCTTCGTGGTCCAGGCCCCAGTCGCTGGTGACTTTCGAAAAGTGGAGCGCATCCGCTCCGTCGTTACGGAAGGCGAGGTTTTGCTCGCGGAGAACGGGGCTGTTTTTGACGAGGGCGATGATTTGGCGTTTGGACTGGAGGGCCTTGATCTTGTTGACCATGTCGGAATCGGTGAAGGAGCGCACCATGCCGTTGGTGACGTGCAGGTCGATCCAGCCGTCGTTGTCGAAGTCCTCGAAGCGGGTGGACCAAGTCCAGTCGGTGCTGGAGAGGCCGGTCATCTTGGCGACTTCCATGAAGCGGTGGGTTCCGGAGTTGAGGAAAACGGCGTTTTTCATGTACTGGGGCGTGACTTGGGCGTCGAAGAAATCGACCCAGCCTCCCATGTCGCCCATGGTGACCTTTGACTTGAAGTGGGTGGTGTTGGCCATGTCTGCGGTGAGCAGGTCGAGGCGACCGTCGTTGTTGATGTCGCCGAAGTCGGAGCCCATGGAGTACCAGGCGGTGTGGGGGAGGGCGAGGTCGGTGATGTCGGTGAAGGTGCCGTCTCCATTATTCTTATACAGGTGGTCTGGCGCTTCGAAGTCGTTGGAGATGTAGAGGTCGGGCCAGAGGTCTCCGTCCGCGTCCCACCAGGTGGCGGCGTGGCCTTTGCCGCGATCGTTGGCGATGCCGGCGGTGGCCGTGACGTCCTTGAAGGTGCCGTCGCCTTGGTTTTGGAAGAGGTAATCGGGTTCGCCTTCGGGGTGGGCGGTGGCGTCGAGCACGTTGGTGAGGAGGAAGAGGTCTAGGTCGCCGTCGCGGTCGTAGTCTTCGAAGGCGCCTACGACGCTGCCGGACTGGACGGCGATGCCGGCTGCTGCGGCGGCCTCGGTGAAGTTGCCTTTTCCGTCGTTGAGGAAGAGCAGGTTGGGGGCATCGAATTGGCAGACGTAGAGGTCGAGGTCTCCGTCGTTGTCGACGTCAGCGAAGCTGCAGCCGGTGCCCCAGGCCTCGCCGCCGGCAACGCCTGCTTGGGCGGCGATGTCGACGAATTGCAAGGGGGCGACTTGCTTGAAGAGTTTGTTGGGGCCGGTTTTGGTGACGGCGTAGAGGTCGACCCATCCATCTCCATCGATATCGCCGGCGGCGAGTCCGGTCCCGACGGCTCCGCCTTGGAACTCGCTGTATTTTTGGCCCCACATTTCGGGGTCGGCGTAGGTGTTCTTGCCGGTGAGTCCGGTTTCTTCGGAAGAGAGCTTGCTGAACAAGGTTTTTCCGGCGGGGGCGTTCCGGGTGGCGAGCGGGGCGCTTTCGTAGTTGGCGACGAGGGAAGCGGGTAGGATCAGTCCTGCGATTAGTAGGGGTACGCGTATCATGGTTTGAAGTGGTTTCGGGGTAGCATTTCAGACTAAGAAAGCGGTTCGTTTAGGGAAGGGAATTTGCGCTCTCACTTTAAGTCTAAGCATTCGGTGAATGCAAAGGGGCGCGAGAGCTCCAGCGAGGGAGCTTGCAAGAAGTTTTAAAACCGTTGAGCTTCGGTTCCCTTCTGGGGGGAACGTGGGTAGCTTAAGGTGCCCGTTCTGGGCTGCGTTTCATGGGCAGCTGCAGTAGTGGGCGGGGTAGGTCTGCGCTGCTTTTGCCGTTAGGCGGACTTGGGAAGCCTGAAGTGGAAGGTGCTCCCTTCTCCCGGTTGGGAGTCTACCCAGATGATGCCGCCGTGTCGCTCGATGACGTCCTTGACAATCGCGAGTCCGATGCCGGTGCCGCTCGTTTGGCATTTTGCATTGTGGATGCGAAATAGCGGTTCGAAGATTTTTTTGGTGTTCGAAGGCTCCATGCCGATGCCGTTATCAGCGACGCTTACAAGCTGCCATTCGTCGTACAGGGAATAGTTGATATTGATTTGAGGGGGGCTCTCCGATCTATACTTTAGGGCATTTTGTATTAGATTAATCAATACGTGGACGATGAGATTGGAGTCGCAAACGATTGATTCATGTTGGGCTTTAACGGAAACGGAGGCGTCGTTCTCTTCGATGGCGGCATTCAGGGACGAGAGCGCTTGCTGGATTAATTGATCGAAGGAGTGTTCTTCCTTTTGCATCCGTTTGTTATTGCAGACGGAGTATTCGAGCAAGTCAGTCACGAGATTTTGAGACTGGGTCGTCTGCTCGAGAATTCCTTCTGCGATGCTCCGTTCGCTTTCGCTGATGGTGTCTCCGAAATTGGCGAGGAGCATGTCCACAAAGGTGCTCATGCTGCGCAAGGGCGCGGAGATGTCGTGGGCGACGTAAGCGGAAAAGTTGCTGAGCCGGTTTTCGAGTTCTTTTTGGCGTATCGAGTAGAGCAATACGCGTTCGATCAGGCTGGGCTTGAATTCGTTTTTGTCGAGGAAGAGGGAGACGCCTTTTTCCAATCCGTGCAGGCTGGCTTCGAAGCCTCCGGAGCTGGTCATCATGATGATGGGAAGGGAGCGCAGGCCGTAGTTGAAGAGTTCGATCGCCTCGGTGCCGGTTAGGCCGTCAAGGTGGTAGTCGATGAGAATGGCATCGAATGGGTTTTGTTCGTGCAGCTCGTTGGCTTCGAAGGG
Organism: Pelagicoccus sp. SDUM812005; assembly: GCF_031127875.1. Taxonomy (GTDB): domain Bacteria; phylum Verrucomicrobiota; class Verrucomicrobiia; order Opitutales; family Opitutaceae; genus Pelagicoccus. Next base: position 7,774 of record NZ_JARXIA010000002.1, on the reverse strand, counting down.
ATTGGGAACCCACTGGTGCGTGATGTCGACAGAGGGAAGCCGGTCGAGGGCTTGTCCGATCCAGACGTATTCTTCTTGAGTGTCGTCGATGACCAATACCCTTAGCTTAGGACGAAGGCTCTGATGGGATGGAGTTGGCATGCTACTTAAGTTGGGAAAGCGGGCGCTTGGGCTATTTGGCTTTTTATGAATGCGAAGGCGAGCAGGGCGCCTTGGATGACTACTTCTCGTTCGGCAGAAGAGAGATCTAGATGGTCGCAGGCGCTGCAGAACTGGGGCCAAGCGCGAGGGGGAACTTGTTCGCAGGCTTGATAGTATTGGGTGGCTTGGCTCTCGTGGATTTCGGGGATTTCGCGAATCCATTTTAGGATACGTTTTCCTCCGAGGGTGGAGCCGAGGGCGACGTAGAGGGCGCCGATCAGGGCGAGGCGGGAAGGGATGGGGTGGGATTCGGGAGCGGGCATCGGGCGTCCGGCGAGGATTTCTAGGTCGCCTTGGAGGCTGGCGCTGAAGTGGGACCAAGGGAGTCCGAACGCGGTTCTTTCTTCAGCGGAGAGTCGTTGTTCGAGTTGGTCCTCGATGGATCGGTGCAGGGCTAGGTTGCCGTAGAGGAGCTTGAAGTATTCGGGCAGGGTGAAGGTTCCTTGTGGGAGCTTGCTTGCTCCGGTGGTGGCTTCGAGTTCCCGGTGTAGGCTTTGGGTTTGGGTTCGCAGTTCCTGAACGAGGCTGGAGAGGGAAGTGTCGGTCGTATCCACGTGTGATGGCGGTGCTCTAGTTCCGTGAGCTGGTAAGGAAGGCTGAGTTGGCGTCTTAGTTCGTTGTTTGGGCGAGCGGTAGAGTGAAGTAGAAGCTCGCGCCTTGGCCCGATTCGGATTCCGCCCAGATTTTTCCTTGGTGAGCTAAGACGATTCGCTTGGCGATGGCGAGACCAATGCCGGATCCTGAGAATTCGGTCTGGGAGTGGAAGCGCTGGAAGACGTCGAAGAGTTTCTTGGCATTTTTGGAGTCGAAGCCGACTCCGTTGTCCTTGATGCAGAAGGTGGCGAATGCGGTTCCGACTGCGGCGCTGAGCGAGATCTGCGGGCGCGGAGTTGCGGACGAATATTTTAGGGCGTTCGAGAAGAGGTTGGCGAAGAGCTGCTGGAGCAGGGTCCGGTCGGCGTTGACTTCCGGTAGCTCGCCTATGTTCAGGGTCGCCGCGTTGGAGGAGTAGGCGAGTTTTTCGTTTTCGAAGGTTTGCTTCGCTAGCTTCGTGAGGTTCACGCTTTGCAGGCGCCAGTCTTTGATTTCGCCGACTCGGGCGAAGGCGAGCAGGTGCTCGATCAGGTTGCTCATCGAGTCGGCTGTCCGGTCGATGCTCTGGATGAGGCTGCGGTTACTTTGGTCGACCTGGGAGTCGAAGAGGAGGTTGGCGAAACCTTTGATGCGTCGCAGGGGAGCCTGTAGGTCGTGGGAAACGGAGTAGCTGAAGGCGTCGAGGGCGCTGTTCGCATTGATCAGGCGGTGGTTAAGCCGTTCCAATTCGAGGCTTTGCTTGGCGTAGAGCCTGCCGATGAGGGAGCGTACCCGCTCGATCCCGCGGAGTTCGACGGGCTTCCAAGGAGTGGAGGTACCCTGCACGATCTCGACCCATTTTTCGAAGGACTTGCGGGGGCTGAGTCGGGCGCCTTCTGTGCGGCGGGTGACGTTTTTTCGTGGGTCTCCGCCCCATTCGACCGTCTGAGCCTGTTCGCGTCGGAACCAGAGCAAACATTGCTCGCGGTCGATGGAGAAGGGGGCGATGACGACGCCGGCGATGTCGTTGTCCAAGCTTCGTCCGTCCGGCAGGAAGTCGGAAATCTGGTGGGTCGCGAAGAGTCCGGAATCGGTGGCGGTCGAATCGTTGGCCAGGAGTTCCATCACTTGCTCCTGGGACGGGGTGAGCCCGAGAGGGATGAATTTCGATCCGCGCAGGAGGGCGGCGCCATCGCAGGGGATCAGCTCCATGAGGTTTTCGCTATTGCCGGCGAGCGAATTTTCCAGGTCGTTGGAATCGGTGAGCTTTTCGAAGAAGCGTCCGCTCTTCTCGTCCAGCTGGGCGCGGAAGGCGGCCTCCTCGAAACTGATGGCTCCGGAGATCTGGGAGGAAAGGGCGAGCCCGAGCATCCGACAAGCGTAGCGCTGGCGGTGGCCGACGAAGCGAGGCGTAGAGTGGTGGCAAGCGATCAGTCCCCAGAGCTTTCCCTCGAGCATGATGGAGATGGTGAGGGTGGCGCGTACCTTCATGTTGGAAAGGTATTCCAAGTGGTAGGGCGAGACCGCTCGCATGCCGACCATGCCCATGTCGGTGGGAGCTCCGTCGAGAGGGGTGAGCACGGGGTGGATGGGGACTGCCGGAGCCTGGGCATCCACTAGGATGCGCACGAGGTTCTTCTCGTAGAGCGCCCGGGCTTGGGGAGGGATGTCGCTGGCGGGGTAGTGGAGGCCCAAGAAAGGGGGAAGCTCCTCGGCCTTGGATTCGGCGACGACTTGCCCATTCCATTCCTCGTCGAATTTGTAGACCATGACCCGATCGTAGCCGGTGAAGGTCCGGATGCTGTGGGCGGCGGTTTCGACGATTTCGAGGTAGGTCGACTTGTTCTGCAGGGCAGTGACGGATTCTTCGAATCCGTTTAGGAAGGCGTCGGTTTGCTCGAGCGGCGAGTGGGGTTCGAACTCGAGGAGCAGGAGCTTCCCTGCCTTGCGGGCGAGCAGGGTGTACTGCTCCGATCCGGGCTCCGCTCGGAAGGGGGCGTTTGCTTGTCCGTTCGATTTGCCGAGCTCTTCGAGCAGTTGTTGGTAGCTCTTTTGTCCCAGCAGTTCGGCGAGATCGAGCGTTCGGAGGGTTTCGCTAGGGATCGAAATGAGCGAGGCAGTGTTTTCCGAACATTGTAGAATCTTTCCGCTTTCGCTGTCGCAGACCATGAAAAAGCCGTAGGGCTGGATGCAGCCGGGCGTGTGGATCGGTTCCTGGGCGCAGGAATCGAATTCCTGCGAATGCGGACGAGAATTCATAACACCTTCTGCTGCGCCGCGACCTCGGTTTCAACGGAAATTAGCCTCGCTGGAGCCTAGCCTGCGAATCTGTTGCCTTTTGCCTCCCCCCCTGTCTCGAAAATCTGCGTGAGTTTGTCAAAAGTATGTAAAATACGAATACAGTCGCCGCGAAGGTAGCGGATTCGGATTGGGTCCAAGCCTAGATGACGCCGTAGCAATTGACGGCTTCGGCGACCTTGAGGAAGCCGGCGACGTTGGCGCCGAAGACGTAGTCGTCGGGGCGGCGGTATTTGTTGGCGTAGAAGGTGCAGTCCTTGTGGATCTCCGCCATGATGGTTTTGAGGCGTTCGTCCACTTGGGCGAAGGTCCAGTTTTGCAGGGCGGCGTTTTGCTGCATCTCGAGTGCGGAGACGGCGACGCCGCCAGCGTTGGCGGCTTTGCCGGGAGCGAAGAGGGCGTCCTTTTGCCGCAGCAGGGAGATGGCTTCGGGCTGGGTCGGCATATTGGCCCCTTCGATGACGGCGATGCAGCCGTTCTCCAGTAGGGCTTTTGCGTCGTCGAGGGAGAGCTCGTTTTGGGTGGCGCAAGGGAAGGCGACGTCGCAGGGGAAGTCCCAGACTTTTTGTTCGGGGAAGAATTTGGAGCCGTGTCGACGTTTTGGATACTCGTCGATGCGGGCGCGTTCGACTTCCTTGAGGGCGGAGACGATGTCGAGGTCGATCCCCGCGGGATCGTGGATGCTTCCAGACGAGTCGGACATGGCGAGCACTTTGCCTCCGAGTTCCTGGATCTTGCGGGCGCAGTAGATGGCGACGTTTCCGGAGCCGGAGACGACGCAGTTCTTGCCTTTCAAGCTGTCGTCGCGGGTGGCCAGCATTTCGGCGGCGAAGTAGACGGCGCCGAAGCCGGTGGCTTCCTTGCGTGCGAGGGATCCGCCGAGGCCGACTTGCTTGCCGGTGAGCACGCCTTGGGCGAAGCTCTTGGTGAGGCGTTTGTATTGGCCGGCCAAATACCCGATTTCGCGAGCGCCGACGCCGATGTCTCCCGCGGGCACGTCGGTGTCTTCTCCTACGAAGTGGTAGAGCTCGCTCATGAAGGCTTGGCAGAAGCGCATGACTTCGCCGTCGGACTTGCCTTTGGGGTCGAAGTCGGAGCCGCCTTTTCCGCCGCCGATGCCGAGTCCGGTGAGGCTGTTCTTGAAGATCTGCTCGAAGGCGAGGAACTTGATGACGTCGAGCTTCACGGAGGGGTGAAAGCGCATGCCGCCTTTGTAGGGGCCGAGGGCGGAGGAGAAGCCGACGCGGTAGCCGCGGTTGACTTGGATGCGGCCGCGGTCGTCGACCCAGCTCACGCGGAACATGATTTGGCGCTCCGGCTCGGAGATGCGTTCGAGGATGGCCTTGGCCTCGATGTCGGGGATTTCGGCGAGCAGGGGTTCGAGGGATTCGAAGACTTCGGTCACGGCCTGCATGAAGAGGTCCTGGGCGGGATTGCGGCTGGCGAGGGTCTCGAGGGAACGTTTCAAGTAGGTGCTCATAGTCATTGGAGGTTGGGGCGTGCCTGTGGTTCCATTAAGCTTAGCGAGAGTCGCGACGCTCGCAAGTGACCGGATACAAAGGAGTAAGCTGGAATGGGGCTTTTACTTTCTAATTATAAGAATCGCGCCGCATATTGCTTGAGTGCGTCGCGGAAATGCCAAAAGTTGGAGGTCGGCTGCCGTCCCCAAGTGGGCAGCCCATTGATTCTTAGCCCTTTATGCGTGGGAATTCGGCAATTTTAAACCAACCGGGAGGCGGGTCGCGCCAAGGCTCGTTCTATCGGACGAAGCGGCGCGATTACGTGCTGCCCTTTCTGGCGGCCGCCTTGGTCCTGCTGGGGAGCTTCCGCTTGGTGGGCTTTTCGGATCTGAGCGTACCGGAAAACGTATCCAAATTCCAAATCAGCTTCGGCTTCATCGCCTTGGGCTACTTGCTCTCCTGGCATTTCGCGAAGCGATTGACTTGGCTGATGCTGCTGGTGGCGGCGGTGGCGCGGATCGCGATGTTGCCGGTGGAGCCGGGGGAGACCTTGAACCGTCGACTTTGGGACAGCAAGATCCTGGCGGCGGAGCACAATCCCTACGAGCTGGCTCCCGATGCGGAGCGCTTGCTGCCGTTTCGGGGCGAGGAATGGGAGTCGCTGTTGGACAAGGAGCGCCCGTCTCGCTACCTGCCCGGCTTGCTTTGGGTCTACAGCGCGTTCGACGAGCTGGGGGATCCGCAGGACTGGTTCAAGACGGTGCTGGTGGTATTCGACTTAGCGCTCTGCTTGCTGTTCGCCTTGCGTTTCGGGGCGGACCGGGCGGCGCTTTACGCTTGGAATCCCTTGGTGATCTATGCGGTCGGGGGCTTGGGTATCGACTCTAGCTTGTTCCTTCTGCCTTTCGTGGCGGGCTATTTGATCTGGGACTTTTGGATCGACCAGAAGGGCGGCGTTTCGGTGATCAAGGCCTCTGGCGGGATCGGCAGCGCCTTGGGGCAGATGGTGTGCGTGGCGTCTTTATTAATGGGGATCGGGGCGGCTTTGAACGTGCTGATGGCTCCGGGGCTGCTTTGGCTGGTGTGGCATGTGCTCAAGCGCAGCGGTATCCGAGCGGGTCTGGTGGCGCTGGTATTCGGGGCGGCGCCTTTGGTGCTGTCCTTGATGTGGGCCTCCATCTCGCTGAACGTGGACTTCGGGCGAGTCTTGGCGCCGGAATTCGGCTTTGGGGAACGCGGGATTTCTTTGATTCCGGCCATGGTTTCTTTCGTATCCGGCCTGCAAGTGAACCCCTTGGTCTATCTTGCGATCTTGAGTTTGGCGACGGTTTGGATGGTGCACTCTTGCGAGAGCTTGGAGCGCTTTATGTCCTTCTATTTGGTGTGGACGATCGCTTTGGCCACGACGGTCTTTCCGTGGAGCTTCCTGTTGCTGGCCGTGGTGGGCGTGGGCAGCGGCAACTACGTTTTTCGAGTTTCAAGCCTGTCGGTCTTCGCGTATTTCGGGGCGTATCGGATTTTTGGCGACACGGATGCTTGGTCGATGCCGTGGACCTTGCAGGTCCTGATTTGGCTGCCGTTCTTGTTCGCAGCGGCCCACTACACGGTAGGCAGCCGCACCAAGCATGGATTCTACGTGCACCATTTCTAGCGTTCGCTATAAACTAGGTGCTTGTAGTTTCGGTGGCTTTCTGTTTCTAGGCGAGGCTCATTAAGATGGGGCAAGTTTTTGCTGGAAAGGGGCTCCGCATGGTTCTGGAGGTTTACGAGTTCGAGCAGATTCTGGACGGAACTTCTTACTGAAGCCACTTGAGCGCTGAGCTCTTCGGACGAAGTGGCCCCTTCCTCGGCGCTGGCGGCGTTGGCTTGGGTGGCTCGTTCCATATCGCCTATGCTTTGGTTTATTTTGGAAATGCCCTCGGACTGGCAGCGTGTTGCGTCGGCGACCTCCTGCACTAATTGAGTGAGGCTTTCGATTTTGCAAAGTATTGCTTCGAGGCTTTGGGCAACCTTATGGCTACGTTCGACTCCTGCTGCTGTATTTTGTAGAGAGGATTCTATTTTTGCAGCGGTTTCACCTGCAGCTTGGGCGCTGCGGGCAGCGAGGTTTCGCACCTCTTCGGCGACGACAGAAAATCCGGCTCCATGTTTTCCGGCACGGGCAGCTTCAACGGCTGCGTTTAGAGCGAGGATATTGGTTTGAAAGGCTATTTCGTCGATCGTTTTGAGGATGGCGGAAATGTCGCTGCTAGAGCTTTCGATTTCGCACATGGCGTCGACCATACCCTGCATGTCCTGGGCGCTAATGCGAGCGACCGCGCCTACTTCGTTTGCCAGGGCGGAGGCGTCACCGGAGCGCTGCGAATTTTCAACCGTCATAGTGGAGATGTGCTGCATCGAGGCGGAGGTTTCCTCGAGAGAGGCGGCTTGCTCGGACGCTTGTTCAGCCAACATTTGACTAGTGGTTGATATTTGTTGGGCAGCAGCGTTGCTTTCATCGGCTGCCGATCCTAGTCGGCTAGCTACGTCTTGGATACCGTTGATGAGTTTCAACGTAGAGCGGCTAACCGTGAACGTAAGTATAAGGCCGATAAGAGATCCGCCGAGAAGAATACTTGTCTGGATAATCTTTTGGGAGTCGTAGCTCTTCTTTGCTGTTACATATTCCTGATTCGCGACTTCGAGTTGGAGATTTACTAGTTCGTTTATTTTGTTGGAGATTGGATCGATGGTTTTGTAGAGCGGACCATCAAATCTCTCCAGCTCTCCCGCGATATATCCGCTTTGATTTTCAAGAAACGATCGGAGTTCGGCCTTTGCCGCATCCGCTGGGACGAAGAGCTTGCTCGCTTCTTTTCTGAGTTGTTCTTCCTGTTCGGTGCGGTGGGTTGAAAAGTAAAGCTCCCAGTTCTTCTTAACGCTTCTGGAAGCTAGCTCGATCTCTTCTAGGGCTTTTTCCGCGGTGAAAATTCCGGCGTTTGCTTTGTTAGCGGCGTCGATAACTCCCACGGCGTAGGCGTCGGCGATTGATTTGAGTTCTTGAAGGGGAAGAACTCTATCCTGGTACACACGTTCGAGTCCTAGATTTGTAGATTTGTTGGCTTTCAGTCCCATCGTCCCAATTACGATCGCGACTGCTGTGACGGCTAGCGTGGGGCACGCGAACTTTAGGGATGTCCTAATCGACTGAGAATTTATCATGGTATCTATTACGACGATTTTATGGGGTGATTAAGGGGGGG
>NZ_JARXIA010000029.1 GCF_031127875.1 Pelagicoccus sp. SDUM812005 | reverse complement strand
GAGTGGTGAATTGGTTGGATCTTGCACTGCGGCGCGTCGCAAGCGACGGCCCTACGAGGAGGGACGCCTTCGTTATGGCGAAGGGGCTTCGTCGGGTTGGTTTTCAGGGCTGGTGGTAGGTGGGCATCGCTCCGATGAGCAAGGTAGCGTTTGGGTGAATGGGGGGATTGGTAGGAGCTTGCGCTGCGGCTCGTCGCATGCGACGGCCCTACCGTGGCGGGTCGAAGGGGGGAGTTTGGGCTTTGCGAGGATGGGCCTTGCGGCGAGCCCGGCGGTCTCGCCCTACCGTGGTGGGGCGAAGAAGGGGAGTTTGGGCTTTGTGGCGTGCCCGGCGGTCTCGTCCTACCGTGGGGGGCAAGGAAGGGGAGGATGGGCTTTGCGGCGAGCCCGGCGGTCTCGACCTACCGTGGGGGGCGAAGAGGGGGAGTTTGGGCTTTGCGGCGTGCCCGGCGGTCTCGCCCTACCGTGGTGGGTCAAGGAAGGGGAGGATGGGCTTTGCGGCGAGCCCGGCGGTCTCGCCCTACCTTTTGAATTTACAATCTTCGGGGGTTCGGCAAAGGCCGGGCCAGACTTAGTTTATCAGCACGTAGCTCCACTTTTCGTCGAGCTCGGCTTTTGCTTGCCGTTGGCGCGGTTGCGGTAGGCGCGGGGGATTTGGGGTCAGTCTTGCGAGAAGAGTCCGAGGCGGTGGGCTTTGTGGATGGCGGAGGGGGCGTTGGGGACGTTGAGCTTTTCGTAGATGTTCTGGATGTGCTCGCTGACGGTGTAGATGCTGATTTCCAGCTGGGCGGCGATTTGCTTTTGGGCGAGGCCGTTCGCGATGAGGGTGAGGATCTCTAGCTCTCGTTTCGAGAGGCTTTTGGTCTGGGTCTCGGGTTTGGCGAGCTTTTGCTGGAGGGTGTCGAGGATGAAGCGGGCGAGGTTGGGGTCGAGGGTAGCGCCGCCTTCGCGCACGTGCAGGATGCCGTGCATGAGTTGCTCGATGGAGGAGGCTTTGAGCAGGTAGCCGGCGGCGCCGCGTTCGATGGCGAGCAGGACGTCGGCTTCCTTGTCGGATTGGGTAAGGACGATGATGTCGGCGTCCGGGGCTTTGGTTTTGATGAGGGGGATGGCGTCGAGGCCGGAGATGCCGGGGAGGTTCAGGTCGAGCAGGATGAGGTCGGGAAGTTTTTCGTCCAAGGAGCGGAGGGCGATCTCCGCGGTGCCGAACTCGCTGGCGAGCTCCATGTCCTCGCGCTCTTCGAGGGCGTAGGCGATGCCCTTGCGGTAGGCGGGGCTGTCTTCGATGAGCATGACGCGTAGCTTCTGGTTCATTTCGTATTCGGTTTTTGGAAGGGCCAGGGGCGGGTTTTGAGCGTGAGCTTGATTCGGGTGCCGCCTACGGGCGGGCTTTCTACGGAGAGTTTCGCTTTGAGCAAGCGGGCGCGGCGGGCGAGGGAGGGGGGCGGAGCGAGGGAGCTTTTTTGGCTGAGGCCGAGTCCGTTGTCGTAGACGCTGAGCTGGATTTCCTTGGGAGTGGCGGAGAGTTGGGTTTCGGCCCGGGTGGCGCCGGAGTGGCGGATGATGTTGACGAGGCATTCCTTGTAGAAAAGGAAGAGGCTGATGCGCTTGCGTCGGCTGAGGGCGAGCAGGGTGGCTTCGTTTTCGAAGGTGGCTTCGTGTTTGAGGTCGGTCAGGAGCCGCTCGGCGGTTCGCTTCATTTCGGCGGGTAGGTTTTCGTAGAGCTCTTTCGATTCGAGCATGTGGGTGGTGTAGCGGGCGGTTTTGCCGGCTTGCTCGGTGAGGGAGCGCATCTCTTCGACGAAGCGGACGAGCTTGCGCCATTTGCTGTCGCTTCCGGATTTGGCGACTTCTTGCTTGGCGAGGTCGGCGAAGAGGCCGATGGCGTGCAGGTCGGCTCCCAGCTCGTCGTGGAGGTCGGCGGCGATGTGTTGGCGGGTGCGGATGACGGCGCGTTGCCGGAGGACGATGCCGACGAGGATGGCGACCACGGTGCCGACGGATAGGAGGGCGACGGTCCAGGCCAGGAGTTGCAGGAGGGTTTTTTGGCGTTGGTAGCGCTGGTTGAGTTGGGCGAGCACGAGGGGGCGTTCCGCCTCGAGGTCGTGGCGGCGGGCCAGTTGGTTTAGCCAGTCGCGTATGGGGAGGACCGTGCCGAAGTAGTTGAGCCCGTCGGTCATGCGATGGAAGGTGATGGGGTTTTGGGTGAGGTTCGCGGTGGCCGAGATGGGGGCTCCGACGGCGATGTTGCGGCCGGCGGACAGGACTTCGATTTCGGTGAAGGCGATGCTGGGGCGCTCGGTTCCCGGCGGGACGATGGGGCGGTGGTCGAGGAGGGTGATGCGGATGTAGCGAGCGAGCGTTTCGGGGAAACGCTGCATGATGATGGGGCCGGTATCCTCGATGGAATGCTGTTCGTGCTCGAAGAGCAGGGTTTCGTCGGAGAAGTCTGCTTTGGTGGCCCCGGTGAGTCGAATGTGCCGCGGGACTCCCCAGCTATTGAGGTAGCTCATGGGAATGGAGAGGGCGGTGAAGGCGGTGTGGAGGTTGATTTGGTTGATGGGGTAGGCGTCTTGCAGGTCGAGCGTGAGGGCGGGGGGCGTATCGAGCCGGTCGTTGACGAATACGAGTTGGGTCTGGCTGCGATCGCCGTATGCGGCGTCCATGAGGTAGGGGGTGAAGCCGTCGGTGAGGAAGGCGGCGGATTCGCGGGCCCGGCGGGAGCCCGAGTTTTCGATGGCTACCTCTTTGTGCAAGGCGAGGTTCTCCTCTCCGCTGAAGACGAGAATTTCGGAGAGCTGGAGGCTGTAGTTGGTGTCGCCGATGTCGGGCGTGTACTGGGAGACGTCGATGCGTACCCACGATGCCTCTACGGCTGGGAAGGAGATGCTGAGGGGGGCGATGCGGGGAAGCAGGGGATCGTTTTCGGTGAAGGCGGCGAGGGGGCGCTCGGCGTTTCCGATGCCGGCGACCACGGTGAAGGCGCTGGGAAATCCTTCGGAGCGGATGCCCGCTTGGGAATCTCGCCAGAGGGAGGGGACGAGGATGACCTGGTCGATCCGCTTGGTTTCGCCGAGCTCGATGCGGATCGACTCCTGCGCCTCTGGCTGGAGGTACTTGTGGGAGCGGTAGCCGGCGGCCCCGGTTCCGCCTCGCAGGCTGTAGCGGGCGAGCTGCTCGAGTTCGGCGTCGATGTGGATGAGTCGCTCTTCCAGCTGGGAGAGGGAAAGGGCAGCGAGGGAGTCCGCGTCTGCGGCGGCCCGGCTCGGAAGGCTGGCGAGGAGGGATGCTGCTAGCAGGAGAACGAAATGGAAGTGGGGAAGTCGCACAGAGGGAATCTATTTTCAGGAGGGCTCTCTTTATGGGGGGCCGGGCCGTTGGCTCTGATTATGCATTTTTGTGGGCGTTTTATCCACCCCCTACAATGTGGGGGTTGTGAGTTGTGTTCGATTGTGGGATGATGGGAACGATCCCTAGCAATGCGAGTTGCTTTGTTGCCCCCCGAAATGAAACCGAACCCGAAGGTAAAGCCTTTAACGGCGCTTGGCCCAGCGCTGCTCTTTGTGCGTGATGGCATGGCGTCTGTCGCCTTCGCGGCAGGGCGGCGGGGCTCGAAGTTCACCCCGGAGCGCTTACCTGAATCTGAGAGAGTCCCTTGTAGATGAAGAAATCGAACGTTAAGAAACTGTTGGCGATCGGCCTTGTGGCGGTCGCTACCTTGCAAGTGGCCGCGCAAAAGGAGGCGAGGCCGAATGTCGTCTATATCCTCGCTGACGACCTTGGCTACGGCGACGTGCAGTGCCTGAATCCGGAGCGGGGCAAGATCGCCACGCCGCATATGGATCGGCTCGCGGCCGAGGGGATGACGTTTACGGACGCGCACACGACTTCGTCCGTTTGCACGCCTACGCGCTACGGCATTCTGACGGGGCGTTACAATTGGAGAACCAAGCTGCAGCGGCATGTGCTCGATGGATACGGTCAGCCTTTGATCCCTACGGATCGCATGACGGTGCCGAGCTTCCTACAGAAAAATGGATACACGACGGCGATGATCGGGAAGTGGCACCTCGGCCTCGGCATCCAGACCATTGACGGGAAGCCGGCCAAGCCAGCTGCTAACATCAGGAAGATCGAGCGGAAGGTGGCGCACCCGACGGAGGCGCTTTCCAATATCGATTGGAAGGGGACCATCGAGGGCGGGCCGGTCGATCTCGGTTTCGATTCCTGGTTTGGGATCACCGCTTCCTTGGATTTTCCGCCTTACGTCTGGATTCGCGACCGGAACTGGATCGCCGAGGGCACGCACGTGAAGGCCTTTCGTCGCCCGGGACCGGCCAGCGAGGACTTCGAAGCGGTGGAGGTTTTGGACAAGCTGGCTGCGGAATCCGTGTCGTTCATCAAGACGTACCAGAGCGATAAGCCCTTTTTCGCCTACATCCCGTTGCCGTCGCCCCATACGCCCATCGTGCCGACGGACAAGTGGAAGGGCAAAAGCGGGATTTCCGACTACGGAGACTTCGTGATGCAGACCGACGACTTTGTCGGGCAGGTGGTGAAGGCCTTGGACGAGAGCGGGCTTTCGGAAAACACGATCGTGATCGTCACTAGCGACAACGGCTGTTCGAGGGCTGCCAAGTTCGACGTTTTGGAGAGTCACGGGCATTTCGCCAGCGCCCAGTATCGCGGTTCCAAGGCGGACCTTTGGGAGGGCGGGCACCGCGTTCCCTTCCTCGTGAAGTGGCCCAAGGCGATCGAGGCCGGCAGCGTTTCGGACGTGCTCACTTGCCAGACGGACCTGATGGCGACCCTTGCCGATCTGCTGGGGAAGGAATTGCCTCCCGATGCGGGGGAGGACAGCGAGAGCATTTTGCCAGCGTTTATAGGGAAGCCGGTGGTCCATTCGAGGAAGGGCATCGTTCACCACAGCGTGAGCGGACACTTCGCCTATCGCCAGGGGAACTGGAAGCTATTGCTGGCGAAGGGGTCCGGAGGTTGGACGGCGCCAAACGAAAAGGCGGCTGCCGAGGTGGGCGCTCCTGTCGCCCAGCTGTACGACCTCGCCAAGGATCCTGGAGAAACGACGAATCTGTACGCGACCCATCCTGAGGTCGCGGAACGTCTGCTGGCCCAGTTGGAGGCGGACGTAAGTCGCGGGCGCAGCACGGCCGGACCGGCTGGTCGCAACGACGTGGACGAAATTGCGCTTTGGAAAAGCGGAAAGGAATGAGATCTAGAAAAATGGGCTATCTGAATAAAACAATAAAATGGCTTGTTGCCGGGCTGCTGTGCGGCGCTTCGCTGCATGCGTCGGACAAGCCAAATGTCGTATTCGTGCTTTGCGACGACCTGGGATACGGCGACGTGCAATGCCTCAACCCGGAGCGCGGAAAGATCCCGACCCCTGGGGTGGATCGACTCGCCAGGGAGGGGATGATCTTTACCGATGCCCACTCCGGCTCTTCGGTTTGCACCCCGACGCGTTACGGCTTGCTGACCGGGCGTTACAGTTGGCGGACCCGTTTGCAGCGCGGGGTGGTCCAAGGCTTTAAGCCTAACCTGATCGCCGCAGACCGTCCGACGGTGGCTAGCTTTTTGAAGGATCACGGCTACCATACTGCAATCGTCGGAAAGTGGCATCTGAATTTCCAATACGCGGATCCTGTCACTGGCGAGGTGCTGGAGCGGGAGGGAAGGAAGGCTCTGGCGCCGGTGGGCAGCAAGATCCCAGACGGACCCTTGACCCGCGGCTTCGATTATTTCCATGGCTTTCACCATGCGGGTGACATGAAGGGCGTGATCGAGAACGATACGGTCATCGCCCACGAAGATGAAATCCACATGCTGCCGCGGCTGACCCGCAAGGCGGTTGAGTATATCGATGGGCGGGCCCAGGCGGACAAGGATCAGCCGTTCTTCCTTTATGTGCCCTATGGGTCGCCGCACAATCCCATCGTTCCCACGAAGGAGTGGCAGGACAAAAGCGGCCTCAACGGCCATGGCGATTTCGTGATGCAAACCGATGATGGCTTTAGGCAGATCCTCGAGGCGCTCGACCGCAATGGGTTCGCCGAAAATACGCTCGTGATTTTCAGTAGCGATAATGGGACGTCGAAGGCGGCCAACATAACCGAGCTGCAGGAGCAAGGGTACTTCCCGAGCGCCCACCTGCGGGGCTCGAAGGCGGACCTTTGGGATGGCGGACACCGGGTTCCTTTCGTGGTTCGCTGGCCCGGGCAGGTCCGTGCCGGATCCCAATCGGATCAGCTGATCTGCCTGACCGATCTGATGGCAACCTGCGCTGAAATTCTGGATACGGAGGTGCCGGATGGAAGCGCCGAGGACAGCGTGAGCTTCGTCCCGGCTCTTAAGGGCAAGAAGATCGAATCCACTCGCGAGGGCGTGATCCATCACTCGTTCACGGGTCACTTCGCCTATCGCCTGGGCAAGTGGAAGCTTCTCTTGGCCAGAGGATCCGGAGGCTGGACGGCTCCGCAGGAAAAGGAGGCATTGGCCGATGGCAGCCCTGTGGCGCAGCTCTACGATCTAGAAAAGGACCCTGGCGAAACGAAGAACCTGTACGCGTCGCATCCGGAGGTGGTGGACCGGCTTCTTAAGCAGCTGGAAGCGGACGTCTGGCAGGGGCGGAGCACCGAGGGGCCTCCAGCGAAAAACGATATTGAGGAAATAGAACTTTGGAAAAGCGGAAAGAACTAGTCATGAAACGAACACTCGCATTTGGAACCGCAGTATTGCTGTTGGGAAGTCTTGAACTCAGCGCCGCGACGGAGTCGTGGTCTTTGGATACGCAAAAGGACTGGAGCAAGCAGCTGTCTAGCAAAGACGGCTTGGAGATTGCCGATGGCATGGTGTCGGCAAGCGGAAAGTCGGCCGTTTTGAGGAGCAAGGTGAAGCGCTTTGGCAAGAAGCGTCAGGCCGAGTCCCTCACGCTTAGCCAATCGCCCGTATGGGAAAACTGGAACCCGGTCGCGAATATCGGTCCCGAGAATCTGGGGGATGCTCCGGTGTTTTTGAGCATGGGCCCCGGCAACTACTGGATGTTTGGCCGCTATGGGGCCAAGAAGAACAAGGGCTTCGAGGCGGAGTCCGCCAGCTTGGAAGGTTTCGATGTTCCCTTGAAGACGACCCCGTATCCAAATGTTTACGACGCTCCGGGCGGATTGAAGAAAAGCGCGGGCGGCTACCATGCCTGGCAGAGCCGCGACATGGTCAATTGGGTACACCATGGCTCCATCACGAATACCAAGGGCAAATGGATGACGACCGCGGAATACGTCGACGGTAAGGCCTATTTTTATTACGATTTTCCCAATGACCAGGATCCGCACCTCATAATTGATGAGGACCTTATGGATGGCGAACTCGGGCAGGATATGGGGATGGCGTTCAAGGACCCGTCGCATGGATCCGACTGCGCCTTCATTCGCGATCTCGAGGGGAACTTCCACGTTATCTACGAAGACTGGAGTCCGATCGATGCGAGCACGCACGCTTGGGATTCGCCGCTTGCCGGGCACGCGGTCAGCCCGGACGGGAAGGGGAATTTCAAAATCCTAAAGCCGGCAGTCGACGAGCGCACGAAGCCAACCGGCAAGTTCGCGGAATACCCGCACCCGCATTGGCATGCGGACGATCCTGAGAATTATCCGGGAAAGACGGCACCGGTGGATGTGCCGCAGCACCGTATCAAAGCGGGGCAGACCCGGGCGTTCGGAACCTACGAAATCCACGAGCCCGAGCAAAACGCCTACGGAGACTGGGCTTCGATCGCGATCGGCGGACAGTATTACATTTTTGGAGACTTCGATCCCGCAGGGGGCCATGGGCGTGAGAGCATGAGCGTCGCCTGGTTCACTTCATCAAGTATCAACGAGCCTTTTGCGTTCTGTGGAAATATCGGCAGCGGCCATCCGGATCCGGATATCATGTTTGCCGAGGGCCAATTCTACTTGGCGACGCAAATGAAGACCGACTACGTGAGCCCCGGTCCTTGGGTGGACGGCGTGGACGCGCGCGTGGGAGTGGATACGGACAAGGACGGGAAGGTTGATGAATGGACGAGTTGGCAACGCGTGAAAGAGAGCTACGACCACATTCCCGGCTTCGCGAAGCAGGTGGCGAAAACGCCGGCCCAACTCGACTTGAGCTCCTTGCCGGCGGGTTACGGATTCCAGTTTGAAATCCGTCTGACGGATACGACGGAAAACAAGTCCAAGCCGATATTGGATAGGCTTGAGCTGCAGTTCCAGGACTAGCTGAAGCTATGATTCGCAATCGCTTCAAGCGCAGCGCCCTGCTGGCGTTCCTCTCTATGGCCTTCTCTGCCGCGATCGTGGCGGAGGAGGGGGCGGAGCCGGCGCCGCGTCCGAATATCGTATTTCTGATGACCGACGACCAGCGTTGGGATACGCTCGGTTGTTACGGTCGCACGGATGTGGTGACGCCGCATATCGATCGGCTTGCCGACGAAGGGGTGGTTTTCGACAATGCTTTTTACGCGGTAGCGATCTGCATGCCCAGCCGCGCCACCGTATTTACGGGACGCAACTTTTCGGACCATCAGGTGGGTTTTACGTATCCGCACAATCGAACGCTGCCGAAAGAGGAGTTCGCCCAGAGCTATCCGGCGCTGCTTAAGGATGCTGGATATCGGACCGGATTTATCGGAAAGTTTGGCGTGCGACTCGAGGATCTTCCGAGCACGGTGGCGGAACACTTCGACCTTTACGCGGGGATATCAACCACCAGCAAGAAGGGGCCGCATTTTCCGGCGGACGACGAGGCCTTGAACTACATCTACCGCAAGGACCGTGATCCCAAGGAGCGTACCTTGATCAAGGGTGATGCCATGATCCACTTTTTGAATACTCAGCCGGTGGACGAGCCGTTTTGCCTGTCCGTTAGTTTCGATGCGGTGAAGAACGATCGCGACAGCGATATGTATGGCCCTCACGTGGAGCTGTTTGAGGACAAGGAGATGTGGGTTCCCGAAAACTGGGTGGAAGGCAAGAGCGCTCGTTTGCCGGAGGTCCTGGACCACTGCCGCGGCACCTACCTGCATGTGGCCCGCACCTCGACGCCCGAGCTCTACCAAAAGCTGGCTCGCCGGTTTGCGACGCAGGCTTACACGGTGGACCAGCAGGTCGGACGTTTGATGTCGAAGCTGGAGGAGATGGGGGTCCTGGATAATACGATCGTGATCTATACCAGCGACAATGGACGTTTCCACGGTTCGCAGGGGCTTTACGACAAGGCGATCCTTTACGAGGAAGCGATGAAGCAGCCGCTGGTCGTCTTCGACGGCAGGGCCGCTAAAGAACTTCGCGGTCGCCGCATCGACGCCATGGTTTCGTCCGTGGACATTGCTCCAAGCATCCTGGCCCTTGCAGGGCTCGAAGCGCCGGAGGTCATGAAGGGACGGGATCTGTCGGGCTTGTTGGCTGGCACCCAGAATTTAGCGCAGTGGCGCGACGCGGTGCTGATGGAAAACTTCTTCATTCAGGAGCTGCATCGGGCCAGCGTGACCAAGCACCCCGATATTCCGGGGCTCAACGACGAACTTATCGCGGACAACCGTTCCTATCGCAGCCGTGGGCTGCGTACGGAGCGCTACAAGTATTTCAGTTACTTCGAGCACGATCCGGTGATCGAAGAACTCTACGACCTGGAGAAGGACCCGCACGAGCAGAACAATCTTGTATCCAATCCTGAATACGCGTCGCTCCTGTCGGAGCTGCGCGAGAAGACGGCCGCCCTCCATGCTGCGGCTATTGAGTGAACGATAATCTTATCAAGAAGCCTTATGAAGCTTAAGCAGATTTTGGTCGTGGTCCTCGGCCTGCTAGGTGTTGCTCTGAATGCGGCGTCGAAGCCTAATATCATCTTTATCATGACCGATGATCAGGGCTATGCCCCGGTTGGGGCGCATGGCCACCCTTGGGTTCGGACGCCAGAGTTGGACAAGATGCACGCGCAGTCCGTTCGGTTTGACCGTTTTATGATGGGCTCGACCTGCGCTCCGAGTCGGGCGGGCATTATGACGGGAGTTCACTCGATTCGAAACGGGGTTACCCATACCATTTATGAACGCGAACGACTCGATCTGAAGGCGACGACTATACCGGAGGTATTGAAGTCTGCCGGTTACACGTCTGGCTACTTTGGGAAATGGCATCTGGGCGATGAGGAGGCTTACCAGCCTGAAAATCGCGGATTCGACGAAGTGTTCATCCATGGTGCCGGCGGTATCGGGCAAGCGTATCCGGGGTCGTGCGCGGACGTGCCTGGCAACACTTACTTCGATCCGGTGTTCAAGCACAATGGCACCTTTGTGAAGACGAAGGGCTTTTGCACGGACGTTAAGTTCAAGGCGACTTTGGGCTGGATCGAGTCGGTCAAGGATTCTGGCCAGCCGTTCTTCGCCTATTTGTCCACCACTGCGCCGCATGCTCCCTTTATCGCTCCGCCGGAGTATCAGAAGCGCTTCGAGGATCTGGGGTTATCAAAAGGGACTGCCGGTTTCTATGGGATGATCGAGCATGTCGACGATTGCATGGGACAGATGTTTGAGCAACTGGAAGCGTGGGGCTTGTTGGAGAATACGATCGTCATCTTCACCTCTGACAACGGGATGACAAGTGGCGGCAGTGGATTGAAGAAGGGTGGCGAACGTCCCCCGGTGGAGCTCGGCAAAGATAGTGAAGGCAATCTGATGATGTCCTACAACGCGGGAATGAAAGGCCTGAAAAGCAGTGTCGACGAAGGCGGCGTGCGCGTGCCTTTCTTCGTGCGTTGGGATGGCGTGATCAAAGAAGGGCGAACTGTGGATACGGTGGTCAGCTATCTGGATATTCTGCCGACCTTGGCGGACCTTGCTGGAGCGGAACTTCCGACGACGCAGGCATTCGAAGGCAGAAGCCTTAAGCCCTTGATGCTGGAGAATAATCCGGCTTGGGAGGATCGCTATCTATTCCAGCATGTTACCCGTTGGAATCATGGGGACAATCCTGACAATTGGAAGTGGAAGAGGTACTCGGTACGCAATCAGCGTTTCAGACTCGTCGAAGGCGTGCTCTACGACATGGAGAACGATCCTGAGCAGAACGTTGATGCGACGGCTCAGTTTCCGGAGGTCGTGTCGGAGATGAAGCAGGCGTACGAGAGATTCTGGGATGAATCGCGTCCGCTGATGATCAACGAGAATGCGCCGTTGGCGGAGGAGAAACCGTTCCACGTTGATTACTACGCTCAGGAGAGCAGCTCCGGCATTCCCGATTGGCGGGCCCCTGATCTAAAGTGGGAGGAGTCCTATACCGGCGGTCCGACGGGGTGGGTGAAAAGGAAAGCTAGGAAGTGAAAATGAGGAGATATTTTATGAGTATGAAACTAACATTGTGCGCTGTTGCAGCGCTCGCAGGATCTCTATCATTCGCTCAGGCGAAGGTACCGGACCGGCCAAACGTCGTGATCCTTTATGCCGACGACATGGGAGTTGCGGATGTATCCTATGGCGATCCCGCGGCGAAGATCCAGACGCCGCATATTGATCGTCTGGCAAGCCAAGGCATGACCTTTTCCGATGGGCATAGCTCCTCCGGTATCTGCACGCCGAGCCGTTATGCGATGCTTACCGGACAGCACCATTGGAGGCGCTTTCATGACATCGTCAAAGCCTTCGGGGAATCGGTTTTCAAGCCGGGCGAGTTCACGATTGCCCGTATGTTCAAGGAGCAAGGCTACAATACCGGGGCCTTCGGCAAGTGGCATCTCGGCTGGGATTGGGATTCCATCCGCAAGCCCGGTGTGAAGAAAGCAGATATCGTGAAGGCGGAATCCTACGACTGGTCCAAGTCCTTTCGCGGCGGGCCCTTGGATCAAGGCTTCGACCACTACTTCGGAGATGGAACGATCAACTTCCCGCCGTACTGCTGGATCGAGGGGGATCGTTTTCTCACGATCCCGAGCAAGCCAGTAATCAAGTCGAAGCCGCTCGCCGGTGGAGGTGGATTTCGGCCGGGGCCCATGGCGGAGGGCTGGAATCCGTACGACATCTTGCCGACGATAACGGAGAAGACCGTCGAATGGATCGAGCAGCAAGATGGAGAAACGCCCTTCTTCGCCTATCTCGCGTTCAATTCGCCGCATTACCCGATCGTGCCGAACGAGGAATTTCACGGAACGTCGGAGGCCGGCTACTACGGCGACTTCGTCGTCGAAACCGACGCCATGGTAGGGAAGGTGTTGGCGGCCTTGGAGAGAAAGGGCTTGGCGGAGAATACCATCGTGATCTTTACGGCGGATAATGGAGCTGAGAAGCACGCCTTCCAGCGCTTGGAGGAATTCGACCAATGGAGCTCGGGGGAGTTTAGGGGATTGAAGCGCGATCTGTACGAGGGCGGGCACCGCGTGCCCTTTATCGTCAGTTGGCCAGGGCGGATTGCAGCCGGATCGCGTTCGAACGAGGTGGTGAGCCAAGTGGACCTGGCAGCGACGTTTGCGGAGATTATCGAGTATCCACTGAGCAATGACGTTGCGATTGATAGCTACAATCTTTTGCCCGTTCTGAAGGGTGCGGATTATTCGAGTCCGCTACGAACGGCTACGGTGCAGAATACGAATCCGGGAAGTTATGCCTTGCGACAGGGGGATTGGGTGCTGGTCGACCATCATTCGGGCGCCAGCCAGAAAGAGCCGGAAGCCTACCTCGAGCGCTTTGGCCTGACGACCTATCCAGAAGACGCGCCCGGGCTGCTTTTCAATCTGCAGGAAGATCCACGCCAGTCTGAGAATCTTTATGCGAAGTATCCGGAAAAAGCCTCGGCCATGCGGGCTCTTCTGCAGCGATACAAGGACGGGGAGCGCTGCGCTCCCGAAAGGCGATAAGCGGCATTTCAAAAACAATTAGATATATGCGAGTTGATACAAATGGTTTTAAGTCGTTCCTGTGCGCTTCCCTGATGCTTGGTCAGGCGGCGCTGGGCGCGGAAACGAGCGATGCGAAGGCGCCTTACGATGGAAGCTGGGAATCCTTGCAGCGGATGCCGGTGCCGGCTTGGTTCGACGACGGGAAAATCGGCATCTTCATTCACTGGGGACCTTACAGCGCGATCGGCTATCGCAAGGGCGGGCGCGGTTATGCGGAGCACGTTCCAAAGATGATCTATCGCGACCCGAAGCATTATTATCCCTATATGCAGGAACGCTGGGGCGCCACGCCTCCGGAATTTGGATACAAGGATATCATTCCGGAATTCAAGGCGGAGAAATGGGACCCGGAGGGCTGGGCAAAGCTGTTCAAGGAGGTTGGGGCTCACTATGTCGTGATGACGGCCGAGCACCATGATGGCTGGGCCAATTGGGATTCGGACCTGACGCCGTGGAACGCGGTGGACAAGGGGCCTAAGCGCGATCTGGTCGGCGATCTCGGGGAGGCTCTGAAGAGGGAAGGCCTCAAGTTCGCTCCCTCTTATCACCGGGAGCGTCACCAAAGCTTTTTCGCCAAGAAGCTCTACGTGGTGAATGCCGAGCCGCTTGACGATATCGTAGAGGAAATCAAGCGCGTCCCGGAGGCGGCTTCGTTGTACGGACCCTTTGGAACGACTAAGGAATTCGTCGACGACTACGTTGCCCGTTGGAAGGAGATCCAAGAAAAGTATAAACCCGATTTTCTGTGGATGGACGACTTCCCGCTCTACACTCGGGATGGCAACAATGTTCGGGCGGGTATCGCGAAGCCGGAGGTAAAGTACTTCGACGACCAGGTGCGCCAGATGATTACCGACTTCATGAACGACGGGGCAGCTCGCGGCGCCGCGGTTTATGTCAACAACAAGGGCGCGAACCGAAACTGGCCGGACGGAGTAGGGAACTTGGAGAAGGACAACCTCAAGCTGAAAGTCATCGGTCCGAAATGGCAGAGCTGCACGACCTTTGGCACTTCGTTCGGATATTTGGAGAACGATACCTACAAGTCGGTCGAGAGCGTAATCCACGAGATGATCGAGGTGATTAGCCGTAACGGAAATTTCCTGATTAACATTGGACCGCGGGCGGACGGAACGATTCCGGAACCTCAGGTGGAGCGCCTGCAGGCTATGGGCGATTGGCTCCGGACCAATGCCGACGCGATCTACGGCAGTCGCTATTGGAAAGAGAGCGAGCAGCTCGACGAGCGCTTGGCCTTTACGACCAATGGCAAGAAGCTCTACGCGATCAAGCTGGAGAAGCCGGAGGCTGAGTTTACGATAAAGGGAACGGCTGGCTGGAAGCCGCAGCAGGTCAAAGGCGTGCGCTTGCTAGGCTCCAAGGCCAAGGTGAAGTGGAAGATGACCGACGAGGGTCTGCGAATCACGCCGCCTTCGAAACTTGGAGAAAGCCAGTATGCCTGGTCCTTCGAAATCTTAACCGATGCCGAACAGCACCACCCCGCCGTGATCGAAACGGACGCGGAGAAGGCCCTGAAGGGAACGCGCAAGGTTCATTTGGACGGGAAGCTTTAGTAAGTTCCTAAGGCGTAGAAAGCGTATCGTTTGTATTATGTTGAAACCGCGACCTCTCTTATTGGGCATTTTGTTAGGCGGCGTCTTGGCTACAGGGCAGGCGGCCGATATATACGTCAGTCCCGATGGGGCGGACTCCTATAGCGGACAAAGTGGAGAGCCGCTCGCCTCCTTGGCGGCGGCCCAGCAAAAGGCGCGAAGCTATGCGGGGAAGGAAGCGGTAACGGTTCATTTGGCCGATGGTACCTACTACTTGTCGGAAACCTTGGTTTTTACTCCGGACGATTCCGGCTCTTCGCGCTATCCGGTCGTGTACAAGGCTCAGAATCGAGGCAAGGCGGTCCTGAGCGGGGGGCTTCGCCTGGAATTGCAATGGCGTCCGTATCGGGATGGCATCTTTCAGGCGGAGACGCCGGCGGGGCTGGAGATCGACCAGCTGTTCGTCGATGGCTCGAATCAGCGCATGGCCCGTTACCCGAACTATGACGCCAACAAGAAGACGGACGCCTATCAGGGCTACGCTGCGGACGCCTTTTCTAGGGAGCGGGCAGCGAATTGGAGCGAACCTGCGGGCGGCTATATTCATGCGATGCACCGATCCCGTTGGGGCGGTTACCATTATCAGATTACGGGGAAGGATGCCGAGGGCGAGGTGCGCTATGAAGGCGGTTGGCAGAACAATCGTCAAATGGGGATGCACGCGAGCCAGCGCATGGTGGAGAATATCTTCGAAGAGCTGGATGCGCCGGGGGAGTGGTTTCATGATGCCGATGCGGGCACCCTTTATTATATGCCTGAAGCTTCGACGGACTTATCCAAGGCGGTGGTCGAAGTCGTGCGCTTGCGGCACTTGGTGGAGATTTATGGGGATCTGAAGCAGCCCGTAGCTTCGATGACGATTCTAGATCCGGGCAACGAAATTGCCGGTTTGACTTTGGAAACGCCGGAAACGGCGAAGCCGGTACGCTGGATTCAGTTCAAGGGAATTCGCTTCGCCGGCGCGCGTCGCACCTTTATGGATACGCGAGAGCCTTTGCTGCAGAGCGATTGGGCGATTTATCGCGGCGGTGCGGTTCATTTGCGCGGGACGGAGCATATCCTTATTGAAGATTGCGATTTCGTGGAGCTAGGCGGGAATGCGGTCTTTGTGGATGCATACAACCGAAACGCTGTCATTCGCGGCAACTTGTTTAAGGACAACGGCGCCAGCGACGTGAATTTCGTGGGTTCGTTCGCTGCCGTGCGTTCGCCGCGCTTCGGTTATCTCACGATGCCGCATCCACTGGAAAGCGTGGATCGGGAGATCGGTCCGAAGACGGAGGAGTATCCGGCGGACTGTCTGGTGGAAGACAATCTCATGACGCGTTGCGGACGGGTTGAAAAGCAGAGTTCCGGAGTGAATATTTCGATGTCTTCCCGCATTACGGTGCGGCATAATACCATTTTCGATACGCCGCGGGCGGCCATTAATATTTGCGACGGCACTTGGGGTGGTCATTTGATCGAGTGGAACGATTGCTTTGAGACCGTGTTGGAGACCCACGATCATGGAGCTTTCAATTCCTGGGGCCGCGATCGCTATTGGCACCGGGCCGGTCCATCTGGGCCGAAGGACAAGGACGATGACGGGAAGCCTTTGATCAGCTATTGGATCGAGGAGGCCCCGTACGCGCCGTTCTGGGACGCCTATCAAACGACTACGCTGCGCCACAACCGCATGCAGTGCGATCATGGTTGGGATATCGATTTGGACGACGGGTCGACCAACTACGAAATCTATAATAACCTTTGCTTGTCCGGTGGCTTGAAGACCCGGGAAGGCTACAAGCGGATCGTACGCAATAATATTGTTCTGAGAGAAGGGTACACTTGCAACGTGCCGTACCCCAAGCCCACCCAGGACGTCTTCGAGTCCAATATAATGTGGGGAGGCGGGTATTCGGCTTCTAAGCCCCGACTTTGGGGCGGGGCGCGAAATAGGAATTTCATGCACAATCCTTCCAGCGAAGGCGCGGAGCCCTGGGTTGCTGGGCAAGCGAAAACGGGGGACGATGCGGATAGCCTATACGGGAACGCAGGCTTCATGGATCCCAGTGCGGGAGACTTTACGGTGGCCGATGATTCGCCGACTCTTTTGGTCGGCTTCAAGAATTTCCCGATGGAGGGATTCGGTGTGGTCTCCGAGCGGTTGAAGGCGTTGGCGGAAGAGCCGCCGCTACTTCTGCCGATCTATGTGGAGCCCAATACGGTTACCAAAGTGAAGCATGCCAAGGTGCTAGGCGCCCAGTTCAAGGCTTTGGATACGGAGGCGGAGCTGACCGCGACAGGCATGGATTCTCTCAGGGGAGTCTTGCTTCTCGCAGTGCCCAAGTTCTCTCCCATGGCTAATTACGGCTTTGAGAGCGACGATGTCGTGCTGGAAGTCGACGGGGCGAACGTCGATTCGAAGAGCTTTATTAAGGTGATGAACGGATTGAATCCAGGCCACCATCGAGCATCCGTCTGGCGGGGGCAGCAGTTGCATCGCTTTGAATTCGAAACCGGAAAATAGAAAATATGAAAATGAATTTGTTTCTATACGCAGCGATAACGCTGGCAGCGACGCTGGTATCAGCGGAGACGAAAACGCGTCCCAACGTCATCCTGGTCATGACCGATGACCAAGGGTACGGAGATCTGGGGTGTCATGGGAATCCGATTCTTAAGACGCCTGAATTGGATAAGCTGCACTCCGAATCGGTGCGGTTTACCGATTTCCATGTGAGCCCATTCTGCACGCCTACGCGGGCGGCCTTGATGACCGGGAACCATCCCGCCTATACCGGAGCGTTTCGCACCAGCTCGGGTCGGACCCTGATGCATCCGGACGAGAAGACCGTTGCGCACCTGTTTTCAGAAAATGGATACGCGACTGGGATGGTCGGCAAGTGGCATCTTGGCGATAACGCTCCTCACCGCCCGCAGGACCGCGGTTTTCAGGAGGTGCTTTGGCACCGCGCGGGCGGAGTCGGCCAAGCTCCGGATTACTGGGGCAACGACTATTTCGACGATACCTATGAACGCGCTTCGACTGATAACAAGAAGGGGACTTTCGAGAAATTCGAGGGGTACTGCACGGATGTCTGGTTTCGGGAGGGAATCCGCTTCATCGAACGAAACCGGGAACAGCCTTTCTTTCTCTACTTGGCTCTGAACGCTCCGCACGGCCCTTACCATGTTCCGCCGGAATGGGCGAAGCCTTACGAGGGGAATAAGGCAGTAGCGAATCCTAACTTTTACGGGATGATCGCCAATATCGATCATAACATGGGAATCCTGCGCGGGCGCTTGGAAGTGCTGGGACTGGCGGACGACACGATCTTGATTTTTATGACGGATAACGGAACCTCTGCCGGCGGGAAGTTCCGTGGCTTGGATTCCGAGCCTTTGGTGGGCTATAATGCAGGGATGCGCGGCAAGAAGTCGTCGGTCTTCGAGGGCGGACACAGAGTTCCCTTCTTCATCTATTGGCCGGAGGGCGGTTTGACCGGCGGAAAGGATGTGGACACCTTGGCTGCCCACATCGACGTGCTTCCGACCTTGGCGGAGTTGTGCGGTATCCAAGTACCGGATGCGTTCGATCTGGATGGCGTTTCCATTAAGCCGTTGCTCTACGGAGAGGATGACTCCTGGGAGCGGACTCACCATGTAATCCAGTATCATGGCGGCGCCTACGGTAAAGCCATGCCGCCGGGGCCTTTGGCTTACTCGGTCGTATTGAAGGATCGCTGGCGTTTGGTGAATTCCGACGGAGAGTATCTCTTCGACATGGAGTCGGATCCCGCGCAGCAGCGCAATCTGGCTGCGGAGCGACCGGAACAGGTGGAGAGCCTGCGCGCTTTATATTATCCGTTCTGGGAAAGAGTGTCGCCGCGAATGACGCCGGTGCGCATCGATATCGGCAACCCTGCGGAGAATCCGGTTTCGCTAAGCTCTCAGGATTGGCGTATGGAAAGCGGCAATCCGCCGTGGAATTTCGGTTCTATCAGGAAACTTCCCAAAGTGACGGGCCCCTGGATGGTCGATGTTAAGAGCTCGGGTCGCTATCGGATCACCCTGCGGCAATGGCCAGCCGAAGCGAATAAACCAGTAGTGGCGGTAAGGGCGAAGGTGAAGGTTTCAGGCAAGGAAATGGAGCTTCCGGTAAGCCCCGGCAGTAAGGGAGTTGTATTCGAATTAAACCTACCCTCAGGACCGACGGAACTGTGGACCTACCTCTACGACGAGAATGGCGAAGCGGGCGGGGCCTACTTTACGGAAGTGGAAGCACTTTAGCCTAAATTATTCATGACAATTCTGCTGCGCGACCACGAATCCCGCCCGGAAGTGGGGTTGCCTTGTTTCGCGACCGAAGCGGGTTTCAACCCAGCCTAGCCCGCGAACCAGCGTCAAACCCACTTCCGTACTGGGCTCGCGAACGCTCGCTACGAATCTCATGAATAATCCAGGCTAGCCCCTTATCGAAACGATTGATTTATCTATTAGTGTGTTATGAAGAAACCCAAGTCTCTCTTGTTGAGTGTTTTAATCGGTGCCGTCTTTTCTACGGGGCAGGCGGCCGATATCTACGTGAGTCCCGACGGGGCTGACTCCAATAGCGGACAGCGCGGCAAGCCTTTGGCTTCCTTGGCTGCTGCTCAGCAAAAGGCGCGGAGCTATGCGGGAGAAGAATCGGTGACGGTTCACGTGGCCGATGGGATCTACTACTTGCCGGAAACGTTGGTTTTCACTCCGGAGGATTCCGGAACCAAGATGTATCCGGTAACTTATCGAGCGGTGAACGAAGGGGGCGCTATCCTGAGTGGCGGTTCCGAGCTGGAGCTAAGCTGGAAGCCGTATCGAGATGGAATCTACCAGGCGGATACGCCTGCAGGTTTGCGAGTCGATCAACTGTTCGTAGACGGAGTTAACCAAAGGATGGCCCGGTATCCGAACTATGATCCGGTGAAGAAAGCCGAACCTTACCAAGGCTACGCAGCCGATGCGTTTTCGAAGGAACGGGCCGCTAATTGGGCGAACCCAGAAGGTGGATACATTCATGCGATGCATACCAAGCGCTGGGGCGGGTACCACTACCTGATTACTGGCAAGGACGAATCCGGAGAAGTGATCTACGAAGGCGGTTGGCAGAACAACCGAAAGATGGGGATGCATAAGGATTTTCGCATGGTGGAAAACATCTTCGAAGAGCTGGATGCTGAGGGAGAATGGTATCACAACTCTAGGAGCAATACGCTCTACTACAAGCCAGCGTCCGGCGTGGACTTGAAGTACGCGAAGTTTGAAGTGGTACGGCTTCGACATCTGGTAGAGTTCCAGGGTTCGGAGATGCATCCCGTCAAGCACATCACCCTGCAGGGTTTCGTGGTGCGGCATGCGGCCCGTACCTTCATGGATAGCAAGGAACCGCTCTTGCGTTCGGACTGGGCTATCTATCGTGGCGGTGCGTTCTTTCTAACGGGAACCGAGGATATCCAAATCCTCGATACGGAGTTCGACCAGGTGGGTGGAAACGCGATCTTCGTGAACAACTACAACCGAAACGTTTTGGTCAAGGGTTGCCACATCCATGATGCAGGCGCGAGCGGCGTGTGTTTCGTAGGCGATCCCAATGCGGTGCGAGACCCGCTTTTCGAGTATCACGAGACCAACGACTTGATGAAGGTTTCCCGGGAGCCCGGACCGAAGACGAACAATTATCCGGCGAACTCTGCAGTAGAGGATTGCTTGATCCATGGCATTGGTCGCGTGGAGCGTCAGCCTGCCGGAGTGCAGATCTCCATGGCGAAGGGCATTACGGTGCGGGACGTTTCCATTTACGACACGGCCCGGGCGGGCATCAATATTAGCGAGGGCACTTGGGGCGGTCACTTGATCGAGCGCTGCGACGTGTTCGATACGGTATTGGAAACGCATGACCACGGTTCTTTCAACTCGTGGGGTCGGGACCGTTTCTGGCACAAGGATCGCGACTATTCCCAGTCCGTGATCGACGAAGAGCCGAATTTTCCGTTTTTGGACGCGGGGGATACTACGGTGATACGCGACAGTCGCTGGCGTTGTGACCACGGTTGGGATATCGACCTCGACGACGGTTCTACAAACTACGAGATCTATAATAACTTGATGTTGAACAATGGCCTTAAGCTTCGCGAAGGCTTCCGTCGCTACGCTTGGAATAACATTACGGTAAACAATGGCCTGCATCCGCACGTTTGGTATCACGCCAGCGGCGACCAAGTTTTTTCCAATATATTTATGACTCCCCACAAGCCTGCTCGTATGGCGGAGGATTTCACGAAGGGCGGAACCCAGGTGGACCGCAACCTCTATGCTGCGAGCGAAGCGCAGGTGATGAAGGTGTCCAAGGTCCGAAACTGGGATAAGAATTCTATCTACGGGGACCCGATGTTCGTCGATCCGGCGGCTGGGGACTTCCGCGTGAAGGACGGTTCGCCCGCCTTGGCAATTGGCTTCAAGAATTTCCCAATGGATCAGTTCGGCGTGAAGAAGCCCTCCCTCAAGGCCATCGCTCGCACCCCGGTCATCCCGCAGATTCGGAAGTCCCAGGGTGAAATGGCAGGCGCCAGCACGGCTTGGATGGGGGCGGTCTTAACGGAACTCACCGGCGAGGAATTTTCCGCCTATGGGGTGAGCAAAGCCGATGGCGGCTTGGCCGTTTCGGGAATTGGTCCCATCGGTCCTGCGAAGAACGCGGGCTTGCGCAACGGCGACCTGATCCAGGCGGTCGACGGGCGCAAGACCAAGAACGTAAATCAGTTCAAGCGGGCTATCGCCGGTGCCAAGGGCGAGGTGGTGTTCAAGGTGGTGCGCAACCAGGAGTTGATAGAGTTGTCGATTAACTTATAGCGCGACGAGAAGGGCAACGCGATGCGTTGCCCTTTTTTTTGGTTCATCGCCAAAAGCATTGGGATAACAGTTTACCTGCAGGGCCGTCGCTGTGGGAGACGAAGCTTAAAGAGCGAAGGTTGCTTGCGACGTGCCGCAGATCCCTGCACTAATATCCTGCATTGCGGCGTGGCGCGAGCGCCAGCCCTACGCGCGAGAGCGTCTCCCCGCAAAAGGGTGATGAACTTTTTTTATAGATATCGAGGAATCTCCGAAACGAGTTCGAATGGAGGTTGCCGGTGAGCGGGGAACCGCTATGGTTGGCGACACGATTATGAAACGAATTTACGCCTTTTTGCTTTCTCTCCTTTTTTGCTTTGCGGCACTGCACCTGCAAGCCGATCCGGAAACCAAGAATGTTTTATTGCTCTCCGGGAAAAAGACCCATGGGTACGGGCACCACGAGTGCAATTCCGATATTTCCGTACTCGAGAATTTGCTACAGCGGCAGAGCAAGGCGCGCTTCGATACCCAGTTGTTTCTCGACGGGGCGTGGCCGGAGCCGTCGCAATTGGAGGAGGCGGATGCGATTGTTATCATATGCGATGGCGACGCGAATCACCTCTTGAAGGATCGCATGGATGAGTTTGACGCTCTCCAGGAAAGGAACAGCGATTTAGGTCTGCTTTTCGTGCATTATGCGACGGTGCCTTTCGGTCGGAAGGAGCCTGATTTCAAGGGAACCTACTTCAATAAATGGATCGGAGGTTTTTATGCGGGCGACAGCAAAAGCAAGACGCTTACCAAGTATAGCCATATCGAAGGCAAGCTTGCCGCGCATCCGGTCAACCGAGGCGTGGAGCCGTATCGAATCTTTGACGAAATCTATTATCGCATGGAGTTCGTAAAGGATATCGTACCGGTGGTCGTGGCCGAGCCTTTGGACGAGGTGCCGACGTTTCATAATCTGATCGAGCAAAAGCGCTTCGAGAAGGACCATTCGCTGGTAGCAAGCTTCGAGAGCGAGCGGGAGCGAACGATTTTCTGGAGCTACGAACGGGCAGGCGGCGGCAGGAGCCTGGGGACGACGCTCGGGCACATCCATCGGAACTTTTGGACGAACGAAGACATTCGCAAGCAGATGGTAAACAGCGTGGCTTGGATCTCGGGATTGGACGTCCCGGAGGAAGGCTTCGATGCGCTTGAGCTTACGGAAGAGCAGTTGAACTTGAACCACTCCGCGCCGAAGGCGAAGTAGGCATCGATGGTCGCGAAGAACAATGGGAGTTGCCCGAATCCGTATGGGGGCAACTCCGGTTGCATTCCAGTAGAGCGTTTTTCGTTTTGTGTGATGAGGGAAACGCGGCGTGCCCGGCGGTCCCGCCCTACCTTATGCGAATGATCAAACGATAAATGCTCTAGACTCCGGGGTCCGACTCGGCCGCTTGGTCGGCTGCTTGCAGGGTGATGGGCTTGTATCCACCTTTGGAACGGAAATAGAGCCCGATCAAGGCGAAGGCCACCAGCATGAGGAGGGGGAAGCTAAGGGCGGTGGTTCGGAGGGATTGGCGAGAGGCAGTGTTGATTGCTTCGCTGTATTCGCTGCCTAGGTTTGCAGTTTCCGCGGCCGCTTTCGCTTTTCCGCGGTCGATGGAATCGTAGGCCACGCCGAAGAAGGATGCTTCCGTCTTCGACGCTTCGTAGACGGAGGTCGATATTTCGCGTACGTTGTTGACGGTATGGTTGTCGCTGAACGCTCCCATGATAGGGGTGCCGATGATGCCGACCGACAGTAGTCCGATTGCGGATACGGTATTGAGGCTCAAGGCGCCGCCGCGTGGGTATTGTTCGGAAGCGAGGCCCAGCACTGTTGGCCAGTAGAAGGTTTGTCCCACGGCGTAGAGGATGAAGGCGAACCAGACCAGAGCTCCGGTGGATACGGACAGGGCCATCAGCCCGGCGAAGGAGAAGATGCTGCTGATCACGAGGATGGTAGGCGGCGAGAAGCGGGTGGTGAGATGGCCTGCCTGGAAGCGTAGGACCATCATGATGAATGCCGAAGCTACGATTGCCCAGCCGGCGGCGGCGCCCATGGTAGGCGTCATCAGTTCCTTGATCCACGCATCGGTTCCGAGTTCGGTGGTGGCGAGGGGGATCATCAGGACGCAGAGGATGAAGTAGAGCACCTTGCCCATGGATTTTGTGAAGATTCCGAAGACGGCGCCGATAAGGGCTCCGATTCCCAGGCTGATATAGATCAGGTTTTCTGGAGGCGGAACCTTGAGCAGGTAGTCGCAGATCACGCGGTAGATCTCGTAGGTGAGCAGGAAGGAGGCGATGAAGGCGCCGAGGAATCCGACTTCCTTGAGCATGTCGGCGTAGGGCACGTTCGCTTTTACCCGTTCGTCTACTGGAAACTTCGGTTTGATGAAGAGGTATCCATAAATCAAGGTCGGCACCAAGATCCAGAGGCCTTGGATGTGCCAGCCTAGGTCGGATAGGCCGGGAGTGAGCATTACGACTCCGC
The DNA here is from genome assembly GCF_031127875.1 of Pelagicoccus sp. SDUM812005. Taxonomy (GTDB): domain Bacteria; phylum Verrucomicrobiota; class Verrucomicrobiia; order Opitutales; family Opitutaceae; genus Pelagicoccus. The sequence continues at coordinate 47,581 of NZ_JARXIA010000029.1, read as the reverse complement.
CCGCCACCAGTCCAGCCGGCCAGGCGGCGTGCAGGAAGTTCAGCATCTTGCTTTTCTGGTCGCTGTAGATGCTGGCGCAGACCGGGTTGATAACGGCTTCGATGATGCCGTGTCCGAGGCCGGCGCAGAAGGCGGCCCAGAAGAGGGCGTTGGGGCTGTCGGCGAGAAAGCTCAGGATTCCGGATACGGCTTGCAGGACGAAGGCGCAGTAGATGGAGGGCTTGTGTCCGACCTTGTCCACGATGAGACTGAAAAGAATCATGGTAACGGCGATCGGCCAGAGGGAGGCTCCGAAGATGCGTCCAACCTCGGCTCCGGTCAGGTTGAACTCGCTTTGCCACTGTCCGAGCACCATGACCCGGTAGGCGAATCCGACGCCGGCGGCTAAAAGGGCTAGGAAACTGGCCCAGAAGAGGACCTTTTTGTCGTGCTCGCTAATCATATCGTGTATTTAGGCATCCACTACGTGGGGTTCAGGGAAGCGGCGGCGTCGAGTCCCTTGGTAGGCGGGATTTTTCGCGGCCGCGGGGGCATGGGGGTAGCTACTGTCTGGACGGTGGCGGGGCAATGCGAATTGTCCAACCTACGTTTATCGGAAATCCACATGGAGGTATTGTCCGCTGGCTGTGGGAGAGCGGTTGAGGAGCGGGAAAGAAAAGCGAAACGTTGCCATTTTGTGACTCGCCATGTTGGGCTCTAGCCAAAAGGATTCGCGTCCCCCCACAAATGAAAGACTTGATTGAAAATGCTTGTTCGAAACTGGACGAAGTGAGGCGTTGCCTCTCCGAGGTCGTGGTTGGCCAAGAGGCCTTGGTTGACCGGCTGCTGCTGGCGTTCCTGTGCAATGGGCACGTGCTGATGGAAGGCGTGCCGGGCGTGGCCAAGACCTTGGTGGCGACCACCTTGGCGAAATCGCTGAAGGCGGACTTCAACCGCGTGCAGTTCACTCCGGACCTGTTGCCCAGCGACTTGGTTGGCAGTTTGGTCTATGATCCGAAGCAGCACGAGTTTTCGGCGGAGAAAGGGCCGGTATTCGCGAATATCGTGCTGGCCGACGAAATCAACCGCGCTCCGGCCAAGGTGCAGAGCGCTTTGCTGGAAGCGATGCAGGAGAAGCAAGTGACGCTGGGCAAGGAAACCTTTAAGCTGCCGTATCCGTTCTTGGTGCTGGCGACCCAGAATCCGATCGAGCAAGAGGGGACCTATGCGCTTCCCGAGGCCCAGGTGGACCGCTTCATGTTCAAGCTGAAGGTCGGGTATCCAAGTATGGAGGACGAGCACTTGGTGATGAAGCGTATGGCTCGAGCGGCGCCTAAGACTTCGGTCGAGCCGGTGATGTCGCTGCAGGAGATCGTGGAGATGCGCGGCCTGCTGGACGAGCTGTATATCGACGACAAGGTGGAACGCTATATTTTGAGATTGGTGGACGCGACTCGCAATCCGAGCCGTTACGGGCTGAAGCTCGACCGCTACTTGCGATTTGGGGCTTCGCCGCGGGCGACCATTAACCTCTCCTTGGCGGCACGCGGGGTGGCGATGCTCAAGCATCGGGATTTCGCCACTCCGGAAGACGTAAAGGAAATCGCTCACGACGTGCTGCGCCACCGCATGGCCATTTCCTACCGAGCGGAAGCGGAAGGGCTTAGCTCCGACGACTTGATCGATCGCATTTTAGCTGAAGTACCGATCGTCGAAGCATGACGCCCGATAGCGACAGTCGGCTCAACTTGCTGGAGCTGAAATGCCGTCGCCCGGTCGAGCACTTGCTCGCGGGCGAGTACCGCAGCGTGTTCAAGGGACGGGGGATCGAGTTCGAGGACGTGCGTCCTTACGCTCCGGGCGACGACGTGCGGGCTATGGACTGGAAGGTCACGGCTCGCACGGGCGTGCCGCACGTTAAGCGCTATGTCGAGGAGCGAGAGCAGTACTTTTTCTTGCTGGTGGACCTGTCGGCTTCCGCACTGAGCGATAGCGGAGGAACGAAGCGCAACACCTTGGTCGAACTCTGTTCCTTGCTGACCTTGGCGGCGCTTAAGAACAACGATCGCGTTGGACTTATCCTGTTTAGCGAGGAAGTGGAGCTCGTCGTGCCTCCCGGCAAAGGGCGACTGCATGGTATCCGAATCATGGATGCGGTGGCGACCTTTCAACCGAAGGGCAAGGGAACGAATTTGAGCGCTGCTCTGAACGCGTTGGGGCACTTGGCCCGCAAGCGCTCGGTGGCATTTCTGATGTCGGATTTTCTGGGAGACGGCTTCGAGGACGAGCTGCGCTCGGTTGCGTATTTACACGACTTGATTGCGGTTAGCTTGCTGGAGCCTCAGGAATTGAAGGTGCCGGATTGCGGTTTGGTACGTATCGAAGATGCGGAGACAGAGGAGGTTCGGGTGCTGGACTTTTCGAGCGGAGAGGCAGGCAGTTCCCGGTCGGAGGCGCTTCGGAGGCTGATGCTCGATTGCTCGGTAGATTTGGTGGAAATCGTGGCAGGGGAAGATTGCGTTGCAGCACTGTCCCAGTTTTTCCGTTCGCGGCAACGTCTGGTCGCAGATGAGACGGGAGGTTAGCGAATCGTAATGAATTGGCTGCTTCGAATCCTTTGCCTTGCGGCGCTGTTGTCGGCGGGTGTTCGCTCGAACTCCCAAGAGCTCGAGCGAGTGCGGATGGAATCCGAGAGGGAGGGAGCGCTGCACCCCGGCGACGTTTTCCAGCTGAGGCTTGGCCTGGAGATGCAAGCCTTCCAGCGCTGGGAACTGGAGCCGCCGCAGCATCCCCATCTCCGCTTGCTCTCCTCGCAGGCCTTTCCCGTGCAACGGGGAGCAGAAGGTGGCTACCTCGTGTATTGGGATTTGTCCTACCAAGCAATCGAGCCAGGGCGCGCCGCTCTCGAAGGTGGCTCTTTCTTTACGGGGCCCGAAGGTGCGAGACGAGAAGTGGCGATCGAGGCGAGGGAGGTCCAGGTCCTTGGTTTCGAGGAGCTCGCGGATGCGGATCGTCTGGAGCCGCTGCCGCAAACCGAGGATACGAAAGATGCGAAGAGCGGTTGGCTGATCGCAGGGCTTTTGGCAGGTTTCGTTGTCCTGGTGGGCTTGATTGTCGGATGGAAGGTGTATTCACGGAGATTGGGTAAACGGGAAACGCTTTCGGTGGATGCCGAGAGTGAGCTTGCTCTCTGTCTGAAGCAGGTTTTGGCGGAAGGGAGCCTGAGCAAGCGGAAGGCCGGAGTCTTGTATTCCGAATATGGAGACCAGTTCTCGGAGGAGTCGCGTGCGGCTCTTGAGCGTTATGCGTATTCAAAAAGCGAGGATACGTCCGAGCTTTTGGCCGCCATGCGGAAGGAGGTCGAGCGATGAGCTTTTTGTATCCGTGGGTCTTTCTCTTTTTGGCGCTAGCGGTTGTTCCCTTCCTGCGAGCAGGGGCCCGGCGCGGAGTGAAGGTGGCGTCGCTGCGGCAGTGGAGTTCCTTGGGGAAGGGCAGGGCCGGTTACCTTTGGATGCTGCGGGCCCTTGAGTTGGGCTTTTTCGTTTTGCTGCTTGGCGCTCTGGCGCGTCCACAACGCGTTTCGGAGGAGTTCGTAGACGAAGCGGAGGGGATCGCCATCGAGATGCTGGTAGACGTATCGAGCAGCATGGACCAGACTTTGATCGTGCCCGGCGAGGGAAAGCGATCGCGCATGGACGTTGCCAAGGTTTTGGTCGAGCAGTTCATCGCGGGCGATGGGGAGCTGCTGAATGGGCGGCCGAACGACTTGATTGGCTTGATCAGCTTTGCTCGCTATGCGGATACGCGCAGTCCCTTGACCTTCGGGCATAAGGCCTTGGTTCAGATTGTAAGGGATCTGGAAATACAAGACCGGCCCAATGAAGACGGCACGGCTTATGGCGATGCCCTGGCTTTGGCCTGCGCTCGATTGAAGCATTTGGACGAGTTGAAGGCAGCGAGTTCCTCTCGCAAATTGGCCGATATCGAGAGCCGGGTGGTGGTGTTGCTGACGGATGGCGAAAACAATTCCGGCAACCACTTGCCGCTGGAGGCAGCCGGTTTGGCCAAGGAATGGGGCTGCCGCATCTACGCGATCAGTCTCGGGGAGCCGGATGGCGGATTTGCGGGAGATCGCCTGCCGCATGAGTTGCCCTTGAGCAATGCGGAGCAGGTGCTTTCGCGGATCAGCGAGGAGACGGGCGGGCTGTTTCGGCGGGCCAGCGACTTTGAATCGTTGAAATCGGTGTACGCGGAGATCGACGAGCTGGAACGAACTACAATCGAGACTAAGAGTTTCGCTGTGGTGAGCGAAGTGTTCTGGTTTCCCCTGTCGCTGGCTTTGGTCTGCTTGATCCTGCGCCTGATCCTGTCGACAACGTGGTTGAGGGTCACGTCATGAGCGAATTCACGTTTCAATGGCCGGGTATGTTGGGGCTCCTCCTGGGAGTGCCGGCACTGTTTTGGCTGCTCCGCAGGGCGCGGATCAAGCGTCGCCTCGCGCGCCAGCAGTGGGGGCAAGCGGAGTCGCGACCTGTTGGAGAAAAGCGGGAGTTCCTGTGGATCGCGAGCTTTGCGATTCTCGTAATCGCTTTGGCTCGTCCCAGCTACGATCCGGTTCGTCATTCCATTTCGAATACAGGAAGGGATGTCGTTTTCGTTTTGGACGTTTCGCGGAGCATGTTGGCTCAGGACGCTTATCCGTCGCGGCTCGAGTCGGCGAAGCAGGGAATCGCGGATTGCCTCGATCGGTTCGAGAGCGAGCAGGTCGGCTTGGTGATCTATGCCGGTAGCGCCTCCATCTCCTGTCCCTTGACGGCGGACTATGACTTTGTTCGCTATATGCTTTCCCAAGTGCAGCCGCGCAGCGTCGAGTTCGGAGGGAGCTTTTTGCTATCGGCCGTCGAAAAGGTGACGGATCAAGTTCTCGCTGCGGAGCGGGCGGGCTTTCAGGACGTGGTGGTTTTGACGGATGGCGAGGACCATGCTCCTAGCTTGGACCAGGTGGTGGAGCGGGTGCGCGAGAGCGGCGTAGAGCTATTGGTGGTCGGGATCGGCGATCCTCAGCTTGGGGCGACGATCCCGGTCGAAAGCGAAGACGGAAGCCCGGCGTCGCTTCGCCACGAGGGAGAAACGGTTTACACCACCCAGGAGCAAGAGGCGCTGCAAGGCTTGGCGAAAGCGTGTCCAGGAGGTGAATACGTCAATGTCGGCACCGATCCGTACCAGTTGGGAGAGATCTACCAAGATTTTGCCCAAGGGAAAGCCAGTTCCGCCTTGGATGGAGATGCCGGTTATACCGTTTACCGGGAGGGAGCCTTTTTTCTCATGCCTTTGGCTTTCGTTTTAGTCGTTCTCGCTCACCCGACCTTTGGGAGGGGAGCGTTCCGCAATCTCGGTCTGGCCTTGCTTTTCGGGCTCGGGAGCGCGGGGAACGATTTGTCGGGGGAGGATCAGGAGTTCAGCTACGAGGCGGCCGCGGCGAGCTACGCGGAAGGACGCTACGAGGACGCGGCGATGGCCTTTGCGGGCTTGCTTCCCGCAGAGAGCAAGCTTCCGGCGCGGGCGGCGCTGTCCTTCAATCTTGGCTTGAGCCAGCTGAAGTATGCGGAAGGCCTGAGGGACGCGGCGCCGCGGGATGCGTTGGCGTACGCGTTGGAGGCTCGCGAGTCCTTTTTGCAAGCGGCTCGCGAGAATCCGCAGCTGTTGCGCGCGAAGCAGCGACTCGGGCAGCTGGTGGAGGTCATCGGAGAGCTGGAGGCAATCGTGGCCGAGGAAGCGGAAAAGGAGCGACAGGAAAACGATGCTCTCGAAGCGCTGCTGGAGCGGATCGAGGCGCTGTTGGTTGCCCAGCAGGAGTTGCGTTCCGCCAATGCGGCGGAAGACCCTTTGCGGGGGGCGGGAGCCCGGAGCCGCAAGGGAGCGTCAGCGGAGGCCGCTATGGAGCCGGCCAATGGGAAGCAGCGGTCGAGGGAACTTTCCGAAGCGCAGGGGGCCTCGCGGGAGGAGGGAGAGCGTATCCAAAAACTGATGCGCGAGCTCAATGCGCTGTTGCTCGAGCGAGCGAACTCCGACCCAACCGCGACCGCAGCGGAAACACTCTTGTCGCGACCGCTCGTGTTGATGCAACAAGCCATCGATGGACAGGAAACGGCGGAGGCGCTGTTTGCAGAGTGGAAGAACTGGCCGGAGGCAAGGGAGCGTCAAGTCACGGTGGAGCAGCGCTTGCAGGAGATTCTGGATCTTTTTGCTTCGTCCGAATCGGAAGAGGGCGAAGACGGGGATTGGGAGGACTACGAGGATTTCGAGATGGGCGAAGAAGGCGAAGGCATGCCTTCTTCCATGGGAATGGAAGGCGAGTTTCGGGCGGATGCCCATATGCAAGCCTTGCCGTTGCCGAACTATTCGCCGGAAGAAATCCTTTCCGAAGAAATGGGCAGCCAGCAGTTCCGGCAGGAGCAGCGAGCGAAGGCGAATGCCGGGGAGGTCGAGAAAGATTGGTGATGCGTATGTTTTGTATCCGAAAAAGTATCACACTGGTTTGGGCAATCGCTTGCATGAGCCTTTTGGCCGGCGAGGACTTGGAGGTCCAGTTCAAGGAAGCGAGTTGGTTTGTCGACGAACTGGGGACAGCGTTTGTCTTCCTGGAGAGCGAGGAGGAGCCCGTTTTGGAGCTGCCGGACGCGAGCGAGGAAGTTCGCTTTTACAGTAGTCAGGTCATCGAGTTGAAGGACGACGAGCGGGGCTCCCACCTTGCGGTGATCGAATTCGTACCGCGTCGAGTGGGAATCCGTACCTTCCCTTCGCTTCGTTTTCAGGTGGGCGAGTCGGTGTGGAAAACCCGTCCGAAACAGTTTCAAGCGAGTGAAACTGTGACTAGCGATCGGATGGAACTAGCGGTCGATGTGCAGCGTCGGCAGGTTTATGCGGGAGAACCGCTGCGGATCGATTTCGTTTGGAAAAGCGATTTGCCGGTGTCCCGCTTGCGAGCGTTTCGCTTGGTCCCCAGCTTTTTTAGCGATCCCAGCGTAAAGGTCTTCGTGCCGCGAAGCCAAGTGCCGCCAGAGGCTCAGTTTGGCTTGCCGGTGGGAGGCAGACGTGTGATTGCCCATCGAATACAGAATCAAGGGGAGTCGGAAGGTAGCCTTGGAGAGGTTCGGTTTTCGATTTGGGTACGCTTCGAAGCGGCAGGTCGCTATGAAATTCCGGAGATGGAGCTTGCCTGTTCGCTCTTGGAGGAGGGCGGTTATGGCGCCCACCAATACGCGTCCTATTTCAATAACAGCCTCTTCGAGCCGGTTGATCGCAGCAAGGCTTACCAAAAGCTGCGCGCTACTTCTGGAGCCCTGTCGCTGGAGGTGCTTCCGCTTCCGGAGAGCGGACGCAAGGAGTCGTTCAGCGGTTTGTTTTCGCCAGAATCGATCGAGGTTTCGGTATCGCCTACGGAGTTGGAGCTCGGCCAGTTGTTCGATATCGAAGTCTTCGTTCGATCGGAGGTTTGTTCGGAGATGCTGGAAATGTCGCCGCTTACCTTGCAGCGCAACTTACGCCATCGCTTCTGGGTGGCGGAAGAGATGGGGGAGCGCTGGCAGGCGGATGGACGGCTTTTCACGGTTCGGGGACGGCCTTTGGTTGGGAGCCTCGCCTACTTCCCCAGTTTGACCTTCCAGGTTTTCGACATTGAGAATGGGGAGTATCGGACGATAGAGACCGCTTCGATACCCATGGAAGTGCAGGCCAAGGACGGGGAGACGCACTTCCCGCTGACGGGCTTGCCCGGAGCGATGCGTCCGGTGGAGAAGTCCGCTGCAGGAATTTGGCATAACGAAAAAGGGAATACGATGAGTGATCTGACGCATGTAGTGGTTTCCGTCCTAGCGGACGGGTTTTGGTTTTTCCTTTTGCTGGGGCCCTTGCTCTTTTTTGTATTGAGGCCTTGGGTACGCGAAAGACGGCGTCGCCTAGTGGATGCCCTGTATGGAAAAAGGAGGGCTGCGGTCTTGGCTTTTCGGGCTCGGGTATCGCAGGAAGGTCCGACCGCCTTGCGGCGCTTGATTGCTGAATGCTTCGAGCGTTCGGGGCCTGCCTTGACGGCTAGCGAGATGGGCGAGCTTTTGCGGAAAGCTGGTTGCGAGCGGGAGCTCGTGGAGGAAGCGGTGACCTTGCTGAGGACGCCGGAGGACTTGATGTATTCGAAGCAAAGCAAGTCGGGCGCTGTCGCGGAAGCGAGCGGCGAACGCAGTCGAGCGGTGGGAGAGCGGATTTATCGTTCCTTGGTCAGGGTCGCCGGCGTGGGGCTGTTGCTGGTCGGCTTGGGGATGGGGCCGCAGTTGGACGCGGCGGATTGGTCCGAGGCGGAAGCCGTGTTTGAGGCGGCATTGCAGAAAGCCGGTTCCGGAGCGGCGTCCAGCGAGATCGAGGCCGCTTTCGTGGAGGCGGCGCTGGCGTTCGAGTCCTGCGCTCGGGAGGGGATTCGCCCGGGGGCCTCGTGGTACAATTCAGGCAACGCTTGGTTCGAAGCCGGGGAGATTGGCCGTTCGATCGTCGCCTACCGGAAAGCGCGCGCTTTTCAGCCCTGGGATGAACGGATCGAGCAAGCTCTGGCGTCGGCGCGGGCCTTGCGCTTGGACGAATTGTCGGCGGAAACGGATACGCGTTGGCCGACGCGCTGGATCCTCGCGTTCCTTTCCGTGCTTTGGTTGGCGAGCTGGGCATTGCTGCTCTGCTGGCAGCGCTACCGGGTTCGCGGCGTCTTCATGATGGCAGCCTTGGGGCTGGCTTTGTCCGGCGGACTCGCCCTAGGGGAGCTCAGGCATCGCTATGGGGGAGAGGATGAAGCCGTGCTGATCGCGGCGGAAGCCTACGGCCGCAAAGGACCGAGTTATGCGTACCAATCGGCCTTCAACGGTCCCTTGCACAGCGGCTTGGAGCTGCGGGTGAAGGAGGTCCGAGGCGATTGGTTGCGGGTGTCCTTCGGTGCGGGTGAGGAGTGCTGGCTGCCGCGGGCAAGCGTAGAAACGCTTTAGGGCTATTTGAAATAGCGTCGTTTTAGGACGTCGTAGACTTGCTGCATTTCGTCTTGGCTGAGGTCTCGTTCGTACATCAGGAGACGGGCGAGCTCTCCGTCGAAGGATTCCTTGCCCTGGTGGTTGATGGCATTGCGTTCGGTGCCGATCGCCATGCGGCTTGGCTCTACGTTGCCGACGGGAAAGTCGCTCGAGTTGGCGGGAGTCACAGGGTCGTTGACGAAAAGATCTAATTTGACTGTGCCTTGGCCGGAGCCTTGTCGACCCATGATGATGTGCCACTGGCCCACGGCGGGCGGCGGAGCGGCGACTTCGGGCGTATTGATTGCGTCGCGGACCTTTTCGCTGAGTCCATTGCGGGAGCCCATGTAGACGCGTCCGTCGGGGTAGAAGGAGCCCCAAAAGCCGGCGTATTGTCCGCCTTCCAGCTGAGGTTTAGCGGTGTTGCGAAGGTTTCCGAAGAAGGCGTTGGGATACTTGGAGTTCAGCTTGCCGGGACCGGCCTGTTCGTAGGGTTTTATGACGGCGAACCACGTGTAGCCGCTGCCGGTCATCATGCCGTGGAAGGCTTCGTCGTTGTCGTTGATCAATTCGTCCTCCCGGAAGACGAGGCTGTTGTGTCCCTTGATCTCGCTCGAACTTTTCACGAGGGTTGGACGACCGGTGCCCGGCTCTTCTTGGGTGATGATTGTTAGGGTCCGACCTTCTTCGGTGTTTTTGAAGTCGATGGCCCGAGGATTCGGAGCTTGGTTGGTCCAGATGGCAACCTTGTCGCCATCCTCGAGCGTGAGGCCTTTGTCGGCGTCGAGGTCCAAAACGAGTCCGTCTTGGATGAGGCTAGGAGCGCATCCTGAAAGCGAATACAGGGCTATTCCAGCGAGGAGGGCCTTCGCGCGTTTGTGGCTTTGTATCGTTTTGGCCATGACAGCTGGACCGTTATTTGAGGGTTCGGATATAGGCGAGCAGGTTGGCCACTTGTTCGTGGGGGAGATTGTCGATCAAGCCTTCGAGCATGGCGGATTGGGGGAGGACTTGCGGCGTTCCTTCGATCTCGGCTGCGGGAATGAACAAGGAAGCGCCGCCCATGAAGCGAAGGGTGACGCCGCGAGCGGTCTGTTTTTCGAGGAAGCCCTCGATCATGCTGCCGTCGGTCTTGCGAATGCGGCGGAGTCGATAGGCACCCTCCGCGGCGGCATTGGGGTCGAGGATGGCGGTGAGCAAGGCCTCGTTGTCGCGGTAGGCGGAACCGTCTAGGGACGGTGCCCAGCCGACTCCTTCGGAGCCGACGCTGTGGCAGGAAAGGCAGAGGCCTTTGAAGAGCGGCTCGCCCAGGCTGGCGTTACCGGCGCCCGATTCGGCTATCTCTAGGAAGGCATGGTAGGTTTTTTGGAAGGCTTCCGCCTTTTTCGTTTCGCGTTGAGCGATAAGGGAGGCGAAGCGGTCTTGTTTTTCGGTGTTCCTAGCGATGCGGCTCAGCTCTGGGGTGGCGATCTGCTCTGCGGAGAGGAGGTTCTTACCCAGTAGGTCCAGGACGACTTGGGAACCGGGCTTGGACATGGATAGGGCGCGGATGAACTCGTCGCGTTGACTGTTGCCGAGCGAGTCGAGGAAGGCCTTGAGGGCGGCGCGCGGCACGCTCTGTTGGGCTTTCACCAAGGTTTCGAAGGCGGCGAGTCGTGCGTTGAAGTTTAAGCTTCCGTTCGCGAAGGCGTTCTGGAGAGCGGAGTGAGCGCTTGCGGTCCCTGCGTATTGCAGAGCGGATACGGCTTTGGTTTTGAGAGTTTGGCTGGCATTGGACTCATGCAGGAGCTTGATGCTCGTTTTCTCGAATCCGGGTAGCCGGTATCCAATAATCGCTTGCAGACCAGTTTCCCAGAGGGCGGGATCGGAGGATTCGAGGAGCTGCGTCACGGCTGGAACGAGGAGCGGCTTGAGGGATCGGGAATCGACTTGTCCGAGGACCTCGTTCGCTAGGGATAGCAGATTGCTCGCGTGCTGCGGCTGGGAAAAGTAGGGGGCGACGGCCTTCTTGATGCTTGGATCGTCGAGGCTGTTGGCGACTTCGATGAAGGTGGATACGTCCCACGTCTTCTTGCTGATGGAGTCGTAGAGGGCGAGGAAGTACTTTTGGTGGTTTTCTTTGGACAAGGCTTGGATGGCCCAGAAACGATTTTCGGCGGGCTGCTTTGCGGCGAGCGGCGAGTCGAGGTAGCTTACGAGTTCCGCTTCGTATTGCTCGAGCGCCATGCGGGCGAGGTAGCGTTCGAATTTGCGTTCGTAGGGGCCGCCCATTTCGTCGCCCGGCAGCAGCGGACGGCAGAGGCTGACGACGATGTCTATGATTTCTTGGTTGGCTTTGCCGGCGTCGATTACGGTTCGCAGGGCTTGGGAGCGCACCATGGCGTTGGGGTCCTGGACGGCGCCGGTGAGGTAGCGAGCGAGCTGGGAGGCTGTTAGGTCGAAGCTGGCGAGGGAGCGGATGGCTTCGCGGCGCAGGTCTCCGTCTTCGGTGCCGACCAGGGCGTCCATGAGCTTCGTATCGAAATATTGGAGACTTTCGAGCGACCAGAGGGCGTGGATGCGGGTGATGGGATCTTGTTTGTCGTCTGCGGCGAGGGCAACCAGTTGCGGCGCGAGTTCGAGGGCTTTTCGGTCTGCGATCTGATGCCATGCGGCACGTTTTTCCCAGAGGGTGGGAGCCTTGAGGTGGGTCGCGAGTTGGGCGGTGGGCGCTTCGTAGAGGTTGGGGATGGGACGGGGCGTTTGGCTTTCGTGGCGTATGCGCCAAATGCGGCCGTGGGACTTGTCGCGATCCGGGTGGCTGCGGGAGACTTCGTTGTGGGATACGATCTTGTTGTACCAATCCGCTACGTAGAGGCAGCCATCCGGGCCAAACTCCAAGTTGACGGGACGGAACCAGTCGTCTTGGGACTCGAGAAAGTCCGGTAGGTGTTCAGCGGATACGCTACCATCGGGATTGCGTACGATGCGGACGCTGTTGATGGTATTGGTAATCGGATTGGCGAGGAAGGCGACGTCCTTCCATTCCGCCGGAAATCCGCTGTTTCCATCTTCGGAAAATTCCAGTCCCGAGATGCCGGTGCCTCCGACGCGAAAGTCGTGCAGCTGCGGGATCCAGGGCTGGTAGGGGCGGATTCGGTCGTCGCCGATTCCCTTGAGGCCGGTGCCCGGTTCCATGGGGACGACGGACCAGCTCATGTCGTTGGCTTCGGTGCCGTACCATTGGCCGTTGGCTCGCAGTTGGAATCCCCAAATGTTGTTGAGGCCGGCGGAGACGACGTTGAAGCGGGCTCCGTCCATGGACATGCGAACGATCTTGCTGTATTCGATAGGAGCGGTGGCCCCGCTTACCATGGATTTGACGAGCCCTTTGTTAAGGGCGCCATGGCTGAAGTGTATCCAATTTCCGGGGGCGCGCACTAGGAGGTGGGACATGGTGTGGGTATCCACGAAGCCGAATCCGGTGAGCAAGGTTGAGCGCTTATCGGCGGTTCCGTCGCCGTCGCTGTCCTCGAGGTAGATCAGTTCGGAGCCGTGGGCGACGTAGGCTCCGTCGCGGTAGGGCAGTATGCTCTGGGGGATGGCGAGCCCGTCGGCCCAGACGCGCGGCTGAGAGGGCGTAGGTGACCAGGGATCGTCTATGACCAGTATCTTGTCGTCTCCTTTCGTTTTGCCTTCGTAGAGATCGCGGATCCGTTTGAACTCCGGGTTCTTTTCCATGATGTCCGGATCTTCCATCAGCTTGCGGATTTCGCCGAAGGACTGTTCTGAGAAGGGATCGAGCGGATACATGCTGGCGGTTTGCGTCCAGAGGCGTCCCGCGTCGTCGAAGGCGAGGTCGATGGGGTTGACGATTCCGTCGCGCTCGCTGGCTACCAGTTCCACCACGAAGCCTTCGGGGACGATGAAACCCGCTTGTTCGTTTTCAGGCGTCCAAACGTCTGCCCGGTAGGAATGGGTTTTTTTAGCGTGAAGGATCCCGCCTGCCATCAAGGGGAGCGCGACTGCAAGTGCTGCGTAGTGTTTCATTGCCGGTGTGAAATTGGGAGTTCGGGGAGTTTGGCGATCGTGGCGACCGGGGCTAGCGGAATTGTTCGCGCTTGTTAAAGTTCGTCCAAGGTGACGTCGCTGATCTCGATCTTGGCGTTTCCGCCTTTGTGGAGCTGGATACCGATGTATCCTTTCGATGGGATGCTGGGATCTTCTTCGAGGTAATCCGCGACTTTGATGCCGTTGATGTAGGTTTGGTGTCGGTTTCCTTGGCAGCGGATGATGTAGCTGTTCCAGCCGAAGGGGTCGAGCAGCTTGGGAAGGACTGACAGGTCGCCTTTGACGAGGGCTTTCTTTCTGCGTTTTTCGTCGTAGATATCGCCCCAGTATTTGTTGCCGATATCCGCTTGGTAGCCGACCATGTGGGCTCCATGCAGAGAGGATCGGTATTGGATTCCGCTATTGATGAGGCCGGTCGCAGGGTCGCCGGTGAGGCGGAATAGGCAGCGGAACTCGAAATCTTCGTATGGGCGCTCGGTTCTCAGGAAGGTGTTGCGGGGGATGCGCTGCTGGCCGTCGCCTCCGGTGATGACGCCGTCGACCACGGACCAGTAATGGGCGTCGGCTTCGTTGGTCGCTTGCCAGCCCGCGAGCGTTTCGCCGTCGAAGAGGCTGACTGGCTCGCCTGCGAAAAGTGCGAGGGGCGAGAGAAGGGCGAGGAAGGCGAAGCGTAGTGGAACTAGCATGACGACGATGTTAAAGAGGAGTTGAAGGGTACTAGACGACGAAATCGAAGACGATGACTTCCTTGAGACGCGGTACTACGATGTCCTTGACCGCTTCGTGGATGGGGTGGGGCAGGTAGGCGTCGCGGGACTCGACGGAATCGAAGGTCATGAGGAAGCCATGGGTGAAACCTTCGTTTAGGCCTTCGTCGCTCTGGTAGGGGCCGTGCTCCATGTCTTGCAGTCCGGGAATCTTGCCGACCATGTCCTTCATGGCGGCGAAGCATTCGTCTATTTCGCTGGGGCTAACGTTGTCGTGGAATTTGAATACGCCGTAGTGTCTGACCATTGTATTTAGGATTTGGATATTGGGTTTGTAATTCGTTGGGATTTTCAGCGATGGCGCTCGATGAGCTCGAGCAGTTTTTCCGCGCAGGCTCGGGCGAAGCGTTGGCTGTTGATGGTTTCGTCCAAGTCGATGACTTCGACCTTGGCGTGGGCGTGGATGGCTTCGAACAAGGCTTGGTCCGCCTCGGGATCGTAGAAGGGCTGTCCCTGGCCGTTGATTTCGCTGACGGCCTGTAACGGGTTGAGTATGGCGACCGGGGCGGGATTGGCGTTGGCTTTGCGAGCGATGGTTTCTCCGATTGCGGCGCACTCTTGAGCGTTGGTACGCATGAGGGTGACCTGCGGATTGTGCTGGTAGAAGGTACGTTCCGCGAAGGTGTCGGGCACGGTTTCGCGGGCCCCGAAGTTGGCCATGTCCACGCAGCCCGGTGCGATGACGGCAGGGATGCGGGCTTTGCTCATGGCGTCCATGCGGCTTGGCCCTGCGGATAGGGTTGCCCCCACGATTTCGTCGGCCCATTCGGTGGTGGTTAGGTCGAGCACGCCGGTGACGAGGCCGCTTTCGATGAGGCTCTCCATGGCGCGGCCGCCGGAGCCGGTCGCGTGGAAGACGAGGACTTCGTAGCCGGCGTTTTCGAGGACGGCTTTCGCTTCGTTGATGCAGGTGGTGGTGTTGCCGAACATGCTGGCGACGATCAAGGGCTTGCCAGCGTCGGCGTCGACCTTGGCTTCGACCATGCCGCAGATGGCGCCGGCGGCTCGGGTGAAGAGGTTTCTGGAAAGGCGGTTCAATCCGCAGACGTCGACGATGCTGGGCATCATCACGATGTCCTTGCAGCCCATGTAGTGGGCGGTGTTGCCGCTGGCGAGGGTGGAGACCATGAGCTTGGGGAAGCCGATGGGAAGGGCTCGCATGGCTGCGGTGGCGATGGCGGTGCCGCCTCCGCCGCCGAGGGAAATGACGCCGTCGATCGTTCCCGCTTCCGCGAGCTGGGCGATAAAGAGCGGGGCGGCTTGGGACATGGCGATAACGCATTCGCCGCGATCGTGGCGTTGCAGGAGCGGAGCGAGGTCGAGTCCGGCAGCGGCGGCGACGTCGAAGCGCGAGTAGTCCGGCTTGAAGGGCGGTTCGCTTCCGGTGCCGACGTCGATGAGGAGGGGAGTGTGTCCCCGTTCGTGAACGCGATCGGCGAGGAATGCGTGTTCTTCGCCTTTCGAATCGAGCGTTCCGAGAATTGCGATGGTGGGCATGTTTTTTGGGGGGCGGGGGATCGCGGCGCTGCTTAGCGGCCACCTGTTTTCTTAACGGGGATAGACTTGAACTCCTTGGTGAGATTGACGAGCGAGGATTCGACCGCCATGCGCTCAAGGCTGGAGGCCCCTACGAAGCCGACCGCATCGGTGCGTTCGTTGATGTAGGCAGCGTCGGCGGGACTCAAGATGGGGCCGCCGTGGCTGAGGTATATGATGTCGTCCCGCACGGACTTGCCGGCATCGATGATAGCCTGAGTTTGAGCGGCGGCGTCTTCGAGGGAGACGGCAGCGTCGACGACGCCGATGGAGCCGCCGACCGTGCAGCCCACGTGGGCGATGATGACATCCGCTCCCGCTTCGGCCATGGCTTTCGCTTCTTCCGGCTTGGCGACGTAGACGATGGAGAACATGTCCATCCTGCGGGCGAGGGCGACGCAATCGATTTCCTTTTGCACGCTCATGCCTGTCTCTTCGAGGGTTTGGCGGTATTGGCCGTCGATGATGGTGTGCGTAGGGAAATTGTTGATACCGCTGAAACCCATGTCCTTAACCTTCAGCAGCCAATGCCACATGCGCCGGCGCGGGTCGGTGGCATGGACTCCGCAGATGACGGGGATCTCTTCCACAACTGGCAAAACTTCGAACTCGCCGATCTCCATGGCGATCGCATTGGCGTCGCCGTAGGACATGAGGCCGGCGGTGGAGCCATGGCCCGCCATGCGGAAGCGTCCGGAGTTGTAGATGATGAGAAGGTCGGCGCCTCCCTTTTCGATGAATTTGGCGCTGATCCCGGTGCCAGCTCCGGCGGCGATAATGGGTTCGCCTTTGCTGAGCGTGTCGTGCAAGCGCTCCAGTACCTCGGTTCTGGTGTAGGGGTTTCCGATTCCGGTCCATTGATTTGGCATAGGGGCGATCACAGGCTGCAAGCGGTGTCGGAGCAATTTCATTTGCTCAACAAGGATTTATTGGATTTCCACATCGCTACCAACTGGGGGAGCGAGAAGGAAGGGGGCAGGGCATGGAAGCCCTGGCAGCTGGGGGAGCGGATGCTTCCGCTTCTTTCCGCGTTGCTTGAATCGACTTGTGCATTCTGGAAAATGCACATTTTCTTTTCGTCATGTTTATGTGGCGAAAGGGGCGTGGACGTGGCTAGCGAAATTGAGAGAGGGGTGGAGGATATCCAGAATCTGGGGACGTCGCGTTACAGCGTGGTACGTTGCGACGACTCGGATCCGCGGGAGTGGTTGGCTGGAACTCCGGTTTGTTCTCTGCTGAAGCAGCGGCATATCGCCCATGTGGGGGTGCTGCGGGCGACGTATCCCTTCGAGATCAAGCGCAAGTTTCAATCGGGGTCCTTCATGATGGCCTGTTTGGAGGGAGAGGGAACGGTTTTGGTGGACGGGCAGTGGAAGCGTCTTCGCGCTGGGGAAGCCTGCTTGCTGCCGCCCTTCGTGCTCAACACCTTCAAGTGTATCGAGGGCGTCAGTTGGGAGTTTTGTTGGGTGCGCTATTTGGAGTCGCCGGAGACGAAGCCAATCGTGACGCATCATTCCCCAGTGTTGGGAAAGTACGATTGCTCCCCCTTGTTCGCGGCGATCCAGGGACTGTATTCAGAATGTCGTGGCATGAACAATCCGGCGGCTCTCGATCAGTGGATCGAGCTGGTGCAGCATTACGTGATGCGCTTTGCCCAGCCTCAGGACTACGACGACCGGCTGTGGCGAACTTGGCAGAAGGTGGACCAGAGCTTGTCGCGCAAGTGGACTCTCTCCGAGTTGGCGGGTATCGCCCATATGAGCGAAGAGCATTTGCGTCGCCTCTGTCGCCAGCACTACGGGCGCAGTCCGATGCAGCATTTGACCTTCCTGCGCATGCAGCGGGCCAAGCAATTGCTGAGCACCACCGACGAGAAGATCGAATCGGTGGCGCGGGCGGTCAGCTATGACAGCGTCTATACGTTTTCGTCCCTCTTCAAGCGGTGGGTCGGCTACAGTCCGTCGCAGTTTCGCTGAAGGATTGGTCCCGGAGGCCGTGGTTGAAGCGCGGTTGGGGCTGGACCCCGTTACTCGTCGGCGGAGAGGATTCCTGTTTTGAAGGCTTTGGCGATCGCGGCCGGGGCGTTCATGACGTTGAGCTTTTCGTAGATGTGCTTCACGTGGTAGGCGACGGTGGTGATGCTGATGTTGAGCTTGTCGGCGATTTCCTTCTTCACGAGTCCGTCCCCGAGCAAGGTGAGGATTTCGAGTTCCCGTTCCGAGAGGGAGCGTTCGGGCTTCTCGATGGTCGGAAGCGTTTTCAGCTTGTCGAGAATGAAGCGGGCGACGTTCGGATCTAGGGAGGCTCCGCCGTCGGCTACGGTTTGGATGGCCTCCTTGATTTGGGTCACGGTGGCGGACTTCAGCAGGTAGCCGGAGGCGCCTGAGGAGATGGCGGCATGGATGTCCGATTCGTTATCGGACTGGGTCAGGACCAGGATTTCGGACTTGGGAATGTATTTCTTGAACCAAGGGATGGATTCGAGGCCAGACATGCCCGGCAGGTGCAGGTCGAGCAGGATGACGTCGGGCACGCTTTCCGGGCGTAGCTCCTGGGCGTTGCGCAGGGCGATCTCGGCGGTACCGAATTGGCTGACGAGGTTCAGGTTGGTGGCTCGTTTTATGGCTCGCTCGATGACCTCGCGGTAAGCGGGATGATCTTCGACGAGCATGATGCGGATGGGGTCTTTCATTTAAATATGCGGAATCTTCTTCGTTTAACTTTTAGCGTGATTTTTGTTCCGCCGCTGGCGGGGCAGTCGGTGGAAACCTGAGCGTGCAAAAGGCGGGCTCTGCGTTTGAGGGAGGGCGGGACGCGATTGGGAATCGTATCAGGAATGCCGATACCGTCGTCCGTGATCGACAGTTGGACCGAGCGTTTGCTCGCCTTGAGGTGAGTGTGGACTCTTTTTGCTCCCGAGTGACGAATGATGTTGGTGAGCGATTCCTTGTAGAAGAGAAAGAGGTCGATGCGCTTGCGGGGCGACAGCGTCTCCAAGGTCTCTTCCCCCTCGATTTCGAAGCTGTGGTCGAGGTCGGCGAGGAGGCGGCGGCTGGTGCGGTCCATTTCGTCTAGGAGGTCTTCGCAAATGCCGCGGGCTTCCAGCATGTTGGTACAGTAGCGGGCCGCCATGCCGCTGCGCTCGGTGAAGACGCGGGTGCGTTCGAGCAGCTCGATGAGTTCTTCGCGGGAGTCGACGGATTCGATGGCGAGATCGCAGAGGAGGCCGATGGCGTGCAGATTGGCGCCGAGCTCGTCGTGAAGGTCGGCTGCGAAGCGCTGGCGCATACGGCTGGCCTGGCGCATGCGGAGGTTGCGGTCGAAGAGGATGGTGAAGGCGATCCCTACGGCGAGGGCGATGGCGAGCCAGCTGGTACGCTCCAGGATCTTCTTTTGCTTGCCGTAGCGTTGGTTGAGTTCTGCGACGACGAGGGGGCGTTCGGTCTCGAGGGCGTGGCGTCGCGAGAGCTCCACGAGCCAGTCCCGGATGGGCAGGACCTTGCCGTAGAGGTTGTTTCCGTCGGTCAGGGCGGCAAGGGAACGAATCGAATTGGAGGGGGTGGAAGGGGGGATGGAGCTCGCCTCCTTGTTTAGGGCGACGTTTACCCCCTCCGAGAAAAGTTCGATTTCAGCGAAGCCGACGCGAAACTTGTCGGACCCCGGCTCGAAGGCGGACGCTTTGTTTTCCGGCACCAGCCTGATGTAGCGGCAGAGCTGCACCGGAACGTTTCGCATGATGATGGGGCCGGTGTCGTTGATTCCTCTTTGCTTGTATTCGAGCAGGAGGCGGGCGTCGGAAAAGTCGGGATTTAGGGCGCCCTCGACTGTCAGCTGGTTGGGAATCCCCAGGTCGCCGGCGTAGGCTTGGGGAACGGTGTCGCTCTGGTCGACCGCGTGCAGGTGTATGCGATTAATTGGATACGGAGCTCCCAGGTCGATCACGAGGGTGGGCGAGGTACCGAGGGCGCTGACGTAGGCGAGGCTCTTTTCTCCGATGGCAGCGTCCATCAGGTAGGGCAGGAAGCCGTCGACCACGAAGGAGGAATCCCAGGCCCGGGCCAGGTCGTAAACCTTCGAGCTGGTTTTCAGGGGACGTTTGAGGGCCACGTTCTCCTGTCCGTTGAAGACGAGGATTTCCGCGAGCTGGAAGACGTAGAGCCCGTCGAAGGCCCGTTGGGAAAGCTCGGTTGCTTCGATCCGTATCCAAGATCCTGAGGCGCCCGGCGTTTCGACGTGCAAGGGGGCGATTCCGGGGTGGGATATGCTGAGCTTTTTCGAGTCGGCGATCAACGTGCCGTCGCTATCGCCTTCGTTACCGGCGTAGATTTTGAATTCAGCAGGGAAGGCGTCGGCGCGGAATCCCTCGTTGGTGTGTCGCCAGATTGTGGGTACGAGAACGATTTCGTCGATAGGCGTTTCCGCGCCGAGGTCGATTTCGATCCACTCTCTCGCATCGCTGGTCCGGTGCCCGTCGGAGCGGTGGCCTATGGCTCCGATGCCGCTGCGTAGGCTGTATTGGGAAATCTGCTTAAGCTCAGCGTCGATGGAGGCGAGCTTGGTTTCGAGCTGGGTGATGTTCAGTTCGCTAAGGTCTTCGGTACCAGCTGCTAGGGAAACGCTAGCGAGCGCGGCGGCGAGCAGCAGGAGGCATTTAGCGATGTTCCCTTGGGAGGGGTTCATAGTGTCGAAAAGGGGCAGGCGGGAAAGGAGGTTGTTCAAGGCGTAATGGATTGGCGGCTTTGTAAAAGATTGAAAGTACCCCTTAAACGGGGGGTAGGCAATATCAGGATCTAGGCGTAACGTGGGGAACCCCCTCTTTCGTACCCCTCCTTTCTCGGCCATCGGACCCCTGTCCCTGCCGTCCCGGATTGGCCTGCCTTGGCTTGTCTCTGAATCAAAGCAAACCTCAACTCCATATACCCCCCCTATGAAGAATCCCCATTCATATCTGATCCCCTTGCGGAAACTGGCGCTTTTTGCCAGCGTCCCCCTTGTGCCTGCCGTCATGCTGGCACAGGAAGACGAGGAGGAGATCTTCGAGCTATCGCCGTTCACGGTAGAGGGCGCTGAAGATCAAGGCTACTACTCCTCCCAGACCATGGCCGGCGGTCGCCTCCGGACCGAACTCAAGGACGTGGCCACTTCCGTGCAGGTAGTGACCGAGCAATTCATCGAAGACGTCGGCGCGACCAGCATCGACGAGATTCTCGCTTACACCACGGGCACCGAGGCGGCAGGTTCCATGAGCGACTACCTGCAAGTGGCCGGTGAAAACGGCGACTTGAACCAGTCCGAAACGCGACAGAACCCGGACGCGGCCCTGCGCGTGCGTGGCCTGGCGGCCCCGACGAGGACGACGAACTATTTCGAGTCGGCCATTCCGTTCAACAGCTACGTATCGAGTCGCGTGGACATCAACCGCGGGGCTAACTCCTTCCTCTTCGGCTTGGGCTCGCCCGGCGGGATCGTGAACACCTCCTTGCAGTCGGCGGTATTGTCCGACGACTCCATGAAGCTCAGCCATCGCGTTTCAACGGAAAATTTCGAGAGCAACTACTCGCAGCAGTTTTCGGTCAACATGAACAAGGTCCTCATCGAGGATAAGCTCGCGGTTCGTTTCGCCGCCTTGGAGGCAGAGGACGAATTCATGCAGAAGCCTGCCTACAAGGACGAGGCCCGTCGCTATTTCGCCGTAAAGTTCAAGCCGCTGGCGGAGCATAATATCAATATCAGCGCCAACTACGAGATCGGGCATACCAATGCGGTACCGGTTGACCGATTGGGGCCGCTCGAGACCTTGACCACCTTTGTCGACGATCCCTATGGGACGCAGTGGGGCAGCACGGTGGATGGCGAGGTGACGAATGCGGCAGGGCGCCGTATCAACGATCCCTTCAACAACTGGCGCGCCGGGCAATCGAGCACCTGGTTGGGGCTGGATGCGAACGGCGAGGATATCCCGCTCTCCTACTACCAGAACCAGCACCTGCATCGTACAGGCTGGATGGCGGTCTTCGACGGCTCGACCGGCCGCACGGACGGCTTGGCGGATTACGGAGTCGATACGGGGTGGCTCAATACGGTGGCGGAGCTCAACAATCCCTATTACAATCCCACGAACCACAACTACAGTCGCAACGAAAACGTGCTCGTGCGCAACCTGCACATGGGCAACATCGACACGGGGCTTTTCCCGGAGTACGAAGGCTACCGGGCCCAAGGGCTTCTGGACTACGAGATATTCGATTTTCGGAAGCATCTCTATTCCGGCTCGATCGACAACTATAGCACTGAGTTCGACCGAAAAATGGCCTTTATCGATGCGACGACCAAGGACGGGAGGTTCGGTATAGAGATCGCTTATAACAGGGAGAATTCGTCCCGCCACAGTTTCGTGGTCAACGGGTCGCCGAGCATCGATATCGATGTGAACTATACGAATCCGGCAGGGCCGGCCCAGGATCCGAACGACAATACGAGCTTGGGCGTGCCCAACCCGAATTTCGGACGCCTCTACTTTTTCGCGGAAGCCTCCTCCAACACGCGCAACGCGGACCAGCGCGAAGCGATGCGCGCTACGGCTTTCGCGAAGTATGACTTCGCCGACACCTTTGGCGAAGACAGCTTCCTCTCCAAGCTAGGCCGTCACAATCTCTCGGTGCTGCTCGACGAGTCCACGGTGGATACGCAGCGTTTCAACCAGAAGCCAATGACATTCGGAAACAACGCGAATTTCCACTTGGCGACGGATGCGACGATTTTCCAGCGCAACGCTTCGGCGATCTTCTATATATCGGATCCTTACCTGAACGCATTCGAGGATCCGAATTTCAGGGCCACGGATTTCTATACTACAGGCGCGCCTGCGGAAACGATTCTCGATTATCCGAGCGACTATGAAATTCCGCTGACTTATATCAGTAGAGGGAATCCGGAGACGGGCGAGGTGAGCGGAGCGCTCCAGCAAACCAAGCAAGGTTACTATACGCCTCAGTTCCTGGATCTGGGCGGGGTACTGACCCGAACCGAAGTTTCTTCCCAGGCCGCAAACTTGCAGAGCTACTACCTCGGTGGGCACCTCGTCGCTAACCTCGGCTATCGCGAGGACCAGGTGACGCAAATTCGCAACAACGAGCCGCCGCGCTACGGAACCGACGAAGGGGACGTGCCAGGCCCTGCGGAGTTGGACAACGTGGCCATCCTTTCGCCTGACATGTTTAGGCTGGAAGACGGGGAGGTCGAAGCGGCCCCCAAGACCAGCACCTTTGGATACGGACTCGTCTTGAAGGCGCCCAAGAAATGGTTGCCGGAATGGCTCGGGCTCACGGCCCACTACGGCGAGTCCTCCAACTTCAGCCCGAACGTGGGCAAGTTCGATTTCTGGGGCAATTCCGTCCCGGGCGCGAGCGGCGAAACCAAGGACTACGGCGTGACCATCAACCTCGCCGGCAACAAGCTGGTGGCCCGCATCAACCGGTACGAGGCTGCCATGATCAACGGTTCGTTCAACGACGTGAACGCGAACGCCGGAAGCTTCGTGAACCAGCAGGGCCGCTTCTACGGTCGCTACTGGGATGAGCTGATGGAGTACGACCGCGACTTGGACGGCCAGTTCGACGACCCGACCTTCGACGACGGGATCAACCCTGCGAACGGAGAACCGCAAGGGATCGCGGGCGATGGTATCGTGGATTCCAACAACCTTGCAGCGGGCGAATACCTTACCTTGCAGCAGTACCACGACATTTGGAATGCGTATGATAACTTCTGGTCCGACTTCGTGAAGGAAACGGAAGACTGGAAGCTGAGCGCCGGAGATGCCGACGCTGGCATCAGCCCCTCGTTTACGAGAAACGTAGTTGTGAACGGACTACTCGCCGACACGGCGGACCTCGCCGCGGAAGGTACCGAACTCACCTTGACGTGGAATCCCACGAAGCAACTCCGCTTGTCGGTGAGCGCCAGCCAGCAATCGGTTACCCGTACCAATGTCGCTCCCCGTTTCGAGCGCATGTTGGAGGAGTTCGTCCTCGCTATGTCCGCGGTGGAAAACGGAACGCGTTACCGCGGCAACGGCGCGAACGCCATGACGCTCAGCTTGAGGGATCCGTTTGCGGGAGGGACTTCCATCCGCACGCCCTTGGCTAGTGGCGCCCAAGGCCAGGCCCTTTTCAAGGCGAAGGCCCTGGAAGGCTCGACCAGTCCGGAATTGGCGGAGCACAGCTTCCGCGTCCTGGGCAACTACACCTTCCGCGACGGCTTCCTGAAGGGAGTTAAGATGGGTGCCGCTCACCGTTGGCGCGACCCAACTGCGATTGGATACGGCAGAACCACCATGACCTATTTGCCCGGCGAGCTCGACCTGGAAATGAACGTGGTAGATGTCGAGAATCCGTTTTATAACGAAGCGAAAGGCAGCACCGATATTTGGTTCGGTTATAACCGGAAGATCTTCGGGGACCGAGCGAAATGGAACGTGCAGTTGAACATCCGCAACCTTTTCGCCGATTCCGATCCTATCGTTGTACAACGTCAGCCTGACGGAACTCCGAATCGCGTTGCGATTCCGGCGGCTCGCCAGTTCGTGCTTTCGAACTCCATCAGTTTCTAGGATTCGAAATCTTGGTTCGAAAAATCGGGTCCTGGCGCGTTCAAAGCGTCGGGACCTTATATCCGCTAGCGGTCGGTAGCTAGGTTGCAGCTAGCGGGTTGAAAGTCACGCGAGGTCGGTTAAGTCCGCCTCGCGTGAGTCTTGTCGGGGTATCTCGACCGACCCCTCTAAAAGGAGGATGGGCAGATTCGGTCGCAGTTGATAGTGTAGATGGCTTGTCGAGGCCTGCCCCAGGTACAGTCGATTCGCGAAACCGCGAGCTCGCGTCTGCCCTGTGGCGTCGGCTACGCCGCCAGATCCCCGTTCCCCAAAAACTGAGTTATTTATGAAACTTGAAAAATTGTTCGCGCTCGCTGCAGCGGCCTTCGTGTCGGTGAGCTCTTTGAAGGGCGCTGAGGTTCCCGTACCGGATCGAATGCCGGACTTTTCTTGGGATACGGTTCCCCTCTATGTGCACATCCGGAAAGATACTGCCTACACCGACGAAGAGATCCGGTACTTGGCGAGCTTTCCGCTTATCACTTTCGAGAAGGCCAATGGGCATAAGGACTCGGGCTCGATCGAAGCCGGAACGCTGAAGGCCGCACGAGCGGTAAAGAAAATCAATCCGGACACCAAGATTTTGTATTATCGCAACGTGATCGTGCATTACGGTGGATACGCTGCCAACGAAGCGTTGAAGGACGTTTCCGGCGCCTTTCTGCTCGATCGCGAGGGGAACGACAAGCTGATCCGCGACCGCATCGAAGCTTACGACTTGTCGAGCGAGTCTTTGCGGGACTGGTGGATCGATAGCGCGGAAGCGGTTTGTTCGGATCCCTCCATCGACGGCATCTTCCTCGACGGGGTGGTCAAGATCGTAGAACCGGTTTTCCTGAAAAACGTAATCAGCCCGGAGAAGAAGGCAGCGGAACTGTCGGGTTACCTTACCATGATGGAGGATACGCGCCAGATGCTGGGGCCGAACAAGCTCATGCTGGCGAATATCTTGCGAGCGCGTTTTCCTGACTCGGGTCTCAGTTATATGGATACGCTGGATGGATCCTATATCGAAGGCTTCGAAGGCGCCGTGAACATGTCTCGCAAGGACTATGTAGCGAAGGGCATGGAAGCCTTCCAGAAAGCGGCCCAGCAGGGAAAGATTATTGCCTATACCTGCGGGATAGGCCGGAACTTGCAGGACGCGGATGAAGCTCCGCGAGCGAAGGGAGGAAACGCTTCTTCCGCGATCCGTGATGCCGAGAGCCGTTTCAACTACCAGTTGGCCCTGTTCCTCATTTGCGCCGAGAAGTACAGCTATTTCGACCTGAAGGATAGTTACGATGCTAAGAAAAGCAAAACCTGGATGACGCGTCCGGCAGACTACGACCGTGCTTTAGGGCCACCCTTGGGACCGGCTGTGAAATCTGGATACACCTATTCGCGAGAGTACAAGCATGCCTCGGTGCGGCTCGATATCGAAAACGAAACGGGCGAGGTCATTTGGAAGTAGCCCATAGCATCGGATGCGTTGGTTGTATAGATTAGGAAAATAGGGAAATGATTAGGGGAACATTGTTTTTGTTGGTCGCTGCTCTGGCTTTGCTGGGACAGCAGCGAGGCATTGCCAAAGAGCTCTACGTAGCCCCCCAAGCTGGGGCTATGGCCGACGGCAGCGTGGAGCGTCCGTACGGATCGCTTCCGGATGCGGTGGCGGCGGTGCGTGAATTGCGGGCGAACGGGTATTCCGAGCCCGTTAAGATTATCCTGCGAGAGGGTCGCCATCAACTGAACGAGACGTTGGTTTTAGGCCTCGGAGATGGTGCTCCGGCCCGTTCGCAAGAGCTGGCGCTTCCAAAGTACGGAGCGGGGGAATGGATCGACGCTCCATTTCTGAGCTTTACCGCGTACCCGGGCGAAGCGCCGGTGGTGAGCGCTGGGGTTCCGGTAGAAGACTGGGAGCGATTGAAGTCGGCTCCGCCTTCGCTGCCGCGCAAAGCGAGGGGCAAGGTATGGGTGGCTGATATGCCAGCGGGTATTGAGCGTTTCCATACGCTGTTCGATGCCAAGGGTCGCCTAAGCCGGGCTAGGGACAAAGGTTTCTACCCAAGCAAGACGGGCGACCGAACGACCCTCTACTTTCCGAAAGGCCATTTGAAGGATTGGGATAACCTTGAGGATGTCGAAATCCAGGTTAGGCCTTACCGCCCTTGGGTGATCAATATGCTTCCGCTTCGCTCCGTCGACGAAGAGCGCGGCATCGCGAGAACGGCAGTTTCGGCCACGTACGAAATGGGGAATCTGCCGGAGTGGGTTCACGATCCCTTCGGAGCAACGGTGTGGGTCGAGAACGTTCTCGAGTCCTTGGACGAGCCCGGCGAATGGGTGGTGAATACCAAGACGCGAAAGATCTATCTATGGCCTTCCGATCCAGCTGCCGATGGATCGCCGCGCGGCATACTGGCGCCGTCGACGAGCGAGCTCGTTCGCGTAGAGGGCGCCATCGACTACGAGGGGCCGTTGGACGAGGCCGTGAGAGGAATCGCTTTCGAGGGCTTGACCTTTACCCATGGGGATCGCCTGGCGTGGACGAGTGACGAAGCCCGATTGGGCTGGGGCTTGCAGCACGACTGGGACCTTTTCGACAGTCCCTCCGCGATGCTGAGGTTTCGCGGCGCTGAGGAGTGCCAGGTAATCGATTGCGATTTCTTGGATTCCGGAGGGACGGGGGTACGCTTGGACCTGCACGCCCAGCGAAACCGCATCGAGAATTGCGAATTTGCCCACCTCGGCGAGGCGGGAATCATCATGGCCGGTTACGGTCCCGGCACCAAGGATGCGAATCACCACAACGAGGTCGTTAACAACTACATACATCACTTCAGCGAAATTACCTGGCATTCTCCCGGAATCTGGGCGTGGCAGAGCGGCCACAACTACATGGCCCACAATCATGTTTCGCATAGTGGATACGCAGCGGTGTTAATCACCAATCGAGTGGAGCCGGACAGACGCTTAGATGGAGAAGGGGGAAGGACAGTTCGGCGCCACGAGATCCCAGCCGAGGTTGTCGAGAGCACTGAAGAAACCTATGAAAGCTGGAAGGCACGAGAGACGTACAACCACTCCAGGCATAACCTTTTCGAATACAACGAAATCACTCATTCCGTGCAAAAGCTATCGGATGGGAATGGCATCTACGTATCGGGAGCGGGTACGGGTAACATCGTGCGTTATAACTTTTTGCACGACAACTTGGAGCACACCCTTCCAGCGGCCATACGTTGCGATGACGACCAGCATGAGACGACGATCCATGGCAATGTATTGTATAACAACTACGGCTTCAGCGCGGGGATCGCTTCCAAGGGAGTGAACGATATTACGAACAATTTCATCGTAGCTCCTCGCACGAGTCCCAAGTCAGGCTATATCAGCTACGAGTGGGTTAGCGTGAAGGGTTCGAAGGTTTTCAACAATATCATCGTATCCCATCCCGATGGTGGCAAAGCGCATGGCGAAAGGCCAAAAGGAAGAGGGGAACCTTACGACGGACTCCCGAATTTGGAGGAAACGCAGATGGATTCCAACCTGTACTTCCACCCCAGCGATTCCGGGTGGATGGAAGAGCACCTGCGGCGTCTGCAGGCGGTTGGATTGGAAACGAAGAGCGTGTTCGGGGATCCCTTGTTCGTGGATCCGGAAGGACGCGACTTTCGCTTCCGGCCCGGTAGCCCGGCCGTGGCCCTAGGGATCGAACCGTTGGATGTTTCGAAGATGGGGCGGATCAAGGAGCCTTCCTTGCGTATCAGCGATGGAACTGAATTCGTGCCTCAGGACCATTATCCGAAATTCAGTTGGGACTCGACTCCCATGTATTATATGTTTGGCGACTCGAATCGCTTGCTGAGTCCCGAGGAAGTCGCGTTTATCGCGGAGCGGACGGATTTCTTAACCATAGAAAAATCGCACGGCCTCAAGCCTCTCGGCGCTGCAGAACTGGGAGCCAAGCATGAAGCTGCCGCTTTCAAGGAGGCGAAGCCTGGCATTAAGGCGCTCTTCTATTTCAATGCGGCCTGGGCGTGGCCGTTTACGTCCTACAGCAAGAATATTACGCCGGAACGGATCGACGCCCATCCAGAGCTCAAGAAGTTTCTCGTGGTGAATCCGGAAACGGGCAAGCTTCACCACCGCCGCAACGTCTACGGGTTCGATGTACTAAACCCTGAGTTTCGTAAGTGGTGGGTGGATACGGTGGCCAAAGGGGTTGAAGCATCCGGTTGCGATGGAGCCTTCATCGATCAGATGCATGCCTTTTTCTTTTTGCGCGAAGATCGGAAGGAAGAAGTCCATATCGCTCAAGGCGAATTGATATCGGAGCTGAAGAAGAGACTGGGGCCGGAAAAGATCGTGCTCGGCAATAATACCACCGATGAGATTGCCCGCTACGCCTATCCGGCAATCGATGCCAACATGTTCGAGCACTATAGCGAAGAGCTCCTTAGCAAGGAGAAGCTGCTCAAGGATTGGGACGATATGTTGCGTCTCGCAAAGGACGGGAAGATGTCGATCTTCCGCATCGGCGTCGAAAACGATCCGCATGTGGAAGGGAAGGAAAGCCTGTCAGGCGAGGCCCAGTCGAGAGAGCAAGCGATGGCTGCCTTGGCGAAGGATCGAATCGAGTACCACTTGGCCTGCTTCCTGATCGGGGCCCAGCCGTATTCGTATTTTCAATATGGTTGGGGATGGACGCTGAATTCTGGATCCCTGCACGACTTTCCTATGTTGAGGAAACGGCTTGGCCCTCCCAAGGGAGCGTACACCCGTGTCGCTCCCGACGCTTGGGAGTTCACCCGCGAATTCGAGTATGCGAGCGTGTGGGTGGATACGGAGAAGGGGGAGGCGAAGATCACCTGGCGTTGAATGAACGGTTACATGAAGGACTTTAAGACTATGAAACGAATTTTAAGTGGATTGATTATTGCGGCGGCCTTGGGAGCGAGTTGCTCAGCCGCTGTCGAGAAAGCGAGAAAGTCACCCCTGGTGAGCTCGTCGAAACCAAACATCGTTATGGTGATAACGGATGACCAAGGCTATGGCGACATGGGGAATCGGGGGAATCCGATCATTAAGACGCCGAACTTGGATCGGCTGCACGACGAGTCCGTACGATTTACCAACTACCACGTTTCCACCACCTGCGCTCCGAGCCGCGGTTCCTTGATGACGGGCCGTCACTGCAACCGACTCAACGTTTTTCATACGATTACCGGGCGTTCCCTGCTGTGGGAGGACGAACGGCTTCTCCCTCAAGTGCTAGCGGAAAATGGATACGTTAACGGCATGTTCGGGAAGTGGCATCTCGGGGATAACTATCCCTTCCGTCCGGAGGATCGGGGCTTTCACGAGGTCGTTCGCCACGGGGCAGGCGGCATCACGCAGGGGCCGGACTACTGGCGCAACGACTATTTCGACGATACCTATTGGCACAACGGCGAGCTGGAGGCTTACGAAGGGTATTGTACGGACGTATTCTTCGAAGAAGCCATGGAGTTTATCGAAGCGAACAAGGAGCAGCCGTTTTTCGCCTACATCTCCACCAATGCTCCGCACGCTCCCTACAACGTTCCGGAGGAGTACTACAATCTCTACAAGGACGTGCCGGAACTGCCGGATCGCTTCAAGCGCTTCTACGGGATGATCACCAACATCGACGATAACATGCAGCGCCTGGAAGAGAAGCTGGACGCCCTGGGCCTGCGCGAAAATACGATTCTCATTTTTACGACTGACAACGGTACCGCCGGCGGCAATCGCATTTACGATGGCGGCTTGCGCGGAAGCAAGGGCAGCGTTTATGAGGGCGGTCACCGCGTCCCCTTTTTCGTGCGTTGGCCGGCTGGCGGCGTCGAGGGGGGCTACGACGTAGATCGATTGGTTGCGCATTACGACGTATTGCCGACTTTCGTTGATCTGCTGGGACTGCAGTTCACTCCGGTCAAGCCGCTGGATGGCAAGAGCTTCGCTCGCTTGTTTCACGACGCAGAGGCCGAGTGGCCGAATCGCATCCTGTATATGGATACGCAGCGGAAGCAAAACCTGCTCAAGTACCAGACCTATACGGTGATGGACGAGCGCTGGCGCTTGGTGAACGGCAATGAGCTTTACGACGTTACGACCGACTTGGCCCAGACGCAGAACGTCATCGAGTCGCACCCCGAAGTAGCGGCTCGGCTGGCCGAGGGGTACGAAAGGTGGTGGCAGTCCTTCGAAAGCGAGCGCCTGAATGAACGCTACGCCTATATAAAGGTTGGTTCGCAGTACGAGAACCCCAGTCGCATCTCCGCCCACGATATGCTGACCGGCAAGCACCTACATGTTTGGCATCAGTATGGAGCTGCGAACGCTTCGCAAGGGACGGGGCGCTGGAAGGTCGAATTCGTGGAGGACGGAGAGTATCGGATCAGCTTGCGTCGCTTCCCGGTGGAGAGCGGTTTGCCGATCAACGCGACTTTTCCCGAGGAAGAGCGGCGACTGGAACTGGACCGCGTTTTTCCGGCAAGCGTGAAGGACGACTTTACTGCGGCTTACCTGTATGTTGCAGGCCTGTCGGGCGAACGGAAGATTCAGGAAGGGCAAGAGGCGGTGAGCTATACCGGTTTCGTGCCGGCCGGTCGCTACGACATGGAGGCCCAATTGATCGATGCGGCGGGTCGCGTTTATCCCGCCTACTATGTCGAGATCGAGAAGTTATAAACGAATTCAAAAAACGAACCAAAGATGACTAACTTAAAACTTTCGAGTATCGCGCTTTGTTGCGCGGCGTATCCTCTACTCTTGAATGCTCAGGAGACTCCCGCTGCGAGTTGGGAGGGGAACACGGTTGATTCCGTGGTGAAGATAACAGGGAGCGACGAGTTCGGATCGGCTGGAACTTCGGTCTATACTCCGGAGATTCGCGAGAATATGCGGGACCTGTACAAGCATAAGTTCGGCTTGTTCGTGCACTGGGGACCCTACGCTCAGCTCGAGGGAATTTGGAACGGCAAGGAAGTATCCGCGGAATGGATCATGCGGCGCGGGGAGATCCCCGTCGCCGACTACGAGCGGGAGGCGGCTGCCAAGTTCATGCCGCATCAGTTCGATGCGAGCGAGTGGGTAGACATCGCCGAGCAGGCGGGCATGGGCTTTATCGTGCTCACGGCCAAGCACCACGACGGCTTCGCCATGTACGATTCGGCGCATCCCTACGATATCGTAGATTTCGCCGGTTTCGGTCGCGACGTATTCAAGGAACTGTCGGAGGAGTGCGCGCAGCGGGGCATGGATCTAGGTTTCTACTACTCGCAAAGCCAAGATTGGCACGAAGAGGGTGGAGCTGGCAATAGCTGGGACTTTGGCAGCGTGCTCAAGCCGCAGGACAAGTTCGACGCCTACTTTGAGGAAAAGGCGATCCTGCAGGTGGATGAGCTAACCCGCAACTATGGCGATATCTTCATGGTCTGGTTCGATACGCCCTTGCAGATGGACGATGAAAAGTGCCAGGAGATGATGGATCTCGTCAGGAAGAACCAGCCGGGGGCCTTGGTAAACTCACGCCTTGGCAAGGGCTATGGACACTTCGACGTGTCGATCGACAACGGCAAGACGCCGAGTGTGAGCAAGGCCACTTGGTTGCCTGACTTGAAGGTACCCTGGCAGACTCATGAATCGGTGACCCAACGCGGCTGGGGGTACACGTCTTACGGAGGCGAGAACGACCGTTCGGACGAGTATACGGAATTTATATACAGCCTTTGTCGGATCGTGGCGTATGGTGGCGTCTATTTGCTGAACGTGGCTCCACGGCCCGATGGCACCATTCCGGAATCGCAGGTGAATAGCATTACCGCCATTGGGGATTGGCTGAAGGTGAACGGAGAAGCGATCTACGACGCGGATCCGAGTCCGCTCAAGTTTCCGCCCTATGCCATCACGAGCAAGCCAGGGAAGGTTTATCTGCACTTGGAGGAGCTAGAAAAGGGCAAAGTCGAGCTGGAGGGGCTTCTGTCGAAAGTGAAGAATGCGTATTGCCTCGCGGATACATCGAAGACGCCCTTGAAGTTCAAGCAGAAGAAGTCGCGCCTGAGCGTGAGGGTTCCAGAGTCGCTGCAGCAGCCTAGGGTGACCGTTGTGGTGCTGGAGATAGCGGACCAGGTGGCCCGTGTCGTGGACGAAACGATACAGCAAGCGAAGGATGGTTCGATCGATCTGCCGGTAGCGAAATGCGAATACGCGGTTAGGCGGATCAGTTACGACTACGAGGAGCAAGCGACCGCCAACTGGGGCGGGAAGACGAACCAAGGCTTGGTTTGGACCGTAAACGTTAAGGAGCCCGGCACCTTTCGGATCTTCACGGAAGACAACGGCGACGAAGACCTCAGCTTCGAGCTAAGCAGTCCGACCGAAACTGTGGTGGTACGCCCCGGCGGACCAGAAGGCGAAATGTCGAAGAAGCGGCAAGGGACGATCAAAGTCGATCAGGCCGGTGTGGTGCGTATCACCGCTTATCCCAAGGATACGATTTCTTGGTTCAATAACTTTCATCTCAAGGCCGTGCGTCTCGTCCCGGAAAAATAGCAAATCTGTGTGTGCTTTATGAAAAAAACTATTTCTATTAAAACCTGTATAATGGGTTCGCTTGCCTTTTTGGCAGCAGCGGCGGCTTCGGGGAAGGATGAGCGTTACCCAGAGTTTAGCTGGGATACGGTTCCCATTGCTTTCCACTTCGGCAAGAACGCTGGATTGATGACGCCGGCGGAAGCGGAGTTTGTCGCCTCTCGCTCGAACTTCATCTGCTTGGAAAAGGGTCATGCCGTTCGGACGCATGGCAGTACCGAAGCGGGGATCGAGGCCGAGGCGGTGCAGCTCAAGAAGCTGAACCCGAAGATGAAGGTGATCTTCTATTGGAACACCTTTTTGGATTACGCGATGTACGACGCGCATGACGAGTACGCCCAGCGCCCGGAGTGGTGGCTGCGGAAGGCTGATGGTGAGCTGGACTTCAAGAGCAAGGGGCTGATGCGCTACGATCTCTCGAATCCGGACTTTCGGGATTGGTGGACGGATGTAGCGGCCGAAGCGATCAACCAAGGAAATACGGACGGGGTTTTCATGGACGCGTTTCCGCAGGTCGAAAACAAGGGGAACATCGAGCTGTGGGGACAAGAGAAATACGACGCGATCCAGCAGGGATTGAAGGACATCATTCGCGAGACCCGCGAGAAGCTCGGGGACGACAAGCTTATCGTGTACAACGGAATCCGCTCCACTCCGAACTGGAGCATGGGCACGGTGGAAACCGAATACACGGATGCGGCCATGATCGAGCATTTCGGCTATTTCAACAGTCGCTCAAAGGAGCTGATGCTGCAGGACATCCTGGAAATGGAACGCGCCGGGAAGGCGGGGGAGATCGTCGTTATGAAGGCCTGGCCCGGCTTCGCTTGGATCGATAAGGAAATGATGCAGAAGCCGCTGAAGGAAAAGCGGAAGTTGGCCAAGGATAACCTACTTTTCCCCTTGGCCTGCTTTTTGGCCGGCGCCCAGGAGAACTGCTACTTCATCTACAATTGGGGTTACCGCATGGAGATGGGCTGCCTGGAGTGGTATCCGGAGTTCGACAAGCCGCTCGGCAAGCCTCTGGGCGAAATGTCGCGCGATGGTTGGAAGCTGAGCCGGGACTATGAGCACGCCTCGGTATGGGTAGACCTCGAAAGCAAGGAAGCTAAAATCGATTGGCGTTAGAACGTGTTAAGAAATATGGATACAGTTAAAAAGATGATCTTGAAGAAATTAGCAATTTTAGGAGCAGCGGGCACCGTGTTCGCGGCTGGTTTGGGGGCGAAGAGCGTTACCGTAGAGGAGTCGGAGTTTAGCAAGTCGCACATCCCGGGCAAATTCATCTTGCCGTCTGATGGCGAGTCCTGGACTTGGGGGATGGCCCCGATCTACGACGAGAAGGGGAAGCTGCACGTATTCAATTCGGTCATACCGAACAAGGGAAACTGGATTAAGAATAGCAAGATCGTACACTGGACGGCTGACTCTCCGGAGGGACCGTATACGCTCGAGGGCGATCTGTTCGCTTGCGAGGAAACATCCTATCATAATCCTCAGATTTCGAAGGTCGGCGATACTTATGTGCTGGTTTACCTGCTGAACAAGCACACCGACGCCAATGGCTCGATGCAGGAAGTCGGGATTGCGACGGCGAAGTCGCTCAACGGGCCTTGGACCGAGAGTCCGCATAACCCGATCATTCCAGCGGCAGGAAAAATGGGTGGCTACGACATTCGGCACGCTTCGAACCCTACTTTCGTCGCGACTCCAGAAGGCGAATACAGGATCTACTACAAGTCGATGACGACCAAGCACAACTATCGCGAGATTTCCTTGGCAGTGAGCGACAAGATCGAGGGACCCTATGTCAACTACGAAGGAAACCCATTGATCAGCTATGCGGACAAGGAACTGGATATCGAGGATCCCTATGCGTTTTACTATAATGGCTATTATTACATGATCGTGGAAGATCGACGCGATGTTCGAGGAATGCTCGAGGGAAATTGGTATCCGGGGAAGGAAGTTAAAAATGGCGGAAATCGTCCCGGTTTGATCTACAAGTCGAAAGACGGAATCGACTGGGGAATCCCGGAGATTGGATACCAGACGAATACCGCTTACTTCGGACGAAAGCTAGCTCGCACGGAGCGCCCTCATATCCTCTGGAAGGACGGACATCCCGAATACCTTTTCCTAGCCTGCCATGACAAGGATCCGACGGCAGGGTTCTTCGTCAAGATCGACAACTGGAGAGGCGAGTAGATGGGACTCGTCTGCTCGAGGCAGTTTTAGTTTTAGGGCCCTCTGGCAAGGAGGGTGCCTTGTCCTTGTATTCCCACCGTTAATACGTTCCGAGGATTACGAATTACTTAATATGAACCGAATTTTAACTACAATTATCGTGTTGCTCGGACTTCTCTCGGCAGGTTTTGCGGCAGAGGAAACGCCTGCTACGAAGGGTGTGTCGAAGCCGAACGTCATCATCTTCTATGTCGACGACCTTGGCTGGCAGGACTTGGAGCTCAACGACCTCGATGACCCCTGTCCCTACGAGACGCCAAACGTCAAGCGCCTGGCGGCATCGGGGATGAACTTCACCCAAGGCTATGCTCCGGCGCCGACCTGCTCTCCTTCGCGGGCAGGGATCATCACCGGTCAGCATCCGGCAAAGCTGGGCCTAACCCACGTACATCTCGGGTCGATGCAAAACGGGGCCAAAAGCCAACGTTTGGTGGCTCCTTATCTGGAGTCCCATCTCGATCTGGACGCTTTGACCTTGGCGGATGCCTTGAAGCGAAACGGGTACCGGACGGGCCATTCCGGCAAATGGCATGTGGGCTTGACCGCGTCCAACTACGGTTTCGAGGTTGTGGACCAAGACCGAGGGGTACACCGTGGGATGGAGGACCGGACCAAGGACTTTGCGACTGCGGACGACAAGCGCTACCCGTTGAGCGAGGAAAAGTATCCACCTTTTAGCGACAAGTTCCCCGACGGCATTTCCTATCCTTACGACCAAGTTACCGAATCGGCGCTATCCTTTATGAAGGAAAGCGGCGAGCAGCCCTTCTTTCTCAATCTGTGCCATTGGATGGTTCACTGGCCGGTACTGACTCGCAATGGCGAGTTGCTGGAATATTATTGCGACAAACTAGGGCAGCCGTTTCCGCCCGAGCCGGGCGACATGACCTTGCCGGGCCAGCAGAATCCCTATTTTGCAGCCATGGTGACGACCGTGGATTGGAGCTTGGGGCGGGTCGTCGACTTCCTGGAACGAACGGACGACCCGCGCCATCCTGGAAAGAAGCTGATCGATACGACC
Organism: Pelagicoccus sp. SDUM812005; assembly: GCF_031127875.1. Taxonomy (GTDB): domain Bacteria; phylum Verrucomicrobiota; class Verrucomicrobiia; order Opitutales; family Opitutaceae; genus Pelagicoccus. Next base: position 11,689 of record NZ_JARXIA010000029.1, on the reverse strand, counting down.
TATATCTTTTTTACTTCCGACAATGGCGGGGCCGAGGTTCGGGGACCGGAAATCATCTCGGATAACTACCCTTTGAAAAAAGGGAAGAAGTATGCTGAAGAGGGCGGCATTCGCGTTCCGTTGGTGGTCGCGGGACCAGGCATACCTGCGGGATCCGAATTCGATGGATTGGTGAACCAGCTCGATTTTTTCCCGACCTTGCTCGACCTGACGAACTCAAGCATCGATGCCGAGGAGCGAGAGGAGCTTAGCGGTTTGGACATCTCGCCGGTGTTGCACGGAAGGAGCGCGTCTATCGTCGATGCGGCAGGGCAGGAGCGGGACCACCTCTTTTGGCATTTTCCGCACAATGGCGATGCCTCTATGAAGTCAGCGATCCGCAGTGGCGACTTCAAGCTGTACAAGCGCTACGCGACGAATGACTACGAACTGTATCGACTTTATAAGGACGGAGATCGCCATGACCTGGAGGAGCGGTTCGATTTGGCGAAGAAGCCGGAATTCCGATCGCTTGTCGAACGACTGGCGGCGCAGCTCGATCGTTCCTTGCAAGCGAATCGAGCGGAGCTGCCGTACTTGAACCCTTATTACGCTTATCGTGCGGACGATGCGGTGTCGATCGAAGGGCTGCGCTTCGATGCGTCGTCCCGCAAGGCGAGCTTGACGGCGCGGAAATCCGGTCCTGCGATCGAGCGAGCTTACGTTGTTTTCCAGGGCGCCCCAGGGGCAGCGAAGGTGAAGCATCGGGCTGTTGAAGGCCCCGCCCTGCTGTTTGGGATGAGGGAAGCAGCGCGAGTTGCTCCCGACGGCTACAGTGTAAGCGCCTTGGTTCCTGAAGGCGTGCCTGCTGTTGGTTTTATTCTAATCGATACCAATGGTTACCAGACCTATAGCGATATCGAAGCCGGGAGATAGTCTCCTAAAGAACAAGCCCCAAAAACAGATGAAGAAAGAGAATGCATTGAAATCGAATCCCAGCCGAAGAGACGTTCTTAAGTCTGGATTGGCCCTCGCGGGAGCATCCGCCTTGGCTCCCTTTTCCTTTATGGGGTGCGGGGGCGGAAAGAAAGCTGCGAGGGTTCCGTCGTACTTGAGTGGATACGAAGACTTGTACGTGACCGATCCGCGACAGGCGGCCTTGAAGTGTTTCGCGGATTCGAAATTCGGCCTCTTCCTGCACTACGGTTTATACAGCCTGAAAGAAGGATTCCACCAGGGGCAGCATTCTAGGCCGGCGGAGTGGGTGATGCTGCGCGGTAAAATACCGGTGGCAGAGTACGCAGAGTTGGCGGATGCATTTGCGGCGGAGAAGTTCGATGCTGACTATATTACGGATATGGCTCTTGGGGCGGGCATGAAGTACGTCAATATCACGACGCGTCACCACGACAGCTTTTGCCTTTTCGAGTCTAAGTACACGGACTTCCACAGCGTGAACAGCGCCGCGAAGCGCGACCTGGTGGGAGAGCTTTCGGAACAGTGCCAGAAAAAGGGTCTGGGGCTTCACCTTTATTATTCCCACGGTCGGGATTGGCGGCATCCGCATGCTCCGAACAACGAAGAGTGGACGGCGGCCTCGTCGGCTCGGCCTGACTACGAGGAGAGGGAACCCTTCTACAAATACGGCGAAGAGCACGACTTGCAGCTTTATGTGGAGTTTATGAAGAATCAGGTGACCGAGTTGCTAACGAACTATGGTCCGATTGCTTCGATCTGGCTGGACGGCATTCGCACGCCTAAGACGCTGCCGGAGCGTCTGCACGAGTTTAGGACTCAGGAGCTTTACGACCATATCCATTCCTTGCAGCCGCAGGTTTTGGTCGCTTACAAGCAAGGTTTGCTCGGCACGGAGGACTTTATCGCCCCGGAGCGGCATTGGAAGGGGGAGTCGTCGGTTCCGCTTGAGATTTGCGACACTTTGCAGCCGTATTCGTGGGGCTATGACAGAAGCGCCCACGAAGGCCACAAGACGCCGGATCAGGTCATGGCCCTGCTCGACGCGGCTTGGGCCCGTGGAGGAAACCTGCTCCTCAATACGGGGCCCTTGCCAGATGGATCGATCCACCCCGATGACGCGCGCACCTTGTCGGAAGTTGGAAAACGACTCGGGCTCGCGTCTGCGGGTTGATTCGGATTATTGTCCTGACTTGGCCTGAACGCGGTAGCGGAAATAGGCCTGGGTCGTGCTGGAGTCGAAATTCGGATACAGAACCGAGACTGACTTCGAACCGTCCTGGTTCTCGGTTATGGTGACGGAGAGGGCGGCATCGTCGATGTCGATCTGTGTCCAGGTCTCCAAGTCCGTGCTGGTCTCGATGAGCCAGTCGTAGTTGGTGAGATCGTCAGCGCTTTGCTCGAAGACGAGGAAGAGCTTAAGCGAACCGTCCGTCTGATGCTCTACGTTGAAGCTGGCGGAGCGTAGGACGGGAGTGACTACCTTCGCTTCCACGGTGATTACGATCGTGGAGGTGGGGCCGTCGCCGATGGCATTGGATGCGTAGGCGTCTACGTTGAAGGTGCCGACTTCCGTGGGCGTACCGGTGATCCTCTTGGTGGAGCTGCTATAGCTCAACCCGGCCGGTAGGGAGTCCGTGGATACGGTAAAGGACGTGGGGGAGTTCGAGGCCGACAGCTGGTAGGCGTCGATTTCGGTGTCCTCTTCCGCGGAGATCGCGAGGCTGCTGCTGATTTGCGGTACGGCCCCGATGACGATCGTCAGTTTGAATACGGCGCTGGTGCCGTGCTCGTTGGTCGCGGTGAGGTCGACGGTGTAGACGTTTTCGATACTTGTCTTACCGTTGATGAAACCGGTTTCCGTATTGATGGTCATGCCTGGAGGCAGTCCGCTGGCAGAGTAGCTGGTAGGGCTTTCGCTGGCGGTGATCTGGTAGGACAGGAGCTCGTCGGCGTCGCCCGATAGGCTGGAGGCGCTGGAGATGACGGGCACGGCGCCGGCGGGATCGATGGTGAGGGTGAGGGTGGTTTCGGCTCCGGTGCCCGAGGCGTTGTTGGCGCTGAGGGCGATGGTGAAAGTTCCCGCTTCGGTGGGAGTGCCGGACAGGGATTCGGAGGAGAAGGTGACCCCGGCTGGCAGGTCGCCGCTCACATTGAAGCTCTGCGGCGAGTTGTTGGCCGTGATGACGTAGTTGAAGGCTTCCCCGACGGTGCCGCTCGCGGTGGTGGCGCTCGTGATTTCCGGCGTGCCCGAGGCTGCCACGATGGTGATCGATATATCGAAGTTATCGGTGGTCAGATCCGGTCGGGTGAGGGTGATGCGACCTTGGTCGTACACTCCTACGGTGGTCGGTACGCCGCTGATGAGAGCGGTGGTCGAGTTGATGCTCAATCCGTCCGGCAGGTTGACGGCTGCCCAAGTGGAGCCTTCTTCCGGGGCCGGAGAGATGGCCCATTGGTAGGAGTAAGCGGCGTCGACTTCTCCCTCGGTGAGGACCGTTTGGGAGTAGCCTAGCTTTGCTAAAAGCACTACGGCAGCGAAACTGCAGAGAGCGCGTAGGGTCGCGAATGGGGTAGTTCTTCCTATGTTCATCTGTGGGAATTCCTTCGGGTTATTGAGTCAATGGACGCGGAGATGAATCACTCTGATCCTGGTACGATGATGGTGATTTCAGTCTTCGGGCTGATCTTGAGCACGAGGATGGCGGGGGTGCCTTCTCCGTTGTCGTTGCTGCCCACTACCACGATGTCGAAGGTTCCGGACGCTGTTGGAGTGCCAGAGATTACGCCGGTGGTAGGATTGAGGGTGAGGCCGGCCGGGAGGCCGCTGACGGCGAAGGAGCTAGGCTCGTTCGACGCTTCGAGTTGGAATTCGAAGGCGGTGCCGACCTTGCCTTCCGCGCTGCGCACGTTGGTGACCTTCGGCGTATTGGCTGCTGGATACACGGTGATCTCCAGTGGTCCGGGATCCGATTCGCCTGCATCGTTTATTGCGAAGAGCGAAGCGTAGTAGACGCCCGGCTTGGTAGGCGTACCTGTGAGGGAGCCGGTTTCGGTGTCAGCCACGAGCCAAGAGATGGCGTGGTCGGCATCGTAGGAGGTCGGCGAATTGGTCGCGAGGATCTGGTAGGCGAAGCTCTTGCCGACCTGCGCTCCTACTCTGAATACGCTGGTGACGACGGGAGCGGTCGGGGCCGGCTTGACCTTGATGCTGAGGAAGCGTGGGGCACCTTCGCCGGTTTCGTTGGTCGCAACGAGGGTGGCGATGTAGGTGCCGGCTTCTTCAGGTACGCCGGAGATGATGCCGGTCGCGGTGTTGATGCCCAGTCCACTTGGCAGTCCAACGGCGTCGAACTCGGCGCTCGGCGGTAGCGGGCGCTCGTCCGGCATGTTGGTTGCGTCGATGGTGTAGCTCATTTCCTCGCCCACGGTGCCGCTAATGCGGAGGGAAGAGGTGATGACCGGAGCCTCGAGGGAGGGATCGATCTTGATCGTGAAGGGCTGCGGAGCGCTGGTGCCGGCGTCGTTCGATACGGAGAGGTAGACGCTGGTGATGATCGGTTCGACGGGCGATCCGGAGATGAGGCCGGTGGTCGGGTCGAAGTCGAGTCCGCGTGGCAGGGTACCTTCCACTTGGTAGCTAGAGATGTCCTCGCTGGACGCTAGGATTTGGTATTCGAAGTCGTCGCCGACCTTGCCGATGGCGTGCGTAGCGCTGGTCACGCGAGGCATTTCGGCGCCGGGGATGATGAAGAGCAAGAGCTTGGCTGGGTCTCCCTTGCCGGCGTCGTTGGAGGCGAGCAGGGTGACCTGGAATTCTCCCGCTGCTTCAGGTGTTCCGGAAATCAAGCCGGTGTCGCTTGCGATCGAGAGTCCTGCAGGCAGGTCTGGGCTGCTGTAGGCAGTCGGCTCGTTGGTAGCGAAGACTTGGAATTCGAATTCGACTCCTACCTTGCCGATGGCGTGGCCGCCGGTGAGGATGAACGGAGCTTCGGCTGCAGGCAGGATCTCGAGCAGCACGGCCCGTGGCAGGCTTTGGCCGGCCGCGTTGGAGGCTGTGATGACGACCACGATCGGTTCGGTGGTCGGAGCCGTGGGCGTGCCGGAGATGAAGCCGGTGGTGGCGTTGAGGGAAAGTCCGTCAGGGAGGTTTTCCGCTGCGTAGCTTGTTGGGTTCGCCTTGGCCTTGATCTGGTAGACGAAAGGTTCGCCTACCTTAGCGAATGCGGTGCCGCTGGAGGTGATGACCGGCATCTCCTGGGAAGCCCGTATTGCGAAGATGAATACAAGACCGTTTCCATGGCCGCTCGCATTGGAGGCGGACAGGATGACCTCGGTGAAGCCGGCCTTGGTCGGCGTGCCGGAGATCAAGCCGGTGGATTCGTCGAGGGTGAGCCCTGCGGGCAGATCACCGGAGAGCGTGTAGGCGGTCGGGGCGTTGTTGGCCACGATTTGGTAGGAGAATTCCTTGCCGACTTCACCCTTGGCCCATGGGGCGCTGGTGACGACCGGGGCTTCGAGTCCGGGGATGATGTCCAGGATGAGCAGGCGAGGCTGTCCCCATCCGGATGCGTTGCGGGCGCTGACGATCAGGTCGTAGAAGCCTGCGGACTGCGGCGTGCCGCTGATCGCTCCGGTGGCGGTATCGATGCTCAAACCTGCAGGGAGGTTGGCGGCAGCGAATTCAACCGGGTTGTTGGAAGCGGCGAGTGCGAAGTTGAGTGGCTGGCCGCTGGTGCCCTTGGCGAAGGAGCCGCTGGTGATGACTGGGGCATCGAGGGCTGCTACGACCTTGAAGTAGACGCTAGCGACGGTGGAACCGCCGGCGCCGGAGACGAGAATGTCTACGAAGCCATTGATGGTCTCGGTCGGCGTGCCGGTGATTTCGCCGGTGTCTGGATTCAGCGTCAAGCCTGCGGGCAGGGCGTTGGGAGAGTTATCGTCGATCGCGAAGGCGCTCGCGTTTCCGGATACGGGAGGGTGGAAGTAGAAGGCGCGGCCCACTTTTCCGCCGACGTTGCTCGGACCGGTGTAGACCGGAGCGAGAGCGGCACGCTTGATGTAGATGGCGACTTGGAGGCCGCCGCGACCCCACTCGTTGGACGCTTCGAGGTTTACGTTGAAGTATCCGAAGTGGATTGGGGTGCCGCTGATCAAGCCGGTGTCCGGATCGATGCTGAGGCCGGCCGGGAGTCCGCCTGCATGGTAGAAGCTGGGATCTTCCGTGGCGTTGACCTGGAGGGAGAAGGGATCGCCGACTTGGCCTTCATTGTAATACGGAGCGGATACAATCGGGAGGCGTGGCTTTTCTTCGATGGCGAGGTAGAGGGTGCGGGCATTGCCCTTGCCAGCGGAGTTTTCGGCGCTGATCGAAACTTGGAATTCACCCGACTCGCTGGTGGTGCCACGTATGGTGCCTGTGTATTCGTCGAGGGAGAGCCCGGTGGGGAGACCTTCGGCGTAGAATTTGAAGGGGCCGTCCGTGGCGTGGATTTGGTAGTGGAAGGGAGAGTCCTGATGGCCGAGCCAGAATTCCGGGCTGATGATTTCAGGAGTGCGCTGGCCTTCCGCGACACCGATGTTGATGGCGAGGGAAGGCAGGTCGCCGTCGTCCACGGTTACCCATACGAAGGTGAAGCCTGGGTAGGTAGGCGTGCCGCTGATACGGCCGGTTTTGGCGTCGATGGTGAAGCCTTCCGGCAGCTGCGTTTGGAAGCCGGCTGGATCGGCGGTGACTTCGAACTTGGACCCGCGGATGAAGCTAGGAAGCGGGAAGTCTACCTTTTGGTTCACGGTGCCGTTGATATGCAGAGGAATATCGTGAGGTCCGTCGATCGGTCCGCCGTCGTGGTTGAGGCCGAGGACGTCGATGTTGAGCAAGCCGTAGCCAGTGCCGGTTTCGTTGGTGGCGGATACGAGGAGGGTGAAGAAGCCGCCGAACTCGAATTTGCCTTCGAGGAGCATGCTGTCTTGGTCGAAGCTGAGCACGCCGGGTACGTCGAAGAAGTCGACTTCTACCTTGGTCGGTTCGTTGCTGGCCTTGATCTCGAACTTGAAGTGCTCGCCTGGGATGGTGGTGAAGAACTCGTCGCTGGTGATGACGGGGGAGCCTTCTACGCCGCTTACGATAACGGGTGCGAAGTGGGTGCGGATGCTGCCGAATTCGTCGACTTGTATCCAAAGCGGGTAGATGCCGGATGCGGTTGGCATGCCTGAGAGGATGCCCAGCTCAGCGTCGAAGGCAACTCCGGGAGGGAGTTCCGAGGGTTCACCGTCGGGGCCATCGACCATCGCGAAGGAGATGCCGTCGCCGGAGATGGGGGCCTCGAAGTAGAGGCGTTCTCCGACCTTGCCGAGGATCGGTTCGACGTGTCCGTCGTCCGGCTCGTCGTAGCCGGGGCCGCTTGGGAAGTTCGGATCGTCGGGGAGATTGTCCCTATTGTATATTTCGAATACGATTTGTTCGCGACGGGTGAAGCCGAACTCGGTGATTTCCATGTAGAGGTTGCTGACGCCTTCCTGTTCGGGAATGCCACGCACGATGGCGTAGGTCTCAATGTATTGGAGGCCAGCTGGGATTTCGGAGGTGGAACCGTCTTCGCCGTCCACGAATGCGATCACGCTGTTTTGCGGATTGGCTGGGAGCGGGAAGTCGAAGGGTTCGCCCACGATGCCGAAGGCGTGGATGGGCTCGTAGTAGTTGTCGCCTGGGTTTTGTCCGGTGCCGTCGTCGAAGACGTCGATATCGACCACGTGCACGCCGATGCCTGCATCGTTGCTGGCGCTGATGAGTAGGGTGTAGAAGCCGGGGTCCTTGATAACGCCGCGCAGGGACTTGCTTTCGCTATCGTAGCTGACGCCGTCGGGTCCGCTTTCGATTTTGATGGTGGCGGGACCATTGGCGATGGGGAGGCGAAGCTCGAAGGATTCGCCGGGGCGGCTGCGCAGGAAGTCGGGCGCGATGAACTGAGGCGCGGCGGCGCTGTCGGCTACGAAGAACCAGAGCGTGAAGCGTTCTTCTTTGTCGTCCTGCGTAATTGAAATCTTGGTACGGAATAGTCCGGCTTCGGTTGGCGTGCCGGAGATGACGGCGTTTCGCTCGGAGTCGAAGCCGATGCCGGCTGGGAATGCTTCGCCGTCGACCAAGGCGAAAGTGGCAGTCGCGAATTCGGCGGGAGCTTCCAGGAGGAAGGGGACGCCGAGTCGGGCGAAGAAGGGCTCTGGATCTTCGCGATCGCCTTCCGGCTGGTCGGGATTGTGGTGCGGATCGTCCGGATTCTGAGGCTCTTCATGATCCTCCTCGTAAGAATCGAGGTAATGGATACCGTAGGCTTTACCTTCTTCGTTGCTAGCTACGACTAGGAGGTCGAAGTCTTCGAAGTAGTCGATCTTGCCGCTCACGATTCCGGTGCTGGAGTCGAGCTGGAGCTCGGCGGGAAGGTCGAGGATTTCGTAGTGGGTGGGAGATCCGCTGGCGTTGATCTGGAAGGAAAAGTCCTGGCCAGGCGTGTATTCGCTTTCTGAATAAAAGGCGAGACGAGGCGCGTCGCCGTTGTCGCTGACGAGGAAGGCGATGAGCTTTTCCTTCAGGTATCCTGGCCCTTCGACGAGAACGAGGACTTCGAAGAGGCCGGCTTCAGTTGGGGAACCGGTGATGGCGTTCGTTTCAGCGTTGAAGCTCAAGCCGGTCGGTAGGCCGAAGGTTTCGCCGTCGCGCTCGCTGGGGAGCTCGGCAGTTTCGTCTTCGCCAAGCGGGAACTTGAAGGCGAAACGGGCGCCGACTTCGCCGAAGAGCACGATGTCATCCTCTTCGCCGTGGTCGTAGTAAGGGTCGCCGGGATCGCCGGGGCCGCCTGGGTTATGGTGGCCGAGGTATTGGATGTCGAAGAAGACTTGTACCTCTTCGGACTTGTCACCTGATGTGACGGTGAAGGAGGAAGGGAAAAAACCGGGCTCCTGTGGGAATCCAACCAGCATGCCGTTGGCAGCGTCGAGTTGGATGCCTAGTGGCAGGTACGCCACGTTACCGTCGGCGTAGGTGGTGAGGTTGATCTGTTCCGAGCTTGGGTCGAAAGGAAGCGGGAAGGAGATGAATTCGCCGACCCAACCGAAGATTTTCATTTCCGAGGGTTGGCCATTGCCGCCGGTGCCGGGGCCCCAGTCGCCGAAGATATCGAAGAATACTGGGAAGATGATGGCTTCGCCGTCGCGTTGTCCACGCAGTCTCGTTTCGAAGAATCCAGGGTGTACTGGAATGCCGAATACAAAGTTGGTATCGGCATCGAAGGAGATGCCTTCCGGTAGGGTGTCGAAGCTTAGGTCGGAAATGTCGTCGCCGAAGCCGAGGTGGAATTCGAGATCGAAACCGACGTCGCCCGCGATATTGATCGGGTGCTCGTGGTGTTCTTCCGGCGGATTCGGGTTGTTCGGGTCGCCGGGGAAATTCGTTTCGGTGTAGACTTCGAAGATAACGGGCTTTTCGCCAGCGACTCCGCCTTCTTCGTAAGTGATAAGGGAATCTAGGAAGCCTTCAGTCCCGGGCGTGCCGACGACCGCTTCCAAAGTGGAGTCGTAGGACAAGCCGCTTGGGAATGGGGTGAAGGTTTTTAGTACGATATCTTCAGGGATATCGAGCGGGAAGTGTAGTTCGTATCCCACTACTGCTCGTATGAATAGCGGCTTGTCGTCGTCGGGGTGCGGTTGGTTTGTACCTTGGTCAGGAGCGATGTCGAAGACGTAGCGTGCCTCTTTCATTCCCTCTGTTGTGGAAAGGAGCAGCACGAAGTCAAAGAGGCCGGGTTGCGTAGGAACGCCTGAGAATGAGGACTCTGCCGCGATCAGGTCAACACCTGCAGGAAGTTGGTAGGAAGTGCCGTCGTCGCGGGCTCCGTAGTCGTAGCCGGTGCTTCCGAGATTGTAGTCGAGCTGGAAATTCAGTGGGGTGCCGACTTGTCCGAATACGGTGATGGGAGCGTGAGGATCGTGGGAGCCGTCGCCAGGACCTGGGTGAGTGGGGTCTCCTAGATTCTGGTCTGTGCCGTCGCCAGGACCTGGGTCAGTGGGGTCTCCTGGATTTTGGTCCGGACCGTCTGGGCTATTGGGGTCGTGGGGTTGGTTGGGATTGTTGGGGTCGCCGGGAAAATCCGCTTCCGCGAAGATTTCGAATTTGATCGGGTGGGTTCCCGCTTGTCCGCCTTCCGTCATCTGTATGTTGGCGTCGATCATGCCGGCGGTCGTCGGCGTGCCGATAATCGCGGGTTCGGTCGTATCTAGGGAAAGGCCGGCTGGGAGTGGGGAGATGCTGTGCAGCTGGACATCGTCGGGTACTTGGATGGGAAAATGTAGGGAAAATCCAACGACCCCGCGAACGAGCATTCCGTGTTCGTCATGGGATCCGTCAGGGTTGTGGGATCCGTCTGGATTGTGGGTGCCGTCGGGGTTGTTCGATCCGTCAGGGTTGTGCGTGCCGTCAGGGTTGTGGGTGCCGTCGGGGTTGTTCGATCCGTCAGGATTGTGCGGGGCATCGCCTCCAACGATGTCGAAAACGTAATGCTCGGTGTAGCTGTCTTCGGAGTCGGTGATCAGTAGTTCGAAGTCGAATACGCCGGCTGCCTCTGGTGTGCCGACGAAGGAGGACTCTTGTACGTTAAGCTGGATTCCGGCTGGGAGCTGGTGGCTGGTGCCGTCGGGACGGGGGCCGAAGTCGACGTCGACTTCGTTCGCGTTGAAGTTCAGCTGCCAGTTGAGGTGTTCGCCCACTTTTCCGGGGATGAGCATCGGTTCGTGATGATGCGGCTCCTCAGGGTTGGGGTTGTTGGGATCGCCCGGGAAATCCTCAGCCGTATAAACTTCGAAACGAGCGGGCATCGATTGCGCCTGCCCGTTTTCGGTGAAGGTGATTTGGGTTTCGAGCACGCCCGCAGCGGTCGGAGTTCCAGTTAGGAAGCCTTGAGTCGCGTCGTAGCTGAGGCCTGCTGGCAGGGCTTGGAACTGCGCGTCGCTTACTCCGCTGGGGATCTGCAGGTCGTAGTTGAGTTCCGCTCCGACGATGGCTCTTACTAGAAGGTCGTTATGAGGGTCCTCGCCGTTGGGGTCTTGGGCGAATGCTGTGACGCTACTGGCGAGCAGGAAGATCGTTGCGAGCAGGGCTTGCCAGAGCGAGGAGGTTGGGAGGCGAGAATCTGTTTTGGTCATACGTCAAACTAGGATTTGCGGAGCACGGAGAAGTTGAGGAAATGCTTGATCCGGTAGGAATGCTCTGCGGTTGCAGCGTTGAAGAAGGTTTTCGAGGTAGGTTTACCTTGAGTGGGGTGACTTCGGTCAGATGCCCTATATCCTTAGAGGAACTCGACCCTTACGGGGGTCTTTACGCTCAGTTTACGCTTGGCAGGGGGATCCTATGGGAGGAAAGGGGGGCTTACCCTAATCACGACGAAGCCAGGCGAGCTCAGACTAAAATCGCGAATGCTCCTTGGTTTTGACGCTGGACGTTCTCATGTAAGCGTAAAATGAGGATCAGGCGACGCCTGGCATCGCTGCTCTCTAGTCGCTGCGCTTCTCTCGTCGAACCTGCCGATCGGTTCTCGTCCTCGAAAGGTTAGGACGCAAAAAAAGGCCGCTTGATGCGGCCTTTTTTTAAATGGTGCTCAGAAGAGGACTCGAACCTCCACGGCTTGCGCCATACGCCCCTCAAGCGTACGTGTCTACCAATTCCACCACCTGAGCAAGATGATTG
>NZ_JARXIA010000028.1 GCF_031127875.1 Pelagicoccus sp. SDUM812005 | reverse complement strand
TTTCAACCCAGCCTCGCCCGCGAACCAGCGTCAAACCCACTTCCGTACTGGGCTCGCGAACGCTCGCTACGAATCTCATGAATAATCCAGGCTAGAGCGTTTTCGTTTAGTTAGTCGTACTGTATGATGAGGGAGACGCGGCGGGCCCGGCGGGCCCGCCCTACCTTATGCGAATGATCAAACGAAAAATGCTCTAGTTGTATGGCCTAGCCTCCCCCGGCTTCTCCTGGGGGGCGTTACGCTCCTGCGAGCTAGAGCTTACGCAGGCGGTAGAACATTTCGCCGGTTTCGGGGGCGGCTCGTTGGATGAGGAGCTGGGCGCCGTTGCCTACGATTTGGGCGCCGTCCGCCGTCCAGGTCGCCATGTCCGGAGAGGACTCGAGCTGGTACATCGCATCGGCTACGGTGACGAAATAGAGAGTCATGTTGGCGCCGTCGATTCCCACCGTAACCGGCTCGAGCAACTCATCGGTTGAGACGGGCAGGATCTGGTAGGCGTGCAGCTTGAAGGAGGTGTCCCCTACCCCCCCTTCGAAAACGTACAAAACGCCGGGGGAACGCGCTTTCTCGACCATCCACGAGGTGTCCAGGGTCGCGAAGGTGCCGATGGTCGCATCCGTAAAGACGTCGTCCTCGCGATAGAGGGAATGCAGTTCGTCGCCATCGACTGAATACACGAGGTGGTCGCGGCGAAAGACCATCGGCAGCAATCGTTCGTTTTCCCAAGTGGGACTCATATAGGCCGGGGCTGGGTTGTCGGTATCGGCTTGCTCCTTGTCGAACCAGAAGAGGCGCTGCTCGGAATTGTTCTCGCTCTGTCCGGTCACTACCGTGAAGGCGATGCTGCCGGAGGAGCTGACGGTGGAGTTGAGGCCGACGTTGAGGATCTCGCGGGCGTCCACCGGATCGGGCGAGACCGCGCCGGAGTCGTAGGTCCAAAGGTGGGTGAGGTAAGGGGCCGCGCTCAAGCTGCCGAGGCAGGCGCAAAGCGAGCCGAGAACGAGAAGCTTGCACGCTTTCCGCCAAATACCGCCCCTCGTAGGGCTGGCGCCATGGGAGGCGTAGCTCGGAGAGCGTAGACTGCTGGCGCCGCGTCGCATGGCAGGATCCGAGCTTCGAAGGGACTTGCGGTTGCGATCACACGCATGTCCTGGTAGGGCGGACTGGCCCAGTCCGCCGTGGAGATTCGCTCCTGCAAAGCGGCTGTCTGGGCCAGACAGCCCTACCCGAGCCAAACAGCGATTCAGACTTAATCGAGCGAAACGATGGCGAAGGGAACGAGTTGATAAAGGCATGGCGACTAGTAGTTGAGGTCGATGGAGAAGTAGAATTGATCGTCGCCGCTGTTAACCGGCTGCGAGGACGCGTTCACATCAAGCAGCGCTCGAGCGTACTCGAGGCTGAAATTGATCTGCTGGCTGGCCTTTCCATAGAGTCCCAGTCCGGCGGACCAAAGTTCCGCGTCGGACTCGAATGCCAGCTTGTCGTAGTTGGAGATTCCTCCGATATCGGTGAAGAGGCCGATGGAAAAGTCCAAGGGGGGGATATCGCCTTCGAAGCGCGGCTTCCAGCGACGCTTTTGCTCGGCTTCGTCCACCGGCTCGCCGAGACGGTTGAGGTGCAAGCGATAGTCGAATTGGCCGAAAACCATGCTGTCGCCCGAAGCGCTGGCCACTGGGTAGCCGCGGACGGTGGAGTGGCCGCCCAAGACGCTGAGGTAGGTGGCGGGCAGACGGTCGCCCTGCAAGTTGGTCTTGGCGGAGACGGTGGCCGTGAACTCGTGGGCGCGACGTTTCTTGGCGCCGAAGAGGGAATCCAGGTACAGGCGCGACCCCGCATAGAGGGAGCCGATCACGTAGTCGGACTCGGCGTAGAGACGGCCCATGCGAGCGAGCTCGATGTCGTTGGCATCGGTGGAGCCTGCTTCGATCTTTCCGCCGAGCAGCCAGGACTTGTCGACCTGCGACTTGCTGAGCTGCATGCCGGCAAAGTAGTTTTGGAAGTCTACCGTCTGCACGGGAATGCCGAGCGAGGAGTGGTCTTGCTGGGCCTTGGTGTACTGCCCGCCTGCCGACAGGTCCCAGTAGATACCGTCCCGCGTCCACAGGGTGCGCTCGTAGGCGGCGGAGGCGCTGGCGCTCTTGCCCTTGTATTCAAAAAGCTGAACACCGATATCGCCGGAATCGTAGTTCGAGTAGTAGCCGCTGAAGCGGAGACGGTTGCGGGCGACTTCGTCGAGCGGGAAGAGGTACTCCCCTTTCACGAAGAGGCTATCGTCGTCGTCCTTCTTGCTGTAGGTGGCGGAGAGCTCGACCTTGTCCGCGGCGGTTAGGATGCGATTGAGGTGGCCCTTCACCGTGTGGCGATGCTCGCCGGTGCGTTCGGAGCCGTAGTTGTCCAGCGTATACTCGATACCGGCCCGCTCGCCGGTCTTGACGCGGTATTCCATTTCCAGGTCGCCGGCGGCGTTGCGCATGAGCACCGGCTGCACGTAGTCGGGCGAGAAGCGATTGAGCTGGCCTAGGGTTGTATCCAGCTTCTTGCCGTCGATGGTGTCGTTCTCCTCCAGAGGGGCGGCCTTGAGGATGCGTTCCTTGACCTTGGCCGGGACGTCCTGCTCGGGATTCATGGCGACCACGCGGCTGGAGGCGAGCTGGCCTTCGGAAACGGAGATGAGCAGGTTGCCGCCGCCTTGGGAGGACTCGTACGATCCGCGCGTCACGTCGGAACGCACCGCGAGTTGCCCGACGTCCTGGTAGTGGCGGCTTAGCTCGTTCAAAATGGCTTCGATCGCGGCAGGAGAAAGGTACTCCGGCATGATCTTGTCCAAGGTGATAGGAATGCCGTTGGCGTCCGGAACGTATTGGCCCTTCTTGAGGGACAGGGGCACGCTAATTTTCATCAGCTCGGAAATCGGAATCGCCCGGTTGCCCACTATCTGGATGGAAGACGACCTTTGGTGGATGGTGCGCTCGGTGACGTAGATGACCAGGTCGCCGCCGGCCTGGGCTGCCTTGTAGGATTTCGTCGTCACGTCGGCCCGGGCGCCGCCGAAGCCTTCCGCATTGTAGTAGGCGGTGACGGCTCGCAGGATGGCGTTGACCGCGTCTTCTGACAGGTACGCCGGCATCATCTTGTCGAGCGAGACCGGAACGCCTTGCGGGTCGAGGACGAACTCCCCTTTCTCTTGCCCGAGCGGGACGCGGATGGCCAAGAGGTCTGCCGTATTGATGGAACTGTTACCTTCGAAACGAATGGTGGCCGCTGTCGCTGCTACCGTGGAACCGAGGAAACAAAGGAATGTGAGAAATTTTCGCATGGTCGATACGGTCTGAATTCTAGTATTGCTGCTTCGCATCTGCGATTAGGTATTCGAGAAGTTCCTCGCTGAATTCCTCAGCCCCGTCGGCTTCGCCCAGCCGCCGCAGCACGCGCTCCTGCTCTTCGCGGCTTAAGCCCTGCCAGGCCGGGCTGGCCAACAACTCCGGCAGTCCGTTCAACGACAGAGCCGGAGCCCCCTGCTTCAAGCCCTGCCACGGCTTTCCTCCGAAGAAGAAGTCTTGCCCGCTCGGGAAGAGCTCGCCCGGCACGATGGCGGGAGCCGGGTAGTTCTTCACTTCCAGGTCTCCGGGGATAAAGGTGATCGCGTAATTGGTAGCCTTGAATCCGTTGACGCCTTGGGCGGCATCCGCGTCCAAAGCGTTTGGATACAAGCCTGGAAGCGACCGCAAACCTGGGTTGCCGACAGGCAGGAAGCTTACGGTGCTCACCCGCTCGCCATTGGGAAGGGCGCTTCCGCCGCTCAAGGGGTCGAAGACCGTGAAGGCGGTGCGATCGAGGTCCCAGGTCTCGCTGAAGAAGCGGGATTGATCGAGCAGGTCGATGGTGAGGGCGCGGCGGTTGACCGTGTAGTCCCCTGCCCCGTAGCTGATCTCGTAATTGCTAGCGTCGAAGCCGTTCGATCCGGTCTGGCCGGTGATGGAAAGGTCGCCGCTGTAGGTGGCGGCGTCCGTATCGGTCGCCTGCACTCCTGCGGCGCTGACGAGGTCAACCGTATCGACTTGTTCGCCGTTCGGGAGGGTCGCGCCGCCGTAGGTGTCTTCCAAAGTGAAAGCCGTACCGTCGAGAACGTAGGTCTCGCCGTAGATCTTCTCTTGGGAATTGGCGCTCAGGCTGATGGGACGCTTGTTTATCCGCATGTCGCCCGCGACGTAAGTGAAGTTGTAGTTGCTGGCGAGGTAGCCGTTGGAGCCGCTTTGATCGGAAATCACCAGATCGTCCGCGTAGAGTCCCACGTTCGCGGTCGTATCCGTATCCAAACTATCCGTACTGGCGAGAACGACCGAATCGATGCTTTCTCCATTTGGCAGGTCGCCGCCATCCAGATCCTGAATCGTGAAGGCGGCATCGTCCAAGCTGAGGGTGTCGCCGTAGAGGCGAGCTTGCTCGTTAGCGATGAGAGTCACTTCGCGCGGCTTCACCTGCAGGGCTCCTGTCACGTAGGTGATATCGTAGTTGCTTTCGGCGAATCCGTTGCTGGAGTCGGTGATTCCGGTAATGGAAATGTCGTCGGCGTAGATGCCGGCATTTGCCGTAGTGCTGGCGTCGATACCGCCCAGGCTGACCAGCGAGACTTCATCGATCAACTCGCCGTTCGGCAAGGTGCTGGTGGTGGTCAGCGTATCGAAGACGTTGAATTCAGTTCCGTCGAGATCGAGGGTTTCGCCATACTGCTTGGACTGCTGGCTGGCGAGCACGGTGATGGGACGCGCATCGATACGGTAGTCGCCGCTTACAAAGGTGATCGCGTAGTTGGAGACGGAGAATCCCGAGTCGCCGTTGACGCCGGTGGGCAAGATGGCATCCACGGTAGTGCCCACCGAGGCGGTGGTGCTGAGGCCGAGATCGGTGCCGAAAGCGAAGGTAAGGATCGCGCTCACGATTTGCTCGCCATGCGGCAAGGCGGAATCGCCGTCCTTGTCGGTGACGCTGATCACGCTTGGGTCGAGCGTTTCCACTTCGCCGTAGATCTTGCTCTGCTCGAGGGCGGCTACGGTGATCGGACGGGCGTCGACCACGAAATCTCCTTCGACGTAGCTAATGTCGTAGTTCGAGGCGACGAAGCCGTTGGAGCCGCTTTGGCCGGTGATGCTCAGATCGTCCACGTAGGTTCCCACGTTCAAGTCGGTGGTCACGTCGGCGTCGTTGGCGCTGGCCAAGGAAACGGTATCGATGGTTTCGCCGTTGGGCAAGTCGCCGCCGTCGAGATCCTGAACCGTGAAAGCGGTGCCGTCCAAAGCCAGCGTATCGCCGTAGTGACGCGATTGCTCGCTGGCGGTGAGGGTGATTTGGCGAGGCGTAACGGAAAGGTCGCCTTCCACGAAGGTGATGTCGTAGTTGGAGACCGCAAAGCCGTTGCTGGTCGCGTCGACGGCCGAGATCGCGATGTCGTCGACGTAGGTGCCGACGTTCGCCGTAGTGCTGGCGTCGATTCCGCCGGTACTGCTCACGGCTACGGTGTCGATGGTTTCGCCGTTGGGCAGGACGCTGGTGGAGGTCAAGGTATCGAGCACGCTAAACGCGGCCGGATCCAAGGAAAGGGTTTGTCCGTACTGCTTGGACTGTTCGTTCGCCGAAACGGTGATCGGACGCGGGTCGATGCGGTAGTCGCCATTGGCAAACGTGATCTCGTAGTTGGAGACCTTGAAGCCGGAGGCGCCGCTCACCGCAGTCGGGCGAATCGCGTCTGTGGTCGTGCCCACCGATTCCGTAGTGCTCGCTCCGAGGTCGGTACCGAACTCGTAGGCAAGCATGGCGCTTACGATCTGCTCGCCATGCGGCAGGCTCGAGTCGCCATCCTTGTCCAGGACGTCAATCTCGGTGGGATCGAGGCTCACCACCTCGCCGTAGCGTTTGCTCTGCTCGAGAGCGGTGACGGTGATGGGACGGGCGTTTACCACGAAGTCTCCCGCCACGTAATCGATGGCGTAGTTGGAGGCGACAAAGCCGCCCGAACCGCTTTGGCCGGTAATGGTCAAGTCATCGGAGTAACGGCCCACATCCAAATCGGTGGTGACGTCGGCGCTGTTAGCGCTGGCCAAGGTGACAGTATCGATCGACTCGCCATTGGGCAGGCTTCCTCCGTCGAGGTCTTCCAAGGTGAACTCCGTGCCGAGCAATGCGCTGCTGTCTCCGTAGAGGCGCGCTTGGTCGTTCGCGCTCAGGGTGATCTGGCGCGGATCGATGGTGAGGTCCCCGGTTACGAAGGTGATAGCGTAGTTGGAGGCGTTGAAGCCGTTGCTGCTGGTAGCGACGCCGGAGATCTTCAGCTCGTCTGCATAAGTGCCCACGCTCGCTGTAGTGCTCGCGTCAATACCGGTAAGGCTGCTCAGGCTAACCGTGTCGATCGATTCGAAGTTCGGCAGCGAGCTGCCAGAGGTCAGGTCGTCCAGGAGAGTGAAGTCGGTCGTATCGAGGGTGAGCGTCTGCCCGTATTGCTTGGATTGCTCGTTCGCAGTGATGGTGACGGGACGGGCGTCGATTCGGAAATCGCCATTGGCGAAGGTGATGTCGTAGTTGCTGACGTCGAAGCCAGAGGCTCCCGTAACGCTGGTCGGCTCGATCACGTTGTTGGTGGTGCCAACCGGGGCGATGGTGCTGGCTCCGAGGTCCGGACCAAAAGCGTAGGTCATGCCGGCGCTCACGATTTGCTCGCCGTGAGGCAGGATGGAGTCGCCATCCTTATCGGTGATGGCAATAGCGGTGCCGTCCAAGCTGGCCACTTGCCCGTAAAACTTGTTTTGTTCGGTCGCTGTAACGGTGACCGGCCGCACCAGCACTTCCAAGTCCCCAGCGATTCCAGTGAGCTCGTAGTTGTCGGCATCGAATCCGCCCGTACCGCTCAAAGTGCCCACCGTGACCTCGTCCGCGTAGACGCCCACGTCCGTATCGGTGGTGGTGGCAACCGAAGTCGCGCTGCCGAGCACGACCGTCGTCAGCACCTCGCCGTTTGGCAGCGTGGTATCGCCGCCGCCGTCGAAGCTGTCGATATAGGTGAACTCCGAGGTTCCCAAGGCCAGCGAATCTCCATAGATGCGCTCACGGTCGTTTGCGGTCACTTGGATCGGGCGTTTGTTGACCGTGAAGGTACCGGGCGTCACGTCGAAGGTGTATCCATTCAGGCTGACAAAACCGGAGATATCCAAGTCAGAGTAGTCGCCTGCGGCGGCAGTAGTGGGCGAACCGGCGGTGGAGTAGACGATAGAAGAATCGTCCACCGTATTGGCGGCCGTATCCTGGGTGAAAACGTTTCCGTATTTGGAGGCGTCTACGATCGTATCGGGATCAATAGTATAACCTTGGTAGGACAGGCTGGCGGGAGCTTCGCCGTAGGTCTTGGAATCGTCGTTCACCGCGATGCCGAGTTCCGGAGCCGCCGCAAAGTGGTATTCGTTTTTGCTGATCGCCGCCAGGGAGGTTCCCGCGCTGCCGTAGACGGCCTTATTGCCGCTCGTCAGCCCCCCGTAATCATGGTTTTGGGTTTCCCAGTGCGGCAGGACCATCTGCCAAAATCCGGTACCCGCGAGGCTGATGGCTCCCGCTCCAATGTTGTTGACCAAGCGGTTGGCGCTCAGCTTGACATTGGTATCGCCGAACAAGGAAACTCCGCCCGAACCATTGAAAGTCAGGTTGCCCAAGGCCGTTATTTCAATCGTAGCGCCCGCTCCTACATTTCCGGTGAGGACTTGCTCGTTCAGGGTGATGTCGTTGGCCGCATTCATGGCGATGCTGCCGTCGCCATTGTCGAGCAGGGCATTAATGATAATGTCGTTGTCCGCGTTTAAGGTAAGCGAACCAACACCGGTGGAGCCAAAGTTGTCGATGGAACTGGCCAACGTAATATCGCCCGCGTCCGTCCCTCCCGAGGAGGTCGTCACCGTGACGTCCGTTCCGGCCTGCAGCTGCGTTTCGTAGTTGCTGGCAGCGGTGGCATCGATGGTAACGTCGGTGGGATCGATCAGGAGGCTGCCTCCCTTGCCCAGCTGAACGTTGGCAGTGCTAAGAGCAGCATCCAGCTCGGAACCGGAAACTTCCACGAAACCGCCCTTGCCGGAACCGGCTCCCAGAGCGGACACTTGTCCGCGCATGCTTGTCAGGCCTTTTGAATACAATACGACGTGACCGCCCTCGCCTTCCGAAACTGCAGAGGCATCGATGCGAGCAGTCTCGGTCACTTCGAGCGAAGACGCAGAGGGAGCTCCGGGACCGCCCATGTCGGTGCCGCCGATTTCGATGCGCCCCGCTCCGCTTGGGTCTTGGGCGAGCACTTCGCCGCTAACTTCGATGCGTCCTCCATCGGAGTAGAGCTTGGCGGACTGCTTCGCTTTTACGCTGCCGCTATGAGAAAGGGCGACGGAATAGGCATCGCCCGAGGAGAACATGACTTCGTCGCCGCTAACCGCTCCCGAGTTGTCGAGGGCAACGCCCTCCTGAACGGGAGCCTCGCTGGCGCTTAGCTCGACCGCCAAGGAACTGCCATTGGCTCGCAGCATCACCTTGTCGCCGGCAGCCAGGATGGAGACGCCCGACTTGGAGACGATGTCGCCTGTATTCAAAACTTGCTGACCGAAGAGGCCGACGTCGCCGAGCGCTTCGATGGAGCCGAAGTTGCTGACTTGCCCCGTCAGATCGAAGTTCAATTGGCCCGCTAGAAAATCCTCGTTTTGGATCTGACCGGCGATCGCCATGAACGTATCCATGCGAACCACGCTGTCCGGCCCAAAGGTAACGCCTGCTGGATTGACGAAGAAGACCTGCCCGTTGCCGGTTACGCTACCGTTGAGCATCGAAGGATCCGCTCCGGTAATGCGGTTCAAGATGGCGGCCTGCTCGGAGGGGAGCTGGAAATGCACGCTGCCGCCTTCCATCAAATCGAAGCGAAAATAGTCGACGATCGCCTTGTCCGTAAACTGGTTGATCTGGGCGTGGTCGGACTGAAGCCCCTCAAAGCTAACCTGGCCAGCGATCACCTCCGGCTGCTCGATGGCGACCTGAGTTCCCCAGAGGGTCGAAGCGGTTGCGAGCGACAAGAATAAGGCGTGGGAAAATTCTGTCTTCATGGTTTTCAATGGTTTGTGGGCAACTTGCAATTAAGGCTTTAAAAGTGGTTTGAGAGGGGCAATCCAATTCAAATTTCCTCCTCGTCGGTTCCGGAGCTCAGGTTCAGGTTCACCGCGAGGCGTTCGACTTGAACTCCGTTGAGGCTAAAGATGTCCCCCAGCGTCGAGCCTGGGAAATAGGGATCGTTAAGCGGCTTGTAAAGGAAGGCCGCTGAGAGCAGGCCAGCTGCGAAGTCCATGCGGCCTCCCATCAGGATGGTGTAGCTGCCTGTACCCGATGTTTCGATACGGTCCAGACCGTAGCCGCCGATCGAGAGGTTGTAGCCGGAGCCAAGCATCAAGGTATCTGCAGCGCCGCGCAGCGGATTGCTCGATTCCAGGAGGCTGACGGCGAAGGAATCGGTGAGGATGTCGTAGGTGAAGCCGAGGCGGCCGAGGTCGCCCAGAACGACATCGTCGCCCGCGCCGGTAGTTATCTGGTCGGAGCCGACGCCGCCGATGATCCAGTTGCTTCCGTCGCCGGCGCTGATCACGTCGTTGCCGCGGATTCCGATGCCGTTGGTCACGGACTGCATGGAGGCCGGACGGTTCGAGCTGTACTCGATCTTGCCGAGATCGCCGAAGATCATATCCCATCCGCTGCCTGTAGTGATCGTGTCATTACCGGCGCCACCGAAGACGATGTTGTTTCCGCCGCCGGCGTCGATGGAGTCGTCGCCTTCGCTTTCGAAGGTGTAGGTCTGCAGGCTGGTCATGAAGACGAGCCCTTCGTTGGGCAGTCCCTTCTGGTAAGAGATGCGGCTGTCGATGGTACGGAGTACGCCGCCTTCGCTGACGGTGACGGAACCGACGCCGCCGAATACGACGTCGTTACCGAAGAAGACCGACTGCAGACCGTCCGCGAAGATGGTGTCGTTTCCTTCGTTGCCGAAGATCAAGTCGTCGCCGAGGCCGGCATCGATGTAGTCGTCGAAGTGCGTACCCTTGATCAAGTCGTTGCCCACGCCCGTGGTGATGCTGAGACCGAAGTTGGTGAGCACCGCATCGACGTAGTCGCGGTCGCTGAGCGTCACCTGGGCGATCGGCACCGACTGGGAGAGTCGAGTGATGATCTTGTAGGTGATGTCGGTGTTGGCGTAGAGGTTGAAGCGGGCGTTGAAGACGATGTCCGTGCCGGAGCCGCCGGGAGTGAGGAAGTAGTGGAAACCTTCCTGCAGGAGGTTGTCGCCGGAGTAGAGCTCGATGCTTTCGTTTTCGGCCAGCTCTTCTCCCAGCTCATAGCGGAGGGTGCCGGGCGCCACGTCGAGACGGCCGTTGCGTTCCTTGAGCACGACGGCGGTGACGATGGAGTTGAGGGTCAAGGGACCGACGCTGCTGTCGAGGATGAGGTCGATGGCGTTTTGCGTGGTGTTGATGCGAGTCTTGCCGACCGGGATCAAGACGCCGTCGAGGTAGACGGAGACTTCGTCGATCGGGCTGATCAAGGTGGCCAGGTCGATGCCGCGACGGAAGATCATGCGGTGCGTGTATTCGCCCTGCGTATTGATGATCAAACTACCGTCGTCCTGATCGTTCAAGTCGACGCGGATCACGTCGTCGCCGAGGCCGGTCTCGATGTCGGTCACTGGCGTCCACCCTGCAACGTCCGTGTAGGCGCTGCCGCCGAGGTAGACGGTGTCGTTGCCGGAACCGGTGCGAACGTAGAAGCCGCGCGTGAAGCCGCCTTGGGCTGAGTCGGACTTGATGGTGATCGGTACGCCAGCTAGTCCGAATACGAAGAGATCCGCGCTCGTATCCACGCCGGTGAGATCGAAGGTGTTGCGCGAGGGGATGGCGTCGAGGATCTGGACGTTTGGATCGCCGATGAGCGAACCTGCGTCGCTGATGGTGACAAGCTGGCGGCCGCTGCCGCCGTCGATGTTCAAGACACCGAGCAAGCCATCGAGCGAACCGACGTAGCGGACGCTGCGGTCGCGGTTGTCGAAGCTGTAGTTGTATTGGGTCGATACATACACCTCGTCGTTGCCGCCGCCGAGGTAGACATTGGTGCGGGCCGTGGTGCCGCGGATATTGAGCAGATCCGCGCCGGAGCCGAGATGGATGTCGAGGTCAGCCACGTTGTAGTAACTGATGCTTGGACCGCGTACCACCAGCGAGGCGGTGCCGACGAGGTTGCTCAGGTCGACGTCGACCGGGTTGAGGCGGAAGTCGCTGTGCTCGCCTTGGAAGTAGATGTGGAAGACGTCGCCCAGCTTCACCACGCGGAAGTTGTTGGTGTGCGGCAGGGCGTTGTCGGAATTGTTCGGATTGAGGATCGGGTCGATCGCGTTGTAGAGGTCGAGGGCCGTCGCGTCGTAGGCGATGTCGACCGTTTCCTGCCCGAGCAGACGGAGCTTGAAGGTACCCGCCGTGGCGTCGATGGCCAGGACCTGATGGTTGTCGCCCACGCGGTAGGTCGGAGCGGCGGTCTCGATGGTAGCGGAGCCGTTGACCAGCTTGCTGTCGTCGATAGCGGTCTGCGGAATTTCGAGGCCGATGTATTCAGCGCGGAAGTACAGGTGGAGAGCATCGCCTTCGCGCACCACGCGGAAGTTCGAAGTGAGCGGCAGGATCGGCTCGTCCGCATCCGGGTTGAGGATATCGTTGATGGCCCGGAAGAGAGCCAGGGCATCCGCGTTGTAGGCGATATCGGAGGAGGTCTGACCGAAGAGGTCGATGGTGAAGGTACCGCCGCTGGCGTCGATCTTGAGGATCTGGTGGGTCTCGGTGACCTCCCCTTCTCCGCCGTTGCGGGAAGTGGCGATCGAGACCGTCGGCTCGCGGCCGCCTACGCCGGTCAAGCTGTGGTTGGCAGGATCCGCCCAGGTCAGTTCGGAGACGTCCACGCCCGCCAAGTCGCCGCCGAAGACGATCTGGTAGCTGCGGGAGTAGTCGTTTGGCGCGGCGATCTCGGTAACGTTTACGTTGCCGGAGCCGTAGATGTATTCGAGGGCGGCCTGCAGCTCGCCGGCTCCGAAGGAGTCGTGCACGTAGACGATGGAGCCCATGCCGCGGGAGCTGCCGGAGCTATTGATGGCGTACCATGGGATATCCAAATCTCCACGACGGAGGCGGTAGAAGCCGCGCTCGGCCGAGATGGTGAGGACTTGGATTTCGTTGATGCCGTTGAAGCCGAAGCCTTCGAAGGTCGAACCTGTGAGGGAACCGCTTTCGGTGGTGTTGTCGCTGCGGTCGTCGATGAAGAGCGTGTTCTCGCCGGCGCCGCCGTCGAAGGCGACGTGGCCGTGGATGTTTTCGAGGCGGCCGCTCTCGTCGGATGGGACGTAGTCGCCGGCTGGATCTTCGTGGGAGGCGCTGCCGACGCGTACGGAGTCGTTGCCCGCGCCACCGACGATCTCGACGTCGCCTTGCGAGGAACGGAGGGTGAAGGTGTCGTTGCCATCGTTGCCCGAGATGAGGGTGTTGCCCTTGTGGGTGGAGTCGATGAGGAGCGTGTCGTTGCCGGAACCGAGCTGGAGATTGAAGACTTCCAGTTCGGTGTAGGCGATGCCGCCTTCGAAGGCGCGGCCAGCGATGCTGTTGGCGCCGCCCATGCCGAGACCGCTGAGGCGATCGGAGGTCAGGACGCCGACGTCGTCGGATGGGCTGTCGTTGTTGTAGACGTTGAGGGTGTCGACCTGGTCGAGCTCATCGACGAAGAAGTTCGGGTTGTACGGAGCGTAGTAGTAGGAGTCGCCCACCGACGGGAGGATCGGCTTGCCGTTGGCCAGGTTGATCGGCCAGTTGGCCTTGAAGGTGACTTCCGTGCCGGAGATGGAGGCAGCAAAGCCGTCGGCGATGGCGACGTCGTCCGCGAGGTCTGCATCCAATTGGTTGATACGGTCAAGCACCTCACCGAAGGTGTCGTCCGCTTCGACCACAGCCTTGTGCTTGGTGGTAACGGCGTCTTGGGTGATGCTGAAGACCCATTCTTGGCCGACGGCGCCGGTGTCCTTCAGGAAGATGGCGGCCATGGTCCAGAGCTCGCCGCTGGACTCGGAATTGATCTCCTCGAGGATGCCGGTCTGGGTTACGAGCTCGTCGACGCGAGCGGAGCCTTCGCTGCTGGAGAGAGCGGATTGGAAGTTGCCTCCGTCTTCGCGCTCGACCAGCAGGCTGACTTCGCCGAGCAAGCCGATACGAACCTCCGCTTGGTAGCCGGCGTCGGCCGCGTTGATCTTGTCTGCCATGGCGAACACGATGCGGCCGATGGTATTGATATCGGAAAGCAGCTCGTAGGACTCGATTTCGGTGGCACCCGAGCGGGCGAGGCGGAGAATCGCTTCGTTCGTCAAGGCTTCGCCAGCGGTAGCGACGACCGTGGAGGCGACGGAGTGGTCGTCCACGGGAGCGAAGCTTTCCAGAGTGAGGCCGGTACCGAGAGAGGCGCTCAAGGAGGCGACCGCAGCGGCGATTTCGGAAGCGGTCGCAGTGTCGGGATCGACGGAGGTGTCGACCGAGCTGAGGTCGAGGGCGGTGATGGTGTCGACCGTGTAAGTCTCGCTACCGAGGTTGAGCGTAATGCTCTCGCCCCGCGAGTAGACGCCCGAGAAAGTGTAGATGGCCTTGGACCAGACCGGGCTCAGGGCGAGGCTCTGGAAGACTTGGTTGGCCCGCACCATGAGGTCCGCCTGGTCTGGCAGCGAAACGCCGTCCAGTGTGAGGTTCGCGCCAAACGGATTGATGGCATCGCCCACGGAGAGGATGTCTTCCGATACGCCGAGCACTTCGAGGATGCGTCCGTCCGCCGAGCCGGAGAGGAACTCGATGGTGTACGGGAAGTCGTTCATGCGCGGATCGTAGCCAGGGCGCAGACCCGCGTTGGGATCGATATGCGTCGCATCGCGGTCGGTAATGACGCCATGGGTGCCGTCGTCCAATTCGACGGTTCCGGCGGAGCCCACCGTACCGTCCGCCACTGGGGAATTGGTTTCGCCCGGCAGGGTAACGGGATTGGTGAGGAAGCGCTCGTCGGTATCGCCGAGGCCACCGTTTATGGTGATGGGGCCGCGAATTTCGACGAGGCGCTGCTCGAAGGCCGCGAAGGCCAAGGCGTCGCCGCCGTCGATGAAGTCGTCGTCTACCGCGCCTACTACCACGGTCTGGTCCGTGTTCCAGTTGGCGCTGGTGAAGAGTACTTGGTTTTGCACGA
Organism: Pelagicoccus sp. SDUM812005; assembly: GCF_031127875.1. Taxonomy (GTDB): domain Bacteria; phylum Verrucomicrobiota; class Verrucomicrobiia; order Opitutales; family Opitutaceae; genus Pelagicoccus. The sequence continues at coordinate 63,917 of NZ_JARXIA010000028.1, read as the reverse complement.
CAGCGCGGATGACGCGCACTTCCGGCACACCCACCGAACCGGTCGAAGCGAGGGTGGCGGAAACGGTGCCGCTGCTCTTGGTGATATCGAGGATGCGTCCGTAGCGCGTGACTTCGTAGTTGGCGAAGCCGGTGCTCTTGGAGATCAGCAGCTCGAAGGCTTCCGCGATATTGGTGAGGCGCGGGTTGCGGCTGCTGGAAGCGATATAGCTGTAGATGCCGCCGGAATAGGTCCACTCATCGAGCACCGTAGAGTCCGTGACCAAGGAGGAACTCAAGATGGTGTAGTTCATGGTCTGGCCATCCAGAGTGAAGGTCCAGGTTTGGCCGACTTCGGTCAGTCCGGCGAACTCAACTTCCACGCGACCGGTCAGGTCGGTCGTAGTCGATTCGCCGGTGAAGACTTCGAGGAAGAACTTGATGTTGCTCGTGTCGGAGGTGACCAAGACGTTTCCGTCCGCATCCAGCTCCGCGGAGAAACCGCTGATGGCATCGATCTGGTCGATCAGATCTTGCAGGCTGTCGATCGCGGTGGATACGCCCAATACTTCCGGAGTGCCGCGTACCTTTTCGCTGCTGACCGGAGTCAGGACGACGGTCCATGGCTGAGTCGCGGATGGCGGCGTGAGCACTTCGATCACGGCGCGGCCGGTGGCAACCTGCGTTTGCACTTCGTACTGCTCGCCGAAGTAGGCTTCTGGATTGAAGGCTTCGTCGGAGTTGTAGGTGCGGGTGCGTTTCGGCGTGACGTTGACGATGAGGTTCTCGCCGGGATCGGTGCTTAGAACGAGGTTGTAGCTATCGTCGATCACGCGAGTGGTCGCGAGCGTTTCGAGGATTTCGAAGGAGAGATCCGCCGAGAACGCATGCTCGAAATCACGATCGAGGGAGAAGAGCTTTTGCTCACCATTGTATCCGGTAATCGTATACTCGGTACCGGCGCCTGCGCCTTCGGTGATGCGTAGCGTCTTGCCGGTCAAATCGATGGCGGCAGCATTCGTTTCGTGACGCTGGACGGAGAGAATCAGGTTGTAGCTCTGGCCGCTCCAAACGCCCGTATTGAAGTCGCCGAACGGAGAAGCGGAACCGCCGATCACGGAATTCGAAGCGTAGTCGACATGGGAACCGACACGGATCTTGTAGGTGCCGGCTGACAGATTTCCGTCCGCACCGAAATCGTATTCAATAAACGGATCGAGAGCGAAGTTACTTCCGGCATCGATTTCGGAAGCCGTACGGCTGGAGACCAAGGTACCGCTCGCATTGTAGATACCGATGCCCCCGATGCCATCCGGCCTCGTGTAGAGCACGACATTGCCTGAGTCGTCCAAGAGTTCGAGGGATGGAGTGATGGTGTAGGGAACGAAGTCGACGTAGTACTGCGGAGTTTGAATACCCAAGACGTCCACGTAGCGAACGTTCCAGAAGTAGGCGTTGCCTTGGATCTTGTTGCCGTAGTCGATATCGAGAACCGCAGTGACGGAACCTCCCCCGCGGCCAAGGTCGACGAAGAACGGGTGCTTCTCGCCGGAAGCGCGGCTCTCCACGACTAGCGAATTACCCAGCACGCTAACCGTGTAAGGCGAATCGCTGTCGTCGTTCACTTCATCAGCGAGCAGATCGAGCACGTTCTCCAGAGTGTAGTCTTCCGGCGAGGCATTGCTTGGCAAGCTGGCCGAGTAGGTAGTGCCATCGAGCTCGATTGACCAAGTCGCGTCTCCACGGGATGGAGACGGATCGTCCACCATAGGAATGGTAACCGAGTTGTAGAAGTCGCGCTCGTCTTCGGTTTGGTCCGCGGTCGCCACGTGGGAAGCATTGCCGTTTGCCCACTGGCGGAACTGCTGGATGATATCGAAGGTGATCTGCCCCTTGTCGTCCGCGCTGATGTGCAAGCCGTCAGTAATGACAGTAGCCGTGTATCCACTTACCGCACTCACCTTCGTTCTCAGGTCCGTCAGGATCGCTGCGAGCGTGCTGGCATCTGCCGAGGCCGCGTTGGATAAGATGTTGCTGGCGATACTATCGAAGTGCAGCGTCCAGTAGTCGCCGGCGTAAACCGTCTTGGAGCCGGAACCTACGGAGTTGAGAATCACGTCGTAGCTCCATGCGTGCTCGACCTCGCCCACCACGGTCGAACCGTAGGTGTAGGAAGCAGCAAACGCGACGCTGGCGCTTTGGGTGAAGTCCGTGCTGCCGGAGACCTGAACCAAGGTGATGACCGAACCGTTGACGTAGGCCACGAATCCGGTGGCGGTCGTATCATTGATATCCGCAGCCAATCCGGTCGCCACCGCAGCCGTCGTTTCGATAGCGCCTACCGTGAAGGTAAATTCGGTGCCGCCGAGGTCGAGTGTCCAAACATTGGTTTCGTGCGGATAGCCGCTAATGGTTACCGTCTCGACGCGCGAAGTCGTGTTGGTGAGCGTCCGCTCGACCTTGAAGTCGATCACGAAGTCGGTCGCCGCATCCACGCGAACCACATAGATCGCTCCCCCCGCTTCGAAGAGCTCGAAGCTGGAGCTCGTCGTATCCATCGAAGCAAGCAAGGCCTGCAGGGCTTCCGTGGTCGTCGGGCTGCCGGAGATGGCATCGGAGTCGCCTGCCAGCACCGTGGAGCCTGCCGTGTTGCTAACCGAGAAGGTCCAAGTGGTGCCGTTGACCGGAGTTTCGGTGACCGTCAGCTTGCGCGCCGCAATGGCGTCGGACGCATCGGCGGTGAGGTCACGCGTGACAACTTGGGTCAAGGTGTGGCCCACGAGGTCGCTGTCTTCCACGATGATCAAGCTGCTGCCGTCCGCCGTCACGGTGTATCCCGTCACTGTGCCGAAGGCGGTGTCGATCGCGGTAGCGGTCGCATCCAGGTCCGCGCCCGCGGTCACGCTCGAGGTGGTCTCGACGACTGTGCCGCCGGAATCCTTCAAGGTAACCACCCATTGGCTGGATGCGGTGTTGGGACCTTGCAGGTCGAAGATGACTTGGTTGGTGGCAGCTGTCTGCAGCAGCGACTCGCCGAAGATCACCTTGAACTCGGTAGCCAACATCGCGCCCGTGAAGGCAACCGTCAGCGTGTTGGTCGAGTCATCGTAGGTGACGTCAATACCGGTAACGGACGGCAAGGCTGCCACCAGCTCGTCCAACAATGTATCCAAATCCGCATCGTCGGAAATCGCAGAGGTCAGAACCGAATCATCGGACGCGTCCAAAATCGCCAGCATCCAATCGGTGCCTGCAGCTGGAGTGCCCGAGATAGTGAAGGTTTGCTCGTTCGCAGGGTCCGCGGCCGTGGTCGCAGGCGTGAGCTCTTCTTCCAGAGCTGCCTCGCCAAACTTGACCTTGAAGTCCGTGCCATACTTGGAACCGCTGAAGGTGACAGTCAGGGTATCGGTGCTGTCCTCGTAAGTCACCTCGATGCCGTCCACACTGCTCAAGGCGGCGATCAGCTCAGCGACGAGGTCATCGAGATCATTGTTCTTCTCGGTCGCGGAAACGAGGATCGAATCGTCGGAGGCGTCCAGGATCGCGAGCGTCCAATCTTCGTTCGCTGCCGGAGAGCCCGTCAGCACGAAGGTCTTGGTATGGACGGCTGGCAGGGCGGTGGTCACTGCTAGGCTGACCTTGAAGGCGGTGCCGTCGAGGCGCACGAGGCTGAGGGTCGTTCCATTGTTATAAGCCTTGAAACCTGTCAAGGCGCTCGCCTCAAGGGCCGCAACCAAGCCGGTCGCAATGTCGCTCAAGCTGGTGGAAGCCGCTTCGAAGCTGAAGGTTCCGTTGGTGATGGCGGTGTCGTCGCCGTTGGTAAGCGTGACTTCCCAAGTCTGGCCTACCACTACGGCACCCGTCAAAGTGTAAGACTGAACGGATACACTGGTGTCTGCGGTGCCGGTGGGCACCACGTCGAGCGAGAGCGTGAAGCTACCGCTGCCCGAAGTACGGGTAACGTTGAGCACCGCTCCATCGTTTTCAGCTTGGTAACCGCCGAGGCTGAGAGATGCCGCCAGCTTGTTGGCCAAGGTGGTATGCGTTTCGCCAGAAGCGACCGTCGCCGTCATCGCATCGGAAGTCCCGATCTGGATCGTCCAGACATCGCCTTCCTGCAAGGTCGCGCTCAAGGTCACGCTGCGCGAGGCCAAGGAGCTAGAGCCAGCAGTGCCCGTACCGGATGGAGCGGAGACGACTCCCTTATAGAGAACGCCGGTTCCGTCGTCGCGAGAGAGCACTGGCAGCGAACCGCTTGTATCCACATCGTAGGTACTGCCAGCCTGCGAGACCACGTAGTTGGCGATTGCGGTGGCGAGCTCGGCGTTGGTGGTGATGCCGTCTGCGACTTCGTAGGTGTAGGTGTTGTCGTCGAGTGAAATGGTCCAGGTCTCGCCGCGCTTGACCACGCCGGTGATGGCCAACTGGAAGGATTCGAATGGAGTGGCGTCGCGGTCCGCGGAGATCGGGGTACCGCTGAAGGTTGCGGAGACGCTGGATTGGACCGGATTGGTAGAGAAGCTGATGGTGAAGTTCTTGCCGCTGGTCGGGGCGAATACGATGGAGTCGGTGCCGGCCGTCGCGAAGCCGGAGTAGACCTTGGTGTTCAGTTCGCTGACCAGGCTGGAGATTACGCCAGCGAGCGTGGCGCTGCCGGTGGCGCTTGCCGTGATCTCCGAACCGGAGGTGCTTTCGGTGATGGTTACTACGAAGGTATCGGTCTCGGACGGCGTGCCGCTCAGGTTCAGGGTACCGCTTGCGAAACGGATATTGGCATCGGCTGCCGTCTCCATGCTGATGATACCGCGAACCGTGCCGGCGCTGACCACCTTTTGGCTGAGGCCATCCAAGGTTGCCCCCTTGAGGTTGAAGCCAAAGGAATCGCGAATGGTCAGTACGCCGCTGCTCGCTTCGGAGCTCAAGGTCTCGCCGCTATCCGGATCCGTACCGGCGACCTTGAAGCGATCCGGCAAGGCCGCGAGCAGGCCTTCCGCGACTTCGGTCAAAGTATCGCCGTCCTCAACCGTGTAGGAGTAGTCCTTGTAGCGGAGGCCGAGGCTCCAGACATCGCCGGTGTTCACCGTGCCTTCCAAGCGGAGCACCAGCTTGCTGAAGAACATGCTGCTATCGAGTCCGCTGACGTCGGTGATGGTTCCGATCGCAGGCGGGTTGAGCATCGCGGAGGTAATTTCGAACGCGTAGATGTCGTAGGAACCGTCACCGTTACCGAGGATTCGAGCGTACGGTGTATTGGAATCGAGGATACCGCCGAAATCGGTATTGCCCACTTCCGCGTCGAAGAAGGTGAAGAAGTTGTTGGCGTTATCGATGTTTTGAGTCGCGTTGTTGCCGTATTCGTCTTCCTGGACTGGCTCAGGGCTGAAGATGAAGCCGTCGACTGGATGCTCTTCCAACGAGACCTGCAGGTCGTAGGTGATGCCTTCCGGCAAGCCTCTGCCACCGAACCAGTCGGAAACCTCGATATAGTAGGTTCCGGCGGTGGTGAAGGTAAAGGTGAGGAAGTCGTCGAACCAGCTGTTCGATCCGTTGGCGCCTTGGCTTGGGTTGGCCACGCCCGGTCCGCGCACGATCACATCGCCGCTCGAATTGAGGAGCGTGATGCGAGAGGCCCAGAAGATGGAGTCGCCGTTTTGGTAGCCGCGGTCGATGTCGAAGGTACCGGTCAAGGAACCGCCACCTGCGGTCAGCATGTCGCTGGTAACCTCGAAGCTGAAGAAGTCGTTCTCTCCGTCGCCCGTGCCGTGCAGGGTCAAGTGCGGAACGGAATTGGCATTGAGGATATCGCCATCGCCGTTGAGTCCCCACTTTCCGAGATCCAAGCTTTGGGCGTCGAGGTAGTTGTTGTGCAGCTCGTTGGTTTCGTTGAGCTCGGAAGTACCGAAGTCGCCGCGGAAAACGGCCACCGCGGTGTGATCCACCACGGAAACGTGCAAGAGGTAATCGATGGCGGCCCCTACGGTGTCGGTGACGCGCACATAGAAGGTTCCGGTCGCGTCCGCGGTGAAGACGATGGTATCGTCTATGCCGACACCTACCGCCGCGTTGGTCTCCGTACCGCGAATCAGCAGGTCGGGACCGTAGAGGCGGATCGACGCTCCGGTCGCTTCGGCATCGAGGTCAACCGTGATCACCTGGCCGCTGGTCACGGTAAACTTGTACCAGTCGCTCACGTTGATGCCGGAGACTTGGCCTTCCACTGTCACGTGCGGCACGGTGCTGGAGTCGACAATCGCGCCGCTCGTAACGAGCGTCCAGAAGCCGGACTCCAAGTCTTGGCTGTTGCCCACGAGGCTGTGGTCCAATCCGGTTTCGCGCAGTATTGGTACGCCACTTACACTTCCCTCCCCAATGCGAACCTGGCTGGTCGGCTCGGAAACGGTTACGCCTCCGTTGCCTTCCGTCACGATGACGCTTGGCTTTTCGTCGTCCGCAATTTGGAAGTCGATCGGGTCGACGATGTAGGCTTCGCCATTGTCGCCCACGGTGTACTTCAAGGTAACCGGTTCGCGAGCGGGGTTCGCAGAATCGATGACAACGTTCCAAAGTTCGCCCGGAACCACATCGCCGCTGAGGGTCAAGGTGCGGGTTTGGTAGAGCGATACGGTTGCAGCGTCCGTATCCGCCGCGCCACCACTTGGGGTGCGCGTCACTGCAGCGCTGAAGGCAGTCGTCTCGTCGGTGATGCGGAGGGAGGCGCCGAGGTTCTGTACGGTGTAGCGAGCGACCAATTCGATCTTGTCCGCCAAAGCTGAGAGCACGTCGGCCACCGTTTCGTTAGCGCCCGTTACGGTGTATTCAAAAATGTCAGTACCTGCTAGGGTCACCTTCCAAGTATCGCCCTGTACGATCGAATCGGTGAAGAGGAGTTCGACGATGGTCGATTCGCTTGCCGAGCCCACGAAGGCGGAAGTGATCGTACCGGAGTCTGGGTTGGCGATGTCGAAGTCGAAGGCAGGGCCAATTACGGTGACCACTGCGCCGGAGTGGCTAGCGGTATAGCCAGCGTTGGCTCCTGCTATTTGCTGGGCAAGGTCGCGAGCGATGGCTTCGAGGTCGAGGTTGTAATAGCTGGCGGCAGAGGTGGTGATGGTGTGGCTCAAGCGACCGTAGTGCAGCGACTCGGCGTCGGAGTCGTCCACGGCCCGAACCTGCACGATCTGCACGGAGCTCCAGGGGCTCGAACCGGAATCGTTGGTAAAGGTAAGCGTGCCGGTCGCGCCGAAGGAAGTGCCGCCATCGGTCGATACGACGAGGTCTCCGTCTTCGCTGCTGACCGTGATATTCACATTTGCCAGCGGCTCGCGAGTGAGCACCACCGCGTATCGATCAGTCTGATACAGATCCGAATCTTCGGAAACGATGGAGCGGAAGTCCGCCTTGCCGGCGGCATCGACAGGGACGATCACCACGTCGGCCGCATCGTCGTCGTAAACTTCCACCGCGACGCTTGCCATGTCGAAGCCGTCGTAGGCATCGCCATCGCCCGACTCGGCGCCCTGCACCACGGCGTGGTTGATGATGAGGTTGCGGCGACCGGTGGCCACATCGTCGTTCGGGATCAGGGCGGTAACGGTCTGCGGGATAAACCAGTTCTCGGCGGTGAAGAAGAGGACCGTTCCGTTTTCGCTGAAGAGGCTGAGGTCGGTTTCCTCGTCCGCGCCGGAAGCGAGGCTGAGGCTCTTGACGCCGGAATTGCGCTGACGCTCGCTGAGCTGTTGTGGCTTTACGAATACGCGAACCGTTTCGTCCGGAGCCCGGGTGAGCACCACCGAGTAGGTCGCCACCGCGAGGTCGGTGAAGCTGAGGTTTTCGAAGAGGCGGAGCGGCCCCTTGGCTTGGGTGATGACGATGCCGGCTTCGTCGTTGTCGGAAACCTTGGCCGAAAGGTCGCGCAGGAAGATGTCGGCGAAGAGAGCTGGGCCAGCCGCGATGAACTGCTCGATGATGCCGCTATGGCCGCCGAGGCTGTTGCTGACCACCGTGATGGTTTCGCCATCGGTGCCGCCCACGTTGAAGGTATCGCTGCCGAGTCCGCCCACGATTTCGACTTCCACGTTTTCGCTGGTGCCGCCCACGTAGAAGCGGTCGTTGCCTTCGAGGGCGTTGACCACCAGCTTCTCGATGCCGCCGTAGGTAATATAGAGGCCGCCGCCGTAGACGCCGAACTGGTTGACCACGAAGTCGTCGCCGAACTCGGTACCGACTACGGTGAGCGTATCGAATCCGTCGCCGCCTTCGATGCGGACCGGAGCGTTGACGGTGAAGGCGATGAAGTCGGCGCCTTGGCCACCGTTGACGTTGACGAACGGAGCCTTCGGGTCGTTCGGATTGACGCGGACGAAGGAGCGAACGAGGAAGTTGTCGTCGCCTTCGTCACCGTACATGAAGACTTCCGCCTTGCTGCGGTAGACGGTGAAGGAGTCGTTGCCCTCGCCACCGTTGAGGATGGCGACCTCGCTGAGACCGTTGCTGAGGAAGCCGCGGGTGGTTTGGGTGGTTTCGAAATAGTCGATCGGATCGAGCCCACTGGTTGGGTTGAGGTCGTCGCGCGAGGACTCGAAGACTTGGCCGAGCTGGAAGGAGTCGTTGCCTTCCGAGCCGTTGACCGTGATGGAGGACAGGGTGTCGTCGAAGACGAATGTGTCGTCGCCCTCGCGCCCTTCGACCACCAGGTCGCTGATGTCGGCGTCGTAGTAAACGCGCTCGAAGAAGCCGCCTGGAACCGGGACGCCGGCCGCGTCGATTTCGTAGGAAGCGACGATGGCTCGCTTCTGGGCGTGGTTGGCGCGGAAAAGGAAGAGGTCCGCTTCCTTGGTTCCGTAGATACGGAGCAGGTCGATGCCTGCGTCGTCGCTGGGCGACTTGTCGAAAATGTTGATGTAGGAAGTGCCGCTTCCTGCCAGACCGACTTCGTAGCGATCGCTGCCGCCGCGACCGTGCAAGTTCAGCTCGCCGCCGATGCCGGAGTTGAAGGTCTGTTCGCCGAGGGCATCGTAGTTGACGCGGATGACGTCATTGCCGCCCTGGGCGTCGATCGTGGTCGGTCCACGCGTTGTATTGATATTTATGATATCGTTCAGGCTGTCGCCGAGCACGGTTTCGTCACCGGTGTAAACGTAGGTCGCGCCGAGGTGGGTGGAAGCGATGTAGAGCTCGTTGTTGCCGGAACCGAGGTTCAGGTCGAGGCGTTCGAAGGCGCTGTAAGCGATACCCTTGGTCATGCCGAAGCCGAGCAACTGATTCTCGTAGAGGATGCCGTTTTCGTTGTCGGTATCGCCGGAGTCGTAGATGAAGAGACCGTCGGTGCCGCCGTTGGCGAAGAGCGCGAGCTGGCCGCCGAGGATAGCGTCGAGCAGACCGTTGGTGTACTGGTCGGCCGCTTCGCCAGAGGTCGATCCGACGCGCATGGTGTCGTTGCCGGAAGGAACCGCGATCACGTTGCTGCCCACGCTGAGGGACTCGCTGACTGCGTCGCCGTAGATGAAGGTGTTTCCGCCGATGCCTTCGATATTGAAGACGTCGTCGCCGCTGCGGCCTTCGATCGTCGTAGCGGTGGAGCTGCTAGTGCCTTCGATCAACATCGTGTCCACTCCGGAACCGAGGGTGATGTTGAGCACTTCCGTAGTCAAATAGTCGATACTGCCACCCATTTGCAGACCGCTGAGGCGGGTGCTGGTCAGGGTGCCGCTTTGGTTGTCGGTCTCGCCGGACTCGTCGACCATTACGCGGTCGTAACCGGCGCCGCCCTGCATGGTAACCACGCCGGAGATGGCATCGAGGTTGCCGAGAACATTGATGAAGCTCGCATCGGCTGGGTTTGGATCAAGCTGCGGCTTGCTGCCAGCGGCGAAGTCGATGTCCCAGAATCCAGCCTGCGAACCGACCATCAAGGTATCGTCGCCCTGCCCTGCGTCTACGGTGATGTTGCCCTGGGTCGCGCGAACCGCGATGTTGTCGTTGCCCTTGCCCGTGCTGAGCAAGAGGTTGCTGACCGGTGTGGTGTGAACGGTGAAGTAGTCGTCGCCGTCGCCGGTGCGGATCTCGAGGATGTCGCTGGCGTCGGAAACGGGGTTGCCGGAAGCGTCTGGGAACAGTCCGTTGGCGAAGAGCAGCTGGCCGGGGATTCCAAGACCGGTTACGCGGTAGGTTTCCTTGGCGACCACCACTGGGTCGGTGGCGTTGTTGTAGACTTGCTCGCCGCCGAAGTAGATCTTCGGCTCGTTTCCGACGAAGCGACGTGGCGTCAAGGCCGCGGCTTCGGCTGCGTCAATCGTATCCAGAATCCACTCACCGTCGCCGTTGAGGACGTAGACCGGCTCGCCGCGATCGTGCAGCTTCACGCTGCCGTTGGAATTCCTGTAGTAGACCTTGCTGTCGTCGGAGGCAGCGAGCGAGGCATTGTCGGTGTAGGTAACCGCTACGCCATCGCCCGTGGTGAGAACGATTCCACCTTCCACGACTGGCTGGCCGACCTGGATCTGCTCGTCGCCGAAGTAGGTCAAGGCGTCGCCGGCGCGGTAGAAGGCTTGCAGGGCGAAGTTCACCTCGATGCTCACCGTTCCGGAAATCTTGGAGGAATCGATGGCGTCGAGGGTAAGCAGGCCAGTACTGGTGTTGAAGCTGTATTCGTCGGAGGTCAGGGCGAAGATGCCGCGTTCGCTGGAGACCACGATGGATACGAGTCGATCCGGGGCGAGCTGGATGGCGGCGCCGCCCATCGGATCGGCTACGCTACCGCTGCGGTTAAAGTCGAGGGACCAACCGGCGATGCCCTCGTTGCCGTTGAGGCGCAGCTGGCTTTCGTCGCTCAGGTCGATGGTCAGATCCGACGGATCGTAGCTGAACTGCATGTAGTCCGGAGCGAAGACCAGATCGCGACGGTCGTGGATGATGGCTTGGCCAGCGAGGCGACGGAAGATGGAGCCGTCGCCATTGACCACGAGGTTTCCGTTTTCGTCGAAGGCGAACTCGTTGCCGAGGTAGCGTTGGATCTCGCCGCGGCTGTGCAGCACGGGGTTGTTCTTGAAGTACTCGACCGGGTCGCCGTCCTTGCGGGCGAGGATGGCGCCAAACGGATCGAGCAAGATCGCGCCATCGTAGAGGTCGTAAGCGGTTTCGCCACCGGCATAGACGCGACCCTCTTGGCGGAACTTGCCCGCTGGGTCGTAGACCGCGGAGATGAGGTCGGCGCCGGTGAGGCTTTGGCTGCCGGGATTGATCAATTGGTAAACGCGCTCGCCGCCGAAGTAGACCTTGGCCTCGGACGTATTCACGAAATTGATATAGTAAGTGGTGCTGGCCGCAATGGCGTTGGTCAGGGTGATGATGCCCACGGCTCCGTTGTCCGATACAGTGTAGTCGGTGCCTTCCTTGAGCAACTTCGCGGAGCCGGAGCCAGACTCGCTGGCCACGTAGATGGAAGACCCTGCGGCTGGCATGCCGGAGAGCGTGAAGACCTGGCTGCCGCCGGAGCTGCGGGTGAAGGTGTCGGTGATAGCTCCCGGATGAAGCGCCACGGAGCCGCGACCGCTGAGGGCGGTTTCGATTTCCTCGGAACCGATTTCGAAGCGATCCAAGGCTCCCACCAAGTTTCCTTCCTGGCCGCTGCCGTCGACGATCAAGCGGTCCACCGCATTGGCAGCGTCGGATACGCGAACGTCGCGGGTGCGGGTGTAGGTGCTGACCTCGCTGCGGTCGACCTGCATCACGGAAACCGTGCCGCCGCCCGAAGCGCCGAAGGTGACGTAAGTGGAAGAATTGAGGTTAGCGTAGAGACCGTCGCCCGGAATCACCACGGCTGGACGCTGGCTGTTGGAGAGGTTCGTAAGCCCTCCTACGATGGTCGACGGATAACGAGTATCCAATTTGTTGTGATTCGGACCGCCGTGCCCCTTGAGAATTTCCAGACCTTCGAAACGGAAGTTGGTGCCGGAGGCGCCAATGACGCGGATGTAGCGGTAGTAGCCGCCATTGTTGAGGCCGATGTCGTAGTTGGCGGACAGGCTGGAGGCGCTGCTGGTACGGGTCGCTTCCCTCCAAGTGCTGCCGTCGTTGCTCACCAGCAGGCGAACGCTGCTGAAGTCGACGCCGGAGTTGAAGTGGCGGGTCAGCTTGATGTCCGAACCAGCCAGGTCGTGCACGAGGTAGCTGGTATCGATGCCGGTCTTCACGCCGTAGTTGTCGAGGAAGAGCGGTACCGCGGATCCGTTGAGGAAGTCGGTGGTGTAGAGCTCGCGGTTCGGGTAACCGTCGCTATCGGTGGCGACTGCAGTTTCGCGGCCCTTGTTGTCGATGAAGAGCGGTACGGAACCGGACGTGGATTGGTCGACGACCTTGTAGACGATCTGATGGGCAGCGCCGCTGGAGTCGGTCGCGTCGGTGGTCTGCTGGCCGTTCGCGTTGTAGTAAAGGAACTGACCGTCGTCGTTGGTGGCATGCACGCCGTAAGCGCGCACGCCGTAGTCGCGCACGAAGTCGGACTCGATGGTGCCGTCGCCGCGGACCGCTACGGTGCGAATCTTGGCTTCGCCCGTATCTGGATCGATGTAGAGGATCGGCTGCAGATCGACGCCGTAGTAAGTGATGGTATTGCCGCCTGCGTCCTGGAAGGTGCCTTCCGGCGTGTTGCCGGGTCCTGTTTTCGTGAATACAACGGGGTAAGGGCCGGCAGGGATGCTGGTGACCACTTCGGTGACTTCGTCGATGTGAGCGTCGCCGTCGAAGATGAGTCCGCCGCCGATCTGAGCGAGCGATCCGTTTTCGCCCACGGTGACCGTGTCCTCGCCTGCTCCGCCGTAGACGGTGGTTTCGCCGGTGGTCTGGAGAAGGAAGACTTGGTCGTCGCCGGCGCCGAGTACGATCTGGATATTGAGCGACTGGCGATCGTCGTCGCTGACGGTGCCGATCTCGCTCGGGTTGCGGGCATCGGCGCTGCGCAGATCCGTGAGGGCCACGGTGACATGGTCGTTGCGGTTAGCGGTTGGGATGCCAGCCGGGGCTTCGTCGGCGAGGCGCAGATCGAGGTTTTCGATATCGCCCAGCATGACGCCGTAGGTCTTGACGCCGTCCACGCCCACGAAGCCGTTGGTCGGGATGTCCATGCCGAAGCCTTCGATGCTGAGGTAGACGTCGGTGATGGGTCCGTTCTCGTCGGTGGCCCGCTCGAAGATCATGTTGCCGTTGCTGTCGCGGCCGTTCGACTCGAAGCGCGGCAGTTCGCGGTTGGTGATCAAGCCCGGAATGTTGGCTCCCGCAGAATTGTGAACGATCACGGTGTCGCCCCGATCTTCGAACTGCGTTCCGCCCTCGAGGATGACGCGGCCTCGGATGTCGCCCACGTCGAACTTGGCGTCCTGCTTGAAGGCTTGCGGCAGCGGATCGTAGGTGACCGTCGGCGGCTGGACCGTGGTCGTGTTCTGCACGAGGCGACCGCGCTCGTAGCTGGCTTCTAGGCCGGTGAGCGAAACGATGACCTTGCGCGTGGTGACGGAGAAGATCCACCAGCCGCGGGTCGTTTCTTCGATGCGGGCGCTGATGCTGTCGTAGCTGATCTGCTCGTTGCGCATGTTCGGCACGTTGGCGCGCCAGCTTTCGAACCAAGCCTGAACGGTGTTTTCTACGGCGCGGATGGCGCTCTCGACCAAGCTGTCGCGCACGGCGCTGGAGAATTGCGAGAGGAAGCTGAACCACCAGCCGAAGTCGAAGGTGAAGGTGTAGTTGCCGTAGTTGTGGGTGACCGTGTCGTAGACGAGCTCGGAACCGAGGTCGACCTGGATGGCTGGCGGGGTGTAGGAAACTTCGGGCGGATCAAAGACCAGTGGCGGGTGGTCTCCGCCGAGGTGGATGGTATCGTCGCCGGAGCCGCCCACCACGGTGGTGGTGAAGGACTCGTTGGTGCTGAGGATGTAGATTTCGTCCGCGCCGCCGGCTCCATCGACCTCGAGGGCTTCGATGTTGCGGAAGTTAACGAAGCGCCCGGCGCCCGCTACGATGGATTCGGTGATAACGAATGTATCCGCAATTGGGGTACCGACGATGACGAGGGTATCGACACCCGGACCACCGTTGATGGAAACGGCACCGTTTTGCAGGTACTCGTAGCGATTGGATCCGGTGCCGCCGAAGACGTTGGCGAGGTTCGTGACGTCTTCGTTGTTCTCTGGGTTTTCGCGGAGAACGATGAAGGTCTTGAGCAAGAAACGGTCGTCGCCGGCGCCACCATGCAAGTAGAGGCGAGCGCGGTTGAAGTTGACCTCGAAGCGATCGTTTTGGTCGCCGCCAAAGATGAAGAGCGGATTGGAGGCGCCGTTGGTCATGCTGGAGGTGTCCGCTACGGGAACGCCTTCAGGGAACTCAAGGGTACGATTGCCTGGATCCGGGATAAGCGGTACGGTTCCGATGGTGATCGAGTCGTCGCCGGAGCCGGTAGAGATGAAGGTGGTGGCCGCTGTATCATCGGAAAGGATACTGTCGTCGCCGCCGCGGGTGTCGATGGATACAAGCTCGATGCCGCGGAAGTAAACCACGTCCGGGTTCTCGCTGTCGGCAGCGGTGAAGGTCATGACGCCGGTGCGGCCGGAGCCGAAGCCGTAGGCGTTGCTGGTGATGTTGTCCGCCTTTTCGCCGCCAAGGATGACGAGCTCGTCGCGGCCGGAGCCGATGCCGGTGTCGTTGATGTCGACGCGGCCGCCGTTTTCGCCGGCCATGGAGAGCACGTAGAGCTCGGCCAGGTGGGTAGCGTCGCCGGTGGTGAGATTCTTGTTATCGAGAGTGGCGGAACCGGTCCAGATCCCGGCGTTGTAGGTGGTGGAGCCAACCGAGATGACGCCGTCCGCGGCGCCGACCATGAGAATGTTGCGATCGGTGGAACCGCTGATTTCCGCGGACTCGAAGATGCCGCCCAGGTTTTCGACCGTGGCGCCCGTATTGAAGCGGGTGAAGCTGTCCGGGATGCCCACGCTCGGGTTGTTGGCCTTGGAGGTTTCGACCAACTCGGACTCGGACGGGAGACCGCTGATGTAGCCGCCGCCAACCAGGTTGCTGCTGTCGGCAGTGAGCATGAGCACGTTCAGGCCGCGTACGGTGGAGGACTTCAGGAAGGTGACCTTCCAAGTGTAGGGAAGCAGGACGCCTTCGGTATTGCTGAAGAGCTCGACGGAAACGCTACCGATGGCCACGCGGTCGTTGAGGGCTTCGAGGGCGGCGTCTACTTCCGCGGCGGTCGCGTCCCAATCGATAGCGGTGGTGGTAGCAGTGTTAACGCCATCGCTGAAGGTTAGCGTGAACGTACCGCCTGCCCCGCTGTGGGTGACGCGTTGAACTTCTACGACTTCGGTGTCCTCGATCACCTCGCGCGTGATGGTGACGCTGGAGGAGTTGTCGGTGAGCAAGGCCTCGCCCGGCTTCGGAGCGCCGGTCGGTCCGAAGAAAGTGACATCCCAAATGTACGGGCCGCCGGTGCTCTTGGCGGTGACGCGAAGGCTTGTGACGGTGGAGAGAGCGAGCAGCGCTTGCTCGATGGCGTCCGGATCCGCGTTGTATGCGAGTGCGGTGGTGGTCTGGCCACGGTAGGTGAGCGTGAAGGTTCCACTGGTGAGGGTACTGTTGATGCGCTGGACCTCGTTCTTGTCGTAGCCGTCGGTGATGGTAACGATCTGCACCTCGCCGTCGCCGCGCATCTGGCCGTTGATGAAGAAGTCGTCGGTGAGGAAGGAGTCGCCGGTGAGCGATTCGATCAGCGTATCGTGTCCACCTGCGTCGGTGAAGGTATCCATTCCGTAACCACCGGTGACACGGTCGTCGCCGAGGCCGCTGTCGAGGAAGTCGTTGAACGGAGTTCCGATGAGGCGATCGTTTCCTTCTCCGCCCACCAGCTTGACGATGACTTGGTCGGTCGGGGAGATGGTGATGACTTGGGAATCGGTCTGGATGGTATCGCTGCGGCCCACGGCGCTGGCGTCGATCCGGTCGTCCCCACCCTTCGCGTCGACCGTTAAGGCGTCGGACTCGGAGCGGACCGCATTGATGAGGGCCATGCTGTAGACGCCCACGCGGCTGATGGTGATCTCGGTGTAAGAGCGGGAGTCCATATTGGCTCCGGAAGCGGAGAGCATGAACGTATCCACTCCGTCATCACCGAAGATCGTGAGGCTATCCGTAGCGAAGTCCTGAGCGATGCTGACCTTGGCGACTTGCTGGGTAATGGACTCGTCCTCGCCGTCCTCGTTCTCGAAGGTTTCGGTGACGTTCTCAAAGCCGCTGGAAGTGATGCGGCGGCCGAAATCGATTACGAACTGCTGCAAGCCGACCGCGTTCAGATCGTTGACCGTGATGGAATCGGATCCGGCGCCCGCGTCGATGTAGAGGGACTCTACGCTCTGGGTTGTGATGACCACGCCACTGACGTCGATATCCAATTGGTAACTACCGTTGGCCGCCTCGCTGACGGTAATGACGTCGCTGTCGGGACTACCGAAGATGTTCAAGCTGTCCGTGCCACTGCCGGCGATGACGGTGACGTTGCCGCCTTGGCTGTTGGCATCGACATTGATGATGTCGTCGCCCGCGCCCGCGTCGATGGACTTGGCAGGTCCGGTGATCTCGTCGTTGCCGGTGCTGCCGTTGATGACGTCGTTCACGCTGCCGCCGAGCAAGCGGTCGTTGCCGGAGCCGCCATTGATGGTAACGGCGCCCACGCCGCTGTGCTCCATGTAGTCGTTGCCGTCGTTGCCATTCATGGTACCGGTGCCCGAACCGGTCCAGCCGATGTAATCGTCGCCGGTGCCGCCGCTCAGGGTCGCGGTGGAGGAACCGGCGTAGATGATGGCGTCGTTGCCAGAGCCCATGTCAATGGTGACAGGAATGCTTGGCTCGTTGCTGACGGTGCCAGTCGTGTCGTCGTAGCGGCCAAAGGCCACCATGTCGGTGCCGCTGCCGAAGTTCGCATGGATGCTGGTGACGTTCTGGAAGGTATTGCTGCGACCGAAGGCGGTTACCTTGACGGTGCGGCCGACTCCATCGTCGCTCGGACCGAGGTCTTCCACGAGGTAGCTCTCGTCTTCGTCTGCGGTGGCGAGGTTGCGCACGCTCGCCCGGCTGCCGACGTTCAGGTAGAGGGCTCCGCCGGACCAGACGCGACCGTTGCCCGCGTCGCCGCCATGGTAGACCGGCTCGGGCAACTGCAGGGTACCGATCTTGAAGTGGGCGGTCTTGGTGACGCGGACGAAGAGGATCTTGATACGGGCGCGGACCGTGAGAGTGATCGGCGTCTTGCCCTGCCCTTCTGCGGCGAAGGAGAAGTTGAGTCCGAGTCCGGCCAGGGTGATGCCGAAGACCTTGGCCTTGGCGCTGGCGCTGCCGCTCAGTTCGAAGCGGTAGATATTGTTGCCGATGCTGTCCTGGCCGACGACCTTGGAAAGGGCTCGGAAGTGGAAGCTGCCGAAGAGGCCGAAGCCGCCGCCGCCCAGAGTGAGGCGACCGTCGAGCTTGATGTCGAACTGACCTTCAGAGTTCAGCCAGATGCTGGCGCTCAGGCTGGCCAAGCCGAAGAAGTTCATACTGGTGCTGGCGGAGAGCTCCCACTCGCCGTTGGCGACCTTGATCTCGAAGTTGGCATCGAGCTTGAGCACGGCGAGGATTTCCAAGCGGCCTTGCAAAGCCAGGCGGAAGGAGTTCTTGGCCAAGGTGGCGCCGTTGAGAACGCGGGAGGCATTCGACGTATTGATTTCTAGGATACCGGAGGCATCGATATTGAAGACGATGAAGCTGGCGGAGGCGCGGACGTTCAAGCGCAGGGCCATGCCCGGATTCGCGTCGGTGTAGACGGCCGCCCCGCCCGAGGCGCTCAAGGTGAGCGGACCGATATTGAAGGTGACATCGAATTCGAGCGAGAAGCCGTTGGCGCCGACGTAGACGGCCACAGATCCGGAGGCCTTGGCGAAGCCGAGGAATTCCACGCTGCCCTGCAGCTTGAGGCGGATGCCCGGATCGATGCTGGAGGTGCCCAGCACCTGCGTCTCGCGGGAAGTGTTGAGCTCCATGAGGGCGGCGACGTTGAACTTGAGGCCGATGTTTTGACCGAAGGCCGCATCCAGCTCGATGTCGATGCGAGCCACCAAGCCCTTGCTGTCGACGCGGAATCCGCTGTTGCGCAGGGTCAAGGTGCCGAGCCCTTCTAGAGCGAGCGAACCATTGATGATGAGCTCGATGGCAGGATTCGCTCCGGCGAACTCGAGGCGGAACTCGACCACCCCGACGATCTCGAACTTGTCGGCGACCTTCAGGGTACCGGCGAGGTAGAGCTTGAAGCCACCCACCGTGTCGAGGGTGACGGACTCGGTGACGAGGTTATCGTTGGAGTCGCGTTCGAATCCGCCGAAGAACTGCAGTCCGTTGACGGTTTGCGTAGTGGTCTTGAAGGTTTCGACCGTTTGCTGCGTTCCGAACGTGTTGAGCTCGAGGAGCAGGATGCCGCCCAGCTCGACGTCTGGGATGCTGGTGCTAGTCAAGGAGAGCATGACGCGGCCGACGATGCCGGTGTTCTCTCCGATGTAGACGTTGAGGTTGAGGGTGCCGACCAGGGTTCCGAGGAATTCGATTTCGGCGGAAACGGCGCCGGTTACCGATAAGCGAGCCCCGGCTCCACCGCCCGCTGAGGAGGTTCCAGCTGCCACATCGATCTTGATGTAGCCGGTCAAGGTCAGGGCCCCGCCAATGGTCAACTCCGCTTCCACGATGGCGGAAACGTAAACCTCGCCATCCGCCGGCTCGCTGGAGCTACGGCTGCCGTCGATGCCGGGAGCGCCCTTGTAGATAGTAATAGTGGTGGCCTCGCCTTCCTGCATGAGCGGCAGGAACGCATCCGGCACGTTGAAGACCACGTCCTGCCTGGTCGTGTTGAACATGACGGTGACCTTACCGGTCGCGCTGAAGAGCGTGCCCACGTTTGGCAGGCCAACTCCCGCGGAACGGGTCACCTTGAGGTAACCGGCGATACCCAGATTCTCGCCCGCTTCGAGTCCGGTTTGGATAACCACCAAACCGGTGGCCTGAGCGTAGGTGAGCTGAGCGTCGCCTACTCCGAAGGAGAGTTCGGCGGTGGCGAACATCTCGAAGCCGGTTGGGTTGATGTTGAGATAGAACCCGCCTTCCAGACGAACGAGGTCGGTGCCCGTGCCCGGCGGCTGCAAGCGGGCCTGCCCGACCACTTCGAGGCCGAAGGTATGAGGAGCGAGCTCGAAGGTGCGGGTCACGTCCTGGCCGTTGTTGAGGCCCTTGAGGGTAAGGGTTTCCGTCTTGGTGTGCTCGGTGAGGTTGAGCTGCAGGGTACCCTTGGCAAAGAGGAAGACGCCGTACTGCTCGAGGAAGGAGAAGTTGGTCTCCATGGTGGCGACACCCCAAATCTGCGGCGAGTCGCTGAGCGTATTGCTGTTGTCGAGGACGAAGCGTCCGGCGGTGGCGCCGACCGAGCCGAGCTTGTAGAGCTTGAGCTGGCCGTCGAAGTCGAGCTGGAAGACGGAGCGAACCGTGTCGATCTCGAGAGTAACGGCGGCTGCGAGCTCGAGGATTGGCTCGTCGAGGAATCCGCCTGCGTTGAGGATGAGGCCCCCGTCGATATCGATGAAGAAGGAGGAGGCTTGCGTGACCAAACGGACGGAGGAGCTGCCGCCGGTTCCGGCATTGCCAGCGGTGTCGGACCAGCTGCCTGCCTGGAAGATCATTTCCAAGAGTCCAGTGTCGAGCTGGCCTTGGTAGAGGTAACGGAACGTGAGCTCGCCGCGGTCGTTGTCATTGGCGAGCGCATACACGTCTTTGAAGAGAAGGTTTTGAGCCTGAGCTCCGCTGAGCTTAAACTCGTCGCCATCGATGGTGGAGGCATCGACCTGGGCTCCGCCAACGGGGCTGAAGGTGATGTCGAAGTACGGGCCAGCGCGGGTCGGATTGGACGGGTCGGTGAAGGTCGCGGCGACCTTGGCGTCGGCCCGGTCGATCTGGGCTTGGGTGACTACGTTGCCGCTGGTGTCCTGCCATGCGCCTTCGAAGAAGGTGATGGTAACCGAGCTGGCGTCGGCGCCCTTGGAGATGAAGTAACGGAAGACTCCGTTGCCGAGGTTCACCGGCGTCGCTTCGAGCACGAGCGCAGTGCCGTCTCCGTCGAGCAGCTCGAATTCCGGTGCGGCGTCGAGGATGGAATCGATATCGATTTCCACGCTGCTCTCTATTCCACCGACGACCGTGATAATATCGTTGAAAGTGATATCGACGTAACCGCGGCTGTTGAGCTCTTCGCGGTTCTGCACGCTGCCGGACGGTGGGTTGGTCAGCTCGGCGCTCGGCGCTTCCACGCGGAAGCTGGTGGCCTTGGCCAAGTTGCTCATGCCCTCGGAATCTTCCACGCTGCCCGCTACGAACTCGAGCGTGTAAGAGCCTTCGCCCAAGACGGACTCGATGGTGTAGATGTAGGTATCCGTTCCGCTGATACGCATTGGAGCGCCCAGTTCGATCACCGTGCCGTCGGCGGCCTTGAGGATGAACTCGTCTCCGTCGATGGTGCTGTGGTCGATCGCATTGCCATCGCTACCGCGGAAGATGACTTCGAACTGGTTGTCCGCATTGGCCAATTCCTCGTGGCCGATGCCCATGCCGTCGAGGGCGAGGTCTTGACCGTCGCGTTCCCAAGTGGGCTGGGCGGTGGGACCTTCGACCATGAAGTTCAACGTGAAGGCACGGTTGCTGATGCCCGCTTCGTCGGTCCAGCCGTTGGCGGCGAAGCTTACGTCGACCTTGCCGGTGCTGAACTCGCCGTTGAGGAAGAAGCGGAAGACGTTGTTGCCAAGGGCGAGCGGCGCATCGCTGGTGACGGTGACTCCGCTGGCGCCAAGGCCGCCTAGAGTAAAGAGGTTGCTCGCGGCGAGGATATCCGCGGGATCCAGCGAGCTGCCGGAGCTGGCCGCGAATTCGATATCGATGAAACCGCGATCGTTGCCGATCAGGATTTCGCCCGGAGCGGGCGAGCTGAGTACCGCGTTGACCGTATCCCCTGCAGCGGTGCCGCCGGTAGCCGCGCCGTTGTAAGCGAACTTCGAGGAATCGAGCTTGGCCTTCACCTGGAAGGTGTCGGTCGAGAAGGTGACGCCTGCATCGACCTCGATCATCACCGGAACGCGGAAGATATTGGTATCGGTTTCGTTGAAAAGATCGTTGGTGGTGTCGAGCGTGACGGTGACGCCACTGATGACCGAGCCGCCTTGGTAGGCTTGTAGTTGGATTCCGTCTACAGAGGTATCGAGGTCGATGAACTCGACGCCGGAATCGAGCACCGAATCGATATCGAGCGAGAAGCCGTCTGGAATGGTCAATCCATCGAAGGCGATTTCCAAGATTGCAGGTGAGGTACCGCCGGGAGCGGGGCTGGCCGTATCGACCTCGACCTCAACGTTGTTGCCGGCGCTGGCGAAGCTGTAAGCCCACGCGTTGTCGAGATAGGTCAAGGTGACCTCCCCTTCGTCCGCCCACTCGCCTACGAGGAAGTAGCGAACGGTAACCTCCGTGGTATCGTCGCTAAGGATCAGCGGAGCTTGGCCGCCGTCCAAGGTGATGGAGCCCAGTCCGGCGCCGGTGAGGCGGAATTCCGGATCGTAGTCAGTGATGGAGTCGAGATCGATGCTCGCTCCGCTCGGATCGGTCGGCTGGCTGAAGACCACATCCATGTAGTTGCGACCATTGAGCAGGTTGACGTCCACATGAGCGTCGGTGCCGGGATTGAGCAAGACGGCTGTGGCGCCCTCCACGGAGAATGTCTGGGTGAAGGCTTCGTTGCTGCCGCCCGTGATGGCTACGCCGCTTTCGAGGGTGCCGTCCTGGTGCTTGAAGCTGCCTTCGATGAACTCGACGCTGTATCCACCTAGCGTATACTTGAAGGAAGCGTCGGTAACGAGGTAACGGAAGCGGCGGGTCCCGGTCTTGCGGATGGCCGCCACGAGGGCGAAAGCGGAAAGCTCGGCGTTGTCGGTGGGCGCATCGGTGAGATCCGATACGAGCAAGACGTCCTCTTCGGTTCCGTCGGAGAGCACGCGCACCACCTTGGTCGGGGTGTCGCCCGTCTTCTTGACGACGAGGGCTGCGTCTTCCGCGCCCCGTTCGGTGACCACGGTGTCGATGGGAATGGGAGCGCCGTTGAGCTCGATGGAACCGCCGTTGAGCATGAGATTGAACTCGGCCCCATCATCCAAGATCGAGTCGTAGTCGAGCGTGGCATTGCGAGCGGGCTCGTAATTGACGTCGATGTAGCGGTAGTCCGTACCGTCGAGGGTAAAGAGGTTCGACGAGTCGTTGGCCACGCCTACGTCGATCATGCTGCCATCGGGCACGGGAGCCAACATGGCCGCGCCCGGAGCGGTGCCCGCTGCATTGGCGGAACGTGGATCGAATACGTCGAAGGCAATCTCTTCGCCATCCGCGTTGCGGAAGCCCATCTTGATGCGGCCGTGCAGCGTCAAGAGCTCGAGCTGCTCGGGGATGTCGGCGAGGAAGAGGATGGTGACGTCCCCTGCTGCGACGTTGGAAAGGTCGGCGTAGAGCTTGCCGCCGATGCTGAGGTTGTCGGCGAGGAAGTTGAGCTTGCCGCCGATCAGGAACTTACCGTCGGTGCTGATCTTGACGTAGACCTGGCCGTTGAAGAGCTGCTCGGAGGTGTAGGTGGAGTAGATCTTGGCGCTGCCGGTAATGGTCATCGGCGATGAGAAGGCTGCCGAGAATCCGTTCATGCTCGGGTTCTCCGCGATCAGCTTGGCCTGCAGCGCCACTTGGCCGCGTACCGAGTCGAGCCAACTGGCCGCGTCGACCGAAGCCGGAGGTCCGAACTCGTTCGAGCGGAGGGCGAAAGGATCGTCGATGGACGGCAAGGTCTTGAAGAACTCGACGCCAGCGGAGAAGTCGGAAAGCGTGAGGCCGGAATTCGGCTCGATGAGGACCGGGATGTCCGCGGTGATGAGCACTCCCAGCGGCCCGAGTTCGCTGAGGGCGAAGCGGATGCCGAAGCCGGCCATGCCTGCGAGGGAGAAGGTTCCTTCCACGCCCACGAAGAAGACGCGCTGGTGAACGGGCGTTACCGTATCCAGCGGACTGATGATGGCGAAGTTCGAATCCAGTTTTAGGATACCGCCGATCAAGCCAGCCCCGACTTCGCCGCCGAACATTTCGCCCTTTACCGATACGCCGATGGACTCGATGTCGATGATGGGGAACTTGCCCTCGAGCAGGAGCTTCGGAGAAATCTTGATGCCACGGATGGCGCCGGAGAACTCGACCGCGTCCAGACCTTGGATTTCGGTAACTTCGGCCGAAAGGATGAGCACGAAGTCGCCGGGATCGTTTTCAATATCCGCCCACTGGATACCAATTTCCGTGATGCGGATCGGCATGAAGGCGGGCCACTTGAAGGAAGAACCGGTAGCGGATCCAACCGCGATGAAAACGCCGAATCCGGGTTTCGCGTCGAAGCTGCCGTCGCCGAGGAAAGCGAAGTTGCGAGCCTCGCCGGTGAGCTCGAGGGCGCCGATCTTGACGGTGGCGCCGATGGAGATGAAGGAAACGAGCTCTTCCGTATCCGATGCTCCGGTATCGAGCTCGAAGCCAACTGCGCGGAAGGTAACGAAGCTGCTGAACTTGAGCTCAAGCGTGTCGACGGAGAACTTGAAGGCTTCCACGCGGCCATTGTCGTCGAACTCCAGGGTAGCCCGCATCGCTTCGTCGTCCTGGGTGCCGTCGGGGCGGACATCGGTGGCGTCGTTGCGATCGCGGATGGTGCCATTGATGGCCTTGCCCGGGAGGAAGCGGGCTCCGCCGGTGGCGATGTAGATTTCGCCGGTCAGCTTGATGCCAGTGTCAAAGTTAACCGTGAAGTCGCTGAGGCCGATGCGCAGGTCGTCGAACTCGACGATGTTGCCGATCTTGATGGCGGGCTGGTTGGTGGAAGTGGCGCCCGGAGCGGTGGAGGTAGTGTTGGAGGCAATACCGCCGTAGCGCAGTTCCGCGGTGCCGAGAGTAAAGCCGTTGGTGCGGATGACGAGGCCGGGAATGGTGTCGCCGTTTTCGCGGATGAAGGGCTCGATCTTGCCTTGGATATCGATCTTTGGAAACTGCACGATCGCAGTTTCGACCACCAGAAGTTCCTGGACGGGGTTGTCCGGATTGTTGGTCGCGTAGTCGGGATCGTAGTTGAGGGCGATGCCCGAAGCGGTGACCTTGACCACGTCCGGAACCTCGACCTCGAGGGCTCCGATGCGCAGGCCGAACTTGCCGGGAACTTCCACGCGGACGTTTCCACTGAGCAAGCCGAAGGCGTCCACGCCAATATCGAAAGTGCCGAGCACGCCGAGCAATTCCGCCGTCACGCCGCTGCTCTGCTGTTGGGCGCTTTGGCCTGTAGTGTTTCCACCACTACCGCCGAAGGCCATGGTGGCGCGGTTGACGCCGATGCCGACGGTGAGCATGAGCAAGCCGTCCTTGAAGCCGATGTCCTCGATACCGACGGTGGGACCTTCCAGCTGCAGCGGACCGAGGTTGATTACGATCGCGTCCGGAGCCTTGGTGGCGCCGGGAGCAGCTGGGTCGATGGTGAAGCTCTGCTTGAGGCCAGAGATGTTTTGGGCGGCGAGGATGGCAGCTGTGGTATCGGTCGCGGCCGCGCCCTTGGTGCTGAAGGAATTGTCGAGGAAGACCACTTCCACGGTGCCCGCCTTGAAGAGCTTGTTGGTCTGCACCGCGGTTGTAGTGCTGGTGCCAGTACCGGTGGTCGGCGTGGTAGGCGTTGCCGGTTGCGGCTTTTCCTTGAGGAAGTAGCGGTAGGTAACGCTGGTCGCACTATCCTCGAAACCTGCGGTCAGGAGCGGCGAGCCGGAGATAACCGGCGCTCCCGTAGTCGCATCGATGAGGAGCTGGTCGATGCCGGTGCCGACCAACTTGAACTCGGGCGCCGCGTCGGTGATGGAAGCCTTGTTGATAGCCGTGCCGTCCTGGCTGACGTAGGTGATGTCGATGTAACGCTTGGCGTTGATGGAAAGCACGTCCACGGCGCCGCCATTGTTCGGGCCGCTGAGCTGGGCGATCGGACCGGGACTCGTGTTTACGTTGGGAACGATGTTCAGGTACTCCAGCTCGGAGAAGTTGCCGATGCCATTGTTGTCGGAGAAGGAGCCCTTGAGGATCTCGATGGTGACCAGATCGTTGCTGGACGGCAGGGTGCCGCTGATCTGGTAGCGGTAAGTATTGGTCTTGCCAGCCACCGCCACGCCCACGCCGTTGATGGTCAAGCCGGTGATGGGCGCACCGTTCTTGAGGAGGCGGAACTCTTGGGCCGCGTCGGTGATGGAGCTGGTCTTGAGGCCAACACCATTGAGGTCGTTGAACTGGATATCGATGTAGCGGTTCGTCAGCAGGTCATCGATAGTGATGACGCCCCATTGCTCGATGTTGGCGTTAACCGGACCGGCAAAGTCAGCAGTTGGGAAGAAGTCGAAGCCGCTGCCGACCGTATTCGAGGAGCCCGATCCGCTGGAGCCCGAACCGGACGGCAGGCTCACTCCGATCTGGTCCATGATAGAGAAGCCGTTGACCTTGAAGCTCTGCATCTCGAAGCCTTGCGTCTGGCTGATGCTGAAGGCGGCGCTGCCTTGAATGGCGAACATGCTTTCGCCGGAACCGTTGTTGATGGAAACGGAGGCGCCGCCGACCATCACGTCGATGTCGCCGCTTGGCTTGCGATTGAGGAAGATGGTGCCGCCGATGCTGAATACGTTGCCAACGGAGAACTTGGCGTTGCGGGCGATGAAGGAGAAAGTACCCGGAGCAATGGCGGTCGCGTTGGCGCCGCTGCCGACCGTCACGGTCTGCGTGCTGTTGTTCATCAGGAAGGTCACGTCGCCCTCCACCGTCAGGCCATCGAGTCCTACCAGGGCAAGCTTGCCGGAAGCCTTGAAGGCGTAGAGTCCGTCGCTCTTAGTCGCCGGGGTCGGATCGACGAAGTCCATGGTCGCCCCGGAAACGCGCACCCCGATGGCGTCCTCGTTGTTGGATCCGTCTTCCAAGGTGTAGGGACCGCTGCCGATGAAGATGCCTAGATTGCTGCCGCTGAACTTGCCGGCGCTAATGCGGAAGTCGCCCTGCAACTCGAGGATGTTGCCGAAGTTGAAGTCGAGGTCCTGCACCACAAATTGGGCAGGCGTCTTCTTGCCCACGCTCACCGTAATCTGAGCGGTGCCCACGGTGACCACCGTATCGACATCGGAGTTGGACGTATTGAAGAGGAAGCCAACCGAGCCGCCCGCTTCGAAGCCCGGCAGGGTCAGGGCCGCCTTGCCAGTCACGATGCCGGCCACGCCGCTGCGAAGGATCACGATCGCGCCGGAACCGGTGCCAGTGCCGTCCGCGTTTTGCTTCATGCCGGGCTGGTCAGTGCCGCCGGCGATGGAGACTTGGGCGGCTCCAATGAGCATGACCTGCTGGTTGGTGGCGCCGATCTTGACGAGCTTTTGCTCGAAGCTGAAGTTGCCGGACAAGGTGAACTCGCCGATGGAAAGCGCCGCATCCAAAGCTTGGGCACGGAAGAAGGGTCCCTTCTCTAGCTTGAGAATCTTGGTCGTGGTGGTGCCGTCGCTATTGTTGAAGACGAAACGCTCGTCGACCGCGCGATTCAGATTGTTGATCTGGAATACGAGGGTGGCGGTGAGGTTGGCATTGAGAGAGTCGCTGAGGGCGTCGGTCAAACCGGTGGTGCCGCTGAACTCGCCGGCGATGCCTTGCGGGGTCATGATGAGCGAGCCTTGGCCGTCGCGCAGATAAACGCCCTTGTCGTCGTCCGAGCTCGGCAAGGCGCCGGAGTCGCCGAGGAAGATGGAGGTTTCGGTCAAGCCGACGCGTACGACCTTGGTGCCGCTGGCAGTGGTGATCTGCTCGAAGAAGAAGACCGTCTCGAGCGTTTGCCCCATCACCGTGAGGGAAACCGGCGAGCCGGGGAAGCCGGCCTGCACGCGAACGTAAGGTCCAGCCGCTACGTCGAGGGCGATGTCGCCGAAACCGGTAATGGTGAAGACGCGCACCACGCGGGCCTTGGTGGTGTTGATCTGGATGAAGGCTTCGCCCGCGAAGCTGAAGTCATCCTTCAAGGAATCCGAAATGGTCAGACCGGCGCGAAGCTGGGCGGCGATACCGGTGTTGGTGATGAGTATCGCTCCGGTGGATACGGTGGCGGTGACGAAGGTTTCAGTGCCATTGCCGAGCTTCAGCGAAACGTCAGCCAGAACGATAGCGATGGTAGTGCCTTGCTTTTCGAAAGCGAAATTACCGGTGAGGGTTTGGCCTGCGGCGGTGAGGTAAACATCGGTCCCTTCTACGCGAACGCCATTCTTTATGGTGACCTTTGGCGTGGCGGCGTCGCCGTCGTCATCGAGCTGGTACGCGAGGCCTGTAGTGTTGAAGCCGATACGGAAGGTTCCGCCAATGGTGACGCCTGGGATGTCCACGGCTACCGATACGCGGATGAGGCCGACCATGCCGCGTTGCGTTGAGCTGCTTACGATTTCTAGAACGCTCGCTTCGCCCTCCGGGCTTTCCGCCCGAACGAATTCGCGTCCACCGGCGTTGAGCGAGAGAACGACGTTGTCGACGACAATGCGGGTCAGCTGGGTATCGGAGTTGGCTCCGGTGCCGCCGATCTTCTTGTCGGCTCCCAGATTGACGATGCGCTCGAAGCTGAAGTCGCCGCGCAGCTGCTGGCCGGCGATGGTGACGTCGAGGCCTGTGACCGCGACCTTGATGTAAGGACCAGCCGGAACCTCCAGGGTCAGGTCCGTGGATCCGACGCGGAAAGTTTCCTTAACCGCAGCGGCGGTGTTGTTGATGGAAACCGAGACGCTGGCCACTTGCAGGCCTTTGCCCGGCTCGAAGTAGACCGTGGCCCCGGCGCTGAACTGACCCGCCAAGCCGGCAGGAGTGAGCAAGAGGATCGCGGTGCCATCCGTGATGCGCAGGCCGACGTCGTCGCTGGTGTCGGCAGCGGTGCCGCCATTGTCGCCGAGGAAAAGCTCCAGATTGTTGATACCGATGCGGATGATCTTGGTATCGTCGGTGGTACCGAAGAGCTTGTCCGCGCCTGGAGCCTTGACCTGTTCGAAGGCGAAGTCGCCCGCCAAGGTTTGGCCGAAGAGATCGAGGGAGAAGTTTTCGATATCGACGCGGAAGAACGGTCCCGCCTTGAGGTCGAGCGTGAGATCGCCGCTACCGGTCGGAACCGGGAAGGTCGCCTTCACCGCGGTGCTGCGTGTATTAATAGAGACCGTTACATCCGCAGTCGTTTCCACGACATCCGGGATGCGTAGGCTGATGTTTCCGCTGGCCATGCCGGCCACGCCCTCCGGCGCCACCAAGAAGGCTACCGTGCCACCGGTCATGCGGAGACCGGCGTCATCGGAGAAGTCGCTGGCCGTCCCGTTATCGTCGCCGAGGAAGAAGCTGATATCCGTTCCGGCAATACGCAGGAAAGTCTTCGGAGCGGCGGTGCCGACAGGTAGCGTTGTGGAGCGCTCGAAGAAGAAGTTACCGGAAAGGGTTTGACCGGCGATCGAGAGGGAGGCGTTGCCCGCTCCGAAGCGAACGTAGTTGCCCGCGGCCATGGTGAGCGTATCGGTAACGCCGCCAACCTCGAACTCTTGGCTGATGGCCAGGCCGGTGTTGTTGATCTCGAGGGAGAGAGTGCCGCTGAAGGTGATGCCCGGGATATTGAGGGTAACCGTGCCGGAGAGACGACCCGCCAAGCCCTTCTTGGTGATCCCGTTGGAAGTGTAGCTTTCGATGACGAAGCGTCCCTCCCCTTCCGTCAGGGTAACGAAGTTCGTAGTTCCATCGCCCAGAGCGAGTGAGACTTCGGAAGCAGCCAAGGTCAGCTTCGATTGGTCGTCAGCATTGCCGAGGATGCCATCGCTTCCCGCTGTTTTGACCTGTTCGAAGGCGAAGTTTCCGGAAAGGGTTTGCCCAGCAATGGTGAGCGAAGCGTCATTCGCGTAAACCTGCAGGTAAGGACCGGCTGGCATATCGACCACGATCTTCTCGTCGCCAATCGTAACCGACTCCTGGATACGGCTCTGAGTCTGGTTGATGCGCAGACCGAAGGTGCCGCTGAGGTCCACTCCGTCGATCACGCCACCGAGGTCGACGGTGACTTCCACTTGCCCGACGATACCGCCAGTGTTGGCGACAGGCGTTCCGTCCACCACGCGATCCGGCAAGACGAGCAAGACGCCCTGTCCATTGGAAATCTGGATACCGCCGATATCGGCGTTGAGCTTGTTGACGGCCAAGGTGAGTCGGCTCTGCCCTTCCGCAGTCGTACGCTTCTGGATAAAGATGTCGGCGATGATAACGATGTCGCCGATCTGGAAGGAACCACCCAGAGCTTCGAACTGGAAGAAGGGACCGGCAGGGATACGGGTCTTGGCTGCGTCGTCCAAAATGATGGGCGAGAGACCGGTGTTGATCACCAAGGAGATCTTGTCGGCCGAGATGGCGACCGGTCCGAGGTCGAGCGAAGCGCCGAGCGTGAGCTTGCCGGCGATGCCTGCATCGGTGACGAGGAAGGCCCCGTTGATGTCAGTCAATTCGGCGAGGCCGCTTCCCAAATTCAGGGACGCGTCTTCGACGATCAAGCTGAGGTAGCGCTCGCCGTCCGGACGAGCCCCCTTCTCGAAGCTAAAGTTTCCAGTGAGCTTCTGGCCCGCCACGTTGAGGGCGATGTTGCGGCCGCTCAAGCGGATGAACGGATTGCCGATCTTGCCGGCTGGGACCTCTAGGGCAACCTTCTCGCCGTTGGGTAGCGTGATCTCTTCGCCGACCGCGACGGTGCTGGTATTGACGAGGAACTTGATCTCGCCGGTGAACGTTACGCCGGGGATATTGACGCCCACGACGCCGCCGACCGAACCGGCCAAGCCATTGGGCGTAATCTTGAAGGCTCCCTCGCCTTGGCTGATGGTGATGAAGTCTGTCTGGCCGTCGCCCAATCCAAGCTCGATGTTGGCGAGGGCAACGAGGACTGTGGTGCCATCGGAAGTGAAGACGAAGTCGCCAGCGAGACGCTGTCCTGCAATTGCCAATACAGCGTTCGTAGCAGCCAGTTCGAAGTACGTGTTGCGCTGCGGTTTGTTGGGAACGAGCACATCCTTGTCGTTGGTCTTGTCGCCATCGCTGTCGCTGTCGACCTTCATGTCGGTATCGACGTAGTAGCCCGCCTCGGTGGTCGATGCGCCATCCTTGTCCCAATAAAGCGCCTTGCCATCCACATCGCGAACCGGCGATCCGGCATCGAGGTTGAGCTCCAAGGTTTGGTCGCCCACTTCGAAAGTCTCTTCAACCGCGAGCCCGGTAGTATTGAAGCGGACCAGCAAGTCGCCGGACAGCTGAACGTCTGCGCCTGGGACCAGCAACTCGACCGTGCCACCGACAGTGCCGGCGATGCCATCGCTGTTGATAATGAGCAACGCGTTGCCATTGCTGACCTTGATACCCGTGCTCGAAGCGCTGTCGCCGAGGAAGAGGTTCACGTCGGTAGCCCCGATCTTGATGATCTGCGGCGCCTGGATGCGAGCTGCTGCCTTGTCGGCTTCCGTGAGGCTGGTATCCGCGTCGATCTGCCTGTTGATCTCGAGGGCGGCCGGGCTCAGAGCGCCAGTGGCTTGCTCGAAGCTGAAGGTGCCGGAAAGCGTATTGCCGAGAACGTCTACCCCGTCGCTGTCGAGGGTCACCTTCACGTAGGGTCCCGCTTCGATAGTCTTTTCGACGCCGCCTACGGTAAGGGTTTGAGCGCGCTTGGTGGTATTCAAAACCAACTGACCGGCGATGCCGCTTCCAAAGTCCACCGCATCGGTCGGCAAGTTGAAATTGATGGTCGCGTCAATGTAACCCGCGAAGCCTTCACTGGTGTAGAGGAAGCTGGAAGCCGGGCTGCTCAGGCTAACGAAGTCTGTAGCGCCGTTGCCCATACCGACGTAGAGATTTTCTACGCCGAAGGCGATGTGGTCAGCCGTGTATTCAAGATTGAAGTCACCGCTGAGCTTCTGTCCGGCGATGTTCAAGTCGAGGCCGTCGATCTTGATGAAGGTACCAGCGTTGTTCGGTACGTTAACGACGTCAGGATCGGACCCGGCATCCGGACCATCGGGGATCGTAAGCGTGCGCCCGGTTCCGTTGGTCGAAGCGAAAAGGACTTGGGCCGTACCGCTCAACTCGAAGCCGGGTAGGCCGAGCGTTTGTACGGTACCTTCCGCGAAGAACATGGTTCCGTCCGAGGAGCGGGCGAAGCGAGCATCGGAGAGCAGCACGCCTTGGGCGGCTGGGTTGATGATCTTGGAACCATCGTCCGCTAGCTCGTCGAGGTAGGCGGGACCGATTCCCACGAAGACCCAACCGGCTCCGCCGTTGATGCTGCCTTCCGTGATTTCCACCGTAATGAAATCGCCGATGTTGATGAGGGCGGATCCAAACACTTCGAAGCCGTCGGCGATGGGCTTGAGGTCGATGACGAAGGTACGCTGGCCAACCGTGATCGACTGGTTCACATCGCGACCGGTAGTGTTGATGCGAACGCCCACAGACGCTTCCGCGGAGACTCCGCCTCCGCCGGCTTCAACCTTGCCGTTCAAAACACCGGCTACGCCATCCGAGAAAATTACGATGGCTCCTTCTGCCGCCGCGATATCCTCTCCATCCACTTGGAGAGCCGCGCCATCGATCGCGACGCGAGTAACCCTGTTACCCAATTGATCGGTTTCCTGATCGAATACGAAGCTACCTACGATACCGACGCCGGAAACTGCGAGCGTGGCACCTTCAACTTCGATGCGGACATACGGGCCGGCCCGGATCGGACCTTGGCCGCCGCCCAGCTCCATCTCGGTGCCGGTGGTGTTGAGCGTCATGTTCGCATTGGCAACGGAAAGCGTCAGGCCGGCAGGAAGATTGGAAGCGACGCTGGCGCCTTCGACCCTTAGGCCGAGGCCTTGCTCGTTAATCACCATCACCGCGGAAGCCGCGCTCAAGGTGAGCAAGTCGGTGGTTCCATCAGAAAGGGCGAAGGAGAAATTGGTAGCCGACAACGTCACCACCTTGGCGCCGGTGGACAGAGTGCTTTGCTCGATAGAGATGGAGTCGGCCCGTAGTACCTGATCCAATACATTCAGTACCACGTTGGTAGCAACCACTTGGAAGGTACCTGCCTTTGTATCCACATTCACCGCTACGGAGGCGCCGAAGGTCACGCCGGGAACTTGCAGCAGCAAGGTGCCGGAGAAGGATCCGACAACCCCGTTGCGGTCCATCACGAACTCGCCTTCCCCACCGGTCAGCTTGACGAAGTCGGTCGTGCCGTCGCCGAGTCCAAACTCCACATCGGAGAAAGTCACCTTGGTCACCACTTCTCCACCCACGGTCGCTTGCTCGAAAGAGAAGTTGCCTTCCAAGCGCTGGCCAACGATCTCGAGAGCGACGTCTTCGCCCGCGATGCGCACGTAGTTGCCCGCTTCCAGTTCGACGACTTGCGGCAGTCCCTTGAGGGTGAAGCTTTCGTTAACGGCCCTGCCGGTTTGGTTGAGCTCGAGCTTGAGAGTTCCGGAGAGTTCGACGCCCGGCAAGTTGAGAGCGACATCGGCGCTCAAGGTACCGGCGATTCCGCTTTGGCTCGGATCCGTGGAGCTGATCAAGAGGAAGAAGCCCTTGCCGTTGGTGAGCGAGAGGAAGTCTTGCTGGGCGTCGCCGAAGCTGAGCGAAACGTCGGTCGCCGCGATGCGGACCGCCTTCACGTCGTCCGAGGTATTGGCGATGCCGTCTGCTCCCTTGCTGAGAAGCTGTTGCTCGAAGAGGAAGTTACCGGCGAGGCGCTGTCCTGCGATTTCAATGACAATGTCGGTACCGCTCAAACGGAAGTACGGACCGGCCTGCATGCTGAGGGTTTGCTCGCCCGAACCGACGCGGAAGCTTTCTTCGACCGCAAAGCCAGTGGTATTGATCTGCAGCTCTAGGCGGCCTTCGATGCGGAACTGGTCAGCGGGCAAGACTTCGACCTTGATGCCAATGGAGGCCACCAAGCCATTCGCGGTGAGCAGGAAGAATCCGCTGCCTTCGCTCAATTGCAGACCCGCGTTCTCAGCTCCGAAGAAGGCTTCCAAGTTCGCTACGGCAACCTTGATGATCGACTCGCCCAGCTCGTTGGTCACTTGCTCGAAGCTGAAGTCGCCCTGTATGGACTGACCCAATACAGCCACCGTCATGCCGGTGCCGAAAACGCGGATCGTATTGCCCTCGATGCCGAGCACCGTGCTGGCGGTAGTGTTGATCTCCAGATCGAGCTTTCCAGTCAGGGTGAGACCGGGAACATTCAGGATCGGAGTGATCTCGTCGACCTTGGCCACGATGCCAGTGCTGAGGAAACGGAGCTGAGCGGAAGCAACCGTCACTCCGAGAAGCGGAGCGTTCGCCGTTCCGCCGATTCCGAAAGAAAGATCGGTGATATCGACTGCGAGTTCCTTGCTGCCGTCGGAAGCAGTAGCGGAAGTCATCACCACATCGCCGCTCAAGCGCAGCGCTCCACCAATCGCCAGCGTAATATCCGTGCCAGCAACTCGCAGGTAATTACCAGAGTCCAGCTGCAGCTCGAGAGTCTTGCCACCGATGCGGAAGGTTTCGTTGACGGCCGTGCCGGTCGCGTTGATTTCAACTGCGAGCGCGCCTTCCAAAGTCACGCCGGGAACATCGAGCGAAACGCGACCCGAGAAGCGGCCGGCCAATCCGGCCGAAGTCATGATGAAGGCGCCGCTGCCTTCGGAAAGCGTGAGCAGGCCATCCGCAAGGTTCAGGCCAACGTTGTTGAAGGCGATGCGAACGATCGAGGTGTCGGCATTGGCGCCCGTGCCGCCTGGAACGCCGTCCGCCCCGAGCGAAGTAGCCTTCTCAAGAAGGATGTCGCCGGTGAGGCGTTGACCGTAGATGTCGATAGCAACCTCACTCGCTTCGAAGCGGAAGTAAGGACCGGCAGCGATTTCGAAAACGTAGCGTTGGCCCGCGAGGTCGAAAGTCTGGCTGATCGCCGTATTGGTCGTATTGATACGAAGGCTGAGGTTCGCATCGACCGTGACGTCCGGTCCAAGATTGACCGCAATGGTACCCGCCAGTTCGCCGGCGATCCCTGCATCGGTTACCACGAAGGCGCCACTTCCATCGCTCAGAGCAACAATCTCGTCGCCTCCCGCCGTCAGGGCGAAGGCAACATGGGTGGCGCGGATCGTCAGCAAACTACTGCCGTCCGCCTTGGTCGTGGACTCGATGGCGAAGTTTCCTTCCAGCGTCTGACCGAGAACGGTGAGCTTTACGCCTACGCCTTCCAGACGGAAGAAGCGTCCCGCAGGCAAAGTCAGGTCAACGGTCGTGCCTGCCAAGTCGAAGCTGCGGGCCACCGCGCTGGCGCCTGTATTAATAGAGAGCGTGAAGTCGCCTTCGAAGCTGACATTCGGAATGGTGAGCCCCACCGTGCCGCTAATCTTGGCAGCGAGGCCTTCGTTGGTGAAGAGGATGGCGCCTATACCATCCGAGATGGATACACCCGCAGCGGCCGTCCCGAGGGTGAGGCTGACCTCGGTCGCCACGATCGCGATGGATGTAACATCGTCCGCCGTACCCGCCAAACCATCCACGCCGTTGCCCAGCACGACCTGGTTGAATGAGAAGTTGCCGCTCAAGCTCTGGCCGAGCAGCGAGAGTTCTGCATCGGTGGCGATGAAAGTCTTCACGAGGGAAGTGTCAGCGAACACGACTTCAACCCCTGCCCCGGCGCTACCAGAGACGGTCAAGGTTTCGTTCACCGCGTATCCACTATCGTTGACACGAACGGTGGCAGTTCCGGCGATGGTCACGCCATCCACGCCGATCAGCTCAACCGTACCGGTCGCGTAAAGCGCATAGCTCGGAGTGGCGCCGCCAAACTTGATCACGCCTACCGATGCGTTGGTCAGCAAGACGCCTGTCGCCAATGGGTTGATGGACTCGTCGCCCAAACGGATCGGACCGTTGCCGAGGAAGATTTCCAAGCCCTCGCCCGCAAATGCGTCGGCCTCGACTTCGAGGTCGGAGCTGCCGTCGTTCACGGTCAAGGTCTTCTTGCCGAAGGCCAAGTTTCCGGAAATGGATACGAAGTCGCCGATGGTAACGGTGAGATCCGAAATCGAAACGTCGAACGCATTGCCCTCGCTAGCGCTGAAGCTGACCGTCAATTCGGTGCCGCCCAAGGTCACGGTTTCTTCGACCGCTCCGCCTGTATTGTTGATGCGGATGGCTAGCTTGCCACCTGCGTCAACAGGACCGAGCTTGCCATTGACCTGGCCGCTCAAGTAACCGGCGATGCCACCGTTCGCCAAAACGAATACCCCCTCGCCTTCCACGAATTCCGCGCCGTCGCCGCCAAACTTGATTTGAGCGCTTACGTTGGCCGCGGCCAGACGCGTCACCGTGGAAGTCGTTCCGTCCGGAGCGGAGCGATTGAATTGCTCGAGGAAGAAGTCGCCAGCCAACGAGACGCCGCTGCCGTCTTCCATCTCGATGCCGGCAAAACCGACCGTGGCATCTGTCGCAGTCACGCGGAGGTAAGGACCGGCCGGCAAGCTGAAGCCTGCAAGTCCTGGCAGGGCTGTCATCTCTTCGGTAACCGCGACCGCGAGCGTGTTGATCTCGATGACCACTTCGCCCACCGAGAAGGTCAGGCCAGGAATGTTGATCGGGTTGCCGCTGACGGAGATACGGGCCGCTACGCCGGTCGGCAAGATCAGCAGCTGGGCAGTCGCGTTTTGTACGTCGACGAAGTTCGTGGCGCCGTCGCCGATCTGCAGCGAAAGATTCGTGATGCCGACCTTCACGAGCTTCGGTCCCACCTCAGGCGTCTTTTGCTCGAAGATGAAGTCACCGCGTAGTTCTAGTCCGGATACATCGAGCGCCACGTTCGAACCGGAGAGACGCATGTAGTTGGCACCGCTGGAGATGCGAGTGTTCATCACCAAGGACAGGGTATCGACGGAGAGCGAAACATCCGGTACGCCAAGGCTAACCGATGCCACCACCTGAGCGACCACGCCGTCTTCGTAGAGTTCGATAATTCCGCTGCTGATGCCAGCGACCACCACTCCGTTCGCGAGGTTCAGCTCTGCATCAGAAATTTCGATACGGCTGACCTTGGCAGTTTGGGTAAAGGCAAAGTTGCCGACCAAGGTCTGGCCCGCGATGTTGAGGGAAACGTTTTCGCCCGCGACGCGAAGGTAAGGACCGGCTTCCAGGTTAAGAACCGAGGAAACGCCACCCAGGGTAAAGGTTTCGTTGATCGCCTCGCCCGTTTGGTTCACCTCGAAGGCGAAGCTTCCGCTAAAGGAAACGCCAGGAACGTTCAGGGCAACCGTGCCGGAGAGGCGTCCAGCGATGCCCTGCTTGGTAGCGCTGGAGCTATCGGTGAACTCGCGCATCAAGAAGACGCCTTCGCCCTCGGTCATGCGAACGTAAGGCGCGGCTGCGGGTCCGATGGAAAGTTCCGCTTCGCTGAGCAGCAGCAGCGTTTGGGTCACACCTTCGACGGTGAGTTGCTCGAAGGCAATATTGGCTGAGATGCGTTGACCGGCGATAACGATCAAAGCGCCTTCCGCAGTCGCCCGCAGGTAAGGACCGGCTGGAAGCTTCAAGCGCAGCGTCTCACCGCCGAGCGCCAAGGTTTCGTCGACCGCCGTAGTGTAAGTGTTGACCGCCAAGGTCAGCTTTTCCACCGAAAGGGTGAAGTCCAAGCTCGGAGCCAAAGCGACCTGAGCGGATAGCTCGCCGGCAACGCCCGCGCTGGTGACAATCAAGAGCCCCTGCCCTTCCGTCACCGTGAGGTAGTCGGTGGTGCCGTCGCCAAAGCCGAGGCTGAGCTTGTTGAATCCGAGAACGAAGACGCTACCGCCGTTAGCTAGGCTCTGCTGCTCGAAATAAACATCGCCGCTCATGGACTGGCCGAGAATCTCGACGCTCACGCCGGTACCGATCAAGCGAACGTACGGACCTGCCACGATTTCTGAAAGGGTCTCGGTCGCATTGCCGGAGCTATTGACCGCAGTCACAAACTCACGCTCTACCGCGACCTGCGTTGTATTCAGGATGATATTAAAGCTTCCGCTGAAGCTGACTCCTGGAATGTCAGTCTGGATGGTTCCACCCAAGGCGCCTGCGATGCCCTCGCTCGAAACGAGAATCTGGCCGAAGCCTTCCGTAAGCGTAATGTAGTCGTTGGAGGAATCGCCCAGCCTGAGGCTGGCATTGCGCAAGGTGAGCAAGAGATCCTTGCGGTCGTCGCTAGTGTCGCCCGCGGTGCCGTTCACATCGGTCAAGACCTGCTCGATAGCGAGGTCCGTGCTGATATGTTGCCCGGCAGCCTCCACCGTGAGACCCAATCCGGCAATCGAGATAAAGGCGCCGGAGGCGTCGGCCACTTCCGTCGATGCGAAGACCACGGGTACCGTGCTGTCCGTTCCAGGCAGAGCAATCTCAGTTTCGATCGCTGTACCGAAAGTATTGATACGAACGCGAATGGTGCCGGAAATCACAATCCCGTCCAAGCCGACGAGCTTGACCGTACCACGGGCATCGATCGCGTACTTGGTGGTGCCGCCTTCGTCGGCCTTGACCAGCCCCACTTGGGCGTCGTCCATCAAGAGGCCGTAGGCGAAAGGATTGAGCGTGCCGTCCGCGAGCGCGATCGGACCTTCCCCGAAGAAGATACGCAATCCGGAACCAGCTGCGATCTGCTTGCCATCGCCACTGTCGGCGAAGGTGAAGGACCCTTCGATGCTCAGCACGTCCGCGATGGTGATGCTGGCGTTCGCTAGGGAAACTTGCAGGAAGTTGCCTTCCGCAGCCGTGAAGCGGATCGCGAGCTCGCGGCCTGCGAGAACCAAAGTTTCGTCGACGGCGGCACCCGTGTTGTTCAAGCGAACCACGACCGTGCCGCCCGCTTGCAATCCGCCGAGGCTGGCCGCGAGGTCCGCCTTCATGGTACCGGCCAAGCCTGTATCCGTGATGAGCAGGAAGCCTTCCCCATTCACCACGCCAGCTGATTCGCCATTGAGCTCGATGTTGGCCGATGCGTTGCTGACCGCCAAGCGAACCAAGCCGTCGCGCGTTTCAAAGAAGAAGTTCCCGCTGAGGCTGATCAGCTCCTGGGTCGGATTCGCTGCATCTATAATACCCAGAGTTGCGCCCGTGACCATAACACGGAAGTAAGGCCCAGCTGGCAGCGTCAATGTCTCGGTTCCGCTGCCGAGCGTAAATTCGCCGGTGTACTCCGCCGCGCGGGTGCTGACTTCAACCCGTACCGCTGTAGTGCTCAGATTGATACCGGGTACATTGAAATTAATCGTGCCGACTTCGATAGCTCCCAGTATGCCGCTATCATCTAGAATGAAGTCCGCTGAACCATCCGCGATTTGAATCAAATCCGTGCTGCCGGTTTGGATGGTTAATGCCACGTCGCTCATGGTCAACCGCACGGAGCCGTCGTTTGTGGATACAAACTCGAAATTGCCGGACAAGCTTTGCTCTGCGACTGTGAGCGAAACGTCGGAACCGGCAATTCTCACGAACGGGCCAGCCCGGATCGGATTGTCTGAAAGGTCGATACCGCCCGCTTGGAAGATCGGTTCCACGTTGCGAGTTGTCGTGTTGATCTGGAAATCGAAGTCGCCGGTGAAGGCAACCGATGGCACGTCCACTCGAATCGAGCCGCGCAACGAGGCCGCCACGCCTGTCTCGAAAATCAGGATACTGCCCGCGGCATCTTCCACGCTGACCACTGCCTCGTCGCCATCGCCAAAGGCCGCGCTGGCGTTGGAGAGTTCGAGCTGCAGGATCGACTCGTCATCTGTGTCATCCGTCGGAGTTCCGTTGGCATCGTAGCGGAAGCGGCGAATCGAGATGTCGCCCGCCAAGCTCTGACCGGCCACTTCGAGCGAAATGCCTTCGGCCAAGATTTCCGTGAACACGCCGCCGACCGAGCTGGCCACTTCGCTGCTGCTGAAGTTGACCTCCACCGCGCGCTGGGTTCCGGGAATGGAAATGGTTTCCGCCACCGCTTCCTCGAACATGTTGAGGCGAACCGAAACGGTGCCGGAGAATTCCACGTTGTCGATGCCGAGCACTTGCAGCGTACCGGTGGCAACCAAGGCGTAGAGAGCGCCGTCCGCGCCGTTGACTTTCACCAAGCCGACTTCCGCGTCGTTGATCAACAAACCGCGAGCCTGCGTATTCACGCTGCCATCGGCCAAGACGGGAACCCCGTCTCCAATAAAGAGGGTCAAATCGGTACCACCAAAGATCAGCTTGTCCCCTACCGTGGTAAACTTGAGAGAACCTTCTACGCGGATGACGTCCGCAATGTTTAGGCTGGCGCCGCCCAAGGCGACCGAGAAGAGCGAACCTTCTTCGGCGGTGAAGACGATCTCGATGGTCTCTTCTCCGATCTGGATGGTTTCGTCGACCGCGCCGCCTGTATTATTAATATAAAGGAAAACGGAACCGCCGGCGCTCACGCCTGGCAGATCGACGTCGAGCACACCGCGTACTTGTCCCGCAACACCTGTCGCGTAGATGACCATGGCGCCGCGACCATCTGAGATGGATCCTCCGCTGCCGTTGAAGTCGATGGTGGCGCTCACGTTGGCCATCGCCACGCGGGTCACGCTGCCGGATTGCTCGAAGAAGAAGTCGCCGCTTAGCGATGCCGCTGCGCCGCCTGCGCCGATGCTCAGCCCATCGAGCTGAACGTCAACGCCCAGCAGCGCAATACGAACGTAAGGGCCTGCTGGATACGATACCGCTACCGGTCCATCGCCGAAATCGAGATCGCCGTTGAACTCGGTTGCCAAGGTGCTGAGCTCGATGCGAACTTCGCCCGTCGAGAAAGTCATGCCGGGAACCTCAAGGCTGAGGCCGCGACCCGAGAGCGACAAGCCGCCCACTGCTCCGGCATCTGAAAGAATGAAGTCGCCGGAAGCATTTTCTACGCTCACGTACGGCGTATCCACGGGACCAAGACTGAGCGATACGGAGCTGGCGGTGATTCGTACATCCGAGCCTTCGGTTTGGAACGCGAAGTTTCCGTTCAAGCTTTGACCCGCCACGATCACGCTCACGTCCGTGCCCGCGATGCGCAGGTAGTCGCCCGCGCTCAGGTTAAGATCCACGGAAGAGCCACCCACCGAAATGGTACGGGAAACGGCTGTCGGCTTGGTGTTGAGAGCGAGGGCGAAGGTTCCGCTGGCATCGAGATCATCCGACTTGAAGGAGAGGTCGCCGCCGAAGGTGGCCGCGACGCCATCGTTGGTGAAGAGGAAGGCGCCGCTTCCGTTGTCGAGGCTGAGCAAATCGCCGCCCAGCGAAATGCTGCCGTTGTTCACGGCCGCTACGATCTCGGCCTTGTTGAGACCGGTCGCTGGATCGAGGCTGAAACGGAAGTCCGCGCTCAAGCTGTTACTTAATACAACGGCGCTGGCGCCGGCCGCATCGATATCGAAGTAGGAACCGCCCGCGAAGTCGTAAGTCGTTCCTTGGAATTCATGGCTGACCGCAACCGACTGGGTGTTCAAGGAAACCACCGCGCTGGAAACGCTCAGCGAAATGTCGGCCATGCCCTCGAAGCTCATGCCACCGGCGATGCGAGCCGTGAGACCGCCGCTATCCGCTAGCAGGAATCCGTCGAGGTCGGACAACTTCATAGTCGCCCCGCCGATGCTTTGCAGGATGTCGAGGTCGGACACTTCGAAGAGCAAGCTGGCATCCGCTCCCCCACTCACTCCGGCGTCGAGCACCAAGGTCATGTTGGCCGCGTTGACGAAGCTGCCGAAGAGCTCGAAGTCGAGGTCGTCCATGCTCAGGGCAAAGTAAGGACCGGCCGGCACGTTCACTTGCACGGCGCTGCCGTCCACCATCACGCCGAGGTCGAAGGCTTCGCCGATGGTGTTGAGCGCGATGGATGCCGTGGCGGAGAAATCGAGGTTAGGCAGGTCGAGCGTAACGTCGCCGCTGTTCACGCCTACGAAGCCTTCCGGCAAGATGAAGTTGGTGCCGCTGAAGTTGGAGATGCTGGCGAGGCCAAAGATGTCCATCGACACGTTGTCGAGTTCGAAGCGGAGTCCTTCGAAAGCGGTGAAGCCGGTGGAGGGAACGTCGAAGGCGGCAGCGTTGATGGAATCCATCAACGAGAAACTCATGTCTCCGAGCAGGCTGAAGTCTCCGAAGTCGAAGCTCAGGTCTCCGCCGAGCTCGAAGACGCCCGCGGCGATGCCGTTCCAATCGACGCCGGTTGTATTGAAAGAGAAGTCCGGCGTGCCGCCGAGGTTCAGGTCGCCGCCGCCGATCTCGAGATTTGGCAAGTTGCCGAGCAAGCCGTCCGGGGTGACGAGGAATTGGCCGGCGTCGAGGTGGAGATTGAGCAGCGGATCGCGCAGGTTGCCGCCAAACTTGAGGTCGATGTCCTGCAGGTCGAACTGCCAGCTGGCCGAGCCGTCGAAGTCGACTACCGAAAGCGCGAAGCCGCCAGTCAAGTAAGCTGCTTGCAGGTCCGCATGGAAGTCGTTGGCGAAAATCGAGAAGCTGGGTCCGGCCGCGAGCGTGACGCTGCCCTTACCGCTGGCGGCGGCGAGCGTGACTGCGGCTGCGTGGGTGTTGATCTGCATGCCGACTTCCCCGCCGATGGAGACATTCACGGAGCTGAAGTCCACCTCGAAGCTGCCCAGCAAATCGGCGGCGAGCCAGTTGTTGGAAATCACGGCGCTACCGGCCAGGCTCATGTCGCCGATGTCCAAGCCATCTGTATTAAGAGAGACGTTCCAAGCGGAGAGCAGGAAGACATCGGTTTCGCCAGCGGCTGCGGCACCGCGATGGGTCGCGCCGGTGCCGGCGTTGTAGGCGCCGTTTTCGAAGAGGAAGTCGCCGAGCAAGGTTTCGCCTTCCACGGTGAGGCGAACGTTGTTGCCGCGAATTCCGAAGTACGGGCCAGCGGGCAAATTTTTGCCGCCTTCTATTATAGTTGCATCGCCAGTGTTGAACTCGATGGCGAAACCGCCGCTCAGGCTGAAGAAGTCGAAGCCGTCGAAGATCAGGTCCCCATTCAAAGTTCCGTAGGCCTGGTCATCGCCGAGCACGATCTTGCCGGACGCGTCACGCACCCCGATCAAGGAAGTGCCGAGCAGCAGGGTCGCGTTGACCGAGCTCATGGTGACTTCGAGGCGATTGGCCTCGACCGTGATCAGCGCCGCTCCGGTCAGATCCTGGCCGACCACTTGCAGGGCAAAATCGGCAACTGCGATTTGGATGGCCGCCGAACTGGAGAAGAGCATGCGAACGCCTTCGTTCGACGAACCGGGGGTCGGCAAGGTGATGTCGAAGGCCAAGCCGGTTTGGTTGAACTTGAGGGTGCCGGTGCCGCCCAAGGTCAGGTCGCCGAGCTCGGTCGCTTGGAAGCTGCCCTTGGCCTGGACGACGTAGCGGCTGCCTTCCGCGAAATCGGAAAACTCGATGATCTGCAGATTCGCGTTTTCCAGAACGAGGCCGGAAGCGCCGACGTCCATCGCCCAAACGCCTGGAGTCAATTCGCTGGCGCCGACGAAGACGTCGAGGTTGGTGGCGTTCAAGGTCCGGACC
Organism: Pelagicoccus sp. SDUM812005; assembly: GCF_031127875.1. Taxonomy (GTDB): domain Bacteria; phylum Verrucomicrobiota; class Verrucomicrobiia; order Opitutales; family Opitutaceae; genus Pelagicoccus. The sequence goes on along the minus strand of NZ_JARXIA010000028.1, from coordinate 21,174 downwards.
GAATATTCGGTGCCGCCGATTTCCAGAACGCTTTGCTGCCAAGCGAGGCTGCCGCGGATTTGCAGGTGGTCGCCGAACTGCACGAAAGCATCGATGATGGCGATCTCGTAAAAGTCTGTCGCCGTTTCGCTCGCGTTGAAAACGAGGTTCACGCTTCCGCTGAGGAAGTCGATGCGGCGGTTGATTTCCAGGCCGGTCGTATTGGCGCGGTACTGAAGGCGGGCTCCGGCGGTGAAACCGGGGGCATCGGCTTGGGCCGTGCCGTAAATTGCCAGGGCCACGCCATCGACGGTCGCGAGCAATGCTCCGCTGGCGTCTGCGATTTTTACGTCAGGCGTGGTTAAAGTAAGGTCTGTGAAGGAAAAGAAGTACTCGGGGAGGCTGTTTCCGGCCGGTGGACCGCGGGCTTCGAGGTTGAAAGAGGCAGTTGCGGACAGGTTCGCGATGCTGAGGGCGACCGGGGCTTGAGCCTTGATCGCGACCGCGGTGGCTGCTCCGGGAGCGCCGGAATAGCTGACTTGAACCTGTGTCGCAGAGATATTCAGACCCGAGAAGGTGGCGCTGAAAGTGGCTGTAAGAGCGACGTCCATCGCCCCGTCCGCATCGACCTCAACTGTGCCGGATACGTTCTCCACCTTCACGTCCGCACGCGGAGTCGTAGGAAATTCGAGGGCTCCATCGCTCACCGCTAGGGCGAATCCGGAGCTGCCGTCAGCGGCCATGGCCACCGAAAAATCTGCCTTCAAAGCGCTCGAAGCGAAGCTCACGATGGCGTCTTGACCGCTCAAAGTTGCCGCTCCGTTGGCCACCGTCAGGGTCTGGCTGAGGGTGCTGGTGGCGTAGGTGGCGCTGCTCAAATCGCGCCCGAGAGCATTCCATGAGAGGGCGAAATCTCCGCCCATTTCGAGGTTGGAACCGAGCAATTGGGCCGAGCCAGAACCGACAAACGCGAAGGTTTTGGCACTGGAATCGAAGATGATGGCGAGGTCCATATCGACCAATCGGAAGGCCGTTTCGTCGCCGTCGAAGCCGTCCGCCGCGCCAGATGCGTCTACTACTAGTGTAGCATCGGCTGCCAGGAAGAAGATGTCCGAACCGGATTTCCCGATCTCGAAAGTGCCGGAAATGTCCAGCGGGCCGTAGTTCCAAGCAAGGTCAAACGTGGTCTTGGAGAGCTCGGTCAGCTCGTTGATCGCTCCGTCGAGCAAGCCCTTGATCTGGTTGTCGAGGACCTCGATTCCCGTAGTGAAAGTCATCAATCCGTCGAGCAACCCGACCGGTTGGGCAGCATCCATGGCCACCAAGTCGTAACCGGTTTCGGTCACGATCGGCATCAGCGTCAAGCCGCCGCCGAGGTCCAAACCTTCGAATTCCGCGAAGTCGCCGCTGCGCTGTCCGGCTCCCCACTCGAGGATGGTAAAGCGGTCTCCGCTCTGCGGCGTGAATCCGTCGAGCAAGCTCACCTTCAGCGCGCCGCCCAAGTCAGCCGCCCCGGAAATCAGGACCCGGTCAAATTCGGAGTCAGCCGTTCCAGCCAGCTCGATCTCGAGCGTACCCTCGTTGGAAAAGTCATCGACTTCCAGCACGCCCGGACTGTTGCCCGGCGCCACCGTACCCAAATTCTGGAGATCGCCGCCGAGGTCGCCGCTACCCTCAAGGGTACCGCCCTCAGTAACGATTCGCTCCTCATCCGCTCCGTCCGACCAATCAAAAACCTCGCCTTCGGAGTGAAATGCGAGGTTGTTCTCGGCCTGCAGGTCCGCGATTTGGGTCGCGGAGAGAATGATCTCTTCGGCTGCTTGGGCGCTGGCGACGGGAGCCTGTTCCGGCTGGGCGATCTGGTTGAGATCCGCTCCCGCGAATTGCGGGACGTCGATCGGCGCGGCCGATAGCAACACCTTCGGTTCCAGTTGTTCGACCACGAAACGAGAGCGTTCGCGACTCTGGGCGAACACGTCTTTCAGACGCTTGGCTGTGGAGGAAAGAAACAAGTGGGAATCGAGGAGATAAGCCTCGATCTAACGAAACCCATTAGAGGTATGGCGAGAACTTATTTCATGTATTCACAAAATTGTTCACATATTCACAAAGACCCTAGCTTATTGAGCGCTTTCGCCCCGCGAGAACCCTAGGGAAGACCTAAGTTCGTTCTCGTTCTTCATCACTGCCTTACGTGCAATCTTCGCGAGCTTCTCCGCTCGTCGCTGGGCGAAGAGAAGGCCCAGTCGCGAAAGTTTGGATACCAAGGGGAGGTGGCAACTTGCCGCTAGAGCCTTTACCACCCAGGCCGGCAATTGCTTCACCAGCAATTCGTCCTCAAAAGAGTAATACGCGCTGGTCGAACCTCGGGCGCCTTGGCGAGCGGCACGGCCGAATAGCTGGCGATGCACGCGGCGGCTGCTGGCGGGTTCGGTAGCGATCACATGCAAGCCGCCTAGCGCTTCCACCCCGGCTTTGAGCTTAATGTCGGTTCCGCGACCTGCCATGTTGGTGGCGATGGTCACGTGTCCGAGCTGTCCGGCCTGCTCGATGACCTTCGCCTCGTCCTCGATGCGTACCGCATTCAAGAGCTCGCAACGCACTCCGCTTATATTTAACCGATGAGCTAATCGTTCACTCGCAGTAACGCTCTGCGTCCCTACCAAGACGGGCTGTCTCTTCGCTTGGCACTGCTTAATGGACTCGATGATGGCATCCTCCTTCTCCTCGATCGTAGGAAAGAAGCGCACGCCCTGGTCGATCACCCGCTTGGGCTTGTTGCAAGGAATCCGCACCGTTGCCAAGTCGTAGGTCTGCCAGACCTCAGCGGCGATTTCCTTAGCCGTGCCCGTCGCCCCCGAGAGGTGACCGTAGCGGCGGAAGAAAGTTTGGAAGCTGATCTGAGCAATCGTCTGGGTGGGCGGCGTCATGGGCAGGCCTTCCTTGGCCTCCACCATTTGATGCATCCCCAGTTTCCAACTACGGTTGGGCATAGGACGTCCCGTGCTCTCGTCGACGATGACGATCGGGCTGGTCGAAGTGCCGAGGTACTTCTTCTCTATAATATAGTGCGTGCCCTTGAGGAAAAACTCACGCGCCTCCAATCCGAGCTGCACCAGCTGGCTGCGGCGAGTGGGGCATTCCCAAAGGGCCGCGGCCGGATAGGCTCCCGACTCTCGGGCGCGCTGGCGTCCCTGCGGGGTAAATTCCAAGCGACGCTGCTGGGCCCACACCCGAAAGTCCCTGCCCTCCTCCATCTCGGAAGCCACGAACCAAGCTGCTCGGCAGGCCTCCTCCAAGTCATCCATGTCCTGCTGGCGGCTGATAATCAGCGGCGTGGTCGCCTCGTCGATCAAACCGTTATCCGCCTCGTCGATGAACGCCCGAAACAGCCCGCGCTGCACCATGCCCACATAGTTGCGGCCCCGTCCGGAAAGGCGCTTTGCGCTGTAGCGACGCCCCGAGCAATTCGCTTCGCCCAAGTAGATGCGATCCCGCAAGTAGTCCGCCGCCACTTCCTTAGCCGTAGTATATACCACCTGCTTCGCGTAGCCGTAGGAGCGCTCGATCGGCTCCGATTGGCTGGTTACCGATCCAACCTCCAAGCCCATCCGCTCGTATAAGCGCGACATGATCTTGGCGTCGCGATCCGCCAAGTAGTCGTTGGCCGTCACGATATGACAATAGCCTCCGCCCATGCAGGCCAGCGAAGCGGCCATGGCCAAAGACAAAGTCTTGCCCTCTCCCGTATCGATCTCAGCCAAGTACCCTTGGCACAAGGCCAAGGCGGCTAGCATCTGCACCGGATACGGAGTCAACCCGAGGCTGCGACGCGATACTTCGCAAACCAAAGCAAGGCTCTCGGCAGTCGGCTTGAGGCAAAGCGGACCCTCCAATCGAGCCGCCGCGCCGCATCGCTGCAGCTCAGAATCCAAGGCCGCATCGCTCAATCCGCTCAAATCCGCCAGCAAGCCAAGCGCGGTATCCACTTTTTCCTGCCATTTTTTTCGGACAGAAGACCGACGGGACCAGCGGCCGGCTACCCCTTTCGCCCAAACGTCCATGCCCTTCAAAGGCACCGGTACCGCCTTCTCGTAGAAACGGTACTGGAACTCGCTGGGAGCCTGGAGCTGGAAGGGATTACTCATGCAACTATTTTAGAGTTGGTACTCCTTCTGGAAAGCCTGGCGCACTCGCAAGTACCACTGGCGCCCCAGCGGCAGGTCCGGCAAACGCAAACGGGCCACGCCGCGTTGCCCGTGATTGGCAATCTGCCCGTCTGGTACATGCAAGGTCGAGCGGATCTCGAAAAAAGGCTCGGAGCTGGTGGAACCGGAGCGTTCGTTGGTATTCACCCCAACATTACCGCCCCCCATCACGCCCAACGAGGCCGATGGCAACTGGCTTTGCTCCGCCGGAATCGGCGTCACCTTGCTCAGCTGCATGGTCACGTTTTCCTGACCGAAAAGTTTCACCTCGGCTGTGTCGCCGATCTCCGTAAACAAACGGTCTACGTCCTTCTGGCGCACCACCGCGGAAAAGCGAAACTCCCGCTCGCCACGCACAAATCCCAAGGGCGAGCCGCGGGCCACCATGCCATCGGCGTACTCGTGCAAGCTGGGAGCGATCCAACGTCCGGATACCGGCGCCTTCACCTGCAGCTCGGCGAGGCGACGCTTCGCTTCCTCGCGACGCACCAGAAGCGCCTCCTTCTTGGCCTGCAGGCCTTCCAGCTGAGCGCCATCGACGCTCTGGTCGGAGCGAATCAAAAGCAGCAAGCGTTCGTACTCCAGCTCCACCAAGTGGGCCTCTTCCTCCAGTTCGGGATTCGACAGGCTCACCAAGAGCTGCCCGGCTTCCACCATGGATCCGGAAGGGGTATCGATCGAAACGAGCTCGCCCGCGGTCCCTGCGTACACGTTGACGAAGGGGTTGGACTGCACGATGCCGTCGGTACGGAAGTAGTGCGGCAAAGGAACCCAGATAAGAAATGCGGCGACGGCCAATATACTGCCTGCTGAAACCAAGACTGCTCTACTTCGATTATTCATGAGTTCTGTCCCCGAAATTACATAGTGGGCGCCCTTCGCAATCGGCACCACCAGCCACATCACCGCAAACACGATCGCGATGATCACGCCTGCGATTAACCATTGTTTGGATACGAAAAAGAGAATGCTCACCAAAAGGAACATTCGATAAATCCAACTCGCAAAGAAGAAGCTCGTGAGCCCAAGCACCTCGCCCAGGCTGTTGGCTGGTACCGGTTGCCCACGCAGTCCGAAACCATAACGGTTCACCGCGAACTTGATCAACTGCTGGGCCCGCATCTGCAGGTTCGGCGTCTCGCTCAGGTCCGTCAGAATGTGATAACCATCGAAGCGAAGCAGCGGATTCAAATTGAAAAGGATGGTGGATACGGAAGCCGTGATCGCCATGTTGTAAGCCAAGCGCGACATCGTCCCGTCGCCCGCGTTGGCCCAATACAAGAGCGCCACGCCAGCCACAAAGATCTCTACATACATGCCAGCCGCTCCCACCAGCACCCGACGATGTTTGTGCGTGTAAGCGTAGCTCGCCGACGCGTCCATGTAAGGCAACGGATTGAATACCAGCAGCATCACGCCCATCTCCGGCACCTCGCGTCCGTAGCGACGACAGGCATAGGCGTGCCCGAACTCGTGCAAAGTCTTGGTGATGATCATCGCCAAATACAGCAGCGGCAGATTCGAAAGTCCCAGCAGGCCTTCCGAAACGTCCTTAAACTCGCCCCAATTCAAAGCCAACGCCTGTATCCCAAATCCAAGTACAAGCAGCCAGACGATGAATCCCAGCGGAGCGAAACACCAACTGAAAAGCCCCAAGGTCTTTTTCAGGAACGGATCGGGATTGAAGAGAGGAATCTTCAAGAAAAGAAAGCTCGCCCATTGCTGCTTGGTCTTGGTGGCCTTCTCGGTTTTGCGCACCTCCGCTAGGGCTTCGATATCCGCCATGCGATCGCCCCTCAGCAAACCGGAGCGATAAAGCTGGGAGAGCAGCTGCACCACGTCGCCCTGGCTCGGCGAATTCTCCGGATCGACGCGCAAAGCCTCGTTCCAAGCGTCTTCCACGCAGTTCTCGTTTTCGAGGTGGCAAATGAACTTGTAGGCTTCCGGACGGATACGAAAGTATTGGTGACCCAGCTTGTCGCAGACCACGTACCACGGTTCCCCCTTGAAGCGTTGACGCACCAGCTCGATACCGGGCAACAGTCGCAAGCGACAGTCCTTCACCCGGTACCAGGATTCGTCAAAAACGCCGTTCGCCGTACTCATGAGCTCGCTCGAGAACTAGAACCAGAAAAGCATGCGGAAGAATTCGACGGTGCGGTGCATGAGAATCCATGCCAGCGAACGCTCACCGGCGTTCACCTTGCACACGCCACTCATACCCGGACGCCACCAATCGTCAGGCGCATCCTCCAAATGGATACGCACCCGAAAATAGGTTCCCGCCTCTTCGATGATCGCCACCGGTTCGAACTGCTCCAGTCGCACGTCGTAGCGGTCGTAAGGGCGGCTTGCGAACGCCATCTGCCCCACTTGGTCAGGAGAAAGGTAATTGATGTCGCGCTCGTCTACCCGCAGCTCCCCGTAAAGCCCTTCCAGCTTCACGATGCGGTAAAGCGTTTCACCCGCTTGCACCGGTGAAGCGAGCCGCTCGCGCAAATCCCCTTCCACGATGATTCCGTCAAAGGGGGCACGCACCTGCGTCTTGGAAAGGCGATACTCCAGCACGTCAATCTTGGCATCCACTTGCTTGGCAGCCAACTGGGCCAGGCGCATTTCCGTCAGCTCGCCTTCGCCTTCCAAGCGTCGGGCATCGGTCAAATTACGATCGCGATTGGCGACCAACTCCGCGAGCTGCACTTCAAGCTCGCGGCGATCCAAGTCGAGCAGCAGGTCTCCCGCCTCGACGATGTCTCCCACATCGTGATGCACTTGATCGATGTATCCAGGAAATGGAGCCGTCAAAAAGGCCGACGCCTCTGACTTCAATATAAAGGTCGACTTCACCTTGTGCTCCATGCGTACCACCAAGGAGACGAGCATGAAGGCCAGGATCAACAGGCCGGTAACCTTCCAGCCGGTGTGGCGGTAGCCGATGAAGCCAGCGCAAAAGCGTCGCGTGCGGCGCCACAGACGCGCCCCGAACCAACCCGTTTTGCGATGCATCTCTTCCAAGCGTGGAGCAACCAAGTCGAGGATCACCCGCAAGGTCTCGATGTCCTCTTGGCCAACTGGATTGTCTTCCTGCGGATGCTCTACGGTCAGGACACCCACGCATCCGTCTTCGAAACGTATCGGCAAGGAAAGCACCCGACAGTTGGCGTTGCTTTCCGAATACAAGCGATGTTGCAGGTTCAAGGCATCGCCATCCAGCGGCGGATGAGCGACCTCGCTGGATTGGTCCGCTGCCTCTTCCATCAGACGCAGCAAGGAACCAGCAGCTTCGGTGTCGTTTCGAACGCGACCGCCGTGGCTGGTGGCCACCAGCTTGAACTTGTCACCAGATTTCCACGACAAGGTAACTCGCATGGCCTTGAGGTGATGAGCCAACTCACTGCAAAGCGTCATGGCCGCCGGATCGAAATTGACCGACTCGCCCAGGAGCAGACCGAGGTCGACGATTTTGGAAAATTGGTCCAGCGAGCGACTCGATCGCATCGCCGCCTGCTTCGCCTCCGAGCCGGATACCAAAGCCTGCGCCAAGGAGACCACCTTGGAAGCATCTTGCTCCAAGCCCGCGCGGCCTTGGGCCAACAGCACCAGAGAAACGCCATCGGCCCGCTCCAGTCCAGCGATCAGCCAGCGTTCCGCGCCTTCTTCGATTACCTGGGCCCCATCCGGCTTCTCGCCCACCACCGCGCGACGCACGCTTTGCGGCAATTCCGACATGCCTCCTTGACCGTGTTGGCCAAGCAAGCGCACTTCCGAAGCGGAAGCCACATGTAGCACCAGCGTCCGCTTCAGCTCCCACTGCTGGGATAGATAACGAGCCAGCGCATTCCAAAAGCTTACCGGATCCACCGCGTCTCCGAGCAGCTTCTCGAAGCTGGCCGCATCAAATCTGTCTTCCGATTCCATGGCGCTCTATTGGTCCCCCAGCTCGAGTTTCACCTGCACGCGAGCGCCGGGCTTCACGCCGGCTTGCGTATTGTCGAAAACGTAACGCACGCGGAAAAGTCCGCTGCGGGAGTCGATCTGCGGATCGACGAAATCAAGCCGCGCCGAGAAGCTTTCGCCGGGCTTGGCGATAGGAAACTGCACTTCCGCTTCACCGCCGACTTGCAAGGCCGGCAGGTCGGTTGCCGACATAAAAAACTGCAGCTTTAGCTGGTCCGACTTGATCACCTCGAAGAGCGGCTCCACCCGCCCGATCGCTTCGCCCGGATCCTTCAAGCGGAAAACCACCACGCCCGCGATGGGCGAACGGATGATGCGCTCCTCCACATCGTTGAGCGCGATTTCGCGCTCGATCTTAAGGCTCTGCAAAGTGGTGCGGGCTTCCACCAGCTTGTCCTCGCTTTCGATGCGTTCCGCTACGAGGTCAGCCGTCGCCTTGAAATCGACTTCCGCCTTCTCGATCAGCACTTCCAAGCGCTCGACTTCCAGACGTTCCTGCGAGGAAAGCAGCTCAGCCAAAACCTGCCCCGCTTCCACTTCGTCGCCCTCCGTGACCGATACGGTCTTTACGATTTCCTCCACCGGGGAGCTCACCGTGATACGCTCCATCGGCTGGCTGATGCCCTCCACCCAGCGCGTTTCCGCGAGCAGGGTCGAGCTAACGAGGAGGCCAAAGCTCGCAGCGAGCAAAGGCCGCAAACGCACGAATCGAGAAAGTGGATACATAAATGATTTGGGGTAATTCAGATTGTTAAGGAACTTGCCGTGTGAGCGTAGGGCTGGCGCTCGCGCCATGCCGCGTTGCAGGATATCGGTTCGAAGGCTCCCCGCACGTCGCAAGCGATGGCCCTACAAAATCGAAACCACGAGCAACAAGCACCACTTCAATATCAGTTAATTCTAAGATAATCCTATTTTTCTTCGCTCTTTTCCGCGAAGCTTAAGTTGTAGCCGAGCACCTCTGAAAGTTCGCCCTGCAAGAGCAGCAACTGGATCCAAGCCTTTTGCACTTCGACTTCGGCCGCTAGACCTTGGGTACGGGAAACGCTGAGCTCGCGCTGTTGGTTGAGCACTTCGTAGTTGGTGGCCTTTCCGTTCTCCAGGCGACGCTCCTCTGCGTTCAAGGCTTCGCGCGCCAGCTCCACGGATTGCTCGATCAAGTCGCGACGCTTGATGCCCGCCTCCAGTTGGTAAATCGCATTGTCCAAGGCCCCCAACAACTGGATCTCGGATTGCTTCACCTTCAAGAGAGCTTGCTGCTCGCGCTTTTTGGAAGCTCGGTAACGGGACTTGGCTGCCCGATTGTCCAATGCCATGTTGAAGGCAAGGCCTACGCTCCAATCCACGTCCTCGCGATTTTCGAAGTCGTCCACGGAGTCGCTCCAGTTGTCGTTCAAGCCACTGGTGCCGACCGACATCAGCAAATTGATTTCTGGATACTTCTGGTTCTTGCTGTAAACGACACGGATCCCTTCGTTCTCCGCCGCCTTCATGGCCGCCAGGTAGTCGGGATTTTTCTCCAGCATCACCTGGGCAAAAGCGTCGTGGTCCACCCCGCGCGGCACATTCGGCAACGCGCCCTCGACATCGGCCAAAACGTAGTCCGCCGCATCCAGGACGTAGTTTTCCTGAGAGAGCTCCTGCAGCTGATTTTGCCGTTGCTTGAAAAAGGCAGTCGCCTCGATCAGCTCCGCTTCGGCTTCCGCCACGCGGGCCTCGGCTTGCGTCACGTTGATGGGAGACATGCGGCCGGCTTCCACGCGCTTCTTGTTCTCCTCCAGCAGGGCCTTGGCAAGATCGATCGACTCTTGCTTCACCTCGAGGTTGCGGATCGAAAAATGCGTCTCGTAAGTCGCCAGCAACACTCTCGCGATCACCGTCTCGATCGCGGAACGCGTTTCAAAGCGGGCCACTTCCAGCTCCGCCTTGGCCAAGCGGATCGGCGCCAGATTCACCTTCAAGCCGAAATTGCGCAGCAAGGGTTGGGTCACCGTCAGCTTCACGTTAGACGTGTATTCAGGATCGTAGTACGCGCTTGCACGCCGCGTGTAGGTGCTCTCCAAACGTCCGGATCCTCCCGAAAGCTCGTAGGTGCTGCCAAACGGCAGGCGTCCGCCCAGCTTGCCGCGAGCGTAGTAGTTCTCGTGGTTGTACTCGGGATCCAGCGGATTGAAGGCCGAGGAGCTGCTGAGGTCCTGGGCGTTCAGCTGCTTGAACAAACGGTCCGTTCCGATCTCCACGCCGATGCTCGGAGCGAAGCGTCCCCACTCCCCCCGGAGGTTATCCTCCTTGATCGCCGCGTCCAAGCGGCTGACTTCGAGCCCCAAGTTGTTTTCGAGGGCGCGGGAGATCAGGTCTTGAGGCGTCAAAGCCTCCTGAGCTGAAGAAATTGAAAACGGAAAGAGGGCAATGCACGCGAAACGCGCGGCCCTGTAGGCACTGCGAGGTAGGGATTGGTTCACGATAAGGATAGGACGCCCGTAACCTGCCTATTCCACATTCGGAGTCGAGACCTAATCCGAGACCCTGCGATTAGCGGCGCACCCCCCCCAACGGATAGCCCCCTAGACCTATCTGTCGTTGTACCGTAAACCTCCTACAAGGTCCGCCCTGCAGCCGCCCCGATCGACTTTGCCCGCCTATTGCCCGCCTATCTTGTTGACCCCTTCGCGATTCCGCATACGCAAGAACTCCCCTCTATTTGATTGCAGGGGAAACAATACGAGGTCTCGACAAACATGAGCACAGAAAAATCCACCATCATCTACACCAAGACTGACGAAGCGCCCGCGCTCGCCACTTACTCCTTCCTGCCCATGGTGCAGGCCTTCGCCAAGTCCGCAGGCGTTTCCGTAGAGACGCGCGACATCTCTCTCGCCGGCCGCATCCTCGCTCACTTCCCAGAAAAGCTTACCGATGAGCAACGCATAGGCGACTACCTCGCCGAACTCGGCGAACTGGCCAAGACCCCCGAGGCCAACATCATCAAGCTCCCAAACATCTCCGCCTCCATCCCGCAGCTCACCGCCGCCATCAAGGAGCTCCAAGAGCACGGCTACGACATTCCCGACTTTCCGGCCGACCCTAAGACCGACGCCGAAAAGGAAACCAAGGCCCGCTACGCCAAGGTCCTCGGCTCCGCCGTCAACCCCGTCCTGCGCGAAGGCAACTCCGACCGCCGCGCCCCCAACGCCGTAAAGAACTACGCCAAGAAGAACCCGCACTCCATGGGCAAGTGGTCTGCCGAGTCCAAGACCCGCGTCGCTACCATGGGCGAGAACGACTTCGCCTCCAACGAGAAGTCCGTCACCCTACCCGCCGCCACCACCGCCGAGATCGTCTTCACCTCCGCCTCCGGCGAAAAGCAAGTCCTCAAGTCCGGCCTCGCCCTCCTGGAAGGCGAAGTGCTCGACGGCACCTTCATGTCCGCCAAGGCCCTCGACGCTTTCCTCGCCGAGCAAGTCGAAGCCGCCAAGAAGGAAGACGTACTCTTCTCCCTCCACATGAAGGCCACCATGATGAAGGTCTCCGACCCCATCATCTTCGGCCACGGCGTCCAAGCTTACTTCAAGGACCTGCTCGCCAAGCACGCCGACACCATCGCCGAACTCGGCGTCGACTTTAAGAACGGATTCGGCGACCTCGTATCCAAGATCCAATCACTCCCCGCCGACAAGAAGGCGGAAATCGAGGCCGACATCCAAGCCGCCTACGACAACGGACCCGACCTCGCCATGGTCAACTCCGACAAGGGCATCACCAACCTGCACGTGCCCTCCGACGTCATCATCGACGCCTCCATGCCTGCCATGATCCGCAGCGGCGGCATCATGTGGGACAAGGACGGCAAGAAGGCCGACACCCTCGCCGTCATCCCCGACAGCAGCTACGCCGGCGTCTACCAAGCCGTCATCGACTTCTGTAAGAAAAACGGCGCCCTCGACCCACGCACCATGGGCACCGTGCCAAACGTCGGCCTCATGGCCCAAAAGGCCGAAGAGTACGGCTCCCACGACAAGACCTTCGAAATCGCCGAAGCCGGTACCGTATCCATCGTCGACGCCGACGGCAACGTCCTCATCTCCCACGAAGTGGAAGCCGGCGACATCTGGCGCGCCTGCCAAGCCAAGGACGCCCCTATCCGCGATTGGGTAAAGCTCGCCGTCACCCGGGCCCGCGCCTCCAACACCCCCGCCGTCTTCTGGCTCGACGGCGACCGCGCCCACGACGCCCAGCTCATCGAGAAGGTCAACACCTACCTCAAGGACCACGACACCGACGGCCTCGATATCCAGATCCTGCCGCCCGCAGCCGCCTGCAAGTTCTCCGTAGAGCGCATGGCCAAGGGAGTCGACACCATCTCCGTCACCGGCAACGTCCTGCGTGACTACAACACCGACCTCTTCCCCATCCTCGAGCTCGGCACCTCCGCCAAGATGCTCTCCATCGTTCCCCTCATGAACGGCGGCGGCCTCTTCGAAACCGGAGCCGGCGGATCCGCTCCCAAGCACGTGCAGCAGTTCCTCCAAGAGAACTACCTGCGCTGGGACTCCCTCGGCGAATTCCTCGCCCTCGCGGTTTCCTTCGAGCACCTCGGCGAAACCACCGGCAACGCCAAGGCCAAGGTCCTCGCCAAGACCCTCGACGCCGCCACCGGCAAATTCCTCGATAACGACAAGTCCCCGACGCGTCGTCTCGGAGGCATCGACAACCGTGGCTCGCACTTCTACCTCTGCCTCTACTGGGCCCAGGAAGTCGCCGCCCAAACCGAAGACGCCGAACTCGCCGCTGCCTTCCAACCGGTCGCCGACGCCCTCTCCAAGAACGAGGACAAGATCGTGGAAGAGCTCATCGCCGTGCAAGGCAAGCCCGTCGACGCCGGCGGCTACTACCACTTCGACGACGAGAAGGTCTCCGCAGCCATGCGACCGAGCGCCACGCTCAACAGCATCCTCGCCGTGATCTAAACCGGTCGGGCACGACCGCCGGTCACGCCGCGACACCAAAATTACCTCCCCTAGGGCAGCCCTCGCCGGCTGCCCTTTTTCGTGCCCGTGCAAGGTGTCGCAAAGCGAGTCCTCGCCATTGCATTTCGCTCCGACTACGCCCCGTCGGCGACCATCGGCCTCAAACAAGCGAAACCCCTTTATCCTCTCTACAACAACAACTTAACAAATAAAACACCGTCCTTCACCCGCACTTGGCGCGAACTGTGCGAAAAGGACAGGCAAGCATGAGAACAACACGGATCCCCGAAAAAGCGGTCCGCAACACCCAACCCAAAAAATTATGAAACCATCGAAGGAAGACAAAGCCGAAGGAAACGTTCAAAAAGCCAAAGGCAGCGTGAAAGACGCTGTCGGCGAAGCGACCGACAACAAAGAGCTCCGCAAGGAAGGCAAGAAGGACAAGGTCCAAGGCGAAGCTAAAAAGGCGCTTGGAAAAGCCAAGGAAGCCGTCGGCAAATAGACCGCGGCCCTTCCCGCCCGCAGCAACCTGAACCCCCAAAAAAATGAGCAGCGAAGACATCGACAAAGCAATCTACGACAAAGCTCGCTACGAGTCCCTCCGCGAACGAGGCATCTCCGAAGACCGAGCGAAACGGGTCGCCACCGTCCCTCTCGACCGAGTTCCCGACAGGAAAACGCGAGAGAGAACCAGCGCCAGCAGCGTGCCGGTCGGAAACGTACCCAGAAACCAACCACGGACCTCCACCCCGAAAGCAAAGGTAGCTCCCCACGAGCTCTCCCCAAAACTTTCCTAGGAATCCGGGAATCCGAAACCTAAACCTTTTGCGAGCGCTCAACCACGACTTCTAAAATCAAAGCAAAATTATACTAACCGTGAAAAGAATTTCGTGTTGATCCACTCGCCAACCAACCTGGAACGATCGGCGAACCATTGAACCTAAAGAACGGTCGACCTACCGCAGGCCCGTCCAAACGAAATAAATACAAGGCCAGCCCATCGCAACACGGTCAGTGTGAACAAGAGAGCGTCCCCCTAAGCAGGGACGCTCTTTTTTGGGCCCGAATTTCCGCCCCGTTGCAAAACGCTCCACCCGCCCTCCCTCCGACTATCCGCATTGCAGATCGCACACCTGCAGAATCTCCCCCTACCGCCTGCAAAGTAACGCCAAAGGGTATTCCCTGCATGTAGTCTTTTTGCAACTACGTGTATAGCCGCAGGCCGCTGAATTTTACCATTTTAAGCGAGACAACTCCCACGATTATAACAACAAAGCAGCGTCCTTTCAACCTAGGCGCCACGCCCGGACTTCGCTGCTATGTCTCATCGAATCGCACTCTCAGTCATTCTTCTTTTAGTTTCCTTCTGCTCCGCCGCGAACGCTGCAAAAAGCTCCGGCATATCGCTTCGCTGGCAGGACAACTCCGACAACGAGGACGGCTTCTGCATCGAGCGTTCCAAAGACGGGAAAGAGTTTCAAGAAATAGCCCGCGTCGGAAGAGACACCACTGTCTACACCGACCTGCGCCTCCTCAAAGGCTACAAAAAGTACTACTACCGCATCCGAGCGTATAACCAATTCGGATACTCCGGTTACACCAACGTCAGCCTCGGAACCATTCCCGAGATCGAGGAGGTCGCAAAGTCCGTCACCGGTTTTCTCGGCACCGTCGTCAACCACGTAGCCTCTGCCGCAAGCGATACCTTCTACCAACTCGAGTCCGCCACCAACAAGCAGCTGGTGCAGATCGACACGCAAGCCCGCGGCTTCGGCTCCACCGAAGACGAACTCGATTTCGCCTACCTGACCGCGGACGGCGATTGCAGCATCATCGTGCGGCTCAGCTCGCTCGATACGCGCTCGAACGCAGCCCAAGCGGGCCTCATGGTTCGCCAAAGCCACTCCCCCCAATCCGCCCGAGCCGCGATCACGCTCACCCGAAAGCGCGACATCGAGCTCAACTGGAGAACCCACGACGGAGGAAGCGACCTAAGCCAAAGCATTCCCGCTCCCTCCAACACCGAGTACCTCGCCGCCTTCAAGATGGGCCCCTTCCTCGCCTTGGCCTACTCCTCGGACGGCAGGCGCTGGTCCTTCGCCAAATTTTCCTACTTCCCGCTAAGCGGAGAATTCCTCGTCGGCATGGCCGCCTCCTCCGGTTCCCCAAAAACGAGCTCCACCGCCCGCTTCGAGATCGTCTCCATGCAGAATCTCGAACTGCAGAAGACAACCGCTCCCGCAGACGAAACCGAACTGCCGAGCAAAATGATCGGAAGCCCCAAGCATCCCGGATTCTACGAAGTCGATGCGACCTCGGGCTTCCACTCCCTCGCGGCCTCCGGCAACGGAATCGATACCGGTGCCCAGGACGAAATTCGCTACAGCTACTTCCCTTGCCAAGGAGACAGCCACCTCGTGCTCCGCGTGCTCGACCTGCAAGCCGCCTCCAAGAACTCCCAGATCGGCTTCATGTACCGCGACTCGCTCGACGCCGGCTCCAAGTTCGCCGCGATCTCCCTGGACGGGCAAAGCCGCGCCTCCGCCCTCTGGCGAAGCCAAACCGGCAAGCGCAGCTACCAACGCTCCCTCGCCCAACACAAACCCTCCCAGGAAATATTCCTGAAGCTCAGCAAGCAGGGCAACAATTGCTACTTCTCCACCTCCGCCGATGGCTTCAAATGGAGCTCCCCCAGCAAGGTATCCATCGACCTCGGAAACGAATACCTCGCCGGCATCTACCTCGGATCCGCATCCTCGCAACTCTCGACCGCCACCGTCGAAATCGTCGAAAGCTCCGAACCCCTGCTCGCCCCCTCCCGCTCCTACTATCGCGACACCCGGCAGCACGCCTCCATAGGCCTCCGCGACAGCCAGACGAAAAGCGAGTTCGAAGACGACGTACAACTCTTCAAGCTCGAATCCCAAGGCAAAGGCTTCGAATACTACGAAGACGAGCTCGGCTTCACTTATTGGAACGGCCTCGAAGACTACCGCATCGCCGTGAAAGTCCATAGCTTCAATCCCGACGGCAACTACGCCCGAGTCGGGATCGGCGTCCGGACCTCCCTCGCGCCCGACTCCGCTTCCGCCGCTATCGCGATCAACGGATACGGCCAAGTCTCCACCCTCACCCGCAGCAAGGACGGCTCCAAGCTCCAAGTGGACCATGGCCCCAAGCTGCCAAGCGGCTCTTTCCTCGCCATCGAACGCCGCGGCGACACCCTTGAATTCTTCTGGTCAACCGACGGAGTCCAATGGAACGACTTCGGCACCGAAAAGCTAAAGGCAAAGGGAACCCACCACTTCGGCCTCATGATCGGATCGCAAAACGGGAAAAGCTCCGCCCTGCTCGAGCTCACGGGACTATACTAAAAATCCCAGACATTGGCCATCCTCCCAGAAGGAGCTCTTCCCAGAGCTCCTTCATCCAGGACAACCGCAAGCGCCCCCGCCGCGCTCGCTTCGAATTCATATCGAAGTGTAGAACCTCCCTAGACATCCCCCTCCTTCCTACCCCATAAGAACGGCATGCCCCTCATGCCCCACCCCCTTCGCAGCGCCCTCCTCGTAGCCGCAACCCTCGCTGCAGCAGCTCTAGCCGCCGCAGAAACGCCCGCACTCCCCGCCCCGCCGACCCCCGCTGGTATCACCGCTCCCGGCCCTCAAACCGCCGCCCCCTACCAGCCCACTCCGATCGTGCCCGGCGGCATCGTCATCCCCCTCTACCCTCCCGATTCACCTCACCTCGACGCCAACCGTATCCACGAAGCGGAGACCTACGGTAGCTACAGCCCGCCCCATCTCGGCTACATCGTAAATATCCACAACCCCTCCATCGAATTCCACCCCGCCAACGGAGCCCTCAACACCGGAGCCACCGTGATCCTCGCCGCCGGAGGCGGACACAACAAACTCAACATCGTAGGCGAAGGAGCCCTTCTGGTCCCCTTCTTTACCCAAAACGGCATCAACGCCGTCCTCCTCCGAAACCGCCTTCGCTCCGACGGCTACGAACCCACCACCCACGGTGTGCGCGACGCCCAACAAGCCATCAAGCTCGTTCGAGCGCACGCTCAGCATTGGAATCTGGATACAAACAAGATCGGCATCATTGGATTCTCCGCCGGAGCCGAACTCGCCGCCCGAGCGGGCCTAGATTACGCCGCCTTCGACGCAGCTGAAAACACGCCCGAAAATCCCCTCGCCCCAATCTCCTCCCGCCCCGACTTCATCGGCAGCGTCTACCCCGGCCCCTCCCCCTTCGCCTTCGGAAACGAGACCGAAATCCCTCGCGACGCTCCGCCCGTCTTCTTTGCTTCGCCCGGCTGGGGCGACTGGATACACGCCATCTGGGCCACCGAACACTTCACAGCCCTCCTCGAAGTCGGCGTACCCAATTGCGAACTACACATCTACGCCCGCGGCGTACATCCCGGCGACAACTCCCAAGCCAGCCAAGCGCCCGCCACTGCCGGCATCAGCAGCCGCGGCGGAGTCGCCTTCGGCAAATGGCAAGAAAGCTGCCTTCACTGGCTCGACGACCTTGGCTTCCTCGAGAAGCCCGGAGTCGAAACCCAAGCCGCCCGCGACACCGCAGCCAACCTCGACCGCCCCGACCGCATCACCAAATACCGCACGGTCAAACGCTAGCGGGCTTTCACCCAAAACGTTCCCTCAACAACGCAAGATTTGGCTTTCCTCCGCCGCGCCTACACCCCTAGGGTTTCCGCGCCCCATGCCAAAAGATCCCTCCTCCCTCCAAGCCCGCTCCCAAAAGTACGCCCGCATCGACTACGCGCTTGTCGCCCTCTGCCTTGCCGCCAACGCCATCCTCGCGTACCTCGTCATCCGCGAAAGCTCGCTCTACAGCGTATTCGTTTCCTGCATACTCTTCGGCCTATCCTACAGCATCCACCTCAGTTTCGCCCACGGACTCTTCAAGCTCCCCAAAGCCCAGATCGTCGAGTTCGGCTCCAACCAAAAGATCGGACGCTACCGGGCCGGCGAAATCTACCTCATGATGCGCGAGCTGCTGGCTCCCCACCGCCGGAAAGAGCAGCCCCGCACCTACATCACCTTCCAAAAGTACGACGGCGCCTTCGTGCTCAACAGCCTGCTCTTCAACTTCGTCAAGCCCCTCAACGCCATCTACATCTCCCAGCACCTTTTCCAAATCCTCAAGCCCGGCGAAATCAAAGCCATTCTCGCCCACGAGCTCGCCCACTTCTACGAATACATCCGTCCCCTCAACCGCGTCCGCTTCGCCCTCATGGGCTTCAACGCCCTCCTCCCCCTCTACCTCAGCCTAAGCGACGGCGAAATCTCCCTTTGGAAAGCCTTCCTCATCTGGCTCGGCTTCTCCTTGCTATTCAATTTCTGCGTCAACACCTGGATCCAGCGCACCTCCCGCGACCACGAGCACCTCTGCGACCTCTCCGCCGCCCGCCGCTACGGCATCCTCAATATCGCCAACGGGCTCTTCGGAGTCTGCAAAACCGTCGAAATCCAAGCCCAACTCTACAAGGCCCTCCTCCAACGTATTCGCTCCGACAATACGCTATCCATCGAAAAGCTCGACCAGCTCATCGCCCACTGCGAACAACAACTCCCCGCTAAAGCCATCGGCGAAAAGGACCTGCAACGCCTCGTCGGGCAAATCCTTTCCAGCGACGACGCCCAACAAATCCGCAAACGTCTCACCCCCGAACAACAAGCCAAGGAAGAGCGCGAGATCCAGAAAGCCGTCGACCGCCTCATGCTCGACCGCGACTTCAAGGTCATCGACTGGAAACGCTTCGACTACGTCATCCCGGACGGACGGCTCAACACCGCCGAATACGAACGCCTCGTACGCACCCTCCAAGCCAGCCCAGAACACCAGCTCTTCAAAGTCGCCACCGACAACGCCGCCGCGAGCAAAAGCAGCTCCCACCCCACCGTCGCCCAACGCATCCTCTTCCTCGAAAACGCCCGCCAACTCGACCCCTCCATCCCCATCTAGCAAAAACGCAGCCGCCCTAACGTCCCTCCAACTATCCGTTCATTCAGTCCGGCCCCACCCTCTCGCCTTCGCCCATGACCCCCCTCGAGACCCCCTGCACCCTCCGAAGCGAGATACTCGGCAACGAGCGAAGCATCTGGATACGCGACCCCGCCCCCGACTCCCCAGCCCTAGACCTGCTCGTCCTCCTCGATGCCGAACTCTACCGCAACCGCGTCCAAGCTCCGCAAATCATAGAAACCCTCTTCGAATCCGGACACCTCAAAAACCTGCTAGTCGTCTACGTCTCCTGTGTCGATATGGACACCCGCTGGACCGAGTGCCCCTGCCACCCGCCCTTCGCCGAATTCGTATCCAAAGAACTCATACCCTGGATACACGCACGCCACCCGCGAACCCGCAAGGCCAAGGAACGCGTCATCGCCGGACTCAGCTACACCGGACTCGCCGCCTCCTTCACAGCCCTCACCCACGACGGCCTCTTCAGCAAAGTCATCTCCCAATCCGGCTCCTACTGGTCGAACGACTGCTGGCTCACCAAAGAATTCGACGGCAAAAAGCAAAAACACCCGCCCGCCTTCTTCCTAGATGTCGGCGACCGAGAAACCCAAGAATACGTCTGGCACAAGGAAGGCGTCATCCAAACCCTCTCCCAAATCGAAGGCGTGCGCCGCTTCCACGACATGTTGTCGAAAAACGGATACAGCGTTCGCTACGATACCTACTCCGGCGGCCACTCCGCCGAAGCCTGGGCCACCTCCCTGCCCAACGCCCTCAAGTGGGCCTTCTCCACCTAGGCCCCAATCGCCCTCACGCAAAATATCCCCCGCATCGCTCTTTCCTTTTGCAGCCGCAGGGCCCGCCCCCTTTCCTTCTCGATAACAAAACATGAAGGACCAATCGCGCCATTGCCTCGTCCTCCCGGACATCCATCAAAACACCGCTTGGGCCGAAGCCATCCTGCAAAAGGAAGCCTTCCGCGCCGACCGCATCGTAATTCTCGGCGACTACTTCGACCCAAAAGTCGAAAGCGCCGCAGACGTAGCCGAGACCTGCCACTACCTCTCCCAACTTGAAGAGCGCTACCCAGCCGCCAGCTTCGCCTTCCTCGTCGGCAACCACGACCTCCCCTACCTCTACGACCTCCAGCAAAACCTCTCCCCTCAGGACGCCGCCCTGAACCCCTACTTCAACGGAGCCTACAACGCCTACCTCTCCGAAAGCATCCGCAGCCACCTTTCCCCCCAGTTCCTCAAGCAGCTCCAGCCCTTCGCCTTCGCCCAGGGCTGGATCCTCTCCCACGCCGGCCTCCACCCGCGCCACTTCGGCAGCCTCGACCCCAGCGCCCCACAGGCCCTCGACACCCTTCACGCCCAGCTCACAGCCCACGTCCATCAACTTCCCGGCGAAAAGCCCGACGCCCTCGCCGCCATCGGCACCGCGCGCGGCGGACGCGACCCGCACGGCGGCATCGCCTGGCAAGATTGGTTCCAAGAGTTCGAAGACAGCCTCGAATGGCCGCAAATCGTCGGCCACACCCTCATTCCCGAGCCGAATCAAAAAGGCCGCAGTTGGAACCTGGATACCAAGAACGGCAGCTACGGAATCCTCCAAGCCGGCCGACTCGAAATCCGCCGCCACCCCAAAGAATAAAAATCGCTTCCCCAACGCCTCCGGATTTGGCGTCCCGTAAAGGATTCGAACCTCTGTCTCTTGGATGAAATCCAAGTGTCCTAAACCTGGCTAGACGAACGGGACCCTAGCGAGAAGCCGCAATAACTAGAAACTATCCCCCTCCGCGCAAGGGCAATCTATAGCGAGGATAAGACACATTCACGCCAAAGGCTCCTCCCAAGAAGATCTTCCACCAAGCTCCCCTTTTCCCAGCAAATACCACCACCGATACTGCCCAACGCCCCATCCAGTCCAA
The DNA here is from genome assembly GCF_031127875.1 of Pelagicoccus sp. SDUM812005. Lineage (GTDB taxonomy): Bacteria > Verrucomicrobiota > Verrucomicrobiia > Opitutales > Opitutaceae > Pelagicoccus. Next base: position 130 of record NZ_JARXIA010000028.1, on the reverse strand, counting down.
CGATCTGCTCGTGAAAAGCAGTCCCGCCCCACCCGCCCAACAAAAAACCGCCACTCGCGAAGAGTGACGGTTTTAAGAAAATGGTACCCCGTAGGGGATTCGAACCCCTGTCGCATGGATGAAAACCATG
>NZ_JARXIA010000027.1 GCF_031127875.1 Pelagicoccus sp. SDUM812005 | reverse complement strand
CCCCACCCAGCGGACGGCAAAAACAAAAAGCCCCCGAAGCGCAAGGCGCGACGGGGGCTGAAAAACTAGATCAAACGAATTATACTACCAAAACTAGAACGAGAAGCTGTTGGTAAGAGAAATCTTACGCGGTTCCTTGATCGAGATCTGATTGTAGAGCAACTCAGACGTATCATCTCCCCGCACTGCGTAGAAGAAGTTACGCGGAGTGTAGTTGTCCGTATTGAACAGGTTGCTCACATTCACTTGGACCTTCCAGTTTACATCCTTCTCGCCAACCTTGATCTTCTTAGAGTAGTTCCAGAAGAAGTTGGTATTGAAGCTAGGATCAGTCCAGAAAGGACGATCATAGTCACGGGTACGGTCAGCGTTCTCGAAGAAGCTAGTCTTCATCTTACCGCGCCAAGCGATATTAAGCCCCGTTTCATGCCCCTTCAACGCACCATCACGGAAGCGATACTTACCTAGGAACTTAGCTGTGTACATCGCCTTGTTGATATTTGGAATGCCCTCCTGACCTGCACGCTCAGCAAGGTTGACCACGATATCTTCCCAGCTGGAAGCAGCAGTTTCCGGGTTGGAAGCGCTGGATTCCGCGTCGACCATATCAGGATTAGCAGCCGCAAACGCCTCGACGTCCGCACCGTTCTCAGCCCACCATCCCATGAAGACCGAGCCAATGTTGGTAGCGACCTGCTCATTGTAGCTGGCAGCCAAACGCAGGCTGAGCCCCTTGATCGGAGAACCAGAAAGAGTCAGTTCATGACCGCGAGAACGGAAGTCACGCACATCCCAATTCTCTCCGCCTTCGAAAACGTCCTTTCCAGGGTGACCGTTTTGAAGCATCATTTTCCAGATATTTCGAACATCACCGGCTGGAATTCTCATACGTCCCGACTGCAATGCCTGGTTGGTGGTCGCAGTGCTGTAGCGAGTGTACTCGATGCGCAGCTTGTTATCCAAGAGATTAAAGCGCACGCCATAGTCTTCACTCTCGCCAGCTGAATTCGGCATCGCCTGACCGAACAAACCAACACGACCGGGAGAACCGCTGATATTGCTTGCAGCGTTTCCGACCAGAGCGATGTTCGGAGTCAACTTGAAGACAGCTCCAACGTTGCGGGAGATTCCGGATACAGAATCCCAAACCGTGTCAGGCTTGCTGTCAGGCATGAGCATGTCCGTAAGAACTGGCGTGAAATTCGGATCATCAGCCTGCTCCTTGGTGTAGTGCTCATACACGAAGTACTGGTCGTTGGAATCTGGATTTTGCCCAAAATTCGCCACAAACTGGTCCACGTTCTCTTCGCGGTAACCGAAGCTAGTAATCAAACGGCTTCTGAAGAAGTTGCTCTGAGCGACAAACATGTTGGAAGTGGTATCAACTTGACGCCAACCAGGGCGACCGACTCCATCCGTCAATGTCCATGTATAGCCGTCCATAGTGAAAGGGCCATCGTGAATGTAACGGTAGTCTGGGAACATGTCATCCGCCGTCAACGTACTCAAGTCGTCGCCAAGGTAATGGCGGAGGTACAATTTATAGATACCGAGATCCACGTCCACATCGTCGTAGTTGAAATCTGGATCGGGAGAATCGGTTAGAATCATCGACTGACGATTCGTGGTGTTGAGAACCTCTTCAGCCGAGTGCATGATCGCAAAATTATGCTTGCCGAGGTACTTGTTGCGCTCTTCGAGATCAAGCTCGTAGGCGAGCGTAGCTGTCATGGTTTCGGAAACGTTGCTTCGATCCAGGAAGTTATAGTTACCATGCTCGAGATAATACTCGCCGTAGTGAGGATTCTCGGTAACGCCATCCGGCAAGTAGAAGTTCGGATCCTTGTAAAGCTGACGGAAACGATGCTGATACTGCAGGCGTGTAGAATCAGTCTTACCGTATGCAGCCATCAAATACAGATCGTCAGTCAGCTTCTGCTCGAGGTTGAGATCGACGGCACGGTTGTTCGCTTCGGCACCGCCATTCAAGCCAGTCGGGCCAAGCTTCGGATTCCAATCCCACACAGGAAAGGAACGCTGGCCACCCAGATTAGAAGTATCACGAGGACGGTCAGTAAAGGCTCCGCCCTTCGTGTTGACAATCTGACCATCGATGACCGTCAAGCGGTCATTGTTGTTGCCGAACTGCTCGACACCCCAGGAACGCCAGGCCTGATTCTCCATAACCGTTCCATCAGGGAACAACAGATCGGACCTACGATTGTTGACTCCGGTGCCCAATACAGCGGGATTACCGAATTCGTCCCACGCATTATGGTAGTCGGTCAAGGTAGAGATGTTGGATGCCGGACGGAACACATTGTCGTCACGAACTTCGATACTACCTGTAATCAATGTATTTTCGAACGGACGATAGGTCGTGCTGAAATATACACCATCGCGTTGCTGATAAGAGGGCTCGATGTCGTATTCTTTCTTATCGTCAAACGCTCCGTAAAAGATGCCGAGCTTGTCCTCGATCAGCGTCTTGCTGCCGGTGATTTCTCCACGAGTTCCACCAAAGCTGTCGATTGTGAACTTTAGGTTCGTACGATCCTTGCTGCCGATATTGTAACGCTTCGTGAAGAAGCTTACCGAGCCACCACCGGGACCGGAGCCGAATAGAATAGCGTTCGGGCCTTTCGACGCGATGAAACGCGTGGAATTATAACGGTCAAACGGCATGTTACTGGCCGCAAAGTTACGCAGGCTCTTCACACCTACGAATCCTCGAATTTGATACGACGCGCCAGACTCGTATACGCCGGACAAGAAATCGTCACCACGCGGCTCCATATTCGAAACGATGTCGAACATGTCTTCCTGTTCGTTGATATTGAAATCCTCCATCATTTCTGGAGTGATCACATCAATAGGAACCGTGATGTCATCCAAGCTGATTTTCATACGGCTTCCCGAAAGGGAGTGCTTCGCACGGTAACCAGTGTCCTCGGACCCATCTACGGTAAAGGGAGTCAGCTCGAATATTTCGTCTTCCTCCGCGTCGGACTGAGCAAACAAGGGCGCAGTCAGCAAACTAGCAGCTACTAGTGCCACTATAGGGGGCTTTTTCATATTTTATTATAGGGTAGGGTTAGTTGTGTCTGATAACGCCCCTGAAGCGCACTGAGCACGCAGCGGGGCAGTAACGTGAGATCCTTACCCTGCAAAATACACCACCCTGGGACAAAGGAACAGCCGGTTACATTGGTAACTCAACCGCGTTACACTGGTAAAATTCGACTTTTTTTTGAACGCTCCCGAATTCAGCGTCCTCGGGACGCATTCCTGATTCTTTAAGCCCGCCTCCTAGGCACCGATGCCACCCGCTACTCCCCTCCTAAACACCTCGGAAGAATCTAAATCGCCCCCTAAGCAGGTCCAGGCCACCACCCCAAAGGGCAACTGTGCGGCAAACGGCCATCCTGCCCCCTATTAAACTAGAACAGCCTGCGTCGTACGCTGCTCAAACGCCCCTCCTGCCCGCAGGAGCGCTCCCCCTATCCCTGCCCCTCGCCCCAGTGGATCCAATTGTCACAAAAACGCTCCATTTCCGCCCGTAAGCCACTCCCAGCCTCCTATTTACCAAAGTAAGCAAGGGTGAACTTGAGAGTGGACCGCATTCCGCGACGCTAGAACCTTCGCCGCGAACCAATGAAGCGGAACTACCCAAACCCATTAACAGTGAGGGACGTGCCTCAACCACAACAGCGCCATACTCCCCGCACGAATTTACTATTTCCATGAGGAAAACTGCCTTTTTCAACGACAATGCCTACGGCTACAAGGGCTCGTACGAAAACATGCTGGACTACGTCTTCGCCCACGGTCGCCGCGAGGAAATCGAGCGCATATCCGATCTCTACCCCCACGTAATCACCACGAAGAACTTCGAAACGCACGTCGACAACCTCCAAGACCTCGAAGCTATCTTTTCGACCTGGGGCATGCCGGCCCTCACCGCGGAACAAGTCAGCCGCCTGCCGAACCTCAAGTGGATCTTCTACGCAGCCGGCTCCACCATGGGCTTCCGCCAACCTTTTCTCGACGCCGGCGTACGGGTCATGTCGGCCAATGCCGCCAACGCCATTCCCGTAGCTGAATTCTGCCTCGCCCACATCCTCCTGGGCATGAAGGGCTACTTCCGCAACGCCCGCGAAGCGATCGACCCCGTCGGCGCCCACTTCATGAACGGGTACGTAGGACCCGGAAACTACGACAGCACGGTCGCCCTCCTCGGAAACGGATCCGTCGCAATGCACCTCAAGTCCCTGCTCGAAGGCTTCAACATCGAGCCCATGATCGTGGATTCCTACCTCCACAAAAGCGACTACACGCTCGAAGAGGCCTTCTCCAAGGCCCAAGTCGTCAGCAACCATTTTCCCAACGTCGAATCGCTCAAGCACGTTTTCGACGAGAAGCTCTTCCGCCTCATGCCGGAAGGCGCCGTATTCATAAACACAGGACGTGGACCGCAGGTTTGCCACAAGGGCCTCGCCAAGGTCATGGCCGACCGCCCCGACCTGACGGCGATTCTCGACGTGCAGGACCCCGAGCCGCCCGAAGAAGGCTCCCCCCTCTACTCCCTGCCCAACGTCATGATCAGCACCCACATAGCCGGCTCGATCAACCACGAAGTCAGCCGTATGGCCGACCACGCCATCGACGCCTACCGACAGTGGATCAATGGCAACCCCGTTCCCAACGAGGTCGAGATGCAGATGCTCTAGCAGCTCATCAGCTCCCCCTTTCAAGCATCCTAGAAGCCGCCAACGCAAGTTGGCGGCTTCCTTGCATCCCAACCGTCACTCCTCGCTATGGATCCGAAGGCCAAGGTCGCCGGACTCCGCGAAAAGCCCATCCTTCGGTCCTAAAGGAAACGCGGCGTGCCCGGCGGTCCCGCCCTACCTTATGCGAATGACCAAACGAAAAACGCCCTAGAAACGGCAAAGGTCCGGTTGCACCCCTGCAACCGGACCCACTACCTAATGGGAGGCAAAACGCCTCCCATACCATTGAACCCTAATTCTTAATGCGGCGACCGATCACACGCAGTATCCACCCCACAGATACGACCACGCCGCCGCAGATCAAAATCAAACCTCTCGCTTGCGCGTCGTTCGGAACCGCCAGCAGCAACAGAGTCGCCACGCCGTAAGCCAAGCAAAGGTTGCTCAAGACCGAGTACTGGCGGCGATCGCCCTCGTACTCAGGCTCGTGCTCCTCGCTGCGATCGATCGGCGTATTCATCTCCGTGAAAAACTTGTCCACGTCCTTTCGATACTCGCTGGAGGAATTGCCGTAAAACAGCATGGAGAAGAGAAACCAAAGGAAGGTCGCCAAAAACACAGCCCCAGTGGTCAAGGCGATGTTCAAGTCGCCGAGCTCGCGAGCCGTCAGCTCCGCCTCCTGCCCCCAGATCGCCTGCAAGTTGTCGCTCGTGAAGAGGAAACGCGACGCCATCGAGGCCACGAAGCCAGCGATCATCGAGCTCCAGCCCGCCCACTTGGGCGCCTTCTTGATAAACATCCCCATCGCCATCGGCAAGGCCGCCGGCAGACCAAGCGAGGCCGAGGCCAGCAAGATCAAGTCGAACAGCTGCAGCGACTTGATCGTCGAAAACAGCATCGCCACCACGATCCAAACCAAGCCGTAAACCAGGATAAACATCCGCCCCACGAAGATCTGCTTCAGCTCCGAGGCGTCCTTGTTAACCACGCGTATGTAGAAATTCCTTACAAAGCTCGCCGAAAAGGAATTCAGCAAACTGTTCATCGAGGTCAAACTGGCCGCGAAGATCCCGCACACCAACAAGCCCAAAAGCCCCTGAGGCAGCAACTCCAAGGCGATGGCGACGTACGCCGCTTCGTTCGCGTTGTTGAGCTGTGGATACATCGTCTCCAACTCCGGAAACAGGATCGCCGCGCCCAGAGCCGGAACGATCCAGATTGACGGCAAAAGCAGGAAGCCCAAAACCGACACCCAAGCCGACTTGCGGGCGTCCCGGCCGTCCTTGACGAAGATGTAGCGGATCGCCCCAGACTGCATGCTGTTGGCGAATACGATCTGGTTGATCAACAGGGTGACGGAGAAAACGATGATCACGCTCGGGCGAGCGAACTCCGTCCATTCGAAATGGTAGCTCGGCATCTTTTCGATCAAGCCCGACAGGCCGCCGATATCCTCGTGCCCCAAGGTCAGAGCCGCCATGATCATGGTAATCGTGATCACGATCAACATCTGCACGAAGTCGCCCGCCGTGGCCGCCCAGGAGCCGCCCAGCAAGGTCATGACGATCGTCACGGCCCCGAGAACCAAGATGATCAGCATCATGTTCGCACCAAACACGCCGGACATGAAAACCGAGATCGTGTAGAGCATCACCCCACCGAAGAACATCTGGAAGAAGATCGGCAACCAGGTGAAGATCTGCTCGCTGGAAGCGCCAAAGCGATTGCGGATCGCCTCCACCGGCGAAATCACCCGCATCTGGCGAAAGCGATGAGCCGTGAAGATCAAGCAGGTAATGGTCGCGATCAAGTTGCAGATAAACAGCAGCAAAAAGAAGGTACCCGTCTCGTAAGCCTTGGCCGCGCCACCAGTGAAGGACCAGGCCGAAAACTGCGTCATAAACGAGCTGCTGCCCACGACCCACCAAAGCATGCCCCCTCCTCCGCGAAAGAAGTCGCTCGCCGTCTTGCTGAAGCTCTTGTAGATCGGCCCGAGCGCCAGCATGAAGGCAAGGTATACACCAATGACAATGTAGTCGTAGATACTCATTTTTGAGGAGAAAGCCAAACCCTAGCACCGGAATAGCCTCCTCGCCATAGAGCAAGGAGGCTACCCCAAGATACGAGAACTTGTTAGATGGGATAACTAAGAAAGGAGAGCACCTCGACCACCCCTGATCGATGATGCCCTCGCAGAGTCCTTACGGACTCACATCGAAAGCAGGCTTAAGAGAGCGCCCCCCAGTCACAAGCCCACCCCTTGCTTACTTTGGTAAGCAAAGCGGAAGCGACGCAGAGGCCCGAACAGGCCTCGGAAAAGGCGTCCGCAACCCTGGACCCAAGCCGCCCCTTCCCCCTAGCCTAGTCGCCGGGCGTCCGCCGCAAGTCCGTCCAAGATCGCCTGGGCTACGTGCTCCGCCTGTCGCGACACCTCCGAAGCATCGAAGGGCGCCCCCGGAAACAAAAGGGGGTAAAGATGGGCGCTGTGCAGCGGGCCCGTGCAAAGCGAAATTATGCTCTTCACCCAATTGCGAACCTTCTCCTCGGGAGCCTTCGCAGGAAGGAGAGCCCTGACAAATTCAGAGCAGTTCTCGAACTCAGGCTTGATCACCGTTTCCAAAATGGTCTCGGCGAAATCCCCCTTCATGGCGCTCATATCCTGATTGAGCCGCCGCAGCGGCGAATCGGGACGGAAGCGCTCGAAAAACCATGCCACCAGACGCCGCAGCTGCCCCTCCGGATCCCCCGGATCGTCCGACAGGCGCGGCATGCGCCCCATCGACGCTTCCAAATGCCCGACCACGTACTTCGCATAGAGCTCCGCCTTGCTGCCATAGTGATAGTTGATGGCCGCGATGTTCGCGCCAGCCGCCGTGGCGATCATTTGCACGGTCGCGCCCTCGAAGCCGTGCTCCGCGAATACCGTTTTCGCCGCCTCCAGCAGCCTATCCCTGGTCGATTGACTCATGTTCAAGGTAAATGGGAGGTTTCGGCTTCCCTGCCAAACACGAACTCGCTCGCCAGCAAACGCCTCCCGAAGAATCCGTATTCGTTCCCTAGCCTATTCATGGAAGCAAACTGCCCCCCTCCCCGCTTTGAGTCAAACGCTTTTTCAAATCGTATTTGAAATTATATTTGACTTTAAGGTTTTCGGCCCCCAGCTTCGCCATCATCAACGAGTCGCCTCCCGGCAAATAAAGGAGAGACCCCGGCCCTATGCAGGAAGCAAGGGCCTCACGCCCGGTCGCCGCGCTCCAGAAAAGCGCCGCCAGCGGCCCCGCTTCAACAACCAGCCAAACACTACGCCACATGAAAACAATCACAGCTACCTTAGCCCTTATATCCGCTTCCCTGCTTTCCCTCGGAAAAGCCGAAGCCGGAACGCAAACCGAACCGCACCTCGCTTTGGAGAAGCTCCATGCGCAAAACGAGCAATTCGAGCGGACCGTGGTCAAGGTCACAGACCGCGTCTACACAGCGGTCGGCTTCCACGGAGCCAATACCTCTATGATTGTCGGGGACGACGGTATCATCATCGTCGATACGCTAAAAGGCCCCTCCAGCGCCGCAAAGGCTTTCAAAGCCCTACGCCAATACAGCGACAAACCAGTGAAAGCGATCATCTACACCCACAGCCATGGCGACCACATCGGCGGAGCCAGCGCCTTCATCGACGGGCAAGCGCCAGACATCTACGCCACTGAAAGCTTCGGCTCGGCCGAAGGCGTCAACAAGGCGGTCAACCCCGTCAAGGCCAAGCGCAACGTACGCCAATTCGGCAGGGACCTCCCGCCCAGCCAGGCAACGAACCGGGGAGTCGCTCCGGCAGGAACGGAGGACCACGACGGAGGAGACGGCACGGTTGCTCCTACTATCCTCGTCCCAGAGAGCGGGCTGAAAACCACAATCGCAGGCGTCGAGATCGAGTTCCATTCGGCTCCCGGCGAAACCGACGATGCCCTTTTTGTTTGGCTGCCCAAGGAAGAGGTCCTTTTCGCAGGCGATAACTTCTACCACTCCTTTCCAAACCTCTACGCGATTCGCGGCACAGCCTACCGCGACGTTCTAAAATGGTCGGAAAGCGTCGCCACTATGGCCACCTTCAATCCCCGCTACCTCGTTCCCGGCCACACCATGCCCATCCTCGAGCAAGCTGCTGCAGTCCAAGCGCTGGAAGACTACAGCGAAGCCATTCGCAGCGTCTACGACCAAACCGTAGCGGGCATCAACGCCGGCAAAAGCCCCGACCAGATCGCCCACGAAGTCGCGTTGCCCGAACACCTTCGGGACAAGTCCTACCTCACCGAATTCTACGGCACCGTGCCCCATGCGACCCGAGCCATCTACGTCGGACTCCTCGGCTGGTTCGACGGAAATCCCACCACCCTCAACCCTATCGAACCGCGACTCAAAGCCCAGAAAATCGCCCAGCTCGCAGGCGGCGCCAAAAAGCTCACCAAAGAGATGAAGGCCGCTTTCGCCCGAGAAGACTACCAATGGGCCCTGGAGCTTTCGGACCACCTCAAATGGCTGGACGGTAGCGACAAGCAACTAGCCCGAAAAACGAAGGTCGCCGCCCTTCGGGCCTTGGCGGAGCGAGAATACAACGCTCCCAACCGCAACTACTACTTGAGCTACGCCAACGAACTGGAATCCGGCCAACTGAGCGAAATCTGGTTCTAGCCACCCCGCTTGAAAGAATCCTCGCAACGGCGCCCACACCTGCATGCCACGTCAAGACGCCGTTGCGAGGCACCCGAGGTGTCCGCCCCGATTCTACTCGTATCAGGTTTTCGGGTACATGCACTCCGACGCAGGACCGGCGCTCGTCGCCACACCGCAGAGCAATAGGGTCCGACGGGCTGCCGCGAATGGCAGCCCCACAGGCCAGGCCCTATCGCCGAAATCGCAATCACCCCTGCTCCTGACGACGAACCTTAAAAATCACCCGTCGATCTCTAGCCGAGCGCGTTGCCTGATATCCGCCGAGGAGGCTCCGAGCTCCAACTCGATTTCCCCCGCTTCCACCGCGTAGTCCGACTTCGATTCGTCCCAGTAGCGCAGGCTCGCGACCGGAAACGACAACTCTACCCGTTCCGCTTCCCCTGCTCGCAATGGACAGCGCCTAAAAGCCACCAGGCTCCGCAGCGGCCGTTCGATCGCGGAATCGACATAACGAGCGTACAACTGCACCACCTCGTCGCCCGCCCGCGGGCCTTCGTTCTTCAGCTCGAAGCGAATAGTCACCCTTCCATCGGCTTTCGACGTATCCACCGTTCCATACGAAAACCGTGTATAGCTCAGTCCATGGCCAAACGGATACAAGGCCTCCCCTTCGAAATAGCGATAGGTCCGGCCCTTCATGCTATAGTCGTAGTAGCGCGGCAGATCCTGGGTCGAACGGTAGAAGGTCACCGGCAACTTACCGGACGGGTTGAAGTCGCCCAACAAGAGCTCGGCCACCGCCGTTCCACCAGCCTGCCCGGGATACCAAGCCTGCACGATCGCAGGCAAATTTTCCGCCTCCCATGGAAACGCCACTGCCCCGCCGCTGCAGTTCACGAAGACGACCGGCTTTCCCGTCCCATGCAAGGCCTTCAGCAAAGCCGTCTGCACCGGCGGCAGTTCGATGGCGCTGCGGTCTCCGCCGTTGAAGGTCGCCACGTCCACCGGCATTTCCTCCCCTTCCAGCTCCCCGCTAATTCCCCCGAAGTAAAGCACTACGTCCGCCTGGCGAGCCATCGCAAGCGCCTCCTCGAAGAACGACGCGTCGAACTCCGGTTTGCCCTTCGGCATACCAAGCGGACAGCCTTCCGCGTAGAGGATTTCGAAATCCGCGCCCAGCGCCGCCTGCAAACCAGCCAAGAAGGTTACCGGAGCCGAAGGATCGCCATGGTAGTTGCCCAGCAACACAGGCACCGAATCCGCATTGGCCCCGACCACCGCGACTCGCTTCAAGGCAGACCGATCCAGCGGCAAAACACCATCGTTCTTCAGCAGCACCAGCGATTCGCGCGTCGCCTGCAGAGCCTTTTCCCGATGGAGCGGCGAATCCACCTGCTCCAGGCCAATATCCGCCCAAGGGCTTCGTTCAGCGGGATCAAACATGCCCAGGCGAAAGCGGGTCCGCAGCAAGCGAAACAACGCGAGATCGATCTCCTCGTCCGAAACCAGACCTTCGTTTCGAGCGCTCAGCAAGCTGCCAAAGGTCACCCCGCAATCCAAATCGCATCCGGCCTTCACCGCCGCAGCAACCGCCTTCTCGGCCGTATCCACAAACTTATGGTGCGCGTACACGCTACGAATGGCCCCGCAGTCCGCCACCACGTGACCGTCGAAGCCCCATTGCTCACGCAACAGGTCTGTCAGTAGAAAATCGCTCGCATTGCACGGCTTGCATTTCACGCGGTTGTAGGCGCCCATCACCGCTTCGACCCTGGCTTCCTTAACCGCAGCTTCGAAGTGTGGCAGGTAAGTTTCGTACAAATCGCGCTCGGGAATCTCCACGTTGAAGGAGCGGCGTCCCGGCTCCGGGCCACTGTGAGCCGCGTAATGCTTCGCGCAAGCCGCCACCTTCAAGTAGCGCTCATCGTCCCCTTGCAGCCCCTTGATAAAGGCCACCCCCAAACGTGCCGTCAGAAACGGATCCTCTCCATAGCTCTCCTGCCCGCGTCCCCAGCGCGGATCGCGATAAATGTTGATCGTGGGCGACCACATAGTGAGCCCTTGGTTGCGATGGTAGTTCGCCACCTTACCGAGCGCGTTGAACTTGGCGCGAGCTTCCGTCGATATCACCTCGGCCACCTCCTGCAGCCGCTCCGCATTCCACATCGCCGCCAGGCCGGTCGCCTGCGGAAAAACCGTGGCGTATCCATTTCTCGCGACCCCATGCAAGCACTCGTTCCAGTAGTCGTAGCCGGGCACGCCGAGCCGTTCGATCTGCCCCGCCGCATTGACCAATTGGTCGATCTTCTCCTTCAGCGACATGCGGCGAATCAAGTCCTTCACCCGCAACTCCAGCGGCTGTTCCGGATCGTCGTAAACCTGAGGCTCGCTTACCACCGGCACCACCCGCGAGGCGGGATCCACTGCGTCCGCCAGCTCCGCCGCCCGCACCCGAGCGACCAAGCGTCCTTGCTCGTCGAATACGCAAACCTCGTTGAACTTCGCTTCCTGCACCACGCCTTCGAACGACAAAGCCAAGGGGCCACGCTGGGCGTCGCCCAAGTGCTCAACCTCGCCGCAAATCCGCAAAATCTCGCGAAAGCCTCCAGCCGCCTTGACGATGTCGAGCTCCTTCGCCAGCGCGGTCGGCCCGCAACGTATCGTCATCGAGCGCATTCCCTCGTCGTCCAGAACGGCTTCCACCAACCCGATTTCCACTCGGTAACGCCCCGGCTCCAAGCCCGGAGCCGACAACTGAAAAGCCGTACCGGAAATCTCCTCCTCGTAAACCTCCGGAGAAACTCCATCCTTCGCGCCAAGCGTCTTGGCATGCTTCGCTTCACCGCTAAGCGTAAACTGAGCTTTTATCATATCTCTAGGGGATAAAATTGTATTCGGTCTCTGGAGACTCATGTGCCGAAAGGCGATTCCATCCCACGTCGCCAGCAGTGACACTGGTAACTTTCTCCCAATTCCCTGCTCGCAAGTGTAAGCGCCCATGAAATTGCGCCCCGTAACAAGCGATCCAAAGAATACGCTCTCACCCACCCGTATTACCCTCTAACAATACCCTATACCTATGATGAATCGACGTACCCTCCTCAAAAGCATCCCCCTCTCCCTCGCCATTTTCATCGGATTCACCGCCTTCGCCAAGCCCGGCGTCTTCGATCCCGAAGACGCGGAACTGAGCGGGTCGGTCAAAATCAACAAAGGCCGCATCGGCTACTGGAAGAAGAATTCCTCCGCCACCTACGACCTGAAAAAAGTCAAAGCTGGCACCTACCATGTCTCCATCAGCTACGCGGTAGACGCAAAGTCCGGCGGACTGGTCAGCATTCTGCTCGACGGAAAAACCGCTGGCAAATTCAAGGTCTCGAACACCGGTGGCTGGGGCAAATACAAGGTGATTACCGTGGGTCCCCTCAAAATCGAAAAAGAACATAGCACCCTCACCATCACCGGCGTGCCCGACTCCCAATACCTCATGAACATGGGCAGGGTCACCCTGAAAAAGGCCAAATAGGAATTTCCCATCCCCCCTCCACGAAAACGGCTACGTCACTGTAGCCGTTTTTTTGATACATATTCTAAGCATAGCAGCCACTTCGCGGGCGATCACGCGGCCGAGCTTAGCATGCTCGCTCGCCTCGAGATGGATGCCATCCACGGCGCTGCTGGAGATGGATTCGCCGGCGTCGATCATTCGCGCTCCACGCTCCTTGCAAACCGCGCGGTAGGCGCTCGCAAGCTGCCGCGACTTCTCCTCGCCGCCCACGAAAATCCCTTCCAAGGCCAAGCCGTCCATCGGAGCGAACGGCGGCGGGCAGACGACTAGGATCTCCGCCTTGCTACCCGTAAAGGCATCGGAATTAGCGCGAGCCAGATCGATCAAGCGCCCGATCCCCCAGCTCACGTCCATCGCCGAAACGCTGAAGCGATTCTTCAGATCGTTCGTGCCCAGCATGATGACCAGAAGGTCCAGCGGCATGTGGGACCTCAACAAAGGCTGCAGCTGGGCGTATCCATTCTTGTATCCCTCGATCGGATCGTCCCAAACCGTCGTGCGACCGCCCAAACCCTCTTCCACCACGTGGTACCCTTGCCCCAACTCCTGCTGCAGGACGCCCGGCCAACGCGTCTTCCGACCGAAGCGACGCCAGCCCGACGGGTCGCAGCCCCAGGTATTCGAATCTCCAAAGCAAAGGATCGTCTTCTCACTCATGGTCGACTTTCTACGACAGGCCCCGCAGCTTACTCAACCTCCCTCTTGCAAGCGCGCGTAAACGCAACTTGCTTACCATGGTAACCAGACGGGCTATTGTTAAGCAACGCCTCCCCGCTTCTCATATCCCTTCCCGTATAAAATGAGTACACGCCCCAATTTCGTCGTCATCAAAACAGACCAGCAGCGCGCCGACACCATCGCGGCCCTCGGCGCTGCCCACATGACCACTCCCAACATGGATCGCCTGGTACGCGAGGGAGTAAGCTTCACCCAATCCCACTGCTGCGCCGCGACCTGCGTAGCCTCCCGAGCCGCCTTCTATACCGGCCAGTTCGCCCACAATACCGGGGCCTACGGCTTCGACCAATGGGCCCATCACCGGACCTGGCTGCACGAACTCAAGGACGCGGGCTACCTGACCTCCGCCATCGGCAAGGTGCACCACATGCCCGGCGACGATCCCATGGCTTTCCACGATCGCGTCTATTCGGAGAACTTCACCGAATACACCTCCTACGACGACTATTCGAACTTCCTCTTGGAAAACGGCCAGGAAGACCCCTACAAGCTGCTCACCCAAAACGGCGACTGGCTTAGCAAGTGCAATTCCGCCCCCTTCCCCCTGGAAGAAAAGTACTTCGTCGACAATTTCATCGGCACGCGAGCCGTCGAGCGTATCGAGAAATTGGACACCGACCAGCCCTTCTACCTGCACGTGGGCTTCGTCGGCCCTCACGACCCCTACGCTCCCCCTCAACGCTTCGTCGACCTCTACGCGGACCGCGAGGTGCCGGAGCCGAAAGTCACCGGACGCGAATTCGACGAAAAGCCGCCGCAGTTTCGCCGCTTCATGGAACAGTGCATCAACCCCGCGACCTTCAGCAACTGTCCCGGCTTCGGAGTCTACAACGTGCAACTCTCCGACAAGAGCCCGAACGAGCTACGTCGTATGCGCCGCCACTACTACGGCCGCATCACCGCCATCGACGAACAGATCGGCCACATCCTAGCCGCCCTCGAAAAGAAGGGCGCCCTGGAGAACACCATAATCCTCTTCACCTCCGACCACGGCGACAACCTCGGCGACCACCAGATGATCTACAAGTGGCTCATGACCGAACAAGTCACTAACATCCCCCTCGTCTTCAGGCTGCCCAACGGAGCCCGAGCGGGTGAAGTCGACAGCAAGCTTTTCTCCCAGATCGACGTCGGCCCCACCTTCCTCGAAGCGGCCGGACTAGAGTCCCAACCTCGCTTGGACGGCAGCAGCGCCTACCAGCGTCTGACGACCGGCGACGCCTCCAGCGCTTCGGATCGAGTGTATTGCGAAGACAACTACCTAACCATGATGCGAACCGAGCAGGACAAGCTCGTCCACTACGCGGGCCAAGACTACGGCGAGTACTACGACCTCGCCGAGGACCCGGACGAATCCCGCAACCTCTTCGACTCCCCCGATCACCAAGGCCGCATCAAGGAACTGCAAGCGGAGCTGCTCGACTGGGTCCTTAGCTCCCGCTACCTACGCTCTGCCCCCAACGGGCAAGCCCGGCCGCACTGGCCCGACTACCATCCCGAAGACCCTTACATCCTAAGCGGTCGCCCTCGCCCCGAACGCACTAAACTTCCCTAACCCCTTCCTTCCCGAAATGAGTACCTACGACTACATCGTCATCGCCGTCTACTTGGCCTTCATGTTCAGCCTCGGCCCCATCTACAAGAGCTTCAGCAAGACTGCGAGCGACTTCTTCCGCGGCGGCGGCGGCATGCTTTGGTGGGTGGTCGGCTGTAGCGCCTTTATGACTACATTCTCCGCCTGGTCCTTCACCGGCGGCGCCGCCAAAGCCTACGAGACGGGAACCTTCTTCCTGATCCTCTTCATCTGTAACATCTTCGCTCTGATCATCTGCTACTTCTTCACGGCCGACAAGTTCCGCCAGATGCGCGTCGTCACCGCCGTAGAAGGCATCCGCAAACGCTACGGCAAAGCCAGCGAGCAAGTCTACACTTGGCTCCCCCTCGTCTTCCAGGCCCTCTTCGGAGGCATCATGCTCTACACCGTTTCCGTATTCATGTCGGGCGTATTCTCCATGGATATGGAGCAGATCATCATCGTGCTCGGCATCGTCACCATCGCCATGACCCTCTTCGGCGGCGCCTGGGCAGCCACTGCCGGCGACTTCGTGCAAATGCTGGTGGTCCTGTCCATCACTCTCATCATGGCAGCCTTGACCCTCAGCCACGAAGAAATCGGAGGCTTCAGCGGATTGATCGAGCGCATCCCTAGCCAGCACTTCGACTGGACCGAATTCTCCCGCCCTTGGATCATCGTCTTCTTCGCCGTGACCTTGATGATCAACCAAGCGACCATGATGAACAGCATGCTCACCGGCGCCGCCCGCTACGTCTTCGTGAAAGACGGACGCGACGCCCGCAAGGCGGTCCTCATATCCATCGCCGGCTTCCTCATCCTGGCCCCCATTTGGATGATCCCCGCGCTCGGCTCCGCCGTGCTCTTCCCGGACTTGAGCGGCATGTACCCGCAGCTCAACAACCCGAACGAAGCAGCCTACGTCGCCATCGCCACCGAGCTGCTTCCCCAAGGACTTCTCGGACTGCTGGTATGCGGCATCTTCGCCGCCAGCCTCACCTCCATGAACAGCCTGCTCAACGTCTACTCCGGCACCTTCGTAAGGAATTTCTACATCCAAGTGGTCAACAAGCAGGCCAGCGAGAGCAACCAGATCCTGGTCGGCCGCGTGTTCATCCTCGTCTACGGAGCCATCTGGATCCTCATCGCCCTGCAGTTCTCCTCCGTCAAGGAGCTCGAGCTCTTCGACCTCATCCTGCTCGCCACCGCTTCCATCGGCCTTCCCACCGCCTTGCCACTGACCTTCGGCATGTTCATCAAGCGCACCCCGGAGTGGACCGGCTGGAGCACCATGGTCGTCGGATTCATCGTTTCCGTCATCGCCAAGATCTCCCTCACCGAAGAATTTCGCCAAAGCATCTGGGGACAGGAGACGCCGCTCAACGGCCGCGAGCTCGGCGACCTCAGCATCGCCATCACCACCGGCTCCATCTTCCTCGCCTGTAGCCTCTGGTATTTCTTCACCATGCTTTTCTACAAGAGCGCCCCCGCCGCCTACCGCGAGCGCGTGGAAGCCTTCTTCGAAGAAACGCGCCGCCCCGTGGACCGCGCCTCGGAACACCAGGACGAAGCCGAAAACGACCGCCGCCAGCACCTGGTGCTGGGCAACCTCTGCTTCGCCTACGGATCCCTCACGCTACTGCTCCTAGCGGTGCCCAACAAGATGTTCGACCGCCTGCTAATCCTCATCTGCGGCGGCCTGGTCGTCGCCGTCGGCCTCATCCTGCGCATGGTCGCCGCCCGCGCCAAAAAGGCCATCGCCATCAAGGAAGAGGCCATTCGCAAAGCGTCCTAGTCGCACCCGGCGGTTTTGACAAAGCCCGCGACTTCGCTTAGTTGCGGGTGATTGCACCACTCGAGACAGTTCCTGGCGGGATCCCTGGCTATAATCCTATTCGAGCTGCTCGCCGTCGCCCTCATCTCGGCGACGGCTGCAGCCCAAGAGAGCTACGTCCCCAGCGTTCCGGATCCCATCCGCGAACCTTGGAGATGGCGCCAGTTTTCCTACCTGCAAAACGTCGGGCTCCGCGACGGGACGGAGGACAGCCAAGGGCGCATCTGGTTCGCTGAAGACCACGGCGTGATCGTCTACGACGGGCTCGACTGGAAAAAGTACGGCACCCAGGACGGCCTCAGCGGCGTGCCCGTCAACGCCATCAAGGCCACCTCCGACGGCCATCTCTACGCCGCCTCCGACCAAGGCATCGACCAATTCGACGGCGAAGGCTGGCAAAAGGTATTCCCCTTGGGCAGCGATATCCCCTGTCCCGTCAACTCCTTCACCGAATCCGCAAGCGGCGGCATCTGGGCGGCCACCGCTTGGGGTGCCCTGCGCCTCGCCGAAGGCCAAGAGCCCACCCTCTACTGCTCCGAGCTCGCCTACGCCGCGCTCAAGCGTCTGCTGCCGGGCCTGAACGCCCGCATCGTGCCGTCCACCGGACTCGCTCGCGAAACCTGGGCCAGCAGCCTCGGACTCCGCGCCTTCTGGGGCGAATCTCTGGGAGCCACTCGCGGCAACCAATCCTACCTCGTCTGGGCCACCCACCCCGGAGGCCCCGCCGAGGCGGTAGGAATCCAAGCCGGCGACCTCATCCGCGACCAAAGGGCCGTGCAGATCAATTTCATCGACGTCGTCTTCGCCGAACCCGGCACCCGCGTCGACGTTGCCCTCACCCCCTTCGACTCCCCCGTAGCCCAGACGCAACTCTCGCTCGTCACGGAAAACCTGCCCGGCGGCGTCGACACCTTCGCGATTTCCCAAATCCTGGAAACCACCGACGGCGACCTCTGGTTCGCCCACCAGTCCGGCCCCCTCTCCCGCTACCAACCAAACCTTGGCGACCTCGGCGATCCCGCCGCCTGGACCTTGTTCACGAACGAGCAAGGCCTCCGCGTCGGACGCTCGCCGCGCCTGCTCGAAGCCGACGACGGAACCATCTGGAACATCTCCAACGATCGGGCCGCCGGCGGCGTCAACCGCTACCGAAACGGCAGCTGGTCCCATTTCCGCCTCGAATCCCTTCCGAACGGATCCGACAACAGCACCTCCATTATCCAGACCCAAGACGGAACCATCATGATCGGCGGCTTCAAGCTGCACGTTTTCAAGGACGAGACCTGGAGCGTCTACACCGTGCGCGACGTGCCCATGCCCTTCCACCGCACCCGACTCCTCGAGACCCGCAACGGACAGATCTGGATCATCGGACTCGGAGAAGAAGCCAGCTTGCTCGACTGGGGAAACGAACGCTGGAGCAGCTACGAACGACTCTACTTCGAGTGCGAAGACTCCCAGGGCCGCACCTGGTTCATCGAGCAAGACGGATCCGCCGTCGCGCACAAGGACGGGAACTGGACCCGCTACGACCTCCGCGACATCGGCATCGAACAAACCCGCCGCATCGCCCCCTCGCGCAGCGGCGCCCTCTGGGCCACCGGAGCCACCGAGCAAAAGCTGGCGATCGCTCGCTTCGACGAAGCGAAAGAACAGTGGGAACTCCTCCACCAAAGCTCCCTCACCTTGGACAGCCCCCGCCACAACGCCTTCTTCGAAGCCGCCGACGGCTCCCTCTGGTTCGGCAGCCGCATCGGCGTCGTGCACTACGACGGCGAGCGGTGGCACAGCTACAAGCAGCCCAACACCCCCTACCAAGTCTACGCCATCACCCAAACCAGCGACGGAAGCATGTGGTTCGGCGGAAACCACCTGCGACGCCTAACCGACGGACGTTGGGAATCGGTCAACGAACCCATCGAACTCGCCTCCTGGATCGAAGCCATGACCGTCGACTCCCACGGGGACCTCTGGATCGGAACCCGCTCCTACGGCCTCTTCAGGCGCGAAGGCGAACGCTTCGTGCGCTACGGCGTGGAAGACGGACTCGCCAGCAACAGCATCTCCTCCCTGCAGGCGCTCGACAACGGAGGCCTCATCGCCCGCACCCAAAAAGGATTCAGCCGCTTCGACGGACGGGACTGGGCCCCGCGCATCCTCCCCCTCAACACCAGCGGCCAACAAAAGGACACCAACTTCGCTCTCAACGAAGCCGGCTACCTCTGGTTCAACCAAGACGAGCAGATCGCCATCCGCTACAAGACCGATAGCGACGCGCCGGACTGCTGGATAGAATCCGCTCCCGAAAAGATCGCTCCTCCCGGAAACGTCACCTTGAGCTGGGACGGCCTCGACCGCTGGGAAAACACTCCTGCCGACAAGCTGCAGTTCTCCTGGCGCATCGACGGCGGCCCTTGGTCCCGCTACTCCACCGACAAAAGCGTCACCCTGCTCGAGCTGGACACCGGCGAGCATACCTTCGAACTCAGAGCCCGCGATTGGGACTTCAACGTGGACTCCACCCCCGCCCTCACCACCTTGACCGTCATCCCTCCCATTTGGCGACAAGGCTGGTTCCTCAGCATGCTCGCCCTCTTTCTCGGCATCATCGTCATCCAAGCCAGCCGCATCCTCAACCGAGACAAGCGCCTTCGCGAAGCAAGCCACACCCTTGAGACCCGCGTGCAGGAGCGAACCCGCCAACTCGCCGAAGCCAAAGAGCGAGCCGAAGTCGCCAGCAAAGCCAAGAGCGACTTCCTCGCCGTCCTGAGCCACGAAATACGCACCCCCCTAAACGCCATCCTGGGCTTCGCGCAGCTCATTCCCCTCGAGGACGACAAGGAGAACCGAAAACAATACATCACCAACATCCGGGACAGCGGCGAGCACCTGCTCGACCTCATGGACAACATCCTCGCCTATACCAACATAAACAACGAATCGCCAAGCATTGCTCCCGTATCCATCACCCAACTACTCTCCGAAATCCATGAAAGCTTCAATCGGCAAGCTACCAAGCGCGGCCTTGCCCTGAGCCTACAGCTTCCGCCTGCCCCGGTCCCCCGATTCCTCACGGACGATGCAAGGCTGCGACAAGCGCTCGCCAACCTGATCAGCAACGCCATCAAGTTCACCGAAGCTGGAGAAATCCGCACCGTTCTCAGCGTCGAAGAAAGCGACTCCGGCGCGAACCTTCGCGCCGTAACCATCCAGATTACGGATACAGGGATCGGGATGAGTCCCGCCGACGTCGAACGAATCTACGAGCCCTTCAAGCAAGCCGACTCCTCCTACAGCCGCCGCTTCGAAGGCGTCGGGCTCGGACTCTCCATCGTCAAGCGAATCGTCGACAGCCTAGGCGGCAGCCTCTCCTGCTCCAGCCAGCCCGACCGTGGCACCCAATTCACCATCGCCCTGGAACTCCCCGTCGTCCAGGAAAGCGAGCCTCCCCCTCCTCCACAAGACCAGCCCCCGCCCGCATCCATCCACGCCCCTATCCTCGTCGTGGAAGACGACACCAACAACCAGCTGGTCATCGGCAGCATGCTAGACCGCTTCGGCCTTGCCTACGAGATAGCCGACCATGGTTCGGAAGCCCTCGATTTTCTGCGAGCCAAGGACTACTCGCTCGCCCTGCTCGATATCCACCTTCCGGGCATCGACGGCTTCGAAGTTGCCCGCAGCATCAGAGACGGAGCCTGCGGGGAAGGCAAGAAGGAGCTCTGCTTGATCGGACTCTCCGCCCTCGAAACGCTGGAAGACCGCAACAAAGCCCTCGCCGCAGGCATGAACGACTTCATCTCCAAACCGGTAAAGCTGCAAACGCTCAACGACACCCTCTCGCGCTACCTCAGCGTCCCCCAACAATAAGCGCCGCGTATCCAGTTTTCCCTACACGGACTGGCATCAGCGATTCGGCGGCATGGAACGCCCCTCTACCCATTCTCCGAGCACCTTCAATACCTTTGGCTCCTTGGGCAGCCCTCGCTCGTTGCTGTTGATGCGGCTCGCCACCAAATCCACTGCTGCAGCTCCTACCAGATCAAACCTCTGATCAATGCCAGCGTAGTCGTCTCCCCCGAGCTCGCCGGGCAACCAATCGAAAAGCGCAAACGCGACGTCCTCCGGAATCCGGAGGCCAGATTCCAAGGCGAGTTCCAGAAAATAGCGGTCTCCCACGATCGCGTCCGGTCGCGTTTGCTTAAACCACCGCTTCAACCGCTCTCCCTCCCCCAGCGTCTCGTCGAACTCGAAAAACGGAAGGTCCTTCCCAGCTCCATGCATTTCCCTGTCCAGCAGGTAAGCCGCCAGCCAACGGCCTTGGGTACGGTCGTTGATACGCCCACAAAGTCCGCATCCAATTCTTCGATACCCCAACTCCCGCGCCCTTGCAAAAGCGAGGGAAGCCGCTTGGAAATGGGATACGACCGAACGGTCCAAGTACCTTCCGCAATCCACCGAAAATCCAATCCCGGCGACCGAAAACTTGTCCCAATCGAGTGAATACTCGTGGGAATCCGGCGGATTCACCACGTCGACGCTCGGAACTAAAACCGCCTGAATTCCCCGCTGGTAAAGCACCTGGGACACCCGCTTGTAAGATCCGCCATACTCGAACGGCATGAAGTCTTCCACTTTGAAGCCAAGCTGCTTGGCCCGACTCTCCACTCCTTCCCGATAGAGGCGATTCGCGATGTGCCCCGTCCCCCACTTCCGGTCCTGAAAGGCGGGCGGCACGATCGCCATGATGGAGCGGTTCTCGTGCATTCGCCGACGTCTCACATCCGACATCAAGGCGGTCACCATGGGATTCGCGTTGTAGCCATGTTCCTTAGCCAGCTTCACCACCCGTTCCCGGGTCTCTACCGACACCCCTGGAGCATTGTTCAACGCTCTGGAGATAGAGGTCCGGGAGACTCCCGCTATCGCTGCCAACTCACGTATCGTCATCTTTTTTCAAATACAGAACCACCCTGCCAGATCGCAGGGCTAGGCGGCCATCCTTTTCGCTTCACAATACACCAATTCCTTCCGAGCCAAACCGCCTCCTAAACCGAAAAGAGCGGCCCTCCTAAGAAGGGCCGCCGCAGATTGTTACCAATGAAGCCCGAACCGCCTAGAACTTGTAGCGAACCGAGAGCTCCGTTACCGGCGGAGCGATCTTGCGCTGGCGGTAAACCAGCTCGTCGGTGAACACATTCACGAATCCGCCTGAATCGCGAAGATCGTCCTTGTTTTCCAAGTCCACCAGATTTCTGAAACGCAGGTCAAAGGTCAGGTTCCTCTTGTCGAGCTTGGTCTTGTATTGAAAGGAAAGCGTGACCGGATGTTGGGAACCGCCGATGAACTCGACGAGGTTCCCGTCTTCGTCCGTATCGAAGTCGAGATAGTAGTTGTCTCTCCACTGCCCCGAAAGCATCACCCGCAACTTCGGCAAGAAGAACTCCTTGCCGAACTGGTAGTCGAGCAGCCACTTGGCGCTGTAAGGACGGGCTCGCGACTCGTCCACGATCGCGTTGCCAGCGTCCTCCGCGATGATATCGAGGGCTTCGTCCAAGTACCCGCGCAGGTCTTCCTCCGCTTCCGGCAACTCCCCTTCCTCATAGTTCGGGTCGTTCTCCCAATGCTCCGCTAGAAAAGCCGCACGCTCCGCTTCCCGGGCTTCGGCCTGCAGCGTCATTTCGGTGAAGAGGTCCAGATCGTTGTTGGCGTCCACGTCGATGTACGACAATGCCAAGCGGGCCTGCAGGCCCTGGGTACGCTGCATGAGGAAGGTAACCTCAGCTCCACGCGAACGTTCGCTGGACTTATGAGTTCTCCACTCGTTGTTCAGCCCCGTTTCGATATCCACGAATCCAGGATCACCCTCGACAACGGGCGTATAGATAATCGTGCCGTCCGTATCAATGCTCAGCGTCGTATCGTTGTAGAGCAACTCCATCTCGTCGTGATTGTTGGCGCTGGCCACGGTAAAGGGCACGTTCTCGCGCTTAATATCATAAACCGCAGCCGTTACGGACAGCTTGTTATCCATGAAGTCGCCCTTCAGGCCGAGTTCCTTGGTAGATCCTTCCTGCGGTCCCAAGACATTGCCAAGGAAATCCACGCTGTCCTGCCAGCGGAAGGAATCGGAGACCGTAGCATAGACGTTATAGTTTTCGTTCACCTTGTAAACGAGGCCCGCGTTTCCCGTCGTCGCGGAGGCGCCAGCCGCCTCCAGGTAGGAATAGTGCTCCGGCGCCTCGTCCGGCGTGCCGAGGTTTACGTCCTGTCCCCAGTAAGCAGCTTCGCCATACTGGTCGATGGCAGCTTGTCGCAAGGAGCTGGAGCCAATATCGAGCAAGTCCATTCGCTTGAGGCGGAACTTGTCGTAGCGAATGCCCAGCAGGCTCCGCAGCCTGCCGTTGAAGTACGAACCGTTCGCAGAGAAGGAAGCGGACTTGGAATAGCGCTTGTCGTAGTAGGGCGATGTCTGCGGAGCGTAGTTCACCCAAATCGGCTCCATGATCCCTTCCACGTAAGGCAAGTTGTCGCGGTCGACCTGAGCATAGAAGTCGGGATCTCGCAGGTCGACCTCGGGATCGTCCAGGTAAGCGCGCACCGTGATGCGGTGACGCCCCTCCAAATCGGTCGTGTAATCATAGGTTCCGTCGCCATTGGAAGCAGCCGCTCGGTTGACCAAACGGGAGCGGAAGGAATAAGCGATCTCATCCTGGTAGTCGACGCTTCCCACCAAGTACTGCGACATCCAATCTCCCACATGCAGAGGGTAGCTGGCGGAAAAGCGGTAGGAGTTCACGTCGTTGCCGAAGACCTTCGAATCCAGATCTCCATCGGTATAGATCCGTCCGTCCGCATCGACCGAAAGGGTCGAACCGAAGCCGCCATCGTTGCGGTTTTGGTACTGCTCCTGGCGATTCATCGACAGCTGCAAGCTCAGGTCCCCTACCCGCTGGTCGAGCCAAAAGCTATAGTTGTTGATTTCACGGTTCAGGAAATTCCCCGTCCCATAAGTATTCACGCCATCCGACAGGCCGTCCAAGGTCAGCAGGGGCTCGTCGTCCCGATCGTAGACCAACGCGGTGGCGCCAGGCACCAAGTCCAGAGTGTTGCCGGTAGCAGCCCCGGAGCGATCCGAGCTGGCCAAGGTTACCGGCTCCAGGAAACCGCCCGCCCCGTCGGATTCGTAGAAAAGGCTATTGCTGCGAGACGAACCGCGATTCGCCAGGTCCCCGTCGGTCGTGTAGTACCAACGGGTGCTGGACGTGAAACCACGGCCATTCGCGGATACCTGCCGAATCCCGACTTGGTTGCCCGCCGCGATGCGGTTGTACTTCAAATCTTCAAACTCGAAACGGATCTCCGTTTTATCGAACGGCTTATAGGTCAGAGCCACATCGTAGCCCTGCAAGTCGTCCTTGCCAAAATCGAGATAGCTTTCCTTGGAACGCTTCACTCCATTGAGACGGATCGCCAGCTGGTCGGTAATCTGACGGTTGACGTCCACCGTATAGCGATAGCTCCCCTCGCTGTCGAAAGTCGTGCGAAACTCGGTCAGGTCACTGAACATGGCTCGCTTGGTGAAAACCGTGGACTGCCCACCGGGCGAGGCGTCGCCGAACATCAGGGAATTAGACCCTTTGTTCACGTCGATTCGGCTCACGTTATACGTATCCGTTTTAGCATACCACATGAAGAAGTTGCGAGAGGATTGGGCGTTTTCGCGTCCTCCAATCTCGAGACCACGGTAGGACGAACGATTGTCGTCCGTGCGCTTGTCGGCCTGGTCGATCGTGTCGAGGCCGGCCATGTAGCTGTTCGCCTCGGTCAAGTCCTCGATCCCGAGGTCGTCGATAAACTCTGCGGTGATCGGATCCACGCTGATGGGCACGTTCTTGAGAGCCTGGTTCGTACGGGATCCGGTAAGCGTGCTCCCCGCCCGCCAGCCTTGGTCCTTGCTAGCGTCGACGGTGAAGGGAGAAAGCTCAAAAATTTCCTGCTCCTCCGCTTCTTGAGCAAGGAGGGCGGGAACGAACAATCCCAGCAGCGTCACAGAGCGCAGAGGGATGCGAAGCGAGGAATGTCTTCGAGCAAACGGATGGTTTTCGAATAGATTCATGGGTGTGGGTACTTTTTTGGGTTTGATAAGGTTGTTGGCTGGTTAGGTGAACAAATCCTATCCCAAATACACGCGGCTCACCCTCGAGGTTGGTCAGGAGCATGACAGTCGAACAGTATCGAGATTCGCCGAGAAAACGGGAATAGAAGCCGACGCTCGACAGGAGACGCGAGGTAACTGGGGGGTAGTCTCCAAGTCATCATACAATGAGCATTTCGTCAAAGACGAGGGAACGTGACACGTTGCGTTCCTCCCTTTCAGGGGAGTCCTCAAGAATACTCAAACGGTCACGAAGGACCTGACCAGAGTTGATCGCCCCCTCAGTCCAGCAGCGGAGCGAGCGCTTCCGCGTAGCGTTCGCCCAAAGTCACGGCCGACGCCGTATCGAAGTGGGTCCCGTCCTGAGTGGACAAGCCTTTCGAGCTCGCTACCGCGCAGTTCGGGTACGACGCCAGCTTGGCTATCTGCTCGTTCACGGGACGCGAGCCTTCCACCTGCCCTGCCACGAACGGCAAGTCAGGCTGCTCCAAAGCCGCGCGCAAGCCATCCACCAGCTCCACCAGCTTCTCGTGGTAGAGCTCGTCCTTGCTGTTGCCTTCGCCTTGATGCCAAAGAATTCCTCGAAGCGTTCCTGCCTTAGCGGCGATCCGAGCTCGAGCGACCGCTTCCTCGAAGAGCACGCCGCCCTTCTCCCAAGCCTCGATCTTGGTTCCGCCCCGAGCGTTCACCACCAGACCGATGGACCGCTCTGGCCGCAACTCTCGCAAGCGCTTCGCAAAACCGTATCCCGGCCCCAGCCGCTGCATCTCCATGCGCTTGCGAACCGTGGAAAAGCGATTCAAGGGATTGTCCAACGGAACCCAACGCCCCTCGCTATCGAGTAGTCCGGCGCCGGATACAATCTCGTCGGCAAGATCCCCTAGCTCCGCTCGCCCAGCCATGTTCGACTGACCGATCAACAGGTACACGTCCATCTCTCCCTGGGGTTCCTCGATCGGATTCCCGTAGTAGCGGTTGTCGACGAAATGGTTGCGACGGCTCTCGCCTAGGTCGATGTAGGCCCCTTCGCTTCGGTTCACAACAATGTTCTCCCGATAGGTCGTACCTTCCGCCCAGGTCCCCCAGCGTTTGTGAAAAGCCAGTTTCGTATCCCGCTGGCGTTCGCCGAGCACGAAGGTGTTGCGGTAAAACAAGGTGTTAGTAGCGGAACCCGATACCCGCACCATGAACCGTCCTTCGCCTCCTTTGCGCTCCCGCTGACCGTCTTCCTCGAAGAGATTGTCGCGTACCACCGTCCCGTCGTTGAAACGTCCCGGACCGCCCGTCACCAGCATGCCGAAGTCGTTGTGATGCGAGTAATTTAGCTGGATGAGCGTATTCTTGCTGCGATAGTCGCTGTCGACCCCACCGGCGTCTTCGTCTCCTTCGTTGGCTTTGGTGTAGCGAAACTCGTTGTGCTGCCACACCGCTCCGTCCGTGTTGAAATTAAAGGCCGCATTGCCCGAGCCCTTGATAGCGCAGGCATCGAAGAGGTTCTTTTCCATCAGGGGATCTACCGCCACCCGAACGATCAGAGCATTGGCGCCGGTGCGGCGAAAGGTGTTTCCGGTAATCACCCAACCACGATTCGGCGTCCAGTTTTCAGTATCCGTCAGATCGCGCTTATCGAAGTCAGAAACATTGGATACACCGGTACGATCTACGTCCTGAATCGTACAGCCTTCGATTCGCACGTCGTCGAATCGCATCGGTACGCCGCTGCCATCGTCGTACACGCGAAAGAAGATGCCGCCATTGTGCTTGGTCTTCATGTTGCCGTTGACCCCATGGATAACAAGGTTGCGGAAACGGAAGCCCGAAAACGCTCCCTTGCCATTGTCGCCCTTCGCTTGCACGAGGATAGCTACTTTGCGAATACGCTCTTCCTCCATCGGAGCAGGCGTATCCACGTTCTCGTACAATTCGATATTGCGACGCTCCCAAGCCGACAGCGAAAGCCCAGCTTCCTCCTCGGCGTTGTAGTTGGTGATCTCCAAGTTTTCGATCCACCAATATTCCTGGTTGTAGAGTCGGATAGCGCTGCTGATCGTCTGCTCGTTCGCCTCATTACGATTCGTTCGCCCATCTCCCTCGATCTTCGGAGCGGGTCCCTCCCCGTAGGAGCTCAGCACGATGGGATCCCCCTCCTTGCCCGATCCTTGCGGCATGAAGCAACCGCTCCAAACGCCGCCAGATTTCAGCAGAATGCGATCCCCTGCCTCAAAGGTCATGGCGTTCACCTTCTCAAGGGTGCGCCAGGCGTGCTTCTCGCTCACACCGCTCGCTTCGTCGTCGCCATGCTGGGCATCCACGTAGTAATCCTTCGAATACAATGACGTAGCGAAGAAAGTTAGGACAAAGACACAGAGGATACGGGGATAAGCAAACATGCCAGCGAGTAGAAGGAACTTATTCTACAACTTCAAACGTTGATTCAGAGCGAATGTCTTCCGAGGAGCTTCCGGCCATCACCAGGAATTCCCCCGGCTCCACCACTCGCTCCATCTCAGGCCCAAGCAAACTCAGGTCCCGCCAATCCAGCTCGAACTCTACGCGCTGCGACTCGCCGGGCTTCAGCCGAACCCGCTCGAAACCACGCAGCACCTTGTCGTAGGTCGTTACCGAGCTCACCTTGTCCTGCAGGTAAAGCTGCGCCACCTCGCTGCCCTCGCGCTTGCCCACGTTGCGCAGCTCGAAGGCAACCGTGACTTTCAGATCGTCCGCCAGCTCCACTTTCCGAGCGCTAAGCTCCACTTCGCCGTATTCAAATTCCGTATAGCTCAAGCCATGGCCAAAGGGATACAGAGCGCCCATGATACGCGAATAGCCAAATCCGTTGTGACCATGCTTCCGGGGCTGACCCGCGTTGGAGGCCGGCTTGGAGGGAAACGCGATCGGCACCTGCCCCACCGTCTTGGGAACCGTAACCGGCATCTTGCCGCCGGGATTGTAGTCTCCCAACAAAATATCTGCCACCGCATCGCCGCCGAACTCTCCCGGGAACCAAGCTTCCAGAATCGCCGGCACATGCTTGTCCGCCCAGTTCATGGCCATGGGACGTCCATTCAGCAAAACCACCACCGTTGGAACTCCCGTCGCATGAATCGCCTGCAGCAATTTCAACTGGTTTCCGGGAAGCTGCAGACTGGTGCGGGAAACGCTTTCGCCCACCGTCTTGCCGTTGTCGCCAAGCACTACCACAGCGAGGTCCGCCCCCTTGGCCTTCCCGACCGCTTCATCGATCAAGGTCTGCTCGCTGGCGCTAGGATCCACGGGCAGGATTTCCGAATCGGGCCAACTGTCGTCCACCACTTCGCAGCCCTTGGCATGATCGACCGCCACGCCGGAGCCGAGCTTCGCCCGCAGGCCTTGGAGGATCGTTACGATATCCACGTTCGACGGACCATAGCGGCTGATCGAGCCGGACCCATCGTCCGCATTGGGACCGGCTACCAAAACGCGCTTCAAGATTCCCTTCTCAAGCGGCAGCAAACCGTCGTTCTTAAGCAACACGATCGACTCGCGAGAGGCCTGCTTGGATAGCTCGATATGCTCCGGAGTACGCACCTGAAGCATGGCTTCACCAGGATCACGATACGGCTGGTCGAACAGGCCAAGGTCGAACTTCACCGCCAACACCTCAGAAACGCGTTGATCGATCACGTCCATTGATATTTCTCCAAGCGCGATCGCTTCGCGCAACGGCTCCACAAACGACTCCGGCTTCGTGAAGTTCGTCCGCACGTTCATGCCGGCTTCCAAGCATTGGCGAATCGCGTCGCGATAGCTCGCGGCCGTACGGTGCTTGCGGAAGGGAAACTCCACCGCGTCGCTGTCGGAAACGACGTATCCATCGAACCCGAACTCGACACGAAGGATATCGGTCAAAAAGTACTTGCTGGTCGTGATCGGCTCTCCGTTCCAATCGTTGTAGGAACTCATCACTCCGCGACCTCCCGCTTCCTGGATCGCCACCCGAAAGGGCTCCAAGTGCAGGTCTCTCATTTCGCGCGGCGTCACCGCCGGATCGGTACGGGCATTCCCATCACGCCCGCCTTTGGGAATCCCGTAAACCGCAAAGTGCTTAGCCGTAGAAAGAACCCCTTGGCTCTGCAGACCGAGAACCATCTGACGCCCGTATTCGCCTACCAAATACGGATCCTCGCCATAACATTCCACGATCCTCCCCCAGCGCGGATCGCGCGGCAGGTCCAGGATCGGAGCGTAGATATTGGAGTATCCGAGCGCATACGCCTCCCGTCCTACCATCTCGCCAATCTCCCGTACGAGCTCCGTATTCCAGGTCGAACCGATCCCGATCTGAGCCGGCAAAAGCGTCGCCGAATCATGGCACAAACCGCGAATCCCCTCGTTGGTGAAATCGGCCGGCACCCCCAGTCTCGTTTCCTCGATAAAGAAGCGCTGCGTCGTATTAAACGCTTCGACGTGGTGATCGTATGGATACGAATGCTCGCGGGTCGATCCCTTCGCGATACAGCGAATGCTATTGTTCAAATGCTCGTCGATATTGCCAATCCCATCTTTCCAAACTCGATCCTTCCAACCGGGCGTGGGCAACGGATCGCTCAGCACGCGGCAATATCCGTAGAGCGTCACCAACTGGGCCGTCTTTTCCTCCACCGTCATCTGGGACAGCAAGTCCTCGACCCGAGCTTCCACCGGTTGGGCCTTGTCCTCGTACACGTCCCGATGGCCGTTCTTGTTCAAGTCGATCCAGCCCTCATGGTAAATATCAGCTGCGGAAGCCGCTCCCGCCAAGGCCGCGCCGGCGCTGGCCCCTAGCAGCAGATTTTGGATACACCTGAAAATCGAAGGTGAAGGAACCCTGCGCGCGAGGGCATCGAGACAATCGGTCAGTTTCATATAATCTGGGGTATATGTTAGGGCGAACGAGAGAGACACCGGTTGCATCTCCTCTCCTACAGCTCCGCTAGAGTCGCCTGCAGAGTCGCCCTGGGTCAATCGAGCCACTTCGTGACACGTCACGCGAACAGGCGCTTATCGGGTAGCCAGCGACCGACTCCGCGCCAGCGCTTCCAGCAGATAATAATCCGCATAGGTTATCGGCACCTCCACCTCGCTCTGCTTGTTCAGATTTCCGGTGCTTTTGTCCAAGAGAAACGGAATTTCCAAAGACGCGTCCAAGACGTACGCCTTCGATTGCAACGACTCCAAAAGGCGTTTGGCCTGTTCCAGAAAGTAACCCTCCTCGGTCGCTCCATACAGCTCGTAGAGAGCCGAGCACACGATGGCCGCGGCCGAGGAATCTCTCGGAACATTCGGAATCTTCGGGTCGTCAAAATCCCAATACGGAATGCCGTCCTCCGGCAAGCGTGGGTGCTGCAGGAAAAAGCGCGCGGTCTTCCGGGCCTGCGCCAAATATCGCTCGTCCTTGGTATAGCGATACGCCATCGTAAAACCGTAGATCGCCCAAGCCTGCCCCCTCGCCCAAGCCGACTCGTCACTAAACCCTTGATGCGTATTCTTCTGACGCGCCACGCCTGTCTCCGGATCGTAATCCACCACGTGGAAAGTGCTGCCGTCTGCCCGGAAGTGGTTTTTCAAAGTCGCATTCGCATGCCTCACCGCCACCTCATAAAACCGTTCATCTCCAGACAGTTTCCACGCCTCGAAAAGCAGTTCCAAGTTCATCATATTATCGATGATCACCGGATACTGCCACTGGCTCTTCGATGCGCCCCAGGAGCGAATTGAACCTACCGTATCACTAAAACGGGTACACAGAGTTCGAGCGCTCTGCACGATCACCGCTTCGTAGGCTTCCTGTCCCGTAAGACGGTAGCCCAAGCCAAAGCTCGATCCCATCCGAAAGCCGATGTCGTGATCCCGACCGTTGAGCTGCTCCCGTTCCAGCAAGGCCGTCCACTCCTCGGCCTTTTCCGCATAGGCCGCATCCCCCGTCAATCGATAGACGAGCCAAAGGTTCCCCGGAAAAAAGCCGCTCGTCCAGGCCCGCGACGAAGTTACTTCAAGCTCGCCCGTCTCCGGCGAATAGCTTCTGGGAATCCCTCTCTCTTCCACCGGATGCGTCAAAAGCAATTCGAACCGAGAGCTCAGGAGCTCATTCGCGTCGTCTTTTGCCTCCAAGGCGCAACTCGTAGCCGCTATACCAAGCGGAAGGAAGAATCTAACAAATGCCTTAATCATTGTCTGCTTTCGGGGATGATGACGATAGGGGAACTCTCGGCCCTCCAGCCAAGCACCCCATAGGACAGCCGTACGCGCGACAGCTCGAACCTTCATTTGAGTGACGCGTCACTCAATTCCACGGCTGGTCCAACCCAGAAAAAGCGTGACGAGTCACGCCCTCCCGTCATTGATGGAATTTCCCAAACGATCTTCATCGGACCTGTAGCAACCCCAAAAGCGCAAACCGTATCCCCATGAACATTCGCCACTTCACTAGGACTCTCGCGACAGCCTTGCTCGCTGCTTCAATCTCCGCTCTGCAGCTTCACGCCAAAGAGGCCCCACAGCCGAACATCATCTTCGTCATGGCCGACGACCTCGGCTGGGGCGACGTCGGCTTCAACGGCAACAAGATCATCAAGACGCCGCACCTCGACAAAATGGCCAACTCCGGCCTGAAGCTTGACCGCTTTTACGCCGCCTCCTCCATTTGCTCGCCGACCCGAGCCAGCACTCTCACCGGCCGACACCCTTGGCGACAGGGTATCCTCGCCGCCCATACCAGCGGACTGCGCACCGGCGAAATCACCATCGCCGAAATCGCCAAGGAAGAAGGCTACACCACCGGCATCTTCGGCAAATGGCATATCGGCTGGGTCAAGCCGGACGAGGTGAGCAGCCGCGGCCACTACTCCCCTCCCTGGCACCACGGCTTCGACCAAGCGTTCGTCACCACCAGCGCCGTGCCCACCTGGGATCCCGCGATCACCCCCAAGGGCTGGTCCAAATGGGGCAACACCGAAGGCGAGGTCTGGAAAAACTACCCCTACGTCGAAAACGGCGTCACCATCAAAGACAACATGCGCGGCGACGACTCCCGCGTCATCATGGACCGCGCCATCCCCTTCATCGAAAAGGCCGCCCAAAGCGGAACCCCCTTCCTGACATGCATCTGGTTCCACACCCCGCACGAACCGGTGGTAGCCGGTCCCGAATATCGAGCCATGTATTCAAAATATTCAGACGAAGCGCAGCACTACTATGGCTGCATCACCGCCATGGACGATCAAATGGGGCGCCTGCAAAAGAAACTCGAAGCGCTCGAAATCTCTGAAAACACCCTCATCATCTTCGCCAGCGACAACGGCCCCTCCTCCGGCGTGACCAATAAAGGCATCGCCTCCGCCGGCCCCTTCCGAGGCAGCAAGCACACCATCTACGAAGGTGGCCTGCGCGTCCCCGCTTTCATGTATTGGCCCGGCAAGATCAAGCCTCAGCAATCCAGCGATGCCATGACCGGCACCGTCGACATCTTCCCCACCGTATCCAAACTGATCGGACACCGCAAAGGCAAGAAGAGCAAGAATCCACTCGACGGCGTCAGCCTGACGCCCCTCATCGAAGGCAAGCCCTTCGACTCAGACCGCAGCCTCTTCTTCGGCTACCAACGCCTCTACAAAGGCGTCAAAACCATGGCCCTCACCGACGGCCGCTACAAGATCCTCCGCCTCCCCACGCCCGAAGGCGAATCCCCCTTCGAGAAGATGCCTGACTTCGACGCGAGCCAAGTTTGGGAAAACGATTCCCTCTATGCCCTCTACGACCTGCAGGAAGACCCGGGCGAAACCAAGGACCTCAAGCAGCAAATGCCGGAACGCTTCGCCCAGCTGCTCAAGCAATTGCAAGCCGCCGACCTCGAGTGCCAACTCAGTCGCGACGGCCTCGACTATACGTATTAGCGCAAGCGGGATGCCCCCCGTCCTACTCGCCTTCAGCATCACTCTTTGCCTTTTCCTCCCGAGCTGCTTTTATTCCAACAATGAAAGCGCTCGTCCCAGCTACCCTGATCGCCCTCTCCTGCATCCTGCCATCCCACGCGACAGCGGCCACCCCTTCCATTTCCCAAGGATTGGGAACGACCACCGTCGAATCCCTCTTCGATTGCGAAGGCGCTAGGCGAGCCAGGCCGAGTACCGTCGGCGAGGTAAGTTCGAGCGACGGCAAGACCTGGATCACGCCCGCCACAAACAACTTCCTCAACGGCCCCAAAGCCTCCGACCTCTATAACGACTGCTCCGGCATCCGCCTCCCCAACATTGACGCGCTCGACATCGAAAGCGTCCCCATCGTAGAGATCGATTCCGCCGGCGAAGTCTT
The DNA here is from genome assembly GCF_031127875.1 of Pelagicoccus sp. SDUM812005. GTDB lineage: Bacteria > Verrucomicrobiota > Verrucomicrobiia > Opitutales > Opitutaceae > Pelagicoccus. The sequence goes on along the minus strand of NZ_JARXIA010000027.1, from coordinate 46,127 downwards.
CACCGGCTACCTCTTTGCCGACAACTACTTCGAACTCTACGTCAACGGCACCCTCGTCGCCGTCGACCCCGTCCCCTTCACCCCCTTCAATTCCTGCGTCGTCCGCTTCAAAGCCAAGCACCCCATCACCTACGCCGTTAAGCTCATCGATTGGGAGGAATCTCCCGGCATCGGGACCGAAAGCGGCCGCGGAAATCCCTACCATCCCGGCGACGGCGGTTTCGCCGCCTCCTTCAGCGACGGCACCGTGACCAACGCCGACTGGAAAGCCCAAACCTTCTACATCGCCCCGGTGCCCGATCCCTCCCTCGTCATCCAACGGCCCGACGGCACTCGCGACTCCAGCTCCGCTCCCAGGTCACCGGACAACGCGCCGGAATGCTACGCCCTCCACTACGAAATCCCAGATAACTGGGCGTCACCAGATTTCAACGACAGCAGTTGGCCTCAAGCCAGCGTCTTTACCAACGAAACAGTAGGCGTGCGCAACAAGCCTTCCTACATGAACTTCACCGATCAATTCATCGACGCCGGAGCCACCTTCATCTGGTCCTCCAATCTCGTCCTCGACAACGAAGTCCTCGTCCGCTTCACCCAACGACGTTCCCGCGCCGCCGCCGGGAAATAATTCCGCTGCGCCACGATCCTAGCCGCCAATCAAGGCCGCATAGCCGGAAAGCTCATCTCGCAATTTACCGTTCCCACAGAACCATCCGACCCGGAAATCGAATACCATCGAAAGCTTATAAACGGCCGCCCATCCGCGCGCTTCACCTCGAAGACCAGATAGCCGCCTTCCCCGCCGCCAAAATAGAGATGCTCCTTTTGGCGGCCTGGATTGCCTCCCAATTTCGCGTGCTCGTTATTGATCGGTCCGCAGCCGATCTCCACCAGCCCCGTCTCTGCGTCCTTGGACGCATACTGCCAGTGCCTGTCACCACAGATCACATACAAATCCTCAACTCCTGAAAGAAAACGACGGATTTCATCCCCTTCCGTGCGATAAACGTCATTGGACAAGTTATCCTTCTTCCCTGGCTTGTCCGGCCCCACGATAGGCGACGGACTGATTACCAGCTTAAAGGTCGCGTCCGATTCTGAAATCGTACGCTTTAGCCAAGCCTTCTGCTCTTGCCCCAGCATGCTTTTCTCCGGTCCATCAGGAGCGCGATTAGGAGTCCGGTAGTCACGTCCTTCCAGCAACCATATCTGCACATCCTTGCTCCAACGAACGGTGCGATACGGAAGCGGCGACTGGGTCGTCTGCTCGCGAAAGATTTCCAAGCCTTCCTCGAAAGTCAGATCCCCGTAGGTTTGTCCGGGATAACAATCATCCTTCAATACATCGTGATCATCCTTCAGAAAGTAGGAACTGATCTGCGAATGAAAGTCCCGATTCCAATGCATCGAAAACATGCGGTTCCAGCGTTCCCGAGCTTGCGCCCGGTTTTTGGAAAGCGGATGCACGCCATCGTAGTCCTTATCGTAATACACGATATCCCCCGTATGCACGAAAAAGTCCGCGTCGTGTTGGAGAATATCCGCGTAAGCCTTATGCCCCATCACCGGATCGTCGACCGTCCCCAGTCCCTGGCAGGTAACGACCACTCCCTTCACCCCTTCGATGGATTCGAGCGGCTTCGCCGTACGAAAGTGCCCTTTCAGCGCCTCGCTCGGACGCTTCGTTGAACCTTCCTGGTACGCGCGCGCCTCGAACTCGTATTGAGCGCCCGCACGCAGCCCCTCCAATCGCAGCTGATCCGTGAAATCGCGTTCCGCCGAGACGGGACGTCTTTCCGTATTCATCCAGTCCGTATTCTTGCCGCGCTCTCGATAGCTCAGCTCGTACCAACCCACGACTCCTGGCGCCGGCGCTACCGCTTGCTGCGGATTCCCTTTCTCCACTTCCGTCAACCGCACCCAAAACACCACGCTGTCCTGAGTGACCTCTCCCACCTTGATTCCATTGCCGAAGTACGGGACTGTTGCCGAGAGCAGATGGGAAACGGCCATACTCGCCAGAACGAGTAAACCAAGTCGGATCGTATTCATTATCTTCATCTATATCGGGGTTGTGAATCGCTCAATTCCTAAAATTCCACCTACAGTCCGTAGTTAAGAAACAATGACAGATCGACGACTCCTCTCCTTCAAGCTCACCCATCGTGACCGCCTGTCATCATCGCCACTCCAAGCGACCTGGCTTATTGCCAAGCTCGCCCATCTCGCCCATATCTTCTGCCGCGTCCGCTTCCTTGACGAGACCCGCGAGCGATTCCTCCGTAGCCGCATTCACAGGCAACACACAGACCGCGAACAGCCCCAAAGCAACGAACAGATTCTTCATAATCCCAAGCTAGAGACCTTTCCGCCCCAACTAAACCTCCTTGCTTCGTGACGCGTCACGGTCAGGAGAAATTGCCGCAAGCGATTCGATCCGAAATCATCCTAAGCTCCCCTTACCCCGAAAACCATGAAGACCTCCACCGTCCTTGCCCTCTGCATCCTGACAATTTCCCTCGGTGCCGCCGCTCAAGCGACCCCGCAGCCTCGCCAGCCCAACGTCCTCTTCATCGCCGTGGACGACCTAAACGACTGGATCGGCGCCTTGGACGGGCACCCCCAAGCCATCACTCCCCACCTCGACAAGCTTTCCGAGCGCGGCACCTACTTCACCAATGCCCACTGCTCCGCGCCCGTCTGCAACACTTCCCGCCACTCCCTGTTCACCGGCCTCCACCCGACCACCACCGGCTGGTACGGCACCACCGGCATGAAGAACATCGAAGCGAGCTATCAAGAGGTGTTGGGCGAACGGGTCCCGCTGCCGACCCATTTCCGGAACAATGGATACACCACTCTCGCCGCCGGAAAGATCTTCCACAAAGGCGTACAGGACTTCGACTATCCCTACTGGGACGAGACCCGCCCCGCCAAGTACAACTTCCGCCCGGGCTCCTTCAAGACCCACCACTTCGCTCCCTTCCCGCAAGACGGCGGCGCCATCGTCCGCAAGCACGGCGGACCCGTAAAAGGCGACACCCTCAGCTGGGCCGCCCTCGAGGACCACGAGATCCCCCAAGACGGCATGCCCGACGAACAGCTCGCCGACTGGGCCGTCTCCCAATTGCAAAAGGAACACCGCAAGCCCTTCTTCCTCGCTGTCGGTTTCCTCCGCCCCCACGTCCCCTTCACCGCTCCCAAACGCTACTTCGAGCGCTACCCGCTCGACTCCATCCAAATGCCCGAAGTCCCCGAGGACGACCTCAAGGACATCCCTCTCTACGGCAAAGCCATGATCTACGGCACCCTCCCCGAAGGCGACCATAAGGAAGTTTTGGATACAAGCCCCACTTACTGGAGAGAGCTCGTGCGGGCCTACCTTGCCAGCACCACCTTCGTCGACGAACAAATCGGCAAGGTGATCGCCGCCCTCGACCAGAGCCCTTACGCCGACAACACCATTATCGTGCTCTGGTCCGACCATGGCCAGCACCTCGGCGAAAAGAAGCACTGGCGCAAGCAAGCCCTCTGGGAGGAGTCCACTCGCGTCCCCCTCTTCTTCTCCTACCCCGGCATGCCCGCGACCGGCCAAAGAAACGACAGCCCCGTCAGCCTGCTCGACATCTATCCAACCCTGTCCGCCCTGGCCGGACTGCCCGAGCAAGATCTCGACGGCCTCAACCTCAAGCCCCTCATCGACGATCCCAACGCCGAACGCGGCCGCCCGGTGCTCACCACTCGCTACACGCGAAACCACTCCCTGCGCAGCCAAGACTGGCGCTACATCCGCTACCGCGACGGCAGCGAAGAGCTCTACGACCACCGCAGCGATCCACAAGAGTTCACCAACCTTGCCGCCAACCCCGAATACCTCCCCATCCTCGAGCAACACCGGGCCGCCTTGCCGCGACACGAAGCCTTCCCCGCCGGCAAGGACTCCTTCCCCAGCGACTCCTACGACAAGCGCGTTGCCAGCTTCAAAAAAGACGGGCTCCCCGCTTGGCTCGAATAGAGAAGCGACAAACAGCCGCATTCCGCGAACGTCTCCAAAAACTCGCTACGAGCGCGCCCTGCGCAGAACGGCTTGCTCCCGCTCGCCCCTTGCTTTCAGGTAAGCGCCTTCCAAGCGTCCCCATCTTCAGTCCGTGAAAAAAACGCCTGCCCCCAAAACTCTTTCCTCGCTCGAGCGCGTCAGCGTCGGCCAAAAGCTAGCCTACGGCACCGGCAACCTCGCCACCATGATCGGCAAGCAGGCCCCCAAGACCTTCTCCTACCAGATCTACAACATAGAGCTAGGCGTCATCAGCCCGATCATGATCGGCAACGTCATCTTCCTTTCGCGACTCATCGACGCGATCGCCAATCCCATCATGGGCGACATCTCGGACAAGTCGACCCACCGCTGGGGCCGCCGCCGCCCCTACCTCCTGCTCGGCTCCCTCCTCTCCGCCCTTTGCTTCGCCGCGCTCTGGATGATTCCGCGCGGCTTGAGCGACACCGGCTACCTCCTCTATTTCGGAGCCCTCTCCATCCTCTTCTACTTGGCCCTCACCGTCTACACGGTCCCGTGGTACGCGCTTGGATACGAGCTAACCACCGACTACCACGAACGAACCCGCGTGATGGCCTACCCCTCCTTCGTCGCCCCCTTCGCTGCCATCCTTGTCGGCTGGATGTACAACATCACCTACTGGGACATCTTCGCCGATCGCATCGAAGCCATCCGCTGGGTCGGCAGCCTGACCGCCTTCGCCATGCTCGCCGCCGGACTCGTATCCGCCTGCTTTACCGACGAACCCCTGCACACGGCCAAAGCCGCAGCTCCGCCCCCCAACGCGAAGCCGGTCTCCGCAAAGAAGGCTCAACGTTCCGGACTCTTCACCAACATCAAGCAGTCCCTCGCCTGCAAGCCCTTCCGCATGCTTTCCCTTACCATCGCCTGCATTCTGCTCGGGTCCAATATGATCCGAGGCCTGGAAAGCTACGTAACCGTCTACTACCTCTACGGGGGCGAGAAAGAGCCGGCCTCCGCCCTGCTCGCCTGGCACTCCACCGTATCCACAATCCTAACACTCGCGATCATACCCGTCATCACGCAGCTGGCCACCCGCTACGGAAAACAGCGAATCCTCGCCGCTTCGCTCTACCTCGCCCTGGCAGGCACCCTTGCCAAGCTGGTCCTCTATACGCCCGCCTGGCCCTACCTTTCGCTCGTGGTATCCATCATGGTCGCGCCCGCCATGGCCTCCGTCTTCATGCTCGTGCAAGCCATGGTGGCGGACGTCTGCGACCTGGACGAACTGCAATACCACCACCGCCGCGAGGGCATGTTCGGCGCCGTCTACGCCTTCCTTTTCAAGACGGGCATTTCCATCGCCTTCCTCTGCTCCGGGTACGTGATCGCCTCTACCGGATTCAGCCAAGAGATCGGCGGCCCCCAAAGCGAGTCCACCCTGCAAGGCCTGCGGCTCCTCTTCGCCTTCATACCCGCCCTCGCCTTCGCGGTCGGAATCTACTTCATCCACCAGTACGACCTCGACGAAAAGCAAGTCCGCCACATCCGCGACCAACTCGACGCCCGCAAGCTAGCCCTCTAAAACCGGAACCCGCCTGTTCTGGGAAAGCGCGAGCGAGCGCGCCCGAGAAACGGGCAACGACTTCCCCAAAAGAAAAAAGCGACAGCCCATGGGCTGCCGCTTTCTCGAAAATCTATCCTAGCCAAGAGGACGGAACGCCTAAGCCTCGTCCCGTCCCTTGGACTCGTTAAGCCTTCTTCTGCCGATTCGCGATGAATCCGTAGATAGCAATGATCACGAAGCAGAGGATAACGAGATAGAAGGAACCGCGGGTCGCAGTCGTCCCCATGAAACTGTCCAAGTCCAGCACCTGGCCTTGGAAACGGGTCATGAACACGCCACCCACGATCGCGAAAATGAGACCTGCGGACCCGAGCTTCGCGTCTTCGCCCACCCCGTCGAGGGCAAGTCCGTAGATAGTCGGAAACATGAGGGACATACAGGCGGAGATCAATACGAGCGAGTAGAGGCCCGTGAGACCTTGCAAGTAGATCGCGCCCAAGGTGAAGAGGATCGCGCCGGCGCTCAAGGCGAGCAGCAGCATGCTTGGAGAAACGTACTTGAGGAAGAAGGTACACACGAAGCGCGAGCAAAGGAAGATCACCATCGCCATGATGTTGAAGTTCTGGGCAGTCGCCTTATCGATTCCCAGCTCGTTTTCGGCGTACTGGATGATGAACGTCCAAGTCATGATCTGGGCCCCGACGTAGAAGGTCTGGGCGATCACGCCCCCCACGTATTTCGGGTTCTTGAGCAGACGCTTCACAGTGCGGCCGAAGTGCACGTCGTGATCGGAATCCGGCGGGCTGGTATTCGGAAGCTTGGTGACGAGGAAGATAACGAGCACGCCCGCCACCACGCAGCCGATCACCGTGTACGGCAGGGCTACCAGCTTGAGGTCGCTCTGCTGCAGCTCACGGTGCGTCATGCCTTGGAAGGACTCGATCTTGCCGTCCTTGAAATCCTGCAATGCGGTCGCGGGTGCATCCACGCCCTTCTCCATCACGTAGGCCTTCGCGTTCTCGTCGTAGACGCGCTCGCGGGGCGACGAACGAAGGAAGGATGGAATGTCGTACTCGACCTTCTGAACCTGAGTCGTATCCAACTCGGCTGCATAGCCGTTGATGTCGTTCTTGAAATCTTCGACCTCGATGTTGGAGAGGATTACCGTGCCTGCGATGAACATCCCGGTGAGGGAGCCCATCGGGTTGAAGGCTTGGGCCAGGTTCAAGCGGCGGGTAGCCGTCTCGGGAGGACCCATGGAAAGGATATAAGGATTGGCCGTGGTTTCGAGAAAGGCCAAACCGAAGGTCAGGATATAGAGCGAAATGATGAACAGGTTGAAGTTCGCTCCGGCCGCCGCAGGGATCGAAAGGAAGGCGCCGCCGGCATAGAGAGCCAGTCCGACAATGATGCCTTTCTTATACGAGTAGCGGCGAATGAAGATCGCCGCCGGCAAGGCCATGGTCGCGTATCCACCGTAGAATGCCATCTGCACCCAAGTACTTTGAGCGTTGGTGATAACGAAGACGTCCTTAAAGACCGCCACGAGCGGGTTCGTAACGTCGTTCGCGAATCCCCAGAGGGAAAACAAAGTCGTTACGAGAATAAACGAAAGCAGATACTTACGCGGAATAACGGGAGGGTTAGAATCAGAGGTCATATTTTTTGAGGTGCTGACGAGGATCCGGTCAGCCGGGGTTTCGTCGATTGTAAACTGTTATATAAATAACTCCAAGGGATTGAATGGAATGCAAAAAGGAGAGCCGCGGAGCGAAACCACGACTCTCCCGAAAACTATTCGTTTCCAGCGAAACTGGCATGAAAGACGAGCTCGGCCGGCAACCACTGGGCTTCCGCAGGCGTTCCGTCCAGGCGGCGCTGGCAGGGGTCCGTCAAGGACCACCACTTGCGCGTGTGGGGACACTGCTTCATCGCGGCCATGTCTTCCTCGAAGCTCGTACCGATGTATTCAAAATACGAGAACAAGTAGGCCTGTCCGGCCAGCTCGGTCCGAAAAATCGAGTAGTTCCGGATGTTAGCGGCTTCGATGGTGGCGAGCACCTCGGGCCACACGTCGGCATGCAGCTCGCGATAGAGCTGCTCCTTCTCCGGCGCTAAGCCGACCACCGAACCGAATCGCTGGGGCGACCCGGATTCCGCAGGGCTTGGATTGGTCGAACCGTATACTGGCTTTGCCATGATGCGCCTTAGCGGTACAAGGGACCGTAGTTTTCGCAGGCTCGGAAATCCGCGCCTTCGAGGTCTGCCGTGCCAAACGCGCGCCACGAGCTCGGACGGAATATCCGCTCTTCGGATACGTTGTGCATGTAGACCGGAATGCGGAGCATGGAAGCCAGCGTGATGTAGAGATGCCCTACGTGACCGCAGGTCAGCACGCAGTGGTTCGCGCCCCAGCTGTTCATGACCTCGTACGCGCTGCGGAAGGCCCCCTTGCCGGTAAGCGTCGGAGCGAACCAAGTGGTTGGCCAAGTCGGGTTGGTGCGGTCGTCGAGCGCCGTGTGGATAGAGTCTGGCAGCTCGATGGAATAACCTTCCGCGATCTGCAGCGCCGGGCCGAGGCCGTCCACCAAGTTCAAGCGGATCATCGTCGAAGCCATGCCTCCACGCGTCTTGTAGCGAGTGCTCCAACCGCCACCGGGGAAGTACTCCGTGATGGACGGATGCCAAGTGGTAGCCTTCAAGCAGGCTTCCGCTTCGCTGTCCTCAATTTCCCAATACGGCTTCATGGTCGGGTTGCCGTCCGCATCGCTCTGCTGGCCAGTGCCGTCGAGGGCAGCCGGGCCGGAATTGATGAGGTGCAGGATGCCGTCTTCGACCAAGTCGTTGTCCAAGCTCTCGCCGCTCGCCTGGGCGATCGCGTCCTTGCTCCAGTAGGTGCGCAGGTCGGCGAAGATCTGAGCCGAATTGGTCAGCAGGTGGCCAAAGAGCATTCCGGCGCCGTTCAAGGCGTCGTTCTCGGTCGCTACGATGTAGGGAGGACGCTTGCCGTTCCAGTCGAAGGAAGTGTTCAGGATGGCTTCCAGGAAGTCGCCGTTGGGGAAATGGTCGGTCCACTGGCGCTGGCCTTGGAAACCGGCAGCGATGGCGCCATGCCCATGGGCTTGCTCGCCCAGTCCCATCTCCGCGAGCTTGGGATTGCCCACCATTAGGTCGCGAGCGATCAAGGCCATCTTGATGGATACATCCCACTCGCTGTCGAGGGACTCGCGGGAGCGCTTGGTCTCCTCAGAGTTGTAGTCCTTCCCTTCCGGACAGTTTTCAGCCACCCAAGCCTTCGCTCTCTCGAACTCGTCCTGGTCGAACTGCCCCTTCTGCAAGCGGCCCACGAACTCGGTCAAGTCGATGGCTTCCACTCGCATGCCGAGGTACTTTTCCCACATGGAATTGTCCACCATGGAACCCGCGATTCCCATGGAGGTACCGCCCATGGAGAGGTAGGAACGGCCCTTCATCAAGCCAACCGCCAATCCGCAGCGAGCGAAGTTAAGCAGCTTTTCCGCCACGTCGGCCGGGATCTCCTTGGTGCCGGCAGGCTGCACGTCCTTGCCGTAAATGCCGAATGCGGGCAGACCCTTTTGCGTATGGCCCGCCAGGGCGGCCGCCAAGTAAACAGCGCCCGGACGCTCGGTGCCGTTGAAGCCCCAGATCGCCTTCACCGTGTGCGGATCCATGTCCATGGTTTCCGAGCCGTAGCACCAGCAAGGCGTGACCGTGATGGTGACCGTGACGCCTTCCTTGCGGAACTTCTCCGCGGCAGCTGTTGCTTCGGCGACGCCGCCGATGCAAGTGTCCGCCACCACGCACTCGACCGGCTCGCCGTTCGGGTAGCGCAAGACCTTAGTCAAGAGCTCGACCACCGACCGAGCTTGCTCCATGGTTTGCTCCTCGAGGGATTCGCGTACGCCGCCGAGACGACCGTCGATCGTCGGACGAATTCCAATCTTGGGGAGAGAGCCCGTCCAAGGGCTTGGGGATGCATTTAATTCAGACATAATGATATATTCCTAAACTTTTTGGGTTTTGTGAGTTTCGATTACAGAGCGAAGACGGTCAACGTATTCACTCCATAAGGACGTATCTCTTGGTGTAAAAGTCTTCGTTTCGACGGAGCGGCGAATGAGCTCCTGGCCCGCATCGATCGATTCGATAGCTCCGGCCGCCGCGAGCTGGGTAATGATGTTACCCATCGCCGTGGCTTCCACGGGACCAGCGGTCACCGGCACGCCCAAGGCGTTGGCCGTGCACTGGTTTAGCAGTTCGTTCTGGCAGCCGCCTCCTACCACGTTGAGCGACTCCAACGGTCCTTCCGAGAAGGACTGCAGGCGGTCCCAAACCAAACGGTAGGTAGCCGCCAAGCTTTCCGTCACCAAGCGCAAGAGCTGCCCCTTGCTTTCAGGGACGGCTTGTCCTGTATCCGCGCAGTACTTACGAATCTTGTTCGGCATGTCGCCTTCCTTCGCGAAGGAGGGGTGGTTCGGGTCGATAACCGAAAGGAACGGAGTCGCCTCCTCGGCCATCGCGGCCATTTCGCCGAAGCTGAGCTTTTCCCCGTCCTTGATCCACTGGGCCCGGCATTCCTGAAGCAGCCAGAGGCCGCAAATATTCGTCAGGAAGCGCACCTTGCCTCCGACGCCCATTTCATTCGAAAAACCCTGCTCGTAGGCTTCGGCCGCAAGGATCGGCTCCTCCGCTTCCATTCCCAGCAAGGACCAGGTACCGGAACTCAGGAAGGCGCGTCGGCCCTCTCCGGCCGGACGCCCTGCCACCGCGGAAGCGGTGTCGTGGGAACCGACGGCGATCACCGAGACGGAATCCGCTTCCGCAGCCCCGATCTTCTCCGCGACCGGAGCGCTGAGGGGACCCACGACGGATCCCGGCTCCACCACGTCCCCAAAGTAACCGCCGGAAATGCCCATCCGGTCCAAAACGTCGAGCGCCCACTCCCCGGTCAGAGGATTCAGCATCTGACTGGTGCTCGCGATGGTGCGTTCGTTCACGGCGACGCCGCTGAGCCAATAGTTGAGCAGGTCCGGAATGAAAAGCAGCTGGGTAGCAGACTTCAGCGAAGGGCTCCCCTCCTCGACCTCGCTCAACACCTGATAGAGCGTATTGAAAAACATGGGCTGCACACCGGTAGAGGCGAAAATCGCTTCCTCGTCCATGCGACTGGCAGCCAACTCCCGCATCCCGTCCGTACGGGAATCGCGGTACTGGTAGGGATTGCCCATCAGCTTGCCGCTGCCATCCAGCCATCCGTAGTCCACGCCCCAGGTATCCACTCCGATAGACTTCACGCGATCGCCGTAGTGCACGATCGCCGTAGAAAGTCCCTTCAAGATCTCGTCGTAGATGAACAAGATATCCCAAAAATAGGAACCGCCCACACACACGTTCCGGGTGGGGAAGCGATGGATTTCCTCCATCTTGAGAATCTCGCCATTGAATTCGCCCGCCACGACACGACCGCTCGAAGCGCCAAGGTCCACAGCCAATGCTACTCTGCTCTTATCCATACTTAGTGCACAAAAAAATCCGAGTCGTCGCAGCGTCCTTACTGCGATTTCGTCGAAACAAGGGGTTAAAGGAAACCGCCAGTATCGCAGATTCCCCGGCCAACTGGGAATAGCCATTACTTGCACACCTAACAATTTTTGACATTAGATTTTTTCAATTTTCCGAAATTGGCTTGCCTCGAGAACGCAGATACTGCCGCAAACAGCCCCATTCTCCCCTCTGTCGCCTCCAAATCCCAAGTAGCACGGATTATAGATCTCAGTAGTTACCCTAGCCCTATAAACAAAAATTGATCGCCGAAACGACGATCAATGTTCATGGCCCCAGAGACAGCGAACGGGGCAAGCCTCCCGGAAAAGCCGAGGGCGGATTAAAAGTCCGACAGCGCCGCTTGCGGCTGGGAGAAGACCTTCGGCTCGACGGAGCCCTGCAGCGTCTCGATCTCCGCCTCCGCCTCCCGGACGGCCTTCTTGGTATCCAGATTCTCGATCGACAACGTCGTGGTCCGCGACTCTCCGCCTGCCAAACTCATGACGCGCCCGCGCGCCCGCTCGAACTTGCGGGAATTGGGATAGTTCGTGGCCGGCTCCAAACCGGTAACGTAACCGTCGTCCAAGCCCGCCGTATTCTTCCAAAGCGTGAAACAAGGGAAGTCCTTCAGGGAGTAGCGCAGCAGCGAAGCTTGATCGCCCGCGGCGTTCCGCAACATCGCCAGCGTCTCCCGGCTGCCTCGCTTGCCCGCCAATTCGTACAGGTACGCTTGCTCGACGAAACCGACTTCCGGCTCTCCGTAGGTATCGAAGGTTTCGATACCCTCGGCCGCCCGGGGGTCGCGGGGAGCGACTTGCTTGAAGGGAGCGACCATGCGAGATCCCTTCTCCAAGAGCGTCTTCCCATAATTGATGTGGTACAGCAGTTCGTGCTCCTGGGGATTGCCTCCGATGTTCGTCACCGTATCCACAATTGTCAGACGTCCTGAGCCAAACTCGGTCCGGATCTCCGTATTGAGCCTCAGGGCCGGACCGAACATCATGGTCTCGTCGACCTCCCCTCTCAAGACGATCGCCTCGTCGGTAACCTCCAAAGAAACCGAGCGAGCCGGCAGGTTGGCGATGTTGCCATGCAAGGTCAGCGACACTTCCATCTCGTTGCCGCTATAGTCCAGCACCGTGTCCGTGCAGGGCGCTCCCATGCTATTGAGGCCGCAGCGCACGATCCACTCGTTGAATCCTTTCAGCCATCCAATGCCGCCACGCTCCTGCTGGTTTACGAAGGCTGGGTTGACCGGATCCTTAACCGGAGAATCCCAGCCGAGCTCGATCGGGCCGCACTGCCCCTTCCATATCCCCATGCCACGGGTCGGAAGCACGGCGAAGCGGAGCTTGCCATTGTCGATTTCCACAACCTGAACGCCTTCCTGTAAGCCGCCGCGCAGCGTGTAGGACTTCACCGACCAATTGCCAGGAGCGCTGTCGCCAAGTTCGATCGCAAGGAATCCTTCCGCGGAGCTAGGACTCAAGAGTACTAAATTATATCTTGTATTCATATTCTGGGGTTGTTCGCTCGTTTACTTGTCGGTCGCCTTCTCGATCTGGGCGATCAGTTGCTCTTTCGTCGGACCCGTCGCGTGAGTCACGAAAAAGGCCGTCGCTGCATTGGCCATCACCAACCGTTCCTTGAGCGGCAAGTCACCCAGCGAAGCGCAGAGGTAGCCGCCATTGAAGCTGTCTCCAGCCCCCGCCAGCCGTACCACATTTTCCTGGCGATCCTGCAGAGCGTAGGCCTCGCCGTCCACGGCGCTCGATGCCGCCGCGAACTCCGGAGTGTGCACCACCAGCTCGTCGAAGCCGATCTTTTCCCGAGCCAGGGTCAAGGCTGCCGCGACGGCCTGAGGCTCGAGCTTGGGAGCCGCCACCCCGATGCGAGAAAACAACTCCAGCACCTCGTGCTCATTCAGGCTAAAGGTCAGCGGAATCTTGCTGTTGTAGGGCTTGATCAACTCCAGCGACTCCATGAAGGCCTCGCTCGACTTCTTCTTGATGTCCGCGAAGTCGAAGAACATCCGGCGCGGTGGAGCGGAGTCCTCGTACTGCGACATGAAGCCTCGGAACAGGTTGTCGAAATCCGCCGTCAGCGACCAGTAGCCAAGCCCTAGGATATCCACCCCGGCGAACATTTCCTTTACGCCCTTGGCCCCGAACTGGGCCTCGAAGTCTTCCCACTTCAGGTTGGAAACCGCTTCGAGATTGCTCATCAAAACCTTCCCGTCGCCAAACTCCAAGGCAATGGTCAAGGCAGGATCCCCAAGCGAAATCAGCTCGCAGTTGTCTTCGAATTCCAAGAAGGCCGGGTCGATGGCGGCGCTGCCGTAGAGGCCGGGAAGCACCGGCTTGATGCCCAGGATGGCGGCGATGCGTCCGGTGTTGATGCCAAATCCGCCTTCGCAGCGGCGCTTGGGCACCAGCTCGAGCCCTACCCCGCCGTCGGCCCGCGCCACAAGCAACTCGCCGAATTGCTTGAGCTGCTTCATCGCCGTGTAATCGGTCTGGCTCTTGCGAACCTCCACGATCTCGTAGGTCTCGTCGACAAACCCATCGCAGCCTAGCAGGATCTTCCCGCTGATGCTCTTAACGTAGTCGACGTACTTCGTCATTTCAGTGCTCATAGTAGTATGTTCTCGTTTCTCAGTTACTAAGATTTCCTTACCTTTTTCTATTTGTTTATCCGCAGCTTGGGAAGCAAAAGATTCGATCCATAAATGGACGGATGCGTTTACGGGGGCGGTTCGCGGCGGGTCCTCGAATCGGCTGCCGTATTCTCGGCAGCCGACCGAGCAAGTTCGCGGGGGATTGAATGGAGCGAGTATAGCGAACACCCCCTGAAAGGGGAATAGCTATTGCTTGCATACCTAACAATTTTTGACCTTAGATCGAAGCATGCCTACCCCGAGCTTTCCCGGCGGGAGAATCGAAGTCGCTCCCCACGTCCACAACGCCCGCTACTCTTGCCCTGCCGATCCCTCTCGAAGGGACACCTTCCAGTACATCGCTGGCTACGAGGAATGCGACGGACACTACCGCGTCGCCCGCAACTCCTATCCATATTTGATACTGGAAATGGTGATCAGCGGCAGCGGGCGCCTGCGCATCGGCAAGGCCGAGCACGAGGTATCGGCTGGCTTCTGCTTTTGCGGCGGACCGGAGCTGGACTACGAGTTCGCGTCCAGCGCCGACTCCCCTATCCGCAAGTACTTCATCGTCTTCGGCAAGACGCAGGCCGGGAACGTCGCTCCCAAGAAATTCCTCTACCCCGGCTTCACCACGCCGTTCGCCATCCCGGAGGAACTGGAGAAGTGGAACGAGCTCATCATCGCCGAGGGCGTTTCCCAGGCCCCCGACGCCCTCGAGAACATCTCCGCCCTCATCGGCATCCTCGTGCGCAAGATCGCGCCCGACGCCAGCGGCAAGTCGAAGCGCCAAAGCACCGACGCCCTCGTCATCAAGGCCCTCGCCGAAATCGAACAAAACTTCAAGAGCCACAGCTCCCTGCAGGACCTCGCCGAAGCCCTAAGCGTCAGCAGCGAACACCTCTGCCGCGTCTTCAAAAGCAACGGCAAGGCCAGCCCCTACCGCATCCTCATCCGGCGTAAGATGGAGCACGCCTACGCCCAGTTGAAGATGACTCAAACGCCCATCCAGGAGATCGCCTACTCGCTCGGCTTCACCGACAGCTTCCACTTCTCCCGGGCCTTCAAGAAGCGCTACGGCCTGCCGCCCAGCAACGTCCGGTAGCCCAGCCCCTCCCCTCGCCTAGGCGCAAAAAAACATCGCCTCGGCGTTAACCAAGGCGATGTCCCTAGATCTCTGCTTTGAGCAAGCCCCGAACTCGCCCCTACAGAAAAACATAATCAGCAAGCTCCTCGTTCCACCTCGCGGGGAGATCCCAAAAGACCAATCAGCGAAACGAGGAACTGCCTGCGTTCTACACTAACCCTAGAAATCGATGGTCGTAGTGAGTTTCCAAGTACGCGGCGGAACGATCGAGTAGCGGCGGATATTGCCGTCGCTCAAGTAACGCAGCGGCTTGAACTCATAGTCACTCTGCAGAACGTTGTTCACGTTGAGCTGGAACTTCGCCTTCGTATCGCGACCCAGGATTTTCAGCTTGGTCGAGAAGGAAGCCATCAGATTCAAGCGGAAGTCATCGTCTGCCTCGTAGATCGTGATGCTGTCGTAGTCGCCGTACACCACATCCGGACGGGTCCTGACGACGGTTTCGCCCGTCTCGTCATCGATGTAGTTGAAGAAGTGATTCAAAGTACGCTTATCGCGCCAGGTGAAACCGCCGCCCACGCTCAAGCCTCTGGCCTTGCCTTCACGGAAGCTGTAAGTCGTGAACATGCTCGCTTTCTTGGCGCTGGAGCCGGTGTCGATGTCTTCGACCTGCAGCTTGGTCACGCCCGTCTCCTGGCCGATGTAGTCGTAGGCGCGACCGATCGGATGAAGGCTGGCGAACAAGGCTTCCGCCCCTTCGATATCCCCCGCTTCGATCATATCGTTCATGGCGACGCGATCTTCTTCCAAGACGAATAACTCGTTCTTTTCGTCTTCAATGTTCCGTAGGGCAGTCTTGAGGTCGTCGAGATAGCTGTCGCCAGCTGAAGCGTAGGCTTCGTAACGAGCCATGACTGACTCCTTCTCACCAGCGAGCCAAACGAGGTCCTCGTCATAGAGTCCCTTGCGCGAAGAGCGGAGCATGTCGGAGAAGTTGAACACGAGCTTCCAGTTTTTCGAGGGGTTCGCGATGACGCGCACATCGTAGCCCGCAGACTCCTTGTCAATAAGGGTCTGGTTGGCGCCCTCAGCGTAGGATGCCAAACGCTCTTCTTCACTCAAGTAGCGGGGATCGCTTTCGTCCATCGGAGCATTCGTGCGCTCTTCATCGACGATCGGATTTTCATCGTCGTCCAATATGTAGTCGCCATTTTCATCCTCGAGATAGTACTCGACCCCCTCTTGAGCGCGAACGAAGGCGTCCAAGACCGCGCGGTGCGGCTCGAGCAGGTTCTCTCCAACGCCGCCGCCCGTGGAAGCGTCTTCAGTGCGGTTCTCGAAATAGTTCATAGCGACCGAAAGCTTACGGTCGAAGAGGTTGAAGCGTAGCCCGATGTCCTGACCGAAGCCGTCTCCACTGGGAGCCACGATACCTGGAATGATGACGCGGTAGATGCTCGGATCGGAACGGTTCGTCGAACGGTTGTAGACCACCGACATCCACTTGGTTGGCTTGTAGACAACACCGAAGGTCGAGTTAGAAGCCGTCGATTCCTTGGTGTCGGTCGGCGTGGAGGACTGGAAGGACTCCGACAAGTTGTTATGCCCCGGCAGTCCTGTATTCGGGTCGATGTAGAGGAAGGGGCGGGCTGCCTCGTCGAGAAGAGCGATCTCACCGTTCTCGTTATAAACAACGTTTCCATCGTCGTCCTTCACGATCTGGGAATTTGCAGTTTTCCCGTTGTAGACGTTCGTGGTGGCATCCGTGTCACGCAGGCCAACCGTAGTGACAATCTTGTTGTTCCACCATCTTCCAACCCAAGTGAAAGAGGTACCCTCCGTGTCGGTAAGGGTTTCGCGTTGGTGGCCTCCACCGAGACGGAACTGCTTGGTTCCGAGCAGGAAGGGATTGCCGTCGCGATCCTCGACCAGCATCTCGACTGGATCGTAAAAGGCGCCGGTACGAATCTCGCTGTCGTCTATCGGATACCCGTCAGGCCCAGCTTCGTAGTAGTGTCGACGCCAGATCTTGTTGCGAGCGTGCAGCGCGTTGTTGCCCACCAGGTTGTAGCGGCCGAAATTCACGCCCCGGGCAATGGCTTCGTGGATATCGAGCACCTCTTGCGAAGTGGATCGCGCCCAGGACTTCTCCTTCTGGTTGGCCGCTATGTTGAAGCGATGGCTACCCCAGCGCTCAGTATCGAGCAAGTACCCGATGGATCCTCGGAGGGTGCTGTCTTTGAGGAAGAACTCGGGCACTTGGATCTGGGTCTCCGAATAGAGGTAATAACCATCCTCGCTAGGACCGAAGGGGTTCTCCATGTCATCGAAATACGGGGCCCCCGCTGCCACGCCGTCAAATACCTTGTTCGGATCCGCTTGAATCGCTAGGTTGCGTCCCGTGGGCGAAACCCGCAAAATGTCTCGTTCCGAATTGAAGTACTCGAGGTTCAGAAACAGGTTCTGACGAAGCCGTTGAGTCAGCCGGAGCCTCAAGTTCTTGACGTCTTGATTTTCGTAGGAATCCGGTCCGAAGGGAGTGAACTTCGATATATCGACTTCCTCGTCGGAAAGCATCCGCCCGCCAACCAAAGGACGCGTGCGAGAGAAGTTGTGCAATGGAATCACGTTACCCGCATCGGTGGGAAGCCCCTCTGCCTCGAAGTCGAGATTGTCTATGTAGACCTTGCGCTGGGAATTGTTTCCCCGAATGAGGCCGTACGCGGTCAAGCTATTGCGATTCACGCCCGCTTGATTGAAGGATTGGTAAGTGCCAGCTCCGTACAAGGCGTCATATTCCTCGCTGTCCCAAACGGCGTCCCAAGCTCGCCAGCTATCCGTGGCGCCCTGGTTCACAGTCCACTGCTTGTCGATATGGGCTCGCTCGTAGCTACCGCTCAACTCAGTCCCGTCGAAGGGATTCGCCGAGAGCACGAAAGTGTTGCGGCGGCTGTCGTTCCAAGCTCCCGCCCGCCAGCTTTCCTTATCCTCCGCTAGGGAGATTATCTTGAAGCCCAACTTGCCGTCGATCAGCACCTTGTTGAGGTTGAAGATGTTGCGGAACTGGTCGTCGGAACCCACCGTGGATTGGATGCGAAACGAATCGCGCTGCAGGCCTGCGCGCTGCGTCGAAATATTGACCGCTCCACCCGCTCCGCCGAATCCGAAAAGGACCGCGTTCGGTCCTTGCGAAATCTCGATACGCGAAGCGTTATAGGTGTCGATCGAGCCTCCGCCCGCATTGTTGTCCACCGTGATGGACGCCCGGCTGCCACGGATGTTCTGCAAGCCGTTTGCCACAAAGTTTAGGGTTGTGCCGACGTTTTCTTCAGTCGCGAGCCCGGTGGGGGCGTCACCATGATCCGGCTCCGCGTTCACCGCGTAGAGCAGGATGTCGTCAATGTTTTCGGCGCCGACGTCCTCCAGGAACTCCATGGTGAGGACCTCAACGGACTGGGCCACGTCGCCGAGCGACATGTTCAAACGGCTGCCCGCCAGCGTGTTTTCCGCGCGGTAGCCTTGGTCTTGCGAGCCGTCCACTTCGAAGGGGGAAAGCTCGTAGACCTCCTCCTCTTCATCTTTGTCCTGGGCGAACGCGGAAGGCAGGAAGCCCAAAGGGGCAATTAACAAAAGGCCTGCATACCTGAGCAGGACCGATCGATGGGGGGATTCGGGGATGGGGAATTTCATATGTAGGGTGCGGGGTCGAATTTGTAGTTTCGATTTAGTGGGTTGAGGTTATGGGATAAGCAGCCGACGACAGTTTACGCTGCGCCGAAACAGAGCGAAAATCGCTCATCGATTGTCTCGGCTTGGCCTGCTTTGCGGCTAGGGGCCGCAAAAGCATAGGGGGGTAAGCTGGGGTCTGCGTGAGGTACGATACCACTATAGGCTTAGCTCGCTTTTTACGAAATGCCCATTCGTCCTAAACCTAATGCGATTCGTCTATCTCCTTGTTGTTCTGAAACTTAAAACTGTATTTTAGTCCTAGAAACCGACTTAATTTCGGCGATTGCTCGGAGATCGCGGCAACCCTAGCGAAAGGGCCTTCCCCCCAACCCCCAAATCAGTTCCGAGCCTGCTTCTGGAACTCCGATGGGGTGCAATTGAAACGCTTCTTGAAGGCGCGATAGAAGGAGCTCGTTTCCAGATACCCGACCAGGGTCGCGACCTCCGCCACCGACTTTCCGCTGCTCAATAGCTCCTTCGCTTTCGCGAGGCGATAGCTCTTGATCGCCTCCGCGGGCGACACGTTCGTGATCGCCTTGCACTTCAGGTAGAACGAGCTCCGGCTCATGCCAATTTCGCTGGCGAGCATGTCGGTATTGAAGTCGGGCTGGCTCCAGTTTTGCTCCACCACGGACCGAATCCGCTTCACCAGCTCCGCTTCCGAGTCGTTCACGGCGGCGCTCACTTCCGCCTCCGGCTCCAGAAGCTGAGTCCTCAGGAACTTGGCGTGCCGCTTGCCCGCATCCAAGTGGCTTTGGATGCGCTTCTTGAGCAGGGTAACGGAAGTCGGCTTCGTCAAGTAGTCGATCGCTCCCGCCTCGAAACTGGCTACCTCCTTCTCCTCGGAGGCAAGCGAGGTCTGCAAGATGACAGGAATATGGCTCGTCGCCGCGTTTTCCTTCAACGCGCGGCAAAAAGCGATGCCATCCATCTCCGGCATCATCACGTCGGCGATGATCAAGTCGGGAACCTTTTCCGTGGCCAGATCGATTCCCTCGCGGCTGCCCTCCGCCTCGATCACCGTAAAGTCCACAGCCAACTCCTCCGCGATGTATTCGCGCAGCTCGTTGTGGTCGTCGACCAGCAGCACCACCGCTCGATCGCTCTCGGATTCCAAGGTCGCTGGCGTTTCCGAAACGGTTACGCCGCGCCCTTCCGGCTCGTTCGCTTCCCAGGAAGCGGCTTCAAGCTGAGGCGCTTCGAACTCCGGCATGTTCGAAAACTCGATAGTGAAGCGGGAACCGAAGCGACGCCCTTCGGAGTCTTTCACCGGACTTTCGACCGCGATCGTCGCCTGGCAGAAGTCGACCAACTCCTTCACCAACGCCAGGCCGATGCCGAAGCTGCGGATGCGTTGGCTGGAATTTTCCGAATTGTTGTAAAACGGCTCGAAGATGCGCTTCAGCACATTGGGCTGGATGCCGGCGCCGTTGTCCTCCACGACCAAGCGAAGCTGGCCCGTCCCCAAGCCGCTATCCTCGCCCTTCTCCAGCGTCACGGTGACTTCGGAATTCGCAGGCGAATGCTTGATCGCATTGAGAACCAGATTGTCCAGAATCTTGCGGTAGATGTCCTCGTCGAATCGCGTCAGGTAGCTCTCCTCCTTGCAGGAAAATTGCACCGTCTGGTTTCGCGAAGACGCGAGCGAGTCGAAATCCGCCACGACCGCTCGCGTGTATCGAACGACATCCCCCGCTTTCGGATTCAACTTATACTTCTGCGCCTTGGCCTTATGCAGCTCGAGCAATTGCTCCACCAACTGATTGAGCCGCCGGGTGCTGCGCAGCGCCGTGGCCAGCCCCTTGGAATTTTCGTCGATCCCATGCTCCTGAATGAACTTTTCCAAGGGCAACATGATCAAGCTCAAGGGCGAGCGCAGCTCATGGGAAATGTTCATCAGGAAGCGGGTACGCAGGCCGTCGAGCTCCGCCATGTGACGGATCCGCTGCGCCAGCAACAGGATGATCAAGCCAATCACGATGATCGGAACCGCAACCGCCGTGGCCACGAACCAAGGCGTTTCCCAGAAGGGAGCATAAACCGTAAAGGACAAAACAGCAGGGCTCGTATCCACGTTTCCATCCTGGTCCAAAGCCCTTACCCGCAAGCGATGATCGCCGGGCTCCAATTCCGAGAAATGGGTCGACGCATCCTTGCTGAAGGGAGACCAGCGACCTTGGTCGAGCTGATAGGAGAAGAGCAAGTCTATCTGAGGCGTTTCCGACCAAGGGTCGACTCCCGTCCAGGAAATGTATGCAGTATCCGAATACTTCGAACGCTCGTCCATCGAAACAATCCTCGTCTCCGGCGGCAATGCATCCGGCTTGAAGCGGAGACTCCTGAAGTTCATGGCCGCATTCTCTCTCGAATTTTTCCGAAAGTACCAGCTACGGCTCGCCAGGTTCACCCAAACCGAACCGTCCGACGAGCTACGCAAAGTCGTTCCCTCCCGGATTCCACTGATAGCCGGGCCTTTGACGTTTTGCCACTGCCCATGCTGGTAGCGGTCCAGCCCTTTAGCCGTCAAAGCAAGCACGGTTCCATCCTTCTGTACCATCAGGTTGGATACATAGATAGAGCTCAGTCCATCGCTTTCCGTAAACATCCGCCACTTGCTTCCATCGAAGTAGTGAACTCCCTGCCCCCAATTGCAGAACCACAGCTTGCCGTCGCTTTGGGTATGGAACTCGTCGATCCAGCTCACGCGATGCTTCCGCGGCACCTCGATTCCAGAAAAGGTGTCCTCGCCATATCGAAAGATGCGATCTTTGCTGTAGAGCAGGTTCCCCTCGCTATCCTCTTGGATCGCGATGATCCGGTTATGCGTATCCTCGAGGCGCTCCTTCACGTAACCCTCGCCCTGCGGGCGAAAGCGAACAATGCCTCCCTTCCCTGGTTCGATCGTAGTCTCCTGCCCGCAGGCGAAAAGCAAGCTCCCGTCCGAGAAGGAGCGAGCCCCGAAGCGACTCACGATCTCCCCTAGCTCCGGCAAGTCGTGACGTATCCACTTTTCACCGTCAAACTGGTTTACGGCGGCTTCGTTCTCGTGCGATCCGGCGATCCAGATCTCCCCCTTCGCGCTGAGCAACGCCACCAGCGGATTATCGATCAAACCGTCCTCCAAGGAAAACAGCTCCCACTCGCCACGCGCTGTATCGTGGATAACGAACTCACCCTTCTTCGTCAGGAAACAAAGCCTTCCCTCTCCCCACTCGCACTGGAAATTCAAGTTGGCGTAGTCCTTCCAGCGCCGACCGGAATAGTCGACCCGGGCCAATCGGCTCCGCCCTTGCGAGCTGTTGCTCTGCACGAACCAAACCTGCCCGTCCCTCCCTAGGCTCATGTAGGTCGTGAAATCCGTCAGCCGCAAATTCGCGTTGGAAATCGATGCCCAATCGGCCCCCGAGCGATAGGAGATCGATTCGTTGCCTGAAATCAGCAGCCGTCCGCTTTGCGGCTCGAGGATGGAATAGTTAACGTTGTTCCCGCCGGCCTTGCGAAGGTCGACCTCCTCCCAGACGTCCTTCCTCGGATCGTAGCTCCGAGGAGCCCGCTGCGGATTCGAGTCCACGAACCAAACGATTCCCTCGCTGTCCACTTCGATCATGCCCACTCTCCCCAAGCGCCCCGCCGGGAACCCGCCGGTCCCCTGCCAACTGCGCTTCACGCTAGCCACGCCGTCTTCCGTTTCGCAGCAGACGACGCTTCCCTGGGCGTCGAGCGCCCAGAGCTGTCCGGACTGGTCGAACTCTATGTCGAGAATCGCTGCAGCAATCCCCCTCGACATCACGACCTCTTCTCCCAAGGCGCTGAAGATTGCTCCCCTAGAGGCAAACCAAACCCTCCCATCCGCATCTTCCTGCATGCGCCGCACCGCAAAGGGGCCCACATGCTGCAGCCGCTTCCATTCTCCGCCGCTGAAGCGGTGAAGCTCCTGCCGCGACAGGAGGTAAACCTCCCCGCGTTCCGTTTCCTTAACCGCTCGCGGCACCCAAGGCGTATCGCCATCCGCGCTCAAACGCTGCATTTCCCTGCCGTCGTAGCGCACCAATTCATTTCCGATTCCCACCCAGACCGCTCCACTCTTCGGAGCATCGAAACAGCGGATCGATCCCGGACCTAAAGCCTCAACATCCGTCCAACGCCACGCCTCGCCAATCGGCTCCAAGCGCTCCGGGAAATAGACCTGCGAAGCAAACGCCAGCGAACCGCCGATTAACAGCGGCAAACTAGCGACCAGTACTCTAACAAACCCTATCAAGCTGGGAATCATTCGAAATCCGCATCCGTCCTCGGCATCCGCGCCCCCGACTGGAGAAGCCAAGCATCGAGCTTCTTCTTCAGCCGATACGCATGCTCTGGGTTTTCATCCAAAACATTATTCGTTTCCCCGGGATCCTTCCTCAAGTTGAACAACGCGTCTCCCGTCTCCGCGTATCCAAGATACAACTTCCAATCCCCTTCCAAAATGGAACTGCCCATCATGTAATCGATCCCCTTGCGGTGATGCGGGAAATGCCAATACAAGGCCTCGCGGCCGAGATCGGAACCACCCTCGAACAGCGGCATCAGATCCAAGCCATCAAGCTCCTTGAACCGACCGGCGTCGCCGCCCGCGGCATTCACGAACGTAGGGAAAAAGTCCATACTGGTAACCGGGACGGAACTCTCGCTCGCCGGCTCGATAACCTTCGGCCAACTCACCACCATCGGCACTCGCACGCCCCCTTCCAAAAGTGATCCCTTCTCTTCCGCCAGGCCTTCCGTCGGCTTCCAGCCGCCATTGTCGGAGTAGAACACAAGCAAGGTGTTCTCGAGGGAACCGGTTTCCTCCAGGGCCGCGATCACCTTGCCCACAGCCGTATCCATACTTTCGAGCATCGCCAGGTAGGCGTCGCCACCGTTCTTCTCAACGAGGTCGGCGGGAGCCCGGATCGGCGTGTGCACCGAATACAGCCAAAGCGTCACGTGAAACGGTCCCTCTTGGTTCGCCCGAATGAACTCGGCCGCTTCGTCTCCAAGGCGATCCGTCAGGTACTCGCCTTCCGCCCGACCCTCGATGGTAGCGTTGCGGTACGGATCGAACCACGACTTGGGCTGCCCATAGGCGCAGCCGCCCACATTCACGTCGAAACCGTAATGCTCCGGATGCCAGGCCGCGTTCACCACGCCATCCGGACGGGAAACGGAACCCTCGCCCGCCAAGTGCCACTTGCCGAAAAATCCGGTCGCGTAGCCCAAACGCTTCAGTTCGCGAGCGTAGCTGGGAAACTCGAACGGAATAAACTCGCGCGATTCCGCATCGACCGGACCGCCCTTTCCACGGCCGCCATTTTTCCACAGGTATTTCTCCAATCCCATGCCTGGAGCATGCGTGGTGTAGCCCACGCGAGCGGGCGACATCCCCGTAATGCAGGCAGCTCGCGTCGGCGAGCAAACCGGAGCAGCCGCATAGGCTTTCGTAAAGACCATGCCACTACGCGCCAAGCGCTCCAGGTTCGGCGTATTTATCTTTTCACTACTCCCCGTCAGATCCACCCATCCCGGACCGAGATCGTCGGCCATGATGAATACGATATTAGGGCGGTTCTCCTCTGCTCCGCAGATACCTGCGAAAACCAGCGATAGGACTGCGAGTAGTTTAATTTTCACGACAAATACTTGCTAGTTCAAGGGACGCAGGATCATGGCATGGCCGCCACCCACCGCCATCTTGGCCGTAACCACATCCCCGCGCTTAACCCGACGCATCTTGATTTCGTAGGCCTCCGGGTTCTTTACCCCATGCGAGTCGGCCGCATCCTGGTAAATCGTGGCCTCGTAGCGCTTGCCGGCTTCCAGGAAGTCGAGCTTGATATCCAAGCTCCGCTCGCTCTGGTCGTTGGCCGAAGCGACGAACCAAGTATCTCCGCTACGGCGGGCCACCGTGACGTATTCTCCAATTTTTGAATACGGCACCAAGGAGTCGTCCCAAGTCGCAGGCATCACCTTCAGGAACTCGAACAGGTCGATCTTCTTGTAGTACTCCTCCGGAGCGTCCGGCAAGGTCACCAGGCCCGTATAGATGATCAGGTTGCGAGCGACCTCGCTGACAACGGTCGAGATGTAGCTATTGAGCTCCCTCGGACCCTTTTCGCGCTCGCCCCGATTGATGCTGCCGATTCCGAAATTCCCGTTGGACATGTCGAGCGGCCCCGACAAGGAGCTGACCAAGGCCATTTTGATAAAGGTTTCCGGCGTGAACGCGCTGCGGCTGTCCTGTTGCCCGTGGCAGTACTCGCGGGTGATGAGATTCGGGAAGGTTCGCTCCACTCCCGACATCGGCACCGGACCGTCGTGGAAGTTGATGAGCAAGCGGTTCTCCGCCGCCGCTTCCATCGAATCGCGGGTAAAGTCCGCCCGATTTCCCATGAAGCCGTACTTCATCCCCATGGCGCCCAAATCCGCGTAGTGCTCGAACAAGGTCTCGTCCCCGAAGTTCCCTTTCTTGCGATCGTAGTAAAGCATGATCATCACGCCCTTTTCCTTGGCGTAGCTCATCACCTTCTCGATATCGACCTGCGGCGAAACCTTCATCTTCCCGTCGCCCGCTTCCTCGAACCAGTAGTCGTCCACCGTGAAATACTCGAGCCCCTGCTCCGCGCAAAAATCGATATACCGCAGGTAGCTGCGAGTATCGATGCCGTATACGAAATCGCCGTTGTCGTAGCCATGCACCCGCCAGTCCCAAAGCCCCTTGCCGGGCTTGATCCAGCTGGTGTCCTCGATCACGCTCGGGGCGGCTAGGTTCAAGGAAACCGTATTCACCGCCAAGTCTCCGGCGGACTCGCCCACCATGATGGTGCGCCAGGAAGTGAGCTGCCCTTCCCCAATCGACTCCGCCGCGCTGACTAACTCGAGGGAATTGTCCTCGATCACCTTGTCCACGCGCATGAGGCTGAAGCCCTGAGCGGAATAGAGATCCGACTCCACCAGTCCCAGGTGGATCCCATCGGCTCGCACCGTGACGAGCGGCAGCTTGCCGCGCTTTACCTTTTCGTCCTCCAGGTCGATCTCCCAACCTCTCGCTCCGCCATAGTGGGCAATCCCTTCGAGCGGCTTGTATTCACTCAAAAAGGTCAGTTTACGCCCTTTCGATTCCTCGCCTAGGACGAAGCGAAAGCCGATACCCGAGTCGAAGGCCCGACACAGCAAAGTCACTGGCGCGCCATCCGCCTCCAGCGAAAGCGTCAGCTCACGATGATGGTCGCGAATCTCGCTGAACTGCCCCCAAACCGGCTTCCATGTCGAGTCGCTCTCGCTCGTCGCGTGCCCCACCAGCTTCATCTCCGCATTCGAGAAGATTTCCACCTTGGATGGCGCCACCAGCGGAGTTCCGCTTTTGCTCACGGAATAGAACAAGGCCCCCTTCTCCACCTCGAAGGTGGCCGAAAGCGCTCCGTCCGGAGAATCTACCGTCAGGCTCGCAGCCAGCAGGCGAGACGCCGCAAAAGCTCCGAGTAAAACTATACCAAGGGTTCTCTTCATCATTTCGTTTTTTAAATCGTTGCTCGGGGTCAAGGCGGAGGCGGGGTACGCAGTCTCGCAATCCCACAGTTTACCATTTGCCCCGCCTTCAAACTATCGCCTGAAAGGAGTATTCTTGCTCGCCTTGTCCCCGCCGGCAGCCCTTCGCCGCCTTTCCGCTCGTTACTTGCGAATGGTGACCGAAAAGTCCTTCTCTCCCTGCGGCAGATCGAACTGCCAAAAGCCGTTGCCCAAGTCCCGAGCCGCATAGCCTTCCAAACGAGGCGTGCCTTCGGAGCTCCAAATCACCAAGGGTCCGCTCTCGAGCAGGGTCAGCTCCAGGCTGCGTCGGCTCGCCTGCAGCTCTCCCACCGCTACCGGCGACAGATACTTGTCGCGGGCCCCGATCACCGCCCAGCCCTTCCGGATGGGAGCCAGCAGGAGCAAGCGATCCGAAAAGCCGCTCAGCTCGAAGGTGTAGGCCTCGTCCAGCTTGCGCCCTTTTCCTTCCCTCCAATCGAAACAGACCAGCCCCTCGCGCGGGAGCTTCCACGGCGCCTCGTAAGGCTGGATCATGCCGGACGCGTGCCCATAGTCCTCCGCCGATACCCGGGCCTCGATCGTCGTCTCCTCGGGGTGGTACAGGTTGTAAGCGACGATCGCGGCGCAGTCGTTGGCCAAGGGAGCGATCACCCGAAAGGCCTCGCCGCTGCGGTAGACGTCCATCATCACGGATTCCGGCAAAGGCACTCCCGGCGCCAAGGGACGCAGGAGCTCGCCGTCCTCGTAGGCCAGCGGTCGAATGAAGGCGTCGTGAAAATCGCTCGGATTGTCCGAAAGGTAAATCGGAGCCCCGGACATCGCCTTGGAAATCGCCATCAGCTCGCCGGCGTCCGGGTCCGAAGAGTGAAACATGTCATGGTCCGGCCAAACCGTCTGCCCCTGCAGAAGCGTATTCACGTACGACTGCTCGATGTGGGCCTTCGCTTTGGGCAAGTCGTTGAGCTTGTAGTCGATGCTCACACGCGACACCGCCGAATGACGGGTACCGAGCACCTGCGGCGTGCCTTGGCTCATGCAGTTGATCATGCCTTGCGGCAGACGATCCGCCACGGCCTTTTCCAGGGCCTCCGTCATCCATGTATTGATTTCTACACTACTCGCCACATCGACCTGCTCGTTGTTGTACAGCGACTGGTTGTCGATCTTCACGAAATCGAAACCGAAATCGGCCACCGAGCCCATGAAGGCGTCGTAAAAGCGCTGCGTGCCGGCCTTCGAGCCGCCGGGGCCAAGATTCTTGCCGAAAGGAATGAAGTCCTCGTTCAGGGCCCCGAAGGCGTTCTCTGGATGGATGCCGCGCCAGAGCCCCATGTAGGAATGCCAAAGCCCGAACCACTTGATCTTGTCCTCCTTGCGCAGGGCCAAGAGCGGATCCCAGCCTTGCGGAAACTTCTTGGGATCCGCGGCGAAACTTTTCAGAGCGGTGCCCTCCTGGACCTGAAATCCGTCGTCCACCAAAAACCAGCGAATCGGCAAACCGCTTTCCTCGATGGCGCGCGCCGCGGCGACCAGCTTATCGCTATCGATATTCTTTCGGAAATGCTCCCACGAGCACCAGCCTAGGTAAGTAAAGGCTTCCGGATACTGCTTGTTCACGCGCCAATCCGTGCGTCCCTCCAGCTCCCCAAGCGCCAGTTCCCAGGCCTTGTTCATGGAACGGTAGAGGTCCCGGTCCTTCGCCCACGCCAGCAAGGGAAAGCGACCGCTTTCCTCCCCTTCGCCGAAATTGCCCAGCACCAGCTCGAGTTCGCCGCTCTCCAAGGTATTCAACCAACTCATACACGTCTCGCCGCTGAGCGTCAGCAGGCTGAGGTACTCGCCGGATCGCAATTGATAGAGCGCGAACATCCCTTCCGACTGAGCCCCTTTCCCGATGGTACTGCACGGGTTCTTGGCGAAAGGCTCCGCGAAGAGCGTCGTCATGTCATTGCCGTACACATACCACGGCGTCATTTGATTGGCCAAGGCCGGCCACTTGAAGCGCGAACCGAGCCCGCCGGAGAAATAGGCGCCGCGCTCGAAATCCGGCAGCTCCAAGACGCGACGCAGCAACACGCCGTCGCCATCCGGCTTCGTCGATTCCAAGGTTTCGACAATCACTCCACTCGAACCGCGGCCCAGCGAAAGAGGTTCCGCCCAGGCGGAAAGACTTGAGCACGCAAACGCTACAACAAAGAAGGACTTCAACAATTTCATGGGATACAGGCGCGTCCCGCTTCAGGCTTTGGATGAGGGGCACCCGCAAAGCTTCGGCGCAAAAGACGCAAAGGGGCATCCTAGCGCCAAAGCCCCAAAATTGGCATCGCCGGAAAAGAGTATTTTAAGCCCGCTTCTCCGCCGCCCCCCTGAGAGCCGCGCTACTGGCAGGCTCGTTTCAGCGATGCGAGAGGATGAATTCCACAATCGGGGTCGGATCGCTCAAACCGTGGGGATGATGCCCGACTTCCGGCTTGTGGATCACCTCGATCGAGCCGCCCAACTCTCGATAGCGAGCTTCCAGAACTGCCGTATTCTCGGCCACCGGCACCACCTCGTCGACGTCTCCCACCACGTGCAGCAACGGCACCCCGGCCAAGGCCAAGGGCTCCAGCCGGTCCAAGGGGTTCCGCTTGTAGGCCAAAGCTTCCGCTTCCGTAAATCCGTAGGCCGCCAGGCAGCGCTCCCAGCTTTTGGGGTTTCCCGCGCCCTTCCCCTTGCCGCCCGGCCAGCTTTTGAAATCGCAAACCGGGGCGTCGGCATAGATGCAGGCAACCTTCTCCGGATTCTCGGAAGCCCAGTTATAAAGGATCAATCCGCCCCGCGACAGGCCTTCCAGCGCCGGCTTTTTAGAGAACCCTTTCTCCTGCGTCAGGAAAGCGTAGAACGCGTCCCAGCGAGCCACCGCGGCCGGAGAGCCGAACAGGTCGCTCACGTCCACAAAGGCGACATGAAAGCCTTTCTCCAACAAAGCGATATCCACATTGGGCGCATGTCCGAAGAAGCGAGCCCGCCAGATCCAAGGCTTGCCCGCGGCCGCTTCCCGCGGCGCCACCACCTTGCACTCCAAGCCATCGAGCGAAAAGTCGTACTGAGCGAAGCCATGGAAATCCGAGGTTTCGCCGCCCCACTCTTCGGCGCCGCAAACTGCGACGCTCGCAAGCAGGCCGATCCACAGGAGGCACAAGACACGGGAGTAAGAAAGCATCCCGCATTCTATCGTTACGATTATCCTCCGACGCAAGCAAAGTCCCCACGGCCACCCGGGAAGGCTTTCGTATTTGATCTAGCATTACAGATCTCCTTCTTCTGGGGGTTATTGGGGCTGCGTTGAAACAACGCGTTGGGGGTAAGGATCAAACCATAGCATCCATGCAAGGTTTCGGGAACCCCACATACGGAGGGAGCGGGACGCTTTTACGGAGCCCCTTCTCCTTGGGACCTTTGAGCGCAAACAAAAATGGGCGCTCCCTTCACAAGGAGCGCCCAAACCATACTTCAAACAAACTCGATTATTCGACGACGGCCCCGTCGGGTATGCGCGATCCGGTTGGCACGATCGCTCCCGCCGCGATCGTAACATTCTTTCCGATACGCACCAAGCTACCGATCCGTACGCCGGCTCCGATCGCACTTCCCTCGCCGACCCGCACGAAGAATCCCATCGAGACGTCGTCCCCGACGCTCACGGTGGAAGCAAGGTTGGTGAAGAATCCCGTCTCGACGCGATCGCCGATGCGCACTTCGTCCCCATAGCTACTGAAGCGCGCCAGGAGGCAATCCTCGCCAACCGTGAGACCGTTTCCTGCCCGCGTGAAGTAGCCAAGGCTAGAGCGATCGCCGATCTCGACGGCCTCTCCATATTCGCTGAACCGCTCGAGCTCGACGTAGTCTCCCAATACCGAGCCGTCGCGCAAGATCACGAAACGTTCCACCGCTGTACCGGAACCGATAAAGACATCCTGGCCGAGCCAACTGAATCGTCCGATCGAACTTCCGTCCCCAATCGTAAAGTGGGCCCCGATTGTCGCCTCTTTTCCAATGCTCACGTTTTCTCCAACGAGTAAATGGTCTCCGATAATAACATCCTTTTCGATCACCGACCCCGAGCCCACAAAAGGATTATAGCCGAGTACGGCGCTGGGATCCACTTCGGATCCGGTATCCACGCACACATCGCCATAACCGTCCTGGTTGATATCTGCCTGGTCCGTATTCGCTGTCGTAGGACAGCTGTCGACAAGGTCCGCAACACCGTCTTCATCGTCGTCCAGATCGGCATTGTTTCCAAGGCCATCTCCATCCGAATCCACCTGTTCGCTGGGATCCAACGGGAAACGGTCAAACACGTCAGGCGTCCCGTCGTTGTCGTCGTCCGTATCCAGATCGTTGATAATGCCGTCGCCATCCGTATCGGCCAGCACCGCGATCTCAATGGTCGCTGCAACGCTGTCGGCGAATCCGTCGTTCGCCACGAAGGTGAAATGGTCCGTGCCTACGAAATCCAAACTTGGCGTATAGACCAAGTCCGGCGCCGTGCCGCTAAGCGTCCCGTAAAGAGGCTGGCTCTCGACCGCATAGCTCAACGCATCGCCGTCAAGGTCCGACCCCGTCAAGACGATGGACTCGGGCGTATCCTCGGTCGTGGATACGCTAGCTGCATTCGCGAGCGGGACATTGTTCGCTTGCACCGTGATGGAAACCGTTGCCTTCAGGCTCTTGGCCATGTCGTTGACTGTCTTGAAGGTGAAGCTGTCCGATCCGACGAAGCCGGGATTCGGCGTATAGACGAGATGGGGAGCGGTTCCGCTCAGAACGCCGTTTTCGGGTAGACTAAAGACCTCGAAGGCAAGTTCCGATTCCCGCGGATTGGAGCCGGTCAGCTCGACCTCGACGGAGCGTCCTTCGATCACGCCCGCTTCCTGAGCTTTAGCGATCGGCATCCAATCCCAGACCAGGCGGCACTCTTCGGTTTCCACGTTCAACCAAACATCAACATGCTCGAAGGAACGCGTATAAACGTAGCCGTTGCGAACAGGAGGCCCGAGCGGAGCGCCCAGAGGATGGCGAAACTCTTCGACGTAAGGCTTGGGGT
This sequence comes from Pelagicoccus sp. SDUM812005, assembly GCF_031127875.1. GTDB lineage: Bacteria > Verrucomicrobiota > Verrucomicrobiia > Opitutales > Opitutaceae > Pelagicoccus. Next base: position 14,868 of record NZ_JARXIA010000027.1, on the reverse strand, counting down.
TCCAGAGAAACTCCGCTTCCCCGAACTCCCCAGTACGCGCCACCTGGAAGCCGAAGTAGGAATAGGCTTCCGAATAAATAAGATGATACGCCAGAGGCAACTGGATCACTTCGCGAATGGTATCGATCACCTCGCCCTTGCGGCCTTCCGCAATCATGGCGATTGCTTCCTCGCCGCTTAGGACGAAGTGGTTGAGCTCGGCGTGATTCGGCTGGACCATCATCCCTTTCATCGAAGCCTCGCGGAACATCTGCAGGCTGGCAGAGATCGCGTCCGCGTCGCTGAGTGCGACGAGGCTGTCGCCGTTGCCGCCTTTCCAGCCTTCCGAGTAGGTGCTGTTGAAAAGGTGCAACAGCTCGCGATTGCCGCCAAAGTAGCTGGTCCGCAAAATATTGCCCGTCAGCACGTCGCCTTCCGGCATGCGCTCCCGAATGCTGAGGTAGGACTTCACGCGGTTCGTTGGGGCTACAATCTCACCATCGTGACTGAGCAAGGCGTCGTCGCCACCGGTCGCCTTGTCGATGAAGAGACTGTCGAGATTGGGATCCTCCAACCGCTCGACGCACCAGTCGCTCCACCACTGGCGGAATTCCGGATGGTCGTGGTTGTAGCGGTCCCACAAGCGGATGACGTCGTAGACGCGGTTCCCCTCCTCATCGAGGTCGTACAGGCTCCAATCGCGATTGTAGCTTTGATTCCCACTCATGCGATCGTGATGCAGCCCGGCGTTGCGATAGGTCGTGACGTGCAGGTCGGGATTGAAGGACTTGAGCTTAGCCGCCACTGCAGCCAGGCCGTCCTCAACATAGGCTTCGCCATAGAAGTTTCTTCCGCCCAAGGAAATCACCGGATAGGTGTTCGCCATCAGCTCGGCTACGTCGTCGGGCAATGCGTCGTTGCGGTGCACGCCCGCCGCCATTTGTACCGTATCCCAGGTCCAATCGGGATAGTCGATGTCGGTAACTTCTGGATACTCGCTTCGATGCTGAGGACCTGTCGGATAATGCGAATAGTCGCCCACCTCCGTATCCAAAAAGTCAGGAAGTTCGGATACGATCAGCTTGAAGGCAACGTTGTTGACCCGAACCTTGGAGTCCGCTCCCGAAGTAACGAGCAAGGCATCCGCCGGCGAAAAGCCGAAGCCGGTCGCAAAATTCGATTTCTGAGCCAGCAGCCCTTCCCCTTGGCCAACGATCAAGATGTGGCCGAAGCCGGCATCCGGTTCCACCAGGTGGGCCCCGACGAAGCCTTCCATCGTGCCGCCTTGCGTCGAAAGCTGCAGGTTCTCCACCGTGAAACGCAGGCTTTCGCCCGCATCCAAATCGCTGTCTTCGCCCACGCCCCAGCCGGCTCCATCGCCGCTGACCCCTGCAGCGCTTCCGAGCTCCGTCATCGACGCCGCTCCGGTACCCTCGTCGTAGCTGAAGGCAGACCCGGCGAAACCTTCCACCCTCAAGTCGAAGGACACTGTATCATTGATACCGTCACCATCGAAATCCGACCCCGACCAGGTTCCGGAGTAGATCCAGTCGTCGCCCTCCGCGACCGCCGCGTAGCTCATATCCGGAGAGGAAATGTCCCGAATGCGTCGTCCGGTGTTCACTTGCAAGTCAAGCGGGTTGGATCCATCTCCCCCCGTCGCTACGAACCAGAGCGTACTGGAACGAGCTGCGACGTCGTCGTAGACAGTCAGGTTGAGGCTGTCCTCATCCAGGGTCACGAGTCCGCCCGCTAAACCGGTAATAGTGATATTCGCAGGATCGAAGCTGCCGCTGACCGAGGCGAAACGTATCAGCTCAAGCTCGTTTCCGCCCGTATTGTAGTAGCGAAGGTCGATCTCCAGCTTGGCTCCTTCCGCGATGCTCAGCTCGTTCGCTACCTGAATCTGGGAGACCGGCTTCATGTCGAAAGTAAAGCGGAGCGTTCCGTTCTCACCTACCGCAAGGTCGTTCGCTTCGAGGGTTGGCTTGTCTCCTCGGACTTCCAACAAACCGTTTCCAACCTGCAGCTCGCCGTCTACCCGCAGGCTTCCAGAGCTCAGTTCCAAGGAGGACTCGGATAGCGCATCGGCGGCGTCGCCGATTCGCAGATCGCCTGCGACAGCCACTTCCGCCGCCGAAACCAACTGCATCGCTCCGCCGCCCGTGCCGGCATCGCTCCCCATAAGCAGTTCACCGATCCGGAGCAGGCCTCTACACACTTCCAGAGTCGCGCCATCGAGGATATGCAAGGAAACCGCTTCCTCCGTTTCCACCCAAGTAGGCACAACCGGAGCGTCTTCGCCGCTTAGCACCACAAGCTCGTCGGGAAACGTTCCCGGAAGGTAATCGGAAGACCAGTTCCCCGGCCGGTTCCAGTTGCTATCGACGGCGCCTTCCCAGTACACAACTCCATCGCCCGTCGGCTCCTCCGGCTCCTCGCCAGAACCGCCCAGCGTGACCGCCAGAGCGAAGTCGATGCTCCCCACTCCCCAATCTCCATTCGCATTGCCGGGATTGGCAGCAGAGACGTACAGGGTTTCCACGCCCGTCCCGATGGGGATGGTGAGGTTCGTGTTGAAATCGTATCCGTTCAAGGAGTCCGTACCCTCGCCTATGATCGCTTGGTGACTGTGGGAAGCCCACTCCAACGCCTCCACCGACCGGAAGGACGCGACCGCAGTTACGGCGCCGACACTCGAACTCGCATTATCGATGGTGAACTTCAAGGTCTCTCCCGCGGCCATGCGGTCGTGGCTGACCACCCAAGTGGTCACCGCTTCATCGGTAGTCAAAGAGACTTCGGTATCGGTCGCGCCGATGGCCATCGAAGCATTGCTAACCGTATCGCCCGGCACCGTCCCCAAAGTCTTTTTGTCCACGAGCCCAGCTGAAAATCCTTCAACTACGACATCGAAACTCAAGGTGTCACCCACTGCGTCGCCATCTAGATCGACTCCGGTATAGGTAACGGAGTAAACATAGTTATTCCCGTCGAGGAGGCCGGTTACCGAAAGGCCCTCCGCGGAAGCCGCCTCACCGTTTTGGCTGACTTTCAAGGTATTCGTGGCAGATTCCGTTGCGGCATTCAGGTCTACGAAATCGAGGTTGATCGGCGTATCAGCATGCAGAGCGCCGGCGAAACACAAGCAAGCCATCCCAGACTTCACTTTCTTATATAGCATTTCAAAATCTCCTATTGGGGGTTGAGAGGGGTATAAACGAGAACCCGTACACTATCATGAAATGCTCCCCAGCGGGAACCCCTCGTACGGAGGGACTCCCGCATTTTATAGGAAATATTAGCTCGTCGCGGCCAATATCATTTCTTCGTAATCGAAAATCCAACCACGTGTTGCCCCTGCGGCAGGGACTTGGGAAGCTTTATGGTCAATGCCTTGGCGTTGCGCTCGAAAACAACCGGCTCCTCGCTGCCCAGCAGGGCGATTTCTCCGACCTCCCCTTCGAACAAGCCCCCTTTCGCAAGGGCGCCAATCACAATATCCTTAGTCGGCGGGGCCAGAACGAAGGCGTACAAAACCTCTCCCTTCTGGGTAAAACGAATATCCTCCTGCGAGAAGTCCCGGTGATTTTCGCCTTGGCGCCCGTCCTTCATCTTGAGCGGACCTTCGCCAAAGAGCTTCCAAGGACGGCTCCCATAGATGCCAACCCCGTTCACCCTTATAAAATCGCCGATAGCCGTTATATAGGCGGCCTGGTTCTCCGGCAGCGTTCCGTCGCCTCGCAGCCCTACGTTGAGCATGACGACACCATTCTTGCTGATCGCATCCACCGCATTCCCCACCATCACGGGAATGCTCATGCGATTCTTGGCCCCCTTGCGATAGTACCAGCCACCCGAAACGTCCGTCGCCCACATCCATGGCTCGGGCTTGATTTCCCCGGCGCTACCACGTTCGAGGTTATAGGTGAAAGCGGACCGGTCGACGCTGCCATTCTTGAAGGAGAGCACCGTCGTTTGCTTTCCCTCGTTTTCCTTTAAGTCTCGATTGATGTATTCGGAAAACAACTTCACACCCGAAACGTCCCCGAACTTGTCCGCTGGGTACGGGGAGTCGTTGTTAAACATGTCCGGATCGTACTTTTCGATAATCTCCCAGCAACGTTCGTACCAGTGTCGGTTCCAGCTCTCCTGGTTGGCGTATCCCTTGGGATCGTAGTCCATGCTGAAGAGCTGCCACTCCAAGGTACCCGGCTTTTGGTACTGGCGAGCGTTGTTGAAAAATCGGGGCGACCAATAGAGATGGGTCGATACCCCGAACTTCAAGCCGTGCTTGTAGGCGGCATCCTTCCACTCCCGCAAGGTATCCCGCTTAGGCCCCATATCCACCGAGTTCCAGGGATGGGAGGAATCGTACATGTCGAAGTTGTCATGATGGCAGGCCACCGGCATGATAAAACGAGCTCCGTTTTCCTTGAAGAACTGCACAAGCCCCTCTGGATCCCAGCGTTCCGCCTTGAAGAGCGGCACCAAGTCCTCGTATCCAAATTCCGATGGCGGACCGTAGCGCTCCGCATGGAAATCGGAGAGCTTCTTGGTCATGTCATACTGCCGGCCGCTTTCGCCCTCGTTGGGTCCGTACATGCGGCGACCGTAGTGGGAACCATCGCTCGGTCTGTTTTCGTCAATCGCAGAGGGTACTCCCCAGTGGGTCCAAACTCCGATCTTCCCATCTACGAACCAATCCGGCACGCGGTAGTTTCGCGCCATCGCCTCCCAATTCGCTTCGATTTGCGCCTCGGCCCCGGTGACGAGCACAGCAGCCGCCGCTATAAATAGTTTCTTCTTTATCATTTTTGCATTAGTCTTCTACCGCCTCTGGCGGAAATAGCTGAAGGACTGCAGCCTCCTTTTGATCGGAAACGAAGCAGCCCTTCACGATACGAACTCGGATCGCGCAATCGATCGAAAAGAAGTCACCCTGACCTCCTGCCAACTACGCAACCGAGACGATCCCCGCGCATTCTCGGCACCCGAGGGATGCCGAGAAGCGGGTTTCGGTTTTTAGTAACAGCTTTAAAAGCTCAAAGAATTGGACCAAACGATTTGGCGCGGCGCCGGGAAGGCGATACGGGCAGGACTGCCGTCCGGCTGGACCTGGACCACCAGAGGCTCGTCGTCCGCAAACAGGTCCCGAATGTTGAGCTGCGTGCTCCACTTCGCTTTGTCGTTGAAAACCTTCCGGCTGTATCCGAACCAAATATCGACCTGAGTGCTGGGTTCGCCATAGTACGGCTTATTGACGTCCACAACCGGGATCTCGATAGCCTGCGTCTCGGGCAAGAAGATCTTCGTCGTATAAGCATAACCGATGGCGCGGGCATCCGTCCAACGGTAGGAACCGCCGACCTTGAGGCCCTTCATCGCTCCGTCCTTGAAGGTGTAGTTTCCAAGAGCGCGGAAGCTGTAGCGAGCGTGCTCGGGACTGGTCGAGCCTTCCAAAGCCTGAGCCTTGAAGAGCGACTGGGCCTGTCCGCTCTGAATTGGCTTCATGATGATGTTCGTCGCCAGATACGGATCGCGCAGGTGGTTAGCCAAAGCGTTGTTCAAGTGGTTGCCGGCAAAGCGCGGACCGTTCGGCACTGCAGAGAGAGCTTCCACCCACTCCTCCAACATGCGCTCGAAGCGAGGAGCGATATTATCCTGAGCAACGTCGCTCACGCTGCCGCTCATCGAGATTCGGAGCTGGCGGGACGGATTCCAAGTCAAGGTCAGCTCCGTTCCTTCCGACCGCATGTCCGAAGTATCCGACATGATATCCGTCAGGTTAGGCGTATGGATGAAGTAAGGATCGGTATTCTCGTCTCCAGGACCATAGTCCCAGGCATCGGTTTCCTTCGCAAAGTCCGACCAGAAACCTTCGATGGCCTTCCACATGTCTCCGACCTCGCCAAGCGTTGGATACTCTCTGCCCAAGGTCTCCATGAATCTCTGGTTCTGGCGGAAGTCCAAGATACCATCAGGACCAGCTGAGGACTGGAAGGACCCACTCTCATCGATCCAAGCTGTAATTTGATCGTCGGAAGGATCGTCGAACACGCCGTCTAGGTTCTTGTCGTATTGCATCAAGTAGGTGTAGGAAGAGCCAACCCAGCGCGCTTGCTGCCGGATGAGCTGCCCGGACGCCTCCGTAACCCTGTTGAACTGGCCGTTTATGAGGGCGGACTCGTAGCGGTTGATGCGCGCTGACAACTTGTTCTTAAAAAGGCCGATGGTAATTCCGTATTCCTTGGTCTCGCCGCTGGCGCCGGGAACGGTATTGCCCCAAAAGTCGAAGCTGCCTGGATTCGGACTGAAGTTCGAGGACTCTCCGTAGTGGGCATTCAATGACAGCCAATCCGGCAACACGCGCTGCGGAGTCTTGAAGACAAGCCCGTATCCAAACGTATCCGTTTTTGGAGACACTTCGAGTTCGCCATTCTCCAGCGTAAAGTTCTCGGAATCGAGAAGCGGTACGTTGTTCAACTCGGCGGGACCTTCGACGCGCCCTTCCGGCAGCTCTCCGTTCTCGTCCGGAATACCATAGCGCAGCGGCGTACCGTTGCGGATCTGCTCCACTTTGTCCTCACGATAACCGACGTTCGCAACCAAGTGGCCACGCAGGAAATGGCTCTGCAAATTCAAGGCCTGGGACGAGACATCCGTCTGAGTCAGGACGCCCCCCCGATCCAGAAAGCCTGGAGTGAAGCTACCCATGGCAGCGGTTTCGTCGTTAGCCACCGTGCCGGGACCTGCTTCGGTCGCCGGATCGCCTCTGCTCAGATAAAGCAACGGCACATCCGCATCGCCATCGAACTTCAGAACCGTATCTTTGGCCACACCTGTCGTATAGAAATCCGACAACTGGAAGTTCGGGTTCTCGAAAGCCTCCAGGTACGGATCGGAGATATAGAAAACGCCAGCCCAACCGCGCTGCGGGGACGTAGCATCCTCTCCCAAGTGGAAGAACGAATCCGCTCCGGAAGCAGTGGGCGCCTGGGTAAAGCGTTCCGTCCTTACCGTGGATTGGTCTACCAGCACCGAGGCGGTGTGACGCCCGAAATGCGAAAGGAAGCCGTCGAACTTTTCCTGGAAATCGAACTTGGCGAAAGCGGTGGCGCGCATCGCTTCGCGCTCGTCGAAATTATCGGTTCGCAGCGCCGTCCGAGGCGTAGAAAAATAGAGACGCCCAAAGTTCGGATTCGGCACGCCGTATCCAGTTTCCGGATCGATGGGACCGATCGGATTCGTATAGTTCATATCGATGTCGATCGTCGCCGACTTCACCGCTACGAAACTTTCCTGGGAAGAGTGCTCCCTATGGTAGCCGATCTCCACCCCGAAGTTCCCGTCCTTGGTCGCGGCGTCCACAAAGAACATCTTGCGGGCGAAATCGGAGCTGCGGTTATCGATCGAGCCGCTGATCAGGTTCCTCCTGAAATCGAAGACGTCGTAGTCCAATAGTCCCACGTTGGCGAAACCGACGTACTCGGGGAACTCCGTCGCGTTGAGGCTGCCCAAGCCGGAATTCGCGGCCAAGATCCTTTCCCCACTCTCGAGAGCGACCCCGTTCGGATTGAACTCAGTGACGGCCTGCGGAATGCGATTCAAGGTTCCCGCGAATACCGCTCGATCCGCCAAGCCATCGGTGCGGCCCGACGAACCATCGTAAAGCGACACGTACGAATCCTTCGTCAAAATCATTTGCCCGCCGTACAACTCGGAGCTCACATAGTTTCCTTCCGCGTCCTTGCCCCGATAAGTCAGGAATCCATCGTCTACGCCAGCTTCCCCATGGTAAATGCTATTGAAGGGATCGCTGATGCGACGTCCCGCAGCATTGGTGATCTCGCCGTCCAAGGAGCTTCCCCAAACCGTTCCATAGGGATCATCCAAGAAGGTGCTCAAGGTCTCCAAGGGAACCAACCGGTCCACCGGCACGCCCGAGTCGTGCCCGATTTCGTAGTGTCCGTTAATATTGATATTCCGCTCCTTGAAGGGCTTGAACTTGACCGCCACATAACGACGCGAGGAATCGCTCCAAGCTGGCTTCTGCATGTATTCGCTCTCCGTTTCCTGAAGGGCGAACCGCACCGCGAGCTTATCCTCGATCAAGATCTTGTTCATGTTGGCCGAGTAGCTCTGAGAGAAATTGTCCTCGAAGTCCTCAGTCGAAAAGCGATGATTCAGGTTGATCGACTCCTTCTTCAGGTTCGCTTGCTGTAGCGAGGAATTGATGATTCCACCGGGCGATCCCAACCCGAAGAGGAAGGAATTCGCGCCGCGATTGATATCGACACGATTCGAAACGTAACTGCTGAACCCTCCCGCCGACTCAAAATAATTCGTGGTCCGCGTAGGAGCCGCAAATCCGCGGATACGCACAGCCGACTGCGGGTTCTGGCGGGCCTCGGAAGTATCGATGTCGCCGCCAGTGGTCGTTTGATCGTAGGCTAGGTAGTCGCTCATGGAGCCGACCGCTTCCGTACCGGTCGTATACTGGAGAATCTCATCCATGCTGATGGCACCGATGTCCTGGATAAACTCCTCAGTGATGACCTGTACGGAAGTCGCTACGTCCGAGAGCTCCGTCGCCAAGCGGCCGCCAGCCATAGTCTGAGAAGAGTAGTAGCCCTGATCTTCGGAGCCATCTACGGTAAACGGAGAGAGTTCATAGATCTCTTCTTCGGAGGCCTCTTCGTTCTCCTGAGCGAACTGCATGAACGGCACCAAAGGGACACCGGCGATAGCGGCCAATCGCCGCATCGTAAAGGAGGGGTACTTCATAGTATTTATAGGGATCTGGGTTTCTAGCTTTGAACCTGGGCGGAACCATACGCTCAATCCGAGGCATTTCGCTCAATCGATACAAGCGCGCTATGGGGTAGCGATTCACGTTTGAGGCTCTCAACATAGTCTTTCTCCGCAAATGAGGGAACCCTCCATTCGTAGGGATACCTCCACTTTTCTCTGCCAAGGCCGCCAACTGGCCTGCTCAGATCGTGCCTCACCCCAAGAATTTATAGCTAAATCCCAATCGCTGAAACCCTATCGTCGCCTCAACAGGAAGAGGGCCTGCAATCCTCCACGGACTGCCGGCCCTTGCCTGAAAAGCTGCGACCTAGCGAACAAGTTTCCCCGTCCGCCGTCGCATGCAAGGCGGCCAGTAGGACGCCTTCGCTTTGAAATCCACTATTCCTCGTCAGGAAAGGTCGGCACCTGCAGGCTGGCCCCCGCGCTCCAGACCGGGCTTCCAAACTCGTAGGCGCCCAGGTCGGGAGCTCCTCCTACGACAGCTTCCGTAATCCCTTCCACCCGAACCCCCGCGTCGATCGCGGACGCCCCGGGACGCAAAGTGTAGTCTCCGTTCGCGGCATCGTTAAAGACGCTGGCGTCGACCACGCTATTATGCGACTTCGTAATCCCGTAGATATTGTCCACCTCGACCAGATTATTCTGCGAGACGATAACCGCCCCCTTCCGTTCGCTGCCGCGCACTTCGATAGCGATCTGCACATTCATCAGGGTATTGTTAACGAAATAGTTTTCCGTTGCCGAGCGGGTGCGGATCCCGTCATGGGCGTTCCAAACCACGTTGTGGTGGATCTTGTAGCCGCTGCTTGAATTATCCAGATAGATTCCCACCGCACCTTTATGATCGCTCATGAAATCGTGCATTACGTTGTAGGAAACCTCCGACTCCGCCAAGGGCGAGGTTCCTTGGTGATTCGTATAGAACAGTCCGGAATCAGGAACCAAGTATCCATGGTTATGAACATGGTTGTATTGAACCAAAGCTCGGTGGGCCACCTTGATTCCAAAGCTACGGTTTCCGAGCTCGATGCCATCGCGTCCACCGAACCGGCTGGTATTGCGAATAATTTTATTATCGTCGCCCGGAGCCCAAATGGGCGAGAAGCGCTCGCCCTGCCAATTGCATTGCTCCGCGATCGAGTTCTCCAGCAAGTTATGGTTACCCCAAAGCGAAATGCCATGCGTCCAGGAACCGCTTACATAGCAGTCCTTCACCACATTGTGGTCCCCGCCTACGAAAATGCAGGAGGCCCCGTTTTCGAAGTCGCCCCAGGCTTCCCGTTGACTCTGCCCCCCGGCGTAAAAGGTTTCGAAGGTCCCTCCATAGCGTACCGTGCAGCGACGTATCGTACAGTGGTCAGAGTCCGGCATATGGATATCGGCAGCCTTAAAGTGCAGCCCTTCCAAGCTTATATACTTCTTGTCGGTCAGGTTAAAGCCGTGAACCCGCGTGCGCCCTTCGACAAGCGTCGATGACTCATCCATCGATTCGGGCAGCTTTAGGTAAAGGGTCTCATCCTGCCAGTGCCACTCGCCCGCCGCGTCCAATGCGTTCAAATGCCCGATGATATATCCGGCCCCTTCGCCCGTGAACTGGAACTTTGGGTTCTTCCACAAACCGCTCAGGTCGGTACAGGTGATCGTCTTCCCCGACGAGGATTCGACCCGCCCCCGGTGCCCGGTCCACCAGTTTCGAGTCGTGGGCAATCCCATGAAATAGGCGCCCACCCAGTAGTCGTCGGGCTTCGCCTCCATGCGTTCGAAGGTGACCAGTCCGGTAGGCATCTCCGTCTTGATGTCTACCCGATCGAGCTCGTCGGTGCTCAGCATATCCCCATCTTCGTTGGGATAACGAGCCCAGTGCATCCGTTTTCCTCCGACGAATACCTGCGTTATTTTGGCGCGGGAGGGCGCTTGCAGGATTCCGTCCTGATACAGTTTCCAGCCCTCGATGATATCCAAGCCGGTTATAAGAACGTACTCGTCTTCGAATGCCTTGAAGCTCAGCCCATCCTTATTTGGAGTTACCGTTTCTCGATAAACCCCTTCGCGTATATAACAAACATCGCCGTTCTCCATCACCTCCGCAGCCTGCTGAATCGTCTTCAAGGGGCTCTCGAGGCTACCGGCGTTGGCGTCGTCTCCCCTATTGGCATCCACATATACAGGCTTAGCCAAAAGCAAAGCGGGAAGCCCGATCAGGAGCGTTCCAACGCCTAAGGAAAAGTCTTTAAATGAACGAGGTATCCTACACATAAAAAATTCTTTCCACATCCCAACAAGGGATATCCAAGATTCCCCTCTTAGCGACTTATAAATTTATAGAATGATCACTTACCCGATCCGTCCAATCCCTATTTTGAAAACAAAGCGCTACCGAATTCGCTCTTTGACGCCACGCATAACCTCCAGCGCTTTCTCGCCAACCGTTCCATCCTGATAAACCGAAAGGTTTACGGTCACGAAACCGCCGTTATCCATGCAATCCCTTATGTATGCCCCTAGCTCTTCCGCCGTAAATTTCGGGTCGAGGATCCCGGTTTCCTTCGCTCCCCAAGCGTGCTTTTCCATGGTGAGCAGTACCTGGTAAGGCAGATGAGGAGAAGGACCGTTTTTCATGAAACCGTTGACGGGAGGATCGAGGGGATGCTGTACCTCGCCCGCCCAATAGTCCTGCCAAGGCGAAACATCCGGCCAAATCCAAGCGTTCAAGCAAATGATACGATCCTTGTTCCCCACTTTCGCAGCATTAAACAGATCTTCAAATGGAAGTTCCGGGAAGCCCTTGAAGATCGATATCATCGTATCAAACCAATACCCTGCGATCTTGTCCTTATAGCGCGTCCCCAACTCCGTAAGGATAGCGTCGAAGTTCTCGACGAAAGCCCGCTCCTGCTCTGGAGTCGCTCCGCCATAACGAGGGTACCCCAATCCCAAGGGTCCGTTCACATAACAGAGCAGACGGATCCCCTTCGCATTGAGAGCATTGGCAAGCTCTTCCAGCAAGTCGCGTCGTGTGGTATGGCCAGGATGGATACGCTCCCAACTTTCCAGCGGAGCCGGGCAATAGGGTTCGGCATGCCCGATGGGAAAGTAGACATAGCCTGCCCCGGTTTCTTCCACCATTGCGGCAAACCGATCCACGTCGAATTCGTTAACCGCTTCCTCGAATGGCTTGATGGTAGCATCCTGCTGGGGAGTTCGCGACGTCCAGTGAAACATCAATCCGTATCCGGTCTCCACGAACCAGTCTACGCTGGCTCTGGCCGCCTGGGCCCGGGCCTCCTCCTGCGCGATGGATTCCTTCTTGGAAACAGGCAGCAATTCGAAAGAACGAAAATGGAGCAAAACCGCATCCGAATCGCTGCGTGGCGTGGATACCGATATCAGCTGCAAGCCAGCGTTCAGCGAGACGGTTCCCGGCAGCTTCACCCGTTCGAAGTTGAGAGCTTCCGAAACCGCGAAGTTCTCGCCTCCCGGAAAGGGACCCGACGTTTGCGAGATCGCAAGCTCGCTGGTTCCCGTTTCCGTTTCCAGAGTCAGCATCGTTCCGCCACCAGCTTCGTCCACGCTGGCGATCAGGTACACTTCGTATTCGTCTTTTTCCGGCACGTCCGCTTCCCATACCAGCGTAGCGTCCCCAGTCCATTTAGTGTTCCCGCGCTCGATCACCAAGTCCGAACTGCCAAGCGGCTTGGAAGCTCTATTATTATGCAAATACACACTCTGCGGAGAACTGAATTCGATTGAAATATCAGCCGGGGATTCCGCTTTATCTTCAGATACTTGCGACGCACACGAAACGAGCGTCGCCAGAGCGCTGCCGAATAGTAGGCACCTTATCCAAAGCGAAGTGATTGCTTTCATAGTGACTAAATATCGTTCGTGTCCTGCCTTGGCCCTTCGCCTCGTTTCCTATATCAATTTCCGGTAACGGCTTGCGGCAACGCGTGCCGGCCGGCGGCTTCGCTCTTCTCGATATCGGTATGCCGCGTCCTGCGATTGGTGTACCAATGGTACTTACCTTTCGCATCCGAATCCACTACGATCGACTCCGCATACTCTACCACGATCACCGTATTCTTGGAGTCTGGAGCCTTTGCAGGAACCTTGACCTTCGTAACCGCACCCTTCGCATCGTAAATCAGGGGCAAGGGCTTTTGCTTCGGATCCGCGAGGAAATAGGCCTTGGAGGGCTTGGCCGCGATGCCGTTGAACTCGATGCCTTCCCGCTTCCATTCCAGGACGTGCAGATAAAGCTTATTTTCCTTCCGGGTCATCGCTCCCCACCAAAAGTCGTAATCGAGCGGCGACTGCTGGGTTCCATAAATGGCGTCTCCGTTTTCCTTCATCCAGGCGCCGACCTCCGTTAAGCGATCGATCTCCTCGGGCAGCAAGGTACCCTCCGGCGTCGGTCCCACGTTGAGCAGCAAGTTCACGCCGCGAGCCGCGCAAAGCGCCAGGAACTCCACGACGTCCTTCGAGCTTTTCCAGGCGTCGTCGTTGCGATCGTAGCCCCAGTTGTGCCGCAAGGTCATGCAAGTTTCGGAATCACCGGTAGCGAGCTCCGCTGGCAGCATGCGGTCCGGCAGCGACTCGAAATCCGCATACCTGCGATCCTCGAGCGGCACCCGGCGACTGTAGAGTCGGCTGCATATAACCGTATCGGGCTGCAGCTCGCGCACCCTGGCTCCCTGGGCATCGGCTTCGATCAAGTTGCTGCCACCCGTGTCGAACCAAAGCACCGCCATATCGCCGTACTTCGACAGGAGCTCGTCCAATTGGATTTGAACCAGCTCCAGGTAGTCCTCGTTGCTCAAAGTTCCCGAACCCTTGCCCAGTCCACGATGGTACCAGTCCTTGGTTTGGGAATAGTAGACTCCGAAGCGCAGGCCTTGCTTGGCGCATTCCTCGGAAAGCTCCTTGATGATATCCCGCTTGAACGGGGTGGCATCCATCACGTCGTAATCCGTGGCCTCCGTATCGAACAGGGCGAAACCATCGTGATGCTTGGAAGTAATGACCACGTACTTCATACCGGCTTCCTTCGCGACCGAAACCCACTCCTCCGCATCGAAGGACGTGGGATTGAACTGCGGCGTCAAGGTGGCGCGGTACTCCTCCTTGGAAATGTCGGCGCTCTTCATCAGCCACTCGGCGCTCGCGCCGCCTTGCTCCTTGCCGTAGTCCTTCCCCTTCCATTCGCCTCCAGCAATTGAATACAACCCCCAATGGATAAACATGCCGTAACGGGCGTCTCGCCACCACTCCATGTGGGAATCGTCTTTCGGGGCCGAGCGAACGAGCACCGGCGCGATCGTCAGAAAGGTAATCAACAGGGTAAATAGTCTTTTTCTCTTATTCATTCTAAAATGCTTCGTTATCACGCTTGAACCGCAGGCTTCTGGATCAGTAGCTCAGCGTCCCGCCTTTCTTGACTGGCTGACGATCGCTCTCCCACCATTCCTTGGGTCCTTCCGCTTCAATATTGGTCCAAAGGTCGATAAGGATCTTTTTCATCTCCTCGGTTTTCTCCGGCATCTGCTGCGAGAGGTCGCTCTTCTCCTGCCAATCGTTTTGCACGTTGTAGAGCTCGAACTTGGTCAGCACGTCGTTCCCGACGATCTTCCAGTCCCCAATTCGCATCGCAACGCGCTGATCCGGCGGCGAAACGTGCGTGCGCCAAAAGAGCGGAATCGGCCGCTCGACAGGCTTTCCCGAGAGGGCAGGTACCATGCTGACTCCGTCAATCGTGCGGTCCGTCGGCAAGGGCAAGTCGACCAAATCCAGCACCGTAGCAAAAACGTCGCTCCCTATAACCGGCACCTCGCTCGTACTGCCAGGTTGGATACGTTCCGGCCAGCGCACCAGCCCGGGAACTCGAATGCCGCCTTCGTACTCGCTGCGCTTGCCGCCGCGCAAGCCGCCGCTGGTTCCGCCAAAGTTTCCGACAGGTCCGTTGTCCGAGGTGAAAAAGACGAAGGTATTCTCGCTCTCCCCTACCTCCTCCAAGGCGTCGAGCACCATGCCGAGGGCGTGGTCGAGCTGGGTGATGTTGCCCATGTACTTCGCGTT
>NZ_JARXIA010000026.1 GCF_031127875.1 Pelagicoccus sp. SDUM812005 | reverse complement strand
CTTCCCCACCCCTTGCACCCCCCTTTTGAATATATGAAATAATCAGATCCAACGCGACTTGACAATTTAACCCATAGCAGGGGTCAAACCGTAATGTTTGACTTTATGAAAACGCACCCCACCCTACCGCCATGCCAAGAGCCCCACGCATTGAATACTCCGGAGCGATCTACCACGTAATCAATAGAGGTAACTACCGTTCCTGGATCTTCGAAGACGATGGGGCGAAGTTCGCATTCGAGAAATGCCTCTTCGAGGCTTGCGAACGCTCTGGCTGGATCCTTCACGCCTACTGCATCATGGGCAACCACTACCACCTGGCGATAGAGACTCCGCAACCCAACCTCAGCGAAGGGATGCGATGGCTCCAAAGCGTTTACGCGAACCGCTACAATCGATACAGGAAGGAAAGAGGCCATCTCTTCCAAGGAAGGTTCAAGAGCATACTAGTAGGCGACGGGGACCGGCTCGCTTGGCTTTGCCACTACATACATCTCAACCCCGTCAGAGCAGGGATCACGCAGGTCCCTGACCTCAAAAGCTACCCCTTCTCGAGCTACCCAAAGCTTTTCAAGTCCAAGGCTCGCGAAAGTTTCATGAGCTATGAATCGTCCCTCGAGGGAGCCGGAGGGCTCAAGGATACGCCAGCGGGAAGGAGAAAATACACGCAATACCTCGAATGGCTCAACCAAGACGAACAAGCCCAGAAAGACGCGGCGTTTGAAAAGATGAGCAAAGGTTGGGCTCTGGCCACTAAAGACTTCAAGAAGGCGATCATCGCCGACCAACGGAATAGACTCGCCGCAATCGAAACTGGAGACAAAGACTTCGCCGAAATTCGGGAAGAGAATTGGGCAAGCGAACTCGGACGCTGCCTGAAGGCTCTCGGAAAGAACAAAGAGGACGCCAAGAAGGATCGGAAGTCAGCAGATTGGAAAGTTGCAATTGCGACCCACCTCAAGACCAAGCACCTCTGCAAAAACCCTTGGCTTTCGAAACACCTAAAAATGGGGGCGCCCGCCGGAGTGAGTCGCTACTGCTCGGAGTTGAAGTCTGGAAAGAGGAAACAAGCGGCGAAGCTCCTCAAGATTCTAAGTTAAAACATTACGGTTTGACCCCTTTTCAGAAAAACTACGGCAATAAAAACCTGAGCATTGCCGTTCACTGCGACAACTCTAGGTGGCGGCTTTCGCCTGCTTCGAGAACGATGGCCTCCGCGCACGCGAGGCCATTGCCCAACCGAAAGCGCTCCAGCTCCAGGCGACCGAAGAGAACGGTCAAGACTGCCCGATGGTTAGCGAGCTCGCAGGTTCCCCAAGAATCGCCGTTGGACCAGAAGTGCCTCCCATCCCGCGCCGCGAATTGCATCGACTTCTCCACTCCCGAATAATGAAAGCCGGTCAACGCTAACACCGCCGACCAAGACGCCAGCGCCCGACCGTAGTGATGTCCGCACTCCGCTTCGTCGAAGGGTGAACGCTTGCGACCGTCGTAGCGCTCGCGAATCGCCGCGATCAATTCCAAGCCTTGCTCGGTCATACCTTCGTAAAGCATGTGAACCGCGGCCGTATACTCGAAACCGGTCATCACCTCGTTGGCATAGGGAAAGGGATTCTCCGGCGCTCCGCCTTTTGGATACGTCGCCATCAAGGTTCCGGACTCGTCTCCTAGCACGAAGGAGCGGAAATGATTGAAGTGATCATGGAACCGGCGCTTGAAGTTGTATCCATAAATCGACTCCAAGGCCTTTCGTTGCTTGGCCGGATCCGACAAGCTTCCGATCCCCAACACGTGGGCTGTACATTGCCCTACGAGTTGATCCACTAAGCAGGCAGCGCCCAGCTGCAGATCCGGATTGCTTCGATCTTCCGCCCCCATGCTATGCGTCAAGCCATCGGCTACCACCGCGCCTTCCTCCAACGGCTCAATAATCTGCTCGAAGAATTCACCGTTGAAGCACCGCTCCTCCAGTCGCTGAGCCCCTTGCTCGGCCAGGCTGCGGCACTCCGCCGCGAAAGAAGTTTCCTCCAAATGATCTGCCATCAAAGCGGCGCAACGCAAGGCGCCCAGGTACCAGAAGCCCATCTGGGCGTTGGGACCGTAGTACTCCACGTCCATGGTATTGTGCTGGCAGCCTTCCATCACCCCGTCGCGGTCCGCATCCCAGCCTCCCTCGATCCAGCAAAACTCCAGCGCCTTGCGTACCCGCGGCCAGAGCCGTTCCAGAAACGCATCGTCGCCGGACAGCTGCCAATCGCGATACGCTTTCATGATGCAACCCATTTGCCCATCGGCCGCCGCGATCTTGAAGGATCGGGCCTCCGTTTCCAAAGGCAGTCCGACGCGAAAGCTCATGCACCCATTTTCGCCCGTGGCATGCAGGAACTCGATCTCCCGCATGTCGCGAGCAATGCTGCCGAAAAGCAGTGCAGTAGCGTGTTCGTAATTCCAAACATGGGTACAGGAGCCCTCGCAGCAGGCCCGACAGTCGCAGGACCCTTCCCAGGCGTAGAAGTGTCCGTCCGCCGTTCGAAAACAGGTCTCCGTCCGCAAGGTGCTTAAATTAAACAGAGCCGATTCCTTGACCACCTCCGGCAAGTCGGAACCGATGAATGCGTTGACGAAGGAAAGCGACTGCTGTTCCAAAGCCTTCAAGCGGGGAGCGATCTTCATCGCCGCGTCAAAGGAATCCGAATACAGGGTCGCGTAGTAGTTTCCTACCGTGGGACGATCTCCGCAGGTTTCGTAAGCCGTACAATGATAATACGGGCTCCAAGCCTTCCGGTTCGGAAAACGCCAGGTGATCAAAAAAGTAATCTCCGTCTTCTGTCCCGCCGGCAACGTCTGCTGCACGCACAACGAGGCTAAGGGACTGTCGCTGGCGGACTCCCGCTCCTCGAGCCGGCCGTCTTCCGTGAAGTCCTTCCAAAAATCGAGCTTCGTTCCGCCCCACCCCGCATCCTTCCAGGCCGTGCGACGAGTGATGCGGCCTTCGCTCACGGTTGAAAGCGAAATATCGCCCTTATGCCGACAATCCTCCGGCAGCTCCGGGGCATGCATAAAAACGCCCGTCAAGCCGCCGCTGTCCCGCAGCTCGTTCCGGTTTCCCCGCACTCCGGAAAAGCCGCCCTTCTGGTGCGGAGCGGGCGAACACCCGTTTTCATCTCCAATATAGTTCGGAATGCTGCCGCACACCGACACGTTCAACTCCTCGCCGGAAAGGTTCTCGATCTCGTAGGACAACACAGCCACCGGCAGACCGCTCGCCTCCGGGTCGCCCGGCACCATGGGATTGAACGCCTTGAGACGCGCCCGCAGCGGCATATCCGGATCGCTCAAGGCTACCTGCCCAAATGGATAAGCCACCAGGAACTCGGCCTCCCGGAACCGTGGAAAACCATGGTTCGGAACACCCGCCCCGAAATGTCCCTCGTAGTCAGTCAGCTCGATCGGACCTTCCAACATGCGGGCGGAGATGCGTCCGCTCGTATCTATGCATCGAATACATAAGAACGGCGATACGCTCTTGGTTTCGTCCTCATCCGACTCCGGCACAAAGCCCTTGTCCGGAGCATTGCAAAGCTCCCAGTCCCGCAGATCCCCCTTGCCGCCCAGCGAAATCGTACCGGTACCAATGCCGCCCAGCGGCATGGCAATCTTGCCCAAGTGATCGCGATCGTAGGTTTTCAAGACCGGCCAATCGGCGCTGGTTGTGAATCGTTCCATGCTCTCGCTCGATGCCCTACTCGCTGTCGTAACCAAACATAGGATACTCCTACGTTTCCCCTAGCCGAACGACACCTCCAAACGGGAACCTTTGCTGAACTTCAGCCCGGAAGCGAATTCGCAAACATACCGGTCTGATTCCGCGCGGAACGCGGCTGGAACCGGTTGACCGTCCAAGCTCGCTCGAACGCCGCTCGCCGAAACGCCATCCACCTTGTCGAGGGCGAACTCCTTCAGCTCCAGTTGCCCGTAGCGCAGCTCGACGCCGGCCACCAGCTTGCTGGACTGCACCTGCTGGGTGAACTGCCCCCAGCCTTCCGCCGTAGTAAAGGCGGCTCGGAAGTCCTCCTGCTGCATGCGCGGGCCGAAGCCGAGCTTGCCTGCCGGGCCGTCGTAGCGGTAGCCGCAAAGCGCCATAAACGCGCTGTAGCTCGCCATGGCTCGAGCGTAGTGATCGCTACATTCGACTTCGTTGTACGGATTGCGTTTGCCCGGTTGATAGCGGTCGTTGATGGCTTTTCCGATTGCAAGCCCCTCTTCCAGCATGTCTTCCCAGATCATGAGAGCGGCGACCTGCCACTCGAAGCCGGACATGCACTCGTTGTAGTAGCGGTGAAAATTCGTCTTGCCCGCATTCTCCCTGCCAAAGGGCCACGTGCACATGACAAGGCCCGCGTCGCCTTCGGCTGCGTACCAACGTCCCTTGGGGCGCAGTTTTCGGAATTCGCCCACATCCGGCGAGAAGTTATAGGTCCAAAGAGACTTGAGCGTCCTACGCACCTTATCTCGCGGCATGACCGGATCCAGTCCGAGGTTTTTCAGCCAGAACTCGCCCAGCACCTGATCGATGTGACAGCCCGTAGTCGAGCCGCGCGTCTTCTTGGGTTCAAGCTCGGGAATATGAACGAAGTATCCAAATTCCTCATTCCACAACTGGTCGATCATGCCGGCGGCTCCCTTGGCGACAATCGACTCGTAGCGCTCGGCCACCTTCGGCTCGTCCATTTGGCGCGCCATCTGGGCGGAGGCCTTGAGGGCGGCATGGTACATGTTGATCAGCCAATGCACTTGCCCAAACCAATTGCCATCGAGCGTATTGTGCTGGGCACCCGCCATCATGCCGTCCTCGTCCTGGTCCCACGTTTTTATCACATAGTCCATCGAGAGCTTGGTGCGCGACCAGAGGCTTTTTAGAAACTCGAGATCGGTAGTCATCTGACTCTCGCGCAGAACGCGGAGGATCGAGCCGCACTGCCCGTCAGGCGCTTCCTTGAAAGCGCTCTTGGAAGCGCGGAAATTCATCGCTCCGCTATCCTCCTTCAGGCATAGGCCGAAGTCCACCTGATCGCGGCATTCGCGTTCGATCACGGGGAAGAGGCGGGCCAAGCCCTGGGCGTAGTGCCACACGTGCGTGCAATTGCCCTCGCAGCAGGTCACGCCTTCGTCCAGTCCGTAGCGATTGTTCTGCAGGGCCAAACGAGCCGCCACCTGCGTCTGCATGCAGTTGACGGGAATCAAAGCCCGCTCCAAAAGCCAATACGGCAAAGTCGAGTCGTACCAGGTATCGACCCAGCTCCGCGTCTCTTCCCGTAGTTCCTTTTCCCTTACAGCCACGGCACCGGCAGAATCGCTAGCGGTCGGCCACTGCGTCGAGTAGTAATTCACGTCGCGGCTCCAGACCGTCTTGCCGAAGCCCTCGACGTAACGGGCATTGGGGAAACGCCACGATAGCGTGAAGGCGATGGTCTTCCGCTCGCCCGGCTTCAAGCGTACCGTCTTCCCGACCGATGCGAATGCTCTCTCGCTGAAAGGGCGTTCCTGAACCGTCATCGCTTTCCTGTTGGGCTTCGGGGCTTCGAACAAATCCGTCGCTCCCGCGTGGGAACGCGTCGTATCCACAAAGTCCGGTTTCGCGTCCCCCAGCAGTCCCAAAGCGATCGCTCCGAAATCGGTGGCATGATCGAAAGGCACCGTGTCGCCGGAGCTATCATCGTGGCGCGGCTCGGTCCAACACTCCACGACCGACAAGCCGTCAAGCTCGCGATACTGGCTCAAGCGGACGCCGTTGCTGTTATCCTTGCCGGTACGGTAGTTGGAAAAATTCTCGATCCACCCAGCGATCGTGGCCTCTTGCGTTTCCTTCGAGGTATTCTCGATCGTGTAGCGCATCACGGTCACGGGATGGCTCGAGTCGTCGCGATTCAGGGGAACGAAAGGCGTGTACGCTTCGAGCTGGACCTTGACCGGACAATCTTCGTCGGCGTAGGAAACGTTTCCCATCGGATACTCGTTGGTGAAAACGATGTCGCGAAATCCATCGGAATCCAGGCTGCGGACCGTCCGCTCCTTGCCGGACCCGACCTGCAGCGCGAAGCCCTGGTCCATAGGGCTGTAAGGCTTGATGGGCTTCATGTACTTGTGCCCCGCGCCCATTTCCTTCCAAACGTCGTCCGGCTGGCCGTCCAAATTCCAGTACCAAAGCCGGCCGTCGCCTCCCAAGTAGACTTGGCCGGTGGCAATTCCACAGATAGGCATGCCGATGAACTCCAAGTCGTCGCCTGTCGCGTTCATCGCCTCACCACGGGCGTACAGGCTCTGGATCCACTCCTTGGTCAGCTTCTTGTCCGAGGGGATGATCTTCTCGAAGTCCTCCTTGGTGAAGGGACCTGCCATCAATCGAATAGGTCCCGCAGCAAAAAGGGCCGCCGTTAGGCTAGCAGCCTTGATAAAGTCGCGACGGCCGACCGCAGATTCTGCGATGTCGCTACGCCCGGGGTTAGAGCAGCAATTTTCCTGAGTATCCATTTTTGCTAGAATACGCTAAAAGCCCCGCTTTAAGAATGGATATAGAATCAAATTTTTTGCACTTTTAAGAAACCGCCATGCATAACACGACCTTTATCCAAACCAGCAACCGGCTCCGCACCAAGGTGAACCACGCCCTCTGCCTGCACGATTTCGAATGGGCGGGCAGCAACACTCTACCCATGAACCGGCTGTTTTTCCTTTTCCGCAGCCGGGGCGGATACATCCGGCACCACGACCACGGACGCATCGTCAAGGAGCTGGAGCTGAAGACCAACCATATCTATTTCATGCCCAAGAATGCCGAGCTGTCCTTTCGCTTCGAAAAAGGGACCGGCGTCGTGGCCTTCCACTTCACATTGGAGGCCTTCGGCGGCTTCGACCTGCTGGACGGCATCAAGGACTGCCGCATGACAAAAGCGTCGGCAGCCGAGATCGCTCCCATCCGCCACATCATGGAAAACACAGAATCTCCCCGGGATGCCGTCATGCTGCAGGCCCTGCTCCTTCAGCATTGCTGCGCGTTCATGGATGAGGACAAGAGTGCCCTGCCCCATCAAATCGTCCTCGACGAACGCTACCGATCCCTCTTCGAGCAAATCGAAGCGTCACCCAACGCAGGCCTCACCATCGGCGAGCTCGCCCAGGCGGCAGGCCTCAGCCGCGACGCCCTCTCCAAGTCCTTCCGCAAGGATTTCGGGATCCCGCTCAAAACCTTCCTCCAGCGCCGCCTCGTCGACCACGCCTCTGAGATGCTCCTCTACACCGATATGAGAATCGGAGAAATCGCCCTCAAGCTGAACTTCAACGACGAGTACTACTTCTCGCGCTTCTTCAAGAAGCACACCGGCAGCAGCCCCAGCGTCTTTCGAAAAAAGACCACGATCTAGAAATTTCTCAAAACGATCGACTCCAGGAAACGGATACGCGACGCCTAGTCCGCGTCCTCATTGCCAGCGCCTTCACGGTACACCTGCAGCGGCATGCCCTCCGCAAATCGCTCGAGGAAAGGATCCCGCTTGGTTCCCACCTTCCGCAAGGTATCGCGAGTCAGCGGTTCGATTCCCAAGCCGATAGCTGGCGAGCCGTCACGGAAGGAAAAGTCGCCCTGCGCCAGATCCACGAAAAGCGGGTCGGCCGCGACGCTGTGGCGATCCGCCAAGCCCGTCTGGCTCTGCCCGCGCTGCGCTTGCAGGATCGCTTCCGCTCCGCCCTGCTCGTGGTAGTAGAGATTGTAGTCCAGGCCACCCTTTACCTTGCTAAGCCTACGGTGAAAGGTCTGCGGACTCGCTGAAGACGTATAATAAAAAACATTACGGCTGAGATCGGCGTCGGGATCTACCGTGTTTCCAGCGCCTCCGGTCAGCTTTTGGCAATTGATATAAATATTATGCTGGGCTGTATTCAGTCCCTTGATCGCGATACCGGAATCGCCAAGCGTGCCGAACAATAGGTTGTGGCTAACCGTCGCCCCATGACTGTCGTCGTCGGTGCGGATCATCGCCCCCTGAGGATGATTGTAGGTCACGTTGTAGCGAACGATATTTCCGTCCCCATTGGCCGATAGGTAAATGCAGTTCCCGTCGTGCAGCAGCTTAAGGCAGTCGTGGATTTCGTTGAACTCGATGATGTTTCCGCGGGCATGCATGTACGACTCGTAGGCCGACCAGTCTTCCACCGAGCTCAAGCGAACCTCGTCCCAGCGAATCGTGGGCAAATGCTCCCTGGTCCCCTCCGGAAACATCCACTGCGTATACGGATTCTCCACCCCCATCTCCTCGAAAAGCGGAGCGAAGAAACGGCGGCGCACCCCGGACACGACCAGTCCGGTATAGGCCTGATCGTAGATGTGGTTACGCGAAATGCGGTTGTGCCCGCTTTGCCAAACGAAAATGCCAGGAGAGTGCAAAAACAAGCGCCCGACCCTCGTGATTTCGTTGTCGAAAACGACGTTGTTCTTGTTGACGTCCTTTCTCCCGGGTCCGTATCCGCTGAGCAATACGCCGGTCCCGCCTAGATCGCGAAAAGTGGAACCTTCGATCGTAATGTTCTGGCAATACAGATCGAGCCGCACGCCGTCGCTGCCGCTATCGGAAAAGACGCAATCGCGCACCACGCAATCCTCCGCCCCACGAAAGCGCAGCAGCCCGTTGGCCTTGTCCCACATATTCCAGTCGTGCTGGATGCCTTGGTCTTCCGCCAACCACTCCTGACGGTCGGCATGGGCGAAACGAAGCCCCTCGAACACGATTCCTCTCACCGCTTGGTCCTTATCGCCGCTGGCCGAGGGATCGTTTACACCTTCCACGCGTACCAGCTCGTTCAGCGCAGGCGCCACGACCTGATTTCCCGGCTTTCCGGATTTCGGCCAGTAATAGAGAACTCCTTGGCGCGAATCGAGAGCCCATTCTCCAGGCGTATCCAGATGGTCGACACAGTTCTCTACGACCCAATCCCCAAACAGGTTATAGGTTGCCGGTACGCTCAGTTTCGCCGTTTTCGCCTTAGGATCCACCGAGGCGATCCCGAGGAAATTGACCAGCCACTTCCGGGTCGGTTGGCCGTAGAGCTCCAGATCCTCCAGATTCTCCCAAGGCTTGAGGACCTCTCCCTCGTACGAGAACGAGATGCGGTCCTCAAGATCGCCGGCATACTTCCTGCGGTTGGCCTCGACACTTACGGCAAAGGGCTCCGATTGGGCGCGCGGCAACAGTTCGTTGCCGTCGAAGAGGCAATGGAAGAAAGCCTCGCCTTTCGCCCAAGGCACCTTCGCCATCCAAACCTTGCCGCCCTGCAGCGGAGACTGTACCCAGTTCTCAATCACCCGCCCCCCGCTGACCAGAGGCCGAGCTCCCGGGGCAGCTCGATAACGGGTCACAGCGCCCGCCGGCGCCGCATCCTCCAGCCCGAAGACCAGCGTTTCCTCCAAACGGTAGCTGCCCTCGTGGACCAGGACGTCGATATCCCCCTTTTCGCCCGCCGACCGCAGCGCTCGCACCGCATCACGCGCCGCTGGCAAGGTGGCGATCTCGCCCTCCGGCGAAACCGAAAGTTGCACGCCCGATAGGGAGCTGGACAGGGTGAGAGCAAGCAGGGCTAGCCTTGGCAGCATCGTTTTCATTAATCAATCAGTCTGTTCGCAAGTCGCCCGTCAGAGAAAAACGGATACGCTACACCTAGTCCTTCTCTTCCCGGAGAACACCATCGTACTTGCTGGCTTCCTCCGTCGCCTTACGGGCACGCTCGATTCCCTTGGCATCGTACAAGCTAACCTTCTTGGACCACGGCACTTCGCGATCGAAGATGGTTCCGTAGGGTTGATAGTTATTGTAGTCGACCGCTTCCTTCTTCCATCCGGAAAGCTGCTGGTCGTAGCGTTTCCGCATATTCTGAAGGGCGGACTTGTATTCAGGATTTCCAGACAGGTCGGTAAGTTCGAGCGGGTCCTTGTCGAGATGGTAGAGTTCCTCGGTCACTTCGAAGCCTTCGTCCGCGTAGGCCCAGTGCACGTACTTCATGTCCTTCGTCACCACGGCGAGGGCATGGGTAGGCGCCTGCCCCCAAACGTTGATCAAGGCGATCGACTCGTGCAATTCCGCCTCCGGATCGTCATAGAGCTCCATCAGGTTCTTGCCATCCATGTTCGAAGGAACGGGCAATCCTGCCAGGCTCAGCATCGTCGGAGCAAAGTCGATATTGGCCGTCAGGGCCTCGGAACGGAGGCCTTTGCCGGAGTTCGGATGGCGCGGATCGTAGATGATCAAGGGAACGCGAGTGGACTCCTCGTAGGGCAAGACCTTGGAGCCGTATCCATGCGAACCGCAGAAGAAGCCATTGTCGGAGGTGTAGATGATCACCGTGTTGTCAGCTACGCCCGCCTCTTCCAAGGCTTCGCGGATCATCCCTACCGCTACGTCGATGGCGTAGATCTGCTGGTGGTAGATCGCCATCACCTCGTCGTACTTGTCGGAATAGTTCCAGGAGTGGAAACGCTCGTATTGGCGGTCCTGCTTGCTCTGCTTGGAAAAATGCTCCCCGTGCTCGCGTCCGTAGTTGGCAGGCTTGGTGAAAGTCTTACCTGCGTAGACATGGTCGAACTGGGGATCGGGCGTGGCTGGCTTGTGGGGCGCCTTGAAGCTGATCGAGAGGCTGAAAGGCTGACCGCTCTTGGCCGACTCGTGGATGAAGTCGCGTCCAAAGGCGCCATAGGAGAGGGTCGAGTGCGGATATTCTTTCGCGTAGGCCGCCATCGACTTGTTCTTCGCCGTCACATAGGTAGTCTGGCCCGGTCCGCCGCCCCAGCGATCGAAGTCGCTTGCCGGAAGCTCCAGCTTCGGGGAATGAGGAGCCTCTCGCAGGTCGAAACCGAACTTGCCTGCAAAGGCCGTGCGGTAGCCCGCCTCGCGCAGAAGCATCGGATAGGACTTGGCCCAAATGCTAGTCAGCATCTCGCCGTGGCTAAAGTTGGTCCCGTGCTTGTATTCATACATCCCCGTCATCGCCGTCGCCCGCGAGGCCATGCAGATCGCCGTGGTAACGTAGTGGTTGTCGAAGGCGATCCCCTCTTCCGCCAAGCGGTCGATATGGGGCGTCTGCACATCCGGATTCCCGTAACAGCCAAGCGTGTAGCTGCTCTGGTCGTCCGACATGAGGTAAATGATATTCGGCCGCTCTTTGGTCCCAGCAGCCTCTGCCTTAGGCCAAGCACCCAAGCTCAAAACTGCCACCAACGCTAAACAATATTTCCCGTAGTTTTTCATCTTATAGAACTGACTTATAATTCAAATTTTCGGCCCCTGCGCCTCGCCTATGGATTCCACTCCGGAATACCGGATTCCTTCAACTGCTTTTCGTAGCGAACGTTAAAAGGTTGCTCCTCGGGAGGGACGGTTGGCAAGCCCTCGTTCACCAAGAACGGGTCGAGCGAATCCCACCACTTGTCGTAGGCGGCGCTTAGCTCCTGCACCACTTCCGGAAATTGTCCCGCCACGTCGCGCGTCTCTCCTGGATCCTTGGATACATCGGAAAGCTGGGTCTCCCGCTTTCCCTTGCTCAGGTTGAACACCAGCCGCCAACGCTCCGTGCGCACGGCCGCGCCGTTGTACTTGTTCTCCTCGCGGCTCATCCGGTTCTTCCGACCGTCGTCCCAACGCCCCTTGTGCACGAACAAATGACGATCCGCCCAGTCCGCGCCCGGATCCTGCAACAGCGGAACCAAGGAACGTCCGCCTGGAGGCAAGGGGCTCGAAGGGATATCCGCCCCTGCTAGCTCGCAAAAGGTGCGGTAGAGGTCGAGGTGAGCCGCCAAAGTATCGATATCAACCCCAGCGCCGAGTTTGCCCTCCCAATACCAGAAGGATGGTACATGGGTACCGCCTTCCCACGGAGAATTCTTTCGCCCCTTCAAGCCTGCATTGTGCGGGTGGATCGTCTCCCCGTCCTTCTTGATCGGCGCCATGCTCATCCCGTTGTCCGTCATGAAGATGATCAAAGTATTTTCCAAAGCGCCCCACTCCCGCAGCCTTTCCATCATGGCGCCAAAATTGTCGTCGATGTTCTCGATCATTCCGTAGCGAGCCGCGGAGCTCTCATCGAGCCCTTGCTCCAGGAAGCGCTTCTTGTATTCGTCCGGCGCATACATCGGGCCATGGGGAGCATTGAGGGACACGTAGGCGAAGTAAGGGGCCTGGGCCTCGTGCTGCTTCCTGATCCACGCCAGAGCCGCATCGAAAAACACATCCGTGCAAAAGCCCTTGGTCTTCACGATCGTATCGTTGTGCAGCAGGACGTTGTCGAAGTACGGATTTTCCGAATTCGCAAAGAAGTCGCCCAAGGGGCCCTGTCCAATGCCGCCCGCTCCGTGCATGAGCACTTCGTCGAAGCCACGGTTTTGGGGCAAGTAGGCTTCCTCGTCGCCGAGGTGCCACTTCCCGAACAGGCCGGTTCTATAGCCCGCGCGCTGCAGGGCTTGCGGAAAGGTCACCACATCCAAGGCCATGCGCTCGCGTTGCAGGATGGTATGGGTCACCCCAACCTCGAAAGGCCGGCGCCCGCTCATCATGGCCGCCCGCGTCGGAGCGCAGGTCGGGCTTACCTGAAAATCGGTAAAACGCGTGGACTGCTCGTAGAAGCGGTCGATGTGCGGCGTCTGCACGAAGGGATTCCCCATGCAGGACAAGTCCCCCATGCCTTGGTCGTCGGTGAGGACGAAGATGATGTTCGGGCGGCTCTTGGCGAGCGAGGCGGCGGAGGCCACGCAGCAAAGGGCCAGCAGGGCGGACGCGACCGCGGTCAGCGGAGCGATGAAGGGTCTACGTTTCAGCATTCGAATCGGTCAGGGGGGTTGAAGGGGAAAGGATACAGGCGCCACGGTTGAGGCAAGCCAAAGACCCAAGACTTTACCAGATGCAAAAGGATCCTCGCGCTATCATTTTAGGCGGTGCCGAGACCCCGCGCCCGACCAAAAAAAGGTTCATTACCAAAAGCAGTGGGATTGCCGTTTCCCTGTAGGGCCTTTGCCGTGGCGAGACGAAGCTCAAAGAGCGAAGGCTGCTTGCGACGTGCCGCAGATTTCTGCGCTAATATCCTGCATGGCGGCGTGGCAACTCGCGCCAACCCTACACTCGAGAACGTCTCCCCCCAAAAGGGTGTTTCTCCTCGAGAAAAGGGGAAGCAGGTATCCCCGCTTCCCCTTGTGAAGGTGAAACCGATAAGTGCCCCCCTACTCCGCGTAAGCGAGATAAAGGGCTTCGACCTCGGCAGCCGTCAGGGCTACGTCGTACAACTGCACTTCGTCGATCGAGCCGTTGTAGCTGTCGGTCGTGATGTTGCTACCGAGAGTGGCCGCAGCAACGGTACCGACGGATTTGTTCTTTCCCGTACCGCTCTGCCACAGCGTTCCATCCAGGTAGATGTTCATTACGCCCGAAGTGGCGTCCTTGGTGAAGACCCAATGGTGCCAGGCCCCCTCGTATTCAGCAGGCGTAGCAAGCTTCTGGATACGATCGTATCCCGATCCATCGCCGACATCCCAATAGACCTGCCCGTTGCTCCAGGGCAAATGTACATTCAGCAAGCGACCGCCAGCGGAATCCTCGGCGTAGAAAACCGAGTTCTTGGCTGGGTTCGCCGTATCGCCATTTACCCACATGGCAATGGTGAGCTGGTCGCCAATGCCGGAGAAGGCAGCAGTCGGCAGGGTCACGCTCGAGTCGCTGCCGTTGAAATCAAGGGCTTGCCCATCGATTCCTCCGACCCAAGCGGCGTTGACCACTGCCGCGTCATGGCCGTTGCCAGACAAGTCGGACGCAACGGCTCCCGCCCCGTCGTCCAAGGCCCAATAAGCCACAAGGTCGGGATTTTGGCCCGTGGCAATAAGATACGAAACTTCGATACCATCGATCGACCACTTATCGTTGGTAGCGGACGATCCGTTTGCGAATGCGACAGTCGATGCGGACCCGAGATCGAGGGTATCCGGATTCGTCGAAAGCCGCACGCCTCCTGCGGAAGCTGGCACCCCGTCGAGGGTCACGAGGACGCGATCCCCTACACTTTGCCCGTTGTTGATCTCGGCGAGTTCGAAGGCGAAGTTCGAGAAATGCCCCGGAGTAAGGCTTCCGGTGGTATTGATCGCTCGGGCATTGCCGATCGAAGTTACCGATTCACCGTCGCTTCCCTTGAAGAGAAAATCGGCTCCGATGCCCCAGCTCGTGCTGGTCGTGCTTCCTCCGGAAACGCCGCTCTGAATGCTTCCGCCAGACATCGGCGTTACATCGACAGCGATCTGATAGGTTCCCAATCCGTCGGGGGCTGTCTGTACGGGCGACAGCAAAGTCGCTACCGCATTCGTTCCGTAGTTGGTATTTGGAGTCGCTTGGATGATTGAATTTCCAAGGACTTGCTCCCCGCTTCCGGAGCCAGCCACGGACAACTCTACCCAGCGGTCTCCGCTGCCCGATGCGTCGCTGGCCCGAAGCCGGAACTGGTAGGTGGTGGAAAAGGTTTCGTTGGGAGTGCCGGAAAGATCCCATACACCACTGCTGGTTTGGCTGATGCTCAACCACGACGGAGCGCCCACGAGAGAGAGGGTGACGCTATCGCCTTCCGGATCATAGAAATCGACATTCTCGACAAGGGTGCGGGAAAACGCTTGGCCGGAAGCAGCATCCGGCATGGGCGTAAGCGCTCTCGACCAATTCGGAGCGCCCGGAGATTCCAATTCCATCAAATGCGCATCCATCCCGTTTAACTGAGCCAAGGCCCAATCCTTCGCGATCAGTTGCTCGTTGGTGCCGGATTTAGCTACCAAAGGGAGCCCCCAGGAAATCGCTCCGCCATATTGGACGGCTTCCAGATTCCAGAGATTGAATTCCGCATCGGTAAGGGCCGGGGTATTGCCGCCGTTCCAAGAGGTGGTGCTCATGGGCGGATCGTAGTGGCCGACCACTTCGTCGTCCCAAGTCCAGGTCTGCGGATCGATGCCGGAGTGAACGTTCCCGTTCGTTTCCTTAATCTTTTCGATATGGGCATAGTTCCGGTCATAGAGCGGCGGGTTCCCAATCGTGTGGCTTCCGCCGTCCCTTCCTCCATTGTAAGGGTGTCCAAACATGAAATCGTCCGCATGGGTCGCCTCGGAGAACGGATTCAATTCCTCCGTATCCCTCTCCGGACTATTCTGGAACGAGCAGGCGGCATTCGGATTGCCGGCATGGCACGCAGCTGCGAAGGCATTGTAGATCATTTGATCCTCGTAGACGCCATTGGTAGCGTTGTCGCCGTTCAACACCATATAGCTTCCGGAATCGAAACACCAGCCATCGATCAAGGCTCCATACCGGATCGCAAAGACTTTGAGAACGAATTCCGCATAGCAAAACATGTATTTACGGTTCGGATACTGGGCCTCCGCGTACACATAGGTCCCTGTCCCGGCATCCCACACGCCTGTATGGTACGGCTGACTGGCGATAAAGGCCTGGGCTTCAGGATCGGTATCGCACCACGCTTTCCAGCGTTCGGTTATGTTCGGAATATAGTCCGGATTGGATGAACCGACGCGGTTTAGCATATTCGAGCTGTTGACATACACCATCACCCTCATGCCCGCTGCCCGAG
Organism: Pelagicoccus sp. SDUM812005; assembly: GCF_031127875.1. Taxonomy (GTDB): domain Bacteria; phylum Verrucomicrobiota; class Verrucomicrobiia; order Opitutales; family Opitutaceae; genus Pelagicoccus. Next base: position 64,452 of record NZ_JARXIA010000026.1, on the reverse strand, counting down.
TAGCCTTAACGATTTCCAGGAAAGGATCCTCTCCAAACGAAGTGCGAGGGACTACGAGGTTGATCGGATCGCCATTAGCATCGGTGTCGCCTTCCCAAAAGCTTTCCAGCAACGGGTGCGGCCCCATGTGCACGGGCGACTTGATCGAGGACTCGCCGAGATGGACCTGAATATAGTCAATCGTCTTCAAGTGGCTTATTTGGTTGAGAAACGGTTCGATCGACAGGCCTTCATGGCCACCGTTGTACAAATTTACTGGCTTCCAGTTAATCCCCCAGGTTCCCCTGAGCCAATCGGCGCGATCCGCGCCCCAAGCGCTTGTCGCGGCAAGACTAGCGGCGCATGCCAGCATAGTCATGTTTTTTACTATCATTCGTTTCTTCATACGTTTCTGCTTTTTCGGGGTTGAACGCTATTAGGCAAAAGTTGAGCCCCCACGCGTCACATCCCTAAAAAACGCAGGCAGAATCCGGCGTAGCCAACACGTACCGAACGTATTCGACGACCGGAAATCCGTCGGGTTCGAGTGGATACAAAGGGTCCCAGCATCATCCTTCAGTTGACGAATTCGACCGCTCTCACTGAGCTCCGACTCAATAGCGCTGAGCTAAGAGCACGCTCGAGCCTAGCGATAAGAAGACAAGCCGAACGACAATCCGAAATCGGACGCGTATTGGATAGGGGTATGGGGTATAAACGGGGGGGTAGGTGAAAGTTTTATTAACAACGACACGACTCGATCTAACGAAGCTCGAACCGATAACCTAGCATATAGAACTCCCACCGCTTAACTACCGCCATTTTTAGGGGTGCCTGCCCTCCCCCCATTCTGCATACCCAAAACACCCGACATTGGGCAAAAAAAAGAGACGGCCCGATATCGGCCGCCTCTGTGTGATTAAATTTTAACTACGCCTAGTCTAGGTCCGGATAGTAGGATCCAGCAGGAATGATCGTATCCTTCTCGATCACTACTCCCCGACCGATGTAGGAACCGGCACCGATGAATACGTTCTTCTTGATCGTCACGTTGTCGCCGATGACGACCTCGTCTTCGATCACCGTGTCCTTGTCGATGTCCACTCCGGCCCCGACAAAGACCTCGTTGCCAATCGAGACAGCCTTTTTGATTTTGGAGTCATCACCCACCGAGAAGTCGTTACCGATAATCACTTCCTTATGGATTTCCACGCGGGAACCGATGTTCACATGGTCGCCGATCACAACGTCCTTGTGGATCGAAACTCCAGATCCAATCAACGGCGCGTAGAGGATTACCACGCTAGAATCGATGTTGACGTCCGCCGCCACGCACAGGTCGCCGTAACCGTCGCCATTTAGGTCAAGCTGGCTCACATTCGCTACAGTGGGGCAATTGTCCCACTCGTCATCGATGCCATCACCATCGTCGTCGAGATCAGCATTGTCGCCAATACCATCTCCGTCGAGGTCCTCAGTCTCCGTCGGATCTAGCGGGAGAGCGTCCTCGGAATCAGGTACCCCATCGTTGTCGTCGTCGAGATCGGCATTGTTTCCAATGCCATCACCGTCCGTATCGACAGACTCTGCAGGATCGTACGGGAAGGCATCCTCCGTATCCGCAACGCCGTCGTTGTCATCGTCAAGATCCGCGTTGTCGCCAATACCGTCGCCGTCGTGATCCGTTGATTCGGTAGAATCCAGCGGAAACAAGTCCTCCGCATCGCTAACGCCGTCGTTGTCGTCATCGGGGTCAGCATTGTTTCCGATGCCGTCTCCATCCGTATCCACAGCTTCCGCCGCATCGTAAGGAAACGCGTCTTCCGTATCCGCGACTCCGTCATTGTCGTCGTCGAGATCGGCATTGTCGCCGATGCCATCGCCATCGTAGTCGGACGACTCCGATCCATCCAGCGGGAAGGCATCCTCTTCATCGGACACCCCATCGTTGTCGTCGTCCGTATCCAGTTTGTCAGGAACGCCATCGCCATCCGCATCGGGAGACGGATAGGTGATTCGCATGCTTGCCAGATTCAGAGTTCCGTTCTGAGCGGAAACATTCGGTGTAACCGAGCTAGCGAGCTCCAAGTAATCCGTCGGAGCGATCGTGCTATAATCGAGGTCAACATCCAATCCCTTGGATACGATCTGAACTGCGGTATGCCCCGTAGCTGCATCGTACGCGTAGGTCACCGAGATTGTGTAACCATCGGTATCGTCGTCGCTTGGAGCGCCGATTGCGGTGAAGCTTCCGTTACCTGGGACTTCATCGAACGCGAAATCCGCCCCGGCGGAGCCACGGCCTGGTCCGACCTGCAGACCGATAGCTGTTCCTTCAGCCGATCCCGCGTTGTTGAAGAGCGCGCTTCCGTTGGTGGCGTTGGAGGTAGGCGAATTCGTGATGCCGAAGAAAACCCCGTTGGTTCCACTGCCCACAATCGAGCTGTAGTTGTTCTCCACCACAAACTCGACGGTGAATTCCGAATGAGCGCTGAGGTCGATACCACTCACGGTATTGAAGCCTGGAGCGCCGTTGCCGGCTCCGGAGAGCAATCCAGTCACGATATCGACGCTGGTTGAGCCTGCCCCATTGTCGAAAACCTGCAGGGCTGGACCGACTTCGTTTTCGATCTCGTCGAAGCTATGCGAGAACGGGATCTCGATGTGAGCCGACTTGCTCGGATCCAAGGGGAATACATCTTCGTCGTCAGCGACGCCGTCGTTGTCGTCGTCAGTGTCCGCGTTGTTGCCGATGCCGTCTCCGTCTGTATCCACAGACTCATACGCATCGAGCGGAAACGCGTCCTCCTCGTCTGGCACGCCATCGTTGTCGTCATCCGTATCCACCGCGTCTGGAACCCCATCGCCATCCGTATCGATGGGATACGTGATCGCAATGCTAGCAAGATCGAGAGCTCCGTTTTGAGCTGAAACGTTCGGCGTCACTGCGCTAGCGAGAACCGCGTAGCTGGTAGGCGCGACCGTAACGTAATTGAAGTTTTCCGACAAGCCAGTGGACGTAATCGTTACCACCGTATTTCCGGTATCTGGGTCTTCGCCGTATTTAACAGAAACCGTGTACCCAGCTACCGCGTCGTCGTTTGGAGAGCCAATTTCAGTGAAGCTTCCGTTGCCCGCAACTTCGTCAAAGGCAAAGTCAGCACCAGCAGCGCCACGTCCAGGTCCTACCTGAAGGCCAATAGCAGTGCCCGACTCAGATCCCGCATTGTTGAAAAGCGCGCTTCCATCGGTCGCGTTGGCAGTCGGAGAGTTCGCGATCCCGAAGAATGCTCCATTGGTCGCGCTGCTTGCGATACTGCTGTAGTCGTTTTCAACTACAAACTTTATAGTGAACTCAGGATAAGAGCTGAGATCCAATCCGCTATCCGTGTTGAAACCAGCAGCCCCATTGTTGGAGCCAGAGATCTGGCCAGCACCGATGTCGGAATTCGTTCTGCTCGGGATGTTCGCGAAAACTTGCAACGCGGGACCGACTTCATTCTCCACGCCATCGAAAGTATGAGCGAAAACGACGTCTTCCGTGATAGATGCCTTCGTGGGGTCGAGCGGGAACGCGTCTTCTGAATCAGCAACGCCATCGTTGTCGTCATCGGCATCGGCGTTGTTTCCAATCCCGTCACCGTCCGTGTCAACCGACTCGTCCGGGTTCATCGGGAACGCGTCTTCCTCGTCGTTCACACCATCGCCATCGTCGTCTTCGTCAACTTCGTCTGGAATGCCGTCACTATCCGTATCGATCACCAAATCCATGCGGAAACGAATCGAGTCGAGCTGATACTGGCCACTAACTGGAGTTTTGAATACAAGATACAAATCCTGCAGGCCTAAGGTCTTTGCAGCCTCAGTCGTCAAGGTAGCCAATGTGGCAAGGTCGCCTGTCGCGCCGATTTCGAGCGATGCAATCAAGTCGCCGTTAACCGATCCGGCGCGGAACTCGATGGAACCGCCAGCCGCGGCGCTCGACACAACCGCATCGACAAGGTCCGGACCGTTTCCGAAGTATACTCGTTCGAACTTGATCCAATCCCCGTCGTCGATGCCGCTAACGCTGAAGCCGCCATCGGAATTCGGAACGATCTCCACTCCCGACTGCCCGCAGTAAGCTTCTGCTTCGATCGAATTCAGGGCTCCAAAGCCGCCGCAGCTATCGTCCGTCGTTGAACTCACGCTGTTATCGGTACCGTTATCCGTCACAGGGCCAACGGAGGCGCCAGTCGTGCCCGCGCTATCGGGTCCGAGCTCCAGCGGGTATCCGGTCAAATTGTTGATCTGAATGTCCGTGGCCGTTAGATCCGCAAGGCCACGCACGTCATCTCTGGGCATGCCCATGCCAATCTTCAGGTTCGGATTCACGGCGCCTTCCGAGCTTCGCAGCGTAATGTTATGGTTCCGACCTCCAATATAGGCAACCAGCCCAGAACCGTTTAGCGAGTCGTCGCTCGGCAGAATCGTAATATCTGCATTGGTGCCACTGGACCTAGAATACGGGAATCCGAGCACTGGACCGTATTTCGCGTCGCTGGCGCAATCCTCAATGGTTCCACCACCGATGGAGAAGCCCTGCTCGCACTCAATAGTGGTAGTGCCGATCACGGTTCTCGTGCCAGTGGCGTGAGGCAGCGTTACTCCGCCACGCATACGTTTCACCGTACAGTTTATCACCGTCGGGTTGCTCGCTGCACGCGGTTCCAGTTGCTCCCCGTTGATGATGGTTCGTCCGCCGTCGTAGGCTCGAATGCCCTCTTCCTGCAGACTCATCATAAAGCCAGGCGGCAAACGGTAGCCCCAATCAGTCATAAAATCGATATCGTAAGCCGGGCCCGAAGTTTCGGCCAGCATGTCATCCGTGCTGCGTACCTCGCCCTCGATATAACAGCCTTCGATCGTAGGGCTATCAGCCCCCTGCATAAATATGGCGTGCCCGTAAGCGCGATGGATAATTGTACAATCCTTAACGTGGTTCCGCTGACCGCGAACCAGCAAGGCGCTGTGCTTAAAGTGCTTGATGGTATAAGAGCCACCCTTGCCGAAAGCATCGCCGTAGCCATACGGATAGGAACCGCGCACGGTCATGTGCACGCCTTCTAGCCGGTTCTCGATTCCGTCCATCAAAGCGCTCAAGGCTCCCTTGCGTGGATAGTCGTGAACGGAGCCCACGTCTACGAGTGTCAGGTTTTTAACTACATTGTAGTTACCGAGAAGGTGCAGCTCATGCACCGCGTAGTTTCCGAAAGCATTGAATACGCCTGTCTCAACTTCAATCGTTACGCCTGCAAAGTCGTAGACGCTGTTGTTGCCCTGAAACATGAGCAAAGCCCGCGTATCCTGAATCGGTTCCACGAAACCGATCTCTCCGCTCGTAATATCGCTCGGCGTAATCCGATAGGTACCGGGAGCCAACTTCACTGAAACGTTGTCGTCGTCCAGGTAGGGATAGAGCTCCGCCAGGGAGTTGACCGTAATGGTGCCGTCCAACGGAAACTCGTCGTCTTCGTCAAGGATACCGTCGTTGTCGTCATCCGTGTCCGCGTTGTTTCCAATTCCGTCGCCGTCCGTGTCCGTATCTTCGGTCGGATCAAACGGGAAAGCGTCGTCGACGTCGGGTACGCCATCGTTGTCATCATCCGTATCCGTTCCGTCCGGTATGCCATCTCCGTCCGCATCAGCGATGCCGTAAGTGATCTTGATGCTGCTCAGATCCAGGCTACCGCCCTGCGTGGATACGTTAGGAGTCACAGAACTCGCCAACGCTGCGAAATTCGTGGCAGCTACGGAAGTAAAGTCGATGTCAGCATCCAATCCAGTCGACGTAATCGTGACTACCGTATTTCCAGTACCCGCCTCTTCCGCGTATTTTACGAAAATAGAGTAACCCTCCGTCCCGTCTTCGAGAGCCGAGCCGATAGCCGTAAAACTTCCATTGCCGGGAACTTCGTCAAAAGCGAACGAGAGTTCGGAACCACCGCGTCCTGGCCCAACTTGGAGGCCGATCGCAGTTCCAGTCGCTGAACCAGCGTTGTTGAAGAGCGCTGAGCCATCCGTCGCGTTCGACGTCGTGGAATTCGTGATACCGAAGAAAGTCCCGTTCAAGCCGGCGCTCGATATGCCGCTGTAGCTGTTTTCAACGACAAACTCGATGAGCATTTCCGAAGCGACGCTTAAATCGATACCGCTCACTGTGTTGAAACCGGCAGCCCCGGAGCCTACTCCGGAAAGCTCTCCCGTAGCGATGTCATCGCTGTGGCTGCCTCCATTGTCGAAAACTTGCAAGAGCGGACCGACCTCATTGTCGCTACCATCGAAGCTATGGAAAAACGCGACCTCGGACTCGAGGGACGATCTCGATGGATCGAGCGGAAACGCGTCATGCTCATCGGGCACACCATCGTTGTCATCGTCCGTATCCACGTCGTCCGGCACCCCATCGCCATCGGTATCCAACGCAGTCGCCTCAGCAGTGATTTTGATGCTGCTAAGGTTGAGCGTCCCGTTCTGGGCGGATACATTCGGGGTTACCCAACTTGCAAAATTCGAAAATCTCGTAGCCGCAACCGCGCTATAATTAAGATCAGCATCCAAACCAGTAGAGGTGATGGTCACCGCTGTATTCCCCGTACCCGCCTCCTCGGAATACTTGATGAAAATCGAATAACCGTCCGTAGCGTCGTCGCTTGGCTCGCTGATAGCGGTGAAGCTTCCATTGCCCGCAACTTCGTCGAAGGCAAAATCCGCTCCCGCGCCGCCGCGCCCCGGTCCGACCTGAAGACCGATCGCCGTTCCCGTCGTGGATCCGGCATTGTTAAAGAGAGCGCCCCCGTCGGTATTGTTCGCCGTAGGGGAATTTGTAATACCAAAAAACGTGCCGTTAATGCCTCCGTTCACGATAGCGCTGTAGTTGTTCTCAACTACGAACTCTATGGTGAAATCAGAATAAGCGCTCAGGTCCAAGCCACTAACGGTGTTGAACCCGGGGGCCCCATTGCTAGCCCCTGACAGTTCTCCGGTAGCAAGGTCGTGGCTGGCGGTGCCTGCCCCATTATAAAAATACTGCAACGTAGGCCCTACTTCATTTTCAACGCCGTCAAAGCTATGCAGGAAAACGACTTCCGCTTGCATCGGCACCGCAGCAAGCAAGCCAGCTGAGAATAGCGAGGCGGCCCACCTAGGGGTATTATTAATAATTCGTTTCATAATTTAGGTCTAAGACACTCTTAACCGAGTAGCTGAAGACGCGTCCCGTTCAGCTAACAAACACGGACAGCCTTCCACGACACATCCTAGTTTAAGTATCTATATCGCACGAATCGTCGGCTCGCCGTAATGCGGCCGAGACAATCGAACCTTGGGTTTAAGTTGTTTTGGAATCGTCGTCCCCAACTCGAAGACCTGAGCTCAGCTTACAGCGCGAAAGATCGAAACGGAAGCAAGGCGCCAGGTAGATTCATAAGAGAGGGCAACACGGGTTTTCGGGGACTACCCTTGAAGCAAACATCCCCCTTCCATTACGATTCCAGCCGCGCTTACACTGTAAAATCTCTGCAAACGGGAACGGCATCCAACTCGAGCTCATCGCCGGCGGCGCCAGATGCCTCGCCCTGCTTTGCCCAAGGCGACGAATCGCGCAAAAAAAGGCGCCTCCCCGAAGGGAGGCGCCCGATCTAATCTTAAGAACAATAGTCTAAGGAAACTTCGAAACGCTATTCGACGACCGCTCCGTCTTGGATGCGAGAGCCGGAGCGGATCTTGGCTCCATCCTTGATCGTAACATTGTTTCCGATACGAACGAAGCGCCCGATCTCGACGTCGTTGCCAATGCGAGTATTCGCTCCGATCGAAACGAACTTGTCGATCTTCACGTCGTCGCCAAGCATCGCTCCCGTTGCGACACGGAAGAAGTAGCCTGCTTCCACGCGATCTCCAAGCGTAACATCGTCGCCAATGCGAGCGAAGAAGCTCAGCTCGGAATCCTCGCCGAGGGAGAAGCCTTCCCCGACGCGAGCGAAGAAGCCGACCTGCGAATTCGCGCCAAAGAAGGCGTTTTCGCCAAACTCGCTGAAGCGCTCGATACGGGCTCCGTCGCCCACTTGGGTGCCGTCACGGAGGATGACGAAGCGGTCGATGGAAGCGTTCTCGCCGATGAAAACAGAGTCGCCGATCCAGCTGTGCTCGCCGATTTCGCTGCCATTGCCCACCGTAACGGAGTGGCCAAGCGTGGCTCGCTGGCCAATTTCCACGTTCTCGCCAATCACGGCGTGATCGAGGATCAAGACGTGCTGCTTGATAACCGTTCCGGCGCCGACGTAGGGGTCGTAGCCGATACGGGCGTGCTTGGAGATATCCGAACCGGTATCCACGCACACGTCGCCGTAGCCGTCGCCATTGACATCTTCCTGCCCGGGGTTCGCCGCTGTCGGGCAACTGTCCTCCAAGTCGCTAACGCCATCGTTGTCGTCGTCGAGGTCGGCATTGTCGCCCACGCCGTCGCCGTCGTTGTCGCTATCCTCGGCTGGATCGAAGGGGAAGGCGTCGGAGCTGTCTGGGGTGCCGTCGTTGTCGTCGTCAGGATCGGCGTTATCGCCGATTCCATCTCCATCGTAGTCAGCGGATTCGGACGCGTCATACGGGAAGGCATCGGCGTTGTCGCCTACCGAATCCCCGTCGCTATCCTTGCTTTCCGTCGGATCGCTCGGGAAGGCATCGCTGTTGTCGCCCGTACCATCGCCGTCGGAATCGACCCATTCCGTTGGGTCAGTCGGGAAAGCGTCAGCATTGTCCCCAACGCCATCCCCGTCCGTGTCCACTTCGTAGACGAGACGTAGTTCCGTTTCGGATACTTGGACCGAAAAGAGTCCGTTCTCCGAGCCAGGCACATCGGTAACCTCGATCGAGAACCCTGCGCCGGCGAGCGAAGAAACGCCGCTACCTGCCTGCAAGATCACCCAGCTCGAATCGGCGCTTCCATCGAAGTTGGCCACGGATCCCTGCAGGCTGCTTAGCTTAACGACGATCGGATCCGGGCCAGCAAGGTAGCTGACGGCACCCTGAACGCTTAGCAAGTCCCAGCCTGTGGAACCGGCAAGCCCTTGAGCATCGTCCATTTCTACCTCCAGGACCGCGCCGGCTGCAAGGCTCAGGCTGCCAAGGGTCAATTCGCCGACGCTGCTGCCGGCCGCGAGAGCGGATCCAGCCTTCGCTTCGACGGGACCGGCGATCGTTCCGCTGCCTCCAAGGGAGGCACCTGTATCCAGAATCACCGCACTGCTGGCGCCGATGCTTCCATTTACGCTAAGCTTTCCTTCGAGAACCGAAGTCGGCCCCGAGTAGGTGTTCGCGCCGCCGAGAACGAGTTCCGAGCTGGCGCCACGCTTCACGAGCGCGATTCGCCCTTCGATCGTGCCATCGAAGCTGCCGTCCGAAAGAACGTTCAAGCTTTGAACAGCCGCTTCACTGGTTGAGGTGATCAGTCCACTTCCATGAAGCGAACCAACGCTTGCCGACAGGCTATTGCCATCGGCTACGCCTCGAGCGTTCAAGTCCAAGGTGCCGTCAACGGTGGCAGACTTGTCAGCCTTCTGGTTCACGGCCGCGTTTCCGCTCTGCCCCAGCAAGGCGCCCGGCTCGATACGCAAATCCATATTGGCCTTGTTCGGACGGGCCCGAACCACGCCTTCGGCGACTACCAACGTCCCCGTAAACAGGTTGCTGTTGCCTTCCATCGTAAGCTGGCCGGGACCGGACTTCGTAAGGACGCCAGCTCCATCGATACGGCCGACGAGCAGCTGGTTTCCTTCCACGCCGACACCGATCGTGGCATCGCCATCGAGCGTGATGCGACCAGAACTGGAGTTCAGGCGAGTCGCGGTACCTGCCGCGCCTTCCGAGTAGATCGCGCCCTTGCCGTCGATGCCGGATCCGCTAATCGAGATCATCTCGTTCTGCAGAGCGAAGCCGCTAGCGACTTCCAAGGTCGCGCCGGAGCTGACGATCGTTCCCTCGTCTTCATCCGAGGAACCGCCCAGCGCCAAGGCTTCGTCAACCAGCTTGTGGCCGGAGAAAATTTCGACCGGAGGCGTAGGTAGAATTTGGTTACCCTTCGAATCCCACTGGGCCCAAGGTACATCCATTGGATTGTTCGGAGAACTCCAAGTATCGATAACCGTAATCTGCTCGGGAACCAAGGTGGTGCCAACGTACTCGTTGTTGCGCCCCTTATTGATCACTCCACCCAGCGATACGCAGCCCACGTTGTCGGTCGCATTTTTGCCGAACACCATGATCTGGTCGGTGTAGTTGAGAATGGTGTTGTTTCTAGCCGCCTTGGAGTAGTTGCTTCCGGAGGCGTCCGGATCGGGACTCGGACGGTGGCGCCATTCGCGCCAGGTTTGGGAAACGTTAACGTAGGCTTCCTTCGGATACATGCCAGGCAGGGCCGAGCTCGTGATCGTAACGTGGTTGTTGTCACCGCCGATCAAGGCGATTGGCCAAACGCCGTTAGCAGGCTTGTCGCCGGTCAGTTCGATATCCATCACCGCGTTGTCAGCCCCGTACTGGAAGTAGACGAGCGGCCCGTTCACAGCATTGCCCTTGCAGTTTTCGAAGAGAATGTCGTCCGCTCCGGCACTGGTCGCGAAGCCGAACTCGCAGTCGTAGGCTTCCATATTCTTAACATGGAGGAAACCTTCGCCATATCCGGGAGCAACGCCGGTACGCATCCGCTCGACACGACAGTCTTCGATCAAGACGTTGCTGCTTTGCGCCGGCCAACCGTTCGTGGCTGAAGCGGAGTTTCCGTACCAGCGGAAGCCACCTTCGTGCTTAGAGATTTTGATGCCGGAAGGGATGGGTTCCTTATAGGTCGCGAATCCCCATTCCTGATACACGGGATGGGCGATGATATCGTCGCTATCCGCCATCTCGTCGCCGATCGCCTGGCAGCGACGGAAGACGATGTTGCTGGCTCCCCCTTGCAGGAAGAAGCCATGGCCAAAGCTGCGCATGTTCAAGGTCACATCCTCGACGAGAACATTGTCCGCGCCATGAGTGATCAAAAACCCGCTCTGCTTCTTGTGGGAGATGAAGGCCGCATTCGTTACTCCGCCGGAGTTTGGGCGGGCGCCCTTACCGAAAGCATCGCCAAAACCATAGGGATAGGATCCACCCGTGGTAACATCCCAATCTCGAATCACGGTGTTGGAACCGGTAACGCAAACGACCACTGAACTCTTATCCGCAGTCCATTGACGCTCATAGCCCCAAGTATCCGTACCCTTGATCGAGGTGTGGACCATCTTCAAGGTGAGGCCTTCTACCGTACAGTTGTCGCCGGAAACTTGGACAACGAACACGATGGTCCGGTTGCCGTAACCCGCTAGGTCTTCGGTGGATACGTTGAGCGTAACCCCTTCCAGATTGTAGTGCGTGTTGAAACCGCTGAGGTTCAAAAGCGGAGCGAACTCAGCCCCCCTCAGGGACTTGTCCCCAACTAACCAATACTCACCTGGAGCGAGAGTGATCTCGTGGTGATCCAAACCAGCTGCCGCTTGGAAATCCTCGATGGTGTCAACCGTCAACGCAGTGCGAGGAGCATCTGAGGCGCGAGCCGTGACCGTGAGGCGCTTGTTCGCTTCATCGAGATCGAAGCTCCAGCGCATGCGGTCGACGTGAGGGGCAAACTCCAAGCCATTGTCTACGAGCTCGCCTTCCCATTCCATCACCGTAAAGGTGCCGTAATTCTCGGCGCCCAAGAAGCTAACATCAAGCAAGGAGCCCGCCTCGAAGGTTACGTTGCCATCCCAGGAGTTCCCGGGCGTACCGTCCTTTTCGTCTACGAAGATCGGCGTCACGCCTGTAGCGGTTTCATCGATACCGATCTTCAAGACGCCACCTGTTTCCTGCACCCAACGTCCGTCGACGTTGTTGTGAGACCCGATACCCACAGCTGTTGGAGCGCTGCCGTTGACGGTGAAGGTTCCAGTGCCGCTCACCCGCACTCCGGCACGGGTGCGAAGTCGACCGTCGGAAATTTCGAAGTATCCGGTACCGCCGTTGCCGACCTGCAAGCTGTAATCACCTGCCGCCCGCGCGATATCCATTGCCCCGTCTTCGATGACGAGATTTCCGGTACCGCCACTCAATCCAAGATGGATGGTATTGATCGTTGCGGCGCCGCCTTTCATTCGCCACGTACCCGTGTATCCATTTCCACCGACACGGCTGTAGGCGGAAGAGTTCTGAGTCGCCTTGAAGCTGCCTGCGGTGTGCTCGAATTCGCCATCGCCGATCTGGTATCCAATTCTCAACGCCATCAGGTTGTCGGCCAAATTAGTTGCCAAGATCGCCTTGTTGGCCCCCACACGATCCACGATCATGTTCATGCCCGCAAAACTCATATCCAAGTCCCAGTTTTCGGCCTTGGCAAAGTCGTTGTCGCTCAAACTGTTTTCCCAGAAAAGTTGAGTAACCGGGGAACCGACAGCCGTGACCGTGAGCTTCTTGGCCGTCTCGTCGATCGCGAAGCTCCAGATGCTGGTGTCCACTCCGGGAGCGAAAGCCAGGCCTTCGTCGGTCACGGTACCTTCCCACTCCATTACGGTGAAGGTCCCATCCACAGCAGTGGAAATGTGGCTCACATCGAGCAAGGCGCCACTTTCAAACTTTACGTTGCCCTGTAGGCCCGCGCCGTCGTCGCCCACATCGTCGACGAAAATCGGAGTCACTCCGTCGCTGTCTACACGCACCTGCAACACGCCTCCCGCCTTCTGCAGCCAGAAGCCGTCAACCGAACCGTGCGAGCCGATCCCGATCTCCGTAGCGCCGGAACCTTCGACCTTGAGGGTCCCGTTCGGGCCGATCACCGCCCCGGCACGGGTCTTGAAGACGCCACCGCTCACTTCCAGCAGCCCTGAGGAGCCGCTTGCCGCTACGCCCAAATCTAGGGACGTGCTACCGAAACTGGTATCGATTTTCGAATTACCACCTCGACTGACGATAAAACTGCCGCCGCTAAGCTTAACGGTCCCCTGCCCATTCGCGCCTGCGCCGATCTGGGCCCGATGCCCGACATCCAGCTCGCCGCCGCTCACGTTCAAAGTACCAATCGCCCCGTTTCCAACCAAGAAAACAGTGTTCGATCCGGTCTGCGTCGCCTTCAGCGAGCCTCCCGAGACATTTAAAGTACCATCGCCCGTGTATCCGACATAGAGCCGGCTTACGGACGCGGAATCCGATACGGCATCGAATCCTGCCGTTCCACCATCGCTGATATAGGCCGTATCCGCGCTCGTCGGCAACGAATCCGTATCCCAATTCAAAGCAGTTTCCCACTTGGAGTCGCTTCCTCCGCTGTCCCACTTCACGGTCGCTGCGTATCCAAATTTCGCTGCGACCAAGGAAGCTCCAGCGACCGCAAAGCCCTTGAGGTATTTGTTTCCTTTATCGATCATTGATTCTTTCTGTCCAGAGCCTGGGAATCCTTATCGATAGATTCGCTGGCTCCATATTGGCGTTTCATAGGGTAGGTCCCCCATTACCGGAGAACTCAAAGCGCAGCCCAGCTAGGTCTTGTATCCAAATTTACAGACACATGTGACATAAGGGCCGAAGCGGGCGATACTCGAGGTATGGGGAATGTCCCAGTGATTGAGAAAACCGCCCTCAACACGATTCAGGAGACGCTTACACTGTAAACAAATCTCCCCGTAGCCGAGGCAGGCAATCGCCCCTTCCGTAGCCAACGAAGAGGCGCTTCAGCAATACCACTGAAGCGCCTTCGACACCCTCGCAGAAATATTCACGACCAGGTAAAGACCCTAGCCAAAAGAAAACACAAAAACCTTCACGCCTCCGGCCCGGCGTCAGGACTCGGATCCTTGCAAGCGCTCGAGCTGGAACCAAGTCAGCATCTTCAAGCCACGAGCCTGATTCGACGCAATCGGCTTCCCATCACGATCGAAGAAATAGAACTCGATTTCCGCAGAATCCTTCTGGTAGGCGCCAGTTCCCAATGCCTTCCGAAACGAAATTTCGTTGGGAACCTGTCCCATCAGGTTACTGAGCATATGGATGCGCACGGCAGAGCCCCGCTCGTTCTTGAAGCGGGAATAAGCGTCGTTCTTCACGTAGTTTACTACAACAGCACAAATAACTTCATCCAGATCAACGTTTGGGGTAAGTTGCAACTTCACGTATAGTGTGTCGAACGCTCCCTCCAAGTCGAACTCGTCATCTATAACCATCTGTTCAATCTCCTCCTCGTAATCCTCGGCTTCCTGCGTTGCCTCCGCCGCCTCGCTAAAGGGATCAATGGTACCAGCATTCCCCTCCGCGTCATCATCGCCTCCATCTAATTCACCAGTGAAGATCTGAAATTCGACTTCGCGCTTCCGTCGTTCCGCCTCCTTCAGCAGGAAATCCTCTTTCTCCAATTTCTTTCCGTACGAGTAGTCGATTTCAACATCGTCAACCTTTACGAACTCGTCCGAGATTCCCACTACCGCTTCGACGAGACATTGTTCAGTTTGCTTCGCTCGCTTTAAACCGTTCGTTGTATCCAAATACAGGTTACCTTCCTTCACTGATACTACAGGACAAATTTCGTCCTTGTGCCTCACCAAGAGCTTAGCGCCTAGAAAAACGTAATGACCGCTTTCGGAATTTGGATCCGCTGCAAAATTATCGTCATCCTGCCCTTGCACATACGATAGATAACCACCTAAAACGACAAGAAACACCCCCAATTTAACCATTTTCATATCAGTCCTTTCCTTAATCTTCCAGTAAGCTCGAATAAACGATACGCTCCAATTCGCTTCGTTTAGCCAGTTGAGCGATGCGGGAGTAGTAGTCCCGAACCCAATCGTTCTCTCCCAATGCGAGAGCCGACTCGAGCGCTTCCAACGCTGCGGAAAAATTTTTCTGGTCTACCCTGATCTGGGCCTGCAAAACAAGCGATTCAGCGGCAAACAGGGGGCTACGTCCCGCTCTTTCCAAAGACAACAACGCCCCTACAGCGTCACCGTTGCGGTACTGCAAACGCCCCAACAAGATGGTCGCTTCGCCATCATTTGGCGACACGTTCAAAACCTCTTTCACCAAAAGCGTCGCGTCATGCAACTCCCCCGCCGCTTCAGCAACTCCCGCCCGATAGAGCAACACCGCATTACGCTCCTCGACGCTTGGTTCCGACTCTTGCTCTAGGAAGGTCGAAACTAGTTCGTCCGCTTCTGCCATTCTCCCATTTCCGTGCAGCAGGCGAGCGCAGCGAAGCAAGGAAGCCCCACTCACCCCGTACCCCTGAGCGATCATTTCCTCGTACACGCCTCGAGCAAGCGAAGGCAAGGACTCGTTGACGTAAAGCGTCCCCAGCATAGCTAAGCTAGCCTCGCTCCCCAGCCTGGCGCCTCGAAGAAACTCTAGGCATGCGATCGCGTTCCTCGGTTCCTTCAAACGAATCCAACAATTCGCCAGTTCCATCCAATACGCGGCCTCGTCCGGGCGCTTGCGGACCAACTCCTGCAGTAGGACGCTCGCCTGCCGAAAATCCTGCAAAGCCCTTAGGGAGGCGATCTTTCCACGCATCCACCGAATATTGCCCGGCTCGTAGAGAATCGCCTGTGTGTAAGCCGATAAGGACGAGAGATACTCCTTTTTTTGGTAAAAGCAGTAGCCTATCTGACCGAAGGTATAAGGATCAGTATCGCCCAATTGGATACTCCTCGTCAAAGCGTCCAAGGCATTGTCTAAACTATCGCCATGCAGGTATAGCATACCGATCGCCCGCCACGCTCGCAAGTAGTCCGGATACTTGCCGATCGCGTTTTTGAAGGCTGTCTCCGCCTTTTCAATACGGTCATGCTGTGCATACATATTCCCCAGCATGTAATCAAAGGATGCGGACAAGTCCTTGTTGTTCTCGGTCAGTCCCTCGATCATTTCCAGAGCAAAGTCCGGATCATCTTCCAAAAAGGGTACGAACTTTTCCAAGATAGCATATTCGGCCATATTGAGTTTCGGCTCTCGCTCCGACAAAAAACCAAAACTCCCCTTTACCCGAGCCTCAAACTCTTCCCTGCTAATCGGCTTGCCAACCTCGATTCCCTTCAAGTTCCAATCCTCCGCTTCGACACCTGAGGCCAGGAGCAGAAGGAGAAAGGGCAAAAACAACTTCAGTCCGTATTCCATCTCTAAAAGCTTAGAGGGCTACCGCTGCCTAGGTTAATCACAATCGTTTGCCTCACCCAGCAGCGGACGACTCGCTTGCCCTTGCGGGCGGGGAAGAACACCCAAGAATCTAAGGACTTCAAAACCTGTTCATTCACTTCCGGATGGGTGCACTCGAGCACGTAGCGTTGCCCCACTTTCCCCTTCTCGTCCACCGCGAACATCAGACGGATCCGCACCTTGCCACCTTTCTCGTTCGTCCTCACCTCTGGCATGACTCGGTGCACGACCTCAGGTATAATATCCACTTCCTTTCGCTCGTATACGTAACTCTCCTTCACCGCCTCCATAGTCACCGATTCAGAGTTAAGCCGCACATCGAACTGCCTTAATACGTCCTTATCTTTTTCCGGCTCGATCTTCACATCCATCAAGGCCACTGCCTCCTGCGAGCGAAACGCCTTGAAATCGAAAGCCTGCGGAGGGGGAGGAGGAGTCTCCACCGTTGGCGGCTCCTCGCGAATATCTGGCGGCGGCGGCAAGACGATCGCTTCCGCGATCTGCAGCTGGCGCTCGAGCTCGGGCTGGCTCGTCGGCTTTCCGCTAAGCGCGACCAAATAGAGCAGAAGGCCCGACATCAGCAGGCTGCCGCCCCACGGGATCAACCTGCTCAGCGAATCTGGATACGCGTATAACTGTTCGCTGCCCATCGCCATCCTTCAATCAAGCGTCGAAAAATTAACCTTCTCGGCGCCCGCCGCCTCCGCTTCTCCGTACACTGCCGAGAACACCCCGTGATCCGCCTTCTTGTCCGCCTGGATGATAACCGGAATCGACTCTCTCGCCAGTTGACGTTTCACCATCGGACCTACTCCCGACACGCCGATCTCCTTGCCCGCGTAGAAGACGCGATTGTCTTCGGTGATCGCGATCAACATGCTTTGCTTGTCGAGGGGACTGGACGACGCAGCTTCCGGTTTGTTTACATCGACGCCGGTTTCGTCGATGAAGACGGTCGTCACGATATAGAATATCAACAAAATGAATACGCAGTCGATCAGCGGCGAAAGGTTGATCTCCGCTTGCTCGTCTGCTGCAGACTGCTCGACTATCTTTTTGCGAATCATGCAGCAGCAAGCTCCTTTTCCTTGACCACCGCGACCTCCAGCGCGTTGGCGACCAGTCGCGCTTGCCGCAGCTTGCGACGAATCAAAAAACCGAGAAACAAGGCCGGCAAGGCGACGACCAAACCAGCGTTCGTCGTAACCAGCGCCTTCGAAATCCCGCCTGCCACCATCACGGAAGTGTCCCCTCCTGTATCGGAGATACCCTCGAAGGTGTCGATCATTCCGATAATGGTCCCGAGCAGACCCAACAACGGGGCCGCAGCGACCCCGATCTTTAAGCGAAACAAATCGGACTGGGCCTTCAGCGTAAAGCGCTGCACCGCTCGTTTGAAGAGCGAACGTACCTCCTCCGCATCTAAATCCGGCCGATTCGCGTAACCTACGATCCGTACCCAAGGGTCTGGTACACGCATCCTCCAGCCGCCACCACTCACCCATTCATCCAAACTCCGGTACGGTGCCGCCACCCGCCCCACTAGCAGGAGGGAGCGAAACGCGGTCCCGTAGATATGCACCGACAGCAAAGCGATAGCCACGATGATCAAACCTCCATCGCTAAACAGCTTCCAGTATAACGCTATCGCCCCATCAAGCACAGCGATCCTTTCGCTTCTTCGCCTTCCTCAGGCCCACTACAAAATCGGCCGCAAACTCTTCCAGCTCCGCGACCCGCTCTTTCGCAAGTCGATTCAGCAAGCCGTGCAGCAACAAGGTCGGAATCGCAACCAACAAGCCAAACTCGGTCGTCACCAACGCCTCCGAAATGCCGGACGAAAGCGACTTCGCTTCCCCCGAGCCAAAGACCGTGATCAGCGCGAAGGTCTTGATCATGCCTACCACCGTTCCCAGCAAGCCCATAAGCGGCGTGGTCGCGGCGATCAAAGCCAGCAAGGGAAGCTTGCGCTCCAGCCGCGTCTTCTCCTTCTGCAAAACACCGAGAACGACCTCGTCCAAGACCTCGTCCTCCTCATCCCGATTCTGCAAGGCGAGCCGCACGATCTCGCCGTAGGGAGCGCCCAGCTGACTCGATTTTTCCAAGGCCGCATCACCCTCCCCCTTCGTCAGCAAGTCCAGAATCTGGTTCGCTTGCTCGTTCGGCGAACGGCGTCGGCTGGCAAATTGCAGGAACTTCAGCAACGCAACGACAAGCGACAGACCCGCGAACGCGATGATCGCATAACCGACGTACCCGCCCTTTTGCACGTGCTCGCGAATCGACCAACGGGCGCTCTGGAGACCAGCCGCCTTGCCCAAGCTCGCGTCCAAGGCCATCACCCCTTCGCCGCCGCCCAGGGCTTTGGCGAAGCTTTCCGGCTCCAAGCCAGGCGTATCCAAAAGTACCGGCTCCGACAGGTTCGTCTCGGCCACAGCCAAACCGATTTGAGCTGCATCGCCGCTCATAAAAAACACCGACGGCCCATACAAAAGGTAATCTCCTTCGAGCAAGGTTCCGTCCTTGGCAACAGCCTTGCCCGAAAACTGAGCTCCCCCCAAAAGCTGCTCCAAGCGCTCGGTCGCCTTGTCGAGCAAATCGAATTGAGCCGTAATCTTCTCGGCGCTGGCAGGCGCTAGCTCCGACCCCACGCCCATGCGAAACTCCCGAAAACCATCTCCATAGAGCTGCTCCTCGCTGGCATGGATCCCCACTTCGAAGTCGCCGATAAACTCGTTCAACATCGAATCCACATAGTTCAGATGCTGCGCTCTCTCGTCCACATCCTCACGCAATTCCTTTAGCTCGCTTTGCAAGCCGGATTTCGAGAGCAAGGCAGTCTCGATCTCATTCCTGAGGCGCGCCACCTGCAAACGATCGACGGAAACCGCCTCGAGAAGCGGCGCCTTTTCCTTCGAAATCTCAGCGTTCACTTGCTTCAGCTCTTCGATGGACGCAGCCAATTTTTCCTCGAAACGCAAAGCCTGCTCCTCTAGAAACCGGCTCTCCTCGCCCCATCCTTCGGCAGCAAGCAGGCCTGCGCAGGCGACCGCAGCAAACGCCCGAATCATTGCGGCACCTCCTTCAAAATCGACACCGGCACTCCCACGAACGCCGCGTCCGCAGCGCCTTGCTGCACCTCTATCAACTGGGCGATCTGCTCCGAAAAGTCGGAACGGTCCGTCCAGCGCCAGCCCGTCGCTGACGGCTTGCCCACCTGGGCGAACTGGCCCTGCCAGTCGATGGCATAGGCTGCCGCTAAGCCCCAATATAAAACCTTCATCTGTCGCTCCTGGCCCTCCACCAGGCGGGTCTCATTCACGAAGGTGAGCTCTCGATTGAACTTGCCCGCCTCGGACAGAACCGAAACCAGGTACCTCAATCGCGCGCTCGCGTTCAAGCTAGACCGGTCCTTCTCCGCCGGAATCACCGAGCCCAGTCGCTCCTTTAAAGGATCCGGAAATGCGGAATACAAGCCCATCAAGCGAGTTTCCAGTTTCAGCAACCGCGACTCCACCATCCGCAGCAAATCGGAATAGCGATCCTTGTCCGCCAACGCTGCCAAACGAGCTTCGTCGGACCGAGAGTTAACGCTCTTCAGCGTGCCGCGTCGCTCCTCAAGTTCCTCGAGCTCCATCTGCATCAGCTTCGCCTCGTGAGCCAAAAGCCGTTGCTGCTCGGCCCAATCGCGACGCGTTTCCTCGATCACGCGCTTAGTATCGACCCATTGGGCAATCGTATCCTGCACGTGATCGACCGAGGCCGCATTCAGCAACGCAGACGCAGCTGCAACCATGCAGCCGACTAGGAATTTTCGGAGGCCAAATAGCCGCATCATAATTACTTTGGTCGGTTAACCAAGGGGGTGGAAAAAGGCATCGCTCGCCAACGTCGGTTGGTCGACGCTCGCATAACTCTGTGGGGAACCGCCGCAGCGGCCAATTACTTAATTACCAGTCCCCCACAATTAGGAAGCCCCCCTTCAAGTTACATTGGTAACCGTGGCTTATCCCGCAAAAAAAAGACGGCTTCCCGATCAGGAAACCGTCTCCGCAAATTTCGAATCGATCGCGGCGCCTACTCCCAGACGTGGGAACCTTCCAGCAGCTCGCTGTAATGCGTCTTCAGCTTTTGCGTCAGCCGCTCTTTCAATTCCGGGTGACTGAAGGAGATATCTCGGGCTTCCCCGATGTCGTAGCGCACGTTGTAGATTTCCACGTCGACCAGCTGGGCCGCCTTCACTTCCTCGATATTGTGGGCGCCGAGGTTTGGAGTACGGGCCAAATCCAAACGGCCGAGCACCTTCCAGTCTCCGTCACGCATGGCGAGCTGGCGCTCGTTCAAGGCATTGTAGAACGCCCAGACCAGCGGCTTCTCGCGCTCGATCGCCTCACCCTCCAGGGCTGGCAAAAAGTTAGCTCCGTCCAGCTCGAGACCCGCTGGCACCTCAGCACCGGCTAGATCGCAAAAAGTCGGCAGGAAATCGAGGGCCGACACGACTTCGTCCGACACTTGTCCGGCTGCGATCTGCCCAGGCCAACGCATTATACCCGACACGCGGAAACCTGCCTCCGTCGTCCACAGCTTCATGCCGCGCAGCGGATCGGCGCGTCCCCAGGAACGGGACGAGCGCTCGTAGCGATTCAGGGTCTCGGGACCATTGTCCGAGGTGAAAATTACCAGCGTATCCTCGTCCGCCCCGGATTCTTCCAGGTAGTCGAGCAGTCGGCCCACCGCCCGGTCCACGTTTTCCACGTTGGCAAAGTATTCCGCTTCCTTTTCCGAGAAGGCAACATTGCGGTAGGACGCAGTCAGCTCTTCCGGCGACGCCACCGGCTCGTGCGGCTCATGGAAGGCGAGAAAGAGAAAAAACGGTTGCTCGCTATTCTTGGAGCGCAACCCTTCCATCCAGTCGATTCCTTCGTCGACCACGATCTGGCAGCTGTAGCCTTCCAGCTCGCCTACGGGTTCGCCATTGCGAACGTAGTTGATGGGGTTGGCGTGGGAAGGGGCCGCGTTGTTGTGGGTAGCGAGCCAGTGGTCGAAGCCGGCGTCCCCCGGTTGCGGCTGGGCTGGCGAGTTGAAAATGGAATTGCAGTGCCACTTGCCGGCCATGGCGGTCGCGTATCCAGATTTCTTGAGCAACTGCGGAATCGTTACCTCGGAAGCGCGCATGTGCACGTCCCCGCGACGGTCTTTGGTTCCCGGACGTCCCGGCGGGATCCAGTCGTAAACTCCCGCCCGATTGGGGCTGCGGCCCGTCAGCAGGCCTACCCGCGAAGGCGAGCACACCGGAGCCGTGGAATAAAAGTCAGTGAAGCGAATCCCTTCCGCCGCCATCTGGTCCAAATGCGGCGTCTTTATGTACGGGTGCCCGTAGCTGGCCAAATCCCCGTATCCTAAATCGTCACACAAAACGACGATGATATTAGGCCTTTCATCGGCCGCACGCAGGCCGACCGAAAGGCTGAAGGCAGCCAAAAACAAACAAGCTATTTTATACATACCAAATCAATTTATTCTTAGAAGTATAGGCGGTCAACCTTCCATAACCCCAGTCCTGAACTGGTCGAAGAGATCAAGGGCAACCTAATCAAAAACACCTTCGTGGAGGATTAATAATCTTAACATCGCTCCTGCGTCGCTAGATCCGCTGCGCGGCAAGGATCCGACTGCGTCGGCGAGGACCGAAGAGAGTAGTCGAAAGACCGGAGCCACCAACAAACTCCTCGCCGGTCGAAGACCGGACCCTCGCTCTGCGAAGCAGGGATCAAGCGCAGCGTTGTTAAAGAACATCATCGTTGTGGGATCGTAAATTTAACATCGCTCCTGCGTCGCTAGACCCGCTGCGCGGCAAGGATCCGACTGCGTCGGCGAGGACCGAAGCGGTAGTCGAAAAGACGAAGCCACCAACAAACTCCTCGCCGGTCGAAGACCGGATCCATGCCCTGCAAAGCAGGGATCAAGTGCAGCGTTGTTAAAGAACATCATCGTTGCGGGATCGTAAATCTTAACATCGCTCCTGCGTCGCTAGATCCGCTGCGAGGCAAGGATCCGACTGCGTCGGCAAGAACCGAAGCGGGTAGTCGAAAGACCGAAGCCATCAACAAATTCCTCGCCGGTCGAAGACCGGATCCTCGCCCTGCGAAGCAGGGATCAAGCGCAGCGTTGTTAAAGAACACCTTCGTGGCAGGGTCTAAACAAGCTACGCCTTCCTTCCGTCGAATTCTCTTAACTGTCACCCTATGGATACGCCCCAAGGCATATCCATACTGTATTCGATTCACATATACGCGAAACAACCCTAGAGTTCGATCTTCACTACCGTGACAGGAGAGTCTCCAACTTTCGATGGAAGCGCGATCGTTCCCTTCTTTGCATCGAAGCTAACCTTGGACTTCGGTTCAGCGAGCAGACTGACCCGCTTCGCCTTGATCGCCCCATCGATCGGCAGAACGCCGTCCTCCGGCCAGTCGTAGACATGGGCGTAGATCACTCCGTCCTTAGCCGTGTAGCGTCCCCAGTCGGGCTTGGCGTAAGGACTCGCCTTGGCTCCGTAGATGGCCTCGCCATTCACCTTCAGCCACGCGCCCATTTCCTCCAAGCGCTCGACGCTCGGCTGCGGAATTTCGCCTTCCCCAGTCGGTCCCACGTTCAGCAAAAGATTGCCGCCCTTGGATACGATTTCCACCAACATCTCAATAAGGTACTCCGAGCTCTTCCAGTCGTGGTCGAAGTGCTTGTACCCCCAAGTATGGTTCATGGTGATACAGGATTCCCAGTCGACTCCTTCGAAGCCAGTGTCTGGGACTTCCTTCTCAGGGGTACCGAAATCACCCGCGAAATTGCCCTCGCGGTTCAAGCCCGCCATTCCCTGACGTCCCTTGTCGACGCGGTTGTTCACGATCGTATTAGGCTGGAGCTCGCGAATGAACGCGTACAGCTCCTTGCCCATTTCGGTGGTGTAGTCAGGAATCCAGTCCCCATCGAACCAAACCACTCCCACGTCGCCGTATTCCGTCAACAACTCCTTAATCTGCGGCTTCAGGTAGTTTTCGAAATACTCTGGAAACTCGGGATTGAAGACGGACTTGTCCTTCTGGCCTGCATTGTAATTTGGATACAAGGGCGCCTGCGCTTGAGGGTGGTGCCAGTCGACGATGGAGTAATAAAAGCACATCTTGATCCCTTCCCGCCGACAAGCCTCCGCCAGCTCGTCCAGGATATCGCGCTTAAAGGGCGAAGCGTCGATAACGTCGTAATCGGTCACCTTGGAGTCCCACAAGCAGAAGCCATCGTGGTGCTTAGTGGTGATCACGATGTACTTCATGCCCGCATTCTTCGCAATCGCGACCCACTCGTCCGCATCGAACTTCACCGGATTGAACTGAGCCGCAAACTTCTCGTACTCGGCTACCGGGATATCGAGCTTTTCCATGATCCACTCGGCGATCCCCTTCACGCGCTGTCCCTTGTACTCTCCGGCCGGAATCGAATACAATCCCCAGTGGATGAACATGCCAAAGCCGGCGTCCCGCCACCACTCCATGCGCTCGTCGTCGCTCAGCGGTTGCTTCACCTCCGAACTCTGGGCAACAGAGCTCAGCATCACGGCCATTAAAACTAAAAGTCCGAATATCTTTTTTCTCTTCATGGGGCTAAAAATCACAATTAACAGTATTCACAGTTCTCATACATATCACTCCACCGGACGGTAGGTGATGGAAATGAGCCCCTTCGCGAGCGGCTCCTTGAAATTGATCCCGATGCGCTGCGGTACCTTGCCGCTGCCCATCCTCGTGGTGATCTCGTCGACTACGATTTCGACGTCCCCACCCTCGGCCCGGATCTCCGCCCGAACGACCTGATCGTCCGTCTTAAATAGCACCGTATGGGAATCGAGCACTTCGTAATCGGAGTAAGTCATCATGGCAGTGCCGAAGGGGATCGGTTCCGCAGCGGAAAAGACGTCTTCCACCCGAATCGTGCCCGCCCCCGCCTTGTCGTTCTCCATGCTTCGCTCCAGCGAACGAAGCTCGGGCATCTCGTAGGCGCGACGGATATCCATCACCACGCGATCGTAGCCAGCCCGAAACTCCGTATGCAAAACCTTTCCCTCGAATTCCCGACCGTTCGACTGGCGCTTGCCGTTCACGTAGGGCACCGGATGTCCCCAGGAGCTGCGAGCGTCGTTATCGGGATCGAAGCCACCCGCGATGTAGGAAGGCGAGCTGGGATCGGCGACCGGAAAGTCATCGCCCAACACGATCGTATAGCTGCCCACGTCGCTGTGGTTGTGGTTCTCGTCGTTGTGGCCCGCCTTGATTGCGATCGAGAAACGTTCCTTCTGCGTTCCGCGCGAGATCACGATTCCCATGTCGTCAAAGTAAGTCACGTCCGCCAAGACCATCTTCTCCCCCGCATACTCCGGCAACGGATCCTTCCAGTGAATCAACTGCTCGACCGCGTCCTTGAACTCCAGTTGGTAAGGCCACTTGGAACCGTAATGCTTGGCCGCCATGGCCCCCGCGAACTGGAAACCGGAACCATCAATCTTCGCGGTCGGCTTGGAATCCGAAAACGCAGGAAAGCATCCCTCCTGGATGTGGATATTCTCCGGAAAGTTTCCGACCGCCCGCAGCTTCTCCGGATTGTTCCAAACGAAGAGATCCACCATGCCTCCGGTATAGTCATGCAAGATTTCGGCAAGATACAGGTAGTGCCCGAATCCATAGCCCCAGTAGCCAATGCCCTCCGAACAATAGCCATCCTCGCCAAATCCGCTCAGGTAGTGCACCATGCTGTTCAAGGCGCTGCCGATGGCCGCTACTCGCTTCTCGTGATCGTCGACGCTAGCGATAATTGAATACACGGTACCGCTGGTGCACACCGAGTTCCAATTGCTGGTGCTCTTGATCCAATGGTTGTTTTGATCGTTCTCGCGACAGCTGGTCAAATACGTATCCAACATTCTCCAACGCAGCTGCTCGTCGATCTCCTTCAACAGGGCCGCGGGCAAGCGATCCCCTAGCAAGGTTTTCGCAAGAGCGAGGTCCGAACCAAATTTCCGAGCGCCCAAATCGATGGAAACCCGTCGCCCTTCCAGCACGCCGTTATCGTTGTCGTCGTGATTGGGATGCAACCACGACTTCATGGCCATGATCGCCTTCAAGTACTGCTCGATCTGCGGCAAGTAACGCCCCTTGTCCTCGATGCACTCCGCCAAGATGAAGCGCTCGAGCCGCTCCATCGTGCGATAGTAGCGCGGCTTGTAGATGGGACGGTTGCCTTCCTTGTTAGCCCGTCGATAATTTTCGTCCGAAATCGGCACCTCCGGCTTCTTGTCCCGATTGGCCCGCGCCGCCTTCACCCACTCGCGTCCCGACTGCGAAACCGCGATGGCATTCCAAAACGCCCGGTCCGAAATCGGCGGAGCAGCCTGGAAACGCTCGCGGGGCACCAGCGGCCTCAACAGCTCCAGCTGCGCCTCCGATGGATAGATAATGCCCTCGTCCGCGAGGGAGAGGTACTCGCCAATATCCAGTTTCGCCGCGGCGCTCAGACCGGAGAACAACGCGACGCACAACAGGGACGTCAGTTTGAGATTCATATCTATTCTTCGCAGGGGTTCAGCAACAGGGGGATTGGCAAACGAGCTCCGATTCCTCCGACCGAGAGGTAGGAATTCGTGCAGGCAATACGCTGAGAGCCCCGGCTGCCTTTAGCGAATCGAGCGCTGCTTACAATGGTAAGCGCCCCCAACTCCCTCGAAGAGCGACCTGCCAGGCGGTAAAGGTTGCCACTCCATGACTCAATTGCCACGCATCCGACTACCGCTCGAAAGCTACAACCTTAGCCTGCTGGTTCCTTATTACTAAAAGCTCCAGCGAACCGTCGCCAAGCCGATCAAGGGCCGCGAAGAAATCAGGCAAGGTCGAGACCGGATGGCCATTCACCTTCTGAATGAGATCTCCAGCCACTAATCCGTTCGTCGCAAGACCAGAACCTGCCGGAGCATCCAGGATCGCAATCCCCCCGTCTTCCTTCGAAACGCCGTAGGCTGAAAACTCTTCTCCATCCAGGCTGTGAATTCTTCCGCCTTGCCAAAAGGCATCGACCGCCTCCTCGCCATCCTCGACAGATACCATGTTGAGAGGCGGGATATCGGGCGTACGAGCGATCGCCTTTAGCGAGGGCTTCTTGACGCCGAACTGGTCCATCGGAAAATTCTCGAAGCCGTAATCGAAAGCGGGAGACCCGTCCTTCAGGCGAAAGTCGCCGTTGGCAGGATCGACGAACTCCAGCTCCGCCACCAGAGCATTGTTCTCCCAGTTCCAAGCCTCGTCGTACTCGGTGATCGACGGGTCGTTCGAGTGAAAAATGTTTCCGTCTACTCTCTTGCCGCCGAATCCCACGCGAATTTCCTGGTGGGGAATCATGAAGATGTTGCTGAACACCTCGTCCCCACTGTTCCTGAACCAAACGTGAGGATGGAAGCCGTTGTTGACGGCGATGTTATTCCAGGCCCGCCGACGGAAGCCTTCGCGAAACTTCAATCCACCGCGGAGCATGAGATTATTATAGATATCGTAGTTACTAGAACCATCGTCTAGATCGATATCCCAACCGTGGTCGCAACGCCAACGACTGTTGCGAATCACAGTGGTTTTCATAGCATCCAGAAACGGTAGGTCCGGATCCTCGTCCACCGCCGCTTGCGTCGCGGTCAAATGGTCGTTCCTCCAAAAACGGTCGCGGCCCCAGGAATTGAACGAACCATGGTCATGCGTTTCCAAAACCGTATCGAATACATCGCACCGTTCGATCAAATGGCCGCCCCAAGTCCCATCGCTGATATTGATGCCTGCTCTAGCGGTGTCGTAGATCGAGGTGTCTCGCACCGTAATCCCCATCGCCATAGAGATCTGCACCCCCGCCGGCTGTCGCTCCACCGTCCCTATTCCATGAATCAGGCAATCCTCAACAATCCCGCCAGACGGATAGTTGTTCGTCTTGGGTCCCACCGTACGATCGATCTTCGAAAGGTCATTTACCTCTGCGTATTCAAATAGCGGATCGCGTACCGCATCCGGATCGCCCACGAAACAGACCCCGCTCGCACCTACGTCGTGAATATGGCAACCGCGGACCAAAGTGTCGCGATTGTATTCGTTTACGAAAATCGCATTTCCTCCGACTTGATCGAATTCGCAATCCAAAATGCTCACATCTTCCGTCCCGCTTAGCTTGAAAGCCCCACCGCGGTAGATCGCCCAATCCGACCGAAGCAGCGGTTCCTTGGTATCCATAAACGTACGGGCCGCATGTCGCGCCACGAAGCCCTTTAGCGTAATGTGACGAACTGGCTGCGACTCGGATCCTTGAAACTCCACGAGGTGCCTAAGGCGGACAACCTCCACCTTCGCCTCTTCTAAGCGTTCTCCAGCGATTGGCTTGTAGTAAAGCGTATTCGTTTTCTGATTATGAAACCATTCTCCCTCCGCATCGAGTTCCTCGAATATATTCTCAACCATGCGGTACTCTTCGTGCATCCCCATTTGGCGATTGTTTTGCCAACCTCCCTCGAAGGTGACGTTACCCTCATCATCCTTACCCGTTATGCGGTAATGGTAGCCGCCCCAGCGCGATATGTGCATCGCGTGAATGTATCCGCCCTCCGGATCTTCCCACCGGGCCGCCCGTTCCTTGGAAAACGCATCCGCCGCAAAACCTTGGTAAGCCTGGGCCTTCTTGCTCGGATCGTAGTTCGGATAGCGGGCCATGCGCTGGCTCTTACCGTCTATGAAAAGCTGATCGATAGCGAGCCCCTCCGGCGTAATCGCCTGATAAATACCATCCCGATACGGGCGCCACTTTAGCTCAAGTCTAGAACCACCACTGAGAATACTCTCCCCCTCGATCTCCGCTCGGTAGACGACCTCGTTTCCCTCGCTCCCAGAATCCTTCGCTTCAAATCGCAATGTCTCAGGGAGGTAATAGACTCCAGGGCGAACGATTACTTCGATCGGTTTATCGCCCAGTTCGCCCGACTGCCTTAAGAAGTCTCGAGCTCCCGCGAGCGAGGCAAATGGAGAGTCTTCCGTGCCCGGGTTTTGGTCATTTCCTTGCGGAGCGACATAATAGATGGACTTAGCCCCACAACCATAAAGAACGGAGCTTAGAAGCGCGGCCGC
This sequence comes from Pelagicoccus sp. SDUM812005, assembly GCF_031127875.1. Lineage (GTDB taxonomy): Bacteria > Verrucomicrobiota > Verrucomicrobiia > Opitutales > Opitutaceae > Pelagicoccus. Next base: position 36,040 of record NZ_JARXIA010000026.1, on the reverse strand, counting down.
TAGAATCTTGGGAACGGTATTCGAAAAGAAATTCATTTATTGATGACGTATTCTGAAAGGATTCAGAGAATTATCCTTTTTGTATTAATATGGTCACTACACATCCCCGACCTGAGGATCGACCGATTGCCTTTGAAGCATCCCTCCTGAAAAACAGAACGCTCTAGAGCGTTTTTCGTTTAGTTAGTCTTACTGTGTGATGAGGGAGACGCGGCGTGCCCGGCGGTCCCGCCCTACCTTATGCGAATGATCAAACGAAAAATGCTCTAGCGTGCCGGGACAGGAGAGCTACCTACCGACATTGGCAGTAGGCAGCCCCATCATAGTATAGACTAAAGTTTTGCCCGGACCCCGAAAACGAGGCGGCGACCGTTGTCTTCCAGGTTGCGAAGCAGTCCGAAGGAATTGACCTGACTCAAGGTTTCTTCCGTCAGATTGAGCCCCTCGAGGAAAAGCGTCACATTTTCGTTCAGCTTGTAGTCAGCCGACAGGTCAAGCTGCGAGTACGCTTCGGTGAATTCGCCATCGCCGAAATAGCTAGCGTTGCTTACGATGAAGTCATCGCGGTAGTTGTAGGACAGACGGAGGCCGAGCTTGTCGTTCTCGTAGTAGGTCACGATGTTGTAGCTATTTTCCGAGAGCCCCGTGATCGGCAAAAAGGGACCGTCCTCAGAAGCCTGGACGTCGTCGGCAGTAACCGCCGTGTAGTTAGCCTGGAAACCGAGTCCTTCCGCGATGAAGTCGAGCGGTCGCGTCCAAGCCACTTCGAATCCGAAGAGATCGGATCCCGCGCCGTTGTCAGGCTGGAAACGGGTGAATTCTGCGGTTTTCTGAACGCCTTCCGTTTCGTCGAAATACGACACCTGCTCCTTGTTCGTGGCGGAAACGATGAAGGAATCAATTTTCTTAACGAAAGGAGAGATCGTGAACAAGCCAGCGTCTCCATGGTACCATTCCAGCGAGAGGTCGAACTGGTCCGCTAGGAACGGCTCCACAAACGGGTTGCTGGAGCTGATCGAGCGAACGTTCACGTTGTACGATGTCGCAGGAGAGAGGATGCTAAGCGACGGGCGGGACATGACTCGGGCCGCAGCAAAGCGCAGGAGGACGTCGTCGGAAATGTAGTACTTCATATTGAAGCTGGGCAGGATTTCGCTGTACGAACGCGACATCGAGCTATTGCTAGACTCCACGTTGGTAACCGCGCCACCTTGATTGAAGGACAAGGTGGAAACATCCGGGAAAAAACCGCTAGAAGTCTGGTCTGTAGTCACGTATCGAATACCGAAGTTACCGCTCAGGTTCTTTTGGGCATCCTCGAAGTTGAGTTTCACGTACACTGCCGTCACATCCTCATCTACCGTGTATTGTCCTGGACCACCTTCCGAGATGGAGCCCGCTTCTATGAGTTGATCGAGGGTGACCTCCTCGAATAGAGCGGAGGTGTTGCTCGCCAGGTAGCTTGTCGGAAAATTGATAGGGCCGTCATAACCGCCGAAGAAATCGCTCGGCGTATTCAGAACCATGAAACGGCTGGCGTCGTAGCTGCCGCCCTCGATGCTGGGATCAAAGGCTTCACCCAGCAAATTCGCGACCGCCTGTCCGCTCACGCTCAGTCTACGCGCTCCGGAGAACTGCTCACGCGTGCTGTACTTGGCGCCAAACTCGAGCTTGGACAGCGAAGTGTCCCCAAGGAAACCAATGTCCAAGTCACGATCTACATCGATACGGAAGTCGGTGTTCTCATCGCGAATCGCACGATCAAGATTACCGTTTACTCCGATACCGCGGAAGGCCGTCGCATCCGCAGGATCGAAGCCGGACGCATAGCGTATCGCAGGGATCGCGCCGATGTCATCACGGACATCGTAGGAAGCATGGGCGCGGCCGATCGTCGCGTGGGCGAGGTTCGTCTGAAGCCGCTCCGAGTCGCTGAAACTCGCCTCCGCTTCGATCACCCAATCACCCATCTCACGATTGCCGCCAATGGCAACGGTGAGCAAGTCGTCGGTGTAGCTGTTTTGACGCGAATTGGATCTCCAGTCAACGCCATCGACTTCCAAGTAGTCGGCAAAACCATCCGCACTGTCGCCCGTCATTGGGCTCGCCACAATATTGCTGTCCGTCACTTCGCCTCGAATGTTAGTCCAACGAAACGAGTTCAAAGGCAATTCCCCTTCGACATCGAATTCGGACATCATGGTTTCGATCCAGAAATCGGTCTCCTCGCTCGGACGCCACTGTCCGGTCGCCAGGAAAGTCTTCCTCTCACGCGTTTCGGGAGCGGCCGCATAATTCGTAGCGTGGTTGAAGCGGACGCTGTCCTCAAAGTCCCCGTCCAAATTGTAGTCGATTTGTGGAGTCGGTCCTCGGGAGCTTTCGTTCCCAAGCTCAGCCCCGAATGCTTGGAACTGGTGAGTCTCTAGAGATCGTTTGTCGTAGTGGGCGCCAAAGGTGAAGCCGAATTTTCCCTCGCTGAAAACATCACTGAAGAGAAACGAGACTTTCGGATCCGTACTGCCGGAGTTTTCTTCGTTTACGCCGGATACGGTGGCCGAAAACAGGCGCTTGCCCACGTCGATCGGTCGCGGGGTTACCACCTTTACCGTCGCGGAAATCCCGCCTTCCTCCAAGTCGGCAGCGGGCGACTTATAGACCTCCAATCCGCTTATGAACGCGGAAGGAATTATGGTGAAGTCGAAGCTGCGCGATCCGTTGGGCGACGGCAAGGTGTGCCCATTGAACTGAACGCGAGTGAAATCCGACGGTAGTCCTCGAACCGATACGTTCTGCCCTTCCCCGCGATTTCGCGTGATGGTCACGCCCGAGATACGCTGCAGCGACTCAGCGAGATTCTGGTCGGGGAACTTTCCGATGTCCTCCGCACTGATGGCGTCAACGAACTCAGGCGAGTAACGCTTGATCTCTTGGGCCTTCGTAATGCTGCCTCGGATACCGTCAACGGTATAGGCTTCGAGTTCAAAAATACCGTCGTCGGCCTGGCCGAACGCTAACGGACTTAGAAGGGCACTGCTGACGAGTGCGAACCGACTCAATTGGGTACGGTTAAACAAGCTGGGGTGCACAAGCTTTTTCATATAGGCGAGGTAGTTTAAGTTAGGGTTAAAGGCACACGTCGCAAACGAAGCGTGCGGGGTATGTTCGTCAATCGAACGCCGACTAGCATAGCGCCCTCCTAGAAGTCTTGTATCCTTATAAATTAGGACAGAGGATACCGCATAAAACGAGTATTATCTCCAACTACCTCATGGCGCGGTAGAGCTGCCGCCACTTTCGTTTTCCCCATGCGATACCTTCGATTGATTCCCCTGCTCTGCCTGCTGGCCGCGACCGCGGGCGCCGCTCCAGATGCGGCGCGCCCACTCGAAGAACAGTCGCTGGCGTTCCTCGAACAAAGACTGTCCGACATCGAAGCAGAACTCGACGAGCTCGCGAGTTACAGCCTGCGAAGCGGCGTGGGAACCAAGGGGCATCGATCTGACGGCCACGACGACCCCGACCACACGGAGTGGGTCGAAATCGAATTAGGCGAGAAAGTAGCAATCGATCAGATCGCCCTCGTGCCGACTATCCTGCGCGATACGAAACGAGGGTTCGTCGACGAGGGATTCCCTGTCGCGTTTCGAATCGTCGTGGGAACACGTGAAAACGCAGAGGAAGATGGCATCGTGGTCGCAAATTTCACCGAAGAGGACCAACTGTCTCCCCGCATCGCTCCCCTCGTCGTCCCATTTCCAAGCACTTTCGCCGATTGGGTACGGGTCGAAGCGACAAAGCTCTCGCCCCGCGGATTTGAAGGCCGCTACTTTCTACAGCTCGCCGAAATCTTCGTTTTCAGCGGCCCGGAAAACGTGGCTCTGAGAAAGCCCGTCAGAGCCTCATCCGTGCCCGCCATCGAAGTAGACCATCCGGGAGCATGGGACCGCAACCACGTGGTCGACGGCTTCGCCCCCTACTTGATGGATGCCGCTCAGGGCGAGCAAAGCGTTGCCTTCGTCGCAAAGCCCCACGACCGCCCCGTTTTTGACTTCGATCTAGGAAAGCCTCACCCCCTCAGCCAGATCCGCCTGCACACCGTCGAACAGAGTTCTACAGTTCCCCTGAGCACTGCAGGCGATTTCGGCATCCCCAAGCGCTTCACCTTGGAAGGAGCCAACAGAGAGGATTTCACCGACGCCGCTCTTCTGGTCGAACATGAACGGAACGGCATCCGTGACGTTGGTCCCATCGCCTCCTTTCCCATCAAAGCCAGTCCTTATCGCTTCTTTCGGCTGACAACGGAACCGATCGATGCCGCTTCAGCTTCCGATCCGTATCTTCGCCAGATCGGCTTCGCAGAGATCGAACTGATAGCCGACGGTAGAAACGTCGCCCTGCACAAGACCGCTTCAACGAACGCTGTGCCCGAATTCCAACTACGCGAAATAGAAGCCCTAACCGACGGACGCAACTTCTTCGGAGCGATCCTGCCCGAGCGGACTTGGATAGAACAGCTCGCACGACGCCATGACATCGAAAAAGAACGCCCCTTGATCCTCGCTGCATTGAACCAACGCTATGCTCGGCAAAAAAACACCTTGAAACTTGTGTATTGGCTCCTGGCCGTGCTGGCCGGCGGTATCATTCTGACCATTCTCATCAACCGCATCGCGAACATGCGACAAGTCGCCGCGATCAAGGAGCGGCTCGCCGCGGACTTGCACGACGAGCTGGGGGCCAACCTCCACACGATCGGGCTATTGAGCGACCTCGCCACCGAAGCGAAAAGCGATCCCGACGAACTTGATGTAATTCTACTCCGGATACGGAACCAAACCGAAAAATCAGGATCAGCCGTCCGCCACTGCACGAACATGCTCGAGGCAAACCACGCCAGCACCAATCTAGCCGAAAATATTCACCGAATCTCCAATCGCGTTATGCGAAGGCTAAAAAGCACAATCTCGATCGAGGGAGAAGAGCACTTAAAAAAGCTAAAACCGAAAACCTGCTTCGACCTCACGCTTTTCTACAAGGAATGCCTAGTAAACATCAGCCGCCATGCTGGAGCCACCGAGTTCACAACCGAGCTGAAGGCGTCTGATAAAGAAATAAGTCTCCTGGTTAGGGACAACGGACAAGGCATTTCCCAGGAAACCGCAGGCGGCATTCCCAGATCGCTGAAACGTCGCGCCCACCTCCTAGGGGCAACCATCGCCGTTGAAAAGGCCCCCTCGGACGGCACGCAAATCACGCTGAACCTCAAAACCCGAAAATGGGGGCTTCGCAAGTAGCTATATACAAAATGCAAGAAATCAAAGTAATGCTCGTGGAGGACCATCCTGACTACGCCGAAGTCATCGCGATCGCTCTCGACAAACAATCCGAAACGAGACTCATCAGCGAATACCCCACCGCGGAAAGAGCCCTGCGCAGCATCCAAAACGCGAGCAAGGCCGAGCGGCCAGACATCATCCTCCTCGACCTCAACTTGCCCGGCATGTCGGGATTGGAGTCCATTCCTTGGTTTAAGGATTATTCTCCTGACTCGCAAATCATCGTACTCTCCCAGTCCGACAAAGAGTCCGACGTGCTCGACGCCATCCGGCTCGGGGCCGCTGGCTACCTATTGAAATCCTCCTCTGTATCCAAAATCAAGGAGAGCATACAAAATGTCGCCAAAGGAGAAGCGACCATCGACAACAAGCTCGCCAAGTTCATCCTGAACACCGTCAAAAGCAACGTCTCCTCCCTCGAGCTCCCCAAGAAGCTGAGCGAACGCGAACTGGAGATTCTGAAACTTCTCGCAGATGGCCTGCTGAAAAAGGAAATCGCGGCGGAGCTCGGCATCAGCCTCTCCACCGTCGTCACGCACACCAACCGCATCTACGCAAAACTGGAAGTACGAAACACCCCCTCCGCCATCTCAAAAGCCTACAAAACCGGAATCTTCACCCCGGGAGAGGACGCCTAAGAGCAAGGCAACCGAATTCAAACGACGTCCCTGCTGTTATTCTCCAACTCCTTCCGGCCTCAGTCGCATCGCGAACCCGTGGTTCGCCTTCAGTTCCACACTCAACGAGCTTCCCTTGCGAATACCAAGCGTTTCGATTCTTACCTGCGAACGTGTATCCACTTTTTCGTCATCCGTGTAGAGCTTCGCTGCATAGTCCACTCCGTCGGACAGAAACGAGAAATCCAAATCAACAGTACGAGCGTTCTCTCCGTTGATCCCGCCGATGAACCACTCGTCGCCCTTGCGACGGGCGATCACTCCTAGTTCGCCGATCTCCGCTACGAGCACTTGGGTCTCGTCCCAGGTAGTGGGCACGGCTTCGAAGAATTCCAGCTCCGGCTCCAATCCGATTCGTCCCCACCTGACCTGCTTGTCTCCAAGATTCTCATACGACTCCAGCGGCTGGTCGTACCAATACAAAAATTGCAGCGGGCTAAAGAGGCAAACCGTCTTGGCGAGCTGAGAGGCATGCGACCCCATCTTCTCGGTCACCCGTCGATTGAAGTAGCAAACCGTATTGTCCGCTGCTCCGGCCAGCATGCGGGTAAACATCGTGATCAAGGTGTGGCGATTGGGAATCGCTTCCTCGTCGCCTCGAATCCCTTCTTGCGTGAGCAGGTTCGGATAGGTCCGCGAGACGCCGGTCGGCCGATACTCGTCGTGCACATCCACCACCATCTCGTACTCCGCCGCCTTCTCTATCGCCTCGTGCATCCAGGCCGTCGCGTCCTGGTCTCCCACCCGCACAAAGCCGAACTTGATTCCCGCTACGCCCCATTCCTTGAACAGCGGCAGCAGCTCGTCGAGCTGCTTCTCCAGAGCCCGGCGGTTCACGTAAAGCATCACCTTCACGCCCTTCTCGTTTGCGTAGTCGATCAAGGCCCGCAGATCGAGCTCCCCTTTATAGCGTTTCGGGTCGACTGTAATTGTCGTTGCGTCCGAGGCATCGTCCATCTCAGGACCATACCAACCGGCGTCGAAATGGGCGTACTGCATGTTGTGAGCCGCCACGTAATCGATGACCGCTTTGCCGCCCGTAGTGGTCAACTCGCTACGCAAAACCTTACCCGGCGTAATCCACGACGTATCCGCGACAGCGCTCGGCTGATTCAAGTTGAGGATCAAGTAATTGTTTTCCAGCAGCTCAGCATGGCTCGCTCCCGTCATGACGACTCGCCATGGGGAACGCAGCGGAAGAGGAGAGCGAATCTTCGCGACTTCGCTGCGCTCGCTTTGCAAGGCTCCCGATACCTTATCCTGCACCGTGCGGGTCATGGGACCGTCTAGACTCGAGAGAATACCAAATTCAGCGTTCGGATCCGCGTCGAAACTCAAGCGGGCAAAGTCTACCAAAGCCGCCTCCGCCAAGGCGATCACGCAATCCTCTCCCATCTCCACCACCAGAGGACGCTCCGCGCCCACTTCCAGCTGGCTCAGCGGAATCCGCCGGTACTCGCCTTGGGCCGTCAGCACTCGCCTCTCTCGCTTCGGAGTCGACCAAACCGGATAGTCCGCATCGAAGCGATAGCTCACCAGCTCATCGTCCAAAGTGATTGTATCCAGTCCACCCTGACGCGGAATTTCGTAGGAAAAGGCAACTCCCTCATCGTAAGCGCGACAAACCAGAGTCAGTTTTGCCGCTGGTCCCTCAAGGGAAACGCTCAATTCGTTGAAACGATCCGGCACGCGGCTCAGCTCGCCCAAGCGATTTTCCCATTCGCTATCCACGGAACGCCGCTGCACCGATACGACTTCGAAGGGGCCGCTGAAATCGATATCCCGCGATTCGAGACGCAAGAGCGACGGCTGCAGCACGTCACGCCCTCCATAGGAAACGGAAAAGGTAATCCCTTCCTCTCCCAACTTTCCCTCGTCAGGAAACAACACGAAGGCTTTCTCGCCATCAGGCGAAAGCAATCTAATGGTTTCCTGCTTTGCCAAAGCGAATATTGGCGCTGCCAGCAACAAGAGCCCCCAATACAAACGGCGAATAGAGTACGTATTCATGGATTCCTTACTTTCCGCTCAAACAAGCAGCTATTTCTTCTTAAAACGAATTACCAGCGCGTCCGGTCCCTTCACCTTACCGTTCACGCCGCGGTCCTCAAAGGAGAAACTCCAGCCCGCCTTCTTCGCCTCGGGACTCAGAACAAGCCCCTTCTTGAGCAACTTGCCTTCCCATTCCATCAGCACCCAGCTGCCGCTCTGCTTCGGTCCGGCAAAATCGCAGTCGAGTACCGACTTCTTCTCGAAAGTCACATCGCCTCCCTCGCCATCATTGTCGGTATCGTCTATAAAAATCTTTGTGATCCCGCCCTCGTCGACTACCGCCTTGAGCACACTGCTCGCGTTTTGAACCCAACTGCCATCCAACTTGTTGTGGCTGCCAATTCCAATTTCCGCGATGCTCGAACCCTGGACCGTGAATCCGCCCACGCCTCCGTTGTTCCCGATCACGACGCCGCGGCGAGTCTTCAAGGACCCGCCTCTGATCTCGAAAGAACCTTTGCCTCCGTCGCCAACGTAGAGGCTAAAATCACCCTTGGCTCGCGCCAGCATCAGATCTCCGCCGCGTAGGGTGTACGCTCCGCTCGAGCCCTTCCCGATACCCAGCTGCAAATAATTGAAATGGGCCTCCCCCCCGAGCTGCCCCATGACCCCGACGCCTTTCCGCAGTCCAACCGCGGTCCCGCGAGCCGCATTCTTGGTCGCCGTGAACTTACCGTTGGCGATCCAAAATTCGCCCCGACCTTTCGATCCTACATTCAGGCCATTCAGGTTCTCGTTGGACTCCGAGTTGAAAACCGCTTTGTCCTCCTTCGAAAGGTTGATCAAGGCAGCCTGCTCGCCCGCAGGCACCGCCCCTGCGCTCCAATTACGAGGATCTACAAAATTGTTACTTCCGCCCTCGTTTGTCCATTTGTTCTCCTGGGCAAAAGAAATCGAAACGGAAAGGACGCAGGCAGACGCGAGGGACAAGGCACGAAGGGGAAGGTTCATCTTGATTTTTGGGTTGTGGGTATTGAGGTGACGACGCAAAGCATCCGCGATGCGCGGCTTCAGGGAGGAAAGAGAAGCCCCAAGCCCAATGAAAGAACCTGAGGGAACAAAAGGCACCTAACGCAACCGCCTTCGACCAGTCGAATCAAGCCCACTTTACATTGGTAAGCAGACGAAAATCCCAAAGGCGTCCCCATCGCTCTCCTTCCCGCTAATGGCGAAACTCACTTCAACAAGAAACTCTAGGTCCTCGGCACAGCAGGCCCCCCAGCCTGCCGCCCCATCCAGCTATCGTATCCTACTTTCAGATACAACTCACTTGCACTAGCAATAAGGCATGCGAAGAGGCAGCCGCAGGATCCCTCAAGCACCTTGCGAATCAGCAAGGACTCTCAATGCCTTTTGACTCCATTACCCCTATAACAGGGCTCCCAAAGAGAAGCCTCAGGGGCAACATGAAAGTTTAGTCACGAAAGGAGCCATTAATCCCTTTGACCGTAGCGCATATCTTCCACCTACCTAAGGTGCCAGCACCCCACAATCCAATGCCAATGCACCCTCCACGTATCCCTCTAAATCACACATAAAATGCACTTACTCATCTGGTCCCTGCTTTTCGCCGGTACCCTCTCCCTCTCGGGCTGCAGTTCCGTCGGTCAACCCGAGACAACAGGCAACGAAAAGACAGAAAACGGCTCCATCGCCGAAACCGCTAGCATCTCCACCGACGATTCGCGCCCATCGGAGCGGATTTTGTTTGTAGCTCCGGACGGAGACGATGAAGCGACCGGGTCAGCCGCCGCGCCGCTCGCCTCCATTCAGGCAGCGGTGGACCTGGCCAGACCAGGCGACGAAATACGGGTGAGGCCAGGCGTTTATAACGAACGCGTGTTAATCCAAAAGGGAGGTGTGGCAGGTCAACCGATCCGCATCCGCGGTGAAGCAGGCGCCACCATCGACGGCAGCCTTCCGGTCGTTCTAGACTGGACTCCTGCCGCAGACATCGGACCGGGCGTTTGGGTCACCCCCATGCCCTTCGACCCACGTTGCGTAACGGTAGACGGACAGTTCCTGACGCTACTCAATCAGGAGCGCGTGACCGCGGAAAGCCGCCCTAAACCCAACTGGCTCTGGACCACTCTCTTCGTGGAGGGCGTCGACTCCCGTGGCCAGGGCGCCACCTGGGAAGGAGTGAACGGATTGGGGCTTTACTTGACAGAGGGAAATCGGTTCTACGTGCGCTTAAAAGACCAGGCCAATCCTGCCGATTACACCTTTGCATTTGCCCCCAACGAACCCGCCGTGACGGTGGACGGCGCCTCCCATCTCGAGGTCTCGGGTTTCGATATCCTGCACACCCCGCTTGGCGTGGAGATAGTGAACGCTCGCCAAGTCGTGGTAGATAACTGCCGGATCGGACCGACCCGAGAAGGCGTCGGTCTCGGGCCTGAGAGTCAGGACTGCATCGTGCGCTATTGCGAAATCTTCCAAAACCCCTACAGCAACTATTTACCGGAAGCTAACTCCTGGGAGACTTGGGCCGCGCACAAGCGTGGCGGCTGGTGGGACATGCGGGGTATCAAAATCGAACGGACTCGCGGAGGCCATGAGGTCCACGACAATTACATCCACCACCAGTGGGATGGCATCAGCAGCATGGGATGGCTGCATTGGGACTCCACCGCTGAAGAGCGTTTGAGCTGGGCGGAGTTCAATCAAAATCTGAACATTCACCACAACCGTATCGAGGACATGAACGACGACGCCCTCGAACCCAACAGCGCAGAGATCAACTGCCAATGGCATGACAACCTCATCGTCCGCAGTCGGTGCGCCCTCAGGGTCAAAGTGATCGATGCCGGTCCACTCTACATCTACCGCAACCTGTTCGACGACAACCGCGAAGACATTCGCTTCTACGGAGAACTCGAACTCAACCCGGCAGAAGTCTTCATCTACCACAATACCAGCACCGCCCGTACGGCCATTATGAGCAACAAAGTTAGGGGCATAGGAACCCCCAACTACTTCGTCTACAATAACCTGTTCTATGCCCAGCAGTGGTGGGGCAATACCGGTGGCTCCGTGGAGCCGAACTGGCATGGCGACTACAATGTATTCGTCCGCCAAGCGAATCATCCGGAATGGGAGGAAAGCAAATCGATCGCTGAACGCCTGCCCCAAGATGCGAATAGCCTCTGGATCGACGACCCTGAACTGCCCTTCGCATCTCTCGACCCTCTGGATCTTTCATTGACCGAGCAAAGCCCGGCACGCGAGGCTGGAACCAATCTAGATTCCGTCTTCGGCCGCATCCTGCCGGGCCTCGAAAACTTAACCTACCGGAGCGAGCGCCCCGATGCGGGAGCGGTCCCCTTCGGACAAGCAATGCCCACCATCCCGCGACCTCGGGTCCCCTCTTTCCACCCTTCCACGGGCGACACTCCCTGACCAACTCACCGTCTAGGGAACGCAATGAGGAAGGGAACGCTGAGGATGACATGAAAGCAGTTATCAGCCCTGAGCGATCACCCCGACGGTTCCCGTGTATGAATGGAGCAAATACCACTCCCACCTCGACGGAACAGAGCAAGGCTACCGCACGAGGTTCTCAAACTACAACATGGTAGGTAACCCCTTTCCGTTGCAGTCGAGACTTCGGGCAACCGGTCCGCCCCACCTAGCCGCGACAGCCTCCTTCTCCGAATCTAGGCATTCGCAACCCGCGGCCATCATCGAGCGGCCTCGATCGTTCTGCCGTAACTGGGATGTCCCTGCTAACGGGTACCGACTCAGTCCATAGACATGACGAGCCTAAGACAACAAACGGAAGCGCAGATAGAAAAGACACGCCAGGCAAAGCCTGAGTTCATGCAAGCCATCGATGACATCATGGCCACAGCACGGAGTTTCGCAGAGGGCAAGGAAGCTCTCGAAACGGGACAAAAAGCTCCGGACTTCTCCCTGCCCGACGCTGCCGGCAATACCGTCTCGCTTTCGCAGCTGCTGAAAGAGGGCCCCGTGGTCCTAAATTTCTACCGCGGCAGCTGGTGCCCCTACTGCAACTTGGAACTGAAGGCCCTGCAGGAACGCTTGCCTGAGATCAAGAAGCTGGGAGCGACCTTGGTCGCGATCAGCCCCGAAGTCCCCGACGAGTCCCTATCGCCTGAAGCGATCGCGAACCTGACCTTCCCCGTGCTTTCCGATCAAGATGCCCAGGTCGCGGCGAAATACGGTATCGCATGGCAAGTGCCCGAGCTGATCCTGGAGCACATGCGCGCGGACCGAAACCTGGACCTCAAGCAGATCAACAACGGAAATGGCAGCGTGCTTCCCATACCGGCAACCTTCGTTCTCGACGGTCAAGGCATCGTACGCTGGCGACACGTAGATGTCGACTACCGCAAGCGAGCCGAACCGGACGACATCCTAGCAGCCCTCGCAGCGCTTGCTGACTGAAGCCGCTCTAACAAATCCTCACGGGTTTGCCCTCTCGCTCGCGATCACCCGACCGTTTTCCTCTACCGTCATCGATACAAGCGCATCGCCTTCTCCGTCGAGGCCGGTGATTTCGATAGTGTCGGTCTGGCCGTTCGTCTTCTCGACCACGAGCTTCGTAGCGCTCAGGGCTCGGACGCTCTTGATCACGGAATCGTCTTCGTGCAGCTCGACTAGAGATAGGAAACGGGCTTCGGTACCGCTGGAGCGGGTGGCGATGATCTTGCGGTGGATATCGTCGCCGCCGACTGGGTAGTCGCCGCCTAGGGTGGCTTGGAAGCGTGACGCATTCTTGCCCCTCAGGTCGATGCGAATACGGCCTGGTTCCCGGCGGCTCTCCGGCTCTGCGGCCAGCGAACGAGCGTAGTCTTCGCCAAAGATGCTGACCTTCCCTCCGGCGTAGTCCTTATTTGGAGACGCAGCAGGGGCGATATTCTGCAGCTCGACCGCTTCGACGGTGATCGCCGTTTGCTTGCCGCCTGCCGTTACGAGGACCGGACTGCCGAGGAAGATTGTCTTCGCGTCCCTCGCCTTTTCTACGCGAGTCTCGATTTCGAGCGTATCCACATTCTTCACGTCCACGTCGATATCGATCTTGCCCAGTATCCATGGAGCCAACTTCCCTTCATCCAGGATCTTACCGTCGCCGATGACCTTGTAGTAAAGGTGCCGGGCTACGTTCAACGACTCCGGATAGTTGCCCACCATCACCTCCGCCTGCTTCGGCCAGAGGGAATAGTAGTCGAGATTCATAACCCCAGGTTCGGAATGGGACTGGCGGCCGCCCATCTCGCCCTTGGACCAATCGAGCACGAAGCTGGCCTGCACTGTACCTGTGGTGGAATACCAATCACAATTCGTGATAAACTGGGCGCTGCTGTACGGATCCGGATCCGCCTGCGGCGTGTGCTTGAGAAAGACCTTCTCCTCGGCTGCCAGATTAACGAGGCCTTTGCTGTTGAAGAGATTGTCGAAGTCGTGTTCCTGCTCTCCCTTCAAGAAGTCGGCCATGACCACGTAGTCGTTGGTTACCACGATCAGGCGACGCTGCAGGATGGGCTCCGAGGGTGTGCCAGTATCGCCTTGCGGACGCGGGTTCTTCGGGGTCGGCAGCCAACGGGCTTCCTCCCAGGACTTTTCCTCCGGCATCTTGAGAGCGTAAGGCGTCTGCCCGCCATAGGGCGGATCGATCCAGACGGTTTCGATTTCGGTGGCGGAAACCTTCATCAGTTCGCCGTCATGAAAAAGGATGCGGCGGTCGTCGGCGGGCTTTTGCATGCGGTGGTCCACTACCGTCATGTTATGCGAATCCGAGGCCTGTACCCACATTTTGAACATGAACGACCAGTAACCGTACCAAGAGGCTTCCGTGTTGTAGTGGCTGCGTCCATACCGCGAGAGCGACAGCAGACTGGTCTTGTCGAAATGCCCATGGTAGCCGCCGTGCGTGCCGTAGCGCTGCACGACTTGATAGCGTTCGCGTGGCTCCTCCGCGTTCGAACGCAGCACGGCGAAGCCAACGTTGTCGCTGACATACGATGCGGCGCCCAGTTCGCCGTCGACCTCAGGCAAGTCCGCCACCCCGTAGAGCAAGTCGCGGTTCTCCATGATCTTCAACAGGGGAACGTAAGCCGGATCGCGCCACAGGTAGTATGCCAAGTCATAGCCAAGACCTGGCTTGTTGTTGGAACCATCGGTGAGATCCTTGCCCCCCGAATCGGCTGACGCGAATACCACGCCACGCCAGTCCGCCATTGGAATCACCGCGTCCCAAATGTCCTTCAGGCCACGGTAGCTCCGGGTGCTCGGCCCCTGCCGCTCAAAAGACATGCCAAGGAATTCGCCGCTCAAGGCCCAGGGCGAAACCATGATATGCTTGCCGTACTTGGCAGGGACTTTCCAATCCTTGAGGTTCAGCCCCCACGGTTCGAGCCCAATGGCAGCCGCATTGAAGATGTCGCCAGTTAGCAAATTATAGTTTATCGTGCCTTCGAAGTAGTGGCCGTCGTCAAGGATGCCCTGCCCCACCAAATCAAGGATGCCGCCTGTTCCATAGAGGTAGCGCTCCACCTCGGCGAAATCCTGCATGACGAGGCCATTCAAGAGCGCCCCGACCGCCATGCCGTCCTGATGGTTGTTGCCGTCGCCGGTGGTGAGCATGTAGTCCGCCCAGCGGCTGAAAAGCCGCATGGCATGCTCCATATTCGCGTGATCCTGCGCCGAGAGCGAGGGGTGATCGTACATCAGATCGTAGGCGCGGGCGAGATTGAGAAAGAAGTTGCCGCGATGCACGAAAGCTCCGCTCACCCGATTGGTCGTGGGGTAGCCCGTTTCAGAGTCCGCGAACTCCCGCAAGAAGCGGGTAACCTTCCTGGCCAGCTCCTCATCGCCACTGAGTTTCCAAGCGATAGCGCAGCGCAGCGCATCTTGAGCCACCGTGTGATTGTAGCTGTAGTCTCCGCTCGTCCGCGGACTCGGCACCCGCCAGCGTTTGGCTGTATCCAAATATTCCTGCTTCGCTTCCTTGGCCCACTCCACCGTCGCAGCCTTTTGCTTCACCTTCTCCCAACCTTCTTCGGTGTGGATCAGGTACGGGTGCGGCAGCTTGCGAACCGTAATCAAGCTCAGCTCCTCCTTGAGATCGCCGCGCCCATCGGGGATCACCGTCACCGTACGACGCTCGCGACCGCCTGGAGCAACCAGCTCATTCATCTCAACCGTCATCTCAAGCGAGCGGCTCTCCCAGGGGGCCAGCGACAGCTTAGTCGCGGAAAGCTCCGTCGGACAGGCTTCCCATCCGGTGTTCTCCAAGGACAAGGTTACGTTTCGCGTTTGCCCCGTTTCGTTCTCCAGCAGCAGTTCATAGGAAACGGTTTCCCCGACCTTAGCTGGTTTCGACTTCACGCTCGCAGAGATCGCTACCCGCTTGCTCTTCTTAAGCCGCGGCTGGCTGACAAGGATCGAATCCGCATCTCCGCTCGCCGACAGGCTCACGCTCTGGATATACTTCCAAAAGGTTCCTTGGTGACGCAAGTAGTCGAAATCCCGCAGAGAAAAAACGACAGTCTGCCACCCGCTTCCTTGTACGGTCAATTTCGAGGAGAGCGAGTCCACGTAATCCGGCCGGCCTACCTTCAAAGGATAAAGGGTGCATTCCAACTCTAGCGGCTGCTCGTTCGGCAGCTTCACCTGAAACTCCAGGTAACGATAGTCGTACCAATCCTCGACTCGCACCGCGTCGAGCATGTCGGAGAAATGAACCGTTTCGCCGCTCGAATAGGTCTTCGCCTCCGTGTATTCAAAATCCGCCTTCCCCGGAATACTCAAACGGGCCGCCAGTTCGCCGTCTGGAGCCTGCTCGCTCGTCGGGCTCAGCCCACTCCAGTTTTCCAAGGTCTGGAAATCTCCCACCTTAGCCGTCTCCGCCCAAGCGGAACTGCAGCATGCGGCTACCCCAACAGCAAGGAACGCGATCAGGCTTCTCATCAGTCGGCTTGCTCCAGCGGTACTACAAAATTCCAAGTGTTCTTTCCGTTTCCGAATCCGCCCGGCCCGTCCATCACCGCGAAACTAAGGTGGGTCAGCTTACCGTCTTCCAGCAGTCCCTGAACACGCTCGAGCTGTCCCATTTCGACTTCGGTCCCATCGTCCCATTTGATGCTTCGAGTATAGGCCAAAGGATTTTTCCCTATTTCCCAATTTAGGCCATCCTTGGAGTGAGCCAAGATTCCAGCGTGATGCTTGCCGCCAATTACCCCCCGCATATCCTTGGCCAGCATGTGGTATCCGGTTTCGTCATTCCATAGGTACGGATCTTCCACGACGCCGAAACGGGTATCGCTGAAAATCGGTTCATCCATGGCCACCGTGTACGGACCCGTGTAATGAGGGGCTTTCGCCACTCCCAGCATCATGTCGCTTTGATAGGGAAACTCGTCTTTATACTTTCTCGACTTGAAGATCAGCAGCACGCTTCCGTCCTCGTGGATAACGGGGGTCGGGTTCGAAGTTAAAAAGCTATAGAAAGTATCCGGCTTCGTATCCAAAACGGGAGCATCCAGGCGGGTCCAAGGGCCATAGGGACTCTTCGAAGTCGCCACGCCGATTCGCTTGTTCGAGCGCCCAACGATTGAATACTTGGATCCAAGCGTCACCTCTTCCGGACGCTCAGTGGCTTCCTCGAAAGGATGGGTGGATCCCATGTAGAACAGCACATAGGTATCGCCATGCTTGAACACCTTCGGGTTATGCTGGGAACGGCCATCCCAATACTGGGGATGACGCTTCCCAAGCGCCACGTCGCTAAACTCGTAAGGCCCAACTGCCGTATCCGAAACCGCATGCACGATCTCCGAAGCCACCATCCAACCGGGATGGAACTTCAAAGTCTTCGGCCAACGGGAAACGTACATATGATACTTCCCGTCGTCGCCCTTCACGATCGAGCTACCCCAAACCCAGTAGCCCTCCTGCCTGAAGCCGCCGTCAACCGGCACCACGCCAAAGCGTTCCTTCAAATCCATATCCCATTCGTCAGGCTCGGCGAACCCGAGCGTTGCAAAAGCGAAGGCGAAACAAACAAAGCAAAGCGTAATTTTCTTCATAACGGCAATTTCTAGCGACTCACGAAAGGGGTATCCATTTCCTACTTACTTTAAACAAAACATACGGTCAAGTCAGCGTACCCAATCCTTAAGGACGCTGGCATCCTTGAGGAACTGATCCGGGTCGTCATTCCTGACGAACTCCATCAATGCATAGCGCTGAAAATCTCCGCCAAGCGGCACCTTCAAATACTGCTCCCACTCCTTCGCGCCCTCTTCGAGCGGACGACGATCGGTCGACTCCCCCCAGGAACCGGCTCCCGGGCGGAACATCCATTGGAATACATGCAGATTCAGGACTCGGTCCGCGAGCTCCCGCAAGCCCCGCAAACGGTACTCCGGATCCGTCAGCCAATAGATCGGTTGCCAGTAAGTGTAGAGGTTCGGGTGCTCGACTTCCCGCAATAGCGCCTGAGTCGCCCCGTTGCTGTCGGATAAGGTATTCGCGTGAAACTCCAAACCGAGCCGAACGTCTTCCGCAGCCGCCATCTCGGTGGCCTGTCGCAGGTGCGCGACAAGGGTCGCTCTCTCTTGCGAGCTAAGTCCGTCGGACGGCTGGTGCCCTGCCCAAACCCGAATCGTATCGGTACCCAAAGCCTTAGCGCTTTCCAAGACCGGCTCGAAGGGCACGGCTGCCCCCTTCTCGTCGACTACCTTCCAGTAAGAACCGTAGGACGACACTTCCAAGCCCGCATCCTCGGTCACCTTCCGAACCTCCCGGGCCACTGCGCCCTCGCCAAAAGGCACATGCACATCGCTTCCCCATTCGATCGCATCCAGCCCCGCTTGCTTAACCAAGCGGACCAGCTCTTGGGCATTCAAGCCCCGAAAGGAAATCGAACACAATCCAGTCTTATACTTCATAAATAATTCAGGTATCCTCTTTTTTGTTACACGTTCAACGACACGCCCGCTTCAATTCGTGAGAATCGCACACACCTCGTAGGGCTGCCGCTCGCGGCGTGCCGTATGTTCCCGGTCGATCGAGCTCCTGCAATGCGGCGTGCCGCAAGCGGCAGCCCTACAAGACGCAACCGTACTGCATCGGAGCAATTGGAACAAACAGCTGCCCCTTTCATAAACATATTCGCTTCAGTCCTCGCCGACGGAGTCGGATCACTGCCGCGTAGCGGGTCCAGCGACGAAGGAGCGATGTTAAATCCAAGATCCTGCAAACGAAAACGTTTAAACAACGCTTCGCTTGACCCCTGCTGCGCAGGGCGAGGATCCGGTCTACGACCGGCGAGGAGTTTGAGTATGCCTTTCTTTCGACTACTCGCTTCGGTCCTCGCCGACGGAGTCGGATCATCGCCGCGCAGCGGGTCCAGCGACGAAGGAGCGATGTTAAATCCAAGATCCTGCAAACGAAAACGTTTAAACAACGCTTCGCTCGCCGCCTCCTGCGCAGGGCGAGGATCCAGTCTACGAGCGGCGAGGAGTTTGATTATGCCTTTCTTTCGACTACTCGCTTCGGTCCTTGCCGACGGAGTCGGATCATCGCCGGGCAGCGGGTCCAGCGACGAAGGAGCGATGTTAAATCCAAGATCCTGCAAACGAAAACGTTTAAACAACGCTTCGCTCGCCGCCTGCTGCGCAGGTAAACGAGCGGCTCCGGGACTGGCGCCTCTAAAACTAAGCATCCCGCAATTCCTCGCGAATCAGTTTTCCATCCTTGTATTCGCGGATCGACAACTTGATGTCTTCTCCTTCTTCCAAACCTTGAAACTTGATAACTTGGATACGACCATCCTTGAGCTTTACGGTGAGCTCGTTGGCTGACTTCGCCTCCACCGATTCGACGAGGCTTTCCGTTTCGTACGGCTCGATCACGGATAGATAGCGAGCTTCCTTGCCGCTGCTGCGCACGGCCAGAGTCTTGCGACGCTGCGATTCGTCGCCCAACGGAAAATCACCGCCGACCGTTGCCTTGAAACTCACGACCTCCATGCCCGACAGGTCAACCGTAACCACGCCCGCCTGCTTCGGGTCCTTCGGCTGGGCCGGCGTCGACTTGGCCATGGGGATACCCTGAATCTTAATCGGACCACCATAATAATCCTGGCCCTGCTGCGGTTGAATCACATTTTCGTAGCGCGCCGGTAAGGAAGAAATGAATACTTCGGAACCATCTTTCAGCACGAGACGAGCGTCCCCCCAGAAGAGCGTGTTGTTGCGCGGCTTTTCCGTACGGGAGCGAAGTACGAGTTCCTTCTTTCCCCGAAGGTCAGCTTCGATCTCCTTGGCCCCGAGGACCCAGGCGCCCGTACTGTCGTCCACAAGCGTTTCGCCATCGGCCGCGACCGTGTAGGCAAAGCGCTTGTTAACAGCGAAGTTTTCCGGAGCGGTTCCAATCATGATCTCCTTCTCAAGGGGCCAAGCATTGAACACGTCCATCTTGAGAACGCCGTCTTCGCTATTAGGCATGCGGGCGCCTTTGTTGTCCGCGCCTTCGCCCCAACGCGTTTCGAAGGAAGCGCGCGAAGCGCCATCAGCGCGATACCATTGGCAATCCGTGAAAAACTGAGCAGCGCTGAGGGGATCCGTATTCATCTGCCCCGTGTGGCGAACCTTTTCGAGCGAATCGCCCGTGATCCCTTGGAAGCCCTTTACGTGAATCAGCCAGTCGTAGGTATGCTCTTGCTCGGCGTCGTAATAATCCGCCAGCACCACATAGTCATCCGTCACCACCATCAAACGACGCTGCATAATCTCTTCCGTGTAGTCGGTGCAAAGCCCGTACTCCGGCTGGTCTTCCGGGATGAATAGAGAACGATTCTCCATTTCGGTCTTCTCCTTAAAGCTGATCCCTCCCAATTGACCATAGGTCATGCCGCCATAGGGAGGGTGGCTCCACCTCGAATTACTTTCCACTACGGTAGCCTGCATCATCTCGCCTTCGTGATAAAAAGTGCGGAAGCTTTCCCGCGGCTCCTGCTGCTTCTGGTCCACCACGACCATGTTCTTGGTCATCGAAGTCTGAACGAGGAACTTGTATAGGTAGGACTGATACCCGTACCAGAACATCTCCGGATTGTAGAAGCTGCGACCGTAGCGCATGAGGCTGATCAAATTCAGTCGGTCGAAGTGACCATGGTGTCCTCCATGCGAGCCGTAGTGCAATACCGCTTGGATCTGCTCCCGCTGTTCGCGGTTCGGTGTCTGGGAACGTAGCATCACCGCTCCGAAATTGTCAGCATAAGCCGATTGCGTCATCTTCTCGGAAGTCACCTGCGGCAGCTCCGGAACTCCGTAGAGCAAGTCGCGCTTTTCTCCTCGATTGATTACGGCAGCGTATTCGGGATCGCCATACATATAGTAGGCAAGCTCGTAGGGCTTCCCGGTAACGTAAGCTTCCTGGGCATCGTTGACCGCGAAAATCACCCCGCGGTAGTCGAGGAACGGAATAGCAGCATCCCACATGTCCTTGATCCCGATTGAATTCTGGTTGATGGAGCCCCATTTCTCGAACTCCATGCCGTGCAGCCCGCCTACCCGACGGCTGGCCTGCAAGGAGAAGTGCGGCGTAGTGCCGATCTGGAACTTGCGATCCTTGAGGTTCAATCCCCATGGCTCCAAAGCGAGGGCGATTTCAGAGAACTCGCTCGCCACCCAAGTATTGTAGCCAACCGCGCACTCATACCACCAGCCGTCGCCCATGATGCCGTGGTACATCTGGGCATAGAGGCCGGAATGGGAATTGAGCAGGGAATCGACCAGGGACCAATCCTGCAACGCCAGGGCGCAGTAGAAAGCGCCGGTCAGCTCCGCAACGTTCCAGTTACTGATCGCGCCGCGCGTATTTCCTTTTATGGTACGCTCCACGTAAAGTCGGAAGGTATGCTCGACCAAGCGATGCTCCTCCTCGGTGAAAACGCCGGAATCCCGAACCATGTCATAGGCGCGCCCCACTCCCTGGAAGAAAACGCCCTCGCCTACGAAGGAGTTAGATCCGCCGTGCAGCGTAACGGGATAGCCGTCCTCCATGCTGATCAAGCGACGGAATAGCTTCGCTACCTTCTCCGCGTATTCAACTTTCCCTGTCAACTGATAGGCCACTCCGCAGTCGTACAAGTGGCCGCCTTCGTGCTTGGTAAAAATCGGTTTATACTCGTTTCGGTTGTCGTGCTTCTCTACCGGAGCGCCAGCGGGAACCTCCCACTTGGAAACCTTCCGTTCCAGATCAGCCAACTCCTCAGCGGCCCAAGCGTAGTTGTCTACCTTGTCCCTGACCGCCTGCCACTTTTCAGCAGTGAACACGATGTTCGGAGTCGGAACCTTCACTGCAGTATGGAAGGCGATCGTCTCCGCGGCGCTCCCCTGCCCGTTCGGCACGGCCCTGACGACCTGCTTCTCGCGAATGCCTTGCGGCAACGAGGCCGGAATGGCTACGTCCAAAGTCACGGTTTTCACGTCGCCTGGCGACACTTTGAGCGAGGCAGTCGATAGCGACGCCGTCATGGATTCCCAGCCGACTCGTTCAACGAGCAACTGCACCGCCTGCACCTCATCAGTTGTATTGCCAATTTCGAATACATACTGGACCGATTCACCCGCAGGAGCGGAATGCCCTTGGACTTCCGCATCCAAAGCGATCTGCTCGCCCTTAAGAAGCTCTACCTTGCGAAGCTTGATCGACTTATTCTTTGCGGAGCTCGCCGAGATCTTCAGCTCTTTCACCGCCTGCAGGGTGTTGCCTAGCTGGCCAGCGTTCACATCGAAGAGGGCCCAAGGTAGGTAAACCTTTTGCCAACCTTGCCCATTCACCAAAACCTTCGCGGAGCTTGAAGGGTTCAGCTCCAAGTGGTCGAGCGGGTCTGTGTTGAAGGTAACGGACACCTCAGCAGCAGAGTCCTTTTCCAAATAAAGCTCGAAGGAAACGCCCGCATAGTCGTACCAATCCGCGGCGTCGCCCAGGAAGGGACGCAGCAAACCGGAGTAGCGACGGTTCATGTTCTCATAGGTGAAGGAAATCGAATCCCCACTCCGGATGGTTGCCACCCCGTTATCCAGATTCTCGATACCCACCCAATCGGATAGATCGGTTTTTCCAACCGATGTTCGTACCTCCGCCTGTCCCCATAGCGGAATCATTAGGGCCAAAATAGCTATCACCTGCTTCTTCATATCAATATCTCCAAAATTATATATTACACCTAGGGCTTCGCGTTCGTTCCTTCGTGCAGTTCTTTGCGAATCAACTTGCCGCCCTTGAACTCCTGAATCGTGGCCCGTAGGTCTTGCCCCTTTTCCAGTCCCCGAATCTCAATCACTTGCGTTCGACCGTCCTTGAGCGTGACCGTCAGTTTTTCAGCCGAGTCGGCTACAACCGAGGCTACCATGCTCTCCTTTTCGAAGGGCTCAATCACCGTAAGGTAGCGGGCTTGTTCTCCAGAGCTGCGGAAGCTGAGCGACTTGCGGCGCCACGTTTCGTCGCCCAACGGGTAGTCGCCCCCTATGCTGGCCTTGAAGCGAACCGCGTTAAGGCCCGCCAAATCCACTGTAATGGAGCCCAAGGCCCCTGACTTAAGCGGATTTGCGGGAACGCTCTCGGCGAACTGCTTTCCGGAAATTTTCACCGGACCACCATAATAGTCGACGCCGCTCGCGGGCCCATCGTCGATCTGCTCAAAGCGCAACATCAGCTCGGAGAGCTTCAGCTCCCTGCCGTCCGCCGTTACGATCACTGGATCTCCCCAAAAGAGCGTTTTCGGAGCATCCGAGTCGAACTCGGCTTTGCTAGTCAAGGTCAAGGTCTTCCGTCCTTCGATCGAAACATCGATTTCTTCCCTGCCCAATACCCACGCTCCGAACTTGCCAGAGGCCAGCTCCTCATCGTCGCCATTCACTGAATACCAGAACTTGCGATTCACGCCATGAGCTTCCGGCAGCGTACCGATCATTACCTCTCGGTCGCGCGGCCAGGCGGAGTAAACATCCATCTTCAGAACGCCTTCCTTGCCGTAAATTCGCGTGCCGGCATTGTCGGCGTCTTTGCCGAACTGCGTTTCGAAGCTGACCTTAGCGGTACCTTCGGCCTCATACCAGTTGCAATCCGTAATCAGCTGGGCCGACAGCACTGGGTCAGAATTCATCTGCTCCGTATGCCGCACCGATCCAATGCCGCCTTCCGCTTCGATTCCCTGGAAGCCCTTGATATTGAAAAGGCAATCGAAGGTGTGCTCCTCCGGCGACTCGAGATAGTCAGCCAGCACTACATAATCATCGGTCACCGCCATGAGGCGACGCTGGGTAACCCGCTCCGTGAAGGGGCCTAACCTGCCCCATTGCGGTTCGTTCTCAGGGACGGGCATGTAGCGCCCTTCCTCCCAGCATTTTTCTTGGAAGGTGTCGCCAGTAAACCACGGGTAGTTGATTCCTCCATACGGCGGGGCTGACCAACGGGCCTTGGTTTCGACAGCTGTCACCTGCATCAGCTCATCGGTGCTGAACATCAGCTTAAGGCTCTCCACTGCCTCCTGCTGCTTCATGTCGACCACGACCATATTGTGCGGCAAGGAGCTCTGCACGAAAAAGGCGTACATGAAATTTGGATACCCGTACCATATGTGCTCCGGATTGTAGAAGCTCCGCCCATAGCGCATCAGCGAATTCAAGGCGGTACGGTCGAAATGCCCGTGGTAGCCCCCATGGGTACCGTACTTCAAAACCGCCTGAATCCGTTCGCGAGGCTCCCCTTGCGTGGAGCGCAGCATGGCTTGTCCAACATTATCCGAAAAAGCAGAACCTTCTCCGAGCACCGGCGTATCGTCGGGTAGTTCCGGAACGCCGTAGATCAAGTCGCGCTTGCCCGAGCTCTTGACGAGGGCCGCATACTTCGGATCCCGGTAGGCGAAATAGGCGATCTCGTAGTAGTTCGCATCGAAGCGATTTTCCACCGCGTCGTTGTTGGCGAACATCACTCCGTCGTAATCGATGTACGGCAGCATGGCGTTCCACATGTCCTGGATTTTCACATACGGCTTGTAGACCGGTCCCCATTTTTGGAACGGCTTCCCGTAGATGATCTGCCGACGTTCATCAGCATCGACCGGGAAAATGCTGTATTCCTTCGAATAGCTTGCCGGAAAGGAGGCATGCAGGTAGTCCACTCCCCACGGCTGCAGGGCCAAGGCCAGCTGCGTAAACTCGCTGGTAACCCATCCATTGTAGCCGATGGCGCACTCGTACCACCAGCCATCGGCCATAATGCCATTGCTAACCTGATCGTAGAATCCACCCGGCCCCTCGACGAAACGCTCCACTGCGGCAAGATCCTGAATCGCCAGAGCGCAATAAACCGCCCCGCAGAGCTGAGCGACTTCCCAGTTTCCGGTAATGCCCTGGCTGATACTTTGATCGATGACGTAGAAATAGCGGCGAAAGGTTTGGGCGATGTTGGCGTGGTCCTGCTCCGTCAATACACCTGAGTTATAAATCGTGTCATAAGCCCAAGCGGTATGCTGGAAGAAGACACCCTCCTGCACTAGACTGCCGACGCTAGCTTGCAGCGTCTTCGGGTAGCCGGTTTCGGGATCGGAAAGGCGACGCAAGAACAAGGCCACCTTTTCCGCGTACTTCTTGTCGCCGCTTAGCTGCCATGCAACGGCCGCGCCGTAGGCGCTCTTTTCCTGGTCCTTGCCAAAGAGGTAAACCGAGTTGCTGGCTCGCGAAATTTTGGCCTGGTTCACTTCCGGAACCCGCCAGGCATCGGCTTTCTTCAGGTAATCCGCGGCTTCCTTTTTTGCCCATTCGACCGATTCCGCCTTTTGGCGCACCGCGTCCCAGCGCTCACGGTTATGGATGAGGTAAGGATGCGGCAGATAGGCTGCGGTGATGTATTCAATCTGCCCCGCGGGCTTGCCATTGGACATCGCTTGGATGGTCTGCGTTTCGCGTCCGCCCGGAGCGACGCGTTCCGAAACCGTAACGGTAATTTTGCATTCCTTGCTCTCGCCCGCTTGCAGCAAGAATTCCTTGGGCTCGATCCGGGTATCCATTACCTCGCGACCGCGAACGGAACGCGACAGGCTTACCGCTTGAGCCACATCCGCACAGTTTTCGATTCGAAGTCGATACTCCACCTGCTCTCCGCCCTCAGCCGAAGCGGAGCGGATCTCGCTCTCAAAATGGAGCGTGTCGGCCTTTACCAGCTTCAGCTTACGCAGCTTGATCGCGCCATCGCTCCCATCGGCAAAGGACGCCTGCAAGGAAAACGTCTTCACGCTCTCGAGAGCAAAAGGACGAGCCGCCGGCACGTTGAACGACTCCAGCGGAAGGGTCACGGTTTGCCAACCTTCACCCTGCAATCCGAATTCAGCGGTGAAGACATCCGTTACATCGGTGCTGCCCTTGTTCAGCTTGTAGGGCGCGTTCTCGATGGTCGCCCTAAGCTTCAGAACGGTATGCTGCGGCAAATACACATCGAACCGGATACCATAGAATCCCCGCCAGTTCGCGGCACTGTCGTTTACGAAGGAAAGACCATAGCGATATCCGCCCCGCTCACCATCTGGATACGTATAGGAAGCCTTGCCAGGAAGCGCCAGCGACGCCACCCCTGCGTCGGCCTCCAACGCTAGTCCGTCCCAGTCTTCTAGGTTCGAGACGCCGCCACGAGCAGCCGCCGAAACAATCCCCAAACAGCATAAACCGATTAAAATACAAAACAGCTTTTTCATAATTGTTAGGCCCTGTTAACAGGCGGCAAGGAAGGTCATCATCGCCCCCACTCCCACCGCAGTATTTTCGTCCTCTTGGAAAAACCGGGAGCAGGCTCCCTATGGCTCCACGACCTTCGCTCGGGTCCCGTTCTTCAAAGAAATGTTCTCAGCAACCGGGGCTCCGCCCTTCGCTTGGTAAAATGCATAGCCCTTATTCGTCGCCATCTCGATAGTGAAATCCTCAGGCACGTATTCGGGTTCCGCAACGGTCAGCACGATATCATGCCCCTTGCCGTTAACGGTCGCGAGAACCGTATTCGCCAAGCCATTACGGCTATCGAGGATTTCAAGCTCAACCTTGGCGTTTCGAGATCCATAGTAAGGACAGCTCAAGCCCTCCGCATAGCGCGCATTCACGCGACAGTTCTCGAGCGTGTCGCCGTTTCCGATGTTGAAGCCTGCAGCGACGCTGTCCGTCACTTCGCAGTCGATAACTACATCGGCTCCCGGACCGAGCCCCGTGCAGATCCCACGACGCATTTGCCGCACCGTGCATTTCCGAATGGTGGTATTGCCGGTGGGATGGTTCCCCTCCCCGCCATGCCCGTACATGCGAATCCCATCCTCGCTCAACGCGATTATCTCGTCTGGCAGGATCTCGCCCTCAAGCCCCACATTCACTCCCTCGACATAGGATCCAGTCCGAGCCTTGAAGTCGCGATCGTAGGCATAGCCGGAGTTTTCCAGCAAAATCTCATTGGTAGGCCTCAATAAGCCATCGACATGGCAGTCCTCGATAAGCGTATCCTCCGCACCTTGCACGAAAATGGCATGCCCCATCGCCCGCATATGCACGTGGCAACCGATCAGCTTAGAATTCTTCGCCGGCCAACCCACTCGAATGCCATTCATCTTACGCACGTCGCCTCCCCCGAGGCCGTACAAGCTTCCGTAGCCCCAAGGGCTGGATCCCGACGTAGTGATATCTACATTACGAAGCTCCACGTTCGAGCCTACGACGTTAAAAATCTTGTTCCGACTCTGGGCGCTCGCCTCAGGCCCGACATTTCGGGTGGTGAGCCCCTCAAATACAATGCCGTCCCCGATCAAATCGATCACGCAGTAAAAGCCGTCCTTGCCCGGCACCACCCCGAACTTGCTGAACAGCTTGTTGTCGATCTCGAAGGTCACGCCACTCAGGTCGTAATGCGAGCCGTCGCCCGTAAACCGAATGAAATGATGGTCGTCCGCCTCGTCCAGACGATAGGTTCCCGGCTCCATCCTGACCCGAACGCCGGACTGCGACGCGTACGACTTCAGCTCAGCGATCGAATCGATGCGGACGAATGCTTCTTCCTGAGCGGCCCAGGAAATCCACGTGGGCAGAAATACTGCGAGAAACAGAAAAGTCTTGGAAACGGTTTTCATAACAACTGGGGGAATCATGTCCACTCGCCCCGCGCGCAACGATCCCTCCAAATTCGAGGCAGGGGCGGGCGTTCAGGGAAACAGGGGATCAAACCTCAATCTATGCAAATCGGCTCTGCCACACACGACACAAGCCAATGTTACACTGGTAACCTCCTGAAAATCGCAAAACCCGGGAAGAAAATCGCTCGAATCGAACTCGAAGTGGAGCAAGGAGGCAGTCCTCGTGCCGCCGGCCAACATAAAGAAAAACGGCTCCAGCGGAAAGCTGGAGCCGTCTCCTTGTAGCAATCTTCTAGCTACAGCTACTCTGCATCGGGATAATAAGAGCCCGGAGGAATTACCGTATCCTTCTCAATCATCACGCCACGGCCGATGTAGGAACCGGCGCCGATCAACACGTTCTTCTTGATGGTCGCGTTGTCGCCGATGACGACCTCGTCTTCGATCACCGTATCCTTGTCGATATCCACGCCGTCACCGACAAAGACATCGTTGCCGATCGAAACGGTCTTCTTGATCTTGGAGTTCTCGCCCACTGCGAAATCGTTTCCGATGATGACATCCTTATGGATCTCCACGCCGGCTCCGATATTCACATGGTCGCCGATCACAACGTCCTTGTGGATCGAAACCCCAGATCCGATCAGCGGAGCGTAAAGGATTACCACGCTGGAGTCGATGTTCACGTCAGCGGCCACGCACAAGTCACCGTAGCCGTCACCATTGAGGTCGACCTGATTCGTATTCGGAATGGTAGGACAGTTGTCCCACTCGTCCTCAATGCCGTCTCCGTCATCATCCAAATCGGCGTTGTTGCCGATACCGTCCCCATCGAGGTCTTCGGACTCAGTCGGGTCGAGCGGAAAGGCGTCCTCGGAATCGGCTACCCCGTCGTTGTCGTCGTCGAGGTCAGCGTTGTTTCCGATGCCGTCACCGTCGCTGTCCGCCCACTCGCTTGGGTCTTCAGGGAATGCGTCGGAGCCGTCGAGGACGCCATCCTCATCGGTATCACCTTCTTCCAGCACGAAGCGAAACCAATTCAAGTTCCACCCGCCTTTGGCAATGTCGAGACGCATATAGCGGCCCCCCTTGGATAAGAACACGGTCTCCCCCGAGCTTACAGTTTCCCAGTTCTGCCAGTTTCCGGTTGAAGGAAAGCTCACCTCGTCGAGCAAGTCTCCATCAACACTCAGGGCCAACGCGCCGGAACTGCGGCCCGCCACGCGGTATTCGAGGGAATAGAGACCGCTCACCGGAAATTCGACCGAGTACTCGGCGAAATCTCCCGTGTCGATATAAGCCACGTTTAGCCCCCCACCCACGTCTCTGGTAGTCTCCGTTCTCAAGCCCGACTGGTTCACCCAGTCCTCGCCTTCCACAAGAACCGTTACCGGCACGGGGGTCACGACTACGACTCGGGAAACTTCCGACGCTGCCGCAAAGAACGAGTCTCCGGCCTGAGAGGCCGTGATCGTGGCGGTTCCCACCCCATTTAACTGTAGTTTCCCGTCCAATACGCTAGCAACGCTAGGGTCCGAGCTCAGGTAACTGATCTCGAGTCCAGAAGTGGCAACAGCTTCAATCGGATAGTCGAAATCGCCCACCTGCAACTCCGGAAAACCGCTGAATTCGATCGTCTGCTTGATCTTGCTCGGACTCGGAGCTCCGATCGCTCCCGCATAAAGGAACTGGAACCAGTTAAAATTCCATCCGCTTCCATCAACCTCAATGCGTACGGTGTAGTCACCCGCTTCGATCGGCAGGTAGTTGCCTGAGTGCACCGTTTCCCAGTCCTGCCAGCCCCCGGTCGGAGCGAAGCTGAGACCATCCACTACCTCGTCGTTGAGCTTTAGATCAAATGATCCGCCGTTGTCGCGACTCGCGACTCGGTACGCGAGGAGGTACTGACCGCTGCGTGGAATCGAAACGCTGTATTCCATGTAGTCCCCTGCGTCGATTCGGCCCACGTTCCGGCCGCCACCAAAATCGGTGGTATTTTCGACGCTGACCCCAAGCTGACTCGAAAAGTCCTCTGCCTCGAATTTCAGGCTTGGCTCAGGCCGAACAACCAACGCTCGAATAAAGTCCGAAGCAGGATAGTAGCTTCCATTGCCCGCTTGCGAAGCAGTCAGCAAGGTGGTGCCCTCACCCACAATCTGTACGACTCCACCGGATACAACCGCAACTGACGGATTCGAACTCTCGATGTCTACTGGCAACCCGGAACTCGCAGTCACTGCCAGGTCAATGTCCGGATCACTGACGATCGCAGGCTCCAAAGCATCGAACTCGATGAACTGAAAGGACTTTTCCGGCGGGTTCCCGCCGAGCGGCTCGACCAGTGCCAATCGAAACCAATTGATGTTCCAACCAGATCCTTCGGCCGTGATACGAATCGTGTGCGTCCCCGCCGAGAACTCGACAGGCGTCTTGCTACCGACCGTCTCGAAGAATTGCCAACCTCCTGTCGGCAAACTCGCTAAGGAATCGATCACGACACCATCTCGAGTCACCGACAAGGCAGCTCCATTGTCCCGCGAGGCAACGCGGTACTGCAGGACATAGGTACCGGCCAGAGGCACTTCCACCTCGTACTCCATGTAATCGCCCTCTTCAATGTAACCTAGGTTCAGGCTGCCATCGTCTTCGGTCAATTCCGTCCGCGTACCCGACTGGGCAACGTAGGATTCCGCCTCGACCTTTACCGACGAGCCGCGTGGGTTGACCTGAAAAACGCGGGATACGTCTCGGGCCGCGTTGTACACGACACTGCCTGCTTGACTCGCGGTAATCGTTGCCACGCCTTCTCCCACAGCGTGTAGGGTCCTTCCGGATACGGTCGCGACTTCTTCATTGGAATTCGCGTAACGAACCGCTAGCCCGGAACTTGCTTGGGCCTCCAAGTAAACCGCCGGTTCGCCCAGCTCCACGATCGGCAACGCAGGAAACGCGATCGACTGATCCAGCTTGCTCACCAAGTCCACTGTCACGCTATCTAGGTTCACGACATTGCTGGCTCCGCCGACAGTGATCGTCATCGCTTGCACTCCTTGCGTCAGGCTCACGTTGCTAGCCAGCTCAAGATCAACCCAATTCTGGGAACCACCGGTAGCGGGGACCTCAATCGGTCCAGCGAGATCCACACCTCCAAACGATACACTCAAGGTACCACCCGCCGCGAGGCCAGAAACCCGAGCGCTCAGGTTGTACGCCGCATTCCCCGGCACGCTCACCGTGTAGACGAGGTATTCGCCCGCTTCCATCGAAACGACCGCATTGCCACCGTCCGGCAGCGCCTCGATGTCTACGCTCTCATCCGTTCGGTAGGCGCCGCCGGAGTTGCCAACTGTAGTGTCATGGTAAATGCGCCCCTCGCCGCTGACCGGCGAATAGTCGAAATTTTCAGCTTCGATGGTGGCCGGCAAACTATGCATCGAGAAAATTGGCAAGCCCTCTTCGTTGAAACCGCTGATCGGATCTCCATAACAAAGCTCTGGGCGCCGGAAGGTAAGCGCCCCCCAGCCGAGATATCCATTGTCAGTCGAAGGCCCTTCGTACTGTCCGTCGACCTCATAGGAATAGTCTCTCGCGCGGGCTAGCCATTTGGCATCGCTGTCCGTGCTCTTGAACCCCCGCCCCACATAGTGCGCCAATGGTAGCTCGAAGGTGTTCTGGTTGTAGAATTGGCCGCGGGTGATTCGCGTGTAGTCGGAAGCCAAGTACGGATTGATCTTCAAAGACTTGGTGCGGGCCGTCCGATCGACTCGTTGGATAAATTCGCCAGACTCGACAGTCGGCTCCCAAGGAGAAGCCTGATCTGGGTAGGACTGCAGGTAGGAAACGTTGTAGCGAAGCGTATACTCGAGTCCGAGCAGAGTCCGGGAGTCGGCATGCCCCCAAAGGTCGTCGCCTTGGTTCCAAGCCATTTCGCCCAAAGAGCAAAGCAGTCCAATTCCATAGATCGTATGTCCCTGGTCGCGCGAGCTCTCCTCGCATTGTCCATTCTCCCAGATGTAATGGGTCATGACGCCATTGAAGCCATAGTCCGGGATCGAATCGTCTTCCGTCATCGAATAGGAAATACGGTATTCCGTCTCCTCGATCACATCGCCTTGGATATTGGGTCCCGGTGGGTAAGGAAGGTCATCCGCACGCGCGGGCAAGCCACTCACATAGCGAAGGGCGCGATCGTACATGATCTCGTTATCGAGAAAAACGCCCATCGCCATTACCGCTCGAATGGCGCTCAATTCCTGATTGCCAGCACGGGCTCGGTCGAACTTGTAGCAGCGCCAGTACCACGTCCCTTGCGTCCTCAAGTCCGTAGGAACCTCGGTGGTTGAGTATCCTGGATACACCAACATGTCCTTGAACTTCTGGATATCCTCCTCCAGCCACCCGTCGTAAGTGCTCTTAATCAGTTCCGCCGCTTCGACCATGACATAGATCATGCTCCCGCTTAGAGCTTCCGTGCCACCTGCCTGAACGTAGGTAAGTCCGGTCCATGCGTTAAATATCTCGACCGCCTTCTGAGCATGCCGCTCGTCACCCTCGATGCACCAACGCAAGGCGTTGTAGTAGGCGGCGCGACTGTCGTCTACCCACTTGTTCTTGTTAGTTCGCGGCGCGTCGCGGTAAACGACCGTCAAAGACGGATCCCCCTGCACGACATAGTCAAAGCTCGCCTTCGGATCGGCGCAAAACTCCTGATAGGAGGTATACCACGGATCGACTTTAGCTTCGATCATGTCTCGCATACGGTGCAGGTCAGACTGCTTGTGCGACAGCCCGGGATGCACGAACTGGGCGTGCATGGTTGAAAGAAAAAGAAACAGAGCGGCGCAAAGGCTGCCGTACATTCTCATTTTTTTTGACATAATGAATGTTGGGTTCGCTGTCGTTCATCCACGAACGCTCGACAGTCTCCCGATCCCGTATTCCCAACACGTCAGAACAGATTTAAACACGATCCACCAAGAGAGGATATCTCTTGATTCGATGTCGCGCTTATGTTTCGAGAAACGAGTTGGGTAAGTCGGATCCTAGAGCTACGAGTACTCCGCGATGAAGGTGAAGGGGTTAAGTGAGGCAGCCAAGACACTCAGCCCTTCCCGATCCAACATCACTTCCTTTTTCATTTAATTTGGTAAACAAATAAGGACCGCCGCCCATGCTGACCCTAGTTCGTACTCACCTTCTGAATACACCTTCTCTTGATCCAGCTAGAAGAACCCCGCAGGAATCGCGTCCTACTCGAACACCATTCCATGGCCGACGTGGGACCGGCAGCGATCAACGTGAGCTTCTAAAATTCGAAAAAACCGACCGAAAAACTCTCCGACCGAAAAACGAAAAGCCCCTGTGGAAAAATCCACAGGGGCAGCAATTATGATGAATCTGGACTTTCTCTTTAGAAGGAGAAGGTATTCGTGAGCGAGATACGGCGCGGTTCCTTTATGTTCACCGCATTGGAGAGGAGCTCAGAAGTCTCGTCCCCACGGATCGCATAGAAGAAGTTACGATCAGTGTAGTTCTGCGAGTTGAACAGGTTGTTTACGTTCAGCTGCACTTTCCACTTCACGTCGCGTTCGGCGATCTTGATCTTCTTAGAATAGTTCCAGAAGAAGTTAACATTGGTCGTATCATCCGTATAGAAAGGACGGTCGTAGTCGTACGACCCATCCGTATTCCTGAAGAAGTTCGACTTTTGCTTGCCGCGCCAGGCGATATTGACTCCCGTTTCATGCCCTCTCAAAGCGCCATCACGGAAGCGGTACTTAGCAAGGCCCTTCGCTGTCCAAAGAGGAGCATTGAAGTTAGGAATGCCTTCCTGCCCTTCTCTGGTTGCGAGACCATCCAGAATGTTTTGGAAGTGCTCAGCAGCGGTCGTCGTCGATTCCGATTCGTTGTTCAAGGCATTCGGATTAGCGGCTACGAAAGCGGCAAGCGAATCGAGATTTTCGTTGATCCACCCCATCCACACGGAGGCTATATTGGTGGCTACCTGCTCGTTGTAGCTCACAGCAAGACGAAGACTCAAGCCATCGACCGGCGAACCGGATAGAGTCACCTCGTGACCGCGGGAACGGAAATCGCGAAGGTCCCAGCCCTCTCCGAACTCGAATACATTGGTAACCGGCATACCACTTTGAATCATCATCTTCAAGATGTTCTCGGCGTCGCCATCCTTAATTCCCATGCGGCTTGACTGCAGAGCTTGGTTAGTTGTCGCCGTGTTGTAGCGAGTGTACTCTACGCGAAGCTTGTTTTCGAACAGGTTGAAACGCAGACCATAGTCTTCGCTCTCGCCTTCGGAATTCGGCATTACCTGCCCAAAAACCCCGGTACGATTGGGAGAACCGCTAATATTCGAAGCAGCATTGGCTACCAAAGCAATATCCGGAGTTAGCTTAAACACCGCGCCAACATTTCGCGACACACCATCAACCACATCCCAAGGGGTCGATGGAAACGAGGTCGGGACGATATCGTCCGTCAAGACTGGCGTGAAACCTTCCGTTTCCGCGTCTTCCTTCGTGTAGTGCTCAAACATCGTGTAACGATCCTGCATGGCAGGATTCTGACCGAAGTTGACTACATATTGCTCAACTTCCTCCGCACGGTACCCGAAGCTCGTAATCAGGCGACTGCGGAAGAAATTGCTTTGAGCGACGAACATATTGGAGGTCGTATCGATCGAACTCGCCCCCGTAGATCCGACTCCATCAAACAGTTCCCAAGTATATCCATCAGCGCTGAATACTCCCGTCCGGTGTATATAACGCAGGTCTTCTGGCATATCGTCCGCCGTGAGAGCGCTCAAGTCGTGGCCCAAATAGGTACGCGTGTACAAGCGATGGGTACCGAGATCCACGTCCGTCAATGGTAGAGACCCATCCGGAGTCTCCGTCATCAACATCGACTGGCGAACGTTGATATTGCTCACAACTTCATTCGAATGCATTACCGCGAAGTTGTGTTTGCCGAGGTACTTGTTGCGCTCTTCGAGATCCAGCTCGTAAGCGAGAGTAGCCGTATACGTCTCAGACTCGTTCGTACGGTCCAAGAAGTTATAGTTGGTATTCTCGACATAGAATTCACCAACATGAGGATTAAGCGTTACGCCATCCTGCAAGTAGTAGTTAGGATCTCGATACAGTTGACGATGACGATGCTGGTACTGTACCCGCTTGTTTTCAGTCTTTCCGTAGGCAAGCATCAGGTACAGATCGTCTCTCAACTTCTGCTCGATATTCAGGTCGATAGCCTCCGTATCAACTTCAGCTCCTCCGTTGAGCCCCGTAGGGTTCAGGTCCTTCGGCCAAGCGTCTACAAGGAAGTTTCGTTGACCATCCGTCAGCGCTGTGTCACGGGTACGATCCGTCCAGGCGCTGCCGCGCATGTCCATGACCTGTCCATCAGCTAGCGTGAAACGATAGTTCGGTTGATTCCTAACGTCGTTGATCGTCGCAAGGTTCGAGTACATTTCCATACCCCAGTTGCGCAATGGCTGTCCACTGAGGCTACCGCCTGGCTCAACGACCGTACCGTCCGACAACACCGTACCGTTCGGGAAGTAGAGCGTTGTGTTTCGGTTGTTGTCGTCTACCTCACGAGTAACGGGAGAACCAAGCTCGTCCCAACGCGAATAGTAGTCGATTAAGGTACCGTAATGTGAAGCCGGACGAAAAACATCCTCCGCCCGCGACTCGTAACTCCCCGTGATCACCGTATTCTCGAGAGGACGATACGTCGCGCTCAAATAGATTCCGTTACGAGCCTGGTAACTCGGTCTTTCATAGTACTTTTTGGTATCATCGAAAGCGCCGTAGAAAATACCCAAGGTATCCTCTATCAAGGTCTTCGACCCCGTTACTTGGTACCGCATCGAACCGAAACTGTCCGCGGAAACGCTTATATTCGTACTGTCCTTGCTGCCCAAGTTGTAACGTTTCGTGAAGAAGCTTACTGAGCCCCCACCTGGACCAGAACCGAAAAGAATGGCATTCGGCCCCTTCGAGGCAATGAAACGAGTGGAATTATAGGAGTCGAACGTCATGTTGCTCGCGGCAAAGTTTCGCAAGCTCTTCACGCCCACGAACCCACGTATCTTATAAGACGCTCCCGACTCATAAACGCCGGACAGGAAGGAGTCGTCACGACTCTCCATGTTTGAAACAATATCGAAGAGCTCTTCCTGCTCAGTGATATTGAAATCCTCCATCATCTCAGGAGTGATAACGTCAAGCGGAACGGTGACGTCATCCAGACTGATTTTCATGCGGCTTCCCGTAAGGGAATGCTTCGCACGATAACCAGTATCATTTGAACCATCTACAGTGAAAGGAGTGAGCTCGAAGATCTCTTCCTCCATCGCTGAACCGTCGTCCTGCGCAAGTGCAGAAGTCAAGAGTGCGCTCGCAAGAACGAAGGGCACGGCTTTAGTAGGGCTTTTCATATAGGATCTTTTATATGTGGGGTTGTAGTTTGCTTTAGCGAGCTCGGCAGATCAAAATCCGAACACGACTAGTGGTAGCAAAAATTATACACCCACCCCTAGAACGGTTTTAAACCCTTTGAGTACTTACACTGGTAACTTTTCAATCTTTTTGCTCATGAATATGAAGGCCTTTCGAAGATGTAAATTAGACTCTTCCGATACGACAGGTGCAAAGCCTCCAACCTCGCCGATAAGAAACAAGGAAATGGGCGTACGCTCGCAACCTTAGATCACAATCGATACTATGCTCCCAACTTCTCGAAAGACCCCGACACGACAAACAATCGCGCCCCAACAAGGACAACGAACACCGAACACTCTCTCACCTACC
>NZ_JARXIA010000025.1 GCF_031127875.1 Pelagicoccus sp. SDUM812005 | reverse complement strand
ACCTAGCCGGAAACGCTATATGCGTTTTGCTTTTCCCGCGCTTCCTCCACTGGAAGCGCTTTTTCGCGTTTGGGCTACGGACTTGGCGCGAGCCAACGAAGATCCCCAGCCCGAAACGAGCCGGAAAAGGGACTCGCGGTGGCCGAATCGGGACGTTTTGGGTAAGCGGTACTAAATCTGCCCCCTTGACTTGGCCCAGTTCGATGGCGTGAGCTTCGAGCGTTCTTCCGGGGCGTGCTTGGCTAGGTCGGTTTTTAGCAGATCGGTCAGTCATTCCAGCGGCTGGATGTCCAGGCGTTGGCAGGAGATGAGGATCGAGTAGAGGATTCCCGCCCAGTCGATCTGACCGGTGCCAACCGCCACTTTGTCCGTGGCAGGCGCCCCTCCCGATCGGAGCTCCTTTCCTGATATCCTTGATATGGGTGGCAATCCAGCGGTCCTTGTACTTGTGCAAGAGTTCGACGGGATCTCCCCCGCCGTGCACCACCCAGAAGACATCCATTTCGAACCAGACGGTATCGGGATCTGTCTTCCGAAACATGGAATCGAGGAGGGGTTCCCCTTCCAGCTCGCCGGGGGACAAACTCATCGCCGTGGGGAGGGTAGCCGAAACGGATTCCCTCTTTCGCGAACATTGCCTCCCACTTGTTAAAATGCTCCACCGCAGTATTCAACTGCTCGATCCCCATGCCTTAACCAGGTCCAGGGCCACCTCCGGATCCTCCTTGGTCAAGTCTCGCAAGCTCCACAGTTGTAACCCGATCTTGTTTTTGAAGCTTCCGCGCCCATGTTCATGGGCCTTGTCGCTCCCCGCGAATAGGAGCGGCGCAAATAGAGTCAGCGAAAGCAGGGTACGGTCCTTTTCATAGAATCTGTAAAGGCAGGTGCTCGGCGAAGCGCTGTAAATTGGAAAACGGCCGCCACCCATGAATGTTTCGCGGAAAGAGAGAGGAGCAGTCACGGGTAGAAAAAGGATAAGATGACTCCTTAGACGACTAAGGCGTGCCTCAACCCCTTAATCGACAAGCCCATCAACTTCGCGCACGGCAGCCACGACTGACACGGCTGTGCCGTTGAACAGCAAAAGCATAAGCTCAACGAGTCCTAAGAACTCCAATCAACTCAACCATCTATCCCACTCCGGCCTAAAAGCTTAACTCTCACAACGGTCCCATACTGGCGTCTCCAATTTCCAAAAAGATAACGCAATCGCATAACCAGAGCGCCCTGATTTACCGAAGCAAATTCAATAAAAGAAAATGAGCTGAGGGGATCTACTTAAGCGTCGAAACGGGGTCTTGAAAGAGCTGCACCATGCTGACAAGAGACGTTTCTATATGATTTGTCGATATATTCCCTATAACTTGGGATATAGAAAACAGCAGCTATCCTAAGCCCAAGCAGTTCCCGACCTTTTCATTCTCGCAACAACTCACTCTCCTGCAACCACTTGAGGTCTCCGCATAGAAATCAATCAACAGTGCCACCGCAGATAAAAGCCTGCTCTATAGACAGACGGACAGAGTATCTAATACTACCGAGTCCGGTTTGACGAGGGCAGGCATTTGAATAACCTCGGTTATATTAATAAGACCAATCAGTTTTATTGATAAAGCTACCCACCGATTGCCCCCTTACCCCTATGATTAGAGCAGCTTAACACTGTTCATTTCCAAGGCTGCAATTCCAACTAGAACATACCCACCCCCTACCCTCCCCCATCATCCGAGAACCCGCAACGGTTCGTACCTAGCTATTGGCAATCAGCCACGAATCGCATCCGCCTTTATTAGATAACGTCTTGCCGAAGACTCGGCAGGGAATCTAGGGGAGGCCAATGCATCCAGGTTAGTAAGATACCCCAGGAGCCCAACCGGCCCTCGCCGGGCTGTTTCAGTAGCTCCCCTCTCCGCAACATCCTCGAACGGCTCCCAGTCGCCCAACAACGCGCGCTGTACTACCCTGCCACTAGAAACTGCAAATTTCCAACGCTCGTTCAATCGGGCTCCTCCCCCAAGCTCCATGGCCCAAGCCATCAGCCTCGGTACGGAACAACCGCAGCCTCGAAAAAGGAAAGCGCCCCCTCCCATAGCCTACGATTCGAGAGCTGAATACAGCACCTTCCGCGACGCCATGATTTCCTGTTCATAATCAACTATAACCTATGAAAAAACAAAACCTAAGATCATGCACGATCATGGCGTTTGCGAGCACCTTGCTCACTCTGCCAACGGTCGGTCAGGACGCAGACGGCGGGGAAGAAGAAGTCTTCGAACTCTCGCCGTTTGAAGTCACGGCCAATGATAGAGAAGGTTATCAAGCGGTGGATACGCTGGCTGGTAATCGTCTGAACACCAAACTGCGCGATGTCGGTAACGCAATATCCGTTGTCACGACGCAATTCCTCGAAGACACTGGAGCGACCGATAACAAATCCCTGCTGCAATACACCACGGGAACCGAAGTCGGAGGCACGCAAGGCACCTTCGCCGGCACAGGCGATGGAGCGTTGCTCGACGAATCGTCCAACTTCATCAACCCGAACCAAAACACGCGCGTGCGCGGCCTCACCGCCGCCGACAATACGCGAGACTTCTTCACTTCCGACATTCCTTGGGATGGATACAACGTCGAACGTGTAGAACTGCAACGCGGGCCTAACTCCATTCTGTTCGGACAGGGAAGCCCAGCCGGCCTCGTAAACGTCGGCTTGAAAAGCGCTGCCTACGAGGACGAAGGAGAGGTTGAAGTACGGTTCGACCAGAACAATAGCATTCGGCTGGCCTTCGACATCAACAAGGTCCTTATAGAAGACGAGCTAGCGGTGCGATTTTCCGTCCTGAACAATGACGAAAAATATCAACAAAAACCCGCATACAGTCTAGACAAACGCATCTACGCGGCCTTGCGCTGGGATCCTGCCTTCCTCAACGGCGAGGGCGTCAGGACCACCTTCAAAGCGAACTTTGAGGACGGTAAGGTTGAAAGCAACAACCCTAGAACCCTGCCCCCTATCGACCGCATCACCCCTTGGTTCGATACCGGCACCTACAATGGTTCCTACATTTCCAACGGAAACATCATCGGTCCCGACGGAGAGCTGATAGCTGTCAGCAAAGGCGACACTCGGGTTTACCAGGCTCTCAATAGGCAAACTTTTAACGCCCACCAGTTGCAGCAGGACAACGTCCAGTTCCCGAACCACGGCCAAGGCCGCCCGGGCGTTAATGGCGGTCCGTACTCTGGAGCCTTCAATCCAGACTACAATCCTCGCCTCGGCAGCTTCGCTGATGCTTTTGGCGGTCCCATCAACTACTTTGCGGTAGACGGCGCAGCACCTCAAATCTGGCAACAGGAAATCCAAGGATCTCGAGGCATTGGGCCAGATGGTAACATCGATGGAGGAATCGGCGGTTTCGACTTCAACCGTTCGATGGGAATCGCAACCGAGTCGGACTTCGCCAAAAACGCAGGCCTGCCCTTCGGCGAGTTTGGCGTCTACAAGAACAACAGCATTACCGATCCTTCCATCTTTGACTTCTACAACAACCTAATCGACGGTCCAAACAAGGAGGAGTGGCAAAACTTCAACTCCTTGACCATGAGCTTCTCCCAGACCTACTTGAGCGACATGGTTGGTTTCGACCTGTCGTACAACAAGCAGGACTACGACAACGGTCAGCTGTCACTCCTCACCGGAAGTCAACAGGCTCTCTACATCGATATGATGGGAGTATTCCCTGACGGCAACACAGACGGCTGGGATCCGGGTGAAATACCTTTCGACAACGGTACGCCAAATCCGAACGTTGGACGTCCATTCGTCTCTGATAAAGGCCAATTCGGAAACAACTCCTACGAGAGCATGCGCGAGAGCATCCGCGTCACTCCTTTCGTCAAGTACGACTTCGACAAAGGGGACGGCAACTGGTTTACCAACATACTCGGTAGCGGCACAATCACTGGCCTCTATAGCGAAGACTCGCTCGACCGTGAAAACCGGAACTGGCAACAGTACGCGATAGAGGACCAAGGGTACATCGACTTCATGAACTTCGCCAACGTCAACAGTTTCAGCAATGGCGATCTCGCTCCCAGCACCGTGGTCTACTTGGGTGGCTCACTCAAGGATGCGTCGAGTGCCGTCGGGGCACACATTCCAGGCATCACCCAGAAGGTTAACCTACCTCGGAATTCGATAACGAGAGTCTTCGACTCAACTTGGGGCAATTATCCAGGTGTCGATCCAGCAGCGGAATGGATCAACAATGCGTATCTGCCACCTGAACTGGAGTATCCAGATTATGACCCTTCCAATCCTGACGCAGAGACCTTGTGGCCAGATCGTCGCCTAAGCACCCAAGCGGAGAACCCGCTGAACTACGTGGGCTGGCGCGACTATCCGTACACCTTAACTGCGTC
The DNA here is from genome assembly GCF_031127875.1 of Pelagicoccus sp. SDUM812005. GTDB lineage: Bacteria > Verrucomicrobiota > Verrucomicrobiia > Opitutales > Opitutaceae > Pelagicoccus. The sequence continues at coordinate 85,251 of NZ_JARXIA010000025.1, read as the reverse complement.
CGAGGACTCAGCAGCGAACCGCGAAAGACTGACCACTCGGGCTGCCTTGGAGAGTAGCGAAGTGGAATCCCAAGCGCTGATCTGGCAAGGACACCTCATCAACGATTCCATCGTCGGAACCTATGGATGGCGCAAGGACACGGTGACCTCTCGATCTTTCAGCCAGGACACCAATGATCATCTAGACGGTGGCGGATTCGGATACTTGGACTTTGACCCATCCTACTACACGCTCGAAGGGGCCAGAGAAAACCAACTCGAGGTCCAATCTCACAGCTACAGCATCGTCACACACCTCGACCAGCTGCCTTTTGTCAGCGACCTCATGGACAACCTGCCATTCAGCGTGAGCTTGTTCTACAACAACTCGTCGAACTTCCAGCCTGAATCGGCTCGCGTCGACGCCTACGGCGAATCCATCTCCGCCCCTGCCGGCGAAACCTGGGACAAGGGCATACTCGTGCAAAGCAAAGATGGCCGCTACTCCTTCAAGCTCAACAAGTTCACGACCAACGTTACCAACGGTACGAGCACAGCTCTCAGCAATATCGGTTTCGTAGGACAATCCCAAGACTGGGGCGGCAACTGGGCCAACCAGTTTGAATACGACATGTCTATCGACAACCAGTCACACGTCATCAGCCACATCGCCAAAAACCGACCCGCCGGTTCCGCTGTTCCGCCGAACTTTTCGGAGGACCTTCTCCTTCCGAACGTCGACATTTGGAACGATGGACAAGGGAATGACATCAACGGTGACCCCGTTGACGGCGGAAGAGGTTCACTGTACAACTATGGCCTTGCTCCTGGAGAGACAGCCGCAGATGCCGCTGCCCGCGAGGCTAATGCGATCGCCGCATGGCGCTCTTGGCAGGCTTCGATTGACCCACGTTTCTACGAAGCATGGAAAATCGATCTGAACAGCCCGTTTAGAACCACAGATGCGACACGAATCTCAGCCACAACTCCGCAAAATCTTGCGGTTACCGAGGACAGTACCTCGCAGGGCTACGAGATGGAGTTCACGATGCGACCCACCGAAAACTGGAACATCATGGTCAATGCCGCCAAAACCACGGCAGTTCGCAATAATATCGGTGGTGCTGCGCTGAACGAGTTCATCTCTGGTTACGAGAACGCTCTCAACAATACTGCGGCAGGCGACATCCGCGTCTGGTGGGGTGGTGCCGGCAACGAAACGACCCTATTCCAGTGGAATCGCGAAATCGGTTCCGAGTGGACCTCGCGCAAGCTTCAGGAAGGCACAAACGTCCCGGAACTTCGCGAATGGCGCGCTAACTTGATCACCAACTACGACTTCACCGATGGTAAATTCGCCGGTCTAAGCGTAGGAGGCGGACTTCGCTACCAAGATTCGGTTATCATTGGATATACTCCCGTAATCGATTCGGATGGAAAACTCGGCTACGATCTAGAACACCCCTATATGGGCCCTTCCGAGACGAATCTAGACCTCTGGATCGGATACGGCAGGGAGTTAAATGACAATCTCGATTGGCGAATACAGCTAAACGTTAGAAACGCCTTTGAGGGGGATGGCCTGATACCGATAACGACCCAACCGGATGGTACGCCGGCGGGCTATCGTATAGCGCCGTCGGAAACCTGGTCGATTAGGAATACATTCTCGTTCTGATCAATTGATATTAATTGGTCGTCTTTGCGCGCCCCCGGATTTTCCGGGGGCGTTTTTCTTGCCTGAACGAACGGTACAATCATAATGCAAGATCCCAGCTGTTCCATTTTTTGAACCTTGTTTTGCCCCACGAACAAAGCTTGATTCGCGATAGGCTAACCAGCAGCTTCTCGTATTCACTTCTCGATTACTTAGATATGCGCGTACTAGCGATCACAACAGTAACCACCCTTTACATCGCTGGCGCTAGCTACCTCAACTCCACCCCCCGGTCCATTCCTCTCGCGCCGCCTAGCTCTAAAAGCAGCACAACCCTTTTCACCCGCCTCAGCCCAGAAGAAACAGGTATTCGCGCCAACAACGAGTACGCTGACCCTCGCATGTGGGGCGAACGCTACCAAGAATTCGCGCTCGGTGCCATCGGTACCGGCATCACAGTCGGAGACTACGACAACGACGGCAAGCCCGACCTCTACATCGTAAACAAAACCGGTCGCTCCAAGCTATTTCGTAACCTCGGCAACTGGAAATTCGAAGACACCACCGAAAAAGCCGGCCTCGCCCCTAAAGCCGAAAGCGGACTCCTCAGCTGGTTTGGCTCGGTTGAAGATGAGAGCTCCGTCGAAATCTGGAAACAAGGCGCCGCATTCGCCGACATCGACAACGACGGAGATTTAGACCTGTACTTATGCCGTTCCAATGCCCCCAATCAACTCTTCATCAACCAAGGCGACGGCACCTTTAAAGAAGCCGAGAATGCCAATGGACTCGCTCTCAACAGTGCTAGCGGCATGGCTTGCTTTGCCGACTTCGACAGAGATGGCTGGCTCGATGTCTACGTGCAGACCAATCTCCTAGACTCAACCACAAGCCCCGAAGGCAATCGAGACCGTTTGTATCGTAACATCGGATACGGTAAATTCACAGACGTCACCGACGCTGCCGGAATATCCGGGCTGACCTTAGGCCACTCCGCCACTTGGTGGGACTACAACGAAGACAATTGGCCCGACCTCTACATCGCGAACGATTTCGCCACGCCCGACACCTTGTATCGCAACAATGGCGACGGCACATTCACAAACGTACTAGATCAAGTCGTCCCCCACCAACCCTTCTCCTCAATGGGCGCCGACCTCGGGGATATCGACAATGACGGGCACATTGACTTCTTCGTCGCCGACATGGCCCCCACCACCCATGAGATGGACCACCGTGGCATGGCTGTTACCCGCTACTCCATGCGCGACGAAAACATTTCCCCCGGCACAGCTCCTCAGTACATGTATAACGCTCTGTATTTGAATAATGGAACGGGACGAATGCGAGAGGGTGCCTGGCTCTACGGAATAGCCCGCACCGACTGGACCTGGTCGACCCGTTTCGTCGACTTAGACAACGATGGCTGGCTCGACCTTCACGTCACCAACGGCATGTCCCGCGAATACCAAAACGACGACCTACGCCAAAGAATCTACCGCACTGTTCATCCCAAAGCACGCCTCGCAGTCATGAAATCCAGCCCAGTCATGAACGAGGCAAACCTCGCCTATCGCAACCAAGAAGGCCAAGGCTTCAAACGCATTGAGCAAGACTGGGGCCTCGGGGAGGTCGGCGTCAGCTTCGGCACCGCCTTCGCCGATTTCGACAACGATGGCGATCTCGATCTGGTATACAGCAACCTCGAAGCCCCTCCAACAATCCTCCGCAACGACAGCCCCAAGGGCAATCGAGTCATCTTCGATCTCCGAGGCGCCGCCTCCAATCGCTACGGCGTCGGCGCCACCATCGAGATTCAAACAAAATCAGGAAAGCAACTACGCCAGCTCGTCCTGGCCCGCGGCTACCTTTCCAGCAGCGAACCCGTCCTCCATTTCGGCCTTGGCGAGGATACCGAAATACTAGCAGCCACCATAAACTGGCCAAGCGGAGCAACCCAAACCCTAGAGGATCTTCCCGTTAACCATCGCTACCTCATCCAGGAATCCTCGAGCTCCGAATCGTCCAGCCCCAGCTGGGTCAAGAACAACAGAACAGCACCCATTTTTGCAAAGGAAGCAGCTCCAGCACAATCCCCGTCGCCAAAAAACCAGCCCAAACCGGATTCACCCTTTCTCGAATCCACCCTCTGGAACTGCTCTATAGAAGCCGACTTCAACGGCGATGATATTCCCGACCTCGCTATCGGTAACCAAGGATTAAATACACACTACCAAGCCACCGCCGAAACCCCCATCGTCTTCTTCAAGGGCAATTTCGGGGGACGTAGCCCAAACCAACAAGTCGAAGCCTACTACCAAGACGGTCGCCTACTCCCCTTCGCCTCTCGAAAGGAACTCATCGCAGCGATCCCACCCCTCCAACGACGAATCCCTTCGACCAATAAGTACGCCGCTTCATCCATCGAAGAAATTCTCCCACCTGCAGCCCTCGACCAGGCAACCCGCACCGAAATAACAGAACTCCGCAGCGGCATCCTCATCAGCCAAGCAGACGGCTCCCAGCGCTTCATCCCCTTCCCCTTCATAGCCCAAATCGCTCCCATCCAAGCTTTCGGAGTAGCCGACATCGATGGCGATGGCCATCTCGACCTCGTTGCCGCCCAAAACGACTACCAAGTCCCCGCTCATATTTCACGCTATGACGGAGGACTGGGCCAACTTCTCCTCGGAAATGGCGATGGCACCTTCCGTGCAATAGAGCCTCAGTCAAGTGGCATCATCATAGACGGACACGCCCTGTCCATCCATATCGAAGACCTGAACCAAGATGGAAAACCTGACTTCATCGTGCAACGGGAAGGCTTAGAACCGCTCGTCTTTCGCAACCAATCCGGAGACACCTCTTCCAACTAGCCATGCGCTCATACCTTACAGGAAGCTTCGCCCTGCTCGGCCTTAGCCTAACCATAACGCTAGTCGGCAGATCCCAAATCGATTCCACGCCCCTTGCTCCCAACTCCTCGCCCAACCCCACCTCCCCTCAGACCCTATTCTCCGAAATCCCCTCAACCCATTCCGGAATCGATCTCGTCAACAGTTACGACGATCCACGCATGTGGGGGGAACGCTACCAGGAAATGGTATTTGGAACCATTGGGACCGGAGTCGCTGTAGCCGACTACGACAAAGATGGTCTCCCCGACCTATTTCTAGCGGCTAAGACTGGAGGCTCACGACTGTATCGAAACCTTGGTGACTTTAAATTCGAAGACCTGACCGAGTCTGCCGGACTGAGTCTTCAAGACGACAGTTGGTCAGGTAGACTGATAGGCCTCTTTGGCAGCGGCTCGGACCAAGACCTGCCCTGGGATCAAGGCGCAGCTTTCGTTGATGTGGACAACGACGGATGGCTCGATCTCTACGTCACCTCTTTCAATGCACCCAACCGCCTTTACATTAACCAAGGCGATGGCACCTTCCACGAAGAAGCAAAGCAAAGAGGGCTTGCCATCCAAGACTCAAGCGGCAGTGCCGCCTTCTGCGACTTCGATCGAGACGGATGGCTCGACGTCTACCTGCAAACCAACATGCTCGACGTCATCTCACAGCCCGACGGGAGACCTGACCGGCTCTTCCGCAACAAGGGCGACGGAACCTTCGAGGAAGTCACCCAATCCGCTGGCATCTCTGGCTCCACCTCCGGCCACTCCGTCGCTTGGTGGGACTACAACGAAGACGGCTGGCCAGACATCTACGTCTCCAACGACTTTTCCGTTCCCGATCGCCTGTATCAAAACAATGGCGACGGAACCTTTACCGATGTTCTCGAATCGGTCCTCCCTCTCACCCCATACTATTCTATGGGTGCCGACATCGGAGACATCAACAATGACGGCCTGATTGACCTCTTCGTCGGCGACATGGCCCCCACATCACATGAAACCGACCACCGGGGCATGGCCATCTCCCGCGCCCGCGAACTCGCAAACCGCCCCCCCGAAGCAGCGCCTCAACGCATGCGCAACGCACTCTACCTAAACACTCGCTCCAGCCGCATGCTCGAAGCCGCTTGGCTGTTCGGCGTCGCACGCAGCGATTGGACTTGGTCAGTACGGTTCGAAGACTTCGACAATGATGGCTGGCTCGATCTCCACGTCACCAACGGGATGATACGAGAATACCACAACGCCGATATCCTTAAAGGCGTCATGGGGGCCGTCAGCCGCCAAGCCCAGCGTGCTGTCATGAAACGCAGTCCCGTCATGGCCGAGAGCAACCTCGCTTTCCGCAACAAACAGGGGCAAGGCTTCGAACGCGTCGAGCGAGAGTGGGGACTCGACCACCTTGGCGTCAGCTTCGGCTCCGCCACTGGAGATTTCGACGGCGACGGCGACCTCGACCTCATCTACGCAAACTACGACGCCCCCTTCACCCTATACCGCAACGACAGCCGAGACAACCGCGTCGTATTCGCCCTCCAAGGCAAGCAATCCAACCGCTACGCCATCGGAGCCTCCATCGAAATACAAATCGTATCTGGTAAACAGATACGTAAACACCTCAATGCCCGCGGCTACCTTTCCACTAGCGAACCCATCTTCCACTTCGGCCTTGGGTCAGAGGAAACCATCCAAACCGCCACCATCCGCTGGCCCAGCGGGAATGTGCAAACCCTAACCAATTTAAAGGCGAATCGCAAATACACCGTCCCGGAAGACAACTCTCCACCAAACGCCACGCCCATCCTCCCCTCCGATAAAGGACCTCAACTCTTCCGGAAAGAGGAAATCTCTCCTCTAGCCACTAACTTGCAGCAACTCGTTGAGACAAAAGATTCCAAGCCCATCGCACCGCCCCTCGTTCCCCAAGGACTACAGTTCTTCCCAGACTTCATCTCAGTCCAAGCCGACCTCAACAACGACGGGACCCCCGACTACGTCATCGGTAACCTCGGTTTGAATACACGCTACCAAGCCAGCCCCGAGGCCCCCTTCGTTATTCTGGAAGGCCGCTTCGCCAATCCCCGAGAGACGCAACGCGTCGAAGCCTACGTCGAAAACGGACGCCTCCTCCCCTTCCGCTCGAGAAAGGACCTCATCGAGCTCATCCCGCCACTCGAACGAAAATTCCCCGGTGCCAACGCTTACGCCGCAGCCACGCTCCAAGAAATCCTCGGTCAAAGCGCAATCTCCAAAGCCTCCCGCCGTGAAGTCACCGAACTGCGCAGTGGAGCGCTTATCTCAAGCGCCGAAGATGAGCTCACCTTCATCCCCTTTACCGGACTCGCCCAGATCGCCCCCATCACCCACGTAGCCATCGCCGATTTCAACGGCGACGGACATCTAGACATTGCCGCCGCTCAAAACGAACACGACGTGGATCCCGTCATTGGCTACCACGACGGAGGTCTCGGCGTCATTCTGCTCGGTGATGGAACGGGCCACTTCAACAGCCTCTCCCCTTCCGAGAGCGGCCTCGTTCTTCCCGGTACCAACTGGCGTCTAAACGCTCAAGACGTCGACAAAGATGGCGACATCGACCTGATCGCCACCCCGTCCGAAGGAACAAGCCAAATCTACCTCAACCGCACAAACGACTGATCCCCATCAACCGCCATCGCGTTCACCGCACTCTCGCACCTCTCGTGCGTCCTGCAGTTAATTTCCTCCACCGACAAGACCCATAACTCGTGACTCAAGCCCCAAAGACACAAACAACATTCCTGAGCTCCAAAGGCTGGATACTCGCCTTCGCGGCGTCCTCGCTGCTGCTGCTTTTCGGTCACTCCTCCCGCATCAAGCAGATAGACCACGTTTCAAATCTTGCCGGAGGAGACGAAATTGCAATCGACCCGTCTTCACCCACTGGATACGAAAACGGCTTCCGTAAACTCGTCGTCCCCGAAAAAAACACGAACAGCATTCAATGGATCATGCAGGTCCAGCAGCTCTTCGAAGAAGACACGCTACTCCTTCGTCACGTCGACTACGACAATGCCCCAGACGGACGAGGCGTTCGAACCTCCTCGCTTTACCGGTGGTATCTCGGGAGCATAGCGTTCCTAAACAGCCTCCTCACCGGGAATCCGACAGGCGTATCGGTCGAAAAAGCCGCACTTTGGGCCGATCCCATCCTACAACTAGCGACTCTTCTTTTGCTCGCTTGGTTCATCAAGCGCCACTTCGGTACATTGTCGGCGAGCATTTTTGCAGCCGGCTTCGTAAGCCTCTTCCCTTTGAGTACCGCCTTCGCCCCAGGTCAGCCCGGCGAATCCTCCGTTCTGATCGCTTGCCATCTCGGCGCCATAGCCACCCTCCTGAGCGCCGTCCCAACCCCCTTACCCTCGGACGCCCCCCCATCGCTTTCTAAGCGACGGCGCCTCTTCATCGCAAGCGGCCTGCTTGCCGGCCTTGGGATGTGGATAGGCATTGCGGGGACCTTGCCCATCATATTCGGAATAGTCCTGTCCGGCACCTTGCTCGCTTTCTTAAACACCCGCCAAGCAAAATCAGATCCGCTACCATGGAGAGCCTGGGCAATTGCAGGAGCTTCCACCACCCTCGTGGCATGGCTCATAGATCGAGCTCCCGCCATCGCGGACGGATCGTCCTGGCAGTCCGACTTTATCCACCCGCTCTATTCCGCAGCATGGTTAGGCTCCGGAGAGCTACTACGTTTTCTGTCCATGCCAAATAAAGGCTCAACTCGCCGCAAGGTTACCGTAACCGTCCTTTGCTTGCTCCCAATAGCAGGCCTCGTCTACCTCAGCAGCGTAAACTCCTCCGTGGAAGGATGGAGCTTGAATCCCGTATCCATAAAACTAACGCGTCTACCAATTGGTCCAGACGCAGCAGGTTTCGTTGAGTGGATCAATCAAGACGAAACCGGCCTCATGCTGATTGCCACTTTGCTCCCGCTTGCCACCCTAGTCTCGCTTGCATTCCATCTGTACAAGACGAAACTCGCAGGTAGCGAGAACCGAGCGCTGTTAATAATTCTCGGCCCCGTCCTGCTCGCCGCTGTATTCGCATTCTCGCGACTCGGCTGGTGGAATCAAGTGGCCGCTCTCACACTCCTACTTGCAACTACCGCCTTGACGAGCAAACACGTCAGCCAGGCGCTCAAATGGAGCCTAGGAGCCCCTCTTGGATTCGCCGCGTTGCTCGGACTCTTCCTTTCCTACTCCGGGACCGGAAAAGCATCGGACAACCTAGTGGAAACCAAGGACTTCGAGAGCCTCATCGAGCGCCATCTCGCGCAATGGCTTGCCAAACGGGGGGCCATACCTGAAGAAGTCGCTCTCGCGCCGCCCACCGTGAGCGCTACGCTTTCGTACTATGGAGGCCTTCGCGGTCTCGGTACACCGTATCCAGAAAACGTTGAAGGTTTTTCCACCGCCGTCCGACTCTCCGCCGCCTCGACCGCAGACGAAGCGCACGCGCTTTCAGAAGGACGCGAGGTAAGCTTCATCATCCACCCCTCTTGGGACACCTTCCTTGAAGAGTACGCTCGTCTCGGCACCGAGCATCCCGAAAACTCCTTCATAGCGCTACTGAACCGTTGGCTCGCCCCACGCTGGCTCTATCCCGTAGCCTTCCAGCTTCCAGTTGTGCCAGGCTTCGAAAACGAATGGGTTACCATCTACCGTGTGGGCGAAGTACAGGACAACTCCAGCGCCATTGCCAGTCTCTTTGAGTACTTCTTGGATACTGGCCGCCGCCAACTCGCCGTCATGGCCCAAGAAGCGCTCGCCAACAATTTCCCCGAGGAACTCGTTACCCACATAGCCACAGCACAACTCGCTATAGCTCGCGGCGATCCTCAAAGCCTAAAACTTGCCGCTGACAAAATCATTAAATCCATCAATGCCGGAACCGACTTCTACCTCCCTTGGGAGTTCCGCGTTAGCGCCTCGATAGTCCTCGCCAACGCTAAGCGCATTCCCGAAACGAAAACGCAGCTAGAGATCTGTCTCGAGGAAATCACTACAGATCGCATTCGACGCCTTCCAACTGGCTCCCTAACGAACCTGCTCCTTCTCTCAAAGGCACTCAAGGCCGACTTTCCCGATCCGGAAGTCAAAGCCTACGCCATAAGCCTACTTCCGAAGCAACAGCAAGCTGAGTTTCAGCATTAGGCTATCCACTACTTCACGATTTCCCAAAGGCCATCCCCCGGGATCTCGCTCATTTCGCTTACTTGCCCATCCGTCCATCGTACAGTCACCCTCGCAAGCCTGCGTTCCTTCGAATGAGCCACCCAAAGAAGTGCCGATCCTTGTGACATCCAGCCCCCGCCCGAACCTACTTCTTGAATTCGCTCGTATCCATCTTCGTAGACAAACATTAGTTGCGCACCCACTGCGTTTGGGTTTGTTGCGGAACCCGTCAGATGAATAGCCAGCCAATTCGCCGCGTTACTCTTGTTTTCAAGATAGACGCTTTCGCCACGATGCCGCGTCGAAAACACTCCCGGCTTGCCATTTCCCGCTGCATCCAAAACCACAGCCGCTCGCCCGTTCCCCTGTATCGACACTCCTGAGCGACTCGGCTCAAGGACTTCAAAACGTCCGTCGCCTTTACCGGCTAGGAACAGACCCGCCCCTCCATGGAAGCTAGGCGTCGCCACGTCCGTATTTTGGCTGGCAAACAAATCCAAATAACCATCACCATCGAAGTCCTCGGCCAGCAATCCCAAAATCGGCCCGATCTGGGCCCTCGGCGGAAAAGGGGAAAATTCATAGCGCCCATCTTCCTGGCTAAGAAACACGCCTGAAAGAAAACTTTCAGCTTCGAAAACTTCGGCAGCACCCAAGGCGCGATCTCCGAATACCTCGCGCAGAGTGGCTTTCGCATAGTCATCATTCCGCGGAAAGCGTCGCAGGGCATGTCCGAGCCGACTGCCGATATCTCCACGAGCCCTCAGCGGATACAGCGTCCCATCCTCGTACACCGCTTCCGCGATCACTCTCTGGTTGCTAGCGCCGAAGGGTCCGTAGTACAAGCTCGCCGGAGCTTCCCGAGAAGCTTCATAGGTCGTATTCAATCCTAGGTTACCGACTGCGAAGTCAAGTCGCCCATCTCCATTGAAATCGCCGCTCGCCAAGCCATTCCACCAACCGCGAAGGCCACTATCGAAACCAGCAGCCTCCGTCCTATCTTCAAAGACACCGCCGCCCGCATTACGGAAGTAGCGGACCGCATCCCACTCCAAGGCTGCGATCAGGTCCGGACGTCCATCCAGGTCGATATCTCGAAACAAGGCACTCTTAACCAAACCTATATCATCCAGCCCGGCGACCTCGCTTACAACAAAGCGTCCCCCCTGCCTCAACAACAAGAAACTGCGCGGACTAGCTGGATACTCTCCGGGAATCGAACGAGCTCCCAGAAAGAGATCCAAATCGCCATCGCCATCCACGTCGCCTAGCGCCGCCGCTCCCACGTTGATAGAGAGACGGGGCAACCAGTTCGTCTTTGAGAAGTTTCCTTTGCCATCGTTGGAATAGATCAAAGGCTCAAACCCCTGCGGCCACAGCTCCGATTTAGCGCTCGCCTTTGTCACCAGAAGATCCTCAGCTCCATCTCCGTTGGCATCGAAAAGCATGACCGGCCCGTCCTCGACCGCAGAAGCACCCAAACCCGAGACGGCGACCTGCTCGTATCCACCGTCCTTAGACAATAACAATCGAGCAGCGGAACCAGTCGTGGCGCCAACATAGACATCCTCCCGTCCATTGCCGTCGACATCCCCCACTGCCAAAGCAGAACCATGTCGATCGGTGCGAAACGGAAGCAGAAACTGCTCTTGGTCGGATATAGCAAGTCCCGACTCGTCTTCGAACTTCAAGCCATAATTCTCAGCCTGAGAAACAAAAAGCGGCTCTACCTGAACCTTTACTGGTCCATCGCGCCCTGCCCCCCCTTCCTCGATTAGATAAGCAAAGTTCGCATCAAGCTTCTCAAAGACCTGGACTCCCCCCAATGGCCATTGGACCGTGAGTCGTTCAATCTCAGATTCAGAGCCAAGACCGAAATGAGTCACCAATTCGCTGCCTGAGGAATAGCCACGGGCCGAAGCTAAATCCCTCACCTGTACTCCCGACCTCGTTTCGACCTTTACAAGCGCACCCAATGCATCCCGGTTCGACTCGCCCCCGCGCAGGCGAACCTGTATGCGATTCCCCCCCGCAACGTCATTCCGGTAAACACTGAGACCTCCTCCGTGGTTTAGGTACACAATATCCATGTCCCCATCCCTATCAAAATCGCCCATCGCCGCTCCGAAACTCACCCCGACGTCCTCAAGTCCCCAATTCTTGGTTACATTTTCAAAACGCCCTCCAGCTAAATTGCGAAAGGCTAAGTTCGATTCCTCCAAACGTGGCGAGCGATTCATAACGGCGATCCGCTGAGGCATGGAACGCGCTTGCATCATACGGGCCAACAGATCGCTGTTGTTCGCCTCCCGGACCATACCATTGGTCACGTGAAGATCCATCCAACCGTCATTGTCGAAATCCTCGAAACGAACCGACCATGTCCAATCCGTCGCGTCCAGTTCCGCCCAACAAGCCGCTTCCCAAAAGGAATCCGTACCCATGTTGAGCAAGAGGGAGTTCCGCGTATACTGAGGAGCCACATGAATGTCGCCTCCCATTCTAAGCAAATCCTCCTTTGACGCTGCTGGCTTGCGACGCATCTCTGTCTCACGCGAGGTCGCCGCCATGTCACCGAGGAAGATGTCGATATGCCCATTGTTGTCCACATCAGCCGTGTCCAGACCCATCGTCGAGTACGAGGTATGCGGGGCCACTTCGTCGACAACGTTGGTAAAGCTACCGTCTCCGTTATTCCGATACAAATAGTCGGGACCTGCATAGTCGTTGGCGATGTAGAAATCAGGCCAAAGGTCCTCATTGTAGTCGAACCAAATGACAGCGTGGCCGAAGGTATCTCCAGAGACCCCCGCCTCCTTTGTAGTCTCCACAAATAGCCCGCCCCCTGCGTTGCGGTAGAGGCGGTCCAGGCGACCCTTCGACTCGGTCCCATCCATTTGGTTTGTGAGCACGAGCACATCCAGCCATCCATCTCGATCGTAATCGGCAAAGGCCCCCAAAACGCTGCCATCAGACAATCCCAGACCGCGTTTTTCGCCCTCCTCCTCAAAGGTACCGTCTCCTTGATTTACATAGAGTAGATTCGGGGCTCCATTTCGACAGACGTAGAGGTCCCTGTCTCCATCATTGTCGATATCCGCGAACACCGCCCCTTGACGCCAAACGACCTCGTCGTCCGAAGAAACCGCGTTCCTCAGCCAGCTCATAACCCCAGACTCCTCAGCTAGCCCAGCCTCTTCAGTTACATCCTCGAACCTCCAGTCGCCCAGATTACGGAAAAGGCGGCCTGGCTTCGTCTTCGTCGACACGTAAAGGTCGAGCTTCCCGTCACCATCGTAGTCGCCCGCCGCGATTCCCGAACCCATGCTGCCGCCCATGTACTCCCGATAGCGAGTTCCCCACATTTCTGGATCATCATAGGCGTTGTCGACCACAAGCCCCGTATCGTTTGGGTCCAACTTGGTAAAAAGGGTCGAAGCTCTAGATTCGGAGGGCACGGAGAATTCCGTTTTTTCGATAAGCTTGGAAAATGCCTTTTGTCCAGATACCGCGCTAGACGATAGTAAGGCAATTGTTACGAGAGCGATCGAATCAGTGCGTGTCATGCTTAAGCAAGACAGATTGAAGGACATCGAAAAACGCTTCGCAACTGAATTGTCCCCCTCTCCAAACTCAAACCGTTCCAAGTCTTGGCCGAGCAGCGAACTATCCTATCAAAAACTCGCAAATTCAGTCCTGTCGCACTCCTCGCAGAGGGTCACCGGCCAAATCCTCCCATTGGAGTCCTAAATTCGACCACGCTCTCGCCTTTGGGGCACATGCGAATCGACATGATAAAAGTGAATATCTTCGCCCTCAAATCGCCACCCCGCCGCAAGGGGTCGACTGCGTCGATCGCGGAAGACCGCGACGGGGCATCACGGCGATTTGACCCTTCGAGCTTCGGGGCTCGATGAATCGCAGAGACTAGCGACGCCGCAAGCGGCGGAGAATGTACCCGCTGCGATTCAACATGCGAATACGGGTTCTACGAGAGGCCCTTTTGCATCAATGGGCCAACAAGTGAATCATCGCAACCCGCACCCGCTATCGAATGAAAGGCAAACAATAGCCAGCCATTCGGAATACTGAAAAACCGCACCTCGAAAACCGGCAATGAACGAAAAGGAAAACACGAGGCTGGATGATCTCCTTCAACAGAAACGAAATAATGCACCCCTTGGTATAGCAAATAAAACCTATAACCTTAGATATAGCCAACAGCCCCATTCGGCATATTCTATTTATAGAGATGCCTGCAGCGTTTACTTCTAAGCGTTCCAAGGATGAACTAGAGTTCACGATGAGGAAATTCCGACTCGGACGTACCCATTCCCAAGCAGCGAACATCATTGTGCCTTCCGCATCGTTCTCATCTGCAACACTCCAACTGAAACGGAACTCAAGATCCAACCTCTCGTTTCCATTTCGAAGCGCCCCCAAAATCTGATACCGAATCACGTATATTACTTTTGGATACACAAAAATCTAAAGCTTTGTCAAAAAGATCGATATTATGAAGTACCTACTCTCGATTTTCAGCCTTCTGGCCTGCACCACTATCGCTGAAATGCATGCGCAGGACGAAGACTTTTACATATTCCTCTGCTTCGGCCAATCGAATATGGAGGGATTCCCGGGCATTCCGGAATCGGAAAAAGGTCCTGTCGACCCACGTTTCCAAGTCCTCGCTGCCGTAGACTTCCCAGAGCTGGGACGGGCAAAAGGCAGCTGGTACACCGCGACCCCTCCGCTAAGTCGCCCCTCCGCAGGCCTCAGCCCAGCCGACTACTTTGGCCGGGCTCTCGTCGAGGCCCTACCTGAAAACAAAAAAGTCGGCGTCATCAACGTCGCCGTAGGCGGCACCAAGATCGAGCTCTTCGACGAAGCCGCGCGCGAGGCCTACCTCGCCGATGCTCCCGACTGGCTACACAACATTTCCAGCGCCTACGACAAGGATCCCTACGCTCGCCTAATCGAGATGGGCAAGCTCGCTCAAAGGGACGGCGTCATAAAGGGCATACTCATGCATCAGGGCGAATCCAACACCGGCGATAAGGAGTGGCCCCACAAGGTGAAGACCGTATACCAGAACCTTCTCCACGATCTTGGCCTCAAGGCTGAAGACGTCCCTCTGATCGCAGGCGAGGTCGTTGCAGCCGACCAAAACGGAAAATGCGCCAGCATGAACGAGATCATCCGCACTCTTCCGAAAACCATTCCTACCGCTCATATCGTTTCTTCCGCTGGATGCCCAGACACTGTGGACGACCTCCACTTCTCTCCCGAAGGCTACAAAATTCTGGGCACTCGTTACGCCGACACCGTTTTACCACTATTGGACCAGTAACCAAACATCCAATACAAACCATGCGCCCTTACCCCATCTTCTCCGCCTTCGCCCTATTGGCCTGCGCCACTTGCCACGCCCAACAGGCCAACGTAAACCTCGACTGGAATCCTCAGGAAAACACGGAAAACCTCACGCCCTTCAGCGCTCCGCTCAACTCCCCCGAAGTCCATGACGACCAAACCGTCACCTTCCGCGTCAAAGCTCCGAAAGCAGAAACGGTCGCCCTCAACGGAGCCATCCTCGCCGCATTCGGCCGAAACTGGAACGATATCCTGCCGTTCGAAAAAGGTGAAGACGGCATTTGGACGCTGACCGTAGGTCCCGTCCGTCCCGACATCTACGCATACCTCGTGCAGGTAGATGGCGTCCAGTTCGCTGACCCATCCAATACCATCGCATCCTTCACCGGCATGCCGCCCTACAGCCAGGTGGTCGTGCACGGCGATGGTCCGGCTTACTACGATGCCAAGAACGTCCCTCACGGTGCTATCACTAGGCATATTTACCACTCGTACGTTACCCAAGGCGAACGCGACCTCTACGTGTATACGCCTCCTGGATACGACTCATCCATTCAATACCCCGTCCTCTACCTCATGGGCGGCAGCGGCGAACTCCCCCATAACTGGATACACGACGGGCGGGCCAACTTAATTTTGGACAATCTTTACGCGGAAGGAAAAGCCGAGCCCATGATAATGGTGATTCCAAACAACCAAGTCATCCACCGCAACCATCCACAGCACCGCCAACTCAGCTTCGATATCCTCGAACGCGAACTGCGCGAACATGTAATCCCCCTAATTGACGCCAACTACTCCACCATCCCCAATCCAAGCGGACGCGCCCTCTCCGGTCTTTCTATGGGCGGTCGACACGCCATGCTAGTCGGGCTCAATTCACTCGATCTATTCGGCTCCTTTGGTATCCTCAGCGCGGGCATGACGGATGCCGAGGAAGTCCTCGCCGACTTCCTGAACGACCCGATGGCCAACCAAAAAGTCGACTACCTATTCATCGGCCAAGGGAAAATGGAAGCGGAAGGCCGCTGGAACGAACGCGTCCAAGCCCTCATCGACTCCCTCAAGGCTCACGACATTGAATACGAGTATTCCGTCGCTGGATACACCGCCCATGACTGGGCTACCTGGAGGGCCCTTCTACACGAGGACTTCCTGCCCAACCTCTGGAGAAAGCAGTAACAAAGCCCTCTACCCCTTAATCCCCACCATTCGCTCTCTTTCCGTGTTCCAAACCTTACGCCGCACCCCACTTTTTATTATCCAGACAATTGCTTTCGCTACGATGAGCCCCGCCGAAACGACCGACCGATCTGAAACTCGCATCCGCGATCCCTTCGTGCTGCCAGATCCGTCCTCAGAAACCTACTACATCTACGGGACCACCACTTCCGGAATTTTCGATGGCAACATCGAGCGTAAGGCTGTAATGGTTTTCCGCAGCAAGGATCTGAAAAACTGGGAAGACCCCGTGCCGGTCTGGGAAATCCCCGAGGACCACTGGGGACGCGAAACAGTCTGGGCCCCGGAAGTGCATGAGTACAAAGGTCGCTATTACCTGTTCGCCACCGTCACCTCCAAGGAAACACTCCCAACACCGCCGGGCCGTCCGCAAAACGTGCGGCGCGGTACAGAGATCCTCGTGGCCGACTCTCCGCTCGGTCCTTTTGAGCCTTTCGAAAACGGTCCACAAACACCGCACGACTGGATGGCCCTTGACGGGAGCCTCTGGGTTCAGGACGGAATTCCCTACATGGTTTTCTGCCACGAGTGGGCCCAGATAACAGACGGAAGTTTCGACATCGTACAACTCAGCGAAGACCTCTCCCGTCCCGTCGGGAATCCAAAGCTCCTCTTCCATGCATCGGAAGCGCCTTGGGTTCACTGCCGTGGGGATATCGGCGAACTGTATCAAGGAAAGCGCTACCACGCTTACGTCAGCGACGGAAACTGGCTCCACTATACCAAAGACGGAACATTGCTCATGCTCTGGTCCAGTTATGGCCCGACCAAGTATGCCGTTGGGATTGCCCGATCGCAAAGCGGCAGCGTTTTCGGTCCTTGGGAACAGCTCCCCGATCCGCTCTGGTCCGCCGATGGTGGCCATCCAATGCTATTCAACACCTTCGACGGACACCTCGTCATGGTCATCCACCAACCCAACCGCAAAGTCGAGCGAGCACGCTTCTTCGAAATCGACGACCTCGGCGACACCCTCGCAATCAAAAAGGAAATAGCCATCGATTAGGCACATCTTGAATATCTGTATCCACAATTACTACACACTGCAACGCGCTGTAATTTACTAAGAATAATTCAACCCTATAGCAAAACAATGACACTACCCAATACCGCCCTCAATCTAACCAAATCAGCGATTTTCACGCTAACGCTTGCAGTCTCTGCGACAGCCATCGCCCAAGACGGAAAAATCTATCCTCTCGAACGTCCACACGAGCCCAACGCCATCCTGCTCAACACCGGCGGCGTCGAAGGCCAGGAAAATCCAGAAAGCTGGTTCCGCCAATGGGGCGAACCCATGGCACGCAACATTTCCGAGGCAACCCTAACCCCTTTCCTTCCCGATCCAGAAAAGGCGAACGGCGCTGCCGTCATCGTCACCCCCGGGGGCGGTTTTCGTTGGCTATCCATGAACAACGAGGGCTGGAGGGTCGCCAAGGCCTTGGCCGACGAAGGCGTCGCCGCATTCGTACTCAAATATCGGCTACAGCCAACCGGCGCTACCATCGAGGACCTAGAGCGCAGCATGAACCGCACTTTCGCTTCAGCCGGTAACGGTGAGCGCCCTGCACGCCCAAGATGGGATCTATCCAACCAACTCGAAGACGCCGAAGCCGCCTACGCGTTGATTCACGAGAACGCGGAAGAGTGGGGCGTAGACACGAATCGCCTCGGCATGATCGGCTTCTCTGCAGGGGCTGGCTTGACGATGCATTGCACGCTTAACTCGGACAAGATGAAGCTCGCCTTCATCGGCCCCATTTATGGCGGCATGGGGGAAGTTGACGTACCCCAAGACGCACCGCCCATGTTCAACGCTATCGCCACCGACGACTTCCTGTTCAACGGCGAGTTCGGCGTGATCAAGTCCTGGCACGAAGCTGGCATTCCAGTGGAATTCCACCTGTATCAAAACGGTGGACACGGCTTTGGCCTCGGCTATCCGGGCAATACCGCTAA
This sequence comes from Pelagicoccus sp. SDUM812005, assembly GCF_031127875.1. Taxonomy (GTDB): domain Bacteria; phylum Verrucomicrobiota; class Verrucomicrobiia; order Opitutales; family Opitutaceae; genus Pelagicoccus. Next base: position 66,920 of record NZ_JARXIA010000025.1, on the reverse strand, counting down.
CGGCTGGTTCCCTGTCTTCATGCATTGGCTCGAGGTCAACAAATTCTTAGAAGCGAAGTAAGACCTTTCGGGCTCGCTCACAGCGCATATCAAAGAGGAGCACTTCACCGCAGGTGAAGTGTTGCTCTATTTTGGGGGTCATCACCATTTTGCAGGGAGACGCTCTCATAGCAGGGCTGGCGCTCGCGCCACGCCGCAATGCAGGATATTCTAGAGTTGGGATCTCCGGCACGTCGCGAGCAGCCTTCGCTCGTTGAGCTTCGTCTCCCACGGCGACGGCCCTACAGGTAAACAGCAAATCCACTGATTTTGGTGATGGACCTATTTTTGTGGGTAGAGGCAAAACCTAGAACTTAGGATATAGACAGATTTACCCCAATGTCGGACTGACAGGCGACTCATCTGAGGCAAGCTCATATCTTCGGTTTCCTTCTAGGAAAAGAAGAGAGCACATAAACCCCGTAGCGAGCCCTAGGGATCCTACTTATTTGCACATGATGACACCCACCAGATATAGACGCTTCCTAACAGCACTCACGTTATGCACGAGCCTAGGTTCGATCGCGCTTGCGGACTATCCCATTGTCTCCAATCGCTACCTCGCGGATCCCACCTCGGTGGTGACAAAGGACCGCGTTTACATCTACTGCTCGAACGACGACGAAAGTCCCGTCGAAGGCGGATACAACATCCCAAATATCGTCTGCGTTTCGAGCAGCGACATGAAAAATTGGACAGACCACGGAATCGTATTCGATGCCGAAAGCGATACTTCCTGGGCCAAGAAAACGTGGGCTCCTGCGGCCGTGGAGCGCGACGGAAAGTTCTTCCTCTACTTCGGAAACGGCGGAGCCAACATTGGAGTCGCAGTCGGCGACAGTCCGATCGGCCCTTTCGATGACGTTCTCGGGAAACCTCTCATTACCCACGGAACCCCTGGCGTTCAACCCGCCGAGAACATGTGGCTATTCGACCCGGGCGTTTTCATCGATGACGATGATCAGGCTTACATCTACTTCGGCGGAAACGGTGACGACAACGTAAGGGCAGCGAAGCTGCATCGAGACATGGTCACACTGGACGGCGAAGTGATCAAGATGCACGCCCCGAACTTTTTCGAAGCTGCCTGGGTCTACAAAATAGACGATACCTACTACTTCACCTACTCCACCACTCCGAAGGCCGAGATGCGTATCGATTACATGACCAGCAAGCATCCGACCGAAGGCTTCAGCTACGCAGGAATCGTTGCGGCGCAACCGCCCCTCAACAACAACAATAACCACGCCGCCGAGTTTAAGTTCAAAGGCAAGTGGTATCACGTCTACCACAACCGTATTGTCGCCACCGAGGCCGACATTCCCACCGGCTTCCGTCGCAACATAGCGCTCGAGGAATTTGGATACGACGAAAACGGAGCGATAATCCCAGTCGAGTATACCATAAACGGAGTGGAGCAAAACGGCTCCCTTGATCCCTATCAACGAGTCGAGGGCGAAACTTTTGCAGCCCAGAGCGGCGTCGAAACGGAGCCAAGCTCCGCAGGAGGCATGAACCTGGCCCACGCTAGCGACGGGGATTGGATAAAAGTGGCCGGAGTCGACTTTGGAGAACAAGGAGCCAAGAGCGTCACCCTGAATGCAAAAGCCCAAGCCCAAGGAGCTGAAATAGAGCTGCGGACCGGTTCGCTCGACGGCCCGCTCCTAGCGAAAGCCGTGGTTCCGCCATCTGACGACTGGAAAAGCCATTCAACAAAGGTGAGCCCTGTCACGGGTATCCATGACCTATACATCAGGTTCACAGGAGGCCAAAATTCAGAACTGAAACTGGACTGGTGGAAATTTGCGTCCAACTGATTAAGTTACACCTATCCCAATCGGCCCTACCGATCCCAACCCCATACGTACCCATGAAACACCTACTATTTCGAACAACGGTTTTCTTTCTCGCCTTCTCAATCGCAGCCAGAACCCTAGCGACGGATTCCGAAAGGGAAACGTTCGTCATCGTCCATGGCGCCACAGCAGGCGGGTGGGAATGGAAGTCGACAGGAGATTACCTGAAAAAAGAGGGGCACGAAGTGTATCGAGCCACCCTTACCGGGCTAGGCGAGCGCTACCACCTCGCAAATCCGGAAATCGATCTCGACACCCATATTGACGACGTCGTCAACCTCATCTTATTCGAAGACTTGCACGATGTGGTACTTTCAGGGCACAGCTACGGAGGCATGGTTATCACGGGCGTAATCAACGAGATTCCCGAGCGTATCAAGCACGTCATCTTTCTCGATGCCGCCGTGCCAAATGACGGCGAGTCGATATGGGACATGTTCGGCAGCGGGGGACCGAGAGACGATTCGCGCATCGAAAACGGGATGCTCCTCACCCCTTGGGTCACTGAAAAAACCACCCCTCCGCACAACACCCCCCAGTCCATCAAGACCTTTAGCCAAGCAGTATCCTACGACAATCCAGCCGCCAAGGCTCTCGACGTCACGTTTGTCGCCTTCATTCCCGAAGAACAAAGCGTGGAAGAGCGCTCCCAAAGCAAAACCTGGCGACGGGCCGTGGAGCGAGGCTGGACCATCCGCACCTTCCCTGGCGGCCATGTCGCCCAACAGGAAGACCCGAGCGGCGTCGCTACCCTCATGTACGAATGTATCGGTGACGTGAATACTGATCGCTAAACAAAAACAACATTCACCGCTCAAGGCGATACGTCCGTTCTCTGAAGAGCCATTATTATTTCTTTCGCTCGAAAGACAGCCGGAGCGAACAAACACATAACCTCAAGGACCTTGAAAAAACAAATACTACTACTTGGAGCGCTGCCATTCGCGCTATCAGCCCAACCCGTGGTGGACGTGACTGTCCGTATCGACGCCGAAGAACGCGCCGACGCGATCAATCCCATGATCTACGGCCAGTTTATCGAGCATATGGGCCGCTGCATCTACGGAGGCATTTGGGCCGAGATGCTCGAAGACCGAAAGTTCTACCACCCCATCACCGAAGACTATAACCCTTACGGCGATCAGACGCTGGCAGACCCAGATTTCCCCGGCGTCATCGACAGTACCGAGTTTCCAGTGATATCGGCCTCGCCCTGGGAGATCATTGGCGAGCCCTCCGGCCTGACCATGGTCACAGAAGACAGTTTCGTCGGAAAGCACACCCCGCGGATCGCCTCCGGCAGCGGAGTTCGCCAGAGCGACCTCGGCGTCAAGCAAGGCCTCGACTACCCAGGCTACCTCTGGGTCAAGCCCCTCGGCGGCGCCGCCGAAGTGGAAGTGAGCCTCAATTGGGGCAATGGCGAAGGAGAGAGCAGCACGCAGAAACTCACCTTCTCCGGCAAGAAATACGCCAAAAAAGCATTTTCATTCACCCCCGGTAAAACGACCTCTCAAGGGGCCTCTCTCAGCGTTCGCGTCCTGCGCGGAACCATCCAGCTGGGCACCCTTTCCCTCATGCCGGGCGACAACATCGACGGCATGCGGAGCGACACCATCGAACTGCTCAAGGAACTCGACTCTCCGCTCTACCGCTGGCCGGGCGGAAACTTCGTTAGCGGCTACGACTGGCGCGACGGCATCGGCGACCGCGACCGTCGCCCTCCTCGCGTAAATCCAGCCTGGACCGGCGTCGAGCACAACGACTTCGGCACCGACGAGTTTCTGGCCTTCTGCCGCCTCCTCGGCACGGAACCGATGATTGCGGCCAACACTGGCTTCGGCGACGCCTATTCCGCGGCCCAATGGGTCGAATACACAAACGGCGAAACCTCTACTATCGGAGGGGGCTGGAGAGCCGACAACGGACACAAGAAGCCTTACGGCGTGAAGTACTGGTGCGTGGGCAACGAGATGTGGGGCAACTGGCAGCTAGGCCATATGCAATTGCATCACTACTCGCTCAAGCACAACCGAGTAGCCGAAGCGATGCTCGGAGCGGACTCCGACCTCATACTCATCGCCTCCGGCGACTTGGAACGCGTGAACGAAACTGACCTAGCGCAAGTCCGCCGCGGCGTCACTTGGACCGAGGGCATGCTCATGGACAGCCATGAATACATGGACTACATTTCCGAGCACTTCTACACCGGCCGCACTCCCTGGTCAGACGAGGGGCGCGTCGACATCGCCGCTCACCTGGAAAACATGCGACAAAACATCCGCAACAAAGCCGAGGGCCATCGCGAGTTGCAGCCTAAGCTCGAGGCGCTAAACGGAAAGACCATGCCCATCGCCATGACCGAGTGGAACTATTGGCACCGCACCTACAAGTATGGCGAGCTGGGCTGCGTCTACGACGTGGCGGACGGACTTGGCATCGCCGCAGGTCTCCACGAGTATTTCCGCCACACCGACATTATCGATATGGCGCTTTACGCTCAGACGGTGAACGTGATCGGAGCCATCAAGACAACTCGCATCGCAGCGGAAATGGATACCACGGGTATCGCCTTGAAGATGTATCGCCGCCACTTCGGGACCCAACCGGTAAACGTGGAGTTCGAACACGAGGTTTTGGACGTGTCAGCCGCCCTCACCGAGGACGGCAAAGCCCTCACGCTCTCCGTCATAAATCCCACCGAATCGGAATTAACCATCGACCTAGATCTGAGCGAAATGGAAGCTGGCGATGCCGGCAAGCGCTGGCACTTCAGCGGCCCCGATGAATTCGCTCACAACACGCCCGGCAAGGAACGTGTCGTCGAGATCGTCGAGACGGAGATCACCCAGATTGCCAAAGGGCTTAGCTCGCCTGCCCTCAGCGCCTCAATCTACGTCCTCCCGCTGAAGTAAGCGTTACAGCAATCGCCATTGCCCAGCCTCTGGGCAATGAGATCGAACTTTTCACTAAGCAAAAAAGTGCCACTCCTCGAGAGGAGTGGCATTTTCCCTATCCGATTCCCTTGCAAGGAATATTGCGAAAACCCAATTCAGTTTTCCAATCCAAGGCCGCTGAGCTCGCCGCTAATGCGATAGTAGTCGAAATCTACATACCCGCCCACTTCCTCGCTCGCCCAGTTGAACAAGCCGAAACGGTAGCCCATGAAATGCGGTAGCGTGTAACGCATTTGCAGGGCCTCGCCAATTCGCTCCCAGGACTGTCCATCGAGGCTGTAGAAGAAGTACGCTTCATCGGTACGCTCCCGAAAGTCGCACCCGATTCTGAAATAGACGGATTTCTGCTTCAAAGGAATCGTCGCCAAGACCTCCGGTTCGCCATCGTGGGCGCGCACCATGACGACCGACCGCTGGCCGCTTTCTTGAACGACCCCCACGTATCCATAATCTTGTTGCAGCGCGATCATGCCCGCCGTGTCGCCGTTCTCCATTTTCAATACGTCGAGCTTGGTCTCCGCCACGCTGACCGGCCCGAAGGTCCGCTGCGTCAGCATGTTTCTGGCGTGCAGCACATCGTCGTCGACGCGAACCGTCTCCAATCTCAAATGCCCTCTTCGTTCGCCGATTGACCACTTGTCGTTCACCGGGTTGTGATTCCACTGCCACGCAAGCGGCAAAGCCTCTCCAGAGCCGCGGTTGAACTCGTCCGAGCTGACGATATTCGAAAATCCGTCCTCCGTGTCCTCGATATCCAATACCATCGGAGCCTTCCCATCCTCACCGAGCACCGGCCAGCCGTCTTCCCATGTCACCGGAACGAGCCATGGACTGCGTCCGACAGCGCCATTGTCCTGAAACAGGACAGCATACCATTCGCCTTCCGGGGTATCGATCAAACAACCTTGAGCGACGCCCTTGTCCTGCAATACCATGCGCCCCTCGTAGGGCCCTTTTATCGATTTCGAACGATGCACAATCTGGGTACGCATCCCACCCTGCGGCCAGCAGATGTTCATAACGTAGTACCAACCGTCCTTCTTGAGCACTTGCGTGCCCTCGGCATGCAACATCGCGTTATCGGTCGCCACCTTTTCCGCATGCTCTATCACCACTTCGTTAAAACCGCCTTCCTTGATCCCCGACAGATCCTCCTCTAGCTCTACCAAGCGCAAGTTCCCGCCTCCATAAAGTAAATACACCGTCCCGTCGTCATCAAAAACCAAGGAGTGATCGTGCAGCGAAGGCTCAAAAGAGATCTCCTCCCACTCGCACTTCTCGATATCGTCTGTAACATATATGTGGGTACGCCCGCTTGTATCAGAAAAAGTGGATACGTAAAATTTCCCCTCGTGATAACGCAAGCTACTCGCCCATGAGCCTCGCCCATAGGCGCTACGTTCAGTTTCCAGCCTTAGAGCTTCATTGTCAGCCAAGGTATCGTAAGCGTACCCCAGCAACTCCCAATTCACCAGATCCTTCGACTTCATAATCGGAAGTCCGGGACTCATGTGCATGGTGGTGCTGCTCATGTAATAAGTGTCATCGACACGGATTACCGCCACATCCGGCACATCTGCCCAGATGAACGGATTCGTGGCCTTCTCAGAGCTTGCGAACCCAGCTGCGCAGAGAGACAGCAAGCCGAACAACTGGAAAAATGTATTATATCTTGTCATAGCGAGGTGTGAACTGGTTGATCGAAATCCGAGTGGATGAAGCACGGGGTACGGCAAAAAGCTATTTTCGGTGATACAGGACCGCTCCACCGTGCCCCTCTAGGTCGAGTTTCAACTGACCGTCAGCCTCCACGGTCAACTCGCTCAAACCGGAATGCTGCTTTCCCTTTTTATCGTGAATGAGAGAGAGCGTCTCGCCAGCGAGAAAAGGAACCGTTAAAGATAGCGTCTTGGCTTCCTCCTCGCCATTCGTCGCGGCAAGGTACCATCGGGTACCGGAACGACGAGCAATCACCGCATGCGTCCCTGGATAGCCGTCCACAAATCGCGTTTCGTCCCATACTGCCGGCACTTCGTGCAGGAACTCTATCACGTAGCCGGGTTGTTCTTCGAAAACTCGAGGCGTAAGTCCGAAATGCTGCAGAGGAGAGAAAAACAAGACCGACGTCGCAAGCTGGAACGCGTCTGTCGTCCTGCGAACATTTCCGCTCTCCGGATCGCCCGAAAACCGATTATTCAAAACAAGCGGGCCATAGTCCATCGCCGCCACAGGATTTCGCACCAGAGAGATCACAGTGCTGCGCCAAGCTTCGCTATCGGCAAAACCTTGCGAGAACACGAGATTCTCCGATGCGGTCACCGCTTCGCTTGTCATGTGATTTGGATACATTCGTTCCCAGCCTCGCGGGAGGGTGGCTCCATGAAAGTTGAGGTTCAGGCCATAGCGATTGGCATCCGTCATGATATCCTCGTAGAGTTTCATCGTCACTTGCTTGTCTCCGCCAAAGAAGTCGACCTTCAGGCCCTTCACGCCGATCGACTGCAGCCAAGCCATCTCCTCCTCCCGAGCAGGAGCACTGTCCAAGCGATTGCGTGGCCCTTGCGGAGCATCATTCCAAAAACCGTTAGAGTTGTACCAAAGCAGAACGTCGACGTCTTTGGAATTCGCGTACGTAACCAGCTCAGCTAATTTATCTCGACCCAGATTTCTGTCCCACAGCGCGTCGATCAAAATGTACTCGAAATCTAGATCCGCAGCGAGGTCGATGAACGTCCGCTGCGCCTCTTCGTTCATGCTCGGGTCCTGCCAAAGCAACCAACTCCAAGTAGCACGCCCGGGACGGTAGTCCATGGATGCCTCGTACATCGGCTTCACCACGTCAGTCGCCACCGTAGACTCGACGATGGGCGCCAAGGTTTCTCCAAAGGTAAGGGTACGCCAAGGCGTCGTCATAGGAAGCGCCGTTGCCACAGTCGATGCGCCAATACCTCCATTCTCATCGGGCTCGGGAAAGGCGATTCGATAGAGTCCGTCCGGACTTGGATCGCTCAGTCTTGTCCCTGCATATTTGCTGGAAACGCCTGTTTCAGAAACCATCAACCAACCTTTTCCGCCGAGCCGAAACAACGCCGGAAACGTGAAGCCTAAGCCTGTGGGAGAGGCCGTACCGACTTCCGCGTCTAGCAGATATCCCTCTTCGTAGCTTGGCTTGGTCCCCATCCATCCAGTACCTGCCTTGGCTTGGTGCGTCACAAATGCAGTCGCCGTTTTCGGAAGGTCAAAGCCCGTGCGTTCAGATTCCACGATCATGCGAACCTTTTCGTCACTAGAAATTCGATACGCAAAGGCAATGTCGTTGTCGCTAACGCGAAAAACAACCTCCATCAAATCCCCCTGCTCGTTCCGATAGCGTGCCGTCAACTCATTGGCGAGGTAGTCCACGTGCCTCACCTTCCCATGCGGCAGCTCGTAGCTCTCTTCAATGCGACGCTCCTCCTGCCCAATATGTTCAAGGCCACGGTCGAAACGTCCGATGCTCGTTTCCAATCCGAGTGGTGAAGGTTCCAAAACCACCACCTCATCGTAATAAACGGCGTAAGTCAGGGCCCCATCCTCAAGCTCTAGATTGACCCGCAGATCTCCCGCGGGACTCTGTAACTCAAGGGCATCGAGGTTGGATATAATTGCTGCCATTGCAGCGGAAAGAGATAGCAGACACTTCATTCTGATCGTAGATTCTAACGGGATTGAAAAACAAGTTGGCTGAATCGATAAAGGTTACTTCCCCAAGTCTCCGCGTCATGCCCGTGGTCATCCACATTCCAGATATGAGGGATATCATGCTTCGCCAAATACCGCTGCATCCCTTGCGAAACATTTATGAGCCCGTCACGGTTGCCGCAGGAGAGATAAAAAAGCTGGAGGCGATCCTTCACTATTTCCGGATCGGGTATCAGCTCCTCCGCTGGCTTCGTGTTGGGAGCAGCCGAAAAGGCTCCCAACCAAGAAAAAGTATCCAAGCGCGTCAGACAAAAGTTCAATGACTGTCCGCCCCCCATCGACAAGCCAGCGAGAGCTCTGTGCTCACGATCCCTTCGCACCGAGTACTTCGCTTCGATTGCTGGGATGAGATAGTCGACAAGATCCTGCTCGAATTTCGCAAAGCCCTCGATCTTCTCCGGTGAAAAAATCTCTCCCTCCGCCCGGTCGTTAGGTAACGCCCTACCATTAGGGAGTACGATGATCATTTCCGCGGCTTTCCCTTCGGCAATGAGGTTGTCCAGGATCACATTGGGCTGAGTAAAGCGAATCCACTCCGTCTCGTCTCCCCCGATTCCATGCAGCAAGTATAGGACCGGATACTTCTTTGCTTCATTGTAGTTAGGAGGCAGATACACGTTCGCCAAACGTTCTGTCTGGGTCACTCCTGATTGGTAGCGAAACGCTTCGATCGCCCCCCGATCAATGTCATCGCGCCGCAAACGATAGTTTTCGGGTGGCTCAGGATAAAACCGTACATCTGCAGGCCCCAGAACAACCTCGCGCCCTAAATTCCGACGAGCTTCTTCCGCTCCATCGTTTTGCCCCAAACAGTGGCAGTAGGTAAATTGTAGAAAAACGAGAAATAGAGAGAGTTTTTTTAGCATGATCCAAGACACGCCACGAAGAAGCGATTCTGCTAGATCGACTCGCCATTCGGGGAAGCGTTACGGGGTTGACGTACCCTTACGATCAAGCCCTTCCCTCACAAAGGCTTCAAGGCTTAGTTAGTAAAACTTACTCTATATCTACAGTCATAAGAAATAATCAACCCATGACTATAGTGGTATATGAATACTTTTGAGGCTTTCCTTCCTTTCGTTATCCAGAGCTAAGCTAGAACTGATGAACGAAAACATCACCTTCTTTTACTTCACATGAGAACGAGCGCTATTCTAATACTCCCATTCCTCTCACTTTCCCTGCAATGCTTCATCGCCGTCCCCACGACTTCCGCCAAAGAGCCCAGGCCTCGCCACACCATGGCCCACTCCGTAACCAGTCCCAATTACGAACGGGAGCGACTAGACAACGGAGCTTGGAAAGCTGAAACCTACGCCCTGGCAATGGGCAAGACCATCGATCCCAGCGGAAAAGACGAGTCCCTCAACGCCCTCACCGTAGAAGAAATGGCGGAGATACTAGCCAATGCCCTTCACCGGCAAAATTACTTGCCCCAGTCGGATCCTCGTAAAACCGATCTCATGATCGTCGTCAACTGGGGGAAAACGATCCCCTTCGACGACGGATTGAGCCAGAGCGTCATCCAAAACCTGACCGCGACCATCGACCAGCTCGACAGCCTAGAACTCGACGGAGAAAGCGCAGGAGTCGTCACATTCAGCGCCACCCCGTCGGAAGCGAAGCTAGAGACGATGCTCACCATTCAGTCGATGGCTGAGCGAGCCCGGCGCCAAGCAAACGACTACAATGCTCAACTGCTCGGGTTCGCTCCGGACCTGTTCGAACATTACAAGGACGACACCCTTGGCGGGCCGCAGCGCTTGATCTTCGACGACCTCGTCGCCGAAGTGGAAGCCTCACGTTACTTCGTCATCCTCGTCGCCTACGACTTCAAAAAACTGGTCGAGAAAAAGGAAAAGGAGGTCCTCTGGATCACCCGATTCAGCATGCGAGCCAAAGGGCGAAACTTCGACGAAGAGCTCGCCAACATGGCCCAATCCGCCTCCAAGCTCTTTGGGACCGCCTCAGGTCGAATGCGGCGAAACTTGCTTCCCGGAAAGATCGAGATGGGCGAACTCGAAGTCATCGATACCTCCGAAGACCATAAGGACATCGAGTAAGCTACGGTCGCTGGGCTAGCGAAGGATCTCAGCAGATTCCAATCCCTCGCTCAAATTGATCTCATCGCCCTTTTTCAAATCGAAGCGCCCCCGCTTCTCCCCTAAAACAAAGGTCACGGAGCCGTCCCGATCCGCGCGAACCAGCGCTGACTTCAGTTCTCCGCCTTCCCATGCCATATCTACCGTGAACCCCTTCCGCGTCTTGAACCCTCGGAACGAGCCCGCAGGCCATGAGGCGGGTAAAGCCGGCAGTAGTTGAATCATTGGTACACCTGCCTCATCCTCTAGGTGGGCTTGCAACAGCATCTCTGCGATGCCGTTGGCCCCACCAAAATTACCATCTATCTGGAACGGTGGATGGGCGTCGAACATGTTGGTATAGCAATATCCCGGGCTGATCAAAAGCTCCAGGAGGTCGTGAGCTCGCTCGCCTTCGAGGAGACGCGCCCAGAAGTTTACCTTCCATGCCAAGCTCCAGCCCGTTCCCTCGTCGCCGCGCAACTCCAATGTCCTACGAGCCGCCTTCGTTAGCTCAGGGGTGGTGAGCGGAGAAATCTGGTTGCTCGGGTGCAGCGCATAAAGGTGGGAAATGTGACGGTGATCCATTTCCGGAGCTCCCAAGTCCCAATCGAACTGCCACTCCTGCAACTGCCCGTCCTCGCCGATCTTGAAAGGGCTGAGGCGCAGAGCGGTCGCTTTTACCTCGTCGCGAAAAGCGGCATCCACCTCTAAGACCTCGCTCGCTCGCCCAACCGCCCGAAACAGGTCCCTCAGGATTGCATTATCCATGGTGGGGCCTGCCGCGTTGGTCACCCCTGCGTGGTGAGCATTCTCCGGTGAATTCGAAGGGGCAGTCACCAAGTATCCAGTTCTTGGATCTTCAACGAGCGTATCCAAGAAAAATTGAGCCGCCCCTTTCAGCACTGGATAGTCTTCTCGAAGCGTGGCGATATCCCCGCTAAATTCGTAACGCTCCCACAGGAAGAGGCTCAACCAGGCTCCGCCCATCGGCCACATCCCCCAAAACGCTCCATCGATCGGAGCAGTCGCCCGCCAGAGGTCGGTGTTGTGATGCGTGACCCACCCCGAGGCATTATAGAAATTCCTGGCCGTTCGCTGCCCCGACTCCGAGAGCTCATGCAACATCGCGGCAAGCGGCTCTACGCACTCGCCCAACTGCAACACCTGAGCCGCCCAATAGTTCATCTCCGTATTGATGTTGATCGTGTACTTGCTCCCCCAAGGGGCCGACAGCTTGTCGTTCCAAAGCCCCTGCAAGTTCGCAGGCTGCGATCCGGGACGGGAACAAGAGATCAGCAGGTAGCGGGCGAAGTTGAAGTACATCTCCGCCGTCGCCGGGTCATTGTCCTGCGAGAAAGTAGCAATGCGGGCATCGGTAGGACGCCGAGACAAGTCGGGTCGCGGACTCTCGAGATTCAGCTCCACACGATCGTACAAAGATTGGTAGTCGGCAATGTGTCGGGACTTCAGTTCCTCGTATTCATAGCTAGACGCGGCAGCGATCTTCGCGGCGTTCCGCTCATGCGGGTCGCCGCTGACGTCCTTCCAGTTTACGTAACTCGTGTCCGCAGCCACCAGCAGCGTTACGCTATCTGCGTCACGGATTTTCAAATACCCATCCCCAGGAAGCGCCCAGCCACCCTCTCTCTTGACCGACACTTCCACTTCCCACCGCAAACCTGACTCGATCCCCTCGCTTGAACTGTTTCTACCGGCAATTCTCATTCCCTCGGCCCAATAGGATTGGCGAGCCCCATCGTGCAAGGAGCCCAACTGCAGGGTCACATCCACGCTCGACGGCTGGTCAGCTTGTATTCGAAACACAAGCACACCCTCGGGAGAGCTGGCAAAGCTCTCTCGGGTGAATCGCACCCCATTCTTCACGTAGCTCACCGCAGCAAGGGCTCTACTCAAATCGAGGGAACGCTCGTAGTCGTCAACGAACTCGTGACCGGGCACCTTCATCAGAAGGTCCGCCATAGACTGATAACTCATCTGCCGCATCGGCTTCGCCATGAAGGAACGCTGCACCAAGTCCTGCGCCTCACTGTGCTTGTTTTGAAACAGCAGCTCTCGGATTCTCGGCAACGCTTCTGCCGCCTCGGGATAGCTCGGATCGTAAGGGCCGCCTGCCCAGAGCGTATCGTGATTGAGCACGATTCGCTCGTCCGCCGTGCGCCCCATTACCAGAGCGCCAGCGTTACCGTTGCCGATCGGTAAGCCCTCGGACAAAGGCTCGAACTGACCCGGCTCGTCGTACCGGAGCAAAGTTGAATTTTTTGCTACGAGCAGCGGAGCGAAGCTCGCCAGCGCGAGTGAAATGAGAATTGAGCGATGGGGCATAGTCTTGATGAAAACAATTGATCAGTTCATAGCAAACGCTTCTAGGACGGAAAGCTCTACCGCTCGATCCTCAAGCGATAAAAGAGCACAGGTTTATCGGAATCCAAAGGTATGTTCCAATTTAGCGCCTCTCCCGTTCCCCTCTCGGGCGTTCCGACAGCCTCCCAGTCAGAATCCAAGAGCGTTTCGCAGGTTTCGACCTGATAACGACGTCCTAGAATTGTATCCTTCAGTGTGATACGCAGCTGCGACTGGTCGAAGACAAAGCGAACCTCATTCGCTTCCGCGGGATCAAGCTCAGGCCTCACGTCCTCCTGCATCACCGCCAACACTTCGCCCGCATCCAAGGCCTTGGAATAAATCCGAAAATCATCAACTCGCCCCTCGAGGTAAGGGTCAGGCCATTGCGAGCGCCCTATATAGTTTTGGCTAGTCACACCCAAGCTGGAAGGGTTCAAAGTCATCTCGCCATTGCGCCCGACTTCCTCCCCGTTGACATAAAGGATAGCGAGCGAGCCCTTCATCGTCACCGCAAGGTGCAGCCACTCTCCAAGCGGCAAGGGTTCCGAACCGTCTACCACCTGCTCTCCCGAACCATCGGTGATTGCGAAACGAACCGTGCCGCCTCCGCCATTGGGAGTGAGAAACAGGTAATTGCCCGTGCCTGAACCAAAATCGAAGATCCGGGACCAAAAATGTCGTTCGTCAAGATAGGCCCAAGTCGATATTGTAATCTCATTTAGCTCACTGACGATGCCTTCAGGCAAGAGCACATGCCCATCGCCGCCATGCAATTGAACAGCGTTTCCATCACGCCCGCTGGACCAACTGGCATCTCCAGCAAGCGCACCTTCCCAACCACTCACGGAGCTATCGACTACCGAAGCGCCGCTCGACGCGTCGAAGCCGAAACTGGCGTAGAGGAGCGGCGGACTCGATTTTGCCTCAGCGCTCTCCAAGCTCTCGGCGCCGTTGATCTGAGCACTAACGACATAAAACCAAACATCGCCCTCTTCTACATCAGAATCCACGTAGCTCGTCTGCGTCACGCCTGAGGCGATATCCGTGTAGGGCCCTCCGGATACAGGCGACCGTTTCACCTTGTAACTGCTCGCTCCCTCGGTTGCGTCCCAGGTCAATTGATTCCCCGCACCTACAGTGCCTACGCTCAATCCTAACGGAAACGAAACGGAAGCGTCTGACTGAATTGCCCACAACTGGCTCGCGCTTCCATCGTATACGTGTTGCACCACGGTAGCATCTTCATCAACCGATGCGGACATAGGAACCACCGTTAATCCACTCACCGCGCTGCGGAGTCTGAAAAATCCATTCGCCGTTGAAGTGATCAACACTCGCCGGTTGCGCACCAAGTCCGTCCAAGGTACCACCTCCATCGGATCGTCGTTATCCTGCTCCAGTCCAACGCTCCACTTCAAGTTTTGGTTCGCCCATCTTACATGATAGTTGCCAGCTCCCAGATGCGTGAGTTGCCATTCCTGGCCAGAACCTTGGTAGGTTTCCTGCACGAGCTCGTAGGAACCGAGGTCAACTCCGATCGAGTGGCCGCTCTTTCGATTGACGAAGCGGTAAGTACCATCGGGGACAGGTCCATCGGATGCGGGCGTCAACTCAAACCAATTCAGATCAATCACGCCAGAATCAACCTCTAGGCGAACCTTCTGCTGACCATAGTCGAGGAATACCACAGTCTCAGCCGTCCCCCAAATATTAGAGCCGCCAGTGCTCGGCATCACCATGGATCCCGTGGCATCGATTCGATTGAAGTCCATCCGTATTGTAGAACTCGATACTGCAGCATAACGAACCTTCAAAGCGTAGAGCCCCGGCTCCTTAACGAAAACCGTATACTCGAGCCACTCACCCGGCTCCGCGGACGTTACCGCGAACCAGCTTCCACCGTCACTTACACTGCGGATATCCACACCTTCATCAGGCCGATACTCCCCCTGATTGTTCGCCTTGTCCAAGTCATTGTAGGCAATACCTTGACCTCCGGTATCAAAATCTTCCGCTTCCACCCGCAGGGTTCCCGTAAGCTTGTTGTTTATCCATTCGCCACCAGTCTCGCGCGGCAGTCCTTGGTTTCCAAAGACGCCTCGCTGCACGGGCCATTCTCCGAAGTCCGGAACCCAGCCGAGTCCTGAACGGTTCACGATGTCCGAATAAGCAGTAGGATCGTTAATCGCTTCATTGATAAAATTGGGCGGGACGTGGAGAAAGTTGAGCCATGAAATTCCCAATCGTTCCAGGGATGCCGTCATCTCCAAATCGATGTGGTCCAAACTGTACCCCCACTCCGAAGTTGTGAATTCCGTCATGAACATCGGGTAGCCCGCTTCCAGCATCTTCTCCAATGCGGGAGTGGTTTCCTCATGCCCAGCATATCCATGAAAAGCGACTGCTGCATTGCTCCAGTCGATATCGTCGTGTATTTTAGAAAGATCATTCAGAGCCGCCTCCCAATTCGAAAAGACAGCGTAAGTCATTAGCAGCACAGGCGTATCCGGAGCATGGCTACGTATCGTATCGTAGGCATCCACCTCCATTTCGAGAACCGACCGAGAATAGGGTGGCGTCCAGGCCACCGGTTCGTTTTGGATCTCGAAGATGACGTGCGTTTCGTCGGCGTATCGGGGCGCGTAAAAATCCCAAAAATCGATAATGTAGTCGTAATTGTAATCGCCATTGTTGGCTCCGTTACCAATCGTAATGACAAGGTAAAGCCCCAGCTCACGAGTCATCTCCACCATCTGATCCATTCGCGAAGCAGAATAGCCAGGCCCCTGACTGCCCTCCGCGGGATAGTTTGGATCAAAGACTTCGCCGTAGAGATGCACTGCGTTCAGTCCAAGCTCCTTCAGCTGCGCCAAGTTTTCTTTCGGAGGTGGATTGCCCCACTCCGTTGAGGCAAACGGCCCACGAATCAGCTGACCATTGTCCGCCACGAAGGTGGTACCAGCTTCGTTAAGAACCGCTCTTCCTCTCTGCATGGACAGTTCCGACGCATCGTCCCCCAGTTCGAAAGAATCCACATCTACGTAACCAGCGCTGGGATCGGTCTCCGTGTTGTAACAGAATATCGAATACTTCTGGCCTTGAAACGTGCTGTGCGTAATATCGAAGCCCAGAGTAAATATTCCGCCAAAGCGGGTCCATGTTGCACCGTCATAGCTGTAGGAACAGATTCCCACTTCCTCCTCAAAATCTAGGTCGGCCCGCAGGTAGATGGAATTAGCCTCCACCGCGATGGGCACCGCTCCATCGTGACGACCGACGCCACGATTCTCGAAGCTGCTGCGCAACCATCTGTCGCCTTCGCTATCCACTTCCACGAAAACATTGGCATTCACCTTCCCCAAGACACCAAAGCCCGCCCGGTCACCGCTTCGCAGATTGGAAATATCCAGCTTGACGATACCGTGGCTCTGCGGCCCCTGTCCCTTTTGCGTGAGCGTGTTCTTACCATTCCAGAAGCGATCCGCTCGGAGCGGACGAAGCCTTAAGAAGCCTGGGCGTTCGCTTAAAGACCATTTGCTTTCGTCAGGATTGTGATTCCACTGCCACTGTAATCCCAAGGTCGAACTTGAAAAGTCATCCGAGGTGGCTGGCTCCCTGATCGCCTTTCCTCTAATGGGCTTTTCGACTGTATCCAAAATCACGTTCCGATTATCCGGCGTACCGAAGACTGGCCAATCGTCTTCCCAAAATACGGGCCCTAAGTTTGGAGTTCGACCAACGGCCCCATTGTCTTGATGAACGAATCCATACCAAGAACCATCCTGCAATTGGACAACAGATCCTTGATGCCCACCGGTCGTCGCCGTTAACACCACTCTGCCGGTTTCCCAAGGGCCCGCCAGATTCTGGGATCGGGAACACCGTAGTTGAAAGGGCCATACACTAGGATTCGCATTGAATACGTAATAGTAGTTTCCACGCTTGATCACGTGAGCCCCCTCACCTCCAGCGTCGAAAACACGGTTCGATTGCGAAACCACTTTCGAGTAGTCTTCGCTCAACTCCATAAGCGTCATCTCGGAATGGCCGCTGAAGATATAGCCCTTGCCGTCATCATCGAAGAAGAGACCTGGATCATAGGCAGGGCGATCCAGCTGGTGGTATTGCCAATCACCCTCCACATCATCGCTGTAATAGAGTCTAGCATTTCCAAAAGTCGGGTTCACTAACACATAAAAAATCCCCTCGTTGTAACGCAGACTACACGCCCAATAACCTTCTCTATAAGCGGTGCCGCCCTCCAAGTCATAAGCATCGCCACCATCGACCTCGATCGCGGCATGCCCCGCGATCTCCCAGTTGACAAGATCTTCCGAACGCAGGATTCGAATCCCCGGCACGTCCACAAAGGTGGTCGATACCATGTAAAAATCGTCGCCAACTCGAATTATATCTGGATCGGGATAGTCGGCGTAGAGCACCGGGTTCGCAAACCTGCCATCTCCCTGATCCGCCTGCCAAGCAAGGGCTACCTGAGACGGACTGTGCAAAGCGAGACCGAGAAGGAATACATTTACTAATATGCGTACAGTCATGGGATCTTATGTCGGAATTTGAAGTCCCGAAGCACACGCCTCTAATGCAAGCGAAACCAGGGCAAAAAGAACGCGCGTATGGGGTGTACACAAAGCTTCCCAAGCCCCCTTTGCACAACAAGCCTACAAAGGTAAGCAAATCCCTTTTACCGTAGCTATAGACGTGCCTCCGCCGCCTTTTCAACGCTTCCCTCTACCCGTACATATAACCAAAGACATATGCCATTTTTAGCCAACGCCACCTTGACGGTTCACCAACGCCACACGTTCAATCGGTAGCAGAGAAGGTCCCGGTCGACTCCGGCCCCATGGCACCCTACCCCACTTTACCCTAGCATGAACGCAAACAGTACATCCTCTACTTTTGTCGCTCATAAGCCCGTCCACCCGCTTCAAGCACCCTTCGCAATCAGCCCACTGCCGCCGTCCAACAAGAGGCTGCCTCCCGAGCCCGCTACCCAGCAGGGACGAACAAGACAGAGCCCCACCAGTCGAAGTAAAATTCTAGTCGCGGCCCAGTACGCCAACCAAGACTTCCTGCAGGGCATCGCTCGTTTCGCCAAGGAACGCAACTGGCACCTTATTACGGACATGCTGCACACCGGAGTGCTTCCCAAGCGATGGGATGGCGACGGGATTCTCGCCTTCGTTCCTTACCAATCCGACCAGCCCTCCTTCGCAAACGGCACCAAGGTGCCGAACGTGACCGTCAGCCTGGCCGACGATTGCCGCTCAATACCAAGAATTGAGCCTAACCACTTCGAAATCGGAAAACTCGCAGCAAAGCACCTTATCGAGGTAGGCTGCCAGAACTTCTTGTGGGCTCCCTTTATCGACGACCCTCAAAACCAGGAGCGTTTTGCGGGCTTTCATTCAGCGCTCAAAACCTTCGGATACCCCTGCGGCCAACTCCCTCCTCCACACGCTAAATCATTTCAACCATGGCAAGAGAACTGGACAGAGTGGCGCCAGTCCGTGCTAGAACTGCTTTCCAAGCCCCAAGACCGCATCGGCCTTTTCGCGTTCAATGACTGCCTTTCCGGTGAACTATTGACGATCGCCGACGAGATCGAACTAAGCGTTCCAGACCAAATCGCCATCGTCGGGGCAGGAAACGAAACGGTCGAATGCGAGGCGTCCCACATCAGTCTCTCGAGCGTCGACCCGAACATGGAAGACATGGCGTATCAAGCGGCCGCCCTGCTTTCCGATCTCATGGAGGGCAAACGATGCGAGACCGAATGCATCAGAATAGCTCCCAGGAAGGTGGAAGCAAGAACCAGCACTGAGGTATCTTCTCGAAACAATTCCCGTATCCATCGGGCCATTACATTCATTGCTGAAAATTATTCCGACCCTAACTTAGGCGTCAACCCCGTCTCCGACGCCCTGGGAATTTCTCGACGACAGCTGGAACGCGACTTCCGGGCGGAAAAAGGAAAAACCATTCGCGAGCACATCGAAGAGACTCGCATGAAGGCAGCTACCCGATTGCTCGTAGAGCGACGGGACGACACAGTAGAAGACATCGCTCGGAGCGTGGGCATTTCTTCGCCAGGAAGTTTCTTCAGGACTTTCCGCAAACGTTACGGCCTCACCCCCTCGGAGTTTCGCAGCGGAGCCTAGAAAAGCCGCTCAATCACCCCTCACCAGCCGCGAGGGACGACGTCTGCTCAAGCCGAGCTTTGAGCTCCCGCCGAAGCTCCGACTCGTTCCCCTCGTCAGGAACCAGGCGCAACGCCACGTTCCAAGCCTTACGCGCCTCCTCAAGCTTCCTGTTGCGGAATAGCACATCTCCGTAAACGATCAAGATGCTAGGCCGGTCGCCGGCCGCACTGAGCAAGGCTTGCAAAGCGAGCTCCGCCTCTTGGAACCGACCCGCCTGAACCGCCACTTGCGCCCTCGCCCCAAGGGCATCCATCCTTCGAGGTCGAAGCGCTAAGGACTTTTCGAAGCGTTCCAAAGCCTCGCCCACCTTCCTGCTCTTCACCGCCTCCAGCCCCAGCTCGTAGTGAGCGTCGGACAGGAGCTCGATCGCCTCGTCGTAAAACGGCGCGACCTGATACGACTGCTGCAGAAACGGAAGCGCTTCTCCAAAATGCCCCGCTTCCATGAGCACTAAAGCCGCTCTCACCATGGCCTCCGCATCCATCGGCGCCAGTTGGCGAAGCATTCGCAAGCTCTCGTTCGCTTGATCGATCTTGCCCTTCTTCATGCCCAATCGAGCGCGAGCGAAATGCAGCTCAAGGGAATAAGGGTCCGATTCGATGCCTCGCTCAAGCACCGACAACGCCTCCTCGTAGGCCCCTTGCTCGACCAGCAGTCTTGACCATTCAAGGTTCAACTCTCCGCTGGCGCCAAAACGCTCCGCAGCCGCACGAGCGGTTCGCTCCGCTTCTTCCTTGTTTCCACGAAGGTTCAGAGACTTCACCAATAAAGGATAAAAGACTTCCGCCGCGCCCCCCTTAGCCAAACCTTCGTGAAGCTCCTCTTCCGCTTTCTCGTAGTATCCAAACCCCATATACATCACTGCCCGATAGCGAGAGTATCGTGGGTTTTCGGGATCCAAGGCCTCCATTCGTTCGAGATAAGGCAGGGCTTCCTCAAAACGATTTAAAGTAAAGTAGTCGAGAAAGAGGAAATCCAAGCGCTGCACATCGTATATGGCATCGATCACTTCCTGGAACCAAGGGTCACTCTCCGGAACGCCTGCGGAATACTCGATCGCTTCAGAGGCTTCGTAGGCACGTTTTTCATCGCCAAGCCGAGCGTAAACCTGGGACAGCAAGGCCAGAGCGCTGCTATTGACCGCGTCAAATTCGAGAACGGATTCCAGTTCCTTTACCATTTGCTCGATCTCCCCTCTCCGCTCGAAAACGCGGGCCAAGCCAACATAGGCAGAGGCCAGCTCCCGATCAATCGACTTAGCCTCCTGGAAAAGCTCCGCTGACGCATCGAGACTCCCTTCCTTGAACCTGGCCTCACCCAGCTGCGCCAAAGCCAAGCCATACCCATCGTAGGCTGCGACGGACGCCTCGAGATAGGACATTGCTCCCTCCGAATCCCCTTTTTCCTTCACCAGCTGAGCAGCCAAGTAATTCAAGCGAGCGCGTTCCAAATCGTCCTCGGCAGAAGCGATCAACCAATCGTAGAGGCACTTCGCCTCCCTATCGTATTCGTTGGCATGATACAAGTTCGCAACCATTCGCAGCCTCGTACGGTCTGGGTTCGCCGCGTTCAGCGATTCCAGCAGAGCGCTTAAACGCTCTCCGAGAACCGACTCCCTAGAGAGCTCCTCCGGCAACTCCAAAACGAATCCCAAGTCGCTCGGTTCCATCAAGCTATTCTCCTTTACCTCCGACATCGCTAAGGCGCCGAAGCACGCAAAGACGAAGGCCGATAAACCCCATCCGATCCGCTTCATCTCAGTCTCCTTTGCGAGCTTGATCGCGATCCCAATAAGTCACGCGGCTTTTCTTGTCGAAAGGCGGGTAATACATAAACGCTCCGGTCACGAGTTCCACCTCGCCGTCCTCATCCATGTCAGCTCCGTCCACGGAAATTAAATGAGTCGGCTCTCGAGCCAAAACATGCCTTTCAAAGGCCATCGCTTCCTCCTGCCGATAGCAGACCAAAGACACCGCTTCCGGTAAAGTCCAGTCGTTGAATCCGCTCACCACCACGATATCCCGCTTTCCATCCCCGTCATAATCGACGACCAGAGGGCTAATGGCCCCAGGCAAGTCCGCAATACGCCGGTAATCAAAGTTACCCAACCCATCGTTGCGAAGCCATTGCACTCCATGCCATGAACGAGGGCCTGGCGTGGAGTAGTCCAGCCCATCCCCATTCGTATAGACAATGTCGATACTTCCGTCGTCGTCGACATCCGCTAGACAAATGCCGCTGCTGCCAAAGTTCTTGTTTAAAGATCCGTAAGCCACTCGACCTTGAAACCCGCCGCTACCGTCGTTCTCAAAAACATGTATTTCCTCCCAGTCCTGGGAAACAAGCGCCACGATGTCCAAGTCGCCGTCGCCATCCACATCGCAAACGGGCGCATGGATGGTACCAGATAGGTCGAGCAAGGTGTGGCTTGCGTATTCGCCGTTTCCGAGATCCTCCATCCAGCGAATTTCACCGTCGTAAAACCCGAACATTCCAACCACGAGATCCAGCCTCCCATCCTCGTTCAGATCCGCTGCGGTCACATAGGTCACCCGAGGAACATTTTCTAAGAGAACGCGTTGCTCGAAATGTCCCTCCCCTTTGTTTTCCAAAAGCAGGACCGATCCGATTCTTCCGTTATTCGGCACTACGATCCCCATACAAGCAACCAAGACGTCGAGCAGACCGTCTCCGTTTAGATCAACCGTTTCCGTAAATACCGGTCCAGGAGCCATGCTTGCGATTACGGTCTCTTCGAACCTTCCGGACTCAACCTGTCGAATCCAACTGACCTGATTGAGGCGGCCCTCGCAGACTAACACGTCCATCACGCCATCCTGGTCGAGATCGGCGATATTCACGTTGCTCACCCATGGCTCGCCCACGGCTGCCGACCCGATACTGCGACTCGCAACCGGACGAGCGGGCATGGCTAAAGCGTTTCCGACAAAGAACAACCCCGCAACCGCCCACGAAGCCACCCATATCAATTCTGTAATTGTTTTTCTCATACAACTGAAGCATCCCCAAAAAAACGCCCCTGAACGAATCCAGGGGCGAAGCATTAACAAGATACTTACTATGCTAGAACTTGAAGGTATTCGTTAAGAATATCTGCTGTGGAGCTTTGATACGGTAGGCCGCTGGCGTACCATCAGGCTGCACCGTGATCGGAACGAGCTCGTCGCCCACTCCCACATTGGAGATGTTCATCTGAATTTTCCAATCGACCCTGTCGTTGAAGATCAGCTTTCCATAACCAAGCCAAAGGTCGAAGTCCATCTGAGCGTCATCCTTGTATGGCGTGTCCAAATCGTAGGCGAGGAACTCTCTGCCTGTGAATTCAGACACCTCATAGTATGGCCTGTAAGCCAAGGTGGAAGCCGACTGGTAACGAGCGCTGCCACCGACGCTGAAGCCCTTGAACTTGCCATCGCTAAAGTCGTAGTTCGTTACGAAATTTACGTGCCAGAGACGGTTTTCCGGCACCACGGTACCTTCTTCAGCGAGACGGGCCTTGATGTCGCCGTCAGCGTATCCGTTCCAGTTGTCACGGGCATTGGCAGTACTTCCGGAGCCCCAGATGCGAAGGTCGCCCATAGCGGTAGTGTTCATGCGGTCGTTGAAATCGAGCAGATACTCGATCATGGTCATCTCACCGCCTGGCGCCAAAGTCTGGCCGAGGTTGTCTCGGTAGGACTTGATCTTGGAAGCGTTCATGGTCATGCGCCAGTTGTCGGTGATCTGCGCATGCAATTCGAGCTCGTAGCCTTCCGCCTTGATGTCATCGGTGAAGCGGAATGGGAGGCCTGCTTCCGTGAAGTCGCTTCCGTCCCATGCGAAGCTCCAAGCCTCCGCCATCATCTGTGGCAGAGGAGCCATCTCTTCGAGCCACTGGTCATAGGCAGCGATTACCGCCGTTTCCAAAGCCTCGGCTTCAGCAACCGTTTGGCCGTCGAGCGGCTGGTAGTCGAAACTCCATCTTGGGTTCGGGTTTTCGTCGGTTGGAACCGGCAGGTCACTGACCGTGCCGTCACCGTAAGTAGGACCATTGTTAGGCTGGCTGCGGTACTGGTAGTTGTTTTTGAACTGGTGGTAAGCTTGGGCGTAGATGCCGATGTTGTTACCGTAGAGCCAGAACGAGAGCCCCGTACCAACGTTGTTCTTCACGTCAGATTCGAACTGGTTCAGACGAAGCGAATACTTGCCGTCCTTAGTCGCAACCATGAGTCCGATGTCTTCCGTATTTCCTTCAGGAAGCGGCAATGGCTGACCCCAGTAGTCCACGAAAACCTGACCGGTCTGGAAGTTGTTAGACTTGTTGTAGGACAAGCTCACGTTAACAGGAAGGTTGTCCATCAACCCACCAACGAAAGGGAGATCGTTCATATGAGCAACCACCCCCCAGCTCTTGGACTCTTCCTTGAAGGGGCCGGTTTCGTTAACAGTGTAAGGAATTTCCGTCGGGTACTCCGTAGAGTCGTCCGTGTTCCAAGTGGTACGGACCTGGCCTACTTCGTCGTTGCGAATACCTGCCGTGGCTACGAGCGAACCGTCCCAGAGCTTACCCTGCCATACGATGGCAGTCGCTTCATTGTAACGGTCGTCCCATTCGCGGCTCTCCGTGAGGAAATCGCGATTGCGAGGGTCGGCATCAGTCATGAGCTGAACGTCACGCGTAACCCAGCCTACGTAGTTCGCGGGATTTTCGGACTGAGTAGACTCGATAGGTCCGTCCGCGGTGCCGACTGTTACTTGGTTGTACCAGATGGCACCCGGATCTACATAACCAGCTGCTTCGGGATCAATCGGGCGATTCCAAGTAGAGTCGAAATAGCGCAGGGTCATAGTATCCGAAAACTGAGGAGCTACCATCGGGGGACGGATTCCGAGATCCTGACCAAGCGACGCGCCTTGGAGGTTCGGACCGATATATACGTTTTGCATCGGGACGAAATCCGCCCAGAAGCGGCCGTTATTAGCCTTGATATCTTCGAACTGACCGAGGCCGTAGTAGTCGCCGATGAAAGTGCTGCTGCGCCATCTTTGGCTGGTACGAAGGTAGTCATCCTTGGAGGCCATACCTGTAACGGTATGCTTACCGAGCAGACGTGTAAGCCAGTTGTTGTCTCCCTTATCGAAGTCATGGGATACGAAAGCAGTCGCGCGCCAGCTTTCGCGATCGGTTATAGATTCACCCTTGGCATTGCCAAGGCGTACGAATGGGCGACCAGCGCCGGGATTGACTGTACCATCGGTGTACCAACCGGTTTCAGGCGTATTGGTCCCGTCAGCAAAACGGCTGTTTACATCGATGTGGATCGTATCGGAAACTGGATTATAACCACCTGAGAGGTAGCTTTCCTCGTGGTAACCGATATCGAAGCCCATGGTGTCGCCGAAGAACGTCTGGCTGAGGGAGATGTCGAGGGAATCGAAGTTCTGCCACTCCCGCTTAATGTCGCCGTCCAGCAGGTTGTTGTAGAAATCGAAGATCGCTGGATCCGTGACGAACTTGTCCTTCGTGAGGCTGGCGAATGGCAAACCTTTGTACTGAGCATAGTCGCGGTATCCTGGCAAACCGTGCGGATTCCCGTCGGCCAAGCCAAAAATGTTACCGTCGCGCCCGCCTTCCAAATCGATAAAGCCGTCCTCATCCGCCGCATCTGGAGAGAGGCCCAAGTATGCAACCGCATTGGGAGCTAGGCCGAGAACTGGCTGAGACTCGCCTGGCAGGTAGGAAAAAATCGAGCCACCGAAATAGCCCGCGTATCCCGTACCATTGGTCGCATTGCCGATCCATTCCACGTAGTTCGGATTCGGGTTCGCCGGAGTCTCCCCATCTTGGTTGGCTGCAGCGCCACGACCTGGAATTTGCCAGTGGTTGTCGTTGCCCCAAGCCACGTCGTAGAGTTCATTGTTCAGCTCGGTGAACCAAGGAGAGATGCGGTCGCGCGGTGGCAAGTTGCGCGGTCGATTGCTTTCGCCATCTCCCATTTCGTAGTTCGCCCTCAAGATCGTGCGAGCATTGTCTGAGGTAAGGAAGCTTGGCTCGTACCGAAACGCGAAATACTGCCGCTGGATGTCGTCAAAGGCAGGATCTTGCTTGAACTTGGAGTTGTTGTCCACCGCAGCAAAGCGAACCGATAGCTGATCTTCGATGAGCACGCGATTGATGTCAACCGACGCGCGAACGCTGCCAAACTCGTCGACGCGAATAGCGACCTCGCCAGCATCCTGCCAGCTCGCTTGCTTCATACGAGTATTGATCACGCCACCCGGGCTTCCTTGTCCAAAGAGGATCGCGTTCGGACCGCGCTGGATGTCGACACCGTCCACGTTGTATCCATCCCACGGGATACTGGAGAGGTACAGGTCGCGAGTGTTGTCCGCTCCTACCAAGCCACGAACGCGGTTGGTCGACTGCGGATTCAAAGCCGCGTTGGAGTCAGGATTTGTCCCTCCTCCCGATCCGGAGTAGTTTCCGTATACACCGCCAACCTCAGTACCCAATGTGTACTTCAGAAGCGTGCTGTTGTCCGTAGCGCCGACATCGTCCAAGAATTGTTCATTGTAGACGGATAGAGAGGTACCCAAGTCCTTCAAGTCAGTCTTCAAGCGGTTACCCGCTAGAGTGGCTTGGGTTGAGTAACCGCTATTCGCGTCGCCAGAGATTTCGAAGGGAGACAAGGTAAAAACCTCCTCATCGGATACGTCTGGCTCTGATTGCGAGTAGCCAATCGTAGGCAGCAACACAGAAGCGATGATCGCCCTTGTGCATCTATTTTTTCCAGGTGGTATTTTTATCATAATCAGGTAACAATTTAGTTAGCTTGTAGTTAATTTCTCCCTACAACCCGACAAACGACAGCCAACGCGAACAACAGTAGATGAAACTACCTAAAGCAAACGATTTGGGGTAACATCGCGTTTAGATTCCTGTGATAAAAAAATCTAACTTCGGGTGCAACGAGAGCTTACAGTCTACCAACAAGACAGACCTCCGGTCTACGGGCATTTTGCGACATTGATACACACATTTGCGACCTACCCCAGACAACTATAACCAAGGCTATAGAAGCTTCTATAACCATTGTCCATTTGCCCAGGACGTGCCTTCCATCAACATCCATCCCGCAGCATCCCTCTCCCCTACCCCTACCTATATAATAATAAAATAGTTCAACTATATAATCCCCAAGATACCCATCTATTTTATGAAGCCCCTACTTATTCGCTTATCGCTGCACCTACCTCTCGCCCTTTTCGCCTCAGTACACCAGCTGCACTCGCAGGCGCTAACACAAACCGAATTCTCGCCTTCACCTCCCTCAAACACCCGCAAGCTATTCGAACCCGTACACCCCGAGGAGAGCGGACTTCAAGTCGACAACCAATACGACGATCCACTCATGTGGACCCACCGCTACCGCGAGTTCATGGGTGGAGGGATGGGATCCGGAGTCTGCGCCGCAGACTTCGATCAAGACGGTAAGGTCGACCTTTACGTCAGTACCAAAACCAAACCGGGCAGGCTATTCCGCAATATTGGAAACTGGCGATTCGAAGACGTCACCGACGATGCAGGGCTCTCCGAGAGTTCCTCAATGCTGGGTTGGCTCTCCAGCGCTATCTCCGACGACGAAGCAATATGGCGCCAAGGAGCAGTGTTTGTCGATATTGACAACGATGGCTGGCTCGACCTCTACGTCTGCCGCAACCGAGCCCCTAACCTGCTATACATGAATCAAGGTGACGGAACCTTCGAGGAGGAAGGCGAGAAACGAGGTCTCGGCATTACGGACGGCAGCGTGGTGGGCTCCTTCGTGGACTACGATCGGGACGGCTGGCTGGACGTGCTAGTACTCACCAACCAAGTCGACGGTACCGAATCGCAGGGCCGCCAGGATCGTCTCTTTCGCAACACCGGGAAAGGCTACTTCGTGGAGACTACAAAAGAGGCCGGAATTCAAGGGTCAACCTTCGGGCACGCCGCCACTTGGTTCGACTTCGACGAAGACCGCTGGCCTGACCTCTACATCGCCAACGACTTTTCAGGCAACGACTATCTGTATCGAAACAATCATGACGGAACATTCTCAAACGTATTGCACGAAGTCGCCCCCAGCGCTCCCTACTCCTCCATGGGAGCCGATACGACCGATATCAATAACGACGGCCACATCGACCTACTCGTCGCCGACATGGCCACAACCTCGCGCGAGAAAGATCGACGCGGGTTGGCCGCCTCCCGAAACGATGTACTGACAACCGGCACCACGGAGGGGATTGCTCCCCAATACACACGCAACAGCCTTCTCCTCAACACAGGGCTCGGAGTCTTCGGAGAAGTAGCCTGCTGGGCCGGGATCGAAGCCACAGACTGGACTTGGTCCGTACGCTTCGAGGATTTCGACCAAGACGGCTGGGCGGACCTGCATGTCACCAACGGGATGGTTCGCGAGGCGAACAATAGCGATTTGCTCGCCCGCATGATGCGCGCCCTCTCCGACATGCAACGTATCGCCGTGATGAAGCGGTCTCCGCCCCTCGACGAATCAAACCTCGCTTATCGAAACCTCTCCGGAAACGGTTTCTCCGAAGTCACCGAGGACTGGGGGCTCACGGATATCGGCGTCACCTTCGGGGCAGCCACCGCTGACTTAGACAACGACGGCGACCTCGACCTCGTCTACCTAGACTACAACGGTGGCCTCAAGGCCTTTCGCAACAACGTCGAAAAGCATCGTAGCATCAAAATACAACTACAAGGAACCCAGTCGAACTCCTACGGAATCGGCGCGGTCGTCCGCATCGAGTCTCCGTCCGCTGGACTGCAATCACGCACTCTCACCGTGGCTCGAGGTTACGCATCCAGCAGCGAACCTGTCGCCCATTTCGGCGTAGGTAACGACGCTTTCATCAATAAGCTAATCGTCGAATGGCCATCGGGGAAGCAGCAAGTCTTCAACAATCTCGCAACCAACAGCGCCTATAAAATAGTAGAAGCCCAATCTCCCGAAAGCGTATCCAAACCGGAATCACAAAGCCTGTTCGGTAAGGGCGATACAGCGCTTGGCCTGTCCTTCCACGACAATTCAGAGCTAGCTCTCGCCGACAAAGAGCAGGCCTTCCTCCCTTTCAGAACAGACCGTGCCGGCCCCTCCCTCGTCGTCGCCGACTTCAACGGAGACAAGGTAGATGATGTGCTCTACGGAGCGACGACCGGATCCAAACATAAGCTGCTCACTTCGAACAACGCTTCGTTCCAACCACAAACCATCCCCTCGCTCGCCCAAGTCGAAACCGAAAACGGACCAATCCTAGCCTTCGATGTCGACATGGATGGCGATCGAGACCTCCTCGTCACGCACGCGAGCGCGAACGCAAGCAAGTGGCCGGACCACTTCCGCGTATCCTTGCTGCTCAACGATGGAGCGGGAAATTTCACGCCCGATACCGACTTCCCCAAGCTCAGCGTGAACGCCGGAGCCGCAGTTGGAGCCGATATCGATTCCGACGGCGACCTCGACCTGTTCATAGGCGGACGCTCAATCCCCGGACAGTATCCAGAAACTCCGGACAGCTATCTCCTCATCAACGAAAACGGTACCTTCGTAAACAAAACCAACCAACTCGCGCCCGAGCTGGCCAAGCCCGGTCTCGTCAAGAGCGCCCTCTTCCGCGACGTCGACCGCGATGGACGCCCCGACCTCATCGTGGCCCTCGAGTGGGACTACGTTCGCTACTATAAAAACCAAGGAGGTGGCCAATTCGCCGACTACACCGAATCCGTAGGATTCGAAAGCGGCGGAAAGGGCTGGTGGAACGGCCTCGCCAGCGCCGATTTCAACGGCGACGGATCGCTCGACTTCGCTGTCGGCAACCTCGGACTAAACACCACCTACCACGCCTCGCCGCAAGCCCCTGCCACTTTATTCTACGGAGATTTCGCCCGTAATGGGACACGCCTGATCGCCGAAGCCGTCTACGACAACGGGGTCCTCTACCCCGTTCGCTCCCGCGTGGACATAGGCGCCAAACTCCCCCATGTCCTCCGGACCTTTCCCAAGAACGACGACTTCGCCAAAGCGAACATGGCTGAAGTCTACGGACAAGCCCAGCTCGATTCCTCGCAGCGACTTGAAGCGAACAACTTCGAGTCTGGCGTTTTCCTAAGCCAAGCTGACGGCAGCTACGCATTCACGCCCTTCTCCGCAGAAGCGCAGACTAGCCCCATCATCGGAATGGCGGCCGCAGACCTCGACGGAGACGGCAATATCGACATCGCAGCAACTCAGAACACCGACATTGCCATCCCGCGTTTCCATGGAGGCATGGGCCTCTTTTTGGCTGGAACCGGAGAGGGAACCTTCACTTCGACACCACCCAAAAAGTCAGGAATCCTGCTTCCTAAAAACGGTAGAGCGATCGCCGTTTTCGATGCAAACGCAGACTCGAAGCCTGACTTGCTGGCGATGCAACATGGTGCAAGCAACGCCTACCTGTCTAATGAAACTGAATACGCTAACCAGTGGCTCTCCGTTGAGGTTCAGGGTCCTCGGGGAAACATAGATGCGATCGGAGCCCAACTGGAATTTCAATTCCCCGACGGGTCCACCCTCTACCACGAAATAGGCCTCGGAGGGGGGTGGCACACTCAAGGTTCACACACCATTCACCTTGCCAACTCTGAGGCTTCCCAGTCGCCCACCCTCATTGCGCGATGGCCAGACGGCACCCAAAGCTCCCACGAGGACGCCCCTTCCGCTGGAGCTTGGCGCGTCGAAGCGATCGACCCCTAGCCTCAAAAATTCTGCGAACAAACGACACCATGAACCCCACCCCATTATGGCATAAGGGAGCCGCCGCCGCTGTCATCCTCCTCACGCTCTTTTTTGCTCTAAAAACCGACTACCGATCCCTGACCTGGGCGGAGAAGCTGATCAGCCAAGGAAGCCCCGCGCCCCAGCTAGACAGCGACTCTCCTACCGGCTACGAGCTCGGACAAAGGCATTTCTTGGCAACGCGAAATCACGGCACCACCTACCGCTGGATCGCCTACACACAAGAACTTGTCGAGAATGGCCCATTCAGCTCCACGCTCTACCTGAGCGATGCTGCTCCCACCGGCCGCGTTCAACAGCTTCCCAAACTGTACGCAGGATGGCTAGCGGCGATAGCCGGAGGCATCAGCCTGACCACCGGACACCCACTCCCGATAGCGATAGAGAAAGCCGCCCTGTGGGAGCCAATCCTTTCCCATGCCATCGCGCTCGCTTTCGTCGCAGGCTTCATCGCCCGCCGTTTCAACATCGCTAAGGCGGCAGCGACTACTGCCTTCCTGGCCCTCTTTCCCTTCTTCTCCGCCCAATTCGTTCCAGGTTCCATCGACGCGGACAGGTGGGCGCTCCTTCTGGCCAGCGCCGCCATAGCCATCAGCGTACCGAATCCAAATAGAGAATACAAACTATCCGCTTCGACAGCCGTGCTCGCAGCCCTAGCCCTTGCCGTCTCTCCCACCTTCGGCTTCATTGCAGTCCTCGCCATCGCAGCGATAGCTGCTCTCACGATCTACAGCCAGGGCACAAGCTCCCAATCGCTCTTCAAGTGGTCTTCACTCGGGGCCGGAATCACCGCAATGGCTTGGTTCATCGACCAAAACCCTGTCGCTCTCGAAACAAGCGAACTACGATACAACCACCCCCTGTACGCAATCGCATGGCTCGGGATCGGACTGACCATCGACGGAAGCTTGTCCATCATCGACGGTAAAAACAGTCGTTCATCCACCCTTTGGAAACTCGGATGCGGCATCCCCCTGCTCGGCTCCCTTTTTTACTATCAAATCGCTTACAAGCACTTGGGATGGCTGTACGCTACCCCTGGCTCCCTCCGTCCCTCAGACCTGGACGCACCCCTTGTGTTCAAGAATTCATTTGCCTGGCTGAACGGCGCTGGCCCTCTGGAGATTGTATTCATCCTTTTGTTACCTGCGACAACAATCGCAGCCCTCGGGATAAGTTCCTTCGTTCGCTTCAAGCAAGGCACACGCGAATACAAGACAACTCTCAGCTTACTGTTCGTCTATGTCTCGACCGCAATCCTCGCTGTATTCAAAATACGCTGGGGTATCGCCCTTTCACTCATATCGCTTCCTCTTCTCTGGCAACTCGCCCAGAGGCAGACGCTCGACTCCGGCCGATACACCTGGACCGCAGTGGGCGTGATGCTATTCAGCCTCTTCGCCTGGAACAAGAGCCTTCCCGACCCCCTGCGCCGTCCCTCCGGTGACACTCCCCTGCGCCCCGCCGACCTTCAGGCACTAGTGCAAAGACACCTTTCGCATTGGCTCGCTACCCATAATCCCAGCCGGGAGGTACACGCCCTCGCCTCTCCCGCCCAATCCGATTCTCTCATCTTTCACGGAAACTGCACTGCCTTGCTATCAACTGCGTGGGAATCCTACCCCGGTCAGATTGCGGCCTCTCGCATTCTAAGCGCCCCGGAGAACACCGAAGTGCAAGCGGTACTCGAGAGCCGCGAGATCACTCACATTTTACTCCCCTCTTGGGACGATGTGCTGCCCCAGCTCGTACAGGAGGCCCAAGGTCCTGGCCAAAACACTTTCTTCGAAAGACTGCAAACCTGGGTCCTCCCACTGTACCTGCGAGCGATTCCCTATCACCTTCCTGCCGTTGCGGGATTCGAATCCGAGAAGCTAGCCGTATTCGAAATTTGCCCACAGCAAGACGAGGCCTTATCTATGAGTCGACTCACCGAATACTTCGTTGAAATGAAACGCATGGAGCCCGCAAGCACCGCCGCCCATACGATCGAAGAAGCCTACCCGCAAGACCCAAACGCCTCGGCCGCGCTTTCAATATTCTACAAACACTCGAAAGACACCCTCAACGCCCGCAAGCATAGCGAAAAACTGTCCGACTCCATAAAATCTGGATACATCCCCTTCGACTGGGACCGGAGGGTTGTTCAAGCCATCGCGCTTGCTCTCAACAACAAGCGACAACTGGCACGGGTTGAACTCGAAGCATCCCTGGAGACCATGAACGAAGAGTCACTCTATCAACTAACACCCCTGCAGACATACCAACTTCTAAGCCTTTCCACAACTTTTAGCATGAGCATTCCATCCGACTTGCTGGAGATCGCCCTAAAACGCTGTTCAGAATACCTTTGAAGTTCACTCACCCCTAACAATAAATGCCACGGGCGAAAAGCCCGACTCCCATACCCCAGAGAGCCGGGCCAATGCTACCGTGTGTACTATACATGACACCATGAACAGAGATATAAAAAGCAAAACGCCCCCACCCCAACGGCACGATCGACCAAAGAAACTAGATTAAAAGATAGAACCAGAGGCAAAAACCATTTTCACTATAAAGATATCGTTTTCCAAAAACTGAAAAGAAGACATTGGTTATTAATAGCCTATAGTCCTAGACATAGTTATATTCCGAAAGGGCTTTCCTCCACCACTATCAGCAAGCGAACCGGCGCGATCTCAAGAGATCCAACCCCTTGCAATTTCTTCGTCAGGCATTACTTATCAGATCGCACCCTTTGCTTGGGACTAAACCCCACCTTGCCAATGCCCTCCACCAAACCAAGTCGCTCGCAACCACGCCCCGTCTGAGCCCTCGCCTCAACCAATGCCCTCCTTTCTCGTCCACCTTAGACTCTCCCGACTTGCCTGCCTCGCACTTCTGGCGTTCGGCTCCCAATACCCTTCATGGGGGGCCTCGACCCCTTCCATCGGTCTCCCCATCGCGCGCATCTACTCGATCGAGGAAATAGGTGCCTCCCGCGGACCGCAATTAAGCTTCGATCGCCTCGGGCGCCTCGCAGTCATCAGCGGCGGAAGCTATATCGTCCTTAACGACGATTCCTGGATCGACCTCGCAATCCACAACAACGACATCCTCCCCATGCTTGAACTGGCCGTCGACTCGCGAGGTACCGCCTATTACGGAGCGCTTGCCTCTTGGGGCATCGCTGAAACGACAAACAACGGGTCGCTGCGCCCGACCTCGCTGCGCCCTGCCCAATACCCAGCATGGGTGAACGCCACGAACTTCACCCAGATTCTCTTCACTCCGACAGGCGTTCTCTTCGTCGGCACCACCGGCGTGGTGCACCTGAACACCACAACCATGGAGCACTCGTTCTTCGAGCTCCAAGTAGCCTCCGCCTTCACGCTCGACTCGGAAATCTACCTCTCCTCCGGTACGTACGGCACCGTGAGATTCGATCCACAAAGCCAAGAAACGGAGATGGTCTCCCCAGACATTGGCATATTCAATACAGCCTACTTTGGAGAAAACGGGATTGTAGCCGCCACCACCAACAACCGGCTTGTTTACTTCGACGGGACATCCTTTGTGGAACGCGACTTCGGATTTGGCAGTCGACGCCTCGGCACCATCTCCTCCCTTGAAGGCTTGCCCGATGGCGGATTCGCCGTAGCCATCGATGGCGAAGGACTGTTTATGGTAGACGGCGAGGGAAATCGGAAGATGGCGCTCACCACTACCAACTACCGCCGCATCCTAGACCTAGCAGCTCGCGATAACGGGATCCTCTGGCTAGCCAGAGAAAGCTCCGTCGAAAAACTGCTCTACAACAATCCCGTTTCCGTCGTCGATCATCGTTCAGACGTTGTCATTGGCTGGCCGCAAGTCCTGCAACGCGGAGGGCACAGCCTGATCGCCTCGAACGGCCTACTCTACAAGATGGAGCTCTCAGCTGACTCTTCGCATTACGAATTCGAGTCCTTCGAAAATCTTCCCACTTCAGGAGTCTGGGCAATCGCTACCAACGAGGAGCACCTGATCGTGGGCAACAGCGACGGCGTGTACGCTCAGGTTCCAGGAGGCTTCTCCCCCATCCTCGAGAATATCGACGCCAACCGCGTCTACTTTCAGGACGACAATACCTGCATCGTCGTCGGCAGCACCGAAATCGCAGCCCTCAAATGGGACGGGCAGCGCTGGTTCGAATGCGCGCCACGCATCGAGGGAGTCGGGTTTCCCTCCGTCGCCCACCGCACCGATGAAGCCCTATGGATCGAGCTAGGTCTCGACAGGGTCGGCCGCGTTTGGTTCGAAAGCGGCGAAATTCAACTCGAGATCATAGACCAATTCCCCTGGCCCGAGCCCGTCTGGGTAAACATCGGCGTGCTTAACCAATACATCGCCTTGAGCGGCCCCAACAACCATCGCGTGTACCTCGACAAAGCGACCGCGCGCCCCGTATCCACGCCCCCGATCGAAAGCTCGCTCCAGCAAGCGG
The DNA here is from genome assembly GCF_031127875.1 of Pelagicoccus sp. SDUM812005. Classification (GTDB taxonomy): domain Bacteria; phylum Verrucomicrobiota; class Verrucomicrobiia; order Opitutales; family Opitutaceae; genus Pelagicoccus. The sequence goes on along the minus strand of NZ_JARXIA010000025.1, from coordinate 32,343 downwards.
AGCATACCGTGCTGCGCGTCACCGAAGATGAAGACGGCGTGATATGGGCCACTCATGCCAAGGGAGTCCTCACCTTCCACCCAAGCGAGAACGGCTACCGTATGGATAGCGAATCTCTCTCAAGCATCAGCGATCAATACCCGATGATTACCTTGATCAACGGTCAACACGCATGGATCGCGACAGAGTCCGTGCTTTATCATGTCGACCAGGAGTTCAAGCCGCTGACAGTCCAACCAAGGCAACCCTTTCTCGTATCCATAGTAGACGGTAAGACCGGCAACCAGCTTTACTCCGCGCACAACAAAAGCGACACCATCACCGAACTTCCCTACTCCCAAAACCATCTCGTTTTTCGGTATTTTTCTGGTGGATACACTCCCTTACAGAAACCCATCTATGAATTCTCAATGCAAAAAGGCTCCGAAAGCTGGAAAGTGTATAGCGAAGATTCGCTGCTAACCCTCCCGAGCCTAGAGGAAGGGAGCTATCGCCTTACTGCGCAGCTCACAGATCGAGACAAGCGGGTCGGCTCCCCCATACTTACATCGTTTAAAATAGCGCCTCCCTGGTACCGCTCTACCCTCGCTTACGTCACCTACTGGAGCGCTGGGGCCCTCTGCTGCCTCGGCATCATGGCCACCGGTTTCCATCGGGCCAAAAGAAAGCAGGAACAACTCGAGATGCTCGTCCAGCAACGAACCCAGGAGCTCCGCGAAACCATGCAAAAGCTCACGGAAGAAGCGAGAACTTCGGCAACCCTTGCCGAACGAAACCGCCTCGCCGGCGAGATTCACGACAGCCTCCAACAAGGCCTTAGCGGCATTGCCCTCCAACTCGACGCCACACTAAAACATGACGATTTGGATACAAATTTACACAATCGCCTCTCGGTCGCTCGACGTATGGTCTCATATACCCGTCAGGAAGTCCAACAGGCAGTTTGGGACCTCGAATCGCCATGGCTTCAAGACGAAAGCCTGCCTGAAGCGCTCCGCAACATCGCCCAAGTCCTCGGAGCTGGTACCGCAAAACTGGATTTCGAAAGTTCGGGCTCATCCTTCGTCATCCCATCCCGCAGAAAGCATCACATCCTGCGCATCGCGCAGGAAGCGATAACCAACGCAGTCAGGCACAGCGGAGCCGCAAATATTAGAATCGCCCTTAACTATTCCGATACGCAACTGAGCCTGGAGGTTAGCGACGACGGCAAAGGATTCGATCCCAACGAGGTATTCTCCGAGGGTCTCGGCCACTTTGGAATGAGAGGTCTTCGGACCCGGGCCAGCAGAATTGACGGAACCCTGAACATAGAGAGCTCTCCCGCAAACGGAACTCGCGTCACCCTCATCGTGCCACATGCCAATGAGGATCAACATCCAAGATCAAACAATGAACGACAAAAAGATTAGAATCCTTCTCGTAGACGACCACGTCGTCCTGCGCATGGGACTTGCGACAGCAGCAAACTGCGAGCCAGACATGGAAGTTGTCGGCCAAGCCGAGAATGGAGAAGAAGCCCTCGAAAAGTGTCGGCTTTTAAATCCTGACGTAGTTGTTCTCGATCTAAGAATGCCAAAAATTGGCGGAATCGAAACGATCAAGCTGCTGAAAAAGGAGAATAATTCAGTACGGGTACTGGTCTTCAGCAACTACGCCAGCGGCGAAGAGGCGACTCTAGCGTATCGAGCAGGAGCTTCCGGTTTCGTAGTTAAGGACATGCCACTCGACAATCTGATAGAAGGCATTCGCAGCGTCTACCAAGGCGACCAATACCTACCCACGGAGATCGCGACACGATTGAGCCGCCAAGCGCTCTCGCATCTCACCAAACGTGAGCTAGAGGTTTTGAGCTACGTCGCCAAAGGCCTCAGCAACAAAGAAATCGCAGCCGAGCTAGAATTGGTCGAAGGCACCATCAAGGTCCATATTACCAACATCCTCTCGAAGCTCGGAGTCTCGGATCGAACCCAAGCTATCCTGACAGCCGTGAAGCGAGGGCTCATTCACATCGAATGACCCTTGCCGCTTGATATCTGGATCTCCCGCTAGCCTACCACTGAACCCTCGGAGCTTTCTTTCCTGGAGGATCAATGGATGAATCCGGGCATAGCATCGATTGAAGAACCCACTAAACAGAGTCTTGTATTCCATGCTTCCAGCATCGCCGACTTGTCGGTATCGGAGTCTCGTTTCGCCACTTCTCGGAACTGGTGTTGAGGCTTGAGTCCTTAGTGGAGTTCTGGTTGACTGGACAAATGAGCGTTGATATTCAGCTACTTAACTGGTTCGATACCAGTCTTCCAAACTGGTTGCGTCGGTTCGATTCCGTCTACCCGCACCACTTTCTAAAAACGCTGTCCTCCCCCGGGCAGCGTTTTTTCATCTGGACCAATTAAGTAGACCAGCTCCGCGCGGAGCCTCCCCTACCTACCGCTCCGCAGAGCCCTAGCCCATCCGCTCGCTTCTAATTGAATCCCACCGCGAGCCAATTTCGCCCTCCCCTAAAGCGGCGCCACTCGTCACCAAATGCTAACTACAGAAAAGCGAGCAAGGCCTTCAACCCAATCGAGCAGCTGCTCCGCCGCATCCTTCCCAATTTACTAGGATCGGTCCCCAAGACTTCCCCCAGAATCCGGCGGCAAGATCCGCTCTATCAGATTGACGTTTCCCCTTTTTCGGACAAACGAATACGCTGCTAAATACCTTAGCGGCCCATAACCCAAATAAATATGAAAACCCTATCCGTTATCCTCATCGCCTGCCTCAGCGCCTTCATCATTCCAGCTCCCGAAGCCTACTCGAAACCGAAGGACGAGAGCAGCGAAACCCAAAAAGGGAAAAAGAAAGTCAAGAAGCTGACCGAAACCCTCGCCTACTCGCAGAGCCAAGTCCATTCCGCAGCCCTCGAAGCGCTCGCCCGAATCGGCTGCAACATCAAGGAAGACACCGGCAAAAAGATCGAAGGCAAACGCCCCAACAAGATCGGCGCCCTGGTCGGCTCGGGAGGCGAAGTCCTAAAGGTCTCCCTCGTATCCAAAGGCGAAAACAAAACTGAAATCACCGTGGAAACGAAGAAGACCGTAGTCGGGATGGCCGGCCAAAAGCTCTGGACCGAAGAGCTTATGGAAGAGATCAAAAGCATCCTCGCCGCACAATGAGCCGGAGCCTTGCCTCCCTGGGACTGCTCGTCCTGCTCCTGACCCTTGGCGCCGGCATGAGCGGATGCGCCACCTCGCGAGGAACAGCCTTCCCCATCGGTGAAATGAGCTACCCCGCCAAGGCAGCCGACTTCCCCATCGCCGTATTCAGCGATTCACTACCCGAGCGCCCCTTCGTCCGCATCGCTCGGCTCAACTACCATAGCGAAAAAACCTTCTTCGCCCCCACCCTCTACCAAGTCGCCCTCGAGGAACTCAAGGAGCAGGCGCGGAAGGCCGGAGCCGATGCCATCATCGAACTGAAGGAGTCGAAGAGCGCCCTCAACGAAACCAAGATCTACAACCTCTCCGCGGTCGGAATCGTCTACGAAGACTGACCGCCCCACAGGGTCCGCCCTCGCTTTAATCCAGCCCCCTCCGGACGCCCCTCCCGCGCCCGGAGGGGGCTTTTTCGTAGCAACTGCCAGCCGTAAAGAGGCTCGAATCGTAACCCGCCCTTCGCCCCGCCGCCTGCCAGCGGCTCTGGAGGGTTCGCTTTCGTCTCGCAAGGGCTCGGACTGTCCGCTACTGTCTCTCGAGTCCCCGCCGCGCTTCGCGAGCCCACTTCGCCCTTCGACTCCCGCCCACCGGAAGCTCCTTACACACGCCCAGACCATGAAAACGCCACCGCACCGTCCTTCCCTTCGCCTGACAACAGGTCGCACTCTTGCGGCCTGCATCGCCTTTTTCCTCCTCGCAATTCCCGCCGTCCCCCAAGACACAGTATTTACCACAGTCGTATCCGAAGGGGAAGCGATCAACTCCCTCGGGCCGCAAACGCCGCCTACCGTTGTCTTGATTGACTACATCGAATGGTCGGACGAAGCGCTCGGGGTCCGCGCCTGGGACGACGTTTCCAACAAGTACGTCGGCTTCTGGTACCCGCATGTCGGCGAACTGGAGTACGTGGCTGGATGGCAGACGCCCTTTCCCCAATTCAGCCCTACCAGCCCCACCGTCAATAGCGAAGGCGATCCTCCCGGAAACCCCATCCTTTCTTCAGCGTGGGGCTTCGTCAACGACGCCGACGAGTTCGTCATGGGGGTCAATATCGACGACAGGTCCACCGACTTCCCCGAATCCTGGCCCACCCTCCTCACTGCAGGCGCAAGCACCGGCATCCAGCAGTTCGCCCAGCGCTTCCTCACTCCAGTCGCCTCGGCGCCCAACCAACACGCCTTCTACGTCACCGGTATCGACCTGGAAGACAATCACGGCTGGGTCACCACCAGCGGCAGCGTCGAGATCCTCGTCGATAGCGACACACCCGTTCCGCCTGCGCTAGAAGACGCCACCCATTTCTTCTGGTCCGAGCCGAGCAAGATCCTCAGCGACCGCACCTCCATCCATGTCGCGAACTACAACGGCGCCCCGGCAGGCTCAGCCATCTACGCCATGTCCCCTTCCTCCGGAATCAAGATCCTACTGGACAGCAACGGGGACGTTCCAGCCCACCCAAGCCTGCCCGATGGCGGAAGCTGGAGCAGCTCCATAACAAGCATTTCGGCAAACGATTCCGGACGCATCCTCTTCTTCTCGGGCGTGAGCAAGCTAGGAGACTTCTCCCGCACCACCCTCTGGAGCATGGACACAAGCGGCCAAGAACCCAGCCTCGAAGCCTCGAGCTTCGTTGCCTACCCCACCCATGCCGACGCTACCGTCACCTTCGACCGCGTTGCAGAAGGCCGTATCGACCACGAAGGCAACATCCTCTTCCAAGCCCGCGTCGACGGCGAAAGCAAATTCGGCGTCTGGAGGAAGCAGACCGACGGAAAATTCATTCGGATCTCCCCGAACACCGACAGTCCCCTCCCGGGTTTCCCAGGCTACACAGCAAGGACCGCCAGTATCGCGGATATGAATACAGAGGGACGCTGCGTAATCGTCGTGCAAGGCGTCGGCCCAGCGACTATCAACGCATACTACCTCGAAAGCTCTACCGGCTCGCTCGCCTACCTCCTCGCCCAAGGCATCCCCTTCGGGCCAGACGAAGAGTCCGTATCGGTGACAAGCCTCGACCTATCGGACTCAGGAAGCGTAGCGATGCTGCTAAGCGTCGAGGTGGAGGGCTCGGCGATCAACGAAGATAGGGTCGTCGTCGCTCGCGATCCAAACGACGTGCAACCCTCCGGCAACAAGTACGTCTGGGACGGCGGGGCAGGCACCTCGAACTGGCACACCGTCGTAGACGGAAGATCCAACTGGGTCGACAACAGCGGAGTCCCCTGGGACTCTCCCCCCAATTCCGAAGACGCCCAAATTGAAATCGGCGTGGAAGCCGTCGTCCAACTGGAGCAAGCCATCCAGCTCTACTCCATCGACCTCGCCGCCGGAAGCCTCGAGCTCGACGCCTCGCTCCAATGCCACGGCATCATCCTAGTCCGCGAGGAAGCAAGCCTCGTCCTCAAAGGATTCGAGCTCGACGCTCAGCAAATCCTTTCGCAAGGGCTCATCCTAAAGGAAGGAGACAACACAGCCTCGCTAACCGGAGAAAGTCTCTCCGTCGAAAACTCCGACTTCATCGTCGAAGGCGGCCTCCTCCGCCTGTGGTGCGAGACCACCCTCGACGGATCCACCCTTCGCGTGGAAGGAGGCACCGTAAACACCGGAAAAATACGCTTCGAAGGCAGCTCTCCTCGAATCGAAGTTCTCCCAGGCGCCACCCTAGAAATCGAATCGCCCGAGCTCACCTTCGCCTCCGATACCACGATCTCCACTACGCAAGGAGGCGCCATAAAGATCGGCGACAGCGATGGGGAATCCACCATCGCTACGAATTTCGAAACGGAATTCGCCGAAGAGCGGCGCGTCCTGGAGCTCATCGGAAAAGGGAGCATCGAACTCTTCGATCCACTCGATATCCCTGCAAACGCCATCGTACGCAATAAAAGCGGTTTCGGAATCGAAGCCGGCCTCGTCGTCGATTCCTACGAAGGAGACAACTTGGAGGATAGCCACATTGACGGCCTCTTCGAAAACTCGGGTGTGATCGCCCTCAAGGGAGGAGGCTTCACCGGAAACTTCAGGAATACAGGCTGGCTCGAAGCCACCCCACGACAAAGCGGGGATCTCCCCGTTTCCCTCAACGGCATAAACAACGGAACCGTTTACCTCAACGCTCGCGGACTCGCCTACGACGATCTGACCTTCGCCCCCTATTCCAAGCTAATCCTAAAAGAAGGTGTATTCAAATCCATAATACCAGCATCCGACCTTACCGAAAAGAGACTTGTATTCCAGAAAGCTTCCTACATCGACGCCCTATCGGGGAACTGGACAATCACCTTCTCTTCCGACGAAAACGCGAACCTAGCCGCTCAGCTTAGCGTCGCAGACGGAGCATCCCTCGCCTTCGAAAAGGCCAATACGGCAGGCACCTCCCAGCTAAAAGCCGCAGCCACCGGAAGCCTTGAGATGGAAGACCTTACCTTCGACCAACTCAAGATCCAATCAGAGGGGGCGGTCACCCTCACCGGCGAAATAAGGGGCGTAAACGACCAGGAACACCGCAAGCTCGCGGTGGAAGCGCGATCCCTCTCCCTAACAGACGTGCGATGCATCGGCAGCGACCAAGAGGGAGCTCTTACTTCTTTCGCTTTCGGCAACTCCCAAAAACCAGCTGGAGAGAACTTCCCGCACCAAGGAACCTTCGAGAACGTCGCATTCGAAAACAACGCTAGCCTCATTATCGAACGATCCGCGCTCGTAGTCACCGGAGGCGACTTAACGATCAGCAGCGAAGCGACCGTACTCGGAAAGCTGATACTCGGCGGCGACGTCCTCGAAGCCCCTTTCATAAGCAAGCCCCTCATATACCTCGGAAACGAATCCACCAAAGCTCACCTTCAGATTTCCTCGCTTCCCGACGCGCCCATCTCGATCGCGCCGATCGTAGAATTCATCAACATCGACTCTACCGTAACCGTAACAACGAATACCGTCGCTTCGCTCATCGCCCGCAAAGAGTTGCTCGTTTCTCCCGTCGGAGTACTCGACTTCGGCAACTGGGTCATCGAAGACCACGCAAGCTGCCAACTCACCCATCTGTCGCCAATACACACCATCGGCAAGCTGGCCAAAATCCAACTCGGCAAGCCGCACCCTTCCCTCGGATCCCTGTCCAACCTGCCCACCTCAAACGTCACCCTCGTCAATCTCGGAACCCTGATCCTTCGCGATACCGCCCTCGACATGGAGGGCAACACCTTCGAGCAACAAGGCACCTTCGAAGGAAAAGTGATCGGCAACGTGCAAAGCGTGCGCAACGACGTCCAAGGTGTAATCCAACTCTCCGGAAACATCGACATCCAAGGTAACCTAACCTTGGATACAAGCCTATCCCTCGGAGCGTCACCAGGAACCGGAAGCGTATCCGGCGACCTCATACTACTCCCCGGGGCCGAGATGATCGTCGAAATCGGCGGCAGCCAACCCGGCGACGAATTCGACTTCCTAGAGGTCGGCGGCACCGCAAGCCTGGATGGCACGCTTCGACTCTCGTTGATCGACGAATACCTGCCCGCTGTCGACGCATCCTTCCCGTTCCTCAAGTTCGGATCGGCCAGCGGCAGTTTCGCCGAAATCGACCAAAGCCATATGGGCAGGCAACGCAGGTTCGACCTCGACACCCTGGCTGACGGACTCACCCTTACGGCCCGAGCCATCCAAATCTCCAGCTACGCAGAATGGCGCAGCCACTTCTTCAGCGAATCGGACGCGGCAAACGATGCCCTGTCAGGACCCGATCAGGACCCAGACGCCGACGGGCTCTCCAACCTGTCCGAATACCTCCACTCCACCTTGCCGCAACAAGCCAATCCTCCCCCCTACGCCTTCGACCTGAGCGACCCCGCTGCGCTTACGGCAGAGCTGCAATGGGCCAAGAACACCCTCGACTACGAATGGAAACTGGAAAGCTCAACCGAGCTCGAAACGTGGACAACCATTCCGTTCACCAGCCAGCAAATGGACGATTTAGGCGACAAAGTCATACATCGTATTCTCTTGCCCACTACAAATTCCAGCTCCCCCGATGTGTTCTATCGCTTTAAAGCCGTAGTGAGCGAATAGCGCCGCCTCCACTTCCCTCGCCCTAAGGTCGAACTAGTAGAAATGGGGGGCCAGCTTTGCTTGCCGCCGCGAGCAGTATGGCCCATCTCTATCTCTCACCGATAGGCATCCCACCAAACAGCGGATGCCAACGCCCCCCCATCATGAAAAAATCCCTCTTAAGCCTCGCGGCCATCGCCCTCGCTTTCTCGTCCCCGCTGGCGAGCCACGCCCAGGACGATGCCATCGACGTCATGCTGCTCACCGGCCGCTCCAACAAGTACCACAATTGGAAGGGCAACAGCGCCGCCATGGAAAAGCACCTGCTCGACGCCGGCATCTTCCGCGTCGACAAGCTCGTCACCACCCCCACCGGCGAACCCCTGGAAGGCTTCGCCCCCGACTGGTCCGCCTACGACGTCATCGTCATGGACTGGGAAGGCGAAGAATGGCCCGAAGCCACCAAGTCCTCATTTGTTGAATACATGAAAAACGGCGGCGGGCTCGTCGTCGTGCACGGCACCGACAACGCGTTTCCCCATTGGCCCGAATTCAACGAAATGATCGGCCTCGGCGGCTGGGGCGGCGCCAGGCTGCACTCCCCGCCGCTCTATCCGGACAATCCCGAAATGCGAGCCGGCCGTGACGCCACCTTCGGCCCCCGCGTCCACTGGCAAGGCTGCCAAGCCGTGCACGAAGAAGGCACGCCGGGCGAAGCTACCCACCCGCCCCGTCATGACTTTATCATGACAAACCGCAGTCCCGAGCACCCCATCATGCGCGGCCTGCCCGAGATGTGGCTGCACGCCGCCGACGAACTTTACTCCCGCCTGCGCGGCCCCGCCAAAAACATGACCATCCTCGCCACCGGATTCGCCAACCCCGCCCTGCGCAACGCCTCCCCCTACAACGAACCGCTGCTCTTCACCGTCGACTACGGAAAAGGCCGCGTCTTCCACTCCACCCTCGGCCACGTCGGCGCCAAGGAGGACCACACCGTACCCTCGGTCAACAACGTCAGCTTCATCACCACCCTCCAGCGCGGCACCGAGTGGGCCGCCACCGGTAAGGTCACCTTACCCGTGCCCGACGACTTCCCGCACGCCTACCAGAGCTCCGTGCGCCCCTCCGACGCCTCCGGCTGGCACGAGCTGATCGATCCGGAACTCAGCCAGTGGGAAACCTACATCGGCGTCCCCCACAGCAGCGTGCAAGGCTTGCCCGAAGGCACCTACCAAAGCGACAAGGTCACCAACGGTACCCCCATGGGCCTCGGCAACGACCCCAAGAAAATCTTCACCACCTACCAGCAGGACGGCGAAACCATCCTCCACATCACCGGCGAAATCTACGGAGCGATCACCACCCACCAGGAATTCGAAAACTACCACTTCCGCACCCTCATGCGCTGGGGCGACAAGAAATGGGAGCCGCGCCTCAACCAGAAACGCGACAGCGGCATCCTCTACCATTGCCACGGCGAGCACGGCGCCTTCTGGAAGGTCTGGAAAAGCAGCCTCGAATACCAAGTCCAGGAGTCCGACCTCGGCGACTTCATTACCCTGGCCGGCGTCACCGCCAAGGCCCCCTTCGTCAAAGAGGAAAAGCGCAGCGTCTACGCCATCGGCCAGAAGTACGAAGACTGGAAGGGCTACCTGCACGCCGCCATCGAGCCCGACAAGCCGCACGGCCAGTGGAACACCCTGGAGCTCTACGTGCTCGGCGACAAAGCCATCCACCTCGTCAACGGCAAGATCGTCATGTCCCTCAGCGAGGCCCTCGACAAGCACGGCCAGCCCCTCACCAAGGGCCAGATCCAAATCCAGTCCGAAGCGGCCGAAGTCGAATACAAGCAAATGCTCATCCGCCCCATCGAGCAGCTTCCCCCCATCCTAGCCCAAAAGACGGGACTCTAAGAGAGACCTGACCCCGGGGCCGCTGCCGCCTCGATGCCTTCCACCGGCTCGCTTGATCGACTCAAGCGAGCCTTTTTGTACCCGATCTCGTCGCCTAGCCATCCCGCTCCAAATAGTAGATAGCCAGCCGCACGTAGAGCGCCTCCTTCTGCTCCTCCGAAGGCAAAACCTGCAAGAGCCGCCCCCAAAGCTGCCCCTCTTCCTCCCTCGTCTCGTACTGGCTGCGCAGCGGATACCAGGTCGCAAGGTCACGACTCACCTCCAGCCCCATCTCCACGTCGACCGCCCCCGCCGCCAACGGAAAGTCAGCCAATAGCAAACCGCCTTCCAAGCTGGGAACCGGAAACAGCTCCGGCCCCAAGGGATCGAAGCCAAAGGCATACTCCGCAAGGTTGGGCAAGCCATCGCCCTCGGGATCGCCCGAGGGCCCCCGGTCCGCCTCTCCCAGAGCGCTCCCCTGGAAGGCCCGCTCCGCCCACTCGCCAAAGCTTTCGCCCGCCGCCCTGCGAAAACGCAAGCCGTCCACCCAGGCGCGGCCTCCCTCCACGCCCGATCCCATGCGGTTCAACATTCGAATCCGGAACTGGAAGGTGCCGCTCGGCACCTCGAGCTCGTACGGAACCCAATCCGAAGTGGAATAACCCCCCCTGAGCAACTTGCCGCTTCCCGTAATCGACAGCTCGTCCTTCCCGCTCGGCGAGTCCATTTTCCAATTCATCGAAAACACACCCGGCCCCGTCAGATCGAAAACAAGATCGCTCGACTCCAACGCTCCCAAGCCATCCACCGCGAGCGAGCGATCCCCCGACAGCGCTTCCTCCGTATCTACCTCCCAAAGCCCATCCCCAAAGGTTCGGATCCTGGTGCCGGGCAAGCCCGCCGCCATGCCAAAACCAGAATCCAGCAGCCGCAGCTCGCTCTCGCTAGAGTCAGCCGGTCCCCAGCCATTGTCCACCGCGAGCTCGTACACTCCTTCACCATCATCGTTCAATCGCGGAACCACCTGGCGAAGCAGGTTCCCCGTCGTCGCGGCGCTTCCGCCCAGAGCCTGCCCAGCCCGCGACCACTGATAGCTAAACGGCGGCCGTCCCACGACCTGCGCCGCAAACAAATGCGTATCGCCCCAATACAGGCCGCCCGAGCGCCCCGACTGCGAAACCACCGGCGCCTCCAGCAACCGGAAACCGGCCAACATAATGTCCGGATCGTACCGCACCCAGTCGCCGCCTCGACGCAAAGTAAGAGACAGGCGATTGACCCCGCTCTTCCCTAAAGGCAGCGTCACTCGCTGCCAGCTCTCCGACTCCAAGATATCGACGTAGCGATCCGAGTTCTCGAAGATTTGCACCAAACTGCTAGGCCCCATACCGTCAGCCCGTATCCAAAATTCCAGTGCGCGTAATTCGCCTAGCGGCACCTCAATGTCAAAAACGAGCGAGCTCAACGAGATGCCATCCCCGGCCTCGAACCGCAAGGCCCCCAGCCCTACCGGCGTCTCGACCTGAACTGGCCTCCAATTCGTTCCTCCAGAAACCATGCTTCCAAAATCCAGCCCCAACGCCTCGTAAAACCCGGTCGTCACCGATACCTCGGCTGCCTTCGACCGTGTCGCAAGCCCCGCCGCATTTTCCGCCACGCAATAATAGCTCCCCGCTATCTCTTCGCTCGCCTCGCTCAAAGTCAACTGCGCCGACCGCTCGCCCGCCAAGGCAACCTCGTCCTTGAACCACTGATACAGAAACGGTCCAGGCCCCACCATCGAAACGCTCAGCGTCGCCGAGCTTCGCTCCACCACGCGCGTATCCTGAGGATGCCGAGCGAATACCGGCTCCTGCAGCAATCGTATATTATCAAGGTAGGCCTCCCGCAACACCCCAGCTCCCGTGCTCCCTTGGTTGAAACGCCACTCGACCCGATGCTCTCCATCCCCTAAATAAACTGCCCTCTGCTCCAGCTCGACCTCGTCGAAGGCCTCAACGGAATCGCTGTAGTAACCCAACAGCTGTCCATCGACAAAAAGCCGCAGCGAAGCGCAGCAACCAGCCGCCCTCATGCCAAGATCGAACACCAAAGCCCCAGGACCGGAGACCACCGCCGAAAGCACCTTCTCCTCCCCGTCAACGACTTCCCCGCTCCGCAAGGCGACATCCCCTCCCGCCAACACCGTGCCGAACCAGGATTGTCCATCGCCCAATTCCAAGGCCACCGTCCCATCGCCCACCTCGGCAGCCAAAGAATCAAAAACCCGCACCTGCATCGTCGAGCTTCGGGCCGCCCCATGCTCACTCGTCGTATCCACATAATAATCACCCTCCGCCAACTCGCTCGCGCTCGAAACCGCATAAACGCTACTCACCGCGCCCTGAATGGGAACTCCGTCCCGATACCACTGATAAGCCAGCGTACCTGCTCCCTTGGCCTCCACCCACAGGGAAGCGTCCTCGCCGCGCTGCAATGCCAGCGATCCCGACTCCGCGTAAATGGCCGGGGCCGGCGAAAGCCGCCCTTGGTCGATCCAAACTCGGCTGTCGATTTCCAACGAAGCTTCGAAGCTTAACCGATGCCGCCCCTCCGGCACCCAAGCCCGAGCTTCGCTCCAGTCCTTCCCCGCGCTTAAGATCGCGGCCGCCTCGCCGTCGACGTAAAGCAAGACCGTCGATGGAATCCACGACGATTCCTCCCGCCAAAAAACCGAGAAGTTCGTCGGCCCCTCCACCTCTGCGAAAACCGATGTCGGAGTCCCGAAAAAGCTGCCGCCCGGTCCCGACTCCAAGGCGTCGACCCCATCCAAGCTAAACTCATTCTGAGCAAAGAAATACCCCGTTCCCTCAACCCTCCAGTCCAGCTCCGGCAGATCGATCGCCTCCCCGATATCACCGAGGACTCGCACTCGAGCCGACGCGCTGGAGGCCACCCCGAACGCATTCCGCGCCTCCAAGTAATAGCTCCCTGCGTCGGCATCCACCGCGGCCTCGCGCACCAGAGCCCTTCCGTTCTCCCCAGGAATAGCGACGCCGTCCTTGAACCATTGATACGTAAACGGAAACGAGCCTTCCACCGCTGCGGAAAGGCGCAGCGTGTCCCCGTTCTGCCAGTAGCCCGATTGCGGTTGCTTCACGAAACGGGGAGCAAGGCTCAACTCCCGCACTTCCAATCGCGCCACCGAGCTCTGCACGGCTTCCTCCATGGCTGCGTTGCTTACCCTCGCCACGTATTCACCCGCATCGGACACGCTCGCAGCAGAAATCGTAAATCGACTCGCATCGGCGCCCACGATCAATTCCCCATCCTTGTACCAACTTATCAAATACGGCAGCGATCCCTCTAGCTCGACCTCGAACGTCACGCTCGCTCCCGCCAGTACCGTCACGCTTTCCGGATGCGACACGATTCGCGCAGGAACGTCACCAACCTCGATTCGCGCCACGGTGCTTGCCGCTTCGCCAAATCCATTGGACACCACTACCGAATAAGCGCCTGCCACCTCCGACGAAGACGCAACAATCGCCAAGCGCTCCGCAACCTCGCCGGCCAAAGCCTCGCCATCCTTGAACCACTGATAGCCAAGGCCCGCCCCCACAGCTTCGACCGACAGCTCGTAGCTGGCGTTCGATCCGACAAGCCCGCCCACTGGCCCACGCAAAATGACTGGCGGCGACTCCTCCGCAGAGCCAAAGGAAACGCCATCCACAAACAGCGCATCCTGCCCGCCCGTGCCGGACCCATCCTTGCGATACTCCCACTCCAAACGATAAGTCCGCGCCTCCGGCAGCGCGACCGACTGCTGCGACCAATCGCCAGGCTCCCTCAAAAGCGCCTTCGCTTCGCCGTCCAATAAAAACGCCCCATAGTCCCAATAGCGCTCGGACGAAAGGCGCCAGCTAAAGCTCACCTGCCCCGGCCCCATCACCTCCGTGTACACCGTAGTCTTTTCGTCGTCGCCAATTTCGCCCGAACGGATGCAATCCGAGCCCAAAACCGAATCAAACCCGTAGCGCTGCCACTCCGCGTCCCCAAAACTGAATACGTCCAAGAACGAAGCATCGACCGCGTCCGCCAAACCGCGATCCGCCGCCAGCACCTGCAAGCTCACGCGAGCTCGAATCTCCCCATCTTGATTGCTCGCCACCACCCGATACACTCCAGCATCCTCCGCTCCCAGGTTCGCAATGCTTAGGCTAGGCTCCTCCTCGCCCTCCAACTTCACTCCGTCCAGAAACCACTCATAGCTCACGGGATACTCGCTCAAAACCGAGACCGACACTTCCCAATCGCTTCCCTCGGACTGGTAGCTCACCCGAGGAGGCCGCTGCGAAAAGACCGGCAACGAGGGAGCTTCCGCCAGCAAGAGCGACCCCTCCAAGCTCGGAATCACACCATAGGCAACCTCGTCCTCCAAGGCCGACAAGCGCTTCCCCCCGTAGTACAAACGCCGCAACTGCTCCTCCAATCCACTTTCTGGATACTGAGCCAAGAGCAAGGCAAGCACGCCGCTCACATGAGGCGTAGCCATCGAAGTCCCGCTAATCACCCGGTACTCCTCCTCGCCAATCCAAGTGGACAGGATGTCCGTCCCCGGAGCCGCCAGGTCCACCGAATTCAATCCGTAGTTGGAAAACACCGACAACTCCCCAAACCGGTCGACGGACGCAACCGCGACCACGTTGTCCAAATCGTAGCTGGCCGGATAGCTCGGCTGCTCGTCGTTGTCGGAGGCTGCATTCCCCGCCGCCGCGACGAACGCGACCCCGCTCTCCTCGGCCACGGCGATAGCATCGTACAAGGCCTGGGAATAGCCCCCGCCACCCCAGCTATTGCTCAGCAAATCCGCCCCCATCTCCAAGGCATATTCGATGCAAACGATCGCGTCCGAGGTCTTGCCGCCACCGTCCGCCGACAGAAATTTCAAGCCCATCAACTGCACGCCCCAAGCCACTCCCGCTACCCCCTTGCCATTGTTCCCCTCCGCTCCGATCGTCCCCGTGCAGTGCGTCCCATGCCCATTATCGTCAAAAGGATCGCCGCTCCCCACCACCACATTGATTCCATGCGCGTCGTCGATCCAACCGTTCCCGTCGTCGTCGATTCCGTTGCCCGCAATCTCAAGCGAATTCACCCAAACATTGGGTACGAGATCGGGATGCAGGTAGTTGATTCCCGTGTCGATTACCGCCACCACGACCTGGCCCGCTTCGGAACGCAAGGCCCAGCCCTCGGGCCCGTCGATATCTACATTCGCCAGGCCTCCCTCCTGCCCCGAATTATCAAGCGCCCACTGGCTTCCGTCCAAAAAGTTGGGATCGCTCGGATCCACCATCGTACGCACGATGTAGTCCGGTTCCAAATACACCAGATTCGCTGCCATCGCAGACGAACGCGCCGCGGCCAACCCCTGCGGCACCGCATCCAGCTCGCCCGACGGAAGCAAAACCTCGAAAACGCTCTCCCCCATGAGGCGACGCCCCAAACGCATCCCGAGCCCAGCCAACTCCGTCCGCAGCTCCTCCAGCTCCACTCCCGCCTCGAAACGCCCGATCAAACGGTCCGCCGCCATTTCAACGCTTTTCAAGACCTGCTCCTCCCCCGAAACCGGATCCTTCAGAAGCTCCTGCTCCACCCGCACCGGATAGCCCAGCCCCGGCACCGCGAACACCTGCTCGCGCAGCGCGGTCCCCTTGGTCGCCCCCTGCGAGAGCCGCTCATCCAACAGCTCCAAGTCATCCCCCAGGAAGCCCAAGGAAACACTTCCCTTGCTCGCCGGCTCCGCTCCCTCGCCCAGCGCCAACGGCGCGGAGTAAACGGCAACCGCAGCCTGCGGTTCCTCAGCGACCGGTCCGACAACCGCCCCATCGCGAGGCCAAAGCCAAAGGGCCAGCCCTGCTAGGAAAAGCAATCCCAGCATCCCGCAGCCCTTCCACCCTAGCTTGACCATGCACCCTCCATCTCTTGATGCAACGACCTTGCCTTACCCACGCCCAGAGTCAAATCCACAGCCCAGAGGCCAAATCCGCGCTCATCCGCCCCATCGACCAGCTTCCCCCCATCCTAGCCCAAAAGACGGGACTCTAAGCGGCAGCGAAGTTGAGCGGGCGCAAACGAACGAAGGCCTCGTCTCCGAGAGACGAGGCCTTCCATTTTCTTGGCGAAGCCAGTCAGACTTCACCGAGAGATCCAACGCTCACGCGTTGCGATCACAAGCTCGCCTGCTTCCGGCCGGCATCGTAACGGAAGGAGTGCACTCCGGACTCGTCCGCATCCCTGAGCAGGGAATTTTCGTCGATATAGCCCGCCGACGCAAACGCTTCGTCGCTGACCGATAGCACCAGACCGCCCTCGCTGACTCCCACGATACGATCCGCGCTCACAGCGTAATAGTCGAATCCCTGGCCTGTAGGGCTCGCGAAAGGCGGGGCTTGGCGAACAATGACATAGGGGACGTCTCCCGTCTCCATGTCCACGATCCAGTCATGTACTTCGCCATGGCTCTCGCCACTCGTTCCTTCCACGCGACGTCCCACCAGATCCATCATCGCGAACTCGCCCGAGCGAACTTCCGTTTCCGGATCGCGTTCGGTCTGCAAAGACTCCTCGTCGAGACGGGGGTACTTCTCCAATTCCTCCGCCGCGAGCGACGTTGTCAGGTTGAAGCGATCATGGTTCGAGATCGAGATGTCGTCGAACCCGATATAGTGTTCGCTCCCTCCCAGTCCTAAGAAACCGGTGCCTACCGATAAACCTACGATCTCCTTCTCTTCGGTCGAAAACACGAGTTCGTTGATCACGCCCGCCTCTTCACCCGATTTCAGCTTGAAGTCCATACCCTCGATGCTGCGGGCCGTCATCGCGGTCTTGGCCGCATCCTGGCTCCCTTGGGCGGACCGTCGAGCATCCTCCGAATTCCCGGCAAACAGGGAACTGGCCGCCAACAAGGCGACTGCGGTCAGGGCGCCCTTAGTCATATGAGTTCGTTTGGCTGTCTTGTATTTCATCATATCCTCCTTGGTTTAGGTTCAATGCCGAGCCGCAACGACCGCGCCACCGCAGTCAAAAAAACGGAGCAAATCGGCCTAAGCCCTTGGTTTTCCGGATACTATAAAACGCAATTTTTCCGGGCCTTTCTCGAAAGCAAAACGTCTCCGTCTATAAGCGCCCATCGCATTTGCAGAAGTCAAAGCGCGCCTGTGCATCCTGCACCTCACTTTCCCGCCTCGCCACCAAGCCCCCTTCCGGTACGACAAAAACGCCATCGCTCCGCCCAACGGATACAGGCCAGAACCCCGTATCCGCCCCAAGACTACTCGAAACGGATTACTCTTATTAAAGTGTCAATCCTTACCTCTTGCGGTCCAACCGTTAGCGCAATCGCAGCGAGGTTCGCCGCCCCTTTTCCTCCACCTCCCTAAAGCGTTCCTCAAAAACTCAACCTCGCCAACCGAGACGCGGCTCGGCAATCTCCCCCAACTGGCCGCCCCTTTCGCCAGAACAAATTCCACCCAACTCCCGCCCCGCCCCAACATGCCCGCTTTCGCCAATCCCTTCGTCGCGCTCGCCACCCTGCTTGTCGCCACTCTCCCCCTCCGAGGCGACGAATCCCCGTATCCAAACTACAACACAAGCCCCCAGCCCGCCGACTCCAGCGGCATGGAGAACCTCGCCCCCCAGATCGCCAGCAAGATCCAAGCTGGCTGGAACCTCGGCAACACCCTGGAAGCAGTTTGGTGGGACGGAGCCACCCCCGACCCCGCCACCGGCGAAACCATCTGGGGCAACCCCATCGTCACCAAAGAGCTGATACAGCTCGTCAAAGCCAGCGGCTTCCAGGCCATTCGCCTTCCCTGCAGCTGGGACCAATACTCCCACCCGGAAACCGCCGCTATCGACCCCGCCTGGCTCGAGCGCGTCGAAACCGTCGTGCAGCACTGCATCGACGCCGACCTCTACGTCCTGCTCAACATCCATTGGGACGGAGGTTGGCTCGAGCGAAACGTCACCCCCGAAAAGCAAGACGCCAACAACCACAAGCAACGCGCCTTCTGGGAACAGATCGCCACCCGCTTCCGCGACTTCGACCAACGCCTCCTCTTCGCCAGCGCAAACGAACCCCACGTCGAAACCGCCTCGCAAATGGCCGTGCTCGACAGCTACCACCAGACCTTCGTCGACGCCGTACGCGCCACCGGCGGACGAAACGCCTACCGCGTCCTCGTCGTGCAAGGCCCCCTCACCGACATCGAGCGCACCGAGGAGCTCATGGACACCCTCCCCGTAGACACCGTGCCCAACCGCCTCATGGTCGAGGTCCACTACTACACCCCCTACAACTTCGCTCTCATGACCGAAGACGAAAGCTGGGGAAAACAATCCTACTACTGGGGCGCCAACTACCACTCCACGACCGACCCCAGCCGCAACGCCACCTGGGGCGAAGAAGCCCTCCTCGACGACTTCTTCGGTCGCATGAAAAGCAAGTTCGTCGACCAAGGCATCCCCGTTATCCTCGGGGAATTCGCCGCCATCCGCCGCAGCCACCTCACCGGCGACGACCTTGCCCTCCACCTCGCCTCCCGCGCCTACTACCACGACTACCTCGCCGAAAAAGCCAACCAGCTCGGACTCATCCCCTTCTACTGGGACACCGGAACCCTCGGCAACCACGGCTCCGGCATCTTCGACCGTAGCGCCCACACCGTATTCGACACTCAACTACTCGAAGCCCTCACCCAGATCGAAACCGTACCCTACTGGGAAATCGCCGCCCAAGCCTACGACACCGCCTCCAACCCCGACGGCGACTGGGCCACTACCTTCATGGAGAGCTTCCTCGGCAGCGATCCCCACGACGCCAGCTCCATCCCGCCGCCCCCCAACTTCGCTCCCGACCCCGAAGGCCGCCTCACCTACACCCTGCACCGCTTCTCAAAGAACCCCGGCCAAATCAGCTTCGAAGGCTCCGCCGATCTCATAAACTGGACGATACTCGAGATGCAGCTCACCGAAGACTCCGAAACGCGCCTCAGTTTCGTATCCACCCATCCACTACTCGAAAGCGAGACGCGCTTCGTCCGCCCCAAGCTCGCCAAAGAGTAGAGGCGAGGTTTACCCCTCGTCCCGCAACGCCCCCCATCCATTTTCTGGGAACGAGAGCTTGCGCCTAATGGCAACTACTCATTTCGTGTAATTGTTCACAACAAGCGCCCATCCTCTAACCCACTCCTCCCTCTCATGTTACTCCGCATCGTCCCCGCGCTCCTGCTCGCCCTCTCCCTCCTCAGCCCAGCCCACGCCTACAAGTGGGAAGACATATCCCCCGACGACCTCGCCGCCACCGAATGCGAGCTCGATCCCAGCGCCCCCGCCGAGGTCCTCTACAAGGAAATCATCTACGATCTCACCGACAACAACATTCGGATCATCAAGTTCCACATCCGCACCAAGATCTACGACAAGAGCGCCCTCGACCAAGCCCGCCGCACCAAGTTCTGGTACTTCAACTACTACAAAGCCGCAAACATCGACGCTCGCGTCATCAAGCCCGACGGCAGCTACATCGAAGTCGAGGAGAAGGACATCGTCACCCAAACCGAGAGCCGCAAAAACGGCGACACCCTCCGCTCGACCACCATTTCCATTCCGCAAGTCGAAGTCGGCGACATCGTAGAGTACCGCTACCGCAAGATCATGGACGAGTACTACTACCTGCCCAAGGACGAAGTCTCCTTCCAGGAGGAATGGCCCATCCGCAAGCTTCACCTCAAGATGAAGCCCTACGTCTACCGCGGCGACGGCTTCAAGTGGACCTCCAACCGCACCGGCAAGCCGCTTGAGAAAAGCAAAGGCGGCTTCTACGAAATCACCCTCGAAAACCAGGAAGCGTATCCAGAAGAGCCCTACCAAGCCCCCGATAGCGACGCCCGCTCCTGGTTCGCCTTCTACAACGTGACCTCCCTCAAAAGCGGCGACGACTTTTGGAGAAGCGAAGGCAAGCGCCTCTATCGCGAAATGCTCTCCAAGACCAAGGCCGACAAGGACATCGAAGCCAAAGCCAAGCAGCTCGCCGCCGGCAAGAAAACCGAGGAAGAAAAGCTGCGCGCCTTCTACGACTTCTGCCGCTCCGAGCTGATCAACGCCTACCACGGCGCCGCCGACCGCCTCACCAGCGAGCAGCGCGACGAGCTCGACACCAAATGGTCCGCCAGCAAGACCCTCTCCAAAGGCTACGGATACCCCCTCAACATCAACACCGTCTTCTGCGCCCTGGCCCGGGCCGAAGGCATCGATGCCCGCCTCGCCTTCGCCGCCGACCGCAGCGAGTACCGATTCACCAAAGTCATGGAACAGGTGGACATCGCCCTGCCGCACTCCCTCGTCGCCATCAAGGACGGGGAACTCTGGACCTTCCACAACCCCGGAGCCAAATACATGCCCTTCGGCCAGCTCGACTGGATACACGACAGCGTCGGCGCCCTCGTCCCCGACAAGAAGGAGCTCATCCTGATCCGCACCCAAGCCGCCACCCCCGAGCAAAACACCGCGACCACCACCGGCGAGCTCGAGCTCAGCCCCAACGGCACCCTCTCCGGCTCCCTCACCCTCACCGCCACCGGCAACAACGCCCTGCGCTTCAAGCAAGCCATGGACCAACGCAGCGAGAACGAGCGCAAGGAAGGCATCGAAAAAGCCCTCCACGAAATGTGGCCCAACGCGGAAGTCGAAAACGTCGCCATCGAAAACGCCGACCACACCTTCGCGCAGCTCAAGATCACCTGCGAAATCCAGATCCCCAGCTACGCCGAAGTCGTCGGCGACCGGCTCTTCTTCCAGCCAAACGTCGAACAACGCTACGCCGAACCGGAATTCCCCAGCCCCACCCGCAAGACCCCCATCTTCTTCGACTTCAAGTACCGCGAAGTAGCCGAGATCTCCATCAAGCTCCCGGACGGCTACGAGCTCGAGGCCCCCAGCGCCCCGCGCCCCTTCGAGATTCCCGGCTTCATGGACTACTCGCCCAAGCTCGCCCTCAAGAAGAAGAGCAACGTCATCGTCTACAACCGCACCCTCGACTTCATCGGCGATAATTACCCGCCCGAAGCCTACCCCGCCATCAAGAAAGCCTTCGACGACCTCATCGCCCAGGACCACCACGCCCTCACCCTCAAAAAGGCGGACCACCACGCCGACAACAGCTAGCCCAGTCCCCATGAGATTACCGCGACCCATCGCGCTCGTCCTCCTCTCCACCCTCGCCCTCTGCTCCACCGCAGGGGCGAAACCCAAGTACCCCGACTGGCTCAGGCAAGCCGCAGAGCAGCCCGCCCCGCCCCGCAGAGCGGACGAAAAGCCCACCTTCGAAGTCCTCTGGGACGAGGCCCACTACGAGATCCTCGAGAACGGCCGCGTCAAACAGACCATACGCTACGCCATCCGCATCCTCGACCTCCAGGAACGCTGGCGCGCCAAGGCCAACTGCTCCTACTACTCCTCATCCGCCACGCGCCCCAAGATCAGCGCCTGGACCCTGCACCCCAACGGCGACGTCCATAAGTACAAAAAGTCCGACGAAAAGGAACGCAGCAACTCCTCCTACCTCACCCTCGAAAGCGAAGTCCGCACCGTCACCGTCGACGGTTGGGACGAAACCCGCACCGGCGATGTATTCGCCTACGAATACACCACCACCGAATCCACCATCTTCACCCAATACTACTGGGGCTTCCAGAGCAGCGGACCCGTGGCCCTCTCCCGCATCACCGTAAGCGCGCCCGCAGGCTGGACCATCGACCAGACCTACTTCGACGCCTCCCCGCAAAAGACGCGCGACGGCAACACCGTCACTTGGGAACAGAAAAACATCCTCTCCAAGAAATGGGAGCCCCACAGCCCCAGCTCCGCCGCCAAACGCGAGCACATGCGCATCGTCGTCGCCCCGCCCCCCGACTCCCGCCTCCGCTTCTCCAGCCTCAACTTCGAGACCTGGGCAGACCTCGCCGCCTTCCAGGCGAAGGTATCGGACCCCATGGCCGAACCCACCGCCGAAATCGCCGCCAAAGCCCAAGCCCTCACTCAAGGCGCCGCCAGCGAATGGGAGAAGATCCAAGCCCTCGGCGAATACGCCAAAGCTATCAACTACGAGCACGTCGGCCTCGAGCTCGGCAACGGCGGCGGCTACACCCCGCGGCCCGCCAGCGAAACCTTTCGCGTCGGCTGGGGAGACTGCAAGGACAAGTCCACCCTCCTCCGCGCCCTCCTCTCGGCCGTCGGAATCGACTCCTACGTCGTCTCCCTCAATGCCACCGACAACGACTACGCCGACGCCACCCTTCCCGGCCCCTTCTACTTCAACCACTGCATCACCGCCGTGCAAGTGAGCGACGACATCCAAGCCCCCGCCGTATACGAAGACGAAAGCCTCGGCCGCCTCCTCTTCATCGACCCCACCTGGAACAACAGCCCCATCGGCGAAATCCCCTTCGAAGCCCAAGGCGGACTCGCCGTCGTCGGCAAGCTCTCCCCCCAGCCCCTGGTCCGCCTCCCCCTCACCACCCCCGAACAAAACAAGATCAGCCGCAACATCGTAGCCGAACTTTTCGACAACGCCAGTATGCTCGGCCGCGTCGCCACCACCCGGCACGGCCAGTCCGCCGTCGCCGAACGCCGTCTGCTCAGCCGCCTCGACCGCAAGGAATACCTCGAAAGCGTCGCGGAGCGCTACGCCTCCAGCGGCAACCCCAGCCCCGTCGTCAAGGTCATGGAAGAAAAGGACAACCTCCTCGGCGACCGCAGCTACCAGACCACCACCGACTTCGCCTTCCCCGGCTACGCCAAGCAGATGCGAAACGTGCTCATGATCTTCAAGCCCGCCCTCCTCGACCGCATCGTCGACAACCCCTTCAGCGAGACCGAGCGCACCCTCCCCGTGCGCCTGCGCGCCCGCATGCTGGAAGAAACGGCCAAGATCTATACGCCCCTCGGCTACGTGGCCGACGAATTCGTTCCAGAGGTGAGCATCCAGACCGACTTCGGTAGTTACAAAACAACGACGCAGTTCGACGAAAACGACAGCCAAATCATCTACACCCGCAGCTTCGTGCAAAACGACTGCGTCGTCCCCCTCGACCGCTACGCCGAACTCAGCGAATTTTTCGCAGCCATCGTCGAAGCCGAACAGACCCCCGTAGTGCTCGCCCGAAAGTAGGGGTGTTCATCACCCTTTTTGCAGGGAGACGCTCTTCGAGCGTAGGGCTGGGGCCATGGGAGGCGTAGCTCGGAGAGCGAAGGCTGCTCCCGCCTCAACGCGGAACGAACACCATAGTTCGGTTCGGCAGCTTCGATTCGTCGATCTCCGAACCGGACACGATCGCGCCATCCGGGAACCGATAAAAAGTCGTCGCAAGGTTCCAGCGCGGCCCCACCGCGTCGTAGGCGCTGCGCGCCCTGCTCAGGAAGCCCCCATCCAAATAGCCCACCAACATCCGCGTCCCCGCCGGCAAGGTATCCAAATTGTCCCGACTCAACTCGTTCCCCTTGCGAACCCTTCCGTCCAAAAGAAAATAGATCGTATCCGCGTCGTTGTAGGCCCCCGCCGCGATTTCCCAGGCGTTCTTCCCGTCCTTCCCAATCTCCTGGACGCGATCGCTTCCGCCTTCCCGCTCGGAATCGCGATTCGCGATCGTCACCCGCGTCCCCGCCGGCAAGGAGCCCCAATCCCTAATTTCGCTCCCCTTACGAGTCGTCCCATCCGGAAAACGGTAGATCGTACCCGCCGCATTGTATTGCTCCCGGGCGATATCCCAGGCGGAACGCCCCGCACGGATCACAGCAGAGTCATTCGTATCCACCGCTACACTACTCGTCCGCGACTTCGAAGCGGCAGGATCCGGCCCGTACAGCACCCGCTCCAAGGCCGCGTCCGCGACCACCAGCCGTCCCGCCCGCACGTCCGGATCGAAGGACGGCTTCTCGTGCAAGCCAATCTCCGCCCGCAAGCTCTCCCGACCCAAATACATCGCGCACCGCTTGCGCCCGCGATGCGGCTTCGGATGCCAGCGGTTGGGCCGCCCATAGGCGACCATCGAATGCGGCAGCACCCTGCTGTCCGGCAGCTTGTACACGCTCTGCAACTGGCGCAGCAGCTCCTTGAGCGCCGTCTTCTGCGCCGCAGTGATCGGCCGGTCGTGGTAGCCCACGATCTCGATCCCCACCGATACCGCATCCAAGTTCGCCCGCCCCTGCCACATGCTGCGGCCCGCATGCATGGCGATCCGCTTGCGATCGATGATGCGGTAGACCGTGCCATCCGTATCCACTAGGTAGTGAGCTTCACCATACTTGCGCAGCTTGTCCAAGCTGCCCTTCCCCGGCCCCTCCGTAGTGTGGAGGATGATGTACTCCGTCGCCTGACGCGGAGACCGCTCCTTGTTCAAGGGGCTGTAGCGATTGACCAAGGTCAAGCCCGGCAACGAAGCCCCCGCCACGAAGCAGAAAGCCCCCAGCAAGGCCAGCAACCGAAGCGCTCTTAGCTTCCCATACCACATAAGGCCCCCAGCCTAGACGCCCCGCCCCGCATTAAAAGGAAAAATCGTGTTCAGCTACGTCCCGACGATGCAACCACGCAGGCGAACGCTTGCCCGCCCGGGGCTTAGCTAAATCGAAGTATTTCTTGCCAAGAACGCTATACCCGCTGGGTATCCGACAGAGTGGATTGAGATCTCAGAGAATCCAGCCTCCATAATATAAGTCCACGCATCTGCACCGGACTCAGTTTGCACAGCGAGGTTCATATTTCAACATAACGTGAAGGTCAGCGGAACTGGCCCGCGTTGCAACAAGCGCTTTGCTCGCTCCTAATCATTTCTTCCAAACGTATTCAAAATCTTCAGCTACGATTTTCCATATCGTACCATCGTCCCATTCGATCTCATGTCGAAAACCGTCACCTGCGACTAAGAACTGATCGTATCGCCAATCACCGTGCGAATCTCCGACACAACTTAGTTCATAGTTTTTAACCCCTTTGTAGGCGATCTCAAGATGTCCGTCATGGTATGCTCCAAGAAGTCTGAGGTAAATATCTACGGTCCTCACATCTTCTTTCCTTCCTTCTTTAATCTTTAACTCTTCGACCCAAGAATCGTGGGGACATCGATGATCTCGAAAGTCGAACCACCAACCCTCCCTAAGGAGAACGTTGATAGTTGCGGGAAGACGTTCCTTCGAAGCAACAAGGTAACTTTCGTATTTATCGAAGGCCGCTGCGCAATCAACATCACGTTGATCTGAAAGAATGTAACTCATTTATTATTAGCAACGCCGAGCTCAAGCGACAAAAGCTAAGCTATCGTTTGAATTATGTATGTGGTTATTTTCAATTGGTTCGCAATGAGAGAGGCGGGCATTTTCCGAAGTAGCCTGCGCCTTGTTCGCACAATTTTTGAGTTTTTAAGCTCGAAATTTCCAAGCTCGATACGAATCCTTTCGCCCCACTGTTATTCCGTCGATCAAGGTAGAGCTACCCGCTTCCGGGTAGCGCCTCGACGATTTCTTTCCTGCGGTTTTCATACACAGGTCTCCCCTGCCGGGCCGCGCGGTCGCTTCGACGAAGCGTCGTTTATGGTGAGGGTTTCAGATGGCATTGCTCGGGTAACGGGTACTTTTCTATGATCTTAGAATTGGATATGTCTAGGGTTTTCCACATCTGCTTGAACCTCGCCCAATCGCAGCCTTTCTTCCGGCTGCCCTCGTCAAGCGCTCGGTAGTCGATCCAGCCCACAGCGTTGAAGCAATGGCTAATCATGGGCAAGCTGCTGATCCCCCCGTGATCGTTGACGTGACCTCGAAGCCTAGCCCGCAGACTCGAGGCAAGCCACTTCCGGGGCGTACTCCTTTCCTGCCGCATCCAGTCCTTGGACGCCCTCAAGGCGCTCTGGAACTTTGGGTTCGCGCTATTTCTGTCTGTCGAATGTTTCAAATTCTAATCCCGAAATATTTTCATTCTCGACCAAGTAAGAATGATTATCGCCTCCCTTCTGGAAGGTTGCGTCTATTCCATTCAGAGCTTCTGTAACCTCTTCCATCGGCAGGTCCGAACACTCGACTCGAACGATGACCTTCTTTCCTTTGGCTTTTGGCTCCTTCTTTAGCAGGTAGCCTTCCGTTGCGTAGAGAACAGTATTGTACACTCGCTCCTGAAACCTCTCGTACTCCAGGTCAAATCGGTTTTCTGTCCATGGACCATATTCGATGATTTTCAGTATCACCGTGTCATGGTTCATGAGCGTCTCATTTATGGTGACCGTTGGTTTCATTTCTCTGCGAATCTAGCTCAGCCGACTATCGCTTGTGCTCGTTGCCGGCTTCTTGTTCGACCTAGTTCGTTTCTCCATTTTCGTTTCACCATCGACTTCTGATACTTTTACGAATCCGTACCGAGAGTAGAAACCCAAAGCCTTCTTGTTCGTTTCCGCTATGCTAGCGAAAACGCGACGACATCCTACCTGCTCCGCCCATTCGAAAACCGTATCCATGATCTTCGTTCCGAGTCCGGCCCCTCTCTGCTTCGAACAAACCCACACTTGGAAAACTTCAGCGTCTTCCATCTTTTCTTTATCGCGGTAAATCGCTGCAATGCCCGATGGCTTACCGTCACTGAAGGCTATGAAGATCGCTTGTGCGTCTCCTTCTGATGCATCGTCGGCCTGTCTCTTCCAACTCTTGTCCGAACGCTCGAGCGCAACTTCAAACTTGGTGCTGAATGCGCAGGGAGCCTCCTTCAAGGAGCCCAGCCTGACCTCCCTGTAGAGGTTCCATTCCCCAAGCTTCACCCTACGAATTGTTATCATCTTCTTTTTCAACGACTAGCTCTCAGCGCGTGGAGCTGTGCTTGTTGCGAGCAGCGCCTTGATACGCTTTGATCTCTTGATTGAGCAAGTCGGTATACTCACCATCTTCAGCTTACCTCGGTAGGGATTCTGGCATCTTTCCTGTCTTTAGAAATTCTTGATGTCTCCACGCTCGATGAGTCCAGTTCAACGCGTAGTCTTTATGCTTGCCGTCTCGGATTTCGTTCAGAGCAAACTCCATCGCTTTTAAAAGATCCGTTTCAGCCCATTGAACAACGATTTGGGAATACACTCGATCTTTTAGGTCTCCATCTTTTAGGGTAGACGCCCAAGCAAGGGCCTCATCTAGATCTTTTCTCGCAAGGTTCTTTGCAGAATATGCGACCAACCGATCACGTTGTATTCCTGGTTTCATCGCTTGAGATAAATCGAGCGCATCTTGAGGGTAGTCTCTAGAGATCGTATTGATGATAGTTCTTATACCTTCGTCGAATTCTTCGCTCGGAAGCTGGCTTAGCCAATCTATGGCGGCATGCGGATCGCTCTTTGCGATCGATCTAACGATCCGTCTCCTCGCATTCTGATCAAGGCTTGAGGGGGCAACTTTTCTGCCGTCGACAATCCGCAGCATTGGTCCAGACGAATCAACAAACTCGTATTCTTCCAACCAACGCTCTTTGCTACTTTGACCTAGGGAAAGGCTTTCAACGCTTTCACTTGTAGGTAGGTTCTGGCTTTCATGGTCCTTACTGATTGTTTGCTTGGAGGGAGCGAAAATGGTTAGGACGCCGATAAAGGAGCTGAATATGAGAAAATAAATCCACCCGATCTTTGTTTTGTTTCGTTTCACTTCGTCTTGCGTCTAGCTCAGACAACGAGCGCTTGCACACGTTGCCTGCGGCTTCTGACCCCTACTGGTTCGTCTTATCTGTTTGGTTTTTTAATGAACTCCATTTGTTTTGGATGTCTTTGAGAAAGGTCCCAAACCGTACTGATTACCGCTGTCAGTAAGGAACCCGACAGGCTCTCTAAAGACCTCAGTTCTTCGTAGTTAAAGTGGAGACTATATTCATAGAACGTTTTGGGGACAAATAAGTTCTTCGGATCGTCAAGTTCGAATGCTCTAATACGGAAGTCCATCTTCTCTTCATCGGAATGTGCAATGAAATCATTTCTCACTGAATCGACTTTCTGAAATAATAATTTATCGTTCTCGTTGAGTTTGATTCCAATGCTCTTTTTACTCAAAGTAGTTCCATTGCGTGACTTAGTGAAAGGACGCATGAAACTAATCACCATGGAAGCTTCGAAGCACCTAAGTTTTCGTAGTTCTAGTTCGGTGTACTCTTTGTCCGGGTCCCACTCTTCGAGGAGCCAGGTCAATGCCGACATCGAGAACTGTAGATCATCCTGTGATTGTAAGACTCTTAATAGTTGCGATCGGTTTTGGATCAGTCCGTCAAGAATACGCTCTCTTCTTTCATCTTTCATTTATTTGACAACGTCGAGCTCAGACGACGAGCGCTTGCGCTCGTTGTCTGGAGCGCCTGGTTGGCATCTTCTTTCTTCGTGATTTTTAGCCTCTGAAGCTGGTTCTTCAGAGCCTCAATTTCATCGATATCATTTATCTTCCCTACAAAATAAGCATTGAGATCCATAAATCTGATATGAACTGTTAGTCGACCGTTCTTTTCTTCTTCGACTAGAAGTCTACATGCTTCTTCGTCTACTTTGAAGTTCTCGTTTGCTGCGAGCCTTTCTTTGTATTCATCTGAGATAGGCAGTGAGCTGAAATCGTATAGGTCACCGATTGTATAGCGAAAGGTGCATTCCGATTCGCTTAGTTTTATCTTGATCCTCCCATGCCTAGAACCCTCTGTTCCATTCTTTGTTTTCTTGTGTTGAAAATCGGTTGGGAACTCAATTCTCATGTATCCATAGTCTCGTGTCTTTGAGATCGCGGTGAGGCTAAATGAAACAGCTAGAATGTAGAGAAATGCTATCTTCATTTTCTGCCAACGTCAAATCCACACGATGGCGGCTTTGGCCGAGGTTCCAAGTCTGTTGAGGTTGATTTTCATCGGGTCGTTACGTAAGAGGCGAGCGTTTGCCACCATTGTGTTCGATGCTTGGTTAGCACTAGATTCTATACCATTTCTTCAGCTCCTTAGACCTTTCTTCGTTCTCATCAATGATTCGTTTCATTCCATAAGGAAGCTCGGTCGTATCCGACAAATGTGCCAGCTGGTTAAGAAGGTAGAAATAGCCCTCGAGGTGCTTTTCATCTTTTCTTACTTCTTCGTATTTTCTGCATACTTCTTCTAAGAGTTCGAATCTTTCGAAACCCTGTCCTTTCCTAACCAATACAAGATCAAATGCTCCTGACGTGAAACACTCGTTGTGCTGATAAGGCGGAATCTCGCCATAGCCGATAGATTTTGCGATGCCGAGGAGCTCTTCTATTCTTTCTTCTTCCACCATTTCTTTGCTAACGTCGAGTACACGCGGCGAGCGTTTGCGCTCGTTGCCTGCTACGACTATTGTTCTAATTTTTCATTCTTTTGAATCAGCTTCTTCGTAGTCCGGAAGTCCCAAAAGCTGAAGCAAACCCCTTCTTTCTTCTACACTGATTTTTGTAAGTCGATTTGTTGAAGCTCTTCCCTCAACATTGTTTCGTCCACCTAACCAGTTGAAGCCAATCCAAACAACCAAGTTCGTTCCATTGTTGTCCTTGAATCCGATCGTATGTGTTGGAGTTGGGTACGTAGAAAATAGAAGCTCAACCATTCCCTTATTCAGGTCGGACAGAAAATTAGTAAATTTTTCGATTTTTATTGGGTCTGTAATGACCACCTCCTCACGGTAACCGTCTATTTTTGTGTCGTACGTATTTTCGACATGGGCTTCGATCCGTACTATTTCGTTCGGTTTTGGAACGGTTAGGCTTCTCATTGGTACACATCCTAGCAGAGAGGCCGAGAGGACCAATACGATAAGGAGTGCACAATGTGTCGTTCTCATTGGTGATTTCGAAGTTCAGTTTTTCTCTCTTCTTAGCGTGAAAGCCATACGCGTAGGTCATCGCGGAGCGATGGCCGGAGTTGTATGGGCTGCCTGGTTGAGCTTATTTTTTAATAGTTTCTGAGAATTCCTTTTCTTTTCTATTCGAAAGATCATCTAGGTCTAGTTCCGCCATCAATCTGTATCTGATCTCTATCTCACCTTCATTTTCAGAATGAGAGTGTGAGAAAATTGCAGTCACGCTCAAACCTGGAGGACCACATATGATTCTGCGTTGATCGGGTAGGTTGTTGTATCCAACGGCTACCGCTTTGTATGGAAGCTTATTCTTTCTGTTCATGTAATGAAGGGCTTCATCATGGTCTAGAAATCGGTCTATCCAATATTGCTCTACAATTTCTTCCATTTGTTGGTTCGATTTCCGCGACGAGTACACTTGGATGAGTCGGGGTTCACCTCCTTTGTCGCTGTAGACGAACCAGATATTCTTCTTTTTCATTATTTGCTCAACGCTAAGGTGATACGCGGCGACTTGTCGCCGATGTATCGACCGCCTGGTTCTGCTTGATTCTTCGTATGTCGTGAAGGTAGTAGAATGTATCAGGTTTTATCGGGATATCATCGTAACTAGTAATTCCAATGCTAGCGAGTAAGTCGCGGGGAAGGAGAGTTTTCGGAGGTAGATCAATGCTTAGTTTCTTTTCGGATCTTATGGCTTTGATGGAATTCGAAAGCTTACCGTCGAGAGTCAAAAAGATGTCCATTTCATTTCGGCGTGCTGTCCATACATGAAATGCATCAGGCAAATTTTCTTTGCTTCTTAATTTTGAAGACAACGCTCGGAACCAATCTAGGTCGCCTAAGCTCTCTACTTCGAAGTTCGTGAGATTCAGCTCTTTTTTATACTTCGGAATTAACTCTACCGATCTAGGTTCAAGATCAACCAACCAAGACATGAACCCAATTTGGGTGAAATCTGAACCCCCCTTTTTTCTGTCTTTTTTTCCGCCTTTGGAAATAGTCTCTTCAAAGTTGATCGTCGATCTGAACTTGCTCCTGTATAAGGCAGGCGGGCAATCGGAAAACTCACAACCTTCAAATGCGTTCAAATCCGGAGTTCGCATCCTTCCTCTCATCAGTTCGATCTGTATCTCATGGCTTGAGTAAGCCTGGATCCTGCCTTCACGGATGAGTCGACCGATTGTAAACAAGGCATCTATTTCTGATTGCTGCTCTTCAGTGCTACCGGACTTCTTTCGGACGTATCCGACAACTGGATGAGAAACTCTTCGGTCGCCCCACATCAACGAGTGATCTATTGATGCTCCTTCGAGAAGGTCAGAGTGTACTCTGGCTCCGGAATCGAAGAGAACCTTTAGTGGTGCAGATTTCATTTCTTTGCAGAACCGTGTTAGTACATGTAACTCAGTTTCAGGTATCGTGAATTTTGCCTTTGGGTTTGGGGCTGGAGGAGGTCAAAGAAACGTGACTTTTTTGCATTTGGGTTTCGGTGGGCGTTGGGGAGCGAAAAGAGCTTAGGTTTTGCAGGTAAGCTATTTGTGGGAAGGATGGACTTGTGGAATCTGGCTTCTCCTTGAGCGATACCTGAAATGGGGAGCGATTGGCGCTTTGGGGAAAATGCGAACCTGCGTTCGGGGCTTCCGTGGCTGAGTTTCGCTTTTGGCGCAGGGGGTAGTCTGGTTCCTAGGCCTGTGGCGCGGATCGGCGTTGGCGTACCGTTTTTAAATCGCTGGAAGTCGATGGATATTGGATTTTGGTAGAGCTATGGATTGCAGGTTACGGGAAACGGGGCTCTAGGGATTAATCACGAACCCTCCAGGTTTAAGAAACAATTCATCGGTATTGGGTTAGGGGACCAATTGCAAGATGTACTTAGCCATCTGGATCCATATCCAGACGGGAATAGCGGGATGGGGAGAAGCATTGCGGGGTGGGGTTGGAGGATCCTGCAATGCAGGTGGGGCTTCCGCCGTTCGCTAAAGCATACGCCTTCGGGCAAGGCTTCCGCCTTCGCCAAAGCTTCCGCCTTCGCCAAGGCTTCCACCTTCGCCAAGGCTACTGCGGACATGGCTGCGGACAGTTCTGTGGACAGGTCGGCGAGAGCAGGGCTAGGAATTGAGATGGGGCTAGCCTAAATTATTCATGACAATTCTGCTGCGCGACCACGAATCCCGCCCGGAAGTGGGGTTGCCTTGTTTCGCGACCAAAGCGGGGTTTCAACCCAGCCTCGCCCGCGAACCAGCGTCAAACCCACTTCCGTACTGGGCTCGCGAACGCTCGCTACGAATCTCATGAATAATC
>NZ_JARXIA010000024.1 GCF_031127875.1 Pelagicoccus sp. SDUM812005 | reverse complement strand
AGTCCGAGGGAGCCCCACTCTTCGCTGAAGTCGATGCTTACGCCGTTGTGGTAGCCTGGGATGGTAGTGCCGTAGGCGTAGGAGTACTGGTAGAGACCGGTTGGCTCTGCGGTTTCCCAGCCCATGTAGCTGAGGAACTTACCGGCAGTGATAGATGTGCCTTCGCCGAGGTCGTAGGTGAGGAACGCTTGCTCGAGGTCGATCTCGTTGGCGTCGCCGCGCTGGTAGTCGAGGTCGACTTGGGCGGTGATTTCGTCGAAGGAGAGGAGGAAATCGAGCTCCATCTGGTCCAAGTCGAACGAGGTGGAATCGCCGTCGTTGTTGTCAGCGTGGAAGAGCGACATGTCGAGAAAACCTGTTACGGACAGGTTGTCGTTGATTTCGATCTGGCCGTGTAGGGCAGAGCTAGAGAGCAGCGCGCCGGCTGCGGTTAGACTTAGTAGTTTGTTCATTGATCTGAGTTTTTTTAGGTAGTGACGCTCGCAGCAAAGCTACTCGCGAGGAGAGTGACTATTCGAACGAACCCTTGACCGTTCCGTACATTCGCCATCCAGCAAATTAATTGCCAACCATGGCGGGGGTTAAAAAAATCTGAAATATAGCGAAGCTATGAAAATAACTGCTCAATTTCATGCAGAACTTAAAGGGATTTCGTGGCACAACGTGTCTCTGGGACGCGGAATTTAGGTACAAAGCACTAGATGATCAAGCATTAACGACGGATCATCTAAGGGCTTTGTCTGCATCTCTTTAACTTACAGATGAGTGCTTGGCGGGGGAGGGCTATTCCTCCTCGTTCGAGCCTTCGCTGCTTGTTTCGCTAGGTGTCTCCTCCGGTGCGGTTGTGGTTTCGTCGGTATCCTCGTCCTTTTCCTCGTCGTCCTCCACGATGCGAGCGATGCCAAGGAGCTTGTCGCCTTCGTTGAGGTTGATGCAGCGGACGCCCTTGGTGATGCGGCCGATGAGGTTGATGTCGGCGACCTTGGTGCGGACGGCTTGCCCGTTTTTGGTCAACATCATGATCTCGTCGTTCTCGCGCACTGCCAGGGCGCCGGCCACGCCGGAGGTCTTGGCGGCGATGACCCCGCTGCCGCCGCGCTTCTGCAGCGGGAACTCGTCGAAGACGGTGCGCTTGCCTTGGCCGTTGATGCCGCAGATGAGCAGAGCGGACTCGTTGTCGACCACTTCCATGGCTTGGGCGTAGTCCTTGCCGGCCAGCTTGATGCCGCGGACGCCGCGAGTGGCTCGGCCTTGCTCGCGCAGGTCGGACTCGTGGAAGCGGATGGACTTGCCGAGGTGGGTGACGATGACGAGCTCGCTGTCGCGGTTGGTCAACTTGACGGTGATGAGGGAGTCGCCCTCGTCGATGTTGATGCCGATGATGCCTCCCTTGCGGAAGTTTTTGTAGGCGGCCAGGTTGGTCTTCTTAACGGTGCCGTTCTTGGTGCACATGACCAAGTTGAAGTCTTCGGAGATCTCCTTCACGCAGATCATGGCGGCGATTTGCTCGTCCTTTTGGAGCTGGAGCACGTTGTTGATGCTGCGGCCCTTGGAAGTGCGGGAGCCTTCGGGGAGTTCGTAGACCTTCTCCACGTAGACGCGACCGTTGTTCATGAAGAACATGATGGTGTCGTGGGTGTTGGCGGTGAAGATGTGCTCGACGAAGTCGTCCTCGTAGGTGTTGCCGCCTTGCACACCCTTGCCGCCGCGCTTCTGGGTGCGGAACTCGGAGTCGGAGACGCGCTTGATGAAGCCCTTGTGGGAGATGGTGATGAAGCAGCCTTCCTTGGGCGTCATGTCCGCCTTGGAGATGTCGCCTTCGTAGGGAACGATTTCGCACTTGCGAGGGCTGGTGTACTTCTCCTTCAGCTCGAGCAGCTCTTCCTTGATGATGGAGAGCAGCTTGTACTCGTTTTCGAGGATGGAGCGTAGCTCTTCGATGAGCTTGAGGAGCTCGGCGTACTCTTCTTCGATCTTGCCGCGCTCCATGCCGGTGAGCTGGTAGAGGCGGAGGTCGAGGATGGCGGCAACTTGGCGATCGGAGAGCGGGTACTTTTCTTGGAGGCGGACCTTCGCTTCGTCGCGGTTGGCGGAGGAGCGGATGATCTTGATGAAGTCGTCCAGGTTATCCAGGGCGATCTTGTAGCCTTCGAGGATGTGGGCGCGGTCTTCGGCCTTTTGCAGGCGGAAGGCGGTGCGTCGGTAGATGACTTCGCGGCGATGATCGATGTAGCAGTTGATCATCTCCTTGATGTTCATCTGCTTGGGCCGCTTGTTGTCGAGGGCCAGCATGTTGACGCCGAAGGAGGACTCGAGGGCGGTCTTCTTGTAGAGCTTCGAGATGATGACCTCGGGGAACTCGCCGCGCTTGAGCTCGACGACGATGCGGGTGTTTTCGTCGGACTCGTCGCGCAGGTCGGAAATGCCTTCGATTTCCTTGGTGGATACGAGCTCGGCGATCTTGGTGACGAGGGAGGCTCGGTTGACGTTGTAGGGGATGGTCGAGATGATGATGCGCTCGCGATCACCACTGTCCATCGGCTCGGATGTAACCGCTCCGCGCATACGCACGATGCCGCGGCCGGTGTGCATGTATTCGTCGATACCCTTGCGTCCGATAATGCGACCGCCGGTGGGGAAGTCGGGGCCTTGGATGAGCTCGCCGAGTTCGGCGATGGTGATGTTGGGGTTGTCGATCTGGGCGCAGATGCCGTCGATGAGCTCGTCGAGGTTGTGCGGCGGGATGTTGGTCGCCATGCCCACGGCGATACCGGTCGAACCGTTCATGAGCAAGTTCGGTAGTCCTGCCGGCAATACGGAGGGTTCGGTGGTGGATTCCTTGTAGTTGGGCACGAAGTCGACGGTGTCTTCGTCGATGTTGCGCAGGAGGTCTTCGGCGATGGCGGTGAGGCGAGCTTCGGTGTAGCGGTAGGCGGCGGGGGAGTCGCCGTCGACGGAACCGAAGTTGCCTTGCGGGTCGATGAGCGGGTAGCGCATCACCCAGTTTTGAGCCATGCGAACGAGGGTGTCGTAAACGGATCCGTCGCCGTGCGGGTGGTAGTTCTTGAGTACTTCCCCGACAACGCCGGCGCACTTGTCGAAGGCGCGGTTGTGGAGGAGTCCTTCCCGCAGCATGGCGTAGAGGATGCGTCGCTGCACCGGCTTGAGGCCGTCGCGGGCGTCGGGGAGGGCGCGGCTGACGATGACCGACATCGAGTAATCGATGTAGGCGGTCTGCATGATGTCAGTGATGCTCGTTTGAGAGATTCTTTCGTTGGAAATGTTTTCCATGGAGAGTGATTATAAAATGGATACGGGTTACTTTTATCGCGACCAAGGTCGCTCCTAGACGTCGAGGTAGGAGACGTTGAGGGCGTTGTCCTCGATGAAGAGGCGGCGTGGGGCGACTTCTTCTCCCATGAGGATGGTGAAGAGCTCGTCGGCCTTGGCGGCGTCGTTGATGTTGACCTTGAGTAGTCTACGTTTGGATACGTCCATGGTTGTTTCGTAGAGCTGCTTGGGGTTCATTTCACCGAGACCCTTGTATCGCTGAATGCTGAGTCCCTTGCGGCCGGATTTGCGGATTTCGTCGAGGATAGACATGTTCGAGAAGATCTCGATGGTGTTCTCGCTCTTGGATCCGACGTTTTCCGTGAAGGTGTAGACGGGTTCCTCGGAGGTGAGGAACTGGGAGAGGTTGAGTCCGATCTGCTCGATCTCGTGGAGGAGCTTGGACATTTCGTTGGACTCGAAGATCTCGAAGATGGAGATGCGTTTGGAGATGCCGGCGGCTTCGTCGTAGATGGTCGCGGTGGCGTTTTCTTCGTTGAGGCTTTCGGCGCCCATGCCTTGGTTTTGCACGAAGGCGGCGCGGTCGGACTCTTCGCGGAGGAAGTGGTAGGTCTCGTTGTTGCCTTCGCGAACGCGGGCGAGGTAGCGAGGAAGGCTGTGGTCTTGCTTCGAATACTGTTCGAGGTATTCGCCGAGCGATCCGCCGTGGCGTGTAACCGATCCGCCGATACGTTCGAGTTGGGCGAAGATTTCGACGATCTTGTCAAGCTGCTCGCCTTCGAACTTATGGCCGTCGTCGACGCGGGTGAGCACTGCTTCGTCGCCGCCGAGCTCGAGGAGGATGCGGTTGAGCTGTTCGTCGTTGTCGACGTACTGCTCGCGGCGCTTGCGCTTGATCTTGTAGAGCGGAGGCTGGGCCATGTAGACGTAGCCGCGCTCGATCAGCCCCTTCATGTGGCGGTAGAGGAAGGTGAGCAAGAGGGTCGAGATGTGGGAGCCGTCGACGTCCGCGTCGGTCATGATGATGATCTTGTGGTAGCGGGCTTTTTCGATGTTGAAGCCGCCGCCGTCTTCCGAATCGCCGATTCCGGTACCGATAGCGGTGATCATGGTACGGATTTCGTTGTTGGAGAGGACCTTGTCGATACGGGCTTTCTCGGAGTTGATGAGCTTACCGCGCAGGGGAAGGATCGCCTGGGTGCGGCGGTCGCGGCCTTGCTTGGCGGAACCGCCCGCGGAATCGCCCTCCACGATGTAGAGCTCGGATTCTTCCGGCTTGCGGGAGGAGCAGTCGGCGAGCTTGCCCGGGAGGCCGCCTCCGGAGAGGGCGGACTTGCGCACCGTTTCGCGGGCCTTGCGGGCGGCCTCGCGGGCGCGGGCGGCGTTGAGGCACTTGTCGATGAGGCGCTTGGCCAGCTTGGGGTCGGTTTCGAAGTGGTACTTGAGGCGCTCGCCGACGATCTTCTGCACGATGCCGTCGACTTCGCCGTTGGAGAGCTTGGTCTTGGTTTGGCCTTCGAAGCGCGGCTCGGGGACCTTGACGGAGATGACGGCTACCAGGCCTTCGCGGGCGTCGTCGCCGGTGATGGCGGGGTCCTTGTCCTTGAGGAGGTTGTTGGCGCGGGCGAATTGGTTGACTACGCGGGTGAGGGCGGTGCGGAAGCCGGTGAGGTGGGTGCCGCCCTCGATGTTGAAGATGGAGTTCGCGTAGGCGAAAATCTGGTCGTTGTAGGAGTCGTTGTACTGGAGGGCGACGTCGACCTGGATGGCGGGGGCGTCTTCCTTTTCCTTAACGGCGTCGCCGAAGGAGATGGGGTCTTCGTGCAGGACGGTTTTGGAGCGGTTGAGGAAGCGGATGTATTCGGCGATGCCGTCCTTGAAGAGGAAGTTTTCTTCCTTGTTGGAACGCTCGTCGATGAGGGTGATGGAGATGCCGGGATTGAGGAAGGCCAGCTCGCGCAGGCGCTTGCCGAGGATCTCGTACTGGAAGGTGAGGGTGGTTTCGAAGATCTCGGGGTCTGGCTTGAAGGAGATCTTGGTGCCGGTCTTTTGGGTTTCTCCGATGATGGTCAGCTCCTTGGTGGTCTTGCCTTGGCTGAACTGCATTTGGTGGATCTTGCCTTCGCGGCGGACCTCGGCCTCGAACCACTCGGAAACCGCGTTTACGCACTTGGCTCCGACCCCGTGCAGGCCTCCGGAGACCTGGTAGGCGCCCTTGCCGAACTTGCCGCCGGCGTGGAGGTTGGTGAGCACCAGCTCGAGGGCGGGGATGTTGTAGGTGGGGTGGATGTCGACGGGGATTCCGCGTCCGTCGTCCTCGATGGAGCAGGAGCCGTCGAGGTGGATGGAGACCTTGATGTTTTTAC
Organism: Pelagicoccus sp. SDUM812005; assembly: GCF_031127875.1. GTDB lineage: Bacteria > Verrucomicrobiota > Verrucomicrobiia > Opitutales > Opitutaceae > Pelagicoccus. The sequence goes on along the minus strand of NZ_JARXIA010000024.1, from coordinate 94,491 downwards.
AGTAGCCGGCGAGGGCTTCGTCTATGGAGTTGTCCACCACCTCGAACACGCAGTGGTGGAGGCCGCGCTCGTTGGTATCGCCGATGTACATGTCGGGCCGCTTGCGCACGCCCTCGAGGCCTTCGAGCTTCTGGATGTTGGAAGCGTTGTAGTCTGAATCGCCGTCGTAGTTGACGGGCTGGTTCTCAGATTCGTTTTGGGAATCCATAAAGGTGGTACAGGGTTTTCTGTAAGGCTGTTTGTAGCGCGTGCCAAAGGGGCACGCTTCGTCTGTGAAAACAGCAAATGAAAACGCCCGCGCGTGCGCGTGCAAGGCCTTTGTCGGATTTCGTGCGAATGAGGCGTTCTAGGGTGCTTACAAGGCCCGTTCTAAAACCGTCGTAGGGTGGTGTATTGACTTTCTGGTGTAATCGGATGTCGAATGTCTGCGATTTTTGCCTATGAAGTTATCTGTAAAGCTCGACTACGCGTGCCGCGCCCTTGCCCGAATGGCAGTCCGTCTTCCTTCGGGGGATCTCTCGCGCATCGAGGAGCTGGCCGAGGTGGAGGCGATTCCCGCGAACTACCTGGTGCAGATCTTGGGGGAGCTTCGCAATGGGGGCTTGATCGAGAGCCGTCGCGGGAAGCAGGGCGGCTACTTGCTGGCTCGGCCGCCGGAGGAGATCAGCTTGCGGGAAGTGATTTCCCTGGTGCAGGGCGACGTGTTTGGCTCGGTGGCGAATGCCGCGGGCGCTTCGGGTGAGTCGGTGGCTCGGGCGTGGAAGTCGTTGCAGGATTGTTTCGAGGCGAAGGCGTCCGAGTTGACGGTCAAGGACCTGATGCCGAGCTCGCCGGATGAGATGTATTATATATAAGGCTTTCGGGAGGAGCGCGAAATAGGAGTTGCGGGGAATCTGGGTTTGACGCTTGGCGTGGACCGCAGCTCAATGGATTTCCCTTATGGTATCCGATGCCCTGACCAAGATGCTGATCCTGCAGGATCGCGACATGAAATTGCAGCAAGTCGAGGACGCGTTGCAGACGATTCCGCAAGACCGGCGGGCTGCGGAGGCGAGGATCGCCCAGATCAAGGCGGATGTCGAGGCGGCTCGGCGGCGTATCAAGGAGTTGGAGACGAAGGGCAAGACGATCGAAACGGAGATGGCTTCCATCGAGGCCCAGATCGTCAAGTACAAGAACCAGCAGCTGCAGGTTAAGAAGAACGAGGAGTACCAGGCCCTGATCCACGAGATCGAGAACGCGGGCAAGAAGATCTCCGACTTGGAGTCGGACGAGCTGGAGGTGCTTTACGAACTCGACGAGGAGCGGAAGCGCTTCGCCGAGGCGGAGGCCAAGTCGCGGGACGAGATAGCGCTCGAGGAGAAGGCGATCGCTCGCTTGAACGAGCGCGAGGGGGAGGTCCGTGGCGAGCTGGAGGCCGCCCGCGAGGCGAAGGCGAAGGCTGACGCGGAGCTCGATAATCCGAGCCGTTCGAAGTATACGCAGGTGGCTCGCGGCTTGAAGTTTCCGGTGATCGTGGAGCTGGTGGGAACGTCCTGCAAGGGCTGCCACATGAAGGTTTCCAACGCGATTTTGTCGGAGGTAAAGGCTGCCAAGGAAATTACGACTTGCGACAACTGCGGTCGGGTCCTCTATTACGCGGACTAGTTTCGGAGCCGCGCGTTCGCTCCGTTGTTCTTTTTGAGAATCTCCGGGGAGGAAAGTCCGGACGCCGTAGAGCAGGATTCCTCGTGAAAACGGGGGAGGGCCGCTTCAAGGCGGTTCGACGGCCAGTGCCACAGAGAATATACCGCCTCGGCTTCGGTCGGGGTAAGGGTGAAAAGGTGGGGTAAGAGCCCACCGCGGTTCGAGCAATCGGACCGGCAGGGTAAACCCATTCCGGCGCAAGGTTAAATAGGGGACCTGGGCTGCTCGTCCACTAAGGGTCCCGGGTGAACCGCGCCACTTCGCAAGAAGGGGCTCCCGCTTCGGCGGGATGCAGATAAATGAACGCGACCCTAGTTTCGGCTAGGGTACAGGATCCGGCTTACAGGCTCCGAAACTAGTTATTTCCTGAAGGCCGTTGAGCGCTGGCGCAGGGCATGGATTGATTGCTTAGGCTAAGGCGACTAGGCGTTCTCTGGCGTCTTTGCCTGTGGGGGATCGTCGGAATTTCGCCCCGACCTTGAGTGGATTTTCGGGGGAATTGGAAATTTTATACGTGTGAACTCTAGTTTGCTCCATTCGGTCCCGCGCTTTCCCGATGTACGAGGGGCAATGTTATCTCGTACCGCAGCCTTATCCACCCAACGCTTGAAGCGAGCCCGCCGTTTTGGCCGGGCCAAGAGCGGCTTTACCTTGGTGGAGATGATGGTCGCCATCTTCGTGCTGGGCATCGTGCTGGCTGCGGCGTTTTCGACCGTAGCCCAAGCTCTGCAGACGGTCGAAACGTCGCGGGACTACGCACGTGTCGCCCAGATCTTGCAGAGCGAGATGGAGGACTTGCGCACCATGAGCTGGAGCCAGCTGGAGGCGCAGCAGGCAGCGGACGGCGGAGTCGTCTCCATCGACCTCACGGAGGAGTTCAACGAAGCCTTTGGCGCTCGCTACCGGGCTTTTCGCTACATCCAAGACCGCTACTCGGACCAGAAGCAGGCGACGATTTGGGTGTACTGGTGGGACGCCCGCGGAAATTTCAGAATTAAACAAACGGTATCCTGGTTCACGGAGAACGGACTGCATGACTACTACTATCGCTCATTCTAGGCGCGGCGGTCGATGGGGGCGTCGCAAGAAGGCGTTCACCCTGACCGAGGTGCTGATAACCATGACCCTTTGCGGCTTCGTGCTCGCTGCCTCCACTGGCAGCCTGCTCTTTCTCGCCAAGTCGACCAAGGGGCTGGGCAACTACCAGGAGATGAACATGGCGAGCCGCTTCACCTTGGAGGACTTTGGTTCGGACGCTCGCATGACGGTCGACGTCAATGCAGCTACGGCCACTTCCGTATCTTTGGAAGTCTATGATTCCACGGGTGGCGTTAGCACGGTCGTTTACGCTTACGATGCGGGGGCGGGGACTTTTTCTCGCACCGCGGGCGGGGCAACGGACGTGATCCTGAAGGACGTGAAGTCCTTGGAACTCGTCTATTACAATTTGTATGGGGTCAAGGATAGCGATGGCTCGATCAATCCACTGGAGGTGAAGGAAATTCAGCTTCAAGCGGAGATGCAGAGAAGCGTTCTCAGCATCAAGAACACCAACGAGATCATTTCTGCTCGGTTCATGATGAGAAACCGATCGGTGAGTAGTTAACGTCAACAAGAGGGTTTGTTATGAAGGGTAAGAGCTTAAGGAATAAAACGGGTTCGGCCATGGTGGCTGCGATCTTCGTAGCGGTGGTGATCGGGCTGTGGATGGCGGCGGCGATGCAGTCGTCGTTTACTGAATACAAGATGTCGACGCGATATCTGAACATGCAGAACGCGCTGAACTTGGCGGAATCCGGCCTGGAGGAAGGAGTGCGCGGATTTAACGACGGAAGCTGGTCTGGCTGGACCGCGTATTCGAATGGTTACTACAAGTCGATGACGGCCCCTTGGGTAGGCAACGGCACGACCGGGGAAATCAAGATCTTCGTGAGCAAGAGCACGACGTCGCCCACCATCGCTGCGGAAGGTTCGCTTACCGGGGCGGACGGACGGACGCTCTCTCGCCAGATCAAAGTGGACCTGTCTTCGAGCAGCCTTTTCGCCAACGGCTTGCTGGCCCGTCGCAACGTGATCATGAACGGCAACGGGGTAACGGTCGACAGCTGGGATTCGCGGGTGGGCAACTACTCTTCCTCGACTCGGGCCTCGAACGGCAACGTGGCGTCGCTCGCTCTTCTGAATACGGATATCCTGCTCAACAACGCGGATATCTACGGCTATATTTCGGTAGGCGGCACCTTCGACGTGAATGCGTCTTTCCACCGCAACGGAACGCTCGGCGAGTGGGGTGATGCGGGCGGATCGAAGGACCTCACTCGAGTGACGGAGGACTTCTATGCCGAGCTGCCCCCGGTGGTCACTCCTTCCTACGGAAGTTGGACCGATGTGAGCACCATCAATGGCGGTTCCTCGGATATTAACGACGCGCTTACCTTGGGCAACCCATTGGATACTTCGCCCGCCCGGTACCAAGCCGAGCGGATCAATCTCTCTGGCAACGGGGATAACCTCGTGATCGACGGTCCTGTCGAGCTGTACGTCCGCCGCAACGTCAGCATTTCGGGGAAGGGGACGATTCGAATAACGCCGAACGGATCTTTGACGCTGTACTCGGCGGAGTCCTTGAGCATTTCCGGCAACGGCTCGGCTTACGGGATGCAAAACGAGACCATGAAGGCCGAGAAGTTCATGATCTACAATACGACTCCTTACGAGGGTGGTACCAGCGTGGACGTGGGAGGCAACGGCTTGGTTTACGCGGTGATCTACGCGCCGAATTCAAACGTGCATCTGCATGGGGGCGGCAGCGGCGGTTCGGTGTCGGGAGCGATCGTGGGCTACGAGATCACTTTGAGCGGCGGCTACGAGTTCCACTACGACGAAGCCTTGGCGGACCTGGCGGGCGGGGGCGGCCTGAACATCGACTTTTGGCGCGAGCTCAAGGCGGTGGGCGAGCGCTTGCCGTTTGGCGATCCGGTGGCTTTGAACGCGAGCTTCTAGACGCGGGCGAAATTATTCTTCAATCCCGTTCGGCTAAAGCCTTGACAAAGGCGCTTCCGGCGGGAATATCCGCTCCCCTTATGGCAAATACCAAGTCAGCAATTAAGAACAACCGCAAGACGATCGCTCGCACACTGCACAATCGTTCTCGCAAGACTCGTATCAAGACGCTGGCCAAGAAGGTAGCAGCACTCGCTGCCGACGGTTCTGACAAAGAAGCGCTCAAGGCCGCCGCGATCGATTACGTTTCCGCAATGGACAAGGCTGCGAAAACCAACCTCGTACACAACAACAAGGCAAGCCGCGCGAAGGCTTCCGTTGCCAAGTACATCGCCGGTTAATCCATTTTTTCCTCCTCCCATCATGAACCCCCATGCGTTTAAGACGATGGGGGTTCTTTCTTTTCCGACCCCAGCCGAAAAATGAGCAGCAAGAAAGAATTCATCTCCTTCCCGCCAGGCTACCTGGGCAGCCGGCCGGAAAAGTTTCCTCTGATCGCCAACAACGATCGCTACTTCGCCGTGAACAAGCCAGCGGGGCTGGCTTGCTTCCAGCACGAGTGGAGCTTGGGCAAGCCGGACCTTTCCATGGCGATCCGCCGCGAGCTGCTCAACGAGAAGCCGCAGCTCAAGAAGCTAGGGGTGGAGGGCTTGTTTCGGACCTACAACCTGGATCCGGAGCTGAGCGGAGCCCTCGTCTACGCCAAGAACGAAGCGACCGAGGAGCTGCTCAAGAACGCAGTCGGCTCTTCCCAGCTCGTCTTTCGGTTCCACTTGCTGGTGAAGGCGGAGACGGAGGATCGCGAATTCGTCTGTGACTTGCCGCTGGCGCGGCATTTCACCTCCAAGTGCATGGTGGTTTCCCACAAGACCGGGAAGAAGTGCGAGACGCACTTCCGCTACCTGCGGAGCTTCGGCCAATACCAGCTTTGGGAGGCGGAGACCAACTACCTGCGCCCCCATCAAGTGCGAGTGCATGCGGCCGAGCGCGGCTTGAACATCGTAGGGGAGGACTTCTACAACGAGGGAGACGAGATCTACCTTTCCCGCATCAAGCGCGACTACATGCGCGGCAAGGGGCGCGAGAAGCCTCTCTACGACAGCCTCTGCGTGCATCTGGTCGAGGTCGAGTTCAAGATCCCGGAAGTGGAGCTCGAGCCGGTGCTGGCGCCCTTGCCGAGCCGATTCGAGACCTTGCTCAAGCGCTTGGACGAATACCGGGGAGGCCGAAGTTAGGCGAAGGCCACCGAAGGGAGTTGCAGTCCTCTTTTCTGCAATTTCTGCTTTACAGGATTCCGGCTAAGGCCCACGTTCTCGGGCTTTTCCAAAATTTCAAGGGACAAAAACAATGGGTAATCTCAAAAAGAAACGCAGACTTAAGATGTCAAAGCACAAGCGTCGTAAGCGCTTGAAGTCAAACCGCCACAAGAAGAAGGCTTGGTAGACTGAGTTTTCGACTCGGGGCGCCACTTCGCTTGCCCAGCGGCCCGCGAAAAGCTCCATAGCTGAAAACCGTCGACTTGTCCCCAATCCGGCTGGCGCCCGACTGAATCGCCTTTCGAGCCCGAACTCCCAGAGTTCGGGCTTTTTTGCGTGCCCCGGCAAGGCTGTCGCCCCTACGTGGTTTCTTGCAAAGACGGCATCGGGGAAGCTTTCGGAACAGAAAATCTGACCTGAGCCGAGCGGGCGATCTTAGGTAGGCGATCGCTGGAGCGAGTGAGCGCCGGGCTGCGTTTCCCGTGGGGTGGAGCGCTTATGGATCAAGTTTCTCTTAGGGTGGAAAGTGCGCATGGGGCGATGGTGGATGTCGGCGGTTCCAAATTAGATCACTCTATTCGCCTCAATGATAGCTGGGCTCGACCGATAGCGTCATATGCACCTCGAAGCGGACAGCGCCTAGGGGATGCGAAACGACAATGATCTCAGCTAAAAAGAACAATTTTATCGTAGAGTACCGTCCTTCTGCGATCCGGGCTGCCCGCATCAGTTCGGAGACGGCCCCCACGGTCGTCGAAGAGGTCGTAGAGATCGACCTCTCGAAGGATGATTCCCCAGCTTCCACGATTCGAGCCTTTGCCAAGGCCAAGTCCAACGCCTGCATGCACGCCCACAGCGTCGTGTATCCGGAGGGCCGCTTGGTTCGCCAGGTCTTGCTCGACGCCCAGCGCGGAAAGGAAGTCGATTTCGTGATGGATTTCCTGCGCAAGGCGGGCGGCGTGGATCCCGAAAAGTTTGCGGCATACTGCTTGTCGGCGGCGGATGGCAGCGAGATCGATTTAGCGGCCTTCAACAAGAAGGAGATCCTCGTTTGCGGCGCTTCCAAGGAGGAGGTGTCGGGCGTGCAGCGCGAGCTCGTGGAAAAGGGTATCTACCCGCGGCGCTTGGAGCTCGGGACCTTGGGGACGATTGGCGCCCTGCGGGACGCGATCGGGGGCGATGCCGGTCGCTCGCCGGTGCTCTTCTTGGAGATCGACCAGAAGTTTACCAACGCGGTCATTGTGGGGCCGAAGGGAGTTGAGATGGCGCGACGCATCGATTGCGGAGCGATTCATATCGCCCAAGCCCTCAAGGAAGAAATGAATTTGAAGGATGAGGCGGCTGCGGAGAAGATCCTGCAGTCCCGCGACTTCGATCTTGGACCGATCGCGCCGAAGCTTTTGCGGAAGCTGCTGCGCGAACTGCAGAGCTCCATTGGCTTTTTCGAAGTCCAAACGGGCAGCTCGGTTTCCGAGTTGTACTGCTTGAAGGATGGTCGCTTCCTGCCGTGGCTGGAAGGCAGTATCTGCGACCTTCTGAATTTGTCTCCGCTTCCGCTCGATTTGAGCGCTTGGCTGGAAGGAAAGGGCGTCACCTTCTCTTCGGAGGAAGTAGGCGCCAAGATCGATAACACTTGGTTGAGCCTGTTTTCCTTGGTGCTCGAGTTTGGAAAGGGGAAATCGTGATCAAGCTATCGAAGAAAGCTTCCTCCGCTCGCAGCTACGATTGGCGTCCCAATTTTCGGGATTACGATTCGCTGCCCGATATGCGGGCGGTTCGCACCCAGTTTTTCGTGCCCGCCCTCGCGATCGCCATCGCTTCCGTGCTCACGGTCTATATTCTGTTTCAGGAGTACAGGGCCTCGAATATCGAGGAGGAGATCCAAAGCCTCCAGGCCGAGATCTCCACTTACCAAGGTCGCCACGACGAGAAGGTGAAGCTGAACGCCGAGTTCATGAAGATTAGCCGGACGCTCGCTGAGGTCGTGGAGTTCAAGGACGGAAAGCTGGTTGCCAGCGACGCGTTGTTGAGTCTCTCGTCGAACCTGTTGGATGGGATGCATCTCGACCGGGTGGAATACTACGAGGGAAGAGCCAACATCCAGGGGAGCGTGCTCGTCGCCGCCGAGGAGGCCTCTCGATTGGTGAACGACTACTTGAAGGCGATCGAGAAGGCAGACTCCTTCCAAGGTTTGCTTAACGAATATAAGCTCACGTCCCTCGAGCGCAGCACGGCAGGGAATGGCATCGCGTTTCGGATAGAGGTGATCGCGAAGGAGGAAGGAAAATGAGCTTTTTGTCTATATTGTCTTATTTAAGGAAGAACTACGTGATCGCGATCTGTTCGGCGGTCGTAGTGGTTTGCTTAGGCGTCTATTTCGTACGCAACGATCAAATTACTCGACTTGCGGCTGACGCGGATGACTTGAGCGTGCGGCATTCGCGCATTCTCAAGAACCTCAAGTTCGCTTCCGATATCGAAGCGGACCTCGAAGAGATCAAGCGCATGGACGCCGAGGTGAATGCTCGGCTGTTCGCGCCGGAGGACCTCGCCACCAATCAGCGATACTTCTACCAGGTCGAGTCCGCTACTGGCGTCGAGATGTCGAACATCCAGCAGGTGATAAAGCCCTTGCCGGACGCGAAGAGGGACAAGAAGGCCAGAAAGAAGGCAGAGATGTCTCCGTATCAGGAAATTATATACGATATGAGCGTCACGGGAACCTATCTGGAGGTTTTGTCCTTTGTCAGGGCGATCGAAGGAGGTTCTGCGTTCGCCGTTGTAGAAAGCGTTTCGATCACGGGAGCGAAGAATACGGTAGGCGAGCCTGAAGTAGAAATGAGACTTTCCGTAAGCGTACTTGGGAGGAAGAATAAATGAAGCGAGTATCAATAGTGAAAGGTGGAGTTCTTCTCTTTGCCGTCTCTCTTTCAGGAGTGTCGCAGGCAGCAATCATGTCTGCGGAGGCTCGGGCTGAGAGCTTGGAGGGCATACGCGCGGTGCTTGCGAATGAGGTACGACCTCTAGGGGACGAGCTAATTGCTGAGGCGCCTGCTCCATTTGTTCCAGATCGCGGCGAAACAGTCGTCGTAGAGGAGGAAGTCGAAGTTGTTCTGACCGAAGAAGAGCTTCTCGCGAAGCTTTCGAAGTATGTTAATCCAACCGGTATTTTTATGTTCGGTGGTGAGTTCTATCTGATTTTTAAAGAGAAAAAACTGAAGGTTGGTTCCGAACTGGGGATCACGTTTAACGGCGCGGAATACAGCGTTACTATAACTGAAATCACTGGCTCTACATATAAGATCCGTCGTGGTGATTCGGAACTGCAACTAAAACTTAAGTAAATGCGTTATATGAAATCCAATATTATACTATCAATAGCAGCCGCTTCGATCGTGGCTGGTATTCCTGTCCTTTATGGACAGGAGGCTCCTCCAGCAGGAACGGTTCGCGATGGACTGCGAGAAGCGGCGACTGCATCTCAGGAGCAGGAAGCTTCCGGCCCGAGCATCACTGACCTCGACCGTTTGTTTGAAGATCCCGCAGCGAGCCAAGCCGAGGTTGCTGAGGACGAAAACGGAGTTTCTGCTATCGACGACTCTTTCGCTTCGCCGATCGGAAACGACATGGCTCTCGACGCTTCGGACTTGATATCTGTAGATTACCCGAACGAAGAAATTCGAACGGTGCTGCGCAATGTTGCCGATCTCTATACTTTGAATCTAGTCGTGCCGGATACCTTGGTAGGAACGACCTCGATCAAGCTTCGCGACGTGACCTGGCGCCAGATCTACTCTGTGGTTCTCGAGCCAGTGGGTTATACCTTTATCGAAGAAGGCTCCATCATCAAAGTCGTGAGCCGCGATACTCTGAATATCGAGCCACCCGTAACTGAAATTTTCATGGTTAACTATGCGGATGCTGATTCTATTGCCGCGACGCTGCGCAACCTGGTGGATGCGAGCAAGGGCGGTGCCGTCCAGGTTGACCAACGGAGCAACGCCTTGATCGTTTCCGAGCGCGCTTCGAAAATGGATAATATCCGTTCCGTAGTGGAGCGCCTCGACAAGCCAACCCAGCAGGTGTTTATCGAAACGCGCTTTATTGAAGTTACCGACACGGATGTTAAGAATATCGGCGTGAACTGGTCGACGCTGCGCAACTATGGCGTAGGCGTTGGCAATATCAACAAGCAGTGGGGTGAGTCCTTTGACCGTGCACGTAGCGAAGGGGGTGAAAGCGAGCAGTCAAACCAACGAAATCTGGGAGATGTTGCTTTCACGAACGGAAATGCTGAAATGAGCGGCATCGGGGTGAATCGTGGTACCTTGGTCAATAACCTGACTGGGCAAACCTTGGTCGATTCTACTTCCGTCGGCGAAAGCACCCTCATAACGCATGCTGTAAATAACCTTTACTCCCTCGTGGATACGAAGGGGGTGAGTCGTTCCGCTTCCGCTATCTTTACGGCAGACCAGTTCGGTTTTGTACTCAGCGCTCTCAAGGAGCAAGGCGGCAGCAGATTGGTATCGAACCCAACGGTTGTGACGCTAAACAATCAGGAAGCCACGATCAACGTAGGTGAAGAGTTTCCAATTCCTAACTACCAGTACAACGAAGAAACGGGTGGTTTCGAGGTCAGCAACTTTGAATACAAGCAGATCGGGGTGAACCTGAAGGTTACGCCTTCGGTAAACAATGCGGGCCTGATCAACCTGAAGGTCGTGCCGGAAGTAAGCAGCCGTACGGGCGTGGTTAACTTCGGTGGTTCCGGCGGAGCGTCGATCCCTTTGATTTCAACTCGCAAGACAGAGACTCAAATCGCTCTGAAGGATGGTTTCACCATGGGTATCGGTGGATTGATGGAGAGCTCGAACAATTCCGACGACAGCCATGTGCCGGTACTCGGCAAGGTCCCCGGTCTTGGACGCCTCTTCAAGCACGAGTCGAAGACGGAAACCAAGCGCAACTTGCTAATCTTCATTACGGCCAAGATCCTCCCGAGCGAGGAAGCGGATTTCGAAGATGTATTCTCCCAAGAGATGATGGAAGCTTCCGGAGTCGACGCGGTTTCGCTAAAGAATCGCTAGTATCCGGAATTAAAATACGCAGTTTTACTTTAGTTGAACGCTCCTCGATGTTTTCGGGGAGCGTTTTCTGTGTTTTGGAACGAGGCTATTCGCCCATGATCGTCACCACGACGGAGCGGGTGTGGGGAGCGGTCCGATGCTCCCAAAGGAAGAGGCCTTGCCAGGTTCCAAGCAGCAGTCGACCGTCGGAGATGGGAATCGTTTCCGAGCTCCGTGTCAGGGCCATCTTGATATGGCTGGGCATGTCGTCGGGGCCTTCGTAGGTATGGGTGAAGTGGCGATCGTTTTCGGGCACGAGTCGGTTCAGGAAGCCTTCTAGGTCGTGGCGGGCGCTGGGGTCGGCGTTTTCCATGAGCACGAGACTGCAGCTGGTGTGCCGGCAAAATACGGTGGCGACGCCGTTTTTGATGCCGCTTTCGCGGAGGGCGTTGCGGGCTTGGTCGGTGATTTCGAAGGTCCCTTGACCTTGGGTGCGGACGTTGATTTCGGAATGGTAGACTGCCATGGGGAGCAGCCTGTGAACTATTGGCTTTCGAGCAATAGCGCGATTTCCTTTTGCTCCTCGCCGCGTTGGATGGTGAGGCTGAGGAACTGTCCTGCGGGACTGAAGAACAGGGCGTCTCGCCACTCGTTGATCCCGGAGATCGCTTTGCCTTGGAGGCTGAGGATCAGGTCGCCCGCTTGCAATCCGCTTGGCTTGGCGGCGGCGGAGCTGGCATCCAATGCCGACACTTCGAGGCTTCTCTGGAGGGTGTTGGGGTTGACGCGTTCGCTGATTTGGACTGGCAGCTTGGGGTGGAAGACTGTTCCGTTTTTGCGGAGCTGGGCCACGATGTGCTGTAGCGAGCGCGTGGGTACAACGTAGCTAGAAGCGACGTCGGGGAGAGATGCGACGCTAAGGCCGATTAGAGCTCCGTCGCTGCCGAATACAGGGGAACCGCCTTCCGCGGGGCCGGATGATATTCCGATGCGCGTGTAGGTGCAGGGAAATTCGATTTCGCCGAAGCTGCTTTCCTGACCGGTGACGATCCCAAGCTTGGGGGTGGGAGCGAGGTCGAGGGGGCTGGTTATGGCATAGGCGAGCGAACCGATGCGAGGGGCGCTCGCGGGCTGGGAGAGGTCGATGTACCGTATGCCAGGGGGCGGTTTGGCGACTTGGATCAGCGCGATGTTGGAGCGCGGATCGGACGCGAGGGGAACCGCCAGCAATTGCAGGCCGTCTTTTTCGATGCGAAGGCGGGGACCTTTTTGGGTGGGGACCGCATTGGTGAGTACGGTTCCTTTCGCGTCGATGTAGAAACCGGATTGGACGGTGAGGGCGACGTGCTCCTTGCCGTTTTCGTCGACCGTCTTGACCGCGTACTTCACTTTGACGACGGTGTCTCGATAATCCCGATACAGCTCGATGAGGCGTTGTTCGCCGGGGATGGTTTCCGAGCTGCGGGCGGGCTGGTCCGATGGCGTACCTGCCACGGTGGCGCCGACGAGCGCAGCGCTCGCCAGAGCGAATGATCCGAAGCGGCGTAGCATGCTGCTAGTAGTTCGGTTGGGCGCTGAGGATGTTGGCCCCGCTCGACTGTCCAGCGGCTTTCTGGGAGAAGGTTACGGGGGTGGTGTGAAGCTGGTATCCGTTGGCGGCGCGGGCTTGGCTGCTGAGCGAGTTGATTTGGTAAATCGTGTCGCTGGCGCTTTCTTCGGCTTGGTTATTGGCTGGAGCTTCGGCGCTTACGATGAAGTAGGCGGTTGGATCGTCGCTTTTTTCTTTGCTGGCGAGCGTTTGGGGCACGGATTGGAGTGCCTTGTCCGGTCCGTCGGTCAGGTAGCTCGCGTTCGTGACTGCGAAGAAGGTAAGGGCTACGGCTCCGGCTGCGGCTACTGGAGGGGCCGCTTTGCGGGCGATGATCATGCAGGCCCGGCGGAGGCGGGTATGCATGGGCTGAATCTGCACGAAGGTGGTGAGCTGCCGGCTGCGAAACTCTTGTTCGAATTTCTCCCAAAAGGCGGCGTCGGGCTTCTCCAGGCGCTTGAGCTTGACGAGTTGGCTCAGGCGTTGGTCAGCGTTGGCTGCGGAAGCGGTTTGTGGGTGGGCGCTCATCGATTTTCGGTCTACTGGACGTAGTCTTTCAGTTCGGCTTGCAGAAATTGTTTGGCGTAGTGGAGGCGGGAGCGGACGGTCCCGACTGAGGTGCCTACGATGTCGGCGATCTCCTTGTGGCTGAGGCCGTCGATCTCGTAGAGGGTAATGACGGTGCGGTGCTTGACGGAGAGCTTTTGGAAGGCGTCGTTGAGCTTCTCCTGCAGCTCGTTCATGAGCGTGTTCTTGTCGGAGTCGGAGTCCGTCTTGAGTTGCTCGATGAAGCCGGCGGAGTGGTCTTCCTCGCTCATCTTCTCGAAGCTGAAGAAGCGGCGCAGCTTGTTCTTGCGCAGGTGGGTGAGGGTGGTGTTGAGGGCGATGCGGTAGAGCCAGGTGAAGAAGCTGGACTTGCCCTTGAAGCGTCCGACGGATTGGAAGGCCTTGATGAAGGCGTCCTGGGTGAGGTCGGAGGCGTCCTCGCGGTTGGAGGTCAGGTTGTAGACGACGGCGTAGATGCGCTCGCGGTACTTGGTGACGAGCTCGTCGAAGGCGTCCACGTCCCCCGCTTGAACCTTTTGCACGATCGCAAGGTCATCATCGGCCTCCTGACGCCGTTCGGGCGTGGAAACCAAGGTCTGTTTTATGGCCTTGCTGATGCTCATCTAGGGGTTGGAGGGATAAGTTAGTATCGGTTAGTTATATTCAAAACTGCGTGGATTTGAAGCCGCTTTTTTACTTTTGCAAAGTTTGGGCGACCTAAAGGGCGTCGACTTGGTTCCAAAGGAGTTCGCTGATGGTGCGTAGGTGGGCGGCGGAGGGGTTGTCCTCGAAGGCTTCGATGGCGGCGCGGCCTTTGGCGATCTCGTCGAAGATGGCCTGGCGGACTTCCTCGAAAATTCCCATTTCGCGCAGCTTGGCGAGCCAATGGGGGACGTCGGCCTCGATCTTCCCGGCGAGGGAGTCGCGCAGGACCTGGGACTCGTCGGCCGGCAGGCGGTCGCGCATGAGGATCAGCGGCATGGTGGGCTTGCCGGTGGCGATGTCGGTGCCGAGGGTTTTGCCAATCTTTTCCTGGGAGCCGAAGAGGTCGGTCATGTCGTCGTAGATCTGGTAGGCGATGCCCAAATGGCGGCCGAAGGCGCCGGCGGCTTGCACGTAGTCGTCCTCGAATCCGGCCAGCCGAGCCCCGAGGTGGCAGGAGACGCGGAAGAGTTCGGCGGTTTTCAGATCGATGACGCGGAAATAGGTTTCCATGTCGAGGTTGGGGTCGCCTCGCTGCATGGTTTGCAGGATCTCGCCGGTGCAGACTTGGCGCATGGAGATGGCGATGTCGCGGCAAACCTCGGTGGTGGGAAATTGGGTGGCGAGGAAGACGGCGTGGGAGAAGAGGGCGTCGCCGAGGAGAACGGCGGTCGCGTTGTTGTACTTTTTGGCAACGGTGGCGCGGTTGCGGCGGATATCCGCCTCGTCCATGATGTCGTCGTGCACGAGGGTGGCGAGGTGGATAGTTTCGACGACGGCGGCGAGGCGGACGAGCTTTTCGTCGACTTCGGAGGCCTTGTTCCAGCCGCTAAAGAAGATGAGGGAGGGGCGGATGCGCTTGCCGCCGGTTTCCATGCTGTAGGCGACGTGCTCGCGAATCTCCGGTTCGAAGGCGGCTATCTGCTTTTCGAGAAACGCGTCCAGGGCCTGCAAGTGCGGCTGGAGTAGCTGGAACAGCTCGGGGAGTTGCTTGGATGTGTCCGAGCTTTGGGACTGAGTCGTGTTTTGCATCGATCGAATTGAGAGTCAGTATGCATCGCATACGACGCGCCCATTGCAAACCCGAATGCGTCCGAGAGAGCTTGCGGGGGAGGGGCGGAATTTGGGCTGGGCTAGGACTGGAGCAATTCCCGCCATGCTTGGAAGGCCTGCTGGCGGGTTTCCCAGCCGCTGGGGCCGAGGTAATTTTTCGGATGTAGTTCTCGGGGCAGCAGAGGGTCGATCTCGATGGCCGAGGACCAGAGCGTGGATTCTTTCTTGAACCAGTTCGCGAGGGAGGCGGAAGGATCGCCGGCTTGGCTAGCGGGCGGGTTTTCAGCGACGTAGTTGAGGTATCGCTGGTAGCGGGTGTGAAGGTCTTCCCACGGCCAGGAGTGTTGAACGATGCTTTCGTCGCTGAGGAGTCCAAGCGGTTTGCCTTCGATAAAGATGACGGAGCTCGGCTCGATATCCATGGCTGCGATTTGTTGGCTCCAGTCTTCGTAGGGGCGAGCGCTGAGCCACAGGCTGCCTTGCAGGTGGCCGAACCTGTTGGTTTTGAGCCATTTGTTGAGTCGTTGTCGTTCCCGGCTTTCCTGCGCAGGGATGTCGAAAGTGATGGTGCGCCACTGTCCGTCCCAGGGGATGTTCCAGAATCGCTCCGGGGCGACGCGGTCCGCGATGTTCTCGATGCCGCTTGCGGTGAGGCTGGGAATCCAGGCGGTTTTGTTGGAGGCGTAGCCGAGCAGCTCCTTCTCGCGCAGGGAGCGCATCTGGCGGAGGTAGGAGGAGGGGTGGTCCCAGCCCGCGTAGGAGGTTAGGACGTGCTGCAGGCAATGGGAGTGGGCGAGGGTGTCGATTCCTGTCATGACGACGAGCTCGAGGAGCCCCTTCGTCTTTGCGCTGAGTTGCATCCCGCAACTATAAACCCGTTCAGCGATCGCGCAAATTATTCATCAACGTTGATGGAGAAATGGCACGGGGTAGGTGGCTTGGCAGTGGGAAACGAAGGGCTGGGGCGGCTAGGGCCGAGATGAGTGGGGGCTGGGGGGGCAGGAAGAGGGTGCGCGGTTTTTGTATCAACGTTGATGAGAAAAGCGCGCACGGGGAGGGGGGAAGCGTTGAGGGAGGAGGAGGTAAGGGTGAATCGGGTGAGGCAGGTGAATTGGGTGAGGGAGGGGCTGGGGGTTAGACGACGCGGACTTTGGTGAGGTCTTGGCCGTCGATGATGCCGATGGGCTTGTTGCGTTCGTCGACGACGATTAGGTCGTCGATGCTGTGCTTCTCGAAGGTCTTGAGGGCTTGGGCGGCGTAGGAGCCGCTGGCGATGGTGATGGGTTGCGGGGTCATCACGGTGCTGGCGGGACTGTCCAGGAAGTTGGGGTGGCTGAGGATGTAGCGGCGGATGTCTCCGTCGGTCATGATGCCGGCGAGGGTGCCGTCTTCTTCGAGGAGGGCGACGCAGCCGGAGCTTTTGGCGGACATCTCGGCGAGGCAATCCTTGCAGCTGGCGGACTTGGGCAGGGCGGCGAGGCGGTCGCTGGGACGCATGATTTCTTCGACCTTGGGGGAGAGCACGCGTCCGAGGGCTCCGCCGGGGTGGAATTTGGCGAAGTCTTCGCGAGAGATGGAGTTGAGCTCGAGCAGGACCATGGCGACGGCGTCGCCGATGGCCATAGCGGCGCTGGTGCTGGCGGTGGGGGCGAGCTCGAGGGGGCAGGCTTCGCGGTCCGCGATGTAGGCGAGGGTGGCGTCGCAGAGCAGGGCCAGGCTGGAGCTGGTTTTGGCGGTGACGGCGATGGTCTGCACGTCGAAGCGCTGGACCATGGGGAGGAAGCGCAGGAGCTCGGCGGTTTCGCCGCTGTTGCTGAAGGCGATGACAGTGTCGCCTTGGCGGCAGAGTCCGAGGTCTCCGTGCAGGGCTTGCACGGGGTCGAGGAAGGTGGAGGGGGCTCCGGTGGAGTTGAGGGTGCCGACGAGCTTTTGGCAGATGTGGGCGTTTTTTCCGACGCCGGAAAGGATGAGCTTGTTTCCGCGGGCGAGGGTTTCGTGCAGGATGGAAACGACGTTGGCGAATCCGTTGCCGAGGGAGTCGCGGGTGGCTTGCAGGGCGGCGATTTCGATGTCGAGGCAGCGTTGGCCTTTGGCGATGATTTCAGGTGTTTCCATGAGGAGTGGGAGCAAAACTGTGTATTCGGTATTTAGGACTTGGAAACGCGGCTTGGGTTGCTGTCTTATGCACGGAGAGACGATACTAAATGACGCTAAGGGCAAAGGCTTCCAGATTATTTTTGATAACGCTTGCGGGCTTCCTCTTTTTGGCGGGCTGCGCTCAGCAGGGCTCGCTGGAGGTGTTGAACGAGGACGAGGATCCGATCTTCCGTCGGGCTCGCGACTTGTATGCGCGGGGGATGGAGAACGAGGCTTTGGAGAACTTCTTGAAGCTGATCCAGCGGCGCAACGGCAATGCTCCGGAATCGCATTTGGATGCGGGCAACATTTACCTGAAGCATTTGCGCGACCCGGTTTCGGCGATCTACCACTTCAAGCACTACGAGGCCTTGCTGAAGCGTAGCGACCGCGAGGATGCGGGAGAGCGGATCGAGCTGGTGCAGGAGCGGATCAAGGCGGCCAAGAAGGAGTTTGCCATGACCTTCGATGCGAAGGTCTACAAGGATCCGCTGGAGCGTCTCAAACTTTTGGATACTATCGAGGCGTTGCGTTCGGAGAACGAATTGCTCAAGCGGCAGTTGGTTTCGGCTCGCACGCGCTTGAACGAGCCGGAGGAGAACCAGGTGGCTTACCAGCCGCCGGTCGAGTCGGTGCCGGTGCGTACTTTAAGGGCGGATACATCGCCCCGTGTCGAGCCGTCGCGTCCTGAGCCGACGAATACGGAAGCGGCTTCCCAGCGTCGCTACACGATCCAAGCGGGCGATTCCTTGTATAAGATTTCTCGGTTGGTGTATGGCGACGGCAGTCGCTGGCGCGAGATCTTGAACGCGAATCGCGACGTAATCCCGGACGAGGGTAGCCTCAAGGTGGGTGCTACGATCCGGATTCCTTAGGGAATTGCGTGGCGGCTCCTTGGCCGCGACTACTCGACGCGAAGGATACGCCGGTCTCCGGCTGAGGCTCCGAGGCTTTTGCCGATAAGTTGGCTGCCGAGGGGGGACTTGGGCGTGAGGACGGTGACGGGGCCAGTTTCGGTTTCGATCTCGAGTCCGCCGCGGGCGGGGCCGATGAAGAATTGCTCGCGTCCGGCGTTGCCAAGGGTGGTGACGAGGGATCCGATCGCTGCGGCGCCGGCTTGGGGCGCTTTGCTGAGGTCGAGGTTGCGGTAGGCTTGCAGGGCGTTTTTGAGGTCCTTGGCGTAGCCGGCTTGGGCGCTGGCGACGTAGGAGGTTTCGAGGGCGCGGGTGTCGTATTTGTTTTCTGGGCGCGACTCTTCGTCGGTGGCTTCTTCGGCGCTTTCGAGGGCGGCTTTGGAGGCGGTCTTGAGCTCTTGCTCGATGATGGCTTTTATGCGGTCGACTATTTCTTGCTTTTGCATGGGCGCGGTGGAGTGGGGAGTCCGAGCGCGGCGCGTCGAACTAAGCTGGATCCAAATCGCGCGTATCGTATTCGCAAGTCAACTTCGAGGTCTCGCCGAGTTCGTCGCTAAGGGCGGTGGAGAGGCTGACTTTGGCCCGGGCCTTGCGGGAGAGCATGCGGAGAAATTGCTGCCATTCCTTGTCGCCGGGGAGGCAGCAGGTGGCGTAGATGTGGTGGGAGTTCGAATCGATCTCCCGGTTTTTGGCGAGGCTGGCTTGGGTGAGGCTGGTGAAGGGCTTGTAGTTGAGCCGCTGCAGGGAGATTTGCAGGAAGGCCCAGCTGGCGAGGTTGCAGAGGTTGAGGATGCTCGTATCCGAAAAGCCATCGTCGGTGACGGTGTTGACGAATTTGGGCGCTGAGAGCTTGAGCGATTTGTCGGTGGCTTCGACGACTTGGCAGTTGATCGCTTTAGAGAGGGGGACTCGAGTATGGAGAAATTCTTCGACGCGTTTTAAAGGCAGTTCCATTGAACGGAAAAGATGGCGCAAGCCTGCTGGCTTGTCGAACGGCTGAAGCGATATTTGCTGGCGGAAATGCCAGACTGCGTGAGCTTTACGGACTAATTACGCTGTATCCACAGAATCCAGTCACCGGGTTCGGGGGTGAGGAATATGGTCGAGGCTTTAGTGATCTCGACTTGCCCCTTCCATTCTCCGGAGCTCGGGCAAAACCAGCGGGCGATGCCGTTGGCGAAGGGGAGCTCGAGGTTGAAGGTGGTGAAGATGTCGCTGGCGCTGGCGTTTTGGTCGGAGTAGAAGCCTTGGCCGTTTTTGCCGGAGTGTCCGTCGTGGGCGTCGGGGTTGGAGATGTAGACGATGCACTGGTCGCTTTCGGGGGAGCGCATGGCTTTGGCTTGCAGCGGTTTGTTGCCGGCGAGGGAGTCGTCGGGGATCCAGCCGATCAAGGACCCGCAAGTTTCGCGGAGGAAGGTTTGGATGTGCAGGAGGTCGTGGGCGCCGGACTTGAGGCGGGCGGCGTGGCAGGCGTCGTAGTAGCCGATGATGCCGGCGTGGTGGCCGCGTCCTTGGCCGCTGGTGTCGAGGCCCTGGTAGGTGGGGTGCCCTCCGGAGAGCAGCACGCCCCAGAAGAGGCGGCGGAAGTAGTAGCGGGGCTGGAGGGGGGCGAACTGGTACTCGGCCCGGTCTTGGTCGAGCACGAGGGGCTTGCTGGTGAGGCTAGCGTTTTCGGCGACGTAGGAGCCGTCGACTTGGCCGAGCGAGGAGAGGGAGGCGTAGGCGCACCACTTTTCGCGATCGAAGAGGAAGGTGGCGTAGCGCGGTTGGCCGCAGGTGATGAGCGAGTGCCAAGGGGATTGCTCGTAGAGGGTCTTGCCCAAGCGGGAAAGGGCTTGGAGGGTGACGGCGCTGTCCTTGGTGGGGTCGATGTTGGCGGCGAGGTTCCAGTGGACGTTGGCGAGCGAGCTGAAGCGTTCGGCAATGTAGCTTACGGCGAGATGGGTCAGTGGGTCGCCTTCTTCGAAGCGGTCCAGTTCCTCGCGATCCTCGGCGAAGAGGTCGAGCTGGAATTGGATGCGAGGGAAGCGGTTGAGGGCGTAGAGGAGGCGTTTCTCGACTTCGTCCCAAAAGGGGAGGTTGAGCTGCTTGCGGTGGGGATCGAAGAAGTTGGCGGTGGAGCGGGCGTTTTCGGCGAGGCGGACGCGGATCTTGGTGAAGCCGGCTTGGGCGGCTTGGTCGATGTAGGCGCGCCAGTTTTCGGCTTGGGGGGAGAGCAGGGATTCGGCGATGTCGCCGATGTGGAGGTAGTAGCTGCCGTTGTCGTAGTGGAATTGGCGACGGTCTTGCTGGGAGGCGCGCAGCTTGCCGGGCAGGTTGGACTCCTCGACTTGGATGTGGCCGCTGGCGACGCCTTTGCCGGCGGAGCTTTTGGCTTCCCACTTCCATTCGCCTGCTTCGGGCAGGTAGCAGCGGGCGACGGCTTTTCCGTCGCTGGTGGCGAAGGCCTTGGCGGCGATGCGGGCTCCGGAGGGCAGGGTGAAGGTCAGCTGGAGCGGCAGTACGGGAACTCTGGCGGTGACGACGTGTTCGCCGGCGAATTCGAGTTGGTGGCAGCCGCCGCGCTTTGCGGTTTGGCTGCCGATGCTGAGAATGTCCTGATCGGAGTTAGCTGGCATGGATACAAGAGGAGAGGGCTTCGCGGGAGTTGTTGGATAAGGCTCCGGCAGGTTGTCAGTCCTGTATGTTAAGGGATTCGTTCCTCGTCAAACTCGATCATGTCGGCGAAGGTCATGAGGTCGTCGCGGTCTTCGATGCCCATTTTCTTTTTGGCGGCGTCGAGGGCTTCGCGTCCCATGGGGCTGAGTCCTTTTTGTACGACTTCGCGGTTCCATTTGGCGACTTTGAGGTCTTGGGGGAGGATGGCGGCGAGGCGGCGGTCGATTTCGGTGTCGTCGGCGCTTTCGCGAACGATGGTTTCGACTTCGTCAGGATCGATGCCGAGGTGGAGGCAGAGGAAGCGGTCGAAGCCTTTCTTGTAGTTGCGCTGGTAGGATTTGCCGAGCTCGCCTTTGACGGCCTTTTTGGCCTTGGCGATGAAGCGCGGGAGGTGGAGCAGTCCGCAGGCGTGCGGGATGTAGGGGGAGGGGAGGTCGTAGTGGACTACGCCGGTATCGGGACGGGACATGGTTGGCAGAGGTTGGTGGTTGGTAAGTGAACGGTGAGGTCTACGATTCGAGGCCCTGCTTGAGGGCGTCGATTATTTCTTCGACGGGCTCGGCCCCGATGGCGAGGCGCATGAGCTCGGGGGTGATGCCGGCCTTGGCAAGGGCGCGTTGGCCGTCGGGCGTGGTGACGAGGGAGTAGTGGGCGAGGAAGATGTAGGGGCTGAGCAAGGTGGACTTCATGCCGAAGCTGGGGCCTTTGGGGAGGGGGGTGGCGTCGTAGAAGGCGCCGAAGTCGGTTGCGACTTCGAAGGAGATGAGGCCTCCGATGGCATCGGGGTGGCGGGCGATCTTTTCGAAGTTTGCGCGGGAGCGTTCTTCCTTGGCCCAGTGGACGGCTTTGACTTTTGGGTGGGACTCGAGGAAGGCCACGACTTGGGCCGTGCTTTGGTTTACCGTTTCCACCAGCGGGCTGTATCCCGGGAGCTGGTAGGCGAGCCTGGAGAGGTCGCGGGCGTAGGGGGGCTCTACGTCTGACTTGATGAAGTCGAGTATCGCTTGGCGCTCGGGGCAGCGCTCGGTGACGGCGATGGCTCCCAGCATGACGTCGCCTTCGTTGGCGGCGTATTTGGTGAGGCTGTTGACGATAATGTCGGAATAGGGGGAGACGTCGATGTTGGCGGGGGACGCGACGGTGGGATCGACGATGAGGTAGGTGCCGTGCTTTGTCGCCAGTTCGCGGATACGCTCGAGATCCATGGTTTGGATGAGCGGATTGGTGGGGGCTTCGGTGACGATGCCGGCAATGGTGTCGCCGTGGTCGGCGAGGGCTCGCTCGAGCTGGTCGAGGTCGAAGATGTCCAGGAGCTCGACATTGGCGGCGTGTTCGCCGCTGAGCTTGTCGAGGATATGCATGGTATCGGTGTAGAGCCAGCCGAGCTTGATCCAGGAGGTGCGGCCCTTGGGGTACTGAACGGAGCGGACGGCTTCGAAGGCGGCGAAGAACGCGTTCATGCCGGTATTGGAGAGGACGATGGCGTCCCGATCGGTCCCGAGCAGGGGCGAAAGGGTTTCGAGGATTTTCGCGGTGGCGTCGCCCGGGTAGAGGGTTTCCGGCTGCGGGGCCTCGCGGAGTCCTTCGGCGACGAGGTAGTCTTCGGCCTGGCGTCCGGAGAGGAAGCCGCCGATGTGCTGGAGGAAGCTCTTGGCTGCTGCGTTGAGTTCCGGATTGGTGGGTATTCGCAGGCCGGATACTCCGCGGTGCTTGATGAGCTTGCTGGGGGTGAGGCTGAGGTGCGCTTGCAGGCGTTTTGCCATGCTCTCGGAGGAGGTCAGCCAAAGGGAGTGGTTTGGGGTGTCGAAGAGGCGTTGCCAATGGGCTTCGATTTCGCGCAGGCAGCTGTGAAGCACGAAGCGCGGGTAGCCGGAGGTGAGCTTTGCGATGGTGGCGGGATGCTTTTCCTCGTAGCCGATGACGTCAGCCATGGTGGGGATGCTCACTGACACGGCGTGCAGGGAGTCGGGGATGGCTTTGCCCAAGGGGATGTGTTGTCCGGCGCTCATTGGTTTGGTAGGCGGGCACTTTAGGGGGCGGCCTAGGCTTGTCCAGCGCTAGATCGCAGGTGCGGATTTCTCTGTCTTTCGGTTTGAAGCGAGGGGACGGGGCCGTATGACCAAGCGGATGAAGTTCGTTTCTTGGAATGTGAATGGTATCCGCGCCGCGGTGAAAAAGGGCGCGATGGATTTTTTTGAGGCCAGCGGGGCCGACTTTGTTTGCCTGCAGGAAACGAAGGCCACGGTGGACATCGTGAAGGACCTAGGCTGGGGCAGCGGCGCCACGGTGCTGGCGAACGAAGCGGAGAAGAAGGGCTATTCCGGCACGGCAATCATTGCTCGCGAGGAGCCGGAATCGGTTTTCTACGGAATGGGCCTGGAGCATCACGACGGGGAAGGCCGCGTGGTGACCGCCGAGTATCCGGACTTCTATCTGGTGACGGTCTACACGCCGAACGCTCAAAACGAGCTGAAGCGCCTTGATTACCGCATGGAGTGGGATCGCGATTTTCTCGCTTACGTGAAGAATCTGGAGGCGACCAAGCCGGTGATCTTTTGCGGGGACTTGAACGTGGCCCACACGGAGGACGACTTGGCTAACCCGAAGTCGAACCGCAAGAACGCGGGTTTCAGCGACGAGGAGCGAGCTGGGTTCGACGCGATCTTGGCGGCTGGGTTCGTGGACACTTTCCGCGAATTTACCCAGGGCAAGGGGCACTATTCGTGGTGGAGCTATCGGGCGGGAGCTCGGGCCCGGAACGTGGGGTGGCGGATCGACTACTTCCTGATTTCCCAAGTCTTGCGCCCGCAATTGAAGTCTGCCCGGATCTTGCCGGACGTTTTGGGTTCCGACCACTGTCCGGTGGAGATGACCTTCGCCTAGGCCTTTTCGGTTTCGCCTTCCTCCAGGTCGGAGGGCGGGAAGCCAGCGTAGTGGGACTTGGGATAGGCGGTGCGTCGCTCCGAGCTCGGCTTGAGGAAGGTTCCGAGCACGCTGCCGACCACGAGTCCGACAGCCAGCCCGAAGGCGATGCCGATGGCTGGGTTTTGCTCGAACTTGCTGGCTCCGATCACGGCGAAGGCGAGTCCCATGACGAGTCCGATGCTTGCTCCCAGAGGGGCTTGGGCGCGTCGCTGGCTGGGCCGCGCGCGTACGCGGTCGGAGGCTCTGACTATGAGTAGGTCGTCCATGGTGGGCAGGTGAAAAACGGCGTTTACCGTTTTTTTTACTGTAGCGCGTGGGGCGGATTTGTCGATAGGGCAGGCAACGATCCAAGGGTGGGGGAAACTTGCTGGAGGGAGGCGCTTAGGCGAGCGGCGGACGCGGCGGGGAGGTTTGGGCTCGATCTTTAAGAAAGAATAACCTTGGTTAATGCCATGCCGTTGAAGAATGGGAGTTACAAGGGGGCCACTTGGGCAACCCGCCGCGCCTTGCTGGACATGCTGAAGCTGGGCGGCGAACTCTCGAGCGCCCAGATGGCGGCGGAGCTAGGCGTTTCCTCGATGGCGATTCGCCAGCACATGCAGGAGCTGGAGGCGGCGGGCGACGTGCAGTCCGAAGATCGGGCTCAGGGGAAAGGGCGTCCCACCAAGTTTTGGAGTTTGGCTCCAGCGGCGGCCCGGCATTTTCCGGATCGGCACCGCGACTTGATCTTGGACCTATTGGGGAACGTGCAGGCGGTGCTGGGAGAGGACGCGATGGATCGCCTGCTCGACGAGCGAGGAAAGGAGCAGGCCAGGCAGTACGGTCGGCGCGTGGCGGGGTGCTCGACTTTGGGCGAGCGAGTGCGGGAGCTCGCGAAGCTGCGGAGCGAGGAAGGCTATATGGCGGAGGCCAGCGAGGGGGAGTCGGGCGTTTTTACGCTGGTGGAGAACCATTGCCCGATTTGCGCGGCGGCGGCGGCTTGCCAAGACTTGTGCGCCCGGGAGCTGACGGTTTTCGAGCGGGTGCTGGGACCGGATTGCTCGGTCGAGCGGGTGGAGCACATGCTCTCGGGAGCGAGACGCTGCGCCTACGAGATCCGTCCGTCGAAGGCGGGAAAGTAGCGTCGCGGATCTAGCTGCGCTTGGAGAGCAGGAGGTCGGCGTAGATGTTCAGGCCGGCGACTTCGAAGGTGAAGCGGTATTGCTCGGCGGTGCCGCCGGTGCTGATGGCCATGCGCTTGCCCTGGACCACGGTGGGAAGGGTGAGAGTGGAAGGCAGGCCGAGGTCGGCCAGCTTGTTTTTGAAGGTACCGGCGAACATGTTGGTGAGTTCGCCGCAGACGTCGCGCACGACGTCGTCGTCGAGGTCCTCGCGGTCCAGTCCGGTGATTTTCGCTCCGGCTCCGTAGGCGAAGTTTTCCGTCATGAAGAGGTAGCAAACGCCGTTGATCTCGCCGGCGAAGCCGACGGAGGAAGCGAACATGCGCTTGGAATTGTCCTTGGCCGGATCGATTTGCGGGCTGAAGGCCTGTTTGCCGGAATAGGCTTCGTGGCCTACGCACTTGCACTGCATGCTCGCCATGGTGTCGATCACCTTGATCAGGGATGAGCTTAGGAATTCGTGGATTTTTCCGACGGGGACAGAAACGGACATTTTGGTGGGATTCTTAGTATCGGCGCTCGCTTCTCTGAGGGCGATGAGGAGTCGTTGAGTCTCGGAGCGTTGGTTGGAGCGTAGTGTATGAGGTCAGCGTTGCAGCGAAAGTGGCTTTTGTCGATTAATCGGAACAATTCCCTGTAACTGAGCCGTTTGCGAGTCTGATTAGCAGGAAATTTACGGCTGTGGCGGCCGACTTCGGAAATGAGGTTAAAGCTGCAGGAAATTAAGGGCGAGGCTGGCGAGGCTGAGGAAGAGGAAGAAGCCCATCACGTCGGTAACGGTGGTGACCATGATGGAGGAGGCTAGGGCGGGGTCGACCTTGACGGCGCGCAGGCCGATGGGGACGAGGACCCCAGCGAGGGCGGCGGCGAGGAGGTTGAGCTGCATGGCGAGGCAGACTACGCCGCCGAGCACCCAGCTGCCCATCCAGAGCCAGGAAATGAGTCCGACGGTGGCTCCGATCACGAGGCCGGAAACCGTGCCGATGATGATTTCCTTGATGAGGACGCGGCGCCATTCGTTGTCCTCGATTTCGCCGAGGGCGAGGGAGCGTACTACGATGGTGAGGGTTTGGGCTCCGGCGTTTCCGCCCATGCCGCCTACGATGGGCAGGAAGGCGGCGAGCATGGCGTATTTGACGAGGGTGTCTTCGAACATGGAGACGACCCAGGCGGCGAGGAAAGCGGTGCCGAGGTTGAGAAGCAGCCAGGGAATGCGGTTTTTGGCGGATCGTTTCCAGGGGGTGGTTACCATTTCCTCCCCGCTCAAGCCGACCATGCGCTGCATGTCCTCGGTGGCCTCTTCCTGGATGACGTCGATGACGTCGTCGGAGGTGACGAGTCCGACCAGCTTGCCGAAGTCGTCCACGACGGGCAGGGCGAGGTAGTTGTATTTTTGGAAGATGTTGGCGATTTCCTCCTGGTCGGCGTTGACGCTGATGGAGCGCACGTCGGTGATCATGACGGCGGACACCTTGAGGCGCAGGTCGCGGAAGAGCAGGTCTCGCAGGCGGAGGACGCCTTGGAGTCGGCCGTTTTCGTCGACAGCGTAGACGTAGAGAGCGTTGTCCTGGTCTTCGTCTTCGCCGCGGCGGACGGCCTCGCGGGCTTCGGAGAGGGCCATGGAGGTGAGCACGGTGTGCACCTCCTTGCGCATGATGCCGCCGGCGGTATCTTCGGGGTATTCGAGCAGGGTGGTGATCTCCTCAACGTCTTCGTCGGGGAGCTGGTCCATGATGGACTGCAGGCGCTCGGGGGAAACTTGTCCGAGGGCGTCGGCGGCGTCGTCGGAGTACATCTCGGGGATGATTTCGGAGACGCGTTCCAGCCTCATGTTTTCCATGAGGTCGGTTTGGATTTCCTGGGGGAGCTCGGTGAGGATTTCGGCGACCTGTTCGTCGCTGAATTCGCGCAGGACGCTGCGGATTTCGGCGAGTTCCCTATCTTCGATAGCCTCGGCGACATCGCTCGGGTGCATCTCCTTCAACCGGGTTATATCGCGGTCGAAGGCGCTGCTAACAGGCTGAGTCTGTTCTTCCCGTTCCTCCATGGGGCTTGTTAAGACAAATACTGGCTCGGTCAGCAAGAGCGGTATTTTAAGTTCGCGCAAAAAAGCGGGGACTCGGTTCGTTGTAGCCTTGTGTGCCCCTGCTGAGGGGCTTGTATCCGAAATTGCATGCCAACTTATAAGTGCCCTCCCTACCGTTGCCCTTTCCTATTGAGGGGGGAGCACGTCGAAACGATTGTTCCGAATCTGAGTCGGCGTCGCATCGGAGTGCGTTATCGACGGGCGCGTTTGGAGCTAGGGGATGGCGATTTCGTGGACCTGGATACGGCTGCCGCGACCGGTACCGAAAGTTCTGATACATGCGTGTTGGCTTTGCATGGGCTGGAAGGCTCGTCGGGCGCTCCTTATGTCAAGAGCTTGGCGAAGGCTTTGAAGGGGCTGCCTTGGGACTTGGTAGCGATGAACATGCGGGGTTGCAGCGAGGAGCCGAACCGGGCGGTCCGCTTCTACCATAGCGGGGAAACGGGGGACTTGCGGGAGGTTTTGAGCCATCTCGAAACGCGGTACCGGCGCGTGTTCCTGTTTGGCTTTAGCCTAGGTGGAAACGTTGTTCTGAAGTATATGGGCGAGAATGCCGACCGGGTGAATTCGGTGGTAGCGGGAGCGGTCGCAGTGTCGGCTCCGATCGATCTGGAGGGCTCGGCCTTGAAGATTGGCGAGCGGAGGAATCGGTTCTACATGCGTCGCTTCATTCGGATGTTGAGCTTGAAGATCGAGGCCAAGGCTCAGCTGTATCCAGAAGAATTGGACGCGAGCGGGGTGCGAGGATTGAAGGATTTTTTGGATTTCGACGGGAGGTTTACGGCTCCCTTGAACGGCTTTTCCAGCGCCCAAGACTATTGGCGAAGGTGTAGCGCCTTGAATTGGTTGCGAGACATTCGAGTGCCGTCGCTATTGATCAACGCGCGGAACGATCCGTTTTTGTCGCCCGCTTGCTTTCCGGCCTCGGACGTCGAGGAGAGCGCGTCTTTGTATTCGGTTTTTCCCGACAGGGGCGGGCATTTGGGATTTCCGGGACTTCGGACGAGGGATCGGGCCTGGCACGAAGCGGTGGCTCTTGGGTTCTTGGAGGCGCTTTAGGTTTTCCTCGAGGAGGAGGCGATCTGCCGCGCTGCGGCTAGAGGCCGAGGTCGAGCTGAGGAATGGGGGCGCTGGCGGGAGCTTCGAGGCATTCGGGGCCTTCGCTGCGGTTGTTGTTGACGATCGGGTTGGCTGGGCGGCAGCTCATGAGCTCGGGATCGATGGGGGCGAAGAGTTCGAGGCGCTCGTCGGCGTCGAGCTTGGTTATGCTGGGCTCGAGCCATTGCTCCAAGCGTTCGCCCGAGAGGATGACCGGCATGCGCTCGTGGTACCTGGCCATGAGGGCGTTGGCGTGGGTGGTGAGGATGGTGTAGCTGTCGAAGTGTTGGTTGTGCTCGCCTACCCAGGTTTCCCAGATGCCGGCCATGAGGAAGACGGAGTCGTCGGCCATGCTGAAGAAGTAGGGTTGGTTCACGCCTTTTGCCTTTTTCCACTCGTAAAAGCCGTCGGCTGGGATGAGGCAGCGGCGGCGCTGGAAGGCGGCTCGGAAGGAGGGCTTTTCGGCCACGGTTTCCGAGCGGGCGTTGATCATGGGGGACTGGGTTTGCTGGGTTTTGGACCAGCTCGGGATGAGCCCCCAGCGCAGGTAGGCGGCTTGCAGCTTGTCCGGCTCGTCGAAGGACTTGCGCAAGACGAGGTTGTTTTGGGTGGGGGCAATGTTGAATCGCGGTCCGATGTTGCTGACCGATTCGGGGGCGGCGTCGAGCAGGTAGTTGCCCAATTTTTCGGCAACATTGCTCAATCCTTTCCTCAAAGTGTAACGCCCGCACATGTTCGGTTGCTACAGTGCAGCTAGCGCAAGTCGTTTACAATCCGGAATTAGCCCGAACTGTAAAAAAAATCGACAGTCCGGTTTCTCAGTTGAGCTCGGCTTCGTCGATGAGCTTTTGGATGCGCGGCTCGGGGCGCCTGCTCTCGCGTTTGGCGCGTTTGGCGGCGATGTCGAGGGCGGCGATTCGGTAGGCTTCCCCGAGGGTGGGGAAGTTGAGGATGTTTTCCAGGAAGATGTCGATATCGTTGCCGTTGAGGATGGCCATCTCTCCGACGTGCACGAGGTCGGTGGCGCCTTCGGCGACGATGTGGACTCCGAGCAGCTTCTTGCCTTGCGGGTCGGCGATCATCTTGAGCATGCCGTCTTGGATGCCTGCGATCTGGCCGCGGGCGACTTCTTCGAAGTTGGCGCGGCCGATGACGATATTGTCGCCGAACATCTCGCGGGCCTGCTCTTCGGAGAGGCCGACCGATGAGAGTTCCGGGACGGAGTAGATGCCGATGGGGACGAGCTCGATGGCTTGGTGGGCATCCTTGCCGAGGATGTGGCGGATGGCGCGGCGTCCTTGCTCCATGGATACGGAGGCGAGGGAGGGCGGTCCGATGACGTCGCCTACGGCGTAGATGTTGGGTACGGAGGTCTGGTAGTTTTCGTCGACGGAGATGACGTTGTTGCGGCCTTGGGCGAGCTTGACGGCCTCGAGATTGAGGGGTTCGACGTTCGCGAGGCGGCCTTGGGCGACGAGCATCTTGTCGCTGAGCAGCTCTTCGCCATTGTCGAGCACGGTGCGTACTTGCAGGCCGTTCCATTCGACGCTCTTGGCTTTGACGTTGCCGATGTAGGTGCCGCCGTTGCGGGTGAAGTTGTCGAGGAATTTGGTGGTGAGCTCCGGTTCCATGAACATGAGGGGCCGCGGGGTGCGGTCGATCATGGTAACCTTGACGCCGAGCAGGGAAAAGATGGATGCGTATTCCGAGGCGATGACTCCGGCTCCGATCACGGTGAGCGAGCGGGGGAGGTAGATCATGCTGAGGATGGAGTCGCTATCGAGGATGTGCTCGTGGTCGACGGGGATTTCCGGAGGGGTGCGGGGACGGGAGCCGGAGGCGATGACCACGTTTTTGGCCCCGAGCACGGTTCTGGTTCCCTTGACCGAGGTGACGAGGATGGTGTGGGCGTCGACGAAGCTGGCTCTGCCGAGGAAGACCTTGCCGCCGCTGGTGCCGATATGGCTGGAGATGAAGGAGGTGTATGACTGCAGGACGGAGTCGAGTCGCTTCATCAAGGTCGAGACTTCCATGTCGTCCTTGAGCTTGAAGTCGAAGACGTCGGCGTTTCGCTTCAGGGTGGTGATGGTGAGGGCGGCTTCGCGGAGGGTCTTGCTGGGGATGGTGCCGAGGTGCACGCAGGTGCCGCCGACGGCGCGTTCCCGCTCGACGATAGCCACGCTGAGGCCGGACTTGGCGGCTTGGTCGGCGGCTTTTTGTCCGCCGGGGCCGGAGCCGATTACGATGAGGTCGAAGGTTTCGTCGGGGGTCATAGTTCCATGGCGGAGACGACCGCTTTGACGTCGTCTTTCTTAGTGAGGAGTTCCTGGAAGTCGTCTTGGTAGAAGTTGAGGAATTCGACGACGGGGTCGCGTCCCAGCTCGATGATGTTGGTACCCATGGGATTGACGATCCAGTTGGCGAAGCGTTGGGAAAGGTAGGTAGCGGCGCACTCGTCCTTGAAGGCGGGGGCGGCGGCGTAGTTCTGGTAGTAGACGGTTGTGATTTGCAGCTGCTTGGGCAGCTTCCAGTCGATGGCGACCTTGGTGGCGACCTTAGGGCTGAGGCCTGCCACGATCTGCTTGAGCTCCTCGTCTTCGAGTTTGATGCCGAGGCGGTCTTGCACTTTGGCCACCAATTGCAGGGCGATCGGTCGGCCCACGGAGTGGAGGAGTCCGCAGAGGAATTGGCCTTCGACGTTGCGGCGGCGCTTGCGGGCGATCTCGCGGCCGTAGGCGCCGGCGGCGAGGGCGTGCCGCAGGAGGCTCTTGATTTGCTTCTCGAAGCCGGGGGCTTTGAAGATGTCGCTTTGGATGGAGACGGCGATGGCGATTTCGCCGAGGAGCTTCATGCCGAGTCGAGTGACGGCTTGCTGGAGGGAAACGATGGGTTCGCCGCTGGCGTAGCCTGCGGAGTTGGCGATGCGCAGGGTTTGGGACGCGATGGACTGGTCTCCGTGGATGAGCTTGGAGAGCTCCGCCATGTCGGCGTTTGGGTCGTTGGTCAGGGAGAGGATCTTGCCGGCAACGGCGGGCATGACGGGAAGCTCGAGCTTTCCTGCCTTGATTCCTTGGACGATGGCGTTGGCCACGGTCTGTACGGGAGTGGTTGTATCTGGCTGGTCCGGCATTTGAGGAGTTGCTGCTTTAGGTGGTATCAGGAGCTTTCGGGTGTTCGTGCCTCCGATTATTACACCTCTCTTTCTCTTCGGCGCAACTAAGGCCGTCATTAAGTAAAATCCTCTTTCTCCCTCCATGGAGAGCGCGGTTTTTATCTGGGGTGGAAATTCCAAGCTCCCGGGTCTTTTTGGTGGTTTTGAGGGTTTTTACGCAGCATATGCGGGGAGCTGTTCAGAAGCGGCTGCGGGTGCCGATTAGAGTTTATCCGCTGATTTTGTCCGAATCCGCCTAGCAAAGTACCCCAACGAATGAATCAAAGCATGCCTACCGAAAACATACCGACGGAACGACTGGACAATTTAGCTAGGGAAGCGGTGGTGACCGTATTCGACTCCATGGTAGGCGAGGACGTTACCTGGAAGGAGCGATCTTGCCTGATCGAGAACCCCGAGGGCGACCTGCTCACGAGCCTGCCGATTGCGGACGGACTGTACGCGATCGTGGTAAGTTGGGTCGGCGATGCTTCCGGCAAGGTGATGCTGGTGCTGCCCAAGGCGGCGGCGGAGCGTTTCGCTTTGAAGCTCTTTGACCTGCCCAGTCTCGACTGGCTGGAAGGGGATAGCGAAGAGGCCCTGCAAGATACGCTAGGGGAACTTGGAAACATGATGGTAGGGCTGGTCAAAGGCGGGCTTACCAAGTGGTATCCGAATTTGGCCCTGACCACTCCGAAGGTCTTGAAGAACAGGCGCATGAAGGTCGATACCGCGGCCATGTGCTTTCGCAGCCAGTATACTTTCGAGGGGTTTGGCAGCCAGTTGATGATCGATTTTTGCTGCGAGTAGGGAGGGAGCGCCATCGCGGGGCGGCAATCGTGGGTTCGCGAGCGCGGTTTGCAGTCCTGCAGACTGGAAATCGGATTTGACGAAGAGGGGGATTCGGCACACCTATTGCCAGACCGATGCGGATTTTTACAAATGAAGTAGCGACGGTGAACGCTCTGGAAAGGGCGGACGACCGAGTGAAGGCGACAGCGTGGCAGGACCCGCTCGCTTTCGGGCGCTTGCTTGCCGGCAACGATTTGGAAGCTTTCGCCAACGCTCGCTCCTTCGCCTACGCGGCGGCCCATTGGGACGAGGACAATATCGTCGAGGAGGACTTCAAGCTCCGCAACATGGAGCTGACATCCGCCTTCGAATCGGGCGAGGACGTTTGCCTGCTGTTTGGAGGGAGCCTGACCGACCAGCTGCAGTTGGCCCAGATCTTGGGTTGGTTGAGCGAACGGCCGATCTTGGAGCAGGCCAAGGCGAAGCTGATGCAGGTCGACGGGCCGCTTTCTGTTTTTGGTGACGGAGCTTTGCTGGAAATCGCCAAGGTCGCGGAGACGATCCCGGCGGGAGTGCACGCCATCTACGCGATCGCGTGGGACGCGGTATCCGGTCCGGATCCTTTCGCGGTGGAGGCGGCGCTCGAGCGAGCGTCGATCGAGGGGCTGGAATCCTTGGCGGCGGGACTGGCTCGTTGGCTGCAGGAGTTGCCCAGCCAGGAGAACGGGCTTTCGATCAGCCAGGCGCAGACTTTGGACGCGGTGCGTTTGGGCGTACGGGCGCCGCGGTCGCTTTTCGCGGCGGTCCAAGCGACGGAAGCGCCGCCGTTTCGCATCGATTGGGAATTTTGGGCCTTGGTGGACGGACTATGCTCGGGCAGCGATCCGCTTTTGAAGACGGCTTCTGGCAAGCCGTTCCTGTGTCCGCCGCGCGATTTGGCCTTCGAGGCCTTCGATGCCCAGGAGCTCGTCTTGACGGAGCGTGGCGAAGCCTTGCTCGAGGGGCGGGGAAACTATTTGGGCGGTTCCTTTCCCGAGCGTTGGCTGGGGGGATTCAAGGTCGACGCGGAGTCGGGAGTCTTTTGGGACTACGCCTCCCGCAAGGTGGTCGGCGCAGCGCGGGTTTGAGCGGCGCGGCGGCCGGCTAGGCTTCCAGGTTCGCGGGAGCCTCGAGGCAGAGCGAGTCGATCAGGTCCACGATTTCGCGAACGTCGGGTTTGGCCAGTTGGGCGTCGGCTCCTACGGAAATGCACTTGAGGGCCATCTCCTTGTTGATGAGCGAAGAGTAGACCACGACTTTCGGCGGGGTCTCGGAGCAGGCTTCGGTTTTGACGCGACGGCAGAGGGTGAGCCCGTCCATCTTTGGCATTTCGATGTCGGTGAGGACGAGGTCGTAGGGGCCGAGGCCGTCGAAGTCGCCTTCGCGGATGCGTTTCTGGAGGAAATTGTAGGCGTCCTCGCCGTTCTCGAAGGAGTCGACTTGGACGTAGCCGGAGCTGTTGAGAATGTCTTCGGTGATGCCGCGGACCATCTTGGAATCTTCGGCGTAGAGGATGCGCACGGCGGCGCGTTCCGGGCGGGATTCCACGGACTCGAGCACGCCGATGTTTCCGTGGGAGGAGGGGAAGAGGGCGAGCATGAGGCGCTCGAGGTCGAGGATGACGATGATGTTGTCGTCGAAGGTGACGGTACCGGTGGAGTAGCCGCCGGCCCCTTCGCTGGTGACCTTTTCGTTGAGCGGCTCGAAGTTTTCCCAGGAGGTGCGGTGGATCTTGGAGATGCCGTCGATGAGGAAGGCGGTGGTTTGCTTGTTGAAGGTGGTGACGAGGATGAGCTGGCGCTCGTGGTCGATGGACTCGGGGTCGAAGGGGATGCCGAGCGACATCTTCAGGTCCATGAGCATGATGGGCTGCTCTTGGATATGGATCATGCCAATGGCGCCGTAGGGGGCTTGGGCGACTCCGGTGATTTCCACTCCCGCTCGGGCGAGCACCCTCTGGACCTTGGAAACGTTGATTCCGTAGCTGACTGAACCGAGGAAGAATTCTATGAATTCGACTTCGTTGGTGCCAGACTCGAGCAGGATCGAGTCGCGTGAGCTGTTGAGTGTTGCCATGGGGAGCGAGCGTTCTGGGTGGGGTGGGGAATGCGGAGCGGAGCCGGGAGGGAGTCCGCCTTTGTTTTCATCGGCTGGGAGCCGTTTTTTTTAAGGGAGAAAATCGAGATTCTAGGGTTATGTCCCTGTGGGCGGCGCGTAATTCTCGGGATGGCCTCGCGAAGAATTCGCAAGTTGTGGGATTTCGCATAGATTTTTCGGATGTTTCACGCAAGCTACCCCGCCGAATGAACAAGTACGTAGTAGGTCAACGATTTGTGAGCGAACCGGAGCCGGAGCTCGGTTTGGGAATTGTGGAGGAAGTGGACGGTTTTCGCGTCACCTTGGGCTTTCCGGCATCGGGCGAACGCCGCATCTACGCCGCAGGCGCGTCCGTCCTCAAGCGCGTGCTTTTTCGCGAAGGCGAGCGGGTGAATTCCAAGTCGGGCGTTTCCTTCACGGTGGAAGCTCTGGAAGATGCGGATGGCTTGGTGACCTACAAGGGCGGGGGGCAGTCGATTTGCGAGGACGAGCTGGTAGCGGCGGGAAGCTTCAACCATCCGCAGGATCGCTTGATGGCGGGGCAGGTGGACGACAACGAGGTCTTCGACCTTCGACAGCGGGCCTTGCAGTTGCAGAACGAGCTGCGCAGCTCCGAGCTGAGGGGATTTTTCGGCGGCCGTTTGGACCTGATCCCGCACCAGTACTATATATTGAAGGAAGTTTCCTCCCGCCAGTTGCCGCGAGTCCTGCTTTCGGACGAGGTCGGCTTGGGCAAGACGATCGAAGCCTGCTTGATCCTGCAGCGCCTGCGAGCGGTGGGCCGAGCCCAGCGGGCGTTGATCTTGGTGCCTGAAGCGTTGGTGCACCAGTGGTTCGTGGAGTTGCTGCGCCGCTTCGGGCTCTGGTTCGGCATTTTCGACGAAGCCCGTTGCCGCGCCCTAGAGGCCAGCAACGGCGGCGAGAATCCCTTCCTCGACGAACAGCTGGTGCTTTGCAGCGTGGATTACTTGGCCCATAGCGAAGTGCGCAGCGCCCAGGCGATAGACGCTGGCTGGGATATCGTGATCGTGGACGAGGCTCACCACCTCGAGTGGTCGCCCGAGGAAGCGAGCAAGGAGTACCAGTTGGTGGAAGCGCTCGGGCAGAAGAGCCCGGGGCTGCTGCTTTTGACGGCTACGCCAACCCAGCTCGGGCTGGCGGGCCACTTCGCCCGCTTGCGTTTGCTGGATCCGGATCGGTATTCGGATTTGGATACATTCCAGGAGGAGGTTGCCGACTTCGGACGCGTGGCGGAGATTGCTGGGAAGATCATCGATCAGGAAGCTTTGGACGCTGCCGACGAAGCGGCTCTGCAGGAGATTTTCCATCGCGACCGGGAGGGGTTGAAGAAGCGTCTCAAGGATTTGGCCGCCAAGAAGAAGGGCGCTCGGGAGTCTTTGCTGAAGGCGCTGCTGGACGAGCACGGCACGGGGCGGGTGGTCTTCCGAAACACGCGGGCCAATATGAAAGGCTTTCCCAAGCGCATGTATTGTCCGGCGCCGCTCAAGAGCGGAGGAGACAAGGTCTTGCTGGCGAAGCTGGTGCGGGAGCTGCAAGCGGAGACTTCCAACAGCGAGTCGGACATTCGCTACAACTTCAAGGGGGACCCGCGTTTGGAGTGGCTCGTCTCCTTCCTGAAGGCGCGCAAGGGGGCGAAGACGCTGTTGATCTGCAAGTCCCGCCAGAAGGCGATCGCGCTCGATGCGGCCTTGAAGGAGGTGCTCAATATCAACGTTGGCCTGTTTCACGAGGAGCTGCAGTTGGTGCAGCGCGACCGCAATGCGGCTTGGTTCGCGGAGGAGGACGGAGCTCAGTTGCTCATCTGTTCCGAGATCGGGAGCGAAGGGCGCAACTTCCAGTTCGCCCATCACCTGGTGCTTTTCGACTTGCCGATCAATCCCGGGCTTTTGGAACAACGCATCGGGCGTCTCGACCGTATTGGACAAACAAGTACGATTCAGATTCACGTGCCGTATGTGGTCGGCTCGCCGCAGGAGTGTATTGCGGAGTGGTGTCACCAGGGGCTTGATGGCTTCGAGAGCTGCGTGCACGGCGGAAACGAGTACCTGGCAAAATTTGGCGAAGCTCTGGTGTCGTTGGCTATTGAATACGGAGAGAGCAAGAAGGCGAATCGCGACAAGCTGGAAGCGTTTATCGAAGAGACGCAGGTTTTTCGGGAGGAAATTTCGGCTCGTTTGGCGAAAGGGCGCGACCGCTTGCTGGAGCTGAATTCTTTCGACGCGGCAGTCGCGGACGATGTGGTGAAAAAGGTTCGGGCGGCGGAGCATGATTCGAAGCTGAAGGCCTTCTTGTACGACTTGCTGGATTTCTACGGCGTTCGCGTTGACGAGCAGGAAGACGGGGACGTGATCCTCGATCCTTCGCATGCTTACGTGGAGTCCTTCCCCTCGCTTCCGGCGGAGGGAGCCTTGGCGACCTTCGAGCGTCAGCGAGCGATCACGCGCGAGGACATGACCTTCATCACTCCGGACCATTCCTTGGTGGGCGATTCGATCGACTTGCTGGTGAATTCCGAGAAGGGCGTATCGGCTTTTTCGTTACACGAAAGCGATGAGCCGGGCTTGAGCGTGGAAGTTGTCTTCGTCGTAGAAACGGTGGCGCTTTCGCATTTGCACGTGGACCGGTTCCTGTCGCCCACGCCGATTCGCGTGGTGGTGGATATTCGCGGCAACGACTTGACCGAGGAGCGGCCGCTGGAATGGGCCGAGGAGAATCTGGAGCCGGGCGACGTAAACCGTTTTCTGGAGCGTCCCGGTTTCAACCGCGAGTTTTTGGAGGCGATGATCGGCGGCGCCGAGGAGATCGCCAACAAGCGAGCCAAGAGCCTGAAGACGGCTGCCAAGTCGAAGGCCAAGAAGATCTTGGAGTCGGAGATCGAGCGCTTGGAGGACTTGCAAAAGATCAACGACAACGTGAGCGAGGAGGAGATCGCGATCGCCAAGGCCGAGCTTGCGGGCGTGCGGGAAGCGATCGACGAGGCCCGCTTGCGCTTGGATTCGCTGCGTTTGGTGGTGGAGGGCGAAGTCGATGGGCTTCAGCCAAGCTGATGAGTTGCTAGCGGGCCGCTGCCGCGCTAGCTTTTTTTCTTCAATCCGATAGGTCATGAAACGAATTGTGATGTTAGGCGACGAGGTTTGCTCGGACTATTGTCCGGTGTTGGCCGCACTTCTGAAGGCGGAGGCCGAGCTCTGGCTCGCTCCCAAGGTCGTGGGGACTTCCGTGGACCATTTGTTGGGCGTGAAGGATTGGGTGCTGCCGCGCCAGCCGGAGATGGCGGTTTTCGCCTCGGGAATCCTGGATACTCGCAAGATTTGCTTTGGCGAGAACGAGCGCCTGGTTCCATTGACCACGTTTGCCCGCAACGTGCGTTGCATCCTGAAGATCGTGCTCGAGCAGACCACTTCGACTCCGGTTTGGGTGACGATGCCTCCGGTCGACGCTCGCCATGTGCAGGGAGAGGATGAGTTTGGCTACGACAACGAGACGATCTCGCTCTATAATGAAGAGGCGAAAGCGGTGGCTCGCATGTTGGGAGTTGCGGTGGTCGATCTCTACGGAATCGTGAAAGCGGCCTCGCGAGCGGACTCCACGCGTCCGGACGGGATCCATTTCGACGGCCGAGGCAGCGACTTCAACGCCAACGCCATCGCCAAGCGCCTGCGAGAGATTTGCTCGAAAGCCTAGGGTTTATATTTAGGTTTTGGCGACCTTAGCGGCTAGAACCTAAGAAAACTTAGTAAATTGAGCGCTATACTCTATTGTTTTGTTAGGCCAATGCGCTAAAACAATAGGTAGATGTCTTTTGATAGCGCTATACCTGTGAACCGAGTTGCCTATGGGCGGGACGAGAGTTTCGCTCGGGATTCGCGTGGGCGCAGCGCTTACGAGTCGCCGGAGGAGCGTTCGCGCAGTCGGCAGTCGGTAAACATCTCGCAGGACACCTTGCTCAAGGTGGCTCGGGCCAAGCTGAATCGCATGGTGGACCACCGTCGCGGCTACAATCAGCAGGGCGCGCTCATGGGGGAGGCCACTGTGGGCAGCCTCTTGTCTGCCAAGGCTTAGCGATCAGATTCGCATTGGCAAAAGCTGAGGAAGCGGGCAGCTTCGGCCTCGATGGAATTTATCAATAGCCTGCTCTACGCTACCGGTCTTTCCGGATTTTTCGCCTCCCGCGCCTTCCTTCCCGCCTTTGCCGCCGCCTTTGCCATGAAGTACGGGCACTTGGTGCCTTGGTTGGGCAAAATCGAGTTCGTGCAGAAGATGTCGGACGCGCCGACTTGGTTCACCCATCCGGCCGTCGTTTGGAGCCTGGGGGCACTGGCGCTGGCGGAAATGCTGGCGGAACGTTCGCCAGAGATTCGGGAGCTGCTGGACGAGGGCTTGGTGTACGCGAAGACGGGACTTTCGGCGGCGACCAGCTATGGGTTGCTCAGCGCCGCTGACGCGGAAGTGGTGGGCGACTTGGTTTCCCAGGCAGGATTCTGGGATTCCATCCCGGCTGCCATTTCCGGCGGTTTGACGTTTTTCCTCACCATGACGCGCAACGGGGTGGTGGGCATTTTGAGCGAGGCGGACGAGGACGATTCGCTGGGGATGCGAAAGTTCATCAGCTGGTGCGAGGAGATCTGGGCGACCTTCGGGGTCTGGGTGCTGTTGGCGATTCCGGCTGCGGTGGTGCTGCTCAACGGGGT
Organism: Pelagicoccus sp. SDUM812005; assembly: GCF_031127875.1. Classification (GTDB taxonomy): domain Bacteria; phylum Verrucomicrobiota; class Verrucomicrobiia; order Opitutales; family Opitutaceae; genus Pelagicoccus. Next base: position 55,820 of record NZ_JARXIA010000024.1, on the reverse strand, counting down.
CGTTTTTGGAGTCCTCTACCTGATTCGCAAGCGTCACGAGGGCAAGATGGAGGCCGCTCGCATCGAGTGCCCGAAGTGCCAGACGAAAATCCACTGCTTCGCCACGGCCTGCTTGAACTGCGATACTCCGAACGAAAATCCGGTGGCCCTCGGCTGTCTGGGAGGGATGCTGGAAGAGAAGCAAAGCGACCCGACGGCCCAGAAGGTGCGCCTGATCGAGCTGAAGCGTTCGCCCAAGTCGGGTGAAAAGGTGAAGGGGCGTGGAGCCGACATCGTCTGCAAGGAGGATGGGGTGGCCATCTTTGGCGACAAGGCGGTCAACGAGCAGTATTTCAAGACGGTGGACGCTCGCTTGCCGAAGGTTTTGATCGTTTCGGCGGCTTTGGGCCTGGTGCCTTTGCTCGGACTGATCGCAGGTGTTATTTATTACCGCATCCAGCTGGTGGCTCCCTACCGTCGCTACCTTCCGTGGAGCAAGGGCTTCGTGACCAAGTGGTTGGTTCGTCTGCTCCTGCTGGTTTTGGCGCTACTGCAGCTGGTTCCCGTGGCCGGCGCCGTCGCGGTGCCGCTGATGGCATTGATCAACCACTGGATGTATCGAGGCGCTTTCCGTTCGGGGCTGAAGAAGCAGGCCCTGATCTAGGCGGCTAGAATCCTGCCGGAGCTTGTTGGCTGCGGTAGCGTTGGGCGGCTTGGATCTGGTAGGCGTTGGGGCGGGGGCGCGAGTCGCCGTCGCCGGTTTCGCCTTGCTCGCTGTCGCTGTGCGAGGCGGAGAAGACTTGGCGGGAGGAAGTGATCTCGCCGCGCGGTCCGTCGGTGTCGCTGTCGGAACTTCGGCCAAATTTAGGGGAGTCCTTTTCCGTTTTTCCGGCTTCCTTGCTGGCAGCTTCCACTTCCATGCTCGCGGCGGCTGCGGCCACCTTGAGGTCTTGGCCGGAGGGATCGGTTGGGGCGAGGGCGGCGGCTCGAATTTGTTGGGCCTTGCGAGCGGTTTCCTCGGGCGTATTGCCGGGGGAGGTGTCTATCTTGACGCTCCCGCCGATGGCGTATTGGCGTCCGTCGGGACCGATTTGGAAAACGTAGTTGGGGCCGCCTTGAGCGAGGCTGCCGGCAGCGGCCATGTGGGCCTGCTCGTGGGCGCGGACTTCGGCGTCCCGCTTTTTGAGGTCCTCGACCTGCTTCTTTTCCGCCTCGTCGAGCTGCTGCGGATTGGCGGCCGTTTCCTTTTCTGTCTTCTTCTGCTTGGCGTTTCTGAGAGCGTCTTTCGGGTCGAGCTCTTCGTCAGGGGCGCGGAACGCGTCGGAAGAGCGGTCACCTTGGGAGTGACTCGACCTGCCGTAGGAGGCGAAGCTGGCGCTGCTGACTGAGGCGATCATCGATGAAATTTCGCAAGGCGCATGGCCTTGAGTGAGTAATCGGCTCGAACGATGGGATTTTTAGCTCAGCGCCGGTTTCGACTCGAGAGTTTCGGTCTTGGCTGCAGCGAAGTGGGGCGTCCGCTCCGTGGGCGCGAGGCAGGCCCGCTGCCTTGAATAAACACGCCCACGGGGGAGGCAGGAAAGGCAAGGCGAGAAAAAATAAGGAAATGCAAGGATCGAGAAGCGCGCGCTTTTGTCATCAACGTTGATACGAAAACTGCGCAGTCGGGAGGGCGGCTGGGGCGACTAGGAGGCGTGAGCTCGGGAGGCGTGCGCTTTTTCCAACAACGTTGTTATGTAAAGCGCTTCGGGTGAGGGCTTGCTTTCTGGGGGGGAGGGGATGGGGGCTTGGGGGAGACGGAACCTGGAAATTGCAAAACCCCCAGCGGTGAAGCTGAGGGCTTTGGTTTTAGTCGGGATGTTGGTCCCTATCGTTTTCTTTAATTCGAGATCGGCTATTTAAGCGTGCGAGCGTTTCTTCACCTGGCGTGGTTTCAAACGGGAGCCAGTCCCCCGGCGCAGCTCGAGCGCTCCTAGGAATCCGAGTGCTACGATGACCGCAGTACTCGCTGTAAGCATTTCCGAACCGGTGTAGAGGTTCAGAATTCCGAGACCGGCTACGAAGGCGATCAAGGATGCTACGATTATGTGTCTGGTGTAGTGTGTGTTCATTGTTGGATGCTGGTGTTGCCAGCGTGGGTACTATATCGGATTTCATTTATAAGTTGAAATACTAATAAATTATGCAATCCATAGGATTCGACTATGGAACTACATCAGCTCAGGTACTTTTTGGCGGTGGCGGAGGAGGGAAACTTCACGCGGGCGGCGGAGAAATGCTTTGTGTCGCAGCCTTCATTGAGCGCGCAAATCATCAAGCTGGAGGGCGAGCTGGGGCAGAAGCTCTTCAATCGCCTGGGCCGTCGGGCTGAGTTGACGCGGGCGGGCGAGTTTTTGGAGAAGCGGGCCCGCAACATCTTGATGGAGGTGGAGAACGCCGAGCGTCAGATCAAGGAGAACGAGGAGGACATATCCGGAGTGGTGAAGGTGGGGGTCACGCCTTCGGTGACGCCGTACTTTATTCCGCCGATCATCCGCATGTGCCGGGAGCGCTATCCGAACTTGGAGGTGCACGTGCAGGAGAGCTTGCGACGGCGTTTGATCGACGACGTTTCGAGCGGGCAGATCGAGGTCGCCATCTCGTCCTATACGGGCGATACGCCGACGATCGACGCGGAGCCGATCTTGAGGGAGGACTTGGTGCTGGCGGTTTCGAAGCATCACCGCTTGGCGACTCAGGAGTCGAAGGTTTCGATCGACGACTTTAAGGACGAGCCTTTGGTGATGTTGGGAGAGTCGGCGACTTTGGGTGACAAGGTTTTCGATTTCTTCGATCGCATGAACATCCAGCCCAAGGTGGTGGGGCTTTGCTCCCAGGTGCGTTCGGTTAAGGAGATGGTGAACCTCGGCATGGGGGTGGCGATCTTGCCGGCTATGGCGAAGGAGGAGCACTTGCCGTTCGATATCGTCTACCGTTCCTTGGTGTCGGAGCGGATGACGCGCTTGCTGTTCGCTTTGACCCACTCGCGTCGCTACTTGTCGCCGGGGGCTCGCGTATTCGTAGACCTGATACGCGAGGTGGCGTATTCGATCGATGCGAAGTAAGGGGCTGTTGGGCGTCGCGGCGGCTGGCTAAGGCTCAGCGCTACGAAAAAAAGGACGCCTGCGGGAGGCGTCCTTTGAAAGTATTTTTTAGGTTCGTCCGCTTTTCTAGGCTTTGACGAACTTGGTCCACTTGGCCTTGGCCTTGGCGGACTTTACGGCGGTTTCGATGAAGGCCATGCCTTCGACTCCGTCCTCGATGGTGGGGAAGTCTAGGTTCTTGGGGAGCTTCCTGCCGTGGACTTCGCAATCGATGGCCTTGGCGGCGGCTCGGTAGATGTTAGCGAAGGCCTCGAGGAAGGCTTCCTGGTGGCCGGCTGGGATGCGGCTGGCTTCCTGGGCGGCCTTGCTTAGGTAGGCGTTGCCGCGGCGCAGGATTTGGCGTGGCTTGTCGTTGTATTTGACGATGAGCTCGTTGGGATGCTCCTGGAACCACTCGAGGGAGGCTTTCTCGCCGTAGATGCGAATGTTCAGGTTGTTCTCTTCACCGGCGGAGATCTGTGAGGCGTAGAGGACGCCGCGAGCTCCGTTGTCGTAGTGGACGAGCATGTTTCCGTCGTCTTCCAGGAGGCGGCCGGGAACGAAGGTGGTGAAGTCGGCGCAGAGCTCGGTAATCTTGAGCCCGGTGATGTAGCGGGCTAGGTTTTCGGCGTGCGTACCGATATCTCCGATACAGCATGAGGCTCCGGCCCGTTTCGGGTCGGTGCGCCAGGCGGCTTGCTTTTGGTCTTCTTTTTCGAGGGCGGAGAGCAACCAGCCTTGCGGGTACTCGGCTACGATCTTGAGGACCTTGCCGATCTTGCCCTTGGATACCATGTCGCGGGCTTCCTTGACCATGGGGTATCCGGTGTAGTTGTGGGTGAGGGCGTAGACCTTGCCGGACTTCTTCACGATGGTGCGGAGCTTTTTAGCTTCGGCGAGATCGAAGGTGGCGGGCTTGTCGCAGATGACGTTGAAGCCTGCTTGTAGGAAGGTCTTGGATACGTCGAAGTGCGTGTGGTTAGGGGTGACGATGGATACGAAATCGATCCGTTGGTCGGCGGGTAGGGCGGCTTCGGCCTTAGCCATCTCCTGGTAGCTGGAGTAGCAGCGGTCGGGCGCGACGTAGAGTTCCTTGCCGGAATCCTTGGAGCGTTTCGGGTCGGAGGAGAATGCTCCGGCTACGAGTTCGATTTGTCCGTCGAGGTTGGCGGCGGCGCGGTGGACGGCTCCGATAAAGGCTCCTTGTCCGCCTCCTACCATTCCCATGCGTAGTTTTCTTTTCATTACAAAATTGGGTGTTGGGTTCTAGCTGCTGGGTTGGGGCTTACTGCTTCTCCTTGTCGAAGGCAGCGTCGAAGGCGACGTTGCTGGGTGGGAAGTCGACGGCGCGAACGAAGTCGGAGGCTTCCGATCCGCCGTGCACGCGGTCCATGCGGATGTCTTCCCATTCCACGGAGAGGGGGCCTTGGTAGCCGATGTCATTGAGGGCGACGATGATTTCCTCGAAGTTGATGTCGCCGTGGCCGAGGGAGCGGAAGTCCCAGTAGCGTTTGGGGTCGCCGAAATTGGTATGCCCGCCGAAGACGCCTACGGAGCCGTCGCCGTGTCCCCACCAGACGTCCTTCATGTGGACGTGGTAGATGCGGTCGGAGAATTCGCGGATGAAGCGAACGTAGTCGACGCCTTGGTAGCCGAGGTGGGAGGGATCGTAGTTGAAGCCGAAGCGCTTGTGTCCCTTGACGGCCTTGATGGCGCGGCGGGCGGAGGCGGTGTCGAAGGCAATTTCGGTGGGGTGGACTTCGAGGCCGAAGTTTACGTTTACCTTGTCGAAGGCGTTGAGGATGGGAATCCAGCGCTTGGCGAAGTCGTCGTAGCCTTTGTCGAGGAAGGCTTGGTCCGTGGGCGGGAAGGCGTAGAGGGCGTGCCAGATGGAGGATCCGGTGAAGCCGTTGACGCAGACGGGGAAGTCGTCGGTCTTGCCGCGGCCTGGCTTGCAGTCGAAGAACTTGCGGGCGGCCTTGGCGGTGCGGATCATTTCCTTGGCGGCGCGCTTGCGTACGCCTTCGGGTTCTCCGTCGCCCCAGATTTCAGGGGAGAGGATGGCCTTGTGGCGTTCGTCGATATTGTCGCAGACGGCTTGGCCGACGAGGTGGTTGGAGATGGAGTAGCAGGTGAGTCCGTGCTCTTCGAGCAGGGCCCACTTGTCTTGGCAGTACTTTTTGCTCTTGGCGGCTTGGGCGACGTCGAAGTGGTCTCCCCAGCAGGCGAGCTCGAGGCCGTCGTAGCCCATTTGCTTGGCGAGCGGAGCGAGTTCCGCGAGTGAGAGGTCGGCCCATTGGCCGGTGAAGAGTGTGACGGGTCTTGGCATCTCTTGATTCGTTTTTTGGGTGATTGGTTTTGGGTTCTAGATTTGGAGTAAGGAAAGGGGGCGCCTTTTGCGGGCGGCGCGGCGGAGCTTATCCGAAAAGCGGATACATGTCACCTAGCAGATCGACTAGTCGTAGAGCCAGTAGCGTCGGCTTTCGATCTGGAATTGCTTGGCTTGGCGTTGCCAGAGGGTGATGTATCCGTTGACGTTGGCTCGGGCGCCTTTGGCGACGAGTTCGTTCCACCAGCTGGTGGAGCCGGTGTGCTTGTTGAAGAGGCTGGCTTGGGATTCGGTGGCGGCGGCGAAGGGGTTGCTGCCTTCGAGCTTAGCGGTGAGCTGCATCATGTAGAAGCTGAGCTCGGTGGGTCGCCACTTTTGCCAATCGGTAACGCGGACGTAGAGGCCGGTGCCTTGGTTGGTCTTCCTTTTGACGAAGGCGATTCCCGGGATGTGGCAGGCTTCCAGTTCGGCGAGCAGCTGGTCGATGTCGACGCCTTCGTAGCGCAGGCAGCGGAAGGGGTACTCGGAGCCGATGCCGTGCTTGAAGCCGCCGAGCTGGGCGCCGAGCCCGGTCATGGGGTAGCCGACGACGGATTCGAAGTCGGGAATGTAGGGGGAGGTGGGCACCCATTTGAGTCCGGTTTGCGGCCAGCTCATGTAGCGGTTCCAGTTCTCCATGGTGACGACTTTGAGGATGCCGGACTGCCGTTCGGCGTCGGTGATGTTGAGTATCCCTGGCTTGGATACGGCCATGCGGGCGAGTTCGCCGATGGTGAGGCCGTGGACGTAGGGGACCTGGAAGGCGCCGACGTAGCTTTGCCACTGGGCTTCGAGGGGGGGGCCGTCGACCTTGAGTCCTCCGAGCGGGTTGGGGCGGTCGAGCACGATGACTTCCTTGCCGTTTTGGAAGCAGGCTTCGAGGGCGAGCTTCATGCAGCTGACGAAGGTGTAGCTGCGGGTGCCGACGTCTTGCAGGTCGATGACGAGGGTGTCGATGTTGGCCAGCATCTCCGGGGTGGGCTTGCGGTACTTGCCGTAGAGCGAGTAGACGGGCAGGCCGGTGCGGGAATCGACTTTGTCCAGGACGGGGACGTCGGCCTTTTCGTTGCCGTAGATGCCGTGCTCGGGGCCGAAGAGGGTGGTGAGGTTGACGGATCGAGCGGAGTGCAGGACGTGGATGGTGCTGATCCCGTTTTGGTTCACGCCGGCGGGATGGGTGAGCAGTCCGACTCGTTTGCCCTTCAGTTCGGCGAAGCGGTTCGCTTCCAGGACGTCGATTCCGAGCTGCGTTTTGCCGCTAGTATTGGAATGTTGGATATGCTGTGCCGAGGCTGCGAAATGCAGGCAGAAGAGGGCCAGCACGGCGAGTAGGGCATGGGGGAGAGGCGCGGCTCCCCGTTTGTTCGTTGGTTCGCTCCGCATGAAGTTGGCGAAATTGGAGCGCCGTTGCGGTTTGGGCAAACCTAACTTTTCAGCATCCGCTTAACGTTTACGCTCTTATTTAGGCGTCTGAATACGAAGAAGCGGAAGATGAGGTCGAGGATGAATCCGAAGATGACGCCGACGACCAGTCCGCCGATGATCATTTCGTAGGCTCCTTTGGAAATACCGGAGTGCAAGGAGGGCAGTCCCCAGATGTCGACCAGCCATGCTCCGAACATTTTCGTGAGGAGGTAGATGGGTGCGAAGGTGATGGGGTTGGTGATGAGCTGCACGGACATGATCACGAGCAGGTTGGCGCGCAGGGCGAGGGCTACGAGGAAGGCGACCGCGAACTGGGCTCCGAAGATGGGGAGGAAGGCGATGATGCTGCCGACGTAGATGGCCATGCGGACTTCGCGCTCGCCGAATTTCCAGAGGTGCGGCGTCTTGCGGGCGGCCTTGGCGAACCATTTGATGACGGGCCAGCGATGCAGGTTGGCGCGTCGGGGCAGGGGGCGGAGAAATTTCTTTGTGCGTCGGATGCGAGAGTGTACGCGAGAGCGATGCTCTTCATCGTGACGTTTCTCGGATTCGACGGTACTCATCATTTCGGGTGGGAGTTAATGCTTTAGCGAGGGGGCTCGATCAAGGAAATCCTCGATCGTCGGCCTGAATTTAACTTAGCGCGATAAACGCAGGCGCCCAGTGGGCTGGCTATTTAACTCGACGATTGGGGGCGTGCCTTGATTGGGCGGGCTCGCTTTTGCTGAATATTGACGCTTTGCGCAGGCTTTACGGAGAGAGCTCCTGGGCGATGGCGGCCCGGATGTTGCTTTCGGTTTCCGCGATCGCTTGTGGCAGGGGCGTTCCGGGCGGCGTAATGGCGCGGGCCTTGGACGCGAGCTCGGAGTTGGGCAGAGTTCCTAGACTGCCGGCGAGCACCAATAGTTCCTTATTTCGGTCGAGGCAAAGGGTGGCGAGGGAGCCGGGGCCCTTTCCTTGCAGGGAAGAGGCGTCGAAGCGGCCTTCGCCGGTGATGACTAAATCGGCTGCGTCCAGCTTCGAGTGGAGGTCCGACCAGTCGAAAACGAGTTCGGCGCCCTGGACCAATTGTCCTCCGAGCCCCAGCATGAGTCCGAAGGCGGCTCCTCCTGCTGCTCCGCTGCCGGGCGTGGCCATGGTGGACAGGTCGGCGTCGGTGGCGTGGCAAAGGAGTGCGGCGAGGCGTTTCATTTCGGCTTCCAAGGTCGGGAAGTCCTCAGGCTTGAGTCCTTTTTGGGGGCCGAAGACGGCGGTCGCTCCATTCTCCCCCAGGAGCGGGTTTTCGACGTCGCAAGCGATGCGGAGCGGAAGGTCGAAGCGCGCATCCGGAGCTTGGATACGGGCGATCTGCTGCCAGGTTTCAGGCGCTGCGCAGGTATCGATGTCTTGGCCTTGGCTGTCGAGGAAGCGGTATCCGAGGGCTTGCAGGGCTCCGAGAGCGAGGTCGTTGGTGGCGGAGCCGCCGAGTCCGACGAGGATGGCTTGGGCTCCGCGTTCTTGGGCGTGGGCGATGGTCTGGCCGAGCCCGTAGCTGGTCGTTGTCCAGGGAGAGCGTTGCTCTTGGGGGACGAGGGCGATGCCGCTGGATTGGGCGAATTCGACGATGGCGAGGGTTTGCAGCGAGTCTGGGAGGGCCAGGCGCTGGGCGGCGGCAGCTGAAATCCGAGCGGTTTCGACCAGCCCGTAGCGGGCAGTCGTCGTTTGCCCGAGGGGACCGCGGACTTGGCAGTCAAGGAACTCGCCGTCGCAGAGGCGAGTGAGGGTGTCGCAAAATCCGTCCCCGCCGTCGGCGAGGGGGGAGGTGGCGATTTGCCAGCTCGGTTGCGCCTGGGCGAGGGCGGAGGCAGCTGCCTCGCAGGCTTGGTGGGCGGTGAGGGCGTCTTTGAACTTATCGAAAGCGATGAGGGCGTTTTTCATGGAAGAGGCAGTGGTCTCTTGGGGAGCAGGCCCCGTTCCAAGTGGCCCGCTTTATTCGGCGATGCTCAAAGTCTCTTCCACGCCGTGCACGCCTTTGGTGAAGACGGCGATTTCGATGGCCCGCTGCTTGGCGGCTTCCGATGCGACGGTGCCGGAGAGGGTGACGATCTTGTCTTTTACGGAAAGGGCGATGGCGTCGGAGTCGATGCCGCGCTCGAGCTTGTATTGGGCTCGGATGGCGGCGGCGATGGTGAGGTCGATCCCGTCCTCGAGCAGCGGCTTGGCGTCTTCGGCCACTTCCTTGGCCTTTTCGGATACGCTTTTAGCGATTTCCTCCGCCTTTTTCGTTCCTTCTTCGATGATTGCTTCGGAGCGGGATTTGGGAGCGCTTTCTTGGCTAGAGTCGCTTTCCTGGGTGGACGTTTCGGGCGCGGAAGGGGACTCGGTCTCGGGGGCCGTTTCGACTGCGTCGCCCTCTGGGGCGGTGGGCGTTTCCGCTTCGGGTTCAGCTTTCGCTTTGGGGTCTGCTTTCGCTTCGGGTTCTGCTTTCGCTTTGGTTGAAGGCTTGGGCAGCGGCAGCGGTTTTGCGCTTTCTTCTTCCTCGGCGGCTCGCTTCGCTGCGAGGTCTCCGCTGCCGACTTGGAATTGGGCGGGTTCGGAGGTGGCGCTGGTGTCGGCTAGGCTGGTTTCGGCTTCGGGGGCGGCGTCTTCTTCGAAGAGGCGCGCTTTTGCTTCCTTCAGGTGCTGGTAGGCTTGCGGGTCGGCGAAGTAGTTGGTGACGATCGAGCCGATAAAGATGCCAAGAATGAGAGCGAGAAAGAAGGTTTTCATTAGGGAGGGCGGTGCAGGATTGCCGTAATTGCCAAAATCGCCGAAGTGCGGCGCTTGTTCAATCCCTTCCTCTCTGTGTCAGAATATTTGTAGGACGGTTCCGGCAAGATCCGTCTCGGGAGCGGGCTAGGTCTATCGTTAGCGCGGCTAATGTGAGCGCTCAATATTGCGGGTGGGCCGCTTTGGCCCGATGGTTGGGCCCTTCGATTTATTTTTCTATCCTGATTCGTTTCTTCGCGAAGCGATCCGTAGCTCCGCCCCTCTTATGACACCTTCAAGAAAACTGCTTTCTTCTTTTGTCGCTTCGATCGTTAGCGGCGTAATTTTGATTTCCTCCGCGGGTTGCTCGTCGGAGTCGGCAAGTTTGAAAGACCGTTACTCCGAGCATTTCATGATCGGGGCGGCGGTGAATACGGGGCACATCATGGGAACGGACGCGGAGGGGCAGGCCTTGGTGGCGGCCCAGTTCAATACGCTCACGGCGGAGAACGACATGAAGTGGGAGCAGATCCAGCCGGAGCCGGGGCAGTTCGATTTTCGGTCGGCGGACGCGCTGGTTGCGTTCAGCGAAGAGAACGGCATTTTCGTGGTCGGGCACACTCTGCTCTGGCACCAGCAAACGCCCGCATGGGTTTTCGAGGACGAGAACGGGAAGCCCGCGTCCCGCGAGCTTTTGTTGAGTCGCTTGAAGCATCACATCGAGACGGTAGTGGGACGGTACAAGGGGCGTGTCCAAGGCTGGGACGTGGTTAACGAGGCCTTCGAGGAAGACGGCTCTTGGCGGAAATCCAAGTGGTTCGAGATCATTGGTCCGGACTACATCGAGCAGGCTTTTCGCTACGCGGCGGCGGCCGATCCCGAGGCTGAGCTTTATTACAACGATTACAATATGTTCAAAGCCGCCAAGCGCTCTGGGGTGATGAGCATGGTCAAGGCTTTGCTGGAAAAGGGCGTGCGGATCGACGGCGTCGGCTTCCAGGGGCATTATGGCCTAGGCGGTCCGGATCTGGGAAATCTGGAAGCGAGCATCTTGGCCGTGAAGGAAACGGGGCTGCAGGTCATGTTTACGGAGCTCGATATCTCGGTGCTTCCGTTTCCCGACCAGGAGAAGATGGGCGCTGATATCAGTTTGGATTTCGAACTCCAGGAGGAGTTTAACCCATATGCGGCGGGCCTGCCTGCGGAGGTGGGCAAGGAGCTTGCCGACGGCTATTCCCGTCTGTTCGAGCTCTTTTTGCGTCATAGCGAAACGATCTCACGAGTGACTTTCTGGGGAGTGGAGGACGGTTCGAGTTGGAGAAACTCTTGGCCGATGGCGGGCCGCACCGATTATCCGCTGCTTTTCGACCGGAATTACCAGCCGAAGCAAGCCTTCCACGCTCTGGTCGAGCTGGTCAAGTAGGCGAGTCTCGGCTCGTTCCGCTTTCGCCTTGCTAAGCGATCAGGAACGCGTGTGTTTCTAGCTCGTTGAAAAAGGAGCAGTCAGATTCACCTTGGGGACGCAAGGGGCCGAGCGAGAGTCGCGGTCCGAGCGAGCGTCGTGACTTCAAGAAGAGCCGTGGTCCGGGGAAGCGTCCTGAGGGGCGTTCGAAGGATCGTCCGCAGCGCGGAGGTCGTCCGCCGGCCAAGCGGGAGGCGCCCAAGCCGGAAGTGATCCGCACGGCCCAGGGCGACCAGTGGCTGGAGCCGGTCTGCGGCGTGCATGCGGTGGGCAGCCTTTTTCACTGCAAGCCGTTCATCGTGGAGCGCCTGTACTTCGACGCGGAGCTGGCGCCCATGTTTGGCGAGATCTGCAAGTTTTTGGCCGGCGAGAAGAAGCCTTACAACCAAGTGGAGTTCGACGAGCTGACTCGCCAGGCGGGAACGACCCATCACGGCGGCGTGGTGGCGATCGCGCGGCGCCGGCAGCCGGAAGTGGCGACGACCAAGGCGGCTGAGTTTTGGGCGAAGGAAGGCATGCCGCTTCTCATCCTCGACGGGGTGCAGAGTCCGGAGAACCTCGGGCGTTTGGCTCGCGCCTCGGCCTACTTCGGGGTGGAGAAGTTCCTGATCGCTGCGTCGCGCAAGCAGGCTCGTCCCAACGAGGTCGCCTACCGGGCGGCTCGCGGCGGATTGGATATGGTTGACCTTCGGTTGGTGGACAACGTGCCCAGTTTCCTGAAGGGGGTGCGCAAGACGCACTTCGTGATCGGCGTGGACTTGGAGGGGCTGCCTTTGCCCGAGCACATGGCGATCTGTCCGGAGGAGGACATCGACAAGCCGGTGGCGATCGTGATCGGCAACGAGGAGAGCGGCTTGCTCGATTCGACGAAGCAGGAATGCGCGGCCTTGGTCGGGATTCCCGGCAGCGGAGCCATCGACCGGCTCGACGTGGCTATGGAGGCGGCTCTGCTTTTGCAGAAGTACCTGGTGGAGGCGTAATTGCTTTTCAGATACGGTGGGCGAAGGGAACGACCAGAGCGGGATAGGCGAAGCCTTGGCGGAGGTCGACCGCTTCGCTTCTACCTTGGATGCGGAGGCAGCCCGCTACTGGAGCTTGCATCGCAAGCGCTTCGCGTGGCTGGCGGAATTCTCCTGTCGCACGGCACCGGAGAGCAGCGACTATCGCTTGCTAGACGTGGGGAACTCTTTCCAGACGGTTTTGCTGAAGGCCTTGCTTCCGTATTCACAAGTGGATACGCTTGGCTTTTACGATCATCGTTTCTCGGCTGGAGAGGGTTCTCGGCATATCGAGATGGATCTGAACGATGCCTACTATCCGGAGAAATGGCCGTCGCCGGAGGGGGATGGGTACGACCTGATCGTTTTCGCGGAGGTGATCGAGCACCTCTACACTTCGCCCGAGCAGGTTCTGAATTGCTTGAAGCAGCTCTTGCGTCCGGGCGGGCGAATCTTGGTGCAGACGCCGAACGCGGCGGCCCTGAAGAAGCGGCTACGGCTTTTGTCGGGCCGCAATCCTTACGAGCTGATCCGTCTGGATCGCGGAAATCCCGGACATTTTCGGGAGCTGACGGTGGCGGACTTGAAGCGATACGCCCTGGGCTGCGGCTTGCAGGTGGAAGGGCTGTGGCTGGATAGTAACTTGGTGGACGGGAAGCGTTTCGATCGGGTGTGCGATCGCATTTCGCGGTGGCTGCCCGGGCGCTGGCGCGGCGGGATCAGCATGAGCCTGCAGCTGGGGTCCGCCGAGTAGGTATTGGGTTGCTCCCCTTATTTTCGGGAGACCAGCTTTTCCTTTTTGAGGTTCTTTCCGAGGAAGCGGTTGACGGTCTTGCCGAGGTCGAAGAGCTGGGGCTGGGTTTCTTCGTCGCGCAGGTTGTTGTAGGAGGCGCGTACGGCCCAGAGCTGTTCGGGCGGGAGCTCCAGCTGGTCTTGGTCGATTTTCCAGGCTGAGACTTCGAGCGAAATGGGGTAGATGGTGGCGGAGAGGGTTTCTTCCTTGGACTTGATGATCTTGGTTTGGCGATCTTCCTGATCGGCGAGATTCATGGGTTCGCCATTGGGGCCGAGGATGGCTTCCACGTTGTTTTGCTCCCGGTTCCTGGTGGGGTTGGCCAGTTGCTTGTAGCGACCGCCGCCGATCATGGCGGCGTAGTTGGCGGTGGAGGGGGAGTTCGAGTAGTCGAGGGTGGGGCGGTTTCGGTATTGGATGTCGGTGGCGTAGGGTTCCAGTTCGCTGTAGGCTACGCGGATGAAGACGGCGGCTTGGGACTCTTCTTTGACGAGGGAGTAACCGAGCTTTTCGAGGGCCTTTTCCAAGGGGGGAATAGCTTCCGATTGCCGTAGGATTTCCAGATTTTCGCCTACGGGGTAGATGACGAAGGCGGGGGCGCTTTGGGGGTAGTTCTCAATCGCGACGGCCTCGACCACGATCTTGGTCTTAAACTTGTTGGCGACCTGAGCGGTCGCGGTGGCCGCGAGCAGGAACAGGGCTGCGAAGATGAGTGTGACTGTCGTTTTCATGGGGTACCTCTTCAGCTGAACGCTTAAAAGGTACGGGCAAACGCGGATTTATCAACCAAAGTCGATGGGCCGCGAATCAGGCTGGGCGCTTGCCTAGCGGACGACGCGCTTTTCTTTCTTGAGCTGCTTGCCGAAGTAGCGGGCGGCGGCCTTGCTGATGTCGAGCAGCTGCGGGTGGGGTTCCTCGTCGCGCAGGTTGTTGTAGGACGCGAGCACTCCCCAGAGCTGGTGGGGATGCACGCCGGTTTCGTCCTTGGAGAAGGTCCAGGCGGAAACTTGGAAGCTCATGGGGTAGATGGTGGTCTCGAGCTTTTGCCGTTCGCCTTCGGTGATCACGGTGCCCTTTTCCTTTTGCTCGTTCATTTGGATGACTTCGCCGTTGGGGCCGAGGATGGAGCTGGGATCGGTCGCGTTTTCCTGGGAGGTGGGGTTGGCTAGCTGCGTGTAGCGGCCGTTGTTGAGGGTGGCTGCGTAGTTGGTGGCGCTGGCGGAGTTGGAGTAGTCGATCTGCTCGCGTTGCTTGATTTCGATTTCGCGCGAGTAGGGCTCGTGCTGGGTGAAGCCGACTCGGATGTAGACGATGGCGTCGCTGTCTTTCTCGACGATGGTGTAGCCCATCTTGGAAATCGCTTTTTCAATGTTGGCAGTTGCTCCCGAGTCCTTGAGGACTTGGAAGGCTTCGCCTTCGGGGTAGACGATGAAGCAGGGAGCGTCGGAGGGGAAATCCTTGGCGGCGACCGACTCGATAACGATCTTGGTGGCCAGGGTGCTAGGGGCTGCGTTTAGGACGGATGCTGCGAATGCGACGCAGCAGAGGCTGATGGTTTTCAGTAGCGAGCGATTCATCGTCTTTTTATTGATAGGGGTTGGGGGGAGGCGGGAGGTTAGTAGAAGCGCGAGATTTCAGCAACTTCTTTTAGTGGGTTCTGGGGGTGGAGACGAAGAGGGAGTAGAAGATAGTGACGTTCATGACGAGGTTGAAGGCGGCGTGGGCGGCGATGGCGGTCCAGATGGATTGCCCTTTTCGGCGGAGGTAGCTGAAGAGGAGGCTGGTGGCGAACATGAGGGCGAACCAGATTGCTCCGGAAACGGGCATGACTTCGATGCCGTTTTGCCCGCGGTAGATTCCATGGTGGATGAGGTGGGCGAGGGCGAAGAGGGCGGCTGCGAAGCAGGCGGCGCCTCGGCCCGATAGGCGGTCGCGGTTGGCTTCCTCGGTGACGCCGCGAAAGAAGATCTCTTCGCCGATGGGGCTGGCCAGCATGGCGGGAACGGTGAAGGCGATGAAGGCGATGTGCCGCGGGAGCTGGGCGATGCGTTCGTCGGTCTGGAAGGCGTAGGCGACGCTTACGAACCAATGTTGGTCGCTCTTGCCGTAGAGCAGGAGGCCGAGCAGGTAGCAGAACGCGGCGGCTGCGGCTCCGAGCAGGATGCCGAGGAGCAGCCACCGGTAGGAGAACGGCTGGTGCAGGCCGATTTGCTCGCGTCCGTAGCGGGTGAGGAAAACGAGCGGGACGAACCACATCAGCACGAAGCCGATCATGATGGGCGGTCCTTGGAGGAGGTCGCTGCCGAAGTAGCCGTAGGCGCGAAATCCGGTCAGGACTACGAAGAGTACGAGGACTAGGGAGAGGGGGGTGGGGAAGAGGCGGCGCCAGGGTCGGCTCAGCTCGAGCGGCTCTTTCATGAGGCTGTTGGCATAAAGAATGCGCGGACTTTAGTCCGCGCATTCTGGAAAGTTTCGAGGGGAATGCCCTGCGCTTACTCGCCCGCTTCGATGCGTTGGGCGTGGCGTCGGGTGTTGTTGCGGAAGTTGCGCTCGGGGATTTCGACGGCGAGGAAGGCGCTGACGCTTTCCTTGCGGCGGTCGGTGACCAGTTCGGTAGGCGCGGTGCGTCCGCTCGCTTTGGCGCGAGCTTCCATCTGGGCGGTGGCTTCGGCGATCGCGGCTTCGCGGGCGGCTTGGATTTCGGCTGCCTTGCTCGCTTCGACGGCGGCGATTTTAGCTTGGGCCTCCTTGACCTTGGCTTCTGCTGCCTTGGCGGCGGCTTCGCGCTCGGCCTTGGCCTTGGCGAGTTGGGCTTCCAGCTCTGCCTTGGTCTTGGTGTTGGCTTCCGCCTGGGAATTCAGGTTTTGCACGAGACCGGCGAGGCGGGCCTTTTCGGCCTTGTCGCGCTCGACTTGGGCGGCCAGCTCGGCGCGGCGGGCCGCTTCGGCTTCCGCGGCTTTTTCGGCCGCTTGCTTGGCGAGCTCGTTGGCTTCGGCTAGGGCTGCGGCGCGCTTGGCTTCCGCTTCGGCGCGGGCTTGGCTTTCCGCGACGGCGGCCTTGGCGGCTTCGAGTTCGGCGAGCGTTTCAGGGTCGGGGCCTTTGGAGCAGCCGCCGAGCGCCATGAAACCGGCGATAGAGAGTGTTGCGAGTGTGATTCGTAATTTCATAACTGTATTACTGGGTGTTATTTAGGAGTGAGTGTGGAGAGAGGAAGGCAAAAGTCGATAGCGCTTCTCCATTTAGAAGGGTTGGGGGAGGGATTGGTTCCCTATTGGGGGGCGACTTTTACAGATGAGGGTGGGGGCTTCAAGCTTCGGCTTGGAGTGTGACGCTTTTGATGAGGGCGTGGACGGGATGGCCGGGAGCCAGCAGCAGCTTTTGGGCGGAGCGTCGGGTTACGAGGGCGTAGAGGGTTCCCCCTTGGCAGGAGAGTTGGGCTAGGACTTGGCTGGCGGAGTGCTCGTGGAGGGCGTGGATGCTGGCGGGGATTTGGTTGAGGAAGCTGGTGGCGGGAAGCGGGTCGAGGCTGAGGCCGACGTCGCGGGCGCGCACGAGGATTCGCTGGGGCAGGTTGCGGGGAATGCTGGAGGTGGAAACGAGCAGGGGACCGATCGCGGTGTCGAGCTCGGTGAGAGCTTCCTCGGCGAGGTCGCGGCGGGCGCGAATTTCCAGGATGGAGAAGGGATCGCTGCCGTCGTGGAGGTCGGTAGGGGCGAGGACTTGTCGGGTCGCGGCGTTGGCGGTGACGCGTCCGCTTTCAAGGCGGAGGGCGTGGGAGCTGAGGCGGGCGGCTTCGGCGAGGTTGTGGGTAACGTAGAGGGCGGGGATTTGGAAGCTGCGGAAGATTTGCTCGAGCTCGTGGGCGAGCTGGTTGCGAGCGGTTTCGTCAACGGCGGAGAGGGGTTCGTCGAGGAAGAGGATTTGAGGGTTGGAGGCGATGGCTCGGGCGATGGCGACGCGCTGGCGCTCTCCTCCCGAGAGGGTGGCGGGGGCGCGTTCGAGCAGGTGCTGGATGCGGGTGGCTTGGGCGATTTCCTCGAGGGTGAAGAGGTCGGAGTCGAGGGCTCGCTGGCGGGCGTAGCGTAGGTTTTGGGAGACGCTGAGGTGCTCGAAGAGCGCGGCATGCTGGAAGACGTAGCCGATCCTGCGCAGGTGGGGCGGAAGGCTGCGGCCGTTTTCCAGCCAGGCTTCTTCCCCGACCTGGATGGCGCCGCGGGCGCCCTTTTCGAGTCCAGCCAGGCAGCGGAGCAAGGTTGACTTGCCGGCACCGGAGTGGCCGACGATGGTGGTGACGGAGTCGGCCGGAAGGTCGGCCTTGGCGGCGAGGGAGAAGGCGCCTTTTTGCAGCTGGAGGTCGAAGCTGACTTTCATCGCTTGAAGGGGCTGCTGGCCCGGTTGAGGGTGTAGATGAATACGAGCAGCAGGAAGCTGATCAGCAGGACGGTGCCGGCGAGGAGATGGGCTTGGCCGTAGTCGAGCATTTCCACGCTTTCGTAGATAGCGATGGAGAGGGTGCGGGTTTCGCCCGGGATGCTGCCGCCGATCATGAGCACGACCCCGAATTCGCCAAGGGTGTGGGCGAAGCCGAGCACGGCGGCGGAGAGGATGCCGCGCTTGGCTTGCGGGAGGGCGATGCTGAAGAAGCGGTCGACGGGGGAGGCTCCGAGGGTGCTGGCTGCTTCGAGCTGATCTCGGGGGAGGGCGGAGAAGGCGTTTTGCAGGGGCTGGGCGACGAAGGGCAGGGAGTAGATGAGGGAACCGATGACGAGTCCGGTGAAGGAAAAGACGAGGGCTGGGCCGCCTAGGGCTTCTGAGAGTTTGCCGATGGGGCCGGTGGGGGAAAGGGCGACGAGCAGGTAGAAGCCGAGGACGCTGGGCGGGAGCACGATGGGCAGGGAGAGGACAGCCTCGAAAAGGGGGCGGACGCGGGAGCGGGTGTGGGCTAGCCACCAGGCCAGAGGGGCGCAGAGCAGCAGGAGCAGGACGGTGGTGACGGCGGCCAGCTTCAGGGTGAGGGCGAGGGGAATCCAGATATCGGATACGTTCATGGGACTCGGTAGCCGGCTGCGGCGATGGTGGCTTGCGCTTCGGGGCTTTGGCAGTAGGCGAGGAACTCGAGTAGCTGGTGGCTCGCTTTTAAGGCGATGGCTTGCTGTTCGATAGGGGCGTAGCGTTCGGGATCGATCAAGATGTATTCGGCTGCAGGAATCTCGAGCTGGCGTAGTTGGGAGTAGGATACGAAGGCGGAATCGGCAGCGCCGCTTTGGGCGAAGGTGAAGGCTTGGGAGACGCTGGAGGCGGTGACGCTGCGGTGCGGGGGAAAGGGGAGGGAGTCGCGGGCTTGCGTGGCGGCGAGGCCGAAGGGGGCTAGCTTGGGGTTGGCGAGGGCGAGGGTTTGGGTTTTGGAAAGGTCGGCGGCAGGGGATCCCGGTTGCCAGAAGGCGAGGATGCCGAGGGCGAAGGTGAAGCGGGTGTCGGCGAGGGCGATCCCAGCGTTTTCGAGCTTCTGGGGGCGTTCCGAGTCGGCCGAGAAGAAGGCGTCGAAGGTGGCCCCGTTGGCGATCTGGGCGTAAAGTTTGCCGCTGGATCCGGGGATGAGGGTGAGTTCGGTGTCCGGATGGCTTTCTTGGTAAGCGGCGGCGATTTGGACGAGGGTTGGATGGAAGTTCGAGGCGACGGCGATCCTCAGCGAGCTCTTCCCTAGAAGGGGCGAGCAGAGAGCCCATGCGGCGAAGAGGGCGAGAAGGATGCGGTACATTTGGGTACTGTTGCCATGCCTTATAGATCGGGCAAGAGCAAGTTGCGAGGAGAGTCGAGAGGTACTTCGATTCAGGTGAAGGAGAACCGTTTTAGAGGGATTCCGAGCCTAAGTTCAGTCGTAGTGTTACTAATGAAAAAAATGTGAAGGGTATGGCAGGGGACTAGGGTTCTCCTCTGAAATCCCCCATAAATCCATTTGACTCCCATCGTATCGAGATCGTTTGCCCGATCGAATTTTCCAGGCGACCCCAACTCTTTCGTTTGTAGCGACAATTCAATTACGGAATCCCTTGTTGCAATTCATATAATTTGCAGGCCCTCGAGGAGGGCTGGCAGACCACAACCCTAATGGTGAATCTAGATTCACACTACCCTATGAATAAATCGATCAAACTAATAAGCAGATATGCACGTCCTAGATCTGCATCCGGAGCAATCGCTTTGGGCGCGGCACTTCTAGTTGCTCCTCTTGTTTCCGCCCAAGAAGAGGATGAGGATGTTTATAACCTTTCGCCCTTCACCGTTCAAGGTGGAGAGGAATCGGGATACCGGGCGACTTCGACGCTTGCCGGTACTCGTATCCGAACTGACCTTAAGGACATTGGGACAGCGATCTCTGTTGTGACTGAGGAGTTTCTTGAGGATACCGGATCTACTGACAACGAGTCGCTGCTACTTTACACCCTCGGCACGGAGGTGGGTGGTTCCGCTGGTAATTTCGCGGGAGGTGGAGACGGTGGGCGCGTCGATACTGATAGCCAACGCAAGAATCCTAGCGCCGCGAATCGTGTGCGTGGCTTGGCTGCTGCGGATAGCACGCGCGGCTTCTACGCTACGGATATTCCTTGGGATTCTTTCAACGTTAATCGCATCGATATTCAGCGCGGTCCGAACTCCGTTCTCTTTGGTTTGGGGAGTCCAGCGGGCGTTATCAATGCCGGACTAAAAACAGCGAATTTCGCAAATGAAGGTTCCGTTGGTATCGATTTCGGCAATGACGGAACTTGGCGCGCTACGGTTGATTTGAACCATGTTCTGATCGAGGATCAGTTGGCGGTGCGTTTTGCGGCCCTCGAGTCCGAAAAGGGCTTCCGCCAAAAACAAGCGTTCGAAGAAAATAGCCGTATCTACTTGTCCGCTCAGTGGGCTCCCGAGTTCTTGAGCGCGGATTCCTCTCGTGGCAGGTTCACAGCCAACTACGAAGAGGGAGATATCATGGCGAACCGGCCGCGCGTATTGCCGCCGATTGACCGTATAACTCCTTGGTTTAATTCTGCTAATACGGGTCTCGCTAAGCAGACCTTCACCTCTCCGGAGCTCATGGCATTCGCCAATTCGGGAGAGCCAGGAAGCCAATACATCGGCAATGAAGTCCTCGGCCGTATCTTCAATGGGCCAGTTGCTTTCTACGATGGAGCGGGAACGCCCTCTTACTACAAGATGGCAGCGGTGGACGGAGTTAATTATCTCGGAATTGACGACGCGAGCGATGCTGCTGCGAAGGTGGGGCTTCCGTACTCGAGTATCGGGGGTTATAAGAGCAAAACGCTTTCGGATCCGACCATCTTTGACTTCTATAATAACATGCTTGATGGCGACAACAAGCGTGAGTGGCAGGAGTGGGAGGCTTATAATATCACCTATTCGCACACTTGGATGGACGATGCTCTCGGCCTGGAAGTTGGTTTCGATAACCAGGACTATACGGATGGCCAGGTGAATATCATGGATAATTGGGGACAGTCTATCTCGGTTGATATCGTATCGCATTATCCAGATGGCGGCATTAATCCGAATGCGGGAAGAGCGATTGCGGGTGGTGAAACTCAAAACAACCACAACGATAGCACTGATAGAGATTCTTTCCGCGTAACCGGATTCTATGAATACGATTTCCGGGATTCTGGCAATGAATCTCTAGGATTCCTCGGTCGCCACCTGTTTACGGGTCTCTATTCAAAGCAAGAGATCAACAAGCTGGATACGACTTGGGTTCGTAGTGTAGCCGACGGTATTGGCACAGGATCGATCGACGGCGCGGCCCGCTATTTGTCGAACGTAGTCTACTTGAGCGGTGACCTGTCGGGAAGGAGTTCTGCATCAGGCGCGTACATTCCTCCGATCCAGCATCGTCTTGTTCCGCATGATACGCAGCTGACGATTGAGACAAGCGCAGGAGTGAACACTCCCTTCTCTATTATCAGCTATGATAACGGGGATTTGGCGGAGCTCTACAAGCGCGCCACGAAGTCGAGGGATGATATTGAGTCGTCTGCCCTCATCTGGCAAAGCTGGTTGTTCAACGATACCCTTGTCCCCATGTTCGCAGTGCGTAAGGATTCCTCTGATGCGCTGAACGCCGGCTCTGCTCCGGCGGGATCGCGAGCGGGGTCAGTGCTACCGTACGCTAACAACTGGGACCTGCCGACAAGCGCTTCGGATGCAGCTAACAGCACCAATGGAGCGACCTTCAATTCGGTAAGCGAAACCACCTCGACCATGAGTCTGGTTTGGCATGCTCCTCAGTCCGTATCCGACGCTTTGGGAGGTACGAAGCTGAGCTTGTCCTATGCGAACTCGGAGAATTTCTCGCCCGATGCGAGCCGTCGTGGCATCGACGGTGTTGCGGTACCCAACCAGATTGGCGATACCGAAGAGTTCGGCCTCACTATCGCATCTGCGGACAGCCGGTTGCACCTCAAGATCAACCGGTACGAAACGAACGTTAAGAACGCTACCTTGTCTGACTCCTCGTTTGGAAATTCCTACATGATTGGATTTGGAGAGGGCTTGGTTCGTTGGGGTGGTTTGCAAACGCAAAAAGGCGTCCATGGCTTCACCGAAAACTACGCTTTGATGGATCCGACTGCTCCATTCGACGCGACAACGAATCCTTTGATCAATCCTGAGATTGAGGTTCTCCGCTACGAGCCGAACCCCGGCGAGTTTGACGGTACCAGTTGGGCGCAAGATCGGGCAGGTCTATCACCCGAGGCCCAGGCGGCTGCAGTTCAGGCTGCCTACAATCGCCAAGAGGCAGCGCTCGCCGCTGTGTTCGATCCGGCTAATCGCCCCAGTAAGGCGATCGAAGAATTCTGGGGACAGAATTGGGACGCGCTTACAGGCGATGACACTTGGGGTGGCCCGGACCAAGCCAATGCATGGGCAGGTGAGCCGGCAAGTTTCGCCGTTACCAGTGATTTCGTATCCAAAGGTACTGAGATTGAGCTTTTCTACCAGCCGACGGACAACTGGAACATCATGTTCAATGCGGCTAAGATCAATGCCCAACGCTTCAATATTGCAAGCTCCTACGCGAATTACGTGAAAGAGCGCTGGGAACTGTACAAGGGCCCCTATGGCGACTTGAAGCTGTATAACGGTG
Organism: Pelagicoccus sp. SDUM812005; assembly: GCF_031127875.1. Taxonomy (GTDB): domain Bacteria; phylum Verrucomicrobiota; class Verrucomicrobiia; order Opitutales; family Opitutaceae; genus Pelagicoccus. The sequence goes on along the minus strand of NZ_JARXIA010000024.1, from coordinate 33,801 downwards.
AGTCGTCGGATCCGGAGACCCTTCGTTACAAGTACGGAAGCGAGTTCTATGCAAACTATCTTGCAGGGGTTCTTATTAATCGATCGCAGGTTCCCGAGCTTCGCGAATGGAGAGCAAACTTGATCACCAACTACAGCTTCCGCGAGGGCCGCTTGGCGGGACTCAATGTCGGTGGCGCGATTCGTTGGCAGGACGAGGTTGCAATCGGGTACCCCGGCACGACAGCTACCGAAGCGATCGAGGAGTTCGGACTCGAAATCGGCGACGAATTGTACGACATCAGCAACCCCTACATGGGACCATCCCAGACGTCGCTCGACCTTTGGGCTAACTACACGGTCAAGCTTTCCGACAGCGTCGACTGGAAGATCCAGCTCAACGTAAGCAACGTGACAGCGGACAAGGAGCTGATCCCGGTCACTGTTAGCGTAGACGGTTCGGCCGCGACATCTCGTATCGCTCCGCAAAGGACCTGGGTGCTTGCTAATACCTTCTCGTTCTAGAACTTGAGCGATTAGTAGTATTGTTTTATCTAACGGCGCCTTAACGGGCGCCGTTTTATCGTTTTGGAAAGTCTGCTTCGGCCTAGCGCCATGAACCGTTTCTTCTTACTTTATTCGTTTTTTGTCCTTTTAGGATACCTCCTCCTGTCCCCGAATTGGGCGATGGCTGAGTTTAGCGATCGTACGCTCGGATCTGGCCTCGATTACGTACAAGCAGATTCGAAGAGTACCAAGCACGGCGGGGCAGCGGCAGTCGATGTAAATGGCGATGGGTTCACGGATATTTTGGTGGCTAGGGACGAAAAGACTCCCTTGCTTTTTGTGAACAAGGGCAATGGGACATTTACCGAGGAAGGGGCTTCCCGCGGCCTAGGAAACATACTGAACGTGGGTGGTTTTGGCTCGGGGGACTTCGACAATGATGGTGACGCGGATCTGTTTGTATCTCCGAGACTGGGGAACCGATTTTATCTATTTATCAATGACGGCACCGGGGTATTTGCGGAAGAAGCCGTTGTTCGAGGAGCTGCCGTAGAAACGACGCTAGAGCCGCACCGGGGATACAGCGTGGGCATTGTAGACTTCGATCTCGATGGCTATCTGGACGTGTATGTTTCTGAATGGGGTGTGCGCAGCAACGATGATAACGATAAGCACTCTGTACTCCTACGAAACAGGGGTGCGGACCAGCCTGCGCATTTCGAAAATGTCACTGAGCAAGCAGGCCTTACGCAACCAGGCAAGGGGAGCATGCACTTTGGGTTTGCCAGTGGATGGGGTGACTTGGATGGGGACGGGTGGCCTGACCTCGTGCTTGTGTCGGATTTTGGCACAAGTAAGATGTATTGGAACAATGGAGACGGGACGTTTACGGAATCGACCGATGAGTCTAACATGGGTTTGGATGAAAATGGTATGGGGGTCGCGATCGTCGATTATGACCAAGACGGAAAGCTCGATGTTTTCGTTAGCTCCATTCTCGATCAATTCTCGATCAATCGGGACGGAACGCACACAGGGAATAAACTTTATAAGTATCTAGGAAATCGAACGTTTAGGGAAGTAGCTGCTGAGGCTGGCGTATCGCGAACCGGTTGGGGGTGGGGAACCTCGTTTTTTGAGTACGACAACGATGGTGATTCGGATCTCGTCGTTACCAATGGATCCATTGTCTCTGCCGGGCTAAATCCGCTTACGAACCCATATGTCGACGCCGTCGACGATCCGACCACTCTTTTTATTAACCAATCCGATGGTCGTTTTTTCAATAGAACGGTTGCTGCAGGTTTGGTTGATCGAAAGTTGGGGAAGGCTGTAGTCGTTTTTGATTACGAAGAGGATGGTGACGAAGATCTCTTTATAACGAATTCCGGGGATCATCCGATCCTGTACCGAAACGATGCTTCGGGTAACGGAAATAATTATCTGAGGATCTCGTTCGAGGGGACTTCTTCGAATCGGGATGGATATGGTTGTATTGTGAAGGTTGCCGCAGGTGAACGAATACAGACGCAGCTCTACAATCCCAGCAACGCTTACCTCGGACAGCGTGAGCCCTATTTGCATTTTGGGCTGGGGGGAGCGAGCAAGGTGGATTCGATCGAAGTGACTTGGCCGTCCGGTACGAGGCAGACCTTGGAGAATGTGGCGGTCAATCAGGTGCTCGAAATCCTCGAGCCAGTCGTTGCTCTCGGAATCCCTAAGGTGGAACGCGATCCAGTGGGGGGACGCTTTTACGTGGGTGACGCGTTGAGGATAGCAGTTGAGGCGAGCGGGGATCCTGCTCCGGTAGTGACGTGGGAGAAGGATGGAGAAGCGATTCCTGGTGGGCATGGCTTTGAATTCCACGTTAAGAAACTGACGCCGTATGACGCTGGCGAATACCGAGCGAAGGTCACCAACAGCCAGGGCAGCGTTTACAGCTCAGCGGCAGTCGTGGACTTGGACCTGGATCTTGATGGGCGCTCTGTCGCTCGAGTCTGGAACGAGTTTATGCTCGATGCGATCCGCAAGGATTTTCCGAATCCGACGAAGCATGGGCGAAACCTGTACCATGTTTCCGCGGCGATGTGGGATGCTTTTTGGGCTTATGAGGAAGAGGCTTGGACGAACGCGAAACCCATGTTTCACCGCGAGGACGTCTTGCCGGAGCATTGGGGAGGAGAGCGTCTGGCCGCTCAGCGGGAGGCCATTAGCCATGCGGCGTTTACCGTACTGAATCAGCGATACAAGGATAGTCCAGGCGCAGAGCGATCTTTGTTCGGGTTTAGGTGGTTGATGGAACGGCTGGGGTACGACCCTGATAACTTGTCTTTGGAAGGCATGAGCGCTGCGGCAGTTGGAAATCGAATCGGCAAGGGCGTTTTGGACGAAAACTTCGACGATGGGGCCAATGAACTGAACGACTACGCGGATACGAATGGTTACGAGGCGGTGAACGATCCGCTCGTCCTCGATTTGCCGGGTACTCAGATGGTGGACATCAATCGTTGGCAACCGCTCGCCTTTGACTATGCCGTATCCCAGAATGGGATACCTCTCGGAACCTTGGTGCAGAGTTTTTTAGGTGTGAGTTGGCGGGAGGTTGAGACCTTTGCGATGCGTAAGACTTCTGCGAATACGATCGCCTTCGATCCGGGGCCGCCGCCCTTGTGGGGAACGGACACGCATGACGAATTCGTCGCAGCTGCGGTGGAGGTTTTGCGATACTCTTCTTATCTGGACCCGTCTGACGATACGCTCATCGATATTTCGCCTGGGACGCGTTTGAACAATCCCTTGGCTAGCAACGATGGAGTGGGGCGAGCTGTTAATCCGGCGACGAACGAGGCCTATGAAGCGAACTGGGTGAAGCTGGCGGATTATGGACGAATCTTAGCCGAGTACTGGGCTGATGGTCCGGCTTCTGAAACGCCTCCGGGGCATTGGAATACCCTGCACAACGAAGTGACGGAAATGGAAGGTTTCGAGCGTCGTTACATGGGGAAGGGCGAGGAATTGTCGGAGCTCGAGTGGGATGTACGGGCTTATCTCGCTCTCAATGGCGGGATGCACGACGCAGCGGTTGCGGCATGGACTTTGAAGGCTCAATACGACTACTCGCGGCCGATCTCCATGATCCGCGCCTTGGCGGGACTGGGGCAGTCTTCGGATCCGGATGGCTTGTCCTACCATCCGCAAGGGATCGTGCTGGAGCCCGGATTGATTGAGGTCGTTACGGAAGCCAGTTCCGCGGAGGGGGAGCGGCATGCGCATCTGGCGGATGACCTTGGCAAGATCGCGGTTTTTGCATGGGCTGGTGAGCCGGAAGATTCGCGCAACGATTTCGGTGGAGTTGAATGGATCCTTGCAGAGGATTGGTTTCCCTATCAGCGCGGGACCTTTGTGACTCCAGCGTTTGCGGCTTATGTTTCGGGGCATAGCACCTTTAGCCGGACGGGGGCAGAGGTCATGACGCTTTTGACGGGGAGCCCGTTCTTTCCGGGGGGAATGGGAGAGTTTCATTTTCCCAAGGGCGAGTTCTTGGAATTTGAATACGGTCCAAGCGACGATGTAACGCTTCAATGGGCGACCTACTACGATGCCGCTGACCAGGCAGGGGTGTCGCGTCTCTATGGAGGTATCCATGTTGCGGCGGACGATTTCATCGGTCGCACGTTAGGCGCGCGGGTGGGAGTCGAGGCCTTTTTGCGCGCCCATAACCAGAGGCATGCGAACTCCGGCTTCTCGGGGTTGATAAAGGAGATCCGCCACGTGGCGACGCTGCGCAATGGGGAGGCGAGTACCTTGACGCGTTTCGATTCGGAAGGCATGCCTTTACGGGTTCGGGGCATTTTTGGCTTCGACGATGAGAGCTACAAGGAAGAGGATGGGGTTTACCTGGTTTTTCCGAGTCGAGAAGAGCAAGGGGTGCTTGCTTCCGATCGTATCGGAATGGCAGGGGTCGGGCCGTTGTTGGGCGCTGATTTCCATGCGGACCTGCAAGAGGGCGAAACGCTTTCCGTGGAGGTCGAAATCGAGGTGGAAGAGCCGGCCCTGGTTCTTTGTTGGGGCGAAGGCGCCAGCTTAGGCATGGGAATCCGAGACACTCGGATCCGTGTTTTTGCTCTTGCTGAGAACGGAAGCGAAACGCAGGTCGGAGCTAATGGGGACTGGCGTGCGAACGATGTTTCATCGCAAGCGGAGGTCCTGGTTTTGCGCGATTCCCAGGATAAGGTCCTGCACGATAAGGACGCTGCGGTCTCGGTTGCCTTGGAATCTGGAGTTTATCGTTTCGAGCTGGAGCCGGTCGAAGGGGCGGGGCCGCTTGTCTTGAGCGTGAGATCTCAGGTTTGGCGCGGATCGAACTGATAGTCGGACTGCTGCCCAGGTTTTTGGGGGCGGGATTCAGCTCGTTCCCTGAACTCTTATATAATTGTAATCGGTTTTCGAATACTGTCCGCTACTGTGGCTTGCCTTGTGGGGAGGGCTCTGAAAGGGTTCTGGCTTCCCGCAGTTCGGGCGAACATCGCGCTTCGGACTGTATTTGACCCAATGTAGAGACCCCAATCTGAAGCGCGGATTCGCATCCTCGATCCGATCGCTTCGCCAATGTTATGAGCTCAATCCAAAACGGTTCCAGCAGTTCAGGAGCGACGCATGTTCCTGAGAAGATCATCACGATGAAGGAGAACTTCGCCTATGCCGCCGGTGATATGGCGTCGGTGTTCTACTTCAAGGTATTCTCCTCCTTCCTGATGTTCTTCTACACCGATATCATAGGAATCGAGGCGGCCATCATCGGGACCATGCTGTGGGTGACGCGCGTCTTCGACGCGTTTACGGATCCGTTGATGGGCGTGATCTGTGACCGTACCGAATCGCCGCACGGGAAGTTCCGTCCGTGGCTGCGTTGGATGATCCTGCCCTTTGCGGTGAGTGGGGTGCTCATCTTCACGGTGCCGGAGCTGGATGACACTTGGACCATCGTCTATGTTTACGCGACCTACTCGCTGGCGATGTTGGGCTACACGGCGATCAACATTCCTTACGGCGCTTTGATGGGCGTGATGACGCCTCACTCCGCGGAGCGAACGGTGCTGTCCTCGTTTCGCTTCTACGGTTCGTTTTCGGCGAACCTGGTGGTGCAGGCGACGATCCTTTATCTGGTCGTAGGGCTGGGCGGCAGCGAGGACGGGACGCAGACCCAGCAGGGCTACATCTTGTCGATGGTCATCTATGGGATTTGCGCCTCCTTTCTTTTCCTAGCCACCTTCGCAGGCACCAAGGAGCGGGTACAGCCTCCCAAGGGGCAGGAGATGGACCTCAAGAAGGACTTCGCTCAGCTGTTCAAGAACAAGCCTTGGGTGGCCTTGATCTTCGTGGGAATCGGTACGGTCATGTGGATCGCCATGCGCGACGCGGCTCAGCTGTATTACTTCAAGTACTACGTGGTGGCGGACATGGAGAGCGACGCGCGGTTCACCAAGTTGGCCACTTGGTACAACGTGCTCGGATCGGTGGGCACCATCGCAGGGGTCTACTTCACCAAGCACTTTACCGACTTGTTCCGCGGCAAAAAGAACGCCTTCTTCTCGTTGACGGTTCTAAGCGCCATCTTGGGAACCGGGTTCTTTCTCTGCGGACCGGGGGACGTGACGCTGATGTTTACGATTGGGATTAGCTTGTCGATTATCACGGGACCCTTGATGCCTTTGTTCTGGTCGATGATCGCGGATACGGCGGACTATTCCGAGTGGAAGTTCGGTCGCCGTTTCACCGGACTGACGTTTTCGGCCGGGACCTTTTCCATGAAGCTAGGCTGGGCGGTGGGCCCGGCGCTGGCGGCTTATTCGCTGAGCTACTATGGTTATCAGGACAACGTTTTGCAGTCGGAGCGGACGATCGAGGGGCTTCGGCTGATGATGTCCTTCTTCCCGGCTGGCTTGGCGGCGATTGCGGCTTTGGTGGTGCTGACCTATGGAATCAACCGGAAGATGGAGCTGCAGATGGAGAACGAACTCCTTACCCGCAAGGAAGCGGAAGGCACGGTCGAGAGCTAGTCGCCGGCGGCGTTCCGCTCGTTTTTAAGGAGGGCGCCTGCGATCGCGGGCGCCTTTTTTCGTGGTCGCCGAATGCGGAGGAGCAGCCCCAACCGCTGTTCGCTGAAGTCACTTCGTCTTCTTCGAGGAGAACTGTCGCTTGTATTTGGATACGAAAAGTCCCCGCTCTGATGGAGCGGGGATTTCGTAAGTCTGTTGGCGTTGCTTGCTGCCTAGCAGGTCGGCATCTCCGCGTCGGCCTTGGCTTCGGCAGCGATGGCGGCTTCCATTTCCTTCTCCATTTTGGCGTCGATGCGGTAGAAGAGAACGGATCCGGCGGCGAGCACGGCGACGCCTGCGGGGATGAAGGACATGATGAGCTTGAGGCCTTCGACGGTTTCCGGGGATTGGTCGACGTTGGCCTGGTAGCCGAAGTAGGTGAGCAGGTACATGGAAATGGCTGGGCCGATCGACCAACCGATCTTCATGGAGGAGGTTCCGGTGGAGAAGATGAGGCCGGTCGTACGTTGGCCGAGCTTCCATTGCCCGTAGTCGGCGCTGTCGGCGATCATCGACCAGAACAAGGCCATCAAGGGAGCCGTCATGAAGGCGCTGATCGCTTGGTGCCCCATGATCAGGTAGAAATTGTCGGTGGGGATGAAGTAGAAGGTGAAGAGGAAGACGGCATTGATGAGCGTTACGGAGATGAAGGTCTTCTTTTTGCCGCCGAACACTTGGGTGAACTGCTTGGTTAGCATGACGCCTACGAGTTGGACGGCGCTGCCGACGGCGAGGAAGGTTCCGCCCCATAGTTCGTTGCCGGAGACGTATTTGAAGAAGTGGATGGTGGCGCCACCGCGGATGGCGATCCAGAGGATGGTCATCACGCTGATGAGGATAAGGGCCCGCCAAGGTCCGTTTTTGGCAGCGGCTCCGAGGTCCTTGAGGATGGACGACTTTTGGTTCTTGGGCGGGGCGACGCGTTCCTTGGTGGTGACGAAGGTCGTGATGAAAAGGAGCGAGGATGCCGTTGCGAATACGGCGATGGTAGCGGTGTATCCAAATTGCTCGTCGCCGTCGCCGAAGAACTTGACGAGGTGTTGGAGAGTGGTGCTTACGATGAAGACGCCGGCGAAGGCTCCGAGGAAGCGGAAGGAGGAAAGGATGGTGCGCTGGTCGGATCGCGGCGTCATCACGCCCATGAGGGCGGAGTAGGGAACGTTGATGGCGGTGTAGGCCATCATTAGGAGGGTGTAGGTGCTGTAGGCGTAGATGAGCTTGCCGGTGGGGCTTAGGTCGAAGGTGGTGAAGGTGAGCACGCCGAGGATCGCCCAAAAGGGAAGGACCCAGAGGAGCCACGGGCGGAACTTGCCCATCCGGCTCTTGGTGCGGTCGGCGATCATTCCCATGATCGGGTCGTTGATCCAGTCCCAGGTGCGGGTGACGAGGATCATGGTGCCGAGTGCGGCAGCGGATAACCCGAATACGTCGGTGTAGAAGATCGGCAGGAAATTCATGAAGACGCCGAAGTAGAGACAGGATGCTAAGTCTCCGGAGGCGAATCCGAGTTTCTCTACCATCTTCAAAGGTGGCGCTTTGTGCGAAGATTCGGGGCTGGTCTGCATATGTTTTCTTTTTGTGGTAAGGGGTGAGGGTGATCGGAGACGGTGTTAGGTTAACAATTCTGGTTGTTGAATCCCTTCAGGAAATCGAAGGCGGAGCCTTTGGGAGCCTACGGAAAAAGGCGTCCGCTTCGCACCGGCGCCTTTTGTGTGGATAAAATGAATACGAACGGGGTTCACTTGGCTCGCAGCGCGTGGATGCGATCGATGAGGGGGCTCGAGGCCTTGGCCATGAAGGCGAGGTTCTTGTCGATGAGCTCGTTGCGCTGGGCGACGCACTTGGCGCTGTAGAGCGGGTCGGCGGGCGTGTGGGTGACGTAGTCGACGAGCTTCTCTACCGTGGAAGTGGCCACGTGCAAGCGGGTGTCGCTGGAGGCGTAGTAGATGTAGACATCGCCGGATTCGGTGACGATAGTTCCGTTGGTGAAGGCGACGTTCATGACGTCGCCCACCAGCTCATCGCCTTCGGGGGCGATGAGGAAGCCGCCGGGCGAGTGGGTGAGCTTGCTGGGATCTTCCAGCGAAGTCATGAAGGCGTAGATTACGTAGCGCAGGCCGCTGGCGCAGCCGCGCACGCCGTGGGCGATGTGCAGCCAGCCTTGGGGCGTCTTGATGGGGGCGTCGCCTTGGCCGTTCTTCACTTCCTTGATAGTGTGGTAGGCGCGGGAATCGATGATGGTTTCCTTTTCCACCACCGCGTTGGCCATATCCTCGCAAAGCCCCCAGCCGATGCCGCCGCCGGAGCCGGCGTCGATGAAGCCGTCTTGGGGGCGGGTGTAGAGGGCGTACTTGCCGTCGACGAACTCGGGGTGGAGCACGACGTTTCGCTGCTGGGCGGAGGGAGTTTTCAGGTCGGGCAGGCGCTCCCAGGTCTTGAGGTCCTTGGTGCGGGCGATGCCGCATTGGGCGACCGCGGAGGAGAGGTCGAAGGGGGCGGCGTTGGGATCCTTGCGCTCGGTGCAGAAGAGTCCGTAGATCCAGCCGTCTTGGTGCTGGGTGAGTCGCATGTCGTAGACGTTGGTGTCGGGCACCTCTGTCTCCGGCAGGGTGACGGGGTGGTCCCAGAAGCGGAAGTTATCGACCCCGTTGGGGCTTTCGGCGATGGCGAAGAAGGACTTGCGGTCGTTTCCTTCGACGCGGGCTACGACGTAGAACGTGCCGGCGAGCTGGATGGCGCCGGCGTTGAAGGCGCAGTGCACGCCGATGCGCTCCATGAGGTGCGGGTTGGTCTCGGGGTTGAGGTCGTAGGACCAGAAGAGAGGGGCGTGCTTTTCGGTGAGGACCGGGTTTTGGTAGCGGTGGAAGATTCCGTTGCCGGGCTCGACGGGCGCGTTAGGCTGGGCGAGCAAAGCTTCTTGGGCTTCGACGAGTTGGTTGAGGCGGGTTTCGTAGGTACTCATTGGTTCGAAAGGTATATAATTATGATGGGTTCGAGGGGCGTTTTACTGGGAGGATCTTGGAGCGACAGGGGGCGTTCTAATTAACCCGTTGAATTCGCTCCAAAAGCTCGAAGCAGGCCCGGCCATTGTGGTAGGAAGACTTCCAGGGGCCGGCTTTCTCCTTGTCCATGGGGCGTCCGTCCGCCTGGCGTCCCCAAAGCCATTCTCCGTTGGTTCGGTCGATGAAGGCGCTTTTGATATACTCCCAGGTTTGCAGGCAGGCTTCGAGGTAGCGGGTGTCTCCGGAAAGCTGATACGCATTGTAGAAGCCAACCATTCCTTCGGCCTGAGGCCACCAGCACTTGCTGCCGTTCGGGGGCTGGCCGGGATGGAATTCGTCGTGGACGCCGTGGTCGTGCGGGTCGATTCCGCTGCGGAGGACTTGCTCGGCCATTTCGAGGGCGAGTTTCTGGAATTCTTTTTCCTGCTCCGGGTCGCCGATGATTGTGGCGGCTTCGTGCAGGAGCCAGCTGCCTTCGATGTCGTGGCCGGGCGAAACGACTGGGTCGAGGAGCTTCCAGTCCTTGTCGTAGAATAGGCCAAAGCGTGGAGTATCCGGCAGGATGATACGGTCGGCGATGGTTTGCAGGGTGCGGCGGCAGGCGGCTTCGACTTCAGGCGAGGGGGATATTTTTTGCAGGTTGGCGAAGGCTTCGATGATGTGCAGGTGGTTGTTCATCGTCTTGGGGGCTTCGAGGTCCCCGTCGCCGAGCTTCATTTTCGCTAATGGAGTCCAGTCTGCCTCGAAGGATTCCAAGTAGCCGCCGCTGGCTGGGTCCCAGGCTTTCGCTTCCACGAGGCGAAAGAGGGAGTAGGCTCGATCGAGGCTGTCCTGCTCTCGGGTGGCGTGGTAGTGCTCGGAGAAGGCGTAGATGCAGAAGGCCTGCCCGTAGCATTGCTTCTTGGTTTCGAGGGCTTGCCCGTCTGGGGTGAGGGTCCAGTAGTAGCCGCCGTTTTCCGTATCGGAAAACTTTATACAGAGCACGTGCTTGGCGTGGTCGGCGAGTTTCCGGTATTCCTTCTTCCCGTAGAGCGAATAGGCGCGGCTGTAGGTCCAGAGCAGGCGGGAGACCATGACCAAGCCCAGCGGCGTTTCGGCGACGGGCTGGTTGAGGGAATCGAGCGCAGGGATGAAGCTGTCGGTGGTACGCAGGCGGGGCCAGTAGGGCAGAATGTTTTCGAACAATTCCGCTTGGAGCTCCTGCTGGAAAGTCTTGAGAGGGGAAGGGGGCATCGGTCGGAGGAGGGCTGGGGCGGCGGAGTGTTTGTTTATTGGCGGGCGAGGGCTCGATTGCGGCGAGTCTTGTGAGCTTGTGGTCCCGTTATAGCCGTAATTAATCTAAATTGTAATGAGAAATTGAGTAAATTTCCTTTGCTCAATTCACGTTTTTGTGGGATGGGAGGGGAGTCACCACTGCTTTTCGAACCTGTACGAACCATGATTGACCGCCCCCGTGTAGCTATCGTTTTAAGGGGCTGGCTGGAGGAAAACCTCAACCTTCTGCACAGCCTGGCAAAGTTCAAACGCTTCAACGCGAATTGGCACGTATTCGTGGACGATCTCGCTCGCGGGGCGGAGGATCCGGACTGGCTGCTGGACCAGGGCTGGGACGGGATCATCTGCAAGGAGAATTCCGACGAGCTCTTTCGCAAGGCCCGGGAGCGGGGGATCGCTTGCGTGGACTTGTCGGACTCCAGTTCGCTGCGAGCGGGCTGCCCCAAGTTTCGCCCGAACAACGTGGCGGCGGGGCATTTGGGTGCGGAGCATTTCGTGGAAAAGGGTTTCCGGCATTTCGCGTTCTGCGGATTCGAGGGGGACCGTTGGTCGGAGGAGCGGCGGGACGGCTTCGTGGAAGGGCTGGCCTTGGCTGGCAAGAAGTGCACCACCTTCGAGACTGTTTATCCAGGGGTAAGCCAGCCCGCTTGGGAGTTTGCGGAGGAGGACGAGATGGCGAGGTGGCTGAAGACCTTGCCGAAGCCGGTAGCGGTTTTCGCCTGCAACGATCTGCGGGCGGTGCACATCGTGAACGCTTGCCAGCAGGCGGATTTTCGGGTGCCGGAGGAGGTTGCTATCTTGGGTGTGAACAACGACAGCGCCCGCTGCGAGCTGAGCGCTCCGTCTGTATCCAGTATTCCGATCGATGTTTCCGAGTACGCCCGAGCCGCGGGTGCGGCTTTGGAGGCCATGATCGCGGGCGCCGATCCGCTAGACTTCAAGGAGGAGACCTTGATCGATCCGCTGGAGGTGGTGACGCGGCGATCGACCAGCATCATGGCGGTGGAGGATCAAGCGGTGGCTCAGGCCTTGAACTTAATCCGGGAACGGGCTTGCAAGGGGATCACGGTGGAAGAGGTCGCCAAGGCGGTGCATATTTCTCGCAGCTTGCTGGAAAAGCGGTTTCGCCAATACGTGGGCCGCTCGCCACAGGTGGAGATTCGCCAAGCCCAGGTCATCCAGATCAAGCAGATGTTGACTGAGACGGAATACTCGTTGGCCCATATCGCCGAGATGGCCGGCTTCGAGCATCCCGAGTACATGAGCGTCGTATTCAAACGGCTGACACACACGACTCCCAGCGCCTACCGGAGGAAGAGCAAGGAGCTGGCTTCGGTGGGCTTGTAATCTGGGGTGGCGGTCGCCTGCTGGAGCGCTATCTTAAGTTTCGCGCAGGGTGCCGCGGGTAACGCCGAGCTGGTTGATGAGCTTGAGCTCGCGCCAGAGGGATTGTCCGGAAAGCTTGCCGGCGAGCAGCCGTTCGTAGCGGTCGAGAGTGTCGCGGACTTCTTGCGGGCTCTCGTTGAGGAACTCCACGCGGAAGGCGCGTACGCCGAGAGCGAGCAGGTCCTGGGCGAATTCGGCTCCGGTTTGGGCCTTGGCGTTGAAGACGGTATTGCGGCAACCGGCGTCGGCCTTGAGCGGGTGCAGCATGCCGGTGCGGTCCTTTATGGATACGGCGTGCTTGTCGCAGGGCCGTCCGCAGTCGCGGAAGTCCTTGCCCTTCGAGAGGAAGGCGCAGAAGACGCAGTGCTCCATGTGAAACATGGGCATGTGCTGGTGCAAGGTGATCTCGAACCAGTGGGCTGGCGCGTTCTCGAGCAGGGCGGCGAGCTGGGTGGCGTTGAGGTCGTAGGAGGCGGTGAGGCGCTGCAGCTGGTAGCGCTCGATGAGGTACTCGGCGGTGAGATGGTTGGCGACGTTAAGGGAGAAGTCGCCGCGTAGTGGAAATTTGGATAAGGATTTTAAGTGTTCGTGGTTGCGGGCGAGGAAGCCGTCGGCACCGCATTGGGTGAGTTGCTTTACGACCCAGTCTTCGCCGGTTTTGAACATGCGCGGCGGGGCGACCCAGATTTTCTTGTCGCCCGGCGCGGCGTGTACCAGCTCCACGGCCCGCTTGTATTGCTTGGGATCTTCGAGTTCGAGGTAGAGCTCGCCGTAGGGCAGGGCGAGGGCGGTCTCGAGTTGTTCGAAGGAGCGCAGGTAGGGGATGATGGTGGGGGCGGAAGCAGTGGCGGGCGAGTTGAGGGAACTTGCAGCGCGGCTCGCCCGGCGGTCGAGCCCTACCTCGTTGAGTTGCCAGCGGAGGGGCTCGCGGCGGAGGGCGAGGAGCGTATCCACGGCGTCGCGACGGAGCTGGTTGAGCTGGGAGACGGGAAAGTGGCAGCTGCCGACGAGTTGGTTGTCCAAGGCGGCGAGGTGGAAGGGGGTGTTGCCGAGCCGCGAGAGTTGCTTGTGGAGCGTTTCTTCGTCGAGGGGGCGTTTGGCGGCTTCCTGCAGGGGCTCGGTGGATTCCGAGCGGGCGACGCGACCGTCTTCGTCGCGTAGCTCGAGAGTGAGCAGCTTGCCCGGTTCGCCGTAGACGGTTGCGGCGATGGGGCGGGTGTAGTTGGGTTGCTCGACCTCGTAGCTTTGGCGGAGGGCCTTGTCGAGAGCAGGGTCGGAGGTCTTGAAAAGGGTGTCGCCGGGGCTGACGCGCTTCCAGTTGATGGAGTCGTTTAGGAAGCGGACGAAGGTGTCGGGGCCTTTTGTATCTACGGAAATGATACGTCCGCCTTCTTCGCGCTCGTCGGGGCGGCCGCGATCGAAGACCACGCCGTCGCCTGCCTTGAGCGGAGCTTCGAGCTGCAGGGTGACGCCGTCTTTTTCGACGGTTTTGATAGTGCCGAGTCGCAGGCCGCGCTTTTTGCCGAAGCGGGCGTGCACGAGGCTTTGGTTGTCGATGCCGCGCAGCCAGCCGTCGGACAGGCCGCGGGAGAAGGTCATTTCGAGGGCGTAGCGCCCTTCTTCGGGGTCGAAGGGGGCGAGGTTCTTTTCGGTTTCGCCGATGTAGTTGTTCCAGGCGTCGTCGAGGGCCTTGCGGTAGACTTGGGTGACGGCGGCTACGTACTCGGGGGCTTTGAGGCGGCCTTCGATCTTGAGGGTGGCGACCCCGTTTTCGATGATCTCCGGCATGGCGTCGAGTCCGGAGAGGTCTTGGGGGGAGAGCAGGTAGCGGCGGTTGCCGAGCTCGACTTGTTGGCCGTCGGCGTAGAGCTCGTAGGGGAGGCGGCAAGCCTGGGCGCATTCTCCGCGGTTTGCGGAGCGTCCGCCGAGGGATTCGGAGGTGAGGCACTGGCCGGAGTAGGCGACGCAGAGGGCTCCGTGCACGAAGAGCTCGATGGGGACTTCGGTGCCGGCGGCGATGGTTTTCTCGCGTATGGCCCCGACTTCCTTGAGGGAGGTTTCGCGGGCCAGCACGACCACGCTGGATCCCAGTTCGCGGGCGAACTCGATGCCGGCCTCGCTGGTGACGGACATTTGGGTGGAAGCGTGGATGGGGAAGTCGGGCGAGATGCGGCGGATGAGGCGGCAGATGCCGACGTCCTGCACGATGGCGGCGTCGACTCCGGCGGCGATGATGGAGCGGAGGAAGTCCTCGGCGTCGGCCATCTCGTCGGAGAAGACGAGGATGTTGAAGGTGACGTAGCCTTTGACTCCGCGGGAGTGCAGGTAGGCCATGAGCTCGGGAAGGTCGGCTACGGTGAAGTTCTTGCCGCGCATGCGGGCGTTGAAACGTTCCAGGCCGAAGAAGATGGCGTCGGCCCCGTTTTCCACGGCGGCGCGGGCGCAGTCCCAGTTGCCTGCTGGGGAAAGGAGCTCGGGCTTGGCGACTTGGCGGGTGTTTTCCTCGCGGGAGGAGAGGCGCTTGGGAATGAGTTTCGGCATGGTTCGGAGCGGCAATTGAGTGCCAAAGGTTCCGAATGGCAAGCGTAGGCGGCGCGGGATAGGGATGAGGCCTAGGGCAAACCGCTGCTTCAAGCTGGGAGCGTCGGCCGTTGCGTGACACGCCTTACGCATTTGCAGCGTGGTCGGGGCGAGAGGATTCGAACCTCCGGTCTCTACGTCCCGAACGTAGCGCTTTACCAGACTAAGCTACGCCCCGACTTGTGGTGCTTTGCGGTGAATTGAAGGCAATTTTTGGGCCGCGAATCAATGAAATTTCGAATCTGCCTGCGCGCAAGGGGCCGTGGATTGCATTTTGCAATTCGGCGTCTGGCGAAATGCGTCTTGCAACGAGGGCCGCGGAGGCAGGGGAAGCGGTTTGGGGGCCGATAAAAGTTTTTTCGAGGGGAAGGCTAGGGAATCGGCTTAGGTTGGTTCAGGAAATGCAAAGGCGAGGAGCCATGAACGGAAGCTACTGCATTTTGCTGCAAAAACTCGAACTGCCCGCTTTGCAATCGGAACATTTCAGGCTCGATACGGTATTTGTGGGCCCTAACATCCCGCTTGTCTGATCCTACTCTTTGTTTCTACAAAATCCTCTTTTCCTATGGTTTTAACTAACTATCTCGGACGTACTCCTCTCTTCGCTTCGCTTGCTGTTCTCCTTTCCGGTTGCGCCTCTCTGGACGCGATGCGGCGGGTGGAAGTGGACTTCGCTTACGTGGCCGAACTGGCCGCCGACCTAGCCGAGGAGGAGTACAAGGCTCCTGCTCCCTTGCCCAAGGTTTTGAGCGAGCTGGACTACGATGCGTATCGAAAGATCCGCTACAACTCGGACAAGTACTTGTGGAAGAGCGAGGGCTTGCCCTTCAGCCTCGGATTTTTCCATCCGGGGTTCCTGCACAAGGACCGGGTGAAGGTGCATGAATTCACGCCGACGCACGAGCAGCATATCCGCTATTTGAGCGAATTCTTCGATTTCGACGACCAGGCTTTGAAGGCGGCGATCCCGTCGTCGCTGGACTATGCGGGGATACGCTTGTCCTACGCGGTGGACGGCAAGACCGACTACCGCGAGGTGACCTCCTTTCTGGGCGCCAGCTATTTCCGCGGAACGGGGTTGGACACGCGCTACGGGACCTCGGCTCGAGGGATCGCGGTTGACGCGGGCCTAGGCCAGCCGGAGGAGTTTCCGAAGTTCAAGCAGCTCTGGCTGGGCAAGCCGCAGGTGGATTCGACCTCTGTAATCATTTATGCCCTGCTCGATGGTCCTAGCGTGACGGGCGCTTACGAGTTCGTAGTGCGTCCGGGAGACACGACGGTGATGGACGTGAAGGCTAAGCTCTTCTTCCGTGACGCAGTCGACAGTTTGGGCATCGCTCCCTTGACCAGCATGTACTGGCGTGGCGAGAACCGGACCAGCAAGGAGCGCGACTACCGTCCGGAGGTCCATGACAGCGATGGTTTGATCATCGTGGAAGAGGGGCAGGACCCCGTTTGGCGGGCACTCGACTTGGCGGAGAAGACCCGGCT
This sequence comes from Pelagicoccus sp. SDUM812005, assembly GCF_031127875.1. GTDB lineage: Bacteria > Verrucomicrobiota > Verrucomicrobiia > Opitutales > Opitutaceae > Pelagicoccus. Next base: position 17,484 of record NZ_JARXIA010000024.1, on the reverse strand, counting down.
TTCCTACTTCGGCGTTAGCAAGGTGAGAGGATTCGGGCTGATGCAGCGCGACCGGAATTTCGCCAGCTACCAGGACTTGGAAGCTCAGTACCATCGCCGTCCATCGGTCTGGGTAGACGTCAAGGGAGATTGGGGCAAAGGCTTCGTAAAGCTGGTAGAGCTGCCGACCGAGACCGAGTTCGAGGACAACGTGATTGCGTTTTGGGAGCCGGCTGTACTGCCGGCGAAGGGGACTGTCTTAGATTTTGAATACGCCTTGCACTGGACTCCGGAAATCACGCCTGCCCGCTATCCGAGCTCCATCGTGACGGCTACGCGTACCGGAGAGGACCCTTCCTACCCGGGGACGGATGTCTTCGTGGTGGATTTCACGGGAGTCGAGGGATCCGAGCTACCTGAGCTGGTATCGGTGGTAGAAGGCGCCGCTAAGCTGGTCGACGACCAAGTGATGTGGAATCCGTATTCAAATACTTGGCGCGCGGTGTTGCGACTGGAAGGGCAAGGCGAAGAGGGCACCGCTGAGGTTCGTTGCCAGCTGCTGTTTCCCGACGGAAGCAATTCGGAAGTGTGGGCCTACCAATGGACACGTTGAACAGGATCGTCCCGCGGAGCGAGGGCTTCGTGGACTGGAGCGAAGCGTACGAGCGGGTGGAAAGCTACTTCTGCGCCTTGCAGATCCGCGACCGCTTGCTGCTGAGCCAGTTGGTGGCCCAGATCCTTTCTCGGGCTGCGGAGCGCTACGAGGGGAGTCCTAAGTCCGCTTCTGTCCTGGCCATGGAAGAGGCCAAGGAGGTGGTGAAGTCTTGGTTCGGCCGCGTGCTGGACGCTGCGGGCGTGGAGCATGGAGAACTGGGAGCCCAAGGGCGATTGGCTTTGTTTCTGGCCGACATGCCGGCTCGTTGGCAAAGCGAGTTCCTTCATCCGGGACCTTGGCCGGCTGAGTTTCTGGAGGCGATGAAGGCGACCTACCTGAGCACGGGGCCGGAGTTTAGCAAGGCCCGCATGACGCCGCGTGACATTGACTTGGGACCGGTGTCGGCGGTGGCCGACGAAACCTGGCGTGTGATCGATCGCTGGCCGATTCTCGGGGCGCTTTTCGTTTGGACGCTGTACCTCGGCGGAATCGGTTTATTGGTGTATTTGCTGCGTTGATATGAAAAGCGGAAATGTAAGCTTCGGACAGTTTTTCGACTGGCAGCGACTGTTCTTTTTCGTGACGGCCTTGCTGTTCACGGTGTTTCCAACGGTCTTGTTTGGAAACCTGCTTTGGCGGGTGGGCATCGAGGAAGGACTGTGGCCGGTAAGCCTGCTGTTCGCGATTCTCACCTGGAACATTTCTTGGGGCGCCACGCATTCTTTGGTGGGCTTTTTCAAGCGTCGGCGACAGGCCCGAAAGCCGCTTGAGGTGTCGCTCGACAAGGAAAATCCCGGTAGCGTTGCGGTCGTTTTGCCGGTGTACAACGAAGATCCGCGCCGCGTGTTCGCGGGGCTGAAGGCGATGTACGAATCCTTGCAGCAACAGGCTGGATCGGAGGTGTTCGACTTTTATATCCTTAGCGATTCGACGAAGCCGGAACGGTGGCTGGAGGAGGAGCAGAGCTGGGCGTCCCTGTGTCGCGACCTCAAGGCTTTTGGTCGCATCTATTACCGTCGCCGTTCTGTGAATACGGACAAGAAGGCGGGTAACTTGCTGGAATTTTGCGAGAGCTGGGGGCTTCGCTACCGCTATATGGTAACGCTCGACGCGGACAGTATCATGAGCGGCGAAACTCTGATGTCGCTCTATCGACGAATGGAGGCGGACACGCGTATCGGGATTTTGCAGACAGCGCCGAAGATCGTCTACTCGGAAAGCTTTTGGGGCCGCTTGCAGCAGTTTTCCAATCACTTCTATGGCCCTGTCTTTATCGCAGGCCTCAACTTCTGGCAAGGTGGGCAAGGCAACTACTGGGGCCACAACGCGATCATCCGTATGGCTCCGTTTATGGAGCATTGCGCCTTGCCGGATTTGCCCGGGCGGGAGCCGTTTGGCGGAAAGATCCTTAGCCACGATTTCGTGGAAGCTGCTCTGATGCAGCGGGCCGGATTCGAGGTGCGCTTGGCGGAAGATTTGGAGGCGAGCTACGAGGAGTGTCCGCAGGATATCGTGGAGCACGCCAAGCGCGACCGCCGTTGGTGCCAAGGGAATATGCAGCACTTTTGGCTTCTGTTCTCGCGGGGACTGACCTTTGCCAGCCGCTTGCATTTGGCGAACGGGATCATGGGCTACGCTTCGTCCTTGCTGTGGGGCTTGTTCCTGATCCTGAGCGGAATCTTGATGTATAACCGGGTACGCAGCGGCCTTTCCTTGCTGCCGACCTCGGGGGTGGGGGACTGGTTTCAAATCCCCTTGTCCGACCATGGGTTGCTGGTGGCCGGGGTGACGTTTAGTCTCCTGTTCCTGCCGAAGGTGCTGGCGCTGCTGGACGCGTTCTTGAGCGACGGAAGGACGCGTGTATTCGGAGGATGGTTACGCTGCTCCCTGAGCGTCCTGCTCGAGATCGTGTGCTCCGCCTTGGTCGCTCCTATCATGATGCTCTATCATGGCCAGTTCGTGGTGTTCACCGCGCTGGGGAAAGGAGTGGGCTGGAGCACTCAAAACCGCTTGGCGGGAGACGGCTTGAGCCTGCTGGACGCGTTTGCCGCCCACAAGGGGCATGCCATGGTGGGAGTTGCCTTCACCATCTTGGCTCGCCAGGTGAGCGAGTCGTTTCTCTATTGGACCTTGCCGGTCAGCGGGGCTATGGTCTTGGCTCCGCTTGTGTCCTGGATATTGAGCAAGCCCTCCATCGGAGCTTGGCTGCGGCGTATCGGCGTTTTGGTGACGCCTGTCGAGCACAAGGTCGAGCCGGAGCTGGTGGCGGTGAAGGAAAACGAGCAGGAGTGGAAGCGGAAGAATTGGATTTTCGAGGAGTCGGACCCAGTGGTCGGCTTGATGAATGCGGCGGTGGACCCGTATTTGAACGCGATTCGGGTGGCTTTGGCTCGAGAGACGGAGTCGAGCTTGGACGCTGGGAGTTCCGAGCGATTGGAAGAATCGCTCCTCTACAAGGGAGTAGAAGGGTTACGCGCCTCCGAGTGCAAGCTGGTGCTGGGCGACGCGAATTTGATGAGTCGGCTGCATCGCGAGGTTTGGACCTTGGATCCGGACGACCTGCACGAATCGTGGCGTCCCTTGTTCCAGCGCTACAGCTGGGGTCAGCTGCAGCGAGTGGTTTAGGGAAACCGCGGTACGCGGGCTGGAACTCGATTGGCGCCGGAGCTATTTCCCGGTGATGTAGGCTTCGTATTGCTCGTCGAGTTGCAGCTTTAGGTGGTAGACGCGACTGGTTTGGAACTCGATGTCTTGGAAGCTTTCCGGAGCGAGGTTAAGGGTGATTTGCCGGCGGTCTTCCGAAAGGGCTGCGGAGCGGATCCGGTGCTCGGTGGTGTCGAGCTCGGGGGATCCGTAGTCGGGCGCGTCTCGATAGGTCCAGGACGTTAGGGAGAGCTGCGACTGTAGTTGATCTGCGGTTACGCTGGCGTCGATCGCTTGGGTGAGGGCGATGCTGATCGTTTGTTCGTCGTCATGCAGTCGAGCGGAGTGGATGGCTTGGGCAATGGTTTGGCCGTCCCAGACGATGCGTTGCAAGCTGGCGATCTTGCCGCCGTGAGCTTGCCAGCCGCGTCCGGTTTGTCCGAGCAGGAGGCTGCCGTCGGGGAGGAATACGGGACGCATGATGCCGGATTGGAGCTTTTCGCCGAAGGGAATGACTGCCGCTCTGGTTTCGCCTTGTATTTGGTAAGTGGCGACGCGTAGCAGCTTGGATTGGGTTTGGTCGCCGATGAACATTTGACCGGCGAAGGGGCCGAAGGCGCCGCCGGTGGTGTCCCAGGTCATGTGGCCGGGGGAGTTTGCGACTTTGTTGTGCGGGAAGAGGGCGACCGCTTTTTCTCGATTGGCGGCGGCTGCGGGCCAGCTCAGCTCGGGGGAGTCGGGACCGAGGCCGGGCAGGTCGACGAGTCCGGAGGGGTGCCCGTAGTATTTGTGGGCCCGGAGGACGAAGAGCTTGGAGGTGCTGACGTATTCGCCTTGGTTGTCGGCGTACCAAAGGGTGTCGTCGGTGTCGATGCCGAGGCTGGCGGGGCTGCGCAGTCCGTTGGCCCAGGGGATGAAATCGCCTTCGGGAGTGACTTTGATGGTCCAGCCGCTGAAGCCGCCAGAGGTGCCCATGTAGAGGCCTTCTCCCTTGAAGACGGCTTGGTCGGTATGGAGGAGGTTCAGGTTGTAGTAGTAGTTTCCGGCGGTGTCGCGGACGGGGCCGTGCAGGTAGGAGTGATAGTTGCTGTGGAAGCTGAATTGGTCGGAGAGCGTTTCGAAGGTGTCTGCGATGCCGTCGCCATCTACGTCGGAGATACGGGTGAGCTCCGGCTTTTGTCCGGCTACGATGGTGAGGCCTTTCTGGTCTTCCACCACGAGGCCGAGACAGTCGAAGAGGCCTTCGGCGAAGCGTATCCATTTGCCATCTACGATTCTCCAGATGCCGGAGGTGCGGGTGCCGACGACGATCGTGCCGTCCGGGGCGACGTCGATGGCGGTGGCCTCGAAGAGGAGCTCGCGTCCGAAGTTGTTGTGAGGGGGGAGATACTGTTCTGAGTGGTAGCCACGGGGGAGCTGGGCTTGGGTGGCTTCGACGGAAAATTCTTGTTGTAGGTATTCCGTATTCGCGCTTTCGGGACGCCACGCGTAGGCGGCGAGCCCGATCTTGCCGCTTAGGGTCGCCTTGAGCTGAGTAGTGGCAGGGAGCGTCCAATGGCCGTTTTCTCTGAGCGACCCGCTGCTCGCTTTGGCATGCTTGAGGGTCGCTAGGTTGAGGGCGAAGGTTTGAGGGGAGGCGAGCGAACCGGAGAGCTGGATTTGGGTAGATCCATCCTTGGCGATAGTCGCTTGGACGGAAATCTGGTTCTCGCCGATGCGGTAGTGAAAGCTTGGAGACGCGTCGGCGGGAGAAGAAGGGAGGGTGTACCCGAGGAATTGGGCGTCGATTTCCGCGAGGAGCTGCAGGTGGTCCTTTTCGCTGCGCAGGGAGGCTTCGATGGTTTCGAAATCGCGGAACTTTGCTTCCTTGAAGGAAAAGTCGATGCGTTCTCCTTGGGCGTCGAGCGGGGCGATGAGGCCTTGGTTTTCTGGCAGGCTGATTTCCTTGTTTTCGAAGCCGGGGACGAAACCGCTGCCGCCGCGGTTTTCCCACTCGCCGGCGGCATTGAGGAATCCGCCTTGCCAAATCTTTTCGATCGCGAGGCTGCGGGGGTCGAAGGTGTAGTTGAGCCCGAAGGGGAGGCCTACATGTATGGAACGGCCGGATACGCCGCTCATGGAACCGCGTTGGATGCGGGTACGATCGGAGACGAGGATCTCGTTTTTGTCTTCGAGCGGGTTGTATTCAGTGGGGCCGTCCTGGGTGACCAGCACTTCTACGGGGCCGCGTTGGGGCGCGTCGTTGAGGGTGGCGAGGTAGCGGTAGATGGCGTCGAGCTTGGCGTTGGAAAGGATCTCCTCGCTGTAGGGGACCATGATGGGGAGGTAAGGCTGGCCGGCTTGCGGGCCGCTCGAGGCGATGGCCAGCTCGACTGCGGGGGTGCGGATGGAGCGTTTGGCGTAGGAGAGGTCGGCTTCGATGGTGAAGCGGGCGTCCGAGGCGGGCTCGTGGATCTCGTGTTTCTTGGGGGGGCGTTGGAAGAGTCCGTAGAGGTTGGGGCCGGTCTTGAAGGAGGTGTCGCCTTTCTTGGTGGTGTGGCATTCTATGCAGCCGAGGGCGGTGAAGGTCTCTTTGCCGAGCTGGACTTGGTCGATCAGTTCGCGGGCGTTGGTCTTTTCGCCGAGGGCGGGCACGGTGACGCCGTCGTAGTCGGCGTGGTCGATATGGAGCTTGCGGATCGCGATGGGCCCGTTGGCCGCCCGGAAGGCGAGGGGGCCGTCGTATTGCTCCCATTGCTTGATGGAACCGGCGGTGAAGTTGGGGATCTGGGCGTCGCTCTGTACGGTTTGGCCGTTGAGGGTGACTTCGAGGAAGGTGGCGTTGGCAAGCTTGTTGAAGGTTTCGTCGCGGCGGAAGGTGCGGAAGCGGATCGAGATGGCGTTCCATTCGCCGGCAGACTTGGCGGCTTGGACGAGGGGAGGGACGCTGGGAAACGGGGCGTTGGTCTCGGGGTTGAAGCCGCTAGCGAGGGCTCCGGCGGAATCGGTGGCGAGCTTGAGCTCGTAGCGTCCCTGCAGGTAGACCCCAGCTTGGGAGCCGGAGGGGAGAAGGTATTCGAAGGAGACGATCTGGTCGGAGTAGTTCGACTTGCTTAGGAGGTAGCCGTCGCCTTCGGCGGTGCCGTGGGTGTAGAGGATGGCGCCGTCTGGGGCGTCGCTGGCTTCGAAGCTGCTCGAGTCTGCCGAGAGAGCGATGGAATCGGCCCGCTGCCAGTGTTCGCTGGGTTTTAGGAGCTCGTCGAAAGCTTGCGGGAAGAGGGCTGGGCTGGTGGCGCTTAGGCTGGCGGCGATCAGGAGTAGGAGTCGGTAGGGCTTCATCGGCGTGTATTGAATTTTGGGGTACGATGTCGGTTGGCGCGACAGTCATCAAATGTAAGAGCTCGGATGTCGGGGTGAAAGTTGGACATTCATAAGAGTGTCCGAAATTCGTTGCGCCGGATGAGCTCCCCCCGAGTATGGGGGAATGGCGGATAGAATAGAAATAAACGTTCCAGACGGATTTAAGAATTTTAAGGGGCAGTTTGGAGGCATATTTGGCCTCGTGATTGTCGTATTGCTGATTTGGGCTGGTTTTTCCAGCGTATATACGGTGCCTGCCGAATCGGAAGGGGTGGTCCTGAGATTTGGCAAATACAAGGACACCGTGAACCCCGGTCTGCATTTCAAGCTGCCGTTCAACATCGACCAGGTGGAGATCGTGGCTGTGCAACGCCAGATGAAGCAGGAGTTCGGTTTCGGTTCCTCGGGCGCTACGAATCGGACTCAGTTTTCGGCAAGCCGCACGGAACAGCTGGCCGAACGCAGTATGGTGACGGGTGACTTGAACGCTGCCTCGGTGGAGTGGAATTTGCAGTATCGCATCGAGGATCCGAAGCTGTTTCTGTTCAAGGTCCGGGATCCGGAGGAAACCTTGCGGTATATCTCGGAGTCGGTGATGCGCACGGTGGTGGGCGACCGCACGGTGGACGAGGTGATCACCATCGGGCGCCAGGAAATGTCGGTGGTGGCCCTGGACATGATGCAAGCCTTGGTCGACAAGTACGAGCTCGGCCTGCGCATCGATTTGGTGGAGCTGCAGAACGTGAATCCGCCGGAGCAGGTGCGTCCCTCCTTCAACGAGGTCAACCAAGCCCAGCAGGAGCGCGAAAGCATGATCAACGTGGCCAACGGCGAGTACAACAAGGTCATCCCGCGAGCCCGCGGTCTGGCGAACCAGTCTATCCAGGAAGCGGAAGGTTACGCCCTCAAGCGCGTCAACGAGGCCCAGGGTGACGTCGCCCGTTTCGAGGCGATGTTGAAGGAATACGTTAAGGCGCCGGAGGTGACGAAGCGGCGCATCTATCTAGAGACCATGCAGGAAGTGGTCTCGGGAATCGACAAGAAGATCGTGCTCGATAGCGATGCCAGTTCGGTATTGCCGCTCTTGCAGCTGAACCAGAACTAAGCCCTGTAAACGGAGATATTTAGCATGAAGCAAATAGCGCAATTTTTCTCGATTATCATTTTATTGGCCCTCGTTATCGTGGGTTATAATTCCATCTACACTGTGCGGGAAACCGAGCAAGTGATCCTAACTCAGTTTGGGGAAGTGGTCGGCGACCCGGTCGTCGAGTCTGGCCTGCATTTCATGGTGCCCTTCGTGCAAAAGCCGAATGTCATGGAAAAGCGGATACTTGGCTGGGACGGACGCGCCTCGGAAATGACGACTAAGGACAAGACCTTTATCGAGGTGGATACCTTTGGCCGTTGGCGTATCGCCGATCCGAAGCAGTTCTTCCTGCGCTTGCGCGACGAGCGTAGCGCCCAGTCGAGATTGGACGGTATTCTCGGATCCGCGACCAAGGAAGCGATCGCGAAGCATGAGCTGGTCGAGATGGTACGCTCGACCAAGGGCCGCAAGCCTCAGGTTGACGAGACCTTGAGCGCGCAAGCGAGCAGCCTCGGCGTTCTGCCCGATATCGAGAAGGGGCGGATCGCGGTAGAGGAGGAGATCTTCCAGGAAGCTTCGAAGAAGCTGACGGAGCTCGGCATCGAGCTGCTCGACGTTCGCTTCAAGCGGGTCAACTACCATGACAACGTGGAGCGAAGCATCTACCAGCGCATGATCTCTGAACGACAGCAGATCGCGGAACGCTTCCGCTCCGAGGGTGCCGGCGAGGCTGCGAAGATCAACGGTAAGCGCGGTCGCGACTTGCAGGAAATCGAGTCGGTTGCGTACCGGACGGTGCTGGAAATTCGAGGCAATGCGGATGCGAAGGCGACGGAGATTTACGCGAATGCCTACAACCAGTCGCCTGCTGCGGTGGAGTTCTACGAGTTCATCAAGTCGCTCGAGGCCTACGAGTCGGTGCTTCAGGGCGACACGACCTTGATCCTGACCACGGAGAGCGAGCTCTTCAAGTACCTGAAGAAAATCGACTGATAGGTAGTTAAAGAACGAATACTTTCACTGAAGGAGCTCGCGGCAAGGCGGGCTCCTTTTTTTGTTTGGTGTTGTGGGGGGGGCTGCGGTTTTGATTGGCTTCGGGGTGTGGAATTTGGGTTGCGCGGTCGCGGGCTGAAGCTCCGCGCTACGGGGGAGTGGAGGAGGTAGAAAGGATTTGGGCTCTGCGGCGTGGAGCAAGCTCCAGCCCTACGATTGGCGAGTTTTGCTGTCGGTGCGGTTGAACCTTTTTTGTGTTGCGGTGGGCGGTTTTGGTTGGCTTCGGGTTGCGGGATATGGGTTGTGCGGTCGCGGGCTGAAGCTCCGCGCTACGGAGGGCATCGTGGTGGGGTTGCGGGGAGGGCTTAGAGGATGGGGCTCAGTGGGCGGTGGGGTGTTTTGTGGGTTTTGGAGACAAGTGGGGAGAGGGCGCTAAAGCCGGGGTGTATTCGGACGTAGCAATAATGCTGACTAGGGGATGGGCCTTGGTGGAGCGCGGATACCGGCTGCTTATGAAACCTTACAAGATACTTGCCTCTCTTTTGCTGAGCTTACCGTTTTTGACTGCGGCAAAGGCGCTGACTTTCAGCGACGTGGATGTGGACGGGAACGAAGGGGAGCCCGACTACCTGTATATGTCGAGCAGCGGCACGAGCTCATGGAATAAGACCTTCAATCTGCTGAGCGCCGGATTCGATCCTTCCTCGATGCGAATCGTGAGCGCGGTGGTTTCTTTCGCTTTCGCCGACGATCACAATGACCGCAGCGACAACAAGAGATGGAAGAAGGAGTACGTGACCTTGAGCGTAGGGGGCGAAACGCCTTGGAGTTGGTTGGAAGTGGATGGGTCGCACAGTAACTCGCCTTACTCTTACGACTGGTACTCCACGAGCCTTTCGGCTGCTTCGCTGGACGACCTGCAGGACGGGGTGATCGCCTATTCGGTCGAAGCGGAGTACAATGACTTTTACCTGAAGGAAGCGTCCTTGGTTGCGGAGGTCGAGATGATCAAGGTGCCGGATGCGGGCGCCACGCTCGGTATGCTTGGATTGGGCATCGCGACAGTTTTTATTTTACGGCGTCAAATGCTGAAAGGCAGGGCGCGTAGCTGACACGTATTGATTTCAGCAATGACGAAGCCGCGGCCTGAGGGCCGCGGCTTTTGTGTATCCGAAAAGTGGAGAGGGTTGCTCTCCCGCTAGAATTCGAGGAAGTATTTTTGCTTCCAGCCGAGGAGTTCCTTCGCGCGGGAGCTGTCCATGAGGCTGGCGCGGCCGGGGAGTTCCTTGCGGAAGTCGGTGACGCCCGGCAGGTAGCGTTTGGCGAGCTCCATGGCGTCGAGGTTCGAGGAGACGTCGTCCGCGGCGAGGATGATTGCCTCGCAGCCGAGGCCGTCCTTTTCGATGGCGAGCTGGCAGGCGATGGCGATATCGCGGGAGTCGATATAGGACCAGAGGATGCGCAGGCGATCTTCGGGGTGGTCGAAGCGGGCGATGGTGGGGGCATGGTCCTCCGGGCAGAGCACGTTGCCGAGTCGGAGAGAGATGACTTGCATGCCGGTGCGGCGGTGGAAGGTGGCGGCGCAGGCTTCGTTCACGACCTTGGAGAGTCCGTAGGAGTCTTCGGGAAGCTGGGGATGGGCTTCGTCGACCGGTAGGTATTGCGGTTCGAAGAAGTCGGTGGCGAAGCAGATTCCGTAGGACGACTCCGAGGAGGCGATCACCACTTTTTGGATACCGAGCAAGGCGCAGGCTTCGAGGACGTTGTAGGTGGAGAGCGTATTGACGCGGAAGACCTCTTCGTTGGGGAACTCGTGGGCCCGCGGTATGGCGGCCATGTGGATCACGCCGACGTAGGGATCGCGAGATCCTGTGTTGTAGGGAGAGAAGGCGTTGACGACTTGGCCGAGGTCGGTGAGGTCGGCGTGGATGGTGTGGCAGAGCGGCTGGGCGGGAGCCTTGGTGTCGACGTTGATCACGTCGTATCCTTCTGCGACGAGGTGTTTGACGATCCAGTGGCCGGCCTTGCCGGAGCCGCCGGTTACGATGATTCGTTTCTTGGGCATGCGAAAGAGCATGCCCATTCCGAGCTGGGGTTCAAGGAGCGGCCTTGGAGCTGGCGCTCTTATTATGTAGCCTTAGGCGGCAATTGGATCAGGAGAGGTAGCTGTGGTGGAGTTTCCAGCCAACCCAAACGCCGACGAGGGAGAGCGCTCCGCTGACGAGGAAGGCGGTCATGAAGCCGCCCATTAAATCGCCCAAGTACCAGCCGAGGTAGCTGAAGAGGGTCATGGCCACAAAAATGCAGAGCTTTTGCATAGCTCTGCATTCGGCGTGGGACGCTCAGGGCTGAAGCGAACTGAGTTGATTCGTTCGCTAAGCCCGGCGGAGGCTACCTAGGCGACCGCTCTAGATGCGGCCTTCTTCGATGTCGTAGACGTCGAACCAGACGCGAACGATCTTGTTGCTAGGAATGTATTGGGGGATGTAGCCTTCGAGGAATTCCTGGAGCTCGATGGGCATATCGACCGGGCGGGTGTAGCGCATCTTGTTGTTCCAAGCGATGATTTCGCGCTTTTCGGTGACTTTCGAGTTTTCCTGTATCCACTTCGCGACTTCTTCGTCGCTCGCTCCGGTGGCGACGAAGTCTTTGAAGTCGTCCCCGGATATGCCGGTGAAGTCGAAGAAGGTACTGTCCAGCGGACAGTTGAAGTGATACTCGCCGTTGGTTCCCGCTACGACGGCTCGGCATTTGTCGAGCGCTCTGGCGGCGACGACGAAGCCGCCGAGGGTTTCGCGTGGGCTGCGGGGGAATTCCTTGGTGAGATCCTTAGCGGATAGAGTGGGTGTTTCGTTGGTGTTGCTCATATCCCTCCATAGACGAAAGAGGGGCTGCCCTGATTGTGTTTTGCGGGAGATTGGCGCGCTTCCGCGGGCAGGGGCGGGTCGCTTTGTGATTGCTGCAGGGGCCTAGCAGTGATGGTCTCAGGGAGTTCACCCGCGCTTTCCTCCAACCCTCCCCGCCTATGAGCTCGATTCATGAACCGCTTCTCGCGATCGTTAAGGAACGTCGCTCTGCCTACGTGAAATCGCTGCGGTGGCTGCTGCTGTCGATGGTGACCTTGCTTGCCTTTCAGGTCTTGATCTTCGATCCCTTCGTCGCCGCGCAGACCCGTTTGGCGGAGGTGAAGCAGGAGCAGGGCGTGTACGGACCGATCGCTCGCAATATCGAGAAAAGGCGGGAGGCCTACGGGGAATTGGGGGCCCGGCTTTCCGGCGAGGTCGAACGGCGTTTGGCGTCGATGATGGACAACATTGCCGAAGACCTGCAGTTCCTGACGCTCGAGGTGGCGCTTTACTTGGATCTAGGCGAGGGGGCTGGTACCGGGGGACGGGATCCGGTTTTTGATCCGATGCATGGGGTTCAGTCCAAGGCGATGCAAGTGGGACCTTTGTCGATGCCGCCACCGAGGGAATTGGGTTTGAACGAAGAGGAGCGGGCGGCCTTGCGCGAGGCCCAAAGCTGGAGCGAAGCTCGCGAGCTGCTGCAAGGAAAGGTGGAGGATGAAGTTGTGGCTGTCAGGTTTTCTGAATACAATGCTGGGATTCGTGAGTTCGTGGATGAGGCGATTGCGGATATCGAAAAACTGAATACATGGAATCCCAAGGGACTGAAATCGCTTCCGCCGGAGCTGCAAAGGCTTTGGGCGGACGTGGAGGCGGCGAGCGACGCTATGGTGGCGAAGATGCGCTCGCTGCAGATTTCGACTCCGGAGGACGAGCGTTGGTGGTGGACTTCGGGAGGGAAGCAAGGGATCGAGGGGCTTGAGCTGCAGCGCTCGAATCGGATGATTGATCGCTTGATGGAGGACGCGGGTTACGAGGCGGTGCTGGCGTCGATCGAGTCTCAGTTGCAGGTCCTGGTTGCGGCGGAAGCGGAGGTCATGCAGCGGCAGGAGGACATCGAGGTGGCCTTTCTGTCTTTCCAGGAAACGATCGCTCAGCTGCTGGGCCCCTTGGATTGGCTTCCCTTGAACTTGGAGGAGTTCGTGTTCTTGATGCCGCTGTTGGTGTCCTGCTCCTTCGGCCTGGGGGTGGCGTGGATCATGTCGAAGCGATCCCGCTACAACGACGTTTTGCATACGTCAGCGAGTCGTTCCGAAACCGTGAAGGAGCTCGAGTTTACGCTCCGCCTGGACGCGGCGCCGCGCCGGGTGGTCGGGGGCTTGCTTCTTTGCATGGCGGCAGGACTGGGCTGGATCGTTTACGCGAACCTGCAGTTGATGGATCTGGTGGGGAGCCTGGAGGCGGGCAGGATCGCCCATGCCAGCTCGATCGCCTACTCGGTTTTCCTGAACTGGGTCCTGAGTTTGCTGATTTTGCTGGGAGCTAGCGCGTGGTCCTTTTTGCAGCTCAGGAGAGTCGGCGGTCCGGTTGGGGAGTGACGTTTGTGGTTTGACCTCGCTCCGCTGACTTGGCTGTTTGCCTCTCCTATGGCGACACCGAGCGAAAAGAATTTCGAGGACTACAAGCGAGCGGAAACGAAGGCGCTGCAGATCGTAAAGGAGATGCAGGCGACTTCGGCCAAGAAGACGGATATCGAACTGGCCCTCTTGGTCGCGTTGTTCGAGCTGCACAAGCGGGAACTGGCTCCGGCTCACATCGCCAAGATCGTGCAGGGGCACCTCAACGAGCTGGTGCCGTTCTATTCGCGCGGGCCGGAGGCGAACTAGGGGGGCGCGGATTAACCTCCAGTAGAGGTCGCTGCAAAGGTCCTGGTCTGAGGGCGGACGCAGCTAGTCCTTGGGTTCGAAGCAAGTCCCCCGCAGGTCTTCGAGCTTGGCGCGAAAGTAGGCTTCGGCGTCGTCTACGCCTTGGTTGTAAGCGTGGGGACCGATTTCCTTGGCGAAGAACTCGATCAGGAAGCGTGCCTTCAGTTCCCCGATCTCGAGGTCGAGCTCTTCTTCGACGTAACGTTGAACGGCCGGAATGGCGTCGGCCATTTGTTCTTTGTTGAGGGTAATTGGCATGACCTTTAAGGAAGGGAAGCGTTGTTAGGCTGGTTTTTTGGCGGAAGCGAGCTTGTTGAGAACTAGCTGCTGCCCATGCGGTCGAGGGAGCGGAACTGGATGGCTTCCATCAGGTGCGGCATCTGGATTTCGGACGATGCGGCGAGGTCGGCGATGGTGCGGCTCACCTTGAGGATGCGGTCGTAGGCGCGGGCGGAGAGGGATAGCCGTTCCATGGCTTTTTGCAGGATATCGCCCAGCTCGGCGGAGATGGCGCAGTGCTGCTGGATGGCCTTGTGGCCCATGTCGGCATTGGAGCGAATCGCTGTATTCGAGAAACGGTTACGCTGGATGGCTCGGGCGGCTTCGACCCGCTCGCGAATGGACTGGGAGCTTTCGCCCGGCTTGGCCTGGCGTAGTTGTCCGATGGAGAGGGCGGGGGCTTCGACGTGCAGGTCGATGCGGTCGAGCAGGGGGCCGCTGATGCGCTGGCGGTATTTTTGCACTTGATGGGGGGAGCAGATGCATTCCTTCTGCTGGGAGCCGAGGTAGCCGCAGGGGCAGGGGTTCATGGCTGCCACGAGCATGAAGTTACAGGGCAGGGTGACCTTGCCGGCGGAGCGCGAAATGGTGACTTGAGCGTCCTCGAGGGGTTGGCGCATGACTTCGAGGGCGGAGCGCTTGAACTCGGGAAATTCGTCCATGAAGAGCACGCCGTTGTGGGCGAGGGAAATCTCGCCGGGGCCCGGGATGCTGCCGCCGCCGATCAGGCCCACGTCGGAGATGGTATGGTGCGGGGAGCGGAAGGGTCGGTGCTTGCGAATTTTGGCGCTGCGGGTGATGCCGGCGGCGGACTCGATTTGCAGGATCTCCAGGAATTCGTCGAGGCTCGGCTCGGGCATGACGCTGGGGACCCGCTTGGCGATCATGGACTTGCCGGAGCCCGGCGGGCCGAGAAGCAGGATGTTATGGGCGCCGCTGACGGCGATCTCGATGGCTCGCTTGACGGAGGCCTGCCCTTTGACTTCGGCGAAGTCGAGGGCGCTTTCCTGAGGCTGGGGGTCGAAGACGGTTTTGCCGGAAAGGTTGGGCAGCTCCAGCTCGCCTTCGATGAAGCGGCGAGCTTGGTTGAGGGAGTCGACGCCGTAGACCTCGATGCCTTCCACCAAGGCGGCCTCGCGGGCCGAGGCGAGGGGGAGGATGACGCCGCGCTTCTGCGAGTCGCGGGCTTGCAGGGCGAAGGCGAGGCCGCCGCGTATGGGGCGGGTGGCGCCGGAGAGGGAAAGTTCGCCGCCGATGAGGAAATCCTTGAGGCGCTGCTCGCCGGAGAGCTGGTTGGTGGCGGCCAGGATGCCGAGGGCGATGGGCAGGTCGTACATGGGGCCCTCCTTGCGCAGGTCGCCAGGGGCGAGGTTGATGGTGGTGCGGGTTTGGGGCTTGCGGAAGCCGGAGTTGGCGAGGGCGGAGAAGACGCGGTCGTCGGACTCCTTGACGGCGGCGTCGGGCAGGCCGACGAGCACGAGTCGCGGGTCGCCGCTTTCGCCGGAATTGACTTCCACGAGTACGGGCACGGCCTGGATTCCTTGCAGGGCCGCGCTAGAAACGATGGCTAGCATAGTTCGTAGTGAGGTAAGGGGTGGTAACAGAGGAGAAAAGCGAGTGTGCCTTTTCGACGCGCTCCCGGGCAAGCCAAAAGGAGGACGATAGCTTGCGTGCCATCGGAGATGGCTAGATTGTCCGGGAAAGAGGAGTGACGATCCGCTGCGGAGGTCAAAGGGGAAGGATTGACCTCTAGTTTGGTCTTCGCGACTCTATGATCGTTGGGTTTTAACTGCTAAATTAGATGAAGAATAGGTTATTAAAAGCATACGCGTTTTGTTTTTTGCTTTGTTGCGGCACGAGCTTGTTCGCTCGAGAGTTTGCAGTGTCGGTAGTTGTTACGGATCAGGATGGAACTGCTGTTGAAGGAGCAGCAGTTAAGGCTTCGTTTGTTTTTTTCGGTTCAAGCTCTAAATCAGTGAGGGTTGAAGGGCGGAGTGATTCCGGTGGATATGTAACTCTGCGTGCGAAAGGTGAAACTCAAGTTTCTATCTTCGTCAAAAAAGAGGGTTATTATCCCAGTGCAAAGCCAGTCAATCTATACGAGTCAGACGAAAATGGCTATTCTAAGCCTAAGAATCCTCATGTTGATATTGTTCTTAATAAGATCAAAAATCCGATTCCGATGATCGCGCGGGGAGACGATGTTCAGCTTTTGCTGCCAGTGTTGAATGAACCCGTAGGTTACGACCTTTTCGTGGATGATTGGGTTGTCCCTTATGGGGAAGGAAAAATGTCGGATCTTTTGTTTCAATATTCTGGAAAAGTAGATCGAACCGAGGTCGATGCGAACCTGTTCGTTTCGATGGGAAACGGCGGTTTTTCTAGGTTTTCGATGAATGACGATGGTAGTGTTCTTAAATCCGGGTACCGCGCTCCTCCAGACCCGTCTGAGTACGAGGATAGGCTTGTGCATCGTATCAAGCGAAGTGTGGTAGATGAGGTTTTGTTAAGTGAGAGCACGTACCAAGAGGGAATCGGTTATTATCTTCTCCTTCGACCTGTTTACGACTCTGACGGAAATCTAAAGGAAGCGTATTACGGGAAATTGTACGATGATATAAGGTTTCAGCCAACTATCAATGGAAAATGTGCTGTTAAGTTTTCTGCCTTTTACGTTAATCCGATCAAAAATGATACAAACGTGGAGTTTGATCCGAAGAGAAACCTCTTGCAGAGTTCTGCTGAGAATTCGCCAGATCGCATCTAGATGCTAGATGGTAGATGGTATCGGACTACTTTGAGTGGAAAGTGAATTACACCTACTGGAGGAACAACATAACATGGGAGCTCAATCCCTCGGGAGGCACCACTTGGGGCCCCGATAACAATGACTGGCCGGAAACCCTATGATCGGGAGGCTCTCCAATATCCATAAACATCTATTGTTTCTAGCCATCGCATTTAGCTCCCCGGCGACGCAAGTTGCGATCGGGCAAGAGATAAGTTTTGCTGACGCCAAGGATGCTTTGGGCTTATCGCCATTCGATCTGCCCCAAGCAGACCCCCGCGCCGAATACTTGCTCAAAGTCATCGAGTACGGGACGCAGCACCAAAAAATAGACTTGGTAAGAGCGATCGAAGAGCAAAATGGTTCGATTGATTGGCTTCATCTCATTATGTACGATTCTACCGCAGCCAGGTACGCTGCATTGGGAGTCGTTACGAAGCGCAATGCGATCGAGTCGGCTCCCCACCTCTTGAACTTCATCGAGAGGACGTATGAAGAAGCGAAATACACAGAAGGAGGTTCCTCCCATATCGACCTACGCCCCTTCAAATATCAGAAACTGGCGATGGAAACGGTGGAGACGATTATCGGAGAACCAATCATCGATACCGATTCGATCGCCTCTGGATCCGCTAGGCACATTGGTGCGTTTGTAGTGAGCCATGGATACAGGGACGAGATGAAGGAAACAGTGCTAAACGCTGAACGCCTACTGGAAAGAGCTCAGGCACAATCGAAAATAGCCGACCCCGAACATCAGGGCCAAAAGGCCTTGGAGGCGGATCATCAAGCCAGCGCCCCCCAACCGGATTCGCAGCCTGCTCCGAGCAAGCATGGTAAGCGGTACAAAATCCACCCCCTAGACGCTTGATCGTCGATCCGCTATTTTTCCTTCATGTCCACCGAACGAGGAAAACGATACACTGCAGAACAGAAGCAAGAGCTCC
>NZ_JARXIA010000023.1 GCF_031127875.1 Pelagicoccus sp. SDUM812005 | reverse complement strand
TTTTTCGTTTAGTTAGTCGTACTGTGTGATGAGGGAAACGCGGCGTGCCCGGCGGTCCCGCCCTACCTTATGCGAATGATCAAACGAAAAATGCTATAGTCGCTTTTATAGGGGAGGCGTAGCGACTGCTGCGCCTTCCGTCTATACCGTGTAAACGTATGATGGGCGCCGGAAAGGGCTTGTGGTACTTTGGCGTTCCTATGTTGCGTTCCCCGATTTATATACTCCGTATCGTGTGTTTCGCTTCGGCCTGCTTTTCTTTGGGAAGTTCGGCTGTCGCTTATGAGAGAGGCATGACCATGGTCACGCCGGCCGCCCAGTGGCGGGAGGGCTTGCCGTCTGGAAACGGCGAGGTGGGGGCCTTGGTTTACGGGTCCATTGCCAAGGAGCGGATCCTCTTCAACCACAACAAGCTTTGGTATGGGGGGAAGACTGCGGACATCCCCGACATGAGCGAGGAGCTCGCCGTGGTGCGTCGCTACATGCTGGAAGGGGACTACTTGAAGGCGAACTCCCATTATCGCGAAACGCTTCGGGAAAAGGGCTTCGAGGCGCGGAACGCGGTATATCATCCGGCTTTCGATTTGCTGTTGTCTATGGATAGCGAGCGAATGTTTGCCGACTACGAGCGCAGGCTCGATTTCGAGACGGGAGAAGTTGCCGTGGTTTGGCGGGACGGGGATACGCGTTACCTGCGGCGCCTGTTCGTTTCGGCCGCTGACGACGTGGCTGTATACAGTATTGCCGCGGATCGCTCCGGAGCAGTGAGCGGCGAAATCGCTTTGGATATCCACGACCTGGAGGACGCTATTTTGCAAAACGGGGAGTCCTTCGATCCGGGCTTCCGTTTCAAGACGGCGGCGGAGGGATCGTTTCTGGAGTTTCGAGCAACGGGATCCGACGGGGGCGAGTTTGGCGGGGTGGCTCGCGTGCTGGTGCGCGGCGGCGAGGTCAAGGCGGAGAATCGCCCGCTGCGCGGAGCCGAGCTCTCCTATGCTAATTTGGAAAAGCAGGGCGGACGCATTCGTTTTGAAGATGCCGATTCCGTATTGGTCGTGCTTGGCTTTTTTGCGAACGAGGACGCGGAGGGAGCCATTCCTCGTCTTAAGCGAAGTCTTTTGGAGAAGGGAGAGTCGTACGAGCGACTCCTGTCGGCGCACGTGCGGATTCACCGGGAGAAGTTCAATTCGGTACGGGTCGATCTGAATCGGTCAGGAAAAATGGATACGCCCAATGAGTACTTGTTGCTCGACGCGTACCGCGGGGAAGCTTCCGCGGAGTTGATGCAGAAGTTGTTCGACTATGGGCGTTACCTCTTGGTTTCGAGCAGTCGGGACGGGGGGAATCCTGCCAACTTGCAAGGCATCTGGAATGGCGACTACCGTCCGCCCTGGAGTTCCCTGTATGGAATCAACGAGAACCTGCAGATGAGTTATTGGCAGGCCTTGCCGGGGGATCTGAAAGACTCGATGATGGCGTTCTTCGATTTCTTCGACGCGCACCTGGATGAGTTTCGCTACAATGCGCGGCAGCTGTACGGATGCGACGGGATCTATATTCCGCCCTTTATGTCGCCGGATAGCGGTATCATGCGGCACACCGCTCCGCACGTCATCTACTGGACGGATGCGGCGGGGTGGCTGGCGTCGTTCTATTACGACTACTACTTGTTTACGGGAGACGAAGCGTTCCTGCGCGATCGGGCGGTTCCCTTCATGAAGGAAGTGGCTGCTTTCTACGAGGATTTCATCGTGAAGGACGAGCGCGGGGTGAACCTGTTCTTCCCGTCCCAGTCGCCGGAAAACCAGCCTGCGGACAAGGTGCTTCGGGATCCGCGTACGGGGCGCGAGACCAAGATTAAGGTTCAGATCAATTCGACCATTGCGGTTGCGATTTCGAAGGAGGTCTTGGGGAACTTGATTGCCGCTTGCCAGCATCTGGGGATCGAGGAGCAGGCAGTGCCGCGTTGGAAGACCTTGCTGGCGTCGATGCCGGCTTACGACGTGAACGAGGACGGCGCTTTGAAGGAGTGGCTGCATCCAGATTTCAAGGACAACTACGAGCACCGTCACCAGTCGCATATCTATCCGTTGTTTCCGGGGCAGGAATTATCGCGGGAGGCCACGCCTGAGCTCTATGAAGCGAGCAAGGTTGCGATCGAGAAGCGTTTACGCATCGGGCTCAAGTCGCAGACCGGCTGGTCCTTGGCCCATATGGCTAACGTCTACGCCCGCTTGAGCGATGGAGAGAAGGCCTTCGAGGCGCTGGATATTCTGGCGCGGAGTTGCTTGGGCCAAAATCTGTTTACCTACCACAACGATTGGAGGGATATGGGCGTTACGCTGCCGGTGACTTGGGGGCGCACGGCCCCGTTCCAGATGGATGCAAATTTCGGTATTCCGGCGGCGATTTTGGAAATGCTCTGCGGTGGGAGCGCTAAAATGCTTCGCCTGTTGCCAGCCTTGCCGGAGGCATGGCCGGAAGGGGAGTTTCGCGATGTCCTGACGCGAGCGGGAATTCGAACGTCGGCCCGCTGGGATTGGGAGCGGAGGAGCGTGGAGGTCAGGCTCGTGGCGGAGCGGGATAGCGCGTTCACGCTCAGTTTCCCTGCCGCGGTGGACGAGCTGGTAAGCGAGGCTTCGGACCGCTTCGAGAAATCGAGCTACGGGGAGGCTTACCGCGAGCTGCGGATGGGCAAGGGAGAAGAGCTGAGCTTCAAGGTGATCTTGAGCCGTTAGTCTCCTCGCCGCGTATCACTGGAGCGATCAGCCCTCCGGCGGCGACTCCTTCGGCCGCTTTCGCCTGCAGCATTCCTAGGAGGCGGTGTTTCCCTTCAGTGATTCCCAGCGTCGAAAGAGAGCGATGTTAGGGTAATTGTCTTATTTTGCGGGAAAAAGCGGCAGAGTCATTCAAACGCATGATTGGAGGAAGTCGTGATCTGAGGCAGTATGCGTTCTCGGCAGTTTTTGTTTTTGGGTTTAGACCTTTGGTCGGCCTAGGAAAGCATTGAACTGCTTTCTCTTTAACGACAAATACCCCAACCCTATTCTTCTTACCGCCTACGATATTGCCCCTGCTGTTCGCTTGCATCCTGTATTGGAAAAGGAATGGCCTAGCTGGAAAATTCGAAAGAGTTTCAGCTTTCATCCTTTTATTGCAGCTTGTGTACCCTTGCTATTCCATTGTTTGAAATGCGTTCACTAGCCTGGTTCGGGAGAGGCGAGAGGAGTGGTATCGAACGATTGTGTGAGGATCGGGCGGGTTTTGTTCATAAGTCTATATTACTTATCTTACGAAACGACTAACAATGATACCCATAACAAACTACAAAAAAGGGCTAAACGCCTTATGCGCATCTGCATTTGCAGGTGCTGCTCTAGCAGGCAGCAGCGTCGGCTATTCGCAAGACGACGATGTCGAAGAGGAGGTCTTCGAACTGTCTCCTTTTACGGTGGACGGCAGCCGTGACAACGGATATTACTCGAACGAGACTTTGGCTGGAGGTCGAATGAACTCGAAGTTGTCGGATCTTGCAACGTCGGTTCAAGCTATTACTTCCGACTTCCTGAACGACGTTGGAGCAAACAGTCTCGACGAAGTTCTTATTTATACGACGGGAACCGATGCTATTGGTTCTGGGAGTGACTACCTCGGCGTGACGGAGGGGACGAGCGGTTCTTTGGGATCTGGAGAGACCAGGACGAATCCTAGTTCTATTACGAATGTTCGAGCGCTGGGGCACGCCACTCGCACTGTAGATTACTATCAGAGTGAAATTCCGTTTGATTCGTATATTTCGGGTCGTGTTGACATTAATCGCGGCGCGAATTCTTTTCTTTTCGGCTTAGGGTCACCTGCTGGAATAGTTAATTCGACCACTACTCAGGCGAGCTTCACCGATTCTACGGATATTCGTTTCGAGCTATCGACTGAGAACTTCGAGAACAACGAGTCATGGCGGACCTCTCTGAACGCGAACCGAGTCCTTATTGAAGACAAGTTAGCTATACGCGTAGCCACTCTCTTTGAGGAGGAAGAGTATATCCAGCGCCCTGCTGGAAAGGATACTCAGCGGAATTTTGTAGCTTTTAACTACAAGCCCTTCGCTGAAAAGAACCTAAATGTTCGAGCCAATTTCGAGAAAGGGAATATTGATGCGACGCCGGTGGATCGCCTGGGGCCTGCTGAAAACTTGTCTACTTTCCTGAATGACCCAATCGGGAACGTTTGGCAAAAAACATCGGAGAATCCAACTGGGCGGATGTGGGTCGACGCCTTCCAGGCGATAAGAGACGATGCCCCTAACATGTTGGGGTACAGTGAGGATGGTACAGAGATTCCTTACATTAATAATCCGACGGGCGCTCCGGTGGGGACTGGATGGAACCTTGTTTTTGACGATTCGGTTTCCCCTGAAGGGTATCCAACCTGGGCCTATCAGACCAATATAGCGGGGCAGTATTACACGGGGAATCCGTACCTAGATCCGGATGGAGACGGGAATGGTGGAACTCGCGTGAATAGTACGGTGGCGGTTTACGGTCCGATAAGCTACGGGAATATATTGTCGGAGTACCCGCGATATGCCGATCAAGGTTTGTTGGACTATTCTCTTTTCGATTTTCGAAAGAACTTGATAAGTGGTAATATGGATTACTACGGGCATGATTTCGAAAAGGAGAACTTAGAAATCGAGTTTCTGTCCGATAGTGGTAAATATGGAGTTGTTTTAGGATATAATCATCAAGATTGGGAGAATAACAATTTCATTGGCGCCGGGCGGCCTCGAATCACCTTGGATGTGAATGAAACTCTGCCTGTTGATGGATCTGTGAATCCCAACTTTGGACGCGTGTATATTTACACGTCTACGCCTGAGAAGCGGATCGAAACCATAGAACGGGAGAGCTTTCGCGCTACCGCATTCGCAAAATTCGATTTCGAAGAACGCTTCGATAATGGGCCTCTGCGTTGGCTGGGGCGGCATACGGCGACGGCCATGTTGGATGAGAACGAGATGGACCGGAAGCGACTTGGTTGGGTGATGGGATCTTACGGAGGCGATGTTGAATTTCATACGGATACGCAAACCGATGCCATCGGTAACAGTCGCCGCACCAAAGCCTTCATCTATCTTGGTGAAGCGAACATGGAAGCCTGGACGAACCCAGATTTTCAGCTCTCCGATTTCGATATCGGACGGGTTCCCTCTCATTACAATTTGACGCATTTGCCAGACGGCTACGAAACGACAGTGCGTTATTGGAATGTGGGCGACCCTGCTGTCGAGGCTTCGCGAGACGACCTGACAGGTGGTCAGGAGATACTTGACGACAATGGGGATGTCATCGGGACGGTGGAGCACGAGCATCCTGATACGACCCGTTACACGACTCCGTTTATTCCTCAGAGTGGGCAATTGGAGAATCGAGACGCATCCTCGCGAGCGATCAACTTGCAGAGTTTCTTTCTCGACGAACATTTCGTCGCCAATCTTGGCTATCGCGAGGATGAAGTGTATCGGTTGTGGAACACTTCAGTCCCGAAGTCGGAGGACGGTTCCGCGATTCACGATCCTGCTGTATTCAACTTCGACAATACCGAAAAGGAGCTGATGACAGCCGAAAACTTTGCCTACGGTCTGGTCCTGAAGGTGCCGCAGCGTTGGACTCCTGAAGGCACCTCTGTTTCCTTTCACTATGGAGAGTCGGACAATTTCGAACCTAGCCCTGCTGGATACAATCATTACGGCGAGCTTTTGAACAGTTCATCTGGTAGTTCTCGGGACATTGGAGTGACTGTTAACGTCGGAAGTCGGTTCAATGCCCGTATCAACTATTATGAGGGGTCGGTGAGCGATGCGTATTACGGGCCTGTCGTAGGAGGCTATCGTGTCGCGACATCTCAGACGATGCTGAACTGGTACCGCAACTCTTGGGATGAAATGGAAACCTACGATGCGAATCGGGACTATGTCTTTGACGATATCACGCGAGACGACGGAGTTGACAATTCCGGCAATCCGCAGGGAATCGCTAACAACGGAAAGGATGATCGTACTGAACACATCTATGGTACGGAAAACGTGATCAGCCTCGAGCAGATGCATCAAATCGAGATCGTCGGTCAGGAGTTCGTTACCCCATGGGTTCTAGAGACAACTAAACCGGTTCTCAATACGCGAGAGGATAATAATGGTGGAAATCCTAGCACTTCTGCTGGGCCGGAGTTGTATTCAGTTCTCACTGACACAGCGGATCTCGCAGCGAAAGGATGGGAACTAGAGATGACCTACAACGTAAGCGATAGCCTACGGCTTTCGTTTAATGCTTCTAAGCAGTCTACCGTTCGCTCGAATCTAGCTCCGAACACGACTAAATACTTCGAGGAATATTTAGCGATTTTCGACGAGCATCCTTGGATGGCTAATGTTCGGAATTTTGGCAGGCTCACTACTCCGATCTACGAAGATAAGTGGCATCCGCAAGCTATATGGGGACGGTATATATCTAACCAGTACGGCGGGCAAAATTACTTCTTCAACAAGGCCTTGGAAGGGACGGAGGATCCGTCGGCTCGAAAGTATCGTGCCAATTTGGTTGCTAACTATTCCTTCAGGGACGGTCGGTTTAAAGGGGTCGGAATCGGAGGTGCCTATCGTTATCAGAGCAAAGCGGCTATCGGATACGGGTCTACGGTTGATGAGAACACGGGTACAGTATACCCAGATCCGACGCAGCCGTATTATGATGAAGGCCGGGAGTATTTCGATCTTTGGGTAAGCTATGGTAAGAAGGTCTTCAATGATAAGGTGAGATGGAAGGTTCAGTTGAATGTACGAAATCTCTTTGCCGAAAAGGATCCGATTCCTGTTCAGTTCCAACCGGACGCAAGCGTAGCGAGTACGATGTATCCCTCTCCTCGGGAAATTATGCTCAGAAACTCGTTCAGTTTTTAGGTCGATTGCGATTTTGACCTCATATTCGAGGCCGCTTCCACTGCAGGAAGTGGCCTTTTGGTTTTCGTGACCCGATGCAGTGTGTATGCCGGAAGAGAGATATGAGATGGTGTTCCGTGGTCCTGCTCTTTCCCATGCCATGGACGCTCGAACCTCGTTAACTGGATTTCTGCTGCCTACCCTCTAATTGGATGGTACCTGGTATTAACTTTTGGTGATAGGATGAGATTAATGACGATTAGATTCTTGAGAGAAGGGCTTGGCCGCCTGCTCGTATGGTGTGGCGTAATTGGCTTTGGCAGCCTGATCCCGAATTCTCAAGCGGAGGAGGGCTTCGTGCCTTTGTTCAACGGAGAGAATTTCGACGGACTCTATTTGAAGATTCGTAGCGGTGATGCGGAGATGGCTAAGCGGGTCTTCGCTATCGAAAAGGGCATGATCCATGTCTTCGACGATAGTTTTCCGGCCGAGTACAAGTTGGATACAGGCGAGAACGATACGCACGGGCTATTCTACACCAAGAAGTCTTACAGCAAGTATGTTTTGAGATTTGAATACAAGTGGGGTGAGAGGATCGCTAACAATTTTGGCAGGTGGCAGTACGACGCTGGCGTGTATTATCATGTGACGGACGATACGGTTTGGCCGGTGGGTATCGAGTATCAGATCCGCTATGACCACACCAAGGGGCGTAACCACACGGGAGACTTGATACGGCCGAAGGGAGCCGGCTACCTCTGGTACCCTGCTGAAGACGGAAAAAGCTTTTTGCATCCTCATAAGGGAGGGGAGCCGATGGAGGTAGGAGGCTGGCTGCACTTTGCGAGCCCGACCGAGAACCATCATGCTCTCGACGGTAAGTGGAACCGGTGCGAGATCATCGTCATGGGAGGCGATTACGTGATTCACAAACTCAATGGCGAAGTCGTCAATATGGCGACCTCGGTGCAGCCGAGCGAAGGAATTATCGGCTTTCAGTCGGAGACCGCTGAGATCTTCTATCGAAATATCGAGATCAAAGAGTACGACGAGATCGTGCCGATGGAGACATTCTTGAAGTGACGGTAGGGTTGGATACGCAGTCCGGATTCTGTCGCGGCTCAGTTTGGTGAGGTAGGGGCGAGCCGTTGTGGCGCGGCGGGAGTGCGCGTTCACGCTCAGTTTCGCTGCTGCGGTGAACGAGCTGGTAAGCGAGGCTTCGGACCGCTTCGAGAAATCGAGCTACGGGGAGGCTTACCGCGAGCTGCGGATGCGCAAGGGAGAAGAGCTGAGCTTCAAGGTGATCTTGAGCCCTTAGCCACCTCGCCGCGTATCTCTGGAGCGATCAGCCCTCCGGCGGCGACTCCTTCGGCCCGCTTTCGCCTGCAGCTTTCTTGAAGGGGGGTGTTTCCCTTCAGTGATTCCTAGCGTCGAAAGAGAGCGATGATAGGGTATTCGTCTTATTTTTTTGGAAAAAGCGGTTAAGTCATTCAAACGCATGATAGGAGGAAATCTTGATCTGGGGCAGTATGATGTCTCAGCAGTTTCTGTTTTTAGGGTCGGACCTCTGATCGGCTCGAAGAAGCAGTTCAAACTGCTTTCTCTGTAACGACAAATACCCCAACCTTTTCTTCTTACCGCCTACGATATTCCCCAGCGATTCGAATGCATCCTATATTGGCTATGGATTGAAGCGGCTGACGAGTTCGATCGAGTCACCGTTTTCCCTGTTTGATGTGCCTGGCTATCCCATATTTGGGAGAGCTCCGCTTGTTTGACGAGCAAGAGGCGTGACGAGTCGCGTCGAACGTTTGGTAAGAGTTGGGAGGGCTTTGTCCTAAAGTCTATATCCCTTAGCTCAACAAGCGACTAATAATGATACCCATAACAAACTACAAAAAAGGGCTAAACGCCTTATGCGCATCTGCATTTGCAGGTGCTGCGCTAGCCGGAGGAAATATCGGCTACGCCCAGGACGATGATGGCGAAGAGGAGGTTTTCGAATTGTCTCCCTTCACGGTCGACGGCGCTGATGACGACGGATATCGCGCTAATTCAACCTTGGCAGGTGGGCGCTTGAAGACGCAGCTCTCCGATGTCGCGACGTCCGTGCAAGTCATGACTTCCGAGTTTCTCGAGGATGTCGGGGCGACGGGGATGGATGAAGTCTTGCTGTATGCGACAAATGCCGATGCGGTAGGGCGTGGTAGCGATTATATGGATACGCAGCGAGATGCTCAGCTGGAGATCGGGAACAGCGACTCTCGTCAGGTTCCGATGGGCGGCACGAATATTCGTGGTCTTGGTCGTGCGACGCGTACGGTTGACTACTATGTGACCGAGATCCCCTTTGACTCATACATTTCCGGACGCGTTGATATCAATCGCGGCGCGAACTCCTTCCTTTTCGGCTTGGGCTCTCCGGGCGGTATCGTAAATCGTAGTACGAATACCGCTTCCCTGAGTCGCGACAGCACCAAGTTCGAATTTCAATTGTCGACGGAGAACTTCGAGGACAATCATTCGATGCGTGCATCGATTAACCACAACAAGGTTCTGATCGAGGACCAGTTGGCTGTACGCGTAGCGACTCTTTTCAACGAAGAAGAATACACGCAGAAGCCGGCCATGAAGGATACGCAGCGGAATTTCGTGGCGTTCACCTATAAGCCGTTTTCCGAAAAGAAGATTACCATCAAAGGTAATTTCGAAAATGGAAACATCGTCTCTAATCCGGCTAATCGGCTTGGTCCTCTGGAGAATTTGTCGACTTTCCTGAATGATCCGCGCGATACGCCGATCGTTTGGCCTAAGACGGAGGAGAACCCCACGGGCCGTATGTGGGTCAATGCCATCGAGACCATCAACGCCATGGATGGCGATTCGTTGTCCTGGCACAACTACCTCGGCCTGGATGACAACGGGGTTGGAATTCGTACTTGGGGCAACTCTACAGGCGCTCCTGTCGGTAGAGGCTGGACCCCTGTGTTTGATGGCACTGAAACCGCAGATGGCCATCCGACCTGGGCGTTCGCGCTGCAAACCAGAGGCGAATGGATCAACGGTAATCCTACCTTCGACGCGGACGATGGCTTTGTGAGAGGCAGTCGAAACTCGATCTTCACTGGCCCTCCAGGCTATCGCAATCTTGGCTCGAACGGAGGTTTCGTGAACTGGTCTGACCAAGGCCTGACCAACTACGACGTCTTTGACTGGCGCACGAACCTGATCAGCGGCGGCCTCGACTTCACGAATTTCGATTTCGATCGTTCGAATGTATCCTTCGAAATGTTGTCCGATAGTGGCGACTACGGTATCGAGCTCGGTTTCGATAAGCAGCACTTCGATCGCGAAAGCTATATTTCAATCGGCAACCCACGTCTCACTTTTGACGTGAACGAGACCTTGCCGATGGGGCAGCCCAATCCGAACTTTGGTCGCTTGTATATCTATACGGGCGTCCCGACTCGGACCTATGCTCCTTCCACTCGCGAGACGATGCGCGCGACAGCGTTCGCTAAAGTCGACTTCGAAGAGAAATTCGATAGCCCTTTGGGCAAGCTGCTGGGACGTCATACTCTTACTGGCCTTCTCGATAGCTCGGAGGAGTTTAAGTCGACGATTGGATACAC
Source organism: Pelagicoccus sp. SDUM812005 (assembly GCF_031127875.1). Classification (GTDB taxonomy): domain Bacteria; phylum Verrucomicrobiota; class Verrucomicrobiia; order Opitutales; family Opitutaceae; genus Pelagicoccus. The sequence continues at coordinate 90,542 of NZ_JARXIA010000023.1, read as the reverse complement.
GATGGGCTCTGAAGGAGGGGACGTTGCCTTCCATGTCGATGATACAAACGTGCAGGGCAACAATCGCCGCGCTCGCTCGATCATCTATCTCGGACCGCAGCAGTTGGATGCTTGGAGCGATCCGAATTTCTCCATGGCCGACTTCCAAATGACTTCGGTTCCCGGTAATCTCGCTCTCTCCCGAGCGACTCCGGACCATAAGCTGAAGGCGCTCTTCTGGAACGTCGGCGATCCTGCCACGGATGCTAACTACCGGTCGGTCAGGGGCGACGAGTTCCCGGACGAAACGGAATTCTGGTACGAAATGCGCGCCCAGAACGCGAAGTTGGAGCAGACGAACGTCGATTCTTGGGCGATCAACCTGCAGAGCTTTTTCTTCAACGACTTGCTCGTGGCGAATCTCGGTTGGCGCGACGATGAGGTAGAAAACTACCTCAATTCAAGCCCACCTAAGGACGAGGTGAATGTTTCTCTGGTTTCTCCAGATGTATTCAATCTTGATGACACGGAAGCGCGTACCTCAGGAGGTTCGAACTTCGCCTACGGCCTTGTTTTGAAGGTGCCGAACAATTTTCTGCCGGAAGGCCATACCATGGCGTTGCACTACGGCGACTCGAGCAACTTCACGCCGAGCCCAGACGGTTTCGATATCGATGGTAATCTGACCCCTCCTTCCGACGGTAGCACCAAGGACTACGGCGTCACCTACTCTACGGATCGGTTTAGCATTCGCTTCAACGCCTATAAGGGCAATTCTACGAACCTAGGAAGTGGCGCTGGAGCTGGCGCTGGTTTCGGATACGGAGTTGTCGCCTCGCAGGCGATGATGAATATCTATCGCGATACGCGTCGTGAACTCGATGATTGGGATTGGGATATGGACGGCCAATTCGACGATCCCACTGTTGACGACGGTTTAAACGATGATGGCGAACCTGAGGGCATCGCTGGAGACGGCATCATCGATTCGAAGCAAGGAAACAATCCGATGTCGCTCGCGCAGCTACATCAGCTTCACGCGGCTTGGGGTGAATTGGTTACTCCGTTCATGAAAGAGGTTACTCGCTACTCTTATACTCCATCTTCCGCTCCTGGCGAATCGGATGATTCGTGGGTTCTCGGTTCGGATTTATATTACGTCTTGAAGGATACGATCGATCTCGAGGCGGAGGGCAAGGAGATTGAGTTGACCTTCAACCCGACCAAGAATTGGCGCATCGCGTTCAACGCGACTCAGCAGTCCTCGATTATATCGAACAGCTATGCTCGCATCGGGGAGTTCGGACGTCGCTACGCAGCGGCGCTCGATAAGGTGGACGATACTGTTACGCCTGATGGCGAAGTGATCGAGATCGAGTACTACCGCAACAGCGGCAACTTCCTGGAAGATACGCCGCGTACCGATAAATACGGAACGAATGCATTGTATGGTAAGTACTTTGGCAACTCGTGGGGTGGGCAGCTCTACCTTTATGGCAAGGCCCTTGAAGGAACGGAAGATCCCAAGGTCAGAGAGTACCGGGCGAACTTCATTACGAACTACAAGTTCTCCGATGGTCGTTTCAAGGGATTGAATGTGGGTGGGGCCTATCGCTATCAAAGCGAGGGAGCTCTCGGCTTCGAGTTGATCGAAGATCCTGAAACAGGCACTCCGTATCCGGATCCGGACAAGCCGCACTATGACGATTCGCGAGAGTACTTCGATTTCTGGGCTGGCTACAGTCGCAAGATCTCTGGGGATCGCGTGAATTGGAAGGTGCAGTTGAACGTGCGCAACGCCTTCGCCGATAACGATCCGCTTCCTGCCCAATTCCAGCCGGATGGTTCCGTCGCTCGCGCTTCCGTGCCCGCTCCGCGTCAGATCATTCTGCGAAACACCTTCGAGTTCTAGGCATTCAGGTCGTCCTCGTTTTAGAGGACCACGTGCACTGCCACGCAGTGGGGTCGCTTCTCAGGAAGCGACCCTTTTTGCGGAGGGGGGCTTCCGAAGGCGGCGGATGAGGAATCAGTAAAAACCATCTGTATGCAGGGTAGTCGTCGTTTTCCGTTTCAGGTAGATTGGCGTGTTGGTGAGCTGTAGCCGGCTTGCTTTCGGCCCTTTCGAAGTCGCGAAGCGCTCTCTGTCCTGGTGCGCTTCTCTGAAAGGCTGCTGGAAGTCGGTGCCCGCATTGGTTCAGGCCAGGCATCTGTCAGAACTTTGTTTTTATCCCAACCAGAAGTATTCCCTTATGAGACTGCCTTTTACCCTGTTCGTTGTCTGTATTGCTGCTTGGAGTAGCTTGTCTCGGTCGGTGGGCGCAGGTACCGTTCAGGCTGAAACGAAGCCAAACGTCATCTTCATCAAAACCGATGACCAGCGTTTCGATTCCTTGAGCATGACGGGGCATCCGGTGACGAAGACGCCGCATATCGACCGGCTTGCCGAGGAGGGGGTGTTTTTCCGAAACGCGTTCATCACGAGTCCCATCTGCGGTCCGAGCCGGGCGAACTTCTTGAGCGGCCAGTGGGAGCGCAAGAATCGGAACGGATTTTTCTATGTATCCAAAAATCCGATGCCGCATGCGATTTTCGACAAGAGCTGGATTATGCAGCTAAAAGCGGCGGGGTATTTTACGGGATACATCGGCAAGAATCATGTGACGGTTGGCCCGCAGAAAGAGCGGCTGAGCTACATGAAGGAGAATATCGACTTCTGTTACATGGCGACGGGGCATCTCGGCTTTGATCTGCATCGCAAGAAGGAGTTTTCGAATCTGAAGAATTCCAGCCAAGTGGAAGGGCTTTACGAGGCGACGGAGGCGTTTCTGCGTACCGAGGACGGCAAGGATTACTTTTTCGAGAACGCGGATGCCTCGCTAAAGGATTTTTTGGAGCGTCGTGACGAGAACCGTCCCTTTTGCCTCTCGATCAATTTCAACCTGCCGCACGAAGCGAGTATCGGCGGGATGGGCGGCAAGGAGAGCGATCCGGATATGTATCGCGAGCTCTACAACGAGGTTCGTGATAAGCAGCCGCTACCGATCGACTATCCGAATCCGGTTTCCCTTCCTGAGAACGTATTCAAGCAGGATGAGCTGATGGGGTACTATCAGAATTTGCACGAGAAGAGGCTGGTCGAGAAAATGACGCGTATGTCTCGGGCGGTAACGGCGATTGACAACTTCGTGGGAAAGCTGAGGGAGGACTTGCAGACGCTTGGCGTGGCGGATGATACCATTATTGTCTTCGCATCCGATCATGGCCTGTTGCTGGGAGAACACGGGCTGGGCGGGAAGACGTTCCTTTACGAGGAGTCGATTCGGATCCCGATGATCTTTTACTCGCCTCGTTTCTCGGAGGGAGATCGTGGCCGGGTTGTGGAAGCGCTTGTCGTGGGCCAGGACCTGCCGGCCACGATTTTGGAACTGTGCGGATTGCCGGTTCCGGATACTTACCAAGGCGAAAGTCTGGTGCCGTTGATCGAGGGAAGGAAGATCGAGTGGCGTAAGGAGGTTTTTTGCGAGAACCTCTTTACGGATCAAGGCTATCCGCGCATGGAAGCGGTCAGAGGGGCTGAATATAAATATATTCGGTATTTTTCTAAAGAGAACGATCGAATGGCGTACCTGCCGGATGCCTCGATCGAGGGCGAGAAACCCATTTACGAAGAATTGTTCAATCTCGATGAGGATCCTCACGAGCAGGTGAACCTTGTCGGGAATCCCGAGTATGCCAGTCGATTGGCCTACTATCGTGAACGCTGTCAGGAGTTGGTTACTGAATTGGCTCAATAATCGAATAACTTGTAGTTAAAATGAAAATACGTATCATAGTGAAGTCGTTGCTGTCCGTTTCGCTTTGGGTCGCGAGCATCGTTGGCTTGGAGGCTGCCGCAGTGAAGTTGGACGTCGATTACGAGGACTTTATGCAAAGGCACGATATGGTGTGGGATCGGGTTCCTCCGCGTTGGGAAATGGCTCCGTATTCAGGAAATGGAAATGTGGGGTTCCTTTTCTACCAGGGAGTCGAAGAAAAGAGGAACGTGATTTCTATCCATGCGGGGCGGCATGACTACTACGATCATCGCTTACCGCACGAAGGGCATGAAAATTTATGGATCTACCGGGGTCGTCTGCCTTTGGGGCGTTTCGCGATCGAGTCGAAAGGTGATATTATAGGAGCGGATTTGCGATTGGACCTTTGGAATGCGGAGCTGCGGGGAACGATTGAGACGGAGCGTGGCTCCTATGAGATTCGAGGTTTGTCGCACAGTCTCGAGGACGTTATCTATTTCGAAATCGACGCTAAGGACGGCGAGGGAATCTCTATGCGTTGGATTCCGGCGGAACCGATGCCGCCCGTGCGGGAATCCTTGGATGCGGGTGGTGGTCCGAAGGGTGGAACTTGGGACAGGATGAGGACGGCTCCGTTGCCTATGCCTCCCGCTCCTGAGAAGGGCGAAGCGGATGGATATCGCTTTTGTCGCCAGATACTTCACGACGGTCGCGGCGAAACGACTACGGCCTGGAAGCTTTCCGGAGAGCCTGCTGGGAAGCAGGTTTTCACTGCGAGTATTCATCATAGCTTTCCCGCGCATGATAGTTTGGCGACTGCGGTGAAGAACCTGAGGGCAGCGGGAGCTCTCTTGAAGAAGGGGAGCTTCCGTTCTAGCCATCGTCAGTGGTGGCACGACTACTATCCGCTGAGTTTCGTGACCTTCGACGACCCTCAGAAGGAATCCTTTTATTGGATACAGATGTACAAGTTCGCCTCGGCCACGCGTGGAAACGGGCCGATCATGGATTTGATGGGGCCCTGGTACCACAAAACCTTTTGGCCAATGGTCTGGGGAGACCTGAACGTGCAGCTCCAGTATTGGACCCATCTAACGGCGAATCGTTTAGCGGTGGGGGAGTCGTTGCCTAACAATTTGGACAAGTACATCGGAAACCTAGCCCGCAACGTGCCGGACCATTGGGAGGATAGCGCGAATCTGGCTGCCCTGTTTCCGCAGGACATGATCGCCCATGCCGGAGCAAATGTGCCTGACATGCTGGTTTGGATACTGAACAACTACTGGCTGCACTGCGAGTTTGCGGGGGATAGGGAACGCATGAGGGACAAGCTCTTTCCGCTCCTGAAGATGGCGGTAAACAGCTACCGGCATTACTTGCGAGAGAACCCTGTGGAAGCGGAGGACGGAAAGATCCACATCAAGCGAAGCTGGTCGCCCGAGTATCCCGGCGGGCGCGGTCAGGACATCAACTTCACCATTGGACTGATTCGCTGGAGCTGCCAAACCTTGTTGGATATCGACCAGGAGCACGGTCTCAAGGATCCGCTTGTCCCGGAGTGGCGTCGCATCTTAGACAATCTGGTCGATTTCCAGGTCGATGAAAACGGGTTGAGGATCGGGAAGGATATTCCTTTCGATCATCCGCATCGGCACTACTCCCATTTGTTGCCGTTTTATCCCTTGGCGGTTCTGACGCCGGATACGTCGGCCGGAGCAACTTTGCTTAGGACCACCTTGGATCATTGGTTGGACGTTAGTATCAACCAAAAGAATACAAAAAGCTCAGCCATGCAGGTGACGGGCTACACGGCGACGGGAGCCGCTTCGATGTATGCCATGTTAGGGGACGCGGAGAGGGCTTACTATTATCTCGATTTTTTGATCAAGCATCGAAACGTATCCACCACTACCATGTATGCGGAAGGGAATCCGGTGATCGAGAGCCCGCTTTCGTTTGCAACCAGCGTGCATGACATGCTGCTGCAAAGTTGGGGCGGCACGATCCGCGTCTTTCCCGCAACTCCCTCGAACTGGGGAGATGTAGCCTTTCACCGATACCGTACTCAAGGAGCGTTTTTGGTGAGCGCCAAGCGGGTAGACGGGCGGACCGAGTTTGTGAGTATTGAGAGTTTAATCGGATCTCCGTGTTGGGTGAAAACCGATATCGCGGAGCCGAAAATTTACATCGATGGAGAGTTGGCCAGTCCTGATGACGTTTCGGTCGAGGAAGGCGGCTTGATTCGCATCTCGCTGGCGAAAGGCAGTACGGCGCTTCTCGCCGGCAAGGAGTTGGAGCAAGTGGACCTGAGCATCCAAGCGAGTCAGGTGGAAGGGGAAGACTGCAACCTTTTTGGATACAGCAAGCGAACGGTGCGGCTTCCCGGTCACAAGTTCTACGAAGAGAAGGCGAGGCGACACCCTTAGCGAATCCATCCTTGAGCGACCCTTACCCTCCAAACGAGGGATGGGGTGATTTCGTAGTTCGCGGTAAATTGTCGCGATACCCTTGTTCGTTCGTTACCGATATTGCAGCCAATGAAAATCAAACCCTCCTTTTTTTGCGCCCTGTTGGGCGCTTTGTCATTCGTATCCTCCTCCTGCTCGGTTGAGGACGGCCGTCCGGCGAAGCCGAACGTGGTCCTCATCCTGGTCGACGATCTCGGATGGCAGGACGTAGGTTGCTACGATATCGACGAGCCGACCCCTTACGAGACGCCTCGGCTCGATGCCTTGGCGAAAACGGGAGTGATGTTCTGGCAGGGCTATTCGCCGGCGCCCACCTGCGCTCCGAGTCGGGCAGCCATTTTGAGCGGCGACCATCCGGCGCGGGCCCAGAAGACGCACGTGGTCGGCGGGGCTCCTCCGGTGCCGTACCACAAGACGGGAGCTCGCGTGATATCGCCTTGGTACAGTGGTCGCATGCCCGCGGATGAGCTGACCATTGCTCGCGTGTTGCAACAAAATGGATACACGACGGGGCACGCCGGAAAATGGCACATTGCGATTAGCCACAATGCCTACCCGCAGCCAGAGGATCTCGGCTTCGACTGGACGCGGTCCGATCGCGGAGCGCGTTCCGGAATGAAGGACCGGCTCAAGGATTTCGCGAGCGATCGGGAGGGCGATCCCTATCGACTCGACGAAAACGGATATCCCTTTCATCAGAACAACGAGGACGCCTTGACCTTCCTTCGCGAGCACAAGGCGGATCCCTTCTTTCTGTACTACGCGACCTGGTTGGTGCACGCGCCTATCCATACCCGCTCGAAGGAGTTGTTGGACAAGTACGCTGCCAAGATGGGCGTGGATCCGAGCGTGACGCCTACGAGAGAGCAGGAAGGGCAGATTAACCCGTTTTACGCAGCGATGGTGGCGGAGTTGGACTACTATTTAGGCACGGTCTTCGATTACCTGGACCAGACGGAGGATCCACGTTGGCCGGGGCACAAGCTGAGCGAGAACACCTATTTGATATTCACTTCCGACAACGGAGGCATGGAGGGCGGACCGAAGGAGCGGTACACCGATAACTACCCTTTGGATCGCGGAAAGATTTCCGCTATGGAAGGCGGCGTACGGGTGCCTTTGATCGTAAGGGGGCCGGGAATCCCTGAAGGCGTTCAAACTGACGTGATGGCGAACGGGCTCGATTTCTATCCGACGATCTTGGCGATGACGGGAGTAGAGAAGCCAGTGGGAAAGAGCCTGGACGGCTGCGATATTTTGCCGCTTTTGACGGAGGACCCGCAGGATGCTCGCTTAGTGCGCGAAGCGGATGGATCGGTTCGCGATACGATGATGTGGCATTTTCCCCATGGGGGCGGCGCGATGGAAGCGGCGATCCGAGTGGGGGACTATAAGTTGGTGAGAAATTTCGACCATGTCGCCAATCCGGGCACGGAGGAGCTGGAGCTCTATCGCCTGTATCGGACCGATGGCGGGACCGCGAACCGGGCCGATATCGAGGAAGCTCGGAATCTGGCAGCCCTCATGCCGGAGAGGGCCCAGCGAATGGATGCGAAGCTTAGCGAGATGTTGACCGAAATGAAGGCGAGCTTGCCGTACTTCAATCCGGCCTACCGAGGAGAGCTGCCGGGCAAGGAGGCGATCTGCGAGGTCGTGGGGCACGAAATGAAGGGGAGAAAGGTCGAGGTTTCGTTTGCGGAAAGGGGCGCGAAGGTCGTGCGGGCCGATTTGATTTATACCCTCAATGGCTTGGAGCGCTACGAAGAATGGTTTCGCACGCCGGCTAAGGTTCACGCTGGGGGTAAAGTCTCGGCAACGCTGCCGCAAGGTACGACACACTTTTACCTGAATCTGATCGATGAGAACAATTTCCTGGTTAGCTACCCGGATGCGGAGCAAAAGGCAGTGAAAGGGGGCAAGCAGAAGACCTATACCTACACTGCCCTTGCCGCGGAGTAGCTGGGCGGGCTTTTCGGGGCGAAGAGGCTAGCTGCTTGAGCTGCGTGAGCTGCTCGCGGGGGCGCTCACCAATGTAACCCGAGAAGGGCTCCCGCTTTGGGCGGGGCTTTGGTTTCATGGGGCTTTGGCCACCCCTATGAAAACGTTGCTTACCCTCGTAGTTGCCTTAGCGGGCCTTTCTGTTCTTTGCGCTCAAGAGCGAGTGAAGGTTTATCCTGCCCCGGACGGGATCGAGCTTTCGCAGGTTTTCGCCGTCCAAGTGGCCGGAGAGGAGGTGCCGGTCTACAAGGCCAAGATTCCTCCGGCGGGGCCGATCCCTCGCCTGACTCGGGACCCGAGCGCCTTTGCGTTCGCGTCGTTCGCGTCCTTTGATTTGCAGGGCAAGGTGGAGGTGAAGATCGAGTGTTCGGAGCCGGTAAGCTCGATCAAGGTTTTGCCGACGTCCTATGGGATCGTGCCGAAGGTGCATGGAAAGACAGTGGCGCTTTCGATCGATGGGCCGAGGCAGGTGACGGTGGAGATCAATGGAGATTGGCACGAGTCGCTGCACATTTTTGCCAATCCGATGGAGGAGAACGTTCCCGATCCGGATGACCCGAACGTGATCTACTTCGGTCCGGGCGTGCACGAACTGACGCACCTTGCGGTAGGGGACGACACGACGGTCTACGTCGCGGGCGGGGCCTACATTCGCGGGGGCATGGACGCGAGCGAGGAGGAAGGGCAGGTGGGCCTGAGGACCATGTACCTCCCCACCTTTATGCTGAGCGGCAAGAACATAGAGTTTCGCGGTCGGGGCATCATCGAGCAGGGGGCTATCCCGCGGCCGAAGCGGCGCTATTCGCTCTATGTCGGCGATTCGGAAAACGTGACGATCGAAGGCGTTACCTTTCTGGACCCGAGCCGTTGGACGGTTCCGATCAAGCGCTCGAAGGACATCCATGTGGACAATATCAAGATCATCGGCTGGCGCGGGAATTCGGATGGGGTGGATATTTCCAGCAGCCAGGATGTGCTCGTCGAAAACTGCTTCTTGAGAACGCTGGACGATTTGGTGGTGGTCAAGTCGCGCACGGGACAGGGCGAGTCGAAGAACATTCACGTGCGCAACTGCGTGCTTTGGAACGAGCTGGCCCACGCGCTGAGCATCGGTGCGGAAGTGCGTGAGGATGTGAGCAATGTGTTGTTCGAGGATTGCGACGTGATCCACGACGTCGGGCGGGAAACGGCCTTGCGGGTTTATCATTGCGACGACGCGACGATCAGCGATGTCACGTTTCGAAACATCCGCATCGAGGAGGCGCGTCGTTTGATCTCGTGTTGGATTGGCACGACGCGTTGGACGAAAACGCCGGAGCGTGGGAATATTCGCAACGTGCTGTTCCAGAATATCACGGCGACTTCGGCTCCTATCGATCCTACCTTGGAAGGTTTTCAGGACGGTACGGATTGGAAACCGTATGTGATCAAGGATCATGCCAGCATCGAGCTGGTCGGGTTCGATTCGGAGCACACCGTGGAAGGAGTCGTATTCGATAACGTGATACTCGACGGACGTAAGGTGGAAGCGGGCAATGTCATGATGAACGAGTTTGTAGAAGATGTGCGTTTCAAGTAGAGGTGGTTCTATGAAATGCGTTTTGCTCGTTCTCGTGGGCGCTTCCCTTGTCGCTTCGGTGGTGGGAGCTGGGGAGCAGCTTATCCGAAGGCAGTTCGTGGAGTATTTTGGGCAGGCGGCGTTGGCCGAGCCTGCTTTGGAGGAGTACTTGGCAAGTATTGGAGAAATGGGTACGTGGCCGGACATCGACTACGCGAGCCAACGACGCGGGGAGTGGCCGACGCGGACGCACCTGGATCGCTTGAAGGACATGGCGGCCGCTTTTTCGGATCGGGAATCGCCCTGGTTCGGGGACGAGGCGATGAAGCGGGCGGTGTTGAGCGGCTTGGATCATTGGATACGCAACGACTACCAAAACCCGAACTGGTACAATGGGCGCATCGGGGTGCCCTACCGCTTGGGAAGCGCTCTGTTGCTCATGGGGGATGCGGTCCCGCAGGAGATGCTGGAGGCGGCGCGGCGGATTTTGTATCGCAGCGAATTGGGGCTGACTGGGCAGAACAAAGTTTGGTGCGCGGGGATCGGAATCATGAAGGGCGTGCTCTACGGCGATCGGGAATTGCTGGATCGAGCCGTGGCGGAGGTTTGGTCGGAGTTGAGGGTATCGACGGGAGAGGGAATCCAGCCGGACTGGAGCTTTCATCAGCACGGGCCTCAGCAGCAGTTTGGGAATTACGGGGATTCGTTTGGCGTCGACATGGTGCAGTGGGCATCGGTGCTGCGCGGAACGGAATTCGCCCTGGCTGGCGAATCGCTGGAGGTGCTGCGGAACTACCTGCTGGAGGGGCCGTCGTGGATCTTGTGGAAGGGCAGGATGGATCTCAGCGGTTGCGGGCGCCATCTGGACGAGGGAAGCCAGCTGGCCAAGGCTCGCTCGATCCGGCGGCAGCTGGAGCGGATGAAGGCGATCGATCCGGATTTCAGGGATGGCTACCAGTTGCGTATCGATTCGATGGAGCGGCGCGGGAGCGGCTTCGTGGGCTTCAATCCGTTTTGGCGATCGGAAATGGCAGTGCAGCGTCGGCCCGATTGGTATGCTTCGGTGAAGCTGTCGTCGACGCGAGTGATCGGTTCGGAGTCTTGCAACGAGGAGAACATGCTGGGCTTGCATCTCGGCGACGGGGTGCTGCTGACCTACGTCGATGGAGACGAGTACGAGGACTTGGTTCCGCTTTGGGACTGGAGGCGGCTTCCAGGGACCAGCTGCGATCAAGGCTTGGTGGACCTGACGCCTGCCACTTTGGACGGCTTTGGCGGCTCCGATTTTTCAGGGGTGCTGGGAGCTGGCGAAACGGGGATGGCGGCGATGGTCTACAAGCGCGGAGGGTTGGAGGCGCGGAAGGCGTGGTTCTTTTTGGGTGATCGTATCTTTTGTTTGGGGGCGGGGATTCGCGGGGAAACGATCGGGCCGGTGTTTACTTCGGTCGAGCAATCGCGTCGCAGCGGAGCTGTGAAGCAAGAGGGGCGCTGGGTATGGCACAATGGGATTGGCTACGAGTTTCTTGACGGGGAGCCCGAAGTCTTGTCGGAGCGAGTGCAGGGCAATTGGAAGGAAAGCTTTCCGACGCGTGGGGATCGGCCGGAATCCGGCGACGTATTCAGTATTTGGATAGACCATGGAAAGTCGCCTCATGGCGGTAGCTACGCGTATCGCGTTTATCCGGAGCTTTCGCTCGAGAGCGCCCAAGCGTTGGGCGCGGCGGGGACGAGCCGCGTGCTGGCCAATTCCCCGGAGGTGCAGGCGGTCGAGCACGAGGGGTCGCTTTACGCGGTGTTCTACGAAGCGGGAGGGATCGAGACCCGAAGCTGGGGAGAGGTCGCGGCGGATGGCCCTTGTCTCCTCGTTTTCGAAGGAGGGCGGCTGCTGGTTTCCGATCCGACCCATTCGCTTCAGGCCTTGACGGTGCAGGTGGAGGGAAAGGCGTACCGAGCGAACTTGCCGCCGGGAGCGGAACGCGGACGTCAGGTCGAGGCAAGGTAAAGGAAGAGGCGGTGGCGCGATCGGCTGGGCGAGGGCGCTGCTGGCGGCGTTACTTGACGGGGAGGATGCCGGCTTGGAATGCGGTGGAGATGGCGGCGGGGGCGTTTTGCACTTCCAGCTTTTCGTAGATGTGGCTGACGTGGGTGGAGACGGTGGCGTTGCTGATGCCGAGCTTTTCGGAAATCTGCTTTTTGAGCAGCCCTTTGCTGAGGAGCTCGAGCACCTCGATTTCTCGTTTGGTTAAGGTGTTTTCGATGCTGAGCTTCGGCGGCTGCGTGCGGAAGCTTTCGAGGATGTAGGTGGCCATCTTGGGGTCGATGGAGGCGCCGCCGTCGGTCACGGTTTGGATGGCGCTGGTGATCTGCGAAAGGCTGGACGATTTGAGGAGGTAGCCGGAGGCTCCCGATTTGATCGCTTTCATGATGTCCGCCTGTTGGTCGGATTGGGTGAGCACGATGATCTTCGTTTTCGGCGAGTATTCCTTGATCCAGCGAATGGCCTCGAGGCCGGAGATGCCCGGCAGGTTCAGGTCGAGCAGGAGGACGTCGGGCCCGGGGTGCTTGGCTGGATCTTGCAGGGCTTGGAGAGCTGCTTCCGCAGTGCTGTAGGTGTTTTTCAATTCGATGCGTTCTTCGGTCTCGAGGGCGAGCTCGATGCCTTCGCGATAGTCGGGATGGTCTTCGACCATCATTACTTTGATTGTATCTGTCATAGCGTTTACTTTTTCAGGAAGCGGAAGAGTCCTAGGCGGTAGTTCAGGCGTACGAGAGTGCCGCCTTCGGGGGCGAGTTCGGTGGTTGTCTTTGCTCCGAGCAGCTTGGCGCGGCGTTTCAGGGAGTTGGGGCTGTCGTTGATGAGGGAGTTGGGAATGCCTCTTCCGTTGTCTAGGATGCTCAGCGTAATTTGCTTGTCGGTGGCCACGAGGCGAATTTCGCAGAAGGTGGCGTCGGCGTGGCGGCTGGTGTTGACGAGGGCTTCCTTGTAGAAGAGCAGCAAGTCGGTGCGTTCCTTGGGCTTGAGGGCGGCGAGGTGCTTCTCGCCCTCGATCTTTATCTCGTAGCGGATCTCGGTGAGGATGCGACGGGCGGTACGCTCCATGTCGTCGGGGAGGCTGCCGTAGAGGCCTTTGGCTTCTTGGAGGTTGATGCAGTGCCGCACGGCGGTCCCGGTGCGCTCGGTGAGTCGGCGGTTGCGTTCGAGCACCGTTTGCAGGCGCTCCGGATCGTGGAGCGACTTGAGGGCGACGTCGCCGAGCAGTCCGATGGTGTGGATGTTCGCTCCGAGCTCGTCGTGCAGGTCGGCCGCGAAGCGTTCGCGGATGCTGGCAATCTCGCGCATGCGCAGCATGCGGTCGACGAGGATGGTGATGATGATGCCGACGGTGAGGGCTGCGGCGAGCCAGCCCATGCGCTTCAGGTTGCGGCTTTGGGCGGCGTAGTGCTCGTTGAGTTTGGCGAGGATGAGCGGGCGTTCGGTTTCGAGGTCGTGTCGCTTGGCCAGCTGTTCCATCCATTCGCGAACGGGCAGGATCTCGCCGTAGAAGTTTCGTCCATCGGTGAGGGAGAGCAGGCTTCGTTCTCGCGGGATCCGGTTGAAGTTTGCGGTGGTCGTCTTTCCGACGGCTACGTTTTTCCCTTGGGAGAAGACCTCGATTTCGGCGAGGGCGATCTGCGGGCCTTCGCCAAGGTGGTCTTTGCCGAGGTAGGGCTTGAGAGCGACGAGGCGCACGTAGCGGGCCACTTTTTCGGGAAATCGCCACATGATGATGGGGCCTACGTCGTAGATGGAGTTCATCTTGTATTCGAAAAGTGGAGTCGCGTCGGAGAAATCCGCGTGCGTGGCGCCTTCGGCGAGCCAGTGGCGGGCGATACCGTAGTCGTCCGGCAGGGCTTGGGGGATGGTGTCGCTCAGGTCGGGACCGTGCAGGTGTATACGGTTTATGGGTACGGTTTCGCCGAGGTCGATGGTGAGGATGGGGGTTGGGGTGATGCCGGTGAAGGTGGTGAATGCGAGGCTCTGTTCGACTTGGGGACCGTCCATGACGTAGGGAACGAAGCCGTCGACGAGGTACTCCCTGCTGCGCGAGGAGGTGAGAGCTTGGGAGAGGGTCGGCGTGATGACGGGCTGGTGCAGGGCTACGTTTTCTTCTCCGCTGAAGACCAGAAACTCCGAGAGCTGAAGGATGTAGAGTCCGTCCCAAATCCTGGGAGAAAGCACGCTCGCTTCCAGGCGTACCCAAGAGGCCTCGATGGGGTCGATGGGGACGAGCAGGGGAGCGATGCGCGGCAGCCTAGAGTCGGAGGCTTGAAAGGTGGCGATGACTTGGCCGTGGCTGTCGGGGGCGATGCCCGCTTTGATCTGGAACTCGATAGGGAAGCCGTCCGCATGCAGGCCGCTCTTCTTGCCGCGCCAGATGGTGGGAACGAGGACGATCTGGTCGATGGTGGCGACGTCTTGCAGGTCGATTTGGATCCATTCGGGCGATTCCGCTTCGGTATGGGCTTTGGAGCGGTAGCCGACAGGGCCGACTCCGGAGCGCAGGCTGTATTCCGCGAGCTGCCCGAGCTCCTCGTCGATTTGCTTGATCCTGAGTTCTAGGTCCGCGGCGGAGGCTCCGTGGGCCGGTTGGGCTTCGGCGCCGAGGAAGAGCAGGCCGAGCAGGGCTAGGAGGGGCCGCAGGCGTCGTAGCGGTGACGACGGTTGCCGCTTGCTTCGAAATTGTTGGATGGGCTTCGAGTGGCATGGGCGATGGGGGTCGGGCGGACGTGGAAATGGGTGCATGAAAAAATGGAAAGCCTCTTTTTTTGGGGGGGATGGTCGGGCACCCTTTTTGTTGGTCGGCGAACGACGGGAAGTTTACTGGGATTTGAGGTTCTAGGAATCGTATATATGTATGATGCAGCCTGGGGCTGCTGGGGCGCTTTGTGGAGGGAAAAAGCGAGACGGTCGCGTTCTAAAGGGTCGAGGTTCCCGGCTTTTCGTTGGAAGCCTCCTACAAACGTACGATGCGCGTTTTCGAAAGATTCGCTAGAGTGATCGTTTTACCGACCCCTGTGCCTTATGAAAACCCCACTCCGTAGGACCCTTGTCCTAATTCTCGCTGCGTTGGCGGCGACCACAGCCGCCTGGCGAGCCCATGCTTGGCCCGAGCTCTACTTGGGCGAGGATTCTGCCGTGGAGGAACGCCGCTTTAAGGTGCAGGACTTCGGGGCGGTCGGGGACGGCATCGCGATGGATACCCGAGCCCTGCAAGGGGCGATCGACGCCTGCCACGCCCAAGGCGGCGGAGTGGTGTGGGTGCCGGCCGGCGATTACCAGATCGGCACCATCGTTTTGAAGAGCAACGTTACGCTCTCGCTCGACTACGGGGCGACTTTGCTGGGGAGCAAGGACTTGGCGGACTATCCCACCGAGGGCTTGGACAATCCGCGCGAAGGGGGGCCGCACACCTTGATCTATGCGAACGGGGCGAAAAACGTGCGGATCGAAGGCTTGGGCGTAATCGACGGGAGGGGAAGCTACGAGGTGTTTCCCCGCTCGGCCAAAAACTCCCAGAAGCGCCTGACCCGTCCGCGCCTCCTGCGCATGGTGGACTGCGAGAATATAACGTTTTCGGGCGTTACCTATAAGCGTCCCGCCTTTTGGGGAATCCATTTGGTCGACTGCAAGGACGTTGTCTTCACGGGCGTCACGGTTCGCTTTCGCAACAATAACTACAACAACGACGGCCTGGATATCGATGGCTGCGAAAACGTGCTCATCGAAAACTGCGATATCGATGCGGGTGACGATGCGATCTGCTTGAAGAGCTCGAAGTATCCTTGCCGCAATATAATCGTTCGGGGCTGCCGCGTTTCGAGCAGCACTTCCCCGTTGAAGTTTGGAACTTCTTCGAGCGGTGGCTTCATAGACGTGAAGGTGACGAACTGCTATTTCTACGATAGCCCGATGGGGGCGATCAAGCTGCAGCTCGTCGATGGCGGCCGTCTCGAAAATGTGGATATATCGCGGATCACGATGAAGAACGTGGGCAATCCCATCTTCATTCGCCTTGGGAACCGGGGCCGCATCTACTCGGGCGAGCTTTCCGGTGGAAAGCAGGGCGCGGACGTTGACCCGGAGGGGGCTCCGGTGGGTATCCTCAGGAATATTCGTATCCGCGATTTGGTTGCGGAGGTTACCATCGAAGATCGCGTGAAGGCGGCCTCCGCCCCTTACAAGGGGATCAAGGTGGATACCACTCAGGGCGTTACGGATGGCGAAAAGGCTCGCTCGGGACCGATTATGATCACGGGCATCCCCGGCCACTACGTTGAGGACGTTCTCTTGGAGAACATCAAGATTTCCTATCCGGGCCATGGGACCGAGGAGGATGCCCGCCGAGAGGTGCCGGAGGACATCGCCCGCTATCCGGAGCAATTCTTCTTTGGGGTTCTGCCGGCTTGGGGCGCCTATGTGCGGCACGCCCGGAATATCGAGTTTCGAAACGTCGAATTGGTTCTCAGGGGGCCGGACGCCCGCGAGCGGATCGTACTTGAGGATGTGGAAGGATTTCGCGAGCAACCTATGAGTCACTGACCCGAACGGGTGGAAGGAGTTGTTCCTTCCGTGCCCGGCGCGAGATGAAGTCTAAGCTTGTTCTTAAAAAATGAATACGAATAGAAGCGCCTGCCAAGGTGAAGGCGATGTCCGGTCTACCCCGCTTCAGCGTCGTGATTTTATCAAGGCGACGGGCCTTGCCGTAGGGGCGCTCTGGGCCGGGCGACTGCCGGTAATGGCTGGCCCCTTCAGCCAGGATGATTTGGCCGGACATCTCGTCCCGGTCGACAAGAAGTTTTCGCGGCAATGGCTCGACGCGCTGACCTGCCGCGGCGAGGCGGAAGTCTTTTCGGGCGAACAGCTAAGGTATATCGGAATGCCGGTGGGCGGCATCGGTTGCGGGCAACTCTATTTGGGGGGAGATGGGCGTCTCTGGCACTGGGATATTTTCAAGTCCAACTATCATCGCGAGAAGCATGAGATGCGCATGGATGCGATGACGATGGGAGGACACTACACGAAGCCGGTCTCGATGGGAGAAGTGTATAGCGACCAAAACGGGGCCAAGGTGCAGCAAGGCTTCGCGATTCGCGCGAAGTCGGACGATAGAGTTTTGGAGCGCAGTCTCGATCAAATCGGGTTTCCCGAGGTGACCTTCCGCGGGGAATATCCGGTAGGGCGGGTGAGCTATGAGGATTCCGCGTTTCCGGCGAAGGTGCAGCTGGAGGCGTTCAGTCCGTTTATCCCGCTCAATGCGAAGGATTCGGCGCTGCCTGCGACCGTGATGCGTTTCACGGTGACGAACCGCACGGAGCGGAATTGCCAAATCGAACTTGCTGGCTGGCTGCAGAATGCGGTTTGTCCCTACCTCGCGGATACATCTCTTGGCCGACGCGTGAATCGCTTGGGCGCGAGTGCGAGCCGTAGTTCAATTCTTAGTACGATCGATGGAGGGGACGCTATCGCTGCGGAGCATGGATACGGTTCGAGCGCCCTGACGGTACTTCAGGGTGAAGGAGTGCGTATTCGCAGCGCAGTTACGCTGAAGCGACCTGAGACCATATTCTCGGAACTTGAGATCGGTACGGAGGAGTCGGCAGCGAAGCCTTTGGACCAAGCGCTAGTCGGAGGTCTCGGCGCGTACTTTGAGCTCGAACCGGGGGCTTCGAAAGTCGTCACCTTTCTGGTCAGCTGGTATTTCCCTCGCCATCAGAAGTATGATCGCAGCCCGGACCTGTTTACGGGCCGGCATTACGGTCCTTGGTTTCATTCGGCTGGGGAGGTCGCGGACTATGTGGTGGAAAAGGCCGAGTCGTTGATCGATGGAACGCTGCTTTGGAACAAGACTTGGTACGATAGTACCTTGCCTCACTGGTTGCTCGATCGGAGCATGATTTCCTTGGGATGCGTGGCTACCCAGACGTTTCACTGGTTCGACAACGACCGTCCGTGGGCCTGGGAAGGGGTGGATTGTTGTGAGGGCAGTTGCACCCACGTTTTCCACTATGCGCAGGGCTTGAGCCGAATCTTCCCGGAACTGGAGCGAAAGGGGCGGGAGATCGTCGACTATGGGATTGCTTTCAACGAGGAGTCGGCGGGGGTCGGTTATCGCGGAGATGCTCGTGGGCTCGTGGCGGACGATGGTCAAGCGGGCACGATCCTACGTGTCTATAGAGAGCATCAGATGTCGGCGGACGGTGCCTTCTTGAAGCGTATCTGGCCGAAAGTGAAACGATCGATTGCCTACCTGATGGCCAAGGATCCGGATGCCGACGGCATTCTGACCGAACCGCAGGCCCATACGCTGGATGCGACCTGGACCGGTAAGATCGCTTGGATTAGCAGCATGTACCTGGCGGCCTTGGCAGCGGGGGAAGCGATGGCGAGGGAACTGGGCGACGAAGGCTTTGCCGAGAGCTGCCGCGGCATTCTAGACCGTGGCTACAAGAGTATCGTCGATGAGCTATTCGACGGGGAATACTTCATTCACAAGCCCGATGAGTCCGCTCCCGCCCATCTCAACACCAATCGGGGCTGCCATATCGACCAGCTGCTCGGACAGTCCTGGATCCATCAAGTCGGACTGGGGCGGGTCGTTCCGAAAAAGGAAACCGTTTCGGCGCTTGAAAGCCTTTGGAAATACAACTTTGCGCCGGACGCGGGCGCCTACGCGATCAGGCACCGCGAGATCGAGCAGGCCTTTCGCTGGTATGCGATGGAAGGTGAGGCTGGACTGCTGATGACTACTTGGCCGAAGGGAGGCGCGAAGGAGGCTATTCCCGGAGATAAGCTTCGCCCTGCGAAGAACCCGGAGCTCTGGACGGGGCCGGGCGGATACTTCAACGAATGCATGAACGGTTTCGAGTATCAAGTTGCTGGGCACATGGTATCGGAGGGCGAGGCGGACGGTTCACTTGTCGAGAAAGGATTGGCGATCATGAAGGCGGTGCACGACCGCTACGGAGCCGCCAAGAGGAATCCCTACAACGAGATCGAATGCTCTGACCACTACATCCGCTCCATGGCTTCCTATGGAGTATTCCTTGCTGCTTGCGGCTTTGCCTACCATGGCCCAGAGGGACGGATCGGATTCGCCCCCAAAGTCCATCCGGAGGACTTCAGGGCGCCTTTCACGGCCGCGGAAGGCTGGGGGACCTTTAGCCAGCGAATTAGCGCTGGCTCGATGCGCGCTAGCCTGAGGATCCGTTGGGGTAGTCTTTCCTTGAATACGATAAGTTTGAAGCCGATCGGATTCAGGCCGAGGCAGGTTGAGGTCACTTATCGAGGTCAAGCGCTTGCGGCGGGCGTGTCATGGGGCGAGGATCGGACGGTTGTTCGATTGGGAGAAAGGCTTAAACTGGAGACGGGTATGTCGGTTACGGTGAAGCTTTCGTAGCGATGACGCGGGATCATTATGGCTAAGATCTTTCACTGTATCGTTTCTTGCGGGCTGCTGGCCGCGCCTTTCGCTTTCGCTGCCGCACAGGGAAAAACAGACATTCTCTTCCTAAACGAAGACGAAACGAAGATCTTCGAACTCTCCGCAGTAAAGTCTGAGCGTTTCGATATGTTGCTTGGGATCAGATAATACTATTTAAATGAAATATATATACGTTGCCTTGCTTTTCCTGAATTCTGTGTTGCCTGCGATGGCTGCAGAGGAGGTGGTTGAGGGAGACCATCCTGTGATCCGATTGTGGCCGATCTCTCTGATCGGTGGCGAACAGAACCGGCTCAACGAGGAGGTGACCAATCGGGGGAAAATCCGGTATCACAATATTAAGGATCCGAACTTAACGGTTTTTCCCGTTCAAAGTACAGAGCCGACGCCAGCGGTGCTCTATTGTCCAGGAGGAGGTTACGTGCATTTGACTCCCCGGTCGCCGATAATCAAATGGCTGAACGATCAAGGGATTACCGTATTCATGCTAAAGTATACCGTTCCGGACGACCGCGAAGCGGCATTTAGGGATGTGCAGCGGGCGATGCGGGTGGTCCGCCGCGATGCGGCGAAATGGAATGTCGATTCGAGTCAGTTCGGCGTTCTTGGCAGTTCTGCCGGAGGACATTTGGTTGCCCGTCTTAGCCAGAACTACTTGGCGCCCGCCTATGACGCCATTGATGATGCAGATCAATTAAGTTGCGAACCCGCGTTTGTCATCATCGCCTCTGGAGCGTATTTCGCGACTGAGAATGGCGGGACTGATTTGACTGAAGAGTTCCCTATGAGAAGCAAAGTCGCTCCCACATTTCTGGTCTATGCTGAAGACGATGAGAATTTCGTGAAAGGAGGTATCGCCTATGAAAAGGCTCTTAGGGCGGCAGGTGGAAGCGCTCGAATATTGCTTTCAGAAAGCGGCGGTCACGGCCTGAACGGTGTAGATTGGTATCCGGAGTGTGGTGAGTGGCTTAAGAACCTAGGATTGAACTTAAAACAGAGAGCGCCGGTTTGAAGACTCGTAAATTTTATAGAAAGGCAGCGTTGATCTTCGTTGTGCTTGCCTTGGCCAATTCTATGCTTGGCGTGGCGAAGAAGAATATCGTCCTTATCATGGCGGACGACATCGCCTATGATAATAACTTCGGAGCCTACGGCGCTCGTGAGTCATGGACTCCGCGACTGGACCAATTGGCGAAGGAAGGGATCACGTTCGACCACGCCTATTCGACTCCGAAATGTACGCCGAGCCGAGTTAAGATTATGACGGGGCGCAGTGGTATCCGCAACTACATTGGTTTTGGCAAGCTGGCGGCTTCGGAGGTCACATTTGCCCATATGCTCAAGAAAGCGGGATACAAAACGCACGTGGCAGGCAAGTGGCAGCTGGATGACAAAGGGGGGACGGCGACGAACGCGGCTGGCTTCGACACGTGGTTCCTGTGGAATACTAAACTCGGACGAGGGAGTCGGTATTGGGAGCCGGATTTCGACGTGAACGGAAAGCGTGTCGTGTATGGAAAGGATGACTACGGACCGGATCTCTGTGTCGATTCGATCTTGGAATTTATAGGGAACAATAAGGGTGAGCCTTTCTTTGCTTACTATCCGATGTTGCTCGCGCATGGTCCGTTCGAAACCACTCCTGACAGCGAAGCCCGCGACCGGAAAAATCCTCAAAAGAATTTCGAGGACATGGTCAAGTACATGGACAAGTGCGTAGGAAGGATTGTCGATGGGCTTCAGGAGATGGGGCTCGCTGAGAACACGGTGCTTCTTTTTTGTACCGATAATGGGACGAACCGAGTCCTGACCTATGAATCGTTTGGCGAGGTCGTGGACGGGAAGAAAGGCGTTCCGCACGATCGCGGGACTCACTCGCCGCTGATCGTCTACGCCCCAGATACTGTCCCAGCGGGGGCACGTTGCGCGGATATCATCGACTTTTCCGACGTGCTGCCGACCTTGGCGGAAATTGGCAATGCGAAGCTGCCCGATGTCGAACTTGATGGCCGCAGTTTTTGGCCGCAATGCGTGGGCAAGGAAGGCAATCCGCGCGAATGGATTTTTCAATACTACTGGCCGAAGGAATGGAGCTGGATCCCTGCGGAGTTAGGCGAGAAGGAACTGATTTGGGTGCATAACCAAAGCTACAAGCTGCATGGGAATGGCCTCTTTTACGATATCGTGAACGACCGCGAAGAGTTGAATCCCATCCCGTTGGAGAGGATGACGAGCGAACAAAGAGATTTGTACGAGAAGTTCAAAGAAGCGATCAAAACGATGCCGGAGACCAATCTAGAGTATCAGAAAAATGGGGGCAGGGGAGCTTCGTAGTTGTCTGAATCTCGATGGTCTTCAGGCCTTCGCTAAGGGAGAAATTACCATGAAAACGATCAATCAATGGCTTTTCGTCGCAGGCGTTCTATCAACGGCACTTGCGGATATAGATGCGACTGAAGCTCCGCAATGCAGGCCCAACATCCTCTTTATCATGGCGGACGATATGGGGTGGTCGGATATCGGCTGCTATGGCGGGGAAATAGAAACTCCCAATCTGGACGGCTTGGCGGAGAACGGGGTGCGGTTCCGTCGCTTCTATAACAACGCAAAGTGCGGAGCCAGTCGAGTGAGCCTTATGATGGGAGATTCGAATTTCGCTGCCTCTCAAAACAGCTACGACAATCCGACTCTTGGGCAGGTCTTAAAAGAGGCGGGGTACCACACTTTTGCCTCCGGAAAGCATCACTCCACCGTCAGTCTCTTTGATCGGGGATTCGACCGCTACTACGGGCTTCGAGACGGCATGAGCAATCACTTCAATCCTGGGCTGCAACGGGAAGGTGAACCGGTTCCCGGCCGGAAGGGAAGAACCCGCTATTGGGCCGATGACGAACTAACCTTCGACACGCGTGACCCGAATTACCAGCATTACTTTCCCAAAGGATTCTATTCTACGGATGCCTTTACCGACAAGGCATTGGAGTATCTGGACGAGTGGGAGGACGCGAGTACGGGCCGTCCCTTCTTTCTCTACCTTGCCTACACGGCTCCTCACGATCCATTGCAGGCCTGGCCCGAAGATATCGCTAAGTACAAAGGTGTCTACGATTCTGGATACGAGGCTATCCGCCGGGCTCGGTACGAAAAGCAGCAGGAGATTGGGTTGTTAGATTCCAAGCGATTTCCGCTTTCGCCAGCTACGCACGCTGATTGGGCTCAGATGGACGCGGAGCAGCGGGCAGGGCAGGCGAAGGTCATGGAGACCCATGCCGCAATGATCGACTGTGTCGATCAGCGTATCGGAGACGTGCTGCAGAAGCTCAAAGCCCTCGGGGCTTATGAGAACACCTTGATCTTCTTCTGCTCCGATAACGGCGCCGAGAAGATCGGGTCGGGCGCGAGGCCGAAGAGGATAGGCGCCCTGGACAGCTATTTTGCGCTCGGCGCGGACTGGAGCAACGTTGCCAATACTCCCTTTCGCATGCACAAGCTCAGCTCCTATAATGGAGGCTCCCGCACGCCGATGATCCTTCACTGGCCTAAGGGCATCAGGAACCCCGGTCGGTTTTCCGATAAGTTTGCCCATTTGTCGGATGTAATGCCGACGCTTCTTGAGCTTGCAGGAGCCGAATATCCGGAAACGTTTAAGGGGGTATCTGGACGAATCTTACGTGGCGACAGCTTTGTTGACGTGATGAAAGACGAGCCGATCGAGCGTCAGGAAGCGGTCTACATGAACCGAGGTGGGCAGGCTTTTATCATCGTTGATGGATACAAGCTGGTGACAGAGGACGGGGAGGTCTGGAGACTGTATAATCTAAACGAAGACGAGACGGAAATCGTCGACCTTTCCGCAGCGGAGCCTGAGCGTTTCGATAGGCTGCGTGCGCAATACAAGGCATGGAGGAACTCTCTAAAGTAGCATGACGAGAACGTTGCGTAATGGAATTGGGATAAGGGTCCTTCGAGAAATCGATGCGACCTCTAAGGTATGAAGAAGCAAATAGTCAGAAAAAGCCACTTGGCGAGTGGCGGTCCTTTTATGCAATTAATCAGGCTTGGGGCTGGGTGGCTTTACGGTGTCGGCTTAGGCTTGCGATGCGTAGTCGCGTCTTTTTCGGGGATCGGTCTGTTCCTAAAGTTCTCCTGCATTGCGGCTCTCGCTGTATCCAGCTTTGCGGCACGTGGAAAAGGCGTCGAGGTTGAGAAACATTTGTTCATTCTGTCAGGCCAGTCGAATATGCAGGGGCTAGATCCGAATCTTTCCTTTACCCCGGCGGTAGAGGCTGCGTTTGGCAAAGGGAACGTTACCGTGGTGAAGGATGCTTTGGGCGGGCAGCCTATTCGACGTTGGTTCAAGAAATGGAAGCCCGCCGTGGGCTATGATCCAGCAGAGACAGGTTATCCTTTCTATAAAGGCGGACAAAAGCCCGGGGACCTGTACGATAGGCTGATGGCCGCGGTTGAAGCGGAAACGAAGGGGGACTACTATACGACGGTAACGTTTGTCTGGATGCAAGGAGAGCGAGACGCCAAGGAGAGTCACGGCGAGGTCTACGCTACGAGTCTGAAGGGATTGATTGACCAGCTCTCGCAGGATCTGGAGCGAGAGGATATCAATGTCGTCATCGGCCGCTTAAGCGATTTCGACATGGCCAACGAGAAGTACCCGCATTGGACACGAATTCGCGACGTCCAAGTGGAAGTGGCCTCGGCGGATCCGCGAATCGAATGGGTTGATACGGACGATTTGAACGATGGAAAGAACGGGAAGGGAAAGGATATCGAGGATGACCTTCACTATTCGGTGGATGGTTATCGGCTGCTCGGCAGTCGTTTTGCCGAGAAGGCGATTGGTTTGATCAAGAGTAGGGACAAGTCGAAGCTGGGGGCAGGACAGGTGATGTCTCCAGCGGAAATTTGGGAAGGCTACGATCCGCGGGAAGAGCCGCTGGATGAGGAGATTCTGGATACGTGGGAGGCGGACGGCGTCACCTACAAGGAGGTCTATTTCAACGGGGAGCGATTCGACGGAAAGCAGGTCCGGATCTACGGCATTTATGCCGCACCCGCGAAAGGCGAGAACCTCCCCGCGCTGCTGCATATCCACGGTGGCGGCCAGACGGTAAACGAAGATTGGCTGAAGGAGTTTTCCGGTCGTGGCTATGCGATCCTGACGATCAACTGGGGAGGGAAGTGGACGAATCGCGAGAAGGTGACGCAATGGCACGAGGTTTCCAACGGCAACCATCGGGAGCGAGTCGGCAGGCAGGTTACGGAGCCGTCGCCGAGGAGCGATGCCTACTACCTCTGGACCCAAGCGTCGATGCGGGCCCTGACCTATCTCGAAAGCCAAGCCGAAGTGGACCCGAGCAGGATGGGCGCTTTTGGAATTTCGATGGGCGGCACGATCATGTGGAATTTGGCTTTCGATTCGCGGATCAAAGCCGGCTGCGCCATCTACGGAGCGGGGTGGAACACCTATTCGCACAAGGACCCGAAATACGCGATCGATCATCCTGGATACACGCCAACGCAGAACGAGCTTCGATGGCGGGCCTCGCTCGCGCCGGAGGCCTCGGCTCCCCACGTACGCTTCCCCATGCTTTTTCTTAGCTCCTCCAACGACCGGCACGGCTATATGGATCGGGCCGAAGATTCGTTGGCGCTGATGCCAGCAGATGTGCCGAGAGCTTGGTCGCTGACACCGCGCTTCCGTCATCATATCGGAGCTGACTTTATTCATACCCTTCCGGCTTGGATGGACGTCCATTTGAAGGGCGAGGGAAGTTGGCCCGAAAATCCGGACGCGAAAATGAGCGTAGGAGCGGATGGGGGCCCGATCTTTGTCCTAAAGCCGGACCGCGGGCGAGAGGTGAAGAAAGTAGAGGTCTTCTATTCCTTGGAAACGCCCTTTGCCGTTAATCGTCACTGGCGCCATGCGAAGTCGAGTGAACGAGGCGATGCTTATGTGGCGGCCACTCCAGTGATGAATGCAGGCGAATACCTCTTTGCTTTCGCCAACGTCACTTACCGATCGGGCCTGGTAGTTAGCAGTCCACTACAGGCGGTGATTCCAGAAACAATCGGAGCAGTTGCGACTATCCGGAAACCGTCCCGTGTCTTTTATGACGGCGCGGAGGGAGTCGGGGACTGGACCCACGCTTCCACAGGCACCGACCCGATCCCGGCGCGGGCTAAGCATCGCCTTTTCGCAGCCGTTGGTCCCGGCGGGTTGCCTGCCCTGGCAGTCGACCGAGTGGGACCCATGAGCTACGCTCCCAGCGATCCGGAGTTTCGGGCGCCGAAGGGGGCTGCCTTGCAGTTCGATATCAAGACGGAGCAGGGGGAGGCATTCGCTTTGAAGTTGCACAAGAATTACTGGGTCTCGGATTTTGAAACCTATTCCTGCGAAGTGGAACTGGAGGGGAGCGACGAGTGGCAAACCGTGAGGCTTGCGGGAGATCGCTTTTTGGAGGAAAAGACAGGCCTGCCGCTTGGCGACACGATCAACGAAGTGGGCGTGCTGGAGTTTTCCATGCCCAAGGGAACGGCGTGGAAGGATTCGAATGCGCTGTTCCGAAATTTTCGCTGGATCGGCGGGGAATACGTCCCGCAGGTCCATGCTTATCGTAATGAAAATGACAATACAGGAGGGCTGATCACAAGCAGTGATGACGCCGCAAAGTTACAAGACCATGAACCCTAAGAATATACTGCCACGAAGAAAATTTATAACCCTTACCGCCTGCGGAATCGGGGGCGCCGTGATGGCGAGAGCAGCCGTGCCGTCGGCTCAGGACCCACGCTTCGTTTCGTTGAAGGAGGCGCATCAGGGGACCTTGGAAATCGATCTGCGGATCATGAACCAGTTTAAGGAGCAGCCCCGCTCGGTACAGGATTTCTATGCGGCTGGGCGGGCGGCCCTGACGGGGCCCGATCCGGAGGCGGCGATTGCGGAGGTTTGCCGCGCTGCAGGCCGCAGGACGATCGGAGGTCCGATGTTGGGCGACCTGACTGCGACGGGTGTTGCGGTTTGGATGCATCTGCCTGAGGCGGATAAGGTCGACGTAGTGGTGACCCGCAAGGGACGCAGCGCGTCGAAGGTCTTCAAGTCGGCTGCTGCGGAGCGGATCCAGTCGGTGCGTTGCGAGGGGCTTTTGCCGAATACCCGCTATGCTTACGTGGTGCGAGACTCGAAGGGGCGGGAGCTCGGGAGCGGCAGCTTTGCGACGGCCCCGGCGGAGCTGTCCGAGGATCCTTTCCAGATCGCCTTCGGTACCTGCTTCCACAAAGTGGGCTTGCATCGGCCGGAGCTGATGAAGCTGGTGCAGGAGCGGGGCAGCAAGGCGATGCTTGTGCTGGGCGACTCGGCGGTCGATGACCGCAAGTGCGACTGGGGATTGATCAATGCCGACTACCTGCTGCGCAACCTTTCCCCGGTGTGGCAGCAGCTCGCGGCGAACGTTCCGGTATTTACCTCGTGGGACGACCATGACTATTGGCATGACGATTCAAGCGGGACCTTCTCTCGCGGACAGTCGATCGACGTGGACGGATTGCGTAAGATCTGGAAGAGGCAATGGAATAATCCGGACCGGGAAGCTCGACGCAAGGGGGTCTACTTCAAGACGCGCATGGGGCCGGTGGACTTTATCTGTCTCGATACGCGCTCCTGCAGGTTATATGAGGAGCGCGGGAAGTTGAATTCCTATTTGGGCGCGGAGCAGATGGCTTGGGCAAAGCAGCAGATCGAGGAATCGACCGCGCCCTTTATATTGCTCAGCAGCGGAACGATGTGGAGCGACTATATTTCAAACGGGAAAGACAGCTGGGGTACCTGGGATACGGAAGGGCGCGAAGAGATCTTCCAGGTCATCGACGCCAAGAAAGGATCGAAGGTGGTCCTGCTTTCCGGCGACCGTCACGGCGCCCGCGGCTTTGCGATTCCCCGGCCGGGAGGCAAGAAGATCTATGAGTTCGAGGTGGCGACCCTAGGCGGCGTGCCGGGGCCCGAAGCCTTCGGGGAAGACAGGTCGGCTCAGTTGTTTGGCCTGCCCAGCAGGTCCTGGGCTTTCAGCGAGTTTGCATTCCGCGAAGTTGGGGGCGTACCTCAGGCGACTTTCCGCTTGGTGAACGAGCGGGGCGAGGTGCTGGAAACGATCGCGCTGGAATGAGCCGCGGAACCGTGGCCATGGATCCCGTGGATCATATTAAAAGGGGGTATCCTTTTTTAGGGCGAGGCGCTAGTATCTTAGGCTAAGTAAGCGTTCGCGTCGTCCGCGATCGTCCTGTCCCGCCCCCATTCCAATAACCCCAAGCAAGTCCGCTGCGTGAGAGCGGGATTGATAGAACTGTATTTAGAACGACAAGTATGAGAAAGACTATAAAGCTAGCTATCGCTGTCGGCGTCCTCTTGGGGGCGGCGGTTCGAGCGAATGCGATCGAGGTTTACAGCCGCGGTCCGTTGTTGAACGACGCGGAGCGCGAGGAGGAATTTATGGACTGGGGGCTCGGCATGTTCGTGCATTGGTCGATGGATTCGCAGTTAGGGTCGGTTATCAGCCACTCCATGGTAGGCGCGTCGGAGGCGTACCTTGACCGTTACGTCAACGAGTTGCCCAAGACCTTCAATCCGAGGAACTACAACCCGGACGAGTGGATGGAGATCGCGAAGCTCGCTGGAGTGAAGTATATGGTTTTTACCACGAAGCATCACAACGGATACTGTATGTGGGATACGGATACGACGGATTTCAATATCATGAACTCGCCGTACGGTAAGGATATCGTGAAGGACTACGTGGAAGCCTGTCGCCGGCACGGGTTAAAGGTTGGCTTCTACTTTTCGCCGGAAGACTTCATTTTTCAGCATCGAAACGGCGTGGACGTGCGCCGCGCGACGGGGCATATGGGTGACGAAGGTGGCTATCCCGAACTCGGAGACTACAACAAGAAGCAGCTCGACGAGCTCTTGGGCAATTATGGGGAAATTGACGTGATCTTCTTCGATGGTCGGGGCATGGAGGAGCTGACTCAGTACGTGCACAAGAAGCAGCCCCGCTGTTTGGTAACCCGAGGTGAGATGGAAACACCCGAGCAGCGGCTTCCGAAGGAGCCTTTGGCGGGACCTTGGGAATCCTGTTTTACCTTGGGCAACCAATGGCAATACAAGCCGACGAACGAAAGCTACAAGTCAGGGACCGATCTCATTAATATGTTGGTCGAAACCCGAGCCAAAGGCGGGAACTTGCTGATCAACGTCGGTCCCGATCCGCTGGGAACGATCCCCTTCGAGCAAGAGCGACGCTTCCGCGAGTTGGCTCTGTGGATGTTCGTAAACGATGAGGCGATACATGATATACGTCCTTGTCCAGTTATCGGGGAGGAGGGCGTCTATTATACGCAGTCCAAGGACGGGAAGTCGGTTTATGCGATTATGACGGGTTTCACCGGGGATAAGCGCTGGGGCTACGGCGAGCGTAAGACCGTGCTCTTGCAGGAGCTTCGGGCCACGGCGGATACGACGATTTCGGTTCTCGGGCAGAACAGCAAGTTTCTGGAGTATCGGAAGGAGGTAGACCCGCGTTCCGAATTCAGGCAGAGCGATCAGGGGCTTGAGATTTCAGTCATGCGGGCGCAGCGGCTTTATAACAACAAGCGCTGGCCGAACGCGATCGTCGTGAAGCTGGAGAATGTCGAATTCGTAAACGCCTCGGAAAACGGATCAGGCTGGGTGGACCTGCTGGAGGGGAGCAGCTTGTCGCAGTGGAAGGGCGGGACCGGAGCTCCGACTCATTCCGCTACCCGGATTGGCGATCTTTGGGAATTGAAGGATGGCGTGCTGCACTTGGACCGTGAGAAGAAGGGGCGGGGCGGTTATCTGGTTACGAAGAAGTCCTACTACGACTTCGAGCTGCGGTTCGAGTTCATGATCAGCTACGATGGGAACAGTGGGGTCAAGTATCGCATCAACGAGAAAGGCCTTGGCCTGGAGTATCAGATAATTGATGACGAGGTTTACCGGGATAACAAGAACCCTACGCACCGGACCGCTTCGATGTACGAACTCGCAGCGGCGCCGGATTCGAAAACCTTGCACCCGGCTGGCAAGGCTTGGAATACGGGACGCATCGTTGCCAAGGGAAACCGTTTGGAGCATTGGCTCAACGGGGAGAAGGTGGTGAGCATGGAGTTCGGTTCCGAGGACTGGAAGGAGCGCTTCGCGAAGAGCAAGTATCGCGATATTCCCGGTTTCGCGGAAGGGGCGGGCCCCATTCTCCTGCAGGACCACCAGGATTCGGTGTCCTATCGGAACCTTAAAATTAGAGAGCTTTAACTTGTAATGAAAAGATGGATATCGAAACGAAACCTTCGCCTGGGAGGACTGTTCTCCTGCGTTGCGACGATTGCTGGCTTGGCGCCGTTGAATGGCGAAGAGCTCGCGGCCCCGCCTGCCTTTCAGACGAATTGCCAGGCTTGCCACGAACTGGACCGAGCCTTGGTGGGGCCTTCCTTGGTCGAGATCTCTGAACTGTATACCGAGCAGAGTCGGGCCGATTTCATCCAGTGGTGCCTGGAGCCCGGCAGGAAGCGGGAGTTTATGCCGCAGATGCCGTCCATGGTGCATATTCCCGAGAAGGAGCTGTCGGAGATTTTCGACTACATCAAGAAAGTCTCGGTTGGAGTGAAGCGGGTAAGGACGCCGAGCGCGGATCCGCTAGCCGCCCATCCCAGCATGGTTCGGCGTCCGCGGGTGGAACGCACCTTTTTGCCGCAGACGGGACCGGCGTCCGTTTTGATCGCTTTGCCGACTTCGAAGAAACTGAACGTGGTTTGGGATACCGATAAATGTCGGCTGCGCTACATTTCGCAGGGGGAGACCGATCGCTGGCCCTATTTGCGAAGCAACGGAAACGCTTTGGCCAAGGTGGGCGATATTGTCTACGAAGAGGCTCAGCCGCTTTTCGGAAACGAAGCCGTTTTCTTTAAGGGCTATGAAATGGATCGGAATGGGTATCCAGTGTTCATATACGAAGTTGGTAAAACGACGGTACGGGAGGCGATCTATACTGAGGGAGATGCCGTTGTCAGGCGGTTTCGTGCAAGCCCGAGATTGCCTGAGTATGTCCTTAGGAATTCCGACCAGGGAGAGATGGAAACGAAGAGCGAACTCGAAGGCGAAACGCTCACGATCACGCACAACCCCAAAAAGAAATAACATGAATTTGAAGCGAATAGCAGGAACGGCTGCGGTTTGGGGAATTGTTTTCTCCGGCCAGGTCCAAGCCGCGTTTACCTGGGAAGATTACTACGAAATCGAGACCATCGACATGCCGGAGGGTGTGGATCCGCAAATCGGAGGGATTGACTCGAATGCGTCTGGCCAACTGGTGGTGTGCTTTCATCGGGGCGAGGTCATGGTCTACGACGAAGCGAGCCAGGAGTGGTCGACCTTTGCCAGGGGCTTGCACGAGCCTTTGGGGGTCTTCGTGGAAGAGGCGGGAACGATCCTCGTGGTGCAGCGATCGGAGCTGACCCGTTTGCACGACCGGGATGGCGATGGAGTCGCTGATTTCTACGAGCTCGTCTCCAACGATTGGGGGATGACGGGGAACTACCATGAGTTCGCTTTCGGTCCGGTTAAGGATTCCCAAGGAAACGTTTTCCTGAGCCTCGGTACGGCCTCGCACCTCGCCGGTATCCGCGACGAGATCCGTGGGGAATGGAACGATGCGGGCGGGCTGACCATGCGGGATTTCCGCTTGCAGGAAGGCGATCCGGATTGGAAGGAGAAGAAGGAGAACCTACCGCGAATGTATGCCCGCGTCCCGTATCGGGGCTGCGTCTTGAAAATCGAACCCGGTAGCCGAAAGGCGGAGGTATTCGCCACCGGACTACGAACCCCAAACGGTTTATTCGTAGATGCGAAAGACCAGCTTTGGGTTTCGGACAATCAAGGCGATTGGGTTGGCGCGTCCAAGCTGCATCTCATCCGAGAGGGAGGGTTCTACGGCCATGCCGCGTCCTTGCTCTGGAGCGATAATCCTCCGGATGCGATCCCGGCGAACCTGCCCGTCGAGACGCTGGAATCTCTCCGGACCAAAGCAGCGGCTCTCATGCCGCAGGGCGACTGCGCGAATTCGCCGACGCAGATCCTTGAGTTTCGGAACAGCTTTGGGGCTAGCCGTAGCGGGGGCGCGTCGGGGCAACTGATCTTGGGCGACATGAACCATTCTCGACTTATCCACTATTATCCGGATGAGGTGGGCGGACAGTTGCAGGGAACCAGTACCCACTTGCTCGATACGCAAAACCTAGGCATGGGAAACAACCGCTTGCTGTACTCGAAGGATGGCCGGACGCTCTATCTTGGAAAAACGCATCTGAGCTGGCCCGGGCGGGAGGGAATGAAGCGAGTCACTTACAATGGGAAGCCCTACTTGCAGGTCGATTCGGTGCGGCTGACGCCTAGCGGATTCGAGTTCACCTTTAACGATACGATTGCCGCTCCCACGAGTGTGGAGGATTATGAAGTCGAGGCTTATCGGATCGCGTATCACAGCAGCTACGGCTCCAAGAAGTACGAGCTGGAGACGGTTCCCTGTTCTCGCATATCGGTGGAAGGCAAGGTGCTGCGCTTAGAGCTTAAGGAGAAGCCTGTGGCGAACCGCGTTTACGATATACGTTTGCCGCAAGAGATCAGCTCCTCGCTTAGCGCTATTTCGTCGCACCGTTTCTGGTACACGGCTCACGAAGTGTATTGATAGGACTGTTACACGCGGGCTTTCGACCAGCTAGAGCGATCGGCGTTGGTCGTGCAAACGGATGATGTCGAGGCGCGAAGGCTTTTGTTATGCTACGAAGCTTTCGATTGCAGGTATCACCTTTTATCCCGTCATGAAACTTCCCCTTCTAAGGTCCTTCTTCTTTTTACTCTTCGCGCTCGCCGTCGCGCAGGTATGCGTGCGCGCTGCCGCGGAGATCGTTGTCTCGCCGGGCCGCTTAGGCTTGGTGGGGGATGGCCGGGCCTTGGAGACGAAGGCCTTCCAATCGCTTATCGATCGGGCCGAGCCGGGAAGCGTGATCAAGGTTGTGGCGGGTCGCTATGTGGTGGGAACTTTGAAGCTGAAAAGCGACCTAGAGCTGCATTTGGGCGAGGGGACGGAGTTGCTCGGTAGCAAGTCTATTGACGACTATGCGCGAGACGTTTATCCCGCGATCGAGGCTCCAGCCTTCGACGAATGTCTTATTTTCGCTGAGAACGCTAGCAACGTGAAGCTAAGCGGCAAGGGGGGCATCGATGGACGCGGCCATCGCGAGACATTTCCGGTGAAGCTCGAAGACGGTTCGTTGGGGGACCGTCCGATGCTTATTCGCTTCGTGAATTGCCAGAATGTGACCTTCGAGGGGATCACGCTAAAGAACGCGGCCTCGTGGTGCACGCACATGATCGATTGCGACAACTTGATTTTTCGCGGGATTACGATCGATAGCCATGTGAATACGAATAACGACGGCTTGGATTTGGACGGCTGCAAGAACGTGTTGATCGAGGACTGCAACATCGTGACGGGCGACGATTCCATTTGTCCCAAGAGCACCAGTACGCGCCTGTGCGAGAACTTCGTGGTGCGGAACTGTCGGGTGGTGAGCCACACCTCGGCCTTCAAGCTGGGCACTTCCTCGCGGGGCGGATTCCGCAATATGCTGGTAACGGACTGCGACTTTTCGGATACGCGAATGGGAGCGATAAAGCTGATGATCGTAGACGGTGGTTTGATCGAAGGAATTCGTATCCAAAATATCGTGGCAAACAACGTGGAAGGGCCGCTGTTCATTCGCCTTGGAAATCGAGGGCGAGCCTATGACGCGCCCACCGAGCAAATCTATGCGACCGATGCGAAATCGGAGGGCGTGCCTCCGGGGATCGTGCGCGATATACATATCAGCAACCTGAAGGCCACGGTGGTGAGCGACGATCCGAAGCGTTGCGGTATCATGATTTCTGGGATCCCGGGGCATTATATCGAGGACGTCCTTCTCGAAAATATCGAAATCTCCTTTCCCGGCGGCGGCACGGCTGAGGACGCGGCAAGGGTCGTTCCCGAGCGGGAGGCCCAGTATCCGGAGGCTTTCTTCTTCGGGACGCTACCTGCGTGGGGCGCTTATATTCGGCATGCTAGGAACGTCGAATTCCGCAACGTGCGCCTGAGCGCGCGAGCCCCGGACTTGCGGGAGCGCGTTATCCTGGAAGACGTGCAGGACTTCACGCAGCGGTAACCCCCCGCCAGTAGACTTCTTGAGTTGGAGGGCTATTCGTCGTTGAAGAGCCCAAGCTTGTAGGCTTTGCCGACTGCGGAAGGAGCGTTTCGAACCTGGAGTTTTTCGTAGATGTGCCTGACGTGGGTATCGACCGTGGTGTAGCCGATGCCGAGCTGGTCGGCGATTTCCTTCTTCACGAGTCCTTCTCCGAGCAGGGTTAGGATCTCCAGTTCGCGTTGGGAGAGTTCGATGCCCAGCGCGTTTTGAGGGATGTGCTTTTTGAGCTTTTGCAAGAGGAAGTGGGCTACGCTCGGGTCGAGGGTGGCGGCTCCGTTCTGTACGGCGCGAATGCCGCTGACGATTTCGTCCAGGGTGGCGGATTTGAGCAGGTATCCGGAGGCGCCTAGGGATATGGCGTTGAGGACGTCGGATTCGCTGTCGGAGAGGGTGAGGACGATGATTTTAGTTTTGGGCGAGTAATCCTTGATGAATGGAATGGCTTCGAGACCAAGCATCCCCGGGAGCCGGAGGTCGAGGAGGATGATGTCAGGGCGTTTGTTGGAGAGGTCTTGCAGGTAGCGGAGGGCGATTTCGCAGGTGCCGAATTTCTCTTCTAGCTCGAGGTCTTCTACCTCGGCTAGGGCGAGTTTTATGACATCGCGGTATTCCTGGTTGTCCTCGATTAAGACGATGCGGGTAGGGGGCGTGTTGCTCATTGAGAATGGTTGGGGGCTGATGGCTTAGAGGTTCATCTTCAGTTTTATGGAGGTGCCTCCTGTTTCGTTGGAAGATAAGGTGACCTTTCCGCCGATTAGCCGGGCTCGCCGCGCTAGGGAGCGAGGCGGGGCGCTTGCGTGTGGGGCGGGGAGTCCTTTGCCGTTGTCGGCTATTTCGATGGAGAGGTCTTTGGAAGTGATGGTTAGCTTCGAGCGGGCCTGGGTGGCGTTGGAGTGCCTGAGGAGATTGATGAGGCTTTCTTTATAGAAAAGGAAAAGGTCGATCCGCTTCCGCTGCTTTACTTTATATAGAAAATTTTCGCCCTCGATTTCTAGGGTGTGTTCGAGGTCGGGCATGAGTCGCTTGGCGATTTGTTTCATTTCCGTGGGTAGGTCCTGGTATAGGCCTTTCGTTTCGAGCATGTTGGTGCAGCGCTTGACGGCGGCCCCGGTGCGCCGGACGAGGACGCGGATGCGTTCGACGTAGGTAGCGGATTTCTGGGGCTTGTCCTTCGAGGCAAGGGCGAGGTCTCCGAGAAGCGCGATGGCGTGTAGGTTGGCTCCGAGTTCGTCGTGTAAGTCGGCTGCGATGCGTTCGCGGGTTCGGTAGATGGCGCGTTGGCGGAGGATGCGGTCGATCAGGAATATGAATACGGCGAGGGTGGCGAATGCGACGGCGCTCCAGGTCCAAATGCGGAGGTTTCGTTTTTGGGATTCAACGCGGAGCTCAATCGCTTGGTTGATGAAGGGGAGTTCGTACTGGAGGTCGTGGCGGCGGGCGAGTTGGTTTAGCCACTCTTTGAACCCTAGGATCTCGCCGAATATGTTGTGTCCGTCGGTGGCAAGCGAGAGGGGGCGGTGGCGTTCGAAGAGAGGGTCGTTGAAGCTGGAGCTTACGGGTTTGCCTTTGGCCACGTTTGTTTCGCGGGAGAAGATTTCGACTTCGGCGAATCCGATTCGAGTGCCGATGAGTGGCATGCCGTTGTCGGCGTACCCTTCGAATATAAACGGTTCAATTTGGCGGAGGCGGATATAGCGGACAGGAGGGGAGGCTTCGATTCGTTTGGTGATGATCGGCGATATTTCGAAGAGGTCCTCGTGTTTGAAGTCCCAGAGGAGGATGGCGTCGGAAAAGTCAGGGTTGTTGGCTCCTTCGAATAGGAAGCGTTTGGGAAGAGCGAAATTTGGTTGGAGGGCGTGCGGGACGGTGTCTGCTTGCTCTATGGTGTGTATCCGAAGTTTGGTTATGGGGTGGGCGTCCACCAGGTCGAATATGATGCTGGATGTTTCGCCGATTCCGATACCGCTTAAGTAGGGATTGCTCTTCGTCCCCTGCGCCGCATCCATGATGTAGGGAAGAAATCCGTCGACTAGGTTGGCGCGACGATAGGCAGCTCCGACGCCGGCTCTCTGTTCGGAGGATGAGGATACCCGTTGGTTGAGCGCGACGTTGTCGGATTCGCTGAAGACCATGATTTCGGAGAACTGCAGAATGTAGCTTCCGTCATGGAATCTCGGCGTGAGTTTTTTGGATTCGATACGTACCCAGGATGCGGTTACGTTTTCTAGGGGGATGATAAGGGGAGCGACTCGCGGTATGTGGTGCGGACCGGCTTTGACCTCCTTGATAATGGTTCCGTGGGGCGTCTTCGAATTGCCGGCGACGATTAGGAATTCGGTGGGGAAGCCGTCGTCCCGGTAGCCGTTTTCGTTGTCTCTCCAGATTGCTGGGACGAGGGCGACTTGGTCGATCTCGTACTCCTTGTCGAAATCGATCTGCACCCATTCCGGCGCGTCCTCGCTGGACTGGGGCATGGAACGGAAGCAGATCGAACCGATGCCTACGCGAAGGTTGAAGTTCGCGAGCTGCGTCAGTTCGGCTTCGATCTCGTGACGGCGCGTCTGCAGTTCCTCGAGGGAAAGTTTGCTGATGCCTTGCGGAGTCGCGTGGGCGATGCAGGCCATGGCGAAGCAGGCTAGCAGCAGGATAAGCTGCCGGAGGGGCGGCCTCGCGGTGAAAGGGTTAAGGGGGAAAGGGAGGGGCATTGCGGGAAATAAGCTTAGGTCGAGGGAAGGGGGAGTCAAACCGTCGTAGGGAGGGTAGATCAACCAGTTTGTAGGCGTATCACGTGAATACGGGATAACGGAATCGAGGGCTTGCGGTATCTTCGTTTCGGTCGTTGGGCGCTGGAGCCCCGGCCCTACCTCGAACCCTTATCCCTTACCCGCGAATGAAGACGTATCTTGTTGGGCCGCTTGCTGCGCCCGTCATCGCGCCTGGGCGGCAGTTGGGAGGAGCGAGGGCAGGGCTGGACTACGAGAATTAACAATTTCGATGAAAAAGATTAAAAGACTTACGGTAGGATTTATGGCTGCTTTTGCTCTGCAGTGTTTGGCTGGGAGCAAGAACATGGACGAGATGTGGGGTGGGGAAACCACGAGGCAAGGGGCTGCGGATAGCGAACGCGTGGCCTTGTTTCGGGACGGGAACTATGGCATGTTCATTCACTGGGGCCTGTATTCGAAGCTTGCCGGCAAGTGGGAGGGAAAGACCTACTACGGGATTGGGGAGTGGATCATGAATCCGCGCGTGGCGGGAATCCCGCCCAAGGAGTACATGAAGGTCGCCGCTGACTTTAACCCGAGCGAATTCGACGCGCGTTACATCGCAAGGGTGGCCAAGGAGGCGGGCATGAAGTGGATCATCATCACCTCCAAGCACCACGAGGGGTTTGCAATGTTCAAGTCCGAGCACCCTTTCAATATCGTGGATGCGTCGCCGTTTAAGAGGGATCCCATGAAGGAGTTGGCGGAAGCCTGCGAGGAGTTCGGTCTCGGATTCGGATTCTACTATTCGCACAATCAGGATTGGACGGCGCCGGGCGGCTCTGGAGGACCGAAGGTCAACGAGGATGGGACGCCAGCGACCTTTGCCCAATACTTTGAGGAAAAGTGCTTCCCGCAGGTGAAGGAAATTTGCACGCAGTATGGAGATTTGGACTACATCTGGTTCGATACGCCGGGAAATATCCCGAAGGAGTATGCCGAGAAGTTGGCTCGGTATGTTGCGGAGGTTCAGCCAAATGCGCTGCTTTGCAGCCGTATCGGACATGGCATGGGCGACTATGCGAGCAAGGGTGACATGGATGTACCGGTGCGAAATGCTGATGGCCTCTGGGAGTCCTGCGATACCACTAACGACTCCTGGTCTTACGCTTGGTACGACAGCAACTGGAAGGATGCACACGAAATACTCAAGCGAGTCGTTTCGACGGTCGCTCGTGGCGGAACCTACTTGCTGAATATTGGGCCGGACGGATCTGGGAGGGTGCCTGAGGAAGCGGTAAAGTACTTGCTTGAATCCGGTAGGTGGATACAGGAGAACCCGAGCGTCGTTTACGGTGCGGACCCGTCGCCCTGGGGACGTGCCTTGCCTTGGGGGGACGTCACCGTGCAAGGGAATACATTGAATCTCGTCGTATTCGACTGGCCGGATGACGAATTGATCTATCTCCCCGGCCTTCGCAACGACATCAAGTCGGCAAAGGTTGTAGCTAAGGGGAAGTCTGTTCCGGTGGAGTGGCGCAAGAAATCTGGATGGGTGGCCTTGGACTTGGCGGATGTCCAGCGATCCAAGGTTGCGACGCTTGTCCAGGTCGAGCTTTCCGGAGCCCCTGAGGTGGACCAAACGTTGGCGGTGCTTCCCAATTCGCGGTCCGATATGTATGTCGAGTTCGCAGAGGTCGAAAACGCGGTGAAGGAAGAGATCCGTTGGATGGAGAAGTTTGGCGAATGGAAGCACATGAACCAGGTAAGCAAATGGTCGAATGGCGGGAAGGCTGTATGGACTGTCGATGTGGCGGAGCCGGGCGACTATTACATCGACCTTACCTACAAGGGGACGGAGCGATTGACCTGGAGGATCGAGGGCGGTGAAGGCCGGATCCTGCAGAACAATCAAAATGCGTCGCACGTTTACCATCGATACCCGATGGGGCTGCTGCGATTCGATTCCCCTGGAAGGCATACCCTCAGCGTCAGCCTTGTAGATGGAAACCCCGACACGGCTAGCTTGAGCTTGCTGTCTATTCGTCCGACGCGCTGACGAAACCGCGGCGCGTATCCTGTAAAGACGTGATGCCGGGATTGGATCCCATTTGATATCATAGCGCCCTAGACGGTGGTGATCCAATCGATTGCTAACCGTAAAAGCTATCCCTCAAGTTTGCCCTCATTTTGCTTCGAAAGGCGTGACGCCTTCAGTCCATTGTCTCGGTAGCTGTCCGGCTTTCGAAGTAAACCTAAATGATATAACCCCAGATTTCCCTAGGAAAATGCAGCAATATTGAACCTTCGATTTCTGTATTTAACTAGGAGAATGTTATCAAATAAACGAACCCATAAATTATGAATAAAGAACAAACAGTATGTTCCAATCGCCGATTGCGGTGGTTGTTACCCCTCTGCGCTGTGGCAGCAACCGGAGTTTTGTACGGACAAGAGGAGGAAGAAGAAGAGATCTTCGTTTTGTCTCCGTTCGAAGTGAACGCGGATTCCGATGACGGTTATCGCGCCACCCAGACGCTTGCTGGTGGCCGACTCAATTCCAAGATCGAAGACATCGGCACTTCGATTCAAGCAGTAACCAAGCAAATGCTAGAGGACCTTGCGGCAACGTCCACCGAAGAGTTGCTGGTATATACCACCAATACGGACACTGCAGGACCCAGCGGAAACTTTACTGGAACGGATAGTTCCGGGGTTCAGAACGATGGCGAAATACGTCAAAATCCTGCAGCCGGAAACCGTATCCGAGCTCTTGCGGCTCCCACCCGTACGCGCGGTTTCTTCGAGACGGACATCCCTTTTGATTCTTATATAACAGATCGAGTCGACATCCAGCGCGGCGCCAACTCGTTCCTGTTTGGTCTTGGCTCTCCGGGAGGCATTATCAATAGCGATGTTGCTCAGGCGAACTTCTCTGACTCTACGGAACTCGGGTTGCGTTTGTCCACGGACGAGTTTGACGGAAATCTAAGTACGCGTGTTGACTTTAACGTAAACCGAGTGCTTGCAGAGGATCGATTTGCAGTGCGGTTCGCTGCGTTGAAGGAAGATCAGGAGTATCTGCAAAACTCAGCGTTCCGGGATTCGACCCGATTCTATGGAGCGATGAAGTGGCGTCTGCTCGATGAGAGCAACACCTTCCTGAAGCTCAATTTCGAGACGGGAAAGATCAAGTCGACTCCACCGTCTTCGTTGGGACCTTTGGAAACCTTGTCTACTTTGATCGACAATACCATTGGCATTGAGATGCCGAACGGCGAGCGCTTTAGCTTGGATGGATTTGGCAACGTCGTGAACGGGAACGTAGACTTCGAGGGTCTCGATGCGAACGGCGAACAGATCGATATCCTGACCTCCGGTACGGCGGCGGGCTCCGAAGTCAGCGCTCGCTTTTGGGCCAACGTTTTTGATGGGACCTCTAGGAATGGGCTGCCAGCCTATGCGTTCCAGACTACGGTAGATGGTGGCGCTTGGGGCGCTCCCGACGGAAATGGCAATGTTCCCATCGGAAATATAACCTATGACCCTGACGGAAACTGGACGGGATCCGACGCCGCCGTACGGTTTATCGGTATGCCTAATTACGGCGACCTGGTTACCGGCTACACTTCCCAAGGATTGACGAACCTGGAAACCTTCGACTTCCGGAAGAACCTCTATTCGGGCGGTTTGGATCGTTACGATAACGATTTCGACGCGTTGAACCTTTCGTTCACAACGGAAAGCAAGGATGGAAACTTTGGCCTCGAGCTTGCATACGATGCACAGAACTGGAGTCGCAATAGTTTCGTTATGGGTGGTTCGCCCACGATCTATTTCGACGTGAACAAGACATTGCCGATCGGTCCAAACGACTTGTTCGGCGCGACGAACCCGAACTACGGGCGTCCCTTTATCGCTTCCAAGTCTTCGAATACAACCGATCTATCGACGGATAGGGAGACGATTCGCGCTACCGCTTTCGCGCAGATCGATTTCGAAGATAAGTTCGATAATGGTATTCTACGTTGGTTGGGCTCGCACCGCGCCGTGGGGCTATTCGATGAGAATAGGGTTGATAGCGTGAATAAGCAGTACCGGATGGCGAGCAATGGAAACAATGCTGCGGTGAATCTGATCCAGCCCGATGCCACTGCGTTTCAGCGTCAAAACTCGAATATATTCTATGTGGGACCTCAGCAGCTAAACGTATTCACCGATCCGAACCTGACCATCGAGGACGTTATCATCACTGGAGTGGAGCCAGGCGTTACCCTTGAATATCCTGCTGGCTTGGAAGTGCCTTTGGCGTACTTCGACATGACTGAGGGTGTTACCAAGGTTGGAACCTATACGCCGGAGTGGGTCAACTTCTCCGGTCGAATGGAGGAGACTAAGGTAAGCAGCCAGGCCCTAAACCTGCAGAGCTTCCTTTTGAAGGACCATCTCGTTGCCAATTTGGGTTGGCGTAAGGACAAGTGGGAAAATGCGGTAGCTACCGCTCCGGCCGATGCCGAAGGGATCCGTTTGTTTGGTGCCGAGGACTTCAACCTTGATTCCAGCCCGATCAACACGGTCGAGGGCAATAACTTCTCCTATAACCTCGTCGCGAAGCTGCCAAAATCCTGGCTGCCGGACGGTACGAGCTTGTCCTTCCACTATGGAGATTCCTCGAATTTCATTCCTAACTTGTCGGGGGGGAATATCCGCGGCAATCCCTTGCCGAGTCCATCTGGCGAGAGTATTGACTATGGCTTCACCGTCACGGCCTTCGATGAAAAGCTGATCACGCGAGTCAACTGGTACGAGTCGACGATCCGAGACGAGCAGTTCCATCCGGTTTCCTTTGGATACAACTGGACGACGAACGTATCCTTGATACGCGGTTGGGGCGAGTTGTATCGCGAGACCTTGCGTTACGACAAGGACGGCGACCGTCAGTTTGACAATCCCGCATTCGACGCGGATGGGAATGGGATTATCGACCAGGTCAATACCTCGGCGGGTCAGGAGTACATGACGCTAGATCAACTATGGGACCTGAGAGAAGCGTATGAAGCGATCTTCCCCAATAGTTACTTGTTGGATACAGCAGAATTCTCCTATACGCCTCACCCAACGAATCCCGACCAAAACGGAAGCTTTACGGTTGGGACGGCGCTTTGGTCGATTCTGGCCGATACCGCGGACGTAAAGGGCGAGGGTCTGGAGGTCGAGACGATCTTCAATCCCACCAAGAACTGGAGAATCTCTGCCAGCATCGTCCAGCAGAAGGCGGTTCGTACCAATCTGGCTCCCGGTTTCACGGAAGTGTTTACCGGCCTGATGAACGCTCTTGAGAGCGTAGAGAACGCAAAGGGCTCGATCTTTGGGGCTAACAAGCTGCGTACCCCGCTTCAGGATCCGCTGGCTGGCGGCACAGGCTGGAATCAGCTTATCCTTGGAGCCTATGCCGGGAATGCCTATTTCTCGAACACGGCTTTGGATGGAGCGGATAATCCTGAGGTTCGCGAATGGCGGGCAAACATCATCACGAACTATCGTTTCACCGATGGTAAGATGAGGGGTTGGAACATTGGTTCGGCCTACCGCTACGTTGATTCGGCCTCGATTGGCTATGCGCTTACGACCTTGCCAGGCGACGTTATTGCTCCGGACGTAACCAAGCCTATCCAAGGTCAAGATGACCATACTTACGATTTGTGGTTCGGCCGATCCAAGAAAATCAAGAACGATACTATTAATTGGAGAGTTCAGCTTAATATCCGCAACCTGTTCGCGGGAGATGGCGTTGAGGTCATCCGCGCTCAGCCGGATGGAACGGCCGCCCGCGTAAAGGCCGAAGCCCCGCGCACCTTCGTGCTCACCAACACCTTCGAGTTTTAGTTTGTAGCATGTCCTGAGGGTAGCCCGCTTGGATTGCTCTCAGTCGTTTAAAATCGGCCTCGAGACGGATTCGTCTCGAGGCCTTGTAGTTTAAAATTCATTACATCTGAACATGATCAGATGTTACTATCTGGTTCTCGTGATGTTTTAAGAAGTATATCGTGTATATGGAGGATGGATAATTCCTCTGGATTTAGGTATATTGTTTTACCCTGTGGTCCCCTGCTTTGGGGGTAGCTATCGTTGATGCGGTTAGCCCTCAAGAAACTTGTCTGACATTGATTC
The DNA here is from genome assembly GCF_031127875.1 of Pelagicoccus sp. SDUM812005. Taxonomy (GTDB): domain Bacteria; phylum Verrucomicrobiota; class Verrucomicrobiia; order Opitutales; family Opitutaceae; genus Pelagicoccus. Next base: position 48,065 of record NZ_JARXIA010000023.1, on the reverse strand, counting down.
GTTTATGCCCATGAAAACCCGAATGATTGCGAACCTTTACCCTGTCGTGTTTAGAACTTTTTTCCTCTTGTCCGTATTTGTTTTGCTGGGGCGATCTTTGCCCGAGGTGAATGCAGCGATGAACCGAAACTATACTTATATTAGTTTCGAAAATGGTTATCCGATGAGGGTCGGTTGGCCTGGTAGCTCCCTTGCTCGGGAGAGTCCTAATCTAATCGTACAGACGGGTTACTATAGTCTGAAGCTTGAGTGCAAGACGATGCAGCTTACTGGCTACGACGCACTCGAGGGAAGCGATTACGAGTCGGCATTGACGGAGGACGTTACGCAATTCACACCGGCAACCCTAAATTTGTATGCGTATGTTGGAGACACGCGTTACCGCTGCGTTTCCGGTGTGGTGCAGGACAATACAGGACGAATGTATGTGCGCTTGATTGAAAGCGGGCAGTATGTGCAGCGTTTCGACCACTTGGGGCTAGTTTTTGAGGATGCGAATGGGAACGTGCTGGTCGGCAACCCTCGTTTAGAAGTTACCGCATGGGCAGATCACGTTACTTTCAAACTCGATTTGGAAGAGGTGCCGGGAGCCACGCGAGCGACGATTCAGGTTGTGTCGCCCTCGAACGTGCAGCATTTGGCCGATGCGCTCGGGAATGTGGCCCGTCTGTCGCTGAGTCCTCACACCGATACCGCTTACGAGCAGATGGAGGTAGGCGACTATCTGAGCGATGCCTTGGATCTAGGGTCGGGATCACCATTGGATTCCGAGTACGATACGGATGAGATGGCGATCAAGGCGATCGTCCCAGCGGGAAGCGTGAGCTACCCTCGAGATACCAACCGGTTGGACGAATATCAGTTTACGGTGAGAAATCCCACGGATGAAGAGATCGAAGTGCCGATGATCTTCGATCCGATTTCGGCGAGGGCGGTTACGGGTACGGTTATGCTTTTGACCGAAGTGGACGGAAGCCCGCTGGGAATTCCGGTGCAGATCTCGAAGAACTGGCACCAGAGTTTGGATACGGTCCATATGGGAACCTGGCTGCGCGGTTACACGATGCTTCCTTTGGCCCCGGGGGAGTCCAAGACCTTTCGCTTGCGAGTGGTCTACGGGTACTGGAGCGACGGCACGGTCGCGGCAGCATCTCACTCCTTTCTTTCGATCGTAGGCTGGAACGATAAGGCGAACTGGAAATGGGACGAGTCGGCCCTCGGAGCCTGGGGGGAATCCTTGACTTATGATCCGACTCGTCATGCTGGGCGAGCTCACATGGCCGATGTGCGGCCTACCTTTACTACCAGCACGGGCGGCGGCGATCACGGGTGGACGGAGAATATGGGGGGAGGCAACTTCCTCCAGTATTACGACAGTTCGAATACCTTCCGTTTTAGCAAACTCATGAAGACCTGTTACAAGTGGTCCGGTCCGAACGTTACGGAAGTTTTGTATTCGGGGATAAGCGACGACGGGAAGATCCGCTACGTAAACACGGTGCGCGGAGTGGCGGGCCTGGACTACCACCGGAAGTTCAACGCCTTTCGTTACGAGTTCTTGGACGACGTGACCGACCCGAGGCGGCTTATCTTTTTTCAGATGGGAGCCGATGGCTACAACGGGCCGCAGCATACCGCTTATCACCACGGGAGTGCGGAGGGGTTGACTCAGAGTTACGCCAGCTCTCCTGGAGGCAATCAGTACAAGGGGGATCCGCTTTTGTTTAGGGATAGCTGGGTGATTCCTAACGATACGACTGCCTGGAATGGAGGAGTCAACTATGCGTATCGGGGATTTTTGGCCCTGAGCTCGACCTTGAACGGGGAACCGTTCGACTTGTACATGCATCCGTATGGGTTGAGCGCCAGCACGCCGAAGATGCTCTTCGACCTCAGCTCCGAATCGGTAGGCCGTTCCTATGCGGCAGGCGATGTGGTGGAAGGCGAGATGGAGTTCATGATGCCTCCGAAGAACGCTGAATCCTATTGGGGCGCGGATGAGGAATTCAGGTCCCGCTTGGCTGCTTACACCAGCGAATGGGGTGCCGTGTACGATGAATTCAGGTACAATCGGGATCTTGAGGTCGTCGCGACGACAGGTTCCGTGTTGAGCAATTATCCTTTGGAGATTTCTTCGGAGTCTGGCGATGTCTTGGCCGACTTCACCATTGATGGCGGAGGCATTGGCCATGTACCTGTCATTTTGAGAAACGTTTCGAAGGAAGCGGTTATCGGAGTGCAGCGCTATTTGGATGGCGAATGGGTTTGGTACGAGGATGGTTCATTTAATAAACGAAACTATTTTCAGGGATTCTATAACGCGGAGGGCTCTCTCGATTGCGCGTTTAGTTTCAAGCGTCCCAGCGAGGATTTGAGCGAAAGTTGGCGAATCCGTATTTTGGGCAATGCAGTGTATGACGGAGGAGGAGAAGGGGCTCTCGAATCGGAGATAGAAGGGGAGGACTATACCTCCACTTCCGGCTGTCTCCTGAGGACTGACAGTCCTGGTTACTCGGGCGCTGGCTATATGGATATGGGTGGCGCAGGCACGTGGCTGCAATGGGAAGGAGTCGGTGGCGGCGCTGGTGGAGAGGTGAAGTTGACCTTTCGATATGCCTCCGCAACGGATCGATCCTGTACGATAACGGTTAACGGTATCGCGATCGGATCCCATGTCTTTAGCTCGACGGGCACTTGGGACAATTGGCAGGAGAAGACGATCGTGGTAGCATTGTTGGCTGGCGAGAACACGATCCGTATTACGGTGAATACGGATGCGGGCGGCCCGAATGTCGACCGCATCTCTCTTGCTGCGAACCGTTTGAGCGCGGGGGAGCAGTTCCAGGTTTGGGCTCAAGCAAAGGGCCTTTCCGGAAGCGATTTGGAGCTATCGGCAGACCCGGATCGGGACGGGGTGGTGAATCTCGTGGAGTATGCCTTGGGCGGGAATCCGCTCTCAGGGGAAGATCGCGGGATGTTTCCGCTTTTGCAGAGAAAGGAGGAAGGCCTGGAATTCGTTTACCAACGGCGTCGGGACGCTGAGGATAGAGGGATCGTGTACTCGATTATGGATACGCGGCCTGTTGATTTCCTAAACTGGAAGGAGGGTGCGGTAACGGAAATCGCTAGGGAAACCGTTGACGCAGACTATGAGCGCGTCCGCGCGACGACGCCGGACGATGATGCCTTCTTCATGAAGCTGAAAATAGCGCTGCAGGATTAGGGATGAAGCAATGTTTGTGTAAATCTAAAGAATAATTATCAATATGAAGAACTGTTTTATAAAAATACTAGTATTGCTTTCCGTTCTGGGAAGCTTGCCCGCGGTCGCCTCCGGCGAAGTGGTCTTGAATGTGAGGGATTACGGAGCGGTTGGGGATGGTGTTGCGATGGATACGCTTGCCCTGCAGGAAACGATCGATGCCTGCGCTGAGAAAGGGGGCGGTACGGTTTGGGTGCCAGCAGGGGATTATCAGATCGGCTCTATCAAGCTTAAGAGCCATGTGACCTTGTCGCTCGATTACGGAGCGACCTTGCTGGGAAGCCAGGATATCGCCGATTACGTAAACGATATGGGAAAGAAGCGGGAGGGCAGCGGACATTGCCTCATTTACGCGGTAGACGCTACCGATATCAGGATCGAGGGCTTGGGCGAAATCGACGGGCGTGGCACGCCGGAGGCATTTCCGAGAAAGCAGGGGTCCCCGCGGCCTCATCTGCTAAATATCATCAATTGCGAGCGCGTAACCTTGTCGGGCGTGACTTATAGAAGGCCCGCTTCCTGGGGATTGCATTTCGTCGATAGCAAGGACATCCATATCGATGGCGTCACGGTTCGGTTTCGGAATAATGGATACAATAACGATGGTCTAGACTTGGATGGTTGCGAGAATGTGTTGATCGAAAACTGCGATATCGATGCGGGCGACGACGGGATTTGCTTGAAGAGTTCCAAGAACCCGTGCCGCAATTTCGTGATTCGCAACTGCAAGGTAGCCAGCAATACGGCCCCTTTGAAGCTGGGGACTTCCTCTCGTGGCGGATTTATAGATATCAAGGTAACGAACTGCTATTTTTACGATAGTCCAATGGGAGCGATCAAGTTGCAGCTGGTTGACGGAGGGCGTTTGGAGAACGTGGATATTTCTCGAATTGTCATGGAGGACGTTGGGAATCCGATCTTCATTCGTTTGGGCAATCGCGGACGTTCCTATGAGAACTTCAAGGGGCAGAAGTACAATGCGGACGTGGAGCCGGAAGGCGTGCCGGTTGGGACTCTTCGCAATGTGCGTATTCGCGATGTGAATGCGGTCGTAACGGTGGAGACGCGCGAGAATGCTTATCGCGCTACGCATATGAAGAAGGACCTGATGAAGCGTTCGGACGAGGAGTGGGAGAAGATGGCGAAGACGAAATCGGGCCCGATCATGATATCTGGAATTCCCGGTCATCTGGTAGAGGACGTTCTTTTGGAAAACATTAGGATTTCGTTTCCGGGAGGAGGGACCGAAGAAGATGCGGCTCAAGTCGTTCCCGAAGACATCGCACGCTATCCCGAACAGTTCTTTTTCGGCGTGCTTCCGGCCTGGGGCGCGTATGTACGGCATGCAAAGGATGTTACGTTCAGAAATGTAGCGTTGGAGCTTCGGGAACCGGATGCTCGTGAGCGGATCGTTTTGGAAGACGTTGTTGGATTTACTGAAGAATAGCTTCGGTTCCGTAGCGGAACGTTGCCGAGAGCCGGCTCCGTGAGGGAGTCGGCTCTTTTTTTGCTGGATAAGGGCCTCTGGGGAAGGGACGGAATCACGAGAAGGAGGAGGGCGGAGCGAGAGCCAACTTGGGAGGTTGGGTGCCGGTGTGCGTTTTGGAAGCCTTACCTTGCCGGCGCAAAAAAGCGACATCCCGAGAGATGTCGCTTGGCCCTTGTTTGGTGAGCTTAGTTGTTATCAGTTTCCTGATACTTCCAGTTTATCTATGTTGGGTCCGCCGGCCGCGGTGTCGGCGGTTACGCGGACGGTATTATTTCCGCTGGATAGATTTACGGTGATCGAGTCGCTCTGCCATGCAGTCCAGGCGCCGGTGGCTGCGAATGCCACGGAGCCGGCGGGGGTTCCGTTTACGCTGATTAGGCAGGAACGGGCCTTGCTGGTGGCGTAGGTGAAGGTGAGCGTGGCGTTCCCGCCGTTTCCTCCGTCGATGTTGTTCCACTCGAAGTAGGATCCGTTGCCGCCCATGTCGACGTATCCGGAACCGGTGTATCCAGCGTGGGCGCTCTGGGTCGAGCAGCCTGAAGTCGAAGTGTAGCTTTCGGCTTGGGCGGTGCTGGTCGGTACGGAGCTGCCGCTGGAGATCGACAGGGTGTCGAAGACGGCGCTGCAAAGCGTGCCGTCGTTGTGGGATGTTACAGCCAGCCCCGCGTAGGCCGAGGAGTTCATTGAGATGTTTTGGGCGCTTCCGATCTGGGTCCAGGGGCCGGTTGCGCTGTTGGTGGAATAGTACCCGGCAAAGCTGTTTCCGGAGCGGACCAAGCGCAGGTATTTGGCGGAAGCGGTACCGCCAAGGAGGGAGGCGTTCCATGCGGCGTTGCCGCCGGTGGCGGATCTCCATTGCAGGCAAACTTGATTGTCGGGCCTCTGGACGACGGAGACGAACTTGGAATTGGCGTCGAGGCTTTCGCGGATCATGATGCCAGCTTTCGCCCAGGCGTTGGTGTTTTCGACGCTAAGGACGCGAGCGATGATTTCGCCGTCGCCCTCCAAGCTGTCGTGCACGAATCGAAATTCGTCCGCGGTGTTCCAGATGTCGGCTCCGGATCCCGCTACGGTGTAGGTGCCGTTGGACAGGGAGGTGCTTCCGCTGGCTCCGACGGCTCCGATGTCCTGGGATGTCAGGCCGCCAGTGGTGGGGCCGCCTTGTCCGAGAATTCGGATACGCCAGGAGCTGCTTAGGTCCGAGTTCGGGCGCTTCAGGCTGAAGGCGTAATCCATGTTTCCGTTGGCGTTCAAGTAGCCCTGGTAGTAGTCGTGTTCTGTAATCGAACCTTCGTCGTACCAGGTCCATGCTCCATTAAGGTAGCGTTGTACTTGAATATTGGATATGTTGGAGTCCACGTTTTTCAGTACCATCGGCACGTGGCCGATGCCACCTGCGTTTATGGTAAAGTCGGCTAGGACGGTATTGGAGGTGGAAGCGATTTCGATTGGGTAGCTGCTTAGGAGCGTGCCTTGGTTTGCGGTGACGCTAAGGTTTCGGTTGTATCTAAATTCATCGTGCACGGCGCTCCAATTGTTCGAGTAGGACGCGAGGCGCGATTGGAATTCTGCATCGTCACCCCAGTAGTCTGCTGCGGTTTTCGCTGGCATGATGAATTCGATTTCGCCCTCGACGACGTCCCCTGCGGAGTAGGAGCGGCTAACGGAGTTGGCGCTCAACTCGAATTGCATTCGATCGTCGCCCCAGGTGCGACCGTAGCGATGCATATGGGATTGCAGGCTAGCTCCGTTGAGTTTGGAGGAGAGGGAAAGGATGCCGCGGTTGGCGTAGCATGTGTCTCCGCCGAATGTCGTGGTATCGTCGATCGAGAGCCAGCGGCTGTCGAAGAGCAGGGGAGTATCGACGTATTCGTTGCCACCGGGGTCGGCGGTGTAGCTGGAGAGGAGGCCGCTGTTGTTTCCTCGGTAGTAAGTCGTGAATTCGGGTCCGATATAGTAGTCTGTCGCCATCGAGAAGTAGGTAAGGCGAGTCGGGTTGATGACGTCCTGGAGGAACTCGTATTTGTATTTATGAAAACGGCGGTGGTAGTCCGTGGTTCCGACGGACCGAGCTTGGTAGGTGAACTTGATCTTATCGTCGTCGGTGGTTCCTGAATACAGGACGTTCGTAAGGAGCGGACCTGCCCAGAGGTAGCATGTTTTTAGTTTTTTTGCCCAGCGGAAGGTATTGGCGTTGTCGTAGTATACGAGGAAGTCTCCGCCGCCGGTGTTCTCGGTCCAACCGTATTCTCCGTTGTTTCTGCTGGTGGTGAAGTTGGGACGAACGTCTGCCATGAAGGCTCCTGCTGCATGTTGGGTGGGATCGTAGGTGAACGCTTCGCCCCATGCTCCGAGGGCGGATTCGTCCCATTTCCAGCTAGAGTTGGTGGACCATCCGATGACGGAAAGGAAGCTATGGGTAGCGGCGGCGATGTCACCTCCGGCGTAGAATCCATAGACGACGCGCAGTTTGAAGGTTCTCGTCTCGCCTGCTTCGAGGGGGATCATGGTGTATCCGCGTAGCCATGACCCCATGTGCAAGGTTGTGTGGGAGGTATGCCAATTTTTAGAGATTTGTACGGGGATGCCAAGGGGGCTTCCGTCTTGGTTGGCCAGCATCATCATGGTACCCGTAATAGCGGTCCCTCTGCCTTGGTCGAAGATGAGTGGAAGGTCGATAGCGTTGCTGGTCGGGTTCGTTACGGTGACTTGGATCTCGTCGACTCGATCCTTGTCGGCGGGGTAGGAAATGGGATTATTTGGAATGTCGATTTTGAAGGCATCTTCTTCCGAGTCGAAGCTGGTTGCGAGGGGGGTGCCACTGGGCAGGGCGCTTGCAGCTGTTATGTAGTTTGCAGCAGCTCGATCTTCGAGCTTGGTGTCGGTGTGGGGCTCGAGCGTTAAGCTGGTGTGGTCCGCGAGGGTGTCGGAAAGGAGTTGGGTCCCCGAGGGAGTTATGAGTTGTATGGTGGTACGTTCCACGTTTGGTACGTCGACGAAGTCCAGCAGAAAGGTCACGTGGTCGGCCCATGCTGTGACTTCTAGGCGGCCGGTGACTCCTAGCTGGTTTCCTTGGCTATCGGTGAAGACCAAGCCAAGGTGGTCGAATCGTTGCACGTATTGTCCGCTTTCGATGAGGCGAACGAGCTGGTCTGCGCTATTCTGAACGATACCCGATGTGCATTGGTATCTCGTTCCGTTAACGTAAACGAAGAGGTTAAGCGTGGCTGGAGTGAAGGTGGTGACATCTTCGGTGAGGGCCGAAAGGTAGTCGGATCCGTTGGCTGCGTTGTATCCGGCAAGCTGCATGGTGTCGCATTCCAACTTGAGGTTGTAGTAACCGGTTTGGATGACGAGGTCAGGATTGTTGCGAGCGGCGACGTTGGCCTGCGATTGGGGGCGTCGCGTCGAGAGTGGGGTTGGGTATCCGTTTTCGAAGTATATATAGGTATAGTTAAGCTGAGACGATGCTCGCGCTTGGGTAGGAGCTTGGGCGCACCATAGCGAGGTCGCCAGTAGGGAGACCAGGAGCGGTATTCTTATTTTCATATATCAGTATTGGTGGGGTTCTTGGTTCGAAGGGGACTTCCCTTTTGAAAGGCGCTGCGAGTAAGTCGAAGCGGAGCGATTTAGGGGATGGCGTGATAGGCGACCATTGAGCCTCCGGTGCGGATCGGGGGGGGGAGATCCGATCTCGTTCTCGCTTTTGCTTTGGGGGTAGACGTGGGGGGATCGGGGGCGGGTACAGTTTGCCATCAAGCCGCATTCCCGCCCATCCTGTAAATACAGGATGCCGAGTTGCGAGTGCGGGCGGGAGACGCGTGGGACGTTCCTTGCATTTCTTTGCTGACTCTGCCCCTAGGGGAGGGATGATGATGCTACCCCATGGATAAGATCGATTTTAAGAAGGAACGTAAGGATTTGTATGCTCCCTCCGCGAAGGAGGTTTCGGTGGTCGATGTGCCGGCAATGAATTTCTTGATGATCGATGGGGCGGGGGATCCGGGAACGTCCAAGGCGTTTATGGAGTCCATCGAAGCGCTCTACCCGCTGGCCTACACCTTGAAGTTCATGGCGAAGCTCGGTCCCGTCGGGCAGGACTATGTGGTCCCGCCGCTGGAGGGGCTTTGGTGGGCGGACGATATGGGAGCCTTCGTCGAAGGGAGGCGGGACGAGTGGAAGTGGACGCTCATGATTATGCAGCCGGAGTTCGTTTCGCAGGCAATGTTCGAGGAAGCGGTGGTAACCGTGCGCAAAAAGAAGAATCCGCCGCTCTTGGAGAGCGTGCGCTGGGAGCGTTTCGAGGAGGGGGAGTCTGCTCAGATCTTGCACGTGGGGCCGTTCGACGAGGAGGGACCCAAGATTGCCCGCGTTCACGAAAGGATCGAGCAGCTGGGCAAGCGGCTCGCCTTGAAGCACCACGAGATTTATCTCAGCGATCCGCGTCGCACGGCGCCTGAAAAGCTGAGGACCGTGTTGCGGCAGGCAATGCGCTAGAGCGTGCGATGAAGTATTCGATCGGCGAGTTTTCCCAGATCGCGCGGGCTTCGGTGAAGGCCTTGCGCTTGTATCACGAGAAAGGCGTTTTGGTGCCGGACTTCGTGGATCCGGAATCTGGATACCGATATTATTCGCAAGAGCAGGTGGGCGAGGCTCGGGTGGTTGCGAGTCTTAAGGAGCTGGGCTTCACCTTGGCGGAGGTGAAGGAGATCCTGGATAGCTGCGAGGAGGACGGTGACTTGGTGGAGCGCTTGCAGGAAAAGCGTCGGGAGCTGGAGAAGCGGGTGAAGCGTTTCCAGGATTCGATTGCCGATATCGAATGGGTGGTGAGCGGCCAGTTCGCGGAATCGGGTCTCGCGGACGCGGGGGAAGCGGTTATCGAGAAGTCCTTGCCGGACCTGTTGGTAGCGGGGCGTCGCATGTGCGGTCGCTATGCGGATGCAGGAGAGGGCTTTCGGACTCTCGCTCGGCGAGCGGGACGGTATATGACAGGCAAGCCGATGTGCTTGTATTACGACGGCGAATACAGGGAGGATGACGCGAACTTCGAGCCCTGCTTTGAGGTCAAGAAGGTCGTGGAGCATGAGCAGCTGCATTGTCGGGAGCTGTCCGGCGGCAAGGCCTTGACCTTGTTGCACCGGGGCCCCTACGAGTGCTTGCATGAGAGCTACGCGAAGTTGTTTGCGGAGGTGAAGCGTCGTGAGCTGAAGGTGCTTTGCCCCTCTCGGGAGGTCTACCATAAGGGCCCGGGCATGATTCTGCGGGGCAATCCGAAGAAGTACCTGACGGAGATCCAGTTTCTGGTGGGCTAGGGTGGCAGGGATGCTGTCGCTAGGGGATCGCGTTTTTTTTTCAGTTGGGAGCGGATGCTTCGCTCGGGCCTCAACATACCAGGGATCGCCCCGGAGCTTCAGTAGGACTATCTGTCTGCCTGAGCTGGGTCCGCAGTGAAGGCGGCTAAAACGGATTTGCTGAGGGATTGCCGCGTGCTCTTGAAATCGCTCCAAGGATCAACCTCGAGGGAGGAAAGGCGATCCCAGGCGTTTTCGATGGTATATCGGTTCGATTGAAGACTTTCGGTTGCTTCCTCCCAGGAGAGCGGCATTGCGACCGTGGCGTTTTCGCGAGCTCTTGTCGAGTAAGGGACGATGGCGGTAGCTCCACGACTATTTCGCTGGTAGTCGATGTAAATTTTTCCGCGTCGTTCCTTGATGCTGGATCTCAGAGTGAAGGCGTTAGGATTCTGCTGGCGCAAAAAAATGGATACGGATTTACTGAACTGCTTTACCTCTTTCCATGTCGGCCCTCGACGAAAGGGTAGTACGACGTGGAGACCTTTTCCACCGGTCGTTTTAAGGAAGCTTTTCAGGCCGGCCCGATCCGCCAAGATATCGCGGAGGAGAAGGGCTGCTCCGGTGGTGGTTTCGCTTGGAAGGTTCTCAGCTGGATCGAGGTCGAATACGAGGATGTTTGGCTTTTCTACGGCGTCGACCGTGCTTCCCCAAGTATGGATTTCAAGCGAGCCCATTTGTAGGAGGGCAATGAGACCTTCCTCGTTCGTGATGTAGCCGTAAGTGGAGGAACCCTTCGACGCTTCGATAGTGACTTGTCGGATTGCTGTGGGGAAGGAGGAATCTATGTGCTTTTGGAAGAATCCTTTCTCCTGCCTTCCGCGCGGGTGCCGCAGCAGAGAAAGCGGTCGATTTTTAACATAGGGCAGCATCCAGTTCGCTACGGCTTCGTAGTAGCGGGCAACCTGCATTTTTGTGGCTCCAATGCTTGGATACAGAATTCGACTTGGGTGGGTTATCGTTATGCCGGCGACTTCGGTATTCGAATCGCCTTTCGCTGGGGATTGAGTCATTGTAGGCAATGGTTTGGCTGCCGCCTTTGCCTCTGCTTTGGGGAGACGAGGGGAAGACTCAGGTGTCGCAGCTGCTTCGTCGCGTATGGTCTTGGGGGCTTTGTCTTCGCGGATGCCTACGAAGCTGGCTTGGCGGAGGAGGCCCGCGGGGGTGCGTTCCGCGTATTTGATTTCGACGACGATTTTCGGTTTGGCCCAGATAGTATTTCTGCTCCCCCGTGGCGGCGGGTTGAGCGGAGAATTTTTTGTCGCTAGCAAGTCCAATCGCTTGCGCAGGAGGTCCTGGGTCCCTTCGTCGAACCCTGTGCCTACTTTGCCCACGTAGAGAAGGGTTTGGCCGTCTTCCGCGTAGCTTGCGAGATGAAGGGCGCCGAAGCCTCGGTCGCTGCCGGCGGCCCGGGTGTATCCGACGACGAGGAATTCTTGACGGCAGTGGCATTTAATTTTCAGCCACGATCTTGAGCGTCCCGGTAGATAGGGGCTGGAACTGCGTTTGCTCATGATCCCTTCCAACCCCATCTGGCATGCTTGTTTGAAAACGGCAGCTCCGTTTCCTTGGATATTGTCGCTGTACCGTATGGGGCTGCCAGGAGGCGAGTTCGATAGGAGCTTTCGGAGTTGGCTTCTTCTTTCGGTGAGGGGTAGGTCTCGGAGATCCTTACCGTTGTGAAAAAGGAGGTCGAAGACCATATACCGTAGTTGGTAATCGGACCGGTCGCGTTGGTGAATGAAAGATTGAAGTAACGAAAAACTGGATACTCCGTCTTCGCCGATAGCTATGAGCTCGCCGTCGAGAACGCATGCCTGCAGCGAGAGCGATTTGAGGGCGTCTGCGATGGGGAGGAACTTATCCGTCCAATTTTTCCCGGATCTCGATTTAAGGCTTACCCGCTTATCCAGAGCGTAGGCGAGGATACGGTATCCGTCGTACTTTATTTCGTGGATCCATTCCGCGCCTTCCGGTGGCGATTTGGCTAAGGAGGCGATTTGCGGCTCGATCGCTCGAGAGAAGAAGGATGCATACGAATCGGATTTGGGCTTGGCCGCGAACTGCTTCCGGTCTGCGGCCGTTTCGTTTGCGATCTCGCTGAGTTCGCGACCGGTGAGGACGCTCTTCGACTGGTCTTCCACGAATCGCTCGTTGTGTTTTCCTGCGGCGGAGTCTTTCGCTTTGACGAGAAGCCAATTTTCCTTGCTCCGTTCTCCGCCCATCCGATTCAGGTGCCAGCGTCCCTTCAGCTTCTCGCCGTGAAGCTCGAAGGTGAGTTTGCCTTTTCGCAGGCCCTCCTCAACTTCGCCTTGTGGAACCCAGTACCCCTTGTCCCAGACGAGCACGGTCCCTCCACCGTATTGCCCCGCGGGAATGTTACCTTCGAAAGTGGCGTAGGTGAGCGGGTGGTTCTCTACCCGCACGGCCAGTCGTTTATCCCTGGGATCGATGCTGGGCCCCTTGGGAACTGCCCAGCTAAGCAGCGCTCCGGCGTGCTCCAAGCGAAAGTCGTAGTGGAGGCGACGCGCTGCGTGCTTTTGGATGACGAACTCAGCTGCGTTCGCGCTAGCTTCGCGGGCGGCTGCCTTTTCGTCTGGGGGCTCAGGGGTTTTCTCGAAGTCTCGTTTGCGGGAATATTCGGCTAAGCTCATCGTCTGAGATGTAGTTGTAAACTGGCGACGAGTAAGTAGCTAGCTTGCCTTTTTTCGGGAAGCGGAAGGTCGTTTCTTAGCGGTTTTTCGGGTGGTCTTCTTGGCGGTTTTCTTCGTGGCTTTTTTGGTGGTCTTCTTTGCTTTCTTCTTTCCGTCGGTGCCCTCGTTTTCGCGGGATGCGACGCTGCGTTTCAAGTAGTCCATAAGATCGACCACCTCGGCGGAATCGTTGTCATCGTCTTCGTCCACTAGATCGGGGGCGGTGCTGAGGTGTCCCTCGGAAATTTTTTCATTGATCCAATCGAGAAGCTTATCGCTGTACTCGTCGCGGTACCTTCCCGGATCCCACTCTAGGGTCATCGATTCGATGAGCTGGATAGCCAAGTCGACTTCGCGCTTGGTGAGCTTGTTGCGTTTGAGGCTGTCGTCGGGGATCTGATAATCGTTGAGGTCTCGTAGTTCTTGGGGAAAGCGCAGCAGTTCGATCACAAGGTGACCGTTGCGTGAGAGGATGGCGCAAAGGTGTTGGCGAGAACGAATCACCACGCGGGCGATTCCCGCTTTGCCGGAGGCCTCCAGGGATCGTGCCAACAGGAGGTAGCTTTTTTCCCCGTGCTTTGCAGGTTCCAAGTAGTAGGGCTTGTCGAAGTAAAGCGGGTCGATCTCCTCGAGACTTATAAAGTCTTCGATATCTATGGTTTTGGTAGCCTCCGGGCTTACCTTGGCCATTTCCTCGTCGGAAAGAAGTACATATTTGTCATCCTCGTATTCGTAGCCCTTGACGACGGAGTTCCAGGGTACCTCCTCCCCTGAGGATTCGTTTATGCGTTCGTAGCGCACCCGTGCGTTGTTGCGGCTGTCGATCATGCGGAACTGTATGTCGGAGCGCTGTTCGGCCGAAAATAGCGCAACCGGAATGTTGACCAGTCCGAAGGAGATGCTGCCTTTCCAAATAGCTCGGGCCATGGCGTGATCAATGGTTTCGCAGGGCGTCTATAAGTTCTTCTTTGGACATGGAGGAGCGGCCCTCGATGTCGACTTCCGCCGCTTTTTGGTAAAGGTCCTTTTTCGTCCACTCTTCGTACTTGGGCGATTCGCCGCCTTTCTTCGCGGTTTTGCTCCGGTCCGAGTTCGCGATGCGAGCAGCCTTTTCCTTGCTCATTCCTTTCCTGCGCAGCGCTTCGTATTGTTCGTCGTCCTTGATGCTGGGGCCGTGGTCTTTGGTAGGCATGGATTTGGTCTCCTCTAATTTTTGTATAACGCTCAAAGGGGCGTCCGGCGCGGCGCGTGGGTTTCGCTCTGCGGCCCAGTTGTAATGCATAGGAAGGGCCAACTCACGGAAGTTGGGTATAAGGATAGCGAAATCCGGGCGTGCGTTGCAGGCTGCACCGGACGCGAATGCGCGATGCCATCAACCTTCGGGGTCCGTAGCCAGGGCTGGAATGGCTCGAAAGCTGTTTTTTATCGCTACGCGGCTCGAATGTGATCGCCCCCATTATAGAGCAATGCGGTTCGAAAGTAAGCTGGCCTAGAATCTGCAAGAGGCACGGTCACATTGCTATCAGCTCTCTAGAGACTCTCTATAGCGGAGCTCTCGGAGTTCGTCTCGGTGGCGTATATATCGTGTCGCGGCGGGCACCCAAGCAAGACATCCAGACTATAATGAAATTGATAAATCGAGACGAAGGGGCTCTCGCGAGAAGTCCTAGCTCTGAGGAGGTAGCGCAGACCTCCATCGAGCTCAGGGTGAATGGGCGTAGGCAAGTGGTGGCTGTGGAACCTCGTGAGGTGTTGTTGGATACCCTGCGCGAGCGCTTCGCGTGCACGGGAGTTAAGAAAGGCTGCGACCATGGACAGTGCGGCGCTTGTACGATCCTTCTGGACGGACGACGCGTGAACGCTTGCCTTATGCTCTCTGTGATGGCGGAGGGGTGCGATCTGCGAACGATCGAGGGCATCGCTTCCGAAAACGGCGAGCTGCACGCCATGCAGCAAGCGTTCCTCGACCACGACGCGTTCCAGTGCGGATACTGCACCTGCGGTCAGATCGTTTCGGCGGTCGGAATGTTGAACGAGCCGTGGTCGGCGGACCCGCAAAGCTTGGCGGAATCCATGAGCGGCAATCTCTGCCGTTGCGGGGCGTACAGGAATATTCTTGCTGCTGTTTCGGACGTGAAGCGGGCTGGAAACCGGAGGGAGGCGTCGCGCGACGAGGATCTATGAAACCGTTTCATTACGAGAGAGCGAGCACCGTCGAGGAGGCCTGCTCCATGTCGACGGAAAGCGAGGAAAGCTGCTTTTTAGCTGGAGGAACGACCTTGATCGATTTGCTCAAGCTGAACGTCATGCGTCCGGCTAAGGTAGTCGATGTCCGTAATGTCGATATGGATACCGTGGATCTACTGGAGGATGGCGGGATCCTTATCGGCGCCAATGTCCGCAATAGCGACCTTGCTTGGCACCAGAAAGTAAGGAGAGACTACCAAGCCTTGTCCGAAGCGCTGCTTTCGGGCGCTTCTCCGCAACTGAGAAACATGGCCACGGTGGCGGGCAACGTCATGCAGCGGGCTCGGTGTCCCTATTTTCGCGACAACTACTCGCCTTGCAATAAGAGGTCGCCGGGGAGTGGATGCGCGGCTTTGGGAGGCTATGCGAGATCGCATGCCGTATTAGGAACGAGCGAGCACTGTATCGCGACGCATCCGTCTGACATGTGTGTGGCGTTGGCGGCCTTCGAGGCTAAGGTTCGTGTGGAAGGGCTGGCGGGAACTCGCGATATACCCTTTTCGGATTTCCATTTGTTGCCGGGAGACAGGCCGGATCGCGAGCATGCGATTGATCCGGGCGAGCTCATCACTGGGGTCGTGCTTCCGCCCAACGTGGAAGGGGCCTCTAGCGTGTATTTGAAAAGCAGGGACAGGGCGAGCTACGAGTTCGCTCTGGCATCTGCCGCAGTCTCTTTTGCCCTGGTAGAAGGGCGAATCGCTGCTGCCAGAATCGCTCTGGGCGGAGTCGCGACCAAGCCGTGGCGAGCGTTCGAGGCTGAAAATTGCCTGGAGGGAAACGAGCCCAGTTCGGAACTCTACGAGGAAGCGGCAGCGCTGGCCATGGAAGGAGCGATCACCCAACCGGATAATGCGTACAAGGTGCCGCTCGCTCGCGGATTAATCGTGAGGGCTCTGGCGATCGCGCGAGAGAGGGTCGAGGCGCAAGTATGAACTCTGGGCGTTGAAGCGAATGGATACGAATATCATAGGCAGGCCTTTGAATCGAAAAGATGGGCATTTGAAGGTAACGGGGGCGGCACTCTATGCGACCGATCACCAAAGGGAGGGTCAGGCGTACGCGTGCGCGGCCCACAGCGAAATTGCTTCCGGAGAGCTGCTTGCGGTAGACGCAACGGCTACGCTAGCCCTCCCGGGAGTGCTGACGGTGTTGCATGCCTTGGACGCGCCGAAGTTATTTCGCTGCCCTGAATCGCTTAACGTAGGGGAGCGCAGGCCTCCTTTCGAAGACAATCGCATTTATTATGCGGGACAGATTCTGGCCTTAGTCGTCGCGGAGAGTTTCGAGGTCGCTCGGCACGGAGCGCAGCTCCTGGAGCTGAAGTATAAGGAGGATGAGCAGGTGAGCTTGGACTTCGAGCGCGATCTTCGGGAAGGCAAGATCGAGCAGACGGATGCTTCGAGTCGAGGGCAGGCGGCGGAGGCCTTTGACCGAGGGCACGCTCGTATCGACGCGACCTACGAGACTCCGGTAGGGATCCACTGCGCGATGGAATTGCATGGGGCGGTTGCGTGGTGGGAGGAGGAGCGTCTAGTGGTGGAGGACAGTACGCAATGGGTGGTCGGACAAAGTAAGGCTTTGGCGAATACGTTTGGCTTGCCTGAAAGCGACGTCGAGGTGCGCTCTCGATTCGTGGGCGGCGGTTTTGGCGGCAAGCTGTTTTTGTGGTCTCCATCCATTCTTGCAGCCGAAGCTTCCCGTGTAGTGGGAAGGCCGGTACAATTTTCGTTGGATCGTCGCGGTCAGTTTACTTCTGCCGGACACCGTCCGCGTACCCGCCAGCGTTTGCGCCTCGCAGCGGATGAGGACGGGCATTTGGTTTCACTGCGTCACGAGGCGGTGAATCAGACATCCCAAGTGGACCAGTACGAGGAGTCGTGTCCCGATGTGAGCGCTTCCTTGTACCAGTGTCCGAACGTTTCGATTTCGCAGGGTGTCGTCAGGTCGCACGTAGGGACGCCTACTCCGATGAGAGGTCCGGGGGAGACGCCTGGCTTGTGGGCGTTGGAGAGCGCCTTGGACGAGCTGGCAGTCGAGTTGAAGATCGATCCGCTGGAGCTCCGCTTGCGAAACGTGGCTCAGCGAGACGAGGCGAAAGACCTTCCTTGGTCGATCAACTTGCATGAACGCTGCTTGAGGGAGGCGGCGGCACGATTTGGTTGGAGTCAGCGAAACCCTGAGGTGGGATCGATGCGCGAGGGGAGCGAGGTCATCGGGTGGGGGATCGCCTCCACGTCGTGGGCGGCGATGCGTTCGAGCGCGACCGTGACCGTGGATTTGCTGCAGAGCGGAAAGGCTCGGATCTCGTGCGCGACCCAGGATATCGGAACCGGAACCTATACGGTTTTCGCTCAGATGGTGAAGGAGTTGACGGGGCTGCCCTTTGATTCGATTGAAGTGCGCATTGGAAATTCGCGTTTGCCCACCGGTCCCATTTCCGGTGGGTCTATGGTGACGGCCACGGTTGTTCCGGCCATCGCGGAGGCGACGGAGAAGGCAATCGACGCTTTGCTCGACTTGGCGGTCGCCGAGGATGGGCCGTTTGCGGGCAGCGATAAGAAGTCGCTGAGGATGGTGGGAGGCAAGCTCTGCTCGCGTTCTGGTGGAGCGTCCCGGAGCATTGGGGAGGTCTTGGAGAGCAAACGGCTTTCCTTCGTATCCGGAAAAGGCGAAGCCTCGCCGGGCGAAGAGCAGGAGCGCTATTCGTTTCGCAGTTTTGGCGCGCACTGCGCGGAGGTGCGTTGGGATGCGGGCCTCGGGCGTCTTCGTGTGAGTCGAGTTACGAGCGTGATCGACTCCGGACGCATCATAAATTTGGATACAGCCAGCAACCAGGTTTACGGCGCTATTGTAATGGGAGTGGGAATGGCATTGTTGGAAGAGTCGGTCTACGACAAGCGCACCGGCAGGCCGGTGACGGATAATCTTGCTGACTACCTGGTACCGGTCATGACGGATTGCCCGGAAATCGATTTAAGCCTATTGAACGTCCCAGACCCTCATATTGGAAAGCTCGGGGCGCGGGGCATTGGGGAAGTCGGGCTGACAGGAGTCGCGCCTGCTATTGGTAACGCCGTTTACCACGCGACAGGAAAGCGAATCCGTACCTTGCCGATCAGGATGGAAGACCTGATGGGGTAGTTCGAGTCGAGTTTGTATCGGGAGCGGGCATGCCGCGAAGTGCTGAGTCCGGTGTTTTTAACCCCCGGCGCTACAGGATTGATCGGCGGAGGGATTTTGTGGAGATTCAGGCATGCCCCGTTTATCTACCCTTTTCCTCCCGCTGTGCTTCGGCGCGGCGTTTTGTTTCGCTTCCAGTTCCAGGGATTGGAGCGCTTACCTCGGGGATCGCTCCTCGAGCCAGTTTTCGGAGCTTTCGCAGATCAACGCCGATAACGTTTCCCGCCTCGAAGTCGCGTGGATTTGGAACGGCGACCCAAACGGCAGGCCGGAGGGAAGCCGTTCGGAGATGCAATGCAATCCCCTGGTCATAGACGGGGTGCTCTATGGCACGGATGCGAACATCGACCTCATCGCTCTCGATGCCCGCACGGGGGAGCTGCTCTGGAAGTTGGATCCTTACGATGGCTTGGAGGTTTCGGAAGGGCGTGGTGTGAATCGCGGCTTGGCGTATTGGGAGAATGGTGACGCGTCGCGAATCCTTTTTGGCGTGAGCCGGTTCTTGATCGCCGTGGATCCGAGGACGGGGCAGCGGATCGAATCCTTTGGGGAAGCGGGGCGGGTTGACTTGAAGGCGGACTTGGGACGGGACACGGAAGGCTTGCAGGTGATGGCCAATACGCCCGGGGTGGTGTATGGCGACTTGATCGTGATGCCGATGCGGGTGGGAGAGGGGCCGGCTCCGGCGGCTCCGGGAACGATCCGGGCCTATAGCGTGCGCACGGGCGAATTGGTCTGGCGTTTCAATACCATTCCCCAGCCGGGCGAGCTTGGCTACGACACTTGGCCGCCGGAAGCTTACCGGAGCGTAGGCGGGGCCAACGTGTGGGCGGGGATGAGCGTAGACGTGGAGCGGGGGATTATCTTTTGCCCGACCGGTTCGGCGGCTTTCGACTTTTGGGGCGGGGATCGGTTGGGGGAGAACTTGTTTGCCAACTGCTTGATTGCTTTGGACGCGGCGACAGGGGAGCGGATTTGGCACTATCAGTTCGTGCGGCACGACCTGTGGGATCGGGACTTGCCGGCCCCTCCGAATCTCTTGACGGTGCATCGCGAGGGAAAGTCCATTCCGGCGGTGGCTCAGATCACGAAGTCGGGCCATGTGTTTCTCTTCAATCGAGTGACGGGCGAGCCTTTGTTTCCCATCGAGGAGGTTCCGGTGCCGTGGTCGGACTTGCGGGGCGAGCAGACTTGGCCGACCCAGCCGCTGCCCACGAAGCCGGCTCCCTTCGCGCGGCAGCAATTTTCGGCGGACCAGATTACGGATATATCGCCGGAGGCGCATCGGGAGGTGATGGACCGTTTCGTGACCTTGCGTCCGCACCTGCCCTTCATGCCGCCGAGCAAGGAGGGCACCATCATCTTTCCAGGTTTCGATGGCGGCGGGGAGTGGGGCGGAGCGGCAGTGGATCCGAACGGCATTCTCTACGTCAATGGCAACGAGATGCCCTGGGTTTTGACGATGGTGGACGCGACTGCGGCGGAGAGCGAGGGGCAGCGGCTTTTTATGCAAAACTGCGTGGGCTGCCATGGGGCGGAGCGCGAGGGAAGCCTAGCCCAGAACGTTCCCGCTTTGACCGGTATCCAAGATCGCATGACGCGAGAAGGGATTCTCGAACGCATCACCCAAGGCAAGGGAGTGATGCCCCCGTTTGGCTTTTTGGAGAAGCGGGACCTCAATGCCTTGGTCGATTTCCTGGTGAGCCGCGAGGGAGGGGATCGCCATGCCGACAGAGCTGCGAAGAAGGGCGAGGGAAAGTCGCGTCCGTGGACGCATACCGGATACCGACGTTGGTTCGACTCGAAGGGGTATCCGGCGGTGAAGCCGCCTTGGGGCACGCTCAACGCGATCGACATGAATACCGGGGAGTACCTGTGGAAGACGACCTTGGGGGAATTCGAAGAGCTGACGAAACTCGGTATCCAGCCGACGGGTACGGAAAATTACGGCGGACCGGTGGTGACGGCGGGCGGCTTGCTGTTTATCGGAGCGAGCAAGGACGGGTATTTTCGTGCCTTTGACGCGGCTACGGGCGAGGAGCTCTGGAAGCACAAGCTGCCAGTGGGCGCCTATGCGACGCCCGCAGTTTACGAGATCGAGGGGCGCCAGCATGTGGTCGTCGCTTGCGGCGGCGGCAAGATGGGCACGCCGCGCGGGAACTATTACGTCGCGTTTGCCTTAGGCGATTAGAGGCCGCGCCCGCGATCGGCGGAGGCCCGCAGGGCTAGGGCGACGTCTCGCGAAAGGCCGCTCCTGGAGGGATGGCCTATTGCTCGAGGCAGTCGCAGACGCTTTCGCAGAGGCCGATGAAGGTTTCTTCCATGAGGGAGAGGCGGCGGCCTTTGAGGTAGCAAACGCCCCAGGTTCGCTTGAGTTGCTTGCGGCTGGGGGCGAGCAGGTGGATGCTGCCGTCGGCTATCTCCTTTTGGGCGACCCAAGGGGCGATGATGCCGACGCCGATGCCGATTTTGACCAGCTCCTTGATGGCTTCCATGGAGCCGAGCTCGATAACCTTGTTGAAGGAGTGGCCTTCGGCCCGGAAGTGGCGGCGGATGGACTCGAAGGTCATGCTGCCCTTGCTGTAGGTGACGAAGGTTTGCTCGTCGATTTCGCTCGGAGGAGCGACTTTGCGGCTGGCCCAGGGGTGGGAGGGAGCGACGGCGAACTGGAGGTTGTCCTCGAAGACGGATTGGCTATCGATGTCGTCGCTGGTCTGGGGCGAGAGGGTGAGAGCGAGGTCGATCTCGTTGCCGCGCAGTTCGTCCATGAGCTCCTTGGCGTTGTTGGGAGAGATGGAGAGCTGGCAGTCGGGAAAGGTCTGGCGGAATTCGCGGATGACGGTAGGCAGGATGTATTGGCAGGCGGTGGTGCCGGCCCCGATGCGCAGGCGTCCGGCGCCCCAGCGGCTGAGCGCTTCGAGCTCGCCGCGCACGCTTTGCATGCGCTGGTGGATGCGGTCGGCGGCGGCCAGGAAGATGTCGCCCGCCTCCGTGAGGTGTATCTTCCGGCCCAGTCGATTGATGAGCGGGCAGCCGAGATCATCTTCAAGCGCCTTGATGGAATGGCTTACCGCGGACTGCGTAAGATTGAGCTGTTTGGCTGCCAAAGTGAAGCTCCCCGTCTCGGCGAGGGTCTTGAAGGCTAGGAGTTGGCGGCTGTCTATGATGTCTTCTCGCATGAATGAAATTGTTGAGTGGAGGGGTTATATAAAAATAATTTGGATTTCAAGCGATAAGACGAAATTGGCGCGAAGGTCGCTGTCTGGGTTCCCAATGGACGAATTTGAGAAAAAGGATTCTGAAGCAATTGCTATGCCCAGACTGGTGGGTAAGCGAAGATCGGCGATCCGTCTGGGCTATATCGGCTTGGTGGACGCTGCTCCGCTGCTGGTGGCCGACCATTATGGGTTGTTCGAAGGCAAGGGCTTGGATGTGGTTTTGAGCCGTGAGGTCGGTTGGGCGACGATTCGCGAAAAGGTTCTTTTTGGCGAGCTGGAGGCGGCCCATGCCTTGTCGACGCTTCCTTTCGTAGCGACATTGGGCTTGGGCTCGGCCGCGGTGCCTTGCGTTGCGGGCATGGTGATCAGCCGCGGCGGCAATGCGGTGGTCCTGTCCGAGGAGCTGCGCCATCGCGGGGTGAAGAACAAGGAGACCTTGAAGGTCGACGTGGATAATCGGAAGGCGTTTCGCAAGTACAAGTTCGCCACGGTGTACGCTTGCTCGCCGCACAACTTCCATTTGCGGGAGTGGTTGGCTTCGGCTGGCATCGATCCGGATGCCGACGTGGAGCTGGTAACGCTGCCGCCTGCCCAGATGTGCCGCAACTTGGCGGCCGGTACGATTGATGGGTTTTGCGTGGGCGAGCCCTGGGCGAGTCGGGCGATCGGGGAGAAGATTGGCTGGTCGCCGGTCAACTCCGAAGACTTGAGCCCCGGCCATCCGGAAAAGGTTTTGATGGCTCGGGAGGATTATGCCCGCGACCATTTCGAGGAAAACGTCGCTTTGATCGCAGCCATCGTGGAAGCCGGCGCCATTTGCGAGGATCCGACCCAGCGGGGCCGTATCATCGAGCTGCTCAGCGACCGGAAGCGAGTGAACTGCCCTCCCGAAATTTTGGACAAGTGCTTGTCGCCAGCTTTCAACTACGGTTTAGGGCGGGTGGAGCACCGGCCCGGATTTTTGCGTTTTCACCATGGCGATTCGGCCCGCCCGACGGACTCGGATACGGATTGGGTCTTGGATCGATTGGGCCGTTCCTGCGCCAAGGCGGCCGAGTCGGCGCGACTGGAAAAAGCGAGGAACGTGTTGCGGCCGGAGCTCTACGACGCGGCCATGAGCTTGCCCTGCTAAGCGGGAAGAGCAGGGGCTCCATGGACTGATGACGAGGATCTGCCGCGGGTAGGTCCTCTTTTTTTGTGTCTAGGTCTTGGCCGAGAATCACGCTTCCCGAGTCACGGTTTTCGATAAGGAACCAGCGGGGAGAATTCCTCAGTCCCGAGGCGCGTTTCGCACAGTGGCGGCGCAGCTGTGAGGTTTCGATGGGGGTGGGGTGAAAACCCTTGCGCTCAAATTCCGCCATGAGCGCTTTTAGGCAATCGCTCAAACTTGCTTCGATCCTATGGAATCCAATAATTCCTTGGATGAATGATTTTCATTAAGGAGGGGTAGGATAAAAAATCCTAATAATTTGAATTTGTCGGGGAAGGATCTGTAAGTTGTTCCTTTCCAGTGGATAGCGGGAGTGGCTGGACGGCGGGTATCGGCTTGTCGTGTGAGAACGGCTGTGCGTTTCACGAATTTTGGCACGCAGGAGGCTATTGTTGGGTATCAGGTTTCTGACTGATTTTGCTCACCGCCTACCTCGCGGATGTAGTGGGAGGGTCGATACGGGAGCCGTTCTTTATTAGCCTAAATACACAATCACCGGAATAAAAACCAGAATGATCAACCTAAAGAAATGGATCACCACTGCCAGCGTCTCGCTGGCGCTTTCCTCGCTTCACGGCGAGCAGCTCGACCTCGAGAAGGACGAGCTCAAATTCGGTTTCATCAAGCTTACGGACTGCGCCCCGATCGTAATCGCTAAGGAAAAGGGCTTCTTCGAAGACGAGGGGCTTCAGGTGGAAGTTATCGCGCAGCCGAACTGGAAGCAGCTTCTCGACAATGTGATCAACGGCGAGTTGGACGGAGCCCATATGCTCTCGGGCCAGCCGATCGCGGCAACTATTGGCTTCGGTACCAAGGCTCACATCGTGACTGCCTATACGCTTGATTTGAATGGCAATGGCATCACGGTTTCCAACGCGATTTGGGAGCAGATGCAGGAGAACGATCCGGCTCTCGATACGGACACTCCTGCTCATCCGATCAAGGCGGACGCTCTGGCCCCGATCGTGGAGGAGATGCTCGAGGAAGGCGAAAAGTTGCAGATGGGTATGGTTTTTCCTGTATCCACTCACAACTACGAACTTCGCTACTGGCTAGCCGCGGCGGGCATACATCCGGGTTTCTACACGTCGGAGGACAAGAAGGGATTCACCAACGCTCAGGTGGAGCTCTCCGTAACGCCTCCGCCTCAAATGCCAGCCACGCTCGAAAGCGGAAACATTAGCGGCTACTGCGTGGGCGAGCCTTGGAACCAGCAAGCGGTCGCCAAGGGCATCGGAGTTCCTGTTACTACGAACTACGACATTTGGAAGAACAATCCGGAGAAGGTTTTCGGCGTGAACGCCAAGTGGGCTAAGGAGAATCCGAACACCCATATCGCTGTAGTTAAAGCGTTGATACGTGCAGGGAAGTGGCTGGACGAGACGGACGAGGACGGGATTCTCGTCAACCGCGAAGAGGCGGTACGCATCCTTTCGCAGCCTAACTACGTGGGTGCGGACTTCGACGTGATCAAGAATTCCATGACCGGCTATTTCTACTTCCAGAAGACCGACAAGCGCGAGATGCCGGACTTCAACGTCTTCTTCAAGTACCACAGCACCTACCCTTGGTACAGCGATGGCGTCTGGTTCCTGACGCAGATGCGTCGTTGGGGTCAGATCACCGAGCCTAAGCCAGCCGAGTGGTACGACGAAGTAGCCAAGGAAGTTTACCTGCCGGAGGTTTATCTGGAAGCGGCCAAGCACCTGCTCGAGGAAGGCTATATTTCGGAGGAAGACATTCCCTGGGATACGGATGGCTACAAGCCGGCGACCGACGAATTCATCGATGGAGTCCTCTACGATCCGAAGGATCCGATCGGTTACCTCAATTCCCATAAGATAGGAAACAAGGACTAGAATTTGTTTTAGGTAGTATGAGTTAACTAGGGGGCGATCTAGCGAGTACCTGTCTGCGAGATCGCCTCCTTTTAGAACCTGCAAGTCCCACCTTCAAACCTCTCTCTCTAAGATGGCTGAATCTACTAAGGATAAAATTAAGTATCGCATTCTCAAGACGCTCGACGTGAGCGGCTTCACCGCGTTCGACCCGGTCATTCGATTGATCTTTGGCGAAGAGCCGCAAAAGCAGTTCGCCGCTATTGTTAAGTACCTCGTGATCCCTGCCTTTTTTGTGCTCAGCTGCATCTGGTTTTGGTCTTGGATAGGCCCGCGCCACAAGACCAAGTCGGGCGAGGTGCCGACCCCGGATATCGTTTGGGAGTCGGTGCAGATCAACGATACCATAGCCGAGCGAGAGAAGGTGAAGCGGAGCGATTTCCAGCTCAAGGGAGCGGAGCGCGAAGCGGCTCTCGAGCAAGTGGCCCGCGAGTACGAGATCCTTAGCGAGGAGGTCAAGGCTGCCAAGGCCCTGGTCGCGGAGAAGGAGGCCGAGAAGAAGGCTCGCGAAGAGAAGCTGATCGCTCCGCTGGAGGCGAAGTACGAGTCGCTAAAATCTGAATACAGGGATGCCGCTAAGGCTCGCGACGCTGAGATCGCCCGAATCTCGGAGGAAGTTTCCGAAGGGAAGCTGGAGGCTTCGGCTTTGATCGCGGCCATCCGCAACGACGGAATCGCGACAGATAGGGAGCGCTCCGAGCTCAATTCCTACAAGTCTCGCATCGACGAAATCCGTTCCCAGAAGTACAAGCCGCTCGATCAGGCCCGTAAGCAGTACGACAGCGTGGCGGACAAGCAATTTTTCATGAAGACGCGCCTCGAGTTTCTCGATGACCGTAACTTGTACGTGAAGCTGGACGAAGCTCAGTCCGAACTAAATGAATACATGGCTGAGCTCTCGACGGCTGGCTCGGCGAAGGATGCCTTGAAGATCGCGAAGCGAGCTGTGCGAGCTGAGGAGAGCGTGGCTCGCCTGGAGGGGCAGGAGTATGCCTCGGCCGTTACGATCTACCACCAGACGAAGCGTTCGATCTTCACGGTATTCGTGGGCTTTTTCATGGCCGCCTTCGTGGCGATACCGGTGGGGATCATGTGCGGACTGAACAAGATCTTCATGGCCTGCATGACGCCGATCATCTCGGTGTTCAAGCCGGTGTCTCCGGTGGTGTGGCTGCTGATTTTCCAGATCGTTGTCGGGGCGTTCTTTCCGGATCCGGAGAACCATGCCTTGCTTAACTTCCTGAATAACCTGCCGCTAATTTCGTCGCTCGAAATCAATCCAGCCCTGATCTTCTCGGCCTGTACGGTAGCGATGTGCGCGGTTTGGCCGGCATTGGTCAATACGGCGCTCGGCGTCGCGTCGATCGACCAGGACCACGTGAACGTGGCTCGTGTGCTCCGTCTCGGTTTTTGGAGCCGCTTGTTCAAGATCGTCATCCCGTCCGCCTTGCCGCTGGTGTTCGCAGGCTTGCGCATTTCCTTGGGGGTAGGCTGGATGGTTTTGATCGCGGCGGAGGCGCTTTCCTCGTCGGACGGACTGGGCAAGTTCGTTTGGGACGAGTACCAGAACGGCTCTTCGCTCACTTTCGCGAACATCATCATGGTTTGTTTCGTGGTCGGTATCATCGGATTCTTCCTGGATCGCATGATGATTATCCTGCAGCGCTTCGTCTCCTTCGACGGCGGTGGCACATCGGTATAAATTGAACGGATACGGAGAACGCTAGTTATGGCTTACTTGGAATTGAACAATGTATCGATCGGCTTCGGTCCGCCGTCAAATCGCACCGAAGTGCTGAAGGATATCAATCTGTCGGTTGAGGAGAACGAGTTCGTGGCAGTGATCGGATTTTCCGGGAGCGGAAAGAGCACGCTGATGTCCTTGCTCGCCGGCTTGCAGAAGCCCGACAAGGGGCAGGTTCGCCTGCATGGCTCCGTAGTTGAAAATCCAGGACCGCGCTTGGGCATCATGTTTCAGAACTATTCCCTGCTGCCGTGGCT
Organism: Pelagicoccus sp. SDUM812005; assembly: GCF_031127875.1. Classification (GTDB taxonomy): domain Bacteria; phylum Verrucomicrobiota; class Verrucomicrobiia; order Opitutales; family Opitutaceae; genus Pelagicoccus. Next base: position 21,516 of record NZ_JARXIA010000023.1, on the reverse strand, counting down.
GACGGTTTTCGGAAATATCGAGCTCGCGGTGCGGCAGGTGTTTCCCAAGTTCAACAAGGCTCAGGTCAAGGAGCACGTGGAGCGCTACGTGGAGATGGTGAGCTTGACGCCCGCCTTGGAGAAGAATCCGCACGAGCTGTCCGGCGGCATGCGGCAGCGCGTTTCGCTGGCTCGTACCTTGGCCATGCAACCGGAGGTCTTGCTCCTGGACGAGCCCTTGAGCGCTTTGGACGCTTTGACGCGAGCGGTCTTGCAGGACGAGATCATTCGCATTTGGGAAGAGGACAAGCGCACGGTGGTGATGATCACCAACGACGTGGACGAGGCGACGCTGATGGCGGACCGGATCGTGCCTTTGACGATCGGGCCGGAGGCGACCTTGGCAGAGCCGTTTCCGGTGACGATGGAGCGGCCCCGCGACCGAGCGAATTTGAACAAGAACCCGGAGTTCATGAAGCTGAAGAATTCGGTGACCCGCTTCATGGTTGGCATGAACAAGGAGTCCAAGGACCTGAAGGTCGATACTTCGGTCAAGATGCCGAATATCATCCCTCACGATTTCACCCCGCCCAGCCGTACCTCCGTGAAGGTCAAATAAAGGAAGGACAAGAACGATGATTGAAGATAGATACGTAGAGCTGTTCGAGGTCGTGAAGGCCTATCCGAACCCTTTTGGCGAAGCGATCAAGGTGGTGGACGGTTTCAACTTGATGGTGAAGCAGGGGGAGCTGGTCAGCGTGATCGGCCACTCCGGTTGCGGCAAGTCGACGGTGTTGAACATGGTCGCGGGCTTGATTCCGATCAGTTCCGGCGGCGTGATCGTGGCGGGTCGCGAAGTGACCGGCCCCGGTCCGGACCGGGCGGTGGTTTTCCAGGCTCCCTGCTTGCTGCCGTGGCTGACTTGCTACGGCAACGTGATGCTGGGGGTGAAGCAGGTTTTTCCGGATGCGTCGAAGGCGGAGCGCCAGCAGATGGTGGAGTATTCGCTCTGCGCGGTCGGGCTGAAGGACTCGATGCACAAGTATCCGAAGGAGATGTCGGGCGGAATGCAGCAGCGCGTGGGCATCGCTCGAGCGATCGCCTTGCGTCCGAAGATGCTTTTGCTCGACGAGCCTTTCGGGCGACTCGATTCGCTTACCCGCATGGAGTTGCAGGAGGTGATCCTGAACATCCTGAACTTCGAGAAGATCACTACCATGATGATCACGCACGATCCGGACGAGGCGGTCTACATGTCGGACCGGATTTGCATGATGACCAACGGCCCTGGGGCCAAGGTGGGAGAGGTGATGGATATCGAGTTCGAGCGCCCGCGCGATCGCGAGGAGATCATGGAGACGTCGCAGTTTTATGAATACCGTCGCCGCTTGCTGCAGTTCCTCGACGACTGCGAGAAGGAGAAGATCGCCCGCAAGAAGGCCAAGGTCGGGTAGGGCAGCGGAGCGAGCGTTCGTCGCTTGCTCCGTTTCGTTTCCGGGCAAGCGTTTCTTGTGGAAACGTTCCCCTCGTTGAGGGTGGAGTCAGTTATGAACAAAATTACAGTTTTCGCTTAAAAAATCGAAGTGGATTAATTTGAGCGCCGGGAGCCTTTGGCATGGGCATAGCTAAATGTTCGAATTGACGCAGTTCCGGATTGGCGGAGCGCGGTAGAACTCCCTCAAGCAATGTCACAAAGCAAAATTAACATCTTCAAGATTTCCGACCCCCGGATCTTCACGCTTCATATTACGTGGTTCGCGTTTTTCCTGACCTTCGTGATGTGGTTCAGCCATGCGCCGATGCGCGATGCCATCATGGCGTCCTTCGACATGACGACGGCGCAGTGGAAGGCGCTCCTGATCCTGAACGTGGCCCTTACGATTCCCTCTCGTATCGTGGTGGGCATGTTGGTGGACAAGTTTGGCCCTCGCCACGTCTACAGCGGTTTGCTGCTGGCCGCGGGCGGGCTTTGCCTCTTTTTCTCCATGGCGAGCAGCTACGAGATGCTGGCCCTGGCCCGACTGCTGATGGGCTTCATCGGGGCCGGCTTCGTGATCGGGATTCGCATGATCGGCGAGTGGTTTCCGGCTAAGACGGTGGGCCTGGCGGAAGGCATCTACGGCGGCTGGGGCAACTTTGGCTCGGCGGCTGCGGCCTGGACCTTGCCGACTTTGATGCTCTTCTACGGCGGTCCTGACGGATGGCGCTACGCGGTCCTGACTACTGGGGCGATCGCCGTTTGCTACGGAATCTTCTTTTTCCTGAAAGCCCGCAATACGCCGAAGGGCTCGACCTACTTCAAGCCCAAGAAGTCCGGCGGCCTGGAGGTCACTTCCAAGCGCGACTTTTATTTCCTGATCGGGATGACGGTGCCGATGTACGCTTGTTTGGCGGTACTGGCCTGGAAGCTGTCTCCGTCCGGCGTAGCCTTGCTGACGCAGGGGGCGACCTACGGGATCTATATTGCATTGGCGGCGCTCTTCGTCGTGCAGACGACTTCGATCTACAAGGTGAACAAGGACATGCTGAAGAGCGGGGTGGACGAGCAGCAGCGCTACAAGTTCAAGCAGGTGGCGATCCTCGACATCAACTACTTCGTGACCTTCGGTTCGGAGTTGGCGGTGGTTTCCATGTTGCCGGGATTCTTTATGGACACCTTCGGGCTGACGCCGCAAATGGCGGGGCTGTTCGGCGGCGGGTTCGCTTTGATGAACCTTTTGGCGCGTCCTTTTGGCGGTCTTGTATCCGATAAGTTCGGACGCCGCGCGACGATGTTGATTCTCATCTGCGGATTGGCGGTAGGCTATTTCGTGATGGGCATGGTGGACGGGACGTGGCCCTTGTTGCTCGCGGTGGCGGCTACCATGATGTGTTCCTTTTTCGTGCAGTCGGGCGAGGGTGCGGTCTTCGCGATCGTGCCGCTGGTCAAGCGTCGTCTTTCCGGTCAAATCGCCGGCATGGTGGGCGCCTACGGAAACGTGGGCGCGGTGACCTTCCTCACCATCTACAGCTTCGTGGACGCGTCGACCTTCTTCATGGTTATCGGCTGCTCCTCGGCCCTGGCGTTCGCGGCGTCCTTCTTCCTGGAAGAGCCTCAAGGCCATACGGTCGAGGTCTTGGACGACGGCACGGTGCAGAAGATCGAAGTCGCTTAGCTGCCCGATGTTATTTTGATATGTAGTTTCGTTTATTGTAATTGCGATGGGCGCTTCCGCTTGGGAGCGTCCATTGCTGTTTTCGCATTGAGCGATTTAGCTCGTTTGGCTTAACTCGCTTCTACTCCTTTCGTTTTCTGATGCCCCATTCCCCCTTTCAAATAAAGTCCGCCCTGAAGATCGAAGCGGGCATGTCCAGCGATGCGGGACCGAACGAGCAGAACGACGACTGCCTAGGCGTGCGAGTGCCGGACGGTCCGGAGCTCGGGACCAAGGGGGTGGCGGCGGTCATAGCCGACGGCGTGAGCGCTGCGGAGCACGGCAAGCAGGCCGCGGAGATTTGCGTGCAAGGTTTTCTCAACGACTACTACGACGCTCCGGAGGCCTGGACGGTGGCGACCTGCGGCAACAAGGTGCTACACTCCCTGAATCGTTGGCTCTACGGTTTGGGGCAAAGCAATTCGCGCGACGGCCGCGGCTACGTGACGACGATGACTTCCTTGGTCTTCAAGGGGGAGAGCGCTCATATCTTCCACGTTGGAGATACCCGCATCTACCGCTTGCGCGGCAGCGATTTCGAGCAAGTGACGCGGGACCATTCCTTCAGCTATGGAAAGGGCGGTTCGGGCTTGGCTCGCGCCATGGGGATGGATACGGGGCTCGATATCGAGACGTCCAACTTCCCTCTGGAGGTGGGCGATCGCTATCTCTTGTCGACCGACGGTATCCATGGATTCCTGACGGATTCGGTTTTGAAGGAAGCAGTGAAGTCGGCGAAGATCGGGGCCTTCGACCAAGCCTGCGAGGCGCTTTGCCGAAAGGCTCTCGAGGCGAAGGGCAACGATAATTGCTCGGCGATCCTGATCGAGGTGCAGGGGGTGGGGACGGCTAGCAAGCGAGAGCACCAGCGCCATTTCAAGCGATTGCCCTTTCCTCCGGAACTTGCTCCCGGGATGAAGATGGACGGCTACGAGATCGAGAAGGAGCTGCAGGCGACCAGCCGCAGCCAAACCTATATCGCTCGCGAGATCGAAAGCGGGCGAAAGGTGGTCATCAAAACGCCGTCGGTGAACTTCGAGGACGACAACGGCTACATCGAGCGTTTCATCATGGAAGGGTGGATTGGGAAAAAGCTGAACCATGAACGGCTGGCAGGCGCTTTCGTGCCGCCGCATGGACAGAATTTCCTGTATACGGTTCTCGAATACATTGAAGGCGTTTCCTTGGAAGGCTGGATGCGTGAGAATCCGAAGCCGGACGTCAGGCAGGTTACTAACATTGCGCGAGAGATTCTGCAGGGCTTGCGGGCGATGCACCGTCAGGAGATGCTGCACCAGGACTTGAAGCCGAGCAATGTGATCATCCATCCGCAGCGCGGGGCAATCATCATAGACTACGGTTCGACGCGGGTCGCGGGCTTGCAGGAGATCGATGCTCCGTTTTTAGGCGAGCATGCTTTGGGCACGCTAGGCTACAGTGCTCCGGAGTATTTTTTGGAGAAGAAGCCGAACCGCAGGTCGGACCTATTTTCCCTGGGGGTCATCGTATACGAAATGTTGACGGGTAAGCTGCCTTACGGGGAGAGGTACGAGCGGTGCCAGTCGGTGCGGGACTTTTCGGTGCTAGAGTACCAGCCTGCGACCAAGTACAACTCGCACGTGCCGGTATGGTTGGATGGCGCCTTGCGGAAGGCGGTGGCGATCAATCCTCAGCTTCGCTACGAATCGTATTCGGAATTCGAGTACGACCTGGAGCATCCGAACCCGAAGTTCCTACCGGAGAATGCCGGACCCTTTATCGAGCGCAATCCGGTATTGTTTTGGAAGCTGGTAGCAGGGGGCTTGCTGGTGGCGGAAGTGGCGACGCTGTTTTGGTTTTTGCGATAGCGCACCGTAGCGCGGCGCTTTAGCCCGCGTCCGTGGAGGATGGAGCCTGCAGCGCGGACGCGGGCTGCAGGATCCGCGCTACGGGATTTTGCGACAACTCGTTGTTTAGCTAAACTGGATCAGCAGCTTTCCGTCTTCCTCTTTGATGGGGTAGGTCTTGAGGCAAGCGGTTTCCTTGTCGGTGAGGCATTCGCCAGTGTTGAGCGAGAAGGAGCGCTTGTGCAGGGGACAGGTGATTTTGGGTTCGCCGTTCAGGTCGCCGGTGAGGCCGCGGCTGAGGACCATGCGCTTGTCGTGCGGACAGAGGTTTTGGGTGGCGTACCACTCCTTTTCTCCGGAGAGCTTGAATACGGCGATCTGTTCGTCGTCGATTTTGATACAGACGCCAAGGTCGGAGTTGAACTCGTCCGGCTTTCCGATAACGGTCCAAAGGTTCGAGGAAATGTTGTCAGACATTTTGTAGTGGTTTTTGGGTTACGCGTTGGCGAGCTCTTCTTCTTTGGCGGGGCGAATCTGGTCTCGCTCGATGCTGTGCTTGATGGTGGGATCGCTTTCGTCGCTGTTGCCGAAGTGGCGGAAGCGCTTGAGCTTTTCGGGGTCCTCGATCGCGTCCTTCCACTCGCAGTGGTAGGTGTCGACGAGGTGCTGCATTTGCTGGTCAAGCTCGTCGCAGATGCCGAGGGAGTCTTCGATGATGACTTGGCGGAGGTGTTCGATGCCGCCCTCGAGGGAGTCGAGCCAGACGCTGGTGCGGGTGAGCTTGTCGGCGGTCTTGATGTAGAACATCAGGTAGCGGTCGATGTACTTGATGAGGGTGTCCTTATCGAGGTCGGCCGCGAAGAGGTCGGCGTGGCGAGGCTTCATGCCGCCGTTTCCGCCGAGGTAGAGGTTCCAGCCTTTTTCGGTGGCGATGATGCCGAAATCCTTGCTTTGGGCTTCGGCGCACTCGCGGGTGCAGCCCGAGACGGCGGACTTGATCTTATGCGGGGCGCGGATGCCCTTGTAGCGGTTCTCGACTTCGATGGCGAGGCTGGTGGAGTCTTGCACTCCGAAGCGGCACCAGGTGGAGCCTACGCAGGACTTCACGGTGCGGAGCGCTTTTCCGTAGGCGTGGCCGCTCTCGAAGCCGGCGTCGATGAGCTTCTTCCAGATGGCGGGCAGGTCGTTGACCTTAGCGCCGAAGAGGTCGATACGTTGGCCGCCGGTGATCTTGGTGTAGAGTCCGTACTCCTTGGCGACTTCGCCGATGACGATGAGCTTTTCGGGTGTGATCTCGCCGCCCGGGACGCGTGGAACGACGGAGTAGGTGCCGTCCTTCTGGATGTTGGCGAGGAAGCGGTCGTTGCTGTCCTGCAGCTTGCGGTTGTGGGGAGCGATAACCTTGTCGTTGTGAACGCTGGCGAGGATGGAGCCGACGGCGGGCTTGCAGATTTCGCAGCCGCGGCCGCCGTTTCCATGGGTGGCGAGTAGGGTATCGAAATTGTCGATACCGGTGGCGCGTACGATTTCGTAGAGGCCTTGGCGGGTGTGGCTGAAGTGTTCGCAGAGGTCGGTGTTCACCTCTTGGCCAAGTTCCTTGAGGGTGTGGTTGAGGAGGTTGGTGACGAGTGGGACGCAACCGCCGCAGCCGGTGCCGGCCTTGGTGCAGCTTTTGAGGGCGGGCAGGGTGGTGGCTCCGTTTTCTATGGCGGAGCAGAGGTCGCCCTTGCTCACGTTTTCGCAGGAGCAGATCTGGGCGGAGTCGGGCAGAGCGGCGGGGCCGAAGGCAGGCGCCGCTCCGGTGCCGGCGGGCAGGATGAGCTGGATCGGGTCCTCGGGGAGCTCGATCTGGTTGAGCGTCATCTGCAGGAGGTTGCCGTAGGCGTCGGCGTCGCCGATGAGGATGCCGCCGATGAGCTGCTTGCCGTCCGGCGAGGTGATGAGGCGCTTGTAGGTGCCTTTGACCGGATCCGTAAGGACGATGTCCTGGTGCGGCTCTTGGGTTTCGATGTTGCCGAAGCTGGCGACGTCGGTGCCGATGAGCTTGAGCTTGGTGGACATGTCGGCCCCGTGGAACTCGGCTTGGCCGCCGGTGATCTGGGTGGCGACGATGTCGGCCATGTTGTAGCCGGGAGCGACGAGGCCGTAGATGAAGTTATTGTAGAGTGCGACCTCGCCGATGGCGTAAATGCTGGGGTCGCTGGTTTGTAGTTTGTCGTCAACTACGACGCCGCCGCGGGGTCCGACTTCGAGCCCGCACTCGCGGGCGAGCTCGTCGCGGGGACGAATGCCGGCGGAGACGACGATCATGTCGACGTCCAGGCTGGAGCCGTCCTTGAAGCTCATGCCGGTGACTTTTCCGTCGCCGAGGATTTGCGTGGTCGCCTTGTTGAGGTGGACGGTGAGTCCTCGGGACTCGATGATGTCCTTGAGGATGGCTCCGCCTGCTTCGTCGACTTGGCGTGGCATGAGGCGGGAGGCGAATTCGACGACGTGGGATTCCAGTCCGAGGTCCTGGGTGGCTTTGGCGGCTTCGAGTCCGAGCAGGCCGCCGCCGATGACGGCGGCTTTGCTGGCGGCGCGGGCGTGCTCCATCATGCCTTCGAGGTCTTCGATGGTGCGGTAGACGAAGGCGCCTTCCTTTTCGATGCCGGGGACGGGAGGAACGAAGGGGGCGGAGCCGGTGGCGAGCACGAGGGTATGGTAGCGGACCTCGACGCCTTTGGCGGAGCGGACGATCTTGGCTTCGCGGTCGATCTCGACGGCCTTGTCCTCGAGGTGAATGGTGATTCCGTTGTCGGTGTACCAGTCGATAGGCTGCAGGGTGAGGTCTGCGGCCGTCTTGCCGGAAAAGTATTCGGAGAGGTGGACGCGGTCGTAAGCCGGGCGCGGCTCCTCGCAGAAGGTGATCAAATTGAATCGCTGCTCGGTGTCCCTCTGCAGCATGGCTGCGAGGAATTTGCAGCCAACCATGCCGTTTCCGATGACGACGATGTTTTCTGTGCGCATAATATGAAAGTGGCTCGGGTTAGGGATGAAAAGAAATACGATTACACGTATGGAAGTGTAATTATATTAATAAGCCGATTTCATGCCGGACGGGCCGGATGCGGAGAATTGAGCAGCGGTTTTTTGGGTAGGGAGAAGCGGGGCGGGAGGGGTGCAGCTCGCGCCCGCGAAGAATGTGATCCTGCAGTGTGGTCGCCGGCTAAAGCTCGGCGCTACGGGTGGGGCTTTCGTTTATCCGACGATGATTTGCTCGCCTTCGACCGTTACTTTGTAGCGTGGAAGGGGGCGAGGGGGCGGGCCGGCGAGCACGGCGCCGGTCTTGGCGTCGAAGTAGCCGCTGTGGCAGGGGCAGACGATTTGCTGCTTGGCTCCGTCGTAGTGCACGGGGCACATGAGGTGGGTGCAGGCTTGGCTGTAGGCGACGTATTCGTTTTCGGCCAGGCGAATGAGGATGCAGGGCTGGGTTTCGGGGTATTTGAAAAGCTTGGACGCTCCGACTTCGAGTTCGCCGACTTTGGCTACGACGGTCTTGGGGCCGGAGATGGGATGGGTGAAGAGCTTGTCCTTGATGAGGTAGCCGCCGGCCGCGGCGAGCAGCGAGGCGCCTATCAGCTTGGTGAAGCCGCGGCGCGAGGTCTTGTGCTCGGCGGTTTGGCGGATCGGGTACTGGGTTTTCCAAGCGGGTTCGGAGGGAGTGGTCTGGTCGGACATTGTCGTGTGAAATTGGATACTTTGCGGTTGGCGGCTCGCCCGGCGGTCGAGCCCTACCTTTTAGACGTGGAGCTCTTCGACGGGTTGGTCTTTGGCGAGGCGGACGATCTCCGGGAGTTCGAAGACGGCGCTGAGGGCGGCGTCGGGGGCTCCGCTGCGCGACTGCGGTAGTTGGAAAGTGGATCCGGCCATGAAGTCGGAAATGTCGACAGGGACGTTGTCGGCTTCGGGCGCGGTCATCATGTTGACCTTGGTCTTGACGGTTTGCATGCCGAACTGGAATTCGTTGACGGGCTTTTCTTGGCGGATGCGTTCGATCTCCTCGCGCTTGCCGAAGAAGAGAGCGTCGCTGGGGCAGACGGTGGCGCACATGGGCTTCTTGCCGACGGAGGTGCGGTCGTAGCACATGTCGCACTTCATCATGAGCTCGTAGCCTTGGTTCATCTTCGGCACGCCGAAGGGGCAGGCGATGACGCAGTTGGAGCAGGAGACGCAGCGCGGCTTGGCGGCGGAGTGTACGATGCCGTCGTCGTCTTGCTTGATGGCGTCGGCGGGGCAGACCTTGGCGCAGGTCGGGTCCTCGCAGTGCATGCAGACGACGGGGGCGGTTTGTACGCCGGTGGGACGGTCGATGTATTCGAGGTGAATCATCGCGTGTCCGCGGTGGGTGTCGCACTCGCCGCAGGCTTGCACGCAGGCTTGGCAGCCGATGCAGCGTGACTGGTCGAGGAAGAATTCGTTTTCTTGGAAGAAGGATGAAACCATGGCGGAATGCTGAATTTGAGATTAGGAATTCGCGAAGCGCTCGGGTGGTTTCGGGTAGAACTTGACGGGGGCGCTGGGCGGCTTGCCGGCGATTTGTCCGGCGAGCGGGATGAACTTGGTGGGCGCGTCCTCGAGCTTTTCCACCTTGCAGGCGCAGATCTTGAACTCGGGGATTTTGGATATTGGGTCCAGCTTGCGGTTGGTGAGCTGGTTGGCTGCTTTTTTGTCGGCCCAATGGTAAGGGATGAAGACGGTGTCCGGACGGATGGTTTGCACGACTTGGGCGGGCAGGATGATGCTGCCGCGGCGCGAGCTTACTTTGACTGTATCCCCGTCCTTGATACCGAGTTGCTCGGCGAGCATGGGATGCATTTCGCAGAGCGGTTCCGGGTATTGGTCGACGAGGCTGCCGATGCGGCGGGTCTGGGTGCCGCTGAGGTATTGGGAAACGACGCGACCGGTGGTGTACATGATCGGGTACTCTTCGCAAACGTCTTCGGCGGGCGGGCGGTAGTCGAAGCCCTTCATCTTGGCGCGGCCGTTGGGATGGTAGAACTTCTTGTCTTCGAAGAGGCGGGGCGTGCCTGGGTGGGAGGGCGAGGGGCAGGGCCAGAAGACGCCCTGTTCCTGCTCGATGCGTTCCCAGGTCATGCCTGAGTAGTCGTTGACGCCGCCGGCGGAGGCCCGGGCCAGTTCCTCGAAGATTTGTCCGGTGTTGGTGTAGTCGAAGTAGTCTTTCTTGCCGAGTCGGGCGGCGAGGTCGCAGATGATTTGCCAGTCCGTTTTGGCATCGCCCGGCGGGGTGACGGATTGGTTGAGCTTGACGCAGCGTCCTTCGCCGGTGGTGACGGTGCCTTCGTCCTCTTCCTGTAGTGATCCTGCCAATACGACGTCAGCGTACCGGGCGGTCTCGTTCATGAAGAAGTCGATGCAGCCGAAGAACTCGAGCTTTTCGAGGGCTTTGCGGGTGCGGTCGGAATCGGGGATGGACACGAGCGGGTTGAAGCTGATGGAGAGCAGGCCCTTGATCTTCCCTTCTTCGATGGCGTCGATGATTTCGCAGGCGGTGAGGCCTTCGTAGGGGAGGGATTGCTCTTCGACGCCCCAGATCTTGGCGATGTGCTCGCGGTGTTCCTTGTTGTTGATGTCGCGTCCGCCCGGGAGCTGGTTGCAGCGTTGGCCGTGTTCGCGTCCGCCTTGGCCGTTGCCTTGGCCGGTGATGGAGCCGTAGCCGCAGCCTTCCTTGCCGATGCGGCCGGTAGCGAGCACGAGGTTCATGTAGCTGAGCACGTTTTCCACGCCTTTGGTGTGGTGCTCGATGCCGCGGGCGTGCAGGAGCATGGAGGTGTCGACGGGGCCCCAGAGCTCGCCGGCCTTGACGACGCTGGCGGCGGGGACGCCGGTGATCTTTTCCGTGTATTCCGGAGTGAACTTCTCGACGGTGGCGGCGACTTCGTCCCAGCCATCGGTGTGGTTGTCGAGGTAGTCCTGGTCGATCCAGTCGTTTTTGATGAGTTGGTGGAGGATGCCGTTGGCGAGGGCGCTGTCGCGTCCGGGTTTGACGGGCAGGAAGAGGTCGGCGGTGCGGGCGATCGGCGTGATGCGCGGGTCGATGACGATGATCTTGGCTCCGTTGTCGCGGGCTTGCCAGATGTACTGGGTGAGGACGGGGAAGCACTCGGCCAGGTTGGTGCCGGCGAGGATGATGGTCTTGGCCTTGGGGATGTCGGACCAGGGGTTGGCGGCTCGGTCGATGCCGAAGGCGATCTTGTTGGCGGCGCCGGCGGAGACCATGCAGAGGCGTCCGTTGTAGTCGATGTTGGCGGTCTGGAGGGCGACGCGGGCGAACTTGCCGTTGAGGTAGGCCTTTTCGTTGGTCATGGAGGCGCCGCCGAGGAAGGCGAAGGCGTCCTTGCCGTACTTTTCTTGGATACGCTTTATCTCGTCAGCGGTTTTTGAATACGCTTCGTCCCAGCTCGCTTTGCGGAAGCCGGTGATGGAGTCTGCGACGAGGGGCGACTTGAGTCGGTCCGGGTGTTCGTTTTGTAGGTAGCGCTTGACGCCTTTGGGGCAGAGCTTGCCTTTGTTGACGGGGAAGTCCTCGCGCGGCTCGAAGCCGATGACCTTGTTTTCCTTCACCTTGAGGGTAACGCCGCACTGGACGCCGCAGAAGCAGCAGTGGGTGTCGACGAGCTTGTCCGGCTCGCGGGTGTCCCAGCCGTCTTCGGGCTGGTAGTTGAGGTGCGGGCCGAACTGGTCGGCGTAGGATTCTTCGGGTAGTGAAAGTTTAGCCATGGAAAGTGGTCGTTAAGTGTTTGCTGCTGGATTGCGGGATCGCTGCCGCTGGGCGCTATCTCTTCAGGGCCTTGCCTTGGTTGAGGGCAATGAGGCGGCGTCGGCCCTTGGGGCTGATGTCTTGGTAGTGGACCTCTTGGCCGTCTTCGGTGGTGTAGCGGTAGTTGAAGCCGAGTTGGTCGAGCACGATCTTGAGATCGTCGACGTGGCGTTGCGGGGCGTAGTCTTCGCCGGTGACGAGGCACTTGGCCTGGGCTTCGGCGCCGCCTTTTTTCTTGTAGGCGGTCACGGCCAGGGCGCAGGAGCGCTGGAACATATGGAAGAGCTTGCCGAAGGGGATGTAGAAGATGAGAGCGACGACTGTGATCAAGTGTATCCAAACCATGGATCCGTGGTAGAGGCCGTCGAAGAACTTGTAGCTGATGGTGAGGGCGATACCGGTGACGGTGACCGCGGCGATGAGGATGAGGGGGAGGATGTCTTCGTAGAAGGTTTGTACGGCACGTTCTCCAGCGTCGGTGAGGCGTCGGTAGCCGGCCATGACGAGTCCGATGAGGACGAAGACGGCGGCGATATTCAGGGCGTTGAAGGCGAGGAATGCTTTTACGCTGTGTATTGAAAATGTGTCTACAGTGATGCCGAAGGCGATGACCTGGTAGGTTTCCGCGTCGTCGAGCGGGGTGCCGAAGTGTATCCAGCCGAACACGAGGGGAAAGGTGACTGCGAAGGCGAGGGTACATCCGCCGGATAGGCAGAGGTGCATGATCCAGCGGAAGTAGCTGCGCTTGCGGATGAAGTTCTGGGCGCCGAAGTTGACGGCGGCGGACTTCGCTATTTCTACCTCGGCGGAGGGGGCTTTGGCGGCCGCGTACTTGGGGCCGGAGCGCAGCAGCATTTGCAGGGCGCGCTTGAAGTACATGCGGGAAGGCGGGCGGCTAGCCCAGAGGGTGAAGCGGTAGCCGACGGCAAAGGCGGCGAGGACGGAAGCGATGGCGTACCAGAAGAGGGCGGGGTCGAAATGCTCGAGTTGCCCGGAGCCGAAGTAGATGCCGCCAACGGTCAGGAGGGCTGCGGTGGCGCCGATTGCGAGTGCTCTTGCTTGTGCGTTTTGAGACATGGTGACTTGGAAAGTTACGGTTCGCTCGCTGGTGTGAGGAGCGCTGCTGTCGGTTTTAGCAGTAAAGGGGCCACTCCACGTTTCTTGCCGGAAAATCAGGATCTTTTTCCGAATATCCCGCACTTTTATTAAAAATGAGCGGAATTCATGGATTTAAGAAAGTTATGTAATTCCATGAATGGAAAAATGAGCGCAGCAGCGCTCGTTTTCTTGGCGTTGCACGCTTAAAAAGAAGCGTATTTTCGCTACTTAAGCTGTCATATAATTTTCATGTGATTCGTAAGCTGTTGGTGTATAGCTATAAGGAGAGAGCTCTTTCGTCGCGGTCAGTTTTCGCCAGCGATAAGCTTTCCTAAAGCCCGAGGGGTTCTGGGAGGTTGGCATCGCGGATGCTAACTCATGGGCAACAACCAATATCGGCGGGTCCAAAAAAGTGGAAAACCCCCTTGAAGCTCAGCGATTCGCCTTCGACCGATGAACAACAATCAGACATTTAGTTTGGAGCAAAAGGAGTACCTCGCGGGATTTTTCGCGGGTGCGGGCCAGCGAGGATTCACTCCCTTCCTGGGCAAGCTCTCGGATGGTAGCTATACAGGCGACGCGGCTTCCGCGGGTACGGGAGTCGAGACGGTTTACGGGACGCCGGTGGAGGACCTCTGTAAGGAAGAGCGGTTCAAATTCGAGAAGGACGGTCTCGATTCCTACGAGGATCTTTGTCGCTACGCGGCGGAAGACAAGCTGCCGGAAGGGGCAGACATGTTTCGCATCAAGTACTACGGACTTTTCAACGTGTCTCCGGCTCAGGAGGCCTTCATGCTGCGTTGCCGCATCGCCGGCGGGATCATGCACGCCCACCAGATGGACGGGATGGCAGAGATGGCGGAGGATTGGGCAGGCGGATACGCCCATGTCACGACCCGCGCGAATTTCCAGCTGCGCGAGATCCAGCCGCGCAATGCGGTCAAGGTGCTCGACAAGCTAGTCGACATCGGCCTGACCTCTCGTGGGGCGGGCGCGGACAACCTGCGCAACATCACCGCTTCGGCGACGGCCGGTATCGATCCGGACGAAATTTTCAACGTGCAGCCGCTGGCGAAGGCGATGCATCATTTAATTTTGAATACACGCGAGTTCTATGGTTTGCCGCGTAAGTTCAATATCTCTTTCGACGGCGGCGGTCGTATGAGCGCATGCGCCGATACGAACGACATCGCCTTTTACGCGGTTCGCGTGGGCGAAGGGCAAGCGGTGGAGCCAGGCGTCTATTTTCGCGTGCAGTTGGCCGGTATTACGGGCCACAAGCAGTTCGCCAAGGATTGCGGCATCTTGATCAAGGCGGAGCAATGCCTAGCGGTCGCGGCGGCGATGATCCGCGTCTTTATTGAGAACGGAGATCGCACCAATCGCAAAAAGGCTCGCCTCAAGTACTTGATCGACGATTGGGGTGACCAGAAGTTCGTAGAGGAAACCGAGAAGAAGCTCGATTTCGATTTCGTGCGCATGGACCTGAAGGATTGCGACTACAAGCGACCGGTTCGTCGTCACAGTCATCTGGGCGTGCACCCGCAATCCCAGGAGGGGCTCAACTACATCGGCGTGCGTATTCCGGTGGGCAAGATGTTGCCTGACCAGATGCGAGGAATCGCCAAGGTGGCTCGTCGCTATGGCACTGGCGAAATTCGTCTCACCGTTTGGCAAAACCTTTTGATCCCTCACGTACGTACTGAGGACGTGGATACGGCGATCGCCGAGATCAAGCAGGTCGGTTTCGACTGCGATGCGGATCCCATCCTCGGCGGCTTGATCGCCTGCACGGGCAATTTCGGATGCAAGTATGCGTCGGCGGATACGAAGTCGAATGCGGTGGAGCTCGGCGACTACCTTAAGAAGGAAGTCGAAATGGATCTGCCGATCAACATTCACATGACCGGCTGCCAGCACTCCTGCGCCCAGCACTACATCGGCGACATTGGCATGCAGTCGGTTAAGGTGAAGGTCGGCGACGAAAACGTGGAAGGGTACAGCATCGTGCTCGGCGGCGGCGTGGAGAACGAGCAAGCGATCGCCAAGGAAGTTTTCAAGAGCGTGCCGTTTACGGAGGTGAAGCCCTTGGTGGCGAGCATCATGAAGCGCTACCTCGCGGAGCGCCAGGAGGGAGAGACCTTCGTCCAGTTCACCAGCAGCCGCAGCGTGGAAGAGCTTCAGGAGCTCGCCGCAGTCGCAAACTAGTAGCGCGAAACCGAATACAGAAAAGTTTTCAAAATGAGTTCACCCTTTATTCCAGATACCGCCCCCTTTAGCGTCGAGCAGCGAGCTTGGCTTAACGGCTTCCTTGCCGGGATGTTCTCGTCGCAAGACGGGGGCCAAAGTACTGTCGTCATGGAGGCGAAGCCGGTCAGCATCCTTTGGGGATCGCAGACAGGAAACAGCGAAGGCTTGGCCCGCAAGATTTCCAAGGCCCTGGGCAACAAAGGCTTCGCTCCGACCGTGTACGATATGGACGATTACGACGTAGCGAAGCTGGCGGAGGAGTCGATGCTCCTGCTGGTGACGTCTACGTTCGGGGACGGGGAACCGCCTGACAACGCGGCCGCCTTCTACAACTGGTTGCTCAGCGACGAGGCTCCGCAGCTGCCAAATCTCAAGTATTCTGTGCTGGCTCTGGGCGACTCGAACTATCCAGAGTTTTGCAAGTGCGGCATCGATATCGATCTTCGCTTCAAGGCGCTGGGCGCCACTCCGATCGTGGAGCGCGTCGACTGCGATGCGGATTACGACGACGCGTTCGAAGCGTGGCTGAAGTCGGTCGAGGACGCGGCCGGCGCTGCGGCATCGGCAGAAGGGAGCGAAGAGGCCGCTCCGACGGAGCCCGAGTTTGGCAAGAAGAACCCGTTTCCTGCGAAGTTGCTGGCCAACTACAATCTCAACGCCGAGACCTCGTCTAAGGAGACTCGCCACGTAGAGCTCTCGCTCGAAGGTTCGGGCATGAGCTACGAACCCGGCGACGCCCTTGCGGTGATGCCGGTCAATGACGCCGGCTATGTGGAAGACCTGCTGCAGGCGACCGGTTTTACCGGCGAGGAGGCGGTGGAGGGAAGCACGCTTCGCCAGCTGCTCACGGAGACCTACGATATTACCAACCTCACGCTCAAAACCTTGAAGGCTTACGCCGATCTGAGCGGAAGCGAGAAGCTCGCGGAGCTCGCTGAGGACAAGGACGCCTTCAAGGCCTATTCCTGGGGACGCCAGTTCATCGATCTCTTGATCGAGGCTCCGGTGCGTTTCGGCAAGCCCGAGGAGCTGCTCGCCCTCCTAGGCAAGCTCGCTCCCCGCCTGTATTCAATTTCCTCTAGCCCTCGAGCGCACGAGAACGAAGTGCACGTCACGGTCGGGGTGGTACGCTACGACTCCCACGGTCGCGCTCGGAAAGGCGTTTGCTCGAACTTCCTGGCGGACCACGGGGGCGAGGATCCGGTGCGTA
This sequence comes from Pelagicoccus sp. SDUM812005, assembly GCF_031127875.1. Classification (GTDB taxonomy): domain Bacteria; phylum Verrucomicrobiota; class Verrucomicrobiia; order Opitutales; family Opitutaceae; genus Pelagicoccus. Next base: position 5,139 of record NZ_JARXIA010000023.1, on the reverse strand, counting down.
TCTACTTTCACCATACGAAGACGTTCAAGCTGCCGACCGACGCGAACGCTCCGGTGATCATGGTCGGACCCGGAACGGGCATCGCTCCCTTCCGCGCCTTTCTCGAGGAACGCGCGGCTACGAAGGCGGCCGGCAAGAACTGGCTTTTCTTCGGCGACCAGCATGCCGCCAGCGACTTTCTCTACCAAGAGCAACTTAGCGAATACCAGGCCAGCGGAGTGCTTACTCAGCTGGATACAGCCTTCTCGCGTGACCAGGAGCAGAAGGTCTACGTGCAGGACCGCATGCGGGAGAAGGGCGCCGAGCTGTACGAATGGCTCGAAGCGGGCGGGCATTTCTACGTTTGTGGAGATGCGTCCCGGATGGCGAAGGACGTGGATGCAGCTTTGCATCAAGTGATCGCGGAACACGGAAACAAGACCGAAGAGGAAGCCGCCGCCTACGTGGAGGCTATGAAAAAGTCTAAACGGTACCTGCGCGACGTCTACTAGTTGATTAGAGCTGTTGCTCGTTAGTAGCAATTGTTATTAAAATTTCTCATCAATTGATGAGGGGCTGGGCTTATTGTGCCCCGAAAAAACAACGACTACAAAAATAGAAAACAAACAGATGAATAAAACATCACTTGCGAAGCTCGCTCTGAGCTCGATCAAAGCGCTAGCAATCGGTTCGCTCGTCGCCTCGGCGGGAGCTGCCTATGGACAATCCTTTTCGAGCGTCCTCGATGGTTTCAAAGAAGGCAGCAAGGCTTCCCTGAATGTCCGCGCTCGCTACGAGTACAACGAAACTCCCGCTAGCGAAGTGAATGGCTACAGCCTTCGCACCCGTCTGGCCTTCGAGACGGGCGAGTACGAGGGCTTGAAGCTCTTCGTGGAGATGGAGGACCTCAGCTTCAACAACGACGACGACCGCCCCGGCCTCGATGTGCCGACCACGGAGCTCAACCAGGCTTGGTTCAGCTACGAGGGCGCGAAGGTGGGCCGCCAGATTTTCGTCTTGGACGATCACCGATACATCGGCCACGTGGGCTGGAGGCAGAACATCCAAACCTATGATGCCGCGTCCTACAGCTACGACATCGACGAAAAGAGCAAGTTGACCTTCGCCTACCTCGACGCGGTCCACCGCGTGAACGCGACTTCGCAAGACCTCTCCGGCATCGTCCTCAACGGAAGCAGCAAGCTGACGGAGAACTTCACGCTTACCGGCTACGCCTACCTCCTCGATTTCGACCGTCCAGTCCTCTCGTCCAGCGACACCTACGGCATTCGTGGCGCGGGCAAGATCCCTGGCGACGAAGTGACTTACAACTACAGCTTCAGCTACGCCAAGCAAGTGGACAACAGCGGCAGCGTTCGCGATTTCGATGTGGACTACCTCGCGGGAGAGTTCGGGGCAGCCTTCGGGGGCTTGAGCCTGACGGCTGGCGTTGAGATCCTCGATGGCGACGGCGTTATGGGCTTCACCACACCGCTCGCGACCGTGCACAAGTTCAACGGTTTCGCCGACGTTTTTGCGGCCAATTCGCTCGGCCTTGCCGGCGGTCTTCCCGAAGGCTTGGAGGATTACTACCTGACCTTCGGCTTCAAGGCCGGAGACGTACCGGTGAAGCTTACCTACCACAGCTTCGATACGGCAGGTTCCGGCGAGTACCTCGGCTCGGAAATCGATTTGGTCGCTTCGTATAAGCTCAACGAATACGTAACCTTGATCGGCAAGTTTGCGGACTACAGCACCAATGGTGGAGCCACCGTTTCCTACGGAACCGCTGACAAGCAGGTTCTGACTGTGGAAGCCAACCTCGCCTTCTAGTCGTCGAGCTCAGCCTAATTTCCTTCCAGCCCTCGCGCCGCTCAGGCGCGAGGGCCTTTTTGCGTCCGGCGAGCGGGGACGGGAGCTTCAGGAATTTCTTACAAATGTTACGTTTTGGCTGAAAGGCCCATAGCGGCTTGAATGTTACGCGAAGGTGACGTTAGGTTACGGAAACGTTACAAAACATTTTAGAAAGGACCCCAAACCTCATGAAATTGAAGAAGATCATAACCATCGCTCTGGCGCAGGCAGCGGCTTGCGGAGCGGCTTTTGCAGGAACTGGCGAAACGGCGGAAACGGAATTCTCCCAAGTGAATAAGACGGACGCTTACGTTCTGGAGACGGTTTCTCCCAAGTACCCGAGCGAAATGTTGCAGCGCGGCAAGCAAGGAAAGGCCTTGCTGATGCTTCGCGTCAACGAGCACGGAGAAGTTAGCGATGTCAAAGTCCTCGCGAGCTCGAACAAGCTATTCAGCGAAGCGGCAGTGGCCTCGGTGCAGAAGTGGTATTTCCAACCGGGAACGCTGGATGGAGTTGCGATTCCCCAAACCGTTACGGTCCCCGTAAACTTCGAGATCGAAGGAATGGATACGCCATCGTTGGCTAGCCTCTAACGAATTCCATTTCGTTCGCATCTCGAAAAGCGGAGGTATCGCAGGGCGCGGTACCTCCTTTTTTGTGGGTCGACTGCATGCTGGTTCGAGGGGATCTCAGCTTGAGCAGGGTTCGGCTAGGCTCCGGTCGCTGCGTTGTTGGGGCCTAGGCTTGGGCTTAAACTTATATAAAGTAAGTCGGGAGCCCATGTTCGTGGGGAAAGAATAATATAATAAAATATACAAAATGATATTGACGGATCCTCGGTAGGATCTATCAGTCCTTCTCCACAATGAAACAGTATCCCTTAAACGACATGCGCCGATTCGATTCGGATCACTACTCAGCTTTCGAGCTCGAGTGCGGGAGCGTTGTCGTTGCAGAGATTAACCAGCAGAAGCGGGAGGCCGCAGCGCTATAGCTCGAAACGAGACTAGCAGGACGCCGCCCGTATCTCAGAAAAGAGAACGGGCATTTTTGTGCTCAAAGGAGATTTTACGATGTATAGTTTTAAGGAAAAGGCAGAGTTAAGGCACTTGTTGGCAGCGATTTACCAATTCGGGTTCCCGAGTTCGGATAGACGCGATGGCAATTTTAGCATCTCTGCAGAGACGATTCCAGGCCCGAACGGGCGAATAGGGGAGCAAGGCGCTTAAGGAAGTCGCTCTTGCAGCCAAACCTATTTGCCCGCGGTCGAAACGACGCGGGCTTTTTTTGTATCCAGTTTTAGGAGGCTTTTAATATTGCGCCCACAGAAGCAATAGAACGACCGGATAAAATCCACCGGCCGACCAATCCGTTGTGCAATGATATAACGAGAGGGACGAAGGTGCGTGTTCTTTTAATGGATAATTATAATAATATAGAATGCCCTGATCGTCTAATCGGTTAGGACGCCACTCTTTCAAGGTGGAGACGCGGGATCGTAACCCGCTCAGGGTACCAGACATTCACGACCGATTCCAGCAGCGCAGGACGCCGCCTCGCGCGTCGCGTCCCTGCGTTCTGTGAGTGGGTTCGTAAACGGCGTGAATACCATCACGATGATGTTAGCTCAGTAAGGTAGAGCACATGATTGATAGTCATGCTGTCGCCGGTTCGACTCCGGCACATCGATAACGGAAGAGGCGTAAGCCTTGGGTTCGAATCCCCGCTCGGCGGCGCGTTAGCCGTCTCCAGAGGAAGAGCCCCTGAGGCAGCGCCTCGGTTTCGTGTCAGCTCTATTCGGATAGCTGTTTTCGGCGTTTCGAAGAAGGCAGCCTGTGGAAGGCCAGGACTTGCTGGATACCGTAGGGTTTAGGTGGGATCGAGACGACTACGCGGCGAGGAGGTGGCTTCGGCTCGCCCTTGCCGGCGCTTGGGCGTCGAGGTCGCGCTGCGGCCCGACTTAAAGCAAGTCCCGCGTGAAGCGGGCGGCGCGAGTCGAGGCGTCGCAGAAGGGGCTCCCTTATTTTTGTTACGAAAGAAGTATATCACTTAACCCGGCGGCCGGAAGGCTGCCACTAAGCAGAAAGGAGTGACCTATGTTGTTACCCATAAGAAAAACGATCAAATACGATGAAATCGGACTCGTCTTCCGCAACGGACGATTCGTGAAGCAGGTGGGCGAGGGGAAGCATTGGTTCTTCGACTTCCAGAACGCTTTGCGAGTAGAGGTCCTAAACCTGAGGACGCCTTGGATCCGATCGGCGGATCTCGATCAGCTGAGCCAATCCGCTTCGCTGGCCGACAAGGCGGTTTTCGTGGACCTGAAGGACAACGAGCGAGCCATTGTCTGGGTGGACGGGCGACTGGAGTCGGTTCTGGGACCCGGACTGTACGGACTGTGGAACCAGCTGCGTCGAGTCCAGATCGATCGCTTCGACGCGAACGAGCTGCGCGTGACCCGCAAGGATATCGTGACGGTTCTGAAGAACCCTTCGGCGGCCCAGTTCTTCGACGTGACGGAAATCGCGGAAGGCAAGGTCGGGGTTCTCTTCGTCGACGGCGTCTACCAGGAAACGCTTGCCGCCGGTAAGCATGTTTTTTGGAAGGACGTGACCAAGGTAAAGATCCAGCTCGTGGAAAAGCGCGAGCAGGTGATGGACGTATCCGGTCAAGATATCATGACCCAGGACAAGGTGACGCTGCGTCTTAACGCGGTGCTCGCTTACCGGGTGGTGGACGAACGCAAGTACGTCGAGACCTCGCAGGACGCGAGCCAGTCCCTCTACCGGGAGACTCAGCTGGCGCTTCGCAGTGAGGTAGGTACTCGAAATCTCGATACAATGCTTTCGGGCAAGGAAGACCTGGCCCGAAATGCGAAGCAATGTGTGGCTAGTGTCGCAGACAGCTTCGGTGTAGAGGTGGTGAGCCTAGGCGTGCGGGACGTGATCTTGCCCGGTGACATGAAGACCTTGCTCAACCAGGTGATCGAAGCTCAAAAGGCTTCCGAAGCCAACGTGATCAAGCGTCGGGAAGAGACTGCGGCCATGCGTTCGCAGTTGAACACCGCGAAGCTGATGGAGAGCAATCCTGTTCTCATGAAGCTACGCGAATTGGAAGTGCTCGAGACGGTATCCAAGACCTCGAACCTGCAGGTCGTCCTAGGCGATCGCAGCTTGAGCGAGTCGCTTGCCAAGCTGATCTAGCGGTCGCCTCTCCGCAGTGGGGAGGCGACTTTTCTTCCTTAGCGCGGAGCTTCAGCCCGCGTCCGTGGAGAATTGATCTTGCAATGCGGCCGCGGGCTGAAGC
>NZ_JARXIA010000022.1 GCF_031127875.1 Pelagicoccus sp. SDUM812005 | reverse complement strand
GGAGAATTGATCTTGCAATGCGGCCGCGGGCTGAAGCTCCGCGCTACGTAGTGTATCCATTAAAAGAGCGCGCGCTTTTGTCTGTCTCCTTTTTTGAGGAAACCCAGATGAACACTATAGATAAAGCAATCGTGCTAACCTTGAATCGTACTTGGCGGGCCATCGGTCAGCGTACCGTGCGGCAGGCCTTTTGCGACTTGATGAGCGGCACCGCTTTGGCGATGGATATTCGCTACGCTGTCGACGAGGACGGAGCGGCTGACTTGAGCGGCCCGGCCGATTGCGTGCCGGTCAGCTGGGAGCAATGGCTCGAGTTGCCGGTGCGGGAATTCGATTTGTCGATACAGACCCCGAAGAAGGCGCTGCGGGTGCCGACCGTGATCGTCGTGGCCAACTACTCCGGCATGCCGCTTTGGCGTCCGGGCGTGACGCGGCGCTCCATCTACGAGCGGGACGGAGGTATCTGCCAGTACACGGGTCGCCGGGTGGGTTGGTCCGAGGGAAACCTCGACCACGTCGTTCCGCGTTCCCGAGGCGGTCTCGACTCCTTCGAAAACCTCGTTTGGTCGGACAAGGGGGTGAACACCCGCAAGGCGGACCGCCTGCCGGAAGAAGCCGGCTTGCGCTTGCTGCGCAAGCCGCGGGCCCCCTTGCCGCAGCCTGTCTTCCGTCGCATCAAGGACCTGAAGCACGACGACTGGAGGTGGTTCTTGAAGTACTGAACGAGGAAAGTCGCCGGGTGGAGCGGCGGGATAGAACGCCATGTAAGGCGGGGCCGCTCCACCATTTTTCCATCCCCTTTTGCAAAGAAAACTGAATAGATAGGGAGAATCGCTCCCATGAACCATGACTAACGAAATACAGTATACGCCGCGCGCGACGCCCGCGCCTTATCGCCAGTGGGGCGAGGACTTGGAGCCGACTTCGGTGCAGCAGATGGTCAATGCCTGCAACCTGCCGATCGCGGAGCGCGGGGCCTTGATGCCGGATGCCCACTTGGGGTACGGCCTGCCGATCGGCGGGGTCCTGGCGACCCGCAACGCGGTGATTCCTTACGCGGTGGGCGTGGACATCGCCTGTCGCATGAAGCTGAGCGTCTACGATATTCCGGTGAAGCGACTGCTGCGCGACGAAGGCCGCGGCCGTTTTACGGAAGCGATTCAGGCCGAGACGAAGTTTGGCGTGGGCGCCTTCTTTCGCGACAAGCGCGAGCATGCGGTGCTGGACCGGGACTGGTCGGTATCGCCGATCACGCAGGCGTGCAAGGACAAGGCCTGGAAGCAGCTCGGGACCAGCGGCAGCGGTAACCACTTCGTGGAGTTTGGAGAAATCCAGATTCTGGATACTTCGCTCGGTTTGGAGCCCGGGACCTACGTGGCCCTGATGAGCCACAGCGGTAGCCGTGGCACGGGAGCTAACGTGGCTGCTCACTACAGCAAGCTGGCCCGGACGTTTCACCCGGAGTTGCCTAAGGAGTTGGCTCACCTGTCCTGGCTGGACCTCGATTCCGAGGCGGGGCAGGAGTACTGGGCGGCAATGGAGCTGATGGGCGAGTACGCGGCGGCGAACCATGCTTGTATCCACAAGCACATTGCGGAGAACCTAGGGCTGGAGCCGATTCTCGACGTGGAGAACCATCACAATTTCGCCTGGAAGGAAGAGCACGACGGCAAGCAAGTGGTGGTGCACCGCAAGGGCGCTACGCCGGCGGGCGAAGGTGTCCTAGGCGTGATTCCGGGATCCATGGCGAGCCCTGCCTACGTGGTGCGCGGGAAGGGGAACGCGGACTCGCTGAACTCGGCTTCGCACGGAGCGGGGCGCGTGATGAGCCGTAAGAAGGCTACGAGCAAGCTGAAGTGGAAGGACGCGAACCAGCTCTTGAAGCAGCGAGGCGTGACCCTGCTCTCGGCCGGTTTGGACGAAGTGCCTTTCGTCTACAAGGACATCGACGAAGTGATGGGGGCTCAGAGCGACTTGGTGGAATCGCTTGCCCGCTTCTTTCCCCGCTTGGTGAAGATGGCTCCGGCCGGCGAGCGTCCGGAGGATTGAGGAAAGCGTCGAGGGCGCGGTCTGCGGGCTGCGTCCTTTTTTGCGTGACTGCCCGTAAGCCTCAGGGGGAGCGGGGTTTAAGTGAGTCGATCGGCGGAACTTGGAGGAAAGGGACGCGTCGAATCCGTTCAGGCGTTCCTGCCTTGAGCGGGGCGCTTCCCAGACAACCCATTCGGTAAACTCAAACCACTACAAACATGAAAAACATACCCTGTTTGCAGGGGATGGCGTTGTCTGCTGTTCTCCCGCTTATCCCGACCTTCGACCTGTCCGCCCAAAGTTCTCCCGCGTCCCCGCCTCGGGTGGATCTTCCGCAAACGGAATCGATGGAGGTCTACGATTTGGATTCCTTTACGGTGACTGGTGAGACCGATGTGGGATACGTCGCCGTCGACGCTCTGGCGGGAGGGCGCATCAACACGCCGGTTCGTTTGACGCCGTCCGCAATGTCTTCGCTCACGAGCGACTTTTTGCAGGACGTGGCGGTGAACAATGCCCGCGACGCTTTGGCTTGGACGATCAACGTGACGCCCGCCGATCCGACGGGCGGGAAGAGCAGCCCCTTCAATGCCTGGGACTACAACTTTCGCGGAGCGGGGCAGAACCTGCAGGGCGGCAGCGGTCCGACCCGCAACTATTTCACCTTCTACCAAGTCGCCGATTCCTACAACGTGGAGCGCATGGAGTTCGACCGCGGGCCGAACGCGATCCTGTTCGGGGTCGGATCGGTTGGGGGCGTCATGAGCACGTATTCGAAAATCCCGCACATCGATAAGGATTTCTTTACGCCGACCATCCAAGCGGACGAGCATGGTTCGCTGCGGATCTCGATCGACGGCAATATGCGCATAGGCGAGGGGAACGCGATTCGCGTGAACGCGCTTCGGGATCGGAATCGAGGGTGGCGCGAAAACGACCGGAACGACACGGATGCGGTGACGATCGCCGCTAAGTTTAAGTTGAGCGACAAGAGCACGCTGCGCGGGGAGTTCGAGCACAGCGAGTCGGAGCGTACCGTGATTTCGAATACCTACAGCGAAGCGGTTTCGCTCTGGGACGGATCGACTGTATCCGAAAGCTGGGGAAACGAGCTCTCGACGGAGGATCCTCAGTTTACGGCTGGAGCGCCGGGCGTTCGCTCAATGCATCCGTGGGGTGGGGAGAACTACAATCTGTGGATAGCGGGCCAGGAAGTGCTCGGCCTGCAGGACTGGGCTCAAGGCTACAGCTCGCAAGGCACTTACCTGCCGGTCGCTCCGACGGCGACTTTTTATCCGTCGGAGATGCAGGCCAGCTGGCAGCCGGTGCCGCATCCGGATACGTCGGCAATGCCGGTATTGCCGCGTAGCGACTGGACTTTGAGCGCTGCGGATTCGGTTTCGACTCCTGAGTTCGACGTGGGAACCCTGTGGCTCGACCATCGCTTTACGGATCAGTTCGAGGTATCGCTTTCTGGATACAGGTACGAGGACAGCAATCTCGCCCAGAATTACGAGTCGGTCGCGTTCCTCGGAACGGACCTGAATCGGCAGCTGCCGAACGGCGAGGCCAACCCGAACTTCGGCAAGCGCTACGGCGACTTTTTCGCCAGCCGCCAGATGCAGGAGAGGACGGTTTCGGAAGTGCGAGCCTTGGCCACTTATCGTTTCGAGGGGCGCTGGGGCGAAATTCCCTACGAGCAGGTCTTTTCGCTGGGCGGCGGGGTGCAGGAGATCGAGTGGTCGGCCCGGCAGCGCAACGCGCAGGTGATCGACGACGACCCGGAGAATTGGAGGGAGAACATGGTATGGGTGCGCTTGTACGAGGACACGCCTAATGCGGCGGTGGCGCTGCCGGATGAGATCGATGGCCAGCCCGTCGCCTACGCTCCGCTGTCGATCGACTGGTTCGACTTTGACGAGAGCTACGAGCTGCGCAATGGAGCGTTCGTTTCTCAAACTCGCTTGTGGGAGGACCGGCTGAACGTGATGCTCGGGGCCCGCTACGACGAGTATGACTACGAGCGATTGGGAGTGCACAGCGATTCGCGGGCCAGCCACTCCGCGGACGGGACTTCGTATTCGGCTGGCGCGGTTTACTACATCGGCCCCTTTGGCGTTTTCGGAAACTTCGCTACGAACTTCGACCCGATCGGTCCCGGCAGGGCTCCGAAGCTAGACGGCACGGCCCACGAAGCGGCGGAAGGCGAAGGGGTGGATTTCGGTATCCGGATTTCCACTGCGGACCACAACTACTACGCGACGCTTAGCCGCTACGAGAGCAAGTCCGAAGGGCGCATCACGGGAGCGAAGATAGGCTTGGCTTCAATTTGGCAGCGCTACTACGACGCGACAGGCTTGGATCCAGTGGAGCGAAATATTTCCTTGAGCTTCGACGACGTGGAGTCGCTGGAGGTGAGCGGATACGAGTTCGAGGTGGTGGCCAACCCGATCGAGGGCTTGCGTCTGCAGGCGGGCTTCGCGAAGCCGGACTCGGAGATCGTAGAGGCGATGGCAGGTCAAAGGCTGTATTGGGCGAATCACTACGATACTTGGAGCTCGGCGACAGCAGGCGGGACGAGCGAGGCGTCCGAGCTGCAGACAGCCTTGCGCGACGGGCAGAACTTGCTCGACCAGAACGCGGAAGGACAGACCAAGATTGGCCTTGTCGACTACACTGCGAACGTGTTTGCCCACTACACCTTTCGCGACGGGGTCTTCGGCGGATTTTCGGTGGGCGGAGGAGCGACCTTCGTGGGAGAGCAGTACGCTGGCGAGGTGTTGGACGAAGCCCGTTACCGGGACGAGCGCGTATCTGCGAACCTCGTGTTGGCTTACGAGACGCAGCTTTGGGAAACGCCTACGCGTATCGCCCTCAACGTGGACAACGTGCTAGACGATTCCGACTATGTCGCGAGCAGTTACGATGGCGGTTGGCTGAGCGGCGGCCGGCCTATACTCAATGGCTACTACTTTCCGGCCCCGCGCACGGCTCGCTTGAGCGTGAGCATGGACTTTTAGGGGGTGGCAATTTGGGCGCTTGGCAACGCGCGTTGCCAAGCGAGCGGGTTCGTATCCGAAATCGGGTTACGTTTCGCGAGCGTCGTCCAGATTTTTCAGGTACTCGTAAGTCCACTCGATAGCGGGCGGGAGGGTATCGAAGCTGTTGATGCCGAAGTCGTTGACTGATACGGCCTTGAAGAGGGGCACGTAGTTGGCTATATTGCGTCCGTAGACGACGTTGCACCAGGAGCGGAGGAAGGGGTAGTCCTTTTGGATAGGGGGGACGACCAAAGGGTCGGTCGAGTAGCTATTGACCTTGTCGGAAATCCAGCCGGTGAAGGAGGGATCCAATTCGTAGGAGCGGTCCACGACCCTTCGGATTTCATCGAGCTGGTCCAAGCCTAGGTTGATGCCGGCGTGGCAGCGCATGAGGATGATGCGAGGCAGGAGCTCGAAGGTGGCGAAGTCCGTTTCTATGGTTTCGATGGGGGTCATCTTTCGGGATAGGGGGCGGCTGCGCTAGGCGGGTTGGAGCTCGACTCCGTCGCAGTCGGAGCAGCGGGTGGCTTGCTTTTCGTATCCACTGTGGCAGCACGGGCAGTATTGGGGACCGTCGAGCTCCTTGGGTTTGGCGAGCCAATCGCTAGGGTCGAGGCCTGCCTCGCGGAAGGCCGTGGCGAGGGCTGCTTGGGGGAAGCGGGGCTTGGGGTGGAAGTGGGCGGCTCGCCAGTGGTATTGGAGCTGCTTGAGGATAGCGGGGTTTTTGGCGTTGGCGGCGAGGGCTGCGAGAGGGCTCCAGCGGAGGGAGCCTTTGAGTAGGATCAGGTCGGCGGCTCTAGGGGCGTGCCAGGGCAAGAGGGCGGTGTAGAGGGTGGTTTTGAAGCGGTCGGCCTGCTCGCGCGGCAGGAGGCGGCGGTGCAGTCGGTGGTAGTGGATAGCGGTCGCGATCAGGCTGGCGTAGCAGTAGGCGAGGGTCCAGAGGATGCTGCGTTCGTCGTAGGTGCGCACGTAGACGGCAGGCAGAAGAGCGAAGAAGTTGAGCAGGTTTAATACGGCCAGGGCCCGCAGCGGCTGGGTGGCCTTGCGCAGGAAGCGTTGGTGGTGCCGGATGCTGGAGACGCGGGCGATGGTGGTGGCGGGTGTTTGCTCCGGCGCGTATCCAGGAGCGAGATACAGGGCGGAGGGCCAAGGGAGCAGGGGGGCGAGGAAGACGGACTTTTTGAGTCCCCAAGCGGTGGTGACGGGCTGGCGGAGCGAGCAGGCTCCGAATTTGCCGAGATGGCAAACGAGGGCCTGCGAGCCCGGCGGGGCGAATTTGACGCACTCCATCAGGTAGAAGACCACGAGGATGAAGTAGAAGGACTGTCCGTCTGTCATGGGGGTAGGGGCGGCTCGGCTTTCGCGGGCGCGAGCCGTCCTTCGTATCCAATCTTAGGATGCGTTGGTGTCTTTCGGCTGTTCGACGATTTCGCGGCCGGACATGCGGGAGAAGAACTTCTTGAGGCCGGCGCCGACGGCTACGAGTCCGATGACGATGAACTTGAGGAACTTCTTTCCGAAGGCGAGGATGCCGCCGAGGAATCCGAGCTTGGCGGCTCCGTAGACGGCTCCGCCAGCGATGAGGGCGGTGAGGCCGTATTCGGCGATCTTGTCGCCCTGGCGGTACTCGGCGTAGGACTTGCCTTCCTTGTACTGGTGGCCGAGCAGCAGCTCTTGGTAGTCGGGGAGGATCATTTGCATGTCTTCGAAATCGCAGATGAGGGTGACTTCCATGACGCCTTCGCGTCCGAGCAGCTTGGTTTCGTAGTTTACGAATTGCTGGGGGTTGTCGCCGGTGCGCAGGAGCAGTCCCCACTCCAGGTTGTTGGTGTACTCGTTGTAGCGCGGTTCCATGGCCCAGCCGTCGATGTACATGGGGGGAAGGCCTTGCTCTTGGCGGTAGCGGTTGCCGGCGGCTTGGTTTTCCTTCATCTGCTCCAAGAGCTTGTCGGCGTCGAGCTCGTCCTTTTCGTCGTCCTTGACGTAGCCGCTCGGGTCGAACTGGAAGAGCACGAGCCAGTCGAGGTCGTTGGTGGCGACCAGGCCTTCGTATTCGGAGGGGAGGTTGCCCCAGGCCTGCATGAGGCGGGCAGCGTCGGCGCCGTCGAGGTAGCGGTAGCCGCGGGGGATTTCGATGGTGGCCCATTCCTTGAGTTCGCCGGTACCTTCGTCCTTCCAGGCGAGGCTTTGCATGAAGGCGTCCCATTGGGCTTGGGCTTCGGCTTGGGCTTGCTCCGCGGCGGCGGTGGTCTCGTCTTGGGCGAAGAGCGGAGCGGCGCAGCTAGCGAGGAGGGCGAGGAGGGGGAGGAGGAGGGACTTTGCTTTCATATTGTATTTTGGTTGGACCGGTATGGGGTTAGAGGGGAGAGCCGCTTTTGAGGCGTTGGGTGGAGGAATCGATTTCGCTCCACTGGTAGAGGGAGCTTTGCTCTTTTTTGAGGGATTTCCAGAGTTGTTTGTCGTCGCGTTTCTGCAGCTCGAGGTCGCGCAGTCCGGCTGAGTCGCAGCTGAGCAGGCGGGTGTAGCCCTTGAACTGGCGAGGTCGGCCGATCAGGCGAGAGGGGCTGTCGGGCTGGGAAGCGGGGAAAGTGGCGGGGAGCTGCTTGCTTTGCAGGACCAGGAAGCTGTAAGGGAGGCTGCGTAGGTCGATCTCCATGGTTTGGGAGAAGCGGGCCCAGAAGCCTTCCGTGAAGGCCTCGATGGGGGGCTTGCCGAAGAAGTGGCACCAGTGGCGGAGGTTTTCTTCGGCGAGCATGGGGCAGGTCTCGCAGTGGGTGCAGGGCGCGGCGATTTGGAAGGCGTCGCGAAGGGCCTCCCGCTGGGCGATGAGCTTGCGGCTGGCGGTGTGGTCGCCCGGCTCCACGAAGATGACCTGGGCGGCGCCTTTGAGCTGCTGGGAGAGCTGCTGCTGGGTTTCGTAGCCGAGCTCGTTGAGGGCGTGGCTGACGAGCACGAGGGCCTTGTGGAAAGAGGAGTGGGAATCGGAGCTGGGGGCGGGAGCGATCTCGACCTTGAGCTGGGGGTAGGCCTCGCGGATGGTCTTTTGGGCGAAGCGGCAGGCGAGGGCGGAGTGGTCCCAGAGCTGGATCTCGTCGAAGGCGTCGGGGCCGTAGAAGTCGAGGACGCGCAGGGCGGCGATGCCGGAGCCGCAACCCCAGTCGTAGAGGGTGCGGGATTGGGGCTGGAAGCCGGCTTGGGCGGCCAGGGCGAGGGCGTTGTCCCATTTCCAGCCGATGCGGGCGGCGAAGGTGGCGTGGTAGTGGGCGAGGTCGTCTTCGCTTTGCCAATAGACGCCGGCGCTGGTCCCGCTGTCGAGGAAGCGGGAGCGGAGGCGTTCGAGGGTTTCCCAGTTGATTTCGGTCTCTTGCATTTGGTGGATCGTTGGCTTGGGGAGAGTGGGGAAGGCAGGTCGCGTGACAAGCTCGCTTCCGTGATTTGAAGGATCGGGGCTTGTGTTGCAGGAGGTGGGCGTCTCAATCGTTCAGGTTTTATGAAGACGATCTGGAGAGTTTCGAGTTACTTGTTTCGCTACAAGTGGATGTTTTGGGGGACGATCGCCTTGGCTATCGGGAGCACGCTCTCCTACTTGCTGGTTCCGAAGGTGGCGGGGGCGATCGTGGCTCGCCTGGAGGAGCAGGATAGCTTGGACGGGTACTGGGTTCTGGTGGGCGTACTGGTGGGCTGTTTCGCCTTGCGGGAGATTTTGAACTCCTTGCGGATCCGGGTGAACAACGTTTTGGAGCAGAAGGTGCTGATCGACCTGCGGCGCGACTTGCATGCCAAGCTTCTGGACCTGCCGGTGCGCTATTTCGATACCCGCAAGAGCGGGGACATCGCTTCGCGGGTGATCGAGGACGTGCAGAACGTGGAGCGGGTGATACTGGACGGAACGGAGCAGGGAAGCACGGCGATGCTGACCTTGCTCGGGGTGACGGGGATGATGTTCTTCTCGGAGCCGCGACTGGCGGCCCTGATGATCTTGCCGATCCCGGTGATGCTGGTTTTGTCCCGCCTGCACTTCAAGTCGCAGAGCGTGAACTGGCGCAAGGTGCGGGAGGCTTCCGGGGAGCTGAGCTCCCTCTTGATCGAAGACATCCAGGGGAATCGCTTGATCAACTCCTTTGCCTTGAAGGGGCGCGAGCGCCAGCGCTTCGACGACAAGGCCGATGAGCTGCGGCGCTATACCTTGAAGGGAATGTTCCGCTGGTCGCTGCATGGGCCGGTGAACAACTTCATCGTAAGCTTGGGCACGGTAGCGGTGATCGGCTATGGCGGTTACCTGACTTTCGCGGAGGCGGAGACCTTTACCAACAGCGACTTGGTCGAGTATTTGCTTTACTGTTACATGCTGTACGCGCCGCTGAGCTTGATCACTTCGCTCAACAATATGCTGGCGACCGGCAAGGCGTCGGCGGAGCGCGTGTTCGACTTGCTTGATTTCGATGTGGATATCCAGGATCCGGATACGCCGAAGCCGTTTCCGAAAGCTCCGCTGAAGGTGCAGTTCGATTCGGTGGACTTCAAGTACTCCGAACGCGCTACGCTGCTGAGCGACTTTTCGCTGATCATGCCGGAGGGCAAGGTTACGGCCTTGGTGGGGCATACGGGAGCGGGCAAGTCGACGGTGGCGAACTTGCTGCAGCGCTACTACGACGTGAGCGAGGGATCGGTGACGATCGGCGGGGTGGACGTGCGGGACCTGACCTTGCAGTCGCTGCGTTCGAACATCGGCATGGTTTCCCAAGATCCGTTTCTCTTCGATGGTTCGGTGCGGGACAACCTCTTGCTAGCCCGGGAGGACGCGACGGAGGAGGACCTCGTGCGCGCTCTGGAGGGAGCTTGCGCCTGGGAGTTCGTATCGAAGTTGCCCGATGGGATGGATACCTTGATTGGAGAGCGGGGGATCCGCTTGAGCATGGGCGAAAAGCAGCGCATCACCATTGCTCGCGTGATATTGAGGAATCCGCCGTTGGTCATTCTGGACGAGGCGACCTCTGCGGTGGATACCTTAACGGAGGCGAAGATCCAGGCGGCGGTCGACAATCTGGTAAAGGAGCGCACGACGCTGGTGATCGCCCACAGGCTTTCGACGGTATTGAAAGCCGACAAGATCGTGGTGCTGGATCAAGGGCGTATCATCGAAACGGGTACGCATGACGAGTTGATTCACATCGACGGCCACTACGCGAACCTTTGGAAGGTGCAGACGGACCTGATCGCGGAGTAGGAAGCCACGCGGCAGCTCGCGAGGCGCGGGCTGCCTATTTGTAGTCGATCTTTCGGTACAAGGATTCGATGCCGCTGTAGGCTCCGAAGGCGATGAGGCCGATCCCCATGGCTCCGAGCAGGTAGGGGCCGAAGGCCTGTTGGGAGAGCGTGGAAAAGACCTCCTTGAGCCCGCCCGCCTTGTCGGGATCCTGGGTGGCGGCGGCGTAGACGAACATGCCGGCGATGGTGAGGAAAGCGAATCCCCGGGCGAAGAGTCCGAAGCGGCAGATGGGGTTGAGGGTGGCCATCTTTTCGGAATCGAGGTCGAAGTGTTTTTTGTATTGTTCCTTGTAGGCCTTTATCCAGTGGGCGATTCCGGCGCCCGCGATGCAGCAGCCTAGGACTCCGACGATCCAAGGACCGCCCGGAAGGCCGAGCAGGGTTGCCACGATGCTTTCCTTTGATTTGCCTCCGGAGCTTCCGAGGTTGAGGGCGACCTTCACGGTGGTGTAGGCGAGGAAGAGGTGGGTGACGGCGCTGACGAAGAGTCCTCCGCGAACGAGGACGCCTTTGAGGTCGAGGCCGTGTTGGTCGGCGTCGAGGACGGATTGGACCAGTCGCCAGGTGGAGTAACCGACGAGCGAGGCGGCCATGATCCAGAGGATGGCGACTCCGCCGGGAGCTTGCAGAATGTTTTGGATGGCGCCTTTGGAGTCGGTTTTTTCGCCGCCTTGCCCGACGGCTTCGAGAAAGGCGAGGCCGCCGATGAGAGTGTAGAGTAGGCCGCGGGCTCCGTAGCCTGCCTTGGCGAGGGCGACGAGCCAGGTGGGAGCGCTGTTTGTTTGGGAAGAGTTGCTCATGGTCGTGGGGGGAGGGTGTCGGTCTGGGGCACGAGCACGCGGAGCTCGTGGCGTTTGAGGTCGAAGCGGGCCGGTAGCTTCAGTTCGAGGAGTTCTCCGTCGAGAGAGACTTTGGCGGAGCTTTTTCCTTTGACGGAAATTTCGACCGAGTCGGCGCTTTCCACCAGCATGTCGGGGTCTTGCTTGGTATGGCCGGTGAGGAAGCGGAAGGCCATCTTGAGGTTGGACCAGCGCGATTGGTGCTTGGAAACGTAGAGGCGGCATTTTCCGGAGGAGAGCCCTTCGCGGCGAGGGATGAAGCCGAACTCGTCTTCGTATTCGCCGGGAACGATGAGTAGTAGCCGTGTGGATACATCTTTCGTCTCGCCGGAATTTTTCTCGATCTTGATACGGAAGCGGGGCGAGCGGAAGTAGGCTGTCGCCAGTTGTCCGCTCAGCTTGCAGAATTTTATCCACCATTTGCGGCCGTGGAACTCTTCGGCTTGGTGAAGGAGCTCGGGGTAGACGCCGAGGATGGTGAGGCAGAGGCAGGTCTGTCCGTTGACCTCGAGCACGTCGATGTTGCGGTAGCGGTGGGGGTGGAGCGACTTGACGGCTTCGAGTGGATCCAAGGGGGTGCCGAGGTCGCGGGCGGCGAGGTTGAGCGTGCCGCAGGGCAGGATGCCGAGGGGGATTTCGGTATTGCGCAGTTGGGAGGCGATGGAGGTGGTGGTCCCGTCGCCGCCGCCGGCGATGATGGCGTCGCAGCGGCTTTCGATGGCGCGCTCGACGATGGAGTCGATGTCGCTTCCGTCGGTAAGGTGCAGTTCGGGCGCCCATCCGTTTGCTTTCAAGGCGCCCAGCAATTCCTGTTCGAAGTCGTCCGACCAGAGTTCGGACAAGGTGCCGGACTTCTTGTTTAGGATCACCACGCAGCGGGCGGTCTTTCGGGCGTCGGGCGTGGAGTGAGGGAGAGGGGATGCTTTAGTGGGAGCGTTCATAGGGGAGGACTTCTCTGTTGTATTGCGGGTCTTGCGCCACGGAGAGGAAAGGGGGCGAGAATCGGACTGGCGGGAGGGAAGTTCGCGGTTGCTCGCTC
This sequence comes from Pelagicoccus sp. SDUM812005, assembly GCF_031127875.1. Taxonomy (GTDB): domain Bacteria; phylum Verrucomicrobiota; class Verrucomicrobiia; order Opitutales; family Opitutaceae; genus Pelagicoccus. The sequence goes on along the minus strand of NZ_JARXIA010000022.1, from coordinate 94,541 downwards.
TCCGTTGGCTTCGCCTTGTGGTGCATTGCGCACCGCGCGAGGACGTTCGGGGTGCTTTGCGCTACGCCGAGGGCGGTTGGGAGGGTGTTTGTCCTTCTAGGCCGGACGTTTCGGTTTCGCGGCGCGGGAGGTAGAGGCGGGCAACGATCACCCAGAGGATTGCCCAAGCCGTCCCGGCGCTCCAGCCGGCAAGCACGTCGGAGGGCCAGTGCACGCCGAGGTAAAGACGGGAGAGTCCGACGAGGATGGCGAGGACGATGGAGGTGCCGATCAGGAAGGATTTGACCAGGATTTTCGGTTGGCTGCTCGCCAGCATGGCCCCGAGGCTGAGGTAGATGACAGCGGAGAGGAGCGAGTGTCCGCTGGGAAAACTGGCCGTCAGCACATGCATCTCGTGGGCGACGAGGTCGGGGCGGGCCCGGTCGTAGAAGCCTTTGAGCCCTTGGCTGAGGGCTACGCCAGAGAGGGCGCAGAGGACGAAGAGCAGGCAGGTGTGGCGTTTTCCGATAAGCAGCAGGAATACGGCGGTGCCGAGGCTGGCGATGAGCAGGACGGCGAGGCTGCCGAGGGCGGTGATGTCGCGGGCCGCTTCCTCGAACCAGATGGGGCCGATGGGATCGGCAGTGTCGTCGGCCTCGCGCAGGCTGAGCAGGATGGCTTCGTCGAACTGCTTGGTGTCCTCCTCGGCGACTTCGTCTGCGACCTCGATGAAGCCCCAGGCGCCCAGCGAGCAGAGCAGGGCGAGGAAAAGGTTCTTGTATTGTTTCGGTTGGATGCGTCGCAGTACTTTTCTCATGTTGCTAGGGAATCGTGATACGCAGGGAGCGCGCCATGGGGCGATGGCTCGCGTGAGGAATGGGGCGTTGGCGGAGGGCGAGGCATGTTTCATGCAGGGAGGATGCTGTGAAGTTGATGCATCCGTTCCTCCCGCTTGCTCTACGAGCATTTCTGTTCTTCGCCATTGGCCTGTCTTCGGGGGCATCGTTGGTGGGGCAGGAGGAGGGAGCCGCGGAGCTCTCGCCTGACGAGCAGGTATTGGAGGAATTGCAGGGGCGCTTGTCCGATGTGGCGGGCTTGGAGCGGGTGGAGGCGGATTACCAAGGCGGGATCGTCACCTTGGCGGGAACGGTGGACGACTCGTCGCTTCGCGCTACCGCCGAGGAAATCGCGGAGGCCTTGCCCACGGTCATCGACGTGAAGAACGAGTTGGTGCTGGGAGGCAAGATTCGGGATCGGGTGGGCAATGCTCTGGACCGGAGCCTCCTGAAGCTGCAGATGGCGCTGGGCTACCTTCCGCTCTTTTTGGTAGCGGTCGCCATCGTGGTCGGGTTCGGCTGGCTTGGCGGGCTCTTGGCCCGATCGGGAGTTTCGCGTCGCTTCGTCGGCGGGAACCGCTTCTTGCAGGAGATCGCGTCCCAGGGCTTGAAGCTGGGCGTGTTTCTGGTGGGGCTGGTGGTGGCTCTCGATTTGCTGGATGCGACAGCCTTGGTGGGAGCGGTCTTTGGTGCGGCCGGCGTGGCAGGGTTAGCGATCGGCTTCGCCTTTCGCGACTTGATCGAGAATTACGTGGCCAGCCTTTTGCTGAGCGTGCGGCGGCCGTTCAAGCCGAACGACCATGTGGTCATCGATGGCCAGGAAGGGCGGGTGATTAGCCTGAGCACGCGGGCGACTATCCTCATGACTCTGGATGGGAACCACTTGAGGCTGCCCAATAGCTTAGTATTCAAAAGCGTGATACTTAATTACACGACCAACAGCGAACGTCGCTTCGACTTCGTGGTCGGGGTCGGCGTGACGGAAGACTTGACCGCGGCGCAGGCGCTGGGAGTGGCAACCTTGAAGGGGATGGCGGGGGTGATGGAGGATCCGCCGCCTTGGGCTATGATCGAGTCCTTGGCCGATTCGAGTGTCAGCATCCAGTTTTTTGGTTGGGTCGACCAATCCGCTTTCAGCTATGCGAAAGTGCGCAGCGAGGCGATCCGCTTGGTGAAGGGTCGCCTGGAAGAAGCTGGCATGGATCTGCCCGAGCCGATCCACCGCGTGCGGCTGGAAAATTGGAGCGCGGCTGAGGCGCTGGCGGTTGATCCGGGGAGCGAGGCTGAGAAGTCGTCTGGCCCCAGCAAGCCTTTGCAGCAAGCGGACGTGTCGCGCGACGATGCGATCGAGCGGCAGGTCGAGGAGGAAGCCGGCAAGGTGGGCAGCCGCAACCTGTTGTTGGAAGACGCCCCGCCGGAGTAGACCGGGCGCGGGGCGAAGGGCGCGGGGCGAGATGCGGCTAGAGGAAGGCGACGCGAGCGCAGGGCGAAGGGCGCGGGGCGAGATGCGGCTAGAGGAAGGCGACGCGAGCGCAGGCTGGGATGTTGAGGCTGCGGGTGTGTGTTAGCTTTCCGGATACGGGGTCGATGCGGAAGAGTTCGCAGTTGTCGCTGTCCATGTTGGCGGCGATGAGCCAACGGCCGCTGGGGTCGATGTTGAAGTTGCGGGGTTGCACGCCACGGGTAGGTTCGTGGCCGACGGCGGTGAGTTTGCCGGTGGCGGGATCGACGGAGAAAATGGCGATGCTCTCGTGTCCCCGGTTGGAGGAGTAGACGAAGCGTCCGTCTGGGGAGACGAGGACTTCGGCGGCCCACCGGATTTCGTCGTAGTCGGCGGGCAGGGTGTCGATGACTTGGGTTTCGCTGAGGGCGCCGGTGGCGGAGTCGTAGTCGTAGACGCCGATGGTGGAGGCCATTTCGTTGAGCACGTAGACGAAGCCGCCGCTCGGGTGGAAGGCGAGGTGGCGCGGTCCGGCGCCGGGGGCGGTCTTGACATGGCCGAAGGCGGAGGGGGCGAGCTTGTGGTTGACGGTGTCGTTTTCGTAGACGTGCACGGTGTCGGTGCCGAGGTCGCTCACGAGGGCGAAGCGATTGTCAGGAGAAGTGAATACGGAATGCGGGTGCGGGGCTTCCTGGCGATCCTTGTTTGGGCCGTTGCCTTCGTAGCGTTTGAGGTCGCTGTAGGGGGCGAGGCCGCCGTCGGCTCGGACGGGGTAGGCGATGGCGTAGCTGGCGCCGTAGTTGGCAGCGAATACGTTGGCTCCGATGCGATCGACCTGCACGTGGCTGGGGGACGCGGAGGGGCAGGGTTCGGTATTGATGTGGGAGAGGGCGCCGGTTTCGAGATCGATGCGGTAGGCGGCGAGTCCGCCGTTCTGGCCTTTTTCCGCTCCTTCGACGTTGGCGAGGCTGTAGAGCACGCGCTTGGAGGGGTGGATGCTGAGGAAGGCGCAGTTTCCGGCAGGCGTGGTAGAGACGAGCTCCATGTCGCCGGACTCGAGGTCGAGGCTGTAGCAGTAGAGGCCCTTGCTGTGGGCGACGGGTTTGGTGCCAAAGTAAACGAAAGTCTTCATGGCGGGGGAGGACAACGTTTTGCGCGGGGGAGATCGATCACAAAATACGGGGCCGGAGGAGAGAGGGAGGAGAAGCCGAGTGAATGAGGGTTGATGTAGGCGCTATGAGAAATAGCGTGAGACGATGCCTTGGAAATTTTGGATCGATACGGGGGGAACATTTACGGATTGCATCGCGCTTTCGCCGGAGGGGGAAGAGCTGCGGGTGAAGACGCTTTCCTCTTCGGCTTTGCGGGGGCGTGTGCTGGAGGTTTGCGGAGAGAGGAAGATCCGGGTCGATTTGGCGTATCCGGTTTGTAGAGACTTTTATCGGGGTTACGGTTTCGAAGTTTTGGGGACGGAGCAGAGAGCCAAGGCGCTCGGTTGGGACGCGGAGTCGGGTGAGCTGGTGTTGGATGCGGAGATTGGGGGGATCGAAGTCGGGCAGCTTTGCGAGCTGCAGTCCCCCGAGGAGCCGCCGGTTTTGGCGGCGCGGATACTGTCGGGCGCGCGTTTGGACGAGGAACTGCCGGAGCTGGAGATGCGGCTGGCGACGACGCGGGGAACGAACGCCTTGCTGGAGCTGAAGGGGGCGAAGACTGCGTTTTTAGTGACGGAGGGATTCGGGGATTTGTTGAGGATTGGGAACCAGCAGCGTCCCGACTTGTTCGAACTCGGGATCCGGAAGCCTGAACCTTTGCATGAGTGTGTATTCGAAGTTTCGGGACGTTTGGCGGCGGATGGATCGCAGCTGCAAGGCTTGGACGAGGCGTCGGTGCGGGCTTTCGCTAGGAAGTCTTTGGCGGATAGGGTGGAGAGCTTCGCGGTTGCTTTGCTGCATAGCTATCGCGACGGGGCGCAGGAGCGTCGTGTGGCGGAAATATTGCGCGAGGAGGGGGCGCACTTTGTTTCGATTTCGAGCGAGCTGAGTCCGTTTGCGAAGATTCTGCCGCGCGCGGAAACGGCGTTGGTGGACGCGTATCTGGCGCCCATTATGGATGCGTACTTGGATGCGGTGGAGGTTGCAACTGATGGAGGTGCGCGCCGCGAATCGCCGGCTTCGAAGTCGGGCCGTTTGCGGGTGATGACCAGCGCTGGTGGTTTGGTGAGTCGCGGGAATTACCGGCCGAAGGATAGCTTGTTGAGCGGTCCTGCTGGCGGAGTGGTGGGCTCGTCGAGGTCGGGGCTGCAGGCGGGCAGGGCGCGTAGCATCGCTTTTGACATGGGTGGGACCAGTACGGATGTGTCCCGATTCGATGGGCAGCTGGACTACAAGTTCGAACAGCGAATCGGCGCCGCGCGTGTATTCGCTCCGAGCTTACGAATTGAAACGGTCGCAGCGGGCGGCGGGTCGATCTGTTGGTTCGACGGGTCTGCCTTGCGGGTCGGTCCGCAGAGCGCGGGGGCGAATCCGGGGCCGGCGTGCTATGGGGCGGGCGGGCCCTTGGCGATTACGGACGTGAACTTGTTGCTAGGGCGTTTGGACGCGTCGAAGTTTGGGATTCCGGTTTTCTTGGACCAGGCGGAGCGAAGGTTGGCGGAGCTGCAGGAGTCGATTTTGGAAGCGACGGGCGAGCGCATGGAGCGCATGGCGATTCTAGAGGGACTTTTGGCGATCGCCAACGAGACCATGGCGGAAGCGATTCGCAAGATTTCCACGGGTGAAGGCTACGACCCGTCGGAGTATGCGTTGGTGGCTTTTGGCGGAGCCGGGGGACTGCATGCTTGCGCGGTGGCGAGTATCTTGGATATGGATACGATCGTCTTTCCGGCGGATGCGGGCTTGCTGAGCGCGCGGGGCTTGCGTTTTGCCCAGGTCGAGCAGTTTGCGGGTCGCCAGGTTTTGCGGGCCCTGAGCGAGAGTAGGGACGAGTTGGCGGATTGGGTTGCGGAGTTGGCTAAGGAGGCGCGGACGCGCTTGATCGAGGACGGGATTGCCGAGAGGGAGGTCCGACTGCGGGATCCGCGTTTCGAGTTGAGGTTTAGGGGGCAGGAATCGATCGTGACCCTGGAAGGGGGCGAGCTGGATCGCTTGCAGGAACGCTTCGAAACGGCGTACCAGGAGCAGTTCGGCTTTTTGCCGGAAGGGTTGGCCGTCGAGCTGGTTGCTGTCCGCGTCGCGGCGGTGAGCGGAGAGAGCGAGCTGGAGGAGGAAACGTTCCGAGCGGATCCTGGCTCTGGCGCCTTGCCCTCTGAGGATGCAGGGGGATTGGAGACGGGGGCTCGCTCGAAGGGTTTCGTAGACCGGAAGGACCTTGCTGCGGGGGATGGGGTCGAAGGACCCGTGGTGATCCAGGATCCGTTTAGTACGGTTTTTGTGGATACCGGTTGGTCGGCGGTAGTTGGGAGTCAGGGAACTTTGAAGCTCAGTAAGAGGAAGGCACGCGAGCAACGCGGGCCTCGGGGCGATGTGGTGGAGCTGGAGTTATTTACGAATCGCTTTCTTTCGATCGTGGAGGAGATGGGGGCTCTGCTGGAGCGAGCGGCTTTTTCGACGAACGTGAAGGATCGCAAGGATTTCTCCTGCGCGCTTTTGGATCGGCAGGGGTACCTGCTGGCGAATGCTCCCCACATTCCGGTGCATCTGGGGGCTTTGGGCGTCTGTTTGCGCACGGTGCTGGGATCGATGGATTTGGAGCCGGGCGATGTGGTGGTGACGAATCATCCTGCCTTTGGCGGTTCGCATTTGCCGGATGTAACTTTGCTGGCTCCGGTGTATTCGGAATCTGGGGAAAGCTTGCTAGGCTATGTGGCGAATCGCGCTCACCACGCGGAGATCGGGGGCATCGCTCCCGGGAGCATGCCTCCGCATGCTCGAAGTTTGGAGGAAGAGGGAGTGGTGATCGCCCCTTTGAAGTTGGTTGTAGGCGGGAAGGTTGATTGGGCTCCCTTGCTGGGCTTGTTGAAGGAAGGTCGTTTCCCGAGTCGCTCGGTGGATGAAAACGTGGCCGACTTGTCGGCCCAGCTGGCGTCGATCCGCCGTGGCCAGTCGGCTTTGCGGGAACTCGCTCGGAAGGAGGGAACGAAGCGGGTGAGTCGCTTTATGGGCCTGCTGAAGGAGAGGGCGGCTACGGCCTTGCGGCTGTCGTTGAGCGATCGCCCCTTGGAGGGCGAGCTGACTGTGTTTACGGAGCGCTTGGACAATGGGGCTGAGGTTTCGGTGGCGGTCTCGAAGCAGGAAAGCGGCAAGTGGTTGATCGACTTTTCGGGGACGGCAGAGGTGCAGCCCGACAACTACAATGCGACGCCGGCGATTACGACGAGCGCGGTGATTTACGTGCTGCGTTTGTTGGCGGCGGTGGACGTTCCGCTCAACGAGGGTTTTCTCGATGTGGTTGATATTCGAATACCGGAGGGAATGTTGAATCCGGCTTTCGAGGGAGACCCGAGTAAGTGTCCAGCAGTGGTGGCCGGCAATGTGGAAGTGAGCCAGCTGGTGGTTTCCGTATTGATAAAGGCCTTTGACTTGGCGGCTTGCAGCCAGTCGACCATGAACAACTTAATTTTTGGCACGGATCGTTTCGGGTATTACGAAACGATTGCAGGCGGCGAGGGGGCAACCTCCGAGCGGGCTGGGGCGAGTGGGGTGCACACTCATATGACGAATACGGCGATGACGGATCCGGAGATCATGGAGTTGCGGTATCCGGTGCGGGTGGAAGCGTTTTCCTTGCGGCCCGGATCGGGCGGATGCGGAAAAAACCGAGGGGGAGACGGCGTGGTGAAGCGTATCCGGTTTTTGGAACCGGTAACCTTGTCGCTTTTGACGCAGCGTCGGGTGGAGGAGCCGTTTGGCGTTTCTGGCGGCGACGCGGGAGCTTGCGGGGAGCAGGTGCTGTTTAAGCCCAATGGAGAAGCGGAGATGCTGGCGGGCAATGGGCATTGGAATTTGGCCGCGGAGAGCGTATTGGAAATTCGCACGCCGGGCGGCGGGGCCTGGGGAGAGGAAGGTTGAAAAGTGAAAAGGGCCTCCGTGCTTAGGAGGCCCTTGGGAGGTGGCTTAGTTTTTGTTTTGGGAAAGGGCTGCGTCTACGGAGAGTTTTCCGCCGCCGGAGATGATGCCGATGAGGGCTAGGCCGATGGCTAGGAGGTGGTATTCGAAGCCTTCGCCGGCTTGGTTGCCGTACCAGTTCATGAAGAAGCCGTTAGTGGTGTGGCCCATGAACATGGCAACTGTCATGGTTATTCCGATACCGAAGGCGGCGACGCGGGAGAGGGCTCCGGCGAAGAGGGCTAGGGCTCCGAAGGACTCCGCGATGATGGCAAGGAAGGCGAAGAGGGCGGGGATGCCGAGGTTTTCGGTGAAGTAGCCCATGGTGCCGGAGAAGCCGTAGCCGCCGAACCAGCCGAGGAGCTTTTGAGCTCCGTGCGGGAAGATGACGATGGCCAGGGTCAGGCGAGCGATGAGAGGAGCGACGGTGTTGGAAGTCGCGAGGATGGATTGGATGTATTTCATTGTGTATAGGTTGTTTTAAGATTGTTGGGTTTTGGGTAGGCTCCGCCCCGGGGGGCTGATGGGATCGCGATGAAGGTCGCACTTACTTCAGGTCGAAGAGGAGAACTTGGGACGCGGTGGCGGCTGTTAGCTGGAGCGTTTCGGGGCCGCTGAGATAGGCGGCGTCTCCCGCTTCTAGGCGTTGGCCGTTTAGCTCGACTTGGCCTTCGGCGAGGTGCATCCAGGCGTGGCGGCCTTCGGCGAGCGTGTATTCGATTTCCTGATGCGGATCGAGGCGGGCAAGGGAGAGCTCGGCGTCTTGGTGGATGGCCATGGAGTTGTCGCGGCCTGACTTGCTGGCGGCAAGGTGCCATTGTCCGCTGGTGACTTCGGCCATGTGGCGTTCGGCGTAGCGGGGCGCGACTCCGTTTTTGTCGGGCTGTATCCAGATTTGCAGGAGGTGCACGGCTTCGTCGCTGGAGGGATTGAACTCGCTGTGCTGGATGCCGGTACCGGCGGCCATGTATTGGAAGTCGCCCGGTTGGATGACGCGGCCGTTGCCCATGGAGTCCTTGTGCTCGAGTTGGCCGCTGAGCACGTAAGTGATGATTTCCATGTCGCGGTGAGGGTGGGTGCCGAAGCCCTTGCCCGGCATGACGATGTCGTCGTTGATGACGCGGAGGCTACGGTAGCCCATCCAGTTGGGATCGTAGTAGTTGGCGAAGCTGAAGCTGTGGTAGGATTCGAGCCAGCCGTGGTTGGCGTGGCCGCGTTCATTTGATCTGCGTATTTGTATCATGGATGCAGTATGCCACGGGAAGGGGCGTTTTGTGAAAGACTATGATTCTTGCCTGAGCATGCTTTTGGTGCATGGTTGGATGCTGAGTACTGGGTACTGGGGTTGTGGAATTAGGTTAGGATTTGGTTGGAGAAGATGTGAGATGGAGCTGAGGCATTTGAGGTATTTTATTGAGGTGGCATTGGAGGAAAACGTGACGCGAGCGGCGGAGAAGCTGCACGTGTCGCAGCCGGCTTTGAGTCGCCAGGTGAGGGATTTGGAGGAGGAGCTGGGCTTTGCCTTGCTCGAGCGCAGCGCCAAGTCGGTGGCTTTAACGGAAGCGGGGCGGGTGTTTTTGGACGAGGCCAGCGAGGTGCTGAAGCGCTTGGAGGTGGGGATCGCTGCGGCGCGGGCTGTGGCGGAAGGAGGAAGCGGGGAGCTGCATATCGGTTACGCTCCGTCGCTTACGGTTAAGATTTTGCCGCCGACGATTCGGGCCTTTCAGGCGGAGTTTCCCAAGGTTAAGGTGAAGCTGCACGACCTTTCGTCGGAGGAAATGATGGCGGGCTTGCGGAGCGGGGACCTGGATTTCGCCTTTATGTTGGAGAGCAAGGTGAAGGCCTTGGCGGGCTTCCGTTTCGAGGCTTTGAAGCGGGAGGGCTTGCGGTTGGCAGTGGGAAACGAGCATGCTTTGGCTAAGGGCGGGAGCGTGTCGCTGGGGAGGCTGAAGAAGGAGACTTTGCTGGGCTTCGACCTCAAGGAGTATCCGGAGTATGGGGACTTGCTGGGGCGCTTGTTCAAGGCGGCTAAGGTAAGGCTCAAGCTGGCGGAGCAGCATGAGAGCGTGAGCAGCTTGGTGGCTGCCGTGGAAGCGGGCATGGGGGTGGCGGTCGTTACCGAGTCGCTGGCCTGCGTGGCAGGTGGGCGCGTGACCTTGCTGGAACTAGAGGAGGAGATGGAATGTTTGGTGGTAGGGATCGCTTGGCGGGAGCGCGCTCTGCTGGCGAAGGAGGCGGCCTTTCTGGATAAGGCGATGGAGGTTTGCCGGGGGGACGCGTGACGGAGCTCGGGGCCGGGAGTTGAGAGGGGCTTGGGGCCTTGCGTTTTTGCAGTCGACAAGGTGCTCGGGAAGGAGCAATGGATTCGCTCAAAAGACTGTATGGCAAATCGCACTTTGCCCAGCCCCAGCGAATCGACTGGTTTGCTGGCTCACTTGTTTATCGCCCTGCCGGACTCCAAGCGTACGCGATTGAAGGACCTGCTTCGCAGCGGTTTCGTGCATGTGAACGGGCAATCGGTGACTCGCCATGACGTGTTGGTGGGGAGCCGGGATTTGATCGAGATCAGGACGGAGCGGGTGGCCCCGCGGCGGGCCTTGCCTTTCGAGGTCTTGTACGAGGATGGAGCCTTGCTGGTGGTGGTGAAGCCCAATGGCTTGCTGACGGTGCCGAGCAAGCACGAGAAGTCGCGCAACGTTTTGAGCTTGGTGAACGCGGCGCTGAGGCAGACGCGGGAGCATGCGTTTATCGTGCATCGCCTGGACCTCTATACCTCCGGCGTCTTGGTGTTGGTGAAGAGCGAGGAGTACCAGGCCAAGGTGATGAAGCATTGGGCGGCGGCGAAGAAGGTGTATCACGCCCTGGTGGAGGGGAGGCTACAGCGCAAGGTCGCGACCTTGACGCACTTTTTGCGGGAGGACGAACGGCTGGTCATGCACGCGTCGGAGTCGCAGTCGAAGAACAGCGTGATGGCGACGCTGAGCTATCGGGTCGTTGCGGAGCGTGGGGAGCACAGCTTGTTGAGCGTGCAGCTGAAGACCGGCAAGAAGAACCAGATCCGCTCTCAGTTGGCGGCGATCGGGCATCCGGTAGCGGGCGACTTGAAGTATGGGGCGCGGTCCAATCCTATGGGTCGGCTCGCCTTGCATGCATCGAAATTATGGATACCGCACCCGAAGACGGGCGCCTTGCTGGAGTTCGAGGCGCCCTTGCCTCGCGGCATGGAGCTCTAGGGGCTGGGGCGGCTCCGCTGGTCGGGGCAGCGGAGCGGAAAGGGTGGTGACTTACTTTTTCAGCTCGGGAAGGATGGTGCGGTCGTTGATTTCGTCGCCGTCGAGTTCGCGCAACCAGATGTTGCGGAAGGAAACGAGGTCTCCGTGGTCTTGCAGGAAGATGGGTTGCTTGACGGGGTGGGCGCTGTACTCGGGGATTCCGCGGAAGATGGTGGGGCCGAACAGTTCGGCGTCCAGCTGGGTGAGTACGCCGTTGATGAAGGTCGTGATGCGGGCGGGGGACTTGAGGGAGCCGTCGGCGTGGAAGCGGGGGGCGATGTAGACGACGTCGTAGGTGGACCATTCGCCTGGCTTGCGGGCAGGGTTGGCGAGGGGCGGGTACTGCTTGTAGAGGGCGCCGAGCTGGCCGTTGGCGTAGGTCTCGTTTTGGTAGGAATCGAGGATTTGCGTTTCGTAGCGGCCGTCGCCGAAGAAGAGGCCGCTGTTGCCGCGTCCCTGTCCTTGGCTTTCGACGACAGGGGGGGAGCGGAATTCGAGGTGGAGTTGCACGTCGCCGAAGGATTGCTTGGTGCGGAGGCCGTTGTTGGTCTTGGGCTTTTGCTTGGCTACGGTGAAGGCCCCGTCCGCTATGGTCCAGGGCTTGGCGTCGGGGTTGGTGTGCTCCCAGGCGTCGAGGTTGCTGCCGTCGAAGAGCACGATGGCGTCGGAGGGGATTCCGTTGGCGGGGGCGTCAACCACGGGCACTTTGGGTTCCCACTGCTCGGTGAGCTTGGGATCGGGGAGCTCGACCTTATTTTGGGCGGCGCAGGAGGTCGCTAGGGCGAGGCTGAGAGTGGCGATGAGGGCAGGGGCTAGTTTCAACATAGTGGAGAATTGAAGTCGCAGCTCTGGGGCGATTTTTCAAGGCATTTGCGGAGCTCTCGCGGCTAATTTCGCGGGCTGGCGGGCATCGCTTTCCCCGTGCCGGAGGGGGGACAGGGCGGGTGGTGAGGAAGCTCTGGAATTCGCTTATCCCGTGGAGCGGGGAGGAGGCGTTTTCTTTGCGAAGAATGCGTAAATGCGATCGCGGGTCGCTCGCGGCCGGCCGGCAGTCGCTTTTGGCGTTGCAGCGGAGCGGAGGATCCGCAGAAAAGGGGGCACTCTAAAATAACCGCCCGGCCTTGACTCTTTACTACATTCGTAGTCTATTCGAGGCCTCGTTTTACTTGCTATGGAAAAAGGCCCCAAAATATCCGATGCAGAATGGGAAGTCATGAAAGTAGTCTGGGATCATGCCCCGATGACCGCTACGGAAGTGCTCGACCTGCTGCCCCACGACCAATGGAAGCAAAAGACCGTGAACACCTTCTTGGCTCGTTTGGAGCAGAAGGGCGTGATCGAGTCTCAGCGCGAAGGACGCGCGAACGTTTACTCCTGCCTTCTGAGCGAAGGGGAGTGCCGACGGACCGAGGGAAGTCATTTCCTTAGCAAAGTGTTTCGGGGCAAGGTTGCTCCGATGATGCTCCATTTCATCGAGAACGAAGAGTTGTCGGATGGTGAACTGGATGAGCTAAGGGCTATCCTCGACCGGAAGGCAAAGTAACATGGCAGATCTATTTTGGTCCTATTGGGACGCATCGGTACGCTTCGCGCTGCTCAGCTTTTTCATGCTTTTGGCCATCCCGGCCTTGAGGCGTTGGCTTTCGCCCAAGCTTCTTTGCTGGGCCTGGGCTTTGTTGGTGATTCGCTTGTCGCTGCCATTGGCCCTGCCGTTTAGCGGCAGCATCTTCAATCTGAGCGAGAACTTGCAGCCTTCGACTTGGACCAGCGTGCTGCGCAGCGGCGTGGTGGAGTCTGGCTGGGGCGAAACCTTGCTGCCCGATTTCCGCACGCAGGACGAGTTGGTGAAGAGCACTTTGGTCGGCTTTTCCTGGGAGAACGCCTTGGTGACGCTGTGGGCGGTCGGCTTCTTGGTCCTGGTGGCCCGTTTGGTGACGAACGCGATTCGCCTACACCGCTTTTTCGGGCGAGCGGAGCGGATCCATTCCGGTCGCTTGTACGAGGTGTTCAAGGACACGCGCCGCCGTTTCGGGATTCACGCGAATGTGCCCTTGCTGGTTTCCAGGGACGTGAAGACGCCGGGCATCGCTGGCATCTTCAATCCGCGGGTAGTGATTCCGAAGGTTTTGGCGGACGAATTGAGCGACGAGGAGATTCGCTGCGTGCTTCTGCACGAGCTGACCCATTACAAGCGAGGCGACTTGTTCCTGCATCACCTCCTGATGCTGGTTTGCTTTGTCCACTGGTACAACCCCTTGGTCTGGCTGGTATTCCGCCAGTTCAAGATATCCATGGAGCAAGCCTGCGACGCGGATGTGGTGGACACGGTGAGCATTACCACGGTGCGGGATTACGGCCTGACTTTGTTGCGGGTGATGCAGCGCTGCCGCGGTTCGCTGACTTCGCCGGCAGGGGCGCTTTGCCTGCTCGGGAACCGCAAGGCCAGCGCTTTGCGCGACCGCATCCATCTGATCGCGAGCCCGCGCCGCTCGGCTCCGGTTTTCGCGATTCTCGGTTTGGGGCTTTTCGGGGCCTCCTTCGTTTACTCGATCACGGAAGAAGCGGAGGTCGAAAACGAGGCGGAGCGCCTGCTGGGGCTGACGCGTTTCTCGGGTTCGGCCTTTTTCCGTCTGACTGGACAGGAGCGGGACCGGGCGGAGGATATCGAGATCGGTCGCCTGCTGGACTCCGCCTTGCTGAGCAAGCCGCGTAGCTGGCTGCAGGAAGTGGACGTGGCTAGCATGGCTGGTCGCGAGGTGATCGCTCGGGTGACCTACGAGGTCGATGCGGGCAGCGCCGACCAGGACTTTTGGGTTTCGGTGCGAAACCAGGAGGGCCGCGTGATCAATCGGGCCTCGACCTCGGCGGTGAGCGACGCGGGCTCGGATGTGCGCTTCATGGAATTACGGCTAGGCTTAGCCAGCAGCGCTCGAGAAATCGACTATGGCTTGAGCGCGAGCGGTGCGTCCGGAGTTTGGCTCAGGTCGTTCGAGTTGATAGAGCCTTCGGGACGATTCCGGAATTGAGATTTAAAAGCCGTATCTGATTTAAGGATACGGCTTTTTTGTGGTCGCTCGCCACCTATTTGCCAAGGGACGAGGCTGGATTGCAGCTTAATCGTTCTCGGGAAAGTCGGGCAGGGTGAAGCGGCGTACTTTGCCCTTGTAGATGCGGATTTCTCCTTCGATGGGTTCGCCGGTTCCTTCGAGATCGCCGCGGTAGTAGAGGATCTCGTCGGTGTCGCGGCGTACGGAAAATTTGCGGGCGGTGGGTTCGCCGAGGGCGGCGATGACTTCGTCGACGCTGAGTCCGTTGTCGATGCTGTTCCAGGCGGCGGGCGAGGTCCAAGCTCCGCTGGCCCGCACTTCCGCCTTCTTGAGCTCGATGCGCATGTTGTCGAAGAGGTTCTTGCGTTGGCGGGGCTGGATTTCGGAGGAATCGCTGTCGAGGGCGGCGACGGCGGCAGCGTTTTCGGTTTCGAGGCTATCGATTCTGGCTTCGAGCTCGGCCACCTGCTGGCGCAGGCTTTTCAGCTCGGTGAGCACTTGGTCGATCTTGTCTTGCCCGTGCAGCGGGAGAGAGGAGGCTGCGAGGGCGAGCAGGCAGAGGGAGGCAGGCAATTTCTGAAGCATAGGGGGACTGTGTTTTAAGGGGGGCGGGCGCTGCAAGCCTCCTTCTAAGTCAAAAATGCATTAAACGGAGGGGGGATTTGAGCAATCGGGGCAGAAAACTATAGTTAGCGTCCCTCTGGGGCGATGTGAACTTTACTCATACTTACCTGTATTGTGACTCTATCGAAGCTTCTAACTCTTTTGTCCCTTAAGATTCTGGTCGTGGTGATTCTCGTCATGGGAACGATCTCGACTCTGGCTTGGGGCGTAGTGATGAAGCAGAAGACCTCGGGGGAAGGCTCGGTGCATCGCCAGCTGATCGGGGAGTTCGTGTACCATGCCAGAGAGCTGCGTTTGCTGCACGACGTTTACAGTTACGGCGATGCGGACTATCTGGGTTTCCTGGTCGATAGCCGCTTGGAGAAGTGCGAGGAGATCATCGAGAAGATGAACGTTAGCGAAGTGGCCCGCCGCGACTACCAGTGGGCTGAGGTGGAGGAGGCCTTCCGCGCCTATCTTCTATCTGCTGAGGCCGTCTTCGAGGATGGAGGGAACGACAACAAGCAATGGGTTTTCCACGATTCTTCCGAGGGCTTCGAGAAAGAGCTGACTCAGTTGGAAGCTCGAGCTGGCAGGGTGTTGCGGGAACAGGAAGCGTCGATCCGCAACATGAAGTGGATTGCAGGCGGGGGGACCTTGCTGACGCTTACGGTGCTGGTTTTTTTCTACCTGCGAACGATTAAGGAGACGATTCGGCGGATTGCGTCTCCGATCATTTTGTTGTCCCGCGCGGCGGATCGGGCGGTGCGAGGAGCGAAGCGTATCGGGTTTCGCAATGCGGAAGTGACGGAGCTGCAAAGCCTGGGCGAGAGCTTGGAGAAGTTTTCGAGCCGAATGCATGAGCTAGTGAGGGAGCGTACCAAGGAATTGACGGAATCGAATGTGGCTTTGGAGCAGCAGATGAGGCGGGCGGAAGCGTTTGCCCGTCAGGCGAAGGAGGCTGAGGAGGCGAAGTCGAACTTTTTGGCGAACATGAGCCATGAGATTCGCACGCCCATGAACGGTATTCTAGGAATGAATACGGTGTTAAGGGAGACGGCTCTCGACGACGTGCAGCGTCGTTATCTCGATACCTTGTCGAACTGTTCGGAGTCCTTGATGGTTTTGATCAACGATATCTTGGATTTCTCGAAGATCGAAGCTGGCAAGCTGGAGATCGACGACAGTCCCTTTGACTTGATCGAGGTGATGGAGGAGGTCGCAAGTCTCTTTGCCTTGAGCGCCAGCCAGAAAGGTTTGGACGTGGTGGTGCTGCCGGATGGGCGGATCAGCGAACCGGTGCGGGGCGATTCGCATCGGCTAAAGCAGGTGCTCTCGAACTTGGTGAACAATGCGATTAAGTTCACGGAGCGTGGCTCCATCGAGTTGGGAGTGGAGCTCGAAGTAGGGGCGGATGAATTGGTAGCGAATATTTGGGTACGCGATACCGGAATGGGTATTCCGGAATCGGTGCAGAAGAAGTTGTTTCGGGCTTTTTCCCAAGCGGACGAATCGACATCCCGCAAGTTTGGCGGAACGGGCCTGGGATTGGTGATCAGTCGGCGTTTAGTGGAGTTGATGCATGGAACGATCGGGGTCTCAAGCGAAGTGGGAGAAGGATCCAAGTTCTGGATACGGATTCCGTTTGAGCGAACGGCGGGGCCGCGTTTCAAGATGGGGCAGAAGCAGGAGGAAACGCTGGCTCGGCGCCGCATCCTCATTGTATCCAATCGCTCGGAGCTGGCCTATTCGCTGAAGTATGCCTTGCGGGAAGTCGCGGTGGAAGCGGATGTGGCGGCGGACTTCGAGGCCAGCAAGCTATTGCTCGATGAAGCGGATTTCGACGGTCGGGCGTATACGGATGTCGTGTTCGAGGAAGGCTTGGGGCTGGGCCCGTGGAAGGCATGCTTCAAGGGTAGGCAGGTTCGTAGCTTGATGCTGGCGGACCCCTCGCTGCGGCGGACCAACGTGGACGTGGCGGTACCGGGGATTCGGCTTTTGCTTCCGCCAGCGTCGGCTCGCCGCATTGCGCATTCGATCTTGAACGATGAGAACGCGGACGCGAAGCGTCGCGTGGAAAGCGAGGAGCTGCCCCAGTTTCCGCAAGCGAAGGTCTTGGTCGTGGATGACAACACGGCGAACCGCTTGGTGGCGGAGGAGCTTTTCAAGCGTCACGGTTTGCAGCCAGATACGGCGTCGAACGGCTTGGAGGCTATCGAAGCGACCCGTCGGAAGCGTTACGACATGATCTTCATGGATTGCATGATGCCGGAACTCGACGGATACGAGACGACGGGAATTATCCGTAGTGGAAAGAGCGATACGCTATGCCGCGATTCGGTCATCGTAGCCTTGACGGCCAATGCGATGTCGGGGGATCGGGACAAGTGCCTGAATGCCGGGATGGACGACTACTTGGCGAAGCCGATCCGGCCGAAGGTTTTGACCGAGAAGCTGCGTCAGTTCCTAGGGCAGCCCTCGGAACAGGCGAAGGATACGGCCAGTTCTGAAAGCCAGGAAGTTGAGGCGCTCGGTGAGGACGTTGCTGTTGACTTAGACGGCCCGGGAACTGCGCAAGCGCATGGGCCTGTGGAGGGAACGAGCGAGGCGGCTCTGTTCGACTTGGAAGAGCTGCTTAGCATGTTTGGGGAGGACAAGGAATTGGTCAGCAGCTTGGTCGGCGATTATTTGAGCGGATTGGACGAAACCTTCGAGGCGCTGCGTCATGCCATCGAAGAGGTGGCGGACATCGAAAAGGCCCGTTTGCACTCCCACACCATGAAAGGGAGCTCTCGGAGTTTCGGAGCGAACC
Source organism: Pelagicoccus sp. SDUM812005 (assembly GCF_031127875.1). Classification (GTDB taxonomy): domain Bacteria; phylum Verrucomicrobiota; class Verrucomicrobiia; order Opitutales; family Opitutaceae; genus Pelagicoccus. The sequence goes on along the minus strand of NZ_JARXIA010000022.1, from coordinate 77,449 downwards.
GGCTGGGGAACGTTGCCGACGTGGTGGAGACAGCCTGCGTAGGCGGTGACTGGGGGCAGGTCGAGTCGGCTTGGCGGGAGGTGCCGACCATGGTGGCGGAAACGAAGACCGAGGCGCAGCGACTGTTGCGCGATGTTCTGGGTATCGGGGCGTAAGGAAACCCGCAGCGGGAAGGCGGCGGGCTTGCGGGAGAAAATGGTTTGGGCCGGAGGCCTACTTGGCTCTGCTCGCTTTTCTGCGAAAGATACAGATGGCGAGGACGGCGAGGGCTAAGGTGCCGGCTGCGCCTAGGAGCGTGTTTGCGTTGAGTTCCCAGCCGGAGTGGGTGTGGGGAACGGCAGTGGTGTGCGCTGCGGCGGTTGCGGCAAGGGCGAGGGAGGCAATTGCGGTGATGGTCTTTTTCATTTGAGTCTGGAGTCTTGGCTGCGACTTAGGAGCGGGCAATCTTTCGTTTCAGCTCTTGGACGGAAATCTGGTGTTTTCGGGCTAGTTCCTTGAGGGATTCGTATTCGAGTTTGGTCTTTTTTTGTCCGGAAGGCGTTTCGGATTCTTTAGCTAGAACCGTACCGTACTCGGTCTCGATGGCAATCTTTCTTCTTTTGAGGACGCGTCGTTCGGTGGCGTGGTAGCGCACCCCGATGCTGCTGGTGTTCTCCAGGATATAGTCGGCTACGGCGTCCCGGAATTCGGTGGGTGCAAGGGCGCTGAGGAGCAGGCCCGGGCGGCCTTTTTTCATTTGCGCGGAGCTGAGGTGGTAGTCGAGGGCGCCGGCTTGCAGCAGTCCGTCTTGGAAGTCGGAGCCGAGGTACTCGCCGGTGCAGTCGTCGAGGTTGGTTTCGATGACCCAGGTGGTGGTGGCTTCGCTTTGTTGGGGGGCGAGCAGGGAGAGGCGAACGACGTTGGCCGACTTGAAGTCCTTTTTGCCGGGGCCGTAGGCGATGTCTTGGGCGGGGCTGGGAGGCGGCGCGAATTGCGGTTGCAGGAACTTGAGGATGGCGGCCCCTGTGGGGGTGCAGCGTTCGCCTGCTTCGTCGCCCTTGTAGGTGGGAATGCCTTTGAGGATGTCGGCGGTGGCGGGCGCGGGCACGGGAAGCAGTCCGTGCTGGGTGTTGACGGAGCCGTAGCCGAGGCAGACGGGATCGCTGTAGCAGGCGGTGATGTCGAGTTGGTCGAGCAGGACGGCGCAGCCGACGATGTCGAGGATGGAGTCGACTCCGCTGACTTCGTGGAAGTGTATCTTTTCGATTGGGATATCGTGTATCCGCGCTTCGGATTCGCCGATTATTTGGAAGATGGCTTTTGCGATCTGTTTGGCTCGCGGGGAAATTTGTCCGGCTTCGATGAGGGCGAGGATATCGCTAAGGTGACGGTGGGGCCCGTGGCTGTGGTCGTGGGAATGCTCGCCGTGGTGGTGATGGTGGTGGTGGCCGTGCGGCTCGCCTGTATCGATAATGTTGATATGTTTGCAGACGATGCCGTTTTTGTTGAGGGTTTGGATCTCTATCTTGGCGTCGTGCAGGTGGAGCTTGTCGGGGAGCGCCTGGATGGTGTCGTAAGCATTTGCAAGGGAGCAGAGGGCGCTTAGGAGCATGTCGCCGGCGATGCCGGAAAAGGGTTCGATGTAGAGCGTATTCGACATTTGGTGACTAGGCGTTGCTGCGGAGGATGCGGTAGGCGGCCATGGCGGCTCCGTATCCATTGTCGACGTTGACCACGGTGATGCCGTTGGCGCAGCTGGAGAGCATGGTGTTGAGGGCTACGGTTCCGTCGGCGGAGACACCGTAGCCGACGGAGGCGGGCACGGCGATGATGGGCTGGGGGAGAAGGCCGCCGACAGCGGTGGGCAAGGCGCCTTCGAAGCCGGCCACGACGATGAGGACGCGGTACTTTTTTAGGGCTTCGACTTTGGAGAGGAGGCGGTGGATGCCGGCGATGCCGATGTCGTTGTAGCGGTTAGGGGCGCAGCCGAGGAAACGCAGGGTGTAGTAGGCTTCGTTGACGACGAAGGCGTCGGAGGTGCCGGCCGAGAGGATGGCAATTTGCTTTTGCTCGGGCTCGCGGGGTTCGGGCTCCTCGAGGGCGAAGACGCCTGAAGTCTCGTCGTAGAAGCTTCCGGGGAATTGGGCTTGGAGGGCGGCGCCCTTGTCGGCTTGGACTTTGGTGGCGAGGGCGTTGAGGCCCTTGCTTTGGTGGCTTTGCAGGATTTCGGCGAGAACGGGGAGGGGCTTGCTGGCTCCGAAGATGACTTCGGGGAAGCCTAGCCGTTCCGGGCGGTTGAAATCGATTTCGAAAGAGTCGCTCATGTTTGCTGGCGGGGGAGGGCTCGGTTCAGTTTTCCGGATACGAGCCCTTCGGTATCCAAGGTCGTGGAAGGGAATCCGATAGCGGTAAAGGTTTCAGTGATTTTGGGAAGTTGGTCGCGCAGTTTCTCGATGTCGGCGGCGGGGACTTCGATGCGGGCTTCGTCCTGGTAGTGGCGGACGCGGGCTTGCTTGAAGCCGTAGCGTTCGAGCACGCTTTCGGCGAGTTCGATGCGGCTGAGCTTCTCGCGGGTGACGGCTTGCCCGTAGGGGATGCGGGAGCTGAGGCAGGGGCTGGCGGGCTTGTCCCAGTTGGGCAGCTGGAGGTGTTTGGCGAGGGCGCGCACGGCGGCCTTGTCGAGTCCGCAGTCGGCCAGCGGCGAGCGGACTTGCGCTTGGGAGGCGGCTTGCAGTCCGGGCCGGTAGTCGCCGAGGTCGTCGCGGTTGGTGCCGTTGGTGGCCACGTAGCCGGGGTGGCGTTGCAGCAGCTCGGAAAGGTCTTGGTAGAGGTGGCTCTTGCAGGCGTAGCAGCGATTGAAGGGGTTGGAGTAGTAGGCTTCGTCGTCGATCTCCTGGGTATGGATGATTTCGAGCTGGATGTCGTAGCGTTGGCAGAAGTCCTTGGCTTCCTGGAGGTCGGAGCGCTTAAGGCTGGGGGAGTCGGAAATGCAGCCGATGGCCCGTTCCTTGCCGAGGTACTTGCGGGCGAGGAAGAGCACGAGGGCGGAGTCGACGCCTCCGGAGAATGCGGTGACGCTGCCCGGGATCTGGGCGAACCAGTCGCGGATCTGGAGCAGCGTTTCGTCTGTGTTTAACTGGGGAGCCACACTCTTCATACTAGGCAGGGGATCATTTGACTGCGAGTTGGGGGGAAATGCGAGAAGAGTCTTCGCTGAAGCGCTTCTGTGAAGTGGGGGCGGGCCTTGTTTTCCCGGGAAAAGAGAGGGCGCAATTGGCATATGGGTTTTGCGAAATGCGTAAAGTTGTGTGTTAATTGTATGTATCCAAAGCGTCCTTATACGGCCTGCCGGTGGGGAGGCTAGGTTTGGTTAGCTCTTATGTATGGTTGAGACGGAGAACGGAAGAAAGAGAAGTGAGAGCAGTGTGCAAAAGGAGATTCGGATGCGGATCCTCGTAGTCCAGGAGAGCGAGGTCGATCGCGAGTTTTTGAAGCGCTTGTTCGAGGCTCGGGGAATGAGGAATCGTTTCGGTTTGACCTTTGCCACGAACCAGGAGGCGGCTTTGGCGCTTCTGGACGAGGAGCGTTTCGACGTGCTGCTGCTGGACCTCGGCCTTTCGGTGGAGGTGGACATGGAGAAGCTCGACGCCTTGCAGGAGCACGCAAGTTGTCCCTTGGTCATTCTGAGCGCCTTGGACAACGAGGAAATCGCGAGGAAGGTGATGCAAAAGGGGGTGCAGGAATACCTGAGCAAGAACGAGCTGTCGGCGGCCGCTCTGGAGCGCACCATAAACCACTCGATCGAGCGCTACCGTTTGATCGTGGAGCTGTCGAAGGCGAAGCGGAAGGTGGAGGCTGCCTCGCAGGCCAAGAGCGATTTCCTAGCGGTGATGAGCCATGAGTTTCGCACGCCGATGAATGGCATCATCGGCGGCATCAACTTGCTGTCCTCGCTTTGCGAGAAGCCGCAGGCCCAGGAGCTGCTGACCATGATGAAGCAGTGCGCGGAGAGCCAGTTGACCTTGATCGGGGACGTGTTGGACATCAGCAAGATCGAAGCGGGTGGCTTGGAATTGGCCTACGAGGGCTTCAGTCCGCGCGACTTGATCTCCAGCGTATTGAGCGCGGTGTCCTATGCGGCCCGCGAGAAGGGCTTGAAGCTGGCCGTGAGCATTGACCCGAACTTGCCGCGGGAGTTGATTTCGGATGCCCAGCGTTTACGGCAGGTCTTGGTCAATCTGGTTGGCAATGCGGTTAAGTTTACCTCGGAGGGGGAGGTGCGGATCCATGCTCGGCAGTTGGAAGGGCAGCTGGTGGAGTTTCGCGTGACGGATACGGGCATCGGCATCGCTCCCTCGGATGTGGATTCGATCTTCGACACGTTTACGCAGGTCGATTCGTCGTACAGCCGCCGCTACACGGGCACGGGCTTGGGCTTGGCGATTTGCAAGCGCTTGGTGCGCATGTTGGGCGGCACGATTCGCGTGGAAAGCGAACTGGGGCGCGGTTCCGATTTTCGTTTCACCGTGAGCTGTCCGGAGGGCTCGGAGGTGGAGGCGCAGATGCGGGCGCTCGAAAACGGGTCCTCGGCCCGCTTCGCCCAGGCCTATCCGCTCAGCGTGTTGGTGGTGGAGGACAGCCGTTTGGTGCGGAGTTTCCTGATGGCGACCTTGTCGAAGCTTGGCTACGAGCCGCACGAAGCGGAGAGCGGAAGCGAGGCTTTGCGGTTGGCGGATGAAAATCGCTACGATGCGATTTTCATGGATATTCGCATGCCGGATCTGGACGGCTTCGATACGGCGGCCTTGCTTTTCGAACTGCAGGAAGGGGCGGATGGTAGCGTGCCCTATGTGGCTGCGATCACGTCGACGGTGACCCAGGACGTGAAGGACAAGTGCGAAGCGGCCGGCATCCACTGCTTGCTGAGCAAGCCGATCGAGATTGAGGACATTCGAGCTACCTTGCGGGCGGCTTCGCTTTCGCGTCCGAAGCACGGGCGGGGCGTGAACTAGGTCGCGCGCTTGCGGGCTGGACTGGGCTCGCGAGCGGGCGGAATCAGGCGTCGCTTTCCTCCTGGCTTTTGAGCCAGTTCCAAAGGCCTTCGAGGTCCGGATCGTCCACGCTTTCCGTTTCGAAGTCCTTGTCGAGCTTGATGGCGGAATCGAGGTGGTCGGAGGCGTCCTGGAATTGGCCGAGCAGGGAACAGTAGCAGGCTAGGTTGAACCAGAGGATTGGCTCTTGCGGGTGGATGACGAGGCCGCGCAGGGCGACTTTTTTGGCTTCCTCGTTTCGGTTCATTTCGCGCAGGGCGTAGGCCCAATTGGTCCAGGCGTGCGGCGAGTGGGGGCTTTGCTCGGCGAGCTGCTGGGAGACGGCTGCCATGACTTCCCAGTTTTTGGCCTCGAGGTAGAGCTTGGAGCGCAGGAGCAGGACGCTGTCCTTGAGTCGATCGGCGGGATCGATCGCGTCGAGCTCCTCGCTTGCCTCCTTGAGCATGCCGAGCTCGATGTATCCGTTTGCGTAGGACAGTCGTGTGGCGGTGGGGATCATGCGCCTAGGAGTGGTGCTCTATTTCCTCCTTGAGGGTGACGTAGTGCTGGGTGGTTTCGCGCAGGGCGAAGAGCAGGCCGAGCGAGAGGGCTACGAGGCTGAGCAGGAAGGTTCCGATCACGGCGCCGGCGAGGGGTAGGCTGGCGACGGTGGCGGCGGCGAGCAGGATGGCGGTGAGGAGGGAGAGGCACATGGAACCGTAGAGGGTTGCGATCGCGTTTCTCAGCAGGAGGGAGCGCTCGGTGAGGTTTTTGATTTGTTTGTCGAGGGAGCTGGCGTAGTCGATATTGTCTCTGCTGCCGTCGGATACGAGGCTGCGGATGCCTTGCACGATGCGGCTGAAGCGAGTTTGCAATGCCCAAGCGAGGGTGGCGGCCGAGGTCATCATGAGGAAGGGCGCCAGGATCGCTTGGTAGTTCTCAAGGGTGAGCTGCGTGAGGTCACTCATCGGAGGTCTCGAGTTGGACGATGCGGTAGGAGAGGATGGCTTCGCGGGTGGCGTAGCCGAGTCCGACGAAGAGGAAGGCGAGGGATATTCCGAAAAGGATGAATACGAGGATGGTGGAGGCGAGAGAGCTCAGCACGCCGATGCCGAGCGCTATCGATGAGAAGACGAGGAAGACGACGGTGGCGTAGAAGCAGAAGATGGCGTTGCGTACGAGGCGGGCCCGCTGCATGAGGGAGTCGATTTGCTTGCTGACGCGGTTGAGGCTGGGGCTGAGCGGCTCGAGGTTGCGGCGCTCGGCGTTGAGCTGGCGGATGACTCCGACCAGGGTGCTGTACTTGGATTGCAGCCCGGCGAGCAGGAGGCCAACGCCGGTGACCAAGACGGCGGGCGCCAGGGAGGCGTTTATGAAGTTTATGGCGTCTTGTAGTTGCATTGTGGCGACAAAGTGTTCGTGCCGCATCGACGTCGGCGGGGTGAAGTAAGGCGGAGAAAGTCGAATTTGTCGACTGTCTACTCTTTAGCTGGGATCGATGCTAGGGAGCCCGTCGATGCTCTGGGTGTTTTTCTCCTGCTGGTAGGCCTGGATGCCGGTCTCGCCTTTTTTCGAGGCCCACTTGTCGAGTCCGTCGCGATCGCCTCGGTAGTCGTAGAAGGGGACGGCGTAGCCGCAGGAATCGGCGACGCGTTTGACGTCGAGATGGATGATGGCGCGGGCGCCGGGATTCTCGGGGAAGTGGGCGGCTAGCTTCTCGTAGGTTTCCGAGCCCTTGAGGTGGGCGGTGCCGATGCCGTGCAGTCGGAAGATTTGCGGCGGGCCTTCGAAGGCGCAGAACATGATAACCATGCGGCCGTTTTCGCGCAGGTGGGCAATGGTTTCGGCACCGCTGCCGGTGTAGTCGAGGTAGGCGACTTCGAGGGGACCGAGTACGCGAAAGCTGTCACCACCTTTTGGCGACAGGTTTACGTGTCCGTCCGCCGCGAGCGGGGCGGTCCCGACGAAGAACATCTTTTGATTCTCGATCCAAGCGATGTGCTTGGGTGACATTTCTGGATGTAATTTCATGCAAGGTGTGCGGCGAAGTGGGGTGTCGCATGGCCGCTGTCCGGATGGGCTGCGGGGAGGGGCGTTATTTTTCGATGGTGACTTCGCCGGCTCGGGCGAGGAAGCGTGCGCCGTCTTCCTTTTCCACGACCAGGGCGCCGCTGGTATCGATGCCTCGGGCGATGCCGGAGATGCGGTTTTCTCCTTGGATGAGGCTGATCTTTTTTCCGGCGAGGGTATCGTAGATGGGCCAGCGTTCCTTGAGGGCGGCGCGGTGGCTGCCGTCGGCGAGCTGCTTGTATGCGATGGCGATGCGTCCTGTGATTGCGGATACGAGCTTGTTGATGTCGAAGCTTTGGCCGGCGCTTTGGCGCAGGGAGGTGGCGATCTCCTTGAGTTCGGCGGGCCAGTCGGAACCGTCGCTATTGACGTTGAGTCCGAGTCCGAGCACGGCGCTGAGGACCTGGTCTGCTTCCATGCGCGCTTCGGTAAGGATGCCGGCCACTTTCTTTCCTTCGATGTGCAGGTCGTTGGGCCATTTGACTTGGCAGTTGACGCGGCAGATGGAGTTGATGCATTCGCAAATGTTGATGCCCATCCAGAGGGTGAAGAGCGACATTTGAGTGGGAGAGATCTGGGGGCGGAAGCCGAAGCTGGCGTAGAGGTTTCCGTTTTGGGGGCTGTGCCAGATTCGGCCGAGCCTTCCGCGTCCGATGGTTTGTAGTCGCGAGATGACTACGAAGGGGGCTTCTTCGCCGTTGGCGATAAGGCGTTCGGCCTCGGAGTTGGTGCTGTCGACTTCGTCGAGCACGATGGCTCGGAAGTGTTCGGCGGCGTGCTGCAGGCGGGATTGGATGAGGGCTTGGTTGAGCTCTTCGGGGACTTTGGTAAGGCGGTAACCTTTGCTGCGTACGGCTTCGAAGTCGAAGCCTTGGGCTTTGAGCTTCTCCATGTAGGACCAGACGGATACGCGGGAGACGCCTATGAGTTCGGCAAGCTCGCTGCCGGAGACGAAGTCGCCGTCGGCTGCAAGGAATTCGCGAATGATGAGGACGTGGCTGTCGGGCATGGAATGGAAGGTGATTGGGAAAGGAGCTGGGTTAGGAGTCGAGGCCGATGTCGATCCAGGTGGATTGATGCACGGTGGCTCCAGTGGATATGAAATCGAGTCCGAGGCTGGCAAGCTCGGGGAGCGAGTCGATGGTGATGCCGCCGCTCGCTTCGGTGACGGCTTGGTCGCCGATGAGTTGGATGGCTTGCTGGAGCTGGGGGACGGGGAAGTTGTCCAGGAGGATGATGTCTACCTTGGCGGCGAGGGCGTGCTCGATTTGCTCCAGGGTATCGACTTCCATCTCGACGAGGATGTCAGGGTGGCGTCTCCGCGATTCGGATACGGCGTCGATTGCGGATTGGCGCGGGTTGTCGCCGAAGGCGGCGAGGTGATTGTCCTTGAGCATGACGCGGTCGAAGAGGCCGATGCGGTGGTTCCAGCCTCCGCCGCAGGCGACGGCGTATTTTTCGAGGACTCGATAGCCGGGGGTGGTCTTGCGGGTGTCGAGGAGGCGGGTGGAGGAGTCGCCGAGGGCGTCGACGTAGCGGCGGGTCAGGGTGGCGACGCCGGAGAGCTTTTGCAGGAAGTTGAGCAGGGGGCGTTCGGCGCTGAGGAGACTGGTGGCGGGGCCGGAAACGGTGCCGATGGCGTCGCCCTTGGCGAGGGTATCGCCATCGCGGGCGGCGGCGTCGAAGCGCAGGGAGCTGTCGTAGGCTGCGAGGACGTGGGGGGCGAGCTCGAGGCCGCAAAGGGTGAGGGCAGTCCGGGCCCTCAGGCTGGCGGTGACGGTTTGCGAAGGGTCGAGCAGGGCGGAGGAGTGGTCGCCCGGAGTGGCGGTGCCGTTGCGTAGCCCGCCGGCCGAGAGGTCTTCGGATTTGGCGAGTTGGATGAGTGACTTGAGGGGAGCGAGGTCGAGGTCGGACCACGACAGGCGCTGGCAGCAACGGTCAGGTTGTTTCATTTGTGGGGGGATAGTGGGGTTGATTGTGAAAGAGTGAAGGGCGAAAAGCTGAAATGTAGCTAGGCGGCGGCGATTGGCGCTTGAGGGCTTTGGGGAGGGGCTCTTGGATTTGGGGATGGATTTGAACGCATTTATCGAGTCGGTGGAATCGGAGTCGGCTCCGGAGGGATTGCCGACCGCTCTGCTGGCCTTGTGGTGGGACGCGAAGGGGAATTGGGAGCTCGCCCACGAGTTGGCCCAGAAGGCGGGGAACCGCGAGGGGGATTGGGTGCACGCCTACCTGCACCGCAAGGAGGGGGACGAGGGAAACGCGGGCTATTGGTATGCTCGGGCGCGTCAGCCGTTTTTCGAGGGGACCCTGGAGGAGGAATGGACCCATATCTCGAGTCGTTTGCTGGGCTAGGGAGAGCGGTTCTTCTCGCGGGGCAATTTTTATTAAAGTTGTAAAAAGCAAGGTGCCCCTCTGGCGGAGCTGAGGGAAATTCGCTATGTTGTGGGAACTGAAACCGTGAACCCTGCCCCTATTTTTTGATGCCCGACGCTACCTACAAGGACCTGAAGTTGTTCGTTCCGGAATCCCTGCTCTCTCGCCTGATGGACGATCGGGACTTGATGTTGCAAGTTCTGGAAGCTTGCTTGCCGGATCTGCGGAACAACCTGGAGCGTTTCCGGGAGCAGCTGGCAGCGGGGGATGTGAAGGAAGCCCGTCGGACGGTGCATTCGATTAAGGGCTCCGCGCAAAACTCCGACTTGAGGGCCTTGGCGGCCCTTACCTTGGAGATCGAAGATTCCTTGAAAGAGGGCGACGAAGGCTTTGCGCGAGCCAAGGTAGGCGAGCTTGCGGACGTGATAGAGAATACCATCCGCGAGATACAGGGGTATTTTCCTGAGTTGGGGTGAGTCGGAAGCGGGCGGGCGGCAGGCCTTAGTTCTCAGTTCGCGAAAGAGTGACCCTAGGCCTGTAAACGCTGCCTTAGAGGATATGCGGCAGGCGCCGCTTTTTGACGATTGCTGGGACCGTTTCGTGGGGCTCCTTTAAAAGCTTTGCTAATCGGGGCGAGAAGGACGCGTTTCAAGCCCTTAGCCCTTACCTAAGGTGAATCCGCTGCCGTTCATGAGGGTAGAGAAAAACGAAGTTCATCGATTGCTGCTCGAGCCTGTTCTGACCGAAGGGCGAGTTGGGCGCCACCGACGTACGATAATCCAAACCACTGATTGCCCATGAAATCTAGCGCTCCTGCAGAGAAAGGTACCTCCCTCGCTGCCCCTGTTAACGTCCTCATCGTGGATGACAGCATTCACGACTACCGCTCCCTTTCGGTGATGATAGGGACTAATTCCGACAATAGCTACGAATTCGATTGGGCCCGCAACTCGGAGGAAGCTGAGTCGAAGCTCGAGGATGGCAGCTATGAAATCGTAGCGGTCGACTACAATCTGGGCTTGGAGGAAGGTTCGGAAGTGATCCAGCGCCTCGCGGGCAGCTATCCCGCTTCGGCTTACATCATGGTGACGGGCAATCAGGATCCGGACGTCTACAAGAGAGGCATTCGGGCGGGCGCCGTGAATTTCGTGCAGAAGAACAAGGATTGCGGAATGATCTTCGATCGCATGGCCCAATACGCGGTGGAGCGCAAGCGGACCGAGACTTCGCTGAAGGTAGCGAACGCGTCCAAGGACTGGCTCATGTCGCTGCTCGAGACCGATTTGGCGACGCCGCTTTTCGCGCTCAACCAGCTGCTTTCCACGACTTACAAGGAAGCGGACAACATGCCGAAAGAGATGTTGATCGAACTTTTGGATACGGCCTACCAAACCTCCTGCGAGGCATTGGTAGCGACGAAGGAGCTGTTGGACTGGGGCCGCAGCGTGAGGGGGGCGATGCGGCCGAACCTGACGATGGTCGATGTTGCCGGCAGTATTCACCGAGCGGTGCGTTTGCTCACCACTTTGGCCGACGAGCGAGGCATCTACATTGCCCAACGCGGGGTTTTCGACTTCAAGGCCTATTGCGACGAGCGGATGATTTCCACGGTCCTGCGCAATTTGCTAACCGCTGCCCTTTGTTATTCGGGCGACAACAAGACCGTTTGCATCGAATCCGAGGTCGACGACGGAAAGCTCGGGCTCGCGATCTCCTGCGAGGGGCGCGGCATCGAGACCAGCGACTTCGCAACGCTCTGCAATGCGTCAGGATCCGATGGCCAGGAGCGCAGCGCGGCTGACCGCCAGGCCATTTGCTCGATCCAGGTTGCCAGCCATATGCTCGATGCTATGGGCTGCTCCTTGGAGATCCGTAACGAAAGCAAGCGAGGGGTGAGGTTCTCGTTCAACTTGCCGCTCAAGCTGCCATTCGGCTTGTAGTCTAGTGGCGAATTAGCTGGGGCGAGGTGGCGTCGATACTATGCGACGAAGCCGCGTTTCAGTTGTGGAAGAAGCGGCTCTCCATTGAGCCGCGTTCTTAGACCGACCAAGAAATGGAGCTTTCAGGACCTATTCGAATATTGTTAGTAGAGGACAGCCGCGACCATGCGGTGTTCTTCAAGGCTGCCTTGGGAAAGGCTTTCAAGCCGGCGCACCATGTTCGGGTGGTCGATTCGCTATCCTCAAGTTTCGAGGAGCTTTCCGTGACGCCCTACGACTTGATCGTGCTCGATCTCGGCCTGCCGGAGAGCCAAGGTCTCGAGACGGTGGAAACCTTTTTTCGAGTTTTGGGACCATCGAATCCGGTCATTGTGCTGACTGCGAATACGGACGAGGAAATCGGCGAGCAGTCCTTGCGCCGAGGCGCCATCGACTTCCTGACCAAGGGCGAATTTGGCGCGGACCAACTGGCCCGGGCGGTTCGATACGGCTTGGAGCGTTGGCGGCAGCGGCTGGAACTGGAAGAAGCCCAGCGAAATCTCAAGAGTTTCGCTCACGTCGCCGCCCACGACCTGAAGTCGCCCGTCAAGTCGATTGGCATGTACGCGAGCCTGTTGATGCAGAAGGCGAAGGCCCGGGATGCGGAGGCGGAGGAGCTCGAGTTCATCGGTTACATTGAGTCCTTCACCGACCAAGCGGAGCGGCTGGTAGACAGCCTTTTGAATTTCAGCGTGCTTGGCGACAAGTCGGTGACCTTGGCTGCGGTGGACCTTGCCGCCCTGGCTCAGCAAGCGGTTTCGAACCTGAGCGCTTTGGTGGAGGAGAAGGGCGCGAGCATCGAGATCGAAGCTTTGCCGCAGGCTCAGGCGGACGAGGGGCTTTTGATCCATGTCCTGCAGAACCTGGTCGCCAATGCGATCAAGTACCACGGAGACGCTCCGCCATCGATAAGGATTTCGAGCGCGGAAGCGAAAGGGGAAATCGTTATCGCGGTGGCCGACAATGGTCGCGGCATCGACGCGAGGTATTTCGAGAGGATCTTCGAGCCCTTTAAGCGCTTGGTCGGACCGACTCAGCCGGAAGGAGTAGGCTTGGGCCTTGCGATTTGCCAGCGCGTCGTGGCGGCCCATGGCGGCAAAATTTGGGTGGAATCGGAGTTAGGCCTGGGCTCGACATTCAAGTTTAGCCTGCCGATGGCTAAGGAGGATACGGAGAGCTCCTGCGAGCTGCAGGAGGCTAGCTCGCCTTCGCTTCACCCCTAGGCGCGTTGGGGGATGTTGTCCCTAGCGTGTGAGTAGTGGAGCCTAGTGGGGACGGTTATTTACCTCGTCTTTTGATCTTTGCTTTAAATGGCGGTTACCGCTGCCGATCAGGAAGGTAAGCTTTATTATTTCCTGTGGATCGACCCACCCGAACCATGAACGACCAACCCTGCGACTCATTGAAACTCTTCGATTCGGAGAACCTCAAATCTAGACTCATGGGCGACGAGGAACTTGTTGCTCAAGTGCTCGAAGCCTGCGTGCCGGATATCAACGCAAATTTTCGCGATTTCGTGGAAGCGATCGAATCCGGCGAAATCAATACGGCTACGATTCGCATCCACGCCATGAAGGGGGCCTCGCAAAATGCGGACCTGACGGCGGTATCCGAGCTCACCCAACGCATCGAGTCGTCCTTGCGGGCGGGGGAAACCGAATTCGCTCGTGGGAGCGTAGATCAGCTCGAAGAGATGGTAGGGCAAACCATCGGCGAGGTGCGTCGCTACCTCAACAACTAGGGCGTCGCGAGTCCCTCCGTTAAGGAGTTGATAAGCGGGCGGCTGGGGCTAGGCTTTCGGTCCATCCAGCCTATGCTCCGCTCAAGACCTCTTTTTGCCCTCGGTATCAGCCTCAGCTTGTTGCTGCTCAGCGCTTGCGACTCGACTCATTCCGCGGAACGCAAGGCCGAACAGGCTCGCCAAGCCGCGGAGCAAGCCCGCATGCGAGCGGCTTTCCTCGGGCGTATCCACGAAGCGGAGTCAGCGGTTTGGCAGACCTTGCATCCCTTGATTGAAAAGGCGGCCAACTATCGAGCCGAAGAAACGCACGGCTATATCGGAGCCGCCTTCGTTACGGAAGCCTTCTACAGCGAGGCCCTACTCGCGGAAGCGAGAGCGGAGGGCTTCGGTCCGTGGGTGACGGTTCTCACCGTGTTTCCCGATTCGCCAGCGGAGAGCGCGGGCTTGAGGGCGGGAGACAGATTGCTCTCCATCAATGGAGCCAAGGTGCCGCAAGGCTCTCGCTCGGCCATCTACGCGGCACGACAGGTCAAGCGTCAGCTGGAGCCGGGCGGACCCAACCTGTTGGAAGTGCAGCGCGGGAACGAGGTTCTTGAACTGGAGGTGACGCCCGTCGAAGGCGCTTATTATGGCGTGGTGGTGGTCGCGACCGACGCGGTGGACTTGCAGGTGGACGGCGACGTGATTTGGATCGGCCTATCCTTGGTGGAGAGCATTAAGCGCAGCGAGGACCTCGCCTACCTTTGCGCCTACGCGCTCGCGAAAAACGTGATGCGCCACTCCAAGCAGAAGGGAAAGAACGCGATGCTGGGGCAATTGCTCGACGTGGCTGCGGCTGCCAGCGGAGTGAATACGGGCGGGATTTTTGGCGGCATGGGCGGCAACGCCTACTCGCATGCCTTCGAAGTCGAGGCCGACTTGATCGCCCTCTACCTGCTGGCTTCTGCCGACTACGAAATTGCGGGGTATCCAGAGTTTTGGGACAGGGCCCTGCGGGGACGGAGTCGCAAAGGAGAGCTGACCGCCAAGGAGGTCGAACGCATCGAAACGGCCGGCAAGGTGATCGCTTCCATCGAAGCGAAACGGGAGGCGGAGGAACCGATCTTTCCCGAGGAATACCTGCAGGGCGATGTCAGCGAGATCGAATAGGGAAGCTGCGTCCGACTGTTGTCGCTTCCGCTAACCCGCCTGGCGGGCTCGGGCGATGCGGCGGATCTTGGCGGCTTCGTGGATGACGATGATAGCTCCGCTGACGCAAAGGGCGGCGGCGAAGTAGAAGGTGGTCGGCGGGGTGTCGCCGAAAATGAGCCAGCCCATGATGCCGGCCGAAACGAATTGGTGCAGGTTTACGACGGCGAAGGTCTGGGCCGTGAAGTAGCGCAGGCTATTGTTGAGGGTAACGTGGCCGAGGATGGTGGGCAGGATGGCCATCGCCAGCATCCAGCCTGCTTCCTCCCAGGAGCCGAGGCTTACCGAGTCGAGGGTGGCCAGGGAAAAGAGTAGGCAGAAGACGGTCGCGATCATGTAGATCGGGACCATGTAGAGCCAAATGGAGGGGAAGTCCTTGTTGATGCGACCAAAGGCGAGGTAAGCCGCGAAGGTGATCATGGAGGCGAAGCAAACGATATTTCCCCAGAGGTAGTCGGGATTGATGCTGAAAGCGTTCGCGGAGAGGATGCCAACGCCGCTCAGGGCGACCAGCGTACCCAGAATTTCGCGACGGGTGACCTTTTCCTTGATGAGGAAAAAGGCGAGCAAGGGCATGACGGCAGGCGTGAGGTTGATGATCAAGGTGGCGTTGGCGATGTAGGTCATCCGGGCGCCCATGGCCCAGGACATCAGGTGGATGGCCAGCAAGGCGGCGGGGATCACGCAGCGGAGGAACAGGCGCGGCTGCACGGCGGCTCGGTGCGTGCTCCAGCTCTTGAGGAAGATCGGCAGCAGGAGGATGGAGGCGAACAGGAGGCGGTAGGTGCCGACCAAGGCGGGCGGCAGGCTGCTCGACCGGATCAGGATAACCGAAGTGGAGCAAAAGAAGACGCCGGAGAGCAGTAGGAGAAAGCGAAGCATGCGAACTGCCGTATCTCCCACGAAGGGCGGCGACTGTCACGACGTAAAAGGAAGCGGGGCGGCGATTTGTTTGGTCGACGTTGCCTTGGCGTATGGCGCTAGGGGAATTGCTGCACGAGTTGCAGCAGTTCGCCGAGGGGATGTAAAAGATGGCTAGCGAAAGCCCCGCTCGCGAAGGGCGAAGCGGGGCTGGTAAAAGTTTTCGGATTGGCGGCGCCAGGCTATTCGCTGTTGGCGAGGCCGTAGCCGTGTTCGCCGTGCAGGGTCTTGTCGAGGCCGGTGATCTCGGTTTGCTTGTCGACGCGGAAGCCGGTGGTCTTGGATACGAGCACGCAAATGAGATAAGTCGCGACGCCGGAGAGGGCGATAGTGGCGGCCATGCCCAGCATTTGGATACCGAATTGGTCCATGGCGGTCCAGACTCCGGATTCGGTATTGGCGGCCGCTTCCGCGAGCCAGCTGGGTCGCAGGAGGAAGGCGAGCAGCACTACGCCCAGTCCGCTGCCGACGCCGTGGATGCCGAAGCAGTCGAGGGTGTCGTCGTAACCGAGCTTGTCCTTCATCTTGAGGGCGAGGAAGCAGACGCAGGAGGAGGCGGCTCCGAGCAGGATGGCGCCCATGGGCTGTACCACGGCTGCGGCGGGGGTGATGACGACGAGGCCGGAAAGGATGCCGGAAACGAAGCCGAGGGAGGTGACCTTGCGGAACTTGATGGCTTCGATGACGGTCCAGGCGAGGGCTCCGGCGGCGCCGGAGATTTGCGTCATGGTGAGGGCGCGGGCGGTGTCGAGTCCGGACTGCACGGTGGAGCCAGCGTTGAAGCCGAACCAGCCGACCCAGAGGAAGCCGGCGCCCATCATGGTCATGACGAGGTTGTTCGGGTTGATGAGGTCGCGCGGGTTGCCGTGGCGCTTGCCGAGGAAAAGGGCGACTACGAGAGCGCTGGTTCCGGCGGATACGTGGATGACCAGGCCGCCTGCGAGGTCGATGACTCCTGCGGCCCCGGCGTTGAGCAGCCAGCCGTCCGCGGACCAGATCCAGTGGCAAAGCGGGCAGTAGACGAAGAGGAACCAAAGGGCTATGAAGAAGACGTATCCACGAAAGAATACGCGTTCCGCGAGGGCGCCGCTGATTAGGGCGGGCGTGATGATGGCGAACTTGCCTTGGAACATGGCGACGATGTATTCGGGGATGCCATCCACGATGCTGTCGTCGATGCCGCTGAGCATGAAATAGTTGGGATTCCAGCCGACGAATCCGCCGAGCACGCTGTCGCCGAAGGTGAGGGCGTAGCCGCAAACGACCCAGAGCACGCCGATGACAGCCATCGCTACGAAGCTATGCATCATGGTGCTGAGCACGTTTTTGGTACGGACGAGCCCGCCGTAGAACATGGCCAGTCCAGGGACCATGAAGAGGACGAGGGCGGTGGATATGAGCATCCACGCGGTAGTGCCAGTGTCTACTGCTCCTTCTGCGTTCGCTTCTTGGGCGAAGCAGACTTGGGGGAGGGACAGTAGAGCGAGTAGAGGGAGGAGGGATTTTATTCGCTTCATCTGTGGCGGCGATAATCGCGTCCGCCATGAATGAGGCAAGGGGTTTTTCATGAGTTTAATTCATGGAAACCCGGTTCGATAAATTTGCTTGGGAGTGGGTGGCAGGGCCGACGCGGCGGCTATTTCGTCTGCTCTTGCGTCGTTTTGATGCGGTAGGCGAGCTGTTCGTAGGAGACCTTGAGGTAGGGGGGAAGGTGGGGCTGGTAGTAGCGTTGGTGGAGCTGCAGGGCGTTTTCGAACTCGCCTTCCTTTTCGTAGTAGCGGGCGAGGTAGAAGGCGAGGTGGGAATCGTGCGGGTAGTTTTGCAGTCCCTCGATCAGGATTGCCATGTGGTCGCTGGTGGGCCGGACCTGGGAGGATAGCCAAACTTCGCCGATGCAGTGGTAGAGCTTTTCGTCGAAGGGGCCGGCCAGGGCTCGGGCTTTGAAGAGGTAGGTGAGCAGTTCCCTCGTTTTCAGTTCGTCGAGGGCGTTTTCGCGATAGGTGGTCGAGTTTATGTATTGCCGCAGCTTGGCTCCGGCGAAGTGGAGGTAGGTCTGGGGTGACTGGCTGCTACGCTTCACCGCTTTTTCCAAGAGCTCGATGGCTTGCGGGTCCCGGCCGGAGAGGAGCTCCAGGTAGCCGCGCAGGGAATAGCTCTCAGGTTCGTCGGGGTAGGCTTCGATGAAGGCGTCGACGCTTGCTTGGGCCTCTTTCCGTCCGCGGATGCTGAGCTTAGCTTCCACGATCAAGTATTCGAGCTCCTTGCCGGACAGCTTGAACTCCTCGAATTGCAGGTCCGAGTCCGCGTCGTCCAGAGTGTATCGATAACTCGAATACTCGCCTCCGTCGCAGTAGCTGTCGAGCTCGCGCTTGAGGGTGTCCAAGTCTCGCCCCAGCAGCTTTTGGATGGCGGTATCGTAGAAGGTTTTTCCTGCGATGGCGTGCTCGACGACTTTGGTAAATGCGTTCTTAGGCAGCTCGTGCGTGCCGAAAAGCAGGTAGTGGATGAGGGCCCAGGACTGGGCGTAGTAGATGCCGGCCCCGTGCCCGGAATTGTTGTAGACGGGCGAGCTGTGGTCGACGGCGAACAATTCGTCAAGCGGCATGAGTTTGCTTCGGGCCAGCAGCAGGAGGCGGTAATCGTTTGCTCTTCCCACTGTGACCTTTCCTTTTCCGTTGCGGCTGATGGTGGAGAATACTTCAGCGAGCCCCTCGTTCATCCACAGCGGGAATTCGATTCCCGGTTGATCGAGCAAGAAGTGGGTATATTCGTGGAGCACGACTTCCCGCAGGTAATTCCAGTCGACGCTTCCGTTGATGACGAGGAGCCTGCCTTCCAGGGATTTTCCGTAGAATCCGGCTAGGTCTTTGGGTTTGCCTTTGTAGAGGGGGGCGATTTCCCGATTCAAGGTCCTTTCCTTGGCGATGATGACCTTGAGCCGGTGCCGTTTGCTGTTTCCGAGTTTGGGGAAGAGCACTTCGAAAATGCCGTGGGTGTCGTGGAGCTCCTCCACGATGGTGCGGGTGCGGCCTTTTCCCGTTTCGCTGAACACTTCGAAGTGTTCGCTCTGGATGTGGATCCAGTTTTTCTTGGCGAGGACCTGGCTGGCGAGACTCAGGCAGCAGAGGAGGAAAAGGGAGCGAAGGAGAGGATTCATGGTGTCGCTGCGAGGATTCCGACCGAGCGATGCTGGGAGGCTTTTCGAGTGTACCGGCGAAGGATAGGCTACCGGAGTTGTTTAAGGGGTTCTCCTAGTCGGAAAGGAGATCGGGGGCAACTCTGAAAGCGGGGTCGCGTCGGGCACGCTCGCCGGGCGGACGAACGCTCGCGAGCGAGGGAGGGAAAGCTCTGGTCAAAGAGGGCCAGCCGGCGGAGGCAGGCTACTTTCTCAGCTTGCGGATGGTGTAGCAGATTTGGCTTTGGCCGAGCGGGGTGCCGTCGGCGGCTTGCAGGTCGGCGGGTAGGTTGAGCTCGACGATGCGGTCCGCTTGCAGTTGGGGCACTTGGATGAAGAGGGTATTGCCGTCCACTTGGATTTTGGGGATCTCGAGCTCCTGCAGGTCCATCTGAGGGCTGCCGTAGGCGTGGAAGGACTTGTACCAGTAGGATTTTGCAGCGTAGTTGGCGAGCTGATACGAGCTCGCCGATGAAATGGGCTTGGTGAAGGTAAGGGTGAAGCCGTCCTTTTCGAGGGAGATGTTTTGCACCTCGAAGGGGAGTTCGCCGGTGTAGATGACGCGTTTGAGGCCTTCGGCTAGGTTCTTGGCCCAGCCGCGTACGGTTTGGCCCACGTACAGGGATTTGCCGTCGGGACTGAAGGCGAGGCGGTTGTTGCCGGCGCCGAGTCCGCCGTCGATGAACTTGACCACGGCGCCTTGGAGGACGCCGTCCACTTCTTCGATCATGCAGCGCAGGATGCGATCGCCGGCAATGTCGCCGATGAGGGCCTGTCCGGCGAAGGGACCGAAGGCTCCGCCGGTGGTGTCGAAGAGGGGCTCGCTGGGCGAGTTGCACATGAAGCCATGGGGGAGCTCGACGGCGGCCCGGGTGCGGTCTTGCTGGTATTGTTCGAAGTCGTCGATGTAGTACTGTAGGGGGTCGTTGGATACGTTCTCCATGAAGGCCTCGTCCCAGACGAGGCTGGATGGGTGTCCGTAGAACTTGCCTTCTTCGACGTGATAGAGAGGGGAGGTTCCTTTCCAGTCGCCTTGGTTATCGGTAGCGAAGAGGCGGCCTTGGGGATCGCGGGCGATTCCGTTTGCCATGCGGAAACCGCTGGCGATGGGGGTGCTGTTGCCTGCGGCGTCGAGGTGAAGGATCCAGCCTTTCCAGGGTACGGCGGCGTAGTTGCGGCCGGTGCGTCCGTTGGTGGCGAAAGCTCCGCGGGTGTGGGCGAAGGTGGGGCCGTTGTGGGAGGCGGTGCCTACGGAGACGTACCAGCCGCCTTGCTCGTCGGGTACGAGGGTGTTGGTTTCGTGGTAGTTGCCGCTGACTCCCCAAGGGGCGGCTATGTTTTCGTAGCGGTCGGCGATGCCGTCGTGGTCGGTGTCGAGCACGCGGGTGAGTTCGGCCATCTGGGAGACGATGACTTCGTTTCTGGAGATGACTTGGATGCCGCAGGAATTGTGCAGGCTATCGGTGGAGAAAGCTCGCCAGGGGAAGGCGCTTGGGTTTTCGCTAGGCTTGGCCATGAGGATGCCGTGGCGTCGCAGGGCGACGACCAGCTCGCCGTCGGGAGTGAAGCCGAGGCCTCCGACCTCCGGCACGACGTAGGGGGGAACTTCGATGGCCTCTATTTCGTAGCTGCCGGCGCTGAGGAAGGGAGCTTGGGAGAGCAGGCCGAAGAGTGCGAGGGTGGCGGCTTTTTTCATCGAGCGGCTGGGGTCGGGGTGAGAGTGAGGGTGAAGGTGGCGGCTTCTTCTGCGGAGAGCTGCAGGGTGCCGGCTGCGAGGCTGCCTTGGTCGCAGCTCAAGGTGTAGGAGGACGAGTCCGGCAGAGGGATGGAGAGCTCAGTAGCGGGAGAGCTGCTGTAGGTGCAGCGTGCTTCGCCGGGCGTGTCGGTGGGTTCCACCTTCAAGGTAATCGTTCGCTGGCCGACCGTGTATTCAAAAACGGGTACACCGTTTTCTTTGCGATAGGCTTGGAAGCGAGGGGCGCCTTCGAAGATGGGTGCGGCGGAGGCTTGGAAGACGAGCGGCCCGAGCACCTTTGGCAGGTAGCCGAAGCGTTTTCGTTGTCCGCCTTCTCCTTCGCCCCAGTAGTCGGTCATGTCGAGAAAGGGTCCGCTCCAAGTGTAGAGCAAGCGGCACTCGGTAGTGTCGAAGCAGTAGGAAAGGGTGTCGCCGAAATTTACGGCGATGGCGCCGGGAATGCCGGGGATGGTGGGATCGAGCTTGTCGTTGTCGAAGCTGGCGTCGCGTGGGTTGTAGTGCGGGGTGGGGGCTCCTTTGCCGTGGTGGGGAAAGGTTTCGTCGCTCAAGCCAAGGGTGGGCATGAAGGTACGGATGAGGTAGGGCTGGCCGAGGGTGCCTTCAGGGAAGGGGGTCACGGTGGATTTGCCGAGCTGGCTGGGGCCGATGCGGTTGGTGCCCATGATGGACTGGACGTATTGGGCGACGTCACGGATTTGGTTGTCGTCCAGCACGCTGCCCCAGGCGGGCATGGCTTTGCTCGGTATCCCGTTTTTAACTACCGATTCGATGTCGGCGAGTTCGCTGCCGTGGAGAACTTCCGCGTCGGTGAGGTTGGGGCCGAGCAGACCGGATCCGTCGGCGCCGTGGCAGGAGGCGCAGTATTGCGAGAATGTCTTCTCGCCGCTGCTTTGGGCGAAGCCTGCAGTTACGAGCAGGCTGCAAGCGGTGAGGAGGGTGGCTAGGCTTCGATCCATTGCTTTTTGATTTCTTTGAATGCGGCTTCGATTTCGGAGATTTCCCAGCGCCCTTCGATGCCGATGGCTCCGGCGTATTGGGCTTTTTTTAGGACGCGGAAGTAGGGGCGGAAATCCTGCCCGGTGGTGCCGGGGACGCGGCGGCCTTCCAGCTCGGCGATCTCGACGTGGTGGATGGTGTCGGCGGCGGAGGCTAGTTGCTCGGGGGTGTCGCCTTCGGCGGCCATATGGTAGAAGTCGGCGACGCCGCGTATGTTCGGATGGTTGGCGGCGCGAACAACGCGTTCGACTTCGCCGATACGGTTGATGAAGTTGCACTCGCGAGACTGTAGTTGTTCTACGCTTACGGTGATGCCTCGTTCGGCGGCGAGAGGGCCGAGTCGTTTGAGGAGGGAGACGAATTGTTCGATCGCGGTCTCGTAGTCGAAGCCTTCGGGGATGTTGCGGGAGCCGGAGCTGCCGAAAGTGATGTGGGAAACGCGGGCTCGCTGGGCTCGATCGAAGGCTTTCTCGCAGTAGGCTACGACTTCGTCGTGGTTGGCGTCGGGGCCGGTGCAGCGCAGGTGCTTGGCTCGGATGAAACTGTTGCAGGTGTAGATGGGAAGGGGAGATTGGGCGAGATCCTGGAGCTTTTGCTCGAATTCGGACTCGGGACCGAGCGGATCGAGGAAGCCGGCCACGCTGAGCCCGACGAATTGGCCGCCGGCGGCGTGGATCTTAGCGGCGTTTTGGAGAGAGGACTGGATGCCGAGGCGAGGCAGTTGGGCAGCTTGGGCGGCGAGTCGGCCGCCGAGGCCGAGCGCTCCGGTAAGGAGAAGCAAGGCTCGGTTGAAGGAGCGACGGGTAAGTGCTTGGGGCATAGGGCGATGGGGTTGAGGGGCGCTGAGGTTATTGTTTGTGAGGGAGCTCGGTCAATGCAAAGGAGTTAGGGATAGCGTGGTGCGGCGGCAGGGGTAGTTGCGGCGAAGCTGGGTGCGATTGTTGGGGAGATTGGGGTCTAGGAGTAGTCCAAAGGGGCAGGTAAATGCTTTTTAAAAACCTGGTCAATTTCCCTGAGTTCGGAACGTAAGACAACCAATTATGTCCTTCGTACGTATCACTAATTAAAGGAGGGAAAATGGATACGAACCGTAACTACGAGAGTCATCGATTCGATGAACCTGTTCGGCTCCGCTACCCTCTCGAAGATTGGATCGAGCAACTGCTTAACAAGTACCCTGATGAGCTGGCTCCGATTCGTCCAGAGAGGGTTCGGGAGCGCTCTGAGCGTTTGCATAAAATGCAGCAAGGTCTCAGGGAACGAGCCAAACGGCAGCTGTTCTAACGGCTGCTTTATTATGTGTGTGGTGTGTTGTAACCTTTAAACGAAGCGCCCCAGCCTTTTGAGGCTGGGGCGCTTTCGGCTAATGGCTTCTTCTACTTTTTAGCGCCTGTAGTTGAAACGTGACTACGGGTTGGGAACGAGCTCGGAGAGCGTTACTTGGTAGAGGTCTTTTTGCTCGTTGGAAATGATCAAGGTTTCTTCGTCATCCCAACAGATGGATTCGCACTGCTTGGCGTAGAAGGTTTTGTAGAAGGCTTGGCCGGCGAAGTAGTTGTCGCTGTCGCTCGGCTTTTCGAAAACCCAGCAGCCTGAGTAGGTGAGGACGGCGAGCTTCTGGCCGTCGGGGGAGGCATCTGCTGCGGTGGCTTGTCCGCGCAGGTTGAAGGTGCTGAGAAGGGTGAGGGGGTTGCTTTGGGCGGTCGATTGGCTGTCGAGCCGGTAGAGTTTGGTCTCGGGAGAGCTCCGGTTTTTGGATACGAGGTAATGCTTTTCGTTGGCGAAGAAGAGGGCTTCGCAGTCGAAGTCCTTGAGGCCTTTCGAGGGGAACTTCTTTTGGTCGGGATAGTGGAAGGCGATACGTCGGCTGGCCCGGGCTTTTTCGGTTTGGGTAGGATCGGGTTCGGGAACGATGTAGAGGGAGAGGTCGCGGCGGTTGTTGTCGTTGTTGCCGCAGGCGGCGATGATGAGGTTGCCCTGGTCGTCGGTGGAGATGTCTTCCCAGTCGATGTTGACGGCGGCGGCGATGGGGATGCCGGGATAGCTTGGGGCGTTGGGATTAGCCTGCGCCGTTTGCACGGCTGCGCCGTCGCGGGTGATGGCGAAGATGCGGGCGGAGTCGACGGAGTCGTTATGGGTCCAGTAGACGTTTGCGAACTGGCGGCTTTTGACTAGGCCGGAAGGCTCGTCGATGGCTTTGGGCTCGATTTGGGCGTAAGGCCGCAGGGCCAGTTGGGCTTGGGCGCTGGCTGCGAATAGGATGAAGGATGCGGCTACGTACCTGAGCAGGATCATGGCTGCTCAGACTGCGGGGAAGGGGGGATTGTTCAAGCGCTTCGCCTCTTTGGCTCAGCGCGTGGCGGCGAGATCGGGCTGGAGCTCCGCGCTAGCTGTTTTGCTGTTGGTCGTAGAGGGCTTTGTAGAGGGGGCAGCGGGGGTAGAGCTCTTCGTGGCTGCCGCTGTCCTTGATCTCGCCTTCGTTGAAGACGAGGATCTTGTTGGCGTTTTTGATGGTGCTGAAGCGGTGGGCGATGATCAGTACTGTCTTTCCGGATACAAGCTTGTCGAGGGCGGCTTGGACCTTGGCTTCGGACTCGGAGTCGAGGGCGGAAGTGGCTTCGTCGAGGATGAGGATAGGGGCGTTGCGCAGGAAGGCGCGGGCGATGGCGATGCGTTGCTTTTGGCCGCCGGAGAGGCGGGCTCCGCGTTCGCCGACGAGGGTGTCGTAGCCGTCGGGACAATTGGTTTGGTCGGAGATGAACTCGTGGGCGAAGGCTTGGCGGGCGGCCTCGCGGACTTCGGCGTCGGTGGCGTCCTGGCGGCCGAGGCGGATGTTTTCGAGGATGCTGTCGTCGAAAAGGACGGGCTCTTGGGAGACGATGGCGATTTGCTCGCGCAGGTCGTTGAGGCGGAAGCGTCGCAGGTCTTGTCCGTCGAGGGTGATGGAGCCGCTGGTAACGTCGTAGAAGCGTGGGACGAGGTTGGCGAAGGTGGACTTGCCGGCGCCGGAGGGCCCGACCAGGGCGCAGATATCGCCTTTTTGGATACGGGCGTTGGCGGACTTGAGGGCGGGTGTTTCGCCGTAGGAGAAGGAGACGTCCTTGAACTCGATGTCGCCGGCTACGGTTTCGATATCGATAGGGTCGTCGGGGTCGCCGATGTCGACGGGGGTATCCATGATCTCGGCGATGCGTTGGTAGGAGGCGACGCCTTTCTTCAGCTCGGAGGCGAAGGTGCCGAGCTTCTTGACGGCGGTGTAGAGCAGGTAGAGGGCGAGGAAGATGGCGGTGAAGACGGCGCCGGAGACGCCGTTGTAGTAGCCGATGATGAAGGCGATGGAGAGGCCGATGGAGGAGCAGACTTCTACCACGGGGCCGAGGCCGAACTGGTATTTGACGACCTTCATCTGGGAGCGGAAGAGTTCCGCGAGGCGATGGGAGAAGCGTCGGTTTTCGCGGAGCTGGAGGTTGAAGGCCCGGATTTCGCGGGTGGCGGTGAGGTTTTGGGAGAGGTTGTTGGTGAGGGCTCCGAGCTCTTCCTGTTGTTGGCGGGCTTTCTTCTCGATCTTGTGGGTGAACTTGCGGATAGGGAAGATGACGAAGGGCAGGGCGACGAGGCAGAGGTAGATCTTGTAGACGCCTTCGTTTTCGATCGCGAGGCTGGTGAGCTGGTAGATGGCGCCGATGGCGACGGCCGGCTGAATCATCACGTTGCGGGCGATGAAGGTGATGGTTTGCTGCAGGATGGTGGCGTCGGCGGTGATGCGAGAGATGAGGTCGCCGGTCTTGTTGGACTCGAAGTAGGCGAGGGGGAGGATTTGGATTTGGTTGAAGACGCGGGCGCGCAGGGAGCTGATGGAGTCCAGTCCGGCGTAGTTGAGCAGGTAGGCGCTACTGAATACGCTGACGCCGATGACGACGAAGATGAGGGGGAAGCCGGCGGCGATGGCGGCAACTTCGGAGGTGGAGAGGTTGCGCTCGCCGTCCATGATGAGGGTGAACAGCTTTTCCACGCCTTCGACGAGGACGGATCCGGTGACGAAGCCAGCGATGGAGCCGAAGAGCACGGCGAGGCTGAGCCGTTTCTTATGGTCTGCGAGGAGCAGGAGGAAGGTTTTTAGGTCTTTGAGCACGCGTCTGGAAATTGGATTGGTGGAACTGGAGCTGGGTTAACCACAAAAGGAGCGGAGGGCACAAGGAGAATGAGCGGAGGCTAGCGGTCGAGGGACTTCCCGAAGTCTTGTTTCTTGAGCATGCGGACGATCGCAAGGCGCGGTTCTTGGTAAGCGAAGGTGACGCGAGGCGAGAGCTCTCGCAGCCTTAGTCCTTGGCGGACTTGACGTCGAGGGCGTCGCGGAGGCCGTCGCCGAGGAAGTTCATGGCGAAGAGGGTGGCGGAGAAGAAGAGGGAGGGGGCGATGAGTTGCCAGGGGGCGGAGCGCATGGCTTGCTGGCCTTCGCGGATGAGGCTGCCCCAGCTGGCGGCGTTGGCCTGGGTGCCGAGGCCGAGGAAGCTGAGCACGGACTCGAGCAGCATGACGGCGGGGATGAGCAGGGTGGCGTAGACTACGACGGGGCCGAGGAGGTTGGGGGCGATGTGCTTGGTGATGATGGAGGCGGTGCGCACGCCGGTGGCTTTTGCGGCGAGCACGAACTCCTGCTCCTTGAGGTTGATGACTTGGCCGCGCACGATGCGGGCCATGGTGAGCCACTCCACGGCTCCGATGGCGAGGAATACGAGCAGGATCTTGTGCTCGAAGTCTTCGAAGAGGACCATGAGGAGGATGACGAAGATGAGGAAGGGCAGGGCGTAGAGGATGTCGACGAAGCGCATCATGAGGGCGTCGACGCGGCCGCCGAGGTAGCCGGAGATGGAGCCGTAGGCGACGCCGATCAGCAGGGCGGTGGCGGTGGCGAGGAAGCCGACGCCGAGGGAGATGCGTCCGCCGGACATGATGCGGGCCAGCATGTCGCGGCCTTTGGCGTCGGTGCCGAAGACGTGGAAGCGGGTGAGTGGAGTAAACAGCATGCCGTTTACTTCGAGGGGCTGGCCGGTGGCGAGGGCTGCGAGCTCGGCTTCGGGGTTTTGGGCGTAGACTTCGGCGAAGTCTTCGAGGGTGGTGACTTCGTCAGGGGTGGCTTTGCTGGGGTCGAAGCGGACTTCGACGAGGTGGGCGGTGGTGAAGGGGAGGGTGCTCTCGAGAGCGAGGACTTGGGCTTCGGGGTTGAAGCGGTAGACGAGCGGGCCGGCGTAGCAGAAGAGGGTGATGAAGGCGAAGAATGCGAGGCCTGCCATGGCGAGACGATTGTCGAGCAGGCGTCGCAGGGCGTCGTTCCAGAGGGAGCTGGGCGCGTCGGTATCGGTGGGAAGCTTCGGGCTGAGTCGCATGGTCGGGCGGTGGGTGCTAGGTGGTGGGATCGGGTTCGCGGCCGAGCTAGCCTTACTTGTGGCGGAGCTTGGGGTTGAGGAGGACTTGGACGACGTCGACGCTGAGGTTGGCGAGCATGATGAGCCCGGCGTAGAAGAGCACGGTGGAGAGGATGAGGGATTGGTCTTTGTTGAAGGTGGCTTCCACGAAGTGGCGGCCGAGGCCGGGGATTTGGAAGATGCTTTCCACCACGAAGGATCCGGTTACGAGGCCGGCGAGAGCGGGACCGAGGAAGCTGACCACGGGGAGGATGCCGCCGCGTAGGGCGTGCACCACTACGGCTCGGAATTCGGAGGCTCCTTTGGCTCTGGCGGTGCGTACGAAGTCGGAGCTTAGAATCTCGAGCATGCCGCCTCGGGTGAGGCGGGCGATGTAGGCGGCGTAGAAGAGGCCGAGGGTGAGGGAGGGGAGGACGCGGTCGGTGGGAGTCGACCAGCCGGAGACGGAGGTCCACTGTAGCCAGATCCCGAATACGAGCGCGAGGATGGGGCCGATGACGAAGGTGGGGAGGCAGATCCCTACCATGGCCAGGGACATGGGGGCGTAGTCGAGGGTAGTGTTTTGGCGGGCGGCGGCGAGCACGCCGGCGGGGATGCCGAGGGTGAGGGCGATGAGCATCGCCCAGATGCCGAGCTCGAGGGAGACCGGGAAGGATTCGGAAATGATGTCGGCGGCGGTGAGGCCGGGGTGACTGGTGATAGGAGGAAGGTTGAGCTGGAGGTGCTGGAGGAGGGTGTTGAGGTATTGGACGGGTACGGGGTCGTTGAAGCCGTAGTACTCGCTTTGGGCGGCGATGATGTGCTCGGCGACCTTGCGCTCGTCGGAGAAAGGGGAGCCCGGCGAGAAGCGGATCATGAAGAAGGTGATCGTGTAGATCGCCAGCAGGACGGGGATCGCTTGGGCGAGTCGCTTTAGGATGAAGGTGAGCACTTTTGGGAAGAGTGAAGGGTGGAGGTGATCCTGCAATGCGGCCGCGGGCTAACGCTCCGCGCTACGTTTAGGTTCGAGGGAGATGTACTTGTAGTTGCGGTTGTCAGTGAGTTTTGGATACCAGCCTTTGACGGCGGGGTCGATACGGTAGATGCGGTTGTAGTGGAAAAGTGGGATGATCGGTTGCGCTTCGAGCAGGATGGTTTCGGCCTCGTGCAGCATTTCTAGTCGCTTTGCTGAATCCGGCTCGGTGATTGAGTCAGTTATGAGTTGGTCGTAGCGGGGATCGCCCCAGCCGGTGTTGTTGTTTCCGTCGCCGGTTCTGTACATGGAGAGAAAGGTGTCGGGAAAAACGTAGTCGCCGATCCATCCGTTTCGCGCGACCTGGAAATCGAGGTTGTTGCGAGTTTCGATGAAGGACTTCCAGACCTGGTTTTCGAGCGAGATTTTGATGCCGAGGACATTTAGCCACATTTGCTGGATGGCTTCGGCGACCTGCTTGTGTTGCTCGGAGGTGTTGAAAATAAATTTGAGGGTGGGAAATCCTTCTCCGTTTGGATAGCCTGCTTCTGCCAAGAGTTGGCGGGCTTTGTTGGGGTTGAACCTTTCGAGCTTGGGTGGTTGGTAGCCCTTGATCCCGTCGGGAGTGAGGGAGAGGGCGATGTCTTGCCCGCCTTTCATAACCCTTTTGACAATGGCTCGCCGGTTGATGGCTAGGGAGAGGGCTTGGCGGACTCGCTTGTCGGCGAGGACGGGATCGGTAACGTTGAGGGAATAATAGTAGGTGGCGATCCAAGGCTCGGAACGAAAGTAGGGGTCGTTCTCCTTGACGTAGATGGGGATCATATCCGAGGGAACGGTATTTTGGTAGTGGAGGCGGCCGGAGTTGAAGACTTGGTCTTCGGTGGAGATATCATCGATGGGAAGGAAGTGTATTTCCTTGATGGATACTTTGTCGGCGTCCCAGTAGTAGGGATTGCGTTCCACTTCGATGCTTTTGTTGATGATCCAGGTCTTGAGTTGGTAGGGGCCGTTGCCGACGAAATTTTCTCGGGTCCAGTTCGAGTCGGGTTTTCCGATACCACCGTAGGCTTCGATGGTGGGTGCATGGACGGGATACCAGGTGGGGTGCTTGATGAGGTTGAGCAGGTGGGGAGTGGGACCAGCGAGGGTGAGCTGGAGGGTGTAGTCGTCGAGGGCTTTGACGCCGACTTGCGAAAAGTCCTTGAGCTTGCCGGTGTTGTACTCGCGCCCGTTTTTGATGATGTAGAGGAGTTGGGCGTATTTGGCGCCGAGCTCGGGGGTGAGCATGCGGCGATAGGAATAGACGAAGTCGTGGGCGGTGACGGGGTCGCCGTTGGACCAGCGGGCGTTCTTGCGGAGGTGGAAGGTCCAGAGGGTGGAGTCGACGTTTTCCCAGGATTCGGCGACCCCGGGTTCGGGCAAATTGTCGTCAGTGGGGTGGTAGGCGATGAGGCCTTCCACGAGGGCGGAGGTGATGCGGGAGCCGTTGACGGAGGTGTTGAGGTGGGGATCGATGGAGGGCGGCTCGCCGGAGTTTCCGAAAAGAAGGATGCCGTCGCGGGTGGCTTGGTCGCGGAGGGAATCGCCACCGGGGGAGCGGGAGCAGGAGGTAGCTAGCAGCAGGGCAGCGGCGAGAAGCGTGAAGACTGAAAGGTGAAGAGTTGGATTTCGACGCTGGTGCATTTGAGCGGTGTTCAGGTCTTGTAAATAAGGGCGGAGGCGTGGGCGGCGATGCCTTCGGCGCGACCGAGGGAGCCGATCTTTTCGTTGGTGGTGGCTTTGATGCCGATCCGGTCGGGCTCGATCCCGGCGGATTGGGAAAGGGCAGCTTTCATTTCGCCGAGCTTGGGGTAGATCTTGGGCTTTTCGGCGATCATGGCGGTGTCGATGTTGACGATCTCCCAGCCTTTTTCTCGCAGGGTGGCGGCGACTTCCTTGAGCAGTTCCTGGGAGTTGATGCCTTTGTACTTTGGGTCTGTATTGGGAAAGTAATGACCGATGTCCGGCAGGCCAGCGGCGCCGAGGAGGGCGTCGCAGATGGCGTGGGTGAGCACGTCGGCGTCGGAGTGGCCTTCGAGGCCGTAGGGGGTGTCGAAGGTGACGCCGCCGAGCACCATGGGGCGTCCGTCTTGGAAGGGATGGATGTCGTAGCCTTGGCCGATGCGGAGATTTGGGAGGTGTGAAGAGTTAATGGCGAAAAGTGACTTAAGGGTTGTGGGTGCGTGGCGGCTTTGGGGGGGAGGCTAAGAGAGGGATTGGGTGAGCAGGTATTCTAAGTAGGGGAGGTCGGCGGGGGTGGTGAGCTTGGGATTGGGGCGGCGGTTGTCGACGAAGGCTACGGGTTGGTCGATGTCTTCGATGGCGGAGAGGTCGTCGGTGATCTGGGCGCCGGATGCGATGATGCTTTGGTAGGCGTCGCGAATGATTGGATACTGGAAGCTTTGGGGCGTTTCCATGGCCCAGAGCTTGGATCGGTCCACGGTGGTGGGCAGGTAGGCGCCGTCGTAGGTGTCGGCGGACTTGATGGTGTCGGTGACGGGACGGGCGAGGCAGGCGGCTCCGATATCGGCGGCTTGGGCGATGGATTCGCGGATGGCCTCGGGGGTAACGCAGGGACGGGCGCAGTCGTGGATGAGCGCGATTTCGGTGTCGGCGGGCGCGGCTTGCAGGCCGGCGAAGACGGAGTCTTGGCGTTGGGCGCCGCCGGTTGTGAAGGAGACGGAGGAAGGATGAGGGATGAGGGATGAAGCGAGAATGGCCTCGATGGCGGCTTGTTGGGCAGCGTCTCGTACGACGATAACGAGGTGCTGTACTTGGCCGCTCGCTAGGAAGGCTTCGATGGAGTGGGCGATGACGGGTTTGCCGGCGAGGGGGGCGAGGATCTTGTCCTCGACCTGTCCTTGCATGCGGTTGCCGGAGCCCCCGGCGAGAAGAATGGCGGTTGAGATGGGCATGGTGTGCGTTGGCGGCTGGCCCGGCGGTCCAGCCTTACCGTTGCAATTCGGCGTTGATGGCGGCGACGGCGGCGGCGGGGTCTTCAGCGCCGTAGATGGGGCGGCCGACCACGATGTAGTTGGAGCCGACGGCTCGTGCTTGGGCGGGGGTCATGATGCGCTTTTGGTCGCCGGCGGCGGAGCCGGCGGGGCGGACTCCGGGAGTGATGAGCTTAAAGTGGTCGCCGTGGGCGGCGCGGATGGTTTGCACTTCATGGGTGGAGCAGACGAGGCCGGTCATGCCGGAGTCCTTGGCGAGGCTAGCGAGGTAGGAGACGCGTTCGGCGGGCGTTTGCTGGATGCCGAGCAGGTCGAGGGAGGTCTGGTCCATGGAGGTGAGGACGGTGACGCCTAGGAGCTGGAGGTCGGGATTGACGTTTTCCTGGGCTTGGATGGCCCACTGCATCATTTCCTTTCCGCCGCAGGTGTGGATGGTGAGCATCTGGATGGGCAGCTTGCCGACGGATTCGATCGCCTTGGCGACGGTATTGGGGATGTCGTGCAGCTTGAGGTCGAGGAAGACGTTGACGCCTAGGTCGGCGATTTGGCGGACGTAGTCGGGACCGTATTTGGTGAACATCTGCAGGCCGATCTTGGCCCATTTGAGTTCGGGGCCGGCCTTGGCGAGGAGGGCGAGGGCGTCTTCGCGTTCTTCGATGTCGAGGGCGAGAATGAGCTCGCAGGAATTTTTGCTTTGTAGCGTGTCGGTCATGAAGGTTTTTGTTTGCGGGACTATGGGACAAATCGAGGTTTTCAGTCCAGCAAAGATAAACTTGTTTCTGTCGGTGCTGGGGAAGATGAGCAGTGGCTTCCACGAGCTGGCCAGCCTGGTGGCTCCGGTGGACTTCGGAGATCGGATCCGGATCGAAGTGGAAGATGCGGCGGAGGGGGCGGTGGAGTTGAGCTGCAGCGACTCGAGCTTGCCGACGGATCGGAGCAATTTGGCTTATGCGGCGGCGGAGGGCTTCCTTTTGCGCAGCGGCTTGAACTGGCGGGTGAAGGTGGAATTGGAGAAGCGGATTCCGCATGGGGCTGGCCTGGGCGGCGGGAGCAGCAACGCGTCGTCGGTTTTGCTGGGGCTATCTGAACTGGCGGCGGAGCGGGGGGCGCTGGGGCTTTCGCGAGGGGAGCGCTTGGAGCTGGCTGCGGAGCTGGGATCGGATTGCCCGCTGTTTTTGGAGGGTAAGCCGGTGGTGATGCGGGGCCGCGGCGAATTGCTGGCGCCGATTTCGCCGCGAGCTCGGGAAAGTTTGGCCGGCCGGGAGCTGGTTTTGTTCAAGCCCAGCTTTTCGATCGGGACGGCTTGGGCGTACCGTTCCTTGTCTGAGGCGGCGGGCGCCTTCGACGAACGGGAGTGGTCGGAGGGGCGTTTGGCGGCTTGGGAAGCGGGGGAGCTTTCGCTGGAGTCCTTGTTGCATAACAGCTTCCAGCAGCCGTCCTTCCACAAGTTTCCGGCCTTGGGGGCCTTGTGCAAGGCCTTGGAAGAGCGGGAAGTCGCGTGCCTGATGTCGGGCAGCGGAAGCTGTTGCTTCGCGTTGGTCGACTCGGACGAGGCGGCGGATTGGGTGGTTTCGCAGGTCCGGGCCTGTTGGGGAGAGCGCAGTTTTGCGCAGCGGGCGCGGTTGTTGGGGTGAAGTTTCCTGCACATTGAAGTATTTCCTCTTGAGGCGAAAGGCATTCCCGTTTGCTATGTCGCGTTCGCTCGCTAAGCCCCTCTGCACGAACGTCTCGTCATCGCATGGAATCCAAAGACAGGTCTGAAAAAGTTTTCTCGGGAATCGCCGCTTCACCGGGGATCGCCCATGGGCAGATCTACATCTTGGCGGAGCGGGAGATCGCCATCCCTAAGTACGCGGTTTCGGCGTCGAAGTTCGATGCGGAGCAGGAGCGTTTAGACAATGCGATTGTCGAAACGCGCAAGCAGATCCAGAAGATCCAGGAGGAGATCCGGAATTCGATCGGCGAGGATGAAGCTCGAATTTTCGATGCCCACTTGTTGGTGCTCGAGGACCAGGCCTTGATCGCGGAGTCGATCCGCGAGATGAAGGACTCGTCCTGCAACATAGAGAACGCGATCTGGAAGGTGGGGCAGCGCTACATCGAGGCCTTCGACCAGATCGACGACGAGTACTTGCGGGAGCGAGCCAGCGACATTCGCGACGTGATGCGTCGCCTATTGAGTAATTTGACGGGGCAGCAGCTCCAGCATCTGGGCGAGATCGTGAAGGATCGCGTGTTGGTGGCCAACGACGTGACGCCTTCCGATTCGGCGAGCATGGACCAGAACGGCTTGCTGGGAATCGTGACGGCGGCGGGTAGCAAGACGAGCCATACGGTTATCGTGGCCCGGTCGATGGGAATTCCAGCGGTGGTGGGACTGGGCGATATTTTTGCCAGCCTGCATTCCGATTCGGTGGTGTTAGTTGACGGTTACGACGGCAAGGTCGTCGTGAATCCGAGCGAGAGCACTTTGTTCAAGTACGGTAAGCTGAAGGATAAGAAGCTCTCCTTGGAGAAGCGGATGATCGAGTTTACCAAGGATGCGTCCCGTACGCGGGATGGGTCGCGAGTCGACTTGATGGCTAACATCGAGCGCGCGGAGGAGGCGGCGAAGGCGGTTTCGCTCGGCGCGGACGGAGTTGGCTTGTTCCGTTCGGAGTACTTGTTCATGAACGCGAATCGTTTGCCGTCCGAGGAAGAGCAGTTCGAGGCTTACCAAACGGCGGTGCGCAGCATGAACGGTTTGCCGGTCACGATCCGTACCTTGGATTTGGGCGGTGACAAGGTGATGGACTCTTCCGAGATGCCGACCTATCGGGAGTCGAATCCGTTTCTTGGATACCGGGCGATTCGCTTCTGCCTGGATCACGAACCCCTTTTTCTCGAGCAGCTGCGGGCGATCTTGAGGGCAAGCGCCTTCGGCAAGGTCAGGATCATGTATCCTATGATCAGCGGCGCCTTGGAGTTGAGCCGCGCCAATCTCGTTTTGGAAACGGCGAAGGAGCAGCTCCGCAAGAAGGGGATCGCTTTCGACGAAAAGGTGGAAGCGGGGGCGATGATCGAAATCCCGAGCGCGGCGATCGCGGCGGATACGTTGGTGGAAGGTTCTTCCTTTTTCAGCGTGGGAACGAACGATCTGATCCAGTATCTCCTAGCGGTCGATCGCTTGAACGACCGGGTGGCCCACTTGTACGAACCGACGCATCCTGCAGTGGTGCGCACGCTTAAGACGATCGTCGACGCGGCTCGCGAGGGCGGGATCGGCGTAAGCATTTGCGGCGAAGTGGCAGGGGATCCGGTAATGGTCCCGCTGTTGGTCGGCCTTGGGGTGGAAAGCCTGAGCATGTCGCCGAGCCTTTTGCCGAACGTGAAGTTCATGGTGCAGAACATGGATATGGCCGAAGCGAAGGCTCTGGCCCAGATGGCGCTGGAGACGACGGACGGCTCCTTGATTCTGGAGCGCTTGCTGGATTTCTACACGTCGAAGATGGACCAGCTTTACTAGGATCTGCGGAAATCTCGCAGGTCCTGAACGAACCGTATCCTGGGGTATGGAAACGGTCGTGTCGAAACCGCGTTAGGGGCGGACGCCGCTGGCGAGTAGGGTTTCGAACTGGGGCTCCTGTTCCTCTTTGGCGACGGTGGTGACTTCTACGTTTTCGAAGCCGGCGGCCTTTAGCCAGTGGTGGAGCTTGTTCTCGGGAAAGCCGAGCCAGCGGTCGGCGTATAGCTCGTGGGCTTTTTCGAAGTTGTGCTCCTTGAGGTCGAGTATGACCAGTCGCCCGCCGGGCTTGAGAAGGCGGAAAGCTTCGGCGATGGCCCGCTCCGGGTGGAGGGCGTGGTGGAGGGCTTGGCTGAGCAGGGCGAGGTGGACGGATTGGTCTGGGAGAGACGTTTCTTCGATGTCGCCGTGGATGTACTCCAGGTTGTCGAGCTTGTTGCGTTTGGCGAGGTCGGTGCCGACTTCGACCATGCGGGGAGAGCTGTCGACGCAGTAGACGTGCTCGGCGTGGCGGGCCAGGAGCTGGGAGATGAGGCCTTCTCCGGCGCCGAGATCGACGACGCGGATCTTGGGGACGAGGTAGAGGAGGAAGTGGCCGATGCCTTCCCAGGAACGGCCGGGGCAATAGTTCTTTCCGAGGCGGCCTGCGATGAGGTTGAAGTACTCTTCGGCTTGGCGGCGGCGTTTGGCGATGACGTGGTCAAGGTTGGCGAGGTCCTCTTGGATTTCGTTGGAATTTTCCGCAGCGGAGAGGGCTGCTTTCAGGAGGGCGCTTTCGGAGGGAGGGATGTTGGGGGAGAGGGAGTAGAAGGATTTCTTGCCTTCGCGGCGGTCGGCGACGAGCTCGGACTGGCGGAGCACGGCCAGCTGGGAGGAGATGCGGGACTGGGCCATGCCGAGCGCTTCTTGGAGCTCGGCGACGGAAAGCTCGTCTCGGGAGAGGAGGTTGAGGATTCGGAGGCGAGTCGGATCGGCGAGGGTTTTGAGGGTGTCCCAGGCGGGTTTCATGGGGGAAGAGTGAAGGGGGACGAATGAAAAGGGAAAGGAAATTGTGGCGTAGGTGGGACCTGGGTACGAAAAACGCCGCTTCCCGAGGGAAGCGGCGTTGGAAAATGTTTGAGATCTTGGATACGAGCTACTTGGAGTCGATGTAGCGAGTGATATCGACGATAGTGAGCTTCGTTTCGTTGGAGTCGACGGATACGGTGACTTCGTCGCCGATGCGCTTGCCGAGCATGCTCTTGCCGAGCGGGGTGAGGTAGGAGATGACGAAGTTGTCTGGATCTCCGTCCCATGCGCCGAGCAGGGTGTAGGTGACTTCCTTGTCGTCCGCGTCCTTGAGCGTAACGATATTTCCGATACCGACGGTTTCGGTGGTGGCCGAAGTGAAGTCGGTGATCTGGGCGCGCTTGATGTCGGCTTCGAGCAGGTTGCGGCGGGACATGAGGACTTGTTGGTCCTGCTTGGCCATCTTGTACTCGGAGTTTTCCTTGAGGTCGCCCAGTTCGCGCGCTTCGGCGATGGCTTGGGAGTTCTCTGGGATCTTCTTGGTGACGATGTCGTCGAATTCGGCGACGGCGCGCTCGTAGGATTCCTTGGAAACCATGAGGCCTTGGCTCTCTTGGGTTTCGTCGGATTCGAGCAGGGATTGTACGCCGGGGAAGAGCTTGATGAAGCGCGCGAGCAGCGACTTCTTGGTGAGTTCTTCGAATCCTTGGTTGAGCAGGAGGTTGTTCGCGAGGTCGCGAGCGGTTTCTGCGTCGGCGGTGGCGAGGAGGTCGGGGATGAGCTCCTTGTCGTCGCTGAGGATATCCGCGAGCGGGATACGGCGGGAAGTGGAGGACTGCAGCGCTTCGTAGTCGATCGCGAAGAAGATCGAGTTGAGGAGGCGCGGCTGGATCATGTCGTGCACGAGGTCCGAGTACTTCTTGGAGTTACGGTTCTTAACGATCCAGAGGAGTACGGGCTCCTTGAGGTTTTGCTCGGTCTGCCAGCGGATGAAGGTTTCCTTGATCTCGTCGGCGAAGCCGTTTTCGACGAGGAAGTTGACGCTGTCGGTGGTGAACTTGCCGGAGCTGTTCTTGAGCAGCGAGAAGCAGATTTCCTTCCAGTCGGCCGGGTGGGATGCCTTGATGGCCTTGAGGGCGCGGCCTTGGGAATTGGTTGGCAGCTCGTCGATGAGCTGGTCGAGGCCGTCGATGTCGGAAAGGATTTGCACGACGGAGGGCTCGAAGGTTTCGACGTCGATTTCGAGCAGGCGGGCGATGTCGTTACGGATCCAAGCGCCCTTGAGCTTCTCGGCGGAAGTGAGCTGGTTGGATTCGCGCACCGCGGTCGCGAGGGTGTGGAGGATGAGTCCGAGGGCGTCGCGGTGCTCTTCGAGCTTGTCGGCGACGGTGTCGAGCAGGGCCTCGGCGATGGTGACGCGGCGCTTGGCGGACTGGGTGGAGTTGTAGTCCTCGATGAGCTCTTCTTCTAGAGTGACAGGCTCGTCGCGCAGGATGTACATGCCGGTCTTGCGGGCGGGCACGGAGATGCGTGGGTCCTTGGCGAGCAGCTTCTTGGTGGCGGTCCACCACTTCTTGTACTTGATAGGTCCGATGACGCGGGCGAGCACGCTCTCGATTTCGGCGGTGCTGGCGGCAGTGTTCGGGTACTGCTTGAGGAGGTTTACGATGAGCTCGGCAGGTTCCTTGGCGATGAGCTCTTCGACGGCGGCGGGCTCGAGTTCCTTTTGTACGAGGATGTGGTCTGGAAGGAGGACCTGCATGGTGTTGACGCAAAAACCTGGGTCCATGCGGTGGCCTTCTTTGCCTTCGAAGTCGATGATCAGCTTATTTTCGGGAGCGTCGTAGTCCTTGATCTGACCGAATCCCCAGCTTTGGTGGATGCAGTAGTTGCCCGGCTGCATAGCCTCCAGTTTGGCCTTCGCTGCCTTCAGCTCCGGCTTTTTCGAAATGATTTCCAATACGGCTTCTTCGTTCATCGTCGTGTAAAGAGACTAAAGGATTAAGACAGGAGCCTTTTTATGGAGTTGTCAATGAGACAGGCAGATCATCAATAGGGTGCTTCTTTTTATGAGCGATGATTCCTGGAGTGTAGCGGTAGATTTAGTGGCGTCTTTTACGCGTAAACCCGCACGGATGTCGCATTTGCTCGAGCAAATGCCGACGCATTGGGATGCCGGGACGCGGCGGACCTGCCAGTCGCTGCTCTTCGGAACGGTCCGGCATATTCGCCTGCTGGAGAAGGCGCTGGACGAGTTTTTGCGGCGGCGGCCCAAGCCGGCGGTCTGGGCTAGCCTCTTGGTGGCGAGCCGGGAGCTGATGGAGAATCCGGACCGCAGCGCCAAGATTGTGCACCATGCGGTGGAGCGGATCGGCAAGCGTTTCAGCAAGGTGGAGAAGGGGCTGGCCAATGCGGTTCTGCGAAAGGTCGCCCAGCGTTTGCCGGAACTCCAGGACGTGGTTTCAAGCGATGCGAAGGACCTGGCTTGGCGCTACAGCCACCCGAAATGGCTGGTGAAGCGGTGGCTGAAGCAGTTCGGTTTGGAGGAGACGATCGCATTCCTGAAGTGGAACCAGGAGGAAGCGGGGCTCTTCGCGCGCTGGCAGCGGGAGCCGGAGGAACTGGAGGCTTTGAGCCCTTTGGGCGATGGCTCGCCGTTTTTCCGGGTGATCCCGGGGAGCTGGCAGTGGATTGCTTCTTATATAGAAGAGGGTCGGCTCTACGTGCAGAATCCGGCGGCGGGCTTGGCTCCGCAGCTTTTGCTGGATGCGGTGGGGAGCGGCCGAGTGCTGGACCTTTGCGCGGCGCCGGGCGGGAAGGGCTTGTTTATGGAATCGGTCGCGGGCGAGGGGATCGAAGAGATCGTCTCGGTGGACCTGGAAGGGCCGCGGCTGGAGCGCATGAAGGGAAACTTCGAACGCTACCGGGCCAAGCGCTTGCGAGCGCTGGGGGCGGACCTTTTCGAGTTGGATGCGGCGTCGACGGGATTGTTCGACGGGGTCTTGCTGGACGCGCCTTGCAGCAATTCCGGAGTGTTGCAGCACAAGGTCGACGCTCGTTGGCGCCAGTCTCCCCAGGGCTTGGAGGAGCTGTTGGCGCTGCAGGCTCGCTTGCTGGCAGCGGCTTCGGCTTTCGTAAAGGAAGGCGGGGCTTTGGTCTACAGTACCTGCAGCGTGGATGCGGAGGAGAACGAGGGGATCGTGTCCGCTTTTTTGCAGACGGAAAAAGGCAAGCCCTTCGCTCTGGTGGAGTCGAAGCTGAGCTTGCCTTGGAGAGATGCTCGGGATGGTGCGGGCGTTTTTCTGATGAGGCGGGCGGGACCCTAGTTCCAGAGATCGTCGAAGCTGTCTGCCGGGCTGGAGGTGGTGAGCGTTTGTCGGTTCCGGTTCACGTCGAAGGGATCCACGCTTGGTCTGGCGGGAGGAGTCGCGGTGGCGGTTTCGAATTTCTGAGGCTTGGGGCTTGTCTTCTGGGAGTCGCCGGAAAGGTGCAGGAGTTCATGCACGATGGTGTCCAGGTTGCCTGACTGTTCCTGCAGGCCCTTGCAGGAGGAAACGGTTTCGGTGGCGAAGCGCTTGTTTTCCTCGGTGCTGTGGGAAAGTTCGCTAATGGAAGCGGTCATTTCCTGGATCGAGGCGGCTTGCTTGTCGGTTTCGTCCGCGATCTCGCGGATATGGGTGCTGACGGTTTGCATCATGCCGGAAACTTCGTCGAAGGATTCGCAGGTTTCCTTTACGATTTGGCTGCCGGTACGGATGTTTTGGGCGGACTTTTCGATTAGCATGGAGCTGTTGTTGGCCGCGTCCGCGGAGCGGATGGCGAGGTTTCTCACTTCGTCGGCCACGATTGCGAATCCGGCGCCGGCTTCGCCTGCTCGGGCGGCTTCGACGGCTGCGTTGAGGGCGAGGAGATTGGTTTGGAATGCGATTTCGTTGATGGTTTGGATGATCTTTTGCGTCTCGGTTCCGGATTCGGAAATCTGCTGCATGGACTTGTCGAGATCGAGGATGGTGTCCCGGGTCCGTTCGAAGCGCTTAAAGCAGTCGGTGGTGATCTCGTCGGCGGCCCGAGAATTGACGGCGGTGGTCTGAGTCATGTTGGCCTGGTTTATCATGGACTCGGTGGTGGTGGCGAGGAGCCGGGCTCCGGTTTCGCTGGATTGCGAGGAACGCTCGGCGGCTCCGACGAGCTCGTTCGCAGTGGTTGAAACGCGCTCGGCGCTTCCGGAGAGGGACTGGAGCAAGCGGGCGAGGATGTTCTTGGTCTTGAGGGAAGCGAAGCCCGAGAAGATGGCGATCAGCAGGGCCAGGGCGAGGTTTACGAGGCTGAACAGGGAGATATTGGAGGAGAGTTGCTCGAAGCTGTCCGTGGTGGATTGCACCGACTTGTTGTAAATGGCGGTGACGGCGGTTTCGCCGCGTTGGACGGAGGCGCGCAGGTTTTCGTTGAGGACAGGGATGTCGGTATCCCAAAGCTCGACCGCTTCGAAGAACATGTCCTGCTTGAGTAGCTTGCGAATCTCCTGCGTCTTGGACGCGTAGGCGTCGAAGGCGTTGCGGATAGCGTTGATGGGCGCGGCGACTTGCGGATTGGAGGAGAGGGCTTCGAGCTCGTTGATGGAGGTCCGGGCCGACTGGGCGAGCTCGATGGCTTCGTTCTCCTTGGCTTTCTTGATCTCCTCGCTTTGTCCGAAGATGAAGCCGAGGTTGGCGATTTCGAACTTGAGCGAGGTTTGCTGGAGCTCGTTTAGCAGGTTTTGGCTGGGCACGCTCTCCCGTTGGAAGCGGTTAACGATTTCGCTGCCGGTGCGCGTCGAACGGAACATGTAGATGCCTTCGACGACGATGAGGGCGGCGAGGATCGCGAGGGCGCCGTTTATGAAGCGGAAGCAGTTCTTCAGGTTCAGGTTTTTGAGTGAAGTCATCTAGCTGAGGGTCGCTGTCGGTGGTTTTCTGGGAAGGAGCCTTAGTTGACCTTTTTGACGCCGGAGAGGTCTGCGGTGTCGGTCACGAGGCCGATGGCTCCTTTGTTCACCTTGACGAAGGCGAGGAGGGCGGCGGGGTCGGAGAACTGTTTTGGCATGGTGCCGCGTCCGCTGAAGGCGAGGCGTTGCCAGTGGCTCTTGAAGCGGGAATCGTCCATTTTCGTGAACTGCTGGAGCGCGCCGTTGGCGTCGGCGTCGTCCTTGAGGACGGCGATAATGACTTCGCCGCCGCTTTCCCAGAACTTGCGCTTGCCGATGAGGTAGGCGGACAGGATATCGGCGTCTACTGAATCCGCGTTTTCCGGATTTACGACGACTGCGGGGGCTGCGTGTATCATGCTTGCGGATACGAAAGCGATTCCTGCGGCTACGAGACTTTTAATGGGAGCGTTCATTTTCGTTTTGATCAGTGTTTCGTATCGGCCTCTAGAAGGAGAAGGTGCTTTTGGTCGCGATGAGGTTCCACTTGGAGTCGAGCGCTCCGGCGTTTTGCCCGAGCTGGTTGAAGAGGCGGTTGGTGCCGTCCATCATGTGGAACTCCGCCTTGAGGGTCCAAAAGTCGGTGGCGTTGTAGCGCAGGGAAAGTTGGGTATCCTTTTGGTAGTCGATTGGATTGGAGGTGCGGGTTTCGTTGTTGACGTATTCCGCGAAGGTCAGGCCGGCTTCGAACTTGTCGAGAAAGCGGCGGGAGGCGCTGAGGTACCATGAGTAGCCCTTGCCCTTGCTGGGCTCCCAATCGCCCGGAGCGCCGGCGACGGTGTTGCGGGCCGAGCTTTCGATGGTGATGGTGTTGTATTCGGAGACGAAGGTCCAATCTCCTAGGAAGTATTCGGCCGAGAAGCGGTTTTGCTCGGCGTTGGCGATGGTCTCGATGCGCAGGGGCAGGGGACCGTAGAGGGGGTGTGGCAAGGTTCCGGACACGTCGAAGGTGAATTCGTCGTAGTAGGTGTAGGAGGCTCCGAAGCGGAGTCCGATCAGGGGTGTGTACCACCAGAGTTGGGCTCCGGAGTTGGTGTTGGCGGAGATGTCCGTAAGATTGGCGCCTTGGATGCCGCCGCGGCCGATTTCACCGAGAGCGTAAGCCGCTACGCCGCTTTCTTTGGCGAGATCGATTTCGCCATGGTAGGCGGTGTATTCGAAAGAGTGGTTGCCTGCCTGGAAGTTGCCGTAGAGGGAGGCTCCGTCCACGGAGGCGCTGAAGTCGCGGTAGCGAGCGTCGTACATGCCGGTCGGCAGGAGCACGGTGGTGCGGGCCACGTCGATGTCCTGGATATCGGTGTAGATGCCTTCGGAGCGCTTGATGCGTCCCAGGCGGAAGCCGAAGGCTGGATTTACGCTGTAGTCGACGAATAGGTAGTCGACGAGCGGGTCGAAGTTTCCGTAGGGGCCTACTTCGAAGGCGAAGACTTGTCCTCGCACGGTGGTGCGGTCGAGTGGGGACCAGGTGGCGTTGAGTCCGACTTCCGCGAAGTCGAAATCGCCTTCCTCGGAATCTACCAAGTAGTTGTTGGCTGAGGACTTGATGTAGCCGTTGCTGAAAAATCCTCCGAAGGAAACCTCGCTCCCGGCGGCGGAGCATGCGGAAAGGAGGGTCGCGGTGGCGATAGAGATGATGTGAGTTTTAGTCATTTGCGGTCCGATGTGGTTGCGTGTTGAGGGACTGAGGAGCTTCGGGAAGAGGCTCCGCGCGGGGTCCCGCGATTTACGTGGTCACCGTGGGGGGATGTATCGGCGGCAGCGTTTCTTTGATAAGTGGAACCGCTCAGTTTTTGGTAGGGGATCGGCTCCTTTTATGGGGCTTTTATAAGCGCTAGGGCCCATTGCTTAGCTTTTTTCCAAGGAGCACTCCCTAGTTCCCAGAAGCGCCTGTTCGTCGCACCGTTTCAGCGGTTGGGGCGCTTTCACCTTTCAGCTTCGCGCCAGGCAGGCACAAAAAACGCCCCATCGGCTAGCTGCGTGGGGCGTGGAGAGGAGGGAGAGGATGGAAGTTCCCGGTCGGCTAGGCCTCGGTCTTGATGGGCTTGGGCAGGCGCAGGCAGAGCACCACGGCGAGGGCTACGATGCCGGCTCCGATCAGGTAGACCACGTCCGATCCGTACCACCAGAAAATGACGCTGGCGGTGATGGGGCCAATGGCGCGTCCGAGGGATCCGATGGAACGGAAGACGCCGAGCGCAGCTCCCTGTTCTTCCGGTTTGGCGTAGAGCGAGATGAGGGAGGTCAGGGTCGGGATGCTCAGGCCTGAGCCGAAGGCCATGAAGGCAAGGCCGAGGTAGAGGGTGCCTTGCGACTCGGCTTGGGAAAGCAGGGCGAGGCCGATGGCGACGAGGGTCAGGCCGATGAGGGCGGTTGGCTTTTCTCCGATCTTGGGGGCGAGGCGGCGTACGATGCCGCCTTGGACGAGGATTAGGATGAAGCCGATGAAGACCATCATCAGGGTGATGTCGCCGGGGGTGTAGTCGAA
This sequence comes from Pelagicoccus sp. SDUM812005, assembly GCF_031127875.1. Classification (GTDB taxonomy): domain Bacteria; phylum Verrucomicrobiota; class Verrucomicrobiia; order Opitutales; family Opitutaceae; genus Pelagicoccus. Next base: position 34,906 of record NZ_JARXIA010000022.1, on the reverse strand, counting down.
GCGTTGCACGCCGAGGAAGGAGAGGGTGAACTCCATGCCGCTGAAGGCGAAAATGTAAACGAGGTAGGCTATGTTGGTGCGCAGGACGGCTCGCGACTGCGGTTGGAAGATTCGCTTGAGCGGGTTGGGCGACTGGGCGCTTTGGCCGCGCTTTTCCGGAGGAAGCGATTCGGCGAAGCGGGCTCGTATCCAAATAATGTTTACGAAGGAGAGAACGCAGGCCACGAGGGCTACCGTAGAGAAGGGGTTGATGCCGAAGTTGCCGAGCTGCGGATTCCAATCGAGGGGGTTGAACATGGCGCAGACGCCGCCGATGGCGGGGCCGACCACGAAGCCGAGCCCGAAGGCGGCGCCAACCATGCCCATGCCTTTGGAGCGATTTTCCTTGGTGGTGACGTCGGCCACCGCTGCGGTGGCGACGGAGAGGTTTCCGGCCATGGCCCCGCCGATCAAGCGAGCGGCGATGAGCAGCGCGAAGTTGCCGGCGAACAGCCAGACGAAGTAGCTAAGGAAGGTACCGGTGGTGGTGATAAGGAGGATTTTGCGGCGTCCGAGGCGGTCGGAGAGAGTGCCCCAGATCGGGGCGAAGACGAATTGCAAGGCGGCGTAGAGGGAGCCGAGCACTCCGCCGAAGAGAACGGGGGTGAAGCGCTCCGAACCGTCGGTCACTTGCGAGAGCTGCTCGAGGATCCAAGCGAGCAGGCCGTGTTGGCCGTCGAGCTCGAGGTAGTAGTCGAGCATGGAGGGGAAGAGCGGGAAGATCACGCTGAAGCCGACGAGATCGATGAAAATCGTCAGGAAGATGACTCCGAGCGAGAGGCTCTTGGTGCGGGACTGGTCGGTAGATGGGCTCAAGGGCGTCGTTTATTAGGGGGCCCGTTAGGGCAGGCAAGCGCAAAGGCGAAGGCGCTGGGCATCTGCATTTTTGGAGAAATCCCTCGCATTCTCCTAATTCCGGCTTGGGTAAAAAAGCTGCAGCCAAAGCGGGGCTTTCGGAGTCTATCTAGCATCCTTGGACTATTTCGATGGTCCGGTCGCCGACTGTCCCGTTCCCAAGTTAACTGCTTCTCCATGAACCACACTGCTGCCTCACTCAAACGCGTTGCCTTTGCCGGGCTGGCGCTCTTCCTCGCGCTTAACGCCGCGGCCCAACTGAAGACTCCGGCTGCCAGCCCGCACTCCTTGCTGGAGCAAACGGTCGGCTTGACGGAAGTGGCCATCGACTACTCCCGACCGAGCGTGAAGGGCCGAGAGATTTTTGGCGGGCTCGTGCCCTACGGCCAAGTCTGGCGAACGGGGGCCAACCAACCGAGTAAGATCAGCTTCAGCGACGAGGTTACGCTAGGCGGCGAAACCATCCCCGCGGGCCAGTACGCCCTCTACACCATTCCCGGTAGGGACCAGTGGACGGTGATCGTTTACAAGAGCACGGACCTTTGGGGGGCGATGGGCTACGACCCGAAAGGCGACCTCGTCCGCTTCGTCGTCAAGCCGACCCAGCTTTCCAGTCCGGTCGAATCCATGACTTTCACCATCGACGCGCTTCGCAACGACGGCGCGGTGTTGAACCTCGACTGGGACCGCACTCGGATCTCGATGCCGTTGCAGGTTCCGACCGAGCAGAAGGTCATGGCCCAGATCGAATCCCTCAAGGGCACGCCCGCTTTCGAAAAGCCGGGGGCGCTTTTCAATGCGGCTACCTTCTACCACGAGTCCGGCAAGGATTTGCAAACGGCGCTCGAATGGGTGAGCAAAGCCTGCGAGCTCAGCGAACGTCCGGCTTACTGGATGTATGCTCGCAAGGCCCGCATCGAAATGGACCTGGGGCTGAAGGCGGCTGCCAAGGCGTCGGCGGAAAAGACGCTGGAGCTCGCGACCGCCGGCGGGAATCCCGACTACCAGAAGATTGCCCGGGACATGCTGGCTCAGCTTTAAGACTACCTTTCCCCTGAATCCGCCCGAACGCGCCGCGGAAGCCTTTTTTCCACTCATCCAGTCCTGTCCGATCCGAACATGTCCCTAGAACTTTTCCGAAACGTGAGCTGCTACCTGCTCTCGCTCGCTTCGGCGACGAGCCTGTTGCAAGCTCAAGCCGTGAACGCCCCGGAGCCGCGAACCGGATCCGAAATTCTCTGGTCGCTCCAGAAACTGGATACGCTGGGCCGAGCCCTCTACGTTGCGGCACACCCGGACGACGAGAATACGAACCTGATTTCCTACCTGTCGTTGGGTCGCAAATACGATACGGCTTACCTGTCGCTGACGCGCGGCGATGGCGGGCAGAACCTGATCGGCCCGGAACTTCGAGACCAGCTTGGGGTAATCCGTACGCAAGAGCTTTTGGAGGCCCGTAGGGTGGACGGCGGTCAGCAGTTCTTCAGTCGGGCCAAGGATTTCGGGTTTTCCAAGCATCCCGACGAGACCCTCCAGATTTGGGACCGGGAAGCGGTTTTGGCAGATACGGTCTGGGTGATTCGCAACTTTCAGCCAGACGTCTTGATTACGCGTTTCGGCCTCGAGCCCGGTCGCACGCATGGCCACCACACTGCTTCCACCATCCTTGCCTTGGAAGCGTTCGAGGCCGCTGCGGATCCGAGCCGCTTTCCGGAACAGCTCGAGTTCGTCGACACCTGGCAAGCCAAGCGAGTGGTCTGGAATACCAGCAGCTGGTTCTTCAGGAACAACGATGCAAGCTTCGACGATGAAAAGTATGCCCGTATCGATGTGGGAGGTTTCGAGCCGTTGCTTGGAAAGTCCTACAACGAAATCGCTTCCGCCAGCCGCAGCAAGCACCTCAGCCAAGGCTTCGGCACGCGCATCGATCGCGGTTCCCGAATCGAGTACTTCGAGCATCTGGTCGGCGCGCCGGTGCGAGGGGACATCTTTAGCGGAGTGGATACGACTTGGGCGCGTGTCGAAAAATCGGATACGGTTCAAGCAGAGCTAAGGGAGATCATTTCCAGCTTCGATGTAGGGGATCCTGCTCGTTCGGTGCCTGCTTTGCTCGAATTGCGGCAAGCGATCTCGGAACTTCCCGACGGGAGCTGGGCCTTGCGCAAGCGAGGCGAGCTGGACGAGATCGTATTGGCCTGCATGGGACTGGATCTGAGGGCCTTGAGCTCAGAGCAGTACGTTCGCAATGGCGACTCCATGAAGCTCACCCTCGAGTTGATAAATCGCTCGCAGGTTCCGGCCCAGTTGGTGGGCTTGGCGATCCCCTTCGCCAAGCATGCGGAGCGGCTCGGCTTGGAATTGAGCTACAACGAGCGAGTGGAGCATTCGGTTTCGGTATCGATCGGGGAGGATACGGCCTACCCTCAGCCCTATTGGCTGGAAAGGGAGGGGACGCTGGGGATGTTCGACGTCGAAGATCAGCTGCTGATTGGCAAGGCGGAGAACGACCCCGCTTTCTACGCCGAAGTTGCGATCGAGATTATGGATACGGCGGTTCTGGTGGGCTTGCCGATCTCCTATCGCGAGGTCGATCCAGCCAAAGGGGAAACGATCCACCCGGTTCTGAATCTGCCCGCGGCGGCTATCGAGTTTGCGAATCCGGTCACGCTTTTCCCGAACTATGAGAGCCGGCAAGTCGAGGTTACCATCAGCGCTCTGTTGGATGACGTCGAGGGGCGCTTGACGCTCGACCTGCCGAAAGGTTGGTCCGTGGAGCCTTCGGCTTACGAGGTGCCGACCCTGCGCAGCGGCGGCACGCGAAGCTATTCGTTTACGGTGACGCCCCGCTCGCAGCCGGAGCAAGTTAGCATCGCGGCAAGGCTGTCTACCAATGCGGGGGCGTTCGACCAGTCGGTTGCCCAGATCGAGTACGATCATATTCGGGAGCAGACCGTGTTTGCGACTGCAGCGACTCGGGCAGTCAGCCTGGAGGTGGCCCGGTTCGGGCAGCGCATCGGCTACCTGCCGGGGGCGGGCGATGTGGTACCGGCCAGCATCCGGGAGATTGGATACGAGGTCGTGGAGCTTTCCGCGGAAGGCTTTGACCAAACTCAGCTGGTGGGAATCGATACGGTAGTCGTTGGTATCCGCGCCTACAATACGGTTGAGAATATTGATGCGATAATGGAAGACCTGTTTCGGTTCGCCGAAGAGGGCGGCACCGTGTTGGTTCAGTACAATACGAACCGAGGTTTGAAGACTCAGAAGTTCGCTCCGTATCCGCTGAGCCTTTCCCGCGACCGCGTGACGGACGAGTCGGCTGAGGTACGGGTTATCGCGCCGGAGCATCCGGTCATGAATTCGCCGAATCGCATCACGGCCGACGATTTTGATTTTTGGACGCAGGAGAGGGGGCTTTATTTTCCCGATTCCTGGGATCGAGCGTTCACGCCCGTTTTCTCGATCAACGATCCCGGCGAGCCAGCTCGGGAAGGCAGCCTGCTAGTCGCCAAGCATGGGAAAGGATATTTCGTTTATACGGGGATTTCTTGGTTTCGCCAGCTGCCCGCGGGCGTCCCCGGGGCGTACCGGATTTTTGCGAACTTGCTTTCTCTCGGACATGAAGCCAGCTCTGACGCACGACCATAATCGATACTGATGGAAGCGAATAAAGAAAAACGAGAGAGCGACCAGGCTCCTGTATTCGGTAGTTGGAGACGGGTATACTGGTTTGTAGCTCTCTTCTTCGTAGCGGAGGTAATCGCCTTCTATTTGTTTACCAAGTTCTACGCGTGAGTACTTTAGATTATATCGTTCTGCTCGGAACGCTGGTGGGAATCGCGGCGTATGGGATGTGGCGCACGCGGAGTTCGGGCGGCTTGCAGGGGTACCTCAAGGGAGATGATTCGATCCGCTGGGGTACGATTGGGCTATCGGTCATGGCGACTCAAGCGAGCGCGATCACCTTCCTCTCGACTCCCGGAAAGGCTTACGACGATGGAATGGGCTTCGTGCAGAACTATTTCGGAATGCCGTTCGCCATCATCTTTATTTGCGTGTTCTTCATTCCGATCTATCGCCGTTTGAACGTCTACACGTCCTACGAATACTTGGGACAGCGGTTCGATTCCAAGACGCGCTACCTGGGCGCCTTTTTGTTTTTGATCCAGCGAGGCCTCGCGGCGGGGATTACGATCTATGCTCCGGCCATTGTGATTTCCTCGTTGTTGGGGTGGAACCTCGATCTGACTATCGTATTGGTAGGCGCGTTGGTGGTGCTGTACACGGTTTCGGGCGGCACCAAGGCGGTGAGCATCACCCAGCGCTACCAGATGGGAATCATCTTGATCGGGATGTTCGTAGCCTTCGCTATGATCATCGGCAACCTTCCGGACGAAGTTTCCTTCGGCACGGCCCTTTCGGTGGCCGGCGCCATGGATAAGCTGGAGGTGGTCAACTTTTCCTTCGATATCGAAGAGCGCTATACGTTTTGGTCCGGCTTGTTCGGCGGTCTCTTTCTGTCGCTATCCTATTTTGGAACGGACCAGTCGCAAGTGCAGCGCTATTTGGCGGGCAGTTCGGTAAGCGCCAGCCGATTCGGGCTTCTGTTCAATGCGGTCGTTAAGATCCCGATGCAGTTCTTCATCCTGTTCGTAGGGGTGATGGTTTTCGTTTTCTACCTTTTCGAGGAGCCGCCGGTATTCTTCAACCAAGCGACCTTGGATGCGGTCGCGGAAACTGAATACGCGGGCGATTTGTCTGCCCTGCAGGATCGGTACGAAGCGGTAGTCGAGAAAAGGGCTGAAGCGGTACGCGCTCTTGCCTTGAACCTGGACCAAGGAGACGCGGCTGCCATTGCGTTGTCCAAGGAGCAAGCGGTGGCTTTGGAGTCCGAGGCCTTGCTTGTACGCAGCGAGGTGAAGGAGCTGATCGGCAAGGCAGGGGAGGACTTCGAGGCGAAGGATTCCGACTACGTTTTCATCACGTTCATTTTGAACTACCTTCCGGAGGGGCTTATTGGCTTGTTAGTGGCGGTTATTTTTGCGGCGGCGATGTCGTCTACCGCATCCGAATTGAATGCCTTGGGTTCGACGACCATGGTCGACTTCTATCGGCGGCTTGCCAAGGCCGACCAAAGCGATGCCCATTATGTAAGGGTTTCTCGAATACTGACGGCGGCTTGGGGTGGCTTGGCTATTTCCTTTGCCCTGTATGCTAACTTGGTCGAGAACTTGATTGAGGCGGTTAATATTCTCGGTTCCCTCTTTTACGGGGGCATCTTGGGTATGTTTCTGGTGGCGTTTTTTGTGAAGTCGGTGAAAGGAAGCGCGGTTTTCTCAGCAGCGATCGCGAGCCAATTGGCTGTGTTGGCAATGTATCAGACCTTGGAGATAGGTTACCTTTGGTATAACTTGATCGGATGCGGAATGGTGATGCTTTTGTCCTTTGTGTTGCAGCAGACGGTTTTTCGAAAGGGAAGGAGCGTAGGTACGCATGAGTAGCTCTCCGATTATTTGTTTTGGGCAGCAGCCCTGCGGTTTCTTTCCGAAGCGTTTTCTCGTATCCAAGATTTGGACGGCGAGGCGACTGCAACGCGAACTAGGCGGGGAAATCGTTTTCTTTTATCACGATTGCGATCACGATCCGCGCGAAACGCAGACGAAGCTCTGCCACTTGAAGACCGGCGAGCTGCAGTGCCTGAATTTTGCTTTCGAGAACAAGATCCAGAAAAAGTACTCTCCGCTATTCGCAAAGCGAGTGGATCGTAGTTGGCAGGCCAATACGGCGCGACAATTGCCGCAGTTCGTAAGCTCGGAGTTGGCGGAGCTTTTCGCTTCGGTGCAAGCGGAGAGCGTAGCCGACTTTTGCTTGGAGATGTATCGCGGGATGGGACTGCTGGAGGGGGTGCGGATTGAGCGTTCCGGTTCGGCTGAGTTTCGGGCTAAGGCGATTTCGGTGGATGATTTTTTCGTGGATACGATGCTGGAGGGCGAGGTGGTTCGCGCTCGCAAGCATGGGGACGGCTTCGCCTTGCACCAAGGGGGAAGCTCTTACTTGCAGGTGGAGGCTGACGCGAGCGACAAGGCGAAGATCACGCCGACGCGCGATACGCGCCTGCGGTGGATGCAGTCGGTCTTGCATTGCACGCACTACGTTGCTGGAGCGGGGGAGATTAAATACTTGAACCTGGACGACGCACCTGAGATCGAGTTTGTTGAACGTGACCCCATTGAACGCAGTGACGAAGCCTATGTCGGTGAGTAAGGAAACAACCATTCTAGCGGTAGGAGCGCATCCCGACGATATCGAGTTTGGCTGCGGGGCGATTCTGCTGAAGGAAGCGGAAGCGGGGAGCCGTATCCATTTCTTGGTTTGTTCGAAGGGGGAGTCGGGAAGCAACGGGACTCCGGAGGAGCGCGTCGCGGAAAGCGAGGCTGCTGCGGCGCGTTGCGGGGCGAGTCTCTCCTTTCTCGATTGCGGCGGCGATGGGCGCATCGTTGCCAGCCCTCGAAACGCGATGGAAGTGGCTCGTGTCATACGGGCAACGGGCGCTTCGGTGCTGCTGGCGCCTAGCCGGGTGGAAAACCAGCATCCGGACCACGTGGCGATTGGAAAAGTGGCTATGGACGCGGCCCGGCTGGCGCGGTACGCGGGCGTAAGCGATTTGGCTGAGCTGAAGCCGCACGCCATCGAGTCGCTCTATTTTTACGCGATTACTCCTGGGGCGGAGCCTGCTGCCCAGCTGCCCTTCGTCTTCGACGTATCACTGCAGATCGAGGCTTGGCGGGAGTTGATGAGCTGTCACCAATCCCAGATGAAGACACGGCGTTACCTGGACCTGCAGGTTTCGCGGGCTCGGACCTTAGGACTGCAAGCAGGGTGCGAGTACGCTCAAGCCCTCTGGCCGAATGACCCTGTTCTTGTAAATGGGTTGAATTCGGCTCCGCGCGGGATTCGTCTGTTTTAGGTGAACTCCGAAAACCCACTTAAGATTGGCATCGCTTGTTACCCCTTGGTCGGGGGCAGCGGAATTCTTGCTTCGGCATTGGGAATGGAGTTGGCGGCTCGTGGGCACGAGGTGCATTTCTTCAGTTACGCGAAGCCGGTTCGCTTGGATACGTCCTTGCCGCGCATCCATTTTCACGCGGTCGCGGTTTCGAAATATAAGCTTTTCGAATACGCTGACTATACGCTGCCGCTGGCGGTCAAGATCGCCGAGGTGGCCGACCAAGTCCATTTGGACATCATCCACGCTCACTACGCGGTGCCGCATGCGACGGCGGCGTATATCGCCAAGCGAATGGCCAAGCAGGATCGCTTGCGCATCGTGACGACGCTGCACGGCACGGATACGACTTTGCTCGGTCGCGACCCGAACTACCGACGGGCAATCGAGTATTCGCTGCAGCACTCGGATCGTGTCACGACTGTATCGGATAGTTTGAGACGGGACACGGAGGAGATTTTCGACGTGGGGAAGCCGGTGGAGGTTATCCATAATTTCTATACGCCCGGTCAGGCGACTTCGACCCGGGAGCGGATGAGGAAGGACCTGGAGCTCGGAGACTGCTTCACGCTTTTCCACGCTTCGAACCTGCGTTCGGTCAAGCGGATCGACCTGTTGCTGGAGTCGGTGGCCCGATGCAAGTTTCGCTCCCGCCTGAAACTGATCGTGCTGGCGGGTAACTCTTTCGAGGAGTTCGAGGGGAAGGTGCGGGAGCTTGGCTTGGAGTCGACGGTGATCGTGCGTCAGAACGGGTATCCGGTGGAAGACTACATCGAAGCGAGCGATTTAGGTATCTACACTTCGGAGACGGAGAGCTTTTGCCTGAGCATTCTGGAAGGGATGTTTTTGGGCAAGGCGTCCTTGGCCTTTCGAGTGGGCGGGATTCCGGAAGTGATGGAGGAAGGCGTGTCCGGCTTGCTTTGCGACTTTGGGAATTGCGACGAGATGGCGGCCCGTATCGACGAGCTGGTCGAAGACCCGGCCCGGGCTCGCGCCTTGGGGCTTGCGGCCAAGGAACGGGCGGTGGAGCGTTTCACCGCCGAGAAGATCGTTCCCAAGTACCTGGCTTGCTACGAGCAGGCCTTGCTCGAAGGGGCGCCGGTCGCTTAGTTCGGCTTAGGTGGGTTTACTTAAATCGTTGCTCGGCGCTCGCATTCTTCGGATGTATCCGTTGATTGATTACCTATGTCGTGCAGCGATCAGGATACCCCCATTGCGGATTTGAAGGAGCGTGTGGCCGCGTTTGCGAGGGAGCGGGATTGGGAGCAGTTCCACACCTTGAAGAACTTGAGCGTGGCCTTGGCGGGCGAAGCGGCGGAGCTGATGGAGCCGTTCCAATGGCTGGAAGGTTCTCAATGCGAGTCGCTGATGCGGGACGGGGAGAAGCGCGAAGCGGTCGAGGACGAGTTGGCTGACGTAGCGATCTACGCCTTGCAGTTCGCCAATCGGGCGGGAATCGACCTCGCTAAGGCGATTGACCGGAAGATGCTAAAGAATGCGCGGAAGTATCCTGTGATTCTAGCAAAGGGAAGTTCGGAAAAGCGGGGTTAGTTACCTTAGCCATGCCGATCAAGAGCAGTTCAAGTCCGGAGGTCGGGGAGCTCGCAAGGAGCCTCGAGGCGGTTGCCTCGCAGCCGGGGGTGGCGTCGCTGCTGGTGCTGGCATGCGATGGTAACGGTTACGCGGCGGACGCGGTGGATCCGGTCCTCAAGGCTCAGACGCTCCCTGTGGTGGGCGGGATTTTTCCCCAGATCGTCTTGGGCGCTTGCCGCATGGAGAAGGGTCATATCGTAGTGGGCTTGGGCGAAACGATGCAGGTGGAGACGATCGCGGGATTGAGCGATGCCTTCGACGATTTCGAAGATCGTTTGGAAGCTTTGGAGGTGGACTTTTCCCGGACGCGCACGGTGATGGTCTTCGTGGACGGCTTGTCTACGCGCATCAACAATTTGGTGGAGGACCTGTTTTCCGTATTCGGCTTGGAGGCGAACTACATTGGCGGCGGAGCGGGTTCCTTGAGCTTGGAGCAGCGTCCGTGCTTGTTCACGAACGAGGGGCTGCTGAAGGACTGCGCGGTGTTGGCCTTTTCCAACTTGGCTACGGGGATCGGAGTTTCGCATGGCTGGCAGGAGCTGGAGGGGCCGTTCGAGGTGACGGAGTCGGATCGCAACAAGATCGTCTCGCTCGACTGGCAGCCGGCCTTCGAGGTTTATCGCGAGATGGTGGAGGCCCATGCGGGCAACGTTTTCGCGACCAAGAATTTCTTCCAGGTGGCTAACAGCTATCCGTTCGGCATCAGTCGGCTGGCGGCCGAAAAGATCGTACGCGACCCGATTTCGCTGGGGCCGAACCAGGAGATCGTCTGCATCGGCGAGGTGCCGGAGCAGTCGTTCGTGCATATCTTGAAGGGGGATCCGGCATCCCTGGTCGCGGCGGCCCGAGAAGCATTGCGGCGGGGGAGGGAGTCTTTCGAGGGGCGGCCCGAGCGGCGGGCAGTGTTTTTGGTGGACTGCATTTCCCGCTACCTCTTTCTTGGGGAGGCCTTCGAGGAGGAGTTGAAGGCGCTGTCGATCGATTCCGAGATTCCGAGCTTTGGCGTGCTCAGCTTGGGCGAGATCGCCAACAACCGGAAGGACTACTTGGAATTCTATAACAAGACAGCGGTGGTCGCTGTGATCGAAGCCTGATGTTACTGCGAGCGGAAGAGCAGCAGATCTATTACGAGATTTCGATGTCGATCGGCATCGGCTTAGGCTATCGGCAGATGCTCAAGGAGTGCTTGGGGAAGTACCTGCGAAAGCTCAACCTCTCGGCTGGCTGCGTATTGAAGCAGGTGGAGGCAGGGGAAGGTCGCTTCGCTTTCGAGCCGTTCTACTTGCTGCCCAAGAAGGCGGCCGCCAACCGGGCGGTCCATATCGTCGAAGCGCGACTGGAACGAAGCTACGACGCGGCTGGATTGAAGGCCTTGGGGGAGGAGCTTCCGTTTTCCTACAGTTCGCTGGAGGAGGAGTACGCCTACTTCTTCTCGCTGCCGGGCTTTGGCCTGCTCGCGCTGGTCAAGAGCGGGGGGCCGCTGGACCAACGCACGATTTATTCGCTGGTCGGCTTGAACTCCAAGCTGGCGAACGCCTTGAACGCCTGTTTGCAGAAGGAGGCGTTGGAGGAGAGCCAGCGGCGCTTGGCGGAAGCGAACGCGCGCCTGGCGGAGTTTGACGCGGACAAGCTGGCTTTCATCCAATACATTTCCCACGAGCTGAATACGCCGCTCAACTGGATCGGCAGCTTGAACATGATGGAGAGCAAGGAGCTGAGTCCCGAAAACGCTCGCTACTTGGACTACGTGCGCAAGGGGTTCAGGCGGATTTCCAAGCTGGCCCAGCTCGCCAGTTCCTACTTCGAGGAGGCCCGGCAGAAGCATCCCGGGGAGACTCAGGTCCTGAGCCTTTCCGAGCTGGAGGCGATGCTGCAATCCAAGACGATTTCCAAGCTGGCCGCCAAGGAGCTCACTCTGGTGTTCGAGGGCAGCTGGAGCGGTAACCTGATCGTGGACAAGGAGGGCCTTCTGTTCGTTTTGCAGGTTTTGCTGGATAACGCGGTCGACTTCTCGGTTTGGGAGCAGAGCATCCGCATTTCGCTGGAGCGTCAGGCGGGCCAAGTCGTCTTTCGGGTCAGGGACCAAGGAGTTGGCATCGAACGGGAGGACCTGCGCGTTGTCTTCAAGCCGTGCCAGATGCCGGAGCACAAGCGCAGCGATGGCGGGTACGGCTTCAGTTTGCCGCGGGCAAACCTCATCTGCGAGGCCAACGGCTGGAAGCTCTCCGCCGAAAGCGAGGGGCAGGGGAAGGGCGCCTGCTTCCAGCTCAAGCTTTGACCGCGGGCGCAAGCCAGGCTTGAAGCGCTGCAAATCTGCGCGGACTTCGCATTGACTTGAAGGGGCTCAGCGGCTTTTTTCCGAAATGCGACTGGCGAAGCAAAGGCGGGATTGACCGCTGGGAAGCGGTTCAGTTCTATCGCGCGCCTGGGTAGAACTTTTCAGAGATTAACCGCTTCCACATAGAACCATCATGAGTGAAACCACCGCCGCCACGCCACTGCAGGACTACTTGTCCTCCCGTTCAGCCGAGTCCATCTCGCCCGCAATGGTTAGCTATCTCGCTAGCCTCCAGCAGGTTGCAGAGGTCAATCCATCGATCGCCCGCTCGATCGTGAAGGAGCTCGAGGACCAGCGCAGCAACTTGAAGCTGATCGCGTCCGAGAACTTCACTTCCACCAACACGCAGGCGGCCATGGGCAACTTGTTGACTGACAAGTACGCGGAAGGCTTCGCCGGCGCTCGCTACTACGCGGGTTGCGACAATATCGACGACATCGAGTCCGAGGCATGCCGCCTCGCTTGCGAGCTTTTCAAGGCCGAGCACGCCTACGTGCAGCCGCACTCCGGCGCCGACGCGAACATGATCGCGTTTTGGGCTATCCTGCAGGCCAAGGTCGGCGTACCGACTCTTGCGGAACTCGGCGAGCCCAACCCAGCCAAGCTTTCCCGCGAGGACTGGAACAAGGTTCGGGCCGCAATGGGTAACCAGCGCATGCTCGGCCTCGACTACTACTCCGGCGGTCACCTGACCCACGGCTACCGTTTCAACGTTTCCGCCCAGTTCTTCGATGCCTACAGCTACTCGGTCAACGAATCGACTGGCTTGCTCGACTACGACGCCCTCGAGAAGCAGGCCGAAGAGGTCAAGCCGCTGATCCTGCTGGCCGGCTATTCCGCTTATCCGCGCAAGGTCAACTTCCGCCGCATGAAGGAGATCGCTGACAAGGTGGGCGCCGTTCTCATGGTCGACATGGCGCACTTTGCCGGTCTGGTGGCAGGCGACGTTTTCGAAGGCGACTTCAACCCGATGCCATTCGCGGACGTGGTCACTTCCACCACGCACAAGACGCTCCGCGGCCCACGCGGCGGCATCGTCCTTTGCAAGAAGGAGTTCGCCGAGTTCGTGGACAAGGGTTGCCCGCTCGTGATCGGCGGTCCGCTCCCGCACGTCATGGCGGCCAAGGCCATCGCTTTCCAGGAAGCGCTCAAGCCCGAGTTCAAGGACTACGCGGCCAAGGTCGTAGAAAACACCAGCGCCTTGGCCCAGGCCATGATCGACGAGGGCTTGACCATCGCGACTGGCGGTTCGGATAACCACTTGCTTTTGATCAACGTGACCAGCTTCGGCCTCAACGGTCGCCAAGCGGAAGCCGCCGTGCGCGAAGCCGGTGTTACCCTGAACCGAAACTCCCTGCCGTTCGACCCGAACGGCCCGCACTACACCAGCGGCCTGCGCGTGGGAGCTCCTGCGGTTACCTCGCTCGGCATGGGCGTGGAGCAGATGAAGGAAATCGCTTCGATCTTCAAGTTGATCCTCTCCAACACCAAGCCAGCCACCATCGCTAGCGGCAAGAACGCCGGCCAGCAAAGCAAGGTCAAGTACGAGCTGGCGGACGAGGTGATCGCCGAAGCTCGCGGTCGCGTGAAGGCCTTGCTCGACGAGTTCGTGCTCTATCCGGAGATCGACCTCGAGTTCCTCAAGTCCGCTTTCGTGGGCTAGGAAGCCGCTCGCTCGGAACCTATTTAAAACAAAGGCGCGTCCCGTTTGCTCGGGACGCGCCTTTTTTGTGTCTTCGAAAATCGGTTTTCAGCTTCAGGTTTTGGTCAGGGCCTTCACTTTGCTTGAGATGGTGGCGGCGTCGTCGTCGCGGGAGATGCGTCCCACTTCGGCGCCGGTGCTGGTATCCACCAGGATGATGAACCCAGTCTTGAGCCCGGTCTCCGCGTAGATATCGTCGTAGCCCAGAGCGGCGGCGGTCATGCCGGCTTGGTGTTGAGTCACCTTGTTGGACACGTCGAGCTTGACTAGGAGAAAGGGGCTCTTCTTGAGGCTGGCCGCTGCTTTTTCGACTTCTGGGTCCAAGGTTTTGCAGGACGCGCACCAGGTCGCATGAAAGTAGAGGCCGACGAGCTTTGGTTTCACGACCTCCACGGACTTGGCGTGGGAGGGCATGGCGAAGAGAAATAGGGAAGCGAGGAGGAGAAGCGATCTGGGTAGCATTGCGATTCGTTTTGTTGAAGGTTTTGGCAGGTGCGCCTTGGGAAGGGAACGCTCCCCGCCGCGCCTGAATTGCGTTAAGCAATTGTTAATTCCCGAGGCGAGCGTCGCCGAAATCTAGTTGTTTTCACTGAATTTCGATTGGGAACGAAAAAAGCGGTTCAAGCTTTACGTGCGATAACCGATCTCACAGGGGACCGAGCTCTCTACTTAGCCGGTTTAGGTATCTCCCGTATTGAAAAAATGAACACCCAACTCTCACGTATTGTCGCTCTTTTCGTCGTCGGAATTTCTCCGATCGCAGCGGCGTTTGCGGACGTCTACACCAAGGCGGACGGCACTTCCTTAGACGGCAACATTTACAAGGTTCTCGATGGCTCGGTCTACTTGCGAGTAGGCGATGATCGCATCGATTTGCCAGTATCGGAGTTCGACGCGGAATCGCAGGCCGCGATCGCGCATTGGACCCAGGAAAATCCGCTCAAGGTAGATGTCTACACGAAGTGGGACGTGCAGCCGGTGATCAAGTCCAGCGCCATGCCGACCCTGCCGGAGCAGTATCTCGCCGAAGAATTTAAAGGTCTCGTTTCGGTCGATCTCGTATTGAACGAAGCAGGACAAGTGATTCACGCATCGATCAAGAAGTCGACCCACTCGGATTTGGAGGCGCCTTCACTGGCGGCTGCGAAGTCCTGGATTTTCGAGCCTGCGAAGGTTGGAGGAAAGTCGGTTCGATCGAAGCTGAGAATCCCATTCAAGTTTGTAAATACCCCGCCACCGTCTCCGGCCGAGGAGACTCCTGTAAGCTAGTATCCAAAAGGAAACTACACCTTAATACTCTAAAAACTAAGCAACACCTCACATCCCACCTGTAAAATGAGCTCAATGTCACTCGCCAAGAAAATTGGCTTCACCATCGCGATAGCTCTCACCTTCTTCGTCGTGCTCGCTGCCGTGTCCTATGTCGCGGTATCGAAGCTCAACGATTCTTTCGGAGAATTCTCCGAAAGCGTTGAAGAAGGAAACGCTGCCTCTGATAAAGTAAACGTCGCCTTGTCGATGCGATCCAACATCGCCGAATACCTTACGACGACCGATCCCAGCCACGTCGAAAAGCACGAAGCCATGTATGGCGCGCTTTCTTCGGACTTGGAGAAGTTCGCTCGGGAAGCCGACAACGATACCGCTCGCACTGCCCTGAAGGAGGCGACGGCGTTGATGGATGGATACAATTCCGCTTTTAATTCAATCGTCAGCCTCAAGGGCCGCCAGAGCGAGCTCCTGGAAGAGGTCGTCAAGCCGGGCGGCAAGGAGATCAAGGACATGCTCAAGGAGCTTCTCGCGGCCGACCAGGCCAAGGGAGACATCGCGGGTGCCTTCGCTACTTCGTCCGCTTTGCAGAGCATGTTCGAAGCCGACTCCGCGATCAACCGCGTCATCGTCAAGTACAACGACGAGGACATCGCGGAAGCCAAGGAGAAGGTCGCAGAGCTCGCGTCCAAGCTCGGCGTACTGAAGGAAGACTACCAGATGAATGTCGACTTCGACGAAAGCTTGAAGGACGAGCTCAAGGAGCGCGTCCTCGCCAACAGCATCGAAGTGTCGGCCGCCTTCTCCAAGGGAGTTGCGGAACTGGCTGACACGCTCAAGAACATCGTGGAAATCGACGCCACGAAATTGCGTCCGGTCGGTCCCGAGTTTGTGGAAAAGATTGAAGTCTTCCAGCGTACCATCGGCGAGCATCAAGCTAATTTGAAGAAGAACGCCGAGAGCCTCCAAGCTACGGTCAATCTCTCCGTGATGATCATCAGCCTCGTCGGTCTTTCGATCGGCGCCGTAGGCGGATGGTACGTCGTTCGCGGCATCACTCGCAGCATCGACGAGATCGTAGGCCGTCTGCAAGGCGCCGCCGCCGAAACCTTGGTCGCCTCCGAACAGGTCTCCGCGAGCAGCGAAGCCCTGGCCCGCGACTCTTCCGAGCAAGCTGCCTCTATCGAGGAGACCAGCTCGTCGCTCGAGGAGGTCAATGCCATGACCGAGAAGAACGCCCAGAACGCCGAAAACGCGAAGAAGCTCGCCAGCGAAGCCCGTGTTGCTGCGGAGTCTGGCGCCGAGTCCATGAAGGACATGATCACTGCGATGGAGGACATCAAGGAGTCTTCCGACAACATCGCCAACATCATCAAGACCATCGACGAAATCGCTTTCCAGACCAACATCCTCGCTCTCAACGCAGCGGTGGAAGCGGCACGTGCCGGCGAGTCTGGCGCAGGATTCGCCGTAGTTGCGGACGAAGTACGCAGCCTGGCTCACCGTTCCGCGGAAGCGGCTTCCATTACCGCTCAGAAGATCGAGAATTCGGTTCAGAAGTCCGAGCGCGGGGTGGAGATCAACCAGCGCGTTGCCCAAAACCTGCAGACCATCGTCAGCCATACGCAGAAGATGGACGAAATCGTCGGCCAAATCTCCGATGCTTCCGCCGAGCAGAACCGCGGCGTGGGTCTGATCCAGACTTCTATCAGCAACATGGACAGCGTTACGCAGCGAAACGCAGCTGGCGCGGAAGAAACCGCCTCTTCCAGCCGCGTCTTGCTCGAGCAGTCGAACAGTATGCAGCAGACTATCCAAGACCTCGTCGCCGTGGTTAATGGAGGCTCTCGCAGCAATGCCTCTTCTTCGGTCGCACGTTCCTACTCGGCTCCGATCGAAAATGCCTTCGATTCGCCGGCCCCTCGCACCTCGTCCCGCCAGAAGCAGGTGGTCAAGGACGACGCCTTCGCCGACATGTGGGACAACTAGTCCGCACGAGCCAGTTCTAAGTTTTCAAGGCGCGCTTCCTTTTCGGGAGCGCGTCTTTTTTGTATCCGGCTGAAGAAGCGCGCGAAAAATCCGAAGGTAGGAAAAGGAATCCACTGTCGCTCGTTATGAAATCCTTCCTCTTGCTCTTCTCCTTGATCTTCTCGCTCCATGCCTTCGCGGCTGACTCCTATGAAAAGCTGGAGGTGGGGAGCGACGTTTTCCATCGGGTCGTCGTTCTCTCGGCCAACGAGTCTTCGCTTTCCATCCGTCATGCTCGAGGCATCGCTCAAGTGCCGCTGTCGAAGCTCTCGCCGGAGCTGCAAGCGAAGTATGGATACGACTCCGCGCGAGCGGCGGATCGCGAAGCGGAGCTGGCCGCTCAACGCCAACGTCAGATTCAAGCCCAGGAACAGCGCATCGCCGCGGCCAAGGCAGTCCAAGCCCGAGAGCTCCGCAGCCAAGCCCGCGCCGTCGCCCCGTCGCCCGCGGGATCGAGCAGCGCCTTTTCGCTCTTCGGGACGGAGCCGCAATTGAAGACGGAAGTCGACCTGCGCGACCGCTTCCGCAGCCATGGCATTCGGGTGCGCAGCCAGAGTGGTCCGAGTTGTTCGGTGCATGCCATCGTGGCTGCCTTGGAGTACCAGTTTGCGGAAGGACATGGCCAAGCCCTGAACCTTTCGGAGCCGTATTTGATCAACGCCACCTCGCGTTCCTTGGGCCGACCCGATGCGGTTGGCTTCGACAGGGAAACGGGACGAAGAAACGGCTTGGATCTCGGGTTTGCCCTTGAGCACGTATTCCAAGCGATACGCGGCCACGGTCTCGCTCTGGAGCAGACGCGCGAGGAGCGCGCGGCGAAGACTCCGTATTCGATGTTGGATACGGTGAACTTCAGTCCCTTTATGGTTCCTGGGGCGCGTAGCGAGAAAGGTATCCAGAATATCGTACACGTGCTCAATGCGAATATGCCGGTGGTGGTTGGCGTTTCATGGCCTGCCTACTCGCGAATCGCTCATACTAGCGTGTTGAGCAAGCAGCCGGTTCGGCCCGATGGCGGTCACGCGGTTACGATTATCGGCTACCGCTGCGAAGACGGAAAGATCGAGAATGCGAAGTTTATCTTCCGCAATTCTTGGGGCGACGACTGGGGCGCAGGCGGATACGGCTTCTTCACCTACGAGTATTTGTTGAATAACCTGAACAGCTGCTACGTGGTAGAGCTGAAGTAGAGGCCTGTTCCTTCAAGGCGCTGTCGCGCTCGCTGTCTCAGACAGGGCTGTATCGTATCTATCGATACAATCCGTCCAGTCGTAGGCAGTCATCTTGCTGGCGTGGGGGCTGGATTGGCGCCAATTGCCGGATTGGATCAAGGCGGTGAGGCGTTCAACGGCTTCGTCGTGCGTCTTGTAGTAGTTCTCCGGATGTTGGGTGACGTCGATGTGGTCTGGATACGCGAGACGTTTGGGCAGAACGGGATGGCAGCCGCAATAGATGGCTTCGACTACGCTGCCGCCGAAGAAGTCTTGCCGCGATGTTACGGGTAGGATGTCGGCTCGCCACAGCCACTGGGCATACTCTTCGAACTTCTCGGCGCGTCCGTAGGAGACGATGCGTTGTCCGAGCTTCTGGCGGGCTTGTTGGAAGTATTCGGGTTCCTCTTCGAATCGGTCGCCGAGCAGGGCGACTTCGAAGTCGAGCCCTCGGTCGGCGAGGGCGAAGAGGAGCTTGCAGAAGCCTTTCGGGTTTTTGTCGTATTCCCAGCGGTGGTTCCAGAGCAGTAGGGGAACGTCGTTGCGAGAGGGGGCGGCAGGCTGGTAGGCGTCGAAGGCTTTGAGGTCCATGCCGAGCGGGAGGGCTTGGCTCTTGGCGTCGATGCTGGCGATGGTGCCTTTGTTTGGGAAGTCGGGGTAACGGTCGAGGAACTGGGGCAGGGCACCGACGAAGGCGTCGCGGTGGTATTGGGAATTGTAATACACGCGATCGGCGGTGAGGGCGGTGGTGTAGTTGATGAAGGCGTAGTGCAGGTCCCGCTTTTTCTTAACGTCGGCGTCGCGGGGCGACCAGGGGTAGCAGAGCTGGTTCTCGTGAAAATAGACGGCGGTGGGGGTGTGGGCGTAGCGGGAGCGGGCGAGCGACAGGAAGACGGCGAAGTCGAGCATGTCGGTGGCGAGCAGCAGGTCGTATTGAGTTTCTCGCGACAGCAGCTCTTGGGCGAGGGTGACGGCGGCCCCGTGCATGCGCCACTTCCAGCTGCGCCCGGGCAGGGTGATGAGGTCGAACTGGTGGCGGGAGTGGCGCTGGAGCTCCTCCGCCCAACGTTGGTGCGAGCCGGAGAAGAAGGGCTCGATGAGGGCGATTTTTTTAGGAGGCATGAGTCGGCGTAGCGCGGAGCTTTAGCCCGCGTCCGTGGAGAATGGATCCTGCATTGCGGTCGCTGGCTAAAGCGCAGCGCTACGGATTAATTGTGGCAGCCGCAGCCACCGCCGCCGCAGGAGTGGCCGCCGGAGGAGGGCGTGGGCGCGTTGCCGCCCATAGTGAATCCGTAGCCGCCCACGATGACGCGCTTGATCGGCTTGCCGGTTTCCGGATGCGCGGTGAGGGCTTCGTCTTTCATGCTCTGCTGAATCTCGAAGCGCTCGGGCTTCTCGTCAGCGGACTGGGGAATGGTCTCGTAAACGTAAGTAGCCATGGAAGGGAAGAGTGAATTGTGGAGAGCGAAAAGTGAAGGGTGAAAACGGAGAGGCAAATCTTCCTCATCCCCTTGGTCCTCATCCATTTTTTTTGATGGTGGGACTAAGAGGATGGTTAGGATTCGTTTACTCCACGATCAGGGCGGCGTAGTTCTTTTTGCCGCGGCGGAGGAGAATGTACTTGCCGTAGTGCACGTCGGCGGAGGTGAGCTTGTAGCCGAGGTCTTGCACGCGTTCGTTGTTCACGTTCACGCCGCCGCCTTGCACGTCCTTCTTGGCCGTCTTGCGGGACTGGGACAGTCCGGCGGTGACGAGGGCGTCGAGCAGGGAGAGGCCTTCTTCGCACTCGAGGTCGGCCTTGGCGATGGTGGCGCTGGGCACTTCGCTGGCGACTTGGGCGAGGGCGTTTTCCGAGATGCCGTCGAGGCCGCCGCCGAAGAGGATCTTGGAAGCGTTGATGGCGTCGTTGGTGGCTTCCTCGCCGTGCACGAGCTTGGTCATTTCGAAGGCGAGGGCGCGGTGGGCTTCGCGGGCTCCGGGATTTTCGTTGTGCTTGGCTTCGAGGGCTTCGATATCCTCGTGGCTGAGGAAGGTGAAGAACTTGAGAAACTTGATGACGTCGCGGTCGTCGACGTTGATGAAGAACTGGTAGAAGCGGTAGACGCTGGTGCGGGCGGGATCGAGGTAGATGGCGCCGCCGACGCTCTTGCCGAACTTGGAGCCGTCGGCGTTGGTGATAAGGGGGAAGGTGAGGCCGTAGACGGACTTGCCGGCTTTCTTGCGGGTGAGCTCGGTGCCGACCGTGATGTTTCCCCACTGGTCGGAGCCGCCGATCTGCAGTTCGCAGTCGTAGGTGGCGTTGAGGTGGAAGAAGTCGTAGCCCTGGATGAGCATGTAGGAGAACTCGGTGTAGCTGATGCCGGCCTCGTTGTCGCCGCCGAGGCGGGACTTGACGCTCTCCTTGGCGATCATGGAGTTGACGGTGAAGTACTTGCCAGTTTCGCGCAGGAACTCGATGAAGCCAATGGGGCCGAACCAGTCGGCGTTGTCGACGAGGCGGGCGGTGTTGGCGAGCCCTTCGGAGAAATCGAGGATCTTGACGAGCTGATTCTTGACGCAGGCGACGTTGTGGGCGAGCAGCTCCTTGGTCAGCAGCTGGCGCTCGGCCTTCTTGCCGGAGGGATCGCCGATGCTGCCGGTCGCTCCACCGGCGAGGATGATGGGCTTATGGCCGTAGTTTTGGAAGCGGCGCAGGGCGATGAGGGGGACGAGGTTGCCGACGTGGAGGGAGTCCGCGGTCGGGTCGAAGCCTGCATAGAGGGTGATGGGTCCTTCTTCGAGACGCTTGGTCAGCTCTTCGAGCGCCGTGCAGTCTGTGTAGAGTCCTCTCCACTGTAGATCTTCCAAAATGTTCATAAGGCGAACGGTTTTGGGGAGAAATCAGGGAGGTGTCCAACGCGAAGTGCGGAGAGAAAGGGGATTTGGGGAGGCTTGGGGTCGTGGCGAGCAGACGCTCCCTTGACCTGCGAGGTTTGTGTCCCTTGTGTCGCTGGCATGAAGATCGAATCTGCGGAGTTTTTGACCAGCGCGAAGAATTTGGAGGATTGCCCGCGTTCCTCCTTGCCCGAAGTTGCCTTTATCGGGCGCTCGAACGTGGGGAAGTCCTCGCTGGTGAACATGCTCACGAAGCAGAAGGGCTTGGCCAAGGTGTCCAAGAAGCCGGGCGCCACCAAGTTGCTGAACTTCTTCACCATGAACAAATGGTGGAACCTCGTCGACTTGCCGGGCTACGGCTACGCTCAGGTTTCCAAGGGGAAGCAGGCTGACTTCAACGAAGCGGTGAGCGAGTACTTGATGGGGCGCAAGCAGCTGAAGCTGATCTGCGCCTTGGTGGACGCCCGTTCCGAACCGATCGAGCTCGACCTCGGATTTCTCAATTGGCTGGAAGACTGCCCCGTGCCGCACGTGATCGTCTTTACGAAGACGGACGAGGTGAAGGAAGAGGTTTGGAAGCGCAACATGGAGATCTACGAGGAGACTCTGGAGGCCTTGGAGCTGAGGAAGGTGGAAATGATTCCTTGCTCCTCCGTGGAGCGAGCGGGACGCGGCGTATTGCTGCAGTACATACAAGGCGCCTTGCCGAAGAAACCGAAGAAAGGTTCCGGCACGGGCGTGCAGCTGAATTGGCTGAAGAAGCGGTAGGCTTTGAAGGTTGAGTATGAGCAGGGCGGATACGGTGGTGGTTCTCGATTTCGAGACGACGGGGCTTTCTCCTAATCTGGGTGATCGGGCTATCGAGATTGGGGCGGTTCGGATCGAGGCAGGGGAAGTTACCGGGCGTTTTCAGGAGCTGATGAACCCGGGGCGACGCATCGACCCGTTTATCGAGAGCTACACGGGGATTTCCAACGCCATGTTGCAGGAGGCGGAACCTTGCGAAGCGGTGATGGAGCGTTTTTCGGAATTCATCGGAGATTTCAACTTGGTCGCTCACAACGCGTCCTTCGACCAACGGTTCCTAGATGCAGAGCTGGGACGGATTGCCCGTCGCCGTTCGGGAAACTTCGTGTGTTCGATGCTCGCGGCGCGGCGGGTGTTTCAGGACGCTCCCAACCATAAGCTGGGCAGTCTGGTCAGTTACGCTGGGATTCCGGTAGACGGAACCTTTCACCGAGCCCTCTACGATTCGGAGATGACGGTGAAGATCTGGCTCCGAATGTTGGATACGATCGGGGATCGCCACGGCATCTTCGACGCGCCCTTCGCGTTGATGCAGAAGCTGTGCAAGACCCCGAAGCGCGCGGTGGACAAGTTCCTGAGAAAGTGCTAGCTTAGGGGTCGCGAAGCGAGCGTTAGGAAGCGGTCCTTTTGCTATACGGCGTCGGCGGTGTCGCAATGGATGCTTAGGATTCGCAGCTTCTTATCAGAGGTCACGGTCTTTTGGAATTCCTCGACGGACTGCTGTCGTTTGGATCGTTTATAAGCTGCCTTGGCGTTCCTCGGATAGGATCGATGGCTTGTGTACGCAAAAAAGCCGGGCGAGGCGACCCGTCCGGCTATGATTAAGAAATTGGCTAAACTCGCCTTACTTGCGGCGCTTGAAAAAGGCGAGGCCTGTGAGGGCGAGTCCGAGCAAGAGGGCGCTATTGCCGACGTCTGGCACGGTAGAGGCATTGGAGGAGCGAAGGAGAAAGCTACCTCGGTAGGATGAAAAAACATCATCGTCTTTCGAAGCGTCCCAGTTGGTGTTTGAAGCAGGGCGTACAAAGCCATTTGGATTATTGTAGCCGAATTGACGAGCGTCTGCGAAGGAGAGGCTAGAACTGTCTACAAATCCTACTGTATACTCGCTGGTGGTTGTCCAGGAGTAGGTATAGCCTAGGAGCGAAACCAGGTTCTGCATTTGAACGAGAATGGATGAGTCATTGCCACTTGCTGTAGGTGTATAGATACTTCCAACGGCGCTGCTAATGAGAGCGTCAAACTCCGATGTCGTCGCGAATCGCCAACCGCTGAGGCTGCCGCCAGTAGTCGCGGACAGAACGTCATTGTAGGTCTTTCCAATTGTGAACGACATGTCCAACCAATCGAGACCGGTTTCGGTGTCCGTGGTATAGTCCCCGTTGTCGATGAGAACGGCCTGAGCTTGGAAGGAGCTAAACGCTAGTGCGAGTGCGAGGAGTGTCTTCTTTATGTTATTCATTATGTAAGTGGGGCCGGAGGCTTGTTTTTGGGGAGCGGTTCTGGCCGATGCCCGCTAGAGCAGGCATTGGGCCTTATTTTTTACAAAAGTAGGTCAGGTTTGTTAAGTATATGTTTAACAGTGGTTTAATAGGGTAAATGAGTTGGTTGTTTGTTTTTCGAGATTTGGAAAGCGTCACGTATTTCGACAACGAATCTGAATGGGCAGGTTAGTTCTTGATAGAGAGGGGCTAAGGGGATTGTTGTTGTTGTCGGTACCTTTAACGCATCACTCAATTAGGCCAAGTTAGGCTCGGCTATTCGCACTGCATGGAATCCACTAGGTCGGTAGTCTGAATGGGAGCGAGCGGATACTGCTGCGCCTGTGTCGCCGTCTTGGGCAACGATCATAAAACGGGTGCCGTGCCCAAAACTGTTTGCGAGAGGATAATCTCGAGGATGCGCTCGTCGCTCTCCTTGGAGCGCGCGTCGTTCTGGCCGGTTCCAAACCGGAAATTCTGCGATCGTCTTTCTCTGTAGAAAAGCAGGGAACTGAGGCTACTTTCCGATCCAGCCTTTGCGTTTGAAGTACCAGAGGAGGACTACGGTCGTGCTGATGCAGAGGCCCCAGAAGATGGGGTAGGAGTATTTCCAGCCGAGTTCGGGGATGTGCTCGAAGTTCATCCCGTAGATGCCGGCGAAGAAGGTGATCGGCATGAAGAGGCTGGCCATGATGGTGAGGGCCTTCATGACTTCGTTCATGCGGTTGGAGACCACTGAAATGTAGAAGTCTTGCAGGCTGTTGCACATTTCCCGGGAGCTTTCGATGAGTTCGATAATCTGCAAGGAGTGGTCGTGTACGTCTCGCATGAATACGCGGACTTTCTTTTCCACGGGCGAGGTCTCGTCGAAGGTGAGCTTGCTGGTGAGCTCGCGCACGGGCCAGAAGGAGCGTCGCAGGGCGTAGAGCTCGCGCTTGATGAGGTAGATGTGCTGTTGGATGCTGGGCTTGGGGTCTTCCATGGCCTCCTCTTCCAAGTCGTTTAGGACGTCGCCGTAGCGTTCGAGAATGGGGTAGATGTTGTCGACGATGGCGTCGATGAGGGCGTAGGCGAGGTACCAGATTGGGTAGCGGCGGAAGCGCGCATCCGGATTTTGGAGACGGGTGCGGATGGGGTTCCAGACGTCGCCGGGGTTCTCCTGGAAGGTGATGAGGGTATCGCCGATGACGATGATGCTGACCTGTTCGCTCGCGAGGGATTCTCCTTTGAGGCGAACCATGTCGAGGATGATGAGGCTGTGGGTATCGTAGAGCTCGAGCTTGGGGCGCTGAGGGGTGTGCAGGACGTCTTCGGCGGCGAGGGTGTGGAAGTCGTAGGCCTTCCGCAGTTCGTTGATGATGAAGGGGTGCAGGCCTTCGATGTTGATCCAGCGAAATCCGCCCCATTCGGGACGGGGGTGGGCGATGAGGTCGGTGACGTTGGAGAAGTCCGTTTTTTCGCAGCCGCCTTTGCCGAAGTCGATGCATTGGATGGGAATGGAGCCGTCTGCGGGCGGTACGTCCACGCCCTTCGCGTGCTCGATGCCGGGAGACGACGCGATTTTGCGAGCCACGGTAGGCTTGGGGGGCTTAACGAAATGAAGCGGCGCGGTCACGAGCTTTCCGATGGAGGAAACGGCGTCGGTGAGGTGGGAATGCAGGGTCGGCTTTTTCTTGGGCATAGACTGGAAGGCGTTAGCTAGGGTGAAAGGCTAACGATATATTCGGGTAAATCTAGACTCTTTTTTCCGGTGGCGCGGAGCTCTTGGCTGGCTAGGTGGTCATCTTCATCTTGGCCCGAAATGCACCAGGCGTATCGCCGGTTACGCGTCGGAAGACGACCCCGAGGTATTCGGCTTGGCTGAAGCCCGTCCGGTCCGCGATTTCGCCCAGCGTCAAATCGGTTTCGACGAGCAGGGATTTGATGCGGGATATCTGGGTGTTCCGAATTTCCATTTGCGGAGACTTGCCGAAGTATTTGCGGAATCGTTTCTCGAGATAGCTGCGGGAAACGGGGATTTCCTCCAGCAGGTCCTCGACCCTGAGGCCGCTACAGGCTTTCTCCCGAATCAGGGCCATGGCTTTGGCGATGTGGGCGTCGGGTACGGCGAGTATGTCGGTGGACTTGCGGGTGACGACTTCCAGGGGCTCGATCAGCTCTTCCTCGATATCAATCCCTTCGCCGTTCATCAGCTTGGATAGGTAACTGGCGGTCCTTTGTCCCCAGTAGAAGGCGTTGACTGGTACGCTGGATACGGACGGGTGGCAGAGGTCGCAGCGCGATTTCTCGTCGTTGGCCCCGAGGATCGCCACGCTTTCCGGAATGGGCAGCTCCAGTTTCAGGCAGGCGTTGATGACTTGCACCGCTCTTAGATCGTTGCAGGCCATGATGCCGACGGGCTTCGGGAGGGACTGTATCCAATCCGCAATGTGCTTCTCTTGCTCGGCGGCCCAGTCGTCTTGGACGACGATGAGGAGTTCGGATTCGTTGAGGGTGTATTCAGTTTCCAATTCGGCGCTGTTGCGGCGAACTTGCTGGACTGCTTCGCGAAAGCCAGTCATGCGCTCCTGCGACCAGGATTCGTCGTTGAATCCGCAGAAGCCGAAGTTCTTGAAGCCGCGGTCGATGAGGTACTCGCCTCCCATTTGTCCGATCGCTACGTTGTCGGGCCTGATTTTGGGAATGCCGGGGCGTGGCGGGGTTTCGTCGTTGATGTCGATACAGGGGATGTTTCGTTGACGACACTCTTCCAGGACCACTGGGTTGCGATGGTGGCAGATGACCCCGTCGAGCTCGTTCTTGAAGAGCCAGCCTGGGTTGGCGATGGAGTGGGCGTCGTTGTCCAGAAGGCAGTTCCACCGCTCGTAGCTGGATTGGAAGGCTCCGACACCTCTCAGGAATCGCAAGCATTCCTCGCGACCGGTGGGCATGATGATGGCGACTCTCTTTCGGCTGGCTTGATTCATGGGGGATTGGGTCAGGTGGTAAAATATCGACGGTTACGAACAAGCGTTCAAATGGATATCGCGGTGAGATTAGGTTAAGATTGGGCCGTCTCCCGAGGAATCGCGAGCCGCTTTCCTTTGTTATCCAACCCCAACCCCCCGCAACCCACATGATTCACTCCGACTAGGACGCATCGAGCTGACAAGTGAAAATAGCTCAGGATAGGCTGTATCCTGATATTCGTTACGAAAACCGGAGTCGCTGCTTTCGGCCGGTTGCTTTGTGTCCCATGCCAAGTACCTTTCCGTGGAACGATTTTCCTAGTCATCCGCCAGTGGCACGGATCGACGATTTACCCCGATCAATAAACCAAACTATGAAAACCTATATATCCTACAAACGATACACAGGGACTTGCTTCGCCGCGTTAGCGATAGCGTCCCCTTTTGTTTATTCCCAAGTAGAGCAAGAATCCGACGACGACATCTTCGAGCTCTCGCCGTTCACGGTAGAAGGAGAGAAGACTGACGGATACCGAGCCACCAGTACGCTAGCGGGAACGCGTATCCGAACGGATCTGCGCGATGTTGGCTCGGCCATTTCGGTGGTGACCGAAGAGTTCTTGCGCGATACGGGCTCGACCGATAGCGAATCCTTGCTCGTCTACACGACCGGCACGGAAGTAGGCGGCATGCAGGGAAACTATGCGGGTCTGGGCAATGGCAGTACCTTGGACGAAAGCACGGCCCAGCTTCGCCCGAATACCAATACGCGTGTTCGAGGGCTTGCAGCGGCGGAGAATACCCGCGATTTTTTTATTACGGATGTTCCTTGGGATTCCTATAATGTCGAACGGGTGGAGTTGCAGCGCGGACCGAATTCGATCCTTTTCGGTCTTGGATCGCCGGCGGGTATCATAAATACGCATACGAAGCGCGCTCACTACGAAGACGAAGGCCGTTTCGAACTGAAGCTCGACAATCACGGATCGGTACGCGGTGTTTTCGACTATAACCAAGTGCTGATCGAAGACCAGTTGGCAGCTCGTTTTATTTACCTGAACGATCAGCAAGCGTTTCAACAGAAGCCAGCCTTCGAGGATGACGAGCGCGTTTACCTTTCGCTCAAGCTCGATCCTAAGAAGTTGCAAGGAGAGAGCTGGAGCACTTCGATCCAGGCTAGCTATGAGGATGGCGACATCGTGGCGAACCGTCCGCGGGTCGTGCCGCCGAAGGATCGCATCACGCCGTGGTTCACGGAGCTGGACCAGGCCACTTACAATCCCCTGGAAGCCTACCCGGACGGAGTGGTCGATGCCGAACCTTGGATCGGACAGCTCTATGGCGGGAACTTCATCTACTTCGCGGATCCGGACTCTGCCGAGCAGTTCGTGCTTGATGGGGTGAGCGCGTTTCCGCGCGAAGGCGATGCGGTAAACTTTCCTTCGGACGCTCCGGACCCGCGTGACTTCGCCCGAATGGTATCCGTTAATGGATACAATGGATATGTGAACGCCTACCGTGGACCCAATGGGGAGACTATTCCGTTTCGGGCAGACTACCGCGACCGCGTCCTCACGGATACGAGTATCTACAATTTCTATGATAATCTATTGGATGGCGAAACGAAGCGCGAGCGCCGCTCCTTTGACGTCGCGAACTTCGCTCTTTCGCAAACCTTCCTCGACAACAAGCTCGGCTACGAGTTCGTTTATAACAAACAGAGCTACAGCGATGGGCAAAATAAGCACATGCTAGGCGACAATGCGGCGATTCAGGTCGACATCAACACGCACTACCTGAATGGCGAGCCGAATCCGAATGTAGGGCGGGCTTTCGTCAGC
This sequence comes from Pelagicoccus sp. SDUM812005, assembly GCF_031127875.1. GTDB lineage: Bacteria > Verrucomicrobiota > Verrucomicrobiia > Opitutales > Opitutaceae > Pelagicoccus. Next base: position 6,914 of record NZ_JARXIA010000022.1, on the reverse strand, counting down.
AATCGCACGACCTACACCAGTACCGGTTTGACGACGGAACGGGAGAACAAGCGCTTTACGGCGTTCGCCGAGTTCGATTTTCGCGACCATTTGGACTCGGATGGCATGCTTGCTAAGTTCCTCGGGAAGCACGCTTTCACCGGACTGCTGTCGGAGACGACGAACGAGTCCGACTCTAGGAGTTGGGCTCTCTACGGATTGGATACCGGATACACGAGTGCTTTGAGCTTGGTGCCGAATATCGATCCCAATCGCGAACTTCAGCTGGTCAGCTACCTGAGCGATTCGCTGATCGGGAAAAGCCTATCTGATGGCTTGGACATCGCTACGATCTCTGTACCGCAAGCGCCGAATGCGACTCAATACGTTTCCGTGTACGATATCGATGCTGGCGTTTGGTCTCCCGAGAGCTTCGGTTTGCTCAACGCCATGCACGGGGCGGAAAACCAACTTTATCGAGCTGCCCGTTTGGACAAGGACACAGTCGAGTCCGAAGCGGTCATCTGGCAGGCGAAGATGTTAGACGGAATGCTCGTACCCACGATTGGACTACGCAGTGACGAGGCTTCGGCCTGGTCGGTGCAAGCTCCCAACAATCCGGCAACGGGTACCAAGGAAGTGAATACCCCGCTCTACGCCTTCGGCGAGGATCCTGACTCGACCGTCAAGGGCGATACCAAAACCTACAGCGTTGTGGTGCACGCTCCCAAGTCGTGGTCGGAAAAGCTGGGTGGCTTCAACTTCAGCCTTTTCTGGAACACCTCCGAGAACTTCCAGCCTGCCGCGGGCCGCATCGACCCGCTCGGCAATCCCCTCGGAGCTCCCAGTGGAGATACCAAGGAAGTTGGTTTCATGCTCTCGGGCTGGGAGGATCGCTTGAGCCTCAAGGTCAATTGGTATGAAACGGTGGCCGCGGGCGCGAGCGACAACTTGGGATTGTCCAAGTGGTTTATCGGCGCGGTCGAGTCGCGTGCCTGGGTAGCGGCCAAGGGCTTCGAGGCGGGCTTGAGCGGAGACCCCGATTACGCGGGGGCGTCTTGGAACTATGGTTCCAACGTGGACGGCGAGTTTGTACAGACTGCGGCGGATCGCGCCTTGCAGCAGCAGCATGTCGACGCGGTGCTCGGCGCCTTTTCGCCGGAGATGGCTGCCGCTTGGGGCTGGGCAAATCCTGCGGATAGCAAGTGGCAAAACAAGCAGTGGGATCCGTGGAGCAGCGGCGGCTTCGAGCCAGCGGGCATCACCGCTACTTCCGATACGCGTTCGGAAGGGGTTGAGATGGAGCTGTTCTATCGCCCTCGCAGCAATTGGGATATCATGATCAATGCGTCCAAGACGGAAGCGTCCCGCGCCAACCCCGGCGGAAGCCTGGCGGCATGGGTAGAGTCTCGCAACGAAATCTGGAACGGTCCTGCTGGCGATATCCGCATGTGGAACGGCACGGGGAGCGGCAGCATCAAGCAGCAGTGGAACAATACGTTCTACCGCAACTGGCAGCTGCAGCGTTTGCTGGACGGGGCCAATGTCGCGGAACTGCGTCCATGGCGAGCGAACATAGTCAGCAATTACCGTTTCGAGTCGGGCAAGTTCAGTGGAGTCAACGTGGGCGGTAGCTACCGATGGGAAGACGAACTGGCTATCGGATACCCGCCGATCGCGACGCCCGATGGCGAGTCCTTCGACCTGAGCAATCCTTATATTGGCGATTCCGAGAGCCATCTCGATCTCTGGATCGGGTACCAGAAGGCTATTTTCGGCGAAGACGTTCAGTGGAGAATTCAACTCAACGTGAAGGATGTCCTCGCTGGCGACGATCTGATCGAACTTACCCGCAATCCGGACGGTGGCATGGCTGGAGCCCGTATCGCTCCGAAACGATTGTTCACTCTAACCAACAGCTTTGAGTTTTAGTTCGCTTGTATCAAAGCGGTAGCGGACGCCGCGTCGAAAGGCGCGGCGTCTTCTTTATTCCTTGGAAATTCGACAAAATGCCGACGAGTCGGTTAGGATCTGTTCTATGCTCCGTCTCTTTCTTTGCTTAACTGTTTTCTTGCTGTTTGCCGGACTTTGTTTCGGGCAAGGCCTTCCTGTATCCAGAGCGCCTAGCGCGTCCGATCAGGATATTCGTTTCGTCGTCATGCCCGATCGGACCGGTGGCATGCGAGCCGGTGTCTTCAGGGAGGCATTGCGGAAGGCGAACTTGATGCATCCGGAGTTTCTCCTTTCGGTAGGAGATCTGATCGATGGATACACCTTGGATCCTCAGCTGTTGGATTCCCAATGGAAGGAGTTCGACCAAATGGTGGATACTCTAGATATGCCCTTTTATTACGTTCCTGGAAATCACGACATCAGCAACGAGTGGATGGAGGAGCAATGGCGTGAACGCCTCGGGCAACCGTACTATCATTTTCAATACAAAGGGGCCTTGTTTCTTGTCCTGCACACGGAGGACGGGGGAAGGTCTGGGATCTCTGCCGAGCAGGGCGTCTATTTTGCGAAGGCTCTGGCGGAGCATCCCGACGTGCGTTGGACCTTTCTCTTCATGCACCGTCCGCTTTGGTCTTATGGAAACAAGGAGGGCTTCGAGGTCGTCGAGAAGGCGCTGCGAGGACGGACGTACACGCTTTTTTCGGGACACCATCACAATTATTACTACGAAGCGGACGGTTCGGGAAACGAGCGCCTGATCCTAGGTACGGCTGGCGGAGGGAGCTACCTGCGCGGGGCGGAGTTTGGCGAATTCGATCACATTACCCATGTGGTCCTTACGGAAAGCGGTCCCAAAATAACGCACCTGAGCCTAGACGGCTTCGTGGAAAAGGATGTGGTCAACGAGGAGAACCGCGCTCGCGTGGAAACCTTGCGTTCGGGAGACTTTGTCCAGGTCGCCGCCTCGGTGAGTTCGCGACCCTATGTCGCTTCGTTGGAGGGGAGGGTGACCATCGAGAATCCGGATCAGTCTGTATTGGATGTGGAAATACGTTTCCCCGAAATCGAGGGAGTACGCTTTCAATGCGATCGGGCTGCGGTTTCCTTGGGTAAGGGCGAAACGGTTGACGTCCCATTCAGCATAAGCGCGAGCAATGGCGGGGCGGTGTACTTGGACCGCTTGCCGCCGGTGTTCGTGGAGATCGTGGGGACTTACGGGCGCGGTACGGTGTCTGAGCTGGGCTTGCCGACCCGCAAGCAGTGGAGAATCGATTGGCAGCGGCGAATGCTGCGAGACGACTCGGCCCGCCGAGACTACGAAGCTCTGGATCCTCCTGGATATTTGACCCAGGGATGGGATTGGCATGGTCCCGAGGACTGCTTGTTGCATTTCTCGTTGAGTAGTCTCGTCGACCGTTTGGTGCTTCGAGCCGAGGTTGAAGATGACGTGCACTTGTTCCTGCCCGGAGAATTGAGCGACCGCCTGCGTCTGTACTTCGACGCTGGCTCGGGTGCTAAGGTTTTTGATTTCGTGCCAACGGAGCAGGGGGAGCTTCTGGCTCCTAAAGGCTACACAGGGGCCGCGTCGCTTCTCAACTGGCAAGGGAAACTTATTTTTCAGATCGAGATCCCGTTCGATGAAATCGGTCTCGCCGCAGATAGCTCCCAAGTGCGATTCAACCTTCGTTACCTCGATCACGATTGGAGCGAGAACCAGAAACCCTCGCGACTCTATTGGAAACCCGAATGGGGATCTGAGGAGGATTTCGAAGGGAGTGGAACCTTTATAATCCCATAGGCCATGAAGAAACTAATTCTCATATTTGTATTTACGATTGCAATACAGCAACTGCTTGCTGCTGGTGGTCGACCCAATATCATTTTCATCCTTTCCGACGACCAGGGGTATGGCGATATTTCCTCGCACGGCGCCGCAGACATGAAGACGCCGCGGTTGGACGCTTTTGCTGCGGAGGGGGTGCGTTTCGACGACTTCCATTCCGCTCCTGTTTGCTCGCCCACTCGAGCTTCGCTCATGACGGGCAAACAGTTCTTGAGAGCCGGGGTTTGGGGCGTGCATGGCGGCCGCGATTATTTGGACTTGTCGGAGAAAACGGTGGCTGAGGTCCTCCGCGAGAGCGGTTACGCCACGGCGATGCTAGGCAAGTGGCACCTTGGTAAGACGGATGCCTACTTGCCCTACAATCGCGGTTTCGATGCGACTTGGTCGATCACGGATCGTCTCTACGAGCATACCGATCCCGTCATCGATCACAATGGTACCGAACTGCGTCCCAAGGGCTGGACAGCCGAGTACCTGACGGACCGTGCCATCGATTGGATTTCCGAGAACAAGGAGGGCCCTTTCTTTTTGTACCTGGCTCACCCGTATCCGCATGAGCCTTATTACGCTCCCCAGTCATTGGTTGACGGATACAAGGCTAGAGGGCTTTCCGAATCCTATGCCCGCCTCTGCGCGATGGTCGAGCACCTCGATAGGGAGGTGGGGCGTTTGCTCGATGCGATAGACGCTATGGGGCTACGCGACAATACCTTGATCTGGTTTATGGGAGACAATGGACCGATCGGAAATCCCATGAACGTCCCGCACCTCAGCGATGAGGAAATGCGGCGCCGGAATCCCTCTGGCCTGAAGGGGATGAAGGGAAACCTGTACGAGGGAGGACATCGCGTTCCGAGCTTCGTTCGGTTTGGAGATCGTTTTCCAGCTCGTCGGGACGGTCTCGAAGGCGACGTAACGGATATTGTTCCGACGCTTTTGGATATTGCGGGTGTGGCTCCAGAAGGACTCGATCCCGATGGCACGAGTATCGTGGATCGATTGTATGGAAAGCATCACTACGAACCCAAGCTACGCGTGTACGCGAATCACGAAGCCATTTGGCCAAAGCGGACGCGGCTATACGATTACTTGCAGGACAAGCAAGTAATGGCCTTCGAAGAACAGGTGTTGTCCGCTCGGCTGGGAGATTACAAATGGGTTCAGGGCTACGGGCGAGAAGAGCTCTATCAGGTGGTTGACGACCCACAGGAGTTGCGAAACCTGGCTGCGTCGGAGCCCGAACGAGCGCATGATATAAAGAAGAGTCTGGAGGAGTGGTGGACGGAAAAGGTGTTGAAAAATCCAGCGAGCTACGCCCTTCCGGTGTATCCATTGCCTAGGGATGCCGGCCGCTCGCTCCGCTTGCACGGGTGCGCCCCGGCTGCGATTCATGGAAGCTTGCGGCAGGGTAGCCACTACAGTCACGATTGGTCAGGAGTTGGAGCAGGCATCGATTGGGCGGTACAGGTGCCGGCGGCGGGCGTCTACGAGATGGCGGTCTCGCTGGAGTGCGCGGATGGCGTTGCGCTAGACCTGTTGATGGACGGGAAGCATGTGGCCACTTCGCAAGCGCGAGCGGGGAGTCTTGAGTTCGGGACTCATCAGGTAGCGCCAGATGTTACTCGGATAGGCTTGAGGCTTAGCGCCGCCGGGGTAGGAGTGGATGAGCAGATTGCGACATTGCGCTGGTTGGTCGCGAGTCGTCGCTAACCCCTTATCCCAATGCCTATGACCATGAACCGGAAAACCTTTCTCACGCGAAGCGCGGCATTGGCTGCAGGAACGCTGCTTGGCAGCCACGTCAGTGCCAAAGCGGGCACGCCGGAGAACGCGAAGGCGCTTGCGGCTCCGGACAAGCCGGAGGACCTCTTCGAGATATCCTTGTCGCAGTGGTGCTACCACCGAGCCATTTTTGGAAACGCTCGCGACGACTATGGGTGGTTTTTGAAAACCTTGCGCAGCGATCCGGACGCGGTGCTGAAGGGAGATTTGGATCCTCGCGACGTCGTGGTCAAAGCGCGGGAGTTGGAGGTTTCGGTCGTGGACCTGGTCAATATTCTTTGGTTTGGGCGTGGCGACGATGCGGCCTGGTTGGCTGAGTTCAAGAAGCGGGCGGATGGAGAAGGCGTTCGCTTCGGCGTCTTGATGTGCGATGAGCTGGGCAAGATTGGAGCTAGCGATCCTGTCGAACGTAGGAAGGCTGTTCAGAACCATATTCAGTGGATGGATACGGCAGCGTCGCTGGAGTGTCGTTTCTTGCGCGTGAACGCCTATGGTGACGGAAGTTACCTGCAGCTTTGTCGAAATGCTGCGGAAAGCCTGCGTGCCTTAGGGGAGGCTGCTGAATCCAGGGGGTTGCATGTGCTGGTCGAGAACCATGGGCATCCCAGCAGCAACGCGGCATGGCTGGCGATGTTGCTGGAAATGGCGGAGCATCCTCGACTGGGCGCCTTTACGGATTTCGACAACTTCTTCATGGGCGGCTGGGGGCATGTGCCGGAACGCCGTTACGATACGTTGCAAGGAATGCTCGATTTGGCGCCTTATACGAGAGCGGTGAGCGCCAAGTCCTACGATTTCGATTCCGATGGAAACGAGCCAAAGGTGGACTTCGAGCTGTGCTTGCGAACGGCGTTGCAGGGAGGATTTCGCGGGCTAGCTAGCGCGGAGTACGAAGGCGAGCGCTTGTCGGAAGACGAAGGAACGAGGCTTACGGTGGCTTTGCTGAGGAAGGCGCGCCGTAAACTGTTTCGTGAAACGAATGCTTGAGGGAAAGGAAAGCGGCGTGATGGCAGACGGATTCACTTCTGAACGGCTTGTTCGAATGAGAATTTGCTGTTCTTGAGCGGGGTGCGGGGCCCATAGTTTGGGGGATGGCTGAGTACAATATTCCAAACTTACGCAATGCTTGTCGCTTGTTGCTCTATCTGGGCGAGCAGGACGGAGAGAAGAGTGTCACGGAGCTGGCGGAGGCCTTGCAGCTTCCCCGCACCAGCGCCTTGCGGATCGTTAAGACCTTGGAGTCGGAGGGATTTTTGCAGGACAAGATGACATGGGAGCAGTTGTCAGTCGTGAGCGATCACGCTAACGGTTCCCGTGTATGAAGCAGAAAACTACCACTCCCACGTCGAAGAAGCAG
>NZ_JARXIA010000021.1 GCF_031127875.1 Pelagicoccus sp. SDUM812005 | reverse complement strand
TCAACCCAGCCTCGCCCGCGAACCAGCGTCAAACCCACTTCCGTACTGGGCTCGCGAACGCTCGCTACGAATCTCATGAATAATCCAGGCTAGGGGGTGGAAACCTTTTCGCGTACTTGATCGATCGTGAGCATGGACTGTTGGCCTAGTTTGCGGAGCAGGCTGTATTCCTCCGCGTTTTTATCGATCTCGTTGCGAGCGTAGTCGGGGCCGAGGGCATCGATGGCGCCTTGGAGGGTGGGCGGGTCCTGGAAGAGCAAGCCGTTGTTGGGATCGCTGGGGAATTCCGCATTCGGGAAGTGGGCCCAGTCGTCGCCTTCGATCGCTTGCTCGTAGCCATCCTTCTTGAAGCGATCGATGGCTAGCTTCCGCAGTCCGGCCTGGATGTCGGCGTATTCGGTTTCGCCGGCCAGGTTGACGCTTTCGCAACCGTCCTTGTAGAGCCATTCCTTGTCGTCCGGAGCGCTGTAGATATATTTCCAGTCCTTGTTGGCGACCATGTAGAGGCCGAGCTGGTTCTGGGAGAATTGGCTGTGCACGAAGCGTTCGCTGGGGTCTTGGGTTTGCAGCTTCTGCAGGCTGACACCCTCCAGTTCCTCGTTAACCTTGCCGCCGGCGATTTCCAGGAAGGTTGGGAAAAGGTCGAGCAAGGTGGATGCCTGGCTCTTTTTGGCTCCGGCTTCGAATACGCCCGGAAGGCGGGCGAGCATGGGAATGCGAACGGATGCGTCTAGCATGGATCGTTTTCCGTAGCAGCCGAAGTCGCCGAGCATCTCGCCGTGATCCGACGAGAATACGATGAGCGTATTGTCGATTTCCGAGCCGAGGGCGTCGAGCACGCGTCCAATATGGTAGTCCAGGTGCGAGACGACGCTGTAGTAGGCGGCTCTGATCATGCGGCTGAGGTGCTTGGAGCTGCCGGAATCCATGTACTTGTAGCGGCATTGGACCTTGCTCCAAAAATTTCTCTGATCCTCGTAGTCCTCTGGCAAATACGGTCCGTCCATCTCGTGCATGCGGTAGAGGCGCGACCAAGGGAAGGGGGCTTCGAAGGGAGGATGCGGTTTGATCCAGCTGCTCCAGAGGAAGAAGGGCTTTTCCTTGTCCCTATTCTTTAGAAACTCGATGGAGCGGTCCGCGACCCAGGCGTTGTTGTGCAGCCGGTCGGGGAGCTGGGAGGGTTGCGGCATGTAGTAGTGCTCGCTGCGGAAGCCGTAGGGGTCGTGCACGTGCTCGTATCCGTTTTCGACGAGGAAGTCTCGGTAGTCGTCCTTGCCGGACTCGCCCACCAGTTCCTCGGCATGCTCGCGCGTTTGGAAACCCCAGTCGCCCTTGGACTTGATAAAGTGCATCTTGCCGATGCCGTGCGTCTGGTAGCCCAGTTCGTTGAGGCCTTCCATGAAGCTGCCGCGATCGCATTGGATTGGCAGGTTGTCGACGCAGCCGGTCTGGTGCGGAGGAGCCCCGCAGGTCAAGGCATGGCGAGCCGGTACGCAAACGGGGCTCGGCGTGTAGCAGTGGGTAAAGGTGGTGCCCTCTCGGACGAGGCGGTCGATGTTAGGCGTTTTGATCTGGCTGTTGCCGAGAGCTGCTATGCAATCCGCCCGTAGTTGGTCGGTGAATATGAAAAGTATGTTCGGTTTGTTCGCGTCCATTTCTGTGAATCGAAAATTTCAGGAATCTGACGAATCGCTCGTCGGGGTTCGGGGCGGGGAAGGTAAGGATTTGAAAGGAGAATTGCCCCGGATACGAACTGAGGTTTGTGGTATCTTTTGTCCTTTTACGTTCTTGGGAAGCTGACTGTTTGCCTCTTTTGATGCAAAAAGACAAGAGAAGCAAAGACTGGCCATTGCATAAGCGGAGTTCGCTCAGGTAAGATCCTCGGCCTTTGCTCCGGTCTTCGCTGGAGCGTTTTCACGTTGTTTTTCCCCTCACTTTTTTTATGGCGAATCGTACATTATCAAGCGCTGATCGCGTGGTCGGCTTGCGTTGCGAAGGATTGGACCAGCCCCGTTTGCTCGAGTGCCCAAATCCTCGCTTTTCTTGGAAGATCGATTCGGAGCGACGAGGAGCGGCGCAGGTCGCCTATCAACTGCGCATCCGCTTGCTTTGCGAGGAGGGCGAATGGCTAGCGGATTCCGGCAGGATCGATTCCGAGCGATCGCAGTGGGTGCGTCTCGAGGGAGTGACGCTCGAGCCGAAGCGCGCTTATCTGTGGCAGGTTCGCATCTGGAACGAGGCGGGCGAGCTTACGGAATGGAGCGAGCTCGCTAGGCTGGATACAGGGCTGATGGGGCTGGCTTGGCCGGCGGCCTGGATCAGCGACGGCAAAGAGGTGGCGGTGGGCGAAGCGCCGCCGGCTCGCTACTTCAGCAAAGCCTTCGAGCTTCCGCAAAAAGCCATTCGAGCGACGATTTACCTGTCCGCATTCGGAGTGGTCCAGCCGTGGCTGAACGGCGATCGGATAGACGATGATTATTTGTCGCCCGGCTGGCCGGACTACCGGAAGCGCGTTTTTTACCAGAGCTATGAGCTCACGGAGAAGCTGCGAGTGGGTCGAAACGTAGTGGGTCTAGTCCTGGGGGATGGCTGGTACAGCGGCACCTTGTTCCTGGATCACCAATACGGTCCGACTCCAAAAGTCTCCGCTTTCATAGAGATCGAGCTCGAAGACGGCAGTATTCAAACTGTGGTTACAGGCAGGGAGTGGAGCTGGCAGGAGGGGCCCATTCGCGAGAACGGGATCTATCGAGGCGAAGCCTACGATGCACGCCTGGAGGACGCGAGTTGGACGGATCCGGCCGCAGCTCCAGGGGATACGATTCCCGTGACGCTCGAAGCGGACAGCGAAGTACCGTTTATGGCGAGATTGTCGCCACCGGTTCGGCGCATCGAGGAATTGCGTCCTGTTGAGGTCCGTAGCGCTCCGGACGGGAGTGTGATCTACGATCTCGGTCAAAACATGGTTGGCTGGGTTCGCTTGAAGGCGCGAGCGGAAGCGGGGCAGGAGATAGGGCTGCGTTTCGCTGAAATGCTGGAGAGCGACGGTTCCTTGCACACGGCGAACTTGCGCTCTGCCAAAGCGACGGCGAGCTACGTGGCTAAGGGCGGCGGAGAGCTTGAGACCTGGGAGCCTACTTTCACGTTTTTCGGTTTTCGCTACGTCGAGCTGTCGGGGGTGGAGGATCCGTTGCCCGATGCGATTACGGGAATCGTAGTGCATACGGACTTACAGCGTACCGGGACCTTCGAGTGTTCGAATCCGCTCTTGAACCAGTTGTTCTCCAATACGCTTTGGGGCCAGAAGGGGAATTTCCTGGAGTTGCCGACCGATTGTCCGCAGCGGGACGAGCGCCTCGGTTGGACCGGCGACGCCCAGGTGTTTTGTCACACCGCCCTGTATAACATGGATGCGGGAGTCTTCTATCGTCAATGGTTGGCGGCAGTGCGCGACAGTTTCAAGGAAGGGCCGGAAGGCGGTTTCGGCAGCGTCGCTCCCGTGACCGGCTTCGCCCATGGTTCGGCTGGCTGGGCGGACGCCGGCGCGATCGTGCCTTGGGTAGCCTGGCTGCATACTGGAGACCGATCCTTGCTAGTGGAAAATTTCGACGCGGTCTGCGATTGGATCGAGCTCATGCGGGAGTCGGCCCCGGAGGGGATCCGCATCAGCAAGGAAGGCTGGGGCGACTGGCTCGCTCCGTGGCATGCTCCCAAGGAAGCTCCGACTCCGTATCCATTGATTGCCACCGCTTACTACGCCTACTCGACGCAGATCGCGGTCTGGATGGCGGAGGAGCTCGGGCACGATCAAGTCGCTGCCGAGTACGGCCAGCTGCTGGCTGAGGTCAAGGCGGCCTTCCAGCGCGAGTATGTCGATACGGACGGCAAGATTCGCAGCGACGAACAAACAGCTTATCTCTTGGCTTTAGCCTTCGATTTGGTTGCGGAGGAACAGCGGGAGAAGATGGTGGAGCATTTGGTGAAGGCGTTCGAGGCGAAGGACAATCACTTGGCGACCGGCTTTATTGGAACGCCGCTTTTGGCTCCGGTGCTCAGTCAGGTCGGCAAGACGGACTTGGCTTACGAGGTGGTGCAGAAGGAGACGTATCCAGGATGGCTCTACAGCGTGAAGAACGGCGCCACTACCATTTGGGAGCGCTGGGATAGCTGGACTCCGGAGCAAGGCTTCAATCCCGGCGGTATGAATTCATTTAACCACTACGCCTACGGAGCGGTGGTTGGCTGGCTTTACGATACGGTTGCCGGCCTCAAGCCGGATCCGGCCTTTCCGGGCTGGAAGCGTTTCCGAATCGAGCCGGAGATCGGCGGAGGGCTGCGTTATGCCTCTGCTTCGCTGGAAACGCCCTATGGCCTTGCCGTTTCGGTGTGGAAGCGAAGCGAGGACGGCGTTCGGGGCGAGATTCGGATTCCGCCCAATGCGCGAGCCCAGGTTTCCTTGCCAGCTGTCTCCGTGGAAGGCGTGCGCATCGAGGGGACGCCCTTGGATCGATTTGAAGGCCCAGAGAACGTTCGCTGCGAATCGGGACGGGTAAGCTTCGACTTGGCTGCCGGAAGCTATCGCTACGAAATTCTCGTGTGATCCGATCAGAAGAACCAAAATTTGAATACAATTATAGATAATAGATGACTACCAAATTGCCCCTGTATCGTGACCCGAACGCTTCCCTGGAAGCTCGAGTCGAAGACCTCATTTCCCGCATGACCTTGGCTGAGAAGGTTGCCCAAGTGCAGGCGGTTAGCCTGCGAGATTCCACTGCGGAGGAGGAAGGACTGGCGGGCATCGTCAAGGCGGTGCGGGACGGCATCTCGCAGGGGATTGGCCAGATCGAGAACACGTTCGATCCGCGAGCTCCCGAGGAGAGCGTACGCGAGGTAAACGACTTGCAGCGTCAGCTGCTGGAAGAGACGCGGCTTGGCGTTCCGGCCCTGATCGGCAGCGAGTGCGCCCATGGGCATGCGGGCTTGGAGTCGACGATCCTGCCGGTTCCGCTAGCGATGGCGTCGAGTTGGAATCCCGAGCTGGTGCGCGAGGCGTTCGATTGCGCCGGCCGCGAGGCGCGGGCCCGCGGAGCGCACGAGGCCCATACTCCGGTTTTGGATTTGGGACGCGATCCGCGCTGGGGACGCATCGAAGAGACCTTTGGCGAAGATACGCATCTGGTTACCCAAATGGGATTGGCTGCGGTTTCAGGCTTGCAGGGTGGCTGTAGTGGCGAGCCGGGGACGAGCCATATCATTTCCGCTCCCAAGCATTTCGCGGGCTACGGTCAGGTGGTGGGCGGACGTAACTTCGCGGCAACCCCGATCGATAGCCGCACTTTGCACGAAGAGGTGCTGCCTCCTTTCAAGGCGGTGGTGCAAGAGGCGAACGCATTGGGCATGATGGCCTCCCACTGCGAGGTGGAGGGAGTGCCCGCTCACGGGAATCGTTGGCTGTTGACGGATTTGCTGCGCGGCGAGTGGGGATTCAAGGGGTATGTGGTTTCCGACTACAACGACGTACCACGCCTGGAATTCTTTCAGCGGGTGGCTGAATCGGTGGAAGACGCGTGCGAGATGGCTCTGAGCGCCGGGATGGATGTGGATTTGCCGGTTGCGCAAGGGTACCAGCACTTGCTTAAGGTAATTGAGGAACGTCCGGAGCTGGAGGAGCATCTGGACGTGAGCGTTCGGCGAATCCTATGGCTGAAGTTCAAGCTCGGACTGTTCGAGAATCCATTCGTCGACGAAGAAGAGGTGGGCTCCGTGGTGGATAGTCCGCGGCACCGCGAGATCGCGGAACGAATCGCTACCGATTCGATTGTGATGTTGAAGAATGAAAACGAGTTGCTTCCCTTGAAAAAGGGCAAACTGCGATCGATGGCGGTGCTTGGCCCGAATGCGGCGACCAAGCAGGTCGGCAACTACACGGTCGGACGCTCGCAGATCGCGAGCTTTCTCGAAGGATTGCAGGACGCGGCAGGCGACGGCTTCAAGGTTTCGCACGCTCCTGGCTGCGCGATTGCCAAGGTCGGTTGGGACGGAAAGCGTTCCACGCTAGAGCAGCGTTCCATGGAGGAGGAGGAAGCCTCGATCGCGGAGGCGGCGCAGCTGGCGGCGAATGCGGATGTGGCGGTGGTGTGCGTGGGCGGGACCACGGAGACCAGTCGCGAGGCCTTTTTCGTAGATGGCATCAAGGGCGATCGGGCAACGCTCGGCTTGCTCGGCAACCAGCTTGAACTGGTGCGGCGAGTCGTGGAGACCGGAACTCCGACCGTCGTGGTTTTGCAGGGTGGTCGCCCGTATTCGATCCCGGAGATTGAGCGTTTGCCGGTGGCTATCCTGAACACTTTCTATCTCGGGCAGGCCAGCGGGACTGCCTTGGCCAAGATCGTGTTTGGGGAGGTCAGTCCGAGCGGCCGGTTGCCGGTCACGGTACCGCGCTCCGTGGGGCAACTCCCCATGTACTACTCGCAGAAGCGAATTTCCTTCTACAAGGACTACTTGGACGAAGAGCCGGGGCCGCTTTATCCTTTCGGGTTCGGGCTTAGCTACGCTCGCTTCGAATACAGCGAGCTGCGCCTGCAGTCTCCCGAGATTTCTCGGGGAGAGGCGCTGCGCTTTAGCTTGAAGGTCAGGAACGTCAGCGAGGTAGACGGAGCGGAAGTGGTGCAGGTGTATCTGCGCGACAACTACGCTTCGGTGGTGCGTCCGGACAAGCTCCTCGTGGCATTCCAGAAAGTCGACCTCAAGGCAGGCGAGCAGCGCGAGCTGGAATTCGTTCTCAATCCGGAAAAGGACATGTCCTTCATCGGCCGTGAGGGATCGGTTTGCGTCGAGCCTGGGACTTTCGAACTGGAGATCGGCAGCTCTTGCAAGGATGTGCGCCTTGAGGGCAGTTTCGAGTTGCTTGACTAAGGTAGGCAGGAAATTGGATGCAAAAACACAAGGAATTCCTAGCCTCTCCATTGGCGTTTCAGTTGGTTCTGGTCTAGCTTCGAGAATTGGCGGTTCCTGCGCTTTGGAAGCAGGGACCGATCCGATCCCCAACCCCTAGCCAAAGTGTGACCCACTGTTCGCATTAGCCTTCAGGCATCTCACCAGCAATCGATGGAAGCTACAAAAGAAATGGAAACGAAAGCGGCGGAAGCGCCTAGCAACGAATCGAAGATGAAAAAGTTCTACGGTCCGGGCGGTTTCGCGGAAAACATTTCCGTGAATGCGGTGGCGCAGCTGGTTAACCCGGTGTTCGCGATCGCTCTCGGCGTCGACCCGGTGCTGGTCGGTTGGGCCATGGCGATACCGCGCTTGCTGGACGCGTTTACGGATCCGCTGATGGGATCTATTTCCGACAACTGGAAGGGGCGTTTCGGGCGTCGTCGCCCGTTCATGGCCTTCGGGGCGCTTTTCAGCGGTCTGTGCGTGGCCGGGATCTGGTGGACGCCGGAAGCCGCGTCGACGGATTTCCAATTCTATTGGCTGCTTTCCGCGTTACTCGTTTCGACGGTGGGCACTACCAGTTTCGCGGTTCCCTACGTTGCCTTGGGGATGGAAACCGCTTCCTCCAAGCACCAGCGCACGGCATGGATGGCTTGGCGTTCCTTCTTCCACAAGCTATCCGGAGTCGGGGTGCAGTGGATGTATTATTTGGTGACGCTTTCCATTTTTTCCGGCACGCTGATGGGGGCCAAAGTCGTGGGGGGCATCGTGGGCTTGGTCATCGTGGTAACGGGATTGCTGCCCGCCATCTTCATCAAGGAGAAGGACCATCCGGCTCAGACCATCGAGCGAGTTCCTCTGCTGAAAAGTTGGAGCCTGACCTTGAAGGATCGCAACTTTCTGGTGCTCGCGATCGCTACGGTACTGATTTTCTCGAGTATCCTTTTGGTCGATACGCTCGGCTTTTTCCTGATGGTCTACAACGTGTTTGGCGGGGACGAGGCCAAGATGGGATTTTTCAAGGGGATCGGCGGTTCCACCTTTCACGTGGTGGGGATTCTCTGCATTCCTCTGATGGCTGCCTTTGCCAAGAAGATTGGCAAGCGCCGGGCATTCGAGTTTTGTACGGCGTCGATCGTGGTCGGCGGCATCGTAAAGCTTTTTGTGTACGTGCCGAACGCGGATTGGTGGGTGATCGTTCCTAACTTTTTCTTGGCTCCCGGATTAGTGGCGGTGATCGTGCTGGCGCCATCCCTCATGGCCGACGTCGCCGCTTACGACGAAGAGCAAAACGGTACTTCGCGCCAAGGCATGTATGCCGCCAGTCTCGCATGGGTCACCAAGTTAGCGCTTTCGCTCACGTCGGTAGGATCTGGATACGTGCTGAAGTTCTCCGGTTGGGTTCACGAAGCTGGCATCGATCAGGCTCCGGGCACTTTCGATAAGATGCGTTGGGTTTTCAGTATGGGAACCATAGTGCTGGCGATTGCGGCTTCGCTCGTCTTGCGGCTCTACAACTTGGATGAAAAGGAGAAGTCCGTTTAAGCTGCCGCTCGCAGCAATTTGTTTTAAGATGAAAAAGATAACTGTCTACTCACTTGTTTTGGCAACCCTCTTGGCGATGGCTCCAGCGGCTTTCGCGCAAATCAAGCACGGCCTTCGCGACGAGCAGGGGCGTCATGTCGTGCCGCGTGGTTTCGTAGTGAATACGAACGATGCCATGGGGCAGATCGAGTTTTTCGAGGACGACTACGCGCGCATGGTCCGCATGGGCGCGAATTTCCAGGTGATTCGTCTGGAGCTGGGTAGGGTGAGCGAGTTTCCTGGTTGCCAAGTGGAGGAGGCTTATTTGCAGAAGCTCGATCGGTTGGTACGTCGCGGTCGAGAAGCGGGAATCCAGACCGTTTTTAAGATGACGGTCTACGGAGCGAAAGGCTTCGGCTGGGAGTCGTTCTGGGCAAACGAAAACAATGCCCAAGGCACCTACCTAGACGCCTGGAAGGTAATCTGGGAACGCTATCAGGACAATGTATTCGTCGTTGGATACGATTTGGTCAACGAACCGCGTAAGCTAACGATGGATATCACTTACGACGAACTCACGGAAAACTACCTGGTGCCGTACTACGAAAGGTTAATCGATGCGGCTAGCGAATACAGCGATTCGAAACTTTATTTGTGCCAGACCATTTTCATGAACAAGGGGGAGGCGATAGAGTTCAATCAATATGCGGAAATAAAGAAGCCGATCGATCGCCCGAACGTGGTATTCGCCCCGCATATCTATCAGGAAAAGCTGCCCTATATCGAGCCGACCATGCAGCGTTTCGATAAGGAGTCCGACATGCTCAATGCTCCGATCCTGATTGGTGAATGGGGATTTCCTACCTACCGCAGCGCCGATGGATCCGTGTCGGAGCAACTTGAATACATCTCGCACTATACGCGGACGGCTGAGATCTTCGATCAGATGGGAGTCGGTTCCATCAAGGCCTGGTTCTTGGGGACGCGGAAGTACAACAACTTCTTGCCGGGCGGCGAGTCGACTTGGGCAATCTTCGTGGACGAGCAAGCTGCGGGCACGGTAGAGAGAAAGTACATCACCGATATTATCTGCCGCCCGTACCCGCAGTCGATAGCGGGAGACCTGATGTCTTTCATGTACCACCACGCCACGCGTACGCTGGAGGTTGCAGTGAAGGCGGACAACAGCAAGGGCGCCTCTCGGATCTTCGTGGCCGCGGATCGCCATTATCCGGACGGCTTTACGGTTTCCTGCGGTGATGACCTGGTTCTGACCATGAGCCCTTTGGACAACGGCAGGCTGCGCGTGGTGAAGTCGCCTCAGGACAGTTCGCCCTCGGATTTCGTATGGAACGTAGCGACGCAGCAGCTAGTGGTTTTGCAATGGCCGCTTGATGGCGAGGAAATAGCCCTGACGATCAGTCCGGGGATCGCTGTTAGCGAGTAGACGTATCTCGAATCCGCTTCGCATCCGGTATTGTTGCGCTGGATACGGAGCGGCGGTTTCCCGCTCTGGCAGCAAGCTCTACTCTGACGAGAGCTGGATGGGCCCGTGGTTAACGCGGAACGCAGTGGGAGAAACCTTCATGTGTCGACGAAAGAGCTTCGAGAAGTGGTAGGGATCCGAGATTCCTACGGCTTGGCCTACTTCGGCGATGGAGCGGGTGGTGCTTAGCAGGAGTTCGCAGGCCTGTTTGAGCTGGCGGTTGATGATGTAATGCTTCGCGGAAATGCCCATGTGGTGGCGGAAGAGCTTGAGCACGTGGGAGCGGCTGCGTCCGATCATGTCGGCCAGTTCGGCCACAGTGATGGAGCGCATATAGCGGGCTTCCACGTGGGCGACCATGCGGATGAGTTCTTCCGGGTAGTTTTGATTGCTGAGCTTGTCGCTGCTCTTGAGTCGCATTAGCTCGCCAACGAGAAGGCTTCCGAGGTGGCGCGCTTCGGATTCGATGCTGCCTTTGCTGCGCAGGAAGCAGCGGATGATATAGTCCAAGAGCAAGGCAATGTTGTCGCTCGCCTTGATCTTGAAGTGCACGACGCCATCCAGGCCGGGCCAGTCGACGTCGGAGCGGTCAGGCGAATCGAAGGCTTCGTCGCCTTTTTGGTGGGGAACGTTGGGTATCCACTGGGAGCCGACGGTGTAGTTCGGCACCAGGTGCACGTGTCCCGTGAACATGGGATCCGCTTTATCAGGTTGGTAGCGGATGTTTCTGTTCCAAGGAAGCAGGTACAGGTCCTGGGCGTTCAAGGGGTACTCGACGCCATTTACGATGAAGCTGCCTCGTCCGCTTTTGCACCAAAAGAAGGCTCGGCTCTGTACGGAAGGGTTGGTGAAGGTACGGTGGCCGGAAAACTGGAGATAGCCAGCTCTGCAAACGGCTGGAGAAATGTCGGCCGGTGAAGGTCGTGAGGGCTCTTCAGATAGGGGCATGGAAGCATTTGTACAAATAAAGGGGGGTCTGTCTAACTCAAAATGCAGTTGGAACCGCCTGGGGGGCCCTTGGAATCGGGGGCTTCACCTCAGCGGGGAATGCATTTCGCAGCGCGTGCGATGGTCCTACCCGTTAGAGAGCAGATTCCGCTGCCTTTGAAAATTACCAATCGAGGTGGCGGACCTGTATGGAAAATGGGGATACGAAGCGCTATTTACTGGGCGCTGGCGGCGCTTTGCTTTTCGAGCAAGCGCTTTTCCAGCTGGACGAAGTTGGCGGCGTTGCGGCCGTTCTTTGCTAAGGACGCGAAGCGCTCTACGACTTTTAGCGCTATGTCGTAGCGGTCCGTGCGCTCGAAGTAGAGGGCGATGTAGAAGGCGAGCTGGGCGCTGTCGGGGAATTCCTTGAAACCGTCTATAACGATGCTGAAATCGCTGTCGTTGAGCTCGAGCCGCGAGGCGAGAAAGACCTCGCCGAAGTGAGCGTAGACCTCTGGGGAGAAGGGGCCTCCGAGCTCGAGGGCTTTGTGCAGGGAGGCGAGCGCGGCTTGGGAGGTCGCTATATCGTATTGCCCGTAGTTTAGCTTGTTTTTGGGATTTCGCAGGCGGAGCAGGCAACGGGCGTGGTAGAGGTGGGTCGCGGGAGAGATGCTGCCCAGTTCGATGGCTTTATCGAAGTAAGGGAGCGCGGAATCGTAGTCCTTTTGCGCGAAGTAGAAATAGCCGTTGTAGGCTTGTACCATGGGATCCTGGGGGTCTGCCTCCATGGCTTTGGTCAGGTGGGAGAGGGACGCCCGCGGTCCTCTCGTCTTCAGGAGCAGGGAACCGTAGATGAGGTGGGTTTCCGTTTCCGTAGCGGGAAGGAGTTCGATCTCGCTCTCTTCCGCCTCGGCGGGAATGGGGTAGGCCCTTTGGGTGAAGCGGCCAGCCCGGGCGTAGCCGCGAAGGCGTTTTGCGAGCTCCTTGTAGTCGAGTCCGAGGGTTTGTTTCACCTGCTCTTCGTTGGGGTGGGGCGTGGTCAGGGCTAGGGAAATGAGGCGGCGTAGCATGTCGTCGCCCAGATCGTGCTTCCCGTAGGTGAGATAGTGGAAGAGAAGCCAGGCTTGGGAGTAAAGCATGCTTCGCCCGTGGGCGGCTCCGTTGTAGAGGTCTGAGTTTCGAGTGGTCCGGAAGAAGGTGTCGAAGTCGAGCAGGGATTCGTTGCGAACCATGTGGATGCGGTGATCGTGGACGCCTCCGAGCAGGATCCGGTTCTCCTTTTTTATCTTCTTGTATTCAATTTTGCTGTAGAGTTCGGCCAAGCCTTCGGAAGCCCACGGCGCCAGGTAGTAACCTCGGTTTCGCGTGATGAAGTGGATGTACTCGTGGTTCAGCGTGTGCTTGATCCGATCGAGCTCGCCAGTGGCGATCATGCACAGGAAGGATCCTTCTCTGTCGCCCGAGAAAAAGCCTGGGTTGTCCTTAGGCTTCCCATCGAAGAGGGGCGCTATCTCCTTTAGGGATTTCAGGTCCTTGAAAATGTATACGCGCAAGGGGTTTCTTTGTTCGCCTGTGAGGGCGGGAAAGAGCGTGGCGAATAGCGCTCGGGTTGTATTCAGTTCGTGGTACAAGGCCTCGGTTTTCGATTGGGAGGCCTGGGAGTAGATGATGAAATGTTCGTTGCTCGCTTTGCTCCATTCGCTCTTCGAAAAGGCGGAGCTCAGGAAGGAGAGGGAAAGCAGGGCGACGAGGGCGAAGGGCGTGACGCGGCGTAGCGGATAGCGCGAAGGCGTTTTCATGGGGAGGAGGGGGGGGAGGATTGGATACAGTGAGTTGGAGCTGCATCGAAATGCAGCTGTGGTTTGTTTTTGAGAGGGACGGCTCTGTTTCAAGCAGAAACTTCAATTTAGTCCGATGGCAGCAGCGCGCTGCGAAGGTCGGACTGGAGCGAATGCGGCGGGGCGGCAGCGGCGTTCGGGCAGGGCGGGGCTCTTCGATACGTATCGAAAATTTTGGGCGCGATTCGCTTTGAGGGCGATTCGTGACTAGCTAGTATTGCAGCTTTTCTTTCGAGTAATGCCTACCATGCCTCGCTCCTTCCCCAAACTCCTATCTATTGGCCTCGCCTGCGCTGCGCTCAGCACGGTCAGCGGCCAAGTTGTGCGCCTTGTCGATTCGGTTAAGGTATCCGAATCGAGTCTCTACTTCGACGGGCAGAAGGTGAAGCCTCAGGATGGCTTCGACTATCCCGACCGCGAAGGCTACGACTATGCCTACGGGCCTCGGATCACGCCGCATGGCGACTGCATCGAGGTGTATGGCGATTTCGTATTCATGACTTGGTACAAGGGGCCGGAGTCGGACCGGCACGTAATGCTCTCTCGCTACAACAGGAACACCGGCAAGCTGGCGACCATCGAGTTCCCGCATCGTCACACCGGTTTCGTGAACAATCCTCACATCGGCGAATCGCATAATACGATCGCGGTGGGGATCTGTCCGCTGGACGACACCATCCACTTGCTCTACGACATGCACAGCTACGGGCCGGACAAGCCCCGGGACGGCAGCCTTGCGGAGGACTACTTCCGCTATCAAGTGTCGGTTAAGGGGGCGGCTAGCGTTGCGGACGAGGCCTTTGCTTTGGAATTGTTCGGGTCGAAACGGCTCTACCTGAAAGAGGGCGAAGATTACACCTACTTGACGTATCCGTTTTTTCATACGAACGAGAAGGACCAGCTTTTCGTGCGGATCCGTCGGGGCGGTCACAACAATGGCAAGTACATGCTGGCTAAGTACGACGGCAACTCGTGGAGTCCGTTTTGGGATTTCAACGTATTGGATGCTAGCTCGCTGGGGCATCCCCACAATTGGGGGCTTTATGGCGACTTGAAGTTCGAGAACGGGAAGTTGCGCGCTGGATTCGAGACGCGCCTTGCGATCGAGGACGACAAGTTCAAGTACAACAATGGATTCCACTACGCCTATTCCAACGATCCGGAAGGTCGGGGAGAATGGTATACCCACGAGCACCAGCCGGTGAACTTGCCGATCGTGGATCCGACGCCGCTGAAGTTCTACGAATCGGGGGACGTTTTCCAGACGGACGAGCCGAATTCTGTATTCATATCCCAAGGACCGGATTGGACCGTGACGGAGGATGACTCGATCCACTTCGTAAACGATATTCGTTTCAAGAACCAACAGAAGAACGTGCACGCCTATAAGCAGGCGGGAGACAAGGAATTTAAGACCTCTACCGATTTTCCGGGCGGTCAGTTGTATTCAGTTGGCAGTACGGTTTATTTGATCGGTCTGGAGGAGGGGCGTCCTTACGTCTACGCTGCTCCGGGTGGCACCAACGATTGGGAGCAGATCTACTATGCCGAGGAGGGGCCGCGCTTCCGTCACGGCAACGCTTTGATTAGCGGCGGCCAGCTCTACTATTTTTTGATGGAAGACGCGACCGGCAGCGCTCAGCCAATCCATTTGCAAGTCTACGAGCTAGGGCTTTAGCTCCTCATCTTTCACCCCGTATCGAAAATCCCTTTCATCCTAATGACTACCGAGTATATCACTCTCGCCGCCTACCTCATTTTGCTGCCCCTGCTGGGGGTGCTGTTTTCCAAGTTCAATAACAATTTGAGCGACTACGTGAGAGGAGGCGGGCAAGTGGCTTGGTGGCTTTCTGGCTCGAGTATCATGATGGCCAGCATCAGCGCCTTCACCTTCACGGGGAACGCTTCGGCCGCCTTCGAGGCAGGGCCCACGGTGTTGGTGATCTATGCGGCGAACGTTACCGCTATGTTGATTTGCGGTTTCGTACTGGCGGCCTGGTACCGGCAGACGCGGGCCTACACGCCGGCAGACGTGGTCAAGTCGCGATTCAGCGTAGCGGTGGAGCAATTCTCCGCCTATGCGGGCGTGTTGATCCAACCTTTCGCGGCGGGCATCCAGCTTTGGGCCCTATCGGTGTTCGCGAGCACGACCTTCGACCTGCCGCTGGTGCTCTGCATCTTCGTGATTGGAGCGGTGGTAGTCTTCTATTCGACGACCGGCGGCAAGTGGGCGGTCATGGCGACCGACTTCGTGCAAAGCCTGATCCTCCTTGCGATCACGATCTTGGTCGCGTTCTTCTGCTACCAGAAGGTCGGTGGCTGGGATGGATTTTTCGGATACTTTTCCCAGCCGGAGTTCGCGGACGATTTCAAGTTCGTAAAGGATCCGGACCAATGGTCCGACGGAAAGTTTTCGACGCAGTGGATCATCGTCATCTTTATCATGACGATCTATCATCAGGTAACGCTTAATTCGGCGGGACGATTCCTGGTGGTCAAGGACGGCAGGGCCGCCTCCAAGTCGGCTTTTCTGGGGGCCGTCCTGATGGCGGTGGGCGCTTTGATCTGGTTCTTTCCGCCCATGGTGGCTCGCTTCCTCTACGGCGACGAGATCATGGCTCAAGCCATCGAGAACCCGGAAAATTCCAGCTACTCCTTCATTGCCCAAAAGGTGCTGCCGAGCGGATTGATGGGCGTGATGATCGCAGCCATGTTTGCTGCGACCATGAGTTCGATGGACTCTGGCCTGAACGCTCAGGTAGGGGTGATCGCTCGCAATATCGTACCGAAGGTGCGGGAGATGTTCGGTTCGACCAAGCCTATGACTCCTAAGGGCGAGGTCCGGCTCTGTCGCGTGGCCACGCTAGGGATCGGGGCGCTCATCATTACTTACAGTTATCTCTTTTCGCAAAACCGGGAGTTGGCCCTGTTTGACGCCTACCTGATGATTAATTCCATCATAACGATTCCCTTGGTCTTTCCGATGCTAGTCGGTTTTTATATCAAGAAGCTGCCGAGCTGGTCCTACTTCGTGATCTTCGGCTTCTGCCTTCTGCCTTCTATCTATTCCTTCTACCTTAAGGAGACCACAGGCGAAGGCTTCACGATCCAAGGTCGAGCCATGTGGATCTTTATATTCGGATTGATCGGCACCGTAATTTGCATGCCGTTCTACAAGCGCACCTCGGAGGCGTATAAGCAAAAGGTAGAGGACTTCTATAAAATGATCCGTACGCCGATCCGAGACGACGAGCAGGAAGGCGAGTCCAAGGCCTACGCTCAATTGATCATGCTAGGACGCTCTTCGCTGGGCATCGGGATCGCCATGCTGCTGCTTTTGTTGGTTCCTTCCGATGCGGTAGGCGTCTGGAGCGTGCTCTTCATCAGTGGATTCTGTGGCGGTATCGGTCTGCTTTTGCTCTGGGGAGCAAAGGTCGAGAAGCGCAAGGAGCAGGCTGCATTGAAAAAGCAATAGTTTAGCGGGCGAGCTTCGCTCCAGTTATAATATTATGTTGAGATTCATTTCTGTACTAATGGCGGGCTGTGTACTCTGCTCGGCTATCGTGGCGGCGCCCTTGCGCGTCGTAGGCTTGAAAAGCGAATCGCTGGTCGATCCCATACAGCTTGACAGTGCCAGTCCTCGCTTGGCGTGGAAGCTGCGTGCGGAATCCTCCAGCGATCGCGGCCGCTCTCAGAGCGCTTACCGCATTTTGGTGGCGAGCAGCCTGGAGCGTTTGCAGGCCAACGAGGGAGACCTGTGGGATAGCGGCCGCGTAGAAAGCTCCCGCTCAACGCTGATCGCCTACGAAGGGCAAGCGCTTGCTAGCCGCCAAGCTTGCTATTGGAAGGTGATGGTTTGGGACGAGTCTGGTCGGGCGAGCGATTGGTCGCCTGTTGCTTCGTGGACCATGGCCTTGTTGGAGGTGGAGGACTGGAAGGGTTCTGATTGGATTGGATTAGGGAAGGATACGCGGACTTCGAAGCTGGCGGAGCGGGAATTTATGTTTCGGAAGAATCCGGAAATGCGACGCTCTCACGCGTCTCCCCTCCTGAGGAAGGAAGTCGAATTGCCCAAGCCGGTAAAGCGCGCGTTGGCGTATGTTTCGGGGGTGGGCTACAGCGAGTTTTACGTGAATGGGCAAAAGATGGGGGACGCCGTATTGGACCCGGGTCAGACCAATTACGAGAAGCACACGCTGTATGTGACGCACGATATCACGGAATCGCTTCGCAAGGGCATCAACGCGCTAGGGATTTGGCTGGGGAGCGGCTTCTTTGGCCAGAACGTGGCATGGGAAGAGGATTTCGACTATGGGCAGCCGCGCGCTCGAGCGAAAGTGTTCGTAGAGTACGAGGACGGGACGGTTGAGGAATTCGGTACGGATAGTAGTTGGAAAGCGACTACGAGCCCTGTCGTTTTCGA
Source organism: Pelagicoccus sp. SDUM812005 (assembly GCF_031127875.1). GTDB lineage: Bacteria > Verrucomicrobiota > Verrucomicrobiia > Opitutales > Opitutaceae > Pelagicoccus. Next base: position 126,123 of record NZ_JARXIA010000021.1, on the reverse strand, counting down.
TAACGTATATTGGGGCGAGACCTATGACGCCAGACTGGAGATTCCTGACTGGGCATCGGTCGGTTGCGACGAATCGCTTTGGCAATCCGCCGTTTGGCTAGAGGCCCCGTGCCCGACGGAAAAGCTGCGTTCTCAGCTGATCCCTCCCATTCGGGTGCAACGCCTGATCGAACCGGTGGAGGTCAAAGATATTGGAGGAGGAAAGTACGTCGTCGATTTCGGAGAGAATCTAGCCGGCTGGGTTGAAATCGAAGTGGAGCAAGAGGCGGGCGATGTCATTACGATAGTGGCAGGCGAACGCATGGAGCCGGATGGTGTGACCGTAAATACGGGCACCTCGGGGGGCGCTCCCGGTCGAATTCAGGAGATGATCTACGTCGCCAGAGGCGATGGGCCCGAGCGTTGGAGTCCTCGCTTTGCGTATCATGGATTTCAGTACATCGAGATTAGCGGCTTGCGCTCAGCTCCGCAGCCGGGGCAATTGAAAGCGGCACTCGTGCACAGCGATATCCAGAAAACGGGACGTTTCGAATCCTCGGAGGAGTTGCTCAACTTGCAGTATGAAATTACCTGCCGCACCTTGGAAGCAAATTGGCATTCGATCCCGGAGGACTGTCCGGCCCGCGAAAAGTGTGGATGGCTGGGTGATGCTCACGCCACCTCCGATATCAGCTTCTATGGTTACGACATTGAGCGGTTCCTAGCGAAGTTCCTGAGGGATATCGAAGATAGCTTGAGGCCCGATGCTCGTTACGAGCAAGTGGTAGGGTGGGGAGATGGCGTGCCCACTTTCGTGGCTCCGGGAAAGCGTACTCCGAATTGGCCTTTGGCAATCGATTGGGCGGTCGCCTATGTCATTCTTAATTGGGACCTGTATTTGCATACCGGAGACGCTGATGTTTTTCGAAGGCATTACCAAAACATCAAACACTTCGTTTCCTATTTCGAATCGATGCGCGGCCCAGGCGAAATCCTGCCCAGCGGACTCGGGGACTGGTGTCCACCCCTATGGGACCGGAAGAGCGCTCCTGAGTATATGTATTGCCATCCTCATGTATCCGGTACGGCCTTTTACTATAGAGCCCTCCAGATCAGCGAAAAAATGGCCGGCCTGTTTGGCGAGAGAGAGTACGAGGCCTATTGCGGCAAGCTTGCAGAGGACGTGAAGGATGCGTTTAACGAGGCCTACTTGGTGGAGGATGCGGCTTCCGGTTCGCTTTTCTACGGGAGCCAAACCGCTACTGTGATGGCATTGAAGTTTGGCATGGTTCCCGAGGACAAGATCGAGGCAGTAGTCCGCGGTCTTGTTCGCGATATCGAAGACCTGCATGCGGGGCACCACGCGGTCGGTATTCATGGCTTGCGTCATATCTATACGGTGCTCGCTGACTTCGGGCACGAGACACTCGCTGGCAAGATGCTGCTGGATCGGACCTTTCCGGGGCCTGGCTATCTTGCGGATTACGGATTTACGACCTGGCCGGAGCGCCAGTTCAATTGGGATAAGGAACCGCGCTACCGCAACTCCATGAACCATCCGATGCAGGGTGGCTTCGCCGCATTTTTCTACGAGGGAATTGGCGGCATTCGTCCGGTCTTCGATGGGGCGGGCTACCAAACAATCGAATTTCGTCCCCGCCTGATGGCCGAGCTGGATTGGGCTCGAGTGAGCAAGGAATCTCCCTACGGAACGATTCGCAGCGAATGGAGGCGCACGGAAGAGGGGCTGCAGTGGGTGTTGGAGATACCCGTAAATTCGGAAGCGGTCGCGTACCTGCCCACGGGCTCGTTGGAAGCGGTCTCCGAGTCAGGAAGCGATCTCGAGAATGTATCCGGAATTCGAAACGCGGAAGTTTCGACGGATGCGATGCGGCCGAGCGTGAAACTAAGGCTTGGATCGGGACAGTACTCGTTTCTGATAGAGGATTAATTTGTTATGAAGCATCTCACGAGACGCGATTTCGTTAAGAAAACAGCTGGCGCTTCTATGGCTGCCTCGGTTCTGCCTTCGTCACTTTTAGGGTCGGCCAATGCGAGCAGTGGCAAACGTCCCAACCTGGTATTCGTTTTTCCGGACCAGTGGCGCGGTCAGGCGCTTGGATTCTTGAACGAGGATCCAGTGGTCACGCCGCATCTGGACGCCTTCGCAAGGGAGAGTCTTTCCCTGCCTCAGACCGTGGCCAACTATCCGCTGTGCAGTCCCTACCGCGGCATGCTGATGAGCGGCAAGTACTCGCATGCCAACAAGGTGACTGGGAACTGTCGCGCGGATCGAGCCCAGTACGACGTCGAGTTGCAGCAGGACGAGGTTTGTTGGTCGGATGTCCTCAAGTCTCAGGGTTACAGTTTGGGCTACATCGGCAAGTGGCACCTCGACGCTCCGCGCGAGCCGTTTATCGATGCCAATCCCAAGTGGAATACCTGGTGTCCGCCCGAGCGTAGGCACGGATTCGACTATTGGTATTCATATGGCACCTACAACGATCACAATCGCCCCATGTATTGGGAGACGAACGCCGGGCGCGACGAGTATCATTTCGTCGATCAGTGGAGTCCAGAACACGAAGCGAACAAAGCTATCGACTTTATCGGCAATAAGGACGGGACAAAGCGTGACTCGGAAAAGCCGTTTGCGCTCGTAGTGGCGATGAACCCTCCGCACCCACCTTACCATTTGTATCCAGATCGTTATCGCAAACCCTATGCCGACAAGTCGCTCGAGGACTTGTTGGTTCGTCCAAACGTCGATCCCGCTCATCCCAAGGCTGAAGCCAATACGCGCGACTACTTCGCCAGTGTCACAGGTGTAGACGAGCAGTTCGGACGAATCTTAAAGGCGCTCGATGACGCCGGCTTGAAGGACGATACAATTGTAGTCTTCACCTCCGACCACGGCGATTGTCTGGGCACTCACGGGGAGGTTTCTAAAAACAACCCCTTCGAAGAGTCCATGCGGGTGCCGTTCTTGATTCGTTGGCCGGGCAAGATCGCTCCCGGGAGCGACAATTTGTTGCTCTCCACCCCAGACCTATATCCCACCTTGCTGGACTTGATGGGCTTTGCCGATGAGGTGCCGGAGTCTGTGCAGGGGAATAGCCACGCAGGAATCTTTAGAGGGGAAGGCGGGGATCGTCCTTCTTCCCAGCTCTACCTACGAATGTCCTCTGACCAACCCGAGCGAGGAACCCGGGGTGTCAGAACTTCTCGATACAAGCTCGTATTGGAAGTTGGCGAGACCGGTCCTCCGCGCCGTGCCCTGTACGATCTGCAAGAAGACCCCTACGAGTTGGAAGATATCGCGGCTGCCCGGCCGGACTTGGTGGCTGAACTGGTTCGGACGGAGCTAAAGCCTTGGTTGCGAAAGACCCAGGATCCGTGGGTTCAACATTTGCCTGAGGTTTCGTAAGGGCGCAATCGGCCTTCGTTTCTTGTCTTTGGGCGGAAAGGCTATTGGATCGTTTACCTATGACTACGACGCGTTGTTCGATGGAATTTGATACGATCATTGTGGGGGCGGGCATTGCTGGTTTAGCTGCTGCCAGACTGCTCCAGGAGCGTGGCCAGAAGGTGGCGGTGCTAGAGAAATCCCGAGGGGTGGGCGGTCGGCTTGCCACGCGTCGTCTCGACGGCGAGAGCTTCGACAATGGGGCCCACTTCTTCTCGGTGGTCGGCGATGCCTTTCGAGGGGAGTTGGAGCGCTGGGAGGCAGCGAAGCTCGCTAGGTTGTGGTTCCGCGACGGGGAGCGTCACTTGTACGCGGGTTTACCCAGCATGAACGCGTTGGCCAAGGAAATGGCCTCCGGACTCGAGGTGCACCGGCAGCAGTTGGTCGAGACTCTCCGAGTGGACGAAGCCGGCGTAGCGCTCCGCTGCGCCAAGGGGGATGAGTGGAAAGCCAGGAAAGTGTTGTTCACCTGCCCAGCTCCGCAGGCCTTGGCGATCGTGGAACGTTCGAAGGTCAAGCTGGAGCCTGAACTGTTCCAACGTTTGGCGGCGGTAAGCTACGATCCCTGCTTGACGCTTCTGCTGCGCTTGAAGGCGGACCTCGGCCTTGCCGCTCCGGGGTTCATAAAGGGCGTTAATGAAAAATTGGATACGATCACGGATGCGCGACAGAAAGGAACGAGCTCTCAGGCTGGATTGATCGTGCACTCGACGGCAGCCTTTGCGGAAGCGAATTACGAGAAGGATCGTCCGGAGCTCGAACGACTCATGATCGATGCCGTTAAAGAGCTTTATCCGCTGGAAATCGAGGAAAGCTATTTGCACAAATGGCGCTATGCCCACCGGAAGGGCAAAGGGGCGGGCGACAGCTCCGCGGCCTCCGCCTCGCTCCCGATCGCGTTTGCTGGGGATTCCTTTGGAATTGCCAAGATCGAAGGGGCCTACGACTCCGGCCGGGCCGCGGCTCGCTACCTGGCTGGAGACTGAGCCAAGCGCCAGCTGTCTGCTTTTTCCACTACGCGTCGGTATGCTTGCGAAAGCTTCAGTTGGCCTGTTTACCCTGGCGGTCCTGCTGTTGCTGGCTGCCCTTTGGATCGCGAAGGAGCAAGCGGGACCAGGGGCGGAGCCGGTGGCTGCCGACGGTGTAGGTGCCGGGACGCTTGAGCATGCTGAGGCGGCGCCTGTTTCAGCGGGCGAAGGGGAAGCGGAGTGGATTGCTTATTCGCCGACTCAAGAGCGTGCCGTAAGCGACTGGGAAGGCTTTCGCGACGCCATTCTCTCTTTGCCCGATGACCAGCAACGCTCGCTTGCTTTGGAATCCGTGTTTTTTGAGTGGGCTCGGGAGAACCCTGAGCAAGCCTTGCGAAGGCTCGAGGCATTTGTGGACTTCGAGTCAGGGGACCGTGTTTATAACGCGATCTTGCTCAAGTGGTCGAGGCGCGACTTGCAGGCAGCGACTTCCTACGCGATGCTGAGCCCATGGTCGGATCCCGGTATTGCGGGGGTGATGCTTGCCCGAATGTATCAAGAAAATGCTGACGCTGCCTTGACGTTCCTAGCGGATCCAGCCAGCGCTCAAGAGGTAGGAGAGCTCGCTGGAAGCCTGTTGCGTGAGGTGGTGCGGGACGATCCGGTGGGGGCCTTGGATCTGGCTTTTACCTTGGCCCCCGGGCGCGTAGACGAGGGCCTGTTGGTGCAGGCGCTTGCTGCCGCGCTGTCGGAGAATCCCGACGTTGGCGTAGAGGAGCTGGAGCGCTATTTGAGCGACGTTGGGTACGAGGAGGCGAAGCGAGCCTTGCTCCTCGTGGAGCTGGACGAAGACCCCACGGCGGCATTGTCCAAGTGGGAATCGCTCGAGCCTGAGTTACAGCTAGAAATGCTGCCCAAGCTCATCGAGCGCTGGTCGGTTTCGGATGTAGAGGCCGCTCGTTCGTATGTAGAAGCAATGCCGGACCGGGGCATGCAGAAAGAAGCGGCACGGGCGATCTTGGTTAACTGGGAAATGCTCGATCCAGGGGCCGCTAAGGCCTGGGCGCGCAGGATGGGCTTGTAGGGAGGGCATGCCGACGAGCGGGATCGCATGGCTCGTCGCTTCTGTTTCGTGGCCTTTTCGATAGGAACGCAGCAAAGAAAAAGGCGTCCCTTTCGAGGACGCCTTCTGTATTACGCAATTGGTTGCGTATCCGCTAGGGGGTTACGGGGAGGGTGATCAGATCCAGTCCGCTCGATGTGGCTGTCGCTACGTCGGCTGGGCGTTTCTGCGCCATGATAAATAGCTTTCGTCCGTCGTCGGCGATTTGGGCGGTAGCCGTTATGTAATCGTCTGCGCTCGTGTAGAGGGTTTCCCAAGTTCCCCAGTAGTCTGTACCTTTGTTGGCTCCGTAGACCTTAATTTTAGTGCCGGAGATGGTAACGATATAGAGGGTGTCCTTGCTGTTGTTTGTGGGGTCCGCGTAGATCTTGGGGCGGATGCTGGAGCTTAGTCCGCTGCGTTCGCGGGTGTTGACGGTGGAGCTGCCGTTCGACTTGAAGTAGTGGAAAAGCGTTTTGCTGCCGCTCGCGTTGTCGTGACGCCACAGCATGTGGACGCGTCCGGTGCGGTCGATCGCTTGTCCGCACTGGTTTTCCACGCGATCGCTGTAGCCGAGTGTTTTGAACTTAATGTCGGAAGTATTGAGGTTCATGGTCCAGCTGCCCGTACCGGCAACCTGGTTGCCGAGGCGGTTTCGCCACGTGTTCCCGGAGTCGGTGCTGTAGGCGTAGAGGAGGTCGTGGTTGGTAACGTAGCCGTTGACCTTCTGGGCGCTCTCCCTCCAGGTCCAGCTTACATGGGTGGTTCCATTTCGATACCCGATGTCGTTGAAGTAGGCGTTGCGGTTGCTGTCTCCGGCATAGGTTCCGGTTTTGCCGTTTATGATCTTGAGACGCGAAGTCCAGGTCTTGTCGTCGTTGTAGGTAGCAATATAGCTGTTCGCGTTTCCGGAACCACCGTCGTCCCGCCAGACGACTTGCAGCTTGTCGTTCGCTCCAACGAACATGCGAGGATAGCAAACCTTGCTGAGGTTTTGGCCGGACTTTAAGTATTGTCGCTCGGATTCGAAAAGGCTGACGTTGAACTGCGAGTCGGGCTTCAAGGTTGCGTTGGGGTCCTTGGTGACGACGTAGCGGAGCTTGTCGGCATGGTGCCCCCACATGATGTGGATCCGTTTGTCGTTGGGAGAGACCGCGATGTTCGCGGTACGATGCGAATCGGGGTCCGAAGAATCGTGCGAAGAAGAGAATTCGCTACGAGTCCAGTTGTCGTTGTTATTATCTTCCGAGCGACGGGCTATCATTAAGGAGCCGTCCGTATTGAAGAACGTAACATAGATATTATCGTCGGCGACGACCAGTGCGTTTTGCTGGTGCGGGGCGGAATTCGAGCTGTACGAGAATTCGCGTATACTATTGTTGAAGAATTGGACGGTACCGTCTATATCGTCAACGTGGGCAGTTCCGGAGGATACTGCTTGGACTGTGGAGGCTCCTAGGAGAGCGGCAGCTGTGATGGTGGGTATTACCTTTTTCATTTTTTTGGGGGGTGGGGTTGAGAGACAGCTATCGCTAGCAGCCTCGTGAGATACGGAAGCAGGTAAGGGGAGTCACTTCGTTCCAGGGGGCGAAGTTCAGATCGGGAAAACGGGCACTTTATTAGGGGGCTTGGGGAAGCATCTAAGGGATGCTTGGCGAGCCTCCCGAGTCAAAAGGATCGATAAGTATGAATTAAACTTATAGTATCCCGCTGTAGCCTGAATTGTAATCAAGGGCCGGCTAAGGGAAGTGTAGGTATCGAGTGGGTACGCCGGTGGGGCGTCCACGCTTTGCGGGCGCTTTTATAGAAGGGTGAGAAACCGAATTCGATCGGTTACAACTTTCGTAGCTTGGTGATTTTTCCGCTTTGGTTCCAGTCCTGTATATAGAGGTTGCCCTGGGAGTCGTAACTCAAGCCATGGGGAGCGGTGAAGACTCCTTCAGGGATTTCCTCGAGCGGCGTCCTGAACTTGGCCCACTGTTCTTTCCTTGGATTGTCTCCAAGGAAGGCGACAGGGGTGCCGTTTTTGTTCAGGATGGTAACGCGCCCGGCGAGTTCTGCCACGGCGCAGTATTCGCCATAGAAACTGACCGCGCAGGGACGCCGGAGGTCTTGAGAGTGGATTCCGATGAAGTTCCCGTCCAAGTCGTAGTGCTTGAGGCGGAGGTTTTCACGGTCGGCCACAAGGAGGCGGGGTTCGTCGAAGCGAGGGTCGATAGCGATTCCATGGCAGGCCTGGAATTCTTCGATACCGTCGCCCTTGGATCCAAAGCTCTTTTCGAGAGTTCCGTTCGCGTCGAAGATATGAATCATGTTCGAGCCATAGCCGACAGCGGCGAAGATGCGGCCGTCGGGTGCGACGGTAACTGCGGTCAGCCCCTGAAGTTTTCCGGGAATGGCTTGTTCTTCGGTGTGAAGGATTTGAAGGACAAGGGTTCCGTCAAGGGTGAGCTTGATAATACGTTCACCCCGGCGGTGAGCTCCGTAGAGGTATTCGACCCCGTTTTCTTCGCGAAGGGTAAGGGAGTGGGTACCGGAACAATCGGGAGCAATGGAGCGGATGAATTTCCCATCCTCGGAAAAGACGCAGATTCCGCGTTCGCCTTCAGTGGACACATAGATACGTCCCTCTTTTGAAACGGCCACGCTACCGTGGGTGGGGCCAAGTATCTGGCCGTCGGGCAGCGCGCCCCATTGAGGGACGGTTTGGTAGGTATGCTGGCCGTTTCCGGTAATGACCGGAAGTTCCGGCAACGTTCCAGGGTGAGTATGATCGTTTCCGGGGTGAGCGAAGGATGCGCTGCAAAGGATTAGGGAGGAGAGGAGGCAAGCTCGCTTGAGTGTATTCATTTTGTTGGGATGGGGCGGCGGGGTTAGCTCAGGATCAGAAGTGCAGCTTCAGGTAGTCTGATTCTTGGAGGGTGTTTTCTAGGTGGGCCGGGACTTTGTTCCACTTGGATGGCTTATCCAGTTTGAAGTGGGAATGGATGAGGGGCATGGTTCCCGGCTCGCCGGACAAGATGTCGTTTTGAGCTTTCATCCATGCGAGCAGTTGGGTCGCCATTTCTTCTTGGAGCTCGGCGTATCTGGGGTCGCCGGCGAGATTGATTTGTTCGTAGGGATCGTTTTCGAGGTCGTACAATTCCTCGTAGGGAGTATTTGGGTACCTTTGGGCGCCGAGCCGTATGAACGCGTTTACGCGCGGATTGTCGCCGAGGTTCTTCTCTACGACCTCGAGAGCGTTGAGGTTGCGAATGTATTTGTAGCGATGGCTGCGGATCATTCGTGAGGGGAAAACCTTGGCGGCAAGAATGTTTTGGTTGGTGCTGACGCCGTAAACGTATTCGTGCAGGGGCTCCGCGCTGCCCTTGAGGATCGGATAGAAACTCTTGCCATTCACCTCCGCGGGAACGGTTCCGCCGGCGATTTCGACAAGGGTAGGCAGGATGTCGGTGTAGTGCACGAGACGATCCGTAAGCGACCCGGGGGCGATAACGCCGGGCCAACGGGCTACGAAAGGCACGTTCAGGCCGCGGTCGTAGACTGTATATTTGCCTGATACGCCGTGGTCGGAGCTGTAGATAAAAAGCGTGTTCGGGTCCAAATGGGTGTCGACAAGCTCGAGTACCCGCTCGAGTTGCGCGTTGTCTTCTTCGATGCTGCGGTAGTAGCCCGCTTTCTTGTCGATTTCGGATTGTTTGTCGCTGAACCGTTGGTTGTACGGATAGAATTTTATGGATTCGGCGGATGCTCCCTCTACCTCGAAGTAGGGGCCATGTGGATACATGGAAGCGATAAACATGCAGAACGGTTTATCGGCGCTTTTGAAATAGGATTCTATCTTTTCGAGCGGTATGTATTCTCGAGGGACCCCGTCCTTATCGACGGTCGGCCATTCTTCGGTCCATGTGAAAACGCTGTCCGGTTCTACATGGCTTTTCCCGGCAAGGATAACCTCGTAGCCCAGATTCCCTAGGTAGCTGGCGATACTGACTTGGTCGTCCTTGACCGGGACATGGTTTAGGAAGGCGCCGTTTCTCAGCGGGTAGTTGCCGGTGTAGAGCTGGGAGCGGCTGGGGGCGCAGATGGCTTGTCCGGTAAAAGCGTGGGTGAAGCGCATGCCTTCTCTGGCGAGGCGGTCGACGGCGGGGGTCTGTACTCGTTCGTTGCCGTAGCATCCGTAGTCGCCGATATCTTGATCGTCGGCCAGGTAGAAGACTATATTGGGCTGCGCCTGCAGGTCCGAGGTGAACGCGATCGTTAAGGCAATGCCGATCGATTTTAAAACCGTAGGTTTCATAGGGCTTAAAAGGGGGCTGATTCCGCGATTTCGATTTGTTCCTGCAGGAGAATGCGAAGCTTCGCTAGGGTTGCTTTGTATTCAGGGTTGCTGACGCGGTTTAGCGTTTCTCCGGGATCGATTTTGAGATCGTAGAGCATTTCTTCTCCATTTTCGTAGCGCGTGTAGTTGAAGCGTGGGGTTACGATGGCGTCGGCGCTTTTGAAGCGGGTGTACACGACAGCGTTGCTGGTCGCGTCCTTGTCGCTAAGGGAGGCGACGAAGCTCTTTCCTTGGACGCTCGCAGGCGTCTCGATACCAGCGAGAGCGCAAAGCGTAGGGAAGATGTCTACGCTAGAGATAAGGGCCTCGCTGCGCAGTCCCTGCAGTTTTCCAGGGGCTTTGACGATGAGCGGTATGCGAGTGGCCAGGTGCATGGTGTTGTGCTTGCCCCAGAAGTTGTATTCGCCGAGGTGAAAGCCGTGGTCGCCCCAAACGACCACAATGGTATTGTCGGCAAGGCCGAGGGCGTCGAGTTCGTTTAAGACGTCGCCCACCAGCTTGTCCACGTAGCTGGTTGAGGCGAGGTAGCCGTGCCTCATCTTTCGATGAAAGGCTTCGGATTGTGCGTCGTAGTCGCCTAGGAAATACGTTCTGTATTCACCGGATCCCGACAGGGCGTCGGGTGCGTTTCTAGGACGATCCCGGTAGCTGGCTAAAGGAATAGCGTTCGCATCGTACAGATCCCAATACTTCTTGGGAGCGTAGAAGGGAAGGTGTGGTCGGATGAATCCGCAACCGATGAAAAAGGGTTCCCCGCTATCCTTGAAACGTCGGAGGTCCTCGATGGTACGGGCGGCGACGCGGCCGTCGGTGTAGGCGTCGTCCGGTACGGCGACGCATTCGAAGAACAGCCCGTTGCCTTGCTGGGTCGTGGTTTGGTTCGTTTGGGGGTCGTGGCTGGTGCGATGGTTGAGGCCGGTGCCGCGGGGCTTTTCGCTCCAGGATCGTTCCGCGGTATCTCGACTGTTGTGAAAGATCTTGCCGTTAACGAGGGTGGTGTAGCCTGCTTCCTTGAATACCTGGGCTAGGGTGGCGGCGCCCGGAGCGTCGCCATCGACGGTGGCCAGGTAGTCCACGAAGCGCGTTTTGGTGGGCAAGATGCCGGTCATCATGCTCGCCCGGGAGGCGCCGCACACCGCGACCTGGCAGTAGGCGCGTTCGAACAGGGCTCCCTCGCCAGCTAGCTTGTCGAGGTGCGGCGTTTGAGCCACCGGATCACCGTAGCATCCGAGCTCGGGTCGCAGGTCGTCGATGGCAATGAAGAGCACGTTGGGACGAACGGGTTCCGCCACGGCAGCCTTTAGGGAAAGGGCGCTAGCGAGAACGGTGAGCAGGAGAGCGAATTTTCTCATGACGGAGTTGAAGAAGCGTTGCTAGTTTTGGGGCCGGAGAGCCCCGTCGTGCCAGAGGTAGAGACGTTGAGCGGAGCCCTTTCTGACGTTAAGGACAAGGGCTTCTGCCTCGCCTGCTTCGTTTCGCACGGCATGCATCTGCATGCTGGCTTTGGAGAGGCTGAGGTATTCTCTATCAACCGTCCAAGCCTCTTCCGATGGGGTAGAGTCGGCGCTTTTTTGTGCGGTAGCGAATACGGTTTCGCCGGCGGCGTTGCGGTAGATAACAGCTGCTGTGGCCGAGCTTCCGCCTTCCTTGATCGTTTCGTGCTTCAGGAGGCTCTTGATCTTGCGCCCTGATGTATCCGTAACGCTGTTACGCTTTGTTCCTGGTATGGGTAGGCTGTGCGTCCACTTTCCGTTTTCGTAGACGACCATTCGCCATTCGCGATAGTCGTCGCCCATGGCTTCGTAGGCGGCGGCCGGTCGCCCGTCTTCGAGAACGAGCGGGCGGGTGCCGAAGCAGGTTTCACCCGTTTCGCTGGAGTTGTAGGCGAGGGTAAGTTCGTCAGCGGTGGCTTTGGTGAGCGGAAGGGGGAGCTTCTTGCCTTCGACGTTGTAGAAGGTGTCGTCGCTGGTATCCAACTTCATGTAGTAGGTGTTGATCCGGCTGTAGTGGGTTCGGTCATGGATCTCCTTGAAGTTGCATTCGTGCCAAAGGTAGGTGACGACGATTTCAGTGTCCGAAACTTTCTTTGGGGTGATATAGAATGTATCCACGTGGATAGGATCGTCCGCTTGGGGGACGGGCCATGTGATGAGCACGGGTGGCTCGAAGGTTTGGCTACCGCTTTTCATCTTGTAGTAGACCCAAGGCGACTTGTGGGTGCCGGCTCGGGTAAAGAAATAGATATCGCCGTTGCCCATCTTGCAGGTCGCGGTGTAGGAGGCGAAAGGCGTGATGTCATCCTTTTCGACGAAGGAGCTGATGTCGTATGGCTTTTCGGATACCACGTGAATCATCCTTCCCCCCGCGTGTGGAGTATCGATCGAAAGCGGATTGAGGCCGTCTTCGCGCTCGCCGCCATGGCCGCCGTATACGATGTGGAAATAACCGTCGCTGTCCTGTTCGATGGCTGGCCGCCCGTGGCTGTCGACCTTGCGACCGTCCTTGGAAAGGGTGCTATGGCCGGCCTTGTAGGGACCGTCCCAGGTATCGTTTTCGAGATCGTAGCTCGCGACGTAGGGGTCGGTCAGGTGGCCCTGGTAAGTGATGTAGACTTTGCCGTCTGCCAATACGGTTTTGCCAGTGTGTACGTTGCCGGGAAGGTTGTCGGTGAAGAAGCCTTCGGGGAGGTCTGTCAGCTCCGCTCCAGGTTCTGGGGTCGCGGCGAGATCCTCAGCGGGAAGGTCGTAGATTTGCGTGAAGGACTTGCCGCGGACGAAGGCATCGTAGATTGGCTGGAACTCGGTGTATTGGCCGTACAGGTACTGGTCGATGCGCCAGCGCCAGTACTCGCTGCTATAGCTCTCCTCGCTTTCCATTTCGCTTTGCAATGCGGCGAAGGTTGGGTCTTGAGCCGAGTGGGCCTCGATTAAGGCCGCTCTTTGGGCCCGGTAGTCTTCTTCGCTGAGCGTGGACTTTGAGCACGCGAAGAGGAAGGGCATGGAAACCAGGAGCAAGCAAGCTGGACGTAGTCGTTTCATTTTGTGAGGGGTGGTTGGGCCCGGAGGGTACTGGGCTTCGCAAAAGTGTGAGTATTTCAGATCAGCAGCGGATTTCCACGAAATTGCTAGTCGCGTAATCTATACATATCGATTGCGGGGCGGCCAAGGAATTCTATTCTGGCAGCTCGAAGCAGGAGAGTGGGGTGGCTTGTGGGAAAGGGGGATTCGCCTCTCGATCCGGTGGCAGGTTGCGCGTTGCAATGAAAAAGCCCGACACCGGAAAAGGTGTCGGGCGAGAAGCATTTTGAAAAGGAGCTTAACTACTCGCTCTAGAAATCAAAGGTGGAGCTGAGCGTGAAGGTGCGCTCCGCTGGGATGCTGAAGACTGGGAAACTGCCGTCTGGGTTTGCGACCGCGGGAACTAGGTCGTCTTCGTCGAGGGCGTTGTTGATGTTCAACTGGATGGTCCAGTCGACGCGATCTTCAAAGAGCTTACGTTTATAGCGGACGAATGCGTCGACTTTTAGCTGATCCGGACCGAAGTAAGGGCTTGTCACGTCCGGCCTGTATTCGCCGAGCTGCGTATCAAAGATCTGCGGGAATCCGATCGCGACCTCGTCCTGCCAACGCGCTCCGCCGCCAACGGTCCAGCCTTTGAGCGAACTGTCATCGGCGAACTTGTAGTTGGTGAAGACATTGAATCTCCACTCGCGAACCTGGTCAACGGATGTGGAACCGTCCTGCATTTGCGCCAGTTGCAAGCTGGAAGTGTAGGTGTCCATCTGCTCTCCAATCGTTACATTGTTTGCTGGATTGAAGTTAAACCGTCCGAAGGCGCTATCTTCCCAAACTGCAGCCCGGTTGATATCACCGTAGAGGTACTCAGCAACGGCGGGCGCGCTGTTTTCGCGAGTGACCTCTTGCTTGGCAGCGTTCATGGAAATAGTCCAATTGGATGTCAGGTTGCCAACCATCTCGAGCTCGAAGCCTTTGGAGACTCCGTCGCTAGTCACCGACAGGTTGTCCGGAGCGTCGAATTCTAGCAATCCGTTGGAATCCTTCTTGATGTTCCACGCCTCTTTGATGACTTGAGGAAAGTCAGGGTAATCGCGCAGCAATTCGATATCAGCGCGATTTCCGGGATTCACAGCAATCACGTCTTCGATTTGGTTGATGAAGCGGGATTCCTGACCGATGATACCGGTAAGCCCGTTGAGGGAGCTATCGCTTCTGAGCGACTGAACGGTTTCGTATACGTTCGCCCGGATTGAAAGCTTGTCTTCGTATAGCGCGACCGAGACGCCGTACTCTTTCGTCTCTCCGAGAGGCGCGCTGAGCGCTCTGTCGAAGAAGTCATGCCTCACGCGATTGCTTGCAACCCTGTTTTCCGCTTCCGTGTAGTGGACGCTTAGCCGATTGATTGGACCGAGCTTATCGACAATGGAACGGGGCATATGGGCGACGACTCCCCAGGAGAATGTTGTATCTTGGTAGGGATCACCGCTTGGGGTTGCAACGAAGGATGGATCGTCCAGCAATACCGCTCCATCGCTTCCGCGCGGCACGCCGTCCAGCGCGAACGATTTAACTTCGTCGTCTCTCCAACCGTAGGTTGCGATCAAGTGGTCCTCGAGGAAACGACTGTTAAAGATAATCGCTTTAGAGGTACGTTCCAGGCGGTTAAGGCCCGCGCTTGTAATTGGATTTTGGATAATGCCGAAGTCTCTCGTTACCCAGGCGTCGTCGTTGTAGCTGTACGTTCGCAAGCTGCGGGAGTTGCCGACGTTTAGTTTAGGCAGGCGCTCGATCAAGTTGGCATTCGAGGGGCTGGCGGCGTCTTTCAACGAATCTCCAAGGTAAACGATTCCGCCTGCGGAGCGGAAGGTTCTATTTCCCACATTGCCAATCCCGCCAAGGGTGAGGGCGCCGTCGGGTTTGCGATTGAATTCGACGTAGTCGTCGCCCCAAGCGTACTGCAGGCCTCCCATCGATTCATTCTTCTCCTTCCGGTGTTCGTAGAGTCCGGTAATCGTGTGGTCGCCGAGAACCTTGCCCAGGAAGCCTTCGATTTTCTCGGTGGCATTCAGGTTGAGAAATCCGGTCGCCCGGTAAGTGTCGCTTTCGGTGGTCGCCTCATCCCAGTCTCCACCGCTCCAGGAGATCATGGGGCGCCCGAAGTTTGGATTGGGATTCCCGTCCGGAAGGACCGTGTTCACGTCGATCTGTAGATTATAGGAGCGAGCTCCCCCGAAAAGGGAGTGGCTCGAAAGCTCCACCGACTGCGAATCGAAGGCGACTTCGATCCCGGCTTTCTTGTCGAGGAAGAGTTGTTCGGCCGTGAAGCTGAAGGACTCGAAATCCATGTTCGACCCCTTGTTGTCCCCGTCCAGCAGATTGTTGCGGAAGTCTAGAATAGATTCGTCCGAAACTGATCGATTCGCGAACTGATTGGCAATCGCCTCGTTTTGGCCGTTGTTGTAGTAGCGTTGATTCTGACCTGTGCCCCGAAGCGTTGCAAAGGCGCGGAGTTCTCTATCGCTAGAATCGCTCGGCGTGAAATTCGGATGCCTAAATATCAGGAAAGCTTCCGCATTGCTGGGGTTGACGCTGGAGTCGACCTCTCCGGAGCCTGCAACCGACCAGATGACGGGTGGGCCTACGATCGGACCCAAGGGGCCGAAATAGGCGCCGTACGGACTGAGCGCTGGAGTCGCAATCGCATCGTGCTCGGGCTTCACTAATCCCTCGGGGTGGGCCAAAGGATCCCACCACATGGTCAAACTGTCAACCGGAGCGAATTGGCGAGGCTGGTTCGCGTCGATCCTTCCGTTCTCCGCATTCAACTTGAAGGTGAGATCTTGGGTGGGGCGATAGGCGAGGGTGGCGAAGAGGCGCTTGTCGCGCTCGAAGGCCGGCTTCTGCTGGTATTTATTATCCTCATACAGCGCGGCGAAGCGAACCGCTAGTTTGTCGTTGATCAGCCGCGAGACATCGACGCTGCTGCGGACCGAACCGTAGGAGCCATAGCTAAGGCTCACCTTGTTCTGGTCAGCGAAAATGGGTGCAATTAATCCGGTGTTGATGATACCTGCCGGACTGCCCACTCCGAATAGGATCGAGTTCGCTCCTCGATTCACAGTAACGCTATCCGTGTTGTAGCTGTCCATCGGGATTAGGCTTTCAAAGTACTCCCGCGTAATTGTGGCTCCGGCCAATCCCCTTACGCGAGTGGTGGCGTTGATCTCAATGGGACGTTCGGTGAATTCTCTTTCGTTGTTTCGACCCGCATCGTCCGCGAAGTTGCCCATCGGACCGGCGACTTCGGTGCTGGTGGTGTGGACGAGCAGCTGCTTAAGGTCGGTCGCGCTTGTGTCGTTTAGAAAGTCTTTCGTGACGACGCTGATCGAAGAGGCCACGTCTTTCAGCTTGGTATTCAGACGCGTTCCGGCCAATGTGGAAGAGGCTCGGTAGCCTTCAGTGTTCGAGCCATCCACTGTAAAGGGAGAAAGCTCGAAGATATCTTCGCCATCGCTCGACGCATCGTCTTGGCCGGACGCGGTCGCGAAGACGCCGGCGGCGGATAGGGCCGCAATTGTATTGCGGAAAAAGGATTTCCTCTTGGATCCTTGTTTATCTGATCTCGTTGGTAGTGGGGGCATTATAGAACTTTTTCTAGCTTTAGGTTCTCCAATCGCAGTATCGTTAATACTATGATCGGTGTTTGATAAAACCTGTTGAACTATGATCGCATATGCCTGTGAATTCGAATCTTGATAGAGTTCTAAGGTGGTGCCTTTCAGCATCTTATCGAAAGCTTCCTCGATTGTGAATCGACCTTGCACTGCGGCTGTCCGTACGCCTTTGACAACGTCCGGACTGTACAGCATGTCGATTTCGCATTGCTCGGCTGCTTTCTTCAGGGTTCGAATTGCAGAACCTTCGGGAACTGAAAATCGGTAGCTTTGCTTTTCTGTTTCCAAAGGGGTGGCTTGTATCGTCGTTCCAACACCGAGCATCCCAATCAGTATCCAGAGTAGGAATAGACGACCTCTACTGAGGTTGACAAATGGGGCGCGGGGCGTGTCAGGTTTTGAGTTCACAAGCTAGACTTTGAGAAAGCCTAAACTCACTAAGGGGACTTTTGAAAAAATCAAAAAATTTGCTCTCTGGAAGGCGGGGTAGAGCAGCAATTAGACTTTTGGGCGACGGGATACGTTCTCGCTGTTTCGTCTCTTATTGAGCAAAGGGATTCTCGAAGAGTAGGCAAAATCGATGGTGAGTCGATAGGCATTCTACAGAAAAATGATAAAACGCCGCAACCGCTGCCGCCCAGGACTGATTGGCAAGGGTACCGCAGCCCGTTTTTTTCCAGCTCGCGGAGAAGAGCGGCAGCCTAGCGAGCCGCAGTGCGTGATGCTCGATCTGCGGCGTCCGCCTTTCCGGAGGGGCTGTTAGGGACTGAAAATGGGGTGAATCGAGTTTTCTTCGAACTCGAGCCACGCTTTAAGGTGACATAGCGAAAGAGGAGCCGGTTTATTGTTCCCCTATTTAGCGCTTCCTAGTGTCGGCTCTCCCGGTTTTTACTCGTGAGGATTATCTGGTTTCCCTTGTATTCAGCTACTACGTTTGAGGTAGCCTGAAGCAAGTTGATAAAGCCTTCTATCTTGTTGGAGCGGAAAGTCGCTACTATTTGCAACGCCTCGATGCGTTCATCTGCGATTACTATTTTATTGTCGTTATAGCGGTTGAAGCGAGCGACGACCTCGGAGAGCGGGGTAGAGTCGAATTTCAAGGTGACTGGTTTCCATAGCAGGATTTCCGAGACTTCCTCTTCTTCTATTTCTTCAACGACGTAACCGCTTTGGTGGTCGGCGCTTTGATGGACGACTGCTTTTTGGTTTCGAATTAACTTTTTATGCGCTTGTTCTGTATCCGATTTTTGCTCGATTGTATCTAGCTCATTCGGTTTTGAGAGGGAGAGCGATACGATTCCCTCGGTAACGAGCACTTCTACAGCTGAATCGTAGAACCTGACATTGAATTGGGTGCCCAGCGCCCGCAGGCGCGTCTCACCCGCATAGACGTCGAAGGGACGGTCCGGGTCTTTTGCTACCGTAAAGTATGCCTCTCCGCTCTTTATCCAAAATTCGCGACGATCTTCCGAGTATTTGCTTTCCACTACCGCTCCGTCATTCAGATCCAGCGTCGACCTGTCCTCGAGCTCGTAGAAGTCACCTTCCGTATAGCGGTAGGTATGCATGGAATAGGCTGTTTCCTGGTGGCTCCTTTCGTGGAGCGAAAGACCGATTCCAAAAATGGCGATAGCAGCTGCGGCTCCGATTGCCCAACGCCACTTCTTAGCGAAGAATCCGATGCTTGGAGCGCTTTGCGCTTCGTCCGGATGCAAGCTTTCCATTGGGAAGTGCTGAGGGTCTAGGATTTCGAATCGTTCCCATGACTTCTGGAATCTTGCCAATTGGCTTTCAGCGTCTGGATGTTTCCTTAGCCAGGCTTCGAGTTCGGTTTCCTGCGAGACGGTTAAGCCGTCTTCGATCTTTAAAGCCCATTCTGCTGCTTGGTCTTCTATTTTAGTATAACCTTTTTTGCTCATTTCACTGCAGCCGCTTAGGCCGGTTTGTTGCCCGCTCTATGAATTCAGTGCACTTTTTTAGACCAATGGTCAATTGAGAGGAAACCGTGTGCGTAGAGATTCCTAATTTACGCGATATTTCAGCGCTTGTTAGGCCGTGCAACCTTCGCATCACAAATATTTCTCTGCAGCGCTGGGGGAGGGCCGCTATGGAAGCTTTGAGTAGTTCGACCTCGTTTCGGTGTTCGAGTATGTCCTTCGCGTTGTCCCAATTTTCCAAATAGACGATATTGGTATGGTTTTCCAACGGTTCGGCTTGGCGTTTCTTCAGGTCCTTGAGTTGGTCAATGGCGACATTGCGGGCGGTCTTGAAGAGGTAGGCTTTGGGTGAGGAGATTGTTCCCTTGTCCTGGGCTCTCAGGACGCGCATGTAGGCGATTTGAACGATATCGTCGATGATATGTTCGATCCCGAATTGGTTGCGAAGCCACGCCTTCAGTGAGGATTCGTGAGGTTCTATTTCCTCCTCGAACCACTCGTTTTTGTCCGGAAGTGCCATAACGATTGATAAATGGGATTGCTGGATAGGTGGTTGAGTCGCGTTGGTCCGGTGGCGGTCGTGTTGGATCTAGACCTGTTCGGGAAAGGTCTTACTCGCTACGACTTCGAAAGCGCGGCAACTCACCAAAAGAAAATCGCGCTTCCTTGCAGTTCGCATTCGAGCATCAAGGCAGATCGCATCGGGCCCGATCGCTTGACAGTGATCTAAGAGGCGATTTCGTCCCAGGGCCGAGGCTGAGCCAGCTTCGCGCTGCCGTTTTCCACTGTGTTTCCAGATGCTGTCTGTACAGAGCCTGTCTGGGTGGTGACGTCGTTCTGGATGCGGGGGAGTTTGGCCTGCGGGAAGCGCTCGGGATTCGCTACGGACTGGCTGGTCCAGAGGCTGTTAGGTGATACGTCCCCGGTTCGAGCTGTAGGCTTGAATTTGCCTCCAGCTGATACGGTTTGCCGCTTACTTGGACATTTTGAGTGTAGGGCTCTGGCAGAGTGACGATTGCGGTGGTGTTGGGTGGGATGGTGAGCCAGAGCTGGAGAGTGTTGTCTTTGAGTTTCCATTCGGATTCGATGAGGCCGTAGGGAGATTGGTATGCACCTTTTGAATACGTGAGATGACTGTCGACGAGGGGAGCGATGCGGATTTTTTTGTATCCGGCCTCCAGGGGATAGATACCGGCGACGCGTTCGTACATCCATTCGCCGATGGCGCCGTAGGCGTAGTGGTTGAGCGAGCCTTGGCTTTTATTGACGCCGTGCAAGTGGGTGTAGCCGTCCCAACGCTCCCAGATAGTAGTGGCGCCTTGGCTTACGGAAAAGAGCCAAGAGGGATAGGTTTCCTTGAAGAGCAGATCGAATGCGAGGTCCTGGCGTCCGATTTTGTCGAGGGTCGGAGCGAGGAGCGGCGTGCCCAAAAATCCGGTACGGAGGTGTCCGTCGGCGTTTTCTAAGGAGCGGACGAGGTGGTTGGCGGCTTTTTTAGCGATATCGGGCGAGAGCAGATTGAAGCCGAGAGCGAGCAAGTAGCTGGTTTGGGTCTCGAAAGCTCCGGTGTGGCGGCCGTCGGAGTCGAAGAATCGCTTTTGGAACGCCTGTTTGACGTAAGTGTGCAGGGTTTTGAGTTCCTTGCTTTTTCCCGTGTCTCCGAGGACTTCGGCGGTGCGTTGGGTGAGTTCGATGGAGCGAGCGTAGTAGGCGGTGGAGATGAGGGAGTTGTCGGTGTCGCCGCGTCGCTCGTCTTTTTGCTGAGAATACGGCTGAAGCCAGTCGCCCACGGTGCGTTGGGTGCTGATGCCGTCGGTGACGTGGGTGGCGCTGTAGTCGAGCCAGCGCAGCATCATGTCGTAGTTTTCTTCGAGAACCTTTTTGTCTCCGGTTCTCCAATACGTTTCCCAAGGTATGATAGTACAAGCATCAGACCATCCTGTTTCGGTAAACTTCCCGGTGGCGTTTGGGATGACGACGGGGATTTGGCCGTCGTCGTACTGCTCCTCTCGCATGCTTTGCAGCCAAGCGCTCCAGAAGGCGTGCAGGTCGGAATTGAAGAGGGCGGTAGGGGCAAAGACCTGAGCGTCACCGGTCCAGCCGAGGCGTTCGGCGCGCTGCGGGCAGTCGGTAGGGATATCGAGGAAGTTGCCACGAAGGCCCCAGAGGATGTTGCTTTGCAGTTGGTTGATGTTGACGTCGGAGGTTTCGAAGTGGCCGGTGTCCTCGAAGTCGGTGTATTGCACTACGCCTTTGACCCAACTGAATTCTGGCGGTTGCGAGCTGTCGTGACCCGTTACCTCGATGTAGCGGAAGCCGTGGAAGGTAAACTGGGGTTGCCATTCGGCGATGCCGTTTTCGGCGGCGGTGTAGTTATTTATCGACTTGGCGGTGCCGAGGTTTCCGGTGAAGAGGGTGCCGTCGCGGTTGAGGGCTTCGCCGACTCGAGTACGAAGGGTTTGGCCCTTCTTCATGGGCAACGAGATCCGGGGCACACCGACGATGTTTTGTCCCATGTCGAATACGATAGTGTCGGGCGCGGGTTGGGAGATGGAGATCGGAGTGAGTTCGAGCTTGTCGCGGGTGGTGAAGTGGCGCTTGGGGCGTAGTTGGATTTTGGAGTCGATGGGAAATTCGACGGATTGAATCCAATCGGTGGCAGCGAAGCCAGGCCGGTTCCAGCCCGGCATCTCGTAATTTGCATCGTAGGTTTCGCCGTCGTAGATGCCGGAGGTGCGGATCGGGCCGTCGGTGGTGGCGAGCCAGGAGCTGTCGGTGAGGACTTTTTGCTGTGAGCCGTCGGCGTACTCGATTTCCAGTTGGCAGATGATTTCAGGAGGCGGTTCGTTGCCCCAGGTGCGCTTAGGGCCGAATCGACCGGCGTACCAGCCTTCGGCGAGGATGAGGCCGATGGCGTTTTCGCCTTGCGCCAGATTTTTGGTGACGTCGTAGGTGAGGGTTTCGACGCGGGTGTGGTAGGGAGTCCAGCCCGGAGCCATGCGGTCTTGACCGATTTGTTGGCCGTTGATGTGGGCCTCGAAGAGGCCTTTGGCGGTGATGTAAAGACGAGCGTTGACGACGTCGGCCTTGGCGGAGAAGTCTTTGCGGAAATAGACGGGACGGTAGAGGGGCGTGTCGTATTGGGTCCGCTCATTTTTGCCGTGACCTGGGAAGCCGATCCATTTGGCTTGCCAGTCGTCGTTGGTGAGAAGGCCGAGCTCGAAGCTTGCGGGTTCCGCCCAGGGAGAGACTTCGTCGTGTTGGTTCCAGTATCGGACGGACCAATACACTCGCTCTCGAGAGGAAAGTTTGGCACCGTGGTAAGGGATGTAGAGGGATTGATCGCTCGCTACTTTTCCGGAGTTCCAACGATCCGCGTTTGCAAAGAGAAGGTTCAGGTCGCTAGCGACAACGATTTCGAAGGCGGTCTGTGATGTACTTTGGGGGTCAGCGGGGAGTTGCCAAGAGAAGCTGGGTGCGGCGTCGTAAAAGCCGAAAGGGTTCTTAAACCCCTCGGAAAGTTTCAGCTCTACGGGGGATTGCGGAGTCGCGGCGAGGCGCGCAATGCACGTGAATGCTAGGGTCAAAAATGGAATCAGTGGTTTCATTGAAAGGGGGGCG
Source organism: Pelagicoccus sp. SDUM812005 (assembly GCF_031127875.1). GTDB lineage: Bacteria > Verrucomicrobiota > Verrucomicrobiia > Opitutales > Opitutaceae > Pelagicoccus. The sequence continues at coordinate 104,017 of NZ_JARXIA010000021.1, read as the reverse complement.
GTCTAGCTTGAACCCGTTGCGGGACGGACAGGGACATATTTCCCGGGATAGTTCAAACGAGAGGAGTCTAGGGAGCGAAGAGAGCTCTCAAAGGCATTATGATTTGGACACGTCCAGAGGAGCTTCTGGTGAAAACAAATCGTTCTTCGGCAGCTTAGTTTGGGACGACCTTAGAAGCTATGGTTCCGTCTTTGACGTGGCGGGAGTCTCTGCCGAAAAGGGAAAGGGACCTGGGCCCAAGGCTAGAGCCTCGGGATGCGTTCTACGAGGCTCTAGGCACGAGAGGTGGCACGTTTTTTACGGTTCAAAAGTGATCCTTGGAGCGGCGCTGTCGCCATCTCTCCAGACTCCCGATAAGAGGGTACGACTGTGGTAAGGGGGGATGCCGTACTCGGAATTTCTCAGCAATCTGTGTATGACATCTACTGCTGCCTCTCCCAATTGCGTAGGCATTTGATCGATGCCTGCCATGAATCTTCTAGAGTCATGCCAATTTAGAACAGCTATTCCAAAATCTTCGCCGATCTTTAGACCTTCAGACTCGAGCCATTGTCTTATGGTTGCAGCCGCCCAGCTCATGGTGAGAATGCCATCTGGGCGATGCATCTCGAACCATCGAAGAAAGCTTCGCTTGTCGAGGTCTCGGTATATAAATTGCGGTATGAATTCAGATTCACTAACCTGCTTTTTCATACTTAGGTATCCAGCGCTCACGCAATTATTGGTACGTCTATCGACGTCCTCACTGACACAAAGACTAACCGTTTTGTATCCAAGCTCCTTGAGCTTTTGGTATGCCATACGGGTTGACGATTGCAGGTGGTTACCTACCCGGTGAAGGAGAGGGTGTTCCAAGGTAGTACCAAAGGTGACGGCAGAGAAATCGGAAAAATCGAAATCAAGTCGTGCCCCGTAAGTTGGCTGAGGTGCGAGAATCAAGCCGCGTATTCCTCGGGCTAGCAGTATCTCGCGGGCTTCTTGGTTCGTCAAATTAGGGTCAGCTAACCAGAATTCTTCCAACTTGTATCCGTATTTCGCTGATCGTGCTGCTACGCCGTTGTATTGTCTGCGAGTCGTCTCACCTTTCCTCCATTCGTCGGATGAGTCGTGGTTGGTTACCCATGCCAGCGTTCCTAGGAACTTCTTTTTACGTTTGCTTGATCTTCGGTTTGACAGGGCAACTAAGTTGGGGTCCGGAACGTAGCCAAGTTCTTCAGCTTTGGCGAGTACCGCTGCCCGAGTGTGAACGGAAACGTTTTTCCTGCCCCTCAGAGCTTCCGAAACGGTCGACTGGCTAAGTCCGAGTTCTCGGGCTATCTGAGCTTGTCCTATACGACTTGGCTTGCTGGTTGAGGCGAAGTTTTGGCGTGGTTTGTTTGAAGGACTTCCGCATGGAGGAGAGGATGAGCTTTGGAGGCTTAGTTGCCGAGCCTTAGAAAGGACCTTTTCACGAGTTTTCTTCGGTATGCGCGCGTCCCCCCTCATGACGAGTGACACCGTGGTCTGGCTAATGCCCAAGGCCATCGCGATATCGATTTGACGAACTGGTTTTACGCTACCGGGCATTGTGAGAGTAGGATGTAATTCTGTGAATATGAGCGTCTAAAGCCGCGTTGGCAGAGCCGTTATTTTTAAAATGGGAATAACTTATTCAAAGCGAAGGTAGGGATTTAGAGTCAAATTGTGAATTAATATAATACGTATCGATTATTAAAACTAATACGCATCGAATTTAAATGACCCAAAATAAATTGCGTATGAGGATGTCAAAAACCTTATTAACTTCGTAAGCTCTCCCCGCCCTTAAGACCCCATGCCCCGAATGGTCGTATGTTTCTGTAGTTGAACTACGTATACACGTTCACTGGTTTCAAGGTATTTGAGCGTGCGCTGAAGAGTGTGAATACAAAAGAAACGCAAACTATATAACTATATAATATGAAACAGATCCCTAAAAGTGGTTGGCTAGCGCTTTCGTTAGCAGCCGCGACCCCTTGGGCGCACATTGTTGCCCAAACCGAAGACAGCGATGAAGAGGATATCTTCGAGCTGTCTCCGTTTACGGTGACGAACGAAGGCGATGATGGTTATCGCGCGCAGTCTACCACAGCTGGAAGCCGTCTCAATACGCAGCTAAAGGACGTGGCCGCATCGGTCGAAGTTTTGACCGACGCCTTCCTAGACGACTTGGGAGCCACCGATCTCGACGGAGCTCTTTCGATGTTGGCCGGTGTCGATACCGACTTAACAAACGATACGCAGAGCATCGCTAACCCTGGTGGCGGCGGATACATCGGAGGTGACTTCTCTGACCCTAATTCCAGAGAGAGTTCAGTTCGAATCCGTGGTCTAGGGCGTGCGACTCAGTCGGCCAACTACCTGAAGGTTCGCGGTCCGCTTGACCGCTACAATATGCAGCGTACGGAGTTTCTGAGAGGTCCGAATTCGCTTCTCTTCGGACTCGGCCGCCCCGCTGGCGTGGTGAACTATACGACCAAAAAGGCTCAGCTCCGTCGCGATATCAATAATATCAACTTCCGTCTCGACAATTTCGGTTCTCGCCGTGTGCAGGTCGACTTCAGCCGTGTTTTGATAGAGGATAAGCTGGCGGTCCGTTTCGCGGGTGTCGTTTCAGACACACGCTACATGGCGAAAACTGCAGAGAATCTTGATCGCAAGGCGTATCTGACATTTAGATACAAGCCTTTCGAGAAAACAACGTTCGACGCATACGTCGAGCGCAGTTCCGCCTTCGGTCGCCGTCCTAACTACCGTTTGCCACAGGACAATGTCAGCGATTGGCTCAACGCTTGGAACAACGCAGGTACCCGCCTCGCTGAGCTACAGGCGGAAGATCCGGATCGTTATGGTGACATGAGCCTCGAGGAGTTCCGCGAGCGCAATTTCATCTGGGACGCTTCCTGGCCCGGAACTTCAAACGGTCAACCAACAGCGACGGGAGACTACGTCTTCGATGAGCGTATCAGAACGGACGCCGACGGCAACCCTCTGCAATTCGAAGGTCGATATGTTCGTCACATGGATGGTCGCGACCGCGCATTCACCGGCTACTACTCTGGGGATGCAACTTACTCCGGTGGAGACTGGTCGATCCCCTACAGCCCTGGTGGCGAAGGCCTGACATCCATCTACGGTACTATTCGGACCAACGGAGGACAGCCGCAAAACGGAAACGGACGTAACGCGTACCCACGTGCTCGTCTTCGTTTCGCCCGCAGTTCCCATCCATTCGACAACCGCGACGGTAACGCTTTCGCTGACCCGCAGGTACTCGACGAGAGCATCTTCCCGATTTACGATCAAGAGCTTAGCACCTTGCCCGGAAACTTCCAGGAAGTTAAGAGTCAGAAGTTCGGCTTCAATTGGGAACAAAAAGTAAACGAGGATCTGTACCTTTCGTTTTCGTATCTGAAAGAGGACTACGAACGTAACCAAAACTTCGGTCCGCTCGCCCAATCGCAAGCGATCTCGATCGACGTTAACCGTTACCTCCCAGGCGCGATTCAGGACCCTGGCCTCTTCTTCGGAGCTCCTCAGGTAGCTAACCTTCTCAGTCCAGAAGGTGACGTGATTGCATTCCCAGGAGGCGCCAGCATCGATCCGACGCTTGATGAAGCCGTTGCACAAGCGCAGGCGATTATTGATCACATCAACAATGGTGGTTCGCTAACGATTCGTAGAGTAGGCAACAAGACACGTCTCCCAGGGGAGGGTGAGCTTGAAGAGATCGCTGCCAACAACGCGCTTTTCCTTGAGCAGGTTGCCAATCGCGAGCAGAACCCGAACTTCCTTCGCCCGTTCTTCCATGGACGTCACATCAGTGGCTACGAGGACTTCCAGTCGGAAGCAGCGCTATTCCAAGCGAACTACGACCTAGATTTTAGGGACCGCTCTGATAGGCTTGGCTTCCTCGGCTTGCACCGCATGACCGTGTTTGGTTCCGTTTCAAGGGATGACGCGCTGAAATACCGTGCGAGTGATGTAGCCACCTACAACGAGGACCTTGCGAGAACCGGTCCGAACGACCAGCATTCAGCGAACCGGTGGTTCTGGCCGATCTTCTATGTAGGCGATCCAGTACAGGTCGGTGATACGACGTTAAACTTCACGGGAGCTCCAGACAGCACCCGTCCGCACCTTAACAATCGCATTGGTCACTACTACTACGACACGACCGGCAATGACGACCGAGGTCGATGGGCGGTAAGCGAAGAGGGGCTTGAGATTGGTCCCGGTATCATTGGCGGCACGCTTGCCTTTAACGGTCTGGACCAGAAAGGATATGGCACTTCCTTGCAGAGTTACCTTTGGAACAATCGAATCGTAACGACGCTGGGCTGGCGCTCCGACGAAGTCGAAACTGTGATTTACGATCGGTACCCTGACCCTACGCCCGCCTGGGACCGCGTCAGCGATGGGGACGAGCGCTCCGACTGGGATACGTCTGTAAACGTTTCGACCGAAGACGTCCAAAAAGAGGAACTCATGACCGGTAGTATCGTTTTCCACGCTACGCCTTGGTTGCGCTTCTTTTATAACGAGTCGGAGAACTTCGACCTGTCTACCGTTAACTTCGACGGCTTCGGTCGACGCATTCCTTCCCAAGGGGGTGAAACGACCGAGTATGGTTTCGGTATGAGCCTGTTTGAGAACAAGCTCGACCTGAAGTTCAACGTATTCGAGTCGGCGCAGGTCAACGCTCGACAAGGCAACGGCCTCGTCTGGTCGCGCATGGTCAGCTTCGAATCGGCTGTGCACTCCGCCCTTAAGGCTCTCGACCAGCGCTTCATCGAAAACGGCGAAGACACTCCGTACACCATCGAGGACTGGGAGCGTGTGGCCGGCATCGACGCAAGCGGCAATCTCATTGTTGAGCGCGGTTTCACTCGCATTCCAGATATCGACGAGGAGACCGGCGAGCAGATCGTCAATGGCGCCGGGGTTCCTCAGTGGACCTACGACGACGAAGCTCAAAGGTGGCAGCGACCCGAGGATTCGAACACCACCTTCGATTCTGTATCCAAAGGATGGGAGTTAAGCGGCACTTGGAACCCAACGAAGAACCTGCGACTCCGAGGAAGCGTTTCACGCCTCGAGAATGCGATCTCGAACGTGCACTCCCAAACCCTCGAGTACGTGGCGCTGCGCGGCGAGTACTGGAATCAGTTCATCGAGGCAGGCTACCACACCAATGGCCACAACGATGCGACTCAGTACTTCGCTCGACCAGGGTCGATCGCTGCCGATAACGGTGACCTGCCTGTTTGGGATACCGCACCGGATGCGGATGGCCCGTTGCCTGCCAACAGCTTCCTGGTCGACAACCTTGGAGGCCGGGCTTCGGACGACAGCCTACTCGCCGCTCGATTCTATAACACCGTAGGTGACGACATCCTCGAGGCGATCGCTGTGCAAGGTGTAGCCAGCCACGGTATCTCCGAGTACAACGCTCGTATCACGGCGAACTACAGTTTCCGCGACGGTTTCATGAAGGGCTTCTCCTTTGGCACCAATCTCCGTTGGGAAAGCGGCAAGGCCTTGGGCTACACCTCGATTCCCGTTGGACTGGACGAACTGCCATTCAACTTCCCGAATCCAGACACGAATGGGGACGGACAGATCGATGGTGCAGAGTTCCAGCCAGTCCGTCGCGACGTGAACAACCCGTATGAAGGCGACTCGCACGTAACGGGTGGACTGATGCTCAACTACAAGAGCAAGCTCAGCGGCGACAAGATCGACTGGCGCGTCCAGTTGAATGTGGACAATGTTTTCAAGCAAGGTGACGACCTGCGCATCATCCGCGTCAACGCGGACGGCAGCCCAGTCTTCGGTCTCAACCGCCCGACTACATTCCGCCTGAGCAATAGCTTCAGCTTCTAATCTAGAATCTTCGTTACCTCCAAATGACCTAGTCCCCGTCTCCTAGTGAGATGGGGACTTTTTTGGTTCATCCGAAAACGCAGTGGAAATTGCTGGATAGGGGTGATTAAAAAAAAGTGATTAAAGCGTGCTCCATCATTCTTGTGGAGGAACCTGATGAGCCGGTCTGCGTGTGTGATTCACTTTCCTGGAGCGCTCCGCCCATCAACCCAGCGTCCATCTATCAAAGTCTGGTAAGCATATTCGGGAACCCCGTAGGCAAATTGGTTGAAATAGGTGACAAGGGTCTCGACCGCGACTTCTCCGATCAGTTCGGATTGCTGGTAAATTCCAGCGTACTTACCCTTTTCGTCCTCCAGGTCCAGTCCCGCTAAGGCGATCTCTCTTCCCACCTCGATGCCATGTCCCACCAGCCAACTCTCAATCCTGGTTAAGTAGTCGCCCCAGGCGACAATCGCATCGGGTTGCCAACGTCTGAACCAATGCCCGAATGAGTTATGATCAAAGGGTTCGATCATGAATGGGGGAATGGCTCCGCCATCGTCGACACTCAAGAATCCCCCAGAGTAGGCGCCATCCACTCTCGTATCTATGCTATCGCATGCCGCTAGCCCAACTCTTTTGTAACCACGAAGGCGTAAATTTAGGACGGCTTGCTGAACGTTGCCTACAGCATGGCTATCAACGGAATGCAGAATCGGAGACTTCAGCGAGCCCCCGATAGAAACGGATGAGAAGGCGGTAAGATCCAAGTCGATTTTGGCTTCGAGTGTTGCCTGAGGCGCGAATAGTAGCCCGCTTATTTCTAGATTGGTCAGTTCTTTTTGTAGTTTTTCTTTAGATACTCGTACATCGCTTAACCAATATTCGACCAACTCAAACCCCAGCTCTGCTGCCCTTCGCCTTGCCCCATTGTAGTACTTGAGGTTGTGTGATTTTCTCCAGCCTTTCTCTGTCGGGAAATTGGTGACCCAAGCGAGCCTTGGTACGACTCGCTTTATTGAGCTCGTTTGGCGGTAGCTGGTAAGGGCTCCCATTTTTGGGTTATGCACGTAGCCCAATTCCTTTGCTTTTAAAGCAACCTGTCGACGCGTCTTTTCTGAAACCTCATCGTTACCTCGCAAGGCGAGAGAAACCGTGGATTGGCTTATGCCCAATGCTTTAGCTATATCGAGCTGGGAAACGGGCTCAAATCTTTTGGACATGCTAGGTTTTGGCTTTTTACTTCTATTTTTTCACGAGGCGGGCGGGGCCGAGGAGGCTGGCGACGACGAGGGGAGTATTGTTAATTACTCCGTTGCTCCCTGTTCTCCAAGGTAGCGGGTGGTTTGGAAAAAATCTTTAGTTTTTGGATACGAGTTTGCGTTCAGTGAGGGGGTACCAGTTTTCGATGGCGTCTTTGAGATCGGCAACGATGTTGGGATACTTTTCCGCTAGGTTGTTTTCTTCGTGAGGGTCGGCGACGATGTCGTAAAGCTGGATGGGGAACTCTCGAGGATGGACGTCGCGGTAGCGGTTGACTTCGCCGTCGTAGCTGAGGATGAGCTTCCAATGGTCGCGGATGCACCAGAGGTACATGAGCGAGGCTTCAGGGTTGTCGAGGTCGGCGATGTCGTGGGCGTAGGAGTCACCGAAGATTGTGTCACGGTCTATACGATCGCCATCGCGGGCGTTGGGCATGAGGTCTATGCCGGGCAGTCCGTCGGGGATTTCGACGTCGGCGGCGCTGAGGACTGTAGGGAAAAGGTCAATACTGCTGACGAGGTCGCCTTTTATGTCGGGCTCGATGACGCCTGGCCAGGAGAGGATGATGGGGGAACGGGCTCCGCCTTCGTTGACGCTTTGTTTGGATTTGGGGAGGAAACCATGTCGCCAGCCGTCTTTGCCTTTGACGGTGGAGGGAGTCTGAACCCAGCCGTTGTCGCAAACGTAATAGATAAGCGTGCTTTCGCGGAGACCTTTTTCTTCGAGGTGGTCGATGAGTTGTCCGCAGGTTTCGTCGAACCACTCGCACATGGCGTAGTACTTAGCGAGGTCAGGGTCGAGGTCGAGAGCGCTATAGCGCGCGAGGATCCGCTCGGGAGGAGTGTGCGGCGTATGCGGCAGGAAGGGAGCGTACCAAATGTAGAATGGTTTTTCTTCTTCTTGGGCGTGGGCGATGAAGTCGAAGATGGGGTCCATGCCTTGGCGTCCGATTTTAAGGCCGGCGTCGCCGTGGCGCGCTCCTCGACCGGGGCTGCCTTGAGTCATGCCGTGGGTGAATCCGCCGCGGCTGTAGTGGCCTTCCCACCATTTGCCACTTTGGTGGCTGAGGTATCCGGCTTCGCCCAGGAGTTTGGGCAGCGTATCCAATCGGTCGATATTATCGAAGAGCTCGATGGAGAGCTCGACGTGCTTGGGATCTTGTTTGGGCGCGAGTCTGGGTGAGGGGTCGTTGCCGGTGATCTTGTGGTCGCGAGCGTAGTGGCCCGTGGCGAGGGTCATCAAAGAGGGACGGCAGAGAGGGGTGGGGACGTAGGCCCGTGGATAGAGGACGCCGCTTTCCGCGAGCTTGTCTAGGTTAGGGGTGCGAATGTGCTCGTGGCCCATGAAGCCGTAGTCGGTCCAAGCCTGGTCGTCCGAGAGGATCATGACGATGTTCGGTCGGTCGTTAGCGGCCGAGACGGTGGCGAGGGCAGTGAGGGTGAAGGCTGCTAGGACTTTTTTGGTTAGGTGATGCATGATCTTGATTTGCCCACGAAGGACACTAAGGGGCACGAAGGTGGTTTTGGTGGTTGTTCGTTAGTTTTATGTCACTTGGCGGTTGCTCGTAAGGTCCACTCGCCGAAGGCGGCTTCGAAGAGAATGTAGTTTTCGTCTTCGCCAATGGGTGTAAGTCCTTTGAGTTTGCCGACAGGTTTGTCCTTCCAGACTCGCTTGTTGTTGGCGTGGATTTCTTTGATCTCGAAGTGCTTCTTTGGGATGCCGACGATGGCGGTGGTTCCTTCAGGAGAGAGGAGGTGGATACTGAAGGTCTTGTCCGACTTGTTGATGTCGACGTCGATGTCGCCTTTGACGGAGGGGACGCGCACTTGTAGGGAGTTTAGCGGTCCGAGCTGGGGTTTGACGTGGTAGGTTTCCCAGGCGGGATCCACGACGGCGACGCCGGCGATGTATTGGGAGAGGATTGTATTGGGGGCGTTCCAGCCGTGGTTGTAGGTGCCCATGCCTCCGGTTTTCCAGAATTCCCACAGGGTGGTGTAGGGGGCGTCGACCATGACTGTATAGCGTTTCCTCATACGCTGGAGGGAGGCTTCTTCTTCGCCCATTACGCAGAGGGCTTCGAGCACGTATTTTTCCATGTAGGGACTGGCGAATTCTTGTTCCTCGAGCACTTTTTTGATGGCGGGATATTTGTCCGGCGAGGCGAGACCGGAGAGCACTGCCATGGCGTTGGCTCGGTCGTCGGGGGCGTCTTGCGGCTTCTTGAAGTTACCGCTGTTGTAGGCGGTGCCGTTCCAAAGAGCATCGAAGTTGTCCTCGATGCTTTGCATGTTGCGGCGGTAGCCGGCGACGTCGGTTTCGTTACCGGAGAGCTTCGCCATTTCTACGGCTGCTTTTTGGGCGAGATAGTACCAGCAGTTCTGCAGGACCCCGAAGTCGGAGTTTTCGCCCCAGTCTACCCAGAACCACATGCCTTCGGAGCGTTGGACAACGAGACCGTCTTCGCCGAGCTCCCAGAGGCTCAAGTATCTTTTGACGGAGGGATAGGCGTCGCGGATAGTTTGGACGTCGCCGGTATTTAGATAGTAAGTCCAGAAGCCATACCAGCCGACGCTGTTGAGCATCTGGAGGGGTAGCTCTGATCGATTTTTCCCGGGGACTGGAGAGTAGAGCTGGCCATTTGGCTTTTGGAATTCGGCTAGGTTGTAGATCGCTTTTTTGACGAGGCGGTGAGACTGGAGGTCGAAGGTGTAGAATACTTCGCCGAGCTGATTGACGACATCGCCCCACCACTGCGCCCGCTCGCGGGTCGGGCAGTCGAAGAAGGTGTCGCGCATGTTGATGTAGAGGGTGCGACGAGCCATGGTCCAGAGCTTGTTGTAGAAGGGGTCGTCGGAGTGGAAGCTGCCGGTGAACTCGGTGGCGTATCCGGTTTCCCGGTACTTGAGTTCGAGGATTTCGACGCCTTCGGGGATGTTGTAGTGAACCTCGTGGCCGCTAAGCCAGGCGATGGCTTCGAACTCTTGGATACCATCGGTAGTGGTATAGACGCTGCGTGTGGCCCATTGGGGGCGCTTCTCTTGAATCCCGCCGTCTTGGTAGGCGTCGGTACGAATGTCGATGGTCTTGCCGGCGGCGGCTTTGACTTTGAGGTAGGGGATGATTTGGGCGTTGTAGGGGAGTTTGGCGACAATGGTTTCGCGGTTTCCGGTTTGGGGAAGTTCGGAATCGTTCTCGTAGGGGCGCAGGTCCGTGAGCATCCAGAGCGGGAGGGGGTTCTTGCGCAGTTCGCCCCATGGTTGAGCCCCGGCTGGGCCTTTTGCGACGGCGGGTTTCCAAGCGTTGGAGCGCGGGTAGTTTTTTTCGTTCCAGCCTTCGATTAGGTTATCGGCGGCGAAATAGTTTATGTTGTGCTCGGAGAGGCGGTAGTTTGGCTGCGGGTCCGCTGTCTTTTCGCGCGAATACGCTGGGTGGACGAGGGTGCGCCAGGAGGTGTCGCTTGCGAGAGAGTTATCGTCGAGCTGGGCAGAGAAGAAAAATCCGCCTTTGCCGCTGTCTACATGGGAGAATCCGGAGCGTCCCCAATACCAGACGAGGGCGGCAATGGAGTTTTGTCCTTCGACGAGGAAGGGGCGGATGTCGACTTCGTCGTAGTACGTTCCGTTGGGATGGGGGCCGCGTTTAGCGCTACCTTCGAAGATGACTTGTTCGCCGTTGATCCAGAGCCAGAACTTAGAGTCGGCGGCGACTTTGGCGACGGCGGAAGTGGGGATGGAGGCGAGATCGAATTCCTTGCGGAAGCAGCGCCAGGTGTTGTCGGGGCCGTCTTCGTCGCCCCAGATCCATTGGGCTTCTTGGGCGAAGCTGAAGAGCGTTAGGTTTAAAGCTAAGAGTAGTAGCGTGAAGGTTTTCATGCTTTTGTTTTTTTGCCCACGAAGGACACGAAGCAGCACCAAGTATTATTAAGAAAGCTGGGAGGCCTACTATCTTTCTTCGTGTTGATTCGTGCTCTTTGTGGGCAATTCACACAGGGTGATTATTGCGTTGAGAAAATCCAGTTGCCTGGCTGTAAAGTGTAGGTGATGCGGTCCTGGGTTTCGTTGATGAATTTTAGGCCGGGGAGTTCTGCGTTTTGTTGGACTTGGGTGCCATTGACGGTGATGGAGTTGTGGGGTGCAGCCGACTTGGGGAGCTTGAAGTGGGCTTGGGTTCCTTCAGGTATCGTTATTGTGAATACGGTTTTCCTATCGACTCTCTCCCAACCGAATTCGATGTTGCCGGCGACGCTGGGAACTTTTTGGTGGAGTTGCCTGATGTCGAGGAGCGTGGGGGTGATGGAGAATTCCTTCCATCCGGGGACGGTGGGTTCGATGCCGGCGATGCGGCGGGCGATGATAGCGTTGGGGGCGTTCCAGGCGTGATTGTAGCTGCCGCCGTTGGGGAACTTCTCGTAGAGTGTAGTGAGCCACTTGCGGTCGATTTGGCCGCGGTAGCGGGTGGCCATGCGTTCGACTGCGGCTTCGGGATATCCGGCGTCGAACATAGCGAGGTTGACCATCCATTCGTAGTGGGGACTGCAGTAGTGATTTGGAATGAGGACGTTCTTGACGACGGGCTCGAATCGTTCCGGTTCCGCGAGTCCAGTAAGGATGGCGAGCGCGTTGGCCCGGTCGTCCTGTAGGGTTTCAGGGTCGCTGCTGTAGTAGTTGCCTGTCCAATACGTCTGGTCGAAGGCAGCCTTGATGCTTAGGCCGCGGGTGGCGCACCAATCGGCGATTTCGGTGTCGCCCAGCTCTTCGGCCATCCTCTGGGTGGCTTGAAGGGCGGCGAAGTAGAGGGCAACTTGAATGACTGGCTTGTCCCAGGTATCCTTTTCTCCCCAGTCGATCCAGTCCCAGCGGTCGGGGCTGGTTCCTGGTAGGTATTTGGGGAGGCCGTTGTCGCCCATCTCCCATTTTTCTAGATAGGCGTGGATATAGGGCAGCGAAAATTCAAGAGTTTCGCGGTCACCGGTATTCAGATAGTATTCCCACACGCATTGGAAGACGAACTGCATGCTTTGGCCGGGTAGCTCGCGAAGGCGGAGCGGTCCAAGAGCGCCGAAAGTGCCGTCCTCACTGAAGAGGAAGGTGGAGCGGATAGCCCGCCGGAGAAGGGCGCGGCCGTCGTGGCCCATGACATAGAAGAGGTAGCTGGTTTGGTCGGCGACATCGCCGATCCACAGAGCCCGCTCTCGGTCGGGGCAGTCCATAAAGTTGTCGCGGGCGCAGACCATGAGGGTGTTGGCACCCATGTCCCAGAGCCGTTGCAGATCGGAGTCGGAAGTGCTGAGCGAGCCTTCGATTTCGCCGACGCTGAGCCAGCGGTACTTGAGGTCGTGAACGGTAATGCCAGCAGGGATTCTATAAATCACGTCATGCCCGCTCATCCAAGAATAGCTTTCGAAAGACTGTTTTCCAGGACGGGTTGTATAGAACGCATCGATACGATTGAGTCGGTTGTCGGTGGTGATCGTAATTGTTTCATCCGCGCGGTCGGACTCTATTTCGAAGTAAGGAGTTACCTGTTTATTGAAGGGAAGTTTGACGCGGATGTCTAAACCGTCGCTGACGAGGGGGAGCTGGAGATCGCCATGGTTGACGTATCGCATCAGGCCGTGGTCTTGGAGCGGAGGAATGTCGTCGCGAACCAGCTCGTGCCAAGGGGCGCCTGGGGCGGTTCCTTTTTCTGCTGCGACCGGCCATTGCTCGGCGTTGTATTTGTTATTGTACCATGCGTTTTCGGTCCAGTCTCCGAGGCTCTTGTTTGCATCGAAACCGATGTCGAATCCGATTACGTTGCGGTCGCGTTCGCCGGCCTGAGGGTCGTATGCCGGGTGTTGAAGCGCTTTCCAAGAGCGGTCGGAGATTACGGTTTGGCCGGCGAGGTCGAGCTGAAAGAACAGTCCGCCTTTGCCGGAATCGATGTGGTAGCCTTTGTGAGTTTCTCGTCCCCAATGCCAGACGAGGATGGCGACTAGGTTTTCGCCCTCTACAAGGTAAGGGGCAAGGTCGACCTCTTGGTACCAGGTGTTGCGTGGTTTTTCAGAGGCGGGCATTTCCTCGACAGGCTTAACGCGTTGCCATTCTCGAGCCATGGAAGGGGCTCCGGGGCGCCCTCCCTCGAAGCGTACAAGCTGGCCGTTGACCCAGAGCCAGAACTTGGTATCGACGGCGATGGAGGCATTCGCTTTCGAAGGTATCGTTTCGAGGTCGAATGTTTTACGAAAGGCGACCCAGCTGTTTTCAGTTTCGACATCTGCCCCCCAGATCCATTTGGCGCTCCATTCCGTCGCAAAGGCGGCTGGCAGCGTGACTGCAATTAGGAAGAAGGGAAGGAGCGGGGTCGGTAGTTTCATTTGATGCGTTAACGATAATTGGGGAAGTTCGAAGCGAAAGATTAGCCGAGCGGCTCGGTGGCTTATAGGAATTCTGTTCTGGACACGTCCAAAAATACCGCAGAGTCTGCCCTTCGATGCAGGGGAAGCGGGTAACGATTCGGGATATAGCGGAGCGGGCGGGCGTTTCGAAGTCGACGGTCGCCTATGCGTTGAAGAGCAGTTCTCAATGCGCTGAGGAGACGCGGAAACGTATTCAGAGGATCGCTACTGAGATGGGGTACGTCGCGAATCCCTTGGTAGCGGTTCATTTATCGAACGTTCGCCGTTCGGAGTCCAAGTCGGGCTACGTTGCGACCTTGGCCTATTTGTCAGATCGCCCGCTGAAACAGATGTTAGCGAAGGACTTCACGCACAAGGGCGCCTACGAAGGAGCGCGAGAGAGGGCGAACGAACTGGGTTATAAGTTGGAGCCTTTTTGCTACGAAGAAGCCAACCTGTCTTGGGATCGATTGAAGGGGATATTGCAAAGCCGGGGCATACACGGGGTCGTGATCGGTCCACACCGGGACTCGAAGGTGAGGCTTGGTATGGAATGGGAATGCTTTTCGACCGTTTTGATCGGCGATTCGATCGCGTATCCAAATTATCACAACGTCGGGTTCGACCATCTTGGTAACATGGAACTGATCTTTTCCCGTTTGCGTGGAAGCAAGGTAACTAGGATCGGATTGGCGATATCGGGATTTATTGATAATCGCGTGCGTTACCAGTTTCGTTCGGCCTTTGAGTTCTTTCGGGACGAACTCGAGTCCGCGACTCGGATCCCCGTTTTGGTTGCGGACCGCTGGGAACGCGATGTTTTTTTGAAGTGGTACAGCGAATACAAGCCAGAGGTGATCGTTACGGTTTACGACGACGTGAGGCGATGGCTGGGGTCCATCGGGGTTCAAGTTCCGAGGGATGTGGGTCTTGTCACGCCTGCGGTTATGGCGGATACTCTTGAGTATTCCGGGATCCACCTTCCCCTCACGACTCTCGGGAGGCTAGCCATAGATGCGGTGGCGGCACAGCTCTTTCGGAATGAAAAGGGGATCCCGGAGAGTCGTTGCGTAAGCTTGGTGGTTGGCGAAATGTGGGAAGGCAAGACTTTCAGGGGAGATTAGCAATCGGCTAGCAGCTCGGGCTGACTGGGGTAGCTTAAGTTTTCAAATTGTCCTGTCGTTGTGAATACGGACGCTGAACTACTGCGGCTGGTTGGTTAGGTTATTATAATGATTATTAGGATTAGTTCACAACTCGGGTCTGCGAGCGAAGCAGGTACTTTTTTCTGGGCAACGAAGAGGTCAGGATAGTCCATCTTTTTTATTTGGAAGGTCTATTCATATTGGAGTGGATTGCTGGTAGATTGGGGGTGTTCGCCGATCTTATGAGAATCGTACCATCGGCTGCATTCGGTATCTACCGAATATTCTATTGTTTATCGCCTAATCGATAGAACCTCCCCCCAAGAAAATAACCCCTCGTTTAACACCCCATGACTATCAGCTTTGCGATTCCAGGAGCGCCGCTGGGAACACTGTGTCCCTAGGTTTTATTCAGTATCGAGAGCGTAGGAATATCGGATTTCTGCAGGGATAGCTTTATCGGTCCTGTAGGGATTCCGTAGGCCTCTTTTGCGGGCGCTGCTAGTTCCTGAAGCGAGAGGGAATCGGGCATGGTTCTATAGTGGACGGTGAATTCAACACGCTAACCCCCCCCTAAAAACAAACCAATGACACGAAGAAAAAAATCTACCAGATCGGGTCTCCTTACGGCCTGGCTAATGCTTTCGATGGTGTTTGGAATTCACCCTGCGAGCTTCGCGGAGTCCGACTCGCCACCCCCAGTCGACGAGAATCTCGCGGCTGAAACAGCAAACGCGAGAAGCCCTGCTGAGCTGCTTAGCCCTACGCCCGGATGCAGGCTGGCCGGCATGATAGAAACCTTTTCCTGGACGGATTCGGCTAGCGTATATTGCATCGAGATCGGGACGGCTCCGGATCGTTCCGACATCCATAGTAGTGGAGTGGTCCGCAGCACGAGTTACACCTTTACCGATCTGCCCACCGATAGCTCGACTGTTTACGTTCGCCTCTCGACGGTGGTCAACGGAGGGTGGCATACGAATCTCTATTCGTTTACTGCAGCGGATGGCGATGGGATCGGGAATCGGGCGCCGCGGGCTGTGGTTACCGCTTCCTCCGAGCGTTCCAAGCGTTTCGCCATGGAGAATGTGGCCGATAGCGTCCTGGGCGAAATCAACCAGGGCGAATGGGCGAGCGCCGGCGAGGAAACGCCTTGGATACAGCTCGATTGGGAAGAAACGGTCTTCATCGATGACTTGGTGCTCTTCGATCGGGCTAACGTGAATGAAAATATCCTATCTGCCACTCTGTCGTTTAGCGATGGCAGTAGCATCGAACTTGGCCCTTTGCCGGCCGACGGTTCCGCGTATCCGGTGTCGATTGAGCGGCGCTCTGTCAGATGGGCGCGTATCCAGGTGAACAGCGGCGAAGGAGCGAACGTCGGACTTTCTGAAATCCAAGTCTTCAACCGATCCGGCGTCGATTTCGAAGTGGTGCCCGCCCAGATGATCAGCCCATCGGATGGCTCGACCTTGCCGATTGGGCCAGTGACTTTCGAATGGAATCAACCGCCTGCGAACGATGCGTTCGTTTTGCTCATCGGTACCGCTGGAGCCGAATCCGATGATATCCTGAACAGCGGACCGCTCTCTGGAACGACTTATACCTTCGAGGAAGGCGTTCCGCCGAATGGCCAAATGGTCACGGCCACGCTGATGAGCTACAGCGACGGGCTTGGCGAGTTCATCGAACCGATTCAGGTTTACGAATATCAAGCGGCCGTGCTGACTTCCGCGGAGCTGCTCAGCCCGACGCCGGGTTCGCAGTTCGATGAAGGACCGATCACGTTCACTTGGAACGGGCCTGCCGGGGTCGATGGTTTCGTGCTGAAAATCGGCCGCAACGGTCCCGGTTCGGCGGATATCCACACCAGTCCGAGATTGCAGGAGACCAGCTACACCTACGAGCCCGGTCTCTTGCCCACTGGCGAGCCGATCAACGTGACCTTAGAGAGCTACGACGATGAAACGATTTCTCTGGTCGAACCTGTTCGCTCGTACGACTTCACGGCGCCCGAGCCACCCGTTCCACCCATCGCTTTGACCTCCGCGTCGCTTCTCAGCCCAGAGGAAGGATCGCAGCTCCCCGCCGGTCCGATTACCTTCACCTGGAATCAGCCGGCAGGCGTCGATGCCTTCGTCTTGCAGGTCGGAACCGCGGCGATCGGAGCCGCTCGGCAAGACATCCATCGCAGCGAGCGTCTCGAGCAAACGACCTATACGCTCGCCGAAGGAGTGATTCCGGCGAACGGCGAGCCGATAACGGTGACGCTGAACAGCTATGACGACGAGACGCAGATGTTTGTCCTTCCTGCCCGCCAGTACGATTTCATCGCGCCGGCCTCGGAATCGACCCAACCCGTCCCGGCGGTTTTGCTCAGTCCCGAAGAGGGATCGGAGCTCGGGCCTGGTCCTGTCACTTTCACCTGGGATCAGCCAGTCGGGGTTGAGGCTTACATCCTGCAAATTGGTACCGGTGGGTTCCGTTCGCAGGATATCCATCGCAGCCCCCGTCTGGAGCAAAACTCCTACACTTACGAAGGAGGCATTCCCGCGACGGGCGAGCCGATCACGGTGACGTTGAACAGCTACGACGACGATACGCAATCGTTCGTCACCCCAGTGCCATCCTACACGTTCACTTCGGGCAAGCCTCGGGCGAATCTGATCAGCCCCACGGAAGGCGCTACCTTGAGCGGCACGACGCAGCGTTTCGAATGGGAGGCCTTGAGTCCGGATGTACAGAACGGCTACCAGCTCTGGGTGGGCACGGATGGCGTCGGCTCGGACAACATCGACCGTCAGTCGATCTACCGCACCTTGAACACGGCGCTGGTGGACGAAATTCCGCTCGATGGCAGCACCATCTATGTTCGCTTGCGTACGCTCAACCGCCCGACTGGAGAGTGGACCGAACGCGACTACACCTTCCAGGCCCTGGAGGGGCGTTCTTCGCTGGTGTCGGTCGTGACCGTCTTCGCCAACAATCGCGTACCGATCAATCCGCTCATCTACGGAGTCAACAACGACTGGCGCCGCACGACCGGGGAAAACCATACGATCTTCGAGGAGAAGCTCGACGATGTCGGCTATAACCTCATCCGCTATCCGGGCGGCTTCGAGTCAGAGTATTACCTGTGGGAAGCCGCGGGCGAGACTCCGGCCAACCGCACGCCGCGATGGAGCAACAAGCCCGCGGTACCGGGAGCTACGCCGGAGCAGGTCCTTGCGACTTCCAAGGCCCGCGGCGTCGAGCCCACCTTCGTCCTCCGTACTCGCGAGTATATTGAAGCGGTGAGAAGCGGCACATCGCGCGTCAACGACACCATGACGGTCACCGCCCAGCAAGCCTACCTTCTATTGATCGACGTGGCTACGAAAGTCGTGGAGACCTACAAGGACGACGTGAAGATCTGGGAAATTGGCAATGAGTGGTACAACTTCTTTGGCGACGACGCCCAGAACCAGGCCAGCTACGCCACCATTGCGGGAGCGATCGCACGGGCGGTCAAGACTGTCGATCCGACGGCCCAGACCTACATCGTAGCCGAGTGGGAAGAGCCGCAGCGAATGGCTAGCCTCCGCCAGCAGTTCGAAGCGGATGACAACTGGCAGTACGTCGACGGGCTCAACGTCCACATCTATGCGGGCGACGAAGATGAGAAGCATGGCTTCGACACGATCCTCCAGCGCATGGAGCAGCTGAAAACGGACTCCGGGAAGGACAAGCTCTACGTTTCCGAGTGGAATTCCTCCAAGGCCTACACAAGCGGCAAGATCTACATGCAAGGGGCCAACTTGCAGATCAAGCACACCTGGCTGATGCAGCGGGCGGGGATCGAGATCGGCGCCATCTGGCCTGTCCACCAGACGGCGATCACCGGCCTAGGCCTCGTGGAGGATTTCGTGGACTCGAGCAACAACGCGAATACCGGTTTCGGCGACATCTTCCCAAGCGGGACTGCCTTCAACTGGATGTCCACCTTCCTGGTGGGTGATGCGGTGCAAGTCACCGAACAGCGCGTCCTCGCCGCAGCCTCTCGCAATGGCAACGAGCTCGTAGTCTTCCTGCTGGGAGTGGGAGCCGGAGATCAGGACGTGCGCATAAACACTGCTGGATTCAACGCGACGAACGTCAAGATGGCCCAATTGATGTATCGCGACGTTGCCAACTCCAAGGGGGTGGCCTCCATCAAAGACATCACTGGTGAAGTGAGTCTGGTCGAAAGGACAAACGGGCTCAAGCAAGCGCGCGTTCGCATCAATCCAGGCACCGACGGACGTGGATCCGATTCGGAGATAATCATGCTCCTGCTAGAAGGCGACTTTACTAATCCCTAAAGGCGGCTGAAAAATATTGTCGAGGCGGCGGACTTTCGAGTTCGCCGCCTTTTTTTTTTGGTTCATCAGCCTATGCGGGAAAAGCTCTCAGCGGGTGCGAGGCTGTCGAGGCGTAGGGCTGATGGCATGACGGTCGTATCCTCGTACGAAGACTATTTGTCGCCACGCCGCCAGGCAGAAGGGACTTGCGGCATGCCGCAAGCGGCAGCCCTACTAGTGAGCTTGATGTTTTTCCCGAGCAGCAGTTTCCACTTCTTTTGGTGATGAACCTTTTTTGGGGGGAGCCACCACTTTGCGGGGAGACGCTCTCGAGTGTAGGGCTGGCGCTCGCTCCACGCCGCTATGCAGGATATTAGAGCTGGGATCTGCGGCAGGTCGGAAGCAGCCTTTGCTCTTTGAGCTTCGTCTCCCACGGTGACGGCCTTACAGGTAAACGGCAATCCCGCCGCTTTTGGTGATGAACATCTATTTTTATTGGGGGCTTTGGGGATGAGGGGAGATTAAGAGTAACTTCGTTTGTCTGGGAAGATAACGTTTTAGCTTAGATTCAATCGATGCGTGACGCTTTGAACTGTCGGCGCTGCATGGATACGACCTTCGATTTGGTAGTTGCCGGATCCCAATTCCAGCGTCTGAGGGTAGTGGGTACCTAGGACTTTTCTTTCCGCTCGCTCAATCGGTTGCTGATCAAGTGTGACTTCTACGATCGCATTGGGAATGACAAGGGTAGCGCTCGTATTGGCTGGGACTTCGATTTTCCAACTGAAGGCTTGTTCCGCGATTCGCCACGAACTCCGAGCCTTGCCGTAGGGCGTTTCGATACTGGCCGAGGCAGAGTCGAGCAGGCCGACAGCCTGCGGCATGAAGATGAGCTTTTTGAAGCCCACTTCGCTAGGATCGGTCTGTACGCCGCCGATCGCGTTGTAGAACCAATGGTGGAAGCTGGACTGGAAGGGGTGGCTGAGGGACTTTGATGTCGTTATTTTGATGGGATCCCAGCGGCTCATGTTTTCCCAGATGGTGGTTGCTCCCTGGGAGAACATGTATCGGTAGCTTGGGTACGTTTCCTTTTCGAACATTCTCCAAGCGACGTCGGCGTGCCCGTAGTTGCTGAGGGCGTGGTAGAGGAATCCGGCTCCATGGGCGCCGACGTTGAAGTGTCCGTCGTTGCCGTGCACGATTTCTTCGGCGAGGCGGTCCGCCACAGCCTGGCGATTCTCTGGATCGACAACGCCATAGATGAGGGCGAGGGCGTTTTCTGCCTGGCTGCCGAAGGTCATGGCCCGGGCGTGGAAGTAGGTGGCGTTGATCGTTTGGCGAATACGTTCGGCTCGCTTTTCGAAGGTGTCGACGAGGCGAGGGGATTTGTCCAGTTTCCGCGCGAGCATGGCCATGGACTTGACTGCGAAGTAGTAGTGCATGGCGGCGGTAGTCGCTGGGTGGGAGTTGAAGGGACTGCCGTCGACGCGGGTGAAGGAGAGCTCGAGGGTGGCTGGTTGGTCGCACCAGTCGCCGAGGGATCCGGTGGGGATGCCGCTTGGGTATTTTTCGTGAGCGAAGTCCAGGTAGCGCAGCATGTGGTCCCAATGCTCTTCCACGATGCGGAGATCGCCGGTGTAGTGGTATTTCCACCACGGTAGGAGTATGGTGCAGATGCCCCAGTCGAAGGCTTCGAACATGCCGTTGCGGCGGCCGGGCGCGATGTTGCCCGGCAAGCCGCCCAGAAGCTCGGAGGAACTGCGGATGTCTTCGATGTACTTGCCGATGCTGGGGCCGATGTCCCAGTTGTGGTAGACCATTTCGGCGGTGTTGTAGGCATCGAGCCAACCGCATTTTTCGCGGTGCGGGCAATCGGCGGGCAGTCCGACGAAATTCGCCTCGTAGGTCCAGAGGATGGTCTCGTGGAGTTTGTTGAGGAAGGAGTCCGAGCATTCGAAGGAGCCGGTTCGCTTAAAGTCGGTGCGGACCTGGTAGCCGACGATGTCATCGAGTTCAGGCTTTTGGGGAAGGCCTACGATCTCGATGTATTGAAAGCCGTGATACGTGAAGCGAGGCTCGTAGGTTTCGCGGCCTTGGCCGTTGGTGATGTAGCGATCCCACTGGTAGGCTCCGACGGCGCGGCGTCCCATGGTGTCCCAGTCTAGCTTGTTTTCGGGAGTGAGAATCTCTGAATAGGTGAGGTCGACAACGGCGCCTCGCGGGGCTTCTAGGGCGAGGGAAACCCAACCGGCAAAATTGATCCCCATGTCAACGACGTAGGTGCCGGGGGTGGTTTCAATAATGGATTTAGGCGCGAGTCGGTCGACTTTTCGAGTGGGCGGTAGGAGCTGCGCCTCTAGGCGTTGGGGGAGAGGTTGCTCCGAGTCCGGGCCCGCGACGGGACCCCACTGCAAGTCGCTCTCGGTGATTCGGGCGTCGTAGACTTCGCCGGTGTAGAGATTGGCCTTGAGGACTTGGCTGGAGGCTGCTTGCCAGTGGGAGTCGGTGACGATGGTTTCGCGCGTTCCGTCGCAGTATTCGATTTCCAACTGGGCGAGGGCGAGTGGTTTGCCGTAGCGGAAATGTGTATCGAAGAAACCGTGGCTTTGTCCGTACCATCCTTCGGCAAGGTGGATGCGCAGCTCGTGTTCGCCCTCGTGGAGGCGGTCGTCGAGGATGTCTATGGTATAGAGAGCTCGAAGTTCGTAGTCGGTCTGGGCGGGGTCGAGCACGCGGTCGTTGAGTTTGTATCCATTCAGGTGTAGCTCCGCGTATCCGAGGTTTGCAGCATAGAGTCGGGCTTTGTGTACGGGCTTGCTTATGCTGAAGCGGCGACGTAGCCAGGCGGCGGGCTGCGCTGACTCCACGGTTTGGATACGCTCGACCCTTTTCTCGATCGCAATTTCATCGAGCTTGCGTTCCCGCTCGTAGCCGCCGTCGGTAGTCGGCCGGTATACCACCTTTTCGCACCAATCGAGAACGATCGGATCCTGGCTAGGGGGGAGTTTTGCGGCGTTGATCCAAGAGGCGCTCCAGTCGGAGGCGTCCAGAAGCCCCATCTCCCAAGACGATATTTCGGAGGTGGCATGCTGTCCATGGTTGTCCCAGACGGTGACTCGCCAGTACGCGATGTGCCGAGATGTTAAAGATGCGCCGTCGTAGGGAACGAGGTGGGAGGTATCGCTAGAGACTTTTCCGCTGTCCCAAAGGTCGGCTTCCTTTGCGGCTAGATGAGCTGCCGAGCGGGCCACTTCGATTCGATAGGCGGTTTGCTGGGTCTCGCGTTGGTCGGACTCGAGTTTCCAACTCAGGCGTGGCGAAGAGCTTTGGATGCCGATGGGTTGGCTGAGGAATTCGCAGCGAAGATCGTAGAGGGCAAGGGTCATGTGTTAGGGTGTGTGGGCGTGCGGAATGTATTAGGGGAACGCGAAATCCGTTTTCGAAAAGCGGTGCGGGAGGTATGCGGTAAGGTTTGGGATAGGGGGTTCTCGTCTTGGTAAGAAGATCGATTTTATTGATACGTATGGAAGGCTGTTGGAGCCGATGCAGGCGCAGCTTTCTTGTTAGCGGAGGTGGAGGGCTAGATGAGAGCTGCTTTAGGGGAGATGTTATATGCAAAAGCGCATCACGGTATCGGTGTCGTCCGGGGAGTATGTATCAGGTCAGCTTGCTGGACGGACTCGCTTGGCCAAACTTCACACAGCTGAGGCTATTCTTAACCGCTTTTTGGTGGAAGCGCGGTTGCAGGTGTCTTCCTTGGATGCAAAAGTACAAAGATTAAGGACAGCGTCCATTGTTTGAGGTGGGGGGATTGAGGTATAGTGGAGAAGTTAGATTTCCCCCACTACCCCTTCAAAATCTTCCCGGGTTCCGTAGCGAACTCGCAATGGTTACAGCATGCGTCGACGTGTTGTCATGGTGGCTCTTTGTCTGGGACGGAGGAGTTCTAGCGACAGCGTTTTAAGTCGATGCGGCCTTTCGCGCATCAAGTTTTCGTACGAGACCCTGACCTGCTCTCAGGCTCGGACGCCCCGATCAAACCAAACCCAAAATCTATGAACATACCTACACGAATCAGGCGAGGCTCGTCGCTTGTTTTAGCCGCAACTTTGGCAGGTGGATACGCCTATGCCCAAGAGAGCGATTCCGAGGAGGAAATATTTGAGCTTTCTCCTTTTGAGGTTTCATCGTCGGATGACGTTGGTTACCGCGCCAATTCGACCTTGGCCGGTTCCCGTCTGAATACCCAGCTTAAGGACGTCGCAGCCTCCGTATCCGTGCTGACCTCCGAGTTTCTCGACGATGTGGGAGCCACGGATATCGAGACTGCGTTTTCCTACGTTGCGGGCGTAGAGACGGCCCTGAATACGGACACCTCCGAGAGAGGACCGTCCGGCGAGCTGGAGGACAGCAGCGTCAATACCCAGCCCGGCAACAATCGCGTTCGTGGTCTAGCTCGGGCCAGCTTGACGCGGGACTTCTTCGAAACGGGCAACGGAAACCTGGATCGCTACAACGTCGACCGCATCGCTTTGGTGCGCGGGCCGAACTCCATTCTGTTCGGTCTCGGCAGTCCTGCAGGTATCATCAATTACACTACGAAGAAGGCTACTGTCGGAAAGGACATCAACGAAATTTCTTTGATGGTGGACAGTTTCGGCACGCGCCGAGCCAGCTTCGACTTTAACCGAGCGATTGGCGAGAAGTTCGCGATCCGCTTGATGAAGTTGGACGAGAATACGAAGAGCCAGTACGATACCTCCTTTGACCGGGACGATCGTTTGACGGTATCCTTGCTAGCCAAGCCGTTTAAGGGCACCAGCCTTCGCTACAATTTCGAGATGACGGACAATGACGCTCGCCGTCCGAACTACTCGTTGCCGATCGACAACATCTCGCACTGGATTGCCGAAGGAAGGCCCACATGGGATATCCGCGAACCCGAAAACCAAGGCGTATTCCCGGCAACGAATTTCCCGGGAGGCCCATCGGGCAGCACCAATCCGGCGTCACCGGCGACTTTGAACGGCGGCGTTGAGGAAATCAACAGCCCGTTCCCCTTCACCAACATCCAGTTCTTCCTGCCGGGTAGCGATGATCCTACGGTTCCTTTCATCACGACCAAGGGAGCGGTCGGTTTCCGCGACCTCGATGAAAACGGGAACTACAAGAACATCAACCTCGTGGCGGACGAGTCGCGTCGCGTATTGGCTCGCAGCCGCAGCGCCTTCGACCAAGTCGACAACTTCATCAACACCAGCGTCACGGACCCGCGGATCTTTCCGATCTACGACATCAACCTCGCGGCCTTGCCAGGTAACAGCCAGAAGCGCGAGAGCGAAACCCATCACGTGACCTGGACTCAGAAAGTAACGGAAAACTTCCACTTCGAGCTGTCCGCGTTCAAGGACAACACGGAGAACGTTAACGTTTCTCGCTTCAACGGAGCGGACCGCGCGGTATCGATCGATCTTAATCCGGTCCTGCTTGACGGAGTTACGGAGAACCCCGGTTACCTTCGTCCTTACATCTCGGGTCGCGGCGGCAAGAACGAAAGCGAAGACGATCGCGAAGCCTACCGTTTCTCCACCGCCTACGATCTCGATTTCACGGAGATTGGCGACAAGCTAGGTTTCCTCGGCCGCCACGTCTTCTCCGGCTCGCTTTTCGATAGCAGAACGACGAATACAAGCTTCGGCGCCAGCCCTAGCTCCTTCAATTCCGATGACGTTTTGTCCTTCGGCCTCAACCGTTCCATCTACGGCAGTTGGGTATTCCAGAACTGGTACCTGGGCGACCCCTTCACGCCGGACCAAGAGTACCCGAACTACACCACTTACACTACGCAAGACATCGACCCGAGCACTCCGATTCGCGTCTACCGCCCAGAAAACGGCGCCACGATTAACGATCCCTTGATCTGGGGCTTTTCGCCTCCTACTCCGACCGAGACGACCTACAGCCGCGCTTCTTGGAGCGACCTCGACACCGAGGGCAAGGGGATCACTTGGCAAGGTTACTTGTGGAACAACAAGATCGTGACGACGCTCGGCTTCCGCGAAGATACCGTGAGCTCGCGTGCAGCGAACCAGGACCGAGACGAGTTCACCAGCTTGGTCGACCCCAGCAACTCCGAGGTTTGGGGGCCTGCGATCCACGAACGCGAAGCGCTCGCTCGCGACCTCGATCCCAACGCGTCGATTACCGGTTCGACCAGTTCGAAGGGGATCGTATTCCACGCCTTCGATTGGCTCTCCTTCCATTATAACGAGTCCAACAACTTCGAGGTCGGCGCCCTGCGCGTTTATCCAACGCTCGATCCGATCCCGAATCCTTCCGGAGTGGGCGAGGACGTCGGCATCGTGATGCGCCTTATGGAGAACAAGCTTGAAGTTAAGCTCAACCGCTTCGAGTCCTCCCAGAAGAACGTATCCGGCCGCGGTACCCTCGCCAATACGGCACGTTTCGGCGTCAACACCTACGAGCGCTTCGCTTGGGCGACCATTCGTAACTTCCGTAACAACCGCGTTCGCGACTACGGCAACGGTCGCTACATGGAGCTCGATGGCGTACGCCTCAGCCAGCAGGAAATGGAAGACTTCTTCCGCTACGCATGGTACGATCCGGATGCTCCGGACAAGATCGGTCCCAACACGGAAGCCCGCTACTTCGCTCCGGTGAACTCCGATGATACGGTCGACGTGGACGCCACAGGCTACGAGCTGGAGCTTACCTACAATCCCACCAAGAACTGGCGCATCGCCTTCAACGGGACCAAGGTGCAAACCATCCAGGACAACATTGGCCCAGGCTTCAACGAGTACGTCGAGGCTCGTATTCCCATCTGGAATAAAACGTGGATCCCATGGAGCCTGCATAATGCAGACGGCTCGGTTATCCGCGAGGAACCAGGTATCCGCTTTCAGGATCGCTCCATCCGAAACTACATGATCGATGAGTTCACCAACCGTATCGTAGCCGCTCAGAACACGGCAGCCGCGGGCGAAGGCCGCATCAATGTAGGACAATCTGAATACGCTGCGAACCTCGTAACGAACTACAGCTTCACCGATGGTCGATTCAAGGGACTTTCGATCGGCGCCAACGCTCGTTGGCGTGAAGGCAACGCTCTCGGCTATCCGATCATCCAGACGGAAAACGGACCGGCCTCCGACCTGGAGAATCCCTTCATCGGCGATTCTACGCTGAACGTCGGCGTCAATGCGACCTTCCGCAAGAAGATCCTGGACGACAGCGTCACTTGGATCTCGCGCTTGCAGGTCAACAATTTGGTTGGCGACGACGATATCGAGCTGAGCGCCATCAATCCCGACGGTACCCCGGCCGCTTACCGCGCGGGCCGCGAAAGCTTCGTCCAGTGGACGAACACCTTCAAGTTCTAGTCTAGAACCCAATTCGCTGAAGGGCTGCGTTTTTCCAGTCCTTCAGCCTTACATTCAAACAGCCCTATCGCTTTCGAGCGATAGGGCTGTATAAGTTTAGGGATCGAGTCGCTAAGATTTGGATACATTGGTCTGCCTGAGGCGCCTACCGAGTTGCGGCGCCATATGTATTGAGCGATTTCGGGGGCGCTTTCGTAAGACTGGCGTGGACATGCGGGCCGGGAGCTAGGATTCTTCCAGAGCGCTTCGAATTGGGGCGTCCCGCAGAGCTGGACGCGTTCGGCAGCCGACTTAACCCATTGCCCTATGTTTACGTATTCTATGGATCGAAATTCCTTGTCTAACAAAACCGAATCCAAGCGAACCTGCAAAGGAGTCGCTTTGCTCGGTGTCGCTAGCTGCCTCGCTTTGGCTGCCTGCTCGGAGAAGGCGTCGCCCCCAGTGGCCCAGGAGGGAGAGCGGGTCGACCACTTCGCTGACAACGCATGGGGCAATCCGCTGGCTGTGGTGCAGCATCCGGCCGGCGAGCATGTGAATGGGGTAACCTACGTTTCCTACCAAGGCCCCTTGGAGGATCCGTACGTGGCGGCCTACGACCACAAGTCCGATCGCTGGACGGGTCCCTTCAAGGCAGGCGTGAGCGCCATGGGGAAGGACCCGAATCGAACGAAGAAGATCGACAACCACGGCAAGCCGACGCTCATCGTCGATGACGAGGGTTATATCCACGTCTTCTACGGAGGCCATGGCGGTACTCCCGAAGCGCATGGCGACAACCCGCTGGGCAACCATCATTATGGCGAGAACAAGCATGCCGTATCCAAACGGCCTTACGATATAACGGAGTGGGAAGATTTGGATACGATCCCACCGTTCGGCACCTACAACCAAGCGGTTAAGATGGACAATGGCGACATTTACCTCTTCTACCGGCACGGAGCTCACCGCAGCGATTGGGTGTATCATAAATCCACCGACAATGGGCGCAGCTTTGGCCCGGCGGTATCCTTTCTCAAGCACAAGCGCCGCGACGACCTGAAGGCAGTCGACAGCTGGTACGCCTGGGTGGGGCGAGGCGAGGGCGACGATATCATTGTCAGCTACGACTACCATCTTTGCTGGGATGGTGGAGCTGGAGTGAACGGCCGCGGCCACACCACGGAACGCCACGACGTCTATTACATGGTTTTCAATACGAAGACGGGCGTTTGGACCAATGTGGAGGGCGAGGAGTTGGAGATGCCGATCACTCGCGAGTACGCGGACGAGAAGACTTTGGCGGCCCGCACGGGCGAGCGCTGGACGTTTAACGGAACGGTGCATCTCGATTCGAAGGGCTATCCGCACATCGGCATGAACATCGGCGAGGACTTAGGCCTGAAGACTGGTGGCCCCAAGCGCACCAGCCACTATCGCTGGACGGGCGAACAGTGGCTAGGCGGCGAGCCGGTGGCAGACATCGCTCCCAGCGTAGACTCGCGAGGCGACTTCCTGGTCGAATCGCCTCAGGAGGTTCGCTACTTGCTGGCCTACAGGGAAGAGGGCGTCGGAGTGGTGGCTTGGTGGAACAGCGAGGACGGTGGCAAATCCTTTGGCAAGGGCGCCGAGGTATTGCGTCGCGAGAAGGCCGGCTGGGCGATCACCTCAATCATCCGAAATTCGATCCCGGAAGCCCGCGCCCTCGTGGCCGAGAAGCAGCCCGGATCCGATTGGCACCGCGTCTACTTGCTGGGCGACGAAGGCCCTGTGTCTCGTTTGAAGAGCGAAGCCCAGCAATTGCAGGAGTAAAGCTTCGCTTCCGCCTTAGTCAGGAATCGTGAATTGGATCGTGTAGTGGCCTGAGGAAAGTTCGAAGGAGGCCTCGTGGGTGGTTTGGCCTTGGATGGTAACGCCCTCGCTTAATGGCGGGAGTTTGACCGCGGCGACCGAGTTTGCGGGGATGGCGATCTTCCAGGCAACTTGGGAGCCCTGCTTCTTCCACGCGCTTTTAACGGTTCCGTAGGGCGTCTCTTTTTCGGCATCCACCCAGTCGAGCGTCTCTGGGAAGTAAGGCTGCAGGAGTAGCTTGCGGGAGCCCGGTACTTCGGGATGGATACGAATGCCTGCGAGGTAGTTGAGCATCCACGCGGTCGGATGGTTCATGGCGTGGTGGTCGAGCGAGTGGTTGAGCTGGCGCTTCCGATTGTCGCTGCGGTAGCGCTCGAAGATGGTGGTGGCATCGTAGTCGCGGATGCTCTGGGCAATGCCGGGATAGTCGGGATTGCGCAGCATTTCGAGGGCGAGGTCGACGTGTCCGTGCTCGGTAAGCTCAGGATAAATGAAGTAGGACATGAAACCGCCGTCGAACTTCTTGCCGTTGTCCTGATAGGTTTGGGCAAGGGTGGCGGCGAGGGCAGATTGCTCGTCCTCTGGAAAAACGTCGAAAGCGAGGGCTAGGCTGTCGTGGGTGCCGTTGCCGAAGGTGCGGGTTTCCGGGTCGTAGTAGTTTTCGATAATTGATTTCCGGATACGCTCCGCGAGATCGCGGCTCCATGCGGCGTCTTCCGTCTTGCCAAGGACCTCAGCGAAAACGGCGAAGCGTTTGGCGGCGGCGAAAAAGTTGAGCCCGGCGATCAATTGGCTGTCGGCGGGAACGCGGTCGATGCCGATCGGTGCCGCGTGGTCGCCGTAGCGGTGGATGTTGGGCATGAGCTTGGTGGAGTCGCCTTCCGTGAAGCGGAGGAAGGTGAGCATGACGTCGTAGTGCGTCTCCACCGTTTGGATATCTCCGTTGATCTGGTAGTTTCTCCAGGCAAGGAAGAGAGGGGAGACCGACCAGGTAAAGTCGAGGGTGAGGTCGGTGTGGCGGCTGCCTACGCCGATGCGGCCTGGGATGCCGCGCTTGTCGAAAGGAGGGGTATAGAAGAGGTTTACCTGTTGGCGATAGAAGGATGCGGAATCCAGGGTGTAGAAACCGGTCGCCCAAGAGGAGTGCAGGTCTCCGCCCCAGAGGCATTTCTCGCGGTGCGGGCAGTCCTCCAGGATGGAGTGCATGTTGTTGTGATGGGTTTGAATGCCCATCTGGAAGATGCGGTCGAGCAAAGGATCGGAGGAGCGGAAGCTTGCGGTTACAGGAGCGTCGGTGTTGACGACGAGACCTTTTATTTGTCCCGGTTTAGGAGCGGAGCTCAGGCCGTGAACTTCGGCGTAGCGGAAACCGTGGTAGCTGAAGAACGGACGCCAGCTGTGCGGTTTTCCGTCTGCGATGATCTGGTGGTGCTGCGGGGCGGCGTGACAGCTTTGGAAGGATCCGGGGGCGTTATCGAGGTGTTTTCCGTCCTCGGTGAGTATTTCGGAGCAGCGTATCCGAATTATGGTGTCGGCAGCTTCGTCGATCTTCATGCCGATCCAGCCGCTGATGTTTTGACCCAGGTCGACGATCCAGGTCTTTTCGCCGATTTGCCAGGTGTCGATCGGTTCGATTTCGCGTACGATGCGGATGGGCGGAAAGTCTTGGGCGACGAGTTTGGGCGATAGCGGCGCGACTTCCTGGGTTGCTTGCCAGCCTGCAGGGTACCCCGGCTTTTCCCATTCCGCGTGCCACTTGCGGTAATCGATGTGGTCGCCAAGAAAGAGGTTGGAGAGAGTGAGCCCGGAAGGCTTCCATCGCCAGCTTTGGTCGGAGACTACGGTTTCGCTGGTTCCATCGGCGTATCGGATATCCAGATACGCCCTAAGGCCTGGCTTGCCGTAGACGTGGCGATCCTTGGAGAACATGCGGTCGTTGTTGAACCAACCGTCGCCCAAGAGGACGGAGAGGGCGTTGGTTCCTGCCTGGAGGTGCTCGGCAACGTCCCAGGCCTGGTAGTGGGCGATATTTGGGTAGTCGGTCTGGCCGGGATCGAGGACGTGGTCGCCTACCTTTTTGCCGTTGAGGTAAGGTTCGCTGTAGCCTAAGCCGCAGAGGTACAGGCGAGCCGCCGCGACTTCCTTTTTCAGTTCGAAGTCCTTCTTGTACCACGCAGCCTCGAGTGGGGCGCGAGGGGAGATCTTCGCTTCTCCGTAGGGGGATTCTCCATACACGGCGAGAGCTTCGACCGGTTTTTCCTTGTCGCCGACCTTGCTTGACCAGTCCTTGCTGCTTTGGATGAGCTGTTCGCTGCCGTCGGCGAAAACGACCTGCATGCCGAAGGAAACTGGGGTTGCGGTATCCGCGCCCTTCAGGGTGATGGAAACGGTGTTTTGCTCGCGCATGAAAAAGCCGAAATCCTCGTAGTAGACGCTAGGCGGGCCTTCCGTAAAGCTGGCTCCCCTTTGTCCGTTGAGGTTCAGCTCGGAGGTTCCGCTGCTTGGGTAGTTCCACCAGGCTCCGGCGTAGACGACGTGTTTGTCAGGCAGTTCGAAGTGGTAGGAGTAGGTGATGGAGTCGGCCGTTTGCGGTGCTGCGGAAGCGGCGATCCAGTCGCCCATTACGTCGAAGGGGGCGTATTCGTTTTGTTGTTCGCGGGAGCAGGAGATCCAGCGAGCCCCTTGCCAGTCGCTGTCTTGATGGAGTCCGCCTTCGAACCAAGAGGGTTCGCTCCAAGGCGAGGTGACGCCCTTTTCGTCCTGAATGCGGACCTGCCAATAGATCCGTTGCTTCGATGCGAAGGGCTTGCCTGCGTATTCAATTCCTGTAGACGAGGAACTACGCGTCCATCCGCTATCCCAGAGTTCGGCCGCGGCGAGCTGCTCAAGCGTCGAGGCGGCTCGGATTTGGAAGGCGCTTTGGCTAAGTCCTTGGCGTTCTCCCTCGAGTCGCCAGGACAAAACTGGATCCGGCCTGTCCACTGCGAGGGGGGCGCTGCGGTAGTCGCACTTGAGTTCGACGAGTTTGATTTCACTCGAAAATGCGGCAAGGCAAGCGCTTAGAAGCGCAGCCAGAGTGAAGGTCTTCAGGACTGTGAGTCTCATGTTTCGGAAAAGGGGATGTTGCTGCCCTGGAGCTCAGCCTTGCCTGGGATACGGGCATTGGGAGGTAATCTCTTGATTCCGTGAGAGATACACGCAGCAGGCAAGGTACGGGGCTTAGGATTTCCGTGTATAAGAGCAGGGCGGGCCCCGAGGAGCCATTTGCTTGTATTCGATACAAATAGATCCCCGTTCAGAAACCGGTGTTGAACCGGAGCCTCAAGGGCCTCCCGTGCTGTGGCTAGAGCCGATGGCTATTCTCTCGCGAAGCGTTTGAGCTCGGCCTTTTGCACCTGAATCGCGGCAGGTATGTACTTGTCGGCGGATACGCCGGAAACTGCGGCGATGGCCTCCTTGACTAGCTCTTTTCCGCTGCCGCGCTTTTCGAGGGCTAGAAAGCGATCGACCAGGGCGTCGAGGAAGGTGTCGCCATAGCGTCGGTACGCGTCGAGCAGAACGTAGCGGGCACGATGGGGATTGTGGAAGCTGATGTCCGGAATTTCGACAGGGGCGTCGGGGTCGAAGTCGACTTGGCGGTTTTCGCCCTTTTGCCAATTGAGCAAGTCTAGGCCGACTCCCAGCTGGTGGCTATTCCTTGGATCCGCGGAAAGCATCTGGAGGTCGTAGATTTCGTCCGGCCCCCAGTAGCGAAGGGTGACGATATCGTTTAGGAAGTGAGAGAGCACGCGATCGAACCATTCGCGATCGCTGATGGGGAGCGGGCGCTTTTTGATGTGCTCGTGCAGTTGACGTTGGAAGCCGCCGCGAAAGCGGGTGTTGCCGCGCAGGACCCAGCTGTATGGGTCGTAGATGTAGATCAAGTTGAGCAGGAAGTTATGGGTTAGCTGCTTGACCTGGGTTTCCACGGTTTCGCCGGTGTTGTAGAAAATTGGATACTGGAGCTTTACGTCCTGGAACGCGTTCGAGGGAACGTCGGGTCGCAGTCCGGCGCTGAAGTGGTAGCCCTTTTGCGTTTCGAGGTTGAGGCCTTGCTCCTTGAACTTGTAGACTTGCCGACGGTAGCGGTCGGGAGTGATCCATGAAACTTCCCACTTGGTGGTGACGCGTCGCTCCCATTCTCCAGTCTCCGCGTTGAATCGAATGTTTTTCGCGTACTTGTTGTCCGGGAGCTTGCTTGGGTCTTTTCCGAGGTGATGGAGATCCCAAACGACCAGTTCTTCGATATTGAAGAAAGGATCCTTCGCCATGCGTTTGAAGATGGAAAGCTCGCGCGTCAGGTGGGGGCCGGTGACCGCGAAGCCGTCGATGCCGAAGCGGCTGGCTAAGGCTGCGAGTTCTTCGGTGAAGGGCTTGATTATTTCCGCGCGTTCCTTGAGGCGCTTCGCTTCGTCCAGCAGGAGCTTGTTGTGGTACTTGGTGAGGATGGTGTCGAACTCCCTTCGGAATCCTAGGATGACGGGATGCTCGCCTGTGTATTCCCTGCCGGTCATCCCATCGATGATCTTCATGCTGTTGGAGAAGACCTCGAAGCCCTCGATCTCGATGAGGAGCAGGTCGTCGTCGTCGTCTTGCTGGCCGATGGCGACGAGAACGGAGAAGGCGATGCCAAGGAGAAGGAAAACGAGTCGAGCGAATATAAGCATGGGGAAATGGGGCTTCAATTATACAGCAGCGAATAGCTTCAGGAGGCTATTTCGAATCCTGGTGCAAATCGGTATTTCCTTGGCCTTATCCTGATTTCATTGGTCGGCTCGCGGATAGTCGACTGGTTTGCCGCTCTCGATCCAGGTCCCGGTCGGAGCTTGGGTGGCGACGAGCCAGTCCCGCATGTCTCGTTTCATGCTTTTGAGCAGTCCGGTCAACTGCTCCGGCAGGCGGTGGGCTAGCAGGTCGTTTTGTTCGGAGATGTCTTCGTTGAGGTGGAAGAGCTCCCACTTTCCGGTTTCGTAGTAGTAAAAGAGTTTATAGTATTGGTCGCCGACGCGTCGCTGGACGACGGTGCTGGGGCGAGTGCGGAAATCCATGTAGCCAGGGAAGTGCCAAAAGAGGTTTTCGCGTTCGAGTCGGGTCGCTTCTCCCTTCAGTATGCTCGCGATGGATACGCCGTCGAGTTGGCGATCGCTTACGTCGACGCCGAGCAGTTCGGCGAACGTAGGGTAAAAGTCGATACTGTGGACAGCTTGGTTGCTGACGCTGTTTGGCTCGATGACTGCGGGCCAGCGGATCATGAGGGGGACGCGAATGCCGCCTTCGTACAAGTGCCCTTTGCGGCCGGTTAGGGGCGTGTTGCTGCGCAGGCCGCCGTTGTCGGAAGTGAAGATGACAAGAGTATCCGCCGAAAGGTCGTCGTCGAAGTTGCCGTCGCCATTGGGGTCTTTGAGGGACTGGAGGATGCGGCCGACGTTTTGGTCGAGAAGTTCGACGAGGGCGGCGTATTCTGCTTGTTGGGCGTCGAACCCTCGGGCTGCGTATTTGGCGACGTAGTCCTTGCGCCCGACGATGTCGGTATGGATGGCGTGGAAGGGAACGTAGAGGAAGAACGGCGTCTCCTCGGCGGCTCTTTCTTTTATGTAGTCGGTGGAAAAGTCGCCGATGGCGTCGGTGAGATGCTTGGGCGTTCCGAGGAGGAGGGAGAGGTCGTTCTGGTTCTGGAAGGGGGCCAGCTTGGATTCGATATAGCCGCGATCGTAGGGAGCCGCGTAGCGGTCGACGTAGTTGGAGAGGAATGTCCAGCCTCGCTCGTCGTCCTTCAGGGCCATGTAATGTTGGTTGGTGACTTTCTTCCCGTCGACGGTGCCGTGCAGGATGTGGTGGACGTAGGCGGGCAGATCGAGCCCGTATCCGCCTTCGAGAGGGTTCGGGGTGCCGTGGCTCTTGCCGATAAGGCAGGTATGCAAGCCGGCGCTCTGAGCCATGTTGAAGATCGATACTCCCTTGTCGGGAATGTTCTTTCGCTGCTCTGCCGCTTTGATGGGGAGCTTGGGGTAGCCTTCGGTTTGCTTGTTCTGACGCGCGAGGGAGCCGACGTTGTAGACTCCGTTGTTGGGGCCGGTGGCGTATTGGCCTGAGATGAGGGCGGCTCGCGTGGGAGCGCAGTTTTGCTGGGTATAGGCGTGGGTGAAGGAGCGACTTTGCGAGGCGAGGCGGTCGATGTTTGGCGTTTCGAAGTATTGGGAGCCGCGGCCCTGGTTCGAGTTTCCGGTGCTTACGTCGATCCAGCTCAAGTCGTCGGCGAGGATGAAGACGATGTTTTTCGGCTTGGCAGCTTGGGCGGCATGGACTGCGGGCAGACCGCTGCTGGAAAGCGCGAAGGAAACGACTGCGGCGGCGAGGTGTATGGCTTTCATAGATACGTGGGCAATTTTGATGATGGCTGAGGGAATGGGTAATCGATCGCAAAACGGCGGCATTTAAAAATGCGGCACGTTTGGGAACCCCGGCAAGACGATCACGGACTCCTAGGGCGTACGGATTGGCCGGACCTCGATCTTTTGGAAGGAGAAGGACGGGAGCTGGGTTCGGATGCGGACTCGGGACTTCTGCTGCGTTGCCGGGGCGAGCTCCTGTGTCGCGGCCATTTGCCAGTCGGACCATTGGAGTTCGTTGTATTCGGTGTAGCGATGCGCGTTCGCTTTGAAGGTGTCGACGCCCTCCTTGACGAACATGATATAGGGCGAGCCGTTGGTGTCGTAGCTGTCCTTGATCCAGCCGCCGTCGGCTTGGTGCTTGGTGGCCTGGGGGAAGTCGGCGGCGAAGCGCTGGAAGGCGCATTGCTCTTTGCCGTAGGTAGCGATGCGGTATTTATATTTGGAGTTTGGAGGTAGCGATACGGTGAATACAGCTTCCACGGACTCGTCCTCCCGGTAGTCCATGGAGAGTTTGTTGTAGTTGAAAATCAAGGCGTCGTAGGCGTGTTCGTCGAGGTCGGCGGCAAAGATGCCGTTGATCATGTTGCCTTCGACCCTTGGCTCGCCGGAGCCCGTATTGCCGTAGCGGGCCTTTTCCTGCATGGAGATGAGGGCTTTTTGCGTGAGTACGTTCGGCTCTACGAGCCCGTCCCATTTGTTTCCCCAAAGGTGCACTTGGCGGATGTCGTTCTCCAGGACCATCCTGGATATATTGGCGAAGAGGGCGGCGTTGTAGGAGTTGCTGAGCCAGACGAATTCGCCGTTTCTGAATTGGGAGAGTCCAGAGAATTCGTGAATCTCGAAGAGGGCCCCGGGCCGCCAATCCGGATGGCGCTGGATGGGCTCGATTTGCTCGCGATAGACGATGTCCATGTCGACGCTGTCTTCCTTGTCGTAGAAGGGATAGTAGGAGGTGCCGATGAAGTCGTAGGGAACGTCGTTTTCCTTGGCCCATTCGATGAAGGCCCGAGCGTAGGAGCCTTCGACCTGGCCGGTGTAGTCGGTGTACTTTTCGCCGGTGAAGCTGGCCTCGCGGAATTGGGTGCCGACCTTTGCTCGGGGCAGGACTGAGCGTACGGCGTCTACGGTGTTTCGGTAGTGGTCGAAGAACTGCTGGCGGGTGCCGATCCAGTGGCCGGGGCGGGTGTCGATTTCGGAACCGACGCGAAAGCGCCAGCCGGCAACCTGTTCCTCGCCGTAGGTTTCGACGAGCTTAGCGATGGCGGCCTTGATGAAGGCGGGCCATGCGGTGGGATCGTTGGGTGGCACGGCGTTGCCGTAAGTCGAGTTTTTGTCGGCCTCCAGATAGTGGATACCGTCCGGCTCCTCCACGAAGGTGATGCCTCGCTGGAATGCCCAGGGCGGATTGTCGAGGACGATTTGCTTCAGGCGTATCCCGGAATTCAATACGACGTCGATGCGTCGCAGAAGTGGTTCCCAATCGTAGACGTACTTTTCACCATCCCACTTGTAGCAATCGTAGTCGAGCATGCGCTCGCCCTTTTTCATCCAGCCACCGAGCATGCGAACGCAGTTGACCGAGGAAACCTCCATACCGAAGGCAGGTTCGTTGATGTTTTCGTAGGGAGGGAGGCGATTGTGGGTGTTCCAGAAATCGTAGATGATGCCGCTTTCGTTCTCCGGAACGGTAAAGTCGCTATGCAGGGAGACCTCTGCGCTAGCCAAAGCGGGAGCAAGGAGACAGCGTGCCAAGAAAAGAGAAACGCGGATAGGGGACATGGTTGCATTCCAACGTTTCGTGGCTTTGGTTCAAGGAGAGAGAGTGGCCGTGAGTCATTCAGACATGGGATAACCCATTTCTACAGTTTAGGTCGTCTGAGCGCTTTCCCTAGCCTGTTCTTTTACCCTAGGCGCGATCGGAACCCTTATCGCCTCATGCTCATGTATCGATTGTCTTTCGCTATTTTGTTTTGTTTCGCCAACGTTCTCGCGTCGCATGCCGGGAACCAGAAGAAGAACGTGTTGATCTTCTTCATGGATGATTTGCGGCCGGAGTTGGGGTGTTATGGAGAGACCTATATTCAGACTCCCAATATCGATCGGCTGGCGGAGGAGGGCGTCCTGTTCGAGCGTGCCTACTGCCAGCAGGCGATCTGCGGCCCTTCTCGCATCAGCATGCTATCCGGCAAGTATCCAGATCGGCTCGGTATCCAAGATCTATGGACGCAGCTCCGAAAGAGCATCCCCGATGCCATGAGCCTGCCACGCTATTTCAAGGAGGCCGGGTACCGGACCCTTTCGTACGGTAAAGTGTATCACCATCACAACGACGATCAGGAAAACTGGTGCGAGCTTCCCAACAAGCCGGGCCAGAAGTATGCCGATCCGGAGGTGCTGGAGTCGATCCGCCTGCGTACGGCAGAGGCCGAACGCCTAGGCCTGTCAGTTCGGGAGAAGTTCGAATTCACGGCCGGACCTGCTACGGAAGCGGCGGATGTCGAGGATACGGTTTATCAGGATGGAGCCGTCGCGGAGCAAGCCATCGATTCGCTGCGCCGCCATCAGGACAAGCCCTTCTTCATGTGCGTAGGTTTCTCAAAACCCCACCTGCCCTTCGCCGCTCCGACGCAGTACTGGGACTTGTACGAGCGCGAGCAATTCGAAGTGCCTGATCGTCGCTTGCCGGAAGGAGCTCCCCCGATCGCCTTTACGAACTGGGGGGAGTTGAGGGCTTATCAAGGCATGCCTAAGGACGGTTTTCTAAGCGACGAGCTGACCCGGGAATTGCGTCACGGTTACGCGGCAAGCGTTAGCTACGCGGACGCCCAGCTTGGTAAGGTAATGGCGGAATTGGAACGCTTAGGCCTGCGGGAGAATACGATCGTGGTCATGTGGGGAGACCACGGATACAAGCTGGGCGAACATGGTCAGTGGTGCAAGCACACGAACTTCGAATTGGATACCCGAGTCCCGCTTATCGTTTCCGCTCCCGGATTGGAAAAGGGAAAACGAACGGAAGCCCTAGTCGAGATCATCGACCTTTTTCCGACCTTGGTGAAGTTGACGGGTGGGCAGGTTCCCGAGGTTTTGGACGGAAAGAGTTTGGAACCGGTATTGGCTGATCCCAGTTTGGATTTTCGTCCGTATGCGGTCAGCGAATACAGACGCGGAAAAGTGGTTGGTTACACCCTGCGCGATGCGAGGTGGCGTTTTACTGAGTGGATCAACGTCGAAAGCAAGGAGATCGTTGCCACCGAACTTTACGATCACAGTGAAACGCAGCTGTCGGTGGAAAACTTGGCGGGACGCGAAGAGTATTCGGACTTGGTCGAAAACCTGTCCAAACAGCTCGACTCGCGAGGCCGCTTAGCGGTCGAACCGCTCCGGAAGTCGGAATAATTTCATGGGCGAGCCGACGCCCGTGCGAAGCGTAGACTCGTGGCCTGGGAAAGCGAGACGGCAAGGGATGGGATGAAGGCCCCGGATCAAATGCCCTCTTTCCTTGTTGGGCGTCGTAGCAGTAAGCATAGCCATTGAGGTCTCCGTTTGGAGGGTAGTTGAAAGCAGTTTGTATCTTGCCCATTGGATTCCTTTGGCGCCCGAGCTTTGCGATCCTGGCGAAAGCCTGGGATGCTGCGTGAACGGTCGAGCTAAGGGGCCGGGGCAATTCCGGGAAACCATTTGGCGAGTTCCTTCAGCACCAGTTGGTGGCCGAGCCGATTGGGGTGGTTGGATTGGGCCATGATGGGCTTGATGGTGCCGTGCTCTTCGAGGTGGTCGAGGAAGCTCTGGTAGCTGTCGACGAGGCCGACGCCGTATTCCTCGGCCAGTTCGCGGACTTGGGCGGCGTGCTGGGTGAGTGGGTCGTCGGGGGACTGCATGTCGGCTTTCCAGTCGCCGGTGGGAGTGAGGAGCAGGACCTTTACGTCGGCGAGCAGCGCTTTCTCGATCATGCGCTCCCAGGCTTCGCGGGCGTTGCGAAGCCCGAGGTGTCGGTCGTTGAGCGAGTAGTCGATGGTGATGATATCGGGTTTGAGAGCGAGGACATCGCTTTCGAAACGTCGGCCGCCTAGGATGGAATTTTCGCCGCCGATTCCGGTTGGGATGACGTTGATCACTGCGTGCGGGTAACGTTCCTTGAGAGCTTGCTCGAGGAGATGCGGGTAGGCGTCGTAGGGCTTTACCACGCCGCGCGTGGTGTATCCAGTGGGAACGCTGTGTCCGTGGGCGGCGATGGTGATGCGGCGGTTCTTGGGCCAGCGTTTTTCGAATTCGTCTTGGAACTCCGCGAGGTAGGTGGCTGGATCTGCAGTGGTTCCGGTGGCTAGCTTCTCGATGCGGCGTTGCTCGGCGAGGCCCTTGTCGGCGGTATCCTCGAGCCAGGCGTCGAGTTGCTTGCTGAGCGACTTTTTAAGGGAGGCGTGGGCTGTGGAGTCGGCGAGGTTGTTGAGTTCGTAAGGATCGTTTTGCAGGTCGTAGAGTTCTTCCAAGGGTTTGGTCTCGGCGAGGAATGCGCTCTGGGCGGCGTTCAGCTTCCCTTGTTGATACAGGTCTTGAATAACCGGATACATAGGACGGTTCTCTTGCACGTAGATGGAATCCAGGTAGCCGTTTTCAGGCGTGTAGTTGCGGATGTACTTGTAGCGATCTGTCCTCACGGAGCGGATACGATCCATGACGGAGTCGAGGAGGTCGGTAGCGGAGAAGACGTATTCTCGAGGCGTGTAGTCCTCGGCGATGAGCGAGCGTCCATCGAAATAGTCGGGAACCTCGATGCCGGCCCAATCGAGGATGGTGGCGGAAATGTCGATGGTGCTGACGAGATCGTGGTTCACTTCGCCGACGCCGAATTTTCCAGTGGGATCGCGTACGATGAAGGGAACGTGGATGCCCGCATCGTAGAGCCAGCACTTGCCGCGCAGGTGGCATTGGCCGTTGTCGCCGATGAAGATGACGATGGTTTTGTCGGCGATTCCTTCTTGGTGGAGGCGCTTCATTATTTCACCGAAGCTGTTGTCGATGTACTGAATCGATTCCAGGTAGCGTGCCCAGTCTTCGCGCACGACGGGATGGTCGGGGAAGTAGGGAGGGAATTCGACGGCGTCGCGATCGACGGGACGTTCGGCCGTTTCGGTGATCTTTTTCCAACCGTCAACGAGGCGGTGCGATTCGTAGAGGGTGATCTGGGCGAAGAAGGGCTGGCCCTCGGCCCGGCCGGACCAGTCGCGTCCGTCGAAGAGATTGTCGACTTCGAAATTAAGGTCGGTCTTCTGGCTGTAGCCACAGCC
Source organism: Pelagicoccus sp. SDUM812005 (assembly GCF_031127875.1). Classification (GTDB taxonomy): domain Bacteria; phylum Verrucomicrobiota; class Verrucomicrobiia; order Opitutales; family Opitutaceae; genus Pelagicoccus. The sequence continues at coordinate 64,079 of NZ_JARXIA010000021.1, read as the reverse complement.
GATGGCGGTGTAGTAGCCGGCTTCTTGCAGGATGTGGGTGATGGGGCGCACGGGGTGCGGCAGCTTGATGCCGCGTCGTCGCTGATCTTGGAGATCGACCCGCGTTTGGTAGAGCCCGGTCATCATCGCGTTTCGGTTCGGAGTGCAGCTCGAGGCGGTGCCGAAGGCTTGGGTGAAGCGAGTGCCTTGTTCCGCGAGGGCGTCGAAATGCGGGGTGTGGATGGCAGGGTGTCCGTAGCAGGACAATTCCGGTCCCATGTCTTCGCCCATGACCCAGATTATATTGGGACGCGTGTCTTTGGCGGATGCCGTGGCGGCTAGTGAAATAATGCAAGCGAGCGCGAGAGTGAGGTGACGGAGTGATTTCATGGAGAATGTTTCGATGGGTATCTTTTATTCGGAAATGGATTTCAGGTCCTGTTGCAGTTCTTGAACGAAGGTGGAGCCAGCGGTGTTGTCGGGGTGCCAGTAGCTGTAGGAGTCGCCATTGTCCCAGCCGTGCCAATGGTAGGTTCCAGTGATCCTCGCTCCCTTTTGGTTAAGAGTGGAGATGGCCTGGCGCATGCCGAGAAAAAGGCTGGCTGATCCTTTGGTACTGGAATCTGAATACCCCTGCAGTTTGAGGTTGGTTCCGAATTCGGTGATGAGAATCTCGTTGGAAAGATTGGCCAATTCGGACTCCATAAGCGCGGCGTAGTCGCTTGCGCTGTTGTTTCGTCCCGGCAGCCAGTTTGGGTAGATGTGGTAAGCGAGGGTGCCGGTCCAGCCCGCTTCGGCGACGAGGCGAACGTTGTCGGCGTAACCCAGCCCGTCGAGGATGCACCGTTCTTTGGGCAAGCCCGCTTTTTCAATGATGCGGCGCATGTCCGCGAGGTAGCGTCTGGCGGCCTGAGCGTTGCGAGGATAGCCAAAGGGTTCGTTGAAGATCTCGTAGCGTAAATGCGGATACGGGGAGAACTTTGCGTGGACGCTTTTCCAGGCGGCGGCGAGGGCGTCGAGATCGTTGGGGAGACCGTTGCCGTGCCCGGTTTCGTCGCCCTGGTTGGTGTCCCACATGCAGAGGATCCCGTGGAAACCGGTGAGCGCGGCGAGGGATTCTAGTTGCTCAAGGGCCCTGGCGTCATGGGCGGTTTCCACGTTGAGAGAGAGACGCAGGTGCGTGAAATGCGAATCGACTATGCCTTGTCGGATTTTTGGCGCGTAGTCGAAGGGGAAGACGCCGGGCTCGAAATTGCCTGCATTGGAGGTGCCCTTGGTCGCGGGCAGGTTGAGTCCTGTATCTATTTCACTCGCGATGAGGCAGGCGGAGAACGCGAACGGGACGAGTGCGATGGCTATTTTGAGCAGGGAGATGTGTTTTTTCTTAACCGCAGATATCACAGATTTACACTGATGTTTTATGGGTGAGGCTTGAGCACTTTCCTAAGGGGGGGTGCGACGGTTGGAAAGCCCGACTACTTGACTCTCTCTTGTGTGGTCAGATCGATGGTGACGGGCCAGCCGGGAAATTGGGAAGCTTTGGGGTCGGAAACGTCGGCGCTACGTGCCCAGCATTCGAATACGACCTGTCGCTCGCTTTTGCGAAAACGAATGAGGCCGTAGCCCGCCCCGTGGTCGGCATTTTCCGGGTTGGCGTAGGCGTGCAGCGTGATGGGATTGCCGAATCCGTCCTTGTAGCGGCCAGTCCAAGGCAGGCCGGAGGCGGGAATGGGTGAAGTAGACGCGAGTTCTCCTTCGCTCGGCTTCCACCAACGGCTCCAGTAATTGTTCACGATGGCAGGAGAGACGAAGGACCAGGGGCCGTCGTCGTGTTCGTCGATGCCATGTCGCAGCACGGTTGCCAGGTGCTGGTCGCCGGCGATATGCACGGCTCCGGCTTTGCGGATGATTTCGAGCGCCTCGTTACGTCCGGAGCGGGGCCAGCCGTTGCTGTCCAGGTCTGCATAGACGCGGTTGTCAAGGTTGCCGCTAAAGTGGGCCGCTCCTGCGAAACCGGTTTGGGAAAGCACGGCTCGAAGCGGTTTAGCGGCGCTGTCTTGGGCCCAGTTTTCGAGGAATGCCAGTTGTCGCTCGCCGAGCAGCGTGAGTCCGGCGGGGTCCAGGTCTTCCGGATTGTAGTCCTTTTTCAATACGAGGTCGATCCGTTCGCCCATCAGGGGAACGCGTCCGGTGGGGCCGGACTTGAACTTGCGGTCTTCGACGATGGCAAGTTCGATTCCGCCGATCGGGTAAGCGGAATAGTAAACGCCGATACCTTGCTCGACGGGAGTGGAATCGTATGGGTCAGGCAGGTGCCAGGTCTGGCAGCGCTCCACCATGCGCACGTAATCGGGACTGTAGAAGTAGCCGCCGTCGTCCCCGTGGTAAGTGGAGGCTTTTTTGCCTCCTTCTCCCCAGAGGTTGCCCTGTCCGATATCGTGGTCGTCGGGGATGGTGATCGTTGGCCGGTCGCGGATCAACTCCTTGAACTGCTTGCCCCAGAGCAGCCAGCCGGCGGTATGCTGCTTGTGGAAGTAGGACTGGTCGCCGGCGAAGAAGAGGATATCCGGATCTTGAATACGAAGGTTGCGGACATAGTTGTCGCGTGGACCGAGATCCTGGTTGGAGTTGCAGGACAACGAAGCGAGCACGATTTCGTCTTTGTGGATGGGGTTGGCTCGAATCAGTCCCTCGAAGCTGGCCGCATCCCCATGGCGGAGGCGATAGGGCGTGTCTTTTGTGTCGTCCCAGTCGGCGATATGAAAATGGGCCGACCAGCCGAGGTCGTAGACGGGCGCCTTGGCTATTTGTTTCCAGCGTCCGTTTTCCTTGATGTCCAGGTAGACGTCGCGTGATTCGTCGGGATAGAGCGGGTAGAGCTGGGCGGTGAGCTTGAGGGTCTGGCGGGCAACGGTGTAGAGGCCGAAGGCCAGCACCTCGTCGCGCTCGACCTTCATGGGAGTGATCCAACATTCCTTGCGGTTCCACCAGTCGTTGACCGCGAAGGTGTCGAGACCTTCGAAGGGAGCCTGCTGGTATTCCGCTGAGGCCGCTTGCGCATTCCCCTGTCCGGCGTTACAGGCGGCGAGGAGCAGGAGGTTTATCGTCTTTCTGAGTTTCACGATGGAGGGAGTCAGTTGTTGAATCCGTCGATGAGACCGAGATCGTCCACGGCGGCGTTTCCGTCGTCGAAGATAGGAGAGAGCTCGGCGATCGCCGCATGCTGGGTATCGGTGGCGTCGGAGAGGATCGTTAGTCGTAGGTAAAGGCTGGATACTGATTCCTTGAACTTGATCTCTTGCACCTGCTTGCTGTTGGGCAGGGTGCCGCTTGCGACCGTTTTCCAGTTTTTGCCGTCAAGGCTGCTTTCGATTCGGTAGTGGGCTACGCGGGCTTTGGCGCTGTTCTGACGGGGGAGGTACTTAAGTCCTGCGACCTTCAGCTCCTCTTTCATCGCAATGGTGATGGCGTAAGGATGGTCGGTGTCCTTATCGTTCCAGTCGCTGTGCCAAAAGGTGTCGGCCTTGCCGTCGAAGAGCTTGTTGAAGTCGTGGTTGGGATGGCTCGTGCCACGAGTCAGTTCGAAGCTGTAAGGCTTGACCTGGAAGAAGCTGGCCAGAGTCTTGGCATCGATCTGGAAGTCCGGAGCGAAGGAATCGCTGGAAAGGTATTCGAGCAGCGAGGCCTTCAGTTGGCGGGCCACGATGCGGCGTTCCGGATCGGACTCGAGGTCGAGGGTGCAGACGAAGAGCTTGCCGGGACCGACCTTGGCTTCCCACATGATCGCCGGGAGGCTGTTGCGATTGTACTTGTCGATAAATTGCATGACCGGCTCGAAGTCGGGTCCGAGGGAGTCGGCGGCGATGGAAGTAGATTCAGCCAGCAGTTCCCACCATTGCCAGTCGGTGTGGGTATCGGTCGGGAAGGATCCGAAGGCGGGGTGGTCGCTATCGATGAGCGTTCCCAGCGAACCTGCTTGGTTCGGGAAGTGTAGTGGACTCCAGAATACAGGAATGAAGCGGCCGGCCAATGGATTGGTCAGTTCCTCTACGGCGGGCAGGAAGAGCACGTTTTCTCCCGCTGCGAGGGCGTCGAAGAGCGGCTTGCCGTAGCGGCGGATGACGGTGACGTCTGCTGGATCGTTTGCGGGCTCCTGGGGGTAGACCCAGATATTCCACGCGTTGCGGTAGTCGGTGCCTTTGACAGCGACCTCGACCGTGAGCTTGCTGGCCATTTTGATGGAGTGGAGGGGCGCTCGGATGGCCCCTAGGTCGTGACCGTTTCCGAGCGGGACCTCGCGGACGGGCAAGTTTGCCTTGGCGATCGTCTTGCCGTCTTCGGTCTTTATGCTCCAGGCGATCCTAGCGTTCTTGAGGGCGGCGTCGGAGAAGTTGGCAATTTCAATGTCGGCGGCGAAAGTCTCGTCGTTGCTCCAGGCCATCTTCGGCATCTTGATCAGGGGCACCACGGGCGAAGTGAATTGGCGGAACTCTTCAGGAGTAACCAATCCCTTGGATTCCCAGAACGCGTCGAGGATTCCCACCGTAGCGGTGCTTTGGCCGGGGAAGTCGTTGAGATTCAGAAGTTGGATACCGGATAGGTCTTCGGTACGGAGGGCGCGTTCGATGTCTTCCTTGTAGAGGATAACGGCGAGTTTGCCGGAGTTGAACGTGTAGTCGTCGGCCTTGTGGAGACGACCTTTGGCTTCGAGGTCCTGCTTGATCGCCTCGAAGTTGAGGGCGCGGAGGTTTCCGTCGTATTTAGGAAGCTCGGCGAGATTTGGATACACGTTGTACTGGCCGACTTCGTGGGTGATAAGCGGGACGTCGATGCTGGACATGCCTTCCGCGTAGTCGCTGTCGGTGGTGGGCCAGGTGGTATTGATGAACCCTTGGCCGCGAACCCAGCCAGTGTTGGTGCGCTGGGTGATGAAGATGTCGTCTTCGGGTCCTTCCTTGGCGCCTCGCTCGGAGAAGGAGTAGGTGGTGCTGGTGTAAAGCAGGTGGGGAGCCTTTTCGCGAAGGCGACGAATGAGGCCGTCGAGGTAGTGGTAGTCGCCGATGAGTTCGTTGCCCATGCTGAAGAAGACAAAGGATGGGTGGTGGCTGTATTCGCGCAGGATGCGGTAGCCTTCCTCTTCGAGCCAAGCGTCCACCACGGGATCCTGACCGTTCTTGAAGGTCCAGTTGGGGAGTTCCGGCTGCAGGTAGACGCCTAACTTGTCGGCGGACTCGAAGGCGGCTTTGGGTGGGCACCAGGAGTGGAAGCGGACATGGTTGAGTCCGTATTCGCGGACCGTCTTGAAAATCTTGTCCCAGCTGGCGACGTCTGTCGGCGGGTAGCCAGTTTTGGGAAAGATCGCGCAGTCGAGGGTTCCACGCATGAAGGAGACCTTGCCGTTGATCGTAATGTGGCGGTCGTCTGTATGGATCTCGCGGATACCGGAAACGAGCTGTTCGCTGTCAGAGATTTTTCCGGCGGAGAGTTGGGCTTCGAACGTGTAGAGCTGGGGAGCGAACTCGGACCAGAAACTGAGTTTATCGGCAGGTAGCGTAAGGGTGTGACGGGAGGTGCCGCTAGGAGCGATGAGGGAAAGCTCGCTGGAGGCTGCCGCTTTTCTGTCGCCCTTGGCTGTGGCGGTGAGCTGAACGGTAGCCTTTTGGCTTTCTCCGGTGGCGTTGGATACTTCGAAGGTGACTTGGACGTTCCCGTCGATCGGCTGCGGTTCGACCGATAGCCATGCGAGGGAGAGCGGCTCAAGCTTACGGAGCTCCATGCGGCCGAGGATGCCGTTCCAGATGCTTTGGGTTTGCTCGGTGTAGGCGTGGCCGAGGGTGCCGATGTCTACGTGCATTCGATTGTCGATGCGCACCATCAGCGTGTTCTTTCCAGAGCGGATCTTGCCGCTAAGGTCGAAGCGGTGCGGTGCGATGAGCGAGTCATGGGTATCGATCTTCTCGCCGTTGAGCCAAACGTCGCTGCGCCAGAGGACGCGTTCCAGCAGGAGCTCGACGGGCGCCTTGGCCCAGGAGGCGTCCACTTCGAAATCGCGCGAGTACCAGGCGGCCCCGATGTAGCGATTGCGCTGGTGGAGGTATTCGAAGACTTCCTTGGTGAGGGCGGGCTCGAGGGCAAGCGGGGTGCCGAGGCCGGCTTCGCCGATGGTGCCGGGAAGCTGGATTGGCTTCGCTTCGATGTCCTTGGGCCAGCGGTTCGGGGCGAACGGCTCCTCGGTGTCGAGACGCACCTCCCAGGTGCCCGACAGGTCGAGGGTATCGCTTGCCTTCGCCATGTAGTTAGCGAAGACGGCTAGGCCGATGGCAAGGAAGCAGCGGATGAATAGGTGGAACGATTGGGAATGCATGGACTAATTTTTGGGCGTTTAGGCTGCGTCGCTGTGATGGCGTGGCAGGGGGCGGGAACTAGTTCTGAGAGGTGAGTTCGCGTTCGATGTCCTCGAGGGATTTGCCTTTGGTTTCCGGTACTTTCAGAGCGAATACGAAGAATCCGACGGCGCAGATAATTCCGTAGAGCCAGAAGGTGCCTGAGGCGCCAAGGGCCGCGTTGATCGGTGGGAAGGTCTGCACCAGCAGGAAGTTGGCGATCCACAGGCTGGATACGCAAACCGCCATGGCGGCTCCGCGAACGCGATTGGGGAAAATTTCGGAGAGTAGTACCCAGGTGATCGGGGCAAGGGTCATGGCGTAGCAAGCGATAGCGGCGAGTACGATGACCAGCACGAAAGCGCCTTCCACTTCGAAGAGATACAGGGCGCCCATGATGGCGTAGATCACGGCCAAGCCGCCAGCTCCGAAGAGCATGAGGGGGCGGCGACCCAGCTTGTCGACCACGAAGATGGCGACGAAGGTGAAGACAAGGTTTACGCCGCCGGTCCAGACGATATTGGTCATCTGGTCGCTCAAGTCGTAGCCGGCGGAGGCGAAGACTTCGCTGGCGTAGTAGAAGATGGTATTGATGCCGCACCATTGCTGGAACATGGCGATGAACACGCCCAGCAGGACGACTCCGAAGAGCTTCTTTTGCAGCAGTTCTCGGAGGCGGAAACGGTCGGTGTCCTTGGAGAGGGTCTGACCGATGTCGTCGACTTCGAAATCCGCGTAGGCCTTGCCGCCGATCTTTTCCAAAACGGTGGCCGCTTCGCTGCGGCGGTTTTTCTTGATCAGCCAGCGAGGCGATTCCGGTATGAAAAATGCCAATACAAGGAAACCTGCGGCCGGGAGGGCTTCAGCGGCGAACATCCAGCGCCAGCCTTGTTGTCCGTTCCAGGATTCGAGGATCGTCGCGGCGGTGGCGGCGGTGTCGATGGGCGCGTAGTTGTAGATGGCGAGGTTCACCAGCTGGGCTGCGAGCACGCCGATGACGATGGTGAGTTGGTTTATGGATACGAACCTGCCTCGCATGCTGGAAGGCGAAACCTCGGCGATGTACATGGGCGAGACGTTGGAAGCCAGGCCGATGCCCACGCCTCCGAGGATGCGGGCGAGCACGAATCCGGTAAGGCTGCCCGCCAAGGCGGTCCAAACCGCGGAGGCGGTGAACATGACGGCGGCGAGGATGAGGATGCGCTTTCTGCCTAAGCGGTCGGTGATGGCGCCGGAGAGGATAGCTCCCGCAAGGCAGCCGAGCAGGGCCGATCCAGCGGCCCAGCCGGCCATCCAGGCGTTTTCCTCTCCGGTGAGGCCGAAGAAGGGCTCGTAGAAGGCGCGAGCCCCGCCAATGACCACCCAGTCGTAGCCGAAGAGCAGACCGCCCATGGCGGCTACGAGGGAGATGCAGAAGATGTATTTTCCGTTGAAGTTATGGTTTGTTTGCACGGGGTTCTAAGGGGTGACGGGAGCGTTTGTGTCGAGGTTTAGCAGAGATTTGCGCAGGAGCGCTCCACGGTGGAAGGGAGCTGCTGCAAGGAGGCGATCGAATGTTTCGCTTGCCTTGTCCGCTTCGCCGAGGCCGATGTAGCCGAGGGCGGAGATGAAGAGGCAATGGATACGGTTCTGCTCGTTCAAGTCTTCATCGAACACGAGAAAGTCCGGGAGGGAAACCGCGAAATAGTCCATCTGCACCTCGTCGTCGATATGTTCGTCCGCGTAGCTGACCAAGCGTTGGAAGATGGCGCGGGCGTCCGCCTCGCGGCCCAGCTTTTGCTTGGCCAAGCCTTGGAAGAAGATGCTTTCCGGCGGCTGGTCGTTGTAGTACATGGCGGTGGTGGGTTCGGTGAGGCCGACGGAGGCGGACTCGAAGCACTCCCGCGCCTTGTCCGTTTCGCCCAGCCCTTCGTAAGCGCAGCCGAGGTAGTAGAGGATGTCGTTCTCCTGGGCTCCGTGCAGCTTGCCTTCGCCGAGGTTGTCTGGATAGGAGCGGGTCTCTTCCAGGTGAGCGATGGCCTCGGCGAACTGGCCGTCCTGCAGGGCTTGCTTGGCGAGGCCGAGCAGGCTGGCGGTGTACTGGTAGGCGACCTTGCCTTCGCCGCCTTCCCAAGGATGGAAGTTGCGCGTTTCGAGGATGGCGAGAGCATCCTGGTAGCGGCCTTGCAGGTTGTAGAGGGAAACGAGTTCTACGGTTTGGTCGTCGCGTTCCAGGACCAGCTCGCGGTGGGCCTCCATGGAGGCGAGGCGCTCTTCGAGCGAGACGCCGGTTTTCTTGCGGAGCTGGTCGAGCTCGAAGAAGATGCGGGCGTCGTCGGGGGCCAGGGTGAAGGCGGTTTCCAGCCCTTGCTCCGCGGCTTCGGCGTGTTGGCGCTTGTTCATGTAGGCGAGGCCGAGGTTGCGCCAAGGGATGGCGAAGTTCGGATCCAGCTCGACGGAACGTTCCCAGTTTTGGATGGCATCGTCGTATTGACGACGCGAATACCAGAAGTTTCCGAGATAGTAGGGAGCCTTGGAGTCGGCGGGCACTGTCTCGATCGCCGCGGTGAGAGCGGCTACGCACTCGTAGCGATTGGGGAAGCAGTAGTCGGGAGAGGCTGCGGAGGCTTTCTTGAAGGCTTCCCCTGCAGCTTCTTGGTTGCCGCGCTCGAGCTCGATCCAGCCTGCGTAGTAGTTGACCATCGGGTAGTCTTGCGGCGCTTCCGCCAAGAGGGCTACAGCTTCCTCGAAGAAGCCCGCTTCCGTGTAGTCGAGGGCGATTTCAATGTAGTTGTGCACGTATCCACGAATGAGAGACGCGAATTCGCTTTGGCCGGTAATCAGGAGCTTTTCGCGCAAGGCGCCGAATTCGATGGCGTCATGGGAAAGGGCGGTTTCGATTTCGGCTTTAGCTTCCTGCTCGCGATCCAGCTGACGCAAGACCGCGATTTTTAGGTGACGGGCCTTGTGGTGGTGGATGTTGCGGCTGAGGGAGCGGTCAACTTGCTCGAGGGCTTGTTCGAAGTTGCCGTCGAGACAGGACAAACGGGCTAGCTCGAAGTAGCCGGCGCACTGCCATGCGTCGTTCCAGACCGACTTGTGCAAGGCGTCGAATGCTTCCTGGCGCTTGCCTTGGCGCTTCAGGGCGAGGCCGAGGTTGTAGTAGGCTTCGCCGTCGTAGGGGTTCGGGTTGCGCAGGGTTTGGCGTTCGACCGCTTTGCGGAAATAGGTTTCGGCGCAGGCGGGTTTCCCGGCTCGCAGGAGCAGGAGACCCATAGCGTTGTTGCAACGGCTGTCGCCCGGATCGCGGCGGAGGGCTTCTTCGTAGAAGGGCTCCGGGCGGTAGGTGGCGTGGCGGTACTGCTCGAGGTGCAGGCCGTTGAGGAAGAGTTCTTCGACCGAGTCGATGTCCTGCGGAACCTTGGCCGGTGTGGCGGCGTCGGGTACGGGGGGCTTTTCTTCGGGGAGCGGCGTAAAGCTGAGCTTCCGCTTGGCCGAGCGGACGGTGAGGGTGAAGTCTTGATCGGCGAGGTCTTTGGCGACGGAGAGGGTTTCGATAAACGGTGAGGTCGGATCCAGCTCCAGCTCCTTTTGCCAGATCTGGTCGCCCTTGGCGCTTAAGGTAACGGTAACCGTGTCATGGGATGTTAGATACACGCCGACACGAGCGGAATCGCCCTTGCGGTCGAGGCTGAGCACGCCGTTCTTGTCCGCGTTGCTCGCGGGGCCGATGCCTTTGTACGGCATGAAGATTTGGGTGAAGCGTTTCTCCTCGCCAGGCATGAGCCAGGTGAAGTCCGGTTGGTTGTCCGTATAGGCGCCGCACATGAGCTCGATGTAGGGGCCGTTTTCGTCGGTGAGCTGACGATCCCAGACGCGGCCGAAGTCGCCGTTGCCCCAGGTCCACTGCTTCTTGCCGGGAACCACGTGGTGGTTGGCGACGTGCAGCATGCCTGCTTGCGGGCCATGGTCGTAGCAGCCCACGAAGTCGAAGTCGGAGTGGTAGGCCATGTAGGAGGTTGGCACCGGGATATTCTTGTAGCGGGAGATATCGGTGCCGGGAGAGTAGTCCATCTTGTAGTACTCGCCGGTGGCGATCGGGAAATCGGATACGGCGCGCTTGCCGTGGTCCATGACAGCGTGCACGTCGGGTGGGAATACGGATTGGTAGTCGTCGTTGACGGCAACGGCGGGATTCGCCCACCAGAGGAAAGTTTGCGGCTCGCTGGTGCGGTTGTAGAGGCGAACGTCCAGCTCGAGGTAGGCCTTTCCTGGATACAGGCGGAAGCCTACAAGCGCCTTGGTGCGGAACATGCGTTCGATTTCGCCGATCCAGACGGTGGCGGATCCGTCGTCGTGCTTTTCTAGGCGATGGTCGGTCGGGTCGAAGGTGCTCGGACGGTGGTGCTGCGGCCAGTTGAATTCGATGCCGCCGGAGATCCAGGGTCCGGTGAGCCCGACGAGGGCGGGCTTGATGACGTCGTTTTGGTAGACGAAGTTGTAGTCGTTCGTCTTGTCGTAGGCGGAGTGGACGCGGCCTCCCAGCTCGGGAAGGAGCATGACCTTGATGTATTCGTTTTCAAGGTACACGGCTTGATAGTCCTTGTCCTGCTTTTCGTCGAAAATCTTCTCGATGACTGGGTGCGGGTAGACGGCGCCGGAGCTGCCTTGGTAGACGCGCTTCTCGAGAAACATCGGATTGCGGTTGGGCTTTCCGATTCCGTAAGTCGGGAGGGATACGGTTTCCTCCCAGATTTCGACTGGCTTGATTGTGCTCATGCGTGATTGAAGGTAAATTGAGGTTCGGGTGAGATTTCTCGCTCGATGGGGTGAGCGGAGGACGGGACGATATTAGCTAAAAACTGCCCAAATCCCAATATCCTAAACTGTTAGAAAAGATGGATTATATTGCCTAAGTAAGGTGGCGTCGCCCCGAAGCGAGGCGACGCTGGAAGTTAGGCTTACTTTTGGCTGCCCCACCAGCTGGGGTTCGGGCTCCAGTCTTCTTCGAGGATTTGGGCGGCGGCCTTCTCCTGACGCTCCTTGTAGGGACCGGGGATGCGGGCCTGGGCTTCGGCAAATCGCTTCTCGTCGAAGTTTTCGTTAGGCAGCGGCATTTTGGCGTCCATACCCGAGAGCCAGTTTTGGAGCTTTTGGTGGAGTCGCTGGGACTGCTCTGGGTACATGGCGACGAGGTTGTTGCGTTCGCCCGGGTCCTGGTCGAGGTGGTAGAGCTCGATGGACTTGGTTTCGTGGAATAGGACGAGCTTCCAGTGTCCGTCACGAATAATGGATACGGGATCGCCTCCTTGGTTGCCGTAGTGCGGGTAGTGCCAGTAGAGGGCTCGGTCGGGAAGGGGCTTGTTCTGGAGGGCAGGGGCGAGGCTAACGCCGTCGGCGTGCTCCTCGGGACGGAGCGGCAGTCCGGCGAGGTCCAGGATGGTTGGGTAGACGTCGGTGCCGATGACGGGCTGGTCGGATACGGTACCGGCAGGGATGGTGCCGGGCCAGGAGACGAAGAAGGGGACGCGTATGCCGCCCTCCCACTGGTAGCCTTTGCCGCCGCGCAGGGGCAGGGCTGAGGTGGCCCAGTGGTCGCCGGAAGCGACGCCGCCGTTGTCGGAGGTGAAGACGATGATGGTGTCTTCCGCGAGGCCGTTCTTCTCGAGGGCTTCCATCACGATGCCGACGGCTTGGTCCATGGCTTCGATCATGCCGCCGTAGATGGGGTTGTCCTGAACGATGCGGATCGGATTGCGGGCTTCGACTCCCATGCGATGGGCGGGCTGGGGTTGTTGGGCGGCTTTTTGGCGGTACTTTTCCCAGAGCTCCTTGGTGGTTTGGGCGGGACCGTGCACGGAGTAGAAGCAGAGGGTGGCGAAGAAGGGACGGTCTGCGTTGCTCTCGATGAATTGGGCGGTCTCGCGGCCGAGGCGCAGCGGCAGGTACTCGCCGTCAGGGCCGTCTTCGAGACGCGGGTTGCCGTAGGGCGAGAAGTAGCCGCCAGGAGGGCCTCCGCGGTCGAAGCCACCCTTGTTGATATCGAAGCCGTGGTGCTCGGGCCAATCGGTTTCGCGGTCGCCGAGGTGCCATTTGCCCGCGAAGAAGGTGGCGTATCCGGCTTCCTTGAGCGCTTCGGCGATGGTGGTGCGCTCGTGCGGGAGTTCGTGTCGGTAGGTAGGCGGAAGCATGCGGGTGTTGCGGTCCCACTCCTCTTCTTCGGGAGCGCCGATCCAGTCGGTGACGCCGAGGCGAGCGGGATACTGTCCGCTCATGAGGCTGGCGCGCGAGGGGCTGCAGACCTGGCAGGCGGCGTAGCCGTCGGTGAAACGGGCCCCGGAATTAGCGAGCCGGTCCAAGTTTGGAGATTCGTAGAATTCGCTGCCTTGGACCGAAAGGTCTTTCCATCCGAGGTCGTCGGCGACGATGAGCACTACGTTCGGGCGCTTCTGGGCGGCTTGGGCCTGCGGTGTTGCGAGTGGGCTCGAAAGCGCGAGGCCGATTGTTAAGAGCGTGAGTTTGTTAATCATTGTGTTGATCGTGTGGATACCGGTTTTTTCGAAAGCGGGAATAGCAAGGGCTCCAAGGTGAGATTTCGATCTCGGTCCCAGGAGCCCCGTTTAAAAGAAATTTATCGTATCAGACCATCGACTACATATGGACGTTGAAGGTGAGACGAACCGATTGCGGGTCGTGGAAGGTTGCCGCGTCGACGATGTCTGGATTGCTGTAGTTCTCTCCTTGGACGGGAGCGTAGCGAACGGGAATTAGGCCTTCCTTTTCGAAGAGGTTGTTCACGTTCAGCTGTATGCTGGTGGCCGCTTTGCCGAAGAGCTTTTGCTTGAAGCGGTAGCGGAGCATGAGGTCGACGTAGCTTAGGTCGTCGCCCTTGAGGATGTTGCCCTCTCCGTCGACGCCTACGATGTTGGCGCTCTGGTAGCGTAGGCCGCCTCCGATGGTGAGTCCCTTGGCTTTGCCCTCGGTGAAGTCGTAGGCGGTGAAGAGGTTGTACTTGAACTCGCGCAGGCCACGCTTCACTTCCTCGCCGCGACGGTAGAAGAGGAGGTCGCTCATCCAGCGATCGTAGAATTGGTCGACCGTTTCGCCGGGCTCGCCAGGAGTGGGGGAAGAGCCAACTTCAGTGCTGCCGTTGATTCCGTCTAGGCCGAGCACCCATTCCTTGGATGAATCCAAGAGTCGTTCCGCGTCTGCATAGGCGTTGAAGCGAATGCGGTCGGTGGAGGAGGCGTTGAAGTTCAGGCGCCAGTTTTTGCTCAGATTCGCGGTGGAGGTTAGCTCCCAACCGGAGGATTCCTCGTCGAAGAGGGTGCCGTTGGAATCGATGTAGCGAATGTCCGCGGTTTCCTGGTCGATGAAATCGCGATCGACGAGGAGGTTGAGGATGCCATTTTCGCGGGAGGTGGTAATGTTCCAGCCGTAGGACCAGTTTTCCGTATCCATCACCTCAGCTTCGTAGTAGGTGAGGCGGCCGGTGATCTTGTTGTCCATCAATTGGAACATGATGCCAGCGTCCCAACCGCTGCCTTGCGGAGGCTCGGGAGTTCCGGTCTGGATGGGACGGGTGAGGTCTTCCGGCAGAACCGAGATGAGGAAGTTCGGGTAGTTGGTGTTTTCCGAACGGTTGTAGAAGAGGCTGAACGTGTCGGTGAGGTGGTAAACGCCGCCTGCGGTGATCGTTTCCGAATCGAAATCCTGCAGGTTAGGGGAGTCGTAGTCGATCATGTAGTAGCCATCGTCGCCGCGCACGGTGTCGTGGGTGAGGTTCTCAACCTTGTCGCTGCGGTAACCGAGGGTGGTGACCAGCTTCTTGTCCATCCAGTAGCTTTGGGCCCCGAGGAGGATGGAGTCAGTATCGACGCGGTCGTCGTTTTGGTTCTGGTCGCGAATGATCCAGTCCATGGATACGGTCTTGTCGTCGTAGAGCGCGTTGTTGCTCAGCGTAGGGGCTCCGTTGATACGCGTTTCCCAGCTCGGAATGTGGAAGTTTTCCCAGTCTCCCAGTTCGGTGAAATACTGGCGGAATGCGGGACGGTAGCGAGCGTTGTCGGGGGTGGCGCCCCAAGAGCCGATAATGTCTTCGTCTGTTATCGCCAAAGTTTCGTTGGTGAAGGCCTGGATTTGGTCGTCCTTGGACCACATGGCTACGAAGTTATGGGTACCCATGCGCTCGGTATCGAGCTTGTAGCCGAGGGTGGCTCGGTACGTATCCGAGGAGATGTTACGGGTACGCTTGTCCCAGCGGCCTTCGAGGTAGTACTGTCCAACGAAGGGGTTAGGACTGCCGTCGATCCGATTTTCGTTGGGATCGATCTGCAGGCTGCTGGATTCCGTCCAATGGCTTACCCAGTCTGACTCGGTGCGGTGGTAGGCGAGCTCGACGAAGAGGTCGCCGAGCTGTTGCTCCGCAATGAAGGTGTGGGTATTGTAGTCGAGTTCCCGCTTTGCTCCAGGGCCGGCAACGTTGACGCTGGCGGGGATGATGGATTCCGGAATGACGTTGGTATCGCCCGAGGCTGCGTTCCACCATGCCGAGTAGTTGGGGAAGTCGCTGATCGGGTTGTGGGAATTGATGGTTTCCATCTGGGAGCGGGTGTCCACCACAGTCCCGCTATTGGAAACGTAGGTCGGAACCGTGCCGCCCCACCACTGCGAACGACGGGCGCCGGGAGGGGTTGTCCACACGCCGGAGGCGAAGGTGGTGCCGTCCCATTGGCTGTAGTCGTCGGTGATCTGGTAGGGGCGAGCGACTACGTCGTCGACCGCGCCCAGTTCGAATTCGGCACGCAAGGTCGTCTTTTCGGCAAGCTTGTAGGTAGCGGCAGCGTGGATACGTTCGTCTTCCTCGTTGGTGCTGTAGCGCCAGCCGTCCGAGCTGTCCTTGAGCAGGTTGAAACGGATGGCGAGCTTGTCCTCGATTAAGGTCTTGTTGAGGTCGAGGGCGCCGCGGCGTCCATTTTCGGAGGCGAGCTGGAACTGCAGGCGGGTGAAGTCCTGGTTCGTGAAAGCTTGCTTGGTAGCAACGTTCACGATGCCGCCGGCGGAGCCGACGCCGAATAGAATGGAATTCGGGCCGCGGGATTCGTCGAGCCGTTCCGTGTTGAACACGTCGACTGGAAGATCGTAGCGGAAGAAGTTTCGCGCTCGGGAAGACTGGAATCCGCGTACGCGGAAGTTGTATCCAGGCTTTGAATCCACGTTGTCGTTACCCCCTGGGTTCGGCGACGTGTCGCCGACGCTCTTTTCGGCGCTGGCGGAGTAGTTCATGACCGACTCTAGGTCGGTGGCGCCAAGGTCTTCCAGGAAGGCTTTAGTAAAAGTGGATACGGAGGCGGCGGTGTCCTTGAGCTGGGCGTTCATGCGGGTGCCGGCCAAGGTATTTGCGGCGCGGTAGCCGTTGTCCTCGGATCCATCCACTACGAAGGGGCTAAGTTCGTAGACTTCATCCTCGTCTGACGTTTGGGCGAAAGCGGCGATCGGGAGGGCGAGCAGGGCAAGCGGACAAAGCGAGAGGCTTTTCCAGCGTAAGGTATTTCGTGGGGGGGTGTCTTTCATGTGATTATTTGTTAACCTGATGTGTCGGGTGAGTTTGATAGGGGGTGAAAGGGGCAAGCGAGAGCTCGCGGTTCGGAGCGCGGGTAGCCAATGAGGGGCAAGGGGAGACGCTACGTTCTCTAGCAGCTCGATCAGGGGCCATCGCTTTCTTTGGGGGGTGTTCGTCGCAGTATGATAAATCGTTTGTCCTAAAAATTGAATGGATGAAACATAACGAAATAATGGAATATTTTGCACCTACCAGGTGGGAGCGTTCGAATCAGGGTTGTGGGATGTCGGAATGCGGAAGTGGTTGTATAAAACGTGATTCCCCCCAGTGATACGTTGACCGCGAAGGCTCGAAACGGCAGCGTTCCGTCCTGTCGCCGGTGATTTTGCCGCTCCTTTTGACTGTCAGCAGTAGGGGAGTTCATTCGAAAAATCAGCAAAAGTGATTGCTTGCTTCGCGAAAATGACGAGGCCTGTTAAAGGAATGCTCCTTTCTTTTAGACGAAATTATCCTAATGGTATAACTTGATAAAATGACCGATCGCGTAGAAAGAATGGAACGGAAGCTCTCGGATGGCGCTGATGCGGCGACTCGCATGGAGGGATTTCGCGGTCAAAAGTTGATACGCATCCCTGCGGATTTGGAGCAGAGTTTCGCGGAAGGCCAGATGTCGAGGCAGCTCTATTTAACCGATGTGGGCTTCTATCCGCCGGTCGACTTGCATCGAGTGGATCGACGTGAAGCGCTGCAGAGCCACGTCTTGATCTACTGCGTCGGTGGCCAAGGGTGGTGCGAGTTTGAAGGCCGTCGCCAGTGGGTGAAGCGGCACAGCTTCGTGGTGCTTCCCGCCGGCGCTCCCCACGCCTACGGCAACCGGGAAGGAGAGTCCTGGGAAATTTACTGGGTGCATTTTAGAGGAGAGCAATCGGTGGTAATGGCGGAGCGCCTGTGCGGAGGCAGGTATGGGGTGGGGATTCCGCTGGCTCCTCGGCGGGAGCTATTGCAGTTGTTCCAGCAGACCATCTCCGACCTCGAGCAGGAGGCTTCCCGCGAGGCTTACTCCTTTGCGAACGCCCGGCTTTGGCACCTTCTGGGCGATATGGTTTACCGGCGCCGCTTCGATTTGGGAGGCGAAGGGAAGGTGATCGAGCGTTCCTTGGAGATCATGAAGGCCCGAGTGGAGGAGACTCTGACGCTGGGTGAGCTTGCGAGCGAGCTGGGCCTAACTCCGACTTACTTTTGCCGCCTGTTCAAGCAGCGCATCGAACAGGCTCCGATCGACTACTTTATTCGTCTGAAGATTCAGCGAGCCTGCCAGTATTTAGATTTTAGTGACATGGCAGTGCAGGAAGTGGCGGCCGCTCTCGGTTACGCTGATCCCTACTACTTTTCCAGAGTGTTCAAGCGAATCATGGGTGTGTCGCCGGCCCAGTATCGGAAGGGAAACCAACACTAGGTTCGCGGTGGCTGAGGCCGATGCGGACGCCGCAAAGAAGGGAGAGACTTGGCGTCTCTCCCTCCTGCATGTTATTGCTGAGCCAAAGCTCGTGCTCGCTTTTGTCGCTTTTGTTCTCGGCGTGCGAGTTCCTCCGCAAGAAGCGATCGCGCTTGTGGCGTGAGCTGCTTCGGATCGAGTTGTTGCAGGTAAACCGTAGTCTTGGACGCGTATTGATTTTTCAATGACACGTTGTCGGTTGCTACTTCATAGAGGGATGCTAATCGCCTCCACCATTGTTTTATCATGGTAAAATCAGTTTATATAAAAATGGGTTGGCAGGGGACGGCTGTCCTGGAGCCGCCATGCCGAAGGTTTGGTTTAGTCGCAGTCGCAGAGCTCGCTCCGCTACTTGAAAGTGCGGTGGCAAGGCGAGGGCTTCGCTCGCGGGGAACCCGATCAACCGATGGGCGAACCCGTTACCCTAGCATCGCGGCGCGCGTGCTGTGGGACTGCTTTTAGCTTGGAAGTATGGCGGAAGGCGGCGGTGACCGACAGCCAGTGCTCGAAGGAGCGAAGGCGCTATGCGGCGAATCTGCAATCTCGGCGCGGCGTGGGGCGATGGCGGTTGACGGAGGCCTCAGCCTGTTCCGCTCGCTCGCGAAAAAGAAATCCGTCTGCGGGGATTCCTTTAGGAGGGGAATTTGCAGCGTCGGTATATCGTCGTGCCGACCGATCGCCCGGCAGCCGGGGTGGCTGGGGCTTGAGATCGTGGCCGTGGCGTCGTCGCTGGCGTAGGGCAGGTTAGGGCTCTCGTATCCGCTCGGCGCGAATGCGATAAATGCCGCTATGATTAACTGCCAAAGTGCGCTCAAAGTATTTGTCGGGTTCCCGTAACTCAGGTTTTGATGACGAACGAAGGGGGCATGTCAACTGCGCTAAACGCGCAGGTGACTTCAAAAGGCGAAAGCGAAGCAGGCCGGTAACGGGTTGGCACGAAAAAGGAGCGACTGTGATGGGTCGCTCCTGTTGGTTTCGCTCCTGCAGGGTTTGGCCTGGCGCCCTTGCGGGTTGGTGGCGCTATGCTTTGGCGAGCTGACGCAGGGCCCGCGGCAAGCGAGCTGTGCGCCTCATGCGATGGATGACGCGTTCCCGTTTGTAGCGAGCGAGCCTTACGCGATGCCGCAGTTGGCGCTCGGTCTTCTCGAATGCGGCGTCGAGAGCCGCGTATGCGTTTTCGGATTCGGCGCTGGCCACGATGTCAGGTCCCCGCAGTTCGGTGATGGTGCGGGTCTGGAATCGCTTATCGGCAGCGTTTCCCGAGTCGAGGTCGAGTTCCACTCGAATGCGGATCACGTCATCGTAGTGGTGGAACAGGCGACTGAATTTTGAGTTTACGAAGGTTTTTACGGAGTCGGTGATTTCGAAGTGGTTACAGCTTATTATAATTCTATTCATTTTTAAGTTATTGCGTATTAGGGCTGTTGATTGTCGTTCTAGGCGAGGCGACGATCGCCTCCCGCCAAGGGGTGCGCCCACATGGAATGCAGTAGACGCGACTGGGCATAGCCAGGTACGGCTGCGTGGCGCTGCGGCGCTCTTGATATGCCGGTTGTGTAGGCTGAAAACAGGGCCCACTCGCTAAATGGGCAAGCGGCGTAGGCGATGTTTGGCGTGTCCGGTAGCCTCCGTGCCTCTTCTCTGCGCGGCTGTGCAACCGCCGATAGGGCTACCGGCCTAGTCGAGGTAGATGAGCGGGGCGTTTTGGCCTTCGGCAAAGACGCGTCGGTTTTCTGCTCTCATTGGACTCATGGCATTCTTATATAGCGTTTCGCTAAGATCTTAGTCAAGGCCTGCGCAAATTGTTCCCCTAAAAACAATATATAATGATGAAATATAGGGAAAGGGCGTTGGAGGCGCGCTCCGGCTACCTGCGCGCGCTTGCTAAGGCTACGACCGTTGCCGGTTTCTGAATGCAGAGAGTGGAACGCTTTGGCCAAATCTCAACTTGCCCGCACGGTCGCTTAGGTAGGGGGCGCGGCCAGGGCCGAGTAAAGGTGGAGATTCATTCTCTTAATTAAATAGCGTAATGCGATATAAACCTTGGCAAAGGAGCGAGCGTGGTCAAGCTTAGGCGACAGATGAGCAGCAAGGAGAACTCGACCCGCATGCAAACGCAATGCGCCCACTTGGGCGGACGTCCGACCGGTAACGAACCGTTCGTACCTGCCATCGCCCAGAGTACGGTGTTCAACCTAGGGACGGCGGCGGAAGCGGAGGCTATCTTTGCCGGAGAGACGCCGGGTTACGCCTACACGCGCTTCGGAAACCCCACGGTGCAGAAGCTGGCCGACGCAGTGCAAGAGCTGGAAGGAGGCTCCGGCGCCCTAGTGACGAGCTCCGGAAACGCAGCGACGCTCTGCGCGGTGACGATAGCTATGGCCGGACGCAAGGGCAGCTTGGTTACCCACCCGGACCTTTATGGGGGGAGTCACGAGCTGCTTTCTATATTAAGGGAAGTCTATGGCTTGCCGGTAGAGATTGTGGATCCCAGCGACGAGGCTCGGTGGTTGAAGGCGGTGTGGCAAGCGGGGGCGGTTTTGCTGGAGACCCCTTCGAACCCTTTGATGCGCTTGATCGACTTGAAGTCGACGGTCGATGCGGCTCATGGCAACGGCGCGGCGGTGATCGTGGACAATACGGTGGCCACGCCTTTCAACCAAAAGCCCTTTTCCTTCGGGGCGGACTGGGTGGTGCAATCGACTACCAAATACCTCAACGGACACTCGGATGTCGTAGGGGGCTGCTTGGTGAAGCGTGAGAAGCTGACGGCTCAGGACCGTCGGATACATAAGAATTTAGGCGGAACCGTGAACGCGATGGAGGCCTGGTTGGTACTGCGCGGAATGCGTAGCTTCGCCTTGCGCATGGAGGCTCACAATCGAAACGGGCGACTCGTAGCGGAGTGGTTAGGGCAGCAGAAAGCTGTATCCAAAGTTTATTACCCGGGCTTGGGTGGGAGCAGGCAGGGCGAGATCTTCAAGCAGCAGATGGAGGGCGGGAGCGGCTTTCTCGCCTTTGAGCTAAAAGGAGGCGGTCCGGCGGCGGAGCGCTTTTTGGATCGTATGGAATTGATCACTCATGCGGTGAGCCTTGGCGGTATGGAAAGTTTGGCGACGCGGCCAGCCATGTCGAGCCACCGGGGTTTAAGCGTCGAGGAGCGTCAGGCTGCCGGGATCGCCGAAGGCTTGATCCGCCTCTCAGTAGGAACCGAGGCGATCGAGGATTTGCTGGAGGATTTGGAGCGGGCCTTGGGGGAATAGGATTTTAAAGGAGGAAAGGAGCGATTGCTTGAAGTAGAAGCCGGCGCTGGGCCGTTGAGCAAGGGGAAGGAAAAATGAATACGAAGAGATGGTATTTTGCGGGGAAAGAAAATTTGCTGGGGAAGCGAATTGCTCAGCGCGTTGAGGAGCTCGAGAGCTCGTTGGCAAAGGAATCTTGGTTGCCTATTAGCCTGCGAGGACTGCTGGCGGTGGAGCTACCTCAAATCTTAAAAACGGTACGCTCCGGAGGCATAGCCTGGAAGAAGCGCGTTTCGAAGCAGTTGCTGGTGGTATCGATGGCAAGCTGGATTTACGGGCCTAGCCCTTTGCTGTCGAAAACGGTAGCGGGAATTCAAGCCCTGGAGCTTGAAGTGAACGGCTCCCAATCCCACGAGCGCGAGCTTAGCGACGCGGAAGGAGAGTCCTAGTTCGGCGAGGCGACGCCTTCAATTAGCGACTCCCGAATGGGGCACTCTCTGGAGGGATCAGTTGGTAAAGAGCTGCGAGAAAGCGTGTTCAGTGATCTTGGCGGCGACGGGATTCTTGACGCGGCGTTCGCCCGTGATGGCGTAGAAGTCGCTTCCGCATTCCTCCACCTTTTCGATGACTTTTAGGCCGTAGTGCTTGAGGGCCGCTTGATCGACTACGGTATGGACGGTGGTGAAGCCGAGACCGCCGGCCGCAGCGACTTCCATGAGGGTGGAGTCCTCGAATTCTCCTACGATCCGGGGGCGAATCTCCTGTTTGTCGAACCAGGTCTCGAGGGCCCATCTCATGCCCATGTTTTCGCTGGGCAGCAAGGCGGGGGCCTCGTGCAGGGATTGCGGGAAATTGCGGGCGAGCTTGCGGGCAAGGGCGGGGACAGCGCAGAAGGTTACGCCCGAGCGTCCAAGTCGGTGGTTGTAGGTTTTCGCTTTGTGGATGCTTGTCGCAGGTTCGTCCGCAAGGACCAGGTCCAAGCGGTGGGCCTGTAGTTGATTTATCAAGACGGACAGCTCGCCCTGCCTGGCGACGATCTGGGTGGAGCGCGGAAAATGGTAGGCTGGCTTCAAGCACTCGAAGGCGATCAGCTTGGAGAGCGAGTCGGTCATGCCGACGTTCAGTCGCAGGGATCGGCTGGAGGAATCGTTGCCCACCGCGTTGGTCAGCTCGCGTCCCAGCGAGAAGATTTCGTCGGCATAGGTCAGGGCGACCTGGCCCGCTTCGCTCAATACGAGATTGCGTCCGCTGCGGTGGAAAAGCTTTTCCCCGATGGATTCCTCGAGCAAGCGAATTTGGGCGCTGATGGACGGTTGGGACACGCCGAGCTCTTCTGCGGATTTTCGAATGCTCCCCGTCTTGGCAACGGTCCAGAAGTAGCGGAGGTGATGATAGTTCAGGAAGTCCATGCTGAAGGAACGTATAACTTAAAACTAAGATAACAACTCATTTATAGTAATAGACAAAGGATAGAGTCTCGGGTATTATGAGCGGCGTCAGGAATGAAAACGATTTGTAACATTGGTTATAGCGAAAATTTGATTGAGGCTGATTTGCAGCAAGCGAATTGGATTCGCTGTGTAGAAAACGCCTTGGTGGCTCGATCGGCGGGAGGCGTCGCGGGCGGGTACCGCTTCCTGTTATGATAATAAATACGCCTTCGATGAATTTTAATTCGTGAAGGTGGACCTGCTTGTCGTCTTGCCTGCTTAGGCCGAGGATGACCAACTTTGTCGTTTATAGAATCCCATTCGGGGGACTGTATAACTGTGTTTGCAGTTTAAGGGGGTAAGTGTGCCTAAAAGGCCAAGAGTGAATTATGTTTATTTTGTATTATTTGAATCGTTCTAAGTTGAGGGGAACTGTGGGTAAACGGTGGCGAGCAGCGCTTAGGCGCGTCGTCGGTCAGCCTCGCTGCCTCCTGGTTTGGGGTGATGTTCTTGGACGAAGCGCGATGCTGGAGTTGCCTTCGTTGCAATTAGCCTTGGTTCACTCGAAACCGAACCTGGGAGAAGACTTTCCGCGTACAGCGTTATTGGAGCGCTGTTAGCAAACTAGAAAGGGCGAGAGGAGCCAGATACAGGTGCTGTCATGGTCATCTGGTTGTCCCGCTAGTGGAATAAGGAGTCACCGGATCTAGGGGTCCGGTGGCTTTTATAATGTTTGGGAACACGCTCAAAGAAGCGATCGGTCAGGATTTATTAATATGAAAACAAGAGCTTCCGGATGAGGAGGCAGGAACAGCGATAACTAAATTCAGAATATGAAAATGAAAGAAAACCCAAGTTTGTACTTATCGACCGAGGACCATCAAGTGATTACCTTATTGCTGCGCTCGATAAAATTCCCGCAAGGGTCCGCTTTGAAGCTGAAAGAAGAGCTTTCGCGAGCGATCGTCTTGGGCGATTCTCAGGTGCCTTCCGATTCGGTTGGCCTGAATAGCAAGGTCGAGCTCGAGGACTTGGACTTAGGCGAAGTGGAGACCTACGAGCTGAGTTTGCCGAGCCGAGCGAATCCCGACTTGAATCGCGTCTCTATCCTTGCCCCTTTGGGGGTGGCTTTGCTGGGCGTGCGGGCAGGCGAGGACTTCGTTTGGAATACGCCGGGAGGCTTGAGGCGGTTACGGGTGGTTCGCGTAACGCGAGAATCGAAGAAAGCATCGGTTCACGGTCCCTACAGCCTGGTTTAGGCAGGCAAAATATCGGCGCCTTATGAAGAAGAATCAATACGGAAGAACGAATCTGCGCGTTTCGAATCTTTGCCTAGGAACGGGAAGGATTGGCTATCTAAGCGATCGGTCGTCCGCGTTCGAGGTGCTGGATACCTACCTGGAGCAAGGGGGGAATTTCATTCAAACCACTTCTCACGCCTATCTGCCTTCCTTGGAGTGCAATCCCGATAAGTCCGAATCGCTGGTGGGCGAATGGCTGAGGGGAAATCCAAACCTAAGGGATGAACTTGTATTGAGTACGAGAATACGTTGTCCCGAAGGAGCCAGCGGACTGGAACTGGAATACTCGATGCGGCAGCAGGTAGAGCTTGCCGCCAAGCGGCTAGGGGTTGGCTACCTGGACATCGCCCTTTTGGACTGGTCGAATGGCTTTTTTCCGACCTATGAGGTTATGTCGGTGATGGAGCGCTTGTCGGATCGTGGACTCTTGCGTCACGTGGGTTCGATCGGATTTCCGTGCTGGCGCATCGCGGAGTGGTTGGGAAGGGGAGCGCAACCTTCGCGCATGCGGCTTGAGTCCGCTCACTTGGACGGACCGTTTACTCGCTGTTGCCTGGAGGAATTGTCGAAGGAACATCGCGTTTCGCTCGTGGTTCGTTGGCCGTTCACGGACGGCTACGAGCCGCTGTTCAGCGCGGCCCGCAGGGTCTTTGGCAGGACCTCTTTCCAGGTGGGAATGGCGTGGCTGTTTTCGAGGGAGAGCATCTGTTCGGTGCAATTCAGCCCCAAGGTGAAGTCGCAATTGCTCGCGGCCATCGAAGCGGCTCGCGTTGAGTTCGCCCCAGAGGCGCTGGCTAGTATCGAAGACGCCTACTTGCAGTGCGCCCTTCCGCCCCATTGTCCGCGAGCGGAAGAGTTCGTCCTGAGCGGTGATGGCGAAGAGCCCCTGGAGGAAGCGGACTGGCAAACGCTGCGGATTTAGGCGGTGTTTTTTCGGGCGTTCTCGAATTCCTCCTCGGCGATTTTTGCGAGAGCGAGAGCGTCGGTCCAGCGGTCGGAGTGTTCCCGCATATTCCCGGCAGCGTCGGCGTAAGTCTGTGCGTAGTAGATGGAGGGAGGCAGGAGCTCGGGGGCAAAGATAAGGGTGTCGCCGGGCTGGGCCGTTTTGAGGAAGCCTTCGAAACAAAGCCGCCATAGTTGGCGAAAATGTTCAACGTAGTCTGGTTCCGGATACCTCGTCAGTGGAGCTTGTATGGATCCGGGGCTTGCGATCCTGCCGTGCAGGAAGCGCACCCGTTCCAGCACGGGCTGGATGAAGGAGAGCTTTTCCTCCCAATCGCCGTAGACCATTTCGTGCCCGGTGTACCAATGTGAAAAGTCGCCGTTGAAGCGAATGTCAGGAAAACGTTTGGTGAACTGTACGGTGCGCCAATTGTCTTGGGTGATGGTGGCCCGGTGCGTTTCCAAGTAGAGTGGATAGCGGTAGGCGCTGGCGGTTTCGATGATCTTGGAAAGCAAGCGATCGATTTCGGCATCGCTTTCGTTACCCCAGCCGACGTGCAAGGTGGTAGCGAGCAAGCCTTCGCTCAGGTGGCTTTCGACGAGAGCTTCGAGTTCCGACGGCTGGTTGATCCTGCCGCTGCCGCAGCGTTCGAGTCCCAGCTGGGAGCAGGCGCTCTTATCCCCATCTTGCAGGCCAACGAAGGCAGCGGTCCGGATCGCCTCGTATTGTTGCGGGACGCTTAACCCGGCGAGCGGGCAGTCTTCCGGCAAGTCTCTCAGGGTGCCGCTGTTCAGGAAGAGCTTCAGGGCTGGCGGGCGCAGAGAGCGATCGTTGGTATTGGGGATACTCATCGTATTGTACGGAGTAGAGTGCTGTGAAGAAGGCGGACTGTCCCGTCGGTCTCCGGTTTATCGTAAGCCTTGGAAAAACTCGTCACTGGGTCGAAGCGCCTCCGTAAGTGGTGGTCGCTACGGGGCCGGCCCTTGAATGGCTAGCTCGAGCGGATTTCGAAATGAAAACAGGTTTAGTATCCATCACTTTTAGGGACTTAGACGTAGAGGAGCTGGTGCGGCTAGTCGCCGAGGCGGGACTCGAAGGAATCGAGTGGGGCGGCGATGTGCATGTCCCGCACGGACACCTGGCCCGAGCGAGAGAAGTGCGTCTGCTGACAGAGGCGGCGGGCCTGGCGGTATCCTGCTACGGTTCCTACTATCGCTTCGACGGGTGCGTTTCGCGTTGGGCGGAGGATGAACCTTCGTGGAATGCGGTGTTGGATACGGCCTGCGAACTGGGGGCTCCAAGCATTCGGGTTTGGGCGGGAACGTTGGGGTCGAAGGAGATTGCTGGCGAACATCGGCAGCGCATCGTCGAGCGTTGCCGCGAAATCGGCGAGCAGTCCCAGCGTCGCGGAGTCGCGGTTGGCCTCGAGTTCCACGACAATACCTTGACCGACTCGAACGAGTCGACGGCTCGCTTCCTGGAGGAGGTTGGGCACGAGAACGTTTTCACCCTGTGGCAGCCGTACCTGTCGGTGGAGCAGGACTACCGGTTGCGGGGCTTAGGACAGCTCCTTGCCAAGATTGGCAACGTGCATTGCAACCACTTCGCCAAAGAAGGGTGGCCGCACTCCTTGTTGTTGAGCGAGGGGGAGCAGGTTTGGTCGGAGTATCTGGAGATTTTGCGGTCCGATGGTCGCGAGCGATGGATCAGTATCGAGCACGTGAAGGACCATTCGGTCGAAAACTTTCGCAAGGACGCGGAAACCTTGCGGAAATGGGCCAAGGGCTAGGGACGCTCCGCAGAGTTTTCTGTAAACCGAGGGCAAGGTTGCGGGACTGCATCCGGATCCTTGAAAATTCCCCTTATGGCATTTCCTGAAGCAACCCCTGAATTGCCTGTCTCGCCCGCCGAAATCGACTTATTTCTCTCTCGGCCCAACGAGGCAGTGTGTGACGCGCTCCGCAACTTGGAAGGCGATATCGTCGTCTTAGGGGCAGGAGGAAAAATGGGCCTGCACCTGAGCCTGATGCTGAAGTTCGCGGTGGACGAACTCGGTCAAGCCAACCGGGTAATCGCTGTGTCGCGATTCGGCAACCTGAAGTCGAAAACCGAATACGAGCAGCACGGAATCGAAACGGTGGCGGGAGACCTGCGGGACGAGGCTTTCGTGAAATCGCTGCCGGAGGCGCCCACGGTCTTCTATTTAGTGGGAGCCAAGTTCGGTACCGCCGACCGCCCCGACCTGTTGCATGAAACGAATGTCGTGCTGGCGGAACGTTTGGCGTATCGGTATCGCAACGCTCGCATCGTCGCATTCTCCACAGGCTGCGTATATTCCTTCGTCACGCCAGGCTCCGGTGGCTCCCACGAAGGGTCGCCGACGAATCCAGTGGGTGAATACGCGCAATCCTGCCTGCAGCGGGAGGCCTGCTTCGAAGCCGCCTCGCAACGCTACGACACGCCGGTTGTACTGATCCGCCTGAATTACGCGGTGGAGTTTCGATACGGAGTTCTGGTCGACATCGCCTCCAAGGTGCTGCGCGGGGAAGCGGTCGACGTATCCACAGGGTTCGTTAACTTCATTTGGCAGAACGATGCCCTTTGCCAAATCGTTCAATCCTTGGCCCTGGCCCAAGCGCCAGCGATCCCGCTCAATATAACGGGCGCCGATATTTTGAGCGTGAGGGAGCTGGCGGAGGAGTTCGGAAAAAAGTTTGGCCGTCCGGTTAAGATCGACGGCGAAGAAGGCGAAACGGCCTGGCTCAGCAATGCAGCCCGGTCCCATCGCTTGTTTGGAGAGCCTTCGGTCGAGGTAGATACCATGATCGACTGGGTGGCGGCTTGGCTGACTTCAGGAGGCGGAACCTACGGGAAGCCGACTGGATTCGAGAAGCGAGATGGTAAATTCTAGAAATTTGAATACATGAGCAGAGCAGAGACTCGCGTGAATTCCCTCCGTCAGCGATTGATGGAAGGGATCGTTATACCGGCCCATCCCTTGGCCTTGAATAGCTCCCGAAAGCTGGACGAACGGCGTCAGGTAGCCCTGACTCGCTACTACAGCGAGTCGGGAGCGGGGGGAATCGCGGTGGGAGTGCATACCACTCAGTTCGAGATTCGCGAGCCGCAGTATGGACTGTATCGTCCCGTGCTCGAGCTGGCGGCTTCCGCGATGGATGCCTGCGAGCGCGAAACGCCGCGAGACCTAGTTCGGGTGGCTGGTATCGCTGGAAAGACTGCTCAAGCGGTAGACGAGGCCGGGATCGCCTCGGAGCTGGGCTACGACATCGGGCTTGTGAGCCTAGCGGCCATGAAAGGGTCGACTTGCGAGGAGCTGGTCGATCACTTGAGGGCAGTGTCGGAAGTCATTCCCGTATTTGGCTTTTACCTACAGCCTTCGGTCGGAGGGATTCCTCTCGACTATGCGTTTTGGCGTAAAGCAGCGGAGGTCGAGAACCTAGTGGGGATCAAGATGGCCCCCTTCAACCGCTACGAAACCTTGAACGTCATCCGAGCTGTGCGAGATTCAGGGCGAGCGGAGGAAATCGCTCTCTACACGGGCAATGACGACAACATCATCGTGGATCTAGCGAGCGAGTTCCGCTTTTCGGAGGGAGAGGAACCGCTACGTATTCGCGGCGGGTTGCTGGGGCAGTGGGCGGTTTGGACGCATCAAGCCGTCCGGGATCTCGAAGCGGTCAAAGCCATGCAAGGCGGAGCTTTGTCAGGAGACTTGCTGACCCGCGCTCACCAGCTCACCGATGCCAACGCCGCGATCTTCGACGTCGCCAATGGCTTCGCTGGGTGCATCCCCGGCATTCATGAAGTCCTACGCCGTCAAGGCTTGCTGGAAGGGCGATGGTGCCTGAATCCGCATGAGGAGCTTTCGCCCGGACAGATGGAAGCCTTGGATCGGGTTTACGCGGCGTATCCAAGCCTCAACGACGATGCTTTCGTTAAGGAAAACATCGATCGTTGGCTCAGTTAGGCAGCTTAGCGTTAGAGGATCGCTTTAAGGGAGTCTCGAAGCTTTTCGAGGGTCTCGGCGATGTCGCTCTCTTGATGGGAGTAGGTGATGAACCATTCCTTGTTGGCAAAGATGCCGCGCTGGTAGAGCTGGTCGAAGAGTTTGATGCGGGCGGCGCTTTGCGCGGCGCTGTCGCCTTCGAACCGGATGGTGACCGCAGGAGCGAGTCCAACGGTGCGAGCCGGATAGCTGAATTCCTGGAAGATAGAATCGAAGCCATCCCTTAGCGTTTGCCCGAGTTTCGCGATGTGTTCGAAGACCGGCTCTTGCTGAAAAACCTGCATGGTTGCCTTGGAGGCGGCGAGGGAGAGGGTTTCTCCCGCGTAGGTGGTAGTGATTATGGTCTGGTCTAAGGCGTTCATGAAGTCTGCCTTGCCAGCGTATGCGGAGAGCGGATACCCGTTTGCGATGCCTTTGGCATACGCTGCGAGATCCGGAGTAACGCCGAAGAATTCCTGGGCTCCGCCTTTGGCGAGTCGGAAACCGGTAAGGACTTCGTCGAAAATTAGAACGGAACCGTAAGCGTCGCATTTTTCGCGCAGCTTCTTGAGGAAGGCAGGGTCCGGTTCCTTGTGCCATTCAACCGGAGAGACGATGACTGCCGCTAGGTCGTGTCCCCAGGTCTCGAATACGTCGTCAACCGCTTGAAGATCTCCGTACTCGATTGCATGGGAGTAGGCGTTCAAATCTTGAGGGATACCATTGTTCGGCCAGGCAAGGGCGAACCAATCTTGATAGCCGTGGTAGCCGCTTGAGAGGAAGTGGTTTCGCTTCGTCTTGCTGCGGGCTAGTCGCAGGCAGGAGGCGCAGACGTCGGCCCCGGTTTTCATGAAACGTATTTTGTCCGCCCAACCTAAGGTATTGAGAATCGCCTCCGCCGCTTCGAGTTCGAGTGGGCTGGCCATGCTGAAAAGCACGCCTTCGAACATCTGCCTTGATACCGCGTCGTCAACATCTGGATACTGATAGCCGAGAATGATAGGGCCGAGGGAGGCCTTGTAGTCGATGTATTCCTTGTTGTCCAGGTCCCAAACGCGGCATCCTTTAGCCCGTTTCAGGAAAGGTGGGCGCGAGGGAACGAGTTCGCCGTCGTAGCGCTTGGCGTTGGTTTGGGTCGCCCAAGGAATGCGCTTGAGGGCGCTTGCATAGTGAGCCGCGTGGCGGGGGCTCATGGAGGAGAGGTCGATGGATGGGTTCATGAAAGTCGGTTCACAGGAGCGAGATCGCAGGTGTGGTGCGCCGCGTGTCGATGTCGATTTTGAGCTGGCCTGCCCTTGCCTGCCACCCGTTCGGGCTTGGCTTGATATTCACGGCGCGGGGCTTTTTGCCCGTCGGAGCGGCTCGCAGTACGGTTACGATCTCATGCGAGAAGGCGGGTGCCTTGCTGATCTCGATGAAGGGGAAGTCTCCCGTTTCGGGGGTGACGTCCAGCCTCGAGGCGGCGATCGCGGTTTCAGTTTTGCAGTGCACGGAGCCGTGCAAGGTGGCTTGGGGACGACGGATCGTGAACTGCTCGTTGTCGAAACTTAGTTCGGCGAGGCCGTCGCGGTTGTCGGGGAAGAAGCGCAGGCTCATTGGCTGGGCGCCGAGGTGAAGCTGTACTTGGTCCAGCACTACGATGATGTCCGGCTTTGCGAAAACGATGGTGCGTAAAACCTTGGTGATATGGTCGTTGTCGATCAGGTAGGCAGCGGAGGCGTCGCTCGTCCACCAAACCGTATCGCCGTGGTCCTCGAATTGGGTGATGGCTGCGTAGGACTTGCTGTCGTTGGTTCCTTCCGCCCCGTCGTGGTAGTGGTTGCCCATGCCGTTTACCAGAACGGAGTTGTGGGCCTTGGTCTTTCGCATTTCCCATCCCGAGTGGCGCCTGTCGTAGGCGGCCCCGAAGAGATCGGTCAGCAGGCGCTCGTCATGGATCTTGTAGGTGATGTGGTTGCGGTCGGCGTGTTCGTGATTGCAGGGGCCGCCGCTCCGGAAAGCGAGCACCGCGTCCTGAGGCTCCCAGCCGCTGCGGCAGAGCACCCAATCGAGGTTGTTGCGCACGTTTTCCAGGGCTTTGGGAGGCGGCGAGGATGGCTTTCCCGGTTCGTACCAAAGGAAGTCGAGAAAGTAGATGGGCAGGCTGAGCTTTTCGGCCTCGAATTGTCCCAGCGGATTGCCGGTTCGCTTGCCGATCCAGGCCGGAACGCAGGAATAGACGCTGTTGCGGGCATCGCTGAAGTTGACGATATCCGGAGTTCCGTCCTCGTTTTGTCCGGCTTGCATGGTCGCGATGAAATCGAGCATGCCGTCGAAGTTGGCTTTCTTGATCCAGTCGATGTCGCCGAGGTTGCGGGCGTGGGCATCGAAGAAGTTGAGGGCGGTGCGCAAGGTGTAGCCCGCGTAGCTGAGCCCTTCGAAGTAGCTTCCATCGGAAGAGAAAAGTCTGAGTACGCGGTCGAAGCTAGCCTCCGCGGTGGCGAGCCATTCCTCGGCCCGCGGATCTTGTCCCAGCAAGGCGATGGCTCCGATGCCGAGGGCGCTGCTCGGGGCGGATCGCAGGTTGTTGTCGCCTAGTATCATGGGCCAACGTTCCATGGAAAGGTCGTAAAAACCTTCGTGCTTCTCGTCGAAGGACCAGCCGATCACCGTATCCGGATGGTCCATACCGTAAACGGCCCGATAGCAGGGGAGGCAGCCTTTGTCGGCCACGGCCTTGAGAATCTCTTTGTCGAAGGCGGCGTCGATTTCGGCATCCAGAACCTCACGGGCGAAGAGGATGCGAACGGTGGCCATGGAGGCTCGTTGGATGCCGATGGGCTGGTCGCCGTCGAGGAAGTAGTCCCACTTTTCGTATCCGATCAGACGCTGGATGCCGGAAAGGAGGGCGTCGCGGCGTGAGGCTTGCGGATCGATCAGTTGGGCCACGGAGATCTCGGTCAGGAGATTGAGGATGGTGGCGAAGTGTCGAACGATGTCGCCTGAGGATTCGAAAGTGGCGAGGGCCCTCTCCAAGTCCTCGGGCGTGCGCTGCTTCCACAGTCGCAGGGTCGGGGCTAGGAGGGTGGAGCGGGCGTTTGCCCTGATTTGCGGAATTTCCTCCAAGTCGAAGAAGAGTCGCGCTTTGCCTCCGGCGGGCGTTGTCGTGCGACCAGCTAGGCTCTTGGGCAAGCTGGCAAGGAGGAGGCTGGAGCTGGCGTAGCGGATTAGGTCGCGTCGGGTCATGGTTGCACGGGTGCTGGTGGTGGAGCGAGGTGGCGACGCTCGTAGGAGCGGACTGCCTTGAGAATCGTTATTCCGATGACGGCTGCGATCAGTCCTGCGAGGGAGTTGAGCCAACCGTTGCGGTCGATGGTGAGAAAGGTCACGAGGAAGAGAACGACGCCGATCAGTATGGAAAGGTAGCCGAGGAGGCGATAGGCGATGAGGCCTTCGGAACCGATCTTGGCGTCGACGGCGGCGTGGGCTGGAGTCTTCAAGTCTGTCTCCAAAGACTCGATACTGGTTTTGAAGGCCCCTTCCCGTTTGTCGAAGAAGGCGGAAGCGAGGAATACGCTGCCGCTGGTAAGGATGCCGACGATGGCGTTGAGTTCGTAGCGCGATAGCTCGAAGCCGAGCCAAACCACGTTGAGGTCCGCGAAGAGAATGTTCATCACGCTAAAGCCATCCGCGGCGCCCATGGCCGCGGCGATGCCGACTCCAAGGACTCCGATCACGCCGGCGGAAACGGAAGCGATCGCCGACCACCAGGGCGTCTTGGTGTAGAGCAGGCCAAAGAAGACCGGAATGAAGAGGGTGATCTTGTAGAGGGACTCCGCCTTCATGTAGACGTCGAAGGCGCCCCCGAAGCGCTTGATATTGAAGGCGACGAAGATGGAGAAGACGCCCAGGCAGGCGACCGTGGCCTTGCCGAACCAGAGCTGGGTTTTCTCGCTTGGAGCATCGCCTTTGAGCGAAGTGGATATCGGCACGTAGACGTCCTTGGTGATCACGGCGCCGAGCCAGTTGAAAAGGGTGTCGGTGGAGCTCATGGTGGCCGCGAAGATGGCGGCGGTGAGCAGTCCCAGCATGCCATGGGGAAGCACGGCCAAGGCCAGGGTGACGAAGGACGCTTCCTCGGGGTTGGTGAGGCTCGGCCAGAGGCTGGCGATATCCGGGAAGATGATTGGCGTAGTGAAGATGGGCAGGATCCAAAGCATAGGCAGGACGAAG
Organism: Pelagicoccus sp. SDUM812005; assembly: GCF_031127875.1. Taxonomy (GTDB): domain Bacteria; phylum Verrucomicrobiota; class Verrucomicrobiia; order Opitutales; family Opitutaceae; genus Pelagicoccus. Next base: position 31,547 of record NZ_JARXIA010000021.1, on the reverse strand, counting down.
GACAGCCCGGCGCACCAGAGGGCCATCTTTCGGGTGTCGCGCTCGTCCGCCACGCTATAGTAGCGCTGGGCGATATGCCAGTTCACGTTGTATCCGAAAACGATATACACGAAATACACGGGCCAGAATAGGAGCGGCTTTCCTTCGAGATTGATCGAGAAGTAGCCTTCTGGGGTGTCGCTCGCCATTCGTTTGAGGCCTTCGATGAGGTTGCCGTCTCCAATGTAGGAATAGGAGAGGGGCGTGATGATGAGGGTGACGAGCAGGACGATCAGGAATTGGATCCCGTCCGTTACCATGACGGCCCAGAGTCCCCCGAGCGTGGTGTAGATCACAATGACGCCCCCTGTGATCAGAATGGAGAGCTCGAAGCCTTTTATGGTAAATAGTCCAAGGTCGAAGACTTGTTCGCTGATGCCCAGTGCGGTCGAGGTGAAGATGCAAAGGGTGTAGATCATGATGCCCAGCACCAGGGTGTTGGGGATGACGGCGAGCAAGGTGTAGAAGTAGGTGGTCTCGCGGGAGAAGCGCCGGGTGAGGAACTGCAAGGGGGTGTCGAGGCGGGTGCGGCGCCACAGCACCGCGAAAAAGAAGTAGCCGATGAGGTAGGCCGGTAGGGCGAGGCTGAACAGCAGAATGGCTCCGCCGCCGTTTTGGTAGGTGATGCCCGAGGCGCCTACGAACATGAAGGCGGAGAAGCCGGAGATGAAGAGCGACACCATGGAAAGCTGCCAAGGGATGTGTCCTCCGCCCTTGAAATAGTCGGTCGTCTTCTTGTTGAAGCGAGCGACGTAGAGTCCGATGGCCACGATCATGACCATGTATCCGCCCAGAATGGTGTAGTCGAGCGCGTTGAGAAAGTGGAGTTCAGGCATGGTGATCCAATGAGGAAGGTCACCATATAAGGGTAGTGGGGCTCGAATCGTGACCGGCACGCCGCTTTATGGTAAACCGATCGAAGGGCTTCGGAAGCGGAGCCGGAGGCCCGTCTCGGCAAAGTTGCCTACGAGTTAGAGGCCGAAGAAGGCGTTGGCGTTTCCGCTGCCAATTTGGGTCTTGAGGGCGGCCGGGATGTCGGAAGCTTGCAGCTTGTAGGTATTGGCTTGGGTGACCATGAGCGGAGTGTGGGAACCGAAGAAGAGGCGTTCCGGGGCCATCACTTCCAGGAGGCCGTTTATCAGGTCGTGCCAGTCGGCGAAGGAAAGGTCGACGCAGAGGTTCGGGCACTGGGGGGCGAGCTCCAGAATCTCGGGACGGAAAAGTCCGGTGCAGAGAAATTCGAAGTCGGGGAAACGGCTGGCGAAGGCTGAGAGCTGCTTGACGGTGAGGCCTCTCACTTTAAGCCCGTGGTATTGGTGGCGCTCGTCCAGCATGCGAGCGTTGACGACGAGGCGAATGTTCGAGCCTTGCAGGTATCGGACTAGCTCCTTGCAGGCCTTTGACTCGAGGGAATAGTTATGGAAATTTGGATACAGCTTGACGGCTTTTATGTCGGCTTGCTCGCGATAGCCTTCGAGCTGGTCTCGCCAGTTCGGCAGGCTCAGGTTGAGAACGGGGACGGGGATGAGCTTGGGCTGTTTTTTGCAGGCCCGGATGAGTTCCTGGTTGGCGGGGTCGGGGTCGGGCAGGAAGAGCGTTTCGAGCTGCGAAACGAGCCCGCTTCCGATGTCGTGCTTTTTCAGGTGGGCGACGAGTTGGGCAGGGCTGCGCTTGGGAAGGCTAGCGAAGGGCCAGGGTCCTAGGGAAAGGTTGCTATCGATGAAGGTCATGCGGCTAAGCGAGCTTGAAGAGCGTATGGGCGTTTGAATACAGGATCTTTTCCTTGGCGGATGGGCTGATGTCGGAACCGGTGACCCGTCCGATGCATTGCCCGAGTTCGCGGATGGGGATGTCGGAACCGTAGAGGATGCGATCCGGCCCCAGCTTTTCGACGGCGTATTCTATAAGCCCAGCAAAGGGCAAGCAACTGGACGTATCTATATAGAGGTTGGGCAAGCCTATGGCTTCCAGCACGCCGCGGACTCCGAATCCGTAGAGATGGGCCATGATGACCTTGGTGTCGGGAAAGCGGCGGGCGAGCAGGCAGGTGTCGCTGGGGTCGCTGTGCGTTTTTCGCATGGCTTTGCCGAGGGTGTCCCAGGTGTGTTGGAGCACGGGGATGTCGTGTTCCGCTGCTGCTCGCATGAGCGGCTCCATGACCGGATCGCGGGCGTTGTTGGCGATCTCCAGTTTGATGCCTTGGAAACCGGCGGCGAGGCAGCGGTCTAGCTCGCTTCGCAGCGATTTCTCTCCAAGGGTGGGATTCAGGTAGCAGAAGGGAATGAAGAAATCCGGGTGCCAGGCCAGCAGTTGCTCGCTTTGCGTGTTGATGGCCTCGAGTTGCTCGGCGGAGGGATTGGGGCCATGCACGAGGACGTCGCCCAGGCAGACCATCTTTTCGATGCCGAGAGACTTGGCGTAGGCTACCAGTTTGTCCGTTTCCGGCTTGGTTTTTCCCTTTCCGAAAAAGACAGGGTGGGCGTGGACGTCGATGATTTTCATGCGAGTTTATCGGAGCCTGCCAGAGCATCCTGGCCTTTGACACTGCTGGACTGTTTGACCGTAAAACGCCGGCAAGGTGTGCGCCAGCGCTTTTATCGGCGATGCTGTGGCGTATGATGAAAGCGAAGATTGCCCCCATTTTCTGCTTCTTGTCCTTGTTTGCGCTTTCGCTGGCTGAGGCCAATCCGCAGCTTGCGGGAAAATGGAAGATCGACAGGGATTTGAGCACGGCCTTCGACCCCTGGCGAAGCATCGAGCTGGAGATCGAGGTCGATGGGTCTCGAGTTACGATCGAGGAACTCCATACGACGGGGCGGCGGCGGAGCGCTCAGGTGTACGAGCTCGATTTGGGCAAGGCGAGCAATGTGGTTCCCGTATCCCTTTGGACGGGCAACCGCCATATCGGCGCCTACATCGGAGGGGCTGGCACGATGCGGGTGGATGCGGACCTCGTAGACGAAGGACGCACCTTGGCCCTGGAGTGTCACTACGTTTTGGATACGTCTCAAGGTTCGACTCCGGTTCGCTCCCATAAGGAATTTCGTCCATCGGCGGATGGAGACCAACTGATAGTGATGGAGCTTCGCTCCTCCCGCCCCCGTCCTGTTCTTTATGTCTTTAACCGCGAGAACTGATACTGAGATGATTGAAGGAATAAGGAAACTGGGCGTTGCGGCTCGTACGAGCAGGGCGGGCAGAGCTGCGGTATTGGCCCTCGGGCTGGCGTTTGCTGGCGTCGGTCAAGCGAAGGAAGCCAGGGTGATGGAGTTCGATTCCGAGTGGAACCTGGCAGGCGGCTTGCCGGAGAAGGCGATGCTGATCAGCTTGCAGGGCGTGGTGAACAAAGACGGTCCGGAGCTGTATTTTCTGTATCCAGATTCCTGGCCTTGGAAGATCACGGGCGAGCTAAAGGGATTTTACGAAGCGCGACACGGTATTGAGTTTGAAGCGTTGCCGAGCGCGAAGGCCGCCCTGGAAGCCTACGCGTCGGAAGTGGATGGATACGTGGTCTGGGACAAGGAGGTTCGAACCTCTTTGATCGTGGCTTTCACGGTATGCGGCTTGGAAAATGCGATCGCGGTAAGCGAGGATCTGATTCCGATGGTCGAGGCGGCGGGGTTGAGCCGCGTAGCCGACTTGCGAGGCGAATTCCGGGGAATGGACGACGCGGAGATCTATGGCATCGCCTACGATCGCTATTGGGACCGGACCAGCAAGGAGGTGGCAATCTGGATGGGAGGCGTCCACGGCGCTCGCATGGAGCCGGGACTGGCCGACTATGGAATTTATCGCGGGGCCTTCTTTTGCGACTTGTCGGCGAGTCCGGAGGACGTGGAGGAGCTCGCCTTGCACAAGCGCATCCTGGACGGGCTCGAGCCCGATGCTACGATTATGGGTTGGCATTCCTACGCTAAGGATACGGAAGGGCAGCACGTCAGCCTGCTCTCGAGCTACGGCTTGAAGATGGAAGGGCTGAACAGCTTGCCCAATATCAGCTTTAACTCGCAGATCCCATTTACGGACGACTTTGTATTCAAAAATAACCACAACGTGGAAGCCGACCAGCGCTTGGAGGCGGAGGGCAAGGTTTACGTGTCGCTCATCCAAACCGATAGCATGGGGATCGGAGCGTGGACCAAGCCCGGCCGCGGGCGTATTCCTTACGCTTGGCAAGTATCCATGAGTTGGAGTCGAACCTCGCCCGGGGCATTGCAGTATTTCGCGGAGGCGGCGACTCCGAACGACTACTTTATCGGGGGCCTCTCCGGTCCAGGCTACATGTATCCCAAGCCCATTCCCGAGCGGCGTTTCTGGCCGCTGATGGCGGAGGCGAGGGAGCTGATGGATACGCTCGATCTTCGAGTGATGGAGATCATGGACTACTCAGAGGGGAATCGACACGTGGGGAATACGGATCTGCCCCGGGAGTTGGTAGACCGCTACTACAAGGCCTTTCCGGATGTCATCGGTTTCGTGAACGGGTACGGTTCGGCTCGCACCTTCGATCTTCGAGGGGAACGTCCGATGCTTTCCTACGACTACTACCTCGGCTTGCATCGCCCTACGGTGGAAGCCATCGCGGATCTGGAGGAGCTGATCCAACTCAACCGGAAGCGGCCCTATTTCCTCCTCATCCACGTGAGGGAATCGACTACGATCGATCGGGTTGCCGATATCTTGGAAGGCGTTTCGGAGGAGATGGAAGTGGTGCCGCTCGACGTCTTCCTGAAGCTTGCCGCTAGTCGCCAAACCTATGAACGCCGCTACCTGCAAGAGTCGGACCCGGTGGACTACAACGCGTATCGCTGATGGGAGAGGAAGGGATGACCAATTTCGCCGTTTGTTTATCGGTATTGGGTTAGACGTTCTGGGGAGCGTCTATAAAAAGTGAGAGGCCGGAGCTGCAGAGCTCCGGCCTTTTTGTGATTGTCCTGAATGCGGCGAACGTTCGCTCGCCTGGGTCGGTAGCTATTGGAAGCTGATTTCTACGTCGGCGCCGCCTGCAACCTTGAGGCTGAAGTCGACGTAGTTGCTGGCTTGTACCTTGCTTTGTCGAAAGTCGATCGATTCGCCGGCCGCTTTTACGCTGGCGACGGTGACGCCCTCCGGAATCTGCAGGTGGCACTTGCAGCGGCTTTGGGAGCTTTGCAAAGAAAGGGAAACGCTGTCTCCAGTTTCGCGATACGCGTATTGGAGCTGAGCTCCGGAGCATTCGTAGCCAACGCCCGCTTCCGCCTCGGCAACGCCAGCGGCGTGCCAGCGGGGAGCGATGACGAGGTCTTGCAGGAGGCTTTGCTGGTCCTGCACTCCGACCAGTCCTTCGATGTAGGCGTGCAGCATGGAACTGGAGCCCCAACCGTCGGTGGGCATGGCGTCGGGGCTCGTGCTGGTGTCGATGCTGGAGGCGGTTCCGTCGGGGAAGTACCAGAGATAGGTTTCGTTGTTCTTGGAGATGAGCTGTTGGTAGGTTTTGAGGGTGTTGATTCCTTGCTCCTCGAAACCGTGCTCGAGGTAGGCTCGAGCCAGCTCCCCGCCGACGAGCGGCATGATGCCGCCGTTGCAGTAGGCACCGCCGACCATCTTTTCCTCGCCGAAGATGCCGTCCGGGAAGGGTGGGGTGATGGAATACCATTCGGCGAAAGCGTTGCCGTCGGCGTTGCGGCGTTGGTATTCGTTCAGCAAGGACACGGCTTGCTCGTGGCTGGTGGCGCCGCGGTTGACGTTCATGGGATTGCTGAAGCTTAGCTGGCTGGCTTCGTCGAGACCTTCGATTTCCACCGGGGTGCGCTTGACGAAGTGGGTGTAGAAGCTGCCGTTCCAGCAGGTTTCGTTCATGCGCTTCTTGAGCTCGCCAGCGAATCGGGTCCAGTGGGCAGCCTTTTCTTCCTGCTGGTCGCGGGTAAGCATCTTGGCCAGCAGGATGCAAGCTTCGTAGAAGCCGCTGTTGTCGCCGTGCATGATTCCCCAGAAGGTGTTTTCGTCGATCTGGAACTGCAGCCAATCGTGGCTGCCGGCCGAGTAGGCGAAGTCCCAGGAGTCGATGGTGTAGGGGCGCTTGACCAGTTGGAGTTCGGAATCCCAGCGCCACGGGTGGGTGAAGGCGTAGTTGAGGGCCTTTTCCATGGAGGGAATGAGGGAGGCCATCCAGAGGTCGTCGCCGGTGGCTTGCCAGGCGAGGAAGGTTGCCTTGATGAAGCGGTATTCCACGTCGGCCTCGACGGGCACGCGCACGTACTTGGTCCAGTTCTCCTTTTCGCAGGGGACCTTTTCCGGTTGTACGGTGAAGTAGTCGAAGATGCGACCGTTGCGGGCCTGGGTATCGGCGAAGTGGGTTACGGCGGAGGTCAGGTCCTGCTCGAAGAAGCGGGCCCCGCGCATGATGTCGCTGTGGTCGCGTATCCAAACGGCGGGCGTGTCGGGCGAGCGGTAGCCACGGATGCGGTCTCCGTCGATGAGCATTTCCATGGTGTCCTTTTCCAGGAATCCGCGAATCTGGGGGATGAGGGTATCGAATTCCGGGCGTCCGGTCTTGGTGTAGGTGAGGTTTTGCATAGAAGTGGAATTAAGGCCTCGATTATCCGCGGCCCGAGGGCTTTCCCAAGGGGCGGCCCAGTTTACCGTACATCGTTCAGATCGGTTGTTTACGTAGGTTGAATTGGTGACACTGTGTTGAAATCGAGCGATCCTCCTTGTGTCGCCGGCGCGGCGAGGGAGGTTCGGTATAGCTGTTTACACTACAATACCCCTTATGGAATTTCTAGGACTTCACGTTTTTGATATCATTGTTCTGCTCATCTACCTCGTAGTGATCCTGTGGTTGGGCAAGAAAGCTGGCGAAGGGAATTCGGACACGTCCGAGTTTTTCCTGGCAGGCCGTTCGCTGGGCAAGTTCTACCAGTTCTTCCTCAACTTCGGGGCATCGACCAATGCGGACCAAGCCGTGGCGGTAACCCGCGAAACCTATCGCCAAGGCGTGGGAGGAATGTGGATACAGTTTTTGGTGCTGTTTATCACGCCGTTCTACTGGTTCACGGCGCTTTTCTTTCGTCGGGTGCGCCTCACCACTTTGGGAGACTATTTTACGGAGCGGTTCAAGAGTCCGCTTTTGGGCGGAAGCTACGCGGTCTTCACCTTGCTGATGGCCTTCGTAGGCGGAGGAGTCGGCTACATGGTAGCAGGCAAGACCATGATGGCGATCACGCCGAAGCCAGCGGAAGTGCTGACCGTGGAAGAGCGCACGACAGTGGAGGAGTTCAACGAGTACCACGAGCTGGATGCCTTGACCATGAACGAGCGCACGGAAGCTCAGCAGCTTCGCTACGAAGTCTTGCACCAGAAGAACCTGCGCGGCGAGCTGCGCTCCTTCTACTCCTACACGGATCCTTTGGTCTTCTATATCGGCTACGGCTTGATCGTGGCGATCTATACGATGATGGGCGGCTTCCGAGCGGCAGCCATTACGGACGTCATACAGGGCTTTCTGATCGTATTGTTTTCCATGATACTGATCCCCTTGGGACTCGCCAAGCTAGGCGGCTTCTCGGGACTTCATGCAGCAGTGCCGGCCTTCAAGTTCGAACTGTTCGGCTCCGTGTCGCTGAGCGAATACGGCTGGTACACGATTGCCGCGATGGCCTGCTCCAACTTGGTGGCCATCGTCGCAGTGGCCCAAGGCATGCAGACGGCCGGATCCGCGACCAACGAAAACTCCGCCCGCTTCGGTATCATCGGCGGGATGTTCTTCAAGCGCTTGCTGATGCTGTCGTGGATCCTGGCGGGCTTGATAGCGGTAGGCCTGTATGCGGGCAAGCTGCACGACCCTGACTTGGCTTGGGGCCATATGAGTCGCGACCTGCTTTTGCCCGGGGCCATTGGCCTGATGCTGGTGGGGATCTTGGCGGCGAACATGTCGACCCTGGACGCTCTGTCGGTTTCGAATTCCGCCCTGTTTATCAAGAACTTGTATCAGCCTTTCTGTCCGGACAAAACCGAGAAGCATTACATCACGGTGGGACGAGCCGTGATCGGCGTCACCTTGTTCGGAGGCATTGGCGCCGCGGTGTACGTCGACAACCTCCTGGAGCTCTTCAAGTACTTCATCTCCATTCCGGCAATCTTCGGAGCGCCGATCTGGCTAGGCTTCATCTGGCGCCGTCTGACGAAGGTCGCGGTCATGGTGGAAGTGGTCGTGTGTTTCGCGATCTTCGCGATCGTGCCCAACGTATTCATGTCCTTGGACTGGGCTCGCACCAATCCTGATTTTCTAGTGCAGACCGATTCGTACTCGCACGTCTACAAGGCTCCGGCCTTGAACGAGGACGTGGAGCTCGGCCGAGCGGACAAGGTGGGAGATAGCGTCGAGAAGGAAGTCTTTATCGAGCCGAAGGGAATCTTCTTCGAGAAGGTGGCCCGCCAGGATCCGGAAGATCCGAACTCGCCGCTGATCGGCATTGGACGCTTCGAGTCGGAGCTCTGGGTGTTGAGCTGGTTCGGAGTCGATTTCACCGGCTTCAAGAAGTCGCAGCTGGTAGCGGCCCGCTTCTTCTTCAACGCGATCTTCCCCTTCGTCATCCTGATCGTGGTTTCGCTCTTTACCCAACCGGTGAGCAAGCGTCGCCTCGACTACTTCTTCGGCAAGATCTATACGCCGGTGCAGCCCACGCCCGAAGAGGATGCTAAGGCAGTCGCCTATGCGGCCGAGAACCCAAGCGAGCGCGAGGCCAAGAAGATGTTTCCGAACAGCAACTGGGAAATCGCCAAGCCGGACAAGATGGACATCCTCGGCTTCGGCGGCAGCTGGCTAGCGGTCGGAGGCGTTATCCTCCTGCTGTGGGCGATGGTGTCGATCCACTAGGGCCGACTGCATTGACGCAGGCGGGGCGCCTTGCCCCGCTTTAGGAAAAAAGAAGCGACCATTCCCGAAACCGGGAAGGTCGCTTCCTTCGTGTAGGAACCAAACTAAAAAAGAATCAGCCTGCCTTCTGCAGGGGTGCGGAGGCGTCCTTGTCCTGCTTTTCGGGAGCCTTGGGAGCTTTGACGCTCTTGCCGTCGACCCATTCGCCGCGAATGAGGGTGACGGCTGGGTTCTGCAGGGGACCGACCTGCTCGTTGGCCAGCTTGGACTTGAGCAGGTCAACGGCAGTGGCTCCGATCTTGCGGAAGCCGATGCGCACCTGGGCGATTTCGCCGGTGTCGTCGGTAGCGGGATTGAGGGCGGCGAAGCTGAGGTCCTCGGGAATGTTGAAACCCGCCTCCTTGAGCCACTGGTAGTGCTCCACGTTGGGGCTGAGCACCACGTCCGGCTTGCCCTTCTTCACCCACTTCACCAGGGCGTCCTTGGTGATCTCCTTGCTGGAGAGGATGGGGACCCGGTCTTTCGCGGGCGTATTCTTCTGATGCCAGAGCAGGTAGCTTTGGTAGAGGTGGTTGGAGCGTTCGTCCTCGGAGTCTGTAATGCAAAATCCGATACGCTTGAAACCTTGGTTCATCAAGCTGGACACGCCCATGTGCATGGATTGGTAGAAGTGAGGATGAACTTGGTTGTATCCAAGTTTCGCTGCTACGCCGCAGGTGGCGACTCCGGTGAAATTTTCTTCCGGCAAGGAAAAGACGTCGTGCAAGTCTTCGACCGGGAGGACTACGATGCCGCGGATGCCGCGCGTTTCCAGGATTTGCACGATGCGCTTGAGGCGCATGCCCGGTTCGTGCAGCCAAAAGTCTTCCGTCTTGAATCCCAGTTCCTCGGCGCGTTGCTTGACGCCTTCGCGGATGAGGAGGGAGTCTTTGCAAAGTTTCTTCAAGGGGGCCCGCTTCGGGTTGAGGATGGCGATGACGGGTTCTTCCTTGCTGATGTCCCGCTTGCGCAGGTAGCGCATGAGCTCGGTGAGGTTGGGGTCGGGGGTGTAGCCTTGGCGCTTGGCGATTTCCTTGATGCGCTCGCGAGTCTCCGGAGCCACGCGAGGGTGATCTCGCAGGGCCATGGATACGGTCATGCGGCTTACGCCGGCTTCTTTCGCGATGGTCTTACAGGATGGTTGTACTTTGTTCATCGTTTTTTGGGGGCTAGTTCGTTGGGGTGTTTGATTGGGTTTCGAGAAGCGTTTTAGGGGCTGCGCGGTAGTGACGAGGGGTGAATGCGTCAGCCAGGAAGGGGGCGTTTACGTTAGCGGCGGAGGAAGTTTGCTGTGCGGCGTGTTTCAATGCTTTGGATACGTTCAAACGAGGGAATTGAGTGACGGAAATTTGGATACGGCCGTTTTTTTCAAATGGGACTCGCGTATGGCGTCGAGCACGTCGGTTCCGTAGTAGGCGTCCTCCACGCTCGCGCGAAACGGAACTCCCTCCAGCAAGCTGCGAGCTACGTCGCGGTAGATGTCGGCCTCGTCGCCGAAGCGCTTGCCGTGGATAGCGAATTGGGAACGCTTCGCATCGCCGCTTTGGGCCGGATCTTTCTGCAGCAGCGTGATGGCGCTTCCGTCGGATACGATGGTGCCGTGGGTGCCCTGGACCAGGAAGGAGGGCAAGCCCTCCATGGCTTGGGCGTATTCGGCGATGCCGAGGATGCCGTTTTCGAATTCCATGACAGCTAGAAAATTGTCGTCCCCGTCGCCACCGTTGATCGCTTGTTGTAGGTGTCCGGAAACGCGGCTTACGGGGCTGTCGGCGAGGTCCAGCAAGGGCTGCACGATATGGGCTCCCCAGTTGTTGAGGTAGCCGCCGCCGTACTTGAGGTGGGTTTGCCAGTCCGAGCGCTGGCTGAATTGGGCGATGTAGCGACGGATCGCGAAAACGCGGCCGATCGCCCCGTCGGCGACCAGTTCCTTGATCTTCGTGTATTCGGGCGACCAATACATTGGTATCCAAGGAAAGATGCGTTTGCCGCTTGATTGCTGGGCCTGCATCATCTTTTCGGCCTCGATGGCGTTGAGGGCCCAGGGCTTGGTTACCAGAACGTTGACTCCCGCTTCCAGAAGTTCGCAGGCGACTGCGCAATGCGTATCCGAGCGAGTGACGATGGCGGCCAGTTCGAGGTCGGAGCGGGCCGCGAGCAGTTCGCGATGGTCGGGGTAGCTCTCGCAGGAGAGGTTTTGCCGAGCGTAGTTGCGACGCTCGGGCGAAAGGTCGCAGGTGGCGACGAGGTCGAATTCACGGTTCGCTTGGATTCCGTATGCGTGGGAGAGCTCTCCGCTTTGCCCGAAGCCGACGATGGCTGTCTTGATACTCATTGTAAGAACGGTCCTGGTGGTCGCGCCGGACGATAGTCGCCGACAGGCAAAGAACAACGCGGGCACCCGTAAGGTTAAATAGCGAGCTGCGCTTTACTGTAAAGCGCTTTGCGCGGTCGAAGGCGCGGTCAAAGGGTAGGGAGCCTTGTTCGCGGGCGGAGCGGGGGCTTTGTTGGCAAATCGTTCCGTTGGTTTACGGATTACTGTAAAACGGCAAAGGGTTAGTGGAGACCGTGGGAATGCGGATAGTGCAGCCTCGAACGCACGCTACATTACCACTAAGCACGAAGCTTGAAGCTAGGAAACATCATCGAAAACCCCGTTCCTCTCTCTAGGTTGTCTTCGAGTGGAAGATCTTCTTCTATCGAGTTTCTGCGCGTGGCAGTCGGTTAGCATCAAACAATCGAAATCAAATATCTAATATGCGCTTAAATAACAAACTTGGACTAGTGCCTCTGGCCTTTGGTCTGTTTACGGGGATTGGCAGCTACGCCCAAAATTCTACCCTGTCAGAAGGAGACGACGACGACGAAATATTCGAGCTGTCTCCTTTTACTGTCAGTAGCCGCGAGGACAATGGCTACTACGCGACTCAGACCCTTGCGGGAAGTCGCTTGAAGACTGCAACGAAGGACCTGTCGGCTTCGCTCTCCATCGTCACCGAAGACTTCATGAAGGACACCAATGCAACGGACTTGGAAGGAGTCCTGTTGTTTCAAGCCAATACGGAAGTGAGCGGCCTGGGCGGAAACTTTTCCGGATCCCAGGGAGCCGGCACCGGCTTGGTTATCGGCGAACTGGCCCGCGACAATACTTCAGGCGGCGTGACGCGCGTACGCGGTCTGGCTTCGGCGGACCTGACCCGTGACTACTTCCGCACCGACATCGCCTTTGACGCCTACAACATCGATCGCGTCACGGTACAGAGAGGGGCCAACGCGGTTCTTTTCGGCCTCGGCAGCCCCGGCGGCATCGTGAACAACAGCCTCATCAAGGCCCGCATGTACGACTTCGGCCACGTGAAGCTGAAGACGGACGAGTTCGGCACTCTTCGCGGCGAATTCCGCTACAACAAGGAAATCGTCGAGGACAAGTTTGCCATCGTTGTTGCTGGCCTGAAGGAAGACGAGAAGTACGAGCAGAAGGAAGCCTACTACAACGACGACCGCCTCTACTTGAGCGCCCTGTTTCGCCCATTCGACGACACCTTCTCGATCCGCGCCAGCATCGAGGACGGCGAACGTTCCGGAGCCTCGCCGCGGGCCATTCCTCCCGGCGACTTGATCTCCGGCTGGTACGATTTCGGCAAGCCCATCTACGATACGCCTACCGAAGCGGCCGACGCCTACTTCGAGACGGAGGGCATCAACGGCCTCGCCAACAGCCGCCAGATCGTAGCTCCGCTCGGTTCGCTCGGTCCGACGTACTTCTTCATGGATCCGAACAGCTCCGAGCCGACCTACGCGGGACGCATCTACATGCCGACTAGCTTCGTGGACGGAGGATCCGACACGGCGGCCGGTTCCTGGTACTCGACCATGCTCTCCATGCGTCCGATCAACTACACCATCCAGCAACTCGGCATCTATCCGGACGGTACGCCCATCCCGTACGCCGGCAGCGGTTCGCTCTACGACCAATACACCGGCGCCCAGATCACGGACCGCAGCATCTTCGACTACCGCAAGCACCTCCTGGACGGCGGCCTGAGCACCAGCTTTTCGGACTTCCAGCAGTACAGCGTTTCCATGGAAAAGCTCATGTTCGACAATCGCTTGGCCTTCGAGCTCGCCTACAATTCCGAGGAATTCCAGGAAGGGCAGTTCAACATCCTGCGCGGCGACCCATCGGGCGAATCGATCATGATCGACTTCAACCCGTACCTCGGCATCTCCGAGGAAAGCACTGGCGGGGAACTGATCCCCAATCCCAACTACGGCGGCGTCGCGGTGGTCAGCCGAGCCGAAAACGGCATCAGCTGGGCGGACCGCTCGTCCTTGCGTGGCACGGTCGGCTACGATTTCCGTTTCTCCGACTTCTTCGAGGAAGATTCCTTCTGGGAACGCCTGCTCGGCCACGCCGACCTGACGGGTGTCTACCAGGAGCGCGAGCTCAGCACCGAGGAGTTCTACACGCGTGATTCGCCGGACATCTCCGACATGGTCGGCGCCGTCGGCACCATCGACACCTGGGGCGGCCGTCTCGGGCAGTACCATGCCTTGAGCATCCCCGGCCTGCCGGACGGAATGAGCTTGCTGGACTACAACGACATCTCGGAGTTGGGCGGCATCAACATCCAGCCCATCAACGGTTCCCAAGTGCTGCCTTCCAGCGGGACCTTCCAGCTGTTCAACACGGCGACCCAGACTTGGGACGACGCGGTCATCAACACCTACACCGCCAGGGCCGGCGACTACGAAAACGTCACCTTCAGCGCTTCCAAGAATCGCGAAAAGATCGAGTCCAAGGTGCTCAACGGGATCTTCTACCTGTGGGACGACAACATCGTAGTTCAGCGGGCTTGGAGAGAGGACACCGTCAAGAGCGTCGGAGTCGGCGCTCCGGGCCGTTCGGACTACTCCAGCTTGGACAACCTCGACGCGGACAGCTACGTGCTGGGCGATTACGGAGATCCGACTTCCGGCCAGATCCGCACCTGGGGCGTGGTGATGCACACCCCTGACTTCCTGCTCGAGCGCTTGAAGAACTGGGACGTTTCCCTGCACTACGGCACCGGCGAGAACTTCCGCGTGACCTCCGGTCGCAAGAACGTGCTCAATGGCGACATCACGCCCGAAACCGGCAGCACCAAGGAAATGGGCTTCTCCCTCACGTCCCCGCAAGGGAACTTCCTCGCGAAGTTCAACTGGTACGAGACCGGCACGCTCTACAGCTCCTATTACACCAGCGCCGTAGTTGCCCCGGAAAACATTCTGGTTAACCTCGCTCGACAGCTGGACAACCCGGACAACGTCGACCAAGGCTTCACGGCGGCCGACGCCCAAGCGATGCTGCCGGAGCAAGGAGTCATCGACCTGCAAGGCGTGATATTCGATTGGGCCAACGCGGAGGCTACCTCCAACGCCAACTCCTTCCGCAACAGCACCCAGGACACCTTGTCCAAGGGCGTCGAAGTGGAAGTGTTTTACAGCCCGACGGACAACTGGACCAACGTGATCAAGGTTTCCAAGCAAAAGACCAGCTTCGACAACACCTCTCCCGTGCTCACCCAGTGGTACGAAGAGTTCGTGAAGCCGACTTGGATCGACAGCGACTTCGCCCAGAACTACTACATCAACGACACCTCCGACACGACCTTGGCCCAGTACGCCGAGCAAGCCATCGCCATCCCGCTGCAAGCTTCCAAGCAACTGGACGGTTCGCCCGCTCCGGAGCAGCGCGAGTGGAGCGTGATCGCGACATCCAAGTACCGTTTCGAGGACTTCCTCGGAGACTACAACATATCCAACTTCGAAGTAGGCGGTACCGTACGCTACCAGGACGAGGCGATCATCGGATTCGCGGCCACCACCAACGTGGCTGGCCAGGTTATTCGCGACCTCTCGAATCCTTACTACACGCCGTCCGAAACCTACTTGGACATGTTCGTCAGCTTCGATACGAAGGTGTTCGAGCAAGACCTGTCCTTGCAGCTCTACGTTTCGGACCTGACCGACCACACGGACCTCGTGGGCATCTACGCGAATCCCGACGGTTCGCAGACCTACCGCATCTCGGAAGGTCGCGTCGTATCGCTGTCCGCGACCTACAGCTTCTAGGTCGAAGATTTAAGCAAGGCTCGCTTCCGCTGCGGCGGGAGCGGGAAATCGCAATTCAAGAAGGCGAGGGCGTTGAGCTCTCGCCTTTTTTGCGCGTCGGCGCCACGCGAGCGAAGCGCCTCGCAGAGGGAATCGATTTTAGCCGTAAGAGCGATTTCTCGGCTGTGCTTTTAAAACGAATACAAGCGTTCGCCGCGTTTCTACGCGCTGCTAGGCAGGCGCAAGCGCGCGGAGCACGGCTCGCGGCTTAGCCGTTTCAGGCCAGCAAGTTGCTAGATTCGGCCCATGGCGCCATCGTTCCATGGGCGAGCGACTTCTGCTTCGGTCTTACGGATTACCGTAAAACAGTAAAGAGTTAGCCGGGCAGGGCCCTCGTCAGCTAGGTTTTACCCATATTTAACCCCCGCCCTCATTTGATGATCGAGTATCGTCTTCCCTGAAAAGGGAACCCCTTGTCGGAACGACCCCTTATTCCGACACCGAACGTCGAAACGTTCCTCGGCTCCTGAATAGGGCAACGAGAATTACCCCGTAACCCCTTATACACCCCTAACCTCAACCTACAATCTACGTAAGTTACGTTTGACTATGAGCCTACAAAAAATACTCGGACTGAGCCTCATGGCGTCCAGTCTACCCGCGTTTTCGGGACTATATGCCCAAAACGCCGCCTCTGACGATGAAGAGGTCTTCGAGCTTTCGCCTTTCTCGGTGGATGGCTCGCAGGATGTTGGTTATCTATCGACCTCGTCCCTTGCCGGCACGCGCCTCAGCACCAACATGCGAGACATTGCGGCGTCCGTCTCCATCCTCAACGAGGACTTCCTGGACGATACCGGTTCCAACACGATCGGCGACGCCCTCCTGTTTACCCCGAACACGGAAGTATCCGGGATCAACGGCAACTTTTCAGGCTACCAATCCTCGGCGGGAAACGCGATTCCGGAAACGGAAACGGACCGTCCTCAAGGCGGAACCTCCCGCGTACGCGGCTTGGCCGAGGCGGACTTGACTCGCAACTACTTCAACACGGAAGTTCCCTTCGACACCTACAATACGGAACGCGTGGAAGTGCAGCGCGGCGCCAACTCCGCGCTCTTCGGCATCGGCAGTCCAGGCGGTATTGTAAATAACACTACACTGCGGGCGAACCTGTATTCAGATTTTGGACGCGTACGCTTGGAGACGGACGAGCACGGTACGCGTCGCGCTTCCTTCAGGCACAACCATGTCATCATCGAGGACAAGCTCGCCATCCGCGTGGCCGGCCTCATGGAGGACCGCGAATACGAGCAAAAGGAAGCTTTCCTCGAAGACGAGCGCATCTACGCGGCGGTGACCTGGAAGATCAACGAGAACCTGCGGGCCCATGCGAGCATCGAGGCCGGTTCCCGCCACTCCGCCAACCCGGACCAGACGCCTCCCAATGACGGGATCACGCCTTGGATCGAGATGGGCAAGCCGATTTCCATGGGAGGAGCCGACGGTTCCGATCTCTGGCGCAGCTCGGGCGACTTCGTGCCCGGCGTCGCCAACAACGCCTTCCTCGATCTCGCCGGCCCAGGAGCGTCCAGCGGCTTCGTCAGCTACTTCAACAACACGGACGTGGCGCCTTTCTTCGGCGGCAACACCTTCATCCGAGCAAATCGCGGCGCTCCCGGCGGGGACGTCACTGGCGAGCTGATGCTTTTCCAGCCCCGTACTCGCGAGGACATCATCCGTCGCTCCGGCCACTACCCCGACGGCACGCCGGTCGAGGCAGGCACGGGAGGCTTCTACATCGGCGGCTTCGTGGCGACCCAGCTCACCGACACCAGCATCTTCGACTATCGCAAGCACCTCTACACCGGTGGGGCCCACTCCCAGAACTCCGACTGGAGCGTGATGGATGCCGCCTTGGAAGGCTCCTGGTTCGACAACCAGCTCGGCTTCGAGTTGGCGATGTTCAAGCAAGAGCAGTTCTCCAAGTCCTCCAACCCCTTGCAAGGCTTGAGCCAGCGCACGATCTACATCGATCCCAACATGTATCTCAACGCCACCGTAGACGGCACGCCGGACGGGGCCTTGGTTCCCAATCCGCACTTCGGCAAGCCGGTAATCGGCGGCTGGTGGCAGGGCAACAACCTGTCCGCCGATCGCGATTCGACCCGCCTCACCGGCTACGGCGAAATCCGCTTCGAGGACTTCATGGACGAGAGCAAGCTGTCCCGCATCCTCGGCCGCCTGAAGTTCACCGGCGTACTGCAGGAGCGCGAGCTGCGCGATTCCGAGTCCTACGGTCGCTACAAGATCGATCCCAACTCGGTCGTGCAAGCTCTTCAGGGCGACACCCCCCTCAGCTTCGCCACCATCCGCACCGGCAGCATCTTCGAGCTGCCGCATAATCCCAACATCGACTACCTCGCTATCACTTCCCTCGACGACCTCAAGGGAGCGAACATTGGCGGCGTGCCCTTCGGGCAGGAGCGGGATCGACCCGTGGTAGGCGGTACCTGGACCGGGTGGTCCCAAAGCGCCGGCGAATACGTCGAGTTCGACGCCACCACCTACAACATGGACGACGGCGGCAACTATCCCGCTTCCTTCTTTGCCGGCAAAGGCCTCGAAGAGCTCGAGTCGCAAGTGGTCGTGGCCCAGCACTACCTCTGGGACAACTCCATCGTCCTGATGGGTACCTGGCGCAACGACAAGCTGAGCAGCACCTCCATCAGCGCCCCCGGCGGCGTGGGCATCACTAGCGAAGGCGATAGGCTCTACGATCCGACCTTCCAAGTGGGACCTCTCGCGGAAGACCTGGAGGAAGACGCCAACGATGACACCACCTCCTGGAGCGCCACGGTGCACCTGCGCGACATGTTTGGCGGCGACGTGCCGGACATCTCCCTCTACATGACGGAGTCCGACAACTTCCAGCCTAGCGGCGGCCGCGTAAACGTCTTCAACGAGTCCATCGCTCCGGTAACCGGTTCCACCGAGGAGCAGGGCATCATCTACCGCAGTTCGGACGGCAAGATCTCCGCTCGCTTGAACAAGTACGAAACCGGCATCCTCAACAACACCTTCGACGCCGGCGGCGTTTCCGCCAGCGAAGGCATCCTGAAGGGTCTCGTCGAGCAGCTCGACAATCCTGCCAACACAGTGCAGGGCTTCACCGCTGCGGATGCGCAAGCGGTGCTTCCTCCGCAAGGCGTGATCGACGTCAATGGTTTCGTGCCAGACTGGACGAACTTCACTGCCACGACCGATCGCAACTCCGGCGATACCGGCACCCAGGACTTCACCGCGAAAGGTTACGAGCTCGAGCTCGCCCTCAATCCCAACGAGCGCTGGACCACCATGGTCACCGTAGGCAAGCAGCAGACGGTTCTCTCGAACATCTACCCGACGCTGCGCCAGTACGTTAACGACTTCGTCATTCCAAATTGGGTCAACAGCGATTTCGCCAAGAACTACTACATCGACGATCTCGGCACCAAGACCTTGGCCGAGCAAGCGACTGATGCGATCGTCACCCCTGTAGCGGCCGCCCTGACGCAGGAAGGCATTCCTTCGATCGAGCAGAGAGAGTGGCGCTTCAACCTGAACACCAGCTACGGCTTCGAAGCTGGTAGCGGATCCATCCCCGACTTCCTCGGCAAGTTCACCGTGGGTGGCGGCTACCGCTGGCAGGACAAGGCCGGTATCGGCTTCGGCATCAGCGAAAACGAGTTTGGCGATATGGACTTCGATCCCAACAAGCCGTTCTACGCCGGATCCCAGGACTTCATCGACCTGTTCTTCCGTTCCGAATACAGCTTGAAGGACGACCGGAGTCTGGCGGTCCAGTTGAACATCAAGGACCTCTTCGACAACGACGACCTGGTGCCCATCTACGCGAATCCGGACGGCTCCATGGTCTACCGCTTCATGCGCGGACGCCTGGTATCGCTCTCCGCCACCTACGAGTGGTAAGCCTCGAGCGTATCCAAAAATTTAGGTAGTAGCTTTGCAATAGGGGCTCCCGCAAGGGAGCCCCTATTTTTGCGTTCGTAACCCTTTTCCGGGGAGCCGCTCTCGAGTGCAGGGCTGGCGCCATGGGAGGCCTCCTTACAGCTAAGAGGGCAATCCCACTGCTTTAGAAAATGGCGATCGCGCTGCGGCCTGCTTAGAAACAAGCCTGAGACGCGGCTCAGCAGCCGTAGCGTTCCAGGATGAGGCCGATGATGCCGAACTGGTCGGTGAGCAGTCCTTCGTAGCCGCAGGGACGATCGTCCCAGTAGCGCCAATCCAGACCGCTTTTGCAGCCGCCGAATACTTCCGCCTCGGCAAAACCTTCGCAGAGCTCTTCCAGCAGCGCGTCGGCTTCCGCTTGCAGGCCGACTGCGTAAAGGCCTCGCAGGAAATGGCGGGCCTGGGCATGAGTGCGGCCTCCGTTTTGGTAGTAGCCGAACGGATACCCTTGGATAATGTCGGAAAGGTCGTGGTCCGGGATGGAACGGAGATTGCCCGGGAGGCCAAGGCGAGCGGATGGCATGCCGACCGCTTTCGCATCTTCGAGCAAGCCGCGCATGGCCTTTTTCGCTGTATCCATTTCGAGGAGACCGGCCGCCACGGCAGCTCCGTTGCAGGCTAGAAAGGCGTAGTCGTGCCGTTTTCCTTCGCGACAAACCCAGCCTGCCAGCCAACCCGTTTCCGGGGTGAGGAAGGTGGGAGCGTAGGCCCGTTTGAGCTTCTCTTTCCACTGCGTGAGCGGATCCTGCCAATGGGCGAGGGGAGAGTGCGGCACCGCTTGGCAAAGGTGGGCCAGGGCCTCGTAGAGCAAGGCATTGGAAAAGGCATCTTTCCAGCCGTAGGAAATCACGTCGTACCAGCAGGTGCTCCACTGCAGCGAGCCGGATGTGCCGGTCCGGTAGGCGCTCTCGACGAGGCCGTCGCCATCTAGGTCGCGCGCCTGCATCTCTTGCAGCTTGCGCTCGATGGGGAGGGCGTATTCGCGTTTCCACTCGAGGGTGGCGGACTTGCGCAGGTACTCCGCCAGTCCGAGTAGGGCCGCGGTACCGGTCATGAGGTATTCGTCCTCGCCGGAGTGCAGTTCCCCTTGCTGCTTGAGGTTGCCGCCTGCGTAGCCGGGACCGCCGTCCAACCAGCGTTCAAGAGAAAGGCGCAGCAGGTCTTCGCTGCGCAGCCCAGGCTGCAGCTCGCCCATGCGTAAGCACTGGCAGGCCCAGGTATCCATGGAAATAGGACAGTGGATCGAGGCCCCGTTGTTGCTCAGCGTTGCGGTATCGGGACGAAAGTTAAGGCCCGTAAAGCCAGCTTGCCGCAAGGCCGCTCGGGCGCTGGCAGGCGCCTCGGGGATCAATGGAAAGCTCGGGTGGGTGACTTCGAGAATCCAGCTCGCAGGGTGGCTCCCAGCCTCCAGCAGCCAATCTCCTTCCGGACAAGGGCTTTCGCCGGTTTTCAGTTCGAGCTCGATGCGGTCCCTCGGTCGGAAGACCTCCAGCCTGGCGGAGGTTGTTCCTTCCGCTGTCATGGCAAGGCTGCCTTGAGTGGGAGCGTGCAGGATGGCTGGGCTTTGGAAGCTGCCGCTTTGGCCGCGGGGGTCGACTTTGGCAATCACTTGGCTCGGAGAAGTCGGAGCGTGGAAGCTCATCCTCCACGCGGCGCTATTCCAAGCTCGCAAAGGCTTGCCCGACTGGCGCAGGGAGGTGAAACGCAACTTGTCGGGCAGCACCGTCCACTCGAGCCGGTAGCTCTGGTCGCAGCGCTCGTTGCGCAGCTCGTAGACTAAGGTGTTGGCTTTTACGGAAACGCTGCCGGTGAAGCGAAAGCGAACCGCCGGATCGGCAACCGGCGTGTCGCCGAGCGGACTGAGCATGGGGCCTTGGTGGAAGGATCCGGGGCCAACTTGCAGCAGGTTCGTATCCGTTTGCCCCTTACCGGACTGGTCGATTCCCAAGTGGGAAAATCCACTGCGGCTAAGGTAGAAACCGACCTGCAGGTAGTCGGATCGGAAACGGATCTGGCCGTCCTTGCGTTCGGCTCGCAGGCCCTCAGGGAGTCCGGCGAGATCGATGGATTTGGTTTCGATGAGGGTTTCGTTTCGCGGCGCGATGGGGTCGTGCAGCTCGCCGAGAACCGTAAAGGCCTGGGCGGCGAGGTTCCAAGGGGTCCACCAATCGTCGATGCCGCAGCGGCGTATTTCCAGAATGAGGCCGTAGGTATTCAGCTCGCCCAGTTCGATCCATTCGATTTGTCCTTCTTCCTGAGGCGGCAGGTCCTGCAGGTAGGCGAGCTCTCGCCAATCCCCGTTTGGCGTATCGAGCGTTAGGATACGCAGGTCTACGATCCAGTCGTTCTCCTGGTGGCTTCCGCACTTGTGGTAGCCTTGGGCGCTTTTGTATCCAACTCTCCTTACGGTCGCTTTCCCGCTGGGGGTGAAGGCTCGGCAGTGGATGATGCGCCGGGCGGGGGCGCTGTCTTCCGACGGGAGCGGAGCGGTCCAGAGCGAACGGCATTCCGACAAGGTGCGGAAGGAAAAGAGGTCCCCCATGGGGGGATCGAGGTCAGGCGTGTCGAGCAGGTTGTCGGACTGGAGCATTATGGCAGCAGGTCTTGTTTATAAAAGTTGAAGCCAATCCGCCTGCGGGTTGGTAGCGCAGAGCGGATTGGCTTGTTGGATCCCCGAGTTCTTCTCTAACTTAGCAGTTGATTCCAGGGACGCGCCACATGTAGTCGGGGTCGACAAACGGTTCGTCCTCCTCGCGTCCTTCCATAAGGGCGATTTTCTTTTCGAGCAGCTCCTCTAGGTTGGACCCGTAAATGAAAGTGGTTTCGCCCACCGCGGACTGGATCATCCACTCGGTGGTAGCCGTGCGCACGTGCTCGAGCAGTTCGATGGCGTTCTGCTTTTCGTCGAGCACGGTGAGCTTGGTCAGCTCACGGGCCGCGGCCTTGGCCTGCTCGTCGCTTGCTTCCATGTAGCCGTGCACGCCTTCGATCCAGGCCGCCACGTTGCGTTGGGTGCGGAACCAGTTCTTCATGGGCGTGAAGCGGTCCAGCAGCACGGTCCAGACCTCGCGGCGCTGGGAGCCTTCCGGAGCCCGGTTGCGGGCGTTGCGAGCCAGCTCGATGGCTTGCTCGATGGCGGGAAAGACGTTGTCGGTGATGGCGTGGCGACACTTGTTGCCGTACTCCGGAGTGCAGAAGTCGAAGTTGACCTCGCGCCGGAAATCGACCCGCACGCGATTGTTGGCGTGGCCGAGGTGGAAGTTTTCGTAGAAGGCGCGGTCTTCCTCGCTGAGGGCCTCGAAGTTGGGCACGAAAGGCCGTACTAGGATCCGGTACCAGGTGCTCCAGAAGGACAGCACGCTGACAGGGGGCGGATAGCTGCGGTAGGCCTCGTCCACCAAGAGCCAGGCTTTCACCAGCAAGTCGGCGTCCTCTTCGCCGATCCAGCGCCGGGCGGCCCGCTTGAGCACCGCGTCGAGCGGCAGCTCGGGATCGGCCTGGAACGCCCGCAGGACTTCCTGGTTGATGTTGTAGGGGGCCAGCGATTCGGGCAGGGTGCCGGTCATGTTGGCCACGTAGTCGACGCCTTGCTGCCGCAGGTCGCGGAGCTTTTCCCACATCAGCTTGGGATAGGGAACGGCCTTGATGGGCTCCAGGTTCCAGAAGGCGCCGGAATTGATATAGATGTGCACGTTGGAGCCCTTGGCCTGGATGGCGTCCATGTGGCGACGCTCCTTTTCGTGGAACTGGTTGAAGAGCCCGGTGAACATGAAGTCGTCGGCCCAATCGTATTTCGGATGGTGGTAGCCGCCTTCGAAGCCTTTGGTATCCAGGGTACTGGTCTCGAATTCGAGCCCGGGCTCGAGGTTGGCTCGCAGGTGCTCCTGCTCCGCGTAGAAAACTTCGTTCTTGAGGATGCAGCGAAAGTCGGGGTTCACCTTCCGGCCCGCGGTCCGCAAGGTTTTCATGAAGCGCAGGATGTTGTTGGCGGCTGCTTCCACGATCTCGTTTTCGCCCTTCCACTCGCGGATCTCGTAGCCGCCGCCATTGCGGCCGACGTAGAGGGAGGCGGTGTACTCGAAGCCCGCTCCGCTGTCGTTGGACCAAATGGACATGAAGTCGATGTTGGGCGCCGCCCGCATGATCTTTTCCAGCATCTCCTGGTAGTGGTCGAGCACCACCGGGTGGGACGTGCAAAGGTTGTAGCGCGGACGGAAGCTGCGCAGCGGATGGTCGACGCGGGCTCCGCGCAACATCGGGTAGCGCTCGAGCAGTTTTTCCGATACGGAGCGTGGTTCGAAGCAGACCAGTCCGGCTCGCAGGCCGTACTTCTCGGCAAGCTGGGCGGAGCGCACGAGCTTGTTGAGGTTGGCCTGCAAGTAGTGGTAAGGGTAGATGCCCTTGTTCAGCTTGCTGTATACGAACTGGTCGAGCGCGGCGCAGTAGGTGTAGAACAAATACAGCAGTTCGCCGGGAGCGTTTTCCTCGGCCGGGAAAGTCGTTGCCAGGCCGTTGACTTCCACATGGGTGAAGCCGAGCTGGGCCATTTCGCGAATATGGTCTTCCGCGTCGAAATCCTTAGCGGTACGGGCGTGGTTGTTGAGCAGGGAATCGTAGGAAGGACGCAGGTTCTTGAAAGTCGCTTGGCGGACTTCGCCTTGGGCCAATTCCTGGACCTCCCGATCGCCGAAATCGTGCAGGAACTGGTAGGCGAGCCGGTAGAGGAACCAGGTGTGGGAGGCGTAGAGTTCGATACCGGAGGCTTCGCTGGCCCGCAGGTACATCCACTCCTCCTTGCCTTGCGGATCGACCTTGCGCTCTGCTGCTTCCGCGGGAGTGAGCACGGCTACGGTGACCGGAATGCCCTTGGTTCCTGGGGCGGATCCCGCCTCAGGAAGGTGTTGCTGGAGCAGCGCTGCCGCGGTCTTTTCCACGGGTAGGCTGTCGTGGACGGTTTGGATGTCGCTGGCGCTTTGAAAGAGTTCTGAAAGCTTCATTTTTAAGTAGGCCTCGTTTGAGATTGTCGCCGGGAAGGGGTCCTGGGGCATGAATGAGGAGCCCTATCCGACCCTAGGTGGAGAGGGGAATCGAGAGGGTTTTGAGTTTACGATAAAGTCTGGGACGAGGCGGGCGGAAACGGGTGGCCTAGCCTAACGGCGGCAAGCCGAGGGAGGCCGCCAGCTCCTGCGGACTGAATCCGCTTGCGAAGGGAAGCTGGTGAAGGTCCGCGGTAGGGATCTCGCCCTTCGCGATCTGCAAGGTCGCGGTGCCTGCGTCGTCCCGCTGGTAGAGCTCCGGATGTCGCTCGCAGAGCAGTTCCTGCACGGAGCTTGGAAATTGCGAAAGGCCGTAAAAGTAGTGGTGACCGTTGCGCTCGACGCTGGCGTTGCCGAGCAAGCTTTGCATGGCGAGGTCTTGCTGCAGGGAGACGGGACCGATGTTGCAAAGGTCTTCGCCGCTCATGAATAGCTGCGTATCCGAATTTTGGTTGCGGTATTCGATGAGGCAGCGATTGGCGATGCCCTTGAAGATGCCTTTGCAGTTCTTGTGGCTCACCCCGCGATAGCCGCAGTCGATAGCATGGCGGAAGGTTTCCGGCCCATCGTCGGATTCGTCGATAATCACCGGCGGCGTTGCGGACCCGTCCGGCAGCCGGCCGATTTGGGTGGAGGAAAGGGCGCTTTGGCGGGAAAGGGGTTGCTCGATGAAGCGTACGTTTTGCAGCAGCGGACGCAGCTTAGGCTGAGCTTGGGCGGCGCTCCAGAAGTCGGCGAACTGGCTCCAAGACTCGAACTGCTCGTTCCCGTCCAAAGAAAGCGCGTAGCCGCTGGGGCAGAGCCGGGCAAAGATATCAGTCAGGGCCTGCAAACGGGCCAGGTCTTCGGGCAGCCGTCCGTTGATCTTCACCTTAAACTGGGAAAGCCCGTAGCGCTGGATCGCTGTCTCGAGGGATTGCGGCAAAGCGTCCGCTACGCGATCCTCGGCGGAGATATCGGCTTCGAGCAGGGGATCGCCGAAGCCCACCGTATGCCTTGCCTGGATACGCGGCAAGGGCGCGGAGGGAAGCAGCTGGGCGGCGGAGAGGCCGTAAAGTTCGGGGTGCAGCGGGCCGAGCTCCACTTTCAGCTTTTCCGTGAGGAGAAACTGGGAGAACGGTTTTTGCTGGAAGCGAGCGAAGGCGTCCAGCAAGGCCCGTTCCACGAAGGTGGTACCGAAGTTGGCGAGGAGAGGCGGGATCTGCTGCCCTTGGGCCCATTCGAGCTGCAGCCGGTAGAGCTGGTCCCAAAAGGCAAAGGGGATTTCCGCCTCGAGCTTGGCCGCGGCCGCGAGGGCATGCTGCAGGACGGATTTCATTTCCTCGATTTCCGCATCGGGAGATTGTTGGGGGTCCTTCTTGAACCAACGGGGCGGCAGCAGGTCCGAGGCGAATCCCCACTGCGTATCCGCATTGTCCTTACCAAACCGGAACTTGAGAAACACGAAGGCGACCGGCAGGTGGGTCATGGTCGCAATTCCGTAGCGGAAGGGCATACGGGTGTTGATAGGCAAAAAGTGGATACGGCTATCGATGAGTCGGATCATGGTTTCGGGGTGTGGTTAAGCTCTTCCAAGGAACTGCGTTTCGAGGGCGTCTTCGTGGATGGAGTCGCCGACCCGTTTCACCTCGAAGGCCCGAGCCTGGGGCCGGGAGCTCACGATGGCGACGCGCTTGGTGCCGTGATAGTGGGCGGCGACGCCGTCGTCGAGGGCGATGCCATCGCAAATCTGGCCCGATTTCAACAGGGCGTGGTAGGAGCGGCGGCGTTCGGCTTCGCCATCGTAGTGCGGCGAGCAGCTGCCGGGCAGGAAGCCGAGGCAATCGATGGCGGTGAGCATTCCGGTGGAATCGGTCTGCCCTTGCTGGAACCAGCAGATGGCGCCGGCGCTCAGCCCGGCCAGCACTACGCCGCGTTCCCAGGCTTCCCGCAGCAGCAGGTCCATGCCGCTGGCCTTCCAGATGGCGAGTTGGTTGCGGGTATTGCCTCCCGTCACGTAGAGGATATCGCATTCCGCGACTTCGGCCGCAAGATCAGGGGGCTGGCGAAAAAGGGGCAGGTGCTTCGGTCGGCAAGGGAGCTTGTTGAAGGTCCGGTAGAAGCGCGAGATGAGCCAGTCGGAGTCGCCGCTCGCGGTAGGGAGCAGGCCGACGGTGGGCTGTTTTTGGGGCGAAGCGGCTACGATGTAGGCGTCGAGCAAGGGATTGTCCGGCTCCATGGAAAAACCGCCTCCCCCCATGGCGATGATTTGCTTGCGAATCATGATAACGTAAAAGCGGAACCCAGCTAGGGCTTGTTTGTGAGCGGCACACTCTAGTTCATGCCCGGGCCCGAGGCGAGGATTTGCCAGCGAAGTTTTCGTTACCGTAAACCGGAAGTTTCTTTCAATTTCCCGGGCTCATCTCTCAAGTTGCTTGGATGGGAAATATGGATCGGAAACGTTTTCTTAGAACGGTCGCGGCCGGCGGAGCAAGCGCCCTGGCGGGAGCCAAGGTTTTCGGGGCGAAGCTGACCCCGCAAAAGAGCGCGGGCTCGAGCGGCTTGGCGGTCGGCAACTGGGACGAGGTGCGAGCCTTGTTTCCGCTGCGTTCCGAGGTGACCTACTTGAATACGGGCGGTCTGGGGCCGGCCTCCCAACCCGTGTTGGACGCGGTCGCGGAGCAGTGCCAGCTGCAGGGTCGCATCGGCGAGCACTACCACAAGCTTTTCGCAGGGGCTCGTGAAAGCGCGGCGGCTTTCCTGGGGGCCAAGCCGAACGAGATCGCCTTCGTGCGCAATGCCTCGGAAGGAAATTCCATCATCTCCAGCGGCCTGAAGTTGCGCAAGGGCGACGAAGTGCTCTTCGAGTCGCACGCCCATCCTGGCGGCTCCTTCGCTTGGATGAATCGCCAAAAGCTGGATGGCGTAAAGGTGAAGATCTTCGAGCCGTCTTCCCGCAGCGTGGAGGAAAACCTGGAGCGACTCTTCGCCAAGGTGACCCGCCGCACCCGCGTGATCCAAGTGAGTCACGTGACGGCCACTACCGGATTGATTTTCGATATCCCGGCCATCGCGGCGGAAGCGAAGCGGCGTGGGATCTGGTTTCATGTGGACGGGGCCCAAAGCGCCGGTATGTTTCCCTTCGACGTGAAGGATCTTGGCTGCGATTCCTACGCGACCAGCGGCCACAAATGGCTCAACGGACCGATCGAGACTGGCATTCTCTATATCGCAGCCGAGCGAAACGACGAAGTCGTATGCAGCCACATCGGAGCGTATTCAGATTCGGCCTACGAACTGCCGGACACTTTGGAGTACGCGGCAGCGGCGACTCGCCACGAGTATGGCACCCGCAACGCGGCTAGTGTCGTAGGGCTCGAGAAAGCGATCGCCCTGCAGGAACAGATTGGCCGGGAACGGATCGCCGAGCACGGAGCTCGCTTGTCGGAGCTGGTCTCGCAAGGCTTGCAGGAAATCAAGGGCGTGGAGCTTCTCAGCCCGCTCGACTCCGCCATGCGTAGCTCCATCCTGACCTTCCGGGTGCCGGGCGTCAGCTGCATGGATGTGAGCAGCCGCTTGTCCAAGGAATTCAAGTTCCGCACCCGCGTGGTCACGGAAGAGGATCTCAACGGGGTACGTGCTTCCTGGCACGTGTATCATCAGGAAGCGGACGCGCTTCGCTACGTGGATGCGGTTCGCTCCACCGTAGCGAGCTTATAAATACGTTCTACTCGACCTCGACGATGAGGTCGATTTCGACGGCGGCGTTGAGGGGAAGCGAAGCGTAGCCGCAAGCCACCCGAGCGTGCCGTCCTCGATCTCCGAATACCTCGACCAGGAGGTCCGAACAGCCGTTGATCACTTGCGAGTGCTCGGTGTAGTCGGGCGTTGCGTTGACCATGCCGGATACCTTGACGATTCGCTTTACCTTGCTGAGTTCGCCGAGTTCAGACTTGAGCGTTGCGATCAGGGCAATGGCGGTGAGTCGGGCCGCGTCGTAGCCTTCCTGCGTGGCGAGGCCGTCGCCGAGCTTGCCTGTCACCAGGGCCCCATCCTCCCGCTTGGGCAGATGCCCGGCGAGGAAGATCAGATTGCCGGAGCGCACGGCGCTGACGTAGTTGGCTACGGGCGCGCTTTTGGTGACGAGCGTAATGTCGAGGGCTTGGAGCCGGCTTTCCGGCGTATCGGCGCAAGAGGCGAGCGATAGGCAGGAGAAGGCGACCAAGGTAGATGCGATGAGTCGTGATTTCATGGATACGTGATTTCGTGGTGCCCGGGGGCGAGCTGAGTGAGGCGAGTGGTTTCGCGTTGCGGATTGGGCCAGACGATCTCTACCGCGCTAGCGTGCGTGGCGCGGCCGAGCCCGAAGTGGATGAGAAGCGGGTGCTGCTTTCCGGCATGACCGCCGGGACCGAGGAGTTGTCGCGCTTGCGTGACCTCGGGCGTGCTGGGGTCGCCGTCCAGGTCGGCGGTCAGGCGGACGATGGCTCCGTAGGCGTCGCGGCTGACGTTGTCTTCCGGACTGCCGACGAGGGTGAAGGTAATGGAATGGTTCTGTTCGCTGGCGGGGTTGAGGAAAAGGCTGGCCCGTCGTTCCGGAGCTGCGTCTGCCGGGTGGTTGGGGGGGAGGGCCCCGCTGGCGACGGAGGCCGCTTGGCGCTGGTCTTGGGTCAGGCGATTGAAGCTCTGGCCAACCAGCAAGTCCAGGTCGCCGTCGAGATCGACGTCCGCGAGGGAAGGCATGCCGGCCCCGATATGGTCGATGCCGAGCTGGGCCGTGCGATCGGCGAAGCTCCCGTCGGGCTGCTGCAGGAAAATTCGCAGCCGTTCTTCGTAAGGCGCTTCGTCGGCATAGTCGGAGGAGCAAAGGATCAGGTCGAGGCGCCCGTCCTGGTCGAGGTCGGCCAACTCCGCGAAGATGTCGCCCTGGTTCTGGCGCACGTGGTGGTACTGCCACTTTTCGCCCGGGCCCGGTGGCTCGGGAAGGCGGTCCACCGAAAGTCGCTCGGACTCCTGGAAAGCGACCGTTCCGCTGTCGGCGAATTGGTTGACGAGAAAGCGGGAGCGGTCCGAGGAGTCGCCTGCCCAAGCGTGGAAGATGGTGCTGACGAAGAGGTCGAAGTCGCCGTCGTTGTCGATATCGCCCACTGCGACGTCGAAGGTGTTCCCGTTGGCTCGGAAAGGAGGCTCGTCGGGACGCAGGGAGCGCGGTTTGTCGTTGGCGAGCTCGAGCGGCCACTTTTGGTGACGGCCATGGCGAATCGCGTCGCCGTCTACTCCGGCTTCAGCGGCGATGTCGCGGCCTTTGAGGTGGCGCACGAGGTGGGCGGCCAGGGCTTTGGGCTCTTGCAGGATGAAGGGCGTGGCGGGATAGTCCTTGAGCTCGCGCAGCGGTTTGCGCGTATCCATCTTGTAGAGACGGTTCCAGCGGCGGCCGTAGTTGAGCTCGACGAGCATCGGCAAACCGTCGTCGAGGCGGGCGAAGGCCGTACCGTAAGTCGGACGTCCCCCTAGGTCGGTCGTGTAGTCGGTGGGGGCGGTTTCGTTGGGCAATGGCCAGCGAACGAAGGCGGGGCTGCCTGCGGGAGGGCGGTATTGCAAAAGGAGGTCGTTGGCAAAGGCCTCGTATCCAGAAAAGTAGCGCTCGTACCAGTTGCCGATGAAGAGATCGGGCAGTCCGTCTTCGTTGACGTCGCCGACTGCGATGGAGCAGGTGGTCGCGAGGCTTGCGGCGGGAATCGGGATTGGGGCGCCGAAGGAGCCGTCGCCTTTCCCCGGCAGCCAGGCGCTGGTTTTGGGGGCCTCCGCAGGCGGTGCGTAGTTGCTCTGGTAGATGTCGAGGTTGCGGCCGATGAGAGCGTCTTGCTTGCCGTCGTTGTCGATATCGGCGAAGGCGATAATGTCGGCCTTGCTGAGGAGCGGGAGGCCTGTATCCGTTTTTTCGATATAGCGAAACCCGAGTGGCGACTTGGGGCGGGCTAGGTTGAGAAAGATGCGGGGAGCGGAGGCGCTGTTGTCAGGCAGGATAACTGCGTCCGGCCGTCGGTCCTGGTTGAGGTCGACGAATTTGAGTCGGGACGCCTCGATGCCGTCGAGTCCGGCGCTTGCGGTGGCGCGCTCCCATTCGCGGGCAGTCGCCTGCGTGGGGGCTACGGCGACGGCGATCAGGGCCAGCGCGGCGGGGGCGAAGCCTTTTAAGAGCGGGGCCATACCGAGCTAGGCGGAGTCGAGCTGCTTGATGGTTTCGAGGTAGATCTTCAGCCGTCGCAGCTCTTCGCGGGTAGATTCTAGGACGGGAAAGACATGGGTTTCGATTGTGAGGAACGGAAGGGCTTGGTCCTTGATGACGGCCTGCAGCTGCCCGATCCAGTTGACCCCGCCGTCGCCTACGAGGCGGTTTTCCCACTTGTCGGGCGGGATCGGGATGGTGTCCTTGATGTGCATGTTTTGCAAGTAAGGGCGGACCCGTTCGTAGCCGATCGGGAAGGGGACCTCGCCCACCGTGAGAGCGTTGCCCGGGTCCCAATTGATACCGACGTGGTCCATGCCGATTTCCTCCACGATGTCGGCGGTAGCGGCCCCGGTGTCGCAAAAGGAGCCTGGCTCGTTTTCCACCGCGAGCTTGAGATTGTATTTCTTGGCCACGCTGGCGGCTTCCTTGAGCAAGGAAACGGCTTGCTCGCGATCGGAGCCGGGGCCCCGCATGAAGCCGAAGACGATCACGGTGGGAGCCTTGAGGCGGACGGCCATTTCGCAGCTCAGCGGCAAGGTTTCGTCCAGTTCCTTGCGCACGCGGGCAGGATCGCTGAGGTCGATCTTGAATACGCCGGGAGTGACGGCGGTCACCTCGATCTCCCCGGAGTCGACCTTCTCCTGCAGGTATTGCTCGCGGCCCGGTTTGAAGTAGGGAATGCGATGTTCGTAGTCGTCGATGCAGCGGATTTCGTACTTGCGAAAGCCGAGGGCGGCTCCGTGCTGGAGCGCTTCTTCGATGTCGAGAGAGATCTCGTCGGAAAGGATTGAGAATTCCATGTAGCGTTAGGGGAATGGGAAGTTGGAGCGAGCTTCCAAGGTAGGGCAAGAGGACGCTGGGGAGCCAGTTGCCAAGTCGCTTTTCGGTAAAACAAGAGGACCGACAGTCAGGCGGCAGGAAGAACCGCCCGCTCTTCTCCGATCGGCATAGTCCCTTACCTACTCGAGAGCGGTTCTGAGTCGGTCCCAGATGCTTCTTTCTACCGACAGGGGAAGGAGGAGGCCCTGTCCCATCTGGAGTTCTTTTCAAACATTACGGTTTGACCTCTTTTGGTGTCCCGCGGTTTGCCCCCTTTTGGTGTCCCGACGATAGCCGAGCTGATGCGCGTAGGCTAGTGCGGAGCGCTGGCCGAAGTTGTAAGGAGCGACTTGATGGCCTTCATTCTTCTTCAAATGCTGGATCTAGGTCCCTAGAGCCTCGAAGTATCCGAACTATGCTTACTTGTGAAACTTCTCGAACAAAG
>NZ_JARXIA010000020.1 GCF_031127875.1 Pelagicoccus sp. SDUM812005 | reverse complement strand
AGCATTTTTCGTTTGATCATTCGCATAAGGTAGGGCGGGACCGCCGGGCACGCCGCGTTTCCCTCATCACACAGTACGACTAACTAAACGAAAAACGATCTAGTTTACCGGCGCCACGCTGACGAACTGCAAACTCGACTTGGCAGGATCTCCCTCTACCAGAGAAACGCGAATCTTGCGCTTGCCCGGCTTCTTGAACTCGAGCTGCCCCATCGGAAAAGTATGGTACACGTGCGATGCGTTTTGCTGGTTCTGTATCCAGCTTCCCTCTTCGGTCTCTACCTTCCAAACCAAACGGCTATCGCCTTTGTAATTCAGCTCCACATGGTAGAAGCCAGCCTCCTGCACGTCTACGGTCCACTCCGCGAAGCCGCCTTCCTTCCAGTCGCTCACCTGGTAGGCATGCTTCCACTCCCCGAACTTTTCCATCCAACGAATCTCCTCCGCCTTGGCCTTGCTCACCTCAGCGAAGTCGGCCAAGAGGCGCGTCGCCACGTTGGGGTGGATACCATGGGTGGAGTCCACATCCAACTCCCCCCTCACCCGCAAGCGAATAACGCTCACCAGAGCATCGGGCTTTTCCAAGGGAACGCGAAGCTCCGTCCAAGCCCCTCTCCGCTTAACCTTAACCGGTACTTCCTTTCCGGATACAAGAACCTTCGCAGACTTAACCTCGTTCTTGAGTCCCGGCAACAGGAGGCGACCGTCCTGCGGCCAATCGAAAACGGCCAGATTCAAGGTATCGCCTTGCACCGTAACATCACCCCACGGCAAAGCGCGGCCCCAAGGCGAGGCATCCGCTGCGTATACGACTTCCGGATACCGTTGGATCCACTCCCCAGCTTCGCGCAAGTACTTGGCGGCCTGATCCGGCACGCGCCCCTTCCCATCCGGTCCGACGTTCAGCAAATAGGTGCCACCGCGAGCCACCGTGGAAATGAGCCGTCCGAGGATCTGCCGCCCATCCTTCCAATTTTGATCGTACCACGCATAGGACCAAGAGTCGTTCGTGGTATCGCAGGATTCCCATAGCCCCGCTACGTTCTTGGGCGGCACCGACATGTCGCCATTGCTCGCGTAGTCGCCCATGCCATGCCCCACTCGACTGCAAAGCAAGGCCTGCGGCTGCACCCGACGCACGTACTCGGCCAGCTGGGCCACGTGCTTCTTCGGCATCTTGCCGGGCGTATCGAACCAGATATAACTCAGCGGACCATAGTTCTCGCAGATCTCCTTCACCTGCGGAAAACACTTTTCCACGAAGTACTGGTCAAAGCTCGCGTCCGAACCATCCGCATTCTCGTTCGGCCCCCCATTTCCACCCGGATGCGTCCAATCCTGATTGTGCGAATAATAGAAGCCAAAGCCAAGACCGAGCTCCCGACACGCGTCCGCAAGCTCCTTCATCGGATCCCGGCCAAAGGGCGAGGCATCCACGATGTTAAAAGGATGCTCCGAATCGAACATCGCAAAGCCTTCGTGATGCTTGGAGGTAATGATAATCCACTTCATCCCGGCATCCTTTGCCAAGCGAGCGATCTCCATGGCGTCGAATTCGCTAGGGTTAAACTCCTTGGCGACCTCCATGTACTCCTGCGGCGGAATTCCCGCCACGCGCGGGTGCATGATCCACTCGCCGATCCCGTAATAAGTCTTGCCCTTCCACTCCCCCGCGAGGCTGGAATAAAGCCCCCAGTGAATGAACATCCCGTAGTTCCCATCGCGAAAAAGAGCGATCCGATCGCCATTCACGCCGAGGTCGACCGTGGAGGTATCGCCCCACATCTCGTCCATCGACGATTCCTTGGCAACCGAAGATGCAGCAAGCCCGAGACCGCAAGCGAGAGCGACCACAGCCGTTTTAGTGAACCGGGAAAACAAATATTTTTTCATTAAGAAGCAGTTAATTGGGTATAGATCGGGAGATTCTCCGCGCCATCCAGAATACGCGAACTGGCAGGGTCTTCCCATCCCCCAATCTCCCGATGGTATTTATACGTACCCCCCAAAAAAACAAGGGCCCCGCGCCATCCCACAAACACGGCAAACGAAGCCCCTACGAAGCTCGGTTTAAACGAACCTACTCATGCGTCCACTTGAGCAGCCAAGAGTCCGCCGTCTTCTCCTGTATAGCCCATAGCCTCCTAACGACCTTCGTAACGGACGAGAACAAAACCATGAGCTTTCGGAATCTGTATCTCCACCTTTCCCAAGTCGTCGCTTCTCCTGCTCAAAACGCGCCCCTCTCCTAACACGGTTTTAAACGTATAGCGGCGGTCCTTATCCAAGAAAGTCTCCAAGCTCCGCCAAGACTGCCCGTTCAGTTCACGGTAGACCAACAAGTATCCAGAATCCTCCGACAGGATAGACTGAAACCCGGTCCAGCAGGTTCCGCAAGGCTCCTCCCCTATCGGAAAGATCATTCCGCCGTGGAATGACTCCTGAAGCTCCTTGTACGATCGAATCAGCGGCTCCACCTCGAAACCTTGCTCCGGAAGTCCCGTTCCTTCGAACCAGGCCAACGGCTGAGCAGCCATCGTAAGGGCAAACGAGTAATCGAACGGAACATGCTGGGGAGCGAACAGATCCCGGTCGGAATAGTTCTCTCCATTCTTCCACTTGTTGAGAAATTCGATCTGCAAACGTTCCGCTGGCAGGTAGCGGCTCAAGGTCCAAAGGTTCCGCAAGGTTTGGTACGGGTAGTGAAGCTTCATCTCCTTCGTATAACGATTCTCCAAGAAGATATTACCTCCGTACTCATAGAGGTAGTGATACCCCCCGCGGGCGTCCGCAGTCGCATCTAGATTAAAGAAAACGCCATTGTCCGTCAGCTCCAAGGCCTTCGCTAGGAGATTTCTCAAATTCCGTTCGGACCGCTTGTTCGGAAGCTTTACCCCGTCGATTTTGAAGTAGCGAATGCCGTAGCGCTTGTGCAAGCCGGCGATGATCTCCGCATCCTGCTCCCAAGCCGCGAAGCTGTCCGCGCTGCTCGGAGCGAACCAGAGCCCGAGCTCCACCCCCTTCCCCTTGGCGTAGTCCACCACAGGCGCGAAACCATTGGGAAAGCGCTCCTCGTGCGGCTCCCAATCCTCCCGCCCCCACGCTCGCCACTTCTCTCCCCCAGCGCTGGCCGAGTTCTTCGACAAGCCCTGTTGCCATCCATCGTCGATCTGCAAAAGCGTGATGCCAAGCCTTGAACAGGCGTCCACCTCCTCCTTGACGAAGGCTTCTCCCACTCGAGCGTCCCGATTGCGGTCCCCCCAAGTGTTCATCATCACCATCTCCCCCATCTCCCTGTCGTGCGGACGGATGGCCCGCTGATACCGGCGCAAGGCTGCAAGCTGCTCGAGCTCCCCCGCTCCCGTCTCAATAAACACGATACTGTAGGCCTTGACCCAGCTGTCCGCCGCGAGGTCGTCGCTCACGAATCCGATTCCCACCGTATCCACTCCATACTTACTGGCGGCGAAGTCGTAGCCACGATGAGCGATCTGAGAGAACGAACACGGAGCCTCCTTCAGCAACAAATACGCAGTATCGTCCACGAGGTTCCGAGCGAACAGAAGATTGCCTCTCAGCAACGAGGGACGCCCGAAGCCAACCACGCTTCGCTCCTGGACAAGCGTGTTGTTGTCGTCCGTCCGATCGAAGAATTCAACCGCTCGATACTTCCAGTGCCGTTCCTCCGTCTCCAAACGGAAAAGCCGGGTCGACTCGTTGAGGTCGCCCAGAGAGGAACCGAGGTAATAGGCATCGCACGCCAGAGCCTCGCTCCCTTCATAAAACCTGAAAACCAACTTTTTAACGAATGCCTCCGATTGGAGTTCAAGCTCGACCCTCAAGTGTTCGCCAGCCAAGCGGCTTCC
Source organism: Pelagicoccus sp. SDUM812005 (assembly GCF_031127875.1). Lineage (GTDB taxonomy): Bacteria > Verrucomicrobiota > Verrucomicrobiia > Opitutales > Opitutaceae > Pelagicoccus. The sequence continues at coordinate 154,743 of NZ_JARXIA010000020.1, read as the reverse complement.
CGGCACCCGAGCGCTCCGCAACTCCCAAGCGCTCACCTCCCCCTCGGTCCCGTCATTGAAAAACTCAACAGCTTCGAAGCGCAGCTTTCCCTTCGATCCCGTTCTTTGCAAATCTGCCAGAAAGACTCTCCCCTGCCTCACCTCCAATCGATAGCGGACCAACCCATTCTCCACGGAGAAACCGGAACCTTCGATCCGCTCAAACTTCAGGTCAGAGCCAGCAGCCAACAATCGAGGGCTCTGGTGCGAAACCACCAGCAAGAGAACAACGAAACAAACGATTTTATTCATAGGGAATGAAGGGGCAGCAAACCAACCGCAGTCGGCATTCCCCAGCAGGATCGCCCACCACCCGCCCGACTTTCGAGCCAACGCTCAATGGCTAAACAAACAATCGCGTTCGCCCCCGATACGAGGCTCGCGAACTGCCATCAAATCGAACGCAGGTCGACACCTCGCCCCAGAACGAGCGCCGCGACGAGACATCGAAGATGACGGGACCACCCAGACACAAAAAAAAGGTTCATCGCCATTTTGCGGGAAGACGCTCTCGAGTGTAGGGCTGGCGCCATGGGAGGCGTAGCTCGGAGAGCGTAGACTGCTCGCGCCACGCCGCCATGCAGGATATAAGAGCAGGGATCTACGGCACGTCGAAAGCGCCCCTAGCAGTGGTGGCGGGTCCCGGTACCGAGGAGCGCAGCGATGACACTCGACGAGCGAAGCAAGGAGACATCGAAGATAACGGGACCATCCGGACACAAAAAATGCCTCCACAAAAGGAGGCGTTTTCAGCGGCGTTAACCGTTCTAGCAGTGGTGGCGGGTCCCGGAATCGAACCGGGGACACAAGGATTTTCAGTCCTCTGCTCTACCAACTGAGCTAACCCGCCGCTGCTAGAAAGATTCCGGACAATAGAAGCGGGGCTTAGTCCGTCAATGGGAAACTTCAACAAATGTAATATTTCTACTTAAGCCCTTTCTCACGAGAAACTTGCAGAAGTTTTTAGCCCTTAAAGAAAGCGATTTTCGCCTGATAACGCAGGAAAGGTCTATTCGAAGTTCGAGCCCCTTTCAGAGATCCGCTCCTGCACGGCGGAACAGGTGGAAGCGGTCCCCAGAAAACGCAAAATGGGAGGGACGACTGGCCCGTGCCTCTCCGTTCGGCATCCCGTCGTCCGCATCGCTGGAGCAGCTTCCTCCCGCCCTTGCAAGCGAACCTAGAACGAAGGCAAGCGACGCAGCCTGCGTCAAGCGTAGCGCCGAGCTTTAGCCGGCGACCGCGCTGCAGGATCCATTCTCTGCGGCCGCTGGCTAAAGCTCAGCGCTACCTCGCATGCGACATTCGAGCAGCGACAGGACACGAGCGAGAAAATCGCGAGGAAACAAGGTGCAATTCAATGCATTTAAACTTGTCATTTCCCACGACTGTAAGCCTACTGGACAGCATGTACCCCCTAGCCCTGAAAACCCGTTTTCTGCTATCCCTGCTCGCGGCTTCCTGCCTGCTCCCCTGGGCCGGCGCCAAGCCCTCGAGCGAGGCCAGCAGCGTCTCCATCAAGCGCCAGATCGAACCGCGCTACCCCGCCTGGGCCTACACGCACGGCATCAGCAGCGGCTACGCGAAGATCGCCTTCTACGTCGACGAGCACGGACAGGCTTCCGAGTTCCTCCCGATCGAGTACAGCTACGAGGCCTTCGCCAACGAGCTGATGGCGACCATCAAGAAATGGGATTTCGTGCCGGCTACGCAAAACGGCCAGCCGGTCAAAAGCGTTTGCCACGCCTACTGGGAATTCCTGCCCGACCGCGCCATCGAGACCAACGCCCTTTTCGATACCGCCAAGCGCATCGACGGCCACGGCAGCAAAGGCTTCCGCAGCCTCAAGTACCGCGAGGACGAGGAACTGGACAGCCGGATCGGCATGACCTCCTTCCCCGGGCTCGCCATCGCCCGCGACTCCGGCTTGCTCGACACCGATCGCCAAACCGTCAGAGCCCGCATCAACTTCTTCGTCGACCCGCAGGGACACGTGCTCCTCCCGCATATCGTGGACTCCAGCGACCCGCAGACCAACGAAAAGCTGGAGGCAGCCTTCAAGAACGCCTCCTTCTCCCTGCCAAGCTTCGAAGGCACTCCCGCCATCGCCCTCGTCGAACGCACCTACGACTTCCCAATCCTCTGGCTCGACAGCGAACCGCCGCAGAGCCTCTAAACCGAAAAGGGAAAGCGCTGCCGCCCTCGAGCATTTTTCGTTTGATCATTCGCATAAGGTAGGGCGGGACCGCCGGGCACGCCGCGTCTCCCAGGACGACTAACTAAACGAAAAACGCCCTAGTTAAGCGGAGTCGGCGCCCCTTCCACGTTCCAGACGCGACCGTTGGCCACCGTGAACAGCGAGCGACCGCGTAGGCCCTTCTCCCCCTTCATGGCGCTGTGGTAATGCGGATCCTCCAACTGCTTCGCCAAGGCCGCTTCGTCGACCGAGTATTCCGCCTCCGGATCGAAGATCGCCAGGTTCGCCATCGCCCCCTCCGCCATCGTTCCCACCTCGTAGGGAAAATCGAAAAACTGGGCCATGTGCTTGGCTGAGTTGATGGAGGCGAGCCGATCGATATCGTGCTGCGTGTATCCATACTTGTACACCAGCTCGCTGTAGAACTGCAGGCTATGCTCGATATTTCGCGTTCCTGGCGCCCCCGGCAATCCATCCTTGAACGCCTTCGAGGCCGGCGCATGCGGCGCGTGGTCCGTGCCGAAGAAGATCGCTGCGTCGCCGCCCCGTACCGCGTCCCGCGTGATTTCGATCAAGCTCAGCTGATCCTCGCGACTCGGATGAGCCGGGCGACGATAGTTGATCAACGCCACTTCGCGCTGCTGCGTGAGCAAACGCTCGCGACACCAGTAGACATAGTCCAAGCCCACTTCCGCCGGCAAGGCGTACGGCATCTCGCTGCGAGCGTCCAATATCTGCTGCAAGGCCGGCCCCGTAGGGATGTGGCGGGCCAGCAAGCTGCTCAACCCGGCCTCCTTGGCCAATGCCATGGTCTCCGCCTGGCAGGCCAGCACCGTATCGCCATTGAAGTACTCGTGGTGCAATAAAACCTCGTCCGGCTGTATCCGTTTTTTGAATTCCACGATCGTCTCGTCCTTGCGAGCCTGGTCGTTGTGGTAGGAGACCGCCTGGCCTCTCCAAAGCTCGAACATGTCGCGACGCGTCTGCCCCGTCAGACCGGAGCCTCCGAAAGTCGAACCAAAGTCCTTCCCTTCGTGCCCCGGGATCGCTGCCGCGCCCGGCTCCATGCGCGGCCACATTACGATAGGAAAGAGAGCCTGCTCCGTATAATGCTTCTGGATACGCTCATGGCGATAGGGCCCCACTGGCCCCCATGGAGTGTTGCCCATCGCCCCCACCGCGCAAACTCCCCCCTTCAGGGCCGCCAAGCAACCCGAGCGGATCGAGTACAGAGCGTTCGCCACCTCGATGCTAGCCACCAAGGCTTCGTAGTCCGCCCCCTGCGGCCCGTGCTCTTCCACCTCTTCCCGGGTCGGAATCGCCGTCTCCCGAAAGTGCACGTGCGGATCGAAACGGCCAAGGGCCACATGGGCCGAATCCGGCAAGACGATATCCGCGGCGCCCACGGCGCCCAATTCCAGCTTCAGCGGCTGCCCCGGAGCGCAAGTCACCACACCAGCGGCCAGCGTTCCATCGTCGAGATGGATGTTTTTCGAGGAGATACGGAGAGAAACGTTCGAGTCTGACACGGAAAACAGGCAATCCGAAGTGCCCGACGGAGCAAGCGCGGAGTGCGAAAGACCCAGCCCAGTTCCCGAAAAACGGTGAATTCCGACTTGCCAAGCGGCCGCGCAAAAGCACAAATAAGCAGCCTTGGACGCCGCTCTAGCTCAGTTGGTAGAGCAACTCATTCGTAATGAGTAGGTCGTCGGTTCGACTCCGATGAGCGGCTCCACTTCGTTTCGCCTTCTACGTCGTCGAACACGTTCGATGTCTCCTCGCTTCGCTCCTCGAGTGTCGTCACTTCGTTCCTCGGTACCGATGAGCGGCTCCAACCTTCGCCGAGGCTTCGGTTGGCATGCCACTTCATTTCGCCTTCCACGTCGTCGAACAAGTTCGATGTTTCGTCGCTTCGTTCCTCGAGTGTCGTCACTTCGTTTCGCCCCGTAGCGCGAAGCCTTCCCGTCCACCGGCGGGTCCGCAAACGCTTTAGCGAAGGCGGAAGCCCGTGACCGCTGCGCAAGATACCTTGACCCAAAACGCAGGCTAACGCTCCCTACTACGACACAGCCCTCCGCCATGCCCGACACCCGCTTCATCGCAGACCGAGAAATCCACCAGGAAGTCATCGTCGAAGCCATCGCCACCTGCAGCGAATTCCTCTGGATCGCCACCGCCGACATCAAGGACATGCATATCGCCCGCGGGCGGCGCTCCATCCCCTTCCTGCAACGCCTCTCCGAGCTGGTCGAGGAAGGCGTATCGATCCGGCTGATACACGCCAAGGAACCCGGCCCCGCCTTTCGCGCCGACTACGACCGCTTCCCCAACCTCATCGACGGCATGGAGATGATCCTCTGCCCTCGCGCCCATTTCAAGTCAGTCATCGTCGACGGCAGGATCGCCTACACCGGCAGCGCCAACCTCACCGGAGCCGGCCTCGGAGCCAAGAGCAAGGACCGACGAAACTTCGAGGGCGGCATCCTCTCCGACGACCCCGCGCTGGTGCGCCCCATCATGGCCCAGTTCGACCAGCTCTGGATCGGCGACCACTGCCCGAGCTGCCAGCGAAAAGCCCACTGCGTCACCTACCACGAGTTGATCGCCGACTGATCAATCGGTCTTCCCCAAGCGGACCCTCCCCCCCTTTCACCCGGGCCCCCTTAACCCTTTTCGCAGCAAGCAGGATCTAAGGGTAAAAAAAACGTATTCTTATCTCAGCAATCGCTAAGCGGCACCGATGGGATACGCATATGAAATCCTGCCCCGTTCGGCCTTCCGCTTCTACGAGCTCGCATCCCCTCCGCCGCTTCCTCCCCCTCTTCATCGTCCTTCTGGCATTCGACTGCTTGGCCCTCGGCAGGGAATTCGAATTCGGCGGATTCATCAGCACCGGCTACCTCAAGTCTTCCCACTACAACTACCTCGCTGACTCCGAAGAGGGCACCACCGCCTTCACCGAGATGGGATTGCACGGATCCTGGACGCCTAGGAAACGGACCACCGTAAACGGCGAAATCTTCGCCTTCGAGCTCGGCCCCTACGGCAACTACGAGCCCAAAATCGACTACCTCTTCCTCGACTACAACTTCAGCCACCAGTTCGGAATCCAGATCGGGCGCGTCAATCGAGAGTTCGGCTTGTACACGCACCTCAAGGACATCGACATCACCCGGGCCAGCATCCTTCTGCCGATGGGCACCTACGACCATCGCTACCGCTACAACAGCTCCGCGGTGGAAGGCGGCGCCGCCTACGGGACCTTCGGAATCCTCGAAGACACCTACCTCGACTACTTCGCCTACCTCGGCCGCTCGGAAGTTAACGAGGACGGAGGATTGGTCGGCTACGCCCTTACCAACCTTTCCCGCCATTCCGACGACCTCGCCATCTGCGCCGCGAATTCAAAAACAACCTTCGGCGGCCAATTGTGGCTAAACCCGAGCCTGGAGCGATTCAGGGTCGGACTCGGCTTCTCCCGCTTCCAGGACATCCACCTGGCAGCGGACGGGAACTTCAACCCCGACTTTCCTTCCCCCTTCCTTGCCGGACAGGGCTTTCTGCTGGAAGCCAACGACCTCAACGTATCCAACCTTCAACTCTCCGCCGAGTACGCCATCGGGAACTGGACCTTCGTCGGCGAGAAGCTCTGGACCGATACCGACTTCCAGTTCACCGCCCTCATCGGCTCCACCCTCAACCCACCTCAAGATCTCGTAAGCGACAGCCAGTCCTGGTACTTGAGCGTCGAAAGGCAGTTCGGCCCCTTCCAGACCACCCTCACCTATTCCGAGGAATCCAACAACTCAGCCCGGATCGTCCTTCCGGCTCCTCCCCGTACCAGCAAGGACTTGCAGCTGGCGCTACGCTACGACATCTACGACTTTTGGAGCATGAAAGCCGAAATCCACGACATCGAAGGGACGGGACGCCTCTTCAACCAATTCCAGCAAAACCCGGTACTGGACGAATCCGATTGGACCCTGCTCGCCCTGAAAAGCACCTTCTCTTACTAGCGGGAACCTCCCATGCGCCCCCAAGCGACAACTCCAACAAACCTGCGACGAGCCCTCGCCTTCCTCGTCGTCCTCGGCCTTAGCCTGTCCCTTTCCGCCAAAGCGTTCGTCAACGCCTCCAACCAGGAAGCCATCGACGAAGAGCGCCTGAAGCTAATACTCATCGGCAAGGAACGCTTCTGGCATTCGGGAACGGAAGTTGCCATCGCCCTGCTGAAGGACGACGCCCATTCTGCCGACACGCTCGCCCGCTACTCGGACATGACTCCCAGCAAGTTCCGCAACTACTGGCGCCGCATCGCCTTCAGCGGACGAGGAAAACTACCCCGCACCTTCAACACGCTCGAAGAGTTGCGCCGCTACGTTCGAGAAACGGAAGGGGCCCTCGGAATCGTGGCCGAAGACGACGCGATCGCCGGATTCAGGCTAATCCGCTTCGAGGCGCCTACCCTTTCCAAGAACGCCGCCCCTAGCTCCCGCTAGCTCCAGGCCAGCACGCCTGCTCCGCTCCTCGAACCACCCCGCCACGAGCACGCTTCTAGAAGCTCGCAACCGCCGCCAAAAGCCGCAGCCTCCTGCACCATGGTCGTCCTGGAGAGCATCGTCCCTGTCCTCATTCTCATCCTTTTCGGAGGAGCGCTCGCCCGCACGCGATTCTTCGGCGACAGCTTCTTCAAGGACCTCAATCGGCTAACCTACTTCTGGGGGCTGCCCAGCCTGCTCGTCTACAAGGTCGCCGAAATCGACCTGCGAAGCGAGGCAGGCCTAGGGCTGCTCTACACCATGCTGATCGTCATCGGCGCCTCCATCGCCCTCGCCTACGCCCTCGTCTTCATCCTCAAGGTACCCCGCGAATCCGTCGGCGCCTTCGTGCAAGGAAGCTACCGGGGAAACCTCGCCTTCGTCGGCTTTCCCGTCGTCTACTTCGCCCTCGGCCAAGAGGGACTCGACCTCGGCATGTTCACCAGCGGGATATGTATCCTAATCTACAATACATCGAGCGTGGCCATCCTCATCCTGCACTCCAAGGACCAAGGCACCGGCAGCCCCCTGCAAGCCATCTGGAAACACGGCCTGAGCAACCCCCTCATCCTCGCTTGCTGCCTAGGCTTCGCCCTCAACCTCGCCGACCTGGAAATCCCCGTCATGGCCCGCCGGGCCCTCGTAGCCGTCGGCCAGATCGCTCTCCCGCTCGCCCTCATCGGGCTGGGAGCCGGCCTCAAGCTCGACGAGCTCAAAGGCCGCCTCAGCTTCTCCATCGTCGCCTCCCTTATCAACGTCGCCTTCAGCCCCCTGCTCGGCTACTACGTCGGCCGCAGCCTCGGGCTCGACGCCGACAGCCTCAAGGTCGCTGTCATCTTCCTCGCCTGCCCCACCGCCGTCTTCTCCTACGTGCTCGCCGAGATGCTCGGCAACGACGCCGTCACCGCCCGCAACATCGTCATCCTCAGCACCCTGCTCTCGATCGCTTCCCTCGTCATCGCCATCGCGTTGGTTTAGGAGAAATATCAAATTCGCCACGAAAAAAAGCGAGTCCCTGAAGTAGGTAACTCGCTCGAAGGTTTGCTCTGCAGCCTTTTATCCGATTCGTCGCTTTAGAACAGCGAGGCCAGCGAGAGAAAGCATAAGAATCGCGGCAGTGCTTCCCGCATCTGGAACTGTATTGCCACCTGGATTCGTATTAATCACCGTACTGATCGCGCCCACCGCGTCGATGTCAGCCCCTACCGTGGAGCCAGTCGTTCCACCTTCATTTATGTCGTCAGTAAGACGCACAAAACGAAACTGGTCGCTCACCTTGAAGCCGAAAGCGTCGATATCGATGCTGCTGGTAGAGCCAAACACAGAACCGATTTCTGTCCATGCGACACCGTCCTTACTGATTGCTACAGCCGTATCTTCGACATCAGGTCCGATCTCAAAGATATGCAAATCGAAGATTCCGTCAGCGACTCCATCGAGGCTACTTCCCGTAAGGAAATTGTCGACGAATTCCAGAACGATGCGGCCGCCTGCTCCCAAGGAAACCGATCCGATCGGCGATACGTAATCCGGAATTCCCAAGGCTTCGTCAGGGTCCATGAAGTTCGGATCCGTCGGAACGTTTCCACCGCCGAAACTCGGATCGTAAGACACAACCGAATCCGCAAAAGAAATAGAGCCGCCTGGGAATTCTATTCCACCATACATAACCGCATGGGCACTCGTGCCGCAAAGCGTGGACAGGGCTAAAACTGAGACGATAGAGAGGTATTTAGATTTCATACTGACTTCGGGGTTAGAGGTTGTACTCAAAGATTTTTTTCAGCCCTAAAACGAGCATAGCGAATGCCAAAAAAACTTGAGCGAAGAGACCTAGAGGAACGATTCTTCGCTGCCCCTATATCCTGAGTCAAAATTCGTTCAATAACCTAACACTCTCAGAACACTTTACGAAAACGCCCATTCGAAACGTCCATCCAGTCGCTTCGCGATCAGGCCATTGAGCTCCATCGTCATCAGCAAAACGGAGACTTCGGAAACGTCCTTCCCAATTCGTTCGCCTACGTCTTCGAGCGCCAAAGCCTCGCCTCCCGCAAGCAACTTGGCAACGCGCCCCTCGTCGCCCTGCAACGGCGGCAAGCGCAACTCCGCTTCCAAACTCGACTCTCCCGTCTCCAGATCCGGGACCAGCTGCAAGTGAGCCAGCTCCTCCAACAGGTCGTCCACGCTGCGAAGCAAAACCGCTCCATCGCGAATCAACTGATGGCTGCCCTTGCTGGACTTCTGGTCGATGCGTCCCGGGATCGCGCAAACCACTCGCCCTTGCTCGCCCGCAAACCGAGCCGTAATCATCGAACCGCCCGCATCGTCGGACTCCACCACGATCACCGCGTGCGACATGCCGCTCACCACCCGATTCCGCATCGGAAAGGTTTGCCGATCCGCCCTTCGACCAAAGGGAAACTCCGAAACCACGGCGCCGTTCCGCTGGGCCTCTCGAAACAAGTCCACGTTCTCGGGCGGGTAAACGATATCGATGCCGCAACCGAACACGCAAACCGTGGAACCTCCCTCCACCTCCAAAGCGCCCTTATGGGCAAAGGTATCAATTCCCCGAGCCATCCCGCTCGTCACGCAAAACCCGAGCTGGGCGAGCTCCCTCGCAAAACTCCGAGCCACGCTTTGCCCGTAGAGCGTGCAGTGACGCGTGCCGACGATCGCGATCGACGGTTTCGAAAAGTCGTATTCGCCCAAGCGATACAAACCGATCGGCGGGTCTGATATCTCTTTCAGCAGCGGCGGATAGTCCTCGTCCTCGCAAGAAACGAAATCGACCCCACGCTGCTCCGCCTGAGCCATCTCGCGCCCCAAGTTAAAATGCCTCGACCAATCGAGAAGCACGTCGACGGCCTTGCGCTGCAGCCCCTTGATCGATTCTAGCTCCGGTCGGGAGGCATTGAGGGCGCGGCACGGGTCGCCGGCAAAGGCGGCTAGCAAACGATTGAGGGAAACAGGCCCAATCGCAGGCAGCCCGTTCAAGGCCCAAAAGGCCTGCTTACGGGAAAGTTGGAGTTCCATACCCCTCCACCTTGCAGAGCTGCAGGGAGAAAGTCCAACAAGTCTGTCGTTCTAGGCTTTCAATGCCCCGCTAAGGCGCGATCGATGCTGCAAGCATTGCCGCAATGCTAAAGCGGTCGTATCCAATCCAACTACAGCCTTCTCGCCACCTCCTGGCTCTCCTTTGCTTCCTCTGCGCAACGACGTCCAGCTGGGCCGCGCCCAAGTGGTGGACGGCCGAAGCGGCTCCCTTCCAAGTTATCAGCAACGCGCGAAAAGTCGAGATCCAGCGCAGCTTTGAATACATCTGGCACGCGCGAGCCGGGCTTCAGGTTATCTTTCCAGAACTTAGGCAGGATGGAGACGATCCACTGCTGCTCGCAATAGCCGGAAACGCCAACACTCGCGACAGCCTATCCTTTCGCACCGGTCGCCGACGAAGATCTCTCGGGGGTTATTTCACCCACGACTGCGCAGGTCACTACACCATCATAAACGATATCGGTTCCGAGGAGCTAACCCGCCAAACCATCGTCCACGAATACGTTCACCACCTCATGAGGAAATACAGCAACGCTCCCCTCTGGATCAAAGAGGGATTCGCGGAGCTCTTTTCCACAATCCATCAAAACAAAAACGGCCAGCTCGTACTGGGGCTCCCTATCGCAACCAACGTCCAGTACCTTCGCTACGAGGGCTTCATGCCGATCAAGCAGCTCGTAAACGTACACCAGCGCTCGCCCGAATATACCGGCGGCCAACATACCGGAACCTTCTACTCTCAATCATGGCTGCTGCTTCACTATCTGCTACTTGGAGAGCACGAGATCCCCTTCAGCAAGGTCACGAGCTTCGTACACGGAGCCCTCAACTCACGAGCGACAACCGAGTCACTTTTCAACGAGCACCTCGGTCTCGGTTTTTTCGAGTTAGAGGAACGACTCGAGCAACACCTCATCAAAGGGCGCAGCCACACCCTGACTTTCGAACTTCCAGAGCAACAAAAAGCGCCAGCCGTCGAGCTGGTCGCCGCTAGCGAACAGGAAACGGAAACCCTATTCGCTCGAGTCGCACTCGGCCATTCCAAGGGGGACGACACCCGTGCCATCATTTCCGCAGCGCGAAAGAAGTGGCCCAATTCAGCGGAACTGCTCGCCTTGGAAGGCGAATGGCTTCACCGGAACGAACGCTCGGAAGAGGCCCTCCGCTACTTCGAATCAGCACTCGCCAGCGACGATAAAAACGCGCGAGCCAACTTCTGGTACGCGGTTATCCATGGAGGCGAACTCCTCGAGGGCTCTTTCTACCAACCGGGGGCCCTGAACCAAGAGGAAACCCTAAAACTCCTCACCCATCTCTTCAGGGCAAAGCAGTCCGGAGCCGGACACTATCCACAGCTCTACTCCTGGATCGGAACCATTTGGTTAAGTTCCGATGTGTATCCAGAAAGCCGTCACATGACCATACTCGAAAACGCGCTAGCTGAGCATCCCGGGCGTTACGGCATCATCCACTGCCTTACCCTCTACTACGCGCGAAGCGGCAAATACGAAAAAGCCGAAGCCTTGATAAAGGACTCACTCCCTCTAATGCTAGAAAGCTCAAGAGAGGACTTTTTGGCAGACTTCTCGGATTTGCGGTCTATTGACCCGATCTATAAATAGGAGAGAAAAACGTACCCAAAGGTAAAATACATTCTAGCGCCGCAAAGCGAGGCTTACGAAGTCCAACAAGTCTGTCGTACGAACCGCAGTCTGGCCTTTCGCGATAGCCAGCAAGTCCGCAGCCTTTCCATGCCAGTACACCGCCCGACTCGCCGACTCGAAAACGTCCGCCGCGCTCTGGGCTAACAGGCCCGCCGTCAGGCCGGCTAACAGGTCGCCGCTGCCGCCGCGTGCGAGCACCGCATTTCCAGAGGTATTAAGAGCGAGCTTTTCCCCATCGGATACGCGCGTGTTGCAGCCTTTCTTCACGACCGTTACCGCGCGCGCTTTCGCATACGCCAACAAGGCGCGATCCGAGCAATCGTCCGCGCCGCTCAAGCGCTTGAATTCGCCGTCATGCGGGGTAAGCACGATCTGCCTGTTCCCCGCCGTCCGAAAAGCGTCCACCACCTCGGGACGCAGGGCATCCGCATCCAGCACCACCGGCTTCTCCCAAACACGCCCCACTTCGCTCAACAGAGCTTGCGTCTCGGCTTCGCTTCCCATGCCCGGTCCGGCAAGCAGACAGCTTGCCTTGGAAGCCAGCGACTTGATTTGCCAAAGCCCCTCCAGCGCGAGCCCGCCCTCCGGGGTTTCGGGCCAGGTTCGCCACATCGCTTCCGGCAGCTGGCAAGCAAGCTGCGAAACGTTGGACTCCGGAGCAAAGACCGTCACCAAGCCCACTCCGCTCTGCAAGGCCGCTCGCACCGACATCGCCAAGGCGCCCGGCATGCCTCGAGAGCCCGCCAAGATAGCCAGGTGGCCAAACTGCCGCTTCTCGCTGTCCGCCGGACGCAGCGTCCGTAGCGGATCCAGTATCGAATCTGTAACTACAAGCTCTCGGCAAGGTGCAGCCGTCTCGAAAAATCCAATATCTAAATACCGAATGTTTCCCGCCTGCGGGCAGGACAGGAGCGGCTTCTTCAAAATCCCTGTCGCAAAAGTGAAATCCGCTCGAAACACAGTTTCGTCCGACTCGTCTCCCGCTCCCGTCGGCAAATCCACCGCAGCTCGCAGGCCGATCGCTTCCGACGCGTTCGCCGCTTCCACGAGCGCCTTGACGCCCTCCCTCAAAGGCGGCCGGAACGGCATGCCAAGCAAGCCATCCAAACAAATGTCGAAGGCTTCGTTCGCCACGACCGAGAGCGCCGCGTCGTCAGGCATTTCGAAGATCCGCACCTCCGCCTTCCGCTCCAAGCCTTCGAGAGCGCGCCGCGTATGCGGCTTCAAGTCCGAGCGTGCGGCAGACAAAACCAAGGTCACGGACGAAACGTATCTATCGCGCTTTGCCATTTCGCTAAATGCGAGCAGCGCATCCCCGCCATTGTGGCCCTTCCCGACCAAAGCGAGCAAGCGCAAGCCAGACTGCGGAAAGCCCGTCATCGCATAGGCATCTTGCAGAGCCCGCCCCAGGGCGGAGCCGGCCCGGTTCATCGCGTCCCAAGCGTCCTCCTCCGTAGCCAAAAGCCGCTTCTCCAAGGCAAGCGACTCGGAACAACTCAAAATGGGATGGAAGCGCGGGTACGTCATAACGGCAATCAAAGTGACGTGAGGAAGAGCCAAGGGCGAGCCTTCTTGACCGCTCGCAACCTAGCCGATAATCGATGCGAAAGCGATGGCGGTGTCTTCGGTATGCGAAAGGCTGATGGCCACGTGCTTGCCACCGACTTGGCGGAGCAAGGCCTGCCCGAGCTCGTCGAGTTCGATTTCTGGTTGTCCCCGTCCTCCGGATACAACGCCGATCGAGGTCCAGCTCAAGTGTTCGCCAATCCCCGTGGTAAAAGCTTTCGCCACCGCTTCCTTTGCCGCGAAGCGGGCTGCGTAGCGTTCGCTAGGATCCTTGAATCTCGAGCAATACTCCAGTTCCACCGGAGTATAGACCCTGTTCAAAAAGCGATCTCCCTGCCGTTCGATCAAACCACGAATCCGAGAAACGGATACGATATCGACACCAATGCCAAGCACCGGCCCCTTGAACGGCAGGTTGATCGCGTCCATCTAGGCTCCAGCCATCAAGGCCTTCATCTCGCGTACCGCTTCGTCGATGCCGAAGAACAGGGCGCGGCTGATGATGCTGTGGCCAATATTGAGTTCGTGCAGGTAGGGGATGGTGATCACCTCGCCTACGTTTACGTAGTTAATGCCATGGCCAGCGTTGACGATGAGGCCTAGCTCGTCAGCCAGCGTAGCGCCTTCGACCAGTCGGTCGTACTCCGCCTGCCGTTCGCTGGCTTTGTAGTAGGCATTCGCATACGCGCCCGTGTGCAGCTCGATGTACTTGGCTCCCGCCTTGGCAGAGGCTTCGATTTGCTCTGCTACGGGATCGATGAAAAGGCTCGATTCGATCCCTGCATCCGCGGCGGACTTGACGATGCGCTCGATGCGCTCGAACTGCCCAGCCACCTCGAGGCCCCCTTCGGTCGTAACTTCTTCACGACTTTCCGGAACCACGCAAATCGTTTCCGGCAGCACTTCCAAAGCGAAAGCGAGCATTTCGTCCGTAGCCGCCATCTCCATATTCAGGCGGGTCGCGATGCACTCCCGCAGGCGTCGTACGTCCGCTTGCTGGATGTGGCGGGCGTCCTCGCGCGGGTGGACGGTGATCCCTTGGGCTCCCGCCTTTTCGCAAAGCAGGGCGACCGTGATGGGATCGGGTTCGACGAACTGGCCGCAGCCGCGGGGGCTGTCCTTGTATCGTGCTTGGCGGACGGTGGCGACATGGTCGATGTTGACGCCGAGGAGGATGCTTTTACTAGACATATTCGTATTTTCGGCAAGGTATAGGATTGCCATAGCCTGACGCAACCAAAGCTTCCAAAGAATGAGCGACGCTCCCGCCCCCCTAGCCACACCTAAAAAACAAGAGAACTTCTTCGTAAACCTTCTCTGCAACTTGGCGCTTCCCATCATGGTGCTGAAGTACGCCAGCGGCGAAGACCGGCTCGGCCCCGTGCTCGGGCTGGTGGCCGCCCTCGCCTTCCCGGTTGGCTACTTCCTCTACGACTTTTCCCAACGGAAGAACTACAACATCATTTCCATATTCGGCTTCCTGAACATCCTGCTGACCGGAGGCATCGGCTTGATGGAAGCGGAGCCGAAGTGGGTGGTCATCAAGGAAACCGCGATGCCGCTCATGATCGGCGTACTGGTGCTCGCTACCGCGAAACGCAAGAACTCCCTCTTGAAGACCTTCCTCTTCAACGACCAAATCTTCGACGTGCAAAAGATCCAAAGCCACATCGACACCAGCGAAAAGCAAGCCGAGCTCGAATCGCAGTTCAAAGTGGCGAACTGGCTGCTTGTATTCAGTTTTCTGATCAGCGCCGCGCTCAATTTCGTTTTGGCATCCATGATCGTGAAGAGCCCCGGCGGCACGGAAAGCTTCAACAACGAAATCGCCACCCTCACCTGGGTCTCCTGGCTGGTGATCACCGCCCCGACCATGGCCATCCTGGTCTACGCCCTCTGGCGCCTCGTCAAAGGGCTCAAGAAGCTCACCGGACTCGATTTCGAAGGGCTGCTGCACGAGCAGCATACCGCGAAAGCGAAGTAGCTACTGCCGCGCCCGAAGCTCGGATTCGACAGCCTCGAACGCCTCCGGGCCAAGCTCCTTCACGGCGCCGGAAAGGTTCGTCGCAATCGGCTCGCCGGTACGGGTAAACAGGAACACGGAGAGCTCCAAGTTGCTCAAGAGCTGTTCCCGGGTCCGCAGCTGGATCGCAACCGAGTTCGCGACTCCAGCTTCGAGATCGCCCGACCGTTCCAAGCTGGGAATCGCTACCCTTCCGAGCAAATTCCCCTCCGCGTCCAACTGGTCGTGCACCACGACGACAGCAGCGAAGGTCTCCTCGTAGTCGCCCTCCGGCACGATATCGAAGGACAGGTAAATCGTGTCCGCCAACTGGCTTGCCCGCCCAAACAAGCCTTCCTGCAGATTGCGGCTCGCAGCGCTGCTCTCGGACAGAGCCTCGCGAAACTCCTCCTTGCTCATGTTCCTCGGCTGCCCCTCGACCACCGGCCTATCGGTGGTATCAATCTGGTCGATCTTCGCCTGCGCGTATTCGGCATCCGCCTCCAAGGCGCTTTGCAGGGCCCCGTCCCGCCTGAATTGGGCTCGGTTTTCGAAGGAGAAATCGAAGTTCCGGATTTCCGCGTAATGCTCGGTCGCGACCAGCTTCGCTCTCAGCGATACGAAAGTCTGGCCAAACCTAGACTTCCTAAGCCCGGAAGAGGTCTCGATAAGCAACCTCTTCTTCTCAGCCCCCACCACCGGACATAGCTCCCTCTTAAAACCTTTGAGAGGCTCCACGCCAGAGAATACATAGCCACCCCCGCTCGAGGATTGAGCGACTAGCTCAAAGCCGCTTGCGAGAGCAAACGCCAACAGCAGGATAACTCTGGTACGAAACATAGGCTTACAATATGCAGCCAAAGCTGGGGCAAAGTCGCTCGATTTCCGCGCAAACAGTAGGAATCAATGCGGAGCACGACGGTCGCGCCTCGAAGGGAGCAACCTACAAAAAACGGCCACCCTTTGGGAGTGGCCGATTTGAAAGTTGAACTCTCGCCGGAAACTAGCCGCGGCGGTTGTAGTCCGCTGGCAAGTCACGCTCCGCTTCGCCTTGGTAGACTTGGCGAGGGCGGTTGATCTTGCCCTTCGGGGCCGAGGCGACCTCGTGCCAGTTGGCGACCCAGCCCGGCATGCGGCCGATAGCGAACATGACCGTGAACATGTCGAGAGGGATGCCGATGGCCCGCATCATGATTCCGGAGTAGAAGTCGACGTTCGGGTACAGGTTGCGCTTGATGAAGTAGTCGTCGTTGAGGGCCGCCTTCTCGAGGTTGCGAGCGATGTCGAGGCACGGGTCCTTGGTGCCGAGCGCTTCCAGAAGGCGCTCGCAGGCCTTGCCGATGATCTTGGCGCGCGGATCGAAATTCTTGTAGACACGGTGACCGAAGCCCATGAGGCGCTTGCCGCTGTTGCCGCTCTTCGCTTCCTCGATGAAGCGGGTGCCGTCGTCGCCCTCGGCGTGGATCGCTTCCAGCATCTTGATGACAGCCATGTTGGCGCCGCCATGCAAAGGCCCCCACAAGGCGCATATGCCCGCCGTCACGGAAGCAAAGAGATTGGCGCCGCTGGAGCCTACCATGCGCACCGTCGACGTAGAGCAGTTCTGCTCGTGGTCCGCGTGGAGGAGGAGGATCAGGTCCAGAGCTTCGGCTACTTCCTTAGGAGCCTCGTACTCGTCGTTCGGGCTCGAGAACATGAGATGCAGGAAGTTTTCCGCATAGCTCAGGTCCTTCTTCGGGTAGTTGATGGGAAGGCCGTTCGAGATCCGGTAGGACATCGCCGCGACCGTCATCACCTTGGAAATAGCGGAGGCGCAGGAGCGGTCGAAATTTTCGAGGTCGAGCTCGCGGTCATTGGTGGAAAGCTCCGGATAGTAGCTGCTCAGGGAGCCCATCATGGAGGTCAGGATGGACATCGGATGAGCGGACGGCGGAAAGGCCTCGAACTGGCGCACCATACGGGTGTCGATGTTGCAGTTCTTGATCAGCTCCCGGAGGAACTCGTGGCGTTGCTCCTCGGTCGGCAGCTCGCCGTAGATGATGAGGTAGGAGGAATCTACGAAATCGGACTTTTCCGCGACCTGTTCGATGGGATAGCCGCGGTAGCGAAGGATCCCCTTCTCGCCGTTGATGAATGTGATCTCGCTCTGACAGGAACCGGTGTTTCCAAACCCCTCATCGAAGGTGATGTAACCAGTCTGGGCACGCAAGGTGCGCAGATCGATTGCTTTCTCGTTCGCGGTTCCCTCGATAATGGGGAAAGCGAGTTCTTTATCGTCGATTTTGAGAATGGCCTCTTTGCTCATCGTCAGGCTGAAGTCAGTTTATGGATCTTGGCGGTAATAAGAATCGGGAAGTCCGATTTACGAAAACCCAACTAACTAGCCTTCCGAGCCCCCCTTGTAAAGGGTGGGCTACCGCGAAACGCGATATTAGCTAAACTACAGCTTCTCAACAATTTCGCTAATCTACGAGCACTGGGCGACGAAGTTCGCGTACAGCTGCAATCCCTTGGCTTGGCTCTTCTCCGGGTGGAACTGGCTGGCCATCAAGGACCCAACCGCAACGGAGCTCGCGAACTCGCCATCGTAGTCCGTAACCGTCAAGGCGATCGACGGGTCCTCCGGCTGGATGTGGTAGCTGTGCACGAAGTAGAAACGGTCCTTTTCCGCGTCCAAATTCTCCCAGTAGGGCGAACCGGGTTGCACCAGCCTAGCGTGATTCCATCCCATGTGCGGGATGGTCAGGCCGGGACGCGACTTGAAGCGGACTACCTTGCCGGGCAACACGCCGAGACCGGTCACGTCGTCCTCTTCCGAATGCTCGAAGAGAGCCTGCAGACCGAGGCAGACCCCCATGAAGGGACGTTCTTCCTTAACCCAAGAGTGAATAAAGGCGTCGAAGCGAACGGCCTTGAGCCCGTCCACGCAATCCCGCAGGGCGCCGACTCCTGGCAAGACCAATCCATCCGCCTCCCCGACTTCCTCCGGAGTGGCTACGATTCTCGGCTTGGCCCCGATCTTCGCCAAAGCGTTCTCTACGCTGCGAAGGTTGCCCATGCCGTAATTGATAACTGCAATATCTTTGCTCATTAACAGAGGTGTTTGGCCTGAAGGCGGAAGGCCGAAGTTCGCTTACGCCACTTCATTCCTTCTCCCTCAGTCTTTAGCCCTTTTCTATAACATTCCCTTGGTAGACGGCAGACGGCCTTCCATGCGCGGGTCGACACGAGAGGCCGCGTCGATGGCTCGGGCCATGCACTTGAAAATGCTTTCCACGATGTGGTGCGGCTCTTCGCCGTACTCAAGCTCGATGTGGAGGTTAGAACCTAGCGTATTCGAAAAGGCGCGACAGAATTCCTTGATCAAAATGATATTGAAGTCGCGAACGTAGTTGGTGGGCGAAACCACGTTGTACTGCAGGAAGGGACGATTTCCGAGATCGATGGCCACGCGGGTCAGGCACTCGTCCATCGGAAGGATAAAGAACCCATAGCGCGTGATCCCCGCCTTGTCGCCGAGAGCCTGCTTGAAAAGGTCGCCCAAGACGATTCCCACGTCCTCAACAGTGTGGTGGTAGTCAACATCGATGTCACCTTCCGCCTTGACCGTCAGGTCGAAAAGACCGTGCCCCGCGAAGAGCGTAAGCATGTGATCGAAGAACGGAATGCCCGTATCGACATTTGCGATACCGGTACCGTCGATTTTCAGCTCCGCCTCGATCGAAGTTTCCTTCGTCGTGCGCTTGAGGGATGCTATGCGTTCTTCAGCCATTTTTGGATGGTTTCGCTCACTTGGAGCATTTGATCTTCGTCGCCCACACTGATTCGCAGGAAGGAGTCAGTCAAGGGACTGGAAGGGAAATAGCGGACAAGGATCTTGTGCTCCTTGAAATACTCGAAGAGCTCCTGAGCGACCGCGGCGCCGGCCTCGCCCGCCGCATTGCGCGGTTCGACGAACAGGAAGTTCGACTGGGAAGGATAGCAAAACCAGCCCAGCTTCTCCCACTCCGCTCGATAGTAGTCGCGCGTCCGGCAGATCTTGGCCGCCACTGCCTTCAAGTAGCTCTGATCCTTCAAGGCCGCCAGACCGCCCGCCTGAGAGAGCCGGTTCACGTTGTAGCTGTCGCGCACCCGGTCCAAAATGTCGATCACCTCAGCATCCGCCAAAGCGTATCCGAGCCGCAGGCCGGCGAGGCCGTAGGACTTGGAAAAGGTACGCGTCACCACCAGATTGCGATACTTGGAAAGCAGCGTCGTGGCGTTCTCCTCGGCAAAGTCAGCATAGGCCTCGTCCACGACCACGATCCCGTCGAAGCCTTCGATCACGCGAGAAAGGTCCGCGTTCGAGAAGCCCACCCCTGTCGGAGCATTCGGCGAGGTGATGAAGAGAATCTTCGAGTCCACCTTCTCGAGAGCGTCGAACGGAAGCTCCATCGAGCGATCGAAGGGAACCTCTACCGTACCCGTATCCTGGATACCGCAGAGCACCGGATACAAGGAATAGCTCGGCAGCAAGTATCCCGCGGGGCTTTCGCTCGCAAACGCTCGCACGAGCAGATTCAGGATATCGTCGGATCCATTGCCAAAGATAACCTGCTCAGGCGTCACGCCGTGCAGACGAGCCGCCTCCTCGCGCAGGGCCGAGCTGCGTGGATCCGGATACAGGCGCAAACCCTCCCCCATGGCCTCTTGAATCGCGAGGCTCACCGATGGGCTGGGCGGATACGGATTTTCGTTGGTATTGATCTTTACCCAACCGTCGCCCTTCGGCTGAAAGCCGGGCGTGTAACCGTGCAACTTCTGAATATGGGGAAGCGCGTATTCGAAAGGTGAATTCGCTGCGCTCATGACTTTCTCCCGAGTCGAGAGCTAACGGAACGGCCGTGCGCCTCCAAGCCTTCCATGCGAGCAAAGGCTTCTACCGTGGAAGCAGCCTTGCCCAAGGCGGATTCGGTGTAGCGGACCAAGCTGGAGCGGCGCATGAAATCGCTGATCTGCAGGCCACTAAAGTGGCGGCCCGAACGGCCGGTCGGCAATTCGTGGCTTGGCCCCGCAACGAAGTCACCCAAGGCCGTAGCCGACCAAGCGCCTTGCATGATCGCGCCGGCAGTCGTGATCGACTTGATGAGCTTGTTGAACTGCTTGGGGTCCACCTCGAGCTCCATGTGCTCCGGAGCCACGTAGTTGGCGACGGCAGCTGCCTCCTCGTAGTCGTTGACGACCACTGAAAAGAACCCGTCCTTGAGCACGGACTTGATCGCGTCCTTGCGTGGCAAGCTCTTCATTTGCTCGCGGATGGCCGCACGGATCGCCTTGGTCTTTTCCTTGGAAAGGCTCACGAGGAAAATCTTTTCGCGACCGGAGCCGTGCTCAGCCTGGGCCAGCAGGTCCGAAGCCACAAATTGCGCGTCGGCATGCTCGTCGGCGATCACCAGCAATTCGCTGGGGCCCGGCAACAGATCGACGCCAATGGTTCCGTACACCTGCCGCTTGGCCTCGACCACGAAGGCATTGCCCGGACCGTAAACCTTGAGCACCGGCTTGATCGATTCCGTACCGTAGGCCGCGGCGCCGATGGCCATGATGCCGCCAAAGCGGTAAGCTTCCGTGACCCCCGACAAATACATGGCTGCGAGGCAACCGTCGTTGACCTTGCCGTCCGCACCGCAGGGCGTGAAGGCGACAATCTCCTTCACCCCTGCCAACTTCGCCAAGGAAGCGGTCATCACGACGGTGGATACGAGATCGCGAGGGATGTAGAGCCCGACGCGTTCGAGCGGATAGAAACGTTCGCCAATCGTGGCCCCATGAGCGTTCTTGGCTGTCCAGGACTTAGGCAAGGCGTGCTTGTGGAACTCGGTAACGGATGCGACCGCGTCCTTGATCGCCTGCGCATCTCCCTTGGGGAGACGACGCGCCGCCGCCTTCATTTCCTCGCGGCTGATGGGGAACGCTTCGGGAGCGAGCGACACCTTATCGATGCGCTTGAGTGCCTTCGCGATGCCGGCATCGCCGTGCTCGCGGACTTCCCCAAGCACCGAAGACGCTGTATCCACAATCGACTGAGGTACCTCAGCTGATTTGCAGAAAGCGGAAAGCTTATCCCAAAAGGTTCGTGAACTGTAGGCCAAGTCTGCCATGGCGACACTTTTGCTATGCGCCTACGCGCAAGGCAAAGAGAATTTTGCGCTACCCTACTCCCCGACCTGCGGAACGCGGAAGCGCTCCAAATCGACGTCGAGGTTTACCTCCGCCTTCGAATAGGAAATCTCCATCGTCGATTCCCCATATTGCGAGATGTAGCTAACGAGCACCTTCTTCGGGAAGCGCACTCCACCGGCCTCGATATCCCCCTCGTAGGTGTAGACCATCCCCTTCGAGCTCTGCATGAACATCACTCGGCCCGTTTCCGGGTCGAAGTAGCGGCGAAACCAGATGCGATCGTTGTAGACGTAGTTCAGGATCACAGCCGACTTGCCGCGCACCTTTCCCTTGCCCACGAATTCGATGCGTCCATTCCGCGTCTTGGGCGCCTTCAAGAAACCAAGGCTATCGGCAATGGTCGCTTCCAAGTAACGCAACTCATCGACGTCGTAGAAGCTCATCGTGTAGGCGCCAGGTTCCTGGAAGTTCTCCAGCTTACGCCACGCGCTGGTCGGATTGAGCGTAGAGGTTTCCCGGATACCGGCGATCGAAGAAATGAACTGGTAGTAACCTGGCTTCTTCATGATCGACTCTACCGTGCCCGACTGGCCACCAGCGTAAACCAGCACACCCTCGAATCGAACCGAGTCGATGGCGTTCAGCTTGGAGTCGCCCCCCATATAAGCGCGGCCCAAAGCCACGGTTTCTTCAATGATCTTCGCCTTTTCCGCGTCCGACAATTCCGATTTCGTCGCCGCGCTTTGAGCGGACGAATTTAGCGCAAACAAAAAGAGGGACGCGACCAGGGCAATGAAACGGGGGATGAACTTATTCATATGAGGGTTGGGGCTAGAATTCTAGAGATTGAAAAGCGGAGCAGGATTTCCCCCGCTCCGCCAAAAAGTTAGTAATGAAGAAGCGGATACGCTATTCCCACTCGATAGTGCCGGGAGGCTTCGAGCTCAAGTCGTACACCACTCGGTTAACGCCTTCGACTTCGTTGATGATACGCGTCGATACACGCTGCAGCACCTCGTAAGGAACCCGCGACCAGTCGGCTGTCATGGCGTCCTTGCTCTCCACGATACGAAGCGCGATCACGTTGTCGTAAGTACGCTCGTCGCCCATCACGCCCACGGTGCGAACCGGCAGGAATACGCAGAACGACTGCCACACCTTGTAGTAAAGCTCGGACTCCATCATCTCCTCGTGCAATACTGCGTCCGCCTTGCGAAGGATATCCAAGTTACGCTTATTGATTTCGCCAAGCACGCGAACGCCGAGGCCAGGACCTGGGAACGGCTGGCGCCAAACGACTTCCTTGGGCAATCCGAGAGCCGTGCCCAAGGCGCGAACTTCGTCCTTGAAGAGCTCGCGCAGCGGCTCGAGCAGTTTGAACTTCATGCTCTTGGGCAATCCGCCTACGTTGTGGTGACTCTTAATAGTCGCCGCTGGATTCCCATCGATGGCGATACTCTCGATCACGTCCGGATACAAGGTACCCTGGGCGAGGAACTTCGCATCGCCGATCCGCTTGAGCGAATCCTGGAACACCTTCACGAAGGTCTTTCCGATAATCTTGCGCTTCTTCTCGGGATCCGTGACCCCCTTGAGCGCGGTCAGGAACTTGGCCCCTGCCCGAGCGACGCGTACATCCATGTTGAAGTTGCGCTTGTAGAGGTCGACCACGAGCTCGCGCTCGTGCAGGCGAAGCAGGCCGTTGTCGACAAATACGCAGGTCAACTGACGTCCGATCGCCTTGTGTATCAGGGCTGCCGCTACAGAGGAATCAACGCCGCCGCTCAAGCCGAGAAGCACGCGATCCTTACCAACGATCTTGCGAATGTTTTCGATCGATTCGCGAGCGAGGTCAGCCATGGACCAATCGCCCTTGCAGCCGCAAATCTTGCGCAGGAAGTTTTCGAGAATGTTGATGCCTCCCTCGGAGTGGTCCACTTCCGGGTGGAATTGGATGCCGTAGATCTTGCGCTTCTCGTCGGCGATCGCCGCGTAGTTGGAGTTCTCAGTCGAAGCGATGGCCGCGAAACCGCTCGGCAGCTTGGCAAGGCGGTCGCCGTGGGAGTTCCAAACGCGCAGCTTGTTCGGCAAACCGCGGAAAAGGCTGCCCTTGCGAGCGATGGTGAGCGTACCGTGTCCGTACTCGCGCTCCTTGCTCTTCTCGACCTTGCCGTCGAGCAAGTGGGCGATCAGCTGTACGCCGTAGCAAATCCCCAGCACCGGCACGCCCAAGGAAAAGATCTTCTTGTCCGCTTGCGGCGATTTGGGAGCCAAGACGCTTGAAGGTCCACCAGAGAGAATAACTCCGATCACGCCGTCCTTTTCCAGCTGCTTGGCGGAAGTCTTATAGGAATAGATCTTCGAGTACACATTGCACTCGCGAATGCGACGGGCGATTACCTGTGTGTATTGAGATCCGAAATCGAGTACCGCGATGGTCTGGTGCTTCATGATAAAGGTGAGGATTAAAGATACTAGCGGGGGCGCTTGTCACTCGTATTCAGCGGGCGCCGGTGAGTTAGAATGAGAGTTCGAAATTATTGTATCCGCATTTTGGACATTCTTGCCCTTCGGATACGTCCTTCTTGCGAACCGAATACAATTCGCCGCACTTCACGCAGTGAAAGACGCGACGCTTCCTGCGAACGTCGAACACCCGCTTCTCCCTCTTCTCGTAGTAGAACCACAAGCTGGCGATGGCCATCAAGCCCGAGCCAGTGTAGAGAATGAGGAACCAGGTAAAGGGATGCACGAAATTGCTTGGTTTTAAAAACGCGAAAATGCGTTCTTCGCGGAAGAACGCATTCTCAGAAAAAAGGAAAGATTAGCGACGAGGAGCAGCCTTACTTGGCTTCTTCTTCCTGCTTGGTCTCTTCTGCTGCTGGAGCTTCTTCCGCAGGAGCCTCTGCTTCAGCTACGGGAGCTGCCGCTTCTTCGGCTGCTGGCTTTTCAGCCTTCTTCGCCTTGGCCTTGCCCTTCTTGGCGTAGCCTTCGTCGTCCGCGTCGATGAGCTCGATGAGCGCCATCTCAGCAGCGTCGCCGCGACGTGTACCGATTTTGTAGATACGAGTGTATCCACCGTTGCGGTCCTTGAACTGCTCAACCTTCTCTTCGAAAAGCTCGTGCACCACGCCTACGTCACGAACGCGGGAGATCGCGATGCGACGGTCATGAAGCGTACCCTTCTTGGCGAGTGTGATGACCTTCTCGACGAAGGGGCGAAGAGCCTTAGCCTTCTTGAGGGTCGTCTTGATGCGGCCGCGCTGGATGAGCGCTGTTGAAAGATTGGCGAGGAGAGCTTCGCGGTGCTCCTTCTTTACGCCGAGTTGATTACGATGCTTGCGGTGACGCATGGCTGTCTGAGTGTAAGGTTACGTTTAGAGCTCCTTCTTGTTATCGAGGAGGCGTTCGTCAAATTTCATGCCAAGCGAGAGACCGAGGGACTCGAGCTTGTCTTTGATTTCGTTGAGAGACTTCTTACCGAAGTTACGGTACTTGAGCATCTCTTGTTCGCTCTTCATCGCGAGCTCGCCAACAGTGGTGATATTCGCGTTGTTGAGGCAGTTCGCAGCGCGAACGGAGAGTTCGATTTCGTTGACGCTCATGTTGAGGAGCTTGCGGAGCTTGTTTTGCTCTTCGCTCACTTCGCCACCTTCGTCTTCAAACTCGTAGTTTTCATCAGATACGTTGTCGAAGACATCGAGGTGATGCTTCAGGATCGCACCTGCTTGCTTAAGGGCATCGTCCGGAGTGATACGGCCATCGGTCCAAACTTCGAGGAGAAGCTTGTCGTAGTCCGTGATCTGTCCGACGCGAGTCGCTTCGACAGCGTACTTGACCAAGCTAACCGGGGAGAAAAGAGAATCGATAGCGATTACGCCGATCGGATCCTCTTCGTCCTTGTTGTCATCGCCAGGGCAGTAGCCGCGACCGACCTTCACTTCAAGCTCCGCCGTGAACGGCATTTCGCGGTCAAGCGTACAGATGATCTGGTCCGGGTTGACGATCTCCACGTTGGAATCCGGCTGGATATCCGCCGCAGTGATGGCGCCTGAACGGTTGGTGTTGATCATCAACTTGACCCCTTCGCGCTTGTGGCAAACGAGGAGAACCTTCTTCAGGTTGAGAACGATATCGGTGATGTCTTCAACGATACCGTCAACACTCTGAAACTCGTGGCTGACTCCCTCGATCTTAACCGAAGCGATTGCAGCGCCCTCGATCGAGCTGAGGAGGACGCGGCGCAGCGAATTGCCAATGGTATGCCCGTAACCCGCTTCGAAGGGTTCAGCATGGAACATCGCATAAGTTGAAGAGGAGCCCTCTTCTACTTTAACAAGGCGGTTTGGCAGTTCGAACTTTCCAATACGTTTCGGCATGTTGCGTTATGGGCTACGGATGGGCTTAAAATTAGTTGGTCGGAATGAAAATGTATGAATGAGAACAGTCGCGATTAGAAGCGGCTGTAGAACTCAACGATTAGCTGCTCGTTGATGCTTGGCTCGAGCTCTTCGCGAGTTGGTTCGCGATTGACGACGCCACGGAATGCTTCGTCCTGACGAGTCATCCAGTCAGGTACGTTGCGCATGCGGTTCGCTTCCATGTTGCGTGTCGCGAGCTGGCGTGAGGAAGTGGTGTTGCGCACTTCGATTTCGTCGCCGACCTTGACCTGGTAGCTAGGGATATCGACCTTCTTGCCGTTAACGCAGATGTGTCCGTGGTTCACGAACTGGCGAGCAGCCTTACGAGTCTTGGTGAAACCGAGATCGTAAACGACGCTGTCGAGACGCGTTTCGAGGAGCTGAAGGAAAATTGTACCTGTTACGCCACGTGTCGCCTTAGCCTTGTCGAAGGTACGGCGGAACTGCTTCTCCATGAGGCCGTACATGAAACGGAGCTTTTGCTTTTCGCCCAAGCCGATCGAGTATTCGGACTGCTTGCGACGAAGGCGAGGTCCGTGCTGACCTGGTGGATAGTTGCGCTTTTCGAGAGACTTGGAAGAGCCGAAAATTGGCTGTCCGAAACGTCTGCTGATCTTGGTAGTAGGACCGGTATAGCGAGCCATGATCTTCTTAGATTTGAGATTTCAGAGATTGAAGCGATTCGCGACTAGACGCGACGACGCTTAGGTGGACGGCAGCCGTTGTGAGGAATAGGTGTCGTATCAGTGATCGAGGAGATCTCGAGACCGAGCGTCTGGAACGCGCGGATCGCGGAGTCACGGCCCATTCCAGGTCCCTTAACTTCGATCATAACTTCCTTCAAACCGTGCGCCATGGCTGCCTTGGCAGCGTTTTGCGTAACGATCTGGGCCGCGTAAGCCGTGGACTTACGGGAACCGCGGAAGTTCATCTTACCAGCGCTGGCCCAAGAGATCGTATTGCCCTTGAGGTCGGTGATGGTGACGATTGTGTTGTTGAAAGTCGCGCTGACCTTGGCGATGCCGGTAGTGACATTCTTGCTGCCCTTGGCCTTGCGGATCTTGAGGTCGCCGATCTCTTCCTTGAGGAGATCCTGAGCGGTTGGTTGCTTCTTAACACCACCAATGAGCTCTTCTTCGACAGGAGCTTCAGCCTCTGCACCTTCTGCAGCGACATCCTTCGCTTCTTCTTCTTCAGCTTTTACTTGTTCTTCAGACATGACGTGATGGTCCTAATTATTTGCGGAGCGAGCCCTGTGTCTTAACCTTACCCTTGCGAGTACGTGCGTTCGTCTTCGTGCGCTGACCGCGAACGGGAAGACCGCGACGATGGCGTAGGCCACGGTAGCAATTGATCGCCTGGAGGCGCTTCATGTTTCCGGTGAGCTCGCGACGGAGGTCACCTTCCACGACGAACTGAAGCTCTTGGATCTTGCCCATGATGGCATTGATCTGCTCCTCGTCCAAATCCTTGGCACGCATGTCTGGATCGATTCCAGTTTCCGCGAGGATCGTCTTTGAACGTGTTGGTCCGATACCGTAGATGTAACGGAGAGAGTATTCGAGCTTCTTGTTGGCTGGAATGTCAACGCCTAGGATACGTGGCATGGTTCTAGCAAGTTATTGGTTTAAAAGTAGTTGTGAAGAGCGGCAAAAAGTGAGCGAGAATCGCTGAAAACTGCCTATTTCTTGAGAAAGGAAAGTCGCCAACCGGACGAAGCACGTCGCCGGAAGAAAAAAGAGCAACGGAATGAGCCCTCTCCGCAAGAAAGTAAAGAATTAATTTGTCGTTGTAGCTATCTGAATGAAATAAGCCGCGAGGCCTACGAGGAAGATGATAAGCACCGCCGCATAGAGCTGGCCTACATTCTTGAGTTCGGTTGCACCACCGAGTGCTGTTTCGGCGCCACGAGCTTGGTTGCGTCCACGAATGCGTCCCTTCTTAAGGAAGCCATCGTAGTGACGCTGCAACAGATGTGTCTCGATTTGTTTCATAGTATCCAGAGCCACGCCTACCGTAATGAGCATACCGGTACCGCCGAAGAAAATGGCGACACGCATCGGGATCTCGTAAAGGTAAAGCAATACGTCTGGAAAAACGGTAATCACCGTCAGGAAGATCGCTCCCGCGAGCGTGAGACGAGTCATCACGAAATCGAGGAACTTAGCAGTCGGCTGCCCTGGGCGAACGCCTGGCACGTAGCCGCCGTACTTCTTTAGGTCGTCAGCGATCTGAATGGGACGGAACATGACCGAAACCCAAAAGTAGCTGAAGAACAGGATCATCAGACCGAAGACCACATAGTAGGAAGTCGAACCGTGAGCCAAGTACATGGAAGCGTCTACCATCCACTGCAGCTCCAAAGCAGCTCCGATTTGGGAGATGATTTGCTGCGGAAAGGACAAGAGTGCGGAGGCGAAGATAACGGGCATAACACCCGCGTAGTTGACCTTCAGCGGCATGAAGGAACTTTGTCCACCGTAGACCTTACGGCCCACTACCCGCTTCGCGTACTGCACCGGAATCTTACGCATCGCCTGGATGACCGCGACCAAGCCGGCCGTGACCAAAACCAGAAGCGCCGCCATCAAGATACCATGGCCGAAGACCAGCTTCTTAACGCCAACCGGACCGAAGAACAGGTCGTAGGTCGCTTGGGCCGCGCCAGGAAGGTCCGCGATGATACCAATGGTGATCAAGATGGAGATACCGTTTCCGATACCCAGCTTGGTGATCTGCTCGCCGATCCACATCAAGAGGACCACACCCGCGGTCAGGAAGACCGTGGAGGAAAGCAGGAACCAGAACTTGTCTTCGATGATGATATCGCCGTAGCCGTCCGTCGAGAAACCAGGGAACAGCGTTCCCGGATTCTGCAGACCAAGAATCAACAGCACGCCCTGCACCGCGGCGATGATCACCGTGGCGTAGCGAGTGTACTGGGATAGCTTTTGACGGCCCGCCTCCCCTTCTTGCTGCAAGCGAGCAAGAGCAGGGAAAACAGCCCCCATCAACTGAAAGATAATGGAAGCCGAAATGTATGGCATGATCCCCAAGGCGAATACGGCTCCACGCAAGAACGCGCCACCAGTAAACATGTTATAGAGTCCGACCAAGCTGCCGCCGCCCGTGGCTGTCTGGTCAGCGAAATAGTCCTGCAACGGCTTCATATCGAGGCCAGGAAGCGGGATGTTCGCGCCGATACGGGCGATGAACAGAAGAGAGAGCATCAGAAAAATCTTCTGACGTAGCTCCGGTATCTTCAAACAGTTGGTAAACGCAGATAGCATGCCTTTATGAGTCGGGGATCAGTGCGGGGATTAAGCTTCGGCTACGATGGCTTCGCCACCGGCCTTCTCGATCTTTTCCTTAGCGGAAGCGCTGAACTTAACAGCCTTGATCTTGAGAGCCTTGGTGATTTCGCCTTCGCCGAGAACCTTAAGCGGCTTGTCGTTCAAACGAACAAGACCTGCAACCGCGAGAGCTTCGCGATCTACTTCGGTTACCGAGTCGTCGAGCTTCGAGAGCTCGCCGATGTTAACCGTTTCGTACTCGGTACGGAAGTTCTTGTTGTTGAAGCCACGGATAGGAAGCTTACGGAAGATCGGCATCTGACCACCTTCGAAGCCGATACGGATACCACCGCCCGAACGAGCCGTTTGTCCCTTACCGCCGCGACCGGAAGTCTTACCATGGCCGCCACCTTCACCGCAACCGACGCGCTTGCGACGGTGCGTGGCACCCTTAACATTAGATAGATTATGGAGTCTCATTTTGAGGAGTTCCTTTAGTTAAATTAGAATTAACCGCGAAGACGCTTATAGTCTTCGTAGGTCTTGAGCTTCTTGAGGCCATCGAGCGTTG
Organism: Pelagicoccus sp. SDUM812005; assembly: GCF_031127875.1. Lineage (GTDB taxonomy): Bacteria > Verrucomicrobiota > Verrucomicrobiia > Opitutales > Opitutaceae > Pelagicoccus. Next base: position 125,233 of record NZ_JARXIA010000020.1, on the reverse strand, counting down.
CGAGGACGATAGCGTTCGGGTTGTTGGAACCGAGAGACTTGGTGAGCACGTTCTGAACGCCAGCCGCTTCGAGTACGGCACGGACACCGCCACCGGCGATGATACCTGTACCCGTTGTCGCTGGACGAAGAAGGACCTTACCACCGTCGAACTCGCCGAGAACTTCGTGCGGAATGGTGTCGCCCTTGAGCTTTACGGGCTCGAGGTTCTTGCGCGCTTGCTCCGTGCCCTTGCGGATCGCTTCGGGAACTTCGTTCGCCTTGCCGTAGCCGATGCCAACCTTGCCAGATTGGTCGCCTGCGACGACGAGAGCGGAGAAGCTGAAACGACGACCGCCCTTAACAACCTTGGCGCAACGGTTGATGAACACTACCTTTTCGGAGATGCCATCGTCTTCGCGCTCTTCGCGCTGACCGCGAGGTCCGCCACGATTGCCGCCGGGTCCGCGATTGCCACCAGGACCGCGATTGCCGCCTGGGCCACGATTGCCCCCTGGACCACGATTGCCGCCTGGGCCACCTGGGCCGCGGTTACCACCTGGACCAGAACGACCTGGCCCGCCTGTGTTTTGCTGTGAAGTCATCATAGGGCAATTAGAAATCTAGGCCGGCCTCGCGAGCGGCATCTGCGAAAGTTTTGACGCAACCATGGTACTTGCGTCCGTTACGGTCGAATACGACCTTAGTGACACCCGCTTCCTTAGCCTTTTCGCCGAAGAGCTTGCCGAGGGCAGCCGCGCCAGCGTTGTTGGCCTTGAGGTTCTGGGAGCGCACGTCCTTGCCGAGGCTGGAAACGAAAGCGAGGGTTGTACCCGTCTCGTCGTTGATCGCTTGGGCGTAGATGTGCTTGTTGCTGAGGTGAAGGCTGAGACGTGGACGCTCTGTGGTGCCGATAGCCTTCTTGCGCACGCGCCAGCGGCGCTTCTGCAAGAGGTCGTTTTTCTTCTGAATTTTCATCTGTTAACTCTTCCTTTGGAGTTTGCGGTTCAAGTCCTAAGCCTTGGCTTAGACCGACTTGCCTTCCTTGCGGATTACATGCTCGCCGACAATGCGAACACCCTTGCCCTTGTAAGGTTCGATTGGAGCGAACTTCTTGATAGAAGCAGCTGCCTGACCGACCATGTGCTTGTCGATCCCTGAAACCTTAACCTTGGTTCCACCGTCGACCGTAATCGTGACGCCCTCTGGGATGTCGTAGTTACAGTCGTGCGAGTAACCGAGCTTCAGGTTCAGCACCTTGCCCTTGAGGTTCGCCTGGAAACCGACGCCAGAGATCTCGAGATCCTTGGAGAAGCCTTCCACGACGCCCTGCACCATGTTCGAGATGATGGAGCGCGCGGTGCCGTACATGGCATTGGCGAAACGGGTGCTATCGGCTGGGCTGACCTTGATCTGGTCGTCCTCAACTGCGATTGCTACCGCGGAGTTAAAAGTCTTTTCGAGCTTACCCTTGGGGCCTTCAACGTTAACGGTTGTGCCGTTGATGTCGATTTTGACACCAGCTGGGATAGCGACTGGAAGTTTTCCGATTCTGCTCATTTCTGGTTTTCCTTTCTTACCAAACGTTGCAGATCAGTTCACCGCCAAGCTTTTGGCGGCGGGCATCGCGGTCCTTCATAACTCCCTTCGGAGTGGTGAGGATGCAAACGCCGAGGCCGTTGAGAACGCGAGGGATGTCGGTGCTCTTAGCGTAGAGACGCAGACCTGGCTTGGAGACGCGGTCGATACCGTTGATGGAGGCTTCCCCATCGACGTACTTGAGCCCGATCACAATCGTCTTGTGACCGTTTTCGTCGGTACCTTCCTTCACTTCGCTGACAAATCCTTCGTCGAGAAGAACCTTAGCGATAGCTGCCTTTAGTTTTGAGTGCGGCGCAGACGTCTCCGCCTTGCCGGCACGAGACGCATTACGAATGCGCGTTAAGAAGTCGCTGATTGGATCAGTGTGCATACTTGTATTAGTGGTTTGTGAGCCGCGCGATATCCAAACTCGCGGCTCGAGATGTAAATTTTGGAAAAGCGGACGATTTGATCGTGTGATTTCAAATCGTCAACGCCTATTCGCTTACCAAGAGGACTTAGTTACGCCTGGAATCTTTCCTTGGAGAGCGAGCTCACGGAAAGTGAGTCGAGAAAGTCCGTAGCGGCGGATGAAAGCGCGGGGACGTCCAGTGACGTTACAGCGATTCTTGATGCGGATGGGCGAGGAGTTGCGCGGCAACTTGGTGAGCTTGTCACGGGCTGCGTAGAACTCTTCGTCGGAAACTTCGGGATCCGCCATGATTGCCTTAAGGGCAGCACGCTTCTCTGCGTACTGGGCAACCATGCGTACACGCTTCTTGTTACGGGCGATAGCTGATTTCTTTGCCATATTCTAAAATAATTAAGCTGCTGTAGTTTCTTCCTTCTTCTCTTGCTTGCGGAACGGCATGCCGAGAAGCGTGAGCAACTCCTTGCCTTCTTCGTTCGTCGCGGCGGAAGTCACGATAGTGAACTCCAGGCCGGACTGGTACTTGAGCGTGTCGGTAGCGATTTCTGGGAAGATCGTGATATCGGTGACGCCGAGGGAGTAGTTGCCATTTCCGTCGAAACGGGAATGTACGCCACGGAAGTCGCGGATGGATGGGAGACCGACCGCGAGAAGGCGGTAGAGGAAGTCCCACATGCGGTTGCCACGCAGGGTGACCTTGCATCCGATTGGCATCCCTTCGCGGAGCTTGAAGTTCGCGATGCTCTTGCGAGCGTAGGTGCGAACGGCGGCTTGACCGGCGATGGCGCTGAGGTTCTTGACCGCCTCTTCGAGGACGGACTTATCTGCAGAAGCATTGATGCCCATGTTGAGGACGACCTTCTCGATCACAGGGATCTCCATGTCGTTCTGGTAGCCCTGGGACTTCTTGAGGCCTGGGGCTACTACATCGATGTAATGCTGCTTGAGTGCTGGAGTTTCTTGAGAGCTCATTGGCTTTTTATGAATCCGGATTTCCGACCCGAATTTCTTGGTTCTCGGTGCCGTTACGGCGATTTTCGAATTGAGAGTTACTTAGCGCGGCGTGCGTCGTACTTTTCCGCGGACATCAGGTTGGAAACGTGGATGGAACCTTCGCGTTCGACGATGGCGCCTTCCGGCTTCTCTTCGGACTTCTTCTCGTGGCGCTTGATCATCATCAAGCCTTCCACGATCGCGCGGTCCTTAGCTGGGAGCAGCTGCAAAACCTTGCCGCGCTTGCCCTTTTCCTTGCCCGTGAGTACTACAACTTCCTCACCCTTTTTAATGTGTGCTGTAGCCATCTTAGAGTACCTCCGGTGCTAGTGATACGATCTTCATGAACTTCTTGTTACGAAGCTCGCGAGCGACTGGTCCAAAGATGCGGGTGCCCTTCGGATTGCCGTTGTTGTCGAGGATAACGATAGCGTTGGAGTCGAAGCGAAGGTAGCTTCCGTCCTTGCGGCGGATAGGAGCCTTGGTGCGAACGACAACAGCCTTCACGACGGATCCCTTCTTCACGGAGGAATCGACGCTAGCTTCCTTGATGTTCACGACGATAACGTCGCCCACATCGGCAGTCTTCTTGTTTTGTCCGAGACGACGGATCATACAAGCGCGCTTGGCGCCAGTGTTGTCCGCGATCTGGATGGATGAACGTAATTGAATCATGTTTAGTTACCCTTCCCTACTTTATGCTTCTACGCCGGACTCCGCCTGATGGGCTTCCTGCTCGGCTTCAACCTCAGCAAGCGTCTTCTTGCCGAGCATTGGAGCGCGCTCGGTGACCTTGACGAGGCGCCAGCGCTTGAGACGGCTGAGTGGACGTGTTTCCATGATCTCAACCTTGTCGCCAAGGCGAGCGGTGTTTTCCTCGTCGTGCACGTGAACGACGGTCTTGCGATTGATTACCTTACGGTAGCGAGGGTGCGCCTTCTTGTAGCTGTAGGTCACCTTGATGGACTTGTCGCCCATGATTGAGGTTACTACGCCCTGGAGGTCTTTTCTCTTGTTGCGTGAATTTTCCATTGCCGGATTTCTCTATGGGGTTAGGCGGATTGCTTTTCGGCAGCGATCTTCTCGTTACGGATGGTCTCCATACGAGCGATGCTCTTGCGAGCGGCGGTGATCTCGTGGGTCTTCTCCACTTGGCCAGTTTGCTTCTTTAGGCGCAGGTCGAGCAGCTTCTCGCGCGTTTCGCGGATCTTCTTTTCGATTTCTGCAACGGAAAGTTCCTGAATGTCTTTTGTCTTCATTATAATCTTTTCCTTTCCGGTTTAGTCGCGATCACGCTCGATGAAGCGCGTCTTGAACGGGATCTTCGCGTCGGCGAGGGACATTGCCTGACGAGCGACGGCGATCGGTACGCCGGCGAGCTCGAAGAGAATGACACCTGGCTTGATCGCAGCGACGTAGTGGTCGACTGGTCCCTTACCCTTACCCATACGAGTTTCGAGTGGCTTCTTGGTGATTGGCTTGTGGGGGAAAACTCGGATCCAGAGCTTACCCTTACGCTTCATGTGACGTGTGATCGCAACACGGGAAGCTTCGATCTGGCGGCCAGTGAAATGTCCGCGCTCGAGAGCCTGGATTGCGAAGTCGCCAAATGCGATTGTGTCGCCGCCCTTCGCGTTTCCGCGGAGGCGACCCTTCATTACCTTACGGTACTTTGTGCGAGATGGTGTGAGTGGAGGCATGGATTGTTACCCTTTCGGCTTAGTCTTCCTTGTTGAATACCCAGCACTTGATTCCGATGATACCGTAAACGGTACGCGCTTCGGCCGTGCCATAGTCTATTTCTTCGCGGAGCGTGTGGAGAGGCACGGAACCCTGGCGCTGCACTTCCGTACGAGCGATGTCCGCGCCGCCGAGACGACCACCTACTTGAATCTTGATACCCTTCGCGCCCAAAGACATGGCCATCTGGACGGCCTTCTTCATGGCGCGACGGAACGCGATACGACGCTCGAGCTGGAGCGCAACGTTCTCGGCTACGAGGGTTGCGTCGAGTTCCGGCTTCTTGACTTCCTGGATGTCCAGGAGGATCTCCTTGCCGGTTGCCTTTGCGAGCTCGTCCTTGATCTTCTCGATTTCCTGCCCCTTGCGTCCGATGACGATACCTGGGCGGGCGGTGAAGATCTTAACGCGAACGCGGGCGGAGGCACGCTCGATGAAGATGCGTGGCACGCTCGCGAACTTGAGCTTTTCCATGAGCTTCTCGCGGATGATGTAATCCTCGTGCAGCGTGTCCGCAAAATCGTTTTTGCGAGCGAACCAGCGTGACTGCCAGTTACGATTTACAGCGAGGCGAAATCCGATCGGATGTGTTTTTTGACCCATTTTGCGTAATTCCTTTAGGCGTTATCAGACAGTACGATGCGGATGTGAGACATACGCTTCTTACGCTTGGCAACCCCACCGCGAGCGGCAGCCTTGAAGCGCTTGAGCGCAGGGCCTTGCTCTACCGTGGCGAGCTCGACGGTGAGCGAGTCACCGGAGAGGTCGTGGTTGTTTTCAGCGTTAGCGATTGCCGACTGCAGTGTCTTGGAGATGAGAAGAGCAGACTTGCGGGGGATGAACTTGAGCAGCTCGAGAGCTGCGTTGGCGTTCTTGCCGCGAATCGTGCGAGCGACCTCGATCACCTTCTTAGGTGACATTCGAGCGTATTTTGTGCGTGCTTGTACTTGCATTGCTTTAGTTACTCCTCGCCTTACTTCTTACCGCCACCGTGAGCCTTGAAGGTGCGAGTCTGCGAGAACTCGCCCAACTTGTGGCCAACCATGTTTTCGGTCACGTGGACAGGGATGAACGCCTTGCCGTTGTGTACGTTAATGTTAAGACCGACGAAGTCTGGGGTGATGGTGGAGCGACGGGACCAAGTCTGGATCGGCTTACGATCGTTGCTTGCCTGCGCTTCCTTCACCTTCTTCTCGATGCTGGGGTCTACGAAAAATCCTTTTTTTACTGAACGAGCCATTTTATCTATTTCCTCGCTTACTTGTTTTTCATTTTCCGTCCGTTACGGCGGACGAGGATGAGGCTGTTGCTCTCCTTGGACTTGCGGCGGGTTGGGAAGCCCTTCGCCAACTGGCCCCATGGGGACACGAGCATCTGGCGACCGCCACCACCCTTGGACTTTGCTTCACCACCACCATTGGGGTGATCGACCGGGTTCATTACGACACCACGGACGCGAGGACGCTTTCCGAGCCAACGGCTGCGACCGGCCTTGCCGATAACGACGTTCTTCTTCTCGGCGTTGCTTACGAAACCGACCGTCGCCATGCACTTCTTGGATACGAGACGGATTTCGCCGCTAGGCATCTTGATCTGTGCGGAGTCGCCATCGATACCGACCAACTCAACCGCATTGCCAGCGGCGCGAGCGATCTGAGCTCCCTTGCCTGGCAGCAACTCCACAGCGTGGAGCTTGGTGCTTGGCGGGATGAACTCGAGCGGCATGGCGTTGCCTGGAGCGAAGTCGATCATCTTCTGGGAAGAGAGAACGGTGTCGCCCGCCTTGACGCCAGCAGGAGCGATAATGTAGCGCTTCTCACCGTCGGCGTAGGCGACGAGGGCGATGTAAGCGGAACGGTTTGGATCGTACTCGATGGCCTGCACCTTGGCAGGGATATCAAACTTGTTACGCTTGAAGTCGATGATACGATAGAGCTGCTTGTGACCGCCGCCGCGACGACGCATGGTGATGCGGCCGTAGCAGTTGCGACCTGCTTGCTTGCTCTTGGAAGTGGTGAGCGCCTTTTCCGGACGCTTGTTCGCAACTTCCTTAACTTGAAGCTGAGCGAAACGCTGCGTCGGGGTGACTGGATTGAAACTCTTAATAGACATTTTCTAGTAGTCTCCTTCGTTTAGGCGGTGAAATCGATGATGTCGCCCTGCTTGAGGGTAACGATCGCTTTCTTGAAACCAGCTCCAGAGCTGGTCTTGCCGGTCTTGCGGTTGCGACTAGGCTTGCCGATCTGATTGATGACGTTCACTCGGGCTACGGAGACATCGAATGTCTTCTCTACAGCTGCCTTGATGCTGCCCTTAGTAGCGGTCTTGAAAACCTGGAAGGTGTACTGCCCCATCTCGGAAGACTGGACGTTGCTCTTCTCGGTCATGTGAACGGATTTGATGATCTTATCTGGCTGAATCATTTCGAGCCTCCTTTCGCGCGCTCGACGAGTACTTCGAGACCGGCACGTGTTACGATGATTGTCTTGAACTGGCAGAGGTCTGTCACGCTAACCAGCGGAGCCTCTTCGAGATCGACACCAGCCAAGTTGCGCAGGGCGAGAACGGATGTTTCGCTGAGCTCCTTGTCGATGACGAGAACCTTGCCGGAAGGAGCGATGCCGCGTACGAGGGCTTCGCCGACCTTAGTCTTGGCAGGTGAAATGTCGAGTGCGTCAACAACGACGATAGACTCGTCTGCGATGCGGTCGAACAAAGCGCGGCCGAAAGCGAGGGTCTTAACCTTCTTGTTGATCTTCTTCGAGTAATCGCGAGGGCGTGGGCCAAATACGATGCCGCCGCCAACCCAAATCGGGGAGCGAGTGGAACCTGCGCGAGCGCGGCCGGTACCCTTCTGGCGCCATGGCTTCTTGCCACCGCCGCGAACTTCGCCGCGAGTCTTCGTGTTGGCGCTGCCTTGGCGAGCGTTTGCCGCCTGGGCGACGACTACTTCCTTAACGGCCTGTACGCCCTTGTCACCTTCGAAGACGGGAAGTCCGTCTACCTCAGTTTCACCGTTGGCGCTGCCGTCGTTCTTGAAAAGCTTAAGTTTCATGGTCGATCAGTCCTTTCCTATTTCTTGGCCTTGATCGAGGAACGGATCATCACGGTATCGCCATTCGCGCCCGGGATGCCACCCTTAACCAAGATTAGGTTCTTCTCGGCGTCGATGCTGACGATCTCGAGATTTTGAATTGTGCGCTGCTTTGCGCCCATGTGACCTGGCATCTTCTGGTTCTTGAAGACGTGTCCTGGCCATTGGCAAAGACCGATCGAACCGATGCGGCGGTGGAACATGGAACCATGGGAAGCAGGACCACCCTTGGTGTTGAAACGCTTCATTACGCCAGCGAATCCCTTACCCTTGGTGTTGCCAATGACGTCGACCTTCTTGCCGACCTCGAACTTGGACACGTCGAGCACGTCGCCTGGAGTAGCGTCGATAGCCTCTGGGCTACGGACTTCCTTGATCACGCGAGGAGCGTGAGCGACGCCAGCCTTCTTGGCATGCCCGAGAGCCGCCTTGCTAGCGTTCTTGTCCTTCTTGGAGTCGAAACCGATCTGGATCGCATTGTATCCGTCGGACTCGACCGTCTTTACTTGCAGCACTGGGCAAGGACCTGCCTGCAGTACAGTGACAGGAACAACTTCGTTGTCGCTGCCATAAACCTGGGTCATTCCCAGCTTTTTGCCTAATAGCGTATAGTTCATAGTTCTAAGAGGTAGGTGAAGGCGGATGCCTTCGTTTTTATTAGACCCACATTAGCGAACGGCGGAATTGCCGAACGAAAGTCTGTGTTGTTGGTATCTGCTTTATACGTTGATGCTGATATCTACACCGGAGGGCAGATTGAGCTTCTTGAGTTCGTCGACGGTCTGAGCGGTCGGCTCGATGATGTCGAGCAAACGCTTGTGCGTACGGATCTCGAACTGCTCCATGGACTTCTTGTCCACGTGCGGAGAACGGTTAACGGATATCTTCTCGATACGCGTCGGGAGCGGCACAGGTCCGGAAACACGTGCTCCGGAGCGCTTAGCTGTATCCACGATTTCTGACGCGGACTGATCGATTACTCGATAGTCGAAACCTTGAAGTCTGATGCGGATTTTTTGTCCTGTCATGATTGTTCGGTAGAAAAGTTACGGTGGCGTTTACCAACCTTGATTGAGGATTTCGTCGAGTTGCTTTTGGGCAACTACTTCGTAATTGGACCACTCCATTGTGTAGCTGGCACGGCCTTTGGAGAGTGAGCGAACGTCGGTCGCGTAACCAAACATGGTCTTAAGCGGGACGCTTGCGTAGATGTAGCCGAGATCACCCTTTGTCTCCAAATTCTGGATCTGGCCACGGCGGCGGTTGAGGTCTCCGACCACATCGCCCTGAAATTCGTTAGGAGTTACAACCTCCACCTTCATCACCGGCTCGAGCAGCACGGGAGCGGCTTCCTTCATCGCTTCCTTCAAGGCGAAAATTCCCGCCATCTTGAATGAGGTCTCGGAGGAGTCGACTTCGTGGAAAGATCCGTCGACGAGGCGAACCTTGATATCGATGACCGGATAGCTGGCGACCACGCCGTTGAGCGTAGCTTCGCGGATACCGTCGATCGTAGGCTTGATAAATTCCTTGGGGATCACGCCACCGACTGTTTCGTCAACGATCTCAATCCCCTTCCCCAATTCCTGAGGTTCGATTTCGATAACGGCGTGACCGTACTGTCCCTTGCCGCCTGTCTGGCGAACGAACTTCCCTTCGCCGCGAGCGGGCTTGGTGATGGTTTCGCGGTAAGCGATCTGCGGCTCGCCGGAACGGGCCTCGACCTTGAACTCGCGAAACAAGCGATCGCGGATGATCTCCAAATGGAGCTCGCCCATCCCAGAAATGATGGTTTGTCCCGTTTCCGGGTTGGAGCTGACCTTGAAGGTCGGATCTTCTTCGGAGAGACGAGCCAAACCGGCAGCCAGCTTGTCCTGGTCCGCAGAGGTTTTCGGCTCGATCGTCATCGAAATGACCGGTTCCGGAAAACTTGGCGGAATGAGGGAAACGTCGTAGCCCTTCGGTACGAGCGTATCGCCCGTAGCCACATTCTTGATACCCACCAAAGCACAAATATCGCCCGAGCGGACCACTTCCAAATCTTCGCGGCTATCCGCCTTCATCTGCAAGATGCGGCTTACGCGCTCGCCCTTCCCTGTACGCGGATTGAAAAGCATGTCGCCCTTCTTGATCGTACCGGAATAGACGCGAACGAAGACCAGCTTGCCGACATAGGGGTCGCTCCAGAGCTTGAACGCGAGAGCGGAAGCCTTGCCGGCGTCGTCCGCTTCGATCTCTACCGTGGACTCGTCGCTCGCATGCGCTTGAGTGGCCGGGAGATCCAATGGGCTCGGCAGGTAGTTGACTACCGCGTCGAGTACGCTTTGCACGCCCTTGTTCTTAAAGGCCGAACCTGGAATGACGCCCACGAACTTGAGAGCGATGGTTGCCTTGCGGATTGCAAGGATGAGCTGGCTAACGGAGATCTCCTCTCCACTGAGGTATGCCTCTGCGAGCTCATCGTCGAAATCAGCCACTGCTTCGATCAGGGATTCGCGAAGCCTTGCTGCCTCGTCCGCGATGTCCGCCGGGATTTCAGTCTCGATGGCATTGACTCCCATCTCGTCAGATTCGTCGAACAAGAAGGCCTTGTTCTGCACGAGGTCGACCAACCCCTTGAAGCCTTCCTCGGCGCCGATATTGAGAAACAGCGGGTGAGCATTTGCCCCCAACTTGCTTCGCATATCTTCTACAGCCGCCTGGAAGTCAGCGCCGACGCGATCCATCTTATTGATGAAAGCGATACGCGGCACGCGGTACTTGTCGGCTTGACGCCAAACCGTTTCCGACTGCGGCTGTACGCCAGCGACCGCGCAAAAGACGGCGACCGCTCCATCGAGCACGCGGAGGGATCGCTCCACTTCCGCGGTAAAGTCAACGTGACCCGGGGTGTCGATGATGTTGACCAAATGGTCAACCCCCTCGAAAGGCCCAAACTTGGCCTTCCAATTGCAAGAGATCGCGGCGGACGTAATCGTGATGCCACGCTCGCGCTCTTGCTCCATGAAGTCCGTGACGGCATTTCCGTCATGAACTTCCCCTACCTTATGAACTACGCCTGTATAATATAGAATGCGCTCTGTAGTAGTCGTCTTCCCTGCGTCAATATGGGCCGCGATGCCGATATTACGCGTCCACTCCATCGGCACCGGTCTGTCGGCGCCGTTTCGTGGCGAATGAGCTGTGAGGGAAACTGACATTTACAAAGAACAAAACAGGCGAAGCTGCGGAGGGTTAGGAGATGATTACCAGCGAAGGTGAGCGAAGGCACGGTTGGACTGAGCCATCTTGTGCGTGTCTTCCTTCTTCTTAACAACGGAACCGGTGTTGTTGTACGCGTCCACGATCTCGGATGCGAGAGCGTCCTTCATAGGAAGACCACGACGACCAGCAGCTGCATTAACGATCCAACGGAATGCGAGCGACTCCTGGCGATCGTAAGAGATCTCAACAGGAACCTGGTAAGTGGCGCCACCAACGCGGCGGCTCTTCACTTCGAGGCGAGGACGAGCGTTTTCGAGAGCTCCAAGCAGGAGGTCGATCGGATCACCCTTACCGAGCTTCTCGGCAACCTTTTCGAATGCGGAGTAGACGATACGCTCAGCGACAGTCTTCTTACCATCACGCATGACGGTGTTGACGAGGCGACCTACGAGTACGCTGCCGTAGCGGGCGTCTGGCTTTGCTGGTCTTTTAGTAGCTCTTCTGCGACGTGACATGGTCTTATAAAATTAGATGATTACTTCTTTTCCTTAGGACGCTTTACGCCGTACTTGGAGCGGCTGCGGCGACGCTTGTCGACACCCTGCGCGTCGAGCGTTCCACGAACGATGTGGTAACGAACACCTGGAAGGTCCTTAACACGACCACCACGCACGAGAACGATGCTGTGCTCCTGAAGGTTGTGACCTTCGTCAGGAATGTAAGCGATCACTTCGTAACCATTGGTTAGGCGTACCTTCGCGACCTTACGGATAGCCGAGTTTGGCTTCTTAGGCGTACGAGTCATGACTTGTACGCACACACCGCGGCGGAACGGATTTGCTTCGAGGGCACGTGACTTGGACTTGGCCTTGATCACTTTGCGGCCCAATCGGACTAACTGGTTAATAGTAGGCATGGTGTGAAATTTTGAGAAAAGAGCGTGAACGTATCGTTTGAAGGTGCTTCGGCAAGTATTTTCTCGCCGAAATAGAACAAAAAACAGAACCAGCCCGTTCACCGGCTGAATCTGTCCTTTTCCTACACGTTAATTTGGGCGGAAAGCCCTTTTGGAGCCTCCTATGTGATGGGAAATTTTGAAGGAGGAAGGGTTTGGGGCGCCACAGCTCTCGCATCAAGCACAAAGAAAGCAAAAGCCGAGAAATCCGGCATCTACATCGCCCCGCTCCCCCGAAGCTCGAAGGCCCGCGGCGTTCGCGCCCAGGATTCGCGCTCTAATATTAATAAACAAGGTTCGCTTTCTCTACGGCGCGGCCTCATGGAGGACAGCAGCCCCGGCGGGCGCCTTTCAATATCCAACACTTCTCGATCAACTTTGAACGCAGCGATGCAGATTACGAATCGATCCGCGAACTTTCACCGCGCTGGCGCAGCGGGTGCTAACACGAACTCGCTGTCAAAGTGACCGCCCTTCCGGCCCGCGAAGACCGCACTGACTAACCCCCAGTTCGCTTCCTCTTAATGCAAATCAAATACGACACCGAATCCTTCTTCGACGAAATGTTCGACGAGAAGGGACTCCCTCGCCCGCACTACAAAAACTTCGTCGACCGCTTCAGCGAACTCACCGAATCCGAGTTCAACCGAAAACGAGAAGCCGTAAACCTCTCCTTCCTGCAGCAAGGCATCACCTTCACCGTCTACGGAAACCAGGAAAGCACCGAGCGCATCTTTCCCTTCGACATGGTGCCCCGCATCATTCCGGACACCGAATGGAAGCAGATGGCTCGCGGCCTCGAGCAACGCATCCAGGCCCTCAACCTCTTCCTGCAGGACGTCTACCACGAGCAGAAAATCGTCAAGGACGGCGTCGTTCCCGCCGAAATCCTCAATTCCTCCAAGCACTACCGCAAAGAGATCGTCGGGCTAGACGTCCCCCGCGACATCTACATCCACATCTGCGGGACCGACCTCATTCGAGACGACAACGGAGACTACCTGGTCCTCGAAGACAACGGCCGCTGCCCTTCCGGCGTCTCCTACATGATAGAGAACCGGCAGGCCATGAAGCGGGCCTTCCCCCGCTTCTTCCCCAAGGCCGGCGTACGCTCCGTCCTCGACTACCCGGAAAAGCTCCTCTCCGCCCTCCAGTACATCGCCCCCCAGGGCAAAAGCTCGCCGACCGTGGCGGTGCTCACCCCGGGCGTCTACAATTCCGCCTACTTCGAACACTGCTTCCTGGCCCGCCAGATGGGCGTGGAAATCGTGGAAGGCCGCGACCTGATGGTCGACTCCGACGACTGCGTCTACATGCGCACCACCGAAGGCCTCAAGCAAGTCGACGTGCTCTACCGCCGCATCGACGACGACTTCATCGATCCCGAAGTCTTCCGCAAGGACTCCCTCCTCGGCGTTCCCGGACTCGTTCGCGCCTACAAGAAAGGCAATATCGGCCTCGCCAACGCCCTCGGCACCGGCGTCGCCGACGACAAGGTCATGTACTGCTTCGTCCCGGACATGATCAAGTACTACCTCGGTGAGGACGCCATCCTTCCCAACGTCGAAACCTGGCTGCCCTACCGCAAGCCCGACCTCGACTACGTGCTAGAGAACGCCGACAAGCTGGTCATCAAGGCCGCCAACGAAGCGGGCGGCTACGGTATGCTTATCGGCCCGCACGCCAGCAAGAAGGAGGTCGAAGAATTCAAGGCCAAGGTCAAAGCGGCTCCCCGCGAGTTCATCGCCCAGACCCCGATTTCGCTCTCCCGCCACCCGACCTATTGCGACGAAGGATTCGGCGGACGTCACATCGACCTGCGCCCCTATATTATATGCGGCGAAAAGACGCAGATCATACCCGGCGGCCTGACCCGGGTCGCCCTCAAGAAAGGCTCCCTGGTCGTTAACTCCTCCCAAGGCGGCGGCAGCAAGGACACCTGGGTCCTCTACGGAGACGAATAAACCGCGCCTTCAGCCCTCAGTCCCTCAACCTTCAGACTCTCTAAAAACATGCTTTGCCGCGTCGCAGACTCACTCTTCTGGATGGCCCGCTACATCGAACGGGCCGAAAACACCGTTCGCCTCGTAGACGTCACCCTACAAACCCTCCTCGAATCGGAACACGCCCCGGAAGAGGATCCCTACAAAAACTGGAGCCCCATCCTCGCCAGCCTCGGAGACCAAGCCCTCTTCGAATCGCTCTACGAGGACAAGTCGAGCGCCAACATCACCGACTTCCTCACCTTCAACCGCGAGAACCCCAGCTCCGTTCTCCAATGCATCTCCGCGGCCCGCGAAAACGCCCGCATGATCCGCGACCAGATCTCCTCCGAAATGTGGGAGGTCATCAACCGCACCTACCTCTGGATCAAGAACCAGGACCCGCAAAAGGTCTGCGAAGAGGCAGACTACGACTTCTTCCAGCACATCAAGGAATTCTCCCAGCTCTTCCAAGGCCTCGTCGACACCACCTTTCCCCACCAAATCGGCTTCGAGTTCGTAAAGATCGGGGCCAACCTCGAACGCGCCGACAAAACCTGCCGCATCCTCGACGCCAAGCGTTACATGCTGCAGGACTCCCCCGCCAAGGACGACGCCCTGGACAACGCCCAATGGGCCGCCATCCTCCGCGGCTGCAGCGCCCACGAAGCCTACCGTCGCGTCTACGTGGCCGACATCGAAGGCGACACCGTACGCGACTTTCTCCTGCGCTCCCGCGACTTCCCTCGCTCCGTGCTCTACTGCCTCACCCGCACCCAACTCGCCCTGCACGCCATCTCCAAGTGCCCGGTCACCCACTTCTCCAACGAAGCGGAACGCCGCCTCGGCCAATTGATCGCCAAGCTCAACTACGCCAACCCGAGCGACCTGAACGGCAAGGAAGCCCACAAACTCATCGAATCGATCGAAAGCGACCTCGGCGAGATTGCGGTCGAAATCAGCAAGCGCTATATGTTCTCGGAAATCGTCGATCCCGCCGAAGACCTCGAGCAATCCCAAGCCTAGCCTCATAGTCCGCAGCCCGGAGCCAACCCCGCCCGCTCCCCTCGCGCACTTCACTCCTCACTCTCTACCTTTCACCTTTCCAAGATGGCCATCAAAGTCGCTCTCAACCACCGGACCTTCTACAACTACGACCGCTTCGCCACCCTCGGGCCGCAAGTCGTGCGCCTCCGCCCCGCCCCGCACTGCCGCTCCCGCATCGTAAGCTACTCGATGAAAGTCCACCCCGAGGAGACCTTCGTCAACTGGCAGCAGGACCCGCAAAGCAACTACGTGGCCCGCCTCCTTCTTCAGGAGCCGACCAAGTCCTTCGGCCTCGAAGTCGACCTCGTCGTCGACCTCGCCCCCATCAACCCCTTCGACTTCTTCCTCGAGGAAAGCGCGACCAGCTACCCCTTCGAGTACAGCAACGTACTCAAAAAGGAACTACGGCCCTACTTCTCGAAAATTCCCATACGCGGACGCTTCAAGGACTTCGTCGACTCCATCGACGTCTCCAAGAAGGACACCAACGACTTCGTCGCCTACATCAACCAAAAGGTAAACGCTCACCTCGAGTACACCCTCCGCATGGATCCGGGCATCTACAGTCCGGAAAGGACGCTCAAGGAAGGGAAAGGCAGCTGCCGCGACTTCGCTTGGCTGCTCGTGCACGTTTTCCGACGGCTCGGCATCGCCGCGCGCTTCGTATCCGGCTACTCGATACAACTCAAGCCCGACCAAAAGCCCGTCGATCCCGACGCTCCCGCCGGCGTGCAGGAAGACTGCTGCGACCTCCACGCCTGGTGCGAAGTCTACCTGCCGGGAGCTGGTTGGGTCGGGCTCGACGCCACCAGCGGCCTGTTCTGCGGCGAAGGACACATCCCCCTCGCCACCTCCGCCGACGCCAAAGGGGCCGCCCCCATCGAAGGCGGCATCACCGCCTGCAAGACCGAATTCGACGTGTCCATGTCGGTCACGCGCATCCACGAGGACCCGCGCGTCACCAAGCCCTTCACCGACGCCCAATGGAAGGCTATCCTCTCCCTCGGAAAAACCGTCGACAAACGGCTCGAAGCCGGCGACGTGCGGCTCAGCATGGGCGGCGAGCCGACCTTCATATCCATCTACGACCAGGAAGGCGAAGAATGGAACACCGGCGCCGTCGGCCCCACCAAGAAGCCGCTTTCCGACAAGCTCATCCGCCGCCTGCGCAAGAAGTTCGGCCCGCAAGGCCTCCTCCACTACGGACAGGGCAAATGGTACCCAGGCGAGCCCCTCCCCCGCTGGGCTCTCGGCCTCTACTGGAGAAAGGACGGCCAACCGCTCTGGGAAAATGACGAGTTTCTCGGAGACGAGTCCAAGGACTACGGATACACCCACGCGGACGCTAAGGAACTCATCGAAGAGCTCACCCGCCAGCTTCGCGTCGAAAAGCAATACATCAACCCCGCCTTCGAAGATCCCGTCGCCTTCTCCCTCAAGGAACGCAACCTCCCCGTAAACATCAACCCGCTCGACAACGAGCTCGACGACCCCCAGGAGCGAGAGAACCTGCTCAACGTTTTCAACCGCGGCCTCAACACCCCCGTCGGCTACGCGCTCCCCCTCCAGCGCGGTTGGGACAAGGACGGCCGCGCCTGGCACAGCGGCATCTGGATGCTGCGCGGCAAGCAGCTCTTCCTCACGCCCGGCGACTCCCCGCTCGGCCTGCGACTCCCCCTCGACCGCCTCCCTTGGGTCAAGGAAGAGGAGTACCCTTACCTCCACCCGTCCGACCCCTCCGCCCGCTACCCCGACCTCCCTTCCCGTCGCTCCCTCATCGTCCCCCAACGCAAGGAGGACGACCACGCCGCCCGCGAGATCGCCAAGCGCATCGAAGAGGAGCAAGAAGCAGCCGAGAGCTTCGAGGAGGAGTTCAAGAAGCTTCCCCAAAACCAAGTTCCCGCCGAAGGACAATCCGCTCCTTGGGTCATCCGCACCGCCCTCTGCGTCGAGTGCCGCAAGGGCCGCCTCTACGTCTTCATGCCGCCCACCGAAACCATCGAGGACTACATCGACCTCGTGGCCGCCGTCGAACACGCCGCCACCGTGGTAAACAAGCCCGTCCTCATCGAAGGCTACACCCCGCCGCACGACCCCCGCGTCGACTACATGAAGATCACCCCCGACCCGGGCGTCATGGAGGTCAACATCCACCCTTCCACGAACTGGGACCAACTCGTCAGCAAAACCGAAATCCTCTACGAGGAAGCCCGCCAGCTCAACCTCGGCACCGACAAGTTCCAGCTCGACGGACGCCATACCGGAACCGGCGGCGGCAACCACATCGTAGTCGGCGGCTCCACCCCTGCCGACTCCCCCTTCCTGCGCCGCCCCGACGTGCTCAAGTCCCTCATCGGCTTCTGGCTCAACCACCCGTCCCTCAGCTACCTCTTCAGCGGACTGTTCATCGGCCCCACCTCCCAAGCGCCTCGCGTGGACGAAGGTCGCCCCGACGCCTGCTACGAGATGGAGATCGCCTTCAAGCAAATCCCCAAGCTCGGCGAGCAAAGCATCCCACCCTGGCTCGTGGACCGCGTCTTCCGCCACCTGCTCACCGACCTCACCGGCAACACCCACCGGGCCGAGTTCTGCATCGACAAGATGTTCTCGCCCGACAGCGCCACCGGCCGCCTCGGGCTCGTGGAATTCCGCGGCTTCGAGATGCCACCGCACGCCCAGATGAGCCTCGCCCAGCAGCTCCTGCTGCGCGCCCTCATCGTTCACTTCTGGGAAAAGCCCTACGAAGCGCCGCTCACCCGCTGGCTCACCAAACTGCACGACCGCTTCATGCTCCCCCACTTCGTCAAGGAAGACTTCAAGCAAGTCATCCAAACCCTCCACGAAGCGGACCTGCCCATCCAGGAGAACTGGTTCACCACCCACTTCGAATTCCGCTTCGCCATCATCGGCACCGCCACCTTCGAAGGCATGACCATCGAGCTCCGCCAAGGCATCGAACCTTGGCTCGTCCTCGGCGAGGAAGCCGGCGGCGGCGGCACCGCCCGCTACGTCGACTCCTCCATCGAGCGCATGCAAGCCAAGATCACCGGCCTCGATCCGGACCGCTATGCCGTCACCGTCAACCGCATCGAGCTCCCCGTCACCTCCACCGGCGAGCCAGGCAGCTACGTCGCCGGCGTCCGCTACCGAGCCTGGCAGCCGCCCAGCTGCCTGCACCCCACCATTCCCGTGCACGCCCCGCTCGTCTTCGACATCGTCGACAAGTACCACTCCCGAGCCATCGGCGGCTGCACCTACTTCGTCAGCCACCCCGGCGGCCGCAGCCATGAACGTTTCCCTGTCAACGCCCTCGAGGCCGAAACCCGCCGCGCCGAGCGATTCCACGCGTTCGGCCACAACACCGGCCCCATCCAGATCCGCCACATCGAACGGAGCCCCGAGATGCCCGTCACTCTCGATTTACGTAGGTTATAAGACGTACTGTGATTTGGGGATCGCCACGCTTGCACTTGCAAGCGTTCGGAATACTCCAGTCATCACGCGCCTAGACAGCGCTCAACCCCTCTGATGACCGACGCTGGCCAGACAAATTTGCTCAACAACTGGATGGGAGGCTACGCCTCGCCCGGTGGCTCCTACGACGAGTTTCTCGACGAAAAGGGGCAACCGCGTCCGCATTGGCAAAGCGTGTCCGAGCACCTCGGCGACCTCAACCAGCCCCGCTGGGAGCGACGCGAGCGCCAGCTCGAGCGCCTCATCCGGGACAACGGCATCACCTACAACGTCTACGACGCAGAGGACTCCAGCTCCCGCCCTTGGTCCATGGACATGGTGCCCCTGGCCCTCCCGCAAAAGGAAATGGAGTCCCTGGAGGCCTCCCTCGGCCAACGCGCCCACCTCCTAAACCTCATCCTCGGAGACGTCTACGGTCGGCAGACCATGCTGCAGGGCAGCAAGATGCACCCCTACCTCGTCTTCTCGAATCCCGCCTTCCTCCGCCCCTGCCACGGACTCCTGCCCCCCCGCCAAAACCACATCCAGCTCTACGCAGCCGACCTAGCCCGCTCCCCCGACGGCAGCTGGTGGGTCCTCTCCGACCGCGTCGAAGCCGCCTCCGGCCTCGGCTACGCCCTGGAGAACCGCATGCTGATGTCCCGCATCTTCCCCAAGGCCATCTGGCAGTCCGACATCCTCTCCCTCCAGCCCTTCGTCCAAAAGTTCTGCCAACAGATCGAGTCGCTGGCCGCGACCTCCTCCGACCAGCCCAACATCGCCCTGCTCACCGCCGGCCCGAAAAACGAGACCTACTTCGAGCAATCCTTCCTCGCGCGCAACCTCGGCTACACCCTCGCCGAAGGCGAAGACCTCACCGTACGCTCCAACCGCCTCTACATGAAGACCATCGGCGGCGTGCAGCAAGTGCACGGACTCCTGCGCCGCGTCGACTCCCCCTGGGTCGACCCCCTCGAGCTCCGCAACGACTCCCTGCTCGGCGTCCCCGGACTGGTCAACACCATCCGCCAACGAAACGTTTCCCTCGTCAACGCCCTCGGTTCCGGCTTCGTCGAAACGCCAGCCCTGCTCGCCTTCCTCCCTTGGTTCTGCCGCAACTACCTCGGCGAAAGCCTCGAGCTCCCCTCCGTCGCCACCTGGTGGTGCGGACAAAAGCACGAGCGCCAATACGTGCTGGAGAACCTCGACAAGCTCATCGTCAAGCCGACCTTCCGCCAAAACGGAGGCGCCACCCACTTCGGGCCCCGCCTCAGCTCCAAGGAAAAGCAAGCCCTGATCGAACAGATCAACAAGTACCCGGAACGCTACTGCGGCCAGGAGATCCTCTCCCAAGCCACCACTCCGGTCTTCGAAAACGGCCAGCTCCAACCCCGCCACTTCCTCATGCGCGTCTTCATGGTCGCGGACGAAAACGGCTGGAACATGATGCCCGGCGGCCTCGTGCGCTACCCCGCCAGCGACGACGTCATGGACGTATCCATGCAACGCGGCGGCGCCAGCAAGGACGCCTGGATCATCCGCGAGCAAGACTCCGAAGCCGGACAACGCGCCGTCGCCCACATCCACACCGAGCGCCCCGTCCGCCGCACCCACACCGACCTCCCCAGCCGCACGGCCGACAACCTCCACTGGCTCGGCCGCTACATCGAGCGAGCCGAATCCCTCGCCCGCCTGCAACGCACCATCTGCAACTTCCTCACCGAAGAGCTCGGCAGCGAAACCCAGCGCGCCATCGTCCCCTTCCTCGAGCAAATCATCCCGCCCGACGAATCCATCGACAGCCTGCTCGACCCCGAAACCGAGCGCCTCGAGTTCGCCGCCGTCGAGCCCTTCCTCACCCGCTCCCTCTTCTCCAAGGCCAATCCCGAAAGTCTGATCAACAACCTTCACTTCATCGAACGCGCCGGGGCCAAGGTGAAGGAACGCCTCTCAGTCGATACCTGGAAACGCATGCAAGCCTTCCGGGAAATCGGCGACAGCTACGAGTCCAAGGAACTCAGCATCTTCGACGACGAAGTATCCATATTCCTGGACGACACTCTCGAAAACCTCTCCATCTTCGTCGGCAACGCCTACGAAAACATGACCCGCAGCCAAGGCTGGGCCTTCCTCCAGATCGGACGCCGCATCGAGCGAGCCCTCGCCATCTCCTCCCTCCTGCAAGCCTCCTACTCCGTCGCCAAGCCCTTCGACGAGCGCCTCGACTCCCAACTCCTCTACTGGGCCGATTCCAGCATCACCTACCGTCGCCGCTATCTGAATACGATGTCCTCCGAAAGCGTGCTCGACGTCCTCTGCTTCGACACCACCAACCCCCGCTCCCTCGTCTACCAAATTTCCAACCTCAGAGAGCTGCTCGCCACCCTGCCCCACGCCAGCAAAGGCCTTCGCAACACCATCGACACCCTCTCCCTCCAGCTCTTCAGCCGCATCGGACTCACCACCCCCGAAAGCCTCATGCAGCAGGAACCGCTTGCCCGCATGAAAAGCGTGCACGACTTCTTCGGCGACACCTTCAAAAACCTGCTCGACCTCGGCAGCGCCATCCAACAGCACTACTTCGCCCACACCACCAACGCGGCCACCAAAAAGCCAAACGCCACCATCGGCTAGCCCGACGCGGCAGATCACCTCAAACATGGCTACCTATCGCATAGACCACAAGACGACCTACACGTACAGCTACCCTGTAACCGCGTCCCACCATACTGCGATCCTCAAGCCCCTCAGCAACGAATCCCAAAGCTGCAGCCGCTTCTCCCTCGAAGTCAGTCCCGAAGCCGCCGACCTCGCGGAACGCATGGACTACTTCGGAAACACCTCCCACCTCTTCGCCGTCCAAGAGCCGCACGACGCCCTCGTCGTCGAAGCATCCAGCATCGTAACGGTCACCAGCGAAGCCGTCGATCTCCAAAAACTGGATACGCCCGCTTCCGAAATCAGAGAAGCCCTCGCCGACATCAAGCGGACCGATCTTATCGAAGCCAAAGAGTTCCTCTACGAGACCGAAAACACCCGCAAGTCAGACGAAGTCACCGCCTTCGGCGCCCGCTTCCTTGCCGGCGATGCCCCGATTGGCAAGGGAATCCTCGCCCTGCTTCAAGCCTTCAAGGACGAGTTCAAGTTCGACCCCGAAGCCAGCGACATCTACACCCCCGTCGAGCAAACCCTCTCCCACAAGCGGGGCGTCTGCCAGGACTTCGCCCACCTCATGATCGCCGCCCTACGGGCCCAAGGCCTAGCCGCGTGCTACGCCAGTGGATACATTCTCACCATGCCGCCTCCCGGCCAGCCCCGACTCGTCGGGGCCGACGCCTCCCACGCTTGGGTCAGCGTCTTCATCCCCAACAGCGGCTGGGTCGACGTCGACCCCACCAACAACCTCGTATGCGGCGACCAACACGTCGCCGTCGCCTACGGCCGCGACTTCTCCGACGTCAGCATGCTCAGCGGCGCCGTTACCGGCGGCGGAGAGCACACCATATCCGTCGAAGTCACCATGCAGCCGATTTGAGGCGACTCTTCTCGCTTACCTATTGAGGACGCGCCGAAGAATAAGAGGTGTCGATTCGAAGATCGGAAAGCTCGACGTTCAAATTATACTTCCGAGACGATTCGTTGTACGCCCCCCACTTCGGATAGGTATAGCTCCCGTCCTTAGTGCGATGATACGCCTTTCGATTGCTATCGCCAAACGTGCTGATGCTATAGTTGCTTCCCGTCTCTACATTGCTCAGAGTCTGCTTCGACCCGTTCTTCCAAAGCGAAACCCAACCGTCTCCGGGATCCGTGGAAAACTTAAACCCAATGACAATCGTCACCCATTGGTTTTCATTCAAAGTGGACTTCCATACCGTTGCCTTTCGGCTCGATTGAGACTGTCCCGTAGTGGTCGGACCATATAGATTCAGGCAGTACTCCTTCGTCTTCGGATTCCACTCCATGTTAAAAGGATAGTTCTGCATCATCCCGCTACCCGCCGATTTCCACTGAAAAACAGTCACATCGTCATCCTCTAGCGTGATGTTGTTCAGAACATCTGCGCGAAACCGAAAACCAATATAATACGTGTTCCCAGCCACGAAATTATAGTCCACCGAACTCAGCTGAGCTCGACTAAACTCGGCCCGCTTCGCGCCAGCGGGCTTATTGATGCGCCAAACGTTTCCATAAGTGCTATTGTTGACGATGCTCACAGTTGGCGTCGTGCCTCCATTGTCCTCCGTGTTGAAGTTCTTGAAGTAGTCGCGCCAGTCCGCTCCGCTCGCATCCGGATTCGCATACCAGTACTGCGCAGAGGCATGACCGGCGGCCAGGCAGGCAAAGACAAGAAAAACGAACGCTTTAGCGGTCGGCTTAAACATACTATTTTGTTTATTCATACTATTATTCATTTCTGGGGTTTTGGTACAAAAGATCAGCGAGCCACCAAATTCAGGAGTTCGTTATCCATACGGCGGTTCAACAGGGCTAAAGAACGGTTCCGCGCTTCTTCGCGTATCGGAGCATCGCGAAGACTTTGGGCGATCGCTGGCAGAGCACTTGTATCCGCTCTTTCAATATAGGAGCTCAGAAAGGCCGCTCTTCTCTCGGACGCTTCGATCTTGCCCGCCCATTGCAAGGTCGCCTGAGGATCTCTCTGAGCGTAATGCCCTGCAAACGCCTCCGCCGCTCGGTCGAAAGCCTCCCCGCGCGGCAAGGTTTCGACCCACTCTTGAGCCAGCTCAGCATCTCCCTCCGCAACCAAGAGCGTGCGCAACACCGAGCCCGCCGCCGTTGTCCTGAGATGATTGGGAAGATCGTCGAAACTTGAAATAAGCAAGTCTGGCGCTGTCCGAGACATTCTCGCGAAAAGGTCCGCGACCTCTTCCGCCTCGCCATCGAGCAGGTTAGCATGATGAGCAATCACCTCTATCGCAGCGACGACATCTTGCTCCACATTCTCGTCCAATAATGCCAATACGGAATTCCTCCTGGTAGTCTGGTCAACTTGCTCCGCGATAAGGTCCAGCGCAGCAGTCACATCCCTCCTGGACATCTCCGAAACGATTCTCGGCAACAGCTCCCCCTGAAGCCTATCCGAACCCAGTCGCTCCAGCTCCCGCGCAGCGCCCTTCGGATCCTGCAAGGCAAGAGCCCCCAGGATTTCCGAGTAACATCCGTAAAGAACGGCAGGCGGAACATTGCGATCTGGAAGCGAACGCAACCAATCCAATCCTCGATCAACGTCGAGACCTGCCCACCCCTTCGCAACTTCAACCGCCAAATTGCCACGTAACTCGCTATCTTCGATTGTATCCAAATACTCGAACGCCTGAGCTGGACTGCCTTTCGCATAAGCGCTCAAGGCTTCATTCAAGCCACTTTCGTAATCCTCCCCTGCAAGCTGCCCTTTCCGGTTTAGGATCCACTGCAAAGCCTCGGAGGGCGACTGCAGGCTCAAAGAACGAACAAAAGCGATCGACAGATAGCCACGCTGGCTCGCCTCACACCGATCAAGGACCGATGAAACCTGGCTAGGCTGTTCTAGGGCGAGCTTCTCCACCATTGCCAAAACCAATACATCGCTCATCGAAGCCTGTACCTCGTGGTAGAGCTCCGGAGCGACTCCTGCCAGTTCGAACAGGGCCTCGCTCTGACTGAGGCGGCGCCCACCGCTTTCGCTTTTCGCCTCACCCCTTTCGCCCGGGTTAACATCAGCAACGGGCACCAAGGGGATGCGAGGCTGCACCTTCTCGACTAAAGGCTCTGATGCGTCTGGATCGTTCGTCTGCCTTCCAAGGTCGAAACCGACAGCGAAACCAACAATCAACGTGAATAATCCGACGAGTAACAGGTTACTGGATACAGTACAATGAGATTTCGGCTTCTTCATTAAACGAAAAATTGTCCTCAGAATTTGGGCACAGTTTCTCAGGTCTCGACCTGTCGTCTAACAACGATTCCGGACGAGCGAGAGGAGGTGGGGAATACGGGGATGGGTAAGCTCGAAGAAAGCGAAATCGGACGCCAAGACCAACAGATCCAGATGCTAATAGTAGGGACGTCCCTCGACCACTCTTGCCCCTTCCGCGCCTCCCGATAGGCGGGCCTCCCCTTGCTATCGAGCAAGCCGACGAACTCCCCCCTTTCCTCTATAGTAAGCCCAATTTATCCCATCTCAGCCGAAAAAAGCTTTGTTCGATCCTCCTCCGCGCGTGAATCTTATGAGCCTAAGGTTTCAGCCGATTCTCGCGGTTTCCCCAAAACGCTAACCCAAGCTACCCCTCCCCATGCCCCAGGACTTCCCCTTCCTTCTCGCGGCAGGCGCGGCCGACTTGACTCCCTTCCTGGTCTTGTTCGCTGGCATCGCCTTCGTCGTCATCTCAATTGGCTACCTGCGTATCCATCCCTTCATCGCTCTCGTCATAGCGGCCGTCATCGTCGGATCCCTCACCAACCTGTTCGGCGACTCCGAAGGCAATCCTATCACCGCCGCCATCTCGGAAACCATGCGACAACTGGGCAATACCGCCGGCGGCATCGCATGGATCATCGCCCTCGCCGCCATCATCGGACTTTGCCTTATGGAAAGCGGAGCCGCCGACCGCATCGTGCGCGGCATGCTAAAAGTATTCGGCGAAAAACATGCCGGATACGCGATGCTGGCCTCCGCCTTCTTCCTCTCCATCCCCGTCTTCTTCGACACCGTGTTCTACCTGATGGTGCCTCTGGCCCAAGCCCTCGCCTACCGTCTTGGCAAACGCTACGTCTACTTGATCGTCGCCGTCTGCACCGGAGCCGCCATCACCCACAGCCTAGTGCCTCCTACCCCAGGCCCCTTGCTTGTCGTCGAAGCGCTGGAGCTAAACCTCGGCTTAACCATCGTAGGTGGCATCGCCCTCGGAATCGTTCCCGCATGGGCTGGCCTCAAGCTTGGCAGCTTCCTCGACGGCAAGCTCGGCGGGCAATTGCGCGAGAGCGGCATGCTCCGCACCGCGGACCTCAAGGCAATCGTCGAAAAGGACACCAGCGAACTGCCCAGTTTCTTCGTTTCCTCTCTTCCAGTCGCCCTCCCTGTCGCCTTGATCGCCACCGCTTCCTTCGTCGGTGAGTTCACCTCTCCCGAGTCCCAAGGGGCCTTGTATTCAATTATTGAAGTCGCCGGCCAAAAGCACGTCGCCATGTTCATCGGCGCTCTAATCGCCATCACCCTGCTGGCCCGCTCCAAGCAACTCGACAAGACCTCTCTCTGGAAAACCTTGGAAAGCCCACTCGGCACCGCTGGCACTATCATTTTGATCACCGCAGCAGGCGGCGCCTTCGGCGGCATGATCCGCCAGTCCGGTATCGGCCAAACCATTACAAGCCTCACCCATGGAGGTGGATTCTCCTACGTGCTGCTCGCATGGCTGGTTGCGGCCGTCATGAAGGTCGCCCAAGGCTCCTCCACCACTTCCATGATCACCACCTCCGGCATCATGGCAGGCATCTTAGCGACCTTGTCCGCCGGCGGAACCGCCCTCGGCTTCGATCCCTTCTATATCTTCGCCGCCATCGCCTTCGGAGCCATGTTCGGTTCCTGGATGAACGACAGCGGCTTTTGGATCGTTTGCAAGATGACCGGTTTCACCGAAGCGGAAACCCTCAAGACCTGGACCCTCAGCGTCAGCGTCATCTCCCTAGTGGGCCTCCTCCAGCTTCTCGTAGCATCCGCCCTGCTGCCCTTTCCCTTCGGCCGATAGAGGCCTAGTCGGACCGCAATATTTCATCGCAATTGAGGAGCGGATCGGTTCGTAACTCACGATACACCGCTAGCGACGATCTACATTCCTCAACATCCTCCCTCTATGATTCCATCCGAAGAATCGATCCCTTACATCGATCCCGACAGAGTGAACGCCTCGAGCATGGCCCTCATCGATGTAAGGTCCCCCGAAGCCTTCGCGGAATGCCGCATCGAAGGTTCGCAAAACCTTTGCGTCTACGAGACCTCCTTCCTGCAAAACGCCCAAAGCGCCTTTGCAAACAAAGGCGAAGCCATCGTCGTCTACGGCGACAACGATCGCTTCAAAGCAGCCGCCCTCGCCGCCGACAGGCTGAAGCAAGCGGGCTACAGCGACGTCCACGTCCTCCGGGGAGGCCTAGATAACTGGATCGCGACCGGGAAAGACCTGAGCAGGGGCGAACAGCCTCAGAGCCCCCCCGCCGGGACCTACACCCTCAACGTCGAAAAGTCCAAAATCCGCTGGATCGGCCGCAACCTAAGCAACCAGCATGAAGGCACCATCTCCTGCCTCCAAGGCTTCCTTGAAGTCGACGCCAACGGAGCCGCTAAATCCGGAAAAGTCGAGGCGGACATGAAACGGATTCACTGTAGCGACATTACCGATACAAAACTTTCATCCCTTCTCGTCGCTCATCTCCAGTCCATCGACTTTTTCGAAACCGAACGCTTTCCCACCGCCACCTTTTCCCTCGATCGTATTTTCCTCGATCCCACGGCCCGACTCGGCACTCCCAACGCCCGCATGGAAGGCCAGATGGTGATCCGTGGCGTCCAGCACCCCTTGCACCTCGAGTGCTCCTTCAACCACGCCGATTCTGGATACGTGCTGCAGACTCAGTTCGACCTGGACCGCACCCTTTTCGGCGTCGCCTACGGATCGAGCCGCTTCTTCGAACGGCTCGGCATGCACCTGGTCAACGACTTGGTGAATCTCCAAGTCACGGCCTTCTTCGAACCGTCCGCCAGCTAATCGAGCGGCTCGCCCTCGAGCAGCAATCCCGGCGGCAAACTTTCGCCAAACAGCGTCGCTCGATCCCCCTTGGTGATCGGAACATAATCCTGCAAGGGCAGCAGCCGCTTGGCCGCCACTCCCGATTTCTCGAGCTTGGAAACGATCTTTTCGGAGCTACGGCGGGAAAGGTTCAAACCTCGATCGTCGACAATCCGAGCAGCGGCGAGGAACACCTCGATCGCCTCGCGATAGCGGGGATCCTTCCAATCCAGCTTCTTCAAGCGATCAAACAACTTCTCGACCGTATCCGGTGGAAGAATACGATCCTCTCCCGCTCCAAAGGATACGCGACTGAGCAGATTCGCGAAGCCAGCCAACACGGACGAAATCGACTTTTCCTCCGCAAGCTGCGCCTCCATCCTCGCGAACAACTCGTCGTAAAGCTTTTGCTTCTGGGACAAAGAGACCTGCTCCAAACACGCGAGCAGTCGAATCCGCTCCGCTTCCGCCCTTTTCGTTTCGCGCCAGCGAGCGAGCTGCCGCTCGAATAACTCCTCTTGGAAGTCACCCTCGTACCCCGCAGCTACGCGACGCAGAAGGATCAAAAGCGGAACCTCAATCCGAACAGGCAAGGACAATTCCAATCCCTGCAATACTCCCTGCAAACGCTGCAGCCGATCTGCATCCCCCGGAGCGCCAAAGCCGGGCCTAAGCGCATAGCCAGCCAGCTGCAGCCATGCTTCCGTGCCTTCCACACTGCGGGTTAAGGCCTCCTCGCTCTCTAATGCCGTATCCGAGAAAGCACGACAGATGCCTAAGCTCCACTCATGCTTCGGCGTCCCCAAGGCTTGCTCCAGCTCGCGAAAGACTCGGGACGCCTTCACCCCAGCGCCACGAGCGAACAACCCCCTTCTGAGCGCCCGTTCCGCTCCCGCTAGCTTCCCACGAGAAACGCCCAAATCCATCTCCTTGGGATCCGCACCCCTACGATCCGCATCCCCACGGAGGTTGAAATACAAAGGCCAGCTTCCCTCGATCCCTTCTTCGAGCGACTCGCAACTTACGGTAAGCAAGCCCAGCTCGTTCACTTCAGCCGACAAGCGCACGGCAAGCGATTCTCGACCGTCCATTTCGACGCAAGCGTCCAAGGGAGGCAGAGACCGCATCGTACCCACATCATCGACACACCAATCGCCAGCGCCTTGCGTCATCGAGTCCGCGCCCTGAAACGCTTGAAAGCGAGCCCTTTGGTTTACCGCCAAGCGAAGTCCTGGGACTTCCACCTCAAACCGCTCGCCGGGCTGAGCCCCCTTCGGCAGCACGCAGACTCGCTTCGAACCAGTACCAGCCCCCACCTCAAGGAATACCGCCCGGGCGGCCCCGGAAGCGATCCGGCGACGCCCACGATACAAGTTTGCACCATAAGCAGCGGCACCGCGCGCCACTGCGAGATCGGTTTCGGCATTGGCCAGCACTCCCGGTTTCCGACCGCCCTGCCAGGCAGCGAACTGGGTAAGCAAGCGGTCCTGCACGATCTGCGGCGACAAGCTCCCGCCGTTGAAAAGCGCACGGTCGATCCGTTGCTCCGCGCCTAAAAACTCTGCGATGTGCCGGGTCACCGCGCAGTCCACGGCGTAGGGCAAGCCCATCTCCAACAAGCCCTCTACCGATCGTTCCGCTCGCGCGTCCCGATCGCATTCGGGAAAGAAGCCTTCCAAAATCAAGACCCTCGCCTGCTCCGACGATACCTCCGTGGAAAGCGTACCTGCGAACAGTCCAGAGCCCTTGCTCGGCAAGGACACGGCAATCTGCCGATCCTCTCCCTCCTCGCTTAAGCAGAGCTCCTTCAAGGCCCGAGCTCGGCTGAGCAAGTGCCCCCATTGGTCGACGCTTAGCTCTCCGCCATCGGGAGCCAACTCCGATTCCAAGGCATGGGCCAAGGCGAGATCGATATTGTCCCCGCCCAACAGCAAATGCTCGCTCACGGAAACCCGCTCGATCTTAGGCAACCCCGCCTCCGCGTCCCCAACCGCAAACAAGCTAAAGTCCGAAGTTCCCCCACCAATATCCACAACAAGGATACGCTCCCCGGCACGGAGGTTCTTGGCATCCTCGCCGACCGCTTCCAGCCAACGATAAAAAGCCGCCTGCGGCTCTTCCAACAAACGGATGCCCTCCGGATAGCCGGCCAGCTTGGCCGCCTCCCGCGTAGCCGCCTGGGCCGCCGCATCGAAGGACGCCGGCACCGTCACCGTGACCAGCTGTTCCGCGAAGGGAACCTCCTTCCCAAACCGTTCATCCCAAGCCTGCTTCAAGCGCAACAGCAAGCGGGACGACGCCTCGATGGGCGAGAGCTTCTGGCCTTCGTCCACTCGCTTCGAACGCCAAGGCAAGGTCTTCGCTTGCGAGCTGACCGAGTGGTGACACAGCCAAGACTTGGCCGAATGGATCAGCCGCTCCGGTTGCTCCCGCCCACGCTCGCGCGCATAAAGACCGACCTCCCAGTTTCCTTCCTCCGTCAAATACAGAAAGGAGGGCAAACTGCTACGCTCCACCTCGGTCCGCTCCGTCTCCCGCTGGCGGATAGCAAGCACCTGCGACTCCGCCCCCTCTTCGAGCTCCACGAACGCCAAAGCGCAATTCGTAGTGCCCAAATCGATACCGATGCTGTAGCGAGGATTCATCAGCGAAGCCATTACTGAACCACAGATCTTTTAGGATCTTCTGAAGGTTCTTTTAGATTAGATCTGAGCAAATCTGAGAAATCTGTGGTTAAAATACGCACAAACTTATCAATCCATGCGGACCTGGAACTCCACCTTCCATCGGCGGTCCGAATCCACGTGCTGCATCCAAAGCTCCAAGTTTCCGAGTTCCGTAACCACGGAGCTTAGGAACACCGGAATCGGCTGACCTTCCGGAAACGCGTCCATCGCCGGAAGCGTGATCTCCAGTTTGCTCGTTTCCTCCAAGACCTTGTCCGCCTTGTTCACCAAGTCTCCCGGCTTGTCTCCGCCTCGAATCTCCGAAGCGAAGAAGCGAAACACCGCCGGCTTCCCGGTCACCAAGCCAAAGGTTCGGCCTTCCAGCACATGGGAGGTTCCTTCCTCCATCCCTTGCGGCACCACGCAAACCGCCTTGATCGGCGGCTTGAAGCCCGGAACCGCCGGACGCGAAGACTCCAGCCCCAAGTAGTACGAGCGAGCGGTACCGGCCCGTATCCGAATTCCCTGACCGGTTACGCGATTACGACCGTAGCTCGCCGCGCCCTTGGCCACCGCCAAGTCCGGCTGGAAGCCTTGCAACTCCCGCGGAGCCGCCTCGCACCAAGAAGCCAGCAGCTCCATCACACGAGCCCGAATAGCATCCGCCTTGAAGACGCCGCCGTTGAACAGCACCGCCGTCGGCTTGAGCAAATCGCCCGCCAGAGCTTGCTCCGGATTGGCGATCAAAGCGGACAAACCTTCGCTGCCCTTCACGTTCTGCAAACTGCGAGCCAAGAAACGAGCCAAGTGCTTGCTCACCACCGCATCGGCGGCGTACGGCAATCCAAACTCCTGCAAGGCCGCGCCACCCTCCTCTTCCGGCATCTCGCTCGCGGCCGTCAGGGCAAAGAAGCCGTCGATCACCACGGCCTCCAAGGTTTCGCGTGTCAGCTTTGTGGATACGGTTCCAGCGAACAAACTGGAACCGCGCGAGGGGATCGAAAGCGGCAGTTCCGACAAGCTCGCGTCCTCGAAAAGCTTCGCCTTCGCTTGGCTGGCCGCATGCACCAGCGCGAGAAACTGCCAGTCGTCGAGCTCCGTGCCCTCGTCCTCCAGCTGAGCTTGCAAGGTATAGGCCAAGGCAAGGTCCATGTTGTCCCCGCCCAAAAGGATATGCTCGCCCACCGCGATACGCTCGACGGCGAGATTTCCCTCCTCCTCGCTCACAGCGATCAAGCTGAAGTCTGCCGTGCCGCCACCCACGTCGCAAACGAGCACGACGTCGCCCGCCTTGACCTGCTTGCGCCAGTCATTCCCCACCTTATCCGTCCAAGCGTAGAAGGCCGCCTGCGGTTCTTCCAGCAGGATGGGCTCCGGCAAGCCTGCCGCCTGAGCCGCGTCGGCTGTCAGCTTGCGGGCGACCTCGTCGAACGAAGCCGGCACGGTGAGCACGACCTGGGCCTCCTCGAGCGACCACTCCCGCCCTTCCAGGCGCTCCGCATAAAGGACGCCTTGCTTGAGGTGCTCCAAGTACAAGCGGGACGCCTCGACCGCGGAAAGCTTGCCGGTCTCGATCTCCGAGTTCCATGGCAGCACCGGCGACTGCGGATCCACGTGCGGATTCGAGAGCCACGACTTCGCGGAGGTTACCAGGCGATCCGGAACCTGGGCGCCGTGCTCCCGCGCGAAGGTGCCCACGATCCCCTTCCCTTGCTCGTTCGGCCAAGGCAGCGAAAGCGCCTCGGCGGAAAATTCGCTCTCGCTCGGCAGGTAAACTGCGGACGGCAAGGACTTGCGCTCCCCAACCTGGCTGGGCGCTAGGATCTGCGTCACCTCGACGACACGGCTCTCGCCGCTACTCAAGTCGCACAAAGTCACCGCGCTGTTGCTGGTGCCCAAATCGATTCCCAAGACAAATTTCTTTTCCATGTTCCCAAATCTCCGCGGAGCCGCTCCCCTTGCGCCCTCCGTCTCGCTCGGGCGCAGCTTAAGCTGCGCCCGACTTTCCTAATCCGTATCCAAACTTCCTTTACTTGATCTCCACCTGAGCTGGAGCGATCGGCGGCAAGGCGCCCGCTTCCGACTTCGTCACGCGTGGCAGATTGACCCGGCTCGCCTTCCATCCCTTGTGTACCAGCTTTCCGGAAAAAGGTCCTTCGCCCGATACGGAGCCCACCAAGCGGTACTGCTCCCCTGCATTCGCCGGAACGCTCACGGTCGCACCTTCGCTTTCAGCGGCGATAGCTTCCACGGAGAAGAACTCTTCGAAGGCGCCTTTACAGCCTTGGTGAACCACGCGAGCTGCCGCCCCGACTTGTGCATCGCTGTACTTGCTGATGTCATCCATCAGGAAATCAACCAAGCGCCCTTTGCTCTGCAACGCGGAGATCACGGCGATCACCTCCGCCTCGGCCGCATTCTTGGGAGCGGGAGGAGCAGGTGGCGGCTCCGGCGTCGATACCGGAGCAGGCGATGGCTCCTCTTCGATAGCGGGCAAGGAGTCAGCGACCGTGAGGGCCTTGAGCACGAGCCAAAGCGCGAGAGCGAGAGCCGCAGCGACCAAGTAGGTCCCATACGCCTCGAAACCGGGAACAAACAACAGCCCATTGAAAATCGCGATCAGGATGCCAGCGATGAGTGCCTTGTTTTTCATAATAGTAAGTGGTTGGAAAAATACGTTCAGCGGCGTCTGGAGACACCGAAAAATGACCCAAGCGTATAGAGCTCGCCCCGCGGCGTTGTCCAACTGAAAAGCTGCCGCCTTCTACCGGAACGCCCTGAACCAGCGCCGCGAGAGCGCCCGCCGCTAACCGCCGAGAGAGAGCACGCGAGCCCCTTCCCAAAACACGGAAACGGTCCCGGAAGATTCGGAGATAACGATGGCCAGCGACTTGGTACGGGCCGTGGTAGCCGCAGCCGCCAAGTGCCGCGAGCCAAGCCCTTTCGGCACCTTGACCTTGCTGGTCACGGGCGCATCGAGGTAGACGCCTGCCGCCTCGACCACTCCCTTGCGGTCGATGATGAAACCTCCGTCCAAGGCGGAAAGCTCCCGCATGGTCTCGATGAAGTCGGAGTCATGGATGTTACGGAACTTCTTCGCGTGCCCCTTGCACGGGTTCAGGATGAGCGGTCGCGAGATTTCTTCCAGCTCCTCCAAGTCACCGAGGACGAAGATCGTGCCGATCGGCTTCCCCTCCCGCCCTTCCGAAGCGAACTTGAGGGCGATCTCGATGAGGCGAGCAAACTCCTGGGATATCGGCAAAGCATCGTCCTTGGAAATCGAACGCTTGCTGAACCAATCGAAGTCGCGCTTAGGATTTACCAACAGCATGTTGTCCAATCGCTTGGAGCCCGCCACGCCGATCAAGCAAACCATCGACTCGTCCACTTCGATCGCCCCTTCCATCACCGCGATGATGACTGCCAGAGCGACCTGGTCCATGCGACCGACCGGATTCGCGGGAATCTGCACGCTGCTGTCCTTCGAGCCCAAATCCACTTCGAACGCTTCCTTGTCGTAGGTCACCCATAGGATCGATTCGGACTCGCGATGCTTCTCCACCATGCGCCGATCCGACAGCAGTTCAGCGAAAACGAGCACCCGCTTGATATCCAAGCGGCGAGCCAACTCGAAGCCGAGGGCCACGAGGTTCTTGGTTTCTTTTGCTTCAGTAGGATGCTTATGCGAAGACGACACGCCGCCTAGGCTTACAAGCAAAGGCGACGCTGTCGATGGCCGCTTTCGCAAAATCTCATTCCAGCCTTGAGAAGCAAAGCTGCTGCCTTAACATGCTTATCCTAGGAGAGCTCAGTATAATTTGTTTTTATAAGAGACTTTGAAACGGATCGGGCTCGGGCTTGTCTCGACGGGGCGAGCCAAGGGAAAGGCACCAACAAGATGGCAAAGAAATCGGACAACAACAGCAAGGAAGGCATTCTGGGGAGCACCTGGGCAGGGCTCCAAGTGGCATGGAGGGAGATCGTTCGTGTATCCACCCGCGCCAATACACCGGACGAGTCGGACCCCGACACCATTCGCACCCAGATACGAGCCTGCTTGAACCAAAAAGGCGGCGAAGTCTCCGCCCGCAACCGGGCCGCCGGCTTAGCCCGCTCCTACTTGGGCTTCTCTCCGGAGGAACGGCTGGAATTCCTGAAGATCCTCAACCACGAGTTCGGGGCGGACGGCGATCTGATCGCAGGCGCTGTCGACGCCCTGCAGGGAGCCGAGACGGAAGCCGAGATCGAGCTGGCCCGCTACCGGCTCCGCAAGGCTTTGGAGCCGGCTCGCGTGCAACTCCTCCGGGAATTCAATACCCTCCACTCCGGCCCCCGCTTCCTGGTGGAGCTACGACGCGAGCTGATCGACTTGGTTAAGGAACACCCGGATCTCTCCCCTTTGGAGCGCGACCTGAAGGAGCTGCTGCGCTCCTGGTTCGATGTCGGCTTTCTCGAACTGAGCAACATCAATTGGAATTCCCCAGCTTCGCTCCTGGAAAAGCTCGGACGCTACGAAGCGGTACACAAGGTACGGAGCTGGCGCGACCTGAAGAACCGACTCGACAGCGACCGGAGGTGTTTCGCGTTTTTCCATCCCTGCATGCCGGACGAACCGCTGATCTTCATCGAAGTCGCCTTGGTCAAAGGACTTGCCGTGCAGATCCAAAGCTTGCTGGACGAAAAGATGCCGGTACTCGAACCCGACGAAGCCGACACCGCCATCTTCTACTCCATTTCCAATGCCCAGAAAGGGCTCGTCGGCGTCAGCTTCGGAAATTTTCTCATCAAACAGGTCGTCAACCGCCTGCGGCGGGAGCTACCCAACCTGAAACGATTCTCCACCTTGTCTCCTATTCCTGGATACCTGAACTGGCTGAAATCCGAGCTCGCGGCAGAGCGCATCAAGCTCTTGCCTGCCGAAGCCAAGGCGCTGAAGCCCTTCGCAGCCGACGCTAAGCCCGTCGACTTCCTTGCCAACGCGCTCAAGGGCGCGAGCTGGCACCGCGACAACGCCCTGAGCGATGCTCTCAAGCCCGTTTTGCTACGCTACTGCGCGATCTACCTGCAGCAGGCGAAACGCCCAGGACGACGCACCACGCTGGATCCGGTTGCCCATTTCCACCTGACCAACGGAGCGCGCATCGAACAGCTGAACTGGATGGGCGACACCTCGCCCAAAGGCATGCAAGAGTCCGCGGGCATCATGATCAACTACCTGTACCGGCTCGACCGGATCGAACGTTACCACGAAGACTACCACAGCGAGGGCAAGGTCAACGCCTCCAAACCGGTGATCGCCCTGCAAGGAAAGGTAGACCCCCAGCGCTACAATTGAAGCGGCTCGGGTCTCGCCTCAAAACCACCCTCCTATTCCGTAAACTCCAGCAGTCCCGCTGGGTCCACGAAGTGAGGGATGCCCAAAGTAAGGCAGTGCAGGAAACCGCCCGTTTCGATCAAGTCATCCGCTAGGACCGGCACGACTTCCCACTTGGGAAGCAAACGACGGTAAGTGTCCATGACCGCTCGCTCGAGGGCCGGATCGACGTCGGAGTAGCTCGGAACCAAAAGCAAGCCGTTGACGTAAAAGACATTGGTATAGGAACGCCACATGCCGTCCTTGCGCGGCGGCAAGGGGATCCGGTGCACCTGCACCGGCAAGCCATCCACGATCTGCTCCCCTACCAGCTGGGCGGCCCGCTCGATATGGGACCGGACCTCCGCAGTCTCCTCCGGCAGGGCCTGGGCAATGACCACGTTCTTCGAATCCACAAAGGTGGCGAACATGTCCGCATGCCCGGTCTGCTCCCCTGGGATCGAAGGAACCAGAGTAAGGGTCTTCAGGGAAAAGTAGGTGTTCATCAGGCCGGTGAACTCCTCCCCGCTGAAATTCCGGAAGCGGTTGCGATCGAGCAGCTTCAGCGAGGACACCCCGAGTCCGTTTCCATTGTGCACCAAGTTGCCGCCTTCCAAGGCGATCGGCACGTAAGAGCACTGCAAGCCCAGCGCGTTGGCCAGCACCAGCGGAAACTGGTCGTCGAGCGGCCTAGGCCCCAGCTCGTCCCGAGCGCTGTAGTAGGTATCCACGATCGAGCCCGTGCCGTCCGAGCGACGGATAAAGATCGGCCCAAAATCGCGAATCCACATGGAATCGAGCGGGTGCACCAAAAAGTGGACCCGATCGCGCTCCACACCCGCGTCCTCCAAAGCCTCCCGACCGTCCAACATTTGCTCGGGTCCGCCTACGATCGCGATAACGGGAGCTCGATCGGAGATCGTTTTCACCAAGGACGCAAAGAGCTCCGGATGAAAATGCACCAGCTCGTTGGCCGAGAGCAGCACCGCGGAAAGCTTACCAAATTCTCCGGGGATGCGAATCGGCAAGGGCAAGCTGCGAGCGAAGGAATCCCGGGCGCCCCCGTTGCTCTTCTTGACTGGAGCTTGCTCCACTTGAGCGGAAATCGAGGCGAGACTGGCGAGAATCGCCACGAACAAGAGTTGTAATTTCATCGGAACAGAACCGGCTCCCCCCGGAGCGTCGGCCACTGGTCGGAAAACAGTAAAACGAAGCGAGTTTGGCAAGTCCCAAGCAATCGGCGTACGAACGCAAAAAGCCCGTATCCCCCCAAAGGGATACGGGCTTCGTTAAATGCTATCTAGCGATCGGTTTAGCCAGCTTCCGGCGTTGCCGTCGGAGCTTCGGGCGCTGCCTCTGCGGCGGGCTCGACTGGGTCTACGTTGTCCTCGATGTTGCCGCCAAACGGAAGCGTGATGCGGAGGTCGCGATAGGTGCGGAGACCGGTACCAGCTGGGATCAAGTGACCCATGATAACGTTCTCCTTGAAGCCGTGCAGCTTGTCGATCTTGGACAAGGTCGATGCATCCGTGAGTACGCGGGTGGTTTCCTGGAAGGATGCCGCGGAGATGAAGGACTCTGTTTCGATCGACGCCTTGGTGATACCGAGAAGAACGGGCTCAGCTTCGGCAGGCTTACCACCCGCTTCGATGATTTCGTTGTTCTCACGCAAGAAGGTCGTACGTTCGATCTGCTCGCCCCAGAAGAACTCGGTATCGCCTGGATCGGTGATACGAACCTTGCGGAGCATCTGGCGGATGATGAGCTCGATGTGCTTGTCGTTGATGGTAACACCCTGCAAGCGGTAGACCTCTTGTACCTCGTTGATGAGGAACTCGTACAAGCGGGCTGGTCCGAGGATATCGAGGATTTCGTGCGGGTCAGCGGAACCTTCGGTGAGGTGCTGCCCCTTGTGCACGACGTCGCCAACCTGGACGATGATCTGCTTGGAGTGCGGGATGAGGTGCTCTTCCGCTTCGCCGGACTCTTCGTCGGTAACGATGAGCTTGCGCTTGGAACGAACCGTACCACCGAGAGAAACGACGCCGTCGATACGAGCCATTTCCGCAGCTTCCTTCGGACGACGCGCCTCGAAAAGCTCGGCAACACGTGGAAGACCACCGGTGATGTCCTTAGTCTTGGAAGCCTGACGTGGCGTCTTCGCGAGCAGCGCGCCTTGGGCGATCTCGTCGCCTTCGGTTACCGCTACCTGAGCGCCGGTCGGAATGCTGTAGACCGCCTGGACCTTGCCGGATGCGTCCTTGACCTCAACCGACGGGTTCAAGTCTTCCTTGTGCTCGATGACCACGATGGCGATACGACCAGAGG
This sequence comes from Pelagicoccus sp. SDUM812005, assembly GCF_031127875.1. GTDB lineage: Bacteria > Verrucomicrobiota > Verrucomicrobiia > Opitutales > Opitutaceae > Pelagicoccus. The sequence goes on along the minus strand of NZ_JARXIA010000020.1, from coordinate 87,649 downwards.
ACTCGTCGAGCTCCTTCTTGATGGTAACACCGGGAATCATGTCGCGGAAGCCGATGACACCTGGCTTTTCGGAAAGAACCGGAATGTTGTACGGGTCCCACTCTGCGAGGAGCTGGCCAGCTTCGATCTCTCCGCCGTCCGGTACACGTAGCAGCGATCCCACTACGATATCGTAAGCTTCGAGCTCGCGACCTGTTCCGTCTACGATCTGGACCGAACCTGTCTTGTTCAGAACAACGCTCACGCCTGGAGCGATCTCAACGAGACGGAGACCGCGGTACTTGACCGTACCACCGTTACGAACCGAGATACGTGGATCAGTGACAACCGAAGAGGCGATACCACCGATGTGGAAGGTACGCATGGTCAGCTGTGTACCTGGCTCACCAATCGACTGGGCCGCGATGATACCGACGGAATCGCCGATCTTCGCAACGTCGTTGGACGCAGGGTTGATACCGTAGGACTTGGCGTCGATTCCGTAGGAAGCAGTCGAAGTCAAAGGAGACATGACCTTGAGGCGCTCGATGCCGAGCTCTTCGATACGCTTGGCAACCTGCTCCGTGATGAGCTCTCCAGAACCAACGACGAGTTCGTCTGGCTGGATCGGGTTGTAAACGTCGTCGCAAGAGCAGCGTCCTTCGATACGCTCGCGCAGGCCGACGATCTCGTCGTCACCTTCGAAGATCGCCTTCTTCCAGATACCTTCGCGCGTTCCGCAGTCTTCTTCCGTGATGATGACGTCCATCGCCACGTCACAGAGCTTACGAGTGAGGTAACCCGCGTCAGCCGTCTTGAGGGCTGTATCCGCGAGACCCTTACGAGCGCCGTGAGTAGAGATGAAGTACTCGAGTACGGTTAGACCTTCGCGGAAGGAGGAGAGGATCGGACGTTCGATGATTTCGCCGGATGGCTTAGCCATCAAACCACGAGTACCACAAAGCTGGCGAACCTGATTCGGGTTACCACGAGCTCCGGAGTCCATCATGACGTAAACTGGGTTCACGCCCGGCTTTCCGCCGTTGGTCTTGAGCTGAACGAATACCGCCTGCTTGATTTCGTCGGTGGCTACAGTCCAGATGTCGATGATCTTGTTGTAGCGCTCGCCGGCGGTGATAATACCCTTCTGGTACTGGCCATCCACGTCAGCGATCTTGCCGAAGGCGCGCTTAACGATGTCGACCTTCTCGTCCGGGATGATCATGTCGTCGATACCGATGGAGATACCGGCCATGGTCGCCACGTCGAAGCCGAGCTTCTTGAGCTTGTCGAGCGAGTCGACAGTCGCTTCGGGACCCGCCACCTTGTAGGTGTTGTTGATCACGTCGCCGAGCTCCTTCTTGCCAACTTGGAAGTTGATGAAGCCGAGGTCGTTTGGCCAGATTTCGCTGTAGCGGATACGACCGACCGTAGTGGTGATGGTCTTTTGATCCGAGTTACCGAAGGTGGTTTCGCGTCCGTAGTCCGGGTTCGGAAGGCGTACCCAGTCGTGGGTGTGCAGCGCGCCGTCGAGGTTCGCGAAGATCGCCTCGGTCTTGTTTCCAACGAGTGGAATGCGATCGAGTTCTTCGTATCCATTGCGCGGAGTCATCGTGAGGTAGTAGGAACCTAGGATAACGTCCTGCGATGGCGTGAGGATTGGCTTACCGCTGGATGGCGAGAAGATGTTGCCCGTCGCCATCATGAGCATCTTACACTCGAGCGTCGCTTCGAGGGAAAGAGGCACGTGAACCGCCATTTGGTCACCGTCGAAGTCAGCGTTGTACGCAGTACAAACGAGCGGGTGAACGCGAATGGCCTCACCTTCGATCAATGTCGGCTCGAAAGCCTGGATCGAAAGTCTGTGCAGCGTCGGCGCGCGGTTGAGAAGGACGGGGTGTCCCTTGGTAACTTCTTCCAGGATATCCCAAACTTCCGGCGAGCGCTTCTCGATCATGCGGCGAGCGCCACGGACCGTGTGCACGAAGCCGAGCTCCTTGAGGCGGCGGATGATAAACGGCTCGAAGAGAACGAGAGCCATCTTCTTGGGAAGACCGCATTGGTTCAGCTTGAGCTCAGGACCGATAACGATAACGGAACGACCGGAGTAGTCGACGCGCTTACCGAGAAGGTTCTGACGGAAACGGCCCTGCTTGCCCTTGAGCATATCGCTGAGGGACTTGAGCGGACGGTTGCCAGCGCCGGTAACCGGGCGGCCGTGACGACCATTGTCGAAGAGCGCGTCCACCGCTTCCTGCAGCATGCGCTTTTCGTTGTGGATGATCACGTCCGGCGTCTTCAACTGCATCAAGTTCTTGAGGCGGTTATTACGGTTGATAACGCGGCGGTAGAGGTCGTTGAGGTCGGAAGTCGCGAAACGGCCCCCTTCCAATGGAACGAGCGGACGCAGGTCTGGCGGGATAACCGGCAAGACTTCGAGCACCATCCACTCAGGACGAGAAGAGGACTTGATGAAGCCTTGAATAACCTTCAAGCGCTTCGCCAACTTCTTCTTGATCTGCTTGGACTTGGTGGAGCGCATCGCTTCCTGAAGCTCGAGAACGGTGACCTCAAGGTCTGTATTCACGAGAACATCACGAAGCGCTTCGGCGCCCATCTTGGCCACGAAGGAATCGTCGCCGTATTCGGCCATGGCCTCAATGTACTCCTGGTCGGTGAGAAGCTGCTTCTCTTCGAGCGGAGTACGGCCTGGATCGGTGACCATGTACGCTTCGTAGTAGATCACGCGCTCGAGACTGCGGGCAGTCATATCGAGCAAGAGACCGAGGCGCGAAGGCATGCTCTTGAGGAACCAGATGTGAGTGACAGGCACTGCCAACTCGATGTGGCCCATGCGCTGGCGGCGCACGCGAGATACCGTTACCTCGACGCCACAACGGTCACAGATGACACCCTTGTACTTGATTCGCTTATACTTACCGCAGGCGCACTCGTAGTCGCGTACCGGGCCGAAGATGCGTTGGCAGAAAAGTCCGCCTGGCTCCGGCTTAAAGGTACGGTAGTTGATGGTCTCCGGGTTCTTGACTTCGCCACGTGACCAGGAACGGATGATTTCCGGTGACGAGACATTAATCGTAACGCAGTCGAAATTCGACTCACGTTCCGCGCTGAGCACTTGTTGGGCTTCTTGCGTAGACATTATATTAAATCCTCAGTCGGTTGGTTGGTTACTTGTAGTCGAGTTCGCTTTGGCGGCCCAGCTTCACGTCGAGTCCAAGGGATTGGATTTCCTTGATCAAAACGTTGAAGGATTCCGGCGTGCCCGCTTGCAGCGTGGAGTCGCCCTTGACCAGTGATTCGTAGATTTTGGTACGGCCCTGAACGTCGTCGGACTTGACCGTGAGAAGCTCCTGCAGCGTGTAAGCCGCGCCGTAAGCTTCAAGCGCCCAAACTTCCATTTCCCCGAAGCGCTGGCCACCGTATTGGGCCTTACCACCGAGTGGCTGCTGGGTAACGAGAGAGTACGGACCAACCGCACGGGCGTGGATCTTGTGAGAGACAAGGTGATTGAGCTTGAGCATGTACACCCAGCCAACAACCACTTCGTTGTCCAGCTTCTCACCCGTACGACCGTCGTAAACGGCGGACTTACCTGTGGTGGGTAGACCGGCATCGGCCAAGTGCTGACGCACGACCTTTTCCGGAATACCGTCGAAGACTGGAGTCGACACCTTCATGCCGAGAACCTTACAGGCCCAACCCATGTGGGTTTCGAGAACCTGACCAACGTTCATACGGGAAGGTACACCCAGCGGGTTCAAGCAGATCTGGATCGGAGTACCGTCTGGAAGATAAGGCATATCTTCTTCAGGAACGATCTTAGCGACGACACCCTTATTACCGTGGCGGCCCGCCATCTTGTCACCTACCTTGAGCTTTTCCTTGGTAGCGACGTAGACCTTAACCTGCTTGATCACGCCAGTGGCTGCGTCTTCACCGGACTCGATGTTGGCAGTCTTGCGCTCACGGTCGCCTTCGAGCTCGTCGAACTTGCTCTGGTAGGAACCGATGATCTCCATGATCTTGATACGGACAGGAGAAGGATCGATCTCAACGTGCTTGGAAACCGCAGCGAGCTTACGGAGAAGCGTCTTGGTGATCTTGCGGTTGGCAGGGATGATGATCTCGCCGTTCTGGCCGTTGACCACGTCCAGAGGAATCTTTTCACCGAGAAGGATGTTAGACAGAGCTTCGGTCAGACCTTCGCGCAGCTTATCCATCTGCGTCTTGTAGTCTTCGTTGATCTGCTTCACCTGACGGCGACGATCCGATGGGCTTAGGCGCTCGCGCTCGTAGTCGAGGCGGCTGGAAACCTTAACGTCCATGACGATGCCATCGACACCGGATGGTACGATGAGCGAGGTATCCTTAACGTCCGCAGCCTTTTCACCGAAGATCGCGCGGAGGAGCTTTTCTTCCGGAGCGAGTTCGGTTTCGGACTTTGGCGTGATCTTGCCCACGAGGATGTCGCCTGGCTTAACCTCGGCACCGACGCGGATAACACCGTCGTGGTTGAGGTTCTTGAGGGCTTCCTCACCGACGTTTGGAATATCGCGGGTGATTTCTTCCGGTCCGAGCTTGGTGTCACGAGCGGTGACTTCGAATTCGGAGATGTGGATCGAAGTGTAGATGTCGTCCTTGAGTACCTTTTCGGAGATCAGGATGGCGTCTTCGAAGTTGTATCCGTTCCACGGCATGAAGGCCACGAGGATATTCTTACCGATCGCGAGTTCGCCGTTCTGGGTACAAGGTCCGTCAGCGATGATCTGGTCCTTCTTGATCGGCTGTCCCTTGGAAACGATTGGCTTCTGGTTGAAGCAAGTACCGGCGTTGGAACGCATGAACTTACGCAACTCGTAAACGTGGATGCCTGCCTTCACGTCCGTGTAAGGCTTGCGCTCGAAGTTCGCGGGCAGCGTGCCGTCCTTGGAGATCACGATGCGCTTGGCGTCAACCGAAGCGACGATGCCGTCGATGTCCGAAACGGAAACCGTCTTGGAGTCGCGGGCAACGCGCTCTTCGATACCGGTTCCCACGAACGGAGAATCGGCCTGAAGGAGCGGTACGCCTTGGCGTTGCATGTTCGATCCCATCAAAGCGCGGTTCGCGTCGTCGTGCTCGAGGAACGGGATGAGACCCGCCGCTACGGAGACAACTTGCTTGGTGGATACGTCCATGAAGTCGACTTGGTCCGGATCCACTTCCAAGAACTCGCCAGACTGACGGACGGTGACCTTGCCAACGAAGTTTCCGTTTTCGTCTACTTCGGAGTTCGCCTGGGCGATGATCTTGCCCTCTTCCATGTCGGCGTTGAGGTACTTGATCTCGTCGGTTACGCGACCCTTCTCAACGATACGGTAAGGCGTTTCGATGAAGCCGAACTCGTTAACGCGGGAGTAGGTAGAGAGAGAGTTGATCAGACCGATGTTCGGTCCTTCCGGCGTCTCGATCGGACAAATGCGGCCGTAGTGCGATGGATGAACGTCACGCACTTCGAAACCGGCGCGCTCGCGGTTCAAACCACCTGGTCCGAGAGCGGAGAGACGACGCTTGTGCGTGAGCTCCGCAAGCGGGTTGATTTGGTCCATGAACTGGGACAGCTGCGAACGGGCGAAGAAGTCGCGGATCACAGTGGTCAAAGCCTTTGGATTGATCAGCTTCTGAGGCGTGATCGAATCGACGCTTTGATCGTAGAGAGTCATGCGCTCGCGAACGAGGCGCTCCGTACGAGCCAGGCCGAGACGGCACTGGTTAGCGAGCAACTCGCCAACGGTACGGACGCGACGGGAACCGAGGTGGTCGATATCGTCGAGGTAGCCCTCCCCTGCTTTCAGCTTGATCAAGTACTTGGTGGCGAGAACGATGTCTTCTCCCTGGAGCGTACGCTGTTCGACGTCCACATCCATCTCGAGCTTCTGGTTGATCTTGTAGCGACCCACACGACCGAGGTCGTAGCGCTTCGGATCGAAGAAGAGACGCTTGAGCAATGCCTTGGCATTGGCCGTCGTGGGCGGTTCGCCGGGACGGAGGCGCTTGTAGATTTCCTTGAGGGCTTCTTCCTCGTTCTGGGAAGTGTCCTTCTTCATGGCGCGAACGATGGCGCCATCGTCGACCGTGGTGTCGATGACCTTCAGGGTCGGGATGCCATGCCCTTCGAATTCGCGAACGATCGCCTTCGTGAGCGGCTCGAAGGCGCGAGCGATAACGACGCCCTTTTCCGCGTCGATCGCGTCTTCAACGAGAACGTACTGGGAAACGTTTTCCTTGGCCAAGGCTTCGGAGGTACCCAAGTCTTCGATCGTGTAGAAGAGCTTGAGGATATCCACGTCGGAGCTGTAGCCGACGGCGCGGAGCAAGGTCGTGATGAGGAACTTGCGGCGACGGCGACGGCGATCGAGGTAGACGTAGAGCAGATCGTTGTTGTCGAACTGGACTTCGAGCCAAGTGCCGCGGTCAGGGATGATGCGGAACGCATGCAACGGCTTGCCGTTGGTGTGCGGAGTGACTTCGTAAGCGATACCCGGCGAACGGTGCAGCTGGCTGACGACGACGCGCTCGGCGCCGTTGATGATGAAAGAACCACGAGCGGAGACCATGGGGATTTCGCCCATGTAGATCTCTTCGTCCTTGATGTTGTCCTCTTCGCGAAGGCGGAGCTTAACGTAGAGAGGAACGGAGTAAGTAATGCCCTCGCGGATACACTCGATTTCAGTGGCCTTGGGGTCGCCGACGGTGTAGGAAACGAATTCGAGCACGAGGCGCCCGTCGTAGCTCTCGATGGGGAAAACTTCCCGGAAGACGGCTTCAAGTCCGTCGTTTTTACGCTCCGAGATCGGGGTGTCCTTTTGCAGGAAGTCGAGATATGAATTGATCTGGATCTCGATCAGATTGGGCGGCGTGATTACGTCCTTAAGTTTTCCGAAGTTGATACGGTCTGCCATGTGAATCTGTGCTAGATGTGGGCGAAAATGTGGTGAGTCGGCTTGGTGAAAACGAGGTGTATGGAACTAAATTACTCCCCGGCTAATAAACGCAGGAAAGACAGGCGCGATTAGACGCGCCTGTCTTAAGAAAAAAGCTGTGTAAAGCAGCGTGCAACAATGTCTATTTAACTTCGACCTTGGCGCCAGCAGCTTCGAGCTTGGACTTGACTTCTTCTGCTTCCTCCTTGGATACGCCTTCCTTAACGGGCTTTGGCGCGCCTTCTACGAGGTCCTTAGCTTCCTTGAGTCCGAGACCTGTGATTCCACGTACTTCCTTGATCACGTTGATCTTCTTGTCGCCAGCAGCGGCGAGGATTACGTCGAACTCAGTCTTTTCTTCAGCAGGAGCAGCAGCGTCGCCACCAGCAGGTGCTGCGGCTACAGCTACAGGAGCAGCAGCGGAAACGCCCCACTTTTCCTCGAGGTCCTTAACGAGACCTGCGATGTCGAGTACGGATTGGCCGCTGAGCCATTCGATTACGTCTTCTTTAGTGATGTCTGCCATCTTCGTATTGATCGGCTAGTTTGGAATGGGATTCCGCTTTTAAGACGACGTGTCGCCCTAGCCTGTATCTTTGTGTTATGGTGTTGTAAGACGAAGGCATCCAAGCCCTCGAAAATAGTATAGGTGAATAAAGGGCTACTCGCCCTTGTCGGCCTTGGCCTGCAAAACGTTGAGCATTGCCTTGGGTACGCCGCTGAGGACGAAGACCATGCTTTGAGCTGGCTGGCTGAGGAGTCCAAGAAGCTGAGCGCGCATCGCGTCCAGGTTCGGCAACTTGGAAAGAGCGATGATCTCGTCCTTCTCCAAGCGCTGCGAAGATAGGATGCCTACCTTCACGTCCATCTTTTCCTTCTTGTCGAAGAACTTGGTCAGTACCTTCGCGACTCCGGATGGATTCGCGCCGCCGATTACGATGGCGTTCTGGCCGTTGAGGTGTTCGTCGATCTCTGGGTAGCCGCGATCGCGAGCCGCGACCTTGAGGATGTTGTTCTTAACGACGTGGAACTCCGCCTCTTCCTTGACGAGCTCAGCGCGAAGCTCAGCGATGTCGATTACCGTAGAACGCTCGTAGTCGGCGAGGAACAGGTAGTCGGACTTGTCGAGGTGAGTGTTGATTTCATCAACGAGAAATTGCTTTTCTGGTCTCATGGTATGTGAACCTCCTGTTGTTTAGTACTTCGCGTACTCTGAGCTCGCGAGTTTGATGCTCGGAGTCTGGGTTGCGGAGATGTAAGCGCTCTTGATGTAGCGGCCCTTGAAGGCGGTAGGACGAGCCTTGCCGATCGCTTCCATGATCGCAGTGAGGTTAGCAACGACTTCTTCGATTCCGAAGGAACGCTTGCCAACGCCAACTCCCAGAGAGGCGTTCTTGTCGACCTTGTACTCGACGCGACCTGCCATAACTTCCTGGATCGCCTTGGCGATATCGTCGGAAACCGTACCCGCCTTCGGGTTTGGCATGAGGCCCTTCGGTCCGAGAACGCGAGCGATCTTACGAACTTCCTTCATGGCGTCCGGAGTCGCAACGGCGACGTCGAAATCGAACCAGCCGCCTTGAACCTTAGCGATCATATCGTCGAGACCCGCCTCAGCAGCGCCAGCTGCCTTCGCCGCTTCCGCGTCCGCTGTGAAAGCGAGAACGCGAACGGTCTTGCCGCTGCCGTGTGGAAGCATAACCGTGCCACGAACCATTTCGTCGCCCTTGCGAGGATCGACTCCAAGCTTGAGGGAAACTTCGATCGTCTCGTCGAACTTTGCCTTCGGCAACTTCGCGAGCGCGTCGACTGCTTCTGCAATCGTGTATTCTTTACCAAGATCGGCGGCCTCTGCAGCTGCGCGAAACTTTTTGGATAGTTTTACCATTTAGTACTCCTTGCGGTGCGAACGCCTTCCGGCTCCCGCGTTGAGGTTGTTTTCTTATTAGCCCTCTACTTCGATACCCATGGAGCGAGCCGTACCTTCGATGATACGAGACGCCGCTTCTGGATCCGAAGCGTTGAGATCGGCCTTTTTCATTTCGACGATCTCGAGAATCTGAGCCTTCGTTACCTTGCCAACCTTGTCGCGGTTAGGCACGCCAGAGCCCTTCGCCAAGCCAGCCGCCTTCTTGAGGAGGACAGCAGCAGGTGGGGACTTCAGAATGAAGGTGAAAGACTTGTCTTGATAGACAGTGATTACGACAGGAAGGATGAGACCCGCCTTATCTTGTGTCTTCGCGTTGTACTCCTTACAAAAGGCCATGATGTTGACCCCAGCCGCACCAAGGGCTGGACCAACTGGAGGCGCTGGATTGGCGCCGCCGGCAGGGAGTTGTAGGCGAATGGTTCCTGTGACTTTCTTTGCCATTTGTTTAGCTTGTTAAGCGTTCGACTTGCCAATACTCCAGCTCGACTGGAGTGAATCGTCCAAAGATAGATACCGACACCTTGAGCTTGCCCTTTTCCGGGTCGATCTCGTCGATGCGGCCATTGAGATTGAGGAACGGGCCATCCGTAATTTTGACCTCTTCCCCGATCTCGAACTGTACCTTTGGTGTTTCTTTGCCCGTGGCGGCTTCCACTTGGCTGAGGATCGTGTCGATCTCAGCCTTTTTGAGAGGCGTTGGACGGTCTCCGCCTACGAAATTGATGACGCCCGCAGTCTCGCGGACGAAGTACCAAGGCTTGTTGAGGAGCTTTCCATTCTCGTCGTAGAGACGCATGTGAATGAAAGCGTAGCCTGGATAAAATTTACGCACGATCTGAGACTTCTTTCCGTTCTTTACTTCCGTAACGGTCTCAGTCGGCACGAGGACTTCGAACACGAACTCCTCCATCTCGTCTTCCTTGATGAACTTGTCCAGGTAGCGCTTCACCTTCCCCTCCTGGTTGGAGAGAGTTTGGATAACGTACCAAGCGGCGCCGGTCTTTGCGCTGGTTTCAGACATGGGATTCTTTTAGTTAAGGAAGAGTTTGGGAAACTAGCGCATCCAGCTCGTGAAGAGATTCACGACGTTCGCTATAGAGAAATCCGCAACCGCGACGAAGAGTCCCATGATTGCGATCGCAATGAGCACGACGAAGGTCGACTCCCGTAGCTCGGAAAACGAAGGCCAGCTTGCCTTCTTGAGCTCCGTGATTGTCTCACCGGTAAATATGCGAATGCTGCGGAACGGATTTTTCATTATATAAAAAAGATGGCAGGGCAGGAGGGACTCGAACCCCCAACCCTCGGTTTTGGAGACCGATGCTCTACCAATTGAGCCACTACCCTATGCCAAAAAAAACTAAAAACAATCGCCGGAACCCAGGGGATGGGCTCCGGCAAAAGATAAAAACTTAAGCCAAAGCTTACTCGACGATCGCAGTGATACGACCAGCACCAATTGTGCGGCCACCTTCACGGATTGCGAAACGCTGACCAGCTTCCATAGCGATCGGCTTAGTGAGGTCAACTTCGATGGAGATGTTGTCACCTGGCATAACCATTTCAACACCTTCTGGAAGCTTGCAAACACCAGTTACGTCAGTCGTACGGAAGTAGAACTGTGGACGGTAACCGTCGAAGAATGGAGTGTGGCGGCCACCTTCGTCCTTGGAGAGAACGTAGATTTCAGCCTTACCTTTGGTGTGCGGAGTGATCGAACCTGGCTTGGCGAGAACTTGACCGCGCTCGATAGCTTCCTTGTCGATACCGCGAAGAAGGATACCAACGTTGTCGCCTGCTTGACCTTGGTCGAGCATCTTGCGGAACATTTCAACACCAGTAACTGTGGACTTCTGAGTGTCCTTAAGACCAACGATTTCGATTTCTTCGCCAACCTTGATGACACCACGCTCGATACGTCCAGTTGCAACCGTACCACGACCAGTGATCGAGAATACGTCTTCTACGGACATGAGGAATGGCTTATCAACTTCGCGCTCTGGCTCTGGGATATCGTTGTCGATAGCGTCCATGAGCTCTTGGATACAAGCCTTACCGTAGTCGGTACCTTCGAGGGCTTGGAGAGCGGAACCGCGAACGACAGTCGTGCCGTCGCCGTCGAAATCGTACTTGTCGAGGAGTTCGCGAACTTCCATTTCAACAAGCTCGAGAAGCTCTTCGTCGTCGATGAGGTCACACTTGTTGAGGAAGACAACGATCTTAGGTACACCTACCTGACGAGCAAGGAGGATGTGCTCGCGAGTCTGTGGCATAGGACCGTCAGAAGCGGAACATACGAGGATCGCGCCGTCCATCTGAGCGGCACCCGTGATCATGTTCTTTACGAAGTCAGCGTGACCTGGGCAGTCAACGTGAGCGTAGTGACGCTTGTCGGACTCGTACTCAACGTGAGCAACGGAGATCGTTACAACCTTAGTCTCGTCACGAACTGTACCACCCTTTGCGATGTCGGAGTAGCTCTTGATTTCAGCGAGGCCCTTGCCGGCCTGTACTGACAAGATAGAAGTCGTCAGCGTAGTTTTGCCGTGGTCAACGTGACCGATCGTGCCGACATTAACGTGTGGTTTCGTTCTTTCGAAGGTTCCTTTAGCCATTTTTGTTTATGAGTTAGGTGTGTTGAAATTGGTTTCTGTTGAAAATTTCGACCCATCGATGAAACCGATCGTTCGCGTAGTGGAGCCCTCGAGCGGATTTGAACCGCCGACCTCGTCCTTACCAAGGACGCGCTCTACCGACTGAGCTACAAGGGCACTCCGAGAAGTGGATCTGAAAAAAAGAAGTGAGAACATGCGCAGGCCATTTTTGCCCGTCAACTACAATATCAATAAAAATCAGGCGCTTTTCACGGCACCATTTCCAGCAGGTAAACGCCATCTTCCAATAGCCCCAACTTTGGGAAATTCGAGTACGCAATTACGCCCATTTCGCGGTCCGCTTCGTCAAATCCGGAGCTCTCCACCACGGAAAGCCCGCCTACTTGAAAGCTTTCCTCCACGGTCGCAAGCAAAGTCGCCGGGCGACGATCCGGCCACTGGGCATCCAGCGCCTTCACCGCATCATTATATATATAGATGCGCCGCAACTCGCGACCGGTCGACGGATCCAAAACCGCCACCGAAAGCCCCTGCTCCTCTTCGTATTGGTTCGTCGCCTCCACGCGACCCAACTCGCGAAACGGCATAAACCCAAAATCGACCTGAGCCATGGAGAGCTGCTCGTAATTCGCAGGCACGTTGCCGAAATCGTCGATGTAATTCCCATCCTCCAGCTCAAACATAGGCGCAAACTCCGGAAAAATCTCCGCCTCCTCCTGCCAAAAACCCAACATGCTCACCGCATTCGCGCTGTTCCACTCCGTGGGAAGCAGCAGCGGTCGCGGATCGAACAAGCTCATTCGCTGGGCCAACACCTCCGATCGCTCCGTCGAGCTGGAATCGAGATACTGGATTTCAGCATGCTGCCGTTCCTGCCGACGCAGCTTCTGCCCGCTATCCCGCGTCAAGGCCACCCCCCAGTACAAGGAGACATGCACCATGACGGTCGCCACCAAGGCCCACGTCCAACGCAAGGTTCGGCCAAAAGTACGCTTCCCCTTCATCGAGCACCTCCGAAAGCGCCTCCCCCAGTCTTACGCTCCTCCGTCGCGAGCTGCACCCGCGAGTAGCCAGCCTCGATCGCCAGCTCGGCCAGCAAGCTAAGCGTCCGCATCGAAACCGCCACGTCCGCCTTCACCAGCAAGGTCGCCCCCTTCGGAGCCGCTCCACGCTTCTCGAAGTGCTTTTCCAAAGAAACCAAGTCGAACTTGCTGTCCTTGAAGAAAATCATCTCCTCGCCCCTCACCTCCGTGATGGCGATAACCTCGTAGATCGGCGAAATCGCGACCTGGGAGGCCCCCACCTCCGGCAAGGCCAAGGTAATGCCCGGAGCCATCACGAACTTCGAGCTGAACAGCACGAAGAACATCCCGATCACGCACAAATCGAGAAAGGGCCAAAAGCTCAGCTTAGCGCGCTTCGGCAGTTCCGCTTCCAGCTTCAACATCGTTCGCGCCCTCCTCAAACGCATCCGTCTCCTCCGAGCTCGGACCATTCTTAACTCGCGTGAAGATAACAACCAGCTCCTGGGCCAGCCACTCCATCTCCAAAACCACCGTGCGAATCCGCCCCACTAGAAAGTGGTGCGCCATAATCGCCACCGCCGCCAGAGCAAGCCCCGTCGCCGTGCTGATCAAAGCCTGCCAGCCGCCGCCGACCAAGTGCCCAGCATGCACGTAAACGCCCTGCTGCTCGTACTGCATGAAACTGTCGATCATGCCGATCACCGTCCCCAACAGGCCAAAGATCGGCGCCACCTGGGCCACCGCATACAAGGCCCCTACCCGACGCTTCACGGGAGCCAACTCAACCACCGCAGCCTCCCGCACCACTTCGCGGATCTCCGCATTGCTCTCGCGAAAGCTCATCAAGCCCGCCTTCACCATCGAGGCGGCCGGTCCCGGCGTGTCCTGGCAAATCGTCAACGCCTCGATCAAGCGCCCCTTGCTGAGCGAATTCTCGATCCCCGACAGGAACTCCTTCGAGCGAATCTGGTTTCGATGCAAGAACAGCAAACGCTCCACGAAGACGACCAAAGCCACCAAGCTCAGGGCGAACAAAGGCCACATTACCAGCCCACCCTGCCGGAACGTATCGAACAACTCTATCTGCAACGACTCCATCTAAGAAACGAAATTATCCCTCCAAAAAACGGTCCAATCCTACGGCCATAGCAATCTAATTCGGGACCGCAGCGCCCGTCTCGGGCTCCAGGATCCCCAAGCGCGCCTTGGCCAGCTCCACCCCGTTCAAGCGGTGCTCGATGATCTTCCGGTAGAAGGAGTTAGATTCGTCGATCTTCCCCTCCTCCTTCGCCAGCTCCGCTAGGCCAAACAAGCAACGGGCCACCCAGTAGCGCCCCTTGTTCGTCAACTTGCGAATCCCCAAGTCCTCCACCAACATCTGGTCGTAGACCAGCCAGAACAACTGCTTCGCCTTCAGCGCCTCCCCGCGCGAGCGCCAGGCCTGCCCCAGCTTGTAGCCAGCCTCTACCCGCAAGTCCAAGGACGCCTCCGGCAAGTCCATCAAAAGCTCCAAGCGCGACACCGCCCCGTCGAACTTGCTCGGATTCTCCTCCGCCTGGGCCAGCAAGGTATCCGCCATCGACATCTGGGCGAAGAACCGCTTCGGGTGGTCCGCGTACTCGTTCTCCAGCAGGTAGTAGATCTGCTCCGCCGAACCAAACTTGTTGAGACGCCGCAACAGGTCCGCCTGCATCAAGCGGGCCTGGTAAACGATTTCCGACTCCGGATAGTCGCTGGCGATACGCTGCAGGAGCTTCGTCGCCTCGTCCAAGTACGCATCCTGCCCGCGCTGCTCCGAATTCAGCGCCGCCTCGAACAAAGCGACCGGGGCCAATCGATGGTCCGGATACTCGTCCGCCAAGGATACCAGCAACTGCTGAGCCTCCACCGTCCGGTTCTCCCTGGACAAATAGCGAGCTTGGGAAATGTAGGACAACAGGGCCGACTCGTAACCGGCGTAATCTTTTCGCAAACGCTCCAGCAAGGCCACAGCCTCCTCCGGCTCCTCCAAGGCGAAGTGAGACTCGGACAAGGAAAGCAAGCTGCTCGCCAAAACCTTGTTCAACAAATCCTGATCCGCATCCGCCATGGCTTCGCTCGCCACGAAGGCCTCGATTTCGTTCACCCAATCGATCGTGTACTCAGGATCTCCCGCCACCGCGGACAAGCGAGCCGTCAACCACAGCAAGCGCAGCTTCAAAAGCGGATTCTCCGACTCCCCGAGCACCGCCTCCTGAGCGCGTTCATAGGCCTCGGACACACGCTCCACCCGACGCATCTCCCGCAGAGCCATCCACTGGGCCCGCCAAACCATCTCCGAGCCCGCCAAGGACCTCAGGGCCGGATTGTCGATCGCCTCCAAAGCTAAATCCAACTGCCCAGCCCGCAAGCGGGAATAGATCAGCTGGAAAAACAAAGGGCCGCCCTGCGACTCGCTCGATACGTTCGAAAGCGCCGCCGCATACGCCTCCGCCGCATTGCGGAATTCCTCCCGCGTGTTGGACTGGAGTCCCGCCCGCAAGTAGCAATCCGCGATCAACGCCGAGAGCCGATAGTCCCGCTGCAAGTCCGAAAACTCCATGCGCATCTGCTGCAGGCGATTCGCCGCCTTCCGGTACTGGTAGCGGTTCCAGGCCGAGGACGCCTGCAAGGCCAAGACCCCGCGCCGATACGGCGAATTCGGAAAACGCTTCTGCAGCTCAGCCGCGTCATCCTCCGCCCCCAGGAAATCGTCGTCCAAGAAACGGAAAACCGCGCGATAGTACAAAGCCTGGTCCAGCAAAACATGCTCCCGCTCCCGAGCGATCACCCGATCCAAGACCGCCCGAATCTCGTCGCCGCCCTCGCCGTCCTCCAGGCGAGCCCGACTAAACGCCTGCTGCAAAGCGATGCTCATCAAGTCCGGAAAACGATTGGCCGCGATCAATTCGCTCATGGCCTGGCGACCCTCGACCCGCCCCAGCCCTGCCGCCATAGTCGCGAGCAATTGGAACTGGGCCCGCTCCAAGGCCAGCTCCCCTGGGATCTCAGCCAGGTTTTTCATGATCAAGCGAATCGCCGCCTCCTCGTCCCCCGAGTCGAAAAGCAAAACCGCAAGCTGCTGGGCGTAGAGAAAGCGCACCTCCCTGCCGCCACTCTCCAGCACCGCGTTCTGCAATTGCGGAATCGTCTCCGCTGACGCCGTGCGCGACTCAAGTTGGCTCCTGAAAACCAGATAGCCAATCTGCGCTCCCAACGCCGGCGAGGCGCCCGCTGCAACGTCGCGAGCCGACGCGAAAAGCTCCGCCGCCGCATCGTCGTCTCCCTCAGCGAGCTCGGCCCAGCCCCGCAAAAACCAAAACCAAGCCGCATCCCCCACTCCCAAGCTGGAAGGCGCCACTCCGGACAAAAGCTCCCGCACTGCATCCGCGTCGCTCTCAGCGTACGCGATCATCGCCTCCCGCAAATCGATGCGCCGCTGCGGAGCCCGCGGCAGCTCCGCCAGTTCTGCCAGTCGCAAGCGAGCCTCCACCCACTGGCTACGCGCCAAAAGCGAATCCACGATCACCAGCTCGTTCGCGAAATCGACCCAGCCCAACTCTTCCAGCGCCTTCGCCCGAACCGCCAGCGAATAGGCCACGTCGTACAGCCCCGCCGCCAGGGCCCGATGAGCGCTCCCCTTGAGCCAATACGAATCGCTCAAATTCTTGAGGTCTACTGCATCAACATCCCCAGCCAAGGGAATCTCCAAGCTCGCCTCCGGCGCGTCCTCCTGGGAAACAGCCACGCTCGCGCCCAGAAAAAAAGCCAGCACCCAGGCAAACAAGCTACAGCCAAGCAAACGCATCTCGCCCACTATGGTCACGCCCATCCGCCTCCAAGTTCCCCAGCCCCACCGAGCGACGCTACCCCTCTCGCTATCACTTGACGGCAAAACGGTTAAATGTGGCGCGAGTCAGACTCGTCCTTCGTCGCGTAGCCACTCTCCTGGCGCTGGTGGTTCACCTTGTTCTTCGCCACGTAAGCCTCGTAGACGTCGTCCGCCGACATCCCCAAAGTCTGGGCCATCGAAATCAGGAAATGGAACAGGTCGATCACCTCCACCCGCGCGTTCTGCTTGTCGAAAGTCTGGTACTTCGCCCACCACTTCCAAGGCACCGAATCGATCAACTCCGCCATCTCCTGCTGCATGGCCCGCGAGTAGTTCAGCACCCACTTCGCTTGCTCCTCCTCGTCGATATCCTTGAGGTTCACGCCGATACGCGCGTTGAGCTCTTCCTGCATTTCGAAAATCCGCTGAAGCTTATCCATAAGTTCCGCTAGCTAGCCCAAGCGACCTCCCCCACGCAAGGCCCAAGGCGTTTAAGTTTGAACTTTTCATTTCAATAGTAAAGTACCTCTCCCGCGGTACAAACAGGACCCCACCCGACGACTCGCCCGGTCCACCGCGATTCTCACTGCGAGTCGCACGCTCAGTCGATGTCTAAATCCCGACTGACCAAAGAGTAACAACATGTCACAAACAGAAGAAAACCAAACTCCGTCCAAGCAGCCGGAGGCTACCAACGATCCCGTCGCAGAATTCGCAGACGACCTCCATATCGTTGACGCAATGAAGCCAACCGCTGCCCCGACGTCGGACAACAAGCCGCTTCGATACGGCACACGCAAGAAAAAGGCCGGCGAATCCGGCCCCAACATCAAAGACCTCAGCTCCGTCAGTAGCTTCGAAGAAGAAGAGGAGATCGAAATGGACGACCTCCCCATCCGCGCCACCGCGCCGGAGGAACTGATTGATACGAGACCAGCCCCGAGCGAACCACGCGAAGAGTACGGCGAACGCCGCCCTCGCCGCAACGATCGCTCGCGCGGAGAACGTCGCGAACGCAAGCCTCGCGAACGCGCTCCGAGAAAAGACGCGGACCAACCCTCCGCAGAATCCGAAACCAACACCGAAGCCGCTCCCCAGCAAGAAGCAGATCGCCCCGAACGTTTCGGCACGGTCAAGCCTTCGCCCGCTGCCAAGGCCGAGGTTACCGTCGACGAATTCCGTCCGTCCCGCGACGGCCGCTCCAACGCCAAGCGCGAGCGCAAGCCACGCGACGCTTCCGAATCCCGCTCCAAGGCTCCCGCCAAGAAGAAGGGCCTCCTCGCTAAAATCGTCTCCTTCTTTGCAGGCGGCGACAAGGAAGAGGAAAAGAAGCAGGAAGAACGTAGCAACCGCAGCGGCGATCGCCAACGCGGAGGCCGTGGGCGCCGCGGACCCAACAACCGCCAAAACCGCGACGAAAACCGCGAAGGCGGTGAAGGAGGCGGACAACGCCGCCGCCGTCGCCCGCGCAACCGCAAGCCACGCCCAGACGGAGAAGGCGGAGAACGCCGCGAACGACAAAACCGCGAAGGCGGCGAAAACCGTCGTCCACGTCGCCCTCGTCGCCCCCGCCGCGAAGGCGGAAAGCCCGGCGATGCCGACGCTCGCGAGATCGGACGTCGCGCCCGCGAAGAAAGCGAAGCTTCCAAGAAATAGGAACTGCCCAAACTTTCCCAACTCAGCCCTGCAGCCCACCGGCCGCAGGGCTTTTTTCGTATCCGCAAAAAGCCTTCGCTCTTCACTTTTCAGAGTTCGCTTTGTCTCCTCACTTTGTTCCTTGAGTGTCGCTACGCTCGGTACACAGTTCCTCGCATGCCCGAGCCCACCGAAACAGGAGTCGACTACTTCGCCAGCGCCCTCTCCAACCAGTTGAACACCCAAACCGAATCACTGCTTCGCCCCCCCTCCTTCGACCAGTTCGTGGGCCAAAAGAAAACCGTCGAACGGCTCAAGATCATGGCCGGCGCCGCCAAGAAGCGCGGCGAAGCCCTCAACCACATCCTCCTATCCGGCCCTCCGGGCCTCGGCAAAACCTCCCTCTCCTTCATCCTCGGAGCCGAAATGGGGCGCAACGTCCGCATCACTTCCGGCCCCGTCGTGGAAAAGGCCGGCGACCTAGCCGGCATGCTCACCAACCTCGAGGAAGGCGACATTCTCTTCATCGACGAAATCCACCGCATCCCCAAGACCGTGGAAGAGTACCTCTACTCCGCCATGGAGGACTACTGCATCGACATCATGATCGACCAAGGGCCCAACGCCCGCTCCGTGCGCCTCAACATCCCACGCTTCACCCTCGTCGGAGCCACCACCCGCAACGGACTGCTCACCGCCCCGCTCCGCTCCCGCTTCACTCTGCAAACCCGGCTCGATTACTACGGTCCCGAAGACCTGCTCAAAATCGTCACCCGCACCTGCCACCTCCTCAACGTTCCCCTCGAAAAGGACGGCGGCCTCGAGATCGCCCGCCGCGCCCGCGGCACCCCCCGCATCGCCAACAACCTCGTCAACTTCGTACGCGACTACGCCGAGGAAAAAGGCAACGGCACCATCACCAAAGCCAGCGCCAAAGCCGCCCTCGAGCTCCTGGAGATCGACGCCCGCGGCCTGGACGAGATGGACAAGCGCATCCTCCGCGTCATGGCCACCACCTACAACGGCCGCCCGGTCGGCCTCGCCACCCTCGCCGTCGCCGTCGGCGAAGAAAGCCACACCCTCGAAGAAGTCCACGAACCCTACCTCATCCAAAGCGGGCTCGTGCAACGCACCGCCCAAGGCCGGATCATCACTCCCGAAGGCCTCGCCGCCATCGGCCTCTCGGCCGCCACCAGCTAGCGAATCAGCCAGCACGCTGGAACTTTCCCCAGTTCCTCCTTAACTATACTCCCAGCCTGTTACCCCATGGGAGAGAAAAGCAATCCACCGCGAAACCATCTCCACCTGTCCGCCCTCGCGCTCCTTTGCCTCGGATCGCTTTGCCTTGCCTACTTTGCTCCCAGCAACACGCAAAAACTCGAGGCGCCCGCGGCTCCGCATCCCCAACGCCCCAGCGAGGAAGCAGACACAGCCGCCCCGCTCGCCCAGGATCCCAAGCTTCTGCAAGCGCCGCTCGCACAAATCCGGACGACCTTCGAAAGCGGCGACAGCTTTCGCATCCACTACCATGCGCTCCTTCTCACCCAAGAGCTCCCGCCCGCTTCCATCGAGACGCTCCTGCGCCACACCACCGACCTCAAAGGATTCGACGCCAACATCCTCGGCTTAATATTCGGACTCGACCTCGCTTTCCGCGACCCCGACCGACTCGCGCGACTGCTCTCGGATTCCAAATTCCGCAGCAAGTCCCCCCTCCGCATCGATGCCCTATACAGCTACTGGGCCCAAGGTCGCCCCCAAGCAGCTCTGGAGTCCGCAATCAAGCTCACGCAACCGGCCCGCAACATCGCCCTCTCCGGCATCTACCGTTCCGGAATCCCCGAAATAGCGAAACAAGCCGACGCCCACCTGAACCAAGCATCTCCCAACACAGCCCCCGACTCCCCTTCCCTCGCCCGCGAAAGCCTCCAAGACGCCATCGCCAGCAAGGAGTGGGAGCAAGACCGAGAAGCCTTTATCCAATCCTTTCGCGCCGCCTATTCGACCGACCCCCTTTCAGGCATAAAGGAAGCGTTGAAAATCGACGACCCCGTCACCAGCCAACGCCTCCTCGACGAGCTCTCCAACACCCGCTGGGCCAACCCCATCGAAGACCTGAAATCCCTTCTCCAGCTCGTCACGCCGGAGACCGTGCCCTCAGCCGAACGACGCCGCAACATCCTCAGCAAACTCTTTCGCAACATCGAAGAGAGCGACTACCCCACCGCCCTCGACATCCTGCACCAAGGACTCACCCCCGAAGAGCGAAACTTCGTCTACCCCCAGCTTGCGAGCCGTACCAGCAGCCCCCTCGCCCTCCTGCAATCCGACTTTTTCAAGTCCCTACCCAATTCGCCCCAAAAGCAGAACTTCCTCCAAAGCGCCCTCTTGCAGTACGCGAGAACCGATTGGGCAAGTTCCTTCGAGCTCGCCAGCGAGATTTTGCCGCCTCACGTCACAGACAAGCTCATCCCCCAGCTCATTGGCCAAGCCTTCCAAAACGACGGCAGCGAAGCCGCCCTGCAGCTCCTGCAAGCCACCTCCAACCAGCAGAGCCGTTCCCAAGCCATCAACACCCTATCCCACACTTGGGGCAGAACCGCCCCCATGGACTTTATCGCTTGGACCCAGTCCCAGCCCGACCAACACAATTTCCGGGAAATCCAAAAACAAACCGCTCGCAATTGGGCCCGACAAGACCTCGCTACCCTTCTCGACTTCGTGGACCAAATCGGAGAAAGCCCGCTCAAACAATCCCTCCAAAGCGGAATCGCCCACCACTACGTACAGACGGACCCACTACGCGCCATCGAGTACGCCTCCAAATTGCAGAACATAGACGAGGCCGCGCCCATCATTTCCCAATCCGCCGCATCCCTCGCCCAAACCAACCCCACGCTCGCCCTCGAGCTGCTCTACTCAACCTTCCCCGACCACCCCACTACGACCAACGGCCTACAACAAATCGCCTACCACTGGGCTAACAAAGATCCCGAAGAAGCCGCAATCTACTTCAGCAGCCTCGAGAACGAAACCCACTCCCAAGCCGGCCTCCATCCCGTTTTGGAAACGTGGGTCCAGTACGACTACGAGAAAGCCATTGGTTTCATCAAGGAAATCCCGGCCAGCAACGCGCGCGACGCCTTCCTCTCGCGAATCGGCGTAAGTTTGCGATACAGCCGCAACGATCTCCAAGCGGCCGCGGAAATCATTTCGCTCATCAGCGACGAAACTCTGCGAAACAACACAAAGCTCCGCATCGAATCCGCCCAACCTTGGCAATGGTGAACCGCAGCAAGCTAAAGACCGGACTCTTCGCCCTCCTCGCAATCGCAAGCGGGTATGCGATTGGCGTATCCATAAAACCGTTACCCGAAACGGATAACAAAAAAGACAAGGTCCCGGAACCTTCCGCGCCGCTCGCCGCCCCCTCAACTCCCAAAGCCCCAAACACGCCCGCCCCACACGACGAATCCCTTAGCGCCGCCCAATGCATCGAGCGAATCAGGCAATGGATGGAATCCTCCGACGCGCTCCCCCAGCAATTTCCCCTCTACGACGCCATCGCCAAAACGCCCCCCGCCGCATTCCGCGAAGTTGCGCTCGCTCTTAGCGACTCCAAGAGCGAAACCATCGGAGAAGCCAGGGAAGTCCTCATTCTCCGCTGGAGAATGGACGACCCCGAAGGACTGCTTCGCTTCCACCACCACTTCAAGGAAAGCTACCCCCGCAGCTCCTACTACAGCGCCGACGTCATCATCCAAAAACTCGTCCAGAGCGACCTCCGCCACACCCTCGACCTCCTCGCCGAACTCGAAGCGAAGGGAGAAAACCTAGCCGCCGAGTTCCGCGCCCTCTACCACATCGCCAGCAAGCTACCCCATAGCCAAGCAAACCTGGAAGCCATCGCCTTCGCCGAAGCAGGGGCGAACCGTCTCGGCATAGAAATCGTAGCAAAGCCGCCGCCGCACACGCAGCCGGAACAGCCCGCTCCCAGCGTAAGCAATATCCTCACTCTGCTCGAGAAAGACACCAACAGCGCGCTCCATCTCTTCAACAAGCTCGTCAAGTCCGACCCAGACACCGCGCTCGAGCTCGCCCTCAGTATCGAAAACTCCGATACAAAAGAAAGGTTCCTAGGAAGGGTCGTGTCGGACTACGGCGAAGCCCATCCGCACGAATCCATTTGGCTGCTCCGCGAGCTCTATACCGTCAACGACCGCAACTCCATCAGCCAAATCGAGATCCTCCTCTCCAAAGCGCTTGCCGCCGATCCCAGCGCCGCGACCACTTGGGCCAAGGACCCGGGCTCCAAGGAACTCATTACACGCTTCCTCCAAACCAGCCATTCCGCTCGTCCCGAATTTCTTCCCCTGCTTTCCCAACTCGAAGACTCGCACTGGAAAAGGGACAAGATCGCCAGAGCCCTCCAATCGCTCGGCCAACGAGACTATCAAGCCTCCCAAGACTGGATCGCGGCCAACCTCACTGCCGAAGAAGCCCCAATCCCGCAAGCTGGCCTCATTATCCAACACTTCGAACATGCGCCCCAAAAAGCGCTGGCCCTAATCGACAAGCTTCCGCCCGGCCCCACTCGGCAAATCGCCATCGGGCAGCTCTCCCGACACTGGGGACAAAGAGACCTAGACGCCGCCTTGGACTGGGCAAAGAAACAAAGCGCCCCCCAAGACCAAGCCAACGCCTTCCAATCGCTCGCCCAACTCTGGGTGAACGACAACCCCCAAGCCGCCCAAGATTTCGCCCAGCAAAATCGGGATCCCCAGACCGCCGAAATATTCGACAGAGCAATCTACCAGCATCTCCAGCAATTCGCATCCTCCAAGACCGCCCTGCTCTACTTCGCCAACTCGTCCCAGGAATTCGACAGAAACCGCCTCGCCCGCCAAGCCTTCGCCAACTACGCCGCCACCGACCCGCTCGGAGCGATCGAGCTCTCTCTCGAAAATCCAGCCTTCGAGGGAGCCGCTCACCTGGCAGCCAACCGATGGGCCCAGTCCGATCCAGACGCAGCCACCCGCTATCTCCTTAAGCTCGGAGGAAAAGTCGCCGAAATCGGCATCCCTGCCATCGTGCACAGCTACGCCGAGATCGAGCCGCAAAGATTGATCGAGCTCGACCAACAAATAACCGACCCCGAGATGCGAAAAGCATTCTACCACTCCGTCCGCTCCTCCCAAATACTCAAACAATACAACCCCGCGATCTACCAACAAATCATCGACGATCCCGCCCCCTAAGCTCCCCCCACACACGCGCACTCGCACACGCACACTCAAACGCCCGCCCCAAGCCGCCCCCACACCTGCGCAAACAAAACACAACGTTATATAAAACTTGCGCAACCCTCCGCCATCCGCCCCGCGAGCCGCCACTCCCCGCAAAAAGGACTGTGGAAAAACAAAAAAAGGTCCGCCCCTGCAGCAGGGACGGACCGAAATGAGATGCTTCTGGAAGGCGGCTTAAGCCAGGGCCTTCTTGATGCGAGCCATCGCCTCCACGATCTTCTCGCGAGAGTTGAAGGCGCTGATACGGATGTGGCCTTCGCCGCAAGTTCCGAAACCAGCTCCCGGCGTGCAAACCACACCGGCTTCGTTTAGCAGCAGATCGAAGAAGTCCCAGCTCGGGCGCTTGGCATTGATCCAGATGTAAGG
Organism: Pelagicoccus sp. SDUM812005; assembly: GCF_031127875.1. Classification (GTDB taxonomy): domain Bacteria; phylum Verrucomicrobiota; class Verrucomicrobiia; order Opitutales; family Opitutaceae; genus Pelagicoccus. Next base: position 63,960 of record NZ_JARXIA010000020.1, on the reverse strand, counting down.
CGAATCCTCGCCACCGATACAATCGAAGCCAAGATCCTGCATGGCCGCCTTCACAAGCTTTGCGTTCTCGAGATAGAAATCCGTCAGCGCCTTTACTTCCGCCGCGCCTTCCGCCGAGTAAACCGCTTCCGCAGCCTTCTGCACTGGGTAAGAAACGCCGTTGAACTTCGTGCAGTGGCGACGATTCCAAAGGGCGTGCACGCTGTGCTCCTTGCCAGACGCGTCCTGCGCCTTGAGCGACTTCGGCACCACCGTGTAGGCGCAACGCGTGCCCGTGAAGCCCGCGTTCTTCGAGAAGCTGCGGAACTCGATAGCAACATCGCGAGCGCCTTCGATTTCGTAAATGCTCTGCGGCAAGGATTCGTCGCGGATAAACGCTACGTAAGCCGCGTCGAACAAGATGATCGCTCCGCAGTCCTTCGCGTAGTCGACCCAAGCCTTCAACTGCTCCTTGGTCGCGGTCGCGCCGGTCGGGTTGTTCGGGAAGCAGAGATAGATCAAGTCCACCTTCTCGCTCGGGATCTCGGGGACGTATCCATTTTCTGGAGTCGAATCGAGATAGACAAAGCCTTCGTAGCGACCGTCCACGTTGTTGCCGGTACGGCCAGCCATCACGTTGGTATCCACGTAAACAGGGTAAACCGGATCCGGAACGGCAATCTTGATGTCGTCCCCAAAGATTTCCTGAATGTTGCCGCTATCGCATTTAGCACCGTCGCTCACGAAAATTTCACTGGCATCCACCTCAGCACCGCGGGACTGGAAATCGTTTTTCGCAATCGCCTCGCGCAGGAACGCATAGCCCTGCTCCGGACCGTAGCCATGAAACGCTTCACGGGTGCCCTGGTCTTCGATCGCCGCATGAAAAGCCTTTTGGCAGGCCTGGGGGAGCGGCTCGGTCACGTCGCCGATACCAAGGCGGATGATCGGTTTCTCAGGATTCGCTTCCTGGTAAGCGGACACGCGCTTGGCGATGTCGGAGAAAAGGTAGGAAGCCTTGAGCTTCAGGTAGTTTTCGTTGATGCGGATCATGATGGTAAAAGTGAGCCGACATCACACCGATCGCTCGGCGCGAGTCAACAGAATCGGACCTCCTACCTTTACCGCTCGTTAAAAAGGCGTAAATTAAGAGCTCGTCCCGATTGGGAGCGTTCAACCCTCAATACATCGTACCATGCAAAAAACTCAAAGATTCGCCAGAATCCTCGTCTGCGGATTCCTGTCGCTAGTCGGCACCTACGCCGCGCATGCCATCGTCTTCACCGTTACCGTAGACGGCCCGGACGCCATTTATCTAGCTGGCCGCACAGACTTAACAATTCCTGACCCGAGTGATCCTTGGACGGGACCCGCCGACCACCTCGTTCGACATTCCGGAGTCACGCCCGAAGAAGCAAAAGAGTCGATTCCTCCCTACGTTCCAGTTAGCGGTGGCGACGTCATAAAGGTTGCTGACCCCGCATCCGGCGGAATCAACTTTTTCAACGGATTCGGTCCTCCCTACTTCGGACCGAGCGGAAATGGAGCGGCCGGCAGCGACTTAAGCCCTTTGGGCGGCCTGAGCGGATACAAAGGCCCTCAAGGCCCCCTAGCCGGAGTTTTCCTCGACGACTCAGTTCCTGCCAGCGGCCCTCCGGCAACCTTGGACTTCAGCCCTAGCGGGATGGGAATCGACTTTCTCTCCTTGAGCCCACTTCTCAAGCAAGTGTTCTATATCGGCGATGGCATCACCAGCGGAGGTGAATTCCAGACCTTTATCGCCCCCACAGGAGCGACTCGACTATTTCTAGCAATTCCCGATGGTTTCGGATTTGGAGGCCCTCCGGGGGCTTACGACGACAACGACGGAGCTTATCGAGTCAATGTCGGCATTAACGAAGATCCTCCCACCACAGTGCCAGAGACCGGCGCGTCGCTCGCATTGCTCGGATTGGGGATCGGAGTCCTGCTCGCATTCCGAAACCATAAGCGTTGAAGCCTTCAATGAGCGAAAGCCGGCTCTATTCAACCGGCTTTCCTACGGCTAAATTCTCTGGATCAAGTCCGACTTCTCGAAGCGAACCTTCGCCGTCGTAGCGTACTTGTCGCCCGCGGCGCGATAGCCAAGCGGACAAGCAACGACCGTAGAGTAACCGGAGTCTTCCAATCCCAAAATCCTGTCATAGGCAGCGGGATCGATCCCTTCCATCGGGCAGGCGTCCACTCCCAAGGCTGCCGCGGCAAACATCAATTGCCCGAGGGCGATGTAAACCTGCTTTTGGGCCCAGGCATCGATCCATCCCTGCTCGTTCGCTTGGTCGACGAAGCCACCCGCGAAGCCCTCATAGCCAGCGAGACTCTCCTCGCTCACCCCGCGTACCTCCGCCATACGCGCCACGAAAGCGCCTACGTCCTCCCGCTTGTACCCCTTCCTCGCGGCGAGCACAACCAGATGCGAGCAATCCTTGGGCTGCTGCTGGTTCCAGGAAACCGCAGGCAACTGCTCCTTCACGGCGGCATCCTCCACGATGTAAAACTTCCACGGCTGCAGGCCGAAGGAAGACGGAGTAAGAACCAGAGCCTCCTCCAGCGCCGCGATCGTCTCTGCAGGAATCGTCTTCGAGGAATCGAATTCCTTGGTCGCATAGCGCCAATTGAGCTGCTCGATGATGTCGTTTGCGTTAAGTGTAGCCATAAAAATCAAATGCTGAACCCGTTTGGCCTCCCCAAACGAAAACGCTCGCGAAGGGACTGCAAAGGAGTGGCCCGCGCCGTACTATTTCCCCTCGTCGAAAGATTCGAGCGGAACGTCGATCTCCTCTTCCTCGGCCGCGATATAGTGGCTGCCCTTGCTCTCTGGATTGAGGCTCGCGGCGTGCACCACCAACAGAGCCGCCTTCACCGCATTGCGCAGCTCCACCAAGGACCGCGTCAAGCGCGCCCCCGCATAGAAGCTGCTGATCTCCTCGTCCAACTGTCCAAGGATACGGCGGGCCCGCTGCAGTCGACGCGGCGAGCGAATCAAGCCCACGTAGTTCCACATCGTGCTCTTGATCAAACGCATGTCCTGCTGGATCAAAACCTCGTCGGCCGCCCGCTCGGGGCTCACCCATTCCTTGACCTCCGGCAGATGGAAGTCGTCGCGCTTCAAGTCCTCGAGATCCGCCTTAGCCGTCAGCTTGGCGGAAACCAAACATTCCAACAGCGAGGTGCTGGCCAATCGATTGGCCCCGTGCAAGCCCGTGCAGGCCGTCTCGCCAATCGCATTGAGATTCCGCACCGAGGAACGACCGTTCAAATCCGTATAAACGCCGCCGCACGTATAGTGAGCCGCCGGCGCCACCGGTATCGGTTCGCGGCTGATGTCCACCCCGCAGGCCAAGGCTCGCTCGTAGATCGAGGGAAACCGATCGCGGATAAACTCCGGCTTCATGCTCGAAAGGTCGATGTAGACGCAGTTTTCCCCGCTCGCGATCAACTCGCGATGGATCGCCCGGGCCACGATATCGCGCGGCGCCAGCGACTTCATCGGATGCTGGGCGTCCATGAAGGCATGGCCATCGCCGTTGACGAGCACTCCCCCCTCTCCGCGAACCGCTTCCGATACGAGAAAGAGCTGGCAGTTCTTCTTTAGGAAAACCGTCGGATGAAACTGGATATACTCAAGATCGATAATACGAGCGCCCACGCGACTCGCCATGGCCACTCCGTGTCCGACCACACCGGGCTGGTTGGTGGTGTTCTTGAAAACCTGCCCTAGACCGCCGGTTGCCAAGATGGTCTTCTTCGCGATGATGGCCTTCACCTCTCCGCTCAATGTGTCGAAAGCATACACGCCGATACAGGTGATCGGCTTGTACTTGTCGATCGAATGAACCGAGTTGTGCGACAAGGTCAGCAAGTCGATCGCCACATGGTTCTCCAGGATAGTGAGATTCTGGATACCGCGCACGTAGTCGTGGAAATTGTTGAGGATCGCCCGTCCCGTGACGTCCTTGGCGTAGATGATTCGCTTGTCGCTATGCCCGCCTTCCCGAGTGAACTGCAAGTCTCCCGACTCGCTCCGGTCGAAAGGAATATCCAAGCGATCGAGCAAAAGGTCCTGCACCGCCGCCTGGCCTTCGCGGACCAGGCAACGCACCGCCTCCGGATTGGCCGTGTTGGCCGACGCCACCATGATGTCCTTCTCCAACTGGTCCGGATGGTAGGAGGTATCGTAGATGATACCGCCCTGAGCCCACTTGCTGTTGGCCCCCGTCGAGAGCTGGTCAGCGCAAATCATGGTGACCGATAGGCCCTGGCTACAAGCATGGTGAGCGTAGGCGCTACCGGCGAGCCCAGCCCCGATGACTAGGCAGTCTGTACGAATCGTTTCCACTCGAAATCAGTTGGTTGGCATCTCGCGCCCTAACAGCCCTTGCCAGGCTGGTGCGGGGCGCCTTCCGCGATTTCGAACATCCGATCGATGGAATGCAGGGCCTTTTGGCGAAGGCCTTCCTCCAACTCGATAATCTGTTCCTTTCGCGGTGCCACCAAGACGTCGCGGATCTTCTCAAGCGAATTCATCTTCATGTACGGGCAGAGCTTGCAGCCGGAAATGAAACGCTTCTCCGGGGCCTCGACCTCGATCCGCTCCACCAAGCCGCACTCGGTCAACATCATGAAATACGGGGCCTCCGTGGCCTTCACGTACTGCATCATGCCGCCCGTGCTGCCCACGTAGTCGCTCTTCTCCGTTATGTTGAGCGTACACTCCGGGTGGGAAACCACCTTGAGTCCGGGAAACTTCGCCCGCGCTTCCGCAATGGTCTCCGGATCGAAATGGTCATGCACAATGCACGTCCCGTCCGAAGAAACGATTTCCTTATCGATCCCCAGCTTTTTCATCTCCACCCGAATGTTCTCCGCCATCAAGCGGTCCGGAACGAAGAGGATCTGCTTCTGCGGCAACGAAGCCACGATCTTGTAAACGTTGCTGGACGTTACGCAAACGTCGCACTCCGCCTTCACCTCGGCTGTGCTATTGATGTAGCACACCACAGCCGCCTCGGGATAAAGCTTCTTGAGCTCGCGCAACTGCTCTCCAGTCAGCGAATCTGCCAAGGAACAACCCGAAGCGCGATCCGGCACGACGACCTGCGAGTGCGGCGAAAGGATCTTCGCAGTCTCCGCCATGAAGACCACCCCCGAAAAAACGATGCTCTTGGCCCCCGACTCCTTGGCCTTCAGGCTCAGCATGTAAGAATCGCCGGCAAAATCGGCTACTCCATAGATGATCTCCGGTTCCACATAGGAGTGCGCCAAGATAACCGCGCCCTTCTCCTTCTTGAGCTCGTTGATCTCAAGCGTCAGCGGCGCGATTTCGCGACAAGCTTCCAAGTTCCAAGAACGGCTGGCCTCGCACTCCACGTGCATAAGCTTTGCGAGCAGGCGTTCCGCCTCCTGCGCGATTTGAGCTTCCGAATAGTTTCTGTTGTCTGCGGCGCTTACCATAGTCTGAGCACTAAGCTTTAATTTAAAAGCAAACAAGCTTGAGCACTTCCCGCCCGAAAGGGAAGCATTTGCTGCGACAGCCGCCCCGAGGCCTTGATTAGGTCAAGTTGAAGAGGGCCTTGGCCAAAGCCGGCTTACCCGCTCCGTCGAACCCGATGGCTTCTCGTCCCACCGGAACGATCGATCGGCGGATCGCGCCTTTCGCAATCCCCCACGTTCACTCCCCAAGGATGGTACCCAGGGTGGGATTGATTCGCTTCGCTCAGGGCTGCGCCCCAAACCTGCGGTTTGCCCATCTCCGCTGCGCTCCGTCGAACCCGATGGCTTCTCGTCCCACCGGAACGATCGATCGGCGGATCGCGCCTTTCGCAATCCCCCCCTCACTTCCCAAGGATGGTACCCAGGGTGGGACTCGAACCCACACTTCCGGAGAAAGCGGATTTTGAATCCGCCGCGTCTACCAATTCCGCCACCTGGGCATCCTTTAAGAAGTCTCCCTCGGATCGAATCGACCCGTAGGAAAGATTCGGTGTTTTGCCACGAGCTGGATCCGATGCAAGCCAAATTCAAACGGAAGCGAACAACATCTCAAATACTTCAGAAAAATGCGGCCTCTCCCCTTCCGACAGAATAGGTTTAAAAAGCACAAACCGCTCTACAAAAACACCTTACGAAACAATCCAAAAGAAATCCATTTTCTTATCAGAATCTTTGAACGTTTGCGGTGGGGCTACGTCTATCTTTGCAGGACATATTAAGGGTTTGTTCAATTTTGTATCTAGTTTGTAGTTTGATAAGTCGAAAGAGGCACCGCTAAGCGGTGCCTCTTTTCGTTTTCCAGATAGCTTCGAAAGCCGCCGAAAACATTTTTTGATTTTTCTCCCAAAACTTTTGAACGAAACGCGGACGAACGCGCCTATCCTTTTTGTAGGTAGTTAATCATTTTTTAGAATCTGGTTTGTAGTTTGATAAGTTAGGAAAGGCGTCGCGAAAGCGGCGCCTTTTCTGTTTGTCAGTTTGCTGCCCCTATTCCTTAGCTATCAGCCATGCCAGACTTTCGCAGCTACTACGAGCATCCGCCCTCTCAGGTGGGTGAACAGGTGACGCTCAGCCCCGAGGAATCCAACCACCTCGTCGCAGCCAATCGGGCTCGCGTCGGCGACCTCGTCTCGCTCTTCAACGGAATCGGCTGCGAATCCCAAGCCCGCCTGCTCGAAGCGAACAAGCGAAAGGCCGTTCTCGAGATCCTGGAAATCAAGCAAGCCCAGCCGCCCGCACAGAACATCGCCCTCGCCCAAGCCCTGCCCAAAGGGAAGCTTATGGAAAGCATTATCCGCAAGGCTTCCGAGATCGGAGCTCAGCGGATCTTCCCCGTCGCCTCGCAGCGGTGCGAAGCCAAGGTCGACGCCAAAAAGCAAAACGCAAAAAACGCGAAATGGACCGCCGCCGCACTGGAAGGAGCCAAGCAAAGCGGCAATCCCTTCCTCGTGGAGATCGAACCGGTGTCAGACTTCTCCCGCCTGCTGGAATTAAGCCAAACGTTCGACCTCATGCTGATCGCAAGCCTCGAGCCTGCGGCAAAATCCCTCAAACGACACCTTGCGGACCTTCGAACGGAAAACCCCGATCAGCTTCCCCAGTCCGTCATCTGCCTGATCGGCCCCGAAGGCGACTTTACCCCAGAAGAATACCAGCTCGCGGCCGACAAAGGATTCCGCTCCCTATGGCTCGGACCGCACGTCATGCGCAGCGAAACCGCAGCCATCCACGCTTTGAGCGTCATCCACTACGAGCTCTCTGGAAGCTGAACATCAGTTTTCGAGACAAGCCGCCCTAATCCTTTCCCTGAATAACCTCTAGTGTTAAGAATTAAGTCAAAGTGTAAAAAAAACAGACAGAACTCGTAGCCAAGATGTATTACTTAATTCCGTCTTTCCTGCTCGGCTCCAACAACTTAACCCCGTTCTTCTAAACTTGGCACTCAACTCGCTCCTGCTTGGCAAGCTGCTTGGCGCCTGAAAAAGCCGCCTCTTGAACAGCCAAACACGGACCGAAATGAACCAAGCAAAAACGACCCACTCGCAAACCGGCACGCCCCTTGTCCCAACACAAGAGACGCCTGCCTCGAATGCGTCTACCGCTCAGCTTGCCATCAGCGCCGACCTCGGTCTGATCGTCCTCGGCCTCCTCCTGCTCGGAGTCAGCGGTTACATGTTCCTGCTCAAGCTTTGCAAAGCGCTCGCCAGCAGCGGCAATAAGTAAGCCCGAACTACGCATTCACACGTATCAAGCTGTTAGGCATAAACTTACAGCGCCACGCCCGGCCTGTAAGGCCGTCTGGATTTCCTTACACATTCACGCAATGAAGGATTCCCTGACCATTTTGCATGAGCTTCCCCCACAAGAGCTTGCGCAATGACCGAAAGATGTGGCGCCCGAACAGCTGGCTGGTTCGGGAACTTTTGCTGCAGCTCACTGCGAGGCAGCAAACCGTGAAACCAACCAACCCAAACTAAAGAAATGACGCTCTTTCCCAAGAGATTACTTATCGCTGCAATTGCTTGCGCACTAACAGCCCTAACGCAGGCCGCTATTATCTACGACTCAAGCCCCAGTTCAACTGGGCTTGATCTCTACCCTAGCGGCGATGGATCGATTCTCCAGAATTCCTATACCGGCACGAGCTTTGTCGCTCCCGTAGAATTTACTGAGGATGTCGTGATTACCGGCATGGAAATTTTCACATCCAGCGATTTCGCATCCGTCAACCAGCTCGTAAAGATACTGCTTTTCTCCGATACCTTCAGCCTCACCCACTCCTTCTCAGAGAGCCTAACTTCGGTTACGCCCACTACCGTTTCCGGAGATTCTCGAAACCATTTGGTCGTCGCTCGGACAGATTTCTCCTCTCCCATCTCGGTATCAGCAGACACCTTTTTCTTCATCGGCATGAGCGGAGAATCTACGAACCTCGGACTCTACGGTCTGGACAGTGCCCCCGGCCCCAACGTGATGGGCGTCGTACAAAACTCCGTAATCACCGGACCTGAGATAAACCTCAAGAGAATGGCATTCCGACTCCACGGCTATACAGCGGCTGTTCCCGACGCAGGATCAAGCCTCGCACTTAGCGCATTCGGACTCCTAGCGATCGCCACCTTCCGGCGACGTTTTAAGAGCTAGCTTTTCCGCAAATTCCCAAAAACAAAGAGACCAGCTCGCGAGCTAGTCTCTTTTTGTTTCAAAGTTTCCGGGAGCGAATCCCGGTCCGCCGCGAGGTGAGCTACCAGGTCATCAAGCCGCCAGCGAAGGTGAATCCCGCGCCGACCGAGCAAAAGATAATCTTGTCGCCCTCCTCGAAGATTTCCTCTTCCGCGGCCCATCCAAGAGCCATGGAAACGGAGGCAGCCGAGGTATTGCCGTACTTGTTGATCGTAACCACGAACTTCTCGTAGGGAATGCCCACTCGCTTGCTCACCGCCCGCAAAATCCGGGCATTGGCCTGGTGCGGCACGATCCAAGAGACGTCTTCCGGCTTCAACCCGTGACGCTTTAAAGCGCTCTCGATAATGTTCGAAAACGCCAGCACGGCCCGCTTGAAAACCACCCCGCCATCCATCTTCAGGTAGAAGGAATCCAAGTCTTCGCCCGGTGACGGCATCGGCTTCAAGGCGCCACCGCCCGTACGGGAAATCGCGTCCGTGAAACGAGCGTCGCCGCTCAACTCCAAACGGTGCAAGCGATGCCCTCCCTCTCCGGGAGTCAGGATCGCCGCTCCGGCTCCGTCGCCAAACAAGAATGCGGTTTCGTGATCCTTGGGGTTGGTGATTCGCGACAGGATTTCCGCCGTCACGACCAAGATGTTCTTAGCCGTACCGCCGTAGATCAAGCTGCGTCCTACCTCGAGCGCGTAGAGCCAGCCCGAACAAGCCGCGTTCAAGTCGAACGCCAGGGCATGCTCAACTCCCAACTCCTTGGCCAAAATGCTAGCCGCGCCCGGTACTGGATGGTCCGGCAGCAAGGTCGCCACCACAACCGCGTCGATATCCGACACCTCCAGCCCGGCCATCTTGAGAGCGTGACGCGTGGCCTTGCTCGCCAAACTGGTCGCCGACTCGCCTTCGGAAATGACGTAACGCTGCTGGATGCCCGTGACCTTGACGATCTCCTCCTCGGTCTTGCCGGGAAACTGCTTTAGGATATCGGCGTTGGAACGCATGTTCTTCGGGACCGCGTACCCGATGCCCGCAACGCACGCCGTCTGCAGCGATCCATCCACCGCTGAGCTCGCAGCCGCAGCCTGTGGAGCCGCTGCCCCAGCCGGAACGTATGCCTCCAAGTCGTCGCCCGTCACGCGTCCGCCTGGACCCGTGCCTACGATGTCGGTGATGCTGTCCGGATCGAGACCGCGCTCGCTCGCCAGCTTCTTGGCTCGCGGCGTCCAGCGAATCCCATTCGCCTTGGCCACAGAACTCGCCACAGCTGGCGTAGCAGCGGGAGCCGAAGCGGGAGAGCTCGCCACCTCCGCCATGACCGCGACGGGAGCCGCCGCTTCAGCGACCGGCTTCTCGACAGCCGCGCCCTGCGGAGCCGCATCGGCCTCGACCGTCAAGTGGGAAACAGACGTATCCTCCGTTTCAATACGGACAAAGGGAGCCCCCACCTCGAGAATATCCCCCGCCCGGCAGTGGATCTGCTTGATCACGCCATCACAGGGAGATTCGAAGTCGAAGACCGACTTGTCGCTCTCCAATTCCGCTAACTTTTCGCCTTTTGCGATTTCCTGCCCTGCTTCGACTTCGAGATCGATCAAGGTCATTTCGTTGACAGTAGCCCCCATGGAAGGGATTGGCACGTCGATTTGAAAGCTCATGGCTTTGGCAGTGGGGTTGCTTGAATACGGTTTTGAACGTGGTTCTGGCTAACGGTTTTCGTCCCGATTGATCGCCGCTTCCACAAACGCTTGGAAAAGTGGATGGGCTTTGTTCGGCTTGGAAAGGAATTCAGGATGGGATTGAACCGCGAGGAACCATGGATGTTCCTTCAACTCAACCATTTCGACGAGATTGCGCTTGGGATTAACGCCGCTGACGACGAGTCCCGCCTTCTCCAGATCCTCCACGAAGGCGTTGTTTACCTCGTAGCGGTGGCGATGGCGTTCGCGAATGATCTCCTGCCCGTAAGCAGCGAAAGCATGCGTCCCCTTCTTCACCTTGCACTCGTAGGAGCCGAGTCGCATGGAGCCGCCCTTGTCGACGACCTGCTTCTGCTCTTCCATCAAAGTGATGACCGGATGCTCGGTCTTCTCGTCAAACTCCAAGCTGTTCGCGTCCTTGAGACCCAGCACGTTGCGAGCGTACTCGATAACAGCGATCTGCAGGCCAAGGCAAAGGCCGAAGTAAGGAACGTTGTTTTCGCGAGCGTAGCGCACCGCGGCGATCTTGCCTTCCGTGCCACGGTCACCAAACCCACCCGGGACCAAAATCCCGTGCAAGCTCTTGAGCGACTCAAGACCTTCCGCCGTTTCGAGCGACTCCGCATCGATACGCTTGATCGTTACGGCGCAGTCGTTGGCGATACCGGCGTGGGTGATCGATTCGTAAACCGACTTGTAGGCATCCTGCAGCTCGATATACTTGCCGACGACGCCGATGGTCACCCGTTTCGACGGCGACTTGATGCGACGCACGATGTCCGTCCAAATGCTCTGCTTTGGCTGAGGAGCGTCCAGCTTGAGAAAGTCTACCACCAGATCGTCGAGGTGCTCGCGGCGGAGCATCACCGGCAGCTCGTAGATCGAGTCGTCCACATCGATCTCCTCGATAACCGCCTTGACCGGCACGTTGCAGAAAAGGCTCATCTTCTCGCGCAGCTCGCCATCGATCGGGTGCTCCGTACGGCAAACCAAAATGTCTGGCTGGATACCGATTTCGCGCATCTTGGCCACGCTCTGCTGAGTCGGCTTCGTCTTGAGCTCTCCGGCCGCCGCCAAGAACGGCAACAGCGTACAGTGGATGAAAAGCACGTTGTCGCGCCCCGCCTCCAACGCAAATTGACGCATGGCCTCGAGAAACGGCAGCCCCTCGATATCGCCCACGGTGCCACCGATTTCGGTGATCAGGATGTCGACGTCCTCGCTGGCGGCCCGGATACGCGTCTTGATCTCGTTGGTCACGTGCGGGATGACCTGCACCGTCTTTCCGAGGTACTCGCCGCGACGTTCCTTCTGGATGACCGACTCGTAGATTTGCCCGGAGGTAAGGTTGTTGAACTGGCTTAGTTTGCCCGAGGTGAAACGCTCGTAGTGCCCTAGGTCGAGGTCGGTTTCCGCCCCGTCGTCGAGGACGTATACCTCACCGTGCTGGAACGGATTCATCGTGCCTGGATCCACGTTCAGGTACGGGTCGAACTTCTGGATCCGCACCGTGCAGCCGCGCTCCTCGAGCAGCGCGCCCAGTGACGCCGCCGTCAAACCCTTGCCTAGGGACGAAACGACACCGCCCGTCACGAAAATATACTTCTTTGCCTTACTGTTTTCCACTTTGGCTGCCATGAGAATTAGATATAAAAGAGGAGGTCAAACTACATCGCGCTAGGGAGCTAAAATCATCCACCCGGCAAAGACCACGATCGCCAGAAGCGCCACGGTCACCAGCAACACCATGCCAACCCGTACCAACTTCCAAACCACCCAGCCGAGCCCAAGCCCTACTACGACGAGGCATGCAGTGACGAGCCAGGATGGGTAAATCCCATAGAGTCCTTTGATTTCGTCGAGTATCTGCGCCATGGGGGGCGACTCTAGGTGACCCCTCTCCGCCGCATCAACCACCAATTCCACACCCAAGCAATTTTGCCGACGCCCCAGCCGTTTCCCCCTTTGGGAAAAAAATTCCGGCAGCCCCTTGACCTTGCGCCAAGGTACAAGCCCTAAACTCGCTCCATGGAACAGCAATCACTCACCCGCGGACAACTCGCCAAGCGCAGCGGCAAGACCTTCGAAACCATCCGCTTCTACGAAGAAAAAGGACTGATCCGCCACCACTACCGCGACAGCTCCAACTACCGACGCTACCGTTCCAGCGACTCCGATCGCCTCGCCTTCATCGACCAAGCGAAGCAGCTCGGCTTTTCCCTGCGGGAAATCGGCGAGATCCTCGAGATCCACGACCGCGAGGCAGGGGCCTGCAAAAACCTCAGCCAAAAGGCCCAGCTCAAGCTCGAGGAAATCGAGGCCCAAATCAAGGAGCTCGAAGAACGCCGCGCCCTGCTCCAACGCTTCCAAAACTGCGCCGCCCTCGACCTCGCCGATTGCGACTGCGACATCATCGCCCAAGCCAGCGGCAAACAGGCCCCCTGCGACTGCGGCTGAAGCCGCTTCAAGACTGAAAGTCCCAGCCTTTCCATTTCCGCGCCCAACTCGCGGCCCAAGCTACTGCTTTGCCCCGAGCCAAGCGCTCTCAACAACCAACACGAACCCGATAAAACACATGGATAAACAAACAAAAATAGAACTCTTCACCGAAACCGACTGCTGCGACGTAGAGGCCAGCTCCAGCTGCTGCCAAGACAACCAATGCGAATGCGACGTCCACGTGCATGCGGCCGATACCCAAGGCGGCAAAGAACGCGCCGCCCAACTCAAGGTCACGCGCTTCCCCGCGATCGCGGTGAACGGCCAACTCCTCGGCTGCCCTGCCATCGAGAAGGCCATCGCCAACGCGCTCTGCTCCAAAGACGCGAACTGCTGTTGCTGCTAGCCAGCGCGAACAGCCTCCCCGCGAACGACATATCGCGTTGCCAAGCCATCGGGGAGCATCCACAACCACTCCCCGATGGCTAAAAAGTACAACATCTACGGTATGGGGAACGCCCTCGTCGACATCGTGACCGAAGTCGACGACGCCTTCTTCGCAGCAAACCAAATCGAAAAGGGAGTCATGACTCTCGTCGACGAAGCCCGCCAAAGCGCCCTTGTCTCCGCCATCGACCTCGATGCCGCCGACAAGCAATGCGGAGGCTCCGCCGCCAATTCCATCATCGGCGCCGCCCAGTTCGGAGCCAGTACCTTCTACAGCTGCAAGGTCGCCAACGACGAGCTCGGCCGCTTCTACCTGACCGACCTCAAGGCCAACGGCTCCGACACCAACCTCGCCGCCGATACCCTCCCAGAAGGCATCACCGGCAAGTGCCTCGTCATGACCACTCCCGACGCGGAGCGCACCATGAACACCTTCCTCGGAATCACCGCGACCTACTCCACCGAGCAAATCGACGAAGCCGCCCTCGCCGACTCCGAGTACCTCTACATCGAAGGCTACCTCGTCACCTCACCCAACGGAGTCGAGGCCATGAAGGCCGCCAAGGCCAAAGCCGAATCCCTAGGCGTCAAAACCGCCCTCACCTTCTCGGATCCCGCCATGGTAAAATACTTCGGCGACGCCATGAAAGACGTCATCGGCGACGGAGTGGACCTGCTCTTCTGCAACGAAGAGGAAGCCATGACCTACACCGGCACCGAATCGATTCCCGCTGCCGTAGAAGCCCTCAAGGCAGTCGCGAAGCAATTCGTGGTCACCCTCGGTCCCGACGGAGCGCTCGTGTGGGACGGCCAAAGCGAGATCAAGATTGCCCCAGTGCCCACCAAAGCCGTCGACACGAACGGCGCCGGCGACCTCTTCGCCGGAGCCTTCCTCTACGGCATCACCAATGGACTCAGCCACGCCGAAGCCGGAGCCCTCGCCAGTCGAGCGTCCTCCGCGGTCGTCTCCAAATTCGGCCCACGCCTCACCAAAGAGCAGGCCCAAGCGCTGCTCTAGAGCAGCGATCCACAACACAGCTTCCATTCCAATCCTGCCTCGCCTCCGTCGCGATGCAGGATTTTTTTGGGCCACCAGCAAGGCTCGCCTCAAACCACGCGTTCACCCTCGCCCCAACCAACTCCTCAAGAAGCAAACTTGTATCCGCAGGAGAACCCAAGTTTCCTTGCCCCTCATGTCGTCCCCTCATTCCAGCGAGAACAAGTCAGTCGCCATCGTCGGCGCCGGAGCAGCCGGCTACTTCGCCGCCATCAACGTAGCCGAAGCCGACCCCAGCGCCCGCGTACACCTCTACGAAGCCTCGCGCCGCACCCTAACAAAAGTATCCGTCTCCGGCGGCGGCCGCTGCAACGTCACCCACCACTGCTTCGATCCCCGAGAACTCGTCAACTACTACCCACGCGGCGGCAAGGAGCTCCGCGGAGCCTTCCACCAATGGGAGCCCCAAGACACCGTCGACTGGTTCCAATCCCGCGGGGTCACCCTAAAAACCGAAGCCGACGGACGCATGTTCCCCACCACCGACGATTCCCAAACCATCGTCGATTGCCTCACCCAAGCAGCCCAAAACGCAGGCGTCACCCTCCACCTAAAAACCGGCGTATCCAAGATCACCCGACACGAAGATCCACACGCACCCTATTTTAAACTGCACTCCTCCCAGCTCTCGACCGCCCCCTGCTACTCCCACGTAGTCATCGCCACCGGCGGCGGCCAAAAGAACGCCGGACACGAGCTAGCCGCTAGCCTCGGCCATACCATCACCGACCTTGCTCCCTCCCTCTTCACCTTCCACATCGACCACCCCCTCCTCACCGATTTGCAAGGCCTTTCCCTCCCCCAAGTACAAGTATCCTATCCTCCCGCCAAGCTCGAGCAGAGCGGGCCCATCGTATTCACTCACTGGGGACTCAGCGGGCCCGGCATCCTCAAGCTATCCGCTTGGGGAGCTCGCGTTTTCAGCGAACTAGACTACCATTGCGAGCTCAACGTCAACTGGTTCGGCGGAGCCAAGCCCGACGCCATCCGCCAAGCGCTCGAGCATTCGAAAAAGCAATACGCCCGCAAAGCCCTCGTTAGCCTCAACCCCTTCGACTTCCCGCGCCGCTTCTGGGAACGCCTCCTCCAATACGTATCCATTTCTCCAGACACCCAATGGGCGCAGCTCCCCAAGAAAGCCCTCAACCAACTCGTGGAAACCATCTCCAATACCCGCTTCCAAACCAACGGCAAAAGCATGAACAAAGAGGAATTCGTCACCTGCGGCGGCATCAAGCTCAAGGAAGTCGACTTCAAGACCCTGCAAAGCCGCATCGTCCCCGGTCTCTACTTCGCCGGCGAAGTCCTCGACATCGACGGCGTCACCGGCGGATTCAACTTCCAAGCCGCCTGGACCACCTCCCGCATCGCCGCCCTGCACATCGCAAACGGCGCATAAGCGAAACGCTTTACTCCTTCCCATTTCCCTGCTCCCCCTTCAAGCTCTGTCATTATGAATACAACCACTAAGTTCCTAGCCCTCGCCCTCCTCAGCTGCGCCGCCCTAAGCGGTTGCTCGAAAAAGGAAGAAATCACCGAAGCCGACGTGCAAGCTGCCGCCGACAAAGCCGCCCAAGAAGCCGTCGCCGCTTCCGAGAAGAAGAACGACGACAAGCTCGCCGCCGCCCAAGCCGACGCAGCCGCCAAGCTCGCCGCGGCCAAGGCCGACTCAGACAAGAAACTAGCGGCTGCCCAAGCGGAAATGAAAGCCGAGATGGAAGCGAAGCTCTCCGCCGAAACCAAGGTCCTCAAAGAGCAGTTCGCCTCCAGCAACGCCGCCCTCAAGAGCCAATTCGACTCCCTCAAGGAAAAGTACAACTCCATCAAGGATAAGCTCCCCGAAGACACCGCTGCAGCCGTTTCCGCCAAGCTGCCCGAACTCGCATCCAGCCTCGGCAGCCTCGAAACGATCGCCAACAAGTTCAGCCCCAGCTCCGTCGAGCAACTCAACGAGCTGAAGAGCAAGTACGAGACAGAGCTCGCCGTCGCCAAGAAGGTCGCCGACGAAATCCTCAAGCTCCTCGGCAAAGGCAGCCTCGAAAGCATGCTGCCAAAATTCTAAGGCAACCCTCCTCTTCACGAAGCAGGCCGCCCTCACCCGGCGGCCTTTTCTCTCTCCCACTCTAGAACCGCGCCCACCCATGACTCCACTCGAAGCCCTTTCCGAAAAGCAAAAACGCATTCACTCCCTCGAAAGCATAGCCGGGCTTCTCGGCTGGGACGAGCAAACCTTCCTGCCCCCAGGCAGCGCCGACCAACGCCAGAACCAAAACGCGACCCTCGCCGCCGTCATCCACGAAGCCAAGACCGATCCCGAAATCGGAAAAATCCTCGGCCTCCTCGAAAACTCCGACTCGCGCCCCAAAGACAAGCAAGCCGCCGTCCTCCGCGACGCCCGCATCGACTACGATCGCGCCACCAAGCTCCCCGCAGCCTACGTCGAAAAACACGCTCGCCTCTCGTCCGAAGCCTACCACGCCTGGGCCGCCGCCCGCAAAAACAACGACTTCGCCAGCTACGCTCCCTACCTCCAGCAACACCTCGACCTCGCCAAGCAAGGAGCCGAGTACCTTGGCTGGGGCGACCGGCCCTACGACCTGCAAATCGACTTGCACGATCCCGGCATGGACGCGAAAACCATCGATCGCCTGTTCTCCGAACTGAAGGCCGAGCTGGTTCCCATCGTGCAGCAAATCATCGACTCGCCCGTTAAAGCCCGCACCGACATCTTCAAAGGCTTCCCGGTCGAACAGCAAAAAAGCTTCCTCGAAGAGGTAACCGCGTCCTTAGGATTCAACTACAAGCGCGGACGCATAGACATCTCCCTCCACCCATTCTGCAGCGGAAATGGGGCCGACACCCGCATGACCACCCGCTTCGACGTCGACAACCCGCTCGATTCCCTCTTCTCCTCCATCCACGAAACCGGACACGGGATGTACGAGCAAGGCCTTCCCCTCGATTCCCTCCACAACGCCCTCGGCAAAGCCGCCGGCATGGGGGCCCACGAGTCGCAAAGCCGCCTCTGGGAAAACCAAGTTTGCCGCTCCCGCGCCTTCTGGGAACACTACGAGCCAAAGTTCCGCGCCGCCTTCCCGCAACAGCTCGACGGAGTAGCACCCGACGACCTCTACCTCGCCATCAACTCCGTATCAAAGAATCCGATACGTGTAGATTCCGACGAAGTCACCTACAACCTGCACATCATCATCCGCTTCGAAATCGAGAAAAAGCTCTTTTCCGGCGAACTCGCAGTGAAAGACCTGCCTTCCTACTGGAACGAGCAATACAAGCAACTCCTCAACATCGAACCCCGAAGCGATGCCGAAGGCGTCCTGCAAGACGTACACTGGTCCGCCGGAGCCTTCGGCTACTTCCCCAGCTACTGTCTCGGCAACATGCTGGCCGCCCAACTCTGGTACAGCGCCAACGAACAGCTCCCCGACCTCCAGCAAGACTTCGCCCAAGGCAACTTCTCCCGCCTTCTCGAATGGCTAAGAACCAACGTGCACGCCCACGGAGCCCGCTACCGCCTCATGGAACTCAGCGAAAAAGCCACCGGCCAAGCCCTCTCGCCGCAAGCTCTTATCCGCTACCTCAAGGAGCGCTACCTCCCACTCTACACCTAAAGCGCTACGCTTTGCGATTCACTGGCGTTTCAGTCGAACGCCATGCGGCCGATTAAGGCCTTGAATGAACGAGGCCAGCGACAAACCCAGCTCCCACGAAGGCGCCCTTTCGCGCCTTCGCCCTTGGGTTCCCATCCTCGTCGCCTGCGCCCTCCTGTCCGCCTATTCCGCAAAAAGCGGCTCGCCCGCGCCTCTGATCGAACTGAGCTGGCGGGACAAGGTCGACCACTTCTGCGTCTACGGCCTGCTCGCAACCCTCGTTTTCCAAGCACTCCCTTCCCACCTCCAAGGAACGCGCCGCTGGCTCTGCGCCTTTGCCCTGACCAGCGCCTTCGGCATTTGGGACGAAACCTTGCAGCACTTCAATCCTGCCCGTACCGGCGATCCCCTCGATTGGTTCGCCGACAGCCTGGGAGCCCTCGCCGCCGTCGTCCTCTGTTCGGCCTTTCCCTGCGTGCAAAAGCTAGCAGCGTGGAGTTGCTTCTCCCTACGCCAAAAAAAGGCCTGTAGGGAAAAATCCACTACAGGCCAGATAGGGGTATAAAAGCGTTAAAAAAACTAGTGCTTCGCCGCTTCCTTCTCGGCCGCTTGCTTCAAGGCGCCAGCTTCCTTCTCAGCAGCCTTCGCTGCAGAATCGGCTTGGCTCGAAAGGCTGTCAGCAGCCTTTTCTTCTTCTGTCTTTTGACCGCAGCCGGAAAGCGTTAGGCCAAAAACAATAGCGGTGAACGAGAGGAGGGATACAAGAACTTTAGATTTTTTCATAAGCTCTTGGATATGCTCAAGTTAGGCGGAAAACGCAAGGTCTATATCGCCTCGCAAAAAGTCGATATCTCAACCGCGCCGCTTGGCCCCTATCAGAAAGACACGTGACAAATCCCCGCCTTGGGCGCAGGGTCCTGAGCCTGCAATTCGTCAACTATCTATATGAGTACAGAAGTCACAGACATCGCCAGCCAAGTTAAGCAAATCGCCCTCGACGCCCGAGCGGCGTCGCTCACCCTCGCAAACGTTCCGAGCGAATTGAAGAACAAGGCCATCCTCCGGCTCGCCGCGCTCATCGAGGAAAACGTTCCGAGCTTGGTTAAAGAAAACGCAAAGGATTTGGAAGCCGGCAAAGCCGCAGGCCTCACCGGAGCCATGCTCAATCGACTCGAACTGAACGACAAACGCATCTCCGGCATGGTGGAAGGAGCCAAGCAAGTCGCCGCCCTGCCCGATCCCGTCGGCGAATCGCTCGACACCTACAACCACCCGCAAGGATTCACTATCGAAAAAGTGCGCGTCCCTATCGGGGTCATCGGCATCATCTACGAATCCCGCCCAAACGTCACCGTCGACTGCGCCATCCTCTGCCTCAAGAGCGGCAACGCCAGCATCCTGCGCGGCGGCAAGGAAGCCTTCCACACCAACACCGCCCTGGCGAAGCTGGTCTCCCAGGCTTTGGCTGAAACCGGCCTTCCCGAAAAGGCCGTGCAGCTGATCCCCACCACCGATCGCGCCGCCATGAACACCTTGCTCAAGCTAAATGAGCAAATCCAGTGCATCATCCCACGCGGCGGCGAAGGCCTCATCCGCTTCGTTTCGGAAAACTCGACCATCCCCGTCATCAAGCACTACGACGGCATCTGCACGCTCTTCGTTGATAAGGCGGCCGACGTATCCATGGCGGAAAGCATCGTGGTCAACTCCAAGACCCACTACCCATCCGTTTGCAATGCCGGCGAAAACCTGCTCGTGCATCGCGATGTAGTGCAATTTCACCTACCGCAGATCGCACGCGGTCTCGTGGCCAAGGGCGTCACCCTCAAAGCCGACCCCGAAGCCGCCGAAGTTCTCGAAAGCGCCGGCATAGACTGCGAGCCTGCCACGGAAGAAGACTGGTCGACCGAGTACCTCGATCTCATCCTTTCCATCAAGGTCGTAGCGGACGAACAGGAAGCCATGGCCTTCATAAACAAGTACGGAAGCTCGCACAGCGATGCGATCATCACCGAAGACGCAGAAACTGCCACCGCCTTCCTCAACGGCGTCGATTCGTCCACCGTCTACTGGAACGTCAGCACCCGCTTCACCGACGGATTCGAGTTCGGGCTCGGCGCGGAGATCGGCATATCCACAGATCGACTACACGCCCGCGGCCCCATGGGCTTGCGCGAGCTCTGCAGCTACAAGTACAAAGTCGTGGGAAAAGGCCAAATCAAAGCCTAGCTCCTCGAACGTTACCTTTCCGAACGGCCACTCAAAAGGTGGCCGTTTTTTTGTCCACCAAGCGAGGAGCCATCCACACCGCGAGCCCGAACAAGCCCCAACAGGTCCAAACGAACCAATCCCCATACCGCACGTAAAACGTTTCCTTGCCCACCCACCGACGGTCGCGAGTCACCTCGAATACGGTGGTCGCTTGCACCCAAGGCTCCAGCGAGTTCTTGACGCTACCATACTCATCGATCCAGCCCGTCCAGCCATCGTTGCCTACACGGAGCACCGGACGACGCGTCTCGATCGCCCTCAAGACGGAATGAGCCTTGTGTTGGGCCGCGGCGCTGCTCTTGCCATACCAAGCGCTGTTAGTCGCCACGAAAAGGAAGCTAGCCCCTTCCTTCACCGCTTCTCGCGCCAAGGTCGGGAACACGTCCTCGAAACAAACCAACGAGCCCACTCGCAAGCTCGTATTCTCCAAGTCGAGCGGCAAAAGCTGCGTCTTTTGCCCCGGCAGGATATCGCCGTTGATGGGAACCACCTTCTCCATCCAAGGCCAAAACGAGCGCAACGGGATGTATTCGCCAAACGGAACCAAATGCTGCTTGGAATAATACAAAGGAAAAAGTCCATACTCAGGACGCACGAGAAACACGCTGTTATACCACTCCCGATTTCCCGCCTCTCCCTCGATGCCCATCGCCCCCGCGTAAATCGGAGCCTCTACAGCCGTAGCCAGGCGCGTCGCCCAAGCCTCCATCACGCCATCGTCGTTTAGCGGATACGGCAGCACGGTCTCCGGCCAAAAGATCGCGTCCAGCTTCGCGTTCTTGCGAGGCAAGGTCAGCCACTCGAGCTGCTCGATGATTTTCCGTTCGAAGGCGAGATCCCACTTCTGGTTCTGAGGAACGTTAGGCTGGACCACCGCAGCCCGAAAAGCCTTTTCCCTCTGCTGCCCGGAGCTCAGTCGCAGCAACAAAAAGCTGATCGCCACGATAAAGGAGAGGGCCAAGTAGAACTCCGGACAGATCCCCCGTTTCTTGGTCCGCGCGTACTCGACCAAGCGAATCAAGTAAGCGGCGATCCCGAAATTCAAAAGCACCAAAGCGAAGGAAACGACCCAACTTCCGAAGATCGAAGCGCTCTGCAGCATGATCGGCTCGTTTACCTGGCTGGCGGAAAGCGGCAGCCATGGAAAGCCCGTGAAGATGTGAGTACGCAAGTGCTCGACCATCACCCACAAAGCCGCCGCTCCGAGACTAGGGGCGATCCCTCGCCACATTCCCTCGCCTGCGGCTCGCTTCATCAGCCAAGCCGTTCCGCTGGCCCAGAGAGTGAAATGCAAGCCCATGATCCCAGCCAAGCCAATCATCCCCGCCCATGTCACATGGTGTAACCAAAAGATCATGACAAGCCAAGCGCCCCATCCCATTCCCAAGCTCGTCAGGAAAACGGAGCGAAAGGATGGCCTGAAGCTCAACCACGCCACAAACGGAACCAGGAAGACGAACGCCCCCTCGTTCACCTCAAACGGCGGGAAGCTCGCCACATAGAAAAGCGGCGTCAACACGCAGCACACGAGATGTGCAATCCTCTGGCGATTCGACTCGAACCATTCCGCGACCTTGGTGATCATGCCGAGACTCTGCGGATCCTCTCCCTTTGGGCGAAGCACAAAACTTCGCCTAGTCCGTTTTCGTCGAAAAAACCAACGGCATGCCCCCACTCATGGTCAGAATCAGCTCCTCACGCCCATCGCCATCCAAATCCTTCCAGGCGAGATGCCTAGGATAGCCGTCGATCTCTAAGCCAGACTCCCGCGGCAAGAGAGTCCGGAATCCTTTCCCCCTCTCGTTTCGCAACAAAACCAAGTGCCCCTTCAACGGCCTATCGACCCACAACTTCGGAGCCCTAGGCTGCAGACTCAGCACAATATCATCCCAACCGTCGCCATCGTAATCGCAAACCAGGGAATCCTTCACTTCCCCCGATTGGGCCCAACGAGGCAAGGCGATCCATTCGAAAACCTCAGGAGACTTCTGGAAAAGTACCCCCGATTTCGTGTCGTTCATTTCGAAGCGAGAAAAGGCGGAGAGCACCTCCGTTGGAAATATTTCAGCGACCTCCTTGTTCGCATAGTCTTCGACCGAGGATGTCGTCCGCTCCAGCAAACCGGGGAACTGGGCGCTGTGCAAAAAGCGACTCTCGACAGGCAAGAGCCTGCCCCCATGACTGAAGCATTCGATGTAGCGATTCTCCGTTTCCGGCCCCTTGGGCGCGAACAGGACCAAAGGATCCTCCACGCTCGGTACATGAGTCAGGTTCTCACCTCGATTCCCCATCACGATGTCCAGGCGTCCATCGCCATCAAAGTCACCACAAGACAAGGAACTCCAGGCTCCGAGCATTTGAGCTGCCGGAAACGCGTTCAATACAGGCTCCAATCCGCTGTCTTCCAATTTCCAAAACAAAGGAGCTCCCCACTGCAGCGATTGAACGAGATCGACTTTGCCGTCCCCCGTCCAATCCACGACCAATAGATCGGTCGTGTTTCCTGAGGTTGCGAAGCTCGAAGCGAACTCGCTTTGCAAATCCAAGGCATAAGAATCTCCGTCCTTCCTCCAAACAAGATTTGGCTCGTGATGCGGATAAGCCTTTAACCGCGTTCCCCCCGCTTGCAATAGATCGAAATCGCCATCGCCATCGTAATCGATCGCCACCGTTTTCCGCGTGGGAGACGGCGAAAATTCCGCCCCCGCCAAGGCAACGCGCTTCAACTTGCGGTCCCCCGAAAAAGCATAAACCCGATCCACATACGCCTCATCTCCTGCGTCTAGCTCAATACCTCCGGAACTGACGATCAATTCGTAACGCTGATCCCCGTCTAGATCCGTCAACAGCAAATCGACATCCTCCGCATCGAAGACATCCGATAGCAATTCATAGTCAAACGCCTCAAATTCAACGCCCGCCCGATTCCAAAGGATCCGGGTCTCCAAGCCACATGGGCCCCCAAGCGCGATATCGCAATAACCGTCCCCATCGAGATCGGCCAATGCTATCGGCGGTCCCAAGCGCGACTCATCCTCCGGCAGCAACATTTGTTTCGGGTGCAACTTGAAAGGCTCTTCCCACGACTTCGCCTTCGATGGAATACGTATGCTCGAGGCAACAAAAACGGTTTCCTGAGGCTGGTCATCTTTTGGATCAAAACTGCCTTCCTCGATCGTGTACCGGTACCCCGGATACAGTCCGCAAACAACTTGACGCCCCCCTCCCGGCCAATCGATCTCGAGACGGTCGATGGCTTCTACCTTTCCCAGGCCAAAATGAACAACAGGCTCATCGGTGGATAAGTATCCACGCGTCGAAACCAACTCCCTCGCAAAAATCTGCCCTTCCGCGAAAAGCCGCAGGCGCGCCCCCAAGCCAAATCGATTCGCCTTCTTTCCGACAAGCTTGATCGAGAGACTAGATCCAACGGCGAAACGATTTTCTAATAAACTCAACGGTTCATCCATATTCGCAACGACCAGGTCCAGATCTCCATCTAAATCCAAGTCGGCAAGAGATGCAGCAAAGCTCACCCCCAACTTGCCCAAACCAACAGCTTCCCCCATTTCCTCGAACTGAAAGTCCCCTCGGTTTCGATAAAAAAGATTCCTCTCATCGTATCTTGGGGAGGACTTATAATAGGCGATACGCTGCCACCCCGTCTTCGCCTTTTCCGATTTCCGCCCGAGGTCTCCATCGTGAAAGGCTCGTACCATCCCATTGGTGAAAAAGGCGTCCTGCAGTCCATCGTTATCGAAATCCGCGAAACGTACAGCCCAAGTCCAATCCGTAGCGTTCAAACCCGCCCACCTAGAAACCTCAGTAAACTGCTCACGCCCAATCTTCACGGACAGCATATTCTGCATGTATTGGCTAGCCGAACGTCGAGGAGCATATATCGATTTGGTCTCAATCGTGGCAACCGTTCGCTGATGCTTCACCGGATCTCGAGTAGCCATTTCGGCAACCAATAGCTCCGCGACTCCATCGTTGTCCAAGTCCCCTACATCTGCTCCCATCGCCGAATAAGGCGACGTAGGAAGGCGATCCCGCAAAACGTCGCTAAACGTTCCGTCCTTATTATTTCGATACAGCCGATCAGCAGACTCGAAGTCGTTCGCGACATAAAGGTCAGGCCAGCCGTCGTCATCGAAATCCCACCACAAGGCGACGTGTCCTTGCCCGCGACCCGAGATGCCAGCCTTCTCCGTAACATCAACGAACGTCCCCTCTTGGTTTTCGAGCAACAGATCCGCCATTCCCTCACCATCGCCCGAATCCGTCAAAAAATTGCACTGCAAGTAGAGATCGAGATCCCCGTCCAAATCGTAATCCGAAAACGAAGGCGCGTTCGACCCAGTCTCAACAGCAAGCCCCCAGTCCGTTGCAGACTCCCGAAAGACACCTTTCCCCTGGTTTATATATAGCTCGTTAGGGAATCCAGTGTAGGTCACATAGATATCGAGGTCCCCATCATTATCAATATCCACCATGGCAGCTCCCGCTCCGATTCCGTTGTGCTCTGGAATCCCACGCTGGGCCGCATCCTCGACGAAACGCAGGTCACCTTGATTTATATAAAGACGGTGCGGCGTATCTTTCCCCGCATAGAAAATATCCGCCAAACCGTCGCCATCGACATCTCCCAGAGCCAGCCCTGAACCGATCGTCCCCAGGAAATACTGATGCCACAAACGACGCCAACGCTCCGGATGCTTGTATTCGTTTATATGAGACAAACCTGACTGCTCCGAGGGAACGAGAACGAACCTTCCTTCGCCGTTAGTCTCCGCTAGACGAACTCCCCGCGGAGTATCCGCGCCTCCTGCTACCGGAAAGCAGAAGAGAATACTAGCGATTTTGAGAAAGCGACTGAAGAGCATCTATAAATCTCACCTAAGAGGAGCAAAGGAATCATCCTCGATCCGCTTGAGATCTACAAACGAAAAAGCGCTTCACCCATCGGGTGAAGCGCTCGCTTTTCAAATGCTTACGTCGAGTAACTAGAAGCTAAACGTATTGGTCAGGAACCAGTTCGGATCGCCTGTAACCCGGTACTCGCGAATCGATCCGTCGGGGTTAACCGAAAGCGGAATCAACTCACCGTCCGCCAAAGCGTCCCGGACATTCAACTGAATTCTCCAATTGACGCTGTCGTTCAGGTCGAGCGAATAGCCCGCCCAAAGGTCAACGTGCGTTTCACTCGGCCCCATGATCGGGTTGTTGATATCGTAAACGATAACCTTGTTACCCGCCTCGGTCACACCTTCGGATTGAGGATAGCCAATGCCAACCTCGTCTTCCCAACGTACGCTACCACCGATGCTCAGTCCCTTGAACTTGCCATCTCGGAAGCTGTAGTTGGTTACGAGATTTGCGCGCCATTCGCGGATTTCAGGCTGTGACTGGCCCTCCTGGGCCAAGGCGAGCTGGTACCTGGAGTAAAACTCTTGGTTCCAACGAGTCTTGAGCGTATTAGCTCGGTCGCCTGACCACCAAAGGCGAATATCGCCGTTGTCGCCATTGTGGATGAGGTTTCGCTTCTCCACCCAATCCTTCAGGCTACCAGCGAGATTGTCGCGAACCGCTTCGGTCTTTGCGGCGTTGAAGGCGAAGTTCCAGTTTTCGGTGGGCGAGTAGTTAACTTCGATTTCAGTACCCTTCGAAACGAGGTCGGAAGTCGAAGTGAAACCTGCTGGCTGAGCACCAGTAGATTCGCTCCAAGGATCCCACCAACCGTTTTGCCAGCGAGCGTCGCTCTTGGTAGCGCCCCAAGCGTCCCAGAACTCCTGGGGAGCGAGGTTTTGCTCGAGGTTGTTTACCGCTCGAGCCTGCCAATCGGCCGCCTCTTGTTCCGTCTGGTCCCGAGACGCCTCTCCTCGATCCGCGAGGTAATCTTCCCAAGGACGGTCCCCCGCTTGGTACGGACTGTTAGCGTAGCTTCTCCAGGAATCATCCCAACCTGCGACCCCATCCAGGTTTGCCTTGTCGCGCATACCAGCAGCGAAGAGACTGGTTTCAGCAGTGCCGACATACCAGAGATTGCCTGGATCGAAGGACGATCCAGTAACCGTGCTCTCGTAACGATTGACCTTGAGAGTCAGCTTGTCGTTGAAGGTTCTGATGAGGAAACCGACATCCTCCGTTGTACCAGTTGGCGGAGCGAGCGGCTGGTTCAAATGATCCACACGCGTTTCCGCTGGCTGAAAGTTCGACGACTCATTCCAGAACACGCTGAGCTTAGTGTCGAGCGGGAGCTCTGGCAGGAATTGGTCTAGGTGAACCACCAAGCTCTTGGATTCGTTCGTACCTGTGAAACGATTAACGCTTCCAAGCTTCGCAGGTTCCTGAGCCGCTGCATCAGCAGGGGTATAGTTCAAGTAGTTTCCGCCCGATTCCGCAAACGGAGTCGCTCCGCTTGGCTCGAAGATGTTGCGGTTAAAAACTCCGTTGGTAGACTCACCCGCAGGTGGCTCGGTCTCGATACGAGGGGCCGTGACCGAGTACTGAAGGACCTCATCGTCGCGAGTACCATAAGTAGCGACGACCGCGCCACCCCAGAAGTAACCTTGGTACACGAACGCTTCGGAACTAACCTCCTCAGTCTTCGAACGGGCCGTGGTGATCAGGCTCGCCCGGTCCCCTTCGGTGTCCACCAGAACGCTAACTGGCATCGTGGTCCAACCAATGTAGTTATTCGGGTTGTCCTGCTGGGCCGCGTAGTTTTGGTCCCAAGGCTGATACCAACCGCCCTCTTCGGTGTTGTCCGTCAAGTATTCAACGGTACGGGTCGCGGGATTCGCCCAATTGGAATCCCAGTACGTAATCTCGGAGATCCCCTTCGGGTTGAGCTTTGGCACCGGCTGCAGGTTCAGACCCGATGGGCCCGATGTACCCACGACCGAAGGTCCCATGTAGATCGCAGCCATGACTTCCGACTCGTTCTGAGCCAGACCTGCCGTGCCCTGGTAGGTCCGGTAGTTGTCGTCAGCCAACCAGTTCTTGAAGCCCATTTCGTAGAAAACGATGTCGTCCGATGACTTCAAGCCAGTCACGCGTTGCTTGCCTACCAGCTTACCGAGGAAGGAATCCGCCTCGAAGATATCGCCTTCGCGCAGCTCACCGAATACCGTGTAGCGGTCGCTGACGCGCTTGCGGTTGTTCAAGTTGCTCGCTCCTTGCGTACGCTGCATGATTACAGGTCGGCCTGCATTCGGGTTTGGCGTCACCAAGTCAGCCATGTACGCATTCGCGTCGATGGTGATACGAGGAGACCATCCAAAGGGACTGGACTGACCGTATTCGTAGCTTTGGCTGTTGAAGGCCGCTTCTACACCCACGCGATTATCCCAGAGAGTCTGGCTTACGTTGAACGTGCCGACGTTGAAGTCCTGCATCTCACGCTTGTTGTCGCCGTCAATCAGGTGGTTCTTGTAGTCGAAGATGGAGCGATCGTAAATCAAGGCATCCCCGTAGCCGCCGTAGTCAGCCAGAGGAAGGCCAAGTTGGCGGGCCGCCGCTTGCAAACCAGTGGAAGTAGTCGTGGCACGATAGAAGATCATGCTCGTTCCACCAAGATCGCGAACGATTTGATCGTTGTCGTTGACGGTGATGACATTGTTGTCAGACGCAGCGATGCTGTTGACCGAGAAGAAGGTCGGATTTCCGTCTCCCTTATCCGCGTTGCCAAAATAGAGGATAGGACCGTCCGTGTAGTTCTCTCCATAATACGGATTGTTGAAGGTGATATCGCGGAGAGTCGGAACCGTACGCGGCATCGGGAAATCACCGTCGAAATCGACGACTTCCGTCCCCACCTGCTGGCCGCGGACCCAGACGCCAGCCGGAGTGCCATCTTCCATGTACGCCTTTTCTCCCGCAAACGCGAGGGCGTGGGCGATAATCTGGGAGTTGCCCTCCCATTCCTTCCAGAAGTTCGACAGGTTGTCGACAGGAGGGCGGGTACGCGGACGGTTGGAGCTGATGCTGCCGGACTCGTAGTTACCGGATATCGTCGTGGTGGCGCTGTCCGTCTTAAGGAACTTCGGCTCGTACTTGAAGGCCACGAAGAAACGTTCGTCTTCTGCCCAAGCTTCCTTCTGGCGATACTTGTCATCCTTCTTAACGCCCGCAACGCGGATCGCCAATTCATCTTCCAAGATAACGCGGTTCACGTTGAAATGAACGCGAGTGGAGCCATAGCTGCCGAAGCGAATTTGCACTTCGCCTTCGTCCTGGAAGGCCGCGCCGTCCGTCGTGTTGTTGATGATACCGGCCGGGCTTCCGAGACCGGAAAGAATCGCGTTCGGACCGCGTTGCATATCGACGCGATTAACGTTGTACCCATCCCACGGCAGATCCGTCAGGAAGTAGTCACGGGTGTTGTCCGCAGCCTGCAAGCCGCGCACGCGGGTGTTAGCGTTCGGGTTCAAGAGCCCCAAACGCTCGTCGCCAGCGAAGTTGCCTCCGATGCCGCCCACTTCCGTGCTGGTCGTGTACTGGAGCAGAGATTGGTTGTCGACGGCTCCCGTATCGCGAAGGAATTCTTCGGTAATTACAGAAATCGCAGAACCTACGTCCTTCAAATCTGTACGAATACGCGAGCCAGCCATTGTGCTCGTAGCGCGGTAGCCTTGGTCCTCGGACCCCTCGACGGTAAACGGCGAGAGTTCGAAGATTTCCTCATCCTCTTGGTCATCTTGAGCGATGCCGAGAGGAGCAACTAGAAGCGCGGCGCCACAGAGCAATGCCTGTGCCCCACGTCTAGGCCGTAGGTATCTATATGTCTGTTTGATATTATTGTTCATGGTTGTCTTTGCGGTAGCTTGGAACCCCTCGTGACACACCTTCCCCAAAAGCGCTCGGCGTAGGGGTACGGTGGGGCTCGAAAAGTGCCTAAAAAATCAGTGCGGTAGCTGACAAAAAATGGGGGTGTTCTCAGATAGGGGCGCTCTCGGGGCTGAGAGCTGGAGCGCGAAACCAGGAAAAATAACCTGTGCTTTCGTAGCTCCCAAAACAGCACCTCCTAGGCCTTACTGTCAACTTAATTGAGGGTATTTCCGCCGAGAATGACGAAACGTTCAAAAAAAAATGGTTTTTTATAACACACTGAAGCACATGAACCTACGAAACCTATAAAATCGATTTCGCGCTTCTCCAAGAGCCCGATATTTGCTCTTACTATACACAAGCCACCGCATTCTCAAATCGGGTAAACTGATCTCAAAAACCACCACTAAACGCCCCATATGGCCCGTCCAAACAACCTATATCTCATTACAGGAATGCCGGCAGCCGGCAAATCGACCTTCGCTCGCGAACTAGCCCAACGAGTTCGGGCCTGCCTCATCGACATCGACACCTGTACCGAAAATGTGGTGCAAGCCGCCATGAAGCAACTTACGGGCGATCCCGACGACCGCGACAGCCAGCGCTTCAAAGAAACCTTCCGCTCGCCCATCTACGATACGCTCTTCGCCATCGCTGACGAAAACCTCCTCCACACCCACGCCATCATCACCGGCCCCTTCACCAAAGAGCTCAGGAATCCCCAATGGCCCCAAGAGATCCAAGCTCGTCTCAGTACCCCCTGCATAATCAAATGCGTCTTCGTCCACTGCGACCACCAGCTTCGCAAAAAGCGGCTCGTGGAACGCGGCAACCCTCGCGACAACGCTAAGCTCAAGGATTGGGAGGCTTTCTTGCAGTACTATGAACAAGACGCTTTTCCCGAGTACCCGCACCTTCGCGTCGATACCGGCCAAAGCGACCCATTCGAGAAAGCAATCCGAGACGGGCTGCTGGACTAGGACCCTCGCTTGAAAATCCGACCGAGGACCGCTCTCAAATCTTCCGGCACGACCGGCTTGCTCACATAGTCGTCCATCCCTGCCTTCAGGCATTTTTCGCGATCTCCATGCATCGCGTTCGCCGTCATCGCTACGATCGGAATCTGAGCTCGCCAACCACCCATGGAGCGAATGCGACGAGCGGCATCGAGACCATCCATGATTGGCATCTGCCAATCCATGATGATCGCATCCAACTTTTCCGTTCCCGCGACCGCCTCAATGGCCTCCTGTCCATCTCCCGCCACGAGACAGGATACCCCCATGCTCGTGAGCATCCGGGAAGCAACTTTCTGGTTAACCGGGTGGTCTTCCACCAGCAAGACCCGATAGCCAGCAAAGATCCCATCTTCTTCGCGATCTTCCGCCCCGTCGTCCTCAGTCCCTTCTTCGTTCCCCAATTTCTGGATACACTTCTCCAGGCGCGATCTGCTGAACGGCTTGTCAATCGAGTCCGCCAAAGACGCCTTCACGCTGGGATTCAATGCATAACTTCTCACCGCGCTCGCAAAGGAGACGACCCCCTTCAACGCCGAGGCATCCATCCTCACCAGGTCCTTGAGCAACTGCTCATGGGACAGCCCGTTCACCTGACCGGCAAAAACGACAACCTGCTCGCGGCAAGCGCGCAACGCCGTTTCCATCTCCGAAAGGTCCTTGAACAGTCGTGCTTCGAGCCCGAACCAGCGCAATTCCGACTGCAGCATCTCGCCATGGGGCCAATCGTTGTCTACCACGAAAGCGACCCAAGCAATACGCCGCGGCGGCCCTGAGCCATTCGACTGAGGCCGCGCCACCTTTTCCAGGCGAACCGTAAAAGTGAACTCCGAGCCGAGCCCCTGCTTGCTCGAGACCGAAATCGCCCCGCCCATCTTGTCGCACAAGCGCTTGCAAATGGCCAAGCCCAGCCCTGTGCCGCCGAACTTCCGCGTCGTCGTCGAATCGACTTGGCGAAAGGAATCGAAAAGATTCTCGAACGCCGACTCGGGAATGCCGATTCCCGTATCCTTCACGCAAAACTCAAGCGTTTGATGCGTATCAGTCTCTTCGATACAGGTTCCACTGATATCCACTCGACCTGAAATCGTGAACTTGATCGCATTGGAAGCCAAGTTGAGCAAGATCTGCCTCAAACGCCCCGGGTCTCCCAGCACCTGCCCTTCGACGTCGGTCTGAAGGTAGCAACTCAATCCCAAGCCCTTCTCCTCGGCTTGTACCGAAATCATGCCGGAGAGCTCCTCCATGACCTCGCGCAAGTCGAACTCCACCAACTCCAAATCGAGCTCGTTCGCCTCGATCTTCGTATAGTCCAAAATATCGTTGATGAGAGAAAGCAGCGACTCCGACGAGGCGCGAATGGTATCCACGAAATTCTTCTGCTCCTTGCCCAGCTCCATCTCGCTCAGCAAAGCCGTCAATCCGATGATCGCATTCATCGGCGTACGAATTTCATGGCTCATGGATGCAAGGAAAACGTTTTTGGTCCGACTCGCCGACTCCGCCGCAAGCTTCGCCTCCTCCAAGCTCGCGTTGCTCTTCTTCAGCTCCGCCAAGGCTTCGTTAAGCTGGTCCGTCCGCTTGTTGAACCAATAGGCGATTCGCCCGAGCTCGTCGTCCCCCTCCAGCTCCAGCCGCGCCCCGCTATCGCCTCCCAAAGCCAGCTTGCGCACCTCTCCCCGCAAAGCCTTGACCGGCGAAAACATGCTAAACCAAAGGTAAGCGTAAAGAAGGGCGCAGATCAGCGCGACCACGCTCAGGACCGTCTTCGCCACCGTCCCGACCACGTGGGACACTGCCTTGTCCGAATATTCCGACGGCATCGCCACCAGAACCTTCCAGTCCGTCGACGGGACCGAGAACAAACTGATCAAGGAGCTTTGCTTCAGGAAGAACTCCTGCTCCATGCGAAACTGCTCCACCCGCGGCTCGAGGTTGCCGCGCGACAAAAGCGATCCGGCAATTCGCCGGGCTTCATCCGCGTCGATCTGGTACGACTCCGCCGCAAGCCTTTCCGCCAGCCATTTGGATTCCCCCGCGATCGCGCTGCTCACCCTCGCGTCTCCTACTGTACTAAATTTTTCGATACGCTCTGCGATCCCGCTAAACGACGAACGACCGGGAGCGACCTCCCCCACCAAACGGTACTCCACCACTTTCTGTCCCGTCCCATCCAGATGGGAGCGCTTCCCCAGCTCCGGATCGGGGAAAGAGATCAAGCGATTATTACGGTCCACCGCAAACGCGTAGCCTTCGATATGCTCCGCCTGCTCGGCCATAAATTCCGAGATCCCGTCCAACCGCAGGTCCACCGTGGCCACCCCTGCAAAGCGTCCATCCCTCCAATAGGGAGCCGTACAAGTCACCATCGGCACGAACGAATAAGGATCCATGTAAGACTTCGACCAATACACCTCCCCTTTCTGCAAATAGCGGGCCGGCACGTACCACTCCTCGTTGTGGTATCCCGCGCCCGCAGGTTCATTATAGTCGTCGTAGTACAGCAAATTCCCTTCCACGTCGCGCGACCAAAAAAACGAGCGTCGCGCCACGCCTGCCTTGAACTCCCCCGGCTCCGGCCAAATCCCGCCGCCAGCGACCAAACGGTTCGCCGCAGGGATCTCCTCCTCGAAGTTCAAGAGCTTCGGAATCACCTCCCGGTAGACCGATTCGTCGGACGGCAAGGTCTCCCCCAGCTTAGCCAAGGAACGAGTCAAGGCCTCGGTCCCTGCCACGCGCTCTCCTAGCTTCAAGACGATCTTCTGCCCGATCTCGCGATGCAGCTTTTCCGCCTGATCTACGAGCGTGCGCTCCGCCGCAGCCTGGATGGCCACGTAGGTAGCGCCAATCACCAGCGCGAGAAAGACCAGCAGGCCGATCAGCACGCGCACGGATAACTGCTTGTAGGCCGGGGTTTCGGATTCCTGTACAAGTGAGGAGGACATCGGGAGCGGGTTCGGGGAAGTCTTGAAAGTGATATGCGAAACCGCCAAGTAGCAAACGAAACCTAATATTTATTACTTATGCAAATGAACGAAGCACCTCCCACCCCGCAGCAACCAAAATAAATGCAGAACAGGCCGACGCTTTTGGCCGCTAGCAAAAAAGCCCCTTCACTCGGATCAGACCGAGGTGAAGGGGCTCTGAAAAGCGTGTCGCTCCAAGCCGAGAACCAATCCGCTCCAACGGACTAGCGACGGCCGCCGGACTCTTCTTCGATGCGGGCGATGTATTCGCTGACGTTGCAGGTCAGGAGACGCGTTCCATCCTTACGGACTTCCAATACCTTGTTGACCAGCGGATCGAGGAAGTCGCGGTCGTGGCTCACCAATATGATAGTGCCGTCGAAGGCCTTGATCGCGTCTTGCAGCGTCTCCTTGCTTCGGATGTCCAAGTGGTTGGTCGGTTCGTCGAGGATGATGGTGTTGGCCCGCTTCATCAGGATCTTGGCCAAGGCCAAACGATTGCGCTCCCCTCCGGACAGGACCGTGGTCGGCTTGAATACATCGTCCTTGCGGAAAAGCAAAGCTCCCAACACAGCCCGCGGATTCGCGTCCTCGTGCCCCGCGTCGGCAGCCGCAGCCTCCACCTCTTCCAACGCAGTCTTCTGAGGGTCGAGCTCCTCGGCCTGCTGCTGGGCGAAATAGGCCAGCACCGTGTTCAAGCCTACCACCCGCTCTCCGGACTGGAACGGCTCGATGCCCGCCAAGACACGAGCCAAGGTCGACTTACCCGCGCCGTTGACACCTACCACCGCGATACGGTCGCCCTTGTCGATGTGGAAGTTGAAGTTGTTGAAAACCTCGAGATCGCCATAGCGCTTCGACATGTTGATCAGCTCGATCACCTTCTGGCTGCTCGGTGGCGGCTCCGGAAAACGGAAGAACATTTTCCGCTCCGTCTTCGGCATCTCGATGATCTCCAGCTTCTCGAGGGCCTTGATGCGGCTCTGCACCATGGACGCCTTCTTCACGTTGGAACGGAAGCGATTGATGAAGTCCTTCTGGCGCTGGATCTCCTTTTCCTGGTTCGCCTTCTGCTTGCGCAAGGCGTCGAGGCGGGCCTGCGACTCCTTCAGGTAGAAGCTGTAGTTGCCCTTGTAGGAAGAGATGTTGCCCAAGCTGAGGTGCAGGGTGCGATTCGTCACCGCGTCGAGAAAAGCGCGATCGTGGGAAATCACCATGATCGAGCCCTCGTAGCGCTTCAGATAGTCCTCGAACCAGTTCTGGGCGATGATATCCAAGTGGTTGGTCGGCTCGTCGAGGAGCAATAGCGACGGCTGACGCAGCAGGAGCTTCGCCAATGCGATACGCATCTGCCACCCACCGGAAAACTCTCCCGTGTCGCGATCCATGTCCTCGATCGCGAAGCCCAGGCCGAGCAAGACACGCTCGATCTTGGACTTCATCTTCTCCGGCTCGTACTCCTCGAGCTTCTGCTCCCAGCCGCCGATCATGTCGATCATGTCGTAGTACTCCTCGGAACTGGTATCCATCTCGGCCAGCTTCTCGTCCGCCTCGTCGATCTTGGCCTGCAGCTCCAAAGCGTCGTCGAAAGCCGTCTCGACCTCCTTATAGAGAGAGCGGCCCCTTACTTCGATGCCATCCTGCGGCAAGTAGCCGAGCGTCACCCAGTCGGGCTTCTCGAATTCGCCGCGATCGATTTCAACCTCGTCGAGCATCAGCTTCAGCAGCGTCGACTTACCGGCGCCATTGGATCCTACCAGACCAATGCGGTCGCGCACGCCGATCGTAAGCGATACATCGCCGAAAATTACTTTCTCGCCGTAGCGAAGGTGGAGATTCTTGAGTCCGATCATGGTTCTTAAAAAGCGAAGCACCCTAGCAAGGGCGGAAAAAAAAACAACGGCTCATTCAGAAAATTAGAATGAGCCGCTGAGCGGAAAAATTATTAGTCCGAACGCCTCCAGCCTGCATGCGCAGCCGACAGCGATCTGCCCCTGGGGAAGGGAAACTAGTGGGCGTGTCCGAGCTCGTAGCGAGCGGAAGTGAACTCCGTGAGCTTGATCCACGACTTCCACATCGCGTGAAGCTCCTTCTTCTGCTGCTTGATCTCGATCTCCAGCAGCTTACGGCGCTCGTCGGTGGCGCTCTTGAGCTCGCGGATCTTAACCATCAAGGAAGCCGCCTTTTCCTCGAAGTTCTCAGAGAGGTGCTCGAGCTTGTTGTGCAGCTCCTTGGAAGTCTCGTCGATCTCGTGGCGAATGCGCTCCAGCAGCAAGTTCTTGTCCTTCTTGACCAGCATCTGGCGAAGCTTCACGTCGCTCACCCAACGCAGGTCCGAAACGAGACCGAGCTTGGATGAGGTCCAGATCAGCCACTTGGTCGGGTCGAAGTGGTACCAGCGAACCCCGTTGCGGTAGTCGTTCGCCATGGTGTGGTGGTAGTTGTGGTAGCCTTCGCCGAAAGTGAAAAGGGCCAGAACCGCGTTGTCCACCGCCGTCAGCTCCTTCGCATAGGTGCGGGCGCCCCAAACGTGGCACAAGCTGTTGATGAACCAAGTACAGTGGTGGATCGCGAAAAGACGCATGAAGAAACCGGCGAAAAGGGCCGCGATCGGCTCCATGAAGAAACAGCCGATGCCTACCACCGCCACGTTCACGGCGATCGTCATCAAGGCATAGTGGTTGTGCTGGAACATCACCCGCGGGTTCTTGAGCAAGTCCTTCACCAAGCGCTTATCGATCGGCTCGTTGTAGCTGAACATCCACCAGATGTGGGCGTACCAGAAGCCCTTGTTGATGCTGTACGGGTCCTTGTCGGTGTCCACATGGCTGTGGTGGATACGGTGGTCGTGCGACCACTGCAGGGCCGAGGACTCGATCGCCAGGCTAGAAGAAAGCAGGCAGGCCCACTCGTAAACGGGCTTGGCCTTGTAGGTGTTGTGCGAAAACAAGCGGTGGTAACCCGCCGTGATCGAGAAGACCGAAATGGCCCAAGTCACGCCAAACAGCACCAGCGACTCCCAGCTGAAAACAGAAATGTACGCGGGCAGCAGTGCGATGAGCAGCACGTGGTAGCCAGCGATGAAAGCGAATATTCCCCAATTTTTGATACGCATACGTAAATAGACTAAAGACCGAAATAGGGCGCGAATTCCCCTCATTGGCCAGCCTCGTTTCCCTTTGAAACACAAAATTAATAAGTTCAATAAGGCAAAACCGCAGCAATCCCGCGAAGTTCCAAAATTAAGTTAAAAGCGAATTGCCATGAATCCCCTAGGGCGCCACCCACTTTCCCCAAGAACAAGATGGAAGTAACACCTAGCAAAATTCGCGGCATCCTCATCGATCTGGACGGCACCTTCGTCGACCACATCCAAACCATCACGCGCTGTTTCCAATACGCCTGCCGGGAGCTCGGCTTCCAGGAACCGACCTCCGAAAAAGTGAAACGCAGCATCGGCGGATCCATGCCGGTCACCATCCAAAAGTTCCTCCCCGCCGAGCACGTCGAAGCCGGCAAGGAAATCTGGCGCCGCCGCTTCGAGGAAATCCACCTCCAAGGCGTCATCGTGCTGCACGGAGCCGACGAGCTGCTCGACCACTGCAACTCCACCGGACTCAAAGCCGCCATCTTCACCAACAAAACCGGCAGGCACTCCCGAGCCATCATCGAAAACGAAGGCTACAGCGAGCGCTTCGAATTCGTTCTCGGAGCCGAGGACACCCCCTTCCGCAAGCCGCAACCGGAATTCAGCGCCCTCGCCATCGAAAAGATGGGCATCCCCGGAGAGCAGCTCGCCATGGTCGGCGACTCCCCCTTCGACATCCAAGCCGCCCGAGCCGGCGGCATGGCCGCCCTCTGCGTCACCACCGGCTCCCACAATCGCGAAGAGCTGCTCAACGCCGGAGCCGACAAGGTCTTCGACTCCCTCGCCGAGGTCTCCCACTGGCTCGCCTTCGGCCGCTGAGAGGAGCAACTCCAACACCAAGTCCGGGAACAAAGACAGTTGCACGCGGCGACTCAAACGCCACCCTACCTTCCACCTTGCCAGCCCCGTCTAACATAGAATCCCTTTCCGGCGTCCTCGAGCGCATCATCTTCTTCAACGAGGAAAACAACTACACCATCGCCGAACTGCGTCCCGGCGACGGATCCGAAAAAGTCACCATCACCGGCCAACTCGGCGGCGTGCAGTGCGGCGAAACCCTCCGCATCCAAGGGACCTGGACCAAGCACCCCACCCACGGTCCCCAGTTTAAGCTCACCTCCTTCAAGTCCGAGCTGCCCGCCTCCATCTACGGAATTCGCAAGTACTTGGGCAGCGGCCTCGTCAAAGGGGTCTCCAAAGGCCTCGCCGAACGCATCGTCGAACGCTTCGGCGACGACACCCTGCGCGTCATCTCCGAGGAATCCGCCAAGCTCCAGGAAGTCAGCGGCATCGGCAAGCAACGCGCTCGCTCCATCAAGGAAGCCTGGGACGAGCAGGTCGTCCAACGCGAGCTCTTCATCTTCGGCCAAACCTACGGCCTCTCCCCCGCCCTCTGCCTGCGCATGTACAAGCAGTTCGGTCCGGAAGCCACCCAAGTCCTGCGACTCGAGCCCTACCGCGCCGCCCGCGAAGTCCAAGGCATCGGCTTCAAGACGGCCGACAAGATCGCCATCAATACCGGCATCCCCAACGACTCCCCCCAACGCATCGACGCCGGCATCGAGTTCGTCCTGCAGGAGCTGCAAGACGACGGCCACACCGCCTACCCACTCGAGGACCTCGCTGCCCTCGCATCCGAAACGCTCCAGGCCAAGCCCGAAATCGTCCACGAAAGCGTCGGGCGCCTCCTCGCCTCCAAGTCGCTCCGCGCCACCGAAGCCGCCAACGGGCACACCTACCTACAGCTCCCCTACAACTTCTTCGCCGAGGAAAAGATAGCCCTCGCCATCAAGCGCCTCAAGGAAACCGAAAGCTCCCTCCCGCCCATCAAACGCGACATCGCCGTCGATTGGGCCCAGGAAAAAGCGGGCTTCGAATTCGGCGACTCCCAAAAGGAAGCCATCAAAGGATCCCTCGCCAACAAAGTCTTCATCCTCACCGGCGGCCCCGGCACCGGCAAGACCACCATTCTTCGCGCCGTCGTTTCCATCCTCAAGGCCAAGAAGGCCAAGATCCTGCTCGCCGCGCCCACCGGCCGCGCCGCCCAACGTCTCGCCGAATCCACCCGGGCCTACGCCCAGACCATCCACCGGCTCCTCAAGTTCGATCCCTCGGAAGGCGGCTTCGTCATGAACGAAAACAAGCCGCTGTCCGCCGACGTCGTCATCGTCGACGAAGCCTCCATGCTCGACGCCCGGCTCGCCGCAGCCCTGCTCTCCGCCATTCCCTCCCAAGCCCACCTCATCCTCGTGGGCGACGTGGACCAACTCCCCTCCGTCGGAGCCGGCAATGTGCTGAAAGACCTCATCGCGTCTCGAAAAATCCGATACGTCACCCTCGACGTCGTCTTCCGCCAAAAGAAGTTCAGCTCCATTGTCCACTACGCCCACGCCATCAACAAGGGCGAGGTTTCCCTCCCCACCGCCCTCGAAGACGTGCGCCAGCTCGACCCCAAGAAAGACTTCCAGTTCGTCGCCGCCAGCGACCAAAGCGACGCCGCCCACAAAGTCGCGCAAGTATTCGATCTGTTCATACGCGGAGAGCTTTGCCTCGACCCCATCGCCGACGCCCAAACCCTAGCTCCCATGCACAAAGGCCTCGCAGGAGTCGGCAACCTAAACCAGACCCTGCAAGAAACCCTCAACAAACGAACCGAAGCCATACCCTTCGGGCAGTTGAAGTTCAAGGTCGGCGACAAGGTCATCCAAACCCGAAACAACTACGACAAAAACGTCTTCAACGGCGACATCGGCATCGTCACCGGCATCGACGGTGTCAACGGGCTGCTCGACGTCGACTTCGACGGACAGGAGGCCACCTACGATCGTTCTGAGATGATCGACCTGCAGCTCGCCTACGCAGTCAGTATCCACAAATCCCAGGGCAGCGAATACCCCGTAGTGGTCATACCACTACTGAAAGCTCACTTCATGATGCTGCAGCGAAACCTGATCTACACCGCCGTCACACGCGGCAAGAAGAAGATCGTCATCGTAGGCGAACCTGCCGCCTACGCCATGGCCGTGCGCAATTCCGACGCCAAATCCCGCTGCACGCTCCTGCAAGAATTCCTGAGATAGCGGCCACAAAGCCAAACCACGCGAGGCCCTAAACCCGCCGGAAGGCCAAACTCACGTTCGCCCCGCCGAAGCCAGAACTATTGCTCAAGGCCACTCGCGGGCCTTCCGCCAACGTTTCCCGGATCACATTGACTCCTTCGAACTCCGGATCCAAGTCCCGAATATGGGCCGAACCCGGCGTAAAGCCCTCCTTCAAACAGAGGGAAACGATCGATGCCTCCAACGCGCTCGCCAGCGATAGCCCATGCCCCGTCAAGGCCTTCGTGCTGGAAACCTTCGGAGCGTGTCCTTGTTTCGTGAATACTTCCTTAATCGCGCGCCCTTCGCTCAAATCCCCTACCAAGGTCGATGTTGCGTGGGCATTGATGTAGTCGATCTCGCCCGCATCTACCGCCGCGGAACGCAGCGCCCGCTGCATCGCCTCCACGAGGCCAACACCCTCCGGATGCGACATCGCCACATTGTGACCATCGCTAGCCTGGCCCCAGCCGAGCAACTCCGCATAGGGAGTCACGCCGCGACGCAACACCTCCTCCTCGCTTTCGAGCACCAAAACCGCTCCGCCTCCCGTACTCACAAAACCATTACGGCCCTTATCGAAAGGGCAGGAGGCCCGCTCGGGATCACCCTCCAAGGACAAAGCCCGCATCCCCGCAAAGGGCAGCAACGACTCGTCGTTCAAATCCTCTCCCGCAGCCACGAACATCCGCTTCTGCCGCCCCAACGCGATATCGTCGTAGGCGAACCCAATCGCATGCCCCGAAGACGCGCAGGCCGACGAAAAGCCGCACGAATTGCCGCGAATCTTAAATTGGGCCACGAGGTTGAAGCTCAGCGTACCCGCGATCGACGCCACGATTCCCGTCGGCGGACAACGCATAGGGCCGAGCTGATGAAGACGCGTGGTGTTCTGGTGGATCAAGCGCGTCGACCCGCCGGAAGACGTATACATGCCTGTATCCAAATTTGAAATATCCGCTTCCTCGAGCTGGGCGCTCTCGATAGCCTGAACCATGCTCGCATGCACGTAGGGACCATGCGGAGGCAACGATCGCATCACGTCGCGACGGATCCGATACGGAGCCGGCAATACCCAATCCTCGAAATCCGACGAGCTCACATCGAAGCCCTTCACCGTTCCCGCCAGCTTGACCTCGGTCGGGATCTTCGCGTTCTGCGGAGTAAACGCTTCGAAGCCGTGCCTCATGTTGCGCACGCTGTCCACCACCGTGGCCGCATCGTTGCCGATGCTGCTCACTATTCCGATTCCGGTTACAAATACTCGCTGAAGTCCCATGAAGCCTGCTTCGTTCAGCAACGAAAACACGACGGCTCGCGAAACAAGTCGAGCCTAAGCTTGGACTCCGCCCTTGGGGCTCGACTCCTCGGCAGGCGCCACGATCAAGGTAATCTCTTCCGCCGCGGCCGCCTTTTCGCCCCCGACCGAAATCTTGCCCGCGTACACCACCATCGGGTCGCGCCGGCGCTTCAGTTCCACGCTCAGCTCCAAGGTATCCCCGGGCTTGCAAACGCGGCTGCAGCGAACCCCGTCCGCCCCCGTGAAGAAAATCGAGTTCCCCGCCTTTTCCCCCTGCGAATCGTCCGTGACCAAAAAGTGAAAAACGCCGAGCTGCCCGAGCGCCTCCAGCATGATGGAAGCCGGAAATACGGGGTTCTCCTTAAAATGCCCCTTCAAAAAGGCTTCCTTGCCGGAAATACGATACGTCCCCTTCGCCGTCGCCCCATCGATCTCCGCCGTCTGCAAAAACAAAAACGGCTCCTGCTGCGGCATCACCGCCGCGATTTGCTCGATCGGATAGGACTTCGCCTGGGCCACCACTTCCACGCCGGAAAGCTTGGCCGAGATGAACGCCTTCAAGTCGCCCACGGTACGCAAGTCCCAGAGCTCCTCGTTCTTGATGCTCACCCCCAAGGACTCCTCCACCATCATGATCGCCTCGAACATCGTCAGCGAATCCATCCCGAGGTC
Source organism: Pelagicoccus sp. SDUM812005 (assembly GCF_031127875.1). Lineage (GTDB taxonomy): Bacteria > Verrucomicrobiota > Verrucomicrobiia > Opitutales > Opitutaceae > Pelagicoccus. Next base: position 22,719 of record NZ_JARXIA010000020.1, on the reverse strand, counting down.
TTCCATGAACTTCACCGAGTCGTCCCCGCCCTTGAGCGTGTCGACGACCTCCGGCTCCAGAAAGCGCTCGATGATGCCCAGCACCACCGTCGGAACCAGACTCACGTCCCCGCTCCGACGAAACGCAAGAGCGGCAGTAATAGTCTCCGGCGAACAACGCTTCAGGGTCTCCTTCAGGAGCTCGTCGGCGTTCGGTTCGACGGGGCTTGGATTCTGGTTTGTGCTGGAAGCCTCGTTTGCCATTTGAAGCGTGTAAAAAAGGACCGCCGCTTATCCTTGTAAACAGCAAAAGACGGGCCAGCCCCCACATCCTATAGAGCGAGACCGAGCTAGAATGAATCCCCTTAGAGAGGATGCCCCCTTACCCCCGCTCCGCTTTTAGAGTTGATTCGCCCCTACACATTGCCTCCAATCCCCGCAGAATCCGAACCGCCCGCCGCCAAGCCGGGCCGCTACAGAACATGGAACTCGCCGCCAGCGCCCCGATCCTGATACTCACCCATGAGTTCGCCCCCACCAAGGGTGGGATCGCCACCTTCGCGGAAGAAATGGCTCGCGCCGCCGTCAAACTGGGTCGCACCGTCGAAGTTTGGGCCCCTAAAGCCAAGTCGCAGGAAGATTCGGAATTTCCCTTCGACATTCGCCGCCTCGAGCTCAAAGGCAGCCAAGACCTCACCTGCCAAGCCCGCCTCGCCATGCAAATGATCCGCGAGCGCCGACGCCTGCGCAACGCCGTCGTCTACCTCTGCGAGCCCGGCCCCGTGCTCGCCATGTGCTACCTGCAGTTCTTCAAGACCTTCAAGCCCCGCAAGCTCATCCTCACCTTCCACGGCACCGAGATCCAAACCTTCGCCGCCAATCCCGGCAAGCGCATGGCCGTCAACGCCCTCATCAAACGGGCCGACCGCATCAGCACCCCCTCCGAATACACCCACGGCCTGCTCAAGCGAAACTTTCCCCACGCCAAGCGAAAAACCTTCCTCACCCCCTGCGCCCTGCGCTCCGACTTCGCCGAAATCGAAAACCGCCGCAACCGCACCTCCAAGAAGGTCCACATCCTCACCGTCGGCCGCATCCACCCGCGCAAAGGACAAACCTTCATCCTCAACGCCCTCGCCCAGCTCCCCCGCCCCCTCCGCCGCCAAGTCACCTTCTGGGTAGTCGGCACCGGCAAGAAGCACGGCTACGAAAGCGAACTGCGCGAACTCGCCGCCAAGGTCGACTTCGGCGTCACCTTCTTCGGCGACGTCACCAACGAGGAGCTCGAGGACATCTACGCCCGCGCCGACATCTTTTCCATGACCAGCGTCAACTTCCGCAAAAGCGTGGAAGGCTTTGGCCTCGTCTACCTCGAAGCCGCTGCCCACGGCCTTCCCATCGTCGCCCACCGCATCGGCGGCGTCGCCGAAGCCGTCTCCCATGGCGAAAACGGTATCCTCGTCGAACCCGGAAACCAAGCCGAGCTCACCCAAGCCTTCGCCCAGCTCATCCAAGACCGGGACCTCCGCGAAAAAATGGGCCGCAACGGCAAAAAATGGGCTCGCCGCAACACCTGGCTGCAATCCGCCGACCTCCTCTTCAACCGCTGGGACATCACCATCGACCCCAGCCTCGACGAGTCCGAGCGAGCCATCGAGCTCTGCTCCTAAGGAGCTCAACAAAATGTGGGAGCGTGCTTGTCACGCGATTCATTCCAGCATTCCCTCCCTCCATGTTAGAAAGCGTCACCACAATCCAAGTACGCTACGCGGAAACCGACATGATGGGCATCGTCTATCACGCCAACTACCTACCCTGGCTCGAAATCGGCCGCACCGAACTCCTCCGCGAAAACGGACTCCCCTACAAGGAAATCGAAGCGCGCGGCCTCATGCTGCCCGTGCTCGACGTATCCGTTCAATACAAACGCCCCGCCAAGTACGACGACACCGTCACCATCCACACCCGCATCGCCGAAAAGCCCTTCCTCAAGATCAAGATAGCCTACCAGCTTACCCGAGACGGAGAACTCCTCGCCACCGCCAGTACAACCCACGCCTTCATGACCCCCGACGGCCGCCCCACCAAACCGCCCGCCTTCTTCCGCGAAGCCCTCGACAAAAAGTTCACCCCGTAGCGTTGAGTTTTAGCCAGCGTCCCCATTGCAGGATCAACAATCAACTGACCCATACTCCCCCAACACGCTCTCGTCCCTCTCCCCAACTCGCGCCTTAGCCAGCAATCCCTCCGCCTCGTCGCCACAAAGCTGATACACCGCCCATACAGCGTGCCCGCGAACCAGCGCTTCCTCCTCGCTCTCCGCCATCTTCACCAGCTCCGCTTTCACCTCCGCCAAAAAAGCGCCGCGCTCCGCGTCACTCGCTCCCTTTGGCCACCAGTCCTCGCAGCGCAATAAGTTCCCCGCCGCCACGCAGGCATTGCGACGCAGGCCGCTGCGCTTCGTACGCTTCTGCGGCATCTTCCGAAAAATCTCCTGATAGCTTTCCACGTCCAGGCGCAGCAGATCCAGCAACCCCAGCTCCGCCGGAGCGTAGCGAGCCTCCAGCAGCTGCAGTCGCCCCGCCTCCGCAAATCGATTCCAAGGGCAGGCGTCCAAGCAAATATCGCAGCCGTAGACCCGCCCGCCAAACTTCGCCCTCAACTCCACTGGAATCGGTCCGCGGTTTTCGATCGTCTGATACGAGATGCACTTCCGCGTATCCAAAATCCCCGGTTCCACGATGGCTCCGGTCGGACACGCATCCATACACCGAGTGCACTTGCCGCACAGCAAGCCCAAGTGATTCGACTTCTCCTGACCCGCTCCTCCGGCGCGAACCGCCTGATTCTTCTTGAGCGGCTCATCCACCTCGATCTCCAAAGGAACGAAAACCGTGGCCAACAAAAGCCAATTTCCATGCTCCTTCGAGATCAACATCCCGTTCTTGCCCTGCCAGCCCATGCCAGCAGCCGCAGCCCAGCCTCGCTCCATCACCGGCCCCGTATCCGTGTAGTAACGATACTCCCGCGGACCCAACCCGAAACGCTCCTCCAAAAGCGATCCCAGACGCTTCAAGCCCGCCAAAACCGTGTCATGATAATCCCGATACAAGGAATACTTCGCAAAGCCAGCTTGCGAGCGGGCCACCTCGTTCTCCGGCGGAAGGTAGTTCACCCCCAGCATGATCACCGAGCAGGCTCCCTCCAAAATCAACCCGGGATCCAGACGCTTCTCGATCGAACGCGCCATCCACTCCATGTCCGCATGGTAGCCGGCCTCGATCCACTCCTCTAACCGCGCATTCGGAATGGGTCCCAGATCCGTAAAGCGCACCGCATCGAAGCCCAATTCCTGGATCGCCCCGCGCAGTTCCTCCTTTTCCGAACCCGCAATCATCTCGCCCGCTGGGCCGCCTCCAGGCGATACGAACGACACACATGGTTCACCACCTCGTTCACCGTGCGCCCCTCCGTCAAGATGCAGCAATGGGCCTGCTGGTAGATCGGATCCCTCACCGCCAGCAGCTTCTCGATCTCGGCCAAGGGGTCCTCCACTTGCAATAGTGGCCGATTCGAATTGTGCCGCGTCCGCTCGTAAATCCCCTTCGCCGAAGCGATCAATGAAAACACCAGCCCCCGCGACTTCAGCAAATCCATCATGCCCGGCTGCACCGCAAGGCCGCCTCCGCAAGAAATCAAATTTCCTTCGCTCGAATGGCCCGACTCAACAAAAGCCCGCTCCATCTCCCGGAAAGCCCCCTCGCCCACCGACGCGAAAATCTCGGGGATCGACTTCCCCTGCTCCGCCTCGATCGCGTTATCGCTGTCGACAAAGTGTAGCCCCATACGCTGAGCGACCTGGCGTCCCACCGTACTTTTTCCCGTCCCCATAAATCCCACGAGGTAAAGGTTTGGCTTCGATTTCATATTCATTGCACCCAAAAGCCCCGCCCCTACATAGTCTATCCCAAATTTAACAACCCACCACTCCCATTCCTAAACACCTCACAGCAATCATCTTCGGCGGCGGACTCGCCGGCAGCATCCTCGCGGAACGCTTCCAAGCCGCCGGACACAGCATCCTCCTCGTCGACGACCCGAGCAAGTCCCGCTGCTCCCGCGTCGCTGCCGGCCTCATCAACCCCATCGGCGGCAAACGCCTCAAACGCGTCTGGCAAGCCGGCACCCTCATCCCCCACGCCCTCGCCTACTACCAAAAGCTCGAGCAACAACACGCCGCCCCGCTCTACCACCCCCGCCCCATCCACCGTTACTTCGCCAACGCTGACGAAGCCAAGCTCTGGCAAAAGCGCCTCCAAGACCCCGCCTACTCAAACGCCACCACTCCATTGCTGCCTCCCGCCTCGCCCCAAGAGCAAGAGAGCGCCGCCCCAGCAATCGGCTTCATCATTCCCAAAGCCGGCTACCTCGACACCAACGCCCTCCTGGACCTACTCCGCTCCCAGCTTTCCGCCCGCAAGAGCCTTCTGTCCTCAACATTCAACTACGAGGAGATTCAGCTTACCGAAACCGGCGTCTCCTTCCGCGGCCACACCGCCGACTTCGCCATCTTCGCCGAAGGCCATCTCGCCACCCACAACCCCCACTTCAAGTTCATCCCCTACAAACCCGCCAAAGGCGTCATCGCGACTCTAAAAACAGCTCCCCGCCACCAGCCTTCCCACTCCGGAGCTCCAATCATCCTCAAAGGCAAATTCATCGTCCCCCGCCACGACGGCACCCTCCAAGTCGGAGCCACCTACAACTGGGACGACTCCACCGACACGCCCGACGAATCCGGTATCCAAGAACTAACGACATTTCTCGATTCCCACTTCGGCCCCAAGACCTGGCAATTCGACCAAATCCGCGCCGGCGTGCGACCCGCCACCGCAGGCGCTTACCCCGTCGTCGGCCCGCACCCCCTGCACCCACAACTCATCGCCTTCAACGGTTTCGGCAGCAAAGGCTCCCTGCAAATCCCCTACTTCGCCAACGCGCTCACCCAGACACTTATCCCGTCAAATGCCCCCCTTCGCTCTTCTCCCCTCCCCTCCGAAGTCCTCCCCGCCCGCTTCATCAAAAATGCGCTCAGCAAACCCAAACGCTGGATCGCTACCAACGTCGTCAAAGAAGCCATCCAACGAACGCTCCAACCCGGCGACCTCGCCATCGACGCCACCGCCGGCAACGGCCACGACACCCAATGGCTCGCCCAGACCGTAGGTCCTACCGGACACGTATTCGCCTACGACATACAAGAGCAAGCCCTAGCCACCACCCGCACCCGTCTCGCAAAGTACGAGCTGCTCCCCCAAACCACCCTCATCCAAGCCGGTCACGAAACCCTGCTCGAAACGATCCCCGCAGAACACCACGGCCAAATCGCCGCGATCGTATTCAACCTCGGCTTCCTTCCCGGCGGCGACGCCTCCGTCATCACCCTCCCCGACACCACGCTCGCCGCCCTCGAGGCCAGCCTCCAGCTCCTCAAGCCCGGCGGCATCCTCGTCGTCACCCTCTACCCCGCCCACCCCGGAGCCCAACAAGAAGTCGAGCAAGTCCTAGCCTGGCTCGCTCACCTTCCCAAAACCCAATTCCAAACCAAAATCGAACCCCATCCCCAAAACAACCCCAACTCCCCCTATCCGGTTTTCATCCAGAGAAAATCTTAACTACAAAAAGCCCCAAGCAACCCTCTGTGATCTTTGTGCCTCTTGTGGTTAAAAAACTATCGCGTCAGCAATCGAATGGAATCCCCATATTTCGGATACACCGCCAAAAGGTCATCGCGCCGACCAACCTCGAATCCTTCCCACTCGAAGCCAGGCGTCACCACGCAACTCATCAACGTCCAGCCGCATTTGCCGCCCGCCACGGGAACCCCACCGAACCATTCGCCCGGATCGAACACCAAATGCGGCGATTCGCCCTTCTCGAAATCACGCCCCAGCGTTTCCCAACGCCCCTCGACTTCCGACCCGATCCGAAACACCTCGAAGGCATCCCCATCTAGAAAGAAAAACTGTTCCACCGCATCCAAGCGGTGCAGAGCTGAAAACTCCTCCCGAGTGAAAAGCGCGTAGATCGTAGTGCAACAGGCCCGGCCCTCGCTCCGCTTTTCACCCGTATGGATTCGCCGAAACCAACCGCCCTCGTGATCCAACCGCTCCAACCCCAAACGAGCCACAATCTCCTCAACCAACATCCCATTCATAGATCATCTGTGTAAACCTGTGTCGTCTGTGGTTAAAATAACGCCCCAATCTTCCTCCCTTTAACCTTCCCCCTTCTAAAACAACTCTCCTTGATCCGGGTTCTCGAGCAAAGCGGGGCAAAACGGAGCGTAGCGTTTCCGCCAGTCGTTCAGCTTCTTCACGTAGTAGCTCGGATCGTACGGACGGTCGTTCTTCTCGTAACCATCTACCGGATACGCTCGTTGCCAATCACTCGTCTGCCCCGGTTTCTTGGGTTGGATAAAATACGAAACACGATCCCCCATGCCGACCGCTTTCTCCATTTTCAACGCGACCTCGGCCGAGGCCCGACGAGGCTTGCCCACTGTATCCATTTTCTTCTGATACGCCTCTGGGCTCTGGCTCAAGACTTCCGACTTGGCGATATCCTCCACTGCCAGCTCCTGGGCTTGGATCTTCGACTCCACCTCCATGGCTAGGCGAGCGGGATCTCCCTCGGCCGCGCCCAGCAAACTATAAATCAACTTCCAAGTCAGGTCCTTTAAAAACGGCTCCATACCGCGGGAACGCAGTCCAGAACCGCGAATCGTAACTTTTTCACCGTCGTACAATGCGTAATTTTTAGCCTTGTAGCAAAACATGGATACATACTTCCCATCGTACTCCAGCTCGATCCCCTTGGGCAGAATCTCCTGAGCCTTCGCCAGCAATGCGTCCTCGTTATCGAAATACTTGCCGGCGCAGACATAGATACCATCCGTATCGGCCTCCAGCGGCTCGCAGCCTGCCTCCCGAAAAAACTCGATGAGCGATTGCAAGATCTCGCGCCCCTTCGCTGTCACCTCCGCCGCCAAGGCCGCATCCCCAAAGCGAGCCCCCGAGAAACCGAGGTAACCATAGAACGAATTGATCAAGATCTTAAAGCTGCTCTGCCGTGCGTCGTATTCGCTAGCCAAGGACGCATCCTCCGTTTCCCGAGCCAACTTCTTGTACTTCAATCGGTACTCCCGCAAACGCTTCAGCATCGGAATAAACACCTGCAGGTGATCCCGCTTGGGATTGCGGTCGATCAAGAGCAGCAAGCTCGGATACAGCGAGGCCACGTCGAAATGCAGCACCTTTTCATAGACGCCTTCCGCAAAGCTCGCCGTGTAGCCGCCCTCGAAAGAGCTCACCTCGCCCGGCATCGGACAAGCCGCCCGAGCGTGGTAGTACTCTTCCTGGAAAACAAGATCCACCTTGCTCGCCGACCCACGCAAACAAGCCTCCTGCAAGGTCGTCGGAAACGCCTTCGCCTGTTCGAAGTAGGTAGGCAGCAGACGATCCGCCACTCCCTCCGTCTCCCGCAAGTCGTCCTTAAGGTACTCGAGGAAGGTCTCCCGATCCTCGTCGAACATGTACTGGATCTTCGACCCCTCGATATAGGTTCGTTCCTCGCCTTCCTGAGAAGTCACGCCGAAGAACTTCGCGACTTCCTTCAATCCGTAGGACATCATTTCGCGCGAAGTGATATCGAAGATTTGCACCAACAAATATGTATCCACCACCGCACGTCCCGGAATATCGCAACGCGTGTAGTCGATCATGCGCTCCGCCACTCGGATCCGCGTCTTGCGAAAAGACGCGCTTTGCCCGTAGCGGCCCCACTGTGGAGCAAGCTTAAATCGCTTCGAACGGCGATGCAGGTAATCAAGGTCGAACTTAAAGATGTTATGCCCTTCGATCACGTCCGGATCCAGATCCTGAATACGCTTGTTCAACTGCTTCAGCAACGCCCGCTCCGCCGCATCGGTCCGCTCCTCTAGGACCAGCGTTTCCACCTGTTCTCCACAACGTAGCCCGATCGCCAACACCCGATCTCCCTTGCGGGTCGGAGTGCTGAATCCGCCTTCCACCTCGCAAGCCGTTTCAATATCCAACTGCAGCCGGCGCAGGTCGGAAAACTTCATCTCATCGAAGAGGCGAAGCCGCTGTTCCATGAGAAACTGGCTTTCCAGCAAACGTATCCAATCGATGGATCCGCTACGCCCCCGCTCCTTCACGAATTGCTGGTAGCACTCCAACGAATCGAAGCGGACCAAGTGATTGTATTCGCCGTCTCCCGACAAGCGCTCGGCGACGACTCCCTCCAACTCTGCCCACTCCTTCTCTTCGCGTCCCCAAACAAAGGGGACAAACGGTCGCGTCTCGTCGCGGCGTTCCCCCGAAGCGTTCGCCCAGGTCAAATGGGCCACGCCCTCGGGACTTACCCACACACCGCAAAGAGATTCCAATACAGAGCCAGTCATGCCAAACCGTAGCGCGGTGCTTCAGCCCGCGTCCACGCAAATTACGAGGTAGATTCGACGCTCGCCTCGCGGCGTCGGAGGCGCGGAGCCACCTCATCCATCCAGCTTTCAGCTCGCCGGGTATTTCGCCATCAATCGGATATTGTCGTCGATCTCCTCCGGGCTTCGGGCGCCAATCGTCATGGCGTCCAGGTAGCCAAGGTTCTGAGCGAACTTCATGCACTCGTCCCGCTTGTCGACCAAGCCGCCCGCCCCGAATATCTTCATCCCGATCACGTTCGCCCCCCGCTCTTTGAAGCGGCGCTGCACCGGCATCACCTCCTCCGGCGTGCCGTCCATGTGCTTCCCGTATGGATTGATGCGCGTCAGGGCGATCTCCACCCAAGGCGTTTCCGCCGCCCGCTTCAAGGCCACCAAGGTATGGCACGACATGCCTAAGGCTCGGATCACGCCGCGATCCCGGTACTCCTGCAAGACTTCCAGGTAACCCGCCATATCCTCGTCCCACTCCGCGGAGGTCACGTTATGCATCAGCAAGATATCGATCGCGTCCACCCCCAGCTCCATGCGAAAGCGCTCCACTGCGGTGCGGGCGGAGCGCCGCTGCTCGTCGAGGCTCAGGCGCTTCGGGTTTTCGTCGTTGTAGCGCCACCACAGCTTGGTCAGGATCGTCACCTCCTCGCGAGGGATGAAACGCAGGGCCTCTCGGAAGTAATAATGGGTGCCGTACAAATCCGCCAAATCGAACAGGCGAATCCCCCGGTCGTAGCCGTGGCGCAAGAGGTTCACGAATCCCTCGAATCCCTGCCGCGTTTGGTCGGACTGCCGATTCCACCCATTGAACCCCGTCCCCTGGGCCAGCCGCGTGGTGGCGATCCCCGTTTTCCCGAAGGTCACCCGCGGCACTTCCGGCAGGGAGTCCTCCGGCTTCGAATAGGCGACGGAACCAATCAAAGGAGCCGCCATGGCAGCTCCCGCTACGCGACCGAGGAAATCTCTACGCTTCATAATTTTGGCGGGGTTAGGGTTAGCAATCGAGTCCCCAACGCTGACAAGTACCCCGAGCCAGCTCAACCAGAAACAACGAAGGCCCCGGGACCAAGATCCCGGAGCCTTCCAAATTGTTTAAGCGAAGCTGCCGCCTAGAACGGCTTGAAGTAGACCATGTACAGAGCCACCCCTAGGGAAATGATCAGTCCCGAAAGCACGAATCCCTTCGGCTTCTTGTACGCCATGCCGGCGAGTCCCATCAGGAAAAGCCAGGCGACCAGCTTTACGATAATCCAGCCGGCCGAATAGCTGTAGCCAAGCTTAGCGATCAAACCGAAGGCGCCTACCAAGGCGATCAGACCAACGATACCGTTGATCGCCATCATCTTCGACTTCTTATGCTTTTGCGGATTGGCGGCGATGTAGAAGATCGAGCCGCTCAGCATCAGGATCGAAAAGACGTGGATAATTGAATAGATTCTCGGGTCCATATAAGACCACCTCTACCAAGCCTTTACCGGAAAGAGCAATCTATGAATCGCTCTTCGTAAAAAAATACGCGTACCCCACCATTGTGCCGTATGCCGAAGGGGCTCATAGTCCTGTTTATATACAGGTGGGCGACCGTCAGGCAGCCTCTGCTTTCCGGTTTACGGCTTAGCATCAACTACCCTTCGAGACTCCCGTAAAAGTAAAGTAGGCGATGAGCGTTTTATCAGCACCTCGAACACCGCAGGGTACGCGAAGACCTCCGATACTCAGCGCCGCCGCCAGCGGGTCAACCCCAATGCGGACCGCCTAAAACTTTTGCCGCTTTTTTGACGCCGGCTTCCGCAGCAGCCCTCTGGCTAACCACAAGCTGACCAGCAAGTTACCGATCAGGAATCCGAGAACCAGCGGCTCGCCGAAGATTTCACCTAAGCGATATCCGCCCACGAAGGCGAGGCCTGCGCTGATCGCCAGCACCTGCCAGTCGCTGAACAGCTTCGGCTTGGAAATCGCGAAGAAGAACCCGTTCGCCAGCAGCGCCACGCCGCCCGCGACCAAGGACGCCATAGCAAACTTCGCCGCATTGTCCGGAGCGTTCTTCGACAGCGCCAGCAAGTCCATTCCCGCAAAAAGCAATTGGTTAAAAAGCAGGAATCCCCAAGCCAAGGCCACTCCCAGCTGCCAGGTCGCCGGCAAGTCCGTCTCGCCTCGCGGCAAGCGACGGGCCAAGTCGCAGCCAGCCGAGCAACAATCGTGGTTCTTGGCAGCTGTCTCGCCGCAGTGGATACAGGAATAACTGCTCATCGTCTATCGTTCGTCCTCCAAGTCTTCTTCGTCGCCACCCCAGTCGAGGCCATCGCCCTCCTCGGAGGCTTCGGGCCCCGGCGCGGCAAGCTGCGAGATGATCAACTCCTGCAGGCTGGCGAAAAGGGCGTAAGCCGCGTAGCCGATCTGCAACTCATCGGTCCACTCCAAGCCTTCGAGGTTCCCCTCCTCCAGCTGCGAATCGCCGATGGGAGCCAGCATGGTTTCGCGCAGCTTCAAACGGATCGCAGAGCAGGCGCGGATCACCTTGTCCATCTCGTCCTCCGCGATCAACGCCCGACCGCTGAGCATGAACTCGTCATCGAAAAGATTGGCGATCACCTTCAGCTCCTCCCGCTGGGAATCGAGCAAGTCGCTCTTCCAAAAGTCCTCCAGCAGCTCGTCGTCCTCCGGCAATTCCGCCGGAGTCGCCAACTCGTTCTGCAAGGCATCGAGCACGGGCTGGATGGTCTTGAGCAAGGACTCGACCAAAGCCGGATCTAGCCTGATTTCAATCTGCCTCATCACGTTCCAATATCGCGTTCAAGTGCCACTCCTGCAGCTGGTACACGTAGCCTTCCGCCTTCTCGCGATTGCCCTTCCAGACCAGCGAACGCCCCTTGTGGTGCACTTCCATCATATGCTCCTCCGCCTTGCTGCGCGACATGCGCAGCACGCGCTCGAGCACCATGGTCACATAGGACATCAGGTTCACAGGATCGTTCAGCACGATCACTCCCCACACATCGGAGAGCGCCGTTTCGTCCTTCGTCTTCGGGTCCGCCGCTGGCGAACCTACGCTAGTTACCGGTGCTACCATCAATCTAATCTAAGACCGTTCAGGACTTCGCCTTGATCCCTTCGACCAACACGGATTCCGCATCCGCGATCGCCACCTTCTGCACTTCGTCCCGGTCGCGCCACTTCATCTCGACTTCGCCGTTCTTCAAGCCGCGTCCGCCAATGGTGAGGCGCAGCGGGATGCCGATCAAATCCGCGTCCTTGAACTTAACGCCCGGACGCTCCTCGCGATCGTCGACCAGCACCGACGCGCCAGCCGCTTCCGCAGCTTCGCCGAGCTTGAGCGCCAGCGTATCCGCTTCTTCCATACCCGGATCGAGAACCGTGATGATGACCTGGTAGGGAGCGACCGACCAAGGCCAAACGATACCGTTGCCGTCGTGCTTCTGCTCGATGATCGACTGCAAGGTACGGGAAATCCCGATACCATAGCACCCCATGACCGCAGCTTGGCGATTGCCGTCCTTGTCAACGTATTGGGCGCCGTACTCCTCGTTTTCGCTGTACTTGGTGCCGAGCTTGAAAATGTGGCCCACTTCGATGGCGCGCTGGATCTCCAGCGGCTTGCCCGAAACCGGACAAGGCTCGCCGGCCTGCACCTTGCGGAAATCGCCGAAACGGTCGATGTCCAGGTCGCGGACCACGTTCACGTTCTTCAAGTGCATGGCCTTCTCGTTGGCCCCCGTCACGCCATTGCCGATCAAGCGGATCGCGTTGTCGCCAAAGATGCCGTCAAGCTTCTCGCGGTTCTTGATCGTGCCCTTCACCGCGCCCAGGCTTCCTGGATACGCGCCCATGGCTTCGAAAATCTCGTCCACGGTAGCCGGGCGAATCAGGGAATAGCCGAGAGAGCCGAGCTTGGCTTCCTCCACTTGATCGCAACCGCGAACCACCACTGCGAAGAGCTTGTCGTCGCCCACGAAGAGCAAAGTCTTGTACTGTTGGTCGGCCGGGATGTTGAAGGGCTCCTGAGCGAGCTTTTCGATCGTCTTAACGCCAGGCGTCTCGAACTTCTCGATTTCGCCAACCGCCGCCGCATCCTCGAGGTCCGCCGGCACCAAGGCGCTGGTCGCCTTCTCCACGTTCGCCGCGTAGCCGCTCTCGATGTTGTAGACCACATCGTCGTCGCCCACTTCCGCAGGTACCATGAACTCGTGCGAAAACGCGCCGCCCATCACGCCCGTGTCCGCCTCGACCGAGATGAACTTCAAGCCGCAGCGAGCGAAGAAGCGCTCGTAGGCCTTGGCTATGTTCTGGTAGGTCGCCGTCGCTTCCTCGTCCGTCGCGTCGAAGCTGTAGCCATCCTTCATGATGAACTCGCGAGCGCGCATGAGACCGTAGCGGGGCCGGATCTCGTTGCGGAACTTGGTCTGGACCTGATAAAAAGTCTTCCCCATGTCGCGGTAGCTCGTCGCTTCGCCGCCGATCAGCGGCGTGATAATTTCCTCGTGCGTCGGGCCGAGCACGAAAGTCGGCTCCTCCGGAAACTCCGCCTTTTCGCCCGCGCTGGCCACTTGGTACATAATTTCCCGCGCCGCATTCCAGCGCGGTCCAGCCTTCCAGTATTCCGCAGGCACGACCGCAGGCATCAGCAGCTCCATCGCCCCGGCCCGGTTCATCTCCTCGCAGCAAAGGCGCTTCACGTTCTCCAAGACCTTGGCCCCCAAGGGCAAGAACGCGTAAATGCCGCTCCCGATCTTACGCACCAGCCCCGCTCGCAGGAGCAGCTTGTGCGAATCGATTTCCGCTTCCGCGGGCGTTTCCTTGAGAGTTGGGATGTATAGCTTGCTCCAGTAGTCCATGGTGATAGAGGGCCCAAAAAATGCGCCGCCGCTCCACTCATACAATCCTTAAATAAAGCCGACCCATCTTCCCCGCCCCCAACCCAATCCCTCTCCCTATTTCAATCCCTTCCGCCAACCTTCCCCTTCCCCCAAAATCCTCCCGAACGCCCGGCCCTCTCCCTGCTCCGCTTTACGCAAGTTTCGTCCAACGTTATATAACTTTTGCGCACCCCGAGCTCCGCCGATTTCGGTCCACCGCCGCCCCCGCCCCATTTCGAGCTTTAACTCCCTCTCAATTCGCGCTCCCTAAGCAAGCTCATGAGCACGCCAGAGAAGCCCGAACCGAAGACCCAGTTGCCCAGCGGCATCGCCGACCGCAAGCCTTGGCCCCTGTGGCCCATCGCGCTCACCATCGTCCTCTTCATGGGCGTCTACACTTGGATCAACCTCGAATACCGCAAGGACGGCAAAGCCTTCGAACCCTTCCAGGCCATGATGGACCGCAAAAACGCCATCGTGGAGAAAAACTTCTACGAGTGGTACAGCATCAAGACCGACCGCGCCACCGAAGCGGTCGAGATCGCCTCGCCCGCCCGCTCCACTTCCCGTGCCTATCCGGACGCCCTCGACCTAGTCATTCCCGAGCAACTCAAGTACTACATGGCCGGCAAGCCCGTCCTCGTCCCCGGCTTTCTCAAGACCGAGTCCCCCGACACCCTCACCCCTGGCGAGCCGCTCCCCATCCGCGTCCACGTCCCAGCCCCGCTGGCTGAACACGAGCTGCTTCACCTACTCAGCTTCTACAAGGATGGCGAACTCTACATCCTCGCCACCCTCTACGCCGAAAAGATGGAGGACGTCGACCCCAGCCTCCTCGTGGGCGAACCCACTCCCGCCACCTTCCTAATCCCCACCGATCCCATGGCAGCCGAAACCATATCGGTCAGCTTCGTGAACCAGGACCGCCTCGCCCAGTGGCAGATCACCAACCTCGATCCCAGCAAGGCCACCGTCGAAGAGGAGCAAGACGCCGGACCGCCCGCTCCGAACGCGAAGTAGCCCATCCCACTCTCCGCTTGCTTCCCCTCCTGCATTGGCTTGAATACGACTACCTTACGAATCATGGACGCAAGCGAGAGCGAACAGACCATCAAGCCGACCGACCTGCGCGGCATCCTTAACTACGTACCCAGATTTCTGGGACAAACCTTCGTAGTCGCACTCGACGGATCCATCATCGAGAGCGACAACCTGCCCAACCTGCTGCTCGACATCGCCGTCCTGCGCAGCCTGCAGATCAACGTCGTAATCGTGCACGGCATCGGCAAGCAACTGGCCGACCTCTCCTCCGCGCGCTCCATCACCCCGAGCAACACCGACGGCAGCGGAGCCACCGACGGCCCCACCCTCGACCTCGCCATCCGCGCCTCCTCCCGCGTCTCGCACCAGATCCTCGAAGCCCTCACCAAGGCCAAACTCAAGTGCGCCATCACCAATTCCGTCAAAGCCAAGCCAGTCGGCATCCTCAAAGGAGTCGACCTACTCAACACCGGCAAAACCGACCAGATCGACTCTGACTTCCTCGGCCACCTCATCGCCAAGAGCATTATCCCGATCATCCAGCCCATCGGCTTCGATCGCAACGGGCACACCTTGCGCATCAATTCGGACGCCCTCGCCGTCGACACCGCCATCGCCCTCGGAGCCACCAAAATCCTCTTCCTCTCCGAGGAGAACGGCTTCAGCCAAGGCGGGCGTCTCACCCAGCAAATCCCCGTCGCCGAGCTGGAAAACTTCATCGCCAGCGCCGACTTCAAATCCCTTTCTCCTGCCATGCAGAGCAAGGCCCACCAAGCCCTGCGCGGCGTGAAGGCCGAAATCTCCCGCATCCACATCCTCGACGGCCGCATCCACGACGGACTCGTACGGGAAGTATTTTCCAACGAAGGCGTCGGAACTCTCATCTACGGAAACGAATACCAACAGATACGCCGCGCCACCCGCGACGAGGTCCCACTCGTGTACCACCTCACCCGCAGCGGCGTCGCCCGCGAAGAGCTGGTCGAGCGCTCCATGGCGTCCATCGAGGAAAAGATCCACCACTACTACGTATACGAAGTGGACGGAAACATCATGGCCTGCGTGCTGCTCGACCGTTTCGAGGAGGACCCGGAGCTGCGCGAGGTCAGCTCCCTCTTCGTGCACCCCTTCTACCAACGCCAAGGTATCGGCCGAAAGCTCGTGCGCTTCGCCTGCCAGCTGGCCGAACAAGAAGGAGCTCGCCGCGTCATCGCCCTATCGACGCAAACGCAAAACTTCTTCACCAGCCTGCTCGGCTTCGAAGAAGCGAGTCCCTCCATCCTGCCTCCCAGCAGACGGGCTAGCTACGACGCCAACCAGCGCCAGTCCAGAGTCCTGCTCAAAACCTTCGCCTAACGCACTGCGGAGGGTTCGCGACGCGCCTGCGTAGCGAGCCTTGCGATCACCGACCCGCTAGTCCAAATGCTTGGACGCGGCCGAGTCGATCCTCAGGCGGGCCAGCTTGCGCAGCTGCTCGTCGTTGGCCTTGCGAATCGCCGTCTCGAAGAGCTCATCCTCAGCCGACTTTTCGTTGATGCTACGCCCCAGACCGTTCAAGCCGATCATCGCGTCGCGGGAAAGGCCCGAGGCAAAAGCGCCGCCGAGCAACTGTTCGAAATTCTTAGCCTTCATAGTAACGATTGGTTCCCCATACATCGGATTCCCGCTTGCCCTCTTTAGGGGCTCGCCTTGCATCCGATAAGTCGTTTCCTCCTTTTTACAAAATATGCCAGCCAAGATCCGTATCGTCTCCGATCTCCACGTCGGCCACAAAGCCAGCGTCATCGACGAATTGCGGGCGCTTGCCCCCCTCGCAGAAGGCATTGACTGGCTGATCTTTAACGGCGACACACTCGAGCTCAAGTACGGGGATCTCGACATCGCGCACTACGACGCGAGCCGGGAAAAGAAACGCTTCGACGAGGAAGCTTCTAAATGGGGCTGCCGCATCAGCATCATCACCGGCAACCACGACCCCGAAATCTCCGATATCCATTCCCTCAGCCTCCTCGAAGGCAAGGTCTTCATCACCCACGGAGATGGCCTCTTCCCCGACATCGCCCCCTGGAGCTCGAACATCGAAAACCTCCGCAAGCACGCCTCCATCATCGATGCGCAGGCCACCGGAAGCACCCAGCAAGACCTGCACGACTACCTCCAGCTCCACAAGGAAGTCACCATCCGCGCCCACAAGGACGACAAAAAGTACAATCCCACCCTTTGGGGAAAACTGAAGATTTTCCTCCACCAGACTTGGCCCCCCACCACCCCCTTTCGCATCCTCAAGGCCTGGGGCGAAGTCCCCGAGCGCGCCCTTTCGCTCACGAAGCGATTCGGCCTGACCCCTAAGGTCATCGTAGTCGGCCATACCCACAATCCCGGCATTTGGAAACGCGGAGAGCAAACCGTCGTCAACCTCGGCTCCTACTTTCCCTGGCCCGGAGCCCGCTGCATAGACATCGAAGGGAACGAGCTACGCGTCCGCAAAATTCGCAAGAATCAGAACGCGATCGAAATCGGCCGTACCCTCGCCACCTTTCATATTTAAGCTCCCGGCGAGGGAAAAGCCCTAGCGTTTGGGTAAACGATCCCAAAGGCAGCTAGGAAATAAAAGCCGCGGGAATGCGGGAAATTGGGCTAAATCCGCCCTTATACAGTAAGTTTTTTGCGGAGTGATCCGATGAGGAATAGGCGCCCTACGCGCGGATTCAGTTAACATCGATCGATCACAGCATATGAGCTTCCGCTTCCACCACTCAGGAGATTCCTCTACCCCCACAGCCTACGAACTCTCCAACGGCCAGTCCCTCGACTTCAACGCCGGCGATTCGCTGAAACTCACCAACCCCGAAGAGATCGCCGACATGGTCCCCCAAGGGCAAGACGTGCTCGTGATGACCAAGGACGGCTCGTCCTACCTCCTCAAGAACTTCCTCCTCGCCGAAAGCACCGAGCTCGAGCTCCCAGACGGGACCACCATCACCGCCGACAACTTCCAAAATTCGCTCGACGACGCATCCGCCGAGCAGGACGCCAGCGGACTCCGCGGCATCAACTTCGAGCCCGACGACGCATCCGGCAACGTCGTCCTGCAAAGCGTCACCCTCCTTTCCATCATCAGCGCCCTTTCCCAAAACACCTCCGCCTTCGACGGATTCAAGTTGAACGAGGACGGCGAGGAAAATCCAGAGCTTCGAAACTACTTCCAAACCCTCACCCTCGCAGCCATGGGCAAGCTCGAGAGCCAGGAAGAGCAAGCCCACACCGCCCAAAACACTCCCCAGGAAGAACAGTTCACCTCCTTCCGCAGCGCCCAAGGCCCGCAGGTACAAAACCAAGCCAGCGCCCAAGCGAAGGCCACCGCTGATTCCGAAAACGGAAACACCCGCTCCGTCACCGTCGACGTGAGCGACACCCTCGACACCGACTTCCTCGACCTCACCCGATTCCGGGTCAACGCCGTCGTCGTCGATGAGGAAGGCAACGTCGTAGACTCGGAAACCATCGTCGACGAAGAAAACGGCACCGTCGAAGTCGTCGTCGATATCGGCGAGGAGGACGCCGGCAAGCAGGTCGAGATCGACGTCGTCGTCACCGACCCGACCGAAGAAGACAAGGTCATCGACCGCAGCGAGCTCACAGTCGTCCTGCCAGACCCTTTCAACAACGAAAACGTCACCCTCTCCCTCTCCGGAAACGACGTGCTCGAAAACGAAGCCGGTTACACCATCGGCTCCCTCGAAGCCCTCGGCTCCGAAAAGGAAATCGAAGGCCCCTTCACCTACAGCATCCTATCCGACCCGTCCGGCCTCTTCGAAATCGAAGGCTCCAACCTCAAGCTCAAGGACGGCACCTCCATCGACTTCGAAACCGCCCCCGAAAGCTACGGGCTCACCCTCCGCATTGAAAACGAAGAAGGCACCCAGATCGACCGGGCCCTCACCCTCAAGCCAGCCGACGCCAACGACGCTCCCGAAATCGCCGCAGTCGACCTCTCCGGAACCGAGGACGCCAGCATCTCCTTCGAACGCGAAACCTTCGAGCAAGCCTTCTCCGACGTAGACGGCGACGATACCCTGCAGTCCGTCCGCATCGATTCCCTTCCCGAAAACGGAAGCCTCACCCTAGCGGGCGAAACCATCGAGCTCGGCCAAACAATTTCCGTCGACCAACTCCCAAACGTGGCCTTCCAGCCCAACGAAAACTGGAACGGACACACCGACTTCCAGTGGTCCGGTTTCGACGGCGCCGACTGGTCCGCCCAAGCCGCCACCGTCTCTATTGATATAGAGAACATCAACGACGCGCCCGTCGCCACCTTCTCCGTTGCCGCCCAAACTGCCAACGAAGACGCCGCCTTCTCCTTCACCCTACCCGAAAACCTTTTCTCGGACATCGATGCCGGCGATACCCTCACGCTCAGCGCCCAGCTCCCCAGCTGGTTGAGCTTCAACGCCGAAACCGGAGAAATCACTGGCGTTCCCTCCTACCAGAACGTCGGAGAACACCGTATCCAGATCACCGCTACAGACTCCAGCGGGGAGCAAGCCACCACCAGTTTCACCCTCGAGATCGAAAACGTAAACGACCGCCCGACCTTTACCCAGATCCAAGACGTATCCATCAGCGAATACGATCTCATCGACATCGACGCCGGCGCCTCCTTCTCCGACGAAGACGGCGAATTCGGAGACAGCCTCACCTACGCTGCCACCCTCGCCGACGGCAGCGAACTTCCTGACTGGATCAGCATCGACGCAGCGACCGGCAAGCTCACCGGCACTCCTCCCCAGGGCCAAGACTCCGACATCGAAATCAAGGTCAGCGCCACCGACACCGCCGGAGAAAGCGTATCCAATACCTTCTCCCTGCACGTCGAAAACCAAAACGACGCGCCTGAGCTCGACTCCCCTATCGCCGACCAAAGCGCCGACGAGGACAGCAGCTTCTCCTTCAACATCGCCAACAACTTCAGCGACAGCGACCTCGCCGACCAGCTCACCTACACCGCTACCTTGCCCGACGGATCCGAGCTTCCAGATTGGCTATCCTTCGATTCCGCCACCGGACAGTTCTCCGGAACGCCAGGCAACGACGATGTCGGCATGCTCACCATCCAGGTCACTGCCAGCGACGGCTCCAAAAGCGCCGACGACTTCTTCGCGATCATGGTGGAGAACACCAACGACAAGCCCGTCGCCACCGCCATCGTCGACCAGGCGATTGCAGAAGACAGCGGCTTCTCCCTAGACGTCTCAGACGCCTTCTCGGACGTCGACGCTGGCGATACGCTTACCTACTCAGCCACCCAGATGAACGGCAGCGAACTGCCGGAATGGCTCACGTTCGACGAAACCACAGGTAAATTCTCAGGCACTCCCGACAACGACGACGTCGGCTCCCTCTCTATTCTCGTTGTCGCGTCCGATGGGACCGAAAACGCGAACGCCATCTTCTCCATCGAAGTCGAGAACACCAACGACGGTCCTGTCGCAACCTTCATCCCCGAACAAACTGCCACCGAAGACGCCCCTTTCCTTTTTGACGCCTCAGACGCTTTCAGCGACGTCGATGCAGGCGATGAGCTAACGTACTCCGCCACCCTTGCAGACGGCAGCGAACTGCCCGAATGGCTCAGCATCAATCCTCTGACAGGCGAACTCTCGGGCAACCCAGAAAACGCGCACGTCGGCGAACTGCAGCTCACCGTCTCCGCGAGCGACGGCCAAGAAACCGCATCCGCGAGCCTTCACCTCAGCGTCGAGAATACTAACGACGGCCCCGTCGTCTCCGCCGGAATCGAAGACCTATCCACCGCAGAAGACGCCGCCTTTTCACTCGACGTCTCATCCAACTTCGGCGACCCCGACTTCTTCGATACACTCAGTTTCTCCGCAACCCTAGAAGACGGATCCCCCCTTCCAGATTGGCTCAGCTTCGATCCCTTCACTGCCTCATTCAGCGGAACGCCAAGAAACGCTGACGTCGGCAGCCTATCCGTCCGTGTCGTCGCCGACGATGGCGAAGCCGCCATATCGGACGTATTCACCCTCGAAGTACAAAATACCAACGACGGCCCCGTTGTCACCACGGACTTCACCCCGATCAACACAGATGAGGACAGCGCCTTCTCCTTCGACGCCGCATCCCACTTCAGCGACATCGACACTGGTGACACCCTCACTTACTCAGCCAAGCTTTCCGACGGCTCCGATCTGCCAGACTGGATATCCATCGACCCTATCACCGGAGAACTCTCCGGAATCCCCGACAACAGCGACGTAGGAAAAATCCGTATCCAAGTCACTGCGACCGACGAAAGCGGAGAAAGCGCAAGCGGCACCTTTACCCTAGAAGTCGTCAACACCAACGACGGTCCATTAGCTCGCCCCATTTCCGACCAAGCAGTTTCAGAGGACGCGACCTTCAACCTAGATGTCCTAGACAGGTTTTCCGATCTCGATTCAGACGACAACCTCACTTTAGATGCCACGCTTGAAGATGGATCGCCCCTACCGACTTGGCTAGAATTCGATGCCGAAACCGGCACCTTCTCCGGCACTCCAGAGAACGGCGACGTAGGTGCCCTTTCAATCAACGTCACAGCTACAGACGAAAGCGGATCCACCGTAACCAAGAACTTCGGTATTCAAATCCTAAACACAAACGATGGTCCCATCGCATCGGAAATCGAAGATGCGACCGCAAGCGAGGATGCGGAATTCACCCTCGATGTTTCAGGCAGTTTCTCCGACGTAGACCAAGGCGATTCACTCACCTTTTCTGCCCGTCTAGAAAATGGTGATCCGCTCCCTAGCTGGCTCAGCTTCAATTCAGAAACCGGCAGCTTCTCAGGCACCCCGACCAATGCCGACGTATCGGACCTACAAGTCACCGTCACTGCGAGCGACGGCTCCCTCGACGCCAGCCAAACCTTCACCATCGCCGTACAAAACACCAATGACGGTCCCACTCTCGTTGCGAATCTAGCCGACCGCTCGATCGAAGAAGACTCACCGTTCTCCCTGGACGCTTCCAGCAACTTCGCCGATGTCGACCTCGGCGATACGCTCTCCTATTCCGCAACGCTGGAAGATGGCTCTGCCTTGCCTGCCTGGCTCTCCATCAACGAAACAACCGGAGAACTCTCCGGTACACCAGAAAACGGAGACGTGGGTACCATATCGGTAACCGTTACCGCCACCGACACCTCCGGATCATCCGTATCAGACACCCTTAGTATCCAGGTTGAAAATACAAACGACGGTCCCGTCGCCTCCCAAATCGACGACCAATCCGCACACGAGGATTCGACCTTTACCCTCGACGCGTCCACCGCTTTCCACGACGTCGACACCGGCGACACGCTCTCCTACTCAGCTACGCTCGAGAACGGCGATCCGCTCCCCTCATGGCTCTCCATCGATTCGATTACAGGAGAGCTTTCCGGAACGCCTGAAAACGAAGACGTCGGACAAATCTCCGTCAAAATCATCGCATCCGATGGTGTAGAAAGCGCCTCCTCAGCTTTCACGATCGAAGTCGTAAACACAAACGACGGCCCCACCGCGTCTGCAATTAACGACCAATCCGTTGAAGAAGATTCCAGCTTCAACCTAGATGTTTCGAGCAATTTTTCCGACATCGATCCCGGAGACGAACTCGTCTACGAAGCGACCCTCGAAAACGGTGATCCGCTTCCCGCATGGCTGTCCTTCGACGAGGACACCGGTGTCTTTTCTGGCACTCCCGAAAACGGCGATGTCGGCGAGCTCGCAATCACAGTCATCGCATCGGACGGCGAATCCATTGCGGAATCCAGCTTCAGCATCCAAGTTTCGAATACCAACGACGGTCCGACCGTCTCGGTAATCGCCGACCAAAGCGTCGAAGAGGACTCAGCCTTCAGTCTAGACGCATCCGCGAACTTCTCCGACGCTGACGCAGGCGACATCCTCACCTACTCCGCGACCCTCGAAAACGGCGATCCCCTGCCAAGCTGGCTCTCCATCGACGCAGAAACCGGCCTGATCTCAGGCACTCCAGAAAACGGCGACGTCGGCAACATCTCCGTCACCGTGACCGCTACTGACGAAGCTGGCTCGAGCGCATCCGACACTTTCAGTATTCAAGTTGAGAATACAAACGACGGACCCACGGTGTCCTCAACCAAAGGCGAAACGCTATGGCAAGAGGACTTCTCCGGCTTGAGCGACGGATCGAAGTCGGACGCAGGCGACTCCGCGTGGACTACCGACGATTCCGCAGCCACAGCTACGCCCAACCACGGCGTAGCGGACGAAGCCT
>NZ_JARXIA010000001.1 GCF_031127875.1 Pelagicoccus sp. SDUM812005 | reverse complement strand
CCCCCCCCCGTCAGACCGCGTTGATGCGATCGCACACGAGCTTGGCCGCCGTCTTAACGGCGCTCCGCGTCGAACGAACCTGAAGCCATTCGAGCTGGGTGGTGAGGATTGCCTTCACATTAGGACGCAAATCCTTAACCGTCCCCGGAGTCTCGATCTCCGGAAGTCCCGCGAGGGAGCGGATCTTTTGAATATTGGTCAGCTGGAACAGCATGAAATCCCGGATGCTTACTCGCTTGTCGGAGTTAACCGGACATCCTGCGTCTATCGAAAGCTGCACCCAACCCCGCGCGCACTTCAAGCGGGCTGCTATTTCATCGATCGATAGCGGGTGTTCATCGGCTTTCTGCATAGGGTTTACATTAATTTTAAACCCCACTCTGTAAAGACTTTGTAAACAAGAATACCCTCTAAGGGATGTCCTGATACGCAAGAAAGCCGCATCCCCAAATCAGGAACGCGGCTTTCGCGAAAGGTAAAACTTAAGCCGACCAGCAGTCCCTAACGAATCATGCCAGCAGCGACCGTCTCGTTCGTGTTCGCATCGACAAGGATGAAGGAACCGGTCACGCGATTGCGCTTGTAGCTATCGTAGCAGAGCGGCGACGCCGTACGGATCGTGATGCGACCGATGTCATTGAGCGTAAACTGATTGTCTCCCTCGATCTTGTGCAAGGTATTGATGTCCACCTTGTACTTCACGTCGCGGATGAGCGCCTTCGCCTCCTTCGAGCAGTGGCGGATGAGGAACTTGCCTCGCGGATTCAGCGGCTTGTCCGAAAACCAGCACACCATCGCGTCGATGTCCTGGCCGACCGTCGGTGGATTGTTTGGCTTGGCAATCATATCGCCGCGGCTGATGTCGATCTCGCGATCCAAAGTCATCGCGACGCTCAATGGCGAATACGCTTCCTCCAGTTCGCCGTCCGCCGTATGCAACGCCTTGACCTTTGCCTCGAAGCCGGACGGATAAACGACCACGTCGTCGCCCGGCTTGAAAACGCCGCCAGCCACTCGGCCCGCGTAACCGCGGAAGTCATGGTACTGGTCGCTATGCGGGCGGATCACCCACTGCACAGGAAGGCGCGAATCCACATGGTTCGCGTCAGGACCGACATACAGGGTTTCAAGATGGTAGAGAAGCGTCGGCCCGTTGTACCATGGCATGTTCGTCGACTTGTCCACCACGTTGTCGCCCTTCAAGGCGCTAATCGGGATGAAGGAAATCTCCACGATGTTGTCCAAGCGGGAGGCGAACTTCTGGAAGTCGGACCGAATCTTGTTGAAGGTTTCCTCCGACCAATCCACGAGGTCCATCTTGTTGACGGCGATCACCACATGCTGGATACGCAGCAAGTTAGCGATGAAGCTGTGGCGGCAGGTCTGTTCGATAACTCCCTTGCGGGCGTCGACCAAGATGATGGCCAAGTTCGCCGTAGAGGCGCCGGTCACCATGTTGCGGGTGTACTGGATATGCCCCGGCGTATCGGCGATGATGAACTTGCGACGCGGAGTTGCAAAGTAGCGGTAAGCCACGTCGATAGTGATCCCCTGCTCCCGCTCGGCGCGCAGGCCGTCCGTGAGAAGCGCCAGGTTCACGTGCTCGTCGCCGCGCTGCTTGCTGGTGTTTTCGATCGACTCAAGCTGGTCTTCGAAGATCGCCTTCGAGTCGTACATCAGACGGCCGATCAAGGTAGACTTTCCGTCGTCGACCGAGCCAGCGGTCGTGAAACGGAGGAGATCCATGTCGAGGTAGCCTTTTTCCGGAGAGCTGTTTTCAGTGCTCATAGTATTGGGAAATTTGTATTAAAAGATTGGTTACACAGCCGCGGATCAAAAGTAGCCCGCCTTCTTGCGGTCTTCCATGGCGCTTTCGCTTCGCTTGTCGTCCGCTCGATTTCCTCGCTCGGTCTGCCTCGCAGCAGCGACCTCCTCGATGATCTTGTCCATCGTATCCGCATCGGACTCGACCGCGCCCGTGATGGTAGCGTCGCCCATTGTGCGGAAGCGGATTCGCTTCTTTTCGACCTTCTCGCCATCGCGCGGCTGCACGAACTCCGATACGGCCAAGATCGTGCCATTGCGAATAACCACGTCGCGCTCGTGAGAGTAGTAGAGGCTAGGTAGCTCGATATTCTCGGCCTTCATGTACTGCCAAACGTCCATCTCCGTCCAGTTCGAGAGCGGGAAGACACGGAAGTGCTCCCCGTGAGCCATGCGGCCGTTGAAGATATTCCAAAGCTCCGGACGCTGGTTCTTGGGATCCCATTGCCCGAATTCGTCGCGGTGCGAGAAGAAACGCTCCTTGGCGCGAGCCTTCTCCTCGTCGCGGCGGGCCCCACCCATCGCCGCGTCGTACTGACCTTCCTCGAGAGCGTCGAGCAAGGTCTGGATCTGCAGCATGTTGCGGGAAGCGTTCGGTCCCTTTTCCTCTACGACACGACCGTCCTTGATCGCTTCTTCGACGGAACCAACCACCAAGTTCGCTCCCAGCTTCGCCACGAGATCGTCTCGATACTGGATGGTCTCGGGGAAATTGTGGCCGGTATCCACGTGCAACAAGGGAAACGGAATCTTGGCCGGCCAAAACGCCTTCATCGCAAGATGCGTCATCACGATTGAGTCCTTGCCCCCCGAAAAGAGGAGCACCGGACGCTCGAACTGAGCAGCAGTCTCGCGAAGGATGTAAATCGCTTCGCTTTCAAGCTGTTTCAAATGCGTTACTGAGTAATCTTGCATATCTTAGTAAAGTTAAAGGAGATTAAAGGTGATTTCGAAAAGTCAGGTTTCAGTCAACTGTGTTTTCAGGAAATTTGGGCGGAGCCAATTTGCTTCGCGGCGGCGCAAAACCGATCTCCCGCTTCCTCCAGCTCCGCAAGCCCGAGCACCCCAAAGCTGAGGCGAGCGCGGTTCCTTGGCCGGCCCTCCGCCTGGCAGAGCTCGCCGGGCACGTACATGACCCCGGCCTCTATGGCCGCTTCGTGAAACGCGGACTCGAATCCGGTCTCCAAGCCCTCGGGAGCGGTAAGCCACAAATAGAGCCCACCCTCCGGCTGCTCCCAAGACCATCCGAGTTCTCCCAGCGTTTCCCCCAATCGGACATGCAAAGCGCGCATCTTTGCGAAATACGACGCGCGCAGAACGCCCAAGTGACGATCGAACAGCCCCGTTTCGAGAGATTTAGCCAAAAGCGCCTGGTTGTAGTTCGCAGTGCCAAAATCCTGCTGCCCCTTGATCGCCATCATGCGAGCCAACCAGTCCTCGTGCGTGCAATACCCGAACCCAACTTTCAACCCCGTCGCGAAGGGCTTCGTCAAGGTCGTGGAATAGAAAACCGGCACCACTCTATTCGCTTTCTCTAAAGCGACCGCGCTTTCCGCAGCAAACGGTCGCTCGTAATACATTTCCCGATACGCCGCATCTTCGAAAAGCGCGATGGAACCTTCGTACCGCGCTAGGATTTCCAATACGGACTGCTTGCAGTCGCGACTGATGCAGCGACCGCTCGGATTCGCGTAGTAGCTGATCAAATACACGGCTTTCACCCGTTCGATCTCACCCGCTTTCGCATAAGCCTCCAGCATCGCAGCAAGAGCTACCGTATCGATCTCGCCGCCGCTCCCGACTGGCAAGGACACCGCTTCGACGCCCAAGCCCCGCAGCATCTCCAGAAAAACGAAGTAGGTTGGCTGCTCGACCAAAACAATATCTCCTGGATCGCACAGAGTCTGCACTGCGAGATAAAGAGCCTGCTGGGAACCGTTGCTAACAAAGGAACGCTCTATCCCGTAGTCCCAGTCCACCCCATCCTGCCTCTGCAATCGATCTGTCATCAATTGCCGCAGCTTCAGATTTCCCTGGTTAGCACCATACTGCAAAACCGAGCGCTCCCCTTCCTCGCCCAATTGCACTGCGACCTCCGTCAGCTCCGCTAACGGCAGGGTTTGGTTATCGGTGAAACCAGCCGCCAGGCTAAGCAGATCCGGCCGCTGCAACGCAACCGTCATCAAACGGGCAATATCGGATTCCTTCTGGCGAGCGCCAAGTCGTGAAAACTGGAGGGACATAAAATGTGAGCTTTAAAACCAAAAAGACAGCGGCGAGTCGCTCGCCACTGTCTGATTAAAAGTTAAGAATTGAGATATACGTCTAGGCAATCGAAGGAGCGCCGTCCACGGCCGGTGGCTTTCGGTCTTCCGCGGCCTTCTTTTTCACGGCCTTCTCGCTTTCCTTCTTTTCCGCTTCGAGCTTCTCGTCGAGCTCCGTCTTCGAGGAAACGACTTCCGAACGGATTTCGCCGTGCTCCAGGATTTCCTCGACGTGCTTACCATCGATCGTCTCGTACTGAAGCAAGGCTTCCGCAATCGTAACCAAAGCTTCCTTACGTTCCTCGATCATCTTGCGAGCCCGTTCGAACTGCTCGTGAATGATCTCGCTGACCGCCTCGTCGATGGCCTTCGCGGTACTCTCGCTATGGTCCTGTGTGCGGTTGATGTCGCGACCGAGGAAGACCTGATCCTGGTTCTCCCCAAAGGAGATCGGACCCAGCTTGCTCATGCCGTAGCGGCAAACCATGTCGCGAGCCGACTTGGTAGCCTGCGAAATGTCCGCCACCGCGCCCGTGCTGTAGTCGCCCGTGATGATTTCTTCGGCGAGACGACCAGCCATGCACACCGCGATATAGTCTTCGAGCTGCTTCTTCGACATGCCAAGGCTATCCTTGGTAGGAGCCATCATAGCCATGCCCAAAGTTCCGCCACGAGGCAAGATCGTGACCTTGTGCAAGCGCACGTCCTTATCCTTCAACAAGACGCGCACCATGGCATGGCCCGCTTCGTGATAAGCCGTGGAACGAAGATCATCCTCGTCTACCACGCGACGGCGTTCGCGACCGAACGAAATCTTGTCGCGGGCCTCGTCGATATCGATGCTCTCGACCTGATCCTTGCCCTTGCGAGCGGCCATGAGAGCGCCCTCGTTCAAGAGGTTCGCCAGATCAGCGCCCGCGAAACCGGGAGTGACTCGCGCGATCGCCGACAGGTCGACCTCCTCGCTCAAGCGGATCTTCTTAGCGTGTACCTTGAGAATCTCTTCCCGCCCCCGAAGGTCCGGAAGCCCGACCTCGACCTGACGGTCGAAACGTCCCGGGCGAAGCAAAGCCTTGTCGAGCACGTCGGCGCGATTCGTCGCGGCGATGATGATAACGCCCTCCGTCGTATCGAACCCGTCCATCTCCACGAGAAGGGAGTTCAAAGTCTGCTCGCGCTCGTCGTTTCCGCCACCGAGTCCCGCTCCGCGCTGACGACCAACCGCGTCGATTTCGTCCACGAAAATCAAGCAGGGAGCGCTCTTGCGGCCCTGCTCGAACATGTCGCGAACGCGGCTGGCGCCGACCCCCACGAACATCTCCACGAAATCGGAACCGCTGATCGAGAAAAACGGTACGTCCGCCTCGCCGGCAACCGCCTTAGCAAGCAAAGTCTTACCGGTACCTGGAGGGCCCACCATCAAGATACCCTTGGGGATCTTGCCACCCATACGCTGGAAACGCTTCGGGTCCTTGAGGAAATCGATAACCTCGCTCACCTCTTCCTTGGCCTCGTCACAACCCGCCACGTTGGCGAAGGTGATCTTATCCTTGTCGCGAGTAAGCAGCTTAGCCTTGCTCTTGCCGAAGCTCAAAGCTCCCTTGCCCGCCATGCGCAGCTGGCGAACGAAAAGGAAGTACAGCAGGCCGATCACCAACAGGAACGGAATGATACCCGCCAAAAGCTGCGGCAGGAAGGTGTTAGGACTGGTCTCCTTGAAGACGCCACTGGACTGCAGGATTTCGTAGTTCGCCTCCGAAAGGCGACCCTTCGCGAGGAATCCCTTATTCGCGATTACCTCGTCCCCAAGCTCGTTAGTGACGGGAGTGGCGATGGTTCCCCCAATCTCGTACCAATCCATGCCGCCATTAGGCATGGGGGCGATCTTGCCAGCGAGCACGCGGCCCTGCTGGGTCATTTCGATCACCTTGGTGACAGGCAGACTTTCGACCTCGCCTGTCTCGGTGGAGTTTTGCCAGATGATCAGCATCAATGCGATGAGGACCACCCAGAATATGATTACCTTAGGTTGAAAACGCTCGGGCCCGCCTTTGATAGGGCCGCGTCGGTTGGAGTTATTATTATCGGGCATTAAATTCTAATGGAGACGTGTAGGTTGAGTCTCATCTAACGTAAGTCAATCGCAAGGCGGCCTCGCAGCCAAAACCCAGCTTCCAGCCGGCATTCGGGGGAACTCCAGGAACCCAAAGGATCTCGCCCCCCTCGCTGACAAAAACCGGCAATCGGTCCCTGTCTCTACGGTCTATCTTACGGTCAATGAACAGTTTTTTCAGCTTCTTGGGCGACGATTTACCGAGCGGCTTGAATGCGTCACCGGGAGCTCTAGTGCGGACCCACAGTCGGCTCCTTGAGTTCCCTGCTGCATCCAAGTACACGATTCGACCATCGTCGTTACTGCCGGAATCCAGCTTTTCGCGCAACGCTTGGTCCACCGCGACCCCTTCGATCGACAACCTCGCCCCATCCGGCAAATAGGCAACCGTACCCAAAGGAAAAACGAAGCTCGGCCACTCCCGAGGAGGCAAGTCGGCCTGGATTTTACGCAAAGCCAGCCACTCCTTGGAAAACTCATAAAACACTCCTTGCTCGACTTCGAGCTTCAGCTCCCGTCCCGACTCCAGAGCCTCAAGCGCCTGCTCCATCGCCTCCGCTCGCACCCTCGCTCCTTGGGGCAATCTAAACAACAAACGGCGCTGCAAGCCCGACGGGAGCGCCTCGACCGCGCTTCGCTTCAAAGCCAAGCGCTCCGCATCCCAGCACTTTTCCCACAACCGATCCGCCATGCATTCGAGCGCCTCCGCGTCCTCGGCCAACAAGCGACGACTCCTCGCCACCCCCGGACGCACCGGCCGATCCGACGCCTTCTCCCACGCGGAAAGGGCCTCCCTTCTCAGCCGAGCCCGGTAATTTGTTTCCGAATAGTTGCTCTCGTCCTCCCGCCAGGGAATCCCGCAATCGCTCAAGGCCCCTCGAATCTCATCCCGGCTCCAGTCGAGCGCAGGCCTCAGAAAAACGAGCCCGCCACCCGCCTCGGACACTTCGCGCGGAGCGCTGAGCCCCTGCAATCCGGCTCCCCGCGACAAGCGCATCAACATCGTCTCCACGACATCGTCCGCATGGTGCCCGGTCGCGATCCAAGCAGGCTCCTCCTCCGTCGCCCCGCAAGCCGAGCGGAAAAACGCAAAGCGCGCCTCGCGTGCCTCCGCCTCGCCGTGCGTCGCGACGCCATCGCCCCATCCCGCCTTCGCATCCAACAAAGGGATACGCAGCGCCCCGCAGAGCTCCCGCACGAATTCCGCGTCCGCCGTAGAATCTGCCCCGCGAAGACCGTGGTCGAAGTGCAAGGCTCGCAACGACTCCAAGCGCCCGCGACCGCTCAGATAATGTCGAGTCAGCAACAAGGCGAAAACCGAATCCGCTCCGCCCGAGCAGGCGACATAGACAACCGGCAAGGAGTCCAGCTTCGCCGCCACACTCCTCGGAACGCGAGAGAGGTCCGTTCTCGACTCAAGCCGACGAGCTGCCTCTACCCAATCCAATACGCCTTCTTTCCGGTCTAAAGCTTTTCGATGAACTGCTTGCCCACGTACGGCACCAGCGCATCCGGAAGACGGATACGCCCATCCTCCTGCAAGCCGTTTTCGATGATTGCCACGAACACGCGCGGCACGGCGAGACCCGAACCGTTCAGCGTGTGCAGGATCTCCGGCTTGCCCGTTTCCGCATTGCGATAGCGAATCTTGGCTCGACGAGCCTGAAAGGAGCCAAAGTTGCTGCAGCTGGAAACCTCCAGCCAACGCTTCTGCCCCGCAGCATAAACCTCCAAGTCGTACTGCTTGCAATTGGTGAAGCCCATATCGCCGCCACACATCAGCAGCGTGCGGAACGGCAAGCCAAGCTTCACGAGCAAGCTCTCCGCGTATTCGCGCAAGGACTCCAGCTCATCCATGCTGGTCTCCGGCTTGACCCACTTCAAAAGCTCGACCTTGTCGAACTGGTGAACGCGATTCAGGCCGCGCACCTCCTTGCCATGGCTGCCGGCTTCGCGTCGGAAGCAAGCGGAGTGCCCGCAACGGTAGATCGGCAGGTCCGCTTCGTCGATAATCTCGTCGCGGAAAAAATTCGTCAGCGGCACCTCAGCCGTCGGGATCGCATAGAGTCCGTCTTCAACGGTCTGATACATCTGCCCTTCCTTGTCCGGAAGCTGGCCGGTCGCCGTCGCGCTCTCCGCGTTCACCAAAAACGGCACCCCAATCTCCTGGAATCCCGCATCGCTGCCCTCGTTGAGGAAAAAGTTGATAAGTCCACGAGCCAACTTCGCCCCGTCCCCAACGAAGAACGGGAAGCCGGCGCCGCTCACCTTGGCTCCGCGGCGCAAATCCAAGATCTGCTCGATCCAGTCGATATCGTAGTGGGCCTTCTGGTAGTCCGCATCCGCCGGCACTTCGCCATGCTCGCGAACAACCACGTTCTCCGAC
The DNA here is from genome assembly GCF_031127875.1 of Pelagicoccus sp. SDUM812005. Lineage (GTDB taxonomy): Bacteria > Verrucomicrobiota > Verrucomicrobiia > Opitutales > Opitutaceae > Pelagicoccus. The sequence goes on along the minus strand of NZ_JARXIA010000001.1, from coordinate 950,536 downwards.
TCGTCCCGACCTTCCGGCACGCTCTCGTCCGGCAGATTGGGAATGTTGAGCATGCTCTCGTTCCACTCAGCTTCGATAGCGCCCAGCTCCGCGTCTGCCGCCTTTACTTCCGCCGATACGGCCTTCATCTCCTGCACCTTGGCAATGAACTCCGGGCTCCCCTTGGGAAGCTGAGCCATATCGTTGTTCGCCGCCTTCTGCTTGGCGCGAAGCGACTCCGCTTCGGAGATGAGGGCGCGACGCTTCTCGTCGAGCGCCAAGATAGCGTCGAGGTCGCACTTGATGTGCTTTTTAGCGATACCCGCGCGAACTGCGTCTGGGTTTTCTCTGAGGAATTTCGGATCGATCATCTTCGATAGGGCTGAGAACTTCGCTTTCCGAAAGGCCAATCAATTCGAAAAACGAGACCACGCCTTATCGGCGCCCTGAGCGCAGAGTCAAGCCAGCTCAGAGAGCAAGCAGCTTTTCCACCTCCGCATAGACCTCGTCGAAATCGAGCAAGGCAACCTCGCCCTGCGGAGCCCGCACCCCCGCATTGGCCGGATCCTCCAGCGGATACGCGCCGCGAACCGACGGTGAAACGAAGCTATAGAGCGTGAGATTCGGCACCCCCAACGCCCCCGCCAGCTGGGCTGGGCCATTGTCGTTCGCTACCACCGCCTTCGACTCCGCCACGATCGAGCAAAGCTCCGACCACGAGTAGCGCTCCTGAAAATCGTGCACCCGCCTTGGTAGTGGCTCTTCAAATACATACGGCACCACCCCTAAAATCAAAACCTGCACGTCCTGGCGCTCGGATACCAACTTCGAAGCCAGCTCAAGCATTCGCCCCCACGAGCGCTGCGCCTTGAAGCGCCCGGGAAACAAGCAAACCACAGTGCTACCGCTCTCCAGAAGACTTCCCACCTCCGCCGGCACTCCCGTTCCCCGAGGCAAAGGCAGCCGGTCGTCCACCACTGGCTTCAATCCAAAAACTGAACCAAAGTCCTGAAAACGCTCCAAGAGGTGGCGCCTATCCTCCGACGCCTTGGAAACAACCTCGCCATAACAAATAGAAGCCCCCTCCCGCGCCGAACGCAGGCCTATCTTTCGCTGGCCCTTGGCAAAAAAGCACATCGCCCCCGTGCGAGCATACCCCTCGAAATCGAGCACGAAATCGTAGCGCTCCTGCCGGATCTCCCGCACCAGACCAGCGAAACTCGTGATCGCCTCGCTGCGGCGAAACACAATGGTCCGATCCACGAAATCGAACGCCCCCACCAAAGGCTCGTAAAACCGACGCACCACCCAGGTCACCTCCAAGTCCGGATGCTGCCGCTTGATCGCCTCGACCACCCGCAAGGCATGGACAATCTTGTCGAGCGGCGAGGTCATCAGGATCAGGACCTTCGCGGCGCTCATCTCAGGGATTTCCTCGCAATTGCCGCATCACTTCAAAAACGGCCACCCCTGCGGAAGTCGCCAGATTCAAGGAGCGCAAGCTATCGTTATAATGGGGAATCTTGAGCCGACGGTCTTCGCCAATTTCCTCGTGCAGCCAATCCGGAGCTCCGTAGCCCTCGTTGCCAAACAGCAAACCATCGCCATCCTCGTATTGAATGTCCCAATACGGTTGACTCGACTTCGTCGTGAAAAGGAACAGGCGTTTGGGCCCCGCGTCGCTCGCCTTGAAGGCTTCCCAGTTCTCGTGATGGTGCACGTCGAGCGACTTCCAGTAGTCCATGCCCGAGCGCTTCAAGTGCTTGTCCTTGATCTGGAAGCCCAAGGGATGGATCAAGTGCAACCGCGACTCCGTAATGGCGCAAGTACGCCCGATATTCCCCGTGTTCTGAGGAATCTCCGGCTGAAACAGAATGACATGCAGCAATGGCTTACTCACTGTGGGAAATCTGCAGCCCTAGGTTGTCGGCGCTCAAGTCGCGTCCAATGCTGTCGAGACCGGCTTCGCTAAATGCATCGCGCATCGCCTCCATCACCGCTTCAGCCGTATCCGCGGAACAAGCGCACAAGACGCTCGATCCGCTGCCGCTCAACCAACCGGTGTAAGCGCCCGCCGAGATACCGGCCGCGATGGCCGCCGAGGCGCCTGGGATATTCTTCAAGCGGTACGGCTCATGCACGCTGTCGTGCACCGCGTTTGCCAAACCTTCGTATTGCCCGGAAGCCAAAGCGGCCACCACGCAGGAAACGCTGTTAATGCTCGAAATCACCGAAGCAAAACCGAGCGACTGCGGCAAGACGCCTCGCGAAGCGGAAGTGAGCACTTCAAACTCCGGCGAAACCACCACCAAGCGCAGCTCTTCGCCTACTTCTATCTTATTGACCGCCTCGACCTTGGCCGGGCTGTCAAGAAATCTGGATACCGTGAAACCGCCCAAAATCGATGCGCTCGCATTGTCGGGATGGCCCTCGAGCTCGGTTATCACTTCGACGAGCTTTTCCTTGTCCCAGTCCGCGCCGGACAGCTTCGACAGACCGCCCAAAATCCCGCCGCGCACTGTCACGCTCGAGCCTAAGCCCCGTGCCTGCGGCACCTCGCCACGTATCCGGATTCTCACTTCGAAAGCCTCCAAGCCGCTTTCCTCGAAAAAGCGAGCCACCGTATCGCGAGCCATTTCGCTCAACGGATAAATGTCCGGACCGAAAGAATCGTCTCCCGCGGTCTCCGCCCTCTCCACCGAGACCTCGTTGAAAAGCGCCACCGCCATTCCCAGTGTATCGAACCCGGAACCACAGTTGGAGGTGCTTCCGGGGACTTTGCAGATGACGCGTGAAAGGGATGGCATACGACGGATTTGAAAAAAAGCTGAGTATCTAGAGGATGCTAGCGGACGCGGAACGCCTTCATCGTGCGATCAATGTCCAGCATCTGCGCTTTCTTCTTCAGGTCCTCCCGCTTGTCAAAGAGCTTTTTGCCGGTACAGATACCGATCTCGACCTTGATAAGCGCCTCCTTGAAGTACATGCGCGTCGGGATAGCCGCCTTTCCGCCCGCTTCCAAGGCACGCTCGATCTTCTTCAGCTCCGACTTCTTCAGCAGCAGCTTCCGGTCGCGCCTCACCACGTGGTTGTTGATATTGCCGAAGGCGTATTCGTCGATGTGGAGGCCGTAGATGAAAAACTCGCCCTTGTGGAAGCGACAAAACCCGTCTGAGATCTGAGCCTTGCCCGCCCGGATCGACTTCACCTCCGTGCCCGTCAATACGATGCCCGCCTCGTAGGTGTGCTCGACTTCGTAGTCGCGACGCACCTTGGAGTTGCGAATGTCCTGAGGGGTCGAGCCCTTGCCGCCTTTTTTGTTTTTGCCTGCCATTTCAGGTTCCTCTCGTGATCCGGGTATAAAAAGGGCGCGGCGGACAATGTCTACCGCGCTCCGTCAAAGTACTGGGGGAACGCCTGCACGCCCGCCGCAATGGGCCAACTAGTCGGCCAGCTCGTAGCTGATCTTGCCCTCGATGATTTCGCGCAGGGCGATATCCTCGGGATTGAGCTTCTCGAGCGATTCGACCAGCGGGCGGTTGCCGTGGCGTAGCTGTTTAACGCGGCGTGAAACGACGTTAATCAGGATGTTTGGGTCCTTGATGACCTTGCGTGCTTCTTTTATATAATCTTCTCTCAAAGCTGCCTCCTTATTAATGGAATCCGCCCTTTTACCTTGCTGCCAAGGTGGGTCAAGTGCTTATTCCGGCTTTCGCAGCGGCAATTTCCCACCGCGCCCCTTGGAATCTCAATTAAGCATAGCTGTTACAATGCCTAAATCCGACAACCTTTACGTTTGCTACACCACCGTATCGCGATTGCCCGAAGCAGAATCCCTAGCCGAGGACATCGTGAAAAGCCGGCTCGCCGCCTGCGTACAAATCGATTCCCCAGTCATCTCCTTCTACCGCTGGCGCGGCAAAGTAGAAAAGGACGAGGAATTCCGTATCGTAATTTACGCCCTCGAAGCCAACCTCCCCAAGCTCGAGAGCTTCATCGACGACCGCCACCCTTACGACACGCCCAAGTGGGTCTGCAGCAGGGCGGAAAAAGTTTCAGAAAAGTACTTGAAATGGGCAAATGATGTGTGCAACCTCCGCGGCTTCATTTAACCGGAACCATTTTCGACCATGTCACAGCATCCTAGCTACAAATCCAACGCCGCTACCGGCGCCAAGAGAAACGTACTCAAGCGCTTCGAGCGCGTAGAGCTTCTAAAGAAGCGCGGCGAGTGGAAAGACGGCGACCGCGTTTCCGGCCTCAAGAAGACCAAGCCAGAAGCCTAAGCTTCTCTCAACAATTTCCTAAAACGTCGTCCCGATTCGGGACGGCGTTTTTTTTGTGTTCGGATACAGGGAGCGCCAAGCGGACGCGCCCCTTTCCCCTACTTGACGAAGAGTCGCTTCATCAGGCTGTTCACCTTGGAGCCGGCCCCTCCGAAAACGTTTTCCCGAGCCAGATCCAGGCAAAGGTTCCCCTCGATCAAGTCTGGCCGCAGGGCGTCTACCGTCAGCCATCGCTCGTAGCCTTCCATCTCGGCCACCGTCAAAGCCTTGAAGCGCGTCGGCAGGCCGTACCAAGTCAGCTCCACCCGCCAACCCGCGTGGTCGGGCGGGATCACGTCGTTGTGCATCAGGTTCGGATTCACCTTCAGCAAATCCGGAATCGCCGTGTCCCGCACGAAGGCCTCCACCGCGATTTGCTCGCTCATCAAATACTCCCAGGCGTCCTGCGCCTCTCCGCGACGCAAAGCTCCGCAAAGAGCCCAGGCATCCAGCCCCACGATATTCATCCCATTGTAGGAGCCGTGCTCGTTCTCCGAGTCGTAAGGCTGCTGGTCGTACCATTTCTGGAAATCGGGGCCTAACCAAAAGCCGAGCTCGAAGTGCAGGTGAGCGCGACTGCGCGGAATCGAATAACCGCCCGCGCTCCTGCCCATCACGGCGATCCGCTGTCCTCCTTCCACGGATACGCCCTCGGCGATCCCCGCGTCCACTTTGCTCAAATGAGCGTACAAGCTAATGAAACCAGGCGCGATCTGAGGGTGCTCGATCACAAGGTAGCGTCCATAGCTGCTGTTGCCAGCCACCGTATTTACGTAACGCACAATGCCTCCGTCGAAGGCGAAGATCGGATCCGTCGCCTCGTTGCGTCGGTCGCGAGTCATGGCCTTCAAGTCGAGCCCTTCGTGAAAACGCCGCCCGTCGTTTCGCACGCAGCCGAACAAGCCCGAAGTAATCCGACCTGAAACCGTGGGCTGCAACACCCCTTCCATTTTGCCATGCTGCACGAATGCCGGATTCGGCGTCGGCCAAAAATACGGACCCAACCGGATCGGCTCCTGGGCCTGTCCCCAACAAGCAAATACAAAAAATAAAAGAAACGCCTTAGCGCTTAAGCTTCTTTTGAATCTCAAAATTAGTATCCTTCAACTTCCTTGCGAGCTCCATGAGGCGATCGTCCTTCACCTCCAGGAACACATAAATTCTTCCATCCGCGATCGGGCCAGTGATCTTGCGCACCCCCAACGGCTCTCCGTTGATTACGAGCACCAAACGCTTCCCTTGGTTCCCGACCGAAATCTGATAAAACTCACGCGCCGCCGCCGGTTTCAAGGTAAATGCGAGGCAGCGTCCCAGATCCACGTCGACCACGTCAACCGAGAGGTAGTCGTATTCGGAAACGATCGCCTGCCCCTCGACCGGGATTTGGATCCGGCTAACCGGCAAGGTCAAAGCAGCGGAGAATCCCGCGTTCGACCCCGACTCCAAAAAGAAGCGGGCCCGCGTAAAGTCCACGCCATCCATTCCCGTCGATTGACAGCCCAGCAACGCCAACACAGCCGACAAGAGAACAAACGCCACAGATTTCACCATGGCGGAACTATCCGCCTCGACACAGCGTCTAGGCAAGCGAAGAGTTCCGCCAGCTCGCCTCGCACCACCAAACATCCAAGCCACCCACCTATGAAGCTTCGCAAACGCGCCCTCATCCCGCTCGCCCTCGGCGCCGCGTCCAGCCTCCTGCTCGCCACTTGGACAGCCCGCAGCATCGTCGAAAACCGATCCGCCGCCTTCGTCGCCGACCACAGCGCCGAGCTCCCCTTCTGCAAGACGGCAATCGTGCTCGGCTGCTCCAGCACCCTCTCCGACGGGCGGACCAACCTCTTTTTCGAAAACCGCATCGCCGCTGCGGCCGCCCTCTACCATTCCGGACGCGTACGAAAGCTCATCGTCAGCGGAGACAATTCCCGCCCCGACTACAACGAGCCGCTCGAAATGAAGAAGGCCCTCGCCCAGCGAGGCGTGCCTCTGGAAAACATCCTCTGCGACTACGCCGGTTTCAGCACCCTAGACTCCATGGTACGGGCCAAGGAAGTCTTCGGCCAAAAGCAGTTCATCGTCGTCTCCCAAGAGTTTCATAACAAACGAGCTATCTTCATCGCTCGCAGCAAAGGCATCGAAGCCTACGGCCTCAACGCGGCCGACGTTGCCGCCTCCCACTCCAGCAAAACGCTCCTTCGCGAAGAGCTCGCGCGAGTCAAGTCCGTGCTCGATATTTGGATACTCGCTCGAAGCCCCAAATACTTGGGCCCCAAAATTTCCGTCTAAGCCAAGGCCGTAACCATGACCGCTCCCGTCACCATAGCCATCTGCATCCTAACCGCAGTCGTCACCCAAATCGGCTTCGCCAAGCCAGCCCTACTCCAACGCCTCCTCTTCAAACCACGCGAAATCCTAGTGGAGGGACAGTGGGACCGCATCCTATCCAGCGCCTTAATCCATGCCGACTGGATGCACGCCGGCTTCAACCTCTTCGCCTTCTACTCCTTCGGCAGCGCCATCGAGATCCTCTACGGATGGAAAACGCTTGTCGTCGTCTACCTCTTTTCGGTCATGGGAGGCTCCCTGCTTTCCCTCTTCCTCCATCGGCACCACCAATATGCCGCCCTCGGGGCCTCCGGCGGGGTCAGCGGGATCATCTTCGCCACCATCTTCCTCGTCCCCGGAACCGGCGTCAGCCTCTTCTTCATCCCCATCGCGATCCCAGGCAACATCTTCGCCCTCGTCTACTTGATCGGATCCTTCTGGGGACTGCGCAAGAGGATGGGCAACATCGGCCACGACGCCCACTTCGGAGGAGCGATCGTAGGCCTCGTATTCGCCTTTGCGATACGCCCTAGCCTCTGCCTCGCCGATCCGCTCTACTTCTGGGGATCGATCGCGGTTGCGGTCGCCTGCCTCGCCGTACTCTTCGTCGACCCGACGAACTCCAGCGGCAGCCTTCTCCCCAAGTCGAAACGCAACTAGCCGCGCTCAGCCCTCCAGGCCGAGTTTGCGGAAAAACGCTTCCGGCATGCGGATGGGCTTGCCGGTCGCCGCATCGTAGGCGGCCATTTCCGTTTTCGCCAACAAGAGCAGTTCCCCGGCCCCGTTGTAGCCGCGGTAGCACAAGTCGAAACGGGTCGGCCTCGGATTGGCGACCGTCATATCCAGCCGCAGGGTATCGGGATAAAAGGCCTGCTTCGTGTACTTCACGCCGAGCTCCGACAGGATCAGCTGCACGCCCTCCACATCCTTCTCCGTGTAACCGAAGTTCGCCAGCAACTGCACGCGACCTTCGTGCAAGTACTCCACGAAAACGTTGTTGGCCACGTGATCGCCGTAGTTGTGGTCCGTAATGCGAAAGGGGATACAGGTCGAAAAGTCGACCCGTTGGAGATTCTTGATATCCTTGAACATAATCTAGGATTTCAAAAATCGTCGAAACCTGCCAAACTGCAACTAGACAATTATCGAGAGCCCACTTAACTCCCGACCTCATGCCATCGCGCGGCCGACATCAAAGCACCTCCAAGGAATGCCAGCAGACCATCAAGAAAATTGAAGGCCTGCCGGGCGTCGTTGGCGTCATCATCGGACGCTCCTACGGAGGCAAGTCGCTCGGCGGCGGTAGCCGTACCGGCACCGTCAAAATCCAACGCAAGCAACCCGGCGGACTGAAAGCCGTCACCCAAACCGCAAAAGGCCTGCAAGAGCTCTTCATCCGCACCGACTCGACGCATGACGACGCCATCATCGAAGCCATCGAAGCGCTGAGCTGAGACCACACAAGATGCCGCGCTGCCGACAGCCGCTCCACACGCCACATTCGCCCACAAAAAAACGAGAGAAGCATCAGCCTCTCTCGTTTAATAGTATTCGAAAATTCGATACTCCCAGGATTTCTCTCAAGCCCTCGGGCTAATCCGCGGTTCGCGGATCGAAATCCTCGAGTCGAAGGTTTTTAGACCTTCTGTACTTTCGTGGCGCAAGGGCCTTTACGGCCTTCTCCAATTTCGAATTCAACGGAATCGCCTTCGTTGAGCGCGTAACCGTCCGTCTCGGAGTGATGTACGAAAAGGTCGTCGCCGCCCTCACTCTGCTGAATGAAGCCGTAGCCCTTTTCCTGATCAAACCACTTAATTGTTCCTTTTGACATATATATTTTTTTGTATTCTCGAACCGTCAGTCACCCAAAGTGCTTCCTGAGGACCGCGACTCGCAGCGGCACCCTAGACGACCTCAGCCAATTGTCTAAGCAATTCGGAAAGAAATGGGAAAAGATTCCCTCACGCCCCACTTGAGACCCTGCAAAATCCCTTAGGCCTCCACCCGCGAAAGTATCAATTTTTTGTATACCTGCCGCCTTCGCTAGCGAATCCAAACATTGCCCGTAGCTTGATAGCTGTCCCAGCGGGAAAGCGAATCGCAAGCCATCTAGCCAAGAACCCAACTACGAGCAAGGAATGACGCCACAATTCCTCAACGAAAGCCTAAACAAAACCGACGCCCTGCAAGGCAGCTACGAACCTACCTTCGTCGCCCTATCCTACGCGGTCGCAGCCCTGGCGGCTTTTTGCGCCCTCACCATCGCCAAAAACAACCTCAGCGAACGCAGCTCGAAAAGCCTGCTTCAGTTCTGGCATCTCGCCGGGGCCCTCGCCCTCGGAACCGGGATCTGGGCCATGCACTTCCTAGGCATGCTGGCATTTCGCCTGCCGATCCCGATCCACTACGACCCGCTCATCACCGCCCTCTCCTTCCTGCCCGCATTTCTAGCCAGCTGGGTCGTCATAAAGATCGTCTCCCGCAAGACCCTCGCCATCAGGGACCTCGCGATCGGCGGAGTCCTGATGGGATCGGGTATCGGCGCCATGCACTACTCCGGAATGGCAGGCATGAAACTCGATGCCATGATGTACTACGACCCGGCAACCTTCGCGGTCTCCGTCATCGTCGCAGTAGCCCTTTCCATAGCGTCCCTCTATTCGACCTTCCGTCTCAAGCGCTTAGCGAACGCCAGCCCCCTCGCCGCCCGCATCGTGGGAGCTAGCTTCATGGGGCTCGCCATCGGAACCATGCACTACACCGGCATGGCAGCCACCTATTACTTGGACGCTTGCGCGCCAGAAGCGGCCCAGGCTTCCTCAACGCAGGATTGGCTTCTCGGGGGAATCATCGCAACGACCTCCGTCATCCTAATCGGTCTCACCACCCTCGCCGGGATCGTCGACTACAACCTCCGCCGGGCCGAGGCCTCCGCCCTCGAAACCCAAGAAATCCTCACCCGCGTCCTGGAAAACACCCAACAGGGCTACGTTCGACTCGATTCCCTGTGCCGCATCCAACAGCTCAACAAATCGATGTGCCGCATTCTCGGCCTGCCCCACGATCAAGCCATCGGGAAGACCTTCGGCGAATTCCTTAGCGCCGAAACCAAAAGAGAATTCCCTGGAATGCTCGAAATCCTCGCTACCGGCCTCTTCGAAATCAGCGTCCAGGACGCCGAAGGCAAATCGATCCCCTGCCTCTACCATGCCACCGAAACCCTCGACCGACAGGGCAGCAAAAACGGCATCGTAGGGCTTCTTACCGATATCACCGAAATTCGAAAACGGGAGGCCATCTCCCGGGAACGCGCCGAAAACGTCGCCAACATCATGGACAACCTCCCCACCGGAGTCCTGCTCATCGACGAAAACGCCAGGATACAGCTCTTCAACGAGTCCTGCGAAGCCATGTTCGGACTCTCCAAAAACGAGATCCTCGGCGGGCCCGTCACCCAATTGGTCGCCTCCCAAGACAAGGACGCCCTCGCGAAGTACGTCTCCGGGCTCACTCCGCGAGCCTCGCGCATCGCCACAGTGGAATTCCTGGGCAAACGTAAAGACGGCACCCACTTCCCCATCGAATTCGGCGCCAACGAGATCATCGTCGACGGAAAGATCATGCTGGTCGGAGCCGTCCACGACATCACCGTCCGCAAGCAGGAACAAGCCCGCCGCAAGGAGCTGGAAGTCGAGCTTCTACAAAGCTCCAAGCTCGAGGCCGTCGGCCAACTTGCCGGCGGCATCGCCCACGAAATCAACACGCCTATCCAATTCATCGGCGACAACCTCGACTTCCTGGAGACCGAGTTCGCAAGCATCCTGCCCTTGCTCGCCGAAATGAACGAATCCTCTCGAGAAGGAAAAACGCCGCCCGACCTCCAAGCCAGCCTCAAGGAGCTAGACATCGACTTCCTCGCGGCCGATATCCCACAAGCCATCACCCAGTCGATTGCCGGTGTGCGAGAAGTCTCACGTATCGTCCTTTCCATGAAGGAGTTCTCCCACCCGGGCGCCCAAACGATGCAGCCTTACGACCTCCATAAATCCATCGAAAACACCCTCGCCATCTCCAAGGCAGAGTGGAAAAGCGTCGCTGAAATCGAACTGGACTTCGACGAAAATGCGCCCCTGGTCACTTGCGTCCCCGGCGCCCTTAACCAAGTTATCCTTAACATGGTCGTGAACGCAGCCCATGCCATCGCCGACGCCAAGAAGCCGGGGCTCGGCAAGATCACCCTCCGCACCCGCGCCGAGGAAAAAATGCTCCTCGTGCAAATATCCGATACCGGGACTGGCATGCCGGAAGCGATCAAGAAGAAGATCTTCGATCCCTTCTTCACCACCAAGGAAGTCGGCCGCGGAACCGGACAAGGGTTGGCCATCAGCTGGGACATCATCGTCAAGAAACACCAGGGATCCATCTCCATAGACTCCCAGGAAGGCGAAGGCACCACCTTCTCCATCCGCCTGCCCCTTGCCCGAAAAGAAGGAACGCCTCCAGACCCACAGCAACTTTCATGAAAGAACGAGTCCTCTTCGTCGACGACGAACCCAATATCCTGAACGGGCTGCGCAGAATGCTGCGCTCCAAACGGGCGAACTGGGACCTGCACTTCGCCAACAGCGGGACCGAAGCCCTCCAGCTCCTCCAATCCCAGCCCATCGACATCGTCGTCTCCGACATGAAGATGCCGGTCATGGACGGAGCCGCGCTGCTCACCAGGATCAGCAAGCTGCACCCCAACACCATCCGCATCATCCTCTCCGGCTACGCCGACAAGGAAGCGGTGCTACGAACCATCGGCCCCGCCCACCAATACCTCGCCAAACCCTGCCACCGCGACCTGCTTTTCGAAACCATCAAACGCTCCCTCGACCTCCGGGACCTTCTCTCCTCCGAGAAACTGCGGGCCATAGCAAACTCGGTCGACACCATTCCGACGCCGTCTTCTGTATTCAACAAGCTAATACAAGAGCTTTCAAACTCCTCCACCACCACGGACCGAATCGTCGCCATTATCGAGTCCGACCTTTCCCTCGCCGCAAACTTTCTCAAGCTCACCAACTCCGCCTACTTCGGCCTCGGCGGCAGCGACTTCTCCCTCAAGCAAGCCGTGCAACAGCTAGGAATCGAGACCATCAAGGCCATCACCATGGTCGCCGGAACCTTCCACTGCTTCGAAGGGAGCGTCGAGGACATGGAAGAGATCTCCGCCATCGGCCAAAAAAGCATCCTCACCGGCCAGCTTTCCCACACGATCGCGCGGAAGCTCGACCTCGAAGCCCGCCTGGTGGACCAAGCCTACATCGCTGGCACCATGTCGCAAATCGGAACCTTGCTGCTGCTCACGAGCCACACCAAAGTCCACCGCGAGCTCCAAAAGCTCGCTCACGCGCCCAACATCCAGCGAGTCCAGCGCTCCCGACAGCTCATCGGAGCGAGCATCGGCGAAGTCGGCGGCTACCTCCTCGGCATCTGGGGCTTCACCGACCCGATCGTGGAAGCCGTGGTTTTCGCGAGCACCCCCTCCGAATGCTCGGCCAAGCAGATTTCCCCCCTCACCTGCGTACACCTCGCCCAGGCTTTCGCCGCAGGGGGCGACAACTCCGATTCGCTGGACGATGCCTACCTCTCCCAGATGGGTCTGAGCGATCGCCTCGAGGGGCTCCAGGACGCCTGCCAAAGCGTCCTTAACCGAGGAGCAGCTGCCCAAAGCTAGAAGCAGTTCGCCAAGAAGCCAGGCGACCGCGAGCCGCCCCCAAGCGTTCCCACGCGCTGCGCGCATTTACGTCTTTAAAAATCCGTAACTTTGCAGCATGCCCTTCCCATCGAACGCTTATTCAAAGAATCACCGGCAGTCGCCGTCATCCTGGCCACCAACGTCCTCTTGTTCGCCCTCAAGTGGATGCTTTCCCCTGACTCCGCGGCCGTGGACAATCCCTTGGACGCCTTGCTCGCCCTCCACTTCCCCTACCAAGCGGATTTCCACCTCTGGCAATTCCTCAGCCACATGTTCATGCATGGCAACGTGACGCACATCGCCTTCAACATGTTCGGCGTCTACACCTTCGGTAGCCTGCTGGAACAAGTTTGGGGCACCAAGCGCTTTCTCGTCTTCTACCTCGTAGCTGGCTTAGGCGCCGGACTTATCTACACAGGCGTCAACGTCTACGAATTCGGCACCTTTATCGATTACCTGAGCGTTCACAATGTCTCCACCGAATCGATACAATCCTTCCTAGCCACCCGTTCCCCCAATGCCGAGCTGAGCTCACGCCTCACCATCGACGAGCTCGTCACCTTCTACAGCATCTACTACGGCAGCATGCTCGGAGCCTCGGGAGCCCTCTACGGCATCCTCGTCGCCTTCGCCGTGCTCTTCCCCAACGGCAAGATCATGCTCATCTTCCTGCCCGTCCCCATCAAGGCCAAGTTCTTTGTGCCGGCCATCGTCGGCTTCGACCTCTTTTCCGAACTTACTGGCTTCAGCATCTTCGGCGGCGGCATCGCCCACACCGCCCACATCGGCGGCGCTCTCATCGGCTTCATCCTTATGATGTACTGGAAAAAGGACCTACCCAAGATCCCCGAGTATCCAGAACCTGAAGACGAAAGCTCCGAGCGGTACTAAAAAGAACAACTCGCCGCCCCTCGTCCCTGGATCCTCCGAGCGACGCGCCTAAGCCTGCGATCGCTTCGCGTGGCCCATGTAATAGATCAAGGGCACGGCCAACGGACTGATCAACAAGGAGGCCACCGCTCCAAAGAGCAGGGAAATCGCCAACCCTTGGAAAATTGGGTCGGTCAAGATCACCACCCCACCCACGACCACGGCGAGCGCCGTCAGCATCATCGGACGAAACCGCACCGCGCCGCTCTCCACGCAAGCCTGAGCCAAGCTACGGCCGTGGCTCAAGCGCAGCTCGATAAAGTCCACCAAAATGATGGAATTGCGCACGACGATGCCAGCCCCAGCCATGAACCCAATCATCGATGTCGCCGAAAAAAACGCGCCCATTCCCCAATGCGCCGGCATGATCCCCACCAAGGAAAACGGAATCACCGTCATAACGATCAGGGGAGTCGTGTAGTTCTTGAACCAGCCGACCATCAACATGTAGATCAAGATCAAGACCGCCCCAAAAGCCAGGCCCAGATCCCTGAAAACTTCGATCGTCACCTGCCATTCGCCATCCCACTTCATCGAGGGTTGCAAGTCGCTGAAAGGCATCGACGCGTTGTAAACCGTCACGCTTTCCTCCGTCCCGCCAAAGTCCGCTCCTTTCAATTTTGCCAGCTTCTCGTTCATCTCAAGTATCGCGTAAACCGGACTCTCGGTCGCACCCGCCACGTCCGCGGTCACGTAAGTCACGTTCATCAAGTTCTTGTGATAAATATTCCGCTCCCCTATTCGCTCCTCGATCGTCACCAACTCCCGCAAAGGGACCAGTGGTCCCATCGGATTCATCTCCGAGCGCAACTCCAAAGCCAGCAAGTCATCCGCCCGAGCCCGATCTTCAGGAGGCAGCTCTAAAACTATCGCCACGTCTTCGCGCTCCGCTTCGTCGTGCAGCAGACCGACAGGATAACCAAGCGAGCCAAGTTGGATCGCCCGCGCCACCGCCGCCTCGGTGATTCCATGCAACGCAGCCTTTTCCTCGTCGAGCGCCAGAACCGTCTTCGGTTGTTGGGCTTCCACGTACCAATCCACATCCACTACGCCTTCCGTACTTTCGAATATCGCCTTCACCGCTTCCGCCAACTTCAAGCGATCTCCCGTACTTGGACCATAGATTTCAGCCACTAAGGTTTGCAGTACCGGTGGTCCCGGAGGCACTTCCGCTACCGCAAAGGACGCACCATATTTTTCAGCTATCGTAGAAAGCTTCGGGCGAATACGTTTCGCGATGTCGTGGCTTTGCGCCTCCCGCTCGTGCTTGGGCAGAAGGTTGACCTGTATGTCGGCCACGTTAGGACCGCGTCGCATGAAGTAGTGGCGTACTAAACCGTTGAAGTTAAACGGCGACGCCGTTCCCACATAAATTTGATAATCCCTCACCTCCGGCTCGTTCCTGAGAGCCGCCGCCATCTCACGTGCGATGCGAGCGCTTTGCTCCAAGGTAGTGCCCTCGGGCGTATCGATGATCACCTGAAATTCCGACTTATTGTCGAAGGGCAGCATCTTCACCTTCACCGCTCCGATCCCGACCAAGGCCATCGACCCCACGGTCAAGCCGGCCACCACCAACAAGAACGCCCAGCGCCAGCTGCGATGCTCCAGCAATGGACGCATCACCCCTGCATACAAGCGCGTGAAGAACGTATCCGGCATGGTATCGTCGTCCCCCACTTCCGCATGTGGCCCCACGTCGGCAAACTCGTTTCCCTTAGCCGCGCTCTTGCCATGGTGACTCCGCAAAGCCTTCGCAGCCGCCCAAGGCGTCACCACGAAAGCAACCAAGAGAGAAAACAACATGGCCGCGCTCGATCCGATCGGGATAGGACGCATGTACGGCCCCATCAAGCCACTCACGAACGCCATAGGCAAGACCGCCGCGATCACCGCCCACGTCGCGAGAATCGTCGGATTGCCCACCTCATCCACCGCCTCCACCGAAATCTCGACCAACGACTTCTTTCGACTGCTCGCCAAGCCCATGTGCCGCACCACGTTCTCGACCACCACGATCGCGTCGTCGACCAAAATGCCGATCGAGAAAATCAAGGCGAAGAGCGTAATCCGATTCAAAGTGTATCCATAAAGGTAGAACACGAGCAAGGTGAGCCCCAAGGTCACCGGTATCGCCAACAGGACGACCATCGATTCTCGCCAGCCAAGGAACATCAAAATCAAAACCGCTACCCCAAAAACAGCTATCCCCATGTGAAGCAAAAGCTCGTTCGACTTCTCGCTCGCCGTCGCCCCATAGTCGCGGGTGACCGACACCTCTATGTCCGCAGGAATCAGGTTTCCCTTCAATGTATCCACTTTCCGGAGCACCTCGCTCACAACGTCGACCGCATTCGCGCCCGCTCGCTTGGCAATACTCAACGTAACCGCTGCTTCCTCAAGGCCGTCGCCAGATCCGTAGATCACGTAATTGCTAGGCTCCTCCGCTGCATCCACAATGGTAGCAACGTCGCGCAAATAAATGGGAGTACCCTGCCAAACTCCAACGACCACCCGTCCCACGTCTTCCGCGTCCTCGAAAAAGCTTCCAGTCTGCAGGAGCGTTTCCGTGTTGGCGCTCGCCAAAGATCCCGCATGCGATTGCACGTTGGCTTGTTGCAGCATCGGAACGAGATAGCTCGCGGAGAGGTTTCGGGACGCCAGAGCCTGGAGGTCGAGCTGCACGCGAACTTGGCGCTTCGCGCCGCCTATCAAGGTCGTTTCGGCCACTTCGGAAATCGGCTTAACCTCATCCATAACCTGGGCTGCCACGCGGCGCAGCGTCAAGTGGTCATAAGCCTTGCTGTGAAAGGTCAATGCTAGGACCGGAACGTCGTCGATTCCCCGCGGCTTTACCAGAGGAGGCGTTACCCCTTGAGGGATACGATCGAAATTCGTCTGCAGCTTCTGGTTCAAACGAACAAGAGCCGCCTCCAGGTCTGTCCCCACCTTGAAGCGTACAATCACCATAGCCCCACCTGGACTTGAAGTGGAGTACAGGTACTCCACATCGGGAATCTCCCAGAGGAGCTGCTCCATAGGCCGCGTCACGCGGTTTTCCACTTCCGCAGGGCTAGCTCCCGGCATACCAACCATCACATCAATCATCGGCACCTTAATCTGCGGCTCTTCTTCGCGCGGGAGCATCAGAACGGCAAATACGCCCAGCAGCAAGGAAGCCACTACCGCTAAGGGCGTAAGCTTCGACTCGATAAACATCGCTGCCAACTTGCCAGCAAACCCGTACTTCTTGGTATCCATCTTTTGAAACAGTTAAACTAGCGAACGAGGGTCAGCGCCTGGCCTTCCACTAAAGCGACCTCGCTCTTCACCACCACCGGCTCTCCCGCGTCGAGCCCTGCTACGATCTCGACTTTCCCGTCGAAACGAACTCCAGTCTTCACCAGCCGTAGCTCCGCCACACCACCTCGGACCACGAAAAGACGCTCCATTTGGCCAATCCGAGAAACCGCCGCCTCCGGTACAACAATCGCATCTCGCGACGCCCCCAGGACTTGAATCTTGGCAAATTGTCCGGCTCGAGCCGGCGCGCCGCTAGGCAAGGAAAAACGGACAGCTACCGTGCGGCTCGAAACGTCGAACCCCGACGAAACCTCCTTCAACAAGGCCTCGAACCGTCCTTCGCTGGACGGAAGCTCTACGCTATACGCTGCTCCGATCTCCAAATCGCCCACCAACGATTCCGGTATGGAAGCCTCCACTTCGAAGCCTTCTCGCCCTTGCAGCTCAAGCAGTGGCATTCCTGGAGCCGACAAACTTCCCTCCCCTGAATAGATGCGCGAAACAGATCCGTCGAACGGCGCCCGCAAATCAGTATAACCAAACATTACTCGAGCTTCCTGTACCAACGCCTCCATAATCGCTACCCGATCCGTAAGGTTATCTACGATCTCCTCGGTACTGGCGCCTTTTTCCAACAATGACTTTTCGCGGGCCAAATCACGGTTCGCCTGAGTCAGCTGCGCCTCGGCTTGAAGGACTTTGGCGGAAATTTCCGCCGCCTCTATCTTAACCAGCAGATCCCCTTTCTTCACGGTCTGACCGAGATCAACCGGAATGGAGCGAATCGTGCCCATAACCTTCGGAGCGATCGTCGCACGATCGCTCGCCTGCACCACTCCCGTGACTTCAATGCGTACCGGCAATCCTGCGCCCGCGGCAACAACCGTTTCGACCAGCGCCGAGGGAAGCGATGCGGCGCGCGCCTCATTCGTTACGTTTGCCTGCTTGGCGCACCCCGACAATACGAGCAAGGCTGGTACGCTTGCTCTCAAAAGTAATCCCTGAATCGACTTCATCTTCATCTTAGAAAGTATCCTCCTCTAATTTCTATTTCTGTATCGGAAATATCCCTACAGCGCGACGAAGCTCAGCTATAGCTAACTTCAAATCGGCTAGCGCCACGGCCCTGCGCATGCGCGCCTCCATCAAGCGCCCTTCCACGCCGATCAACTCCGCCGTTAAGAGCGCGCCCGCTTCGAAACGCGACCGACTGAGCGAGGCGCTTTCCTCCGCTTGGGCCAGCGAGAGCTCCGTAACCGCGACCCTATCCTTGGCGAGCTCCACCGCCAAACGAGCCCGCTCCACTTCCAAACCAATTCCCAGCTCCGCTTTGCGCAAATGCTGCCGCAACGCAGCGAGACTCGCTTCGGCTTGCTTGACCTTGGATGCCGTTTTGCCCCCATTGAAGAGGTCAAGGTTCACCGCGACCCCGGCCAACCAGGAGTCTGCCCCATTATCCGTTTCCCAGCCTTGGTCGTACTGGTAGCTGGCGAAGCCCACCACCTTGGGCTTGCGCCCGCCTGATGCGATCATCCTCATCTCCTCCGCCGCCTTCTCGCGCTCGCGCAAAGCGCTCAATTCCGGACGCGCCGAATAGTCGAGCGTATCAGGTTCACGTATACGGTCCCAGGCTCCATCGTCTTCCGCCAATTCGACCTGCGTCACGGTAGCTGGCAAACCCAGCACAAACGCAAAACCGCGTTCCGCGAGATGTTTATAGTGCCGGGCTTCCGCCAATTGCTCCTTGGTTTGGGCGAGCTGTACTTCTAGGCTCAACAGGTCGGACTTCAGGACCTGGCCCGCTTCAAAACGTAGTCGGGCATTGAATACGGCTGCCTCATAAGCCTTCTTTCCCGCTTCCACGGCCTTGACCGCTTCAGTCGCCTTGCGAATGTCGAGGTAAGCCTTCACGGTTTGGGCGACCAGTTGCTGACGTGTTGCCTCCTCCTCGTGCATGGCCGCATTGACACCCGCCGTCGCAGCTCGCTTCCCAGCAGCAACCTGACCTCCTGCATAGAGATTCACGCCAACCGCTGCGGTCGCATTGAGATTGTCGACCGTACCGGGATTGTTGAAATCAAGGCTGAAGTCGAAGGCTCGCTGACCCAGAATCGAACCAAAAGCCATCATCGGACTGTCCGTTTGCGTATAACTGCCGATCAAAGACAATTGCGGCATCCCATACGATCGAGCTTCTTCCAGCATGGCTTCCGCACCATCGATACGGGACTGAGCTACCTGCGCATCTGGACTGTTCTCCAAAGCCGCTTCGATAGCCGACTCCAACGTCCATGTCTCCGCCTGAAGCCCCACACCCCCTGCATACAAAAGGCAAAAGCCGACAATCATTCTAACTATCTTCTGTTTCATGGCAATTTAGTTGCTCGCGCTTCCCAAAGCGTAAAGGAGTCCTATGATACCTCCATAGAGGGCCCCGCGCCACCAAGTCGAAGTCAGCGGGCAAGCCCCAGAGCTGCATTGGCCGAAATAGCCCATGACTGCACCCAGCAGTAGCCCAAATCCGATCGCGATGAGATAACGCAGCATCTTCTTTACCGGTCCCCACTCTATTCGAAGGCACAGCCGCTCTTCATTCCAACCCTCTTAAGAACAGTGGCCAAAGGACAAAAGCGCGTAAACGCAGCTTGGAACATGTTCAGCCCCACGAAGGCTGGCAGGATAAACCACAGCTGATGAACCCATATTCCCAGAGCTACCCCCAAAAGGATCATGGCCCCTGCAAATGCGAAAACAATACGATCAATATTCATAAGCCTCTTCTAATTTAGTTTCTTCTAATACTGCAAGCTTTACTTTAGCGTTCACTAATATTTACTTGCATCCAACAGGAGGGAACCTAAGCCAAATGACTCAAGAAATCATGCCGACGGAAAAAGAAATAGCTTCGCTGATGCAGGCAGTAGGTACGCTAAAGGCCATGGCCAATCCCAAGCGACTCGCCATCCTCTGTCGCCTCGGCGAAGGAGAGGTCAACGTGAGCGAACTCTGCGTCGAGGTAGACCTGAGCCAATCCGCCCTCTCACAGCATCTCGCCAAGCTGCGTGAACTAAACCTTGTGTCCACGCGACGCGACCAGCAAGCGATCTACTACCGGCTGGATTCCCCGGAAATCGCCACCCTTATCGGGACCTTGCGCAAACTGTATTGCGAGTAAGGATACCGTAACGCCGCGCTCCAGCCAGCGAGGTCGGAATCTGCCCCATTCCCAGCGGCAGCATAGTACAGGCCTCGCTCCGCTCCATCCGCCCATGAAAAAGACTCCGCCCTATCAGGAACGGAGTCTTCGAAAGTCTTTTGCTGGGCTCGCTTAGAGCTTAGCGTCCACGGCCGTAACCGCCACCGCCGCGACGATCGCCACCGCGACCTCCGCCACCGTAGCCGCCGCCACCATTGCCACCGCGGCCACCGCCGCCGTAACCGCCGCCGCCACCATGGCCACGACCGCCGCCGCCGAAGCCGCCACCGCCGCTGCGAGGAGCGCGAGGAGTTGCTTCGCGGACAGAAAGCTCACGACCCGCGATATCGCGACCGTTCAGGCCTTCAATTGCGGCCTTCGCTTCTTCAGCATTATCCATTGTCACAAACGCGAAACCGCGCGAACGTCCAGTTTCACGATCAGTGATGATCTTGAGCTGGGAGACTGCACCGAATTCTTCGAATGCGTCTTGCAAATCGCCTTCAGAGGCGTCGAAGGAGATGTTTCCAACGTATATTTCCATAACTTATATTTTGAGCATCACTGTATTCGAAAAAGGGTAATTCGAACAGCGACGCCAAACCGGAAAAACACCTCGGAACTCCTATAAAAGGCGGAGTCCCCTAAACAAGGACACTCACAACGGCGATTTAATGGGCAACAGCGAGCTAAATCGCGCGGCGCCCTCGTTTTTTACCAAATATCAGGATTCCTTGATTTTCAGTGACTTGTACACCTTCTGAAAATCCTTAGGCGCCGGCTCGCTCCAAGCGACCGGCTTTCCCGTGCCGGGATGGATGAAGCCGAGCTGCTCCGCGTGCAACATCGTGCGCCAAGCAGGAATCGCTTCCCCCGCAAAGCTGCGAACGTAAACCTTCTCCCCCACGATGGGATGCCCGATTTCGCTCAGGTGGATGCGGATCTGGTGCGTCCGGCCGGTCTCGATGCGACACGAAACCAATGCCGCCCCAGCCAGCTTCTCCACCAGCTCCACATGCGTCACCGCCCGCCGGCCCAATTCCTCGCCCACCTTGTTCACGGTTCCCTCCGGAACCGAACCGCGCAGACCGTCGCCCGCATCCCGAGCGATCCGCGTCTCGATGGTCTGGTTCTTAGGACGACCGTGAACGATCGCCAAATAGCGACGCTCTATGGAGTGAGCCCGGAATTGCTCCGAAAGCGCCTTCAAGGCCGCATAAGTCCGAGCGAAAACCACCAAGCCGCTGGTATCCTTGTCGATGCGATGCACCACGCCCAAGCTCGCTCGATTGCTTGCCGCCTTCGGATCCTTAGCCCGCAGGTAGTCCAAGGCGAGGCGATCCAGCGTCTCTTCCTCGTCGCTCTCGGGATGCGGCACCGTCATCACGCCGGACGCCTTGTTCACCACGATCAAATCCGCGTCGAAATACACCACCGCCTCGGGATCGAGCTTCGGCTCTGGACGCTTCTTAGGCTGGCTCATGCGCAGCTCGATGCGAGTGCCCGCCTTCACCGCAAAGGCCTGGTCGGACACGCAATTTCCGTCAATGAAGACCTTGCCGGTATCGATCCAGGCCCTAGCCTTGCCCCAGGGCAAGTCGAAGTGCTGCTTCACCGTCTTGTCCAAGCGAGCTCCGTCGAGCTCCTCGGAAATGAAACGCGCAGGCTCGCCGCCCGCCTCGGAATTGTCTGATTTCTTTTTGATGGCGGAAACGTGGTGACGAAGCCGCGCCCTGTCGAGCTCAGCCTTCCTTCACGAAATCGTTTATGCAGCCCTCCAGCAGCTTCATCAGCTTGCGCACCGCTTCGCTCAAATAGCGGTCGGGATGGTGCACCATCGAAATGTCGCGACCGAGCTTGGCGTCGGAAATCTCCCGATAGCAAAGCCCCTCGCTCAGCGAACCGAGCACCGCCATCTTCGGCAGCAAAGAAACGCCCTGCCCGCTATTTACTAGTTTCAGGATGGTGTCGATCTGGGCGCTTTCGAACATCGCTTTCGGCCGCGTATCCGCTTCTTGGATAAACTCGTTGATCTGACGCCCCGCGCAATGGATTTGGCTCAAAGGCAGGAACGGCTCCTTCTGCACGTCCGCCGACGAAATTCGCCGCTTCTTCGTCAACGCATGCCCCTTGGGCAACACCAGCACGAAGGGCTCCCGCGCGATGACCTTCACCAGCAGCCGAGGCTCCTCCACCGGCGTCGACATCAAAGCGAAGTCGAGGCTTCCGTCCAATATGCTGGCCAGCAAGCCTTCCGTGAAATTCTCCTGCATCGTGAAGGGCGGAATGTCGGACTTGCTGGCATGGCTCACCACGTACGGCACCAAATAGGGAGCGATCGTAAGCGTCGCCCCGAAATGGGCCTCTCCCCCCGACACCACCGCGTCCTTCATCTCGTCCAAAGTGCTCCGGTGCAGCCGCAGCAGCGACTCCGCCTTGCCCTCCAACTGCTTGCCCACGTTCGTCAAGGCGATGGTCCGCCCCTGCCGATGAAACAAGGGACCGCCCAACTCCGCCTCCAGCTTCTTTATCTGAATGCTCAAAGCCGGCTGAGACACCCGACACTCCTCCGCTGCCCGCGTGAAATTTCGATGCCTCGCCACCGACGTGAAATACCTCAACTGCTGCAATTCCATAAATCTAGCTTATCGAAACCATATCTATTATATATTTCAACTATCTTCCCTCGCATGCTAGGATGCCGCCCGTAACAAAGGAAACGCTCCGAAAAATCGGGCGTGACAAAACCCGTCAGAGGCTTCACCTCTGCTTCCAATTTATGGCAAAAATCAACAGCACTATTCCTGAATTCACAGCGCAAGCTTTCCACAACGGAGAGTTCATTACCGTCTCCTCCGATGACGTGAAGGGCAAGTGGGCAGTATTCTGCTTCTACCCAGCGGACTTCACCTTCGTCTGCCCAACCGAGCTCGGCGACCTCGCTGACCACTACGAAGAACTGCAAGCGGCAGGCGTAGAGGTGTATTCGGTTTCCACTGACACGCACTTCGTCCACAAGGCTTGGCACGACGCGTCCGAGACCATCAACAAGATCAAGTTCCCAATGATCGGCGACCCAACCGGCGCCCTCACACGCGGCTTCGACGTCATGATCGAAGAAGAAGGCCTCGCCCTGCGCGGCACTTTCGTAGTGAACCCAGAAGGACAGATCAAGGTAGCCGAAGTTCACGACCTCGGCATCGGCCGCTCCGCCAAGGATCTCGTCCGCAAGGTTAAGGCAGCCCAGTACGTCGCCAACAACGACGGCCAAGTTTGCCCAGCCAAGTGGGAGCCAGGCGAAGAGACCCTCACGCCGAGCCTCGACCTCGTCGGCAAGATCTAAGCCGTATCCAGTCTTTCAAACAGTCCCCTTCGCCTCCACGCGAGGGGGATTTTTTTCGACCCTTTCCTGCAGGGCTGCCGCTCGCGGCACGCCGCAGACCACAGCTACAGCCTACCGCCTAACTATCGAAGGCCCATAAAATGAAGCTCACTCCGCAAATTATCGACACTCTCAAAGCCTACTCCGAGAAGCTCACGCGATCGGTGCAAATCAAGCTCTTCGACGGCAAGCACTCCAAGCGCCCCGAACTCGTGGACATGCTCAAGCAAGTCGACTCCGTGTCCGACAAGATCGACTTCATCTACAGCGAAACCGGCTTCAACGTTCGCGAAGGCCTCACCTTCGAAATCCAAGCCGACCACAAGCCCACCGGCATCCGCTTCTCCGGCATTCCCGGCGGACACGAGTTCAACTCCTTCGTGCTCGCCTTCCTGCAAGCCGGCGGCATCCCCGTTAAGCTCGACGACAGCATCATCCGCCAAGTCGCCGCCATCGACACCGAACTCAGCTTCGAAGTCATCGTCTCCCTCGACTGCCACAATTGCCCGGACGTCGTGCAGACGCTCAACCAATTTTCCATCATCAACCCGCTCATCTCCTGCGAGATGATCGACGGCGCCACCCACAAGAAATTCGCCGAAGAGCGAAACGTGCAAGGCGTCCCTACCGTCTTCCTCAACCGCAAGCCTTTCTCCAGCGGACAAATCAACGCCGCCGAGATTCTCGAGAAGCTGGCCAAGATCGTAACCGTCGCCCCCGTGGCCGCCGTCGCCGACGACACCCTGTACGACGTCACCGTGGTGGGAGGTGGTCCCGCCGCAGCCGCAGCCGCGATCTACACCGCTCGCAAGGGCCTCAAGGTCCTCATGCTCGCCGAAAAGATCGGTGGCCAGGTAGCCGACACCATGGGCATCGAAAACCTCATCGGCATCAGCAAGACCACCGGACCGGAACTCACCAAAAACCTCCGGGCCCACGTCGAAGCCTACCCAGTCAAGATCCGCGAGGAAGTCCGCGTCAACGGACTAGCCAAAAAGGACTCCGGCGACTGGCAGCTAAGCCTGACCAGCAAGGAAACCATCACCAGCCGCACCGTCATCCTCGCCACCGGAGCCAAGTGGCGCGAGCTGGGCGTGCCTGGCGAAAAGGAAAACGTGGGCAAAGGCGTCGCCTACTGCCCGCACTGCGACGGTCCTTTCTTCAAGGGCAAGGACGTAGTGGTAGTCGGCGGCGGCAACTCCGGTGTCGAAGCTGCTCTCGACCTTTCCGGCATCGTCAAGAGCGTAACCGTAGTGGAATTTCTGGATACGCTCAAAGCGGACAAGGTATTGGTCGACCAACTACAGGGTACCGCAAACGCCACCGTCATCACCGGCACCGCAACCGAAAAGATCGAGTCCGACGGCAAGAAGGTCACCTCCATCATCCTCAAGGATCGCGCCAACGGCGAAACCAGCGAATACCCGACCGACGGCGTCTTCGTGCAGATCGGCCTCGCCCCCAACAGCGCTTTCGCCAAGGACGTGGTCGCCACCAACAAGTACGGCGAGATCGAAATCAACACCCGCTGCGAAACCAACCAAAGCGGTCTCTTCGCCGCCGGCGACGTCACCACCGTGCCCTATAAGCAAATCGTAGTCTCCATGGGCGAAGGCGCCAAAGCCGGCCTCTCCGCCTTCGAGTACCTGCTCAAAAGCGCCAAGACCGAGAAGTAGTCTCCCGCTGCGCTGCAGGACTTCCTCAAGCGTGCCGCAGGTCCCAGATCGCGCGGCATTTCTTGACCAAGCGCTTGAAGGCTTCCGGCGTGATAGCTTGCTTCGGGTCGTCGCCCAATCCGCCTAGCGGATCGATGTTCGACTCGATGCAAAGCCCGTCCGCCCCGTAGGCTACCGCTGCCATGCTGCACGCTTCCACATAGGTCGACTTCCCGACCGAGTGCGAGGGGTCGACAACCACCGGCGCCCAGGTCTTCTCCTTGAGCAGCGGAGTGATGCACTCGTCCGGATGGTTCCGGTAGCCTTCCATGCCCGGCAGGGTCCCGCGCGGACAGAGGATCACGTTGGGATTGCCAAAGGTCACGATGTACTCGGCCGCAGAAATGAACTCATTGATTGCCCCGATGTGCCGACCGCGCTTGAGCAGCACCACCGTATCGCGACCGGCAATCGCCTTGCCAATCTGCCGCAGCAGCGAATAGTTCAAAGCGTTGCGCGTACCCACCTGCAGCATATGAACCCCGGCGTCCACCGCGATGCGAAGCTGCTCCTCGTCCATCACCTCCGCGTTGACCGGCAGCCCCGTCCGCCGCGACGCTTCCATCAAGATATCGAGAGCCTTCACGTCTCCTTGATACGAATACGGATTGGTACGCGGCTTCCAAACACCGCCCCGCAAGGCCTGCACGCCCGCTTCCTTCAGGGCGTCCGCCGTCTCGTAAAACTTGTTCGGCTCCTTCGGATCGACCGTACAATGCCCGCCGATGAAGAGCAGCTCCTTGCCTAGCTCCACCCCGCCGAACACCACGCGGTGGTGGTTCAAACCGGAGCGGATATCGAGCAACTTGTGCGGCGACTGGATCGTATCCACCCGGTCGACGTAAGCCAACCCTTCCAGACGATTGATCATGAGCTCGTGGCGCTCGTCTCCAACAATCGCATACACGTTTTGCCCCGCCCCTTCTATGACATGGATCGTACAATCGAAATCCTTCACGATGGAGAGGATTTCCTTTAACTGGGCATCGCTTAGCTTCGGCGTCTTCGGGATAATCATACCCCTATCCTAGCCGCCTTCTTCCCGATCTCAAATCGGACTACGCCTTTTCGAAGAGGTAAAACTCGTAACGCTTCACTTCGCTGAAGCGCTTGGAATCGAGAAGCGGCAACTGATCCTCCATCTTCTTGATCTTCTTGCGACCGAGCCACTTCACGCACTTGTAGCAAAAGCTGTGCTTCTCCCGAAAGCGCTCCGTAAACATGTCCACCGCCATCAGGATCCGATCCGCAATCAGCTTGCCCATGTCCAGGGTCTTGGCTGCCTCGTGGGTGATGTCGCGCTGCTGCACGATCGTATAGCCATTGTCTTCCGCCGCCTTCAGGAAAGTCGCCCGATCGTGCCCGCTCTTGGAGAGGATTCCCGCTTCGTGGTCGACCACGAAATAGTCGCACACCATCAGGTGGCCGCCGGGCTTGAGGGCCACGCCCGCGTTTTCGAATACGCGGTTCACCGGGATGTACTGGCACGATTCGCTCATAATAATGCAGTCGTACTTGCCGGCTTCCGGTTGGAAGTCCTCGAACTTGTAGTGGTGAAACGGTACCTTCAGCTTCTCCGCGAAGTAGCGCTTCTGGTTGCGGTCCGGTGAAAGCCCTTCCACCTCGTAGCCGCGCTTTTGCAGGTTTACGCACATCTCTCCCGTTCCGCAGCCTACGTCCAAAATCGTGGAACTCCCCTCAGGAATGCTATCGAGCAAGTAGTTCTCGTAGCGTTCCTGCGCTTCTTTGAGCGCCTCGAACGTCAACTCGTCGTCGTCGTTCCAAATTCCGTAGTGAAGTCGCTCGAGACCGAGCACGTCGCGGTAAAACCTCAAGGCGGTATCGTTACTCGCCTTTTCGGATCGGGATTCTGCCATATATGTGGGGATAAGAAGTTGTGGGGAGGAGGAACAGCAAGGCCGTGACCCTGCGCTTGTTCGAGAGCGAAATAGACTAGCAGATGCCATGCCTTGTAAAGGCTTTTCCCGTAATGGAATCCTATAAGGCACCCTTGCTGCTCGGCTGGAACGACAAGAGACCGTATCCTCGCAGGGGATACGGTCTCCGTAAAAGCGCTGCTGGGCCTGGCCTAGTCTCGCGTTTTCAAACCTAGGCCACGAATGATCTCTCCGAGGTCGAAGGCCGAGATCGCGCGATCGTTGTCGCAAGCGTAGAAAACGCCATGCGGATAACGAGGCAACGGCTTCTGGCTCAGCCAAATGCCATCCGTATTCAAGGTCCGCTCCCCGGAGAAGGAACCGAGAAACTCCAGGCTCTCGCGATCGAAAACATGGTACCAGTTCTCGATCTTCCCTTGATCCGTCACGATCCAGTAACCCGACTTATCGGTCACCTCGTACAGGGCGATCCCTTCGACTTGGTGCTTAAAAACGCCCTGCCCGAAGGTCTTTCCCGTGAATCTACCCTCCAAATCGTAGACTTTCACCTGGCGGCCTTTCTTGTCGTCCTCCAGCTCCTCGGCCACGAGGAGGCGGTTATGGATCGGGTCGCCGTAGATCGATTCGACCACGTACAAGCGGCCTGCCCCAGAGGTGGCTCCAAAAGCGGCCTCCCATTCCGCATCCGCGGTGGAGCCTGCCGTTTCCAGCAAGTAGCGGTTTATGCGGCGGTTCAGGTCCTTGTCGGCAGGGATTTCCTCTTCCGCCGTCTCGTAGTTGTCAGCCACATACACTGCGTACTCGCCTCCGCCAAGCGGGCGAACGTAGAGGCCGTAGGGCTTTCCGAGCTCCTCTTCGCCGAAGGTGGCGATCCCTACCATCGTCGGCAGGTACACCACCTGCACGCGGCGGTTGTCGCGCTCGACCACCAGCATGTAGTCGTCCACCACCCAAACTCCGTTCGGTCGATTGAACTGGCCGAGCTCGGAGCCCAATCCGCCTAGACGGCTGAGCATGGCTCCGTTTTCCGCGTCGAACACGTTCACGGAGTGCCCCGCCTTGCTGGTCGCGAAAAGCAGGTTCCTGCCGTCGGGAGCGTGCCAAACGGCGGGAGAGTCGATGTTCTCCCGCGATTGGTCCGTCGTGAAAAACGTCTCCTTGACGACGATCTTGTTAACTTCCGCCTCGCTCGCCGAGAGGGCGCAGAGACAGATGCATATACCGATAATATTCTTCATGAATCTATAGAAAAAGACAAAGGGCCGCCGACCGCATGCGAAGCGGCCGGCGGCGATTAAAGCTTAAACGGGTCGAGCTGAATCGATAGCTCTAGTAGTGCCAGCGGAAACCGATGTTGGAGCTCCAGCCGTACTCTTCGACTTGTCCGTTACGCTCCGGCGCGCCGTTCGGCGACTTGAGGAACACGCGGAAAGGCTCGTCCGTGACGTTTAGGACTTCCGTGTAGAAGGTCCAGTTTTCCGTCGCCCGATAGCGGAAGGTCAGGTCGATCTGGCTGAAATCGTCGACGTAAAGGTCTTCGTAGATGTCGCCACCGATCGCTTCGTCTTCACGCAAGCGCTCGCTGCGCCAGTTCATAGCCACGCGGCCGAAGAACTCGCCCTGCTCGTAGGTGAAAGCCAAGTTACCCACCGTGTCGGACTGGCCGACGAAGGGTACGTTTTCGTCCTCGCGAGTCGGATAGATCGCCTCGCTGTCCAAGAAGGTCACGTTCGCCATCAAGCCAAAGGCCTCGAAGGCATCCCCAAGGAAACCGAGCTGCTGCTGGTAGGCCAACTCAAGCCCCTTGATCTCGCCCGCGCTGCCGTTGCTGAACGTAGTTATTTCCTCGATACCGTCGAAGGCGGGATTGTCGCCCAAGATCGCGCTAAACATTTCCGGATTTTCGTCACGCTCGTAGCTTTGCTCGAAAGAGAAGTTTTCGATATCCTTGTAGAAAACCGCTGCGGAAACCATGCCGAGAGATGGCAGGTAGTACTCGACCGAAGCGTCCCAATTGGTGGACTCCAAGGTCTTCAGGTTCGGATTTCCAATCTCCATTTCATCCCCGTCGTCGTTGATGAAACTGCGGTATGCCGTATCCCCAAAGCTAGGACGAGCCAAGGAGTTCGACCAAGAAGCGCGGTAGACAATATTATCAGTGGCGTCGTAGCGATACTGGAAGCTGGGGAGGAAGTTGTCGTAGTCGTTGCTAGCCGTGATTTGGGAAACGGATTCCGAGTCCTCCAGGAACTCGTAGCCACGGGTCTTGAAATCGGTTTGCTCGAAACGCGCTCCCGCGATGAAGCTGGATTTGCCGACCGACCAGCCAGCCATGCCGTATACCGCCAGCACGTCTTCTTCGGAATTCCAGTCGTCCATGGTGCTGTCCTCGATTACTCGCTCGGAATCGAAGGAGGATTGGTTGCCGAAGAAAGCGTCGTTCACCTTGGCCGGATCGATACGAGGGGCCTTCAAGAAAGGATAGTCCGTTACGCTGCCGGCAAGATTGGCGAAGGTAAAGGAATCCGGTCCGCCGTCGAACTCGATCAGCTCCGCTTCGCTGCTCTTCTCCTTCGTACGCAAACGCACGCCGAACTTAAGGTAAGACTGAGCGTCGCCGGCAAAGTCGTAGCGAGCATTGAGAGCGAGGTCCAAGGAATCCTCCTCGCCCGACTCGTTCGTGAGCTCGATCTTGTCGAACTCGTCGTAGGTGGCCGCTTCCAAGATGCTCGGACCCGCGACCTGGGTAACGGTGAAGTCGTATGGATTGGTAAAGCTGTAGCCGAAGCTCACATCGCCTTCTCCGCGCTCGAACTGAGTAGAGGTTTCGTTGGGACGCGTTTCCTCGCCCTTCGAAAGTCCGGCGAAGCCGTCAACGGTCCAGCTGTCGATCAGCTTTTCGAAGCCGACGATGGCCCCAAAAACTTCTTGGTCCTTTTCGCGTTGGCGAAGGCGGCGCGAAAGCCCTTCTACGTTTTCAACGGTACCGGAACCTTCGGCCAGCGCCGTGAGTTCCCCGTCTTCGAAAGGAATAATGGTACGGTAGCGATTTTCAGTATCCTTGAAATTGCTGTAGCTGGTTCTTAGATACACCTTCGTTTCGTCGTTCGGACGCGACTCGATCGAAGCGGTCAGCCCCTTGCGCTCGCGCTTGATTTCGTATTCGCGAAACTGAACCTCAGCAGGCGTGTAGAAACCGGTGTCCTCGTCCACGTCCCACGCGTCCGCTACTTCGTAGTTGTGGGATCCATACTCGCGCGTCTGCAAAGAGGGAGCTACCAGGAAGCCCCACTTGCCGTCCTCGGAGATCCAAGAGCTCTCGCCATTGAACTTGTGGCTCCAGTCTCCCGTGATGTCGGAATAGGTCATCTGCAGTCCGACCTGAGCCCCAAAAACGTCGCCATCGAAAGCGCTCTTCGTCTTGATGTTCACCTTGCCGGCGATGCCCTCGGCATCCATGTCCGGAGTCGGAACCTTGGTCACTTCGATCGAAGAAAGCATGTCCGAGGAAACAACGTCCAAAGCAGTCGCCCTCTCGCCTAGGTCCGCCCCCGCAAAGGCCGCCCCATCGAGCTCGACCGAAGTGAACGTGTAGTTCAATCCGCGCAGAACCACATAGCGTCCCTCGCCTTGGTCGCGATAGAGGGCAACGCCTGGGATGCGCTGCATGGACTCCGCCGCGTTCTGGTCGGGAAAGTTGCCGATCTCGTCCGAAGCTACGATGTTGCTCAAGGAGTCGGCCGCTCTCTGGCGGTTCAAAGCGCGGGCCGAACCGACCAAGGTTCCTTGCACGCGAAACGAATCCATTTCGACCACGTCGCTAGCGAACTTTACGTCCGCCCGGATCGTTCCAGTCGTCGGAACCTCGACGTACTTCTCGCTCGCATCGTATCCGAGATACGAGACGCGCAGCATCTTCTTGCCGGCAGGGACGTTCGTAAGCACGAAGTTTCCCTGGTCGTCCGTATAAGCCTTCGCGTCGGTATTCAAAACCTGGACCAAGGCGCCGCCCAAAGCGAGATCGACGAACTCGTCGGTCACGCGGCCAACGATCTTCGCGCTCTGAGAGTAAGCGACGGTAGCGCCTATAAATAGGATCGCAAAGAGACGACAGGCGCCTCCCAGAAGTGACAATGATGATATTCTCATGTTTGTAGTAGTTTGAGCTAAGACAGGAAAACTCAGGAGCTGTGAGGCCGTCACATGGCTGTCAATCGAGCTCCCGCAGCGGCGCCGTTTCTTAACCTTTCCGCCTTCGCTCCGTCACATTCCTCCCCTGTCCGTCACAAAACCGCCCTCACGCTCGCCTTCCCCCGAGGCAGCCTTCCCCAAGCCTCCACCGCTCTTAGGCGCCCGGCCCAGCGCCCATGAGCGCTTTCCGCAGAATCGCCGCCGCGGCTCCCAGCGAAGGGGAGCCTTTCCCCGAGCCAGGGGTAGCACCGTCCCCCATTCCTCCCCTATGACACCTCGATTCACTCTTTTTTAAAAACGTGAGAACGCAGATTCCGTCCTGCAAATGTCGATACAAGGAAGACCGGCCCCTTCGAAGCAACGGATCCCTCCCAAAACGGATACGCCGAAGGCAAGCTCCGCGACAAGTAGTCGCTTCCAACCCAACGAACATCCAATGATAGTCGATCTACCGAAACCAGGAGGCTTTGCCTCCCTAACCTCATCCAGCCCTAAGCTGGACTCAGTGCCGCTCGGCCGAGTCTTGCGTGGACTCGCCGATCGACTCTCAATCGAAGCCCCGGAATCCCTCGATCGGACGCTGGAGCTTTTTCTGGACGAGCACGAACGCTACGCCAACGCTACCCGAATCGCCAGCCTCGACAGCGCCCAAGCTCTCAAGTCTTGGGCTGCCGAACGTTTGCCAGCCATCGGTCTCTCCTACGGCTTCTGCAACCGCATCGACCAGAGCAGCGCCAAGGCCAACCTCGACGAAACGGCGCCGCTCAAGCTGGTCGAGTTCGCAGACGACTTGAGCCTGATCGCCAGCTACTGCCGCAAGCTCGACGAGCTCAAGATCGACGCCGCTCCCCACTCGCATGGCTTGTGTTTCCGCTTCTTCTTCCGCGGAAGTTCTTCCGGCGAATCCCGGGCCAAAGTCGAAGAGGAAAGCATCGCCCGCCTCCTATGCCAAGGAAGCCGCGACAACTCCCTCAAGAAGCGCGTCTTCGCTACCGACACCCAGATCGAAGCGGAATGCGTCGTGCTGCGAAAGAAGGTGCGGCTCGGGTTCAGCCCCCTTTTCTAGCGAACCAAATACGGCCGCCTACGAATCTCCTACGGTCCCAGCTCCAAGCGGGACCGTTTTTCTTTTCGGTTCATCACCCCAAAAAAGCCCGAGGCGCATCGCCTCGGGCTTTTCCATAAATTCAATTCTCGCGCAACTAGTCCTTCGCGATCTCCTCGTAGGCCGCAGCGTCGAGCAACGCCTCGAGGGAAGCGGCATCCTTGACCTTGATCTTCATGATCCAGCCGTCTTCGTACGGGGACGAGTTCACGCTTTCCGGCGAATCTTCCAGAGCCTCGTTCACCTCCAAAACCTCCGCATCGACCGGCATGTACAGGTCCGAAGCCGCCTTCACGGACTCCACCACCCCAAAACTTTCGCCCGCATCGAAACTGTCTCCCACTTCCGGAACTTCCACGAAGGTGATATCGCCCAAGCTGTTCTGAGCGAAATCGGTGATGCCGATAATCGCCTCATCCCCGTCGAGGAGCTTTAGCCATTCATGGTCTTTAGTATACTTCAGGTCTGCAGGGATACTCATTTTCGGATCGAAGGTCTTGCTATATTGATTAGAGGAAAAAGGGATCGGATTCGCGAATCATCGACAGCGACTTGCCCGCCGACAAGTTCCAAATCCAAGAAATCAGGCTTGCGGATTCAAAGGCAGAAACGGCGGACGGGTCCGTTCGATCGGGTAAGCCTTGCCTCGTAGGTCGACCGCCAGCTCGTCCGACTTCGCCACCGCTGCCTTGACCAGAGCGGAACCGATCGCCTCGTTCAGAATGGGCGAAAAGGTGCCGGACACCACCGTACCCACTTTCTCTCCACCCGCCACGATATCCGTGCCGGGGCGCGCGATGCGACGCCCGCCCGTCTTGAAAAAGATAACTTTCCTGTCCGGCCCCGCCGCCTTCTTGGCCAATATCGCCGCCTTGCCGATGAAGTCGCCCTCCTTCTTCAGGCTAACCGTCCACATCAAATTCGCCTCGACCGGTCCTACGGCATCGTCGATCTCGTGCCCATAAAGTGAATACCCAGCCTCTAGGCGAAGACTGTCGCGAGCTCCCAAGCCCGCCAGCATGAGCCCCTTGGGAGTCCCCACCGCGAGCAAGGCTTCCGCCAACTCAGCCGTGCGATCCGCGGGCACGAAAAGCTCCACTCCCACTTCTCCGGTATAGCCGGTGCGGCTCACGAGGCAGGGCACGCCCGCGACTTCGCCTTCCACGAAACGATAGTAACCCAAGCCCGAAAGGTCCGCCGCGCTGAGCTCGGCCAGGATTTCGAAAGCCTTGGGGCCTTGCAGGGCGATCAACCCGAAGGAATCGGAAACGTCCTCCAAGTTCACATCGAAGGCCGCCGCCTCCTTGGCAAGCCAGGCCAGGTCCTTGTCCACATTGGACGCATTCAAGCAAAGCAAGTACGAGCCCGCCGCCTTGCGATAGACCAGCAAGTCGTCCACCACTCCTCCGTCCGGACGGCACATCAAGCTGTAGAGAGCCTTGCCGTCATCCATTCCGGATACGTCGTTCGTCAGCACGTAGTTCAGGAAGGCTTCCGCTCCAGCGCCCTCCACCGTAGCTTCGCCCATATGACTCACGTCGAAGAGGCCCGCTGCGGCGCGGGTCGCCTTGTGCTCGTCCACGATACTCGTGTACTGAACCGGCATTTCCCAACCGGCGAAGTCTACCATGCGCCCACCGTGAGCGACGTTAAAATCGTAGAGAGGAGTACGCTTTGCGTCTGACATGCGCGTATCTAGTTTGGCCCTCTTTTCCAAGGCAAGGACGAAGCGCCCGACCTGTGGCCGAGGACCTCCCCTCGCGACTCGCTGCAGCTTGCACCACGCCGCAGCGCCGAGATACTGCAAAAAGAAACACGCTCCGACCCCGCCCCGCCAGTCGCCGCTCTAGACTCCCCAGCGCCCGCCGAACGAAGAGCCCACAAAAAAGCGCGACTCCTCGAGCCGCGCTTGCATCAATACTATCGAGCTTCGAAAGCTTAGCTGAAGGACTTGCCGCAACCGCAAGTGCTTTCCGCATTCGGGTTCTGGATGTCGAAGCCCTTGCCTTGCAGGCCATCGTCGAAGTCGATCTTGCTGCCTTCCATGTAAGCAAGGCTGGCCTCGTCCGTGAGGAAACGCACCCCTTCGCTCTCCAGCACCTTGTCGTCCGCTTTCTGCTCGTCGAACGACATCCCGTACTGGAAGCCCGAACAGCCTCCCGACTCCACGAAGACGCGCAACAGCTTACCTTCGCCAGCGTCCTCCTGAAGCTCCTGAACCTTTGCCGCAGCTCTTGGTGTTAATGTGATCATGCTGCGATCCTCTAGCCACAACCAGCCCGCTGTCAACCACGCGAGACGCTGAGGAAGCCTTTCACGAGAGATTCTCTAGCATAAATCGTGCTCAACCAGCTCAAGCGGCTTGCATTTGCTAAAAAAAACTCTTTCACTCCCTTCCGTTCGAGACGTTCTGGCTAAGCGAGCCATCTCGAACGAATCCGATCTAACCCTTTCTTAAAAGCACCAATCCAACACATGGCCGCGCAAGGTTTCAACCAAGAGTTAAGACAGAAACAAACTCAATCCCTCGTACTCGCGCCCCAGCTTCGCCAGTCGCTCAAGATCCTGCAGGTCGCGCAGATGGATCTGCGCACCACCATCCTGGAGGAGCTCCAGACCAATCCCTCCCTCGAGGAGATGTCCATGGACACTCCGAGC
Organism: Pelagicoccus sp. SDUM812005; assembly: GCF_031127875.1. Taxonomy (GTDB): domain Bacteria; phylum Verrucomicrobiota; class Verrucomicrobiia; order Opitutales; family Opitutaceae; genus Pelagicoccus. The sequence goes on along the minus strand of NZ_JARXIA010000001.1, from coordinate 915,786 downwards.
TTGGACGAGCCTTCCTCCAACGACTCCGAATCCAACGATCCCAAGGACGAGCACTCCCAGAGCGAGGAGCTGGAGTTCGGCGAAAACTTCGAGATCCTCAACAAGCTCGACGAAGACTGGCGCGACTACATGTCCCAAGTCGGCGGCGCTCAAAACTACACCAGCGAGGACGCCGAAAAGCGGGAGCACTTCTTCAACTCCCTAGTATCCGAGACTTCACTACAGGAACACCTGCTCGACCAGGCCTCCCTCGCAGACCTCGAGCCAAACCAGCGCGAAGCCATCGAATACCTGGTCGGCAGCATCGACAACAGCGGCTTCCTCTCGACCTCCCTTTCCGACCTGGCCCTGCTCTCCGGGCTCTCCCTCGGCGAAATGCAGGAGGCCCACAACATCCTGAGAACCTTCGAGCCCACCGGCATCGGCGCCTTCGACGTGCAAGACTGCCTGCTCATGCAGCTCAAGGCCAAGTTCCGCGGACGCTCCATCGCCGCCGAAATCATTCGCGACCACTTCAAGCTGCTCTCGCGCCGCCGCATCCCCGACATCGCCCGCCGCATGGGCATCGACGTCGAGGAGGTGCAGGAAGCGATCGAGGAAATCGCCCAGCTCGACCCCGCTCCGGGGCGCCGCTTCGCCGACGACACCAACCGCTCCATCATGCCGGACGTCATCGTCGAATGGGACGAGGACAAGTGGAAGGTCACCCTCAATTCCGACTACATTCCCCGCCTGCGCATCAGTCCCACCTACAAGGAGATGATCGCCAAGGGCAGCGTCTCGAAGCAGGAAAAGGAATACATCCAGGAAAAAATCCGCTCCGGCAAGTTCCTCATGAGCTCCATCGAGCAGCGCCAGCAAACCATCGAGCGCATTGCCAACGAGATCATCAAGCTGCAGAAAGACTTTTTCGACGAAGGCGTCTCCAAGCTCCGCCCCTGCACCATGACCCAAGTGGCGGAAATCGTAGGAGTTCACGAAACCACCGTCTCGCGCGCCCTCGCCAACAAGTACATGCAAACGCCGCACGGCATCTTCGAAATGAAATTCTTCTTCACTCCGGGCTACAAAGGCTCCGACGGGGAATCCATTTCGAACACCAGCGTCAAGGACATGATCCAGCAGCTCATCGCTGCCGAGGACAGCTCCAAGCCTTTGAGCGACCAGGAAATCGTAACCCGACTCCAGGAAAAGGACCTCAAGATCGCCCGTCGTACCGTGGCTAAATACCGCGAGGAGCTCGGCATCCTGCCCAGCAACCTCCGCCGCCAGTACTAGAAAGCGATGCTTGCGGAGCTCCTAGCCGCCTCCCACCTCAGCCACAGCCTGACCTACTACCTAGGCCTCATCGGCGTAGCCGTGTTCGCCATCAGCGGCGCCCTCGCCGCCGATCGCAAGGGCTCCGACTGGATCGGCGTGCTGTGCCTCGCAGCCGCGACCGGGCTCGGAGGCGGCAGCATCCGAGACGTCCTCCTGCGCCGCGAATCCGTCTTTTGGATCGCCGATACCGCTTACCTTTGGGTCGTGGTCGGCGCCACGGCCTTCACCATCATCTACGTCCGCTTCCTCAAGCCGCCGACCAATGCCTTGCTCTACGCGGACGCGATCGGGCTCGCCATGTTTTCCATCCTCGGAGCCAAGATCGCGGAAAGCGCCGAAGTGGCCCCCTCCATCGTCGTGCTCATGGGAGTCATAACCGGCGTAGCAGGGGGAATCGTACGGGACGTGCTCGCCAACGAAATCCCCCTTATCTTCCGTTCCAGCGAGCCGATCTACTCCGTCTCAGCCGCAGCCGGCATCGCGTTCTACCTTGGCTTGAAACACTTCGGCATCCCTTCCCAAACCGCTACCCTCGCCGGCGTGGCAGCGATCGCCCTGACCCGCTTCGCCGCCATCATCTGGCGCATCCGGCTGCCGGAGTTCACGATTACCAAGCGCTAGCCGATCAGCTTCAAGGCCACCTGCTGGCTCTGGTTCGCCTGGCTCAACATCGACGCCCCCGCTTGCTGCAGGATGTTGAAACGGGCCAAGGCGGTCGACTCGGTCGCCACGTCGACATCCAAGATGCGACTGTTCGCCGCCGAAAGGTTCGCCCGGTTGACCTCCAGCTGTTCCTTGGCGTACTGGAGGCGACTTTGCTGGGCGCCGTTTTGCGAACGGTAAGTGGCCACGCTTTCGATGGCTCCTTTCACGTCGCTCAAGGTGAGGGAGTCCAGATTCGAGGCATTCGCTACGTCCGAAGCGTCGCCCGCCGGAGCCGTGCTGCGCACGCTCAAGTTGCTGACCTGCTGCAAGCCCGAAACCCCGCCGATCCCCTCCAAAGACAAAGGCCCATCCAAGGTCCCGACCCCGGAAATGGTCTGGCTCGGCGTCGAAGCACCATCGACGAATACGTCGATATTGTCGCCGTCGTACTCCATCCTGACATTCTTCGATCCCGTTTCGTTCACTCGGGAATAAAACTGAGTCCCCGCAATCGAGGCGCTGAACACCGCCCCCGTCACCCCGTTCTGATTGATGTCGAAGCTAATCTCCATTGGTCCGGAGAAGCTGGTCTTGGTCTCCGCCGCCACGATCGCGCCCGTCCCTCCGTCCAGAGAAATCGTTCCGCCCGATATCGAAACCCCGCCCCCGATTCCGCCTACCTTGCTCGTATTGAAGGCATCCCCGTTAAGCAATGGATCCGAAAAGTCCGGAAAGAGGGACGCCCCGATCCCCATCAGATCCACCGCCGCCAGCTCGACCGAAGCTCCTTCGCCGTCGATCGACGTCGAAACATCCAGCGACACCGTATTAAATAGCGACAGTCCATTGAACTTCTCGACCGACAAGGCCTGCAGCTGCTCCTGCAGGGCTTGGAACTCCGTCTCGTAGTTTTCCTTGTCGGTAGCGTTTTTCGTCACGTCCTCCGACAAGACCTTCAACTCGCCGATGCGAGAAAAGATTTCGTTCACGGCTCCCAAAGCCCCGTCCTGAGTCTGCAAATACGACATCGCATTCGAAATAGTCCCGCTCGCCGCCGCCTGACGCTTGATCGCCGCCCCCATCTGCATGGAAACAGCCAAGCCGCCCGCATCGTCCGCCGGAGCCATGATACGGCTTCCGCTCGAGAGCCGACCCAGGCTCTGCTGCAGATTCGAGCTGACTGTGGATAGGTGGTCCCTAGCCAAAGTCGCCGATTGGTTGGTTAACAGCGAAATAGACATTCTCAATCCTTGAACTTCACGCGACTTCCTTGCCGCGGCTAGAGGTTGCAGCTCAGCAACCCCTAGGCACTACTTCGGATATTAGCTGAATTACTTTACGCGAAACATGAGGATTTCTCCAAAACGTTTCTAAGGTCCATTCCTAGGCATCCCTACTTTTCCCTTTGCTTCGGTACTTTCGAATTCATTTCCTCCCCCACATGTCCTCCCACTCGAGCCGACTCGCCCAGCAAATGGCCTTCATCATCGAAGCCGACAAGCTCAAGAACATCTTCCGCCAGTCCTACATCAGCGACCGATCCCGCCGCGAAAACGACGCCGAACACTCCTGGCACCTTTCGCTCATGGCCATCACCCTCTACGAGCACGCCAACGATCCCAACTTGGACCTGCTCAAGATCCTACGCATGGTCATCCTGCACGACATCGTGGAAATCGACGCCGGCGACACCTACATCTACGACGAAGCCCACAAGCAGGACCAAGCGGAACGCGAGCAGAAAGCAGCCGACCGGCTCTTTGGCCTGCTGCCGCCCGACCAGGCCACCGAATTTCGCTCCGCCTGGGACGAATTCGAAGCCGGAGCCTCCCCGGAGGCGCGCTTCGCCAAAGCCGTCGACCGCCTCCACCCCATGCTGCTCAACTACCTCGCCGGCGGCATCACCTGGTCCAAGCACGGCGTAGTTGCCAGCCAAGTACGCGCCATCAACCATAAGATCGGAGACGGCAGCGATACCCTTTGGGAATACGCCCAAGGGCTCATCGAAAAAGCCATCGCCTCCGGAACCCTGCCCGACGCCTAGCCTCCTCAAAGCCCCCCTCTCAACTCGCTGCCCGCCCATGCAAATCGGTTCCCTTCGATTCTACGCGATCGGCTTCTACTGCCTGCTCCTCCTCAGCGCCGCGCTCGGGATCAAGCTGCTCACCCTTCCCTCCGCCCCATCCCCGCAAAACCTACCCCCAACCACAGACGCAGCGCCGCGCCCCTCGCCCTCTCCGATGCCCACCTCGACGCGACCCCAAACCGGCACCTCCTTCGCAACCGCCAACAGCGACAATCCGCCGCTCAGCCTCGAAGAGAAACTCGAAGTGCTCGTCGAGCTCGAAAAACACCCATCGGTCGACGTGAACATTCGCGTCATAAATTTCTTCGACGGCACCATCAAACAGGAAACCGCCGAACTCTTCGACATCGATCCAGCTCAGAAACGTCGACTCGATCAACTCTTCGCCGATACCAAGCAAGCCCTGCTCGAAGAACGCATAAAACACTCCGAGACTTCGAGTCGAGAAGACGGCAGCCTTCTCGTCCAACTCCACCCCTTCCTCGAAACAGGCGGGAGCATTCTCGACAACTTCTATTCGGAGATGGAAACCTTATTCGGCTCGGAAAAACTCAACGCTCTCGAGCGGATCGCCGGAGAACAAATCGACAACCATTTCCACCAGTTCGGCGCCGAAGTAGCCCAGTACAAGATCTGGGCCCAGCTAGATCCCCAAGGCCGCAAACGCATCATGTACGAACGCCGCGCCGATCGAGAAAACGGATACTCGACCAACTCCGGAACCCTTGCCAGCTCCTACCCAGCCCAGTACCAAACCACCGAAAACGAAATCCTCCCGCTGCTACCGCCCGAAATCGTTGCCCGACTCCACGAGCTCCGCATTCTCGAAGAGAAGCCCGAGGACTGAACAAGCAAAACTCCCTCATTGCTCTTCCCGCCCGACTCTGCTTTTATCCTTCGCAACAAAGACCCTTTTCGATCGCAAAAATGAAATCTCCCCTCGCAGGCCTCAGCAAATTCGACTTTATCGGCGTCCTCCTTCTCCGCATCGGAGTAGGCGCCTTGCTCGCCTTCCACGGTTACCCCATCCTCACCGGAGGCGGAACCGTATGGGCTGACGTCGGAGAAGGCGCCGCAATCGCCAGCCTGCCTGCCAACTTTTTTGAATACGCCGGGCTCGCTTCCGGAATCGTCCAGTTTCTCGGCGGCATCCTTCTCATCATCGGCATGTTCACCCGCGGTACCGCCCTGCTGCTAACTGTGATCGTCGGTTTCGCCCTCGCCAACCACATCGCCGCTTCCTCCTTCCAGCTCAGCTTCCTCGCCCACCTCCAGATGACCCTAGCCCTGCTCGGCCTCGTATTCATCGGACCAGGACGCCTCAGCCTCGACCGCAAGGGGATCTAGGCTAGCCTCCACTTCTACAGGCATCACCTTTTCCACCGTGGGCTGGCAAATCGAGCAACGCAACGGGCTCTACCTTCCCGAGCTCGACTGGCACCTCGACGCGCGCAAGCCCGTCGCCCGCTCCTTCGTTTCCCACGCCCATTTCGACCACATGGGCAAGCACCAGAGCATCCTCTGCAGCCCGCCCACCGCCAAGCTCATCCAGCAACGCCTCCCCGGCGAACGGAAATGGCTCATTCGCGAGTTCGGCGAAACCTTCGAGCTGGAACCGGGCGTCAAAGCCTGCCTCTACCCCGCAGGCCACATCATCGGATCGGCCATGCTCTGGCTGGAAAAAGACGGTCGCAGCTTCCTCTACACCGGCGACTTCAAGCTCACCCCCGGAATATCCGCAGAACCCTGCCAGCCCGTTCCAGCCGACACCCTCGTAATCGAAACCACGTATGGACTTCCTCGATACACCTTTCCCCCGGAAAACGAAGTCTACGCCGACATCGTACGCTTCTGCCGCGAAACCCTAGAAAACGGGCACAGCCCCGTACTCTTCGGCTATAGCCTCGGCAAAAGCCAGGCCATCCTCAAGTCGCTCACCGACCAAGGCTTCGAAGTCATGCTGCATCCCGCAGCCCACAAGCTCACCCGCTCCTGCCAGAAGCTCGGCTGGAAGTTCCCCAACTACCTCCCCTTCGACCACCGCAACCAGAGCGGCAAGGTCATAATCTCGCCGCCCCTCCCCAAGAAATCCGAATGGATCCAGAGTATCCATAATGCCAAGACAGCGATGATCTCAGGCTGGGCCATCGACCCGTCCTCGACCTACCGCTACCAGTGCGACAAAGCCTTCCCACTCTCCGACCACGCCGACTACCTCGACCTGCAGAACTTCGTCGCCAAGGTCCAACCCAAGGAAATATTCACCGTCCACGGCTTCGCCAAGGAATTCGCCGCCACCCTCCGGGAACAGGGTTACCAAGCTTGGGCCCTCGGCCGCGAAAACCAGCTCGGACTCGCCATCGACGCCGTCGCCCCCGCTCCCGACGCCCCAGCGAGCACGCCCAGCGCTCCAGCCACGCCACTCGCCGAAACCCTTCCCAGCGACTCCTTCCAGCGGCTCGCGGAAACCGCCGAAGCGCTCGCCCAAACCGACAGCCTGCAACGGAAGCTAGAAAACCTGGACGCCCTCCTGGCCCCGCTCGACAGCGACAACGTCGCCCACGCCCTCTCCTTGCTGGATAGGCCCAGCCCCACCGTCCTCAACGAACTGCCGCCCAAACTCGTCAAGCAAAGCCTCATCTTCGCAACCGGCTCCACTGAGGCCAAGTTCAAGAGCCTGTATCACGATTTTCGCGACAACCGAAAAGTGGCTCGCGTCCTTTTCAACCAAAACCCAGCCAACCCCAGCCGTACGCTTTCGCAGCTCGTCTCCTTCCTCAAAACGCTGAGCTCCGCCCCGAATCCCATCTTCAAGCAGTCCCTGCTCAGCGAACAGTTCCGCAAGCTTTCCCCCGTCGAAGGCTGCTACTTCTTCGACTACCTCTGCGGCAATTCCCCGTGCGGGCTCGACTCGACGCTCCTCTGCCAAGCCATCGCAAACCGCTACCAGCTCGACGCCGACACCGTGGAGGCCGCCTACCTGCGCAGCGCCTGCCTTGCCTCCGTCTCCCAAGCCGCCGCGCGAAACGAGCTGGCAAGCATCCGCATCCAGCCTTTCCAGCCGATCCTGCCGATGCCCGCACAAACGGAGCCTACCCCCGAAGCGGTCATCGAAAAGCAAGGGCTCTCGCTTTGGGCCGAGCAAGAGCACGACGGCATCCGCTGCCAGATCCACAAGGACCGCGAGCACGTCGACCTCTACGACCGCAAGGGCGAACGCGTCACCCACCTCTTTCCCGAGTTCGTGGACGAAGCCCGCAAGATTCCCCAACACTTCATTTGCGACGCCGTCGTCGTGCCGTGGGGCTACGAAAAGCCGCTGCCGCGAGCCGAGCTGGACAAACGCCTCAACCGCAAAGCGGAAGAACTCTTCCTCGGCGAGGAAGTTCCCGTGATGCTCTGGCTCTTCGACCTGCTTTCCCTCGCCGGAGAAGACCTGCTGGACCGCCCCCTCGAGCAACGGCGCCAGCTTCTCGACACCTTTTCCGTCACCCCGAAGATCCGCATTACCCCCGTCCTGCCGCTGCTCGGAGCCGACCAAGTCGAAGCCGCCCTCGCCCAAGCCGCCCGCGCCGGAAACGCCGGCCTCGTATTCAAGGACTCCCAAAGCCCCTACAACCCCTTGAGCAAATCACCGTCCTGGCTAAGGCTCCCCGCCAAGCCCTGCGACTAGGCTTGCAGAAAGCGTGGAACTCCCCCACACCGCAGGCATCAAAAATCCTCGGACAATCCGTCTCTCCAACAGCCGAACCATGTTCAAGAATTTCAGCCCGCTCCTCCTAGCCGCCAGCCTGCTCCTGCTCGCAGCTCCCCCAAACCTCCACGCCGGATTCGGCAACGACGCCTTCGAGGACGATCCCAAGCTTCGCCAGGAAGACAACCTAGACTGGCCCGAGGTCGAATTCCCCTCCGCAGAAGTCCGTGGACGCGGCTTCAAGGCCGGCGAATCCTTCGAGTACCGCGCCCAATGGGGTTGGTTTCGCAAAGCCGGACGCATCGCCTTCTCCACCGAGGAAAGCGACGATCCCGACCAGCCTGCCCTCATCGTAAAAACCGAAACCGCCTCCGCCGGCATGATTCGGAAATTCTACCCGATGACCCTGGTCGCCACCACCTTCCTCGACGCCGAAAATTGGCGCATGCTCCGCAACGAGACCAAAGGCAAGGTCCGCTCCGAAGAGAGCTCCACCGTCACCCTCTTCGACTTCGAACGCGACCTCATGAACTACGAGGACATCCTCGAGCCCGAGTACAGCCACATCCGCGAGCTGCCCTACGATTGCCCCGTCGACTACTCCTCCGCCTTCCTCCAGCTCCGCGGCATGGACCTCGCCGTCGGCGGGACCTATCCCATCTTCGTCAGCACCAAGGGGAAATTCTACTACGCCGTCCTGCAAGTCATGGAAATCGAGGAACTCGACACCGATATCGGCGAGGTCGAATGCTTCCGCCTCGAACCCATCAGCTCCTTTCCCGTCAGCAAAGTTTTCCGCGAAGGCGGAAAAATGGCCGTCTGGATCACCACCGACGAACGCCGCATCCCCGTGCGCTTCGACGTGAAAACCTCCGTCGGCAACGCCTCCATCCGCCTCGAGGAATACAAGCTCGCCGACGAATAAGCAACCGTCCGACGCCCTAGGCAAATCGCGCGCCTCCGCCCCGTCGCTGCTACCCTTTCGCACCTCGCAGGCGACGGCATCTCGATCGCTCGCCCGCTTCCCACGCAGCCGAAACAGCCTTCCCTTCGTCCAAGGAAAAGGGCCTGCAAGCACGCACTATTAAGAGAGAAGCAAGGCAATTAACTTGCCATCTAAGCCCTCGAACCTAGAACCGCGCGAATCATGAGTTCCGCAGACGCGACACCAAAGCTCGCCAAGAACGAGTACCTTAAAGAGGAGAGCAACAATCTCCGCGGCAACCTAATGGAAGAGTTGGCCGACAACAGCACCGCTGGCATTACCGACGATTCCGGGCAATTGACCAAGTTCCACGGCATGTACGTGCAGGACGACCGCGACATCCGCGGCGAGCGCCGGGCCAAGAAGCTCGAAAAAGCATTTTCCTTCATGCTTCGCGTACGCCTGCCGGGCGGAGTCTGCTCCCCCGAGCAGTACCTCATGATGGACCAGCTTTCCACCGACTACGGAAACCACACCATCCGCCTCACCACCCGTCAAACCTACCAGCTGCACGGCCTTCTCAAAGGCAACTTGCGAAACGTCATCCGCAACATGGACAAGGTCCTCATGGACTCCATCGGAGCTTGCGGCGACATCAACCGCAACGTCATGTGCCAGCCCGATTTCAAGAAGACCCACGCCCACGCCAAGGTCTACGAGATCGCCAAGAACATTTCCCTCCACCTGCTGCCCAAGGGCAAGGCCTACCGCGAAATCTTCATCGACGGCGAGAAGTACTCCGGCGAAGTCGAAGAGGAACCCATCTACGGCAAGACCTACTTGCCTCGCAAGTTCAAGATCGGCGTAGCCATCCCGCCCACCAACGACATCGACGTATTCTCCCAAGACCTCGGCTACATCGCCATCTTCGAAGGCGAAAAGCTGCTCGGCTTCAACGTCACCGTCGGCGGCGGACTCGGCACCACCCACGGCAACGAAGCCACCTACCCGCGCGTCGGCGACGTCATGGGCTTCTGCACCCCCGACCAAGTCAACCAAGTCGCCGAAGCCGTCGTGCTCGCCCAACGCGACCACGGCAACCGCGTCGACCGCAAAAACGCCCGCCTCAAGTACACCATCGACCGCATGGGACTCGCCGCCTTCAAGGCCGAGGTCGAGAAGCGCACCGGTTTCGCCCTCGGCGAAGCCAAGCCCTTCGAGTTCACCACCATCGAGGACGACTACGGCTGGAACCAAGACATCAACGGCAAGTGGTACTACGTGCAGTTCGTCGCCTCCGGCCGCATCGTCGACAAGGACGGCGTCAACCTGCGCACCGCCTTCCGCGAGATCGCCAAGATCCACAAGGGCGACATCCGCCTCACTCCCACCCAGAACCTGGCCTTCTGCGGGATCGACGAAGCGGATAAGGCTGCCATCCAGAAAATTCTCGACGACAACGGCGTCGCCGGCCCCGAGAAGCTCTCCGGCCTGCGCAAGAACGCCATGTCCTGCCCAGCCCTGCCGACCTGTGGCCTCGCCCTCTCCGAGTCCGAACGCTTCATCCCGGAGCTGCTCGACGAGTTCGAGAAGGTCCTCGACGAAGCGGGCCTCACCGACGACTCCATCAGCATCCGCATGACCGGTTGCCCGAACGGCTGCGCTCGCCCCTACCTCGCCGAAATCGGACTTATCGGCAAGGCTCCCGGCAAGTACAACCTCTACCTCGGCGCCGCCTACAACGGCATGCGACTCAACACCCTCTACAAGGAAAGCATCAAGGCCGAGGAAATCGTCCCCTCCGTGGAACCGCACCTCAAGGCCTACGCCAAGGAGCGCCAGGAAGGCGAAGGCTTCGGCGACTTCTGCGTACGCACCGGCGTCGTCACGCCTCCGAGCAAGTACACCGTCGGCCAAGACTAGCAGGAGCCACAGACGTCACGATTCCCATTTCCCCAGCGGACCGCCTCACAGCGGTCCGCTTTTTTTTTGCTTCATCCCCATTTTGCGGGGAGACGCTCTCGAGTGTAGGGCTGGCGCTCGCGCCACGCCGCAATGCAGGATATTAGAGCAGGGATCTGTGGCACGTCGCAAGCGACGGACCTACAGGTAAGCGGCTATCCGACTCCTTTTGGTGATGAACCTTTTTTTTGCTTCATCCCCTTCCCAAGCCGCCAAAGGCCGACGCTAAATCGCATCCAAGCCCCGCTTCGATTCGTAAACCCTTGCATGAAACCAGCCACTTTCCCCCTCGTTAAACTAGCCGGACTCCTGAGCCTAGCCGCCGCTTTCGCCGTCTCCTCGGCCCAAGCCCAGGAATCCAAGCTCCGTCTCGAAGACTGGGAATATCCATTCCCTGAATACACCTACCAATTCGAGAGCCAGCTCGAAAACCACGAGATGGTCTACATGGACCTCTTTCCCGAGAATGCGTCCAACGGCGAAACCGTCGTCCTCCTCCACGGCAAGAACTTCTCCGGATCCTACTTCCAGGAAACCGCTACCGCCTTGAGCGAACAAGGTTTCCGCGTCATCATGCCGGACCAGATCGGCTTCGGAAAGTCCACCAAGCCGGAACACTACCACTACACCTTCCAGCAGCTCGCCATCAACACCATGGGACTGCTCCAATCGCTCGAAATCGACAGCGCCCACATCCTCGGGCACTCCATGGGCGGCATGCTGGCCACCCGCTTCGCCCTCATGTACCCGGAGTTCACCGAAACGCTCACCCTGCTCAACCCCATCGGCCTCGAAGACTGGAAAGCCCTCGGCGTGCCCTACCGACCCGTCGAAGCCTGGTACCAGCAAGAGCTCGGCAAGACCGCCGAAAAGATCAAGGCCTACCAACTCAATTCCTACTACGACGGCAAATGGAAGCCCGCCTACGACCCCTGGGTCCAGCAGCTCGCCAGCTACCTCGACAGCCCCGACTACGCCCGCATGGCCTGGAACCAAGCCCTCACCTACGACATGATCTTCACACAGCCAGTCGTCTACGAATTTCCCAAACTGCAAATGCCCACCCTGCTCGTCATCGGCCAACGCGACCGTACCGCCCTCGGCAAGGACGCCGTTACCGCCCAAGAACGAGCCAAGCTCGGCGACTACTCCAAACTCGGCCAAACCACCCAAGACGCCATTCCCAACTCCCAACTCGTGGAACTTCCCGGCATCGGCCACCTTCCCCACATAGAAGCCTTCGACCGCTTCATCACTCCCTACCTGCAGTTCCTCGTCGCCCATTCCACCCCCCAGAGCAACTAAAGGCCTAACGAGAATCTCGCCGCCTCTGCCTGCCACAGGCAGAGCTCACCACCGCCGCCCTTGCGTTCAATAGCAAGGGCGCTTTTCCGCGAACTCCCACGTTGTCCCGGGCCAGCGAAACGCCTAGAACTCCCAGCATGCACCCAGCCCCACGCATCCTCGCCCTGCTCGTTCTGCTCTTCGCCCCAAGCATCTCTCCCGCCGAAACCGGCTTCCAGTGGCCCCATGGCGCCCAAGCCGCCGTCTGCCTCACCTACGACGACTCCCTGCCCTCCCAGCTCGACATCGCCTTTCCCCAGCTTCAAGCCGCCGGCCTCAAGGGCACCTTCTTCCTGCAGGCCAAAGCCGATACCATGGAAAACCGCTTGTCCGAATGGCGAGCCGTAGCCGCCGCCGGGCACGAGCTAGCCAGCCACTCCCTCGTCCACCCCTGCCGCCAAGGCCTCCCCGGACGCGATTGGGTAAGCGACGAACGCAACCTCGACCACTACACCATCGAACGCGTCCGCAGCGAGCTCCAGCTCACCAACACCCTGCTCAACGCCATCGACGGCAAAACCACCCGCACCTTCGCCTACCCCTGCGGCGACACCGCCGTCGCCAACGGCAGCCACTCCTTCCTACCCGTCACCCAAGAGCTCTACCTCGCCTCTCGCGGCGTATCGCCCCAGCTCCAATCCATGCGGGAACTGGACTTCAACAACACCCCCGCCTTCGACCTCTCCTCCCACGACTTCGCCCAGACGATCGCGTATTTGGAAGACTGCTACGAAAACGGCACCGTCGCCATCCTCCTGAACCACGGCGTCGGCGGCGACTACCTTGTAACCGACTCCCAACTACACCAAGAAATACTCGACTACCTCGCAGCCAACCAAGACCGCTTCTGGATCGACACCTTCCAAAACGTCATGACCCACACCCACGCCGAGTTCACCCGCCTCGGCTGGCCCGTGGAATAGGTAGGCTAACTAAGAGAGAACTGATCAACCGCCAGCTCACGGCTCTATTCGCTCTCATACGAATGCACAGGCCCCGACCACTTCCAACTAGGTGTAATGATTCGCCCCGAGTTACCGTTCAACTACAGCTGCCCACATACTGCAGATAAAGGCGGGTTAGGTAGAGATGAGATGGATTAGACCCTACGCTGCAAGATCCCATCACTATCGACTGGATCAGTATTTTTACCATTGTAGTACAAGGTCAGGTTCACCATTAATTCCACCAATAGAATCAAGGAGCAGCTCCAATCTGCGAACAAAAATACTCAGTCAACATGATGTCATTTGCTCCAATGCTGAGTATTCCCTGCCATCACAAGATAATTTGAAATCTGAATACAGTAAGTAGATGAAACTATCATCGGTCAGAATCCAGAACTTCCGCTCGTATAGCGACGAAACGATTCCCCTCGATAATTATACTTGTTTCGTTGGTCCAAACGGAGCGGGTAAATCAAATGTACTCTCAGCTCTAAACCTCTTTTTCCAGAATCCAACTTCTTCACTACCCAGCGTAAAGCAACTCGATTTGGAAGACTTCCACAATAAAAACGGAGAGAATCCGATTCGCATAACTGTTACCTTCAGGGATCTTTCGAAAGAAGAGAGCGAAGAGTTAAATCATTACGTCCGCCAGAACGAGTTAATCGTCTCTACCGAAGCTGTCTGGGATACGGATAAAAACGAAGCAAAAGTGAAGCAATGTGGCAGCCGACTAGGTATGCGTGCCTTTGCCGAAAGATATTTTTCAAAGTCTTCAAGCCCTGCAAAGGAACTCAAAGAGATCTTCAAACAGCTTAGAACTGAGTTCGATGGAATAGCTACCGCAACATCGAAGGTAGATATGGAGCAAGCCCTTCGAGATTACGAGGCTACTCACCGCGGGCAATGCGAGGAGCTTCAAAGTGAAGATGAATTTTATGGGGCTAATTCGGGAAAACTAAATCGATTTGTGCAATGGGTTTACGTTCCCGCCGTCAAAGAAGCGCAGGAGGAAGGAGAGGAATCAAAGAAGTCGGCGCTTGGTCAACTACTCGCCAGAACGGTACGGCAGAAGACCAATTTTGGAGAAAAACTAGAGGAACTGAAAACCGATACCCTGATCGCCTACAGAAAACTGCTGAATGAAAATCAATCGGCACTGGATGACGTAAGTCGCAATTTGCAGAATCGTCTCGCTGCTTGGTCACATCAAAACACCACATTAAACCTGGAATGGCTAACGGACTCTGCCAAATCAGTTCAAGTACAGGACCCCAGCGCAGGAGTTTACACAGGTGAGGGCAAATTCTCCGGCAAGCTATCGAGAATGGGGCATGGGCTTCAACGATCTTACCTACTCGCTCTTCTCATCGAGGTCGCAAACGTGGAGTCAGACAATCAGCCTACACTCATCTTCGCATGCGAAGAGCCTGAGCTCTACCAGCATCCTCCACAGATTCGACGACTATCCGAGGTGTTCACTAATTTGGTCGAAACAAATTCGCAGGTCCTAGTGACCACCCATAGTCCGCATTTCGTCAAAGGAAAAGATTTTGAAAATGTCCGGCTACTTCACAAGGATCTACGCACAGGACAATCCAAGCCTTCATATTCATCCAGCAACGATATAAGCAACTACTTAAACAAGCATCGTCAGCATAGAGAGATCTACAATCCATCAGGTCTCAGGGTAAAAATCAATCAGTCGCTGCTTCCCCATCTAAATGAAATGTTCTTCTGCCGGTTTCCCGTTTTCGTCGAGGGGCTGGAGGACGTCGCTTTCATAACAACGGCGCTGCATATCTTCGATCTCTGGGACGACTTTCACGCATCCGGTTGCCATTTGATTCCAACGAATGGCAAAAATCACCTCATACATCCCGTAGCCATAGCAAACAAACTAGGTATTCCTTTCTTCTTAATCTTTGACTGCGACTCAAATCAAATAGGTAAAAATCGAGAAAAACAAAAACTGGACAACCTCATCCTGTTCAGTCTCGTCGGCCATAGCACTGTAGACGCTTTTCCTACAGACGGTTACCTATCCGCCAACTGCAAAGCATGGCCAGTAAACATGGGAAAATCAGTGGAAGCTGACTTTTCGAGACAGGACCTTTGCAAACATATGCAGGAAGCCCGACGGAGATGCGGGGGAGCAGGACAAATAGCGAAAAACTCTATGTTCATCAGCGAATGGTTAACCATCGCATCTGAATCTGGCCATCGCTCGCCCACACTCGAAAATCTCTGCAAGTCAATTATCAGAGCAGCCACCCAAATTCAACTGCCTGCTTAAGATGCTCGAATCTCTTCTGAATTTCTACAAAACTAACACCGCTCTGGCGTCTATTCTATTCACGACTCTTTCGACCGTTTCGCTTGGCACGTCCGCCTACCTCTGGAAAGAAAAATACAACCGAAAGAGAACTCTCCGCAAAGTCCTTTGCCATCTCCTAAATCTCTATTGGTGTCAAAAGGAGCTCAGCGATTTCGATCGTACCTTACGCAGCAGAATATCTTCCCTGCTGAGAAGATTGACTACAAAACACTTCCCACAAGCGAACGATGAGGAGGTGAGTGAAGTCCTCAAACAGATCGAACCGATTATTTCGGAAATGTCAGGGCTCGCATCGATTCAGTTCAACTACCCCGTCGAATCGTATCACTCCGACTTAGAGGAACTCTCCAAAGACTTTCCTGTATTGGCATTTCAGCTACGCGGAATCGAAAACATAGCCAAGATTCATCAACAGCTTTTATCATTGGTTCGCAGTTCATTCACTGAACTAGATGATGGCACGACGGAACGGCTATTCAAAGGCACCGCCATGCAAAGCGACGATGCAAACAAGCTTCTCGAAGCACGAATAAAAACGACAGCCCGCAAAGTCAGCTATTTGATGTTCGCCAAAATCAGTTGTTTCACACTGAGGAGGATCAAAAAGGCCGATAAAGTCGGAGAATCTGAATTGCAAAAGCAAATGGACGCCTACGAAGCCAATTTGAACGAATTCATGCAGGAGTTAGTCTCGACTCAATCCACTTCCTTCGAATCAGCTCCAACCCCATCAATAGTTCCAACGACCTAAACCATGTACCGTATCGATTCCCATTCCAACAATATCGTACAGCTCGAAGAAAAGCGATTCGGCGAGCTGGGATTCACCGAACGCGGACACTTGCAGGAATGGATTTCCAAGTGCCCTTCATCCCTCGGAGAGGAACTGCTCATTATTCAGAAGGAGTTCGACGGCTTCGATGAAACCCGGGAGCGACTGGACCTTCTGGCCCTAGACAAGAACGGAAAGATAGTTGTAATCGAGAACAAACTTGATGACTCAGGCCGAGACGTCGTCTGGCAGGCCCTCAAATACGCTTCCTACTGCTCGTCCTTGAAGACCAGCCAAGTCATCGATATTTTCCAGAGCTACCTAAACAAGTATCAAGGTTTTGGAGACGCCAAAGAACTAATCTGCGAGTTTTTGGATACGGAAGACTTGTCTGACGTAACGCTCAACCCTGGCAGTGACCAACGCCTCATCCTTGTATCCGCAAAATTTCGACGCGAAGTGACGTCTACTGTTCTTTGGCTTCTGCAGAAGGGCGTAAGCGTACAGTGTTTTAAAGCTACACCTTACCAACACGGCGACCAGCTTTATCTCAAACTCGAACAAATCATACCTACCCCTGAATCAGCCGACTTCATGATCGGTATCTCGGAAAAGGAAAAAGAGCAGCAAACTACTGAAAGGGTGAAAGCGAACCGCCATATCCTCCGATTGGATTTCTGGAGGGTTATGCTCGATGAATTTGAAAAGCAGGGCATTCCTCGTTTTGGGAACGTGAACCCCACAAAGGACCACTGGCTAAACGTCGGTTCTGGAGTGGCCAACGTAACTTTGGGCGTGATTTTTTCAAAGACAGAAGCCCGGGTTCAAGTAAATCTAACTCGAGCTAGCCAGGAAGAGAACAAAGCCGTCTTTGATTTCCTATCAAGCAAACGCGAGTCGATCGAAGAGGATTTCGGAGCGTGCTTAGAGTGGCACCGAATGGACGAAGCAAAGTCCTCTCGAATAATCTACCGTAACCCGTTCGATGGATACAACCGCGATAGTTGGCCCGAGATGATCCTATGGATCAGTGAACACATCCAACTCTTGGGAAAGGCTATCACCCCTCACCTGCAAACAGCCAAGCAAAGACTACGGAGCTAAAACCTCACTAAATCGACAAACTTAAGAATCCAATTTGTACTATAATTCAGTACATCTGTACTTATTTTTCGTACATTCATGGCGACTCTACACTCATTTTTCCCCAAAGCCCGGGCGGAGATCTTTCGCCTTTTGCTCGTAGATCCTGACAAAAAACTCCACCTTCGGGACCTCGCTCGACAGAGCGGAATGGCTGTAGGAGCTCTGCAGAAAGAAGTGCAACGACTCGAAGAGCTGGAACTGATCACGTCCCGTCGCGACGGCAACCGACTTTACTTCCGAGCCAACGAATCCCATCCCATCTATCCAGAGCTACGTGGCATCGTCGAAAAGACCAGCGGACTCGCGGACCAACTCTCCGAAGCAATCAAAGAAATGGCAGGTATCGAACTCGCATTCGTGTTCGGTTCGACAGCCCGCGGTGAAGCCAAGGCGAACAGTGATATCGACTTTTTTGCGATTGGTAATGTCGGCCTTCGAAAACTCACACCGAAATTAAGGCCCGTATCCGAATCCTTAGGACGCGAAATCAATCCCTACACCATCTCCGCCAAGAGTTTTTCCGAGAAAGCGAGCAGTGGAGATGCGTTCATCGAGAGTGTGCTGAACGCTCCAAAACTCTGGGTCAAGGGCAGCGACGATGAGCTTGCAGCAATGGCATAAAAACGGGTGGCTCAAGCTCCACAACACGACGCCCTTGCAGATCAAGGAGCTGTGGGAAATCGCCGAGCGTGATTTAAAGGATGCCCAAACGGCCCGACTCTCAAGCGATTGGCAATTTGGCATCGCCTATAACGCAGCTCTCAAACTCTGTGCCATCTTACTCTACGCCGAAGGCTATCGAGCCGACAAAAACCTAGCCCACTACCGCACCCTGCAGTCCCTCCCTTACGTCCTAGGCAAGGAGCACCAAGAGGACGCCGACTACCTCGATACTTGCCGCGTCAAGCGCAACACAGCCGAGTACGACCTCGCACCTCCCATCTAGAAATTCACACGGACCGTATGCCTAAATAGTACGGGCCCGCCACAAACGGCGACCTATCGCCCCGCCCTCTCAAGCGCCTCACGTAGGCCCTTCAGGGCCGCTCCCATCTTCTCTTCGCTGAACGAGGAAAAACCGAACATCATCCCGTCACGCTCTAGCGGCGCCGGTCCGTAGCTCGAAATCGACATGAAAACATAACCTCGCCTCCGGCCTTCCTCGGCCAAGCGCCGCGCGTCGACGGGCTTCCGGTAAAAGCCGACGAAATGCATGCCGCCGTCCGTGACACCGAGCTCGAACCAATCGCCCAAGAGCTCCTCCACACGCCCAGCCAACCATCGGCTGCGCTTCTCGTAGAGCTTGCGCATCTTTCGCAGGTGACGCGCGTAGTGGCATTCGCGCATAAAATCCGCCAGCGTCGCCTGCAGAGAAACCGGCGGATTCATCGCGCCCGCTTTCCAAAGCGCTAGAAAATCAGGATACACCGCCTTCGGCACCACCAAGTACCCAATCCTAAGGTCCGGAAACATCGATCGCGTAAACGTACCCAAATACAAAATACGCTCGCTAGCCGATAGCCCCTGCATCGCCGGCAAGGGCTTCCCACGAAAGCGAAACTCGCTGTCGTAGTCGTCCTCCAAGATCCAGGCCCCAGTCTTTTCGGCCCACTCCAGCAAAGCCGCTTGACGCCCCACCGGCATCGCCACTCCCAGAGGGAACTGCCGTGCCGGGGTGGCCACCACCAAACGCGGACAATCCCGCAAAGCCTCAAGGGCGTCCACCCGCATCCCCAGCTCGTCCACCGGCAACGGACAGATCTGCGCCCCGTTTAGGCGAAAGGAACTCGTGATCCCGCCATAGCTCGGGTTCTCCAGGGCCACCGCATCGCCGGGCTTCACCAAAGCCCTCGCCACCAGCTCGATTCCCGGCTGGCTACCGCTCAAAATTAAAATCTGTCCCGCTTCGCAACGCACCCCACGCTGCGTGCTCAGGTGGGCGGCAATCGCTTCCCGCAAGCCCGCATATCCGCCTTCCCCATGTCCGTAGTTGTTGAGCGCATACGGCGAACCTCGCAACTGCTTCGCGTAGAGCTTTAGCCATAGCTCCATCGGAAAGGCCTGCAAATCCGCGCTCCCCGACAAGAACGGAGGCTGCTCCACGTACCGAGCGCCCGCGCCGCCTTCGCGTTTCCCTTCCTTGCCGCTAGCCTCTGCAACTCCTTGCGCCCGAAAAAAGCGCTCGGGCAACTCCGCCGCCACGAAGGTCCCCGCGCCGCGACGCGTTTCCAGATAACCCTCCGCGATCAATTGCTCGTAGGCCTGCGTCACCGTGATCCGCGCCACCCCATACCGCAAAGCCAACTCCCGGCTGGACGGCACCTGCTGCCCCGCCTTCAGCTTCCCGGAACGCACCGCGTCGCGGAACGCCACATAAACCCGCTGGTACGCGGGCAGCTTGCCGCGACCGAGTCGAGGCACGCTAGTGGACTTATTATTTTTCATAAAAGTGGATCTATTCCTAACGCCACTACTACGCTATCATCCAGCCCGAAATCAAAATTCGAACCGACAAACCCATCCCGATCTCCCATGACCTGTCCCTTCGCAAAAACCGAACGCTCCACGCCTAACCGCGCCCCCAAGCGGGTCACCTTCGAGCGCCAGCCGGTCTACGCCGTTATCGATGCCGCTCCCATCTGCCACGTGGGCTTCAGCCTGCCAAACGGCCAACCCTTCGTGATCCCAACCATCCACGCCCGCAGCGGCGATACCCTCTATTTCCATGGCTCCACCCAAAGCCGACTCCTGCAAGCCATCGCTTCGGGAAACCCGATCTGCTGCACCTTCACCTTCCTCGACGGCATCGTGGCCGCCCGCTCCGCCATGCACCACTCCATGAACTACCGCTCCGTCGTCGCCTTCGGCAGCGGACACCTGCTCAGCGACGAAGCGGAACGCTGGGAAGCCTTTCGCCTCACCGTGGAAAAGCTCATCCCCGGGCGCTGGGAAAATTGCCGCCAGCCCAACGAAGCCGAGTCAAAGGCCACCGCCATCGCTGCCCTGCGCATCGAGGAGGCCACGCTTAAAGTCCGCAGCGGTCCGCCCAACGACGTCGCCTCCGACCTCAACGGGCCTTACTGGGCCGGCGTCGTCCCTACTCAAAGCGGCTACTCGGCGCCCATTCCCGATGGCCAGATGCCACCTGATACCAGCACGCCGCCACATATCGAGCAGCTCCTCAAAAACGCTGCCACGTAGTCGACGCCGCTTTCGAGGTGCGCCCCTGGATCGCCCAGCTTCCTGTGAGGAAAGATCGATTAATCGATCACTCTGTCGCCGCGGCCACTCCAGCGAGGAGCGGCTTCACGGGCGCGCTCGCCTCGCTCCCAGAAACCTCCGCCAGAAAGTGCTCAGGTTTCAGAGTCTGGACGGCTCCCATTGCCATCTGGTGGCGGATCTTAGCGTCGAGCAAAGCGGCAAAGCCCACCGCTGAACCCTTGCCCGCTTGATACAGCTCCTCCCGGCCTTGGTAGATTGTTTCTTCCATCAAGGCCGCGTAGCGAGCTAGGGCCGCGACCAGCTCTTCGGAACGCTGGTACTCCACGAAAGGACTCGCCTCGACGCCAGCGATGTCGACCGACTCCAAGTAGGCGATGATCGCTGCAGCGTGCTTGTCGCTTTGCAAAAGTTTGAAGGCATCGCCCGCATGCGCGAGCGTGGTGAACGATATCAGGCATGAAACAATGGCGATTTTCAACATGCCCTTAACGTAGCATCGCCAGCGCCAAGCTGAGCGAAAAAATTCCGCCCCAAAGAATCTGATACATCCTTTACAGATGCCTTCCTCAGCCAACACTCGAAGCCCCCCACGCAATCCTCATACCATTAGCGCCGCTCACCCCTAGCCACCCAGCTTCGCAGCCCCAAACTACCCCCCCAACGATATAAAACAATGCGACTCCTCTGCCTCACCTTCGCCCTCCTTGCCGCCTCAATCTCCTGGGCCAGCCCAAAACCAAACATCATCTACATCCTCGCCGACGACCTCGGCTACGGCGACCTCGGCTCCTACGGGCAAAGCCATTTCCAAACGCCCCATCTGGACCAGCTCGCCGCCCAAGGCCTCCGCTTCACCCAGCACTACTCGGGCAGCACCGTCTGCGCCCCCTCCCGCTGCGCCCTCCTCACCGGCCAGCACGTCGGGCACGCCCCCGTCCGCGGAAACTTCGAAGTAAAGCCCGAAGGACAACTTCCCATGCCCGCCGACACCTACACCATCGGCCACCTGCTCCAGGATGCCGGCTACACCACCGGCGTATTCGGAAAGTGGGGACTAGGCGCTCCGGACACGGAAGGCGAACCGCTCAAGATGGGCTTCGACCGCTTCTACGGCTACAACTGCCAACGCCAAGCCCACCACTACTATCCCTACTTCCTTTGGAACGACGGCCAACGCGAAATCCTTTGGGACAACTTCGGCACCGAAACCGGAACCTACGCGCCGGACCTCATCCAAGAGCAAATCCTCGACTTCATCGAAACCAACCAAGACCGCCCCTTCTTCTGCTACTACGCCCTCATCCAGCCCCATGCGGAAATGCTGGCGCCCGAGGAGTACATGGAAAAACATCGCGGAAAGTACCTTCCCGAAAGCTCCTACCAAGGCACCGACAGCGGCCCTAGATTCCGCAAAGGCCCCTACGCTTCCCAACCCGAAGCCCACGCCGCCTTCGCCGCCATGGTCAACCACATGGACGACGACATCGGCGAACTCCTCGCCAAGCTCGACGAACTCGGCATCGCCGAAAACACCCTCGTCATCTTCAGCTCCGACAACGGCCCGCACCAAGAGGCCGGGCACGACCCCGACTACTTCGGCTCCAACGGCAGCCTGCGCGGCTACAAGCGCGACCTCTACGAAGGCGGCATCCGCGTGCCCATGATCGCCAGCTGGCCCGGCACCATCCCCGCCGGCGCCGTCTCAGACCACCTCTCCGCCTTCTGGGACGTCCTGCCCACCCTCGCCGACGTCACTGGACGACCCGTACCGGAAAGCACCGACGGCATTTCCTTCCTGCCCGAGCTGCTCGGCCAGGACCAGCAAGCAAAACATTCCTACCTCTACTGGGAGTTCCACGAGCGCAAAGGCCGCGTCGCCCTCCGCAAAGGAAACTGGAAAGCCGTCCGCTACGACGTTTCCGTCGATCCCCACTCGCCGCTGGAGCTCTACGACCTCGCGAACGACCCCGGCGAAACGCGCAACGTCGCCGACGCCCACCCCGAACTCGTCAAGGAGCTCGACCGTCTCATCCAGCAGGCCCGCACCCCCTCCCACATCGAAAAATTCAATTTCCCGAAATCCGGCAAGCCGCGGAAATAATTTAGATTGCCCCGCCTCGGCAAATGCCAAACCTCTGCCGCCCTATGAGCGCTTCAGAAATCGCATCCGCCACCCTCCAGTCCCACGTCGCCGGAAATCCCTACCCCGGTCGCGGCCTCGTCATCGGCAAGTCCGCCTCGGGCGATGCCTGGCAGCAAGTCTACTGGATCATGGGCCGCAGCCCCAACAGCCGCAACCGCCAGTTCTCGCTCGAAGGCGCCACGCTCAGCACCGAGCCCTTCGATCCCTCCAAGGTCGAGGATCCCAGCCTCATCATCTACGAAGCCATGCTCGAACTGCCCGGCCAGTTCCTCGTTTCCAACGGCGACCAAACCCGCACCCTCTGCGACGGCCTCGCCGCCGGCAAGACCGCCAAGGAAGCCCTCTCCACTCGCGACCGCGAACCCGACGCCCCTAACTACACGCCTCGCATCACCGGCCAACTCGACCTCACCGGCGATTCCCCCGAGATCGGCCTCTCCATCCTCAAGGCCAACAAGATCGACCCCAAGTATTCGGATCGCCACTACTACTACCCGCAAGAGCCAGCCAACGGCATCGGCTACGGACTCACCACCTACATGGGCGACGGCAACCCGCTCCCGACCTTCAACGTCGACCCGCTGCTCCTCCCCATCGCGGCCACTCCCGAAGAAACGCTCGAGCTCTACTGGAGCGCCCTCGACGAAGACAACCGCATCTCGCTCGCAGTTAAGGAAATCGCCCTCGACGGCTCCTCCTCCCGCGTCGTCCTGCGCAACAAATACACCAAGTAGCGCGGTGCTTCAGCCCGCGTCTCCAAAGACCACCAATTCTCCCCTAAACGCTAGCCACCTCGGCTAGCGTTTTTTCATGCACACTCTCCTTCGTCGCTCGGCGAACAACACGCGCAAAAAATCCCGCTACGGGCGCTGAAAATCCGCTACGGGGTAGTCCCCTAAGCCGAATTCTAGTAAACCTTCCGTCGCCTAAACGCTAAAGCGAACCATCCAACTTCCTACAACCGACCATGCCAAAATCCGATCTTACCAGCAAGCGACCTTGCTCCGCTTTCGCCCAGCGATTGCCGGTAAAGAAGGTCCCGTTCCCTGCGGGTGCCCTCCGATAGCCCGATCGTCCAACCGACGCCCGAGCGACCTTTCCCGATCCAATGCCTACCGCCACCAGTCCTGAGTCCGCCACTCAAACTCACCCAAAATCCAAATCGAGACCCAAATCCGCCAAAGCCTACTGGACCAAACAATTCTATATTTGGCACTGGGTGAGCAGCGCCATCTGCCTCGTGGCCATGATCCTCTTCGCAGTCACTGGTATCACCCTCAACCACGCGGGCCAGATCAAGGCGACCCCGACCGTATCCGAATTAACGGTCGACCTCCCTCCTGACTTGCTCGATCAAATTCGCTTCCAGGACGGCGAAGAAACCGAGCAGAAACAGCCCCTGCCACGCGAATTGCGGCTTTGGATCGACCAAGAGCTCGACATCGCCGTGGGCGGAAAAGCCTACGAATGGTCGGACGTCGACATCTATGTCGACCTGCCCCGACCGGGCGGTGACGCATGGATGAGCATCGACCGCGAAACCGGCGAGATCATCTACGAAAAGACCACCCGAGGCTTCATCGCCTACCTCAACGACCTTCACAAAGGCCGTAACACCGGAGCCGCTTGGGTCCTGTACATGGACATCTTCTCCGTCGCTTGCGTGGTCTTCTGCCTCACCGGCCTCGCCTTGCTGTGGGTGCACGCCAGACGTCGCCCGAGCACTTGGCCCATCGTAGCCGCCGGCTTCCTCATTCCCTTCCTCGTCATCGCCATCTTCGTCCATTGACGGAAGAGCCACTGCCTTGAACACATTCATGAACGACCGAAAACTGAAGACCCTCGCCACCTTGACCTTGCCAAGCCTCACCGGCCTCGCCGGGTTGCAGGCTGGAGAATTGAGCGCCTCCATCGAGATCCCTCGCCTCGACGTAGCCGAATACCATCGCCCCTACGTCGCCGCTTGGATCGAGTCCGAAGAGCGCCAGCTGATTACCCACCTCGCCGTATGGTACGACATCGAGATGAAGGATCGCGAAGGCGAAACCTGGCTCAAGGACCTCCGCCAATGGTGGCGCAAAGGCGGCCGCGCCACGGAGCTACCCATCGACGGCGTCACGGGCCCCACCAAACCGGTCGGCTCCCACGAGCTGAGCTTCGACCTCGGCCAGAGCGCTATGGTGGAGCAAGCCCCCGGAACCTACTACTTCGTCGTCGAAGCCTCTCGAGAAGTCGGCGGCCGAGAGCTCCTGCGCATCCCTTTTCAATGGAGCGAAACCCCAGCCGGCCAAGGAGAAGCCACCGGGGAGCGAGAGCTCGGCAAAGTCACCCTAGAAATTTCTCGTTAGCCCGCCCCAAGCGGCCTCCATCCAGCCAACGCCATTTCCTGATACCAACACCGCTTAATTCGTCATTATGAAACAACTCAAGCAAATTGCCCTCGTCACAACGATAGCCGCCCTGGCTTCCAGCGCCCTCGCGCACCGCCAGTGGATCCTGCCTTCGACCTCCGTTCTCTCCGGAGAAGACCAATGGATCTCCGTCGAAGCTGCCATCTCCAACAACCTCTATTTCCCCAACCACCACGCCATCGGCTTGGACAACATCACCGTGCTAAGCCCGACCGGCAAAGCCCTGCAAAAGCAAAGCGCCGCAGAGGGCAAAATCCGCAGCACCTTCGAACTCCAGCTCGAAGAGCCCGGTAGCTACCGCATTTTCAGCGGCCGCTCCGGCATGTTCGCCTCCTGGGAAGAAAACGGCGAGCGCAAGCGCCAGCGCGGCAGCGCCGCAGACTTTGCCGCCATGGATCTTGCCTCCCTGGAAAAGCTTCAACTTCGCGAAAACGCCAGCCGCGTCGAAACCATCGTTACCAGCGGAGCTCCAAGCGAGATCGCCGTATCGGGCGAAGGCCTCGAATTCGAATTCCTCACCCATCCGAACGATCTCTATACCGGCGAGTCGGCCTCCTTCCGCGTCTTGCTCAACGGCAACGCGACCGCGGGTGTCGAAGTGACAGTCGTGCAAGGAAACGACCGTTTCCGCAACGAAGCGGGAGACCAGACCTTCGTCAGCGACGAGAACGGCCTCATCGAAATTCCCTGGAAGCAGGCAGGCCGCTACTGGATCAACGCCAGCGCTCGCATCGATGGCGGCGACTTCCGTGGCTTTCCCCTCGCCCGCAGCGCCAGCTACACGCTCACCGTAGAGGTGCTGCCTGAATAAGGCTCGCCGTCTCCGCTCTCTCACAAAATTCTTCGATCGCTCTCCTGCCCGCCAGGAGAGCGATTTCGCATTCTCCCAATCGCCAAGCGCGCACCTCGACTCCACCGTGAGCCAAGCTACAGAAACCCTCGTATTCATACCGGAAGACATAAGCTCCGCCCGCAGCGGAGCCTTTCGCGCCGACTGGCAGATGCGCTCCCTCGCGGGCGAAACGATGGGGACCCACTGGTCCGCCAAGTTTTCGTCGCCCGAGCAGCTCGACCTTCAGGCCATCGAACTGTCAATCACCCAAAATCTGGATACAGTCATTTCCCAAATGAGCCCATGGGAAACGGATTCCGACCTTCGTCGCTACCAAAAGGCCGCCTCAGGCAGCTGGTGCGCTTTTCGTCCGGAAGCCTTTCACGTCCTCGAACGAGCCCTTTCCATCGCCCAGGAAACCGACGGCGCCTACGACCCGACTTTTGCCACCGCAGTCGACTTGCTCGGATTCGGTCCGTCACCGCATAGTGGATACAGCTACGCATCCCCCGAAGTCCAACAGGCCTTCGCCCAAGCTGGATACCAAAAGGCAGCGCTCTCTGCCGAAACGAACTCCCTCTTCCAACCGGGTAACCTCAGAGTCGACCTCTGCTCCATCGCCAAAGGATTCGCCGTCGATCTCGTCTGCCAACGCCTGCGCGAG
Source organism: Pelagicoccus sp. SDUM812005 (assembly GCF_031127875.1). GTDB lineage: Bacteria > Verrucomicrobiota > Verrucomicrobiia > Opitutales > Opitutaceae > Pelagicoccus. Next base: position 889,335 of record NZ_JARXIA010000001.1, on the reverse strand, counting down.
CTCGGCCTGGAAAACTACCTCTTCGAAATCGGGGGCGAAGCCAAAGGCCTTGGCTGCAAGCCGGATGGGCTCCCTTGGCTCTACGAAATAGAGCCGCCCCCAAACGCAAAAGCCAGTCTGTCCAAAGCGCAGGTCGCGCTCTGCGGCCTGGCGGTCGCCACCTCTGGAAACTACCTTCGCTACGAGCAGCGCCACGGCCAAACCGTGGCTCACATCGTCTCCCCTCGCTGCCAAGACGGAGACGATAAACTCCTAAGCGTATCCATTTTTCACGACAGCTGCATGGAGGCCGACGCCTACGCCACCGCCCTCTTTCTTCTCGGCGCCGAAGCAGGCCTCGCCTTCGCCGACAAACGCAATCTCGCCGCCCTCTTCCAAACCGCAGACGACCTCCTCTTGAGCGGCCGCGCTCGAAAGTTGCTCGGCTAATCCACCGAAACCCCAAAAAAGGCCAACCCTCTCAGGCTGGCCTTTCTTAGTGTGGGGAAAGGGCGTTACACCCGTTCTGCAGCAGGCTAGAAGCTATAAGTAGCGGTCAACCAGAGCCTGCGAGGCTCCTGGCTGTTTGCATAGAGATTGGTATAGCTGATCGCGCCAGTCCCCGTGTTGCTCACATAAGGGCGGTAATCTACGAAGTTCTTGTCGAAGAGGTTATAGATGGTGGCATTGAGAGTGAGGGACTCGTTGATTTCCCAATCTCCCCCGAGGTGAAACAAGCTGTAGGCCCGATAGTTGCCCCAAGTATCCTTGGCCAAGGAGGTGGAACTGCGATCTGGCGAACGGTAGCGCTCGCTGCGGTATTCGCCGCTCAGCCAAAACGAATAATCTTCTCCAGCGTTCCACTTCAGACGGCTATTGAGCATATGCTTCGGCGTGGCGTAGAGAGGCTGTCCTGCGCTCTCGCCGCTTTTCTGCTCGCTCTCCGTATACGTGTAGTTGGCTTTCAATGACAAGCGGGAAGAGAAATCGATACGGGTCGTAGCCTCCATGCCGTAGGTTTCCGCCTCGTCAACATTGATCGACTGGGAAAACTCGTCCACGAGCGGCCAGTATCCGTAGTCGACGGAACCGGGGCGATTCGGGTCGGAGGCCCAAGTTGCATTGAGCAAGCCGGGACCGCGAGCGATCTTATCGTCAAACGAGTTGTGGAAAACCGTCACGCCAGCCCGAAAGCCCTCCAGGTTGTCGTACATCGCCACCAGTTCTGTGGTGACGCTGGTCTCGGGCTCGAGATCCGGCGAACCGATATTCGGGATCGTCCCCTGTCCAGTGAAGCCAATGATGCCCTCCGCGATCTGGTCGAGGCGCGGCACCTTGAAGCCCTTGCTAACGCCACCCTTGAACGACCAATTCGAAGTCGCGTTCCAAACAGCGTAAGCGCGCGGGCTCGTGTGCTGCCCAAACTGGCTGTGGTCGTCCAAACGAGCGCCAAGAGTCAAACGCAAGGACTCAGCGAGCTTCCATTCGTCTTCGACGAAGAGAGCCCATTGGGTTTGCTGGTAAGGCGCGGGAGCCACGCCGTCTACCATTTCCGCGTCCCACCACTGGGCGCCAATCACCAACGAATGCGATTCGTTTGTATTCACCAAAGCCTTCACGTCGAAAACGATGTTCTCGTTCGTCAGGTCGCGCGCGCTGCCGGGCTCCTTGCCTGGCGTACCCGAAGGAATAACCCGTCCAATGGTCTCGGTCTCGTTCTGCATCAGGCTGGACTCCAACTGCACGTCGCCCAGCCTCCAAGTGTGGGCCAAGGTCAATTGGCTACGGTTGAACTTAAGCTCTTCCGCATAACCTCGCACGCCTAGGGTACCGAGCTGAGCTTCAGAGTTATCGTAGGTCTGGCGATTGATGTCGGCATCGAACCAAAGGTCATGATCACGGCTGCCAAGCAGGTTCAAGCGAGCCCCTGCCGAGTAGACGTCGGCCCCGACCGGGCTGGGACCACGCTTGCTGACTTCAAGCTCCTCTCCGTTCTCGTCAAGGTAGCTAAGGTCGGAGGCCTGGCGATTGAAGAAGCTGCCGCGCAAGGTCAGCCCCAGCTTGTCCACAAACAAGGGGCCTGTTGCATAAAAATTGGTCTCGGCGGTGTTTCCGAAATCGGAGTCGCCCTGCAAGGTTCCACCCGCCGTCACGCTCCCGCTCCAAGCGCTCTCGCCGCGGCGAGTAATGATATTAACGACGCCCCCCATCGCGTCCGACCCGTAAAGCGTCGACATCGGCCCTCGAATAACCTCGACCCTGTCGATCGCCGAAGCGGGCGGCAGGAAGCTGCTCGAAGTTTCGCCAAATCCATTGGGAGTGATATTGCCTGCCGCGTTCTGGCGACGTCCATCTACCAGTATCAAAGTGTAGTCGCTGGGCATTCCACGCATGCTGATGTTAAGCCCCCCTGTCTTGCCCGCAGAGGCGCCCACGTCGATTCCTTCAACCGTCGACAAAACATCCGCAAGGCTGTTGATCCGTGTCGCGCCTAGGTCTGCAGAGGTCAGCACCGATATGCTGGCCGGAGCTTGGGCGATGCTCTGCTCGAAGCCCGCAGCCGTCACCACCACGGCATCCAGCTCCACCGCCTCGCCTTCCAAGCTCGGCTGGTCGACTTGAGCCCAGCTGGTCGAAACCATCCCCACTAGCGTAGTCGCGAACGTGATACAGCAGGCTTTTAAACAGCGCTTCCGTTTATAGTTGTGATAAGTCAGCATTTTCATTTCGGCCACAAGATGCCAGAAAACTCAATTCGGCCGCTACCCCAAGAGGGACGAATCCAGCCCCGAGCGGGATAAAGGGCGCTCGCTGAAGTTCAATTCCGCTCGCAACTTCGCTCTTCCCTCTGCCCCTGTATTCCTTAGAACTCTACCCGTGAATCGCGAGAACGCCCTCTCTACCCTCCGTTCCCAAAACGAGCCTTTCGATATCCTAATCGTAGGAGGCGGAGCCACCGGCCTCGGCACCGCCGTCGACGCCGCCACCCGCGGCCACACGGTCGCCCTCATCGAGCAGGCCGACTTCGCCAAGGGCACCTCCTCCCGCTCCACCAAGCTGGTACACGGCGGCGTGCGCTACCTCCGCCAAGGCAACGTCTCCCTCGTGCTCGAAGCCCTGCGCGAACGCGGCTACCTCTACCGCAACGCTCCCCACCTCGTGCACGACCAGGCCTTCGTCATTCCCAACTACCATTGGTGGGAAGGTCCCTTCTACGGCGTCGGCATGAAAGTCTACGATGCCCTCGCCGGAAAGCTCGGACTGGCCTCTTCCAAAACCCTTTCGCTCGCCCAAACCATCGAACGCATCCCCACCATCGAGACCCAAGGCCTCACCGGCGGAGTCGTCTACCACGACGGACAGTTCGACGATTCCCGCCTCGCCATCAATCTCGCCCAAAGCGCCGCCAAGCACGGCGCCGTCGTCGCCAACTACACCCAGTGTATCCAGTTGCTCAAGACAAAGGACAATCTCGTTCGCGGAGCCCTCGTCGAAGATCAAGAAACGGGAGAACGCTTCGAGATTCTCGCCAACGCAGTCGTCAACGCCACCGGCGTATTCGCGGACACACTACGCCAACAGGACGACCCCAACGCCGCCCCCATCATTTCCGCCTCCCAAGGCATCCACATCGTGCTTCCGAAGAAATTCCTCCCCAACGATGCCGCCATCATGGTGCCCAAGACCGAGGATGGCCGCGTCCTCTTCGCCGTCCCCTGGCACGACCGCGTCGTGGTCGGCACCACCGACACGCCTCGCGACGGAAACTCCCTCGAACCGCGAGCCCTGCAATCCGAGCGCGACTTCATCATGGAGCACGCCGCCAAGTACCTCGCCCACGATCCGCAGCCCGAAGACGTGCTCTCCATCTACGCCGGCCTACGCCCGCTCGTGAAGTCGGGCGACTCCTCCAACACCGCCGCCCTCTCCCGCGACCATACCATTCTCATATCCGACTCCGGTCTGCTCACCGTTACGGGCGGCAAATGGACCACCTACCGCAAAATGGCCGAAGACGTCGTCGACCACCTCGAGATCCTCTCCGGCATCGAAGAATTGCCCTGCTCCACCAAGCAGCTACCCATCTACGGCGCCACCCAAGATGCCATCGCCGAGGCCAACCTCGCTCCCTACGGCTCCGCTTCCCAAGCCATCCGTAAACTCATCCGCGAACAGCCGAACTCCTCCGCCCTGCTTCATCCCAAGCTTCCCTACCAGGAAGCGGAAGTCCTCTACCACGCCCGCACGGAAATGGCCCGCAGCGTGGAAGACGTGCTGTCCCGCCGTACCCGAGCCCTCCTGCTCGACGCTCGGGCCGCCATCGAAGCCGCCCCACGCGTAGCCGCGTTGCTGGCTACCGAACTGGGACGCGAGGCGACCTGGGCAGCCCAACAGGTCGAAAGCTTTACCCGACTCGCCCAAGGCTACGACTTCCTGCATCCGGACTCGGTAGGCCAAAGCTGACCACAAGGCCAGCTCAGCGCTCCTCCACGGACTTGCGAACAACCAGCTCCGTCGGGAAAACCACAGACTGCTGCGTCCCCTCGCCCTCGACATCCTCGCCGTCGATGCGCTTGAGCAACATCGAAACAGCCTCCATGCCCATCTCGCGCAGCGGCTGCCGCACCGTCGTCAAGGGCGGCATCGAGACGCGGGCAATCAAAGTATCGTCGAATCCGGAAACCGAAACATCCTCCGGCACGCGAAGGCCCGCCGCGGAAAGCGCTTCCACGCATCCCAAAGCCATCTGGTCGTTCGCGCAAAAGATCGCGTCCGGCAACGCTTCACGGGGATTATCCTGTAACCATTCCGTCATTACAGCCCGCGCTTCCACATCGCTGTAGGCCATGGACTTCAGCAGGGATTCCTCGAACGCGATCCCCGCCTCCGACAAGGCCTGCTTGTAGCCAGCGATACGCCGTTCGGCTCCCACGAGTCCTCGCGGCCCCGCCAAGTGCAGGATGCGGCGGTGCCCCTTCTCGATCAGGAAGCGCACCATTTCGTAGGCGCCCTTCTCCTCGTCCGACTCGAGGTTTACGATGCCTTGTATATCCACGTTGGAGTGCAGGGAAACGCAAGGCATGTCCGCGTTCATCCCTTTGGCGAATTCCTCGCCCACGATCGGGGCGATGAGGATCATCCCGTCGATGCGTCCGTCGAAGGCCCGTTCCAGCTGTTCCTTGGCGTCCGACCAGGTATCCAAAGTAAAGACCGTCACGTTTTGCTTGTGCTTGGACGCGCCCGCGATGATCCCGTTGAAGACCTCCAAGAAGTAGTGGTTCAACTCCAAGCCCTCCACCACGATAAAGGTGCCGATCGTATTCATGCGACGGTTCACGAGGGCCCGGGCCGCGATATTCGGTCGATACCGCAGATCGGCGGCCGCCTTGCGAATCCTCCGTTGCGTTTCCTCGGAAATGCGAACGGAAGAGTTTGAGCCATTGAGAACGGCTGATACTGCCATTGCTGATACGCCAGCCTCTCGGCCAACATCAGCAAGCGTGGGGGGGCGCTTGCCCTTTTTTCTAGCGGGTTGTGGCATTGGTTAAAGCTATGAACGGAAATCCGTCCCACGCTTGCAACCTGTTTCTCCCTAGCGCCTTGGAAATCCCCGCCCCGCCGCAGCCGCTATCGGCAACCGCATCGCTACGCTCTGGGATGGGCCTGGTCGAAGGCTTCCTTGAGCCGACCGATGTTCACGTGCGTGTAGATCTGGGTCGTGGACAGCTTCGCATGCCCGAGCAGCTCCTGCACCAGCCGCAGGTCCGCCCCATTGTCCAAAAGATGCGTCGCGTAGGAGTGGCGGATCTTGTGCGGGCTCAGGTCCATGGGAAGCTCCGCCAAGGCCAGGTATTTCTTCAACAGCAGCTGCACCGCCCGCGGATTCCACTTCTTCCCCGAATTGCTCAGCACCACGGGATCCAGAAACGCCGTCCCCACCGCGAACTCCCGTCTCCACTTATCCAATACAGCCAGCGCCACCCGACCGAGCGGACAAATGCGAGACTTGCCTCCCTTGCCCACGATCCGGGCCACTCCCTCGTCGAAGCTCACTTGCCCGTAGGTCAAGTCGCACAGCTCGCTCACGCGAAAGCCAGCCCCGTACAGCAGCTCCAGCACCAGCCGGTCCCGCCACGCCTGGTAGGGAGGGATCGCCTCGTTCTCCAGCAGGCGCATGGGGCCGTCGATCAAAAGCTTCACCTGCTTCACCGTCATGAAGGCCGGCAGCTTCTTGGGCAGCTTGGGCAATACGATCCCCTGCAAAGGATTCGTCTCCAGCTTCCCCTGGCGGATCCAATACTTGAAGAAGGTCCGCAAGCCCGAGACGTAGTTGTGCACCGTACGCCGCGACACCCGATTCTGCTGCTCGATCACGAAGTCGCGAGCCGTGCGCAGGTCGACCTTCTCCAAGTCGCCGCTCCAAGAAGTCTCCGCATCGAGGAAACGAAAAAACGCCTCCAGCGCCGTCTGGTAGTTGCGGGCCGTGTAGGCCGAAAGCCGACGCTCGCCCGACAGGTGCCGCACAAACGGCTCCATCCAGCGCTTCCGCCAAGCTTCCTCCTCGCTCATGCCACCTTTGGATTCCGGCCCGACGCCGGGACTCAACTTGCGTCCGCTTCCAAGGGCGCCACCAAGGCGTCGCTCTCCGCCATCACGCGACGGGCAAACTTGCGCGCCGCGCTCTCCGGATCGATCCCCTTCAGGCGGCAAGCCGCCGCGATTTCGAACAGGATGTGTCCAGCCGCCTCCTCGTCCAATTCCTCGGCCATGGCCTCGATCGCCTCCATGTCCACGCAGTCGCCCACCGGCAACGCCTTCTTCTCGATCTGCTTGAAAACGTCGTAGGCGAAGAGCAGGGCGGGAAGCGCCGGCGGCAGGTCCTTGAACTGGGAAGCGCTCGCTGGCTTGTTCGCCTTTTCCGTGGCCTTGATCTCGTCCCATTGCTTGAGCACCGCATCGGAATTGTTCAGGTCCACGTCGCCAAACACGTGCGGATGGCGGCGAATCAGCTTCTCGTTGATCTCCTCTGCCACCGCCTCGAAGTCGAAATGCCCCGCTTCCTTGGCCAGCTGGGCATGGAAAACCACCTGCAGCAGCACGTCCCCTAGCTCCTCGCGCATGTGGTCCATGTCGAGCTTGTCGATCGTCTCCAACAATTCGCTACACTCGTCGACCAAGCACTGGGCGATCGACTGGTGATCCTGTTCCATGTCCCACGGACAACCGCCAGGTCCCCGTAGACGAGCCATCGTTTCTACCAATTCTTCAATTGCACTCACGCCCGCCATCAAGCCGAGCCGCTCCCGCCAAGGCAATTCCCGAATGGAAGCAGCTCCGGCCAAAACCGCGCCCCGCTAACGCACAGAGGGAAAATCCGTACCGGGAAAATCCGCCGGCACCGGGCGAGTCACCGCCCCCGTGGCCGCCCACTCCAGACCGCGGAAAAGCGTTTCCAGGAAGCCCACGCATTTCATGGCTGGCGGCGTCTCGGTATCGTCGGCTCCCACATGGCCCAAGGTCGTATGGAAAATCCGCCCCTTGCCATACTCGATGGCCATCAGCATCGGCTCGTTCTCGCCCGTGCCCTTGTCGATCTCCGGCCCCGCGATGGCCGTCGCCAGCACCGTCAGGTTCTGGGCCGGTCCGCGCAACTGGCTGTACTGCTCGTCGATCGCGTGCAACCAAGCCTCGGGCAGCCCCTGCATCACCGGATGCTCGGGCGAGCGGGTCTCTACCAAATACTCGAACGGCTCCGGATGCATGGCTTCGCCGGGACCGGGGTCCAAGACCATGGAGCCTTTGCGCCAGCGCACCTTGGGCCCCGAGCTTTCGTCGCGACCGCCCCAGCCGCCGACGCCGATCATCTCGTTGAACTCCGGCCAATCGGGGAAGGCGTTGTCGGAAGCGTGAAAGGAAACCAATCCACCGCCTTCCTCCATATAGCGAACGAAAGCGGCGCGGCATTCCTCCGGCCAGCGATCGCCCTCGTAGTCGAGCAAGACCACGTCGTAGTCGCTCCACGCCGGAGCGAAGCCGGAAAAGTCGCCGCCTGCGGCAGGGGATACCAACGTATCCACTTCGAACATACCGTCGCCGCCGACAGCGGCTTGCAGCGCCTGGCTGCTCACCTTCCAGTTATGCCACTGGTTGGATTGGCCGGTAAGCAGGAGAACCTTGATTTTCTGGGAATCGGATTTTTGCATAAGCGTTCGGGGGTTCGATCCGCACCCTAGGAAATCGGCAGCCACAATCCAGCCTATAGTCTGCTACAACACGAGAACGAAGGCCTGCTTTTTCCCTTGCCCGTGGCGAGCGCAGATTGCTTATTCGAGCCCACTTAATCGCAAAGCCATGTCAGAAAAAACACCTCTCGTCGGAATCATTATGGGCAGCAACTCCGACTGGCCCACCCTTTCCCAAGCCGCGGACGTGCTCGACTCGTTCGCCGTCCCCTACGAAGCAGAGGTCGTTTCCGCCCACCGCACGCCGGAAAAGATGTACGACTACGCCAAGACCGCCAAGGCCCGCGGCCTCAAGTGCATCATCGCAGGTGCCGGCGGAGCCGCCCACCTGCCCGGCATGGTTTCCGCACTCACCACCCTGCCCGTCCTCGGGGTCCCCGTCGAATCGAAGGCCCTCAAGGGACTCGACTCCCTCCTTTCCATCGTGCAAATGCCAGGCGGCGTGCCCACCGCGACCTTCGCGATCGGAGCCGCCGGCGCCAAGAACGCCGCCCTCTACGCCGTATCGATCCTCGCCCTCGGCGACGATTCGCTCAGCCACAAGCTCGACACCTTCCGCGACGAGCAAAAGGCCAAGGTCGAAGCAATGGAGCTCAAATGATTACTCCCGGATCCACCCTAGGCATTCTCGGCGGCGGACAACTCGGCCGCATGACAGGACAGGCAGCCCGCTCGCTCGGTTACGGCTTCGTCGTCTTCGAGCCCCAGGACCGCTGCCCCGCCGGCCACGTGGCCGACCTCGAGATCAACGCCAAGTACTCCGACAAGTCCGCCCTCGAGCTCCTCGCCGAGTCCTCGGACGTGGTCACCTACGAATTCGAGAACGTTCCCGTAGAAGCGACCCGCGAACTCGAACAGAAGGTCACCCTCCACCCGCGCCCGGAAATCCTGCACATCTGCCAAAACCGGGAACGCGAGAAGAACTTCCTGCGCGACTCCGGCATTCCCTGCGCCCCTTTCGCCATCGTCGACTCCCTCGAGGACCTCGACAAGGCCATCGCCGAAATCGGCACCCCATCCGTCCTCAAGACCGCCGCCTTCGGCTACGACGGCAAGGGCCAGCTCAAGATCAGTAGCGAAAATCCGGATACCGCCGCGATCTGGAAGGAATTCGGCGAACACCGCGCCGTGCTGGAAGGCTGGATGGACTTCACCATGGAAATCTCCGTCCTCGTCGCCGCCAACGAGCAAGGCGAGATCTCGACTTTCCCCGTCGCCGAAAACATCCACACCAACCACATCCTGGACTACTCCATCGTCCCGGCCCGCATCTCGCCCGAGCTCCGCGCCGAGGCCGAAAAGCTGGCCAAGGAAATCGCCCGCAAGCTGGGCTTGGTCGGACTGCTCGGCGTCGAGCTCTTCGTCCTGCGCGACGGCAGCATCGCCGTTAACGAGCTCGCTCCCCGGCCCCACAATTCCGGCCACTACACCATCGACGCCTGCGTCACCTCCCAATTCGAGCAATTCGTGCGGGCCGTCTGCGGCCTGCCGCTCGGATCCACGGAGCTGCTCAGCCCCGTCACTATGGTCAACATCCTTGGCGACGCCTGGATCGGCCGCGAGCCGGACTTCGCCGAGCTGCTCAAGCACCCTTCCGCCAAGCTCCACCTCTACGGCAAGGCCCAAGCCCGAGCCGGCCGCAAGATGGGACACTTCTGCGTCCTCGCCGACTCCGCCGAAGCCTCCTACGAGCTAGCGAAAGAGCTGAAGCAGAAGCTGTAAGCCCGTAGCGCCGAGCTTCAGCCCGCGGCCGCGTTGCAGGAGCTATCCTCCACAACGCGAGCATCCTCGCTTACAGCGCCTTGGCAGCTTCCAAAAAGGCCATCGGGTCCCAGGCCTTCTTGACCGAGCGCATCACAATCTTGCGGTCGCGTCCCACCAGCACCGTCGCCAAGCTGTGCACGATGTCCTCGCCCGTATCGATATGGGTCAAGGCCATGCTCTTGATCAGCTGGCGCACCGCCGCCCGCTCCCCCGTCACGAAACGGAAGTTCTCCCCGTCGATCCCGTACGCGTCCGCAAAAGTGCGCAGCACGCTGGGGGTGTCGTACTTCGGATCCAAGGTCACCGAGATGAACTCCAGATCCTCCAGCCCGGCCTCCTTCGCGAGGCGCTGCATGGTCGCCATCTTCGAGGTCGAGAGCGGGCACATTTCCGCATCCGTGCAGCGGGTGAAAATGTAGTTGAGCATGAAGGGCTTCCCTTCGTAGCGGGTCGGCGTAACCGTTTCCCCATACTGGTCGACCAAAGCGAATTCGGGAAACGCATCCCCCTCCGCCAAGTAGTAGCCGGATCCCAAGTCGTCCACCGTCTTCGCCAAGCGCTTGTTGACCCGACGCATGGTTGCCGCCGCCTCGTCGTCGATTTTCCAGATCTTGATCAAGCGAAAGCCGCCGTCCTCGTCGCGCACCATGCGGGCCTTGATCTGGTCGCCTTCCTTGAACGTCTTCACGTCGCCGGCGCTCACGCGAAAGACCATTGTCATCGCCTGCATGAATCCGGGGATCTCCTCGTGGGCCACCGTCATCTCGACCTTCTCGCTGTCGACAGCCTGAACCACTCCTAGAAGCGCATAGCCTTCCTCATTTTCATCTTCTTGACTTTCGTTTTTTTGGGCGCATCCCAGAAGCCCTGCCGAAGCCGACGCGACTAGCAGCATTCGAAAAAGGAAGCTTTTCGTAAGCGAATTGAACCTGAAAAGAGAGTGATTTGTGAGTCCCGAGTTCATAGTGCCAAGGTAGACAAACGATCCGCCAAGAAGATGCCAGCAAAAGCACCAGACCAAAACGAAAACCGATACTTGCCAGCCTTGTTCTGGACCAGCCTCGGCGCCCTCGTATGGATCACCTTTCTGCTCTATGCGGGCGGGTTCACCACCACGATCCGCGCCGGCATGGCCTTCCTCGACTGGCCGCTTTCCAACGGATCCATCAATCCGGAAGGCTGGCTGCAGGACAAGGACATGGCCGCCGAGCACTCCCACCGGCTCCTCGGCATGGTCATGGGGCTGCTTTCCATCGCCCTCTGCGTGCTGGCCCACGCCTGCAAAGCGTCCCGTGCCGCCCGCAAGATGGGCAACTGGCTGGTGGTCCTCGTCATCGTCCAAGGCCTCCTGGGCGGACTGCGCGTCAAGCTCGACGCCCTCAACCTGCAGATCGACCACAACCTCTACGCCCAAAGCTTCGCCGTGGCCCACGCCACCCTGGCCCAGATCTTCCTTTGCTTGCTGGTGGCTTTCGTCATCCGCAACAGCCGCTCCTGGATCGACCGAAACGCCGGCTTCCCCTTCGCCCCCAGCGCCTCCGTCACCACCTTGGGCTACGTCGCCTGCGGCGCCATCGTCCTGCAGCTGATCGTAGGAGCCATCATGAGGCACGCCCACGCCGGCTTGGCCATCCCCACCTTTCCCCTCACTCCGCACGACACCTTGATCCCTCCCGTCTTCAACTTCGCGATCGGCATCCACTTCGCCCACCGCGTCGGCGCCGTCATCGTCACCGTCGCCATCCTTGCCTTCTGCGTGCAAGTCTGGAGAGACGCCGCCAGCCGCAAGGCCATGGGCAAATCGGCCGCGGGCCTGCTAGCGCTTCTATTAATACAAGTCGCCCTCGGCGCCCTCGTAATCTGGAAAGTTCGCAACGAGCACGTCACGACCTTGCATATGCTAAACGGGGCGTTCACCTTAGCCCTTTGCTGGTCAATGACGTACAGAAGCCTCAAGTCCAAATTCAACGCCAACTCCGCCGCCGCGCCTCGCCGCGACGCGCTTGAGGACGATTCCTCCCGCATCGGCCAAACCGCAAAAGCGTGAGCCTAGAACCTTCAAAACGAGTCGATCTGACTCCCGCTGCTCCCTTGTCCGATCGTACCGAAAACAAAGCGATTGCCTGGTCCGCCTACTACGAGCTGACCAAGCCCCGCCTCAGCCTGCTTTCCGTCATCACCGCCCTTGTGGGCTACCTGGCGGCCCTCCCTTCCCGCGACGTCGCCACCCTCGTCTTCTTCCTGGGCGGCACCGCCATCTGCGCCGCTGGAGCTGCCACCCTCAACCAATTCATCGAGCGCGACACCGACGCCCTCATGAAGCGGACCCGCGAGCGTCCGCTCCCCGCCGGACAAGTTTCCCCCGGCGTAGCCCTCTGGCTTGGCATCGCCCTCTCCATCGTAGGGGTCGCCTCCCTTTGGCTCGGAGCCAACCCCTTAGCGGGCGTGCTCGGCCTCGCCACCATCCTCACCTACATCGCGATCTACACGCCGCTCAAGCTCAAGACCCGCTGGGCCACCGAAGTTGGCGCCCTCCCTGGAGCCTTGCCGCCTCTCATCGGCTGGGCCGCCGCCGAGGGCAGCATTTCCCCGCTGGGCTGGATCCTCTTCGGCATCCTCGCCTTCTGGCAAATGCCGCACTTCATGGCCATCGCCTGGACCTTCCGCAAGGACTACGGCTCCGCCGGATTCCCGATGCTCACCGTGGTCGACCCCTCAGGCAAGAAAGCCGGCATCTGGGCAACCGTCAACGCGGTCGCCTTGCTCGTGGTAAGCCTGCTGCCCATCTTCTTCGGCCTCTGCGGCTGGCTCTACACCATCGTGGCAGCTGTGTTCGGCGTCTGGTACCTGATTCGCTCCATCGCCTTCGCCACCGCCACCAACCGCGACGGCGTAGCCCGCAAACTTTTCTTCAATTCGATCCTCTACCTGCCAGCCGTTCTCTTCACGCTCGTAATCGATCGTTGGATACTGTTTTAGACCATCCATGGAAATCAGCGACATCCCAGCCCTCAACGCTTCCCTGAACGCACTGGCAACCGTACTCATCATCGCGGGAGTCGTCTCGATCAAACTGAAGAAAGAGGGAGCCCACCGCTTCTTGATGGGCGCCTCCATCATCGTTTCGGCCATTTTCCTTATCGGATACGTGTACCACAAGTACGCGGTACAAGGCGTGCACACCCCCTTCAACGGAGAGGGATTCATCCGCTACGTCTACTACACGATGCTCATTTCCCACATCCTGCTAGCGGCCGCCATTCCGGTACTGGTCATCCGCACCGCCTACCTCGGCATCAAGGATCGTCGCGAGCTCCACAAGAAATGGGCTCGCATCACCTACCCGATTTGGCTCTACGTTTCCGTCACCGGCGTGCTTGTATACTACTTTCTCTACGTCTGGTTCCAGCCAGCCGCAGCTTGACCCGCTTCGCTCCGCGAAGTAAAACCAACTCTTCCAGCCGCTCCTCCGCCCTGCTATGACCTGGGATATCGCATTCGTATTCGTTCTGCTCGTACTAACGCTCATCAGCTTCGTATGGGAAAAACTGCCTGCCGACGTTACTGCGCTATCCGTTTTCGCGATCCTCATCGCCACCGGGACGCTCAGCTCGCAGCAAGCCTTCTCCGTCTTCTCCAATCCGGCCCCCATCACCGTCGGGGCCATGTTCATGCTCAGCGCCGCCCTGGAGAAAACCGGCCTGATCGCCCTGCTTAGCCAAAAGCTGCAAGGCCTGGGAAGCCTAAGCTACCGGCCCTTCCTGCTCGTCATCATGGTCCTGGTCGGAGTCCTCTCAGGCTTCATCAACAACACCCCCGTGGTCGTGGTCATGCTGCCCATCGTCCTGACCCTTTCCAGCAAGATCGGCGTCGCCGGATCGAAGGTCCTCATCCCGCTCTCCTACGCATCCATTCTCGGCGGCACCTGCACCCTCCTGGGAACCAGCACCAACATCATCGTCTCCGGCGTGGCGGAAGGCGTCGGCGGAGAGCCGCTCGGCATGTTCGAGTTCGCTTTCATCGGGGTACCCGTCTTCGTCGCCGGAGTCATTTACCTGCTCCTCTTCGGCAACAAGCTGCTCCCCTGGCGCGAAACCCTCACGTCCATCCTTTCCGAAGAAGAGCGCCGCGAATACATCGCCGAAGCCTTCGTCAACACCAACTCCTCCGCCATCGGCAAGACCCTCAAGGAAGCGGGCTTCAAGAGCACCAGCGGCATGCGAGTCATCGACCTCGTGCGCTCCGGCGTCTCCCTGCAAGGCCGCATGCACGACGTCAAGCTGCTCGAAGGCGACCGCCTCTTCCTCGCCTGCCGGGCCTCCGGACTAGCAAAGGCCCGCTCCATCGAAGGCATCGACCTCGCCGCCGAACGCGAGCTGGGCCTCGAGCACATCAACGCCCACGAGGGCCTGATCGTGGAAGGCATCCTGGGCCCCAACTCCGAAATCCTCGGCAAAACGCTCGAAGAAGTAAACTTCCGCCAACGCTACCGCCTAGTAGTTCTAGCCATCCACCGCAACGGCCGCAACCTCCGCGACCAGCTCGGCACCCTTCGCCTCGAATTCGGCGACACCCTCCTCTTGCTGGGTACCGACGAAGCCATCCAGAACATGAGCGGAAGCGAGGACATCATCCTCATGGAAAACCGGGCCGTCCCGTCCAAGACGGAAAAGCGCAAGAGCTTCATCGTGCTGGCCGCCATCGCCGGCGTCGTAGCCTGCGCCTCCTCCGGATTCGCCGGCATCGAAGTCGCCGCCGTCGTGGCCTGCGCCCTCCTCTTCGTAACCAACTGCCTGCGCCCCAAAGATGGATACGCCGCCGTGCAGTGGAACATCCTCTTCATCATCTTCGGCATGCTCAGCCTCGGCATGGCTATGTCCGAAACCGGAGCCTCCAAATGGCTGGCCGATCAACTCATTTCCGGCGTCACCCTCTTCACCACCGAAGAGATGCGCCCCTACGTCATGCTGGCCTGTCTCTACTTGCTGACCAACCTGCTTACCGAAATCCTTTCCAACAATGCCGCCGCCGTCCTAATGGCCACCCTCGCGGTCGGCATTTCCCAAACTCTCGGCGTAGACATGAAGCCTTTCCTCATGACCGTGGCCATCGCCGCCTCGGCCAGCTTCTCGACCCCTATCGGCTACCAGACCAACACCTACGTCTACGGGGCCGGCGGCTACCGATTCTCCGACTTCATCAAAGTCGGAGCGCCTCTCAACCTCATCTGCTTCATCATAGCCGTCACCCTCATCCCCATGATCTGGAGCTTCTAAGCGCCGGCTCGGACTAAAACGCTACCATCGGAACTTGGTCTCTTTCCCGATCGTCTTCTCGATCGAGTCGCACAACGCGCCGCTGCCCGCGATGTGCGCGAACCCGCTCGCCTTCGAAGAGAAGGTCTTCATTGGAAACACTTCCGTATCGAAAAAACGGGTACTGCCGCCAACCGCGGCCAACAAAGGCATACCGCCCGCGATATCCCATGCCTTGACGCGATGGGCGATCACCCCGTCCAGCCAGCCCAGAGCCGTATACGCCATATGGATAGCGCTGCTCCCGAAGGCCCGCAACTTGAACTCCATCCGCAAGGCGTCGTCGTCCTGAATCGCCTCCTCCGTTGCAAGCGTTTGTGTAGCGATCAAGCTCTGGCTGTTGAGCTCAGCTTCCTTGCGCTCGACGCGCTGGTCGTCGACCCATAGTCCTTGCTCCATGCCACCATGGATCAGCTTCTGCGTTCCATGGTCGTAAATGTATCCATAAACCGGATTTCCGTCCTTCAACAGGGCGAGCGAAATCGAGCAATTCGGAATCGAGCGGGCAAAGTTATTCGTCCCGTCAATCGGATCCAACAACCAGGAAAAACCGGGCTTTACCTCGATCGGGTTCGGGCCGTGCTCCAACTCTTCGCTAAAGAACTGATCCTCCGGAAAGGCCTCCGCTAGCTGCTCGGTGATGATCTGGGACAAGTGCAAATCCGCCTCCGTCACCCGGGATCCGTCGAACTTCCACTGGCTCGCTACATCGCCAAACTGAGTGGTGAAGTACGCGACCTGCTCCCTCACCACCTGCTTTCCATAGGCTATTCTCGCTTCGAGCGTATTTTCCATGCCGAAGGATGAAACATGACAGCCGAACTCCCACAAGCATGAACTGGAACGACACCAGAGTGTCGCGCCCGCAGCCCTCGCCCTCGCTTCATCGAGAGCTGACGCCCCCGTTAAAGACGCAACAAAAAGCCCGCTCGCTTTCGCGAACGGGCTTTGTCGTAAAGCAACTAAGCGATCAGGGCCGAGAAACGCGCCTTCACTGCGGACGTCACCGCTCCCTCCCGCGGAGTGAACCTCCGCGGCGAAAAGGACGGGGCGACGAGCTCTCGCGCTTCCGCCAGATTTGCGGCAACGCCGTCGGCAATCATCTGGGCCATCACATTGCCGACTGCCGTCGCCTCCGCAGCGCCCACTACGACCGGCAAGCCCAAGGCATCCGCCGCCAATTGGTTGACCAAATCGTTGCGGCTCCCGCCTCCCAATATGAACAGGCCTTCCAGGCTCTTGCCGGTTACCTTCTCCAAAACGGAGAACACGTAATCGTACTTCAAAGCCAAGCTGTCGAAGATGCAGCGGGCCATTTGGGCATTGGTTTGCGGCTCAGGTTCGCCTCGCTCCCGGCAGAAGGCACGGATCTTCTCCGGCATGTCGCCCGCCGTGGCAAACGCGTCGTAATCCGGATCGATAAGGGAACGCATCGGCTCGCACTTGGCGGCTTCTTCGACGATCGTCGCATAGGACGCTTCCTCGCCATTAGCCAACCAAGTTCGGCGACACTCCTCGAGCAACCACAGCCCGCAGATGTTCTTGAGGAAACGAATCGTCCCACCATAGCCGACTTCATTGGAAAAGCCCGCCTCCGCAGCCGCTTGGCTGGTATTCGGCTCTTCCAGCTCGAATCCTAGGATCGACCACGTACCCGAACTTAGGATACCGTAGTTCGGCTGCACCTCCGGCAAGGCCATAAAGGCGCTCCCCGTATCGTGACCCGCCACCGTAGTGACCGAAAGTTCAGCCGCTCCAATAGCGCTGGCGACCTCCTTCGTCACTGGCCCCAACTTCGTTCCCGGCTCGACGATTTCGCCGAGAAAATCGGGTTCGACGCCCAGGTGCTGCAGGATCGGAACCGACCAATCCCCCGTATGCGGATTGAGCATCTGGGTCGTGCTGGCAATGGAACGCTCTGTTCCCTGCACGCCGGAAAGCCAGTAGTTGACCAGGTCCGGCAGAAACAGGATACGCTTCGCGCTGCGGAAAGCCGTGCGGTTCTCCGCGACTTCCGCCCCCATCTGGTAAAGCGTATTGAAGAACATGAACTGGATTCCCGTCTCGGAATAGATCAGGTCCTTGCCGAGCTCCTTGGCCAAGTACTCGAACGGCTTCGCAGTGCGGGAGTCGCGATAGCAAACTGGATTTGCCAACAGCTCTCCCTTTTCGTCCAGCAGTCCGTAGTCGACGCCCCAGGTGTCCACGCCGATCGAAACGGCAGCGGCCCCATAGGAATCCACCACCGACTTGATCCCGTAGAGGATTTCTGAATACAAGGATAGGAAATCCCAATACCAACGCCCTCTCAAAAGAACCGAAGGAGTTTCGAAGCGGTGCTTTTCCACCAGCTCCAATTTTCCATCGCTCCACACGCCCGCGATAACCCGGCCGCTCGTCGCACCGAGGTCCACGGCAATATAGACCTTTCGGTTGTTGTCTGTCATAAGTATACGAGCCTTTGGAGTTTAGGCGTAGGAGCTCTCTTGCGAGATTCCCAACTCCGCGCGGCGACGCGAACGGTCAGCCTCGATCTGCTCGAGGTAGCCGCTCTTGCGGTAAGCTTCCATCGGATTCGCGTCGAGCCCCTTCTCCTCACGCCATTGCGCGAGCAAGGGAGCGACGTCCGTGTTGTAAGCCGTCTTCAAAAGGTTTTCCGCATCCACGATATTACCGTCGCGCTGCGCCACGGCCAGGGCCTCGCGATCCACTAAGGCCGCCTTAGCCCATAGCTCCTGGGCAGTCGTCACCGTTTGGATCATGGCCTCGATCTTTGGCTTCAAGTTGTGCGACTGGTCGATCATGTAAGCGATATCCGGATACGCGCCCACCTCCGCAGCGTAGCCGTGGATCTCGTTGAAGATGCGGAAGATCTGGTAGGGATCGATCGAACCGAGCGTCAAGTCGTCGTCGGCGTAGCGGCGATCGTTGAAATGGAAGCCGCCGAGCATCTCCTCGTCCAGCAGCCAAGCCACGATCTGCTCGATGTTCTGCGAAGTATAGTGGTGCCCCGTGTCCACCAGCACCTTGGCCTGCTCGCCGAGCTTCTTGCAGAGCGCGTAGGACATGCCCCAGTCCGCCACATCGGTCTGGTAGAAGGCTGGCTCGAAAGGCTTGTACTCGATCAGCATGACCTGATCCTTGCCCAGTTCATCGTAGCAAGACTTCAAGCAGCTCTCGAAACGACGCTTGCGAGCGCGGATGCTGTCCTGCCCGGGGTAGTTCGTGCCGTCCGCAAACCAGTAGCTGATGAGGTTGCTTCCGACCGCTTCGCCAATCCGAGCGCAATCGATGCCATGGCTTACCGCCTGAGCGCGAACTTCCGCATCCGGGTTTCCGAAGCTGCCGAACTTGTACGCCTGGTCCTGGAAAAGGTTGGGATTGATCGAACCGACGCTAACGCCGTTCTTGGCCGCGATTTCCGCAGTCGCCTTCGGATCTTCCCCAGCCACGAAGTCCCAGAGCACGTGCACCGCGACCGTCGGGCAGCAGCCCGTCACCTTGTTCACCATGCCGGCGTCGGCGAACTTGTCCGCCGTGTCGATGGCCGAACCCTTTTGGAAAAACTTTCCGAAGCGGGTGCCGGTGTCCGCGAACCCCCAGGAGGGGAGTTCGATCTTCAATTGATCGAGTGATCTGAGCGCTTTTTCAGGAGTCATAATGTTTCTAAATTATCCAGGGAGTTTCAAAACCCCAATCATAGCGCCCGCTGCTTCAGTTTGCCATAGACAGGCTGATTCTTTACATACAACTTTTGACACTTATGAGTGGCGACTTCGCAATCTACCTTCCCCAACCCGAGGAATCCAATCCCTGGGGCGTCGAAATCACGGGAGCCGGCTCCGCCACCATCTCCCCGAGGCAGAGCTACCCGCCGGAACACCACCCCAGCGACCACTACTTCGACTGGAAGCTTGGCCGAACCCTCGAAACCTACCAGCTCATCCTCATCACCAACGGAGCAGGCACCTTCGAAACGCAGAGCATGCCGCCGATTACTCTGCACGCGCCTTTCCTCTTTCTGGTCTTTCCCGGAATCTGGCACCGCTACCGACCCGAGAACGACACCGGCTGGCAAGAAAGCTGGGTAGGCTTCCACGGCCCCTTCGCCGAGCAACTCCAGCAATCGGGCGCCCTCTCGCCCCAGAATCCCATTCTCAAAACCGGCAACAGCGAAATGCTGCTCGCCCAATTCCAACTGATCCAAGACGAGGTGAAATCCGAAGCCTTCGGATTTCGCTCCATCGCCGCCAGCGCCATCATGCAAATACTGGCACTTTGCACCCACCTGCCTGAACGGAAAGAGGAAGAAAACCATCCCATGCGAAAGACCATCCGGCGAGCCTGCTTCCTCATGCGCCAGCGCTCCGACGCCCCCCTCTGCCCCGAGGAACTCGCCGCCGAACTCAAAACCGGCTACACTTACTTCCGTCGCATGTTTCGCAAGTACACCGGCATCAGCCCCAAGCGCTACCACAGCCAACTTCGGCTCCAACGCGTGAAGCGACAGCTGCGCGACAGCTCCAGCAGCGTATCCGAAATCGCCGACAAATTTGGCTTCGCCTCTCCCTTCCACCTTTCGAACTGGTTCAAGAAAGAAACCGGACTGTCACCCCGAAACTGGAGACAAAGCACTTGAACCCGCCGCCGATGCGTCATCTCTTCGAACCTGACAACACATATTGCCCATGCTTTTTCCCCCTAAAAACGCCACGCGCTTCGCAAGCGCTCTCGCCCTAGCGTGCCTTCCTGCCAGCTCGGCATTCTCACAGGCAGGAGACCGCAAGGACCGCGAAGGACAAACCCAAGAAGAAATCTGGAAAGAGATCGACGTTCCGCCAGCCCCCATCCTCACCCCGGACGAAGCCATGCGAAGCTTCTCCATCGAGCCGGGATACAAGCTCGAGCTGGTCGCCGCGGAGCCTCTGGTCAACGACCCGGTCGCAATCGCTTGGGACGAACAGGGACGCCTCTGGGCCGCCGAAATGTGGGCCTACATGCCCGACGCCGACGGCAAGGGCGAACACGAGCCGGTGAGCCGAATCGTCATCCTCGAAGACGATGACGGCGACGGACAGATGGACCGATCCACCGTCTACCTGGACAAGCTCGTCCTCCCGCGCGCCATCTCCTTCGTGGAAGGCGGCGCCCTCATCGCCGACCCACCCCACCTCTACTATACCCAGGACACCGACGGTGACCTGGTCGCCGACCAAAAGAGCATCGTCGCCACCTACGGCGCCGAAGGAAACGTCGAACACGCCGAAAACGGCCTTCTGCGCGCCTTGGACAACTGGCTCTACAATGCCAAATCCAGCCGCCGCTTCCAGTTCAAAGACGGACGTATCCACGAAGAGGAGACAAACTTCAGGGGTCAATGGGGCATCGCCCAAGACGACTACGGAAGACTCTACTACAACAACAACAGCTTCTACCTCTACGGCGACATGGTTCCCTGGGAAGCCCTCGACGGTCACCCCGGCCATCCTCCCGCCGCCGGTATCGAACACCCCGTCGCCCCCGACCGCAACGTCTACACCGCTCGCGTCAACACCGGCGTCAATCGCGGCTACCTAGAAAGCACGCTCAGGCCCGACTACCGCCTCCGAACCGTTACCGCCGTCAGCGCCCCCACCATTGCCCGCGGCCACCGCTACCCTGAATCAGCCCAAGGCGGCACCTTTATTCCGGAACCGTCCGGCAACGTCGTAGCCAGATTCGAACTACACGACAAAGGCCTCGAAGTATCCGCGCAAAAGAAGCTGCACGAGCACCCAACCTGGGGGCCAATCGAATTCCTAGCCTCCACCGACGAACGCTTCCGCCCCGTGGCCACCGCAGTCGGCCCCGACGGCTTCGTCTACGTGGTCGACATGTACCGCGGCATCCTCCAGCACAAGACCTACCTCACCACCTTCCTGCGCAAGCAAATCATCGAGCGCGGCTTGGACCAGCCTGTCGGACTCGGCCGCATCTACCGCATCGTCCACGAGAGCGACGACGCCACGCGAACGGGACCCAAGCTCGGGGGACTTACGCCCGAGCAACTCGTCCCTTACCTTGCCGATCCTAACGGTTGGGTGCGCGACACCGCCCAACGCTTGATCGTCGACGCTGGAACCGCCTCCCCCGAGGCGCTGCGAGCCCTGAAGGATATGACCCAGCTCGGCAGCGAGCTCGCCCGTATCCACGCCCTCTGGACGCTAGAAGGACTCGGTCAGGAGGATCTCGGCACCCTCGCATCCGCCTACCAGAAAGGGAACGATTGGGTCCGCGTCCACGCCCTTAGAATCGCGGCCCCGCACCTCGCTTCCGCTCGCCAATCCCAGCACGCGCTCTGGAAGGCCTACCAGGGAGCCCTGAGCAGCGACTCCCGACGCGTTCGACTGCAAGCCGTCACCCTGCTCCCCAACTTCCAAGACAACGCCTTTGCTCTCCAAACAATCGGTGCGCTCAGCAAATCCGACCTTGCCGACCCCTACTTCATCGACGCGGCCGTATCCACTTTGTACGGACAGGAATCGAAACTGCTTGAGCAAGCCATCGCCAGCAATTCCCCCGCCAGCTACTCGCGCCTCCTCGCCACCCTCGCCCACGCCCTCTTCGAAGCGGGCGACGCCGACGCTGCGAGTGAATACGTCGAGGCAAGCTCGAACGACGCCACGCCAGGCGCTATCGCTTCCGCCATCAACGAAGGCTGGACAGTCGCCTTGCAGAAAAAGAACGTTCGCCCCCTCAAGCTTGCAGCGGCGCCCTCGCCCAGCCCCGAAGCAGGAAGCCCCGCCTACCAAGCCTTCGCTTGGCCCGGCAAGATCGACCCCGACGCCATCGTAGACTACGAATACAGCGAAGCGGACATCGCTTCCATCAACCGCGGCAAACCGCTCTACCAAAACAATTGCGCCATCTGCCACAACCAGAACGGACAAGGCACCCCCTCCCTCGCGCCTCCGCTCGCCGGATCGGATTGGGTCAAAGGCTCCAAGGAACGACTCGCCCTCGTCGTAGGACAAGGCCTCATGGGTCCAATCGAAGTGAACGGAGAACTGTGGAACCAAGCCATGCCTCCGCACGCCCAGCACCCCGCCCTCACCGGCGAGGCCTTCAACGATCTCCTCAACTACCTGCGAGCCTCCTGGGGCAACAACGCCGAGCCCTACCAGCCCGGCGAAGCGCGCGGCTACCTCCAGAAGCACGCCGGTCGCAGCCAACCTTGGCTCGCGAAAGAGCTTGAGGAACTCGACCTCGAGTAAGGTCGCGTTTCGACGGCCCTGTTGCCAACGAGAGGAGACCTCCCTGCGGACGTTCTTCGCCGTAGGGAGATTCCAGATACAAAAAAGAAGGCTCGGCCGTCCAGGCTACTAAATCTGAACCACCGAGCCTTCTAAGCTACCCAAAACAAATCCTAAAGGCGCGGCAGCGTAAGCCCGCCGTCCACCATAACGACCTGCCCCGTCGAGTACGGGAAGTCGCCGCGGGCCAAGCTGGAAACAGCCTTGCCGATGTCGTCGGCGAAGCCCCAACGCTTCGTCACGCATAGGCCTTCCGCGATCAGCTTGTCGTACTTCTCCGTAACGCCAGCCGTCATGTCGGTCTTGATGACCCCGGGACGCACCTCGTACACCGGGATGTCGAACTCGCCCAAGCGAGCCGCAAAGAGCGAAGTCACCATGCTCAAGCCAGCCTTCGCGATGCAGTACTCGCCGCGATTGACCGAGATCACAGTCGCGGAAATGGAGGATACGTTAACGATCGCCCCAGAAAAGCTCTCGTCTTCCTTCTTCGCCGCAACCATATCGTTGGCTACCGCCTGAGTCAGGAAAAACGCGCCCTTCAGGTTCGTATCGATCACGTAGTCGTAGCTCTCCTCCGTTGTCTCCAAAATGTCGAGACGCTGCTTCGGAGCCACGCCCGCATTGTTGACCAAAAGGTTCAAGGCTCCGCCCGCAGCCTTGCGAGCTACTTCCAAAATCCCGTTGCGACCTTCTACGCTGCCAATATCGCCACGAGCGTAGGCCACTTCCACGCCCTCGGCGCGAAGCGACTCCAAGGGCTCCGCAACGCCTTCTTCCGGCCGCATCCCGTTGATCACGAGGTTCCAGCCTTCCTTCGCCAGCGCCAAAGCGATGCCGTATCCAATTCCCCGAGACCCACCTGTTACCAAAGCTGTCTTCTTCATATCAAAAAATTCCTTTCCTGTAAGCTAGGCAGGCGCGGCTCGCTACTGCTCCCCGCGCCTGCCATGACTCTTCATTATCGCAAATTCTAGACGAGATCTTCTACGTCTACCCAGCGGCGCTCGGCCCAAGACTTGAGGGCCAGTTCCGCGAGCTGCACGCCGCGAGCGCCTTCGAGCAAGTCCCACTTGAACGGCTCGTCGAGTACCACGTGGCGGAGGAACTTCTCCCACTGCACCTTGAAGGCGTTGTCGAAGTTTTCCTGCTCCGGCATCTTCTGCCAGTGCTCGTAGAAATTGATCGGCTGCTCGATGTCCGGATTCCAGACAGGCTTTGGAGTGCCGCTGTAAGGCTGGAACCAGCAATCGCGCAGGCTTACTACCGCGGACCCCTTGGTGCCGTCGACCTGCATCATGAAGAGGTCGTCGCGACGAGGACGGGTACACCAGTTCGAATTGATGTGGGCAACGATTCCGCCTTCAATTTGGAAAGTCGTGTACGCAGCATCGTCAGCTGTTGCCTTGTAGGTCTTACCGTACTCATCGACACGCTCAGGAATGTGCGTGGCGCCGAGGCAGGATACGGATTCGATCTTGCCGAAGAGGTTCGCCAAAACGTAACGCCAGTGGCAAACCATGTCGATGATCATGCCGCCGTCATCTTCCTTACGGTAGTTCCAAGAAGGACGCTGCGCTGGAATGCTGTGACCTTCGAAAACCCAGTATCCGAAATCGCCAGTTACGCTGAAGATACGGCCGAAGAAACCGGTGTCGATCAGGCGCTGCAGCTTGGCCAAGCCGGGAAGCCAGAGCTTGTCCTGGACCACGCCATTCTTGACGCCTGCCTTTTCGCAAGTCTTGAAGAGGCTTACCGCCGTCTCGACGTCCACAGCCGTTGGCTTTTCGCAGTAAACGTGCTTGCCGGCAGCAGCCGCGTCCTCCACGCCCTTGGCGCGGCGGGAAGTCGTCTGGGAGTCGAAGTAGATCTGGTAGTAGTCGTCCTTCATGACGCTGTCCAAATCCGTAGTGTACTTTTCAACACCGCTCTGAGCGCAAAGCGCCTTGAGCTTAGTCTCGTTACGGCCAACGAGAATCGGGTCCGGCATGATGATCTCAGTTGGGCTAACCTTGACGCCACCTTCCTTGATGATCGCAGCGATCGAGCGGAGGAGGTGCTGGTTTGTACCCATGCGTCCAGTGACGCCGTTCATGATGATTCCTACTTTATGTTCCTTCATAGCAGTTTTGTCTTAGAGTTACGGTTACGTATTAAAATATTAGATACAGTGCTTCTGGTAAGCGTCGGTGATCATTTTGAGGTATTCGTCCTGATCCATTGCCCAGTAGCGGTTAGAAAAGATTTCGACTTCGTCGAAGCCCTTGAATCCAGCGTCCACGACCATCTTGCGAATGCCGCGGTTGTCGATTACGCCTTCTCCCATCAGACCGCGGTCATTAAGCATGTCTTCAGGTTGGTCCTTCCAATCGCAAAGGTGGAAGGAGAAAAGCCGGTCCTTCTCAGCCGTGAGCTTGATCTGAGCTTCCAAGGCGTCGTCCCACCACACGTGGAAAACGTCGACCGTGATCCCAAGGTTCTTGTGGTCCACGATGTCGCAAAGCGCGTTTGACTGAGCCATCGTCGAAACCGCGCTGCGGCTGTCCGCATACATCGGGTGAAGCGGCTCGATGCCCAACTTAACGCCCGCGGCTTCCGCATGCGGCATCACCGCCGCCAAACCTTCCGCGATCTGCTCGCGGGAAGTGAAAAGGGACTGCCCCGGAGTCGCTCCGCAAACCAGCACGATCAACGGCGCCCCCAGCTCGGCAGCCTCGTCGATCAACTTCTTGTTTTCGTCGATCGCCACTTGCCGCGTCGCCGCGTCGAGTCCGGTAAAGAAACCGCCACGCACATAGGAAACGATTTCCAAGCCTTCCGAACGCGTCATCTCGCCAGCCGCCTTGATGCCGCCAGAGAATCCCTGGGCCGCGTCACGCCAAATGGATACGCCGCCGATTCCAGCGGCAGAGTACTTCTGGACCGCAGTCTGCAGATCCCAAGGCTTTGTAGTTATCGTGTGGAGACAGAGTTTTTCGAAGCTCATAGATAATGTTCCTTTTAGTTAAATTCTAATAGCGCTTGTCCTTGCGGATGTGGACGATCACCACCTGGCAATCCTCGATCGCCTCGTAGCTGTGCTCCTGGATCGCGTCGAATTGGATGCTTTGCCCCGCCTCGAGCTCGTGGCTCTCCTTGGGCAAATCCAAGCGAACCGTCCCTTTCAGCACCCAGCAAATTTCATGGTCGTCATGATGGATCTCCGGCTTGGAAACCCGAGCTCCCGCCACCGCCGTCGCATAAATGCAATCCGCATTCCCATAGCGAATCGCCTCCAGCTCGAAGGCGCCCGACTTGTAGCGCACCGAGCTTTTCTTGTTGGAAATCGGGGCCTCCGCCAAGGAAAGCAAATCCGTGGCACGCATCCCGAAAACCTTGCCGATCTTGTGCAAGGTCCCCACCTCCGCCTGCGTTTGGTTACGCTCCAGCTTGGAAATGACCGCTACCGAAACGCCGCTCCGCTCCGACAGGGCGCTCAGCGTCAAGTCAGCGCGCTTGCGAATATCCCTGAGGATGGAGAAATTGAAGGCCGGCACAGCCTCCTGTGCGAGTACGGGGTCACTTGCCATGCACCGATTTAGATCAAATCATGTTTTTCTCTGCAATAATATTATTCGACTTTTTTATCCCCTGAGATAATTCAAAACCCTAAGCCGCGTGGCATTTCTCCCCGCTTTCCAGACCATCCGCACTTTTCAGAGCCGGGCCGTCCAACGGGAGACGCTGCCTTCCAGCACCTCCAGCTTGGTGCTTTGGCGCAGCCTCCCGTTCACGTATACCGAGATGTCGTAGGCTCCGATGATCAGTTGCGGCACGGAAACGTAAACGCCCTCGAAGCTTTTGACGTAGTCGAAGGTCTCGCCGTTGTCGGGCGTGCAGACCAGCTCCACCTCGACCCGGTCTCCGGTCGAACCGCCCACCACCGTGATCTCTACCCCGCCCTGCCGCGGTTTCATCTCCAGGTCCGTCAGGCTTAAAACTCCGTACTCCTTAATCCTAATCGGATAGTCGTAGTCGTAATACTTGGGGTGCTTCAGGCTGAGCTTCAGCTTGCCGGCCCGCATACCGCTGGCCTGCAGCGGCGTCACTCCCACCTCCCGGTCATTGAGGAACAGGCGGGCGCCCGTCGGAATCGAACGCACCTCCAAGGCCCCCGTCCCTCCGGAACCGTACAAGTCTAAACGCTGGGCAATCGCTTCCCGCTTCGGCGCCCACGCCTCCTTGAGCTGCTGCATCAAGGGCTGCTCGAAGCGCCCCGATGCCTGCCGCACGCGTTCCTGCATCACCAACAGGGACTCCTCGTCCGCCTCGAGCGAGAACGCCCGAACTTCCGCCAACATGCGATCGAACTCCCGCATCCGCTGGGCCCGCGGCTCGTAAGCCTCGCTAAACCGATCCCACAGCTGGCTCCGCACCGCCAGCGAAGCGTCCTCCCTCGCGTCGAAGGCCACCAGCTGTTCACGGACCCGATCGAAACTCTCCTGGGTCGACCACTCCCCGAGGCTCGCCACCACTCCGCGCAGCTCCCGCGCATAGGCCTGCGTTTCCGCCAGCTGCAACTTGGCCCGCTCGCCCGGCACGTAAACCTGAGCATAGTACCAATAGCAAAAGGCGACTCCGCCCAAGCCGGCCACCCAGAACAGGACAGCGAACCAGCGGCTCGATTTCTCGGACTTGCGAATCCGGGCCCGAGCGTCGATGGGCTGCGGGTCCTTTTCGGGGCGGGTAACAGACGGCATGGCGAAAATACAGAACCCCAAGACCAGCGACTCTCAAGCGAATTTGCCACCTTCCCCACCCCCGCAACCCTGCCCCCTCGACCTGCCTTCGCCACGGAAGCGCCCCTCAGGTGTAACATTATAATAGCGCCCCAAAATACATCCAGCCTTGCCAAAGCTCGCATCCCTCGTCACAAGTCCCCACTTTTTGCACCTAGGAGCACCATGAAACGCAACGAAGACATTCGCAATATCGCCATCATCGCCCACGTCGACCACGGGAAAACCACCCTCGTCGACCGGCTCATGCAGGAGGGCGGAGTCTACCGCGAAAACCAGGCCGTCGCCGAACGCGCCATGGACTCCATGGACCTCGAGCGCGAAAAAGGCATTACCATCAAGGCCAAGAACACCTCCGTACACTGGAAGGGCAAGACCATCAACATCGTCGACACTCCCGGCCACGCCGACTTCGGCGGCGAAGTGGAACGCGTCATGAAGATGGTCGACGGCGTGCTCCTGCTCGTCGACGCCAAGGACGGCCCCCAGGCCCAGACCCGCTTCGTGCTCCGCAAGGCCCTCGGCCACGGCCTCAAGCCCATCGTCGTCATCAACAAGCTCGACCGCGAACACGCCGACCCCGAGCGCGTGCACGACCTCGTCCTCGAACTCTTCCTCGCCCTCGACGCTGACGAAGACCAGTTCAACGCCCCCTTCATCTACGGCTCCGCCAAGAACGGATTCGCCGTCCGCAACATCGAAGACGAGCGCGTCGACATGACCCCGCTCTTCGAAACCATCCTCGAGCACATCCCCGCTCCGGAAGCCGACACCGAAGGCGAGTTCAAGATGCTCATCTCCAACATCGACTGGGACGACTACGTCGGCCGCGTCGCCATCGGCAAGGTCCTCAGCGGCAAGGTCGCCAAGGGCGACACCATCCTCCGCGTCAAGGAAGACGGCAAGCGCGAGCGCATCAAGGTCACCAAGGTCTTCGAATACAGCGGCATGGGCTCCTCCGAATCCGTAGAAGGCCACGCTGGCACCATCGTCGGCGTCGCCGGCTTCGAGGAAGTCGACATCGGCGAAACCCTCTGCAAGACCGAAAGCCAGGAGCCGCTCCCCTTCGTCGAAATCGACCCGCCAACCATCATGATGCAGTTCGCGGTCAACGACGGCCCCCTCGCCGGACGCGACGGCAAGCTCGTCACCTCCCGCCAAATCCGCGAGCGCCTCATGCGCGAGATGAAGACCAACGTCTCCATCCAAGTCGAAGACGGCGAGACCTCCGGCATCTTCAACGTCTCCGCCCGTGGAGCCATGCAGATCGCCGTACTCGTCGAGACCATGCGCCGCGAAGGATTCGAAGTCCTCGTCTCCCGCCCGAGCGTCATCACCCAGCAGATCGACGGCAAGACCTGCGAGCCCTTCGAAACCCTCTGGATCGAACTGCCAGAAGAATGCATGGGCGGCATCATGGAAAACCTCAACAACCGTAAGGGCATCATGACCAACATGGAAACCCGCAACGGCATCGTCTTCCTCGAGATGGAAATCCCGACCCGCGGCATCATCGGCTTCGAGATCGACCTCGTGAACGCCACCAGCGGCCACGGCATCATGTCCCACCTCTTCCTCGAGTACCGCCCCATGGTCGGCGAAATCGTCACCCGCAAGAGCGGCACCCTCGTCTCAATGGCCAACGGCAAGACCACCGCCTACTCCCTCTCCGCCCTCGAAGACCGCGGCAAGCTCTTCGTCGGCGCCGGCGTGGAAGTCTACGAAGGCATGATCGTGGGCGAAAACCCGCGCCAAGGCGAAATCCCGGTCAACCCGACCACCGCCAAGCAGCTCACCAACTTCCGCTCCTCGGGCGACGGGAAGGGCATCCAGCTCAGCCCGCCGATCTCCTTCTCCCTCGAGCGTTCCATCGAGTACATCGCCAACGACGAGTTCGTGGAGGCCACTCCCAACCACCTCCGCCTCCGCAAGCGCATCCTCAACGCCACCCTCCGCAAACGCGCCAGCCGCTAGGAGCGAACAGAGAAACTTTTTTCAATCCAGCGCGAAGCGAGCCATCGCTTCGCGCTTTTTCATGCCCCGCCCCGCGGAACCGCTCAAGCGTGCTCGCGACCCAACCAATTCTCGAGCGACTTCACTAGGGCCCGCGGATCGATCGGCTTGGTAATGTAGTCGCTCATTCCGGACTCCAAACAGATCTCCCGGTCGCCATGCATCGCATTCGCAGTCAAGGCGATGATGGGAACCTTCACGTTATGCTCCCCCGCCTCGCCTCCGCGAATCGCCCGAGTCGCCTCGTAGCCATCCATCTCCGGCATCATGCAATCCATGTAAATCAGATCGTAGCGCTTGCTGCGAACATGCTCTAGGGCGATCGCCCCATTCTCCGCAGTGTCGGGATCGACAGCGCCATAGCGCTTCAGGATCGCCTTCGCCACCATCGTATTGGAAGCCGTATCGTCGACCAACAGCACGCGGGGCTCAGACCTCTCTCCCTCTTCCTTCGCTAGGGAATCTTGAGCATTCGGGGTAAACTCTGCCACAGCCAGAAAATGAGGCAGCCCATCGAAGCCAGTCAACACATTCCCTTCTTCAATCCCCTAATAGCAAAAGGCATTTACCCTATTTGAGCGATTTTCGAATGGGTTTTACGAATACGCTCCGCCAAAAACTCGCAACTCGCAAAAAGCACGCCGCTCTCGTTCATGAACAAGCTCCTCTCCGGGTTGAGCTTCAACGCTGCTCCCGACAAATCGCACACCACGCCGCCAGCCTCGCTCACGATGCAAGCGGAAGCCGCGAAGTCCCACACGCTGCCGCCCCCTCGCTTCGCCTTCGGCAACTTGAAATAGCAGCTCCTCCCTCCCCGCAACACCGAGCAAGCGTTCAAGGCGGCCCCCATTCCAACCGTGTTGCTGATACCACCCGCTCCGCTAACCGCCTCCAAGTCCCTCAAAACCGCAGCATGCCTCGGATCGTCCCGACTGCTGCGATCGCTAAAAACAGCCAAGACCTCCGCTCCCAAGGGCCTCTCAGGCAAGCGACGGACCTGGCCGTCAACCCTCGCCCCGCATCCCTTCGTCGCCTCGAACAGCCTGTCCTCCCGCGGATCGTAGACCACCCCCACCAAAGGCGCGCCCGCGCGGGTTACCAGAGCGATCGAAACCCCATAGCCCGCAACGCCCTCGATAAAAGGCAAAGTCCCGTCCAGCGGATCGATGCACCAAAAGGCCTCCCGCTCGAACCGGCTTCCATCGTCTTTCCGCTCCTCCGTCAACACGCCTAAGCCAAACGCCTCGATCGAGGCCTCCAACGCCCGCAGGATCCGCTCCTCCGCCAAACGGTCCACCTCCGTCACCACCTGCGACGCCAAAGATTCCCCGGCCTCCTTGCCTTCCACCAGAAACCTCGAACCTACCCGCTGCTCGATCAGCTCGCCCGCCTCGCGAGCTGCCCCAGCCGCCAGCGAGCCCAGCTCCCTCAGATCCCTTTCGCTAAACCCCATCGCCCAGCCCCTCCACGACCTCCCTCGCCAAACGCTCGCTGTAGCTGTGCACCTTCCAGTGCCCCGGACTCCAGCCCTTCAAGAAACGATGGAAATCCGTCCACGCCACCGGAAACAAGCGACGCCATTCCCGCTCGATCGCCTCAACGTCCGCCTCGCGACCCAAACGCGACAACGCCTTGCCCAGCTCCCCGAAATACCAGTCGAGCAAGCTCGCCTCCATTCGCTCGCAATCCGTATCAGTTAAACAACTACCGATAAAGTAGGCCACGTCCTTCATCCCGCAGCCCCCGCCCACGTACTGAAAATCCACCGCCGCCACGCGCTGGCGAACATCGTCGAAGCAAAAGTTCGCCAGCTTCGCGTCCCCATGCACCAAGGTCTTGAAGCGAGCGCCCTCCAGGAGAGCGTCGATCTGGCCCGCCGCCTTCTTCAAAGAAACATCCTCCAACGCCGCCAACTCGTCCGGCCGCGTATCCAGATGCCAATAACTCCCCTTGGGCCACAAGCCCTCCGGCTCCACGCCAAGAAAACGGGCATGAAACTCCGCCAACCACGAAAGACACCGCTTCATGTCATCCAGCGACGCCGCTGTCTTACGAGCCGAGAAGCCGCTCGCGTCGAGATCCTCCAAAGCAAGCATCATCTCGCCCCCTTCCGCAGCCGTCGCGAAACAGCGCGGAATGCGACACGCCTGCCCGCAGGCCTTCGCCTGCCCCTCGTACCAAGCCATCTCCACCTCGTACGAGCGAATCTTCCTCAAATGGGAAAAATCCGAATTCCATCCCCTTGGATGATCCACCTCGTTGGGAATCCGTACCAGCTTAACAACTACATAATCAAGCGATCCACCCACCACGCCCAAACGAGCGATCTTCCCATACCCGCTCCAAAGGCTTTGAATCGTCTCCAGCTCCACCACATCCTTCGCCTCCAATGAGCGACACAACACCTTCCTAAATCCTTCGTTCATGCTTCGAACCAAGGATCTATCGAGGCCAGTCCCCCACTGTCCAGCACCAGATCGAAAAAGCTCCCCTAGGAGGAAGCAGCCAGCCACGCCCAAACGAGCCTACAGGGCCCTACCGTAAAAGACGCAGCGCTCCCAATGGTACCCGCTTTCCGTCTTCACTCCGCATTGGGTGCAGGAATCGCAAGCCTTGATCATACCTGGCGATTCATAACCGGTAATATCGTTCTCGTCGCTCGCCAGCTCCAGGGTCACCTCCCGGTGCACCGCGTTGCAGACCTTCTTCACAACTCTCTCTTTTAACATAGCTCTCAGGGTCCGAGGTTAACGAAAGAAGGGGCAGTCCCGAGAAACCGCTCGGCCACCGTCCCAGTTCCCGACAAACAGCCGGCCTATCCGTCCCGGGATTTGCCAATTCCCAGACGTCCAGACCGCTGGAAAGTCGCCCACCAAACGAGGATGCGAGCGACCGAACTAAAAATAGTCCAACCCGAGCCGCATATCCACCGCCCCGCCCACCTTTTCAAACGAATGAAGCCAACCTAATACCCCCTAAGAGACAGAGCCCACCGGCCACCTCTCCCATTGCAGGATCCCCCAAAAATCCATCAAAAACACCTGCGAACTAGAACCCCAAATAACTCGCTCCCTCACCCCAAACGCCTCCTTGCTCATCAGAGCAATGCCCACCGGCCACCATCCCTAAGAAACCGAAAAAAAATTCGCGTCCACGCTAGTCCGCCATTTCGTCCGCCGTAGCTTTAGCGAAGGTGGAAGCTCAAAGAGCGACGGCCGGATTCGCGCTTCCTCACATAGAGCAACCCAAACGCTCCCCCAAAACCATCTGCGCCCATCTGCGCCATCTGCGGGCAAAAAAGCACAACCCAGTCGCCCGACAAACGAAAACTAGTCACCACCGCAACCACCGCCGCAGTCGCTCCCACACGAGCTGCCACAGCCGCCGTGGCTACCGCCCTTTCCTCCACCCTTGCCGCCACCTAATCTCGCAATCACCACCCCCACAACGATCACCACGAAAATAATTCCCACCACGACATCCCCGTCTACCTTGGCCAGAGCAGACGAAGCACCCTCCCCATCGCCCGCCAAGGAAAGCAGCGCCAGTCCAATTACTAACGCCACCGTGCCCGCAAGCTGTCTCCGCAAGCGTACCGCTGTCCGAAAAACGGTATCCAACTTTAAAATACGAGCGGTCCTGTCCTGCGGCATCGGCCAAAAGCGAACCGGAGCCGCCTCGCCGAACTCCCGTTCGTAGCGCATCAAGGTCTGCACGTAAGTCGCCCGAAAGCGCTCTCGATCCTCCCGAGCCCCCGCGCCGGGATCGTGATGCAATGGCCGTCCCAAAACCCGGCCGCAGAGCTCCTCCCAGTAGGAACGCGTATAAGTCAGGTGAAAATGCCAAACCTCGTCGACCGCCTTGGACGGAACAACTCCGCCTTCGCTCACCCCCGCCAAATAGAGAAACTTGCGGTACTCCTCGATCGCTGCCTGCGTCCGCGAAGGGCTCCAGCCAAGCTTTTCCTGCAAACGCAGGGAAAACGGCGACGCCGATTCCGGCGCGTCAAACTCGAAATGGCACAGTCGCTTCCAAAGCCCGGGATCCGTCATCGCAGTCACTCAGCCAACCGTAAAGCCGTAGCTCGCTTCGCCAACCGTTAAATTCATCATCAAGCTGCGCGGCTCCACCGGGTGACGCGTCAGGTCGTAGCTCAGCACCACTTCCTCGCCCACCTTCACCTCGATCGGCTCAATCGCAAAGTAAGTCTGCATCCAATGCGTCGTCGCCTGGAACGGCCCCGTATCCAAAATCACGGACGGCGTCAGCTCCGCCACGAACCAACCCGCGAAGCCATTGATCTTCCCATCCCGATCGATCTTGAAACGCAACTTCCCATGCTGCCACACATCCTCCTTGGCCGCCTTCGCCAAATCGAGCTTCACCAGCCCCTGCGGCTCCGCGATCACATCCGCCGCCGGAATCTCCGTCTTGATGGCGAGAGCCTGCTGCAGCTCGCGCCGCTCCAGATGCGAAAAGTCGATCCCATGGACCTTGTCCTTCCAGAACCCCGGTCCCTCGATGTCGTAAAGCACCGTCGAATCCACCGGTGCCATCATCAGCTCCACTCCGGACGGCAACATGCGACCGCCCTCCTTCAAGTTCGCGTCCCGGCAATTGATCACGTCGTCCAGCATCGTTTCCGCAAAGCCGAAGTGACCCAGCCACTCGCTCACAATCAAGTCCACCGGCTCCACCACGTCGAAGTTCGACGCGTTCGCGTTTACCACGTCGATCGTCCCCGACATTCCATTGCGCTCCACCGTCTCACGAGCCGCGGCCGCCACTGCCGACTGGTCCAGAGCATAGACCTTCTTCGCGCCCGCATTGGCAGCCAGCATCGCCAACAAGCCCGAGCCCGTGCCCACGTCGATCACAGTCTCGCCCCCTTGCACCGCTTCCTTGATAGCGGCGGCAAAGGCATCCGTACGGGGCCGGTCGGATACCATTAAACGTTGAAGGCCGAGCTCGGCGTAGGTTTCGAAGTAAAAGTCCACGGCAAGGAACTGCTCAGGCCAAGCCCCTATGGCAATCGAAAATACAAGCCCAGCGTCTAGGCCCGTCCCTTGTGCCTGAAAAAAAGGATCAAGGCACCGGAGCGCCGTTCCTCGCCTCCAGCAGCTGATACCAATCCTCCCGCTCGTACTTGATCTCCAAGGCCTTCCTCGCCGTCCGGATCCGCTCCGGAGTCGTCGAGCCCACGATCGGCAAGATCCCCGCCGGATGCCGCAGTATCCAAGCCAGCATGACAACCCAATCCTCCACCCCGTACTTCTCCGCCTGGCGATCGAACTCACGCTTGATACGCGCCTCGTCCTCCGGAGTGAACGTATTGCCCCACGCCGGATAAGCCACCCCGCCGATCGGACACCAAGCCTGCGGCGTCACCCCCAACTCCTGGCACTGGTCCAAGGTTCCATCCAGCAAGGCATCCAGGTTGTGGATATTCACCTCCACCTGGTTCACGATCAAAGGCAGGTCTAGGCGAGACCGCAGCAAGCTGAATTGCGACGGCTTGAAATTGCTCACCCCGCACTGCCGCACCATCCCCGAATCCACCAGTTCCACCAATGCCGACGCAGTCTCGTCCGGATCGAAAAGGTAGTCCGGGCGATGCAAAAGGAACAAGTCCAAGTAGTCCGTCTTCAGGCGACGCAGCGAGCCCTCCACGCTCCGCAAGATGTAATCCCTCGAAAAATCGTAGCGCCCCGGCAGCCCCTCCGTCGGCGTATCCTTGAAACGCACACCGCACTTGCTCGTCAGCAAAACGCTCTCCCGCGTGATCGCGAATTCGCTCATCGCCTCCGCAAACAACTCCTCGCAACGCCCCGCCCCATAGATGTCAGCGTGGTCGAAATGGTTGTAGCCCGCTTCGTAGGCGGCAAGGATAGCCTCCTTGCCGCGTTGCCGGGCCGCGGGCGAATCGTCGCCAGAAATCCGCATGCATCCGTAGACGAGCGGGGTTGAGTGAAGGGAGCTTTTTCCGAGCTTTACTGTTTTCATGGAAGGGGGGGTGGGGAACGTTCGCAACTGCCCTCCAAACAGCAAAAATCCCTCGTCCAAGTCGAACCGTTTCTCGATTCACACGCCCCAACGCGACTCGCACACAAGAGCGATTTCCCAAACTTTTCCAGCAACCGCCTTCCCTCCCCTGGGTAACAGGCGAGACAGAATCCCGCCATGCACCGCGCCTTCCAAAAGCTCATTCTCCTCGCTCTAAGCCTTGCCGCCCTAGCTCAAGCCAAGCCCCGCAATCAGGACCTTTCCTTCGAAGACTTCTACGAACTGGAACCCATCCAGGTCACGGGCCAAGAAATTCCCATCACCGTTTTCGCCCGTTCCGGAGGCGACCGTCGCTACGCCACCCGCTTCGCCCATAATGTCGTCGAGGTCGCCTACGACACCCTCGAACGGTCTCCCGGAGCCGGTCTCATCATCATCGGCAAGCCCGGCGAACCGCACCCCATTAAGCTGCTGGAAAACTTCATGGCCCAAGCGCAAGGCGACGACGCACCCGCCGAGCTTCGCCAAATCGCCGACGAGCTGGAACAGTCGGTCCAGAAATGGCGGGAAAAGATCGACTTCAAAATGGACGACGACGAAGGCGAAGAAGACTTCCCCATCGACATCGATACCTTGATCGACGCCTTCCCCATGCCGATGCCGCCCATCGCCGCCCAACTTTACCTCCTGGCCTGGGAACTCGACTTCGAACCGAAACGCATCGACCAACGCCTCTCAACGCTCACCGTTGCGGACCTCGAAGCGCAAAACTTCGAGGCATTCCGCTGGGTCTTCTACCTGCCCCCCAAGAACACCTTGAACAAAGTCCTCAAGGAAGTCCTCCCCCTCGCCTTCAAGGAAGCCGAACTGGGCCCCGTCAAACGAGCCCTCGCCAGAGCTGCCATTGCCACCTTCAAGCCCCTCATCAAGGACGCGGTCGAAGGAGTCCGCAAAGGAGTCCTCTACTGGTCCGTGCTTTCCGCCAATGCCGCCGCCTTCCACGATGGCGACATCGAACTCCTCTCCGGCAAATACATCGAATCCCAAATGCCTCGCGGCAAAATCCTTGGCAGCGACAAGACCGAGCGCGGCATCGAAGCCACCCGCAAGCAAAAGGCGGAAAACGAAGAGTACGCCAAAGACCCGTTCGTGGTTCTCCAAGCGGTCGACGATTTCGACCCCCAGCGCTTCCTTCCCTACCTCGGCCGCTACGGCGACGAAGGACACCGCAACAAACGCTTCTTCGAGGACGCCGGCCGCTACTACTGGCAAGAGGGCGACGACGAGCCGATCGAATTCCTTCCCGCCGGCGAGCTCTTTTTCGTATCCACTCAAAAAGACACCACCCTGCAGTTCTTTCCCGGAGAGACGCCCAGCTACACCCAAGTCGAGCTGCGCAAAGGAAGGTTCCGCCACACCTTCGACCGCCTCTTCGACTCTGAATAGCGGGAGCTAGAGCAGAACCTTTCTCCTT
This sequence comes from Pelagicoccus sp. SDUM812005, assembly GCF_031127875.1. GTDB lineage: Bacteria > Verrucomicrobiota > Verrucomicrobiia > Opitutales > Opitutaceae > Pelagicoccus. The sequence goes on along the minus strand of NZ_JARXIA010000001.1, from coordinate 852,474 downwards.
CCCAAAGGCAGCGTCCCCCTGCAAGCTCGCCTCGTCCCACCCCTTGCCCATGTCTACCCCCGTTTCCTCAAGCGCTCCCAAGCGCTGCTTAAACTGCAGCGCTGAAATTCACTCCACCTACTGTCCATCCTGCGGCCAGCGAGACCTCGACTTCAAAAAGGACTGGCGCGGGCTCGTCGGCGAATTCGCATCCTCGTTGCTGAATATCGACGGAAAAGTCCCGCAAGGCATCATCCGCCTCCTCTTCCTGCCGGGCTCCATGACGGCCACTTTCCTGGACGGCAAAAGAGCAAGCCAGATGCCTCCCCTGCGCCTCTACCTGTTTGCCTCCCTCCTCTTTTTCCTCTGGTTCAACTCGCAACAGGACCCCGACTTGGTCGCCACGCCCACCCTTTCCACAGCCGAAGCGCCCGCCAGCGAGAATGCCCTTTCCAACGGAAACAGCGGGGCCGCCCTCTCTGCGAAAATGCAGGAAAAGTTCGAAAGCCCGGAAGCCTTCCTCAACGCCTTCAACACCTGGCTGCCACGCGTTCTCCTGCTAGGCGTCCCCCTTCTCGCCCTCGCGACCCGCCTCGTCTTTCGCAGACGCGGCTACGTCTACCTCGAGCACGTCATCATCTCGATGCACCTGCAGACCTTCCTCCTGCTCTGGGTTTTCCTAATCGGCCTCAGCTCTGACCTCATTTCTCTCGCATCCCCCAAGGTCGGAGAGCTCGTCTGGGGCGTATTCATTTGGTGGATTCAGCTATATCCCGTTTTCGCGCTGCGACGCATCTTCCAGCTCACTTGGACCAAAGCGATTTTCGCCACCCTGTTCCTCGAGTTCGTCTTCCTTGTCATGCTCGCCGCTGGCGTAGCCCTGGTTTTGCTGATCTCGTTCTTCTGGGCCTGAGCGTTCCCCGGCCACCCCTTAAAAGTGTAAACCCTTACCCTTTGACATCAAACCACAGGGATCCGACAGCCTGCCCAATCGGCTCCGACCTGACGCGAGTACCCTTCGCTTCGCTATCGCAGCATCTGCTGCCGCTCGCGGAAAAAGGATCCCATCAAAAAACCTGCAATGCAGCCGACGGCGAAGCCCATGCGTTTGGCCCTCCAACTTCGACCATCGCAATAAATCAGCAAAACAAAGATTACTATGAAGACCTATCCAAAAACCTTCTCCCACATCGGACTGTCAGTGCCCGACCTTGAGAAAGCAGTCGCATTCTACGAAGAGGTCATGGGGTGGTACACCATCATGAAGCCTACCGTCGTGACGGAAGAGAACGACACCGCCATCGGAAAGATGTGTATCGACGTTTTCGGTACGGGCTGGGAGTCCTTCAAAATCGCCCACGTGTCTACGGGCGACAAGATCGGCATCGAAATGTTCGAATTCCGCAACAACGAGAAACCGAAGGAATTCGAGTACTGGAAAACGGGAACCTTCCACTTCTGCATCCAGGATCCCGAAATCGAAGCCCTCGTGGAAAAGATCGTCGCCCACGGCGGCAAGCAGCGCATGCCGATCCGGGAATATTACCCGAACGAAAAGCCCTACAAGATGGTCTACGTCGAGGATCCGTTCGGCCTAGTGTTCGAGATCTACACCCACAGCTACGAGCTCACCTACTCCCAGGGAGCCTACTAAGCAGGTCGGCTCTCAAGGACGACCTCGCCCGAGGCCGTCCTTGTGGGTGCTTTTAGCGGTCGGAGGCGCAATGCGCATTGCACCCCGACTTCTTCTGGCAATCGGGACCGGCATCGCTCACAGTCGCCCCAACCTGCCATGTCCAATCTGTATCCAGAAGAATTCGACGCCATCATCCTCGGTGGCGGTTTCGCCGGCGTCTATGCCGCCCAAAAGCTCTCCCGCGCCCTGAGGCGCTCCGGCTCCTCCGCCAGCGTCGCGCTCATCGCCGAGGAGAACCACATGGTCTTCCAGCCCATGCTGCCGGAAGTCGCCGGGGCCGCCCTTTCGCCGCGGCACGTCGTCAATCCGATTCGCAGCCTCTGCAAGGGAGTCAACGTATTCAAGGGCAAGGTGAACTCCCTCCAGCTCGACCAAAAGAAGCTCACCCTGCACGCGGGCGACTTCGCGGGCCCCGTCACCTTCACCTACCGAAACCTCGCCCTCTGCCTCGGAGCCAAGGTCGACCTCAGCCGCATCCCCGGCATGCAGGAGCACGCCTTGCTGCTGCAAAACGTGGGCGACGCCATGAGGATCCGCGCCCACTTCATCTCCCGCATCGAAGAGGCGAACCTGACCTCGAACCGAGCGACCAAGCGACGCCTGCTCTCCTTCGTCATCGTAGGCGGCGGCTATTCTGGAGTGGAAACCGCCGGGCAGCTCATCGACTTGGCCCAAGCCATCCACAAGCACTACAAGCACGTGGACTGGGCCGACTTCTCCTTCACCCTCGTGCACAGCCGCGACCACCTGCTCCCCACCCTGCACCGCTCGCTGGGCGAGTACACCGCGGCCCAGCTCAAACGACGCGGACTGGACATCGTACTCAACCGCCGCGCCAAGGCCGTCACCGCCAACACCGTCTACCTCGACGACGGCAGCGGCATCGATACCAACAACATTATCTGCACCGTCGGCAACGCGCCGCATCCGCTCATTCTCAACCTCGAGAAAACTGCACCTTGCCCCGTATCCATCGAACGGGGACGGGTGGTCACCTTGCCGGATTGCTCCATCGACGGGATCCCCTGGCTCTGGGCCGCCGGCGACTGCGCCAGCGTCCCCCAAACCGACGGCACACCCAGCCCGCCAACCGCCCAATTCGCCCTGCGCCAAGGCGAGTTGATGGGCCGCAACATCGCCCGCCGCCTCAAGGACCAAGAAACCCGCCCTTTCACCTTCAAGGCTATCGGCGAGCTCGCCACCATCGGCCACCACAGCGCCGTGGCCGAGATCAAGGGACTTCGCTTCTCCGGCGCCTTCGCCTGGTGGATGTGGCGAACCATCTACCTAGGAAAGCTCCCCGGCCTCGAGCGAAAGCTGCGAGTCCTCTTCGACTGGACTCTCGAGCTCTTCTTCCCCCGCGACATCAACCTTCTCAACCCTCGCTACAGCACCGACATCTCGGAGACCCACCTAGAGCCGGGCGACACCCTCTTCCGTGCCGGCGACCCGTCCTTCTCCTTCTACCTCGTCAAGAAGGGCGCCATCGACCTCCGCGACAAAGGGCAGCTCGTCAAAAAGGTCGGCCAGCACGAGCACTTCGGCGAACGCGCCCTGCTGGAAAACCGCCCTTACCTCTTCGACGCGGTCGCTACCGAAGCCACCACCCTCGTAACCATCGGCAAGGACATCTTCCAAAAGATCGTCTCCGCGGACTCCAGCTTCGGCCAATCCCTCCAGCAAAGCGCCCGATCCTACGTCAGCGCCGAGGAGCTGGACATCCTCCTCAACCGCCTGCCAGCCGAGCAGCTTGAGCAGCCCGTCAGCGAGTACATGAGCGCCAAGCTCTTCAGCATCGAAGCCAGCGCCACTATCGAGGACGCCCTCGAACGCTTCACCCAATCCTCCCGCAACTACCTGCCCGTAATCGAAGCCGACGGCAGCTGCAACGGAGCCATCAACAAGGAAAGCGTCTACATGCGCCTGCTGACCTCGGAACTCGATCGCCAAGAGCCCGTATCCACCCTCACCCAAACCAAGCTCCCCCTTCTCAGAAAGACCGCCAGCCTCCGCGAAGCTCTCACCCTCATGACCCGCTCCAACGCGAGCAAGGCCATCGCCACGGATGCGGAAAACCGGCCCTGCGGCATGATCGCCATCATCGACCTGCTGGAGTCCATCCGTTGAGGCCCAAGCCCACCCAGCCGCCCGCTAGGCTACCACTCAACTCCAACCGCCAAAAGCGTTGAGAAATCCTCGCGGACCGCAAAACTCACCATCCCTTTAAACCCACCCCGAAAACATGCCACATAACAAAACGCGCTCGCGCTTCCCTCGCACCTGCCTCGCGGCCTTCGCCGCCCTACACCTGCTCGCCGCCAGCTGCCTGCTCGAGGCCAAGCCTCTCAAGCCAGCGCCGCCCCAGTCCCTCGGAATTTCCAGCGAGCGGCTCGAGCGCCTCGACAACACTTTCAGCGAAATGGTCGAGTCCGGCCAGCTGCCCGGAGCCGTAGTGCTGGTAGCGCGACACGGCAAACGGGCCCACCTCGGCATCTACGGCGAGCGTGACCAGGAGGCCGACGCTCCCATGAAACGCGACACGATCTTCCGCATCGCCTCCCAAACCAAGGCCATCGTCAGCGTCGGCGCCATGATCCTGCAGGAGGAAGGCAAGCTCCTCATCAACGATCCCGTCTCCAAATACCTACCCGAATTCGCCAAAACCACCGTAGCGGAAACCAACGAATCCGGCGAAACCGTCATCGTGCCCGCCAAGCGGCCCATCACCATTCGCGACCTGCTGACCCACACCTCCGGAATCGGCTACAACGGAAAAGGCCCCGCCTGGGAAGCCTCCGGCATCGGCGGCTGGTACTTCGCAGACCGGGAGGAGCCCATCCGCGAAACCGTCCGCCGCATGGCCGAGCTCCCTTTCGCGGCCCACCCCGGCGAGCGCTACGTGTATGGATACAATACCGACATCCTCGGCGCCGTGCTCGAAGTCGCGTCCGGGAAGTCGCTCGACGTCTTCCTTCGCGAGAAGATCCTCGATCCCCTCGAGATGAACGACACCCACTTCTACCTGCCCCAGCAAAAGGCGGACCGCCTCTCCGTCGTCTATTCCTACAAGCAGGACCGCGGCCTTGAGCGAGCGCCGGACGCGGGCGGCATGTCGGGACAAGGCCAATACCTCGACGGTCCGCGCCAAAGCTTCTCCGGCGGCGCCGGACTTCTCTCCACCGCCGACGACTACGCCATCTTCCTGCAAATGCTGCTCGACGGCGGCGAATACAACGGAGTACGCATCCTCTCCCGCAAATCCGTCGAACTGATGACCTGCAACCACCTCGCGGAAGGCGTCAAATTCCCTTGGAAGGATGGGGCCGGCTTCGGCCTTGGCTTTCGCGTCGTGGAAGACCTAGGCCGATTCGGCGAGCCCGGATCCGTCGGCGAATTCAGCTGGGGCGGCGCCTACCACTCGACCTACTGGGTCGACCCTGCGGAAGACTTGCTAGTCGTTTACTTCACCCAAGTACGCCCCGCGGGCGGACTCGACGACCATGCGAAACTCCGCGCCCTCGTCTACCAAGCCATCGTCGACTAAGGCCCAGCTTAGCCCTCGGCGAGAGACGCAACCCATGCGTTCCCTCGCCAAAAAAGCGGAACGCTAGAGCTCGCAGCTAAAAGCATGTTCGCCCGGTCCGACCTCTCGGCTGCCTCCGTCCGGAAGCTCCACCGAGGCGCTCGTATTGGGCGGAACCCGAACCAGCAGGGAGAAGCGGCCCTCCTTAACCTCCCAAGAGCTCTCCGCCAACCCATAAGGCGTATCCAACTTTGCTGACGCGGACGACAATCCTCCGCCCACCTGCGGAGCCACCCGCAGCTTGCGGTAGCCCGGCGCCGCTTCCGACAAGCCAGCCACCGACTCGTACAGCCACTGCCCCACTGCTCCGTAGGCGTAGTGGTTGAGCGAATTCATTTTAGCCCCATTGAATCCCTCCTCCTGGGAATAGCTGTTCCAGCGCTCCCAAATGGAAGTCGCGCCCTGCCGAATCGAGTAGATCCAGGAAGGGTATTCCTCTTTCAACGCCACCTCGTAAGCGAGATCGCTCCTTCCGAAACGGGTCAAGGTGCGACAAATGAGAGCTGTACCCACAAATCCGGTACGCAGGTGACCTCCCGCCTCCTCGACGATCAGCCGCTCCAGCTCGCCCAGGGCGACGGGGCGATCCTCCTCGGGCAAAAGATCGAACGCCAAGGCCAAAAGGTAAGCCGTCTGCGTGGGCTGCCCATCCTCTCGGGGCTTCAAAATCCCGCCTTCGAAAAATGCCTCCGCAAAGCGATCCCGCACCGCTTCCGCCCTTTTGGCGAACAGCGTGGCGTCATGGCTCTCGCCCAGCGCCTCCGCGGTCCAAGCGAGAATTGCGGCGCTGCGAGCATAGTAGGCCGTTCCCAGCAAGGAGCGACTGGTGTCGCCTCGGAGCGGCCGCTCGGTGTTTTCCTGAAACGGCTGCAGCCAATCCGAATAACCGTAGTCGATCCAAAGCCCGTCGTTCGCCGCCGTTTCCAAATCGTAATAGGCCACCCATGCGATCATGGATTGGTAATTGTCGCGAAGGATCTTCTTGTAACCATACTTCTGGTACATGTCCCAAGGAACGATGGCTATCGCATCGCCCCAAGCGGGCGTACCGGTAGGTCGAACCCGCTCCATAACGTCCGGAGCCACATCGGGAATCTTCCCGCTTGCATACTGCCCGTCCCTCAAGTCGCGGCACCACTTCTCCAAGAAAGCCAGCGATTGGTAGTTGAAGCTCGCGGTTGGGCCGAAGACCTGGATGTCGCCCGTCCAGCCGAGCCGCTCGTTGCGCTGCGGACAGTCGGTCGGCACTTCGAGAAAGTTCCCGAGCTGGCTGCGGCGAATGTTCCGTTGCAGCTGGTTCCAATCGTCCACCGAACTGCTAAATTCGCCCGTGGACGGGACCTCGCTGGAAAGCACCAGACTCTCGACCCAGTCCGCTTGCGGAGCCAGTTCCTCCGGCATGCCGATCAACTCGAGGTAGCGGTAGCCATGGAAGCTGAACCGAGGCGACCATTCAGCTAGCCCCGAAGAAGCCGCGACGTAACGATCCGTCGCTTCCGCAGAACGCAGGTTTTCGTAGTGCGGACTTCCATCCGGATCGAGGGCTTCCGCAAACTTCAACTCGATCTGCTGCCCCTCGCGCAACGGCAAAGCGATACGCGGAACCCCTACCAGATTAACGCCAAAGTCGTAAACGATCGAGCCTGTCGCGCTCCTGCTCCAGGAAACCGGAGCGATGCGCTCGACCACCTTCACCGCTGGCCCCGCATAGGAATTGATCGGAAGCTCGCGATCCACCTCACGGGCCTGAGGCCAGCCCCATCCGCTAGCGTCGTAGCCCGCTTCGTCCCACGCCCCAAGCTCCAGACGCGCGTCGTAGCGCTCCCCATCATAGAAGTCAGCCGACACCACCGGACCCGTCGCCACTTTCCAACTACCATCGCTGGCCAATACGTAGCGACTTCCGTCTTCATAGCTCAGCTCCAACTGGCAAAGCAGGGCCGGCACGCCGCCATTTCTGTCGCGCTTGGAAAAAAGTAAGGTACCGCTGAACCAACCATCCGCCAACACGGCACCGATCGCATTTTCCCCACGCTCCAGCAAAGAAGTGACATCCACCACGCGGGCAAGGCGACGCTTTCGGTAGTCCGGCCAACCGGGAGCGAAGTAGTGATCCGAAACCGCTTGTCCATTGATCGAAAAATCCACGATGCCCTCGGCCGCAAAATACAAGCGAGCCTGCTTCAGCGATTTGCCCACCTGGAAATCCTTGCGGAAATGGGGAGCGTACCAGGCCTCGCCTGCGGGATGGTCTCTATGACTGATCCATTGCCCTTCCCAATCCGTAGCATGCAGCAAGCCGAGCTCCACCTTGGAAACGGGCGCCCATGGCGAAACTTCGTTCGCTTCGTTCCAGTATCGAACCGTCCAATACAGCTGGTCGCGGGAATCTAGAACAGCCCCTTCGTAGTCGACGAATAAGCTTTGATCGGAGTCGCGACGCCCGCTCGACCATAGGTCCGCCTTCCCCGGCAAATCCTCCGCAGAACTCGAGCAGCGCACTTCCCAGGCGATCTGCCGACCTTCCGGCAGCTGCCAGGAAAACTGCAGATCCCGCTCTCCATAGCCGATCGGATTCTCGAGCAACGGTCCGACTCGCAGCGAGGTTGCAGCAGGAGCTGCAAACAGTTGAGGAACGATCAAAAGCGAAAGGGCCAATAGTTTCTTCAGCATACTAGACGAGGTCAGGGTAACAAAAAGGAGACTTGGACGACTTAGCGGACTACCTTTCCTTGGGATACGCGTTCGATCAGGACCAGCCAATCCTGATGCCGATCGAAGGGAGGCAAGCCGATGTCTGAAACGTAAGCTTCCTCCACTAGGATCTCGTCGAGGCTGGGCACGCGACGCTTCGGGTAGCGCTCCTTCCATTCCGATCCCGTGTACGGACCTTCGCCCGTACGCGGATTGAACCACTTTACCCGGTAGGACCCATAATACTCCCGCAGGTCGATAGTGGCCCGTTGCCACTTTTCGAAGTAAACCGCATAGATTTCGCCTTCCGCAGCCAAGCAATAGGCAGGAGCAGCAGGAGCATCGATGAGTTCATTATTTGGATACATGCGCCTCAGCGGCAAGCTCCCCATCACCTCGATGGAGTAACGGGCAATATCCCAAAACCGATCCCGCGTGCGCCAATCTTGGCAGGTAAGATCGTTATGCGGTTGCTCGTATCCAAAATACCATTCCACGCCCGAGCCGCCTCCCATGAGGTTCGGATAGAGAGCGATCCGCCGCAGAACGCCTTGGTTGTTCGGCGACTGAGCATCGGGCTCGACGCCCTGCCAAGCCATGCCAACCTCGTCGATAAAGACAGGCCATTCTCTCCCTGCGGCCCGGGACCTTTCGATCCATTTCACCGTCTGCGAATAAACGACGTCGTAATCGTCGCGAGTCTGCACGCTGAGCACCTCAAAGGTAGGATGCCCCAACATCGGCCGATAAAGCACGTCCCAACCATAAGGCACCGTGTGAAGGGCCTTCGGGTGACCATAGGGATCATGGGACGCGAAGTAATCGCAAAAGTCCTTAACCTGCTCGACTGTATTCGTATTTTCCTCACCGAGATTCCAAACAAGGGCCGGGTGGTGAGCGAAGCGCGCGATCAGTTCCCGGTAGTACAGCTTGCGCTCCGGACCGAGCTCGCCGCCATCGAGCAGCTGGTCATTCTCCCGCTCCTGGGTTACCACGTTGAGCATAATTCCCTTGCGGGTCATGTGCTCGAACACGATCTCCCACTGATCGAGCTTGCTGCAGTCGAAGCGAAAGCGCTCGTCGTAATCCGTGTAGGGCCAAACATCCTGGCCGTCTCCGATGATATTCTTCGTGATGAAGTAGATGACATTCATCCCTTTGTCCGAAAGGTAGTTCACGGCCCCGATAATTCCCTTTCCCTTGCCACCGCGCCAGGTCGGATCCCCTTCGTTCCAATCCCGCACATGCGGGGCCCAATCCTTGGAAAACTGCTTGTTCTTGTTGTGCGAGTAGGTCTCATCGAAATCCGTAAAGGCCAAAAAATTCTCCGGGCTGTCGGGACCGGCCTTCAGGAAAATCTCCCCAGTCTCGGCAAACCTCAGGTAACGGTCTCCCACGTAGTCGAGCCGTCCCTTTCCGCGAAAGTCGGGGCCGTCCTTATCGCTTTCCTCAATCTCGATTCGCCCCGAGCTCCCATCGAAAGCAAGCGCTTCTCCCGCATCCGGATCGTCGGAAAGCGCTATCTCACGGCCCTTGCGAAACGAGGCCTTGTAGGTCCACTCGCCCACCGCGTCCGGCGAGAAGTGGGCCCGCCACTTGTTGCCGACGCTCGCACCGCTTTCCCCCGCCTCGCCGTCAGCTGCGTAATAGCCAGGCACTCGCACCTGCCTGTCTTCTTGGCTAAAGGTCACCCAGAGCCTGTAGTTGAGAAATGGATTTTCTTCGGAATCTTCCGAACTTTCCGGACCGTCGAACGTGAGCGTCACGCGGTGCCACTTTCGCAGCTCTCCGTCAATCTGCGGCGACGCCGCATGAGCGCCGCAAAGGTTCAACAATAACAGCAGGAAGCAAATCGATTTCATTTCTTTCATAGCGTTTCGGGGGGGGTAGCGTGGTTCAATCCGACGTGCTGAATCACGCCTTGGCTAACGGCGACCAAGCGTAAGGGGTGAGGTGTCGGAAGCTAGAATCATAGCGAAGGCGGGAAACGTTTCTATGAGATAGTTTTGTCTCAATGCGTATAGTGTTGTGAAAAAGAACAATAGGACAGCGTCCTCCATTCCTAACTGTACTCTTCCCCTTCAGTGGAGGCTTCCCGCTTCAGCAATCGCAGGTCGTTGCCCGCTATTTCGACGGACTCTCCCACCGCTTCATCGGTACGCGCATCTCGCCAACCTGCGTCCAAGGGAAAGCGCTTCGCGTAATCCGTCCAATTCAGCAAAAACAGCAAGCGGTACGACTCGCAGACGCGTTCGTAAACTGTCACCCCTTCCTGCCGTTCGAAACGCTGCTCTACGCCGGCCTCCGCAGTCAACCACTTCGCGAACGGCAGCATCGCCTCGTCGTCCAGTCGCAAACCGAGATAGATCAGCGCACCCTTGCCAAAACGATGCCGCGTAAGGGCCGGCATGCCCTTGCGCCAGCCCTTGCCGTGCCTGGCCACGACCTCAGCGCCTTCCACGTGTATTTCATCGGCCAATACACCACCGCCCAGCCCATCGAGTTCGCAATCGGACTCTAGGCTCAAATCCAGATCTTCGGAAGCGACGAAGTCGCTCGACCACATTCCCGCAATCTCGCTCAAACGCCCCGGCCTCGGCTCCTCAAAGCACTTCCCGAACTCGTCCACGACCCCGGAACCGGCCGTCAAGCACAAGGTCCCTCCCGCCTCCACGAAGCGACGCAGGTTCGTGGCGATCGCTTCGTCGACCAGCCACAAGCGCGGAGCGACCACCAGACGATAGCCCGACAAATCCGCCCGCGGATCCAAGGCGTCAATGGCCGTCACCACCTGAGACAAACCTTTGTGAAGGCCGATCGCCTCTTCGACTGGGTCAACAGACTTTGGATACACGCTGGCTTCCACTGCCCACCGCGAGTCGTAGCCATAGGTAATCGCCACCTCCGCCCGCGGCCGCGTAGGCTCGATCAAGCCGGCTAAGTTGCCCAGCTCCGCTCCCATGGCGGCAAACTCCCGGAAGAAGCGACTCTCCCTGCCGCTGTGCGGCAGCAACCCGTCGCCGAACTGCTCGCAGCCGTAGCGACACTGCCGCCAGCGGAAAAAAATCAAGGCGCTCGCTCCGTGAGCAATCGCCATCCACGCCCATAAGCGCATCCACCCCGGCGGCGAATCGATGGCCGGCAAATGCGTTTGCTGCTCCAGAACCCAGACCTCCCCCTTGTCGCCTCGCAGGCAATCCAAAGCGAGCTCCGGCGTACGGGCCGGATAGTGATTCATCCCGTTCACGTCGATTTCGTCGGAAAGCGCATGGTAGTCAGTGTGAGCCCAATACAGGTTCTGGAAGTTGGTTGTGACCGGCTTATCCGGATCCGCCGCCTTCATCAGCTTCCGGCGCGAGGCGGCGAATTCCACGTTCAACGACGAGAGAAACTTGCGGTACTCGAGCTTGATATGCGGATTTTCGAACGGCCGCGGCACGTCCTCGAATCGCTCGATGGAAAACGCCCAAAAGTGCTCCCCCCAGGCCTCGTTCAACGCCTCAGGAGTCTTGTATTTCCTTTCTAGATACCGGTGAAACTCCGACATGCAATGATCGCAGTAGCAATCCGTATGGCAGCCGATCTCGTTATCGACCTGCCAAGCCACGATATTTTCGTTTCCGGCAAAATGGCTTATCATGGCCTCGTCGATCCGGCGTGCCTCCTCCACGAACGAAGGGTGCGCCATCGCCACCGCGTAGCGACCATCCGCATACCGCACCACTCCCTGCGGGTCGACCGGCAGCATCTCAGGGCGCCGCCGATACAACCACGGCGGCGGCGTGCGGGAGCAGGTGCAAAGGATGGTGCGAATCCCCGCGTCTCCCAACAAGGCGATCGCCCGCTCCATCCACGAAAAGTCGAGCTGACCGGGCTTCGGCTCGAAGGCGCTCCAGCTCAAGTCGCCCATGCGCACGTACTTCACGCCCGCTTGCTTCATCTTTGCCACGTCTGCCGCCCATTGGCTCTCCGGCCACTGCGATGGATAATACTGAACTCCAAACTTCATAGGATAAAAAACCGATTCGCCCTCCACACTAGCAGCTTGCCCCCATTGCGTGAATACACAGCCTTGCGTAAAACATGGACAATCCTCCGGATACCCAGGCCAACCGCTCCCAGAGCCGACGCCTCTACCGCATCCCCACCCGCGTCCTTAAACTCGCGCGGGCTCGCTCCTTCACACAGGATTTCATCGTCACGGAAATCGGACACCGGCTGCGGAACGCATCCCCCGCTCCCAGCGAAGAAAGAAGCCACCCCCACCACCTGCTGATCTTCGTTCCCCAAGGACAGGCCCAGCTCGAGATATCGGGGCAAACCTACCGCATTAAAGGAAAGCAAGCAGCCTTAATCCCAGCCAGCACGCCCTACCGATACGGATCAAATTCCGACGAAGACGGCGAACGGTATTGGCTGAAGTTCGAGGGCGCCGGAGCTGAGGGTCTCCTGGCCTGGACCAACTTCAATCCCCAGAATCCGCTCCTCGGCTGCGCCGCGGCGGAAAACATAAAGCGCCACTTCAACGCCATCCTCAACGCCGTGGAACGCGGATACACGGAGCATACCACCCTGCAGCTCTCCCTCGCCCTCATAAAGGTTCTCATCAGCCTGCACGATAACCCGCTCGACGCAGAGGGGCGCAGCTCCACCAATCGCATCGAAAGCGCCATGAGCCAAATGCGCGAAGACGTATCCAAACCTCAAGCACTAGCCGCTTACGCGAAGAAGGCCGGCTACTCCGTCACCCAATTCAGCCACCTCTTTCGCCAGCACACCGGCACCAGCCCTATCAATTACCTCAACGAGCTACGTATCCAACGCACCGCCGAGCTGCTCAACAATACCGACCGGACCATCAAGAGCATTGCCTACGAGCTCGGCTTCGAAGACCCGCTCTACTTCTCGAGAAACTTCCGCAAATGCGTCGGCCTCTCCCCGCGAGCCTACCGCAGCCGCTAGCTCGATGCCGCAAGTCCTCCTTGCGCTGGCGGCCTGACGCCCAACGCCAGCCCCGACACCTCGGCAGTGGTGCAACCGCCAAGCGCGCATTCCCCGCAAAAGCGGTGACGACCCCAAAAAAAGGCGGCCTCCCCAAGCAAGGGGAAGCCGCCAAAGGTGTTTTCCTGAAGCGGAGAGACTACTCTTCGCCGATTTGGAAACGAACGAAGCGGCGGATCTTCATGTTTTCGCCAAGCTTGGAGATCTGCTCGGTGAGAACGTCCTGAACCGACTTGCTGTCGTCCTTCACGAAAGGCTGGTCGAGCAAGCATACCGTGGAGTAGTACTTGTTGAGCTTGCCTTCGATGATCTTCTGAACCGCAGCCGCTGGCTTGCCTTCCGCCTGGGAAGCAGCCACTTCGCGCTCCTTCTCGACGAGCTCCGCGGGAACTTCCTCGCGGCTAACGCAAACAGGGTTGAGAGCGGCGATGTGAAGGGAAATGTCCTTAACGAAAGCCTTGAAGTCGTCGTTCTTGGCAACGAAGTCCGTTTCGCAGTTCACTTCGATGAGAACACCAACCTTGCCACCCAAGTGGATGTAAGAATCGATGAGACCTTCGGAAGTCGCGCGGCCAGACTTCTTGTCGGCCGAAGCGATGCCCTTCTTGCGAAGGATGGTTGCTGCAGCTTCCAAGTCGCCGTTGGCTTCAGTCAAAGCCTTCTTGCAGTCCATGAGACCTGCGCCGGTCTGGCCACGGAGTTCGCCTACTAGTTTCGCGGATATTTGTACGCTCATTTGCTTTATAGAAATGTATTGAGTGGAGAGTATTTAAGTAGAAACGAAAAAGGCGTTGCCGAAACAACGCCTCTTGCAGAGTCGTTCTTAGCCTTCGGACTTTTCTTCTTCCTCGGCAGCAGCGGCAGGCGCTTCCTCAGCCTTAGGAGCAGCCACGGGAGCTTCCGCCTTCACGGGAGCAGCGACAGGTTCCTCGGCAGCAGCCTGGACCGGTGCGGCCACTGGCTCTTCGGCAGCAGCAACGGATTCCGCAGCAGCAGCGTTGGCGTCGCCGCCCTTGCCCTGGTTCATGCGGCTCGCGCGCTTGGCGCGGCCCGACTCGACCGCTTCCGCGATCGCCTCGAGGATGATGCGGATAGACTTAACTGCGTCGTCGTTGCCTGGGATCGCGTAGTCAACCGTCGACGGGTCGGAGTTGGTGTCCACGATCGCAGCCACTGGGACCTTAACGCGACGCGCTTCGGCAACCGCGATGTCTTCGTAGTTCACGTCCACTACGAACATAGCCGCGGGAAGCTTATCCATCTTTACGATGCCTTCGAAATTGCGGTGCATACGAGCCATCTCGCGACGGATTGCGGAACCTTCCTTCTTAGGAAGCTTCGCAAGGGAACCGTCCGCTTCCATCGCCATGTACTTCTTGTACTTAGCGATCGAGGTCGTGATGGTCTGCCAGTTGGTGAGCGTGCCGCCCATCCAACGGTTCACGCAGAAAGGCATGCCGGTGTTGGCAGCCGTTTCGCGAATGATTTCCTGAGCCTGACGCTTGGTGCCGACGAGCAAAACTTCGCCGCCCTTTGCCACGACATCCTCAACGAAGTCGTAAGCCTTCTTAAGACCTTCGTAAGTCTTAGCGAGGTCGATAACGGAGATACCTTGGCGGTGGTCGAAAACGAAGCCCTTGGACTTCGGGTTCCAACGCTTAACTTGGTGGCCGAAGTGTACTCCAGCGTCGAGAAGATCAGTTAGTTCAATATTCATATGTCTTAAAACACCCCTGATTAGCGGGGGCGCAGGCCGCCCGAAAGCTGCCTTACGTCATGGTTTTGGTTATTTGTTCAAGGTTCCCAGAATGGGAGAAGCGAGAAAGCTAGCCCTCCCCCCTCCCTTGGCAAGGAGTAATTTGAGAGATTTCCGCAGGAAAATCGAAGAAAGTTTCCAAAAGGCATTGACAGGAGGATTTTTCTATACCTTTCTCCGCATCTTCCGACACACCAGAGCGGAAGTTTACAGTTTAGATACTGCAGTTGCAGGGTGGAGCAGTCTGGTAGCTCGTCAGGCTCATAACCTGAAGGTCGTTGGTTCAAATCCAACCCCTGCACCCACGAAGGCCCAAGGATTAACCCCTTGGGCCTTCTCCTTTTACGCTGCCTATTAGCGACTTACAAAGCCCATCGCCTCAGGCGAAGACCGCATATTGCTGATAACTAGATGAATTCAGCGCCCAAACATTCACGGTGCGACCGCCAACCAACGGAATCGGCTCACTCAACTTATTGAAGGCCTTGAATACTTCGCTAAAGTCCTCGACAGGCCAAGGCTCGCCTCCCATCAAGCTCCAAAAAGCTTCGCAACTCCGACCTTCGACCTGCTGTACGGCGCATTTCGCAGCTGAGCAGCCTTCGGCGTAAGCTTTCCGCTTTCGATAGCAGACGCAGTTTCCATCCTCTCCTTCGCCTTTCGGCGAGAAAGAGTTTTTAGCGAAACTGAGACATCTCCCTTCTCAAATGCCATAATCGCTCTCCATAACGGAAAAAGTAGCCCAAGACTCAAGCAAACTCCCTTTAGGAGCAAACGGCCGAACCGAGACGACTCATTACAACGGTACGCTTTTCCAACCTGCACCTCGACCGCTCCACGCCACAGGTTTGCACCGAGAGGCGATCGGGATACGGCCAGACGGGGACAACCGTCCCCACCCTTCGACTACAGCCCGATCAGCGGCTCTTGCGGCGACTTTCCGAAACCCGCGAGGACTTCGTCCACCTCGAGGAAATAGAGATGGCTGAAGAAGCCGCTTTGCCACACCTCCTCCACCTTAAGCTTCCCCCGCACCCGAATCGGAATGTTGTCGAAAAGATTAGTGCCCTTCTTGGCTCGCGCATAGACGAAGCTGTTGAACGCTGGCATGGCCCCGTAACAGCATGCTCCGGTGTCCGGCATCAGCAAAAACTCGTCGACCTTCTCCCCCTTCGTCGAAATAGGCAGCATGTAGCCCACGATCTCCACTGACTTGCCATCTAGGGCAAGCACGCTGTCCAGGACGTATTCCTTCAAATAGTCCTCATCCTTACGCACCACCTTCTTTTCGCCTTCCGGCGCCACAGGCTCGTAGACCTTCGCCGCCAGCGAATCGAAGCCAAGCGGCTGATAGTCCTTCCCCTGAGCCACACCGGCGCCGCACGCCAGCAAAGCCACTGCGACCACCCAATAACGTATCTTACATTTCATAGAAAAATCCTCCCTGTAACTAATTTCAGTGCGATCCATGCGGATAGGGAATCCGAACATCCTCAAAAACCTGCCCCAACATTTCCAATCGGTCGAAACTCAACTCGAATTCCGCCAAGCCCGCCAGCTCCTCCACCTGTACCGTAAAGTGCGAGGTGCTACCCAGCGTCTCGCCTGTCGCCTCGTTCTCCATCGCCCGGAAGGTAAGAGCCCACTCCCGCTGCCCAGCCGTCGCCCGAGCCTCCAACTCGAGGGCCTCGATCCGTACGAAACGCTCTGCGTCGCCGTCGAGAACGTACAAGTCGATCCGCCCTTCCTCCCGGTTCGGCAGCACCTCGATCTGAAACGCATGATTCCCCAACATCCCCAAAGCCCCTCCATGGGGAGCGTGGTGGGCATGCCCTCCATGGCCACCCTCGTGCCCCTGCGAATGGTCGTGATCGTGAGCATGCTCGTGCCCTCCTCCACAACCGGCCAAGGCGAAGCTCGCCGCCGCCGTCGCCGCCAACGCCACCCATCTCAACATGCTCTTCGACGCTAATCCGTTTCTCATCATAAATCCTTTGTCACATCGACTCGGTAAGCCTTAACCGCTGGGGCCAAGCCCGCTAGGAATCCGATCGCCAGTACGCCCAGCGGCACCCACAGAAACGCTGCGTTCGGCGCGAACAGCTCGAGCATGACGCCCGCCTTTTCGCGGGCCACCGCCGCCAAGGCGTAGCCGGAAACCAAATACAAGCATGCCCCGAGAGCCAAACCGCAAAGCGAAATGCCCAGCGACTCCATCGTTGCTATTGCAAACACCACCCTTCGCCTCGCCCCGAGGGCGCGCCAAACCGCGATGTCCCGCCGACGCTCGCTCATCGCATTGTAGAGCGTAGCCGTCACCCCCGCTGCCGCAATCAGGGCCACCAAGACCGCGATTCCCCGCAACGCCAGATCGAACCAGGAAAGCTTTTCGAACAGTCGCAGCACGCTCTGGCTCGCGGGCCAGGCCAGCGTCAGCCGATCCCCCCTGCGGTTGTACAACATATCAAGCTGAAAGCCCGCAGTCCGCGCCCCCGGCTTAAACGCCACCAGCACCGCGCTCACCGAATTCGCAGCAGCCGCCGCATGTCCGCTCATGTTTTGCACTCCAGCAACCGGTATCCAAATCACCCGATCCCCCGGAGTGCCAGTCGGCTCCAGCACCCCCACCACCGTGTAGAGCTCCTCATGGCGAGCATTCGCGTCGTATTGGAGCCCATGGTACGGATGAAAAGTGTCGCCCACCTTCAGCTTCAGCTGCTTGGCCGCCTGACTCCCCACCACCGCCTCCAGCTGACCTTCGGAAAAAACGCGCCCCGAGCCCGCGATCGCGAACCCTTGCCCCTCGCGAAACTCATGCTGCGTCAAGTACTCCGAAACCGTACCCACAAGCCGAATACCTTGATAATTGTCTCCCACCGCGATCGGATACGCTGCCGCCACCATCGGATTCGACTTGATTTGTTCGTAGTCGCTCCAGCGCAGCAAGCCAGGCGACTCGTCCAAATGGTAGAGGGCGTTCAGAACGATCTGCAGCTTCGAGCCCCTCGGCCCCAACACCGCATCAAATCCACCATCGGCCGCCGCAAAGCTTCGCTCCGCTTCCGCCTTGAACCCCCAGACCAACAGCAGTAAGCACACCGACAATGCCAGCGATCCAGCCGTCACCGAGCTGCTCAAGACGCGGCTGCGCAAGCCCTTCAGGGCAATCCGCCAAGCCGTCATCTCGCGCCTCCTTCCGTTCCCGCCAGTGCCTTGTTCAAGCTCCTAAAGTCTTCCCGACGCGAGAACCCGTCCACTACCGAGCGATCATGGCTCACCAGCAGCAGCGACGCGCCATTCTCCTCGCACAGTTCCCGCAGCAGAGCCACCACCTGCTCGCTGGCCACCTCGTCCAAGCTTCCAGTCGGCTCATCCGCCAAGACCAGCTTGGGACGATTCGCCAGAGCTCGGGCCACTGCCACCCGCTGCTGCTGACCAACCGATAGCTGCGAAGCTCGATACTCCAAGCGGTCGCCCAAACCCACCCGCATCAGCAAGGACTTCGCGAAACTCCGATCCACCTGCGCCCCGAACGACATCCCAAGTTCCACATTCTCGATACAGCTAAAATCCCGCATCAGATGGAAGCTCTGGAAGACGTAGCCAACCGTCCGGGCTCGGTAACGGTCTCGCGCCGCCTCCCCAAGTTCCGAAACCACCGTATCCCCGACCTGAATCCTTCCCCTTGAGGCAGGCACGATGCCCGCGACCAAGTGCAAAAACGTCGTCTTGCCGCAACCGCTCGGCCCCATCACCGCCACCTGCTCGCCAGCCTCCAGCGAAAAACGGTCCACCGACAACACCGGACGCGCCCCTCCTTCCGCACCGTAACCTTTTTCCAAATACTCAATCTCCAGTAATGCCATTTTCTCGAAACTACAAACGCGTCACCCTAGACACCCAATGCGCCAAAATGCAAATTACCTTCAACAAGCCCGCACGCAAATACAGCAGCCCGGCTTAGCGGAAAGCCAGCTCCAAGTCGCAAGTCTCCCGTAGTCGGACCTTGGATACTGTTAAAGAGGAGGCCACACGACAATAGCTTCCCCGCGATCACTCACCAACGGCTAGCGCCTTTATTTCTTCCGCGCCACCACATCATCGAGCCACGGGCGCTAACGCTTCCGTAGCGTTGCGGCCTTCTCCATTCATCGAACCGGAAGTCGCCCTTCCCGAAATCACACCGCTCGGACGGATGGTAGGGCAAGAGGGACTCGAACCCCCGACCCTCGGATTAGAAATCCGATGCTCTATCCAGCTGAGCTATTGCCCCATCCAGCGAAAAAAGGCGCCGCCTCATTTTCAGGGCTGCTTTAAAAGTGCTGCAGAACCCCTTGTCAAAACGGAAACTCAACTTGATGGCCTCTCCTCCCAAAATAACAATTTCGTAGACAGCACCCCTAATCGAGCTAGCTTCGTGCCCTATTTCCTAGCCCTCCCGAGACATGGCACATCAACTACACCCAAATATCGACCTAAAGACCTTCGAGTCCCTCGCCCAAAAGGGAAACGTCATCCCCGTCTACGCCGACTTGATGGCCGATCTGGAGACCCCGCTCACCGCCTACTCGAAACTCAAGACCGACGGGCCAGCCTTCCTGCTCGAATCCATCGAGGGCGGAGAACGGCTTTCGCGCTACACCTTCATCGCCTGCCGTCCCCGCAAGGTCTTCAAGTGCTACTGGGACAAAACCCTCATCGAAGAAGCCGGCCAAAGCAGCCGCGAAATCGATACCCCCCAGGACCCCCTTACTCTAATAGAAGAAGAGATCGCCAAGCACAGCCCCGTCGAGATGCCGGAGCTCGCCCCCTTCACCGGCGGCGCCGTCGGCTACGTCTCCTACGAGTACATCTCGCGCATCGAGACCGTGGTACCGGTCGCCAAGCGCAACTGCCACGGCTCTCCGCTCGCCTACTACATGCTGGCCGACTCCATGGTCATCTTCGACCGGGCCAAGCAAACCATGCGCTTGCTGGTCAACGCCCGCCTCGAAGGCAAGTCCACCCCCGCCGAAGCCTACCGCGCCGCCCTCGAGGAGCTGGACCAACTGAAAAGCCGCCTCGAAACCCAGTGCACCCTCTCGCCCGCCACCTTGAATCCCCCCGAAGGGCTCACCGTGCCGCAAGGCAACTTCCTCAAGGCTGACTTCGAAGACATGGTAAAACGCAGCCAAGAGTACATCCGCTCCGGCGACATTATCCAGGTGGTGCTGAGCCAACGCTTCGAAAAGGACTTCGAAAAGACGCCGCTGGACCTCTACCGAGCGCTCCGCACCGTCAACCCCTCTCCTTACATGTTCCTTCTCGAGACGGAGGATTTCGCCATCGTAGGCGCCTCCCCGGAAGTGCACGTGCGCCTGACCGACAAGAAAGTCGAGATCCGCCCCATCGCCGGTACCCGCCACCGCGGTAAAACCCCAGAGCAAGACCTGGCCTTGGAACGCGAGCTCCTCGCCGACGAAAAAGAGAAGGCCGAGCACCTTATGCTCGTCGACCTCGCCCGCAACGACATCGGACGCGTCTGCGAATACGGCTCCGTCGAGGTTCCGGACTACATGATCGTCGAGCGCTACTCGCACGTCATGCACATCGTTTCCCAAGTGGAAGGCCAGATCGCCTCGGACAAGAACGCCTTCGACCTGATGCGGGCGACCTTCCCAGCGGGCACCGTCAGCGGCGCCCCCAAGATCCGGGCCATGCAGATCATCTCCGAAAACGAGCCGGACCAAAGAGAGTTCTACTCCGGCGCCCTTGGCTACTTCAGCTACAACGGAAACCTGGACAGCTGCATCACCCTGCGTACCGCCATGGTCAAGGACGGCAAGGTCGTGATCCAGTCCGGGGCCGGCATCGTCGCCGACTCGGTACCGGAGAGCGAATACCAGGAAACCATCTTCAAGGCGTCCGCCCTTTTCAAAGCGGTTAGCCTCGCGGAAGCGTTCGAAGACTAGGCCGCTCGCTACTCACCGTAGCCATCCCTCGAGGGCCCCGATCGGGCTCCCTCCCCTACGCCGCATCTACCCTAGTTGCTCGCCGTCCTCGACGAGCGATTACCCTGAGATCTAACGACAGAAGCAGGCTAGGGCTACCCATGCCTGCCCGCCTCTCGAAACACCTTGACGCAAGCACCTGAACCCCAAGGACATGCGTCTCGAGCCCTCTTAAGAAAGGGTAGGCCCTGTTATCAGCGTCACCAAAACGGTACATACCCTTAACCATAAAGAAAGGGTCTTCACCCACTCCAAATGCATTTAATTTCCGATTTTTCCTATTTTCCGGAAGAGTTTACTCGCATTTTTGGCGAAACTGGCCCAAAAAAGGAGTCTAGAATGTAAATCCCGGTAATTATTAGCGGTCTTTTTGTAAAGATGAGATTAAAGAACGTGGGTATAGTACCCTACCCCCTTTTTGGGCTATACACCGTCTCCGCTAAGTACTTTGATTGATCCATAGCCTCAAACGCCCAGCAATAGATCACAACCGCCCCATGAGAGCTGCATACAACACCTCATGGGGAAGCCCAGATCGCCTGCGAAGCATTTGATTTCGAACCGTCCAGCCACCAAATATCGACCCCCACTAAAACATGTCCATTCAAGCACTCGCCGACCTATCCACCAACTCGCCCCTCGGATCCCAAGCCTCTAACCTTAAGATATTTAACGAGGACGAGGCATCCAACGTCACCACCGTAAACTTCCGAGCGGCGGCTCCGGAGAAAAAGGAGAAGGCGGAGCTGCCAGAGCGCAACAGCATCAAAACCTACCTGCAGGAGATCGGAAAGATTCCCCTCCTTACCCCCGCTCAGGAGATCACCTTAGCCCGCCGCATCCAGGCCGGCGAGAAAGAGGCTCGAGACCTCATGATCAAGTCCAACCTTCGCCTCGTGGTTAAGATCGCCCACGACTACAAGGATTTCGGCCTGCCCGTGCTCGACCTCATCAGCGAAGGCAATATTGGCCTCGTGAAAGCCGTCGAACGCTTCGACCCCGACAAGGGCGGCAAGCTCAGCACCTACGCAGCCTGGTGGATCAAGCAATCGATCAAGCGGGCCCTGGCGAACCAGAGCAAAACCATCCGCCTCCCGGTCCACCTAGTCGACAAGATTTCCCGCATGCGCAAGATGGCCATGGCCCTTACGGAAGAGTTTGGCCGCGAGCCCACCGACCAGGAACTGGCCGACGAGCTGGAAATGCCCGTCAACAAGGTCTCCCACCTCAAGTCCGTAAGCGTGCGCCCGACCTCCCTCAACGCTCCTGTCGGCGAAGATGGCAACAGCACGGAATTCGGCGAAATCGTCGGCGACGACAACGCCCCCACTCCTTACGAGAACCTGCACGAGAAGTCCCTGCGCGGCGACTTGCACGAGATGATCACCGGGCTCGACGAGCGCGAAGCCGAAATCATCCGCCTTCGCTTCGGCCTCAACGGCGACACTCCCCTCACGCTCGAAGAAGTCGGACAACTTTTCAACATCACCCGCGAACGCGTTCGCCAATTGCAGAACATCGCGCTCTCCAAGATGCGCAAGATCATGGCGGGCAAGGAACGCCAGCACACCGCCGAAGAGATCGAGATGGAAAACCGCGAACGCAAGCGGATGGAAGTCTTCCGCGAATTTTACGAAGCTACCGCAGCCAAGGCCTAGACAGCCGAAAATCAGTCTTTGTAGATAGCCAAAACTCGATGCCCTGTATCCTTCTCTGGATACAGGGCATTCGCTTTTCCGGCAGAACCTCCCGCACCTTCCCTAAAACAAGCGGCAGGCCAGCAGTTCGCGTTCGAAGATAAGCTCCTTCGGCAAGTGGTCGTGCAGCCGCAGGAAGAGCTCTTCCTGCAGGATCAATTCCCGCTTCCACACCTCGCGGTCCACCTTCATGAGGAAATCCCACCGCTCTCGAGGAAAGTCCAGCCCCCTCCAGTCGATATCCGAATAGTGAGGCACGTAGCCGATTGGCGTTTCCTTAGCCTTCGCCTTCCCTTGGGCCCGCTCGACGATCCACCGGAGCACTCGCATATTCTCCCCAAAACCGGGCCAGACGAAGCGTCCCTCCTCGTCCTTGCGAAACCAGTTCACGTGAAAAATGCGAGGCGTCTCAGAGATCCTCCGCTGCATCTTTATCCAGTGCCGAAAGTAGTCGCCCATGTGATAGCCGGCAAACGGCAGCATGGCCATGGGATCCCGACGCACCGCCCCGATGTCGCCAAAGGCGGCCGCTGTCATTTCCGACCCCATCGTAGCGCCCACGTAAACCCCGTAAGTCCAATTGAAGGCCTCGAACACCAAGGGCATGGTGCTCATTCTCCTGCCTCCGAAGATGATGGCGCTGATCTCGACCCCGTTGGGATCCTCCCAGGCCGGATCGATCGTCGGACACTGGGAAGCGGGAGCCGTAAAGCGGGCGTTCGGATGGGCCGCAGGAGTGTCGGATTCCGGCGTCCAGGCCTCTCCGCGCCAGTCCATGCAGCGAGCCGGCGGATCGCCGTCCTTGCCTTCCCACCAGACGTCGCCGTCCTCCGTCAAGGCCACGTTGGTGAAGATCGCATTTTCCCGCATCGACTCCATCGCATTCGGATTCGTCGCGTAAGAAGTTCCCGGCGCAACCCCGAAGAATCCAGCCTCAGGATTGATGGCTCGAAGACGTCCCTCGGCGTCGGGCTTTATCCAAGCAATATCGTCGCCCACCGTCCAAATCTTCCAGCCCTCGAAACTCTGCGGCGGAATCAACATGGCGAAATTCGTCTTGCCGCAGGCGCTCGGAAACGCCGCCGCCACGTAGCTACGCTCCCCCTGCGGATTCTCGACGCCGAGGATCAGCATATGCTCCGCCATCCAGCCCTGGTCCCGGGCCATGCAGGAGGCGATCCTCAAGGCGAAGCACTTCTTGCCCAAAAGGGCGTTTCCTCCGTATCCACTTCCGTAGGACCAGATCGCCCGCTCCTCGGGAAAGTGAACGATGTACTTGTTTTCCGGATTCGATTCGCAAGGCCAAGGCACATCGACATCCCCCGGTTCGAGCGGAGCGCCCACCGAGTGCATGCAGGGCACTACGCGCTTCCCTTCCAACTCTTCCAGCACCGCCTGCCCCATTCGCGTCATGATTCGCATATTCACTACGACGTAGGGCGAATCCGTGATCTGGATACCGATATGCGAAATCGGAGAGCCGATCGGCCCCATGCTGAACGGAATAACGTACATGGTGCGGCCATGCATACAGCCCGCGAACAAGCTCTTTAGCTTCCGCTTCATCTCCAGCGGCTCATGCCAATTGTTGGTCGGCCCCGCCGCGTCCTTGCTGTTGCTGCAGATGAAGGTCCGATCTTCCACTCTCGCCACGTCGCTCGGATCGGAGCGACAGTAGTAGCTGTTCGGACGCTTGCTCTCGTCGAGCTTCACGAAGGTGCCGGAAAGCACCATTTTCTCGCAGAGCCGGTCGTACTCCTCCTGCGAGCCGTCGCACCAGTGAACCTCGTCCGGTTCGCAAAGGGTAGCCATCTTTTCGATCCACTTGTTGAGCGGGATGTTGTCGGAGAGCGGGGGCCTAGGGATTCGTGTCTTCATCGCTGAAAAAATAGCGAACGATCCCAGAAGAGCAAACGGGTCGGGCCTGGTTTCCAGGACATAGCGCCACCTGCTAGCCCCGCAATAAGGGAGCCTAATCCGAGGCCTCCCGCCAAGGCGTTCAAAACCGCGTAAAACGAACGTTAAGCCTACAGGGGCCGCCCCAAGTTACCGATACTAGAAGCGACCCATTGCATTACTCACGAACAACATCAACCACAGGACCAGTTTTGAATAAGAAGATACTCATCGTCAGAGGGGACAAGCAGAACGCAAAGGCGTTGTCGTTCCTGCTCGCCGGTTCCGGTTACCAAATCTCCGCTCACTCTTCCGCAGGCGAGGCGGTCGAGGCCGCGCGCCATCAGCGCTTCGACCTGGCTATCACCGACGAAGCCCTGCCCGAAAACCAGCCCGACCTTTCCCTCGTCTCCAACCTCAAGGAAGCGCAACCGAGCCTGCCGATCTTCTACCTCGCCTCCCAGCAAAGCGTGGAAACCGTCATCAGCTGCATCCGCGCCGGAGTCACCGAAGTGCTCAACGACCCCAACGACCTCAAGAGCCTGCTGGAAACGACCAATTCCTTCCTGCGCGGAGCCAACCAGCCCGCCAGCGACGACGAAGTCACCTGGGAAGACATTCTCCAAGTCGAGCGACTGCTCGACAGGGCCTACCCGGGCTCCGGAAACTCCACCAACGCCGCCCCCGCCGCCAGCTCGGCAGAGGTAGCGGAGCTCAAGGAAAAGCTCGAAGCCGCCCTCGCGGAACGCGATCGCACCACCGGCGAGCTCGCCACCACCCTCGCCCATCTCGAAAAGGCCCGGCGCTTGGTCGACGAGCTCAAGCGCGACAACGGCGACAAGGCCACTGATTCCGAAATGCTGGAACGTGCCGCAGAGCTCGACGAGCGGGAACGCAAACTCAAGGAAACCTCCGCCCGCCTCTCCCAACAAAAATTCGAAGTGGAATCCCAACTCGCCGAACTGGAAGCCCAGCAGATCGAGTTCGAGGAAGCCCAAAAGGAAGCCCTGCCCAACGGCGGCGGCGCCGACATCTCCAACCAGGAGCTCGAGGACGAACGCGCCAAGTTCAACGAGATCCGCCTCGATCTGCAGGCCACCATCCAAGACCTCCAGCGCGAGCTCGAAGTCGTCAAGTCCAAGGCCAGCAGCAACGAAGGCCTGCAGGCCGAGCTCGTATCCTTGCGGGAAAAGCTGCAGGACGCCAAGGAGGCCATCGCCGAAAAAGACTTCATCATCGAGCAACGCGACCGCGAACTCGAAAGCCTAAAGGCCAACCTCGAGACCACCGCCAGCAACCTGCAGGTCGAAGAGCTCGAAGACGCCAAGCGCCTCGTAGAAATCGAACGCCACAAGCTGCAGGAACGCATCGACCAGCTGGAGCTGGAAAAGCGAATCTCCGACGAAAAGCACGCCAAGGACCAACGGGAAATCCAAGTCGAGCGACGCGACGCCGAAATTTCCCTGCGCGAAATGCAGAACGCCATCAAGGAGGAGCAGCTCAAGCTCAAGGTCGAGCAAGCCACCCTCCGCGACGAGATGCGCCAGTTCGAACAAGCCCGAACCAACTTCCAGGAAGACGTGCAGGAGCTTCAAAACAAGCAGGCCGAGCTCAAGAAGATGGAAGCCTACCTCCACCAGATGGAAGAGAGCATCAAGGCAAACGGCGTCATGGCCGAAAACACCCTTCCCAAGCCGGACAGCTCCGCCTTCGAGCCCATCCAAACCAGCGCGCCGCAGCCCGCCGTCGAGCAAGCCCCCGGCGCCGCCAAGCCGGAGGCCGCGAAGAAGCCGGAAAACTGGGGAAAGCCAGACATGGAGAAAAAGGCCGGCCGCGGCCCCCTCCGCATCGGACGCCGCTCCTCGTTCTAGAATTTCCACTGGGCCTTGCCGTCCCAAGGTAGGGTCCGACCGCCGGGCGGACCGCGGCGGTCGGGCAAAAAAGGGCGAGACGTGAGGATAGGCTCTGCGGCGGACCGCGGCTCCCTCCCCCCAAACCGAGAGCCTGAAGGCGCTCAAAGCATAAAAAGGAAAGGCGCTCCGCCTATGCGGAACGCCTCCTAAACGCAAACAGCCTACCTTTAGAAGCTGTTGTACAGAGCCAGAACCTCGGCGGCTGAAAGCTCGACCGAGTAGAGCATAACTTCGTCCAGCGTCCCGCTGTAGAAGTTGTTGTTCAAGCCGCTCCCGATCCGCCCCGTCACGATTTCGGACATACCTTTGGTTTTGCCGCTACCGCTATGCCACAAGGAACCGTTGAGGTAGATCTTCATATCGCCCGTGGTGGCGTTCTTAGTGAAGACCCAGTGATTCCATTGCCCGGCGAATTCAGACAAGGTCGCCGTTTTCTGGATACGGTCGTAAGACCCTCCGGAATAGCCCGCGTCCCAATAGACCGTGGAATTGCTCCATGGCAGGTGGATGTTCAAGAAACGATTTCCCGAAGCGTCCACAGCGTAGAAAACGGAATCGTTCTTGGGTTGGCTTGCATCTCCGTAAACCCACATTGCCACGCTGACCTCCTGGTCGATGTCCTCGAACGCCGTAGCGTTCAACCATACCGCGTCGTCGACGCCATCGAACTGGATCGCGTTGCCGCCATTGACGCCCGCAACGATCGTTCCGTCCCACAGGGACGCATTGTGGACTGATCCCGAACTATCCGCTACTTCCTCCGCAACTATGGAATCGAAGGTCCAATAGCCCTCCAGCTCTCCGCCTTCGACCTGCACGTTGCTAAACTCTCCGGTGCAGAGCGTACCGTCGTTGTGGGAGGTCACGCACAAGCCCATGGCAATGACCGAATTCATATCGATGTTCACGGATCCCGCGGAGGTCCAGGTATTGCCGTCGCTCGAGCGATAGGCAGAGATCGTACCGCCCGAACGCTGCAAGCGCACCCAGTACGGAGCGCTCAAGCCCGAAGCGGCGGAGTAGCCCGAGGATCCATCCTTCTCATCCCTCCACTGGAACGAAACGCCCTTGCTTGGCGTAACGACGAGAGCGGCGTTTCGCGATCCGGACTCCATGGTCTCACGGATCATAACCCCAGCCTTGGCCCAGGAATTCGTGTTCTCCCCGGAGTCCACCCGAGCCGTGATCGTCGCTTCGCTGGCAGTCACCCACTGCGAGAGGAACTGGAACTCGTCGCTCGTTCCCCAAATGTCGGCGCCCGAGCCCTCGATCGTAAACGTCCCATTCGAGTAGCTCGCGGTTCCTGCCGCAGCGACATTGCCCACGTCTTCGCCGCTCCATGGAGCCGGCAAGCTCGCAATCGTGGTCGCGCTAACCGCGTTCCCCGTACCGGAATCCGTTATCGTTCCCGCGGATTGCCCCGTCGTATTGGAACTCTTCGAGGCGAGAACCAAGGGGTATTCGGTCAGGTTGTTGATCACTACATTGTCCGAGCTGAAATCATTATAAGTCGGATTCACCGTTACAAAACGCATCCCGGGGCGGAGGCCACAAACCATCACCTGCAAGCTCTGGTCCGGATTCGCGTCCCTGTTTCTCAAGGTGATATCATGCCCGTTACCGCCGATGTAGGCGACTGCTGTGTTTCCATAGGTTGGCCCTGTATCCAAAACTTCGAGGTCAACCACGCTATCGCGGTCGTTTTGGTAAGCGTTGGCCAGCAAAGGACCGTACTTGGCATCGCCGCGACTGGCTACGATTTGACCTCCCGTGCCTACCCAGAATCCGTTTTCGCAACCGATAGAAGTAACGTTTTCCACGTACTTCTGGTTATCGCAAAAGCCAATGGTAACGCCCGAGCGCATATTCTTCACGGTGCAGTCTATTACCTGCATATTGGCAGTGTTTCGCGTCACGCCCGAAGGGTCAGGCCCCGTATTGTAGGCGCGGATACCGTCTTCCTGCAGGCTAAACATCGCCCCTGGCGGAACAGGATAACCCCACACCGTCATGAAGTTTACCGAATCGGCGGGAGAGCCGGTACCTGCCTCCGCCAGAACGTCGTCGGTAGAGCGCATCTCTCCTTCCACATAACATCCTTCGATCAAGGCGTCGATCGACCCTTGGCAAAAGATGCCATGCCCATAAGCTCTGTGAATCAAAGTCGTATCCTTCAGGTGGTTGCTGTTTCCCCGTATCAAGACCCCTGAATGCTTAAAGTGCTTGATAACGTAGCCACTACCTTTTCCAAAAAGGTCTCCGTAACCGTAAGGATAGGAGCCGCGGATCGTCATATGGAACCCTTCTACCCGATTCGATATGCCATCCAGCAGTACGCCTAGCGCGGTTCGTCGAGGAACGACCTCGCCTACGTCCACCAAGGTAAGGTTCTTCAATACCAAGTTGGTGCCCGTTACCGCAATCTCCGTTACGTTAATATTGCCGTAGGAGCGGAATATATTCGTATCCACCTCCAGGGTTACGCCGGTGAAGTCGAAGGTGCTATTGTTGCCGGAAAAAACTAGAATATCCGGATTCGGCAACAAGCCCGAAGTCACGTCGGACGGACCGATCGAATACACGCCTGGGGCAAGCTGTATATCGACATTGTCATCGTCGAGGTAAGGTATGAGATCAGCTATCGAATAGACCACCGTTTGGCCTTGCAACGATAGAGAGAGAGTCAAAAAGGCAGCCACGAGCAGCGACCTTGGCGTAGGCACGCGTCGAACCGCGCCCTTGATCCACGTAAGAAGAACAAAGTTCATATTACTAATAATGGGGTTATAGCAAACAGACGACCCGTTTGCATAAATGAGGGTTGGAGTATAAAACGAGAAAAGCAGATCGTTTCTCGGAAGCGCTGTAGGGGAAGTGCACATCCCTAGCCCATTTTATATCGAGCGTCCGCCCTAGGCATTACCCGAATAAAACAAGCTAGTCTGGACCCCTTGCTACCGCAGCCTACCCGCTTTCCAAACCAGTATTTCGCTTACACTGGAGAACGACCTACGAAGAGAGAACGTTTCCCAAGAAACGTCGCAAATTGCAACCGTACGCGACGAGGCCCTTAGCAAAGCGCCTCGCTTTATGAACAAGAGAGGACGGAGCGCTTAAGCTCGGTAGTACTCTTCCCAGCCCTTGCGGGGCTGCGGTTTGATATAACGCTCTAAGTCGCGGTGGTTCGTGACTTCCATAGTGACGGGATCCCACTCGAGGCTCTTGCCAGTGCGAATCGCCAAGGCGCCGAGAAGGATCAACTCCGTCAAACCTTCGGCATAGTCGAAATTCGAACCGGGGGTGGGGCCCTCGCCTTTCACCGCCCGTATCCATTCCTTAATATTTCCGCCCTTCACGCGGGGCAGGACCTTCGGCGGACGGTTGCGGCGAAACGCTTCCCACGCCTCCTCGTCCAACAGCCGCGGACTATCCGGACGCATGCCCGGCGAAAAGAGCGTTTGCTTGCTCCCTACCATAAACAGACCGCCTTCCTTGGTCTTCCTCAACTTCTTGGTATCTTGGCCGGCCGCCTTCAGTTCTGCGGCTTGGGCGGCCAGGTAGTCCTCGGTCATAGGCGGCACCGCCGGTCCCTCGTACCACTTCACCTTAACGGGCGGCAACTCGCCGCGAGCGGGAAAGTGGTAGGTCACGATGCTGCCGCTCGGCGTATAGATGTCGTTGACCGGTTCCGATAGCGCAACCTCGATCTTGCTCGGGTGCCCCAATTGCAAGGCCAGATAAGGAATGTCTAGAGTGTGGCAACCGATATCCCCCAGGCCACCGCAACCGTAGTCCCACCAGCCACGCCAAAAGCCTGGGTGCAGCTCCGAGCTGTATCCAGTTTGTGGAGCAGGTCCCAGCCACAAGTCCCAATCAAGCCCATCCGGCTTCGGCTCTGCCGCGGGCAGGCTCCGGTGGTTGGCGCGGCGAAAGCCTACGCCGGTGGCCGGACGGTTGGTCCACGCGACCACTTCCTTCACTTCGCCCAGAGTCCCATAGTCGAACCATTCCTTGATCAAACGCATGCCCTCGAAGGCCCGCCCCTGGTTGCCCATCTGGGTAACCAGCTTGTTGGAGCGCGCCTTTTCGCAAAGCGTTCTCAACTCGTAGATATTGTGCACAAGCGGCTTCTGCACGAAAAGGTGCTTGCCGAGATCCGCCGCCGCCATGGAAGTCACGAAGTGGGTGTGGTCCGCCGTCGCAACGCCGACCGCATCGATCTCGTTCCCCATCTGGTCGAACATCTTCCGGTAGTCCGTAAACTGACGCGCTTTGGGAAAGCTTTCCGCCGCCTTGACCAATGCCACCGGATCCACATCGCAAAGGGCCACCACGTTCTCCGCAGCCATCGCCGTCAAGTTCGATCGCCCCTGGGCTCCGACGCCTATGAAAGCGATGTTCAACTTGCTGTTCGCGGACGGGCCCGACTGCCCGATCGAAAAACGGGGCAGGACAAAGGCTCCGCCTGCCAGCAAGGCGGAGGTCTTCAAAAAGTCGCGACGCGACGCGTTCGATGCAGAAAGTGAATTTCGTTTCATTCGTTTTTCTTTAAGAGTTACGAGTTTAAGAGTCTCATCCTTGTCGCCTGCGGCGATCTACCGCTCCTCTGGTAGCCTCAACTGCAGACGTTTGCCTTTCGCGTCGTAGGGAGCATCGAAACGCTCTCCGTTCAATAGGACAGTATCCGGCTTCGCCGCGACGCCAAGCCCTACGTTCAAATAAGGCTGACCTTGCAGCTGCACCTCCAGAAGTCCCTGCTCGCCACGACTCGCCGACAGGAAAACCTTGGACAAGGAATCCAGCGCCACCCAATCGCCGCGACGCAGGTAGCTGCCATTGATCACTGCCGTGCGCAAAGCGGAGCTCGGATCCGTCACGCTCCCTCCCTCCGGATAGGTAAAGGCGAAAAGATAGGCATCCGTTTCCCAACCATTGTCCAGCACGAGGTTCGCGTTGCGATGGCGGATACGACCATCCGCCAGCAGATTCAAGTACACTTCCGTAACTGTACCCGACTGACGAATACGCACGCCGATCCAATCAATTCCCTGCAAACGCTCGATAGTCGGAGCCCCTTCCCTGCCCTCGTCTCCCAACGGCAGGATTGCCGTAATGAACTTTTCGCGACGGCTCAACTCCGCCGGCTGAAACACATGGTAAGTCCTTTCCTTAACGGCCCGCTTCTCCCCACGCACCGGAGTATAGCCCACCTTTTCTACAACCCGCATGTTCTCCGGATAGTCGGTCGGCAGACCACCGATCGGCAAGGTCATGGGAAAGAGCGGGCGCACCAGCACCTCAGCGCCTTCGTAGTTCACGTGAAAATCGATATCGTGGTGCGGACGGCTTCCTTCGCCATTATAGTGCAGCTGCCACTCGAACTGCCCGGGCTCGAAACTCTTCACGTCGTCGATGACCAGAATCACATCCCCGATCCAGAGGAAGCTGCGATAGTTGCGAGCGAAATACTGAGACGTCGGTCCCGTCGCATCCGCCAAAACGTATCGAAAGTCCCCGTCGTCCAGGAGATGCGACATCGTTCCGTCCTTCACCGAACCATAGTAAGTGTTCTCCGGGTTTTCGGCCATGCCGTTGAACAGTACCACATTGTGAGCCACGCTCTGACGGAAGTAGTCATCGTATTCAGCCGAGGGATAACTGCTATGCCCTGAGTCGATCAGCATGTATTTGCCTTTGTGATACAGCACGAAGGAGCCCGCATCCGCATGGGCATGATTCCAAGAAAACCCGCTCCGCGCCGCAAGGAAGGTCGCATCCTTCTCCCATGAGGACCGCATCAAGGCCCAGCCCATATTGTCGTAAAGCATCGCCGTCGGCAGATCCGGCTTTTCAGGAACCTTCGCGAGCTCCTCCGGAGTCGGCGCGTACAGCAGATCCCGCGGACTCTCGGTGAATAGCGTTTCCGCCGCTTGGCCCGTCACTTCCGAAAGGTACCAAAGGTTGTTCGCCTCCCGCTGCCCCGAGATCCACAGCATCCGCATCGGCTCCGCGCCTTTCAGGTAATTCGAGCTGTCCCCAAAATCCACTGACATCAATCGATCGCTATTCGGATAACACCCGTGGATAAAAAAGGCATCCAAACCATCCAAAACCGGCAACTCGGGTGGCGCTTCGACAAAGGCGTTTTCCCAAGCCATACGAAACGGCAAGTAAGTGCGCACCGCAAAGCCAGCGTAGTTCAAGCTTTCATAAAATCCGCCCGCCGGATCGAAGGTCGCTGGCTTGTTCGACAGAGCGCTCCCCGTGTAGCGGTGGTATTCGATCGAAGCATCGTTGATGCGACGCACCCAGTCTTCGGCTCGAGGATCCTCGTCCAGGATCGCCATGGCTCCGACCCCGGCGCCAAAGACGATAGCGCTCCACCAGTTATGCCCCATAGTATCCAGCGAGTGTATACGCTCTTCTCCCAGCACCCAATCGTTGAGAATAACGAGAATCCCCTTCTCCGCGAAACGCGCCGCCAGCTCCTTGCGCTCCTTCGGCTTCAAAAAGTCGTAGACCGAGTCGTAGGCGATCGCGAAATGGTAGGCAGCCTCCCCGGTCCCAAGCCCCGCGTTCCACTGCGGCTCCCGTTTCATCAAGGGCGTGTCGCTGCGAGGCTCCCCCGTATACTGATCGAACAACCACTCCCTCACCCGCTCCGCGAAACGCGTCTCCCTCGTCATGCGATAGGCAAGGCAAAGCTCCTCCACCGTATCGCGTCGCAAACGCTTGCGGCCTTTCTCGGGGCCCGCAGCTTCCTCCGCGCTCGCCAGCATACGCTCCCAAGCGTCCGCCAAGATCTCCTCGGATTCCATGCGCTCCTTGAGCTGCTCCACCCTTTCATCCGTGTAGAGCAAGTAGGGATGCCCGCTGCGGCGCTCCAAATCTTGGGCCTGCAAGGCAAAGGCGAACACAAACAGAATCGGGGAAAAACGAAGCAACAGGGTCATAACAGCAAGGGTTCAGGGGATGGAAAGGCCCTCAAGGGCGAGCCAAACATACAGCCTCCACGAGGAAAGACACCTGCCGCACCCGAGCAAAGCTAGATTTCGCTTACCTTGGTAAACAGCCTTCGCTCTTTGAGCTTCCTCTCCCACGGCGACGGCCCAACAGCTAAACGGCAATCCCACGGCTGTTGGTCACGGACCAAAAAAATGCCCCCGGCGAACCGGGGGCAAGCAACCTAGTCAAAGCTGCGCCGGAGAAGAGACTACCTGAACTTCACCTTGACGCTATAAACCGACCACTTGTTTCTCACTCCCGCCGCATTAACGTACAATGAGAAATCCTCCACTGGAACGCCTCCAGCGAGATCTTCGAGCTCAACATCGAAGGGCGTGCCTCCCAGGTTTCCGAGCCCATGGCTTGAGCCAGCGACCGCGATCCCCACGCTATCCTTGCCCGGACTCTGTCCATTCACGATCGAAACGGATACGAAAGACAGGTCCAAAACATCGGCAGGGCTGAGCACTCCCCCATTAGGATTAAAGTCGATGACCCGTAGGTTCCCCACACCGTCAATCTCGTCGCCAAGGTTGCCGTTGAAGATTCCGTCGGCATCGACTCCCCAACTCGTAGCAGTGGAAACGCCTCCCGTCGCCTTGCTTACGATCGCAGTTCCCGCTTGCGGAACCACGTCGAAGGCAAGCTTGAACGTCGCCAAACCGTCGTAGGCGACAAGGGTGTCGGATACTAGGGTCGCGACCGAATCCGTGCCGTAGTTGGTATTTGGAGTCGCGAAGATATCCACGTCGCGCAAAACAGGGAGAACGAAAACCTCGAGAGCGATCTCGGCGCTATTCACGCCATCGGTAACGCTGACGATCCACTCGTTCAATCCGTAGTTCTCTTCGGTCGGAACCCCGCTTACGCTCCAAATCCCCTCGCTGAACGCTTCGACATTCAGCCAATCCGGGCCGCTCACTTTCGATACGACCAGCGCGTCCCCTTCGAAATCGTAGAAGTCGACTCCTTGAATAAGGAAGGTTTCGACGAATCCCGGGACTTCCGCTTCGTCCAGAACGATTCGATCGCTCGCCCAAACCGGAACGCCTGGCTCGCCTGCCTCGAAATCCAGAGGAATCTCGCTAACCGTCAAGCTCGCATCACGCGTCGCAAAGACAGTACCATTGTCCGCAACGAGGCTAAAGGAGTAGGCCGTAGAATGGCATTCCGTGGGTATGCCGCTCAAAATCCAGACACCTTCGTCCGTAGTTGATTTCTCGAGACTGAGCCAATCGGGAACCTTGCTGGGGTCGACTACTGCCAGTCCGGTGATCGGATTCCCTTGCGGATCCCAGAAGTCTACGCCCTCCACTAGAGTATGGTAGTAAGCCTGCCCCACGATCGCTTCCGGAAGCGACGTACTTGCACGGGCCCAATTCACGGTATCCGGGAACTGCACCCGCTGGAGTTCTTCGTCCATCAGGGTCAACTGGGCCATAGCCCAATCTTGGACCAATACGTCCGTCGCTCCCAAACCATTGCGATTGCGGAGCGGAGCGCCCCAGGAAATAGCGCCCCCAGCAAGCATTGCTTCCCGGTTCCAAAGCACGAACTCCTCGTCGGTAAGAGCAGGCACTCCGCCCGAATTCCACGCGGAAGTGCTCATCGGCGGGTCAAAGTGAGCCACCACCTTATCGTCCCAGGTCCACGGACCGTCGTCCAAGTGAGCGTTGCCCCCCTTCTTGGTCATCCACTGGATAATCGAATAGTTCATGTCATAGCGCGATGTGCCAATCGCTGGCACGTAATCGTGATTGCCGATCTGCTTTCCGCCCGCGAAGGGATGTCCAAACATGTAGTCGTCGAAGCGCGTAGCCGGCGTAAAGGGATTGTTGATACCGTCTCGAGCGCCGGGCGAATTGTTGAAGGAAACCGCTGCATTCGCGTTTCCAGCGCGGCACGCAAGGGCAAAAGCCTCGTACAGCCTTTGGTCTTCCAGCACGCCGTTTCGGGAATCGTCACCATCGCTCGCCAACTTATAGCCAGCATCGAACAACCAACCGTCCACCAAGTCACCATAGCGAATCGCATAGTCTCGCAACACGAATTCCGCATAGCAAAAGACATACGGACGGTTGGGGTGCTCCCCATCCACATGGTAATCCTTGCTCTTTATAAAGGCCTGAGCCGCAGGATCAGTATCGCACCATTCCTTCCAGCGAGCCGTAACATCCGGGATATCCCCATTCGGGCCCATGCCTAGCATCTGAGCGCTATTCACGTAAACTTGGGTCTTCAGCCCCCTGGCCTTCACCGCCTTGAGCATCTCTTCGAAGGGGTCGAAACCGATTTCGGCGCGGGGGACCGCAAGGTTGATCGGATTCCCCTGCTCATCCACATCTCCTCGCCAAAGGCTCTCTATCAAGGGGTGCGTTCCCCAATGCACGGGCGAACTGATATGCGATTCCCCCAAATGCAATTGTATATAGTCAATCGTCCTCAAACCTTCGATCTGATCCAGAAAGTCATCCACCACCAAGGTTTCGACCTTCCCATTCGCCCGGAAGGCAGGCTTCCAATTGATTCCCCAGGAACCGCGCAGCCAATCGGCTCGTTCGCCCAAACCGGGACGTATTCCTTCCGGCACTACAGGCACCGCAGCCTTCACCACGACCTTGTCGATACCCGTTCCCTCGGCAGCGACTTCGGAGGCAGCCCCACCCCACCAGGACAAACGAAAAGTCGCGGTACCGCCGGGACCTAGGTCCTTGTCGGCAAGCTGACTCAAGTCGACCTCCACCGCTTCCCAGGCGCCTTCCGTGGAGATCTCACCACGAGCCACCGTTCCAATCGTAATATCCCCGGACTCAACCGACAGCGTCCAGTACCTCTGAGCTGCCGGGTTGTTGAAAAGGGCACTGAATTCGAAGGATCGCAGCTCCGTCCGCTCTCCGGTGGCCGTAACCGTGAAGTCGACAAAAAACGCCTCGTTCGAGCCCTGGCGAAGATAACTGTCGCCTAGCTTCCGCCTCAGAAAGGAGCTAAAGCGACTCCCCCCGCGACTCGCGTAGTAGCGGTCGACTTCAGGGCTTGGGCCACTCGCCGCGGCAAGCCCCGTCGCTCCCCATTGAAAGGTCGCGCGTTGCTCGCCGGCGTCGCGCCAAAGATCCCAGGAGACGATTCTACTTTTGCGCTCCTCGAGCCGCTCGAACAAAGACGACAGACTGTCGTAGTTTTTATTCTTAGAACCCAAATGCTCCAACCAGCTCCAATGCCCAGCCTTTCCGTGAGAGGGATTGGCATCTTCGCAGTCAGGCGAGTTCGCATTGGCCGCGCCAGCGACTCCGCATGACAGCATCAACGCTGCCGCTAGTATCGTTTTTCGTTTCTTCATATAGTACATACAATAAAAGGGGGAATCCAAGAGGAGAAGGAACAGAGAGTTCCTTCCCCTCCCGATATATTAAAAGGATCGCGTACCACTATTATCACTATTGATACACCCCTAGGCTCGACGGAGAGAGGCCTCCCGTCATCGCTAGCTTAATCCAGTTCAGTTTCCTCCCGCATAGGCGAGGTAGAGCGCTTCGACCTCTACCGGCGCGAGGGCGACATTATACAACTGTACGTCGTCGATAGCTCCGTTGTAGCTGTTGGTGGATAGGTTACTACCCAAAGAAGCGGCCGCAACCGAGCCGATCGATCGATTCTTGCCAGAACCGCTATGCCAGAGGACGCCGTCGAGATAGATATTCATCGCGCCCGTATTGGCGTTCTTGGTGAATACCCAGTGACGCCAGCTGCCTTCGTATTCAGCAGGAGTCGCGCTTTTGTTGATACGGTCGTACCCGGAGCCGTCACCAGCATCCCAGTACACTTGACCGTTGCTCCAAGGCAGGTGGATATTCAACAATCGGTCCCCGCCCGCGCTCTGAGCGTAGAAGACAGAGTTGGCCTGCGGATTGGCGAGATCGCCTTTAACCCACATCGCAATGCTCACCTCGTCGCTCACGCTTGAGAAAGCACCGCTTGGCAAGGTCACGCTGGAGCTGCTCCCGTTGAAGTCCAAGGCCTGGCCATCGACTCCGCTTACCCAAGCGGCGCTGTCAATCGTGGCATCGTATCCATTTCCTGAATAATCGGACGCCACCGCCCCTGCCCCTTCGTCCAAGGCCCAATTCGCGACCAAACCTTGCAACGCAATTTCATACGACACCTTGATTGCGTTGATCGACCACTTGTCGTTCGTCGCGACACGTCCATTCTCGAAAGCGACATGCGCCGCTCCCGCCAGATCGACGTCGTCCACGATGCTCGACATCCTGACGCCACCCGCGGACGCAGGCACACCATCGAGCGTCACCAGCACGCGGTCGCCGACCGATTGTCCATTCACGATCTCCGCCGTTTCGAAGGCGAAATTAGAGAAGTGGCTCGGCAAGAGGCTACCGGTAGTATTGATGACGCGGACGTTGTCGATCGCGTCAGCGGACTCGCCGTCGCTGCCCTTAAAGACATAGTCCGCCCCTATGCCCCAGCTTCGGTTGGTGGAGGAGCCGCCCGAAATTCCGCTTTGGATACTGCCACCCGTCATGGGAGTTACATCGAACGCGATTTGGAACGATCCCAAGCCATCCGGCGCAGCGATCACGGAAGACACCAGGGTGGCCACCTCGTTGGTTCCATAGTCGGTATCGGGCTTGGCTTGGATGGAAACGCTCCCCTTGATCAACTCGGAGCTGCCGGAGCCGGCTACAGCCAACGTCACCCAGCGATCCCGGTCGTTGGTGCCATCGCTCGCCCTCAATCGAAAATGATGCAGGGTATCCTCGCTTTCGCCTGGCATTCCAGACAGTATCCAATCTCCGGATGCGTTCGTGCCGATGCTCATCCAAGCCGGAGCCCCAACCAAGGAAACCGTCACGGAATCGTCCTCCGGATCCCAGAAATCGACATCCTTTACCAGCGTTCGGGCATACGCCTGTCCGGAAACCGCATCGGGTAAAACCGTTTCCGCACGTGCCCAATTCGGAGCGCCGGGAAACTGGACCTCGCTCAAGTGGTCGTCCATCAGCGTCAACTGGGACATGCCCCAGCTCTGGATCAACACATCCGTCTGGTTGTTCGCGCCATTGCGATCCACCAAGGGAGCGCCCCAGGAAATGGCACCGCCGGCTAACATCGCCTCCCGATTCCACAACAGGAATTCGCTATCGGTCAAAGCGGGGATGCCACCCGAATTCCAAGCCGAAGTGCTCATGGGCGGATCGAAGTGAGCCACCACCTTCTCATCCCAATCCCAAGGTCCGTCTCCAGCGTGCGGATACCCGTTCTTCGCCGTCATCCATTGGATGATAGAGTAGTTCATGCCATACCGGGTGAGACCCGTCACCTCCACCGTGTGATCGCCAATACGCTTTCCGCCCGCGAACGGGTGGCCAAAGGTATAGTCGTCGTAAAGAGTCTCGACCGAGAACGGATTTGCCGTTCCGTCCCGCTCGCCAACTCCATTGTTGAAGGAAATCGCGGCATTGGGATTGCCCGCGTGACAGGCGTCGGCAAAAGCCTGAAACAAACGTTGCTCGTCCGGATCTTCGCTCACGTTGTTGTCGCCGCCGTAGCTCGCTATCCCATACGACGCATCGAAGAGCCAGCTATCGACCAAGTCGCCATAGCGGATCGCATAATCCTTGAGGACAAATTCAGTGTAGCAAAAGTAGTATTTCCGGTATGGATACGCGGGATCGTCTCGATAGGACTCACTGTTGATAAAGGCCTGCGCTTCCGCATTGGTATCGCACCAAGCCATCCAACGTTCAGTGACGTCCGGCACTTCGCCCGATTCGCCAAAGACGACTTCGCCCATCATGTTCGCACTGTTCACGTAGACCTGCGTCCTCATGCCCGCCGCCTTGACCGCCTTGAGCATTTCCTCGAAAGGGTCGAAGCCAATGGACGCCCGCGGCACCGCCAAGTTGATGGGATCGCCGTTCGCGTCCGTATCGCCCTGCCACAGGCTTTCGATGATCTCCTGCGTGCCCCAATGCACCGGGGACTGCACGTGAGACTCCCCCAGGTGCAGCTGGATGTAGTCGATGGTTCGCAAGCCTTGGATCTGATCCAAGAAGTGATCGATCACCAAGGTTTCGGCCGCGCCGTTGGCTCGCATGGCCGGCTTCCAATTAATGCCCCAGGAACCGCGAAGCCAATCGGCTCGCTCGCCTAGCTCGGGTTCGGGGGTCTGGGCATGCAGGTTAAGGGTCAGGGCAAGCGCCGCCAAGGGCAGGGCCCTTTGATGTCTGAATCTCTTCATTTTCGAGGTACGGGGGTCGGGGGTTTTTATGGATCGAACAAAAGTCGAAACACCATGGGCCACGAAGCCCCAAGCGGTTCCAACTCATCTTCAACGGACCGACGCCGACCAAAAAACGACGGCTATCGGATCCTCGCCGACCCTAGCCTTTCCGCCTCCCATGCGGCTATGTCATTACGTCCAACCCCACAGGACACCTTGTCTATTTAGCTGGTAATAAGCAGCTTAGGAACCCACATTTCGCGCACTCCTGGCCGTCTTCGAGTAGCGGGATAAAACCTTACGGCGCCGCTCAAACCCTCGCCTCTTTCTGGAATTCAGACGGAGTGCAATGGAAGCGCTTCTTGAACGCTCGGTAGAACGACCGCGTCTCCAAATAGCCGACCAAGCCTGCCACCTCGGTGACCGACTTCCCGCGCTTCAACAGGTCCTTAGCTTTCGAAAGCCGGTACGACTTGATCAGCTCTGCTGGCGTGATATTCGCGATCGCCTTGCATTTTGAATACAAGGAGCTGCGGGCCATTCCCAACTCGCTAGCCAGCTGATCGGTATTGAAATCCACCTGGTTCCACCGTTCCGCTAGGATCGCCTGCATCCGCTTCACGAACTTCAGATCGGCATCGTTCTCGGCATGGCCAGCGTCCGCGTTGGGATCGACGACTTGCTCGCTCGCGGGTTCCAGCAACTGGTTCCTCAGATGCGCTGCATACCGCTTGCGGGCTTCGAGGTGGCTAGCGATACGCTTCCTCAGCAGCGATACGGAGATCGGCTTCGAAACGTAGTCAATAGCCCCTGCCTCGAAACCCGCCGCCTCGCTTTCCTCGGAAGCGAGCGAAGTCTGCAAAATGATCGGAATGTGACTGGTCAAGGAGTCCTCTTTGAGCGCGTCGCAGAAATCGACGCCATCCATTTCCGGCATCAGAACATCGGATACAATCAAGTCGGGCAAACGTTCCCGCGCGATGGCGAGCCCTTCCCGACTTCCTCGCGCTTGCAGGATGGCGAAGTCCTTCCCCAGCTCCGCCGCCAGGTAGTCCCGCAACTCATCGTGGTCATCCACCAGCAAAACGAGCGGTCTGCCCCCACTTTCCTTGCAGGACTCCGCAGGACGCGCCGCCGCTGCCCTGCACGCCCCCTCAAGGACCCTTTCCTCGCCCTTGATCGCCGCGTTCGCCGCCTCCACGCGCGGCATCTCGGGAAACTCGATAGCAAATCGGGATCCATACCCCCGCCCTTCGGAATGCTTAACCGGACTTTCCACCGAAATCGTCGCTCCGCAAAAATCTACCAGTTCCTTCACCAAAGCCAAACCGATGCCAAAGCTCCGCAGCCGCGGGGAGCTTGGCTTCGAGTCGTTGTAGAAGGGTTCGAAGATCCGCTTCAGAGCGCTCGGCTTGATGCCGGCCCCATCGTCTTCAACGACTAGGCGCACGCCTTCGCCCCCAGCGATTTCCGCAGTCGCCAGCGATACCGAGATCTCCGTATTCGGGGGCGAGTGCTTGATCGCGTTCAGGACCAGATTATCCAGCATCTTACGATAGATGTCTTCGTCGAAGCGAGTGGCATAGCTTTCGGCGTCCGCGAAGAAGCGTAGGCTTTGCTCCCGCGAAGCGGCTAGGTTCTCGAAATCCGCCACCACCGTTCGCGTATACCGCACTATGTCTCCATTTTTTGGATTCAGCTTATATTTCTGGGCTCTGGCCTTATGCAAATCGAGCAGTTGGTCGACCAGCTGGTTGAGGCGACGCGAGCTGCGAAGCGCCATGGCCAAGTCCTTCGACCTTTCATCGTTCTCCTCCCCTCTCGCCCATTTCTCCAAAGGCATCATGATCAGGCTCAAGGGCGAACGCAGCTCGTGAGAAATGTTCATCAAGAAACGGGTCCGCAGCCCTTCCAACTCAGCCATATGCCTGAGGCGCTGGATCAACAAAAGGAGCAGCAAACCGATCATCACAAGCGGTACCGCGACTGAGAGAGCTAGAAACCACCGGCTTTCCCAGAAGGGAAAGTAAACGGAAAAAGCGAGTTCCGCTGGACTTGTATCCACATTTCCATCGCGATCTCGGGCCTTCACACGGAAGATATGCTCGCCGGGCCGCAAGGCCGCCAGGTGCATCGATTTTCGCAGGCCGTAGGGCGACCATTCGCCTCCGTCGATCTGATAAGAGAACTGCAGATCCCTGTGCGAAGTCTCCGCCCAAGGATCGACGCCCGCCCAGGAAACGTATGCGGAATCGGAATACTTCGACGGCTCGAAGGCGAAGGACACCTCGGTTTCCGGAGCGAGGCGATCCGGCTGAAACCTCCAGCAGCGAAAGCCCAATTCCGGATGGGTTCGAGAGTTATGCCCAAAGTGCCAGCCTCGGCTCGCTTGGTTGACCCAGATCGATCCGTCGGAGGAAATCCGCAGCGAAGAGCCGTCGCGAATTCCCCGCAGGTCTGGCCCGGCCACCGCCTGCCATTGCCCATGCTCGAACCGGTCGAGCCCCTTCGTGGTCAGCGCGTAGACGATTCCCTCCTCCAAAACGAGCAGGTTGGATACATAGTTGGAGCTCAGTCCGTCCTTCTCCGTGAACACCTGCCAATCCTCTCCATCGAAGAAGTGGACCCCTTGCCCCCAGTTGCAGTACCAGAGCTGTTCGTCGCCCTGGAAATGAAACTCGTCGATCGAACTATCGCCCCCTTTGAGCGGCACCTGCAGGCGTTTCGAGCTCCCATTTTCGTATTCAAAAATTCGATTCTTACTATAAAAGAGCGTCCCCTTCGCATTCTCCTGAATCGATAGGATGCGATTGTAGAACAAGCCCTGCAGCCTCTCCTGGCGATAACCACCCGCGTCCGGCCAAAACCGAACGATCCCGCCCTCGCCTTTCTCGTGAAACCGGTCATGCCCGTAGGCGAATACGAGACTGCCGTCCGCCAGCGATCGGGCCGAGAAGCGGCTAATCATGCGACCGAGCGACGGCAACGTTTCCCGACGCCAATCCCTGCCGTCGAAACGACTGACGGCTGCTGTATTATCGTGGGCCCCGGCCACCCAAAGTTCCCCTTTCTGGCTAACGATAGCCACTACCGGCGTGTCGATTAGGCCATCCTCCTTCGCG
Source organism: Pelagicoccus sp. SDUM812005 (assembly GCF_031127875.1). Taxonomy (GTDB): domain Bacteria; phylum Verrucomicrobiota; class Verrucomicrobiia; order Opitutales; family Opitutaceae; genus Pelagicoccus. The sequence goes on along the minus strand of NZ_JARXIA010000001.1, from coordinate 809,904 downwards.
TAAACCTCCCACCGATCCTCTTGGGCATGATGGATCGCCAGCTCCCCCGATACCGACAGGAAGCAACGCTTTCCCTCGCCCCAGTCGCATTGGAAGTTCAGCCCTTCCAATCCACTCCAGCGCTCGCCCGTATAGTCGATCCGCAACAAGCGATTTTGACTCGGCATCCTACCGCTCTGCAGGCACCACAAGTAGCCGTCTTCGCCCACGTTCATCAGCGTGGTCGGGTCCGAAAACCGTTGCTCGATAGTGGGAACCGCACCCCACCTTCCCGCCTTCTGGTAAGATATCGATTGAGGCCCTGATATGAGCAGGTCCCCGTTAGGATGCTCCACAATGGAAAGGTTCTCGTGGTCGCCGCCGGAATCGCGAATGCCGCACATCGTCCAGGTTCTCCTTTGCGGATCGTAGAAGCGCGGCGGCCTTCGGGTAACCGAATCGACGACCCAGACAAGTCCGTCGCGGGTGGCTTCGATCATACCTTCCTTCGCCCTGCGATGCGCCCCCGGACCATCCCATCTCTCCTGCACCAGCGCCGCTCCCGCATCCCTGGCGCAGCGAAAGACGCTGCCATCCTCAGCCAAGGCCCAAAGCTGTCCCTCACGGTCCAACTCCACTTCGAGCAAGCGGCTGGCGATCGCCTCGGACTTGACGACCTCGTCGCCCCGGACGCTGACCACCCGCCCGTTTCCAGCGAACCAAAGCCTTCCCTCGCCATCCTCCACAAAGCGGCGCCCTCCGATCGGCCTCATTTCGGCAAGCAGATTCCAAACGCCGTCCTGCAAGCGGTACAGTTCGGTGTGAGCCAGCACGTAAACCTCCCCCTCCCTGCTCGCCCCTATCCCGCGCAAGACCGACGGAGCTCGGCTAAATTCGCCGTATTCACGAAACGATACGCCATCGTAGCGGAGAACTCGATCTCCGACGCCGATCCAAACGACACCGTCTTCCGCCAAATCAAAGCAATGGATGTCCCCTTCTCCTAAGCCTTCGATCTCGCTCCAATTCGACGACTCCGCGATGGCGCTAATACGATCGAAAAGCGGGACCGGAGCAGCCCACGCCCCCGTCGCCCCGAGCAGTACAGCCAGAAACGCGAGGAAGCTCCGCAAGCTCGGCGCGAATCGTAAACGGATGGTCACAGGTAAAAATCGACACTTTCTCAGGGGCATTCGGGTCAAAAGAGGGGTAGCTTTGCCACGCGTCCGATTTCAAGGCGGAAGCGCAAGCCCTCACGCTAACAGCCCTTCGGCTCCACGAATACCGCCTTTTTCGGTAGCGCCCACCCAAGCCCGAGGCCATCCTCCCAGAGGATGCGCAGGCCGGAAAGGATGCCACCAAGAGCTCAGTCGAACAAAAAAAAGGAGGAGCAGGTTTCCCCGCTCCTCCAGAATTGCCTTCGCTTTTTCGGGAACGACGCTTAGTCGAGGCTCACGTTATCGAAGCTAGCCGTGCAAAGCGCACCGTCGTCGTGGGAGGTCACTGCGAGACCGACCTTGGCGTTGCTGGACATCGCAACCGACTGGGCCGCGATCTGCGTCCAGCTGCTGCCATCCGTCGAATAATATCCCGTAAAGAGATTTCCACTACGGATCAGCCGTATCCACTTCACGCTCGAGGTGTCGCCGACGATGCCGACATTCGAACTCGTTCCCCCTGTCGCGTTCCGCCATTGCAGCGTGAGCTGACGATTGGGACGCACCACCACTGCCACGTTCGGCGAGTTCGCTGCCAGCGATTCGCGAATCATCACGCCTGCCTTCGCCCAGTTATGCGTGTTCTCTACGTCGACCACGCGGGCAACGATTGCGATATCGCCCGTAGCGTCCGCAGAGACAAAGCTAAAGCTGTCGCTGCTCCCCCATATGTCCGCTCCGCCGCCTTCGACAAGATAACTACCGTTGCTGAAGGTCGCCGTTCCGGACAGTCCAGGAGCGCCGATATCGTCGAGATCGGTGAAATAGCCGTAGGCGTTCGTTTCCGCAAAGGCGAGGTAGAGGTCCTCAACCTCCGCTGCGGTGAGAGCGACATCGTAGAGCTGCACGTCATCGATGATTCCGTCGTAGCTATTGGCGGAATGGTTGCTGCCGAGCGTCACCGAATCGATTGCTCCGATCGGGGTCGTATGACCGCTTCCGCTATGCCACAAGCTGCCGTCCAAGTAGATGCTCATTTCCCCCGTATTCGCATTCTTGGCGAATACCCAGTGATGCCATTCGCCCTCGTATTCGGAGGGTGTAGCGACTTTGTCGATACGATCGTATCCAGACTGGTCTCCAGCATCCCAATACACCCTCGAGTTCGACCAAGGGAGATGGATATTCAACAAACGACTACCGCTCGCGCTCTGGGCATAGAGGACGGAATTTGCCTGCGGGTTCGTGAGGTCGCCCTTCGCCCACATCGCCACGGAAACCTCGTCGCTTACGTTCGAGAACGCAGTCGCGGGCAGGCTTACCGTCGCCGCCGCCCCGTCGAACTCGAGAGCATTGCCATCCAATCCAGCTACCCAGGCGGCCCCGGAAACCGTTCCCTCGTGACCATTGCCGGATGCGTCGGACACGCTCGCGCCAGAGCCTTCGTCCAAGGTCCAATGCGCCAGCAAGCCTTGCTTGCCCACAGTGTCAGACACGGTCAGCTCCACCACGCGAACTCCCGTCCCCGAGGCATCCGTCGCTCTCAATTCAAATTCATAGCGCGTCGGCAATAACTCCGTGGGCACTCCTGAAAGCTCCCAAGTTCCTGGAGAGACTTCACTAACGCTCAACCAGGACGGCGCTCCTGACAAAGAAAGGGAAACGCTGTCTCCTTCCGGATCCCAAAAGTCCTCGCCTTGCACCAGCAAGCGCGAATAGGCAACGCCTCGCGCGGCATCCGGCAACACCGTGTAGGCGCGGGCCCAGTTCGGGGCGCCGGGCGATTCATGCTCCATTAGGTAAGCGTCCAAGTTCTCAAGCATGACGTAGGCCCATTCGTAAATTGCAGTGACGCTCCTGTTGTAGGAACCATCCCAGGTCATAGAGCCGCCCGCTTGCATGGCTTCCAGGTTCCACTGGTTGAAGTCGTTCTGCTCCCAAGCCTGCGTTGCCCCGTACTTCCAGGACGTGGTGCTCAACTTGGAGTGGAAATTCCCCACAACGAGATCGTCCCAGCTCCAGTTCCCTCCGTCATGCACAAAACCGTTGGTTGCAGCCATGCGAGTGATGTGCTGATAGTTCAAGTTGAACTGATTCCCGCTCACCTTCTCGGCGTGATTCTTGTTACCGCCAAAAGCATGCCCAAAGGTGAAGTCCTCGAAGCGAATCGCATGGGCAAAGGGATAGGAAGCGTAGTTAATCGTACTCCTGCCGTTGTTGAAGGAAGTTGGAATATCCGGATTCCCCGCGTGTACCGCATCCGCGAAGGCCTGGTAGATGCGCTGCTCTTCAATCAGTCCGCTCGTAGCAACGTCCCCATTTTCCTCCATCGTTCCGCCATCGTCGAAAATCCAGGAATCGACGTAAGGACCATAGCGGAGAGCGAACTCCTTCAACACATATTCCGCGTAGCAAAACATGTATTTCCGATACGGATACTGGGTTTCCGCATTCACATAGCCCCCTACCCCAGCATCCCAGATTCCGGTATGGTAAGGCTGGCTGGCGATAAAGGCCTGCACCTCCGGATCAGTATCGCAGTAGGCCATCCAGCTCGCCACGAACTGATCGAACTGGCTTTGGTTCGATCCCACGAAATTTTCGGAGTTCAGGTAGACCTTCACTTTGAAGCCAGCGGATTTGATGTCCAATATCTGGTCCATAATCGGATCGTTCTCTGGTTCGTCCAAACTCGGATTTCCCCAAGGCGGAACCACCTCGCTCCCGCCAACCAAGCTCTCCAGCAACTTGTGCGGAGCAAAGTGCTGCGCCGACAAGCTCGCTCCCTCGCTCAAGCGGACTTGAAAGGCATCCAGGGTCTTCAATGCCTTCAAGCGGCTATCGATCAAACTGGCATCCACCCCGGAAGTCCACGTGCCTCGCAACTTCGCGGCTCGTTCGCCAGCAGCGGGGGCCTTCTCAAGCTTGACGGACTGAATCGACTTCCCGCCTCCATGGTCGTCCTGTCCGTACACGACCACGCGATAGCTTTTGCTGAAATCGAAACCGTCGAGCAACACACCCGAGGCCTCGTACTGGTCATCGATCCGATAGTTCCAGGAACCTCCGATCCCGATTTCAATATACACCTTGCAAGGTTCGCCCGCCTTGAATTGCACGCGCGTCCCGGACTGGTCCAAATTCTCAACCGTCGATCCATCCGTAAAGTTCAGGCCCTGGAAAGCAGCTCCCCCGTCTAGGGTCACGTTCGCTCCCAAACTGTAGACACTGCTATCCGCCTGAAACGGGTTGTATCCAGAATAACTGGACAAGTCCGTGTCCACGCTGACCAAACCAAAGGAAAGGTTATGCGCCGCGAGGTCTCCGATCGACCCTGTCGTTAACTCAACCGTAAGCCTAAAGCCCGAATCGGACTGGAACGCATTTTGCGAATACACCAGAGCCCTTTGCGTGTAAGGAGTGCCGGCTTCGATAAAGCTCAGGTTTCCGTCATCCTCCCAGGAATGCCCTTCAATCGTGCGATTCACCGCGCCGCCACCGACGCCACTTGTATTCACCGATAGCGTATCGCCATCGAAACGGTCTTGGTACAAGACTGACGACTGGGCAAAACAGCCCACAGTGCCCCAAAGGGCCAAGCAGTTGCTGAGCAACTTAGTTCTCTTATTCATTAACTGATTTATTTTGAGGTTTTTAGGGTATAGAGCAGGAAGGCATCCCACCCTTCTTAGGCCCAACCGAACAGCGAACGCTCGCCTATGGATCTGGAAATTCGTATCGCTTTTTTCCTTACAAAGGAAAGCGGACGTCGTTCGGAACGGACTCTAAAATCAAAAAAAGGGGTATCGAGAAGCGTCCTGCTGGGGTCCCGCTATGATAGCCTCCAAAGGGTCGTTCCGGTAATGTCATTTCGTCCGAAAGCTAGGACATAAAATCCTAAGCAGCTGCAGGCGTGCAGCTTACCAAACTCGCCAAGTACCGAATATCCGCCCGCGAAAAAGGCACCTCCCCAGTAGGGAGGCGCCTTGTGCACTCAATAGGTCAGGATCGGCTACTCAACCACCTCGCCGTCGGCGATGCTCGAGCCGGAACGAATCACCGCCCCGTCAGATATCTGAACGTTTTTGCCGATACGCACGAAGCGCCCGATCGTCACCCCGTTACCAATGGTCGTTCCCTCGCCGATCACCACGAAGTAGCTCATCTCCACGTCGCTTCCGATGCTTACGCCGGATCCAACCGTGGTGAACAGGTTCGTTTCCACGCGATCACCCACCGTAACCTCGTCACCGAAGCAACTGAAGCGGCCCAGGTAGGAGTCCTCGCCCACCGCGAGTTCGTCGCCCGCTCGGGTAAAGCGCTCGATGCGGGAACGGTCGCCCACTTGCAGCCCCGCTCCAAACTCGCTGAAGCGATCGATCGTCACCTCGTCGCCCAGCACGGCGCCGTCGCGCAGGATCACGAAACGGTCGACCTGCGTATCCGATCCGATGAAGACATCGTTACCGAGCCAGCTGAATTCGCCGATCGAACTGCCATCCGCGATCGTAAACCCGTTGCCGATGGTGGCGTCCTTGCCGATTTCAACGTTTTCGCCAATGAGCGCATTGTCGCCGATCAGCGCCCCCTTGCCGATCACCGAACCGGCGCCGACGAAGGGGTTGTAGCCCAGACGGGCGCTGGCATCGACTGTCGAGCCTGTATCCACGCAAACATCACCGTAACCGTCGCCGTTAATATCGGCCTGGTCCGCATTGGGCGTGGTCGGGCAGCTGTCCACGAGATCGTCGACGCCGTCATTGTCGTCGTCGGGGTCGGCATTGTCGCCAATTCCGTCACGATCGTTGTCAGCGTTTTCCGTCGGGTCGTTGGGGAACGCGTCCGAGCTGTCGGGCGTGCCGTCGTTGTCGTCGTCCAAGTCGGCGTTGTCGCCAATTCCGTCACCGTCGGCATCCGCATCCTCGGTTGGGTCCTTGGGGAAGGCATCCAACTCATCTGGCGTACCGTCGTTGTCGTCGTCGGGGTCCGCTTCGTCCGGGATGCCGTCGCTATCGTAGTCAGCCTCGACCGTGATACTCACCGTCGCCTCGGAACTGTCGTCCCGGCCGTCGTTCGCCACATAGGTGAAGCTGTCCGTACCGCTGAAGTCGAGGTCCGGCGTGTAGAGGAGGTTTGGAGCCTCTCCGCTCAGCGTACCGTGGGCTGGCGGCGTTAGGATGCGGTAGCTAAGAGCGCTGGTCTCCACATCCGAAGCGAGCAATGCGATTGGCAAGGCAGCGTCCTCCGTGGTTGTCAGGTTCTGAGACTCCGCAAGCGGAAGATTATTGTATCCGTAACTCGTATACAGGTTCGCAACCTCTGCCGCGTCGAGGCTCACGTCGTACACGCGGAAACTATCGATCAAACCGTCGTAGAACAAGTCTCCGTCACCGCCGAGCGTCGCTTTCACGATGCCGCCCATGGTCTTCGTATTCCCACTGGCGCTATGCACGAGTTCGCCGTTTAGGTAGAACGCGATCTCGCCCGTTGTGGCGTCTTTCGTGAACACCCAATGGTTCCACGCATCCTTGTAGTTGACTGGACTCGCAGTGAAGGCGGTCCGGTCGGTCGAGGAGGTCCCGCTATTGCCCCCATCGAAGATGACGAGATTCCTGATCCACGGCAGATGCAAGTTCAGGACATTGTTTCCATTGGCGTCTTCTGCGATGAAGGTCACATCCCTGCGGGGTTGAGAACTACTTCCCAATATCCACAGGGAAATCGTGGCCTGCTCGTCCAAGGTGCTAAACGCCTCAGCGGGAAGATCGACGATGCTAGCAGAGCCATCGAATCCCAAGGCGCTGCCCTGCACGCCGGCAACCCATTCCGTGCCGCTGGCTGTGGCATCGAAACCGAATCCCGCGCTGTCCGCTACCGTCGTTCCGGCAGCATCGTCGAGCGCCCAATGGGCGATCAATCCGCCAGTCCAACCAACGATAACCTTCAAGGTCGCTGTAGCGCTTCTTCCACTACCATCGGAAACTTCGACACTCCAGCTGTTCAAGCCTTTGTCGTCCTCAGCGGGCGTGCCGCTCAAGGTACCATCGGGAGCGATGCTCAACCAAGCCGGACCGCTGAGCTTCGCGTAACTCAAGCTGTCGCCATCCGCATCCGTCGCCGCGCCCTGCAAAGACGCGCTGTAGGCAACCTCCAAGTCCGCGACCGGCTTAACGATCGTGTCCGCGGAGAAGACCGGAGCATCGTCGCTTAGCGGCGTCACCGTGATGGATACCGTCGCTTCCGCGCTGTCGTCGCGTCCGTCGTTCACCACGAAGGTAAAGTGGTCCGAACCGCCAAAATCGGCCTCAGGCGTGTAGACAAGGTCGGGAGCCGTTCCGCTCAGGCTTCCGTTTGCCGGTGGCGTCACGATCACGAAACTCAAGGCATCTCCATCCGCGTCCGAACCTGTCAAGGCAATCGGGCTAGACGTGTCCTCATCCAACACCACGTCCTGCGCATCAGCGACGGGGACCGCGTTGGCATTTAGAACGCTGAGCGTAACCTTGCGGGCCTCGAAACCGCTCGCATCGGCGGCCCTCAACTCGAAGGCAAGCTCCGTCGCCTCCGATTCGCTAGGAGTACCCGAAAACTCCCACACTCCGGGGCTCACTTCACCGATGCTCAGCCAGGCCGGAGCTCCGACAAGGGAGAGCGTTACCGCATCGCCTTCGGGATCCCAGAAATCGATGTCGTTCTGGAGGGTATGCGAGTACGGCTTTCCGATTTCCGCAGCCGGTAAAATCGTCGCATAGCGAGCCCAGTTCGGGGCGCCGGGGTCCAGGTTAGCGGCGAGGTGATCGTCGAGGGCCTTCAATAAATCGGAAGCCCAACCATAGAGGGTTTCAGAGGTTCGCGGATGCGAGCCTCCCCAAGTCATGTGGCCACCAGCTTGCAAGGCTTCGAGATTCCACGCCAAAAAGTCCGCTTCTTCCCAAGCTTGAACGGGACCGTACTTCCAAGCCGTAGTAGCCAGCTTGGAATGGAAGTTTCCAACGATCAAGTCGTCCCACTCCCAGGCGCCGCCATCGTGCACGTAGCCATTAGTCTCGGTCATGCGCTGCACGTGCAGGTAGTTCCTGTCGAACTGGCCGCCCTCCTTGCTCGCATGGTCATTGTTGCCTCCAAAAGCATGCCCGAACGTAAAGTCGTCGAAGCGTACCGCGTGGGCGAAAGGAAAGGACGCATAGCTTACCGTGCTACGTCCATTGTTGAAAGCGATCGGGATCTCAGGATTGCCCGCATGGACCGCATTTGCGTAAGCCTGATAGATGCGCTGCTCCTCGATAAGGCCGCTGGTCGCATTGTCTCCCATCTGCTCCATGGTGGAACCATCGTCGAAGATCCACCCCGCGAAGTGCTCGCCATAACGCAAGGAATGGTCCTTTAGGATAAACTCCGCGTAGCAAAACATGTATTTTCGGTAAGGATACGTCTCGCTCGCATCTTCATACTGCTGCGTATCCCGATTCCAAATACCGGTATGGAAAGGTTGGCTATTGATGAAGGCCTGCGCTTCCGGGTCGGTATCGCACCAAGCCATCCATGCGTCCACGAAGGGCTGCAGGTGCGGCTGGTTCGGGCCAACGAAGTTTTCGCTGTTGGTGTAGGTCTTCACCTTAAAGCCGGCAGCCTTTATCTCCATGATCTTCTCGAGCATGGAATCATGCTCCGGCTCGTCGCGGCTCAGGTCGCCCCATGTCGGAGCGACGATATACTCGATCCCTGCATCCAGCGCGATCTGCTCCATGAGCTTGTGCGGCACGAGTTGCTGGGCCGAAAGGCTTGCCCCATCGGTGAACGTAGTCCCGACGGAATCCATGGTCTTAAAGTGCCTAACGCTCTCAAGGTCGAGCTGGCCTCCTATCCATCCACCCCTGAGATGGGCCGCCCGCTCGCCGGGCCGGTAGCCGCGCTTGAGCGTGATCGACTGGATAGACTTGCCGCCCCCGTTGTCGTCCTGTCCGTAGACGACGACATGATAGGATTTGCTCAGGTCAATCTCCTCGAGCAGGACGCCCGACGCCTCGTATTCGCCATCGATGCGGAGGCACCAGTAGCCGCCGACGCCGATCTCAATCGTCGCCTCGCAGGTTTGGCCCGCTTTGAACTGAACCTTGGTTCCAGACTGATCGAGAGTCGTGACCGTCGCGCCATCGGTGAAGTTGAGCCCCTGGGCGAGTTCGCCGCCATCAGGCGTGACGTTAGCCCCGACGCTATAGACTCCAGTCTCCGCTTGGAAAGGGTTGAAGCCTGCGTAACTCGCTAAATCCGTTTCCGCGCTCACCAATCCAAATGAGAGATTATGGGCCGCCGAATCTTGGATCGTCCCCGTGGTGAAGGCCACCGATAGCACGAAGCCCGTATCGGATTGGAAGGCGCTTTCTGAATACATCAGCGCCCGACGGGTGTAGGTCCTCCCCGGCGAAACATACACGGCCTCGCCGCCGCTTTCCTCCCAGGAGTGGGCTTCTATCGAAGTGGTGAGAGCGCCGCCGCCCACTCCATTCGCATTCGTGGACAGCGAACCATCGTCAAAACTGTCCTGATAGAGAACAGTGTTCTGGGCCCAGCTACCCGCAGCGCCCATCAGCGCTACACAGGTACCAAGCAATACGTTTCTTTTCTTCATAAACGACTTCGTTCTTATTTTGAGGTTTGAGGTAAAGAGGGGGCAGCTCCGCAAAGGGCCGAACCGACATGGCTCGTTCGGCGCGGGCCTCGCGAGCCAAGCGTCTACTCCGCAACCGAAATAGGCATGCCAAGCAGGGCTCCCTTCTAAGCCGACCACTCTAGCGCCCCGGCCTCTTTGGCATAATGTCAATCCGTCCAAATCCTAGGACACAACGTCCTAACCCGCTATCCGCTAGGAACTTGCCAACGCCCATTTCGCCTCCCAGCCACCCGGCCGTCCTGCTTCGACCTGTCCCCAGAACGATTGCATCCAGCCCTCAATCGACCTACACCTTGGCCGCCTTTTGAAACTCGGACGGCGTACAATTGAAACGTTTCTTGAAGGCCCGATAAAAGGATCTCGTCTCGAAGTACCCAACCCATTCGGCGACCTGCGCCACCGACTTTCCCTGCAGCAGGAGCTCCTTGGCCTTGGCGAGGCGATACGCCTTGATCGCTTCCGCTGGAGACGTATTGGTAATCGCCTTACACTTGTCGTAGAAGGAACTCCGTCCCATTCCCATTTCGCTGGCAAGCTTATCGGCATTGAATTCCGCCTTGTCCCAATTCCGCTCCAATAGGGATTGGATTTTCCGCACGAATTCCACTTCGGCATCGTTTTCGCCGCCCCCCGAGTCAAGTGGTTCGTCCGGCTCCAAAAGCTGCGTCCTCAGGTGCTTGGCAAAGCGCCGCCTCGCATCCAAATGGCTATAGATCCGCCTCTTGAGCAGCGACACGGAAGTCGGCTTCGCCACGTAGTCGATGGCGCCCGCCTCAAGTCCAGCCGCCTCGCTTTCGTCAGAGGCAAGCGAGGTCTGCAAAATGATCGGTATGTGGCTTGTCGCCACCTTCTTCTTCAGCGCATCGCAAAAGTCGACCCCGCTCATCTCCGGCATGATCACATCCGCCACGATAATATCCGGCATGCGCTGCACGGCCAATTCGATCCCCTCGCGACCGCTACCCGCCTCCAAGACCGCAAAATCGGCCGCCAACTCGCGGGCCAAGTACTGCCGCAGTTCATCATGGTCGTCCACCAGCAACACACTCGGCTTCCCACCCTCCCCCTTCGTCGCGACCACCGGGCTCGCCCCAAGATGCCGTTTCGGATCGCTCGGCGCCGGCGCCTGCCCTCGCGCTTCCGTTTGCCGCTCTTCGCAACGGGGCATGCCTGCCAACTCAACCGTAAAGCGAGCCCCATAGCCACGGCCGGCCGCGTCATGGCGAATCGGACTTTCGCCCACGATGGAACCTTGGCAAAACTCCACCAGCTCCTTCACCAAGGCCAAACCGATCCCGAAACTCCTCATCCGCTCGCCGGACTCCTTGGCATCGTGATAAAAGGGTTCGAAAATCCTCTTCAAGGCCCGCGGCCGAATCCCCTCTCCATTGTCCTCCACCACCAGCCGCAAGGTCTCGGCAGCGTCACCCACCTGGAGCGATACGGAGATCTCCGCATTCGCGGGCGAGTGCTTGATCGCATTGAGAACTAGGTTGTCCATTATCTTGCGATAGATATCTTCGTCGAATCGAGTCACGTACTCCTCCTCGTTGGAGGAAAATCGCACCTGCTGCCCTCGCCCCTCAGCGAGGTTCCCAAAATCGGATACGATCGCCCGCGTATATCCGACGATGTCGCCAGTTTTTGGATTCAACTTATACTTTAGGGCACGCGCCTTGTGCAGGTCCAACAACTGATCGACGAGCTGGTTCAAGCGCTGCGTACTGCGAATCGCCGTCGCCAAGTCATGCGAACGATCCCCATCGCCGCCTTGCTTCTTCAGCTTTTCCAGCGGCATCATGATCAAGCTCAAAGGCGAACGGAGCTCATGCGAAATGTTCATCAGGAAACGCGTGCGCACCCCGTCTAGCTCCGCCATATGACGGAACTTCTGGGCAACCAACAGAATGACAAAGCCCACCACCGCCAGCGGAAAGGCCACCGCAGCTACCTTGAACCAAGCGCTTTCCCAAAATGGAAAGACCACCGAAAACACCAGCACGGCTGGACTTGTATCCACATTTCTATCCTGGTCCCGCGCCCTCACCCTGAAAAAGTGATCGCCCGGCGAAAGCCCGGAGAGATAGGTGGACGTTTCGGAGCCGTAGGGCGACCACTCCCCGTCGTCGAGCCGATAGGAATACTGCAAGGCGCTTTGCGCCGTTTCGGACCAAGGATCACGGCCTTCCCATACGATGTATGCAGCATCTGAATACTTCGTCGGCTCCACGAAAAACGACGCCTGCGTCTGCGGGGCCTGCTCATCCGCCCGAAACCGCCAGCATGCGAAATCCAGCCCCGGCTCCATCCTAGAATCGCGCGTAACGAACCAACTGGGCGCCGCCTGATTGACCCATACCGTTCCATCCGCCGATTGACGCAGCGTCGAACCTTCCCGTATTCCCTCCAGCGGCGGGCCCGCCACCGCATGCCATTCCCCATCGACAAAGCGATCCAGCCCTTTCGCCGTAAGGGCCAAAACCTTCCCGTCCTCCAGCACAAGCAGGTTCGAAACGAAATCGGAACTCAAGCCTTCGCTCTCCGTAAAGACCTGCCATTCCCGGCCGTCGTAGTAGTGCACGCCCTGCCCCCAACTGCAGTACCAGAGCTTGTCCTGGCCTTGAGGGTGAAACTCATCGATCCAACTCCCCGCCCCCTTCAAGGGCACATCGAGCGGAGACGATTCTCCGTTCGCGTAGCGATAGATGCGATTCTTGCTATAAAGCAGGTCTCCATTCTCTGCCTCCTCGATCGACACGATCCGATTGTACTCCAGATTCTCCAGCCTCTCCTTCACATAGCGCCCCGCCTCCAGACGGATGCGAACGATTCCTCCAGCCCCCTTCCAATGCCTTCGCGCTTGCCCATACCCAAAGGCCAAGCTGCCGTCAGATAACGCTTTCGCCGCAAAGCGGCTGACGAAGCGCCCAAGCTCCGGCAGCTCCAGGAGCTCCCAAGCTTCCCCATCGAAATGGTTGACCGCAGCCTGACCGCCATGGGAGCCAGCCACCCAAAGCTCGTCGTTCCGGTCCCGGAGCGCGACAACGGGATTATCGATCAGCCCGTCGCTTTCGTCGTACAATTTCCAATCGCCCCCTTTCGCGTCCTGAACAACAAGTTCGCCCGACTGGGTAAGGAAGCAATGCCGCCCATCCCCCAAATCGCATTGGTAGTTTAATCCCTGATACGCCTTCCACCGTTCCCCAGCGTAGTCGATACGCGACAAACGACTGCGGGACTTCAAACGACTACTCTGCAAGCACCACAGGGCTCCATCCTTACCCGAGCTCATAGAGGTAACCGGTAGCCCCTTATCCAAGTCGATATTCGGCACCGAATGCCAATCGTCCCCGGACTGATAGACAATCGATTCCGCTCCGGAAATCAGCATCCTTCCTGGCCGGCTTTCCCAGATCGCATAGTTTACGTTGGTCCCGCCGAAACGACGCAGGTCTATCTCCTGCCAACGCCCTGTCTCCGGAGCAAAGACCTGCGGCAATCGTCGCAAGAGGGAGTCGACCACCCAGACCCGTCCGTCGCTCGCCACCTCGATCATACCCGCTTTCGCCCGCAAATGCGACGTATCCCCTACCCACTCCTGCCGGGCGATCGCCGTCCCCGCTTCCACCTCGCAGCGAAAGACGCTACCCTCTTCCGCGAGCACCCAAAGGTCACCTGAGCGATCGAAGGCGATATCGAGAATCCTGCGTGCCAGCCGCTCCGATCGAACGAGCTCGTCTCCCGCAACGCTGAGAATCCTCCCCCGAGAAGCCAGCCAAACGCGGCCGTCTTGCCCCTCCTGCAGACGATGCCCTTCGAAAGGGCCATCCCCCGCGATTTGCACCCACTCTCCCTGCTGGAGACGATAAAGCTCTTGATGCGCCATCAGGTACACTTCTCCCGAAGCGCACTGCTTGACCGCTCCCAAGGTCGACGGAGGAGAACTAAAGACGCCGAATTCCTCAACGGAGCTTCCATCGTAGCGCTGCACCAATCCTTCCTTGCCGATCCAGACAGAACCGTCCTCGGCCAAATCGAAACATCGAATGAAGCCATCGCCCAGCCCTTCGATTTCGCTCCACCGCCAGGCATCTCCAATGACCTCGCTTTCGGACGGCGAATACGCTTGGGCTCCTTCCAGAAAAGAAGCGAAGCAAAGAAGTGCGCATCCAAGGACAAGCCGAAAATGATAGGCGCCCCATGGGAACAAGCCCCAAGCCTGCCCTCTAAGCGATAAACCGGTTCCCTTGAGGATCCCACGCTTTCGCCTCATGCAATCCAAGTAAGCGAACAGGACTTTCATCTTATTCGCCACGAGCTTCAGTAGCCAATCGCTGCTTCAAATTCACGACTTACAAATAGGGGTTGGGGTTCAACGCAGTCGCGCAAGCCAGAGACGGAGGCTCCCTGTCCGAAGCAAACGGAGAAAGCCCGTCTCCCACAGGCGCGAAACAGGCTTCTGACCATAGGCAAAAAGCGGACAAGCGACCACCGCTATTTTAAGTAGGGTTCAAGCGGCATCGAAAAAGGTCCCGCCCTAGGATCTGCCCCACCTCTCGTACCTATCTCTCTGAATACGAAAAAACCTGAGCCCATAAACATAGGCCCAGGACTGCGTACCCTAATACACAGGAAAGGGTAGATAGGAGCGGCAACGCGCCGCCCCTACGATTGTCGCTCGAAACTAGAATTCGATGGTGGTCTTAAGCTTCCAGGTGCGCGGACCAATGATCTGATACTTGCGAACGGTACCATCCACCTGATAGCGAAGCGGATTCACCTGGTAGTCAGGCTCCAGTATATTGTTCGCGTTGAACTGGAACTTTACGACTCGATCCGCACCCAAAAGCTTCATTTTCGTTTTATAGGAAGCCATTATGTTCAGCTTGAAGTCGTCATCGGCTTGATACTCTTTCACGCCGTCTGGATCGCCCCACTCAACCACAGGCTTGGTCACGAGCTCGATCGAACCGTCTTCCTGCTCATATTCGAAGAAGCGATTCAAGATGCGACCTTCGCGCCAGCTGAAACCGCCTCCGATGGACAGTCCCTTCAAGCCACCATCGCGAAACTTGTAGGTCGTGAACATACTTGCCTTCTTCTTGCTGGCGCCCATCGAGCTATCTTCAACAGCCATCTTGTTCACGAAGATCTCTTCCATGACGTGTTCATGGATACGATCGATCGGATCGAGACCGTACAGGAACTCAGCGGCAGCTTCCGGGTCGGTCTCCGCAAGCCGCAGGTATTCTACATTGTGCGCCTCCTTCAAGTAGGAGCGGTTCGCATTGTTCTGCACGACGAAACTATTGAAGAGCTCGCCGTAGCCATCCCCTTCAGCAAGCAACGCATCGTAACGCTCCCTCGCAGCGGCGTATTGCTCCTCGTACCAGGGAAGATCCTCGTCGAAAAGCCCTTCCGCGGAATACGAAAGCATGTCCGACCAGTTCAGAACGATAGACCAATTCTTAGTCGGATTCGCATGGATGCGCAGGTCGTAGCCGCTGGAAGCCTTATCGACGGGCGAAGTCACTACGTTACCGGGCTCGATCGCGTCCCGTTCTTCGGCCGAAAAGAATTGCGGGTGGCTCTCAGGCAGAGGAAGCAACACCGAATCCGGGTTTACGACAGGCTCGGCGCCTGACTCGAGGACCACGCCATCCGCGTCTGTATAGTTCCCCTCTTCATCCGTATAGAAATCGGAGAATCCAGCTTGGGCATTTTCGAACTGAGTCCAAAGATAGCGATAGGCATTCACCATCTGCTTGGTGCCGCTTCGAGAAAGGAAGTTGTTGGCCGAGTTCTCGAAATAGTTAACGGTCACGTTTAGCTTATTATCGAACAGTTTCATGCGGATGCCGATATCACGCCCTTCGCCATCGGGGCTAGGAGCCAGAACCCCTGGCAAAACAACCGCGAAAGCGTCCTGATCCTGTCGATTCGTCGATTGGTTATAGGTAAGCGAAAGCCAATCCGTCGCCTTGTATACGATGCCCAAGGTTTTGTTGGAGGACTTTCCGTCCTTGATTTCCGTAGGAACGGAAGACTGGTAGAGGGGAGAAAAGGCCTGATGCGTAAGCTCTCCCGTGAACGGATCGGTCCAAATATAGGGTCTCGCCGCTTCGTCGCTAAGCTGATACGTGCCATCCTCGTTGAACAATGGGTTACCCTCCTCGTCCAACAGGACCGCGGCATTGGCCCGCAATCCGCTATAGATAACGGTTTCCTCATCGGTCTTCCGCAATCCCAATGTCGTCACTAATCGGTTCTTGAACCACTTATTGGTCATCGCGAGGACGGTGCCATCCTTATAGTTTTCAACCGTACGACGTCCCTGAGAAACGGTAGGCGTCCAAACCGATTCGAGCATGACCGGGTTTCCATCGACATCGTGCACCAGCATACTGACCGGTTCGCTCAAACTACCGACGGAAATTTCGTTCTGGTCAAGCGGCAGGCCATCTGGACCAGCCTTATAGTAATGACGACGGACGATTCTGTTCTGGGCGCGCGTGGAAGCCAGGTGCCAACCATAATCCTCCAAATTGACGCGCTGCTGGTAGGCGCCTTGGAAATCGATCGTTTCAAATTCGTCCTTCTTCCGACGGGAACGCTCCTTGCTGTCCATAGCGAGGTTGAAACTGTGGTTTCCCCACCGCTCGGTATTCAGTCGATACCCCAAGGAAGCTCGGTAGGTCGAATCGTTTATGAAGGTGTTGGAACGTTGCAGAGTCGCCTCCGAATACAGCCAATATCCGTCCTCGCTAGGACCAAATGGATTGGCCATACCATCAAGAGCAGAAGCGCCGTAAATCCCGTCAAAAACCTTCATGGGCTCGGCATAGATGCTCACACCGTTGCCAGCGGGAGAAATCGTCGGCGCGGAATTTTCGGAATTGAAATACTCGAGATTCAAAAACAAGTCCGGAGTAATTCTCTGAACGAGGCCGAGCTTATAATTTTCGATATTCTCGTTGCGATACGAATCTTTTCCAAAGGGTGTGAACGCTGCGAGATTGATTTGATCGCTTGAGAACATCTCATTGGGATTCACCGCTCTTGTCCGAGCGAAGCCTTGCATGGGCAGAAGATTCCCGACGTCGGTCGGTAAGCCCTCCGCTTCGAAATCCAAATTGTCGATGAAGACCAGTTGATTCGAAGCGAAACTAAGGCCTTGACTGGCTAGGCGCCTATTGCGCGCCCCAGCTCTCGCTGGAGTCGTAACTTGGGCGTAAGTTCCGTCGCCATAGAATCCCTCGTACTCCTCCGTACCGTAGTAGTTCAACCACTCCGTGAACGAGTCCGTAGCGCCTTGCTTAACCGTAAACTGCTTGTCGACATGGCCCTTTTCGTAGTTGGCATTGATCTCCGTACCCGCAAATGGTCTGGCAGTTAAAATAAAGGTCGAACGCAAAGTATCCGTCGTATCTCCGGCGCGCCACCCCGCGGATTCTTCGTGTAGCGTGATCGCCTTTATCGCAAGCCGATCTTGGATGAGGACCTTATTGATGTTCAATATATTCCGAAACTGATCGAAGGAGCCAATTTGCGTCTGCAGGCTCATCGAATCCCGCGAGGCGCTCGCTCTTTGCGTAGAGAGATTGATCAAGCCTCCTGCTCCTCCGAAGCCAAAGAGAATCGCATTGGGGCCCTGAGAAATCGTGATTCGAGATGTATTGTAGGTATCGAGCGATCCTCCACCCAAGTTGTTGTCAACCGTGATAGAGGCAGCGTTCCCGCGAATATTCGTCTTCGCATTCCCATAATATTCCGTATCCGAGCCAATCGCGTCCTCCACGGAACTGCTCTCGTTGAAATCCTCTTCCGCATTTAGGGAATAAAGGAGGATGTCATCCAGGTCTTCCGCGCCAACATCCTCGAGGAATTCTGCGGTGAGCACGTTCACCGATTGAGCCACGTCCGCGAGCGACATGTTCATGCGACTGCCCGCCAGCGTATTTTCGGCTCGGTAGCCAGTATCTTTCGAGGCGTCTACAACGAAAGGAGAAAGCTCGTACACCTCATCTTCGGAGGCGTCATCCTGAGAATACAGGGCAGGAGCAAAACTGAGATGCGCCGCGAGCAGAACTCCGGAGGAGGTCCGATACCTCCACGACTTGGGGTTAATTCTGGGGATTTTCATCTTACAATAGTCTTAGTTTGTATCTTGTGGGTTACAGTAGAAGTAGCCGCGCAGAGCACCAACGCTTGAAGGACGAGCCAAAACGGGGTCGACCTCCTCGACCCCAAAGGGCCAGTAGAAGGTGGCTCGCTACGCAACGCCCGGACTATATAAGTTCACGCCCTACTAAAGAATGACCATTCGTTCGAATCCCTTGACCAGTCATCCTTTCCTACTCTACATCAACACCTTACAAACCAAATACGATCTTCTTAAAAACCGCCCAATCGCCAATGCCTTCATCTTCTAACGTGGATGCAGCGACGAGGATCCCAGCGAGCGAACGCCGACATGAATTCGCCAACGCCATGCGAGAAACCGCTTAGGGCATTATTCGTTTGATCATTCGCATAAGGTAGGGCGGGACCGCCGGGCACGCCGCGTTTCCCTCATCACACAGTACAACTAACTAAACGAAAAACGCTTAAACTCTCGCCCCTTTCTGAACCTCAGAAGGGTTGCAACGGTATCGCTTCTTGAAAGCGCGATTGAAGGGACTCGCTTCAGAATAGCCTACAAGCGTTGCGACCTCGAAGGCCGGCATACCGCTCTCCAATAGCTCTTTCGCCTTCCCGAGGCGATAGCTCTTGATGGCTTCCGCCGGAGGAATGTTCAAAACCACCTTACACTTTCGATAGAACGTGGTTCGCCCCATGCCCATCTCGCTGGCGAGCTTATCGGCGCTGAAACTCGATTCGCTCCACCGTTGGTCCAAGATGCTTCGAATCTTCTTCACGAACTCTAGTTCAGCATCCTTCTCGCTCGATTCGGATCCTCCCTCTTCGTCCAGCTCCAACAGCTGGCTCGAAAGATACTTCGCTTGCGCCTTTCTCGCTTCCAGGTGGCTCCGAACGCGTTTCTTGATGAGCGAAATCGAAGTGGGCTTGGTAATGTAATCGATAGCGCCGGCTTCAAACCCTGCTCCGATACTCTCCTCGGACCCGAGAGAGGTCTGCAATATGATCGGAATGTGGCTAGTCGCAACGTTCTCCTTTAGGGCCTGGCAAAAAGCGACGCCGTCCATGCCGGGCATCACGATATCTGCAATGATCAAATCTGGAGACTTCCTGGTGGCCAGATCGATTCCCTCCCGTCCGTTTCCAGCTTCTATAACCGTGAACTCGGCGGCCAGTTCTTCCGCGATATATTCCCTCAACTCGCTGTGATCGTCCACAAGCAAAATAAGGCCCTTACGTTTTCTCCCCTTACCTTCCACGCTCGAGGAAGCAGCCCTTGGATCGATCGTTTTAACCCTGACCGGACTCTCGGCGTTTTCGTCCGGCTTCTCAGGGACAGGCGGCATGCCTTCGAATTCGATGGTGAAACGGGAGCCAAAAGCGCCATTGCCATCCTTCTTTATCGGGCTTTCTGCAGTGATCTTGGCCTGGCAGAAGTCCACGAGCTCTTTAACCAAGGCGAGTCCAATCCCGTAACTCTTAGCCCTCTGACTGGAATTTTCGGAGTGCCTATAAAAAGGCTCAAAGATTCGCTTCAATACATTCCTCTGAATGCCCGATCCATTATCTTCAACGATCAAGCGTAGCTTCCTCTCCCCGAAACCGTCGATCTCTCCAGACCGCAGCATCACCGATATGTCAGCACCCTCCGGCGAATGCTTAATCGCGTTAAGCACGAGATTATCCAACATCTTTCGATATATATCCTCATCGAAAAACGTTACATAAGTATCATCGGTGGAATAGAAACCAATCCGCTGTCCTCGCGAGGCAGCGAGGTTCTCAAAATCGGCTACAATCGTTCGAGTGAACCTAACGATGTCGCTCCTCTTCGCATTTAATTTGTATTTATGCGCTTTCGCTTGCTGCAAATCGAGCAGCTGCTCGACCAATTGGTTGAGACGCTTGGCGCTCCGCAGGGCAGTGGTCAGATGCCGTGAATCCCCTCCGTCGCCATGTTTCTTCATCAACTTTTCCAGGGGCATCATAATCAGGCTCAACGGAGCCCGCAGCTCGTGCGAAACGTTCATTAGGAATCGAGCGCGCACGCCATCCAGCTCCGCCATATGCCTGATCCGCTGCGTTAGAAGCAGGAAAATCAAAGTTATGATAACAATCGGTACCGCAATCGCAGTTCCGATAAACCAAGAGCTTTCCCAGAAGGGCAAAGATACCGTGAAGGCCAGGGCCGCCGGGCTCGCGTCCACGTTCAGGTCCGAATCGCGAGCCTTCACTCTCAACAGGTGATCTCCCGGATCGAGGTCGGATAGGTAGGTCCCCGTCTGCGAGCTAAACGCCGTCCACTCGCCGTGATCGAACTGATAGGAAAATTGCAGGGCATCCACCGGCGTATTGGTCCAGGGATCCCTGCCGGACCACGAAACGTATGCAGAGTTCGAATACTTGGGTGGATCCATAACGAAGGAAACGCGCGTTTCCGGAGCGAGCTCGTCTGCCCGAAACCGAAAGCTCCGAAACGAGAGATCCAGCCCGCTTCGGTCTCCAAAGGCGTGATACCAGTCGCGGTTGGCAAGGTTTACCCAGAGAGACCCGTCCGAAGACTCGCGAAGGCTGGAACCTGAACGTATCCCCTTGAGTTCTGGCCCTTCCACACGCTGCCATTCCCCATCGCGAAAACGGTCGAGTCCCTTGGCGGTCAAGGCAAACACAGTGCCGTCTTCCTTGACTAAAACGTTCGATACAAAATCGGAACTGAGCCCATCTTTCTTGGTAAAGACCCGCCAACTTTCTCCGTCGAACGCGTGAACCCCTTGCCCCCAACTACAATACCAGAGCTCTCCTCCCGGCAACGATTGGAATCCATCAACCCAATTGCTCGCCCCCTTGATGGGCATGGGAACCACAGTCGAATCGTCCCCCTCGTAGCGTACGATGCGGTTCTTGCTATACAGAAAGTTTCCCTCGCCGTCTTCCTGGATGGAAATCACCCGCTTATATTTCAAATCCGTCAGCCATTCCTTATTGTATCCGCTCGCCCGAGGGTGAAAACGAACGATTCCTCCCGTCCCAGCACGGTGCCCGCCTTCCTGACCATAAGCAAAGACAAGGCTTCCATCCGAAAGCGACTGAGCTGAATCACGACTGATCCTTGCGCCGAGTTCCGGCATTTCGTACAGATGCCAGCTGTCGCCATCGAAACGGGCTGCCGCTGCCTGATCCCGATGAGAGCCAGCGACCCAAACTTCACCTCGCTCGCTACAAATCGCAACCACAGCGTTGTCGATCAAACCGTCCGCCTCCGTGTACAAAGTCCAATCGTTTTCACTAGTATCATGAAGGACGAGCTCTCCCCTTCCAGTGAGAAAACAGAGCGTTCCATTCCCAAGGTCGCATTGGAAATTCAAGTCTTCGAACTCCTTCCAACGCTTGCCGACATAGTCGATCCGCGCCAAGCGGCTATGCTGCTTTATCCTGCTATTTTCCAGGATCCAAAGGAAGCCGTCCGCTCCCGAATTCATGAAAGTCACAGGCACAGATAAATCCAGCGACAGGTTGGAGATGCTCCGCCACTTCCCGTTGATGCAATAGGATAGAGCATCCACCCCGGAAATCAGAATCCGCCCCTTTTCCGGTTCCAGTATCGAGTAATTCTGCCGAGTACCGCCAAAAGCCCGCAAGTCAAGCAAGGTCCACTTTTCCGTATCCGGATTCAAATGACGCGGGGCCCGTCGCCGATTCGAATCGACCGCCCAAATACGCCCATCACTCGTTTCCGCGATCATACCGACTCTGGCAGCACGGAGCGATCCCATTCCCCGCCACCTCCTTTCGACGCGAGCTGTTCCTAAGCTGGTACTGCAGCGATAGACGCTCCCGTCTTCCGCAAGAACCCAGAGCCTCCCAGAACGATCGAAATCTAGGTCGAGAATTCGCGAACCAATCTCCTCCGATCGAACTACCTCGTCCCCTAAGACGCTGAGAACCCGACCTTGCGAAGCCAGCCAAATGCGACCATCCCGCCCCTCTCGCATGCGTCGCCCCTCAAAGGGCCCATCCCCAGATATCTGTATCCACTTTTCCGCGACAAGTCGATAGAGCTCCCGATGCGCCATCAAGTACACTTCCCCCGACGAGCTACTCGCAATCGCGCACAAGGTAGAGGGCGGTGCGCTGAAATCACCATACTCCTGGACGGATTCGCCATCGTAACGCCGCACTACAGCGTCTTGGCCAACCCAAACGGACCCGTCTTCGGCCAAATCGAAACAATGTATGAAGCCATCGCCCAGGCCCTCGATCTCCCTCCACCGCCAAGCATCGCAAATGATTTCACTATCAACCGGAGAATAGCTTCGAGCACCCTCGAGAAGAGTCCCCAACATCAAAATTGGCAACCAAACGCCAACACACCCAAGCGACGATCCCAACCACTGCAGAAACCGAAACGGAAATCCGCTCAAATGGCCGAGTCTCTCAAACTTCAATCGCCTTAACCTCATCAGAAACAGAACAGTAACTTCGAACCCAAAAATCGTTCTCCTTCTCTACTGGTCGTAGTAATGAAACTCAACCCGCGAGCCTTCGCCAGGAGTCCCGCTTAGGACAAGCAGGACGCACAAGGTTGGGAAGCGTACGATATCAAAGATCGAACGCTCTGAACTGAGGCTAAATGGGAACATTGGGAAAACAAGGGCACGTCTCAAACGACGCGCTGAACAGCAGGAAACCAAGGGTTAAAACCGATTACGACAGGGGGTAAGCCGATTTCAGGCACTCGCTGAAAAGGCAGACCGCATTTTGGCGACAAAGAGGGATCTCGAACACCGCCTTTTTCGGTAGCGCCACGAAACAAAAAAAAAGGCGCCTCCCCAACAGGGAGGCGCCTTGTACACTCAATAGGTCAGGATTGGCTACTCAACCACTTCGCCGTCGGCGATGCGCGATCCGGAGCGAATCACCGCCCCATCAGATATCTGAACGTCTTTGCCGATTCGTACGAAGCGCCCAATCGTCACCCCGTCACCAATGGTCGTTCCCTCGCCGATCACTACGAAGTAGCTCATCTCCCCGTCGCTTCCGATGCTTACACCGGATCCAACCGTCGTGAACAGGTTCGTTTCCACACGATCACCCACCGTCACCTCGTCGCCGAAGCAACTAAAGCGGCCCAGGTAGGAGCCCTCGCCCACCGCGAGTCCGTCGCCCGCTCGGGTGAAACGCTCGATGTGGGAACGGTTGCCCACTTGCAGCCCCGCTCCAAACTCGCTGAAGCGATCGATCTTCACCTCGTCGCCCAGCACGGCGCCGTCGCGCAGAATCACGAAACGGTCGACCTGGCTATCCGATCCGATGAAGGCGTCGCTACCGAGCCAGTTGAATTCGCCGATCGAACTGCCATCCGCGATCGTAAACCCGTTGCCGATCGTGGCGTCCTTGCCGATTTCAACGTTTTCTCCGATGAGCGCATCGTCGCCGATCAGCGCCCACTTCCGGCATCCCGATCGCCGAAATCGATCGAGCTCCACTCGCCCGTTTTCGTATCCAAGTTCTTCGGGGGGGATCCGGAAAACGAATCGACCACCCAAATCTTCCCATCGCTAGTAGCCTCCAACATCCCATACCCGGCTTGCCGGCGGCTCCTACTCCTCGACGCAGCCCACCGACGCTTTACTACCACATGACCTCCCTCAACCAAGCAACGATAGGTGTCCCCCACCGCATCCAAAACCCAGAGTTTTCCAGCTCGATCGAACTCGATATCAAGAATTCTTTGAGCGAAGGACTCCGACTCTAGGATTTCGTCCCCCAAAACACTATAGAGCCGACCGCTTCCCGCGAACCACACTCGCCCGTCCTTATCTTCCTGAAGACGGCGCCCCTGATTCTCTCCCGTCCTCGATACCAGTTCCCATTCTTCGTCTTCCAACCGAAAAAGCTCGGCCCGCGTCATCAAATAAACCTCGCCCCCCGTGGTTTCCTTTATCGCCCGCAGGGCCGAGGGCCGCCTGCTAAACGAATCGTATTCGCGAAACGAGGTCCCATCATAACGCACCACTTTCGACCCAATCCCGATCCAAAGCGAACCGTCTTCCGACGGTTCCACGCAATCAATGAATTCACCTTCCAAGCCTTCGATATTGCCCCAATTCCACAAGCCCGCGACGCCGCCGACTTCCCGCGGCTTGTAGCTTTCAACGCCGTTAGACAGCGAAGCTCCCACAACGAACGAAAAGCAAAGCGACAGAGCCCGAAGCATTGCCGCACGCCACGGAATAAGGCCAATCCCTAGCTGATCTGAGCTTCTCATAAAAAGAACCAGAACCCAAGAACGCCTAAGCTCGCGCCCCACCGACAGAGAGCCCCGGCACCTCCGTGCAACGCTCCCTTTAAGCCTTCCACCAGACCGCAGAAGAACAATAAGCAAAGGACGATCATTTCGCTATTCCTATCGTATTCATTATCATGCTACATGCGTTCTCGTTTCTAAGGGCGCAAAACGAAGCGACACGGCTGTGAAGCTTCCAGCGCTTTGGAAACGGGGAGGTAAGACCGAACATAACTGGGCAATCGATTTTCAGGCATAACCCGGAAACGCCGGGTTACATACTGGGGCGGGGGGTGGGCAGTTCGAAAACGAGCCCTTATAGTAGGACATCAGCGCCTCCACTGCCTACCCCACATTTATGGGGTAGACCAATGGCTTGCCTAATCTCAGGACTGCGCGTCATCCTACCGGAAAGCCTTACGCGAACTGGCAGATTCCGATGGCCCTAACCCCACTCCCCCCACTACCCATGAATACACTCTTCCGCGCCTTACTGGCTCTATCGCTATTCAACCTTATCCCAACGCTAACCATAGCCGCCGAAGACGGTCCCGAAGGCTTACAGACCCTCGAAATAGGCGACAAAGCCCCCGACTTCACCCTGCCGGGAATAGACGGACGCGATTATTCCCTCTCCGACTTCGCCGGGCCCGACATTCTTATGGTCTTCTTCACCTCGAACCATTGCCCCACTTCCCACGCCGTGGAAGGCCGCCTCCAAGCCATGCTCGAGAAAATCGAACGCGAAAAACGCAGCTTCGCCTTCGTCGCCATCAACCCCAACCACCCCGAAGGCATGACGCCCGCGGAACTCGGATTCGGAAAGTACACCGACAGCTTCGAAGACATGATCCCCTACGCCAAGGAGGCCGGTTGGACCTTTCCCTACCTCTACGACGGCGACACGCAAAGCACCGCCCGAGCCTACGGCTGTCTCGCCACTCCCCATGTATTCATTTTCGACCGACACCGTACGCTCCAGTACAAAGGTCGCTTCGACGACTCGCGCATCCCCGACCCAGCTTCCGTAAAATCGCCCGACGCCCTCAACGCGCTCGATGCCCTCTTCGCCGGCGAACCGGTCCCCGTCCCCGTTACCAAGCCGCACGGCTGCTCTACCAAATGGCGAGAGAAGAAAGCCAAGGTTCGCGTCGCCCAAGAACGCTTCGAAAAAAGCGCCTCGGTCGTCGAGCTCGACACGCTTGACGCCGTCGGAGCAGCCGCCCTGCGAGCCAACGGCACCGACAAGTACCGCATGATCAACCTCTGGGCCACTTGGTGCGCTCCCTGCGTGGAAGAATTCCCCGACCTCGTATCCATCCAACGCCAGCTCGGGCTGCGTCCCTTCGAACTCATCACCATCAGTTTGGACGAACCCAAAAACGAAAAACGCGTGCAAGCCTTCCTCGAAAGAAAGTACGCCGGCACTCCGCCCAAGCTGAAACGCATCGCCGTCTCCGAAGGTCGTAAGAGCAACAACTACCTCTACACTGGCTCCGGACAGGACGAACTCGCGGCTGCCATCGATCCCGACTGGCCCGGTCCGCTGCCCCACACCGTCATCGTAGACCCCAAGGGCAATATCATCTACCGCCACAACGGAGTGATCGATCGAGAAGAAGCGATCTCCGTCCTCATCGAAAACCTCACCCCCTATTGGCCGAGCAATCCCAGCTCCTAGGCCTGCCCACAATCTCCCTTCACGCCCCGCTGCCATGAAACGCTCCATCCTAAGTGTTCTCCTTGCCCTAGCCGCGTGCTGGAGCGCCTCTCCTGCATCCGAGCGGATCGAGGTCCTAATCGTCGACGGCTTCAGCAACCACTCCGTCGAGAAGACCACCCAAAAAATCCAGGACATCCTCGCCAGCGATCCCACCTTCGCCGTTTCCGTGTCGAGTATGCCAGATTTCAATACAGACGCTTGGCGGCAATGGAACCCGAACTTCGCTGCCTACGACGTCGTCATTCAAACCTGCAACAACATCAAGAACCGCGAGATCTCCTGGCCCGATCCCGTCAAAGCGGACCTCGAGTCCTACCTCAGCAACGGCGGCGGCATGTACGTCTACCACAGCGCCAACAACGCCTTCGCCGACTGGCCGGAATACAACAAGATGATCGGCATGGGCTGGCGTCCCGCCGACTTCGGCAAGGCCCTCCAGGTCAAAGACGGCCAACTCGTCGAAATCCCCCCTGGGGTGGGCAACCGCACCAGCCATGGCCCCCGCATCGACGCGGTCTTCCACCGCTTCGGCGACCACCCCATCCACGCCAACCTGCCGCGCGCCTGGAAGTCCGCCGACGTCGAAGTCTACTCCTACACCCGCGGCCCGCTGGAAAACCTCACCGTGCTTTCCTACGCCCGCGAGCCTAAGACCGACATGGATTTCCCCACCGAATGGGTCGTGCAATACGGAGCCGGACGCACCTATACCTCCACGTACGGCCACTATTGGACCAACCAGGAAAACCCGCCCGGCGTGCGCGACGTAGCCTTCCAAACCCTCATGATCCGCGCCCTGCAATGGCTCGCCAAAAAGCCAGTAAACCAAACCGTCCCGGACAATTTTCCCACCGCCACCGCCACCTCCCTCCAAGACGTCCCGCCTCGGGTGGCAAAACGAAACCGATAAATCGGCTAAAACCCGGTTCCTTATATGAAAAACAACGTCGCACGACTCACCGTAGTGATCCTCTCACTACTACCTTTAACTCTAGTCGCCACGCCAAACGAAGCCACCGAACCCAGCGTCGCAGGACCAGCTGCCATCGACCTGCTCGCCAGCGGAAACCTCGACGCCTGGACCGTCCCCTCCGCTCATTGGCAATTTGAAAATGGCGCCATCGTCGCCAACACCCACGGACAAAAGCTCGACCTGCCGGAGTGGATCTACACCAAGCGCAGCTTCGGCGACTTCGAGTTTACCTGCGAGCTAAAGCTTAGCGGCGACGACCGCCGCAACAGCGGCATCTACTACCGCGCCAAAATCTTCCGCTTCGACGGCTACAAGACCTTCGATGCCCCAGCGGGCTACGAGCTGGACGCAGGAAAACCAAGGCCCAACAAAAACAACTACTGGGGCTCTCTCGGCGATTGGTACTCCCGCCCCAAGCTCCGCATCTTCGCCGACCAAGAAATCCTCAAACAAGCCTACCATCCTGACGACTGGAATCGCCTAACCATCCGAGCTCGCGACAAGCGCCTGGAATACTGGATCAACGGCATCAAAGTCATGGACTACCACGACCCGGACCCCAATGGATCGCGCGAAGGCGTAATCGGTTTCCAAATACACGACAAAACGGCGATGAAAGCAGAGTACCGAAACATCCGAGTCCGTCCCCTCTCGGACTAAGCGCTCAAACCTCTCCAGAGGGCCAAAGAGCGAATTCAACTGATTTCCTAAGAACAATATGTCCAGAATCCCCAGACATTCCAAATATCGAGTAGCAACAGCCCGACTGCTCCTAGCCCTCTTGGCGTTTCCCTGTGCCGCGTCCTCCCTAGCAAGCGAAGCAACGCAGGTCACTCTGATCACCGCCAGCGACCCGCACGCCTTTATCCACGCCCAGCAAATTAGCTCCTTCACGCGCTTGATGCGGGACCTCGCCTACGAGGAAAACTGGAAACTAACCGAGATACGCGACGCGAAACACATCACCGAAGATTTGCTCAAGCAAACTGATGTCTTAGTATTTGGATACACTGGCGGAAAGATCTTCGACAAAAAGCAGGAAGCCGATTTCGAGCAGTACGTGCGTTCTGGCGGCAGCACCATCGGCGTCCACTCCATCACCTACACAGAGGCATCCAACCCCTTTTTCCTCGAACTCGTAGGTGGAGGAAAATTCGCCGGACACCCACCCACCCAGCCGGCGGAACTGATCGTGCACGAAGGTCGACACCCTTCCACTCAACACCTGCCAGCACGCTTCAAGTCCTCCGACGAATGGTACTGCTACAGCCAAAATCCGATCGAAGACGCGGATACACGAACACTCCTCAGCGTCGACCCCAGCAGCTATGCCCATGACGGAAAAACCTACGGAGAAGGCGTCACCCACCCCATGACATGGTACAACCAAAAACACGGAGGACGCCATTGGTTCACCAGCCTAGGCCACACCATGATACTCCACCAACGCGGCTGGTTCGTAGACCACATTCGCGGCGGCATCCAGTGGGCTGCCGCAGAAAGAGAGCCTCTCGCCCCTTGGACCTCCCTCTTCGACGGAGAAAGCCTCGACGGCTGGCACCTGCGATACGACAGCGAGGACGACGTATCGAAGACCTTCGTAACGGTAGAAGACGGAACCCTGCTTTTCGATACCACAAGCGACGGAAAACAGAAAGGCATCTGGCTCGTATCCAATCATGAATACGACGACTTCGAGCTGCGCATGAAGATTCAATCCTTCAGCGACAGCCCGGGCAATTCTGGCATCCAAGTTCGCAGCCGCTACAACGACCGCATGGAAGGCCCGCAAATCGATATCCATCCGCCCGCCCCCTTCCGCAACGGCCTGATCTACGACATGACCCAAGGCAACCAACGCTGGATCCAGCCTTCGCTTCCCGACCACAAGGTCACGCCGGAACAAGCCGGAGATCCCGCTAAAGACTACTGGGTACATGCCGGCGACGATACCGAACACCAGACCGGAGCCTCGCCACGCCAGCTTCCCGTCCCCATCCATCTCGACTTCATCGAAGCCAATGACCAGGAAACCTGGGAGAAAGGGTGGAACAATATCATAATCCGCTGCGAAGGCACTCGCATTACCACCTTCGTCAATGAAGCCATGATCGCCGATCTCGACGGGGACGGGATCCTCAACGACGCGCTGCACCAAGCGGCCCATGTCGGCATGAGAGGACACATCGCCTTCCAAATCCACGCCAGAGGAAAACTGAAGCTACGCGTAAAGGATATCCGGATCAGGGAAATCGGCGCCGAGTAACCCTCGCCAGCGCCGCCCTTTCGCGACGAGCAACACTAATCGAGGCTAAGCGCCCTTCTCCTGTCCAATATCGATAACCACAACGGTTCCGCGCGATACCGATCGGGATAAACGTTATCTCTTTGCAAAAAAAATCCTCCGCTCGTCCAACGATTCACGATCGCATTCGTGAATCTGGAGGACAAGCGGAGGATTTCGTAATTCAGCTTCTATTTAGATTCTAGAAGCTAAAGGTATTCGACAGTGAGAACTGGCGGGGCACTGGAAGCGCCACGCGAGCGATCGAGCCGTCCGGCTGGAACTGCACTGTCAAGGGATCCTTGTCCGCGAAAAGGTTGCGAACGTTCAGCTGGATTCTCCAATCGACCGTGTCGTTGAAGACCTTGCGCTTGTAGCCAACCCATAGATCGAAGAACTCGGTCGCTTCGTCGAAGTACGGATTCGACACATCCTGGACAGGGAAGCCTGAAATCGGGTCGGTGGTAAGGCCGTACCCTGCAGCAGCTTCGTCCTGGTAACGGAAAGCGCCTCCGATATTCATTCCCTTGAAACGCCCTTCCGAGAAGGAATAGTTTCCGAGCAGGTTCACGCGCCACTCGCGCACTTCGGGATTGTTCGATCCCGATAGAGCAACCGCCTTGAAGTAAGCCTGTCCGGTAGTCGCACCGTGGATGAAGTTACCAGGGAGCGTCGATTCAGCGAATTCATCCTCAGTCAGCTCAGTAGAGAGCTTGTTCGCTCCGTTGCTAACACGCTTCGAATTCGGGATGGACTCGTATATATCCAACATCTCGTTCCACACCTTGGTCAAACGGGGAGCAATATTCGTCTGCATCGACTCCTGCTGCGTTACGTTCATGCTGAGGCGAAGGTTTCTGCTAGGATTGTAGGTAAGCTCTAGCTCCATTCCCTTCGCGTCCAGCTGCACGGTGTCGCCCAAGGTAAACCAGAGACCGTTACCGCTGTTCACGTCCGGTTCGCCATCCTCGGTTTCAGATCCAGGGATCAACGACAAATCCGTGACCTCGCGAACCCATGGATTCATCAGCTCCGAATATCCCGCTTCAAGAGCGAGCAACTCGTCGAGGCTAAAGTATTGGCTCTCGAAGTTTGGATTTGGAACTTCGACATCGTCGACGGTCATGAATTCCACGATATCGAGATAACCGTTACCGTTTTCGTCAGGATTGAACTCGTACTCCATTTCGGTCTCTGGATCGACTAGAGTCTGGATGTCGAAAACCCCATCGCGATTGCGGTCGTTGCGATCCACCTCGCTCCAGATCGTGGTAAATCCGCGGGTAACATTCGCAGTACCAAGCAGCTTATAGGCTCGATCCGTGCCGACGTATGGTTCGTTCTCTACGGATCCCTTGTAAAAGTTCAAACGCGCTACGAGCTTGTTGTTCATAAGCCCAAGGGTCGCACCGATTTCACGGGTAGAACCGGAAGAGCTAGGAACGGGGTCTCCGTACCAGTCAAACCCACCTGGGTTCGGAACGAAGTTGGAAGAGTCGCCGTAATGGAACGCGAGGTTGGTACCCTCAGGCATCCACTTGTCCGGAACCTTCGCTACGAGACCATAGGAAAAAGCGCTTTCCGTTATTACCTCCGGCTCGATCCCGTCGAGATTGAAAACCTCCGGATCGAGGATGGGAACGCTCTCGGCAGTTAGAGGCGGATTGGCATTGCGAATGAGCGTTACCGTATCTTCGCGCCAACCGAGGTTAGCAACGAATAGGTCGTTCAAGAAGAAGCTCTGCATATTCGCCGCGTAGGATTCAACGCCGGTTTCGATCAAAGCGCCTTGAGTCGGCTGCCATTCAGGACTGAACGCGCCCAACTCCGCCGTTTCATCGCGAATCGGAGAGTTCCAGCGTGGATCGTTTTCAGGATCCCCTTCGCTCAAGTACCAGACCGGTACCGTAAAGTTTTCCGGGTAGTTGTGATTCAGGTTTTCAGGCAGACCAGTCACCTGGAAATCGGATACCCCGAAATTCGAATCCGTAAAGGCTTCCGGAAAGGCATCGCTAATATAGAACATATGAGCGACCTGACGTTGGTACTGCGTAGCGTTCGTCTGTACGAGGTGGAAGCCAGCGTCATTGCCGAAAATAAACTGACGATTGGCGAACTGCTCCTGCTCGAGAACGTTGTCATCGTAAAGTCCCGTCAGCGTATGCTTGCCAAACCACTTCAGAGGGCTTCCGTCGAACTTATCGGCGAAGTCGAACTTCGCGAACGCGGTAGCGCGGGCTGTCGATCGAACGTCCGTGTTAAGCGTATTGTTGGCAGCGAGACCAAGGATATAAAGTTTTCCGTAATTGGGATTCGTCTCCCCAAACAGTTCGCCCGGGCCGAGCGGCAGCGTCAGGTTGTTATCGATTGAGATTTCAGGAGTACCCACTCCCACATAACTGTCCCGATTCCACTCTTCCTCGTTATACGAAAGCTCGATACCGTAGTTTCCATTGTCCGAAACCGCTTCCAAGGTAACGTTATAACGATCGAAATCGTTTTCGTAGCTATCCAAGGCCCCGGTAAGCAGGTTCGTACGCCAATCGTAAACCTCGTAATCGACAAGACCTTGGCGGGTGTATCCAGCGTACTCGCCACCGATATCGGTCATTCTGAGACCTCGAACCAAACCGCTTTGCGTGTTGCCTGTCAGATTGTTATTAGGGTCGAAATACGGCGTGTTCCTACGAATGCGGTTGTTTGTCCACCCAGTATGCGTCGCCCGTGTCGGCAAACCGTTCGCATCGAGCGTATCATCCCAGACGATCGCCCATCCGTTTGCTTTAATTTGCTTGTTGTACAAGCCTACGTTTACCGGATTCCCCTCAGCGTCCTGGCCGAGATAGCCCTGGCCTTGGACATTGTTCGAAATGTTATTCCAAGGATCATGGGACCAGCGACCGCTCGGCGTGTCGAACACAGTACCATACGGATCATCGATAAAGGTCGAAAGCGTTTCGAGCGGGGCCAAGCGATCCACCGGGATCGCCGCGATATCGCCAATTTCGTAGTGAGCTCTCAAGGTCACCTTATGCTCCGAAAACGGCTTGTACTTGGCAGCTACGTAGCGACGACTCGAATCCTTCATCGCAGGTTTCTGCGTGTATTCGTTCTCCTCCTCCAGGGCAGCCACACGGATAGCCAGCTTATCCTCGAGCACCACACGATTGAGGTTTATGGAAGCTCGCTTGGAATAGTTGCTTTCGAAATTTTCCGTGGAGAATCGGATATCGATCTTGTTGGAATCCCTGAATTCTGCCTGAGCCAGAGATGTATTGATAATACCACCGGGCGAACCGAGTCCGAACAGGAAGGAATTGGCCCCGCGATTGATATCAACACGCCCGGATATATAACTATCCATCGGGACCGAAGTCTCGAAATAGTTCGTGGTGCGCGTCGCCCTGCCCAATCCACGCACGCGATTCGCGTCGCCCGGGTTCTGGCGCGCTGACGAGGACGACAAGGTACTTTCACCGTCAGCCTCGGCCGCAGTGTAGTTGCTCATCGAGCCCATCACGTCAGTATTGGTCGTATAGACGAGAATCTCGTCCATGCTCGTGGCGCCGATATCCTCCAGCATCTGCTCAGTCACGACCTGCACGGAGGTAGCAACATCTTTCAAGTTGGATTTGAGCCGACCACCGGCAAGCGTCTGGGAAGAGTAGTATCCTTGGTCTTCACTTCCATCGATAGTGAAGGGAGAGAGCTCGAATATCTCCTCCTCGGCATCGCTTTCCTGGGCCGTCGCCAAGGCAGGTACAAGCGGAATACTGGCAATCAACGCCAGCCTCCGTATGGGAATCGAAACGGAATGGGGGTATTTCATATATTTGATAGTATGGGTCTGGTTTTCATCTTTCGTAGAATCTGGCAATGAGGCCAACGTCTTCGCTCGGGAGCTACGTTCCGCGAAACCGGACGTGCCGCAAGGGGGGCAATTCAATGAGGACCTTCACAAGGTATCCTTTCACCCAAGTATTGCATACCCTGCGTTCGCAGGGTGCTCTCCTACCTCTGACCACTACTGCGAAATAGGCTAAGTATTTCCCACAGACACGCCTTCGAACGTGACTTTCCTCCCTACCTAACGGGACACACAACCGATATTCCCCAAAGATTCGAGGAGTCGGTACCCACTGCTCCCCTCGATTCTCCAAGATTACAAAGCTGTAATCTTGATCCTCCCGAAGAGGTAACCTTAAGCCCCTAACGTCTTTCAACTCCCCATTCGTATGATCACCATGAAACACCTGCTCCTCGCCTGCCTCATGCTTGCCTCAAGCCTCTCCAGCGCATCCGCGGCCACTCCGTCACCCCGCGGAAGCCAAAGCGGAGTTGGCCCCAACGGAGTGCTTCGCTCCGGTCAGATCCCCGACCTCGACGCCTACACGGCCACGGGCGAAGCCATCAAGCTCCGCGAGCTCCTCGACGGCAAGTACACGGTGCTCACCTCTGGCTGCTTAACCTGCCCGCAATTCCACGACACCTATCCTGAAATCGAAGCCGCCTTTGCCGACTACTCCACAGAGGGAGTGCAGTTCTACTATTTCTACAAAAGCCTCAGGCACCCGGAACTACAGGGCTACGTGGAAGCTCAAAACATACAGGAACGACTGCTGCAACTGGCCGAGCTGAAAGAAAAGCTCGCCACCCAAGTCCCATGGATCGCCGATACGATCGACGACTCCCTTCGCATCGGCTTGGGAGCGAATTCCCAATCCGTCTACCTCATCTCGCCCCAAGGCGAAATTTTCTACGCCAACGCTCGCATCGTCCGCAACGAACTACGGGCCGCTCTCAACAAAGCCGTTGGCAAGCCATCCCAGACCACGCTCGCTCACGACCTGGACCTGCCCACCCTCGGAAGGAACCCTCGCTTGCTCAACGAAGATACGGAACTCGGAGTCAAACGCCCCGAAGGCCTCACCATCGTTGCCATCGCTCCAGCGAAACCGGAAGAAACCTACTACGTGAAACTCCGAGCGGAAGCCGACGATGCCCTGCTAAAGACCGGAACGGGCAAGCTCTTTCTCGGCTTTTACCCCGACCCCATACACGACGCCCATTGGAACAATCTGACCCCACCCATGCAATACACCCTCACCCTCCCGGAAGGCGTGAAAGCGAGCCCTGCCCAAGCAAAGGCCAAGCAAGGCCCAGGCGATAGCGATACCTTGCCGCGACAATTCTGGGTGGATATCGAGGCCGACTCCCCTCCCGAAGCCATAACGCTCACGCTCGACTACTACGGCTGCACGCCGGACATGTGCATGGCATTGACCCATGAATACACGATTCGCCTCGAAGACCAGAACCGCGGTGCCCGTACCTACAGCATGAACCGGGGAAACCGCGGCAACGCTCGAGCAGGCAACTCCCAGGAACGGGGAAACCAAGCCGTTGGCCCACGAGGAATGAATTTCAGCCAAATGGACTCCGACCAGGACGGTTTCGTCAGTATCGAGGAAATGGTTACAGCGACCAAAAAGCAACGGGGTGAAGATGTCGAACTTTCGCGCATCCAACGCCGCTTCGAGCGCATCGACAGCGATGGCAACGGAAAGCTCAGCGAAAAGGAACTCGAAGCCGCTCCACGCCCCAACGCAGCTCAACGCGGCGGGAATCGCTAGGCACTAGGCAGCCTCGCCTATCGCTCAAGGTTTCCTGCTCCTCCGATTCCCCTACCCGCAAGTCCTAAACGATCTCCGGCAATTCGTATCCAGCCCGCCTCGGTCGATCCTGCATGGCTGCCGCCTCCGCGTCGTCCACGACCTGCTGGGCCGCCGGATCCCAGCGTAGGGGACGCTCCAAGCGTTCCGCAATCGCAGCCAACTGGCAAACCGTCCCGCTGCGGTGCCCCACCGCGGCCGGGCATACCGTCACCTTCCTCGACTGAACGCAGTCGATGAAATTCCCACGGTGGCTCTTGGATTCGTAGACGGTCTCGTCCGTATCCGTAAAGCGGTGACGTATCAGGTCCGCTGGCGTGGATTCGATTCTGCCACGACTGACCTGGACCTCCCCCGTTGAACCTACGAAGCGGATTTGGTGCTTCGCTTCGGGATCCGTATCCCGCCAAACCGTTACCCCATCCGCGTACCTGAAATGGTGCTGCCGCGCGCCCTCAAAGCCCTTCGGAACAAATTCGACCGGTCCGGAATCATCCTTCCCGAGAGCCCACTGTACGATATCGTAGTCATGGGCCCCGATATCGCCGTGCTTACGATTGCCATACTCCCAATAGCACCGCCAGCCCTTCCGGAAATTTCCAAGAGCGCGATGCTTGGAGTATTCAAAAAATGGAGTCGGACCGAGCCAACGATCGTAGTCGAATCCATCCGGCACAGGCTCGATCTCTTCACGCTCCGGCGGTTGCGGAAAACTTCCGATACGGCAATGGATCTCCTTCACATCGCCGATCATTCCGTTGCGCACCAGGTTCACGGCGATTCGAAAATGGGCGCTGGACCTTTGCTGGGAGCCGACTTGCAGCACGCGACCATATTTCTCCTGGGCCTTCACCACCGCCTTGCCTTCCTCGATCGTCAGGGTCAAAGGCTTCTCCACATAAACGTCTTTGCCCGCTTTCATCGCTTCTATCGCCAGAGCCGCGTGCCAATGGTCGGGCGTAGCGATGCAAACGACGTCAACCGCAGGGTTGGACAAGATATCCTCGTACCTGCGGCTACCCGGGATATCCGCGTAACCTGCTTCCGCCAATATTCCTTGAGCCTTGAGCAACTGCTCCTGCTTCACATCGCAAACCGCGATCGGCTGCACTTCCTTCATGCCGGGAAAGGACACGAGGTGTCCCTTAGCGATCAACCCTGTACCAATAAACCCAATACCGATACGGGAATTAGCGGCGTACTTCGCTCCATTGCCCAATGTCTGGGCCTTGATGACCTGAGGAGCAAGTACCGCCGCGCCTGCAGCAAGGCTGGCGCTCTTGATAAAGCTACGACGAGAGAACGATTCTGGGGTAGTATTCATTACAAAATATCGTAGGTCGAAAGCCTTATCAAAGCTGCATTCCTATTCCTCTACGGGGACGAAGATCAGAGTCTTAAACCTCAAGATTCGCTTGCCGCTAGGCCGATCGAAGGAAATCGAACAATTAGTGGCGCCTACTTGATTCAATTCCATATGCCCCAACTCCGTTAGCTGATATTGGTTCTTCGAACCGGAGGCTTCGATCTTTCCGCTCAAGGTCTGATCGCCCACCGTGACCGACACGGGGCTGCCATCCACGTCGTTGGCATAGAGAGCCTTCACCAAGTACTTCCCGGGAGCGGGAACGTTCAGCGTCCAAGAAACGCGATCCTCCGCGTCCAACCAACCACTCACATACTTCTTGTTAACGAGTACCAGCTTGCGGCCGGTCACCTCCGCGTTGCCCGCCTCTAGGATCAGCTCGTCACCCTTCAAGCCCAGATCGATGACCTGCTCATGCGCCTTCATCCCCCCACTGTACTTGAGGCGAATCACGGTGGCCGAGCTCTCGGGCTTCGCCTTCGAAAGATCGATTTCCAAATCGTTGCCTCCCGCCTTTGCCGCCAAGCCACGGCCTTGGTAAGTCGTAGCCTTCACCTTGCCAAAGCTGAGATTCTGAATCTTCAGCTTCCCATCTTCTGGCCAATCGAAAACGTAGGCGAAGAGCTCACCCTTTTTCTCGGTCGATCCTTTCTTCTGGGCCATCGTTCCGAAGCTCTGTTCCGGAACCATTACGAACTCGCTGTCGTAAACCGCTTCCCGGTGTTTCCTGTTCCACTCGCCCATCTGCTCCAGCAGTTCGGTCGACGCTTCCGGCCAAGCACCGTCGGCGTAGGGCCCTACGTTAAGCAGCAAGTTTCCGCCCTTCGCGTTGATGTCGATCTGCTTCTGGATTAGCACGTCGATACTCTTCCAGGTCGTATCGCTCTTCTTGTAGCCCCAGGAGTGATTAACTGTCCAGCAGGCTTCCCAAACGTGGTCCAAAGCTCCGCCCGGCGTAGAGTTCTCGGGCGTGCCAAAGTCCTTCTTGAACTGAGCTCGCTTGGCCACGCGATTGTTGATCACCATATCGGGGCTCAGCTCGCGAAGGTATCGGTAAAGATCCAGGCCGTCTTCCATGGTCCACCACTTCACCCAGTCGCCGTCGAACCACATGATGGCTGGATCGTAGCGATCGATCAACTCCTTGAGCTGGGCCTTCATGTAAGTCACGTATCCATCCTTGTCGTACATCGGCGGCTGGTTCGTAGCCAACTCCACGCGCTGCGAAGGATGGTGCCAGTCGATAATCGAATAATAGGTACCAAACTTCAGCCCGTACTTTTCGCAAGCCGCCTTCAACTCACCCAAAATGTCTCGATCGAAATCGGTCGCTTCGCCGAGGTCGTATTCCGTCACCGCGCTATCCCACAGGCAAAAGCCCTCGTGGTGCTTGGTAGTGATCACCATGTACTTCATGCCTGCCTCCTTGGCAGTGCGAACCCAGAGGTCGGCATCCAGCTCGTCTGGCCGGAAGTCCGCAGCCAGAGGATAGTACTCCTCCGAAGGGATCTGCCCCCAGCGCTGTATCCACTCCGCATAGCGAGGAACCGATTCGCCCTTCCACTCGCCTCCAAGATTTGAATACACGCCGTAGTGGATAAAAAGCCCGAACTGAGCATCCGTAAACCACTGCATGCGCTCTTGGAACTCTGCTTCCGTTTCAGACAACACGTCCTTCGACTGAGCGGGACTAGCGAAAAGCGTGGCGCCAACCGCTAAAGCAAGCGTCCATTTATTCTTCAGGGAAAGGGAACTACAAGGGTGATTCATTACACAATTTCGATTCGATAAGCTAAATATCCGCAGCCGATCTACGGCAAGCGAGGGGTCCAACATACAAGCCTTCTTTTCTGCCAGTCGCGCCCCCACTCGGCAAGGCATTATCCGTTCCGCCACCCTAGGCTGCGCTTCCCTTCCCCTCATCCGCAACCCGAGAAGCACTGCGCTATCGTTTTTATTACCCGCTGTCCTTCTGAGAGTTACAACGCTAGCAACTTCACCTAATGGCCTCAACCTGAGCAAATAGCGTCGCCCTCGCCACCTCCCTACCGTCTAAAAAGAGGGTACTCCATTTCGGTAAAATCCACTACACTTCAGGCACGGAGTCCGACAACTACATCGGCTCCCAGCAAGTCGTATTCTATCCCTAGAAGAGGCGAAGCCTCCCGATTTGCATACCTCAACAAACCTATAAAACTACAACGATGAACACCCTGTTCCCTGGCGCCTCCCTGCGCCTAAAGCGGAAGCTGGCGTGCGCGATGTGCGCACCCATTTTGTCGGTCTCCCTCTTCGCCCAAGAAGAGGAAGAGGAAATCTTCGAGCTATCCCCCTTCCAAGTGGACGGTTCCGGCGACGTCGGATACTACTCCTCGCAAACCTTGGCGGGCGGTCGCTTGAATACCAGCCTCAAGAACGTAGCAACTTCCGTGCAGGTCGTTACCAAGGAGTTTATGGAGGACATCGGAGCGACCAGTCTCGACGAAGTCTTCGCTTATACTACCAGCACCGAAGCCTTCGGCCCCATGAGCGACTACCAGCAAGTCGCATCGCGTTCGAACGACGACCAGCAGCAGGCTGGCGACCTCGACAACTCTGCGGCTCGGCAAAACCCGAACGCAGCCAGCCGCGTCCGCGGCATGGCCGCCCCTACGCGAACCTCCAACTACTTCGCGACCAGCATCCCCTTCGACTCCTACAACTCGAGCCGCATCGACATCAACCGAGGAGCGAACTCCTTCCTCTTCGGACTCGGCTCCCCCGGGGGCATCGTCAACATTGGGCTCGAAAGCGCTCACCTCAACAAGGACTCCGTGGATATAGACTTCCGCGTATCCACCGAGAACTTCGAGAACAACTTCTCCAACGAAATTTCGGTCAACCTCAACAAAGTCATCCTGCAGGACAAACTGGCCCTTCGCCTCGCCGCCAAGGAAAGGGATGACGAGTTTATGCAAAAGCCAGCCTTCACCGACGCGTCGCGCCAGTATGCGGCCCTTCGATACAAGCCCTTCGCCGAACATCAAATTAGCCTGAGCGCCAATTACGAAAGAGGCGATAGCGAGTTTATATCGATAGAACGAAATGGACCGCTCGAAACCTTGTCTACCTTTATAGACAATCCGCTCGGCGACAAGTTTGGCCCCGTCGGTACCATCAGCAACGAGGCCCAACGCTATATCCTAGATGGTTTCGGTAATATGCTAAAAAACAGCGCCGAAGGAAACGTCGCCTACACCGGAAGGGATATCAACGGAACCCCACTCGACTTCGCATTCTACAACAACTTCTTCGTAAAGCGAAACGGTTGGATGCCAGTCTACGATGGCACCGAAAATGCAGCCGGCTACCCGACCCGCGCCGTCGACACCGGCTGGACCAACAATCGCGTCCGCCGCGGCAGCCCCACCTGGGACCCGGACAATAACCTGCTCGGCAATACCTCCCTGCAGTTCGCCTCCAACCCCATGTA
This sequence comes from Pelagicoccus sp. SDUM812005, assembly GCF_031127875.1. Classification (GTDB taxonomy): domain Bacteria; phylum Verrucomicrobiota; class Verrucomicrobiia; order Opitutales; family Opitutaceae; genus Pelagicoccus. Next base: position 770,182 of record NZ_JARXIA010000001.1, on the reverse strand, counting down.
TAGCCGCATCGGCACCACCGCCCTCGCTCGTGGCGGGCAAGACTATACCGGCTGGGTCAACCAAGGCCTGCTCGATTACGAAGTCTTCGATTTCCGCAAGAACCTTATCACCGGTTCGAACGACCTTAACTCCAACGACTTCGACCGACACATGCTCTCCTTCGAGGCCGTCTCCGAAAGCGGGAACTACGGCGTGAGCATCGACTATGCCGCCGAAAGCTTCGAATCCAGCGGCTTCTCGCTGTCGGGCTCTCCTCGTATCGATATAGATATCAACTACAGCCTGCCCGTAGGGCCGAACGACCTCTTCGGAGCGACCAATCCTAACTTCGGACGACTCTATATATACGCAAGCGCGGCGTCCCGCACGGAATACGCGAACGAGCGCGAATCCGCTCGGGCAACGGCCTTTGCAAAGGTCGACCTCAAGGAAAAGTTCGAAGGCGGTATCTTCAGCTGGCTGGGACGCCATACCATTAGCGGCCTCGCCGACAAGAACTCACTCCACGAAGAAACCTTGGTCAAGAAGCCGCTGGTATTCGGAAACGACGCCGATTGGCACATCGCCACCAATACCCAGGTTTTCCAAAGGCAATCCTCGGCCATTTTTTATTTAAGCGACCCCTACCTCAACGCCTTCGAGGATCCGAACTTCAGCCTCGCCGACTTCCATACCACGGGCGTAGATCCGCGCGTATCGGTCGATATGCCCGAAGGTTATATGATCCCCCTTGCCTACAAGTCGGAAGGCGATCCGCTCACCCAGCCGCTTCGCACCACCGTACTGGGTGACGAGCATCTCGCCTATGGCGAATACTCATCGCAATTCACCTACACCGACGGGAACCTGTCCCTCACCAAGACACGTTCCCAAGCTCTCAATCTCCAGAGTTTCTTCCTCAACGATCTCCTCGTCGCCAACCTCGGTTGGCGCACGGACAAGGTCGACCTGCAGCGAGCCCAGGCTCCCTTCACCACGACCTTTCCCGAAAACCTCCCCATCCTCGATCCGGAATTCTTTAACCTCGACGAGGCAGAAACGCTATCCGCCAAGAAAAGCAACTTCGGCTACGGGCTAGTCCTCAAAGCGCCTTCACAATGGCTCGGCGAAGGCATGAGCCTTTCCTTCCACTACGGAGAAAACAGCAACTTCGTGGCCGTCCCCGGACTCAACGACTTCGAAGGCAACACCGTTCCGAACCAATCCGGCGAGACAAAGGACTACGGACTCACCCTCGGACTCATGAACGACAAGCTGGTGCTTCGCCTCAATGCCTACGAGGCCAACATCGTCGACGAAAACTACAGCGACACCTCCAACGCATACCGCCAGTTCCTCAACGTTCGCTCCCGCGAATTCGGAGCCCTCTTCGTCGCCCTCGACGGCTACGACCAAAACCGGGACGGCGTTTTCGACCTGGAGCCCGACCCCAACGCTCCCGGCGGCTTCATCGACATCGACGCCAACAAGAACGGCTACGTCGACTCTATCGAGCCCGGAGGAGCCGCCTATGTCGAAGGCGCTGAATACATGTCGCTCGCCCAGCTAAACCAGTTCTACGACGCCTACGCGCCACTCTGGAACGATTGGGTAAGCGAGCAGCTGCAGTTCGTCTTCACGCCGAAGTCAGACACCACCGTCGGCAGCTACTCCAGCGTGCAGTTCCCAAGCAATGTGCTCTCCGACACGGTTGATCTCAATGCCAAGGGCTACGAGCTAGAGCTCACCTACAATCCTTCGCGAAAACTGCGGCTCGCCTTCAACGCGTCCCAGTCCACCGCCCAACGGAGCAACGTCGCCCCCCGCATGGGATACCTCGTCGACCGCGTTATCGAGATCTTCGAATCAGTGCCAAACGCCCCACGGCTTACCGCCATGAACGTCAACGCGCTCGAAACGCCCTTAGCGCCCGCCAACTTCGACGGCACCGACCTGCTGGGCAGCAGCTTGAACAACGCAGGCCAAGGCGGCGCCTACTTCATCGCCAAAGCCCTCGAAGGTTCGGACACGCCCGAGCTAAGCAAGTACAGCTTCAACGTGCTCGGCAACTACACCTTCGGCGAAGGCCGTATGAAAGGATTCAATACAGGAGCCGCCTACCGTTGGACGGACAAGCGAGCCATCGGCTATCCCAACGGCCTCGACGCCTCCGGCCGTTTCGTAGTCGGCGACGTATCCAATCCTTATTACAACGAAGACACCGGCTACGCCGACCTCTGGATCGGCTACCGCCGCAAGCTCTTCGAAGACAAGGTCAACTGGAAGGTCCAGCTAAACGCACGCAACGTATTCGCCGACAGCGATCCCGTTGCCATCCAAACCCAGCCCGACGGATCCATCGCCCGCGTCTCGATCCCAGTCCCCCGCCAGTTCGTGCTCTCGAACACATTCAGCTTCTAAGATAAGGTAAACGAAGCGGGTTGGAGCAAACGCTCCAACCCGCTTTTTCATTCAACCCCCCAATAACCTCCTCTCGGTCCTCGCCGGTCGAAGACCGGATCATCGCCCTGCGCAGCAGGGATCAAGCGAAGCGTTGTTAATCACATCCCCATTGCAGGATCAGAGACATTCAAACATCGCTCCTACGTCGCTGGACCCGCTACGCGGCAATGATCCGACTACGTCGGCGAGGACCGAAGCGAGTCGACCTTCTTATTTACGTCCTCGTCCTGAGCTCGATGGGGGGATCATCGCCCTCTTAGCCTTGTTCTGCCCCTTGCAATAGCGGATAAACGATAACGCCTTACTGAGCGAGGCTCAAGGCTTCACGGATTACGCGGGCGACTTCGTCGCCTTGGCGGTTTTTGCCGAGCTCGCTGTAATGCACGTCGCCAGGCTTGACCCACCACTCTTCCTGATGGGGCTTAGCAAACGAATACAAGTCGTTGATTCGTATCGCCGGATACTCAGACATCACCTCGAGCGCCGCCTCATTGTACTTCTTGGCATCGCCGGCAAAGCGCCCATCCGCATTCTCGGGAACAGGGGTTGTGGTTGCGAAAACGAGTTCTGCCCCTGGGAATCGTTCTTCCAAAAACGCTACGATGGCATGCAGGTTTTCCTTGTATTCATCGATCGATGACACCTGCTGCCCATTCTCCTTATCGAGCTTGCCGTTCTTGAGATACTTCAAGTCGTGCAGGCCCACATTGAAGTGGACAACGTCCCACTCGAAATCCCAGCGATCCTGCAAATCCTCGTTCTCCATCGTTTCAAGCATCTTGCTAACGTAAGGAACGAACGCGTTCGAGGCGCTGCCATTGCGATACAAGCGATAAACATTCGCCTCGCCCTTCAACTGGCTCCGCACCCGTTCCGTATAGCCAATCGATATGGAATCCCCGTAAATGAGGACGTTCGGCAAGGCCGGATCGTTTTCGATAAAATAGAACTCTGGGCGCTTCGCGAACCTTTCACCGACCAGCGAAAGCCATGCGTCTTCTGCCGTTCCAGCAAAACTCGCGTTCGTAAAATAAAAGCCAACAAGCAGAGCGATCAGAATTGATAATTTCCTTTTCATAGTCTTCGCATTAAATCCTCACCCTCGCTTCCTGAGTACCACGAGCCAATCCTGATTTTTCGAGGCAGGCGGGACTCCCACCGACACCGCGCGAGCGCCACCTTCCACGCGAGCAGGCATCCCCTCGATCAACTCTCCCCCGAGACGCGGGTTAAACCAATGGACAGTAAACGTCTTTCCCTGAGCTCCGCTCAAGTCAACCTTGGCCTCGCCTCCATTTTTCAAATACAGCAGATACGTCTGCCCCTCCTTGGCCAAAGCCCAATTGTCCTCGCCCACCACCAAGGCATCGTTCGGTTCCATCTCCGCTATCTCACGGGCGAAGTTTTCGTTCATAAAGCGGGCGGCAATGCCCAAGGTTTTCCAGCAATCTTCGTAGCGGCGGTAGTCGATATGCAATACATCGTCCTTCCCAGTATAAAACTCCATGTGTCCGCCTGCCATGAGAGCGCCCCAGACCGCTTCTTTGCGAATGATATCCACCAAACCCTCCGGGCGCTTGCCCCACCATGGTTCGTCGATGGAAACGACCCACGGATGACCGCTCCGAGCACTGAGATCGACCCATTTCCGAACCTCCTCGTGGTTGCTCAGCATTACGCGCTTCTTTCGCTCGGGGCGAACCAAATAGGTCTGCAAGCTAGGGCCGGTCAGATCCTTGTGCCCTAGAAGCTGCGGAAAAATATCCTCGAAGACACCACCAGGCCCGTTGTGCACCGAGATGTGATCGTCGTAGTAGGTCAGCTCCCGAATCCAACTTGCGAACGCCTTGCGCTGCGCATGCGTGTTAGGAGTGTGGAAGCCTTCCCCTTTGGCTTGGTTCTCTTCGCCGATATTCCAAGTGATAGCCATGTGATGCCCAAAGCGAGCGACCATCTCGCGATACAATATCTTGCGCGCGTCGGAAAACTCCCCCTTTCCGTCCCGATCTTCCAGGTAGTTCGAGTTTTCGGATTCGGAGAGCTGGAAATGCACCATCATCCCCATCCGGTCAAAGTGGGTGAACAACACTTCCCACTGAGCCAGCTTCGAAACGTCGTAGATATCGATATCGTCCTCGCCCGTCCACGGCCACGCTTCGCGACCGTCCCCATAGGCGTTCATGCCAAGGAAATAGTGGACGTTGAGCCCGAAGGACGAGAGGTAGTTCACCAGCCCGATAATCCCTTTTCCCTTGCCGTCACCCCATGTGGGATCGCCCTGTATCCAATCTTTAATGTTAGGCGTATAGAGATCGTCCTCATGTCCCGGCGTCCCGTCGAATTCGCCGTACTCTAGAAGCACTTCCGGACTGTTCGCTCCCAACTTAATGAAGAAGTCCCCATCGGCGAAGCGTAGGTAACGTTTCCCTACATACTCGAGCTTCCCCTTGGCTCGAAAGTCCTTGCCAACCTTGTCCTGCGGGCCGATTCGGAAACGGCCTTCCTGCCGATCAGGCCCGGTTCCCCGCTTACCTCCGGAAAGCTTGGCTGCCACGTTCTGGCCGGTAACGAACTTCGTCTGGTAACTCCACTCGCCTTCCTCGCCCCCAGCGAAGCGGGCTTTCCATTTGTTGCCACGGGTCGCCGAGGTATTGGCTGGATTCCAATCCGCATCGAAGAAGCCCGGCACCTCGTAGCGCTTTCCGCTGGGCGAGACGAAGGTAACATCCAATCGATAGTTGCGAAAGGTTTCCGAGGATTCCTCGAGCTCAGGCCCCTCAAAGACCAGCTCGATGCGATGCCACTTCTTAAAGCTTCCGTCCGGATTCTGCTCGCCTCTAATAAACGGGGCCGCCGCGAAGCTAGAAAGGGCCGCTCCAGATAGAGCGAAAGTTAGAGCTACGAATTTTATTAGGTTCATACCGAAATACTATTTGAATGACTGCGCAGGGCTGCCGCTTGTCGCTGACCGTGAGCCAGTCGAATGGCGGCATTCCGTGCGACCCTCATCAACGCTTCTCCTGTTCTCCTACATTGCGGCGTGGCGCAAGCGCCAGCCCTACATTGCCTTGGCATTCAAGTTCAGCGAAAGCACACCTATCATGAAAAGGTATGAAACAAGGTATCAGGGGTATTCGTATCATAAAAAACAGGGGTAACATTTGAGGTCGCCTCGAACGCGGCCCGGCGCATCGGGGCCGCGTTTTCGATTCTTACTTACGGCAACAAACGGATCGCGGTAGCTCCGTCCGAGCTCTCCCGTCCATCCGAGCGCACTGCCGTTACCTTCAGCGTCATCTGCCCGATCTGCTTCAGGTCGGACGCTTTATAGAGAAACTCCGAACCTTTGATATCGGAAGCGATCCGCTCATAGGTCGGAGCGTTTCCGACTGCTCGATACAGATTGTACGAGGCCGCATCTTCGCTTGCAGTCCAGGAGAGCTTAATCTGATCCTTCGCGCGCCCCTCTGCGACCGCCAGCTCCGTCGGAGCGGCAACCGGCGCATAAGGCGGGATCTTGGTGAATACATAAGTTTGTCCCTTAACCGTCTCGATGCTCACGCGGTCGCGTCCTCTCGAGTTAACGTCTACCTTCCGCCCGGCTGCAGTTTTGACAGCTGCTTGAGCAACGTTGGGATAGCGCAGTTCCAAGGTCCCTCCCGACTTGGATACAACCTCAAACTGGCTGGCTTGCCCGTCGGCCCACTTGGCGGAAACCTCGAAGTTGCCGCGAGCCAAGAGACCGCGATAGCTGCCGTCCGGCCAGGCGGAAGGTACCGCCGGCAATGGGCTCACCACATAGTCTTGGCTCTGCAGCAGCAGCTCGGCCACCCCGGCCGTAGCGCCGTAATTCCCGTCGGCCTGGAAGAGCGGTCCGCCGCGATGGTCGTTGAAAAGATTGTGCAGAAAGTTTCCTCCCAGCAAATCCTGGAAGAAGAGATAGGCTTCGTCGCCATCGTGCACCCGCGCCCAAAACGCGATCCGCTCCGCTCGCGCCCAGCCAATGTGCGACTTGCGGGTACGCAGGGTTAGCGTCTTCTTAACCGCATCCAGCCAAGCGGGCGTGGTGTCGTTGATCAACTGCCCGGGATAGGAACCGAGCAACATGGAGGTGTGACGGTGATGCGGGTCGAGGTTGTCGCTGAAGTCGCAGTAAAACTCCTCCTGACGAAACTCCTTAATCTGCCCGGACTTTCCGATCTGGATGGGGTCCAGCAGCGGAAGCTGCCGCTCGTATACCGACAATCGCTCGTCGTCGCGACCGAGGATCTTGGCAGCCGTCAGCGTATTGTGATGGTTCTCGTAGAACATTTGCTGGTCAAAGGTGGTCCCCACCGTGTCGCGCACCTTCTGCTCCGGAGACGAGGATGGCCTAGCCAACAGGGCCCCATCGATCTCCTGCACGAAGCGAGAAGCGAAGTTGGCCTGCTCGTACATAATTGGATACACCGTTTCCTCCAGCAAGGTCTCGTCCCGCGTGTAGTCGTAGTAGTCCCAGAACATCTGCCCGATCCAACCGCCCGTGCCAAAGCCGGCCACGATGGATCTTCCCGGCACATGATACGGGTTGGCCCAGAAAGGTCCGGACCAGCCGTTGTTGCCTTCGGGATCGAGCTGGGAGGGATTGAACTCCTTGACGTATTGGGTCGCATACAAGCGCTGACGCGGCTCGAAGGCCTTGAAGAAGTCTACATAGGACTCGAAGAGTTCCGGCATGTTGGCTGAGAAAACCGGAGCGTAAGCCATTTGCACGTTCGTGTCGTGGAGGTACTGGGACGCCCAAGGCGGACGTTCGTAGACGTTCCAAATCCCCTGCAAGTGCGGCGGCAGGGTGCCTGGCCGCGACGAACAAATCAACATGTAGCGCCCGAACTGGAAGGCGAGCTCCTCCAGATAGCGGCTCGAAGGCCCTTCCGGATAGGCGTCCACCAACTCATCGGTGGTAACGCTCGGCTCTTCGGCACCGAGATCGATGCTTACCCGATCGTAGAGCTCTGAGTAGTCGGCTTGATGGTTCGCCAGCAACTCCTCGTAGGACTTGGCAGCAGCGTCGGCAATGTAGCCGCTCACCTTTGCGTGCGGATGCGGAAAGCCGTCCAGCTTCTCGGATTCGTTTTCGGTGAGGAAAACCTTGGGATCGAGTTTATAGTTGGTCCCCACCGCGATCAGGATCAATGCGCTATCCGCATTGGAAACGGTGATCGTTCCCCCCTTGGCCTTCATGCTGCCGCCTTGCGGGATAACCTTGAACTGCCCCTCGAACTGCACGTTGAACTGATGCGTCACGCCGCTAAGCGTGACCGTGTCGCCCTTCGCTTCCACCGATCCGGACTTGTCCTCGCCCAGAAACGGAATCGTCGGCCGCAGGGTGAAAGACAATTCTCCCGCCTTCGATGCCCGCAGGCGTACCACCGAAACCTTGTCCGGGTAGCTAGCGAAAATCTCCCGCGAATACTCCACGCCGCCGTGCTTGTATTTCACATACGAAACGCCGTCGTTCAGGTTTAGCTCCCGCTCGTAGTCACGGGCCTGGCCGTGACCGAAGTCGATATACACCTCGGCAAAATTGTTTAGCCCCCCGCGGCGAAAGCCCCGGGCCTCCATCTTGCCGTACAAGCTGTTCTCGGTAATTTGGATACGCTCCGAATCGGTACCGCCGAACACGTTGAGCCCCATGTAGCCGTTGCCCATCGGAATCGAGCGGTTGGCCCAGCCCTCGTCGCTGTCCGGAGCAGGCTCGTCGTACCAGAGCCGGAAAGCCTTGCCGGGCTCGTCTCCAATCAGAGTAGATTCTTGGGCCACAGCCGAAGCGACCGAGGCGAGGGACAAGCCAGCCACAGCCGTCACGGCGAGGGCGGTTTTCAGTAAAGAGCGTACACACATAAATTTTATCGGGATCGATGCAAAGGGGATTCGGGTAAGCAAAATTCCGTGAGATAATAACAGTTCTAGAAAAATAATCCTACCCCATGTTTGCGGGGTAGCGCTTCCCGTCGCTCCCCCTCCCAGGGTCGACAAGTCTCCCCTACTTCACCGGGACAAGCTCAAGGCCCTTCATATGATATCGCCGCAGCTTCCTGACCGCATTTTTTGGATACGCAGTAATTTTCTGCACTCCAGCCTTCTTGATCGTAAGCGTTCCATCGTGGCTCTTGCGAGTCATCTGGCCGATATTCTCGTCCGCATCGAGCACGATAGAATCGTCAGGCGTCGACACCTCATAAGTAAACTCCTTGGCACCCGTGTCTTCGCTGAACACCTTGAAGGTACCTGGCTCGGTCACGTTAACCGTCCAGATCAAGCCTTGCTTCTCCTTCTCGCTCCAACGCACCGTCACTTCCCGCTCGTAATCATAACTGATGCGGCGAATCGCGAACTCGCAACGCGAAACCGGCAGCTTGATCGAGCCGTCCTTCTCCTGCTGCAAGGTCTCGTCGACAACTTTGGCAACCTCGTCGGCGATCTCCAAGGTTACCACCGTGACGTGCTCTTGTCGCAATTTTTCGGGTACATTTACCCGAATGGTCGCCCCCTTCTGCTTCACCTTAAGCGGCGTCCGCTGCGTATCGGCCAAAACGTAGGCCTTCTTCACCTTCGACAGAACCCCATCCAGTTCGACTTCAGTTTCGTCTAAGTCCTGGAAATGCAGAAAGAGCTTCCCGGGCTTGCTCGTTATGGCGTAGGGAGGAAACTTCAGCGGGCTCGGATCCGCCCCGTAAACCGCCTCGCCGTTTACCTTTAGCCAATCCCCGATCGCCTTGATGCTGGCCGCTTGCGTTTCCGGAATGGTTCCGTCAGGACGTGGCCCTACATTCAAAAGGTAGACGCCACCATAACTAACGATGCGCGACACGCTGTATATAAACTCCGAATAGTGATCCGAACGGTCGTTCTCTCCGCCGTCCTTCGTGTAGCCCCACCCACCGGTCGTGACCGACTCGTGCGTTTGCCAAGGCACCTTCAGGTCGGGCAGCCAAGTGTCCTTGCTCACAGCGGGCGTCATACCGTTGTCGATGGAAACATCGAAGTGGCCGTAGCCATTGCCCAGGCGCGAGTTCACGAGGGCGCCCGGCTGGTTCGCCGCCACCGTATCCATGAGCAACTGACACTGCTCGTCGCTCAACTGGGCAGGCGTGTCGAACCAAATCATGAAAATGTCGCCATAGTTCTGAGTCAGCTCCTTAACTTGCGGAACCACCTTGCCATTGAAATAGGCGTCGAACTTGGGCTGCGGCTTCAACACCTCCCCAAAATCCCAATCGTTGCCCACACCGCCTTCTTCATGCCAATCGAAGCTTTGCGAATAATAGAAGCCAAGGTTCATGTCGCGTTCGGAGCACTCTTCGGCTAGCTCCTTCATGATATCGCGACCGAAGCCCGCGAAATCGACGAGATCGTAAGGATGCTCGGAATCGTACATGGCGAAGCCGTCATGGTGCTTGGCCGTTACGACGATGAACTTCATTCCCGCCGCTTCCGCGATGTCGACCCACTCGCTGGCGTCGAACTTCTCCGGCTGGAAACGCCGCGCCGCATGCTCTTCGTACTCCTTCACGGGAATCTGCCCAACCTTCATGATCCATTCCGCAGCAAGCCGCTTGCCCTGCCACTCACCTCCGAGCTGGGCATACGGACCGAAATGCACGAACATGCCGATCTTGTCCTCGTAGAGCTGCTTCATGTTTTCACGAATCTCAGGGGTATAGGCAGACATGGACGTCTTGCCAAAATCCACTTCGTTTCCTTCTCCCGCCACGTAATCAACTGCCTTCTCTTCTTCAGCGAAGAGAGGACCAAGAAAAGTAAGAGCTAGAAGCGTAGGAATTTTATATATATTTCTCATGTTCGTAAGGTTTTCGAAATCTACAGCTTTTCGATGTAAACATAATAGGATGGGTAAACGCGCCCGTCCGCATCGATCAGCTGGGCCTCCATATCGTATTTTCCGGCAGGCACGAATCCTGTGTAGCTAACCTCCTCCTGCCCGGGCTCGATCTTCTTGGTTCCACTCAAGCCAGCTACATACAAATAGGCCTCTACAAAGTCGTCCTTTACGCTGGCTGGCATAACGCGCTCCAGCTCGACCCGTTTCGCCTGAGCGGGAAAAGTTGCATTGATCGCAAGTCCGCTTTCCCGCGGAAAGCGCCGCAGCGAAACCCGATACCGTCCGTCCTCGACAAACTCGATCTTCCAGCGTCCCGTCACCTGCGAGGCCACAACCGGCCCGTGCTGGTGCCAGGCTCCGCCGTGCTTGCCGGTGAGCATATCATGGGCGTTGATACGACTCGGATTCTCGTAAGCGGTGCCTACCTTGATGTAAGCGAAGCGTTCGTCCGCTCCTTCGTCCAAAAACGACTGCCAGATTCGCTCGTAGCCCTGAGCCAAACGCCCGACTACCTCCGGATAACGTTCGATCACGTTCTCCTTCTGAGCCAGGTCCTGCGTCACATCGTAGAGCTCCTTGCCGTTCACCAAACGCCAGCGCTCGTCCATAACCGCGTAATTCTTGTATTTCACCAGATTCTGCAGTCGTTGCGTATCGACCATTAGAATACGGTTCGGCCAGCTTGCGTTCCGATCCCGCAACAAGGACGCAAAGCTGATCCCGTCCAGCGGTTTCGTCGGCGTAAAGTCCAGGTCCAGCAAATCGACAAAGGTCGGAAGCAGATCGTAGTGCGACACCAGCCTCTCGTCGTCCCGACCTCCAAGCAAATTCCCCTCAGGCCAACGCACGAAAAACGGTACCCGATGACCTCCCTCGTAAACGCTGCCCTTTCCCTCCCTCAGGCCTCCGTCGTAAACGCGACGTCCCCAAGCGGAACCGTTATCGGTGGTGAAGATGAAAATCGTGTTCTCCCGCAAACCGAGTTCCGCAAGCTTCTTGTCCAGGCGCTTCACGTTGTCGTCGATGTTGGTGATCATCCCATAAAACCGTTCCGCCGTTTCCGGCAACTCCGGGTGGTCCTTGTACAGATTGAAATATTTCTCGGGCAGGTTGAGCGGAGCATGCGGCGCATTGGTCGAGATGTAGGCGAAAAACGGGCGACTCTCCTGCCCTGAGCCTGTCGAACGGGCGTTATCCTCGATAAAGCGCATTGCCTCCTCGAAGAACACGTCCGTGCAATACCCTTCGTAAGCCTCCGGTTCTCCGTTGTGCCAAAGCGTATCGTCGAAATAATCGTTTCCCCAATAGTCGGGGCCTTGATACATGCCCCCGCCTCCGTGGCGAACGACTTCGTGAAATCCGCGATCCTCCGGGCGAAACGGATAGTTATCCCCCAGATGCCACTTCCCGAACATCCCGTTGACGTATCCATTTTCCGCCAATACTTGGGGCAACATCTTCTCGTCCGCGTAAACCATGGAACGCCCCGTGATCGTATGATAAACGTTGATACGGTTCGGGTGCCGCCCCGTCATCAAGGCTCCACGACTCGGAGCGCAGGTCGTTGAGACGTGGTAGTTCGAAAAACGAACGGATTCCTCATGCAGCTTGTCCAGATAAGGCGTCTGAACGTAGGGGTTCCCTCGGGACGCGAGATCGCCGTAGCCTTGGTCATCGGTGATGATGAGGACAATGTTCGGTTTTTGCGGCGTGCTCTCCTCGCCCTTGACTTGCTGGATGCCAACGATGCCACAGAAGCCCAGTATCGCCAGGGCTGCCTCTCTCATTCTTAACGCCATGTTATCTTAGCCTTTCTAGTTTCCGTATTCACCCAAACGCTGGCATGTTCGAATTCACGCGTGAATTCCCAACCATCGGGATTAGTCCGACGATACGGCCCCTGCGGTGGTCCCAGCGGCTTTCTCAATTCCGGATAATCCACCAAAGCCCCGTCATCCAAGGTCCACCCCCAGCTGTACATGAAATACGAATACGGTTGCGCCCCAATGAGGTAACAGGCTAAGGCAAACTCCAACTTATCCTGCGAAAGGGCTGGCATGATCTCATGCTTTTTCTCTCGCGAAATGGTTCTCAGAAAACCGCGACCGTGCCCCTCCACCCCGAGGCGAAAGACCGTAACCTTCCCCTCCTGGGCGTTACGCAGCATATCGCCCCATTCGACGAGAAGGTTTTCCTTCGAAGAGCGTACGTCCGCGTAGTTCTCGAACATCAGCGCATCGCAAACCGGATAGACGAAACGGGCGTCCTTGTTGTTCGCATTGTTGCCCAAGAGGATCTTATCAGGACCAATCCGAGCTTTCAGTTCCGCCATCATGTCCCCCATGTGGCGAGCGATCTCCTCTGCCTTGTCTCGACGCAAGCGTACGTTGCCATGCATTTGGTCGATGAACACGCCGTCGGTGCCCGAGTCTTCCACACCTCGAGCCACCGTCTCTACCCACCACTCCCGAAACTCCGGGTTCAAGATGTCGAACATGTAGACACTCCCATGCTGCCGGCCCAACTCCCCTGTCTTTGGGTCCTCCAGCAGAAAGGACTTCAACTTCGCATTGGAATCGATCCGCTCCCGCGTGAAGTCCTTATTGTACGAGGTATAAGGCCAAGCATAAGTGGAGTTAAAATAAAACAAAACCGTCATATCCGGATTCGCGGCCTTGAAAGCAGCCGCATCGTGCTTGGCTCCCAGCTCCGCTGCGCCGAGTTCACCTAATCCGTGCGACTTCTCGATACACAAAAAGTCGGTCCGTTCCGCGATAAATTCAATCTCCTCCGGTGTTAGGACTCGTTCCTTGTCACCAAACATGTAATACACCGGAGTCGTATCCCAAGTGAACTTGGGAAAGATATCCTGAGGAGTGAAAACACTTCCATCGCTTACGAGAAGCGACGCGTCCGGAGCAGCGCTCGGAGCACCGCTAAGAGTCGACGCAGACAGGGCAAAAGCGGTCAAACCGGCTAAGCCGCATAGCCTAGTAATTTTGTTTAGAATGTTCATGTCTTTATAAGTCTATAATTTAATCCTTCCCATCTTGTTCGCATCGAGCGGTTCGATGCCGAGTTCGAGCGCGGGGCTGCCCTCCTTGAAACTGAAGTCTCCGCTCTCCGGATCGACGAAAAGTGGATCGCCAAAGAGACTTGCTTCTTCGTCTCCGTTCGCCCGCATCATCTCAAGATAGTCCTCGACCCAGCGAGGATCCGCTGGGTTGAAGTACAGATTCGCATCGTTGATCGTTTCCTCGAGAGTCGGGCTGTTCGGGCTTGGGTTCTTCATATCCCTCGGCCGCGCGAACTGAGGACGCCCGCCGTCCGGATGGGAAACGATAATGTTATTGCGCACTTTCGATCCCGTCACGGGAACCCATTCGAAACTGAGGTATCCCCAAGTCGGCACCGCCGCGGGAGCTACGATGAAATTGTTGATGATATCGTTCACTCCCTTGGACGCGATGCCTGCAGCCCGTCCGTAGTTGTTATAAATGACGTTACCAAAAATCAGCGTATCATGCTGGTCGTCATCGCAACGAATCGGTGCGGGCAAGGTGTGGGACAAGCTATCGTGCAGGTAGTTGTAGCGAACGATGTTGCCGGTTCCCGCTCCTGACACGTAAATGCCATTACCGTCCGACAGCAACTGAACCGTATCGCTGATCCGGTTGTATTCCAAAAGGTTGTGCCGCGCGTGGTAGTACTTTTCGCGATTCTGCCAATTCGCGTAGGTCCTCTCTCCGGAGCTGCCTGGCTCGATCTCATTGCTGCGCACGGTACGGGCTCCTTCGCCATCCAGGCTGCCGACTCGATAGGGATTGATGCGACAGGTAATCAGAACCGCCGAGTAACCGCTATGATGCAGCTCGTTGTGCACGATCTTGTTATGCCCGCTCTGCCAAGCCCAAATCCCTGGCGAATGCCAAGTGATCTCGCTGAAGTGGTGTATGTAGTTGTTCACTACATCATTGTGACGGTTCGCATCCTTGGTTCCCGGGCCATAGCCCGCTAGAAGAATGCCTGCCTCGCCCAGGTGGGCAAACTCGGAATCGGCGACGCGGTTCCGCTGGGCATGCAAGTCCATACGCAGGCCAGAACCGCCAGAATTGACGAAACGGCAGCCGGTAACGATACACTCCTCCGCTCCTCGGAATCGCAGCAAGGCAGTCGGGCGATCGAACATATCCCAGTCGTGCTGCAACCCCCAGCCGACTCGACCTTCGTCGCTCTTCCATGCCCAACGATCCGCGTGCGAAAAAGTTAGACCTTCGAAAGCGATTCCGCGGACAGGCTTATCCGTTGGACCTTCGTAATCGATCTCGCCTTCCACGCGAATCAGCTCGGTCGTAACCGGAGCCAAAATACCACGCGGGGATCCATCAGGAGCGGGATCGGAAGGCCAAAGGTAGATCTTTCGGGTCTTGCTATTCACAACCCATTCACCCGGTTCATCGAGGGCTTCTAAAACGTTCTCTACCCAAACGACCGACTCGTCGTCCTTATGCAAATAACCGGGAAGCGGCCCCATACCGTAAGTCGCGGACGCGCCGGTGGTGGCCACGCCATTGGCTTCGTCGACCGTGGCAAGCGGCAGCATGTTGATGGTCCAAGCCCGGCCAGGCCGGGCCTGAATTTCCACGTCCTCTATATTATCCCAATCCTTCAAGGCTCCCTTCGGAAAGTGCAGCGTTCTCTTGTCGCCCTGCTTGGTATAGGCAAAGCCCTCGTCCCGAGCCCGCTTCAAGCGCCCTTTCGCATCGTAGAGCGTATAAAACCGCTCCATGTCTTCCGGCATATCCGCTACCCAAACCTTGCCACGCGCTTTGTCAGGCAATTCCGCCGGAGCTTTCCGCATCAGCCTCCATCCTTCCACCGGCCGGCCACCGCTTACGACTGGCTTTTCTCCGGGAAAGGCTGCAAAGGTCAAATAGGCTGGTTCAGCAACCACCCCCGCTCCATAGCCGCCGAGCGTGACTTGCCTCGCTTGCGAAGGGTTTCCATCCTTCATCCCCAACACAAGCGTTTCGCTCACAGGGTGCCGCCCCTCGCGCAGATAGATAGTAATCGGCTCCTCGTAGCCCTTTCCACGCAGTTGCCGGCTCGCTTCCACCGCTTCAGAAATCAATCCGAAGGGACGGGCTTCGCTGCCGTCAGCTTCCGTTCCCCCCTCCGGGGAAACATAAATTTCCATGGCCTGGACGCTAACCACAGAGATCAGAGCGATCATGCCCCAAAGGCATCCTCGGCAACCAAACCGTTTTCTCCTCGTATTCATAATTCCTTACTTCCTAATTGTTCTGTTTTCCGGTCTACTCGCTTCGCCGAAGGCAGCCTACCATTTCAGCGTTCTACGCTCGCCTGCA
The DNA here is from genome assembly GCF_031127875.1 of Pelagicoccus sp. SDUM812005. GTDB lineage: Bacteria > Verrucomicrobiota > Verrucomicrobiia > Opitutales > Opitutaceae > Pelagicoccus. The sequence goes on along the minus strand of NZ_JARXIA010000001.1, from coordinate 754,485 downwards.
TCCAATTTCACGATACGTTCCTTTCCGCCACTGAGTAAAGTTACGTCCCCCGCATTTTTAGCCCAAATCTCTACGCTCGTAAGCGTTCCTCCGGACCACTCGAACGACACCTCGTAACCGCCGCGGGCCCGTAATCCCTTGATCGATCCTTCCGGCCAGGCATCCGGCAAGGCCGGCAGCAACTGGATGTTCCCTTGGTGCGACTGCATCAGCATTTCGACGACGCCGGCGGCTCCCCCGAAGTTGCCATCGATCTGAAACGGCGGATGCGCGTCCAACAGATTTGGATACGTCCCGCCTCCCTTGCTGTAGTTCGTATACAGGCCAGACGGCTCCACGTAGTGCAACAAAGTACGGTACATCTTGTAGGCATGGTTTCCGTCTTGCAGCCGAGCCCAGAGATTGATGCGCCAGCCCTTCGACCAACCGGTCGATTCATCGCCTTTGATTTCGAGCGTCCTACGGCTTGCTGCCGCTAGGTCAGGCGTAGCCTCGGGAGTTATGTGGCCGCCAGGATGCAAGCCGAACAAGTGCGTTTGGTGACGGTGCTGCGGGTCCGCATCCTCCCAATCATGGTACCACTCCTGCAAATTCCCCTTCTTGCCAATTTGGTAGGGGTGCAGCTTTTCTAGGGCCGCTTCCAATTCCGCCCTGAAGGCAGCGTCGATATCCAAAATCCTGCATGCCTCGATCAATTGCAGGAAGCTCTCGCGAATCATCGCCAAATCGCCCGTAGCCCCGTACAGGGTATCTCCTTTGTAGCCTTCGGGGGTGATGTATGCATTTTCTGGTGACGTCGAGGGCGAGGTGATGAGTCGCCCTTTCTCGTCTTCGATCATCCATTCCAGGCAAAACTCAGCTGAGCCTTTCATGAGCGGGTAGGCTTCGTTCCTTAGGAAATCCTTGTCTTGCGTGAACTGGTAGTGCTCCCAGAGGTGCGTCACCAACCAAGTCCCGCTCATATTCCAATTCGCCCAGCGCGGACTACCGCGACCAAAATCGCCCACCGGATTGCTCATCGCCCAAATATCCGAAGTATGGCAGGCCGCCCAACCTTGATCGACCCCGTAAAAAGTCTTCGCCGTTACCGCACCGGTCTTGGAGAGGTTTTCAATGTAGCTTAGAAGAGGCATGTGGAACTCGGAAAGGTTAGCCGTTTCGGCCATCCAGTAGTTTTCCTCTACATTGATATTCATGGTGTAGTTGCTGCACCAGGGAGGCTGCAGGTAGGGATTCCAAATGCCCTGTAAGGTGGAGGGAACGCCCTTGGTACGGGAACTGGCAATCAGCAAGTAGCGACCGTATTGAAAATACAATACTTCTAGATTCTTGTCTTCAGCGCCGTGAAAATAGCGCTTCAGCCGTTCGTCGGTGCTCAAGTCAGGAGCTCGAGTCTCCCCTAAATCCAGCTCCACCCGACTGAAATATGACTGGTAATCATCGAGGTGGGCGCTTCGGATCTCATCGAAAGTTTTCCGAGACGACTTATTCAGTTGCGCAGTCGCCAGCGCCTTATTGTCCAGACCGTCCTTGGCTGGATCCTTGTCGAATCCATTGAAGCTGGTCGCGATCGACAGGTAGACTGTAGCCTCGCTGGCGCCGCTCACCACCAAGGAGTCGTCCGTGAAAGTCACTTCGCCGCCCTTGTTGACAATTTTTAGGTAGGACGAAAAACGCGTTCCCCGGTCCTTGTCGAAACGCACCGGATCCTCCACGTACTTTTGAATATTGTGGGCAACGTAGTACGGCGCGTAACCGTCCACCTTCAGGACCGAAGCTTCCACCTTCGTTTCGTACTTCAACAAGCTCTCGAAACTCACGCTAAAATTCAAGGACTCCTCCTGATCGGCAGCGAGCTTCACCACCATGATCTGGTCGGGATGCGAGATCAGGTACTCGCGTGAGAAGTTCACTCCATCCACCTCGTAGCTCACCTTCGAGATCGCTCGGCTAATATCCAATTCGCGATAGTAGTTTTCGGCTTTTCCCTCGTGCTCGAAATTCAAATACAGAGTCCCCAGCGGAGCGAAGGACTCGGTGAACTTGCCCTGAAGCTTTTTATTCAGCTTATCTCCCAATTCGTAATTCTCGTTCGCCAGCGCCTCCCGAATTTCTGGGATGGCTTCGTATGCCTCCGGACTCATGTAAGGATCGACCGGCTCCCCCGACCAAAGCGTGGCATCGTTCAAATAGATCTGATCCGATTCAACGCCCCCAAAGACCGAGGCCCCCATTTTACCATTTCCCAGCACCAGGCTTTCCTCGAAATACTCCGCAGGCTCGTCGTACCAGAGCTTCGTCGTAGACTGGGCGTTCGCAGCCAGCACCGTAGCGGCGACCGCTAAAAGGCTGGAAAGCGATCGGATCAATAGCAACATAGTGGGGTTCATTTTATATGATATCGGGGTAACAAAAGTCGCAGCAGGAAGTGATGGTAGTCTAAAACAAAGGGCCGAATGGTAGGGCTGCCGCTTGCGGCACGCCGCGACTCCCTAGAATGCATCTTCCCGCGCTCCTCCAATGCGGCGCGGCGCGAGCGCCAGCCCTACATCGAGCCAACGCGACCGCGGGAAGAGACATATATCTTGGATCTTTGATGGATCTCATATTAATGAAGTGAACACACAAGAAGCGCGCTAGTAGCCCTTCACGGCCTTACGCACTTGTTTCATAATTTCGATACACTCGGGATTGAAGAAAGGCTGCCCGGCCTTTACGTCCGGAGTCATGGCCAGGTTGATGGTGATCGGCATATTCGCCGCATCCGCGGCCTTGAATATTTCGACATACTGCTCCGCAGAAAACTTCGGCTCTTGCGTCCACTTCCCCTCTCCAGTCCGGCTAGACCATCCATCCATGTAGAACCAAGCCGCCCGGTGTTGTCCTTCCAATTGCCCGCCTTCTTCGAACAGGAATTCCGGCTGGATCTCCGGCACTCGACCGGAACCATCGGAAACCACCATATCGCTAAAGGGCGTGAGGTTCGGAAAGATATTCTGACTGAAGCCAACGGGCGCCTGCGGGTTGCCGGCTTTGATTGCGTTGGCGAGCTTTTCCCAAGGCGGATCGAGCTGGTATACCTTCCAACCGCAGTCGTCGATATAGCCAGCCGCGGTGGCCAGATCCTCGCCATAGCGCAGGCTCACCTCGCGAAAATGATTCTCCAAAAACTCGAAATAACCGCTCGGATCCGGTTCCGCGCCGCTCCCATACGTATTCCCATACAAATCCTCCATGCCGCTATTCGGATTGTAATAGAGCATCAAGCGGATTCCATGCTTGCCCAAGCCATCGATCAGCTCGCGAATCAGATCGCGCTCGCAGGTGAAGCCGGGCTTGATGCTGTCGATCGTCTTGCTCGGTCCCGGCCAATGCTGAGTCCCATGAGCGCAGGTGAAGCACACCCACGACGCGCCGATCTCAACCACCTTTTCTACGAAGGCATCCACATCGAAAGCATCGACCAACTTCTGGTACTGATCGCCGAGACGAGGGCCACCGTTGAACGGTCGCGAGCCCGACGAGAAATGCACGAACAGCCCATACTTGCCATCGACCATCCATTGCACATCCGCCCGCTGCGCCTCGGCCCGCGCCTTGAGGGCGGCCAATGCTTCGGGACGGGCCAACTCGATCGACCAAAAGGCAAACGGGGTCGGATTGCCGCGAGCGTTGGGGATGCTCTCCAAGGCCTCTCGTTCCGCGGGAGTGCCCTCGAAATCCACCAGCCGGAAACTGATTTCATTAATCCCCTTCTTCAGCAACAAGGTCTGCGCCACCGCGTGCCGCACCACCGCGGGACGCGTATCCCAATTCGGCACGATCGCCCGCTCCACGATTCTCGTTTTCCCCGAGGACACTTCCACCGTGGTTTCGGAAAGCAATTGCTTGTTTCCCGTGTAGAGCAAGGCGACCGAGTAACGAGCCGCAGCGGGCGCGTACACTTCCCAGGTCATGACGTCCTTCTCGGTCTTGAAGCCACGAATGAAGGCATTGTTGACCACGGTCGGCGTGGGGCGCTCTTCAACCTCCAGGTTTCCGGAAAGCTCAGCCCGAAACCCCATAATGGTCGTAATGTCATCCGCCCTCAACTCCCAGGTCCGCGGCGCCCAATAGGGATGCAGGACGCTTTCCTTTGCTGAAGAGAAAGCGGCGCCTAAAAATGCGGAGGCAACCGACAAGATAATAGCGCCAATAAAGGTGGGGTAGCGAAACATACGATCACTCATATCATTTAAGATTTTCAAATTTGATTCGCCGCTATCGGTGCCCAAATATTTGATACACTTTTCCAAAGCCGCAGCGACAAAGCGAACGCCCTCACCTCACTGGTCCTGCGAACGGGACCACTAGGCAGGCGCGAAAAAACACTTACGGGGAAAGTATCGAACATGGGGTTTCGGGGCGGGCGGCTCCCAGAGAGCCTTCAGACACCCAGCATCATAGAGCAATCGACGGCGCCGAACTACCGTACTTTTCAGGGGTGCGTTTTACCTAGCTCCGAACCGGGACGCGTCTTCACTTCTCCGCTGAAGGTGCCGGACCATCAGCCTTTACTCCCATTTCGGAAACGTCCAGCGACAGCACGCCCAGGCTCCTCGCGGGCGATGCGAGCGTAAGGCGAAAATCGCCCTTCTCCGGGGCCACCAGGAGCGGATCAGCCGCCAGACTGTGGGCATCGACGCCTTGCGATTGCGAGGTGGCGAGGTGCGACTCGCTCAAGCTCGGATCTTCCGCAGCCCAAAATACGTTGAAATCGGTATCCGCATCCTTAGCGAGCGCCATGACCGGAAAGCGCCGTTCCTTCGTTTCGTCATAAAAAACGGCGCTCCCTCCCGACGTTAGAAACAGGTTGCGCTCGATCCTGGCCCCTTCCAAGGGAGACTCCCGCAAAACCAAGTAGGACGGCGGAATCGACTCTCCGCGGAACTCGGCCGGCACTAAGTCCATCACCAGGTTGTTCTCCACGCGATTGTTCAGCTTCAGGACGATGCCCTTGGCGGTGCACTTGTAGATCACGTTTTCCGCAATCAGCGTATCCCGCTGTCCACCATCCGTCCGGATCGCAGCCTGCATGCGGGTGGGACCGAGAAGGTGGTGGATGTAGTTGCGACGGATCACGTTTCCCGGACCGGCCCCGCGAACATAGATTCCGTTGCCGTCCCCCATGTCGCTCATGACGTGATGGATCTCGTTGTACTCGATCCGGTTGTCGTGGGAGTGCAGAAAAGGCACGGCCTCCTCCCAGCTTTCCATCGTTTTCAACTCTCCCATTTCATGCCAACGGATGGTTCGTACCAATTCCCGGCCGTCGGGACGCCCGAAGAAGTGCGACAAGAATCCGGATACGATGATCCCGCAGTACGGGGCGTCGTGTATCAAGTTATTGACCACTCGATTCTCGCCGCTTTGCCACAGCATGATCCCAGGAGAGTGACGATAGATCTCCCCAAACTTTCGTATCCGGTTGTTAGATACCTCGTTCCTACCGTTCACGTCTTTCGTGCCCGGACCATATCCGCACAGCAAGATCCCGGTTCCTCCAATTTTTTCGATTTGGTTCCCCTGGAATCGATTCCCGCGTCCATACAGATCCAGACGAATCGCTCCGCCGCCGCTATCGCTAAAGCTGCACTTGTCCACAACGCAATTCTCCGCCCCTCGAAAGCGCATCAAAGCATTGTCGACATCCAGCATCTCCCAATCGTGCTGCAAGCCCGCATCGTCCTCCTTCAAGGTGTAGCGGTCTCCGTGCTTAAAGTGTAGCCCACGAAAAACGAGGTTTCTCACAGGAGTATCCACAGGCCCCTTACGGTCGATAGAGCCTTCCACCCGAATCAGCTCCCGCAATTGCGGACGGTAGACCGGCGTATCGGATCGAGGCCACAAATAGAGCTTTCCTTCCTGCGTATTCAAAACCCACTCGCCCGGCTCATCCAGTTCCTCGAGCGCATTCTCCACCCAAGCCAGCTTCGACTCTACCAGCTGTATGATCTGCGGGCGCAGGGTGTAGCTTCCCGGAATTTTAGTATAGGCCACGCCTGCCGCCTCGTCCACGGACGCCAAGGGAAGAATGTTGAAGATCCAAGCGTGCTGCGGACGAATGAAGAGCTCCACATCCTCCAGATTCGGCCAATCCTTGAGGGCGCCTTTCGGATAGTAGAGCTTGTTCTTGGTTAGCTTGAAGGCGGCTTGCTCCTCCTCCGATTCCGGAACCTGCGCCGCGAAGGAGGCCGAACGAGCGCGCGGCAAACGCCCTTCCCCGTCGTAGAGGGTAAGGAATTTCTCATCTACCTCCGCAACCCGTACCTTGCCTCGAGCCCTCGCCGGCAAAGCCGACGGGTATTCCTGCAAAAGCTTCCAGCCTTTCACCTCGACGGAAGAACGAAAGACTGGAGTCTCGCCGGAATAGGCTGCGTAGGTAACCGTTGCGGCCCCGCGACCGGAATCCTGCAGACCGAAAACCACCGTTTCGTCCAAGCGATATTCTCCGCCGCGGATCGATACCAGGATATCGCCGCCCTTCGCCTTCTTGAGTTCGCGCACCGCGTCGCGGGCTCGTGACAAGCTCGCGAAGGGACCATCGCTCCTATCGGCATTCGGCGAAGCCAAACGCCCCGACCACCGATCCGAGCCGTCCGTCGCGACATAGAAATCCGCCTGCGCAGGAGCAGCAGTGAGCGGAAAAGCGAATCCAAGCGCTCCGAGAAGCAGCAAACATAAAACAGGCATCTTCATAAAACAGGAAATAGTTCGTATCTTGATTTTCGATACAGGATCGCAGCAGAAGCAAACTGCTGGGAGCGGGATTCTAGTCCAACAGCGTGTAAGCGTCCGCACCCTCAGTCCTCAAGCCGATTTCCGACACGTCGATTTCGACGATGCCCATCTTCAAAGCAGGAGAATTCGGGCGGAATCGGAAGTCCTCGTTTTCCAAGTCTCTAAACAAGGGATCCGCCACGCGGCTATTCGCGTCCACGCCGTCGCTTTGCAGCTTGGCAAGCGTCTTCTCTGCGATGCTCGGGTCCGCCTTGCAGTAGAAAATATTGAAATCGGAATCCATATCCGCGAAACGGGCGTTCACCCGACCGCGGCTGTCTTCACCGTCGAGTCGGCCTCCTCCGTCCCCTGGCTCGGTCAGGAAGTTGCAGTCATCCAAGGTCGAATAGAAAATGTTGCGAAGGTTGCTGGCTCCAGTGGAAGGACCTTCCACGATCTTCATGTAGATCCCGCGCGGAGCAATCACGTCGGCGATGATATTGTTCTCGAAGCGGTTGTTGAGCTTCAAGGTCATCCCCTGCGACTTGCATTTGTACAGGATGTTTTCAGCGATGAGCGTATCCATCTGCCCCCCGTCGGTACGGATGCCACTCTGTTTGTTGGTGGCGGCCACGAGGTGGTGAACGTAGTTGCGGCGAATCACATTGCCCGATCCGGCGCCGCGAATATAAATGCCGTTGCCATCCCCGAGCTCCTTCATGACGTGGTGGATTTCGTTGTACTCGATGATGTTGTTGCGGCTGTGCAGGAAGCGCTCCACATCAGCGAACTCGAAATCCTTCGGCAGCTTCCCGACTTCATGCTTGCGAATAGCCCGTACCTGCTCCCGCTTTTCCGGCATATCGAAGAAGCGAATCACGCAACCCGAGACAATTAGGCCAATATAGTTCGTATCGTGTATCAGGTTATTGGCGACACGATTTTCCCCGCTCTGCCAGAGAAAGATCCCCGGAGACTGCCAGTAGATTTCACCCACATGGTGGATGTAGTTATTGTAGACGAGATTCCCCTTGTTCACGTCCTTGGTTCCCGGACCGTATCCACAAAGCAAGATACCGCCTCCGCCCATGTACTCGATGCGGTTGTTGGAAATTTGGTTTCCGATCCCGTGCAGGTCGACGCGGATCGCTCCACTCCCGCTGTGGAGGAAATGGCAGCGCTCGATGACGCAATTCTCCGCGCCACGCAGCCGCAGGACGGCGTTGTCCTTGTCCAGCATATCCCAGTCGTGCTGTAGGCCCGCGTCCTCATTCGTGAGCGTGTAACGTTCGCCATGCTTGAAAGTGAGACCGCTGAAGCGAAGGTTGCGAACCGGAACATCCGTCGGCCCCTCCTTGTCGATTTTTCCCTCTACGCGGATCAACTCCAACAACTGCGGCGCCACCACCGGCGAATCGCCGCGCGGCCAGAGGTAGACCTTGCCCAACTTGGAATTCAGGACCCATTCTCCCGGTTGATCCAGGGCCTCCAACACATTCTCCACCCAAGCCCCATGCCTGGTCATCCCATAGGTAGCCTGAACGGCGACGCGAGCCACGCCTTCGCTTTCGTCCACCGAAGCGAGCGGCAGCATGTTCACGATCCAGTCCCGAGTGGGACGCACGAAAATTTCCACGTCCTCGATATTGTCCCATTCCTTCAAAGCCCCCTTGGGAAAACGAAGTTCCCAAGCGTTGCTTTCCTTCAAGGGCTTGAACGACTCCGAGCGAGCCCGAGGCAATAGGCCTTCCTCATCGTAGAGAGTGAGGAACTTGCCCGATACCTCCGCTTCCCAAACCTTCCCCTGGGCCTCCTGCGGCAAGCCCGGCAGCGGCCGCTCCACCTTGCGCCAGCCCTTTATCTCGCGCCCGGAACTGATCACCGGAGTCTCGCCCGGATAGGCCGCGTAGCTGATGGTGGAATCTCCGAGGCCCGAATCCTCCAGGCCAAACACAAGCGTCTCATCGAGGGGGTAGGTTCCGCCCCGCACGTAGACGACGATATCCGTAGGCTTGCTCCGCTTCAACTCCCTCACCGCGTCGCGCGCTCGCTGCAAGCTGGCGAAAGGACCGTCCTTTCCATCGGCGGATGGTTCAGCCAAGGTGCCGGACCAGGCATCCGATCCCTGCGGCGACACATAAAAGTCCGCCGCAACTCGGGCCGCGAATGCGGAACCCATCAACGAAAAAGCCAACGCCAAGGCGCCGACATACCTCAAACAACGCTGCAACCGTATCATTTGTTTAATCATAGCAATAGGAATCCTCTCGTGGTCTTTCCATCGCCATCTAGGCAGCCGTTGCCTAAATTCCAGAGCGTGCCAGCTTGCGCTTCGCGAGCAACCTAGTCTCGCGCGCCAACCAACATGCATGGGGTTTCGGGGAAAGATTCCGGCGGAATCGTGAAGCAGCCATCCTACGCGAAACGCGCTCTGGCAAGTACCCCTCTTTTCAGTAGCGAAAGCGAATCTCCTTCGCCGCCGCTAGGCAAGGATGGGCGTTTCCTACAAAAGGCCGTCCCGTTAGCAGCACTTGCGAGAGCAACCTCCAAAAGACGCAATTCCTAAGGAAAGGACAAAATCGAGTTCGGACTCGCTCCCGCAAAGTGCTGGTTTCGTTTCGATCATCTAACAGGGGGCATCCAAGGGGATGGAGTTCATGATCGAGAATTCCCTCGCATGCATATTACCAAAGTTCCGAGCCGGAAGTTACCCTCAATTTGAGTAGTAATCGCTGGATACAAAAAACCTGCCCCCAAAATCCGAGGGCAGGTTTGCAATTTAAAGATCCGAATTCGCGACTTGGCCCCTAGCGGAAGGAAACGGAGACGCTGTTCACCGACCACTTATTGGTCGTCGCCGAGGAATTGGTCAACAGCGAGAAGTCGGAAACAAGCTCCGTTCCGGCCACCGCCTCGAGATCGATTTCATCCGGATTCGTTCCCAAGGATCCCAACGCGTAGACATCTCCCGCGACGCTTACCGCGATATTATCCTTTCCTCCGCTTTGACCATTGGCGATCTCGACCGACTTAAAAGACAAGTCCAAGACATCGGCGCTCGTCAACGAGCCTCCATTGGCCTGGAAGTCGATCACGCGCAGATTGCCAACGCCATCGATCGCTTCTCCATCGCTTCCCCTGAAGATCGCATCGGCTCCTACGCCCCAACTTGTCGCAGAGGTAGAACCGCCGCTGCTGCCGCTCTTGATCGAAGTTCCCACTTGCGGAACGACGTCGAACGCAATCTTGAAAGTCGCGATCCCATCGTAAGCCGTAAGCGTATCGGAGACCAAGGTCGCAACTTCGTCCAGACCGTAGTCGGTATTTGGAGACGCAAATACATCCACATCCCTCAAGGCGGGCACAACAAACGCAACCAAGGTCACAGAGGCGCTGTTAACACCGTCGCTAACAGTGAGCACGACCTCGTTTCGGCCGTAGTTGGCCGCAGTCGGGACGCCGCTCAAGCGCCAAATGCCGGTGCTGAACGGCTCCAGACTCAACCAGTCCGGACCGCTCACCTTTTCCAAGACAAGGGAATCGCCCTCGAAGTCATGGAAGTCGATGCCTTGGATCAGGAAGGTCTCGATCGCGCCGGGCACTTCCAAATCTTCGAGCGTGATCCGATCGCTCGACCAGACAGGAAAACCGGGAGCTCCCGGTACGAAATCCAAGGGAGTCGCATCGACTTGCAGTTCGATCTCCCGCGATCCGGAGCGTTCGTTCTCGGCTCGCAGGGTAAAGGAGTACTGCTTCGAGCTGGAAGCAGTAGGAATCCCGCTCAAGATCCAGACGCCTTCTTCTGTAGTTGATTTTTCAAGACTGAGCCACGCTGGGAAGTTCTTCGCATCCTCAACTGAGAGGCTTTCGATCGGGCTCCCTTGCGGATCCCAGAAGTCGACTCCTTCGACGAGCTCATGATAGTAGGCTTGCCCCGCTCTCGCCACGGGAAGAACCGTGAAGACTCGCGACCAGTTCACTTCATCGGGAGACTGAACCTCCTGCAGGTGATCGTCCATCAGGGTCAACTGAGCCAAGGCCCAAGGACGGAGCAACAGCGCCCCTGGAGCCGTGCTGTCGTCCGCAACCAAGGGAGCGCCCCAAGAGATCGCGCCCCCGCCGATCATCGCCTCGCGGTTCCAGAGGAGAAACTCCTCATCGGTCAGCCCCGGGTTGTTGCCGGCGTTCCAGGCGGCCGTACTCATGGGCGGATCGAAGTGCCCTACGACCTTGTCGTCCCAAGTCCAGGTTTGCGGATCGATGCCGGAGTGCACGTTGCCGTTGGTCTCGGTGATCTTTTGGATATGGGCGTAGTTGCGATCGTAGAGGCCATTGTCATGACGCCCGATCGTCTTCCCTCCATTGTACGGGTGACCGAACATGTAGTCGTCGAAGCGAGTCGCTTCGGAGAATGGGTTCAGCTCCTCCGTATCGCGCTCCGGACTGTTGTTGAAGGATACGGCGGCGTTGGCGTTCCCCGCGCGACAAGCAAGGGCGAAGGCTTCGTAGAGGCGCTGATCCTCCACGTTCCCTTCGGTAGCGACATCGCCATTGGTATACATCGCACGTCCCGAATCGAACAGCCAACCATCGATTAGCTCGCCATACTGAATGGAATAAGCCCTCAGCACGAATTCCGCATAGCAAAACATGTACTTGCGCTCCGGATACATTTCGGTCCCGTCTGCGTTGTATGCGATTTCATACTGCCCCGTCTCCGCGTTCCACACGCCTCGGTGGTAAAGCTTGCTGTCGATAAAGGCCTGGGCCGCCGGATTGGTATCGCACCATTCCTTCCAACGCTCCGTGATTTCCGGGAACACTCCTGGATTCGAGCCAGAGCGGGCCAGCATATTGTAGCTGTTCACGTAAACTTGGTTTCTCATCCCCGCATCCCGCACGGCTTCCAGCTGCTTCAGGTACGGGTCGAAACCGATCTCCTCCCGCGGCACCACGAGGTTGATCGGCAATCCGTTTCCATCAAGGTCTCCCTCCCAGAAGCTTTCCAGCAAGGGATTCGGAGCCATATGGGCCGGCGAATAGACGGAAGATTCGTTCAGGTGAGTCTGGATGTAGTCGATCGTGCGCAGCCCGCGGATTTGCTCGAGAAAGTCATCGATGACCAAGCTCTCGCTCAACCCGTTCTGTCGACGCGTCGGCTTCCAATTCAAGCCCCACGAACCGCGAAGCCAGTTCGCTCGTTCGCCTAAGCCAAGAATAACCTGCTCCTCCGCAGGCATGACCGCGCTTATCGAAACCTTGTCGATACCGGTGCTGTCGCCCTCGGTTTCCGAAGTGGTACCGCCCCACCAGGAAAGGCGAAAGGTAGCCGAACCGCCCTTGCCCAAATCCTTGTCGGCAAGCTGGCTGAGGTCGACGGATACGTTTTCCCAACCGGCCCCGCCCACGACCTCGCCGCGCGCCACGGTCCCCAGCGTGAGATCTCCCGATTCGACCGACAAGGTCCAGAAGCGTTGGGCAGCGGGATTGTTGGCGGATACGCTGAAATCGAACGAACGCAGTTCCGTACGCGGCCCCTGAGCCGTTACCGTAAAATCGACGAAGAAGGTTTCGTTCGCTTCGTTCCGCAGATAGCTATCGCCAAACAGCCGCCGCAAGAAGCTGAAGAAGCTACGGCGTCCGTGGCTGCGCTCGTAGCGCCGGTCCACCTGAACGCCGGAGCCGGCGGTCGCTACGCCGTTAGCCCCCCAACGGAAGGTCGGCCTTTGGGCGGACGCGCCTTGCCAGGCGTCCCAAAGCAGAATGGTTCTGCTCGATTCCTGCATGCGGGTCCTCACCGAAGAGGTCCACCGCTCGAAGGCCGCGTTCTTCTCTTGCCAGTGGTCGAGAAAACTCAACCGAAGGTCTGCCAGAGGACTCGGATGAGTCGCGCCAGCCGAACCTGTACTTCCGAAGTGAGCCGCGTATCCGACGCTACACCAGAGCGTCATCGCAGCGCCCAACAAAACGCCTTTTCTATTCATATTACTTTTGGGGGACTAGGTTACCTATTGATGCATCCAACCCTGCCGACGAGTTCGACGGAACCGGGGTGGAAAAAGTGGGGTGAGGCATCGCCTTTCGCTCAGAGACATACCTCCAAGATACAGAGAGAATAACCTGTCGCTAAAATTCCACTACCGCTGAATTCAGTGGTAGGGCCAATTTTAGATGGACACAAAAAAACTGGCAGCGCCGACCTGAGGTCTTCGCTGCCAGTTGACCATTATACTGACTGACTTACAAAAGTTAGCGGCTACTCGATGGCCTTCAGCTTCTTCTTGTTGATTTGAGGCGGCACGCGACCGTAGCTCGGATCGTAAACTGGGATTCCCATTCCCGCTGGCGTTTGCCAACCGCGCTTCGGCTTATGGGTCACGTAGGCATAGTACGGCGTCGCGGTGAGTTCCGGACTGATAAAAGTCGGGGCCAGCTTGGTAATGCCCTTCTCCAACCGCACCCGGAACGTTACTTCCTTAGCGCCTTCCGGGATGTCCTTCGTTTCATCGATATCGCCGATACGCAGGCGAGCTTGCTGGTAATTGTAAGCCTTGCCGTAGGTGCCGTCGTTGATCGCCTTGTCGGTTTCGACCGGCCAGCGTCGTAGTGAAATTTCGTATACACCAGCCCGTTCTACTTCGATCGCCCAGTGCGAAACTTCCGCGACGTCGCCGTTCTTGATGTGATCCTGGTTCCATGGCGGCAGCATATCGATCAGCCAGTCGTGCGAGGAAAGCGAAACGATGGGAGAATGGTCCGACCCGATCACCATGTAACTGGTCAGGTCGTGCTCGCGGGAAACGTCATTCCAAAAAACGTCGTACTCGGCCCGTAGGCGTTCGACCAACTCTGGATACTGAGGCGCCAGATCGGTCGTCTGCTTGGGGTCGTTTAGAATGTTGTACAGCTCCGTTCCGTTCACCAAGCGCCACTTGTCGGTCATGACCGCGCTCTTGCGCCACTTGATCGGGTCCACCACGCGCTGGCTCTCGACGATCAACGAACGGTCCGGCCAGTTTTCTCCGTCCGTGTAAAGCAGGTCCCTGATGTCGCTGCCGTCGAAGTCGATATCGGGCGCTTCCAAGTCGCAAAGCTCGATAAAGGTGGGCAGGACGTCGATGTGGGCAGTCAAGTTCTTGATGGTCTTGCCAGCTTCGATCTTGCCGTTTGGCCAACGGATGATGAAGGGAACGCGATGGCCGCCGTCGTATTCCGAATTCTTTTGGCCGCGCATGTTTCCGTCGTAGCCGCGGTCGCCTTCCAGGCCCGCAGCGGTTCCGTTGTCCGTCATGAATACGAGGATGGTATTGTCCGCGATGCCTTCCTTCTCCAGCATGTCCATCAGCTTGGCCATGTTGTCGTCGATATTGGTCACCATGCCGTAGAACTCGGGATGGGAAACGCGAGGATCGCCTTCGTAAGGATCGCTGTATTCGGTCGGGCAATACAAGGGCTTGTGCGGAGCATTGGGGGCGATGTAGGCAAGGAATGGCTTATCCTTGTTTTCCTTGATGAACTTCATTCCCTCTTCGAACCAGACATCGGTGCAGAAGCCTTCGATGCGCTTGAGTTCGCCGTTCACGACATAGGTGTCGTCGAAGTAGTCGTTGCCCCAGTAGTCGGGAGCCTGCCCCACGCCGCCGGCCTGGTGGTAGACGGTGTGCTGGAATCCGCGATCCTCGGGACGGTAGGGATAACAGTCGCCGAGGTGCCACTTGCCGAACATGCCGGTAGCGTACCCATTTTGACCGAAGATCTCGGGCATGGTTACCTCGCGGCGACGCAGCATGCTGCGGCCTTGCACGGTGTGCCAGACCCCGACGCGGTTCGAATAACGTCCGGTCATCAACGCGGCACGAGTGGGAGCGCAGGTGGGGTCGACGTGGAAGTTGTCGAGCAAGGTACCTTCCGAACGCAGCCGGTCGATGTTAGGCGTCTTGATGGCAGGGTTTCCGGTGAAGCCGAGATCGCCGTAGCCTTGGTCGTCGGTGATGACGATGATGACGTTTGGTTTCTCGCTCTGCCGCGGGGCCGCTTGCGTAATCGCAAGGCCCGTCGCGCAGGCCAGCAGGACAGGTAGTATAAATTTCAATACCGTTCTCTTCATAGTCGTTCTAGTTTTCTAAGTTTCGGAAATTGGAGCTGGCTGTGAGCTCGCCGGAGTTAAGGTTGACGAAGCATCCCGTAGCGCCCTTCGGCACTCGAGCGCTCACGACCCACTTACCGTCGCGTCGCTGCAATTCAGCGGCCGACTCTTCCCAGTGGCGGTCCCCCGGGTAGCCGCGGTCCTTGGTCCAAATCAACACGGCTCGGTCGAGCGCTTTGGACGAGTCGAAGACCACTTCCCAATCTTGCCCCTCCACCTGCTCGCCCACTTGCATGCACCAGGGCTTGCCGGAGCTTACCACGCTCTTGGCGAAGGCGTAGCTGTCGGGAGGATTGTAAGACGCGGAGGTGCTGTGCTTCATACCCGGCAGCAGGGACACCATGTAGGGCCCCGCCATGGCCTGGTAGCTCGCCGCCTGGCTATCGAGCGGGAAATGCTTGTCGTTCGGCCAGGAGAACCAGAGCGTCGGCATCTTGGCCCGCGGCAGGTAGTGCAACGGATCCCAGACTTCGCGATAAAATTCATTGTCGCCCAAAGCCTGGCCCCAGTGGTTGTCCACATCGGCCATCATCCCGCAGCCGTAGGTGGGAATTGCGAAGGCAAAACGATCGTCGATGCCCATCACCGTACTGGTGATGACGCCGCCCCAGGAAACGCCCATCACGCCGATCCGGTCCGCATCGACTTCCGGCAAGGAACGCAGCAAGGAGTTGGCCAGAACCGTATCCGCAACCGCGTGGTACATCCATTGGTCCTGCAAGGGCTTGTCGACGTCCTTGTAGTGCCCGCGGCGCCACGGTCCCGCCCAGGCGTGCTTTTCCCATTTGCGGTTTTCGTCGCGCCGCTCGACCTGGCCTTCGTGAGCGAAGGCGACCGCCGCGAATCCGTGATCGTTCCACTTCTTGACCCACTCACGAAAGGCGGTACCGCCGCCGCCGTGGACCAGAACGATTCCCGGAACCTTGCCCGAGCGTCCTTGCGGAATACCGAGCCAAGCGAAGACCTTGCTCGGCTTTCCTTCGTAGTCCAAGGTATCGATAAAGATCGGGGAAATGCCCTCCGAGGTCTCGAATCCCTCCGCCGGCATCGTGGCGGGCGCTTGCCTTAGCTCCCCTAAAGCCAGCACCCTTTCCCGCAGCTCGGCTGCATCTTCAAGGGAAAAAGCGCCTTGGGCAAAGCAGAGCGAAACGAGGAATCGCAGCACGAAACAAGTGGCTTTCATGACAACTACTTAAGGATGACTTTGAGCGCATAGCCGTTGGGACCGATCTCAATTCCACTGAGATCGACTTCCAAGGCCTTGTCCGACTGCTTCCACTTCAGCTCGCGCTCGCTACCCAGCAAACGGACGCTCGTGACCTTGCCCGCTTCCGCGCCCAAAGATTGGATACGGGCCTTGTCGCCCGGGTCGGCCAGGCTCATGGCGTAGACTGCGTCTCCCTTGGCGCTGAACCAGAATTCCTTGCCATTGGACACGGGCTGCTTGCCGCGCCCCCGCACCGAAGGCTGAACGTTCTCGTTGAACTTCGTCCAACGGCGGGTGCCAAAAATCGCCTCGGAATTAGTCTTCACCCATTTGCCCATTTCGCGAAATCCATCCACGCAGGGCTCCGGTACCTTGCCCGATTCCTCCGGGCCAATATTAAGCAGGTAGTTTCCGCCCTTGGATACGATATCGACAAACTTGCGCAGCAGCTCGTTCGAACTGTGCCAATCATGGTCGTGCGCCTTGAATCCCCAGGAGTGGTTTGCGGTGCCGCAGGTTTCGAAGTGCTTCGCCGCCAACTCGCTCTCGGTCGGAGTCTTGTTATCGCCCGCGTCCACGTAATCTCCGAAATTGTATCCAATTCTTCGATTCACCACGATATTCGGGTTCAGGTCGTAAACCATCTTGTAGAAGCGGAAGGATTGCTCCTCGGTGATGAGCCCGTCCCCATCGAACCAGATCAAGCGAAGGTCCGGCAGGAGCTTGATGAGCTCGGCCACTTGCGGGTAGGCCTTCTCCTCGAGATAGGCGGCATGGGAATTCGGGCTCGGATCCCACAGGTTCTTCCCGTTGGGGCGCGTATAGACGCCGTAGACGTCGTTGCGGGCCTTGACGTTCGCGTAGTTTCCGTCGCCGCCGTCCATCCAATCGTTGCCGTGGGAATAGTAGACCCCGAAGTCGATCCCTTTCGCCCGGCAGGCGTCGTAGAGTTCCTTGATCAGGTCTCCGTCGTAGGCGGTATGGTCGGCGATATCGAAATCTGAATACGCTGAATCGAACAGGGCGAAGCCATCGTGATGCTTCGAGGTGATGACCATGTAGCGCATGCCGGTTTCCTTGGCCAGGCTTGCGAAGTTCTCGGCGAAGGAGGAGTCGGGATTGAAGCGCTTGGCGTACTCGCGGTACTCCTCGCGGGAAATGTTGAAGGTAAACATCAACCATTCCGCTACTCTCGGACCGGAGATGGGCGAATCTTCGATCTTCACCCCTTTCCAGCTTCCAGCCGCCATCGAGTAGGCGCCCCAGTGGATGAACATGCCGAAGCGAGCGTTCTTGTACCACTCCATGGCTGCCACCTTGGGCGCCGACTGGTGCATCTCGAGCCAGGGCTCGTAGTACTTTTCGGAAGCGATGTAGATGCGGCTCTTGACGTAGCCCTCCGGTACCAAGCGCACTTGGCGAACCTGCAAGTCCGTATCCAGCGTAAGGGTATGCCTACCCGCCTTCTCGATCTTGGCCGGAGTCACGAAGCCCGAAACCAGGCCGTCCTCAATGATATAGGACTTTTCCAAGCCACCCTTCAGCGACACGCCGTCGATCGAAACCGCCGCCAGCTGCTTCTCGTAAGCCTGCTCCAGCGGGAGCACCAACTCGACCACGTAGTTGCCTGGATGGGACAAGTCGAAACTCCACTGGCGTTTGCCTTTGGCAACCGAGGCCTCGTCGACAGGCATCAGTACGCAGCTATCGGGCCGCTGTTCGATCGGAGACTTGTTCGCGCTCGCCTCGGCTAGGCCAAGGAACAGAGCGAGAAGGACCGCAAGAGAGCTAGGGATACTTCTAAACATCATGGGGATACACATTGGGTTTCCGTCATTATGGACCAAAGAAACGCGGGCGAATACCCTCTATTTGATCAATTTTTCTCTTCGATGGGCTTTTTTAGGGTCACCTTCACCACCGTGGCCCGCTCGTCGAGCGGCTTGCCTGGCAAAGAGAGGGATAGGGTCTGGCCCGACTGGGAGAACTTCACCTTCTTGCCGTTGGCCAGTAAGGAGGCGGACTTGACCGACTCCGTGAGCCCGCCCAACGCGAGGCTGCCGGACTCGGGCCAATCGAAAACGTGCAAGTAGAGCGTCTTGCGGTCCTTGCTCGCGGAAAGGTCGCCCCACTCCGGGCGATCCGCCAAGGGATTGCGCACGCAGCCGTAGATCGCCTCCCCGTTTTCCTCCAACCATTCGCCCATGGAGCGATAGATGCGCACGGCCTCCGGGTCCAGCTTCCCGTTGCCCATCGGCCCATTGTTGATCAAGGCGTTTCCGCCGGCGCAGACCGTATTTATGAAACGGTGCAGCATCTCCTCCTCCGAGTGGTAGTAGTGCTTGCCCTTGGTCTTGTATCCAAAGGAGGAGCTCACGCTGTCGGGCGACTCGACGTAGAGCGGGAGCTTCTTGGTCGGAACCTCCTTGTCGCCGATCGAAACGTAGTCGTAGTACGGCAAGTACTGGGCCTCGATCTTGCCCTTTCCCTTGTGGATGATGCGCGAGTTGATCAAGCAATCCGGCCGGTACTTGCGCACCATGTCGCTGAAGAGCTTCACCCGTTCCATGTTCATGCCGGCAGGCGTGTCGAACCAGATCAGATCGATCTCGTAATTCTTCATCAGCTCCTCGACCTGAGGCAGGCTCTTCTTGAAGATGTAGGCATCCATATCCGGCTCGTAGTCCTTCGGCAGGTCGGGATGCACGTCCCAGCGAAACTTCTCCTTGCTGGGAATGATGAGCGGCGCATCCGGCTCGTCCCAATCCTGGGCCTGCGAATAGTAGACGCCGAACTTGAGGCCGTGGCGATGGCAGGCTTCGCTGAGCTCCTTGATAAGGTCGCGCTTAAAAGGCGTGTAGTCGGCGATGTTGTAGTCGCTGACGTCCGAGTCGAAGAGAGCGAATCCGTCGTGGTGCTTGGACGTGATCACCACATAACGGATACCGCATTCCTTGAAGGTCTTCGCCCACTCCTCCGCGTCGAACTCGGAGGGATTGAACTGGGAGGCGATCTCTCGATACTCCGTCGCAGGAATCTTTCCGGAGATCTGTATCCACTCGCCGTAGCGGTGCTCCGAACCGCGTCCCTTGTATTCACCTTCCAAGGTCGAATAGACGCCAAAGTGGATGAAGGCTCCGAACTTCGCGTCGCGAAACCACTTCTCCTGGCGGGCGATGGAATCTGGAGTCTGGCGCAAGCTGTCGTCGAATCGGTATTCGAAGCTGCGATCGTCCACTGGCTCGTCGGGCGGCTCTTCCGCTGTCGTATTCGCAAAACAATTCAAGGCGCTCGCCGAAAAGGCCAGCAAGGGTAGTAAGCTTGTCTTCATAGGTTATCGGTATCGTTTCGTTAACAGGTTATAGTTCCTCGGGGGCCCACTCCGGTATCCCTCGCGTCTTCAGTTGCTCGTAGTATCGAATCGCCAGCGGCTGGTCCTCGGGCGAGACCTTGGGCAAACCTTCGTTCACCATCATAGGCACCACTGACGCCCACCACTGGTCGTAGGCCCTCCTGAGCTCCGCCACCACTTCCGGGTACTGGGCCGACACGTCGTTCTCTTCAGACGGATCCTTCGAAATGTCGAAAAGCATCTGGTTGTTCACGAAGCGCCAGCGATCCGTCCGCACCGCAACCTTCTTAAACTTCGCATCCTCGATCCCACCGGGATTCCAGCGGCCGCAATGCACGAACAGCTTCCGATCCGGCCAGTCCGCCTCGGTGTCCTCCAGCAGCGGCAGCAAGGAACGGCCGTCCAGCTCCTGCATCTTTGCAGGAAGCTTGGCTCCGGCCAGCTCGCAGAAGGTGCGATACAAGTCGATGTGGGCAGCCAGGGCATCGATATCGACGCCTTCCCCCAATACGCCTTGCCAGCGCCAAAAGGCCGGCACGTGCGTCCCGCCCTCGAAAGGCGAGTTTTTGCCGCCGCTCAAGTTCGCGTTGAAGTGCGTGATCCGCTCTCCATTCAACTCCCCCTTCAGGTGGGTGGCTCCATTGTCCGTCATGAAGATGACCAAGGTATCCTCCAGGGCTCCCCACGCTTCCAGCTTCCCTATCAGGCGCCCAAAGTTGTCGTCGATGTTCTCGACCATGCCATAGCGTCCCGCCGTACCGTCGTCGTAACCGAGCTCCAGGAAGCGCTTCTTGTAGGACTCCGGAGCGATCAGCGGACCGTGCGGAGCATTGAGGGAAATATAGGCGAAATAAGGCTGGCTCGCTTCGCGCTGCCGCTTGATCCAAGCCAGCCCGGACTGGAAGAAGAGGTCAGTGCAAAATCCCTTAGTCTCCACGATGGTATCGTTGTGCAGCAGGATGTTGTCGAAGTAGGGATTCTCTTCGTTCGGCGGAAAGTCCCCGTAGCGGGTCTGCCCGATTCCTCCCGCCCCGTGGATGAGCACCTCGTCAAAACCGCGGGCGCCGGGGAGGTACTCCTCCTCGTCCCCCAGGTGCCACTTGCCAAAAATCCCGGTCGCGTAGCCGGCCGACTGCAAGGCCTGCGGAAAGGTAAACGTATCCAACGCCATGCGCTCGCGCTGGAAGATAGTATGGGTCACGCCATTCTTAAAAGGAACGCGACCGCTCATCATGGCCGCTCGCGTCGGGGCGCAGGTCGGGCTCACGTGGAAGTCCGTAAAGCGCGTCGACTGCTCGTAGAAGCGGTCGATATGCGGCGTGCGGACGACCTGGTTTCCCATGCAGGATAGGTCGCCCATCCCTTGGTCATCGGTCATCACCAAAACGATATTCGGCCGGCGTCCGACCAGCTCTTCCGCTGCCGCGCCAGAACCGCAAGCGAGCCCGATGGATACCAACGCCAGGACCAACGTCCGAGGGGCTAAGCGTTTCGAAACGCGTTTATAAACGCTAAACATTTTCATGACATTTTCTCCTCTATAAACGTATTCATTCTATACAGACAACTTCCTTCAAGGTACGCGCGTACAAGCGGCCACTCGCGTAGCTCAGGGAGCTGAGGCTCCATGTCTCGCCGGCTGGCCCTAGGTCGTTGATCGCGACAATCGCGTTCGCGTTAAAGTTAGGCGCCTGGGTATCGATCACGTAGACCGTTCCCGACATCATGGGAAAATACAGGTATCGCCCCACCAGGATCGGACTGGCGGCCGAAACGTGTCCCCAACCGGTTCCCCGCGATCGCTGGTCCGAGAGCAATTCGATGCCACGGGAGTTTCGAGGCACGGAAGGAATAGCCTGCCGCAAATCCCAGATGAGCTGGCGGCTTCCGTCCGCTTCCACCGATAGCTGATACGGCAGGTCCAAATACTCGACCCGCTCGTTCCTTAGATCCACGCGACCAATCGCATTCGTCTCGTGGGCGAGGAAGTAATGCCAATCCCCCACCACGATATTGGTCGCATAAGTGTTCAAGCGCGGCTTCTTGCCCTCGAGGTCGACTCCCGCCTGAAAGACCCAATCGCCTGCCTCCGCATCGTAGCGCCATCGATCCACTTCGCGCCGCAAGGATCGCTGCGAACGCAGCCTCCCTGTCTCCGTATCCAAAATAACATGATCTTCGCCCGCGAAGGCGTAAACGCCCTGCTCATCCCAAACGTTTACCATCATCGGATTCACATCCTGGATCTCAGTCGACCACAAAGGCTCCCCTTCCCGCCCACGCGATAAGCTGCTCAAGCTCAAGCCGTAAGGCGTTTCCAAAGCGTGGTGGGGCCCTCCCCGAGCGTGCAGGACCGCCCATTCTCCGTTCGCGAGCCTGCCGACGCTGGGACAGTTATGCACCACCGTCCCCGTCGATTCGGTCCAAAGCAATTCACCCGAATACGCATCGTAGCCATGCACGTAGGTCCAAACCGAACGCGCATTCACGTCCTCCGGCACCGGCTGGTGGCGCTGCAGCTTCCGGGCTGCCTCCTTGTCTCTCACTTCGACCACCAGCAGCTGGCCGTTCAAGAGTATCGGCTCCGCTTGCCGGTTGGTATGACGATTGCGAGGAACGTATTCACGATTCCATACGCGCTTGCCCTCCCAATCGTAGCAAGCCATCGAGCCGCTGCGGTTGAAGAACCACACGTAACGTCCATCCGTAACTGGAGCAAATACGCTGGCGTCGCTAAAGATCCCCGCTACCCCTACCGCGACGGACCCCGGCAATTCCGCCGTCCACAAAACCGACCCGTCCTTCGCGTCCAGGCAATAGGCCAACAAATCCGTACTGCTCGCCGCTTCCGCCGCCGACTCCAAGGGCTTGTAACTCGTCAAAAACAGGCGATCTCCCCAAACCGTTACCGAACTCTGACCACCTTCCGGCAAGGTGGAGCGCCACTTGATATTTCGATCCTCAACCACGCTCCATTCCGTAGCCGCCGTGCCCGCCACCTTCCAGCCGAAGTTCGGGCCCGCAGCTTGCGGCCAATTCTCCCCCGCAAGCGCGGCACTCGCCAAAATACCCTGAGCACAAAGCGCTGCCACGACGATTCCCCTTCGCAACCCAACAACCGCTCCCCTCCTGCGCGGCAACGCCTCCCGAAAACGCTCTTCAAGCGTAGCCGGCAGCCAAGGGAACAGCTTCTGCAAGGAAGCTATCCTTGTATTGCTTTGTTCGGTACAGGTCATCAAATCACTCGCAACAGCGGGAATGCCCTACATCGCAGGGGCGATGCGAATGGACTTCAAGCTCGCCGAATCCAGATTCCCCTCAAGGCAGGAAACGGCAACTTGATACCGACCCGCTTCCGGAAAATTGAGCCAGCCAATCGGAAACTCCTGATAGTTGTGCGATGAGTTCTGCTGATTCTGGATACGCTCGCCGCCTACGACTTCCACGCCCCAAACCAATCGACCCTCGCCCGCGTAGCTCAGGCTTACGCTATAGTCTCCGGGACGCAAAACCTCGACCTCCCAGACAACCTTTCCTTCCGACGTCCACTGGCGAGCGGGATAGACGCAGATCCATTCGCCAAACTTCTCCATCCAGCGATGCTTGACGATCTTAGCGCCAGTCGCCGTCGCGAACTCCGCCAAAATCTCGGTACCTTGGCTCGGATCAATACCAAAGGTTTGATCCACCTCCGGCGTATCCACTAACTCGATCTCGATCACCGAAGCCAATTCTTCGGGAGGGCGAGCCGGCAGGTCCAGCACCGTCCAACCTTTCTTGCGCTTGAAGCCGAGCGTTTCGCTCTCTTTCCCCATCAGCAAACGGGCAGACTCGATCTCCGTTTTCAATCCCGGAACGTAAAGCCTGCCGTTTTGCGGCCAATCGAAGACCGACAAGAACAGGCGATTGCCTTTCACCGTAACGTCCCCCCAGGGCAAGGCGTGCCCCCAAGGCGAGGAATCAGTGCCGTAAACCACTTGCGGATAGCGACGAATCCACTCGCCAGCTCGCCTCAGGGAGCGGGCAGCCCTCTCCGGCACCACCCCTTTGGCGTCAGGGCCTACGTTCAACATGTATGTGCCGCCGCGCCCGACGCAGGCTACCAGGCGATTCAAGATCTTAGCGGGCGACTTCCAGTTCTCGTCGTACCAGGCATAGGCCCAGGAATCGTTGGTCGTATCCACGCTTTCCCACATGCCTTCCACATTGTGGTGCGGTACTTCCATATCGCCCAAGGTACGGTAGTCTCCGAGGTCGTGGCCCGCACGTCCGGAAACGAGGGCCCGAGGCTGGTTCTTGCGCACAACGTCAACCAGCTGCTGCACATAGGACTTCTTCATGCCGCCGGGAGTATCGAACCAGATCAGTTCGATCGGACCATAGAGCGTGGTCAACTCCTCCACCTGCGGAAGACACTTTTTATAGAAATAGTCATCGAAGGAAGCAGGCTTTCCGTTCGCGTCGAACTCAGGCCCCTTGCGGCCGCCCGGAAAGGTCCAGTCCTGACTATGGGAATAGTAGAAGCCGAACCCCAAGCCCGCCTCGCGACAAGCCTCCGAGAGCTCCATCATCGGATCCTTCCCCCAGGGCGTGGCATCCACGATATTAAAATCGTCCACCGCCGTATCGTACATGGCGAACCCGTCGTGATGCTTCGCAGTGATCACGATGTACTTCATCCCGGCTTCCTTAGCCAAGGCAGCGATGGCCCGAGCGTCGAAATCGACCGGATTGAAAGTCCCAGCCAGTTCCTTGTACTCGTCGACCGGGATACCGGCCATTTTCGGGTCCATTATCCATTCGCCGATTCCGTAGTAAGTCTTCCCGTCGACCTTGTTCGCCAACTGGGAATAGAGCCCCCAGTGGATGAACATCGCATAGTTCCCTTCATCGAAGAGTTCGCCCCGCTCGGCATTCTCTGCCCTGAGCTTAACGGTAGTCTCACCCCAAAGGGCATCCATCTCCTGCTCTTTCTTCGCTTGGAGCGAACACACACAAACAATCACTCCAAGACCAATAGCATATAAATAGTTTTTCATATAAACGTATTACTAACCCAAACAAAATCGAGCGAACTCACGCGCTTCGCATTCCACACAAAAAATCAAAGTGCAAATACTCTCAATCGTTCACATACTTAATCAGTCAGCCCTTTCTTTATTTTCATTTTCTACAACAAGGTCTCCGAAGCGGTTTTCTGCCACCTCGGAGACCACTCCAATTAAACTTATACTATATTCTAATCAAAACTCTACATCGAGACCGAGCTTGGCGCTGCGCGGAGCGCTAATGCGGTACGTCACGCCATCCAAGGTAGTAGCATTCACCGTGGTATAGCGGAAATTGAGATCATCGAATGGATTCGTTACATTAAGACTTACGTTCCACTTCAAATCTTGCCAGTGAAAACCGTACCGAGCGAAGGTCGTCATCTCGTAGTAATCGTCCACGAAGATATCATCCCCCTCTGCTGTCCGGTTGATGTTATTCTTTCCGCGATACTTCACGCCACCCCCGAAAGCGAAGCCCTTCAGGGCGCCGTCTCGGAAGGTATACTTCGTCAATACGCTACCGTTCATTTTCTGCACGCGGGTGTTCGACAAACCATCGGTAGAGCGGCGATTGGCGATGATCGTATTGATGCCATCGATAACGCCTTGCACGTAATCCGGAGTGGTAGGATCGGCATCCTCGGCAGCGAGCGCCAACCAACGCGTGGTTTCCTGGGCCAAGTACTCATCCATGGCAAAGCCGTAGGAGTCGGTATTCGACGTCTCAGGGAACGCCAGATTCGCGGTCAAGGTCCAGGATTTCGTTGGGTTGCCAGTCACGTAAATTTCGTATCCCGTGGAGGTAGTGGTCGCAGTGTCGCTCCGTTGGCCCAGTTCTCCCAATCCCAGTCGCTCGTGAATGAGGCCAACTCGATTGATGATATTGTTCACGTTGATCGGATTGTTCTCCTGCAAGGAATCGTAGGTTCCAATCGATCCGGAAAGCTTCCTGCCTAGGCGGAAGCGGAGCCCAAACTCAGTGGATTCGCCAATGGGAGGCGCCACCGTTTCACCGAGGAAGCTCAGCTGGCGCTTGTCTCCGAAAACGAAGGACTTGCTATAGTTACCGTAAAGAGAAACGGAATCGGTCAAATGGTAGACGGCTCCGTAGGATGGCGAGTCGATGGTGTCTGCATCGTTGTCGCTCAATTCGCTGCGCAAGTATTCCTTGGTAACCGGATCCGCGATGTATGTATTATAAGCGTCTACGTTGAACTTGTCCCTGCGAATACCAACCGTCGTCTTCAACTTGCCCTTTTCACCCCAAGATCCGGAGGTGAAGAGCATCATGGAAGTGAGCTCGTCCACGGTGTGGGCTTGCCCCGCTCCATTGCCGGCGTTCACGAACTCCAGCACGGAATCGCCGATCGTGTAGGTCTCGCCATCGCGGTACTGGGTGAACTGGTCGAGCGGATCCGTCAAGTAATGGCGGAAACGGGGGCGATTGGCCGCTACCGACTGGTCTGGATTGCTGCCATTTATAATCGTCAACGACTTACGGTATTGGCCGCTGCGCGACTCGCGATAGCTCACGTTGCCACCGATATCGAGCTCGAACCAATCTCCCGCCAAGCGATAGATCGCGAGAGCGCGGTATTCGTCGCTCTGCACGTAGTCCTGCCTCACTCCGGGAGTGGCGGAGATGAACGGCTTCAAGAAGTTGGGATTCACGTTCGAACCATCGATCAAATAGCCATCCGGCAAGGTCTGGCTGAGGTCGTAGTTGATGATATTAGGGTTGCCGTCCTGCGAATGCCATTTCCGGTCCTCGTCCTGGTGGTTGTAAGCAACCTCCATGAAGAACTTGTCCGAAAACTTCTTTTCGAGAAACAGCGAATAGGTTTCGTGCTCTCCTACCACCGAACCTGCCATCAACAGGTTGCCATAGTCCCAGTCCGGAAAGACCAAGGCCGATTGAAACTTGTCCGCCGGGTCCGTTACCAAAGTAGCGGGTTCGGTAAGGCTTGCCTCTTCGTATACCGTACCGGAGGTCAGGCCCACGTCGACGAAAGGCTTCAGGAAGGAGTTGCTGCCAGCGGAAATCAGCTTTCCACCCCAGCTTACGGCCCCTGCATCTGGACGATTAACGTCGATATAAGGAGCGGCGTTGGTTCCCTCGAGCGCTACGCCCGCTGCTGCGTTAGCCGCGTTTTTCTGGGCGTTGGTTCCGGTCGTGGCAGCCGCTAGCGTGTAGTGGTCCCAATTGTTGGTGCTATCGCGAATGGCCGTTTTCGGGGAAATGGTTTCGGAATACCCTTTCTCGCCTTCGAAGCGAACGGTGAATCCATCCATAACCTTCCAAGTACCCGCCAGGGCGAATCCGTCCTTAGTGCTGTTGCCGTAGTCGCGCCAAGTATCGATATCTTGATAGAACGCGTTGAACCGGAGGGCTAGCTTGTCCTCCAGCAAAACGCGATTGATATCGATGGCCGCGCGACCGCCGCCTTCCGAAGCGAAAGAAGTAGAAACCTTGTTCAGATCGGAGAAAATGGCTTGCTTGGTCGTTATATTATTAAGCCCAGCCAAGCTCGAGGCGCCGAACAGCAAGGCGTTCGGACCCCGCGAGGTATCGATACGTCCAACGTTGAACTTGTCGGAATTGATCGACCACTTGAAGAAATTTCTCGCTGCCGTGGACTGAATCCCTCGGATATCGATCGTTAGGTTTCGTCGCTCACCGTCGGCGATACCTGTCGCGTCGCTACTGGTGCTATCTCCTACGTCGGAAGCGGTGGAATTCACCGACCAATCCATGGCTTCCTGCATGTCGAAGGCGCCAAGGTCCTCCATCATCTCCGCCGTCATCACAGAAATGTTTGCCGGAATATCCGAAAGGTTCTGCGAGAAACGAGAACCTGAGAGCGACTGCGTGGTTACGTAACCGGAATCGCCCGATCCATCCACCACAAAGGGACTGAGCTCGAATACATCTTCCCCCTCGGCTTGGTCAACTTGCGCATCTAGGGCAAAAGGAAGGAGGCCAAACAAAGCAAAGGAAGGCATAGAGAGTCGGAAAGTCCGACAAGCATGGGAATAGCACGTATACGTTTTCATTATTAGGGTTGTAGTTTAAGCATGAACCGACCAGCCGCGCCTGCGACCGCCCGTGCTCTAGTTCATCGCCAATCTAGGGTACGACGCCTGAACCGCCTTAAGTTTACCAGATAATCCAGTCATTTAACACCCCTATTTTGTGTGGTAACTAGCGAACTCCCTCGGAATCCACCGGCGTTCCTGCCAGCAAACGAACCGCTCAAACAAAGCAAAAAGCTACCGATACGCTTTCGCGCATCGGTAGCCGGTAAAGAACCAAGATGCTTCCCAGGCTAGAAGTCTACGCCGACGCCCAACTTCGCGCTTCTAGGCGAACTGATGTTATAAGTAATACCGTCCAGAGTCGTGGCATTAACCGTCTTATATTCGAAGTTCAAGTCGTTGAACGGGTTGTCAATATTGAGGCTAACGTTCCACTTGAGGTCCTTCCACTTGAAGCCGTACTTCGCGAATACCTTATAAGTGAGGTAGTCGTCCGATACGATCTCGTCGCCTTCAGCCGTACGGTTAAGCACTCTTTCGCCGTTATAGCGGACGCCAGCGCCCAAGGACAATCCCTTCAGCGAACCTTCGCGGAAGCTGTAGCGAGTAAGGAAGTTTCCGTTGATCTTAGACAAGCGCGTCGCGCCGAGACCGTCGTTTACGCGACGATTTTCGATGATATTGAGGATATTCGTCCAACGAGTGGTGATGGCATCGATAGCCTCCACGTCCACGCCAGACCCTTCGCTGGTATCGATATTTGCAATGTCGTCCGGAGATGTGATTCCAGCAGCAGTCGCGGCATCGACGCCCGCTGCTTCAAGCCAAGTAGCCGGTACCGTAGATAGGTATTCGTCCATGGCGAAACCATAGGAATTCGTATTCATTCGCTCAGGGAACGAAACGCTACCTGTCAAGGTCCAGGACTTGGTCGGATTACCCGTCAAACGAAACTCGTAACCTTCCGAAGCGGTAGTTGCCGTGTCACTACGCTGTCCCAGTTCGTCCCAACCGAGGGCGTCGTGAATGAAACCGATTTGATTAACGATATTGTTTACGTTGATCGGATTGTTCTCCTGCTGCGAATCATAGGTATTAAGCGATCCGGACAGCTTACGTCCAAAGCGGAAACGTACGCCGTACTCCGTGGATTCGCCGATCGGGGGCGCTACCGTTTCACCTAGGAAGCTAAGCTGACGCTTGTTTCCGAATACGAACGACTTGCTGTAGTTTCCGTAGACAGAGAGCCAATCAGTGAGATGGTAGACGGCGCCATAGGAGGGCGAATCGATCGTATCGGCATCCGTATCGCTCAATTCACTACGAAGGTACTCCTTGGTAACAGGATCCGTGATATAGTTATTGAAGGCTTCCACGTCGAACTTGTCGCGGCGAATGCCAATCGTAGTTTTCAGCTTTCCTTCATGGCCCCAAGAGCCGGAGGTGAAGAGCATCATAGAAGTCAGCTGATCCTGCGTGTGAGCTTGCCCGCCACCTGTGCCAGCATTGACGTATTCGAGAGTCGAACCGCCGATCGTGTAGGTTTCTCCATCGCGGTACTGGGTGAATCCATCGGTCGGATCGGACAGGTAGTGACGGAAGCGCGGCTTATTCTCCGAGGCAGAAAGGTCAGGATTGTCGCCATCGACAATAGTAAGCGCCCGGCGGTATTGTCCGCTTTGGGACGAGCGATAGCTAACGTTGCCGCCTACATCGAGCTCCAACCATTCCCACTTCATGCGGTAGATTCCGAGCGCACGGAACTCGTCGCTCTGCACGTAATCCTCGCGCACCCCAGGCATGGCCGTAATATAGGGCTTCAAAAAGTTTGGATTATCGCTCGAACCATCGATCGTATAACCGTCCGGCAAAGTTGGGCTCAGATCGTAATAGATCTGGTTCGGTCCACCGTCTTGCGAATGCCACTTGCGGTTTTCGTCCTGGTGGTTGTACGCAACCTCAACGAAGAAGTTATCGGAAAACTTCTTCTCTAGATAGACGGAATACGTTTCGTGCTCACCTACGACGGAACCAGCCATCAATAGATTACCGTAGTCCCAATCAGGAAGCAGCAGGGCGGATTGAAAAGAATCCGCAGGATCATCCACCAGTGTCGTCTGTTCGGTTAGATCCATGGGGACATATTCCGTCCCCGAAGTAAGTCCCACATCTACGAACGGCTTCAGGAAGGCTCCGTCGCCCCTTGATATAACTTGGCCAGCCCAGCTTACGGCGCCCGCGTCCAAGTTGTTGATATCGATGATCGGTGCATAATTGGCAGCGATTGCAGCTACGCCCGCCGCAGCGTTCGCAGCGTTCGCGGCGCGTCGGTTCGCAGCCGTATTGGGATTCGCAACCGCAACTTCGAGCGTGCTGTGGTCCCAACCGTTCGTGTTGTCGCGAATCGCGGATTTCGGAGCCACGTTTTCCGTAGTGCCCTTCTCTCCTTCGAAACGAACGGTGAAGGTATCGTTCACCTTCCAAGTACCGGCCAGCGCGAAACCGTCCTTCTTGGAGTTTCCGTAATCTCGCCAGGAATCCATATCATGGTAGAAGGTATTGAAACGAAGGGCCAGCTTGTCATCGATCAACACTTTATTGACGTCGAGAGCAGCGCGCCCGCCTCCGGTAGAGGAAAAGGAAGTAGAGACCTTGTTTACTTCCTTAAAGATGGCTTGCTTCGTGGTAATGTTATTCAAGCCCGCCAAGCTGGAAGCTCCGAAGAGCAAGGCGTTCGGTCCGCGCGAAGTATCGATACGGCCGACGTTATAGCCATCGGAATTGATCGACCACTTGAAGAAGTTCCGCGCCGTAGTCGACTGGATGCCGCGAATGTTAATGGTCAAGTTCCGTCGCTCCAAGTCCGTGATGCCGGTAGCATCCGAACTGGTCGTCTCCCCTACCCCAGATACTTCGGAATTGACCGACCAAGCCATGGCGTCCTGCACATCGTAGGCGCCCAAGTCCTCCATCATTTCAGCGGTAATGACCGAAATATTGGCGGGAATGTCGTTAAGATTCTGGGAGAACCGCGAACCTGACAAAGACTGGTTTGTTACGTAGCCGGAATCCTCCGATCCGTCGACCACGAAGGGGCTCAATTCGAACACCTCCTCCGAGGCTTCATTGGCGTCATCCTGCGCCATCAGGGCAGATGATCCCAGTCCGACGCAGGTCAGGCTGGCAAGGAATCGTCTGACATAACGACTCTTGGGGTTATCGTGTGTAATCGCTTTCATAGTTTGTATAGGTAGGGTACGTTATTAGGGGTTGACTGGGGTTAGCCAAAGGTCGTCTCTCGACCGAGAGAACCAAGAACAGCCTACAAGACACTCGAAATAGCGAATACCGCCATTTTTAGGGGTGCCCTAAAAAACCATTCCGTACGACAATAACCAGAACCCCAGCTCCTCGACCCTCAGTGCCATTCCCCTTCTTCAAATACAGTACCGTTTGCTGCTGCCTCCTTCTGGCCATAGCCTGCGCCATCACGCTCGGCCGGGATGGCCATGCCCAGCAGCAGTCGCAGTCCCTCAGCCAGTTGGAGGAGCTGTCGGGAAGCGAACTCGAAGCGCGCCTGGCCGAGATCAACTTCCAGCTGGCCAACCTGGCCAGCTTCAGCCTACGCGGCGGCACCGGCGCCATCGGCTACCGCTCCTATTGGAGGAGCCCCACCGAATGGGTGGAGATCAAACTGGAGCGCAGCTACCCGCTCGACGAGATTGTCCTCGTCCCCTGCCTTTGGCGCCACCCGGAAAAAGGCTTCCTCGCCGACGCCTTTCCGCGGAAGCTGAGAGTCATCGCCGGGAACGGCCCGGACGACCCAGGCAGCGAAATCGCGAGCTTCGAGCAACCCGCCGGAGCCTCCCAGGGAATCGACCCGCTGGTGCTCCACCTCCCTCCCACCGAGGCGAACTGGATTCGTATCGAAGCCCTCGAGCTCTCGGAACGTAACTTCGACGGGCTCAAGGTCCTGCAGCTGGCCGAGGTCATGGTTTTCAGCGGCGAAGAAAACGTCGCCCTCCACCGCCCCGTAACCTGCTCCTCCACCGACCGCCGCGGCGTAGCGGGAGTCTGGCACGAGCGCTTCCTGGTGGACGGCTTCCTGCCCTACCTCATGGACGCTTCCCAAGGCACCCGCAGCAACGCCTTCATCGCCTTCGCCGACGGCGACTCCCACATCACCTTGGACCTAGGAGAGCCCCAGCTCATATCCCGCTTCCGCCTGCACGCCGTCGACCAGAGCGACACCGTTCCCCAGGCCTATCCGGGCGACCTGGGGATTCCCGACAGGATCCGCTTCGAGGGGGCCCTGCGCGCAGACTTTTCCGACGCAAGCCTGCTCCTCGACTACCGAAAAGGGGGCATGCTCGAAACGGGCCCCACCATTATCCAACAGTTCCCCGCCACCCTCTGCCGCTACGTTCGCCTCATCCCCCTGCCCCCATCCCTCGAGGACTTCGCGCCCATCAGGATCGGATTCTCGGAGATCGAAATCCTTTCCGAGGGAAAAAACGTCGCCCTCAACGCTCCCGTATCCAGCTACGGGCTGCGGTCCGGACACCGCTCCCCCTCCGCCCTCACGGACGGCAACAACCTCTACGGCGAGATCCTCAGCATGCGGGACTGGATGAACCAGCTCGCCCAACGCGGCACCCTCGAACGCGAACTCCCCATCGTGCAAGCCGCCCTGACCCGGCACTACGAACGGCAAAAGAAGCTGCTGGCCCGCATGTTCCAGCTCGTGCTGGTCCTCGTCGTGCTCATCGCCTTCGTCATCCTCATCGACCGGCACCTCCGCCTCCAAAAGGTCAGCCAGATCCGCGAACGGATCGCCGCCGACCTGCACGACGAGCTAGGGGCGAACATCCACACCATCGGTCTCATCAGCGATATCGCGAAGAACTCGCTCGACTCCCGAAGCGAGACGGAAGCCCTGCTCGACGAGATCCGCGCCTACTCCGAAAAAAGCGGCGAAGCCGCCCGCTACTGCACCAATATCCTCGAAGCCCGCGGCGTCTGCGAAAACCTGGTGGAAGAGATGTCCCAATTCGCGAACCGAAGCCTCGCCGACCTCGAGCACGAATTCCACGTCGAAGGCGAGGACATCATCAAAGACCTTCCTACCCATACCCGCATCGACCTGTTGCTTTTCTACAAGGAATGCCTCACCAACATCCTGCGCCACTCGGGAGCATCCAAGGTCAAGACTCGGCTCTTGGCGGATCCCAAGGCCATCAGCATGATCGTCAGCGACAACGGAATCGGCCTCGAAGCATCCAACCAAGAGGAAACGCCTAAGTCCCTCAAGCGGCGGGCCAAGCTGCTCAAGGCGTCCATCAAATCGGAACGCTCCGTAACCGGCGGCACCCGCGTCACCCTAATTCTAAAAACCCGAAAATTCAGATTTTTCAAATGAGCAACAAATACAACATAATGCTGGTCGAAGACCACGTCGGCTACCGCACCACCCTTATCCGAGCCCTCAAGTGCTCCATAGACATCGGCTGTATCCACGAATTCAGCACAGCGGAAGTCGCCCTCCGCAAGCTGGAGCAAATGGGGGCCGAAGAAACGCCCGACATCCTCCTGCTCGACCTGAACCTCCCCGGCATGACCGGTATCGAGTCCATCTCCTGGTTCAACAAATACTCCGAAAAGCTCAAGATCATCATCCTCACCCAATCCATGGTGGAAGAAGATATCCTGGCCGCCATGTCGGCCGGAGCCTCCGGTTACCTGCTCAAGTCCTCCACCGTTACCCAGATCTCGGAGGCGATCCAGTCCGTGCTTGACGGCGGCGCCTCCATCGATCCGAAAATGGCGAAATTCATCCTCAAGCAGATCGAACTCAACTCCAGCAAGAAGCCCGCCCTCAAAAAGACCCTCTCCGATCGCGAACTGGAGATCCTCCAGCTGCTCGCCCAGGGCAAGGTGCGGAAGGAAATCTCCCAGGAGCTCGACATCACCATCAACACCGTCGCCTACCACGTGGACCACATCTACGAAAAGCTGGAAGTCGTCAACGCGCCCGCCGCAGTCGCCAAAGGCTTCCGCTCCGGACTCCTTTAGGCCTCGCCTAAACTCTTCGCTCTGCGGACTGGCAATTCGATCGCCGCTCGCTACCATGCCGTCCCTTCATGAATAAGTCCGATACACCACGACCGCCCACCGCGCGAGAAGCCTCCCTCTGCCCCTGCAAGAGCGAGCTCAACTACAATATTTGCTGCCAACCCTTCCACAACGGAAAAGCCAAACCTCAAACCGCGGAACAACTGATGCGCTCGCGCTACAGCGCCTACTTCTTCCGCAAGCCCGACTACCTCTACGAGACCACCCATCCGGACACGCGCGACGCCAACCTCAAGAAAGAGCTCTACGACACCATCAACGACGTCAACTGGAGCTTCCTCACCATCGTCAACACCACCCGCGGCGGCAAGGACGACAAGACCGGCAAGGTGGAGTTCATCGCCGAATACTTCGCCAACGGCGAACCTTACGAGCTGCACGAGCTCTCCCGCTTCAAACGCCATAAGGGCGCCTGGAAGTACCTCGACGGCAAATCGGGCTAACGAGCCGCCCCCCCGCGACCTCAGCTGCTAACGCGGCAATTCCAAAGGCGGTTTATCCGCCTTTTTTCGTATCCAATTTATGGAACGATGCACCTTCCCCAGCTTCACGATCCGAATCTGCAGTTTCCGCTTCCCGGGGAAGTCCACCAACCCCACCCCCAAGGCGATCGTCAGCAGCCCTTGACCGGGCAAAAGCAACATCGCCAGCCCAGCCACCAGCAGAATCCAGCCGAGGACATTCTTGAGGATCCGCCGCAGCAATCGCAAGGGGTTCAGCGGGATGCCTCGCTTCTCCGGCCGCACGAAAAAGTCCGCGTCCATGGCGACCACCACGATCGGCACCGCGATCAAGGAGCCCAGGAAGGTCACGACGCTGACGCCTACCATCCAAGCCACCCACGCTTGCTCTTCCTCGAAAGCGCTCGCCAGCCAATCCCAAGCAGCTGCCAACGAATCCATCATAGCGGCAACTCCTCCAAGCTCGTCCGCACGTGGTAGGCGGCGAGGAACTGACGGGCCTGCTGCGGATCGTTCAACAGCAAGGAGCCCTCCACTATTCGCGGGCGCTTCTCTTCCGAAAGCCGCAGCGGACACGCCTCCAAGCAACGCTCGCCCCACTCCGCCAAGCTCGAGCCGAA
The DNA here is from genome assembly GCF_031127875.1 of Pelagicoccus sp. SDUM812005. Classification (GTDB taxonomy): domain Bacteria; phylum Verrucomicrobiota; class Verrucomicrobiia; order Opitutales; family Opitutaceae; genus Pelagicoccus. The sequence goes on along the minus strand of NZ_JARXIA010000001.1, from coordinate 719,721 downwards.
ACGCTTCTTGACCTGGGCCTTGCTCACCACTTCGAAGAAACCGACCGATGTCGCCGCATTGCGCTGCCCCAGCTCCAAGGCCACTCGCCCCATGGTGTAGCGCGGATTGAACTCGACCACCGGCTTGAGCAACAGCCGCCCCGCGCCATCGCGAAAGATGAAGGCATCGATTCCCATCGGCCCTTGAAATCCGATCTCCAACAGAGACTTTTCCAGCGCCGGCAAAAGCGTCTCTTCGTACCAATGATAGAGACGGGGACGCCCCTCCACCCGCTGCATGATGAACTTCACCAGCTCCGGATCGAGCCCCTGGCAAAACCCGTTGGTCACGATCCCGCGAAACTGTCCGCGAGCGTTGTTAAGCAGCCGCGTGTACCCCAGGACCCGCAAACCTTCCTCGCGCATCTCCAGCTGTATCGAAAAATCGTATACGCGATCAAGCCACGGTTCCACCACGAGGCTCCCTTGCTCCCGCAACACTTGTTCGATCCAAGGCACCAGCGCCCCAGAAACGGCCTCCCCAGCCAGTAGACGCCGCATTCCATTGGCAGCCGTACCAAAGGGAGCCTTCAAGGCGACAGACGGATACGACTGCTCCGCAAAGGCTTCTCGCAAGCGCGTCACCTCTTCCAAAGTCTCGGCAGTCTGGCCTAAAACCTCGCCGCCCACGATCCAATCGCAGGGCTCGCCTTCCTCCAAGAAAGCAGCAGCCCAGCGGGCTCCCCAGGCCTTCGAGTGCAGCTCCCGGACGCGCTCGTTCCACAGTGTATCCACCTTCCGAGGACGCGTTACGCGAGCGAACAGCTCCGACAGGAAAGCGACGCTATCGGGCGTCCAGGCCCAGGGCCGGATTCCGCCCAATTTTCGCTTCAACGCGGGTGCCTTGCTTCGCTCGTTCGGCTGGTAGCAATAGATCTCCGGCAGTTCCATTCCTGCGGCCTTCAGCGATTTCAGAAAGGCGGCAGAAGGCCGCTCCTGCATTAGCAGCACGTCGTCCCGACGCGACAGGAAGGCCGGGAGAAACTCCAGGTCCCGCTGCACTGCCGACAAGGCCTTGGCATCGAAGCCAGCCGCGGAGTCCTGCGCAGCAAAACGTTCCGCGTCCGGATTGAACCAATACACGAAAGGCGTCCGTCCGCGGGACTGGCTGAAGACCTCGAGGTCCTTGATGAAGGAACTGTCCAAACCGGCCTCGCTGCGACCTTGGCGATTGAAGAAGTTCCCCTTCGCCCGGGCTGGCGACAGCGGAAAAACGAGGCGCTCGCGGAAGGCTTCCCAATCGGTCTTTCCCTCCGCCTTCCAGCGGCGAAACCACTTCAGGCCAAAGCCGACATGGTCGATCTCGTCCCGGTAGATCTTGTCGAGGATGTTCGCGGTAGCGCTATCGCCCACCGTTTCGAATATCTTTCCGTACTCGCGAGAGTAGTCCAAGTTCGCTTGCTCGAAGGTCAGCGACAAGCGCGTCACGTAATCGAGCGGATCTTCCATGGACGAAACGCTGCGCCAAAAGTAGTCGCTCAAGGGCAACTCCCCGAACTCCACCCCGCACTGCCTCATCCGGTGCAGATACAGTTGGGTATGCATCTGCTCGTCCTTCAAAGTCTCCAGCAAGCCCCTGCGAAAACTGGTCGGCGCTTCGGGAAACTTCAGGATCGCCAAGGCCATCAGCTCCGTAGCAAGCAGTTCGTGGTTTCCGAAAAAATGCAGCAGGCGCCCGCGCTCCTTCTCGTCCACCAGCTTCGCTTGGCTCGGATGGCTGGCCTTGACTCCGTTCTCCCTCAGGACCAAATGGCTCGGACGGGAGAGCGTCCGAGGCGTTTTGATCGCTTCGCCACGTTTCGTATCCACGATTTCCTCACGCGGAAAGGAGAGCTTTTCCTCCATGGTCCTGCCGAACAAGACCTGTTTTGCGAAATCCTCCAGCTGTATCGCCATGACAACTACAGTCGCCCCCAAGCGCGTACGCAAACCGGATTCCCGATTTCGATGCGCGTATCCACCGGGTCGAGCTCACCCGACTCGGGATCGATCGCAAACACCCGCACCTCGCCGGAGTGTTGACCAGCGACGATCAACCATTTTCCGGAATCGCTAATCGTGAAGTTCCGCGGCCAATTGACCCGAGCGTCCTCGCTCTCGATTCGCTGCAAAAGTCCCGTTTCCGGGTCCACCGAAAACGCCACGATCCGATTCAAGCCCCGCACCGCCGTGTACACGAAGCGACCGCTTTTGTGCCTTTGAATCTCCGAAAGGTTCGAGTTCTCCACCTGATCCTCCGCGTTAACCGCTGAAACGTACTGCAGCGGGCTGAAGCGGCCACTCGTCGCATCGTAGAAAAGGGAATTGACCACGAGGTTCAGCTCGCCGCTCACGTAGGCGACTCCCCCTTGCTCCGGCAAAGCCATATGGCGCGGGCCGGTCCCCAGCGGAAACTTGACCTTGTGCTTCAGGACCACGCTTTCCGCCGCGTCTCCCACCGCATAGGTCCAGATCTCGTCCGTCCCGAGGTCGACCGAATGCAGCAGGCTGTCGCCGCCCGCAAAGCTCACCCAATGCGGGCGGGCCTGACGCTGCGGTCGCTTCGGTCCGCTCCCTTCCTGGGCCAGCCGCTTGATACGGTTCGAAATGCTGCCGTCCGCCTCCAGCTCGAGCACGTAATTGACCCCTTCGCTATAGTGCGCCCCCGCCAAGAAACGACCGTTCGCGCTCACCGCCAAATGAGCCGTGCCGGAGGCCACCCGCTGCACGCTCTGCAGCTCCAGGCTCCGGCCGTCGCCGCTCGGCTTAAACGACGCGTACCCCGCCCCCTCCTCGTCCGCGTAGCTCGAGTACAGGACATCCAGCTCCGGATGAATCGCCAGATAGCTGCCCGAATTGTAGGCGCAGGCCAAGACCGGCTCCGACAAGCGGCCGGACTCGTCATCCAGCTCGACCCGGTAGACGCCTCCTTCACCCGCGATCCAGAGCGGCTCGCCGCCGAGTCGGGCGAGACAAAGGAAACCACAGAGGAATAGAGAGCTTAGGGGCGATACTTTCATACCCTTCAACCTGTAAGAAAGCGCCTGTTCGTAAAGCCGCATCTTATCGCTGCCGGAGAATTGAAGCTCAAGCGAGCGCTACTCAGCTAATCAACAACAACCTAGCCGCTTCGCCATCCCGCGTCGTAGGGGCCCGATGAATACAGGGCAGGACCGGACTGCCGGGGCATAGGGTTGCAATTCGCCACAGGTGCCCGAAGCCAAAGGGATACGGCTTGGCTCCCTCCCGCGCCGCGTAGTGCAAATCGTAGAAGCGCTCCGTCAAGTAGGCCGCAAACCCGGCGTCGGCCGCCCCGCCATACTCTTGCAACGCCTGGGCCCGATAGTCCGGCAGATCCACGTAGCGAACGGCCTCCTCATTGCGAATCCCCTCCGAGCTGGCCACCGTGTAGCTGCAAAGGAAGGTATCCGTGGCCACCGTGGCGCTGTCCGCATGGAAGTCGTAGACGTCCACCGGGATCGCTCCCGCCGACCCGCTTCTGGGATACGACGGAATCAGGTCCAGGTTCGGCTGCAGCCCGGCCGATCTCAGCAGACGCAAGTCCTCTATCAGCTGCGCTCTCGCCGCGGCGCCCGCTGGACTCAGATTCAGCGACTCCAGATCGTCCTCCTCCAAGCTGGTAATCTCGTCGAGCTCGCCCACCACCTCCGCGATCTCATCGAAATTCCCTTCGAGCGAGCGCTTCCAGCAAATCGCGTTCACCTTGCCCTCGAAACGGGCCGCCAGCAGCTCCGAAAAGCTGTCCACAAAGCGCACGCAATCCAGCCCTGAGGCGGGCTGCAATGACTCGGAAATATCGTTCATCGCCGCACCTAAACGCTTCGTCCCTCCGGAATCAATCTAAAGCGGGAACGGCCCTTCCCGTTCTTCTCCCCCGGCCAGCTCCGGCCAAATTCCTCCGACAGTCAACAAAGGTTGCCTTTTGGCCGCCCGCAAGTACCCACGAATCATGAGACCCCTATTACCTCTTTGTATCCTGATAGTCATGACCGTATCGACCGCCCTCGCCGAAACCACCTACAAGCTCCCCCTCTGGGACGGAACGCCGCCGAACCATAAGGCGTCCGACCTAAAGGAGACCGTCTTCAAGCGAGGCGCCGACCACGATCTCGACCGCATTGCCTACGTGCAGGATCCGACCATCGAGGTCCGCCTTCCCTCCCCGCAAAGCGCCACCGGCCAAGCGGTCGTCATCTGCCCGGGCGGCGGCTACACCGTGCTCGCCTACGACTGGGAAGGCGTCGATACCGCCAACTACCTCAACGCCCACGGCATCGCTGCCATCATTCTCAAGTACCGCTTGCCGGAGGATGCCAGCAACGAGGTCCCCCACCTTAGCCCGCTGCTCGATACCAAGCGCGCCCTCCGCCTCACTCGCTTCCACGCCAAGGATTGGAGAATCGACCCTAAGCGCGTCGGCATCATGGGCTTCTCCGCGGGCGGCCACGCCGCCTCCACCCTTGGCACCCACTTCGACGCGGGCGATCCCGAGGCCGCGGATCCTGTCGACCGCCTCAGCTCCCGTCCCGACTTCATGGCCCTCATCTACCCGGTCATCACCATGGATTCGGATTTCACGCACGGCGGTTCCCGCAACAACCTGATCGGCAAGTCTCCCAGTGCCGATCTGATCGAGCTCTACTCCAACGAAAAGCAAGTCAGCCCCGAAACGCCGCCTACCTTCCTCGTGCATTCCGCCGACGACAAATCAGTCCCCGTGCAAAACAGCCTCGCCTTCTACCAGGCCCTGCTAGCCAACGGAGTCGACGCTGAAATGCACTTGTATCCATACGGCGGACACGGCTACTCGCTCGCCATCGGCCGCGGCCACCTTTCCGATTGGCCCGCCCGCTGCGTGGCTTGGATGAAAAGCCTGGAAAGCGAATAAGCAGCGCCACCTCGCCCAGCTACGGAAAAGCCGCCAGTCGCATCACGACCGGCGGCTTGAAAAATATAGCTACCTTGCGGCTACTCGCTGGCTCGGGCTGCTACCTGAGCATCGGGAACAACCTTGGACTCGCTCCCCTTGCCGTAGATCCACTTCAGGGCGTTGCCCATATCATGCACCACTAGGTTCGTAATCGGTACGAAGTAGAGCGTAATAAAGGTGGCGAACAGGATTCCCCATCCCAGCGACACCGCCATCGGGATCAGGAACTGGGCGCTCAAGGCGCTCTCGAACATGAGCGGCAGCAAGCCGACGAAAGTCGTCAAGGAGGTTAGCAAAATCGGACGGAAGCGCTTGGGACCGGCCATGCGCACCGCGTCCGGCAGGCTCATGCCTTCCTTGCGGCGCTGGTTGATATAGTCCATCATGACCAAGCTGTCGTTCACCACCACTCCGGAAAGCGCCAACATTCCGAGTATCGACATCATGGTTACGTTAATCACCGGATTGTTCGAGCGTTCCAGCACCGATTCGTAGACGAAGCTCATCAAATCGTGCCCCATGATAGCGCCCACTACTCCGAACGGAATGGCAGTCATCACGATCAGCGGCTGCACGTAGCTCTTGAACGGTATCGCCAGCAGCACGTAAATCACCACGAGCACGAGGTAGACGCCTTTCATGAACTCCCGATTGTTGTCGCGAGATTCCGCCGCATTTCCCTGCAAGGTGAAGGACATGCCCGAGTAGTTGCTCACCAGCTCCGGCAGGAAGTTCTTCTCCAAATCCGTTTGGATAGCCTCTTCGTCCGTCTGGTTCTCGTCGCCCGAGGCCGTCACGCGAATGATGCGGTTCCGGTCGAAACGCTGGATCGACGGAAGGCTCTTGCCGGGCACGACCTTGGCAACTTCCTCGAACGGCACTTCGGAACCGTCCTGGGTTCGGATCTTCATGTTGTGCAGCGAGGCAATGCTCTTTCGCTGGGCCTCCGGATAGCGCACCATCACGCGAATATCGTCCCGACCGCGCTGGATACGCTGCGCCTCCGCTCCGTAGAACGCCGTTCGCACCTGCGAAGCGAGTTGTCGCGAGGTTACGCCTAGGTGCACCGCTTGCGGCTTCAGCTCGAGCTCCAGCTCCTCGGTCGCCTGCTGGAAGGAATCCTCGATGTCGTACAATCCTTCGTAGGTGGCCAGCTTGCGCTGCAAGGCCTTGGACGCTTCCACCAAATCCTCGATCCTCGGTCCCTCCAGCTGCACGTTGACGGCATCGCCGCCCCCGCGAGCGAAAGCGATATCGAGCGACTCCGCTTCCGGCACCGGCCCGACCAAACGCCGCAGCCCCATCGAAATTTCGCGGCTACCGATCTCCACTCCGGACTCCTGCACGGAAGCCAGCTCCAGGACGATCTCACCTTCTTCCGCCACTCCTGCCGACGAACGCCAGCTGGAGAACGGACGCCCGCCCGCGGTCGCGAAAATGTTTTTGATGATCTCCGTCCCGTGCTCTTCCCGCAGGTTGGTCTGCAGCTTCATCGCCGCGGACTCCACCCGGTCGACCACTTTCTGGGTCGCCTCGAAAGCGGTGCCCACCGGCATCACCACGGTAGTGGTCACGATGGTACGGGGAATACGAGGAAAGGTCGTATAGGAAAGGTGCCCTGCCATAAAGCGAGCCACGAACAGGCCGAGCACTCCCAGAAAGACCATCAGCACCGCGTATCGATATTTCAAGCACACCTCGAGAGAGGGACGGTAGATCTTGTCCACGAAACGCTCCAATCCATTGGCGACCCCACGCTGCATTCGCGTGATAAAGGATTTCTTGGAGGTGTTCGCGTTGTTGATCGGCCGACAATGCTTCAAGTGGGCAGGCAAGATCAGCTTCGATTCGATCAAGGAAAAAAGCAGCACCGGAATCACCACGAAGGGGATCTGCTTGAAAATATTACCGCGAAATCCCGTCATGTTGACCAAGGGATAAAAGGCCGCGATCGTGGTCAGCACCCCGAAGATCACAGGAATCGCCACCTCCTGGGTTCCCTTAATCGTGGCAGTCAGGGAGTCCTCTCCCGCTTGCATACGCTGGTAAACGTTTTCCCCAGTCACGATCGCGTCGTCCACCACGATGCCGAGCACCAGGATGAAAGCGAAGAGGGTGATCAGGTTCAAAGTGATGCCCATCATCGGCAGCAGGAAGAAGGCGCCGGAGAAGGCGATCGGAATCCCCAAGGCCACCCAAAAGGCCAGCGAAGGCCGCAGAAAGAGCGACAGCACCAGCACCACCAGAATGTATCCAAAAATGGCGCTTCCCTTCAGCATGCTCAAGCGCTCGGAAATGCGCTGCGAATCGTCCTGCCAATAGTCCAGCGTGATGCCCTCGGGCAACTGCTCGCGCTTGACCTCCAGGTAATTCTTAACCTTCTCTCCGAGCTCGATAATGTTTTGCGTACCCACTCGGTAAACGTCGATCGCGACGGAACGCTTTCCGTTGAAGCGGGGATTGATCGGCGTCTCGTCAAAGCCGTCGTTTACGCGGGCCAGCTCGCCTACCGTGATGCGCGTTCCATCCGCTCGGGTAAAGACGACGATCTCCGAGAACTCCTCTTGGGTGTACGCTTGCTGCGAAGTGCGCAGCATGATGTCGCCGCTGGTGGACTTGATTCGACCCGCGGATAGGTCCAGCGAGTGGGCCCGGATAGCGGCAGTGAGGCTATCGAGCGTCAATCCGTATTCGCGTAGTGTATCCTCGGATACCTCGACCGAGATCTCATAAGGTCGAGTCGCCTTCAGGGAAGCGATGGTAATGCCCTCGATATTCGTCACTTCGTCGCGGATCTGCTCGCCGAGGCGCTTGAGGTCCATCTCGCTCAAATCTCCCGAAGCGACGATCGTGATGACGCGCTCGCGCCGCTCAGGCATGCTCACCTGCGGACGCTCCGCTTCCGCCGGGAAGGTACGGATCGAATCGACCCGGTTCTTAATCTTATCCTGCGCTTCCGCCAAGCTGTAGCCTTCCTCGATCTCCAGCGTCACCGTTCCCGAACTGGACGAAGCCCGGCTGGTCATTTCCTTGATGCCGTCGATATCGTAGAGCTCTTCCTCCAAGCGCGTGATAATGGCCTGCTCCACTTCGCGCGGCGTCGATCCTGGATACGGCACTGAGACCGTGATGTCTCGCGACGGAAAGTCCGGAAACTCCTGCAGCACCACCCGATTCATCAGGGAGTTTATCCCCAACGCCACGATCGCGACCATCAACAGATTCGCCGCGACGCTGTTCCTTGTAAACCACTCAATTAATTTGTTCATACCAATCCCCTCTTGTTTTGTTTCGGCCTAGCCACGTGGTTGCCCAGCCATCGGATTCGGAGGCATCTCCTCGCCGTTAGCCGCAGCCCAAGAGGCGATCTTTCCCATCAAGGGACGCAGTTTGCTGAAATCCTTCGAAGCCTTCACCGCTACCAGCTCGTCCTTGAGAGCCGCCGGCATCTTATCGCCCAACTTGGCCAGAACCTCATCGGGATAGGAAGCCCCGCCTCCGCCGCCGCGATTGCCCGGAGAGCCCTCCGCCATCATCGAGCTCTTCTTGGGGGCGCCTTCCATATTGGCCACCACCTGCCAACCCTCCAGGGCATAGGGCACGTCGGTCAAGCAAAGCAAATTGCCCTCCATCAAGCCCTCCCGCACCACGATGTTCTGATCGTTTTCCCAAACCGTCTCCACCGCCCGGCGCTCCAGGCTGCTGCCTTCGCCAACGACCAATACGTAACTATTTTCTCGATACACCGTGCGCGGCACGACGAAAACGTCCTCCAGGGTGCTGCCTTCGATTTCCGCTTGCACGAAGGTGCCAACCTTCAAGGGAGGACGCCCGGGGACGGAAGCTCCGTAAGGATTCTCGATCTGGGCAACGACGAAGATTTGCCGCGTACGCTCGTCGACCGCGCCTTCCGAACGCACGATTCGCCCTTCCCAGCTATAAGTCTGCCCTCCCACCGCAGTGCTGAGCACCACCTTGGGTCCATCCTTGATCGAAGGATTCGAACCGCGATAGATCGACGGCAAATCGAGGTAGCCGATTTGGGAAGCGGTCAAAGGCAAGCGCACCTCCGCGAAGTCGACCGCGTAGATGTCCGCCAGCTGGCTGCCGATAGAGACGTACTGCCCGACGTCCACATTCTTCGATAAAATGCGTCCCGCGTAGGGAGCGGTCACTTTCGAGCGCGTAAGATTGAGCTCCGCCGTGGCGACGCGTGCTTCCGCCGACGCAACCGCTGCTCTCGATTGACGTATCTGCGGTTCGCGCAAGGTCAGCTCCGAAGCGTTTACCCCCGGATTGAGACGCTCCCAATCTCGGCGAGCTTGCTCGTAGCGAGCAGTTTCCTGCTGCAACTCGAGCTCTGCCTGGGCCAAGGCAGACTTCGCCATGGCGAGCTCCGCAAGGTAATCGCTGTCGTCGATCTCCAGCAGCACCTCGCCTTCCTCGAAAAAGGCGCCTTCCTGGAAGTTGGGCGACACCTTTACGATGCGTCCGCGCACCTCGGGAATCAAGCTGCTACGGGTTCGGGCCCGTACCGCCCCCTGAGAGCGAAGCGTGATCTGGAAGTCTTCGCGAACCAACTTGCGAACCACCACTTCCGGACTCGGCGGAGCGTAGCGACGCTGTTGGGGCTCTTCCTTGCTCGCGAGAATAAGGACAATCACGACTCCGAAAAACAGGAGGATGCCAATCGGCAACAAAACTTGAAGGATGCGTCTCATAACTTGGTGTGCGTAAAAATTCTAAAATCGAGTGCCTAAGCGACTAGTGCGCCAATCATGCTCCGAAGCCTCCGCCCAGAGCTAGGTAGAGATCGATCCGGCTTTGTATCCGTCGATTGGCTACCTGAATAAAGGAGCGCTGCGCCGAGATGGAACGTCGGATCGAATCGAGCACCGTGGTGATCGTGGTCAATCCGCTGGAATACTCCTCCCAAGCGAGCTTCTCCGCTTCAACTGATTCGAAGGCTGCAACCTTCAGCGCTTCGTAATCCAAGCTGAAAGATTCCTGGTCCGACAAGGCGTTCTCCACCTCCCGAAAAGCCGTCAAAACCGTATCCGAATAAGTGGCGACCGCCTGCTCGTGCAGGGCCTTGGCCCGTCGGTAGTTCGCCTTCAAACGCCCGCCCTGGAATAGCGTCTCGGCCACGCTGAGCGATTGCGTCCAGATGCGCTGCTCCACGAAATCGAAGATGTTGTCCAAGTCGTTGACGCTGGTTCCGCGACTCAAGCTCAAGTCCAAGCTGGGCAAGCGAGCCTTGCTCGTCTCGAACTTCCGCTGCTCCGCAGCCGCCAAGCTCCGCTCCGCCGATACCACGTCCGGCCGGCGCAACAACAATTCCGAAGGAAGCCCTACCGGTATCGAATCGCTCAAGTCAGGAAAAGTGGATACGACATCCAACTCGTTCTTCGGATAGCGTCCTAGTAGCGTTTCCAGGTTTCGGATCGCCGCGTCGCGACTGCGGCGACGGCCTTCCAAGGAGCTGCGGCTCGATGCCAAATTCGCCCGGATCAATCGCACGTCCAAGGCGCCCGCGATCCCGCTGGAAAAGTTCTCCTCCACGATGCGGCTGCTTTGCGTCAAGGCGTCGAGGATGCGCTTTTCCAGCTCGAACTGCTGGTTGGCCTCCACCGCCGCGTACCAAGCCTGAGCGACCCGGCCCATGAGCGACAGACGGGCTGCCCGGTAGTCCGCCAAGGCCGCCTCCGCATCCGCCAAGTCTCCGCGGTAGCCGTTGCGCAGCTTTCCCCACAGGTCGATCTCCCAGTTCATCCTCAGGTTCAAGCCATAGGATTCGTTGGTCGCCGTTTGGGAAGTGCCCGAGGCGCTGGGATTGCGGCGCGACTCGCTGCCGCTGCCGGAAAGGTTCAAGCTCGGCCACACCTCGCTGCGGCCCACCCGCGTATTGGCCAGCGAAGCCTCAAAGCGCGAAGCGGCGATCCTCAGGTCGAAATTGTACTGCAAGGCCTCTTCCAAGATCGCTTGCAAGCGAGGATCGTTAAAGTCCCGCACCCAGGAATCGGCATCGAAAACCGCGTCGGATTTCGACTCGGTCGCCCAGGCGCTGGGGACCTCCGCTTCCAAGGCGTCCATCTTGGACGCTGGACTGGTGTAGCAAGCCGACAGGCCCAAGCCTACAGCGGCGAGCAACGCCGATTTGGCAACGAATCGCACCTCGAGAATGCGGTGAGGAAAAACAGGCCTAGTTGGCATAATCTGGCTGAGAAAAGGAAGAGAATCTATGAGAGTTATCTGAGAAGGTTCCCGGCGCACGCAACTGCCGCGCCAAGTCCTCTCCGCCCCCGATCGCGGAAACGGACTAGTTCACAAGTCGAATTCTAAAATTTTGCAGAAAACGAAAACAAACCGCCTCCGCCTCCCGCGCCATCCGATCCGAAAGGGACTTGCCCCTTCTTTCGACTTGCCTCGATTAAAACAAACGTTTGATTCGGCAAGGCAATATTAGAATGAACAAAACCCAGGTTAAGTTGATCGAGGCAGCGGAGCACGAATTCGCCAAGCACGGGTTCCACGGAGCCTCCATTCGCGATATTACCGCTCGGGCCAAGGCGAACATCGCCGCCGTCAACTACCACTTCGGCTCTAAGGAAACCCTCTTCATCGAGATGATCCGACACCGGCTCGAGCCGCTCAACACCCTTAGGATCGAGCTGCTCGACGACGCCGTGGCCAAGGCCGGCAAGCGTCCGCTCAAGATTCGTCGCATCGTCGACATCCTCGTGCGCCCCATGGTGGAGTCCGTGGTCAACGGCCCGCAAAACCGCAACTTCATGCGAGCGATGGGACGCGGCATGTCCGAGGAATCGGAGTTCATGCAGCAAATCTATAAGGATGTACTGGCCAAGGTCGTGGAGCGCTTCCGGCTCGAAATGGCCCGCAGCCTCGCAGACCTGCCGGAAAGCGTGGTCGCAATCTGCTTCGCCTACCTGCGCAGCACCCTCAGCGGGGTGATGCAGATCCGGAAGAACAACCTCGTCCTCGACACCAGTATCCAGTTTCCCGATGCGGACACCTTGGTCGCCTACATCAGCGGCGGCATCGAAGCGATCGCCAAAGACTATCGAACCCAAAACAAGTAGTCCCCGACTACTCTGCCGATGAAGCTACTCAATTCGATCTGCCTCCCCCTCCTGGCGGGCCTCCTCGCCTCCTGCCGGAGCGCTTCGCCGCCCGCCCCGCCGCCATCCCTTGACCACATGGCGCCAGCGGCCTGGAGCAATCGTAGTGGCGAAATCGATACAGGGCATTGGCTTTCCAGCCTAGGCTCCCCCCGGCTCCTCGAGCTAGCCCAGGAAGCCGAAGCCAAAAACTTCGGCCTCGAAGCCGCGTACCAACAAACCCGAGCCGCCGCGGCAGCTGCCCGCATTTCCCGCTCCCTGCGCATTCCCAGCCTTTCCGCCACCCTCCGCTCCAGCAAGAGCCGGAGCATGGCCACCCTAGCCCCGCCAAGCTCGGTCGAGAGCGAGAGCCATTCCCTAAGCCTCTCCGCCCGCTGGGAAGTCGATATCTGGAACCGACTCGGCCTGGAGGCCAGCTCCGCCGAAGCTCAGTATCAGGCAAGTCGATACGAACTCGAAGCCTTCAAGCTCTCCCTCTCCGGTCAGGTCGCCAAGGCCTGGTTTTCCGCCATCGAGGCAAAGCTGCAATACCAGCTCGCCTCCGCCAGCGCCGAGAGCTTCGCGTCAAACCTGCAAAGCCTGGAGAAACGCTACTCACGCGGACTCGTCGACGCCTTCGACCTCCGGCTCACCCGCGCCCAAGCCGCCACCAGCAAAGCCACCGCCCTGAGCAGACGAACCCAGATGGACGCCAGCATCCGCAACCTGGAAGCCCTGCTCGGTCGCTACCCTGCCGCCGAACTGGAACTCCAGGACGAGCTTCCGCAGCTGCCGAGCGCCCCCGCCGCCGGCATCCCTTCGGAACTGCTTTCGCGCCGCCCTGACATCCTCGCCCAGCGAAACCGCCTCCTCGCCGCTCTCTCCCTCGAAAAGGCGGCCCATCGCAATTGGCTGCCCAGCCTCGCTCTCACCGCGTCCGACGGCACCCTTTCCGACAGCTTCTCGGAGCTTCTCGACCAAGACTTCAACGTCTGGTCAATCGTCGGCGAACTCAGCGCCTCCCTTTTCCAAGGCGGCCGCCTAGCAGCCCAGCGGGAACAGCTCAACGCAAACCAGCTGTCCCAGCTCGCCAACTACAACGAAACCGTGCTCAACGCCTTTCGCGAAGTCGAAATCGCCCTCCGCTCCGAGTCCGATCTCAGCGAGCTCGAAGCGGCTACCCGCGTCAGCGCCGTCGAAAACCAACAAGCCGAGCAACAGGCCTGGCAGCTCTACGAGCGCGGCTTGGTCGACATCACCGCCGTGCTCGACGCGGAACGCCGTTCCTTCAGTGCCCGCTCCCAACTCCTCTCCATCCAAAACCAACGCCTGAGCAATCGCGTCAACCTGCACATCGCCCTCGGAGGCGACTTGTAATTCTCCTGCCACTACGACCATGGAAGAAAAAGAATATCGCCCCAATTTCCCGCAATGGCTCCTTCTCCACGTCCTGCCAGCCATCCTACTCATCCTCTTTGGCGGCGCCGCCATCATAGCCCTCGCCCTCTTCCTCAAACGGCCACCCGAAACGAAGCCCTTGATCAAAGTCGTCCCCACCGTGGAAGTAATCGAGGCCCAACCGACCACCACCCGAGCCGTCGTGGAAAGCCAAGGCATCGTGGAAGCGCGCACCCAGACCACCCTTTTCGCCGAAGTTTCCGGCCGCATCGAAAGCGTGTCGCCCGCGCTCTATGCCGGCGGCTTTTTCGCCAAGGGCGACGTTCTCGCTAAAATCGACGACACCGACTACGTCGCCAACCTAGCCGCCGCCAAAAGCCGCCAAGCCGAAGCCCAGCTTGCCTACGAGCAGGAACGGGCCACCAGCGAACAGGCCCTCGAAGACTGGAAACAAATAGGCAGTGGCGAAGCGCCTAGCGACCTAGTCCTGCGCAAGCCCCAGCTCGCTCGCGCTCTCGCCAACCTCGAAGCCGCCACCGCCGCCGTCAAGTCTGCGGAGCGGGACCTGCAACGCGCCTCCGTCAAGGCTCCCTACGATGGACGCGTCCAAAGCAAGTTCGTCGACATCGGCCAGTTCGTGAACGCCCGCACCAGCCAAATCGCTAGTATCTACGCTGTGGATACCGTAGAGGTTCGGCTCGGCATCAGCCTCGACGATACGCGCCTCATTTCCATTCCAGAGGCCTACGCCGACGGGACTACCAGCGGCAAGAAACCTCCGGTTACCCTGACTGCCACCTACGGCGGCAAGGACTACCAATGGGAGGGCATCATCGACCGCTCCGAAGGTTCCGTCGATCCGCAGACGCGCCTGCTCTACCTCGTCGCCCAAGTATCCGCGCCCTACGCCAAAGGGCAAGGCGCCCCCCGTCCGCCGCTTAAGATAGGGTCCTTCGTAAAGGCCGAAATCATAGGCGAACAAAGCGAAGACTCCTACACCCTACCGCGTCGGGCTTTGCGGGAAAACGACAGCCTCTACATTGTGAAGGAAGACCGAACTCTGGAAATCCGCGAGGTCACGCCCTTCCAAAAGACGCGCGAAAGCGTAATCATCAAGGACGGCCTGGAGCCCGGCGAGCTCGTTTGCCTAACGCCTTTGCAATACGTGGTAAACGGCATGGAAGTCCGCCTCCCCTCCGATCCCGATCCTCACTCCCAAGAGGAGGACGGAACCGACTCCGAAGCCAACGCGAAAAAGTAACCACGCAACCACTACAACGCAATGATCGCTTGGTTCACAAAAAACGGAGTCGCGGCAAACCTGCTGATGCTCATCCTAGTTGTGGGCGGGCTGGCTTCCGCCTTCACCGCCAAGACCGAACTCTTTCCGGACTTCTCCCTCGACATGGTCACCGTACGCGTGCCCTTCCTGGGCGCCTCGCCGGAAGAAGTCGAGGAGCTGGTCGTCATTCGCATCGAGGAGGCCCTGCAAGGCGTCAACGGCATCAAGGAGATCAACTCCGTCGCCTCGGAAGGATACGGCTCCGTCACCGTCACCGTCAACAAAGGCTACTCCGTCTCCAAGCTGAAGGACGATATCAAAACCCGCGTCGACGCTATCCCCAGTTTCCCCGCCAATACGGAACGGCCCATTGTAGAGGAAATCCTGATACCCAAAGACGTCATTCGCGTTTCGGTCTACGGCGACACCAGCGAAATCCAGATCAAGAAAATCGCCCAACGGGTTCGAGACGAATTGACCGAAATCGCCGGCATCAGCCAAGTATCCATGGAAGGAGTACGCTCCTACGAACTTGCGATCGAGGTCACCGAAAACGCGCTGCGCAACTACAACCTCACCTTCGATCAAGTCGTAGCCGCCGTACGTTCGAACTCCCTCGATCTTCCCGGCGGCATGATCAAAGCCGACGGCGGCGAGATTCAGCTGCGAACCAAGGAGCAAGCCTACAACGCCTTCGATTTCGAAAACATCGTCCTGCTCACCAAGGCCGATGGCTCCCGCGTCTACGTAAAGGACGTCGCCACCGTGAACGACGGCCTCGTCGACAACGACTCGGCCAGCTTCTTCAACGGCAAACCCGCGGCCACTATTCTCGTTCGCGAGGTGGGCGACGAAAACCCGTTGGAGATTTCCGAAGCAGTCTACGACTACGTGGAAAAGGCCCAGTCGAGCTGGATACCAGACGGCGTCACCCTAGAGGCTTGGAGCGATTCCTCGTTCTACCTGCGCGGACGCATCGACATGCTCCTGGAAAACGGCCTCATCGGCTTCGCGCTCGTCCTCATCTCCCTCACCATCTTCCTGCGCCCTTCCCTCGCCTTCTTCGTCGCCATCGGCATTCCCGTGAGCTTCCTCGCTACTCTCGCCATCGGCCCCTTCGTGGGCATCACCGTCAACCTGCTCTCCCTCTTCGCCTTCATCCTAGTGCTGGGGATCGTGGTCGACGACGCCATCGTAGTGGGCGAAAGCGTCTTCACCGAATTCCAAAAAGGAGGCCCCGGCGTCCAGAGCGCCATCGCCGGTACCCATAAGGTTTCCACGCCGGTCACCTTCGCCGTCCTGACCACCATGGTCGCCTTCGTACCCATTTTCCTACTACCGGGCATGGCGGGCAAGTTCATGGGCGTCATTCCTTTCGTCGTTATCCCCACCCTCGCCTTCTCCCTCGTGCAAAGCAAGCTGGTGTTGCCCTACCACCTTTCCCTTTGCCATGTCGGCGACAAGCATGACCGCGACAAGCTCAACGCCTTTTCCCGCTTCCAGCGGAAATTTTCCGACGGACTGGAACGCTTCATCGAGACCACCTACCAACCCTGGCTCAAGCGCGCCATCAAGTGGCGCTGGTACACGTTCGCCATCTTCTCTCTCTTCTTCGCAGCAGCCGTCGCCTTGCCCGTATCGGGAGCGATCCGCTTCGTCTTCTTCCCCAGCGTCCCCTCCGACTATATCTTTACCAGCATCACCATGATCGAAGGCACCCCGGTTTCCGAAACCGAAAAGGCCCTCGACCGCATCGAGCAAGCCCTTGAGGACATTCGGCGCGAAGACCTGGAAGCTGGCTTGGTCGACCCAGTTAAGAACAAGCTGGTAATCCTCGGTTCTTCCAGCAACCCGGGCGGTCCCGGCGGCGGTGGCGGAGGAGCCTCCGGCAGCAACGTCGGGCAAATCGTGCTGGAACTGGCCAAGAGCGAACTGCGGGACTCCAACGCCAACGACGTAGTGGAACGCTGGAGACAGAAAGTCGGCCAGATCCCCGGAGCCAAACGCCTCAACTTCCAAGCCAACGCCAGCGGCCCGGTCGGCTTGCCCGTCGACGTGCAATTGACCGGGCGCGACTTCGACCAACTCAAGGCCGCCTCGCTCGAAATCCAGGAACGCCTCAAGGAAGTCAGCGGCCTCTACGACATTCGCGACACCTACTCCGAAGGAAAACGCGAACTGAAGATCAACCTCAAGGACAACGCCCGGGCTCTCGGGCTCAACGCCGCCGACCTCGGGCGACAGGTCCGCAACGCCTTCTACGGGGCCGAGGTCCAGCGCGTGCAGCGCGACAAGGAAGACGTGAAGATCATGGTCCGCTACCCGCGCTCGGAACGCGAATCCCTCGGCGACCTCGAAAACATGCGTATCGTCACCCCGAGCGGAGCCCGCGTCCCCATCCAAGAGGTCGCGGAAATCACCATGGGTATCGGCTATCCGTCCATCGCCCGACTCGACCGCAAGCGGATCGTAAGCGTGCAAGCCGAAGCCGACAAAGCGACCATCACCACCAACGAAATCAAGAGCGAGGTCTACGACAAGATCCTCCCCGAGGTGCTTCGCAAGTATCCGAGCGTCACCCCAGCCATGGGGGGCGAAGCGAAGGATTTCGCCGAATCCGGCCCCGCCCTCCTCGGCGGATCCCTCATCGTGCTGGTGCTAATCTACATGCTGCTGGCCATCCCCTTCAAAAGCTATATCCAGCCCCTCATCGTCATCGCCGTCATTCCCTTCGGCGTGGCCGGCGCCATCGTCGGCCACCTCTACGGCTTCCAGGACCTCAGCCTGCTCTCCTTCATCGGCATGATCGCCATGGCGGGCGTCGTGGTGAACGACTCGCTAGTGCTGGTGGAGCGCGTCAACAGCCTGCGGGCGGACGGCATGAGCCTCTTCGAAGCCGTGCGCGTCGGCGGCATGCAACGCTTCCGCGCCATCCTCCTCACCTCGGTGACCACCTTCGTCGGCCTCGTCCCCATCCTGCACGAAACCAGCCTGCAAGCGCAGTTCCTCATCCCCATGGCAACTTCGCTCGCCTTCGGGGTCGCCTTCGCAACCTTCATCACCCTCTTCCTCGTCCCCTGCGTCTACCTCATGCTGGAAGATTTCAAGTGGGCCCTGAAAACCTGGTGGAACGGCCTGCGCCGCAGCTACGCAAGGTAGCGTCCGTTTTTTTAGGCGCACTTCCTCGCAATTCTAACAAAGAGACACCCTCGACCCGAGGCTTGAACACTCTGCGCTATAGCAAGAGCAACGCTTGCTGCATGCTTGAGCTTGCGCGTTTCGTAGACCTCCCACTCTCTCTTAAGCGTAGACGCTGACCGAGAGATCAAGCCTAACAAACGAGAACCCCACCCCACCTATCGCCATGGAAAAACCACGCGTACTGATGAAGGACGTCGCCAAAGTCGCCGGCGTCCACCAAACCACCGTCTCCCTCGCCCTTCGCAACCACCCCAGCTTGCCCCAGTCGACCCGCGACCGCATCCAGAAGCTGGCCAACGAAATGGGCTACCGGCCCGACCCCGCCCTATCCGCCCTCGTCGCCTATCGGCAGGCCACCAAGAACCAGCCCAGCGAGCAGGTCATCGCTTGGATCATCAACGTTAAGGACGCCCGGCGCATCAACGATCAACACGTGCACCGCCTCCTCATGGCGGGAGCCAAGGAGCGAGCCAGCGAGCTGGGCTACAAGCTCGATACCTTTTGGCTCGGCAAGGAGTACAAGGACAGCAAGTCCCTCAACCGCGTCCTCAAGGCCCGCGGAATCCAGGGCGTCATCTTCGGAGCGTTCGACTACTACGAAGAGCCCTTCGAGCTGGAATGGGACCTGTTCTCCTGCATCAAGGTCAGCCCCCTCCCGGAAGACCTCGCCTTCGACACCGTCCTCTGCGACCAGATCGACGCCGTCGGGCAAGTCGTCTCGGAACTGCATCGACTCGGCATCAAGCGCTTCGGGCTCGCCGTCTCCGAGTTCGAGGAAATCCATAAACGCTTCACCTTCGCCGCCGGCTTCCACACCCATCGACGCGAAATCGCCCCCGAAAACTGGGTCCCTCCCTTCTACTTCCAGCACGGCGCCGACTACAGCGAGGACGTCGTGCCGGCGACCCTGGAATGGGCCCGCCAAAACAAGCTCCAAGCTATCATCAGCAACTGGAACAACATGGAGGAGGTCGCCCGCAAATTGAACGAAGAAGGGCAAGATTGCCGCTTCATCTCCCTCGACGCCGACGAGCACACCGCTCGCAACGGCGGCATCAACCAGGACCACCACGAAAACGGCCGCCGCGCCGTCGACATGGCGGTCGGCCAAATCAAAACCTTCCGCCGCGGACGCGAAACAAGCCCCTGCACCACCCTGGTCGCCCCCAAGATGATCCCCATTCCGGCCGAATGCCCCATCAAAGCGGAAACTAATTCCCAAGCCCTCGCCTCCTAGCCCTAAGTTTTCAAGCAAAGCAAAGTCACGCCAGGCCGCGACCCCACAAGGGCGCGGCCTTGCTTGCGCAAGGATCCTGCCCCAACCCCCGCCCCAAGCTCATCCTCCCCAAGGATGAAACGCCTTTGAACCACGATTGACGAACGGCTTGAGCGCTTGAACACCAAGAACGAACAACACCTGCCAATCCGACTCCCGCCAGACCTGTTCATACTTTGTTCATTTTGTTATTGAAACAAATTCGAATCAGTGTTTTAAGTTCAAACATGATCCAAGATAACGAGACCAGCACTGGCTACAAAATCGGCACTGCCGCGAAGATGGCGGGCATCTCTCCCAACACCATCCGCACTTGGATGCGACGCGACTACTTCACTGCCTCCATCGAGACCGAGTCCGGCGAGCGCATCCTCAGCAGCTCCGACCTCAGGCGCCTCATTTCCCTCAAGTCCCTCATCGACCTCGGCGACTCCATCGGCCAGATCGCTCGCCTCGACAACGAGGCCCTGCAGAAGCGGCTCGCCGAACTCAAGTCCACCACCGAAGGTTCCTACGCCAACGAAATCCCTTCCCTAGCCGACCTCGAGGCAGGATTCGTCACCTCCCCCCACAGCGTGCGCCTCGCCGCCGCTACTCCCCTGTTCTGGAACTCCAAGACCTTCGACACGGTGGAAAGCCTCGCGTCCTACGTGGAAGGCGAACACCACCTGAGCATTGCCCTTATCGACAGCCAAGGTCCCAATCCGGTCGAGAAGAGCGCCGTCCTCGAGTTCGCAAAGAAGAACCCGGAAATCACGGTGGTGCTCATTTTCGACTTCATGCCGCGGGCCCTGCTGAAGGACTTGGCCAAAGCCCAGGTCCACCTCCTGCGCTGGCCCATCAACAGCATCATGCTGGAACGCTACCTGTACAGCTTGATGCCAAACATGTCGCACCCGCGTGCCCGAGTCGCCGCCAATAGCGAACCGCCCCCACGCCTTTTCAACGAACGCCAACTGTCCGAAATCGCGAACTCCCTGCCGGAGCTCGCCTGCGAATGCCCTCGCCACGTCAGCTCCCTCATTACCAGCCTAGGCGCCTTCGAGGACTACAGCCAACAGTGCCTCAACGCCAGCGAGAAGGACAAGGAAATTCACGAGTACCTTTACGCCGAAACCGCCAAAGCCCGGCGCACCATGGAACTCGCCCTGGTCCGGCTCTGCAAAGAGGACGGGATAGAAATTCCTAAAAGCTAGGCCCAACCTCCCTTCGCGTCGCGGACGCGCAGGCCCCCAACTCCAACCCAATTACACTCATGAGATCCCTGGCCATAATCGGCACGGGCATCGCCGGGATGGCTTGCGCCTACTTCCTGCGAAACCGCTACCAAATCACCGTCTACGAAAAGAACGACTACGTCGGCGGGCACACCAACACGGTCTACCTGCCGGAGGGCGACGAACAGATCCCGATCGACACCGGCTTCATGGTCTACAACGACAAGACCTATCCCAACCTGATACGTTTCTTCGAGCATCTCGGTATCGCCTCGATGGATACATCCATGTCGTTCAGCGTCAACGAAGTCGATAGCGGTTTCGAGACCAGCTATTCGGACCTGAGCACCTTCTTTCCCAAGCTCTCCAGCGTCATCGACCCCAGACGCTACCAGCTGCTGCTGGGCATGAGAAAACTCTTCAAATCCGGTCGCGATTTTCTGAAAAGCGCAGACGATCCTAGTATTCCACTCGCCGACTTCATTCGAAACTACTGGATTAGCGACCTCGCCGTGGAGAAGTTCCTCCTGCCGATGACCGCAGCCATCTGGTCCACTCCTACCGAGCGGATGCGGGACTACCCCGCCATCACCCTCCTGCGCTTCCTCTCCAACCATGGCATGCTCGGCTTCGGCGACCAGTTCCAGTGGAAGACCCTTATCGGAGGCAGCCAACAGTATAAGAACAAGGTTCTCTCCAAAATAGGCTCCCGCGTGAAAAAAAGCTCCGGCATCACCCAGATCCGACGGCTGGGCGACAAGGTTCGCCTCGTCGGCCAGCTAGGCGAATTCCAAGACTTCGACGATGTCATCGTCGCCACCCACGCCGACCAAGCTCTCGCCTTGCTGGACCAACCGACGGAGCGGGAAAGCAACCTGCTCTCATGCTTCAAATACAACACTAATCCGGTAGTCCTGCACTCCGACTCGAGCGTGATGCCGAAAAGCAAAAGAGCCTGGGCGTCGTGGAATTATCGATACGAACCGTTCCACTCTCGCCCAACCGGCTCGACTCACTACTGGATGAACAAGCTGCAAAACGTTTCCCAGCAGCGAAACTACTTCGTCAGCGTGGACTACCCGGGTGAGATCGCAGCGGACCAAACCCATTGGCGCTACACCTACGAACACCCGCGCTTCGACGCGGCAGCCATCGCCGCCCAACCTGAGCTGCCGTCCCTCAATGCCAAGGGCCCCATCTACTACTGCGGCAGCTACTTCCGCTACGGCTTCCACGAGGACGCCTTCACCTCCGCCTTGAATCTCTGCGCCCAGCTCTGCGACGGACGCGACCCGCTCTCATGAGATCCTGTCTCTACCAGTGCCGCGTCGCCCACAAGCGCCTGCGCCCGAAGCCCCACAGCTTCGCCTACAGCACCTTTACCTTCTGCATCGACCTCGACGAAATCGATGCCCTCCACCGATCCCTCAAGCTCTTCAGCGCCAACCGCCGCAACCTCTACGCCCTACACGACCGCGACCACCTCGACCAAGGCCAATCCAGCATCAAGGAAAACCTACGCTCCTTCCTCAACAGCAAGGGCTACCACCACGAAATCGGCCGCATCGAACTGGTAACCAATCTCCGCAGCTGGGGCCATGTCTTCAACCCGGTCTCCTTCTACTTCGTCTACGCACCGGACCAATCGCTGGCCCTTTGCGTCGCCGAAGTCGCCAACACCTTCAACGAGCAAAAGCTCTACATCGTAGACCAATCCAGCAAGTCGCCGCAGCGCCTCCAGCAGTCCCACGACAAGCTTTTCTACATCTCCCCGTTTTCGGACCTGGATACGCAACTCAACTTCGACCTGCATCAACCCGACCAACGCCTAAAGCTCGCCATCACCGAAAACGACAGCGCTGGCACCTACTTCTACAGCTCCGTTTCTGGCAAGCGTATCCCCATAACCGATACAGCTCTCGCCGCCTACAGCCTACGTTTCCCCTTCCTCACCCTCGGCGTCCTCTTCGCCATCCACTGGCAAGCCCTTCGCCTCGCCCTCAAGAAGGTGCCCCATTTCAAGAAAGCCCACCGCCCTGACCTGCAAACCGACACCCGCACTTACCTAAAACCGAAACCCAAACGCTCCGTCCGGAGGCAACGACTATGAAAATCCAAGACCTCATCCTAAGCTTCTTCGAAAAAGCGCACCGCGGCTGCCTTCGCCTCACCCTGCCGGATGGCCAGGTAAACGTTTACGGAGAGGTAAAAGACTCCCCTCCCGTCGATCTCACGGTGAACGATCCCAACTTCTTTCGCCGCGTCGCCCTCAAAGGGGATATCGGATTGGGAGAAAGCTATATCGAAGGCGAATGGGATTCCTCCGCCCCGGCCGCCCTGCTGGGTTGGTTCATCAAGAACAAGGACGCCCTCATGAGCGACCGCTTCGAATGGGCCATGCCCATGATCTCCCGGCTCGCAGCCTGGCAAGAGCGCTTCCTGCACCGCAAGAACGCCAACACGAAAGCGGGCAGCAAGCGCAACATCGAAGCCCACTACGACTTGGGCAACGACTTCTACGAACTTTTCCTGGACGAAAGCATGACCTATTCGTCCGCCTACTTCCGGAACCCAACGGACAGCCTCCAGCAAGCCCAGTTGGAAAAGTACGACCGCATCTGCCGCAAGCTGGACCTTGGCCCCGCCGACCGCGTGCTGGAGATCGGCTGCGGCTGGGGAGGCTTCGCCGTCTACGCCGCCGAGAACTACGGCTGCTCCGTCACTGGCATCACCCTTTCGCCCAGCCAATACGACTACGCAGTCGCCCGCGTCCAGAAGGCCGGCCTCTCCCACAAGGTCGAGATCCAGCAAATCGACTACCGCGACATGCGCGGCCAATTCGACAAACTCGTATCCATCGAAATGATAGAGGCCGTCGGGCACGAACACCTCCCTAGCTACTTCGCCGCCATCGACCGCTTGCTCAAGCCAGACGGACTCAGCTGTATCCAAATAATCATGTCGGCCGATCACCGCTACAAAAGCTACCGCAAAACCTCCGACTACATTCGCAAACACATTTTCCCGGGCTCGCATCTGCCCTCCATCGGCGCCCTCTTCGAAGCGAAGGAGCGCGCGGACTTGAACCTGTACCACATGGAAAGCTTCGGCCTCCACTACGCCCGCACGCTCGAGCTCTGGAGGGACCGCTTCGAGAAGAGTTGGCCGCAAATCAAGTCCCTCGGCTTTCCCGAAACCTTCCACCGAAAATGGCGGCTCTACTTCGACTACTGCATCGCCGGATTCAAGGAACGCCACATCAACCTAGCCCAAGTCGTCTTTGGGCGCCTGAACTGCGAAAGCTACCGCTTCGAGCAAAGCGATTTCGCAGACCGCGCCGAATCGACGCTCCGCTTCGACGAGAGCCTTCTGGAAACCGCCAGCCGCTAACCATCAAAACACCCGAACCATGAATGCAATTTCCCTCGCAGAAAACGGCTACCTTCCCACCTGGATCGTACGCCACGGAATCCGCCAACTCGTAAAGAAGCGGCTCAAGGACGAAAGCGAAAACCACGACCTGAAAAAGGAACGCCTCATCCAACAGCTCCAGTCCAGCCCCCTCGCGGTGGATACGGACGCCGCCAACGAGCAGCACTACGAGGTGCCCGCCGCCTTCTACAAGATCGCCCTCGGCAAACGGCTGAAGTACAGCTGCTGCTACTGGCCCGAAGGCGTCGACACCCTCGACGCGGCAGAGCTCGCTTCCCTCCAGCAAATCGCGGAACGGGCTCAACTCCAGGACGGCCAACGCATCCTGGAGCTCGGCTGCGGCTGGGGATCCTTCTCCCTTTGGGCCGCGGAAACCTACCCGAACTCCCAGGTCGTATCCGTATCCAATTCTTCAGGACAGCGGCTGCACATTACCGGCGAAGCGAAAAAGCGGGGCCTGGACAATTTGCGGGTACTTACCGCGGACATGCGGGAATTCGAAACCGAAGAACGCTTCGATCGCGTCGTCTCCGTGGAAATGTTCGAGCACATGCGCAACTACCAGCAACTGTTCGCCCGCATCCACTCCTGGCTCAATCCCCAGGCCAAGCTCTTCATCCACGTCTTCTCCCACAAGGAAATCGCCTACCTTTTCGAGGACAAGGATGCGGACGACTGGATGGCCCGACACTTCTTCACCGGAGGCATCATGCCCTCCCACGACCTGCTCCCTCGCGTCTGCGCCCCCTTCAAGCTCGAACGCCAATGGCAGCTCAACGGGATCCACTACCAGAAAACCGCCGAAGCGTGGTTTCGCAACCTGAACGAAAACAAAGCTCGCACTCGAGCCGCCATGGAAGAAATCTATGGACGGGAAGACGCTCGCGTCTGGGAAAACCGCTGGAAGATCTTCATGCTCTCCTGCGCCGAGCTCTTCGGCTACCGCAAGGGCGAAGAATGGGGAGTCTCCCATTATCTCTTCGCAAACGAATAAACCCAATGCCGCCCCCAGCCTAAACGTATCCAGAACCATGTGGCCCATACTCACTTTCTTCCTGCTTCACTGGTACCTTTCCGTATTCGCCCAAAGCTTTTTCCTGCATCGCTACGCGGCCCACGGCATGTTTCACATGAACAGGTTCTGGTACCGCTTCTTCTACCTGTTCACCTGGATCACCCAAGGCGCCAGCTACCTCAATCCGCGAGCCTACGCTATCCTCCACATGGAGCATCACAAGCACAGCGACACCGAAGAAGACCCGCACTCGCCTCACTTCTTCGAAGACGTCGTATCCATGATGCTCAACACCAAAAACGTCTACCAAGGCATCCTCGCCGGAGACTACGACCACCGGCCCGACGTCGCCCTCAAGGACTATCCCTCCTGGCCGCTGCTCGATCGCATCGGCGACAGCTGGATCACCCGCATCGCTTTCTGCCTCGGCTACACCGCCTTCTACCTCGCCTTCGCTCCCCATCCGCTCTGGTACGCCCTCCTGCCGGTCCACTTCCTCATGGGGCCCGTGCACGGAGCTTTCGTGAACTGGTGCGGACACAAGTACGGCTACGCCAACTACAACAACGGCGACCATTCCCGCAACACCTTCGTCTGGGACCTGTTCTTCGTGGGCGAATGCTTCCAAAACAACCACCACCGCTACCCGCGGCGCGCCAACTTCGCCCAGCGCTGGTTCGAGCTCGACCTCACTTACCCGCTCATCAAAACCATGAACCTGCTCCGCATCATCCGCTTGAGGCAGTGAACGCCGCGCACGCCTTCGACCCTTGCTTTTATAATTAATTACAAAACTTTCTTTAATTAGGGTTTGTAACTGGGGCTCGATTCGTTGATATGATCAACCTGATTCGCAAAGCGCAGTCAGCTAATGAACATACTGGTCATCAACTGTGGGAGCTCCTCCCTGAAATTTTCCGTAATCGAGGCCTGCTCCGGCAAGGATCTCGCTCGCGGTCTCTTCGACAAGCTGGGATCCGAGACTCCGTGCTACAAGATGGAGAGCCCCCTGCTTGAGGCGCCCGCCACCGGCTCGCTTCCTTGCCACGCGGGCTACGAAACCGCCCTCGACACCCTTGCCGCCTACTTGGCCTCAGAGCAACTGCAGCTCCGAATCGACGCCATCGGCCATCGCATCGTCCATGGCGGCGAACACTTTACCGGAGCTTGCCTGCTGGACCAGCCGGCGATGGACGCGGTCAAGTCCTGCTCCTCCCTCGCCCCCTTGCACAATCCGGCGAACCTGCTCGGCATCGAGTCCGCCAAACGACACTTCCCCAAGCTGCCTCAGGTCGGAGTGTTCGATACCGCTTTCCACCAAAGCATAGAACCCGAAGCCTTCCTCTATCCGATTCCCTTCGAGCTCTACCAGCAGCACGGCATTCGCCGCTACGGCTTTCATGGCTCCAGCCACAAGTACGTCGCCTCCGAGGCGGCCCGCATCCTTGGCAAGCCGCTTAAGCAGACCAGCATCATCTCCGCCCACCTTGGCAACGGCTGCAGCGCCGCCGCCATCGAAAACGGGAGCTGCGTGGACACCACCATGGGCCTCACCCCGCTCGAAGGTTTGGTCATGGGCACTCGCAGCGGCGACCTCGACCCCGGCGTCATCTTCCACCTGCATCGATCCCTCGGACTCAGTATCGAAGAAATCGATACGCTGCTCAACAAGAAGAGCGGCTTGCTGGGACTTTCCCAACGCTCCAACGACATGCGCTCGCTGCGCCAAGCTTCCGCCGAGGGCGACGTCGCGGCCCAGCGAGCCGTCAAGATCTTCACCCGCCGCCTCGCCAAAAGCATCGCCGGCCTGCGCTCCACTATTTCCAGCTGCGACGCCCTGGTGTTCACCGGCGGAATCGGCGAAAACGACGTCCAAACCCGGGCCGAAACGCTTGCCCGCCTCGCACACCTCGGCATCCAGCTCGACCCCGCCGCCAACGCGAGCGCTGGCCGAGGCCAGAACGGAATCATCACCCAGCCAGACTCTCCTTTAAAAGCCATCGTGATCCCCACCAACGAAGAACTCATGATCGCCCGCGAAACAGCGCAACTCGTCGGCAGCAACTAAGATGAAGCACGTATTCCTAACCGTACCGACCGGGGCCAAAGTAGGTCTCTCGACCGTATCCATCGGGCTTGTACGAGCTCTCGAACGTCAAGGCGTAAGAGTCGGATTCTTCAAGCCCATCGCCCAGCCCGTCACCCCCGACGAGACCGGCGACCGCTCCACCAGCTTCCTTCGAGCCGTCACCACCTTGACGCCTCCCGAGCCCATCTCCATGGCCGAGGCTAAGACCTTGGTGAGCGAGGAACATGTCGAATTGCTGCTGGAGAACATTATCCAGCGTTTCGAGGAAGCTTCCAAAAACGCCGACGTCGTCATCGTCGAAGGACTGATCCAAACCGAACGCTTCCCCATGGGAGCCCGCCTCAACTCCAAGCTCGCACAAACCCTTTCCTCCAAGCAGATCCTCGTGTCCGCCCTCGGATCGAGAAGCCTCGACCACCTGAACAAGGAACTCGAACTCTCCGTATCCGATTTTAAAGGACGCGTAGCCGGTATCGTCATCAACAAGGCGGACGTCGACGGCGCCCGCGAAAGCATCGACTTCGATGGGATCGGTATCGAACCCCTCAAGCAATTCATCACCGACAACTGCCCCGTCTTCAAAAACGAGGACCTGGAGCTGATCGGCATGATTCCCCGCGACGAAAAGCTGCTCGCGCCCCGCGTGTCCGACGTCGCTAAACTCGTCGATGCGGAAGTGCTCAACGAAGGAGACATGGCCAACCGCCGCGTCTTCAACATCGAGCTGCTCGCCCGCAACGTGCCCAACATCATGCACACCCTCAAAACGGGCAACCTGCTCGTGACGCCGTCCGATCGCAGCGACATCATCCTCGCCGCCAGCATGGCCTCGCTCAACGGCACCCGCCTCGCCGGACTGGTGCTCACCAGCGACCAGCGCCCCGACGAACGCATCGTCAAGCTCTGCCAAATCGCCTGGAAAAGCGGCCTGCCCGTCCTGCGCGTCGGCAAGACTTCCTTCGCCACCGCCCGCGCCCTCTACGACATGAATCTGGAGATCGCACCAGACGACAACGACCGCATCAACCAAGCCATGGAAACGGTCGCAATCAGCATCAGCAGTAGTTGGATTCGCAATACGCTTTCCTCGCAGATGAAGCGCCAGCTCTCGCCGCCGGCCTTCCGCCACATGCTCACCCGCAACGCTCGGCTCAAGCCGAAGCGGATCATCCTCCCCGAAGGCGACGAGCCGCGCACCATGCAGGCGGCCGTCACCTGTACCGAACGCGGCATCGCCAAGTGCGTCCTGCTGGGGAATCCCTATTCCATCCAACTCAAGGCCGACGCCATGGGCCTCACCCTTCCATCCGGACTGGAAATCGTCAATCCGGACGTAATCCGCGAACGCTACGTCCCCTCCCTCGTGGAAATGCGTCGCCACAAGAACATGACCGAGAAAATCGCTCGGGACCACTTGAGCGACAACGTCGTGCTCGGCACCATGATGCTCCAGCACGACGAGGTCGATGGCCTCGTTTCCGGCGCCGTCCACTCATCGGCAAATACCGTGCGCCCCGCCATGCAGTTGATCAAAACCCGTCCCGGGGCCAAGATCGCCTCCTCCATCTTCTTCATGTGCCTGCCGGACCAAGTCCTCGTCTACGGCGACTGCGCCATCAACCCGGACCCCAACGCCGAGGAGCTTGCCGACATCGCGATCCAGAGCGCCGACTCCGCCAAGGCCTTCGGCATCGATCCTCTCGTGGCCATGATCAGCTACAGCACCCTTGGATCTGGATCCGGAGCCGACGTCGACAAGGTCGTGGAAGCCACTCGCCTGGTAAAGGAAGCCCGCCCGGACCTCGTCATCGATGGTCCCTTGCAGTACGACGCCGCAGCAATCGCCGACGTGGCCCGTACCAAAGCGCCGGACAGTCCCGTCGCGGGCAAGGCGAACGTATTCATTTTTCCTGACCTCAATACCGGAAACACCACCTACAAGGCCGTGCAGCGCTCGGCCAACGTGATCTCCATCGGCCCCATGCTGCAAGGACTCAAGAAACCGGTAAACGACCTCTCGCGCGGAGCGCTCGTGGACGACATCGTCTACACCATCGCCCTCACCGCCGTACAAGCCCAGCAAAACGACTAGCTGTACGACTCCTACAAAATCGCTCCCGGGGCGATTACTCGACGAAGTTGACCGGAATGAGGCGGTGCTCGATCGCGTAGCGCGTGATCGTCGCCACGTTGTGCAAGTCCAGCTTCCGCATCATGCTGCAGCGATGGTTGTCCACCGTCTTCACGCTGAGCTCCAGCTTGGCGGCGATGTCCTTGTTGCTGTTGCCCTGGGCAATCAACTGGAGCACCTCCCGCTCGCGATGGGTCAGGTTGTCGTTGTACTGATTGGACTTCTTGTTGTCGCTCACCACCGAGCGCAGCACCTCCGTAATGTTGAAGCCGAAGAAACAGCCACCCTCGTCCACGATCTTCACCGCGTTCATAAACATTTCGAAGTCGACCGACTTCTCCACGAATCCATGGGCGCCCGCCTGCAAACAGGCCTTGATGCTCTCGCTCAGCTTAGTGTCGGAAAAGACGAGAAAACGCATGTCCGGAAACCGCGAACGGACCTTCGCGATCAGGTCCGCGCCGCGCCCGTCCGGCAAGTTCATCTCCAAGATAAGCATCTTGGGTTGCGTTTCAGCGATCTCGTCGACCACTCCGGCGATCTTGTCCGAGGTCCCGACAACCTCGAACCCACGAGATCTTAGACTTTCGGCAAGCATCTGGCAGACAGTCTTTTGACCGTCGACGATGTACAAATTATTCATGTGGGGTGATACAGACACAACGAAATGATAAACCCTAGGTTTATTTCTTTAAGGACAGGCGATGGCTAGGTTTCTGAAGCTTCGGTAAAGCCGAGACAATGGTATTTTAAAAAATATATGTTAAATAAATGCTATTTGTAAAACCCCTTCTGGAATCCGGAAATTGCAGAAACGGCACGGAATACAATACGAACGAGAGCGAAAAGCGACCGAAGGTGATTGACGCAAAGCTGCGCGCGGCTACCCCTTGCGGCTTCCTTTAGCTAGAAAACGCGCGGGGGAAACGCATCCCTACGCTGCCATTCTCGACTGAGCGCTCGAAAACTCGAGCAACAACAACGCCAACAAACCATGTTCGATCTCATCATCAAACGCACCAACAACGCCAAGGACGACCTGCTGTCCGGGCTGACCGTCGCCCTGGCCCTCGTGCCGGAGGCCGTCGCCTTCGCCTTCGTCGCAGGAGTCGATCCCCTCGTCGGCCTATACGCAGCGTTCATCATCGGACTCGTGACTGCGACCATCGGCGGACGTCCGGGCATGATCTCCGGAGCCACCGGCGCCATCGCCGTGGTCATCGTCGCCCTCGTTTCCCAGCATGGCGTGGACTACCTCTTTCCCGCCGTCATCCTGATGGGCATCATCCAGATCCTCTGCGGCGTGCTGAAGCTGGGACGTTTCGTGAGGCTGATTCCCCATCCCGTCATGCTCGGCTTCGTCAACGGCTTGGCCATCGTCATCCTCATGGCCCAGTTCAGCAGCTTCAAGACCGAGACCGGTGAATGGATTTCCGGTTCGGAGCTCTGGATCACGCTCGGCCTGGCGGCCCTCACCATGGTCATCATCCAATTCCTGCCTAAGCTTACCAAGGCCATCCCCTCCACCCTCGCTGGCATCGTAGTGGTGAGCCTCGTGGTCATCTTCTCCGGCTTGGATACCGTAACCGTAGGCGACAAGGCGGAAATCGCCGGCGGCCTGCCCCGCCTCTTCACGCTCAACGTCCCGCTCAACTGGGAAACCTTCCAAATCATTTTCCCCACCGCCTTCATCATGGCCATGGTGGGACTGATCGAGTCGCTCATGACCCTGCAGCTGATCGACGAAATGACAGAAACCCGCGGCAAGGGCAACGTCGAGTGCGTCGGCCAAGGCGTCGCCAACGTTGTCACCGGCATGTTCGGCGGCATGGGTGGCTGCGCCATGATCGGCCAATCCATGATCAACATCCGCTCCGGCGGCCGCGGCCGGCTCTCCGGCATCAGCGCCGCCCTCTTCCTGCTTTGCTTCATCCTCTTCGTCTCCGACTACATCGAGATGATCCCCATCGCGGCCCTGACCGGCGTCATGTTCATGGTCGTAATCGGCACCTTCGAATGGTCGAGCTTCCGCATCATCCGCAAGATTCCGAAATCCGACGCCTTCGTCCTAGTCGCCGTTTCGGCCATCACGGTCTTCACCGACAACCTTGCCCTCGCCGTCTTCATCGGCGTCATCATCGCGGCCCTCGTCTTCGCTTGGGAGAACGCACGCCACATCCGTATCGAAGTTAAGAATACAGCGGAAGGCAGCAAGGAGTACGACCTGCACGGCCCGCTCTTCTTCGGCTCCGTCCAGCATTTCCAGGACATCTTCAAGCCGGCCGAAGACCCTGACGACGTCATCATCGACTTCATCCACTCCCGCGTCTGGGACCATAGCGGACTCGAGGCCATCAGCGCCCTCACCGAACGCTACCGCAAGGCAGGCAAGCGCTTGCACCTTCGCCACCTAAGCCCCGAGTGCCGCAATCTTCTCAGCAATGCCTCGGACATGGTCGAGGTAAACGTCCTCGAGGATCCGCACTACAACGTGGCTAACCTCGGCCGCAAGGACTAGAGCCTTCGCTGCTAAGCGAATACGAAAAAAGGCGACTGATGAAAATCAGTCGCCTTTTCTTGTTTAAAACCGTGGCCGGAAGCTAGGCCTTCGAGTCGTCCAGCAGGATCTTGTACTCCACCGCGTCGCGGATGGCCTGCCAACTCGCTTCGATGATATTGTTCGAAGCCCCGACCGTGCCCCAAAGCTCTTCTCCGTCGCTCGATTCGATGAGCACGCGAGTCTTGGCTTCCACGCCTTCCTTCGAATCGAGGATGCGCACCTTGTAGTCCTTAAGGGTCAACTCCGCCAAGTTCGGGAACGCGTCGCGCAAAGCCACGCGCAGGGCCTTGTCGAGAGCTCCCACCGGACCGGGATCTTCCGCAACCACGTAGCGCGGCTCGCCGTCGACCTTCACCTTGATCGTCGCTTCCGACATCGGATCTTCGTCCTTGGAACGCTTTTCCACGATCACGCGGTAGCCTTCGAATTCGAAGTGCGACTTGTGCTTGTTGGTGAGACGATCGAGCAGCAGGCGCAAGGAACCGTCGGCAGATTCAAATTCGTAACCGTTGTACTCCAACTCCTTGAGCTTCTCGATAATGATCTTGGTCTCCGGCGAATCGCGGTCGATATCGAAGCCAAGCTCCTGAGCCTTCATCAACAAACTGCTGCGTCCTGCCATATCGGATACAAGCACGCGTTGCTTGTTGCCGACCTTGGTGGGATCAACGTGCTCGTAGCTGTAGCTAACCTTCTTGGTCGCGTCCGCGTGAGCCCCGCCCTTGTGCGTGAAGGCCGACAGGCCGACGAACGGCGCCTTGCCGTCGTGCTCCAAGTTGGCGAGATCCGCGATAAACATCGAAAGCTCCCGCAAGCGCTTGAGGTTCTCGGCGCAATTGAGCGGGTACCCCATCTTCAAGGAGATGTTCGGGATGATCGTAGTGAGATTGGCATTACCGACGCGCTCGCCGTAACCATTAAACGTTCCTTGTACCAGCGTAGCCCCCGCGTCGACGCCGCCGAGCGAAAGCGCTACGCCAAGCCCCGAGTCGTTATGGCAATGCACGCCAACCGCGACATTCGGAAAACGCTCCACGACTGCCTTGGTGATCTCCTGCAGCTCGCTCACGAGCTTGCCCCCGTTGGTATCGCAAAGGGTCAGGTTGTCCGCTCCGCCGCGTACCGCAGCCTCGAGCGTCTTCATCGCGTAGTCCGGACTGTCGACGTAGCCGTCGTAGAAATGCTCCGCGTCGTAGATCACTTCGCGGCCCTTGTCCTTCAGGAAACGCACGCTGTCCTCGATCATCGCCAAGTTCTCTTCCGGAGCCACGCGAATGACTTCCGTCACGTGCAAGAGCCAGGTCTTGCCAAAGATGGTAACCACGGGAGTTCCGGCATCGATCAAAGTCTGCAGCTGCGGGTCTTCCTCCGCCTTCAGGTTCGCCCGCCGCGTGGAGCCGAAGGCTGCGATTTTCGCGTGCTTGAGCTTGAGCTTCTTCGCCTCTTCGAAGAAGGCCATGTCGCGCGGGTTCGATCCAGGCCATCCGCCTTCAATATAATCAATACCGAACTGGTCGAACTTCTCCGCAATGCGGAGCTTGTCCGTCACAGAAAAGGAGACGCCCTCACCTTGGGTGCCGTCTCGCAACGTGGTATCGTACATTAGTATCGTTGGCTTGCTCATAATAAAAACCGATTGAAAGGGAAATCTGAGGAAAAAAGGGGCAGCTATTGCTTGGAGCGGATAAAGGCCTTGATCGAGGCTTCGTCCGGAGCGACGGAGAACTTGCGAATCTCCTTCGACTTCAAGGCTTCGAGGCTGGGATGCGTCGGCTCCACGCCAGTGCATTCCTTTACTACATCCGGAAACTTGGCCGGATGCGCCGTTGAAAGCACAACCGCCGTCTCGAGCTTGTCCAGATCCTTGAAACCGCAAGCGGTGTGCGGATCTGCCGTGTAGTTATAAACGCGATACACTTCGGAAATGGTTTTCGCGATCTCCGCGTCGTCCATACGGGTGCTCGTCATGAACTCCGTGATCGCCATGCCGCCCACCTGGAAGCTTCCATCCCGCTTGAAGCCTTCCATGATCTCGCGCGTCATGTCGGCGTTGCCGCCGAGGGAAAAGTATAGGAAGCGCTCGAAGTTCGAAGCGACCTGGATATCCATGGAGGGAGCGTGGCTGGGCTGCACGTCGCCTACCGAATAGTCGCCCGCATCGAAGAAGCGATGCAGGATATCGTTCTGGTTGGTCGCCACCCGGAAGCCGTCCACGATCATGCCCATGCGGGAAGCCATCCAGCCCGCCAGCACGTTGCCGAAATTGCCCGTAGGCACCACGAAGGTGGCCCGCTCGCGACGCTCAGCCGGCAATTTCAAGTACGCGTAGATGTAGTAGACGCACTGCGCCAATATGCGGGCGAGGTTGATGGAGTTCACCGCAGAAAGGTGGACCTCCTGGCTAAATGCCTTGTCGCCGAAAACTTCCTTCAATGCCGCTTGGGCATCGTCGAAACTGCCCTTGATGCAAAGCGGAAAAACATTGTCCTCATCCAAGCAGGTCATCTGCCGCTCCTGCAAAGGAGAGACGCGACCGTCCGGGTACAGGATGAAAATGTTGACGCCCTTCTTGCCCAACAGCCCGTTGATGGCCGCCGCTCCGGTGTCTCCCGAGGTAGCGCCGAGCACGTTGATGCTCTCGCCGGTAGCAGCCACTTGACGCTCGTAGAGGCACCCGAGCAACTGCAGGGCGAAATCCTTGAATGCTAAGGTCGGACCGTGAAACAACTCTTGCACGTAGAGCTTTTCGCTCAACTTGACCAAGGGAGCGTGCTCCGCGTGGTCGAAACGGCTATAGGCCTTCTCGACGAGAGCCTTCAGTTCCGCCTGCGGAATATCGGTGGCGAAGTGCTTGAAAAATTCGTAGCACAATTCCGGATACGACAATCCTTCCCAAGTCGGAATCTCCGCGCTTAGGTCGGGCATCTTCTCGGGCACGAACAAGCCCTTGTCGGGAGCGAGCCCGATCTTGACCGCTTCGGAAAAGCTATGCGGCTCCGTCTGTCCTCTAGTGCTTACGAATTTCACGAGCGTTAGGCGTCTACCTTATCCAAACCGAAAGCGTTGTGCACCACGCGAACAGCCTCTTCCGCGCCCTCTTCGTCGATCACGACGGAGATCTTGATTTCGGATGTACTGATAATCTGGATATTCGACTTAGCCTCCGCCAGCGACTTGAACAACTTGCTCGCAACGCCGGAATGGCTGCGCATGCCGATGCCTACCACGGAAAGCTTAACCACCTCGCCAAACACGGAAACTTCGCCGCCGCCGAGCTCGTTGAGCACCTTCTCGACCGCGTCGAGGGAGCGCTTGGAGTCGTCCCGCGTCACCGTGAAGGTCAGGTTCGCGACGCCGTTGCGGCCGATGTTCTGGACAATCATGTCCACGCAGACGTTGGCCTTGCCGAGAGCCTCAAAGATTTGAGCTGCCGAACCAGGCTTGTCTGGGATGTTGCTGACCATGATCTTGGCCTGGTTGCGATCGAGCGCCACGCCGCGTACCACGACGTCTTCCATTGAGCTTACTTCCTGTTTCACGATTGTGCCGGGGATTGAGGTGTCAAAACTGGATCGTACTTCGAATACGACATTGAACTTGTTTGCGAATTCGACCGAACGGGCCTGCATCACCTTGGTGCCGAGACTAGCCATCTCGAGCATTTCTTCATAACTGATTTCCGGGATCTTGCTAGCCTTGGGAACGATGCGCGGATCCGCCGTGTAAACGCCATCCACGTCGGTATAGATCTGGCAAAGGTCAGCCTTCAGGCCGCTGGCCAAAGCGATCGCGGAAAGGTCCGAACCGCCGCGTCCCAAAGTCGTGGTCGTGCCTTCGTCGTTAACCCCTTGGAAGCCGGCCACGATAACGACACTGCCTTGCTGCAAGGCCGCTTCGATCCGCTCGCAACTCATGCTCACGATACGGGCCCGGGTATGGGCGGGATCGGTCTTGATACCGGCTTGGGCGCCGGTCATGGAGATCGCATCGATGCCCAAGGCGTGCAGAGCCATTGCCGTGAGGGCGATCGTCTCCTGCTCGCCTACCGCGAGCAGCACGTCCATCTCGCGATCGTCGGGCTGCTCATTGATCGCCTTCGCGCGAGCGATGAGCTCGTTGGTCACGCCCGAGCGAGCCGAAACGACCACCGCGACTTGATGCCCTTGCTCGACATCCTGCTTGATGATGTTCGCTACGTTCTTGATGCGATCGACATCGCCCACCGAGGTGCCGCCAAATTTTTTAACTATACGAGCCATTGCGTTTTGCTTCCAAAAATTGAATACAGCTTAACCTTCGAAGCTGCTGATAGGCATCGTGAAAGGCTTGCCCTCCACGCAGGAGCTTTCCTCGAGGGCCTTCACGGCTTCAAGAATCGCTTGTTCAGTGGTGACATGGGTCGTCACGATCAAGGTCGCGCTCGTCGCGTCTTCCTCGACTTCCTTCTGCGTCACGCTGGCGAGGCTAACCTCGTGCTTGGCGAGCAGCGAAGTCACCTCCGCCATCACGCCAGGCTTGTCGGCCACCTGCAAACGCACGTAGTAGCGGGACTTGATCTCCTCGGGCTCGGCCAATTCGATCTGGTCGCCACCGCGAGGGGCCGGGTCGATGAAGCGTCCCGCGCCGCCGTTCACGATCAGCTTGGCCGCGTCCACGATATCGGCGATCACGGCGCTGGCAGTCGCATCCCGTCCCGCGCCCGGACCGATGTAAACGGTTTCCCCTACCACGTCGCCGTGAACGGAAACCGCATTGAATACGCCATCGATGCTGCCGAGTACGTACTTTTTGGATACCAAGGTCGGGAGAATCGAAATGTACAGCTTGCCGGAAGCATGGGCAACGTCGATGACCGCCAACAGCTTGATCGCGTATCCATTTTCCTTGGCAAAAGCGATGTCGGCCTGCGTGACCTCGGCGATACCTTGCACCAGCAAATCCTTGAACGGCACCCAACGTCCATAGGCGAGGTAAGCGAGGACCACGGCCTTGTGGGCCGCATCGATGCCGTCCACGTCGAAGGATTCGTCCGCCTCCGCGTAACCGAGGGCTTTCGCTTCCGCTAGGATCTCCTGATACCCCGCGCCTTCGTTGGTCATGCGAGTCAGGATGTAGTTGCTGGTACCGTTGAGGATGCCGTAAATGCTATTGAAGCGATTGACCACCAAGCTGTCCTTGATCGCCTTGATGACCGGGATGCCGCCCGCCACGCTCGCTTCGAAAAGCAACTGTCCGTTGCCCTCCTTCGCCGCTGCAAACAGGGTTTCCCCATGGTCGCAAATCAGGGCCTTGTTGGCCGAAACGACGATCTTGCCCGCCTTCAAGGCAGCAAGCGTCACTTCGAGAGCCAACTCCGTTCCGCCCATAAGCTCGCAAACGACGTCCACTTCCGGATCGGTGGCGATCGAAACAGGATCGGTCGTCAGCATCGACGCGTCGAAATCGAAATCGCGCTTCTTGCTGGTATCACGAACAGCGATACGCGTTACCTTTACGCGAGCGCCAAGCTGGTCGCTCAATGCATCCTCGCGTTTTTGCAGGTGATTGAACACCCCCTGCCCTACGACACCAAAGCCGCACAGGCCTACCTTTATCACGCGGTCACTCATCTACTTCCTTGCAAATTTATTCTCTTCGCCTCGCATCAGGCGAACGATGTTATCCTTGTGTCGCACCACGACCAACGCCCCGAGAGCGAGCGATACCCAAGTGAGGGTCGCCGGAGCCCCGATAACGAGGTTCGTAATCGGCAAGCTGATCGCTAGGCATATCGATGCCAGCGACACGTAACGGGAGGCATAAAAGACGGCGAGCCAAACCAGTACGCCCACCAAAGCGGCTACGTACATCAAGGCGACCACTCCTCCGAGCATGGTCGCGACTCCCTTGCCTCCACGAAACTTCGTGAAGAGCGAAAAAGAATGTCCTAGAACGGCGAATACAAGGCCCACCAAACCATAGTGAAACGTCTGGTCGGCCAGCAGGATCGGCCACGCAGTGGCGGCGAAGCCCTTTACCGCATCGAGCAAGAAAACGAGGTTGCCCGCCTTTTTGCCCACGCAGCGCTTCACGTTCGTGGCGCCGGGGTTCTTGCTGCCGACGCTGAAGATATCAACGCCGTTCGCCTTCGCCACCAAATAGCCAAAAGGCAGGGAACCGATAAGGTACCCTGCTCCTGCGGCACTAAGTGCGACTATCAAATCGATAGACATTCTCTATATCCACGAAACGACTACAAGTGGACGATCTTCGCCTGCTTGACCGCCTCGATGGACTTGATTTCTGCCAGGGCAGCCTCGCTCGGCTCGCTATCCAAGCAAGCGATGTTGAGAGCGACTCCGCCTACTTCGTTGCGGCTGAGGGACATGGCGGCGATGTTGACGCCGTCCTTGCCGATGATGCTGCCGACCTTGCCCACGATGCCGAGCTCGTCGCTGTTCGCGATTACGAGCATGCAGCCATGCGGCTCGACTTCGACTTCGCGGCCGTTGATCGAAACGATGCGCGGCGAGTTGCCCTTGCCGATCAAGGTACCCTCGGCCGATACGTTTTCGCCGTTCACGCAAACCGCTTCAACCTTGATGAGCTCGGTGTAGTCGGTCTCTTCCGAGGACTTGAGGACGTCGACCTGCAGGCCGAGACGCTCCATGATGACGAGCGCGTTGACGAAGTTGACGTTGCTGCTGACGTCCTTGAGGAAGCCCTTCAGGATGCCGCGGGTCAAAGAGTTGGCGTCGATGTCGACGACCTTGCCGGAGTAAGTGATCTTTACCTTCTCGACCTTCTCCAGAGCGAGCTGCTGCACGAGCGAACCCAAAGCCGAGCAAAGCTCGAGGTAAGGGCCGACTGTCTTGAGCGTTTGCTCGTCGAGGGAAGGCATGTTGATCGCGTTGCGAATGCCGCCGCCGCGCAAGACGCTGGTGACGCTTTCCGCGATTTCCAGTCCCACGCTTTCCTGAGCTTCCTCGGTCGAAGCGCCGAGGTGAGGCGTCAGGATGAGGTTCTTCTGCTTGCGGAAAGGATGGTCTTCGGGAGGCGGTTCGCTGGTATATACGTCCAGACCGGCTGCCGCGACCTTGCCGCTTTCCAAGGCTTCGAGCAGGGCGTCTTCGTCGATGATGCCGCCACGGGCGCAATTGAAAAGGCGGACGCCGTCTTTCATGGTGGCGATCGACTTCTTGTTGATCATGCCGCGCGTCGCGTCGGTGAGCGGCATGTGTACTGTAATATAGTCCGACTCGCGGAAAAGCTTATCGAGCTCGACCTGCTTCACGCCCATGGCTTCCGCCTTGCTGCCGGAGAGGTAAGGGTCGTAGGCGAGCACCGTCATGCCGAAGGCCTTGGCGCGCTTGGCCACTTCGGCGCCGATACGGCCCATGCCGCAGATGCCGAGCGTCTTCTTGAAGAGCTCGCTGCCGCCGTAGATCTTGCGATCCCAGCGGCCTTCACGCATCGACTGGGCTGCTTGAGGCACTGGACGCGCTCCGCAGAGCATGTGGGTGAAAGTGAGTTCCGCCGTAGCGATGGTATTGCCGCCCGGAGTGTTCATGACGACCACGCCGAAGTCGGTAGCCGCTTCCGAGTCGATGTTGTCCACGCCTACGCCGGCGCGGCCAACGGCCTTGAGGGTCGGGGCCGCCGCTTCGAAGACTTCCCGATTTACCTTGGAATCGCTGCGCACGATGATTGCGGCCGCGCCCTTAGCGAGCTCGAGGAATTTGGAATAGTCTTCCTTGAAGGTGCCGTAGGCTTCTACGACTTCAAACCCTTCCTGCTGCTTCAGGAAGTCGACTCCAATTGACGAGATTTTGTCTGCTACTAGGATTTTCATCGGAAAAAAAAGAGTGCCCATCAAAAGTGATGCCTTTCAAAAAGCAAATATAGAATAGGTAAGCTTCCAAACCCTTGCCAGAAAGCTCCGCCCCGCCGGAGAATCCGCCTACAAACCACCTAAAAAGCTGCGAATCGAAGCCCAGTAGCGCGAGCTCGCTCGGTCTACGAGGTCGTTGTGACCGACTCCCTCCACCCAGAACGTCTTCGTCAGCTCGGACGGAAGCCGCTCCGCGAGCTCCTCGCCATGGAAAAAGCCGACCACCTGGTCCTCCTTGCCATGGATCACCAAAGTCGGACAGGACACTTTCCCTGCCTTCTTGGAATTGGCGAACTTGTCCCCCGGCACCCAAGTTAAGGGCAGGTACACCTGGTACGCGCTCAGGAAGGCGGACTCCATGATCAAGCCCATAGCCGGTCGCGTGGTAGCGAGCTCCATCGCGATACCGCCCCCCAAGGATCGTCCGTGAAACACCACCCGCTTCGCGTCCACGCCGAGATTCGCCACCGCATAGTCGAGAACCGTCCTGGCGTCCTTGTAGCAATTCTTCTCGCTAGGACTCCCCTCCGACAGGCCGTATCCACGGTAGTCGAAGCTCAGCACGTTCACCCCCTGCAAACGATAATTGTTCAGCACGAAGCCCGTTTGGCCCAAGTCCTCGCCGTTCCCATGGAAGTAAAAGACCGTCTTGCTCGCCCCGGGAACCGGTCCCCAAAACACCGCTAGTCGCGTATCGTCTTCAGACTGCACAAAGCGGATCGACTCGTCCGCCTCGTAGCTGGCCGGCCCCGGCCGGAAGAGCAACTGCTTGGTCACGACTTGGGCGAAGAGAAAGAAAAAGAGCACGCAAACCGAGATCAACACCAGCAAGGTATTGAAGCCGTTCTTTCGCTCTCGCTCCCTCATCGCCCTTTAACCCGCAGCTAAACGAGCTCGCGTACCGCCTCCAACAATTGCCCGCGCGGAATGTCCTGCTCGCTGCGATCCGCCAAATTGCGCAGCTTCACCACGCCCTTCTCCAGCTCCTCCGACCCGTAGATCAGGGAAAAGCGAGCGCCCGAGGAAACCGCGGCCTTCATCTGCTTGCCGAACGCCTGAGCCTTCAGCTGGTACTCCACCGAATAACCGGCCTGGCGCAGCAACGCGACATCCGAAAGGGCTGCCAACTTCTCGTCATCGCCGCCGGTCACCGCAAAAAAGTCCACCGTATCCACGAACTCCGGCATCTTGCCGCGAGCCTTGAGCAACTCGCCCAAAACGACGTCGCCCATGCCGAAACCGACCGCTGGCATGTCCGGACCGCCCATCTTCTTCACCAGAGCGTCGTAGCGACCGCCCCCGGCCAAGGCGCGAAATTCGCCCTTCTTGTCGAAGGCCTCGAAGACGAAACCCGTGTAGTAGGCCAAGCCGCGCACGATGCTCAGGTCGATTTTCACGAACCCGCCGAAGCCCATCGCTCCCAGTCCATCCAAGACCACTTTCCAATCCACCAAACGAGCCGACAATTCTTCCGTCGCAGCCTCTTCGGCGGCCAAGCCGGCGAAGCAATCGCGGATCGCCTCCAGCGAATCGAGCTTCAAAAAGGTATCCACCGCAGCCTTCAGCTCAGCGGCCTTCTCGCCTGCGACTTCTTGCAACTGAGCGAGCAGCTTGTCCTCCGGCATGCGCTCCCACTTGTCGACCACTCCCAAGATCGAGCCGATCGCCTCCCCCTCGTAGCCGTGGGCGGCAAGGTAGAGCATCCAAAGATTCCGGTCGCTCAGGCGCACGAAGAAGTCTTCCTCCGTCAGCCCAAAGCCGATCAAAGTCTGCACCAGCAGGCCGATCAGCTCTACCTCCGCACTGGGCCCCTGCTCGCCGAGCAAGTCGACATTGAGCTGGGTGAAGCAACGCAAACGCCCCTTCTGCATGCGCTCGTAGCGAAAATTGTCGCCGATGCTGAACCACTTGATCGGACGCTTCAGCCCATTGGCCCGGGCCGCCACCATGCGAGCCAAGGAAGGCGTCAACTCCGGACGCAGCGACACCTGCCGCCCGCCCTTGTCCTCGAAGCAAAAGAGCTGGCTCTCGATTTCCGGACCGGACTTGGTAGTGAACAGCTCGAGCGACTCGAGGATCGGACCGTCGAATTCCTGGAACGCAAAGCGACGCGCGACCTGCCTCCAAATCTGGAAGATGTGCTTACGCTGAGCGTAGTCCTCAGGGTAGAATTCACGAAATCCGGGCAATGTATTAAAAGTGGCCATGTCTCTAAAATCTAAAACGCGGGACTATGCCCAAGCCCCGATTGCGAAGGCAACAATAAGCTTCAGCCCGAGACCGCTAAGCAAGGATCACCCAAGCCAATGCATCCCCAAAACCGGATATAAAAAAAACGGTTCCCCATCAGAGGAACCGCCAAAAGGATTGCTGCCTGCGAACGCCGCGCTCAATCCAAGGCATCCAAGTCGATGTCCTTGATCTTCGCCTTCAGGACCTTGCCCGCCTTGAACTTCACCACCGCTCGGGTCGGGATCACCACATCGGTTTCCGGACGGTTCGGGTTGCGCCCTACGCGAGCCTTGCGCTTCTGCACCTCGAATACGCCGAAGTTACGGAGCTCCACATTTCGCCCCTCTGCCAAGGCATCCAAGATAATATCCAGAGTCATCTGAACAGTGTCCTGAATTTTGCTTTGAGGAATGTCCTTCGTCTTTTCAAAAATCCGAAGAACGATATCGCGTTTAGTGAGGTTGTTGGACATGGCGGCAATTGGAGTTGAAAACTCGTTACATAGTTGAGGGTAAGCTACTTCCACAGTTTAGGTTGCGTCAACCTCAAAGCCATCAAATATCCGCACCCAATGAGCAAAGACGATAAGCCCAAAGACCCAATGGAAGAATTGCAGAAGAACCTGCAGGACCTCTTCAAGCAGGGAAAAGCATTCATGCCCTTCGGCGGCCCCATGGGGGGACCAAGCGGCGTCGCTTCCTCTGCCGGCGGCCCGACCGACCCTTCCAAAGCCCAAGAGGAGGAAGACGCCGAGCGCGCCGAAGCCCTCAAACGCATCGAAGCCTTCAACCTGAAGCCCCGCGAGATCCGCGACTACCTCGACCGCTACGTCATCCAGCAAAACGAAGCCAAGAAGGTCATCTCCGTCGCCATCTGCGACCACTTCAACCACGTGCGACGCTGCCTCGAGCGGCCGGACCTGGCTGACTTGGACTACGCCAAGCAAAACATCATCCTGCTCGGACCGACCGGCGTCGGCAAAACCTACCTCATGCGCAACGTCGCCAAGCTGGTCGGCGTGCCCTTCGTCAAGGCCGACGCCACCAAGTTCTCCGAAACCGGCTACATCGGCGGCGACGTGGAAGACCTCGTGCGCGACCTCGTCAAAGCCGCCAACGGCGACACCGAGCTGGCCCAGTACGGCATTATCTACATCGACGAAATCGACAAGATCGCCAACAAGGCTAACGGCGGGGGCGGCCGCGACGTATCCGGCCGCGGCGTGCAGATCAACCTGCTCAAGCTCATGGAAGACACCGAAGTCAACCTGCAGAGCCAGACCGACATGATGGGCCAGATGCAGGCCATGATGGACCTGCAAAGCGGCAAGAAGCGTAAACGCACCGTATCCACCAAGCACATACTCTTCATCGTCAGCGGCGCCTTCGACCAAATGGACCAGTCCATCAAGAAGCGCCTTACCAACACCTCCATGGGCTTCGGCGCCCACCATGCCTCGGACGACGACGAAGACGTCAACTTCCTGGACAGGGTCGAAACCCGCGACTTCATCGACTACGGCTTCGAGCCCGAATTCGTCGGCCGACTCCC
Organism: Pelagicoccus sp. SDUM812005; assembly: GCF_031127875.1. Taxonomy (GTDB): domain Bacteria; phylum Verrucomicrobiota; class Verrucomicrobiia; order Opitutales; family Opitutaceae; genus Pelagicoccus. The sequence continues at coordinate 676,380 of NZ_JARXIA010000001.1, read as the reverse complement.
GGTACGCGTCGCCTGCCAGCCCCTCAAGCCGGACGACCTCTTCAAGATCATGACCACCTCCGAAGGCAGCGTCCTGCGACAGTACATCTCCGACTTCGAAGGCTACGGCATCACCCTCGAGATGGACAACCCCTCCCTCCAGGAAGTCGCCCAACGCGCCTACAAGGAAAAGACCGGCGCCCGCGGGCTCATGACCATCCTCGAACGCGCCTTCCGCGGCTTCAAGTTCGAGCTCCCCTCCACCAGCATCAAAACCCTCAAGGTCGACAAGGCAACGATCGAGGATCCGGACAAGCACCTCAAGCAGCTCCTGCGCGACAACCTCTCGAACCAGCACGATGTATTGAAAAAGGAGATACAGGAGTTCGCCGATCGCTTCGAAACTCAGTACGGATTCAAGCTCGACTTCACCGAAGACGCCATCTTCGCCCTCATCGAGGAGTCGCTCGAGACCGACAAGACCATTCGCGGCCTCTGCGAGCGCAAGTTCCACGACTTCAACCACGGTCTCACCCTCATCGGCCGCAACACGGGGCAAAAGGCGTTCACCATCGACGCAAGCGTCATCCAGGACGCCGAAAAGGCTCTCTCCAACTGGGTCGTCGCCAGCTACCAAAAGGAAAAAGCGAGCAACGAAGACTAAACAGGGAAATTCTAGCCTTCCCTTTCAGCCTTCCTTTTTCACCTTTTACCCTTCCACATGCCGGACCCAGACAAAGTAAACTCCATGTTCAGCCGCATCGCGGCCAAGTACGACCTCGCCAACCGCGCCCTCAGCCTCGGCATCGATACCCTCTGGCGCGATCGGCTGGTCGACGAAGTCTGGCTGCGCAACCCTAGCCACATCACCGACCTGGCGACCGGCAGCGGCGACGTCGCCTTCGAGCTCCGCAAGGAGTTCGATACCGACATCCGCATCGACGGACTCGACTTCTGCGAGCCCATGCTCGCAGAAGCCCGCAAGAAGCAAGCCAAAGCCGGCTTCCAAAACATGAGCTTCGCCGTCGGCGACTGCCTCGCCCTTCCCCTGCCCGACGCCTGCACCGATGCGGTTACCATCTCCTTCGGCTACCGAAACCTGGCAGACCGCCACCAAGGCCTGCTGGAAATGCGGCGCATCCTCCGCCCCGAAAGCGGATACCTTTATATATTAGAGTTCTCCCAGCCGCTCAAAGCGATCCGCCCCCTCTACTACTTCTACCTCAAAACCCTCCTGCCCAACATCGCCGGAGCCCTCACCGGAGACGTCAGCGCCTACCAATACCTGAGCGACTCCATCGAAGCCTTTCCGCCCAAGGAAGGCATCACCGAAGAACTACGCCGCGCCGGCTTCCGCGACATCCAAGCCATTCCCATGACCGGCGGCATGGTCGCCCTGCACATCGCCAAAGCCTAGCAGCCATCGCGGTCCCCCGAGGCCCCGTGCTCAGTCCACCTTGGCGAAGCAATTCATGCGGCGCTCCTGCTCGACCGTGGTGAGCGGACCGTGTCCCGGAGCCAGCACCGTGTCCGCCTCCAAGCTCAGAATTCGCTGTACCGAAGCGAGGCCATCCTCGTAGGAAACGTTCGCCCCGCCCATGGATCCGGCAAACAAGGCGTCGCCCACGATCGCGATCCTTCGCTCCAGCCCGTCCACCTCGAAACTCATGCCTCCCCGGGTATGCCCCGGCGTGTCGAACCCGCGCACCTTCAGCTTCCCCAGCTCGAAGGCGAAGCCCTCCTCGATCGCCTCCGTCGGCACCGAAACCTGCCCGTCCTTGGCCCCCAGGAACACGCGGGCGTCCGGCCAACGACGCAGCAGCTCCGGCGCCCCGTCGAAATGGTCCCAGTGGGCGTGCGTCAAGACCAAGGCCCGCAGCTCCAGGCCCTTCGCCTCCAGCAGCTCGATCAAAGGCGCCGCCGTGGTGCCCGTATCGAAAACGATCGCCTGCTTGAGCTCGCCATCCCACAGGGCAAAGGCGTTCACCTGCCAATCGTAGAAAGGGCTGCAAACCTGAGCGAAGCCCTCCATGGGCGGCACCTCGGCCGGGCGCCAGCTCCCCCGGCCCAGCTCGAGCAAGGCGGGCACATTCAAGCCCAGCTCCTTCCCCAGAGCCTCCACCGCCTTCGCGTCGAACTCCCCCCTCCGAGCGGCGCGGACCTCGTTTTCCGGCACGCCCGAGCGCGCGGCCAGGACCTCCGTGCTCAAGCCCTGCCCCTTCTGGGCCTTGCTCAATACGTCGCTAAATTCGTCTTCTACCGGAAGAATCATGGCCCTGCGTTACCGCGGGGTTAATCTTCTTGCAAGCACCGAGCGAGCTGCATCTCCTCTGCCGCATCGCCCCTATGTTCGATATCGAATTCAAGAAACTCTCGAGCAGCGACCTGGAACAGGTCTACCAAATCGATCGCTCCGAAAGCGTCGACACCATGTACCGCCCTTCCGGCGAAGAACTGGAAGCCTACGACGATTCCGTCGAAGTGTCCTCCGATCCCGCCTTCTGGAAGAAGCTGCTGGGCTGGTGGAAGACCGAGTTGAAGGAGGGCGCCGAAGCCTTCGGAGCCTTCGACGGGGACACGCTTACCGGCATCGCCATCATCAAGCACGGCATCCGCCCCGGCGTCGACCAGATCATCGCCATGTACGTGAGCGCTGAATACCGCCTCAGCGGAATCGCTCGCTCCCTCTACTTCGAACTGGAAGACTCCGCCAAGGCCGCCGGGGCCAAACAACTCTTCGTTTCCACCGAGCCAACCGGTTCCGCCGTCGGCTTCTACCTCAGCCAAGGCTTCCAGTTCGACGCGGGATCGAGCTGCTCCATCGACAAGAACGAGGAGCACGAAATCCCCATGGTGAAACGCCTCAAGCGGTAAATCTCGCCGCCGCCCCTCCGGCTCAAGGCCGAAAAAAATCTCCGACTTCTCGCTTGATCTCCCCTTGGCCTCCCGTTCCTATCTGCCGCGATGGCAGAATCGAACTACACCGAGTCGAGCATCAAATCCCTTAGTCCCCGCGAACACATCCGCCTGCGCCCAGGCATGTATATCGGTAAGCTAGGCGACGGCTCCTCCCCAGACGACGGCATTTACGTACTGATCAAAGAGATCATCGACAACTCGATCGACGAGCACACTTCCGGTCACGGCAAGCGTATCGACATCACCATACAGGATGACACCGTCACCGTACGAGACTACGGTCGCGGCATCCCGCTGGGCAAAGTCGTAGCCTGCGTATCCGAAATCAACACCGGCGCCAAGTACGACAGCGAGACCTTCCAGAAGTCCGTCGGCCTCAACGGCGTCGGCACCAAGGCCGTCAACTTCCTTTCCGAATCCTTCATCGCCGCCGCCTACCGCGAAGGCAAGACCAAGCGCGCCACCTTCGAGACCGGCGAGCTCGTCGAGGAAAGCCGCCAGCTCAAGACCGAGGAGAAGAACGGCACCTACGTGGAATTCGTTCCCGACCGCACCATCTTCAAGAACTTCAAGTACCGTCTCAACTTTGTGGAGACGATGCTCTGGAACTACGCCTACCTCAACACCGGCCTCACCCTCAGCCTCAACGGCGAAACCTTCAAGTCCGAGAACGGCCTCAAGGACCTACTCCAGGACAACCTTTCCGGCGACATCCTCTACCCGATCATCCACCTCAAGGGAGACGATATCGAGGTAGCCCTCACCCACGGCACCCACTACGGCGAAGACTACTTCTCCTTCGTCAACGGCCAGCACACCACCATGGGAGGCACCCACCAAGCCGCCTTCCGCGAAGCCATCGTCAAAACCGTGCGCGAGTTCTTCAACAAGAACTACGATCCCGCCGACATCCGGACCTCCATCGTATCCGCGATCTCAGTACGCATCCAAGAGCCCGTCTTCGAGTCCCAAACCAAGACAAAGCTCGGCTCCCAGAACGTCTCCCCAAAAGGCCAGTCCATCCGCAACTTCGTCAATACCTTCATCAAGAAGGAGCTCGACGACCACCTGCACCGCTACCCGGAAACGGCCAAGGCCATCCAGCAAAAGATCGTCGCCTCCGAAAAGGAGCGCAAGGAGCTCTCCGGCATCCGCAAGCTCGCCCGCGAAAAGGCCAAGAAGGTCAACCTCCACAACAAGAAGCTGCGCGACTGCCGCGCCCACTTCAACTCCAAGCACAAGCAAGCCGACGAAGCGACCCTCTTCATCGTGGAGGGCGATTCCGCGGGCGGATCCATCACCAAGACCCGCGACGTCAACACCCAGGCCGTCTTCTCCCTCAAGGGCAAGCCCCTCAACGCCTTCGGCCTGAGCAAGAAGATCGTCTACCAAAACGACGAGTTCAACTGCCTCCAGTCCGCCCTCGATATCGAAGACGGACTCGATAACCTCCGCTACAACAAGGTCGTCATCGCCACCGACGCCGACGTCGACGGCATGCACATCCGCATGCTGCTGCTGACCTTCTTCCTCCAGTTCTTCCCCGACCTCGTACGCCTCGGGCACCTCTACATCCTGCAGACTCCGCTCTTCCGCGTGCGAAACAAGAAGAAAACCCTCTACTGCTACAACGAGCAAGAGAAGGAACGAGCCCTCAAGAACCTCGGCAAGGCAGCGGAGATCACCCGCTTCAAGGGCCTCGGCGAAGCCTCTCCCGACGAGTTCGCCACCTTCATCGGCCCCGACATGAAGCTCGATCCCGTCACCATGGCCCACCTGCACAACATCGACGAGCTGCTCTCCTTCTACATGGGCAAGAACACGCCGAAACGCCAAGAGTTCATCATCGGCAACCTTCACATCGAGAAGGACGTCATCGAAGAAGAAGCCAGCTAATTTCCGTGGGAGCGTGCTCGTCACGCGATTCAAACCACCCGCCATCTCCCCTCTCCCGAATGTCCGACGACACCCAAGACCAACTAGATTTCGACAACCTGCCAGAAGACGAGCCCTCCTCCACGGAACTCGTCCCCGCCGAAGGCGAAGAAAAAGCCGGCAATGCCAAAGCTCCGCTAGCCAGCTCCTACCAGAACTGGTTCCTCGAGTACGCCTCCTACGTCATCCTCGACCGCGCCGTGCCCGCCCTGCTCGACGGACTCAAGCCCGTGCAGCGCCGCATCATGCACTCCCTGCGCGAGCTCGACGACGGACGCTACAACAAGGTCGCCAACGTGGTCGGCCACTCCATGCGCTACCACCCGCACGGCGACGCCTCCATCTACTCCGCCATGGTCGGCATGGGCCAGCGAAACCTGCTCATCGACACCCAAGGAAACTGGGGCAACACCCTGACCGGCGACGGGGCCGCCGCCGCCCGTTACATCGAAGCCCGCCTCTCCCCCTTCGCCCGCGAAGTGGTCTTCAACCCCAAGACCACCCATTGGCAACAATCCTACGACGGCCGCAACAAGGAGCCGATTAACCTTCCGGTTAAGTTTCCACTTCTCCTCTCCGAAGGGGCCGAAGGCATCGCCGTAGGCCTCGCCTGCAAGATCCTGCCCCACAACTTCAACGAGATCATCGACGCCGCCATCTACCACCTCAACGGCGACGAGTTCGAGCTGTATCCAGATTTCGAGACCGGCGGCATCGCCGACTTCTCCAACTACAACGACGGCCTGCGCGGCGGCCGCGTCCTCGTACGCGCCGTCTTCGAGAAGGTCTCCAAGTACCAGCTCGTCATTCGCGAGATCCCCTTCGGCTGCACCACCGGTTCCCTCATCGACTCGATCATCTCCGCCAACTCCAAAGGCAAGATCAAGATCAAGAAGATCGAGGACAACACCTCCGACAAGGCAGAGATCATCATCACCCTGCCGCCCGGCACCGAAGCGGACGACGCCATCGACGCCCTCTACCTCTTCACCGACTGCCAAGTCTCCATCGCCCCGAACGCCTGCATCATCCAAGATGACAAGCCGCAGTTCATCGGCGTCAGCGAGATCCTCCGCCGCAGCACCGACAACGTAAAGGCCCTGCTCAAGCGCGAGCTGGAGATCAAGCTGGCCGAACTCGAAGAGAAGTGGCACTTCGACTCCCTCGAGCGCATCTTCATCGAGGAACGCATCTACCGCCGCATCGAAGAGTGCGAAACCTGGGACGCCGTCATCTCCGAGATCCACAAAGGACTCGATCCCTTCAAGCCCCAGCTCAAACGCGAAGTCACCGACGACGACGTCACCCGCCTGACCGAGATCCGCATCAAGCGCATCTCCAAGTTCAACTCCTTCAAGGCCAACGAGGAGATCAAGAAGACCGAGAAGGAAATGCGCGCCACCAAGCGCAACCTCAAGAACCTCACCAAATTCGCCACCGACTACTTCGAAGACCTCAAGGAAAAGTACGGCAAAGGCCGCGAGCGACGCACCAAGATCGAAAGCTTCGAAACCATCAAGGCCGCCGAAGTCGCCCTGCCCACCCAAAAGCTCTACGTCAACCGCGAGGACGGCTTCATCGGCTTCTCCCTCAAGAAGGACGAATTCCTCTGCGAAGCCTCCCAGTTCGACGAGCTCATCGCCTTCTGCGCCGACGGCACCTTCCGCGTTTCCCGCGCCGCCGACAAGGTGTTCATGGGCAAGGATATCCTGCACGTTGCCCCATGGAAGAAAGGCGACGAGGAAACCATCTACGACATGGTCTACCGCGACGGACCGCGCGGGCCTTCCTACGTGAAGCGCTTCATCGTCAACGCCGTCACCCGCGACAAGGAGTACGACCTCACCAAAGGCACCAAAGGCTCGAAGGTGCACTACTTCAAAGCCAACCCCGACGGCAAGTCCAAGCCCATCAAGGTCCGCCTCACGCCCAGCTGCAGCGCCCGCGTCAAGGAGTTCGACTTCGACCTCGGCGAGCTCATGGTCAAAGGCCGCGGCAGCAAAGGCAACATGCTCACCAAGTACGCCGTCAAAACGATCCGCACCTTCTTCAGCACGGAACTGTAGCCATCCCGCAGCGCGGAGCTTCAGCCCGCGCCCGCGGAGAATGGATCTTGCACTGCCGACGCGGGCTGGAGCTCCGCGCTACGGGATTGGGGCTACTCGCCCATCGCCTTGAGCAGCTGCTTCAGCTTTTCCGAAGAGGCGCCCGTGGCCGACTTCAGTTGCCCGCGGCTGATGCCCGCTGCCGCCAAGCTGTCCTCCTCTTCGTTCCAATAGCTGCTTTCGCCGGGCAAAGGCTTGCCGATCTTCTCCGCCATGCTGCCCGCGAGGTTGAGCATGTAGGCGTAGCGGTTCACATCCGGAGCCAAATCCGGCTGATAGTGGTAGCGAATCCCCACCAGCAAACGCTCCGGGAAGCCCCAAGACTCCATCACTTGCTCCACCATCTGAGAATTGGTCGCTCCAAACACGTCCTGCTCCCACATGAGCAAGGGCAGGTCCGCGTCGTGATCGTAGATCGGCGGCTTGGAATGGCTCTTGGCGCAATTGTCGATCACCAGCTTGCCGAGCGACTTGAGCAAACCGGCCGTATACGCATCGGCCCGATCCTCCCCATTGGCAGCCGCCAGCTGTTCCATGCAAATGCCCACCGCCAAGGCGTTGTGCCAGATCGCGGCGCCTGAAACCTTGTAGGCAAGATTCCAATACTTGAAAACGCCCGCCACCGAGGCCACGCCCACGATCCGATGCAGCTCTTGGAATCCGATGCGATTGATCCCGACCTCCAAGCTGTCGATCGGCTCTCCTGTATTAAAGTACGGCGTATTGCAGAGCCGGAAAACGCGAGCCACCAGCGAAGGATCCTTCTCCACCAAGCGAATGACATCGTGCATCTCCGTATCCTTGTCCTTGAGCATGCGACCCAGCTTCACGAATATTTCCGGCGAAGCGGGAATCTTCAAAATGGCGGCCTTCATTTCGAGCGGGGTGATATGGTAGGTCTTGTCGATCATGCGTAATGGAAATAAGAGCTAACGCTCACTATCGGCTTAAAATCCGAATTCGTGAACGCTTCCCTCTTTTAATTGAAGGCCGCGAAAACCGCTCCCCACGCCTTGCGAAAAGGGGTTCCTTCACAAACCTTTAACAAGCGAAGGTTCTGGAATCCAAAACAAGGCTCGCATTCGTAAAAGCCTTGTAAGCAGCGATCGAAAATCTGGATACAAATTCGAACTTCACGCTTCTTTCACTGTCCAAGGACTTAACAAATAGGCCAACTTGGACGATACTCTTGGTAACGAAACCGACCGAGTTTCCCACACAACAAACGACAAGGAGGACACCATGACACTGTGCATCGACACGCAACTTACGCTGAGAGATCTTGAAACCTACATCAAGGTTCAACTGGACGATCCCCGCTACGCGCACATCGGCATGGACCCAGTCCTGGATATCATTCTTCACGCCAAGAAGCGACTCATCCGCGGCGACTACATGCCGCGCGTCGTTTCCGAATCGATGGTCAGCCTGGACGAGTACCTGATGCTCGCATCCGATTGCGAGCACGCTTGCATGACCTAAAAAGCGCTTTCGTATCGATTTATTCGATACGCCATATCAGCATCACAATCGAACAGCTCCGTTCGTCGGCTCCCGACAACGGAGCTTTTTCGTGCCCTAAGCGCTCGAGCGTCTCGAAGTCTGGCATTGATACTTAGCCCGAAACGCATATCCATTTGGCGAACGTTCTCGAAAGCTCCAATCCCAATTCCCCCATGAAACGCTCCTCGATCCTCGCCACCGCCTGTGCCGCCCTCTTCCTCAACGGCTGCGCCCCCGCCAGCAAATCGCCCAGCTTCCCCGATACCCTCGCCGTCGGCGAGCGCCCCGAAAGCATCACCAAAGGCTTCGACGGGGATTACTTCGTAACGGTTATGGGCGCCAAGGAGCCCGGCGACGCCCATATCGCCCGCATCCACGAAGGCGCTGTATCCATTTTTTCGAGCGGCATGGACGAACCGAAAGGCATCGCCTTCGATGGCGCCTACCTTTACGCCACCGATCTCAGAAGGGTTTGGAAGATCGACGCCGACGGACGCAAAAGCGAATTCGCCACCGAGAAAGATTTTCCAGTCGCGATCCGCTACCTCAACGACGCCGCGATCGCGCCGGACGGAAAAGCGCTCTACGTGACCGATTTGGGCGCCAACGACAAGATGTTCGGGCCCGACGGCTTCTGGCCTCTGGATAGCGAGGAGGCGAAGAACATCCCCGTGATCGGACGCGTATTCAAAATCGACCTCGCCTCCGGCAAAGCGGAAATCGCCCTCGACACCAATCCCCTCATGCCCTGCCCCAACGGCGTGGGATTCGGTAAGGACGGCCAAATGCTGGTCGGCGCCTTCTTCCGCGGCAACTTGCTGGAAGCTCACGGCGACCACCTGCACGTCGTAGCGGACGGCCTGCGCGGTGCTGACGCCGTCGAGCAAGACTCCCAAGGCAACTACTACGTCTCCAGCTGGAAGTTCGCCAAGGTCTGGAAAATCGACGGCCAAAGCAAAGAGGTAACCGTCCTAATCGAGGGCCTGCAATCCGCCGCCGACTTCTACTTCAACGAAGCCGAAGGCTTCCTCCTCTTGCCGGACATGCTCGCCGGCACCATCACCCGCGTCGACCTCTAGGCCAAGCGAGCGCCTACCAGCTCAGCGCCTCTTGGTGGGCCTTCAGCCAGGCTTCGTGGCGGCGATAGTCGGGACAGGCGCCCTCCACCAACGCCCAGAACTCGGGGGAATGGTCGAAGCGCTTCATATGCATCAGCTCGTGGATGATCACGTAGTCCCGCGTCGCCGTATCCGCCAGGACAAGACGCCAGTTCAAGGAAATCGTGCCGCTGGTGGAGCAGGAGCCCCAACGCGTTTTCTGGTCCCGCACCACGACCTTCTTCACCGACTCGCCAAACCGTTTGGCGTACTCGTGGACCCGCTCCGGAAATTCCGCCTTGGCCAGCTCCCGCAAGTGAGCCTTCAAGGGGCGCGAAAGGTCCATGCTCTCGTCCGCGATGAAAATCCGCTGCTCCGCGAAGCACAGAACCGGCCGGCCGTAGTCCTTCTCGATCCGCAGCTCAACCTGTTCCCCGCGATACCAAATCAGGTCCCCCGCCCGCAAGCCGGGCCGACGCCGCTCCTCCTCCAGCGCTTGCAAGGCCAGGGCTCGCTGGCTTTCCAGCCACTCGCGATTCTCGTTGGCGAAAGCCAAGGCGGCCCGCTGGGTGCCGATGCGCGGCACGGTCAGAACGATGTTCCCCTCTTTATCGACCTTGGCAAGGTAGCGCTTAGCCTTCGGGTGCTTCCGAAAGACCACGTCCTTGCGCTTCAGCGGAATCGCTTCGGGAGGGAACTTGGCGGAACGGAATAGAGACATAGGGCTTGTGCGTGTCCGAAGACTTCGGATACGTTTTTTATTTCAAAGTCCCAGAACCCTGAAAATCAAATGAAGATTCATTCCAAATTCACTTTTGCAGCAACCGCTGCCGCTCTGGCGCTGCTCGCCGGCTGCGGCCAAAACGACAAGAAGGTCGCCGACCTCGAAGAGCGCGTACGCTACCTGGAAACCCAGGAGCCCACCCTTTCCCACGGCTTCCAGATCGAAGAGATCGCCAAACTCTACCCCTCCGCCCAGTCCACGGAGAGCGGCCTGCACTACATCGTTGAAAAGGAAGGCACCGGCGAAAAGCCTCAGAAGGGCCAGACCGTTACCGCCCACTACCACGGCACCCTGCTCAACGGCGAAGTCTTCGACAGCTCCGTCGAGCGCGGATCCCCCTTCCAGTTCCCCGTCGGCATGGGCCGCGTGATCCGAGGTTGGGACGAAGCCTTCCTCGACATGAAAAAAGGCGAGAAGCGCAAACTCATCCTCCCCGCCCAGATCGCCTACGGCCTCCGCGGCAGCCCACCGGTCATCCCGCCCAACTCCGTGCTAGTCTTCGACGTCGAGCTCATCGACTTCAAGTAGAGCCGCCTCCTAGGGCTATCGCTCGCGACACGCAGCCCAGCCCGGGCTGAGAGCTCCGCAGCTTGCCGCCAGCGAAAGCCCTACAAAAAAGGACCGCCACTTCGGCGGTCCTTTTCTTTTGGAAACTTCTTTGGCGAGTAGCCCAATCCTAGTGGCTGCAACCGCAACCGCCGTGGCTATGCCCTTGCTCCTTGGCAGCATCTTGACCGCCGCCACAGCAACCGCCCTCTTCCGCTACCGCCTCTTGGGCTGGCTCTTCGCCGCTGCATCCGCAGCCGCCGCCACCACCACCGCCGCAGCAACCGCCGGCGCTGTGAGCATGGCCGTGGGCCAATTCCTCCTCGGTCGCGTCGCGCTTCGCCACTAGATCGACCGAAAAGATCAGGTCCTCGCCCGCGAGCGGGTGGTTCGCGTCGAGCGTAACTTGGTCGCCCTCGACCTTCACCACGCGAACGATCGGCGCATGGCGATCCGGACCGGCCTGGAAGTAGTCGCCTACCTTTACCTCGTCCACGGGCAACTGGGAAATATTGATGGTGTCGATCTGCGACTCGTCGCGGAAACCGTATCCCTTCTCGGGACGCACGACCACGTCTCCGCTCGCTCCCTCTTCCATGCCCAGGAGGTTTTCTTCGAGACCTTCGATGATCTGGCCCACGCCGGACAGGAATTCGAGTGGACGCCCTTCTGGAGACTGATCCAAGACCTCGCCGGCCTTGTTACGCAAGGTGTAGTTGAAGCTGATGACTTGTTGTGTCGACATTCCCCCACGCAAAGTCCGCTCCCGCTCCATGGCAACCCCTAAAAACGCGACGCCGCGCTTGCCCTTTCCCCTCCGTCTGTTCAAGTCTCTCGCCTTGCACCCATGAAGATCGGACTCGCGCAGATAAACACCACCGTTGGCGACCTCGCCGGAAACCAGAACCTTATCCTCAACGCCTACCGCTCGCTCGTCTCCCAAGGAGCTGAGCTCGTGGTATTTCCGGAACTCGCCGTCTGCGGCTACCCGCCCCGCGACCTGCTCTTCAAGCGCCGCTTCGTGCCGGACCAGCTGGAAAGCCTCCAGCAGATCGCCCGCGAAATCGGAGCCGCCCCAGCCGTCATAGGATTCGTCGACCCAAATCCCTCCAAATCCGGACGCGACTTCTTCAACGCCGCCGCCTTCTGCCACGACGGCAAGGTCCAACAGATCGCTCGCAAGAGCCTCCTGCCGACCTACGACGTCTTCGACGAGGACCGCTACTTCGAGCCCGCCGACCTGCCTCTCGTCTTCCAGTGGCAGGGCCAAAAGCTCGGCATCACCATCTGCGAGGACATCTGGGGCAACACCGACGTCTCCCGCGAGCGCTACCCCCATGCCCCCGTCGAGTACCTCAAGGAGCAAAACCTCGACCTGCACCTCAACCTCTCCGCCAGCCCATGGCACTGGGGCGGCAAGGGCGAGCAGCGCGAAGGTCTCGTCTCCGGAGCCTCCAGAGCCTGCGGCTGCCCCACCATCTACGTCAACGCCGTCGGAGGAAACGACGAACTCATCTTCGACGGCCGCTCCATGGTCGCGAACGCCCAAGGCGAAATTATCGCTGGCCTCTCCGCCTTCGCCACCGACCAGGCCGTGGTCGACCTCGATGCGGACTCCGCCCAAATCGCCTCCACCTTCCGCCAGCAGCTGATGGACAACATCGAGCAAGCGCTCGTGCTCGGCCTGCGCGACTACGTGCACAAGTCCGGCTTCAAGAAGGCCCTTATCGGCCTCTCCGGCGGGATCGACTCCGCCGTCGTCGCCGCCCTCGCCGCCAAGGCTCTCGGTCCGGAAAACGTCACCGGAGTCAGCCTACCCTCCGCCATTTCCAGCGACCACTCCAAGAGCGACGCCAAGGAACTCGCCGAGAACCTCGGCATCGCCTTCCACACCGTGGCCATCGCCGACATCGTCGCCGCCGCCGAGGACACCCTCTCTCCGCTCACCGCCGGCTACGGACGCGACGTCACCGAGGAAAACATCCAAGCCCGAGCCCGCGGACTCCTGCTCATGGCGCTTTCCAACAAGCTCGGAGCCCTCCTGCTCACCACCGGCAACAAGTCCGAGCTCGCCGTCGGCTACTGCACGCTCTACGGCGACATGTGCGGCGGACTCGCCGTCATCAGCGACCTGCCCAAAACCCGTGTATTCGAATTGTCGCGACACATGAACCGCGACAAGCCAACCATCCCGGTCAACACCATCGAAAAACCGCCCAGCGCCGAGCTTCGCCCCGACCAGAAGGACGAAGACAGCCTCCCGCCCTACCACATCCTAGACGGCATTCTCGAAGGTTACGTCGAAAAAGGCATGTCCACCAAGGAGCTCATAGAGCAAGGCTACGACGCCGATGTAGTGAAAGACATGATACGCAAAGTCGACCTCAACGAATACAAGCGCAAGCAAGCCGCGCCCGGGCTCAAGCTCACCCCGCTCGCCTTTGGCGTTGGCCGCCGCATCCCCATCGTGCAACGCTACGTCTCGTAACTTCCCTTTTAACCACTCACTTTCCAAACGTCTCCATGTCCATTTCATCCGATCTCTTCAAGCGCGCCCAGGAACTCATCCCCGGCGGCGTCAATTCCCCAGTTCGCGCCTTTCGCTCCGTCGGCGGCGCCCCCTTCTTCACCAAGAGCGCCCAAGGCGCCACGCTAACCACCGCGGACGACCAGGAAATGATCGACTTCGTCTGCACCTGGGGCCCAGCCATCCACGGCCACAACCACCCCGTTATCCGCGAAGCCATCTCCCACGCCCTCGAGAAGGGGACCAGCTTCGGCACCCCTAATCCCTACGAAGTCGAAATGGCGGAGCTCATCATCAAGATGGTCCCCTCCGTCGAAAAAGTGCGTATGGTAAATTCGGGTACGGAAGCGACCATGACCGCCATCCGCCTCGCCCGCGGCTACACCCAACGCAACAAGATCATCAAGTTCGCCGGCTGCTACCATGGCCACGTCGACAGCCTGCTCATCGCCGCTGGCTCCGGAGCCCTTACCCTCGGCAAGCCCGACTCGGCCGGCATCCCAGAAAGCCTGGCCCAAGAAACCATCGTCCTCCCCTTCAACGATCTCGCCAAGGTCGAAGAAGCCTTCGCCAGCTACGGCGACCAGATTGCGGGCATCATTCTCGAGCCCTTCCCCGCCAACGTCGGCCTCATCTTTCCAAATGCAGGCTACCTGCAAGGCCTCCGCGAGCTCTGCACCAAACACGGCAGCGTGCTCATCTTCGACGAGGTCATGACCGGGTTCCGCGTATCCGCAGGAGGCGTACAGGAACACGTCGGCATCACCCCCGACCTTACCACCCTGGGCAAGATCATCGGCGGCGGCCTGCCCGTGGGAGCCCTTGGCGGCAAAGCCGAGATCATGGACCACCTCGCCCCGCTCGGCCCGGTCTACCAAGCTGGCACGCTCAGCGGCAACCCGCTCGCCATGGCAGCGGGCATCGCCTCCCTCAAGCTCCTGCTGGAAGGCCAGGCCTACCAAGCCCTCGACCAAATGGGCAAGCAGATCGCCTCCGCCATCGAAGCCACCGCCAAGGAGATCGGCCTGCCGCTCACCGTGCCGCAGGTCGGCTCCATGTTCTGCGTCTACTTCAGCGAAAAAGCCGTATCCAATTTGGACGACGCGATCGCCACCGATACGGACCGCTTCAACAAGTACTTCCACCGCTGCCTCGAAAAAGGCGTCTACCTGCCCCCTTCCAAATACGAGGCGAACTTCATCTCCACCGCCCACGAACAAGGAGCGATCGACCGAGCCACCGAGATCCTCACCGATACGCTCCGGGAGCTCTAGGCCAGAGCTCCGCGATAGGACAAATCTTAGAATGATAGCACCCTTCTTTTGTATGAGGGTGCTATTTTCTTAACGGGTTGAATAGCTCCACGACTCGCGCTAACGGATTGGGTAAATACTCAACGACACTTCGTTGGCGTAATACGCCCCTGCAAGCCGCAAGGCCAACCCCCAACCCTAGAGATCATCGTGGAACTATCCGGTATCAATCGTCGCAACTTCGTCAAAGGAGCAAGCTCAGCCGCTGGCCTCTTCCTGCTGCCAAACTTTTCCATCGCCAAAGGAAAGTCCTCCGCCAACGGGAAGCTCAACCTCGCCTTCGTCGGCGTCGGCGGAAAGGGAGCCTCCTCCATCGTCCCGCTCAGGGACGAAAATATCGTGGCCCTCTGCGATGTGGACAGCGCCAACGTGGAAAGGACCATTACCCACGAATGGACGCCTAAGATCTTCGGCGAAGTCCTCGCGGAAGCGAATGCCAAAGGAGCGAAGTGGTACACCGACTACCGCAAGATGTTCGAGGAAATGGGGGACCAGATCGATGGCGTAGTCATCTCCACCCCGGACCACATGCACTACCCCATCGCCCGCAGCGCCCTGAACCTCGGCATCCACGTCTATTGCGAAAAGCCGCTCGTGCACACCGTGCAGGAAGCGCGATGGATCGACGAAGCCGCCCGCAAATCCGGCCTCGTTACCCAAATGGGCAACCAAGGTCACTCCAACGCCGGACAGCGCCTCGCCCGCGAATGGCTGCAAGCCGGCGTCATCGGCGAAGTCAAAGAGATCATTTCCTGGACCAACCGCCCCATCTGGCCGCAGGGCATCTCCGCCCCCGACCACTCCAAGATGATCCCCGTCAAGCCCGCCACCCTCAATTGGGACCTCTGGCAAGGCGTGGCCCCCCGCCGCGCTTACGATCCCTCCATCTGCCCCTTCAACTGGCGCGGCATGTGGGACTACGGCTGCGGCGCCGTCGGCGACATGGCCTGCCATATCATGGACGTCGCCTACTGGGGCCTCGACCTCGGCATGCCCTCCAGCGTGGAAGCCGTAACCACCAGCTTCAACGACTACAGCGCCCCGAGCTCAGCAGTGGTCACCTTCGAGTTCCCGCGTCGCGGAAAGTTCGCCCCCGTCACCTACAAGTGGTTCGAAGGCGGACTGCTTCCCCCCATCCCCCACGGCCTCGACGCCTCGGTCTACGACGACAAGAGCGGCGGCACCCTGATCATCGGCGAGCACGCCTACATCTATTCCGACACTTACGGGAAAAACGTACGCATCTACCCAGACTCTAAATTCCAGGAGCTCAAGCCGAGCCTTCCCCCGCGCAGCATCCCACGCGTCAAAGGCACGCACCAAAAGAATTGGACCGACGGCATCCGAGGCGAACTCACCCCGTGTTCAAATTTCGAATACGCGGCAGGACTCACCGAAATGGCCCTGCTCGGCAATGTCGCCATGCGCGCCCAACGCCGCATCGAGTACGACGCCAAGGCCATGAAGATCACCAACGTGCCGGAAGCCAACCAATACCTAAGCAAGGAATACCCGAAGGGGTGGATACTTAGCTAAGCTTATAAGCTCCATCACAAGCTTCCGCTCCCTGCAGGCTCATCCTAAGGATGAGCCTTTCTTCTTCTCGAAGCTAAGGAGCGTTGGCAACAACGTCCCCCAGTGCTCGGAACGGCTCCTACAGTTCGTCTTCCTCTTCCGCTTCGCGCTTGGCCTTCTTGCGCAGCAAGACCCCGGCGATGATCAAGGACAGTTCGTAGAGCAGAATCATCGGCACCGCCATCATGATCTGCGTAATCGGATCCGGCGGCGTCAGCACCGCCGAGGCGATAAAGAACACGATGATCAGAACCCGCCGCAAAGAACGCAGCTTTTCTAGGCTCACGATGTCGAGGTAGACCAACACCACCGCAACCAAGGGAAACTGGAAGGACACTCCCATCCCCAAAACGATCCAAGTGATAAAGCCGAAGTAGCTGTCCGGCGACCAGATGATCTGGAAGCCCATCATGCGATTGAACTGCATCGTCACCTGTATCGCCTTCGGCAACAAAGCGAAAAACGCGAAGGCAGCCCCCGTCACGAACAAGAGGAAGGCGCTGGCCGTGCCGGGTAGCAGGAGCTTCTTCTCCTTCTTGGTCAAAGCCGGAGCGAGAAAGCGGCCGACGTAGTACAGGAAGACCGGAGAGGCGACCGTGACGCCCACCAGCAAGCCGATGTGTAACATCGCAGTGAATACACCAGTCGGATTGCGGGTGGCCAAGCCGCTAAAGGTTTCCAAGTCTTCCGGCGTGTAGTTTTGGTTGAGCGGAAACATCAGCACGTCCTTGACGTGCTGGATGAAAACGACCGTCACCACGAAAGCTACGAAGAAGACCGCGAGCGGCTTGATCAGCGTCCAGCGCAATTCCTCGACGTGGTCGAGGAACCCCATCTTCTTGGGATCCGCGGCCCAGTCGAGGTCTTCCTCTTCTACTTCCTCATCTGAATCTTTCGGGACGATTTCGCTCATAGCATTCGCTTGAAAGCGGACCTTAATGCGCAAGTCATTCCCAGCGGGCAATCGCAAATCGCCTCGAGTTGGTGTTAGCCGAGCGTGCGCCTAAGCAGCATTCCCGTTGACACCCGCAGTAGCATCAGTATGAGGAAACCCTTTTCGAAACTGGGAAGAGGCAACTCCGCGTCTTTCACTCAACCACATCGCATAACCCAAGCTATCGAAGTATGGCATCCAAAACCACAGCGAAACGCGCAACAGCGGCCAAGAAGGCTGCACGTAAGCCCGCTAAAAAGGCAGCTAAGAAAGCTCCTCGCAAAGCAGCGGCAAAGAAGAACGTAAAGTACGTTTACTCCTTCGGTCAACAGACTGACGGCGACGCTACTATGAGAAACCTGCTCGGCGGCAAGGGTGCGAACCTCGCCGAGATGGCCAACATCGGCCTCCCAGTTCCTCCAGGCTTCACCATCACTACGGAAGTCTGCACCTACTACTACGCCAACGAGCGCACCTACCCCGCATCCCTCCAGGCTGAGATGGAAGACGCCATCGCCAAGATGGAAAAGCAGATGGGCACCAAGTTCGGCGCCACCGACGGAATGCCTCTTCTCGTAGCGGTTCGTTCCGGCGCTCGCGACTCCATGCCAGGAATGATGGATACAATCCTCAACCTCGGCCTCAACGACGAGTCCGTCGAAGCCCTCACCAAGGCCACCGACAACCCACGCTTCGCTTGGGACTGCTACCGCCGCTTCATCCAGATGTACGGAGACGTCGTTCTCGGCGTACAAGCCGGACCGGACGAAGACGTCGAGCCTTTCGAAGCCGTTATCCACAGCTTCAAGCACGAGAAGTACGGCAAGGACGTCATCGACTCCTCCCTCACCGCCGAAGACCAGCAGGAACTCGTCAAGCGCTTCAAGCAGCTCGTCAAGGACCGCACCGGCAAGGGCTTCCCGAACGATCCTTGGGACCAGCTCCGCGGAGCTGCCGGCGCCGTATTCGGTTCTTGGATGAACGACCGCGCTATCGTCTACCGCCAGAAGTACGGCATCCCCGCCGAGTGGGGTACAGCCGTCAACGTCCAGGCCATGGTATTCGGCAACACTGGCGAAACTTCCGGCTCCGGCGTTGCCTTCACGCGTAACCCAGCCAACGGCGAAAACGAATTCTACGGCGAGTTCCTCGTCAACGCCCAGGGCGAAGACGTGGTAGCTGGCGTTCGTACACCAGAGCCTGTTATCAAGCTCAAGGACGTCATGCCAAAGTCCTACGCCGAGCTCCTCAAGGTTCGCAAGAAGCTCGAGAAGCACTTCAAGGATGTACAGGACGTCGAGTTCACCATCCAGGAAGGCAAGCTCTACATGCTGCAGACACGTAACGGCAAGCGCACCGCCGCCGCCGCTCTCAAGTTCTCCATCGACATGGTCAAGGAGCGTCTCATCAACTGGGAAACTGCGGTCCTCCGCAACCCAGCCGACCAGCTCGACCAACTCCTCGCCCCCATCTTCGACCTCAACGAAGTCAAGAAGGCAAAGGTACTCGCCACTGGCCTCCCCGCAGGTCCCGGCGCCGCTTCCGGCAAGATCTACTTCAACGCCGAGCGCGCCGTCGACGCGGAAGCTCGCGGCGAAAAGGTTCTGCTCACTCGCGTTGAAACCTCCCCTGAAGACCTGCGCGGCATGATCGCGGCGGAAGGCATCCTCACCGCTCGCGGTGGCGTTTCCTCCCACGCGGCCCTAGTTGCCCGCCAGATGGGCAAGGTCTGCGTTTGCGGCGCCGCCGATCTCCAGATCGACTACGACAAGAAGACCCTCACCGTTGGCAAGAACGTCTTCAAGGAAGGCGACTACCTCTCCATCGACGGAACCACCGGCGAAGTCTACGCAGGCGAAATCAAGGCTGCTCCATCCGAAATCATCGACGGATTGATCAACGGCAAGAAGGCTGCCCAAAAGACCCAGAAGTTCCAGGACTACGTCCAGCTCATGAAGTGGTGCGCCAAGGCTACCAAGCTTCAGGTTCGTACCAACGCCGACACACCAGAGCAGACTAAGAACGCCATCGCGTTCGGCGCGGAAGGCATCGGCCTCACCCGTACCGAGCACATGTTCTTCGAAGGCGACCGTATCGACGCCATGCGCGAAATGATCCTCGCCGACTCCCTCGAAGGTCGCCAGAAGGCTCTCAAGAAGCTCCTTCCCTACCAGCGCAAGGACTTCGCGGGCATCTTCCGCGCCCTCAAGGGACTCCCAGCGACGATCCGTCTCCTGGACCCACCACTGCACGAGTTCCTTCCTCACACCAAGGAGCAGCAGATGGACCTCGCTCGCACCCTCGGCATCAAGGTCGAGAAGATCATGCAGCGCGTTGCCGACCTCCACGAATTCAACCCGATGCTCGGTTTCCGTGGCTGCCGCCTCGCGATCAGCTACCCAGAAATCGCAGAGATGCAGGCTCGCGCCATCTTCGAAGCAGCCGCCCAGGTTGAGAAGAAGGGCATCAAGGCTCGTCCAGAGGTCATGATCCCGCTCGTCGGCTTCAAGAAGGAGCTCGATATCCAGGTTGAGATCGTTCACCGCGTCGCCAAGGAAGTCCAAGAGAAGAAGGGCGTAAAGCTCGACTACACCGTTGGAACCATGATCGAAGTGCCACGCGGCGCCCTCACCGCTGACGAGATCGCCGAAACCGCGGAGTTCTTCTCCTTCGGAACCAACGACCTCACCCAGACCTGCCTCGGCATGTCTCGCGACGACACCGGTTCCTTCCTCGGCAAGTACCAGGAAGTCGAGATCCTCAAGGCCAACCCCTTCGCATCGATCGACCAAACTGGCGTTGGCCAGCTCGTCGAGACTGCGATCGAAAAGGGACGCAAGACTCGTCCCGGCATGAAGCTCGGTATCTGTGGCGAACACGGCGGCGATCCAGCCTCCGTCAAGTTCTGCCACAACGCGGGCCTCACTTACGTATCCTGCTCGCCATTCCGCGTACCAGTAGCTCGCCTCGCCGCCGCGCAAGCAGCGATTGAAGCGAAGCGCGCCAAGTAAGTGATTATCGTATCAAATAACTAATTACACAGCCCTGCTTCCGACACTCGGAGGCAGGGCTTTTCATTTTCCTTGTAGGAGCGAGCTTGCTCGCGAAAATCCATGCAAAATCGCGAGCAAGCTCGCTCCTACCTCCCGGGACCCAACACCCGCGACCCGGAACCCAGACAGAATGTTCGATCTCGAAGATAACAGAAAGAAAGTCCAACGCGCCCTGCTCGTGGGCATCCAAGACTCCAAGATGTCCAGCGAGGATGCGGAACGCCTCCTCGACGAACTGCAGGAGCTCACCGCCAATCTCGACATCCCCACCGTCGACCGCGTCGTCGTCAAGCTGCGCAAAGCCCACCCCGCCTTCCTGCTCGGCACCGGCAAGGTACAGGAGCTCATCGCCCACGCCAAGGAACTCGAAGCCGACGTCATCATCTTCGACGACGAGCTCACCCCCGCCCAGCAACGCAACTGGGAAGCGGAATCCAAGATCACCGTCATCGACCGCCAGGAGATCATCATCGATATCTTCTCCGAACGAGCCCACACCAAGGAAGCCGCCCTCCAAGTCGCCCTCGCCCGCATGGAGTACTCGCTCCCTCGCCTGCGCCGGGCCTGGACCCACCTCTCGCGCCAGCGAGGCGGCGGCACCGGAGCTCGCGGCCAAGGTGAAACCCAGCTCGAAGCCGACTCCCGTATGGTACGCGACCGCATCGCCGTCACCAAGAAGGAGCTCAAGGAAGTCATCCAACACCGCCACGTCCAGCGAGCGAAACGCCTGCGCAAGCCCGTTCCCACCGTCGCCATAGTGGGCTACACCAACGCCGGCAAGTCGTCCCTGCTCAATACCCTCACCGACTCCGACGTGCTGGCCGAGGACAAGCTCTTCGCCACCCTCGACCCCACTACCCGCCGCCTCGAGCTCGACAACAGCCAACACGTTCTCGTCACCGACACTGTCGGATTCGTTCGCCGCCTGCCTCACCGATTGGTCGAAGCCTTCAAGGCGACCCTGGAAGAAGCGGTCGTAGCCGATTTGCTGATACACGTGGTCGACGTCACCAACCCCGACGCCGAAAAGCACTTCGAGACCACCATGGAAGTCCTCAAGGAAATCGAAGCCGACAAGAACCCCATGCTCGTCGTCTTCAACAAGATCGACGCCCTCGAGGAACAGAGCGACCGCGAACGCTTCCTCTTCACCCACAAGGACGCCCTCTACCTCAGCGCCAGCACTGGCGAAGGCGTACCCGAGCTGAAGGCCGCCATCGCCCACCACCTCAACGCCAAGTACAAGTCCACCCAGCTCCTGATTCCCCACGAGCGCTACGACGTGATTTCCAAGCTCCACAGCAGCGGCGGCATTCGCGAGCAACGGACCGAAGACGACGGCGTTCACATCGAAGGCATCTTCCCGCCCGCCCTTTCCGGAGTCATCGAACCATTCGTTTTGAAGCCTTAACAATTGTCTCCAAAACGTAGCCGAACAAAAATCGACTCCGATCGCGCCTCTCCCTACATACGCCCCATGTCATCGCACACTACACGTAGAGACTTCATCAAGGACGCCGCGCTCGCGGTCGGATTCATCGGACTGCAAACCTACATGGCTGGCTGCTCCCGCTCGAACGGTATCGGCTACGGCCCGCTGCTCGAAGATCCCAACCAGCTGCTCAAGCTTCCCAAAGGCTTCAGCTACTCGAGCTTCTCCAAAACCGGCGAGCTCATGGACGACGGGCTATTCGTCCCCGGAGACCACGACGGCATGGCCGCCTTCCCCCTCGACGCCGACCGCGTCATACTCGTGCGCAACCACGAAATGGGCCCTGGCAATCCGGAGAACGGTCCCTTCAAGGGCGACGCCCAACTGCTGAAGCTGTATCGAGAAAAGCACTACGATGCGGCCCACGACACCGGCAATAGCAGCGGCGGCACCTCTACCCTTATTTTCAACACCAAAACCCAGCAGCTCGAGCAACACTCCCTCAGCCTGCTCGGCACCATACGAAACTGTTCCGGCGGCCCCACCCCTTGGGGCAGCTGGGTCACCTGCGAGGAGACCAACATTCTCGCCGGAGGCGATTTCGAAAAGGACCACGGCTACTGTTTCGAAGTGCCAGCCAGCGAACAAATGGGCCTCGCTCTCCCCGTACCCATCAAGGGCATGGGCCGCTTCAACCACGAAGCCATCGCCGTCGATCCCAAGTCGGGCATCGTCTACCTGACGGAAGACCGCGGAGACGGCCTCATCTACCGCTACATTCCCAACGAACCGGGCAAACTGATCAACGGTGGCAAGCTGCAGGCCCTCGCCATTATCGACAAGGCCTCCTGCGACACCCGCAACTGGCCGAAGGAGAATCAGCCGGAATTCCCGATCGGAACGCCCGTATCCACAAAATGGATCGACCTGGAAGACATCGACGCGCCCAAGGACGACCTGCGCCACCGCGGTTTCATCACCGGAGCCGCCCGCTTCGCCCGCGGAGAAGGCATGCACTACGGAAACGGATCCATCTACTTCGCCTGCACCAACGGAGGCCCCCAAGAGTTCGGCCAAATCTTCAAGTACACCCCCAGCGTCTACGAGGGAACGGAACGCGAGAGCGAACTTCCCGGCGAACTCGAGCTCTTCGTGGAGTCGCACGACAGCCAGCTCATGCAGGCCTGCGACAACCTCACCGTAGCCCCTTGGGGAGACATCGTCATCGTCGAGGACGACAACGAATCCAGTGCTATCGTCGGTATCACGCCCCAGGGCGAGCTCTACCAGATCGGGCACGTCGCCATCAAGAGCGAGCTGGCCGGCGCCTGTTTCTCCCCCGACGGCAGCACCCTTTTCGTAAATATCCAAAAACGCCCCGGGCAAACGCTTGCGATCACCGGTCCATGGAATAGAACGATACCTTCCTAACAATCCAACCTTCATGTCCTCCCCTCTCAGTTCCCATTCGGCAGAACCTCACAAGAAGAGCATTTTCGGCAAGCCCGTCCTGATCGGCTGCTTTGGCCTCGTGGCCATCTTCACCCTGCTCCTCGCAGGCGGAGCCTATTGGCTCTTCACTTCAGGCAAAACCGTTATCAGCGACGAAATCCGCAAGGAAGTCATCGCTGAGATTGAGAGGTCAGGACTGGCGCCAGAGCAGCAAGCCGCCCTCAAGGCGGAGATCGATCGCCTCACGGAGCAATTCCAACAAGGCGAGATCTCCATCAGGGAACTCATCGAAATCATCGAGGGGCTCGAGCAGAGCCCCGCCATGAGCATCGTGCGCTACTACCAGGCCGAAGGCGATCCGCTCGACCGCAATTCCATCACGCCCGAGCAAAAGGACGCGGCCATGCTGACCATTCGCCGCTTCATCTACGGAGTATTCGAAGAGCGGATACCCGATACCGCCATCGAGGAGCTGATGGAGCCCTTCATCCTCGACCGCGGTACCGACGAGGAATACCGCGACCTGCAGTTTCGCTCCAACATCTCCGACGAGGAAATCTTCGCCGCCCTCGCCAAGGCCAAACGCTACGCGGACGAAGCCGGCATCCCCGAAGACAACCTATCGCCCGACATCGCCCGCGAGATTCGCGAGATCATCGATCGTATCCTCGCTAAGCATCGACGCTAGGACGCCGTCTTTTCGCTGCAACGATTCGCCAACCACTGGTCGCGCGTAATCGCCAGCGAATCCTGAGCTATCCACTCGCCGTCCTTTTCGAAGCCCTCTTCGATGTGCACCTTGAAACGGAATCCGCAGCGCTCCAGCACCGTGCGGCTGGCTATATTCCAGTCCGCGTGACAGGCGCTCACCTGATTCAGGCCAAGCGTCTCGAAGGCGAACTCTAAAATCGCCGCCAGCGCCTCGCTAGCGTATCCCGCTCCCTGATACTTGGGGTGGGTCCAGAAGCCGGCGTTCCAACCGCCGCAGCGCCGTTCGATCACGATGCGGCCCAGCGGCTGGCCCGACGTCTTGTCCCGAAAGGTAAACAAGTAGCCGTCCCCCGAACGCCAACGCTCCGGCACGTTGCCCACGAAGGCGTCCAGCTCCTCCTTGCTCTCGGGCTTGTTCCACATCATGCCGTCGTTGAAGCCGGCATAGCGCGTCGCATCCCAGACAAAGTCGGTCTCGTCCGGCTGAGACATTCGCAGCGTCAAGCGCTCCGTTTCGATCCGATAATCCAGCGGTACTAAATCCATAGTATAAGCCTTTTCTGGGGGCTAAACTAAGGAACCGCGGAGCCTTCAACAAGCTCCGATATCCGCAAAGTCACGCGCGGCGAAAATCGCCTAGCCGTGAGTCTCGTGAGCGCAGCAAGGCTTCTTGCAGGTGGGCTTGTGCCAGTGCCAGTTCTTCCAGTGCCCAAGCACGAAAACCACACCGCCGACGATGGTCGCCAAAGGATGCAACTCCTCCGCCAAAAGCGGGCGAATGCCTGCAAAGATCACCACTCCGATCGCTAGGAAGACGAAAATCGCCTTCTTCCCGTGGCGCCGGTAACCGTTGAAGTAGCTCACGCCAGCGACCACAAAAATGATGCTCATCATCACCCACTCGAACTCGTGGTCCGCCACGAAGTCGAGACCGACCAGCGGCAGCACCCCCATCAAGAAAGGAACCGAGAGACAATGGATCGCGCAAAGCACCGACAGGCCGATGCCCATTACATCCCATTTTTTCGTATCCACGCTCTGCATTGTCGCTTCCATGGATTAACCCAATCCAACGAAAATCGTGCTAACGCAAGATCTTTGCATCAGCTACCGATAAAAACTTGCGTTAAGGGCTAGGATTCCGCCCCGACCAGCAGCTCCGCCTTGCGCTGCATTACCCATTTCTCGATCCGCTCGATGGCGGCCGGATACTTCGGGTCGTCCTTTTTCATGCGGTCGAGAATGCCGATCGCCGCCACTGCGTAGTCGTTGGGGATCGCCGTCGGCAGGGTGTCGAGCTCGCGCGGATCCATCTCCCCGTTGCGAATCATGCTACGCGCCTCTTCCTCGATTTCGTTGCGGGTACCGCCCGAGGTATCGGAATAGTTCGCGTTTTTCTTCGAGGGAGCGCCGCCACCGCCGCCCGCTCCCGCGCCTTCGCCGGAGCTGCCGTCGTTCTTCTCGCGCTCTTCCCCGCCGTGACGCGCCGTCTTCTCGATGCCGGTCGGATAGCTCTTGCCGTCCTTGCCGATCACCTTGTCGGGATGGTCCAAGCCCATGGCCTTGCGCACCCGACGCACCAGCTCGATGGAAACCTTGCAAATGTCCGCCAGGTAGGCGTTCGAGTGGCCGGTCCATTCTTCGAGGGCGATTTCGACGGCGTGGCGCTTGTCCGCATTGGTGCGATAGAGCCCGTTGGTCGCGTTGGCGCCAAGCGCCGCCACCAAGGCGTCCGTACGAGAGCCTTCGCGAACCTCCGCCTCGATGTCGCGCTCCTCGATACGCTTGGCCGCCAGGAAGCGATGGAAACCGTCGGCCAAATAGTACTTGGACCCGTCGAAATACAGCACGATCGGCGGAAATTGGGCCCCCTGCTTCATGTCCTCCGCGTAGCCGGATACGGCTTCGTCGTTGGTCGCCACGCGCGTCTGCGTGCCGGAGTAGATGTCGATTTGGTCGAGGGCTATTCTCTGCAAGTTCATGTAGTTAAAATCTAGATACTCTTAATGCCTAAAAGCGGGGAACCGCTGAGACTTGCGGAGAGCGAATTTGTGGCAATGAAAATCGCCTCGGAATCGTTTTACGGGAATAAACGGGGCCCAGCCGCGCTCTTTGAACAAAGCCCAAGACCCCCAATTTCCCACCATGATTAAACGACTCGCCCTTGCCCTCGGCATCCACCTTCTATCTAGCTCCCTTATGGCTAACGATCCTTCAGAATCCGCGGAACTTGAAACCATCACTCTGGGCGCCGGCTGCTTCTGGTGCGTCGAGGCCGTCTACCAGCGCCTCGAGGGAGTCCAATCCGCCGTCAGCGGCTACATGGGCGGAAGCGTCAAGAACCCGACCTACAAGGCGGTCTGCACCGGCACCACCGGGCATGCGGAAGTCGTACAAATCAAGTTCGACCCGAAGCTCACCAATCTCGAAACCCTCATCGACTTCTTCTGGGAAGCCCACGATCCCACGACCCTTAACCGGCAAGGAGCCGACGTCGGCACCCAGTACCGCTCCGCCATTTTCTACGAAAACGAAGAGCAACGAGCCATCGCGGAAGCCTCCAAGGCCAAAGCGATGGCCTCCGGAAAGTTTTCCCGACCGATCGTCACCGAAATCAGCCCCGCCAGCACTTTCTACGTCGCGGAGGACTACCACCAGGAGTACTACGAGCTCAACAAGAGCTACCCCTACTGCCGCGCCGTCATCACCCCGAAGCTCAAGAAGCTCGGGCTGGAGTGAGCGGCTCCACAGCAAAACGCGGTATCCCCGAAGCCATTCGAGCCTAGCCTTGATCAACGAAGGATGTGCCGTACCTTTGGCAGAGTTCCATCCACTCTCGCCGCATGCCTCCGTCTATAAACAGAATTGCCACCCTACGCCGTGGCAGGCAAACGCTCGCCCTGCTCGCAGCGCTCGGCGCCCTGCTCCTCGGGCCGGCAAGACTGAGCGCTGAACCCGGCCCCAAGACCGAGCTCGGCCTCCCGGATTTCCGCATCCACTCCACCCAAGAAATCGGCACCACCCGCGGCAGCCGCTTCGTCTCGCTCGATACCAACGGCCGCATCCTCTACTCCAGCGAAGGCGAACTCTCCAGCTTCGACGGCACCGAATGGAAACGGATCTCCACTCCCCACCGCCGCTCCAACGAAGACCTCATCGCCATCGAGCAAGGCCCGGACGGCCAGCTCTATGCCGGCGGACTCGGCTACTGGGGACGCCTCCAAGTCGACGATCAAGGACGCTACGAAGTCGAGTACTTCTCGAATCAGGAGGAACAGGCCGCCACCTCGATCGAATACTTCGACCAAATCGCATTCGTCGGCCAATACGTGTACTTCAAAGGGATCAACCACCTCGTCCGCTGGCACCCGAACGAAGGCAGCCACCTCTTCGACCTCAACTATATCGACCTTATCTTCCCGCTCGCAGGAAACCTTTACGTCTCCAGCGAAAGCGGCTTCCACCGAATCGACGGCGATCGAATCGTCACCCTGCCGGACTCCGTAGCCCAGCTCGCCAACGAGGGCCGCAACGTTCGTTCCGCCCCCTGGGACGAACAGAGAGCGGCTGTCTTCAACACCCTGCACGGGCTCATGCTCTTCGACGGAGAAACCTTCGAAGACATCGACGACGATCTGGAGGGCGCCACAGGCGCCGGCTGGGCCAACGACATGCAGCGCATCGACGAGGAAACCCTAGCGGTCACCCTCGTAGAGAGCGGACTGCACCTCCTAAACCGAGAGGGCCGCTCCATCCTGAACCTCAACAAGCGGCTCGACCACCGCTTCCTCGACTGCGGCAGCATCGTGGTCGCGCCGGACAAGTCCATATGGGTCACCCTCTCCGACGGGGTTGTGCAAATCCAAGCCTCCCGCCCCGTCTCCTACATCGACCAGCGGCTCAACGTCCCCCTCAACTACTTCGACATGGCCCGGCTGGGCGAAACCATGATTATTCGCTCGAACGGAAAGCTGTACCGCGGCGCCTACAACGACTCGAACAACCTTTCCCACTTCGAGCCCTACCCCGCCCTAGCAGGTCAAACCGTCTACGAAATCTCCCAATTCGGCAAAGCCATCCTAGCCTCGACCAACCGAGCCATCTACCTGCTAGCGGAAGACCAGCCCCCTCGCCGCCTCCTCGACATCCCCAACGTCTACCGCTTGCAGGCAACCCGATTCGCCACTCCGCAAAAGATCATCCTCGCCGACCCCAACCGCACTTACTTCACCCAATTCGAAGGAAACGAGCTGCGGGTCGTCGCCGAAGTCGAAACCACGGGGCGCTACAACAAGATACTGGACGACGCCCAAGGCGACTACTGGCTGGAACGCGGGATCGCCAACATCGGCCGCATCACGAAAACGGGCGACACCTACTCCTACACCGAATACGATCCCAGTTCCGGCATTACTTCCGACCAATGGATCCCCATCTGGCGCAACGGAGACGAAGTCCTCTTCTCTACTCGCAAAGGACCGCTCCGCTTCGACCGAACCAAGGAACGCTTCGAAATAGCGACCGATATCAACGCCCTCATCCCCCGAAACACCAAAAAGCTCACCCGCCCCGCCTTCTCCCCCAAAGGGGATCTTTGGGCCATTTCCAACGAAAACCCCGTCATTCTGAGAAAACAGGAGGACGGCAGCTTCCTGCCCGACTTCCACACCCTCAACCACCTCAGCAACCTCCAACTCGACGAAATCCAGTTCGAGGACGGAGGCGATACCGCTTGGCTAATCACCCGCAAAGTGCTGGCTCGCATCGACGATTCCTCGCCGCAGGCAGCGATCTCCATCCCGCCTCCCCAAATCAATTCCATCAGCAACTTCCGCACAGGGGAGCTCCTCTACCATTTCGCCCGCAAGGACCTGCGCTTTCCCAGCGTCCTCGACCCGGCGCAAAACAGCATCCAGATCCAGCTCAGCACCCCCTACTACCAAAACACCGGAGGCATCAAGTACAGCTATCGCCTCGCCGGAGAAAGCGAGCAATGGAGCGAGCCGATCAACAGCTCCGTCGTCAACCTCGACCGACTCCCCGCCGGAGACTACCGCTTCGAAATCGTAGCGATCAGCGAAAACGGCCTGAAAAGCCCCGCCACCAGCATCGCCATCGCCGTCGCCAATCCCATCTACCGCACCCTTCCCGCCTACTTCCTCTACGCAGCCTGCCTCGTCCTCCTCGTCATGCTGCTCATCCGCCTGAGGCATACCAAGCTCATGCGTCGGCAGCATCTGCTCGAAGAAAAGGTAGCCATCCAAACTCGAGCCCTCCGGGACAAAAACATCCAAATCCACGGCGCCTTCCTCAGCGAACGCGAACTCAAGAAACGCGCCGAAAAGGCCAACCTCGCCAAAAGCGAGTTCCTCGCAATGGTCAGCCACGAAATCCGCACCCCGATGAACTGCATCATCGGCATGGCCGACCACCTGCTCGCCACCCCCCTCGAGCGAGAGCAATTCGAGATGCTCCGGGCCATCCATTCCAGCGGCCAATCCCTCGTGGCCATCATCGCCGACATCCTCGACTTCTCCAAAATCGAGGCCGGCAAGATCGAGCTTGAAGAAATCCCCTTCTCCCCCTCCCAAACCGTGAGCGACGTCATTCAGCTATTCCGGCGCTCCTGCGAAGAAAAAGGCCTGCTCCTGAAGACCGAAATCTCGCCCGATCTTCCGCGAGTCGTCATCGGCGACCCCACCCGCGTCAAGCAAGTCCTCATCAACCTCATCGGCAACGCCCTCAAGTTTACGGAGCACGGCGAAATCTCCGTCAAGCTGCTCGCCACCCAGAGCTCCCGCCAGAAAGTCGCCCTCCAGTACACGGTGGTCGATAGCGGGCTCGGCATTCCGGAGGACAAGATGGAACGCCTCTTTAAAGCCTTCAGCCAGATCGACTCCTCCAACACCCGCAAGTACGGCGGCACCGGACTCGGACTCGCCATCAGCAAACGACTGGTCAACCAAATGAACGGCGATATCGCCGTATCCAGCCAGCCAGGACAAGGCTCCTCCTTCTCCTTCTCCATCGCCGCCAAGATCGCCACTCCCGCAGAAGCCGACGCCTTCGAAAAGAGCGTCCCGCAATTCGCGGGCCCGCTCCCCCTTCCACCCCAGCCGCAGCCCACGAACTATTCGGGCAACAGCTCCATCACCGGCGACGCCAAGGACGTGCTGCTCGTCGAAGACAATCCCATCAACCAACAAGTCACCGCCATGATGCTGCGGCGGCTCGGCTACAGCTACGACCTCGTCAACAACGGCGAACTCGCCTGCCAAACCGTCGCCCGGAAAAAATACCGCGTCATCCTCATGGACATCCAGATGCCCGGCATGGACGGGGTCGAATGTGCCAAGCGCCTCCGCCGCGAAAACGGCGACGCCACGCCGCCCATCCTCGCCGTCACCGCCAAATCGTCGGACTCCGACCGCAGCATCGCCCAACAAGCCGGCATGTGCGACTTCCTCACCAAACCGCTGGAACGTCCCAAGCTCAAAGACGCCATCCAGCGCGCCCTGCAGCGCTCCCCCCAAAGCCAGCCCCACGCCCCCAAAATCTAAGCGCCCCCAACACTCCCGGCACAAAAAGAGCCGCCAGCAATAATCGCTGGCGACTCGCTTATGTGACAAAAAAAACGCACGCCCTAGGCGAAGGTATCGAGAAGCCTACCCACCTGCTCCTTGCCCCTCGCCGCCGCAGGTTCGGGACCCGTCCCCTGCTGCGACTTACCTCCCATGCCCGCCTCCGTAACGGCGGCAGCCGGAGCCCGCGCCGACGACTGCTCCGCCTTGCGCTGGAACCACTCGTCGAAGGTAGAGCTAATGAGTTTAATGATAGGAGGAAAATCCATGATCGATCCTTTCGTTGTTCTTGGCGATTCCCAGTTCCTCTGGGCGATCCTGAGAACTTCAAGAATATCACGAAAGCCAAAGCAGAGTAAATAGAGCCCTTGGCCACATCGCCCACCTTTCTTCCTCCAAGGCGATCCGCTCCCGGCTAGAGAAATCTCTCCACCCAGCCCCCGCAGCGCCCGCCAGACCGCCCTCGCGAATCCCATCGCACAAAGCGCTTGATCCTTCAGCGTCATTCCCTGAGAAACGAGCCGACTTTGCACCGCTATCCACAGGCGTAACGCGACAACCTACCATTCCCTCTACTATGAGCAAAAAAGTCCTAATCATCGGCGCCGGCGGCGTCGGAAGTGTAGTCACCCACAAGTGCGCCATGAACCGTGACGTATTTGGCGAAATTTGCCTCGCGAGCCGCCGCAAAAGCAGCTGCGACAAGATCGCCGACCAGATCGACAGCGAAATCCATACCGCCCAAGTCGACGCCGACAACACCGCCGAGACCGTCGCCCTCATCAAGGACTTCCAGCCCGACCTCGTTCTCAACGTCGCGCTCCCCTACCAAGACCTCGCCATCATGGACGCTTGCTTGGAAACTGGTACCGACTATCTGGATACAGCCAACTACGAGCCCCGCGACGAAGCGAAGTTCGAGTACAGCTGGCAATGGGCCTACCACGACCGCTTCAAGGACGCCGGTATCATGGCCCTGCTCGGTTCCGGCTTCGACCCCGGCGTGACCAACATCTTCACCGCCTACGCCAAAAAGCACCACTTCGACACCATCGACACCCTCGATATCATCGACTGCAACGCCGGCGACCACGGCAAAGCCTTCGCCACCAACTTCAATCCGGAGATCAACATCCGCGAAGTCACCGCCAACGGCCGCTACTTCGAAAACGGCGAATGGAAGGAAACCCCACCGCTCTCCGAAAAGCGCGTATTCGATTTCCCGGACGGCATCGGCCCCAAGGACATGTACCTCATGTACCACGAGGAAATGGAGTCGCTCACCAAGAACTTCCCGGACATCAAGCGCATGCGCTTCTGGATGACCTTCGGCCAGCAGTACCTCACCCACCTCAAGGTACTCGAAAACGTAGGCATGACTCGAATCGACCCCGTCATCTACAACGGCCAGGAAATCATCCCGCTCCAATTCCTCAAGGCAGTCCTGCCCGATCCCGGATCCCTCGGCGAATCCACCAAGGGCCGCACCTGCATCGGAATCGTGGCCGACGGCCACAAGAACGGCGAGCGCAAGCACTACTACCTCTACAACATCTGCGACCACGAAGCCTGCTTCGCGGAAGTAAACTCCCAAGCCATCAGCTACACCACCGGCGTTCCCGCCATGATCGGAGCCAAGATGATGCTCACCGACAAGTGGCGCGGCAAAGGCGTCTTCAACGTCGAGCAATTCGACCCAGACCCCTTCATGGAGCAACTCAACGTCCAAGGCCTCCCCTGGACCGAACAGTGGCTCGACAAGAAGCCCGAAGTCCTCGTCTAAACAGGATTTACTACAAGAGGCGCAAAAGTCACAAAATCGAGCCGTACCGGCTCCGCTTTTTGTGATTCTTGTGCCTTTTGTGGTTCAAACAAAAAGCCAGCATGGATCATATCATCCACTACGATCCGGAGCTTCCTCCGGAAACGCCCTCGCCAGCCTACGTCGTCGACCTCGCGCGACTTCGCTCCAACCTGGAATTAATCAAATCCGTGCAGGAGCAAAGCGGGGCCAAGATCCTCGCCGCCCTCAAAGGCTTCGCCATGCACAGCGTCTTCCCGCTCATGCGCGACTACGTGGCCGGCGTCTGCGCCAGCGGACCGTGGGAAGCGCAGCTCGGAGCCGAGGAATTCGGCAAGGAAGTGCACTGCTTCGCGCCCGCCTTCACCGACGAGGATATGCAGGAAGTCCTGCAGTTCGCTCACCACATCTCCTTCAACTCCGTTTCCCAGTTCCAGAAGCACCAAGCCGCCGTTCGATCGGCCCAGCGAAAAGTCTCCTGCGGCCTGCGCGTAAATCCTGAATACAGCGAAGTCGAAACGGATATCTACAATCCCTGCGTCGCCGGCTCGCGCCTCGGCATCCGCCGCCCCGCTCTCGACGGTCAGGACCTTTCCCAAGTCGAAGGACTCCACTTCCACACTATGTGTGAGCAAAATTCGGATACGCTCGAACGCACCCTCGTGCACTTCGAGGAAAAGTTCGGCGACCTGCTCTCACAGATGAAATGGGTCAATTTCGGAGGCGGCCACCACATCACCTCCCCCACCTACGACCGCGATCGCCTGGTTCGCATCCTCAAAGCCTTCAAGGCGCGCTATCCGCACCTCGAGGTCTACCTCGAGCCGGGCGAAGCCATGGCCATCAACACCGGCGTGCTCGTCGCCACCGTCCTCGACGTCATCGACGAAGCTCCCCCCATCGCCGTGCTGGACCTGTCCGCCACCTGCCACATGCCCGACGTGCTGGAAATGCCTTACCGCCCGGAAATCGTCGACGCCGGGGAAGCCGGCGAAAAAGCCCATACCTACAGCCTTGGCGGACTTTCCTGCCTCGCGGGCGACATGATCGGCCACTACTCCTTCGACCAGGAACTCGCCCCCGGCGACCGCCTCTACTTCCTCGACATGGCCCACTACACCATGGTCAAGACCAGCACCTTCAACGGCATCAAGCATCCCGCCATCGCGACCTGGGACCCAGAAGCCCAAGAACTCAAAGTCGTAAGAAAATTTGGATACGAGGACTACCGCAACCGCCTCTCCTAGAAACGGCTAGAGAGCGAAGCGGCCGCTCTCCACACGAATGAAGTCGGGCAGGTTCGTCCATAATTCTGACAGGCGTAACAATTGATTACGCTATTTTCCTACACGCTTTACGGTACAGCATAACGGGGTATAAACGGAAGAAGTTCACTCAAAGCGACTTCCGTAAACAGCAGCGAATTGGGACGCTCCGCTGGCGCAGCACTTGCCTGCTTTGATTCGTGCCAAGTGGCACGAATCAAAACCCTAAACCCACTGAGTAAGAATGAAAACAACCCATATTGCTTCGCTCGCATTCGCCGCAATCTTCGCCTGCGCGACCTTACAAGCAGTCGTCGTAACCATAACCCCAAGTTCCACAGATTGGGGCAATCCTTCTGGCGAAAACGGAGGTGGAGGTTCATCGAGCATCACAAACACTAGCCCTAGATCTGGAAACGGTTCGGTCGAATTATTTGGGGACCGTACCAGATTCGTAGGCCTAGGAAACTTCTATGACCCCTCTTCTAATCTCGGGTTACTATCCAACCTCTCCTCCTTCACTTTCGATTGGAGCGTTGCTCTAGATAGCATTTCAAGCCTCGGTCTCAATTATACGCCCGCCCTGAGACTGCATTTGTGGGACGGTGCACAAAGAAGCGAACTGATCTGGGAAGGCGCTTACAACGCTATCGGCAGCGTAACGAAAGGTGATTGGTATACCACAGGCGGATCCGACAACTTTTGGCAATACCAGGCCGGAATCGGCTCCACATTGATATACGATCGCGATATATCTGAATGGCAGTCCATCTACTCCCCAACAGCCTATATCGCGGGCATTAGCGTGGGAGCTGGCTCCTCGGTAGGTTCCGACTACCACGCATTCGCCGATAACGTCACATTGACCTGGAAAGACGGAAATAGCACGACCTACAATTTCGAGACTAACAATCAAGGAGTATCCGACACTGGCTCCACGTCGTTACTCGGTCTCATCGCATTGAGTTCGTTGATAGCCGCCAGACGGCTTACCCACAAGAGGAGGTAGTCGCTCAAGTTACTACTACGACCAACTAAAGCCTAACGTTCAGTTAGGCTTTTTTCGTCGATTCTCTTTGCTAGTGATCACCTCGCTTCTCAGTTTCGAATCGATCAGTTAGAACGAGCCCACCCATATGCCAAACGATCTTTACAAAAACCCACCCGCCTTTCATTCGGACGACATCGAGCCGTCCAACATGCACGACGCCGCCTTCCATATCATTCCCGTCCCCTGGGAAACGAGCGTATCCTACGGCGGCGGTACGGCCAATGGGCCGAACGCTATCCTCCACTCCTCCGTGCAATTGGAGCACTGGCTCGACGGGTCCTTCCCGGGCGACGCCGGCATCTTCACCGCCGATCCCGTCAACTGCAACGCCCCCGCAGCCAACGTCATCGAGAATATCAAAGTCGCCACCCGAGCGGCTCTCAACATCAACAAGTGCCCCATCCTGCTCGGCGGCGAACACGCCCTGACGCTTGGTCCCGTCCAAGCCTGCGCCGAGCTCGATATCCCCTTCGGCATCGTTCAGTTCGATGCCCATGCCGACCTGCGCTACGCGTATCAAGGAAACTTATACAGCCACGCCAGCGTCATGGAACGCTGTACCGACCTGGGCATCCCACTCCACCAAATCGGCGTTCGCGCCCTGTGCAAGGAGGAGGCGGATCGCCGTATCGAACGCGGCGTCACCTACCTCGACGCCGCCGACCTCTACTGGAAAGGCTACCCCGAGCAACTTCTCCCGGACGACTTTCCCGAACACGTCTTCATCACCTTCGACGTGGACGGCCTCGATCCCTCCATCATGCCGTCCACCGGCACCCCCGTGCCCGGCGGCCTGAATTGGTACCAAGCGATCGACGGATTGGAACGAGCCCTGAAGGGACGCAAGCTGCTCGGCGCGGACTTCGTGGAGCTGGCGCCGCAAGCCGGACAGCACGCCCCCGATTTCCTCGTAGCCAACTTGATCTACAAATTCATGGAAATCGCCCAGCGCCTCGACTGTCTGCGCTCCTAGGAATCGCGCGGAAAGGTCGCAGCCCGAAATTTCTTTGGAATAAAATCGGGCTTCGACCGTTCCCCTTCCTAGAGAATTATCAGACATGAGAAAACTAGCCTTCCTACTTTGCTGCATCGCAAGCCTCCCATTCGCCCAAGCGCGAAACGCAGACGAGGTCACTCCTCTGCTCATCGGACAAAAGACTCCTAAGGTCGACGTCGTAGACGAAACGGGAACCAAGCAATTCCTTCCCTCCCTGCTGAAAGACAAGTACAGCATCGTCGTATTCTACCGCGGCGGCTGGTGTCCCTACTGCAGCACCCACCTGCAGGAGCTTGCCGAAGCGGAGTCCCAGTTCCTCGAGCTCGGCTACCAGATCATCGGCATCAGCCCGGATTCCCCTGAGATGCTCGCCAGCATCGAGAAGGACGGAGACCTTCCTTACTCTTTGTATTCAGATAGCGGATTCGCCGCCATCGAAGGCTTCGGCATCGACTTTTCCCTCAACAAGCCGACCTTGCTCAAGTACAAGGGCTACGGCATCGACCTAGCCAAGAACTCGGGCGGCCTCAACAAGGATCGCCTGCCCGCTCCAGCCGTTTTCATCGTAACGCCTGACAACGAAATCGCTTTCTCCTACGTAAATCCGAACTACAAGGATCGCATCCCAGGCGACCTTCTCCTCGCCGCAGCGAAAGCGATTAAGGAGTAGGAGCGAAGCGCGTCCCCTTACCACCGCTACCGTAGGTCCGGCACGATCGGAGTCACTCCGCGGACCTTCGGTACCTCTCCCGGGCCCAGCACGAAGTGGAGCTGCTTCATTTGCGATCCGTAGTTGATCTGCATGTCCACAAAGATTTGCCACTCGCGAGCGTAGAGCTCGTGCCCGACTTTCATAACGGTTTTCCCAGTGGGACGCCGCTCGAAAAAGTACTCCCTGCATCGCTCGAAATCTCGAATGATGTAGTCTGGCTTGTGATGCGTCAGCGCCTTGGCCTTCTCTTCGTCGCCTTCTTGCAAGGCCGTCAGGAAGCTAGAGACCACGGTCGCCGCATGTTCCTCCCCCTCCATATACTCGGGCTCTGGTCCGTCTCCACAAGCTGACAAAAAGAGTGCTGCGAGGAGAGCGACGACGGGGTAAAACTTCATGTGGGGTAAAGTAGATTCTATTTCTTCGGCCTGGCAAGGCCCTAGAACATATCGACCGGCACCGTAGCCAAAGCCTCCGCCAAGGTTGAAATCCCGTCCTTCACCTTCAAAAGGCTATCCTGGTGCAGCGTCTTCATGCCCGACTTGACCGCGGTACGTTTCAGGTCAGCCGTTTCCCGCCCCTTGTTGATATCCTCGATCAGCTGCTCGCTGCTCGTCATCAATTCGTGGATACCGACTCGCCCCTTGTAGCCCGTATTCGAGCAACGGGGACAGCCCTTCGGGTTGTGCTTGAAAATGGGTCCGCTCCAGCCAATGCCCGCTTCGAGCACATCGCGCTCTCGGCCTTCCGGCTCGTACTGGATACGACAGGTCTTGCAAACGCGGCGCATCAGACGCTGAGCGCAAACGCAGAGCAAGGACGAGGAAATCATGAAGGGCTCGATGCCCATATCCGTCAGACGAGCTACCGTGCTCGGCGCGTCGTTGGTGTGCAGGGTACTGATTAGCAAGTGACCGGTAAGTGCCGCTTCCACCGCGATGTTCGCCGTCTCCTGGTCACGAATTTCCCCGACCAGAATGATGTCCGGATCCTGACGCAAGAAAGCGCGCAAGGCGCTCGCGAAGGTCAGACCGATCTGGCGGTTCATCTGCATCTGGTTGATCCCGTTGAGCGTGTACTCGATCGGGTCTTCGGCAGTACGGATGACGAAACTGGGATCGTTGATCTCGTTGAGAGCCGAATACAAAGTCATGGATTTGCCCGAACCGGTCGGTCCGCAGTGCAAGATCATGCCGTACGGCTGCTGGATCACTTCGCGGTAGCGAGCGAGATTTTCCTCCGAGAAGCCGAGGGCCGGCATCGGCAAGGTCGACTTCTGCTTGTCCAGAATACGCATCACCACGCCTTCGCCATGGTTGAGCGGCGCGGTCGAAACGCGGAGGTCGATATCGACGTTCTTCTTGGTGTATTGCTTGAAGACGATACGGCCATCCTGCGGGAGACGGCGTTCCGCGATATCGAGGTTCGACATGATCTTCAAGCGAGCCACCAAAGAGCCGGACACCTTCTGAGGCAGCTTCAGCTTCTCCTGGCAAACTCCGTCAATGCGGTAACGAACCACAAGCTCCTTCTCGCGCGGTTCGATGTGAATATCCGACGTGCCCGCAAAGTAGGCGTCTTCGATGATCCGGTTGGCGAGCTGGATGATCGGAGCGGACTCCTCGCTGTCGAGGCCCTCCTCGTCTTCCTCGATCTCGCCCTCGTCGAACTCCATGCCGACCGCTTCCACCACATCCTCGAAGTGGGTTTCCTCCCGCTTCTGATCCTGCTTGAGGATCTCCTTGATGTCGCTTTCCGGCGCCAGCAAGGCGACCACCGTCTTCTTGCTGATCTCGGAAATCCGCGAGGTAACCGTCAGTTCGAAAGGATTGGCCAAGGCGACCGCGATGTAGCGACCGTAGGCGCTGACTGGCACCACCTGGTTCTTTTCGCAAAATTCCTGGTCGAGCAGCTCCCAAGTCCCCTTGTTGATGGCAACGTTCTTAACGTTGATGGGAGTGACGCCGTAAGTCTTTGCCTTGGCGACGTTTAATTGGTGCGGCGAAATCCGGTAATCCGCCTGCAAGAGATCGTCGAAGGCGCTGCCGCTGAGCTCCTCCTCGCGAGACTTGAGCAGCTGCGACTGCTCCGCATCGAGATACTTGAGCTCGTGCAGATGGTCTACGATGCCTGCCTGTAGTCGACCTAACGCCATTCAGGACTAGCTCGCAACCATCGCGGCCTTGGCCTCCTCTGCCTCTTGAGTTTCCAGATAATCCGAAATCGTCTCCAAGGGAGCGGCGAACCAGACGATATTGCCTGAAATCTTTTGCTCCCAAAAAGCGCGAACGGCTGGACTCATGTAGTAGGCAGTCGCGATGTAGCGGGTGTCCTCTACCAAATCGAATGGTACAGACCAAGTGGCCCAGCATTCGGCGCGATCAGTGGCGGAAACCAATTCTTCCGGCACCTCCATATTTCGCACGTCGATAATGCCAAGACCTTCTTCCTCAACGAGATGCTCCATGAGCTTGCCTTCTTGCACGCTCTGCTTCTCGTTGATCAGAATCGATAGCAAGCTCAAGCGCAGCTCACCCGAAGCATTCGAAAGAAGCTCGAGAAAGCGCTCATTCGCAGCGTCGAGGGCCTCGATGCTAACGAGGCCACGCTCCACCAAGCTCGCTCCGAGCAGGCGGTTTGCACGCATTATGAGTGGCTTAAGACTGGCCATGGTTTAAGTGGGAGAAACTGGTACTAATGTGATTCCGAGTCGTCGTTCGCGGATTCGCTCTCCACTATCTCGGATTCTTTCGCACTAGCTTTAGCTTCTGCCACCTTTTCCCAGAGAAGTTCCTTATATTCTGGGATGCCTTCCTCCGACAAGCAGGAGATCGGCTGCACCACTACATCGTGGCGCTTACGGAATTCCTTGAGGTTCTCTACGGCCGACTCCTCGTCCATCTTATTGGCCAAGACGATGCGCGGCTTCTCCAGCAGGCTCTTGTCGTAGGCGCCCAGCTCCGCGATCAGCTGCGAGTAGTCGTCCCAAGGCGCCCGCTCGTCGATGCCGGACATATCGATGATAAAGGTGAGCACGAAACAGCGCTCGATGTGACGCAGAAAGCGATGCCCGAGGCCGCGGTTTTCGCTAGCGCCCTCGATGATTCCCGGAATATCGGCCATCTGCAGGCGCTCGTAACGGTCCGGATACTCGATCACGCCAATGCCCGGGTGCAGCGTCGTAAACGGGTACGGAGCCATCTTGGGGCGAGCGTTGGTGATCATGTTCGTCAAGGTCGACTTGCCCGCGTTCGGATAGCCGACCAAGCCCACATCCGCGATGCTCTTGAGCACCAGCTTGAACTCTCCCTTTTCGCCAGGATCGCCGGGATTGGCCCGACGCGGGGCACGATTGACCGAACTCTTGAACTTGGCATTGCCCCAGCCGCCGTTTCCGCCCTTGAGCAAACGGACCCGCTGGCCGACTTCCAAAATTTCCGCCAATACCTGGCCCGTCTGGTTGTCCATGACGATAGTCCCCAGCGGAACGAGCAAAACCGCGTCCTTGCCGCACTTGCCGATCCGGTCCGATCCCATGCCGTGCTGCCCGCGCTCCGCGTTCCAATGCTGCTGGAAACGGTACTTGATGAGGTTGTTCTCGTTGTTGGTACCCTCGAGAATCACGTCACCGCCCTTGCCGCCGTCCCCTCCATTGGGGCCGCCGAAGGCCTCGTATTTTTCGCGGCGGAAGCTGATACAGCCGTTCCCGCCGTCACCCGCTTGGGCAATGATTCTGGTTTCGTCTACGAACATGCAGCGAAACCCATAGGACTAAGCGCGAAGAATGCAACACCGCCGCGCTAGCGCTTTCTACAGGGCCAATACCTCCAACAAGGCGCTTCCCGCCACCCCATTCGCCAGCTCGATCAACACCACATAGTTACCGGCTTCCAGCCAAACGCGCTGCGCCGCATCCTTCGCCTCGTCCGCCAAAGGCGATAATTCCAGCTGCTCGAAGCCGCTCGCCAAGGCTCGAAACGCCCCCTGGGCGCTCTCGCCCTCCCCGGAAAACAGGGCCCCGTCCCGCCAATCGTCGTTGGGAGCCAGCCTTACCGCCGCCCCACCTTCCAATCGGTAGAGCGAAATCTTCGGGTCCTCGGCCCCGGACACCGAAAAAGAGGGACCTAAGCCGCGGACCAGAACCTCCAAAGGCTCCTCGCCTTCAACCGAAAAGGCGATCAAACCGCTCCCCGTCTTGGAAATGGGAGTCTGCAGCCGGATTCCGCGCACGATCTTGGCATCCAAACTCAAGGCTCCCGACTGGACCGCTGCCGCCACCGAAGCGGCCACCGCAGTCCGCCCCTTATCGCCAGCCATCCTCAAGGACTCTCCTTTGGCACCAAGCAGCACGAAGGGCCCCAACTCCGCCGGCAAACGAGCCTCACCCGCAAGGGCGCCCGCTCTAAGGTTTTCCAAAGTCAAAACCTCCTGCTGCAAGAACTCAGAATACATGCCGGCCGCCCCGCTCCCGCTCGGATAGCCGCCAACTAGGCCGCCTTTCAAAACAGCCGAGCTACCGAGACCCTCTTCCTTCAAAAACATCGGTTGCCCTGCCCAAGTCCCCCGGACCGAACCGCTGCCCGCATCGATCGTCAACTCCACCGGCGCGCCGGAAGCGGACACATGCAACAGTCCGCCATCAATCCCAAGCGATCCAAACGCCAGATCCGCATCCGGCCCTTCCCGCCACAGAAACGTCCTTCCATCGGGAAGAACCTCCAAGCGCGCCGAATCTCCCGGCGCCCCAATTCCTCCGCCCGCATAGCTCCCCGCAAAAGGCGAATTGGAACTCGGAACCGCCTGCAGCTCGCCTCCAAACGTCAGGCCCTCGCCTAGCACCTCCAGCTTAAATTGCCTCAAGGCAACCCCGCTCAGCT
Source organism: Pelagicoccus sp. SDUM812005 (assembly GCF_031127875.1). Lineage (GTDB taxonomy): Bacteria > Verrucomicrobiota > Verrucomicrobiia > Opitutales > Opitutaceae > Pelagicoccus. The sequence goes on along the minus strand of NZ_JARXIA010000001.1, from coordinate 635,234 downwards.
TCCCCGAAGACTCCTCTGCCGATTCGAATTCGCCCCGCTCGCCGAAGTGAACCAGCTCCCGCACCCGATAGAAGCCAGACTCCGCATCGAACACCGTTGCGTATCCAAACTCCAAAGACGCATCCACTTCCAACCAAGCCATTCCGCCCTCGTCCGAACGCCCCAAGTAGTGCCCCTCCGTCAATCGACCATCCCAAACCTCGATCTCCCTTTCGATAACCCGAGTCGCCACCCCGTCCGACACCTGGGCTCGCGCCAAATAAATCCCCTCTGCCGCAAAGTTCACCTCAACGGTCGGGCCGCCGCTTTCCGAAAAATCGAGAGCTCCCTCTCGATCGAAATACCAATCCACCTGCAAGCCGCCACTGTTCTCCAAACCAGAAAGCTGCAAGGTCGCGAGCTCCTCCCGCACAACCGATTGCGGCGCCTCAATCGCAACGCCGCTCCAGCGATCCTGCATCAAGGAAGCGCCGAGCTGCACCACCTCATCCGCGCCCAGGGCTCGATCGTAAATGCGAACATCCGCTATCAAGCCCTCAAAGGAGCGATCGCCAACATCGTTGTTACCGACATAGGACAAGCCTGGAGACGTTACCATCGCCCCTTCCGGCGCCTGCTGCAACCTCACCACCTCTTCGCGACCGTTGACGAACAAACTAGGCGTATTCAAAAGATCGGTACTGTCGTAGGTACCAACCAGAAAATACCACTGATCGTCCTTAACGGAACGCGGCGGCGTGTTCCAGACGCCAAAGCTCGTGTAGTTGGAAAAGAACTTCAGGGTTTGCCGGTTGCCATCCGGATACTCCAAGCCTTCGCCCGACGAGAAATAGAGGTAATAGTAGGGCATGTTCACGATGCGAGGATGCGGACTCACGCTCATGTCGTCGGAGCGAACCAAGGCCGCGATGGTCACCACATCGCTGAAGGCCGCGTCGAAGCTCATCCGCTCGTTCGCCGCATTCAGTTCCAAACTCCTCCCGTACTCGCCCTGCGTTCGCGTCGCCCCCGAGATCGACCCGTTGCTGCCGCCAGCCAAATCCGGCTCCACGCTACCGCTCCCTTCGAAGGCGTAATGGCGTTGCAGACCGGAGCTGACAGGCTCGCGCACCCCCACCACGACCGATCGCTCCTCGAAGCGGACCAGCCCGGACAAGCTCGCCGTAAACCTCAAGCGAGCCTGGCCCTTCGCCAGGGTCCTAAAGCGAAAAACGCCCTTCTCCACTTCACGTACTTCTCCCACGCTAGCCCCCGAGAGCAGCTCCGCTCCCAGAATCGCGTCCTCCCAAGCGGACAACTCAAAAACGACTTCCGTCCCAGCTTCCTCCACCAGCACCATCGCATCCCGGACGTTGCTGACTTCCAGAAAGTGCCCGCCCAGCTCTGGCTTCAAGGCTGCCAACAGGTTCAAGCGCTTGCCGGTCACGGTTCGCCCGTTCTGGGAACCGACCGGATCCGCCGTATCCAAAATCCGAGCCTTCAACTCGCCCGCCGTGAGCTGCGGCTGGTTTTGAGCGAGCAGCGCGATGGCGCCGGCCACCATCGGCGACGCCATCGAGGTACCGGACAAGAACTCGTAATCACCATCTGGATACGTCGAATAAATATCGCTGCCGGGTGCCGAAATATCCACGCTAACCGCTCCGTAGTTCGACGACAGGTTCAGCGTATCCTCCTGATTCGAACTGCCCACCGAAATGATATTATCCAAATCGTAGCCGGCTGGATACTCTAGGGAATCGGACGAAAGGTCTATGTTTCTCCCTTCGTTTCCAGAAGCCGCCACGAAGAGGATGCCTAGCTCTTCATGTTTTCGAATCTCGCTCCGAGTCGACGCGTTGGCCGCGCCCGACCCATAGGAATTGTTCGTAGCCACAATATTGATACCGGCTTGCTTGAGAAAACGAACATAGGTTAAGGCGTCGTTGATTGCCGAGGTTCGCAATCCATCCGCATCCCCAACCTTCAAGGGCAGGATCCGCGCTCCCCAGCTCACGCCTACCGCTCCGCTGCCGTTGTTCCCAACCGCCCCGGCGATTCCCGCCACATGGGTTCCGTGCCCGTCGTCGTCCTGAGGATCGGCATCGTCGTCGAAAAAGTCCCAACCGCTCACGTCATCCACTAAACCGTTTCCATCCTCGTCCGCCCCGTTGCTGGTGGAATCGCGTGGATTGCGAAACAGGTTCGCCGCCAAATCCGGATGCGTTCGCTGCATGCCGGTGTCGATAACGGCGATCACCACTTCGTCTGCAGCGGCCCCCGTCTCGAATTCCCAAGCATCCCGAGCCCCAATCTGGTCCAAGCCCCACATCCGCGATGCGTCCCAATCGCTCGGCGTCGCGCTGGGAAAGCTCAAGGTATCGAATTCAGCCAAGGCCCCTGGAAACCGTTCCCGAAACAGCGCCTGCAAAGCTTCGATCCGCCCTAGCGACGGCGCCCCAAACCCAAGGCAAAGGTAATCCGAAAGCGAGGAGTCGCGCTCGATAAACAAGCCGTTCTCGCTCAGAAACGCAGCCAAGTCCGCCTCTGGCACAAGCTCCGGGGCCGCCTCCACCAAAATCACGTTTCCCACATGGGCGACGTAGCCCGAACTGCCCCATTCCCCGCTGGCCTCCCGCTGCAGCTTATCTTCCCACAGCACCCAAGGCAGGCGGGCACCCCTTCGCTCCAGCAAATGCTGTCGCCTCCAAAAGCCCTCCTCCGAGCGAACGACCCGAACCTCCACCAGCCGCGCCTCGGGATAGCGCTCTGCCCAACGGCTCTGCAGCCCCTGTAGGTCAGCCAGGGTCGGGACGCTGCCAACCGCTTGCTCATCCTCGCCGCGTGGCGACGTCGCCAGCGGTTCCGCCTCGACCTCCGGTCCCTGCGCGCTCGCGGAAACTTCCTCCCTCGCGAGACCCTCCGGCGCTTCCGGATCGGCTTCGCGCAGCCATGCCCACCACACAACGCTCCCGACAAGCAGGAGCGCCCAGGCAAAAGGAGCGATACGGCGGCTGTTCATTCTGTTTTCGATCGGAGCGATCCGCTCGCAGCGGACGCCCGATATAATCTATCTACGGCACGAGCAAAGGGTTCGTATGCAAAAAAGAGCGGATTCTCGGAGCGCCAAAGCCATCGAGAGACGATTTCCCTCCCCTGCGAAACGCCCTCGCTCGCCAAAAGGAAACCGCAGCCTCGTTCGAGTACTGCGGTCTCCCGTTGAAACTAGTTTCGAGGCTTGGACTACTTCTCCGACTCGGATGGCACCTCTTCGGTTTCGCTGTCAGCCGCCTTGGTGAACTTCAGCTCCTTGCCGTCGCGAATCACGAGAATGTTGTCTCCTTCTTCGACTTGGCCGCCGAGCAGCGCTTCCGCCAAAGGATCCTCGAGGAATCGCTCGATCGAGCGACGCAGCGGGCGGGCCCCGTACTTTTCGTCGTAACCTTCGTCGATGAGCAGCTCCTTCGCGTCGTCTTCCAAGGTCATCTTGATGTCCTTGTCGTCGAGACGCTTCTGCAGCTTAGCAATTTCGAGGTCGACGATCTTCACCAAGTCGTGGCGAGCCAAGCTGTGGAAGACGATCAGGTCGTTGATACGGTTGAGGAATTCAGGCTTAAACACCTTCTTGGCCTCGTCCATGACCTTGGCCTTCGTGCCTTCGAAGTCGTCCGACAAGTTCGTCGCCGCTCCGAAGCCCATCGTGGTCTGCTTCTGGATCACGCTGGCGCCCACGTTTGTGGTCATGATGATGATCGTGTTGCGGAAGTCGATGATGCGACCCAAGCTGTCCGTGAGGTGGCCTTCCTCGAAGATCTGCAGCATGATCTGCACGACGTCCGGGTGAGCCTTTTCAATTTCGTCGAAGAGCACCAGCGAGTACGGCTTGCGGCGAACTTGCTCGGAGAGCTGTCCGCCCTCTTCGTGACCGACGTAGCCTGGAGGCGAGCCGATCATGCGCGATACGGAGAACTTCTCCATGTACTCGGACATGTCCACCTGGATGATCGCATCCCGGTCGCCAAACATCTTCTCGGCCAGCGTGCGAGCCAGGAAGGTCTTGCCGACACCGGTCGGCCCAAGGAACATGAACGAACCAATCGGACGCTTCGGATCCTTCAGGTCCGCGCGGCTGCGGCGCAAGGCCTTGGAGATCGCCACACAGGCTTCGTCCTGGCCGATAACCGTTTCCTGCAACTCCTTCTCGAGCTGGAGAAGACGCTCGGTCTCCTTCTTTTCGAGACGCTGCAGCGGCACGCCGGTCCAGTCGGAAACGACCTTCAGCATGTCCTCCTCGTCAATGGTGATGCGGTTCTCCTCGCGGCTGGTCTTCCATGCCTCGAGCACGTCTTCCTGCTGCTTGCGGAGACGCTTTTCCTCGTCGCGGAACTTAGCCGCTTCTTCGAAATGTTGCTTGCTGATCGCGTCTTCCTTCTTGGCGCAGACCTCGTCCACTTCCTTGGCCAAAGTCTCGATCTCCGGCGGACGGTTGAGGGAGGCGATACGGGCCCGCGAACCGGCTTCGTCCATCACGTCGATGGCCTTGTCCGGCAGGAAGCGGGAAGTGATGTAGCGCTCGGAAAGCTTGGCCGCGGCCACCAACGATTCGTCTGTGAAGACGGCCTTGTGGTGCTCCTCGTACTTGCCGCGGATCCCCTTCAGGATGAGCACCGTGTCTTCGATGCTCGGAGCCTCGACCTTGACGCTCTGGAAGCGGCGATCGAGGGCGCTGTCCTTCTCGATGAACTTGCGGTACTCGTTCAGCGTCGTGGCGCCGATACACTGCAGCTCGCCGCGGGAAAGCGCCGGCTTGAAGATGTTGGACGCGTCCATAGCGCCTTCCGCCGCTCCGGCGCCCACGATGGTGTGCAGCTCGTCGATGAAAATGATTACGTTACCGGCCCGCTTGATCTCGTCCATCACCGCCTTGATGCGCTCTTCGAACTGGCCGCGGTACTTGGTACCGGCCACCATGAGAGCGAGGTCCAAGGTGATGACCTTCTTGTCCAAGAGGATCTCCGGCACCACGCCGCTGGAAATCTCCAAAGCGAGGCCTTCCACGATAGCGGTCTTGCCCACGCCCGCTTCGCCGATCAGCACCGGATTGTTCTTGGTGCGGCGGCAAAGGATCTGGATGACGCGACGGATCTCCGACTTGCGGCCGATCACCGGATCGAGGTCGCCCTTGCGAGCGAGCTCCGTCAAGTCGCGACCGAAAGCCTTGAGAGCAGGCGTCTTGGCCTCCTTCTTCTCTTCCTGGTTTTGGCTGCGGCCGGGAGCGACCGCTTCTTCGGTCTCGCCGGAAAACTGGGGATCGAGCTCGCGGAGGATCTCGTTGCGGGTGCGCTCGATATCGACGTCGAGCGACTTCAATACGCGGGCTGCCACGCCTTCGCCTTCGCGCAGGAGTCCGAGCAGGATGTGCTCCGTGCCCACGTAGCTATGGTTCAGGGCCTTCGCCTCCTTGCCGGCGAGCGCCAAAACCTTCTTCACGCGGGGCGTGTAGGGAATGCTGCCAGCCGCCTTGCCTTCCGGCCCGGAGCCAACCTGCTTCTCTACCGCGCTGCGCACCGTCTCGAGATCGAGACCCATCTTTTGCAAAACGCTTACCGCTACGCCCTGGCCGAGCTTGATCAAGCCGAGCAAGATGTGCTCCGTGCCGACGTAGTTGTGGTGAAAGCGATCTGCCTCCTTACGGGCCAGGGCAAGGACTTGCTGGGCGCGCGGAGTGAAATTGTTCATTGGTTCCATAAAGCGTTATTCTGCCTCCTGTTCGGGATCTGATTTTGGGGTATCGTCCTCAGTGGACGTTTCGTGAAGATTAAATAAGGGACGCGCCACGTTTTCGAATTGCTTGCGCATGTAGGCCGCCCGGAACTCGTCGCGAGCGCCGGATTCGATCTCGTCGCCCGCATGGTACTGGACGTGCCCCGGCTGACATTCGATGAACATTCGGTCCACGATGTTCCGCGTCTTCTCCGGAAACATCTCCAGATCGACGCCGAAACGCACCAGCGAGGCCAAGTTCATGCACTCCGAGGAGGTGAGCAAATGGCTGTTCTGCAGGATCCCGTACGCTCGTCCGATCTTGTCGTAGAGCTTGTTCGGATCCTTCTCCAAGATCTTTTCGCGAGCGTTCATCTCCTGGTCGATGATAGTACGCAGGACCGAGGAAAGCCGCTTCACGATCTCCTCCTCCGACTCGCCCAGCGTGGTCTGATTCGAAATCTGGAAAATGCTGCCGCTCGCGTCCGAGCCTTCGCCGAACAAGCCGCGCACCGCGATTCCGAGCTGGTTGACCGCTCGCACCACCTTCTCCATCTGGCTGGAAATCACCAGGGCCGGCAAGTGCATCATGGTCGACGCCCGCATCCCCGTGCCCACGTTGGTCGGGCAGGCGGTCAGGTAGCCGAGCTTCTGCGAAAAGGCGAAATCGAGCTGCTCCTCCAAGGCCGTGTCGATGGCGTCGATCACGCCCCAAGCGCTCTTGAAACGATAGCCGGACTTGATCACCTGGATGCGCAAGTGGTCCTCCTCGTTAATCATGACCGAAATCGACTGGTCCTTGCTGATCACCACCCCTGCCGCGTCCGCGTTGCTCGAAAGCTCGCGGCTGATCAGGTGGCGCTCCACCAGGATCTGCCGCTCCAAGTCCGACAGGGAAGAAATTTCCGCGCTGATGCCGCGCTTCATCTGTCCTAGCGACGCCACGGAGGGCAAACATGTCTCAAGGACTTCCTTGCGGCGCGACTCTTTGGCCCACCCCGGAAACGGCGTGTCCGACAAGTTGCGGGCAAGGCGAATGCGGGTCATCAAGACGACCGGGCACTTCTTGGAGCCCGCTTCCGTCATCTCCGACTTACCGCCAAATATGCTTTTGATTAACATCGATTCTAGTCCTCGAGGGCCGCGGCCTCCATCGCCTTTTTCAGTTCAATGATCTCGTCGCGCATGCGAGCCGCGTCTTCGTAGCGCTCGCTTGAAATCGCTTCCTTCAAGCCGTTCTCCAAGGTCCCGAGGCGATCGATAAAGGTCGCTCGCTCCAAGGCCCGCTGCGGCACCTTGCCGCGGTGGGAGTCGCCCTTGTGCATGTTCAGCAGAGCGGGATTCACCACGCTCGCAAAAGTCTCGTAGCAGGCCGCGCAGCCGAGCCGTCCCGTCTTCTTGAACTCGCGCTGCGTGCATCCGCACTCAGGGCACGAGAGGGCCGCGACTTCCGGCGCCGCTTCCGACTCGGGCTTCACCAGCAAATCCGCCAACGAGTAACCGCTGGGATCCGTGATGCCCTTCTGCTCGGCGCAGTTTTCGCACAGGTCGATCTTATGAATCTGATTGTTGATTATCTGCGTCAGGTGAACCGTAGCCGGCTCGCTGCAGACATCGCATTTCAGTGGCTTCGCCATTTAGTAGAGTATTGTGGTTGGGTTTGGTTAACTAGGCAGAATGCGCCTTCCGCTCAACGCGGGGATGACAATGCAAACGCCATGCCATGTTTGCTGGAAGCTTAACGCACTGTCCAACATTAATGCGTGACGAATCGCTCGGTCTCAAAGCAAGACTAACGATTTCCTTAAATTTTACGAGAAGTCGACGCAGATTACTGCACGCCCCGTCAATTGCCTCAAGGGCGGCGCGGAACTCCCCTCGCCACCTTGCAGGCCGGGCCGCTCAAATCATGGTCCCGTGCGTGCTCACCTCGCGGTGAAAGGCCTCGTGCAGCTTCTGCGTGATCGGGCCGGGCTTGCCGTCACCGATCGCCCGCGAGTCGAGCCCGACCACCGGGATCAGCTCCGCCGCCGTACCGGTCAGGAAGCACTCGTCCGCGTTCCAAATCTCGTAGCGGGTCAGGTTCACTTCCTTCACCTCGATGCCCGCCGCGTTCGCCAGATCGATCACCGCCTGGCGAGTGATGCCGCGCAGCGCTCCATTTGAAGCGTGCGGCGTAAAAATAACCCCCTTGTGCACAATAAAAAGATTATCCCCCGTACACTCGGCCACGTTGCCCTGGTCGTTCAAGAGGATCCCCTCCAAGGCGCCCGCCTGGGCCGCCTCGACCTTGGCCATGATGTTGTTCAAGTAGTTCAGGGACTTCACCCCCGGATTCAAGGCCGCTGCGTTGGTGCGACGCGTCGGCACCGTCACGATCTTCAAACCCTCCGTGTAGCACTCCTCCGGATACAGGGCGATCTTGTCGGCGATGATGATAAGCGACGGCTTCGGACAAGAATTCGGCGACAAGCCCAAGCTGCCCGGACCCCGCGTCACGATCAGGCGGATGTAGCCGTCGCTCAGCCCGTTGACCCGGCACGACTCGCACACCAAGTCCGACAGCTCCTGCCGCGACCACGGCATGTTCAGCAATATCGCCTTGGCCGAGTATTCCAAGCGCTCCAAATGCTCGTCCAAACGGTAGACGCAATTCTTGTAGATCCGAATCCCCTCGAAGATCCCGTCCCCATACAACAAGCCATGGTCGAACACTGAAATCTTCGCATCTTCCTTCTCAACAAACGCACCGTCCAAATATATTTTCATAGGTCGCGTATAACGCTAAGCCCCTCCCCCACTGGCAATTAAAAATTGCCGGCCGCGCCAGAAAGCGAAAGCGCCCCGTAGCGCTGAGCTTCAGCCAGCGCCCACAGCGAACAGGTCAGCCAAGCCCTCGAAGACACCAAGAAAGCGCCCGCCGGCTCTTGCCCAACGCTACGGCCTCGCCCTATCAGGTTTTCCATTACGTGGGCCTAAGGTCCGCCATGAGTGCCGCCTAGTAGCAAATACGCTGATACCCCTTATACATTAATGTAACTTGAAGAAACGCTGCTCTGAGCTTTGGTATAGTTGCAATACTGTGTCCCCACTCCCCAAAAGCAACGACCCACAAACTCACCGATTATCATGAACAAACCACTTAACGCCAAGAGAGGCTTCACGCTCATCGAGCTGCTCACCGTGATCGCCATCCTCGCCATCCTCGGGGCCATCATCTTCCCGACCGTTGGCCAGTTCCGTACCCTCGCCAAGAAGAGCAGCGACTCCAGCGACCTCCGCAACATCGTCCAAGCCTCGCAGCTGTTTGCAGCACAAAACGGGGAGCGGTTGGTAGGACCATCGCAAACGCTAGGCCTCGGCGGCGTTACCTCAACTGATGGAGGTGCTGCTAACACAATCGTCGACGTTGCAGCCGTTCTTGCATATGGCGGGGAACTAACAGACCCAAAAACCTGGGTCAGCGCGAACGAGACCACTAGAAACGAAGGTTCTGGAGGTTTGTTTACCGCAACTGTAGATGAAGAAACCAGCGAAATCACAGGAGCGGCTCCGGGGAATTATGACGAAGGAGATTTTTCTTTTTCTTACGTGACTGGCCTCCAAACATCCGACCCAGCGACTACGCCTGTTGCATTCACACGTATGACTTCAACTACCTCAAACACTTGGGGCAGCAACGACCCATACGGAAACGACGGTGGCCACGTAGCATTTTTGGGTGGCAACGTAAGCTGGTACAATGATTTAGGTACCGAAACCAGTGGCGAACTGATTGCAACCAACGGTACATCCGCGAACTCCATCGACCAAGCGGTTCCCGATTCCGATAACGTCAGACAACCGTCAGTGACTCAGCAATAAACGCTGACATTTCCAAAACCCCAGCCTTCACCGGCTGGGGTTTTCTTTTGCCCTCACGCCTTGCGCGTGACTTTCGCCCGCTTGCGATCGGGATAGAGCGTCGTGCAGATCGGGCAGACAGTGCCGTCGCACCCGCGAGCCGTACAGTGCTCCCGCCCGTAGTAGATGATCTGCAGGTGCAGGTGATTCCACCGTTCCTTCGGAAACAGCCGCTTCAAGTCCGCTTCCGTCTGGGCCACGCTCTTGCCGCTGGTCAGCCCCCAGCGCTGCCCGAGGCGGTGGATATGGGTATCCACCGGAAACGACGGATGCCCGAACGCCTGCGACATCACCACCGAAGCGGTCTTGTGCCCCACCCCCGGCAAAGCCTCCAGCTCCTCGAAACTCTCCGGCACCTCGCCCCCGTGCTTCTCCACCAGGATCTGCGACAGGTCGCGGATCGCCTGCGACTTCCGCGGCGACAGCCCGCAGGGCCGGATCACTTCCCGAATCGAATCCACCGGCACCATGCGCATGGCCTCGGGATTGTCCGCCAGCTTCCAAAGCTCCGGCGTCACCTTGTTCACCCGCTCGTCCGTACATTGGGCCGACAGCAGCACCGCTACCAGCAGCGTATACGCATCCACATGGTCCAAGGGAATCGGCGGGTTCGGGTAACGCCGTTCCAATTCCACATCCACATACTCCGCCCGTTCCTTCTTGGTCATGCGTAACCAAGGAGCGAGCTTGCCCGCCAAGCTCAACCCCAAAACGCAAAGAACCCGTTCGAGCAACGTAGCGCGGAGCTTCAGCCCGCGACCGCGCTGCAGAATCCCATGCAAGCGCGGGCCGAAGCTCCGCGCGCCCTACAAAATTAACCGAATTGCCGCATTGATTTGCGCAGATCGATTTCTACTCTCCCGCCCATGCCAAACAGCACCGCGGCCACACCATCTCGCAGCGCCTCCGCGCTCGCCCTCAGCAACCCGCTCGCCAAGCTCGATCAATTCGCGCCGCGCCACCTCGGCACGAGCGGTCCCGCGGCCGACGAACTTGCCCGCAGCGTGGGCTTCGATTCCGTCGATGCCCTCGTTGACCAAGCGGTTCCGGCCTCCATCCGAATCGCCGGCCTCGTAAACCTCCCCGCCCCCATCGGCGAACACGACATGCTGGCGGAGCTCAAAGGCATCGCTTCCCGAAACACGGTCAGCAAGAGCTACATCGGCCTCGGCTACTACCCAACCATCACGCCGCCCGTGATCCAGCGAAACATCCTGGAAAATCCAGGCTGGTACACCCAGTACACTCCCTACCAGGCCGAGATTTCCCAGGGCCGCATGGAAGGCTTGCTCAATTTCCAAACCATGGTCTCCGACCTGACCGGCCTTGAAATCGCCAACGCCTCCCTGCTCGACGAAGGCACCGCTGCCGCGGAAGCCATGGGGCTAGCCTTCTCCCAAGTCGGCCGCGCCGGAAAGAAGCAAAAGATCCTCATCTCCCAGGACTGCTTCCCGCAAACCATCGAAGTCGTCACCGCTCGGGCCGAGCCGCTCGGAATCGACTTCGAAATCGTCGACCTCGACGCCCCGCTCGAGCTCGAAGGCGTATTCGCCGTACTGCTGCAGTACCCGGACGCCAAGGGGATCGCCAAGGACTTCTCGGCCATCGCCGCCCAGGCCAAGGAAAACAAGGTCCTCACCATCGTCGCCACCGACCTGCTCGCCCTCACCCTCCTCAAGTCGCCCGAAACCCTCGGAGCCGACGTTGCCATCGGCAGCGCCCAGCGCTTCGGCGTCCCGATGGGATTCGGCGGCCCGCACGCCGCCTTTTTCGCCACCCGCGACGCCTACAAGCGCAAGATCCCCGGTCGCCTCATCGGCGTGTCCAAGGACCGCTCCGGCAATCCAGCTCTCCGCCTGGCCCTGCAGACCCGCGAACAGCACATCCGCCGCGACAAGGCGACCAGCAACATCTGCACCGCCCAGGCCCTGCTCGCCAACATCGCCGCCGCCTACGCCGTCTACCATGGACCGGTCGGACTGCGCAACATCGCCCAACGCATCCAGCTGCTCACCTCCCTCAGCGTCGAGCTCCTACAGAATTCTGGATACGCGATCGCGGAAGGCTGCCGATTCGACACAATCGTGGTAGACCTCTCCGCGGACGATGCCGCCTCGATTCTCGCCAAGGCCCAAGCGGCCGGCATCAACCTCCGCGCCGCAGCGGACAACAGCCTCGGCTTCTCCCTCGACGAGACCACCTCGCCCGAGGACCTGCTCGCTTTGCTTGCCCTCTTCGGAATTTCCGTCGGCCTCGAAACCCTCGTCGCCAAGGCCCAGGAGCGGGAGGGCGACGCATCGGGCGAACTCGCTCGCGAAATCGACTACCTCAGCCACCCAGTCTTCAACTCCTACCACACGGAGACTGAAATGCTGCGCTACCTCAAGCGCTTGGAAAACAGGGACCTCTCCCTCACCACCTCCATGATCCCGCTCGGATCCTGCACCATGAAGCTCAACGCCGCCGCGGAAATGCTTCCCATCACCTGGCCCGAGTTTTCCAACGTCCACCCCTTCGCGCCCAAGTCCCAAACAACTGGATACCTCCAGCTCATCGAGCAGCTCGAGGACTGGCTCTCCGAAATCACCGGATTCCACGCCACTTCCCTGCAGCCCAACGCCGGCTCCCAGGGCGAGTACGCAGGCCTGCTCGCCATCCGCAAGTACCACGAAAGCCGAGGCGACACAGAGCGCAACGTCTGCCTGATCCCTCTCTCCGCCCACGGAACGAATCCCGCTTCCGCCGCCATGGCCGGCTTGAAGGTGGTCACCGTCGCCTGCGACGAAAAGGGCAACATCGACGTGGAAAACCTGCGGGCCAAAGCCGAGCAGCATGCGGACAACCTAGCCGCCCTCATGGTCACCTACCCTTCCACCCACGGTGTATTCGAGGCGTCGATACGAGATATCTGCAAGATCATCCACGAGCACCGCGGACAAGTTTACATGGATGGGGCCAACATGAACGCCCAGTGCGGACTTACCAGTCCTGGCGAAATCGGGGCTGATGTTTGCCACCTCAACCTGCATAAAACCTTCTGCATCCCGCACGGCGGCGGCGGCCCGGGCATCGGCCCCATCTGCGTGGCCGAACACCTAGCCCCCTTCCTTCCCGGACACGGACTCAGCGATTCCCTGGAAGGCGAGCAACGCATCGGAGCCATCTCCGCCGCGCCTTACGGCAGCGCCAGCATCCTGCCTATCTCTTGGGCCTACATCCGCATGATGGGAGCCCCCGGCATCACCGAGGCCACCAAGATCGCGATCGTGAACGCCAACTACATGGCCAAGCGCCTCGAGGGCGAATTCGATATCGTCTACCGCGGCGAAAGCGGTCTCGTCGCCCACGAGTTCATCATCGACTTCCGCGACTGGAAGGAACAGTCCGGCGTAGAAGTGGAGGACGTCGCGAAGCGCCTCATGGACTACGGCTTCCACGCCCCCACCATGTCCTTCCCCGTCCCGGGAACCATGATGATCGAACCCACCGAAAGCGAATCGCAAGCCGAGCTCGACCGCCTTTGCGACGCCTTGATTTCCATCAAGGGCGAAATGCTCCGCATCGCCAACGGCGAGTGGCCCCAAGACGACAACCCGCTCAAGAACGCGCCGCACACCAGCCAAGCCGTTACCGCTGCGGAATGGAGCTCTCCCTACAGCCGCGAAGAGGCCGCCTTCCCCGCGTCATGGACGCGTGAATACAAGTATTGGCCCGCCGTCAGCCGCATCGACAACGTCTACGGCGACCGAAATCTCGTCTGCTCCTGTCTCCCCATGGAGGCCTACGCAGAGTAGCCACGCCCTCACGAACCGAAAAGAGCGGGCCGGGCTGCATCAATTCGCTTGGTCCGGCCCCGCCTCTTCTTCGACCATCGCCAGCGTGTATTCAAAAAGCTCCGACAAGGTCTTGCCGCGATAAACGGCGCGGCCTTCGCCACGTAGCGGATTCGCTACGCCGCTCAGCGATTCCTGAACGCGGTCTGCGATAAAACGTGAGATGGCGAGGCTTTGCGTCCAGTCGAACTTGTCCTTCGCCGCGTCCTTGCTGAATTGAGCCGCGATCGGCCGATGAATCAGCTCGGAGAAGCCCCAGGTCTTTAAAGCGAGACCGCCCACCTCCGCGTGAGTGACGCCAAACTCGCTCAATTCCGCCTCGGCGAGGCGGCGCGAAGTGCGCTCCATAAACACCAGATCCTCGTCCTCAGCTAAGCGAACCACCTCCGCCACTACCACGCGCCCGATGCCGTGCAACAGCCCGATCGCATAGGCAGTCTCCGACTGTTCCGTATCGCCCTGGTAAAGGTAGCGCATCGCCGCCCCGCAGGCGAAGGACCGGCGCATGAAATGGCCGCCGTCGAGATTGTAGACCGCCAGGTGGCTCGGAATCAGATTGCGCAGCCAAATCCTCAGAGCGATCCGCCCCAAGCGCTCCAAGCCGATCGCCTGCACCGCATCCTTGATCGAGTTCGCTCCTCGAGAGCCGTAAACCGCGGACTTGGAACTCCTCACCACCTCCACCGCAAGCAAGGGATCCACCCCCACCAGCTCGGCAGCACCTTCGCTCGTGCACTGCCTTTGCAGCAAGTAGAAGTAGAGCTCGCGGCAGCCGGCGGCCAGAGTAGGAAGCTTTTCGATACGGGCGACAAAGGCGCTTTTCCAATCCGGACCTTCGAGTTGCGGGAGTCGATCAGCGGAGGCCGCTACATTATTAAAAGATTGCATGGGAACTTTCGAGACCGCCGACAGGGTGCGATTTGCACCCCTTTTTCTGCAGTCGCCCTAGTATCGGATAAAATCGCCCCTGTGAAAATAGGGTTGGCCCGCATTTTTTGACAAGTCCGCCCACCTAGGGAGCCTAGAGCGCAGCCCCTAAAGCGGGCCCTCGTTCGCGTTCCCCCGCAAGCTGGCGCAAAACCAGCAGAGCGCTGGCAAACCTAGCGATATAACGCCATTGATATTCGAAAAAGCACCCCTAGGTTCACGCCATGGCATTGATCCAATTCGATTTTTTCTCCGAAACGCTTCGCCTCTCGTCCTCCATAAAAGTTGTCTTCAGCCAACGCATCAAGATGCAGAAAGGCGCCGACCACAAAAGCCCCGTGCTCTACTTGCTGCACGGGCTTTCCGACGACCATAGCACCTGGACGCGCCGCACCAGCATCGAACGTTACGTCGAAGACTACGACGTCATCGTGGTGATGCCCGCAGTTCACCGCAGCTTTTATCGCAACACCCACGCTGGGCATCGCTACTACGACTACGTCGCCCACGAGCTTCCCGAGATCTGCGCCCAACATTTTTCCATCTCCCAAGATCCCGCCAAAACCTTCGTGGCCGGCCTTTCGATGGGAGGGTACGGAGCCTTCAAGCTCGCCCTCTCCAATCCGCAAGCCTTTGCGGCCGCGGCCAGCCTATCGGGCGTGCTCGATATCGTAGGGGTCGCCGGAGAACGCGAAGAGCGCCTGCCGGATTGGCCCTCCATCTTCGGCCCCGACGCCGAGATCAAAGGCACCGAAGACGACCTTCTCCACCTCGCCAGCCAACTCAAGGAATCAAACGCCCCCATTCCCCAGCTTTTCCAATGCTGCGGAACCGAAGACTACCTCTACCTAGCCAACCAAAGCTTCCGCGCCCATGCTGCGAAGATTGGCCTTCAGGTAAAATACGAGGAAGGTCCCGGCGCCCACGAATGGGGCTATTGGGACCAAACCATCCAACGTGTGCTCGACTGGCTCCCCCTCCCGCGGCTTGAAAACGAAGCGATCGCCGGAGCCCCCACCCGTTAGCCTCCCTTTCCCCCTGAGTAAATCCATGAACAAGAGCCTCGTCACCAACCTCGCAGCCCTCGCGCTCCTCATCGTCGGCATCGCCTTGCCCGCATCGGCCGCCAAGCCCTACCTTTTCAGCGCGGGCGTCTTCGCCCTCGCCGGAGCGATCACCAACTGGATCGCCGTCCATATGCTCTTCGAAAAGGTCCCCGGACTTTATGGCTCCGGCGTCATCGCCGCCCGCTTCGAAGAATTTAAGGCCGCCATTCACAAGCTGGTCATGGAAAGCTTCTTCACCGAGGAGAACTTCATGAAGTTTGCCGACACCGCCCTGCACCAAGGGCTCGATCCGGCAACCCTCGAAAAGTCCATCGACATGGACGAGCTTTTCGACGGCTTCCTGCAGGTGGTCGCCAAGTCGAAGTTCGGCGGCATGCTCTCCATGTTCGGCGGCCTAAAGGTGCTGGAGCCGCTGCGCGATCCCTTCAAGGAGGAGTTCCGCATACGGCTCAAGCAAATCGTCTCATCGCTCGATATCAGCCACTCACACAGCTCCTTCGAGAAGATGCAGCCCATGATCGAAGGCCTCGTGCGCGGCAAGCTCGACGAGCTTACCGCCCCCCAGGTAAAGCAAATCCTTTCCGACCTCATCCGCGAGCACCTCGGCTGGCTCGTCGTCTGGGGCGGCGTCTTCGGCGCCCTCATCGGCATCCTTTCCACCGCGCTGCAGTCCGCCTTTCTCTAAACTCCAAGCAAAGACCAATCAACCAGCCCAAGCTTGTAATTCAACGCCTTGCGCGACATCTACTGACACCAACGAATCCCGATATGAAGCCTACCAAACCACTCTCTCTCGCCCTGCTCAGCGGCGCCCTCCTAATTCCGGCCACCAGCCTGCAGGCTGGCCCACGCTTCGCCGGCGGCGACGTCACCGTGCAAGGCACCCTCTCCGTAACCGACAGCAGCCGCGTCAGCCCCAACGCTGACGCAGGCTCCGACACCATCTTCGGCTTCACACCGGCAATCTACTACACCCGCGAGTCCAACCGCATGAACATGGAGGCCAACCTCAGCCTCCCCATGCGACGCTACGACGAGAACGACTACCTCGATTCCGACTCGCTCAGCTTTGGTCTGTCCGGCGAAATCCCCTTCGGCGCCGGCCCCAAGCTGTCGGGCAACTGGGGCGTCAGCTTCTTCGACGGCGTGCAGGAAAGCTACCTCACCAATCGAACCCTTGACTCCGAAACCTTCTCCGCAAACGCCTACGCGGACTACGTCCTCCAGCGCCGACTCAGCTTCCGCGCCAGAACGTCCTACAGCGATCGCTCCAGCTCCGGCATCGATACCTCCTTCTCGAACGCCAACACCACCACCCTCTTCGCAGCCGGACTGCACGCTCGCGAACTCATCCGAGGCCGTATCGGACTCTACGCCGAATACCAAATCCAAGACCGTAAAACCGACCGCGGGCTCATCAACCAAGCCGTCGACGACACCGACGACGGCCTGAACTTCGGCATCACCGGACAGATCTTGCCCGAACGCCTCTTCCCGAAATTGGACGCGGACCTGTCCTTCGGCTTCACCTCCACCAGCGCGAGCGATCGCGTCAGCTCTCGCCCCGGCGCCGGACGTAGCAACCGCCTGACCCTAAACGGCAGCCTGGCCTACCCCGCCAACGCCAAGACCAACGTGGCCTTGACCTATAGCCGAAACCTCAGCGTCACCGACGACGACCAAACCGTCGAGCAAAGCCAAATAAACCTTTCGGTGGACTACACGCCCCGCCAAAAGCTCACCTTCATAACCTCCGTCGGCATGCAAAGCAACGACTTCATCTACGACCTCGAATCCCGCAACGACGACGTGCTCACCGCCAACTTCAGCACGCGCTACTCGATCCGCTCCAACTGGACCGCTAGCCTTTCCTACAACTACCGCGACTCCGAATCGAACCTTGAGCTCAGCAATTACGACTCCTCCCAGCTCACCCTTTCCACCACCATTTCCTACTGACCGTGTATCCACGTAGGCAGCCGACTAAAGCTGCCTACAATCGGGCCGATTTGATAATAAGCTCCTTATTATCAGCTAAATGGCTTGCCAGCGAAGCGAGCTGAGCAATCTTTTTTACGCATCCAACCATCGGTTTCCCAAAACGAGAACCCAAATCATGTCGATAAGAGTATTCATCGTAGACGATCACCCCTTAGTCCGCCAGGGACTCACCCAGATCATTAACGGTCAAGAAGACTTCGAAGTCTGCGGAGAAGCCGAAGACTCCTCTTCCGCCATGAGGGGCATCGAAAACACCAGCCCCGACGCCGTCATCGTCGACATCTCGCTCCAAGGAAACAACGGGCTCGAGCTCATCAAGAACCTCAAGGCCATCCACGAAAAGCTGCCCATCCTCGTCTTCTCCATGCATGACGAGTCCATCTACGCCCAGCGGGCCCTGCGGGCCGGAGCCAAGGCTTACGTGATGAAGAAGGAGTCCTCCGAAAAGATCATCGAAGCCATTCGCAAGATCCTGAAAGGCGAGATCTACGTCAGCCCGCGCGTCGCCGACCAAGTACTTCACCAGATCGTCAACGGACCCAGCAACTCCTCCGCCTCCCCCGTCGATCGCCTCACCGATCGCGAACTGGAAGTCGTGCAGCTCATCGGCCGCGGCCTCTCCACGCGCGAGATCGCGGAAAGCCTTCACCTCTCCGTCAAGACCATCGAGTCGCACCGAGCCCACGTCAAAGAGAAGCTCAACCTGCGCAACGCCACCGAGCTCGTGCAGTTCTCAGTCCAGTGGGTCGACCAGCAGGAAACCTAAGGCCTCGCCCCCTCCACTCGAATTTCCAAGCAGGACGACCCATTTCGGTCGTCCTTTTTCGTGTCCTTCCCTAGATGAAACTCCCCAAGGGAAATCTCGGGGCAAACCAAGCCTGCAGCTGCGTTTTACTGCTGGCTACTCACGCTCTTTTTCCATTCGAGCTGCATCCGCCCCCCGATTGTAAAAATAAAACCGAAAATGCTACCCTGTCGCACCTTAACAACTGCGACATGATCCTTGCCACTCCTCCCCAAGAAATCCTCTACATCGACGAACACCCCGTCTGCCACGCGGGCCTGCAGGCCTTCCTCGAATCCACCCCCAGCCACGTGCTTGCCCACAGCGCCCGCAGCATCGATGCGCCCGACTTACCGGACAGCGTCGATCTCGTCATCGTGGAGATCACCTCCACCCAGCCCAAAGGCATCGCCGCCGTTCGCGAGCTGAAGCAGAAGTACCCTGCCGCCCGCATCCTCGTCCTTAGCAGCTACGACGAGGGCATCTACGCGGACCGCTGCCTCAAGGCCGGGGCCAACGGCTTCATCATGAAGGCCGCCCCGCTCGCCGAACTCAAGCACGCCATCGAGACCGTCACCGAGGGCGACCTCTACGTCAGCGAAAACGTCAAGTCCCTGATGATCAATCGACTCGCCAACCCCGCCTCCCAAGAAGCCGCCTCCTTCCACAACCTCTCCGACCGCGAGCTCCTCATTGTCGAACAAATCGGGCTGTCAAAAAACAATAAAGAGATAGCTCAGGCGCTGCAAATTAGCGTAAAGACGATAGAGTCCCATAGATCTAGAATTAAGGCGAAGCTACGCTTGGAAAGTCCGCAGGATCTGATGCGGTACGCGATGCGGATGCACTACTTCTAGAAGTAGACACAACCGCAGGCCCAATTTCCCAAAGTGACACCGCAAGCATCCTCCAAAACCGAACATCAAAAAGCCCTCCTGGCAGAAGACGATTCGCTCATCCGAGAGCTTGTGGCCCACTACCTCGAGAAATTGGGATACGAGGTCAGCCAGGCTGCCAACGGAGCGGTCGCCCTGGAAATCCTCGAAACCGATCCCGACGCCTCCTTCGACCTCATCGTGACCGACCTGCTCATGCCCAAGGCCAGCGGAGAAACGGTCATCAAACACGCCAAAGCCTGCGGCGCCTGCCAACGCTTCCTCATCATGTCCGGCAACCCGATAGGACCCCAGGAGCAAGCGCAGCGCCTCGAAGCGAATTCCCGCTACATCGAGAAGCCATTCACCTTCGGCGACTTCGAATCCAAGCTCCATTCCCTCGTCGACGATCCCGTCGCCCAAAGGGCCTAAGTGCATTTTGTTATTGCGCCAGGGAGGAATTCCCCTCTTTTAGACCGCTTTCACGTCAGAGTCTAGCGGCTACACCGCTCTTCTCCGCGGAAGCCTCCATTCTCGGAGGTCAGCGTCTAACCCAGCGAAAACTTGGTTAGGGACCAGCCCAACAGCTCGTCCGTCCTTCCGTGCTAATTCGAAAAATAACGAAATACACAAATGGCTAACAGCAAATCAATCGACAAGTCCCAGATCATCGGCGACTTCAAGACTCACGACTCCGACACCGGGTCCGCAGACGTTCAGATCGCCCTCCTTTCGGCGCGCATCAACCACCTCACCGAGCACCTTCGCTCCAACCGCAAGGACTTCCACACGCGCCGTGGCCTCCTCGCCCTCGCCGCTCGCCGTCGTAAGCTTCTCAACTACCTCAAGAAGAACGACCTCGAGAAGTACAACGAACTTCTCCAGCGCCTCAACCTCCGCAAATAGTTGCGGTTCCTCACGAGGACTCAAATTTCCGGTCAGACATTGCAAACTCAGCGATGATGATCCCCTTTCAAGCCTGCGAATACTCTTCGCGGGCTTTTTCGCTTACCCATTTTTCCAACTAACTAAGTAAAACACCCGCGACGACCCGGCAGAACCCGATCCGTTTGAGGAAATTTCCGCATGTCGCGCCTCGCTTCCCAGCGTGGACGCAACATCCCGAAATCTCTTCAGATTTAGACCGATCCCGTTCGCCGAGTCGTCCTGCACAAAGAAGTAAAAGAAATAAATGATACAGAAACATAGCATCACAGTAGACGACCTCGACATCACATTCTCCACCGGCGACGTAGCGAACCTCGCTTCCGGTGCCGTGACTGTCTCCACCGGCGAAACCAGCCTCTTCGTCTCCGCAACCGTAGCCAAGACCGTACGTGAAGGCCAGGACTGGTTCCCGCTCACCGTCGACTACCGCGAAAAGTACACCGCAGCCGGCCGCATCCCAGGCGGCTACTTCAAGCGCGAAGGACGTCCTTCCGAAAAGGAAATCCTCACTTCCCGCCTCTGCGACCGTCCGTGCCGTCCGCTCTTCCCCAAGGGCTTCCTCAACGAAGTGCAGATCATCGGCTTCGTCCTCTCCGCTGACCAAGTCAACGACGCGGACATCCTCATGGTCAACGGCGCCTCCGCCGCCCTCGCCATCTCCGACATCCCTTGGAACGGCCCCATCGGCGCCGTACGCGTTGGCCAGATCGACGGACACTTCGTCGCTAACCCAACCATCGAAGAGCAATACGCTTCCGACCTCGACCTTATCTACGTCGGCACCAAGGAAGAAATGCTCATGATCGAAGGCTCCGCGGACCAAATCCCTGAAGACCGCTTCCTCGAAGCCCTCCAGTTCGCCCACGAAGCCATCCAGCCCATCATCGCTGGTATCGAGCAGCTCCGCGCCGAAGCCGGCAAGGAAAAGAAGACCTTCCCGCTCTGCGTCCTCGAGGACGAAGTTCGCCAAATCGTAAACTCCCTCGTGGGAGACCGCATCGGCGAAGCCTGCGCCGCTGGCGACAAGCAGGAGCGCAACGCCAAGATCGACGAGCTCAAGGTTCTCGCCGAAGGCGCCCTCCAGGAAAAGTACGGCGAAAAGTACAACCCTGCCCAACTCAACATGGCCATGGAGGAGCTCCTCGAGCACACCTACCGCAAGTCCATTCTCGACAAGGGCATCCGCGCCGGCGGCCGCAAGCCAAACGAACTCCGCGAGCTCAAGTCCAAGGTCGGCGTAGTACCCCGCGTACACGGTTCCGCCCTCTTCTCCCGCGGCGAAACGCAAGGCCTCGTCCTCACCACGCTCGGCCCAGCAAACCAGGCTCAAAGTCTCGACGCCATCACCGGCGGCCCGACCACCAAGTCCTTCATGCTGCACTACAACTTCCCTCCCTTCTCCGTAGGCGAAACGGGCCGCTTCGGCTCGCCAGGTCGCCGCGAGATCGGACACGGAGCCTTGGCTGAGCGCTCGCTCCTCCCAGTCGTTCCTTCGGAAGACGTGTTCCCATACTCGATTCGCGTCAGCTCCGAAATCATGGCTTCCAACGGTTCCACTTCCATGGCTTCCATCTGCGGCGGCTGTCTCTCCCTCATGGACGCAGGCGTGCCCATCAGCGATCCCGTCGCCGGTATCTCCGTCGGCCTCGTTTCCGAATTCGACGAAAGCGGCAAGATCGGCAAACACCACATCCTCACCGACATCCTCGGCGAGGAAGACCACTTCGGCGACATGGACTTCAAGATCGCCGGCACCAAGAACGGCATCACCGGCTTCCAGCTGGACCTCAAGATCAACGGCCTCCCCTTCGACATCGTCAAGGCATCCGTCGCTCAGTCCCGCGAAGCCCGCATGGAAATCCTCGCCAACATGGCAACCGCCCTCGAGGCTCCACGCGAAGAAGTCGCAGCGACCGCGCCACGCATCACCACCGTTCAGATCAACCCTGAAAAGATCGGCGCCCTCATCGGTCCCGGCGGCAAGAACATCCGCCGCATCGTGGAAATAACCGGAGCCCAGGTCGACATCAACGAGGACAACTCCGGCCGCGTAAACGTCTACGCCACCAGCGAAGAGTCCATGAAGCGGGCCCTCAACGAAATCGACCTCGTCTGCGGCGAAATCGAAGAAGGCAAGATCTACCGCGGCATCGTCAAGGCGACCAAGGAATTCGGTTGCTTCGTCGAAGTGCTCCCCGGCCAAGAAGGCCTCGTACACATCTCCGAGCTCGCCGACTTCCGCGTCCGCAAGACCGAAGACGTCTGCAAGCCTGGCGACGAGATGGTAGTCAAGTGTCTCGGAGTCGACGAGCGTGGACGCGTTCGCCTCTCCCGCAAGGCCGCCCTCGAAGAGCTCGAAGCACGCCGCGCCGCCAAGGAAGCAGCCGAAGCGCCTGCAGCTGAAGAAGCCGAGCCCGAAGCGGCCGAAGCTTCCGAAGAAGCGAGCGAAGAAAAGGCCGAAGCGTAGTCTTCAACCAATTACAGCGCCCAAGGCTCCTCGCCTTGGGCGCTTTTTTGTACCATCTCCAGTCTAGGAAACGCGCTTGTCACCCCGCTCCCAGCCGCAATATTCAGCCCAACGACCTTCCTCATGTCCAAAATCCTTATCGTAAACGACGACGGCATCGACTCGCCGCTTCTCCTCGCACTTGTATCCAGCTTTCAACGACTCGGAGAAGTCGTTGTCGCCGCTCCACGCTACGAGCAAAGCTGGGTCGGCAAATGCATGAGCCGCTTCAAGGAAGTCGACGTCATCGGCCGCAAAGATTTTCCCTGCGAAGCCTACTCCATCTCCGGCTCGCCCGCGGACTGCGTCAACCTAGCCCTCGGACACCTCCTCCCCGAAAAGCCACGCTGCATCGTCTCCGGCATCAACGTCGGACACAACGCCGGCCTCGCCTACATCCTTTCCTCCGGCACCGTTGGAGCCGCCCTCGAAGGCGCCCTCCACAACATTCCCAGCTTCGCCGCCTCGCTCGGACTCGCTCGCGACGACTACGATCGCCTCAAGGACAACCCGCAGGAACTCGGCGAAAAGCTCGGCAGCAAAGCCCAGACCGCCGCCGCCATCCTCTCGAAGTTCGTCGAAGCCCAACTCGCCTCGACCGAAAACGCCTACGGAGTCGTCCACAGCATCAACTTCCCCTCCGCTCCCATCACCGAGGAGACAGAAATCGTCCGCACCAACCCAGCTCGCACCGAAGCCGGCAGCTTCTTCGGGCAGAAGAACAACGCCTACAACTTCATCTACTGCGAACTCGGCGAAAACGCTCCCGCCGCCCCCTCCGATCGCGACACCCTCATCGAAGGAAAAATCAGCCACACCCGCCTAGACTTCTCCCAACTCGGCCGCATCGACTGATTGCGACAGCCACCAATTCCACGCCTCGTCTCTCCTGCGATTGACACTCCCCACCTCGCTCCCTAGACAGCTCCCTCCTTTAACCTAACACGCGAATGAAACCCGCAAAAAAACCGAATCGTCCTTACTTCTCATCGGGCCCTTGCTCGAAGCGTCCGGGCTGGAGCCTCTCCGCCCTCGATAACGCGTTGGTCGGCCGATCCCACCGCGCCAAGAACGCCAAGGCTCGCATCCAAGAAGTAATCGATCGCTCCAAAGAGCTGCTCAACCTCCCCGAAGGCTACGTCTGCGGCATCGTCCCCGCATCCGACACCGGCGCGGTTGAAATGGCTCTCTGGTCCCTGCTCGGCGCTCGCGGCGTCGACATGATGGCTTGGGAATCGTTCGGTTCCGGTTGGGTCACCGACGTCGTCAAGCAGCTTAAGCTCGAAAACGTCAACAAGCACGAGGCCGCCTACGGCGAAATCCCAGACCTCGCAAAAGTCGACTTCTCCAACGACGTCGCCTTCACCTGGAACGGCACCACCTCCGGCGCCAAAGTCCCCAACGGAGACTGGATTCCAGACGACCGCGAAGGCCTCACTATCTGCGACGCGACCTCCGCCGTATTCGCCATGGAACTACCATGGGAGAAACTCGATGTCGTTACCTACTCCTGGCAAAAGGTCATGGGCGGCGAAGCGGCCCACGGGATGCTCATCCTCAGTCCGCGCGCCATCGAACGCCTCGAGTCCTACACTCCCGCTTGGCCTCTTCCCAAGATCTTCCGCCTCACCAAGGGCGGCAAGCTCATCGCTGACATTTTCACCGGCGCCACCATCAACACCGTCTCCATGCTCTGCGTAGAAGACGCCCTCGACGGCCTCAAGTGGGCCGAAGAAATCGGCGGCCTTCCCGCCCTCATCCAGCGCTCCGACGCAAACCTCGCAGCCATCGAGAAGTGGGTAGAGAAAAGCGACTGGGCAGGGTTCCTGGCCGAAGACAAGTCAATCCGCTCCAACACCTCCATCTGTCTCAAGATTACGGATACATGGTTCACATCCCTGCCGGCCGACCAACAAGCGGCCGCAGCGAAGAAGATCGTATCCCTCTGCGACGCGGAAGGCGTTGGCTTCGACTTCGGAGCCTATCGCGACGCCCCTACCGGATTCCGCATCTGGGGAGGCGCCACCGTCGACACCGCCGACATCGAAGCCCTCCTCCCCTGGCTCGACTGGGCTTACGCCGAAGTCAAAGCCAGCAGCTAGGCCCGCTGGCCACTCAGCCGCACCTTTTCACCGCCTCGCTCCTCAGGAGCGAGGCGTTTTGCGTTAGGAAGATCTTCGGGCCAAGCGCCTCTTGACGAGACTCCAAGAAATGCCACCCAACAGGTAAGCTCCCCCTGCTAAGGCCAGCCAAGGCAGCTCGAAGGTCAAGACAGCAAAGGCTCCGCAAACCGATCCTCCGAAGAACGATAAGCAAAGGAAAAACGGAACCCAAATGCGCCAGCTCTCGATTCGATGCCCGCGAAAGCGCATCCCCAGCATGATCCCGAGGTCCGTGACCAATCCCGTCATATGGGTCGTACGCAGCACCGCGCCTCGGTACTTGCTCGCCATCGCGTTCTGCAGCCCGCACCCCAAGCCTGCCAAGCCGATCGAAGCCACAGGACTAATCGGCTCGCAGAAAAAAGAGCCGACCAGCAGTATCCCGATCGCTGATACAACCCTGCCATACGGCCTTTCGATTTCCAATTCCGGATGATGAAGCAGCGCCCCCGAAAAGAACGCCCCCAGCACGAACCCCAAGGTGGCCGCCCCTACGAGACTGAAACCGTGTCGATAACCTGAATCGTCGCGGAGCAACTCCGAAGCCAAACGCGAAAGGTCGCCCGTCAAATGGCTCGCCGACGCCCCTGTTCTCAACAGAAAACCAACATTCACGAATGCCGCGCCAAAGGCCAAGATACAGCCACCCAGCACGATGTACTTGGGAGAAACCTGCTGCATCCGCTACGATTTAAGGGCAGAGATCGGCTTTTTGTCCCAAGGCAGCTTCACCTTTTCCAACGTCTTGTCCCAAACCTCGTAGGGCTGGAAAATCTTTCCTGGATTCAAAATCCCGTTCGGGTCGAGAGCCTTCTTGATCGCCTTCATGGCCCCCATCTCCGCCTCGTTGCGGGCCACCGCCATGAACGGAGTCTTCGCCAAACCGATCCCATGCTCGCCGGAAATGGTGCCTCCGAGCTCGCATACCTTCTTCATCAAGTCCGCAACGGCGCCCTTTGCTCGCTTGCACTCTTCCTTGTCGCTGCGGGTGTACATGATGTTCACGTGGAAATTCCCATCCGCCGCATGGCCGAAGGTAGGCGCGTTGATCTTCCACTTCTTTTGCATCTGCTTCAAGAACCGGGCAAACTTCGCCTGGCTTTCCAGCGGCACCACGATGTCTTCGTTGATCTTGGAATCGCCCATGGAGAACATGGCCGGCGAACAAGCGCGGCGGGCCGACCACAAGACTTCGGTTTCCTTCTCCGTCTTGGCTTCGCGGAAGGCCAAACCATGCGCGGTGGCCCACTCGATGGCCCGCTTCTTGTCAGCCCGCAACTGGGCCGCATTCCCGTCGAACTCCACCAGCAGGAGCGGCTTCAAGGAAAGCCCTTCGAAGAGCTTCACCCCAGCGATCTCTTCCGCGCAATAAACCGAGTTACTATCCAGAAATTCCAGAATGGACGGGTTCTGCCCCTCGCCCAACAGCGTCTGAACCGCTTCCAAAGCCTTTATGTCGGAATCGAAGGCGACCAAGATGGTCCACTTCTTTTCGGGCTTGGGCAACAGCCTGAGCACCGCCTTGGTCACTACGCCCAAGGTCCCTTCGCTACCGATCCACAGATCGCGGATGTTGTAACCCGTTGCGAACTTTTTGTATTCACCTCCCCATGACACCTTTTCCCCGGTCGGCAAAAATCCTTCCAGCGCCAAGACGAAATCGCGCGTCACGCCATACTTCGCGCAGCGCATACCGCCCGCATTACAAGCGATATTCCCGCCGATGGTGCTGTACTTGAGCGAGGACGGATCGGGCGGGTAAAAGAGCCCGAGCTCCTCCGCCGCGGCTTGGATTTGCCCCACCACCGCTCCAGGCCCGACGATCGCCATGGACTTCGTCTTCTCGATCTTGATGCGGTTCATCTTCGACACATCCAGCACCCAACCGCCCTTGACCGGCGCCGCCGAACCGGTAAGCGACGTTCCAGCTCCGCGGGTGGTGACAGGAACGCCAAACTCGTTAGCAAGCTTCAGCGTGGCGCCGACATCCTTTTCGGACTGAGCCAGCACGAGGGCATCGTATGCGAAAGCCAGCTTCAAGCTATCGAAGGAAGCCATGTACTTCGCGTCCCCCTCGAGCTTCACCTTCCTCGAGCCCAATGCCTCGAGAAGCTTCTCCGTTGCCTGCTGACGTTTCTTCGAAATCCGTGCCATAATCCGCAGCACTACAGCAGACGCCGGCAGAATCGCAATCGTCTAGTTCAGCAGTCGCTTCAACTTGGCTCCCAGCAGCTGCAGCGCTACGAAGTACACCAAAATTCCCGCCAGGATCGGCCCCATGACCAAGAAAACAGCCCCCAGCAAACCATCGCCGCAACGCGTCGATAGCCAGCCTGAAACCGATACCACGGCCAAGCCCATCAAGGCCGCCGCCACGGCGATGCGGAAGACGTCCCCAAACAACTCCCTCAAGCTTGTATCCAATTTTTTGCGACCTAACGACACGTGCAGCATCACCGACTGTACGATCGCAGCGAAATTCGTGGCGACCGCGAGCCCTACCGCACCGTAAACGCGCATCAAGACCAGACTCAGACAGACGTTAACCACAAAGGCCACCACCGCGACCCGCACCGGCGTTCGGGTATCCTTCAGCGAATAGAAGGCTCGCGTTTCCACCGAAACGAAAGAGTAGAACGGCATGCCGATCGCAAACACCCAGACCAAGGGCACCGTGGCGCTGGTGTCGCTATCGGAAAAAAGCCCCCGCTCGAAAAGCAGGCCAATAATCTCAGGAGCCAAGGAGCAAAGCCCCACTGCCGACGGCACCGCCATCAAAAGGCAGAGCAGAATCCCGCGCCGATAGGTTTTCGAAAACTCGTCCATCCGCTTTCCCGCCACCGCTGCCGTCAGGCTTGGAAAGACCACCGTGGAAATCGCGATCGCGAAAACGCCCACCGGCAGCTCCACCAAGCGATTCGCATAATACAGCAAAGAGGCCGCAGCGTCGTTCACCGAAAACGCCAAGCCGCGGCT
Source organism: Pelagicoccus sp. SDUM812005 (assembly GCF_031127875.1). GTDB lineage: Bacteria > Verrucomicrobiota > Verrucomicrobiia > Opitutales > Opitutaceae > Pelagicoccus. Next base: position 607,510 of record NZ_JARXIA010000001.1, on the reverse strand, counting down.
CATCATGATATTGATCTGGAAAACCGCCGCTCCAAAAATCCCCGGCAGCGTCAGAAGGGCGACCTCCTTGACGCGCGGCGATATCCCGAGATCGAAACGCGGCCGCCACCCTTCCTTCGCCAAAGCGAAAGCGGGCACCAGCATTTGCAGCGTACCGCCCACCATGGCGCCCCCGCAAAGCCAATAGGTTTTCGTCCGCAGGTCTCCTCCCAGATACCAACCCGCGATCCCCAAAGAAAGCACGATTGAAGTATTCAACCAGACCGCCGTCAGAGCTGGAATCCCGAAGCGGGAAAAGAGATTCAACGCTGCCGACAAAATCGCCGCTACGCAGATTAAAAGCACGTAAGGAAAAACGATTTGGCCGAGGTTCGCGGCCAGTCTCCACTTTTCCGATACGTCCCAGTTCTGAACGAGCTCCAATCCAGCCAATACCAGGACAGTGATTCCTAGGCAAATCAGCACCAGCCAACTCAAGGATTTGTTGACCAATTCGTGCACCGCTTCCCGACCGCGTTCCTCCAGCTCCTCGCTCAGATTCGGCATCAAGGCCGCCGTCAAGGCCCCTTCCCCAAGCAGCCGGCGAAAGAGGTTCGGCAAGGTAAAGGCCGTGATGAAGGCCGAGTTCCAAACCGACGCGCCCAGCATGTAGCTCGTAGCCATGTCCCTCAAGAGACCGACTACGCGGGAGAGCATGGTGAAGGCGGATACCAGCCCGATACGTTTGACAAGCGCTGCCATTAGCTCAAAGCGAACCCTTCTTCGAAATCGAGATCCGCCTCGTATCCAAAATCTAAGCGCGGCGTAAGCCGACTTCGGTAATCAGCTTTCCTGACTCCACATGGATCGCTCGTATGTTTTCCCACATCTCGAGCACCTCCTCAGGCCATGGCGTCTGCGCAATCTTCGATTCGATCATCGAAGAAATCAGCCCCGCCATGCCCGGCACCGGCAGGGAATTGATACGCAGGCTATTGACCTTAAACTCCGGACCTTCGTCCGTATTCTCGAAGCCCACATTCGCCAGCGCCAAAATCTCGAAGGGACTGCCGTTGGGATCGACCACTATCTTGATCGAAGCAAAGATTTGGTCGCCCTCCATCCTCACGTTAAACGGGCCCACCTTGGCGCCTTCGTCCTTCGCCTCGCCCACCGGCTCGCCAAAGGACAAGCTCTTGAAGAAATAGTTTACCTCGCCCTGGCTGAAGGAAACCGGCCCCGGCGAGCGGCGCTTGATCCGCCCTGTTCCGCTGCGCAAATTCGCCGACTCCGCAGGATCCACGCTCCCCGGACGGTAATAAGTGTTGTAGTTGCCAGGCTTGGACAGGAGGGATTCGTCCGGCACGCTGGAAACCGTATTGACCGGTCGCGACAATAACAGCGACACGCCCAACAGCGCCCCGAGCATGATACCGGAAGAAGCGGTGAGGATGAGCGTGGAAAGCTTAGGTTCCTTTGGAGTTATCTTTTTCATACAAGGAAAAGTGTTTTCAGGCTACTTGCGGGATCGATTCTCGAGGTCCTTGAAGGCGCAGCCCATCAGGTAAAAATAAAAGACGCCTCCGAAGAAAAAGGGAAACGGAAGCAACACCAGCCCCAACATGCACAGCCCCAAATAGGCCAAGGTCGGAACCGTGTAGCTAATGGCAGCCTTCTTGAGCATGATGCTCAAGGCCTCCACGTTGAAGCAGTCCGAAATGTCCTGCTTCACCGAATACAGGTACAGGGCCGCGCTCATCAAAGGCCCCGCCATGAACAGCACCGGAATCAGCGGTATGCTCGCGATCATCCCGTCAAACGCGATCTCCGCGCAAAGCGTCACCACCGCGATGGGCAGCACCGCGAAGATCAAACCCACCACCAAGAAACGCAGGCCGTCGAGAAAGAGGTTCTTGAAGTCGTCCCACTCGGGCAGCGAGATCCCCTTTTCGCTGCGACCTTGCAGGAAAATGCGGTAGAGATAGCCGAGAGCGAGGATGTTCACGATCGGGATCAAGCTAAGAACTCCGCCAAGGGCGCACTTCTTAAGCCAATTATTGTCTGAAAAGACTCGTTTAGATACTTGCTCGATTGTGGGCATTCCGGATGCTTTGGTTCTTTAACTGCCTGTAATACGCACATTTAAGATGGAGTTCAAAGAGAAATTACGAGCCTACCAAAGCGAAGTTGAATCTGCTGTAGAGCAATACCTACCCGCAGCGGGAACACGACCCAGCCGCATCCACGAAGCCATGCTCTACAGCATGCGGGCCGGGGGGAAGCGCCTACGCCCCGTGCTCGTCCTGGCCGCCCACAGCCTCTTCGCCAGCAAGCTCAACCCCATGCCGGCCGCAATCGCTGTGGAAAGCCTGCACACCTACTCCCTCATCCACGACGACCTTCCCTCCATTGACAACGCCGACCTGCGACGCGGCAAGCCCACCAGCCATAAGCAGTTCGACGAGGCGACCGCCGTCCTGGCAGGCGACGCCTTGCTCACCTACGCCTTCCAGCTCCTAGCCCGCCACTACGCCGCCGCGCCGGAAATCTGCGCCAAGCTGGTCGCGGAACTCGGCGAAACCGCCGGCAGCGAACGCCTCATCGGCGGGCAAATGGAAGACATCCTCGGCGAAGGCGCCCCCCTCTCCGAGGACACCCTCAACTTCATCCACCTCAATAAAACCTCCGCCCTCATCGAATGCTGCCTCGTCATGGGCGGCACCATCGGCGGCGCCAGCGACGACCAGCTCGCCGCCTTTCGAGCCTACGGACGGGAAATCGGCATCTCCTTCCAAATCATCGACGACATCCTCGACGCGACCAGCGACGAAGAAACCATGGGCAAGAGCATCGGCTCCGACGCCGAACTGGACAAGACGACCTACGTAAAGCTCCACGGACTGGAAAAGTCCCGCGAGCTCGCCCACGCCCGCACCCAAGAGGCCATCCGCATCTGCTCGACCTTGCCTGGCGACACCGAATTCCTCGTCGGCCTCGCCAGCTACCTCGAAAACCGCCTCAATTGAGGCCACTCCCGGTTCCCAGTTCTCCGCAGCAAGGCTGTCGCCCGCGACACGCCGCGACGCGACGAGCAAATCCCGACCGCAGAACGCTCCCGCAAATGTCGCTTCCTCCCGTCACCTTCATCTCCTCGCTGCACAACTGCCTGCCTCACACGCGGGCGATGTTGAGCAGCCTTGAAGCGACGGTCGACCTGCCCGCCCACCAGCTGGTCCTCATCGACGACGCCTCCAGCGACGGGACCCCAGCCTTCCTCCGAACCCTCGCCCCACGCCCTGAAATCACCCTCCTCGCCAACGCGAGCAACCTCGGATTCGCCGCTTCTAACAACAAGGCCGCCGCCGCCGCCCGGCACGAAATCCTGCTCTTCGTCAACAACGACCTCGAATTCGCGCCAGGCTGGCTCCCCCCTCTCCTCGACGCCCTCCAGTCCGCGCCCCAGGCCGGCGCCGTTGGAAACGTGCAGCGAAACTACGCCAGCGGCCTCGTCGACCACGCCGGAATCTTCTTCGACCTAGAAGGCCTGCCCACCCACGCCCACAAGAACCGCCGACACCCGCCGGCCGGAACCCTCATCGAGCGAAACGCCGTCACCGCCGCTTGCCTCGCCATCCGCAAGGAAACCTTTTTCCAGGTGGGCGGATTCGACGAAGCCTACCGCAACGGCAGCGAGGACGTAGACCTTTCCCTGAAACTCAAAAGCCGCGGCTACCGACTCTACGTCGCCCTCCAGAGCGTGATCCGCCACCACATCAGCGTCTCCCCCGGCCGCAACAACCACAACGACCGCAACACCGAAATCTTCCGCCAGCGCTGGGCCCAGCACGCCGCCCGCTACGGCCGCAAAGAGTGGCCCCGGGAATACTTTCGCCGCTACGCCCGCTATTGGTGGCGCATGAACCCGCGACTCGCCGCCCGAGCCCTCCTCATACTGCTGCGACTTCGTTCCTGACTCGCTTTTGCCTTCAGTTACCGCGGCAAGCGCGCAAGCTCCACCGCCAATCCACCGGCCGCCGACCTTTCCCGATCCCATGATCCGCAAGTTCCTCAACTCAAAAGCTCGCAACCCCATCGCCCTCCGCTGCGAGGACGACAAGCTCACCACGCTCCGCCAAAAGTACGACCTCTACTACGAAATCGCGGAAGGCCAAAGCGGAACCCGCATCACCATAGACGGCCAGGAACTAGTCATGCTCGCAAGCAACGAGTACCTCGGACTTTCCCAACACCCTAAAGTCGTGGCAGCGGGAAAGGCCGCCCTCGAAAAATGGGGCAGCGGCACCATGGGGGCCCGTTCCGCCAACGGCGGCCGCGGCTTCCACCGCGAGCTCGAAGCGGAACTCGCCGCTTTCCTAGGTAAGGAATCCTGCCATGTCTTCGCCGCCGGCTACCTCGCCTGCATGGCGTCCATCACCGGCTTCGCCCAACGCGGCGACATCATTCTCGCCGACAAAAACCTCCACTCCAGCATCTGGGACGGCATCCGTCTCTCCATGGCCGAAGTCGAGCGCTTCAGCCACAACAATCCCGACCGGCTCCGGACCCTGCTCGAGCAACTCGACCCGCAAGCGCCCAAACTCCTCTCCATCGAAGGCATCTACTCCATGGAAGGGCACATCGCCGCCCTTCCCGAATTCGTCGAAATCGCCCAGGAGCACCAATGCTTCATCTCCCTCGACGACGCCCACGGACTCGGCGTATTGGGAAAACAAGGACGCGGCACCGCCAACTACTTCGGTCTCACCGAAAAAGTGGACGTCATCGCCGGCAGCCTCTCCAAGTCCCTAGCCAGCACGGGCGGCTTCGTCGCCGGAGACGCCAACGCCATCGAATTTCTCCGCACCCACTGCAAGCAATCCATCTTCAGCGCCGCCATCAGCCCCATGCAGGCGGCCTGCGCCCGCGCCGCCTTGCAAGTCATGCAAGAGGAGCCCGAATGGAACGAACGGCTCTGGGCCAATACACAGCGCTACAAGGACCTGCTCCAAGAGCTCGGACTCGATACCTGGGAAAGCGAAACGCCCGCCGTCCCCATCGTCCTCGGCGACCGCGAACGCGCCTACTACTTCTGGAAGCACCTGCGGGAAAAAGGAATCTTCACCGTGATCTCCACCGCGCCCGGCGTCCCGCCCGGCAAGGACCTGGTCCGCACCGCGATTTCCGCCCGGCACACCGACGAAGACTTCGAGCGCATCGAAGCCGCTCTCCGCTACGCTACCAAGAAGCTGTAACTCCGGTCGTGAGGAAGACGCAAGCGCTACGAGGCGGCTCCCTGTCGGAATCGGGCATCGCTTAAACGTACCATGCCGCGAGGCAGGCGCGCAGAACAATTGCGTTAACTAGGAAGTAGCGACGCAGGCCCCATTCGGCTTCACCCCATCGCTTCGGAAAGCCGCAATCCTAGGCCTCACCCTTCGCTTTTCCATCCCACTATTTTCCCAAGCTAATGTTCTTCCTCAACCGGACGGCAGGGACAATTTTAAGCGCGACGAGAGCGGTTCCCCATCGAATGTAAAAATACCTAAACCCGCTCTAACGGCCGCGATCAGCTTCCTTAATATTTGCGATCAATAACAAGCGAAACGCGGGAAAAAGGGTCGGTCCGTTGACGATTAGTATAAGTATTGCTTACTGATAAATACGCGCGAAATTAATCAACCGACCTGAACCCGTTTCGCGCTGAACTTACAGATGCACTAGAAATGAAGTACAGAAATGCAGCAGAAATCCGAGTTTCCCGATCTGGGTCAGTCATTGGAGCGATCAGCCTAGCCTTGCTCACGACCTGGGGACAGTCGCAAGAAGAATCCGATGAATTCTTCGAGCTCGAACCCTTCCGAGTAGTCGGCTCCCACCTTCTCGTCACAGAAATGGCGGACCGGTCAAACATCACCCCCGTCGCGGTCGTGCTTGCCTCGGACTTCGACGCGAAGGGATTCTCGACCACCAGCGAAGCCCTGCAATCGCTTTCCGTAAACAACGGCGGATCCGTTCCCATCTCCAACAATGCGACCGGCTTCACGCCTTCCGCCTCGTCGGTCTCGCTGCGCGGCCTCGGCCCCGAAGCAACCTTGGTGCTGATAAACGGACGCCGCGTAGCTCCCTTTCCTGTTGGGACCGACGGCACGACCGCTTTCGTCGATCTCAATTCGTTTCCTCTCGCAGCCATCGATCGCATCGAAGTTCTGAAAGACGGGGCATCGGCTCTCTACGGAGCGGACGCCGTAGCTGGGGTGGTCAACATCGTTACCAAGCGAGATTTCCAAGGCACCGAACTCACCGTCAAATACGGCAATACCTCCAAAGCGGACGCCGGAGATCTCACCGTGAACATCGTCAGCGGAAAATCCGACGAAGACGGCAGCGTCACGGTGGGCGCCAACTACTATAAGCGCAACGCGATCTTCAACCGCGACCGTTCCTACTCGGAAGTACCGCCATTTCTCAGCTCCAACGCGAGCCCGCTCAACTTCCAAATTACTCGCGAGGCCGCCCTGCAGGCCCTCGGGCTCGACTCCGATGCAGCGATCCCAGGCCTGGACGATGGAGTCGAGCCTGAAGATCGGGAAGACCTCTTCTTCGCTTCGACCTACGACAATCGGGAGAACAACGACGGTAACTTGCCCGCAACCGACTACCAGTACACCGATGGTCGCAGCTCCTCCTACAATTACAACGAAACCTCGGGCTCGTATCCAGAATACGAGCGCAAAGGTGGATTCCTCTCGTGGGACAAAAGAATCAAGGGAACCGAGCACGTATTTCTCTACGGCGATCTGTTCTACCAAAACACCTATTCCGTGAACGAGCTCGCCCCCTCCGCGACCGGCAACTTCGGCAATCCAGGCGGCGTCTCCCTCGTGATCCCCGCCAATTCAACAACCCCCATCCTCACCCCCGACGAGGTAGAGGCAGGTCAGCGCACCGCAGCGGAAGGCGCCTACAACCCCTTCAACCCCTTCAACCAAGACTTTTCCGGCGGCACCCGAGCGCGCCTCGCAGAATTCGGCAATCGAATCTACCGCGACACCAACGACGCGCTCAACGCGACCCTCGGCCTCAAGTCAGACGTCCTGTTCGGAAACTGGAACCTCGATGCGTCGCTCAGCTACAGCAGCATCAAGAATACGACCCGCAATACGCTCGTATCCATCTCCAAGTTCAATCGCCTCAACAACGCTGCCGATCCCATCTTCGATCCCGAAAGCGACGAGTACATCGGCACCACCATCCCCTACAACCCCTTCGGCTACTACCGCAACGAGATCGAAAACAACCAGCTCATCGCATCCTACGCCAAAGTCGACTTGAAGGACACCAACGAATCCAGCCTCTACGGCTCGCAACTGGTGCTCAGCAACAGCGACCTCTTCCGCATAAACGAAAACCCAGTCGGCGTCGCCTTCGGCCATGAGTATCGCTGGGAGACTCTCGTGCAATCCCCGGACTCCGCCGCTTCCACGGGAGATGTGATCGGATCCTCCACGGCGAACATCACCGATGCTGAACGCGAAATCGGTTCCCTCTACTTCGAGATGAACCTACCTCTCGTCCTGCCTGAAAACGATGCCTCGTGGGCCCACTCCTTCACCGCGAACATCGCCGGCCGCTACGAAGATTTCGTCACCCAGCAAGACAGCATCTTCGTACCGAAGGCATCCTTTCGCTACCTTCCCTTCGACGATAGCTTCGCGATCCGAGCGACCTGGGGAGAGGGCTATCGCCAGCCCTCCATGTACGAACTCTACGCGCAAGGACTCACCTATACGCTCACCGCTGTCACCAATCCCCTCTCTGACGTCAACGAGCCGGAACAGGATGCGACCATCGCCAGCAATCCCGACCTGCGGGCCGAGGAGTCGACCAATACTTCTTTCGGACTCATATGGACGCCCAACTTCCTCAGCACCGCCACCAGCGCCACCAGCTTCAACCTCGACTTTTGGAGCATCGAAAGAAACGGCAACGTCACCGTGGATCACCAGGATGTGGTAAACCGCTACTTCGCGAACGAAACGCTGCTGCCCGGCGAAGGCGTGCAGCTGGACGCCAGCGACCAAATCGTCCTCGTAAACGGAATCTTCCGCAATCTCGGCAACGAAGACGCAACCGGTTTCGACATCGGAGCCAGCTACTTCGTCGCTAACGATATGGGGCGCTGGGACTTTTCGGTAAACGCTTCCTACCTCGACTCCTACGAAGTCCAACAGTTTCCAAGCGCTCCGTTTTTTGAATACGCGGGTTGGACCGAAGACGTCCTCTTCGACAATGCCACAGGCGAACCCAGCCCCGGAGCCGGCGACGACGCTTACCTGAAATGGAAGGGCGAGCTGGCCGCGACCTGGACGAAAGGGAACACTACCGTAAACTTGGTTGGCAACTACAAGGACGGTTTCCGTGACTTCAGCTTCGATTGGGATCCTAGCGCCCCGAGCGACCCAACAGGCTTCAACCAAGTCGAAGCCACTATGATCTGGGATATCACCGCGAGTCACGACTTCTGGAAAGGCCAAGAAACGTGGTTCGGAGACACAAAAGTAACAGTCGGCATCCGCAACCTCTTCAACGAGGCACCGCCCTATGTTTCATCTTGGGGCAACAACTCGACCGGGTACGCCGGATTCCTCTACTCCGCGGAAGGACAGTTCACCTTCGTTTCCATCAACAAGAAACTCTAATCGATCACTTGAGCAGTATCCTGCAGCGCCAAGCCTTCTCCAGCGACCGCGCTGCAGGATCCAGCCTCATCGACAAACAAGCTTGCAGCGACGAGCTCTCGACGAGCACAAGCGAGGTCCCGTTCCTATGCCTCCACCGCTACCCGCGGCTTGATGGTATCCAGCACTTCCTTGGCGGTCATCTGCCAAGTCGGCAATATCGAGGACTGAATTCCGTTCTTCAAATCGTCGACCAAATGGCGGTTCTCGATCAAACGGCGCAATTGCGAGGCAAGATCCTCCGAATCCTCAGGCTTGAAGAAACTCACTCCGCCGAAGCGCGAAGTCTCCCGCACCGGCTGCAGCTTCGAACTGAGCACCGGCAGCCCGCTCCAAAGCGACTCCAGCACCGGTAAACCGCAGCCCTCCGAACGGGACGCGAAAAGCAGCAGGTCCATGGAAGGAATCAAGCGCTTCAGTTCCTCGTCCTCGATATGCCCATGCAATTTGATCGAACGCCCGGACTTGACCATGCGCTTGATGCGACGCTCGATGTCCTTGCCGAAATACGGATTCGCGCGGCCGACGATGTGCAAATTAAACTCCAAGCCGTCATCCCAAAGACGGCTGCACGCATCTAGAGCCAGGTCATGCCCCTTCCGCTTTTCGATGATTCCCAATACCAGCACATCGAACGCATCCCCTTCGCTGCTGGCAGGAATCATCGGCTCGCTGAAAAGTCCGTCCGCCCCGAGCTGGATCGACTTCACGGAAGGCGAATACTCGTAGCCGAGCCATTCCCAATACTCCTCCAGGACGATGGAACTGTGCTGAGAAACCCCGAAAACCCCATCGAACAGGCTCAGCATCTTCATGTAGCTGGGGTGACGCTGCACGCTGTGCGGCCAAGTAAACTCTGGGTGCCGCAGCGGTATCGCATCGTGAAAGATTGCGTAAGCCCGACAAGTCGACGACCTCAGGAACGACTCGATCCCCGGACGCTCGAAATCGTTAAAAAGCTCCGCCGTCAGCAACACGTCCTCCGGTTCGATACAAAAGTCGCGGCCAATCGAAGGGGCCCGAAAGCTCTGCTTGCGCTCGCTCCAGACGACTTCCACTAGCTCGTCGCCCAAAGCCCGCTTCAGCTCGGTTTTCAGGCAATTGGAAACACGCAACACTCCCGAGTAGTGGGACTGCTTGCTCGCTTTAGTAACATCGAATAATAGGCGACCAGACATAACGGTATAAACAAGGGTAGGATATCCACTTCCTAACATGAGGTGGACTGGGGATCTCTCAAGCCCCTACCTTAAATAGTTTCCCCTCATGCCCGCAAAAATCAACGGCTCGAGCCAAAAAAATCAGTCCTCCGCCACCCGCAAGAAGAGCGATCCGTCCCCGTCCGATTCCGGAACCACAAAGCGCAGGCGCTCCGCGGTCGCTTCCGCATCCTCCACGAAGGTCCACTGCTGCATGTCCGAGCTTCTCTCCACCCGATAGAACACGCCCGGCACCGACTCGAACTCGACCTCCATCCCCACCCCTGGAGCGTAGTCCTGATCCGTGATCACCAAATCGTAGGATGGCGGAGCCAACGGATCCCGATTCGCTCGATCGCCAAACAAAGCCACGATCTGCCCGTCCGGAACCTCCAACGGATCCGCGAAGTCCACGCCCGCCAGCGCTGCCGGGACTCGCGGACGCTTGAAGCGAAAGTAGTCGATCGCCGCGTTCAGGTCGGGACTATGCCCGTCGATGGAGCTGCGATTGTGCTCGAAGGGATCCATCAGCTCCACCGACTCCCAATCCGTGTAAGCCGTGATCCCTACCTGCAAAGTATCCGGCATGTCACTACGCCGGTAACGACGATGCACTTCCCAATCGCCGCCCTCCAGCTTGCGCAAAACCAAAAAGACTTCCCCGAGCCGCACGACCTGGATAATCGCTCGCGGCGCCCCGGCATCGATCTCCAAGCTGGAAGCGCTGTTCACCGTCGACTTCACTTCGAACTGGTAGTGTCCCGGGTTGTTGCCCGTTCCCAAGGAAAGGAAAATATAGTTTTCGCCGTTCGCTCTCCAATCCGAAGGCTGCCTTATCGAATCCCGCGGCGCCCGGGCCATGATTCCCGCCAGCGAATAGGAAGAAGCCGGCGCCCCGTCGAGAGCCCTGTTGCGGGGCTCCACCTCCATGGTCGCTACGAAATCTCCCGCGATCCGCTTGTACATCAAGATGCCCCGCCAATCCCGATACCAAGAGCTGGTCTTCGGCACCATGGTCAGGTAGCCGCCGCGGGATTCGCCCACGTCGACCGACTGCATCTGATCCGCCCCCCAGCCTTCCGTCTCGAAGATGCGACTCCAGTTCGAGAGGCTCGACGCGGCCTCGAACTCGTCGCTCAGCGTACTCAGGTCATCCGCGAAGGAAGCTGGTAGGAAGCAAAACAAGGAAAGGGGTAGTAGCTGGATACACTTGGGCGCCATAGCCTGCCATTCGACCTCAAGGCGAAGGCTTGAGCCGACCTAAGCGAATTTGAGCTACTTCCCCAAGAAAACGGAATCCCCGCTGCGAGTCATCACCCACAGGCGACCTCTAAACACTCAAGAAGGTACCCCGTATTTCTATCAGCCACGAACTCTCGCTCCACCCAAGCCCGCGCCGCCTGCGACAAGCGCGAACGCAAGTCCCCGTCTACCTGCAGTTCCCGGCAACGCTCCACCCACGCGTCCGGCTCCCACGGGGCGCAGATAAACCCGGTCTCGCCATCGCGAACCGCCTCCACCACTCCGGAAACCGGGGAGCCGATCACCACCGCACCACTGGCCATCGCCTCCGGAACCACGTTCGGCAGGCCGTCGCGATCTCCGCTGGCGGCCACGATTCCCGTATGAAACAACAGGTCCGCCCAGGCGAGTTGCTCCAGGACCGCCTCTTCCGAAAGGCGTCCGGTCAAACAAACTTCCGCCCCCAGACCCAGTTCCTCGATTCCGGCTCGGATTTCCTCCTCCATCGGACCATCTCCAATGATCTTCGCCTCGAAAGCCAGCCCCGCCGCCTTCATGCGGCGATAGATCTCCAGCTGCAGCGGGAACCCCTTTTTTTCCACCAGGCGGGCGACGCACACAACCCGCAAGACCGGACACTCCGAACGCGGATCGCGAGCCGGCGGCAAGCGGTTCAATCCCCTGCGGATCAACTCCACCTTCGCCTCGGGACAAATAGTCCGTATCCGCCCTTCCGCTACCTGGGTCGACACGTGCACCAAGGCCGAACGCGCGCACTTCATCTCCAGCAGCCAGTCGCCACCGTACTCGAAAATATCGTAGGCATGGGCTCCACTCGAATAGCGGGTACCGGTAAGAGCTTCCGCCATGAGCCCAAACGCCGCCGGAGCGCTGGACCAGACGCAGTGCACCATGTCCGGATCCAACTCGCGTATACGCTTTTCCCATACAATTCCCGCTCCCAGTCCCAACAGGTTCTCGAAAAGGTTCAAGGCCGAGGCCGGCCGGCGCGCGTTCATTTCGCGAACGATCTCCATCAATTCCGGCCCGCGGCGCCAAAACGCCCACGGCAACAGGTAGAGCAGCTTGCAAAGCTCCCACTTGGAAAAGCGGAGCACCGGATGCCCCTCGAAATCCCTTTCGCCGCCGTGCAGCGAAACGATCTCCACCTCCACCCCGGCCTTGATCATGGCCCGGGCCTCCCGTTGGAGGAAGGTCTCGGAATAGACTGGAAAGCTAGTGGTTACGTAAAGAATTCGCATTATCAGCTGGGGCGAAGCTGCGAACCTAGGAAGCTGCTACTCGCCGACAACCTTTAAAGCAGGGCGATCCTTACCGGTCGCCGCATCGCGAGCCAACTCCACCAATAGCCGAATCGTATCCCGCGGATCGTCCTGGAAGCGCATCTTGGAAAAGCGGCGCTTCAGCTCCGTGAATTTTCCCGACGAGCGAAACCAGTCCGCCAACAAGGCCTCGAAGTCCTCCGCCTTGCTGATCTTCACCGCCGCATCGTCCTGCATGAAGTACTTTACCGTGAGCTTTTCCTGCGGCATCACGCCACCGAATCCATTGAAGACGATGGGGCACTCGAAATGCAAAGCCTCCGCGCAGGTCGTCGTACCCCCGCGTGTCACCACGAAGTCCGCCGCCTGCATGTACAAGTGGATCTCGTTGGTATAGCCGGTAATGTTGCAGCTGAAATCGGGATTCCTCTGCTTCCAATGCGTCGCCTCCAAAAAGACCTTCTGGTTTCGCCCGCAAACCACCACCGCCTGATACTTGTCCGCATGCCGCTTCAAGACTTCCAGCAAGGCAATGTGATTATTGGCGCCGGCCCCGCCTGTAGTGAGAAAAACGATACGCCGATCCGGCCTTAGCCCCAGACGCTCGGTAATAAAGCGATGACGCTCGATCGGTGTCAGGGCCTCGCGGTAGATGCGAGGCATCAGGAACTGTCCGCGTACCACGATCTTGCCGGGGTCGAGCTTCAGCGCCTTCACCGCATAGTCCTTAGCCGTCTCGGTACGGGAAATGTAGAGATCCACCGACGGCTCTACCCAATTGCGGCTGTACCCATACCCTCCGGAAAATTCGGAGCAATACGTCGCGCAGCGCACCTGTCCGCCAAGCACCTTGCGAGCATGTTGGAAATAACCTCGATTCAGGCAGTCGTGCACGCTGAACACCAAGTGCGGGCGATAGCTGCGCAAGACCTGGTCGTAGTAATGGCGGCCCAAGGAAACCTCGTTCTTGTTGAGGTAACTCAAGCCCTCGACCAGCAGGTAATAAGGATGGTGCAGCCAAGGGGCGTGGCGCTGTATGAAGTTATAGAAATGCACCCCGAAACGGGCAATCTTCGAGGAATCCTCCAGCATGCTCTCCACGCGTACGTCGACTTCCCACCCGTAAAGCTCGCGCACCCAGCGTCGGAAAGCCGTCGCCCGGGCGTCATGCCCGCCACCCGTGCTCGAAGTCAAAACCAGTATCCGTAACCCTTCCACTATCGCTTGCTGCCTGCGTTGTAGTACGAAAGATTGGCCGCCCGCTTCAGGCGATGCGAGACCAATCTCCCGAAAACCGAGGCTACAAAAGCCTGAAAAAAGCCGCCGACTCGCGCCACTCCGCTCCTGTCCCGCTGCAGAAGCTTGAGGAGCTGTCGCGCCACCTCTTCGGAGCTCGGCCCCTTCGCGACATGGCGACACATAGCCTCCCAAACCCGCTCCTGGCGACTCCCCTGCGGTCCCCCAACCATGGAGTCGTTAAAACGTGTATTCACATCTCCAAGACGCAGTTCGAGAACGCGAACCACAGCCGGATCGCACTCCAAGCTAAGAGATTCGCAAAACGCGGCCAAGCCTGCCTTCGCCACATTGTAGCCACTCATGTAGGGAATCGGATACTCGACTGCCAGAGAGCTCACGTTCACCAGCGTGCCCGGCCGCTCCGACGTCCACCTACCGAGGGAGAGGTGGGCCACTTTCATCGCACCCAAGAGCAAGGTAGCAACCTGCTGCTCCCACTGTTCCCAATCCCTTTCAGCGAAAGAACCGAAAGTCCCCGCACCTGCATTGTTGACCACGATATCGAAGTGCTGCTCAGCGAGCTTGCCCGCGTCCCACCCTTGCTGTACCGACTCGGGACTGGACAAATCCAAACGAACAGGAACCACCCCCTGCGGCCACTCTACCGCGTCAGGGTCCCGCGACGTCCCCAAAACCTGGATACCGACGCCAACAAAGGCCTCCGCGATCGCCCTACCGATCCCGCGACTCGCCCCCGTAACCAAAGCCGTTTTGCCAGTGAGTGTCACCAGACAGTCCCCAATCCAAAGCGGCGAGCCTCGAGCCAGAAACGATCGCACCCATCGCCGCAGGGCGACGGCAGAACGTGGATCGCCGGATTCGAATTCATTCCCATCTCCCTAAAGTGCCAGCAACTCGCGGGCATGCGACAAGGCCGACTTCGCTTGCCGGTCGCCCAGCATCCGAGCCAGTTCCTCCACACGACCTTCCGATTCCGTATCCATTCTGCGGATCTTCACCGCCGCCCGATCTCCGCTCTGGTCCTTCTCGACCAAGAAGTGCTGTTTTCCCAAAGCCGCCACCTGAGGCAAGTGAGTGATGCATATCACCTGATGGTTATCGCCGATCCCCTTGAGCTTTTGCCCCACGATCCTTCCGATCTCGCCTCCGACGTTGGCGTCCACTTCGTCGAAAACCAGGACCGGCACGCTGTCCACATCCGCCAATATCGTCTTCAGGGCCAACATCACGCGAGCCAGCTCGCCGCTCGAGGCCACGTCCGAGAGAGACTTCATCGGCTCGCCCACGTTCGGCGAGAAAAGCAGGTCCGGCAAGCTGTCGCCATGCGATTTCAGATTCGTCTGATCCAACATTTGGATACCGAATCGCCCTTTCTTGAAACCAAGCTCCAGCAGCATCTTCTCCGCCTTCTGGGCCAAGCTCTTGCCAGCCTTCAGACGCTTCTGCGTCAACCTCGAAGCCAGCCCCTTCAGCTCCGCTTCGATCTTGTCCGCCTCCGCATGCAAACGCTCCAAGCTGCCTTGGATGTCCCCCTGCGACTCCAAGCGCTTCTCCATCTCGTCCCGAGCCGCCAGCACCGCGTTCACATCGCGACCGTACTTGCGACGCAAATCCTGCCAGTCGTTCATCTTCTGGGTCACTTCCTGAGCGTACTCCGGCTCGAATTCCAGCGACGATCCGAGCTGCTCGTACTCCGCACCCAGCTCCTGGGTCTCGATGATCAAGCCATTGAGGCGCTCGGCCAGGTCCGAAAGGCTCGGGTCGAGCTCCGCCGCCTGCTCCGCCGCCCGCGACAATTGGGAAATCAGGTTCAAGGCGCCCTCGTCCCCGCTCAGCCCGTTGCTCAATTCCGCCGTCAGCTCCAAGAGCTCCTGCGCCCCCGAGACTCGGTTAAAATCCTGTTCCAATTGCTCGATGCTCTCCGGCGACAGCTCCAAGGCATCGATCATCCGCAACTGGGACTTGATAAAGTCGATCTGGTCCGGAGCCAATTGCGACGCTCCCTGCAATTCCTCGATCTCGCCCAAAATGGACCGCCAAGCCCGATACCGCTTCCCGTACTCCTGCGCCTCCTTCTCCAATCCACCGTAAAGGTCGATCAGCTCCAGCTGGCACTCGCTCTTAAGAAGACGCTGCGGCTCGCCCGGACCGTGGAAGTCGATCCACATCTCGCCCAACTCCTGCAGGTTGCTCAGCGTCGCGAAACTCCCATTGATCGAAATGCGAGACGGCTTCGAGACGTGCAAGGAACGCTTCAAGACCAGCATCCCCTCCTCGCAAGCCGGCAGGTTCATCCCCTCCAGCAAGGCGTCTATCGGCTGCGAATCCTCGAACCAAAGGGCTGCCTCCACTTCGCACAGCTCCGTGCCGGAGCGAATCACCGACTTGTCGGTACGGGCCCCGGACAAGAGGCTCAAGGCGCCCAGCAGGACGCTTTTCCCGGCGCCCGTTTCCCCCGTGACAACGGTGAATCCCGATTCGAAATCGATCGAAGCAGATTCCAGCAAGGCGAGATTGGCGATTTTCAGATATTGAAGCATGGCGACAGTTTACAGGTACCCCTCAGAAATTGGCTGTCCTACCCCTGAAAATCACGCCTGAAATTTAGCGAAATTTGTTCTTGCCCAAGATTTCGATCAATACCAACTTCTGGCCTTCAAATTTCGGACCGCTGGGAACCTTCCCGGAAGTCAGAACAAAAATGGGGGATTAGCTCAGTTGGTTAGAGCGCTACCTTGACATGGTAGAGGTCCCGAGTTCGAGCCTCGGATCTCCCACCATTTTAACCGAAGGAATTAAACGCCTTCGGACTTTTTGTGCCCTATTTCCAAGACCCGCCCCAAAGATCCGAGGCGAGGAATCAACCTCGGATCTCCCACCATTTTAAACCGAAGGAAACAAACGCCTTCGGTCTTTTTGTGCCCTATTCCCAAGACCCGCCCCAAAGATCCGAGGCGAGAACGAGCCGAGTACCAGGCCGTAGGGTTGCCGCTTGCGGCACACCGCGATTCCCCGATCCATCCATTCTTTCCCCATCGCGACAAGGGTACCCCCGGCGCCCCCCTCCGGCAAACAGCCAACTGCAACCATCCAGCCCTGACACTTCAAACTCCCCAACAAACAAAAAGTTAGAGCGCCCCCTGCCCAATTTTCCCCGAATCGCTATCGCACTACTCGGCCCTGGTGTCCTAGGGTACGCTTCCGCCCCGAAAAACGATAGCGCCGATGAAAAGACGAATTTGTCAGGGCCTGGCCCCGCTCCTCTGTATCCTTTTGCCACTCGCCGCAGCCCTGCAGGCTGAGGTCAAGCTCCCGAGCATCGTAAGCGACGGCATGGTCCTGCAACGGGGCACTCCCCTCGAGCTTTGGGGTTGGGCCTCCCCGGGCGAAGCCGTTCGCGTCAGCTTTCGAGGCGAACGCTACGAAACCCAGGCCGACCCAAACGGCGACTGGTCCCTGCTCACCGATAGCTTCGAAGCGGGCGGCCCCTACGAGCTGATCATCTCGGCCAGCAACCAGATCACCGTGAGCGACGTTCTCGTTGGCGACGTCTGGCTCTGTTCCGGTCAGTCCAACATGACCCACGCGTTCAATCGCTGGCAGGAGGAGTACGCCACCGAAATCGCCGCTTCCGAAAACACGGAGATCCGCCAATTCTACGTTCCCACCAACCCTGTATTGTCTGGACCGATACAGGACACGCCACCGCAAGCCTGGAAAGCAGCCAACCCGCGAAATCTGCTCGACTTCACCGTAGTCGGCTACTTCTTCGCCAAGAAGATTCACGACACCCTCTCCGTCCCCCAAGGCATCATCATGTCCTGCGTCGGCGGCACCCGCATCGAAGCCTGGACCAGCGAAAACGGCTTCAATCAATTCCCCGAACTCCTCGAAACCATCGAACGAAACAAGGACGCCGCCTACGTCGCCCGCGTCAACCAAGAGGCCAAAGCCGATCGCAAGGCCCATCCTGCCATCGAAACCATTGACCAAGGCCTAGCCAGCCAGCCCGCATGGTACGACCCGTCCTACCCAGCCCCTAACTGGAAACCGATCAACGTCCCTGGATACTGGGAGCATCAAGGCGTTCGCGACCTCGACGGAGTCGTTTGGTACCGCCGCGAAGTCGACGTCCCTAAATCCATGCTCGGAACACCCCTTACCTTAAAGCTGGGACGCATCCGCAACGCCGACGATGTCTATCTAAACGGAAAACGGATCGGCGGGACCACCTACGAGTATCCGCAACGCCGCTACACCGTGCCAGCCGACCTCCTGCAAGCTGGCAGCAACCTGCTCGTGGTGCGCATTTCCAATTCATCCGGAAACGGCGGCTTCATTCCGGACAAGCCCTACCAGCTCGAAGGCGCCGGACAAACGATCGACCTCAAGGGCACCTGGCACTACCGCGTGGGCGAAGTCTACCGGCCCAACCCTCATCGCTACAAAAGCGGCATCAACGCCCAATCCCAACCGGCCGCCCTCTACAACGGCATGATCGCTCCGCTCACTCGCTACCCGATTCGCGGCGCCCTCTGGTACCAAGGCGAGTCCAACGCGGGCGACCCCGAAGCCTACGCCAAACTCCTGCCCAACCTTATCGAGAACTGGCGACAGGAGTGGGACAACCCTGAGCTTACCTTCTTGATCGCCCAACTTCCCCGCTTCATGGACGTCGACTATCTGCCCGCCGAAAGCAACTGGGCCCTCATGCGTGAGGCCCAAATGGATACAGCCCGCGCCCTGCCCCACACCGGCATCGGCATCAACATCGACCTCGGCGAGTGGAACGACATCCATCCCGGCAAGAAAAAGCCAGTCGGCGAACGCCTCGCCCTCCAAGCCCTCAAGCTCTCCTTCGGCGCCGATATAGTGCCATCCGGCCCCACTTTCCTGTCCCAAGAAATCAAGGACGGAACCATCGAGCTGAGCTTCGAAAACGTGGGCAGCGGCCTCGTATCCAACAACGGCGAGGGGCTCGCCCACTTCGCCATCGCCGGAGCGGACAAGGCCTTCGTCTGGGCCGAAGCCAAAATCGAGGGAAACAAAGTGTTGGTCTGGAGCACCGAAATCAAGGAGCCCCGCTTCGTCCGCTACGCTTGGGCAGACAACCCCGACTTCGCCAACCTCGCCAACCGCGAAGGACTCCCCGCCGCCCCCTTCCGCACCGATCCCTAAGAAGTCGCGCCACCCCCTAAAAAAGTCTCCTGCTCTCGCTAAAATTACTGAGGCAGAGAGCTCGCCAAACAAGGGTAAGCCCTCTACTGCAAACAGGATGAAAATCCTGAAAGTCGATTGCGATTCCCAAGTCGCGGCCTGGCTCTCTGCGCAGCACCCCAACCTGCAGCAGGGCTCGGCCGAAAGCGACCTACCGATCAGCGGCTATTCAGATAGAGTCGACATCATCATCGTGGGTCCTCCCTGCGGCCAAGCCGTATCCCTCGCCAAGGCCGTATCCAACTGGCCCAGCGCCCCACCGACCATCTTCCTGGCCCTGCCGCAAGACCTGGAAACGCTCGACCAGCTGATGCGCTACACCCCCGGAGTCGGCAAAAACATCATCGTCAGCGAGTTCAGCGAAAAAGCCTTCCTCGCCAGCATCGAGCAAGCCCTCGAGATCTGCCGCAAACGCGCCGAGCTCGGCATCGCCTCCCACGACAAGCACGCCGCCATCAACTCGAACATGTCGCCCAGCTGGCTCCTGCAGCTGCTGCTCAAGCACCTCCCCGAGTACATCTACTTCAAGGATACCGCCGGACGCTTCCTCGCAGTGAGCGACTACACCGCCATTCGCTGCGGATTGGAAAACCCAAGCGACGCCATCGGGCTCACCGACTTCGATCTCTTCGACCCCGAGCACGCCGCCGAAGCCGCCGCGGACGAAGCGGACCTCATCCAAGGCAAGGTCTACCGCGTGGACAAGGAGGAGTTCGTGACCTGGAAGGGCAACAAGATCTGGGTCGAGTCCGTCAAGCTCCCCATGAAATCGCGCTCCGGCTACCCGCTGGGCACCTTCGGAATCTCGCGCGACATCACCACCAAGAAGCTGATGGCGGAACAATTGGAACGGCAGCACAAGCAGCTGGAAGACGAGCTCAAGCTCGCCCGCACCCTGCAGCGAAGCTTGCTCACCAAGGGCATTCCGAGCTTCGAGAACGAGCAAGGCGAGGACTTGCTCAACTTCGACGCCAAACACATCGCCTCCTCCCAACTCAGCGGAGACTTCTACTCCGTCCTGCGTACCCCTTCGGGCAACGCCGCCATCTTCCTCGCGGACGTCATGGGCCACGGCGCCCAAGCCGCCATGGTGACCGCCATGCTCTACGCCGCCGTCAACGAAATCTCCCACCTCGCCGACGATCCATCCCGCTTCATGGTCGAGATCAACTCCATGCTGCACACCTGGCTCAGCGAAAAGGGGCACCTCATCTTCGCGACCGGCTCCTTCTGCTACATCGACTTCTCCCAGCGTCACGCCACCTTCTGCCAAAACGGCAGCAACCACGTCCTGCTCCACGACGACCGGCAAAACGAGATCCCCATCAATCCCGCCCTCGGACTGATCCCTTCCGACTCCTTCGAGACCAAGGAACTCGCCTACCAAGCCGGCGACGAATTCCTCTTCTTCACCGATGGGATTACCGAAGCCCAAAACAGCCAAGGCGAACCCTTCGGCAGCGAGCGCCTAAGCAGCATCCTGCGCCAACACAACGACGCCCCAGACTCTACCCTCGTACAGGAAATCGTCGCCCAACTCCAGACCTTCACCAACAGGAGAACCCAGGACGACGACATCTGCCTCATGTCCACGCGCATGATCTAGGGCTCCGCGCACCGCCTCACCCAGCCGCTAGTTCCCCAGCGGGGCCAAATCGCTGCTAAACGGACTCGCCGACATCTCGAACGTATCCACATCGTCAGGACGCCGCGGATCGTAGCCCTCGAAATCCTCGACCAACCAGCGAGCCAGAGGAAGCTTCGCGTCGACGATTCCCTGCGCCACGCACTGAGCTAGCTGGTAGGCTCCATAGTTGTTGTGGTGGGTCGCATCCTTGCCGCCGTTGCTGAATGCCTTCGGCGCATCCTCTACCCCCAGGGCCTCGTACAGGGCCACGCTCATCGGCTGCAGATCGATCAATGCGACGCCCTGCTCCCGAGCCACCTCCCGCATCGCCTGCGGATACCCGCCCAGCGTGCTCTCGATCTTACCATCCCGATCGAAGCGGCGTCGCTCCATCGACGTCACCAAGACCGGCGTCGCCCCGCGCAGGCGAGCCTCGGCAATTAAGACATTGAGATAGGCTTTATAAGTCGTCCCCGCCTCCACATAAGTCTGCGGCCACTGCTGCTTCTGGTCGTTGTGCGTGAATTGGATAAATAGGTAATCCCCAGCTCGCATGCCTTCCAGAACCTTGGCCAAGCGCAGCCCTGTCATAAAAGATTTCAGGGTCTCGCCCGACTCCGCATGGTTGGACACCGCCACCTCGTCCTTGAAAAAGCGCGACAGCATCTGCCCCCAACTCGCCGCCGGTTCGTAGGGTTGATCCGTCACCGTCGAGTCTCCCACCAAATAGAACGTCGGCACCTCAACCTTTTCGATCTCCAGGGAACGTACCTTCGGCGCCGCCCCGTTAAACTCGATCGTCAGCTTATCGTCCCAATGCAGCTTCCCGATCTCCCGCTCGTTGAGGACCACTACCCTCCCACCGGTCGCATACTTTTCCGGCGGTACCAACTTATGGTTACGCGTATTGGCGATCACACTACGCGTTACGAAGACGCCCGCAGCCGTTTCCACCTTTTCCAATAGCAAACGGCGCGACTCGACCTTCACCGTATTGGACGACGCCTCCCCCGCATCGCCAAACTCGATGGTGAGACGATAGTTTCCATCCTTCGCCGAAACCGAAAAATAGAATGCACCTTCGTCTCCATCGGGCGACGTTCCCAAATCGAAACCGTAACCGCGCTCCGCATCGTACACATCCTCAACCCCGACTTGAATCTCGCCTTCCCTCGCCGCCTCCGGGCCAAACCGAAAACGCACCGGATACCCATCGCCCACATTCACCGTCATGAAGCCCTGCAAAGGATTCTCCTCCAAGGCTCGCAAGCCCTCCGCGACGCACTGAGCATTCAATATCGCGCCCTCCCGACTGGTATGCGTGTGCGCGTCTCCAAAAAGTGGATCCACCGCCCTCTTCCCCAAAGCATCGTACTTATCTGCCACCAAATGGTTCAGGTCCACGAAGGGAACCCCTTCCGCGGCCGCCACCTGTTTCGCCCAACCCCGATAGCTGCCGACGCTTCGATTGATCTTACCCGCCTCGCTCCAAGACTTGCGCGGCACGGGCGAGCAAACGATCGGAGTCACCCCCGCCTCCTTCGCCGCTTGGATATATTGCCGCAGGTACCAACCGTAAGTATGCACCACCTCCCGCTTGCCGGTCACCATGTTATCGATGGTTTCCGTTTCCTCCCCGATTCCCTTGATTGTGCCGCGAGCGCGCTTGGCATCGTTGAGGGCGATATCATCGTTGTGCCCGAACTGCAGAATCAAGAAATCGCCGGGCTTCATCATCCCTTGCACCCGCTTCCAATAAGGACCGGTGTAAAAAGTGCGGCTGCTCAAGCCCCCTACCGCGCGGTTCACCACGTTAATTTCCCCTGCATCGAAGTGCTCCTCCAGAAACGCGCCCCAACCCCACTGCCCATTGCCGCCATCCCCGCGTCCGTTGCGAACCGTAGAATCGCCAATGAGAAAAACGGTCGGCTTCTCGCCGTCGGCCGGAATCGGCAAACGCAACCATGACAGCGTATCCGCTGGCACCGCTTCCCCTTTCTCGGAAAGCCATTCGGCCACTGGACTCGGGCGAAGTCCCTTCAAGCCGGCCGTCACCGTTTCCGCATTCACCACGGCTCCTTCTAGGCCTGTGTGCACGTAGTCCTGCGGGAAATACACGTCCAGAGCTTCCTTCGACCCCAAGGGCTCCAAGCGGTCCACCACAGGGTTGGTGATATCGATGAAGGCAACATCGAGCTCTTTCGCCAATTGATAGCTCCAATAGCTATAGCGCCCCGACCCTCGTTCCAAGCGGCCGTCCTTCCAATGGTTGCGAGCCGTCAAGGAAAGCAAAACCGGAGTCGCTCCCTTTTCTCGCGTATCCATGATAATCTTACGCAGGTAATGCCCAAAGGTATATACGATTTCGCGCTTGCCGGTAACCGCATTGAGAATCTCTTCGCTCTCCTCGCCCAAGCCCGGCAAGCTTCCGCGGGCTCGCAAGGGCCGGCTCGATCCCTCCGGCTCGCGATTGATGGCGCCCCCATCGTTGTGTCCAAACTGGATCAGTACCACGTCACCCACCTCCACTTGCTGCAAAAGCGAATCCCAGTGCCCTTCCGTAATGAACGTCCGGCTGCTGCGGCCGCCGCGCGCGCAATTGACCACCTCTACTTTTTCCTCGTCGAAAAAGTCGGCGAACGGCGCTGCCCAGCCGACTCGATCCGACCCATTGCCCGCTGCCGCCGTCGAATCCCCGGCTACGAACAACCGGGCGCGGCGGGCCGTTTCCTCCGCGCCCGAGGCGCCGGAAAGCAAAAGAGCCAAAAGGACGGAAAGCAGAGCGATCGAGCGAAAGCGGGGCGAGGACATGTGCAAATTCATACGGGGCAGAGTTAGGCAAAGCTGACGCGAGCGCTCCACCCGAGCAACCCCGTACAGTCAGAAACCCGAAGGTCGGCCGGCCGCCAAATTCGGACTGTAAACAAAAATCCAAGGCGCAGACCTTTGACCGCCTTCCTTTTGCCAGCAGGATTCCCTTCCATGAACCGCCCCTTTCTCCCATTGATTGCAGCCACAGTCTGCCTACTGGCAACGCAGCTCTTCGCTGCCTCCCCCATCGGCACCCGCCTTCCCTCCGAGAAGAAGATAGTCTCCGATCCGGTCACCGGCGTCGAGCTGGCCTTCCTCACCAGCAAGCAAGCTGGCGACTCCAAGATCTACCAAACCCACCCCCAATGGACCGCCGACGGCGAATGGCTAGTCTTCCGCTCGGACCGCATTCCGGGCGAAGCCCTGGCCGTAAACGAACAGAGCGGCGACATTGTACAAGTCACCGAAGGCGGCTACTTCGGCATGCTCACCCTAGCTCGCAAGAGCATGAAGCTCTACGTCATGCGGGACCCCGAATTGCCCGCCACCGAGCAGCCTCGCTACGGACGCGGCGACGCCGACAAGGCCATCGTCGAAATCGACCTCGCCCGCCTCTTCGCCGACAGCGCCGCCGGCACCCTCAAATCCGCCGAGAGCTACCAACGCGCCATCGGCAAAGTGCCGGGCGAGATGGGCGCCGGAGGAGACATGGCTATCGACGCCGACGAGGACGTGATCTACTTCCGCATCGGCCGCGAGGAATCCGCCAAGCACCTCGCCCCCGGCGTCGAAATCATGGAAAACTTTGGCCCCCGCAACATGGGCGCCGGACCCACCGGAATCGCTTCCATGGAAATCGCCACCGGCAAGATCGACATCGTCGCCGTCGCCCCCTTCCAAATGGGCCACATCCAAACCAACCCCTGGGTTAGCGGCGAACTGGTCTTCTGCTGGGAAACCGGCGGCAAAGCGCCCCAGCGCCTTTGGACCGTCAAAGTCGGCGGCGAAATCGAGCCCCTGTACCCAGAGGCCGAATACGAGTGGGTCACCCACGAAGCCATCATCTCCCCCGACGAAGTCGCCATCGCCATCATGGGCCACCGCGAAGTCGGCACCGACGACGAATGGGGTCCCTCCGCTTCCCGCGAAAAGCCGACCGGACTGGGCATCGTCAACCTGCGCACCCGCGAAATGCGCATCGCCGGCCAAACCCGCAGCGGCAGCGGACTCTGGCACGTGCACGGATCCGCCGATGGACGTTGGGCAGTGGGCGACGACTTTTCCCGCAGCCTCTACCTCATCGATCGCAAGACCGACGAAATGATGCTGCTCACCACCGGCCACAAGCCCAGCGCCCGCGACCACGTGCACCCCACCTTCAGCCCCGACGGCACCAAAATCCAAATACAGTCCGCTATGCTCTCGGAAGACGACCGCTCCATGAACATCTGCATCGTCTACCTGCCCGACAGTCTCCTCGAGCGCGACTACAGCGGCGTGCTGCGCAAAGACTAGCCCACGCCCGACCGTATCCAAAAACGTCCAACGGCTGGCCCTCGCGCCAGCCGTTTTTTCTTGTGTAACGAAACCATCGACAATCGGGTAGCCGCTTCTCCAAACTCGAAAACGATGATCAAACCCTTCATGCAAGGCCTGCTGGCCTACAGACACGCCCACCACCTCGTTTGGAAGGAAGGCATGTGGAAGCAGCTCATCATTCCCGGGCTGCTGAGCATGCTCTACTTCCCGCTCGTCATCGGCGGCCTCTTCGGCGGCACCTTCCTCGGCGTGCAAGAGCTCAGCACCCACATCAGCGAAAAGTGGCTGCCCAACGAAGTCGCCGAATGGATATCCTGGGGCCTCAGCTTCATCGTCGGCCTGCTCGCCATCTATCTCGCGTTCCTGCTCTACCGCAGCGTAGTCATGATCATCTACGCGCCCTTCATCGGAATGATCTCCGAAACCGCCGAAGAGAAATTCCACGGCACCAAAGGTCCTGGCTTCTCCATCGGCGGCATGGCCTACGACATCTACCGCGGCTCCATGGTCAGCGTCAGCATGCTGATCATCTCGCTGATGCTCACCGTCCTTTGCTGGCTGCTTTGGCTGCTGCCCATCGTCGGCGCCGCCATCTACTTCGTCGGCATGTTTTTCCTCCAAGCCTTCTTTGCCGGAGCTGGATTCATGGACCCGGTCCTGGAAAGGCGGCGCCTCGGCATCCGAGCCAGCCTAGCCCACTCCCACCGCCACAAATGGCACGCCCTAGGCAACGGCACCGGCTTCGTGCTCATGATGTTCATCCCCGTCATCGGCTGGTTCCTCGCCCCTCCCTACGGTATCATCGCCGCCGCCGTCAGCGGAGTCGACACCCTCTACGACGGCAAGACCCTGAAACGCTAGCCCCGATGAAAAGCGAAAAGGAAAAGATGATCGTCGGCGAAGAATACGTGGCCATGGACAAGGAGCTCGCCGCCGAGCGCCTCGCGGCCCGCCAAGCCATCCATCGCTACAACGCCACCGAACCGGAGCAATTCAAGGAGCGCGCCCAAATCCTCCAGCAGCTGCTCGGCACCTGCCCCAAGACCGCTTTCATCGAGCCTACCTTCCGCTGCGACTACGGCTACAACATCCACCTCGGCAAAGCCTTCTACGCGAACTTCGGCTGCGTCATGCTCGACGTCTGCCCCATCGCCATCGGCGAATACGTAAAGTTCGGCCCCAACGTGCAGCTCTACACCGCTGCCCATCCGCTCGATCCCGAAGAGCGAGCCAGCTTCAAGGAATTCGGCAAGCCCATCGCCATCGGCGACAAGGTTTGGATCGGCGGAGGAAGCATCCTGCTGCCCGGGGTCACCATCGGCGAAGGTACGACCATCGGAGCCGGCAGCGTAGTGACCAAGCCAATACCGCCCCGCGTCGTCGCCGCCGGCAATCCCTGCTGCGTCATACGTGAACTCTAGCAAAGCGCCCCCTTTTCCCTACTGGAAGATTGATCCCGCCGGAAACGCTCTCTTCTCTCGATCAATCCAACTCGACTCTCCCTGCTAGCCATTCCGTGAGCGACCCGCCCCCACCGCACCTCCATATCCAGCTTTTGGGAGAATTCTCCCTCTCGCTCGGTCGTTCTACTCCCATCCACCTCGACAAGCCACGCCAACGCGCCCTGCTTGCCTACCTCGCCTATCACCAAGGCATTCCCCAAGCCCGAGCCCACCTAGCCTTCACTTTCTGGCCAGACTCTGAAGAAAAGCAGGCCCTCACCAACCTTCGAAACCTACTCCACGGCCTACGCCAAGCGCTCCCGGAAATCGACGCCTTTCTCGAAACCGATAAAAGCTCGATCACACTCAAAAGATCGAGCCATTGCACCGTCGATACAGCCGAGCTCCAAAACGCGCTCGAGCCAGACGACCTTGCCGCCATCATCCAAAATCTTCCGGCCATCGAGAAGCTCTACCGCGGCGACCTCCTCCCGAAAAGCTACGACGAGTGGATTGAATCGGAACGCAACACCCTCCATCAATCACTCGATACCGCCCTCGCCCAAAAAATAGAATTCCTACGCAAGGCCAACAAACTCAGCGAAGCCATCCGCTACTCGAAAATTCGAATACGACACGAAAAACTTAGCGAATCCCCGCACTCCACCCACATACAGCTACTATCCCTCGCCGGCGACAACGCCGCCGCCCTCGATTCCTACCAAACCTACCAAGTCCACCTAAAAGCCGAGCTCGACATCGCGCCTAGCGAAGCTTTGCAAAGACTTGCCCAATCTCTCGCCCGGCAAACTCCCCATCCTCGCACCTCTCCCCCAAGTCGTAACCAACTTCCAAATACAAGAACACCCGCAACCGACCCACGAAAGCGCCCCGCATCAACCCCGCGATGGGGCCTCTACGCCTCGATCGCCGCAGCTCTCGCGTTCGCCGTCCTCTTTTTCACAACGCGTGACATCGCCCCACCACCGTCCCTCGAAAAGTCCATAGCCATCCTACCCTTCGAAAACCGCAGCCAGCTGGAAGAGGACCGCTATTTCACCGACGGATTCCACGACGACCTCATCACCCGCATCTCCCATATCCCCGAGGTCAAGACCATCTCCCGTACCTCCGTCATGGGCTATCGCGACCAAGACAAAGATCTTCGAAAGATAGCCAAGGAACTGGGAGTCACCCACATCATCGAGGGTGCCATACAGCGCTCCGGCAAGCAAATCCGCATCAACATCCAACTCACCGACGCCTCCACCGGGTTTCACACCTGGGCAAAAAACTACACCAAAGAAATTTCCGCCCAAAACATATTCACCCTACAAGCTGACGTCGCTGAAGCCATTGCCCACGAGCTCAGTCCTCAATTCGCGTCTCCAGATATCCACGACACCGTCCCCACCCAAAGCCTAGCCGCTCTCGAAGCTTATTTCCGAGGAAACGCCAGCCACGATACGCTCACCAACGACGGCTTCGAAAACGCTATCGCCCAATTCCAAAACGCGATCGCGCTCGACCCCAGCTTCGCCCAAGCCCACGCCAAGCTAGCCATCGCCTACCTCGACCGCATCCACTTCCAAGGCCTGCCCGTCGCAGCCCAAGTCGCCAAAGCCCAGCCCCATATCAACGCCGCCCTCAACCTAAGCCCCCAACTCAGCGACGCCCACCAAGCCGCCGGCTTCCTCAAGTTCATTCTCATGGAAAACGACGCTGCGGCTCAAGCCTTCCAACTCGCCATCAAGCTCAACCCCAACAACGCAGCTGCCTACCAACACCTCGCCACCGCCAAGATGTACCGGGAAGGCAATCCCCAAGCCGCCCTTCCCCTCATGCAAAAGGCAGTCGAGCTCAACCCCAACAACCTCACCGACCATACCGCTTTGGCCGACATCCTCATCGCCCTCAAACGTACCGACGAAGCCAAAGCCGTCCTCCAACCTATCCTTCAAAAAGATCCCCGCAACATCAAGGCCCTCACCTCCATGGGCCGCCTCTACGACTTCGCCCTCTACCGCTTCGACCAAGCCATTCTCTACTACCGACAGGCCTACGCCCTTGACCCCGAAAGCCTCAACCTTTGCTCCTACATCGCCGACGCCTATTTCGATCTCGGCGACACCGAAGCCTACCTCAAATGGAGCGAGCACTACCTCTCCATCGCCCCCAGCTCCAACCGCTCCACATTCCTTCGAGGGCTCGCCCACGAATTCAGAGGAGAAACCGAACTCGCCATCGCCAGCTTCGCCGCGCTCAAAAAAAGCGACGACTACTACGACTGGTCGGCCTACAAGCTCTGCTCGCTCACCTACCAAATGGGCTACCCGCAAGAAGCCCTCCAAACCTACCTGAAGTCCTACCCCTGGATCGAAGACCCACTCTGCCCAATTACCAAAAAGAACTACATTCAAGTCGTCGAATTCGCCTACCTCCTCCACGCCTGCGGCCAAAAAGAAGAAGCCCGCGCCCTCGCCCTGCGGCTAAAGCAAGCCCGGCCAGACATGAACCGCTGGGGCCCCACCGGCTACCATTGCTACGACATCCCCCTCTTCATCGTTCTCGACGACATCCCAGGCGCCATCGCCAACCTGCAAGAATTCATCGACGAAGGCGGCGCCCTCCACCACGTCGCCACCGACCCCTACACCAGCCAAATTCACCAGCACCCGGAATTCCAGCGCCTCATCGGCGTCATGAACGCTCGACTCGACGCCCAAAAAACCAGTCTCCAAAAAATGGAAGCCAACGGCGAACTCCCACCTCTCCCTCGCGTCGTCAGCTCCCCCGCGCTCTAGCAACCAGAGAGGACTCACCTGCGATCGCAGGAAAAAAACGCCGTTTCTCCCCGCAAAACGCTAAACGAAACGCTCCCGAAACGCCCCATCCCTACAGTAGGCCCCAACCCAGAGGACGCCGCTCGTCCAACCGCGCGATACCGGCTCCCCTGACAAATCCTCCCGAGCTCCTACCCGAGCGCCGGAAACCGACCAACCCGCCTACTGCCCATGAAATTCCTCCACTTACGAACCCTAGCCGTCCTCGGCGCCGCCGTTCTCACCACCGCGTCCGCTCGCGCCCAAGCCAGCGAAGCAAAAATCTACTCTGGCTTCGGCGACTACCACCGCGCCATCTCCACCAGCTCCCCCGATGCGCAGAAATGGTTCAACCAAGGCATGCAGCTCCTCTACGGCTTCAACCACGACGAAGCCATCCGCTCCTTCCACGCCGCCGCCGAAGCGGATCCCGCCGCCGCCATGCCCTGGTGGGGCATCGCCTACGCCCACGGCATCAACATCAACGACCCCATGATGACCGACGAGCGCTCACGAGCAGCCCGCCACGCCGCCGACCAAGCCCTCTCCCTCATCGAAAAAACTACCCCTAGCGAAGCCTCCCTCATCCACGCAGTCTCCGCCCGCTACGAGTACCCAGCGCCCGAAGACCGCTCACACCTCGACCAAGCCTACGCCGACGCCATGGAAAAAGCCTACGCCGCTCATCCTCTCGACACCGACGTAGCCGCCCTCTTCGCAGAATCGCTCATGAACCTCCAACCCTGGGACTACTGGGACAACCAAGGAAATCCCCGCCATCGCATCCTAGAAATAGTCGCCGCCATCGAAGGCGCCCTCGAGCTCAACCCCATCCACCCCGGAGCCAACCACTTCTACATCCACGCCACCGAAGCCTCCCAAAATCCCGACCGAGCCGAAAAGTCCGCCGACCTCCTCCGCACCCTCGTGCCCGGCTCCGGACACCTCGTCCACATGCCCTCCCACATCTACGTTCGCGTCGGTCGATATAGCGACGCCGTCGACTCCAACACCCAAGCCGTCGCAGTCGACCGCGCCTACTTCAAACAAGCTCCCCAGCCGACCAACTACCTCATCTACTACGCCCACAACCTCCACTTCCTCTCCTACGCAGCCATGATGTCCGGACGCTACAACGACGCCATCTCCGCCGCCCGAGCCCTCGAAAAAGAGATCCCAGAGGAAGCTCTCCGTGAACTCTCCTTCCTCATCGAAGGCATCATGCCCAGCACCCTGCACGTCATGATCCGCTTCGGAAAATGGGAAGAGGTCCTCGAGGAACCGGCGTATCCAGAATTTCGATTAGTCAGCAACGCCGTCCGCCACTACGCCCGCTCGATAGCAAATGCCGCTCTCGGCCGCACAAAAGAAGCCCGCATCGAAATGGCCGCCTTCGACGAAGCCATCAAGGCCGTCCCCCAAGACTGGTACATCTTCAACAACCAAGTCTCCCAAGTCCTCCCCATCGCACGTGCCATGATGAAAGGCGAACTCCTGTATCGAGAAGGGAAATACGACGAAGCATTCGCCGCCCTCCGCCAAGGGATCGCCGCCGAAGACGCCCTCGTCTACGACGAACCCCCAGGCTGGATGCTCCCCGTGCGCCACGCTCTCGGAGCCCTGCTCATGGAACAAAAACGCTACGCCGAAGCCGAAGCAGTCTACCGCGAAGACCTCACTCGAAACCGCGACAACGGCTGGGGCCTCCTTGGGCTCCAAAACGCCTTGCGTGCCCAGAAAAAGAATACAGCCGAGGCCATCCGGCTCTCCGGCCAACTCGCCGAGGCCTGGATAAGAGCCGACACCCTCCCAAGTTCCTCCTGCTTCTGCGCCCCAGTGAACGACTAGCGATTCGAATTCCGTTTTGGAGGCAGCTCTGCTCCTCCCCAGTGCCGCGTCATACGTGAACTAGAGCGAAGAAAGTAGCGCGGCGCGAGTACCCGCGACCGCACACCAAAAACGCTAAACCTCCTACGACCTTACAGCATGATCTCTTCCGCGTCGCACTTGCAGTCGTCATCGTCGTCCGACTCAAGCGGACCGTAGGTCTTTAGTGGATACCGGTAGAGCTTGCCTTCGAAGTTCTTGAAGTGGATCGCTTCGTCGTCGATCTTGGTGATATACTGCGGATTGATCGGTACCTTTCCGCCGCCGCCCGGAGCGTCGATCACAAACTGCGGCACCGAGTAGCCTGTCGTATGCCCACGCAGCTGCTTCATGATCTCGATCCCCTTGCAGACGTTGGCCCGAAGGTGGGCGCTGCCGGTGATCAAATCGCACTGGTAAATATAGTAAGGACGCACTCGCATGCGCACGAGGCGATGCACCAGAGCCTTCATGACATCCACGTCGTCGTTCACATCCTTGAGCAAGACCGACTGGTTGCCCAACGGAACCCCCGCGAAGGACAAGCGCTCGCAGGCATCCTTCAAGGTCTGGGTACACTCCTTCGGATGGTTGGTGTGAATGCTCATCCAGATCGGGCCGTGCTTCTTGAAAATCTCGCAGAGCTCCGGCGTGATGCGTTGCGGCAGGAACACTGGGATACGCGAACCGATACGGATGAACTCCACATGCGGGATGGCCCGCAGGCGTCCGAGCAAATAGTCGATCTTCTTGTCCGACAAAAGCAGCGGGTCGCCGCCGCTCAGAAGGACGTCGCGCACTTCCGGGTGCTCTTCGATGTACTTCAGCCCCGCTTCGAATTCGGGATGGAAATTGTAGTCCTGGGCATTGCTCACCAGGCGGCTGCGCGTGCAGTAGCGACAGTAGGCGGCGCAGCGGTCCGTCACCAAAAAGAGGACGCGGTCCGGGTAGCGGTGCACCAAACCCGGCACCGGCGAATGGCCGTCTTCTCCTACCGGATCGAGCATCTCTTCCTGCCCCACCGTCATTTCCCCCGCCCGCGGGATCACCTGCTTGCGAATCGGGCAGTTCGGGTCCTCGCGGTCGATCAGGTTGAAGAAGTACGGCGTGATGGCCATCGCCAGCTTGGTGTTCGCATGCTCGCAGCCCGCCCGCTCTTCCGGAGTCAGCTCCATGTGCTGCTCCAGCTGCTCGAGCGTGGTGATGCGGTTTTTCAGCTGCCAAATCCAATTGTTCCAGTCTGATTCGGGAACGTGCTCCCAAAGGCCTTGGCCAGATTGCCAGTGAGTTCGGTCTTCGATGTAAGGCATAGTTACGAGTAAATCAGTAGAGAAAAGTTTTGGGATTAGGCGGCGATTCGACGGCCTTGGAACAGGTCCGCGATTTTATTTTGAATTAGTCACAAAAAGGGATTGTAGCCCCACCGCAAACCAACTTTTGTCCCAAACCTAATGAACGACAGCCAGACAGGTGTACTCGCATTAGAAGATGGATCCGTGTTCCGAGGCATTGCCTTCGGAGCGAAAAAGACGGTGGTCGGTGAAGCTGTTTTTAATACCAGCATGACCGGTTATCAGGAAATCCTGACCGACCCCTCCTATTACGGCCAAATAATTACCATGACTGCGCCGATGATCGGCAACTATGGTGTCAACGAGGAGGATATCGAAGCCGACAAGCCCATGTGCTCCGGTTTCGTGGTCCGCGAACTCAGCCCCATCGCCAGCAACTGGCGCAGCACCGCCACCCTTCCCGAATACCTCGAGAAGAACGGCATCCCCGGCCTCGAAGGCGTCGACACCCGCGCCATCACCAAAAAGCTCCGCGTTTCCGGCGCCATGAAGTGCTGCATCAGCACCGAGGACATTTCCGACGAAGAAGCGGTCAAGCGGGCCCAAGAGTGGGAAGGCATCCTCGGCGCCGACTACGTCAAGGAAGTCACCTGCAAGGCGACCTACGTCTACGGCCCCGCCGAAAGCGGTTGGCCCTACAATCCAGTACGCTCCACCGTGCGCAAGCCAGCCCGCGAGCGCGAGATCTACAAGATCGCCGCTCTCGACCTCGGCGCCAAGAAATCCATCTTCCGCGAGCTCGCCCACCACGGCTTCGAAGTGCACGTCTTCCCCGCCACCTCCACCGCCGAGGAAATCAAGGCCATCAACCCGGACGGCGTATTCCTCTCCAACGGACCCGGCGACCCCGAGCCCGTGACCTACGTGCACGAGACCGTGCGCGCCCTCATCGACGACTACCCGATCTTCGGCATCTGCCTCGGGCACCAAATCATCACCCACGCCATCGGAGCCAAGACCTACAAGCTCAAGTTCGGCCACCGCGGCGGCAACCAGCCGGTCAAGAACTTCGAAACCGACTTCGTTGCGATCACCGCCCACAACCACGGCTTCGCCACTTCGGAAGAAGGACTGGAAGCCTGCGGAGCGATCGTCACCGAGAAGAACCTCAACGACAACACCATCGCCGGCATCCGCCTCAAGGATAAGCCCGTCTTCTCCGTGCAGTACCACCCGGAAGCCGGCCCTGGACCCAGCGACGCCAATCCGAACTTCGAAAAGTTCTACCAGCTCGTCGCCCAGTCGAAGAAAGCCTAAAGCTTTCCCCTTTTCCGAAAGCGCGGTTCGCAAGGACCGCGCTTTTTTCGTGCCTGGCTCCTGCGAGGAGAAGCAGCGACGCGGGTCGCCCTAGCCCTTCACGTAAGCCTCGAACTGCGCCGCGTCTTCCGCGGTATCGATCCCGATCGAAAGCTCCTCCGTCAAGCCGACCTTGATCGCCACCCCATTCTCGAGGGCCCGCAACTGCTCGAGCTTTTCGATCACTTCCAGCTTGCCCTGCGGCAAGGAGCAAAACTGCCGCAGAAACGAGGCTCGATAGGCGTACAGCCCAAGGTGCCGATAGGCCGGGGCCGCGTCCACCCAAGCGTCGTCGAAAGTCGCGAAACCGTCCCGGTTGTAGGGGATGGGAGCCCGCGAAAAGTAGAGGGCGTCGCTTTGCTCGTTCATCACCACCTTCACCTGGTTCGGATCCAAAAAGTCCTTACGCGTGCGGAACGGCGTCGCCAAGGTCGCCATGGTCGCCCCCTCCTCCATAAACATGGCCAAGGCCTGGATCTGCGATGCCGCCACCAGAGGCTCGTCCGCCTGCACGTTGATCAAGACCTCCGCCCCGATCTTCTCGTTCGCTTCCGCCAGCCGATCCGTACCGCTCTGGTGGTCGCTGCGAGTCATGATCGCGTTGAAGCCCGCGCCTTCGACCACCGTCCTCAACTTCTCGTCGTCGACCGCGAAATAGGCCGGAATTTCCGGAGCCTGCTCGGCGATCCGCTCCGCGACCCAAAGGATCAAAGGCTTCCCGCAGATCGGGTGCAAAAGCTTCTCCGGGAAGCGAGTTGAGGCGAGGCGGGCGGGCGCGACGATAGCTAGCATTTTATCTAAGGGTAAAATATCCGTACTTGTACTCGGGCTAGTCCATACGTATACACAACCTTTACTCAAAGTTATTTTATCGACTTACTAGCTTATGGATTCTGCGAACTTACAATCAGACGGAAACGCACTGGAACGCATGCTCACGGTTCAAAACCAAATGGGCATCCACGCACGCCCCGCCGCCATGATCGTAAGGGTAACCAATAAGTTCCGCTCGGACGTCTTCTTCGAGAAGGACGACGAGCAAGTAAACGGAAAGTCCATCATGGGCCTCATGATGCTTGCCGCCGGCAAGGGCTCGGAAATCAAGACCCTCGCCACCGGCCCCGACGCGGCCGCCTGCCTCGACGCCCTCGAGGAACTTTTCGCCACCAAGTTCGACGAAAAGTAAAAAACACGCCGCTTCCGTACCCTCTTTTCAATATCCAGCCGCGCTCTCGTTCAGAAGGCGCGGCTTTTTGGTGTAAAAACGCCCAGAAACATTCCCCACCCATTGTAAGTGCGGGCGTTTGGCGCTAAATTAAGACACTTTTGTAAGTTATTACTTTCGTCCGTTTCGTAACTCGTTCGAATCAAGTCCCCTAATGTTTAGGCACCCCATAAAAATTCACCCCAATACCTCTCGCTATGAACGATTCCCCCACCTCACGTTCAGGCGGCTCGCGCAGGAGTAGAGTCGCGCTTGTTGGCAGCATCGCCGTGATGGCGATCTTAGCTGCCTGCAGCATCAACTACCAAGCCTACTTCAGCCCTCCGCAAATCCCAGGGGCATCCTTCATGGGGGTGCAAAGCTGCGAGGAGTGCCACGAGGAGATCGTCGACGGGTTTGACGCATCCACCCACGCAAAGCTACTCGGCGACGGGAACCATTCCATCAATATGGGCTGCGAAGCCTGCCACGGGCCGGGCAGCATCCACAACGAAAGCGGCGGGGAAATCGGAACCATCCACAACCCTCAAGCCGATCCGGAAACGTGCTACCAGTGCCACCTCAACGTAAAAGGGTCATTCGCGCTCGCCCACGCCCACCCCATCGGCGACCAGGTCACCTGCAACGACTGCCACGATCCCCATTTTGGCAGCGCGATTAAGGGAGGCGGCGTAGCCAGCATGAGAGCAGGAGAAACCTGCGTCGAATGCCACCAGGCCCAAGCAGGCCCCTTCGTCTTCGAGCA
Source organism: Pelagicoccus sp. SDUM812005 (assembly GCF_031127875.1). GTDB lineage: Bacteria > Verrucomicrobiota > Verrucomicrobiia > Opitutales > Opitutaceae > Pelagicoccus. The sequence continues at coordinate 571,867 of NZ_JARXIA010000001.1, read as the reverse complement.
CGAAGCCACCCGCGACGGCTGCACGGTCTGCCACACCCCACACGGTTCGCCCAGCGAAAAGATGCTCAAGACCAGCAACCAAATGCTTTGCCTCCAGTGCCACTTCCAGCAGCAAACCGCTCCTGACGTCATCCTCATCGGAGGCCGAAACCACGCTTCCTTCGTAAGCCGCGGGACCTGCTGGACCGCTGGCTGCCACGAGTCCGTTCACGGTTCACACGTGAATTCATCTCTCAGGTATTAACGCTATGAATACAAGGAGCGAAACATGAAATACGCAGCATCGACCATTTCTTCGCGAGCCATCCCGCTCGCTGCCCTGGGAGCCGCCCTCTCCGTTCTCGGACTCCCCACGCGATCGCTGGCCCAGGATCGCCTTCCCGACTCCGGCAACTTCGTTGACATTACCCTCGGCCACGCTTCACACAACGGAAACGAAGCCGCCTACCTCGCCCGCCATCCTATCAAGAAACACGCTTACGGAGGCATCGAGCGCTTCCAGTACGAGGGCTACATCGGAGACTACACGGAATTCTCAGTCGAAGGCAGAGCCCTGTTCGACAACAACGACTACCTCTTCGGCATGGAATTTCTCAACGAGGATGTCGGCTTCCTTAAGCTCCGCTATGAAGAGTTTAGAGTCTATTACGACGGCAGCGGCCTCTACTTCCCCGGCGGCGATACTTGGATCGACATCTACGACGACGAACTCGCCATCGACCGCAGCACCTTCGAACTTTCCGCCGGACTGAAGCTCGAAAACCTGCCCGATCTGGAGTTCGGCTATACTCGCCACGAACGCGAGGGACTGAAGTCCTCAACCATCCTCGCCGATACGACACTAACCGGAGGCTTCGGGACCCGAAACATCGTCCCCACCTTTACCGAGATCGACGAATCACGCGACATCTTCGAAGTCGTGGCCAAAGAAACCTACGGAAATACTAAAACCAAGCTCTCCCTGCGCAGCGAGACCAGCGAGACCGACAATGCTCGCAAAATCACGCGTCGCCCCGACGAAGGCGCCTTCCGACGCATCACGCACCGCGAAACCTTCGATACGGATCTCTTCAGCGCAAGATTCTCCTCCGTCACGGAGCTTGACGAGAAGAACACCCTCAGCGCCGGCATCGCCTATACCGAGATCGATGCCAACGTCACCGGTGGACGCATCATCGGTGGAGAATTTGACGCACCCTTCGACGCCAACTTCCAAGGCCAACGTCGCGACCACGGATGGACCAACCTGCTAGCCGACAGCCAAATCGACCAGTGGCTCCTCAATGCAAACTGGATGACCCGCCCCGCCAAGAACTGGAAAGCCGTGTACGCCTTGCGTCTCGAAGAAATGAATACAGGTATCGACAGTGAGTTTACCGATACCGAATTTTCGACATCTGCCAGAATCTTCGAGACTCACGACATCGCCCTCGACGCCGAACGCGACTGGAAAGATGCGGCAGTATCCGCCGAGCTCACCTACACCGGCCAAGAAAACGCCATCTACAGTGGAGCAATTCTCTACACTTCCGGAGATGGCGACCAACTCGAGGAAGAGTTCGATATCCAGTCCGGCAGTCAACTGCTAGAACGACTCTCCAACAACGAGCGCGACGTGTTGAAAATCTCCGCCAGCGCCAAATTCTACCCGAACGCCAACCTCCGCTACTTCCTTAACGTCTATCATAAAGAGCGAGACAACAAGTTCAACCATATCATAGACCCCGACCCCGGAGCGTACCCCGCCTTCACCTCCGCGCAGGACTTCACGACCGACGACATCAACCTATCCGTACGCTGGAAAGCCGCCAAAAACCTTAGCGGACTCACCCGTATCGACTATCAAGACTCAACCATCGATTCCCAGGGACTCGGCCTCGAATGGGCCCACGCCTACGACCGCAAGGCCCTCATTCTCAGCCAGTCCGCCACCCTAACCTTCGAAAAATTCTACATCCAGGCTTCCGGCGTCTTCATGGACGACTCCCGCGAATCGCCCGTATCCACCATCGGTGGTGGCGTAGCGGATACAGTCGCGGTCCTCGACGGCGACTTCTGGAACGGGAACCTATCCGCATCCTGGGGTATCGACGAAAACTCTAACGCCTCCGTCGCATTGTTCTACAATGCCGTAGACAACTACGTCGATAACAGCGACTCGGCCCAACCGTATGGCGAAGATCTCACCGAGATAGGATTTAGCGCCACCTACACGCGGCAGCTCACCGACAACGCCCGCCTCACCCTTCGCTACTCCTACTACGACAGCGAGGACAAAGCCGCCGGCGGCTACAACGACTACGACGCCCAAGTTCTCTATAGCTCCCTACGCTACCGCTTCTAGCATCAAGAAGTAACATAGTTATGAATACAAAAACCATCTCCTTCCTCGCCCTAGCAACCTTCGTCGGAAGCGCCCTAGCCGCAGAGGACTTCGATGTCGCCGCCGCATGGGTTAAAGACTGCCAGAAATGCCACGCCGAAGACGGTAGCGGCCTAACCAAAAAGGGACGCAAGCTCCGCCTCAAAGACTACCGCAAACCGGAAGTCCAAGCTAAGATGACCGACGAAGAAATCGTCAAAGCCATCAAGGAAGGCGTCAAAGAGGACGGCGAGTTCACCATGAACGCCTATGCCGAAGATTACACGGACGAACAGATAACCGCCCTGCTCGCCTACATTCGCGCCCTGGGGAAATAAGAACAAGACGGAGAATCCCCACAAGCGAATATGCAAGACGACCCAAAATCGCGCCGCGAAACCGGACTCCTCCTGCACTTTCGCAATTGGCTGAGCCTCAGTGGACTCATCATCGTCGCCGGGAGCTTCTTCGCCTTCCTGCTGCTCATCGGCTTCGACCTCGTCACCGGAGGCTCCAATCCCTACGTCGGAATCCTCAGCTACATCGTCGCCCCCCTGTTCTTCGGATTCGGCTCCCTGCTCACCTTCGTCGGCTGGCTCTGGCATTGGCGCAAGCGTCGCAGCCAAGGCGTCACGCTCCGCTTCGACCTATCCAAGCTCAAGGACCGTCGCATCTTCGGAGCCTTCATCGGAGCCGCCATGGTGTTCATGTTCGCAACCAGCATGGGCAGCTACCAAACCTACACCTACACCAGCTCCAACCAATTCTGCGGCGTGCTTTGCCACTCCGTCATGGAACCGGAATTCGCAGCCTACCCGGATGACATCCACTCCCACCTCAATTGCGTCGACTGCCACGTCGGCGAAGGCACCCAAGGAGCCTTCAAAGCCAAATGGCACGGCATCTACAAAGTCTATTCCCTCGCCTTCGACAAATACCCAACCCCCCTGAGGGCCGATCCGCACTACCTGCCCTCCACTCAAGAAAGCTGCAACAAGTGCCACGAAGAAGGCCCCGACTTCAAAGACGTCGCCAAAACCTACCACCACTTCCTCAGCGACGACGAGAACACCCCCTTCTCCGTCACCCTTCGCCTCAAGCTCGGTCCCGAAAAGTCCAGCGCCGCCGAAACCAACGGAATCCACTGGCACGCCAAAGCCGAAAACAAGATCGAGTTCACCACCGCTCAAGAAAATCCAAACGTCATCCCCTGGATCAAAGTCACCGACGCTCAAGGCTCCGTGACCGAATACACCTTTACCCCCGACGAAGACGCCGAAGACGTGCCCAACCTCGATCTCACCTCCGCAGTGCAAACCATGGACTGCGTCGATTGCCACAGCCGCCCCGCCCACGGTTTCAAGAAACCCAACGACCTCGTCGAGCGCGCCCTCCACCACGGCCAGCTCTCCCGCGAGATACCAGAGCTCAAATACATCATCGCCCGAGCCCTCGATCCCACCTACGAGACCCGAGAAGAAGCTAAAGACGCCATTACCAAGACGCTCCGAGACGAACTCAAAGGCCCCGCCCCCCTCATCGAGCAAACCATCGCCGCCGTGCACGGCTTCTACGCAAAAAACATCTTTCCCGAAATGAAAGCCGATTGGCGGGCCTACCCCGACCACATCGGACACAAGGACAGCCTCGGCTGCTTCCGCTGCCACGACGACAAGCACAGCACCTTCGACGGGGGCAAGACGCTCTCCGCTAAAAACTGCCACACCTGCCACGATGTCATATCCCAAGGCGAACCCGGCAACATGACTTTCGCCGCTTCCCCCGACGCCGAATTCGACCACCCCGACGGCTCCTACCTCGGCTTCACCTGCGCCGAATGCCACACCGGCGGCCTCCAACTCGAATAGTCACGAAGCCCCGGCACCCAGCGCAGCCTTTCGCCACGATTAGCCTAAGCTGTAGAATGCCTTGGCGCGACCCGTCGTCTTTTCCGCAAACTCCTCCGGCGAGACGCCGAACAGCTCCGCGCAATACGTCGCCGTGTAGGCCAGGTAGGCCGGTTCGTTCGGCTTCCCCCGCTTCGGCATCGGCGCCAGGTAAGGCGCGTCCGTCTCGATCATCAAACGATCCAGCCCCTGCAGCTTGGCTGCCTCCCGCACGCTCTCCGCGTTCTTGAACGTGATCACGCCGGTAAAGCTCCCGAAGCCGCCGCGATCCAGCAGCTGCTTCATCTCGCCCGGTCCCTCGGAAAAGCAATGGAAAACCACCTTGGTCCAATCCACCCCGCTCGCGTCGATCAGCTCCACGCACTCCTCGAACGCACCGCGCGAGTGAATCACCACCGGCGCGTCCAACTGCTTCGCCAGCTGCAGCTGCGCCTCGCAAGCCGCCACCTGCAGCGCGAAGATCTCCTTCGCAGCAGCCTCGTCGTTGCGCGGCAAGTGAAAGCGATCCAAGCCGATCTCCCCTAAGGCAACCGGCTTCCCCGCTCGCGACCAAAACGGTTCGATCAACGAAAAAGCATCCTCCCAGTCCGCTTCCACATGGCAGGGATGGATCCCCACCGTGTAGTCGATTTGGGAATACCTCTCCGCCAAGTCCGCATAGAAATCCCAGTCGTCCGTATCGGTGCCCACCGTCACCAAGCGCTCCAGCCCCGCCTCCGCGGCAGCCTCCAAAGTCTCGTCCAAGACCCCCTTCAGGGCAAAACTATGCAAATGCGTATGCGAATCCACGATTCCAGCCATGCCCACCAAACCGCCAAGGACCGCTATCGATCGCAATCCCAAAACAACCAAGGTGCGATTCAAGCCGAAAGGTCTAAGGTATCGGCCATGCAAAGGCTCCATTAGAACAGCTTAAGGCTACGATCTATCCACGCCATCGCCAATTCTCCCATTGCCAAAGCCGATTCGATCGCTTTCCTGCATGACTTTCCGCTCTCCCTTCGTTCATCACTTTCTAGAAAATTACTCATGTCTGCCGAAGTAGAAAACGTCATCATCATCGGAACTGGTTGCTCGGGTCTCACCGCCGCCATCTACACCGCGCGAGCGAACTTGAACCCGCTGGTTCTGGAAGGCACCCTGCCGGGCGGCCAACTCACCCAAACCAGCGAGGTGGAAAACTTCCCCGGCTTCCCCGAAGGCATCGACGGGTTCATGCTCATGGATAACCTCCGCAAGCAAGCCACGCGCTTCGGCACCCGCTTCGGCCAGGCCACCATCGACGACGTCGACTTCTCCCAGTCGCCCTACACCCTCAAGGCGGGCGACAAGGAGTACAAGGCCAAGTCCGTCATCATCTCGACCGGAGCCTCGCCCCGCCTCCTCGGCGTTCCCGGCGAAAAGGAAATGTTCGGCGGCAAGGGAGTCACCACCTGCGCCACCTGCGACGGCGCCTTCTACCGCAACATGGACGTGGTCGTAGTCGGCGGCGGCGACACCGCCTGCGAGGAAGCCCTCTTCCTCACCCGCTTCGCCTCCAAGGTCTACCTCATCCACCGCCGCGACGAGCTTCGCGCCTCCAAGCTCATGGCCGAACGCACCCTCGCCCACGAGAAGATCGAGATGGTATGGGATACGGTCGTCGACGAAGTCGTAGCCGACGAACAAGGTTTCGCCACCGCCGTCAAGGTCACCAACCGCAAGAGCGGCGAAAGCAGCTCCATCGACGCCAAGGGGATCTTCATCGCCATCGGACACATTCCCAATACCGGCCCCTTCGCCAAGGAGCTCGAAACCGACGACGAAGGCTACTTCAAGCCCAAGCTGGGCAGCCAAGTGCAGACCAACATTCCCGGCGTCTACGTTTCCGGCGACTGCGCCGACCACGTCTACCGCCAGGCGATCACCGCCGCAGGCATGGGCTGCCAGGCCGCCATCGAAGCGGAACGCTGGCTCGCCGAGCAATAATATCGACAACCTCTTTAAGCAAAAGAGCCGCGTCCCCGAAAAGGATCGCGGCTTTTTCGTAAACTCGTCGCGGCTAGCGATCCTGCGAAGCCGTCAAACGTCCGCGACTTCCTTCAGCACTCGCTTCGATACCCGTATCCCCTTCCTCAATACTTCCAGGGACATGCTCTCGTTCGGAGCATGCAGGTTGTCCTCAGGCAGGAACAAGCCGATCATCACCGAATCCAAGCCGGTGACCCGCTTTACGTCCGCGATGATCGGAATACTACCGCCCTCGCGCAGAAACAGCGGCTTCTTCCCGAAAACCTCCGTTACCGCCGACTCCGTGGCGCGATAAGCCTTCGCCAGAACCTCGCTTTGCCCGGCTGGCGTATTGGGACGATCCGGCGGCACCACCAAATACGGTGCCCCCTTGTGCCCCATCTTTACCTTCGCCTTCAGGCCCTTCGGCACGCGCGACAAAATCGCGTCCGCCACCTGCTTGCCTACCACGTCCGGTTTCATGTTCCCCACCAGACGACAGGTGATCTTCACCGAAGCCTTGGACGGCACGATGGTCTTGCTGCCTTCGCCCGTGTATCCGCCCCAAAGTCCATTGAACTCCAGCGTCGGCATATAGCGAATCGCCTCGAAAGGCGTGTATCCAGCGATCGGATGCAGCGCCTCGACTCCCACGCTCGCGGCGTAGGCGTCCATGTCCGCGCCCAATTCCTTCAATTCCTCGCGCTCCCACGCTTCGACCTCCGTCACGTCATCGTAGAAGCCAGGCACGTTCACGCGATTGTCCGGCGTATGCAACGAGGCGCAAATCTCCGCCATCGCCTGCAAGGGATTGTACACCGCCCCGCCATGCAAGCCCGAGTGCAGGTCCGACTTCGGCCCCACCAGCTCGACCTCCATGTCCACGATCCCGCGCAAGCCCACCGTCACCGCGATCTGATCGGCGCTCGGGCTCAAAGTGTCGGAGAGCAAAACGAAATCCGCTTCGCTCAGCTCCTCCTTCCGCTCCTCCAGCAACGGCAACAAGCTCGGACTGCCGACCTCCTCCTCGCCTTCGATCAAAAAGGTAATCCTCAGCGGCAAGTCCGGATTCTCCTCCAGCAGCTCCGCTACCGCCGCGATGTGGGCCATCTGCGGCCCCTTGTTGTCCGCCGCGCCGCGCCCATAGATGCGATCCCCCTTGATCGTCGCCTCGAAGGGCTTCGTCTCCCAGAGCTCGATCGGATCCACCGGCTGCACGTCGTAGTGCCCGTAAATGACCACATGGGGCCACGACGGATCGCCCGTGCGACGCGCCATCACGATCGGATGCTTCTTGGTATTCACGATCTCAACACTGAGTCCCAAGTCGCCAAGCATCTTGGCCACGAAATCACGCGTCTGCCCCATGCCTTCCTTGTAGGCCGAATCCGCAGAAACGCTCTGATATCCAATGTATTCCTTCAGTTTTTCAATCGCGTCAAACATGCCGCAAACTCAAGAGATTCCCTTTCCAATAGCAACCCGCAAGCTCAAGCTCCCTCAATTCCCCGAACAAAAACCCGCAACCCGCACTGCCTCGAACGGGTAACATTCGCGTAACACGCCTGCGCTACGATACCGCCCAATTCACGCTTCACCCTTTCTCCAGCCATGCTGCGCCTCTACCAAGAAATCACCCTCCTTGCCCTCCGCGACGACAAAGGCACCGTTTCCATCGAATTCCTCGCTCAGGTTCTCGCCGGGGCGCTCGCTGCCGAGCTCGCCCTCAAAAACAGGATCGCCCTCTCTACCGACAAGAAAAAGTGGGTCGAACTCCTCGACGCCCGGTCGACCGGCGATCCCCTTCTCGACGAATGCATCGCGAAGCTCGCGAACGCAAAACGCCGCGCCCGCCTGCAGACCTGGGTCCAACGCTTCGCCTCCATCAAAAAGATCCACCACAAGGCCGCCCAAAGCCTTTGCGATCGCGGCATCCTCCGAAAGGAGGAGGGAAGGTTCTTGCTGGTCTTCAACCGCACCACCTATCCCGAACTCAACGGCGAGCCGGAACGTCAAATCATCGCCCGCCTCGAGAAAGCCATCTTCGCTCCCAGCAAGGATCTGGACAGCCGCGACGCCCTGCTCGTTTCCTTCGCCCACGCCGGTCAGCTGCTCGTACCCCTATTCGGTCGCAAGCGCCTCAAGCTGCAACGCGACCGCATCAAGCAGATCGCCGAAGGCGAAGCCCTAGGTCGCGCCACGCGCGAAGTGATCGAAGCGATTCAAGTAGCCCTCATCACCATAACCGTGCTCGTAACCGCTGCCGTAACATCCTAGAGCGACGGCAGCCCCAGACCGCGCAAATACAGACGACTACGCCTGTTCGTCCATCAGGACGCCCGATCCCGATTCGCCACGATCCCGCAGCAACTCCATCAGCGCAGCGATGTCTTCCGAGCTGAGCTCGCCAGATTCGTATTTCTCGACAAAGGCAGCGATTTCCTCGTCCTCTTCGCTTCCGCCCTGCGGAGGAGGAGGCCCTCCAGGCCCTTTGCCCGACGGCCGCTTCACCTCGAAACCTTGATCGACCATGATATCTCCCAAATCCTTCCCCCGGCCGATACCTGCCTCCTGCAGTTCGCTGCGCATCTCCTCCCGGCTTTCCGCTGTCATCGTCTCCGGATCATACCGAGAGACAATCTCCATGGCTTGAGACTTTTGTTCGTCTGTTAATGAAACACCTTGCGGTCGGGGCATTTGCCCGCCGGAAGAGAATGCTGTAATTGCGTCCATAGCTTAGTGGGAGTCTTGTATTACCTGAGTTCGTCCCAACTATCGGCCACTAAGATTAAGCCATTCCCCTCAAAATAATTACAAAGCAGTCATTGTTTTCAAAAAAACGTAATCTGGAGCGCCACACTCGTTCCTAGAGCCGCCTCATCCCCTTGCTCATCCCGAGCAGGACCAGCCCGCATTCGTTGGCCGCTTCACGCAAGGCCTGCTCGTTCCCGCCGAGCGGCAGCAGCGCCGCTCGCACGCCATGCCGCTTCATACGGCTCAAACACTCCGGCTCCACTTCGGGAACATCGAAAACCGCCACCGTATTCGCCAAGCCAATACCGCTTTCCTCCACCGCATTCCAAGCGATCTTCGGCGCGTAACGCCCCGCCTCCAAGGAAATCAGCCGCTCGCCCGAGACGATAGCCAAAGCCGCCGAGTCGGCGTGCCGCACCACCTTCGCCCCAAACATCAGCGACTCCCAATCTTCCACCAGCGGTTGGGCCAAGCTCAGCACCGTCCACTCCATCGGATTGACCGCCACCCGATCCTTGTCCTGCACCAGAACGCCCCCGACCACGCTGCGGACTTCCTGCAGAGCCTCGTAGCCCATCCCGGAAAGGGAAGCCAAGGCCGTCACTGCAGAGTCGTCCTCGAAGACAGCCAACTCCGCCTCAGAATAGTCCGGAGCCAAAACGCCAGCCACCCCTCCGCGCGCCGCCCGCCGCAAATTCTCGACGCCCACGCTCCCGTTCACCACCAGCCACGATCCCTCCAGGTCTTCGTGTTCCAGCGCCTGGGCCAAACAGTCGCCCAGCTCTTCGCCCAAACAAGCCGCCACGATCTTGCCGTTGCGCAGCAACGCGACCGCCGGCTTTTCGAATTCGCCGATCAAATAGGCCGCTCGCGACACCGTCAAAACCGCGGCATAGCTCAGCTTCCCCCCAGCCACCTGCTTGAAATGCTCGAAAAAGCTACCGTAAAGCGCCGCCAACTGATGTCCGTTTTCACCCGTATCCAGCAATTGGGCACGAGGCCACGCAAAGCGCATCGCCTTGGAATAGCCGCTCAATGCCCCCATATCCGGAGCGTCCGCCCCCTGCACCTCCAAGTATTGCGCCACCGCGAAATCGAACTCGCTCGCCGCCCGCAGCGCCGCCGTAGCCCGCTGCATGCGAAACGCTTGCCGCAGCTTTCCGCCGTTCGCCCGCAACTCCTCCAAGGCTGCGTCGTAGTCGCTCGGGTTTCCCAAAACCGCAACCCGCTCCACCGCCCAGGCCGCAGCGCGGATCGTATCCACGATTCCCCTGTCGAAAGCCGACAAGGCCGACTTCCACGACATGAAGGAACGGCCCGCCGACTCCACGTCCACGAAGTTGGCCACCACCAAGGAAACGCCCTGCTCCCGGTCCGAGAGCAAATCCGCCGCCGCGCCGTCTTCCAGCGCCTCGAAAGCGATCCCCTTTCCCTGCAAGGCCTCCCCCGCGATCGCATTCGCCAATAGCTCGAAGCCAAACTCCGCCACAAGCCTCTCTGCCAAAGCCACCACACCTGATACATCCTTTACTACGAGCAACGCGCGTTTCGCCATGCCCCCTATCTCGCGACCCCCATCCGCCCCCTCAAGCCAAAACCTTCCGCTCCATGCATTCCATTCAAGCCGGCGATTAATAAAACTCTCCTCTGCCGTCCCGCGCCGGCCACGCCCGCCCCGCGCTAAAGTCTCCCCTCCCAAATTCCCTTTTCCTATTGATCTCCCGCCGCGCCACGCTGAAATTCCCCGCTTCCCAAGCATGACGCAGCAAAACACACAGCCACTGAAAATCGGAGATCGCGAGTTTAGCTCTCGCCTATTTGTCGGCACCGGCAAATTCAGCAGCAACGTAGCCATGCGCGACGCAGCAGCCGCATCCGGCTCCCAGCTCGTCACCGTCGCCCTCAAGCGAGCCAACCTTTCCGGCGACTCCGACCCCTTCGCCAACATTCTCGACTACCTCGAGTCCGACCGCTACCTCATCCTCCCCAACACCTCCGGCGCCATGAACGCCGAAGAAGCCGTGCGCATCGCCCGCCTGGCCGCCGCCGCCGGACTCCCCAAATGGGTCAAGCTGGAGATCCATCCCGACCCCAACTACCTCCTGCCAGATCCCATCGAAACCCTCGCGGCCGCCGAAATCCTCGTCAAGGAAGGCTTCACCGTCCTGCCTTACATCAACGCCGACCCTGTTCTCGCCCTCCGCCTGCAAGACGTTGGCTGCGCCACGGTCATGCCCCTCGGCGCCCCCATCGGCTCCAACCGCGGCATCGAAACCCGCGCCCAAATCGAAATCATCATCGAACAAGCCCGCGTCCCCGTCGTGGTCGACGCCGGCATCGGCGCCCCTTCCCACGCCGCCGCCGCCATGGAAATGGGAGCCGACGCCGTACTGGTCAATACCGCCATCGCCATCGCCCCCGATCCCGCCGCCATGGCCCGGGCTTTCGCCAAAGCCACCGAAGCCGGCCGCGAAGCATACGAGATCGGTCTCGGAGCCATCTCCAGCAAGGCCCAGGCCTCCAGTCCGCTCACAACTTTCCTGAACGCGTAACGCCTAAGCCCACTGAGTGGGAAGCGGCCTCCAGCCGCAAACTGCCGCCATGCCAACCTTTTCGCAAAAGTTCCAAACGCTTGATCTCGACCGCCCGCTCGACGTCGCCGCTACCGCTTCTAGCCAGACCGTCGAACGCATCCTCGCCCAAGGCCGAGCCCGTACCCTCAACGACTTCGCCGCCCTGCTCTCGCCCGCCGCCGAAGCCTACCTCGAGCCCCTTTGCCGCCTTTCGCAGCAGATCACCCAAAAGCACTTCGGCAAAACCATGCGCATGTTCGCACCGCTCTACCTCTCCAACGAGTGCGTCAACGTCTGCAAGTACTGCGGCTTCTCCCGCCACAACGACATCCCACGCATCACCCTCGACCTCGACACCATGGAAGCCGAAGCACGCATCCTGCACAAGCAAGGCTTCCGCTCCATCCTCCTCGTCGCCGGCGAACACCCCAAGTATGTATCCAACGGATACGTAGAGGAATGCGTCCGTCGCCTTTCCAAGTTCTTCCCGAGCATCGCTCTCGAGCTCGGCCCACTGGAGTCCGAACGCTACCAGCCTCTCGTCGCCGCCGGATGCGAAGCCCTGCTCGTGTATCAGGAAACCTACGACGAGGAAACCTACCGAGCCCTCCACACCGCCGGACCTAAAAAGCACTTCCACTGGCGCATGGACACGCCCGAACGCGCCTACGACGCCGGCTTCCGCCGCCTCGGCATCGGAGCCCTCTTCGGCTTGCACGACTGGCACAAGGAAGCCCTCGCCCTCGCCTCCCACGCGGAGCACCTGCTCCAAGTTTGCTGGAAGGCCCAGCTAAACGTATCCATGCCCCGCATGCGCCCGGCAAAAGGCGAGTTCGAGCAGGTCGAGTTCCTCAAGGACCACCACTTCGTGCAGCTCATCACCGCCCTGCGCATCTTCCTGCCGCACGTCGGCATCACCCTCTCCACCCGCGAACCCGCAACCTTGCGCGACGGCCTCGCCCCCATCGGCATCACCACCATGTCCGCCGGATCCTCCACCGAGCCGGGCGGCTACAGCAGCTTCGACGAGTCCACCTTCCAGCAAACCCGCAAGCAAGAGGGCGAGCAATTCCACATCGCCGACGAACGTTCCCCAAAGGAAGTCGCCGCCGTGCTCGCGCGACTCGGCTACGAACCCGTCTGGAAAGACTTCGACCAATCGCTCATCCAAGCCTAGATCCCGCGCCCGCAAAACCTTTCGCTACATCCTTCCCATGACCATCACCGCCAACGGAAAAAAATTCGACCTCGAGCCCGGCACCCCGCTGCCCGCCTTCCTCGAATCCATCAACCTCACGGTCGGCCTCGTCATCGTGGAGCGAAACAAACAAGCCCTCTCTCCCAGCGAAACCGCCGACGTGGTCCTCGAAGACGGCGACACCCTCGAAATCGTTAAGATCGTAGCCGGAGGCTGACCCATGCAAAGCAGCCCCTCCGAAGAACTCGACGGCCTCGTCGTACGCCTCGACGACCTCCGCTACCAATACGGCGGCCCCAACGTGCCGCCGGAAACGCCGCACGTCTTCATCTACTTCATCACCATCGAAAACAACTCCGACCGCACCGTCACCCTGCTCGGACGCAAGTGGATCATCCACGACGAGCTGGGTGAAACCCTCGTGGTCGAAGGCGACAAGATCGTTGGCGAAGAACCGGAGCTCGTGCCGGGCGAACACTTCTCCTACAACAGCTTCCACATCGGCTCCTGCAACGCCACCGCCCGCGGCAGCTTCCATGGCCAGGACGAGTACGGCCACAAGATCCACTGCCTCATACCGCCTTTCGACCTCACCATACCGGACGCCACCTGAACCGGCCGCGAGCGGGAACCGCTTGACCTCCTGATTCGCTCTCCGAAGATCGACCCTCCGCCGCCAAACACCTTCCACCGAAACTATGAACAACATCCTATTCGGCCTCGCCGATAAGCAATGGATCTGGGTCGCAACCGTCGTTTTCGCGTCGACCTTCGTTCTCGGCAGCTACTCCGCCCTCAAGCTCCGCCGCAAAACCGGGCGGCCCTACATCCTCGGACTTGTCACCTTCGGCTGGATCCTGCAAACCATCGGCCTCTACGCCCGCGGACTCCAATACGGAGGTTGCCCCCTCTCCAACCAGTTCGAACTGGTCCAGTTCATGGTCTGGTCCGCCATCGCCATCTACATCTTCGTCGGACCCGCCTTCCGCGTCAGCCTCCTCGGCGTCTTCACCTCCGGCTTCGCCTGCGTCTTCTCCATCCTCTCGCTGGTCTTCTCCCACTGGGACAACCCTAGCCGGGAGCCCATCTTCGGCGATTCCCCTTGGATCGAAACCCACGCGGCCCTCGCCCTCTTCAGCTACGGCGTATTCGGCGTCCTCACCCTGACCTCCGCCATGTACCTGCTGCAGAGCCGCAGCCTCAAAACCAAGAAGGTCGTCGGCGGCCTTTTTCCCTTCCTTCCCTCCATCGTCGAGCTCGTCCACATTAACCGCCGCCTGCTCATCATGGGCTTCGCCATCCTCACCGTGTCCTTGGCGATCGGATACAAGTACTTCATCGAGGACCTCGATTCCGTGCTCGCGGTAAAACTAGCCGCCACCATCGCCGTCTGGATCGCCTACGCCGTGACCCTAACCCTACGACAAAAGTTTGCCCTTTCCTCCAAGAAATTCGCTTGGGCCTGCATCGGAATATTCCTCGCCGCCCTGCTCTCGCTGGCCGCGGTCAACCGCAGCACCAAAACCACCAGCCCGCAAGCTGACCTAGCCCCAGCCCCGCCTGCAGAGGTCTCATGAGCCGTCAGCACGACTCCTTTACAGTCATCAGCATCAACCACGAAATCGCCCCCCTCGAGGTGCGCGAGCGCTATTCGCTGGACGACGCAAAAGTCGAGGCCCTCTACGCCCAGCTCCACGCGAACCCGCAGATCTCCGAGTCGCTGATCCTCAACACCTGCAACCGCTTCGAGCTCTACACCGAATGCGCCAGCGAGGCCAGCGAACGCTTCGTCCTGCAAGAGCTCGCCAAGTCCTACGGAGTCGAAATCGCCGAACTCGAGCAACACCTTCACCTGCGCTCCGGACGCGAGGCCGTGCAGCACCTCATCGAAGTCTCCGCCGGCCTCCGCTCTCAGATCACCGGAGAAGCGGAAATCTTCGGCCAAGTCAAAGCGGCCTACGCCGTGTCCCAAGACAACGGATACGCAGGTAAAACCATCAACCGCGTATTCCAAAAAGGCTTCCAGGCGGCCAAGCTGATCCGCAATTCGACCAGCGTAGGCGAAGGGCAAATCAATATCGCCAACGTCGCGGTCGACCTCGCGGGCAAGATCTTCGGCGAACTCAACTCCGCCGCCGCCCTTTCCCTCGGGACCGGCGAGATCGGAGAAAAGACCGTCAAGGCCCTGCGCAGCCGCGGAGCCAAGACCTTCGGCATCGCCAGCCGCAGCCAAGCCCGAGCCGAAGCAGTCGCCCAGGAATGGGGAGGCACCCCGCGACTCTTGCAAGACCTGGAAACGTATTTGCCGGAGTATGACATCGTCATTGCCTCCGTCGGCGCGGAAGAAGCCGTCATCACTCGCAAGATCGTCAAAAACTGCTTCGCCCGACGCAAGGGCCGCCCCCTCTTCCTCATCGACCTCGGCCTCCCCCGCAATATCGAGCAATGCTGCGAAGACTTCGACAACATCTTCCTCTACAATCTGGACGACCTCGCCACCATCGCCGACGAAAACCTCGCCCAGCGAAAGCAAGCCGTGGTCGACGCAACCGCCATCGCCGCCCAAAAGTCCGAGTTCATCTGGAACGCCATCCTCAAGCGCCGCGAGTACGAGCAAAAACAAGCGTAACGCGGACCGCCGACTTCGGGTATTGCTTAGTCAACAACGATAAGCACACTGCCCAACCATGTCCCTATTCTCCTTTCTCTTCCCCGCAAAACCAGAAGAAACCTCCACTTGGAGCCAAAGCCAGCAAGAGGCGCTCGTCGACTTGCTCTACCTTTCGATCTACGTCGATAACCACATTTCCCTCGTCGAAGAGAAAAAGGTGGAAGACGAGCTCAAGAACGCGAATTGGGGCGGCCCCGACTCCTCCGTGCTCTACGTCGAGTCCGCCATCAACCGCGCTCGCGACGCCAAAGGCAACGCCACCCTAAAGGCCGAATACCTCGCCAGCATCGCCGAACGCCTCGACGAAAAGAAGGTCACCGCCATCGATGCCCTCGACAACGTGCTCAAGTCGGACGGCACCGACACCAAGGAAGCCGCCTTCCTCAAGGAAGTCCGCTCCGCCTTCGAGCTCTAGCGCCCGCGTAGCGAAGGGGAATCTAGTTCCCCAGGATCCGGTTCGAATCGCTCAAGTAGATCCCCTTCAGGTTCATATCCAGAGCCTGCGGGTTCGGCGAATTCTTCATGCCGGTCTTCTTGCTGATCTTACCTTCCTTGATCAGGCGGGAGAGCTCCTTGTTGAAGGAGCGCGAACCGCTGTCCGCCGATACGTCCAGCAAGGTTCCCACCTTGTCGAAACGACCTTCCCGGATCGTCGTGCGCACCACCGAGTCGCCGATCAAAATCTCCTGAGCCGGCACGCGACCATCCCCTTCCAGGTTCGGCAAAAGCTTTTGCACGATGATACCACGTAAGGTTTCGGACAACTTACGCTGCACCAGCTGGTGCTGCTCCGCCGGGAAATACTCGAAAAGCCGCGTGATCGCCTGCTGGGCGCTGGCCGCGTGCAAGGTCGTGAAAACGAGGTGACCCGTTTCCGCCGCCGCCAGGGCCGTCTCGAAGGTCTCCTTGTCGCGCATTTCCCCGATCAAGATCATGTCCGGATTCTGACGCAAAACCGCCTTCAGGGCCTTCTGGAAACTCGGAGCGTCGATCCCCACCTCGCGCTGCTGGAAGACGGACTTCGAATCGATGAAGTTAAACTCGATCGGGTCCTCCAGCGTCACCACATGCTTGTCCATGTTGTGGTTGATCCAGTTCAAGAGGCAGGCCAAGGTCGTAGACTTGCCGGAGCCGGTGGCCCCGCAAACGAAGACGATACCGTCCTTCTTCTGGGCAAGGTTCAACAGAACGTCTTGATCCAGAGCAAGATCCTCGAAATTCGGAATCTTGCTCTTAATGTGGCGGAAGACGATGCTCACGGTGCCGCGCTGCAGGAACGCATTCACGCGGAAACGTCCCGCCCGCTCCAGGAAGTAGGCGAAGTCGACCTGCCCCTCCATCTCCCAATTCTCCTTGTAGTTGCTCGGCACGTTGTCGTCCACGAAAGCCAACACTGTTTCGCCGTCGATCGGCGGCATTTCCACCGGCTCGAGGTTGCCGTGCAAGCGGAGATATCCGGGCTTGTCGCTCTTGACCACGATGTCGGAAGCGCCGTTGTCCACAGCAAGATAGAGAAGTTCGTCGAAGATTTCAGATGCCATTTTTCGAAAGTGGGAATTGCGTTGGAGAAAAGGGCCTCGCCACAGGTATAGGGTTGACCGCCCTTATAAATCGGCTTGGAACTCGAATCCTTCACTTTCGAATTATGAGCGCACAAAAGTATACCGGATCAATGACCGCACTAGCGACCCCTTTCCTCGGAGACGGGTCTTTAGCCGAGGCCGATCTGAAAAAATTGGTCGAAGCCCAAATCCAGGCTGGAATCGACGCGCTCGTACCCGTGGGAACCACCGGCGAGTGCCCAACCCTGAGCCACGACGAGCACCAGCGCGTCGTCGAGCTCACCATCCAAACCGCAGCCGGACGCGTACCTGTGATCGCAGGCGCCGGCTCGAACGCTACCCGCGAAGCCGTTTCCCTCACAAAGTTCGCCCACGAAGCCGGAGCCTCCGGCTTCCTGCACGTAGCGCCCTACTACAACAAGCCGAGCCAAGAGGGACTCTTCCGCCATTTCTCCGCCATCGCCGAAGCCACCGACCGTCCGATCGTGCTCTACTCGATCCCCGGCCGCTGCGGCATCCAGATCGACGTGGCAACCGTCGAACGCCTCCTCTCCAAGTATCCACACGTCAACCACATCAAGGAAGCCGGCGGCAGCGTCGAGCGCGTGGACGACTTGAAGAAGGCCATGGGCGACGACCTCGTGGTCCTCAGCGGCGACGACAGCCTCACCTTGCCCTTCATCAGCGCCGGAGCCGAAGGCGTGATCTCGGTCGCCTCCAACGTGATCCCCGCAGAAGTCGTGGCTCTCGTCAGGGCTTCCCTCGCCGGCGACCTCAAGACCGCAAGCGCCTGGCACCAAAAGCTGAATCCGCTTTTCAAGAACCTCTTCATCGAACCCAATCCCGTGCCCGTAAAGGCATGCATGGTGAAGGCCGGCCTCTTCGAAACAGGGCGCGTACGCCTGCCGCTCTGTGAGCTGCAGCCCGAAAACAAGGAGCTCGTCCTCTCAATCTTCGATGCCTTGCAGGCAGAACTGACCGCTCAAGCGTAGGAACACACCATGTCACTCAAGATTTGCATCGTTGGCGCCAAGGGGCGCATGGGCCAAGCTATCGCTGAAGCGACCGAAGAAGCCGGACACACCGTCGTCGCTAAAGTCGATCAAGGCGACGACCTGCGCGCCGGCATGGAAGCCGCCGACGCGGTCATCGACTTTTCCTACCACACCGTCACGGAATCCGTTTTCAGCTTGGCAGCCGAACTCGGCAAGCCAGTCGTCTGCGGCACCACCGGCCACAGCCAGGAAGAACGCGCCAAGCTCCTCGAAATCGCCGCCAAGACGGCAACCGTTTGGGCCGGCAACTTCTCCATCGGCGTCAACCTGCTTTGCTACCTCGTAGAAAAGGCGGCCGACATCCTCCCCCTCGACTACAACGCCGAGATCGTGGAAATGCATCACCGCCTCAAGAAGGACGCACCCAGCGGTACCGCTCTCATGCTAGCCGACTCCGTACTGGAGCCGCGCGGGCTCAACCACGACGACCTGCGCCATGGACGCGAAGGCATCACCGGCGAGCGCACCCAGCGCGAAGTCGGCATGCACTCCCTGCGCGGCGGCGACGTGGTAGGCGACCACACCGTAATCTTTTCCGACGTCGGCGAGCGCGTTGAGCTCACCCATAAAGCCTCCAGCCGAGCCATCTTCGCTCGCGGAGCTGTACGGGCCGCAGCCTGGTCCGTGGGAAAGAAGCCCGGCATCTACGGCATACGCGAAGTCCTCGGCCTCGCTTAACGCACGCCTATGATCGTATCCATAGAGGGAATACTGGAGCGAGCTACGCCCCTTACCGCCATCATCAACGCGGGAGGGCTCGGCTACTTGGTAAACATTCCCGTTTCCACCGCAGCCAAGCTGCCCCCTAACGGGGAAAAGGTTAGGCTGCATACCCACGCGGTCTACCGCGAGGACTCCCAAGCCCTCTATGGATTCGCCAGCGAAGACGAGCGAAACTTCTTCCAGCTCCTCATCGAAAAGGTTTCGGGCGTCGGCCCGAAGGTCGGCATCAGCATGATGAGCAAGCTGGAACTGCCCTCGCTCCTCTCCGCCATCGGCAACGAAGACGCCGTGCTGCTGGCCAAGACACCCGGCATCGGCAAGAAAACCGCCGAGCGCGTCATCATCGAACTCAAGGACAAGCTTAGCTCCTTCGCCCACGCTTCGAGCTCTCCTGCCCTGCAAGGCATGGTCACCGACGCCAACGCAGCCGCCAAGGCCGGCGTCAACCACACCGACGACGCGGTCCTCGCCCTGCTCGCCCTTGGCTACAAGCAGAGCGACGCCACCAAGGCCGTCGGCAAAGCCGTCGACGCCCTCGGCCCCAACGCCTCAACCGAAGCTCTCATCAAAGCCGCCCTCGGATAAGGCGTTCTCTCGCCGCGCAGTAGGCGCAAAAAAAAACGCAGGCGTCTCAGCCTGCGTCTTAACGGCAACAGTGGATAGCTGCTGTCTTAAATGATTGGATACAACCTACGGCTTGGAAACTGCCTTCGTAGCCGCGGCTTTCCCGAAATCGTAGCGAACGTTTTCGCCTTCGCTGTCGAAAGCCGAGCCCACCGATTGAACCGTGAAGCTCGCGTCCGCAGCGTCCTTCAAGCTCAACTCCTCGTGAGCGAAAGTAGAGGTCTCGACCGCGTCGCCGAAGGTGAAGGATCGCTTCCTCCAGACATCCTCGATCTGCTTGTCCTGCACTACCGTGAAACTCGCGAACTTCACGTCCGCTTCGCTGCCGAAGTTGTGAGGCTTGCCGCCTTGGTCGAAGGCGCTGTCCAAATCGAAGGAAACCGGAACGAGGTTATCCCCCAACAGAACGGTGCGGCCGTTCAAGTCGTTCACGTCCATCACCCGCAGCGGCTCCGAAAAATCGGAGTTCACGCTATGGGAAGTCGGCGCAGCCATTGCCAACTCGCCGTCCAAGCCCTCGAGCATCGGAGAAAGGTTGCGGGCCGCCAGCAACAGCAAAGCCACCGCTGCCGCCATGCCTCCATAAGCGTAAACCCTCTGGCGCCACTGGCCGACCGGCTTGGGCTCCGAAAACTTGTCGCCGAGCTGGGAACACGCGTTGAAAAGCTGACAGTACTGGATGTAGATCCGGTGGTACTCTGGGTTAACGCGAATTTCCGCTAGAAGCTCCTCGGACTCCTCGGGAGACAACTCCTCGTCCAGGTGAAGGTTCAGGCGCTCGATGAAGCTCTGCTTGTTCATAAAAGTTCGTGTCCCATCTTCTCGCGAAGGCTTTCGCGAGCACGGGCGATTCTGCTTTTGACGGTTCCGATGCTGATTTGCAAGCGATCCGCAATTTCTTCGTAGGTGAGATTCTTGACATTTCGCATGACCAAGGCTTCACGATGCTTCTCGTTGAGAAGCTTCATGGCAGCGGCCACCCGATCCTTGAACTCGTTCGTGATAGCGATGTCCTCCGGCGACTCCACGTCCGCAGGAAAAACCTCCGCCAGAGTCGTGGACGACTCCGAAGCGATCGGCTGATCGAAGGAGATCGATTTGTCCCGCTTGCGGCGCCACCAGTACCAGTAGCGGTTGCGGGCGAGATTCGTCGCGATCTGGTAGAGCCAGGTCGAAAAGCTCGAGTCCCCGCGAAAGTTCTCCAAACCGCGATGGGCTCGGATAAACGCGTCTTGGGTAACCTCTTCCGCGTCTTGGGTATTACGCAGGAGCTTGTGAACCATCGCATAAATGCGATCCCAGTATCGAGAAACCATTTCTTCGAAGGCCGATTCGTCTCCGGCCTTGAAACGCGCTACCAGCGCTTTGTCTAAGGCGACTTCTTGAGCTTTAGTTGACATAGCAGTTGTCGCTTTGGGACGTTCTTGACCAGCAATTGTTCCCATTTTTTCCCTTTCTTCCAATTTTTATTACACCCTCCTTTACAGGAACTTAACGTCCCTGACCACTGTCCCTCAGCGGATCGGAGGAAACATCCCACGTTTTTAAATTTTGATCCAATTTCGAGCCGCTCGCGGATTTGGAGCGAACGGACTCGTTCTGAAAGACATATACGCGCAAACGGCGCGCTCGGTTGCTCTAATTAAGAGACAAAAACCTAGCTGCGGACGAGTTCCACCGCAACTCCGGAAACTTGTAAATTAGGACTTGCCATCCCCCGAAGCACATCCTGTATTCCCCACCTTCCGAACGCCCACTGGGCGCTGATGGGTCGATAGCTCAATCGGTAGAGCAGTTGCCTTTTAAGCAATTGGTTCTGGGTTCGAGTCCCAGTCGGCCTACCAAAAAGCCCCTGCAAGTCGCTGACTTGCAGGGGCTTTTTTGCGTACCGACACCTTCGCCCCCTCCAGCAGCCCCCCGCGACCCAAGAAGCGGAAATTGCCCCGCCTAGCGAGCCTGGAAGCGCCAGATCCCGGATCCGACCGACACCGTCTGGCGTGTTGCCTTCCGCTCCCCTACTTCGACGCCCTCAGCCTCCCGCAGAGCGACACCATTTACCGAAACGATCCCCGCTCCGGCCAACGGCAAATCGACGCTTGCCTCACAGTTCGCCGGCACGGATAGGGCTAGCTCGAAAGTCTCCCCCTCCTTCCTCCAACGAAGCTCGATGGGCCCTCGTACGCCCTCGAAACGCGCTTCCGCCCACTCGATTCCCTCGATCGGCTGTGGCTTCACGCGAACCTTCCTGAAACCCGCTTGGGCTTCGTCGGGCCCGATCCCCGCCAAACCCGCGTAGAACCACTCCATAATGTGTCCAAGCATGAAGTGGTTGTGCGAAGAATGCCGGTCCGCATCCCAGGCTTCGGTCAGACTCGTCGCCCCCTTCGCCAGCTGCATTCCGTATCCCGGGCGATCCGACTGGTGGTGCATGTCGAAAATCACATCCGAACGCCCGGCCTTGGAAAGGGCCAGAAGTAGATAGCGGTGCCCCACGTCCCCAGCCGTGAATCCGTTTCCTCGTGCCCGAATATCGGATACGATCGTCTCCATCACCGAGGTCTCGTACCCCTCCGGAACCAAGCCGAGCACATAGGCCATCGCGTTGCCGGCCTGGCTGCTGGCTCCATAGTTGCCCGCTTCCTGGTCGAAGTGGGCCTGATTGAAGGCAACTTTAATTTCCGAGGCCAACGCCTCCAAACTCTTCGTCTCCTCCTCCTTTCCGAGCAATCGGACGATCTTCGCCAAGGTCGCGACATCCTCATAGTAGATTGCCGAGGCCGAGAGCGAAATAGGCGTCAACTGCGAAAATCCAGGCCGCCCGGGTCCAAGATCGTACCAGTCGCCCAGTCCGTGGCTCAGCAACCTTCCCGCAGCCTTGCTCCCCAAATACGAGACGTAAGCTCGCATCGAATCGTAATGCTCCTGGAAAACGCTCAAGTCACCCGTCCATAAATACTGTTGCCAGGAAGCCAGGATCAACGCGCTTCCCCATTCGGGAGAATCGCGAAACGCTCCGTCAAAGGTTATAAACTCTGGGGAAACGTTCGGGACCAAGCCTGCCTCCGTTTGGGAATCCACCATATCCCCGAAGCTCTTGCGAAATAGGCTGTTCACATCGAACTCGTAGCGCAGCGAAGGACCGTTCAGGTGGTACTGTTCCATCCACCCCAAGCGCTCCCGATGCGGACAATCCGTCAAGACGCTCACCATGTTGCTTCGCTGGGCCCAACGGATCAGGCTTCGCGTCCGATTGAACAAGTCGCTGGAACAAGCGAAATGGCCAACCTGTTCGGAACTGGAATGCGTCACCACACTCTCAATACGCACTAGCTCCGGAAGGCTCCCTCCAGGAACGGCGCCAACCCGCTCCACCTGCAAATAGCGGGCTCCGTGATAAAAGAACTCGGGACGCCAGCCCTCAAGCTTTCCCTGTCCTCCCAAGGTATATTGCCAGTACGCGTCTTTCCCGCCGTGGGCAGACGAGCCTCGGTATACGCTCCCATCCTCGCGCAGCAATTCGCCAGGGATCAAGCGGACCGCCGAGCCAGCTTCGCCTTTCACTTGAATCTCTGGCATCAGGGACGCGTTTTGACCGAAGTCATAGACCGACACGCCTTCCTTCAATTCAACCACCGCCACAGGCTTGAGCGTCTCATGCCCTGACAGCGGTGGAGCTGCGTGGGAAGCGCCTCTCAATCTACCCTTCGGAGCTGCAGCAAACGAAACTGCCTCCCAGGAATCTCCCGCAAATCCGAGCGAGGACCACCCCGCTTCGTCCAGTCGGGCATCGAAATCTTCGCCTCCATAAATATGGCTGTAAACCGTGGGACCTACGCTGCATCTCCAATTCTCGTCCGTAACCAACTCCTGCATCGAACCGTCTTCGTATTCGATACTCAACGACACGATCGCCTTCAAAGGGCGAAAGCGACCTACAAACTTGGTGTATCGACCTTCCGGATGCGAAACGCTGTACATGCCGCTCGCGAGCTCGATACCGATCGCGTTCGGTCCGCTGTTTAGAAAAGCGCTAACCTCCCGCGTATCGTAAAGCACCGTTTCATCCGTATCCGTCCAACCAGGACTCAAACGCTCTTGTCCCACGCGGCGGCCGTTGATATGCAAGACGTACTGACCCAGTCCGGTAAGGTGCATCAACGCCCGCCTGACGCCGCCTCGCGCCTCGAACTCGCGACGCAATCGAATCGTCTTCGTTCCCAGCGTATTGCTTCCCGGAACGCCTTTCCCATCCACTAGGGCCGACGCTGACCAAAGGCCTTCCTCCTTGCTGTCGCTGGCGCTTACCTTTGCCCCCAAGGCGACATTCCTGCCACCGCTACGAATCTCGATCTGACTGAGAGCCAAGCAAATCTCACCGTCGAGCTCCCGCAATTTCGGCACGTCCATCCGAAAGTAACGCGCCAACTGAGGTTCCTCCAACTCGAAACGATGCTGGGTGAACCACTTGTTGGTGTGAGGCGGCAGCGTGTAGTCGGCTACCAAATACGGTTCCGAGAACGCTGCATCCTCCGAGAGCGCCACCTTGAACTCGGTTGGAAAACCAAGCCGTTCCGCAACCGTATGCCGCAAGGCGTGCAATACGACCTCATCCACCGCATACGCTTTACCGAGATCGATTTCGATCCATTTTGGCGTATCCACCGATTCCGCGCTCCGCGAACGATACCCTAAATGGTCTCGCTTCTCTTCCAGCCATCTTGGGTGCGTCACCCATTTCGCTTCGCCCCAAGCCTCGCCGTCGAGTGCGCCCGAGGTCCAAGTAGCAGCAGTTGCCCAATCCGTAGCCAAGCCTGCATCGTCCCACACCTTCACCGACCAATAAACCTGCTGCCCGGAATCCAGAGCTTCCCCTTCATAGCCTATCCCATACTGTTCGTTTGAGAAAACCTTTCCGCTATCCCACAGATCCGCTTTGCCCGGTTCCAGCGACGCCCTATCCGAAGCGACCAAAATGCGATACGCCCGCTGCTTCACGTTGCGGCGACGGCTCTCCAGCTTCCAGGAAAGCCGAGGCGCGACCGAATCAATTCCCAAAGGATCAACCCGATCATCCGTGCGCAAATCGTATATGCTCAGGTCAACGCTTCGTGGCTGCAGTCGATCGAGCGCTCTCCCCACGGCTTCCGCAGACCGCAGCGCCCCTACCGGAACGCGATGGGCCTCGTTAAACACGCGTAACCGATCAGGCGTTT
Organism: Pelagicoccus sp. SDUM812005; assembly: GCF_031127875.1. Taxonomy (GTDB): domain Bacteria; phylum Verrucomicrobiota; class Verrucomicrobiia; order Opitutales; family Opitutaceae; genus Pelagicoccus. Next base: position 547,236 of record NZ_JARXIA010000001.1, on the reverse strand, counting down.
CGACGACGATTCCCGCTTCCTCAATCTCCCCGCCTCCGTTCAGAATCGCCGAAAGGTCCAAACCGAACGCTTCAGCAAAAAACGGATACATCGCTTTCCGCTTATTCGGACCATAGTTATGCCCTTCGTCGGGAAGGTGCACATTCGACACCTGTTCCTGCGCCCCATAGAGCGAATAGATGCGCTGAAGAAATGGATACTCGACCTCTGGCGTATTCTTCGTCCAGTCTCCGCCGTCGGAAATGAGGATCTGCGACTTAGGGGCAGCCATGGCAGCGATCATCGCATTGCTCGCAAAATGCTCCTCGCTGCGGTGCACCGGCCTTCCGCTCTCGCAGGGGCAGCCTCCAAAGAAATAGGACGAGACCATGGCAACCGGCGCCGTCGCTGCCACGCGATCGTCGACTCCCGACAACAAGAAGGCTTGGGTTCCACCTCCCGAATAACCGGTTACGCCCAAACGTGTGGAATCGACCTCCGGCAATGACTCCAAAAAGTCCAAGGCCCGAATCGCATTCCAAAGTTGGATACGCATCGCCACTTCGCTACCATGGGCGTCCACGCCGACTTGCGGAATCCCGTCCGCATAGGCAAACATATCGATGCTAAAGACGACTGCCCCCATCTTGGCTAGAGCCGCGGCCCGAATCTGGTTTTGTTCATGGAAGCGACCGTACCGAGCCCATTGCTCCGGCCGTTCAACGCGCCCTGCATGGCCATGCGTATTCAATATCCCTGGCACCTTTACTTGTGGATTCAGCGGGCGAAAGAGATTACCTGTCGCCCAAAAGCCTGGAACCGTTTCGATCGCAACATTCTCGACGCTGTATCCATCGTACTCACGACGTGAGTGAATCATCGGCTGGAGCGCCGTTCGCCGCGGCAAGGGATCGAGCCCCGCCCCTTGCAAAATCTTACGCCTCACCAAATCCCGATACGCATCCCATTTCTCCCGCGTATCGAACTCCTTCGCTGCCGCCGACAACACCGCAGCTCCCATCGTTTCGGTCAAATAAGACCGCTGGCACAACTGGGACTCGTTGGGTTCCGGGAATCCATCCGGCAACCAGTCCAAATCTGCCGCCAACAACCGTAGCGCTCCACAAAAAACAAGGACAGAGCACAGACACGCCAGTCGCAAGGTATTGGAAACTAATCGATCCATAAATCCACCACCATCAAATTAAGCCCGCCTCAATAGGCACAGGAAAAGACATACCGCCCCGACCCGATCGAATAAACGGGGAAATCGCCCTCCATTCGCAATAGCCTGAGCTCGACATCCGCCGACACGCTCGAAAGCTCGCGCGTCGGCAAGACAACCTCCGCGGTCGCATTCACGGGGACCTCCACCTCTAGGCGAAAAGCATCATCCGCGCGGGTCCATGCCACCGCTATCTTCCCATGTCGCGATTGATAGCTTCCCTTGCACCACTCCAAATCGCCTACCGGATTGGGAGCGATGCGTATCCGGTCAAATCCTACAGATCCCTCTGCGTTGTCGATTCCCAACAGGTAGCGATAGTACCACTCCGTCACTTGTCCCAACATAAAGTGGTTGTTGGAACTGGTCGGACTGGCGAACCACGATTCAGTCAAAGCCGTGGCTCCCTGATCCAAGACATAAGCGTAACCTGGAGCTGAGTCCCTGCTAATGATCCTGTAAACGGCCTCCTGCTCGCCGAGTTCGGAGAGCGCCAATAGCAAGTAGCGAAACCCTACGTCGCCCGCCGTCATCGCATAATCGCGCTTTTCCAAATCCTCCAGAAGCGCCTTACGAATTCCCTCTCGACTTCCTTCCGGAGCAATCCCCAGCACCCAAGGCAAGGCGTTCGCGCACTGGGACTCCGGATCGTAGCACTGTCGCGTCTCGTCGAAAAAGGCAGCGTTATAATCCTCGCGAATCTTTTCCGCCTTTCTCGCATAGTCCCTAGCCGACTTCCTATCGCCCAAGACCTCTGCCATCTGCGAAAGCGCTTTCGCATCATAGAAATAAAAAGCGGTCGCCGTGCGAGGAGGGAGCGTCAACTCGGATCGGCTAACATTGGCCGGACCGATGTCATACCAATCGCCAAGGCCTTCCGACAGGATCCCATCCTCGTCCACCTTGCTCTGCAGGTAAGCGAAATAGCGCTCCATTTTATCCCAGTGCGTTTCGATCAAGCGCTTGTCACCAAGAAACTGATACTGCTGCCACGCCACGAGAATATAGGCTGCGCCCCACTCTGCCGCTGCCCGAAAGGTATTCTTGAATTTCACGTACTCGGGAGCGATATTCGGAACCAATCCCTCTTCCGTCTGAGCATCCGCCATATCGGCCATGCCTTTCGTGTACATGCGAGCCATATCGAACTCGTAGCGGATCGCAGGCCCGTTCAAATGATATTGTTCCAGCCAACCGAGCTTTTCTCGATGCGGACAGTCGGTTAGCACCGATACCATGTTCGAACGCTGAGCCCAACGCACCAAATCCCGGATACGATTCAACAAAGGATCCGAAGTCTCGAATTCTCCCGTAACCGCGGCGATGGAGTGAACAACCTCGCTCTTCAATTCCTCGATAACGGGTAGGGCTTCAGCCCCCACCGCCGGAAAAGCCTGGGTCTGCAAATAGCGATAACCTTGGTAATAAAACTGCGGCCTCCACTCCTCTACCTCGTCCGTCGCCTTGGTATATTCCCACCAGGCGCTGCCGCGATGCATCCCGCCCATACTGGCCCGCGTGATGCGCCCATCTGGATACAAAACCTCGCCAGGAATGAGACGTACCTTGCTGCCTGCCGGCCCGGAAATTCGCAACCGCGGAAAGTAGGACGCGTTTTGCCCGAAATCGTATAGGACAGCTCCCTCACCGCTCAGGGTTCGCGTTTCAAGCGGATCGCGCGTTTCGATGACCTCGATCGTCTCGCTGCTCCCCGTGAAGCCCTTCAACTGATTGTAGCCGCCTTCCATCGGCACCGCCGCCAGCCAGCCTTCGCCTGAAAAACGGGGCTGGCTCCAACCGGGCTCGAACAGCCGCGCGTCATAGTCCTCGCCCGAATAGATGTTCGAAAAGGTAATCGGCCCTGCTTTCGCCTGCCAGCTTGGGTCGCTCAACAACCAATCCACCGACCCATCGCTGTATTCAAAACGCAATTGCAGGACCGCCTTTTGCTTCCCGAAGGACCCAACAAATTTGGAGAAACGCCCCGGCACCCGCTCCACGTGGTACATTCCATTACCCAGAGAGATTCCAATTGCGTTTTCCCCCTCCTGCAAAAGCTCGGTAACATCCCGCGTATCGTAAAGAATCGTTTCCTCGTAATCCGTCCAGCCGGGCGACAACACATCGTCGCCAGACTTCCGGCCATTCACAAAAAGCTCGTACTGGCCCAGCCCCGTCACGAAAGCGAAAGCTCGCTCCAGTCCCGGCTTCAGTTCGAACTCCCGCCGCAGCAAGGTGTTCGGTACCCGTTCCGGATGCCCTATCCACTGCGCCTGCCACTCGTCCCCTGAAAGCAAACCAGTCGTCCAACGCGAGGCATCGCTCCAGCCAGAAACCTCCTCTGCCTGGTCCCAGGCCCGAACTTTCCAAAAGACGGTCTGGCCACTCGACAAAGGCTTTCCTCGGTACTCGATTTGAGAGCTGCCCCGCTCCGCAACACGGCCGCTGTCCCACAAGTCCGCCTTTCCTGGCTCGAGCATTTCCAAGCACGAAGCTACCAGAACCTGGTAGGCGGACTGCTGCAAGCCACGCCCTTGGCCCTCTAAAGCCCAGGAGAGACGGGGGCGTTGCGTATCGACTCCCATCGGCTCGATTCCGTATTCACATTTCAAGGAAACCGGATCGAGCTTGGCCCCCGCAAAGTGGCAAGCCCCCAGGAAGCAAGCGGACGCAATGAACGTTAGGAAAGATTGCCTTCGGTAACGCATCTGCAGGCTATAGCTTTTCTGCGTCGAGGACGACGTGCTTTATCAACTTACGATCCCACGTATAGGTCACGTGAATACGTCCGTCCTTGCCTTGAATAATCGCAGGATACGCGTACCCAGCACCACGCGGCTCCGTTTCTAACGTCAACACGTGCGTCCAATTCACGCCATCCGTGGAAACCGCCAAATCGATCGGGTAGCGCACTCCCTTCCCCGGTCGCTCGGGAGGACCAGAAGTGCGGTTGTAGATAAGCAAGTGACGACCGTCCGCCAAAGTCACCGCGTCCGTCCCCGATCCGGTATTGGGCAAGGAAGACGCGCGCGTCGGCGTCCAGCTCTCGCCGTTGTCATAGGACCAGGAGGTGGATAGATAACCTTGCTTGGTACGGCAAAGCACCTGCAGCACTCCGTCTCCATGATCGAGAACGCTTCCTTGGATCGAGTCAAACTCCTCGCCGTGCGTGCCGGGGTGGATGGGACCGATCATTTCCCAGGTCTTGCCTTGGTCGCGGGAACGTTCGAAATGGGCCCGCCATCCGTCGTAGGTCGCCTCCGTGCTGGATGGCGCCAGCCAATCTCCGTTGGAGAGCACTACCGGCTTGTTCTTAATCGGCCCCAACAGCTCTCCCTCCAGGCGAACCTCTTCGCTCCAGGATTTGCCTCCATTCTTCGAGGTGCGATACAAGCCCCACCACTCGCGCGGGTTGGGCCCAATCTTATAGAACAGATAGATCGGTCCCCCCTCCGGCTGGAACAAAACGGGATTCCACGAGGGCAGCCGACTGCCGTCTTCCTGTACCCCGTTCGCAACTTCAACCGCATCCTGCCACTCGCCGTTCTCGAAACGGGCGACCCATATGCCGACATCCGGATTGCGTTCCTTGGTTCCACCAAACCAAGTCGCCAGCAACTTCCCCTTGCCGAGGTCGATGATCGAAGAAGCATGGCATTCCTTATAGGTCTTGCTTTCGTTGATGAACTGCGAGGAAAGGACCGCTGGGTGATCGATCACCGCTTCCGCTTCCGCCGCGATGGCTGGATCTTTCGCGGTTGGGACCAAACGGAACGAGCCCTTGTATTCAGACTTTTCGTTCACCGGGATATTCCACTCTTCGCGTTCAGCTGGACCGTTTTTCACCCAGGAGCCCGCCACTTGCGACAGGAGGTGCAGCTTGCTGCCTTCACCGTAGACTCCGTCGAGGCGGAAAGCTGGCATCTGGTCGGCGTAAAAGCCGATGCCGTCGCCAAAGGCGATTCGCGCCCAATCGATACCAGTCTTGTGTCCGCGCGCTTCCTTGCTGAAGACCGGAGCGATCCACTGACCGAAGCGGGCCGCCGCCGTTTTGCCAGGAGTCGTATCCAAGATTCCAAGACCTTGCCACTCCACGTTAGCTGGCTCGTCTACGAGCTTGAGCGATACTCCGATTTCCGGGATCCAATCGTGATCCATCCGTGGACGCGCCGCGTAGGAAAGCTCCAGCACACCGTTCTCGTCGATCTCATAGCGGTAGTCGACCTCCACTGCGTTCTTCTCGTCGTAGCGATGCTCAACCGCAGTAAGCACAGAGACGCCATTAGCGCTTTTTTCGACCTTCCAGGACAGGGCCTTGGCTTCCAAATCGCTCATATAGGATTCCCATGGATACCCATCCTTGCGCTTGTCCAAGCGATTACGCTCCGCAAAAGTAGCCTCTCGCCAAACCGTGAAGCTGGAATCTTCCACCACTTGCATTCCCTCAACTTCGATAGAATCGATAATTCCTTTCGAACGATCGAAAGCGTAGCGTACCGTATCGTTGGATACGATTAACTCGCCAGCATTCTCGGAAACCGCAAGCGGGCCCGCAGCTGCAATCGCATGGTCGACGGCTGGGCTTTCGCCGCCCAGCCGTACACCGTATTCCGCCATCTCGCTGCCGTTCTCCCGCAACACCTTGATCACGGCGTAGTAGGCGCCGGGCCTCTCCAAGTCCACCGAAGCCGCTGGGAGCTTCAGGTCAACCGTGCGGTGCGGCTCCGCTTCTAAGGTAGCCGTTCCGCTCTCCAGCTTTTGATTCTCCCGATAGATTGCCCAATCAAAGCGGACCGTGGAGAGATCCAAAAAGTCGAAACCATTGTTTACCGGGATACGATAGACCGAATCCCCGACTGCGACGCTAGCTGATTCGACCAGGACCTGCACCGGCGCATAAACCGCCTTCGCCTCGAAGTAGTCGCGCTGCGGCAAGCGGTCCGCATCGACGATACCGTCCGAACCATAATTCCCGTGCGAATCGAGAATCTTCTTTTCGCCGCGTCCAACGTACTTGTCCAGGACCAGCTCTCCGCCGGTACGGCTGTATTTGTCCTTGTCCTTCATTGGATCCGCGACCTCCCGGTCTCCCACTTCCCGCAAAAGCCCCTCGTTCGCCCAAAGCCAAATCATGGCTCCCGCGCCGGCTCCATGCTGGGTGAGAGCTTTCCAACGCTGTTCCATTTCCCCGAAGTCGTTGGGTCCGATCGCGTGTGTGTACTCAGTGGATACGATGGGGCGACGCGCTTCGCTTGCCAGCTTGTCGTAGGCTTCCGCCGTCCAGTAGTGAGGAGCGAGGATATCGACTTCCTCCGGCAAGTCCTGCGAATGACGGAAGGGCATGAGCACGGGACGGGTATCGTCGAGCCCCTTGATGGCTTTCAAACCGGTGAGGTGCAGCGCTGAAAACGGATCTTCGTTACCAAAGTCCCAAATAATGACAGAGGGACGATTGCGGTCCCGCTCTATCGTCTCATGGATGCGCAAGTAAGAGCCTGCCGCGAAGATAGGATTGCCCATGCGATCGCCCCCAAACCCGAGGGGGATCTCGTCCAGCAAATAGAGCCCGTATTCGTCGCACAAGCGCACGAAGCCTTCCGCATGCGGATAATGAGCCATGCGCACCGTATTGATATTGGCCGCCTTCATGAGCTCGATGTCGCGTATCCAATGTTCGCGAGTAGTCGCCCGTCCCACATCGGGCCAAAGGTCGTGACTGGCCACGCCGCGTAGCTTCACCGCTTGCCCGTTTATCCTCAGGATGCCGCCGTCCGTGGAAACCTCGCGAAATCCGATGCGATCGTTCCAGCTATCCTTCACCTCGCCGTCTTGCACGACCTCAACCTTCAACTGGTAAAGGTTCGGCGTTTCCGCCGTCCAGAGAGCGGGCTTATCTACTAACAGCGACAAACTCACTTGGCGGCCGTTGTGCCGTCCCATCACCGAGGCTTCGTAGCTTTTGCGGAGCACAACCTCGCCCTCTAGCGTGGATAAAGTCGCTACCACATCGAAGGGAGGCCCGGGCGCGAAGTAGTCGCCCTTGTCGTTGCGCTGCACAAAGACATCGAGATTGAGATCCGCATCGATGAACAGATCGTCCAAATCGGTTTCCACTTGCACACGCTCGATGAATAGAGCCTTGGGCTTGTAATCGATGTAGACGCTCCGATAGATCCCCGCCAGGGCCCAATCGTCGTTGGCATCGAACTTGAAGAGTTCGCCCTCGATCTGCTGGCGTACCCGTACCGCAATTACATTCTCTTCTCCGGCTTTCAGCTTGTTGCTGATATCGTAGGAAAACGCAGTGAAACCGCTGTCATGCCGGCCCATACCTTCTCCATTCACCCAAACTTCCGTGGAAACCCAAGCCCCGTCGAATTTCAGAAAAGCCCGTAGTTCGCTCACGTTTTCAGGAGCGACGAATGTCTTGAAATAGAAGCCTTCCGCTTCGCTGCCATTTACCCACGAGGGATCCTCGTAGCCTAGCATGCTCCAATGCGAGGGAACCTTTATCGTATCCCAATCGCTGTAGTCGTAGCCTTCCTCGAAAAACCAGCGGTAGGCATCCGCTTCCTTCTTGTCCGCAGCAAACTTGAATTTCCAATCTCCGTCCAATGACAGCCTATCGGGAACATCCACTGCTCCACTCACGCTCTGAGTGACGCTCGCAAGGACTACTCCCATTGCAGCCGCCCAACGGCGACCTCTTGCTAGAAATCTCTTTGTATTCATAATCTAAATCCTCTTTGCCTTAGTTCTTAAAATAGGTTTCGAGCGCCACGCCGGCTCGAATGAAGGGACCAACCCCTTTCAGATCGTTGAAAATAACGGGCTCGCTCAAATAGTAGTCGAAGGAGCCATCCCTCGTGTCGCTCAAGCCCGCTACGCGACAGCATTGGGCCAGTTGCAGCTCCCCGGAGTCGACGTCCAAAAGTTCTCTTTGGATCCCCTCCCAACCTTTGCGAATTACCGCGTCATAGCGTCCGCGCTCCAGGTATCCCTGATTCACCGCCTTGGCCAAGGTGAAAACAAACATACTCGAAGCCGTACCTTCGAGGTAATTCCCTTCCCGATTCGGAAGATCCGTCACCTGCCACCAAAGCCCCGTATCCACATCCTGGTACAAAACAACGCCCTCTGCCCAACGTTCAAGGATTTCGGTCAATCGGGCGCGTCCCTTGTGAGATTCGGGCAAGTAATCGAGAACATCCACCAATCCCATCCCGTACCAACCAATGGAGCGGGACCAGAAGTTTGCCGAAAGTCCAGTCTCTGGATTAGCCCAAGGCTGCTGCCGCTTTTCGTCCCAAGCGTGGTAGTGCAGCTTCGCTCTTTCATCGTAAGCGTATTGGTCCATCAGGACAAACTGCTGCACCACCTCGTCAAAGGCTCCCGCATCATCGAAGACACTCGCATACTGGGCCAGGAAAGGAGCTCCCATGAAGAGCCCATCCAACCACATTTGCCACGGATACTTCTCCTTGTGCCAAAAGCCGCCCTCGCTGGTTCTCGGTTGCTTGCTTAGCTGTACCCGCAAGGTCGCGATGGGCTTCTGATAAACCGAGTCACCAGAAATTCCATACAAGTCGAGCATGGCGCTTCCGGGCTTCACCATGTCGATGTTATACTTTTCTAGCTCGTAACCGCGAATGCGGCCATCTTCTAACAGGTTGGGACGAATGATTTCCTCCGCATAGTCGAGCCACTTTCCGTCCCCGCTCGCTCGAAACAGCTCCACGTTGGCAACCGCCAACATGCCCAGCCCATAATCCCAAGCAGAGTAGACCGTCTTCCCCGCTGGCACCCAGGTCTTGAAGCGCTCCGAAGTGGAATCCATCATCCATTGCGACAATTCCAGCGGCGACTTTCCCCCAGCGTAAGCCGCCCCCTTTCTCAAGGAGCGCCCGAAACAAGCTGACTCCCCTGCCTTCAGCTTTACGTCCACGACGCGATTGCCGTAACGCAAACGGGCTTCACCACCCTTTTCGCTCCGTATGGCCAGGCTCTTCAATACTCCATCCTGCCACTCGATATCCAGCTCGAAACCGCCCCGGGCTCTTACCCCGCGTATCGAGCCCGTCTTCCAACTCGAAGGCAATGCGGGCAACAATACGATTTCCCGACGCTTTTCCTTCGCCGAAGCGTAATCGTGGCTCTGCACGAGCATCTCGCAAACGCCCGCAGTTGCAGCAAAGTTGCCGTCGATCTGGAAAGGCGGATGCGCGTCAAACAAGTTTGGATACACGCCTCCTCCGCCTTTTCCTCCATGTCCGGGATCGACGAGGTTCAATTGATTGTGGATGATCTTCAGGGCGTGATCTCCATCCTGCAGACGAGCCCAAAGGTTAATCTTCCAACCGAGCGACCACCCCGTTCCTCCGTCGCCACGCATCTCAAGCGATTTTTTGGAGGCATCCAGCAAGTCCGGCGTACGCGTATTAATCTCCCGGCCGGGAAAGACGCCCCAGAGGTGGGATACGTGACGATGACGGTTATCCGGATCGTCAACGTCCTCCATCCATTCCTGCAGTTGGCCTAAACGTCCGATTCGGTTGGGAGCGATTCTGGCTGCCAAGGCATCCAGCTCCCGCGCAAAGTCGGCATCCGTATCCAAAATCTCCGCCGCACGCGAAACCGCATCGAACAGGCTGCGAATGATCTGATGGTCCATCGTCGGCCCCATCACCAGACCTCCGTGCTCGGGAGAATTCGAAGGTCCGCTGATCAAGTATCCGCTATTTGGATCCTCGTAGAGATAATCGACGAAAAACTCCGCCGCCTCCTTCATGATCGGATAAGCCCGCTCCTTCAGAAACGTTTCGTCACCCGTAAACAAATACCGCTCCCAAAGGTGGTAACAAAGCCAGGCTCCGCCCGTCGGCCAAATACCGTGGTTGGAATTATTTATGGGCGCCGTGCCCCTCCAGAGATCCGTATTGTGATGCAGCACCCAGCCGTCCGCGTCGTAGTGAGTCTTAGCCGTCTTGCGACCGCTTATCACCAGATCGTCGATCATATCGAAGAAGGGTTCCGCTGTTTCGCTCAGATTCGCTACTTCTGCAGGCCAGTAGTTCATCTCCGCATTGATGTTCATCGTGTACTTGCTTCCCCAGGGCGGACGCACCTGGTCGTTCCATATCCCTTGCAAGTTCGCCGCTTGCGATCCGGGACGGCTACTTGAAATCAAGAGGTAGCGCCCGTAGTTGAAAAGCAATGCCACCAAACCTGGATCTTGCGAGCGATCCTCCGCTCGCAGCCGATCGTAAGTACTTAGCCCGCTATTCGCCGTCGTGCCGAGATCGATCGACATCCGATCGAAGAGCGACGAAAAATCTTCCCTGTGGTCAGCGAGCAAAACAGCGTAGTCCTTCGTTAAAGCCGACTTCACCCGTTCGTCCACTCGAGCCACCGGGTCGCCAGAAATGTCCTGAAAGTTAACAAAGGAAGTCGCTCCGCTTAAGATCAAGGTTGCCGCATCAGCTTGACGAATCTCGAGCTGCTTTCCCTTGCGCCTGATCTTGCCGCCTTCCAGCAGCACGGTCACCTTACTCGCGAAGCGCAATCCATTATCCGGATACAACTCGCGGAAGTAGGCGGATTGCTCTTCGCTCATGCGCTCATTGGTCAGGTCGTCCACTTGCCCGGTGAGCAGAAGGCTATCTTTTCCGACCGCCTCGATCTGGCTATCGGGATGCTCAGTCGCGAAGCGTAGCGTGAAGTTCAAAGCCTTCGCCTGGCTCGCGCTCAGCCGTTGCACGATCACTTGATCGGGATAGCTGGAGAAGGTTTCGCGCTTGTATTCAACGTTTCCTACCTGGTAGCGAACCCGTGCGATACCCTCCGAAAGATCGAGCTCTCGGCGATAGTCCGTAGCGGCTTCGTGACCGGGGAAAACAAGAAACAAATCCCCCATGGGCTGGTACCACTTCTGACGCAGGGGCACGCTCATGAAGCGCTCGTTAGCCAACTCCTCCGCTTCGTCCTGCTTCCCCTCTTCCAGCAAGCGTCTCAAAGTCGGCAGTACTTCCGACGCGCCCTCGTGCTGGTACTCGTGGGGATTGCCGTTCCACAGCGTATCCTCGTTGAACTGCAGGTGTTCCTCTGCCAAGCCGCCGTAGATCATGGCACCCAGGCTACCATTACCCACGGGCAAGGCCTCCGTCCAATGAACCGCAGGCTCGTTATACCAAAGGCTTTCCTCCGCTCCCTGCCCGCTTGCCCAAGTGGACAGCACCAACAGAGAGCTAACGCTAAGTTCCCTTAATCCAATCATCATTTCAAAGTCTTCTTTCCAATCAACAGGCTCACCAAACCGCCCACCAAGAGAATGGTAGCGGTGCCAAACACTATTATTAAGTTACTGTGGAACGGGCTCTGGACGCCTTCTGGCAACAAGCCTTCTCGCAAGGACAGCGACATCCAAACGATCAACAACACGCCCACGGAAACGCCGGCAACCGCTGCCGCGTTCTTGGCCTGGCGCGCGATCATGCCAAACAGGAAAAGTCCCAGCGTGCCGCCCCCGAAGATCCCGGCCAAACTCCACCACGCATCCAAAGCGCTCTTTACCTGGGTCATGGCCAAAGCCATACCCGTCCCCAGAATTCCCCACACGATGGTGGTCCCATGCAGGAAACGCATGCTGGAAGCCTCGTCCGCCTCCGGATTCCTGAATCGCTTGTAGTAGTCGTTGAGCACGATGGTGGCCGACGAATTCAAGCTGGTGGAAACCGTACTCATCGCAGCCGCGAAGACCGCCGCGATCAGCAGTCCCGTCACCCCGCTGGGCAAGGCCGCTACAATGAAGTGCGGAAACACCTTGTCCGCGTGCTGGGGATCGAAATAAGCCGCGGGCAACAAATCCGGAAACGCTTTGTAGTAAGCGAACAAGGCCGTGCCCAAGAAAAAGAAGATCGCGGAAACCGGCAAATACGTCGCCCCGCCCACCCAAAGGCTCTTACGCGCTTCCGCGTCGGACTTGGACGCCACGTAGCGCTGCACGTAGTTCTGGTCGATGCCAAAATTCTGCAGGTTGATCACCAAGCCGTAAACCAGCACCACCCAAAAGGACGACTCCGTTAAGCTGAAGCCATAGTCGCCCAGGCTGAACTTCTCCGACTCCCCTGCCACTGCGAACAACTCTCCCACTCCCCCCGGCAGCGAGAAAACCATGATCGCTCCGCAAACGAGGGCTCCAACGATCAAAATAATCGTTTGAATCGCATCGGTCCAAATCACGGCCACCAAACCGCCGAGGAAGGTGTAAGCCGTAACGCAAATCCCCGTACCAATGATGATGTAATGAATATCCCAGCCTAGAAGGACGTTCAGCGGAAGCGCCATCAAATACATGACCGTTCCCATGCGAGCCATTTGCGTAAGCAGATAACAACTACTCGCATAGGTACGCGCCCACACACCGAAGCGTTCCTCCAGATGCTCGTAAGCCGACACGGATGTACTGTTGCGATAGAAAGGCAGAAACCAACGAATCGCGATCAGCGTCGCCAAGGGTAAGCTCAAACTGAATACAAAGGAATTCCAGTCAGCCGCATACGCCTTTCCGGGAATCGCCAAAAAGCTGATACTGCTAACGTAGGTGCCCAAAATGGACAAGCCAGTCAACCACCCGGGAAGACTGCGATTGGCCGCCGTGAAGCCTTCCACGCTGGAACTCTTCTTGCGAAAGCCATAACCGACGCCGAGGATGGCGACGAAGTAAACGGCGAGAACCGCGACGTCTAGACTGCTAAATTGCGAATGCATGGGGTACTGGGGCGAAATTCTTAAACGCTTACTGGTCGCTCCACCGAAAGATTCCAAGTAGCGAAAAGTCCCTTTAGCTCTTCGCTCGAACGTTGCATCTCTTCCCTAAACGCTGCCGAGACATTGGTGCGCGAACTCCCTGGATCGAAGCCACGAGCCAACATCCCCATGCCAACATTTACCGGAAAACTCAGACGATCAATAATCGTACCCACTTCCTTCATACGAGAAGCGAATAAATCGACATCGCATTCCTTGCCTTTCCGGCAATGCTCGAAAATCGCGAGCATGTATTCAGGCACGAAATTGACCAATCCGCCGATAGCCGCTTTCACACCAAGCCCAAAGGCTTCAGGCAAGCGCGTATCCGCGCCGGTGTATACAGAGAAGCCCTTGGCATCGCCAATCGCTACCAGCTCCTTGTGGTAAGCAAATTCGCCACCGCTTTGCTTGATGCCAAACATGTGAGCCGTATCAGCAAAGGCTGCGACTGTTTCCGGAGCGATACGATTCCCGGTGAGTTCCGGAAAATTATAAAGCATGACCGGCAAATCTACGGCTGCTGCGATACGTTGGAAAAAGCTCAGCTGCTCCTGCCCGTTCACCGGATAGAAGCTCGGCGGCATCACCGCCACTCCCGGTAGTCCTATCGATTTTGCATGCCGCCCCAAGGCCTCCACATTTCTGGGATTAATGTCGCTGATGTTCGCGATAACAGGCAGATCGCCCGCTAGATTCAAAACCGTATCCAATGCGCACTTACGCTCGTCGATCGACATGAGGGGAAACTCCCCCGTACTGCCAAGGGCCAAAACGCCATGAATACCCTTCGACCGCAGCCAAGAAAGGTGCACCTCCAATGCGGATTCGAGCAATTGTCCATCGCTTCCTACTGGCAAGCAGAGCGCCGCCAGCACTCCTTCCGTTGGTAAATTCGTATTCATTTTTCTATAGATCCAAAAGGTTCATTCGGCTCCGATAACCCGCCCATCGGGTACGTCGGGACCAACCATGATCGGCGCTCGAGCTTGCGAAAGCTCGTTGCCGCTCATCACGATCCCAGAGCTCTGGGATCCCAAAACTTGCAAAAAGGTCTTCGTTCCGCTCTCTGCTTGGCAGTTGCTCAGCCGTAAACCTATCACATCATGGGCCGAAACGATGGGCTCGCTGGAACGCTCGCTGCTTCCAATGGCATCGAGAACCACAGAGCGGGATTCCATGAACAAAAACTGAGGGCCCGCTTTCGAGTCGATGCGAACGTCTACTAACTCGACATCCATTGCTAAACGACAGCTCAGGCCCGTTTCGCTCGTCGCACGTAACTGTGAAACGCGAATGCCAGAGGTATCACCGATTTCCAAGGCAGCAACAGCTCCCTCAATCGAGACGCCACTGAGTCCAACGTTCCGAGATCCTCCGATCCAGATCGCCTTCTTTCCGCCTTTTACAAGGCAGTTTTCAATCCGCACCTCACGAGAATCCTTTAGCGAAATCCCGTCACCTTGAGTTCCTCCCGTTTCAAAGCTCAGACCGCGGATCGCCACCCTCTCGCTGTCAACCACCCGCAACAAGCCGCTCCTCGCACTTCCCTTGAGCACTCCCTCTCCTTCTAGCAGTACGTCCTTTTTGCCTGAAATCGAAACCACGGACTCGCGCCCAGCTCCCCCCGAACCATCCATCAATCGAAGCGTCGCCCCTTTTTCGAAACGCAGCGTGAGCTTGTCCTCCAGCTGAATCGATCCCGTCAAGTACTCGCCTTTAGGAAAAACGACCGTGGCTCCACCCAGCTTCGCTGCAGCTGCAATCGCCTTCGCGACGGCAGCCGTGTCCTCGCTCACGCCATCGCCCAGCGCCCCGAAGTCGCGCACGCTCAGCCGATCGTCCTGCCCCCAGCTTAGGCCGGAAAGAAAAGCGATCACAAATGCGGCAATCAAATATCGTGGAGCAATGGTCATGGACAGTTTTGTATTCGCAAAACGATTACTGTGATCAAAGAGCTAAAAGCGGTTCTAGGATGGAGCGGTCCACCTCGATGAAGCAGCCGTGTCGCACGTCTTTGGGAAAGCTCAGAGTATCGCTCACGTCTTCCCAGTTCACCAGGTCCAGCGAACGGACCGCGCCATAGGCATTGAACATGTGCTTGTCGAAATAGACGTACCAATAGTCGCCGATCTTGAACGGCGACGGCCCCTCCGCCCAATAGTCCCCAGAGATCGGAGTCGAGGGAGCGGAAAACGGTCCGTGCGAAGTCTTGCCCCGAATTAACCGAATGTTCTTCTGCGTCGTCGGACTGAGTTGCTCGTGCTTCACGAACATCAACCAATCCGCTCCGTCCTTAGCCAGAATCGCATCGATTACGTTGAAACCTCCGTCGTAGTACAAGCGGGTGGGCGTAAACGTTTCGAAGTCCTCCGTAGTCGTACAGTAGATACGGTGGTTCCGGGTCGGTCTGCGATTCGTAAGAGCCGTCTCCGGAAACTCCCCCGCCAGAGTAGTCGACCAAAGAATGAGAAAATTCTCCTCGTCCGGATCCCAAATAACCTCCGGCGCCCAGGAATTCTGAGCGCCTGCTTCGTGAACCATGACCGGGATTGTCTTTTGCTCCGACCAGTTTATAAAATCCTTGGTCGAAGCATAGCCGATAGTCTTGCTGCCCCAAGAGTCGGTCCAAACCATATGGTAAGTCCCATCTGGTCCACGAGCCACGGAGGGATCGCGTAGCAGCTTCGACTCTCCAACGACCGGCGTTATCAGGCTATCCCCGTCATTAAGAAGCTCCCAGGAAAGTCCGTCCCGGCTCCAAGCCAAGTGCATGCCGGAATCGCCATTCCAATAAAAATGGGGAAACAGGTACGCCTTCTCTGGAATCTCCTCAATGGCCCCGGCACCCGCTTGCCCGCAAAGCAAAACAAGGCCGCAAACCATAGAACGGGCGAGCGTAGTCCTCAATCCAATACGTGTAAGGTTACAAATCATCATTCCTTTCCTCTCCCTTGCATAAACCACCGATTAACGAACGCGGGTGATGCGGAGCGCCTGGTACGTCTTCCCGCTCAGCTGGACCTTGCGACCCTTCTTGTCGTAGTGGTAGTAACCGTCCTTTTCGCCGATCTCGAAAATCCCCTTCACTGGCGTGATGGTCATGTTCCAAGCGTCAATAAGCTCGACCTTGAATTTCGATCCCGCTTCAAGCCCCTTATAGAGCTTAAACTCCCACTCCTTCGGCGTTTCGCGACCGAAGTATTGCAAATAATATTCGCCCGCCTCTCCCGACATTCCGGGATCCATCCAACTGTCGATCAGGTTCAGGCCGTCCTTCGGCCCGTCTTCCACGATCTCCCGCAGGAAGGCGATTCGCGGCACACTTTCGCCAAGTATCTTTCCGCCAAAAGAGGTCCAGGTATCCTCGTCCAGCGTATTGAAATAGTCGCCGTGCCCCACATAGGTGCCAGCCATCATAGCCGCCCAGAAGCGATGCATCATGCCTGGCCCGTCCAGATCCGCCCAACGAAACTTGGCATCTCCCTCGTACTTGATTTCATCGAATACCACGGGTTTGCGGAAAGCGTCGCGGTAGATCTTGGCGCTCGCAGGCGATTCGCAGGCGTGTCCATCCTGCACGCTCACGTGCGTCACCCAATCCTGACGATGGTCGAAAAGCAGATGTCCATTGTGAATCGAACGCAGGTGATTGTAAGGATCGCACGCTTGAATCAAGCGACCGATACGACCCCAATCCTCCTCTGTCTTTACCTTCAGAAAGTCGTATTCATTCGCCAAGGACCACCAGACATTCCGGTAGGCTCCAAACCGAGCGACCACATAGCGGACGAGACGTTCGTCGCCTTCCGCATCCTGAGAATTGAATCCAAACTTTCCATACGGATTAAACAGGATCAAGTCCGCCTCGATACCCAAATCCCGCAACTGTCCGATCCGCTTTTCGTAGTGACGGAAAAACTCCGGGTTGAAGCGGGTGAAATCCCAATCATGCGGGGCCGTACCTTCGTAAGGCCAAAGCGGTGGCGCGAATTCGTTGCGGTACGGGGTCGGCTGCTGCGTCAACAGCATGCGAGCCTTGTTGAAAGGTGACGCCGCAAGCGTGCGCAGCGTTTCCTCCTGCAGCGATTCTGGAGTATCGATCCAGTTGTACATCGTCGTCCCGAACTGCTTGTAAGGAGTGCCATCCGCGTAAGCGAAGTGGTACGTGTTGTAGACAACGACCGGACCATGGTTTCCCTCACTCGGTTCGCTAACCGAGAAGCTACCGCTTTTCTTGGTTAATTCCCACTCGTTGCTTTGCGTCGTGTAGCGCCACTCGCCGATCGCTTCCGGCATGAAGCGAATCCGGTAAATCCCGTCTCCGTCATAAAATCCGGTTACCGTTTTGCTCACGAAACCGTTGGTGAACGTGGCCTCCAATTCCACATCGAGAAAAGGATTCCCGTCGCTCGGTCCTTCGAGCTCTATTTCGTAGAGGCCCCATTTTTCGACCGTATCCGCCCAGAGAGTCGTAGCCGTTGCCAACAAAGCGCCCCCTAGAACGGCGACGCGAAAGAGTGATTTGATCAATTTCATTTTGAGGTATGGTAAATAAATGGGTTTGCGAAAAATCAAAGTGGGCGCAGCCAAAAGAGCTCGTGCGTAGTCGTCAGTTTCTTCAATCGCTTGTCTCCGGCTTTGTAGCGTCCACGAACGTCGATGCTGCCATCGACGGCGTTGATTAGGATAAATTCGTATTCGGAAGATGGATTCAAAGGTTGGTGATCGAAATCGACGTCCGCTTTCTTGCGCACCAGCAACGATCCCCGCTCGCTTTGCATCGCCCATTGGTGGGATTCATCGAGAAACAGAGGACGAGCCGCAGCGATTTCCTTCATCAAGGAGGCATCCGTCTCACGCGCCAATGGAGCCAACGATCCACCAGCAAAGGTATAAGACCAAGGATCCTGGATATCCTTCGTCGTAATCACCGCTTTGTCAGGAAACTTCTCCCGATACTCGCTAACCATGCGAGCCAAGGATTCGACGGAAAAGGAACCGCTGCCCCGTTTGCCCCCGCTACGACGCGGCGATAGATTTCGCCCTCCCGCGGGATCCACAATACCATCGTCCAAATACCACCAGTATTGAAAATCAATTACGTCCACGATGCCGGAGCGCTCGGGATCGGTAAGGATCGCATCTTGCACGTTCTTGGCGCAGCTGAGACCGATAAGCGGATCGTGTCCGGTCTCTTCCATCCATTCCGCAACCACATCGATCCAAAACTCCATGAAATGCAACGGACCGGAATACTCTGCCCCGATAACGTGAATGACGTTCGGACGCTCCGCCAAGTTATCCAAGCACTTGCGAATGTAGGCTCGATTCACCTCTCGCCGCACGGGATGCGTGATATCGTAGAACTCCGGAGCCATCACGATGGTATCGCCCTTGAACGGAGGCGGCTCCGTAAAGTCTGTTTCTTGGATCGTGTTCACGGGACGCCATGGGCAATCCACCCAGTGCCCGCCAGACTCCAAGATATTGTGCTGGAAGAACATCTCGTTCACCAGCACGAGTCGCTTTCGTTGAGCGAGCTCCGCAAATTCATCCAGACGTTCGAAGTACCAGGAGTTGTATTGGAAAAGGTCATACTTGCTCAGGCCGTTCCAGCTTCGCCCCTCTCCGCTCAAGTAAAAGGGTTGCTCGTAAAAAGGCGGCCAAACATCCGCCGTGCGGCGGCGCGTCATCTCGTGGTCGTCGCGACGGCGATCATACCACAAGCCATAATTGTGCCGCAGCGAAACGTCCCCTTTGGCTACCATCTCGTCGGTCATCAGGTCGAGATCATCGGTCAAGCCCGCGCCGCTGCGTCCGGGAGTGAAACGGGTGATGCTGTATCCAAAATCGCCCGCGCGAGTGGGCAGCAAGCGTCCGCGCCACCAAGTCACATTGCGATCGCGTCCCACCAGCGGCATTCCTCCCGCTTGCAGCTGTCCCGCGATCAACTCCAAGGAATCGCCGCGCTCGACCGTCTCGATGGGAAGCTCGGGAACGACCGTTTCCAGTTCAGGAATGGCCATTCGGTTCGAAATATAGATTCGCTGCTGCAAGGCTTTTTCCGCGCCTTCGCCCAAACGATCCTGAAGCTGGGCCACGTATAAACTTTTCGGATTGGCGAACTCGCTCGTCCCGATCCAAGTCCCATCCCCGCGGAACTGCCCCCAAACATTGATCGCCCAATTATTCGCCGTGGGCGGGCGACGAGTAATCATCTCCGAGGCGGAGCTATCATAGATAACGCTGTTAGCGGCAGCCCAGCCTACGCCTTGATTCCAAATTTCCCGGTTGTCCAAAGCGAGGGCACCGCCGTCCACATGCACGCTGTCGAAAAGCATGCCGGAAGCCCAGTGGCCGATAGAGCCGCTAACGCCCGAGCTCTCCTTGCTGCGGCATTCTAAAAACACGTTTGGCCCGCTCGCTAGATGGCCGACCGTAAAGTCATCGATGGAGTACTCGGAATAGCAGCGCAGAAAAAGCGTCTGTTGCCCATAGGTATTGAAACTTTGGCGACGGTATCCCGCCAATTCCGAGACCGGCTCCAGAAAGGAACAATCCTGCACCGTGACGCGGCGACAGTCCTCCCCCACTCGCACCGCGGACAAAACGAAATGCCGGGCGCTCACATCGCTCACCCAGGAGTCCACGACCCCTTCCAAGGAAACCGCTACCCAACTGTGGTTTTCGTCTTTGGAGTTCGATTCGTTGAAATCGCTCACGCAAGCGAGCCGCTCGATCCCCACCTGTGAAATAGCATCTGAAGCAACGATCTTCCGCACTTCCGACTGACCATATTTGCGCTCCAAGGCCGTGGTAATCGGAGCATCTAAGCGAAGCCTGTTACCATCGATCGCTTCGATCCTTCGATCCCATTGCAAAACCATCTTCTCACCCTTCCAATTATAGGGCAAACGCGCCGGAGCCTCGTGCATTCCTAGGTCGACCACCCAGTCCTGGCTTCCCGGCCGCACGATACGTATCGAGTCGCCCACTACCAATCCGTCGACTGCCGAAATTTCCAACTCATGGCTCCCCACCGGGACGTAATCCCCAACGACCGTCCGAGCCCTGTCCTCAAGCTTCGGATCGGCTGCCCCACCGGCCACGAGCAAATGCCGGCGGCTGTCGCCGGTCGCCCGCAGTACCGTGCGCGACGTTTCACCGCCGGAGCCACGCAAGACCACTCCGCTCGCCTCGATGCGAAGCTGACCTTCCACGAGAAACTCGCCCGGGGCCAGCAAGACCGCGCCGCGAATGCCGCGCTCGTCGAGCGGGAGCTTGGACACCCAATCGATAGCAGCCTGAATGCGACGCGTATCGTCTTCGCCCGAGGGAGAAACACGAACCTTGGCGTCTACCCGTGGCAGCATCAAACCTCCGCCGCCGTAACCAGCGCCGGAGAAGTCGGGGACCACATTGCCCCTCTCGTCTGCGTCGTAAACCAGAGTTCCGGAGGCGTCCTGGCGAAAGACAGCTTTCGACTGCTTCGCTTCGGCCAGCCCGAGGCCGCAGCAGAGGAGAAGCGAAACCGTAATGAGCTTTCGGATACCGCCCATCCTAGAACGCTCCCTCTAGCTTGCCCAAGGAATCCCTGCGAGAGACGAGCTCGCCATCCGCCCACAAGGAAAGCCCCGCGCCCTTACCGAAACGCTTGCCGGACTTGTCCCATAGCACCGTAAGCATGCGACCGCGGTACGGAACTCCATCCAAGCAAAACCAATCCCAAACGCCATTCGGCAGCAAGGGGTCGACCACCACGCGATTCGAATCCTCTGGACGGATTCCGATGAGATTCGCGATCAACAGATCCGCATAGGTGGAGTGATGGTAGAACTTGCTGCGAGGATTGTCCCCCTTCAGCCACTCGCCAGTTTGCTCGTCCTGGTACTCGCCGATATACGGGCGTCCATTCTTTCGCTGGGCCCGCGTATAGTCGAGAAAGGCATCGAAGAAATCCTGCTTTCCAATCACCTCTTGCTCGTAATCGCGAATCACGTTGCCCATCGCAACCAAAGTCTGCGAGGTCGCGTACGGCCAGATCGCTCCATCCCATTCGCAATAGCCCGTGCCGTGCGAACGAAACTCCGGGTGGCGCTGCTCCGCGGTAGTCAGCCCAAAGGGAGCCGAGAACCCTTCCGGATCCAGCACCTGCTCCCAAGCAACCTCGTACCCCTTTCCTGGCGTAGGCAGCTTGAAGTACCAAGGGATAAAGCCGATCGCTTCGCGAACCTTCGCGAATCCGCCGCTCTCCTTCACCGATTCGAAAAAGTTCAGGTCCTCGCTCCAAAGCGTATCCAAAACGCGGGCGCGCTGGGCTTCCGCTTCCTCATGGTAAACCGCTGCGGCTTCCTCCTTGCCCAGCAGCTTCGCCATGTTCGAAAGGGCCACCGCATTCCCGAACATATAGCTATTTATGGTGGGCCGAATATTCTTCTCGTGACGCCCACCGGAAATCGACTCCTCCATGGCGTCCCAAACGTCGGCCTGCCAGTAGAGTCCGCTGTCCAGCTGCTTCTCTTCCTGCCACAGGCGGTAGTCAGCCTCGAAGCGTTCGAAGCGCTGCGCGATGAAATCAAGGTCGCCGGTCACCAGGTAGCGCTGCCACATCGCATCGTGCAACCAACTGCTGTAGCGATGGAAGTGCCCCTGCGCCTTGCCGTCATTTCCCACCATCCAGTAGTCGAGATAGGAGTCGTCCTTATCCTGGTTCACCAGCCAACGCGTCTCCATAAAGTGGTGACCGAGAGCGCTCGCGATCGTTCTCTCGGGCGGGATGAACCACGCTTTGGTGTCCAACTCGATAAACTCCGTATAGGCATAGTAGTCGCCCACCTGCTTCAGATGCTTCCGCAAGGCCCACCAACGGAAGTAGTAGATCTCGCGCAAATCTTCGTCAGGACAGTCGAAGAACGGCACCTGCTCCACCATCCACTGCCAGGAAGCCGCGTTGGGGACCAAGTTCACCACCGCTTCCTCGTCCCATTCGTTGAAGCCTTCCACGATCTCCTGGTAGTCCGAAACGTCCAAAACCGCGAAACGCGACTTCGGCTCGTCGCCGCTAAAGAGCGACTGGGCAAAGAGGACCGCGCAAGCGGGCACCGCCAGCAAGGCAAGCTTCAGGCCAAAGCTGCGAGCGCGTTCTACCGATGTCTTTCGGCGTGAAAAGTCTGGGTTCTGGGCGTTTTGGGGCTCCATGGCAATCAGGGGTAAAATCGGGCGGAAAGGCGCTGCGCCCTTCTCAATAGGTTTTGATCTTCAGCGAGATATGCATTCACTTGGCAACCATTGCACGCATCTCCAACTCTGACAATCAGGCGCTCCGGCGCTTCCAAAGCCACCCTTCGAGATTCGCAGCTCGAGTCGGCTCTTTTCGCCAGCGGCTTTTCGCCCGCTTTTGCTTGATCGTTGGTTGACACGCATAGAACAGTTGCTTTTATTTCATCTTGTATTTCAAATGAAATAACCGGCAGCCAAGCGGGCCCCTGTCAATATTTTTCACTTCACGATCAACACTTCCTCACCTAAACACGTTCCCCAATCGATTCCTCCTCCCACAGCATGACCACCCGAAAGAAAAGCAGCCGCGCCACCATCGCCGACGTTGCCCGCAAAGCCGAAGTTGCCATTGGCACCGTCTCGCGCGTCTTCAACAACCATCCGGACGTCAACGAAGACATCCGCAATCGCGTCAACGACGCGGTGAACGAGCTGGGCTACGTCCGCCTCCGCAACCGCAAGCGCCCCCGCGAATCCAGCGATCGACGCGTCGGGAACATCGGCCTCGTCTTCTTCGGCATGGAGGACACCCTCGTGCAACTTCCCATCGTGAGCTCCGCCGTGCACGGCATCGAGCGCGCCCTCGCCACCCAGGGCTACAACCTCATGCTCGCCAACATCCCCAACGGCGACCGCACTCCCCACTTCATTTCGGACCAGCACATAGAGGGACTCATTCTCAAGGGCCCCAACCAAGGCATCCTCCCCTCCGAAGCCAAGCGCAGCTTGCTCAGCCGCTTCTACTCCATTCCCTACGTCTGGCTCATGGGCCGGCTGCCCAACGCCGTGGGCGACCACTGCAACTACGACACCGAGGAGGCCGGCCGCATCGTCGCCGAGCACCTCGACGAAAAGGGCCATCGCAGGACCGCCTTCCTCAACCCCAAGCCGGGCCAGATCCAATTCGAGCGCATGAAGGCTTCCTTCACTCAGCACTCCATCCGCCTCGGACACCAGACCTCCACCCTGGAAGTGGACCCGCCCACCTCCCTCGAGTGGCCCCTGCCTTCCATTACCTTGCAAAACAACGTGGACGTGCTCGTCGAGCGCTGGATGCAGCTGCCCAAGGACAAGCGCCCCACCGCCCTCTTCGTCCCCTCCGACCGTACCGCCGTGCAGGCCTACGCAGCATTCGCCCAGCGAGACCTTAAGGTCGGCGAAGACGTCAGCATCATCTCCTGCAACAACGAAAAGCCCCTGCTGGCCAACATGAACCCAGCGCTCACCACCATCGACGTGCACGCCGAAGTCATCGGGCAACGCGCCGTCGACCAGCTCATCTGGCGCATCGGAAATCCTAACCAGAAATGCCACTTCCAAAATCTGGTTGAACCCACCCTCGTCCCCGGCGACTCCGTCAAGCAACTCTAGGGCGCCTTCGCCCCGCCGAAAACCACTTTCCCACCAGAAGCGCTTCCCCTCCAGGAAGCGCTTTTTTGCGTCATAACGTCCCCTCGCACCGCCCCTCCTCCAAAGCCACGAGCCGCAGACTAAGCATGACCCGTTTTTTAAAAAATTTCCGCTGGCTTGGCCTCATTGGTGAACGATGAAACTAAACTTTCTATATCATTGTTTTTCATGAAAATAACCTTGATCTTTTCATCACTGAAAGGTTTCACATTTTCTATGAGCCATGCGAAAGCTGGCCCATGACTCCCCTAGCCCAAACCACTTTGAGTGTTCTAGACTACGCAGTTATCGGCATCTACATGCTAGCGATCGCCCTGATCGGACTAGCCGCTAGCTCGCGTCCCAAAACTGCCGCAGACTACTTCGTCGCCAACCGATCCATGCCCGCGTGGGCCGTGGCCATGACCCTAATGGCCACCATAATCGGCAGCGGCACCATCGTCGGCCTGCCGGGATCCACCTACCAGAAGGGCATGATCCTGCTGCTCGGGAACCTAACCCTGCCGCTTGTCCTCATCGTCGTCGCCAAGTTTATCGTTCCCTTCTACCGCAACGTGGTCGGCATGAGCGCCTACGAGTTCATCGGCAAGCGTTTCGGTCTGGGCGGCAAGTTCTACGCATCCTTCGGCTTCCTCGCGGATCGCACCTTCGACCTGGGCGTCACCCTCGTCACCACGGCCGTCGCGGTGCACGTCATGACCGGCTGGGACCTGTCCAACGTCATCCTAGGCATCGCCCTCTTCACCGTCGTATACACCATGGTCGGCGGCATGGAAGCCGTGGTTTGGACCAGCGTTGCCCAAGGCGCCATCTTCATCGGAGCGGCCGTGCTCATCACTTTGCGCCTCGTCTTCGCCAGCGAAGTGGGAGCCCCCGGGGCCGTGATCGGAGCCGCCTGGGAAGGCGGACGCTTCAGCCTCGGCGACTTCAGCCTCGACTGGAAGTCCCTCACCGATCCCGCAATCACCACTCAGTGGCTCTTCATCCTGGCCTACACCATCAATTGGGGCCGCCGCTACGTGGCCGATCAACACATGGTCCAGCGCTACCTGATCGCCAAGACCGACCAGGAAGCCAGCCGCGGCGCCCTCTGGAACGCCCTGCTTTGCGTTCCGGTTTGGACCGTGTTCATGTTCATCGGCGCCTGCCTTTGGGGCTACTACCAGCTCAGCGGAGAGGCGGGTCCCGCCACCGCCGACGACGTCGTGCCCCATTTCATCCTCAGCCACATGCCCGCCGGCATCGTAGGCCTGATCCTCGCCGCCATCTTGGCCGCATCCATGTCCTCCATCAGCGCCGATCTGAACAGCATCTCGACCGTCGCTACCAACGACTACCTGCTCCACTTCAAGCCCAGCCTCGGCGAAAAGGCCCGCTTGTTCAGCGGTCGCTTCTTCGTCGCCCTGGCTGGAGCCTTCGCCGCCGGAACCGCAGTGCTGCTCATTCCGGAGCAAGGCATGGCCTCCATCATGGAACGGGCCGTCACGATCGCCGCCATCCTCTCCGGCGGCACCCTCGGCTTCTTCCTCCTGGGCTTCCTGACCCGCCGAGCCACCCGCCAAGGCTGCTACATCGGAATCGCCGCCTGCCTCATCTTTACCGCATGGGGCGTGCTTACCTCCGGCGGAGACAGCCGCATCTTGGACCTCGGCTTCAACTTCTCCTGGCACCCGATCTACTTCGGCATCGGCGGCCACTTCATACTCTTCACCGTCGGATACCTCAGCAGCCTCGCTTTCGGCGGCTACCGTCCCGACGACGTCGATCAACTCACTTTCAGAAGAAAACGGATCTGTGCCTGACATCCTAGAAACGAACCGCACCCAAGGCCTCCGGCCCCTCACTCTGCTCCAACCTGCGAAAATCGCCTTTGGAGCAGGTTCCTGCCTGCAAGCGGTCGAATTCCTGGAACAACGCTCGATCCCATCCGTAGCCCTCTTCGTCTCCCGCTCCACTCGAGAGCTCAGCAAGGCCCTCGTGGATAGGCTGGAAGCGGCCCAGATCGCCGTCCACCTCTCCGAGCCGCTCCCTGCGGAACCGACCTTCGCCGACGCGGAAAACGCCCGCAAATGGCTGCGCGACACCGCCGCCCAAGCAGCCATCGGATTTGGCGGCGGCAGCGTGATCGATATCGCCAAGATCGCGGCCGCCACCCTCGACGAATCGGCAGAGATCCTTTCCTTCGTCGGCAACGGCCTGCTCCCGCCTCGCAACATCCCGCTGCTCGCCATTCCTACCACCGCCGGGGCAGGCAGCGAAGTCTCCCCCAACGCCATTTTCCTCGACCCCGAGGCCCAACTCAAAAAGGGAGTCATCAGCCCTTGGCTCGTTCCGGACGCCGCCTTCGTCGATCCCGAACTCACCTATTCCCTGCCAAGCGGCACCACCGCCAGCACCGCGCTCGACGCCCTCTCGCACTGCATCGAAGCCTACGCCAACCGCAACGCCCACCCCCTCGTCGACGTCTACGCGCTCAAGGGCATCCAACTCATCTTCGCCCAGCTGCAAAACGCCCTCGAAGACGGACGAGACACCGAAGCTCGATCTGCCTTGGCCCTCGGCAGCCTCTACGGTGGACTCTGTCTTGGTCCGGTGAATACAGCTGCGATCCACGCCTTGTCCTATCCGCTAGGGAGCGAATTCAAGGTGCCTCATGGCTTGGCGAACGCTATTCTCATGCCGCACCTGCTCCGCTTCAACGCAAGCGCCGTGCCGGAACGCTACGCGGAAATCGCCGCCCACCTCGGCCTTGCGGACACCTCCGCCACCGCCGCCGAAAACGCCGACCGCTTTATCGCCGCCCTCGAGCAGCTCTGCTCCGACTGCTCCCTACCGAGCAGCCTAGCCGCATGCGGAGTCACCGCAGGCGACATCCCGCGCATGGCCACCGCAGCCCTGGGAATCAAGCGGCTCCTCGTCAACAATTTGAGAGACCTTTCGCAATCGGACGCGGAGGGCATCTACCAAAACGCATTCTAAATGAACCAGCCAAACAAACACAGAGGCACGATCGTCCCCATGGTCACGCCGTTCACCAAAGAGCTAACTCTCGACGAGCCAGCCGCTGAACGCATGGTCGACCGACTCGCTTCCCACGGACTGGGAGCCTTCGTCATGGGAACCACCGGCGAGGCGGCATCGATCCCCTCCTCCCTGCGAAACCGCTTCGTGGAGATCGCCGTCAAAGCCGCCGCCGGTCGCGTTCCGGTGTATGCAGGAATTGGAGACAACTGCGTGCTCAACTCCATCGACGCAGCCAACGCCTACCTAACCATCGGAGTCGACGCCGTAGTCGCCCACTTGCCGAGCTACTACACCCTCACCTCCGGCGAGATGGTACAATACTTCCAGCTCCTCTCCGACCAAATAAACGGAGCGATCGTCCCCTACAACATCCCGCCCGCCACCCACATGTCCATGCCCATCGAGGTGGTGAAGACCATTTCCGACTGGGACAACGTGGTCGGCTTCAAGGATTCCGAAAACGTACCCGGTCGCCTCGAAGCCATCGCCGAACTCGGCAAGCGCGACGACTTCTCCATTTTCATGGGCGTTGCCCGCAATTCCCTCGAAGCCATGCGCCACGGATACGACGGACTGGTTCCCAGTTCCGGCAACCTCGCACCGCACCTTTGGCAAACCTTCGCCGAACTCGTGGAAGACGAAAACTGGAACGGAGCGGAAGAGATGCAAAACCTTGCCAACAATCTCGCCCAAGTCTTCCAACAAAACCGCACCCTCGGCCAATCCCTGGCAACGCTCAAGGCCTGCATGGCGGCGCTCGGGCTCTGCCAGCACTACATGCTTCCGCCCTTGCTGACACGGCCAGAATCCGAGATCGAAGAGCTAAAATCGCAGCTCGAACAATTTTCGGAGCTGCAAACCGACAGCTACAAAAAGCGAACCTAACAACCGCGCATGATCGTAGTGGCAGACGATTTCACGGGCGCTGCCGAGATCGCGGCCGCATCCTTCCATCGCGGCTTTAGCAGCGCCGTGCTTCGGGACCCTCTTCCAGAGAATTCCATCGTTCGTCATACCGTGCTGGATACAGACTCTCGATTGAGCGACCCAAGCGACGCCCAAGCCGCCATCTCCCGCGCGATCCGCTTCATCTCCAGGCAGCCTAAGCAAGGCCTTTTCAAAAAGGTCGACTCCGTATTGCGAGGAAACCTTGGGGTGGAATTCGCCACCCTCGCTACCGCCCTTCACAAGCGCCGCATCCTCCTACACCCCGCCAACCCATCAACAGGGCGCAGCATATGGGATCGGACCTACCGGATAAACGGCACCCCTATTTCGGAAACAGAATTCGCCATCGATCCCACTCATCCCGCCATGAGCGACGACCCAGTGCGACTGCTAGGCGACGTACCCGGCTTTCAAGTACACTGCTGCAAGCACCACGAACACTTGCCCGAAACGGGCCTCATTATTTGCGAGGCTTCAACTGCCGATGACGTTAAGGCCTGGAGCAAAAAGCTCCTGCCAAGCGACCTCCCAGCAGGAGGCCGGGAGTTCTACGAGTCCATCATCGAAAACGAAAGGCCCCTCCCTCAGGACCGCCGGAGTTCCCCTAGCCTCCCGCCGCAAGCGACTCTCCTGATCCACGGAACCGTCTCCCGTCAACGAGACGAATTTCATCGTTCCTTAAAGCGCCCCGCCCGAGCGCGACTGGCCCTCTCTCCCGCTGCCAATGAGGCTTCAGCGCTCGCCAAAGCCTGCGAAGCCATCATCGCCACCCTGCGCAAAACCAGCCTTGCCACTTTGGAATTCGAACGCCTGCCCACAGCGCCCGCGAACGCAGCCCAGGAAATCGAACGCGTCCTGCAGGCCTTGCTCGCCAAACTCAAAGAGCATTCCTCGCTTCTATCGAACAGGCTTCACCTCATCCTCGAAGGCGGAGCCACCGCCGCCCTCGTCATGAAGCAGCTCGGCATAAACGAACTTCAAGTTGAACGCATCTGGGCGGGCGGCGTCGTTTCCCTCGCCACCCCAAGCTACGAGGCGCTAAGCATCACCACCAAACCGGGCAGCTACCCCTGGCCCCCCGCCCTCGTCGCAAGCCTTCCGAACCAGGCCACGCAGCTACCCGCAACCACTTTATGAATACTCTCAGAAAACCAATCCTCGCCATCACCATGGGCGACGCCGCCGGCACCGGAGCGGAGATCATCACCAAAGCCTTCGTGGAAGAAAAGCTCGGCGACCGCTGCCGTCCCGTCATCGTGGGCGATCTCCAAGTCATGCAGCAAGCCCTCGGCTTCACCGGCTCGCCCCTGCAAGTTCGCGGCATTTCCTCGGTTTCCGAAGCCACCTTCGCCGATGGCGTACTCGACGTACTCGACCTCGACAACATCGACATCTCAAAGCTGCGCCTCGGCAGCGTCGATCCCATGTGCGGACAAGCCGCCTACGAATACGTCAAGAAAGCCACCGAACTCAACCTCAGCGGCGAAGTCGACGGCATCGTCACATGCGCCTTGAACAAGGAAGCGATGAACAAGGCCGGACACCACTACGACGGACACACCGGCCTGCTCGCCGAACTCTGCGATCGTCCCGGCGCCACCATGATGCTCGCCGCCGAGCACTTGAGAGTTAGCCACGTATCCACCCACGTCCCGCTCAGCGAGGCGATCAACCGCGTACGCGCGGAACGGATACTCAAAGTCATCGAACTCACCGACGAAGCCATTCGCCGCCTCGGCGTTGAGAAACCTCACATCGCAGTCGCCGGGCTCAATCCCCACGCGGGCGAAAACGGCCTCTTCGGCGACGAGGAAATCGAGCACATCAGCCCCGCTATCGAAGAAGCCAAGCGTCGCGGCTTCCAAGTCTCCGGCCCCTATCCGGGCGACACCGTTTTCTTCCGGGCCAACCAAGGAGAATTCGACGCCGCTGTTGCCATGTTCCACGATCAAGGGCACGTTGCCGCCAAGATGCTTGGAATCTGGAAAGGCGTAAACGTGACTCTCGGCTTGCCCATCATCCGAACCTCCGTCGAGCACGGGACTAACTTCGACATGGCCGGAACCGGCAAGTCAGACCCACGCAGCCTCATCGAAGCCGTCAAGCTCGCCGCCCAGCTGGGCAGCGCCCAAAGCAAACTTGCCCCGAGCTCCTAGAATCCCAAACCCACTTTCTCAAAATGCCAAACGCCCCTTTCACTCCCTTTCTCAAACGCTGGGCCTACGCCCTCGGCAGCGCCTCAGCCCTTGCTCTCGCAATTCCCGGCACGGCCCAAGACGACCCCACCGAGGATCCGCCAATCAAGTTCGATGGCGAGATCAAGGTAACGCACGCAGGCGACGGCGGCCTTCGCCCCGTCGTCGGAACCCACAACATACAAGTCTACCGCGCCAATCGCCTGGACTCGCAGCACCAGGACGGACTCGACCACACCTACACCCATGCTCCAAACCTGGCCTATTGGAACGGAAAGTTCCACCTGGACTACCTCAGCGCTCCCGTCAGCGAGCACGACAGCCCTACTCCGACCTCCTACACCAGCTCGACCAACGGCATCGACTGGGAACCGCCTCGCTTGATCTTCCCCACCTACGAACTTCCCGACGGCTCCCACCCCTTGACCCACCAGCGCATGAGCTTCTACGTCGCCCCCAACGACATGCTGCTCGCTACCGCATTCTACGGGCTGTATCCACGCCCCAACGACGGTACCGGAATCGGTCGGGCCGTCCGCGAAATCAAAAAGGACGGCAGCTTCGGACCCATATACTACCTTCGCTACAACTCCCAGGAAGGCTGGGACCCCGCAAACGCAGCCAACTTCCCTTTCTACACCGAGAGCAAGGACAAGAAATTCGTCGCCGCCTGCGAAGCGCTCCTCGCCAACAAGCTCATGACCGCGCAATGGTGGGAGGAAGATCGCTCCGAGGACGGATTCTACCGCGAAAAGGGTAAAGCCCTTTCCTACTACCACCTCCCCAACGGGAAGGTCGTAGGCATCTGGAAATACGCCGTCACCATGACCTCCGACGACGAAGGGGAATCTTGGATACGAACCGGATTCGCCCGCAATATTCCCCGCAACGGATCCAAGTACTGGGCTAAGCAAACCAAGGACGGCCGCTACGCCCTCGTATTCAATCCGACAACACGCTTACGCCACCCGCTCGCTATCGCCACCAGCGACGACGGCGAACACTTTTCCAAGCTCCTTTCCGTCCATGGCGAACACGCCGACATTCGTTTTTGGGGCAAATACAAAAGCATGGGGCCCCAATACGTTCGCGGCATCCTCGAGGGAAATGGGACCACGCCCGACAACTACCTCTGGCTAACCTACAGCGTCAACAAAGAGGACATCTGGGTCAGCCGCGTTCCCACGCCGGTCGAGTCAAGCGTGCCCCCCGGGCCCATTTTCGACGACTTCGAAACAGGCAACAAGGACGGTCTCCCCGTCAAATGGAACGTCTACAGCCCTCTCTGGGCCTCGCCACGCGTCGTGGATACAGGCAGCGAGCGCGGCAAAGCGCTCGAACTCAACGACGAAGACCCCTACGACTACGCCTCCGTTACCCGCGTTTTCGAAGAAGGACGCTCCTCGCTCATCCGCTTTAAGCTGCTCGCCAAACAGGTCTTCGGCCGGCTCGAAATCGACGTAGCCAGCGGCGACGGACTTCGTCCCGTGCAAATCGCCTTCACCGAAAACGGCACCATCGAATCGAAGCACGAAGGAGCCTGGAAGCCGGGTGGCACCTACCGCCCCGACGAGTGGATCGATGTCGAACTGGACGTCAATCCGGGCAACAACCACGAACGCTTCCAGCTTCGCATCAATGGCGAAGAGGTACTCTACCGCATCGCCTACTTTTCCGACTTCCCCGAGACCACCGAGCGCCTGACCTTCCGCACCGGAAAATACCGCTATCGGGGCGAAGGTGGAATCGACCTTCCGGATCCTGACTTCAAGACGCCAAACGCAGTGTTCCTGATAGACGACGTATCCATAGAAGCAAACAGGTAGAGAGCGTCCTTGGTCGCGAACCAAGCCAAATCTCATTCCCCATGAAACACGTTTTCAAACGATTCATAGTGGCGGCCCTTATTGCCGCCACCGCAGCTGCTAACGCCCAGATTCCGACAGGATCCGCTTACCGCGGTCACCAAATCCTCGATACGGACTGGAAAACGACCACTGAACTGGATCCGCGGAGCGACACCTTCCAAAATGCCGCTTTCGACGACAGCGACTGGAAACGCGTATCCGTTCCCCACAACTGGGATGGCTACGAAGGCTACCGCCAAGCCAAGCACGGCGTACACCACGGCAGCGCCTGGTATCGCAAGAGCTTCACCGTGCCCTCCTCCGAACGCGGGCGCCAAGTATCCCTCTTTTTCGAAGGAGTCGGCTCCTATGCCACCGTCTGGGTGAACGGCCAATACGTCGGCGAACACGCCGGCGGGCTTACCACTTTCTCCATCGACATCACTCATGCGATCTCCTTCGACGCGCCTAACCAACTTTCCGTCCAAGCCGACCATCCCGCCCACATTCGCGACCTCCCTTGGGTCTGCGGCGGCTGCGAGCTAGCCTACGGATTCTCGGAAGGCACCCAACCCTTCGGAATCTTCCGCCCTGTCCATCTCGTCACCACAAATCCGATACGCATCTCTCCCTTCGGCGTTCACATCTGGAGCAATCAGGACGTCTCCGAAAACGGAGCCACCCTGCATGTATCCACCCAAATAGAATACAACTCCGAACCCAATGGCCAAGTCCCCATCCTCCTCAAGCAACAGCTCGCTGACCACACTGGCCACGTGCTTGCCGAAACCTTGAGCAGCGACCTAAACAATCCCATCCCGCTCTCCCTGGCCCAAGTCAGACTCTGGCATCCCGATCATCCTTACCTCTACACCGTCACCACCCAGATCATGCAGGGAGGCAAGGTCCTCGACGAAGTCCGCACTCCCTACGGCATCCGCTCCGTCTCCTGGCCCGACCTCAACGGCCCCAGCGACCAGCCCCTCCTCATCAACGGAAAACCTTTCTTCCTCAACGGCGTCGCCGACTACGAGCACCTACTCGGTCAAAGCCACGCCTTTTCTCCAGAGCAAATAAACACGCGCGCCTCCAAGATCCACGCCGCTGGCTTCAACATCTTCCGCGACGCCCACCACCCTCACAACCTTCGCTTCAACCAAATCTGGGACCGCGACGGCATGCTTTGGTGGACCCAGTTCGGCGCCCATATCTGGTTCGAAAACGAGGCCTTCCAATCCAACTACAAAACCCTCCTTCGCGACTGGATCAAGGAACGCCGCAACAGCCCCTCCCTCATTCTCTACGGCCTGCAGAACGAATCCAAACTACCCGCCTGGTTCGCCAAGGAATGCGCCGACATAATCCGCGAGATGGATCCCACCGCCAGTATCCAGCGGCCCATTACCACCTGCAACGGGGGCGAAGGCACCGACTGGGATGTCGCCCAAAATTGGTCCGGCACCTACGGAGGCGATCTCTACAACTACGCCAACGAGATCCGCCAACAGCGCCTCGTGGGCGAATACGGAGCCTGGCGCAGCATCGACCTGCACAGCGAAGGCGGCTTCATCGAGGACGGCATCCTCTCCGAAGACCGCATGGCTGCCCTCATGGAAACCAAGGTCCGCCTCGCCGAGACCGTTCGCGACAAGGCTATCGGCCACTTCGCCTGGCCCATGACCACCCACCAAAACCCCGGACGCAACGTCGGTGGCAGCGGTCAGCAAACCACCGACGGCATCCGCGAGCTCGACCAAATCGGCCCCGCCAACAACAAAGGCCTGCAAACCATTTGGGGCGAACCGCTGGACGTCTTCTACATGTACCGCAGCAACTACACGCCAGCGAATCAAGATCCCATGGTCTACATCGTCTCCCACACTTGGCCCGACCGCTGGACCGAACCCGGGCTGAAAGACGGCATCATCGTCTACTCGAATTGCGACGAAGTAGAACTCTTCAACGACCTCGGCCGCAAATCCCTCGGCGTCCGCAAGCGCGGTCCCCGCGGCACCCACTTCACTTGGAACCAAGTCGACATCCAATACAACACCCTCTACGCCGAAGCCCGCATCGACGGTCAAACTGTCGCCACCGATATCATCCAGTTCCACCACCTTCCTCCCGCTCCGCTCGCTTCCGCTGCCAACGCCAAGGAAGACCCGATCCAAGCCAAGACCCATGATCGCAACTACCTCTACCGCATCAATTGCGGCGGTCCTGACTATACGGATACAAACGGAAACCTCTGGCTCGCCGACCAAAGTGACGGCGAATCCGCAACCTGGGGCTCCACCTCATGGGGCGATCGCTTCGCCAACCTCCCCTCCGCCTTCGGCAGCAAACGCCGCGTCTACCACCCGATCAACGGTACCCGCGACGACCTCCTCCTGCAGTCCTTCCGCTACGGCCGCGACGAGCTCTCCTACCGCTTCGAACTCCCCAACGGAAACTACGAAGTCGAACTCTATTTCATCGAGCCCTGGTATGGCATCGATTCATCGAAAGACGTGGCCGGCTGGCGCCTCTTCGACATCGCCCTCAACGGAGAAACCCGTATCCAAAATCTCGACATCTGGAGCGAAGTCGGCCCCGCCACCGCTCTTTCCCAAAGGCTCCCCGTTAAGATCACCGACGGCGAACTAACTATCAGCTTCCCCGAAGTCCGCTCCACGCAAGCCGTTCTCTCTGCTATCGCCATTTCGACGAGCAACAAGCGGAAGATCTCCGCAAAAACGGACCGCTTGATAACCGCCCTCAAGAGCTCCCACCCCTCTACCTCAGCCAAAACGTGGCTCGACACCGGAGACAAACTCTTCAGCGACGCCGCTTCCACGCTAGCTGACCTCTCCTATCCACTCCGCGAAAGCGAATGGATCCAGCTCGATTCCTCGGCAGTGACTCGCCCAGGTTTCTCCGCAGCATTCACGCTCTCCCAAGACGCCGACATTTTCATCGCGATAGCGGAGCCCAAACCCGCGTGGCTATCCAGCTGGGAAAAATCGGAGTTTAACCTGAGCACGGCAAATCCAGACCACAGAGAAATACCCGTCTACCGAAAACGCTTCAACAGAGGTGAAGAGGTTTCGCTCGGATCAGGGACCGCCTACATCCCAATCGTCAAAAGACGCCCCGAGCCCGCCCCCGCCACAAGCGTATCCAACTTCACGGTACGCGGCAGCCAGGTGTCCCAACAATGGCAAGCCATCGCCAATCTCCGCTCCGGTCGCTCCCTCTACAGCGACGGCGGCCCCAGCATAGAGCGCTTCTACTCCCGCCTCAGCGACTGCGATTGGCTCAGAGGCCCTCAAGCTGACGCCCTAAATCCAGATTTAGAAATCACCTTCTCCGTCGACGACCACACCGAGGTCTACCTCGCCCTCGACCCCGGCATAGCCACTAGGCCTGAATGGCTGCAAGACTGGATCCCCACCAACTTCTACATTCAGCCTCTCGGCTCCGACCGAATCTCCATGCTCAAACGTCGCTACGCCCCCGGCGAAACCGTCAGGCTCGGCCCCAACGGCATCCTTCCCGATGGCTCCGCCGCCAAGCTCTACAGCGCAGTAGTCCGCTCGGTACGGGAATCCTTCCTCAAGCCCATCACCAAACACCAACCCGAAAACGGCATCGCGGAATGGGAAATCTACGTCGGCGTGGGCGACCGTTACGGACTGAACGTCCCGTACCGCTACCAAGGCGAAACGCCCCTCGAAGCGAAACTCGAAATCACGTCCAACATCGACGGTAGCCTCATCTGCGACGACACCTTCACCATCGCTCCCAGTATCGGAAATCCGGTGACAGACGTCATTCGCCTCCGCACCTGCGACAGCATCAACGCCGGCAACTACACCATCCGCTTCAGCTTCGAACCCGGAACCAATATAAGCTTCCAGAACGTCACCGTTGAATGATCGCACCGCTACGCTGGCAACCAACGTTCTAGACCATGCCAAAAAAAGCCCCACTACGAAAGTGGGGCCAACTGCAAAGAGGCGAAGGACTACGATTCCAATTTCACCGGGTTTGTAAGCTCCCCGATCCCTTCGATCTCGATCGTCACTTCGTCCCCCTCCTTCAACCACTTAGGCGGATTGAAGGCCATGCCCACTCCGTGAGGCGTTCCGGTCAAAATGACCGTCCCGGGAACCAGCGTCGTGCTTCCACTCAGAAACTCGATAATCGCCGGCACATCGAAAATCATGTCATCCGTATTCCAATCTTGGACACGCTCGCCATTGAGCACTGTAGCTATTTTCAAGGCATTTGGATTCGGAATCTCGTCCGTCGTCACCAAACGCGGTCCTAGCGGAGCAAAGGTATCGAAAAACTTGCCACGGCACCACTGCCCGCCGCCCAGCTTGATCTGCCAGTCGCGGGCCGAAACATCGTTCGCGCACGTGTAGCCGAGCACGTAGTCCAGCGCCTCCTCGCGCTTAACGTTCTTGCACGGCTTGCCAATCACCACCGCCAGCTCGCACTCATAGTCCACTTCCGAGCTCGCCATCGCGGTTGGGATCTCAATCGGGTCTCCCGGGTTCTGCAGCGTATTGACTCCCTTCACGAAGAGAATTGGCCGTTCGGGCATCTTGGCTTTCGTCTCCTCCGCGTGCTTCTTGTAGTTAAGTCCAACACACAAGATTTGAGTCGGCACGACCGGCGCCAAAAGCTTCACCACGTCCGCCTTCTCAGTCGTAACGTCATAGTCGCCAAATATGTCGCCCTCGATCCGCAATGCCGATCCATCAGACTGTTCCGCTCCGTAGCGAGCCTCTCCCGCCGTATCCAAATAACGTATAATCTTCATAAAACGATTTCTCCCTTTTCTAAGAATGCGTACTAGTTCGTGAAATTCTTGGGCTAAAACAAGCGCCTACTTTCCCGCGGACCAACCACCGTCTATCAACTGGCAACTCCCCGTCACCATCGCTGACTCGTCACTGGCCAGGTAATGCGCCATCGCCGCAATTTCCTCCGGCTTTCCCATGCGGCCATTCAACTGAGTCGAAGCCATCTCGCGATACGCCGCTTCGGGATCCGCGTACTCAGCGATTCGCGCTTTCACGAAAGGCGTCTCCACTCTTCCAGGACAAATCGCATTAAAGCGAACCCCCGTATGCGAATGATCCAACGCCAGCACCCGCGTCAGCCCGACCACCGCATGCTTGCTCACGGTATAGGCAAGCCTGTCCCGCACGCCCACGATCCCCCCAATCGACGCCATGTTGATCACGCTTCCACGCCCTTGCTGCAGCATCGACGGAACAAACGCCTTGCACAGGTTAAAAGGTCCACGGACATTAACCGCGTGCAAGCGATCGAGGTCCTCCGCTTCCGTTTCCAACAACCCTCCCACGTGGCCGACTCCAGCATTGTTCACCAAAATATCGATCGCTCCCAATCGTTCCGCCAAGGCTTTCGCCGCTCCAGCGTCCGAAACGTCCAACGCTTCGAACTCCGCCTTACCGCCGGCCGCCCGAATTCGTTCGACCGTAGCATTTCCCTCCGCTTCGTTGCGGTCTACAACCCAGACCCATGCGCCAGCCTCGCCAAAGCGAAGGGCGATCGCCTCTCCGATCCCCGAACCCGCTCCTGTGACGACCGCTCGTTTTCCATTCAAATCAAACACGATAAATCCTTTCCGCATTCTGATAGTAGAGTTTCGACAACTCACTATCGCTCGCCCCCGAACAGAGCTCCTTCGACGTCTCCAACCAGGTTTTCAGGTCCGTCGTCACGGTACAAACCGGCCAATCGCCGCCCCAGACCAAGCGATCCCAGCCAAAAAGCTCAACCACCCGATCGAACCAGGGACGCAAGGTATCCACATTCCAATTTTCTCGGTCAACGTATGCAACCAATCCGCTTACCTTGCAAGCCACCACATTCGCGCACTGAGACAGCTCGCTCAACTGCAGAGACCAGGACTCAAAAGCTCCACCTTTGATATCCGGCACCCCGCAATGATCCAACACGAAGCTCACCTCCGGGCATGCCTTAACTAGCTCTACAGCAACGGGTAGTTGCCGTGACAAGACACAAAGATCGAAAACTAGACCGTGCTGCGGCAGCTCCCGCAGGTTGTTTCTAAACGTAGAACTTTGCGAAAAGCCATCGTCCTGCGTATGCAACACACGACGAAGCCCCCTCAATTTCGACAGTCTCAACAAGCGATTCAACTGCCCCGAAAAGTCCTCCGACTCAAACGATGCGGTCGCTACGATACCAGCGATCAAAGGGTTTTCCTCCGCCAAAAGCTGCGCCCATCGCGCTTCCTCCAAACCATGCGGAGCATCGACATCGCATTCCATAAAGATCGCTTTGCTCACATCCGTTCCGGCCACTGCTTGCCGGTAATCATCTAAATTGAAGCTACGGTTCAAAACAGGTAATCCAGAAGTCCAAGAATACTGGAAACGATCAAGTTCCCAAAGGTGCTGGTGCGTATCTACGATTCTCATACAACAGTCCCTTTTTCTTTCAGTGACCTGCCTCAGCAACTTCCGCTGATCCTAAGAAATTCCCGTAGGTTATCAGACCGACCGCCGCTACCAGCAAAGCCAATGCAAGCAACATATAGCCAAAAGTCTTCGAACGAGCTCCCTTCCACTCTCCAATCAACACCCCAAATCCGCTACTCAGCAAAATAAGGATGATCATGTGAATCGCCCAACTGGAAAACTTGAAGTCTCCCATACGAATGTGACCCAATCCATAGAAGAAGAACTGCAGGTACCACATTATTCCTGTCGCGATAGCCAACAGGTAATTAATCCCTAGCCCCTTGCCGTCCTCGGTCCGAGAAAACTCACCCCAACTTCGAGACCGACCTGCAAGAAATAGTACATACAACAAAGTGGTCAGAAACGCCCCGTTCATAGTGAAGGGATACTTCGCAAGCTCCTGAAAGTTTCCGGCCCCATAGGCTGCAGCGACTTCCGCGATGGGAGCCCCGGCTTCCAACGAAAAGTTAAAAACTGCGCTCAGCACTCCCGCGACCACGCAGATCGGCAAACCGAGCTTAACATTGAAACCACTGCCTTCCCGCTTCCCATCCGCGGTCAGCTCACGTTCTTTTCGAAAACCTGCTAAGCCCGATATGATCATCGCAACGAAACCTAGGGCCACGCCGCCAACTACGATCATGCCCCCGTCTTGCTGCAGCTTTTCCGCTAGTATGCCATTGATCAACGGCATGAAAAGCGTCCCTATCAAACAAGAGAACCCAATCGCGATCGCATAGGTCAGCGAAAAGCCAATATAGCGAATTGCCACCCCGAATGCGATTCCTCCCACTCCGTACAAAACGCCGTATCCAAACGCTAACCACATTGCATCGCTCGGTGACTCGCTCAATACGCTCCCGTACTCAGGCACGAACAAATAGGCGAACAACCAAGGCAACACCAGCCAGCACACCGCCGCTTGAGCCAGCCAATAGGTTTGCCAGCTCCACTTATGCAGAAATTTCTGTGGCGAATAACAAAGCGCCGCGCTCGCCGCGCCGATCGTGTGCAACAAGGTTCCAAGTATTGGGGATGCTTCTAAGATCATGGGGTAGGAATAGGTTATAAGCTAAATTCGTTTTCGATACGTTCCGTGTGCTGGCCCACACGCGGAGCGCCCACCGAAGATTTGAAACGCTCTCCATCAATCGTGATCGGACAGCGCGTGGTCTTGAGAGTTGGCCCGTCCTCTCGCGTAACGTCTTGCACAAAGTCCAACGCCTGAAACGCTTCCGTTTCCCAAAGCCGCGGCCAGGAGAGCACGTCTGCGCACCAAAAATCTGCTGCCTCCAAAATCGACAACCAATGCTTGGTCGGCTGAACCTGTAGGTGCTTCCCCAATACGGACTTGATTTCGTCTCGGCGGGAAAACCAAAGCTCCGAATCTTCGTATTCCTCCAACGCTGGACAACCGATAAGTTTTCCCAAGGTCACTATCGACCCCATCGCCAAGGCAAGGTAGCCGTCCTGCGTCTCATAGATTCCATATGGAGCTCCCAGATAGGCATGCCCGTTGTTCACCGCGCTTCGCTGCGGCTCACGCCCCCCGTCGTTAAGGTAAGTGGTGGTCACCTCGAACTGAAGATCAAGTACCGATTCAAGAAGGCTTACCTCTACCAACCCACCCTTTCCGCTAATTCCGCGACGTACCAAAGTCGCCAAAATCCCCTGCACCAAATGGGCGCTCGCAGTCAAATCGGCCACAGCTAGACCAAAGGGCATCGGCGGTTGGCCCGCATTTCCGTTCAGCCAGACAAGCCCTGAAAGCGCTTGAGCCAAGAGATCCTGACCTGGTTTGCCCACCCACGGTCCTTCGCTTCCGTACCCGGAAACCACGCTGTATACGATTTTTGGATTCAGAGCTTTGCATACCTCGTAACCAAGTCCGATGCGCTCCATTACGCCGGGACGAAAGTTTTGAATCAATACGTCTGCCTTAGCAATCAAAGCCTTAACCTTCTCCAGGTCATCCGCATCCTTCAGATTCGCTGCATAACTCTGCTTATTGCGATTAATCGAATGAAACAGCGTGCTGTCTCCATCCAGCGAAAGGTCGGAGATGTAAAGTTGCCGACAGATATCGCCGCTTCCTGGGCGTTCGATCTTAATCACCCGAGCTCCCAGGTCCGCCAAACGCGTCGCCGCCCAAGGCCCAGCAAGAAACTGGGAAAAATCTAAGACTAAGAGTCCTTCTAGTGGTTTCATCAAATTACTTATTCACCGTTTCTCACTGTATCTCGGTAGAGAGCGTCGAGCGCCTCCAGCGTTTCCGTTGCGCTCGCCTCACCTTTGAGGCCGCGATGCAGCACAGGACCACCCATTTCTTGAAAGCGAGTGTATCCACAGTATCGCGGACGCAGAAAAGAACGATCCAAAACAGAAATCGTATCCGATAGATAGTTACCCGTTAAAGCATTGTTAAGTTTATCCTCCCACGCCTTTCGATGTCCCGGTTGCCCACCTGCCGGAGTCGCGAGACAACGCTGCGTCTCACCGGAAGCCGCAAATTCCACATACTGCCTCACGAGGTCGAGTTGCTTGGTCTGAGAGGATATAGCCAGTCCCGTACCTCCCAGCGTAGTCGCCAGAGGCACGCCCCCGTAAGCCGGCGGTTCACCGAATTTGAGCCGTCGCTCTCCGTAGCCTTCCCTGGCGTAGTTGATGTAACCATACGCGAGGGGACAATAGACAGCGGACGTGTTCGCGGCACTCGAAACTAGGTTGTGCGAATCAATCGGATTGCGCGACCAACAACCCTCGTCGCAACGTTCCACCAACTGCCGCAAAGTCTCCAAAGCCTGAACACCCGCTTCCCGCGAAACCACTTGATCCTTCGATTCGAAGGGCTTTTCGCCGTGAGCGATACACAGGCTGTAAAAATTCATCAGACAGTAGATCGGAGCCGCGGGGATTTCCACATGCCCCCGATCTGCCAATCGCAGCAAGGACTCCCAATCAACAGGAAGCTCCAAGCCGAGCTCCTCCATCAAGTCCTCGCGCCAGAACGCCACCGGAGCTGCAGCATCGATCGCCAGTGCCCATTGTCCTCCCGCGTAGTGATAGCTTTCATGCGAACCGCCCACCGAGTTTGCTTTTTGGTCCTCCAAAAACGAAGCCGACAAACAATCCTCCAGATTTAGTAAAGTGCCATGCTTCGCCGCGTATCCAACAAACGGATGATCGATGATCATCATATCATACCGTTCCGCCAAAACTTCCACTGGATACTCCTCGAAGTCCTTCAGCGATCGCTTTTCCCAAAGAACCCTCACCCCAGGATTCAACTCCTCAAAGCGCTGCCCGCTCGCTACCATCGGCAAATAGCCGCGCGAGTGATCCCAGGTCATTCCTCTTAAAACTGTCCTATCCATTAAAATATTCTCTTCCCGTAGCGCGGCGCTTCAGACCGCGGCCCATCGAACGTCCTGAGCCTTGTGATTATCGAGTATCTTGCGGTTAAAAATTCAGCCCCCATTACTCCGGTATCGGGGTCCCCCCACTCGCGTTCGAAATATACGAAGCCTCCACTACCGCCATAGTCTTGAAGGCGTCTTCCACTGAAGTCGGTAGCTCCTCCGTCTCGCCGTCGGCAAAGCGCATCAAACTGGCCATCGTCCCGATGAAAGCGTGCGGATACCAGCTGCCCTGCAGTTCCACGCTCTGCCACTCGCCTGGCTTTCCGTCCTCGTCCAAGGTACAATACTCCAGAGCGTCAGGTTCCCCATCCGGATAGTTCATGAGCAAACCCAAAGTCGCCTTGATAGCCCCTTTGGTCCCCTCCCATTTCACGTAGCTCTGCTGATGCTTCAGTCCGAAGTTGTGCCCGTGGTTCGCGCTGATATTGGCCCGCTTCAGTTGACCATAGTCCAACGCGATATTGGTGCGCGTGGAAGCGAGCTTTTTTGTATCCGGATGCTTCACGGTCTTAGCATAGACCCCACGTGGTTCACCGAAAAACGAGCGGACCAGATCTACGTAGTGAACGCTGTGATACAAAATCTCTACTCGCGGAATCCCTTCCAAAAAGGTCCACAGGTGCCACGGCATGTAAACGGTCACCCGCACCGCCAGGTCGTGCAGCTCGCCAATCACCCCCTTTTCGATCAAGTCCCGTGCTGCCATTATATAAGGAGCATAGCGTAGCTGGAAATTGACCGCCGCTTTCAATCGCTTCCTACGACACAAGGCCAAAAGCTCCCGAGCTTCCTCCAAGTTCTCCCCAAAGGGCTTTTGCAACAATGCGGTCGCTCCATCAGGCAAAGCCGCCACCACCTTCTTCAAACCCACCGCCGGCACCGCCACATCGAAAACGACCGTTTCCGGATCCTGAGCGCAGGCTTCCTCCAGGCTTCCATAAACGGTCTCAATACCGAAGTCCAAAGCCAGCTTCTCAGCTTTCTCCCGGTCGATGTCGTAGATTCCCGCTACTTCAAAACCGGCCAAACGGTAAGCTGGCAAATGAGCGTCACGTACGATTCCGCCAGCGGCCAATACGACGATAGGACGCGGCTTCTGGGGCAGAATGGGAGTCTGGCAAAGAGGAAGGGGCATTTTTATTTGCAAAATGTCTTTTCATATACGAAACGTTTCAAGCTTTAAATACGCGTCCTTCGTTCTACCCATGACCAAAGCCCCCCAATACAAAGTCCCTGCCCTGGAAAAAGGTCTCGATATCCTCGAAGCCCTGGCTGCCGACCCAATTCCACTCTCCCTAGCCGAGTTGGCGAGCCGACTGGACCGCAGCAGCAGCGAACTTTTCCGCATGCTCAATTGCCTCGAGCATCGCAACTACGTCGAGCGAGATACCGTATCCGGTAAATACCTACTATCCCTCAAGCTCTACGCCTTATCTCACACGCACTCCGCCGCCGTACGCTTAGCCCAGAGCGCCATCGGCCCTATGCAGGAGCTTACCGAAACGATCCGCGAATCCTGCCACCTCAGTCTCCTCGACAGAGGGCGCCTTCTGGTTGTATCCCAAGTCGAAAGCCCATCGCCCATTCGCCTATCCATAGAAGTCGGCTCCCGCTTCGACCCGCTTCTTACCGCCTCGGGCCGCTTGCTCCTCGCCCACCTCCCAGAGTCCGCTCGACTTGAGCACCTCAAGAATTCCGACACCTGGAAACAAGCATCTGCCGCGAAACGAAAGAATCTCCTCGGCAACTTAACGGACCTCGCTTCGCAGGCATCGACCGAGGCCGAGAGCGACAGCGTCGAAGGCGTCGAAGATATTTCAACCCTAGTCGGGCACTCGGAGAGCGGCTTGCTCGCTGCCCTCACAATCACGCGCTTCCGCAGCAAAAAACAATCCACGACGAAAGCCGCCATCTCTAAACGACTCCTCGAGACAGCCGGCAACATTACCAAAACACTCGGCCTCGCCACAAACTA
Organism: Pelagicoccus sp. SDUM812005; assembly: GCF_031127875.1. GTDB lineage: Bacteria > Verrucomicrobiota > Verrucomicrobiia > Opitutales > Opitutaceae > Pelagicoccus. The sequence continues at coordinate 503,621 of NZ_JARXIA010000001.1, read as the reverse complement.
GCCCCCTTCCGACCATGAAATCGATCTACTTCGAAGACTACCAAATCGGCGAATCCCGCAGCTCTACCGGGCGAACCATCACCGAGACGGATATCGTCATGCACGCAGGCCAAACCGGCGACTTCTATCCGCACCACATGGACGCCGAATGGTGCAAGACCCAGGACTTCAAGCGCCGCATCGCCCACGGTACCCTTATTTTTAGCGTCGCAGTCGGCCAGACAGCCGGAGAAATCAACCCCGAAGCCTTCTCCTACGGCTACGACAAAATCCGCTTTATCAAGCCAGTCTTCATCGGCGACACCCTCACCTCCCGTTGCACCATCAAAGAAAAGAAAGACGACCCTAAGCGACCCGACTACGGTCAAGTCATCGAGTTAGTGGAAGCCATCAACCAAGAGGGCAAAACCGCGCTCATCGCCGAGCACGTGCTTCTGGTCAAGAAGAAGACCTAACGCCAAGAGTTTCCTAGCGTCACCACAACCCTGATACAAAAAGTCAATTTCCTAGTCTCGATGCCCCATCCCTTAACCCGCCGCCGCTTCCTGGAACTCTCCTCCCTCACCGGTCTCGGCCTCCTCCTCGCCCCCCTCACCTCCTGCAACCGAGTCTACGCACCCGCCGCCCCGGCATCCCCCGATTCCTTCGCGACCCTCTTCGCCAGCCCGCCCCGTCCCTACCAACCCAAGTTCCGCTGGTGGTGGCCGCACGGCCTGGTCGAGCCCGAACAAATCCGCCGCGAGATCGACAGCATGGCCGATGCGGGATTTGGCGGAGCCGAAATCGCCGACGTTCACCATAGCGCCCGCGGTGTCGACCTATCCGCCGACACTCATGGCTGGGGATCCCACCCTTGGCGCGCCGCGGTGCAAGCCGCTCTCGAGCAAGCTGCCAAGCATGGCATGAGCATCGATCACTCCATCGGGCCAAGCTGGCCTGCGGCTAGCAACCTAATCACTCCCGACAGCGTCGGCGCGTGCAAGGAACTCGCCACCGAAATCTTCGCTCTCGACTCCGGCCGATCATTCGAGGGTCTCCTCCCCAAGCCAGACAATTCCAAAAACAAGGCCACCCCCGTCCTCCAAGCAGTACAGGCCCTCAAACTCGCGGATGTACCCCAGCTTGAAGGCAAGGAATACGTCGCGCGACGCGACTCCCTGATCGATCTCCTCCCCCTCGTATCCAATAATCAATTATCTTGGACTCCTCCCGATAACGGAAACTGGCTAATCCTCTGCTACTGGCTGCGTGGCTCCGCCCAACAACCCGAGGGCGGGCCCCACTCGGAACCAGAGTTCTACGTGGTCGACCACTTCAGCGCCGCCGGAACCGCCGCCATCGTCGACCTCTGGCAAAAGAAAGTCCTCACCCCAACTCTCGCGCCGCTCATCAAGCAAGTCGGCGGCTGCCTCTTCGAAGATTCCATCGAGATGGAAACCCACGAGACCATTTGGACGCCGAAGCTTTTCGATGAGTTCGAGAAGCGACGCGGCTATTCCCTCCTTCCGTACCTTCCGCTCGTCGTCCAGAAGAAGGAAGACCCCTTCATCAAATACCAGGACTTCGACTCCAAGCACATCGAACATGACTGGTGGCAAACTCTCTCCGAGCTCTTCCTCGAACACCACTTCGAAGCCCTGAAGGTCTGGGCCCACAGCATCGGCCTCGGCTTCCGCGGCCAACCCTACGGATTGAAAACCGATGCCGTCCGCGCCGCCGCCACCCTCGATATCGCAGAAGGGGAATCCCTCGGCTTCAAGAACCTCGACGACTACCGCTCCCTCGCTGGCGGTCGGGACATGGGCGGCAACAAGATCCTCTCCAACGAAGCGGGAGCTTTCCAAGGCCTTGCCTATTCTACCACCTGGAAGCGTGTCCTTCAGAAGCTCAACCCGCAGTTCGCCGCCGGAGTCAACCAAACCGTGCTCCACGGCTACTCCTACGCTGAGGCCCCGGGCGCCAACTGGCCGGGCTTCTCCGCCTTTTCCCCTTATTCAGGCGGCCCCGGCTACTCGGAATCTTGGGGTCCACGCCAACCGAGCTGGACCCACATTACCGACATCTCCGGCTACTTTTCACGCGTCCATTTCCTCCTCCAGCAAGGCCAACCGCAAATCGACGTCGCCTTCCTTCGCCAAAAAGGCTACGCCGGATCAGGCTTCGGCGCTCCCTGGTTCAGCAAAGAAGGAGTATTCATCGGATGGACACACGAATTCATTTCGCCTTCCACCCTTGAACTTCCCACGGCCACCGTGCGCGACCGGCAGCTCGCCCCCGACGGTCCCGCCTTCCAAGCCCTCGTGTTCGAGGGCGACGCCTTCCACGGCCGCAAATGCACCTTCGAAATCCCAGCCGCTCGCAAAGTCCTGCACCTCGCCCGATCCGGACTCCCCATCCTCGCCATCGGCGACTGGAGCGAACCTACGTGTTCCGGCATCCCCAATCCGAAATCGGACGCGATTCTCAAGGAGATTTTCTCCGAGATCCTCGAACAAGCTTCGGTCGTCACGGTTCCAAGCCGTGAATACATCGAAGAGGGCTTGCAAAAGCTGGATCTTCGCCCTCGCATCTCCCATTCGAAGGCCGACATCGTGCATGCAGAACGCCGCACCGAAAACGGCCGCTGGTTCTACTTTTGCAACCAATCCAGCGAAATGCCAACGAACGAAACGCTAACGGTTCCGCTTTCGGGCTCTCACCGCTACCCTCACCTCCTCGACCTCTGGACAGGCAAGATCACCCAACTGCAAACCCGAGAAGTCCAGGAAGATTACATCGATATCCCCCTAACTCTCGGCCCCAAGGAAAGCTTTGCCTTCTGCCTTACCGATAGACCCATTGGCGAAGAAGAACGTAACATAAGCGCTCACCATCAGGGCCAAATTCAAAGCCTTCAATTAAAGGACTGGCGACTAAGCGTCGAAAGCTGGCTCCCAGGAGAAAGCCCCTCCAGCACTCGCAAAGAAGCGACATCCCTTTCTATCGCACACGCCCTTCCTTGGAGCGAGCTCCCAGAATATGAAAACAGCTCCGGCATCGGAAGCTACGAGTGCCGCTTCCAGGCAAGCCCGGAAATAGCCCGATCGCCGAGAGCGGCCCTCCAGTGGAGCGAAGCCTTCGACACCCTACGGATATCGATCAACGGAAGACCGCTTCCTCCCTGCGACCCGCTGCGCAATTCCGTCCTGATCTCCGGCTTCCTCCGCGAGGGAAGCAACACCCTAAAAATCGAAACCAGCTCCACCCTCATCAATCAACTCCGGGTCGCCGCCCCAAAAACCTACAGCATCGCAAAGCGACAAAGCTACGGCCTACGCGGACCTGTGCAAATCCTTTGGTAGAACGCAACTGGCAAGCTTCTCAAAAAGCCTTCCCCCGCCGTCCTTCCGACGGAGCCTTACCTGTCTTTTTAATGTGGATACGGTAAAACTGGGCATAGCTGCCGAAGCCCGCCGCAAGCGAAGCCTCCAAGATGTTCATTCCTATTCCTTCGCCATAGATTTCCCGAAACGCGCGAAAGCGCTGCTCGCTGCGGTAGTCCGATAGCGATTGCCCCATCTGCTTCTTGAAGAGCCGGCTCAAATGTTCGGAAGACAACCCGACTTGCCGTGCCAACTCAGTCAGCGACTCTCTTGCCGGTTCACGACACAGGGCAATCGCCGCCCTGAAAACGCTTGGATGCAAGGCCTTCGACTCAAGCGCTTCCCCATCGCTTTGCCTCATCTCCTGCCAGGCCACTAGCAACAAATAACGAATACATCCATTAAACAGGTCAGCATTTTCCGAATACGCTCGCCAGCCATTCTCACAAAGCCCACGCAAGTGCTCGAAAGTCCCTGGTCTCAGCTGCGCAAAAACACGCCCTTCAGCCTCTGACCGACGTAGTGGCACAAACATCGCCGTCTTGCAGGCGCTCTTCAGCAAACGCGGCCGAAAGACGTACACCCACATCTCGAAGTCGTCTGAACTCGCTGATAGCGCGTGACTTTGCGAGGGAAACAGCCAGAGCAAGGCACCTTCCCTCAAAGCCAAACGACGCCCGTCGACCAGGTATTCAGCAGTCCCCCGAACCACTAAATTGAGCTCCAGCTCCTCGTGCGAGTGCAAGGGGCGCTCAGCCGGAACCGGGCCCCTCACCCAATAAGCTTTCCCTTCCAACTCCTCCCTGATTTCAAGCGATTCCTTCATCGGCCCAGCAAATCAAATCATGCAAACTTTTTGCAGCGCCGCGCAATGAAAGAATCGGCCGTTTTCCGTATATTCATAGGCCTAAGAAACAACGCTTATGAACCCATCCACCCTTACCCCGTTGATCACTGAAGATCACATCCGTCAATACCAGGAAGAAGGTTACTTCATCCTCAAAAACGTGCTCGATGCCGAGACCATCGAAAAACTCCGCGACTTTAGCGGACGGGAAATCGATCGCATGCACGGACTCATGGACGCCCAAGGCACCGACGTGATTGGCCTCAACCGTCGCAATAGTCGCTACTTCATCCCCCACTCCTACCGCGAGGACGAAGCCGTCTATAACTACGCCTTCGGCGACATCATGAGCCAGATCTGCCAAGCCACCATCGGCCAGACCGCGAACCTATTCCTCGACCAATGGGTAATCAAAGCTGCCGAAAAAGGATCAACCTTTTCCTGGCATCAAGATTCCGGATACATCGAATTTCCCCACGATCCGTACGTCACCTGCTGGACCGCCCTCGACGACGTAACGGAAGAAAACGGCACCGTCTACCTGCTTCCCTACTCCTCCATCGGCATCAAGACGCGGGTCGACCACATCAAAGATCCCGAGGTGAACGACAAGGTCGGCTACTTCGGTAAGGATCCTGGCATCCCCGTCATCGTCCCAGCCGGCAGCGTTGCCGTATTCTCCTCCGTTTGCTTCCACCGCTCTGGCTCCAACACCACTCCAAATCTCCGCCGCGTATTGCTCACCCAATACAGCAAGGACGCCATCGAAAACCCTTGGACCGGCAAACAGTCGCTCAACTGCATCCCCTTCCTCAAAGACGGCAAAAAAGCAGACCCTGGCTTCGAAGCGGCAAAAACCATCAGCTTCGAAGACGACGGCAAGTTCGACTAGGACAACATACGCTAACCAAACAAGGCGCAAAACTCACAAAAGGAGGAATAGATCTTCTTCTGTGACTTTTGTGCCTTCTGTCATTAAGCACCAATAGCTGGAAACATTATGATAATTTCGCCAACAAATGATGGCTCGAAGTCCGCGCCCCGTCTCGAGGTTTTCTTCAACATGTGGACTTTCCAGGACCTACCGGATCACTGCACAGCTCCCCGCGGCGCGCCGCACGAGCTCTATGCAGCCATCAGGGACGCTGGCTTCAGCGGAGTTCAAGACGGCAACGCTGCAGCAGCCAAAGCAGCTGGCCTCATGCTCACTGCCGGCGCGCGCGTCAACCACCCGACCGAAATCAAACCGCTCGTGGAAAAGCACCTCGCCGAGGGCCAACTCGCCACGACCCTGCACTGCGGCTGGGGAATGGAGGACGACCATCAAGTAGATGCCTACGCCACCGCCGTTCTCGAAACGTCACGAGAATTCAACTACCCGCTCTTCATAGAAACCCATCGAGCGACCATCACCCAAGACAATTGGCGCACCGTCCAGCTGGTAAAGCGCTTTCCGGAGCTGCGCTTCAACGGCGACTTCTCCCACTGGTACGCAGGTCTCGAAATGGTAAACGGACACTGGGACGAAAAAGTAGACTTCATCCGTCCCGTTCTCGAGCGCGTAGGCTTCATGCATGGCCGTATCGCCACCCCCGGCGCCATACAGGCACCAGTCACCGGCGAACTCGAATCCACCTACGTGCAGCACTTCCGCGAGCTCTGGCGACTCTGTTTCGAAGGCTTCCTGAAACGCGCCGGGCCCGGTGATTTCCTCGTCTTCGCTCCCGAGCTCCTTTGGCCCGCGATCTACTACGCTCCGACCCTCCGCAACGAATCAGGCGGAGTCTCCGAAATCGGCGACCGCTGGGAGGACGCCTTACTGATACGCGACATCGCGCTCGAAGAGTTCGCCCAAGCCCAAGACTCCACCACAGTCTAGATGAACGCTCAGCCCTTCAAGTCTCGGCTGGAAAGTGGATATTGGATACAGATCGACTTCCCGACAGCACAAACCGCACGCGTACGCGTAAATCCCTCGGGAAACTTTCCAAGCACCGCTTCCGGCATTCTAGTCAATCCCGAGTATCAAAGCTGCAACTACAAAAAGTCGCAACAGAGCGGTATCCAAGAACTTTCAACAGGTTCTCTTCGACTGCGCCTAGACTCAAGGGATGGGCAGATCCACTTTTTCGATGAGAAAGGTGAATTACGCCTCCAAACCAGCGAGCAGCCCTTTCGTTTACAGCCAAGCAAGGTCTACCGCACCATCATGGACGAGGACTCCCTCGTCCTCACCGAGACCGTAGATGGCGAGCGGGCCATGGGAAAAGTCAAGGAAACCATCTTCGATCGCGACGCCTACAGCGGCGAGATCCGCTTTCAGCTCGACGCCAACGAAGCCCTCTACGGCCTCGGTTCCCACGAGGAGTCTCACCTCAACCTCCGCGGCACCCACCAATACCTCTACCAACACAATCTAAAAGCCTGCGTCCCCACCCTCGTCTCCACTAAATCCTACGGCCTGCTCTTCCACGCTGAGTGCGCCATGGAGTTCGACGACCGCAGCGATAACTGTACCCTTTCTCTGGATACCGTAGAGGAACTCGACTTCTTTTTCTACCTTGGCGACACTCCCGACGCCGTTATCGCACAATACCGTATCCTCACCGGCCGCGCCAGCATGATGCCCCGCTGGGCCTTTGGCTATTGGCAATCGAAGGAGCGATATAAAACGCAGGAGGAAATCGTCTCCGTCGCCCGCGAGTTCCGGAACCGCCAGATTCCCATCGACCTCATCGTGCAAGACTGGCACTACTGGCCCGACGGCTGGGGCGGCAAGCATTTCGACGCTACTCGCTACCCCGACCCCGCCAAGCTCTGCTCCGATATTCACGATTTGGATATGAAGGTCATGATCTCCATCTGGCCCAACATGATGGACAGCAAAAATCGTCCCGAAATGATCGCAGCGGGAAAGATGCTCAATGACCACACCATCTACAACGCCTTCGACCCCGAAGCGCGCGAACTCTATTGGAAGCAGGCCGAAGAGGGAATTTTCCAATACGGATTCGACGCCTGGTGGTGCGACTCCACCGAACCCTATATCGCCGACTGGGAAGGCGATCAAAAACGTGATCGCCACCAACGAGCCGCCCTCAATATCGCCGAGTTCAAACGTCACATCGACCCTGCCCACATCAACGCCTACTCGCTCTACCACAGCCAAGGCATTTACGAAAACCAACTTAAATCCCAGCCCAATAAACGCGTCGTAAACCTCACTCGTTCCGCCTATGCCGGCCAGCAGCGCTTCGGCACCATCACTTGGCCCGGCGACCCCTCCGCCAATTGGGAGACACTGCGCCAAAACATCGCCGCCCTGCTCAATTTCTCCGCCAGCGGATGCCCATGGGTCACCATGGACATCGGAGCTTTCTTCGTCAAAAGCCAGGAACAATGGTTTTGGTCGGGCGATTACCCGGAAGGCGTCGATGACCTCGGCTACCGCGAGCTCTACACCCGCTGGCTGCAGTTCGGCGCCTTCACTCCCGTCTTCCGTAGCCACGGAACGGATACGCCACGCGAACCTTGGAGATTCGGCGAACCAGGCACCCCCTTCTACGACTCCATTTTAAAGTTCATCAACCTTCGCTACCGGCTTCTACCTTATATCTATTCCGCAGCCGCCGCTTGCCATCGCAAGCACGACACCCTCATGCGCCCGCTCGCGTTCGACTTCTCTGAAGACGAGGAGACCTACTCCATCGCCGACCAAGTCATGTTCGGCCCCTCCATCATGGCCTGTCCGGTGACCGAGCCCATGTACTACCGCTCCGGCAGCGCTCCCGTCGAAGAAACAACCCGCACCCGCCGCATCTATTTGCCAGCCGGCACCGACTGGTACGACTTCTGGACTGGCGAACGCTTCAATGGCGGACAGACCATCGCCGTCGACACCCCCATCGACACCATACCGCTCTTCGTCAAAGCTGGCAGCATCATCCCCATCGGCCCCGAACTCCAGCACACAGGAGAGTCGCCCCGCAACGAGGTGTCTATCCTTCTCTACCCCGGAGCCGACACCACCTTCGATCTCTACCAAGACGACGGAGAAACCTACGCGTACGAGGAAGGCGATTTCGAATTGACCGAACTGAGCTGGGATGAAGCCCTGCAAACGCTTTCAAGCGAGCCGAACGACAAGCGTTTCTCAATCATTCTCGGCGAAGAAGGATTCCCCCTCTAAATTGCGCTTTAACAACATCCCCACCCCACATTCACAAGACTGCTTCCAGCGAGCTGTTTCCCAGAATCCAACTCGCCCCCCCCTGTCCTGATCGAAGCGGATCGCATCAGAAATCAGAAATCGCCGCGAGGAGCGGCAAAAAAACGCCTCGAGCGCGGCCGATTGAACTAGTCCACAGAGGTCCGGAAGGCGGCTGATCTAAATGAGAGAGATCGCCAGTTCCCAGCAGCTCTGAGGATCGGAGCTGTCGTTTAGGGATGCCGCCTCTTCCGCGACGACTAGGTAGGAGCAAGAATCAACGATTTACCGTAAAACCGTCTTCAAGAAATACACTGAGTGGACCGATAGAGAGACTACTTAGAATCACTATGGGAATCCACCCTCCGACAAGTAACACCAGAGTTTCACCTACCAGACGACTCGGGCTCGCTGCCCTTGCCCTGTCTTCGATCGCGTCGGTTTCACTCACCGCCAACGACTTCTCCGGGCTCTCGCTCGAGGAGCTCGCCAGCATGCCGGTTATCGAATCCTCGAAATCCGGCTTCCAGCTTTTCGACGCGCCCAACGGGGCCTTCGTGTTCGACGAGGAAGCAATCCAAAACCTGCCCGTCGACTCCATTCCCGAAATGCTGCGCTACGCGCCCGGCGTTCACATCATGCGCTCGAGCAACGGAGCCTGGGGACTCGGAGTCAGAGGCATGAATTCACGCTTCTTCTCGCGAGCCTTGTTCACCGTGGACGAACAAAGCCAAAACAGCACCCTCTTCAACGGACTTTTCGGAAGCGACCACGACCTGCTCCTCGACGACGTCGCCTCCGTAGAAGTGGTTTACGGTCCAGGCGGCAGCCTCTGGGGTACCAACGCCGCGAACGGTCGGGTCAATGTGATTCTAAAATCCGTCTTCGAAACCGAAGGCACCGTGCTGAAAACCCGCGTGGGCAACCTTAACCGCTCTACCGAAGGGCGACACGGTTGGCTCATTGACCAAAATTCAGGCATTCGCGTCTGGGCGAAACACAGCGAACGCCAGTCTGCTGCCGACTTGTTAAGCGATGCCTGGACGACGAGCAGAGCTGGCATCCGCTACGAAAAGCGTCCCAACAGCGGAAACTTGATCAGCCTGTCCGCCGAGTATTTCGACTCCGAGCTGGGCTTCTCTCGATCCGTGCTGGATCCAGAAACCGGATACCCGGAAACGCTGGTAGCTCCGGAAACTCAAAGTGGCTTCAATACACAGCTCAAATGGACCCACCATGAAGATCGAGACAATGGATTCAGCCTGCGCGGCTGGGTCGGCAGCACCGATTTCCGGTCCCTCTACGCGAACTACGACTTCTCGCTCGGCGGTCTCGAGTTCCGCTCCCTGATCTCACCGAGCGAGAGACACAAGTTCGTCCTGAGCGCCGGCGTGGTACTCGACGATGAAACGCTCTTCGACTCCGAGGAAACCTCGTTCCTAGATGACTACACTCCTCGTAAAACCACTGCCCACCTCGGCGGAGAATACACCCTCACCCTCTCACCGCAAAAGCTCGAGCTGACGGCCGGCCTCAGCGCCAGCTACGACTCCTACACCGACCACGTGGAGCCGCTCCCCTCAGCCCGCTTGCTCTATCGCTTGAATGACGCAAGCCGCATCTGGCTTGCCTACTCCTCTTCCAGCCGAGCCGTCCCCTCAGGAATCACCTCTATCGAAAGCATGAAAAACGGCTACCTTGGACTAGAGCCCTTCGTGATTCCGACTCCCTACGGCGACTTCACCATAGACACCCAGCTCCTCAACCTCACCAACCAAGGAATCGAGCTGAAGAGCGAGCGACTCGATGCGATCGAGATCGGATACCGCAGCCAGTACCAAGCCGGTGGATCGCTCGTCGTCACAGCCTTCCTAAACGAGTACGCGGACATCATCGGTTTCCGCGACTTCAACATGATACCCGTTCTCGCCGTGGCGGATCCCTACCTGCTCAACCAAATGGTGATCGACAACCTCGCCACAGGCAGATCCTACGGACTCGAATTCAGTCGCGACCTTGTCTTGGGCGAACGCAGCAAACTGCTACTCAACTACTCCTATATCGGAGATCGCTTCGAGCCCGCGGAACGATTCGCTGCGAATATCCAAAACCTTCCGACCCTGCAGGCAGAACTGGAAACGCTCAGCAACAACGTCCCTACCCATCAAGCCTCCCTCTGGTATTCCCAGAGTTTCACCGCAGAGTGGCAGGCCGACCTAGGACTGCGCTATAAAAGTGGATACGCGAGTCCCCGCTCCAACCAAGAGCAGAGCATGCAAGGCGATCTCCGTCTCACCTGGCAACCGAACGAGCAATTTCGCCTCTCCCTCGTCGGACGAAACCTTCTAGATCCCCAAGTCGACGAGACTTACCTCAAGGACTACATCGGTATCGGTAGCGAAATTAAGCGCGAAGCTTACCTCGAAATGAACCTCGAGTTCTAAGTATGAAGATGACGCTGCTTCCGCCAAAATTCCGCCATTTCGCGATTCCATTGATAGCGCTCTGCCTCTTCGCTGCGACCGCAAGCGATAGCCAAGCCCAATCTCTCAACGAAGACTCGCTCAAGGCCAACTACCTACTGCGCTTCGTCGACTTCGTCCGCTGGGAAAAACCGAAAACCGGGCATTCCAAGATCGGAGTGCTCAACGAGCCCAGCCTCTACCGCGAGCTCAAGTCGATCGCCGCAGACAAATCGACCCCGACTCGATCGTTCGAGATCGTCGAAATCGATGCCAACGCGCCCTACTTGGACCAAGCCAAAGGGCTTGATATGATCTACGTCGGCCGCGGACAAAAGAAACGTTGGTCCGATATCGTGACCAATTCCCGCCAAGAAGCCACCATTACAGTCAGTAGCGAAACCGGCTTCATGGACTCCGGCGGGCTAATTGAATTCGTGACCCTGCAAAACCGCCTGCGCTTCGCCCTCAACCTGATCGAAGTCGATTCCTATAACCTTGGAGTAAGCTCGAAGCTCGCCCAGCTCGCTGTTCGCTGAAATGGGAAAACGACTACAAGCCTGGGCAAGCTCGCTCGTCTCGATCAGCGTTCGCAAGAAGTTCCTGCTCGCGACGAAGCTTTCCAGCCTTGCTACGCTTTCGCTCTTCGGCGTCGCCTACGTCTTCCATGAAAAAGCAACCTTCATTGAACAAAAGACCGAGCACTTAAGCTCTCTTTCCTCCATCGTCGCCAGCAATTCGGAAGCATCGCTGATCTTCGACGATCCCATAACAGCCGCTGACTACCTAAATAGTCTTTCGAGCGAAACGGACATCACCCTCGCCGCCCTCTACAAACCTGATGGAAGCCTCTTCACGTCCTACCAAAGAACCCCCTCCCTTAAGATCCCTCCCGCTCCAGAGACCTACGGATCAATCCTCACGCCATCCTCCGTTTCGCGTGTAACCAAAATCCTAGTACGCCAAGAGCACGTCGGCACCCTCCTCATCGAAACTGATTCCCGCTCCTTACACGCAGAGCTGCGCAAAGCCATTACCATCGCTGTCATTATCGTCGCCCTCGGAACCCTCTTCTCAGTCTGGATCGCGAACCTCCTGCAACGCCTAATCACCCGCCCTCTGCTCGAGCTCGAACAATTCGCCAAACAAGTCGCCCAAGACGGCAACTACTCGAGACGCGCCTCGAAACGCTTCGACGACGAAATCGGGTCGCTCGCCCAAAGCGTCAACACCATGATGGAAGGCGTCCAAGAACGGGATCGAGCCATCAGCGAGCACAACAGAACACTCGAGGACCAAGTCTCCACGCGAACCCGAGAGCTTCGCACCGCCATGCACAAGGCGGAAGCCGCCTCCAAAGCCAAATCCGAATTCCTCTCCACGATGAGCCACGAGTTGCGCACGCCCTTGAACGCCATCGTAGGCATGAGCAGCGTACTCGCATCCGAGAAGATCGACCACGAGCTGCAAAACTACGTCAAGATTATCCAATCCAGCTCCGACAACCTGCTCGCGATCATCAACGAAATCCTCGACTACTCGAAAATCGAAAGCGGACACCTAGAGCTGGAAACCGCCCCCTTCAGTCTCCCCGATTGCCTCGAAGAAGCCATCGATATGGTGGCAGCCCTCCATTGGGAAAAGCAGGTCGACTTCTTCGTCACCCTCGACCCGAGCTTGCCTTACACCATCTTGGGAGACATTACGCGACTGCGACAAGTCGTGGTCAATCTGCTTGGGAACGCAGCCAAGTTCACGAGAACTGGCTATGTCTGGCTCGAAGCCAAATACGCCTCGACCGACGACGACGTTCCCTCCTCTACCCTCAGCATCGCCGTTCACGACACCGGAATCGGCATCCCGCAAGATAGGCTAGACCGACTTTTCCAAGCCTTCTCCCAAGTCGACTCCACAACCACTCGCCAATACGGCGGCACCGGTCTCGGACTCGCGATCAGCCAAAAACTGGTCAAAGCCATGGGCGGCGACATCGCAGTCCGCAGCGTCGAGGGAAAAGGTACCACCTTCTCGTTCGAACTCTCGCTCGCCAACGCTCCCGCAGAAACCATCGCCGCACGTCTTGCTCCAGATCCTCTTCCCATCGATCGAAGCCTTTCCGTACAAGTACCTTTCACCCCTCTGAAAGAGAGCCTCGAAGCGCTCGGAAAACGATGGGGATTGAAACTTGTCACCCCCGAAGAGCGCCCTGACTTTTCCATTGGCTCCCGCTTCAACAACTTCGAAGAACAAAAACCGGTCCCCGCCAAGCTCGCCTCCCTCACTATCCAACATCCCCTCAAGCGGAACGCTGATTCCCAAGGCATCTACAGCAACTGCCCATTTCGACTCAGCGAAGCGAGAAACTTTATAGCGCAAGCGATCGGATCGCCGCCTAAGGTAACGAAAAACAAAGCGAGGCACCAACAACAACAACAAGCCGACAGACTCCCCAGCAAATGCACCCGCATCCTGCTAGCCGAAGACAACAAGGTGAATCAAAAGGTCTTTAAGCTAATCATGAAACGAGAAGGCTTCGCCGTGGATATCGCCAACGACGGACAGGAAGCAGTAGCCGCCGTCCTCAAGAAACCCTACGACATCATCTTCATGGACTTGCAGATGCCAAAAATGGATGGGCTGGAAGCTTGCCGCATCATACGGGCCAACGACGAAATCGACCAACCCTGGATCATCGGATTCACCGCCAACGTCGAATCCGATGCAGAGCCCGCCATGCGGGCCGCAGGCATGAACGATTTCCTATCGAAGCCGGTCAAAGACGAACGCGTCCGCCAAGCGCTGTACGACTACAAGGCCCAAAACGCCTTTGCACTGTAAGCCTGGCTACTCGGTCTGCAGCTTCTTACCATTCACGGTCACGTTCTTGAAGCGCAGGCCGTCGACTTGACCAAGCGTCATCACGTCGCTCTCGATTTCAAGCTCCACGTTTTCCACGGAAAAGTTTGAGATCGTATCCAACGGATTTCCCACGATCTCGCCCCACTTGCCAGTCCAGCCCTTTACGTTCCGAACCGTAACGTTGCGCACCACCGAACGCGGCGGTTCCTGCCCCTTCAGGTCGAAGAACTGCTTCCAAGGCTTGATATCAAAAATTCCGCCTTCCGCTTCGTAGACAATGTTTTCGTAGAGCAAGTTCTCGTAAGTCTGAGGCGTATCCGGGCGCAACTTTAGACGCACCAGCTTGTTCCAGCCCGTCACCGTACAATTCCGCACCGTCACGTTACGCACGATGGTCGCTTCGCTGCCCAGCGTCACCACCCCGTGCCCACTGTCGAAGCGACAGTTTTCCACCAAAATATCTTCCACCGGAGGACTTGTCTCATCTTCCAAAGCGTCCGGACCTTTTGTACCCTTAATAGCAATACAGTCATCGCCCACCGTTATGAAACAGTCTCGCACCGTTACCCGCTGACAGCTATCGATGTCGATTCCATCCGAGCTAGGGGCCCGGTCCGGAGGGGTGCCATTGGGCGAAGTGATCGAAACGCCATCGATCGTTACATCCTGCGAACGATAAACGTGTATGTTCCAGAAGCCCGAATCCTGCAGACTTACCCCTTGTATCAAAACATCCTTACACTGGTCGATGAACATCATGCGCGGGCGCTCCACCTCCAGGTTCGTGCAATTCGGATTCTCTTCCCGACGCTGCCAAAACGCCGCCCAAAACGGCTCGCCATTGCCATCCAGCAAGCCTTCCCCAGTGATGCGAAGCTGGTCCACATGCTGAGCGTTGACCAAGGCCATACGCCATGGCTCGAAATGCCCTTCAATACGCGTGTTCAACTTGGGATAATCTTCAAGCTGCTGCGATCCTTGCAGGACGCCTCCTTTTTCAAGATGCAGGCCCACTCCTGGCTTGATGAAAATAGAACCAGACCGAAAAACACCCTTAGGAATCACTACCACGCCTCCTCCTGATTCGGAAGCCGTGTCGATCGCCTTCTGGATCGCTTCCGTATTGATGGTACTCTCATCGCCAACCGCCCCGTAGTCGGTAATCAAATACCTCTCGCGATCCAAAAGTGGATCGTGATCGATCGAACTTTGCGAATAAGCAGCGCTGCCTGCCAATGCAACAACCGCCGCTCCAATACTTAAATGCTTCAATAACCTCATAGCTAATATACTCTCCTCTTAGATTCCATAAACTCAGCGAGCCTTTTTGTATTCATGAAGCCACTTCAATTGCTCGTCTCGATCCCACTTAACCTTGTCGTTGAGCGTACGCTCCCAAGGCTTCGCCGCCCACATCGAAGACCCTGCCTTGTAAAACTTCAGCGCGTATCGGACCAGTTGCTCGTACTTCACTACGCTTCTTTCCATCAAGGATTCAAAATCGTCCGCGTACTTAAGATCCCCCGTCTTCTCCAACATGCGCTTGGCAAACGCTGCCTGAACCTTCAGGTCATAGAACTCCGCCGTATAAACGAGGCACTGGCTATCGCTCACGAACCGTAAGCGTTCCCCTACTTCCGCACCGGGCAAGTCCGCCATATCCTGAGCCAAGTCGAGCGCCTCCTTGGCCATTGCAACGTAAAGGGCTGAGAGCTTCAGGGGTTCGAGGTAGTGTTCCTTGGGGAGCCTTCCGGAATCAATCCACTCCGCGTACTGGGCCACGGGTACCGAGCGTAGGTCCTCTATTCCCGATACCGCATAGCGCTCTTCGTATTTGGAAATCGTATACGCATCCACAGGCCGACTGTAGTAGCGTTGCCCCGTATGCCCGGTCGCCCCTTCGATCGGACCTTCATCCAAACTAAGACGCGATCCCAGAATCTCGTCCACATCCGTCTGAACGCGAGCGATCGATGGCGGGAAGAAGTTTCCGAAGCGAACCGCGGTCAAGTTTTGCAGCCCTGGCAAAATAGGCGCCGTCAAGTCGTACCACTCCACCATGAGTTCACCCACCTGTGGATTCTCGAACTTGCGACCGAGCCAATCCGCAGCCCAACGGGTTTCCCCTTCCTCCTCGCGCTTCGCCTTCCAAAGGTAACGCCCTTCCAGCAAATGCCAAAGATCGTCCCGCTCGAAACCGAGCAAGCTCTCGCCCTCCGGCAAGACATCTACGGTATTCGGCCAAACCCAAGCTTGCGGAGGATAGAACCAAGACCCCTTAAAATAGCCTTCATCCTTCCAGTGTCCCACCATCTCGTTGAAAAGCTTCGGACTGCCCACACGATACGGAACCACATCCGAAGGATCGTGCAGATTTATGATATGCCCCTTCAGCTTACCCTTCCACTTACGATGACGCGTATCCGGCCAAGGGCTGGTGATCGTTTCGTCGTTGTGTTTCAATTCCGAATACAGATTTCCGTACAGGGACGGCAGGGCTTCCATGAAATCCGGATCCAAAGTCCAATCGCGAATGATCAGCAAAGGTTCCCTGCCAGTCTCCTTGGCGACCTTGAAGATCACGTCCTCGAACCAGCCTTTCTGGAATTCCAGGCCAAGCGATTCTCCGGGACACACGTAAAGCCCCACGCTGGGGAAAGTCTCAAAGTAACGGCTCAGGAGGGTGCGGTAATACTTCGTCACAAACGCATCCGGCTCCTCGTAACGCGTCGGCTCCTTGCCCGTGCGACCCAAAACCTTAGCCAAGTCGTCGCTAATGTGAATATTGTAGAAGTGGGTCAGGATCGTGATATTCCGCTTACCACATTCGTTCGCCAGCCAGCGGAACTGTTCCTGATTCCGGTGAATCTCTTCCGCAGAAAAACGCGACGCCTCCGGATATTCGGGCAGATCTAGGATATGCGGAAACAAGTGGCCAGACCACAGCACCAGTGTATTCAGACGGGCAGAGGCCAAATAATCGAGATACTTCGTCATCAGCTCCTGGTCATAAAACCAAGGAAAGGTATCCGGATGGAGCTCGGACTGATAATCCCAGTCCTGGCTTAACATCATCAGAACCGCACCTCGAATCTCAAAGTCCGGCTCCCCTTCAGCTTCCACCACACTATGCGGCATCAAAAGCTCCTGCACCCCATACAACAAGCCGGCATCGCCGCCAGCCTGCACAATAGTCCTACTTCCCTTTTCGATCAGCTCGAACGCTTCCTCCGAAGCGAAAGAGTCCACGACCTCCAGCCGCACAGCTCCTGCCAACTCGCTGCCTTGCAACAACTCATCCACGTACCCGCGCACCAGCGACTTCTCCTTCGCAGCAAGTCCAACCGCTCCCCAAACAAGGGCAGAGCTCAACAATCCTTTAAATCCATCTACTAATTTCATCTCAAAAAACCTGTGCATTTTGTGTTAATAAAAAGACTACTTCCCATCCTTTCCGAAATGTTCCCGGGCCCGATCAACCACGATGGCCAGCAGGATCAGACCTCCCAGTAGCGTATTCGAATAGTTATCGTTTATTTTCAGAATGACCAGGGCGTGCTGTATCAGCTTGAATATGACAGCGCCCACCAAGATCCCCAAAGGCGAGATCAAGCTCCCGCTCAAGCCCGTTCCTCCGATGATCGCCACCGCAAAAGAAATGATCAGCCAGTCGTCGCCCGTCTGCGGAGCCGCGTTCCCCGACCAGGATGCCCACATGATCGCCGCTAGCGCCGAAAATCCGCCCGAAAGCACATGCGCCACGACGATCATCCGCTTCGTATTGATCCCCGAAAGCCGCGCCGCTTCGCTGTTGCTCCCGGTTGCGAGCAAGCGACGCCCTAGTACCGTATTGCGATACAAATACGAAATCCACCACAGGACTGCGATCACAATCAAAGCCATGTAGGGCAGCCAACCGCCGATATTTCCCTGTCCGAGCCACCAGAATCCCTCCGGGATACGATAGGAATTCCCACCCGAGATGCCCGAGCGCAGTCCCATGTAGACAAACATCATGGAAAGCGTCACGATAAACGCATCGATCTTGAACCTTGTGATGATAAGCCCGTTCAACCAACCGGTTAACGGACCGAGGGCAAACACGATCGGAACCGCCACCCAAGGGGAAAGCCCAGCAAACTCGGGCGAAATCGCTAATCCCAGGGCAACCGTAATGATACTCCCGATCGCCCCCACCGTCAGGTTCAAATCGCCCACCGCTAGACACACAGCCTGCGACATCGCTACCAATACATAGAACGCCACATAGCGGCTTTGGCTAAAAAACGTATCCGCCGTCAAGAAGCTCGGCGACGCCAGAGCCATCGCTATCATTAAGATCCCAGCGAATAGGATTAAACCCAAAGTACGGCTACTCACCCAATCCCGCTGACCAAATCCTGTCCTAACTATTTCACTACTCATGATTAAATTCTCCAAGTCCGCTTACACACTCGCGCCTATACCAAATACTTACCTATCGCTTCACTGACCTGCTCGTAAGACTTCGCTTCCGTATCGATGTCCTTCACCTCTCCCACGATCTCCTGTTCTCGAAAAACAAGAATTCGATTGGCCATACGTACGATCTCCGGCAGATCAGAAGAAATCACGATAATCGATTTCCCCTGCTCCGCGGCCAGCTTCCATATCAAGGTGTGAATCTGTTCCTTCGCGCCTACATCGACCCCCACCGTTGGCTCGTCGATAATCAAGATATCGCAGTCCGCAGCTAGCCACTTGCCAATACTCACCTTCTGCTGATTTCCACCGCTCAAAGCCCCAACCACCTGATCCAGACTCGGCGTTTTCACGCTCATCGCCTCCGCATAGCGGTTTGCCGTGGATCGCTCAAGAACTTCGTCTATCCTGCGTGTCACCGCATTTCGGATACGTGGCCATACAGGCAAGGCTACGTTGGAAAGAATCGGATTTTCTAGAAAAAGCCCCTCCTCCTTTCGGTTCTCCGTCACGTAGCCAATCCGGTGCCGGTAAAGGCATTCCTCCACGCTCTCGATCGACACCCTCTCTCCGCGAACTAAGACCTCACCGGAATCCATGCGATCTTCCCCAATCAGAATGCGAGCTAACTCAGTCCTTCCCGATCCAACCAAGCCATAAAATCCCAAAACCTCGCCCCGATGCAACTTGAACGAAGCCCCCTTCGCCTTGCCCGCTCGCACGATCTTCCGCGCCTCGAGGGCAACTTCCGAAAAGTCAGGATTCAACACTCCCAGATGCTCGTCGTTGCAAGTCCGACCGATCATCATGCTGATCAGCTCAGCTTGCGTCAGCCCCTCGACCTCCCTCTCCCCAACAAACAGCCCGTCCCTCAAGACCGTCACCCGATCGCAGATCTCAAAAACTTCCTCCAACTTGTGAGAAACGAAAATGAGGGCGACTCCCTTCTGTCGCAATTCGTTCAATACAACAAACAGCCGTTTCGCTTCGTGCTCCGTCAAAGAACTGGTTGGCTCGTCCAGCAACAATACACGCACATCCGCCGACAAGGCCTTCGCAATCTGAATCTGCTGCTTCTGCGCCGCGCTCAATCCTGAGGCCATTGTCTCAGGCGAAACCTCTAGGCCAACGATTTCCATGTATCGCCTTGCCTCGCGGTACACGCTTTCCCAATCGATAATGCCCCACCGGTTCGCGATCAGCTTATCTATCATGATATTCTCCGCTACCGAGGCATCGGGAATCACATGCAACTCCTGATGCACGATTCCGATTCCTTTCGCCAAACTGTCACGATAGTTCTCCAAAACCACACGTTTTCCATCGTACCAAATCTCGCCCGTATCCGGTTGATGGATGCCTGTCACGACCTTGATCGCAGTGCTCTTGCCTGCGCCATTCTCCCCGATAAGCCCATGAATCTCTCCCGCCCGAAAGCGCATCGAAACGGAGTCCAAAGCCCTCACGCCTGGAAAGGTCTTGGTGATGTTCCTTAACTCCAACATCAGAAGAAAATCCCTCCCGTAGCGCGGAGCTTTAGCCCGCGACCGCGCTGCAAGTTTCCTCCGTCACGACACTTTCGCACCCGAAAACTAAAGCAAAGCAAACTCACTCCCTGCCCTCCTTCACCAAATAACGCCCCTTCAAGTCCGCCACGATCTCTTCCGTCAAACGTTCGATTCCCCCTTGGAAATCGTCCACATTCTCCTTCGTCACAACAGCTGCCCCGGAATCGATGAACTGGTACGGCTTCACTGGCTGCCAGCCTTCTTGCATCAGGTCTATCAAAGCGCAGGAGATGTATCCATGCCCGAAAGGATTCTGGGCCAAAGTCGCATCGACATGACCTAGGCGAATCGCCTCCAAGACCCGCTCGTCCGTATCCAACCCCACGAAACGGATACGCTTCCCTTGGGACTTGGCGTTCCGCTCCGACAACAATACCGCTGCTGCAACCGTAGTCGTATATCCAGTACAAATTACCCCATCGACCTCATCGCCCCGAGCGACCAAGGCGCTTTCGATTTTCTCCCTAGCCTTAGCCTCCGTGGTCACGTCTCCTACCGTTTGCACTATCTCTACCTGAGGATACTTCGCCACGACCGCCTCGATAGCCGCCTTGCGAACCGGAGTGTTCGCATCCGTCAATGACTCTAGGACATTCAAGATCCGTCCTCGTCCTCCCATTAGGCGAATCAGCTCCTCGGCCGCCATAGTGGCAGCCGCACTTGTATCCGTCGCCACCGCAAAAGAGGCGGCAGACCCATCCATCGGCTCCGCGCCGTAGCAGACCACCTGCCGTCCACCTGCCTGCAGCCGCGCAAAAAGGCCTTTCGACCCCGCGGGATCGACGGGATAGATAGCGAAGCCTTGGTGCCCCAGCGTATACATGGATTCCACGTTGGTATTCACGTTCGCCTGGGTGCTCTCCTGCCCCACGACCACGCGAACTCCCTTGCCGGAGTCCTCCGCATAAGCTATTCCTCCTTCGCCAACCGCGTTGCAATAAGGATGGGGTAGTGGCAGGTACAATACGATTGGTTCCACTCCCACCGACACATGCCGCGACTGGTACCACTTGATCCCGCCAAGGATCGCCGCCAGAGCCGCTAAAGTTGCAATTAGAAATCGATTGTTCCGCGTCATCCCCTAGCCCTCGTCCTCCCAAAGGTTTTCCAAGCCAAATCGCTTCAGCAAGGCTGCAATCTTTACCGGACTTCCGGTATCCGAAGCTTCCTCCATCGCCTGCATTACCGCTACCGTTACGATTCCCTCGCGGGCGTCCGGCTTTGGGAGCTCCTCGAATCGAATACAGTGAGCAATGTACTCGATATAGTTTTGGTATTCGCCCGCATGATGCGAATGCCCGCCAAAGCGAAAGAAGTAATCGGCATGATCCTCAAAAGTCTCGATTCCGGAACGCCCTTCCAACTTGTAGGCATAGCGGAGATCATAGTAGTCCGCCTGGCTTGCTCCGTTGTCGCAGCGCAAGATGCAGCTCATATTGCTGTCACGGTGATTCGGAACCACTGGACTGGAATAGGTTCCGCTCACCCGAGCCGGCACGCCCTCCTTCGATTTCAATACATAGTGAAACGTATCCGGATGCTTGAGACCGAGCGCTTTCCCATTGTTGCTTAGATGAGCATACCCGCATACCTCTTCGATGTTCGGAAGGTACCAGCGAATCAAATCTCCAGGATGACTAATGCAACCGTACAACCACTTGAATGTATCGTTCCGAGCCCAGTCCTTCTTCAAAAACCAACGGTGATCCGCGTTGTAATAGGACTCGATCGTTACGATGTCGCCAAAGCGCCCCTCCTCATAATGCTCCCGCTGACGCTTGAAGGGTGCAAAGAAACGCGAGCTTTGCCCAACCATCACCTTGCAAGAGCTTCGCTCAACTGCTTCGAGGACATCCTTGGCCCTATCCAGGTTATGAATAAACGGCTTCGTGCAAACGACATGCTTTCCCGCATCCAAGGCTTGGATCACATGGTCCGCATGCAAATGGT
Organism: Pelagicoccus sp. SDUM812005; assembly: GCF_031127875.1. GTDB lineage: Bacteria > Verrucomicrobiota > Verrucomicrobiia > Opitutales > Opitutaceae > Pelagicoccus. The sequence continues at coordinate 481,905 of NZ_JARXIA010000001.1, read as the reverse complement.
CCGGCGTATATATGCCGACCACATCCACCTCCGGATTCGCCAGCAAACGATCGTATTCGGTCGTGTAAGTCGACAAGCCAAATTCTCGGCAACGCTCGCGACACAACTCTACGTTGCGGTCGCAAAGTCCGACCACCTCCCACATATCGCTCTGCACCCCGGCAGATATGATACTGCGCCCTTCGCCGAGGCCTAGAACACCCAGCCCTAATTTGCCCTCCTTTTTCATTAAGCTCATCGTTCTCTTCGCCCTTCAGTCTTTCACGGGCTCACGGCTCCAAATATTCGCTAGGATCGAACCGGAAATATTCATCCAAGGACTGAATACAGCTGACGCCAACCCAAGCGTACCGAGCTTGCCCATCGCCCCCGCTATTCCGGAAGCCATGCCTCCGTTTTGCAGCCCCACCTCTAAGGCCATCGCTCTCGCTGAATTTCTTCCCAAACCAAGCGCCCTACTAAACCAATACCCCAGAAAGTAGCCAGAAGCATTGTGTATCACTGCCGCTAGCAAGAGCAGCAGCCCCACCTGCAGCAAGTGATCCCTTCCCGCCGCCGTAGTCACCGTAGTGAAATAGACAATACCGAACATCGAGGCATAAGGCATGACCTTCTGCAAAACGGGAAGCGCTTTCAGGGCAAAGAAGTAGACCATACCCAACACAATCGCTGCGGCAAAAAAGCCAAAAACACCGACGGACATCAATACCGCAGGCGACAAGCGCTGGACCAGAAACTCCCAGCCGCCAAAAGCGATGTAAAGGAGCCAGACAAGGCAAAGACCTGCCACGATGCCGACCTTTCGCACCGCTGCGAGCGAGGCCCGACTCAAGTAATCCGCCAAGAGCGCCGCCCCTATCGGAGCGAGCACGATCTTCACAATCGACATCATCATTCCCAAAAACTTAACCTCCACCATCGTCGACGCGAAGAAGCTCATCAAGAGCGGCGTCATAAGAGGAGCCACCATGGTAGCCACCGCGGTCACAGTGACCGATAGCGCCAGATTCGCCCGAGCGATATAGGCCATCACGTTCGAAGCTAAGCCGCTAGAACAAGACCCGATCAGAATGATGCCAGCAGCAATTTCAGCAGGAAAGTCGAAGACACGCGTCAACAACCACCCCATGGTCGGCATGATCGTAAACTGACAAAGTAGCCCTACCAGCACGCCTTTAGGCGTTTTGATCACGCCCTGAAAATCTCCTAGCTTCATCTGGGTCCCCATCCCGAACATGACCAGCTGAACCACGATGAGAATCAGCCACTTGTTTCGCAGATCAAAGTCACCGATGCCTAAGCAACGCTCCGGGAAAAGCATGCCTGCCACTACCGCAGCCACGATCCATGCCGTATACTGGTAGCCCTCCAACCTCGGCAACGCCCCCAAACCCAGAGCGAAAAAGACAGCCAAAGCCAGCCCCGCCCCACTCGTGTATCCAGATCCCAGGACACCAGAGAGACCAAGACCGAGAAGAATCAGAAAAATAAGGGCTAGAGCCAAACAGAGCTTACGAAATTGCAACATGGGGTATGGGGCTTAAGGTAGGGCGGAGCTTTAGTCCGCGTCCGCGCTGCAGGATCCAGCGACAGTTCCCGCTGAGCCGAGAACCTTTGAAAGGTATTCCATCGCTATTTCCGGACTGGCCAAAATAGGCGTTTTCCTATCTTCCGCGTCGAGCGTATCGACCACTCGCGCCATGGATGCTTGAGCGAGCAGGATCACATCCACTTCCTTGCTGAGCGATTTCAGAGCAGAGGAAACCTCTGCGTCGTGCGTTGCGGCATCCCCGCCCATCAACGCTTCAAACGCGCCGTCGCACAATCGCTCCACCAACTCGATATCCGCCCCTGTCACCGCAGCGCGGCGACGCACCAAATCCGCAGTAGGCTCGAGAGTGGTCGGCAGGGTTGCGATCACACCGATACGCTTACCCATAGAAACCGCCTTGTCCGCCATCGGTTGATCAACTCTCAAGACCGGTACCCCCGTCAACGTTGCCGCCGTTTCCACTGCCTTTCCGATCGAAGAACAGGTGACCAATATGTAATCGGCGCCTGCCGCCGCTGCCGAGCCCACATGTTCAACCACCCGACGAGCAGTCCCGGCCGTCATCTCTCCCCGCCTAATTACGTCCTTTATCAGGCTGTCGTCGGCGATGTTAAACGTATCCACATTCGGGATATGCTTCTGGCTGAGCTCTTGAAAGATGGGGACCAAAGTCGCCGAGGTGTGAACAAATCCTAAGGTTTTCTTCTTCATGCTAATTCGTTTTATAGGCAGCCCTTTGCAACTTGCGAAAAGTAAGCTTTTCCGCCGACTTGACCGCCCTTGAAATTTACTTCGACTCCATCGAGTGGCGAATCCGGCGCATGAGCGCGGCAGATAGGAGCGCCCGCCACGAGCGGGGCAATCATTTCAACCGCTTCGATTCCCATGGCTCGGGCCGCATAGCTCGACGAATCCCCGCCGGATACCAGCAATCGCTTTATCCCCGTTCGTTGGATACACTCGCGGGCGATCTCGCCTAGAGCTCCACCAAAAAGCGCTCCGCTACGTTCCTTCAAAGAATCAGGGCCTACTCCAACCCTCGCAAATGCGGCTTCCGTTCGATCGATACGAGGATCCTCCGGACCTTTGGCGCTATGCACGATCGTCGGTCGTTCCTCCGCCAAATAGGAAACAGCTTCCTCTACCGCACGCGAAATTTCCTTCCTGTATCCCTCCGCATCGACCAACAAACTCGTGTCCAAAGATACCGCTGCAAATCCATCAGAAATCGCCCTGTCAATCTGTTCGCCTGTAACCGGTGAACAACTACCCGATATGACCAAGAGATCCTTCCGCTCCCTTAGCGATTCGAAATCGTTAGCCCCAGCGAGTAAACCGTCCTCTGCCCACAGCGATCCCAAGGCCGCCTCTACCCCGGAGGAGCCGACGCTAAATAGGCACGATCCGTTGGCTTCGGAATCCAAAAGGCGCCCGATCACTTCGAGATGGGAAGGATTAAGCGTGTCGAAGAAAACAACCTCGCAACCATCCGCTTTGAGACCTTGTAGAGCAGAGTCCGCTTCGCCGCTCTCCAATTGCGTGAAGTCAATCAAGCCCATTCGCTTATCCGTCTGCCGAGCGAGGTGGCGCATCAAATCAGCCTCCGTCATCGGGGTTACGGGATGGCGACTGGTCGACGGGTGTCGGTCTAGACGGTAAATGTTTCCTCGGCTCCCAATTCCCAGGCGAGCAAACAAGTTGCCGAAAGCGACGTAGCGCCCCAATGCAGGAGCTCCCACAACTAACGGAACCATCGAATTTTTGAATACACGCAACCCAGCCTCGATAGCCTGCCCGATATTTCCGATCTTCGGCGAGGAATCGAACGTCGAACACACCTTGTAGTGAACGTGCCGTGGCTCAAGGGCTTCCAAGCGGGCAAAGTCTTCCAGCAAGCGTTCCTCCATACGTTCCGGCGCCATCGAGCGCGTCAAACCCGCCACTCCGATCGCATCGAGCTTTCCATAGCGGGCCAATTGCTCCCTACTGGGCGGCTCCACGAATAAAACTGTGCGAGCTCCCTCCCGCGTCAGAAACTCCAAGGCGTCGGTCGAGCCCGTAAAGTCATCGGCGTAGTATGCTATCTTGAGGCTCATCGCTCTAACTCCGAGGTCACGCCCCGCCTCCAAATTTCTCTACCGAAGCTCCAAATTCCGAATACATTTCAGCAGCATCCTGCAAACTCACCCCGGCTACCGCGGCATTCCACGCTTGCTGCAAGGCCTTAACACCGTCACGCGCCCCACCGGGGTGACCCATAATCCCGCCTCCCGCCATGTAGAGCAAATCCACCGTCGGCACGCGGCGATAGGTTTCGAATGCCTGACCTCCCCACTGACCTGAGGAAACGACCGGCAAAACACTGAATCCGCCCAGCAAAGGCTCGCTACAAGCCTCCATAGACCGTACCACCGAGTCGTCACTCTCCCAAAACTTGTTAGCGACCCCGTTCACATGGATCTGGTCCACGCCCGCCAATCGCCAAAGCTTTTGATAAGCCTTGAATTCAATTCCTAGCAAGGGATGCCGGTTCATCATGCCCCACCCATTGCGATGCCCATGGATCGCGAGAACCCCTTGGTCGCAGATCTTTTTCGCCCCAGCCAAACCAACGCTGTTCAGGCTCACCATGGCGCAGGTGCCTCCAGAAGCCACGATCGTCTCGTAGTTTCGCAACATAGCATCCAGCTCGTCCGAAACGTTAAACGCGTACATAACCTTCTTGCCGCTGCGATCGGCGTGGTCGTTGATCACCCGCATCACCGCTTCCACCCGTTCCGCAAACGGCGAATTCGCGGCGGAGGAAAGCAACTCGTCGTCTTTGATAAAATCGATCCCTGCTTCCACCAGCGTTTTAACCAACTCTGCCGTATCCGCCGGAGTCATACCAATGCTAGGCTTGATAATGGTACCGATCAAAGGTCGATCCTCGACTCCGGTCAGCTCCCTGCACCCCGCCACTCCAAAGCGCGGCCCCCGGAAATGCTCGCCATAAGAGGCCGGCAAATCGATATCCATGAGCTTCAACCCAGTGAACTGCGTAAGCTCGTAGAGATTTCCCTGCAAGGTAGATATTAGGGTTGGGAGATTGTATCGAAAATTCTCGATCGACCAAGAAACCTTTACACGAGCTCGCTGATACGAACCCGCGGACAACTTTTCGCTGGGAATGCTAGGCCGCGAAACGGATTCCAAGGCCTCAATCGTCTCAACCCGCGCCGCAAAGCGCTCCTTCAGCTCCGCCGTTTCGCCGGGCACCGACACGAAGGTTCCCGAGGATTGCTCGCCTGCCAACGTCGCTGCCGCCTTTTCCAACGGAAACGGAGTCTCGATAAAGTAGTCTGCGTAGATGCGTTCCATTAGTTCAATACAGTAGCCGCTCCACAACGAACGCGGCCGCTCACCTTGATTTCGTAGCTTCCTGATTCCGCGTGGCAAAGCAGCCAGCCATCCTTTCGGGAATAAATCTCGAGCCCATCAAGATCAACGCTCGTCTCGTCATGTACGGGAATCCAAACGCTTGCTCTCGCGTTGGCCGGAATACGGAATCGCCAAATCCAGGCGTCCTTGGATTGCTCCCAGGCGCTTTCGTAAGTCCCGTGCAAGCTGTCGTAGCTAGCCTTCACCCAGTCCAGCCCCTCACCCACATAAGGCTTAAGCTGGGCCGCCGCAAAGCCGAGCTCCGAGTCGTCGAGCTGAAGGCCTGCGACATGGCTAAATAGCCACTCTCCCACGGACCCGAGCGAGTAATGGTTGAAGGAATTCATCAAGGGATCGAAGAAACCGCCCTCTTCCGTCCAACCGTTCCAACGTTCCCAAATCGTAGTGGCGCCATGCTTCACTGGATACAACCAAGACGGGTAGCTGTCTTGCAGCAGCAGGCGATAGGCAACATCCCCGTAACCAGCATCGGTCAATACAGGATTCAAAAAACGAATACCGACAAACCCGGTGCTTAGGTGCCAATCCAAATTCTTGATGTTCTCAACGAGGTGGGCAGCCGCCTTCGCTCGCAATTCCTGCGGCAGCAAATCCATAGCCAAAGCCAGAAGGTAAGCCGTCTGCGTTTCTACGCTCAGACTTCCATCGTCATTCACGAACTCAGCCTGGAACGCTGCCTTAACTCTTTGGAAAGTTTTCAAGTAAGCCTCGGCTTCCTCCACCTTCCCTAAAGCCTTCGCCATTTCCGCCATCTTGGCGGCGTCATCCGCCCAGTACGCGGTTGCCAACAGATTCTTCATGGGCGAATGCGTCCTAAACTCGCGATCGGAAGGAATGCACAACCAATCCCCGTAATTATTACGCAAGTCGTTCACCCGCAGATAGTCTGGGTTGGTACGCTCCAGATAGTCCATCCAGGCGGCCATGGAGTCCCAATGTCTTTCCAGCAAACGCTTGTCCCGGTATACTTTCCAAAGCGTATGCGGAATAATGATACCTGCATCCGCCCATGCCGCCCCTCCCACGAGATCGTCCAGCCCCACGAAATTTTCGCCTTCCCGCAAACGCGGAGCCGTATCGGGAAAAATGCCCTCCGCCGTCTGCGCGTCGCACACGTCGACCATCCATTTCGTGAAGAAGGCCGCCACATCCATGTTATAGGTCGCCGTCCGCAAAAAAACTTGGGCATCGCCCATCCACCCCAACCGTTCGTCGCGCTGGGGGCAATCAGTTGGGACGGACAAGAAATTGTCCTTCTGGGACCAAAGCCCGTTTTTCCAAAGTCGAGTCACATCGGAATTCGAGCAATCAAAGCTCCCTGCAGGCGGCGTTGCAGAGTGTATGACGCAAGCCACTACACAGTCTTCGCCCTCGGGCTCTACCAATCCCGTGATTTCGATGTATTGAAATCCGTGGAAAGTGAAATGCGGTTCCCAAACTTCATCGCCTCCGCCGCGGCACATATACACATCGGTCGATTTCGCCAGACGCAGGTTTTCGGTGTACAATTGCCCGTCGGGCTTTAGTCGCTCCGCATAGCGGATTTGGATTCGCGTTCCGGCTGGCTGGTTCACCCGTATCCGCGCCCACCCTGAAATGTTTTGGCCAATATCGAAAATCCAGACTCCGGGCTCTACCTCCACCCGCGATACAGGCGACAGGGTATCGATCACACGCACCGGCTCCGAACGCTGAGAACAAAGAACGGCTGCGGGCGCCTCAATCTCGATCGCCGACAGCCAAGCCTCTCCAGCGAAGCCTGGCGAGCTCCAGCCCGGGCTTTCGCGCCGCGCATCGTAGGATTCGCCCATCATGAAATCGGATGACAAGATTGGCCCCGTATCGCACTGCCAGCTCGAATCGGTGACGATGATCTGTCGGCGGCCGTCCTCGTATTCGACTTCCAATTGCGCGCAAACGCTGTTCTGCAAATCGCCATAGCGAGCCCGCGTCTCCTGCCAACCAACATAACCGCTCCACCAGCCATCCCCCAAAGTCAGGCCCAAGGCGGAACTGCTTCCGCCCAGCAGCGAGGTAACATCGTAAGTACGATAGTGGATACGCGTATCGTAGTCGGTCCACTCCGGGGCGAAGAGATCTTCGCCAACGCGGCGTCCCCCGATCTTCGCTTCGACCAGGCCTCTCGCCGTCAAATAAAGCGTCGCCCGCATTGGGGCATCGTCCAATTCGAATTCCTTGCGAAAAAGGACAGGCGTCCCGCATTCCGTAAGACTCGGAGCCGTAGCCGCATCGTCGCGAGCAATCACCTCGGGATCGGCGGCGATCCATCGAGCTTGCCAATCGCTGGGATCCAGCAGCCCCATGCTCCAGCAAGCGCTTCCTGAGAGGTGGCGCTCGCCCAGCTCGTCCTCCACCTCGACCTGCCAGTGGCAAACCATGCGTGATTTCAGACGAGCTCCGAGGTATTCGATTTGGCTCGTCACTCGACTCTCGCACCATCCGCTATCCCAAAGGTCCGCCTGCCCCTCAAGCAAGAGGCGCTCGCTCGTAGCCACTCGAATGCGACGAGCGATCTGCTTCGCTCCACGTCGATCGCTCTCCAGCACGTAGCTGAAGCGTGGGCGCGTTTCGTCGATCCCGAGCGGGTCGTTCAAGTACTCGCAGCGGAGCTTGTTGATGGATAGCTTTTCAGACATTTCAAATAGTAGCGCGGAGCTTCAGCCCGCGTCCGCGCTGCAGGATCTTACCGCAACAAGATAGCGAAGCCCCTGCCTCACGGTTGATGCTGGTCGGGCTTTACCCAGAGAACCGCAGTGACAAACCAAAGAACCATACCTGCAATCATCACGCTGTAGTGCAGTTCCTTTTCCATCTTTCCAGCGAAGACCAGAACCGAAGGCAAAACTGTCATGGCAAGTCCAAGATAAGAGAGTACCTTTAAAATCGATTTCATGACTCTTGGGTTTGGGGATTGAGGTTCGAGCTTTCGACCGCTCCTGGATTAAGCTTTTGCTGGATTATACTACACCCCGTATAAAGCACCACCGCCAGTATCCAAGCGGGCAATACCTGCATGAAGAAGTCGGGCTTATAGTGAGCGAGGAAATCTGGCAGGACATCGTTCACCCAAGCAAAGCTCGGATACTCTTCCTTTGCGAAAAGGAAGAAACAGATAATAAAAGAACCGAACCAGCCCACCATCGCCGGCCAGCTCGCAAGCAGCTTGCGGCTTTCCGCCCAGTAGCGCGTCAGTCCCAGCTTGGGAAAGACCCAGTAGTCGAAAAAGATAAAGGCCCCTAGCGGCATAAAGAACAATCCGTAGTAAGCCACTATTCGATCCAGGAAGAAGGTAATGGCAGGTACGCAGGCCGCGATTATCATCAGGATTCCCGCGAAAAGCGTGATCCTCCACCGGCTCCAATTCGGAGTAGCTACCTGGAAGGCGAGCCCTGCTCGATAGAGGGTTGGATTCGCGGTGGACCAGCCCGCCAGCACGACGCAAACGAGGCCAGCCCAGCCCGCGCCGAGCCAAGCGATGTTGCCCGGGGTCGGGTTTGCCCCAGCTCCATTGGCCGTGAAGAACGCCGCACACATGATACCGGAGCAGATCCAAGCGACATAGTGGCCGATGAACATACCGAAAGCTGAAGCGAAACCGTACTGCCACTTCTTGGCGTATCGGAAAATCGTGACATCCCCCATGCCCATGTGCTGGGAAACATTGCAAAGCCAAGCCAAGCCCACGCAGCTCCAAAAGCCGTACTTGGAAACGCCTTCGGCAGGAACCCCCGTCCAGATCTTCTCGCGGGCAGCCGTCATGAAGTCGCCAAAACTGGATACGCCCAACGTCGGCAAGCTCGCTAGGGCCCCGGCTACGAAAACCAAGGGCATCCAAGGGGCGCAAATTTTCGCAAAGTGCGTCAACTTGTCGAAGCCGAACATCGCCAGCAGAGCGATCACCACTCCGACCCCCAATGCCACCAGCATCCAAGAAACGCTCGGAAAGACATCCCCCGCCGCAAAGTTAGGGCTCTCGATCCCAAAGGGATGAGCGATCGCTGTGGTGGATACACTCACCATCGACCCCGCCAACACGCACATGATCAAGGCGAACAACACCGAGTAAAGCACAGTCGCGTAGGGACCCGCGATCTTGCGAATCTGCCAGTAGACCGTCAAACGCTCTTTGACCGCGATAGGGGCGCACATGAGGGCCCAACTCAAGACGGCAAGGATGTTGCCGACAGCTAAGCCTACCAAGGCGTCGAAAGCGGAAACTCCGTGCACGACCAAGAGCGTGCCCAAAACGAACTCCGTTCCGGCAACGTGCTCGCTTGAGAACATGGCAATGAAGGATTTTACTCCATGAAGCTTGTCCTTCGCGACGGGCTCGCGCTCGAACTCGTTAACCGCGTCGAGCCGCTCGACCAGCGATTGTTTATGGGGATCAGTACTACTCATTCTATGGGATGGGGTTGGGAAACGAGAAAGGTATTAAAAAGTTAGCGACAGGCGCTAGCGCGCTTGCAGCCAGACAGTCATATTCGTGTCGCCTCGGTTTCCCCAAGCGTAGTACGGAACGAATTCCAAATCGATCGGCTTGGCCTCCTGCTTGCGGGCTTTGCGATAAAGGCTTTCGCTCTTCCACCTTTCGCTCTGCAAGTGCCATGCAGGCAAGGTCACGGTAGTAACCGTCGTATTGGCGATCTGCTTTTGGCCAAATACAGCCCCTCCTTCAACGGCGTCCATGGACAAAGCCACATCCATAATGTCTACCCCTTCCGGCAAGTCGTTGGACTCCATGCAGTAAACCAGCGGCCCGTACTTAACGGCTACCTGCCCTAGCGTTTCCTCCACCAAGGGGTTCGACTCGTAGAGGCTCACTTCGAAGCCGAGATCGAGCTCTACCACATCGCCCGCCTTCCACTTACGGGATACTTCAAAATACTGTCCACCAGCGACGCCGCTCGCGATCGTCTTTCCGTTTACCACCAGCCGCGTCTTCTCCGAATCAACCCACTCCGGAATCCGCAACTGCAGGGCAAACTTCGACTTTGGAGCCTTCTCGAAATCTAAGCGTACCGCTCCATTCCACGGGTAGTTCGTGCTCTGACGAAGCTTAACCTGATCGCCATTTTTCCAGTGCGTATCCAAATCATTGGCACCATAGAGGTTCACGTAGAGCTCTCCTTCCGCCAACGAATACATGTGGTTGTGCACTTCTGCGATGGTGCGCAATACGTTGGGCGGACAGCAAAAACTGTTCTTAATATTCGGAGCCCGCGTGAGCGCCCACCGAAGCGGCCAATCGAAATCGTCCAGCTTACGAAGCGGATTCGTGTAGAAGTATTCGGTCCCCTCCAAGCTGATACCGGCCATGATTCCATTATACAGCGTCTGCTCGAAAAGATCCATGTATCCAGAATCCCCGGTCAGCGTAAGCATACGCCAGTTCCATAGATTGTACCCGATGGTGGCGCAGGTCTCGTTGTAAGCCGTCAGGTTCGGCAACTGGTAGTCGCGGCCGTAGGCCTGGTGAACCAACTTTATAGAATTGTGCTTCTTGGAGCCATCGGGAGAGGCGCCATCGTAGATTGCCCCGGTCATTCCCGTGATATAGAGCTTCTGCGTCGCTACGTCCTCCGCGATCTTTTCCAGCGGATCGAGCAGGGTCATGTCGCCGTTTTCCGCCACCACGTCAGCCACCCCAGCATAGAGGTAGTTTGCCCGCACCGCATGGCCAACCGCTTCTTCCATCTCGCGAAAGGGAACCCGGTCCTGGTTATGGTCGCTACCGATGTCCTCGGGCACCAAGCTGCGAATCTCAATCATCTGCGCCCCCAGGTCCTTGTACTTCTCGTCTCCAGTCACTCGATACAGTTCCATCACCCCCATGTAGTGGGATGGGCAAATCGCATTGCGGGCCAAGTCATGCGGCACATCGCGGCAAAGCCCGTCGATGTAGTCCGCCGCCTTAATCGCCAACTTGAGCATGCTGTCTTTTCCCGTCACGCGATAGTGCAAGCAAGCGGTCGTGATCAAGTGGCCCATGTTGTAGGTTTCGAAGTGTTCGCGGTCCTCGAACTCCTTGGCCTGGGACACGCCTTGGCGTTGCGGAATGATCGTCTTCGTGTGCAGATATCCGTCCTCGCGCTGCGCCTTGCCAACGACGTCGATGACCTTGTCCATCAACTCGTCGAGTTCTGGATCCTTGGTAAGGGCATAAACGTTCACCACCGCTTCCAGCCACTTCAAGAAGTCTCCATCGTTGAAAGGAGGACCGTGGAAATGACCGTCGCGACCATTGCCCAAGCCCGCGGCAAGCAGGTAGTTCGACCAGGCGTGGCTCTCGTAGTCGTCCTGGAAAAGCTCCCACATGTATGGGATCATCGAATCCTGAAGAACCTGGAAACGCTCGCCCCAAAAGCCGTCCCGCCAATGCACGTCGTCGATCTCGACCATATACATCTTCGCATGAGGCGACGCCGAAGTGTCGATCAGTGAACGGTCGCCCGCCTGAGCGAATGCGAAAGGAAAAAGGAGCAAGGATGGGATAAGGGAGCGTTGAAACATGGCTTTCACGGACGCTACCCACGGCACCTAAGCGGGCTGGGGTAACGCATTAACAGGTTTGGAGCAAAAGTGGGCGGGATAGAGAAAAAGAAAATGAAACAGGGTATTATTTCACAAACTCGCCCGGCAGCTGCTCTACCCCAGCAGCCACCGGACAAACCTATGATTATCGAGATTGAAAGTCTGTAAAGGCACAAAAACGAATGACAAGAACTTTTATGAAACTAAAGGAAACAATTCTTTATTTCATTCCTGTTTCACCGTAAGATTCGCTCATTCTTGGGATTTATCCCTTTCGGTAACCTTTTCGTAAGGGTGGCTCTGCTAGTCTGTTCACTCGCGCAGCGCCCCCTCCGGTAAAACGGGCTGAACGACTTCTTAAACTGAACCCTCAAAGAATCGCTATGAAGCTTAACTTGCCTCAAATCGCGCTCGCGCTTGCGTGCACCCACTCCTTAACCGTCCCCTCGCCGGCCCAAACGCCCAGCACCCCTCAGGAAGGACTCGTCGAGCCGCCTCCTGCCATGGCGCCTCCCTTACCGCCAGTACTGCCCTACAAGATTCCTGCCTTCCCCGGAGCCTGGGGCGGCGGCATGTATGCTACGGGCGGGCGCGGCGGGGAAGTCATCGCAGTCACCAACCTCAAGGACAGCGGACCGGGAAGTCTCAGAGCCGCGATCGAGGCGGAAGGTCCTCGCATCGTCGTATTCAAAGTAGCAGGACTGATCGAACTGGAATCCAACCTCGAGATCGAGAACCCGCACATCACCATCGCCGGCCAGTCCGCCCCGGGAGATGGAATTTGCATCGCATACGCGTCCCTCGACATCAATACCTACAACGTCATCCTGCGACACCTTCGTATTCGCAGAGGCATTACAACGGGAGGCCAAGGTTCCGACAACATTGGCGGATACCCGCACCGCAACGTCGTCGTAGACCATTGCTCCACCAGCTGGGGACGGGACGAGAACCTCTCCCTTTATCGCAGGATGGAATACCACGACGATCCGCACAATCCCGGCGAAAAGCTACGCATCAAAACCGCCACGCAAAACGTGACCGTGCAGTACTGCATCTCCAGCGAAGGCATGAAGCCGGGGCATGAATTTGGCGGCACTTGGGGCGGTACCGATTCCACCTTCCACCACAACCTCTTCGCAAGCAACACTGGCCGCAATCCATCCATTGGCATGAGCGGGGAATTCGACTACCGCAACAACGTGATCTTCAACTGGCGCCATCGGACCATGGACGGAGGAGACGAAACCTCCCTCATCAACGTTATCAACAACTACTACAAACCTGGTCCTGCCACCAACGAAAACATGCTAAGCACTATCGCCAAGATCGAGCAGCGCGACATGCTTTCCCCAGGCTCCCGCTTCGAGGGCAGCTGGTATCCAAAAACCGGTAAACGCCCAGGCAAATGGTACATCGCAGGCAATCTTGTCGAAGGTTCCCCTGAGGTCACAGCCGACAACTGGAAAGGCGTGCTGATCCAGGAAGGCGCGGGTACCCTCGAGATGGCCCGCGTCAATTCCCCCTTCGAAGGGTGGCCCGTAAACCAGCAAAGCGCCGCTGTCGCCTACCGCGAAGTGCTCGAAAAAGCAGGAGCCACCCTACCCCGCAGAGACGCCGTAGACCTCCGCGTCATCGAAATGGTACGCACCGGCGAGGTTACCTACGGCAACGGAATCATCAGCGACCACCAGCAAGTCGGCAGCTATCCCGAGTACACGTTTTCTCCGCAAGACGTTCCGCAAGATAGCGACAACGACGGCATGCCGGACGCATGGGAAAAACAGCACCGCCTCTCCCCGCACTCGGCAGCCGACAGCCGCCTCGACAGCGACGGCGATGGATACAGCAATATCGAGGAGTTCCTCAACGGGACCGACCCCAACGAAAAAGTCGACTACTACAACCTCGACAACAACGTCGACACCATCAGCTAGGGCAAATTACGCATCGGCGGTTTGGCGTTCATTCTACAACTCCCCCACCATCCGAGCCAAACGGCTGGGCAAGGAAGCCTTCGATCAGTCCCGTCATTTCCTGATGGGTGAGGTCCGCCGATGCGAAGCCGATCACACATACATGCTCATTACCGCTCATGCCGAAGGTCTTGTACCCGCGATCACGTCCGGTTCGACCGAAACTGTAGAGGTCCATGTTGTGCATTCCGTTTGGACGAATCTGTCGATGGTTTTCGTTGGGAGCGTCATCCTCCGGCGTCTTGGCCAGAAAAAGGAAATGATCCACCTTCGGATCGCCTAAATAAAACCACTCCGGCGTGATATCCAGAAACTCTCCGCTCGGTATCCGCTTCTTTCCGTCAGCCAACACAAAGTAATCCTCTTCGTCGGCTGTACCGCCAGCCACTGTTTCCAGCAAGAAGCAATAGTCGCCCTCTGACTTCAGAACCTTTATCGCAACCCTGTCCTCAAAAAACCAATACTGGAAAGTAAAGGTCTCGTTGCTCGATTCGAGCACAACGCAATCCCCCTCCCTCCTATCGTCCACCACAATCGTTTTCGAACCGCTGTCGCGTCCGGCATGACCGAAGTTTCCCACGCTATTGGGAAAGCCCCGAAAATCACCGTTCGGCCCCGGTGGCATATAGGAGGCAACCCAATCGTTTCCTTGATTATCGACGAAGCTCTTAAATCCGGAGACTCCATTGTCCTTCTCAAAGTAAACCGTCCCCATCTCCATCTCTATCTTGAAACAACCGACCTCTCCCCAAACGACCTCAGTAAGCGAAACTGCCTCAATACTCACTTGAGAAATTTGGATACAAGCAAAGGAAGCTAAGAGATACGCGTATTTTTTCATAATGTTCTGGTATTCAGTTTATCGTTTTGGCGAGCGGCAACGGTCTAGCCGTTGAGCGAAATCGCGCATAAACGCCTCCCGCCATTGGCTCACAGTACGAGCCCCTTGGTGCTCGGCTACCGCCGCCGCAGGAGACGGATCGTCAGTCCACCAATTCGGCCAATGCGAATCTGGACGAAGCGCCTGTTCCGGCAAAGCGGGCACAGCCGTAACCTTGCCTTCTTTTCCGTTTAGCGACGGGGCGTCGCCTACGATCTTGTAGGAAAAGGTTTTCGCCGACTTTGGGCAAAAGCGAAAACGTACCGTACCGTCGCCAGGAAGATGCCCAAGCAGCGATTGGTTCTCCACCTCCATGCGCAGTTGCGGCGTTTTCGGGCAATCGGGTCCCAAGGGCAGCTCAAGCTCCATGATGGAGCAAAACTCGATTTCGTCCTCAGCCGTAGTAAGCCTATCGAAATGCGAATACGGCCGGGTCCAGGCGCGAACGAACCGGCCACCCCAACCTCCTTGGAACGGCATGTTGGGATCGCCCTGCAACAACCATCCCACTGTGGGAGTGTCGCCCATTTTGACTTCGCTCCGAATCGCTGATTCGAAAGAAATTCCCCGAGCGAAAAAGTTACCCAAAGCTCCGTGGCCATCGGCATGAATCGCAGCGAATGAATGAGCGCTTAAGTCGCCCTGCTGAGCTCCCCCCACGAACCACCCGCGATAGGTAGAATTCGACTCGATCATCCAGAGCGAAGGAAATTGGGTAGCGAGATAGTGATAAGCATCCGGACTCCATTTCTTGTTGGGACCGCCGATGTAGTGGATTTTCAATTGCGGCAAAATCTCCGGCGCGTCGTGCAGCGCTTGGGCCACGTCTTCCAATCCGCCCCAAACCAAGATATGCAGCGGGCGTGAATCTTCGCGGCGGGCGCAAGCGACAATCCACTTCGAGCCCTCGGTCGGCTTTCGATACCCAGCGTAAGGCGCCATCTCCAGCTCACCTTGCTTCGTGATAGCCCGCAATGAATCCGGAGTTGGATAGCGATCCGACCAGGTGCGCAGATTTCCATAGTCCGCTTCGTAGTGGTCGATCACAGACAAGATATGCTCCTTTCGCCCCGGACCATAAGGAGAGGAAACCAGCCCTTCGATTTCTAGTACGTCTGCATAGAGCAGCAGATGCACCATGGATTGGAAATCATCGAAATCCGTTCCTCCAATATCCGTGGATACGATAACTCTATGACGAGATATAGGCTCAGCGAAAGATGCCGAGACAAAGGCAAAGCAAAGAAGACCGCAGCTCAGCCCCCGCAGTGCAGGAGCCGAGCTCCGCAAGCGACGACTCAAGCTCCACAATGATGCGTTAAACAGATTCACGGTCGCCTTTCTCGTCAGCTCGCCTTGACTCAAGGTTCCACTGTTACGATCACGCGGGCGTAGCGCGTGAGCGATGGAGTGCCCTTGTCGCTCAACTTCAGGATGATGTGCATCGTCTCCTCCTTTTCGACCTTCGGCGCCGTATAGTTCACGCGATCGAAGTTTTCCGCACCGTTGTGCGGAACGAATTTCTTGTAGCTTCCCGCTTCCGGGTAGTGGAACCAGAGGTAGCTGATACTATCGCCATCGGGATCGCTGCTGCCGTAGGCATCGAGCGTAAATCCTTTACCGGACTTCACCCTGATTTCCCGTGGATGGTTTAGGTGAACCACTGGCGGGTGGTTCGCTTCATCGTAAGGTTGCGTGCACCAATCCATGCGAGCCGCAAAGTCGTTCTGGAAATCTTCGCGCCAACGCCAAAGCGTTACTGCGTTTCCGCTATAGCTCTTGTCGCTCTTTTCTACTGCCCGCTTGAATTCACTTTTCCGATACGGAGTATAGGTGTCGGAAGTATCCGTCCAAATAGGTCGAGTCTCCGGCTCGGGAACAACCACTGAACTTCCGTC
Source organism: Pelagicoccus sp. SDUM812005 (assembly GCF_031127875.1). GTDB lineage: Bacteria > Verrucomicrobiota > Verrucomicrobiia > Opitutales > Opitutaceae > Pelagicoccus. The sequence continues at coordinate 465,603 of NZ_JARXIA010000001.1, read as the reverse complement.
TTGGAAATCCTTAACGTCGGGTATGCTTAGCTCGTAGCGGCCTCCCCAGCTCCCCCAGTTAGGCTTTTCCATATGATTCAAGCCGTTCGGTATCAATCCCAGAAAAGCCGGGGTATCCCCCTCGAATCCCCAGGACGTATCCGGATAACGGGCACCCAAGGGGCCGTGACCTTGCTGGATGTGAGCTTCGAACCAAGGATTGCTCACCAAGGAATTGTCGGCTCCCTCGTGATTGTTGTTGATCGCGATCCAGGTCGACTTCCCGTAGTCATCCGTCGGCGTGACGATGTAGAAAAGCTTCGGAAAGGTCTTACGCATCCACATGGCGCTGTCGTCCTGGTCAGAGATCGTGTAAACGCGCAGCTTGGAGATTAGCTTTTCCGCTTCCGGCTTCGATCTGGTCTTGTCGATCTTGTAGAGAGCCTGAGCCAGAACGTTCGGCCCACCCCAAACGCTGATCCAAAGCGGACGCTCGTCGTCTCGCTCCAGCACTTCGATAATCCAATCGGAACCTTCCGTATCCATACCTTCGCCCACTCCTTCCATACCGTATTTAGGTATTCCCTTCTTCGATACAGAGCGAAGCGTATCCGCCGACGGATAACCGGACTCATGCAAGAGCAAGTTTGGCCGGACCTTTTCGTAGGCCGCTAGGATGTCCCGAATAAAGTCCGGACGAATACTGTCGCGGTGCCAGCAGGAAGTCGTGGCCACGATTCCTTCTATATCGATTTGGTTCGCGTACAGCAGGAGGCGCACCAGCGATTGCTCATCATCGGGATCCGCGCCCATATCAGTGAGCACGATCATGCGATGTTTCTCTAATTCGCCTCCTTGCAGGGAGATGCAAGCAAGGAGCAGGGACAAAATGGCTAGTAGTTTCTTCATAGCTTGGGTAGTTTCCGAGCGTTCGTCCCGACGCTTAAAGCCAGGGTCGGACCGCATCCTAAGATGCTACTGACAAGACCTAGATTCAAGCCCCATACCGTCATAACCTTAGAACTCTTAACGACTCAACGCGACAGCTGTTCCAACCGGATCCGTTAGCGGATTAGCGGGGAAGCCGAGAGACGCCTCAAGCTCGCTCTTGGAGTAAAAGGCGCCCTTCCTCGCAGGTTCTCCGTCTACAAAAAAGCGGATAATGCTCTCGCCGTGATTTCCATGGCCATCCTCCCAGTCACCGTTGAAGAAGGCAATTTCGATGGGATACAAGCCAGCTTCCGCAAAGGTCGCCGTCCCCTCGGGAAAGTCCCCCGGCGCAGCGCCGTACCCATCGTTGAGAATAACCAGCTCCCCACCGATCCAAACCATAGACCCGTCATCGGAAGAACAGGTAAAGCTCACCTCACCTGCTTCCGGAATTGCTATGTATCCAGAAAAGCGCAACACGCAGTCTCCCATCACATTCGCGTCTGGCTTGTTTTGGTAGCTCAAGCTTCCGACGTCGTCACCTAACCATTTCTCCAAGCTCCAAAGATCGTTTCCTCCGTACTGAACAGCGCTCGAACGGAAGGTCGCATTCGTTGGTTCTTCACGGATCACATCCAAGGCTTGTCGCCCGAGACTCTTGAGAGACTTCGCAGGCTGCGCCCAAAACTGAGCGTCTAGGCCAGTGCCGGCTTCGTTGGGAATTTCACCAACTGGTTGCAGAGGGTACGCAAACGTCGCCGTCGAAAGGGTAAAAAAGGCAGCAAGGGCTTGGGTCAGGCGTATATTCATAATCACTAGGGTATTCTGAGTTTTCTTAGTTTAGTATTGTGGGTATTGAGATTCGACATACGGACGAATCTGCGAACCTGACCGGGGTTCGAGAACGTCGGGTATCTTTAAGCGTCGGATTCCTTTGTATTCATTTTATCGATAGCGACAGCCAAGAGGATTACGCCGCCCTTGATCACTTGTTGCCAGAAAGGCGACACGTTTAGCAAAAAGAGACCGTTATTCAGGACACCGATGATAAGACAGCCCAACACCGTCCCCATCACCGTACCGCGACCGCCAGACAAAGAAGTTCCACCAATCACCACCGCCGCGATGGAATCGAGCTCGTAGCCAAGCCCCGCATTGGGCTGGGCCGAGTCGAGACGCGAGGTCACGATCAATCCCGCCACACCAGCCAAGGCTCCGGCCAGGGTATAAACGGCGATCTTGATCCGGTTCACGCGCAAGCCGGTCAAGCGGGCAGCTCGCTCGTTGCCGCCGACGGCGTACAAGTGGCGACCGAAGCGTGACTTCCGCGTCACCACCACGAACAACGCCGCCATGGCCACCATGATCCAAACCGGCATCGGAACTCCGAGAAACGTTCCCGTACCAACCGCCCCAAAACTATCGCCTAGGCCTGTAACCGGAAATCCTCCCGTCCACAGCATTGTCAGGCCGCGAGCGATACTGAGCATGCCCAGCGTAGCCACGAAAGGCGGCAAGCGGAAGCGCGTTATGACAAACCCGTTCGCCCACCCTGCGGCGCCACCCACCAGTACGCCTGCCAAGATGGCTCCTGTCGTTGTGAAGACCAAAGCCACACCGAGAGGCGGGATAGCTAGTCCATTTTTCAAAAGTCCCGCAGCCACCGCGCCCGCGAGCCCGAGGATCGCTCCGACCGACAAGTCGATTCCGCCACTCACGATGACCAGCGTCATGCCGATCGAAAGGCAGAGGTTCACAGAAATCTGACGCAGGATGTTGAAGCCGTTTTCGGCCGTCAAAAACTGCTCGGAAAGGAAGCTCAGCGCGATCACCATCAGCCCCAAGGCCAGTAGCGAGCGAAAGCGGTTCAAGTTTGCTGATAAGGTTTCAGGATTCATTTCTAATCGATCACCGCTACCTCGTCCGGCAAAGCGGCATGCAAAACACGTTCAGGGGTTGCTTCTTCGCGGGAAAATTCCGCTGTTTTCCTGCCCTCGCAGAGCACGATAACCCGGTCCGATAGGGCCAGGATTTCCGGCAGCTCCGAGGAGACGACGATCAGTCCAAGTCCCGCCTTGGCCAACTCGTCGATAAAGGTATAGATCTCGCGCTTAGCGTTTACGTCGATGCCGCGGGTCGGCTCATCGAGCAAAAGGATTCGCGGTTCGGTCGCCAACCATTTGGCCAGGATCACCTTTTGCTGGTTGCCGCCGCTCAAGTTCACCACCGCTTGCTGCATCGAGGGCGTCTTCACCCGAAACCGATCGATGAACGGCTTGATGTATTCAGTTTCCTTGGATACGTCCACCAAACCGCCTCGAACCGATTTGTCCAAAGTCGGCAAGCTCGCATTCTCCAACACGCTCATCGGCAACACCAATCCATCGCGCTTGCGGTCTTCCGGAGCAAACGCCATCCGGGCCGCGATAGCATCCGCCGGAGTCCGAAACTGGATCTCCTCGCCATCGATGAAAACGGTACCGGTCGCCACCCCGGCATGGGCGCCGAACAAGCACTCGAGCAATTCGGTACGGCCGGCTCCCACGAGGCCAAACAACCCAAGGACTTCGCCTTTCTTCAGCGAAAGCGAAACATCGTTCACCAAAAAGGGACGACCCACGCCCTGGGCGGGCAAGCTTACGCTTTCCGCTCGCAAAACCTCTTCTCCAAGTACCGTATCCGCCTTTTGGAACAACTCTTTGGACTCCCGTCCAGCCATCAGCTGCACGATCCGATCGCGGCTCATCTGCGCAAGCTGCCCTTCCCCCACTCGCTGACCGTCTCGCATCACCACGACCTCGTCGCAGATTGGGGCAAGTTCCTCGAATTTGTGGGTAATATAGATTAAGCCCACCCCATCCGCTTTCAAGTCCCGCACCACCGAAAACAAAGTATCCACTTCATGAGACGATAGCGATGAAGTCGGTTCGTCCAGGATCAAGACACGAGCTTCGGAGGCCAAGGCCTTGGCAATCTCAACCAACTGCTGCTGGCCGACCCGAAGGTTCGAAACGAGTTCGCTCGGGTCCACTCGCAAATCGACCCGCTCGAGGACCTTGGCCGTTTCCGCCTCCATCTTGCGAAAGTCAACCAAGCCACTCCAGGATTTAGGTTCGTTTCCGAGAAACACGTTTTCGGCCACCGACAAATAGGGAATCAGATTCAACTCCTGGTGCACGATCCCGATACCGCGGGCCTGAGCCTCTCGCGTATTGGCAAACTGGACACATTCACCATCGACTCGAATCGTACCCGAATCGGGCTGAAAAACGCCCGAAAGCACATTCATCAAAGTCGATTTCCCCGCGCCATTTTCACCCAGCAATGCTACCAGCCGCCCGGAGTAAACGCTCAACCCCGCCCCCGAGAGAGCCTTAACGCCTGGAAAGGTCTTAACGATCTCCTCGGCTTCGAGGATACACTTCGCTTCAGAAATCATTCCGCTATCTCCACTCGCAATGGAGTGAATTCCAGGTTCGCCCCGTCAGACAAGGCCTCGGGAACTTTCGAGCAGCCAACGAAACGCACTTTCACCCCCTGCGAAAGACTATCCTTCAGAACAGACATCACTTCCAACTCGACCTTCTTGTTCAGGGCAGCAGAAACCGCATTGAACTCCTCTAGGCCAGGCAGTTCGTTGACGCTCAGCAACCCAGTTCCATCTCGTACTGTATTTCCAAATACAGGAGGCGCAATCAGCAGGTTGACGCGCGCCCCGTGGGCTTGAAGCGTGGCCCGACGGCCTTTGATCTCAACCACGGTGCCCTCTCCCCCTGCATAGAAGTAAACGGGAGCTCCTTCCCCCTTCTGCTCGCCATAGCTCCGCTTAGCCGAAGCGAGATCGGCATCGATCGCCTCAAGCAAGTCGCTGAGCGGCGTCGCGCTGTCCATGCTGGAAACCAAGGTTTCCTCCCAAAAGCGATCCGCAAACTCCCCTGCGTCAAAGGCAGCATCCCCTTTTCCATTAGAAGGGAGCTTACCGTTCTCGTCCAAGGAGACGATCCTGAAGGGAGGCAATACGAGCCAGAGGATGGCGAGCAAAGCCACCGAGCCGCCCCAACGTACAAATTTCGACGAGAGATAAGACACGGAATTTCCAGCAAAGCAGAAACTATTTGCGACCGAAGTCGCCAAATTTGGATACGTTTTCCTTTGTCACCAATTCGACCGCAACCAAGGTGCGCTGATCGAAATCGCGCTTGCCATTGATGTAGGCATGAGCGCTTTCCGCCGAGGTTCGCGCCATACGCTTGGGGAACTGCATTCCGGTAGCCGTTATCTTGCCTTCCGCAATCGAACGAACGACATCGTCCGCTCCGTCGAAGCCGAAGACCTTCACCTGCTTCGCCTTGCCGGCCGCGAGCAAGGCTTGGTAGGCGCCCATCGCCATCGCGTCGTTACCGCAGAAGACCGCCTTGATGTTCGGGTTTGCCTGCAGGATCGACTCCATGACTTCCAAGGCCTTGGCCCGGTCGAAGTCAGCGGACTGCTGGGCAACCATCTTCAAACCAGGAAAGCGATCCACTACGCTGTGGAATCCCTTGGAGCGATTCCAGGTGTTGGTATCGGCTATAATTCCCAACAGCTCCGCATACTCGCCCGACTCCCCGACGGTTTCGACGAAGTACTCGCCCAAGGCGACGCAACCGGAATAGTTGTCCGAAAGTATTTGAGAAACCGCTACGTCGTTCGCCGTGATCTCTCGGTCCATGCAAAAGACAGGAATATCAGCCTTCTTGGCGCGACGCACGTTGGCGATGGAGCCCTCTGCATCCGTGCAATTGAAAAGGACCGCGTCGTACCCAGAGGCGATCAGGTTGTCGAAGTGAACCGATTCTTTGGACGGATCGTTTTGCGAGTCGAAAATCGTGGCTTCGTAGCCGAGCTCGATCGCCCGATCCCGAGCGGTTTCCGCAAGTACCACAAACCAAGGATTATTAAGGGTCGATACGACCACAGCCATTCGCTTCGGCCCCGTAGAGTCGGAGCCAGCTTCGCCGTCCTCGCCTTTGCCACAGCCAGCGAGAAGAAAGATTGCAGAGCAAATGGCAACAAGCCACGCCCCAACGGGTAGTTTTTGTGTATTCATTTTTTGGGTATTTTTTCGGGGGATATCTAGATTCTTCGTAATCAGTAAATCATTACAAATACAACGGGTCTTTAGCCTCGAGAGGGGCGAGGGTCTGTTGCACTGCGGAACGCCATTCACCTAATAGTCGATCGGACTCTTCGGCAAGCATCCGAGGGGTAAAACCTTCGGCCGATCCTAAGGAAAAGTCTTCCGGCGACACCACAAGGCCCATTCCGAGCATTCCAGCCATGGTCGCTCCCAATGGAGAACATTCCGGCATGCCTGCGACCGACAAATCCACACGACACAAGTCTGCGACCAACTGCATTAAAAAGGAATTCTTCGTGGCTCCGCCATCGGCCTTAAGCCCCGAAAGCGACACGCCAGCATCCTCACGCATCGCCGCCAATGCCTCGCTAACTTGATAGGCCATCGACTCGATTCCGGCCCGCACCAGGTGACGCCGATCGCTCTGCGAGCTCAGCCCTACGATCGTCGCCCTCGCATCGGCTTTCCAATAAGGCAGGCCGAGCCCCGTAAACGCGGGAACAAGGTACACGCCACCGTTGCCCGTGAGCTCGCGGGCCATGGGCTCCACCTCGGAATAGCTTTCGAACAGGCCTAGCTGGTTCTTCAGCCAAGCCAAAGTGGCCGCCGAACTGATAATGATGCCCTCCATTGCATAGGTGGGGATCCCGCCGCGAGTCCACGCTAGCGTCGTCACCACCCCGTTGTCCGAGCGCTTCATTTCGGAACCGACATTCAACAAGATCGACGAACCCGTGCCGAAAGTTACCTTAGCCGAGCCTGGTTCGTAACAGCCTTGAGCGAATAGAGCCGCTTGGGAATCACCCATCACTCCGCATATGGGCAAAGCTTCCTTTAGGATACCTCCCAAGGTCGTCTCCCCAAATTTGGCTTCGCAGTCTCGGACCTCCGGCAAGGCGTGCAGAGGCGTGTCCCAAAGTTCGCAAAGAGCCTCGTCCCAACGCAACAATGCTATATCGTAGAGCAAAGTACGACTCGCATTCGTCGTATCCGTCGCGAACGTACGCCCCTCCGTCAATCGATAGATCAAATAAGCGTCGATCGTCCCCACCAGCGCTTCGCCCGAACGCACCTTACGAGCGATTTCCGGCTCGTTTTGCATCAGCCATTTCAGCTTCGAAGCCGAAAAGTAGGCATCGATCTTCAAGCCAGTCCGCTCTTCGACCAATTGGCCCAAACCGCCTGCGTTCGCCGCATCGCACAAGCCGACGCCGCGACGGCACTGCCAGACCAGAGCAGGATAGAGAGGCTTACCGCTCGATTTTTCGAATACGACAATCGTTTCCCGCTGGTTGGTAATGCTAAGGCTACACAATGATTCCGCCTCGGCGGGTCGTCGCCCCAAGAGCCGGCGCGCGACCGTCAAGAGGTTCTGCCAAATCTCCTCCGCATCATGCTCCACCCACCCCGCTCTTGGGTAGTGCTGGACATGCTCGATGCCTTCTCGATCGAGCAACTCTAGGCGTTCGTTAAACAGCAGAGCCTTGGTGGCCGAGGTGCTTTGGTCTATGGCAAGGAAATGGGGCATTTATTTTTTTAATCCGGAGCGGAAGCTCTGGCGGCGCGCCGCGGATCCTGAGATCCGCAGCGCGTCGCATGCAGCAACCCTACTCAGTTACATCAAACCCTTTCGAGCATCTGGCCCGCCGTGGAAAAAAGTCCTTCCATCGAAATTCCATAATGACGGAAAATGTCCGCCTGACTGCCCGTGACGGTGTATTCGTCAGGGATTCCAACTCGATGGAACAAGCAATCGCCCACTCCCGCTTCTAAAATCGCAGCAGCGCAGGCTTCGCCCAAACCACCATTAACCATGTGCTCTTCCACCGTAACAACCGCCCCGCATTCGCGAGCCGCCGCCAAAACCGCATCCACGTCGAAGGGCTTCAAGCTATGCAAGCTGATAACGCGGGCCTCCAGGCCTTGTTCGCGTTTCAACTTTTCCGCAGCGAGCAAGGCATGCGCAACCGTCTCTCCTGTCGCAATGAACGCCAAATCGTCGCCATAACGCAAGAGGCGCGCCTTGCCAAACTCGAAGGCTTGCTCCGCTTCGCTCCCAAGACTGTACAGAGCGGCCTTGCCGAAGCGTAGAAAGACAGGTTTTTCCAAGACGGCCGCCGCTCGAACCGCTTGCTCCGCTTCGTAGTTGTCCGCTGGGCACACCACGTGCAAATTGTTGATCGCCCGCAAGGCGGCAAAATCGTGCAAGGAGTGGTGAGTCGTACCCAAGGCTCCGTAGCTCACTCCCGAGCTGATCCCCACAAGGGTGACAGGGTTATCTGAATACGCGACGTCGTTCTTGATCTGCTCCAAGGAACGCGCCGTCAAAAAGCAAGACGGCGACACCGCAAAGACCTTCTTGCCCGCCGAGGCGAGACCAGCCGCGACGCCGACCAAATTTTGCTCCGCGATTCCGACTTCCACGAGCTGCTTCGGATAAGCCGCCCCGAATGGACCCAACTTGCCGGAGCCACGCGAATCGCTGACGACCGCCACGACCTGCGGGTCGCTCGATGCGAGAGCCTCCACCGTCGCCGCAAACACTTCCAAGTTTGCCTTGCCTTTCTTGAGCCCAATCTCTTCCGCGAGAGCGGAGGCTTCGGGGCTATACATCGAGGGTGCAGGAGCGCTCATGACAGAGCTCCTTCCTTGGCCGCGAGTTGCATATCGAAGCCTTCCATCGCTTTCGCGAATTCCTCGTCGTTCGGCACGCCATGATGCCACTTTCCGACATCTTCCATAAACGAGACTCCCCGCCCTTTAACCGTATCCGCAATCACCATACTTGGTTTTCCCGCTTCCAAGGGATCCCTCAAGGCCTCCGTCAAAGCAGCTATATCGTGGCCATCGATTCGACGTACCGCCCAACCAAAAGCTTCCCACTTTTCCACCAAGGGTTCGCTGTTCATCACGTCCGCGGTTCGCCCAGCGATCTGCAGGGTATTGCAGTCGATTACGGCGGTTAGGTTATCGAGCTTATAATGAGCCGCAGACATGGCCGCCTCCCAGTTCGATCCTTCAGCCAATTCTCCATCGCCGAGCAAGGTATAAACACGGTAATCCTTGGCGTCCATCTTGCCCGCTAGCGCTGTGCCCACGCAAATCGGCAAACCATGGCCCAAGCCACCGGTATTCTGCTCCACGCCATTTACCTTTCGGGTGGGATGCCCCACGTAGTGCGACTGGTAGCAGCAAAGCGTCTCCAGGTCCGACTCGTCGAAAAACCCTGCATCCGCGAGCACCACAAACAAAGCTTCCACCGCGTGGCCCTTGCTCTGCACGTAACGATCGCGATCCGGAGAGGTAAAATTCTCCGGCGATACATTGAGTATCCGATTGTACAATACGTTTAAGATATCGATGCAAGACAAGCTGCCGCCCGTGTGTCCGGCTCCCGCATGCTTGATCCACTTTACGACGCTCCGCCGCAATTTCAGCGACTTTTGCTCAAGTTGTCCGTCAGTGTAGTTCATGGTGAAAATGATTCGAAAATTCGTAGCGCTGCGCTTTGGTCATCGTTCTAGCAGCCTAGATCAGGCAAGGCGCTGGCGGGCTCTCGCTCCGAGCTACGCTTCTCAATCCTCTGGTTGTTCATGGTAATATGTTTCCCAGCCGAGATAGTTCTCGAAGGCTTCCTTGAGGATCGCCGCAGTGTGCGAGGCATTCATCACCACGTGGTGCTCGAAGCCCTCGCGGCAGACGTGCCGCATCAGCTTCTGCAGCTTAGGCACCTGCGCAACCGCCCGATTCCCAAAGGTCTTCAAATTGTCGTCGGTCAATTGACCTTCGCCGATATAGGCTCGAATCGAGCCGTTCGTATCATCAGTGGTGATACGACCATAGGTGAGCGAACTCGCTGGAGTACGGCCATCAAGCGCTCCATAAGTATTCTCTTCGCCCACGACCGTACCCAGGATCGGCGCGGTGGAGATTTTCGCTTCCTTCAAGAAGGACTTCGCCCAATTGCCGCAGTGAAAAAGCACGCACTTGTCGTCCTCGGCGCCGTAGTTGTTATTCCAGTCCACCAGCGCGCTTGGCGTTCCGGATGCCAACTGCATCGCGTACATGGTGAGCACTCCAGTGACGTCCACTTCGCAAGCGCTGGGCGAAAGGTCCTCGCTCATCATGCTCATCGAGGTGCAAACGTTGCAACCATGGTTCGCTTGCACCGACGTCCAGCACTGGACAGCGGTCGCATCGAGAGCGTTTTGCTCTACGAAACGGTCCAGCACCACGCCGAGCCGAGCCATCTGGACGAGCTTTGCCTGCGGTACCATGGAGGCATTGGCGTAGGCCTTGATCTCTTCGACCTTCGCAACGATCGCATCGCTATCCGCCGCGAGCTTTTCGGCATCGCCTAGGATCTCCGACAGGTCGACAGTGGTGACGCTGATGCCATTGCGCTCCAAGATCTTCTCGCTGTAGCGAACTGTATTGAAGGCACCAGGACGGGCTCCCACGGCGCCGATACGGCAACCGCGGATTCCTCCTACGACGCGGCACACCGCGACGAACTGCTGCAAGTCTTCCACGAAAGAAGGATCATTGGGGCGAACCACGTGCTTCCGCGTTAGGGAATAGGCAATCCCCGCCTGTCTCAGGTTATTGCATACGGAAATCTTGCCACAGAACGCGTCGCGGCGACGAATAACGTCTAGCCTGTCCAAGTCATCTGGATACCCCTGTATCAGCACCGGCACGTTCAAGCCCGCCATCTTGAGCGTGTCGGCCACGCCCTTCTCGTCCCCGAAATTCGGCAAACAAACAAGCACCCCCGCAATGTCGTCGCGACGCGACTTGAAAAGCTCCGCGCACTTGCGGGCGTCGGCATGCGTCTCCACCCCGCCGAGCTTGGTGTCCTCCTCGGACAAATACACGCCTTCCAAGCCGAGCTCACCGAAAAGCTTTTCGATATCGGCACGGGCTTCCGTCACCAGCTTGTCCGGGAAGAAGTCGCGATTTCCAAAGATGACGCCAAAGGTTTGAGTAGATTTTTTCACAGGGATTATTTTTCGAAACAGCTTTCCCCGAGAGTCGTCAGCGACCTATATTAATACGGGGCAGGAAAGAGGTACAAATTCCCGAATCCGGGAATATGACCGTAGAATATCCTAATTTTATCCTCGTTTCATCCTGACAAGGACTACATATCACCTGAATACTAAGCCTCAACCCCAACTCGCCTTGGACACCTTCGACCCCAACCGCCCCGACTTCCAACCCTATGGCTTGAGCTGCGTGAGCTGGAATCCCTCTCCCATGGGACGCCCCGACCACCACAACGAGATCGAGCTCAACCACATGGTTCGCGGATCCGTCACCTACCTGCTCGGCGGACGCAAGATCACCCTCAACGCGGGACAACTCGGAGCCTTCTGGGCCTCCATCCCCCACCAGGTCATTTCCTTCAGCGAGGACAGCCAATACTTCGTCGTCACCATCCCCTTCCCCTGGTTTCTCCAGTTCAAGCTGCCCAACGCCTTCGTGCATAACCTGCTGCACGGTGAACTGCTGCGACAGCGGCTCGGCGGCAGAATCGAAAGCGAGAACGACCGATTCGCCCAATGGGAGCACGACCTCGGCAAAGGCGACAAGGAATCGGAGCAAATCGTCCTGCTGGAACTGGAAGCCCGCCTCCGACGCATGGCCCAGCTGCACGACGAGCTGCCTACAACCTCCAAGTCAAGCACCGCCAGCAAGGCCAATGCCCTCCTCGACGGCAGCTTGAACAAGGTGGAACACATGGCCTGCCTGGTCGCCCAGCGCTACCTGGAGCCGCTCAATGCCGAAAGCATCGGAAAAGCGGTCGACCTGCATCCCAACTACGCCATGAACCTCTTCAAAAAAACCTTCGGCACGACCCTCGTCGACTACATCACCCATCACCGCGTATCGCACGCCCAGCGCCTCCTCATCACCACCGACGACAAGATCCTGGACGTGGCCATGGCCTCCGGATTCAACACCCTCTCCCGCTTCAACGAAGCCTTCCGCCGCGCCTGCGGCTGCTCCCCCAAAGAATACCGCAAGCGCCAACGCTAAGCGAACGCGACGCGAAGCTCTCGCTCGGGAACAATGCCGCATCCGGAAATCCTTCCCCTCCTACAATCGTATACCCCTAAATGAAGCAGTCCTGGAAGATCGGAAAAACGCTGCGGCCCGCCAAAGCGCTTTTCGCCCTCGGCGCCTCCGCCTTCGCCGCTCTCCTCGCTTCCGCGCAAATGGAAGTGCTCGTGCAACACGGCGACGATTGGCTTACCGTGGTTTCCATGGACGGGGAAACGCCGCTCGCCTTCGTCGCCTCCGATCTCAAGCCCTTTCCGAACGGAAAGCTCGCGGTCAATTCCAACGGCACCTACACGGACGGAGGCATAATCCTCCAGGACAAACAAGTCGGCATCCTCAAAGATACCCGCTACCACTACAACACGCCCGTATTCGTCCTCAAAGCGAACGCCGTCATCGACCGCGACTTCCAGCACTGCTTCATCCTCTTGCTCATCGAACCGGATAGCGGAATACCCACCAAGATCGTGCAGGAAATTCCCGACATCGAAGCCGACAAAGGAGATGAATTTTCCATCACGGTCCCCATCAATCCGCTCTTCAGCGGAGCCAACTACACCTACCGCCTCTTCTCAGCAGGCGAAGAAATCAGAGTAAGAGACCTCAGCGCCGCTCCCTCCCAAGCCTCCCCAAGGCCCCAGTCATCGCCAACCGACACGCGAAAGCTGGAGCCCCCGCAGGTCGCACAGGAACATCCGCTCGCATTTCCCGCTGCCCTGCAAGGCGTCATGGAAGGCGGCTACGCCCAAGCCACTTTCCTAGTAGCAGCGGACGGCACGATAGAGCACCTCATTGAACTCAAGGCCGATCACACCGAGCTGCTTCCGCCCGCCTTGGCAACCCTGCTGAAGTCCCGGTACCACCCCGCCACTCTCGATGGCACCCCGATCCCCCTTGCCGCGCGCCAACGCTTCTTCTTCAACGAATTCGCCTGCTTCGTCGAACAACTGGTACCGATACCGTATCCACAATTCAACGACAGAAATCCAACTCTGATCTACGCCCCGCAACGCGACCCCGAACAGCTTAGCAAGACCAAGACCAAAGTCCTCCTCAGCGTAGACAAGCGAGGCGTAACCACGCACGCACGCTGCGCCCCCGAAGCCCAGGCCGCCCTCCCTCCCGAAACCAAAGCCTACCTCGAAGCCTGCATCTTTTTGCCAGCCATCGAGGACGGCGTCCCCGTCGACAAGGAAGTCGCCACCAGCGTGCGAACCGACAGCCCGGATTCCGCGTCGAAGGACAAATAGCACGCCTCCTCATCCTCGCATTTTCCACGGAGCCGCCAAACCTGCGTTCAACGGCTCGCTCCCCGTAGCGCTGAGCTTTAGCCAGCGACCGCGCTGCAGGCTCACTCCTTCAACGCCGCAGGCAAAAGCTCAGCGCGACCGATCCACAAACAACGAAAGCGGAAGAGCCTAAGCTCTTCCGCCCGTTTACTAATAGCACGCCTAAGGCCAAGTACTCGAGAACCTACTATCGCCTACCTCAAGCGACCTTTCCTCCAGCCTCACGCGTGCCATTATTAAGATTTGCAAGGCAGGGACTAGAACTTGCCCTTCACGCCCAGCGACCATTGAGCCCCGTATGACTCTTCGCGATACAGCACGCGCTCGTCGGTCGAGGAACCTTCCACCTCGCTGAGGTCCAGGATCCAGCGGTAAGGAGCGTTCTTGGCATTGCGGACCGAGAAGAAGACCGACATGTTGTCGTTAACCTTGTAGTCGCCGTTGATGTCGAGCGTGGTGCGTTCCTCGTCGTGGATACGGGGACGCAGCACCGTGCCGTTAACCAAGCGCAAGTTGCGGGTGCCGCTTTGCGTTTCCTCTCCGCGGGTGTTCCAACGGAACTTGAGGGAGAAAGGACGCTTGTCGAAGATCACGCCGTAGGAAATCGTTTCCTTGGCAAAGCCGGGCAGCGTGTCGGTGAAGTCCGCGTAGTCCGTCCCTTCGAAGCTCCCGTCAAGATCGAGGAAAGTGCCGTTCGCATAGATGCTGGAAGCCTTGAAGAACTCAGGAATGAAGGAGTGGTCCAGGCTTTGGTTCCAGCTCAACTCCAAACCGCGCACAGTCGCATCGCCAGCCGTGAAGGTGTACTTCAGGTTATCGACGTCGTCGTACTCGGCCTGGTAAGGGATGCCTGCAGCAGCCATCGCTTCGCGACTCATCGGCACGGTCGTCGTGCCTTCGAAGTTCTTGATGTCGTTCTGGAACACCGACGCGCTCAGCAAGCTAGTGTCGCCAAAATAGTATTCCAGCGTGAAGTCCAGGTTATCCGAGCGACGCGGAGTGAGGTTCGGATTCTTCAGGTTCAGCGTATATTCGAAGCTCGAAGTATCGTAGCTAATCGTCGCCGCCCCGAACATATTGCCGAAGCTAGGACGCCCGATGGTATTCGCCGCGGAAACGCGAGCAGTCAGCTGAGGCGTGAGATTGTAGCGCAGGTGGGCGCTTGGGTGATAAGTATCGTAGCTCTGGTTGGCCGCGATGAACTCTCCTGCCAAGACTCCGTTTTCTCCAGTCCCCTCTAGCCACATAGTGGAAAGCGTCTTGGTATTGTTCGGATTTTCCGTGGTAGGATCGGGCACGACCTTCGAACCGACGGGCGACAAGCCTTCAACCTTCGTATCCTCGTAGCGGATACCTGTGGTAAACAAGCCCTTGTCTCCAGCGAAGCCGATAGAACCCATCACGTAGTAGGAGGTGATCGTTTCGTCCAGGTTCAGGTAGCTGCCCTGCTGGGCGCTGAGAGCGGTGCTGTTGGCCAAGGTGAAGTCGCCCATGTTTGCCTGCAAGTAGTCCTCGAGCTGGATCGAGCTCAGCCAGGTGAATCCTGGGTAACCAAATCCAGGAGTGATGTCCTTGTAGACTTCGTCCACGAAATCGGAGAGCGGCTTGGAAGCGGTCGGGCTATTACTGTTTACGTTGTAGCGCCACTCGCGGTTGATCGTATCGCGATGTTGCCCGCTACGGTCGTATCCAAATTTAAACGACCCCTTGTTGTCGCCGAGCTCGAAAAGGCGAGTCACGTTGAGACGCAGGTTCGAACGCTTGTCTTCCGAATCGTTCGGGCGGTGGCGCAGGTAAGCCAGACGTCCCTTGGAAAGGTCGAAGCCGTAGTTGGGCAACACGTTTCCGGAAGAGTCCTTGGCAACGATGTCCGCGTAGGCCACCATCATGTTTTCGAAGTCGTAGGACAAACGTTGGCCCGTTACGTTGAAGTTGCGGGTCGACATGCCTTCCACGTACCCTTCGGATCCGTCGCGGTACTCGTTGGTCGCGATAGAGGAAGTGAAGCCGTAGTCGATCTTCCAATCGCCAAAGGTGTGCTTGGCGCCGAGGTCCACGTGCGTGGTTACGCCCTTCTTGTTGCGAACGGAGGCTCCTACATTGTTGTTCGAGGTAAAGGAACCTTCGATATGCCCCTCCCGCGAATTCGCCATGTCGGTGCCGATCGCGAAGTTGTAGTTGCGGTTGTTGAACTCCGCATCGTACCAGTTCACCTGGGAACGGAGCGTGAAAATCGTATTCTCGCTCGCCTTGTAGTCGAAGTTCGCAGCCACGCTTTGGCGGAAGCTGAACTTCGGTCCGTCCTGGATCTGTATCCGCTCGTTGGCGACGCTTCCATCGTTTAGGATTCGATAGTCTCCCGTGTAGTTGAAGCGGCGCTGGATATTGAACTGGTTCGACTGCGAAACCGTGAAGGACGCGCCGAGACGATCGTTCAAGAATACGTCGGAGTAGCCGAACTCGAAACTTGGATTCGTCTTGGTCCGGTAGCTGTCGGAGGTCCAACCGGGCGACTTGTCGAAGTCGAACCCGTAAATGCCGTTCCAGTTCGCAAAGGCCTTGTAGGTGATCTTGCGTCCCCCTTGGGCGAAGGCATTCTTGCTCACGAGATTGATCGAGCCTCCCATGGAGTTGGCGGGATTGTCAGGACGTGGAAGCTTGGTTACCTCGAGCTGCTCGATATTGGTCAAGGAAACCTGCTCCAGCTCGAAGTTTCGCCCCTTACCACTGGAAGCAGCCGAGGCCATCGAAGCGCCGTCGACCGTCACCGTCGTGAAATCCGCCGACATGCCGCGCAGCTTGATCGAGCGGGCGTCCGCCGCCACGTAGTCGATCGCCACGCCGGGCATGTTCTTGAGGAACTCGCCGATGTTGCCTTCCGCGATTTCGCCCAGAGCGTCAGCGTGCTGCACGAGCTTGAGGTTCGAGGAAATCTTTCGCTCCTGCTGGGCGATGGCGTTGCTGTCGAAGTCGCTGCCGTCCACCGTAAACGCCTCCAGCTCGAAGACTTCCTCGTTGTCGAGGCCAGCCCGGGCCGCGTACAAGGCGATCACTGGAGCCGTGACGCCGCCTTCCTCCACGAAGACCGAAAGCGACTTCTCGCCCAGGCCCACATAGCTCGCCGTCAAGCGAACGTCGCCCAAAGCCACGTTGCTGAAGCGATACTCCCCGTACTCGTCCGTGTACGCTCGCTGGTTGGTCCCCTCGATCACGACTTGCGCGTTGGTGAGGAACTTGCCCGTAGACAGGTTCTTGACCTGGCCGCGGATCGAACCGGTGGATTGACCGAAACCGTCAGTGCTCATGGAGAACACGACAGCGAAGAGAGAAACGCAGGCAAGCGCTGCTCTCGCGATACGGGCATAGGCCGTACCAAATGAAGTACCTTTGCAGTATGACATTGTTGTTAGATTTTGAGTAACAAGCGAAATCAACGAACCAACACGTGTTAGGTCGTTGGGGTAAAAAAACAGAGCTGGGTAAAGCTCCGAGGTTCACATTTGAACTTATTTCGAGGTATTTGCGTCGTTTCTTAGCGCCTGTCAATAAAATCCATCTCGATTCTCTCCCTAAAAATAACGCTAAATCAAGCGTTCCGAATTTTTTCACATTCGAACCTCCGCGGAGCCCTTTAGCCGTTCCAAAGTCGCCGAAAACGAGGAGCGGGATCGCTATCGTAAATTTGCTCAAAACAAGCGTTCTCCCTCTGCGCACCGAGTGACACGCCTGCCTTTCGGCTTTCGTTCTGAAACGTCCGAGGCAAGGTCGAAAGCAACTTCCCAGCTTTCAAAATCCGCGATATCCCTCGTCCTTGGCGCTTCAGCCAAAGGCGCCGCGCCACAGAAATGGCACTTGCAACGCCTGCGAGTTCACATTTGAACTCACTCCTGATGGAAAAATATAGAATCCCCAACCTCCACAATGCCTGCCGCGTCTTGAAGCTCCTATCGACGACGCCCCAGGCCCTCTCCATCCGCAGCATTTCCGAATCCCTGCAAATCCCCCGCACCACCACCCTACGCATCTTGGCGACGCTAACCTTGGAAGGATTTACCGCCAAGAAAGACGATTGCTACAGCCTCGGCCCCTCCCTCGTGCCGATCGGCGACGCAGCCAAGGCCAGCATGGACATCAGCGAACTTGCCCGTCCCCTGCTCCAACAAATCGTACAGGCAACGGGCGAAACCTGCCACCTAGCCATTCCCTCCGGAAACCGTGCCCTTATCGTCGAGGCGATCCCCAGCAAGCATCGGCTCTCGTCCTCCACCAAGCCGGGAGCCATCCTCGACCTGCACAGCTCCGCCACGGGGAAATGCCTGCTGGCCTTCGCCCATTGGCCCGACCTCCAAGCCGTCCTCCCGCTCGACGAGCTGCCGCAGCATACTTCCAAAACACTCGTCACTCTAGAGGCTCTTAACGCCGAGATAGAGAGCGTGCGGCACGCTAACTACGCCGTGGACGACGAAGAGTTCCGTAAAGGAGCGCGTCGCATCGCGGCACCGGTCTTCTCCAACGACAACCAATGCGTCGCCGCGATCGGCATTTCCGGCTCGTGCAAGCGCCTGCCCCTCGAGCGCATCGAAGAAATCGCCAGCCTCCTCAAGGAAGCAGGCCTTCAGCTCTCCCGCCTTCTCGGATGGAAGGAAGCGCTCGAACAAGGCAGCGCGTAATTCGGGACAAAGTTCCCTCGAACTCGAAAATTTTCAAAAATATCTTAATTGATTTGGTTCGCTCCGTACCCATTATCTGGGTACATAAGCGCCGAAGCATGCGCTTTTCAACAAACCAAACTAATAAGATGAAAACGAAACTAGCGACCTTATCCATGGTCGCGTTAAGCTCAATCGTCCCGTCCCTACGGGCTGAGTACACAGCCGAAGTATCGCTAGGCTACCAAAACCTGGATTCTAACTTTTCAGGGGAGGACCTATACTTGGGCGGTTTTACCATCTATACCAGCTCCTTGGACTATCTCGGCAAAACGCCTTACGATGAAGCTGCCTTCTTCAACAAGGTAGGACAGGTCGACCTACAGTACGGCCTCGCTACCGGCTTCGGGGAAGACATCAACACCTACGGCCTAGCCTACACGCACCAGAACCGAGACAGCGATCACGGTTTCAGCGCCTCGTGGTTCTCCACCGACGTGATGGACGACTTCAACGCCTACCAAGTCGGCTACCACTACTTCCTCCAACAGGGATTCACCGTAGGAGCTGAAGTCGCGCTCGCCGATTTCGACGAGGGGCACGCCTGGTCCTACGCCTTGAACTCCAAGCGATTGTTCGCCCTTGAAAACGACCGCTGGTTCACGCTCGAAGGTGGATTCGGCTGGGCCAACAACGGTAGCGAAGGCGACTGGAGCTTGAACGCTCTCGCCACCTACTACCCGACCGCTCGCACTGGAGTCGGTATCGGAACAACAACTACAGACCGTCTGTCCGACTTCAACACCGTGCTCA
Organism: Pelagicoccus sp. SDUM812005; assembly: GCF_031127875.1. Lineage (GTDB taxonomy): Bacteria > Verrucomicrobiota > Verrucomicrobiia > Opitutales > Opitutaceae > Pelagicoccus. Next base: position 446,758 of record NZ_JARXIA010000001.1, on the reverse strand, counting down.
GCGCCACCCACTACCTAAAGCCAAACCTCGCCGTAAACGTCTCCTACAACCGCGATTTCATCAAGAACGCGAGCGACTCGGACGGTGTCAGCGTAGGCGGCAAGTTTAGGTTCTAATAAACAATCCGAAATTCTCTAAGCCAAGGCGGCAGCTTCCAAAGAGGCTGCCGCCTTTTCGCGTTTCCGCTTTGGCATCCCGGCACCGCCCTCAAACGAACTCCCAGCAACTTACCCTTGCCAACTCGAGTCCGCATGGAATCCTCCCTGCCAGGAAAACCAACCATCCTGAAAAATGACACGAACCATCGTCTTCGGAAACTCGGGCTCCGGCAAGTCCACCCTAGCGCGCCGCATCGCGGAACAAAGCCAGGCCGCCCACCTCGACCTTGACACTCTCGCCTGGAAAGCGCCCGCCGTCCGCGAAGAACTTTCCGTCAGCGAAAAGCGGATACGCGACTTCATAGCCGCTCACGAGGATTGGGTCATCGAAGGCTGCTACGCATCCCTCATCGAGATTGCCGCCGCCCACGCTCAAGAGATCGTCTTCCTCAATCCCGGAACCGCAACCTGCCAGGAAAATTGCCGCTCCCGCCCCTGGGAACCCCATAAGTACGCCAGCAAGGAAGAACAGGACAAGAACCTCGAGATGCTGCTGGGCTGGGTCGCCCAATACGAAAGCCGGGAGGACGAATTTTCGCTCGCCGCCCACCAAAAGCTCTTCCGCGCCTTCGAAGGCCAAAAGCGTGAAATCACCTCCAACGAGGAAGCCGGCCAGTTTCGCCGCCCGACAGCCGAGTGACGCGCCCAGCATAAAACGTAGCGCGGAGCTTTAGCCCGCGACCGCATTGCAGGCACGATAAACCTATCGCTTCGCAGCTTTCGCCGTCCGACAGCCTAGTTCGCGTCGCTCCTCTCCGGCTTTTCCAAGACCAAGGCCTGCGGGAAATCGGAGGCCTGCTCGCCGCCTTTTGGCCCAAAGCGCTTGTTCTGGCTTTTGCCGCTCGGCTTGCGCAAGGGAACGCTGTCGCCACCCAACTCCTCCATCATCGCATAGAGCCGGTCCTCCATTTCCCGAACCTGCTGCGCGTACTGGGGATCGTAGATCAAGTTGTTCTGCTCCATCGGGTCCGCCTGGATATCGAAGAACTCGTCCGTATCCCACAGGCCGTAGTAAGTCGTATACTTGAAGCGATCGCCGCGCAGCGAAAACTGGGTCGGGGACTGGGGGAAATTCTTTTCCCAATAGTAGACGTAGAGAAAGTAGTCGCGCCAAGGAATCTCCTTCCCCTGAGCGAGCGGAATGAAGCTGGCGCCATCCATGTGCGGCGGCTTGGCCAGCCCCATCGCCTCCATCACGGTGGGAGCGATATCGATATTGGCCACCACCTCGTCTACCACGGTCCCGCCTTCGAAGAGCTCCGGGCACTGCATCAGCATGGGCACTCGAATCGACGTTTCGTAGGCCACTCGCTTGTCGATCAAGCCATGCTCGCCAAACATAAACCCGTTGTCCCCCATGTAGATCACGAGCGTCTCCTCGTAGATGCCCATCTCCTTGAGCTTGTCGAGCACCGCCCCCACGCTGTCGTCCACCGAACTGAGCGCCTCGCAATAACGGCGATAGAGATAGTCGATGTCAGCGTCGCTGTGATAAGGAAAGTCGACTCCGTGCCAACTGTTGCGCTGGTCGAGCAACCAACGGGGACGATTGAGGGCATTGTCCGTCACCTCCGCTTCGCTGGCTGGCTTCACGAAGGGCTTGTCGCCAAAGGCGCCGTCGTACTTCGGCTCTGGAGTGAAGTTCGCGTGCACCGCCTTGTGCGACAAGTAGAGAAAGAACGGCTGCTCGCCCCCTTTTTGCCGGTCGAGAAACTCGAGGGCATGCTCGGTCAAAACCGTCGTGATGTAGCCATCCTGCTCAATACGCTCTCCATTCTTGTTGAGCGTATAGTCCGGGCTCGGAGGATAATAATGCCCCTGCCCCCTGAAGCTGAGCCAGTAGTCGAAGCCGGGCCGCGGGTCGTCGTTGTGAGCCCCCATGTGCCACTTGCCCACGAAGCCCGTGGCATAGCCTGCCTGCTGCAGATACTGCGGAAAGAAGAGCGTTCCTTCCGGCACCAAGCGCTGGTTGTCGATCACTTGGTGGCGGAAAGTATAAAGCCCGGTCAGGATGGAAGCCCGACTGGGAGAACACAGCGAGGTCGTGACGAAGGCGTTCTTCAAGTGCACGCCATTGGCCGCCATGCGATCCAGTTGCGGGGTCTCGGCAAAGGGATGCCCCATGAAGCTCATGGCGTCGTAGCGATGGTCATCCGAAAGGATGAAGACCACGTTTCGCTTTTTGGATCCTTCCAGCAACTGCGGGATCACCTCGGACGGCACCGGGGCGACGGCCGCAGCCGCAAGCGAAGCGAAAAGGAGGGAGACGAAGGCGATGATACGAATTTTCATTGGGTGGGGGGATTAATGATTCGCGGGCAGCCTAATAGCAAAATCCACGAGATGCAAAACAACGGCGAAACTCTTCCAAACGATCCCAAGCCCCAGAGTCTTCAACCCGCCTAAACCAGTCGCCTTTTTCTGGATACAAGCCACTCGCCCCGCCCCCGAACTCCCCCAGCCTATTCCCGATGCGACTCGCCCGCCGAGTAGTCGACGCGATCGTAGTAGATCGTCTTCGGTCGCGCCTCTTCCTTGCGGCGACGCTCCTCGCTCTCGGCGCGGTACTCCTGCGGCGACATTCCGAGGAACTTCTTGAAGACGCGGGCAAAATACGCCGGATCCGAGAAGCCGCTCGACCAGGCAATCTCCGACACGTAAAGCGGGGTCGTCTGCAAGGCCAAAGCCGCCCCTTCGATGCGGATTCGCTGGATGTAGTGCGTGAGCTTCTCGCCCGTCTGCGTATTGAAAAGGTGGGACAAGTAATCCGGCGAACACTGCAGGCGCTCCGCCAACATCTTCACGTTGAGCTCCGTATTCGAAAGTTGCTCACGAATCAGCCACTTCGCCTGAAACACCTTGCCGATGTCCTGGTTGATCCCTTCGTTGCCCCGCTCCACCAAGCCCTTGATCATAGCGAAAAGAGCGATACTCAAGCCCTTCACCACATGGTCCCGCGTCGCCCCGCTCTTCTTGCTGTTCTCCACCAAGCCGTTGGTCAGGCTCAAAAACACGTCCAAGTTCGGAGCATCGTAGAACTCGATCACGTCGATCTCAGGCTTGCCAGGCTCCACCTCGAAGGCCAAGTGCACGCTGATCGCGTTACTGTAGAAGCCCACGACCAAATTCTTGAAGGGATCCTTCCGCGACGAAATCGTCTCATGGTGCGGCACGCCCGCAGGCATGATGCAGACCTCCCCCGGGCAAACCGTCACCGTCTCGTTCGGCACCTTGAACTCCGTCCAACCGCTAGTCTGCACGAAAATCTCCGGCTTGAAGTGGTAGTGCATGCCCGGACGCTTCTGCAGCCTGCCCTCGTCGCTGGGCACCTTCAGCTTGAGCTGGTTGTACTCCGCCTCCCGCACGCAACGGCCTAGCGTCTCGATAATCTCGATACGGTCCGCCTTCGACAGAGGACTGCCAATATGGCCTTTCTTGTTCGCTTCGGTTGAACGTTTGGGATCGCTCATGTATAGTGCTGAAAGGATTCGAGAAGGAGTCCCGTTACTTGGAATCCATCAATGCCTAGGTGAGCGAGTTTTGCAATACAACCTGAAGATCCACTCGAGCCGATCGATTCAACAAAGAGTAATTGGTATTTTATTCTTGATTATTCGCCACCGCTCTTCTACCCAATTACCGCAACTCCAGCGACATCGACTCCCGGCTAAGAGCCATGCAACCCGCTCCTCCCTCATCCCCTTCTCCCGCCCCTAAGCGTTCCTTGGCGCGGTTCTGCCCTCCCCGATGGAGGCTGCCCCTGATCCTCGCCCTCGGCACCCTCTTCGGATTGGGCATCGTGCTCCTGCGCGTCTCCAACGCCACCTCCTACCTCTCCGACGATCCCGCCGCCTGCGTCAACTGCCACATCATGACGCCCCAGTTCGCCACCTGGGAGCGCGGCAGCCATGCCCGCGTCGCCAACTGCAACGACTGCCACGTCCCTCACGACAACGTCGTCAACAAGTACTACTTCAAGGCCAAGGACGGAGCTCGCCACGCCTTCATGTTCACCTTCCACATGGAGCCCCAAGTCATCAAGGTGCACGAACCGGGCATGGGCGTCATCCAGCAAAACTGCATCCGCTGCCACGAGCACCTGCTCGACGAAGGCATTCACTTGGCCGTCAGCCTCCAGCAAGCCGAACAAGGCCAGGGCAAGCTCTGCTGGGACTGCCACCGCGAAACGCCGCACGGCAAGGTCAACAGCCTCTCCTCCGCAGAATGGGCCCGCACGCCCGACCTCGATTCCGTAATGCCAGACTGGCTACAAGGAAAACTTTCAAAGCCAACCCCTTCCGAAAATGAACCAGCAAAATAAGAAATCCGGCAGTTCCAGCATGGGCTGGATCCTCTTCCTCTCCACCCTCGTAGGCGTCGCCATCGTCGGCTTCCTCATAACCACCGTCATGGAGCGTAGAGGCGAGGCCAAGCAAGCCAAGATGACCAACCCCATCGGCGAGTGGGAACCGCGCAACGAAGTCTGGGGAGCCAACTTCCCACGCGAGTACGAAACCTGGAAGAAAACCGCCGAAACCGACTTCAAGTCCGCCCACGGCGGCTCCGCCAAGACCGACTACCTCGAAGAGTTTCCCAATCTCGTCGTATTGTGGGCTGGATACGGATTCTCCAAAGCCTACGAGCAAGGCCGCGGCCACGCCTACGCCGTGGAGGACATCCGCGAAACCTACCGCACCAACGCCGGCATGCCCGCCACTTGCTGGACCTGCAAAAGCCCGGACGTCCCCCGAGTCATGAACGAACTCGGCGTCGCCGAATACTACGACGCCACTTGGTTCGACCGCGGCGACCAAATCGTCAACGCCATCGGTTGCCAGGACTGCCACGACCCCAAGAACATGAACCTACGCATCTCCCGCCCCGCTCTCGCCGAAGCCTTCAAGGCCCGCGGCGACGACATCAACGAGGCCACCCACCAGGAAATGCGCTCCCTCGTCTGCGCCCAGTGCCACGTCGAGTACTACTTCCAGAAAGAGCCCGCCAAATACCTCAAGTTCCCTTGGGACAAAGGTTTCTCCGCCGAAGCCATGGAAGCCTACTACGACGAGCTCGGATTCTCCGACTGGACCCACAAACTCTCCCGGGCTCCCATGCTCAAGGCCCAGCACCCCGACTACGAGCTCTACATGACCGGCGTGCACGGCCAGCGCGGCGTCTCCTGCTCCGACTGCCACATGCCCTACAAGAACGAGGGCGGAGCCAAGTTCACCGACCACCACGTACAAAGCCCCCTCAACAACATCGCCAATTCCTGCCAAGTTTGCCACCGCGAGTCCGAAGCCACCCTCATGGGCGACGTCTACTCACGCCAGAACAAGGTCATGGAGCTGCGCGGCATCGTCGAAGGCCTCCTCGCCAAAGCCCACATCGAAGCCAAAGCCGCTTGGGACGCCGGGGCCACCGAGGAGGAGATGAAGACTTCCCTCATCCATATCCGTCACGCCCAATGGCGCTGGGACTGGGTAGCCGCCGCCAACGGAGCCGGCTTCCACGCGCCCAACACCGCCTTGCAAGTCCTCGGCACCGCCATCGAAAAAGCCGGAGCCGCCCGACAGGAAATCGCCCGCGTCCTCTGGAAGCATGGCATCACCGAAGAGATCGCCATGCCAGACATCTCCACCAAGGAGAAAGCCCAACGCTACATCGGCCTCGATCCAGAGGAACTCGAAGCCACCAAAGCCAAGCACCGCGAGGAGCTTTTCCCCGAATGGGACAAGAAAGCCGCCGCCCGCCAAGAAGCCATGGGCCTGCCAGACAACGTCTCCACCAAGAAAAGCATCTACTAGAATAGCCCCTTTCAATCCAAAGCTCCGGGCCGTTCGCGAAACAGCGAACGGCCCTTTTCGAATTACAGCTTTCAAAAACTCGGTTTACCCCCCAATTCCTTCGTGCTCCTCTTGGAGCAATCTCAAATGCAGGATAACTCCCTTCAGCCCCCAAAATCCGAATACAAGATCGGCGGCCTCATCTGCCTAGGCACCAGCCTGCTCGCCTGTGCCGTATCCATTTTCCAAGACGGCAAGCCACTCATCGCTCCTCCCTGGCCCACCAATGCCATCCTGCTAGGGCTCGTCGCCCTCTGGCTCTTCTTCATCGGCCTCAAGGGACAACGCTTCGCCCCCACGCTCCTGCTGGGCGGACTCCCCTTCGCCCTCTGCGTCATCGCCCACTTCTTCCTCTGGGTCCTGGTAGCCGGCACCCTCCCCGCCAGCGACGGTACCCAGCTCCCCGAGATCCTCCGCTTGCTCGGCCTCGCCAACCCCATCACCTCTCTCCCTTTCAACGCAGCCCTCATCCTCTTCCTGCTCAACCTCGGACTCGCCACCGCCGGGCGCCTCACCAAGCTCAAGAAAGCTCGCCTCAAGTTCTACGTCAGCCACGGCGGCATGTGGCTGCTCATCGCCGCCGGACTGCTCTCGTCCAGCGACCTCGAACGCTGGGAGCTTATCGTCTCCGAAGGCAACGCCACCGCTGAAGTCAGCAGCAGCGACGGCTCGCAAACCCGCTACCTCCCCTTCGGCGTCCTGCTCTCCGACTTCAGTATCGAATTTTTCACTACCCAGCTCACGCTCGTCGATCCGGACGAAAAGGAAATCGTCTGGCAAAAAGGCGAACCCCTCATCGACCTCGACCAAGGAAACCTCGCCCAAATCCGCGGCTGGCAAATAGAAGTCCTGCAAAGCTTCGAAGGAGCCCTGCCGCACGGAGACGGCTACCAAGCCTCCGACTCGCCCTACGCGCCGCCCGCCGCCCAGCTTCGCGCCACCCACCTGGCGAGCGGTAGCGCCATCACAGGCTGGACCACCTGCGGAAACGACCAAGTCCCCACCCGAACCATCCTAGCCGGCGACAGCGGCTTCCGCTTCGCAATGGCCCTCCCCCGCCCTAAACGATTCGCCTCCGAGATCACCATCCTCAAAAAAGGCGAGCCCCCTTATCCCGTCCGGGTCGAAGTCAACAAGCCCGTCAAGGTCGACGGCTGGGAACTCAACCAGCTCTCCTACGACGAAACCGCCGGCAAGGCCTCCCGCTGGAGCGTGCTCGAGGCCGTAAGGGATCCTTGGATACCCGTCGTCTACACCGGCATCGCCCTGCTCGCTCTCGGCGCCATCATGCACCTGCTCGACCGCATCGCCGTCGCCCCTCGTAGCGCCGAGCTTCAGCCCGCGACGGCCGCGCCGGATCAAGAAAAATGAACCTAATCCAAACCTTTCCCTACGCCGCTGCCCTGGCCCTGCTCCTTTGGAGCGCCGGGCTCACTCTCTTCCCTAAGAAACGAGCCCTCGGCATCTCTCTCCTCACCCTCGGCACCCTCGCTCTCGGCGGCATCCTCCTCGCCATTTGGATCACCCTCGACCGCCCTCCCCTGCGCACCCTTGGCGAAACGCGCCTTTGGTACGCCTTCCTCCTCCCCATCGCGGCCGGCTGCATCTGTATCCGCTGGAAAATGACATGGCCGCTCTACTACGCCATCCCCTTGGCCGGCCTCTTTCTCGGCATCAACCTCGCCCATCCCGAGAGCTGGGACCGCACCCTCATGCCCGCGCTACGCAGCGTTCTCTTCGTTCCCCACGTCCTCGCGTACCTGCTCGCCTACGCCTTCCTCTCCGCCGCTTTCGCCGCCAGTATCCGCGGCTGGCGAGCCGCCCCCCTCAGCAACAAATCAAAGCAATCCCTCGAATTCGCCGACCGCTCCGTTCAAATCGGATTCGCCTTCCTAACGCTCGGCCTTTGCATCGGCGCCGTTTGGGCCAAGGAAGCCTGGGGCCACTACTGGGCTTGGGATCCCAAGGAGACCTGGGCCCTGCTCACTTGGCTCGGTTACCTCGGCTACCTGCACTTCCGCTTGCAACATCCCCTGCAGGCTCGCGGCGCCTTCCTCTTCCTCGGAGCCGCCTGGATCGTGCTCCTTCTCTGCTGGTTCGGCCTCAACCACCTCCCCATCGCCGACCAAAGCGTTCATACCTACACCCGATAAATACCTAGAAAAAGCTTTCAACTTAATCGGTTTTAATCACAAGGGAGTCGCAAGCGCGCGGTAGGCTTTTTCGTAGCACACCGAGAACAACGAACCTGCTCCTCTCTAAACGTGATAAAAGCATTCCTCACCGTACTCGGCCTTCTCGGGCTGATCTTCACAGCGATTTTCTTGGTCAAAGCCAAGCAGTTCGAAGCGGCGCCGCCTATGGCGTTTCCGCCCTCGGTCGTCACCTCGGCCGTCGCCCAAGAGCAAACTTGGGACAACACCGTCAAGGCAACCGGCTCCCTTCGCGCCTCCAAAGGCGTCATGGTTTCCTCCGAAGTCCCGGGAACCGTATCCAAAATCTTCTTCGAATCCGGCCAGGAAGTGCAAGCCGGCGACCTGCTGCTCGCCCTCGACGATTCGACCGAGCAAGCCCAGCTCCGCTCCGCCGAAGCCTCAGCCCAACTGGCCAACCTCAACCTCAATCGGTCCCGCGAGCTGCTCGGCTCCCGCACCATCTCACAGTCGGAGTTCGACCGCGCCGAAGCCACCGCTTCCGAGGCCAACGCCCAGCTTGAGCAAATCAAGGCCGTGCTCGCCAAGAAGCGCATCCACGCCCCCTTCTCCGGCACCCTCGGTATCCGTTTGGTGGATATCGGCGAATACCTCAGCCCCGGCGTCGCCATCGCCTCGCTCCAACAGCTCGACCCCATCTACGTCGACTTCAACCTACCGCAAAAGCAGCTGCAGTCCGCCGCTAAGGACTATCCCGTCGAAGTCACCATCGACTCCTTCCCCGGCAAAACCTTTCGCGGCGCCGTCGAGGCGACCAACCCCGAGCTCGACCCCGTCACGCGCACCTTCCGCGTTCGCGCCATCCTCGAAAACTCCGACCGCCAACTCCGTCCCGGCATGTTCGGCAGCGTCGAAGTCATCCAGCCCGACCCCCTCGAGGTCGTGGCCATCCCCAACACCGCCATCTACTACCAAGCCTACGGGAACTCGATTTTCGTCATCCAATCCAATGCGGACGGCTCCGGCAAAACCGTCGAGCAGCGCTTCGTCAAGCTGGGCAAAAGCAAGGGCGATTTCGTATCCGTAACTCAAGGACTGGAACCGGGCGAAGAGGTTGCCACCGCCGGCGTCTTCAAGCTCTCCAACGGCCGCGCCGTGGTCATCGACAATTCCAAGGCCCTCACGCCTTCCCTCAATCCACAGCCTGACAACGCCTAACCGGCCCCGCTCCCATGAGCTACCATAAAAAAGCCTTCACGGACCTCTTCGTCCGCCGGCCGGTCTTGGCGATTGTCGTCAACCTGGTCGTCATCATCGCCGGTGGCCAAGCCATCTACACCGCTACCCAGGGCGGCGAAGGGTTCACCGTTCGCCAGTATCCGAAAAGCGAAAACGCGATCGTCACCATCACCACGCCCTACATCGGGGCCGACGCGGAACTGGTGCGCGGCTTCATCACCGCCCCGCTGGAGCGAGCCATCGCGGCCGCCGACTCCATCGACTACCTGGAGTCCACCTCCCAGCAAAGCCTCTCTACCATATCGGCCCGACTGAAGCTCAACGCCGACGCCACCAAGGCCCTCGCGGAAATCTCCTCCAAGGTCGACCAAGCCCGCGCCGACCTGCCGCCGGAAGCGGAGGTCCCGGTCATCAACATCGAGACCGCCGACAACCAATTCGCCTCCATGTACCTGAGTTTCCGCTCGGAGAACCTGAAGCGAAACGAAGTCACGGACTACCTCGTCCGCGTCGTCCAGCCCGCCCTCACCGCCGTCGAAGGCGTGCAGCGGGCCGACATCCTCGGAGCCCGCACCTTCGCCATGCGCATCTGGCTCGATCCCGCAAAGCTGGCCGCCTTCAACATCTCCGCCTCGGAGGTCCGGGCCGCCCTAGCAGCCAACAACACCCTGGCCGCGGTCGGCCAAACCAAGGGCAACCACATCCAGGTCAAGCTCTCCACCAACACCGCCCTCGAGTCCGAGGAGGGCTTCCGCCAGCTCGCGATCCGCGACGACGGAGCCACCATCGTACGACTCCAAGACGTGGCCGAAGTCGAGCTCGGCGCCGAAACCTACGATACCAACGTCCGCTTCGACGGAGAGGCCGCCGTCTTCATGGGCATCTGGTCCCTCCCTTCCGCCAACTCCCTCGACGTCATCGCCCGCATCCGCGCCGAGATGGAAAACCTGCGCGAGCGATTCCCCTCCGGCTTCCGCGGGGAAATCGCCTACGACGCCACCAAGTACATCGACAACGCCCTCAACGAGGTCGTCACCACCCTGGGCGAAACCCTCCTCGTGGTCGTCATCGTCATCTTCCTCTTCCTCGGCTCCATACGCTCCGTTCTCGTACCGCTCATCGCCATTCCCGTTTCCCTCATTGGAGCCGTCTTCCTGATGCAGATCTTCGGCTTCTCCATCAACCTCATCACCCTGCTCGCCATCGTGCTCTCGGTGGGACTGGTGGTAGACGACGCCATCGTCATCGTGGAAAACGTGGAGCGACACCTGCGCGAAGGACGCACTCCCTTCGATGCCGCCCTCATCGGCGCCCGCGAACTGATCGGCCCCATCATCGCCACCACCCTCACCTTGGCCGCCGTCTACGCGCCCATCGCCTTCCAGGGCGGGCTGACCGGTTCGCTCTTTCGCGAATTCACCGTCACCCTCGCCGGCGCCATCCTCATATCCGCTTTCGTGGCCCTGACCCTGTCGCCCATGCTAGCCTCCAAGGTGCTTAACGCCAAGGGCGAGGACAAGGGAATGACCGGCTTCATCAATCGCTTCTTCGACGGACTGCGCGACAAGTACCAACGGTTAGTCGACGCCACCCTGCGCACCCGCCCCGCCATCTACACGGGCTGGACGCTCGTGACCCTCGCGATCTTCCCCCTCTTCATCCTTTCCTCGATGAACACCCAGCTGGCCCCCACCGAGGACCAAGGGATCGTTTTCGGAGTAGTGAGCACCGCATCCAACTCCTCCCTCGAAAACACCTCGCATTTCACCGAACAAGCCCAAGAGGCCTTCGAATCCATCCCGGAATACGACTACTCCTTCCAAATTACCTTTCCCACCGGCGGGTTCGGCGGCATGATCGCCAAGCCTTGGGACGAGCGCGAACGCGATATCTTCCAGATCCGCTACGAACTCATGCCCAAGCTGATGGGCATCCCTGGCATTACCATCTTCCCTATCCTTCCCGCAGCCCTGCCCGGCGCCGGAAACTTTCCCGTGGAAATGGTCATCGCCTCCACCGCCGACACCAAGCAAATCGCCGCTCTCGCCCAAGAGATCGCCGGCAAGGCCGCCGCCAGCGGACTCTTCGCCTTCCCTCCGGAACTGGACGTCAAGATCGACGAGCCCCAGTCCCGCATCGTCTTCGACCGCGACAAGGTCGCCGCCCTCGGGCTCGATATGGCAACCGTCGGTTTCGACGTCGCGGCCAACATCGGCGGCAACTACATCAACCGCTTTCCCATGGACGGACGCTCCTACAAGGTCATCTCCCAAGTCGAGCGGGCCAGCCGCCTCACCACCGACGACCTCAACGACATCCAAATCCGCGGCGCCAACGGCCAGCTCGTCCCGCTCTCCACCTTCGCCACCATCGTGGACAGCGTGGAGCCGCGCGACCTCAAGCGCTTCAACCAGCTCAACGCCGTCAAGATCACCGGCATCCCCGCCGCCCCCTTGGACTCGGTCCTTAAGTTCCTGGAAAACGAAGCCCGCCAAACCCTGCCGCTCGACTACAACGTCGACTACGGGGGCGAGTCCCGCCAACTCCGCAAGGAGGGCAGCAACTTCCTGCCCTCGCTCGGGCTGGCCCTGATCCTGATCTTCCTCGTGCTGGCAGCCCAGTTCAATTCCTTCCGCGACCCGCTCATCATCCTGCTCGGCTCCGTGCCACTGGGCATGTTCGGAGCCCTGCTCTTCACCGCGCTCAGAGCCCCCGGCGGGCCTTGGGATCCGCATTGGAGCTGGGGTTGGACCACCTCTTGGAATATCTACTCCCAAGTCGGCGTCATCACCCTCCTAGGCCTTGTATCCAAAAACTCGATCCTCATCGTCGAATTCGCCAACTCCCTGCAACGCCAAGGACGCAGCAAGCTCAAGGCCGCCTCCGAAGCCGCCGCCGTGCGCCTGCGTCCGATCCTCATGACCACCGCAGCCACCGTCTTCGGCCACATGATGCTCATCTTCGTCAGCGGAGCCGGCGCCGCCGCCCGTAACTCCATCGGCCTAGTGCTCGTCTGCGGCATGGCCATCGGCACCCTCTTCACCCTCTTCTTCGTTCCGTCTCTCTACGTGCTCATCGCCAAGGAACACCACGGAAAAGAAGATCCCATTCCAGAACCCGGAGCCGAAGCCTAGCTTCCATTCACTTTTCACACTTTCACCCTTCACTCTTTCAAAGCCGTGTATCCAAAAATCAAACGCGCCACCGCTAGCCTAGCCGCCCTCGTCGCCGCCCTAGCGCCCTTGCCAGCACAGGAAACGCCCGAGGTTCCCGCCTCCCTCTCGCTGCAAACCACCCTCGAGTTCGCTCTCGAGAACAACTTCGCCATCAAGCAATCTATCGAGGCGATCAAGGAACAAGAAGGCCTCATCGTCGAAGTGAAGGCTCGAGCCCTGCCCAGCCTCGCGGTCAACGCCTCCTACTACCAGCTCGACGAAGGGCTCAGCGAAGCGAACAGCTTTTTTCCCGCGAGCACGGAATCCTGGGGAATCACCCTCTCCGCCCGCCAAGCCCTCTACCAAGGCGGCGGCATCCGAGCCGCCCTCGAGGTGCAGGACCTCCTTCGCGAATCGAGCTTGCTCGCCCTCGAGACCACCGTGCTCGACGCCCTGCTGGAAGTGCGAACCCGCTACTACGCCGCCCTGCTGGCCCGAGACCAAATCGGCGTCGAAGAGCAGAATATCGAGCTGCTGGAAGAAACCCTCAACAACGCCAAGCTCCGCCGCGACGCGGGCGACGTCTCCGACTTCGAAGTCCTGCGGGCAGAAGTCGCCCTCGCCAACGCCCAGCCAGCCCTCATCCGCCGACGCGGAGCCTACCGCGTCGCCATCGAGCAGCTCCGCCAAAGCATGGGCTACCAAAACTACCGCCGCGACGCCCACAACCTGGAACGCATCCCCGAATTCACCGACGAGCTCGTCTACCGCCCCATCGACTACGAACTGCAAGCCGCCCTCGACCAAGCCCTCGCCAACCGCTCCGAGCTCAAGCAGCTGGAAGCCATCGCCAAAGCCCGCGAAGCAGGGCTCGAGATCGCCAACGCCGGACTCAAGCCTTCGCTCGACCTAGTCGGCACCTACGGCAAGCAACGCTCCAGCTTCTCCTCCAGCTTCGACGACGGCCCCGACGGCTGGACGGTCGGAGTGGAAGCCAGTTGGAACATCTGGGACGGACGCAAAACCAAAGGCCAGCGCCTGCAAGCCCAATCCCAGCTCGAGCAAGCTCGCATCCAGCAGCAGTCCTACCGCCTCGGCATCGAGGTCCAAGTACGCCAAGCCATCTCCGCCCTGCAAGAGGCCGACCAACTTGCGAAAGCCGCCGTCAAGGTCGTCGAGCAGGCCGAAGAAGCCGTGCGCATGGCCGACTCCCGCTTCGAGACCGGCTCGATCAGCCAGCTCGACGTGCTGGAAGCCCGCGTAGCCCTCACCGAAGCCCGCACCAACGCTCTCGCGGCCAATTACCAGCACCTCGTGGCCGTGGCCCAGTACCGACGCGCCCTCGGCAGCGAGGCCATCTCCCGCGAGGCCTGGCCCAGCGCCGAATAAAGGGCGGCAAAGCCCTCATTCTCCCTCCCAAAGCGGGAGGCGAGCCCGCGCCCGAACGGACAGCTGCGAAAAACGAAAGCTTCGCTAAATGTTTGCCCAAACGGGACGATCCCTGTTTAGAGTATACTCACAGGCACCACGACTCTTGCTGCCCATTCCCCACATGAATACCAGCGTAATCCAAATCACTGTAAAAGGCGTCATGCCCACCGTTAACGGCTGTGCCGTGTTCCTGGGCAACGAGGACAAGGTATTCGTCATCTACGTGGACCACAGCGTCGGGAACGCCATTTCCATGGCCCTCAACGGAGTCAAGAAGGAGCGCCCCCTCACCCACGACCTCATCTCCTCCATGCTGATCGGCCTCGAGGCCAAGATCACCCGCATCATCATCAACGACGTAGAGGAAAGCACCTTCTTCGCCCGAATCTTCATCGAGATGAGCAACGAGGTGGATACCAAGATCATCGAACTCGACGCCCGCCCCAGCGACTCCATCGTACTTTCCCTGCAGAACAACGTGCCCATCTACGTGGCCGAAAAGGTCTTCAGTACCACCGAAGACATGTCCTCCATCCTCGAACGCGTGCTCAAGCAGCAAAACGAGGAATCGAGCGACAAGTAGCCGCCCCTACCCGAGCTCCCGATGCGACGGAGCTCTATTCCTACGCCCTAACGGCGCGACTGCATCTTCGCCAATTGCGTCCGCAGCTGGCGGAAGCGCTGATGGGTAGCCGGCTCGATCTCGATCGGCGTCCCGTCCATCTTAACGCCTACGAAAAGGGCGAACAGCTTCTTATCCAAGGAAGCCGGAAGCAAAATCAGCGAATTCACTTCGCCCCGGTCGTGTATCCAATCTGGAATTACCTTGGCGATCTTTCCTGAATTCGCGTCCTGGATCAGGATATCCTCCCCGCGGGCGAGGCAGATCGAAAAGATGTCCTTGTTGTCGGAGGAAACCAGCGGCCGGGTTTTGATCCGATCGTAGAGCAAGCCCGTGCCATTGCGGGCGGAGAAACGCACCGTCCTGCTGTTCTCCTGGTCTTCCAGGAAGGTCATGCAGCAATCGAGTCCGAGCTCGGCCGCGATCGCCAGGTTTAAGCTGTCGTAAAGCAGCTTCACTTGCTCGTCGTCGAGCGGCTCTTCGCTCTCCAGCATCGACTCTAAAATCTCGCTCAGATCCCGTTCGGGCTCCGTATTCGGTTTTCCGATACCAATACTCTTTCGAGTTTCCTTCTTGGTAGCCGGCTTGCTTAGCGGCCTGCCGTCGAGACGCGCCCGCAGGGCATTGTTCGCGGGCGAATTCTTGATGCCGATCACCTCGTTGAGCTGAGCCATGCTGGAATCGACCTCCTCCAGTCCCGCAGTGACCATGTCCAAGTCGATAGGAATACTGTCCCCAAACCGCTGCACGATCGCCGCCAATTCCTTCTTGAAAGCGTCCGGCCCCAGCGAATCGTTGAACGCCAATTCGCAGACCTGCACGCAAAACTCCGCCGCGATCAGAACCTCCTCCGAATCGGATTGGGCGGAGCGCGTCAGCTTTTCCTTGGGGACCCTTTCCAAGGACTCCATGATGATATCCGGCAGGTTCGTGCTGAGCAGGAGCGTATGCCCAAGCTCTAGGGGCGTCATGCCGAAAGCGTCGTAGTAGGCCTCGTCGTTGGCGCCTTGCCGGGCCAGCTCCCTGGCCTGCGTGTACTCGTCCAGGAAGAAGGTCGACATCAGCAGCTTACCGTAATTTCGCAAGGACCCGCTCACGAAAGCGATATCAGGATCGCAGCTGAAAAGCTCCGAGCTTGAAACCAGGTTCTGGGCCAGCAGCCCGCTGCATACCGAGAGCGACGCCATCTCGCGCTGCTGCTCGCTGTCCATCCCCTTGCCCGCGTTTTGGGCGAGCATCACCGTCAAAGTGAGATTGCGGATCCGGTCGAAGCCGACCGTGTGAATCGCTTCCGTGATGGTGCCGATCTCGATGCCGGAAGGATTGTAGCCGAAAGTGTTCGCGGCGCTGATGACCTTTTCGGTCACGCTAGGATCGCGCTCGATGATCTCCGAAAGGTCTTGGATCGACACCGTCGCGATTTGCCCGGAGAGCTTGCGCACCGTCTGCACGATTTCCGGCATGGCCCCCGTCTGCCCGCCCTCGATTGCTTCGTTGAGCCGCCGCAAGGTTTTGCGGGCTAAAGGATTGAGGGTATCAGGGATTGGGGTGGCCACGGCGCGATGTCTCTTGGTGATAGATCCGCCGAATCGGAGCGAATCGACGGAAAGGAGGTTTATCGACCCAGTTCCCCAGCGGAAAGTACCGGTGCTCGCGCAGGGGAATTAGGTCAACCTAGCTATCGGCGCTTCGACCTATGGAGTTTAGTGTAAGCAGGGAATAAGCCTTGGGGTCTTTCCAGGCCTCGTCCCTTAGGCCTTCCAGGCCCGGGCCCCGCCCATCGGACGCGTTTCGAAGATCTTGGGCTCGATTCCGAACTCCGCCTCGTAGCGCTGCTCGATCAAGCGGCTCAGAGACTCCACGCAATCGCGACGTACCAAGGCGATCGCCGATCCCCCGAAACCGCCACCCGTCATACGGCAGCCGGCCACGCCTTCCTGGGATTGGGCGAGCTCCGCAATGAAATCGAGCTCCGGACAGCTCACGCGATAGTCGTCGCGCAAGGAGACATGGCTGGCATTGAGCAATTCGCCGGCCCGCGCGTAGTCGCGCTCGCCCAGTGCCTCCACCGTCTCGAGCGTGCGGGCGATTTCGGTGACCGCATGACGCACGTAGCGCTGCATGTCTTCGGTCAGTTCGGGATGCTTCAGAGCCTCTTCCAACTTCGCCGGATTGATTTCCCGCAAGGTCCCGACTCCCAAAATCTTAGCTGCCGCGTGGCAACCGTCGCGGCGCACCGCGTAGCCTCCGTCGGAAAGCTCATGGCTCACGCAGGAATTGATGATCAAAAGTCCCCAATCCGGATCCTCGAAGGGGGCGTGCTGGAAGCTGTCGTCCACACAATCGAGCATCAGCAGCTTGCCTTCCTCGCAGAGGATCACCGCCGCCTGGTCCATCAAGCCGCAGGGAACCCCTGCGAAATCATGCTCGGCCTTCTGGCAAAGCTTGGCCAGGGCAAGGTCGTCCATCTCTTCGCCGATCAGCTCCAAGATCACCTTGCCGAAAACCGCTTCCAAAGCCGCGCTGCTACTCAGGCCGCCACCCACTGGAACGGTTGAAATCACAGCCGCCTCGAAGCCGGGAACCGCGAAACCAGCCCGCTTCAAGCCCGCGACTACGCCCTTCACGTAATTCCCCCAGCTCTTGCCTTCCGGAGCCAGTTCCTCGCTCGCGGAAAACTCCACCAGCTTCCCCGGCGCCTGGGCGGAAACCAAGCGCACCAAATCGTCCTCGCGCCGGCGGATCGCCACATGCACCCAACGGTCGATCGCTGCCGGCAGGACCAAGCCGCCGTTGTAGTCGATGTGCTCGCCAATCACGTTCACCCGCCCTGGCGCCACGCCAAATACCTCCGGCGTTCCAAATCCGGAATCCGCAAAAAGGGTTCCGACTGCTTCGATGCTAGCGTGATGTTCAGGCGAGAGGGTTTGAGTGCTCATATTAAAAGATTCAATCAGTTACGGTACGGCATGATAGCAGCTATTTTTAGCTTGAACAACGATTGCGCAGGTCAAACTTTGTAGAAATCCGGTCAAGCAAGCCATGCCCAAGAAGAACATCGCCATCCTCGTCGAAACCTCCCTCAACTCCGGCAGGCAAATCGTTCGTGGCATCTCCCGCTTCGCCCGCGAACGCAACGACTGGTCCCTGCACTACCACACCGGACCGCTAGGGGCCATGGCTCCCGGCTCCTTGGAGAACTGGCAAGGTGACGGCATCATCGCCCGCATCGCCAACCCGGACCTGCACGAGACCGTCAAGGCCTGCCAGGTCCCCGTGGTCGACGTGCTGGGAAACGTTCCCGGAACCCGTTACCCCGTCGTCAAATGCGACGAAGCCGCCATCTCCGCCCTCGTCGGAAACCACTTCAAGGAACGGGGTTTCCGCAACATCGCCTTCTTCGGCCTGAGCGACGAGCTTTGGTCGCTCGCCCGCCGCCAGGAGCTGGCCGCCTTTTGCCGCGACTCCCTCGGAACGGAGCTCTCGGTCCTCGAAGTGGCCCACCAAGAACGCGCCTCCAAAGTTTGGGCCAACTATATCGACCGCATCCAATCCTGGATCGCCGCCCTGCCCAAGCCGGTCGGCGTCATGATCGCGAGCGACCAGTTCGGCCCCGACGTGCTGGCCGCCTGCCAGGCCTCCGGCCTCAGCGTGCCCGACCAGGTCAGCCTCGTCGGCGTCGACAACGACCTCCCCTTCTGCGAAATTTGCCAACCGCAGCTCAGCAGCGTCGAGCCAAACCATGAGCTGATCGGCTACGAAGCCGCCCGCGTCCTCGATTGCATCCTGGAACGAAACCCGGAAATTCGCCAGAGCACCGAAGTCTCCCCCCGCATCCTTCACGTGCGTCCGTCCAGCGACGCCACCGCCTTGGAAGATCCGGCCCTCGTCAAAGCCCTGCGCTTTATTCGCGCCAACGCCTGCGATCCCATTAGCGTCGACGACATTGCCCGAGCCTCCGGCGTATCGAGAAGCGTACTACAGCGACGCTTCCGCAGCTCCCTCAAGCAAACCGTGCTCGAGTCCATCCTCACCGTACGCGTCAACCGGGCCAAGGAAATGCTCGCCACCACCAGCCTTCCCCTGCCGGACCTCGCCGAACGCTGCGGATTCCGCCACCAAGAATACCTCGGCTTCGTATTCAAGAAACGGATTGGCTGCACCCCCGGCCAATATCGCATCCAACACAGCAAGCCGCGATAAGCCCAAACTCATCCGCAAAGAGACCCCGCTCCCCCCAGCTCTGGAGCCCCTGCGAAAACGCCGTCACTTGACTTCCCGCGCAAGCGGCGACCTCCTTGGCCCGTCCCCTCTGCGTGAGGATTAATCGAAATTCAATTCTAGCGGCCCTGATCGCTTTCGCAGCCTTAGCCAGCTCCGCCCGGGCCGACTTCCAAATCGTCGCCGCCCCGTCCGCTCTGCCCCCTTCCGCCACCGTTACCCTCGCCCGTCACGACGTCGACCAACGCGCAACGCGACAGGTCCTTTCCGCCCAAACCGAAGCCGACGGATCCTTTTCCCTGCAATCCACCGAAGAAGCAGGCATTTTCGTGCTAACCGTCGAAACCGCTCCAAAGCTCACGCTCGCCGTGGCTGACGGCGAAACCGTTGAGCTCGCCCTCGAACAAGGAAACCTGCAAGCCAAGGGGTCCCCGGGCACCGAAATCCTGCAAGCCTACGAAAGCTTTCGTAAGGAATCGCTCGCCCGGCTCGTGTATCCAACGCGTAATGACATTCGCAACGCCAAAAGCCGCAACGCGACGGAGCAAGAAATCGAAAAGCTCACCCAAGCCGAGGTAGACGCCTACCAGGAACACCTGAAAGAACTAAACGACTTCGTCATCCAAAACGCCGGCCCCACCATGGCTCTCTACGGAAGTTCCCTGCGGCTCGACGGCGACTATCGGCTCCCCGAACTCGCCAAGCTCGTCGACTCCTTTGCCCAGCGGCACGGAGACATCGAAGCGACCCGCAGCCTGAAAAACCGGATTCAAATCGCCCGCAACGTCGCCCTCGGCAGCCTCGCGCCCGAACTGGCAGCCGCGAACCTCGACGGCGAAAACGCAAGCCTCAGCCAACATCGCGGCCGCTACGTGCTCGTGGATTTCTGGGCGAGCTGGTGCCCCCCTTGCCGCTTGGAAAACAAGCATTACGCCCAACTCGTCCAGCAGGCCGACAGCGACCGCTTTACGATTTTCGCCGTCAATCTAGACACCAACGAAAAAGCCTGGAGCCGCGCCGTCGCTCGCGACCAAGCAGATTGGATTCACGTTTCTGACCTGCAGGGCTGGACCTCCCCCCTCGCCGCCAAGTACGGAGTCTCCGCCCTTCCCGCAAGCTTCCTGCTCGATCCCGACGGCCGCATTATCGCCAAAAACCTCCGCGGCACCGCCCTCGACCAAAAGCTAAGCGAACTCGGCCTCCTCTGACCCCGGCATTGATTCCACCCCTCCCAAAGCGCCACCGATCCCATTGACATGCATGATTGAACGATAAACTATTTGCGGCATGCCTCAGCCCCGCCCCACGAGAATCCGCGCAAGCCGCAGCCTGCTCGCGCTGCCGCTCCTTATCTTCCTAGCCGCCTGCGGTCGCGAGCCCAGCGGCAGCGAAACGGAATAGATCAATAACGCGCCGCCCTCCCTCGCCTATTCGAGCGCCGAGATCGGAACACCCGCCAGCGCTCGCCCTTGGATTACCCACGTCAAAGCCGTCGACCTCGATGCCGACGGCTTGATGGACGTGCTGGTCTGCGACGCGCAATCCAACTCCCTAAGTTGGATACGCCAATCGACGAGCTCTCGATACGAAGAACGCATCCTCGCCGACCAGCTTCCCGCTCCGGTGCACTCCGAAACCGTAGACATCGATCAAGACGGCGACCTCGATATACTTCTTGCCTGCATGGGCCAAGTCTTCCCCAACAACGACCTGATCGGTTCCGTCAACGTGCTGGAAAATACCGGAGCAGAACGCTACGTTTCACATGAAATCGTCAGCGACACTTACCGCGTAACTGACCTTAGGGCGGGCGATTTCAACGGAGACGGGCGACTCGACATAGCCGTAGCGAAATTTGGATACCAGCAAGGCGAAATCGCATGGCTGGAAAACCAAGGCGGCTGGACCTTCCAAAGCCACACCCTCTCTCGTCTGCCAGGAACCGTCAACGTCGCCGTCGAGGACCTAAACGGCAACGGCTCCTTAGACATCGTCGCGATCGTCTCGCAGCAATACGAGGAGATCCACCTCTTCGAAAACGATGGCGAAGGAAACTTCTCGGATCGGATCGTCTTCGGCTCGACCAACGAAGACTTCGGCAGCAGCGGGATCAGCCTTTGCGACCTCGACCAGGATGGCGACTACGACATTCTCTATACCAACGGGGACGGTTTCGACTACGCCGAGCCCGGAGCTCGCCCTTGGCACGGCGTACAGTGGTTGGAGAACGACGGACAAGCCCAGTTCACCTACCACCGCGTTGCCGACTTGCCTGGAGCCTACAGCCCTGTCGGGATCGACCTGGACCTCGATGGAGACGTGGACATAATCGCAGTCAGCGGCTTCAACGAATGGAGCAAAGCTGAAGCGTACTCACTGGTCGCGTATTTGAATAATGGAGACGAAGAGTTCGAAGAAATCCCGCTCGCCTCGATTCCGACTCACCTGGTAAGCGCAAGCGTTGCGAACTTCGAGGGCGACGCCTTCCCGGAAATCGTGACCGGGGGATTCCACGCCTATCCACCCTGGGGCACGATGAGTCGCGTTCGCATCTGGAGCAAACGATGATTCCCATGAGCAATTTCCGACCAATCGTTTCCCTTCTTGCCAAGCTCCTCCTTGGCTTCGCCTTGGCAGCCTGCGGCAAGGCGCCCCACGAGGACAGCAATGCCGCGCTCCAGACCGAACCCCGCGACCCTTCCGCAATCTACCAGACCGAGGTCGAGAAAGCCCTTTCGCAATCCGAAGCGGGAGACCGGCAAGCCTTGGAGAGGCTCGCTAAGCTCTACCATGCCAATGGCGAACCGTCCAAAGCCATGCAGGCCTACCGTCGACTAATGGAACGAGATCCCGACCAGCCCGCCTGGCCCCATCTCCTCGCAAGCTTGCTCGCTGGCTTCGGCCAGTTGCGTGAAGCCCACGAGCTGCAAGCCCTCGCCGCCAGCAAAGCCAGCGCCCCCCTCGCGCCACTGCTCAAGCTGGGAGAGTTGCAGCTGAAACTGAACCGCTACGACCTAGCCAAAGAAACGTTCCAGAAAGCAGCCGCCACCGCCCCCCCAAGCACGCATGCGCTACTCGGCCTAGCCCGTTGCGACATCCACGAAGAAAACTGGCAAGATGCCCTCTCCAAGTTCGAGAAATCCGTATCCATAGATCCAGGATTCCGCGCCGGATGGGCCTTGCTCACCACGGTTCTCGAACACTTGCAGCAAAGCGAACTCGCGGAAATTGCCAGGACGCGCTCCTTCGGAAAACAGATTCCGATACCGGATCCCTACCTCGAGGAAATCGACTCCCATTGCTACGATCCTTACCAACTGAGCGTCGCTGCGGCGACATCGAACGATCCCACCTCCGCCCAAAGACTGCTGGAAAGAGCGATCGAACTCGCCCCCAACTCTAGCGCCTACCTGAAACAACTGGGAACGCTCTACCAAAGCGAAGGCAAGCTCGCCGCTGCCAAAGCCTACTACCAACAGGCGACTTCGCTCGCGCCGCGCGATTCCGAATCCTGGGCCGCTCTCATCCATCTTCTTATGGAAGAGCAAAACTACAGCGAGCTCTCCCGAGCCATCGACCAAGCTCTAATCTCGTGCCCTGATTCTGGATACGTCCACTTCGGAAACGGAAAACGCTACGCCATGATCGGGCTCTACGAAAAAGCGAAGACGGAATTCCAGCACGCCAAAAGGCTCCAACCCAACGAAGCGCGCTCCTATATACAACTGTCGATGATTGCCCTCATGCAAGGCTACCTCGCAATGGCAAACCAAGAAGCCACCGCCGCCCTCAAAGCGGAACCTTCCCACCCGGATCCCCTCGTTATGCTGGCTAAAATCGCAATCTCACAAAAGCGGCGAACCGAAGCGCGGAAGCGGATTCGCGAACTGCAGGATCATCCGAACCGCTCCCTCGAGGACCTGGAAATTCTAGAGCAATCCTTTCGACAAAGTTTTCGCCAAAACCCCTAGCCGCGCCGCCCCCTCAACTTCCGAACGCCACTGCGGCGTCGACCCACAGCCGCGTCCCTTTCAACCAAGTGGGACTCGCAATTTGAATTGACAGGAGGGGCTTTCCTCGGCTCCTAGATTTAACGATGCATCATGAGGTTTGCCCCTCCCATCGACACTTCCAACGACCCCTCTAGATAGCTTCCCGACAGTCGAGCTATGCCTTCCCCCAAATCCACTACCCAACTTACCCGAGTTATTTGATTTAACGTTCTATCTTTTAGATTCTTTGCCGTCTCAACCCTTTCCCGCCTGGAGTTCGGCGGCCGATTCACAATGCGGCGCCTAGCAAAATCCAGTTCAAACCCGGAAACAAAAAACAACCCCGATCAAACCAAGCGATTCGAACATGACAAAACCTACACACTACCCAAGGAGAAGGCTCAGCGGGCTCTTCCTCCTGACCAGCGCCCTCTCCCTAGCGGCCACGAGCGGCTTCTCCCAAAACGACGAAGAGGAGGAAGTCTTCGAGCTCTCCCCCTTCGAGGTTACCTCCGAGGACTCGAGCGGCTATAGGGCCACTTCGACCCTAGCTGGCAGCCGTATTCGCACCGACCTCAAGGACGTCGGTTCCGCCATCAGCGTCATAACCGAAGACTTCCTCAAGGATACCGGAGCCACCAACAACGAAACCCTGCTCCAGTACACCACCAACACTGAAGTATCCGGCGTCGGAGGCAACTTCGCGGGTCTCGGCAACGGCAACGCCCTTGACGACACGAACCAACGCATGGCTCCGCACGAAAGCACCCGCGTCCGCGGCCTCAGCCAGGCCGACAATACGCGCGACTTCTTCCTCACCGGAGTTCCCTGGGATTCCTACAACGTCGGTCGCGTCGACCTCCAACGCGGCCCCAACGCCATTCTCTTCGGCATCGGCGCCCCTGCCGGCATCATCAACGCCTCGGTCAACGGAGCCCACTTCGGAGACGACGGAAAAGTATCCCTCGGCTTCGGCAGCTACGGAAGCCTGCGCTTCTCCGCCGACAAGAACATAACCCTCATCGAGGACGAGCTCTCCTTCCGCGTCGCCGTCCTAAACGACAATACGAAGTACCAGCAACGCCCGGCCTTCAACGAAGACAAGCGACTCTTCACCGCCCTGCGCTACGAGCCGCAATTCCTCAAGACCGACAGCGCCAGCACCCAGCTGAACGTAAAGTTCGAGAACGGCAGCATCGAAGCCAACCGTCCCCGCATCCTACCTCCAGGCGACCTCATCACGCCCTGGTGGACCAATAGCGAGCTAGCTGCCATTCGCCAAGCCGGAGGCATCAATCCCTTAACCCTCGGCGAAAGCGACGGTCCCACTATCGAGGCCCTGCGCGCCGCGGGCGATCTCGGAGCCGGTGTGCGCGGCAGCAACTCGAACTACTTTAACCAGGCGATCGGAGCCTTCGGACGTAACTACGGCGGCATCGTAGCCGTCTTCGACGACCCGACCAGCTCCGAGCATCGGCTGATCACCACCGACATCTCCAAGAACGTCACTTCCACCGTGTCGCTTCCCTGGACCATCATGTCCGGCGTCATCGCTCGCAAAGACTTGGAAGGAACGCTGCAAACCAGCGAAAACTACGACTTCTACAAGGACGAGCGCCTGCTCGACACCTCCATCTTCGACTTCCGCAACAAGCTGATCGACGGACCGAACAAGGAAGAGTGGTCGGACTTCGACGTGCTCAACGCGAACCTCTCCCAAACCTTCCTCGACAACAAGCTCGGCCTGGAAGCGGCCGTCTATCGCGAAAACCTGGAGCGCGGCCAGACCAACCTCACCTCCGACTTCGGACAAGCGATCACCATCGACCTGAACAACCACCTCGTCGACGGATCCGTCAACCCGAACTACGGGCGAGCCGCTATGATATCCGACCAGTTCTCCAACAATAGCTACGTCTCCAAGCGGGACGCCGAACGCCTCACCGCCTTCGCGGAACTGGAAGGACGCGACATCTTCGGCGACAACAAACTCGGCGAAATCGTAGGCCGCCACGTCTTCACCGGCCTCCTCAGCAACGAAACCCACGAATGGGAAGACCGAAGCTGGTTCCGCTACGCCGCGCCGCTCTCCTACGGCGTCACCTTCAACGACGACACCGCCCTGAGAAACCGCACCGTTAACGTGCTGACCTACCTCTCGGACGACATCTCCAACCGCTCCCGCCTCTCCGGAGCCAACATCGGCCGCCTCTACGCGACCCAAATCCCCCGCGACGGCAACCTCCCCGTGTTCAATACCACTTGGAACTCATCCGCCTCGCCAGACGACGTCTGGATCGACCAATACGGCGACGAGTCCACCCAAGCCATGAACCCAGCCAACTACGTCGGTTGGAACGGAGCCGACTACGCGCTCAACCTCATCAGCGACGCCGAGGGCGACCGCGACCTGCTCACCACCAACGCCTCCCTTCAGAAAACCAAGACCGAGTCTTGGGCCATGAACTGGCAAGGCTACATGTTCGACGGGCTGGTCGTTCCCAGCATTGGCGTGCGCCACGACGAACAATCCGCCTTCTCCAAAGGCGGCGGCGAACTGCCCAAGCGTAGTGACGGAAGCGATACGATCGATCTGGAAAGCGCCGACTACGCCCTCCCCAGGGAGCCGAACAACGTAGACTCCGACTACAGCCGCAGCTACAGTCTCGTCGTGCACACGCCCCAAGCTTGGCGCGACCGTCTCCCAGGCGGAGCCAACGTTTCCCTCTTCTACAACGAGTCGGAAAACTTCCAGCCATCCGCCGGCCGCATCGATGTCTACGGCAACTCCATCGCCTCGCCGAAAGGCACCACCAAGGACTACGGTTTCCGCGTATCCATGTTTGAAGACAAGCTCTCCCTGCGCACCACCTGGTACGAAACCAAGGTCTCGGACGCGAGCTTGGACAGCTTCGGCGGAGCCTACATGATCTGGGGCGCCGAGGCCTGGGCATACGGCTTCGGACGCGGCAACCTGCTCCGGGCGAACGTAGGCGGCTGGGCCGACTTCCGTGAAGGCTACGATCCACTCGGCATCGCTGCCGACAGCACGCCCGAAGACGGTTGGAGCGACGAGCAAATCGCCTACGCCCAAGCCGTCGGCGACGCGATCACCCAAGCCTACATGGATACGCGCCTCCCCGACTCCTGGTACGATCTCTGGGGCATCGACATCGCCTCCGCAGACCAAGGAAACTTCATCTGGGGCACCATTCCAAACGGCTTCACCGTCTCGGGCGACACTCGCTCGGAAGGCATCGAGTTCGAACTCGCCGCCCAGCCAGTCAAAAACTGGAACATCTCCGCCAACGCATCCAAGACCACCGCGGAACGCACCAATATGGCAGGCTCCCTCGTCGAATGGACCGAAGCCCGCTGGGCAGTCTACAACTCGCCCGTCACTCTCGACGGCGAGCAAGTCGGAGTCGTGGGCGACGTTCGCTTCTGGAACGGCAGCTACAGCCCGAACGAATCGCTACTGGGCAAGTTCACCCGCGAGTACATGTCAGGCTACTGGCTCTACCGCATGCAAGAAGGCGCCAACGTGCCGGAGCTCCGCCCGTGGCGCTTCAACCTCATCACGAACTACTCCTTCTCCGACGGCACCTTCTCCGGACTCAATGTAGGCGGCGCCTACCGCTGGCAGGACGGTCAGGTCGTCGGCTACCCCATCCTGCCCGGTGCCACCATCGACGATCCACGCGCCTTCGACCTAGACAACCCCTTCGTCGGACCTGCCGAGGACAACATCGACATGTGGGTCGGCTACAGCCGTCCGCTAAACGATCGCATCGATTGGAACATCCAGCTGAACGTAAGGAACCTCTTCGCCAGCGACGACCTCATTCCGATCACGGTCCAGCCCGACGGCAGCCCAGCAACGGTTCGCATCCCGGAAGGAA
Organism: Pelagicoccus sp. SDUM812005; assembly: GCF_031127875.1. Classification (GTDB taxonomy): domain Bacteria; phylum Verrucomicrobiota; class Verrucomicrobiia; order Opitutales; family Opitutaceae; genus Pelagicoccus. Next base: position 420,039 of record NZ_JARXIA010000001.1, on the reverse strand, counting down.
CCGTCTGGAAGATCACCAATACATTCTCGTTCTAAGCGGTAGCTCAGAACAGTTAACCAGGAAGGCCCCTTCGTCAGAAGGGGCCTTTTCCGTGGAGAAATCTCACCGGCCTCCGCAAAACGGGCCCCTCACACCAGGCCCAAGTCCCGCGCCATGAGGGCCGCCTGAGTCCGGTCCAGGACGCCCAGCTTTCCCAGCACGTTCGACACGTGATTCTTCACCGTGCCCTCCGCTAGGGAAAGACGCCCGGCAATTTCCTTGTTGCTGCAACCGCGCGACAGCCAAACCAGCACTTCCTCCTCCCGCGCCGAAAGCGGCTCCAACAACTTGACCGGCTTCCGCTCCGCTGCCTTGGCTGGCGAGGACATGCGCGAAAATTCCGCCAGCACCTTGGACGCGATCGAAGGCTGCAAAAAGGACTCCCCCGCACTGACCGCCCGAATCGCCTCCACCAATTGCCTGGACGGAGTATCCTTCAGCAGGTAGCCGGACGATCCAGCCTTCAAGGCCTCGAACACGCGCTCGTCGTCGTCGAAGGTCGTCAAGGTCAGCACATTGACCTCCGGCATCTCCGCCTTGATCGCCTTTGTCGCCGCTACGCCATCCAACACCGGCATGTTCAGGTCCATCAGCACGATCGACGGCTTCAAGCGCCGACACGCCTCCAGCGCCTCCTGCCCGTTCAGGCATTCGCCCACGATTTCCAAGGATGGCTCCAAGGACAACAGCGTCCGCAAGCCCTCCAGAAAAAGGGCTTGGTCGTCCACTAGCACAATACGGATACGCTCACTCATCGGGGTATCGAGATGCTTAAACGAAAGCCTTCGCCTGGCGAGGTATAAAACGAAACGTCTCCATCCAAAAGTTGGATACGCTCCCGAATTCCCATGATGCCAAAACCGCCCGACGCCGCCGAGCACCCCTTGCCATTGTCACCCACTTCCAACCCGACCCGGTTGCGCTCCGAGAAGTCGAGCCGCACCGACACCTCCGTCGCCGCCGCGTGCTTCCTCACGTTGGTCAATGCCTCCTGGACCGAGCGGTACAATGCCGCCTCGGCCGCCGCTGGCACCGTTTCCCCTCCCTCCACCACCGCAAAGTTCAACTTCACCTCCAGCCCTAGGGAGCTTTTCGCCAAGCTCTCGAGCGCCCGCTTGAGCGGCACTCCATCCAGCGGCGAAGAACGCAAGGACGCAACCGAGGATCGCACCTCCGCAAGCCCCTTCTTGGTAACCTCCTGAGCCTTTTCCAAAAAGCTGGCCGCCTTTTCGCGGTCCTTCTCGAGCAATGCCTTCGCCGTCTCCAGCTGCATGTTCACCACCGTAAGCGAATGGCCAATCGTGTCGTGGATCTCGCGAGCAATTCGGTTTCTCTCCTGCGTCGCCGCCAGCTCTTCCACCTGCTTGCTGTACGCACGCAGCTTCTCGTTCGCCTTGTCCAGCTCCACCGAAAGCGCGAAGGCGCGGCTGCGAGAAGCGCGCTCTCGCCGAAAGATGTAGAACATCATCGCCGAGAAGAAATAGCCGGAAACCATGGTCACCACATCCGCCAAGTTCATCCAGCCACCCCACATCAAGCGACCGATCAACAGCCAAGCGAAACACTGGAAAAGCAAGTAGAGAGCCGCCAGCCAAAGCGGAAAGATCAAGGGAGCGAACCCGGCCACCACGAACATCAAAATGTAGTTGAATCCGAAATACGCGGTATTCAGCTGGGCCACATAAATGTAGGCGAGGCAACTCGGTCCGAATACCAGGAGATAGAGCAACACTTCCTGCAGGCGCGAAGGCGACTCGGCCTTCAAGCCCAAGTCATCGCTCGAAAAGCCCGCGCCTGCCTTTTCTATCAAATACCCCTGCCGCATCCAAGCGGCGCAAAACACCGCCCAAAGAAGCACCTGCAGCGCGGACAGACCCAAGCTTACCTCCTTGCGGGCATAGGCGAAGGGCAACACCAGCGAGAGCAGCATCAGGCAACCGCCAAAAAGCGCGAAAATGAAGTTGTTGTTCCGTTCGGCCAACTTCGCCTCGATCCCGGCCCCGACCTCGCTCCGGTCCCGCTCTCCCATCTCACTCCTTACCATTGGCTAAGGAATCTAGCGCAGCAGGCAGGCGACTGTCATGTGCCAAAAGTCATGCGGACCGCAGGGAGACGCTCGAACCGGCCTCCCATGAAAATTTCCCCGGATCCAGTGAATAAAGCTCTTCGCGACTACGTCCCACCCACCGAACACGCGAATTTAACCCAACAACGAAAATGAAATCGAAAGCCATCAGCACCCTTACCCTCTTAGCCGTAGCCGCAGCCTTCGCTTTTCCCAACACCGCCCGAGCGGGCGACAAGGAAAAAGCCCTCATCGGGGGCTTGATCGGCGGAATCATAATTGGCGCCGCCATCGCGGACGACGACACCCATACCCACGTGAGCGTCGGCTACCGCCACGGCGGACACCATCGCCACCACGACCGTCATGGGTACTGGGAATGGGTCTCCGTCAAAACTTGGGTCCCCGGCTACTACGAACGCCGCTGCGACCGCCATGGCCATGTACGCAAGGTCTGGGTCTCCGGACACTATACCTACCACAAGAAGAAAGTTTGGGTAGACGCCCATCGCGGACACGGGCGCTCGGGACACAGCTACCGTAGCCATCGCGGACACGACGACCGTCACTACGATCGCCATCGCGACGACGACCGCCACCGCAGCCGCTACGACCGGCACGACGACCGCGACTCCCGCAAAGGCCAAGTCGTAAGAAGATTCTAACACACCACACACAACTGCGGGTGGCCTCGGGTCCCGAGGCCACCTTTGAATCCAAGTCAAAATTCGATCCTTCCCTTTTTCCCCTTATTGCCACATAAACAAATCTCCATCCCATGAAAAACGCAGCGGACATCAACCAAGACCAAGCACGGCTCCTCATGAGCCAGTTGCTCGATGGCGAGTTGAGCGCATCCGATGCCGAGCTCCTGGACCGCTACCTTAAGCACAACCCAGACGCCCAAGACTGGATGGAGAACCTCGACCTGCTAAGGGAGATCCAAAGCGAGTCCCCGTCGCGGAGCGACCACTCCGCATCCATTTTATCGATACAGGAAGCGATCGAAGGCACCCACGCGACACCCAAGAAAAGCAAGCTGCTTTCCTTCTCGGGCTTTATCCGCACCATGGCTGCCGCTGCCGCAATCGCCATCGTCGGTACCGTCGCGTGGATCGGGCTGAATCCGGACGCCCACGCCCATTACGAACCGAATATCGTCGAGTTCGTGGCCACCGACCTGCCGGGCGCCAGCACCTACATCTACCCCGACGAAGAGACGGGATGGACCGTCGTTTGGGTCGACTCGGACCCCGTAGTCGCAGAGTCGAAAAAGGGCTAAGCCCGCAAAGCGGAGCCTAGCCCGGGCAAAACTAGTCGATCTCGATCGGCGGCTGGCTCTTCACCAAGTCGTCGATCTGCTTCATCTGCTCCAAGAAGCCTTCGAGGCGGTTCAAGGGCAAGGCGCAAGGGCCGTCGCACTTGGCGTTGTCCGGATCCGGATGAGCCTCCAGGAACAGGCCGGCGATTCCCACCGACATGCCTGCCTTCGCTAGGTCGCACACCTGGCGGCGGCGCCCTCCAGCTGCTGTCGCGGTGCCGCCGGGAATTTGCAGCGAGTGGGTCACGTCGAAGATCACCGGATAACCGAAATCCTTCATGATGCCAAAACCGAGCATGTCCACCACGAGGTTGTTGTAGCCAAAACTGGAGCCGCGCTCGCAGAGCATCACCTTGTCGTTGCCCGCTTCGTTGAGCTTCTTGATGATATGGCCCATCTCGCGGGGAGCGAGGAACTGGGCCTTCTTCACGTTGATGATGGCACCGGTCTTAGCCATCGCGACTACCAAGTCGGTCTGGCGGCAGAGGAAGGCCGGCAGCTGGATGATATCGCAAACCTCCGCTACGGGGGCCGCCTGGTAAGGCTCATGCACGTCCGTGATGAGCGGAACGTCGAACTTCTCCTTGATCTCCGCCATGATCTCCAGCCCCTTGTCCATACCGGGGCCGCGGAAACTGTTGATCGACGAACGGTTCGCCTTATCAAAGGAAGCCTTGAAAACGTACGGGATACCCAGCTTGTCCGTTACCCGCTTGTACTCACCCGCGATTTCGAGAGCGAGATCGCGCGATTCGAGCACGTTCATCCCCGCCAGCAGGGTAAAGGGCAGTTGATTGCCGCACTTGATGTTTCCGATTTCAATCACCTTGGACATGGTCCCGTTCTTCCCTGTTTGATTGACTTCGCCAACCAAAAACAACACCGCTGCCCATAAATCTTTCCCAAAACAACCTCTGAATTGCTATGTCCAAACGCCGCTATTTCTGGATCGACCTGGAAATGACCGGACTCGATCCGGCCACAGACCGTATCGTCGAAGCCGCCGTAATCATCACCAACAAACAGCTCGAACCGGTCTTCGAATGGGAAAGCCCGGTGCGGCAGCCGCAAGAGGTCCTCGACAACATGAACGACTGGTGCAAGCACCACCACGCCGCCAGCGGCTTGATCGACCGTATCCAAGATGGAATTACGGAGCAGGAGCTCGACGAAAAGCTTTCCGAAATCGCTCTCAAGTACTTCAAGAAAAAGAATCCCTGCGTCATCGCCGGCAACTCCATCTGCCAGGACCGTAAGTTCATCGACGCCTACCTGCCGACCCTCTCGAATCGGCTGCACTACCGCATGCTGGACGTTTCCAGCTTCAAGATCGTCTTCCGCGAAATGCTGGGACGCGAGTTCAAGAAGGAGAACACCCACCGAGCCATCGACGACATCCGCGAGTCCATCGCCGAGCTCAAGCACTACATGTCCGCGATCGACGCTTCCAACCTGCCGCCGATCGACAACACTCCCAAACCGCCAGAGCCCAGCGAATGAGGAATACCGGCTGGACCCTTCTCGCCTGCCTGGCATTCGCCCTCGCGGGCCTTTTCCCCTGCGCGTACGGGCAAGCGGAACTCTCGCCCCAGCAAAAGGAGCGGCTCGTTGCCGCTATCGGCAAGAAGCTCGCCGCCAAAGCCTACGCCTTCGAAACCGACTTCTCCCGATGGGAACAACTCGCCGCCGCGAAAGCCGACGATATCGCCCAAACCCAAACCAAGGAAGAACTCGCCACCGTCCTCGGCGAAGCCTTGGAGACCTTCGAACTTTCCCACCTCGGGATCTTCGCCCCCAGCACCGTAAAGAACCGCAGAGCTGGCAAGCGCTCCGGCATGGGCATAACCATCCACCCGCTCGACGAAGGAGGCGGCCTCATCAGCTACGTCCTCGCCGGTAGCCCCGCGGAACGCTGCGGACTGCAAAAAGGCGACATCCTTAGCTCGATCGACCACGAGCCCCTCACAGACATCAAGCAACTCGCCGGCCAGCTCGGCCAACGGCGACTCATCGTTTGGCAACGCAATGGCCAGGAATTGTCCTGCGAAATCGAATACGCGAACTTCTCCCTCTCCGAACCGAGCTCCCTAAGCTGGATCCGCGAAGACGTCGCCCTCATCCGCATCCAAAGTTTCCTCCCGAGATTCTACAAAGCCGCCCGCATCAACAAATTCTTCCGCCAGGCCAAAGATGCCCAAGCAATAATAATCGACCTGCGAAACAACCGAGGCGGCCTCTCCTTCTACTCCCGCCACCTCGCCTCCAAACTGTCCACCCCGCAAGTCCCCTTCGCCCACCTCGCCAACAACAAGAGCGAGAACCGAGGCAAGAAGCGACACACCGTCCGCCCGCTCCCCTTTTCGAAAGCCTACTCGGGCAAGATCGTCGTGCTCGTGGACTCCCTCTCCGCCAGCGCCGCCGACATCGTCCCCGCCTTCGTCTCCGAGAACGAACTTGGAACCGTAATTGGACAACGCACCAGCGGCGCCCTCCAACTCGCCAAAAGCTATCCGCTCCCCTACGGATTCAGGCTCTACCTTCCCATCGCCGAAATGCTCACTCCAAAAGGCAAGCGACTCGAAGGGCTCGGCCTCCAGCCAGACATAGAGCTCAGCTTGGAAGAGACGATCGACGACGCGAAGATCCTCGAGATCGCCCTCGAGACGATCGATCGCAGCTAAGCCGGATCCGAGTAAAACCCGTCGATCTTGCTGGCCACGTCGCGAAAAGAAATGTCGTTCGCGTAGATCAGCTTGTAACGGCGGATCGCTTCCTCCTGCTTGCCAAGCGACTCGCAACACTGGGCCGAAGAATACAGGACGTCCTTTTTGAAATCGTCCATCCCTTGCGCTTCTGCAATCGCCTTGTCGAACTGCTCGAGCGCCAGATCGTACAAACGCTTCTTCGAAAAGCTTCGCCCCAACATCACGCAGGATCGTTGCTTCAAGCTCGTCCCCCGCTGAGCGACCTGAAACTCCTTGATCGCTTCGTCCACCTTGCCCGCGGCCAGCAAGAGCTCTCCAAAATTCAGGCGCTGAGCATAGTCATTGGGAAATTGTTCCACCATCTTCCGCGACTCCTCGAGCTTCAAAACGTCGAGCTTTGCCTCCAGTTCCTGGATACGCTCCTCCGACGCCGGACTGGACTCGCTATGCAGCTTATTGATCTCCAGCTCCGTCGCCTTGATCATGATCTCGCTGCGGAGCTGCTTGAGAGCGATATCCGATTCCGCCTGCGGAAGCAGGGCCGCCTTATCCAGCCAAACCAAGGCCTCCCGATAGTCGTCGGCATACAGGTAGGCCTTCACCAACTGCTTGTACAGATCCAGGTTTTGCGGATCCTTATGAATGTCGTCGACCAACTCGCGAGCTCGCATCCGAGCGCCCTGCGCGTCCTGCACCAAGCGGTTCTGCAGCTCCAAGTTTTCCGCCAGCTCCTCGTCCTTCAACTTGGAGCGGAAATCCTGCTCTTCCTCCGCCCACTTTCCCTTGTTGATCGAATGAGCCACCGAAGCCGACTTGACCAGCTCCTGAATCAAGGAACTATCCGGCTTGAGCCGCTTCAGTTGCTCCGCGATCGCCACCGCTTGATTCGTCTCGCCGACTCGAATCAAAGCTTCGCAGTAGCGCTGCATAAGCGCCAAATCCTTGGTCTCGCTATCGCAAATCTTCTTCAGGCAAAAGACCGCCGTCTCGTGAAAATCCAAGGCCTCCGCCCCGGCCGCGACCAGAGATAGCGCCCCCTCGTGCAACGGATCACGGGTCAAGGCCCGCTCGCCGTAGGACATCGCAAGCGACGCATCCTTCTTCAGGTACGGCTTCCCGTACATGACGATTAAGCTCGCCTCCACCTTCGCCCGCAGCCTCTGAAACCAACCGCGTCCCCGTTTCGTGAATACGCTTTGCTGCGCCTGCCGTAGCAATTCCCGAATCTCCAAGCAGCCCGGATTTTCGATGAGCAAGGACGAGCAAATTTCCACGCAGTACTCGAAGTTTCCGCGCTCCACCGCAGTTCGGGCATTGCCGAACTGCTTGCGGACTCTCGCATCCAACTCCTTGAGGGAAACTTCAGGCATCAGAGAACTGATCTTAAACCAACTGCAGATCCGCCTCAACCGCGGAGCGCAATTCCTCGAACGCGGAATCGACCGCTTCGTTCGTCCTCGCTTCCACCAACAAACGGATCTTTGGCTCCGTTCCCGAATAGCGAACCAGCAAGCGACCGTCATCTCCGAGATCCGTCTCCAGCTTATTGATACAAGCGGAGATCTTTCCACATTCGGCGAAAGGCGTTTTCGCGGCAACCTTGAATGCCTTGGACACCTGCGGGAAAGCGGAATACACGTCTACCAAGGAAGAAACCTTCGTGGCGGCTCGAGCAACGACCTCCGCCATAGACACAGCTGCCACGAGTCCGTCGCCAGTTACGGCGAACTTGCCGACCACCAGATGTCCCGACTCTTCGCCTCCCAGCAAGAAGCCTGAGCGCAGCATCAGACGAGCAATATGCTTGTCTCCCACATCCGTGCGCTCGGTCTTGATTCCCTTTTCCTTCAAAGCGGCATCCAGTCCAAGATTGCTCTGCACCGTGGTCACCAGCGTATCGCCCGGCAACTCTCCACGCTCCTTAGCATCGATCGCCAAGGCTGCGAGCAAGGCTTCGCCGGCGATCTTCTTGCCGGATTCGTCGAACATAACAAGCCGGTCTCCATCGCCGTCGAAAGCGAAACCGTAGTCATATTCACCTGTTGAATACAAGGCCCCCAACGACTCGGGACATTCGCTGCCCACACCATCGTTGATATTCGTGCCGTCGGGCTGGTCTCCAACGACCGTCAGGACCGCTCCCAGCTCCCGGAAAACAGCGGGCGCAATTTCCGACATCGCCCCGTTCGCGCAGTCCATAGCCACTCGCTTGCCAGCCAGCAAAGCACTTGGAAAGGCTGCAATGACAGCCTTTTGGTACTGGGAGCGCAGATCGCTTCCATCGAGCGTGGGAGCCTCGGTTTCCGCATCGTATCCGTCCGGCGAAGCTTCGCCGACCGCGTCATCCAAGGCCTGCTCCAAAGCCTCGGAGGGCTTTACGCCGCTTCCTTCGAAAAACTTGATCCCGTTGTCGCAAGCCGGGTTGTGCGATGCCGTGATCGAACAGGCAAGGATCGCCTCGCTTGAGCGAGCCGCGAAGGCCACGCAGGGCGTCGGCGCGATTCCAAGGTCGATCAGCTTGCCCCCTTCTGCAGCCACGCCGGCAGCGAAAGCCTTCAGCAAGGCGAGCCCCGAAGCGCGCGTATCGCGTCCTGCGACGATTTGAGGCTCCGGCGCCGAGAGCTTCTCCCGAGCGACCCGCACCGCGGCCTTTCCGGCGCGGAAAGCGATTTCATCGTTGAGAACCGCGCTGCCGTACTGCCCGCGAATTCCATCTGTTCCAAAGTACTTTAAACTCATAATGACGCGTAAAAGTCTTTCGTATCGGCCAGCTTGGCCTTCAGGGCTCCGCCCAGCAGCACATCGCGAGCAATTTCGATGCCCTCTTCGATTGACGCGCATTTGCCCACGATCATCAGCGCTGCAGCTATATTAAAGCAGATCGTATCTTCGAGCCCCTGGGGCGACTTGCCATCCAGCAACTCGTCGAGAATCCGCAGGTTGTCCTCGAGCTCGCCGCCCAGCAGATCTGAGACATCCGCGGGTTTCAGGGAAAACCGTTCCGCCGTCCAAGTCTCGCCAACAGCAGCAAGCGTCCCGAATCCGCGCACCCGATTCTCGCCGACCACGCTGAGTTCGTCCATCCCGCGCCCATCCGCCAGGACCGTATGGGCAACCAAACCGGAGCGCAATCCAAGCGCCCCTAAGGTACCGGCCAGCATGTCCACAACCGTCGGCGAATAGACGCCGAGCAATTGATGCGCAGGCTTGGCGGGATTGATGAGCGGTCCCAAAATATTGAATACAGTTCGCTGCCCCTGGGCCGCGAGCTCCTGGCGAACCGGCATGATTTCCTTGAAGGCCGGATGAAAAGCCGGCGCGAACATGAAGCAAAAGCCGAGCTGCTCCATCGACTTGGCCAGCGTCGCGTCGTCCGCCATCAGGTTCACTCCCAAGGCTTCCAGCAGGTTGGCGCTGCCGCATTTGGAAGTGATCGACTTGTTGCCGTGCTTCAGCACCGGCACTCCTGCAGCAGCCAGTCCGAAAACCACAGTCGTACTAATATTGAAGCTTCCGATCTTGTCCCCTCCCGTACCGCAAACGTCGATCGCCGTGTCCTGCCATCGCTGCAAGCCTGGATCCCGGGCCAACTCGCGAAAGCGCTTGGCGATGCCTGCCACTTCGTCAGCCACCTCCCCCTTCGCCGCTAAGGCCGTGAGGAATTTCGCCTTCTCGCCGCGGTCGACCTCGGCCGAGGCGAGCTGATCGGCCGCTGCCGAAGCCTGCTCGAGGGTAAGGTTGCTACCCTGTTCTACGAGTGAGGTAAGCTCGTTCATTTCCATAGGAGGCAAGATGTAGGCAGCTCCTTTCTGTAAAACAATGCAAAACACGCTCGCCAAAACCGCATCCCTTAGAGCAGTTTAGCTCGCTCCACAGGAAGGTTGCGAACCGCTCAGCTTATTTTGAAACAATAACTTGACGGGTGATAGGCCAAGAGTTATCAAGCGCAGCTTTTCTTTTAAGTAGAAGAACAACCGACGAACGAATTTACGTAAAATGGCTAATCCAAAACGCAAGCAATCCAAGCGCCGCAGCCGCCTCCGCAGAGGCGCTAACCGTTTCGAGGCTCCCGAGCTCGCGAAGGACCCGATCGATGGTTCCGCATTTCGCCCACACCGCGTAAATCCGAACAACGGAATGTACCGCGGTCGCCAAGTGTTGGACGCCTCCATCTAGGAGTCGCCCCGCAAGGCTACCCACCCGACACAGGCTCAGCTAGCTTCCTATGCTCGAACAGAAGAGCTCTTGCATCGCGATCGACGCAATGGGCTCCGACAAAGGCCCAGCTGAAATGGTCGCCGCCACTAAACTGGCGGTCGAGAAGGTAGCCAACCTCAGGCCCATCATTCTCGTCGGCGACGAAGCCGTCCTGAAGCCCTTACTTGAAAAAGAAGGGCTTTCTTCGCATCCGGACATCTCGGTCTTCCATGCGTCCGAGGTCATCACCATGGACGACAAGCCCCTGGTTGCCCTCAAGAACAAAAAGGACGCCTCCATGCTGCGAGCCATCGAGCTCGTCAAAAACGGCGACGCCAGTTGCGTGCTCAGCTGCGGAAACACCGGAAGCCTCATGGCAGCCGGCACCATCAAGCTCCGTACCCTCGATGGAGTCGACCGCCCCGCCCTCGCCACCGTCATGCCGCGCAAGCGAGGCCACTTCGTGCTCATCGACGCCGGAGCGAACCCGACCGCCAAAGCCGAACACCTCGTACACAACGCCGTCCTCGGCAGCGACTACTGCCGCCTGGTGCTCGGAATCGAGAAGCCGAAAGTCGGCTTGATGACGATCGGCACCGAGGAAGGCAAAGGCACCGACCTGGTTAACCAAGCCCACACTCTCCTCAAGAAGATCGACGGACAAATCCACTACGAAGGCCTCATCGAGGGCTTCCAAACCTTCGAAGAAGGCGTGGACGTCGTGGTCTGCGACGGATTCACCGGCAACATCCTCCTCAAAGCCTGCGAGTCCCTCTTCATGCTCCTGAAGGGATTCGTCACCGAGGAAATCCAAGCCAACACGATGCGCAAGGTCGGCTACCTCCTCTCCAAGGGAGCGTTCGACGCCATCAAGACGCAACTCAACCCAGAGCGCTACGGCGGGGCCCCCTTGCTCGGCCTCAAGGGCAACGTCCTCAAGGCTCACGGCTCAAGCAACAGGGAAGCCGTCATGAACGCCATCCGCATCGCCAACGAGATCGTCAGCAACGACCTCAATCGCCACATTCTCGAAGACATCGAGAAGGCGAACAACATCATCTACAACGCCGACTGATTCGCCCTGCAATTTGCAGGTTGCATGAACAGTGAGGCTTCCCCATTGAGACAAACGCATGAGTTCTGCGCCTAGATCCGTAAAAATAAAAGGGACCGGTTCCTACACACCGCAAAAAGCGCTTACCAACAACGACCTGTCTCAGATCGTAGACACTTCGGACGAGTGGATCTTTACCCGTACCGGCATCAAGGAACGCCGCATCGCCGCCGCAGACGAGACCTCGTCCAGCATGGGAGCGGAAGCCGGGAAGCGAGCCATCGAAGACGCTGGACTCACTCCCGACGAGATCGACGTCATCGTGGTCGGGACCATGACTCCCGACATGCCTTTTCCCTCCACCGCCTGCCTCGTGCAGGAAAAGCTGGGCATCAAGAGCGCGGTTTGCTTCGACGTTGAAGCCGCGTGCTCCGGATTCCTCTACGTGATGGAAATCGCCTCCGGACTCCTGCAAACTGGACGCTACCGCAACGCCCTCGTGATCGGATCCGAAAAGCTCTCCAGCATCCTCGACTGGGAAGATCGCACCACCTGCGTGCTCTTTGGCGACGGAGCCGGGGCCGCCATCCTCAGCCACGCCGAGGAAGGCGACACCGCTGGCATCATCGACTTCAAGCTGGGAGCAGACGGCAGCAAGGCCGACATGCTGCACCAGCCCGGCGGAGGCTGCGCCATCCCGCCTTCCCCCCAGTCGATCGAAGGCCGACAACACTTCCTGAAGATGCGCGGAAAAGAGGTTTTCAAGCAGGCCGTTCGCGTAATGGGACAAGCCGCTGCGGAAATCCTTGAACAAAATGGCGTAGAATCGGACCAACTCGCATGCGTGATTCCGCATCAAGCGAATATGCGCATCATAGAGTCCCTTTCGTCACGACTTCACATTCCAATTGAACGCTTCTTCTTAAATCTAGACAAATACGGAAACACATCCGCCGCCTCCATACCCATCGCCTTGGACGAAGCCGCCCGAGCCGGGAGAATCAAAAGCGGCGACACCATACTGCTCGTAGCCTTCGGAGCCGGCCTCACTTGGGGATCCGCTCTGGTCCGCTGGTGAGCAATCCCTCCCTAGAACACCACAAGATCCCAAAGCAACTGACATTTCATTGATGAACACCACATTCCCACGCCAAGCCTCGATTCGCAGAGCTGGCATCCTCACCTCCCTCTTCCTTTTCGCCCTCACCTTCGCGAGCAACCTCTGGGCGGAATCGAAGATCTCCTGGTCCGCCGAAACCGGGTACGTCTCCGAAGAAGTCGACCTCTCCGGCCTCCTCCCAGAAGAGCAGCAAAAAATCCTTAACTGGATGAACAACGCTCGCGCCGCCGAGGAAAAACGTAAGTTCTCCAGAGCCGTAAAGCTCTACAAGCGAGTATCCAAGAAATACCCAAAGAACCAGTACGCCCCTGAAGCCTACTACCGCACCGCCCTCATCCAGCTCGAGCGCAACAACATCGACAAAGCCTTCGAAGCCTTCAACACCATCGCCTGGGTCTACCCGAACTACGGCAGCTTCAACGAAACCCTCGGCGAAATGTACAAGATCGCCGTCGCTCGCCTCGAAACCTACCGAGACAAGATCTTTTGGGTCATCCCGGGCTTCAAGAACACCGACCGCGCCATCCAGTACTTCGAGCGCATCGTAGCCATCGCTCCCTATAGCGACTACGCGCCGCTCTCCCTCATGAACGTCGCCAAGGCTTGGTCCGACAAGAACAGCGACGCCATGACCATCTACGCCCTGGATCGCCTCGTCACCAACTACCCGAACAGCTTCCTCACCTCCGACGCCTACCTCAAGCTCGCCCAAACCCACTACGGCTTGATCAAGGGCCCCGAGTACGACCAGCGCGCCACCGAAGACGCCATCACCTTCTTCGAAGATTTCCTCATCCAATATCCGGAAAACCAGAACGTCGACCAAGCGGAAGAAGGCCTGGCCGGAGCCAAGAACATCCTCTCCCTCTCCAAGCTGAAGATGGGCGACTTCTACTACTACAAGCGCGCCAAGTACGACGCCGCCAAGATCCTCTACAACGAGGCCATCACCATCGCCCCCCTTTCGAAAACCGCCCAAACCGCGAAAACTCGCCTCGAGAAGATCGACGCCATCGTCGCCAAAAACGAGGAGACCGTCGAAGAGGACGCCCCTACGAACGAAGAAATCCAGGAGCAAGCCCGCAAGCGCGCCAAACGCCGCATCCTCGGCATCTTCTAGCAAAGGCTTCCCGGCACCCCAGCGAAAATGCGTACCGTATCACTCATCGGAGCCATCGCGTCCCTCTTCCTGGGAGCCTGCGCTTCCTACCAGATGGGAACCTCCGTGGAACTCCCTTACCGAAGCGTTTCGGTCGCCCCGCCTAGCAACCACTCCACCCTCCCGCAGCTCGAAGGCCCGCTCAACGCCGCACTCAGGCAAGCGTTGCAATCCAGCAGCGAACTCAAGCTTTCCACAAGCGACAGCGCCGACGCGATCCTCGAGGTTTCCGTGCTCGAAATCCGCCGCGACATCGCCGCCGTCAGCGCCTCCGACGTAGGCCGCGGAAGAAAGTTCGAACTCTCCGTCGACCTCGAGCTCAGCCTCAAGAAAGGGGACGGAAGCGGGCAATACTTCTTCAAGTCGCGCCCCCTCACCCTTACCCAGGACATCTACACCGACAGCGGACTCATCGACGCCGAACACCAAGCTGTCCCGGAAATCAGCCGCCAGATCGCCGCTCGCATTTCCGAATCCCTCGTCGACCTCTGGTAAGCAGGGAGCTCCGCCCGCAGGACGCAAATTCCCCGCGTCTAGACTTGAGCAACGCGTCAAACGACGACTAAGTTCAGCTCAATGGGTACACCAATTCTAGCACCATCTATGCTAGCAGCCGACCACACGCGGCTCGCGGAAGACATCAAGGGCGTCGAAAGCGCCGGTTGCACTTGGCTGCACGTCGACATCATGGACGGACACTTTGTGCCCAACCTCACTTTCGGACCGCAAACCGTAGCCGACCTGCGCCCCAAGACCGATCTGTTTCTCGACGTCCACCTCATGCTCGACAATCCCCAGGACTTCGTCGAGCACTTCATAAAAGCGGGCGCCGACCAAGTCACCATCCACGTCGAGCCCGACTACGACGTCTCCGCCTGCCTAGCGAAGATCCGCTCCCTCGGAGCAAAATGCGGCGTCGTCTTCAACCCCGGCACTCCCGCATCCGCCGTCGAACCCTACCTCGACGAAATCGACATCGTGCTGGCCATGACCGTACAACCCGGTTTCGGCGGACAGTCCTTTCAAGCGAGCGTACTCGAAAAAACCGCCCAAGTCGCCGCCTGGCGCCAAACCCGCGGACTCGACTTCCGCATCGAAGTCGACGGCGGCGTCAACGCCGAGAACGCTCCGCTTTGCCGTAAGGCTGGCGTGGATACGTTCGTAGCCGGTACCGCCTTCTTCAAGTCCGCAGACCGAGAGAAGTTCCGCCAAGACATCGAAACCCTCGCCTAGCACGACCATGATTCTGGCCAACAAGTGGGAGGATTACGAAATCCTCGAATGCGGCGACGGCATGAAGAAGGAACGTTGGGGCGACATCGTTCTCGTACGCCCGGACCCCCAAGTCATCTGGCCCCGAGCCACCCCCGACTGGGGCAAGTACGACGCCCTCTACCATCGCAGCGCCAAGGGCGGAGGCAACTGGGACTACCGCAAGAGCCTGCCCGAGAGCTGGATCATCAAGTACAAGGACCGACGCTTCAAGATTCGCCCCACCAATTTCAAGCACACCGGACTCTTCCCCGAGCAAGCCGTCAACTGGGACTGGTTCAGCAAGAAGATCAAGGAGTCCAAGCGCCCCGTCAAAGTGCTCAACCTCTTTGGCTACACCGGCGGAGCCACCGTGGCCGCAGCTGCAGCCGGAGCCGAAGTCTGCCACGTGGACGCCGCCAAGGGAATGGTCGCTTGGTGCCGGGAAAACGCCGCCCTCAGCAACCTCAGCGAAGCCCCTATCCGCTACATCGTCGACGATTGCGTCAAGTTCGTGGAGCGCGAAATCCGCCGCGGCACCAAATACCAAGGCATCATCATGGACCCGCCGTCCTACGGACGCGGCAGCAAAGGCGAGGTCTGGCAGTTCGAGCGCGACCTCTACGGCCTCCTGCAAAAATGCTCCAAAATCTTCGACGACAAGGGACTATTCTTCCTCGTAAACGCATACACCACAGGCGTTTCTCCCACTGTAGTTGGAAACTTGCTACGCGAATCCATGTCGGGATTCTCCGGAAACGTTAGCTCCGGCGAGGTCGGCCTGCCGATCTCCAACACGCTCAACACCCTCCCTTGCGGCCTCTACGCCCGCTGGGAAAGCTAAAACTTGACACATTTATGTTACAAAACCCCGGGCTCAACCGTTCAGGTTTGCATGCCCATACACCCGAGGCACAGATTCGACGCTCCAACACCGACCATCGACAATGCCCAAATACGACTTCGTTAAGAGCAAGTTCTTCAATTTCTACCGAAACATAGACTACCCGACCTACAAGCAAGAAAAGGAAGCTCTCCAAATCGAGCTCCTCAAGATGCAGCACTGGGTCGTGAAGAACAAAAAGCGCGTGGCCATCGTCTTTGAAGGAAGGGACGCAGCCGGCAAGGGCTCCTCGATCAAGCGATTTATCGAGTACATGATGCCTAAGGACCTTCGCGTCGTCGAACTCGGCATCCCCACCAAGAACGAGTCCAAGTATTGGTTTCGCCGCTACGAGAAACACTTTCCGAAGCCCGGAGAGATCGTCTTCTTCGATCGCTCCTGGTACAACCGAGCCATGATCGAGCCCACCATGGGTTATTGCACCAAGAGCCAGTACAAGTACTTCATGAGCAAGGTGCTCGACTGGGAGGAAAAGCACATCGACGACGGCCTTATCCTCATCAAGCTCTACCTGTCCGTCAACAAGGAGACCCAGTCCGTGCGCTTCCAGGAACGCATCGTGAACCCGCTTAAGTACTGGAAATACTCCAAGAACGACGAAAAGGTCCGCGAATACTGGGACGTGCTCACCAAATACAAAGAGCAGATGTTTCAGCAAACCTCCTCCGTCAAGAGCCCCTGGGTGGTGATCGGCTCCAACAACAAACTCGAGGCCCGCCTCAAGGCTATGCTCTACGTGCTCACCACCATCCAGCACGACGAGTGGAAGAAGTTCAGGCCCCTCGCCAAAAAGAAAACTCGCACCCGCTACAGCAAGACCATCGAAGGCGTCCAATTCAACAACCTGAACTACCGCCAGTTCAAGCTGCTCGAAACCCTGCAAGCTCTCTACGATGCATAAACTCCCCACCGTCGAGGCGGCAGGAAGCCTCACCATCGACAAGAACGACCGCATCCTCTTCATCTTCAAAGACGGAAAATGGGACCTGCCCAAGGGACTCATCGACCGCGGGCGATCCGCCGCCAAAACCGCCCTGCAGGAAACCTGCGAGGAAACGGGGCTAAAGGCGGAAAAGCTACGAGTATTGACGGAGCTGATACAGACCGTGCACCTCTCGAAGTTCGCCAAGACCAAGTCGCTCAAGGAAACCCGCTGGTTCCTCCTGCGCTACAGCGGCTCCGACGCCAGCTTTTCGCCCCAGCGGGACGAAGGGATCGAACACTGCGCCTGGATCCCGCTCTGGGACCTGGAACGCCCCCTCGGCAATTGTCCCGCACGCATCAACTACCTCGTGAACTTCTGGCTCAAGCTCCGCAAGGAGCTAGACTACTAGCTCCCCATCGACCAGCGCTCGCGGCCACCAGCGGCGAACGCTAGCGCCCTCAAACCAACGCCTCCTTCCTCTTCCCGAGGCGGCAAAGGCGAACCCACTATCTGGATACAACAACGGCGACTTACCTTTCGGTAAGCCGCCGTCTGAAGTGGCACGGAGTAAGGGAGTCGAACCCCTAACCTCCTGATTCGTAGTCAGGTGCTCTATCCAATTGAGCTAACCCCGCTTCAGTGGTTAACCGCCGTAGTAGCGATTAGGGTCGAGAAGAAAGTAGCTTTAACGCGTCCTGACAAGGACTTTTTTCAAAAAAAATAAACCGCCCGATTTTCACCGGGCGGCCTCCTTAAAATTCGTGTTGTTTGCGTGAGAAGCTTAGACTTTCGGCAAGCTAGCCGGGATATCCACTTCGTGCGTGTCCTTGCGCTTCACTCGCTGCAGACGAGAACGGCGACGCAACATTCGGTCGAGCTTGTCGACAAGCAGGTCAACTGCCTTGTAGCAATCAGGATCGGCCACGGAAACGTTCATCGACGGGCCATTGATCTCAATATGCCCTTTCGCGATAAACTCGTGCTCGCTGCCGCCCTTACCGTAGACGCATTCTAGTTCAACCTTGACCCGAATGATGCGCTCCTCATGCCTGAAGAGTCGCTCCACCTTATCCGTGACGCTCTGCTTGATTGACTCAGTCAGATCCATGTGGATACCGGTGATAATTAGGTCGTGGTTGTTCTCAGTGTACATGATACTCCTTTGGTTATTAGTTTTTCGACGGAAAGTCCCAGCAATTCAGAGCAATACGTATGGGCTCTAAATACGACCTAGCCATAATAACGGGAGGTTCTTCTGGGATTGGAAATTCAATCATCGAGTCAGTTTCGAAGCTAGAACCGGACGCCTCGCTTTTCAATCTTTCTCGGCGAATTCCGGCATCTTTTTCCAACGACCCGAAGCGGGTCCACCTTGAGTGCGACCTCGCCGATCGAGCCGCGCGAAGCACTGTATTAGACGAGCTGGTACGCCGCATAAGTGAGTCCCCGCAAAAAGGGCCAATCCTCCTCGTCAACAACGCCGGTTTCGGCATCTACGGCGACGTCGTCCAGCACCCTCCCGCCGAACACCTGGAACTTCTCGAAGTGAACGTGTGCGCCCTGGTCGAACTGACCCTCCGGCTACTCCCGCTCCTAAAGGAACGCGGCGGCGCCGTCATGAACATCGCATCTACCTCCGCCTTCCAGCCTACCCCGTACCTCGCGACCTACGGAGCCAGCAAGGCCTTCGTCCTGAACTGGACCCTCGCCCTCGGCGAGGAGCTTAAAGGCAGCTCCGTCCACGCCATCGCCGTCTGTCCGGGCCCCACCAAAACCGAGTTCTTCCAGCGAGCCGGCTTCTCCAAGCGCGTCGTTCCGGCCGGCTATTCCCACCAGCCGGAAGAAGTCTCCCGCATGGCCCTCGACGCCCTCTACCGGCGCCAGCGCTTCACCGTCACCGGAGCGCTCAACAAAGCCGCTTCCCTCTTTTCCTACCTGCTTCCGCTCGCGCTGCGAACCCGCGTGGCCGGCAGGGTGATTCGGCGCTTCCGCCCCAATCCAAACAACTGATATAGATATGCCCGCAACTGAATGGGGATGGCTCGTAACGCCTGAAGAACTCGAGGATTGGATCCTGCAAAACGACGACCACGTCGTCCTGGTCAACAAACCGGCCTTGCTCGTCTGCCATCCTTCCAAAAACGGCCCCTGGTCCTCACTGGCCGGCGCTTGTCGCGAATACCTCCAGTCCGAGCGCTCCCACCTGGTTTCCCGGCTCGACCGCGAAACCAGCGGCATCGTGCTATTCGCCAAGCATCGCCTCAAGGCGCGACACCTCCAGATGGCCCTCGAGCAGCGGAAGGTGGAGAAGACCTACATCGCTATCCTCGAAGGCGAACTAGCCGAGGAAACCCTCGTCGACGCCCCGCTCGGCCCGGACACGCAAAGCATCGTGCGAGCCAAGAACTGCGTTCGCCGCGACGGCAAACGCCAGGAGGCCCAAACCAAGTACACCCCGCTCCACAGCAACGGCCGCTACACGCTCGCAAAGGTCGACCCCATCACCGGCCGCAAGCACCAGATCCGCGCCCACGCCCTGCACATCGGCCACGCCATCGCCGGCGACAAGCTCTACGGACCCGACGAA
Source organism: Pelagicoccus sp. SDUM812005 (assembly GCF_031127875.1). GTDB lineage: Bacteria > Verrucomicrobiota > Verrucomicrobiia > Opitutales > Opitutaceae > Pelagicoccus. The sequence goes on along the minus strand of NZ_JARXIA010000001.1, from coordinate 400,712 downwards.
GGACTCTTCCTCGATTTCATCGAGGACGGATGGACCGAGAAGATGGCCCAGGTCCTGCCCATCAACCGCCACGCCCTGCACGCCTACCGCATGGTCTTCGACATCGAGACCGGTTCCGAAACCTACATAGCCCCGCTCACGCAGGATCTCGTCGACTTCTGCCAGGAGAACCTCGGCCTTTCCCCCGAGGCCCTAGAGGAGATCCTCCAAAGCGTTTAGGCGACCGCCCTCTACTCCATTCCCCCATCTGTAAAGCGATTGTGAATTTACACTTTATTTAACAAGCCAGATGGGTTCTAATCCAAACATGAGATTCAACATGTTTGGCATCATTTCCCTCATGATCTCCGCGATCTTCATCTGGATATACGTGGTAGACTCATTGTGGACGATCGCCCGCTCGTTGGTCGCATAAAGAATAGCTCAGCTGTCCCAAACCTTGATTTTCAAAAAGGCCGCTCTTATCCCGAGAGCGGTCTTTTTTGCGTTCCCAAACAATCAAGGCCGATTCCCCAACGTAGGGTAGCCTTGCACCGTCCACTCCTCCTCCCGCCGTGTCCGACCAACCGAACCTAGATCCCCTTTCCTTGGGCAACGTGAAACGCTTCATCGCTTTTCGCATCCTCTTCAACGCCCGCTTCTACTACCCGGTCTTCACCATCCTCTTTCTCGATTTCGGACTGACGCTGGAACAGTTCGCCATCCTCAACGCAGTCTGGGCCCTCACTATCGTCTTGCTCGAGGTTCCCTCCGGGGCTCTCGCCGACACCATCGGGCGTCGCAACCTCGTCGTCCTCTCCGCCGTCATCATGGTCGCCGAAATGCTGCTGATAGCCTTCGCTCCCATCGGCAATACGCAAGTCGTCTTCTACCTCTTTCTCGCCAACCGCATCCTCAGCGGGGCCGCCGAAGCCGCTGCCAGCGGCGCCGACGAAGCCCTCGCCTACGACTCGCTCAAGGAACACGGACTGGAAAGCCAATGGGGCAAGGTTCTCGAACGCCAAATGCGCCTCCAATCCATGGCCTTCATCGTAGCCATGAGCCTCGGCGCCATCCTCTACGACGTCGACAAGCTCAACGCCGGCATCGAACTCCTCGGACTCGACTGGCAACTCGCCAAGTCGACCGCCATGCGACTCCCCCTCTTCGGCACCCTGGCCCTCGGCCTGCTCGCAGTCCTGACCACCATCGGCATGCGGGAAACCAGCGGAACGGAACCGCTCGGCAACTCCTGGGCAACCGTCAGGAAATCCTTCGCCAACACCCTGCAAGCCGGCTCCTGGATCCTGAAAACGCCCCTCGCCCTCGTCGTTATCTGCGCCGGCATGCTCTTCGACCACATCGTCCGCATGGTCCTCACCCTAAATAGCGAATACTACCGCCAAATCGACCTGCCTGAATTCAGCTTCGGCTTCATCGGCGCCGCCCTGGCATTGCTCGGAACCGTGATGCCCAAGCTTGGCAAAGCCATGGCGGAAAACAGAAGCAAGACCTTCAACTACCTCGTCCTCTGCCTTTCCATCGGCACCGGACTCTGGCTCATGTCGCGCTTCATCCCCTTCTGGGGCGCCTTGCCCATGGCCCTCGTGTACAGCGGCATCTTCCTCAACGGATTCTTCGTCAGCCATTACCTAAACCAAATCACCGACTCCCGCCATCGGGCAACCGTGCTCAGCTTCAAAGGCCTCTCCTTCAACCTTGCGTATGGAGCGATCGGATACATTTACGCCACTACTATCGCGAGTCTGCGGGACAATCCCGATATCGCAGCCCTTCCCGAAACCGAAAAAAGCGGAGCCCTTTTCCAAACCGCATTCACCTGGGGTCCGACCTACTTCGTCGCCCTCGCCCTCGCCGTACTCATCCTGGCCACAATCCGACTCAGGTTCGGACCGGGGACAAACGAAGCCACCCGCTAGGCAACCTCGCTATGGGCCACGAGATCCAGCTCCTGGAACCACTCCGGAAGGCACGCCAGAATTCGCAGCACCGTACCGACATGAATCAACTGGCTCAACGCCAAGCTGTTTTCGCTCACCTGCTGAATGTTCTCCGTGATCGCATCCGATAAGCGAGCCGCCACTTCCAGCCGCACCCTCAGCTGCTTGAACTTCTTGTAATACTCCGTATCCGTTATTTGGACGCGCCGATTCTTGCGCGGACGCATCTCCGACTGCAGCTTTACGATTTGCTCGTTGATCCAGACCTTGCACTCTTCCTGGTAAAAGTTTCGAAACCCGTCCACCGCCTTGAGCAACTGCTCCTGCAAGGCGCGAACCTTGTCCTTGGGAACCACCCGCATCAAAGCCACCAACTCTTGGGACCTCAACAACTCCGGACTCAAGTCCACCGTCTCGGCGTTAGCATGCTTCTGCCCCACCAGCATTCGATGGTTCGTCAAGATATGGCGGAGATGCTCCTGGATATCCATGTACGAAACGTAGCCGATATCGCTCCGCAAAGCGCCCCACTGACGCTCGCAGACCGTCAAAAACTTCTTGCTGCGAACCGCATGCGTCTCCCCTTCGTGCCCGAAGGAATTCGAAGCATAGCCATCCGCCACCTGGTTAAAGGTATCCGAGGCGACCTGGGAAAACTCCTCCAACCTGCTCTGGGCTCCGTCGATCACCTCGTGATAAAACTTTTCGCAATGCTTCTCCAGCTCCTCGAGCTCGTTGACCTCCTTCTTCGGCTCCTCCTTCTTTTTCTTCTGCTCCGCCTCCTCGCTATAATAGTCGTTCAGCGAACTCGAAGCCGGCACGCTCTTAGCCGAACCGTCCTTGAACACCTGCATCGCGATGTAGCAGGCGATCCCGAAAAAGGCGCAGACAGCAACAATCCCCAACACATCAGTGATGGCGTCGCTAGGGTGGCCCCCCGGTAGACTGGCAAGCAGCAACAAATTCATGAGCTAGTGAAAAGGTGGAATCGGTCACCTTCTAACTCGGCAAAATTCGTGCTTTGTTTACCGGAGCGAGAGATTCGAAGCGCCGGGGATACTCCCTAGCGCATCATTAACCTCGTTTTAACAAGCGGAGCGAGCTCACCCACGCGAATCCAAAAGCGTGCCCAACATCTCATGATGGGCCTGGATCACGCGAGCGTTGGCGCCGTACATAGCCTCCGCATTGGCCATCTCCACAATCGGGTTCGGCCCGAAGTCTCCACGAGCAACCTCCTCCGCGGCCTTGTTGTGCTTGCGCACGCTGCGGCCCATTCCCTCTCGAGCCTTTTCGAAGATTGTGGAGGAGCTAGTGGTTACGGGACGGATTGACATGCTTTATTCTAGCAAACCCGATCAAGAAAAACCATCGAGCAAACCGCTCAAAACGCCATGAGCTCCGCACCCTACCGCCTAGCGCCACTCGTGCTTAGGATAACGCCCTTTGAGCTCCTTCTTGATCCCCTCGTAGGAACCCGTCCAAAACGCCGCCAGATCGTTAGTCATCTGGATGGGCCGCATATTCGGAGCAAGCAGCTCCACTCGCGGCTTCGCCCGCCCTTGGCAAAACAGCGGCGTATCCGGAATGTCATACAAGCACTGGATCTTGGCCGACAAGGTCAACTGCCCCTCCGCATCGACCCGCAGGCGAGCGGGCTTCCCGTTGGACAGCTTGATCTTCTCCTCCAACTCCCTCTCCACCATGGCCAGCGTTTCCGGACCTACCCATTCCCGCAAAACCGGCAGCACTTCCTTTCGCTTCAAATCCTTGACGCTTTTCACTCCCTGGCAGCACTGCTCCAAAATCAGTTCGCGAGCATCCTCCTCAATGGGATCGAATCCGTATTCAGAAAACGTGGACGCAATAAAATTCACCTTGCGGATGAAATGCTCAACCTCGTCGTCCCACTTCGCCAACTTCGCCTTGCCGTCGCGAATCAAGCGAGCGAATGCTTCCGCGGCTTTGTCCGGATCCGGCTCGAAGCTTTCCTTGGCAGCGATCTCCAAATCCTGAAAGCGAACCACTCGCCGCTCCACGACCCGCTTCTGCCTTTCATCGAAGGCCGTCTCGACGACATCGCAAAACAGATCGGGAAACAGTTCCTCCAACCAAGAAACCTCAATCGCGGAACAAAGGTTAAAGACCGTATTCACCTGTCCGCCTTGGCGACCGATTTCGTTGACCTCGCAAGCCACGAAGAGCTCCGCATCGCCCACCCTGCTCTCCCGAGCCAGATCCCCTCGGCGATTTCCCACCATCGTGCAACGCAGGGTACCTCGATCCAAGCGACGGCAAACGCGATCGGGAAAACCGAACAACAGGCACTTCCGCACCGCCTCGTCCTTAGACAAATTGCCGGGACTCGCCGCCGACTGCTCCATCAAGCCACTCGCTTCCGCGTATTGAGAAAGCTGATTCGCGATCTTGAGCACCTGCCTCGAACTCTGGGCGTGCACGCCGATCTCCTGGCAGAAGCGCATGTCGAACCGCTCCTGCAACGCAGCTTCCCAAGCCGCCATCTGAGCGATGATATCGCTTCTGCTCGCATCGCCCCAAAGGGCCTCGCGGCGAGCTTCCACCGACTTGTCCACCTTTCTCAGCAAAATGCTGCGCGACTGAGCCAAGGCCGCCGCGAGAGCGATCTCATCGACGCAGCCAAAATCCTGGGCCGCCAAAAGCATCGACGCGTAACGCGGGTGCAACGGAAAGCCGCTCATTTTCCTGCCGCGTCGCGTCAAGCGACCCTCCGCATCGATAGCCTCCAATCCATGCAAGAGCTGAACCGCATCCCGCAACCGCTCCTCGTTCGGACGCTCGAACCATTCGAACGCATCCACATTCTCGATACCGGTCGCCAAGAGCGACAAAAGCATCTCCGAAAGGTCTACGCGACGCACCTCGGGTTCCTCGAAACGAGCCCGCCCCGCGTGGTCTCGCTCGCTCCAAAGCCTGATCGCCCGCCCCGCAGCCGTACGCCCCGCGCGCCCCGCGCGCTGCTTCGCCGAAGCGTCGCTGATCTTCTCGATCCAAAGCGTGTTGATGCCACGCACCGGATCGTAGCGCGCCACCCGAGCCTGGCCGCTGTCCACCACCAACCTCACGTTATCGATGGTCAAAGACGTCTCCGCCACGTTCGTGGCCACGATCACCTTCCGACGGTCGCCACCCTCCAGAGCTTTATCCTGGTCCTGAGCGCTCAGTTCGCTATGCAGCGGGAGCAACTCGAACTCGCGAGCTGACAAACGACTTCCCAGTGCCGCGATCGTCTTTCCGATCTCGAAGGCGCCCGGCATAAAGACCAGAGCATGTCCCTCGCGCTGCTGAGCCAGAGCCTCCACCGTCGCCTTCGCCGCCAACTCCCAGATAGGCAAATCGCTGTTCGCCAATCGGTTCTCCAAGTAGTCGATCGCTACTGGAAAAGTTCGGCCTTCGCTCTTGAGAACCTCGCAGGGTCCCAGATACGCCTCCAGTTCGGAGGCGTCCAGAGTCGCCGACATGATGATCAGCTTCAAGTCCGGACGCTTGCTGCGCTGCAGCATCAAGGCCCGAGCCAGCGTCAAGTCCGCATGCATGCTGCGCTCATGGAACTCGTCGAAGACGATGCAGGAAACGCCCTTCAAGTCCGGATCCGCGATCATGCGACGCAGTAGGATCCCCTCCGTAATGAAGTGTACTTTCGTATCGCGGGAGGCCACGCGGTCGTGCCTCACCTGGTAACCGATCGTTCGCCCTAAGGGTTCGTTCAGTTCCCAAGCGACCCGCTTCGCCAGCATGCGCGCCGCGATGCGACGCGGCTGCAGCACGATCGCCTCGCCACCCTCCAGAAAGCCGCCCCGCAACAAGAACTGCGGGGTTTGCGTGGACTTGCCCGACCCCGTCGGCGCTTCTAGCACCAAGCGATTCGTATCCGAAAGTTTCCTACAAAACTCGGATTCGATCTCCAGAATCGGCAAATCCATAAAACGGGAAGCGGGGCAATTGCCGTCGCTCTACAATACGGCGACCTCGTTGGCCCAGACCTGCTCCAAAGGTTGACGCTCGCGAATAACCGCGACGCGACCGCCCTCACGCACCAGCACCTCGGCGGACTCGGGAAAGCTGTTGTAATTCTTCGACGCCATCGAAGAGCAGTACGCGCCCGCTCCTCCCACTACGAAATAGTCGCCGAGCTTGGCTTCCGTCAAACGGCGCGGGCTCAAGGCCTCCGGATCACCCGGAGCCGGAGTCAAGATATCCCCCGACTCGCAGCAATGGCCGACCACGATGTAATCCTCCTCGCCCCGCTCGGAGTCGTCCGCCGGCAACACCCACATCGGATGCTGGGCCCCGTACATGGAGGGTCGAGTGTTGTCGGTCATGCCTGTGTCCAGCTTTAGGAACTTGTATCCAGATTCTCCCGTCGACGTCTCGTCCTGAACGCGCGAAAGGATCGCAGTGCTATTCGCGACCAAGTACGTGCCAGGCTCTACTTCGAGGTGGATCTTTCGACCCGTGCGAGCTGCAAACTCCTCAAACTCGACCTTCATCTTCTGCCCGATGACCTGCAGGTCCGTGGTCTTCTCTCCCTCGACGCGGCCGACCTTGTAGCCGCCGCCTAAGTTGAGGTTGGTTACCGAAGGAAACTGGTCCACTAGGTCCAAGTTCATGCTTACGACCCGAATCCAAACCTCAGGATCGCTGCCGCTGCCGATGTGCGAGTGGATTCTGAATACATCCAGCTCGTACCGTTCGACCAAAGCCTTCACTTCCTCCAGCTGCTCGTGCCAGATGCCAAAAGACGACGCAGGACCACCCACGTTGGTACGTTGCGTACCGCCGGAGCCGAGACCTGGATTGAAGCGCAAACCGACTTTTCCACCCGGAAGAGCCGCGCCAAAGCGCTTGAGCTGGCTGAGCGAGCAAACATTCACCGATATCCCAGACTCTACCAGGCTATCGAAATCCTCGGGCAGCTCCTGGGTACTCAAGGAGATCCGCTGCGGCTCGATGCCAGCGGCAATGGCCCGACGCACCTCGTATCCAGAGCTCGCATCGAAATGCAATCCCATCGACGCGAACAGGCGCAGGATGTTGGAGTTCGGGCTCGCCTTCATGGCGTAGCGGGCCGTCAAGCCGTAGGCGTTCGGAAAGGCCAACACCTTGGCCGCGCTATCGCGCAACGCTGCTTCGCTGTACACGTAACACGGCGTACCGACCTTGCTGTGGATTTGTTCCGCGAGCTCGCGGTCTATGAAATTCTCTGCGCTCATCTTATCAAAATTCAAAAGCTGCGGCGACTTCTGCCAAGCCGCCATTCGATCCAATGCCCTTACGGCATCCAAGGATACTTCGAGAAGTCTGGCTTACGCTTCTCCAGGAAGGAGCGTTTTCCTTCCGTCCCTTCTTCGGTCATATAATAAAGGTAGGTCGCGTTCCCCGCCAGCTCCTGGATGCCGGCTTGGCCGTCGAGGTCCGCATTGAAGGCGGACTTCAGGCAACGGATAGCCGTCGGGCTGTGCTGCAAGACTTCCTGCGCCCACTTCACCCCTTCCTCCTCGAGTTGCTCGACCGGAACGACCGCGTTGACCAAGCCCATGTCCAAAGCCTCCTGGGCATTGTATTGGCGACACGTATACCAAATCTCGCGGGCCTTTTTCTGGCCGACCATGCGAGCAAGGAAGCTCGCCCCGAAGCCACCGTCGAAACTGCCGACTCGCGGCCCGGTCTGTCCAAAAATCGCGTTGTCGGCTGCGATCGTCATGTCGCAGATCACGTGCAAAACGTGTCCGCCGCCGATCGCGTAACCAGCGACCAAGGAGATCACAACCTTCGGGATGGAACGGATCATCTTTTGCAGGTCGAGCACGTTGAGACGCGGCACGCCGTCATCTCCCACATAGCCCGCATGCCCGCGCACACTCTGGTCTCCGCCCGAGCAGAAGGCGTACTTACCGTCGGTGTGCGGCCCCGCTCCCGTGAGCAGGATCACGCCGATCGACTGGTCCTCGCGAGCGTCGCAAAACGCGTGAAACATCTCGCTTACCGTCTGCGGACGAAAGGCGTTACGCTTCTCCGGCCGGTTGATCGTGATCTTCGCGATACCGTTCCACTTATGGTAGAGGATATCGTGGTACTCGTTGACGGCTTGCCATTCTGCTTGAGACATAGGGCCGGGATTCTGGGATCCGAGGCGACGCCTGCAAGCATGAAGCGAAATTGACTCGCCCCTACAGAAACGACTGGAAATCCGCCGGCAGCTTGGCCTCCAGCTCCATTTCAGCCTGGGTCAAGGGATGCACAAATTTCAGGTAACAGCTGTGCAGCATCACCCGCTCCGGCTGCTGCTTCAGCTTGGGCAAAGGTTTATAGCCGTAAACGGTGTCTCCTAAAATGATATGGCGGATGCTCTTCAAATGGACGCGAATCTGATGCGTGCGGCCGGTGTGGATCCGGCACCGCAGCAGGCAATAGCCCTTGTCCTCGAAAGCCTTCACCAAGGTCCAATCCGTCTTCGCCTCGCGAGCGCGTCCGCGCCCCTCGAAACCGACCCGCATCTTGTGACGCTGGTTAGGATTGCGCTCGATGGGACGCTCCACCGTGCCGCCCATCAGCTCCGGCACGCCGCAAGCGAGGGCCAGATACTCCTTGATCAAGGAGCGCGACTGAAACAGTTCGCTCAAGGCGCGGTGCGCCACGTCGGTCTTCGCCGCCATGATCAACCCCGAGGTTTCCCGGTCCAGCCGGTGCACGATTCCCGGGCGCTCGACGCCTCCGATACCGCTGAGCTGTCCGGCGCAGTGGTGCAGCAAACCGTGGGCAAGGGTCGGCTCAGCCGGTCCCGCTCCAGGATGCACCACCAGCCCTGCCGGCTTGTTGACCACCACCATGTGCTCGTCCTCGAAGACGATATCCAGATCCATGTCGATCGGACTCATGTCGAGCTTCTCGACCCGAGGCATGGAAAACTCGACCACATCGCCTTCAGACAATTTCGTCTTCTTCTCGATCGGCTTGCCATCGACGAGAACCAAGCCCGCCTCGAAGGCTCTTTGAAAATCCGAGCGGCTATGGTCCGGAAAAGCTTCCGACAACATCTTATCGACACGCGCCTTGTAGACGCCCTCGGGAACTTCCCAGCTGATAGTTTCGCTCATTAGATTAAGGCCGCATCAATTTGGGCGGCGTATTCGCGTTTCAAGGACGCGTCGAGTTGAGAATGCTCAAACCCGTTCTTTGCAAATTGACCTAGCTCCTTCTTGCTGAATCCCAAACGCTGGGCCAAGGCTCGATATTCGTCGAGGATGTCGTTGGCAAAGCAGAGCGGATCGTCGGTGCTGATCGTACAAGTGATTCCCGCATCCACCAGTTCCCGCAGCGAGTGCTCTTCCAAGGAACGGAAAACCCCTAGCTTCTCGTTGCTCAAAGGACAAACGTCGAGGACCGCGCCTTCGTCAGCCAAACGCTTGACGAGCGACTTATCCTCCACGGAACGCACTCCGTGTTGGATGCGACGCGAGCCGAGCCGGTCGAGCGCTTCGTAGACCTTGTCCGGACCGCCAAACTCGCCTGCATGGCATTTGATGATCTTACCGGCGTCGCGGCATCGCTTCCATATGGGCGGCGCCCAATCCTCCAAGGCCAGCCACTCCTGCCCATGCAAGTCGATCCCGTCGAGTTCGTCCCATTCGTGCAGCTTATCCAAAATCGGCCGCATCACATCCGTATACCCATTGCGCACCATGCCGCCGATCACCCTGACCTCCAGGCCGGCGGGAGCAGCCGACTTGATAGCGGAGATGATCTCCGGCCCATCCACCCCAATGAACTCGATCATATGCAGGTGAAAGCTGGTCTCCACGTATTTGATATTCAGGGACACCATCTTTTCGAACATGCGCTTGCAAGCGAGGTGGTACCTTTCCGCCGAGTTGAACCAAACCACGGCGTGATCGATCAGCAGGTTCTCGAAATCCACGAAGCTCGGATACCGGTAGCCGGGCTTGCGAAACTCGGGAATAGGAGGAAAGCGTTCCCCGTCGAGTTCGTGCAGGAGCTCGTACGGCAGAGCCCCTTCCACATGCAAGTGCGTCTCCGTTTTCGGGATACGTCGAATAAACTGTTCCAGATCGGGCAGGCTTTCGCTCATACTACTTGGAAACCAAGTTGTTCGGATTGAGCGACAGCAGCTCGTCCGTCACGAACAAGCCATCCTGGCGAATCAAAACGTCGTCGAACCAGATTTCGCCGCCCCCGTAATCCGGTCTTTGGATACAAACCATATCCCAATGCACCTGCGACTTGTTCCCGTTGTTCGCATCTTCGTAAGCCTGACCGGGCGTGAAGTGGAAGGAACCTGCGATCTTCTCGTCGAAGAGGATGTCGCGCATCGGCTCCTTGATGTAGGGGTTGAATCCGATCGCGAACTCGCCGATGTAGCGAGCGCCCTTGTCGGAATCGAGGATCTCGTTGAGACGCTTCGTGTTGTTGGCGGTCGCCTCGACGATGCGTCCTTTCTTGAACTCAAGTCGTATGTCATCGAAGGATACGCCTTGGTAAACCGTCGGAGCATTGTACTGGAGCACTCCCTCCACGCTATCGATCACCGGACAGGAGAACACCTCGCCATCCGGGATGTTGTGCGTTCCCACACAAGCCACCGCTCCGATGCCCTTGATGGAGAACTTCAAATCAGTGCCGGGACCTTTAAGGTGAACGCGGTCCGTCTTCTGCATCAAGGCAGCCAGAGCGTCGCTGCCTTTCTTCATGCGCGAGTAGTCGAGGTTGCAGACCTTGAAGAAGAAATCCTCGAACGCTTCCGAGCTCATCATCGCCTGCTGGGCCATCGCGGAAGTCGGCCAGCGCAAGACGCACCACTTCGTTTTGTTAACCCGCCAATCGAGCACCGGCTTCATAACCTGGGAAACGAGCTGAGCTTGCTCGCTGGGCACGTCGGAAGCCTCGAAAATATTGTTCGACCCACGGAGCGCGATGTAAGCGTCCATGTTCTTCATGCGCTGCAACTCGATGGCGCTTTGGATACGCAGCGATTCCTCCGTCGTCTCCATGGAGAGCTCGCGGTTCACGCGGGCGTGGTTGAGATTCACATACGGGATGGCTCCTATCTCGCGAGCCGAACGGATGAGCTCGACGATGATCTCGTCCGGCACGTCGAACGCGTCGATGAGCACCCGCTCCCCTTCCTTCAGGTTGGTTGAATAGCGCGTCAGGTTTTTGGCCAATTGCGAAAGGCGTGGATCGATCATGCCTACTCTACGAATGCATTTCCCGCCGGGTTGCAACGCTTTAGGTGGAAAGCGGGCCAGCTAGACAGTTAGTTTACGCTCCACCTTTTCGGTAAAACAAACCCGAGACACCGCTTCGTCGAAGTCGTCTGCGCCTCGCATGATGTCGATTTCCAGCCTCAAGTAGTAGAGCGGGATCGAGAAGGAAATCGTATCCGGGATGCGGACCGCGTCCTTCTCCGTCGTCACGATATATTCGAGTCCCGCCGCCTTCGCTTCGTCCACTATCTCCAATAGCTCGTTGGCGTCGAAGCGATGGTGATCCATGAAACGCCGCGTGTAGAGAAGGTTCGCTCCTAGGTTGCGCAAGAACCCTTCGAAGCTCTGCGGAACCGCGATTCCACTGAACGCCCCGATGCGACGGTTCTTCAAGTCCGACAGCTCCAGCCGCTGCGTTCCATTCACCTCCTGCAAGTACTGCGGACGGTGGGCGCACTCGATGATGTCCACCCCGGGATTGTGCTTCTGGATCAAGGCCTCCAGCTCTGGATCGGGCCGTCCATCCGACTTCGTCAAAAAGACGTAGGAGGCGCGCTTCAGGTGCCGCACCGGCTCGCGCAAGATCCCTCGCGGCAACAACTTGCGGTTTCCAAACGGGTTGCTCTTGTCCACCAGCAGCAGATTGAGCCTCCCCTTCAAAGGGAGGTACTGCATGCCATCGTCCAAAATCAAGGTATCGCAGCCAAACTTCTTGATCGCATAGGAACCGCTCTTGACCCGGTCCTTGTCCACCAGCACGACCACGCCCGGCAAATTCTTGGCCAACATGTACGGTTCGTCGCCCGCCAACTCGGAATCCAGCAGCACCCGCTTGCCGTCGCTTACGATCTTGGGAGCCGGCGGTTCCGCCCCGGTCACGTAGGTTCGCCAAAGCTTTTCCTTTAGCGATTCCTTCTTCACCGCCTTGCTCTTGTATCCGCGACTGAGGATCGCCACCTTGCGACCGCGATTGTGCAGCGACCGAGCGAACTTCTCCACTACCGGCGTTTTGCCCGTTCCCCCTACGGTGAGGTTTCCCACTACGACCACCAGGCAGCCCAAGGGCTGGTCCTTGAGGATACGATTGCGGTAGAGGAAAAAGCGCAGGTGTACCAATCCGCCGAATACAAACGAAAGGAGCCTCAACAAGATCTTAAACGCGACCGCTCGTTTGCCGCGACGGCGATCGTTGACCACCTCGACCGCGAACTCCTCCAGCCGATTGAGCATTCGCTTCGTATTGCTGCTACTCATTCGCTAGGTTCGATTTCCGTTAATCTGAGGACGCCCCAAAGTCATAAAACGCCCATGCTTAGACACCCCTTCCCCCCTCGCCAAGACCAATCGCGAAGACCCGCCATTTGAAGCCGGACTGGCGAGCGCCTTCCAAAATTGTACTTGCAAGCCTCCGAATTTGTCCTCATCGACCGAAAAATAGCGACCTTTGCTCCCCACCACCGCTCAAACGGAGCCGGCGGGACCCAGAATCGCGCGCAGACAATTCTCCTAGCCACCTCAGGCAACCAACTTTTTAGCCAGTACATTATATATAATGAAGTCTCTTGTCATCGCGGAAAAGCCGAGCGTAGCTCGCGACCTTTGCAAAGCAGTCGGCGGAAAATTCGCCAAGCACGACGAGTACTTCGAAAGCGACGAATACGTGATCACCTCCGCCGTCGGCCACATCGTCGAGCTCTGCATGCCGGAGGACTACGACAAGCGCGACGCCTTCTGGAGACTGGCAAACCTCCCCATCATCCCCGAAACCTTCAAGCTCAAGCCGATCGAGAAGACCGAGGCGAAGTTCAAGTCCATCAAGAAGCTGATGAAGCGCAAGGACATCGACCAGGTCATCAACGCCTGTGACGCGGGCCGCGAAGGTGAACTGATCTTTTCCTACGTCTATAAGCTGACCAAGTCCAAGCTCCCCGTTAAGCGACTCTGGATGCTGTCCATGACGCCCGCCGCCATCCGCAAGGCCTTCCAAGAACTGCGCGACGGCGAGGAGATGAAAAACCTAGCCGACGCCGCCCAGTCCCGCTCCGAAGCGGATTGGCTCATCGGCATCAACTGTACCCGAGGCGTCACCAAGCGACTCTACGGCTCCCGCGCCGGAAACGTAGCCGGCGTAGGCCGCGTGCAGACCCCGACTCTCGCCATCGTGGTCGAGCGCGAACGTCTCATCGAGTCCTTCCAACCCCGCGACTACTGGCGCATCGTCGCCGACTTCGGCATCACCAACGGCACCTACCAAGGCGTCTACCAGAAGCCGAACTTCAAGAAGGGCGACGACGAACACAACCGCATCGACCGCATTTGGGACGAAGCGGAAGCCAAGCAGATCGCTGCTGCCCTGGAAGGCAATCCGCTAGCCCTCGTATCCGAAGAAAAGAAGAAGTCCCGCCAGGCCGCCCAACGCCTCTACGACTTGACCACTCTCCAACGCGAGGCGAACAACCGCTTCGGCTTTTCGGCCCGCCGCACCCTGCAGCTCGCCCAGTCGCTCTACGAAAAGCACAAGATGATCACCTATCCGCGTACCGATTCCCGAGCGCTACCGGAAGATTATCCCGAAACCGTTCGCAACACGCTGCAAAACCTCGAGTCCTCCCTCGGCGAAATAGCGACGCGACCTGTATCCAAAAATTGGGTAAACCCCAACGACAAGCGAGTCTTCAACAACAAGCAGGTTTCCGATCACTTTGCGATCATCCCAACTGCCGACTCCCACAAGAAGCTCAACGACGACGAAGCCAAGATCTTCGACATGATCAGCCGTCGCTTCGTATCCATTTTCTACCCTAGCGCGGAATTCGCCATCACCACCCGCGTCAGCGAAGTCCAAGGGCACAACTTCAAGACGGAAGGCAAGGTCCTCGTCTCCCCCGGTTGGCTCGAAGTCTACGGCAAGAGTGTAACTGTCGCCGGCGTCGACGACACCCTTCCCGCCCTCTCAGAGCAAGACGGCGACCCCGCCAAAGCCCAAGTCGAGAGCTTCGAAACCCTCGCCGAAGAAACCAAGCCACCTCCCAGATACACGGAAGCGACCCTGCTTTCCGCCATGGAAGGGGCCGGCAAGCTGGTCGAGGACGACGAGCTCGCGGACGCCATGAAGGAAGGCGGACTCGGCACGCCAGCGACCCGAGCTCAGATCATCGAGCGCCTCATCGCCGAGCGCTACATCGAGCGCGACCACCGCGCCCTCTGCCCCACTCCCAAGGCGGAAACCCTTCTCGATTTCCTCACCTGCATCAATGCCGAAGTCCTCACCAAACCGGAACTGACCGGCGAGTGGGAATACAAGCTGCACAAGATCGAGGACGGCGAACTCGATCGCGATGTCTTCGTGAAAGAGATCATCGGCATGACCGAAAAGATCGTAGACAGCATCAAGAACTTCCAGGAGAACGACGACGACCTGCTGCCCAGCGACCTCAAGTCTCCCATCGACGGCCAGCCCCTCTTCGAATCGATGCGCGCCTTCAAAACCAAGGGCGACGTGAAACCGGAAGAAGGCGAAAAGGATACCCGCTTCGCCATCTACAAGATCATCGGCAACCGCAAGATGGAGGTCGAAGAGCTCCGCGAGCTGCTGGAAAAAGGAAAGGTCGGCCCGATCGACAACTTCCGCTCCAAGTCCGGCAAGCCCTACAGCGCCAACCTCTACCTCGACCCCGAAACCCACCGCGTCAAGTTCGACTTCGGCAACGGCGAAGGCGAAAACGGCTCGGTCGACTTTTCTAGCATGACTCCCGTGGCCAAGTGCCCGCGGACCGGAGGCGACGTCTTCGAGACGCCAGCCGCCTACGTCGTGCGCGTCATGGAGGGCGACAAGGAAACGACCCCGATCCGCGTGAGCCGCAAAATCCTCGACCGCGAAATTCCGCTCGACCAGATGATGAAGCTGCTCACCGACGGAAAGACCGACCTGCTCGACAAGTTCTGGTCCAAGCGTACCAAGCGTCCCTTCGACGCTTACCTCACCTTGCAGAAGAGCGGCCAAACGAAGTTCGAGTTCCCGCCCCGAGCCGCGAAAAAGGGAGCCAAGAAGGCCACGAAAAAGGCAGCTAAGAAAGCTGCCAAAAAAGTCGAAACCTCCGACTCGGAATAAGATTTTAGGAATCAAGGCCGTCTTCCCAGCGAAGGCGGCCTTTTTTCTACGCTACGATCATCGGATCGATAGCGCTCGTCATGAAAGTGAAAACCGAGAGCACCGTGGTCGCGAAAGAGTACTTCCAGTCCTGGGAACGCTTCACTACGAGGTAAGCGATTCCAGCGCCGAGAAGCCCGTTCGCCAAAAGCTGCGATCCCGCCAGCAAGGCGATCGTGTCGTAGCCCAGAGCGGAAGATTCAGCGAGGACGTAGAAGCAGGACGAAACCGCCTTGAGGATCGCGAATACGACCGCAGGTAAGACGATCTTTTTGCTCTGGTAAGCAATGACCGCGAGGATGATGAGGAAGAGAAGGCTGAGCAGCATGATCAATCTGGTTCGATAATATGGAGGAGGCTCGCTTCTGCTCATCGGAAGCACAGCCCAAAACCTGAGTTTTCACCCGCAAAACAACTGTGTTTTAACGATTTCCGAGGGATCATCCCCAGAACCTAACCTAGGTAGCGTCCTCCATCTCCGACAAAAAAAGCGGCCCGCATCACAGATACGGGCCGCCCAAGAAAAGAGATTGGAGTCGATTTCAGGCCTAACGGCCGATCGCGAACACCTCGAAGCCGATCTCGCGCAGCTTTTCGTGATCGAGAATGTTGCGGCCGTCGAAGACGAACGCCGGCTTGTACATGCCTTCGTAGATCTTCTTGAAATCCAGCTCCTTGAAGGAATCCCACTCCGTCATGATCGCGAGGCCATGGGCGCCCTTGGCCGCTTCGTAGGGGTTCTCGCAGATGACGATCTGCTTGTTCGGATTTCCTTCCGCATCCGTCTTGGACTCCTTCAAATCCTTGAACATCTGCTCCGGCGACACCTTCGGGTCATGGATGGCGAGCACAGCCTGCTCGTCGAGCAAGTCGCGCCCCACGTACATTGCCGCCGTTTCGCGGGTGTCGTTGGTATCCTTCTTGAAAGCGAAGCCGAGCATGGCGATGCGCTTGCCGTTCACGGTGTTGAAAAGCGTGGAAACGATCTTCTGGGAGAAGCGGCTCTTCTGCCAATCGTTCATGATGATCACCTGCTCCCAATAGGCAGCTACGTCGGGAAGCCCGAAATGCTCGCAGAGGTAGACCAGGTTCAGGATGTCCTTCTGGAAGCACGATCCGCCGAAGCCGACGGAGGCCTTGAGAAACTTCGGGCCGATTCGAGAATCCGTGCCGATCGCGAAAGCAACCTGGTCCACGTTGGCCCCCGTGCGCTCGCACAGGGCGGATATCGAATTGATGCTGGAAATACGCTGAGCCAGAAAGGCGTTCGCAACCAGCTTCGACAACTCGGAGGACCAAAGGTTGGTGGTGATAATGCGGTCCCGAGCAACCCAGTTCGCGTAAACCTCGACCAAGGTCTGGATCGCCTTGAGACCTGCTTCGCTATCTTCGTCGCCGCCAATCAAGACACGGTCCGGATTGCTGAGGTCTTCGATCGCGGTCCCTTCCGCGAGGAACTCGGGATTCGAAAGAACTTGGAACTCCAATCCCGGACGCGAGTTGGCTTGCAGCACCGTCTTCAAACCTTGTGCGGTACGGACCGGCAAAGTCGATTTCTCGACCACGATCTTCGAGCCTTCCGAGTATTCAGCGATGTCGCGAGCACAGAGCTCGATGTACTTCAAGTCCGCCGCCTTGCCCGCTCCCGCGCCGTAGGTTTTCGTGGGAGTGCCCACGCTTACGAAAATGATGTCCGCTTCCTTGATGGCCGCGATCTTGTCCGTAGTGAAAAAGAGGTTACGCCCGCGAGCCGCTTTCACGACATCGTCCAATCCAGGCTCGAACACGGGCAGCTCGTCCGAATTCCAAGCGTTAATGCGCGCTTCGTTGATGTCCGCTACGGTGACCGTGATATCCGGGCACTTGTAGGCGATCATAGCCATCGTTGGGCCACCAACGTAGCCAGCTCCTAAGCAACAAATTTTCATGGTATAGAGAGTTGAGAAATCGCAGCCTCAATAAATCAAGGCCAAGAGAAATAAGGCAAAAGATAGGGTTAAAACCCGATCGATTTGCCGCATAAACCAAGCCTAATTCGTCAAAGCTTCAATAAAACTTTAACAATACCTTTTTACGTCCAACCGATGATCGATCCCGAACGCTTTTGCGAATCGCTCGCCCAACTTGCAACACAAGCTGGTTTCGCCCAGCAAACCTTAGCAGAAATATCTGGATATCCCCTCCTCGCCTTCCAGCGAAACGCTCGCGGAGCAGGCGAATCTCCCTTCCGGCTCTACCTCTCCTCCGGAGTGCACGGCGACGAGCCCGCCGGGCCCCTCGCCATCGCCCGCATGCTTGAAAACGACCTCCTTCCCCAGCGCCTCGAACTCGTCCTCCTTCCTTTCATCAACCCGACCGGATTCGCCTTGCGAACGCGCGAAAACGCTCTCGGCCAGGACCTCAACCGCGACTTCCGTCACCCGAAAAACCAGGAAACGCTAGCCGTCAAAAATCTGATAGACTCGCTGCCGCCGTTCGATTTGAGCCTCGCCCTGCATGAAGACTGGGAAAGCGTCGGCTTCTACATGTATTCAATTTCTCCGGATTCCGATCCCAGCAAAGCCCGAGCGATCCTGGAAGCCGTCGAGCAAGCCGGCCCCCTCGAGCGCTCCTCCCTTATTGACGGCAGTCCGGCCCACGGTGGCCTCATCGACCGTCCTGCAAATTTCGACATCGAAGGCCGCGACGACTGGCCCGAAGCCTTCCTGCTGTATTCAAAGTCTAGGCACGCCCATTATACCTTGGAATCCGCCAGCTCCGCGCCTCTCGAGCAACGTATCGCCCAACATACCGCCGGAGTCCTCCGCGCCATCGAGCTCCATTGCAGCTGAATATTTGAGCGGATTCCCCGTCTAAACTCGCAAATACGCCAAACGCACCAAGACTCCCACGAATATTCGCTCTCAGGTGGCATCCGATGAAACAACAGACGCGCTCGTATCCCGAGCGCTCGGAGGCGACAAGCAGGCCTTCAACCAGCTCGTCACCCTCCACTACGACAAGGTCTACGGGCAAGCGCTCCGTATGACCAAGTCCGAGGAGGACGCTAAAGACGTAGCCCAGCTCACCTGGATCAAGGTTTGGAAAAAGCTCTCCACCTTCAAAGGCGACTCCGTCTTCACCTCCTGGCTCTACCGCATCACCACCTTCACCGCGCTCGACCTCATCCGCAAACGCAACAACAACCGCGAGACCGCCTCCGAGCCCGACTACCTCGAATTCGCAGCCAACAGCGATGCATCTCCCATTGCCTCTCCCGAACAAGTCCGTAACATTGAAGGCAAAGAACTCAAAGCCCGCATCGACGAAGCCCTTTCCAAACTCCCCGAAAAACTCCGCACCGCCCTTCAACTCCGCGAGATCGAAGGACTCACCTACGAAGAGATGGCCCAAAAGCTCAAGTGCAAGACCGGCACCGTCATGTCCCGCCTTTTCAACGCGAGAAAAACCATCCAGAAACACCTAGCAGATTTAGTCTCATGAAAAACTTTCGCGCCCCCCAATTCGCCGCCTTCGCGCTAATCGCCATCTTGGCGAACTGCCTTGCCAACGTCGCTCATGCCGCCGACAGCATCAACATCCGCGCCACCCTCATCCTCGGCTCCAACGAAGGCGGCGGCGTCGACTCCTCCCTCCACCAATACGAGACCAATCTCAAGAAAGTCCTCCCCTTCGACACCTTCAAGAACCAAGGCTCCAGCCGGGCCCGCGTTTCCGTACCCGGTTCCAACATCATCGGCCTCAGCGGCGAGCACGACGTCAGCGTCAAGGTCGACCCCGCCGGCGACGGCAAGTACCGCATCTCCGCCCAGTGGAAACGCAGCGGCCACACCCTCGTAAACACGACCGTAGTCGCCTCCAAGGACCGCCCCACCGTGCTGGTCGGTCCCTCCTCCGGCAACGGCAGGATCATCCTCCTGCTGATCGCCCACTAAAACGCCGATCGGGCATGCATCCGCTTCCCGGACAACAACCCGCCTGCCCCTACTTCTTCGACTTGCGACCGTGGTCCGCCCGGATGAAGAGCCACGCCCCAATTCCCTGGTAGGCCAGGTTCGGAATCCAGAACAACAGCTCCGGCCGCCATTCCGGCTTCCCGTCTAGCCAGCCGATCGAGATCATAGCCAGGTAGTAGAGCAAGCCCATCCCAACGCCTAAGCCTAGGTTCGCCGAAGTTTCCTTGCGCGAGGTCTTCAGGCCCAGGGGAATCGCGATGCACGCAAAGGAAAGCACCGCGAAGCCCATAGCGAAATTCTTGTGGAAAATCATCTTCGCCTTCAGGAGATTCTTGAGGGCCTCTTCCCGCACCTCGCCGGTGGAAGTCGCGGCGATTTCCTTGTAGCGAGCGACCTCCGCCTGCAGCTCGTCGAAGGTCATCCAAGTCAACTTGCGAGCCAGCGTTTCCTCGCCGATGATCTCCGCCATCGGGAACATGAACGGCACGCGGTCCATCGAGAGCGGATAAAACTTCTTCGTGCGAAAACTCTCCGGATCCTCCTTGTCGCGGTACTCCACGATCGTCTGCTCCGTATCGAGCTGCAGCTCGGCGCTACCCTCCAAAAAGGCGAACCTCCCCTTCTCCGCCCGAGCGAAAAGCGTCACCTGGCTCTTCTCATTGAGCTTCCAGATCCAAACGTCGTACAGCATCTCGTTCTCCTTCTCGCCCACGTAGATCACCGTATCCGAAAAGTCCCTTACAAAGGTCTTCTCCACAATAAAGCCCAAGGGGTTGGTCTGGATCGTATTCTTGAGCTCCTGCCGGTACTGCGTCTTCGCCAGCGGCCCATAGTAGAAATTGACCACCAAGGACGCCGTCGTGCCTAAAATCGCCAACAGGAAAACCGAACTCGAAAGCCGGATCACGCTCACCCCCGCCGCCCGCAGCGACGTGATTTCGTTCTCCGCCGACAAACGCCCCATCGTCAGCAATGCCCCCGTGATAAAGCCCATCGGTAGCGCGTAAACGAATACAAACGGCAAAAGCAACCAGGTCAGGCGAAAGAAGGCGCTCAAGGTCAACTGCCCCTCCGCCAACAAGTTGAGCATGTCCTTCACCATGCTCATGGTCAGGATCAGAAACGCGAACATCGCCACCGACGCGAGGCAGGAGGCGAAGACGTTTTTAAAAATGTAGCGATGGATCAAGCTCACCGCCGCCTACACTTATTCCCCGTTCCCCATCCGCAAGCCGAAAACCAGAAGCCCGCCAAATCCCGATCCCCGCGACGCCGCTCCCCAATAAAAGCCGCAACCCAGACTTCCCCTTTCCCCGTTCACGCTTCACCATCGCCCCTTTCAAATGAAGTACGTTCCGGAAAAGCCACCCATCTACGGCGAGTCGCTCGACAGCCTGCAAGACCGATTCCAAGAACTCGGCGAACCCAAATTCCGCGCCAAGCAAGTCCTCGAATGGCTCTACAAGAAACGGGCCAGAAGCTGGGACGCCATGACCAACCTGCCCAAGCCGCTGCGCGAAAAGCTGGCCGCGACCTTCGAAATCGCCCCCTCCAAACGCGTGCTCGCCAAGGAATCCGCCGACGAAACCGAAAAGCTCCTCCTGCAAATGGGCGACAACTCCATGGTCGAAACCGTGGTCATCCGCGCCCCCCAAATCGGCGTCGGACAAGAAAACTCCCGCAAAACCATCTGCATCTCCACCCAAGTCGGCTGCGCCTACGGCTGCAAGTTCTGCGCGTCCGGACTGGCCGGCTGGAAACGCGATCTCTCCGTCGGAGAAATCGTCTCCCAGCTTATCCACGTCTGCCACATGGAAGACGCCACCACCGAGCGAGCCTCCGAAGAGATCGCCTCCTTCGACAACATCGTCGTCATGGGCATGGGCGAACCCATGGCCAACTACAAGAACCTCCTGCCCGCCCTGCGCATCCTCAACGCCGACTGGGGACTCAACTTCGGCGCCCGCCGCATCACCATCTCCACCTCCGGCGTCGTCCCCCGCATCCTCGAGCTGGCCGACGAGCGCGAGCAATTCCGCCTGGCCATCTCCCTGCACGGAGCCACCAACGAAGTCCGCGACCAAATCATGCCGGTCAACCGCAAGTACCCCCTCGAGCAGCTCCTCCCCGCTATCCAGAAGTACGCCCAGACCAAAGGCCGCATGATCACCCTCGAGTTCATCCTCATCGAGGAAATCAACGACACCCTCGAGCAAGCCGACGCCCTCATCAAGATCGCCCTCGACCTCAAAGCCCACGTCAACCTCATCCCCTACAACACCGTCGACGGCCTCGAGTGGAAACGCCCCTCCATCACCCGACAAGACGTCTTCTATAATAGACTACGCAACCGCGGCGTCTCCGTCACCATCCGCCGCGAAAAGGGACACGACATCGCCGCCGCCTGCGGACAGCTCAAGCTCAAGAACGAAGCCGACCTCGCCGTGTAACAAGGGCGGTAGGTTGAGAACCCCTTCGCGCCACCCCCTCAAATTTCAGCTTGATTCACGCAACAAAGCATACATATCAACAAATCCTGATACGTTGATATCTTAAAGCCCTTTTCCAGAAACGCATGAGCCAGACACCCATCAGCCAACTCTTTTCCGCCGAAAAGCCCCTCCTTTCGGTCGAGTTTTTCCCGCCCAAGACGGACGAAGCCCTCGAGGCGCTCATGGACTCCGCCGACGACCTCGCCATCTATCAGCCGGACTTCGTATCCGTGACCTACGGAGCGGGCGGCAGCACCCGCGACCGCTCGGCCAAAGCCTGCGACCTCCTGCGCCAAGACCACGAGTACAACATTATGCCCCACCTCACCTGCGTGGGAGCCAGCCGCGACGAACTCGCCGAAACCATCGACGGCCTCTACCAGTCCGGCTACCGCAACATCATGGCCCTGCGCGGCGACCCGCCCAAGGACAGCGATTCCTTCGTGGTCGCCAAGGACGGCTTCGCCTACGCCACCGATCTCGTGGCCTTCATCAAGGAACTCCACCCCGACATCTCCATCGGTGTAGCCGGCTACCCGGAAAAGCACCCCGAAGCCCCGGACCTCGCCACCGACCTGCGACACCTCAAGACCAAGGTCGACGCCGGAGCCTCCTTTATCACCACCCAACTCTTCTTCGACAACGGCGACCTCTACCGCTTCCTCGACGAAGCCGACAAGCTCGACATCGCCGTCCCCGTCATCCCGGGCATCATGCCGGTGCTCTCCGTCAAGCAGATCAAGCGCATCACCAGCATGTGCGGAGCGAGCCTGCCCGCCGAGCTCGAAAAGCACCTCAACGACGCCGGCGACAACGCCGACCTTGTCCGCCAAATCGGCATTCGCTGGGCCACCGAGCAAATTCAAGACCTCATCGAAGCAGGCCTGCCCGGCGTACACCTCTACGCCCTCAACCGCTCCGACGTAGCCACCGAGCTCATGTCAGCCTTCCGCGCCGCTACCCAAAGCGGAGCCTAGCGAACTTCAACCTCCCGCAAATACCACGCGAAACCCAGCGTCCTCCAGGACTGCCCGGGTTTCTTCGCGTTTGTCGCCCTGGATCTCGATATTGCCGTTCTTTACGGCTCCACCGACGCCGCAACGCTTCTGTATGGTTTTCGCCAATACAGTCTTTTCCTCGGCCGCGATTCCCTTCCAACCGGAAACCACCGTTACCGTTTTTCCGCCGCGGCCCGACTTTTCCCGCTTCACGTCCAAACGGCCTCGGTCCTTCCTCTCCGCCTTGCGAGACGGTTTCGGCTGCGCCGGAGGCGCCGCAGGACCGCTCGGCAAGCCGCCCAAATCCAAGGCACCGAACGGATTCGCGCCTAGATCCTTCCCGCCTTCCGTCGAGATCCGCTTCTTGCCCTTGCCCATCCTAGGAAAAATCCTTTCGCCCTGCGCAACGCCCCTTCGGGATGTCCGTCTCGTGCTGCAACAAGGCCAAGGCCTTCATATAGCTGCGATTCTTGAGAAAGTGCCGCAGTTGCGGGTCGATCTCGCGACGATGCTCCGCCAAGGCCCCGTCGATCTCCCCCATGCTTTGCTTGATCTGGGCCGCGTCCGCTCCCGCGATCGCATCCTTCAGCCTCAGCAACGAATCCTTGATGTGCGTTTCAATCATCTCGATCTCCCAATCAAACGCCCCGCCAGCCCGCCGCAAGCCCGATGTTCACCCAAACGTTACTCCCGTCCAGCCCCGTCGCGAGCCGTTTCATTCATCAAACTATCCCAAAAATCAGAATTCGCTCATGGACCAAGCCATTGTTAACTAATAGCTCCCATTATTTAACCCGTTTTGCTTTACTCCCTACTCCTGCGTGCTTAACGGTGGTGCTTACTTTTTAACAATCTCCCAACACCATCACACCCTTAGGGACATACAGGAATGGTCACATTCGCAACGCGTTCTAACGCTGACTTGATCGATCTCAACTACGAGAAGTGGAAAGCAGACCCCGCTTCGGTAGACGAGAAATGGCAGGCCTTCTTCGAAGGCTTCGAGCTCGCCCTCGCGACCGCTCCCGCCAGAAAAACCGCTAAAGGCTCCTCCGGCGAGGTTACCAGCAGCGCTGCCAAGCAGATGAACGTCTCGAGCCTCATCTACGCCTACCGCAGCCTCGGCCACACCCAAGCGAAGATCAATCCGCTCGACGAGACCACCCCGCAAAATCCGCACCTCGCGCTCGAGGAATTCGGACTGAGCGAAGCCGACCTCGACGCCTCCTTCAACTCCGGGCACTTCCTCGACGGAAAGCCCATGAAGCTGCGCGACCTCATCGACGCCCTCCGCAAGACCTACTGCTCCAGCATCGGCTACGAGTACGTGCACATGCAGAACACCGAGGCCCGCCGCTGGATCCAGACCAAGATCGAGCCCGCCCTCGGCCGCATCGAATTCTCCGACGCCGTCAAGACCCGCATCCTGCGCAAGGTCTTCGCCGCCGAAGCCTTCGAAAGCTTCCTGCACACCCGCTACACCGGCCAAAAGCGCTTCTCGCTCGAAGGCGGCGAAACCCTCATCCCCTGTCTCGACAACGTCCTCGAACACTGCGGACGCCTCGGCATCAAGGAAGTCGTCATGGGCATGGCCCACCGCGGCCGCCTCAACGTCCTCGCCAACACCCTCAAGAAATCCTACGAGTTCGTATTCGAGGAATTCGGCGAAGAGTACATTCCAAATACCGTCGGCGGCGACGGCGACGTAAAATACCACCTCGGCTACGAGAAAGTCATCGAAACCAAGGAAGGCCACTACGTCGAAATCCGACTCGCCTCCAACCCCTCCCACCTCGAAGCCGTCGACCCCGTCGTGGAAGGCAAGGCCCGAGCCCGCCAGCGCATCCTCAACGACACCAAGCGCGACAAGGTCCTCCCCGTCCTCGTGCACGGCGACGCCGCCTTCGCAGGACAAGGCCTCGTCACCGAAGTCCTCAATTCCTCGCAGCTTCCTGGCTACCGCACCGGCGGCACCCTGCACATCATCGTCAACAACCAGATCGGCTTCACCACCACGCCGCAGGAAGCCCGCTCCACGCGCTACTGCACGGACGTGGCCAAGATGATCGAAGCCCCCATCTTCCACGTAAACGGCGACGATCCGCTCGCCGTCGTCTACGTCACCCTGCTCGCTATCGAGTACCGCCAAAAGTTCGGCGCAGACGTCGTCATCGACATGTACTGCTACCGCAAGCACGGCCACAACGAGGCGGACGAGCCGATGTTCACCAACCCGGATCTCTACGACAAGATCTCCAAGCATCCGCCCGTCAGCGAAATCCTCACCAAGCGCCTCATCGAAGAAGGCACCTTGACCAAGGACGAGGTCGCCAAGATCCAGAAGGAATACGAAACCTCCCTCGCCAACTCGCTCGATCGAGTAAAGAAGGCGGCCGAATCCAAGATCGAGGTCAAGAAAGCCCTCGCCGGCTCCAACGCCATCTTCCAGCCCAAGTTCAACTTCGACCCCGTCGAGACCGGCGTCAGCAAGGAGATTCTGAGTACGGTCGTGCAAGGCCTCACCCGCCTGCCCAACCACATCAAGCCGAACCGCAAGATCAAGCGCTTCCTCGACAACCGAAAGACCGCTTTCGAAAACAACGAGCCCATCGACTGGGCCTACGGCGAAGCCCTCGCCTTCGGCACCCTCCTGAACCAAGGCACCCCCGTGCGCCTCTCCGGCCAGGACTCCGAACGCGGCACCTTCAGCCACCGCCACGCCGTTATCCACGACGTCAAGACCGACGAGCGCTACATCCCCCTGCTCAACATCGACAAGGACCAAGCTCGCTTCTGCGTCTACAACTCGCTCCTCTCGGAAGCTGCCGTGCTCGGCTTCGACTTCGGCTACTCGCTCGACTACCCACGCATGCTCTGCATCTGGGAAGCCCAGTTCGGCGACTTCGCCAACGGCGCCCAAGTCATCATCGACCAGTTCATAACCTCTTCCGAATCCAAGTGGGGACGCGTCTCAGGACTCGTGATGCTCCTCCCCCACGGCTACGAAGGCCAAGGCCCCGAGCACTCCTCGGCCCGCCTCGAGCGCTTCCTCCAGTCCTGCGCGGAAGACAACATCCAGGTCTGCAACATGACCAACTCCGCCCAGTACTTCCACGTGCTGCGCCGCCAAATGATGCGCGAGTTCCGCAAGCCACTCGTCATCATGGCCCCCAAGTCCATGCTGCGACTCAAGGATGCCGCCTCGCCATGGAGCAATTTCGAGTCCGGCTCCTTCCAGGAAATCCTCGACGACGATCAAGCAACCGCTTCCAAGACCAAGCGACTCATCCTCTGCTCCGGCAAGGTCTACTACGACCTCCGCAAGAAGCAGGCTGAGATCAAGGACAAACACTCCGCCATCATTCGCGTCGAACAGCTGTATCCACTGCACACCGAAAAGCTCGCAGAGATCGCCGCGAAGTACAGCAAGGTCACGAACCTCGTCTGGTGCCAGGAAGAATCCCAAAACATGGGAGCCTACACCTACATCGCGCCCAAGCTCGAAGAAACCTTCAAGAAGAAGCCCGCCTATGCAGGACGCGGCGAGTCCGCCAGCCCCGCCGTCGGCGTCATGGCCCTCCACAAGAAGGAACTCGCCCAGCTTCTCGAAGACGCTTTCACCCTTTAATTTTTGTAACGACAATTCTGATACAGCATGGCAACTGAAGTAAAAGTGCCCGCCCTCGGCGAATCCATCACGTCCGGCATCATCGCCGCGTGGAACGTTAAAGACGGAGACTACGTCGAAAAGGACCAGGTCCTTTACGAACTAGAAACCGACAAGATCACCTCCGAAGGTCTCGCCGAAGTCGCAGGTGTCATCAGCCTCGCTGCAGCCGAAGGCGACGAAGTCGACATCGGAGCCGTCATCGCAACCATCGACGAATCCGCTGCCGCGCCGGAAAAGTCAGAAAAGTCGGATACGAAGGAAACTTCCGAAGAACCGGCCGCCGAAAAGCCGGCGCCCGAGCAGAAGTCAGACGCCATCTCGCCCGCCGTTCGCCGCATCGCCGAGGAAGAAAAGATCGATCCCGCCACCGTGACGGGCACCGGCAAGGATGGACGCGTCACCAAGGGCGACATGCTCAAGGCAACGCCCGCTTCCCGCATGCCAGCGGAAGAGAGCAAGCCAGCCGCCGCCGCCAAGGCCCCGGCCGCGAAGCCTGCTCCCACCGGCGAGCGCACCTCGCGCAAGCGCATGACTCCGCTCCGCGCCAAGATCGCCGAGCGACTCGTGGCAGCCCAGCAGGAAGCCGCCATGCTCACCACCTTCAACGAAGTGGACATGAGCGCCGTAATGGGACTGCGCAAAAAGTACCAGGACGCCTTCGTTAAGAAAAACGGCGTGAAGCTCGGCTTCATGTCCCTCTTCGTCAAAGCCGTCGTCAACGCCCTTAAGGAAGTCCCAGGCATCAACGCCCAAATCGACGGCAACGAGATCGTACAAAACCACTTCTACGACATCGGCATCGCCGTATCCACTCCGAAAGGACTGATGGTTCCCGTCGTTCGCGACTGCGACCAGCTCAGCCTCGCCGGAATCGAGCAAGCCATCATCGGCTACGCCAACAAAGCCCGCGAAGGCAAGATCGGCATCGATGATCTGCAAGGCGGCGTATTCACCATTACCAACGGCGGCATCTTCGGCTCCATGCTGTCCACGCCGATCCTTAACGCCCCTCAGAGCGGTATCCTCGGAATGCATACGATCCAGGAACGCCCGGTCGCCATCAACGGCCAAGTTGAAATCCGTCCTATGATGTACCTCGCCGTCTCCTACGATCACCGCATCGTCGACGGCAAGGAAGCGGTAACCTTCCTCGTCAAGGTCAAGCAAGCCCTCGAAGATCCAGCCCGCCTCCTTCTCGAAGTTTAACTTCAATCAGCACCTTCTAGACCAGCGAACCTTCGCGATCATTCGCAGTTCCCAAAGACAACATGTCAGATTCGTCCCAATTCGATGTAGCCGTAATCGGCGGTGGCCCAGGTGGCTACGTAGCCGCCATCCGTTGCGCCCAGCTCGGGCTCAAGACTGCCCTCGTTGAAAAGCGCAAAGCCCTCGGCGGCACCTGCCTCAACGTCGGCTGCATTCCTTCCAAGGCCCTGCTCCACACCAGCGAGCAATTCGAGTTCGCCGCCCACAACGCCAAGGCGGCCGGCATCGAAATCGACGGCAAGGTTTCCCTAAACCTGAAGACCGTCATGGAAAAGAAGGACAAGGTCGTGAAGCAACTCACCGGCGGCGTCGACATGCTGGTCAAGAAGCGCGGCATCACCCGCTTCGAAGGACACGGCAAGCTCCTCGGCGAAGGCAAAATCGCCGTCGACGACAAGGAAGCCCTTTCCGCGAAGAACATCATTCTCGCCACCGGCTCCGCCGTCGTAGACCTTCCCTTCCTCAAGCAGGACGGGGAAACCATCGTTTCCAGCGACCAGGCCATCGCCTTCGACTCCGTCCCGGAAAACCTCGTCGTCATCGGAGCCGGCGCCATCGGACTCGAGCTCGGCTCCGTCTGGGCCCGCTACGGCAGCAAGGTCACCGTTCTCGAATTCCTCCCCAACGTCGCCGCCGGCTACGATACGGACGTATCCAAACTCCTCGAGCGCAGCTTCAAGAAGCAAGGCCTCACCATCCATACCGATACGAAGGTAACCGGAACCAAGGAAATCGACGGCAAGCTCATCGTTGTCGCCGAAAAGAAGGGCAAGGAAGTGACCGTCCCCGCCGACAAGGTCCTGGTGGCGGTCGGCCGCAAGCCCTACACCGAAAACCTCGGCCTCGACACCGTCGGCATCACGCCCGACAAACGCGGCTTCATCGAGATCGACGACCACTTCAAAACGAGCGCCGCAGGCGTCTTCGCAATCGGCGACATCGTTCGCGGCCCCATGCTCGCCCACAAAGCGGAAGAGGAAGGCGTCGCCCTCGCGGAAATGATCGCCGGCAAGGCCGGCCACGTAAACTACGACGTCATCCCTAACGTCATCTACACCGAGCCTGAAGTCGCCGGCGTCGGCCTCACCGAGGCTCAAGCCAAAGAAAAGGGCATCGCTGTAAAGGTAGGCAAATTTCCACTACAGGCCAACGGTCGCGCCATCGCGTCCGACGCCACCGATGGCATGGTCAAGATCATCGCCTGCGCCGAGACCGACAAGATCCTCGGCGGGCAAATAGTAGCCAAGGGCGCCAGCGAAATGATTTCCGAAATCGTGACCCACATGGAATACGGCGGCAGCGCCGAAGACCTCGGTCGCACGGTACACGCCCACCCGACCATCTCGGAAGCGATCAAGGAAGCCGGCCTCGCAGTCGACGGAGCCGCCATCCACTCCCTCTAGGTCCGAACCTCGGGCCACGCCGCAGAGCCCGTACTTCTATTCAAACGCTGCTTCTCCAAAGCAGCGTTTTTTTATGGGCGGAACTCCGGTCCGAATTCTCATTGCAGCCATCAGCCCCTCCGATTAGCCCTACTCCTACCGTATCCGTCCCAACGCCGCGATGTACCCACAGATTTCCGAAGCACGAATCCAAGCCGCCATCGAAGAAGCCAAGGCTGCGCCCGCCTACCCCTACCCATGGGACACCCTGGAGAGCGCCTTGAAAAGCGAGGGGCAAAGCTACTTCTGGCTCGTGGGCTACGGCAGCCTCCTTTCCCTTGGTTCCGCAGCCCGCACCATCGACACCTCGGACCGAGCCGCACGGGAACCTGCCATCGTTTTTGGAGCCCGCCGACAATACTCCTACCGCTTCCCCGCAGCCTTCCTGCAAAAACGCTACCAAAAAACAGGCGATTTCGCCGCCCTGGACAGCAAAGCCACCTACCGCCCGGAAGACCGATACAACGGTATCCTCACCCGCGTATTCATAGAAGACATACCCGCCTTCCGCGAAAGGGAATTCGCCTACGGACTCCAGCCCGTGCCCGCCTTCCGCTGGAACTCGCCAAACGCCCCCTATCGCATCGCCTACACCCTCGACTGCCCTGCAAACGCGTCCTCCCCAAGCCACCCCTTTACCGCTGCCAGTCCGCCGCTTCCCGAATACCACAAGATTTGCCGCGACGGAGCGGAAGACGTATCCAAGGACTTCCTACGCTACTTCCTCGACACCACCTACCTCGGCGACGGAGAGACCCCCATTTCCAAGTGGGAAGAATCCTCCGGATTCCTTAAAGCCTAAGCTCCTCACTCAATGAATTCGCCGCCGCACCCCGCTCCTCCCCAATCCTTCTGGAAAGCGAAAGCCCTGCCCGCCCTCCGCAACGCGCTGATCGTTATCCTCGTCCTCGCGTTGCTGGCCGTCGAATTCGGCCCCCAGTCGCCCCTCGTCAAGTACGTCTTCTACGGACTGATCGCACTCTACCTCGGCTCCATCGGTCTCCGAGCCTTCCGCTACCGCAAGCACATCCTCTACTTCTTCGCCCCCGGCACCAAAGAAGCCCTCGGAAGCGACTTCAAACAAGCCGACCGACTCCTCCGATCCGAGCTGAACCGCCTCTCAGAAGGCTACGAGATCGGCTTCGTAAAAGCCTTTGCCAGCGAGTTCCGGCAGATCGACAAATCCGCCCGCAACGAACCCACGCTCCTCGATCGCATTCTCGACTTCGTCGAATACGCCTTCCCGCTGCAAAGCAACCTCATCTCCATCCTCTCCAAGCCGCTCAAGGGAACCGTCAACAAGCGCTCCTTCCGCATCTCCATCGCCCGCTCTCGCCCAGACAACGTCAGCGCCCACGCCTTCTCCCAAAACGAGAACACGCACGACATCCAAGTCGACGAGTCGACCCTCGAGACCTGCATCCGCGAAACCGCATGCCGCATGTACCACGAGATGAACGCCGCGGAGCTCACCACCCATTACGCCGCCTTCCGCCACTACGACCAAGCCTTCCGCATCTGGGAAAAGATCTACCAAACCGGCGAAGCCGACAGCGACGAGTTCGAAGAAGCCGCCCAACAATTTCGACTCGCCCTCGAGGACGACCCCAGCTTCCTCCTAGCCGAGCTCTACCTCGCGGCCATGAACGCCTACCGCCGCACCAACACCGCCTACCTGGAACGCTCCAAAAACCGCCTCACCCA
The DNA here is from genome assembly GCF_031127875.1 of Pelagicoccus sp. SDUM812005. Taxonomy (GTDB): domain Bacteria; phylum Verrucomicrobiota; class Verrucomicrobiia; order Opitutales; family Opitutaceae; genus Pelagicoccus. The sequence continues at coordinate 369,831 of NZ_JARXIA010000001.1, read as the reverse complement.
CGTCTTGCAGCTTTGCGAGGACAAGGAACGCCTCCCCACCAAAGCCCTCCGCTCCAAATACAAAGGCCTCGCCACAACCCTCCTCTGCTTTCTCACCAACCAGTGGCTCCACCGCATCGGCAAGTACGACAACGAGGAACAAGCCATCCTCATCGCTCGCGACAACCAAGAAAAGGCGAAACAAGCCGTCAAGCTGCTCAAGGACTCCCCCATCGCCCTCCACCAATACGCCTTTTCCCTGCACAGCCTCGAGCAGATCGGCCTGCAAAACCCGCAGTCCCATAAGGAAATCGCCGACTCCTACGCCGCCGCCTACGACCAGTACTCCCGCGCCATCCAAGTCGCCACCGCCAAAAAGGCGCCCGATATCGTGGACCTGAGCTCCGGCAACCGGGCCTACGTCGCCATGTGGCTGGGAGCCATCCTGAGCAAAGAGCCGCAAGCGACGATCCGCCTCGCCGCTTGTGCCAACGAGCCCCTCGCCCACTCCGACGCCGCCGCCAAACTCTGGAAACAAGCCGAATCGGAAATGAAAGCCGTGTTCGCCCGAGCTACCGGAGCGGCCGGCCACTACTCCATCGCGAACCTCATCCTACTCTACGCCCTCATGGGGCGGTTCAAAGAAATCCCCCACTACGGCCGCCTCCTGATCGAAGGCCAGACGAAAGACTCCCCAGAACAGCCGCCCAGCTACCGGCTCCAACAAGTCGAGCAGCTCTCGCCGCAGAACACCGAATACCCCGAAGGCGCAAACGACCTTGCCAGCGCCCTGCTCACCGCCTGCGCCAACGGCGTGCTCACAGCCGAAGAACGGCCCGTTTGGCTCGCCCAGGGTCTCGCCTTCCACGAACGAAGCCTCCGGATAATCCAAGCCAAGGAAGCCCAAAACGTCGAAGCCCAGCGCATTCGCGTCATCAAGCAAATCACCAACCTCCTCAAGCTCATCCACTACTCCAAGCAAGTTTCCAGCTCCGACAAAGAAAACATCTTCCAAAAGCTGGACAACAGCCTGAACGCGCTGCGAAACGCCCAGGAAAACATGGACGAATTCATCTCGCGCTGGCTGCTTCAACTGGAAACCGCCCTGCTCCCCGCCCAAGCCACCCACGCCGATCCGCTCGACGCCTAGAACCATGTCCCAGCAAGCAACCATCGAATTCCTCAACGCCCGACGCGACTGGGCCCTCGCCGCTCCCAAGGACCACGCCCCCATCCTCACCTTGTGCGTGCGCCCCAACGAAGGCGAACGTACCTTCGTATCCAAACTTCAACTCCACCCCGAACAAGGCGTCGTAGGCGATCGCTGGATACGAAAAACCTGGATGTACACCGCCGACGGCAAGCCCGATCCACGCATCCAAGTCTGTATCCTCGGTTCCCGCATCCTGCAGCTCATCCGCCGCGATCCCGACTGCATGACCTACCCCGGCGACAACATCATCGCCGACATGGATTTCTCGGAAGCAAACCTGCCCGTCGGCCAACGCCTCAAGATCGGCACCGCCGTCATCGAGGTTTCCGACGTCTTCAATACCGCCTGTTCCAAGTGGAACAAGCGCCACGGCAGCGAATCCATCAAGTGGATAAACCTCCCCGAAAACAAGCCGCACCGCTTCCGCGGCATCCTCTGCCAAGTCGTACAAGCCGGCGAAGTCGCCCTCACCGACTCCATCCAGAAGCTGTAGCCCAGCCGATCGGATTCGCCGCTAGGCCTCCCCCGCAGCTCCCACCTGACGAAGCCGAACAGGCTTCCCTGCCTCCGGCGGGCTTCTGAAACAAACGCTGCTTTTTCCTTTACTTGGAACGATTCCAATTTTCACTTGATATTTAGAATTATTCCAGTTTGATACTGCGACTTAGAGTTATTCTAAATAAGAACGCCGCCAAAATCCAAATGAACAACGAAGTCAGATCAGAGATCCTCCACCAGAAGCTCGCCGCTTCCGGTCTTCGTTCGACTCGCCAGCGCGAGATCGTATACGACGCGATCCTATCCAAGCGGGACCACCCCACCGCCGACGAAATCTTCGCCCGCGCCAAGCAAGAAATGCCAACCATCTCGCTCGCAACGGTTTACAACTGCCTCGATACCCTCGTCCAGTGCGACCTCGTCAAGCAGGTCCACCTCGAGCGCGAATCCACCCGCTACTGCCCCAACCTCACCGAGCACGCCCACTTCCACGACAACGAGTCGGGCACCATCTACGACGTGCAGCTCGACCCCGCCACCATTTCCCAGCTGACCCACCTCCTCCCCGAAGGATTCGACGTCAGCTCCATCGACATCACCTTCCGCGGCAAGGCAGCCAGATCCTAAACCCAAGCAAAACCTTTCTAAATAACAAACCCGCCAGCCAAAGCAGCGGACAAAACACATTCAGATCATGAGCAACACACTCGAAATCAAGAACCTCAACGTAAGCATCGGCGACAAGCAGATCCTAAAAGACTTCAGCCTCACGGTTCCAAAGGGCGAAGTGCACGCCATCATGGGTCCAAACGGCACCGGCAAGAGCACGCTCGCGAAGGCGATCGCCGGACATCCGGACTACGAGATCACCAGCGGCGAGGTTTATATCGACGGTGAAAACATCCTCGAGCTCGAAGCGGACGAGCGCTCCCGCGCCGGCCTCTTCCTCGCCTTCCAGTACCCGATGGAAATCCCAGGCGTCACCATCGCCAACTTCATCCGCGCCGCCCTCAACGCTCGCCTCCCCGACGACGAGGAGCTCAACGCGCCCGAGTACTACAAGGAACTCTACGCCAAGATGGACATGCTCAAGATCGACCGCAAGTTCACCGCCCGCTCCGTAAACGACGGCTTCTCCGGCGGCGAAAAGAAGCGCTGCGAAATCCTCCAGATGGCCATGCTCAACCCGAAGTACGCCGTCCTCGACGAAACCGACTCCGGCCTCGACATCGACGCCCTCAAGATCGTTTCCGAAGGCGTCAACGCCATGCGCGGCCCCAACCTCGGCGCCCTCGTCATCACTCACTACCAACGCCTCCTCGACTACATCGTGCCTGACGTCGTTCACGTCATGTACGACGGCCGCATCGTCAAGAGCGGCCCCAAGGAACTCGCCCTCGAACTCGAAAGCAAGGGCTACGAATGGGTCAAGGAACTCGCCGGCGAAGCCGCCGCTTCCTAAGCCTCTAGGTTATCAACGAACCTAGCACCTAAAACCTAGAACCAAGTACCCAAATCATGGTTACACCAAATTCAGAGATCGAAGTCGATCGCGAGAAAGGCAATTTCCGCTTCACCGAAAGTCACAAGTACGACGCAGGAATCGGCCTTTCCGAAAAGGTTATCGACTACATTTGCGACGTCAAAGAAGAGGACCAATGGATCCGCGACTTCCGCAAGCGCGCCCTCAAGGTCTTCGAGTCCAAGCCCATGCCCACCAACTGGGCAACCAAGGACCTCGAGAACATCGACTTCGACAAGATTCGCTACTACCTGTCCGGCGGCAGCCGCGCCTCCAAGTCTTGGGACGACGTGCCTGACGACGTGAAGCAAACCTTCGAACGCCTCGGCATCCCGGAAAACGAACGCAAGTTCCTCGCCGGCGTCGAAGCCCAGTTCGACTCCGAAGCCGCCTACTCCAACATCAAGGAGAGCGTCGGCAAGCAGGGCGTCATCTTCATGGGCTCCACCGAAGGCCTCATGAAGCACCCGGAAATCTTCAAGAAGTGGTTCGGCAAGGTCATCCCTACCGGCGACAACAAGTTCTCCGCCCTCAACAGCGCCGTGTTCTCCGGCGGCTCCTTCATCTACGTGCCGCCAGGCGTCAAGGTCAGCCACCCGCTGCAAGCCTACTTCCGCATCAACGCGGAAAACTTCGGCCAGTTCGAGCGCACGCTCATCATCGCCGACGAAGGCTCAGAGGTCACCTACATGGAAGGCTGCACCGCCCCTAAGTTCGACACCGCCACCCTGCACTCCGCAGTCGTGGAACTGGTCGCCATGCCCGGCGCCAAGATCGAGTACGTCACCGTACAGAACTGGTCCTCCAACGTCTTCAACCTCGTGACCAAGCGCGCCATCGCCCACGAAGGCGCCACCGTCAAGTGGATCGACTGCAACATCGGCAGCCGACTCACCATGAAGTACCCAGGCGTCGTCCTCAAGGGCAAGAAGGCTCGCGGAGAAGTACTCTCCATCGCCCTCGCCAACGACGGACAGCACCAGGACACCGGAGCCAAGATGATCCACGCGGCGGACGAAACCACCAGCAACATCATCTCCAAGTCCATCAGCGTCGGCAAAGGCCGCTCCACCTACCGTGGACAGGTCCACATGCCCAAGAACCTCAAGGGCTGCAAAAACAACACCGAGTGCGACGCTCTCCTCATCAACGAGAACTCCCGCACCGACACCTACCCAGCCATCACCGTTCGCGGCAACAAGAACGCCGTGCAGCACGAAGCCTCCGTATCCAAGGTCTCCGCGGAACAGATCTTCTACATGCAGCAACGCGGCCTGAGCGAAGGCGAAGCCATGAGCCTCAGCGTCAACGGCTTCGTCAACGACCTCACGCGCCAGTTCCCCATGGAATACAGCGTGGAGCTCAAGCGCCTCATCGAACTGGAAATGGAAGGCTCCGTCGGGTAGTCCGAATCTTCAAATTTTGAATCTCCAATTTTCAAATACCAAGTGAGTTCACTTACATCAGACACACCCATGAGCGAAAGCAGCGACGCGATCAATCCGATCAAAGAGGCATTCAATCGCCATATCGAAGATCTGGATACAGCTCCAGCATGGTGGAAAAGCAGCAAGGCCGAAGCCTTCGAAACCTTCGAAAACATCGCCCTGCCAACCCGCCGCGACGAGCCCTGGCGCTTCGCCACCGTGAAAGGCCTCGAGCTGGACGACGTCAAGTTCGCCGCCCTGCCTAGCATCAGCGACGCCGCCTCCCTCGTAGCCCGCTCCAACTTCATCGAGAACTTTTCCGGACGCTTCGTCTTCGGCGACGACCAAACCCTGCAAGCCGACCGCATCTCGCCAGAGCTCGCGGAAAAAGGCGTCATCTGGGCGCCCTTCCGCGAAGCGATCACCAAGCACGCCGACATCGTGAAGGACTACTTCATGAAGCAGAAGGCCGACCTTGGCTCCGAAAAGTTCGCCGCCTTGCACCAGGCCTTCATGGAAAACGGAGCCCTGCTCTACGTTCCCAAGGGCGTGGAGATCGAAGACGCCTTCGTCGTCTACAACTGGAGCATCAACGCCGGTTCCGCCATCTTCCCGCACACCCTCGTCATCACCGAGGACTTCGCCAAAGTGAAGCTCGTGGAAGCCAACCTCTCCGCCACCGAAGACGCAGCCGCCTTTTCCTGCGGCGTGAACCACATCTTCGCCGGCGTCGGTTCCACCGTAGACTACACCCTGCTGCAAAACTTCAATGAGCAGACGCTCGGCTTCCAGCTCAACTCCAACGTCGCCGGCAAGGACTCCAACGTTAAGACCATCAGCGTCAACGTTGGCTGCAAGCGCTACCGCTCCGAAACCCACGGCCAAATCAAAGGCTCCGGGTCCAAGGTGGAAATGCTCTCCCTCGCCGTCGCCGACAACGAGCAGGAAATCGACCAGCGCACCTTGCAGACCCACTCCGCCCCGCACGCGGTTTCGGACCTGCTCTTCAAGAACGCGCTCGTAGACAACGCCCGCACCATCTTCTCCGGCTTGATCAAGGTCGACCCCGGCGCCCAGCAAACCGACGCCTACCAGACCAACCGCAACCTCCTGCTCAGCGGCACCGCGGAAGCCAACTCGCTGCCCGGACTGGAAATCGACGCCAACGACGTCAAGTGCAGCCACGGCGCCACGACCTCCCAGATCGAGGACGAAGAGATCTTCTACATGCTCGCTCGCGGCATTCCGCGCGAGAAAGCGCAGGAGTTAATCGTTTACGGTTTCTTCGAGGAGGTCCTCGAACGCATCTCCTGCGAAACCGTAGCGGAAAACGCCCGCCGGATCATCCAAAACAAGTTCACACGCCGCTCCAAGTAGAAGGCGCCCGCCTCACGCAGCCCTGGATCAGCGAACCACAATAGACTACCATGCAAACAGAAGAGCAGCAGCAACGCAGCCTCACTCGCGAGGTTGAAGCGGTACAAATTCCCAGCGGCGAGCCCATCCAGCTCCCCGCTCTCTCAAAAGTACACATCACCCAGCAGTTAGGCGGCAGCTACACGGTCATGACCGACTACGGGCTCGCCCGTATCGACGGTCGCGACGCCGACGCTCTCGGATCCGACATCGCCGCAGAGCAAGCTGCAGCCGAAGAAGCCGCCAAGCAGTCGAAGGCCGAACCCTCCGGCGAAGCCCCCGACGAAGAGGCCATCTGGCAACAGCTCCGCAACGTCTACGACCCCGAAATCCCGGTCAACATCGTGGACCTCGGCCTCGTCTACTCCATGGTCGTCGAAGAAACCGAGAACAGCGCCAACAAGGTCGTCGTGCAGATGACCCTGACCGCTCCCGGTTGCGGCATGGGGCCCGCCATCGCCGAAGACGCCAAGAGCAAGATCCTGCTCGTTCCCGGCGCCGACGAAGCGGAGGTCAACCTCGTCTGGGAGCCAGCTTGGGACCAAAGCATGATCAGCGAAGAAGGCCGCATGATCCTCGGCCTCGTTTAGGCCAACCGCGAGCCCGCTCGCCATCGAAAACTTTGAGCAAAGGCGAGAACTTCAGTTCTCGCCTTTTTCGCCGAATTCCTTGCCAATCGCAGCTTGTTGGCTACCAACAACTACAACCAACAATTTACAAGATGCCCAAAAAAGAAGACAAATCATCAGAATCTCCAATCGGCTCGCAGATCCAGAAGAAGTTCCTGGAAGAGCGTAAGATTTTCCTATGGGGACAAGTTTCCGACGAATCCGCCAAGGACGTCACCGAAAAGCTGCTCTACCTCGAAGCTGACGCTCCCGGCAAAGACATCACTTTCTACATCAACACTCCCGGCGGATCCGTAACCGCAGGCCTCGCCATCTACGACACCATTAAGCTCATCTCCTCGGAGGTAACCGTCGTAGTGACCGGCCTCGCCGCCTCCATGGGATCCATTCTCCTGTCGGCGCCCAAGAAGGGCAACCGCCTGCTCTACCCGCACGCCAAGGTCCTCATCCACCAGCCGCTCATCGGCGGGCAGTTCCAAGGCCCAGCGGTTGACATCCACATCTTCGCCCAAGACATGGAAAAGACTCGCGAAGAGCTCAACCGCATCCTCTCCGAGGCATCCGGACAGCCGCTCGAAAAGATCCAGACCGACACCGATCGCGACTTCTACATGAGCGCCCAAGAGGCCATCGACTACGGTCTCGCCGACAAGATCATCGACAAGATCTAATCCGAACGAAAAATCATTTCAACAAAGCCGCGTATCCAAGATCTGGAACGCGGCTTTTTCATTCCGTAGCGCCGCCCGCCTTAGCCTGTGACCGCGATGCAGGATCGATACCCTAGCCCCACAAAAGCTGCCCTAGCTTCCAGCCGCAAAAGACTGCCAACAAGCAAGCCACGAAACTCCCCGCCGCATTCAAGCCCGCCAAACCATAGTAGCCCCCTTGCAAGAGCTTGAGCGTCTGCAGCGAAAAGGTCGAAAAAGTGGTATAGCCCCCGAGCAAACCGAAAGACAAAAAGAGCGGAACCGCCTCATCCTTGCCCCATCCAAACTTTGAATACAAAGGAAGCAGCAGCCCGATCAAAAAAGAGCCCACGACATTTGCCACCAAGACGCTGAACGGAAAATCCCCCGTCGCCTTCCGGTCCACCCAAAGCACCGTCACGTATCGCAAGCTGCCGCCGAGCGCGCTTCCCAGCCCCACGATAAGTATCGACTTCAAGTCCATGCCGAATCGCTTCGCCTAGCTATCCGCTTCCACCCCTGCGTATCCAAGGATAGCCTCCGCCAAAGCCTGGGCGACTCGCTCCCGATAGCCAGCCGTACTTACCAGCAAGGCTTCGTCATCGTTGGAAACAAACCCGCACTCCACCAAGACTCCCGGGCATTCCAAAGTCTTCAGAACTGCCCAGCGACCCTTTTTAACGCCCCGATCCTCGCGACCCAGCCGCGTCAGCATCGACTTCTGGATAGCGTAGGCCAACTCGAAATTCTGCAGATCCAAGCCGTTCGCAGGATAAGGGATCGCGTCGTCTCCCACTTCCGTGGCCGAACTGCTGGGATAGCCAGCTGGCGTAAACATGTAAGTCTCCAGCCCCACCGGCTCCGGCTTGCCAGCCGCGTTGAAATGCACGCTGACGAAAAGGTCCGCCTTCAAACCGTTGGCAACGCTGGGCCGGTCCTTCAATTCGATATGGCGATCGTCGTAACGGGTGAGCACGACCTTGAAGCCCTGAGCCTCGAGGTGCCCTTGAAGCCGAAGCGAAACGTCGAGCGCCAACTCCTTCTCCTTGATGCCGATCCGCTCGTTCTTGGCGCCGTCGTGAATGCCTCCGTGCCCCGGATCAATCACGATCGTTCCCGCGCCAATGCCTCCGGCCTTCGAGGCTCCAAACGCGGAATTGAGCACGATCCGGCGATCGCTCTCCCCTAGCAGCCAATTGCCGCGAACCCGTTTCAACGGCGCGTCCAAGATGACCTTCACCCCATCGAGCTGAGCGATGCGGCTATCTTCCTTCAGGATCAGCGTCCGGTCTCCCTTGCTCAGCTTCCACTGCTTCGTCTCCGCAAGGCGAGTCGCCTTCGCTCCGAAAAACTTGGCCTGCTCGGAGAGCGAACGCGGCTCTTTCAACCTAGATTGAGCCTCCGCGGCCAAAGCCTCTTCCAACTCCCGAAGTTCCGCCTCGTTCGGTTTGGCGATGTCCTCCTCGCTCGGCACCTCGCTTTGGAGCTCCACCGGAGCAGCCTGGACCGGAGGCACGAATTCCCCCGTCTCCTCGGCCTGGTCGGAGTTCGTGCTCTGGCAACCGCTAAACAAAAAAGAAGCGGCAACGCCTACTACTGTGAGCGTGCCGCTTCGATTGAAAAGATGCATCCGTGTTTTGGAAATCAGCGATCCGTTTCGATCAACTACTCCTTGGCGTCTTCGCCTACCACGTCGTCCGCATCGTCGTCGCCATGATCTTCGTCATGGTGCTCGGAAGCTTCGATTTCGTCGTGGTCGTCGTCCTCGCGGAGGAACTTCGGCTTGCGCTTGTTGGCCGGTAGTGGCGAAACCATTACGTTGATATTGCGGCCGATCAAACGGGGCTGGTTGTCGGCATGCCCCATCGTCTCGAGATCGGCGATCGCGCGGCGAATGGTTTCGAATCCGATTTCCGTGTGCGACATTTCGCGACCGCGGAAGGAAAGAGTGAGCTTGAGCTTGTTGCCCTTGGAGAGGAAGAGCTCGGCGCGACGCAGCTTGGTTTCGTAGTCGTGCTGCTCCACCCGCGGGCGGAACTTGACTTCCTTCACCTTGCTCGAAGTCGTCTTGCTGTCCTTGGACTTCTTCTGCTGCTCGTACACGTACTTGCCGAAGTCCATGATGCGACAGACCGGAGGACGAGCCTGAGCCGCGACTTCGACCAAATCGAGTCCTGCTCCTTGTGCGACTTCCAAAGCCTCTTTTGTGTCCATTACACCGTACTGCTTTCCGTCCGGTCCTACGACTCGGATTTTGGGAACCCGAATACGGTGATTTCGCCGAATTTGGGCGAATGGGTCTACTTTACGTGGGGGTCTACGCTTACCTCGTGGCTTTGGCATTCAATATTTGTACTTCGATTAAATCAAATGAAAGCAGCATCTAATCGCGGCTTTCCCCTCATGATCAACACTAATCACGCCTAAACTCTTGAAATCCAAGTGACAAACGCCCTCCCGCCCAGCCAAATACGAGATTTCCCTTAAACGCTGAAGCTCTCCCCGCAGGAACAGCTCGAGGTCGCGTTCGGGTTGCTGAACTTGAAGCCGCCGGAAATCAAGGCATCCGAATAATCGAGATGCGTCCCCTTCAAATAAAGGGCGCTCTTGCTGTCGACGATCACCTGGGCGCCGCCAAAATCCACCAGGATATCCCCCTTCTTCGCGTTCTCGACGAAGCGCATCTTGTAGGAGAGGCCATTGCAACCGCCGCCGGAAATGCCGACTCGTAAGAACGGCTTGTCCGCCTCCTTGGCCGCGAGCTTCGCGACCTTCGCTACGGCGGCGGCGGTGAGCTTGATCAGGCGCTCGTCGCCTTTGCGAACGCCCTCGGGCAACTGAATTGCATCTTGTTCTGGCACGGCGGGAATATCGGTGCGTCTTTCCGCAAAATCAAGTCCAGCCTGACGCTCGTCCGCGTCCCGCCGCTACTTCATGCGGCAAGCCAACTGGATCGCATGGTGCGTACTGCCCTTGCTGGCGATCCCCTTGCCGGCGATCTCGAAGCCAGTTCCATGGTCCGGACTGACCCGCAAGTGCTTGAGCCCCAGGGTCACATTCACCCCGCTATCGAAATCCACCGCCTTAAAAGGTGCCAAGCCTTGGTCGTGGTAAAGCGCCACCAACACGTCCGCCTGCCCCTTCATGGCCCGTCCAAATGCCGTATCCCCGGGAACGCAATCTTCGATCGACGCGGACGGCAACTCCTCGCGCAGTTCCGCCAGCCACGGATTCAGGCGCTCCATCTCCTCGCTCCCGAGCAAGCCCCCTTCCCCTGCGTGCGGATTCAAGCCGCAAACCAAGATGCGCGGCTGGTCGAAACCCAACCGCTGCCCCAGCTGGCTCGCGGAACGCACGCTGCGCTTAAACGTCAGCTCGTCCAGGGCCGCCGGCACCGCCGACAAAGGGATATGCCAGGTCGCCAAACAAAGCTTCAAGTGCTCGCCCACGAAAGCCATGGTGGGATCTCCACCCCAACGGTCCGCAAAAAATTCAGTCTGGCCGGGAAAGGGATAACCGACCTCCACGCACAAGGCCTTAGAAATCGGACCGGTCACCACCGCGTCGCACTCGCCATCGACGCAGGCCTTGGCCGCTGCCTCCATGGCAGCGATCGCCAAACGTGCCCCCTCGGGGTTCGGCGTTCCGGCAACGAAGTCCGCATCGCTCAAAGCGACCCCGCGCACGCGCCCGCCTCCGGCCGCCTCCAGACGCTCGCACCAAGCCCTGCTTCCAAATACGACGAAGCGGGCATCCCCATAATCCTCCTCTCGCAAGCAGGCCTCGATCAATTCTGGACCGAGACCGGAAGGATCGCCGCAGGTAATAGCTATTCGTCTCATGGCAAATTATTTGGACGAGCGCCCCGGCGTCGCAAAGCCACGCTTGCCGCCGGCAAAAAAGTCGAGAAATCGGACCGCCTCCGGCGACAGTCCCTCGCCCGCGTCCTTCGCCTCAGCTGCTAATACTCGCATATTTCCTGTACCCAGAAAAACCTTACGGTAACACCGCTGCAGCTCCGCGATCGTCTCCTTGGAAAAACCGCGACGTCTCAACCCCACCAAATTCAAGCCGAACAAGGTGTTGCGCTCCGCGAAAATCGTAAAGGGAGCCACGTCCATAGTCGCCGTCGACTGCCCGCCAAACATGACGCTCTCGCCGATGCGGCAGAATTGGTGAATCCCCGAGCAGCCGCCCAGAAAGGCGCTGTCGCCCACGCTCACATGCCCGCCGAGCAGGCTGGCATTGCCCACCACCACTTTGTTGCCCACCACCGAATCGTGGCCCACGTGAGCCTCCGCCATCACGAAGCAGCTCTCGCCTACCACCGTGCAGCCGCCTTCCTTGGTCGCTCGGTTAATAGTAACGCCTTCGCGCAAGGTCGTCTTGTCGCCAATTCGAGCAAAGGTCCTGATCGACGGATCGAAACTCAAATCCTGAGGCAAGCCCGCCACCACGGCAAAATTTCCCACTGTAACCGATTTTCCAATACGAGCCCCGTCCTTGAGAACGGCATGGGCCTCCAGCTTGGAGCCCGCCCCGATCTCCACGTCGCCCTCGACGATTGCATACGGGCCGATCTCAACCCCCTCGCCTAGGATAGCTTCGGAAGAAACGATCGCGCTTGAGTGAATACTCGCCATCGCCTTTAGAAATTAAGAGGTCGTCGGCAGGAGCTGCAGCGCCTGCAAGCGGACCAGGATCAAGCGCAAGGCGCTCGAGTAACGATCCGGAGTGAAGCCCACCCCTTCCAGCAGCTTTGAGATCGGCTTCCATTCCCCGATCTCGATCTCGTCGTGGTTCAAGCGAAACGGGCCGTTGCCGGTCACTCGATAGACATGGATGAACTCCTCCCCCGTCTCTTCGCAGGGAAGCAGCTTGAAAAGCATCTCCAGTTCCTGCTCCGGCTCGTAGCCGAGCTCTTCCTGCAGCTCTCGATGGGCCGCAGTCAAATAATCCTCGCCGCTGTCCACATGCCCCGAGCAGGAAGAATCCCAAGCCCCCGGCCAAGTGTCCTTCGTCTGCGAGCGCTTCTGCAGAAAGACTTCCCCTTCCTTATTGAAGATCAACACGTGCACCGCGCGGTGGCGCAGCTTCTTGGCGTGGGCTTCGGAGCGGGTCGCCTGACCGACGACCTGATCGTTTTCATCAACGATGTCGAAAATATCTTCTTGCATGGAGTGGGAGGAGCGGAAATCTGAGAAGGCTGTTAGAGACAAACGCCAGCAGAGCGCGTACCACGACACGAGTAAAAAAATCTCCGAAATACCACCATGCCAAAAGTTTCCGTAGAACTGATTCACGAAGTCCTCACCAACAACAACCTCGAGCCGGACATGATCCAAGCCGTGCTCAAGCAGATCGAGGAACAAGCAGCGGCGGAAGCGGAAGCGGAAAAGGCCAACAAGGAGCCAACCGTCAAGAAACAGTTCGTCCTCATCGTCTCCGACCCGAACGGCACCATTCCCGACCAGGACTACGTCGGCTGGGTCGCCCAAATCCCCGAAGACGATCCCGTGGGCGAAACCATGGACCGCCTCATCCGCGCCACCTACGAATACAACATTTCCAAGAAAGGCCGCAAGTACCCCTGCAAGACCGTTGGCGAAGCCTGCGAAGCTGTCGGAGCCCGCTTCCTCAAGGAGCAAAACATCGCCATCAAAAACAAGGTCCCGGTCACCGTCGTCAAAACCGACAACAAGATCCCCGAGATCGAGAGCGACTTCTAGCCACCCAGCTTCCCCCCGGAAAGATGGGCTGGCAAAAAGCAGCCAAGAAAACCGCAAGCCGGCGCTCCTTTTCGAGCGCCGTTTTTTTTGGCTCCGCCCAGGACCATGCGCCCAAAGCAAGCTTCCCCTTGAGTCGCTACCGCTTTTGGCTACGCTTGCCTTTCGTCCGCTACTGCGCGTTTGGATCGGTAACCGATTCACCTGCAGCCGCCCTGAAACCTCGTTCGTACCCAAAGGTACAACTCCAACCGACTAGCTTACTATGATTACGAAATCGGCCCCCTCCGAGATAAAGACGCCCTACACGGTCAACCTCGCCGAAGGCGATCCGGAAGAAAAACGCGAGGAGATCCGTCGCTACTTCCACGAAACCTACGACGCCTACGAAGCCCTCTTCGAGCCCCTCCTCGAAAAAGTCGCCTACCGCACCCGCGCCGACGCCCTGCGCCACCCGCTCATTTTCTACTACGGCCACACCGCCACCTTCTTCATGAACAAGCTGGTGCTCGCCAAACAGGTCGATCGCATCAATCCGAGCTTCGAGTCCATCTTCGCCATCGGAGTCGACGAAATGTCCTGGGACGACCTCAACGAGTCCCACTACGAATGGCCCGACCCCGACAACGTACGCGAATACCGCCAAAAGGTTCGCGACTGTATCGACAATCTCATCACAGAGCTCCCGATCAACCTTCCCATCGGCTGGGAGAGCCCCTTCTGGCCCATTATGATGGGCATCGAGCACGAACGCATCCACCTCGAAACAAGCTCCGTGCTCATCCGCCAGCTCCCGCTCGAGCTGCTCGACGGCCAGCACCCGACTTGGAAAATCTGCGACCGGGACAACGCCCCCGCCACCAACGAGCTCATCGAAGTCCCCGGCGGCACCGTCAAGCTCGGCAAGTCCCGCGACGACGCCTACTACGGCTGGGACAACGAATACGGCAGCTACAGCAAGGACGTCACTACCTTCTCCGCCAGCAAGTACCTCGTATCCAATAAAGAATACCTAGAGTTCGTGCAAGACGGCGGATACACCACTCGCGACTACTGGACCGAGGAAGGCTGGAACTGGGTCACCTACGAAAAGGCCACCTGCCCCCGCTTCTGGCTTCCGCAAAAAGACGGCAGCTATAAATTCCGCGCCATGCTCAAGGAAATCGATATGCCTTGGTCCTGGCCGGCCGAAACCAACTACCTCGAGGCTAAAGCATTCTGCAACTGGAAGGCCGCAAAAACCGGTCAACCGGTCCGGCTTCCCACCGAAGAGGAATGGTATCGACTTCTCGACTACAGCGAACTTCCGGACGCTCCTGAATGGGAAAAAGCCCCGGGCAACCTAAACCTCGAAGGCCCTGCGTCCTCCGTGCCCGTCGATACCCACGAGTTCAAGCACGGCTTCTACGACATCGTCGGAAACGTCTGGCAACACACCGAGACGCCTATCCGCGGTTACGCCGGCTTCGAAATCCATCCGCTTTACGACGACTTTTCCACGCCGACTTTCGACACCAAGCACAACATCATCAAAGGCGGCTCCTGGATCTCCACCGGCAACGAGCTCATGCGCGACTCGCGCTACGCCTTCCGCCGCCACTTCTACCAGCACGCCGGCTTCCGCTACATCGTAAGCGACGCCCCCGTAGAAATCCCCGACGACTCCTGGGAAACCGACCCCGAAGTCGTACCGTATTGCGAATTCAACTACGGCAAAGAGTATTTCGGAGTAGCCAACTACCCAGAGAAGATCGCCCAGGTCTGCCTCGACCTCGCCACCAAGCGTCCCCGCGGCAAAGCCCTCGCCCTCGGCTGCAAAACCGGTCGCTCCGCCTTCGAGCTCGCCGCCGGCTACCAATCCGTCACCGGCATCGACTTCTCCGCACGCATGATCCGCATCGGCGTGCAAATGAAGGACAAAGGCTACACCCAGTACACCTTGCCCGAAGAAGGCGAAATCGTCTCCTTCCACCAAGCCAACCTGCAGGACCTCGGGCTCGACTGCGTACGCGACAACGTCGAATTCATGCAAGGCGACCTCGCCAACCTGAAGCCCATCTACACCGGCTACGACCTCATCCTGCTCGATACGCTGCTCGAGCGCTCCTACAACCCCGCCAAGTTCCTCGAGTCCGTTCACGAACGACTCAACGCAGGCGGACTGCTCGTCGTTTCCTCCACCTACGACTGGCAGAAAAGCGTCACCGAACAGGATCACTGGCTCGGCGGCTTCAAGGTCGACGGAGAAAATGTGACCACCCGCGACACGCTGGAAAAGCTCCTGTCGGCCAACTTCCAGCAGCTAGGCGAATCCAGGGACATCGAATACGTGCTCCGCAAGACCGCCCGCACCTTCGACCACAACGTGGCCGAGCTCACCGTCTGGGAGAAGAAGTAGACCCCAGCGCAGCGCCGAACACCAGCCAGCGTCCGCCCTACAGGTTCCATCCCTGAGCGGACGCTTTCTCCAGCGCTCTTCCAAACGATCACAAAAAAAGACGCACCCCAATGGGTACGTCTTTTAGAAATTCAAAATCTCGGCGCCGACGACTAGTTGTCGTACTTGCAGCGGATCATGTTGTTGAAGGCAGCTACCTTCTTCTGGCGACGCTTCGTTTGCGAAGGCTTTTCGAAGTAGCGGTTAGCGCGTACGTCCTTGATGACGCCTTCGCGGTCGAGCTTCTTCTTCAGACGGCGGAGTGCACGTTCTACGGGTTCGTTTTTGCGGATTTTTACTTCGATTGCCATGGTGGAAAAATTGAAAGACGCCCAACAAGGCCGTTTTCCTCGCCCTCGTCAACCCTTTTTCTGGGTATGATCCCCTTCTAGGCTGCGGATCGGCGATTGCTCGAACATTTTGATCTCGCCGCCAAGGGCCAACTCGATCGTCGACTTCAAGGAAGCCCGCCTCAAAGGCTTCGTCAAGTACGCATCCATCCCCGCGGCGAAGCAGAGCTCGCGATCCCCCTGCAGGGCATTGGCGGTCAGGGCTACGATCGGAGTACGCTCGCCTTCCCGCTCCGCCTCCCGGTAGCGTCGAGCGAACTCGTAGCCATCCATTCGCGGCATCTGGCAATCGAGCAAAATCAAATCGAAGGTATCCTTCTCGCAAACTTCCAAAGCATGGACCCCATCCTCTGCCAACTCGCAGTCGTAGCCAAATCGCCTCACCATGTGGGCCGCTAGCCGACGGTTAATCGGATTGTCCTCCACGATCAATATCCGCGAGCTCCGGGTGGGGCCGGCCGCCGCCTCCTTCGGTTCGGCCGCTACGTCGCAAGGAGCTTGGCCCAGCTTGTACAACCACATGACCGACTCCACACTGCGACCGAACTGGCTCGGCCGAATCGGCAAATAGACATGAGCATGCCGCTTCAAGCCAGACTTGACCAAACGCATGCCGTGCTTCGGGTACACGGAAATCCACGCCGCCCCCGACAAGGCCTTGTCCCGGAGGTCACTGGCAAAGCCCGCTTCGCAGACCACTAAGTCGACGCCCACCCCGCAATTTCGCAGCAGCTCCTCGAAAAGCTCCGCCGTGCCCGCGGACAAGCACACGATGTTGCGGCAGAGCAGCTCCCGCTCCACTTGCCGCGCCGCCGTCGCGTTCTCTATATAAAGAAGCGCCACACTTTCCCGTTCCGCCCCTATCGCCGGATACCGATTGCTGCCGCCCGTCCAAGCTTCTGCCTTAACGGTGAACCAAAAGGTCGAGCCCTGCCCTTCCTGGCTCTTCACCCCAATCTCGCCCCCTAAGGCCTTAGCCAGCTGGGAACAGATCGCCAAGCCCAGCCCCGTACCGCCAAACCGACGCGTCGTCGACGAGTCCGCCTGCATGAACGGCTGAAACAAACGCTCCTGCGCCTCCGTCGAAATCCCGACTCCCGTGTCCTCCACCTCGAAGCGCAACTCCTCGCCGTCCGCCGTCCGATTCCAGCTAACGCCCAAGCGCACCCGCCCTTTTTGGGTAAACTTGACCGCATTGCCCAACAGGTTGGCCAACACTTGGCGAATGCGGCCGCTGTCCGAAACGATCGCCAACGGCACCTCCGTATCGATATCGCAGACCACTTCCAAGCCCGACTCGTGGGCCGACTCGAGCATCAGCGTCAGCACCGACTCCACCAGTTCGCGGATCTCGAAACGGCGCTTCTCCAACTCGATCCGTCCCGATTCCAAACGCGAAAAGTCCAAGATATCGTTCAGGATGGAGAGCAAGGCCTCGGCGCTCTGGTTCGCCGTGCTCAACAATTCCCGCTGCTCCGCATCGAGCGTGGAATCCCCCAGCAAAGTCATCATGCCGATCACTCCATTGAGCGGCGTTCGGATTTCGTGGCTCATCACTGCAAGGAACTCGGACTTCGCCCGGGCCGCCTGCAAACCTGCGTCCCGAGCCTTCTCAAGCCTCTGGTTCGAGAGGCGCAGCTCTTCCGTGAGCGACTCCAACGACCGCTTCCGCTCCTCCAGGTGCTCGATCTTCTCGCCGAGCAGCTCGCTCTGCAAACGCACCAAGGTATTCGCCCGCAACAGCCCCACATAGGTCCCGTCCGGATCCGTCACCACCACGTCCTGCCAATACATCCTCTCGTCGCGGGCAAACGCCCTCAGCAGGATCGCCTCCAAGCTCTCGCCCATCACCACCGTCAAGCTGCCGTCCTCCAGGAAATCCCGCACCCTGGAGCGCGAGTGCAACGCAAAGCCGAACTGCGACCCCAGCAGGGCCCCGATCCGCGAACGGCTGCACACCCCTAATACCTGCCCTTCGCTTAAAACTGCAGCGTAACGGCAATCCTCCTTCTGGAAGAACTCCGCAGCCTCCGAAAGAAGCGCGCTCCCGTCCAGGTAGGCCTGCTCCACCATCAGCTTGTACAGCTCAAACTCCCGGCTGGCGGGCGATAACAGTTCGTCGAAATTCATTGGGGTAAACCATCGGACGTTTTACAACTCACGCCAACAACGCTACGTTACAGTAAAGCGCCTTTTGCGTTACAAGACCGCGAAACAGGCGCTTGGGCCCTGTGAATAACTCCTAAAACCTTTCCCTTTTCACGCTTCCCTTTTCCCTCTTCACTGCTCCCCATGTCCAATCCCGCCGAAGGCCCCTTCGTCCATCTCCACAACCACACGCACTACTCCCTTCTCGACGGCTGCGCCAAGCCGATGCGGGCCGCCCAGCGCTGCCTCGAGCTCGGCATGCCGGCCCTCGCCATGACCGACCATGGCAACCTCTTCGGCGCCATCGACTTCTACCGCTCCTGCAAAAAGGTCGGCATCAAGCCCCTCATCGGCTGCGAGCTCTACTACGTCAACGACCACAAGCAATCCGAGCGCCCCAAGCGCGAGCGCAAGCGCACCGACGACATCGGCGACATCCCCGAAGACTACATCCCGCCCAAGGAAGATTTTCCCAAGTACCAAATCCACCACAAGGGCGTCATCGCCAAGGACTTCGAGGGCTATCAAAACCTCTGCAAGCTCGTCTCCGACGCCCACGTAAACGGCGTCTACTACAAGCCGCGCGCCGACATCGAAACCCTCGCCAAGTACTCCAAGGGCCTCATCGGCCTCTCAGGCTGCATCAACGGCGTCGCCGCCCAGTATTTGATTTATGGCGACGAAGAAAACGCCCGCAAGGCTACCGCCAACTTCGTCGACATCTTCGGCAAGGAAAACTACTTCATCGAAATCCAGGACCACGGCATGCCGGTCCAGCGACGTATCATCCCCGGCCTGCTCAAGCTCGCCAAGGAATTCGACCTGAAGGTCATCTGCGCCAACGACTCGCACTACGTCTACAAGGAAGACGCCAGGCCGCACGACGCCCTGCTCTGTATCCAGACGGGCAAGATCATCGAGGACGAAAACCGCATGAAGTACCCCTCCCAGGAGTTCTACCTCAAGAGCCGCCAGGAGATGTACGAGATTTTCAAGGAAGTCCCCGAGTCGCTCGACAACACCGTGCACGTCGCCGAAATGGTCGACCTCGAAATCAAGTTTGGCGAAGACCACTACCCCATCTTCGAGTGTCCCCCAGAACTTGGATACAAGGACGACCACGCCGCCTTCGACCGCATCCTCGACATCTACGAATCCGAGAAAACCAAGGTCAACAAGCAGAACGGCGACGACACCGTCTGCAAGCTCACCCCCGAAGAACGGGCCAAGCACAAGAAAAACGGCTTCGTCCTTCTCGACCTCTGCAAGAAAGGCCTCAAGGAACGCTACGGCGTCGACTACGACAACCGCTCCACCTACGTCCCCAAGGAAGGCCAACGCGAAGACTTCGCCGATTTCGTCTGCGGCCAAATGGACTTCCAGCTCGCCATCATCACCGGCACCGGCTTCGTCGACTACTTCCTCATCGTTTGGGACTTCATCAACTTCGCCCGTAGCCAAGGCATCCCCGTCGGCCCGGGCCGCGGTTCGGGCGCCGGCTGTATCATCGCCTACGTATTGAAGATTACCGACATCGATCCCCTCCGCTTCGGCCTGCTCTTCGAACGAATGCTCAACCTCGAGCGCGTTTCGCCGCCGGACTTCGATATCGACTTCTGCATGCGCCGTCGCGACGTAGTGGTAAACTACGTACGCGAAAAGTACGGCCACGACTCCGTGGCCAACATCATCACCTTCGGTACCTTCGGAGCCAAGATGATCGTGCGCGACCTCGCTCGCGTGAACAACCTGCCGTTCGCCGAGGCCGACAAGATCGCCAAGATGATCCCGGACGAGCTCAACATCTCGCTCGACGACTCCGTCGAGAAGTCCTCCGACCTGCGCAACGAGATCGCCGTCAACCCCGTCGCCAAGACCATCGTCGAACACGGCAAGGTTATCGAAGGCATGGTGCGCAATACCGGCAAGCACGCCTGCGGCATCATCATCGGCGACCAGCCCATCTCGAACCTCGTGCCGGTCACCCTCCAGGAAGGCGACCTCACCACCCAGTACCCGAAAGGTCCTTCCGAAGACCTCGGCCTGCTCAAGATGGACTTCCTGGGCCTCAAAACCCTCACCGTCATCTCGGACGCCCAGGACAATATCCAGCGCACCCGCAACATGCCGGACTTCGATATCGAAAAGGTATCGCTGGAGGACCCCAAAACCTACGACCTGCTCAACGCGGGCAACACCGTCGGCGTCTTCCAGCTCGAGTCCGGCGGCATGCAAAACCTCTGCAAGCAGATCGGCCTTTCCGTCTTCGAAGAAATCATCGCGTTGATCGCCCTGTATCGCCCAGGGCCCATGCAGTTCATTCCCCAATTCATCGAAGGCAAGCGCGACCCCAAGAAGATCCAGATCCCCCACCCCCTGCTGAAGGAACTCGTATCCGAAACCTACGGAGTCCTCGTCTACCAGGAGCAGGTCATGGAGTCCGCCCGTATCATCGCCGGCTATACGCTCGGCGGCGCGGACATGCTTCGCCGCGCCATGGGCAAGAAGATCGCCTCCGTCATGGAAGCCCAAAAGCAGATCTTCGTCGACGGCGCCGCCGCCACCCACGGCATCAAGGAGAAGGAAGCTCTCAACATCTTCGCCATCCTCGAAAAGTTCGCCCAGTACGGCTTCAACAAGTCCCACTCCGCCGCCTACGCGATGCTCTCCTACCGCACCGCGTTCCTGAAAGCCAACTACCCGGTCGAGTTCATGGCCGCCTTGCTTTCAGCGGAACTGGGCAACGCCGACAAGGTTTCCCACTTCATCGACGAAGCCAACAGCATGGGCATCCGCGTCCTTTCGCCGGACATCAACAAGTCCAACGAAATGTTCACTCCCGTGATCGACAGCGAAGAGGACAAGGAAGACGGCAAGCTCGGCTCCATCCTCTTCGGTATGGGCGCCGTCAAGGGCGTCGGCGATTCCGCCGCCAAGACCATCATCGCGGAACGCGACGCCAACGGCCCCTACGAGGGACTCGACGACCTGCTCGAGCGCGTCGACACCAAAGCCGTCAACAAGCGCGTGCTAGAAAACTTGATCAAGACCGGCGCCTTCGACTTCACCGGCGAACCGCGCGGATCGCTCTTCCATCGCCTGGAAGGCGCCATGAACCAAGCCGCCGAAGCGCAGCGCGACAAGGAACGCGGCCAAGAGTCCTTCTTCGATATGATCGTGGAGGAACCCAAGGAAAAGGACGCTCCCCAGTGGGACCTCAGCAAGCAATTCTCCAAGAGCGAAATGCTCCGCTTCGAAAAGGAACTGCTCGGCTTCTACGTCTCCGGGCATCCACTCGATGAATACAAAGGCCTCGCCGAAGCCCTCACCAACTTCGATCTGGAGAAGGTAGACAACCTCGGCGACAAGGTCGAATTCCAAGCCTGCGGCGTGGCTGGTGGCGTCGTCAAGAAGCTCTCCCGCAAGGACAACCGTCCTTGGGCCTTCTTCAACCTCGGCACCCGCAAGACTTCCCTCACCGTCAATTGCTACGCCGACGCCTTCGAGGAATACGGACACAATCTCGAGAACGACAAACTCGTCGTCATCAAGGGCACCGTCATCCGCCGCGACGGCGAAGTGCGCCTCAACGTGCTCGAAGTCCATCCCCTCGACGCCTTCATGCCGGGCCAAATCAAGCACATCACCTGGGTGCTCGATCCCGACAAGGATACCGACAGCTTTCTCTACAAGCTGCGCGAAGTGCTCGACCGCTCCCGCGGCTCCACGCCTAGCGATATCGCCTTCCGCATCACGGACAGCTGTATCACGTCCGCCGCTACGGCCAGCTCGCTGGGCTGGCGCGTGAACACCAAGGAGTGGACCGAGCTGCGAAAGCACAAGGCCGTGGTCGGTTGCATCGTCGAAACCGAACCGGTCAAAGTGAAGCAACGGGAACGTCGCTGGGCTCCGAAAGCGAGCTAGAAGCAAGCTCGCTCGCGGTACCACTCCGCGAGCGCCCACTTTTCGCGCGCCAAATCGAGCGCCGCCCCTCCGTGGCGCGAAATCGGCTAACGGTAGGCCAAAAGATGTCTACCTTATGAACCGACGCGACTGGATCAAATCCGCTTCGATCGCCGTGGGGGCTGCCTGCGTTTCGCAGAAAGCCTTCGCCCAAGATCAAACCTTCACTACAATCTCGAGCTCCCACGGCTACACGAACCTCTCCATCAACGAGAACCAGTTCGGCCCCTCGATCAAGGCGATCGCGGCCATCCGCGCCTCCCTCTTCTACGCCAACGAATATCCGCTCGAAGCCCAAGAGAAGCTCAAGCGACTCATCGCCGCGAAAGAGGACGTCCTGCCTTCGCAAGTCATACTCGGCGCCGGATCGTCCGACATCACCATGGGAGCCGCCACCGCCTTCAGCGCCCCGGGGCAAAACATGGTCAGCTCCGATCCCTCCTTCCACCCGCTCATGCTCTGGGCGGAAAAGTTCGGCGTCGAACACGTCAAGGTCCCCTGGACCGCCGACTACCAAGTCGACCTCACCCGTATCGAAGAATCCATTACGGAAAACACTAGCCTCGCCTACGTCTGCAATCCGGAAAACCCGGTCGGCACCCTCGCGGATCCAAGCGAACTCTACGCCTTCTGCAAAACAGTTTCCGAGAAATGCCCCGTCCTCGTCGACGAAGCCTATATCGACTACGCCGGCGATGTGGACCAGCTCTCCATGATGCGCTGCGTGCGCGAAGGCCTGCCCGTCATCGTCCTGCGCACCTTCTCGAAAGCCTACGGTCTCGGTGGCATGCGCGTCGGCTACGCGGTCACGAGCAAGGAACTCGCGGAAAAGATCGCCAGCTACTACGTCACCGGAATCGGTTGCGGCTGCAGCCACGCATCGCTCGAAGCGGCCATCGCCGCCTACCAGGACCAGGAATGGCTGAAAACCGTCCGACGTCGCACCGCCGAATCCCGCAGCTACCTTTGCAAGTACTACGACTCGATCGGACAAGCCTACATCCCATCGGTCACCACCTTCGTCCTGGCCCCCACCCAAAAGAATTCCAAGATGATCGCCGACGCCATCTTCGGCGCCTATAACCTGAAAATCAGCCCGCGCAGCTACTTCGGCCAAGACTACCTGCGCATCAGCATGGGACGCATGGAACAGATGAACCAGCTCACCGACGCCCTCTCCTATGTTCTCTAAGTCCATCCTCCGAGCGATCCTCGTATCGACCCTTTCACTACTCGCGGCATCCCATCTCCGCTCCGAACCCTCGGCCCACCAACGATTGGCCGCGCTCGGCATCGAACTTCCGCCCGCCTCCAAATCCGTCGCGAACTACCAGCCAGCCGTCCGCTCGGGCGATCTTGTCTTTCTCGCAGGAGCCATCGCCAAAGGCCCCGACCAGCAGTTTATCAAAGGAAAGCTCGGCTCCGACTTCAGCGTAGAGGACGGCTACCAAACCGCCCGGCTCGTCAGCATCGCCCTCCTCGCCGCTCTCAAGGCCGAAATCGGGGACCTCGACAAGGTGGAGCGCATCGTACGGATCGAAGGCTTCGTGAACTGCACCTCCGACTTCGAGCAGCAATCCCTCGTCCTCAATGGCTGCTCGGACCTGCTCGTCGAAGTATTCGGGGAAAAAGGCAGGCACTCCCGCATCGCGATCGGCGCCCAATCCCTCCCCTTCGGAGCTCCAGTCGAAATTTCGGCTATCGTGAAAATCAAGGACTAATCCCGTTCCAAGTCTTTGCTTTTCAAAGCATTTTCACGGAAATCCGTGATATTTTAGGTCGGCAGTTCAAGAACTGCGCAGGGGCGACGATTTCTGCACTATCGCTTTAGCGGTACCCTATGCAGAAAACCAAGTCCAGACCTAGCAAGCACCGCGTCGTCGTCGTCGAAGACGACAATACTTCGCGCAAGCTCATCGCTCGCATCCTCGAGCAAGCAGGTTACGACGTGCTCGAGTGCGCCCACGGCAAAGACGCCCTGCACATCGCCGAAATGAATCCTCCCCGCGCCATGATCGTAGACGTCATGCTGCCGGACACCAAAGGCACCAAGATCGTCCAGGAACTCACCTACAACAAGGACTGCCGCTTCACCAAGTACCTCTTCCTCACCGGAATTCTCTCCAAGCGCTCCGAGAAATCCAATTACTTCTTCGAGATCGACGGGGAACGCTACCGAGCCCTGCCCAAGCCCATTCGCAAGGGCCAGCTCCTGCGCCACCTCGCGGAAGCGGTGATCCACTCCCTCGAGATGGAAGATTCCGAGAGACGGGAACGAGAAGCCGAAAAGCTGCCCCCGTCCGCCTCCCCGAGCAAGAATTCCTCCGGCGAAAACGGGGAAATACCAGACGATCAAGTCATCCTCTCCGAAGGCCTCTACTAGCCTTCCCGCAACGCCCCCGCGAAAAAGAATTCATCTTTTTCCTAGGCGAAGCCCTCTCTTTGCGCTAACCCTCCGCAACTTACACGCGTTTGCCTTCTGATCGGCCGACGCATCGCTCCGGTAGGAAATGACTTTTATCGCGGCGAACCTTAACAACGCCTCACAGGCAATCGGAAGTCGCCAGATCGGAGCCAACGTTCGCAAGACGTGTGGCCGCGACCGCCACTACCGCACACCATATGCCATTCGCAACTCTCGGACTCCGTCCGGAAATCACTGCCGCTGTCGCCGCAAAAGGCTACACCGAGCCCTCCCCCATCCAGGCGAAAGCCATCCCAGCCATCCTCGAAGGACGCGACGTCCTCGGCGGAGCCCAAACCGGAACCGGCAAGACCGCTGCCTTCAGCTTGCCGCTCCTGCAACGCCTCTCGGAATCGAGCTTTAAGAACAAGCGCCCCCGCGCCCTCATCCTAGCTCCCACCCGCGAGCTCGCCGCCCAGGTGCACCAGAGCATCCTCGACTACGGCGACGGCCTAGGCCTCCACTCCGCCTGCTTCTTCGGCGGCGTAAACATCAACCCGCAGATCTCCAAGCTGCGCCGCGGACTCGACATCGTCGTCGCCACGCCCGGCCGCCTGCTCGACCTCTGCCAGCGCGGCGAAGCCAATCTCGGCGCCATCGAAACCCTCGTCCTCGACGAAGCCGACCGCATGCTCGACATGGGCTTCATCCATGACATCAAGAAGATCCTCAAGCTGCTCCCCCACGAGCGCCAAAACCTCTTCTTCTCCGCCACCTACGCCAAGGAAGTAAAGAAACTGGCCGACACCATTCTGCGCAATCCCGTCGAGGTCGAAGTCGCTCCCCGCAACTCCACCGCCGACCAGGTAGCCCAGGAAGCCTACTCCATCGGCCAGAAGAACAAGCGCGAAGCCCTCGCCGCCCTCATCAAAGACGGCGACTGGCAACAAGTCCTCGTTTTCACCCGCACAAAGCACGGAGCCAACCGCCTTGCCAAGCAGCTCAACTCCGATGGCATCACCGCCGCCGCCATCCACGGCAACAAAAGCCAAGGAGCCCGCGAGCGCGCCCTGGAAGACTTCAAGACCAACTACATCCGCGTCCTCGTCGCCACCGATATCGCCGCCCGCGGTATCGATATCGCAGACTTGCCGCATGTAGTTAATTTCGAACTACCGAATATCGCCGAAGACTACGTGCACCGTATCGGCCGCACCGGCCGCGCCGGCAAGAAGGGCAAGGCCATCTCCCTCGTTTCCTCCGACGAGGAAGCCTACCTCGTATCCATCGAGAAACTTCTCAAACGCGAAATCAAGCTCCTCGAGCTCAGCCCCAAGGGTGTCATCGGACGCGAAGCCC
Source organism: Pelagicoccus sp. SDUM812005 (assembly GCF_031127875.1). Taxonomy (GTDB): domain Bacteria; phylum Verrucomicrobiota; class Verrucomicrobiia; order Opitutales; family Opitutaceae; genus Pelagicoccus. The sequence continues at coordinate 344,071 of NZ_JARXIA010000001.1, read as the reverse complement.
AGCGCATCGCCAACCCGCAAAAGCCCAAAAAGGTTCAGCAACAAAGAGGACCACGGCAAGGCGGCCCGCGCCAAGGTGGCGGTGGACGTCCCGACGGCAATCGCTCCGGCAAGCCCTCACGCCGCTCCGGAAAACCGGGCTCCAAGCCCTCCGTCAAGCCTGCGGCCTCCGGCGCGAGCCAAAGCTCAGCCCGCCCCGCAAGCGACTCCGGAGGAACAGCAACTGCTGCCCCCATTCGCAGCCGCCGCAACCGCCGCCCGCCCAACCGTCCCAAGTTCTAGGCCTCGAGCCAGAATCATTGCCCGCGATCCAAGGGCAATCAACGGGGACTCAACTCCTCGATTCTTTCAAAGACGCTCCGCCATTCAGGCGGAGCGTTTTATTGCGCCTACTACAATCAAGCTCGCCGCAACGGGCCTAGAAAGTGCAGTATCCCTCGATGATCCGCACCATTGACGAGGTAATAGACGAACTCGATAGAATCGTCCGCGCCTGCATCGAAACCAATGATCCGCTCGGCTACTTCCCCTCCCTCTACAAACGTGTCACCATCGCAGTGAAGGATGGAATCGACCGCGGATCCTTCGAAGACAACGAGCGTATGGAAAAACTGGATATCATCTTCGCCAGCCGCTACCTCGACGCCTACCGAAGCTTTCGCGAAAGCAAGCAGAGCTGCAAATCCTGGGATGCCGCCTTCCACGCCCGATCCCCGAAACTCGTCACCCTGCAACACCTGCTCCTCGGGATGAACGCCCACATCAGCTTGGACCTCGGCATCGCCGCCGCGCAGGCTGCCGCCGCAGATTCCCTTTCGCTGAAAAACGACTTCCACTCCATCAACCGGATCCTCGGAAACCTCATCGACGATACCCAACAACGCCTCACCCACATCTTTCGCCCACTTGGTTTGCTGGATCGACTCGTCGGTCCCATCGACGAAAAGCTCAGCATCTACAGCATTGCCTACGCTCGCGACAAAGCGTGGACCCAAACCTTGGAGCTCTCCCTCGCCAGCCCCGAAAAACGCGACCAATTGATCGCCGAACGCGACACCGCCGTAGCCCGCTTTTCCGAATGCCTCACTTCCCCCGCCCAACTGAGCGTTCGCCTACTGCTCCTCGTGGTCCGCGTACTCGAGCGCGGCAACGTCGCTTCTCGTATCAAAATACTCAATACCCCGTAAACCCGGACCCTTCCTAAAAAGCTACTTCGCAGGAAAGTAGACCGTGCTCAGAAGCTCTTCCTCGCCTACCGCGCAAGGATCGTTCCGGTACACCTCGAAAGGCGGGCTTTCCTTACTGCCTGCGAACACCTTGGAGCGCTGGTGCATCATTCCCGCCGCCCAGGCGTTGCCAAGGTGGCGATACGCTCCGGTATGGTGAATCGCATAGGCCTTGATTTCGCCCAAAGTCCCCTTCTCAAGCCCTTCGGGGCAAGGCGTGCCAGCGGCCACCGGCAGAGCGATCCGGTAGCGAGTCGTCCCTTCGCTCATGTCGAAACGCTCGTAAAAGCAAACGGGCGGGCCCTCCATTTCAATCCCGAGAGCGCTCAGGATCGAAGCCGCCTGCTGCATGTCCGCGCCCATGCGATCAGAGATCTCGGACAATTTGCAATCCCGGCTCAAGCCCACGTACTCGAAGCCCTCCACCGTTTCGAAACCGGCGAACTTCAAAGTGGACGGCACCTGTCCCAGCTCGACCTGGTCCTTCAACATGCGCAACCCGCGATCGTAGTCCATGGATATCGCCGCCACCATCGTCCGCTTCATCCAAAAAAGGAAAAACGGCAGCGAACCGGACATCGTCCAACGCGTATTGGTTTCGCCACTACCCTCGTCAAAATAAAAGGAGACGGAAGACACCGACTTGAACGGCTTCAAGAAGCTTAGCCGATAGTGGATCTCCTTGTTCTCGACGACATCGAGCACCTCCATCTTGCCGGCGCCGATGATATCGCCGGACCAACTGTAGCTGCGGCCGTCTTCCGCGTACTCCAGCCGACACATCGGCTCCGCCAAGATCCAAGGTGACCAAGCCACCCAGTTCCTGAAATCCTTAACGTTGGAAAAAACCGAGGCTGCGGGCGCCTTGATAGAGATAGTACGTTCGAGACTGAACTTTGGCATGGCAAGTCTTGGCGTTGGGAGTTGGAATACGTGCGCGTAACAGGCCCCAAAGCTAGGCCAGCTTCCCCTCGATGTAAACCCTCATAGGACCGTTGCCGCAAAGATTGCAGATTTAACTGGTCTCCGCCCTCCCCCTTCAAATAAGTGGTCGCAACCATGCGAGTTCTGATCCTAGGAAAAATCTGGCCGGAGCCAAGCTCCTCCGCCGCGGGCACCCGCACCCTCGACCTCATCCGAAGCCTCTGCCAGGCCCGGTGGGAAATCCATTTCGCCAGCGCCGCCCAAACCTCCGAGCACAGCCACGATCTCGCTAGCGACTTCCCCATCGCCACCCACGAAATCCAACTGAACTCCTCCAGCTTCGACGCCTGGGTCGCCCAACTCGCCCCTGACATCGTCATCTTCGACCGCTACATGACGGAAGAGCAATTCGGCTGGCGCGTCGCCCAAGCCCTTCCCGAAACCCTACGCGTCATCGACACCAGCGATCTGCACTGCCTGCGCGAAGCCCGCCACCAAGCCCTCAAGAGCGGAGCCGCCCTCGATCTGCAAAACCCAATCGCCCTTCGCGAAATCGCCTCCCTTCTGCGGGTCGACCTTTCCCTCATCATCTCGGAATACGAGCTGCAGCTCCTCCAAGAAACCTTTCCGATTTCGCCCCCGCAAATCGCCTACTGGCCCTTCGTCCTGCCGGAGCCTGAGACGGCCGCTACCCTCAGCTACGACGAGCGCCAGGATTGCGTCATGATCGGCAGCTTCCTGCACCAACCGAACTGGGACGCCGTACAATTCTGCCGCCACGAAATTTGGCCGCTCATCCGAGCGCAGCTCCCCGAAGCGCGCCTAGACGTCTTCGGCTCCTATACGCCCGAAAAAGCAAAGCAGCTCCACAACGAAAAGATCGGCTTCCACATTCGCGGCCGAGCGGAAAACGCGATCGAAACCCTCTCGCGCTATCGGCTCAACCTCGCCCCCCTACGCTTCGGGGCCGGACTCAAGGGGAAGCTCGCCGACGCCTTCCTCGCTGGGACTCCCAGCATCGCCTCTCCCATCGCAACCGAAGGCATGCTCGGAACCCTCGAATGGGGGAGCAACGTATCCATCGATCCACGACAGTTCTCCGACACTGCGATCAACACCTACACCGAGGAGCCGGCCTGGCTACAAGCCCAAGCTTGCGGTTACCGGATCGCTCGCGAGCGTTTTTCAGAAAGCCATTGGCTCGCCAAGCTGCCTGAGATCCTCGAGCAAGCCTTCTGCGATCGCCATGCCAACCGCCAAGGCAACTTCCTCGGCAAGCTGCTGAACCACCACCAGCATCGCTCCACCGAATTCATGAGCCGCTGGATCGAAGCGAAGCAGAAAAAGTGAAGGCAAAGCCTAGCAGCACTACACGAGCTCCGGAGCCCTTCCAAAAAGACCTGCGCCCACCTCAGCCTCGCGTTGCAGGCTTAGCTTTTTCCAAGACTTAGGCTTTCGAGCCTCGACGAACTGTCGATAAAGGTATTTCTCGCCGTTTCCCGTTTCGACTCAAATTTCCACGCGCTTTTGAATGATTCCATTTTCTACCAGATATCGCTGGGCCTGGCTCGTTTGCCTGCTCCTTCTCATCGGGTTCCTAACCAATAGCCTCAGCAGCTATTTCGTCTCGAAACGCAACGTACGGCGAACCATTGTCGAAACCTCGCTTCCGCTCACTTCCGACAACGTATACTCAGAAATACAGCGCGACCTGCTGAGGCCCATCTTTATTTCATCGCTCATGGCCAACGACACCTTCCTCAAGGATTGGAGTCTGGAAGGCGAATCCAAGCAAGACGCAGTCACCAAATACCTGCACGAGCTAAAAATCCAGTACAACACGATCAGCAGCTTCTTCGTCTCGGAGAAGACGAGAACCTACTACCATCCCCAAGGCATCCTGAAAAAGATACGCGAGGACGACCCACGCGACGAATGGTATTTCCGCGTGCGCGACCTACCTGAGGACTACGAGATCAACGTCGATCCGGATCTCGCCAACCAGGACGAGATGACCATCTTCATCAATTACCGCGTAAAGGATTACCAAGGAAACTTCATCGGAGCCACCGGAGTCGGTCTCACCGTTAACCGAGTCAACCACCTCATCAGCCGCTACGAGGCTAAATACGACCGGCAGATTTACTTCGTGAATACAGACGGAAAGATGGTTCTGCGCCCGTCCAACAGCCCCTTGCTTAACATCCCGAGCTTGCAAGAGATTGAAGGCTTAGCGGAACAATCCTCCGCTTTGCTCAACGGCGAGATCGCCAATCTCTCCTACGAGCGAGACGGCAAGACGCGTTTGCTCAACTGCCGCTTCGTACCCGAACTAGACTGGTTCCTCATTGTCGAACAAACCGAGGACGCCCAGCTCGCCCCGCTCAGAAAAGAGCTCTTGATAAACGTTATCATAGCTCTGCTTACCACCGCCGTCGTTGCATGGATCTTCATCGTATCAATCAAGCGCCACCACGACCGGCTGGAAAGGCGCAACCAAGAGCTCTCCCGGATCAACGACCAAATCGAACGCCAAAAGAAGAAGATCGAACAATCGGCCGCATCCCTTGAAAAAGCGAACGACGAACTATCGCGACTCAACCGGGAAAAAGATGAATTCATAGGAATCGTCGCCCATGACCTGCGCAATCCGCTCAACGGCATCTTAGGGCTCTGCGCGGTGACCGATTTCGACGAAGACGATCCGGTCGAGTTCATACAAGATATCGAGGACAGCGCCAATCGCATGCTCTCCCTTGTCGAAACCCTACTCGATGTATCAAGAATAGAAGGACACGACGTTCAAGTCTCATCGCAACACGTCAACCCGTTCGAACTGGTCAAGAATTCCTGCGCCCAGTTCACGGAGCATGCCGACCGCAAAAACATAAAGCTCTCGATCGAAGGCGATACAAAGAGCGAACTGCGGATCTTCACAGACCCAGACTGGTTCTCCATTTGCCTGAACAACCTCATCAACAACGCCGTCAAATACACGCCTGAATACGGAAAAGTCCAAGTGAAAACCTATGCCGAAACAGGCTCGAACTGTATCGCCATATCAGATACCGGACCCGGCATCAGCGAGGAAGACCAAAGGAAACTGTTCGGCAAGTTCGCGCGTCTTTCCGCTAAGCCCACCGGAGGAGAATCCTCCACCGGGCTCGGCCTCTATCTGGTCAAAAGCATGTGCGAACGTTTGGGCATCGAAATCACGGTTCGCAGCGTCCTCGGCAAAGGAACGACCTTCACTCTCAAAGTGCCTAGCAAGTCCGAAGTCTAGGGGACTAGAAGCGCTTCCAAATCATCCATCTCCAGCTTGGAGTTCAACGAACCGTCTTCCCCAAACAACGCGGCCGCCAGCTCCGCCTTCTCTTGCTGGATCTTGCGAATCTTTTCTTCGACCGTATCCTTGGCTAGGATACGGTAAGCGATCACTTGGTCGGTCTGCCCGATGCGATGGGCCCGATCGATCGCCTGCGCCTCCACAGCCGGGTTCCACCACGGATCGAGCAAGACCACGTAGGAAGCGGCCGTCAACGTGAGCCCCGATCCCGCCGCCTTCAGCGACAAAAGGAAAACCTGTTCGCTCCCATCCCCTTGAAACCGTTCCACCAGCTCGCCTCGATTCTTGGTCTTGCCGGTCAGCTTCAACAGGGAAAGTTGCCGCTTGCGCAGCTCCCCCTCCACGATTTCGAGCATTTGCACGAACTGGCTAAAAACGAGCACCTTGTGCCCTTCCGCAACCAAAGGTTCCAACAAGTCGAGCAGGGCCTGCACCTTGGCCGAAACCTCCGCTTCCTGCCTCGCCGCGCCTTTCAGCAACTTCGCATCGCAGCACACCTGCCGCAGGCGCAACAAGGCCTGCAAGACGTTCAAGCTTCCGCCTTGCCCCTTGGCCGACTTCAGCAGGGCTCGAGCGCTCGCGAGCTCCTCCTCGTAAAGCTCCCGCTGCTCGCCCTCCAGCTCGCAATAGATGTCCTTCTCGATGCGCTCGGGCAACTCCTTGGCAACCTCCCGCTTCAAGCGGCGCAGCAAGAACGGCCGCATCCGCTGACGCAGGTCCGCCAGGGCTTCCTCGCCTCGCGCCCTGCTGTAGTTCACCTGAAAGGTGGGCAAGGGCCCAAACAGGCGAGGCATGGCGAAGCGCATGATGCTCCACAAATCCGTGAGGCTATTTTCGATCGGCGTGCCCGTCAGGGCCAAGCGATGACGTCCACGCAACTTGTAGGCAACCTTGCTGGTCTGCGAGGTCGGCGACTTGATATACTGCGCCTCGTCCAGCACCACCGCATCCCAATCCTGGCCCGTAAACAGCTCCCCATGGATCCGCAGCTGGGCGTAGTTGGCCACCACGATGCTCGACTCCCCGATCCCCTGCTCTACGGAACGAAATAGCTCGGTGCTCAGACCGGTCTTAAACTTGATCGGTTCCTGTACCCAATTATCGGTTACAGACTTCGGGCAAACGACCAGAACCCGAAACCGCGGCTTGCTTCTCTCGGCCAGCCACAGCAGCCAAGCGATCGTCTGCACCGTTTTACCCAGCCCCATATCGTCCGCCAAAATTCCGCCCAATTCCAGCTGGCTCAGCCGACAGAGGTAGGAAAAGCCCTCGATTTGGTAAGGCCGCAAGACGCCTTCCAAAACCTTCGGCACCCTTGGAGCTTCCCGTCCTGACAAAGCTTTGGCCCGAGAGCGAAGCTCCTTCCATCTCGCCTTCCCCAGCATTTCCTCCGCCAGGAGATCCTCCACCTGGCAAAGGTGGATCCGCTGCGAATTGCCGCGATCCGGATCGAGTCCCAAGGAGGACAAGGCTCGGGCGTCCTTCTCGTCGAGCTCGCGATCGAGCCGACACCAGCCCTTCCCGTCGAGCTTTACCAAAGCGCCCTCCGCATCCCGCAGCTTGCGGATCTCCTCCGCGGAAAAGCCTCCCCCTTCGACCTCCCATTGCGCTCGCGCTTGAAACCAGTCGCGATCGGGCGACTCCTCCAAACCAATACGCACCCGGAGCTTCAAGGCCGGCCGATCCCATTTCGCTTCGCTCGGCGCCGGAGCAAAACCTCCCTTGGATCCCCGCGAGCGAACCGGCCGCTCGAACCCGTCTACCCCTTGGATTCCCTTGTATTCGAAATAGTCGAACAAAAGCCCGCTGAAGTCCTCCACGGACTTCGGAGCCTCCTGCTGCAAAACTCGCTTGAGGTCCCGAATCGGTTCCCGTCCCGCAACCCCAAGGCCAGCCCGATTCGACACCAACTTGTAAAGGTCCTTTGGATACAGCAGGTAGCCCGACTGCTTTGCCAACTTCCAGACACGCTCCAATTCCGCCTGCAGCGGGCTCAGGGGCTCCACCTTCGGCGGGGAATTCCGCGTCGGCGAAGAAACCTTGCCCACCAAGCGATCCCGAGCCACCCGCGCCAAAGCGTAGGCGTGGGCGCAATTGAAGAACTCCGCGCAACTGCAGCTCCCGCTCAATCCCCCCGCATCGTTCACCGCGAGGCTCACTTGAAACGCCCCCTCCCGCTTCTCGATCACCGCCCCACGTATCGAGGAGCCGCCCAAGGCATCCACCCGCGCCGCCCCCGCCTCGTACAGTTCGGTCCCCTTCGCCAGGGCCGCAGAATCAACCTGCCCCACGAACTTGGCAAACCGCTGGTCGAATACGAATGGATCCATCGCCGCAATCAGAGGGCTGCCGCCCCAATTTGCAACAACGACTCCCGCCAGAATCGCTCCTTGAGACCCAAAAATCGCTCCGATCTCCCCCTCAATATGACCCTTGATTTTTCCTCTCCGGGCAGCATCTTTGAAAAAATCAATGACGCACGCCCAACACGCCGACCGTAGCACCGGTTCCGCTTTTCTCCAATTCGAGGGGGAAGCCGACGAGGAACCTGACTCGCGAAGATCGAGTTTCTTCACCAGTCACCATCCAGAGCAATCGAGCCGAGCTAACTCGCCAGATCTCCCCAACAGCCGACGATGATTACGCAATTCGTGCTCGCCGTCGCCTTCACCGTAGGCGTTTCCTTCGTCTGTTCGATGCTCGAGGCTCTCATCCTGAGTACCACCATCGCAGATATCGAGTCGCTGAAGAAGCGTCGGCCCAAGAAGGGGGAGCTCCTCGAGTTCCACAAGACCGACCTTTCCAACACAATTTCGGCGATTCTCACCCTCAACACCATCGCCAACACCGCCGGCTCCACCTTGGTCGGCTCCCTCGCCATCCAGATCTGGGACAGCAACGTCATCGGCTGGATCACCGGCATCCTCACCCTCAGCATCCTGATCTTCTCCGAGATTATCCCTAAGAACCTCGGCGTCACCTACCGCATACAGCTCCAGCCCTGGGTCGTTAGCCCGCTCCGCTGGATGAAGATCGCCCTCTGGCCCGCCACCACCCTGACCAACTTCTCCGTGCGCTTCGTGGTGCGGGAAGAGCAAAACAACGAAGACTCCTCCTCCAACGAAGAGGAAATCATCCTGCTCGCCGAAAAAGGGGCCAAGGACGGAACCCTCACCAGCAGCGAGTCGGACATGGTAACCAACGCCCTCAAGCTCGACGAGGAAATGGTGAGCTCCATCATGACCCCGCGCGTGGTGGTGACCGCCCTCGAGAAGACCCTCACTATCGGCGACATCTTCCGCGACTTCCCCAATATCCCCTTCGCCCGCCTCCCCGTCTACGACGAGGAAATCGACCAGATCGTCGGCCTCGTGCGCCGCCGCGACCTGCTCAAGTTCGTAGCCGAGGACCAGGACCGCATCCGCCTCAGCGAGATCATGAACGAAGTGCACTTCGTTCCCGAAACCGTCACCGTCGCCGCCGCCCTGCAAACCATCCTCAAGACCCACCAGCAGCTCCTGGTCGTGGTCGACGAATTCGGCTCCATGGCCGGCGTGGTCACGATGGAAGACATCATGGAATACATCCTCGGGCGCGAAATATTCGAAAAGGACGACGTCGCCATCGACATGCGCGAATTCGCCCGCTCCGAAGCCAAGAGCAAAAGCAACGACGAACCCGCCGAGGACGCCGCCATCACCGAAACCGAGAGCGAAGGCCGAGAAAAATAAGCAGTTTCTTCATGCATGTTGTAGATAAAGCGACCCACGATGGTAGCTACCTACGGGTACTCGGTTGGTGCTTCAAATCGAATTCGCGAGTTGTATCCACCCATGCAATCATCGGGGAAAACCGATTCGCAATCGAAGGCTATGGGCGGAAGAGCGAGGATTTGATCCAGCACTTCGGCGAAGCAGGGCGCGACGCGCGCTTCGATTTCGAGATTCCTACCCGATCGCAAACCTGCGTTATCGAAATAACTTTCGACGACTCATCCACCTCGCGGATCGCTATCGATCTTACAGCAGAAGCCCCCGCTCTGACAGCTCTCGAGCATCGTATCCACAATAAAACCTACAGCGGAAAATTCCTCCTGCTCGACCCTTCGCCGATTGAAAGCGTCCATTTTCTCCCGAAGTCCGACGACCCGAATAAACGCTCTGCTCCGCTTCCCTTCACTGAGTCCAGCGAACAAGGCAAGCGCACCTTAACAATTGAAACCCTCGTCGCCGAAGACTGGGACAGTACAGAACTCGGATTGCTCGTGCAGACCGCTACCGGATCCCATTTGCTCAGCAGTATCGGCAATCTAGCCCGTTCGCTCGACCGGTCCCATCAAATTTGCGCGGAGTTCTTCGAGAGCCTTTGCCAGGCGCAATCCCCTCTAAAAGTTGTGGAGATCGGTTCTCGCGCAAGATCGGGCATCACCCGCAAGCATCAGTTTGGGGAACGGAACGACTATATCGGCTTCGATATCTTGGACGGCCCAAACGTCGATGTCGTGGGGGATATCCACTCCCTATCAAGCTACTTCCCGCTAAAGTCATTGGACGCGATCGCAGGGTTTTCGGTTTTCGAGCATGTCGCGATGCCCTGGAAAGCCGCTATCGAAATCAACAAAGTATTGAAATTGGGCGGACGTTGCTTGTTCCACACGCACCAGACCTGGCCTGTGCACGAGTCGCCCTACGATTTCTGGCGTTTCTCAACCGACAGCTGGAGAGCTATCTTCAACAAGGCATCCGGATTTAAAATCATCGAAGCCGCCTGCGGAGAGGCAGCGACGATCCATCCGCTTATCCAAAGCTCAGGAAGCAAGCAATTCGAAGCAGCGCTCGGCTACCTTAGCAGTTCAGTCCTCGTAGAGAAGATTTCGGATACCAACCTAAATTGGGACGTCGACATCCGCGAAATTCATCAAGAGGAATACCCTGCCTAATCCCTTTTCCCTATGCCATTCTCGCCTCCCTGGACCCACGATCTCGATCCCATCATCTTCCAATTCACCGAGTCGCTCGCGATCCGTTGGTACGGGCTAGCCTACGTGCTCGGCTTCATGGTCGGAGCCTGGCTGCTGCACATCTACTACAAGAAAGGCCTCTCCCCGCTCGATACCAACCAACAGAGCGACCTCTTCCTCGCCATCATCGCCGGCGTCATCGTGGGCGGACGGTTGGGCTACTTCCTCTTCTACTCGCCGCAAACCTTGCTCGAAGACCCGCTCGCCTTCTTCAAGTTCACCGACGGCGGCATGGCCAGCCATGGCGGCTTCATCGGGGTCATCCTTGCCGGATGGCTCATGTCCAAGCGACTGAAGGTTCCCTTCCTCAAGCTCGGCGACATCCTAGCCACCCTCGCCCCTCCAGGCCTCCTGTTCGGTCGCCTCGCCAACTTCCAAAACGGCGAACTCTGGGGCAAGCCCACCGACGGCAGCTGGGGAGTCATCTTTCCCGGAGCCGGCCCCTTTCCGCGCCATCCCTCCCAACTCTACGAAGCGGGACTCGAAGGCCTGCTCATGCTGGTCTACACCCAAGTCCGCATCTGGACCTCGCCCGTGCTCAAGAACCACCCTGGACAGCTGGGCGGCGAATTCCTGCTCGGCTACTCCATCGTGCGAGTGATCGGCGAACAATTCCGCGAGCACGACGCCGGCATCCTGCCCGTCATGGGCCTGAACCGCGGAGCCATCTTGTCCATCGCCATGGCCCTCGCCGGCATCGCCCTCATCGTCTACGCCCGCCGCAAAAAGGCCTCGGCAACAGAACGCTGAGCAGCTCGAAAGGACGGCTAGAGGCAGCCTCGACTAACCCCAGAGAACGCGCACGCCCACGTTCAGGATCACGGCAACGATCAAAGCCGCCGCCACGTCGTCGGCCACCACGCCAAAACCTCCGTGGTAGCGCTGCAGCTTCTTGATGCCCAAGGGCTTCAGGATGTCGAAAAAGCGAAACAGCAAAAAGCCCGCCAGCAGGATCAGAAAGTACTGCGGATGGTGGTTGATCCCGGACAGGCCAAGGAAGCAGATCGGCATCGCCACGAACTCGTCGAGGATGATTTCGCCCGGATCCACCTTCTTCAGGCGCTTCTCCGCCTCGCCGCAGACGCCGATCGCGAAATAGGACGCCGCCGCCAAGAACAAGGCCGCCGCAAAATCGCTCAGGTGGGCCACGAAAACCACGTAGAACACCACGCCCATGACCGAACCCCAAGTGCCCGGGGCCTTGAACTGACCGAGGCTGCCGATGGTGGCCAACTTAACAACTACTTGCTCCGGCCAAAACCGGGCCCATCTTGGATTCTTAATCATCGAAAAATAATGCGTTTCGCTAGTCCTTAAAAACCAGTTCTCCGTACTTCTTGAAGTATTTGGCGCCTGAATACAAAGTCATCACCGTGCAAATCCAGAAGAAGGCACGGCCGACCCACTCGACCCAGAAGGCGATGTCCGACGCGTAGGCTACGCCCCAGCGAACGCAGTCGACCTCGAATACCACCGCGAGCAGAAACCCGCCCAACGCGATGATCTGCGTCACCGTCTTCTGCTTGCCCGCGCTCTCCGCCGCCATGACGACGCCCTTCGTCGCCGCCACCAAACGCAAGCCGGTAATCATAAACTCGCGGCACAAGATCAACAGGAAGAGAAACATCCGGATACCGCCCGCATCCGGCCCCTTGTCCACCAAGGCGACCATGATGCCCAAGACTAGGATCTTGTCGGTCAAGGCATCCATCAGGATCCCGAAGTTCGACACCTGATTCAGCTTCCGCGCCGCATAGCCGTCCGCCCAATCCGTAATCCCAGCGACCACGAAAAGCACGAACGCCGCCGTAGCCGCTCCCGTAAACGACTCCCGCATGAGCCACACGATGACGAACATCATCGGGATCCGGGACAAGGTTAGGAGGTTGGGCAAGTTCATTTGCCGCACTCAAGAAGCTCTGCCCGCCAAAGTAAAGCTCGCTTCCACCGCAAAATCGAATCCCAAGCCACCGTCGGCCCTGCAGTCCCCCGCCAGCCCGCGAGCGGCTTCGCCCCCGCTTCGCAGACCCGCCCTACTCCTCCCACGCCAGGCTTCGCCGCACCGCCTTGCGCCATTTCGCCAAGCGCTGGCGCCGCTCCTCGTCACCCAAGGCAGGCTGGTAACTCCGATCCGCCTCCACCAAGGCGACCAACTCCTCCCGCGACTTCCAAAAGCCAACCGCCAAACCCGCCAAGAAACCCGCCCCCAGAGCCGTCGTTTCCAGGATCTTCGGACAACTGACCTCCGCGCCAGCCACGTCAGCCTGGATCTGCATCAGCAAAGCATTCGCCGACGCCCCTCCGTCCGCCCGCAACTCCTTAAGCTCCCTCCCGGAGTCGCTCTCCATGGCTTCCACCACATCTCCCACCTGGTTCGCAATCCCATCCAAGATCGCCCGAGCAATGTGAGCGGCCGAGCTTCCTCGAGTCAGCCCCATGATGGCCCCACGGGCATGCGGATCCCAGTACGGCGCCCCGAGACCCGTAAAGGCTGGCACCACCACCACGCCATCCGCATCCTCCACTTGGCTCGCCAAGGCCTCGACCTCGCTGGCGGACTTGATCACTCCCAGCTGGTCCCGCAACCACTGCACCGCAGATCCCCCTACGAAAACGCTGCCTTCCAAGGCGTACTCGACCTGGCCGGCGATCCGCCAAGCCACTGTGCTCAGCAAGCGATTGCGCGAAACAGCTGGGCCTCGGCCCACGTTCATCAAAACGAAACAGCCCGTCCCGTACGTGCTCTTGACCATTCCCGGCTGAAAACAGAGCTGCCCGAACAAAGCAGCTTGCTGGTCCCCCGCGATCCCTCCGATCCGGATTTCGCGCCCCCCCGTCACCTCCGCCGCGGTCATCGCCAACTCGCCGCTGGAGTCCACGATTCGCGGGAGAGCCGACTCGGGCACGCCAAAAAGCTCGCGCAGCTCCGCGTCCCAGGAACAGCTTCGCAAATCCATCAATTGGGTGCGGGACGCGTTCGACACATCCGTCACATAGCAGCTCCCGCCGCTCAATTTCCAGACCAGCCAGGTATCGATGGTGCCGAAGCGCAGCCTGCCCTCTTCCGCCAGAGCAGCCGCTTCCGGCCGATTCTCGCGTATCCACTTCATCTTTCCCGCCGAAAAATAGGGATCCAGCAGCAAGCCCGTCCGCTCCTGTATCCAAGATTCCTTACCTGCGTCCCTCAGCGTCGCGCAAAAGTCCGCCGTGCGCCGATCCTGCCAAACGATGGCCGTGCCCAGCGCTTCGCCGGAATCCGCATCCCAGGCCACCACCGTTTCTCGTTGATTGGTGATGCCGATCGCCGCAACTGCGTCCCAACCGCAGTCGGCAGCTTCCAAGGCCTTTTCGATGGAATTCCACTGCGAAGACCAAATCGCCTCCGGATCGTGCTCCACCCAGCCCGGCTTGGGAAAGAGCTGGGGAAACTCTTCCTGCCCCGTCGCTACGATTTGCCCCTTTTCGTCAAGCAACACAGCCCGCGAACTCGTCGTACCCTGATCCAAGGAAAGTATATACTTCACCCCCTCAAACTAGAGAGCCGGACGAGCCGAGAAAAGAGATTAATTCCCCCGCCCCACCGCGGGAGCAGCGAACGCCCGTTCGCAAGGCCAAATCGCTGCTCAAAGAAACAGTATCCACCGTTTCGGTACCATCACCGCCACGCAGCCGCTCAAGGTATTGAGCAACACGTCCAGCTGGCTCGAATCCCGATGCACCATGAACCCCTGCATCCACTCGATGCTCAGACTCAGGCAAAACGAGGCAGCGCCCACCGCCACCAAGACCCCAACGAAGGACTTCAGCCGGCGCCGCGCCGCCGCGGCAAAGCAGATCCCGACCGGAATGAAGCCCAGCGAATTGACGATGATATCGCTGCGATAGCTGGGCTTGTCCAAATTCACCGCGTTCACCGCGTTGAGCACCTTGCGCTTGGCGGGCTCGAAGCGCTCGGGCAACAGCAGCCCCTCCGGAACCGTGGCGCCGCTCAGGTCGAAGACCATCACCGGCTTGGCCCGAGCGAAGGCGCTGGACTTGGCTCGGTAAAAGGCGTCGTAAAGGGCCACGCTCCGAATCTCGCCCGTAAACGGACGCGTCCCGTCCGCGTTGTTCCCGATCGCCAAGCGGCCCACGAACTTGTTGTCGGGACCTAGCAGGGAAAAGTTGCTGCGCGACTCCACGATCTGTCCGTCCACGTAGACATGGGTCTTCTGCCCCTCCGAACTGAGCACCAGCTCCACGAAATCCGTGCCGGAAAACAGCTCCCGATACCCGATTTCGGAATAGCCCCGCTTCACCTGCGCCTTGTCGCGACGGCTGCGCATGGCCAAGTGGTCCTGCCACTGGGAGACCAAGAGCGCCGGCAAGCCTTCGCCCTCCTCCTCGAAAAACTCCAGAAAGACGCCCAAGCCGCTCCCGTTCGGTCGCCCTCGCAGCAAAATCCGAATGGTCACCCCCGACCACGCCCGCGTATCCAATACCGATTCCGCATACGCCACCCCGCGAGCCGACGCCTTTCCCGCCTCGTACTGCCCGTTGAAGCTCCAGGCTCCCGCCTCCGGACGATAGGCCACGTCGTTGTCCGGCGAAAAGGCAAACGGCCACCAGCCGAAGCACAAAGTGACCGCTACCAGCAACAAAAGCACGCTACGCCTGAAGGTCGGCTGCAGCCCCATCGCTAGGCAGACGCTCCTTTACAGGCTGGTTTTGTTGGCTTCTCGATCATGAAAAGCCGGACAAAAACAGCTCGCCCCACTCCGCGCAACCCTTCGATCCACGCAGTTCCCAAAATCGACTCCGCCTCAGAGAACCAAGCCCTAGCGACCGAAATCTCTAGAAAACGTCTTCCATCAAGCTACGCAAACAGGGCTTGCCGCAGTAGTCGTACTCGTGGTCCGTTTCGTCCTTGTTAACCGGATCGTAGGCCCAGTAGCGACGCATCGAAACGAGATCCTCGCTCTTGAGCTTCGTCATCAAGCTCGAGCTCGACCAATCCAGCCGCGTGACCGACTCCATGTCGACCAGGTACTTCCGGGAGGGAATTCCGTGCCGCGTATCCAGCACCAAATAAGCGATCCGCCAGTTTTCCATGTCGAGAATCAAGTCCCCTACCATGCCCAGCGTCTCGTTCTTGCCCACCGCATGGTAGCCGATCACCGAGCGAGCCGAGTGCAAATGCTCGCCCGCTATTTCGCCCATGCGATCGAGATGGTTGCGGATTTCCTCCTCGGTGTGGTCGTAAGCCGTCACCGGCGGCATGTAGCCCGCGTAGCCCAAGCTGCCAAAGAAGGGCCGCTCGTCGTAGATCGCGTGGCGGAAGAAGCGGCGAAACTCCATCTCGTACTTTTCCTCGGCCGGCAAGTGCGCCCCGAAGCCCTCGCATTTGCTCACCTCTTCCACGCTCAAGCGAGTCGGGATCTCCCTGCCGTCCAATCCCAGCTTCGGCACACCTAAGTCCTTAGCCTCGATCAAGCGGCGAGTCACCTGGTCCTCCTCCGTCTTTTCCTCGCTCAAGTAGCGAAGGTTCAAGCGGAAGCCGACCCGCGTTTCCACGTCCAAATAACGCACCCGCCAGTGACGGTCGCCAAACAAGATGTCCTTCACCTTGCCAGCTTTCCCGTCGGTTGCCATGACCGGGTACCCAAACAGATCTTTCATGCTCCGTAACATCGTAATCACTCTCCTCCTTTAACGTTCTACGAAGGCCGAAAAACCACGGACTCCGCCTAGGCTTAAAGGTACTTTCCCCCAGCTAAAACGGCAACTTGTCGCCTAGCCTATTCGAGCAACTGATAATCCTATAAGATAGGCTAAAGCCTCAAGGCAGACACTTAAGAAAGAACCCCGCACGGAGCGCCTCTGAACCGCGGAGCAGAGGATGGCGCCAGCGACTACTTTTGCCCGTAGTAGGCGCCGGGGCCGTGCTTGCGGTCGTAGTGCTTCTTCAGCAAATGGTCCGGAGCCCCGGCCGCGTCCGGATTCGAGGCCAAGGTCTTCGCCGCCATGTCCGCTACGATTTCCAAGGCGAAGGCCGTCTCCACCGCCTTCGCCCCGCTCTTCCCCCAGACGAAAGGGCCATGGTTGCGCACCAAGGCGGCCGTGACTTCCAAGGGATTCACCTCCGAGAAAAGCTCCACGATCACCTTGCCCGTTTCCCACTCGTAAGCCCCTGCGACCTCTTCCTCGGTCATGGCCCGCGTTACCGGTACCGCGCCGCGAAAGTAGTCGCAATGCGTGGTACCCAAACAAGGGATACAGCGCTCGGCTTGAGCAAAAGCTACCGCATTGCGGGAGTGAGTGTGGACCACGGAGGTGATTCCCTTGTCGCCCAACTCGATGAAGAGCCGACGATGCGTGGGCTCGTCGGAAGAGGGACGCAGGTCGCCTTCCACGATCTTGCCTTCCAAGTCGACGATAACCATCTGCTCCGGAGTCAGGGCATCGTAGGGAACGCCGCTTGGCTTGATCGCAAAAACGCCCGCCTTGGGATCAAGCACGCTAACGTTGCCGAAAGTGATATCGATAAGCCCCAGCGATTGCAGTTCCTTGTTCGCCGCGACGCATTCTTCCCTTATTTCCCGGTAGTTCATTTTCAATTACAGTCCCCGGATTCCATAGGCCGCATTGTTCCAGCGGATTTCGTTTTTGAACTCGCGAAGCTTCGTATCCTGGTCGATCAGCAAGTACTCGATACCCGCCATCGCCGCGAACATCTCCATGTCGTCCGCATTCACCGTGTAGCTAAAACCGGTGTGGTGGGCGCCGCCGGCGTAGATCCACGCCGCCGCTCCATCCTGCAGGTTCGGCAGAACTTCCCAAAGCACGCGCGCGACTGGCAGCTTCGGCAAATCCTGTTCCGGAGGCATGGCCTTGACCTTGTTCACCAAGAGCCGGAAACGATTCCCCATGTCCACCACGGAGGCATTGATCGCCGGACCTGACTTGCCATTGAACACTAGCCGAACCGGATCCGACTTGCCGCCGATCCCGAGCGGATGGATCTCGCAGGATGGCTTCGCATCCGCAATCGAGGGACAAATCTCCAGCATGTGAGCGCCTAGGCAGCGGTTTCCGGCCGGATTGAAGTGGTACGTGTAATCTTCCATGAAGGACGTTCCTTCATCGATGCCGCTGGCCATGATCTTCATAGTACGAACCAAGGCGGAAGTCTTCCAATCCCCTTCGCCCCCAAACCCGTAGCCATCCGCCATCAAGCGCTGCACCGGCAAGCCCGGCAACTGGGCCATCCCGTGCAGATCTTCGAAGGTGTCGGTAAAGGCGCCGAAGTCGCCCCCTTCCAGAAAGGCTCGCAACCCAAGCTCGATCTTCGCCGACTCGCGCAGCGAAGCATGCAGCTCCGCGCCCTTCGCGAGCTTGGAGGCAAGCTCGTACTCATCTGCGTACTGCGAGCAAAGCGCGTCGATTTCCGCGTCGCTGATCCCCTTGATCACTTCCACCAAGTCCCCGATACCATGAGTGTTCACCGAATAGCCGAAAACGGATTCCGCCTCGACCTTGTCGCCGCAGGTAACAGCGACCTGACGCATGTTGTCGCCGAAGCGAACGACCTTAAGTTCCTGGCTCGCCGCCCAAGCGCCCGCAACCCGCGTCCAGCGAGCGAACTTGGCGCGAACCGTCGGATCTTCCCAGTGGCCTACGATCACCGCCCGCTCCTTCTCCAGGCGAGCGCAGATGTGGCCGAACTCGCGACCTCCATGAGCGGACTGGTGCAAGTTCATGTAGTCCATGTCGATGCTGGACCAAGGCAAATCGCGAGCGTACTGCGTATGCAGGTGACAAATCGGCTTCGTCAAAGCCTTCAATCCACGTATCCACATTTTGGATGGCGAGAACGTATGCATCCAAAGCGTTACCCCCACGCATTGCGGAGCCGCGCTCGCCTCGCGGCAAACGGAGAGAATTTCGTCCGGAGTCGTGACCAAGGCCTTGAAGACGACTTTCACCGGCACGTTCGCGTCGGAGTCGAGCGAATCCGCTACCGCCTGCGAATCAGCCGCAACTTGCTTAAGGGTCTCTGGACCGTAGAGATGTTGGCTACCGACGACCAACCACACTTCCTTCGTATCAAATGCCGATTTCATGTATTCGTTTTATGGGGATATAATCTAAACTGTTTCGCCCGAAAAAAGCGGACGCTTACTTGCCTTCCTTAATGTCGAGCAACTCCTTCATCACCGGGCCAAGGTCGACCGCTTCAACACCGCCAAAGCTGTCATGAACTTTCTTATACAAAGCGAAGAGGCGATTGTACTGGGCATGCCTGTCGGGATCGGGCTGGTAGCGATCCGGCTTCAGGCCCGTCATGGCCTTCTGGGCGGATTCGAAATCCGCATGGCCACCCTTCTCTTCGCCCGCAACGACCGCAGCAGCGATCGCCGCTCCTAGAGCGCAACTTTGCGACGAAGCGGAAACCAACATCTCGCGACCCGTGATGTCCGCGTAGATCTGCATCAACATAGAATTCTTTTCGGCAATGCCGCCTGCGCAGACGATGCGGTTAACAGGAATGCCGTACTCGCTGATACGCTCCAGAATCATTCGGGCGCCGAAAGCCGTCGCCTCGATCAAGGCGCGATAGATTTCCGCCCGGCTCGTGTGCAGCGTCTGCCCTAGCACCAGACCGGTCAGGCGCTGGTCGACCAGTACGGTACGGTTTCCGTTGTTCCAATCGAGAGCCAGCAAGCCGCTTTGCCCCGGAGCCAACTTGGCCGCCTCTTCCGTCAATTCGACATGCGTCGCATCGTTGCCTTTGCAAACGCCTTCGACCCACCACTTGAAAAGGTCGCCCACTGCGGACTGCCCCGCTTCCACCCCGAAGTAGCCCGGCAGGATGGAACCGCGGACGATGCCGCAGATGCCCGGCACGTCCGGAACCTCGCCGCTCGCCTTGACCACCGCGCAGTCGCAAGTCGAGGTCCCGATCACCTTGACCAAGGTTCCCTCCTCGACGCCGCAACCGATGGCCCCGTAGTGAACGTCGAACTCGCCCATCGCGAGCGGGATGCCCGCTGGCAAACCGAGCCGAGCCGCCCACGCTTCGGAAAGCGTACCGGCGATCTCGGATGCGTCGTAAGCTTTTGAATACAAGCGATCGCGCAGGGCGGCGATCTTCGGATCGAGCATCGCGAGAAATTCCTTGTCCGGCAGTCCGCCCCACTCCTCCGCGTAGAGGGCTTTGTGCCCCGCCGCGCAGACGCCGCGCTTAATCTCCTTGGGATCCGTCACCCCCGCCAACTGGGACGGGATCCAATCCGCGATCTCCACCCAAGAATACGCAGCTTCAAAAACATCGGGCGCCACCTTCAAGCAATGCCAGATCTTGCTCCACCACCATTCCGAAGAGTAGGTATTGCCGCACTTGGCCACGTACTGAGGGCGTTCCTTGGCCGCGATCTCCGTGATGCGCGCCGCTTCTTCGTAGCTCGTATGGTCCTTCCAAAGCCAGCATTGGGCGGCGAAGTTGTCCTTCCACTTCGAGTCGTCCGAAAGGGCCTGGTTGTTCTCGTCAACCGGCAAAGGACTGGAGCCTGTAGTGTCGATGCCAATACCGATCACATCCGCTGGATCGAATCCCGGATAGCTGTCCTTGGCGATCGCAAGCGCCTCGCGTGTGGCTTTGGCAAGAGAGTCGAGGTAGTCAGCGGGGCTTTGGCGAGCGAGGTGGTGGTCGCTGGACGACAACAAGATGCCTTGATTGCCGGAGGGGTAGTTGACGACAGCCGTGGAAACTTCGCCTTCGCCATCCGTTCTTACGATCAGACAGCGCACGGAATTGGTGCCGAAATCGAGGCCAATAGAAAACTTCATGGCAACGGTTCTACCTCTTCCTTTAAGGTTGCAAAAGGTGCCGCCTCCTTAACCGTTAAACAAAAGCTAGGTCGTCGCTGGCCGCCACCCTTTGGATTACTCCACCCCTTGTCCGAAATGCCCCAAAAAGTTTCCATGAGCACCATCGCAGCGGAGGTTGGCGTCTCCAAAGCCACCGTCTCGCTCGCCCTGCGCAACAGCCCGGAAGTATCCGCCGCGATGAAAAAGAAGATCCGCGAAACCGCGGACCGGCTCGGCTACCAACTCAACCCCGCCCTCGGCCAGCTGCTCTCCCAAATCCGCAACCGCGACAGCTACCGGGCCACCATCGCGCTGGTAAACGCCCACTCGGACAACGACTCCCTCAAGAAACATCCGACCATCCCCGAATACGTCGCAGGCATCAACCAGCGAGCCGACTCGCTCGGCTACCGGCTCGATTACTTCTGGCTGAACGACCCTGATCTCAAGGCCCGCCGCCTCAAGTCCATCATGCTGGCCCGCGGCATCAAAGGCGCCCTCGTGGTGGGCCTTATGCACGACTGCCAATTTCCCGAGAAGCTGCTACCCATCGCCGAAGCGCTCCCGCTGGTCATCACCGGCGTGCGCACCCGCAATCCCACCCTGCCCTACGTCTGCGTAGACCACCATGGCCTCGCCCTGCAAGCCGTCGAAAACGCCCTACGCCTCGGCTACCAGCGCCCCGGCCTCGTGCTCGACGAAAAGATCGACCGCCTCGTGGAAGGACGCTTCTCCGCCGGCTACCTCTACGGGCAAATGCGGTTGCCCGAAGACGCCCGCCTTCCGCCCCTCTACCAAACCACCGACGCCGACCAAGACTTCGCCCGCTTCAAGCTTTGGATGGACCAACATCGGCCCGACGTCATTTTCACCCTCTACAACGACGTCTTCCACTGGCTCCACCAACTCGGTTTGGACGCCCCTCAGGACGTCGGCCTCATCCAATTGGAATGGCGCAAAAGCTCCCCCGACTGGTCCGGCATGCGACAGCACAACGACCACACCGGCGAAGCAGCCGTCGACACCCTCGTCGGCATGGTGCACCGCGGAGAAACCGGCCTCCAAGCCGAACCCCGCGCCCTCCTCATCGCGCCCTCCTGGCAAAGCGGCAAAACCACCGCCCCCCAAGCCACCCCGTAGCGCGGAGCTTCAGCCCGCGTCCGCGGAGAATGGATACGCCCCAAAGGGCGAACCACAAAAAAGCCGCTCCCCTGCAGGAAGCGGCTTTCTAATTCTTGAAGCTGAAGCCGAGCCTTAGCTCTCGGCTCGTTTGCCAGCGTCGTCGAGGATGGCTTGCTTGAGCGCTTCCAAGGTTTCCTTGGTCTTGCCCTTGGTAGCTTCCAACTCGTCCGCGCTCGCCACGTCGTCCTTGGCGAAAATGTAGAACTTGATCTTCGGCTCCGTGCCGCTGCCGCGTACCGCGTAGCGGTATCCATTTTCCAACTCCACGAAGTAAAGGTCCTGCTTCGGCACTTCCTTGCCGTCGGGATCGAGCACGGTCTCTACGCCGAAATCCGTAAACTTGGCGACCTTGCTGCCGAGGAACTCCGTCGGCGGGGTCGAACGGTAGGTCTCGAGAATGCGAGCGATCTTCGCCGCTCCGGCCGCGCCTTCGTAAACGAGTTGGCCTAGCCCTTCCAGGAAGTAGCCATTTTTCAAGTAGATCGCGTCCAGGTACTCCAGCATGGAAGTGCCTTGAGCCTTCAGGCTTGCACCGATTTCGCAGAACAGGGCGCAAGCCGCGTTGGCATCCTTGTCGCGCACCGTGTCGTTAGGCAGGTAGCCGTAGCTTTCCTCCCCGCCGAAAACGTAGAAGGTGCTGTGCTTTTGCAGCAGCTCCGCGCGTTCCTTGAGCGACAGGGAATCGTAGTCGGAGACTCCCCCCTTCTCGCAAGCCTCGTCCTGGTAGATGCGCAGCTTTTCGCCGATCCACTTGAAGCCAGTAAGCGTATTCACAACCTTGATACCATGGCTGGTGGCAATCGCATCCTGCAGCGGCGAGGTCACGAAGGTCTTGACCAAGGCGCAATTGTCGCCGCCCGCTTCCGGAATCCAGCCCATTTCCTTGAGCTTGGAAATACGGTATTCCGCCATGATCGATCCGATCTGGTTGCCGGTGAGCAGGACCATCTTGCCGTCAGGCCCCTTCACCGCCACGCCCATGCGATCGGCATCGGGATCGGTAGCCATCAGCAAGTCGCAGTCGTTCTCCTCCGCGAGCTTGGTAGCGAGAGCGAGCGCTTCGGAGTTCTCCGGGTTCGGCGACTTAACCGTAGGAAAGTTGGAGTCGAAGGCGCGCTGCTCCTCCACAACCAGAGGATCCAGGCCGAGCTTCTTGAGCGCCGGCAAAGTCGCCACCGCGCCGGTACCGTGGATCGGAGTGAAAACTGCCTTCAGTTCGGTCTTCTTGAATACGTCCTGATCGATGACGCAATTCGCGACGCACTGGTTGTACGCCTCGTCGAGCTCCGGGCCGAGAATCGTCACCTGCGAAAGGTCGACCTCAATGTATTCCTGCAAGCCAGCGAGCGGGATGGCGTTTACCTGGTCGATCACGCCGGTGTCGTTGGGCGGTACCATTTGGCCGCCATCCGAGAAGTAGGCCTTGAAACCGTTGTCGTGCGGCGGGTTGTGGCTGGCCGTGATGACCACGCCGCAGGTCGCGCCGAGGTGGCGAACCGAGAAGCTGAGCTGGGGCGTGGAGCGCGGCCCTTCGAAAATGTAGGCGTCGCCGCCCTTCTTGGCCCAGACCGATGCGGCGAGCTCGCAGAAGAAACGGGAAAAGTGGCGCACGTCGTGGGCGATGACGAACTTCGGAGCCGCCGCGATGCCCTCGCGCTCGTGGTGAGCTTTGGCGTAGGCGAAGAGACCGAGCGTCGCCCGAACCACCGTGTACTCGTTGAGCATGTTGGAGCCCACGCCCGGGTTAGCAGGCTTGCCGCTTGTATCCATATCTCCCTTCTCCACGGAAGTCGCCGTCAACCCGATGGTGCGGCCGCGCATGCCGCCGGTGCCAAAAGCGATTTCGCGGTAGAAGCGGTTGTTGAGCTCGTCCGCGTTTCCAGCGTCGAGCAATTCGGCTATGCTGGCCAAGGACGTTTCGGAAAGGAACCCGCCCTTGAGCCAAGTCTCCATGTTCTTTGCGGTAGATGGCAACAATCCGCCGCTTTCTTTGAGGGATGCAACTTTCGCGATAAGATCCTGATTCATCAGCGCCCAATAGATTGCCTTGCCCGCTCGGCTTCAACCACTTTCGAAAGCTGAAACAAACGAAAGCGCAAAATTTGGGCATATCTCAATTTCAGCCGGCAAAATTAACATTTGGGCATTGATTGAGCTGTGTATCGCAGCATCTTATCGCCAGCCCTCGCACCATGCCTAGATCACAAAAACAGGAAATAACCTACGTTATCGGCCACAAAAACCCGGACGCAGACGCGATCTGCTCCGCCATCGCCTACGCGAACTTCAAAATTTTGACAGGGCAAAAGGGCTACATCCCCGCCCGCTGCGGCAATACCAACGCCCGCATCGATACCATCCTGGCCAAGTTCAACCAACCCACGCCTCTGCTCCTAGCCGACGTCTCCCCGCGCGTGAGGGACATGATGATCAGCGACGTGGTCAAGGTCCACGAGGAGGCCACCATGTCCGAGGCCTTGCAGCTGGTCGACGAGCATGACGTGCGCGTGCTCCCCGTCGTCGACGACAACAACATCCTTAAAGGCTACCTCTCCATCTTCCAGATGGGAGACTACTTCATCCCGAAGTTCAGCGAACCCCGCTCCATGCGGCACGTCTATACCAGCATCAACGACGTCGCCCGCGCCCTGCAGGCCGACGTTAAGAACCTGCGCGACGAGGACAAGCTGGAGGACATGTACGTCAAGATCGGCGCCATGGACATCCGCTCCTTCGGCAAGTTCAACGGCTCCGACGCCATCCGCGCCGACCAGTCCATCATCATCGTGGGCGACCGTTGGGACATCCAGCAACGCTCAATCCAAATCGGCGTACGCCTGCTGGTCATTACCGGCGGCTTAGGTGTCGACTCCGAGGTGCTCGAGCTCGCCAAGGCCAACGGCGTTTCGCTCATCATCAGCCCCTACGACTCCGCCACCACCGCATGGGCCATCCGTACCGCGTCCAAGATCAAGAACATGATCGAGACGAAGTTCACCACTTTCTCCGCGACCGATCGCATTTCCCGCGTCAGCCGCCGCATCGCCAGCTCCAACGCCCAAGCCTTCTTCGTCACCGAGGACAACGGCCAACTCTCCGGCATCTTCACCAAGACCGACGTGCTCAAGCCGAGCACCACCAACCTCGTCCTGGTCGACCACAACGAGATGACCCAAGCCGTCCCCGGCGCCAACGAGGTGAACATCACCGAAGTCATCGACCACCACCGTCTTGGTTCGATGAATACGCAGCAGCCGATCTTGTTCATCAACGAACCCGTCGGCTCCACCTGCACCATCGTTGCCGACCTCTTCCGCCGCCACCAGATCGAGCCCACGCCCGAAATGGCCGGCATCATGATGAGCGGCATCATCACCGACACCCTCAACCTCAAGGGCCCCACCGCGACCGAGAAGGACGCCGACATCGTCGAGTGGCTCGAGAAGATCGCCGAGCTCAAAGCGGACGACCTCGCCCAGGAAGTCTTCTCCAGCGGCTCCGTCATTCTCTGCATGAAGCCGGAAGAAGTCATCGTAGCGGACCAAAAGTTCTACGAAGAAAACGGCGTACGCTTCTCGGTTTCCCAGATCGAAGAGCTCGGCTTCCAAAACTTCTGGCAAAAGTCCGAAGAGCTTTCGGAAGCGCTGCGCAAGTTCAGCAAGAAGGAGGAAGTCTCCTTCGCCTGCATGCTCGTCACCGATATCAACCGCCACAACTCCCTGCTGCTCGTAGCAGGCGACAAGGAATTCATCGAACGCATCTCCTACCCGGCGGTTGAGAAGGGACTCATCTACGACTTGCAAGGCGTCGTCAGCCGCAAGAAGCAACTCATCCCCTTCATTTCCACCACGCTGAAAGGCGTATCGCTCGCCAACACCAGCAATTAGAGGGCAGCCCGATCGGCAGGCAGCCCTCGGCTGCTTCCGGCATGCGCCCCAGGACGGACCGAGAGCTAAACGCCCTCCGCCAACACGAGGTCGGCTACGATTTCCACCCCGTTGGACGTGAAATTGTGCCTCAGGTGCTTCACCACGCCCAAGGTCGAAATGTAGAGCTCGTCGCCGCTCAAGACCGTCGGAATCGTAAGCACCGAGTTGTACTCCAGATCCGCAAGCGCGTTCTTGAAGCCGCCCGCGAACACGTTGGTCATCTCTCCGCACACGTCGGAAACGATCTCGAAGTCCACATCCTCGTCGTCGAGTCCCGTGATCTTCTTAGCGGCAGACTCCGCAAAGTTCGACTTCATGTACAGGTAGATGATCCCGTTCACGCTGCCCACGAAGCCCACTGAACCTACGAAGATCATGTTCTTCTCGGCGCCTCCCAAATCGGGAAAGGGAGCCTTCCGCCCGGAATAGTCGGCAGCCCCTTCGAACAGAACCTCCTGGCCGAGCATTGTTTCGAAAACGCTGGAAAGCGCTTGGGAGGTGAGCTTGTTTAACTCTGTGTCTGGGATATCCGGGAGACTCATGGGAAATTAGAAATTACAAATCGTCCTTAAGATCAACGAGTTGAGCAACAGGGGCAGAAGATCAAGGAACAATACCTCGAATCCGTTTTTTGCCAAATTATTTCAAGTTCGCCGACGCAATCCCGCCCCAGCCCCCTTCGTTGAGCCCCCAAAAGCCGACAGCCCGCCCAGCCAACCGAATCTACCAATCGCCCCCCTTCCATCGACCATGCCTAACATCGACAGCTTCTACGAAACCGACAAAGCCATCTCCGAGTATCTACTCTTCCACTACGGGACTGCCGACCATTTCCAAGGCCCGCCCGAAGCGCTCGACTTCTCCAAGCGCTGCGCCGAGCTCGCCACCCGCCGCCCGCTCAAGCACGGACGCGCCCTCGATCTTGGCTGCGCCGTGGGACGCAGCGCCTGCGAGCTCTCCGCCTACTTCGAGGAAACCATCGGCATCGACTTCTCCCACGGGCTCATCGAAGCCGCCGAACGCATCCGCGACGGAGCCAGCCTGGAGGCGGAAATCGCCATCGAAGGAGATTTGACCGAGCGGATCACCCTGCAGCGTCCCGCCAACACCCGACCGCACTGCCTGAGCTTCCGCCAAGGAGACGCCCTTGCCCTGCCCAGCGACCTGGGAACCTTCGACTTCGCCCTGCTCGCCAACTTGATCGACCGACTCCCCGATCCCGCCCAATGCCTCCGGAGCATCGGCCAAGCAATCAATACCGGCGGCATCCTCGCCATCACCTCCCCCTACACTTGGCTTGAAGAATACACGCCCAAAGAAAAGTGGCTGGGCGGCTTCCAGCGCGACGGAGCTCCCGTCCGCAGCTACCAAACGCTGCAGTCCCTCCTCGCCCCCGAATTCGACGAGATAGAAGCGCTAGACATGCCCTTCCTCATTCGCGAGCATGCTCGGAAAAACCAATACAGCATCGCCCACGCCACCCTCTGGCGAAAACGCTAGTCCCTCCCCAGCCGACCGCTCCTCATGAAACCGATCCTTCTACTCGCATCCATCCTGGCCGCCTTGCTCGTCGCCTGCAGTCCCCAGCCCGACGACAACACCCTCGTGGTAGGCATGGAACTCTCCTACCCACCTTTCGAAATGTCGGACGAGAACAACCAGCCGGCAGGCGTGAGCGTCGATCTCGCCTACGCGCTCGGTGAACACCTAGGGCGTCCCGTCCGCATCGAAAACATCGCCTTCGCAGGTCTCATTTCCTCCCTGAAGACCGGCAAGATCGACCTCATCCTTTCCTCCATGACGGCCACCGAAGAACGGGCCGGCTCCATCGACTTCTCCGATCCCTATTTGGAAACCGGGCTTTGCCTGCTCGTATCCAAAGACTCTGACATAGAATCCATCGAAGACGCGGACCAAACCGGAAACGCCATCGCCGTCAAGCAAGGCACCACCGGACACCTCTACGCCATGGAGAACATCAAACACGCCCAGGTCCTAGCCCTTGACAAGGAAACCGCCGCCGTCGTGGAAGTAACCCAAGGCAAGGCGGACGCCTTCATCTACGACCAAATGTCCACCTACCGCAACTGGAAGCGGCATCCCGAAACCACTCGCCCCATCCTCGCCCCCTTCAAGACGGAACACTGGGCTATCGGCATCCGCAAAGGAAACGAGGAACTCAAAAATTCCGTGAACGAATTCCTTTCCACCTTCAAGGCAAACGGCGGTTTCGAGCAGCTCGGCGAACGCTACCTAGCGGAAGAAAAGAAAGCTTTCCAGGAAATGGGCTATGCTTTTTTCTTCTAGGAAGTGAGAGCCCTCCTTTTCCAAGACCCGGACTCCGATCCCACCGCCGTCCGAGCCGCGGCCAAGTGGGCCAGCGCCACCCTCGCCCTTTCCTTCCTCTGCCTCCTAGCCCTGGCTGCCTTCGCCTCGCTCGAATACAATTGGAACTGGTCGGCCGTATTCAAATACAAGACCAAGTTCATCGAAGGTTGGCTCCTCACCATCCAAGTATCCAGCGTATCCTTACTGGTAGCCTGCATCATCGGCGGACTCTCCGCCCTCTCCGCCCGCTCGCGTTTCTTGCCGCTTCGCTACCTGTTCAAGATCTACGTGGAAGGCACCCGCGGTACTCCACTTCTCGTACAAATCCTTCTCATCTTCTACGTCTTCGCCGACGCTGCCCACCTTGAAAACCGATACGTGGTCGGGGTCCTCGTCCTTTCGTTCTTCAGCGGCGCCTACGTCTCCGAAATATTTAGAGCCGGCATCGAGTCGATCGGCAGCTCCCAGCTCCTCTCCGCCAAAGCGATTGGATTCACCCCGTATCAAACCTTCCGATACATTATTTTCCCCCAAGCCCTACGTCGCAGCCTGCCGGCCCTTGCCGGCCAATTCGCGAACCTCATCAAGGACTCGTCCCTTCTCTCGATCATCGCCATCGAAGAGTTCACCCTCAATGCCCAAGAAGTGAACACCTCCACCTTGAGCACCTTCGAGAGCTTCTTTCCCCTCGCCGTCGGCTACCTGATCCTCACCCTGCCCATCTTCCACCTCTCCCGCCGCCTCGAGAAAAGGTTGGCCTTCGACTCATGAAGCTCGCCCTCGAAAACCTGAGCAAAAGCTACGGGCAGCACCAAGCCCTCGACGGACTCGATCTCCACTTGGAAAACGCTCGCTGCCTCACCTTGATCGGCCCTTCCGGCGGCGGCAAGTCCACCACCCTGCGCCTCGTGGCCGGCCTGGAAAAAGCGAGCGGCGGACACATCCTGCTCAACGACAAAGCCGTGCCTTGCAGCGAGGAAGAACTCAGAGACTACCGCAAATCGATCGGCGTCGTATTCCAGTCCTACAACCTCTTTCCGCACTTCGATGCCCTCACCAACATCGCCCTTCCGCTGGAAAAAGTCCACGGCGTAGCCAAAGCCGACGCCCAGGAACGCGCCTACGAGCTGCTCGCCCGCTTCAAGCTCGCCGACCACAGCCGAAAAAAGCCCTCGGAACTATCCGGCGGCCAAAACCAGCGCGTGGCCATCGCCCGCTCGCTCGCCCACGACCCGGAGCTTATCCTCTTCGACGAGCCGACCTCCGCCCTCGACCCCGAGATGAGCGCCCAGATCCTAGACGTCATTGAAGAGCTGATACAAAGCGGCAAGGACTGCATCGTCGTCACCCACCAAATGGGATTCGCCAAACGGGCCAGCGATTACGCCGCCTTCATCAGCCACGGAAAAGTCGCCGAATCCGGAACGTCGAAGGACCTCTTCGACTCTCCCCAGAGCCAAGAGCTCCGGCAATTCCTCGAACGGGAACTGAAGTACTAGAGCCCCTTGAAGTAGCTATCCAACAAGGAAACCTTCTTCTTTTTCTTCTTTGGCGGAACTGCAGCCTCCTGGGTTTCCTGGGGAACGGGTTCCACTTTCTTCGCGACTGGCGTCGGCTGGGGCTCCTTCTCCGCCTCCGGCTGCGCCGCACTTGGCTTGGCCTCCGGTTCCTCGGCCATCGCTTTCGCCGTCTTAGAAAGCACCCGCGATGGTTGCGTCTTGGGCAGGCTCTGAATGTCCACGACCGGTCCGATTCGATCGACCAACTCCTCGGCGGCCATAATGACTTCCGCATCCGCAATGGGCTCCGGAGCATCGGCCAACAAGCTTTCGCTCTGCTCGATCAAGTCTTCCGATTTGAGTGAATCGGCTGGCTCTTCCGCCATCTCCTCCGCCGGAGCTGATTCAGCGGTTTCGAGCGATTCCGCCGCGACCAACTCTGAATCCGATTCCAGCTCGCTCTCCTCCGCCAAGGAATTTTCCTCTGCGTTGGTCGTATCCTCCAATGCGGCAGGCTGAAGCGGAGGCCCACTGGAAAATCCATCGTCAGCAATGCTCGCCTGCTCCGCAATCTCCGGTTCCAGATCCGCGGACGGAGCCGTATCATTCTCCTCCAAAACGGGACCAGGCTCCTCGAAAACCGACTCTTCCAAATTTCCAAAATAGGAGGCGGGAGAGCCGCTTTCCTCCTCGCGCTCGGAGTTCGTAAACATGGCATCGGCCTCCACCGCTTCCGAAATATCGAGACCTGCCTCCTCCTCCTCTAACGCGGACGGCTCGCTGCTAGAAGCTTCCGCCTCGATCGCCGCCGGCACTTCCGCTTCCGCGTCGTCAAGGCTCTCGAAATAGGACGGCAACGCAGCCTCCTCCTTCGCCTCCGCAAAATCCTGCCCGGAACTCGCCTCCAAGGCCGGCTCCTCGATCGAGGCTTCGATGCTTCCCGTATCCTCCCCCGCGTCCAAATCGTCGAAGTAGCTGGAGGTTTCCGGCAGCGATTCCGCCTCGAGCCCTTCCTCCCCGTCGAAAGTGCTCGTTGTATCCACCTTTTCGATCAACGGCTCCGCCACCTCCTCCTGTATCTCGTTTTCAGATACACGAGCTGGCGCAAATTCCTCCATCTCGAAAGCAGGCTTCATTTCGATCGCTTCCACGTCCTCGCTTTCAGTGGAAACCATAGGTTGGCTCACCGGAATCCCCTGCTCGATCGCTCGGGCGTTCAGGTTTTCGTTACGGCTTCTCCGTTCTGCCATTTCCTGAAAAATTGATCCGTGTTCTTCCGCGTGTGCCATATGAAATCGAGACTAGCTTAGAGCTCGCAAAGCTCCTGTAAACAATCGATCGACAAGGGAGGGATTAAAGAAATGTTAAAGAGGAACTTGCTCACAAATTCTTTTGCGGGAGCTTCAACTCTCCCCTCCAATCCGACGAATCGCATAGATAAGATATGGCACAGAAGATCAGCTTCCTGAATATCAAAGGCGGCGTGGGCAAAACCTCGCTGCTCGTAAACATGGGCGCTTGCCTGGCCTACATGGGCCGTCGCGTCCTCATCGTTGACTTCGACGCTCAAAGCAACGCCTCCATTTGGCTGATGCGACTCGATCGCTGGAACCTCCTGAACAAGACGCCGGAAAAGTTCCTCCTCAACGTTTTCAAGGACCCGAACTCCAAGCTGTCGGCCTGTATCCAAAAAAGCCCTATCCGCGACACCGATGGCGACGAAATGCTGCCGCGCCTCGATCTCGCCCCCGCGTCCTTCACCCTGATGGACCTGGAACACGAAGTTCCGCAAATCCCCGGCAAAACCTTCTACGAACGTTTCTACGAAGCCCTGGGCGAAATCGAGGACAACTACGACTTCATCCTCTTCGATTGCCCGCCGAACTTCTTCTATACGACCCAGTGCGCCCTGTTCTCATCGGACCACGTACTCGTCCCTTCGAACCCGGACGCCTTGAGCATCATCGGATTCCACCTCCTGGTCGACAAGCTAGCCAAGTTCCGCTCCGACTCCGCTGCCCAGCGCGACGCAGCTGGTGCCCCCAACCCGGAAATAGTCGGCATCGCCCTCAATGCCGTAAAGCCCGGCACCAAGATCCACGTTCCGCTGGAGCGATTCAATGCCCAGATCGACCGGTTCAAGACGCAGAATAAAGTTTCCTCCAAGACCCACATCTACCCGCAGCTCATTCGCCACTCAGTCACTGTCGGCCGCGCCGTGATGCTCGGCATTCCCACCGTCCTGATGTCCAAGCAAGACGCCTCCATCAATCTCGCCGAAGACTACATCAAGCTCACCAAGCACCTCCTCGAACAACTCGGCGATCCCGAGAAAGAGCAGGAAGACGAAGAAGGCTGAGCCAAAATTTTCCGTAAAAACCTCCAATTCCCTAGCATCCGGCTAGAGAAAAGCGCTGAGATACCGTAGGTTCATTCGGAAGAAGGTCCACATCCCCCCTACCTTCCTCCGAAAAACCAGACTTCTCGCGCATGAAAAGCATTAAAAACACGGTCCTCTCCGCGCTCGCGGCGGCGACCCTTGCCCTTCTAGCAGGCTGCTCCAAGCCAGCTCCGCAAATATCGATCGGCATCAATGCATGGCCCGGGTCCGAATTCATCTACCTTGCTAAGGTGAAGGGCTTCTACGCGAAACGAGGCGTCGAAGTGAAGCTCGTCTCCTTCAGTTCCTTGGCCGACGCCCGCCGATCCTTCGAGCTGGGTCATCTCGATGGGATCGCCTGCACCTTGGTCGAACACTGCCAAATCCTGGACAATTCCGACCGCAATCCCCAAATCGCCCTCGTCCTGGACTATTCAGCGGGCGGCGACGTGGTCATCGCTCGAGAAGGAATCCGGAGCTCGGACCAGCTCGCTGGCGCAAGAATCGGGCTAGAAGCGGAATCCCTAGGGGTCTTCATCTTGGCTCGACTGCTTGAGCAAGCGTCCCTTTCGCTCAGAGACGTGGTCCCCGTAAAGAGCGACCAGCTTTCCTTGAAGCGCCAGATGGAGAACGGGGAAATCGATGTCGCTATCACCTATCCGCCCCATTCCCTTTCCATTTCAGAGCTAAAAGGTGCCCGCACGATATTCACCTCCGCAGAAATCCCCAACGAAGTGCTCGACGTGCTCGCCTTTGACGCCGATCTCATCGCGAGGAACGAAGACGCGGTTCGAGCGATTATCTCCGCTATTTACGAAGCCCAGGCTTGGGCGCGCGACAACGAAGCCGTGGCCTACGCCATCATGGCCGAGCGCGAAGGAATTTCTCCCAATGAATTCAAGAGTATCCTAGAAAACGACCTCCAGCTCACCTACCAGGAAGACCAGGCCAAATTCTTCGAAGGCGAAGCGCTGCTGAGCAAAGCGCTGGAAAGATGCGACGCGATCCTGCACGAAACTGGCCAAAGCCAAAAGGTCCCTCGGTTCCAAGGTACCTTCTCACGTACCTTGTACCTTGGCTCCCGATGATCAAACTACCCAAAGGCCAAGCGATTACCCAAGGCAACGCTTCCTCTTTAGGAAGAAGCATTCTCGTGCCCGTGTTCGCGACTGCCCTCCTGCTTTTCGCAGGCATTGTCGCTGTCGCCACCTACACGAGCAACCAACGGTCCCTCGAGCTACAAAAGAACGAGGCCCGCTCCATCGCCCACGCCATCACCTACGCGGTCCAGACCGTTCCGGACCTGCACCAATTGAACCGCTTCGTAACCTCCCTCGGCGGACACTCCAATATCCACTCCATCCACATCGTAAAAGATCCCCAAGGGACTCTAGTGGCATCCACCAACCTCGTTGCCATTGGCAAAAGCGTATCCACTTTCAAAACACTAACACGGCACCCCCTCGACCAAGCCATACTCGATCTTTCCCCCGGAGTATTCTATGAGGACTCCCAATCCCAGACTCTCACCTTCTGCGACCAAGTCGACCTAAGCCGCTGGGAATCGGAAAGCCTATCCACCGTCTACGGCCGCGTCCTCATCTCCCTCGACCACGGAGCAGGCCAGCCTCTGGGCGCCACGCTCGTCTATCTCAATACCGCAGCGGCATCAGCAAGCGTCCTCGTCCTTCTCGTATGCGTCTTTATCCTCCTTAAGCGAAAGGTTCTGCAACCGCTGCAGTCCATCGCCAACGGCCTCGACTCCCACTTCGGAGACGGCCAGCCGTTCCGCACCCCCGACCTGCCCGACAACGAAATCGGACAACTGGCCCGGCACCTCGAAAACACCTTCCAAACGATCATCGAGCAAAACCGCAAGGCCGCCGAGCTCACCCGCGACCTCCTCTTCCAGAAGGACACGCTCGATCACCACGCCATCGTCAGCGAAACCGATGTCCGCGGACGAATAACCTACGCCAACAGGGCATTCTGCGAAATCAGCGGTTACTCCCAGGACGAGCTGATCGGACAAGACCACAGGATACTCAACAGCAGGCTACACCCCGTCGAATTTTGGAAGCACATGTACCGCCAGGTCGACAAAAGGGGCTACTGGCACGGCGAGATTCGAAACCGAACCAAAGACGGGAACTTCTACTGGGGCAACACGACCATCGCCGCTTTCAAGAACGAAAAAGGCGAGATCGAGCGCTACGTCAGTATCCGTACTGACATTACAGCGCTGAAGGAAGCCGAGTTCAACATGCTCAAGAAAAACTCGGAAATAGAGCACGCCTTGCAACTCGCCCAGAAAGCGAAGTTCGATGCGGAGAAGGCTGCTAGGGCCAAGGCTCAGTTCCTCGCGACCATGAGCCACGAAATTCGTACCCCCATGAACGGGCTCATCGGCGTTCTTCACCTCCTGGAAGAAGACTTGCCCAGCGATAAGGTCGAATTGCTGCAAACCGCTAAGAACA
The DNA here is from genome assembly GCF_031127875.1 of Pelagicoccus sp. SDUM812005. Classification (GTDB taxonomy): domain Bacteria; phylum Verrucomicrobiota; class Verrucomicrobiia; order Opitutales; family Opitutaceae; genus Pelagicoccus. The sequence continues at coordinate 309,912 of NZ_JARXIA010000001.1, read as the reverse complement.
GTGCCGACGACCTGCTAGTCCTAATCAACGACATCCTAGACTTCTCCAAGATCGAAGCCGGAAAGATGGAATTGGAATCCATCGAGTTCGATGGCATGCAACTCATCGAAAGCGTTTGCGACCTCCATGCCACCACGGCCCACAACAAGCAAATCGACCTCGCGATCCACTGCGCGCCCGGTATCCAGCATAAACTTACGGGCGACCCGGTACGCATCAGGCAAATCGTCTCAAACCTGATAGGAAACGCCATCAAGTTCACCGAACATGGCTTCGTCGCGGTTGCTTTAGAGATGACAAGCCACTCCTACCGTATCTCGGTTACGGATACAGGTGTCGGTCTAAAGCAGGAAAACGCTCAGGAAATCTTCAGCAGCTTTACGCAAGAGAACGCGAGCACCACCCGCAAGTTTGGCGGCACGGGCCTAGGCTTGTCCATCTGCAAAAAACTCGTCGAATTAATGGGAGGAAGCATTTCCGTAGAAAGCCAAATCGGATCGGGTTCCACCTTTTCATTCGAGATACCAAGATCCGGACCTATCGCGAAAAGTAGATTCGATAAAGCCTCCCTGAAGGGGAAAAACGTTCTCCTGGTCGCGCCCGATTCGCATACCAAGCAGACAGCCGAAATCCATCTCAAGCACTGGGGGCTCGAAACCTTCACCTGGAGCGGAGGAGATGCGCAACTCCCCCGTTTCGACTTTGTAATCCTGGACACCCAATGGGGCAACAGGAAGGAAACGAGCTGGGAGACAATCCAGCCCGCAATCGATCTGGCAGAAAATTACTCCCTGATCGAAATCAACGGAGTCGGAGCAGACCTCACCGAGGCTCATGCGCAGCAAGCCCATAAGCGCCTCAGCAAGCCGCTCAGCCCTCGCAAACTCCTCGAAGCTCTCGACGCCTCTCCCTCGTGCAAGACCCCACGCGGCAAGGAGAGCAGCGAAAACAAGAGCTACGCCCACCTCCGCATCTTAATCGTAGACGACAATTTCACCAACCGCCTCATCGCCTCCAAAATGATGACGCAACGGCACGGCATCAAACCCGACACCGCCGCCAGCGGCACCGAAGCATTGGAAAAAACCCAAAGCGACCGCTACGACCTGATCTTCATGGACTGTATGATGCCCGAAATGGACGGCTACGAAACGACCAAACGCATCCGAGCCGGCGAGTCCGGTCCCTTAAACGTCGAAGCCCCCATTATCGCCCTCACCGCCAACGCCATGACCGGAGATCGCGAAAAATGCGAAAGCGCCGGTATGAACGACTACATGGCCAAACCCGTCGACCCGAGGGACCTCGCCCGCATGCTCGAGTCCTGGAGCGTCAAAGGTCGACAAGCTGCCCCTAAACCTACAGGCCAGAAAACCTTGCCCCTCGACATGGATAAGATCCGCAAGGTCTACCGAGGAAACCATTCCGCCATCATCGAAATGCTGGAGATTTTCGACGAGAGCATCGAAGACAACCTGCATCTCCTCGGCAGAGCCCTCCAGTTCGCCGACACCGAGGAGGACGTGCGCTTCTACGCCCACCGTATCCGCGGCAGCGCCGCTGAGATGGGAGCCTCCCGCCTTTCCTCCATCTCGCAAAAGATGGAAGAGCACTGTCTGGAAAATCGCCTGCAAGCCGCCGAAAGCTGCTTTCCCGCAGTCCAACTTGCAGTCAAGGAAGTTCAAGACGCCATTCGCAACTACAAGCGGGAAAACGAAGCCGTTTAGGACCTTTCTGTGTAAGTCGTTTCCCACTACAGCCAACGGCTCAAAGGCGCAGCAAACCTGCCTTTAAATCTGGAAGGATTTTTTGCAAAACTTAGGGTATTTCACTCGTTCGTTCCCTAGACCCTACCCTTTCTAACCCAAACGCCTCGCAATCTATGATTCGAATCCCTACTTCGCGCCTCCTCGGCACCCTTTTGCTGTCTTGCCTCGCCGCCCTCAGCGCCTCGACCGCGTTTGCCCAAATGGCTATCCTTCCCCAGGCCAGCCCCGCCGCTTCGGTTACGCAAACCGTGGGCATCACCGAGATTTCAGTCAGCTACAGCCGTCCTAGCGTAAACGGTCGCCCCATCTGGGGCGAGCTCGTCCCCTACGGACTCACCAACCTAGGCTGGACCGGCGAAGACGAGGCAGCCCCCTGGCGAGCCGGAGCCAACGAAAACACCGTAGTCACCTTCGAACACGACGCCAAGGTGGAGGGAAAAGCGATCCCCGCCGGAAGCTACGGACTCCACCTCATCGTGGAAGCATCCGGAGACGTAACGGTTATCTTCTCCAAAGACTACCAGTCCTGGGGCAGCTACTTCTACGACCCCGCTAAGGACGCTCTACGGGTGAAAGTGAAATCGCAGCCCCGCCCCCACCAGGAGCAACTCAGCTACAGCTTTTCCGATATCACAAAGTCCAGCGCCGTGCTCTCCCTCGATTGGGAAAAGAAAAGCATCCCTATCAAGATTTCGGTCGACACCGACGCCATCGTCCTCGCCTCCCTCAAGCAGCAAATGCGCAACGCCCACGGCTTTCGCTACCAAAACATCATGGACGCCGCCAACTACCTGCTCGCCAACGACCTCGAGCTCGAGCTCGCCCTCGAATGGTCCGAGATCGCCATCAGCCGCCCTTGGGTGGGCCGCAAGCTGCCGGAAACCTACGAGCTGAAAGCCAAGATCCTGGACAAGCTCGGCCGCGCCAGCGAAGCCGCAGCTGTACGGGCCGAAATCGCTTCCCTCTAAGCGCCTCCACCCTCAGGCGGAAGCTCTTCGATGCGCCCCCTGCCTCTGGGCCGTCGGGCGCCGGTTAAGGGCGATTTAATACTGTTTGGGGTAGAACTAAAAGAGGGATCGGCTGCCGCCCATCCCTCCTGCTTCCCAACCCGTGAACTGTCTCCTCAGGCCTAGTCCTTGGGAGGCCCGGAAGGCAAGTTCGCCACTCGGGACCAAAAGTCCTCGATCATCTCCACCACGCCCATGAACTTCCTCAAGTCCACCGGCTTGGTAATGTAGCAATTCGCATGCAGCTCGTAGCTTTCGTAGATGTCCTTGTCCGCATCGGAAGTCGTCAAGATCACCACCGGCAAGGTCTTCAGCTGAGGATTCTCGCGGATTTCCTTCAGCACCTCAGCCCCGCTCACCTTCGGCAGGTTCAAGTCCAGCAACAGCAAATCCGGGCGAACCGCGTCCGCGTACTCGCCCTCCCGCTTCAGAAACGCCAGGGCCTGCTCGCCGTCCCGGACCACATGAAGTCGATTTTCCAATTTCGCCTGCTGCAGAGCGATTTGGGTTAATCGAATATCGGCCTCATTGTCTTCAACAAGAAGCATTTCGATGGGACGTCCCTTTTCAGTCATAATTCGCTGTTTCTCCTCTATGGATCTTCTAGTCAAGTCTGGGTGACAATCTTGGGCACAATAAGCCAAACTCTGTAAAAAAGCTAGTCACGAGAGCGAATAGGAAAGGCCAGGTAGAAGCAAGCTCCCTTCCCCTCTTCGGACTCGAGCCAAACGAAGCCGTTATGCCGCTGCATGATCTTCTGCACCATGCTCAAACCGATCCCGCTCCCCTCGTATTCACCGCTTGGATGCAGCTTCTGAAAGATCGAAAAAATCTTCTTTTGATACTTTTCCCGGATGCCGATCCCATTGTCCTTTACCGATACTACCGTATAGTCACAGGCCTCCAGCCCTTCCCGAGCGATTTCCGCCGACGAAACCCTGCGGCAGCCCACCTGGACCTTCGGCTTGCCGCTCCGGTTGAACTTGAGGGCATTTCCGATCAAGTTTTGGAATACCAGCGACACCTGATCGATATCGCCGTACACCTCGCCCAAGCGCTCGCTCACCTCAATCTCCGCTCCCCTTTCCTCGATTCGCTTCGCCAGATCGCCCAAGGCCATTTCAAGCGCCTCCTGCAAGCTGAACAGCGACTCGACCCGCTCCCGAGCATCCAGCCTGCAATAATTCAGCAAACTGCGGATCATGTTCTGCAAACGCTTCGCCGCCACCAGGGTAAAATCCATGTACTCGTTGGCGTCTGCGTCGAGCTCTTGCCCGTACCTTTCCTTCAGCAAAAGAAGGAAGCTGGAGATCGTCCGCAACGGCTCCTGCAAATCGTGGGAACTGAGAAAAGCGAAATCGGACAGCTCCTCGTTCGCCCGCTTCAAATCCGTAACCACTTTGGAAAGTTCCTCCTCGGCCTCCTTTCTGTCGTTGATATCCTGAATGGTGCCGGTCATGCGCCGCGGCACGCCCTTCGCGTCGAACGAAACCATTCCGCTCCCTAGAAACCAGCGGTACTCCCCGTTCTTGCAACGCAGCCGATAGTCAGCCGCAAAGGGCGTCCCATCCTGGAAGCTCTTCTCCACTGCGGCGAAGGCGCTCTCCCGGTCGGTCGGGTGGAGCAAGCCCTTGAAGGTCTCCAAAGTCGGCTCCAATTCGCCCGGATCATAGCCGATCAGTTCGTAGAATCGCGGCGACCACCAGGCCTCCACCCCATCCACGTCGAACCAATCCCAGATCCCGACGCTGGCCCCCTCGGCCGCCAGCTGAAAACGTTCCTCGCTGTCCTGCAACGCCTTCTGGGACTCGACCCGTTCTGAGATATCCAGAACCGATACCATGGCATAGCTGTCTTCGGATAATGAATACGGACTGAGCATAACCTCGACCGGCAAGGTGGACTCGTCATTCCGGCTGATCTGCAACTCCCCGTCCGCGCCGAGGCGAACCTGTTCCTCGACCTTCCCGTCCGCGTCGAACAAACACTCCAAAGCGGTCACCACCCGACCGCCCAAAAGCCGATCCACAGATCGCCAGAGAAGCGTCTTCCGCTCGTATCCAAAAATCCTTTCAGCTTCCCGGTTAACCAAGATCACCCTCAAACCGGAATCGACTAGCAGCATCCCCATCGGAGCCTCTTCGACCGCAACGCGAAATCGCTCGTCCGCCTCCCGAGCCGCGTTCTGGCTCTCCACCAGTTCCGTAATCTCGCTGACTACCACGATCACGCCTCGCTGGCTGTTCTCCAATTCGTAGGGCAACCTATCGTAGCGGTGCCACACTCTCTGCCCGCTCTCCGCCACCTTCGAACGTACCCGCCCCAGCAAAGGCTCGCCGCTCTCCAGCACCTCTCGCTCTTCCTCCCAGGAGCGAGCCGATTCCTCTGGCATCAGCTCGCCAGCAGTCTTTCCTTCAACCTCCTCGACTGTCTTCCCTAGGTACGACGCCGCCGCTCGGTTCGCTCGCAAGATACGATTCTCGCTGTCCTTAAACCAAATCTGGCTCGGCGTCGTATCCAAAATCAAGCGCAACTCAGCCTTTTGGCGATTGAGCTGGGCGACGATTTCCTCCTGCCGCAAAAGCCCCTCGATCCAATTGGAAAGCAGCCGCACCGCATCGATCTCGAAGGCCGTAAACGGCTTCGCCCGCGCCTCCGGAGCGCTGAAGTTAATCGTACCCGTAATCTCACCGCCCATTCGGATCGGCGACGCGATATAACTCTCCAAGCCAAGCGTCTTGTAGCAATCCATCTCCGCCCACTCAGATTCGCCCACGTGGTTCGATGCGATACTCCGCCCCGCCTTCATCAGGATATTGCAATAAACCTCGCTCAGCTTGAAGCAATCTCCCACCGAGAGCAGCCCCCTCTCGTCGTACACTTCCCTTACCGAATAGCTGTCTCCAGAAATCTCCGACAGAACCCCCGTCTTCATCCCTAAGGTTTCGCAGGTATCCTTCAAGGCCGCCGCGATCCGCTCGTACACGTCGCTCGACTCCCAATTCCCGATCTCCACCAGCCGCCGAATCAAGCGCTCGCTGGCCTGCCGCTCCTCCTGCAGGTCTACCAACTCGCTAATATCCGTCACCAAGGCCACGACCCCCGTCACCTTCCCGTCCGTATCGACATACGGAATCTTATCCGTCCGAATAGTCCGAGCCTTCCCTTTCTCCGGCGTATAAGTCTCGATGTAGCCGAGCTTGGGAACCCCGCTTTCGATCACGGCCCTGTCGTCCTCAAAATAGGCGTCAGCCTCATCGGGAAACACATCCTTCACCGCCTTGCCTTCCAGCTCTTCGATCGACAATCCCGTCGATTCCGCCGCCGCCTTGTTCACGCGAACGATGTTGTTCCGGTCATCCTTGAACCAAATGTAGGCCGGCAAGGCATCCAGCAAGCTGCGCAATTCGTCGCTGCGAAACTTCAGCTCCTGGCGTTGCCGTTCCACGACGGCGATCAGCTCGTCGTCCGACGAGACACCCTCAGAGTCCCCCGCTTCCCCTTTCTCCATTAGCTCCAGAGCTTGGATCAAACGCCCTTGCGGTCGGAAAAGGTAAGCCGCGGCGCCGCCTAACAAGATCAGCCCCAAAACGAAAAAGGCGGCGTAGCGTCCCATCGCAGGCGGGAGCAAACTCAGCTCCTCCTCCTGCAGCGAACCCACCAGCCAAAAAAAGGCCCCGCAATACCCCGCCGACACGACGACAAGGGTCACCGCGAGCTTGCTGTAGATCCGGCGTTGGATTCGTCGTACAGGCATTTAAGGATTAAGGAATGGACAGCGGACTAATGCCCTCACGCTCATTCACAATCCTCCGATTCTCAAGCCTCTTCAGGCATTTCCTCGAGTGAAATACAGCGTGTCCAACGCCGATGGCATCGCCCTTGGCTCGAAACCAAAAAAAAGCCGAAACGGCGCTCCGCGCTCCGTTTCGGCCAAAAGTTATAGAACGAGCCGCCGCTTACTTCAAGACGCCGAAGTATTCGTTCGCATTGCCGAAGCAAATGTTCTTCACCATACCGCCGACTAGATCCATATCGTGCGGAATCTCGCCGCTGACCATGTCTTGTCCCAGCAGGTCGCAAAGGATGCGACGGAAGTATTCGTGGCGAGGATACGAGAGGAAGGAACGCGAATCCGTCAGCATGCCCACGAAACGCGAAAGCAACCCAAGGTTCGAAAGCGCGTTCATCTGAGCGATCATGCCCTCCTTCTGGTCAAGGAACCACCAACCGCTGCCGAGCTGGATCTTGCCCGCTACAGTGCCGTCCTGAAAGTTGCCCAGCATGGTCGCCATCGCGTAGTTGTCCGACCAATTCAGATTGTAGATCACCGTTTTCGGCAATTGCCCGGTCGTATCCAAGCTGTCGAGGAAGCGGCTCATGCTGCGCACTTGCGGGAAGTCGCCAATGGAATCGAATCCGGTATCCGGCCCCAGACTACGGAACATGCGTGAGTTGTTATTGCGGATCGCTCCCACGTGCAGCTGCATCGTCCAACCGCGCTCCGCATTCCAACGACCCACTTCGCGCATCACGTAAAAGGCAAACGCTTCCTTTTCCGCTTCCGTTGCGTTCGAACCGGAACGGGCCTTGTCGAAGATGGCCGACACTTCCTGCTCGCTGGTTTCCGCGAAGTAGCACCGCTCCAAGCCATGGTCCGACAGGCGACCGCCCATCTCGTGGAAGAAGCTATGCCGCGCCTTCAATGCCGCCAAGAGATCCGCCAGGCTGGAAATATCGCTTCCCACCACACCCGCCAGCTTGTCCACCCAAGCGTTGAAAGCCTCGGCTCGGTCGACGTTCAAGGCCTTGTCCGGACGGAAGGTCGGCACCACTTTCGTATCCAATCCCTGGTCACGAATGGCCGCGTGGTTGGCAAGGTCATCGGTCGGATCGTCGGTCGTGCCTACCACCTTGACCTTGAAGTTCTTCAAGATCCCATGGGCACTGAGATCGTCGCTCTTGAGCTTCTCATTGGCCGCGTCCCAGATTTCCTTGGCCGTGTCCTCGCTGATCAGCACATCGATATCGAAGTAGCGCTTCAACTCAAGGTGGCTCCAATGATACAAGGGATTGCGCAAGGTGTGCGGCACGGTACGGCACCAGGCTAGGAACTTGTCGTAAGGATCCGCTTCTCCGGTGCAGTACGCTTCGCTCACCCCATTGCTGCGCATGGCACGCCACTTGTAGTGGTCGCCTTCCAGCCAGATCTCGGCCAGGTCCGAGAAGCGGCGGTTGTTCGCCACGTCTTGCGGCGGCAGGTGGCAGTGGTAGTCGTAGATCGGCTCGTCCTTCGCGTAGTTGTGGTACAGCTCGCGAGCCGCGTCAGTCTGCAGGAGGAAATCGTCGTGGATAAATGACATAGGAGAGAGGGGAAAACAGGGGTTAGCGACCTAGATCGTCATAGCAGCATAGCCGCCATCGACCACAATCTCGGTCCCTGTTACAAATGAACCCGCCGTGTCGGACGCCAGCAGGAGAGTCGCTCCGACCAACTCCTTGGCCTCGCCGAAACGCTTCATCGGCGTATGGCCCATGATCTGGGCGACGCGCTCTTCGGTGAGCACCTTCTTGTTTTGCTCCGCCGGGAAGAATCCGGGAACGATGGTATTGACGCGGATCTTCTGCGGCGCCCATTCGCGAGCGAGATTCTTGGAAAGGTTATGAACCGCCGCCTTGGTCGCCGAGTAGGTGAACACGCGAGAAAGCGGGATCAAGCCGGACATGGAGCCGACGTTGATGATCGAGCCGCCCTGCCCTCGATCGAGGAAGTACTTGCCGAACACTTGGCAAGCGAGGAAGACCGCCTTGGTGTTGATCTCGAAAAGGCGGTCGTACTCGTCTTCTGGAATCTCGAGGAAGGGAGTCGGAGAGTTCGCTCCGGCACCGTTTACCAGAATATCCACCGCGCCGGACTTTTCCACGACGCGAGCCAACATATCGGAGATGGACTGCTTGCACGCGAGGTCCGCCGTCTCGAAGTACGCGGAGCCGCCAGCGGCTTCGATCTTGGCGATCCGGGCCTCGGCCTTCTCGCGGCTGCGGCCAACCAATACCGTCGTCGTGCCCGCTTTAGCGAGGCCTTCCGCCATCGCTCCGCAAAGCTCGCCCGTGCCGCCGATAACGACCGCGACCTTACCGTTCAAATTGAAAAGGGATTCTAGAAAACTGCTCATAAGGGAAAAATAGAACGCGGGGCGAATCCGCCCCGCGTATTCAAATATGTTATACGTTAGCGAACGACGCGCGCGCCGCCGCCGCCCATGACCTTTTCGACTTCCTTGACGGTCACCATGGAAGTGTCGCCTGGAGTCGTCATCGCAAGCGCGCCGTGAGCCGCGCCGTAGTTGACCGCCTTGGCAGGATCGCCCGTGGTGAGGAAACCATAGATCAAACCGGAAGCGAAGCTGTCGCCGCCGCCGACTCGGTCCATGATCTCGAGCTCTGGGTACTGCTTGGACTCGTGGAACTCGCCCGCGTGCCAGCAGATCGCGCCCCAGTCGTTAACGGTAGCCGTCTTGACCGCGCGCAGCGTGGTCGCCGTGGCCTGGAAGTTCGGGAACTCGGAAACGGCACGCTCGATCATCGACTTGAAGGCGCCGATTTCGATCTTGGAGATGTTTTCGTCCACGCCTTCCACCTCGAAGCCGAGGCAAGCGGTGAAGTCTTCTTCGTTGCCGATCATCACGTCCACGTACTTGGCGATTTCGCGATTCACTTCCTGGCACTTGGCGTGGCCGCCGATGCTCTTCCAGAGCGAAGGACGGTAGTTCAAGTCGTAGGAAACGATGGTGCCGTGCTTCTTGGCAGCCTTGACCGCCTCGATCACGAACTCAGGAGTCGTGTCGGAAAGAGCTGCGAAAATGCCGCCGGTGTGGAACCAACGTACGCCGTCCTCGCCGAATAGCTTTTCCCAGTCGACGTCGCCGACCTTCATCTGGCTCGCAGCCGTCAATCCACGGTCGGGTACGCCTACCGCGCCGCGGATACCGAAACCGCGTTCCGTGAAGTTGAGTCCATTGCGCACTTCGCGACCCAGGCCGTCGTAAGGCTTCCACTGGATCCAGGACGTATCGACGCCCCCTTGCATGATGAAGTCTTCGATCAAGTGACCGACTTCGTTGTCGGCAAACGCCGTCACCACGCCAGCGCGTAGGCCGAAGCACTTGCGCATGCCACGAGCGACATTGTACTCACCTCCACCTTCCCAAGCACGGAAGCTGCGAGCGGTGCGCACGCGGCCTTCGCCCGGGTCGAGACGGAGCATGACTTCGCCGAGGGAAACGATGTCATATTTGCAAGAATCAGCGGATTTGATTTCGATACTCATTTTTAGTTTCTAAAGAGGTTAAGACTTAGCGGTCTGAAAGCTTTCAGGATCCCAAGGTTCAAGCCCGCACTCAACAGCAAGTTCATTAAACGCCTCAATTTCGGCGATTGAGAACAGCAAACCACCGTTCGCTTCCGTCTTCGCAGCGGCGCCGGCTTCGATTTGTCCGGGGAGCAGACAATTTTCGTTTCCGTGGCCCAGAATGTCGTCGATAACCGCCTTCACGTTGGCCGCCTGGTTGCGGCCCTTGGCGAACGCCCCAGCGCTCATGGCATCCGGATGGATGACCTGGAAATAGAAGCAGGCGGTGTGCTTCTCGTCCTCGATTTCCCAGGAGCGGTTGCGAACCGTCGGCAAGGAACCGCCGATGAAGCCGCCCACGATTTCGTTGATAAGGCTCAAGCCGTATCCCTTGTGGGCCCCGAAAGGAATAAGGGCTGCCGCCGTCTTCGGGTCGGTCGTCGGATTGCCGTCCTTGTCGACCGCCGCGTTGGGGGGCAAGGTGCCGCCTTCGCGAGCGATCTGCTGCACGCGGCCCATGGCGATAACGGAAGTGGCCCAGTCGATCACGATCGGGAAACCGACCGCATCGGTCGTCGGGAAGCCCCAGCTGTGCGGGTTGGTGCCAAGCGTCGGGTACTTACCCATGAAGGGAACCACCTCCGCAAGGGCCGCCGTGCAATTCGTGTAGGCAATGTAGCCGCGCTTGGCCGCTTCCATCACGTATCCACCGCCCCAGAGGTAGTGGAAGGCGTTGTCCACGGAAACTTGGCCGATACCGTACTTGTCGGCGAGCTCGATACAAGTTTCCAAAGCCTCGTAGGCAGTTGCCTGGCCGAGCTTGCGGTTCGCGTTCCAAGTCTGGCTCGCCTCGAAACGCGTATCCAACTTTTCGATCTTCGCGTCCGGCACGCAGCCCTGGGAACCGGATCCGAAAAGATGGTCCAGGTGCAAGGCCTTCAAGGCGTTGTGCGTGCGGATGCCGTGCGTCGATGCGTAGGCGGAGAACTTGGCCGCGTAGGCTGCCTCTTCCTGGTTGTATCCGCGATGCTTGTACGCGGCTTCGACGAGGGCGTTATGGGTCGCCTCGGGTACGACTTTAAATAGTTCGCTCATAGGGGGAGTTGATAAAAGCTGATTCGCAGGCGACTAGCGGCGGCCCTTGGGCGGCCAAGGCGCCTTGTTGGCTTGGGCTTCCGCCGGCATGTTGTTGAAGAAGTTGAGCAAGTTGCGAGTGGCCATGCCAGCCTGGCGCTGGACCGACTCGTGCGTACGGGAACCGATGTGCGGAGTGATCACGCAATTCGGCGCCTTCAGCAAAACGTGGTCCGCCGGCGGGGGCTCGACTTCCAATACATCCGCCCCGTATCCGCCTACCTGGCCAGACTCCAGAGCAGCCGCCATGTCGGGAGAGTTTACCAACTCGCCGCGGGCGCAGTTGATGATGACGACGCCCTTCTTCATGGTCGCGATGCTTTCCGCGCAAACCATGTTTTCCGTTTCAGGAGAAAGGTTGGTGTGCAGGCTGAGGATTTCCGCCTCCTTGAAGACGTCCGCAATGCTGTCGAAACGCTCGATCCCCTGCTCCTGGGCGAACTCTTCGGGCCAGTAGATATCGTAGCCGATCACCCGCAGGCCAAAGGCCTTGGCTCGGATCGCCACCTCGCGGCCGATGCGACCGAGACCTACGATGCCGATGGTCTTGCCCATGATCTCGTGGCCGGAAAGACGCTTCCAGTTTCCGCTACGGGTATAATTGGCCTCCTCGACCAGATGACGGAACAAGGAGAGCATCAAAGCGAAGGTGTGCTCGGCCACCGTCGTGTGGTTTACGCCCGGGCAAAAGGTCAGCGGCAGGCCAACCTTTTCGGTATGGGCAACGTCGATCTTGTCCAAGCCGATGCCGTACTTGGAAATGATCTTCAAACGCGGACGGGCCTTGTCGATTACCGCAGCGGTGATCGCGTCGTCGCCGCAAATCATGCCGTCGATATCTCCCACCAACTCGAGCATGCGAGCTTCGCTGAGAGGTCCGCGTTCACGGATGATTTCGAATCGGGAATCCTCGAGCATCTTGTGATGCGGACCTGGAATATCCTGAAAGGATGTAGTTGTAAGAAGGATACGTGTCATGATCGGATAATAATAAGAATGGTTGGGGGGAGATCGATCGTTAGCGTTAGCGCTTCGAGACGCCTGCGACATTCTCGATGTCAGAGACGAAGGAATCGAAATTCGTGTATGAGGCAAGGCGCTCGTTTGCCTCACTGTAGGTTTCCTCGCTCACCAATCCGGTGTCCTTGGCCAGGCCAATGATATACAACGCCACGCGGCGGGCGAAGGCCAGACGACCTTCCGCGCTGATCGAGTAGAAACGGGCCCGCTGCTTGTAGCCGGCTGGCGAGTGGTCGCCCAAGGCGCTCTTCTCGGCGCTGCCGTTGGCAGCGAGGACGTAGAGGAAATTGTATTCAAACCAGTGCATATGATCCGCGTGCGGCGTCAGCCCTTCCAATGCCGCGCGACAGTCTTCCGGGGAAGCGAATACATCCGTATCGAGCTTTTCGAAGCTCAAGGTCGCCCGAATGAATTCCCGAGCCATGGAACGTTCCGACTCGGAATCGCTAAAGGCGCCCGAAACCGCAAGGTCTACCGTGAACTGGTACCAGTCCCGCCAAAGGGCTTGGTCGCCCTCGTCTTGCGAGCTCGAGAGGGCCACGCCCATCTCGTAGGTATAGCGACCGCTGGTCTTGATCTCGAGATTGCCGCCGGTCACCTCCCCCATCACCTGGTAGTTTTCGGAGGACTTTCCGGAGCCGGAGTGGAAGCCGATACTCACGCCAAATTCCTTGCACACCTGCCACTGCCGCTCGATGAGCTCGCGGAGCTTACCATTATCTGGATACGGCATGTTCTTCTGGAAACCGAAGGCCGGCGCCACGAAATTGACCGGCATGCCCATCGCCTCGCAAAGCGACAGCATGACCGCCGTCGTTTCCGGAGTGGTCAAGCCGGGCAGCTCGTCGATGGAGAGCTCGCGCAGGTATTCGCGGCCGACTTGCGTGGTGAACGCCGCCGCGCGGGCCGCTGCGTACTTTTCGTCGCGCGTCTTCATCTTCAACATCGACGGCCAGACGTAACAGAGCAGCGAATACAGTTCGCCTTCGTCTACCGTCAGTCCGCAGTCCGCGACACGCTTGGCAACGGTCTCCACCAAAGCGGCGTCGATATTCGCTTCCACATAAACCTTCTTTTCCTCAAAGCCTTCCGGAACCTCCGTGATCGCCAGCTCGGGCGAAAGGTCGAAAGTGATGTAGGAAGCGAAGAGGCAGCCCTCGACCAAACGGTCTTCCCGCACGTCAAACTTGCCGCCGATCGGCTGGTGGTCGGCATTGAAACTCCAAGGCAAGCCATTCCCATGGAAACCTGTCTTAAGCTTCGCCATCACGCAGCCATGGCTCATGCCTTCCACCGACTGCCCCTGATGCCCTTCCGGAACATTGGCTCCGATGAAGGGAAAAGGAACCGTGTCCAGCGTATCGGCCAGCATCGCGTCCACGTCGAAAACGAGCTCGCGGGGAATGGAGTTCTGGTTGGCCGTTACGCCAATGCCTAGATTAGCCATGGCCCAGTCGACGCCGGGCCAATGCAAGGTCGTGAAGCGAGCACCGATCCCCAAGGTGCTGCGCGAGATCGAGCCACGGGCGGTCGGGAAAATCGTACAATCCTCGTCATGCTCCTGAGCGAGGTTCTTGATGCGGATCAGGTTCTCGAAACTCGCAGGGAAATAGATCGCCCCCTCGTGCGCCACCTTCGGCTCCAGGCCGCAATCGCCGTCGCTGTCCGCGTGCAGCTTCCACGCATGGTCTCCCGTCGCCGACTCCACCAGCGTCCATTCGCCTTGGGCGGTGGAAAAGTGGCTCTTGCTGTGCTCGACCAGCGATTCGCCGGAGGAAATCGCCGCCGCCAGGGCGTCCCAGTCGAGACAGAAGTCGGGGCTCACGCAGGGGTTGTCCGCCAAGCGCAGCTCGTTCCGGAGAAGAAAGTCATTGATAGGTTTCATCGTATTGTCGGTGGAGCAAAGGCGAATTCATCGCCCCCCTGCCACTTGTCGCCTCCTAAAGAATGAGCTTCGACTCTAAGATCAAACCAAATCTCACTCGTGTTTGTTTATAATTATCAGTTATTGCGTTAAATCTGTTTCTGCAAGAAAATTTCCTAGCTGGACGCCCTAACGATCAGCTTCGGCTGGACCATCACGACCGGGTTTTCCTCCGGCGCCTTGCCGCTATCGATCAGCTTTTCGATCAAGCCCACCGACTTTTCGATGATTTCGGCCACGTTTTGGCCAACAGTTGTTAGCGTTGGCTCGCACCATTGCCCAATCTCCAGGTTGTCGAATCCAACCACCGCGAAATCCGTCGGAATCGCGTAGCCCCACTCGCGAATGGCCTTCATGGCGCCGATCGCCACCCGGTCGTTCAGAGCGATGATGGCCCGCGGCGGCGACTCGAGCTGCAATAGGCTTTGGGCCAGGTCGTAGCCGTACTCGTAGGACCAGACCCGACGGCCTTCGATCTTGAGCGAGAGGAAGGACTTCTCCCAATCCATGCCGGACTTCTGGGCAGCCTCCTTCAAGCCGTCGATACGCCGCGCTCCATAGATGGGATCGCTCTCGAGGCCGAGTAAGGCGAAGCTGTCGTGCCCCCGCTGCTGCAAGTGACGCAAGGTCAGCCCCATCGCCGCGGAACGGTCCAAGTCCACCCGCGGCAGCGGAATGTCCCGCAAGGAATCGACCGTCACCACTGGAACCGACTCGCGAGCGAGCCGCGCCAAGATGGGATCGTCCTGCGACAAGGCGGAACCGATCAGGATGACTCCGTCCACCCGGAGCGAAAAGAAATGGTTGATAATGTCCCGCTCCGCCTCGGGAATGCCCGAAGTGATCTCCATCACCGCCCGCAAGCCCCGCGAGCGCAGGCTTTCCTGCAAGGAGGAAATCTTGCGGGCCAAGATGGGAGACTCGATCTCCTGGAAGCAGACCCCGATCAAGCCCGTCTTCGCCCCCTTCAGGCTGCGAGCCATCATGTTGGGCTGGAAGCCGAGGCGATGCATCTCAGACATGACCCGCTCGCGCGTGTCCTCGTGCACCCCGGAATGCCCGTTGAGAATGCGCGACACCGTCCAGCGCGACAGGCCGAGGTACTTGGCGAAGTCGCCGACGGAACGGATGTTGTTTTCTTCCTCGTTGGGAGTAGGCATTCTCGAAAAAACTATAGATCCAAAAGATTAGGCAACCACATAGAGAGCTGCGGCACGTAAGTGATCAACATTAGCCCGATGAACATGGCGATGAAGAAGGGAATCATGTAAGGCGTCACCTTCGCGATGGTCGTCTTGCCCACGCCGCAGCCGAGGAACAAGCAGGTTCCCACCGGCGGCGTGCAAAGGCCGATGCAAAGGTTCGCGATCATGATGATCCCAAACTGCACGTCGTCGATGCCGAGCTGGCGAGCGATGGGCAGGAAGATCGGCGTGAAAATCAACACCGCCGGCGTCATGTCCATGAACGTTCCCACGAACAGCAACAGCAGGTTGATCATGAGCATGATCATCAAGGGATTGTCCGAAATGCCCAGTAGGGCCGCCGACACCGTTTGCGGAATGTTAGCAATCGTCATGATCCAAGACATGCCCGCGCTCGCCCCGATCAAGAGCATGATGACCGCCGTAGTGACGCCGGCCTGCAGCAAGATGTCCGGCAAATCCGCCAGCTTCACCTCCCGGTAGACGACCACCGACAGCAGGAAGGAATAAGCAACCGCGATCGCCGAAGCCTCCGTAGCCGTGAATACTCCGCCCAAAATCCCGCCGATGACGATCACCAGCAGCAACATGCTCAAGATCGCCCGCTTACAGGAAACTAGAATCTGAGCGACGCTGGATCGCTCCCCGGCCTTCAGCTTGTTCTTGGTCGCCACGATGTAGCAAACCACCATCAGCAACAGGCCGACCAGGATCCCCGGCAGCAAGCCCGCCATGAACATGGCCGCGATCGATACGGACCCGGAGGCTACCGCGTAGACGATCATGATGTTGCTCGGCGGGATCAGCAGGCCAGTGGTCGCAGCCGTGGTCGTGATCGCGACGCTGAATTCGTTGTTGTAGCCCTTCTGCTTCATCTCGGGCAGCATGAAGCCGCCGATCGAAGTGACCGCCGCTGCAGCCGATCCAGAGATGGATCCGAACAGCATGCAGGTAAACGTATTCACATAACCAAGACCGCCGGGAAAACGGCCCATCAAGGCCGCCGCGAAATCCATCAACCGACGGGCCATCCCCCCCTTCCCCATCAGGAGGCCGGACAGAATGAAAAAGGGAATCGCCAGCAGGGCGAAACTATCGATCCCGTTGGCCATCTTGGAAGCGACCATCAAACTGGGATCATGCCCGTCCGCCAGCATAGCCAGCATGGAGGCCAAGGCGATCGCCACCGCGATCGGCACGTTCATGAAAAGCAGTACCGTAAAAACGGATACGAGGATAAGGATGACTTCGATCATTACGCGGCCTCCTTTCCGTCTTCAGCTGCGACTGGAGCGAGGCAGGCTTCCACCAACTGCTCGAGCAGGAAGATCACCATGAAAACGCCGCTCACCGGCAGCGCCGCGTACTCCCACCACTTGGCGATGGGCAAGGCCACCATGGTCTGGCCAGAGTCCATGGTCTTCTGCACCAAAGCCCAGCCTCCCACTCCGAAGACCAGAATAGCAAAGACCAAAGTGATCAGCGCCCCGACGATAGCATTCAAGCGGCCGGCCGACGGGTGCAGCTTGCCTGCGAAATAGTCCAAACCGAGGTGGGCCTTCATGCCAAAGGCCACGCTGGCCCCGAAAAGGGAAACCCAAACCAGGAGCAAGCGGGCGAGCTCCTCGCTCCACTTAGCTTGCTGCCCGAGGGCGTAACGGGAAACGACTCCCCAAAGCACATCGAAAACGAGCAGCGTCATCAGGATGATGACCACCCATTGCAATACCTTGGTCAGCTCTTGGCGAACCGCGATGGCTCGCTGCAGTAGTTGATTCTTGGATTCGCTCATTGTGCTTGGGCGGCTTTGATTTTGTTGAGCCAAGGCTCCACTGGCGTTCCCTTCAAGGTAGCCGCGATCGGAGCGCAAGCCGCTTGGAATTCCGCGGGATCGCATTCGACCACCGTCACTCCGGCCGCCTTCACCTTCTCCAGGGACTCGACGGTCTTCTGGGCCCAGAGTTCGCGTTGGTAGACGGACGACTCTTCCGCCGCCGCCTGCAGCCACTCCTGCTCCTGCGGGCTAAGCGAATTCCAAACCTTGAAGCTGATCATCAGCAAATCCGGCACCCGCGTGTGGGCATCGGGAGTGTAGTACTTGCTCACCTCGAAGTGCCGACTGGAGTCGAAGCTTGGCGGATTGTTCTCCGCTCCGTCGACCACGCCCTGGGCCAAAGCCGAATAAAGCTCGCCCCAAGCGATCGGCGTAGGCGAACCGCCCATGGCCTCGATCATGGCGATCGCCATGCGGCTGTTCTGCACGCGAATCTTCATCCCCACCAAATCCTTCGGGCTGCGGATCGGCTTCTTGGTGCTGTAAAAGTTGCGGCTGCCGGAATCGTAGTAACAAAGGCCGCGCAAGCCGAGCGAGTCGCCCACGCTCAATAGCTCGTGCCCGATCTCCCCGTCCAATACGTTCCAGTAGCTCTCGTGGTCGTTGAAAAGGTAGGGCACGCCGAACACGCCTAGCTCCGGAATGAAGTTCTCCATGGCCGCGGTCGAAGTCTTCGTCATGGCCAGCACTCCGCCCTGCAGCTGCTCGATGCACTGGACCTCCGAACCCAAAACGCCGCTGGGGTAAATGTCGATGGTCATGCGACCGCCGGAGAGCTCTTCCAGCCGCTGCTTCATGTGCTCCATCCCGAGATGGACCGGATGCGTCGTGTCCAGTCCATGGGCGAGCTTCAGCACGCGGCCGCTGGCCTGCGACTCTCCCCGATTGGAGGAGAAGAAGGAAAAGACCACACTGCTTGCAAGGACTCCCAACAGGAGCCCAACAGCGAGGAAGGAGAGGGATTTACTATCCATAATGAGGTTTTATCAGGGGAAAGGGTTTCTACGGTCCGTTTCGTTCGAGGAAACGGGCTTGGGTGGAACGGAGAAAATCACACAGGAGTTAGGAAGCAACGCATTTCTCTTGTCTAAACAAAAAGGCTGCCAGTGACACGTCACAGGCAGCCACCTTCCTCGCGGAAAAATCAGAGCGGATTGCCCCAGATATCCGTCTTGGCGCCAGTGTTCATGAGCACGTTGTCCAAGCGCAGCCCCTTGACGTACTGCAGCACGCTCGGCTTCTCCACCCCCTCGAATTGGCAGTCGATCAAATGCACGCCCGTAATCGGGGTATGTTCGTAGCCCTTAAAGTAGAGGGCGTACTTGCTCTTGCGGCTGATCAGACGGCGCACGATCACGTTGCGCACCACTGGGGCAAAGTCGCCCGCGTCCCCTTCCTCGTA
This sequence comes from Pelagicoccus sp. SDUM812005, assembly GCF_031127875.1. Lineage (GTDB taxonomy): Bacteria > Verrucomicrobiota > Verrucomicrobiia > Opitutales > Opitutaceae > Pelagicoccus. The sequence continues at coordinate 291,266 of NZ_JARXIA010000001.1, read as the reverse complement.
GACGAAGTTCACCTTGATGACGGAGTCCTTGACCACGCCCACTTCCACGTCGCGCACGAAGATGTTCTCGATCAAGCCGCCACGGATGGAATTGGTCTTGATGCGCAAGGCGCGATCGAGGTTCGGGCTGCTCATCTCGCAGTTTTCCACGAATACGTTGCGAACGCCGCCGGAAATCTCGCTGCCGATGACCACTCCGCCATGCCCGTCGACCATCTTGCAATTGCGAATTACAATGTTCTCCGAAGGCACGTTGACGCGGCGCCCGTCGTTGTTGCGCCCCGACTTGATGGCGATACAGTCGTCGCCCGTATCGAAATGGCAGTCCTCGATCAGCACGTCCTTGCTGCTCTCGGGATTGCAGCCGTCGTTGTTGGAGCCATGGCTCACCACCGTCACGCCGCGCACCGTCACGTTGCGACAGAGCACCGGATGAATCTCCCACATGGGCGAGTTGATCACCGTCACCCCCTCGATCAGCACGTTTTCGCAGCGATAGGGCTGGATAAAGTTAGGACGCAGGAAATCGCCCTCGCCAAACACGCGCTGCTCTACCGGCACGTGATCCCGACCGTAGTCGAACAGGCGGTTGCGGGCCGGGATCTGCTTGGAGCCACCGGGGGCCGACTTGATATTCCAGCCGAGCCAGTTCTCGAGCGTCGCTTGCCCGTCGAGGGTTCCCTTGCCCGTGATCGCCACGTTCCTCTGCTCAAAGGCGTAAACCAGCGGCGAGTAATTGTAGAGCTCGACCCCTTCCCAACGCGTGAAAACCGCCGGCAAATAGTCCGAGAAATTGGTGCTGAACTTCAAGGTCGCCCCTTCCGCCAAATGCAGGTTCACGTTGCTCAGCAGATGGATCGGCCCCGTATGGTAGGTTCCAGCTGGCACCAGCACCCTGCCCCCGCCCGCCGCGTTGCAGGCGGCAATCGCCTTGGCAATGGCATCGCCAGCCCCGCCCTCGACCCCTTCCTTGGCGCCGTACTTGCGAATGTCGAAATCCCGATCCGCAAACGTCGGAGCCTGGATACGCTCCAGGATCTCCTCCGCCACCAACCACTCGTACGCCTCGTCCTGCGATACAGGCTTCGCCTGCCCGCTTTCCTTGGCCGAGCAGCCCAGCGCCGCGAAAGCCAAAACAGAACCCGCAATCAACCGATCAATTCTTAATCCTCTCATAATTTACTTAGTCTCCAACAATGTCGTAACTTGCAAACCGGCCATCAAGAAAGGCCCGATCCCTTTCGGATCGTTCTCCACTACCGGCTCGCTCATATAATATTCGTAGCTTCCGTCGCGGCCAAAGCCCAAGCCCGCCACGCGACAGATATGGCTCAAGCTCGTTGTCCCGTCCGCATGCACGCGGACAAACTCCTCGAGCATCCCCGCAAAAGCCTTCTCCGCCGCCGTCCCGTACTTCGCGCCGAGCCAGCCATGGTTAACGCCCTTGGCCAACATGTACGTAAACATGCTGCTCGCCGAGGATTCCGGATAATTGCCAGGTGCCTCCGGACGGTCGAGGATCTGGTACCAGACGCCCTTCTGGGGATCCTGTACCTTCACCAAAGCCTCCGCCAAGTCATTCAGTATGCGCCTCAAGTCCGACGCCTCCGGCGACTCCTCAGGCAACATCTCCAGCGTATCCACCAAGGCCATGGCGAACCAACCCAGCCCGCGCCCCCAGAAATATTCGGAACGCCCCGTCTGCGGATCCGCCCAAACCTGCTGGCGCGACTCGTCCCAAGCATGCCAATACAAGCCCGTCTCCGGATCGCGTAGTTCATTTTCGCATACGATAAACTCATGAACCGCCTCGGCCACATGCTTCGAATCGTTGTACGCTTGCTCGTAGCCGACCATAAAGGGAATTCCCATATACACGCCGTCCAACCAAACTTGCCACGGATAGCGCTTCTTGTGCCAGAAGGCTCCGTTCTTGGTGCGGGGATGCTCCGCAAGCTGCCGACGCAAGTGGGCCGCCGCGATCCGGTAACGCTCTTCGCCGGTAGCGGCGTGAAGCTCCAGCAACATCTTCCCGGAGTTGATCTGGTCGATATTGAAGCTATCGTAAGAATAGGTCGCCACCGTTCCATCCTCTTGCACATAGGAAGAAATCACCGACTCCGCCCAGTCCAAATAACTCTGCTGTCCCGTCGCTTCGCCAAGGTCGTGCACCGCCTTGGAAATCAAGCCCGTAGTGTAGCTCCACTTCGCATAGCGCTCCGCCTCCGGATCGTATTCGCCGTGCGCCAAGGTCGCCCCGCGTCGCTGCAGAATAGAATCTCCCATTCGCTTTGTCCAGTAGAGCGCCTTTTCCGCATCGAGCGGACCGGACTTCTCTGCCGTATCCAAGCTTGAATACACGTCGACTCGAGAGGGAATCGTAAGCTTCGTTACCGTCTCCTCCAAGTAAGCCACAAACTCGTCCTTCGACTTGATGCCGTTCGGCTCCTGCGACCATGCGGCCAGAAAAGCGTACTCCACTCCCTTCACCCGTTGCCTAAAAACCGCGAGGTCGTTGAACTCGTCTTCCGCAAAACGATCGAGGTCCTTCTTGCGCAACAGAATTGCCATGCCCAGATCGCTGCCATCCAAAGCCTGCTTACCCCAAGTCGCAAGGTAGGTGAAAGCTTCGCCCGTGATATCCGTCTCCCCTTTGATCAATTCCGTTCCTTCATGCTTCACCAGCCCCGCGCAGAGCTTTCCCGCTTCCTCGGAAGGACGCAGACGAACCCACGTCAGGCGACTGCCCGCATGTATCGACAAATCCGCTACGAGATCCATCTCCGGCTGACCGCTGCCTTCCCAACCATGGTAGGTCGCCCGAAATTGGCTCAGCACCGGGCCATTCTCCAAAATCTGGCAGCTTAGCTTATCCGTCTTGGAAATTCGCTCGGCCTGGCCGTCGACCCAGAGCCCAAAGCCCCCTGCTCCCAGCGACGATCCGACCTTCAAGATATCCATGCCCCACTCCGCCGGCTCGCGGTAGGAATCAAACCCGTCCTGCCCCACGTCCTGCAGCGCCAGCTCATCCGTCAACTTGCCGAAAACGTCGAAGCCATTTCTCCAATCAAGATAAAAGCGGTACCCGACCTTGTCGCTTTCCCAACCGGGCCCCTCGTAGCGGAGGAACCAAGAGTGATCCGTGTGCTCCGGCGGCGTTTCCAGCGACTGCACATTTTCGAAGCGGCCGCCGATGTACTCGCGCCCTTGCCACTCTCCCCCCGTTTTACGGGAGATCTCCGCCTGCGTCCGCTGCTTGAAAACGGCAGGCTTCGCCCCAGCGAGCTCCAGTCGCACGGCCTTACGCTCGACGGGCTGAAAATCGAGCAGCAGGCTCACGGTATCCGCCACGCCATCCCCGCTGCGATCCCAAGACTGGGCAGGCACCGGCTCCTTGCCCGCAAAGGCCTCGATCCCCTCCGCCGCAGGATCGCCCAAGGCCAAGCCGAGATCGACCAAGCGCAAGTGAACCACCTCGTCCACGCGGACCGACTCGGTCGCATTCTCGACCTCGATCCGAGCCAAGGGTTCATGCTTCGAACAGCCCACGAAGGCCATTCCCAGTCCAGCGGTAAGTGCGATTGCTAGCTTCATATAAAAAAAGGAGGATAGTGATTAGCAAAGGGAGAAAGGGAGAACGGATCCAACCGGCACGCCCCCCGGAGCGCCGGAAGGATCCTTAATAATCCTCGCAGATCCTAGAATCCGCAAATCGTTCTCCAAAATTACGTCCCGATGTAACCACTATCCTAAAGTCAAAATGTAGGGTTGGGGCTCTTCCCAACAGCGTCAGCTAAGGCGAACGCCAACCCGACAATTCGAACGAAATAAACGACTCGTATTTAAATTATTACTACAGCGAGAGAAAAGCGGGAGAGGGAATCCCCTCTCCCGCGCAAACTACTAATCTCGTATTATATTATCTATAAACTATTTTGGGATAGAGACCTGGGACTAGAACTTGCCCTTCACGCCGAATAGATACTGGATACCAAAACGCTCTTCAATTTCTAGCACAGTCTGCAAAGAGCCGGCCGCATTCTCAATACGGTAGCCACGGCGGAACGCGGCATTGTTGATGTTGCGAGCATTCGCGAAAAACGACATCCGGTCGTTGATCTTGTAGGCGAAGTCAGCGTCGATAGAGGTGCGCTCCAAACGGTAAAGACCTGCTCTCTGCTCAGCCCCATTGACCTCGAACACGCGTGAACCCGCAATCTCTGGCCCCTGAATATTCCAACGAAGCTTGAAGTCCCATGGCCCACGCTCGAAAAGGTAGCCATAGTTGTACGTTTGCTTGATGAAGTCAGGCAAGTCGTTGGCGTATGGAGAAGCATCCCCCACTTCGGCGTCGGTCGAAAGGAAGGTACCATTGGCGTAGATGCTGGACCCCTTGAAGAAGTCTCCAAACATGTCGAGATCCTGCCTCCAGTTGATCTCCATACCTTGGATCTTTGCCGAGGCGACGTTCGTCGGAACGCTGATTTCATAGTCGAACCCTCCGTTTAGATCCTCTGGATCCAAACCATAGTTGTCGATGTCAGCCTGAGTGACAGGGGTGCGTCCATATACGAAGTCTGGCAGCCCCCAAGTGGTGAGGTCATCAGCAGTCAACTCACGTGTTTGAGTCTGGATGAAGTTCGTCATATCGTTCTGGAAGAAAGACATTCCGAAAAATCCAGTTTCGTCGTAGTAGTACTCTGCAGTGACATCGATGTTGTCTGATTCGCGAGGAAGCAGGCCAGGATTTCTTACCGATACGCGCCCCATGGTAGTATTCGGATCGTTCAACTCATAGCCGGGGTCGGAAGGATCCAAGCCATTGTCATACTGCGGCGCACTGAATTCAGTTACACCGAACATGGAACCGAAGTCAGCGCGGCCAATGGTGTTGGCGTAGCTGAGACGGAGCAAGAGCTTGTCGTTCACGTCGTACTTGATGTGCAAGCTTGGGTGGAAGCTATCGTAGCTATCGGACGCTTGGGTCCTTTCGTAGTAGTAGTCCGTCCTTGAATTGACGTAGTTGTTGGCGCTACCACGCACCGGCATCAAACCGCTGGCGCTGGTTTCCTCGTAGCGTACACCTGTCAAGACAGACAATCTGTTGTCCAGGAACTCGAACTTAGCCATCGCGTAAGCGGCGTTGATGTCTTCATCAAACTCGTAATAACGAGAGATCGTATGGTTGACCGCGGTGCTTTCCTCGAAATCGAACTGATCCCGATTCGCATTGAAGTAATCGTAGAGCTTGCTGCCGCTCGGCCAATCGAAGCCTTCGTATCCAAAATCAATTACCTGATCCTTGAACACGCCGTCTACGAACTGGTCCATCCAAAGCTGCTGACCGTCCTCGTTGTAGCCGTTGTACTCGTAGCGGAGCCTGAATTCAGCCGCTTCGCGGTGCTGACGTGAAGTACGAACACCGAACTTGAAGAAGCCTTGGTTCTCACCAAAGGTGAAGTTACGTTTGGCGTTGGCACGGAAACCAGAGATGACATCGACCGAGTCCTTCGGTTGGTCCCAAAGACGACGAAGCTCAGTCTGCTCGTAGATACGACCACGATTTGGAAGAGGATTCATGTCGGAACCGAAAACCGTGAAGTCGTTCCAAGCCGCAAGCGGCCCTTCTGTCATGTCGAATTCAACGTACTCGTTGTCGATTCGCTCAGCTAGTTCGTATATCATGAACCCGCGATCGGCAGTGCGGTAGTGATTGGTGGCTTCCGATACGCTTGCGCCGTAATCGATCGTCCACTCGCCAAGGTGCTGTTTCACGTTCGCATCGATGTGATACGTGTTACCGAACTTACCACGATAAGAGGCTCCGTGGGAGATACGGTTCGATTCACCAAACGCATACGAGAGGTCGCTAACTTCACCCGTCGGAGCACCCGTGTACGCAGGGAAATCACCGGCGTCTATATCATCTTGAGTGATGTCTCCGAGACCCCAGTCAGTATTACGGTTAACAAAGGTGGAATCGTAGAAGTTCAATTGCCCCTTGAGGCTGAACATCGTGTTGTCGTTAACCTTGTAGTCGAGGTTGGCAGAGAACGACTCGCGAGAAGTCTTCTTAGGACCGTCCTGTAACTGCAAACGAGTGTAGTAGATATCGTCAACATCGCCGTTACCACCGTCAGGCTTTTCCTGCCAATCTCTCCAGCGGAATCGCTTTTGAGGATTGGCCATGTTCGACTGCTTGTAAGTCAAGGCCAGACCGAGACGATCATCCATGAAAACATCCGAGTAACTCAACTCGAAGTTCGGCAGAGTCTTGGAGCGTTCCACATCGCTCGGCCAACCTGGCGACTTACCAGTGATAGAGTAATCAGAGTTAACGTTCAACGACGCCTTGTAACTGAACGTCTTGCCCATCGCGAAAGCGTTCTTACTCACCAAATTTACCGAACCGCCAATGGAGTTCGCAGACATATCTGGTAGCGGCAGCTTGAAAACTTGCAGCTGGTCCACGTTCGCTAGGGAAACCTGCTCGAGCTCGAACCGACGAATCGCATTGCCGGAACCAGCGCTCGCCATCTGCGAACCGTCTACAGTGACCTGAGTGTATGCAGAGCTCATGCCGCGCAGCTTGATGGAGCGTACGTCGGCCGCGACGTACTCAACAGATACGCCGGGGAGATTCTTGAGATACTCTCCAATATTGCCTTCCGCAATTTCGCCAAATGCATCCGCGTCCTGCACGACTACGAGATTGTCTGAACGGCGCTGCTCGTTGAGAGCCATCGCATTCGCATCGTAGTTCTCGCTGCCGTCGACCTCGAAAGCGGCCAATTCGAAGATTTCCTCCTCGTCGACAGCTTCCGCCGCACGACGGGAGACCAGGAGGATGTCGCCGCTTGAGCTAACGCCAGAATCAACGGTCACAGACACCGACTTGCCCCGCATGCCCACGTAGTCCGCAGAGACCGTGTACTCACCGTTAGGGACATTGGAAAAACGGTAAACGCCGTATTCGTCAGTCTTGGTTTCGCGCCCGGTCTCCTCGATCGTTACGACCGCGTTGTAGACGAGCTTGCCAGTAGTTGCGTTCTTAACCTTGCCCCGGATGGAGCCAGTCGATTGCGCAAAGCCGGTCGCAATCATTGCGAACGACAACAGGAAAAACGGGACGTAGCGAAACGCCGCACGCGAAGCGCGGCTCAAGGCCGCGCGTAGGGTAGGTTCTTGGTAGGACATCATAGGTTTGTGATCTTTTGAGGTGCCAAACCCTACACGTGTTTGCTACTGGGGGTAAAAAAAGTGCCCATAGCTGGGCGCAGGGTATCGGCGAGGTAGGATTACGGTTCTGGTAAATCGCTAAACCTGTGTCAACTCGTTTTTATTTACGACGATATCTACACTCGTTACACCCCTAACACGTGGGTGTTTGTTTGCTTTCTAAACATATTCGATGGGCCTAAACTCCCGCCTTATCCGAGGCAACTGGACTTACCGCAGGTCGGTATGTCGTTAAATCAAACTCCTCTGAAACCGACAAACCCTACGCGATTCAACACGTGTTGCGCTAATTTGCGCCCAAGCCCCCAGCCATCTGGAGCCGTGCCCCCAGAGCCTTAAAAAGGTGCCTTCGAGGCGGCCTTGAAGCGGAAGCTCCGCTCCCCCAAGCGATACTCGAGCTCGGTGGCCACGCAATGCAGGCAGAGCCGCTTCAGGCCGCGCTTGGCCGCGAGCTTGTTCTTCTGGAAGTCGCCATAGGTACGGTCGCCCACGATCGGTACGAAGCGTTTCGAGGTTTGGATCCGCAGCTGATGGGTGCGACCCGTAATCGGCATTAGGGTCAAGCGAGCCATCGGCGGCATCCCGCCCAAGGGCTCAACCTTCACCAACTTCGTCTCGGCGCTCAAGCCGCCCCCGACCGACGCCCTCAGCCCGCCTTGGGCCTTCTTGACGCTGATCCGGTCCCGCCACAGCGGAGGTCCGCCGCGAGGCGCTCCGAATACCAGCGCTTGGTAAGTCTTCTTCACCGCCTTCGACTCGAAGGCCTTCAAGACTGCCCCAGCCGTCTCTTCCGCCAGCGAGAGCAGCACGATCCCCGAAGTCGCGGAATCGAGCCGATTCAACAAGTACACCGACACGGAGTCTTCTCCTTCCGTATCCAAAATTTCATACGCTTGCCGCTTCTCGTCGTAGCGAGCAGCCAATAGAGCCTTCCCTTCCTCGCCCTTCTTGTTCGGATGCGAGAGAACTCCCGCCGGCTTTTCCACCGCCAGCAAGCCGTTCGCATCGCAGGCGAGAAGCTTTACTCCCCTCGCCCACCGCAAGCGCTTCGCTATTGCCGCGTAGTCCATATCCGTTCTTCAAGCGCTCCTATCGCGCCACCGAGCAGGCCGCTTCCGCGCACTTCACGCCGTCCAAGGCAGCGGAAACAATTCCACCCGCGAAGCCCGCTCCCTCGCCGCAGGGATAAAGCCCCGGCAGCTCCGGATGCTGCAAGCTCTCCTCGTCGCGCGGAATCCGCACCGGCGAACTGGTCCGCGTCTCGAAGCCGATCAAGCACGACTCCTCCGTAATATACCCCTTCATCGAAGCGCCGAACTGCTCCAGCCCTTCCTTCATGCGCCAGGCGATAAAGTCCGGCATCAGCTCCTGCAACGGACAGCTGGTCAATCCGGGAAAGTAGCTCGTCTCCGGCAGGCTCGCGGAAAGCTTGCCCTTCAAGAAGTCCGTCACCCGCTGGGCCGGAGCCTTCTGGACACCGCCGCCTGACTTCGAGGCCAGGATCTCCATATCCTTCTGGAAAGCCAAGCCAGCCAAAATCCCGTGTTCCGCCTCGTAGCGCTGCGTATCCTCCGGCTCCACCGTCACCACCAAACCCGAATTCGCGAACGGCGAATCCCGACGAGCCAAGGACATCCCGTTCACCACCACCTCGTCGTTCTCCGTGGCCGCCGGCACGATAAAGCCGCCCGGACACATGCAGAAGGAATGCACCCCGCGCTCCTCGATCTTGGTTGCCAGCCGGTACTTGGCCGCCGGCAAGATCCGTGGACGCTCCGTGCCTCGCTCGTAATGGTACTGAATGCTGTCGATCAAGGGCTGGGGATGCTCGATGCGCACTCCCACCGCGAACGGCTTTTGCTCCAGGCGAATCTTCTCCGCGTGCAACATGCGGTAAATGTCCCGGGCGCTGTGCCCGGTGGCCAGGATCACGCCCTCGCCCACGAACTCACGTCCGTCGCCAGCGACCACGCCCACCAGCTTCTTGCCGTCCGCCGACTTCAGCAAGCCCGTCACCCGCGTCTCGAAATGCACTTCGCCACCGGCCGCCAGGATCGACTCCCGCATAGCTCGCACCACGTTGGGCAAAAGGTTGGAGCCGATGTGCGGGTGGGCATCCGTCAGGATCCGGTGCGGTGCCCCATGGGCCACCAAGGTTTCGTAGACGAAACGTACCGGCCCGCGCTTGGTCGCCCGCGTATAAAGCTTACCGTCGGAAAACGTGCCCGCCCCGCCTTCTCCGAAACAGTAGTTCGAGTCCTCCACCACCCGACCTTCGCGCAAGATCGGAGCCAGGTCGAAGCGACGCTTGATCGCGTCCTTGCCGCGTTCCAGGAGTATCGGCCTCCAGCCGAGCTCGATGGCCCGCAAGGCCGCAAACATGCCCGCAGGCCCGCTGCCCACGATCACCAGCTTGCGAACGTTCTCCCCCAGCTTCGCGTAGCTCGGCTGCAAAACGGGATCCTCCGGCAAGGGCCCCGAGGTCGAAACCTCCAGCCGCAGCTGGATCTTCACCGGCGCCTTGCGGGCATCGATCGAATGCTTGCGCAGGCGAATGTCCACGATCGCCTTCGGGTGTATCTTGAGCTTTCGTCCCGCTTTCTTCTTCCAAATCTCCACATCCTCCGACTGTTCCAGCGGGAGCACGATATCTACGGTTTGAATCTGCGGCTTACTCATTTGCAAAAGCCTGATAGCAGCAGCCTTTCCCTATTCAATCGAATAAAAAGCCCCGTTCCGCAAAGATGCCTGCCCGCTCGCCTTTTTTTGGGAATAAACCAAGCTGACTCCCGCTCTTAGCCGTCCGATGGGCCAAACGCCCCGCGACAACGCACAGAACCATGCCGCCAGAACTCCAGACGGTCGTCGACGACCACTACCAAAACCTCTACCGATTCGCCATGAGCCTGACCCGCTCCAGCGACGACGCATGGGACCTCACCCAAGAAGCCTTCCTGCGCCTCGCCAAAAAGCGCTCCTCCATTCGCTCCACCGCCGCCATCAAGTCCTGGCTCTACACCACCCTCTACCGCGAGTTCCTCAGGATCGCCAAACGCGGCTCCCGCTTCGACTCCTGGGAAGACAACGCCCCCGCCGAAAAGGTCGACCACGAGCCAAGCGACCAAGTGAAGGCCAGCGAAGCCCGCGACGTCATGGAATGCCTGCTCGAACTCAAGGACGGCTACCGCCAAGTCGTCTCCCTCTACTACCTCGAATCCTACTCCTACAAGGAAATCGCCGCCATCCTCGAAATTCCCATCGGCACCGTGATGTCCCGACTCGCCCGCGGAAAGGAAATGCTCCGCGCCCAACTCACCCAGCCCAAAGCAACAGCAACCGTCGTCTCCTTCACCGACGAAAAACGAAAGTCCTCGCATGGATAAGCAGGAAGCAAAACTCATTCTCAGCAGCTACACGCTCGGCAACGAACCTGCCGACGACGAGCGCTTCGCCGCCGCCCAACGCCTCGCCGCCACCGACGCCGAACTCGCCAGCTGGTGGAACGCCCAAAAGCAGGCCGACCAAGCCCTCAGCGCCTCCCTGCGCCGCTTCGAGGTGCCGGCAGACCTGCACTCAGCCCTGAAAGTCACCATGGCCGACAAGCAACGCAAGCGCCTCCGCTTCGCCCGGGCCCGCAAATGGCTCTCCATCGCGGCCGTCTTCATGCTTTGCTCGTACCTGTTTTTCGAATACGGAATCGACCGCAGCGACGACTACACCGGCCCTCTCGCCCAGCGCGCCTTTAACTACTCCGTCGACGGGCCGCGCCTCTCCTACTTCGACCGCGACACCAGCAAGCTTCAGACCTGGCTGCTGGACAACGGCTTCGAGCTCCCAGCCCAACTCCCGCCCAAGCTGCTCGCCCTCGAAGGCGTCGGATGCCGCCCGCTCAACTGGTCGCAGGAACGCGTCGCCCTCATGTGCTTCAACACCGATACCGTCTACCACCTCTTCATCGGCATGGAAAACGACTTTCCCGAATTCGAGGCGTCGGAAAAGATTGGATACGCCAGCCAGGAAAACGGCTGGACGGTCAGCAAGTGGAAGGACCAAGACTACCTCTTCGTGCTCACCGCCAAGGCCACCGTCGACGAAATGTCCCAGTTCCTAGCCAGCTACGCTCCGGGAGACGCCCCCCCACAGCGCTGAGCTTTCACGTCCGCTATAGCCTAGGCAAAGGCGGAAGCCAGCGCCCTGGGAGACCCCGGACCCAGTAGCGTCCTAAAAAAGCTCTCCCTGCGAATAGCGCTTCAAGGCTTCCGCGTGGTGGCTCTTCATCTCCATCTCCTCGAGGATCTTGCAAAGGGCCTCCACGTCGAGCGAGCCGGTATCCAGCTCCTCGCCGTCGTGGTGAGTCAGGTTGAAGCCGATGATCTTCCGGTTGAGATCCATCCGATCCTTCAAGGTCGGCAACAGCTCGCGAAAGCGCGGCGGCTTGATCTCGGCCGCATTCGCAAGCACCCCGTCAATATCGCCGTATTCAGTTAACCACTTCACCGCCGTCTTGGGACCGCACCCGGGCACGCCAGGAATGTTGTCCGAGGTGTCGCCGATCAAGCTTAGGTAATCCACCATCTTTTCCGGCGGCAGGCCCCACTTCTCCTCGACTCCCGCCGGATCGAGCTCCCTCCAGCCAAGGCGCGGATTCGCGGTCGGCGGCGGCAGCAAAAGGTGGATACGCTCCGTAACCGACTGGGCAAAGTCCTTGTCGGCGCTCACGATCTGCACCAACGCGTCCGGCTCCTTGGCCACCAAGCGAGTAGCGTAGGCCGCCAGCAAGTCGTCCGACTCCACCCCGTCGAGCTCCACCAAGCCAAAACCCATCGCCCGCGTCAGCTGCTTGATGATCGGGATCTGCTGCTCGAACTCCTCCGGCGTCTCGCCCCGGTTCGCCTTGTACTCCGGCAGGAGCACCAGCTTTTCCTGAGCCCCGCCCAGATCGAAAAACACCGTCACGTGATCCGCCTTCTGGTCGTCGAGCAGCTTCCACATGGAACGAACCCAACCGTACAAGGCGTTCGTAGGAAAGCCGTCGGAGCGACGCAGTTCCTTCACCGCATAGAAGGCGCGGAACGCCATATTGAAGCCATCGATCAGGAGGTATTTCGCCATGACGCAACCAAAGCGACTCACTCCCCTGAATCAAACCCAAAGAAGATCAACCGCTTAGGCAGCGCCGTTCCTCGCCCCCACCAGGAATCGATCCCGGAAAATCCAGAAACGGCCCGTTTTGCCGATGTAGAAGGAGATTGCCGCCCGCCGGCAAAGCCCATCCTGCTATGAAAAACCTAAAGTCGACCCTCACCGTTCATACCGCCATCGCAAGCGCCGCCACGGTTTGCTCCATCGCGTTCATGGCCCTGCCTTCTCTGGCTGCCTTCCGCGAATCGCTTTCCGCCCAGCTGGGCCTCGCCGGACAACTAGGCCTTTGGCTGCCCGTCGCTGCCACCGCCGCCGCCGCCCACGGACTCGCCTACGTCCTGTCCGTCAGGAAAATCGCCGCCCCCTTCCAAAAGCTCGCCACCAACGCCTCCCACTGCGAGCAAGGCTTCGCCTTCAAGACCAAGAGCAACACCAAGGAAGAGGACGTCATCAAGCACGCCATCGAGACCAACAACCTCAAGACCAAGGAAGCCCAGCAAGTCGCCGAGGAACTGGAGGCAGACCTGGAACAACTGAAGTCCAAGCTGGAAGCCGCCGAAGCCAAGATCGAATCGCTCGGCTCCGCCAAGGCCAGCGCCGAAAAGGCCGCCTCCGAGCTGCGTCTGCGCTGCGAAACCCTCAACGCCTCCAAGGTCGCCCTCGAGCTCACCCTCGAAAACGAGCGCAAGTCCAAGATCGGCGCCGAAGTCGAAAAGCGGGCCGAGGAGATCTACTCCCAAATGCAAAAGGCCGTTTCCGCCGCCTCGCTGAAATCCATCTGGCTGCCGAGCTTCGTGCACCAGCTCAAGGGCCCCGCATCCGTCATAAACGAAATCTCCGCCGGACTCCGCAACAACTGCAGCGAAACCCCGCTCACCCAAATCGCCGCCCAAATCGAGCAAATCCACCTCCAAACCGAAAAGCAGCTCGCCACCCTGCAAGGCATCCTCGACACCCAAGTCCTCGAACTGGCCAGCGATCCCCTCCCTCCACAGAGCAAGCAAGCCCGCAGCAACGAAGCCATTAACGCGATCGCAAGCGAAGGCCAAACGCCCTGCGACGAGGACGAGCTCGATTCCGAATTCGACGCTTCGCCCCGCCAAATCGGCCTCGCCATGCCCGAGCCAGTCCGCTCCCCCGCTCGCCTGGAAAGCGCCGAACAACCGGAAAGCCCGCACTCCATCGAAAACGTGCTCGGCTCCATTATCGATCACTTCTCCCCGCTCGCTCCCGATGCCCACCTTTCCTACACAGTCGATACCGAGCTCGGCATCGAGATCGAAGACGACACCCTGCTCGCCCTCATGCGGGCCCTAACGCAAGCCGCCGTCAACTCCGTGGACGAAGGGGAAATCACCCTCGGCGTCGAGCTCACCACCGAGCACCTGGTTTTCGATATCGCTTGCGAAGGCGACATCGTCTTCAGCGATCCAGCCTGCATCGACAAGGCTGGCGTCCACGCTCGCAAGCTCGGCGGCCACATCGACATCGACCGCCCCGGCGAAAACGAGCTCCACTTCAGCTTCTCCTATCCGCTCGAAGCGCCCGCGCCTGCCGAAGAAGATGTCATTGAAATCCAATCACAACGCATCGGCAGCGAACCGCTCAGCTAATCGCAGGGCAATACATAGATTCCAGCCGCCTCGCCGCACCTCGAAAAAAGGCCTCGCCGCACGGAGCGACGAGGCCTGACAACGAATCAAATCGCTAGGCAGCCAAGCTGCCTTTAGAAGCTGAACGAATTGGACAACTGGTACGTAGTTGGATTCGCGATACCATAGACGGGCGTGCTGTCCGGATTGACGCGGATCACTCGCAGCCCGTGTTCGCCGATCGCCCGGCGGGCATTCAGCTGAATCCTCCAATCGACCTTGTCGTCAAAGATCTTCTTGCGGTAGTTCATCATGAAGCTGCCGGTGAGAATGTCGTCGCCGATGAGGCGATTGTCCGGGTCGCTGACCAGCGTTTGCAATCCGGAAAGTCCTGCGATGTCGATATCAACGACCTTTTGCAGCGCGCCGATCGCCTTGCCGCTTTCCCAAGTGAAATTGCCTCCTACGGAAAACCCTTTCATGCGGCCTTCGAGGAACTTGTAGTTCGCGGTCAGCTTCGCGGTGTATTCAGCAAGTCCGAACACGGGCTCTCCATCGCGGGCGATGCCTTCGAGGTAAGGCCCTACCACCTCGTCGATCAAATCGTCGCTGAGCAGCTCCTCGTTTTCAACCTCGGGATAAGCGACGTCCGCAAACTCGCCGTCCTTTTCCAGTCCCATATCGAACCACTTCTTATAGAACGGAGCGCGAAGTTCGAAAAACTCTCGGACACCTCCACCCAACTCGCTGGCCGTTGACTCGAGCTGGCTTACGCTGCCTGCGAACCTCCAGTTGCGATTCGGATTAAAGGTAACTTCCAACTCGTAGCCCTTGGCGATCGACTTTTCCGTTTCAGCGGGATTGTCCGGACGCTCGTATTCTTCGGTCGTGATCTCTCCGTCAGGACCGTAGGTGTACCATTCGGAGGCAAACGCGTTGTTGTTCGGATTGACCCACTCGTCAGGCTCCACGTAAGGAACCTCGGCCTCTGCGGCAGCCGCCATGTCCATGTTGCGCTGGGCTACAATATCCGCTGCAAACAGCGCTTCGCGCAAACGTCTTTCGAATGGCTCGATGCGGAGGCTCGCAGTTGCCGCCCCGCCGCGGCTGTCGGCGTAGAGCTGAGAGGTCTTGAAGGCAGTCGCTTTGATGTGAAGCTTGTCTTCCATCAAACGAAGTCCAATCCCGAAGTCTTCCGTCTCGCCGCTTTGCGGTGGGATCGGATCGTAGTGCGGAGCGAATCGCTGCTGCGTGAGCGCGAAGTTTTCAGAGAAGTTTCCGAACAAGCGCAACCACGGCGTCACATGGTAAACCGCACCGTACGTCATGGTATCGGCGCTGATTTCAAAGGTATCGTAATCAGTGTAGTGATCGCGGCTGTATCCATAAACCCCTTCAGGCTGGGTGAGATCGTCATCTATGCGATTCCAGGTGAGGTTTTCTACCGTATCGGTACGCCATCCTAGCGTGGATACGATTTTACGGTCCCAGAAGAAGCTCTGCAGCGATACGCCCAACCCGTCGCGCTTGGTCGTCGTATAACCGCGTCCGCCGGTAATGTTAACGCGACCCAACTCGATACCGGAATCGTCCGTGACAAAACTCTTGGTCACAGTATCCCAATACATGTAGGAAGCCGGTTCCTTGTCGGGAGCTATATTATCCGGAAGCCCGGTGATGTTTAAGCCGGTATCTCCCATTTGCACAGCATCGCCGATGTACCACATCTGGTGCCAGCGCAAAGCCGAATTGGCATAGTTCATCGTCTCATCGGCGCTGCTTCCGACTTCGAAGGGAGAACCGTAGGCCCCCACCGGTTGGTACTGCCAGCGCCAGGCGAGGCTATCCTCAGTGCCTTCCGTATAAAGCCCTGTCAAACGGTGCGAGCCGAGGAAAGACAGTCGATCCGAAACTTCCGCAAAGTCGAAGTCGTAGTTCATCTGAAACTGAGAGGTCTCGTTCGCCTTGTCCTGGCTTTGACCCAAGTTGCGTCCAAAGATGAACGGGCGCAGGAAGTTTGGATTCTCCTCTCCATCGATGGTGTGCGTGTTTATATCAAGCGAAAGTTGACGCGTCTGCGAGAGGATCGGGAAGTTCTGATCGCGCTGGAAATCCTCCTTCATGTAAGCAGCTGAAAAATAAAGGTCATCGGTGATCTTCTGCTCCAACTCGAAGTAAGCCTTCGTATCATGATCCTTACGATAGCTACCGGGAAGCGAACCAATATCATAATCCATATAAGGAAAGATCTCTTCGCTATCCACCTGCGGATCGGTGAAACCGGTGCGATTCTCGAGCGGGCTCGAGGAACGCATGAACCAAACACGGTCAGCAGTAGCAGGTCGACCACCAGTGATAGTCGCAGAGCTCCAGTTCAGAGCCTTGTCGTCAATCGGCGTCGTCCAGTCAGAGCCATCGAAGGCGATGTAGAGCCCGTGGTCGCGACCGTCCATGTCGTCGCGAATCTGGATATTCTGTCCTTCGATGATCCCACTCGTAGTTCGAGCGCGAGCCTTGCGCGACGGGTCCCAATAGAAATTCTCGGCGAGCTCTTCCTCCGTCATTCCGGGGCCATATTGGTTATATAGATCCAACCAGCCAGAAACATTATCCTGAAGCGGACGGTAGGTCGGAGTGCGGCCGTCGATATGTATATCTTCGTAGCTACCGGTGAGCTTCGTATTTTCAAACGGCTTGTAAGTCGCCGTTAGATAGAAGCGATTATCGTTCTGGTCGGCGTGGTTAAACATATAGCCGTTGTCCGCCGATTTCGCTGCCATGCGGACCGCGAGCTTGTCCTCCACCAATACCCGACCGAGGTCCATATTCACTTGGAAGGTGCCAAAGTTGTCGAGGATGACGTCGACCTTGTTTATATCACGATTCAGATTCGCCCGCTTCGTCGAGGAATTGATCATGCCCGCCGGTTGCCCCAAGCCAAACAGGATAGAATTCGGTCCCCGCAAAAATTCGGCGCGATCCACATTGTAGCGGTCTACGCCCATGATGACGGGCATATAGTTCATGGCCTTGGAAGCGTTGCCCAAGCCGCGAACGCGAACCGAACCTTCGCCGGCATTACGGTCGTCAAAGTCCCCACCGGTATAACCCTGCCGCAAGCCGTCGCTAGTGGTGTCCGTCATTTCAACGGTTTCGGCGCCGGCCACCATTTCGAGAGCTCCGAGCAAGTCCCTCGCTCCTAGGTCGTCCATAAAGTCCTGGGTAAGGACCGAAACCGAAGCGGATACATCTTTCAGTTCCGTGTTCAATCGGCTACCTGCCGTGGTGGCGGTAGCGCGATACCCTTCGTCCTGCGAGGCGTCTACAGTGAAGGGCGAAAGCTCGAAGATGTCTTCATCCCCTTCTGCGTCCTGCGCATACGATGCAACAGGGCTCAAGGAAGCGAGAAGAGACAGGCCGAGCAACTTGCTAGTTTGCTTGCGTTTGGTGGTCATAATCTAGGTTTGTACGTTATTTGTTTTAATAAACGCGGCGCCACGAAACGGAGGCTTCTCACTTTCAGTGAAAACGCCTCTCCTTATGGGAAAGGCTTGTTCCGAAGGGATAACGCAGCACGCGATCTGGGGGGAATATCAGTACGTCTCGATGAATTCGTACGTTGGGGAAGAGAATCCCCAGCATCCCGCTCGGCCTCATTTCCTCAAACCACCCCACCTGCTAATTGTATTATTTAGTACAAACAGAGATGCAAATCTACCAATCTCCCCCAGCCCTTACCACCAACCCCCCACCCGCTCCTCGCCCCCACCCTGCCCGCCTTCCCCACAAAGCTGCAACGGACGAACAAGCCGAGGCCCTCCGCGGCGACTCCGCTTCCCCTACTACAATTAGCATAAACGCCGCGCCGCCTTTTAGCGGTTTCCTCGCCTACCTTGGAGAAGGCACCCCTGCAAACTCCACCCCCACCCCGCGATGTCCCTACCCCACAAAAGCCATCCCTTGCCTCCCGCCAAACGCCGGCCCACCGTGCGCGACATCGCCAAAGAAGTCGGCTTGCACTTCACCACCGTGGCGGAAGCCCTGCGCGACTCTCCCCGCGTGAAGGCCGAAACTAGGGAACGCGTGGCCGCTGCCGCCAAGAAGCTCGGCTACCGGGTCGACCCCATGCTGTCCGCCCTCTCCGCCTACCGTTCCTCGAAACGACAACCCGTTTACCAAGGCACCCTCGCCTGGATCAACTGCTTCGACGACCGGCACTACTTTTCCAACCGCACCGGCTTCTACGGGGACTGCTACCGAGGCGCCTGCCTCCGAAGCGAAGACCTCGGCTACCGCATCGAACCTTTCTGGATGAGCGAGCCGGGCATGACCGCCGGCCGTGCCTCCAATATCCTCGAAAGCAGAAACGTCGCCGGTGTCATCGTCGGCCCCATGCCCCACGGCCTGGACGAACTGAATCTCGTATGGGACAAATTTTGCTCCGTGCGGATCGGCTACTCCATTCGTAATACGAATTTAACTACGATCGTCACCGACCACTTCTCCAATATGAGAATGGTCTACGAGCGCCTGCGCTCCCATGGCTTCCGTCGCATCGGCTTCGCCTGTCCCGCCGACCTCGACGACCGCGTCAACCGCCACTGGTCCGGCTCCTTCTTCGCCATGCAAAGCCGAGAAGAGGAAGCCAACCGCGTCCCCGCCTTCCTCGACCCCGAAATGCACGGCTCTCCCCAAGCCTTCACGGACTGGTACCACCAGAACCGCCCCGAAGTCATCATCTCCGGCGGGGCGCGGAACTACTACAATTTCCTCAACGAGGCAGGCATCGCCGTGCCCGCAGAGGTCCAACTCGTATCCATCCACACCGATGGGCTGGCAAAAGGCCTATCCGGAATCTCCCAAAGCGGCGTCACCGTAGGCAAAGTCTCCATCGACCACCTGGTCGGCTCCATCCACCGCTACAAGGCAGGCATCGAAACCCATCCTAAAACCGTACTGGTAAGCGGCGAATGGCAGGATGGAGAATCCTACAACGGAAGAGCCCAGCCGCCCCTGCCCGCCATTCCCGCTTCGGCCTAGCCCATTCCGGCCTCCCACCGCACCCCCGCAGCCCCAGCCCTGCTCCCTTTTCATACAGGTATGAAAGTTGTTGGGTGGTTACGTCCAGCCGCTCCTGCTGTATTCGTGGCATCAACCGGCGAGCGCCAGCGCGACCCCTCAAGCCTCGGCTGAGGTCGCGCCTGCTGTCCCTCCCAGCTCGCCTACCCCAACCGCCTGACGCCACGCCCACGGCCCCTCCACCAAGGGACCGCCATGCTCCAACGCAGGCAGTCAACAACCCCCAACCCCCACCAGTCAAACTATGACCCACCAAAGAACAAGCGCCGCATCGCTCTGCACCGCTGCCTTCCTCATCGCCGCTCCCCTCGGGGCCCAGACCGCGGACCAGCCGGAAGGGGACGTCTTCGAGATCTCCCCCTTCGTCGTGGAAGCCAACGACAACAACAGCTACCGTGCCACTAACACCCTCTCCGGCACCCGCCTCAACTCCAGCCTCAACGACGTAGCCTCGCCCATATCCGTCTTCACCGCCGAGTTCCTCAAGGACATCGACGCCACCAATATCCAGGAAGCCTACCTCTACTCCGTAAACGTCGAAAACGAAAACGAGTACGCTCCCGACGATTCCGAAGGAGCCTCCGTCTCCACCACCAACCAAAGCCGCGTGCGCGGCCTCATGGCCACCAGCGAGACCCGCGGCTTCTTCGCCAGCAAGTTCCGCGGCGACACCTACAACTCCGAGCGCTTCACCGTGTCGCGCGGCCCCAACTCCATCCTCTACGGAGTCGGCTCCCCGGCCGGCCTGATGAACACCTCCCTCAAGCGAGCCATGGTAGGCCAGGACAAGCTCGGACTCTCCCTCCGCTTCGACTCCGAAAACGGACGCCGCCTCACCACCGACATCAACAAGGTCCTCTTCGAGAACAAGCTCGCCGTCCGCTTCGCCAGCCTCGACCAGGACATCGAAACCTGGAAGGACCCCGAGCGCGACCACGAGCGCCGCCGCTACGGAGCCATCACCTACCGTCCCTTCGAGGGCACCGCCCTCCGGGCCAACTACGAAGCCATGCGCAACGACCGCTCCAAGGCCCGCAGCCAGCTCGTGCGCGACGAAGTCTCCGCCTGGATCGAAGCCGGACGCCCCGTCTACGACCACATCAACGACCGCATCTCCTACGACAACGGCAACACCTGGACCGACGAAGCCACCTTCGACGGCCAGGCCAAGAAACTCTGGGCCCTCTCAGAAGACGAACAGCACCAGCTCGGAATCGACCGCGACAACGGAGGCTTCTACAACGGCAGCGCCAAGGCCTACCTGCACGGACAAATCGAGCTCGACCCCGCCGCCTGGAACGCCATCGAAGATCCCGCCACCCGCCAATGGTACGCCTCCCAAGGCACCCAGTGGCTCATCAACCGCGGACAAGCCTCCTCCGTCGGAAACTTCGACCGCAACGCCGACACCGAAACCTTCGGCCCCGGCGACACCCTCGTCGACCCGAGCTTCAACATCCACGGCTTCGCCTCCAGCACCGAGTACCAAGGAGAAAACTACTCCTTCGTCTGGGAGCAGAAAATCAACGAAAACTTCTTCATCGAAGCCGCCTTCAACCACGAGGAATGGGACCGCTACTTCGTCGATCCGCTACGCGTCAACTCGTCCCAGCTCAAGGCCGACCCCAACTACTACCTCGCCGTCTGGCAGCTCAACCGCACCCTCAAGGACGAAGACGGCGACCCCACCTACGCCTTCGGATCCGAAGTCGTCGAAAACCGTCGCCGCTCCGACGGCTCCTACGACCACCGCGACACCCTCCGGAATCCAGATGGTGAATACGTCTACATCAAAAATCCCAACGTCGGCCGCTACTACGTGGAAGGACACCTCATCGGCTTCGACGAAGACATCGAGCAGGACAACCTGCGCTTCACCGCCTCCTACAGCCTCGACCTGCGCGAACGCAACCAGCTCTTCGGACGCCACGACATCGCCTTCCTCTACCAGGAGGACGAAATCTACCAGTTCCAACGCAAGCTCCGCGCCCACTACGACCTCGACTTCAAGTACGGCCGCGGAGGCGACAATCCTGTATCCATTCAGGAAACACGCAACAACGTCTCCAACCGCTACTACCTCGACCTACCCGGCGACCCCGCCTCCGGTCCCAACAGCATTAACTATCCGCCCAAGTACCACGTAGCCGACACCTTCGAGGTCGGCGGCTTCCGCTCCGACGGCATCCCATCCGCCAATATCCGCGAGCTCACCGGACAAATGGCCGTGCTGCAAAGCCGCTTCCTCAACGACAAGCTCGTCACCACCTTCGGCTTTCGCAACGACCGGGAAACCCTCTACCGCTCCCAAGACCTTCCTTACGCCGAAGTGAACCGCGACCCCGACACCCTCGAGATCCTGCTCGAGCCCATCGCCTCCACCCCGCTCGTCACCCAGGACGGAGACACCGAAACCATCGGCGTCGTCTACCATGCCAACGAATGGCTCTCGCTCCTCTACAGCAAGTCCAGCAGCTTCGATCCGCAAGGCCAGTACCACGACTTCGACAACAATCCCCTCCCCGCCTCCGACGGCCAAGGCGAAGAGTTCGGCTTCATGCTCAACCTCATGGAGGGCAAGCTCTCCGCCCGCGTCAACTGGTTCGAACAGTCCGCCACCGGTGACCTCGAAAACGACTGGAACTACCTGCGAGTCAAAAACACCATCGTCGGCACCACCGAACGCATGATCGAAGACTGGTGGGAAGCCCTCGCTCCCGGCGAGCTAGGCGTCGATCCCCTCGTCGAAGAAGACGGCACGCTCATCGACGTCAGCGCCCGCCGCGCCTGGGCGGAAAATACGCTCGGCCTCTCCATCGACGACTACCAGCCGGAGTCCACCGAGTTCAGCGAATTCCTCCGCGTCACCCGCGACTACCGCTCCGAAGGCATGGAAATGGAAATCTTCGCCCGCCCCACCACCAACTGGGACATGCGCCTCACCGTCGGCAAAGCCAAAGCCGTCAACGAGAAGACCCTGCCAGGCTTCCTCGAGTTCTTCGAACGCCGCAAGGACATCTACGAAAAGTACATGAACCTCCCACGCAGCCCCCTCGACAGCGACTACTACGGTGAACGCGAAGAAGGCGCCCCGCACCCCTTCTCCGATCCCTCCAACGACAACCCGGACTGGAGCCCCACCACCCCACGCGACGCATGGGCCGTCAACCGCAGCGATTCGCTCGGCTACAGCCTCCTGAATCACGGAAATGGATACGCCCGCGTCGCCCTCGCAACCGAAGAGCAAGGCATCGCCACTCCCCGCACCCGCAAATGGCGCGTCAACTTCATCTCCCGCTACAAGTTCAACGAAGGCCGCCTCAAAGGCTTCAGCGTCGGCACCGGAGCTCGCTGGCGCTCCGCCGCCGCCATCGGCTACCTCGGCAAGGAAAATCCGGAGAACCCAAGCGGTATCCGCGTTCCGGATGCAAGCAAGCCCATCAACGGCGACAGCATCCTCGATATCGACGGCTGGCTCACCTACCGCCGCAAGCTCAAGATCGGCCAACGCAATGTCGATTGGCGACTCCAGCTCAACGTCAAGAACCTCTTCGACGACCGCGCCTACATCCCCATCAGCATCGATTCCTACACCGGCGAAGTCGTGCAATGGTCCCAGAAAGCGCCCCGAACCTGGTCCCTCACCAACAGCCTCCAGTTCTAAAACGCTAAGGCCACCCACTTAAACAAAGGAGCAAGCCCCCCGCTTGCTCCTTTTTCGTATCCGCTTCCCTAATACCTCATAACCCCAGGTAGGGCGGGACCGCCGGGCCCGCCGCAACGTCCCCATCAAAAAAATAGAACCCCACCCATGCCCCCCCGCAAAAGCCTTCACCCGCTGAACCTTCCCCCGCGCTCAGATCCCCCGCAAACGCCCTGTCGAATCGCCAAAGCGCGGCAAATCATCTACCCCCAGCTTGTCCGCGAGGCTGAGAAACAGGTTCGTGGTCGGCTGCGCCCCGTAGTTAGCATAGCGGTTACCCTCTACCCCTGCGCCTTGCCCTCCGGAAAGCACGATCGGCAAATTGTCGTGGCTATGGTGATTTCCGTCCGCATTGCCGCTGCCGTAGACGATCATCGTATTGTGCAGCAAGCTATTCCCATCCACATCTTGGATACTGTCTAACTTCTCTAGAAACGAAGCGTAGCGCTCCACGTACCAGCGATCGATACGGGCCACCTTTTCGATCTTTTCCTTATCCAACAAGTGATGCGACAGGTTATGGTGCCCTTCGTTGATTCCGATCTCCTCATGGGAACGATTATCTCCGTCGTGAGCCATCATCATCGTAGCAACCCGCGTCGAATCCGTCTGGAACGCCAAGGCCAACACATCGTACATCATGTCGATGTGCGAGCTATGGGCGCTGGGAATGCCCGAGGGAGATTCCACATCGGGGTCAGGCGCCATGCCGTGCCGTTCCATTTTTTCGATACGTTGCTCAACCTCTCGCAGTCCCGTTAAATACTGGTCCAGCTTTTCGCGGTCTCTGACCCCGAGCCGCGGCTGCAAGTCCGCCACATCCCCCAGCAAGCAGTCCAATACCGAACGCCGATTCATCATTCGCTGCTTTGCGTTGAAGCTACGTTCCCCGTGCGGCCCTTCTCCGAACAACCTCTCGAAGGCCTTGCGAGGATTCGATTCCGGAGCCATAGGCACCGTAGCGGACTTCCAGGAAACATTGTACTGGTAAGCGCAGGAGTAGCCGGAATCGCACAGCCCGCTCGGACGAGAACGATCGCAAGTCAACTCCAGCGACGGATAACGCGTCAAGCTCCCGACTCGCCGAGCCACCTCCTGATCGATAGAGATCCCAGCCCGGATGTCCGTAGGGCTCTTATTGATACGCACCCCAGTAAGAAAAACCCCGTTGGCCCGAGCGTGATCCCCGCCTCCGTCGTCGCCTGGATTGGCGTTGGCATGATCCAATCC
Organism: Pelagicoccus sp. SDUM812005; assembly: GCF_031127875.1. Classification (GTDB taxonomy): domain Bacteria; phylum Verrucomicrobiota; class Verrucomicrobiia; order Opitutales; family Opitutaceae; genus Pelagicoccus. The sequence goes on along the minus strand of NZ_JARXIA010000001.1, from coordinate 267,281 downwards.
TCCCAGAATTTGGATACGATCGCGAAAGCGCTCCAAGGGCTTCATCGTATCGTTTAGTTCGAAACGCCGCTCGTCTCCAGTCGGCCACCACTTTGCAGGAATCGCTCCGTTCGGGAAATAGACGAAACCGAGCCGCAAAGGCGCGCCCGTCGCCGTCTGGGCCAAGCCCTGCGCGGCCGTCTTCGCCACTAAGCTCCGCGGCATCAATGACTCCAACAACGGCAGCGCCACGCAAGCCCCCACTCCCTTGAGGAAGCGACGCCTCCCCAAGGCGACATCCCGTTGAAATCCCATATCCATTCCTCTTTCTCCCCCTTGTTTCATAAGCGCTTAATGTTGTGTGTTCGCCATTTGCTCAGTTTCGAAAGCATCCGATTCGCCGCGACCTCGCTGAAAGGGAACCGAATCGATCGTGGCGCGAATCAATGCCTGCAAACTCCCGTCCTTCTCCTGCAAAACCTCGACCAGCCGATCCACCGTCTCCGTATCGTAATACTCCAACTCGCGCCCCAAGGCGAAGGTCAGAAGCTTTTCGCTCAAACAGTGGAAAAACTCGTAGCTGTGTTGGCTTCGCAGGATTCGCTTCAACTCCTGAATCGTCTCGAAGGATTCCCCGGATATCAGAGTCCCGCTCGCATCGATCTCTTGCCCCAGTTCGGAATCCCGCCAACGCCCCATCGCATTGAAGTTCTCCAAAGCCAAGCCCAAGGGATCCATCTGGTTGTGGCAGGAACTGCAAAGCGGTTTCTCGCGATGGATTGCCAAGGTTTCGCGCAGCGACATCTTACTGAGTTCGTCCGCATCCGCCACGTCTTCCAACGACGAAATGTTCGGCGGCGGTGGAGATGGTGGAGTCCCTAATATATTGTCTAAAATGAATACGCCTCGTTTCACCGGCGAGGTCCGCGTGGGATTCGAAGTCACAGCTAGGATCGTCCCCTGCGTCAGCACCCCGCCTCTAGGACTGTCCGCGGGCAACGCGACACGTCGCATCTCCTCGCCTTCCACGCCCTCGATTCCATAATGCTCCGCGAGCTCTTCGTTCAGGAAGGCATAGTTGCTATCGATCAAATCCAGGACGTTCCTCTCTTCGCGCAGGATGTATTCAAATAGCAACTCCGTCTCCTCGCGCATGGCTCGACGCATGGAACTGGAAAGCTTAGGGCGAGGCTGAGCAAAGGCATTGGTCACGATATCGACCGCATGTTGAAACTGGGCCTGTTCCTCCTCCGTTCGCTCGCTGGCCGGCACGCCCGCGAGCCGATGCAGCACGCGACGGTTCTCCACCACCTCCGGTACAGGATTCTCCCTCAGAAACAGGTCAAAGGCATTGATCGCCACCAGTTCGATATCCCGAGCATGCAACCATTGACCGGCGAAGTTCCTTACGAACGCATCCGATCGCTCGTCCTCCAACAAACGCCCAACCTGCGTATCCAAATTCTCACGCAGGCGACCGGACGCGGCGAGCGCTAACAAGGTTTCGTCCGGCATCGAAGACCAAAGGAAGTACGACAAGCGAGAAGCCAAGCTCCACTCGTCCACCAACGGATAGCGCTCCCCTGGCTGCAACTCCTCCATGCCTTCGTAGCGAAAGATAAAGCGCGGCGAAGCCAGCATCGCCACCAAGACCTGACTCGCTCCATCGATCGCCCCTTTTCCCGGTACCTCCAAAACGCTGTGCCCCAACTCCGTCAACCTCCGCTTGGAGGAAGCCTCCAAAGGCCTCCGAAAAACACGTGGTCCCATGTAGCTCACGAAGTCCTCCAGAAGCGTCCTCTCCGATTCCAAGTCCGAGCCCGTCTCCCCAGCAAAAAGATCAGCCAAGCCCTGGTAGCGGCCTAGGTAGCTCCCTGACCCTTCCCACGTATCCAAATTTCCCATCAGTTCCTCGACCGCCAGCTGCGCCACGTCGAGATACTTCTCCAAGAGCATCGGCGAAATGGTCAGCACCGAACCGATATTGTCGAAGCCCTCTCCCGAGTCGTCCGGCGGGAATAGCGCATCCGTATCCACTTCGACCCCAATCAGGTCCCTAACGGAATTGCGGTACTCGTTCCGATTGAGTCGACGCAAAACCACCGCCCCCGGATCCAACGCTTCCGGATCGATCTCGAACGCCTCCGACTTTATCCAATCGATTATCGTCTTTAGCTCTTCGGCCTCCAGCTGATCCTCGCCGTGAGGCGGCATCAACCCGAACCGCACCCGCTTAAGAACCTTCCCCCAAAGCTCGTGGTTCTCGATCTCCTCGCCTTCGCCAAAGGAGTCCAAAGTCAGCCCTCCTTTCTTTTCCCCGTATCCATGGCAATCGTAGCAATAAAAGTCCATGATCGGATCGATCCTTTCCTCGAAAGATAACTCCAGGACATCGCCCCACAAAGGACGACCTGCTACGCAGACGAGCAAGGCGAACGAGGCGACAGTTAGGCTACGACGAAATTCTTTCAGTTGAAAGCGGGGTTGGGGCAGGCACCGTTATAGACAAAAACGAGACAGGCCCTAGCATACCATTTTCATAACAGTAGTAGCCATGCAGGAAACCGCAAAGGCATGTGCGAATGACGAAGCAGCGACCTCCTACAATTATGCCGATCGCGAAGCTCGCCCCTCCGGCCAACTGATCCCATCGTTCCGAGCAAGCATGACAGTTCCCCCGCTCCCCTCCGCTCCGATCTCCATCGACGCCTTGCAAGCCCACGGCGTAACCGATCCGCAACTACGTATCTTTAACAACAAGGCCTACCTCTACGCCTCCCACGACCACGCCCCCACAAACACCCGTTTCGTCATGCCCGACTGGCAATTGTGGAGCTCCGAAGACCTTCTCAACTGGCAGTACGAAACCACCCTCTCCCCCACCCATACCCATATCGGAAAGCCCTTCGATGGCTGCTGGGCAGGCGATGCGATTTGCAAGGACGGCACCTACTATTGGTGCTTCTCCGTCGTCGACCAACGAACCGGGCTGCACGAAATCGGGCTTGTCTCCGCCCCCACTCCCACTGGCCCCTGGAGCGACCCCGTGGGAGGCCCTTGGATCAAGGGCGACGCTGCGGATACCCACGTCTACGACCCCGGCTTTCTGCAACTGGAGGACGGCACTGTCTATATCGTCTTCGGCGTTTGGGACTACTATATCGCTCGCGTGGCCGACGACATGAGCGGGCTCGCCGAAACCCCACGCAAAATCGAAATTCGCGATCCCGCCGGTCCCTACGGAAGCGGCAAAACCGACGACAAGCCCTTCCTCCACCAGCGCGGCGATACTTTCTACCTTTCCTGGGGCTGCTTCTACGCTGTTTCCAAATACCTGTATGGCCCCTACCAATACAAAGGCTGCCTCGTCGACGAATCGAATATGGCCCCATCCTTTCGGGAAAGGACTTGGCCCCACGGTCCCCAGCAGGGCCGCCACGGGTCCTTCTGCGACTGGAAGGGCCAAAGCTACTTCATGTACTGCGACATGAGCTTTTCGGGAAACCGCTACTACCGCGGATCCTGGATTAGCTACGTCCACTACCGGGCAAACGGCGAAATCGCCCCCATCGAGATCAGCGCCGACGCCGTCGGACGCTACTCCGCCGCCAAGGCGATCTGCCCCGCCAACTACAGCGAAGCCTCCGGTATCCAAAAAGTGGAGAACCCAGACGGAAGCTTTTCCATTCGGGCCCTGCAAGCCGACGCCTCCCTGCACTTTCCCAACATTACCGGCCTGCAGTCAGCATCCGTTGTGGCAACGCTGCGGTTCAACAGAGTTAGCCAAACTCAAACCCTCCAAATCTCCAACGGCAAGAGCCACCCCGGGGACACAATCCCCGTCAGCGCACCGGAGATCCGTTACCCCATCGCCTCCTTCGACTCCGAAGCAGGCTTACGCTTGAGCTTCCACGGCCCCATCGACCCCAGCCTGCAACTCGACAGCATCACCCTAACAGACGCCTAGGCTCTACCTGGAGAGGCAGGCCGCCGAAAACAGCGAAGCTACCCAAGCCCGCAGCCGCTTTTCGGCTTTCACCAAAAGAACCAATAGATCGCTACCGACAGGACAGCCACCACGCCGATCCAGATCGCGAACTGACGATTCTCGCCCGGCGTCGCTTCCATATCGAGCAGCACCGTCCTTCGAGCCGCATCGTAGCCCGATCGGCCTTCGCCTCGAGTCAGGAGCGAGACCCCGAACAAAACGATAAAACTCGCCACCGTCAGGAAGAAGCCAGCATGCAGGAAGTTCATCTGCATGAACTCGAAGCCTAGCGTATCCACAATTCCGCTCACCCAAGCATTGTCCACCGACAGCCACATCAGCACGCCTGCCGTCGTACCGAACAACAGCGTCACGAAACCGCCTACCCGATTCGGGATCGGCGACAGCAACCCGCCCAAGAAGCAGGCCAGCACCCCGCCCACCGAATAGGAGGCAAACTTGGCAAGGTAGTCGAAGAGGAACTTGAAGTTCGGGATGATCCACAAGGCCCAGAAAACCGCGGACACGATCAAGACCACGCCAGCGATTCGTCCCGCCACCACGATCTCGCGCTCGCTCGCGTTCGGCCGCATCGGCTTGTACCAGTCCAGCGTGATCAAGCTAGAAGCCGAACAGAGAAAGGAATCCACCGAACTCATGAGAGCCGCCACCAAGCCCGCCAAGGTCAGCCCTACCATCCCCACTGGCAGCAAGGACCGAATCATCGACGAATAAAGCTGGTCCGGAGACTCGGGCGGCACCTCGAAGAAACCATCCTTCAAAAGCATAATCCCCACCACGCCCGGCATCACGATCAGAAAGATCGTCGTACACTTCAGCAAGGCCGCGAACAATCCGCCCATACGGGCTTGATGAATGCTCTTGGCCGCCATCGCTCGCTGCACCACCGCATGGTTGACCGAGCAATAGTAGAGCGCATGTATCGAAAGCCCAAATACGACCGCCGTCCAAGGGATCTGCGGGTCATCTGCCGGTCGTACCATCGAGAGCAGTTCCACGCCTTCGCTGGCCCGGTACGCCTCCACCTTCTGCAGGAAGACTTCCCAACCGCCAACCGCATGCAGGCCGAACAGCAAGACCATGATGCCACCGGCCAAAAGAATAAACATTTGGATAAAGTCCGTGATCACCACCGCTCGCAATCCGCCGAGGATCGCGTACAGTCCTGTCGTCACCGCTAGGATCAACACCCCCGGCAACAGGCTCTCCCAGCCAAACAGGTCCTGCATCACCCGTCCTCCCGCATAAAGCGAAACCGGAACCGCATTGATCGCCAGAAACAGTATTTGGAACACCGATACGAAGCGGTACGACTCCTTCCCGTAGCGCACGTTCAGGAACTGCGGCGTCGTCACGATCCCTAGCCGAATGTAGATCGGCAGAAAAATGACTCCCATCAATACAAAGCCGAACACTCCCGCCATCTGATAGTTCGCTACCGCAACTCCCATCGCCATCGCCAAGCCCGCCTGCCCCACGAATTGCTCCGCCGAGATATTAGTGGCGAACAGGGAGGCCCCGATCATCGGCCAACGCATCGAGCGCCCGGCTAGGAAATAGTCGTTGGAGTCCTTCACTCCGCGACCGATTCGTACCGTTATCCAAAAGATAAATACGAAATAGCTTAAAACGATTGAGAGATCTAAGGGAAATATATTCATGGGGGGAGAACAAGCGAGAGCGAAACCAGCTCGGCACGGAGCTAGGAAAGCGAGACGGGCAAACCTTGCTGCCCGTCCGGAGAGAATGAAATGCGGGCTAAAGTCAGTCCTCGACCGCTGGCAGCACGCGACTGGCCATAATCGAGCCGACGAACCAAGCGACCATGCCGATCGTCATGTAGAGCTTGACGCTATCGAGCTCGATGGTGTCCAAATAGAAAAGGACCGCGGGAAGAATGGTAAGCAAAAGACCGATACGTCCTAGGATTTTAAATACAGTAATCATTTTCGAATGCGATTAAGGTTAGAACGTCAGAATTTTAGGCTCTCCGAGACTTCATGCTGAACAGCATATAGAGACCTCCGCAAGCCAACCAGCACGGGATCGTGAGGAACCAAGGCGAAACGCCTTTCCCGAGAATGTAATAAAGCGCGATTGCGATCGGCAGCAGCCAAGCGAACAGCACCGCGAAGTTGAACGAGCCCTTGAAGGCGCGCTCATGCAGCTCGACCGCGTCCCCTTTGCTGCGGAAATGCCAATTGAAGAATATGATCGCCCCGATCGGAGCGAGGATCATTCCGTACAGCCCCACGAAATCGAGCAGCTTAAAGGCCAGCGCCGGAAACAGGCCGGCCAAGGTCGCCAAGCCGCCCGCCGCCAAAGTCGCCGCCCGACGCGAAATGAAGGGCAGCATCGCCTGAAACGCCAAGCCCGCCCGATAGATGGTCGGATTCGCCGTGGTCCAGCCTGCCACGATCACGCAAATAATTCCCGCCAGCCCGGTCACGCGCTCGGCCATGGGACCTGCCAGCGGCTCCGCGTTCTGCGTCAGCTTGATTTGCGCGGCCAACATGAAGGCGGCCGCGATCCATGCCACGTAGTGGCCGACGTACATCCCGGCCGAGGTCGCCCAACCGTAACTCTGCTTCTTGGCGAAACGGAAAACGGAAAGGTCCGCCATCCCCATATGCATGGCCGCGTTACACAGCCAGCTGAAGAAAACCACGCTCCAAAATCCCATGGTCGACTCCGCCCTTCCTTCCTGGGCAAAGGCGATCGAGCCGCTCCAAAGCCCGTTCAACTCTTCCCAGCTGGAAACGTCCAGCTGCTTGAAAGCCACCAAGCCGCAAGCCACGAACACCAGCACCATCCAAGGCGAAGCGATATTGGCGAACTTCGCTACCATGTCGTAGCCGAGCGTAGCCACCAGGGCGATCAAGCCGCCGACTCCCAACGCCACCACCACGAAAAGGGCGCTGTTGGGATAAACGTCCGCCATGGCTGGCATCTCCATATTGAACGGGATCCCCACCGCAGTCGCGGAAACCGTAATCATCGCTCCCGCCAGGAAACAAAACAGGACCCCGTTCGCCAAATTGTAGACTTTGACCAAGCCGCCGCCCGCGATCTTCTCCAACTGGAAATAGAGCGTCAGCCGAGCCTTCGTCGCGATCGGAGCGCAGACGTAGCGCCAGCTCAGCACCGCCAGCAGGTTGCCCAAGAGCAGGCCCAGAAATACGTTTTGCAAGGTCACCCCATTGAGAAGAAAAAGCGGGCCGATCATAAACTCCGTGCCGGCCGCATGCTCGCCCGCATACATGCCCCAAAACTTGCCAGCCCCTTTGTGGGCCTTCTTGGGGACGGGCTGACGCTCGTATTCGTTTACGGAGGAGTCGTCGTTCGAGGCGTCGACCGCATTGGAGGAATCGGCTGAGTACATAGGCAAGGCCAGAGGCTTTTTGGGGTTAGGGATCGAAAGGGAAAGGTGACAGCTTCTTGAAAAACAATCACTGAACAAGCAATTCTAACTGTATTAAACGCGCCGCTGGGACGCATTGCTACAAAAGATTCGCCAAACAGTCAGATCCCACCCGGCCCGGCCTAGCGATACGACAGCACGATCCGGTAGCTTCCGCTGCCGATCCCGGGAATGCGCACGATGCCGCCCCGCTCCTCGTAATCGGCCGCGGCGCCGTTCACCGTCACCGCTTTCAGCTGCTCGCCTTCCGGCACTTTCAGCGAAACCGTCGGCTCCGTATTGCCGGGAATCTTCAGATCCACCGACATCGACTCTCCGCGTATTTGCTTTACCGATACCTCAACGGCGCCGCGAATCGTCGGCACGCGCCCTTCCACGAATTCCAGCGAACCGGGCCGCGGCGCAACCGTCATCCGCTCGAAGCCGGGCGTGATCGGACGCACGCCAAGCATGAAGCGGGCAATCGCGTTCCCCGGGGCCGCTCCCCATGCGTGGTTCCAATCCTGATTCGGCTTAAAGGAGTCGTCCCAGGCTTCCAAGGTGATCGTGGACCCTACCTCCAACATGTTCTGCCAGCTGCGAGTTCCCTTCATCGTCATCAACCGCAAGGCCGCGTCCTCGCGCCCGCCTTCGTAAAGCGCCTCGAGCAAATACTGGGCCGCGTAAACGCTACAGGCCAAATCCTTCGATACGATATAGTCCGCTACGCTCTCGTAATGCTGCTCCGGCACCAGACCGAAAGCCAAGGGAAACAAGTTCGCGTGAAAGGCGGAGTGCTCCGTCCCTTCCCCATCCACGTAAAGCCCCGTCTCTTCATCGAAAAGAACCTCGTTGAAACGCGCATAGAATCGCTCCGCCCGCGCTTCGTAGTCGCGGGCCGCAGCTTCCTTGCCCAGCGCCTTGGCCATCTCCGCCATCTGCAAAAGGTTCAAATAGTGAAACGCGTTCACCACCGTATTGATCTCCGTAAAGACGTAGCCGTCGCGCTCACCGGGAGGCCAATCCACGATATCCGCCGACCTGCCGGGGCGCTGGTTGTGCTGCTCGTAAGGATAGCCCACCAACAGCCCGTCCTCGCGAGCTCGTTCCTCCAAGGTCTTCTCTTGCTTCAGACGCTCGTAGATCCGGCGGATCGACGAGATATCTCCCGTATACATAAAGTCCATGCCAGCCATCATCACGGAATGCTGCTTCCACTCCGTCGGCCAGGTTTCGAAATCCATCAGGTACTCATGCGTGTAGCGCCCTAGCGAATACTCGCTGTCGACCGCGTAGTGGGAAAGCATGTTAATATAGGAATCGGCTTCGTAGGGAATGCGCTCCCGATCGCCATCCACATAAATGCCCGCAAAGCTGGTCGCCTTCATGCTATATTTGCACAGGTCCCACAACGCATTGAGGTCCTCGTTCGAAGAACGGAAAAACGACGCGTATTCATCCCATGGATAATGGATAGCCAGCTGGTTCGCCTCCAGCTTGCTTAGCTCGATCCCGTTCGTCTCGATCTCGACGTATCGAAACGGAGCGATCGTCCCGAAACGCCCAGGAATTGCGATGGCAACCGGCTTAGTATTGCGGGCGTCGCGCGGCGGATGCACGCCATAGACGCCATTGCCCTCGCTCACTTCCAAAGGCACTGAATAGTAGCGCACGCTCGAGCGCTGGGGAAGCTCCCGCATCACCCCGGCCTCGCTGCCTCGTTCGCCAAAGTGGACGGTCAGCGTCCCGGCAGCCGAAGCGACCAAGTCGAGCTCCAGATAGCCGAAAGCGACCTTGCCGAAGTCCAACAAATAGCGCCCGGGCTCCAGCTCCACCACCGAATGCGGAGCAACCGGCGTCGCCACCGTCGGATGGGCCGAAGGCGCATCCTCCAGCTTCGCTGCCATAGTGAAGCGCTGCGGCTGCGACCAATGGCCGAGCTCGCTCCCTTCCACGCCCACGCGAACGCGCCACTCGTAAGTCTCCGACGCCGCTAGCGGCTCGCCCGCGTATTCGATTCCCAACGACGCCGCAGAGGCGCGTTCGCCCGTATCCCAGAGCAAGTCCGCCCCTCCCTCGAATCCGGATCCGGCCCGAGCCACTTGGACTTGATAAGCGCTCTGGCGACCGCCCTCGGCCGTAACCGGCACCACCCAAGAAAAGTTCGGAGTCGGATCGACCACCCGCGCCAAGCGCTCCCCTTTCAGCAGCTCGCACCGCAGTTCAAACGGAGCTTGGGTCGCTCCGAGCAGGCTAGAGATAAAAGGCAGCGACATGACCAGGAATAACAAGGGGGACAATTTCATTTTCGAGTAGAGAGCCCAGAGCCCGCCAAAACAGGCCGCTGGAAGGTTCAAAAGGAAAGATTCAGGACGAAACGACTTCAACGTTCCGCCTTTCCATCATTGTAGGAGCAAAGAACAAGATCGGCATCATTTGGCAAGCAAAGCTGGATCGCAGCTCCTTCCGCCTCTCCAAAACCCGCTAGTCATAATCGTCTTCGGAGCGCTCTCCAACCCCACGTGGGAACGCCGCACGATGCCAGCGAGCTGATCCACCGCCACCGCGCCGACCACCTTCGCCTCCTGGTCGATGCCAGCGTAAAAGCCCGCATGGTCGTGTTCCAAGGAAACGGATACAAGCTGGATATCCTCCGGCACCCGCATACGCATGCGCTCGAGAAACTCGGGATAGGAGGTCACCCCGCCGATAATCAAAACCTCCGGCCGATTCAGCCGTATCCACGATTCGAACGCATGGAAATCGTCCTCGTTCTCGCTCAAAAACATCGGCAGGTAACGCTCGCGCTCGGCGCTGTAGCGCCGCAGCTGGAACGCTCCCGACCACTTGTGCTCCACCCGCTTGTCGATCCACTCCTTGCACGCAAAGCCAATCCTCGAAAAACCGAGCGACTCCAGCTGGGAGCAAAGCAGCTTCATGTTGCCGAAGTGATCCGAAACCACATTCGTCAAAGGAACGTCCGGTATCGAGTACCCAATCCGCACCGAGCAAAACGAATCCCAGCGCATATCCAACTTATCGATACTCGGAGGCATCGGGGCCACGATCAAACCGGCCTCCCCACGGCTATGGATGATCTGCGAGGCCCGCTTGGCCGACATGCCCGGCTCCCCGTACCAAAACGGCACCAGCTTGAACCCGAGCTCCCGGCAACGCTCCTTCGCCCCCTCGTAGCACTCCTTGTAGTAGCCCGTCGCCTCGGACTCGAAGTAGTCGGGCGAATGAAACCCGTTTATCCAACTCAGGTTCCCGCGGTAACCCTGCTTCAAGTGGCTGCTGCGATAGCTGCAAAACGCCGACACGAACGGATCCGCCTGGTAGCCGAGGCGCTCCGCTGCCGCCTTCACCCGCTGCGCCGTCTCCCGCTTGACCAAATCCGAATCCTTCAAGGCCCTCGCCACTGTGGTGAAATGCAGGCCCACCTCTTCCGCGATATCGCGGATCGTTACGCGTCTCTTCCCGAGCGTCGCTTTGCTGTTCTTGGAGTTCATAAGGGGCATCCTATCCGCCCCGCCAATTGCGGCCGGGCCACGGCCTGGGTTCAGGACCGATACCCCAAAACTACGCAAGGCCGTCCCCCCTCCGCAAGACCCATAGCGCAAATCCTACAATTAGCTTTCCTTCGCGGCTCCAGCCTACCCCAGCCAGCTCCCGCGCCTGCCAGCGCCGGGCAATCCTACTGTTAGTCCCGGGCCTGCTTTGTCGGCTCCTCCATTCCGCAAGATTCTCCTACCCCCTGCTCCTCCCCGACCCGCAAGGCCGCAGGCTCTCCTCCCTACTCTCCTATGCACACAGAAGCCACAGAACGTTCCCGCAAATCGCCACTCGGTCCCGCCAGCGCCGACCGCATCGAATCCAAGGTGCGCGACCTCCTCTCCCGCATGAGCCTCGAGGAAAAGGTCGCCCAGATGCGCATCGTGCACGCCAACCTCGGCGTCAGCCTCGACGAAGACGGACAGCTCGTCCTCAGCGACCACTTCAAGGAACAGGTCAAGCACGGCATCGCCGGGATCAAGAACCCGGGCGAACACGACTCCCCCCAGGACGCCGCCCGCATCAACAACCTCCTACAAAAGTACCTCGTCGAAAACAGCCGCCACGGAATTCCCGCCCTCTTCGTCACCGAATCCTACAACGGGGTCGACGCCGCCGGTACCACCGACTTCAGCCGCCCCATCAACATGGCCGCCAGCTGGAACCCCGAACTCGTGCGCCGCGTCTGGGACCAAGTCGGTCGCGAGGCCCGCGCTCGCGGCATGCACATGTGCCACTCGCCCGAGGCCGACCTCATCCGCGACCCCCGCTTCGGCCGCATGAGCGAAACCTTCGGCGAAGACACCCACCTCGTCTCCGAGATGGTCGTCGCCGCCGTCACCGGCGTGCAAGGCGACTACCACGGCCTCGCCTCCACCCACATCGGGGCCGTCACCAAGCACTTCGCCGGCTACGGACAAGTGGAAGGCGGACGCAACTTCGCCTCCGTGCAAATCTCCGAGCGAGACCTCGCCGACCAAATCCTCCCCCCTTTCCAAGCCGCCGTCCAACGGGCCAAGACCCTCGGCATCATGGCCTCACACGGCGACCTCAACGGCGTCGCCTGCCACGCCAACAAACAGCTCCTTACCGACATTCTCCGCGACCAGTGGGGATTTAATGGATACACCGTCTCCGACGCCAACGATATCGGACGCCTCTTCTACTTCATGGCCGTCGCCGAAAACGAGGACGAAGCCGCCCTGCTCGGACTCAAGGCCGGCATGAACGTAGACCTCTACAACGAAGACTGCTACGTCCGCCTCCCCCAACTCGCCGCCAAAGACACGTCCCTCATCCCCCTCATCGACCAGGCCGCCGGCAACGTCCTGCGAGCCAAGTTCATTCTCGGCCTCTTCGAAAATCCCTACGCTTCCGAAGAACAAGCCCGCGCCATCAGCCGCAGCCCCAGCGCCCTCCAGCTCGCCCTCGAGTCCGAGCTCGACTCCCTCATCCTGCTCAAGAACGAAAACAAGACCCTCCCGCTCGATCCCCGCGCCACGCCCAAAATCGCCCTCGTCGGCCCCCTCCTCAAACCCAACACCCTAGCCCAATTCCAAGAGGTCGCCGGCGACTCCATAGCGTTCGTAGCCGAAAAAGGCTTCTCCCTCACCAACGGCGACATCAACTACCCCGACCTGCTCACCCCCGAACAGTGCGCCCCCGGCCTCGAAAAAGCCGTGCAAGCCGCCGCCTCCGCGGACGCCACCGTTCTCTTCGTGGGCGGCGACGAGTTTACCGCCAAGGAAGCCTTCTTCGACTTCGCCATCGGCGACCGCGCCTCCATCGACCTGCTCGGCTCCCAAGTCGAGCTCTTCCGTCGCCTCAAAGCCCTCGGAAAACCCGTCATCGTCGCCCTCAAGCACCGCCGCACCCTCGCCATCAACGAACTGGCAGCCGAAGCCGACGCCATCCTCGACGCCTGGGATCCCGGCGAGCAGGGCGACACAGCCATCGCCATGACCCTCTTCGGCCACTCCGTCCCCTCCGGCAAGCTCCCCGTCACCGTGCCCCGCACCATCGGCCAGCTCCCCTTCCACTACAGCCAAAAGAAGATCAACTTCAAGAAAGGCTACATGTTCATGGAAAACGGGCCCCTCTACCCCTTCGGCTTCGGGCTCAGCTACACCACCTTCCACTACCAAGACCTCCAGCTCTCCGCAAAACAAGTGGCAAACGGCGACTCCCTTTCGGCCAGTATCAAGATCTCCAATACAGGAGACCGCCCCGGCAAGGAAGTCGTCCAACTCTATATCCAGGATCCCATCGGCACCGTAGTCCGCCCTGCCAAAGAGCTGAAAGCCTTCCGCAAAATCTATCTCGAACCCGGCGAAAGCCAGACCATCAGCTTCGCGATCGCTCCCGAGATGCTAGCCTGCACCGGGGCCGACAACGTACGGAAAGTCGAAAACGGCGATTTCGTAGTCCAAGTCGGCAGCTCCTCCGAGACCTTCCTGGAACAACGCTTCCAAGTCGTCTAGCCCCGCCCCCTTCGGCCTCAAGCGGGCCGCGTCACGCCCGCTTTCGCCCAACGGAACAAACGAATGCCCTCCAGCAAAAACAAGGGCCAGAAATACAACAACGTCTCCCGATAACCCGTTTTCTCTTGAGCGAACTGGTGGTAGATCACCAGAGCGACCACCAAGTAAGTCAACTTGTGCAACCGCTTCCAACGCTTGCCCCCCATTCGCTTAACAGAGAAGTTGTTGCTCGTCCCCGCCAAGACCAACAGCAACGCAAGCGCGAGCAAACCCGACAAAATAAACAGCTTGCTCCACTCCTCGACAACCCCCTGCCACCCGCCCACGTACGGCAGATAGAGCGCGAAGTGCAGTAGCGCGTAAACGAATACGCTCACCCCGATCTGACGCCGCCGAAAAACCAACGCCTTCGACAGTTCCCACTTCGGAAACAGCTGGCGCACCGGAGTAATGCATAAGGTGACCACCAGCAGCACCACCGCCGCCTTGCCAAGAAATTCCAGCAAGTACTTCGCGGGATCCGCCAAGTAGCCAATCTCCTGCCGCAGCACCGCAGCGCCCGCCAGTACCAACGGGCTGCACAAGGCCGCATAAAGCAGCCACGGACTGCGCCAAAAGCCAGAAATCCGCGACATTCCAACTAGTAATTGCGGCGAAGGTCCAAGCCGTCGTAGAGCCCCGCTACCTGCTCTTCGTATCCATTGAACATCAGCGTGTCCTTACGTCCGCTGAAAAACCCGCCCCCAATCACGCGTTCGCTCCCCTGCGACCAACGCGGATGGTCTACCTTCGGATTCACGTTAGCGTAAAACCCATACTCGCTCGGCTGCAAAGCCTGCCACGTATTGACCGGCTTCGTATCGACAAGGTCGATACGTACGATCGACTTGATGCTCTTAAAACCGTACTTCCATGGCACCACCAAACGAATCGGGGCCCCGTTTTGATTCGGCATCGGCTTTCCGAAGATCCCCGTGGCGAGCAAGGTCAGCTCGTTCATTGCCTCCGCCAAAGTGAGGGCCTCCACATAAGGCCAATCGATCGACCCGCCCCGCTGCCCGGGAGCCACCTTCGGATCGAAGAACGTCGTAAACTTCACGAACTTCGCGCCGCTTTTCGGACTCGCCAACTGCAAGAGCTTGCTCAGCTGGAAGCCGTCCCACGGAATCACCATCGACCAGGCCTCCACGCATCGAAAACGATACACCCGCTGCTCGATGCCCCCTACTCGCTTGATCAGATCGTTGACATCCAGCTTCAAAGGGTTGTCCACCAAGCCGCCGACTTCCAACGTCCAAGGTTCCGTTTTCCAGCCCTTGTTCGCAAGCTTCGCCGGACCATCCTTGTCATAAGAAAACTCGTAGAAGTTGTTGTATCCAGAAACCAGATCGTAGTCAGTGACATCCAAGCCCTCTCCCGAATACTTCGGATTCCGCGTCGTAGGAAACCCCGCCGTGGCGCCGATCAAATTCGGAATCCCCGCCAACGAGCCAGTGCCCAAGCCCACCGCCTTCAAAAATTTCCGTCGGTTCCAGTAATCGCCCTCCGAGATCGCCTCCGACTCCGACAGCTGCCAACTCCTCCTTTTTCCTACGTGCATCGTTCGAAGAACGCACAAACCACCCTTTCATCTGCAAAAAACAGCCCCCTTTCCCCATTCAAGCCCCCACACACATCCCCAATCATCTCCGCAACACGAAACATCCAAGCCCGCAGGCAAGTCAGCAGTAGCCTAGGCGAAGACAAACCCGTAGCGCGGAGCTTTCCCGTCCGCAGAAGCTTCAGCGAAGGCGGAAGCCCGCGACCGCAATGCAAGATCCTACCAATTCACCACTCTCTCCATCCTCTAATTCTCAAATCCCCCCACTTCCCCATCAATCCCAAAAACCAATCTGCGCACATCCGCGTAAATCTGCGGGCCAAAAAAAACACAACCCAATCCACCCCTCATCCCCCAAAACGCCTCCTTGCTCATCAGAGCAATGCCCTCCCTGCATCCCCCCCTAAGAAAAACAATCTGCGCCCATCTGCGAAAATCTGCGGGCAAAACAATCCCTCATAAGTACCATTCGTAGAACAGTCACAGCCCACCACCCACAGCCCACCACCCACAACACACCACCCACAACACACCACCTATCACCCAACCACCCCTCCCATGAAACGCATCCACCTACTCGCCCCCCTTTCACTCTTCGCCCTGCACGTATCACTCTTCTCCGCCACCCGCCTCGCCCGCGATCTGCCAGAGCTCAAATCCCATCTCCAAGCCGCCCAGCCCGGCGACACCATCCAGCTCGCCCCCGGCGAATGGGCCGACCTAGACCTCAAGCTCACCCTCAACGGCACGGCCGACGCCCCCATCACCCTCACCGGCGATACCAACGGCAACACCCGCATCACCGGCCGCTCCCGCATCGCCCTCTCCGGAGAACACATCATTCTCTCCCACCTCGTCTTCTCCCACGCCGAGCCTCCCGCCGACACCGAAGCCCTCGTCTCCTTCCGCACCAGCGACAGCGACTACGCCCACCACAGCCGCCTGCGCCACAGCGTCTTCGACTCCTGCAACCCCTCCGACCCCGCTCGCCGCTACGCATGGGTCCGCCTCTACGGCACCCACAACCGCGTCGACCACAATCGCTTCCGCAACCAAGCCCACAGCGGCGTCACCGTCCAGGTTCGCATGCTAACTCCCGACGCCCAACACCGCATCGACCACAACCACTTCCTCGACCGCCCCAAGGGCGACGGCAACGGCTACGAGTGCATCCAAATCGGCCAAAGCCAAGACTCCCGCAGCCTCGGCTCCTGCCTCGTCGAAAACAACCTCTTTGAACGCTGCGACGGCGAAACCGAAATCATCTCCAGCAAAACCTGCAACAACGTCATCCGCGGCAACCTCTTCTACGAGTCAGCCGGCACCCTCACCCTCCGCCACGGCACCGATAGCCTCGTTGAAAACAACACCTTCATCGGTAACCATAAACCGGATACCGGCGGCGTCCGCGTCATCGACTCCGGCCACACCATCCGAAACAACACCTTCCACAGCCTCACCGGCTACACCGGCGGCATCATCGTTCTCTACGCAGGCATCCCCGACTCCCCCCTCAACGGCTACTTCCCCGCCCACCGCGTTCTTGTCCAAGGCAACCAATTCTACGACTGCCAAGCTCCCCTCATCCAAGAAAAAGGCGGCTACAACGAGCGAGGCCGTACCCTCCTGCCCCAAGACTACCGTATCCAAAACAACACCACACTCGCCACCCCACCCGACCACCACAACCTCCGCCCCCCCGAAGTCGGCCCCGCCTGGCAAAGCCCCCAGCGCCAAACCAACTAAATCCCCCCATAACGAAGGCATCCCCCGTAGCGCGGAGCTTCCCCGTCCGCAGTAGCTTCAGCGAAGGCGGAAGCCCGCGACCGCAATGCAAGATCCTACCAATTCACCACTCTCTCCATCCTCTAATTCTCAATCCCCCCACTTCCCCATCAATCCCCCAAAACCAATCTGAGCACATCTGCGGAGATCTGCGGCCCCCCCAAAAAAACACAACCCAATCCACCACTCTTCCCCCAAGAGCCTCCATGCTCATCGGAGCAATGCTCACCCCGTCCAAACCGAAGTATCCTATAGCCACGAAAAGGCACAAAAACCAAACCGACGAAGGACCTTCGCTATAGCGAAGGCAGATTCAACCTTAAGCCAGCTATCAATTCTCGAATCGGGTCTTCGCCCTGAGTTCAGCGAAGGGATCCAGCGAAGCGATGTTAATTCCTCAGCAGTGCAGGATACCCTCACAGGATCCGTCAAAAATCATCAACGTACGCGGTTCCTCAAAAAACTTCCCCATCAATCCCCAAAAAACAATCTGCGCACATCCGCGTAAATCTGCGGGCCAAAAAAAATACAACCCGATCCTCCCACCCCCCTCATCCCAGCCCCCTTATCTTATCCTACAATTAGCCCCCCACAAGATTCGGCCCCGCCCCCAGTACCGAAGAAAATCCCAGCTCCCTAACCATCCTAGCAATCCCCTTCCCAGTCCATATGCTCCGCACCCTTTCACTTCTCACCCTCCAGCTCACGCTCTTCCCCCTTCTCGCCTCCGCCCAAACCGAGGCCCCCAGCTGGGTCGAATACGCCCGCAGCCAGCACACCGGCGAGCCCGCCCTCCTGCCCAACTACTCCTACGCCGGCTACCAATTCTCCGAACAGCCCATCCCCGACACCCGCGGCTGGCTCACCCTGCAAGTCACCGACTACGGAGCCATCCCCGACGACAACCTATTCGACGACGACGGCATCCGCGCCGCAATCGACGCCGCCATGGCGATCGACCAACCCGTCGTCATCCACTTCCCTCGCGGCAAGTACGTCGTAGGCGTCGGCGAAGAACGCAACCGCTCCTTCGAGATCAACCGCGGCCACATCGTCCTGCGCGGCGAAGGAGCCGACGAAGGCGGCACCGAAATCTACACCCACGAGTACCCCGATCCCAAGCTCCCCGAATCCCCCCGCTTCCACTTCCGCCCCGTCGGAGCCAAACCCCGCCACTTCGACCAAACCGTCCTCGCCAAACCCACCGGCGAAATCCCCCGCGGGTCCTTCACCCTCACCGTCGACAGCGCCAAGAAGCTCTCCGTCGGCCAATACGTCACCCTCTTTCACCAAAGCAAGGAAGCCATCGATGCCCGCCTCGACGGCCTCGAATGGCATCCCGCCTGGTCCACCGGGAAATCCGGCATCCGCATCCGCGAGGAACACCTCATCTCCGCCATCGACGGCAAGCGCGTCACCTTCAAGAACCCCGTCCAGCTCGGCATCCCAGCCGGAGCCGGCACCACCGAAATCTGGCCCTACGCCCCCCTGCAAGAAATCGGCGTCGAAGGCATCCGCTTCTCCAGCGGCTGGGCCTCCTACCCCCAAGACTTCAAGCACCACCTCAACCACGCCGTCGACTACGCCTACCGCGGCATGCACCTCACCGACGTCGCCAACAGTTGGATACGCGACTGCGAATTCGACTCCTGGAACGTCGCACTCGTCATCGACAATGCCCTAGCCGTCACCGTAGAAAACGTACGCTTCTCCGGCAAGCCCGGCCACACCACCACGTATCCACGCGACAGCTACGGCGTGCTCTACAAGGACATCGTCAACGAGACACCCACCTGGCACGCCCTCGGCTTCCGCTGGACCAACACCGCCTCCGTCTACCAAAACTGCGTCATGCTCGAAGACCAGTCCATCGACTGCCACGGCTTCCATCCCTACGCCAACCTCTTCGACAACATAAACGGCGGCCGCTTCACCCACAACGGCGGAGCCTGGAACGCCTACCCCAACGGCGGCCAAGACTTCACCTTCTGGAACTTCGTCCACAACGCCTCCGCTCCCCAAACCAGCTACGACCTCTGGTCCATCGCCCAGCGCAAGCTCCACAACTACATCCGCCCCTACTTCGTCGGATTCCGCAGCCCCGGAGAAACCGTTACCTTCGAAGACGAAGGCCTCATGGAGCTCAAGGACCAGGAAGCCTATCCCCGCTCCCTCTTCGACGCCCAACTCCAGCTCCGCCTCTACGGCGCCTACATGAGCGCCACCAGCTCCGCAGCCGGACACCCAGCCGCCCACGCCAACGACCGCGACCCCAGCACCCATTGGATCTCCCAAGGCGACACCGCCAACCAATGGCTCCAACTCGATCTCGGCATCGAAAAGCAAGTATCCGCAGTTCAGATACAAGCCCCCTGGAGCGCCGCAGCCGCCTTCACCGTCGAAGCCTGGATCGCCGACGCCTGGCAACCCATAGCCACCGCCCCAGAAACCAGTCTCCAACTCACCCTCCCCCTCGAAAGCCCCATCCGCGCCCGCAAGCTCCGCCTCGTCTTCAAGCCCGGCCAAGACCGCGACCACCCCATCGCCATCACCCAATTCCAAGCCAACAACTAAATCCCTCCCCATAACGAAGGCACCCCCCGTAACGCGAAGCTTTCCCGTCCACAATCCTCCCCGCCGACGGGTCCTCCAACTCGTCCGCAGACTTGTCCGCTGGCATGTCCGCAGTAGCTTTACTGCAAAGGCGGAAGCCCGCACCACAGTGCAAGATCCATTCTTTCTAACCACACAAAGTACAAAAGCCTAACAAACAAAGGACCTTCTCCATAACGAAATCATCCCCGTAGCGCGGAGCTTCAGCCCGCGACCGCAGTGCAAGATCCCGTCCGCCAACTTGTCCGCAAGAGCCTTACCAAAGGTGGAAGGGCTAGCGAAGGTGGATCCTACCTTAAGCCCCCAACCGACACTCGAATCGGGTCTTCGCCCTGAGTTCAGCGAAGGGATCCTCGCCCTGAGGCCTGCCGAAGGGATCCAGCGAAGCGATGTTAATTCCTCCGCAGTGCAGGATGCCCTCACAAAATCCGTCGAAAATCATCAAAATACCTGCGGTTTCGCCCCACACTCACTCCCCCCCAAAAAAACAATCTGCGAACATCTGCGGAGATCTGCGGGCCCAAAAAACAAAACCCACTCCCACCAACATCACCCTCACCACTGCCTTGCTCATCAGAGCAATGCCTACCTCTACACCTGCCCCCAAAAACGAAAAAATTAGCGTACTTTTGCGTCATGTTTCGTCGCTTCGCACCTCAAGTGTCGGTCGAGAAACCCAACTCCATTTATCCAAAATTATTAGCGTTCATTCGCGTCCACGCTAGTCCGCCATAGCTCAAAGAGCGACGGCCGGATTCGCGGTTCCAAACTTCTCATCTTTCTCGGTACGCTGTCCAAGTTCCTCATCTCCCTCGGTACGCGGTTCCTCCCAAAGACCAGCAAGCAGTCAACCTGCGACTAAGCGGTGCAGATCGGATCGACTTCCAGTCAACGCGAGCTCGAGCAAACCAAAGCCACAGGCCTAAGCGCAAACAACTCTACCCAATCGTACTTTCACGTAAATTAGCCTTGTCTCCAAGCAAGTCCGAAATAGTTTCCCTTGCATGGAAAAGCGCGGACTAACAGGAGAATCCCCAAATGTGCTATTACCCGAAAAGCGCGCATAACACCGGCCATAGCCTGCTATTCCGACAACTTAACGGTCAAAAAGTGCTACCGAGCGTAGCGACATGATCACAAGAGCCCAATAACACCCTACGTGTTAGTCGTACCAAAAGCGCGCATAAGTACTGTTCAGTAAAAATGAATCTCACATTTCGACAACTCATTTGGCTCCATCCTATGCTTGCGTTATTGCACGGTCAGTCCGAACTTGGAATCGACGTATCGGCCGTGTCCGAGGTGGTCGGAATCCAAGAAGCTGCATCCTGCACAAACGTCAAATTAGATCTTCCTCCGGAGTTTTCAGAATGGGTTGCTTTGTTTGCAATCGAAGCAGGTTCCCCAAACAACTTCGTTAGCGAGCGCAGTGGCGTACTGATAGTTCCTGCGGAAATATACGACAACATAGCGATCATTGGAATCGCAAAGCACCGTATTGTCACGAACTTACCACCATCAGGACTTCATCGTTACCATGCAATAATCCAACGAGACGACTTATTAGAAGCTTCGATCGAGATAGAAACAATGAAGCTTTATTTCTTAGCTTCACCAAAGCACAATAAAATAGAACAACTAGCAGATCTACCATCCTCAAAGATCGAGGACATGACCATATCTAGCATTGTTGCCATAAAAAAACTCAAACTGAACCAGACGGTTACAATTCCGGCAGCTCCGCCGCCTCCATCGTGACACCTTAGCGTTAGCCAATAAAATTTTGCAAAATCAACTTTACAAACCTGACAAGGAGAAACCGAGGCACCGCCAACTGAAACGCTTAGTCTTGGCACTGCGAGACATGAATATGTCTGAAAATGCTATTCAAGAAGCAATAAACTGCAAAAAGAATGAGACATTGAAGAGGCACCTCGTTTCAGCAGCTGTAATCTATTACTCCAGGCCGTTTTCGTCCGGTCGCAACTGGACAAAGATCTCGTCTACCTGGGAAAAATTTGAGAAGGAAGTTTATAGGAATTTACACAAATCCATCAATAAATGGAGAAATACATTTGTAGCACACACCGACGATGAGCTCCACGAGTTGGAGTTTATAAAGAAGGGATCAGTCGTCAGCTTCATCTCTAAAGAAGGAAAACATATCGAAAAGACAGCATCTACACATGGAGAGCTTCTAAGGATACCCGATTTCGATTTTCAAAAATTGGAGGATTTTTTGTCATTATGCAGATTCCAAATCGACCGAATGAACAGAAAAATCAGAGAAGAGAAAAACAAGTTGTTCCAGGAGTTTGAGAAATCAGATAAAGACTAACGAATCGTTCTATACCACTCCGGCCTATGCTCCGCGCTGACCTCGCGTATGGCCTCAGCGTTAGACAAAAATAATGAACCCAAGAAGAAGTCCAACTTTCACGAATCTATGCTGGATTTCCGCTTTCATTTTAGTTCCAGCCAGTCTCTTTATCTCAGAAAAAACGAAGGGAATCGACCCATGGGGATGGAATAAAGGAATACTCTTTTTACTTTTCCTTCCTATTATTAACGCCACCAGCTTCATTCTTTGCGTCATCGGTTTTCTTAGAAACGAAAAATGGGTATTATTTAGATCAATACTCCTAATTATCCTACTGCTTCCTGCACTATACATATACAATATTCGATAGGAAATTCACTCCAAATACCAATATACTACAATCCTGATGAAACAATGCATACAACTTCGACAAACACCCGACTCTTTAAAAACGAACCCTAAGAAATCCACGATCTCAGACATGGAGGCCGAGCTTAGGCCTCGTCGTATGGACCTTCTGTTAGCAGAAACGCAATGATAGATCCAAAGATGTTCACAGCGTCGTTAGAAGCTGGAGACAAAGAACTCGCATGTCACTCGATCTGCGATGTCGCTGAGGACATCTTCTACGCCAAAGGAGCTGACGCAATTCCAGCTCCTCTGAAGACAGTATTCGCTGTCGAGACGTTTCACGGACAAGAAACCAATGGAGGCTTAGAGCAGTATCTGACCAACGGTCATGAATCATTGGCAGTTTACGCTGCCTCAGCACTCGAGAGAGTTGGTCTCGATCTCCCCTCGAAAATCCTACGAAGCGTCCTGGAACTATTCCCTGAAGAAATCAAAGAATCTAAAGAACCGAACTACTTAGACTATTTTGATGAAATCGAAGACCAGAAAGGCTCTGAATACATCGGAAACAATATAGAACAGGAGCTTTGGGATTGGTACCACGGTGGAAACAAAGAAACCATCCAGGACAAACTACACGATTGTATCGTATCGAACGAAGAACGATTTATAAACCAACCCTAACAAGCCATTCTAGGCGAGCAGCGCGAGCGCTCGTCCCCTGCACTTGACGATATGAGAACAATAATCACAATTCTAACGACCTGCACATTGGCCATCTCGGGCTGCAAAACCACCGATCGCCCAATGGCTGATGAGAGCTACGAAACCCCAAATCCACTACTTCAAGATCGTCCCGCTGACCTGAAAGACGTAGACGTCAAACCAACAATCATTCGCGCAGGTGATCCGAAATTGCCAATCGACTTTCAGGGCGAAATTAACGCCGTTGTAAGCTTCATTGTTACAAGAGAAGGTAGACCAATCGGGCCACACATAGACAAGACCAATCACCCTGAATACAATCCCCTTGTTCTATCATTCGTTAACACATTCGAATTCAATCCCGCGCAGTACGACGGGGAAAGTGTAGCCGTCCGGGTGACCCTTCCGGTCAATCTAAGCAATTAGTCATATCAAGTCGTGTGATCCAATACGCTACAGTCGCTCCTCGACTTCCACCCATGCATCCACTATTCGTTGTTCTACGAAAAATAAGATGTTCGAATCAATATGGATAGTCGGAGTCGCGATTGTGCTATGGAAAGTATTTGTCATAACATATGGATACAAAACAGGAAAAAGACTAAACAGGACGAAAGAAGGAATTATACTGACTCTTGCATTCGATTTCCTTGGATTGATCATTCTTTGGGTCATGGGCCCAAACAAGCAAAACTCATTCAAAGAAGAGTAGAACAATATAGGGACCTTCGAACCGTAGGTTCGCATTGGCCCATGGTTGAACAAGCCGCGGTCCGGGGCGGACATAGCCGGATACGCTATATGCGTTTTGCTTTTCCCGAGCTTCCTCCACTGGAAGCGCTTTTTCGTCTTCGGGCGAGACCTTGGCACGAGCCAGAGACGAACCCCAGCCCGAAGCGAGCCGAAAAAGCGATTCTCGGCGGCCGAATCGGGTCGTTTGGGAGTGTATCGGAAAGAGGGTGACACGGGGGCAGCTCCGGACGACGCGCTTCGCTCGGACTTCTCATGCAGCGGCGCACTTGCGTTCGGGAAGAAACGACTTCTTGACGCTTTAGCGTCATGCCGTCAAAGTAGGCCATATGAGCAAAGCTACACTTTACCTGGACGAAGCAGTCCATAACGCATTGAGGATCAAGGCCGCAGAAACCAGACAGTCGATGTCTGACCTCGTAAACGATGCACTTAAGGCAGCGTTGCGAGAAGATTTGGAAGACATCTCGGATTGGAAAAAGAGAAAAAAAGAAAAAACAGTAAGCTACGACGAACTCCTTTCCCAGCTCCAAGCAGATGGCACTATTTGACCTGAAGTTCGCATCTTCCGTCCGAAAAGACCTAAAAAAGATCCACAAAAAGGAAGTAATAAAAATTCTTTCTGAGATCCAAAAGTTAGCTGAAGATCCAAGACCCACCAACTGCAAAAAGCTTACCAACGAAGAGCTTTATCGAATACGAATCGGAAATTATCGTGTTATATACGAAATTTCCGACGAAAGACTTATAGTTCACGTTATCAAGGTCGGACATCGAAAAGACGTATATAAAATTTAGCTCGAGCCAGACGGCATACAATTCCGGCATACCCTCACCGCACCCCTCACCACCGGTAAGTTCGTAATCGCCACTTAGTCCTAAGCGTCAGGCTAAAACAAGAAACCAAGAATACTATGACCAAATTGAAACTGTTCGTCGCGCTCGTCCTCACCGCGTTGATGATTATCATCATCGTACAAAACACGGAACCTGTCGACACAGACATCCTCTTCCTGACGATTACTATGCCGCGGGCAGCCCTTCTCGCCTTCGCAGGCTTCCTCGGCTTCGGCCTTGGCATCCTCACCTCATTTTTCCTTTCCGGAAAAATCATCAAAAAAAGCTGAACCAGAAAAAGCGTTCCGGTTCAGCTGGCGTTCCCAATGAGGCTCGCGCCAAACGAAGCCTTCCTCCCCTAGCAGCAGTCCACCTAGTCCGAACGCCCAAGGGCCTTAGCGCTTGGACTTCTTCTTGCCCTTCTTGCCGGACTTTTTCTTGAGCTTACCTTTTGCCTTTTTGGACTTGGGGGTCTTGGACTTGGATTTCTTGGACTTGGACTTTTCCTTCTTTTCCTTGTCCTTCTTGGCGGCCTTCGACTTTTCCTTCTTCGCCTTGTCCTTGCCGGAATCCTTCTTCTTGGACTTCGGCTTCTTCGCGGCGATCGCCTTTTTCGTAGCGTCCTTTGGCGCGGCTGCAGGCTGCCGTGCGCTGGCCGGTTCCAGGGCCTTTGCCGCCTCGATGAGCCCGCTTGCACGGACGGGGCCAATTCCCGACACGGAGCAAAGGCTTTCTACACTTGCGTTAGCCACCTTGGCGACCGTCGTAAATCCCATTTCCGCAAGCGCCGAAGCCATGGATGGCCCAACCCCTGCGATTTTAGTTAAATCAGTATTCATATCGTAGTTACATTCCAGATAGGGCATCGCACCCTGCGATCCAGACCAGTAAACGGGAATAGCAAAGCAAGTCAACTCGGAGCGCTCTGCCGGCGGGACAGCCTTGCCAACGATACAAGAAGTCGTTTCCAATACCCTAGACTCCTACAAACGCCCCCATCTCCGCCGAAGAGACTCCTCCGCATGCCCCCGTCTCCCACGCCTTCCAGTACCGACAATCCAAACTGGACGCCTTCGACCTCGTGAGGCTTTCCACGATAGGGCGTCCACTCGTATTCATTCAGCTAATACCCAATATTGCTCAACAACCAAGGAACCCAACAGTGATATGCGATACATGATAAAAGAGAAATTCTGGTCCTGGGGAGATGACTTCCACATCAGCGACGAGAACGGCGAACCGGTCTTCTTCATCGACGGCCAGGCTTTTTCCTGGGGAGACAAACTCTCCTTCCAAGACCTTCAGGGCAACGAGCTGGCCTTCATCGAACAGAAGCTGCTCACCTTCCTGCCGAAGTACGAGATCTACCGCAACGGAGCGCTCTTCGCCGAAGTCCGCAAAGAGTTCTCCTGGTTCAACAAAAGGTTCACCTTGGACGTGCCCGGCCCCAACGACTACACCATCGAGGGCTCCTTCTGGGCCCACGACTTCCGCTTCCTCCGCTCCGGCAACACGGTCGCCACCGTCTCGAAAGCGGTCTGGTCTTGGACCGACACCTACGGAATCGATATCGCAGAGGGCGAGGACGATGTCTCCATCCTCAGCGCCTGCATCGTCATCGACCAAGTCCTGCACGACGAAAAGAATAACGGTAGCCACTAGGAAGCGCCCCAAGGAAGCATTTGGGCAAAGTAAAAGCCCGCCAGAGCTAAGCTCTGAGCGGGCCTCTTTGATAGCAGGAGTACCCCTACTCCTATGTCGCTATCGTGTATGTTTTATACCCCAAAAAATCTGTAACGAAGCTTGGCTTCGTATCGGTTAGGCCTCTCGGCTGCCGATGTGAGAACTATACGATATTCCTTGTTAATTGTGAAATACCTTGTTCCTACCGACACCATAGGATGTGCCTATGGTTCTTGCTTGATTGCTCTAAGCCCCTACCCTGCATTTACTTACCGCCACTGAGCATCCCTCCGGAGGGTCGCTGCTTGCCAAACATTTTCCGGAATAATTCGAAAAACGGGGCTTGGGGCGGGCAGCGCCTAGCGCAGCTTGCGGGCAAACATCTCCAAGCTCAGGCTGAAGCCCTGCCCAGCCAGCACGGGATCGTAGCGGTGCCCCTCGTCCCTCACGAACGCGTGGGCTCCGTTGAACTCGTGCCATTGGAAGTCCCGCTCCGCTGCCTCCAAGGCCTCCTTGATCAGCCTCCGCCCTTCCAGCGGCACATGGGGATCCTGCCGTCCGAAGATCATCAAAAGCTCGCCGGATATCTCAGGGATGCGGTCCAGCGAATCGTCGTTCATGCCGGCCCCGAGGGACCGCTTATGGATATCGGTCGGATAAAAGCAGGCCGCCGCCCTCACCCGCGGATCCATGGCAGCCCGGAATGCCAGGTGCCCGCCGATGCAAAATCCGATCGTCCCCACCTTTCCGCTGCAGCTCGACAAGCTCTCCAACACGGAAATCGCGGCGCTCGCGTCCGCGTCGTAGGCCGCGATGCTTTTCGTCGTCTTCAGCTCGTTTCCGCGATCCGTCCCTTCCTTGTCGTAATGGTAGGCCACCCCCGGCTCCTCGTACTCGTGATAGATCTCCGGCACGCAAACCACGTAGCCATGCCCCGCCAGGAAGTTGGCGATGCGAGCGATCGGTCCGGTCATCTGGTAGATCTCCGAATAGAGGACTAAGCCCGGAAAGGCACCCTCCGCATTCGGGCGGAAGAGGTGGCAGCGCATCGGGCCGCTCGGCGTTTCAACATCTCGGTACTCGGCCTCGCAAATTGTCATGCCCCCTTGCTGCAGATTAGCCCGCAAAAGACAACGCGATTAGAACCGAATGACCCCGTCGACCGCGCCACGCTAGACAGCTTCCGCACCCCTGCCTTGCGGCAAGGCCTTCTTCTCGCCTCGCTCGTTCACGCAAACGTAGGCGACATGGGTTGCGAAAATTTCCTCTCGCTCCCCCGCTTCCGTCTTGCGACTCACCTCCACCGCGTAACGCACCGAACTGGTCCGCCGCTCCACAAGGCGACAGCGAAACCTCAGAATTTCTCCCGCCCCCACCGACTTGCGGAACTGCAGCTGATCCATAGCCACCGTTACGAACAGCTGCTGGGGAAAGTCGGCGCACACGGCGATATAGGCGTATTCGTCGACCCACTTGAGCATGTTTCCCCCAAAGAGGAAACCGTGGTGGTTCAGGTGTCCCGGGTGTACGAGCTTGTAGTTATCCATTCGATACCGCCTCCCTACTTCAATAGCCCGCGCAGTGAAACTCGAGCTCCGGCACCAAGGGCGACGCCAACTCCAGGGTACTGAAGAAGTGCCGCACATACAGCGCCACGTCGTCTCGATGCTCATCCGTCACGATCACGTGCGAATCCGCCTTGAGCAAGACGATGCTGGCTGCATCCGAACCGATCTTTTCGCGAATCAGCTCCACTCCCGTCGCATCCACTACCGGATCCTTGCGTGCCTGCACCACGAGGCAAGGGCATCGGACCTGCGGCAACGATTCCTCGCACCGGGAAATCAACAGCCCCAGCTGCCTTACGCCTTTCACGTAGTTCCGCGTGTAGTTGATCTCTGGATTCGCCGGCAGGTTCTCCACGTACTCCACCTTGCCGATATCGATATGCAGGTTCTGCAGCATCCCGTTCCACACGTCCGCCGCCCCGGCCAAGCCTGCCCGATGGTCCTTCAAGCGGAAAGCGGGATTGATCGCCACTACCCCGGCCAGCTGCGATCCCAATTGCGAGGCCTTGAGCAATGCCAGCAAGCCGCCCATGGAAAAGCCGACAAGGTACACCGTGTCATGCAGGCAAGCCATTCTCAGGTAGGCAGTGTGCACGGAAAACAACCAATCCTTCCAGCTCGTCTCCGAAAGATTGAGCGGGGCCGTGCCATGCCCCTCGATCCGCAACCCGTGGCAGTGGTAGCCATGCTCGCTAATCGCTTCGCCGAGGTAGCGCATCTCCATGGGAGCCGCCATGTATCCATGAACCAACAACACGCCAGCCCGCACTTTTCCGTCCTTAGGCAACAAGTCGAACGGCTCGCCGACTTCCAAAGGCTTGGACAATTCCGGGTCGTAGTGCTCGCGATAGGCCCGCTCGAAACTCCGAGCCTCCTCGCGCTTCAGCTCGTCCGCCAGGATGCAGCGAGCCCCTCGTTCGTCCTGGTTCACGTTTCGCTTCAGAACCTCCACGCATTCGGACAAGGGTTCGAACTCGTTGGCGATAACCTTGGTCGTCAGCCGCAAACGGATGTCGTGGAAGGAAGCGGTTTCGTGGAAACGCCCTCGGTTGATCCAGTAATAGTCGCCCTGATCCTCCAGCACGCCTTCCCGAACGCTCTCCCTCACGATGCTCTGCAGTGCTTCGCTCTCCAGGCCGGAGCACACCTCCACGCAAGTCCGGTACAGCTTCGACTGCAGGCGGCACATTCCATTCTTCTTGAACTCCAGCGCCGTTAGCAACAAGGCCCGGTGAAAGCTTCGCTTCAGCACCCGTTGCTCCTTGGCCCACAATAAGCCGGAGCAGAAAAGGTGGTCGAAGTTCACCTCCACGTTGCGATAGATCTCCCTCATGAAAGCTCGCGTCAACTGGTCGCGCTGCGAACGCACAGTCTGGTCCAGCTGCTGCGTTTCACCCTGCAGACGCGCCAAGAGTCGCGGCACGAACCCACGCGGCGACAAATACGAACGCAAGGGAATCGCCGGACAAAAGTGAATCTTCATATCCGTCTTGCTCAGAAGGATACGCCCCTCGACCTTAAGCTCCTCCTCCAAGCGCTCGGGCAAATCCGAAAACAGCGTCCGAGCCAGTTGGGACACGAAATTCTCCTGCGGCCGGATCGGATAGTAGGTAATGTTCAACGGCAGCACCACCAGCTCCCGCCGGGAGACCTCCTCCGGACCGGCGAAGCGGTATTTCTCCTCGTAGGCGTGCATCGTCTCCGCATCGCCCTCCTCGTAGGCTCGCAAGTAACGCAGTCGATGCGACTCCGCCTGCAGCGCCAGCACCGCAGCGCCGGTTCGCGGCGGTCCCCGGTACCCGGGCGAATCGATAATGAAGTTCCCCTGGTCCAGGAACTTCTTGTTCTTCACCATCGTTCCTTCCGGGTAGATCACCCAGTTTTTTCGCCCCGTCATAAGGTCGCCCACGATCATCGCGTCGCGCTCTTCCTCCTTCGTCGAAACCGCGCCCAAGCGCGAAATATAGCGTCCCAAAAATCCGGTGAACAAGCTGTAGTGCGCCAAGGTCCGAGCGCTTTCCTCACGCAACTTATAGAGCAAGTAAGGAATGATAAAGGTCTCCACCCGCGTGAAGTGGTTGACCACATACAGCGTTGGATGCTCGCTCAGGTTCTCCAAGCCATCCACCCGCAGCCGCACCCCGAGGGACCTCTCCAACACATCCATGACCTTCCCCGTGGCCTTCCAGGTCAGCCGCGAACGCACTCCCACGTCCCGCGGTTTCTCGAAAGGGAAAAAGCGAGCTTGCTTCCCCTTCTCCGCTTCCGGTTCGTCGGGGCGACTCAACTCGTTCAACTGGAAATAGCGTCTCAGCATTCTCGATACGCGTCGGGTTCGGATTCGATGATTCCGTCTTCCAACCAAGTATATTCGCCGCCCAGCACCCGCTTCGCCATGGCGTTGCCCGACCGGTCCGCGTTGCGCTTCAAGCCGCGGTAGTGTTCCTCGATCCTCAGACGGGATTGACGGGAAAAGAGCTTCGCCAAGTCCATGGGCGACTTGTCCTGGGGAGCCCGGTCCACCAAGCCTTTCGCGTAGCTGCACGTGGTCGCGATGGCGAAGAGCTCGGTGCCGATCTCCATCAAATGCCCGAGGATGTTTTGCCGCTTCTCTAGGCGGTCCTGATACAATCCCATGAAGTGGAAAATCGTGCGGGCCAATCGGTGCGACGCCGCTTCCACGTACTTGAACTCGGAAGCCAAGAGGCCGCCCTCCTCGTGGCTGTGCCAAGCGCTGCCGTTCACCCATTGCCGCGGGTACCAGCCGCTGTAGTAGGCCGCGACGCCCATCCCCGCACGGAACTTTTCCGCGATCGGTACATGGTGCTTGAGCAGCCCGGCCGCAACCCGAAGGTGCGGGTCCATGGCTTCCCGAGCCAGAAAGAGCTTCATCACCTCCGTAGTGCCTTCTATGATACGGTTGATGCGACACTCGCGCATCATGCGCTCGACCGGGAATCCCGGTTCCCCTCGAGCCCGTAGCGAGGAGGCCTTTTCGTAACCCCGGCCTCCCCGCAGTTGCATAGTATCGTCGACGACTTTCCATGCCATTTCGCTGCAGAACAGCTTAGCCATAGCGGCTTCTATCCGGATGTCCTTATCGCCCTGGTCAGCCCAGTGCGAAGTCAGAAAAGTAATAGCTTCCATGGCCAAAGTATTGGCCGCGATGGAGGCGATCTTGGTACGGCCCGCTTCATGCATGCCAATCGCCGCACCCCATTGCTTGCGATGGTTTCCCCAGCGCCGCGCAATCGACAGGCATTGCTTCGCCATCCCTGTACAGGCGGCAGGCAAGGTCAGGCGACCCGTATTCAAAGTAACCAACGCCAACTTCAAGCCCTTGCCCTCACCGAGCAAAATATTCTCACGCGGGACCTTGACCTTGTCGAAACGCAGCAAGCCATTCTCGATGCCGCGGATCCCCATAAAGTCGCAGCGATGGACGACCTCCACCCCGGCCCAGCGAGTCTCCACGATAAACGCCGTGATCTGCTTCCGCTCCTTGCCTCGTACCACCTTAGGCGGCGTTTGAGCCATCACCACGATCACGTCCGCGATCGTTCCGTTGGTGCACCACAGCTTGGTCCCGCTGAGAATGAAATGCTTACCGTCCTCGCTCGGGACCGCCGTGGTCGACATCTGGGCCGGATCCGAGCCCACGTCCGGCTCGGTCAAGGCAAAGGCCGAAATAGCGCCTCTCCGAAAGAGAGGCAGGTACTTTCGCTTCTGCGCCTCCGTTCCGAACAGCTTCAGCGGCTGCGGCACGCCGATCGACTGGTGAGCGGAAACCAGCACCGCGGTGCTGCCGCAATGGGATGCGAGCATCATCATCACCCGATTGTAGTTCACCTGCGAAAGCCCCAAGCCGTCGTACTTTTCCGGTATCTTCATTGCGAATACACCTTGCCGCACCAACTCCTCCACCACTTCGGGAGGGATGGTCCGCGTCTCGTCCACCTTCTCCGGATCCAGATGGTCCACCAAATAGTCCGCCAGCGAACGTATCAGGCGATCTCCTCGCTCCTTCTCCAGGTCATCCTGAAACGGGAACGGCGTCAGCAGCTCCGGCAGAAACTCGCCCATGAACAACTTGCCCGCGAAGCTCGGCTTCTCACCCTTCGCCTCCCGAGCCGACTCCGCCACCTCCAGGGCCTCCCGCTGCTGCCGGTTCATCCGGGACGTATCGATCAACATCTCATCCTCCGAGCCCGCAGCCGCGCCTTCCGTTTCCTTTATATCCTTCATCCTATCGCTTTCCGTTTAAGGTTCGTCCATTGGCCCTAAGCCGTTTCGTAGAAGCGACGCCCCGACCGCTCCATCTCCAGCAACAAGCCCGAAGGCTCGTAGCGTTCTCCAAATTTCTTCTGCAAAGCCTCCAAGGCACGGCAAACGTCGCTCAAGCCGCGCTCGTCCGCATAGCGCAAAGGCCCTCCTCGGAAGGGCGGAAACCCCGTTCCCATGATCATCGCCATATCCAGGTATTCCGGCGTATGCACGATATCTTCCTCCAGGCAGCGAGCCGCCTCGTTCACCATGCAAAGCAAGGCCCGGTCCACGATTTCATCCGTATCCAAATCGTGGTGATCGGTGTGGAGCCGCTCCTGAACGGCCTTTGCCAGCTCACTGATCGTCTTGTCATTCGGCGTGCGCTCCTTGCCCTTGTGCAGATAAAACCCCTTGCCGTCCTTCTTACCGAGCAAATGGCCTTCTTCGTAAACGGCCTTCATGATATCCGCCACCCGCATGCGCTTACCGTAAGCCTTCTCGAGGATAAGAGCCACCTTGAGCCCCACGTCGATCCCCACCTCGTCCGCAAGCGCGAAGGGTCCCATCGGCAGGCCGAAATCCTCCAGCACCTTATCGATGCGCTCCATGGACGTCCCTTCCTGCAGCATATAGGCCGACTCGTTGAGGTACGGGATCAGGATCCGGTTCACCAGGAAGCCGGAACAGTTGTTCACCACGATCGGCGTCTTGCCCAACCGCCGCGTAAGATCGATCACCTTGGCAATCGCCTCCTGAGCGGTCTTAGGGCCCGCAATCACTTCCACCAAGGGCATCCGGTTTACCGGATTGAAAAAGTGCATCCCTACCAATCGCTCCGGATGCACCAAGCCTTCGCCCAGATCGACGAGGGACAAGGAAGAGGTATTGGTAGCGATCACCGCATTGACCGGTATCCGCTTTTCAACGTCACGCAGCACGGAGCGCTTGACCTCCAAGTCCTCCACCACCGCTTCGATCACCAGATCCACCTTGCGAAATCCCGTGTAGTCCACGGTCCCGGAAATGCGGTGCATCTTCACGTTCAACTCGTGGGGACGCATCTTGCGACGCTTGACCATTTGCTGGTAATAGCTGTTCGCCTCCGCATATCCAGCCGCGATCGCCTCCCACTTGATGTCTTTCATCCGCACCGGAATATCCTGGGAACTGAGCAGCCAGGCGATCCCACCCCCCATCACTCCGGCGCCCAAGACAGCTGCGGAACGGATCGGCTCCGGATGCAAGGTATCGCCAATGCCAGCGTCCTTCTTCAAAGACTCGTTCGTATAGAAAAGCTGTACCAGGTTTTTGCTTACATGAGTCGAGCAGAGCTTGGCGAAGACTTTCGCCTCGCGAGCGAAACCAGCCGCCCCACCGCGTACAAAGGTTTCTCGCACGACCTCGAGGGCTGCCTCCGGAGCTGGATACTTGCCCTTGGTCCTCCGCTCCAAATTCTGGCGAGCCTTGCGGTAGACCAGCCACCTTCCCAGCGGCGTACCGCTCAGGAAGCGATCTCGAACGCTCCCCTTTCGCGTGGTCCGGCGGTCCATGGAAGAATTGAGCAAGAGCTCCTTCACGAAGTCCTGCACCGCGTCTTCCACGAATTCGTGGGCCATCAGCCTATCGGCTAAACCGATCCTCACGGCCTTCTTGCCGTCGATCGACCTGCCGGAAAGGATCAAGTCGAGGGCCTGCGGCAACCCGAGCAAGCGCGGAAGCCGCTGCGTGCCGCCCCAACCGGGAATGATCCCTAAGGTAACCTCGGGCAAGCCGAGCTTGCACTTCGGGCTGTCGCTCACTAGCCGATACTGGCAAGCCAGGGCGCACTCCAAGCCTCCGCCGACGCCGGCGCCGTCGATCACCGCCACCGTCGGAAACGGCAGGTTTTCGAGCCGGCTGAAGACCGCTTGCCCGAAACGGGCTTTGCTCTCCCCTTCTCCCTCATCCTTAATCTTGGCCAATTCCCCGATATCCGCTCCCGCGATGAAGATCCCGGGCTTACCGCTCATCAACAGCAGAACCTTGATGTCAGCTTGCTTGGATACAGCGTCGAGCGTATCCAAAAACTCCTTCATCACCGGGTAGGAAAACTTGTTAACCTTTTCCTCGGGCAAATCGAATACCAGCCGAGCAACGCCCTGCCCGTCTACGTTCATCTTAAATGCTTCCGTTTCCATATCAGGCTACCTCCAATGCTAATGCTGCCCCTTGACCGCCTCCCACGCAGAGCGTAGCCAGCCCCTTTTCCCTGCCGCGTCGCTTCAACTCCTTCAGCAAGGTCAACACCAGCCTCGCTCCGGTCGCTCCCACCGGATGCCCCAAGGCGATGGAACCGCCATTTACGTTGAGGCGCTCCCGGTCGAGTTCGCCCAAGGCCTCGTCCCGACCTAAATACTCCCGGGCGAAAGCGCGCGAGGAAAAGGCTCGCTCGTTGGCGATCACTTGGGCGGCGAAGGCTTCGTTCAACTCCACCAAATCGAAATCGCGCAGCCGCATGCCCGTCTTCTTGAAAAGCTTGGCCGACGCGTAAGCAGGCCCCAAGCCCATGCGCTCCCCTTCCAGGCCCGCGTAGCAGTAGTCGCGCAGGTAACCGAGCGGATTCAGCCCTAACTCGCGAGCCCGACTCTCGCTGGCAACCAGCACAGCTACCGCTCCGTCCGTAATTGGACAAGCGTTCCCCACCGTGACCGTACCGGTTTCGCGGTCGAAGTATGGACGCAGCTTAGCCAGCGCCTCCAGCGATTGGTCGCCTCGCGGCCCTTCGTCTTTGTAGTGAACATTTCGATACTCCGGATAAACAGGAAGCGGCACCGTCTCCTGTTCGAAAACGCCATTCTCGCTCGCCCGACAAGCCTTGCGATGGCTTTCCAAGGCGAAAGCGTCCTGCTCCTCGCGGGTGATATGGAAATCACGCACCAGCAATTCCGCGGTCATCCCCATGTTCATCCCGCAAACTGGGTCCGTCAGCCCCTGCTGCACTCCGACGATCGGAGCCAAAAAGCGCGGACGAAAGGCCAGCAGGGCCTTGAGCTTCTGCATCAAGCTGCGAGCCCGAAACAATTGAGTGAAGATGCCCACCATCTCCCGCCGGTAAAGAAAAGGAATATTGCTCATCGACTCCGTACCGCCGCAGATCGCGAGGCCGATCTCCCCAGCCTGGATCTTGTTGGCCGCCGTGGTGATCGATTCCATGCCTGAAGCGCAGTTTCGCTGCACCGTGTAGGAGGGCATCTGCTTGGGCAGGCCCGCCTTCAGAGCGATCACGCGAGCGACGTTGGCCGCGTCCACCGGCTGGGCCACGTTGCCGAATATCAATTCGTCGACTTCCTCGCCGCTCAGCTCCGCTCGGGCTAAGAGCTCCTTGACCACTACCGCGCCCAGATCGTCCGCCCCGAACCCGCTCAGAATTCCACCGGCCTTTCCAAAAGGCGCCCTTACGCCATCTATGATCGCAATTCGTTCCTTCATAACACTACGTATTTATAATCCACCTACGGCCGAAGCCTCCCCGCACCACAGGCTAAACGCCCATGATATTTCCGTGGCTCGAGTAGATGGCGTTGATTTCGGCCTGGTAACGGCCTTCGACGACATGCCGACGAATCTTCATGGTCGGCGTAAGCTCTTCCCTCTCGATACTGGGAAGCCCATAGATGCAGCGATAATCTCGGATCCGCTCCCAAGCGTTAAGATGCTCGTTGACCTTAGCGATCCGCGCATCCAAGCGGTTCGCAATCCCCAAGCGCATCAACGCGTCCCGCTCCAGCGTTTCGCCTTCCACGCAGCCGTCCACGCATCCCACGCTCGCAGGATCGAGGAACAAGAGGGCGCTCACGAAAGGCTTTCCCTCCGCGACCACCATTGCCGTATCCACCAAACGGGACTCGATGAGAGCCAGCTCGATGGGAACCGGCGAAACGTACTTTCCGTTCGAAGTCTTGAGCAGCTCCTTCACCCGCCCATCGATCACCAAAAAACCTTCGCGGTCCAGGTGTCCCAGGTCTCCCGTGTGCAGCCATCCCTTTTCGTCGATGACCTCCCGCGTAGCCTGCAAGGCATGATGGTAGCCGAGCATGATGTTCTCGCCCCGAGCCAAGATCTCGCCGCTCTCGTCCACCTTCACGTCCACTCCGGGAAAGGGCTGGCCCACAGTGCCGATCTTGTTATGCCCCGGATAGTTCGTCGCCAATACCGGCGCCGCTTCCGTCAAGCCGTAGCCCTGGTAGACCGGCAAGCCGATGTTCAAGTAGAAGCGGTGCAGCTTGGGAGCCAAGGCCGCCCCGCCCGCGATGACGCGCCGGAAGCGATTCCCCAAACCGAGGCGAAACTGTGAATAGACCAGCTTGTCCGCTAGCCGATCCCGCCAGTCCTGCGCCCGATCCGGATCCAATCGGAAGGCTCGCCGGATCGCCCAACGAGCGATGAGGCGCTTGAGCAAAGGCTTCGCCTCCGCCCCGTCGCGCAGCTTTCCGTAGAGCTTCTCCAGGAGCCGCGGCACCATGGTCATGGTCGTAGGACGCACCTCTTTCAAGCAAGTACCCACATTTTGGATATCGTCCACGAAGCAGACCGGCACCCCAGAACACAGGTAGAAATAGACCACCATGCGCTCGAAGACGTGGGCCAAGGGCAGGCAGCTCAAGGCTACGTCCTCAGAAGGGTCCATCGGGAATCGCTGCCCCGATGCGCGAATTTGCGACAGCAAATTCGCGTGCGAAAGCTCGACCCCCTTGGGCGAACCCGAGCTACCACTCGTATAGATAATGGTCGCGATCGCATTGGGATCCAGGTCCTCTAGCATGCATTCTAGAACCTGAGGATCCGTATCCGCTCTCGCCCTACCAATATCGATAACGTCCTGGTAACTTAAGTGATGTTCGCTCCGATCGGAGTCAACGTTCGCAGAAATGACTAAGCCCAGCCTGCCAAGGTGCGGCTGCACGCGGGCGTAGGCCACCGGGCCATCGACGAAAACGGCTCGCATGCCGCTGTCCTCGATCTCGTAGGCCAAGTTGTCCTCGGCCACGTTTACGAAGACCGGCACCGTGGCGCAGCCTGCCGCCATGGACCCAAGGTCCACCACCAGCCAACGCGGGGAAGAATTCGCTATAATCCCAACTGTATCTCCTTTGTGAATACCAAGCTGCAAAAGCCCGGCGGCAAAGTGCTGTACTTCGTCGAGAAACTCGTTCGAGCTCACGCTCTCCCAGCGTCCGTCGTGTCGCTCGCTGGCGACGCGGCTGGCGTCGTTAGATCTTAGTGTAAGTTCGACCGAGTGAGGTAATGTTTCGGTCGTGTTTCGCATGGCTGTTTACCCGCGCTGTTCTTGTTGAGACAGGGTTACTTGCCTCTTGTTTCAAGCTATCCATTTCAGGGCTTTTGTCCATCTGGAACGGTCGAAATGAGGGGTATTCTCCATACGATTTACGCCCATTCCTTCGGACAAAACCTTAGGGACTAGAAGCGCTCCAAGCGCGGGGGATAACATCGCCCTCGTATCGACATCTCCGATACCGATTTCGCGCTTCTCTATTAGAGCGAGCAAAGCTTCCTTCCCCCTAATTCAGCCCTTATCCAAAGGTCCCTAGGGTCAGGCTAGAAGGACTACTTAGGACCTCCGTCGCCAATACCGTGTCGCGCCTCGAAACGAAAAGCGACGCCCCAAAAAACGAGCGAGGCTTACTCGTCCTCGCTCAAGGCCTGCAGGTCGACAATCTCGCCGTCCTCGTCCACCGAAACCGAAAACTGGATCGGCCGGCAGCACACTTGGCAGTCTTCCACGAACTCCTGGGACGACAGCGTGCAATCTACCACGATTCCTACCGACTCTCCGCAATAGGGACAGGGCACCGTACGATCTTGCTCAATATTCATACTAGGCCCGAAGCCTACAGCCAATCTCCCAGAACGCCAGCGCGAATTGCAGGCAGGCGCCCGAAGCCGCGCCTATTGCCCGAACATCCGGCGAAAGGTAAGGTTCACCCGAGGCCTCGACACCTTGGCCGTCTTCGGCACCTGATGCTGCCAGCGAGCTTGAGTCTCCCCTCGCATCACCAGCAAGCTCCCATGCTCCAGCTGCACCGATACCTTCTCCCGACTCTCCTTGTGGCGAAAGTCGAAACGACGCTCCGCCCCGAAGCTAAGGGAGGCGATGTTCGAGTTTCTCCCCAAGCCCTTTTCGTCGTCGTGATGCCAAGCCATGCCCTGCGAGCCGTCTTGGTAGAGGTTCAGCAAACAGGAATTGTAGCGGCCCCCCGCCCAAGCCTCCACCTTCCCCTTCAGTTGACGCAGCTCCTCCGTCCAAACCAAGGCCGTACGGGTGCGGCCGGAATAGGTGTAGTCGAAATTCCGATCGCCATACCAAGCGACCTTACGGGCAGTCACTATATGGCGTCCATAAATCACCGCCTCGTCGTGCTTCCACGGAATCTCCTCCAAGAAGTAGCGAAGCCAAGCATCGGCCTCCTCCCTCGCGAACAAAGGCCCAAAGTAAATCGACTCCCCGTCCCGCGGCAAAACGTTGCGCGGCTCTCCCGCATCGGCTCGCCCTATCCCCAACTCGAACTGCTCTTCCATAATCAAAAACACGACGGAGCTTTCACCGGCTCTTACCACAGCTTACCCTTCACCTCGCAAGCGAAGCCACCTGATTCTTGCTGCCCTCCACGCACGGCGCCCGAAAACGCGTACCCACGCGATCACTACACCGTCCACATCCCATCGTCAGCCCCTCTCGCCCCTCACGCTTTCCAAGGATCCAGCAAGCTCGCCTGCATGCTGCGAGCGAAACTCCGGATGCGCTGCGCGTCCTCCCCAGCTCGGGCCTTGATCCGGACTCCGTACACGATGCCAAAAAGGTTCGCCGCCACCTCGTCCACTGGCGTCTCCGCCTTCAACTCGCCCGCGACTCGGGCCCGCTCCAGCCGTTCCGCGATCCAGCCTTCCGAAAACTGCACGTAATGCTTCAGCACGGCTGCGATTTCCGGCTTGTCCGGAGCAACCTCCAGCAGCGAATTCACCACGAAACACCCGCGCCAACCGTTTTCGCTCAAGGCGTCGTCCAGCATCTCCGCAAACAAGGTCTCGATCTGCCCCAGCGGTGAGTCCACCGCCTCCGCCGACTCGTACATGGGCCCGCACATCTCCGCGTAACGATGGATGCACTCCACGAAGACGCCGTCCTTGCTTCCGAAACTCGAATAAAGGCTGCCCGCCAAAACGCCCGTCTCCTTCACCAAGTCCTTGATGGACACACCCCTATACCCTCGCTGCCAAAACAGGGAGGTCGCGGATTCCAGCAATTTCGCTCGATCGTACTTGAGAGGACGGGCCATGGAAACCGATCAAATCCAATTTGATTGATTGTTCAATAACTTATTGACAGCGACCCGCAGTCAAGGTTTTTGGTTGGTCGTTCAATTAACTTCTAAAGCAATCCAAGAACCACTGCACCCATGACATCCAAAATACAGAACCAAAGCGCCTTCGTAACCGGTAGCAACCGAGGCATCGGACGCGCCCTCGTCGAGGCCTTGCTCGCCCGCGGAGCCGCCAAGGTCTACGCCGCCGCCCGCGACACCGACTCCCTTTCCGAACTCGTTTCCCAGCATCCCGACCGCGTCGTCCCCGTGGCGCTGGACGTGACCGATCCCCAGCAAGTCGCGGCCGCCTCCGACATCGCCCAGGACGCGTCCATCGTCATCAACAACGCCGGCGTACTCGCAGGCGGCGACCTCGTCACGGGCGACCTGGAAGGCTTCCGCAGCGAATTCGAGGTCAACTACTGGGGCCCCCTCTACGTCACCCGCGCCTTCGCCCCCGTCCTGGGCCGCAACGGCGGCGGCTCCCTCGTCACGATTTCAAGCGTAGCGGGACTCTCCAACTTTCCCGTCATCCCCAGCTACAGCGACTCCAAGGCCGCGGCCCATTCGCTCATCGTCGGAACCCGCTTCGCTCTCGCCGCCCAAGGCACCACCGTGATCGGCGTGTATCCAGGACCTGTAGACACGGAAATGGCCAAAGGCATGGAAATGCCAAAAGCCACTCCCGCCTCCGTCGCCGAAACGATCCTCGATGGAATCGAAAACGGAACCGAAGACATCCTCCCCGACGCCTTCGCGGAAGGCTACCAAGGCCCCTACGAAGCCGGCCAAAAGACGCTCGAACGCCGCATCACCGAGATGCTCTCCCAACCCGCCTAAACAGCGGGCTAGAGAATTTCAGCAACGCCTTCCCGCCGCCCCTAGCAGCCTCGCCTGCTAGGGGCTTGCCTTTGCCGCAACGAAGCAAAGCAATAAAAAGATCCTGGCCGTACCCGCGACCAGGATCTTAATACCATACGACTGTACTACGAAAAACTAGCTGATGGTATCCACGTTGTTACCGAGGTTCAGGTAGTCGATAAACTCCTGCGGATCCGTTCCGTTGAGAAACTCTTCCAAGTTCGTGTAACCATCCTTGTCCGCGTCCGCGGCGCCATCGGCTGCATCCTTGGGATCGAGGCCATGCTCCTTCTCCCACTTGTCCGGCATGCCGTCACCGTCCTTGTCGGAAGGCACTTCCTTTTTGGAGTATGTAAATTCTGGGTACCCGCCCACCTCCTCCGGATTCCTCAGGATACCGTCGCGAACGAGAACCTTGTTGCTACGCACCATCTCGACCACTCGCGTATCCACCGCGTCGCGACGCGGCAGGGTCGCTCCCACCTTGGCCAAAACCGATTCATAGGCCTGCTCCGCCGTTTCCTGAGCCACCGGCCAACCAACGAAAGGCGTATTCACTCGAGCCAAGCGCTCGAGCTCCGCGTCCGCTTGCATCCCCTTCCAGTTGTCAGCCGTAACTCGCTCGCTGCCTTCCATCACGTTTCCAGCCACGTACCACTTGCCCGGACGCTTCTCGGCCTTGGGATACCAGCCACCATCCGCCCAGGCGCTGCCTGGCGAATACATGTTGCGAACGCCGGGCCCCACACGGGCGATGGTTTCCCTCATGTTCTCGTTGGTCGCGGGCCCTGGCTTGTAGTAATTGTTGATGGCGTTGATCTCCGAAGTTTCGTCGCCGCCATCCATGGTGCGGTGCGCCCAATTATAGATGACATTGTTGCGGTAGTCGAAACGTCCGGACATGCCGATCGAAGGGTTGCGGCCCGTGTTGCAGGCAAAGAGGTTGTGGTGAAAGGTCGCGTCCTCACCGCCCCAAGTCCCGCCGAACTCGTGTCCCGGCCCCAAGCCTTCGCTCGATACGACCCATTGGATAGTGAGATTCTTGACCGGATACTTGATGGAGCTGCCATCCGGCATCTTCTTCATGTTGCGATAGAGCGAAATCCCCTCGTCGCGACCCCAGCTGACCGAACAGTGGTCCACGATGATGTCGCTCTCGGGATTGCCGCCAATGTTGTCGGATCCCTGACCGCCCTTCGGATCGCCGCGACGCACCCGTAGGTGGCGCAGCACTACGTTGCGAGTGTTGATGTTGAGGGAGTGATTCTTGATACAAATTCCGTCGCCCGGAGCCGACTGGCCCGCGATCGTGATGTCCGGATTGTCGATATCCAGATCGGACTCCAGCTCGATAATCCCCGCCACCCGAAAGATCACCATGCGGGCCCCTTCGGCTTCGATCGCCGCCCGCAAGCTGCCAGGTCCGCTGTCGTTGAGATTCGTAACCGCGATGGCCCGACCGCCGCGGCCGCCAGGCGTGAACATGCCGCCCCCCCATGCTCCGGGAAAGGCCGGAACCACCTTGTCCATGCGAATCGGATGCGGCG
Source organism: Pelagicoccus sp. SDUM812005 (assembly GCF_031127875.1). Lineage (GTDB taxonomy): Bacteria > Verrucomicrobiota > Verrucomicrobiia > Opitutales > Opitutaceae > Pelagicoccus. The sequence goes on along the minus strand of NZ_JARXIA010000001.1, from coordinate 225,611 downwards.
GGATCTGCCCGGACTCTGGGGCACCCGAAACGAGATCGAGCGGCGCCATGACCAACGCCAAAGCCGCGCCGACTGCCGCGCATGCTTGCTTAGAAAATGCCCGAACCGGGCTTGGGAGTATCGATGGGGTGTTTTGTTTCATTTGAAATAGCCTTATTTCCAATTCGTATTTCACGAGAGTCCTAAAAGTCAAACCCTCAGTTGAGAAAAGCTGCAAAGTAAGCGGACCTTGAGATTCCCGCAGCCAGAATAAAACATCTGGAAAGGTGCCCCAAGGGGATTTTAATCGTTGAAATATATATTATTTCATTCCCCAATACAGAAAATCCTAGACGCTTATTCGCCCCAAGCCCCGTCGCCCCTTCGCGAGACAAGGGTTCTAGAAACATCAAAGCCTGTTACTCCTAGTCGAGCGATCCCGCCTCGCACAACCCATCAATGAAATCCACTCGACGTTTCCCACTCTCCCCGAGATTCGGCAAGCTCGCGGCTGCAGCAGTCGCCTGGCTTGCGCCTCTCGTTTCCGGCCTGCACGCCCAGGATCCCACGCCTATCAATTCCGAAACGATCGACCTGAAGCCCTTCGAGGTGAAAGCCAAGCGAGTCCTTCCCAAAAACCAGCTCCTTTGGGCCTTCCAGAAAAAGGAATGGCAGTACGCCCAGCTAGGTGACTTCGAGATCCTCTCCTACGCCTGGGAAGGAAACGCGGAGCGCTACCTGAAGGACTTCCAACGCTTTCGGGACGCTCTCAGCATCGCCTGGCCCATCCCCCTCCAACCCCTCGTCCAAAACACCATCATCCTCTGCGGGGCCGACAAAACGTTCGACGAATTCACCCCCGCCGAAAAAAAGCAGCGCAACGGGATCTTCAGCCACCTCTTCTACGATGGCGAAAAAGCGGCTATCGTGCTCGACCTGCAAAAGTCCTTCTACGACGCCGAACTGCAAAATCATTTCGTACGCCTCGAGGTCGACCACCGGCGACTCCTCTATCGCGAATACATACGGCTCCTCTACGCGCAAAGCAGAAACGCTCCGCCCCCATGGCTCATCGAAGGCAATACCCAGATCATCATGGACATGGACGTCTACGACCGGATCATCAAATTCGGATTCCTCGACGTGAAACGCGGACGCCCCAGCCCCGACGATATTCCCGATTCCGCCAAGGGATTTCTCCAAGTGGTCGACGACTTTGGCACATCCTTAGATTCCGATGAGATCGAGGGAGAAGGCGACGTCGCCGAAACCGACGATAGCGACCCCTTCGCCAGCGACGACGAAGAGATTGGCGAAGGCACCCGCGTCACTCTCGAAAGCGTGCTTCCCTTCTGGACCGCAGACCCACCCTTCCACATAGCCCTTGCCAACAAGAGCCTCATCCCCCTCGAGGAGATGTTCGCCTTCAGCCCCGAACAGTACCGCGAGCTCAATCCCCTCGTCGATATGGCCTGGGCCAAGCAAGCCCACGCCTTCGTCCACTATTGTAAGTTCGGGGCCGACCGGAAACACGAGCAAGCCTTCCAAACCTTCGTGCAACGCATCAGCAAGGAGCCGCTCACAGAGGAGCTATTCCAGGAGTGCTTCCAGATGAGCTACGACGGGATGCTTGAAAAGCTGAGCGGACACATCAGGTATCCATACCATAAATACAACTACTACAAGCTATACAAGGACCAGGGAATCACCGCCGAAAAAGTCACGTTCCGCGAGCCCAGCCCCAACGAAGTTGGACGCATCGTCGGCACTGCCCAGCTGGCCGCCGGAAAAGTAGAGGAGGCGATTAGCACCTTCCGCGAAACGATCGAAAGACTCGAGCCCTTGACCGATTCCCCCAGTCCGGAATTGCTCTCCTCCCTCGCCCAAGCCGAACTGCAAGCTGGACTCCGCTCCTCCGCCCGAGAACGCCTCGAGGCCGCGGCCCAAAGCGGCAGCCGCTTGCCGTCCACCTGGACCACCCTCGCTCGCCTCCGCTTCGAGGAACTGAAAACCCAGCACGGGCCCGACGGCCAGATCCCGCCCGATGCGCTGGCAAAAGTCCTCGTTCCCCTTCTCATGGCCAGGAAGCTCGAACCCGCCGTTCCGGAAACCTACGAGCTCATGGCAGCAGCATGGCAACGCAGCGCCATACCGCCAAACCTCGTCCAAGTAGACCTCCTCAGCGAAGGCGTAGTGAAATTTCCATACAACACGCGGCTCGGCCTACAAGTTGCTCAATTCTACCTTCGCGCCAACAGCCCCGAAAACGCCCAGAAGTGCGCCGACTTCGCCCTCCGACACTGCGCCGACCCGCTTCAGCGCTCCCAGCTTTCCACCTTTCTCCGAAATATCGAAACCACGGGTCAATCCCGCAGCGCTCCAGCCCCCAAAGCCAACAGCTGAGCTCCGCTCGCCGCCCCCGTCGGCGAAGCCTTTCCCAATTGAAAACAATGAAACTAGCAAAACCTCACCGAACTCCCTTCCTACAAAAGATGCCACGGGTCCTACAGCTCACCGGCATTGCCGCCCTAGGGCTCTGCCTCAGCGCTTGCAACGACGACAGCTCATCCAAGTCCTCCCAAAGCTCCGCAGCCATCGGCTGGGACGACCTGCCCCAGATCCTCGAGCAGATTGAAGCTCCCACCTTTCCTGATCGCGACTTCTCCATCGTCGACTACGGAGCAGTCCCCGACAACTCCAGCGACATCAAGCCCGCCATCGACCAAGCCATCGCCGAAGCCCACGCCGCCGGCGGCGGACGCGTGCTCGTGCCCGCTGGCGACTGGTTCATCGCCGGACCCATCCACCTCAAAAGCAACGTCAACCTCCACCTCTCCGAAGGCGCGACCGTCAACTTCAGCACCGTCCCCGAAGACTACGAGCCGCTCGTCTACACCCGCTTCGAAGGCACCGAAGTCATGAACTACTCCCCGCTCATCTACGCCTACGAGCAGGAAAATATCGGCATCACCGGTAAGGGCACCTTCCACGGCCGCGCCTCTCGCGACAACTGGTGGACCTGGTCCAAAGACGCTCGCCCCCACATCAACAAAGCCCGCCAAATGGCCGAAGACGGCGTCCCCACCGAAGAACGCGTATTCGGAAACAACACCGGCCTGCGGCCCGTATTCGTACAACCATACAAGTGCAAGAACGTCCTCATCGAAGGCGTCACCTTCCGCGACTCTCCCATGTGGTTCGTCAACCCCGTGCTCTGCGAAAACGTCACAGTACGCGACATGACCGTCATCGGCCTCGGACCCAACAACGACGGCTGCAACCCCGAGTCCAGCAAGAACGTGCTCATCGAAGGCTGCTACTTCGACACCGGCGACGACTGCATCGCCATCAAGGCCGGACGCAACGCCGACGGCCGCAACATCGGTGTCCCCACTGAAAACGTCATCATCCGCAACTGCAAGATGCTCGAGGGCCATGGCGGCGTCGTGGTCGGCAGCGAGATGTCCGGAGGCGTGCGCAACGTCTTCGCGGAAGACTGCGTCATGGACAGCCCCCACCTCGAACGCGCCCTACGCATCAAGAGCAACACCTTCCGCGGCGGCTTCGTTGAAAACATCCACTTCCGCAACGTCACCGTCAGCGAAGTCGCCGACGCCGCCTTCCGCATCAACCTCTACTACTGGGGCGAAAACGGCGACCACTACCCGACCGTGCGCAACGTCAGCATGGAAAACGTCATAGTTGAAAAAGCCCCACGCGCCTTCTACTTCCACGGCCGCGAGGAGCTCCCCATCCAGGACGTGCTCGTCAAGAACTGCCAGTTCAACAACATCTCCCAACCCAGCGTCATCACCGGCATCGAGAACCTCAAATTCGAAAACGTCCGCATCAACGGCCTCCCCAAGAACCAATAATCGACACCGCCGCGCTGCCCAACCCGTAGCGCGGCGCTTCAGCCCGCGACCACGCTGCAAGATCCCCTCCACCCAAACGCAGGGCTACCGCTCGCGGCAATCCGCCCACATAAAAACTTCAAAACCCTACACGAGTTTGTTCTAGCCGACTATCGCAGAGCGCCTTTCCTTCGAACAGGCCATCAACCCCTTCAATCTACCCATGAAGCTTCCCCTTGCCCTCGCATTACCTGCCCTATTCACATCGCTCGCCCTCGCGGGCTCGCCCACTGCCATCGATCGCCAAGCCGTGGTCGCCCGCCACAATCCCCAACTAAGCGCCATCGACTACGGGGCCCCGCTCACCGTAGGCAACGGCGGCTTCGCCTTCACCGTCGACATCACCGGCCTGCAGAGCTTCGGCCAAGCCTACCACCAAAACGCCATCCCGCTGGAAACCCTCGCACGCTGGTGCTGGGTTAGCGAACAAAACACCGAAGGCTACACCCTCGCCGACGCCAGCGTCGAATTCCTCCAGCCCAACGGCAAGACCATCCTCCTGCCCTCCCGCGGCACCAGCACCGAGGCCGGACTTTGGCTGCGCCGCAACCCGCGACTCCACCCCCTCGGCCAACTGTCCCTCGTCTGGGACGACGCCCCAAGCGGACAACTCGCAGAGTCAGACATCCAATCCCCGCAACAAAGCCTCGACCTCTGGCAAGGCGTCATCACCAGCCGCTTCCAGTTGGCTGGCCAACCCGTCACCATCGTAACTGCCTGTGATGCCGAAACGGATACGATTGCCGTAAAAATCGATTCCCCACTCGTCGCCCAAGGCAAGCTGCACGCCCGCCTCGACTTCCCCAAAGGCCACGACCCTGCCGTTAAAAATACGCCTGGCCTCGACTGGTCCGCCCCCGAATCCCACCGCACCACCCTCCTCGGTTCGCGCACGATCAACCGCGAAGTCGAAAGTACCCGCTACTTCGCCACCTGCTCCAACGAGTTCCAACAAGTGGATACACACTCCTTCCTCATCGGCAAAGCCCCCAATCCCCAGAAACCAAACGCCAGCAGCCAACAAAGTTTCACCCTCCGCTACGCCCCCTTTGCGGACGACGCCCCCAGCTACCAAACCGCCCTTAGCCGCTGCCAAAGCCGCTGGGAACGCTTCTGGTCAACCGGTGCCGCCGTCGACTTCGCCGGTAGCGCCAACCCCCTCGCCGAAAAGCTGGAGAAGCGAATGATCCTCTCGCGCTACCTCACCGCCGCCCAAAGCGTCGCCCCCATCCCTCCCCAAGAAAGCGGACTCACCTGCAACACCTGGTACGGCAAGCACCACACCGAAATGACCTGGTGGAACATCGGCCACTTCATCCCGTGGGGAAAAAGCGAATACGCGGAAATAAACCTGAGCTGGTTCCTCGACAACCTCCCCAACGCCCGCCTGCTCGCCGAAAGCCGCGGCCTGCGCGGAGCCCGCTGGTCCAAGATGACCGGCCCCGACATGCGCGAAAGCCCCGGCGGCAACCCCATGATCTTCTGGAACCAGCCCCACCCCATACACCTTAGCCACATGCTTTGGAAGCAGTCCGGCAGCGACGAAACCCTGCGCCGCTATGCCGACCTCGTCCTCGAAACCGCCGACTGCCTCGCCACCATGCTTCACTTCGACGAAGAACGCGGCGAATACCTGCTCGGCCCTCCCCTCTGGATCGCCCAAGAAATCCACGACCAAGCCACCAGCCAAAACCCCTCCTTCGAGCTAGCCTACTGGCGCTGGGCCCTGCAAATCGCACAAGAGTGGCGAGAAGCCCTTTCCCTGCCGCGTCACCCGGACTGGGACCACGCCATCGCCCACATGCCCGAGCTCCCACAAACCCACGGCATGTACGTCGCCCTCGAGTCGCATCCAGATACTTGGGACAACATCGACAGCCGCCACGACCATCCCCAGATGCTCATGCCGCTAGGATTCCTCCCCGAAACCGATTACGTCGACCGCGACACCATGCACGCCACCCTCGACGGCGTCATCGCCCACTGGGATTGGGAAGCCAAGATCTGGGGCTGGGACTACCCCATGATCGCCATGACCGCCACCCGCCTCGGCCGTCCCGCCGAAGCCATCGAAATCCTCCTGCGCGACGGCCCCAACAACGTCTACAACGCCAACGGCCACTGTCCGCAAGGCAGCGACCGCGTCCGCCGCAGCGCCAACCAGTCTCGCCCAGAAATCGCCGTCTACCTGCCCGCCAACGGATCCTTCCTCTCCACCCTAGCCCTCATGATCGTCGGCTGGGAAGGCTGCCAAACCGAGCACCCCGGCTTTCCCAAGGACGGCAGCTGGACCATCAAAGCCGAAGGCCTCAGTCCGCTTCTTTAAAAAAACGCTCCTAATATGCTACTAGTATTCGCACTTTTGGCTGCCGCCTCCCCCTTTCGCTCCACCTCCCCCGAGACGCTGGGCCAGCAGCTCCGCTACCAACCGGACAACGGCGCCTTCGTCGCCATCCACGATTTCGAGCGCTTCAACCGCCCGCTCTACGGAGGCAATACTGCCTTTCGCGTCGACGGCGGCGACATCCCGGAGTTCGTCCTCTACCTCCCCGGACGCGGCGGCAACCTGCGTTTCGCAATCCAAAGAGGCGACACCACGAAATGGATACACGAGGCCGACAACATCGAACCACGCTACGTCCCCGGCTCACTCGCCTATCGTATAAAAGATAAACTGCTCGAAAACGCCGAGCTCGAACTGACTGCCCTTGGCAGTTACCAATCCGAGAGTTTCTTCGTCCAGATCGACTGCCCCAACGCGCCCAAGGACCTCCGCATCCTCGCCGTCTACGGCGGACTGAACGGACAGAGAGGAAAACGTGACGGCGATATCGGAACCGAAGACGTGCCCATCAGCGAATGGTTCCAACTCAAGCCAGAGTTCTGCCGCGACAACGTATTCACCTACTCACCACAAGGCCAAAGCTACCGTCTCACCGCTCCCAAAGGCCGCATCCAAGCCTCCCTTTCCCAGGACGCGAAACTGAAAGTCGTCGACGCCGCTTGCTGGCAAGACCCGGAACGACTCGCCCAGCAAGCATCGATTCCTACGCCCGTCCAAACCGACCGTCCCCTTATTGTATCCACGAATCAACTAAACGGAGACAAACTCTACTTCTCCTGGGAAAAGCTTCCCAGTGAATCAGAAGCTTCTCAGAGCATCACCCCCGATCAACTCCCCGAGCGCTACGCCGCCAACCAAAAGATCCGCCAGCAGCGCGCCAGCCAACTCGAAGTCCACACCCCCGATCCCTATTTCGACGCCGCCGTAGCCGCCCTTTGCATCGGGGCCGACGCGACCTGGGACGAGCCCCAGCAAGCCGTCATGCACGGAGCCATCGCCTGGCGCCGCAAGCTGCTGGGCTGGCGTGGCCCCTACGCCATGGACGCTCTCGGCTGGCACGACCGAGCGAAAGCCCACCTGGAGTACTGGTCCACCCGCCAAGACACCTCCCCTATTCCCGACAAAATCCCAGGTCCCGACGAAGACGGAAACCTAGCCCGCGCCGAAGCCGCCCTACACAGCAACGGCACCTTGTCGCACTCCCACTACGACATGAACCTCGTCTACTTCGACGCCCTCTTCCGGCACCTCCGCTGGACCGGCGATATCGAATTCGGCAAACAACTCTGGCCCGTCATCGAACGTCACCTGGCCTGGGAACGTCGCCTCTTCCGACGCGAATTCGAAGTCGCCGGCGAAAAGCTCCCGCTCTACGAAGCCTACGCCGCCATCTGGGCGAGCGACGAGATGAGCTACAACGGCGGCGGCGTCGCCTACACCTCCGCCTACAACGCCTTCCACAACCGCGAAGCCGCCCGCCTCGCTCGCCTAATCGGCGAAGACCCAAGCCCTTACCTCGCCGAAGCCGAAGCCATCGAAAAGGCCATGCGCAAGCTGCTCTGGGTTGAGGACGGAAACGCGTCCTACTTCGCCGAATACAAAGACTGGATCGGGCTGCAACGCCAACACAAAGCCGCCGGAGTCTGGAGCGTCTACCACACCCTCGACAGCCAAGTCCCCAGCCCCGAAGAAGCGTATCAAATGACCCGATACGTCGACCAATCCATTCCCCACCGCCGCCTCTCTTACCCGCAACTCTCCGACCAAAATCCAATCTGGGTTTTCGCCAGCTCCCACTGGTTTCCCTACGACTGGTCCGTCAATAACGTCGTCATGGGCGAAAACATACACACCGCCCTCGCCTACTGGCAAGCGGGACGCCCAGAGGAGGCGTGGAGCCTGACCAAGGGCTCCCTCATCGCCAGCATGTTCGCCGGTATCTGCCCCGGCAACGTCGGCTCCATGAACTTCCTCGACGCCTACCGCGGCGAATCCCAACGAGACTTCGCCGACGGCTCCGGCGTCACCTCCCGAGCCGTCGTCGAGGGACTCTTCGGCGTCCAGCCAAACCTCCTCGAGCAAAGCCTTACCCTCCGCCCCGGCATCCCCAACCACTGGGACTTCGCCCAACTCAAGCACAGCTCCATCGAGCTCGACTATCAAAAGTCCGCCACGACGGTCAGCCTCTCCGTGACCACCCAATTCCCGCCGCAGACCGAGCTCATCCTGCAGCTCCCGCTCGGCACCGCCCCCGACAGCATTCGCCTCGACGGCCAAAGGCCCCGCTCCCTCACCACCCTAAACGAAAACGGACACGGCTATCTGGAAGCTCGCTTCGCCCCCAACAAGCAAAGCTACACCCTAAGCTATTCCAACGAGGAAAAAGCAGCCTTCACGCCTCCAGATTTCAAATACACGCCACCCGTTACAGTTGAGCCCGTCGACTGGACCCAATCCATAGCAGCCTCCCGCACCACCACCGTTGACCTCGGCAAGAGCTTCAACGCCAAGGTCACCGATATCTTCCAGCAAGAGTACCGCAGTCCACGCTCTCCCTTCACTTCCCTCGCCATCCCGAAGCAAGGCATCGGCGGCTGGGCCGGCGCCTATAAACGGCAATACGAAGTCAACGACCAAGGACTCCGCCAAGCCGCTGCAGCCAAGCAAGGCCAAATCCATCTGCCCAACCAAGTCCCGCTCGCCAGCCCGCCTGGCCCAAATGAGAACAACATTGCCTTCGTCTCGCTCTGGGACAACTACCCCGACGCCATCGACCTCCCGCTCAGCGGAAACGCACGCCGCGCCTACCTGCTCTTGGCAGGATCAACCAATTGGATGCAGTCTCACATCGACAACGGTGTAGTTGTTTTTCACTACACCGACGGCAATCGAAGCGAGCTTGCCCTCCACAACCCCACCACCTGGTGGCCCATCGACCAAGACTACTTCGTCGACGACTTCCAGTTTCAACACCCCGGCCCCTTTCCGCTCCGACTTGACCTCGCCAGCGGAAACCTCCGCCACTACGACCCCGATTCCACCGCCGACCAAGCCTACTCCATCGTCGGCGGATCCGCTACCGTACTCGCCCACACCCTCGATCCGCAAAAGCAGCTTTCCCACCTCGAGCTGAAAGCCCTTTCCACCGAAGTCGTCATCGGCCTCATGGCCCTCACCCTGGAAAAATAAAGCTCATCACCAAAAGCATTGGAAATTGCCGAATGTTTTGCAGGGCCGTCACTTGCGACGTGCCGTAATTCCCGACCCTAGAGCCTGCAACGCGGCGTGGAGCAAGCTCCAGCCCTACGGCATCGCCATCAACAAAAAGCATTTCCCGCAAAGTGGAGAGGAGCCGAAAATAAAGCCGCCGCCCACTCAATATTTCAAATCAAACCAACATACATAAAATGCTTAACAAACGAAATTTCACCGCACTCCTCGCATCCGCCTTGCTCGGCTTCTCGCCAGCCAGCCAAGCCGCCGACGCGGCCTTGCCCACGGAACAAGCGAGCGCCATCGTCAAGCCCATGCGCTTCATGGACGAGGAGCAAACCCAACGCGCCATTGAGCTGACCGCCAACTACCTACGCGAGCTCGCGACCCTCGACGCCCAACGCAGCGCCGCGCTCGCAGCCAGCGGCGAACCCAGCGACGCCGCGCCCGAAATCCACCAGCAAACCGCCGACGCCTGGAAAACCCACCGCCGCTTCGCCATCGCCCTACGCGACGCCTACGTCGCCCAACTCAATTCCCTCATGGCCCCCGGCCGAGTAGACCGCGTGAAGGACGGCCTCACCGGCGATTGGTACCACCTCGAGCTGCAGCGCTTCGACCGCCTTGCTCCGGACCTCTCGTATCCAGAACGCGCCCACATCGTCGGCCTGCTTGAAGAGATGCGCGAAAATGCGATGCTCGAGATCCAACCCAAGCTCCAGCTCCAATGGGCCCACAAATACCGCGGCATTATCAACAACTACATCGCCGCCCAAGGCCACGACTTCCACGCCCTCGCCAAAGCCTACAAGGAGACCTACGAAAACTAGCCCGTTCCCTTCGTCCTGCATAAGGTTAGACGTTCGCTGGTACGCCGCATTTACCCGGCTCTACAAAGAGCTTTCTCACCTCAAGGCAGGAATCGAACGTAGCGAATTTCCAAACCGAAGAAGCTATGACATTTTTTGCCCTCGCCTAAGAAGCGGCGCCACTCAAAATCCTCCTCATGCTGTACCCTCGCCCCCTCTGGTTTCGCACCTTGTTCAGAGGAACGAAAACCGCCCTCCTGGCCTGCTCCCTACTATCGTTCCCAGGACACGCCCAGAACGAAACGCAACACGAATCCTCTCCACTCCAGCTCGAATACCGAGACGATTCGGGCAGCAGTACTCCCATAGCTGGAATCGAGCTCAAAGAAAATTCCATCTCGCTGTACTACATCGGCCCCGACAGCAGGAAAGTCTTCGTGAAGGACACTTCGCGCATCGCCCTCCAGCGGAAGACCTCCAAGGAACAGCTCCTCTACCAACCTGAACGCTTTCGGAAAAGAGTTTCAAGTACCCGAACCTCTCCGAACGACGCTCCCGGGGCCATTGTCTACACATACATAGATCAAGACGAAGCGCTCGAGGTCTGGCCAAATTCCAGCGATCAAATCGTCGCCTTCCTCATCTCCTTCAAGAGCAGCGACAGCTACCAGCTCCACGCATTTATCGACGCGAGGCAACTCCCCGAGAAAGCCATTACGAAAACAATTCACTTCCCGTCTATTTCGGAAAGCGAACTTTCGGAAAAAGCGCCCTACCTGATCGCCTACGGACTCGACGGTCCCATTCCCGTCGCCACCAAGTCTCGTATGCTAACCCAGCTCTATCCACTGCCGGAGACTTGGGACAATCCCTCCGACCAAATATCGATCTTGCGGCGAGCCGCCCGCAACGGACGAATAGACGTATTAGAAAAACAGTTACCCCGCATCTCATTGCGAAAAAACGCTCTGGCCGACCTAAAGAACTACTTACTCTACATCGCCGCCTTCCACGGGCAAATCGACACCGCAGACTACTTGCAACGCGCCGGAGCCGATCCAGCGGAAAAAATATTCCCAATCGATTCTCGACGATATAAACTGGAATCCGAATTCCCCGGAACATCTCTCCGCAGCTCCCTCAATGCCACCATCACGAACGGCTACACTAAAACATTCGAACTGCTCCTAGAGAACAGATCAAAGAAATCGCAACTCCCGAATCCTGGGAGCCTGCTCACCAGCAGCTTAATCCTCAAACGTTATGACATTGCAAAAGTACTGGTGCAGAACGGTGCCAATCTCGCTCAGATCGCCCACGAAATAGACTACTTTTTGCAACCAACTTTAAAAGATCAGCAAGCCGACTTAGCAGGACAACTCATCCTACCCTTAATTAAAACGGTTAACCATAATTCCACTTTCATAAACAGTGTCGCCCCCTCTATCAGCCCTGCGATCCTAGCTCAATTGCATGCGAAAGGAGCCCCTGTCGATTTACCCGACGAGAATGGAAACACACCTCTTTTGCTGGCAGCCGGTTACGGCAATATCCCCGCCGTCTGCTGGCTGCTTGACCACGGAGCGAACCTAGAATCCATAAACCTAGCCGGACACACCGCCCTACAGTACGCCATCGTACGACAACAGAAGGAAGCGGCAGCCTGCCTTATCGAGCAAGGAGCGGACTCAAACAAAGAAGGCCCCCACGGCCTAACGCCACTCATGTTCGCGACTCTCTTCGACGCTCCCGAAGTAGCTGCCAAGCTCATGGAAAACGGAGCTACCCTAAATCTCTCTTCTCAAGCCCTCGACGAAACCCTTATCGCGATCGCATCCCACGATCTGGCTCCGATCCTGCACCAAGCCCTCGAGCAAGGACTCGACGAAACGCATATCGCAAAAGGGATCTGGCCCCTCGACTGGATGCTCCAATACTACCAAGCGGAGGCTTGCCTCAAAGCCATCGACTCCAGCGAAAAACTTTCCAAGACTCCAATCCAGAGCGATCACTACTCCCTAAGCATCCAAAGCCTGGATACGGAATGGCTTAAGCGTTCCTTCAAAATAGAGGATCGTCCTAAGCGGCTTAGCGTCCGCTGCCTGATCGACACCAACGGCTCGCCGCACCTTGTCCAAATTCGAAACGATATGCCGCCCGTCTCCCGAGACCTTGCGAAACACCTCGTCGAAACGTTTCAGCTAAGCCGAAACCTGATCCCCTCGAACTCGCAGCTCATCCTCGCAGAATTCGAAATCCACAGTGATTCCGAAGAATTCGAATTTCCCTTCGATATCCGTACCCAAGCCCTCTACGCCATAGACCTCCCCGCCCTATGAACCAACTCCGCAAAATGCAAACGACCTACTCCCTTCGAATCCTCCTTACTCTCCTCATCATAAATGCCGCAACCTTAGCCCCAGCCTCAGTCTACAACGTCAAGAACTACGGGGCGAAAGGGGATGGCCAAACGATCGACAGCGACGCCATCAACGCAGCTATCGACGCTGCGGCGGCAAACGGAGGCGGCACCGTGCTACTGCCGGCCGGCGACTACCTTTCCTACACCCTGCGACTTAAAAGCAACATCACCCTCAAGATCGATGCTGGGGCAACTCTTATCGCCGCCGAGCCGACCGCGGACCGAGGCTACGACGCTCCCGAGCCCAACGCATGGAACCAGTATCAGGATTTTGGACACTCCCACTTCCGCAACAGCCTCATCTGGGGCGAGGGCCTAGAAGGCGTTTCCATCCTCGGCCCCGGCAAGATCTTCGGGCGAGGCCTTAGCCGTGGCAACGGTCCTCACGCAGCGCCATATGGATCCCCGCCACCACCCGCTATCGATGGCCTCTTGCCAGACGTTCTAGCAGCCGATGGCGACTTCGAAATCCTCCACCGTCCCGATATCGTGCCCGGCCCCTTCGGTCACCCCAACGCTCGCGACACCCTCGCCGATGGAATCGCCAACAAAGCCATCGCCCTGCTGAGCTGTCGCAACGTTACGATGCGCGACCTCACCATCCTGCATGGCGGACACTTCGCCATCATCACCACCGAGGTCGACAACCTCACTATCGACAACCTGCTCATCGACACCAACCGCGACGGCATCGACATCGACGCCTGCCAAAATGTCCGGATCTCCAACACTTCCGTCAACTCGCCTTGGGACGACGCCATCTGCCTCAAGTCCTCGCACGCGCTCGGCCGGCCACGCACCACCGAAAACGTCACCATAACCAATTGCGCCGTCAGCGGCTACGACGAGGGCACCCTCTACGACGGCACCCGCAAACGCACCTGGAAAACGCGAGGCGGCCCGCACGGCCGCATCAAGCTCGGCACCGAAGCGGGCGGCGGCTTCCGCAATATCACAATTTCGAATACGACCTTCGACCACTGCCGCGGCCTCGCCTTCGAGCAAGTAGACGGTGGCGTACTGGAAGATATCACCGTATCCAATATCACCATGCGCGACGTGCAAAACGCGCCCATCTTCATCCGCCTCGGAGCCCGCCTGCGCAACCCCGACGCCACCGGCCCCGGCACCGTCTCCAGAATCCTCATCGACAACGTCACCGCCTGGAACGTCGCTCCCGAACACGGAATCATCATGGCCGGCCTCGAAGGCCACCCCATCGAAGACCTAGTCCTATCAAACCTGCAATTTCACTACCGCGGCGGAGGCACCGCCGCACAGGCTCAACGCATCGTTCCCGAGTTCGAGCGCGACTACCCGGACCCCTACAATTTCGGAACGATGCCCGCTTGGGGCATGTTCGCCCGCCACGTCAAAAACCTGCAGCTGCGCGGTGTGGAGTTCCGGGCCATCAGCTACGACGCCCGGCCCGCAATCCTACTCGACGACGTACAAGGAGCCCGCGTCAGCGACCTTCACATATCCGGCGACTACAACGAAGATGCTTGGGCTACGAGCAATGTATCCAAATTTCACGCGCGCGACACAAGCGGACTGCAAAACGGGCCTCAACTCTGAGAAGACGCTCTCATCGACGGTTCAATAATCAATCCTTTCTTGCAATCGCGTGACCAGCGCGCCCTCACACGCCGCAAGCTCCTACAACGTATACTTCCAACCTTCGCGCGGCTCCGGCGAACGGATGTACCGATCGGCTTCCGGCACCCCGATGGCCCGCATGTTCTCGTTGTCCCACTGGATAGTCTTGCCCGTTCTCAAGGCGAGATTCCCCAGCAAGACCCCTTCGTTCAAGGCCGCCCCGTACTCGAAGTCGGCATTGGCGCGGCGACCTTCCTTGATCGCATTGAAAAACTCGTTGTAGTGGCTGCCCTTGATGCGCGGCAGGCTCTTCGGCGGCAGGTTCTTGCGAAAGTCCTTCCAACGCGCCTCCGGCAAAACCAAGGGGGCAGACTTGGCTCGCATGTCTGGAAAGTACAAGGCCCCTTCCGTACCCACAAAATACATACCGGCGCTCTCCTTCAAGGGATCGCCTTCCGGCCAAAACCGAAGGTTCTCAGGCAAATGCGGCTGCCCATCCTTTACGCCACTATACCACTGCACCCTTATCGGCTTGCGGCCGCCCTTCGCTCCATAGCGGTAATCGACCTTGCACCAACGCGGCGTACCCACTTCCGACATACGCGGATTGATCCCCGAAACCGTCTGCGGGGCCCCTAGCTCGAAACAAAATTCCAGCACGTCCCACATGTGGGCTCCGATATCGCCCAAGGGACCATTGCCGAAGTCCCACCAGCCTCGCCAACTCAAAGGCAGGTAGATATTATTGAAGGGACGGTAGCGGGCCGGCCCGAGCCACAGATCCCAATCCACTCCATCCGGAATCGGCTCCTCCGGAGCATCCGCTTCGTAGGTATGGAAATCGCGCTCCTTAGGTCGGTTCGTCCACAGATGGACCTCCGTAACCTCGCCCACGACTCCCGCGTCCAGCCACTCCTTGAGCACGCGCAGTCCCGCGAAGCTGTGGCCGTGCACTCCCAGCTGGGTGGTCACCTTGTACTTCTTAGCGGCCGCTCGCAGGGTGCGGATTTCCTCGATCGTATGAGCCATCGGCTTCTCCAAATAAACATGGTAGCCACGCTGCATCGCCTCCATGGCAATAGGAAAATGGGTATGGTCCGGCGTCGTAATGCCCACCGCATCGATTCCCTTGCCAAGCCGGTCGAACATCACCCGAAAGTCCCGAAAGCGCGGCACGTCAGGAAACATTGAATACGTCTCCGCTGCCCGACGATCATCGACATCGCAAAAGGCGACGGTGTTCTCCGAACGGTTTCCTTGGGCCGCATGTACCCCGTGCCCTCCCACGCCGATGTAGGCGACGTTGAGTTTGGCGGCCTTGCCCGGCTTGGCCGACAAGGACGTGATCGAGGGGAAGCTGAGCAAGCTGCTCGCATAGAGGGAGGTCTTGACGAAGTTTCTTCTATTCATTCGGGGTGCAGGGGTTAAGCCTCGGGTGAAGCCGTACAATCAAACGATCCAACACGAGTTTGCCAACCTAAACTGCGACCCCGACCGCAATCTCTAGCAGGCTCCCGCTCCGCACCTACCCAGCGGTCCGCAAGGCTGCACCTTCAACGTCAGGCACGCTCGACAGCAGGCTTTCCACTTCCCGCAAAGTAGCGATCGAGGTGTCGCCGGGCGTCGTCATGGAAAGGGCCCCGTGAGCGATGCCATAGTCCAAGGCCGTCGAAAGCTCCCCATAGCGCATCAGGCCATAGATCAAGCCGCTGGCAAAGCCGTCACCGCCCCCGACTCGATCGAGGATCTCCAAATGCTGGAATTCCCGGCTGTAAACGAAACGGCCATCCTGCAAACCAATGGCTGCCCAGTCGTTCACGCTGGCGCTCCTCACCTTGCGCAAGGTCATCACCAGGGCCCGCAGATTCGGAAAGCGCTCCGCCACCAACGGAGAACTGGCCCGAAAAAGCGCTTCGTCGCTCAAAGGGCTTCCTTCCGCTCGCTCGGTGAAAGCCAAGCCCAAGCACTTCTCGTAATCGAATTGGCTCCCGAGCAGGTAATCGGTATGGGCCACCACCGCCCGCAAGGTCTCCTGCACCTTGGCCGCATCGAAGCCGTCCCGCTCCCACAGCGAACTCCGGTAGTTCAAGTCGCAGCTCACCACCGCGCCCGCCGCCTTCGCCGCGCGACATGCTTCCAAGGTCAGCTCCGCAGTGCCCGGCCCCAAAGCCGCAAAAATGCCGCCTACGTGCAGCCAACGCGCCCCTTGCCGCTCAAACAATTCCTTCCAATCGACATCGCCGGCCTGCATCGAAGCGGCCGCCGTGTGCCCGCGATCCGAGACGCCGATCGCCCCCCGCAGACCGAAACCGCGTTCCGTGAAGTTCAAACCGTTGCGAGCCTTCATGCCCGTCCCGTCGAATGGAATCCAGCGGATGAAGCTCGTGTCGACCCGCCCCTTCTCGATCAACCGCTCCAGCAGGCGGCCGATCTCGTTGTCCACCAAGGCCGTAACCACGGTCGTCTTCATACCGAAGCACCGACTCAGGCTGCGACTCACATTGTACTCGCCGCCCCCTTCCCACACGTGAAAGTTTTCCGTTTCACGAATGCGTTCGCAGCCGGGATCAAATCTCAACATCACTTCGCCCAGCGATACGCAATCGAAGCGACAATCCTTTTCTCCAGCGGGGTAGGTAGAGCTCATGGTTTAAAACCATCCATCGTTCGACCCGGCAAAGTCAAGCCCTAACACGTGTTGGTTTCGTTTTACGTTCGACTTCCCGAAGGTCGATTGCCGTCCCGCCACGCGGCCACCGCAGCACCGGTTCAAGCTCAGCGCTACGACTTCCGCCTAAGGCGACGCTAGACAGCCTCACTCCCCTAGCTTCCAGACGCGAGCAAAGCTGCTCCCTTTCTCGTCGAGCTCGATGGTGAAAATCGCTTCGCCTTCGCTCTGCGGCCGCAGACTGCCTGAGGCCTTCCAGTCGCGCAAATCGTCCGAGCGCTCGATCTGGTATTCGCTGCCGGGACTCACGCCAAATGCCACTTCGACCCGGCCCTCCTGCGCTCCGCTAAAGTTGGAGACCGCCACAGGCCGCGCGACGCGAAGGCCAGTATAGTCGGCCTCCATCCACGTGCCTCCCGCGTGCAGGTTGTTATTGTCGCGGTGGTCGTAATAAGCCACGTGCTCGTGCGAGGACCCCGTGCCCCACGGAGTGCGGCACGGCGTGGAAACCCAGAGCGGTTCCCAAACCACCACTCCAACTCCTCCAGCGTCGATGACCTCTTGGGTCAGATCCACGTAGTAGCGACGCTGCATTTCCGGGCTCAAGGGTAGGTACTGCGGATCGGGATCGGAAATGATGTTCGCCAGCCCATCGATGTTGGCTGTATCCCACGGGTACCCCGTTTCCAGAACGATGGATCCATATTGTGGATACTTAGCTTTAAAGGCGCGAAGGATGTCGCCCATTTCCCGGATCGATCCCTTGTGCCAGGCATAATAATAGGAGATGCCCGCTAAATCGAAATCAGTGATCCCAATCCGCGTCATGCGATCAAAGAAGGACAGCATCGCATTCGGATCCGCCACATGCAGCGCTATTTTCGGATCGATATCAGAGCGCTGGCCGCACTCCCGCACGGCGCGGATCCCCGCATTCCAAAGCTTAGACAAACGCTCGTCCGAATCGCGCCAGGTCCCTCCGCCTTCTATCTCCATAAACCCGTTGGGCTTGCGGTGCACATGCAACTCATCCTGCAAGAGGATCCCGGAATTCGACTCGTTCCCCAAGGTCACGATTTCCGGCATCAGTCCGTCCGCATCGAGGCCGTCCAAAACCGCGACCACGTATTCATAAAGTCGTTGCGCCAAGGCATCGTCGTCCGCCGCCACGTCGCCCCAATCCCGAGGAATCACCTGCCTACCGGGATCCGCCCAAAAGTCGGAAAAATGGAAATCGAGAGCGACTGCCATGCCAGCTTCCTTGGAACGGCGTATCGTTTTGGTCACGTCCTCCAAATTGCTGTACTGGGCTTTCACCGCCTCAGTCGCGCGCGGGATGTCTTCCTGCCAGTACGGATCGTTCCACAAGCGTACTCGCACCAGATTCGTTCCATGCTCCGCCATGTTTACAAAGGGATCCACCACTGCGTCGCCCTCACGGAACACCGCACCGCAGTCCTCCATCTGGTTCACGTAGGAAAGATCGTTCCCAAAATAGAAAACCTCCGCATCCGCACAAAGGAAGCCTGCCGCAAAGGCGATTCCCAACGACAAAACGTTTCTAACTTTCATACTTTCAACTCCTTCTCGTTTTCCTGACTGGTAACGACTGGATCGGCTTCCGCTACCTTGTATTCCACTGACGCCTCGACCAAACCCTCGCTCTCCGCCCGTACCTGAAACGAATCGCAGCCAGCCGGACGACGAACGACCACGGACGCGATTCCAGATTCAGCCGACACATCCAAAGGGCCAACAATTTCAGCGCCGTCCGAAACGGCAAAGCGGATCCTTGGCGAAGACAGCTTACACAAAGTCCCCCTCGCATCGATGACGCGAGCGTGGGCAAAGAGTACGTCCGTCGTATCCAAACTTCCACTCACGCCACAGTCGTCCACGTTCAAGACGAGCGATGCAGGTTCCTTTGGCGTTGAGACCGAATGTCGCGCTAGGACCTCGCCTCCCAGCGAACCGACCGCCTCCAGAGTACCCGCTTCGAAAGCTGGGATCGAAAAAACAAAGGGCTTGCTGGGAAGCTGCTGCTCGCCGCCTACCGCCGCCAATCGCTGCGTGCCTAGACTCCTGCCATTCAGCGTCAGCGATACTGCTTCGCAATTGCTGAACACTAGCACATCCAAAATCGAATCCTCCACCCAACGAGAAGCGATATACACCATCGGTCCCCCATCCCATGCGGAACCACCACCTTCCGCAAAGCCACGTTGGCTGCGGTAGAAGAAGTAGGAATACTTCGGCAAGCGGTGCACGTCCATCACTCCGCAAGCCGCACGAGTCGGATGATACCCACGCGGGTAATCGTACATGGACCACAAACCATCCGTCACCGCCGGAGAGCTCAAGGTGTCGTTCAAGGCCACGATATGATTGCGGGCTTGCTGACGCAGACGTTGCTCACCTGCCCCACGAAACGCCCGACTATTGCTCGACTCCTCCAGCAAACCAGAACCGGTTTTCTGGTCGAAGCCTTCGTTCGCAGCATAGAATTCCCAGTCACCGTACTCGGCAATCACCAAAGCTTTATCGCCATTCTCCCAACTGTGGATCTGCCCATGCTGCCTGGAGTGGATATACACGTCAAAGCGATCCAGCCACCCACACACAAACATCTGGTCCCCCGGATACTCTTCATGTCCAATAGCCTGAAGCGTATCCATAAACTCATCATCCATAGCCGTCTCGTTGAGCGACAACTCCCAAAACACCACGCAAGGATGATTGCGATCGCGGCGGATCAGCTCACGAGCATTGCGATAGCAGGCGGCGCGAAACGCCTCGCCCCCCAAATACTGCCAACCGGGAATACAGTTCATCACCAATATCCCAAGCTCATCGCACGCGTCCAAAAACGCCGGCGACTGCGGATAGTGCGACAAGCGCACGTAGTCGAAACCCGACTCCTTGATCCGCTTCGCATCGCGGTACTGCGCCGCATCCGACAACGCGTATCCGATTCTTGGATAATCCTGGTGCCGATTCACCCCACGTGGGCGAACTCGGCTTCCATTCACTGTCAAGCCGCCGCTGCGCGACACCTCGATCCAACGTACCCCAAAACGTTCCCGCGTCCTGTCGCGCAACTCACCACCCTCTAGCACATCGACCTCGATCCAATGCAATTGCGGGAGTTCGATGCTCCAGAGCTTCGGTGATTCAAGGCCAATATCAAACTCTTCGGAACGCGTCGCTGCGGCTTCAACCGAAAGTCCAGAGCGGCGTCCCTCCGCCACCACGAGTCCGTTCTCCTCGATAATCCGGTAGGCCAAATCAAACTCCCTGCTTTCCGCGCTCTCATTACCGATATGCACGCCGACCGCCAAAGTGGCCGCCTCTTCGCTCGCAGCCAATGTCCGCACGAAAATCCCGCCGCTCGCGACCGCGTTCGCAGCTACCGCATCGGTAACGTACAGGTCCGCGCAGGTCCGTAGCTCGACCTTGCGATACAAGCCGCCGTAATAGCAAAAATCGAGTTCCCCGATCGGCTTCCCGGGCGGGACCTCCTCGTTGTCGCGATTATCCAAGATCACTTGCAAGACATGCTCCTCTCCATCCACTAGCTGAGCGGTTACGTCGATCTCGAAAGGCAGGTAGCCGCCAGAATGGCTCCCCACTTCCTGCCCGTCCAGAAGGACCCGAGCCGTATGCATCGCAGCGCCGAAGTAGAGCTTGTACCGACACCTAGACTCCGGCGTATCGACTTTTACCTTACGCTGGTACTCGCAGAGCCCATGCCAGCGCTTCTGGCCATCGAGATCGGATACGAAAGGGCTATGCGGCAGATAGACTGGCTCCCAGTCATCCGAGCAGTCCATTCTCCTAAAGAGCCAACCGCTCTCTAAATTTTGACTGTTACGTCTCATAGTATTGTAAAAAGCAGCAGCCGCCCTCGAGATCCCGTCACACGGAATTGCGCTCGATCAAGCGGACTGGCATTTTGACTGAATGCGTATCGACAGTCTCACCCAGAGTAAGTCGATCCAACATAGTTACAGCAGCCTCCGCCATATCGCGGAGCGGTTCTTCGATAGCCGTTAGCGGCGGAATGATTAGTTCCGAAATCCCCTCGTTCTCGCCACCGATAATCGAAATGTCTTCCGGGACGCGCAGCCCCATCACGTAGCTAAGCAAATGGATACACTCCATCGCTTGTAAGCTCGTACCCGGAACGTAAATACAATCCACCCCGCTTCGCACGAGGCGCGTCACCACGGCAGGATCGTTTCCAGAGCTTGCCGGCACGAACAAGCGCTCGTCCACCTCGAGCCCGGCCTCCTCGATCGCCGCTCGGTAGCCTTTCAAGCGTTCTGCAAACCCCGGCCCTTCGCCGCCGAAGCAAGCGAGTCGCTTCTTGCCGCAATCGATGAAATGCTTCGCCGCCAAGTAGCCGGAATTGTAGTGGTCCGAATAGACTCGGTACTGCTTATCCGTTACCTCAAACTTATCCATGTAGACGACAGGCAAGCGCTTCTCGATGCTTTTGAGAAATTCGAGCAGCTTCGTATCGTAGGTCACCGCCACGATCCCATCGAGGAACAATCCGGGCAACTCCTCGAAAGGATCCGTCGGCAACACGACGCCGATCTTCCGCTTGGAGAACGCGAACGAAAGGTGCGCCGTCAGGGTTGCCGCGTAACCTTCCACCCGGTCCGTGAACTTCGGATCGCTCAAGATCGCCACTTGGCGCGAGCGCACCGAAACCTGCGGCTTCAAGTCCAGCTCCTTCGCTGCCTTGAGGATAGCGTCGCGGGTCTCAGGCTTCACGCGGTCACGGTTGTTCAACACGCGACTCACCGTGCCTGGTGAAAAGCCTGTATGCTTAGCGAGGTCGTAGATGGTGACCTTCTTTGCTGGCGTATCCGCCTTCGAACTACCTTTTTCCGATTTCTTCATCTCAGCTTATACAGCGCCGCGTCGCTCTTCGAGGGCGTCTCGAATGTCGTAGGCCTTCTGTCTGGTTAAGGGATAAAATACGAGGACCACCATCGCGAGCAAGGCCCATACCGCCGTCGAGATCGACAGGAACAGCCGCAGCGTCAGGATGCTCTCATCGCTCTGCTCGCCGCCGAGCTCCGCGTTGAACCCGGAGATCTGCAGAGCCAAGCCCATACCGAGGATAGAGGCGGAGTAGCCCACCTTTTGCACCCAAAGATACACGCAACTAAACATTCCTTCGCGGCGCTGCCCGTGCCGCAATTCGTCGTCATCGCAAACGTCCGCCACCATCGACGGCAGCAGCACCGTAATGGCGATCCAGATCGGGCCGCAGAAGATCGGGTCGATCAAGATCTTCCAAGGATTGCCGGGCGTGTAGAGCACCCACTTGCCAATCGAGCCCACGAATACCATGCCGAAGATAATTGCGAGCGCGGTACGCTTGCCGAACTTGTTGGCCAGCCAATTGACCGGATACAAGGAAAGCATTCCCACTACCGCGTATCCAGTAGAGAGGATACCCTTCCATTTAGAACCTTCCGCGATATCGCCGTCGAACATGTAGTAAACGATCAGGTAATAGTCCGTGCTGGAAGCGAACATGCCTGCCACTATCTGGAGAGCCGTGAGCGAGATCAGCACTACAAACGCTCGGTTGCGCAGGGAATGCTTCACCGAGACCCAAAACTTCACCTTGTTCTGCTTGCTGGTAACCTTCGCGTAGTAGCGTTCCTTCACGAAGAATCCGGGTATCATGCCGAAACCGGCCAGGATCACGATCCCCACCAGCCAGCCCACGGCGCGAATGCCGAAAAGCTCCTCTTCCGACGACCCCCACCATTTCGCGGCGGTTATGAAGAACGGCAGGGACGCCAGGAAAAACAACCACTGGTAGCCAGCCTCGCCCACCTTGCTGAAGAAGCCGCAAAACGCCATCACCCTCGTGCGCTCCTTGTAGTCGGGGGTCATCTCCAAGGTCAACGCCGTCAGCGGAACCGAGAAGACCGTGTAGCAAGTGTAGTAGATGATGAGCGTAGTGATCAGGTAGCCGACCATCCAACTCTCGCTCAAACCGCCCGGCACCATCCAGATCAAGCCGAAGGCCAAGCCTTGCAGAACCGCTCCGATCACGATCAAGGGGCGGCGACGTCCCCAGCGGGTATGCAAATTGTCCGACACGAAGCCCATCAAGGGATCGGTAAACGCATCCCATAGGCGCGGCACTGAAAGGGCCACTCCCAACAATACGGGATTCAAGGCCAAGGTCATCTGATAGACCGGTACCGCGAAGCTGTTCACCGCAATATTGCCGAAGAACTGGGAAAAGTATCCCAAGCCCAAGGCGGACTTTTCGCTAAACTTGACCTTGTCCTCGGCCTTGGTCACCCGGTCCTCGCCCTCCCCCTTTACGCGCGTCGCCGCTGGGACGAAGGTGGGTTCCGGATTATCGCTAAGTTCTGACATCTTGTGTATCGGTGCGTAGTGGGCCTATGGGGACGGCATGCTCTCTCGCAGCTGTCGCCCCGTCAATGGATTTGCCTGCCTGAAAACGAGCTAGAAGGAGAAGCGGGTCGTGAGCATCACCTTGCGTGGCTCCTGCAAACCGACGCGCTCGGGGCGACTGGAATCCCACCAGGCAACCGTGTAAACTTGGTGCTGATCTTCGTCTAGAAGATTGGATACATTGAGCTGAATCTCGATATCCGTTGGCTTCCCGAAAAGATCGCGAGTGAACTCGTATCCAGCCGAAAAGTCCGTTAGGAAAAGGTTTTCCCCTTCAATCAACTCCCCGCCGACCATGCCGATCACGTTCGTATCCTGATAGCGAGCGCCACCGCCGACATAAAGTCCCTTCAAGCCGCCCTCGCTAAACTTGTAGTTCGTGTACAAGCTCGTGCCGTAGCCGCGCTCTCCCCGAGCCGGCTGGCCGTTGAAGGAGGTCGCCTCGTCGATACCGTCCATCATCCAACCGATATGGTTGCCGAGCGTATCCCAGTCCCCGCCGCCAAAATTGTAGTCGGCGCCCGCCACCTCGAGCCAATAGGCCGTGTTCTCGGCCGCCCAGGCATCGACTTCGGACATGATATTGTCCTTCACGACGTCCGTCTTGGAGAAGTTGAACGAAACCCGCCAGTTATCGGTGGGATTGGCGATGACCTCCAACTCCCACCCCTTGGAGAAGCGGTCTTCGAGATAGGCATTCGCATCGAGGATACGCGCGTCGCGCTCCGCAGCCGTGATCAAGTCGGAATTAAAAAAGGCCCGAAGGAAGGTGTTGTTGCGATTCGTAACGTCCGCCTGGATATTTCCCCACTCCGAGGTATTCTCGTAGTCCGTTTCATAGTAGTTGAAGTTCGCATACAGCTTCCCCTCCATCAGGTCGAATTTCAGTCCGATGTCGGTGCCGGATCCTTCCGGCATAGGAGGCAGCCCTCCGCCGATAATCCTCTGGTTCACCGATGGAAGCTGACGCGTGTTGGACTTATTGGCATAGATCGAAACCTTATCGGTCAAGTGATAGACGGCGCCGATCGTCGAGGTGTCGGCGCTGAAGCTCTCCTTTGTTACGTTCGCCGTATCAAGGATATACCTACCGCCGCTGTCACGAGTCGAACCGAAGCTCGTATAGTCGAGCGAGTCGCTACGGAATCCGAATGTCGTAACAAGATCCCCCTCGAAGAAATAGCTCTGCAAGGCAGCCAGCAAGGTGTCCTGCGTTTGGTCGGAATTGTTGATCTCTTGGTTCGGCGCCCATCCCGAGGTCAAGCTCGCGCCGGAAACGGGATCAACCATCCCTACGATCGGCGTTTGCCAGCTCGAGGCACGGATATCTCTGGAGTTTCCTTCCTCGAAATAGTAGCGACGGAAAACGCGATTGGAGTCGAACTCCGCGTAGCCGCTCGCTTCGTCCCAATCGACCGCAAAAGGCGCGCCTTCGAACACTTCCGCGTCCTCACGATTCAAATACTCGCGCCAAGAGCGTTGGGCCATCACCGCGAAACGGTGGTTCGCGAACTCACCGGTCTCGAAACTGTAGGCAGCCGTAGCCCGCAGATTGTCGATGTCCGTGGTATTGGTTCGGCGTGTCCAGTTATTCTCGATGTAAAGCTGCCCTGCGTAAGGATTGGCGTCCCAAGTCGGCAGCCAGTTGCTGGCATCGCCCCAGATATTTGTGGCGTCGCCCATGTAGCCGTAACGGGAAAGGTTTCCGCCATTTGGATCGTAGCCGAGAAACTCGCTATTTTGGTGATTGTATGATAAATCCAAATACAGATCGTCGGAAGCCTGCAATTCGTAGTTGACCGTATAAGTATCATAATCCGTGAAACGCTGGGCACCAGGACCGCCAGGGTTCGTCTCGAAGGGAAAGAGCTGCAAGTTCTCCTCCGTCATCTCGAGGTGGCCCCAGCTTTGGTTCGCCAGATAGGTGAACGGCATGCTTTGCCAGTTCATCAGTTCGCCCGAGTTCTCGACGTAGACGAGGTGCTCGCTCCAAGTCTGGCGGATCGAATCGCTCACCGGCCAGTCCCATTGAGCCCCGTCGTAAGTGGGGCGTCCCGCTTCGCGCCAAGCCCATGCCTGGTCAATCACTAGCCAAGGCCGGGCCACGTTGTCTTCCACCTTACCGGTCTCGAACTCCGCTTTCAACATCGACTTCTCACTTGGTTTCCAACGGGCCGCCAAGTGCAGGCGATCCGCTTCGTAGCTCTCGAAGTTACGCCAACCTTCGCTGTCCTCCGTCATCGCATTCAGGCGGATGGCAAAGACGTCCTCCACCAGCACACGGTTCAAGTCCACCGTACCGCGCAAGCGATCCCAGCTGCCTACCGAAAAGCTGACTTCGTCCTTCAAATCGCCGAAGGAAGCCGACTTCGTAGTTGTATTGACGATACCGCCCGCCGACCCGAAGCCGAATAGGATCGAGTTTGGGCCGCGGGACTGGTCCACGCGCTCCACGTTATAGAAGTCCGATGAGGTTTCCCAGTCGAAGTAGTTGCGGGCGTAGCTCGCCGGCAGACCGCGGATCCGCAATTGCCACTCCTCATTGCCGATCATGGGATTGCCGTTGAAGTTCGGAGCAGCATCCCCGTAGTCGGGCACGGAATTGTTCGAGTAGAGGATCACGTCCTTCATGCTCGTGGCACCGATGTCCTCGATGAATTCCGCCGTCAGAACCGAAATCGCCGCCCCCGTGTCCTTGAGCGAAGTGTTGAGGCGACTGCCCGCTAGCGTGCTGGTCGCCCGGTAGCCCTGGTCGCTGTCAGCTGTCACTTCGAAGGGCGAAAGCGTAAATACCTCCTCCTCGCTCTCTTGAGCGTGGGAAAGGGAAAGCGCGCCGCCGAAGCAGAACGCCGAAAGGGCAACGCTGTAGCGCTGCAGCCGCTGGGAACGATCTTGGGTGTAGTCTGGTTTCATAACGAATGAACTTGTTCGGGGTTCAACAAGCCTCCCTCGATCGCTGGAAATACAAACTCGCAGCTACAAAAAAAAGGGAACGCCTGGGGATTTTGGGTAGTGGAAAAACAATAGAAGCCGCGCCCCTCCACGCTTTCGCGCTTTCAGAACTCGAGCCTCATTTTGTTACTGTTATACTTTTCATAAAACTGTTTTACACACATCCGACAAGAAGATTCTGCGTGGTCGCACGGAGCGGCAAGGAGCGCGAGGCGCCGAACGCACCTGCTTGCCCGGTGTAACTCTCAGTTGCTCAGTGACTCCGAACAGGCTCGCCCTCCTCGCCCCATTTCGACTGGGAACTAAAAATTTTGTCCGCTAAAACGATTGAAAACAGAAAGCATTTCGACTCAGATCACCCCGTGACGCACTAGACGCACACTCGCTGAGCCCCTTTCCCGCGTTCCCCCTCCCCACTTCCAAAAAGCAGAACCCTAAAAATACAGCATGAAACCTAACACGTGTAAGGCCATTTCATTGGCTTGCCTCATGGCGCCGACTCTTGCGACGGCCGCCCTTTCCTCCAACGAAGCGATCGCCAGCGTGCAGTTGACCAACCCCAGCGACTACCAGCGCCTGGACGAAGTCATCTCCTTCGACCTCTTCGACCTCGGCCTGCGCAAGCAGGACGAACGGGCCCGACAGCTCGTAGCCATGGAGGGAGAGCTCTCCCTTCCCAGCCAATCCGTCGACGACGACGGCGACGGCGACTACGACCGCTTCCTCGTGGGTCTCGACTTCGCCCCCGGCCAAAGCCGCGACATCGAAATCCTGGTCGCTCCCGCCGTGGCGAACGCCAATGCCTTCCCCAAGCGTACCCAAGCCGAAATTTCCCGGGCGGTAGGCGGCAAGTGGGTCGGCCAAGTCTACGAAGGCGGCACCGGCTTCGAAAACGTGCAAAGCCTCACCCCTCCCGCCCAACACAAGGACCACTCCCTCTACATTCGCTACGAAGGCCTCGGCATCGAGTCCGACAAAGTCGCCTACCGCATCTACCTCGATAAGCGCAACGGCTTCGACATCTTCAGCAAGACCCAGCACGAGCTCGCCTTGCACAAGATCGGCCAGGACGGTTTCGAGTCCTACCACCACCTGGCCGACTGGGGCATGGACACCCTCAAGGTCGGCAAGTCCCTCGGCACCGGCGGCTACGGCCACTGGAACGGAAAAGGCGTGGACATCGTCTCCGAAGTCGACGGCTGGGACGCCAGCATCAAGGAAAACGGCCACCTCCAATCGTCATTCACTATCAAGTACAAGGGTTGGGAAATCGCCGACAAGAAGGTCGACCTCGACGCCACCCTCTCCATGAAAGCGGGCAGCCACCTCGTGCATGTGGATCTTGAATACAGCGAAGTCCCGGGCCCCATCGCCATCGGACTCGTCAAGCACCCCAATACCGAGCTCATCGAAGGCAACCGCGACATCTCCAACTTCGGGGCCTGGACCTACATCGCCAGCTGGGGCAAGCAAAGCCTCAACGACGACCACCTCGGCATGGCCGTCTTCTTCCGCAAAGGCAGCCTCGAAGCAGTCACCCAGGACGAGGCGAACTACGTCGCCGTAGTCGAAACCGGCAACACCGGCTACGACTACTATTTCTGCTCCACCTGGGAAAAGGAACCCAACGGCATCAAGAGCAAAGCGGACTTTATCGCCTTCCTCGACCGCCAAATGGAAAAGCTCACCATCCCCGTTCGTAAGGAAGTTGTCACTACGCTCGACCTCGCCAACAAGCAAGGCGCCCTCACCGCCGAACGAGCCCTCGCCTACAGCCTGCAAATGTCCGAGTCGGAAATGAAACGCCTCGGCTACGGCCTCGCCCTCGACAACTTCGATCCAGACCGCGAACGCGCCGCCAACTGGACCTACACCACCGGCCTGCTCATGCAAGCCATCGACGACACCGCCGCCGCCGCCCAACGGGCCGACCTGCGCAGCTACGCGGACAAGGTCATGGCCTCCTTCATCGAAGACGACGGAACCATCACCGGCTACAAGAAGAGCAGCTACAACATCGACATGGTGAACTCCGGCAAGTACCTGCTCCGCCTCTGGGAACGCACCGGGGAGCAAAAGTACAAGATCGCCTCCGACCACCTCCGCGCCCAGCTCGAAGATCATCCGCGCACCTCGGAAGGCGCCTTCTGGCACAAGCAAATCTACCCCAGCCAGCTATGGCTCGACGGGGTCTACATGGGCATGCCCTTCCTCGCCCACTACAGCCAGCTCTTCGAAAACGGCGCGGAAACGAAAACCGCCGTGCACGAATTCGAAATCGCCCGCAAGCACATGCGCGACTCAAAGACTGGCCTCTACTACCACGGATGGGACGAGTCCAAAGCCCAGTCCTGGGCCAATCCGTCCAACGGCCTCTCCGAAGAATTCTGGGGACGCGGCTACGGCTGGTACAGCATGGCCCTCGTCGACGTCATGGACTTCATTCCGGAATCCCAGAAGGACCTGCGCAAAACCATGGTCAAGCTCATAGAAGAAGTCGCCGATTCCCTCCTCGGCGTCCAAGACCCAGAGACCGGAACCTGGTACCAAGTCCTCAATAAGCCGGAACATCCCGCCAACTATACCGAGTCCTCCGCCAGCTCCATGTTCGTCTACTTCATGGCAAAGGCCATCAACGAAGGGTATTTGTCCGACAAATACAAAGACGCCGTCCTCAAAGGCTACCAAGGGATCATCGACGAATTCATCACCTTCCACGCCGACGGTTCCCTCAGCCTAAAAGACGTCTGCAAGGTAGCCGGACTCGGCTTCGGCCGCGACGGCAGCTTCCATTACTACATGACCGAAGAGATCGTCGACAACGGCCCCCACGGAGTTGGCCCCTTCATCCTCGCCGGACTCGAAGTCAGCAAGCTGCTCCAATAGCGCAATCCGCGCCCCAGCGACAAAGCTCGCAATTTCCAATCCACAAAAAGGGATGCCATCCGGCATCCCTTTTTCGTACCTAACGCTCCCGCCAACTGAGCGTACCCTCGATAACCTGCGAGCCCAGCTGCACGTTTTCAAACTCTAGGCCGACCGCGTTCTCCACGATAAAAGGAGTATCCACGCTCTCGATACGAATGTTCTTAAACAGCACCTCTCGCAACGGCGAAGCCTGCGGAGCATGAGCCTCGAAGACCACCTTTACCTTCTCAACCGTCATATCCTCGAAAACGATATCCCGGTAAGTCGCAGGGAAATTGCCTCCCAGCTTGCTCGGATAGTTCAACTGAAACCAAAAAAGCGTGTCGAAGGAACCGACCTCGAAATTGCGCAAGCGGATCTTTTCCACCAAGCCGCCTCGGTCTAGATTCGACTTGAAACGAAAGGCGGACATGCCGCTGCGCAAAACGTTATCCGTGAAATACACATGGCTAATGCCACCCGACATTTCGCTGCCTAGCCCGATCCCGTCCTCTCCTCCGAGATCGTTGTTGCGCACCACGATGTGAGTGCTGGGGATACCAATCGTGCGCCCATCCAGATCCCGACCGGACTTGATCACCACGGAATCGTCCCCGGTACGAAAAACGTTGCCCTCCACTAAGACCAGCGAGCTCGACTCCACGTCGATACCATCGTTGTTCGGAAAGTGGCTATCGATTCGCAAGTTTCGCACCGTGGCGTGCTTCACGTAAACCAAGTGATTCACCCAAAACGGCGAATTCACCACCTTGTATCCAGAAAGAAAAACACGCTCGCCGCCAAAGACCTGCACCGTTGGAGGACGCAAGAACGTTCCCGCCCCAAATTGCCGCTCCTCCACAGGAGCCCCTTCGAAGCCCATCTTCCGTAGCCGATGGACATCAGCTTCCGCTTTCGTATACCAAGCAAGGAACTCGCTCTCCGCATTCCCATCGATCGTTCCCGTCCCCGTAATCGCTACATCCTCTACGTCCCGCGCGTATATCAACGGCGAATAAGTATAGAGCTCCGTTCCTTCCCAACGCGTTTTCACCACCGGCAAATAGTTCGCCGCCTCGCCGGAAAAGAGCAACGTCGCCCCTTCCGAGATATGTAGCTCGATCCGGCTTCGCAGATGGATCGGCCCCTGGCACCGCCACTCCCCGGGCGGGATCACCACCTGACCTCCACCTTCAGCGCTCGCGGCTTCGATCGCCGCGAGGATAGCCGGCCGAGCGTCCACGCTCCCCGACTTCGCCCCAAAGCTCTCGATCGAAACGCTTCGCTGCGGAATCCGCGGCAGCTCTACCGCCTCCACGATGGCGTCCGCCACTGCCCAGTCAGCCGGAGCGTCCGTTGAAAAGTCTGCCGCAGCCCATCCCTCCAAGCAGGGTAAGGCAGCAGCGATCAGCAAGGAAAAGGATCTACCAAGTCTCATAGTCTAAATCGGGGTTGTTCGCTTCCGTTAGGGGTGAAAGGGTTGGGGCGAAGCGAACTGTCACCAAAAAGCAAACACGCGAGGCTGTCAACGAACCCGCACGCCGCGTCGGCAAAAGCTCGCTCGCAGCTGCCAAAGAGCGGCTGCGGTAACCCTGCGGTAAGGTTTCCTCTGCTAGAGTTGCGCTTGCTAGCATGGAAAAGGACTCACCCTCAAAAGTAAGCCGTTCGATTGTGGCAGGGGTGACCCTGGCCTCTGTTCTCTCGTGGACTGGTTGCACAAGCCACTCCTATCGCAAACGGGCCGACAAGTCCGCCTACCAGGTCGTCTCCCAAGTCGAGCAGAAGATCTTCGGCGAAGCTTCCGACTTCTCCATCGCGACCGAGTACACCGGAAGGAACCCCAAAGACGTCCGCATCGAAGAAATCTTCGCGGACCGCAGCGCCGAGGGACAGCTCACTCTCAGCTTGGCCGACAGCATCGCCATCGCCACCCAAAACAGCCGACAGTACCAGAGCGCCAAGGAGCGGCTCTACCTCACCGCCCTCAACCTTACCGGCCAACGCCACGCCTTCCGGCCTCAATTTTTCGCCCGTAGCTCCGCGCGCCGCAGCGTCAGCGCCGACGGCGTCAAAACCGACTCCATCGGGACGGACGTCGGGGTCGGCCTGCTCCTCGCCACCGGAGCAAACCTGAGCCTCAATCTCGCCAACGACATCCTGCGCTTCGTCTCCAGCCCCAGCGGCGAATCCCTCTCCTCCGCCCTCAGCTTCAGCATCTCCCAGCCCTTGCTGCGCGGCGCCGGCAAGCAAGTCGCCGCCGAACGCCTCACCCAAGCCCAGCGGGACGTGATCTACGCCGTCCGCGACTTCGCCCACTTCGAGAACGAGTTCATGGTATCCATCGTCATGGACTACTTCCGCCTCCTCCAGCGCAAGGATACCGTCTACAACGAATACAAGAACTACCAGTCCCGCATCAAGTCCACCGAGTACCTCAAGGCCCGCTCGGTCGACCGCGCCAAGGCCCTCGACGTCAACCGCGCCGAACAATCCGAGCTCTCCGCCCGGAACCGCTATATCAATTCCATCGTCAACTACCGCAACTCCCTCGACCGCTTCAAGATCAGCCTCGGCCTCGCCCAAACCGTCGAGATACGCCTGCAAGACTCCGAGATGGAAGCCCTCAAGGACCGCGGGCTCATCCCGCACGGGCTCGAAGCCGCCCAAGGCTTCCAGCTCGCCACCCAATACCGGCTCCCCCTGCTCAACGAAATCGACCAGTTTGAAGACGTTAAACGCAAGACCATCATCGCCGCCAACCAGCTCAAGCCGAGCCTCGGCTTTTCCGCCAGCGCCTCGGTCGACAGCCTCGACGACAATCGCTACGACCAATTCGACTTCGATCGGGTCCGCCGCGACGTAGGCCTCTCGCTCGACCTGCCCTTCAGGGACGTGTCGCGCCGCAACAACTACAGAAGCGCCTTGATCGGTTTCGAGTCGGAGATCCGCTCCTTCAGCCTCACCCTCGATCAGCTGCGCACCCAGATCGAAGAAAGCTTCCAAAACCTCGAACGCCTCCGCCAAAACTACGAGATCCAAACCAACGCAGTCGCCCTCGCCGAAAAAAGCGTGCTCGGCGCCCAGCTCTCCATCGAAGCTGGCGAAGGCATCTACCGCGACCTCGAAGACGCGCAGGACAACCTAATTTCCGCCCAAAACGCCCAAACCGGAGCCATCGTCGACTACCTCGAAGCTCGCCTCGGGCTCCTCATCCAAATCGGTATCATCGATACGGATACCGAACGATTCTGGTTAACCGACGCGAGCAAGGTTAGCCTTTCCACCACCGACCGCTCCGCATCGCTCTCCCAAACGATCCAGAGCGATGGCAGCGTCATTACGCCAGAACAACTTTTCGAGCTATAAGAAATGAACGACACGCCCAAGGAACAAACCTCAGCCAAACCTGCCATGATCAAAGAGCTCATTCAGAAAACCCGCTCGTTCGTGACCAAGCGCTACCGCCAACGGCCCATCGCCACCTCCCTCGCCGGCGCCGCCATCGTCGCCCTCCTGTTCTTCTCCCTGTTCAGCGGCGATTCCAGCAGCGACGCCTTCAACTACCACACCGTCACCCGCTCCGACTTCCTCGTCAGCATCGTCGAAGGCGGTTCCCTGCAGGCAGTCAAGGAAGTCACCGTGCGCAACCAAGTCGACGGCACCTCCCGCATCATCTACATCATCCCAGAAGGGACCTTCGTGAAAAAGGGAGACCTGATCGTACAACTCGATACCGCCGAAGCGGAAAAGGACCTCAACGAACAACTGCTTCGCTACGAAGACGACAAGGCCGACGTCATTAAATCCAAGACCGACGTCACCATCACCCGCAGCGAGGTGGAGAGCGACATCCGCTCCGCCGAGCTCGCCGTCAAGTTCGCCGAAATGGACCTGCAAAAGTTCGAGCAAATCGAAAAGGAACAGGAAATGCGCAACGCCCAGATCGAAGTCTTCACCGCCGAGGAATCCCTCAAGCTCGCCGAAGAAAAGCTGGACTGGTCGGAGAAGCTAACCGTCGAAGGCTTCGAGACCAAAGGAAACCTGGACCGAGACAAGCTCGCCGTCACTAAACAGACCCTCAGCCTCGAAAAGGCCAAAAGCGTCAAGAAGATGCTCTCCGACTACGACCTCGCGAAGTTGGAAGCTGAATACAGGTCGAAGCTCGAGGAAGCCAAGGAGGAACTCAACCGCGTCAAAACCCAAGGCAACAGCAAGATCCTGCAGAACCAAGCCAACTACGAAAAAGCCGAACGCAAGCTCGGCCTCAGCGAAGCGAAGCTCAAGAAGATGCAGGAGCAAATGGAGTCCACCAACATCCGCGCTCCCCAAGACGGCCTTATCGTCTACGCCAAGCCTAGCAGCCGCTACAGCCGCGAGTCCATCATCGAAGAAGGAGCCGAAATCCGCCAACGCCAGAGCATCGTCACCATCCCCGACACCTCTGCCATGAAGGTCGTGGTCAAAGTCCACGAATCCCACGTCAATCAACTCAAGGTCGGACAAGTCGCCTTCGTCGTCCTGGACTCCATGCCCGACAGCCGCTTCCAAGGCCGCGTCACCAAAATTGCGATACTTCCCGACCAGCAAAGCTCCTTCGGAAACTCCAACCTCAAGGTCTACGACACCGAAATCGTCATCGAGGACAAACTCCCCGACGTTAAGCCAGGCGTATCCGCCAAGGCGGAAATCGTCGTCACCAACCTCAAGGACGTAATTACCGTACCCATACAATGCGTGACCACCATCAAGGGTAAGCAAGTCTGCTTCGTCAAAGGCATCGGCGGCCCCAGCCCCAAGGAAGTCGAGGTCGGCCTCTTCAACAACAAGTACATCGAGATCGTTTCCGGGCTGGAGGAAGGCGATCGCGTACTGCTCTCGCCCCCGATGGACGGATCCATCGACCTCGGCGGCGCCATCGTAGGCGAAGACGAAACCATCGATGTCGAACCGCGCGAAATCGCTCCCCCCGCCGAAGCGGAGCCTCCGAGCCAGGAGCGACGCAACCCGAATCGCGAGCGCTCTCCCGACCGCCCTCGAAAGGAACGCCCCAACGCCGAGCCGCGCTCCGACACTTAGACCGCCCGCCTCCATGATCTCAGAACCCAAGACCATCATCGAAATCCGGGATATCGAAAAGATATTCCAAGTCGGCGAAGTACAAGTACGCGCCCTGCGAGGCGTAAACATCGCCATCGAAGAAGGCTCCTACGTCGCCATCATGGGCCCCTCCGGCTCGGGAAAGTCCACCATGCTCAATATCCTGGGCTGTCTCGACCGCCCAACCAAAGGCCAATACTTCCTCGGCGGCGAAGACGTATCCGTGATGGACGACGACACCCTGTCCACCATCCGGGGCAAGCGCCTGGGATTCATCTTCCAGTCCTACAACCTCATCGCCCAGCTCACCGTTATCGAGAACATCCAGGTTCCCCTGCTCTACCAAGGCGTCGACCTCAAGGAGCACGAGCAACGCTGCATCGACCTCGCCAAGCTGGTCGGACTCGCCGAACGCCTCGACCACCGCCCCACCCAGCTATCCGGCGGCCAACAGCAACGCGTCGCCATCGCCCGCTCCCTAGTCAACGACCCGCTCATGATCCTCGCCGACGAACCGACCGGTAACCTAGACTCTAAAACCGGAACCGAAGTCCTCGAGCTCCTCGACAAGCTCAACGCCCAAGGCAAAACGATCGTCATGGTCACCCACGACGACGACATCGCCTTCCGCGCCGACCGCGTCATCCGCATGAAAGACGGCCTCGTCGACAGCGACGTCCGCAACACGCAAAAAGTGAAACCATGAGCGCCCCCAAGCTAAACCAGCACCGCATCGTGACCTCCGTGCTCTTGGGCATCAAGAGCCTCATGCTGCACAAGCTCCGCTCCGGCCTCACCATGCTGGGCATGATCTTCGGCGTCTGCTCCGTTATCGCCATGCTCGCCATCGGCGAAGGAGCCTCCCACGAAGCCCAAGAGCGCATCAAGCGGCTCGGCTCCACCAACATCATCATCAACAGCGTCAAGCCCCCCGAGCAACAGGACTCCGGCTCCAACAGTTCCAGCTTCGCCCTTAGCTACGGCCTCACCTACGACGACGCATCCCGCCTGCAGTACACCATCCCCAACGTGGAAAGCGTGCTGCCTATGCGTATCATCCGCGACAACGTCCGCTTCAGCCAAAACCAGGAGCCCTGCCAAGTCATCGGCACCCATCCCCAATACGCGAACATCCAAAAGGTCCAACTCGTCTCCGGCCGCTTCCTCGCCGCCATGGACGAAAAACACCAACGCAACGTCTGCGTCATCACTTCCGGGCTCGCAAGACGACTCTTCACCTACCAAGACCCGCTCGAATCCACGATCCGGATACAAGACGTCTACTACCAAGTCGTCGGCATCATCAACGAAACCGGCACCTTGGAACAGCGCCCGCAACAAGGCGAATCGGAAGGGGAAGCCCTCGACAACAACGTCTACATTCCCCTCTCCACCGCCCGTTCCCGCTTCGGCGAAACCATCGTACGCAGCAACGCCGGAGGCTTCAGCGCCGAGACCATCGAGCTCCACCGCATCATCGTCAAGATGGCCAATACCGACGCCGTCATCGCTGCCGAACAACAAATCGCCAGCCTCCTGCGCCGCTTCCACGAACAAAACGACTTCGAGCTAATCGTTCCCCTGCAGCTTCTCAGAGAGGCGGAAGCAACCAAGCGCATGTTCAGCATCGTGCTCGGCTCCATCGCCGCCATATCGCTCATCGTAGGCGGTATCGGAATTATGAATATCATGCTCGCAACCGTTACCGAACGCACCCGCGAGATCGGCCTCCGTCGTGCTCTCGGCGCCAAGAAGCAAGACATCGTGTCCCAATTTCTAATCGAAACCGTGGTGCTGTCCATCGGAGGCGGCCTCGTCGGCGTGATCCTCGGGGTCCTCGTACCTGTTCTCGTATCCATTTCGACAGACATGATTACGATCATAACCCCCTGGTCCGTCATCCTAGCCTTCGGCATCTCAGGCTTAACCGGCATCGCCTTCGGCATTTACCCCGCCTCCCAAGCCGCCGAGCTCGACCCCATCGAAGCCCTCCGCCACGAGTAACAAGAGATCCGCAGCGCAGCCCCCTAGGGCTGTCGCCACTGGAAACAAAGCTCAAAGAGCGAAGGCTGCTCGCGACACGCCGCAAGCGCACCACCGGTCCGCACCTTCGTGCTCTACAAGTCCCGCCCGTATCCGCAAAGGTCCGCTACCAAACCGTCAGCACGACTACCGAGACGTAGGGCTGGCGCTTGTCGCCACGCCGCAGTGCAGGATTGCGTCATGGTGCGAGCAGGAACCCTCGTTAGCGCTCAGCGGGATTCCCACAACAGGGTGATGAACCCCCAAAAAAAGAGACGCAGAGGTCCCCACCTCCGCGTCTCCTATACTCCATACTATGAAAAGTGTTTCTAAAAGCTGTTACCGGCTGCCAGCCAGTTCAGGTAATCCTCCAAATTCGTGTATCCATCGCCATCGGGATCCTCTGCCCCGTCCGCCGCCGAACTAGGATCGAGCCCCTTGCTCAGCTCCCATTGATTCGGCATGCCATCCCGGTCCGTATCCCAATTCTTGGGACGATGGATTTCAGGGTACTCCTCCCATCCGCCCACGTCAGCCTGCGAATCAGGCAAACCGGGCAAGCCGGACTTGCTTCCCACGTAGCGAGCCGTGCCGGTACGCACTTCCTCGATTACTCGCTTATCGTGATCGTCCAACATCGGAACGTTGCATCCCACATCAGCCAAGACGTTCTCGTAAGCTTCCTCCGCGCTGTGCGTCGTCACGTACGATTCGAAGAACGGTTCCTCCACCGTGGCCGGTGCCGGCTGGGTCCCTCGTACGCGAACCCCTTCCAGCTTACCTGCCGGTCCTTCCGGCCCCGCCACGCCTTCCATGATATTTCCGGAAACGTAATATTGCTGCGGACCGAAGGAAGGGTTCTCGAACTGAGGGTTGAGATAAGTCAACACCGACGAAGCGGGACCCGGCTTGTAGTAGTTGTTCACGAAATTCACTTCCCGAGCGCCGCCATCCGTGGTGCGATGCTTCCAATTGTACACTACCATATTGCGGATATCGAGACGACCCGCGTGACGGTTCGCCTGGTCGATCGCTCCCGCAAGCGACCAGTTTCGGCCCGCGTTGTGAGCCAGCAAGCTGTGGTGAAAGCTCCCCACATCGCCACTGATCGAGCCCGCGAAACCGTGCCCGGAATTGGAGCCATACTTGCGATGTCCCGCAATATTCAGCGCCTCCGAAATCAAGTTTCTCTGGAACGTGATATTCTTGGCCCCTCGCGAACTGAACGCCTCGTCGATGCTCCAGGATATCGAGCAATGATCCACGATACTGTGATCTCCGCTCGCCAGGCCCATTCCATCCATGGTCTCGCCCGATAGGTCGCCCATCCGCAAACGGATGAAACGAACAATTGTATCACGACTTCCAATACCACCAAAAGTATAGTTGCGAATACAGATGCCCTTGCCCGGAGCCGTCTGCCCAGCAATGGTCAAAAACTCGTTCTCCTCCTTAAAGACCAGTTTCGACTCAAGAGAGATGAGACCCGATACGTCGAAGACCACCGTGCGCGGACCCGTCGCTTCCACCGCAGCCCGCAATGAGCCCGGACCCGAATCGTTCAAGTTCGTGACGTGCAAAACGCGGCCGCCCCGACCGCCGATAGCGAAGCGTCCATACCCTTCCGCCGTCGGAAACGCGAGGTGACGCACGCGAAACCGCCAGACATCGCCACGCGTGACCTTCCCATACTGGTCGATAGAATCCACTCTCCAAGCGTAGTGAAGCAAGGAGTTGTTCGGTTCGATTGGCACACTCATGGACCCGCCATTCTGAATCGAATTGAAAAAGCTGTCCGAATGCTTTTCCGCCAGCGAGAGACGACGCACCGCTTCCTCCGGATCCTTATCCGAGGTTATGAAAACGTTTTGAGTTACGGCCGATTCAGCCGGAGCCCACTGCAGCTTGACGCTACCGCTATCGCCATTCGCATGCCTTTCGAAATTCGCAGGCGTGGGCTTCAACGCTCGCTTGCTGGCATCGTTGTCGTCGATCGCGAAACCATTTAGAACCACGCTTCCCGCGCCTTCCGCCGCAATCCGAACCACAACCGATTTTCCCTTCTTCGCCTCGAAGCTGACAAACGAAGTGGCTAGGTCATCGTTTACCGTGGGCTGCGTCGCAGGAGCCACCTCGCCCACTCGCGAGTCGTCCACCCAAATCGAATACATCGCAGGAGCAGCGCGCCCCATGGCACTGTGGAATCCAGTAAAGGTATGCCTGCCCGGCTGCAACCCGCGTAGTTCCAGCTCCAATACAGAACTCTCGCCTCCGCTCGCTACCACCGCATCCGCGCCCAAAGTCAGACCATTCACCACCGCAGCTTTGTTTCCCACGAACTCGAGCTGACCACCCTTGACTCCCGCTCGCAAGGCGACCTCAACTCCATCGAAGCGTCGGCTCGTGGCACCCTCCGCGACACGCCAGTTCTCCCAACGATCCGTCTCCATGTCAGCGCGTCCTTGCGTATTTAAGTCAACCCGCAAAGGACGCTCGGCGACAGCGGCTGAAGCCGAGCATGCGAGTATGATAGCGGCAAGCGCGGGCGAGAGTTTCGATTTAATATTGGGGCATTCAAACATGACAAAAACAATGAATTAAGGAGCAACCGCAGCGGTGGCTCCAAGGACTGGATACACGGATTCCAAAAGACGTATTACTTATTCTTCGCCGCGGCTTCGGCTAATTGACGCAGGGTGCGAGTCGCCTCTTCGCGCACGCGGCGAGATCCGTCGTTCTTCTCCACGAAACGGAGCCAATCCTCCAATTCAGGATCAGGCAAAAAGCCGGACATCGCATCCAAGGCCTGACGCCGGACGCGGTAGTTAAGGTGTTCTGCCGTAACTTTCAGCAAAGTCGGAGCCAGCTCCGGAGTCGTTACCCCATCGAGCAGTTCCAAGAAATCTTCCTGCACCCGAGGATCGTCCGTCGAGTGAAAAGCGGTGATTGTAGCTCTCACCACATCATCGTCCAAACCGTCCGCCATGCGAAGGATTCTCAAGGCCGCCAACTTCGACTTAGCGTCCATTTCCTCGTCGAACATGCTCCGCCGCGCCCGATCGACATGGTCCGCCGTGGCCGGCATGAATCCACGTACCGCCATGGTCCAGCGCATCTCCTCTACGTCGCTCTCGAGGTAACCCGATCCGCTGTCATTAAAACGAGAATACGTTTCATCGGTTTCGGCAGCCTGGCTTCCCGATCCGTAGGCGCTGCCTCGCGGGTGGTAGCCGCCGCCCTGCAGATAAGCGAGCTCGCGCTCGAGTTCCTCGATTCGCTCCAAGTGATTTTCCTCGGCAGATTCCGCCTCCTCAAATCGATCGTAGAAGCTAACCGCAAGCGCCACCGCCGAGCAAAGCAAAGCGGAAAGCGAGAGTAAGCCTGTCGTACCTTCTTTCATGGGAATCAATCTCTAGGGTTTCTAGCTTAACATGCTAATCCTTATCGGAAGATTACCGAAAAAACTTGCTCCTGGTTTTAGCGCCGCAAGCAAGAAATCTGTTGCGAAATGCAGCGTACAAGTATCGATTTCCTCCCTAGCCCCGACGGTGAAATGAAGCTACTCCTTGTTGAAGATTCCAAACGACTGCGCGACTCCCTAGCACTCGGTCTCCGAAAATCAGGATACGTCGTGGACCTGACTGGCGACGGAGCAGAAGGCTACTGGATGGCTACCCACGAGCAGTACGACGTCATCGTCCTCGACATCATGCTGCCAAACATGGACGGACTCAGCATCCTCACCCAGCTACGGGAAAAGCAGGTCAATACCTGCATCCTCATGCTCACCGCTCGCGACAAGGTGGAGAATCGCGTCGAAGGCCTGAGCAAGGGAGCCGACGACTACCTGGTCAAACCCTTCGCCATGGACGAGCTCCTGGCGCGGATCGACGCCCTTTGCCGCCGCAGCTACAACATCCGAGCCTCGCACATCAAGTGGGGACCCGTCACCCTCGATCTCTCCAAGCGCACCGTCTCGGTCAACGAAGCTGAGCTTGCCCTCAAACCTCGGGAGTATCGCATCCTTGAATACATAGCCATGCGCTCCGGCGAAATCGTTTCCAAGTCCGACATCGAATCCCGCATCTACGACGACAACGCCGAGCTCCGCAGCAACGTCGTCGAATCCGCGATCTCATCCATTCGCCGAAAGTTCGACGCCGTCGGCCACCCCTGCCCCATCGAAACGCGCCGCGGACTCGGCTATCTAATCGAAAAAGCCTAAGGTGAATACGATTCGCGCAAAACTGGCGATCGGCCTCACCCTCTGCTTCGCTACCCTCCTGGCATTCGGCGGTTACGCCGTCTTCTACAGCGCCAAAAAAGGCGTCTACCAACGCATCGACGAAAAGCTGCAGATCGACGCCTACTCGATCATGTCCGCCACCTACCTCAAGGACGACGAAAAGGTGGAACTGCATTTCACCGTTAGCCTTCTCAGGCAATTCAGCGGCGAAGTGCAAAGCGCCTACTACCAAATCTGGGAAGGCGAAGAGCAAACCATAAAAAAGTCCGAGTCGCTGCGCCGCAAGGAACTGCCCAAGCCGGAAACCGTTACCCGTACGGCCACCTTCTGGAACATGAGACTGGACAATGGCCTCCACTGTCGCGCCATCGCGGTCCGCTACGGCCCCAAAGAACGAGGCCGCGACCGCTACACCAAAGGCAAGGAAGAATCCCTCGTCCTCGTCGTCGCCCAAAACATCGAGGAGGAACGCGCCGCCCTCGCCAGCTTAAGAAACAGCCTCGCGGGCGTCGCCCTTCTCATCCTCGTCGTCACTCCTATCCTCGTCACCCTCGTCCTGAGGCAGGGACTTTCCCCCCTCGACGCCCTCGCCAGCAAAACCGGCCGCATCGAGTCCCACACCCTCTCCCAACGCTTCTCCGTCGAAAAGCTACCCGGCGAACTCAAACCCATCGCTTCCCAGCTCAACCAGTTGCTCGACCGCCTCAGCGTATCCTTCGAGCGAGAACGCACCTTCAGCGCCGACGTCGCCCACGAACTCCGCACCCCAATCGCCGAACTTCGAAACATCGCCGAAGTCGGCCTAAAGTGGAAGGATCCCGAATCGGCCGAGGACTACCAGGCCGCCATCGAGATCGCCACCCAAATGGAACGCATCGTCAACCAGCTCTTCGAGTTGATGCGTTGCGAAAGCGAACAACTGGTCGTATCGAAAAAAGAAATACTGCTCCCAGACTTTATCGAGGCCCTCTGCGCCCGCTACGCACCCGCCGCCAAGGCCAAGGGGATCGCCGTGCAACTCCAAGTTCCACCCGACGCCAAATTCGAGTCCGACCCGGAAATGCTCCAACGAGTGGTCGGCAACCTCATCGACAACGCTATTTCCTACTCTCCAGCTCAAAGCGAAATATCCATCCAGTTCGACAGCGAAACGCGCTCACTTCAGGTCGCCAACCCCACCCCGGACCTCCAGGCATCCGACATCTCCTTCCTCTTCGACCGCTTCTGGAGAAAGGACCAGGCCCGCGCCGACGGAAGCCATAGCGGCATCGGCCTCTCGATTGCCCACGCCTTCGCCGAACGCCTTGGCCTCTCGCTCGATGCCCGCTTCGAACAGCCCAACTGCATTGTATTCAAATTATCAGGATTCAACCTGAAAAAATAGTAGAGCCGTCGCTCGCGCCGCCGCTTTTGTTGATAGACTCAAAAATAGCGCCCATATCAGGCGCGGTAATCCTTTGATAAGGTTGCTTCTGCTAAACTTGGATTATGCTCCCGTTTAGCCTCGCTCCTTACCTCTCCCGAAAAAACGCCCTCGCGTCCGCAAGCCTTTCCCTGATCGCCGCGATTTCCATCGCTACGACACCAAGTCATGCCGCCACCCCCGCAACGGTAGCGGCCGCATCGCAAGCCCAGATCGACCAGAAGAATTACCCGCAGTGGTGGACCGCAAGTCTGCCCGCGGAAATTAAGAAAAACGTTGAGGAGAAAGGCAATAAACTCGCCAGCAAGCTCGACCTCGCTTCTCCCTCCCAAACCCAAGCCGTCGCTAGACTTATTGCCCAGCACTATGGACGCGTCTGGGCATGGCACCAAGAAGTCGACCCAGAACTCGACGCCACGTGGGACGATTGGGACCTAGCCCGCAGCAACCTCGACGGCAAGGAGAAGGACGAGCTCAAGGCCCTCGCCATCATGAGCGAACGCATCGATCCCATCTACGCCCAGTTCACTCCGCAAATCCAAGGATTCCTAGCTGAGCTGCGAGCGGAAATCGGCGAAGAGAAAACAATCCAACTTTTGGATACGCTCACTCGTTCCCCCGGAGCGCCCCGTACCTACAATGCCTACCTCGCCATGGTTCCTCAGATGACAGAAGACGAAAAAGCGATCATCTGGAATCGACTCGCCCAAGCCCGCGAAGACTCCCTCGCCTGCTGGAGCAGCAAGCGAATCATAAAGATTTTCAAGAAGTACAAAATACGCAACGAGTTCTCCATCGACTACTTCGGCTACGGCTACCGTAAGCACTACCAAGCCTGGATCGAAGCCTCCAAGAAATAGCGAACCGATCCCCAGTCGCTTCCACCTAGCAATCCTAAGGAACGATCCCTTCCATGAAAACAAAATCACTTCAAAACCGCTTGGCTCAAGCGAGCCGTTCAGGAATCAACGAAGAATCCCTACCACGCTTTATCAATTCTAAAGAATTGATCGCCTTCCTTCATACCACTGCGGACGAGCTGAGCAAAAACAGCGAAAGGCTGAAAAGTGACGGCAAAAACGAAAGCGCTGAAATCGACGAAAATATCGCCATCTACTTGCGCGAATGCCTCATCGATGAGCTCGCCGAAACACTAGGCATCGACGTTTAACCACCGGTCCCAATAGCAGCCCCGGAATATTAGCCGGTTTCAGCACTCGAATTCCCGCTCACCCTCCACCAGGCCGGACCAGCTGGGACCAACGCGTCTTCGCTCGGCTCCAAGTCAAACGGGTTTCGTTCCCCTCCCTTATCGGCTGCTAGCACGCTAGCGGCAGCATAGACTTTTCCTCACTTAGCCTCGCCGCCGCTAGGATGGTAGCGGTTGTTGCAGCCTAATTAAGATCCAGCAAACCCTTAAATTCAGCCTCCAGCCCTGCCGCTGCCTTGATTTCTTCCGACACCTCCGGACCATTGTTTTCCCATGTGTTTCCCGGGCCATTGGCATTGGTGGAAAACTTTTGCGCTGGGCACCAATTGTCCCGTACGTAAATGAAGGACGAACCTTCGTCGAGGTAGAGGTAATTCCAATGGTTCGGGTCGTGTACGTAGGCTGGCGTATACAGTGAGTGAATACTGTTCTCGCTGATTACCGACTTGGGCTGCGGCGAGAGCGTATAGATTCCGCCCACATCGTACATGTGTTTGGCAAAGTGATGGATATGGTTCGCGTGGATACGGTTGTTACGCATGCAATTGACCGACCTGGTCCATCCCCAGCC
Organism: Pelagicoccus sp. SDUM812005; assembly: GCF_031127875.1. Taxonomy (GTDB): domain Bacteria; phylum Verrucomicrobiota; class Verrucomicrobiia; order Opitutales; family Opitutaceae; genus Pelagicoccus. The sequence continues at coordinate 181,782 of NZ_JARXIA010000001.1, read as the reverse complement.
CATGCTAATTCCCGTATAGGCCACGTGGCTGATCTCGTTATGGGAAATTTCGATTCCCCTCACGTACCCAGCCGCGATCCCTACGCAGCCCCAGTCTTCCGTCGCTACATCCGTGACAAGATTGTTCGAGATACGAGCATCACTACAAATCTCCCGCTCATCCGCCGGATCGTAGGGCACGTGCGTTTCGATCCCTCCATCCTGAAACGAACCGATAACCACACCATTCCCCCCGATGTCGCGAAACACATTTCCTTCTACAACCGCTCGCTGCGATCCGAAGAGGTAATCCAATCCCGACGCCGCCAAGTGTTGGAATACGCAATTTTTGAATACAATGTCGTCGCCCGCATAAACGCTCACCGCAGCGGGCTGACGCCCGATCCAGGCCTGATTCTCCAACTTCGCCTTATCCGGTGTCCCGGGAATCTTCAGCTTGTACGCGTCGTACATGTAAAATCCGGCCTGCAAGGGAACGTGCCCTGCTTGCGAGGGACGCAGCCACGTCGTATGCTCGAAACGGATACCGTCGAACTGCACGTGCGTGACTGGCGCATCCAGCGATCCCTCGACCGTAACCAGCGTTTCCATCGCCGGAGCGACCACCTCCGCACTCGCCATGTCTTGTCCGTCCTTGGGCCAATAGTAGACCAGCCCAGCATTCTCGTCCAAGTACCATTCTCCAGGCTCGTCCAGAAACTCGATACGGTTTGCGAGATAATAGGCCGAGCTGCCATTGTCCGCGCTGTAGAAGCCCGGCCTGCCCTTGTTCGCCAACACAACCGGCGGCCAAGGATGCTCGAACTGCACCCGGCTTTCCGGCTCGTGAAAGGAAATGCGGGCCCGCCCTTCATCCGGAAAGGCCTCCAAGGTCTTGACGCGCAGGATCGCAATTGCCCACATCTGATGGATCACGAACTCCATTCCTTCCGGATCGGAAAAGTCGCCAAACTCCGGCAGCTCGATCCAACCGACCCGCTCCTCCTTGTCCCAATCCAAGATCCGCTTGAGGTCATCGTTATCCACTTCTTGGGCACGCACCGCTCGTTCGCCCTCGACCCAGAGCTGGCGAAAGGAGAAACGGTTCGCGTTCTTGCGCGGCGTCTTCGCCACCCAGAGCTTACCCTTGGCCGTCGGATTCAGACCAGGAATAGAGACCTCCGCCCGACGCCATCCTGTAACCTCCACGCCACCCGACAAGATAGGCGATGCTCCGGCAGCAGCCTTGAATACAGTAGGACTATCCGCTGTACCCGAATCTTCGGTACGGACCAGCAAGGGTTCTATCAATTCGTACTTTCCGTCCGCCAATAGAATCTCGATCCCATCTGAAATCGAATCGTCATGCAAGCGACGGAGTTCGCGGGCCTGGCGCTGCGCCGCGGCGATCCGCTTGTGAGGCGCTTCAAACGACCCATCACCCGACTCCGCCGCTTCCGGCGAAACCCAAATCTGCCGCGGTCCGGCAAATGTCGTTTGCGAAATTGCTAAAATCGATGCCAAGGCTAGTAAAATTTTCTTTTTCATTAGGTTGAAGTTTCTTTGCCCACGAAGGGCACTAAGGATATTAAGGTTTTCAAATTTAGATCTTCGTGTCTCTTGGTGCCCTTCGTGGGCAAAAGTTCTTTACTCCGTTCCCTGGAACACCTTCTTCAAATACCGTGTATTCGCTCCAAAATTACCGACGACATTCCGCACATCGTTGGCGTCGCGCGAGCGCTCGATCACCAGCCAACCGCTCCAGCCCATCTCATCCAAAGTCGCTTTTACCGCCTCCATATCGAGACGCTCATTGCGCTCCAGCCAAACCCCGTCCTCATCGGTCGCATGGATCATGCAGATCCGGTCCTTCCCAAGTGTCTTTAGCTCCTCGATCAAATCCCGACCATTCTGCAAGGCATTGGCAAAGTTGAAGAAGATCTTGATATTCGGAGAACCCACATCCTCCAGCAATTGCACGTCCCCTGCCGCATCGTAGGCCGTCTCGATACCAATTACGACATTGGCCGCCTCCGCCATCTCGGCAGCCATCTTGAGTCGCTCCACCACCTTCGGCCGCAACTCGGGAAACTCCACCAAGTTCGACTTCACCCCTAAAGGCAAAAACGCCGTCTTCACCCCCATGATTTCCATGGAGTTAATCGTGTCCCGCACCAAAACGTCCACCCCATCTCGCTCCGCAAAACTTTGGGCGTAGAAGCCGGACATAGCGATCGCGCAGACCTCCACGTCATGCTTCGCGATTTCATCCCTCATCTTGCGACGCTCGATCGGATTCATCAGCTTGCTATCGAAAGTGGGACGATTCCCCAAGCCACCCATATCCAGCTCCACGCCGTCCGCTCCAATCTCCCGGGTCCGAGCAAACGCTCCCAGCTTCTGCCGCTTCAGTATCATCCAATCGCATACAGCGATCTTGTAACGCTGGTCCGCAAGCCATTCCGCTGCCCGAAGATCAGGCAGCAAACACGCAAGGGCGATCACGCATAGCGCTGCCTTATTTCCAGAAACAGCGAAGAGCTGCGAGTGAGCGCTAGCCCTTCGAGATGCTTCACCAATCCAAGATAACCAATTTCTCATAAATCTATAAATTTCGCGTGTATTAGCGTCCATTCGCGGTTCCAAACGTCGCGCTACTCGTAGTTCACCCTTGCCGCCTCGGCTGCATCTTCTCCTGCATCCAAAGGTCGGATACTAAAGCGCATTTCATAATCGCCCGCTGGCAAGGCGTACTTCTCCAGCACACTCGGACCGCAGCTGCTGTTGCCAAGCCCGCACTGGGCCACATCAAGAGAAAGAACAATATCCCCCCGCTCCTTTAGCTCATGCGCGTGCTTCGCCGCTGAAAGGTCCTCCTGGGCAAAGCGCAGCGCCGAGGCGCTCAATTGCATGCCTTCCGCAACAACCAGGACTCCCGGTCCAGCTTCGGACCGGCGCAAGCTCAGCCAACGCACACCTTCCTTGTTCCCCGTCTCCTGCGGACGTGGATACGGCACGTACTGCTGCCGCACGGTGCTTCGCCAAACGTTAACTGGCGTACTGTCCTTCCGATCAACGTAGTTTTCGTGAGGACCGTGACCAAACCAGCTCAGCTGCTCCAAGCCGTCATCCAGAAACAGCCGAATACCCAGTCGCGGCAAATAAGGAAGCCCTTCCGAACAGCTAAATTGATTCTCCACATCGATTGAACCATCTCCACGAATCGTCCAAAGAGCCACGTGCTCAATGCTCCCTGCTTCCGCTACGCCTCGCGTGCGGGCTTCGAAAAGCACGGTTTTCTCATCACCTTGCACAAGCCGAACCGAAACGACCTCACGGTTAATTCTATCCAGCCCCGCCCTCGACCAATCCTTGGCGAGCCATTTGCCAAATCCCTTGTCGTTGTCAGTGTAAGCTCGATACACCTGCAACATAGGCTGTTCGTTTCGGGCCAGGACTTCTTGCCCACCATACTTCAGCGACGAGAGCGTGCCCGTGCGCTTATCTAGAACCGCCTCGAAACCGCTACCGCTCACTGTCCAACCTTCGGAAGCATCCGTCACTGCCAGGCTAGAAAACCGAGACTGGTCCACTGGCTCGACTCGCGCCTTCTCCGTATCCAGTTCGAACTGCTCCCAAGCGATTTCATGCCCAGCCGCTGCCCAAGCCGTGTCCTCCCTTAGCCGAATCGAAACCCGCAACCAATAATCCTTCAGCGGCGAAAAACGCGCTTCCAGCCCCTCAAGATTAACGGAAACGTTTGCACCGGCTCCGGGCTCCACCGCCGGCAAGTCCAAGTCACCCGAAGCAACCGTCTCCCCATCGGAGATGACTTCCCAAACTCCATCGAAGGCATCGAGCCGCCTGTGATGGTTGCGGTTGATCAGCTTTAAAACCACGCCCTTCGGATCGAGCGAAACCGCCTCCACTGCCACCGGCTCGTACACCTTTTTCAGCTGCCAGTACTTGGGATTCAGCGAACGGTCCGCAAAGATCACTCCGTTCAGACAAAAGGCCTTCAGATTCGGGGTATCCCCAAAGTCTCCGCCGTAAGCGATAAAACGCTCTCCTGACTTATCCGTCTTATATAGCCCTTGGTCGACCCAATCCCAGATAAACCCGCCGAGCATCCGCGGGTGCGAATAGATCTCGTCCCAGTACTCCTTGAGGTTTCCAAGGGAATTTCCCATGGCATGCGCGTATTCACTGGTCAATACAGGTCGATGGTCCGACTCGTCTCGGGCAATATCGAGCAGTCGTTCCCAACGCGCATTCTCCGCTCGCTCATCCATGGAATCCTCCGGCAAGCCGGGATTCAAATAAGCGTCCTGCGTACGCGGATAGAAACGGCTGATCACGTCCACCGTATCCGAATCGCGGCTACGGTCTTCGAACGTGTAAGAGACATCCTTAGTCGCGAGATCCCGCTGCGCCCCTTCGTAGTGAATGGGCCGCGTCGGATCGAACTCCTTCAGCCAAGCCGACACTGCCGCAAAGTTCGGTCCATAACCGGATTCATTCCCCATCGACCAGAAAACGATGCTCGGAAAATTCTTGTCCCGCTCCGCCATGCGAACCGCTCGATCCAAAAACGCCGCCTGCCAGTCTGGCTGGCTGGCTAGGTAGCCGCGAAGTCCGTGGGTTTCGATATTGGCCTCGTCCATCACGTACAAGCCGTAGCGATCGCAGAGTTCGTACCAACGGGGATCGTTGGGATAGTGCGCCGTTCGCACCGCGTTTACATTGGCCCGCTTCATGAGTTCGATGTCCTGAATCATGCCTTCCAGGGTCATCTCACGGCCGAGTTCGGGATCGTGCTCATGCCGATTAACCCCGCGTAAACGAACAGGCTTCCCATTGACCAGAAACTGCCCTTCCCGAATCTCCAGTTCGCGAAAGCCCACATCGCAGGCAGTCGCATCCACCACTCGACCCTTCTCGTCCTTCAGCGACAAGGTCATGCGATAAAGATAAGGCGTTTCCGCAGTCCACTTATGCGGATTCTCAACCTTGGCGTTCAACCAACCGAAAAGGCGCCGCCCACGCTGAGGAGTCCGCCGCACAAGCACGCCTGTCTTGTATCCAGCATTCAATACCTCCTTAGCATCGTGACCGATCGGAGCGTTAAAAACGGAACTCCCTTCCGCGTCATAAAGCGACGCTTCAAGCGTCCATCCTTCAAGCGACTCTCCCTCCGGCGCCGCGAGCTCCGGTTCAATCGCAAGATAAGCATCGCGGTAATCTTCGTCCAATTTCGTACGCACCCCGAAATCCGCGATGCGAGCCTTAGGCGTGGCATAAAGGTAGACCTCGCGGTGGATTCCTCCCAGACGCCACATGTCCTGATCCTCGAGGTAGCTCGCATCGCTCCACTTATAAACTTCCACCGCGATCTGGTTCGCCCCGGGGCGGACATAGCTGCTCAGGTCAAACTCCGCAGGAGTCATACTCCCCTGGCTGTAGCCCACCTTTTCGCCATTCACCCACACATAAAAAGCGCTCTGCACTCCCGCGAAGTGTAACACGATCCTCTGCCCTTCCCATGCGGCCGGCACATCAAAGCTGCGACGATAGGTGCCCACTGGATTCCGCTCTTCGAAAGCCGTATACGACGCCTTAGGCTCCGTGGTAACCCGCGGCGGGTCGATGGCGTGCGGATACCCTGCGCTCACGTAGATCGGCGTACCGTATCCATTTACCTCCCACACGGCTGGCACCTCTAGCGTCGCCCACTGCGAATCGTCGAAATCCGTCCGGTAAAAATCACGCGGCCTTTCCTCCGGGCGCCGAACCCAATTAAACCGCCACTCCCCATTCAGAGATTGAAAACGCTCCGACTGCTCCCGCTCTCCATCAAAAGCCCGCTCCGCGGTCGCATAGTTAAAGAAGTGCGCCCGTGCCGGTTCCCGATTGATCTGCAAGACATGCTGATTCTCCCAGTCGGGCGTCGCACAGGAAGAAAACGCCACCCAGAGTCCAGTAAACGCCGTAGCGCGGAGCTTTAGCCCGCGACCACATTGCAGGATCCTTCTTCCCAAACGCGGGCTAAAGCTCCGCGCTACGCTAACCTCCCTCTTCACAGCTCCACCTCCATCGATTCCCCTTTGTCCAATACGATCTTCACAGTCTTCCCCCTATAAACCAATTCCGTCCTCGTTCCGTGGATACTCTTTACTCTTACTGTCTTCACTTCCCCTGCGCTCCAGCTGAGATCGACTTCGAAACCGCCCCTAGCCCGCAAACCACGCACCTCCCCCTCGCTCCAAGCGCTGGGCAAGGCAGGCAGAACCGTTATCCGTCCCACTTCGCTCTGCATCAGCATCTCCGCAATGGCGGCTGTTCCTCCGAAATTCCCATCGATCTGAAACGGCGGATGAGCGTCGAAGAGATTCGGATACGTGCCGCCCTCCCACGGTGAGTCTTTGCTACGCGGCTTGGCTGGCTTGAAAAGCTGCTTCATCAACTTGTACGCACGATCCCCGTCGCCGAGACGAGCCCACATGCTGATTTTGAAAGCGAGACTCCACCCCGTGCTGCCATCGCCCCGCACATCCAGCGTCTTACGGGCCGCAGTTGCGAGCTGCGGGGTGCGAATCGGGTCGATCTCGTTTCCTGGATACAGTCCCCAAAGGTGAGCAATGTGACGATGCTGAGGATCCGCCTCGGGATATTCCTCCAGCCACTCCAATAGCCGACCATCGCGCCCAATACGCGTAGGAGCCAAGCGCGGCAGAGCCGATTCCACCTCCGCCTTGAAGGCCGCATCCTTCTCCAGAATCTCTTCCGCTGCGACACAGGCTTCGAACAGGTAACGCAACAACTGCTGGTCCGCCGTTGGACCCATGCAGACATGCACCTTGTTGCCCGCGTCATCGATAAAAGCGTTTTCCGGAGAGTTGGAAGGAGAGGTCACCAGCCAACCCGATTTCGGATCCTCGATCAAAATATCCAGGTAAAACTGGGCCGAGCCCTTAAGAATTGGATACGCCCATTCCAGAAAGGCCCTGTCTTCCGTATAAAGATAGTGATCCCACAAATGCTGACACAGCCAAGCCGAGCACGACACCGTCGAGCCCCAGCTGGCCGATTCCCCCGGCGAGGTATATCCCCATGGGTTCGACAAGAGAAACGAAACCCAACCATCGGCATCATAATAAGCTCGCGCCGTCTTACCTCCGGGCTCCACCAGCGACTCGATCAAGGCAAACAAAGGCTCGTGCAACTCCGACAGATTGCACACCTCCACCGGCCAATAGTTCATCTGCGCGTTAATGTTTGTATGCCAATCTCCGTTCCAAGCCGTCTGCGTCTTCTCCGCCCAGATCCCTTGCAAGTTCGCCGGCAGACCTCCCGGCCGCGAGGAGGAGATGAGCAAGTAGCGACCGAAGTCGAAATAGAGCGCCGCTAGATCAGGATCCTCCTGCCCGCTCGCCACACGTCGCAGCCTCTCTGGCGTCGGGAACGTTCGCCCTTTTTTCGTATCCTTTCCTTCGATACGGATTCCGACCCGATCATAGTAGGAACGAAAGTCATCCTCATGCGCAGCCTTCAACGCCTCGTAGCTTTTCCCAGCTGCTGCCTGCAAATCCGCTAAAGCAGCCTGCCGGGCATCCGTGACGCCCCGCCCTGCGAAGGTCCTGATATCCGTGGCGGCGGAAAACAACAGCACCGCTTCGTCCGCGCCCTCAACCCGGATCATGTCGCCCATCTGGATGACCTTCCCGCCAGTGGCCTGCACTTTCAACACGCCCGCATAGCGCACTCCCTCCTGGATGATTTCCGGCGTGATCTCTGGGCTCTGCTTTCCGCCCTCGTATCCATTATTCAATTGCCCATACATGAGCAAGGAATCCGCTCCGATAGCCTCTACCGAAAACCGCTCCTCGCGCTGCAACGCCACTTCGAAGCCGATGGAGCCCTCTCGGTCGGCCGACAACCGCAGTGCAAAGACCTCGTCGGGCGCCGAGACAAAACCTTCGCGACGATAGTTCACTCCTCCGAGCTCGTACGCTTGCGAAAAAAGAGCGTCCGCCAATAACAGCTCGCGGCGGTAGCCGCTCGGCTCTCCCTCATGCAGCATCGTGAGCTTCATCTTTCCCAAGGTCTGGTAGCAACCGTAGGGCACGTTCTTACCCCTGCCATGCCCCGAGCCATCGCCCGCACAGGTGAAGTTCGCATTCACCAAGGCTTCCGCCTCGAAATTCTTTCCCTCCAACAGCAAACGCTTGATCTCCGGCAAAGCCTTGTAGGCATCCAATCGATCCGCGTTCTGCGGCGACCCCGACCACATGCCATTTTCGTTGAGCACGATGGTCTCCTCAAAAACGCCGCCATACAGCATCGCTCCCAAACGGCCATTCCCCAGCGGCACCGAGACCGTAAACGCTTCCGCCGGTTCATCGAACAAGAGCGAGCGTTCTGGAATCTCTGCCCAAACCCCAGTCGCCACCGAGCCCAAAATCAAAGCCGTAGCGCGGAGCTTCAGCCCGCGTCCGCAGCGCAAGAGCCACCCGCCAAATCGCGGATTTAAGCTCGGCCCAACTGAATCAAATTTTCGTATCCAAATATTCATTTCAAATCCTCCGATGTCGCCAATGCGATCACACGCCCCTCTTCCCCAACCGCGCAGTAGAAGTGATACACCACACCGTCATGCTTCAAAAGCCACGGCTTGTGGGCAAACTGCTTGTCGAAAGGCTCGCTGGGCTCGACCAGGTGCGGGCCCTCCCATTTCGTCCAATTGACGAGATCGTAGGAAGCCGCAAAGGTGTCGAAAGCCCCCGGCTTCCAGAACGCGCCGAAATAGAACATCACCCAAACGTCTCCCATCTTAACGATCTGAGGATCGCCGGTAATGGCCCACGGCAGCTCGCCTTTATTGTAGACCACGTTCTTCTCGCCGTAACGATGCCACGCCTTCATGTCGCGCGACACCGCCATGCCGATCGCCTCGTGCCCGCCACCACGCTCTTCCTTGCCATTGTAGTACATGACGAAGGGCCAGCCGAGCTGCTCCGCCTTATCCCAAACGATGTGAGACTTGTAGACGGTCTTCCGCTCGAAGGGCCGCGCGTATTCGTGGTTTGGCGACAAAATAGGGTTGCCCTCGTAACGCGTCCAGGCTTCCACCTTATGCGGATCGCTTGTCCAAGCCAGTCCGGCCGACAGAGGATCCGTCTCGTAGCCCTTCATCGAGCCGCCGATATACGACATCCAATACTTCCCATCGTACTGCTGCAGAGCGGCCGATCCACCCCATTCGTGATCGATCAACGACAGCCCGCCGTCTCCTTGCCACTTGTCCCAGCCGCTTTCCGCAAACGGCAAAATCGTCCCAAGCCGCTTCCAGTGAAGCAGGTCGTCGCTCTCGGCCAGGTAAGTCTGGTAGCCTACACCGTCCGTAATGCCGACGAACATCATGTACCACTTGTCGCCATGTCGGAATACGTTCGGGCAATCGAGCAACTCGCCCTCGCCGCCCGCCAGGACGACACCGTACTTGAACGGCGTTTTCGCCTCCTCGTATATCTCCTGCATTACCGCTGCAGGAACCGGCTGCGAATCGCTTTTCAAGGCTTCTGGAAACGGAATGACTACTCTAGCAGGCGAGCGTCCCGGTACTTCGCAACGAATCAAGACTGGTCCCAACAAGCCTGCCTCCCGCAGAGGCTCATCTTTCAAGCGGAAGGGAGCGTTCGTCCAAAGCTGCTTTTCTTGCGGGCGGCGGGCCTCATCCGCGATCAATTGATTCTTCCAGGTATTGGTCACTTCAATACGAATCTGGTTCTCTCCAGAACGCAGGTGTCCCGTCACCTCCACTTGCCACGGAGCGGTCCAAAGCACACCGAGGGATTCCCCATTTAGGATCACCTCCGCAACATCGGCCACCATTCCGAGGTCGAGCCACACCCGGCCTTGGGCTACCGACGGCTCGTAGTCAAAAGTACGCGAATAAGTCGCCGTGCCAGAAAAATGCTTTACCTCCGCATCTTCGTGCAGGGTCCAACTATCGAGGTAGCGCTTGTACTCCACCGGTTCCGTACGCTCGGGAAACTGCACGGTCCACGGACCATCGAGGCGTTGATGAGGTACCGACTCCGCCGTATTCAAGCTGTCACGACTTCCGCCCCTGGTTCCTTCCTCCTTGAAAACGAAAAATAGGGACTGGTTCGCGTGCAATCGGATCCCGAGCTCCGTCCTGCTAGCCTCGCTTTTCCACGAATCGGCGAAACGCCGTTCTCCGGTCACAGGATCCCAAACCTCCGGACGCAGTCCAGCGACGCGGAAGGAAAGCCGCAAATCCCGCAGCTTCCCCGATTGATTGGAAACGAAATAGAGCTCTCCCTCAGGAGAACGTCGATGCGTCCAGGCCACTTCTCCAGCAAGCGTTCCTCTCGTACCAATGATCCGGATATCCTGCGAAATTCCGAGAGCGTCCAAATCGCTCTCGCTCCATGGACCGAGGTGAACGCTGGGCTGATCGGCCAAATCCCGCGCCAGCGCTCGCAACGCGTCCTCTCCATCCAGCAAGCTGAGCGGCAAGCGCGGTTCTGATTCGAGGATTATCGGCAACCCTTCTTTGGCGAAACTCACCAGAGCACTTGCCAACGCGCTTGACATGCGAACGCCTCCTTCCGGATTCAAGCGATGCTTCCCAGGGACCACCAACACTCCGTACTCTGCGCCGCTTTTTAGTCGCAACCTACCCTCGTGTACGCTCGCTCCGTCCAACAAGACGTCGAGGTTCAAGGATTCGTAGGTGTATCCAGAGAGTGGATCGCACCAGTCAGAAAGGTCGCTAATGCCCGCCGATGCCTTTACCCCTTTCGGCTCTTCCCGCAGCTTGTTTCCGGCGTTCGCCAGGCGTTCAAACTCTTCATGCAAACGTGCCTCGCCCGCTAAACCGGGCAAAACGCCCAAGACACGATCCGGCAGCAGCGCTCGCGCTGGACGCTCCTCGCCCGCAAACACAGCGATATCGACTACCGGCTCCCCGAGCTGCAAAAGGGCCTGACAACGGGAGAGGTACTCTACCCAAGCCTTGCCCTGGTTCCACCAGGTTTGCCCTCTCTGAAAGAAGAGACCGACTCCGTTGAGCGATACGCCGGGAACCTTGTCGACCCATGGCGTCTGCATAAAAACGTGAAACACGAAGCGGTTCACGCCCAAGGCAAAATGCCTATCTCCCAGCGCCTTCAAGTTATGCGGCGCCTCGTCCCATGCGATCCGCAATTGCGTAAAGGCCTCGGCTTGCACGATGCGCTTGCCGTAGATGTGAGCGCCCGAAACCGCATCTCGCATATCCATGGGCTTGTCATGGGTGGGGCTCTTCAACCAAAATTCTCCCATCGGCAAGTCTACCGTTCCATGATGTCTCAGATTATCGGATACCATGGTCGGCGAAACCGACTCTGAACTGAATTCGCAATTATATTGGCGGGCGAGCTCACTCAGGGTTTCGAAATAGGAATCGTTGAGCAGCTCTGAGATGGTCAGACGGAGATCGTAGAGAAATCGCTCCGATCGTTCCGCGCTTTCCACCACCACGCCGGCCATGGCAGGCAGCATTGCGATCGGGTCGTAGCCCCGCCGCGCCCGAAATTCCTCCGCCAGTCCCTGCGTCCAGTTCTGGCTCTCCGCCTCCCAACTGTCCGAGTGCAGCACCCGGACCACTTCCGAAAATAGCTCCGGCCCCACGCGACGCGAGGTTTCCGCAAACCAGGAATCGAACTGCAGTTTAATCGCTTCCGGATTAAGCTTGTCGGCTTCCAAGCCTTCCCCTGCTCCGCCGGTGTAGTTGGTTGCTCCGGTGCTGGTATGCCCCATGCGCAGAAGGGTCCACTTCCCTTCGGGAGCATCCCAACGGAGCGAACCATCAGCCTCCATTCGGGAGCTTAGGTCAATAACGTCCTCGCGAGCCACCGCCAGTCCAGCTGGCACCTGCTCCTCGTCCGTCCACTCTGCAACGCGCCATACCGCAGCGGATTTCCCTTCGAACTGCTCCAAGCGGGGCATACTTGAAAGTTGGATACGCTTCACCTTTAAGATCGGCTTCCACTTCGCCCAGTCCAGGTCCTCCGCCCCGGGCTCGCTTCCCTCCGGATCGAAAACGAAGCGAAATACCTTTGCTCGCGTTTCCGGAACCGAAAAGCTTAAGCTTTGCCCGACGCTCTGGCCCCCGTCCTGCCATCCATGGCGAGGCGGCACGAACTGTTTGACCAAGTCGAAATTCTCTCCGTCCACACTGGCCTCCAATCGCAAACGCAGCGCCTGGTAGGAGTTTCCGTGCGGCCGAATCTTCACGGAGCGGACTGTCACCAATTCTGGATACGCATATTCGATCCATCCAGCCTCGCTCATGCGCAACGGTTCCCCATTCTCCGCAAGGGCCAAGCGCGATACCGACTCTCCCGCGTTCGTCGTCACACGCGGCGCCAAGGAGTCCGCCTTCTTTTCAAAATCCTCGCGCTCGCGCACCGCGAACAAAGCAATATCGCGATAGTAACCCTGCCCCGTCGGCGGCTGATCGAGAGAGATCTCCACCCGCCTTCCGCCTTCCACCGATACCTCGCTCCAAACCACACGCTGCATCGAGAGCTCCGGCGTGATCCATGGACCGCCCGCCAAAGAAAAACCTGGCCCCACATGCAACCCGAGCTTCAGCCCGCGCTCGCGGGCCTCCTCCATGGCATGCCCCACCAGCTCCCAATACTCGTCCGACAACGTCTCCACCGGCGGCTCCCAAAAAGGTTCTTCGTCCGGCGAGATCAACGGCATCAGATAGGCGCCCGCCAGACCGACTTCCTTCATCGCTTCGAGGTCGGCCGCAATGCCCTCCTTCGAAACCGCCCCTTTCAGCCAATACCAAATCGTCCACGGCTTGGCGCTTTCGGGCGGGCGATCGAACGCCCGCTCCCAATCGCTCTCGGCTGCCGCCAAAGCAGGTCCACACCACGCCGAGACCGCGAACGCCGCAAACGCGATGCGGGTCCCTAACGCTCGCATGCCACGCGACACCGTAGAACGGCGTCCCGGCCCTGCAATAGCCTGGAGAATGAGTTTACGAAAGGAAGGGATCAAGGTCTTGAAGGGGTTAAAGACTGGTCTTTATTTCACATGAAATAATTGATATTTCGTTATGTTTCATAAAATCCTTGTGTCAAACGCAATCCCGCCTACTCACTTATAGACCTCAATCTATGGCGAACCTCGCACGCCTAGGTACCTCAGTGAAATATACTTTTGTTTCATTATAGAAACGCCCCAACTCAAGCACTTGAACGATTCGAACTGAAGCGATGTACCCACTTCCCTTGAACCCCGGCTTCCGCGCCGCCAAAGCTCTCGCCCACGGACTCCTGGCTGCGGCCCTCCTCCCTCTCGCCACCGGCCGCGAAACCGTCGAACTAACGCAGGGCTGGGAATTCGCCCGGGTCCAGCCGGGCGCCGCCCCGCGCTGGCAGGAGGTCAGCGTACCGCACGACTGGAGCATAGATTTGGTCCGTTCCGCCGCAGAGCCGAGCGCCGGAGGCGGCGGTTTCTTTCCGACCGGCTCGGGTCGCTACCGACTCGAGCTCCCAGCCCCCAAACGCTGGATCGACCAGAAGCTCATTCTCGACTTCGAAGGCGTCTATCGCAACGCGACCGTCTACGTAAACGGCGCCCAAAAATGGACCACAGAATCCGGCTACACTCCCTTCTCGATCGACATTACCGAAGAGGTGGAGCTCGGCGCCAGCAACCTGATAGAGGTCCACGTCGACAACTCCGCCCAGCCAAACTCGCGTTGGTACACCGGATCCGGCCTCTACCGCCCCGTATCCCTGCGCGTAGTTGATCCAATCCACATCGACCCGCGCGAGGTATCCGTTGCCACATGGTACATCTCGGAAGACGGCATGCTCGGCACCGTCGACATTTCGGCCACCGCCCGAAATCAAAGCGCCGCCGCCGCGGATATCCAGATCGACCTCGCCATTATCGATCCGGATGGACTGCCCATCGCCCATTATTCCGAAACAGGCGAGGCTCCTGCGGGCAAGTCCTTCACCGTCACGCCCAAGCTCGGCGTGCCCCATCCTCGCCTCTGGAGTCCCGACACCCCGCACCTCTACCGCCTGGTCAGCCGCAGCTTCGTCGACGGACGTCTCACCGACCGCCAGGAAACGAGCTTCGGAATCCGCACCCTCAAGTTTTCGGCGAGCGAAGGCTTCCAGCTCAACGGCCAATCCTTTGAACTCTTCGGCGGCAACGCGCATCACGACCACGGCCCGCTCGGCGCCGCAGCGTATCGCGATGCCGAATACAGGAAAGCGCGACTCTTGAAAGAGGCTGGATTCAACGCGGTTCGCACCGCCCACAACCTCCCTTCCACTGCCTTCCTCGACGCCTGCGACCACTACGGGCTTCTCGTGATCGACGAAGCCTTCGACGGCTGGAAGAGCAAGAAGCTCAAGCACGACTACGGCGAGATTTTCGACGCGAACTGGCAACAAGACCTGGAAGCGATGATCCTCCGCGACCGCAACCACCCCAGCGTTATCATGTGGAGCATCGGCAACGAGGTCTACGAGCGCGGCAAGGAGAGCGGCATCGAAATCGCGGAAAAGATGGCGGCCACCATCAAAGCCATCGACAAGACCCGTCCCGTGACCGCCGGCATCAACGGTCTCGGCAAGCCCGAGGATTGGCCCAAGCTCGACCGCCTCTTCTCCCACCTCGACGTAGTTGGATACAACTACGAAATCGACCGCCACGCCGCTGACCACGAGCGCTTGCCCAAACGGATCATTTACGCTTCCGAAAGCTACCTGGACGACGCTTTCAAATCCTGGAAAACCAGCGTCGAAAACAGCTACGTCATCGGCGACTTCGTCTGGAGCGCCATCGACTACCTCGGCGAAGCGGGCATCGGACGCGTCTTCCCTCCCGACCAAGAAGCCCGCCCCCACTGGGAAGGCAGCCACTTCCCTTGGCACGGCGCCGCCTGCGGCGACATCGACATCACCGGCGCCCGAAAGCCCATCTCCCACTACCGAAACATCGTTTGGGATCGCGGCGAAACGCTCTACGCCGCAGTCGAACCGCCCAGCACCGACGGAAAGCCGTGGAACAAGCACAATTGGGCCAGCTCGCCCCGGCTCGCTTCCTGGACCTGGCCCACCGTCAAACCTGGCAGCAAGCTCACCGTGGAAGTCTATTCCCGCCACCCCCGCGTAGCCATCCAGCTCAACGGAAACCGCATCGGAACCCGTCCCACCGGCGAAAAGCAGGAATTCAAAGCCGTATTCGAAGTTCCTTACAAAAAAGGCACCCTCAGCGCCATCGGCCTCGACGAAAACGGCAACGAAGTCGAACGCTTCGAACTAAAAACCGCCGCGGCACCACAAACGCTCAGCCTCATGGCAGAGCAGCCCCTACTCGGCAAAACGCCCAACTCCCTCCGTTTCGTTCACCTCGAGATCGCCGACCAGGAGGGACTCTGGAATCCCGCCCACGACGCGCCAATCAGCTACACCCTCACGGGGCCCGCCCGCATCCTAGCCATCGGCAGCGGCGCTCTCGACAGCAACGAACGCTACGGGGCGAATCCTCGATCCACCCACCAAGGCCGCGCCCTCGTAGTCGTGGAAATCAGCGGCGACGCCCCCGTCACCCTCTCCGCCTCCGCAAACGGCCTAGGATCCGCCCAAATCAACCTCTGATGCTCCCGCCTTTCCAGAATCCCCAAAGCCGCTCAGCTCGTCAGCAGACGTTTCTCGCAAGGCCCTGCCACGGTATCCAGACCTTACTGACGCTTGCAACCGCACTCCTCTCTACGCTCGCATCCGCAGCCGTCGATTGCCCGCCCATCTTCAGCGATCACATGGTCCTGCAACGCGACCAGCCCGTCGCCATCTGGGGAACCGCCGCCCCGCACGAAGCAGTCACGGTCACCTTCGCCGACAAAGAAGCGAAGGCCACCGCAAGCGCCACCGGCGATTGGAAGCTCAAGCTCCCTGCCTTGGCAGCCAGTTTCGAGCCCCGCACGCTTACCATCAGCGGCGAGAACACGATCCGTTTCGAGGACGTGCTCGTAGGTGAAGTTTGGCTACTCTCCGGCCAGTCCAACATGGACAAACCTCTAGGCGAGAAGAGAGGACAAAAGCCCAGCCTCGGCTACCCTGAGGTTCTCGCCGAAGGCGACCTGCCAAGCCTGCGGCTTTTCCGCGTTCCCAACAACGTCAAGATCTCCAACCCCGAACTCGAATCCAACTGGGTCCCCTGCTCCCCTAAGATTCTCGACCCCATGCAATTCTCCGCTGCCGGTTTCCACTTCGGACAAAAACTCCTGGAGGAACTCGACGTACCCATCGGACTGATACATTCCGCCTTCGGCGGTACTATGATCGAGGCCTGGATGCCCGAGTCCGCATTTCGCGCCCACCCCCAGTTAGAACCGCTGCTGCAACGCCCCTACTTCTCCTGGATCGACGGGGTACAAGCCACCGAACTTTACCAAAGCATGATCGAGCCCTTGGCGCCCTACACACTACGCGGCTTCCTGTGGTACCAAGGCGAGTCCAACCTCATGCACGGCGACTCCTCCATCTACGCCCTGAAGATGCAAAGCCTCATCGAGGCCTGGCGAAAAAGGTGGTCCGCCCTCGAAGCACCCTTCTACTTCGCCCAACTTGCCCCCTTCACCTACTCCGAATGGATCGGCCACAAGTCGCTAACCCTGGATGCCCTACCCCTTTTCTGGGAGGCCCAATTGTCAGTAACATACACCACCAAGAACACCGGAATCATCCCAACCATCGACCTCGTGCGAAACGTTCGCGACATCCATCCGATCAACAAAAGAGACGTCGGACTGCGATTCGCAAAACAAGCCCTCTCGGACACCTACCACCTCGCCCAATTCACCCAGGTGATGCCAACGCTACAATCAGTTCGTAAGGGAGCCAAAAACACACTTGTTCTTGAATTCTCAAAAGCTCTCGAGGCCTCGCGCACCATCGAACCGGGCGAACTGGGCTCCTTTGAAATCGCCGGACCAGATTGCCTATATAGAACGGCCAAAGCGACATGGAAAGACGGATACGTCGAGCTCAGCCATCCCGGTATCCCAACTCCCACCTATGCGCGCTACGCTTGGGACGAAAAAGCAAGCCCACCGAAAACTCGTGACGAACTCCCGCTCTACCCATTCCGCACCGACGAAAAATCGCTCTACACGTTGGCTCCCCCATTCTTCAAAGCGAAGCGTTTCGACCTTAGCCCTGAAAACGGCCGCAACGATAACCAAAAAGCAAACTGGACCGAATGGAACGTCAGCGATGCGAATTCCGCCCGCCTAGACGCGGAAGGTCTTAGCATAAGCCTCAGTGCCCTCAGCCAGTCTCCGCTGCAAGGGAACTGGAACAAGGCCGGGCTCGCCACCGGAGCACAACTCGTAAGCGATGGCGTCGCCTCAGCGAAGGGCGATCCACTAAAGCTATCAATCTCCGGACTGCCAAACGGGCGGCACTCTATCGCGACCTACCATAACGCTCCCGGAAGCGACTCCTACGCTGAACTTACGATCAGCCACGACGGCCGGGCCGTAGGCAAAGTCAGCCCAAGCCTTCAAGCTGAGAAGGACGAGGATTCCTCTACTTTCTACTACGAATTCGATATAACCAACAACGATCCAATCGAACTCGTTTTCACGCCCACCGATACCAACGCCGATAAAGGCGTCATGCTAAACGCGTTCGCGATCGACGTTCCCAATCCCCAGACGCGAGCGAGCAATCCATATCCGTCCGATGGCGACATACATGCCGACCTGGATGCAAAGTCGATCACCCTGCACTGGCAAGCCGCCCCCCATTCCATATCCTTCCATGTTTACCTCTATGAGTCCGATTCCCGCCAGGAAGCCTACAAACTCGTCAGCCAGGCGGGCCGCAGCTCTCGATCCTACCTAGGCCAAACCGCTGAAAGCAGCTATACCGTCGAACTGCCAGAGTCCAACAGCCTGCGACACTATGCTTGGCGCGTAGATAGCGTATCCGAAGATGGAATTATCACTCGCGGAGAAGTCTGGACTTTCGCGCCGCGCCAACTCGCATTCCCCGGAGCGGAAGGTTACGGACGATACGCTCGCGGCGGGCGAGGCGGCAAGGTGTTCCACGTAACCAACCTCAACGACAGCGGAGAAGGCAGCTTGCGGGCCGCCATCGAAGCATCCGGACCACGTACCGTCGTTTTCGACGTATCGGGCCGCATCGAACTCAAAAGTAAGCTGACCATTCGAAATCCGTTCATCACCATCGCGGGACAAACTTCCCCCGGAAAAGGTATTTGCATATCGCACTACAACCTCGGCCTACTAGGAACGAACGACGTAGTGCTTCGATACCTACGAGTGCGTCCCGGCGACGCAAGCGGCATGACCATGGACGGCATGGGGATGGCCAGCAGCGACCACAGCATCATCGACCATTGCTCCATTAGCTGGACCCAAGACGAAGCCTTCAGTTCGAGAGGGGCCCGCAATATCACCCTCCAACGCACGCTCATTTCCGAGGCGCTCAACATCGCCGGACACAAGAAATACGCAGCAGGTAAAAAGCACGGCTACGCAGCCAGCATCGGCGGCGACATCGGCAGCTTCCACCATAACCTTCTTGCCCACAACGAAGGACGCAACTGGAGCCTAGCTGGAGCACTCGACCAAGCTAGCCGTCACGCGGGGCGCCTGGATATTCGCAATAACGTCGTCTACAACTGGGGCGGTCGCACCACCGACGGTGGCGCGAAACAAGTCCAGTATGTAAATAACTACTACAAGCCCGGTCCCGCATCTAGAGTTTTCCACTTGCTCAAACCACAACGCGACCTAGTCGCCGCCTTCGGTTCACAAGACTACTTCGTAGAAGGAAACATTATGGAAGGATACGTCAAAGCCCCTAAAAACCGAAAAGGTATCCTGACAAAAGAATACGAGCCGCAACGCAACTACCTTTCAGATAAGCCCTTCTTTCCCGCTTACGTGGAAACGCAAAACGCCGCCGAAGCCTACGGAAACGTACTCGCCGACGTCGGCTGCAACCTTCCCCAACTCGACGAGCACGACCAACGGATCATCCGTGAAACGCGTAGCGGGACGTTCACCTACCGAGGAAGCAAAAGCGGCGATCCCGGGCTCCCCGACTCTCAGGAGGACGTTGGAGGATGGGAAGACTATCCCGAAATTCATCGCCCTAGGGATTGGGACACAGATCGAGACGGCATGCCCAACCACTGGGAGATAGAAAACGGACTCGATCCCTACACCCCCGACGGACACCTACTCGAACCACAAGGCAGTGGATACACTAACCTAGAAATCTATCTAAACGATCAAACTCAAAAATAACATGAAAAACATGCCCAAAATCCTAAAATTCATTCTCGCTGCGAATTGCTTCATCCTTGCAACGACCACCCAACTATCTGCCAAAGACGAAGATCCATCAGGTCTCACGCCAAAAGAGCTGAAAATGCACAAGAGAGAAGCTCGCTCCTATGGATTCGAAACAAGAGTAATCAAAGACAAGACAAACAATCTTTTGCTCATAGAATCTCCTATCGAAGAAGATCCCATACGCGAAACACAACGCTACTACCTCCGAGCTGCAGTCCGCGACAAAAAGGTCCTCGCGGTTCAAATCATCGTAACCAAAACTCATCTCTCCTTCACAGAGTACGATAGCGATTCGATGGACTACTCGAAGGCACAAGCTGACGGGCTCCCTCTTTATGTAGAAATTGCGCCTCCAACTCCAAACCCAGGCCAAGATGCGATCACACAGATGTCGACCGTCAAAGTGTCACTTCCTCTCCTCGAGAAACACGAGTTCAAGGGACTCGAGCTAAAGGTTTTTAACAAAATCGGAGAAACAGAACTAAAGATCAAAGGTAGCCTTATTCACGGTTTTCTCAACAAACTAAACGCACAGCTAAAATAGCTTGATTAGATTCAGGCTACAGGGATTCGCTAAAGCGAATCCCTAGCAAAACAAGTGCGATGGTAAAGCACTCTCTCAACAACAACACAAACAGAGATTCAGATAATAGAGATGCAACGGAGGGAACCTCAATCAGTATCCCTCTCAGGCAACCGTCCTTGAAAAACACGATACCCCACCAAACTGTTAGGGCAGCTTCAATCTTGTATCCAAATAGGCCTCTATTCGCTCAAGCACCCCAGAACTGATCGGAACTTTGTGCCCCATCCCGTCTCCGTCTTCCAAATACACATACTCACTGCCGATATCGCCCAAACGAGCTCTCAATATTTTCATCTGATGCTGAGCATCACGTCCTTCTCCAGAATTAATGCTTAGAAACAAGGGAATCGTCGGAATTTTCAAATAATCGAGCGCCCCATGAGCTTTCCATACTCCATGGGCCGCAGGCGATGAACCCCAAGCTTTTTTATAGCGAAGTAACATGGGGTCCCCATCCAGCAATTCCAAGTAACTAAAACGCCCGGAAAGCACAACTGCTGCCTGTATAGAGCTCTCCTCCCCTAAGCAGAAACCTTTTTTCTCGAAGGACTCGATTCCTTCCGTCGTAGCCAACAAAAGGGCCATTCCACTTCCTCGCGAAAACCCAATGGCGGCAATCTCACCACTCAGCCCTATCCATTTTCCCTCTGCTCGTAGAGTTCGAACAGCAGATTTAACCTTGTAAGCGCTATCGGGCATCGAATCCAAGCCTTTGTAAGGTGGAGCAACCGGGTGATCTGCCATCGCCGTGGCATATCCAGCAAAAGCTAAGCCTTCCAACAACGTATCGCGACAAGCGACCAGTGAAAAGTTTCCCATCCGCTCCCTGTTGTCGCAGGAGAACTCAAGTAAACAGGGCACTCGCGCCCCCTCCTCTTCAATAAGCGGGTAGGTTATGTCCAAATATAGATTCCGATCGCCGTCCTCATAGTGAAGCACATCGGTTTCGACGACTTGCCCTTCCGGTAGGATAAAAACCCGCGCCTGATCCCAGTCCAACCCCAAATCCCGCAAGAGCTTTCCCTGCAAAATATCAGATCGAAGTTGATAGATATCATTGCAAATCGCCGGAAAGGTAGCCGCTACACTTTCTCCATAATCGATCGATACGATCCTGAACCCCTTGCTGCGAAGCAGCACTTTGGCTCGCGTCGACCGAACCTTGCTCACAGGCAGATGAGGTAAGTTTTCCAGAACGATTGCTGTCTTAACATACCCAGCACCTTCGACCTTCACTACCAGAGGCTCGGAAATTCCATCAAGGGTACTTTCCCAGGATCCAGTTTGCCCCGATGCGAAGCAAGCGAAGCTCGCAAAAAGCCAAACAAACACCTTAGCAAACAATGAACACATAGATTTCTCAGTCACAATCCAAAGAGCTAAAAAGAGCGTTTGCTAAAACGCTACCCAAACTTAAATGTGATTTCAAGCGATGCGAATCGCCCCAAAATAAAACATAAACGAGCAATGCAGTAACCTCAATTTTGGAAGCTCGAAAGAATTCGCTCGAGTCCACATATATACAATCCTAAGGAGGATCCGATGGATGCCGCGTTGACAACTCCGATTCTCGAAAACTAGCTTAGCGTTGGGCTTTTTCCCTCTCTGCCAAAGCCCTTTCAGCTTCTTTCATGTTTATACCGAGAGCTGACAGGTAATTATTTATACGCCCCTTGTACTGTCCGAAACGTTTGTGCTTTTCATCCGACGTTCCTTCATTCATCGCGTGCTCGCGAGCTTCAACAAGAGCAGCGTAAATCCAGCGCTTGTGCCCCTCCCCCAAGTCAGGCAACAACATCATGTAACGGCGGTAGGTTTTCGGAACCACGCCATATGTCATACCGTCCTTCACATGCTCCACTTGCGACTGATCTAGTTCGGAGGAGAGCTTAGCGAGGAAGGCGAAGTGCAACTCGAAAATCTCCAGCCTGGCCTTTTGGCGAATATCCATCTCAGTGCCACCGCCATCGATGGCTGCGTCGCGAGCGTCATGAATAGAGCGAAGGTCAACATACTGCCTGGCTACTATTTCGATTACGCGTTCGCTTTTGGCAGGGTCCTCTATCGATAAGTTTGATACGATCCTTTCGCTGCGCTTCAAGACAGTGTTCCAGTAGGCAGCGTCCACGCTTGAAGAATCAGAGTCGCCGCCTACCGCAAAGTTTGCGGGCATGGAAAGTAAGACCGCTGCCATGAAAGCCCGAAGGGGTAGTTTTTGAAAAATTTCAATCTTCATTATAATACTGACGAAAGTGGTGGAACTTTGTCCAAAAATTAGCCTTGAGGGTGAAAAATCAAGATGAGCCACTAGGTGGACAAAAGCTCATCTTGATTTTCGAAAGAAAAGAGGCCCAACACAGACGGTGCTGGGCCTCCGAAACGTTATCTTAAATTCGCTACCTACTAAAAGCGACCGTTGACGCCGAAGGTCATATTGAAGCCGTGTACACGCTTCTCTTGAAGCATCGCGTAGGCTGGCCACATGCCTTCCGCTCCTATGCGCTCGGACTCGTCAGAGATACGGATATTTTCAGAACCAGTGTCAGTGATGTTCGAGGCATTGAAGAAGATCCCATACTTGTCGTTGATCTGGTAGTTCAGGTTGACATCGATACGCTCCTCGGAAGGCGTAAAGGTGTAGTACTGAATGGTTTCGCTATCACTGCGATCTGGGTTTGCGTGCCAGAGACGACCAGAGTTGTTCTTGCGGATCGTTTCTGAACGGTAAGTACCCTTCACGTTCGCGCTGAACTTGCCTATTCGTACTGCTACGCCGCTGGCTGCAGAGTCGTCAGGCGTTTGAACAAGGGAGTCCGTATCTTTCTGAGTCGTGCTCTTGGTGCCATAGCTCGCGTACCAACTAACGTTACGCCCCCAATCTCCGAGAATGCTCAAATCCTGCGTGAAATCGACTTCGTAACCGGAAGTCTTCGCCGTCCCTTCACCATTGACACGCGTTTCCACCGTCCAGAACTCGATATCGTCAAAGTCCGGCAAGTTGAGTTGAGCAATGAGCTCTGGGGTTACGCCTTCACTGATATTCTTGTAGAAGTTTTCAACATGCTTCTCGTAGTACGTAAGCGTAAGCTTACCTCCACGGTCATTGTAGTAGGAAACTGAGAAATCATAGTTATTAGAAGTCCAAGGCTCTAGGCTCGGATTTCCAATCTTGATCTTCCCCCCAGGATCCTCGACGTTGTCATGAATTTCCACTCGATTACCGTTCAAAGTGTCTTCGAAGTCGGGACTAGCGGAAGTCTTAGACCACGCAAAACGAGCCTTCCATTTATGATTGATGTCATAGGCCATGTTCCAGCTGTAGGTTGGCGACTGATCAACCTCACCGCTCGTATAGTAGGTTTTCCACTCTCGGGTCGCCTGGCTAAGCGTATTGCGAACTACGAGTTCATCCCAAGTCTGACCGGACGAAGCAAGGGCAGCTTCGATCTCGGGCTCCTCACCGGCTTGGTAGGACTCCCAAAGACTTTCGTTTCTCATATCAATACGCTGAATGCTTCCTTCGGAATCTTCATAGGTGATGAATTGACCTAGCTCATTTTTAACGAATCCGTAGTTAGTATCGCGGTAAGGCTCGTATCCTTCGCGCTTCTTCTTACTGTCACGCACACCCGTTACGACATTCAACCTACCTGAGAAGAACTTGCCTTCAAGCATAGCATAGAACGAATCGTCTGTCTCCCTCAGGCCCTTGATATTCTTAATGCCCTCCTCGTAGTTGTTGGCAGCAATCGTCTTGCCGTCCGCAACATCCTGCGTGTCGCTCCAGTAGTCTGGATTATCTTCAAAGAATGACCAAAGCTTGTAAGGATCAACCCAAGCGACACCACTCACCCCGTAACCAAGGCTCTGGCCCGAGTAAGCATCATCATAATAGAGCTCCGGATTGAATGCCGACGATGGGCCGACGTAACGGTACTTGTAATTCGTTCCCTTGCCAGATTTAGACTCGTCGAAGACACGACGGTGAAAACCGGTCTTAAACGCGAGCTGCATAGCATCGCTCGGAATAAAATCGAGCTCGCGACGGATATCAATCTTATACGACTCGCGAATACTGGTCGTCTTCGCTTCGCCTGCCAACACAGTCAGGTCTGTACCGCCATCGCTTTGTTCGTCGGGTTCGATTTCGAAGTTATTTATATCACCCCAATCATAAGGATTTCCTTGTTTGTCTACGGCGATGATCGATCCAGGAACCCCGTTCGCGATATCATGGAACTCGATATAACCAAGATTTCCACCCTTTACCTCTAGGCCAGTGAAATGACCATTGCGACCACTTACAAGCTCGCCTTCCGACTTTGAGTGAGAAGCTACGGCGCTAACCTCCCATGGGCCTTGGTCAAATTTGTACTTGAGGTAACTAGAGAGAGTATCCCCGTCCCGATCTAGCATAAAGCCTTCCTGCGCAAGCTGACCACCCGTACCGATAGTATAATCGTCCCCCCATGCATCTGGATTGCGGGCATCGATCTGGAAACGACGTGCACCCTGCACGCTAGAGAAGGTCGACGTCTGCACGTTAAATGTGAATGAATGAGCGTCCGTTGGGGCATAGTCGAATTTCGCGCTATAGGACTTGCGTTTGGAAGAACGTGGATCGTCAGTGATTGAAACTTGCTCCAAATAGGGATTGCGAACGTCATTCTTCAGTCCGGTGTCCTCATTGGTCCGGCGGAAATCATCCTTCCACTTCAACTTGAGGTTATGGTTCTCGTCAAACTGGTTCGAAATCGCAGCGTTCAACGTTAGTCCAAACTTTTCGTTAACCGGAAGCGCATAGGAAAAGCTGTAACTCGGCTTCATCTTCCAAGTCTCACCTTCGCCCGGTCCCGGAGTCTTACCAAACATGAAATCGGAGCTGAGGTTTTCAGAATTAACATTGAAGTAGGCGCTCCAAGACAGGCGCGGCTTGGCGTACTCGAAAGCAGACTTGCTCACGAGGTTGATCTGACCACCAATCGCATCCGATGGCATATCGGGCGTGGGGACCTTCACCAATTCAACGCGAGAAGCATTGTTGATGGACATCATGTCCAGCCCAACAGCGCGAGTCATGCTACCTGGAGTAGCTCCAGCAATCTCGACCCCATCAATAGTTACAGAAGTTTGGTCCGCTCCAAATCCTCGAATCGAAATCGCAGTCGCGTCAGCACCATTGCCGTACGCACCTGAACCATAGTTCACCTGCACGCCTGGCATGAACTTTACGAACTCACCTACATTGCCCTGTGGGACCGCCCCAAAAGCATCGGTAGATACGACGTTCTTCAAGTTCGTAGAAAAGCGCTCTTCATTCGAAGCTAACATCCGAGCATCGAACTCCTTGCTCGCCTCCACCTCGAAAGGCGCAAGTTCGAACACGTCATCGTCATCTACCTTGGAATAGTCCAAATCCTTGGACCAGGGAATCAGTTGCGGATCCAACTGCACAATCTCACCTTCCGAAACCGAAATATTGTAAATGCGAGATTTTGCACCCGTATAATCGATCACAATCTTAACATCACCTTCTGGCACGTTGCGGAGACTGTAGAAACCATCGTTGTCTGTAAGAGTTTCGATCGCCGTGCCTTGTACTTTCACTCGAGCAGAACTGAGAAAGGCCCCCGTCCTAATATTCTTTACGCGGCCAGCAACCTCACCCCGCCCATTCTGAGCGTAAGTGTCCGCTGGGGATGCAAAAAATGTCGCGAGCGTGAGCAAACAAAGGATCAAACGACCGAATCCTCGCATTGAAAAAGCCTGCCCAGAACAAGGGCGGACTCGCGTATTTCCGGATTCGGGAACAGAGTCGCTCCCCCCGGAATAGGCATTGGTGCGACTCCGACGAGCGGACGCACAAGAGGCCAATGTTTTTAGTAGAAACATGGAGTTTGTAGGTTTTTTAGGGTTATGGAGTTCAAGAAATGGCGAAGCGAAACATCAAAGGAGGTACAAGCTCGCCGCAGGGTGGGTATTTATTTCATTTGAAATAACGAGTGAAATAACTGCACGCTATGAAATTAACTGTCAATATTTAAATTTCTAGGGGAGTGTCTCCCGCACTCAGTCGTGCACTCTCTAAAACTAGAATTCCCCCCAAACGCCACTTTGCGGGTCTCACACAGTAAGAAACAACCGATCTCTTGGCACCGAGGCTCATAACGCACGCGTTTTTAGATAGATCCAGCAAGCGACCCAACCACCGGCATTCAGCCACCGTAGATGATTTATTTCATTCTATTTCACTGCATGTAGGCATTTTGGGGTATGGGTGAACAGGCGGTCAGGGGTATTGAATTCCGCTCTCCGCTTCGATCTGCTTCTAATTCCGAGACTTACGAGATGAGAAAACCGGCAAGCGACGCGACAACTAACTCGTGTTAGCAATAGTCATCGCCGAGATTTTTCGAAAAATCAATCCTCTTGATTCCACCGGCAACACAAGTAGCCGAACCTGTACCCTGAATGCTCGGATGCCTCAGAATCTCGTAAACGCATCCCTACCCGACCGCCTGAGATGCCACATCACCCCAACACGAATTAGAACGAATATTCGATGGCTCCGTCCGCTACGCGGAGACGCTGGGGGGGGGGCAAGCTTGAGCACCCTAATCGCCTAGGGCGCAAAGAGGATAGGTATTTTGACGCGGCAGGCCACCGGCCTACCGTCCTTGAGGGCCGGTTCCCACACCGTCTGCACGACGCAACGGACTGCAGGTGCCTCAAAGGCCTCATGCGTAGACTTGACCGGTTTCGCGTCTCGCACTCTCCCGTTTGGCATAAGCACGAACTCAACCACCACCCGGCCCTCCGTGCGGCTCTGCTGCATGGCATATGGATAGAGCGGTGTCGACATTAGCGTCGCCTTTGGCTTTTCGTCCAAGTCGCCTATTTCGTAAACCTTTTCCAGCTCGAAGTCCGCCCTGAGCGGCAACTTCGTACGCAAGCTGACCGAGACCGCCTCGCCATCTTCAACAAAAGGCGCAAACCTCAGCTTCCCAACCGCCGGCTCGATCACGTCCCAAAGCTCCTCCGGCAAGGCCTCGTTCTCCGGCCTCACGAATAATGGCACGCCCTGCTTCGAAACGAGGATTTCAACCTTTTCCGTACGGCTTCCAAAGCGGGCCCGCAAGTCATCGGGATACTCAACCACTATCGGAGTCAGGAGCTGCGGCCGAACCTCCAATTCGCCAGCCGGACGCACCGTGCCCCCGCTCCCCGCGTCGATGCCGTGCTCTTCCAGGTAGGCCAAGATACGGTGCGCCTCCAAAGCCTCCGCCGCCGAGCGAATGCTCAAATCGTCGAACACCAGCTGCCCCCAGTCCAAGCCTCGCTCCATCAGGACCTTCAGCAGCTCCAGCTCGTCCCCCTCGACCACGCGGGCCAGCAAGGTGCTGCCATAACGCCCAGTCGGATCGAGGGTCCCGCCATGCTTGAGCAGAAGACGAGCTATCTCGAACTCTCGCTCCACGATAGCGAAAAGCAGAGGCGTCACTCCGTCGGCCAATTCGAGGTTAACATCGTAGCCATAGCCCAAAAGGCATTCGATCGACGAGTACCGACCCGCCCGGATCGCTTGAGCGATTGACCGAGCCAGCGACTTTTCATCAAGCTCCCCCTCTCGCCGATCGATAAACCAGCAAATGGCGTCCACGTTCCCCTGCCCGAGCGCCAAATCAAGAGGCTCCAAGCCCTTGCCAGATTTGGCGCGCGGATCCAGGCCAAAGGCTGCCACCTTCTGCAAAAGGCTTGCATCGGCGTATCCAGCAACTGAATGCAGCGCTGTCAACCCGTCCACGTCGAAGCTAGGATCGATTTTGTACCGCTCCATCATGCTGAATCCAAGTTCCGGATACCCTTGCATGATCTTATTCAAGACAACCCGCTCGGTTTCCACGCCGTCGTAGTTGATCTTTGGCTTGAAGGGCATCAGGTAGTTGACGATGTCCTCATAATTTTCGTTCAAGGCCTCCGAAGCAGCCCACGAGCAATGCCAAGACCCCGTTGGCCCCTTGAGCTTAGCAGGCACGAGCGCCTTCAGCGTTTCGAAATGACCATGGGTTGCCGCCAACATCACAATAGAATTCAAGGCTCCCCAGCCATCTTCCAGCGGGGACTTCGCCTCCATAAAAAGCGCGGCTACTTCCGTTCGGCCCGTAACCGCCGCATAGCGAAGCGGAAGCTGCTCGTACTCGTCCATGGACTTAACCAGCTTCTTCTTCCCCTCCAACATGCGAGCCAATCGATCCGCTCTGCCATTTGCGGCCGCGTAGAAAAGCTCGTCCCGCCCTTTGCCGTCAATCTCCAGGAGCTCGAGCTCGCCCGCCGCAACCTCGCCTTCTTCGATGATCCAGTCCCAGCTGCACGCCTTGCTCTTCTCAAGCAAAGCTCCGTCCCTCACCTGCCAAAGCGCCGCGTAGCCCGCCTTCATCCGCCCAGGAACAAGAAACTTGCTGTTGTGGAAGAGCTCAACTGCTCCGCCCTTGGCCAACCGCGCCGGCTGCATGCGACGCACCTGCCCCTCGTGCACCCATCCCAAAACGAGCCAATCTCCTACCTTCGGACGACTTAGTGGGGCGGTGGGCATCACGATCTCCCAACTCACGCTCAACGAATATTCCCTCTCCGCATCCCGCTGCCCATAGGGCTGCGGCAGCCGCTTCAGAGTGTAGTCGACCAGAGCAGAGGCCACCTCCCGCTTCAAAGGCAACTCCCCATCGAACCACCACGAGTTATGCAGGGACCCGTCATACTCGATCCCCGACGCATCCACCTCCTTGTCCAGAACTGGAAAGCCGTCCTCAGTGGAATCGACCTCGTAGGCACGCTGGTTCACGAAATGGTAAAACGTGATCGGAGCCGCGCCGAGCGACTCGATTTTCAGCAAAGACAAAATAAGGGACAACAGGAGGAATTTTGTA
This sequence comes from Pelagicoccus sp. SDUM812005, assembly GCF_031127875.1. Classification (GTDB taxonomy): domain Bacteria; phylum Verrucomicrobiota; class Verrucomicrobiia; order Opitutales; family Opitutaceae; genus Pelagicoccus. Next base: position 152,855 of record NZ_JARXIA010000001.1, on the reverse strand, counting down.
TAGTACATATAACGAGGTAATTAACGTACTGATACGGATCCATAAACCGACGCGACTCAAGCCTCAATTGATAATCCGCCCGCATGCAGCGGGCATTTCCATGCCACTCCCGACGAAAGTTCCACGAAGGGCTTCGAGACGCTTTCCAGCAATCCACACAAAACAAAAAAAAGGCAGCGGATATCCGCTGCCTTTTTCGTATTCAAAATGTAAGGACTGAATCCTGTTACTTGATCAAGTGCTCGGCGATCTGGATCGCGTTGAGGGCTGCCCCCTTCCAGAGCTGGTCGCCGACAACCCAGAAGGCTAAGCCGTTGTCCAAGGCGCTGTCCACCCGGATGCGGCCCACGCCGCAGTTTACCTTTTCCGCGTAGTCCAGCGGCATCGGATAAACCTTGTTTGCAGGATCGTCCACCACGTCCACTCCCGGGAATGCCGCGATCGCCTCGCGAGCCGCTTCCACGGAAACGGGACGCTCGAACTCGGCGTTGATGGAAATAGAGTGGGAACGCATGACCGGTACCCGCACGCAGGTGCACGAAACTTTCAGCTCGGGGAGCGACATGATCTTACGGCCCTCGTTGACCATCTTCATCTCCTCCTTCGTGTATCCATCTTCCAAGAACGCGTCCACGTGCGGCAGCGCGTTGAAGGCGATCTGGTAAGGATACACGCTGTGCTCGATCGGTTCGCCCTTGGCCCAGGCCTTGAGCTGGTCCTCGAGCTCCTGCATCGCTTCCGCGCCCGTGCCGCTTACCGCTTGGTAGGTCGAGGCAACCATGCGCTTCAGCCCGAAAGCCTTGTGCAGCGGATAGGCGCCCATCAGGGAAATTGCCGTCGAACAGTTCGGATTGGCGATGATTCCCTTATGGCCCTTGGCCGCCTCGCCATTGATCTCCGGCACCACCAAAGGCACCTCCGGATCCATACGGAAGGCGGAGCTATTGTCGATCGCCACCGCGCCGGCCTTGGCCGCAGCTGGGCAAAGGGCCTTGGACACCGCGCCGCTCGCGCTGAAAAGCACGAAATCGAGCCCCTCGAAACAGGTTTCCGTGGCTTCCTCGATGGTAATGGTTTGCCCAAGAGCCTCGACCTGCTTTCCTGCAGATCTGGCAGAAGCAAACAGCTTCAGTTCCGACAGAGGGAAATTTCTGTCGCCTAGAAGCTTGATGAACTCTTGGCCAACCGCTCCGGTTGCACCAACGATGCCTACTTTATAACCCATTTTATTTATGTCCTCGGACTTATTGCAGCCGACCACCCATAAGCTTCGCTCCCTGGAGATCAAGCAAACAGCGCGATTCTTGCTCGTATCGATCGAGCGCCAGACCCTCGAATTGCACCAAAACGGGCAACGCATCCGCAGCTTCGACATCTCGACCAGCAGCAATCCGCCCTCCTGCCTGGAGAACTCCTTCGGCACCCCTACCGGCCTGCACCGCATCGCCCAAAAGATCGGCGCCGACGCCCGCCTCGGCGCCGTCTTCAAGGGTCGCGTCGACATCGGCAAGCGCTATTGGGAACTCGAAGAGGAGGAGCAGAAGCCCAACCTCGTCACCACTCGCATCCTCTGGCTGGAAGGCCTCGAACCGGGCCACAACCAAGGAGGAAACCGCGATTCCCACGCCCGCTACATCTACATCCACGGCACCAACCACGAAGACAGGATCGGCTCCCCCGCCAGCGGAGGCTGCGTCCAGCTCCGCAACGCGGAAATGATCGAGCTCTACGACGCCGTTTCCGCCGGCGACCAAGTCTACATCGGCTAGCTCACGCCCCGCCCTTCATTCGCGACCGCTTCGCACCTAGGCAAATACCCAATCGTCCATCGGTATTTCGCCCGCTATTCCCGTCCCTACGCATCCTCCCGCCCCGCTGCTGCGTAGCACGTGAAGATACCCCTTTCACCTACCATGCTCCCCCAAAAACTCGCGCCCCTACTCGGTCGGCTCGCCTCCCCGCGAACCCATGTCTCCACTCTCGCCCTACTAGGCCTGCTGCAGAAGTCCCCCGCCCTGCAGCGCTTCGCCCAGCAAGCCAAGCACTCCGTCGAGCCCGCTACCCGCATCCTGCAAAAGCTCACCCTCGCAGCCGCCAGCCTAGGCAGCTGCCACGCCCTCTCCGGAGCGACCACCGCCGTCTACTCCACCAGTCCCGAGCCTCCCTTCGAATTCGAGACGGGCGATAGCGTCACCATCGCCTTCGGCGTCTCAAACACCGACGCCCCCGCCCGCTCCTGGAGCGTTACCGGTAACCTTCCCCCAGGCCTCACCGTAACCGGCACCCAAGGCCAGCCCCTTTCCAGCTCCGGCGTCTTCAACGCCCAGTTCGGCCAAATAACTGGAAGCCCCAGCCAGGCCGGCGTCTACACCTTCTTCCTGCAGCCCTGGAAGGAACGCAACGGCGCCGGCAACACGGCCGAAGCCCTCGAAGTCACCCTCACCATCACCGCCACGCCCGCCCCCGAGCCCATCGCCCCCGTCGCCTCCATCCATATCGAGCCCACCTCTTTTCTGTTAAGCTGGTCCATCAAAAACGGGCAAAGCTACCGGCTGCAATCGAGCAGCAATCCCCTCGACCCGGACAGCTGGAGCGACTTTCCCGCAGCCATCCAAACCGAGGGCGACTCCCAAAGCGCCACCCTTGCCAAGGACAGCATCCCCTCGCCGCTCTTCCTCCGGGTCGCCACCAGCCAGCAATAGCTCCGCAACCGCTGCCCGAAGCCCATGGTCCCGTCGACGTCCCTGCTCGCCGACCCAAAACGCATTTTCCGCTCGCCCCCACGCAGCTTCCTTCCGAGAACTAGCGGCACTTTCCCAAACTGCCGCCCATGATTTCTCCCAACGACCGCGAGAGCGCCGAATCCTCCATATTCCTCCCGGAAATCATCGGCCGCGTCTTCGCCAAGGGAGGCTTCCTCCAATCCAAGCTCAGCCTCGAACATCGCCCCCAACAGGAGCAGATGGCCCGGGCCGTAGCCGCCGGCATGGAGCACGACGAACCCCTCATCTTCGAGGCCGGCACCGGCGTCGGCAAGTCCCTCGCCTACCTCCTGCCCGGCATCATCCACGCCACGGAGAGCCAGCGCCCCTGCGTCGTCTCCTCCCACACCATCTCCCTGCAGGAGCAGCTCCAGCGCAAGGACCTCGAAATCTGCCGCACCCTCTTCCGCTCCATTCCGGAACTCGAAAAGTACGCCGACTTCAAGTCCGCCGTTCTCGTCGGCAAAGGCAACTACCTCTGCCCTACCCGCCTCGCCAACGCCATCCGCAACAAGACCGAACTCTTCCCCACCGAAGAGATGGAAGAGCTCACCCGCATCGCCGACTGGGCCGAAAAGACCAAGACCGGCCTTCGCCAAGAGCTCAACCCCCTCCCCAACTTCGACGTCTGGGAGCAGATCAACGCCGAGGGCTCCGCCTGCAACCGCAAGAACTGCAACCCCAACACCTGCCACTACCAGCACGCCCGGGCCGAGATGCGCAAAGCCCAGGTCGTCATCGTCAACCACTCCCTGCTCTTCGCCCTGCTCAACGCCGGCGGACTCGCCCCCGGCGCCAAGGGCATCCTCCTCCCCGACGACTTCCTCGTCATCGACGAAGCCCACACCACCGCCGAAGTCGCCACCGAACACTTCGGAGCCCGCATCTCCAGCTACGGCGTCGACCGCCAGCTCAAGATGCTCTTCAACCCCAAGCGCAAGTCCGGCATCGTGCGCAAGTTCGCCTACCCGCAGCAGCTCCAAGCCATCATCGACGCCCAGGAAGCCTGCCAGGAATTCTTCGGCTACCTCATCGCCACCCACCTCGCTAAGCACAAGCTCGTGCGCATCTCCGAGCTCGGCTGGTGCGCGCCCACCCTGCTCGGCCCCCTGCGCGCCTGCGTGCAAACCATGGACGGCATCCTCTCCAAGATCGAAGACGGCCCCATGCACGACGAGATCAAGGACCAGCGCAGCCGTATCCACAGTTACTATACAGGCATCAGACGCTTCATCGACCTCGCCGAAGAAGACCACGTGCACTGGATCGAAAAAAGCGGCCGCACCGGAAACATCTGCACCCTGCGCACCGCCCCCATCGACATCGCCCCCTACCTCCGCGAAGAGCTCTTCAACAAGGAAACCTCCGTCACCCTCACCAGCGCCACCCTCTCCATCGCCCGCGACATGCGCCCCTTCCAGGCCAAGATCGGGGCCGAGAGCGAAACCGCCGAGATGGTAGACTCCCCCTTCGACTACGAGAACAACACCCGCATCTACATCGCGACCGACGTCCCCGTTCCCTCGCCCCAAGACCAGCGCCTCTCCATCGAAGTCCTCATCGACTACATCCGCTACTGCGTATCCAACGTCTCAGGCGGCACCCTCGTCCTCTTCACCAGCTACTCCGACCTGCGCAAAGTCTCCGACGCCCTCCAGTCCGAGTTCCTCGAAGCCGGACGCCCCTTCTTCGCCCAAGGCCAAGGCATGGGCCGCTCCGACATGACAGCCGCGTTCCTCGAAGCCGGCAACGGCGTGCTCTTCGGCACCGACTCCTTCTGGACCGGCGTCGACGTGCCCGGCTCCTCCCTCGAGCAAGTCATCATCACCCGCCTCCCCTTCGACGTTCCCACCCATCCCATCGCCGAAGCCAAGTCCGAGCACATCAAGGAACGCGGCGGCAACCCCTTCGCCGAGCTCAACCTCCCCGAAGCCCTCGTCAAGTTCCGCCAAGGCGTCGGCCGCCTCATCCGCACCCGCGCCGACAAAGGCATCATCACCATCCTCGACTCCCGCATCCTGCAAAAAAGCTACGGTCGCCAGTTCCTACAAAGCCTGCCCAAGCCCAAGTTCATCCGCATCAACCGCCAGGACCGCGACGCCCGCTTCCACGAAATCCACCAAGCTCTCCCCGGACGGAACGAACCCGGCCGCGAGCCACCGCCCGCCAGACCATAGCTCAAGCGCCGCTACCGCGGCTTGGCGTCCACCGCCACGAGCGGCACGCAGCTTCCCTCCGTGAGCTCCCGCACCCGCACGCTATACGCGCTGCCCACCCGGGCGGCCCCTTCGACCTTCCCCCTCTTGAGCGTTACCAAACGGTCGTCCCGCTCCAGCTTCAGGATAACGCTAGCGTCGAAAGATTGCGTGACCACAGCCGGCAGCGTAGCTTCCGCATACTGGCAGTCTCCGCCAGCGCCCGTACAGCCCGCCATCCAGACGGACAGCAGGCCCACCATACCCAGTCCTAAAAACTTCATATCAAAAAACCTTCGCATTCACTAAATATTCCCTAAGAGACCAACGCGCGAATCAAGACTTTCGACCGCAAAAAAACGAAAACATCAAGGATCCACCACGCCAACGCCCGACGCTTAAAGTCCGACCCACTTTTCACACTTCACAAATCACTCTTCAGAATGAAAACCGAACGCTTCCAAACCCTCGTATCCAAAAATCCAGACAACGAGCTCTTCCGCTTCTCGCTGGCCCAGGCCCTCATCGAAGAAGACCGCCACGAAGAAGCCATCGAGCAACTCGACTACTGCATCCAAAAGAAGGACGATTGGATGATGGCCGAAATCCTCAAAGGCAAATCCCTGCTGGCCCTCAAGCGTCCCGCCGACGCCAAACCCGTTCTCGAGCACGCCCTCCACCTCGCCGTGATCCAACACCACGAAGCCCCCGAAGCCGAAATCCGCAAGCTGCTAGAAACCGTCTAGGTGCCACCTTGGTCGCCAACGAGCCCCATCCCCGCGCCACCCGGGGACAAAAAAAGCACAACCGATCAAGCAAAGCCGCCACGCAAGCCGTTACGACCAACGGTTTAATCCCACGAGCGAACAAAGCGTGCTCGAGATATTCGTCCCCACCGCACCCTAGCGCCTTGGCCACCATCGTAACAATCCGAGGGCTGAGCTTCCGTGAAGCTCCTGATTTTGAGAAGCGCTCACCAGGCCGCCAACCTGTCAGCGAATCGATGCTCCAGCCCTATCGCCGCTCTCCCGCTTGCTTGCGAAACGCCCCGGGACTCGTTCGATAGGTGGAACGAAAGAGGCGATAGAAACTCGATATCTCCGCAAATCCGCATTCGAAGCAGATCGAACGAACCGACAGTTGCGTCTCCGTCAGCAAATGCCGCGCATGCTCCATCCGCAGGCGCGTTACGCGAGCGAGCCAACTTTCCCCCGTCACCTCTCGGAAGATTTGGGTAAAGCGCCTGCGACTCAGCCCCAGCGACCGCGCCACCGAATCCAGATCCTCAGTCTTCCAGAAGGAAGACGCCAGGCGCTCCACGTAAGCTTCCACCCTCGCCCGCGAACGAAGCGCCTCATCGGAGGGTTCTTCGTCAAATGGGTTTCGCGTCAACGATGCCAGTAGCTGGCAAACGTAACTGAGCTGCAAATCCTCGGATTCCGGCCGCTCGTTTCGTTCCTCGATCATGATTGCCTTCAGAGCCTTCGAGGCCCCGATTGCCAATACCGTGCCCGTTTCGAGACGGCAACGGCTGCAGGCCGCCTTCACAAGCGAGCGACTCGGAAAACTGGATTTCCCGAAGCAAATCCCATACAGCGAGATGGGGTTTCCCGGCGCATCCGTCAGGCGATGCGAGGTCCCTGCCGGGACGACAATCAAGGAGATTGCCCGTAACGCGAATTCCTTACGGTTCCAATGCAAAGCGCCCTCGCCACCGACAACAAAGAGGATTTTCGGAAACGGATCCTTCCGCCACTCCATAGAAAAGCCCTCTTGATGGTGGCTTTCCAGGATAGCGATACCTGATTTCTTGAAGAAAACAGTTGCCGGCTCTGAGCGAAGCGATGGATTCACGCCTAAGCAAGCAAGGTCTGTTTGCCCGATCTGCAAGTGAAATCATCCCGATCCGTCAATTGCCGGAATTCGTATTGCGCCTATAATACGAGGCCAAATGAAAACAGCAGAGACCCCCAAAGCCCCTAGCCCGCAATCAACCGCTTCCGATGTCCTAGGACAAAACATCGCCGTCGCCGCCGAGCGCCTCCGCAACATCGCCGCCGTCGAACGCGCTCGCTTGAAAATCTTGGCGGGATGGTTTCTCCGAATTGGCGATTTCGAGACCAAATACAAGCTGGCCTACCACCTCTACGACGCCTCGGAGCACATCACTTGGATCCGAACTCGTCTGCAGGAGATGAGAGGCGGAAACACCAACGCGAGCGTACGGCCCGACCTCGTTAACCTTCTGGAGAACGCCTTGCACGCCCCGTCGGATACCGACTTCCTAGCGGGTTTCTACGGAGTCCTGACCAGCGATCTAGCAGAGTCCATTCGAGTCGATCTCAAAAAGATGGATACATCCGCCAACGCGAACGAGATTCGAATCCTGCAACGCACCCTTAGCGACCTAGACGTCCAGCTAGACTGGTACCACTCCTTGAATATCGACCTCAACGCGTCCGCCTGGGCCTTGCAGATTCAGGCTCTGAGTCGCTCCATTGGCGGTATCCACGGGGAAACGAAGCAGGGCCCAACGCCTCCGCCCATTACTGGCGAGCGCTTCGAACGCCCCACCACCATCCTCTTCGACGATTCCATACAGACCGGACAGCTCGAATCCTACGCGAACCGTCAACAAATGGACCCCCAGCAAGCGACCATCGAGCAATTCAAGGTATTCTTCAACGAGTTCTACGCCGCCGCCCTCCTCGCTGGCATTCTCTTCGACGCTCCCGAGGGCCTATATCCCTGGGAATTCTTTGCCGATTTCAGCAGGCACTTCTGGGACGAAACGCGCCATAGCGAATTCGGAGCGAACCGCCTTCGCGAACTGGGCGTCAATCCGAGCAAGGTGAATCCCGTGCTCTTCGAGGAGTCCCAAGGCCTGCCCATTCTCCACCGCGTCACCTATCTCACGCGCGGCTTGGAAGCCTACTTCATGCCGCGGAAACCGAAGCGAATGAAAGAGTATCAAAACAATGGAGACATGCGTAGCCAAATATTCGCGGACCACGACTGGTCCGATGAAATCAACCATGTGCGCTACGGGTCGCGATGGACCAACCACCTACTGGAAAACGACCACCGCGAAATCGACGATGTCATCGAGGAAGTGAAGTCGCATCTTTCGAAGATTCGAAACACCGAAGTGACAACCATTGAAGCGCCGTTCTAGAATATTTTTCGTTTGATCATTCGCATTAGGTAGGGCGGGACCGCCGGGCACGCCGCGTTTCCCTCATCACACAGTACGACTAACTAAACGAAAAACACCATAGAGAAAAGGGTCCCCCTAATCAAAACGCCAAACGGTAGCCATAAGACGAATCCTAGGCCGCAGCGACTTCAGCTTCCAATCCTAGCTATTTACCCTCCTGCAAAGCAGGCTGCAAAACCTCTTCGGCCTCGTAGTCCGGCTGGGCCCCGCTCTTCGACGCGACGAAAGCGCTCAAACGCACGGCCCGACGCAAGCACTCCTCCAAGTCGTACCCGTGCAAGATTCCCATGCAAAGGGCCGCCGTGAAGGAATCTCCGGCGCCGATGGTATCGGCCGTCTCCACTTCGGCCGCCGACTCGGACAGGAACTTGCCGTCACGCCACAACAAAGCGCCCCGCTTTCCCAGCGTCACGCATATCGTGCCAACGCCCGTCAACCGGCCTAAGGCTCGCACTTGCCCCTGCAGGTCGTCGCCGCTAAGCCCCGATAGAACCTCCAGCTCGTCGTCGTTGACCTTGATCACATCCGCTCGGCGGGCTAGCGAAAGAGCGAGCTCCGGATCGTCGTAAGGCGCCCGCAGGTTCACGTCGCAAACCTTCACGGCTTGGGTTCGCTCGAGCAATCCGCTCAGCAGGTCCAAATTCATGCGAGACCGCGCCGCGAGACTCCCGTAAACCAAGGCATCCGCCTTGACCAAAATCTCCGCGTCTTCTTCGCCCAAGGATATCTCATCCCAAGCGACCTCCTCCAGAATATCATAGGTCGCGTCGCCCGCATCGTCCAAGCTCGCAACCGAAGCGCCCGTCGGAAAGCGCGGATGCCGCTTCAGCAAGTTGGTGCCGATCCCTGCCGCCTCCAGCCGACGAAAAGCCTCGTCCCCCAGCAGGTCCTTGCCTACCGAGCTTGCGACATAGCTCTCCGCGCCCAGGCGAGCCGCATGGTAGGCCACATTAAGCGGGGCCCCTCCTAAAAACAGGCCGCTCGGAAGACAGTCCCACAGAACCTCGCCAAAGGCGACCACGCACTTCGTATTCGCAGCGTTCATACAATCTTAAGCATTTGGCAAGCCTTCACAAACTCGGAGCAAGACCAGGCTTGATAGGTTTTGCCCATTGGACGGCCAGTTTCCCCGTGCGCCCATTCGTTGAACTCCCAAGAGGAAGCGATCCCCGCTTCGTTTACCTTGGCCAACTTCATCAGTTCCGCCACAGCCAGATCCCGAAAACCGAGCTTGTGGATAAACTGTACCCACATTCCTCCTACAAACGGCCAGATGCCTCCATTGTGGTAGTGATTGGGTAGATTCAGAAGATTAACCGTGTAGTAGGGCTTCCAGTCCGGATCGCCGGCTTGAACCACTGGATACAAGTTGCGAACGGGATACGGATGGTTGGCCCCGACCCCCCACATAAAACGAAAGGCTTTCTGGGCCTGATCCGTTCCAAGCACGTCGAAGAGGAAGGCCAACACGTTCGCATACACGTCGCAACGCCAGTCGAAAGAGAACGGAGTCGTCTGCGCCAGCAAGTACTGCGTGTCGCCCATGTTAAGCTGCTGGTCGGCGAAGGAATATTCCCAGTCCTTCTGCCCGATGGTCGACGGCCAGAACTTGCGCAGGATGGTCCGCTTGATGTGGCTCGCCCAGCGCAGGTAGTCTCCCGCCATCTCCCACTTGCCGAGCAATTCCATGAGTCGCCCGTAACAGATGTTGGCCCGATACCAAATAACCTCGTCGTAGAGCGGGTTGTAGCTGCGACCGAACAAGTCGGTCCAGTCCCCCGCTTCCGGCACCTCGATCAAGCCGTCGTTGTTCGCGTCCTGAGCGCTCAGCCAATCCATGGCTCGTTGCAGGTTCTTCACGTTGTCCCGCAAGAAATCGAGATCTCCGGTGGCCCGCACGTATTCGAAAACGGCGATGATTAACCAGATGCCGCTGTCGATGGAACAGATGCCGCCCACGCCAGAGTAGTCCGGCTCCTTCGTATCGATAGAAACATTACTGGGCACTTGCCCGGTCAAGGACAGGTGGTCCAGCAAGGTCTGCAGCGTGTTGCGTTGACACTCACGAATTTCCGGATCGTCAAGCTTCAGGGAACCGATCACGGCGATCGAGCCGTCCCGGCCCCAGACGCTACGGTAATTCTCGTCCGTGCCTTCCGTCACGTTGTCCTCGAGCGAACAGGCCGAGAAGCCGATCGGCGTAATGTTTCGCCGCAGTCCCTCCACCGCCTTCTTGTAGGCAAACCTGAGATACTCCCGATCCGCCTCGCTGATGTTGGATACCTTCTCCTCGCTGATCAGACGCAGCGTGTCTTTGTGCATCGAAGGGTCGCGGGGCAGGTCGCAGGTCTCTTGGGCCGGTTCGCAAACAGAATCGATTGCCCCAAAGTGTATCAGCCCTTCCAATACGCCATCCGCGCACACTCCGTCAGCTCGGTAAACGTCGAGCCCGACCGTGCGCTCGTGCAGCTCGGGTTGGGCGTTGCCAACCACGATGCCGCGAATCGACTTCTTGCGAAACATGGCGCTGTCGTTGCCCGTATCGCCGGCGACCACCACTTCCGATGGTGAGATCTTCAGCCGCTTGATTAGCCAAGTCAGGGCGTTCCCCTTGTTCGCGTACTTGGGTACGACGTCCAAGTCCCGATTGGAGGAATAGATGATATTCACATCCAAGTCGGAGTTTTCCAAGGCAACCTCGATTTCGTGCAGCTGCTCCTCGGTCGCGTCCCGCAGAAACCAACTGCTCTTGTACGGTCCTTGAAAATGCTTCGGCTGCACCGTTGTATCAGGAAAGCTGCCCACCGCCGCAGCGGCGCGATCCCGATTCCAGCCCTCCTCCAGGATCTCGGTGAAATCCTTCACCTTCTCCTTCTTGCGGTAGTCGTAAATGAGCGTGCCCACGCCGCAGATGAGGAAGTCGGGAGCCATCAGATCGCCATGCTCGATCAGCTCCAGCATGTCGTCGAGCAGGCGCCCGGTGTTATAGCAGAGCAAAGGCCGACGCTCTTCTGGGCAAGCCATCCAGGACGCGTTGAACCGCTCCAGGGCGTCCGGCTTGCCGATCAAAGTACCGTCGATATCGGTAGAAAAAAGTTTAACCATCTTCCGTGTTTAAAAGGTCTCCTAGGCTACGGGCATCAGTTTTTCCGGACTGCTGGGATCGTTCTCGACCCCCTCTACCGCCGCGATCAGCTGCTGGGCGATTCCGGACCAGGTGAAAAGGCTGCGGGCCTTCTGGGAACCGTTTTCGGAGAGGCGCTGGCTAATAGTAGGATGGGCCAGAGCCTTGCACATGGTAATGCCGTAGTCGAGCGCGTCGAACGAGTCAGCGTAGAGAGCGTCCTTTCCGTATTCGAGCGTTCGATACAGTCCTCCATTCGTCGTTACGATCGTCGGAGCGCCGCTGGCCATCGCTTCCACGGCGGTCATGCCAAAGGGCTCGTAGCGGCTGGGAAGACAGAACAAGTCGCTCGCTCGATAAAAGTCCGGCATCAAATCGTCTTCGAGCGACTGGGTGATCGTTACCCGGTCTTGCAATCCCAGCTCGTGGATCTGCTTCACGATATCGTTCAACATCGGATCCTCCGCCTGCCCTTCCGACTCGGAGCCAAGCGGCATGAAAAGGCGCACGTCGTTAAAGCGCTTCGCTACCACCGCAAACGCATCCACTAACAAGTCGAACCCCTTGTTACGGCTCAGGCGACCGATACTGGTAATCACTCGACCCTCGAAGCCGAACTTTTCCCGGAGCGACTCGCGGGAAGCCTCGCTCACCGGATAGAAGCGTGTATCGTCGTAACCTGGCGGGATCATAGCCACCTTCTCCTCAGGCAGTCCATAATCCTCGAAGAAGAGGTCCATCTGTATCGGAGAAGTGGCGACAACGATCGCGCAGGAATCGTAGATCTTTTGTTCGTGCTCGATGCGGGTCGTGAAGTTGTAGACCTCGTCGAAACTTTCCTTGTCGTTCGGAAAATCCGTTTCCATCTTGCGACGCTTCCAGGTACCCACCGAGTGCGGCGTGTGCACATGCGGGCAACCCAAGTTGTTGGACACGATCTCGCCGGCTATCCCAGCGTCCCAATAGTGAGAATTGACGAACTCGTAGGAAAGGCCTTCCGCATTGATGCGAGCCATGGCGTTGCGGGCCCACTCGGGAATCCACTCGTGCAAAAACTCCTTGGCGATAAACTCGTCGCCTCCGCAAGGAACCCGCAGGATGCGCACCCCCTCGTCTACCTCCTCCTCGGCGACTTGCCCCTCGAACTGACGCGTCCAGATATCGACCTGATAGCCGAGCTGGGCCAACTTGCGCGAGAGCTCGATGACGAAGACCACTTGCCCCCCCGTGTCCGGCATTCCCAGCGGCGGCTCCGCTGCTACGTATCCGTGCGTAGAGATCATGGCGATTCGCTTCTCCGCGTCGTCGGCCTGCTTCTCTAGCTTAAATTTCTCTACAAATGATTCTGGCGTTACTTTCATCGTTTTTCTTTCGTTTCCCAATTCGCCCAAAACGAGATCGGGCAGCTTACAAGGTGGATGTTGCGCTTTGCATTGCGACTTTCACGCTAGAGGCGGTTTCCCTCCTCGCGGCGCTACGGCCACCCACCTCTTCGCTAATTTCGCGCCAAGGCCGAAAACGATAGGCCTCCCGCCCTCGCTTGCGGGGACGAAGGAAGGAAAACGCCAGATCCGTCCCTCGTTTCCCCTAGGCCGCTACCGCGAATTCCCCTCAATAGGACGACAAATCCACCTTCTGTTGATCCCCCAAAGTCAAACGCCCCTCGCTCAGATCCGCGCTGGGGCTCTCCAGCAAGTGATAGGAGCTGCACTTGGTCCTGAAACAGCGGCTCGCTGCATCGACCGACAAGGCCACGTCCTCCTGTCCCGTCGCGATCAGGCGCAGCCCTCCGCGCTTGGACGGCTTCGTATCCACCGCCACATACGCTACCGTAAAGTCGCTCAGGTCCAGAACGAGATCCCGAACTTCGCCGAGAACGTTTTCGCCGTTGCGCAGCTCGTATCCCAGCAGCTCCTTAAGCGAGCGCAGGTCCGGGTCCACCTCCGGCAGGTCCTCCTCTTCAGGCAAGGCGTCATCCGCCGGGTAACCGGACTCCATGCCCGAGGAGGCTTCGATCGAATCGGAAATCCAGTAAGGCGAAAGCCGATAGTGATCCAAAGCCGCAAGCTCCACCGCTCGCGAGAGCGGGACCTGCCCTTCGAACGCCGGGGCCGACTCCAAAGCGTGCTTGCTAATCGTCAAGGGGATCGAGTCTCGGCTGGCCGCCAAGGCGGCACGGTCGATGCTCTGCGGCGAAACAAGGCTCCGTTTTTTGAATACAAATCCATCGTCCACCGCTACGAGGTGACGCAGCTTCCAAGACCCTGCCTCAAAATAAAGGTCTTCACAACGATCGCATCCCTGCCCTTGGCAGAGAAACGGAAGCCCCATCAGATATTTCATGCTGTATAACATAAGCTTTTTTCCTTTTCTTTTCCGTTTCCTAGGAACGTCTACGAACCGCTCACCCTACTCGTCATCTCCTGCACCGATTCTCTCAACGCATTCCAGCTATCCTGGGACTCGAGCTTAACTTCTTCCCAAGTTTCCACGGTCGCCTCCTTCGCTCTCTCAATTTTCAAGCGCAGGTCCGCCCGCTTAGCCTGTAGCTCAACAAGTGATTTTTGCGCCTCCACCTTGCTGGCGTCCGCAAGCCTCTCTACCTCATCGCCGAGGGCTTCGATGTTTCGGTCCAAGTCGACCGACTTGCGTTCTAGGAAGGCGACGGCCTCCGCCTTCCTTTCGATCGTGTATTCGGAAAACTCGGCCCAAGACTCCCTGCCGGCGGCCTTCGCCTCGCTCATCCGCTCCTTCGCCTGATCCGACCAATTGTAGTCGGCATCGGCTGACCCGTCCTTGTCGCTACATGCGGTCCCTAAAAGCAAAACGCTGAGGATCGCCCCGAGACAGGCCGATCCCCTTACCCAAGTTCCAATTCGATTTTTCATAAGTAGTCCTTTCTCCTAGCGAACACCCGCAGGCTCAGTCTCCTACCTTTGGAGACGAGTCTCGGATAATAACGCCCTATCCTTCCCCTCGCATTTCCTGCGCCAGCTGCGAATGCCCTTGCCCCTTCGCCACCTCGGCCATCGGACTCCTGCAGAATGCAGAAAACGCGCTTTGCCTCCCTGCCAATTGCAGCTTCCCGCCCCGTTCCACGGCTCGCGGAACCCAACCAACTGAACCGCCACGGCTAAGCTTCGCCGCCCGAGCTCAGGACTCTTCCGGAGCCGGATCCAGCTCGATGAAAAAGTCGCAGCCTTGGGGCTCCAAGGGCAAACAGCCCACGGTCCCCTCGTGGGCGATTGCGATGTCCTTCACGATGGACAGACCCAGGCCCACTCCATCCACGGCTCGGTGCCGACGGGATCGATAAAACTTTTCGAACACTGTCTCCAAATCTTCGGCGGCAAGGCCAGGGCCTTCGTCCCGAACTCCAAAACGCACCCGCGAACCGGCTAAAGCCGCGTACACCACGACTCGCGAACCAGGCGGGCTGAACTTTATCGCGTTGGACAGATAGTTCGAAAGGCCCACCTCCATGGCCTTCAAGTCCACTAGAACCGGCGGCAGCGACTCCTCCACGTTGGAGACCAATTGAATATCCTTGCCCTGGGCCGGCATCCCGAAGGCATCGATCACCGAAGAAACGATGCGTAGTGGAGATTCCCTGACAGCATGCAAGCGCGGCGATTTGCGCTCCAGGCGAGCGATTTCCAAAAAGTGGTCCAGCATCCGACGCAGCCTCGCAAGGTCGTCCGTCGCGGTCTGCAGCATATCTTCCTGATCCTCGGTCAACTCTCCCAAGCTCTTCTCCAGCACCAGGTGCAGCGCCATGGTGGCGCTGGTCACCGGCGTCTTAATTTCGTGGCTGATCGTCGCCACCATATCGCTCTTCAGCTCGTCCGAAAGGCGCAGCTGGGTGATGTCCTGCAGCACCAGCCCGCATTCGATCTCGTCCACCGCGTCACTGTCCACCCGCACGAACAGCGGCAGGAAAAAACGCGGCTCGTTGCCGATCTTGACCGAAACCGTCTCATCGAAATCCGTCTCCAAGACTTCCTCGCCGGTGCCAAATACCGTCTCCACCCGCACTGCCAGTTGCGGGAGCAATTCGTCCTCCCAACTCACGAGCTCCAACAGTTCCTTCGCCGCCGGATTCTGGTAGGCCAGATCTCGGGCCGCGTTCAGGAAGATCACCGGATTCGGCAGGTTGCTGAAGCACTCCTCCATGCGTCGACGCGTGCGGGCGACCTGCAGATCGCTCAAGCGCTGGTACTCGGCAATGCGAGCCGCCATCTCGACAAAGGCATTCTCGAGCCGGGCGATCTCGTCCTTGCTGCTAGGCGTATAGGCCGCCATGTCGTAGCGGCCGTCTCCGATCCGAGTCGCCGATTCGGTCAGGGCATCGATCGGCTTGAGGATCCTTTGGCTCAGCTGGTAGGAAACGAAGCCCATCAGGAAAACGCTCGCCACGATGGCTGACACGACCACGTAAAAGTGCGTCTGTGAATCGCCTCTCAAAACTTCGTTCGTCGCCTTGATCACCGAATTATTCCCGGAAATGGAGCGAAACCCTTCGTCTTCGATTTGCTCCACCAAGGGCTGCAAGTGGGCCACGATCGCCCGCTCCTTCGTCTCGAAAACCGCCCGTCCCATAGACAACAGATTCCGCAGCAGAGGCGTCAGCTTCTCTTCCTCCTTTCGCGTCGCCACCCATTCCTCCAGAACCGGGCGGCTTCGCTCGTAGGCATTTTTGGCCAATTCCTTCTCGCCCTCCAAATGCAGGAGAATCGCTCGCTCCAGCTGAGAGGTGGCAAGCAGCACGCGCTCCACCTGGGAGATCGATCCATATTGCTCCACCTGTAGGCGGTCCAGCTCGCTGCTCAGCTTCGCGTGGTTATAAACCGAATACATGCAAACGAGGATAAGCAACCCGGCCACCGGAAGCATCCCCATGTATAGTTTCGAACGTAGCATATCAAGTACTCAGCCCCGAATGGTTCATGCCGATCAAAGCAGCCCCAGCTTCTTTCGCTTGCGGTAAAGGGTGGCCGAATCGATGCCCAAGGTACGGGCCGCTTGCTCCAAACTCTCGCTGCGATCCAAGACGCGCTTGATATGTTCGTCCTCCAGTTCCTGCAGCGTCACGTCGCTGCCGAGCCCGGAGATTCCCGTAGCTCCGCCCGATTCCACCTTTCCTCCGCTGATCTCGATCGGCAGATCCGCCAAGGTAACCGTGTTCCCCGAACACAGGATCAAGCACCGCTCCACCACGTTGTTGAGCTCGCGCAGGTTGCCCGGCCAATTGTAGGCAAGGATGGCATCCATCGCGTCCTTTTCCACCTTGGCCACCTCCCGCCCCATCTTGCGCGCATAGAAATCCACGTAGTCGGAGACCAACCTTTCGAGGTCTCCCTTGCGTTCCGACAAACCGGGCAGCTGCAAGGCGATGACGTTCAAGCGATAGAACAAATCCTCCCGGAAGCGCCCTTCCTTGACCTCGTCCTGCAAGTCCTTGTTGGTGGCCGCCAAAATCCGCACGTCCGCCGTTCGCGTCTTGGTTTCTCCAATACGCTCGTAAAGCCGTTCTTGCAGCAGGCGCAGCAATTTCGCCTGAATCTCCAGCGGCAAGTCCGCGACCTCGTCGAGGAAGAGCGTGCCGCCTTCCGCGGCATCCACCTTGCCCCAAGTGTCCTTGACCGCTCCGGTAAAGCTGCCCTTCACATGGCCGAAGAGCTCGCTCTCCAAAAGCTCCTTGGAAAGGCTCGGACAGTGCACCACCACGAAGGGGTTGCCGGCCCTTGGGCTCATTTCATGTATCCGACGGGACAATACAGTCTTACCCGTCCCGCTCGGTCCGAGCAAAAGGATATTCGCGTCGGACTTCGCCGCTTTGGCCGCGACCTCGTACACCTGCTGCATGCGCGGATCCTGCGACTCGAAGCGGATGCCGGGCGACTTGTCCGCGAGGCGCGTCTCCAGTTCCTCGACCTTGTTCGCCAAGGAACGGCTCTCCTCGAGCTTGCGCAAGGCCTGCCTAATTTGCTCCGGTACGAAAGGCTTGGCGACGTAGTCGAAGACCCCCTTGCGCGTGGCTTCGATCGCTGTCTCGATCGACGAATACGCCGTGAACATGATCACCGGCATATCGAAACCCTGCTGACGCATCTCGTCGTAGACCTCCAAGCCGTTCTCCTCTCCCAAACGCAAATCGAGGAACACCGCATCAAAGCGATCTTCCCCGAGCTTGCGCAGCGCTTGGCTGCCGCTGAAGGCCGACACCGACTGGTGGCCCATGGTCTTCAGACTAAGAGCGGTCGTTTTCTGTATATTGCTTTCGTCGTCAACAATCAGGATTTTCATATAGGAGCGGGTATTTCGCATACCCAAATAGATTCAAGCAAGCCGAGCAACCCTAGGATGCCTCCTCCGTCAATCGACGGTAAAGCGAATCATGCCCCAAATAGTGGTCGATCTCGTGCGCCCTTTCCTCCCTCTCTAACAACACCTGCTTCAGCAGCGTTTCCGATCCGTAATCCTTGAGCTCCGCCGCCTTGCCGATCGCCTCGCCGATGAAAGAGATCAGGGCTTGCTCGTTCTCCAAGTCCCGCTTCAGCATCTCGCGAATGGGAAAAACGCCTTCGCTCTCCGCCTCCAACAGGCTCTTGCCGGCCTGGGCTCGCATCGACGCGGTCGGGACCGCTCCCAAGGTCGTCATGCGCTCGGCGATGGTATCCAGATGCTTCTGGGTTTCCCCATACGCCTCTTCGAAAAACACATGCAAGTCGCGGTGCTCCGGACCTTCTACCACCCAGTGATGCTTGAGGTACTGGTGGTACTGGGTTGAAAGGCTCGATACCAAAGTATCCAACAATCCAGACACTTGCTTGGCGGTGAAACTGGGAAGGCCGATCGGATTGCGTTCCAATTCGTCGATATCCTGTACGTGCGTTTTTCGTGCCATAACGCTCCGACTTGCTAGGACCGCGCCAAGCGTATCGAAAGGCTTCGCTACAATCCGCAATCTTCTCCAAACAAGCGACTTACAAAACCAGAAACCTTTCAATCCCCGGCGAGCAGGACCCCTATCGTGCAATTTGCAAGCACCCGGCGAGCGCGGCAAATGCCCTTTGCAGGATCGCGCTAGGGCGACACAGAAACGTTACCTTACCGCCATCGACAAGCGGCGCTCCCCTTCGCTATCTAGCGACCTTAAATGACCATCGTCATCACCACCCACGGGTCGACCGGAGACATCTACCCTCTCATTCGCCTAGCCTTGGCCCTGCAGGATGCCGGACACACGGTCCGCTTCGCTACCAGTCGCCCCTTCAAGCCCGACGTCGAAGCGGCAGGCGTACCCTTTTTTCAAATACCGCCGGACTGGGACAAGTCCGAACTCCAGTACTGGATGGGACGGCTGCAAAAGCTCAAGTCTCCCGTCTCCCAGCTCAAGGAGATGTACAAGGCGGCAACCCCGCACCTGGAAGCCATTCTCGACGCCATGGAAGAAGCGATCGAAGGAGCCGACTGCCTCGTTTCCTCCTACCTTTTTCCCATCAACAAAGCGATCGCGGAAAAGCATAACATCCCCTTCGTCTCCTACGCCTTCGCCCACAACACCGTCCCCTCCCGCTTTTACCCGCCGCACGAGTTCCCTCGCCTACGAGGCATGCCAAACTGGCTGCAGCTACGCTGGAACCGCCTGTGCTGGAAGGTCGGTAATGTCGTCGTCGATACAGCTATCAACACCACGATCTCCCGAGCCTTCAAGCGCAAGGGGCTTCCGGGCGTGAAGGACTTCTTCTCCAAGTCCGCCGAGCTCGTGCTAGTCGCCGTATCTCCCGGCTTGATGCGCCCCAAGATCAAACTCCACCCGCGCTTCCAGTTTACGGGCTACTGCCGCTGGCAATACCCCAGCTCCGACGAAGCCGAGCGAAAGATCCTCGCCTTTCGCGGCAAGGAACTCGTCCCCATCATCACCTTCGGCAGCATGGTCTACGACAAGCCCCAGGCGGTCATGAACCGGTTGCTCGCCGCCTGGCCCGCCGACAAGAAACTGATCGTGCAAACCGGCTGGTCCGGGTTCAAGGTTCCCGAAACCGCAGGCAACATTCTCGAGCTCGGCCCCCTCTCCCACGACCAGCTCCTGCAGCACGCCTCCGTCGTCATCCACCACGGCGGGGCCGGCACCACCGCCTCCGTGCTCTACGCCGGCAAACCCCACATCGTGGTGCCCCATATCGGCGACCAGGACTTTTTCAGCGCCGAAGTGAAACGACTCGGCTGTGGCCTCAAGCTCGGCAAAAAGAACTGGCCCGAAAAGCTGGCCGCCAAAGTCGAGCAAATCGAAACCAATCCAGCGTACCAGGAAGCCGCCCAGCAAGCCCTTCTCACTCTAGACCAAGAGGATGGACCTGCCGAAGCCGTACACCAAATCGAGGCCTACCTCGACCACCGACGCCAGCTAATCGGCGAATTCCTCAGTCCGGACGAAGACTTCTAGGGCTATCAGTATCCTTTCTTCGGATACACAACACGACCCTCGACGCCCGTGATCGATCAAGAATTCCCTTGATCCACGATCTATCGTGTTTAGACGAGTAGGCTGAACCTAGCCGCGAATCATCCCGTCTTCGCAGCTAACATCGGCGCAATGCCCGTTGGGCGCACCCAACGTATTCATTGTAAGAATACGAATATGGCCACCATGAACAAACACGAATTACAACCCAAATTCGCCTTAGCGATCACCCCTGTTGTCCTGACCCTCCTCGTCATCGGACTCCAGATATTCTACTTCGGCGTCTTCGAGCCTCACATCCCGCTCGCCATCGGCCTGGCGATTACCAGCTTGGTCGGCATTCGCCTCGGCTTGAAGTGGAAGGACATCGAGGAAGGCGTTTTCCACGTCATCCACGTGGCCCTGCCCTCCGTATCCGTGCTGATCACGGTCGGCATGATCATCGGCGTCTGGATCGCGAGCGGCACGGTGCCGAGCATCATCTACTTCGGACTCAAGATCCTATCGCCGGAGTACTTTCTAGTAGCGAGCATGATCATCTGCTCCTTCGTTTCGGTTTCGCTGGGCACCTCGTGGGGCACGGTCGGCACCGTCGGCCTGGCCCTGATGGGCATCGGAGCAGGGTTCGACATCCCCATGTACTGGACTGCGGGAGCCGTCGTATCGGGCTCCTTCTTCGGCGACAAGGTATCGCCGCTCTCGGATACCACCAACCTAGCTCCCGCCGTTACGGGCACGGACGTGTTCTCCCATATCAAGAACATGATCCCCACCACCCTACCCGCCATGTTGATCGCTCTCGTGATCTACCTCATCGCCGGCTTCCAGCTGGTGGGCGAAGAAACAGTTTCCTTCGCCAAGATCGACGCCATCACCAGCGCCCTCGAGGCAAACTTCAACATCTCGGGATGGCTGCTTCTGCCAGCCCTGCTGGTAATGGCCCTCGCCCTGAAAAAATATCCGCCCATTCCCTCCCTGTTCGCGGGAGTGGTAGTCGGAGCCATCGTCGCCATGGTGGCCCAGGGCGCCAGCCTCCAATCCATTTTCCAGTATGCCAACAACGGCTACTCCATCGAAACCGGGGTCAGCCAAATCGACGGCCTGCTCAATCGCGGCGGCATCCAATCCATGATGTGGACCATCTCGCTCATCCTCATCGCCCTCGGCTTCGGCGGCGCCCTCGAGCGCACCGGCTGCCTTCGAGCCATCATCAACACCATCCAAAACAAGGTGCAAAGCTTCGGCGGAACCCAAGCCGCCGCCATCGGCACTTCCTTCGCCACCAACCTCGTGGCGGGCGACCCCTACCTCTCCATCGCCTTGCCGGGACGCATGTTTTCCCCGCTCTACCGCGGCCTTCGCTACTCCACGCTCAACCTAGCCCGCGGCATCGAAGAAGGCGGCACCCTCATGTCGCCGCTCATCCCCTGGAACGCCGGCGGCGCCTTCGTCATCTCCGCCCTCGGCCTGCAGATCGGACACGGCCACATGGAAAACCTGCTCTACATTCCCCTCGCCTTCGCTTGCTGGCTAGCCCCCTGCATCGGCGTCTTCTATGCAGCGACCGGCTTCTTCTCGCCCAAGGCGACCCATCAGGAAATGAAACGCTGGAAGCGCGACGACGAGGAAATCGCCGCCGGTTTCCCAGCCATTACCGAAGCGGAAACCCAAGCGCCCAAGTCCTAGACCGAGAATAGCGCCACCACCGCTCAGCCGCGCCGAATCAAAAAAAGGGCTGGTCCCGCAGGCCAGCCCTCTTCGAAAAACGGTTCTACAACGACTTCGCTAGAGAAAGGCGAAGTCGTTTTTATGTACCACGTCGGGCCGCGTGCGGTAACCGAGCACCGAAAAGATATCCGGGCTGCGACGCTCCAGCAAAGCCTGAGCCTCGTGATGGTTGAAGGCTACGATCCCGCGGGCCACCTCGTTTTCGCCCACGCTGATGCTCACGATGTCGCCGCGGTCGAACTCGCCGGAAACCTTGACCAGGTCCTCCGGAAACAAGCTCCTCCCCTCCGTCAGGCTGGGCAAGGACTTGTCCCGAATCTCCAGGAAGCCGCGAATATCCAAGCTGGTGGCGATCCAAAGGTGACGGGCGCTCTCCGGCGTGATGTTGGATTCGATCACCGTGTGCACGCGGGACCCGTCGATGGCGTCCACCACTGGATTGACGCAGCTGCCGCTGGTGATGTGGGTACGGCAGCCTGACGCGAGGGCGATTTCCGCCGCCTGCAGCTTGGTGATCATGCCACCCGTTCCCGGGCCCGAGGCCCCGCCTGCCAGCGAAAAGATGTCCTCGTCCAAATTGTCGACGCGCTCCACGATCCGGCCTTCCCGGTCGAGCAGACCGCCGACATTGGTCAGGATCACCAAATCGTCCGCTTCGACCAGATGGCAAACCTTGGCCGCCAAACGGTCGTTGTCCCCCACCCGCAGGTGCTTGGTGGCGACCGTGTCGTTCTCGTTCACGATCGGCACGATCCCCTGGCGCAGCAATTCCTCCAGGGTATCCTCCGCGTTCACGAAGCGCTTGCGGTCGTCGAAGTCGGAGCGCGTGATCAGGATCTGGGCGATGCGCATGTCGTGCTCCGAGGCGAAATTCTGGTAGGCCGCCATCAGGGCCGGCTGCCCCAAAGCCGCCGCGGCCTGCTTCTGCGGCAAGGTCAGGCTTTCCTCAGGCGTTCTCGCTCCGTAGCGGCGCCCCAGAGCGACCGAGCCGGAGGAAACGAGGACCACCTTGTAATTCCGGGCCCGCAGGCTTACCACGTCATTCATGAGGTGGTAGAGGAAATCCATGCGCAGTTTTCCAGTTTCCTCGCTTACGAGCAAACTCGACCCAATTTTGATGACGATTGTTCTATCTCTCGATTCCATCGATTTTCGAAGTTAACTAGTTCGCAACGATCGGGTGTAGAGGGCCGCCGGCAAAAGGCAGCCACGTTTTAGAGCACGCGAAATCGGAGAAGTCTTTAAAATACAAAACGATGATGTTCTTGAGTTTATAGATAAGGTCTAGGGCCTTCGCAGGACGCGAAAAAGCCCAGTAAGCCCCTCAGTACGCGGAAACTCTCAAATTTGTCAAAACAACGATTCCGAGCCCGCTCAGGACGCCATCGAAGCTACCTACCCTTGTATCCTGTTTCCAGCTACGCAAAAGAAGATCAGTATCCACCCATCAAATACATCCTAAAAGCGCCCCAACTAGCCGCTCAAACGCGATGAGCAGAGTCCGTTCTCCGCCCTGTCCTGCCAAGGTTCCGGGCACGAAAAAGCCGGTCCCCTCGATCGGGAACCGGCTTCAGAAAGTTGAGAGAGTGGTGTCAAGGGGCGGATTTGAACCGCCGACCAAGAGCTTATGAGTCTCCTGCTCTACCACTGAGCTACCCTGACATCTCTCAGAAAGAGATGGAAAACCTGCTGCTGAACAAAGGCAAGTCAAGTCTCTATTGAACACTTTTTTGGGAAATTTCCCCAAGCCCCCGGCAGGCCTCGAAGAGCTAATTCGCTCCGCTCCCCGCCCTAGTCCGCCGCGTCCTGGGCGTACACCCAACGCAGGGCCTCCGGCAGGAGAGCTCCCGCATGGTCGTCATTGTGCACCCCATCGGTCCAAACCGCCTCCACCGCATAGCGAGGGCCCGCCGAGCCGGCGCGATCCGCCTGGGCGTTCGCAAAATCGAAGGCCGCCAGCATCTGCTGGTTCGCCAAAAACCAATTTCCCCAGCGATTGTCCAAATCCCGGTTCCCGTCCTGCAGGTACACCCGCAGAGGCCGAATCGGCTCCCGGCGGATCAAAGCCGGATAGTCCTGCCCGCCCAAGCGCGGAGGAGTCTCGTCGGGACGGAAGCCGATCGAAACGTAGCTGCCGATGAAGCTCAGCACCTTGCGAAACGCATCCGGACGGTGCCAAGCCACCGTGAACGCGCAAATCGCTCCGCTGCTGGTACCGCCGATGCAGCGCTTCTCCGGATCGTCAGTCAATCGATAGGACTTCCCTACCTCCGGCAGCATTTCCTCGATCAGGAAACGGGCATAGCGGTCGTCCATCGCGTCGTACTCCGGGGCGCGGTGGTTCGGATTGCTCCAGCCTAGATCGTCCGGATAGCGCTCGGACAAATTGCCGGGAGTAATAAAAATCCCTATACTCACCGGCATCTCACCTCTCGCGATCGCGTTCTCCATGACCTGATGGACCCGCAGTACCCCCTCCGGGTGCGTGGCCCGTTGGCCATCGTGAAAAACCAGCACCCCAGCCGCTTCGCTACCGTCATACTGGGCCGGCACGAAGATCCAGTACCGCCGCACCGTGCCTTCTATGATCTTGCTGCGAAACTCGAACGGCCCCTCCAAGCGCCCCTTGGGAACGCCCTCCTGGGGAACATGATAGTCCGTAAGCCCGCCGATCCCCGTTCGAATCGGCACCTCCCGAGCGATCAAGGCGGTAAGCGAAAAAAGGGCGCACAACAGCGACAACAACGATTTCATAAGCGCAAGCGTCTTCCCGTTTTCTAGATATTGCCCAAGCGCCCTGTGGAATCGCCGAAACGCTCCAAGCCTGCAACACCCGCCTGATCGGCGAGGCTCAGGAACAAGTTCGTCATCGGCTTCGCTCCATGCTTCACGTAGCGACCTGTATTCAAAGTTCCACCACCTGCCCCTGCCAGAATGATCGGCAAGTTGTCGTGGCTGTGGATATTGCCGTCCGCATTTCCACTGCCGTAGACGATACGCGAGTTGTGCAGGATCGAATTTCCGTCCAGGTCCTTCTCCGCATCCAAGCGATCGAGGAAAGCAGCGAAGCGCTCCACGTACCAACGGTCGATGGCCGCAACCTTGTTTACCCGGTCCTCATTGTTCTGGTGATGCGAAAGGTCGTGATGCCCCTCGCTGATTCCGATCTGGCTGAAAGAACGGTTGTCTCCATCGTGGCCGAGCACAAACGTCGCGATACGCGTCGAGTCCGTCTTGAAGGCCAGCAACATCATATCGTACATGAGGTCCACGTACTCCACGTGGCTGTCGGGAATGCCGTTCGGGGTCGGCAGTTTCGGATCCACGTTCGGACCAAACTGTTCCGCTTTCTGGATACGCAACTCGACATCGCGCACCCCCGTCAAGTACTGGTCCAGCTTCTCCTTGTCCTCCCAACCGAGTCGCTTCTGCATGCGGCGGGCATCGTCCATGACGAAATCGAGAAGCGAGCGACGTCCCATCATGCGGCGCCGGGCGCTCTCCGCGCGTTCGCCATGGTCTCCCGCTCCGAACATGCGCTCGAAGACCAGCCGCGGGTTCGATTCCGGAGTCATGGGAGTATGCTCGTCTTGCCAGGAAATATTGTACTGGTAAGCGCAGGAATAGCCCGAATCGCAATTGGAGGACTGCCGACGCGCATCGCAACTCAACTCCAGCGACGGGAAACGAGTGAGGTGCCCCACCTCGTTCGCCATGGCTTGGTCGATCGAAATCCCCGCCCGAATATCCGTAGCGCTCTTGTTCAAGCGGACACCGGTCAGGTAGACGCCGTTGCCGCGCGCGTGGTCGCCTCCCCCGTCGTTTCCGGGCTTCGCGTTTTCGTGGTCGAGTCCGGAGAGAACCTGCAAGTTTTCTCGCTGCTTCTCCAAGGGACGTAGGGTTTCATTGAATACAAAATCGCGCCCAACCCCTTCCGGCCACCAGCGGGCGGGGATCGCTCCGTTGGGGAACATGACGAAGGCGGTACGTAGCGGAGCTCCCGTGCTAGTGGTCGCCGCTTCCAGAGCGGAGCTGGCCGCCAACAACTTGCTCGGCATCAGAGAATGGAAGGCCGGCAAGGCCACGCAGGCGCCGATTCCCTTGAGGAAATTTCTCCGGCTTACAGATTCAGGCGAAAGGTAGCGTTTTCTTTTCATAGCAGCAGTCGTTAGCGTTCAATATGGGTATGGGCTTCCTCCAAAGTGGAGACTCGGCGTTTCTGGAAAGGGGCGGATTCGATGATCCCGTGAATCAAGACGGACGGCTTTCCTCCGGATTCGCGCAGCTCCGCGACCAGACGGTCCACCGTTTCGACATCGTAGTAGTCAAGCCCTCGTCCGAGGGCATAGGTCAGCAGCTTCTCGGTGAAGCAATAATAGAAGTCGTCGCGGCGTTCCGTCACGAGGATCTCCTTCAGCTCCCGGATGTCGGAAAAGCCCTCTCCCGTAATCAAGCGTCCCTCGGGCTCGATCGGCATGTCCATCTCGGACTCCCGCCAACGCCCCAAGGCGTTGAAGTTCTCGAGCGCCAAGCCAAGCGGATCCATGCGGTTATGGCAGGAGCGGCAGGTACTCTTCTCGGCGTGGAGGGCCAAGGTCTCGCGCAGCGAAAGTTCCTTAAGCTCGTCGGGACTGGCTGCGTCCTCCAACGAAGGGATGTTCGGCGGCGGGGGCGGAGGCGGAGTGCCGAGAATGTTATCGAGAATGAAAACACCGCGCTTTACCGGCGAGGTACGGGTGGGGTTCGAAGTGACAGCGAGCACCGTCCCCTGCGTAAGCACGCCTCCACGCACGCTGTCGTCCGGCAATTGGAAACGCCTCATAGCCTCGCCTTCCACCCCTTCGATCCCGTAGTGGGCTGCCAATTCTTCATTGAGGAAGGTGTAGTCGCTTTTCAGCAACTCGAGCACGCTCCGGTCCTCTTGTAGTATGTATTCGAATACGCTTTCGCTTTCCTCCAGCATGGCCCTCCTCAGCTCGCCGCCGAGCGAAGGCTTTGGGATCCGGTAGGCAGCGCGATAGGCCGCCCGAGCGCGCTCCAGCTCCGCATTGTCCTCATCCGTTCGATCCGCCACGCGGATATCGCGAATTCGCTCGTAGGTCGCGCGAGCCCGCTCGAGCTCCGGATTCGGATTCTCACGCAGCCAAACGGCGAACTCGCTGATCGGCACCGACTCGATATCGCGGGCCTGCAACCACTGGCCAACGAAATTTTCCACCAAGGCGGAGGCCTTCGGATCTGCCAGCATCCGCTGGACTTGTTGCCTCAACTGCGACCTCAGCAGGCCCTGACGCGCCAGATCGAAAAGCGTTTCGTCCGGCATGGTCGACCAAAGAAAATAGGAGAGCCGAGAAGCCAAGGCCCACTCGTCCACCAAGGCGGCATCCCCTTGCAGGCTCTCGCCCAATACCGACTCTTCGCGAAAGAGGAATCGCGGCGAAGCCAAGATAGCCGCGTAAGCTTGGGCGATTCCCGCTTCGAAAGTGGAGTCTTCTCCGGAAGCTGAATACATCGCCAAGGACACCAGACGCTCCAATGTATAGTCCTCCACCGGACGGCGAAAAGCGCGCGTGGCCGCCTTCTCGATCAACTCCCGAGCGTACTCGCGTCGCCCCTTTTCGTCTTCCGGAACGGGACGCGGAAAGAACTTTCGGTAATCCTTCGGCTCGACGAAATGCGATTCCGAGAAAGGCCCGCGCAAGCTCACCTTGTTCAGCCTGAAGCGCAGATCCCGCACTTGCTCCACATCTGGAGTCAGAGGTACCACCTCTGCGGTAAAGCGATGCAAGCCCGGTTCCCAATGGCGCTCCTGCACGAAGGTGTACGCCTGCCAGCCTTCCCGCGTGAATTCCCGCTCCAGCACCACTTCCCCGTCAACTTTGAGAACGAGCGTGCAGCGATTCTGGTCGAACACGTTATCCACGTAGGTCTCGATCGCCATCAGGTCCCAAACGATCTCATAGGTCCCTCCCACTTCCACCCTTCGCTCCGCCGTTACGCTTACCGGCTTGTAATAAGAGAGATCGCGCGTCCACGCCCCCGAACTGGGCGCCGCGGCGCCAGTCGCCACGAAATGCCGTCCCGGCACGACCGTCTCCGCTACCACCCTGGAACGAGTCGGCACCGTAGCTGCAACTATCTGCTGGGCCGCGTCCAAATACTTCTCCAGCAGCATGGGGGAGATTGTCAGCACGTCCCCCATGTTATCGAAGCCATGCCCCGTATCGTCCGCGGGAAACTCCGCGGAGGTATCGTAGTCGTAGCCGAGCAGGTCGCGGATCGTGTTGCGGTACTCGACCCGATTCAAGCGGCGCAGCACCTGGCGACCGGGATCCGGATTCGCCGGATTAAGCTGGAAGACCTTGGCCTTGATCCAAGCCAAGACTTCCTCGCGTTCCGCTTCGCTCGGCTGCAATTCGTCCGCGGGCGGCATCAGGCCGCTACGCAAGTTTTTCAAGGCCCGCAACCAAAGGCCGTGGTCGCGCAACTCCATGGCATTGTCGAATTCGTCCAAGACGACCCCGCCCTTCTCGCTGCCGTATCCATGGCAATCGTAGCAATAGATATCGAGCACCGGTTGAATCTCCTCGGAAAACTCCTCGAAGAAACCGTCCGCCGCGCCTGCAAGGGAGGCGACGGAACCTAAATAAACGAGCGCAAAGGCGCCAGAAACGCGCTTGGTAAAAGGGGGCATAGGCAGTTTGGGGCAAACGAACTAAGATCGGTCGAGCGCGATTCCCGCCCTTGCTTCCGCAAGGAGCGAGCGGACATGGGGAGACAGCTTCGCAAGCAGCCAAAGCTACCGGAACGGGGACATCCCCAGCGCATCAATCCCTCCAGATCCAACGCATCAACTAATGAGGAACATAAGCCGCCCGTGTGGCTCGAAGCAATAACAGGAGAGCCGCCGGCCGGGCTTTCTCCACTCTAACTTAATACTAACGCGGCCGCCCTCCCGCTCCCCACGGCCACCCGAGCGAAGCTAGGGTCACGAAACGTCTCTAATTAGGGTTAAAAACAGGGAGGCCAAGCATAGGGCGTAAGCCCTAATTTATTACAAATAGTCACCTCCGACTTACAATCGTGGTCAAAGCGTTGACCAATTTTTACCCTCAAACTTCAAACGAATGTGAATACAATGCCTCCAGCTTGATATAAGGACTTATCCTTATAGATTGAGTACATAGAGACCACCTCGGGAGAACGAGCTCCCCAAACCACCACTGAATTTACGCCATCATGAAACGACTCTACATAGTTGACGACCTCACAGCCGTAAGGCAAATGCTCGCCGACGTTCTCGAACGCCACAGCTACGAGATCATCGGCGACTGCGGCAACGGGCAGGACGCCCTCAAGGAAATCCTCGAGCTCAAGCCCGACATCGTCATCGTCGACGCTCGGCTTCCCGGCCTCAACGGCCTCGAAATCGTACGCCGCCTCAATCGCCAGCTGCCGGACACCCGCTTCCTCGTATTCTCCGCCTACCAAAATCCGTCCATCGTCAAGGACATGCTGGAAGCCGGAGCCCACGGATTCGTGGAAAAGACCGCGAACCTGCGAGAATTCATCAACGGACTAGGCATCGTCGCCGAAGGCGGCACCTTCTTCGGCCCCAACGTAGCGGAGCTCATCCGCACCGTGGTCGCCAATCCAGGCAACGTCCAGCGCTCCAAGGACAGCCTCACCGAGCGCGAGCGCGAGGTTCTGCAAATGATCGCCGAAGGGCACAGCACCAAGGAAATCGCCCTCAAGCTCGGCCTCAGCATCAAGACCGTCGACAACCACCGCA
The DNA here is from genome assembly GCF_031127875.1 of Pelagicoccus sp. SDUM812005. Classification (GTDB taxonomy): domain Bacteria; phylum Verrucomicrobiota; class Verrucomicrobiia; order Opitutales; family Opitutaceae; genus Pelagicoccus. The sequence continues at coordinate 123,570 of NZ_JARXIA010000001.1, read as the reverse complement.
CCAACATGATGCGCAAGCTCGACCTCCACAACGTCGCCAGCATCACCCGCTACGCCATGCAGAACGGCCTCATCGACCTCGAGCCCGCGATCTAGACTTTTTTAGGAGTATTATTCTTTTGCAGGATGGAGGGCCTCGGCCTTCCATCCTTTTTTTGGCTCCATTTATTTTGCAGGGAATCGGTCCCAGCAGAAACTCAAACGCCGCAAGCTGGAGCTGACGCTTGCCGCCCCTCCGCAGTGCAGAACGCGGCCTCGCCCCGCGATAAGCGCTGAAAAACGCAACCCCAGTCGCTCCTACAAAGACTCCCGGTAGCGGCGAGCCAACAAGTCGATGAGCAGCGAGCTCCGTCCAACCAAGGGCGCCGATAGGACTTCGCCACCGCGTTTCACAAAATCGGAGGCAGCCACGATCTCATCGATATCCCCGCCCGCTCCGGCATGCCTTCCAGGCGAAAAGAACATGTAGCTAAGGATAAGCCGCTGCCAACCTCGCTGAGCCGCCATCTCCAGAGCCGATTCGAGCAAGGGCTCGTTGAATGCGTACTCCATGCCTTCCCTCCGTTCCATCGACGCTGCCACAACTCCCAGCACACGCTCCCCCAGACGCTTCTCCAGCTGGGCAGCCACCAAATCCCGACACTTCGCCACCGCTTCCACGGGGCTGCCATGGTCCACCACTACCACTCCGCATGCGGCCTTACTCTCCTGCGTATCCAGTTTCTGAATAAGCAGCTCCTCCAAAATGCAAGCAACCGCATCGTCGCTCCGATTCTCCGCGTCAACCAAGGGGCGAGCGACCTGTAGCTCCACACCTTCCAGAGCACCGATCACCTCGGCAGTCACCTTTGGCAAGTAGTCCGCGATCGCCGAACTCGGACCAAAAAACAAGGGAACAACTCGGAAGCGGACCACTCCCCCTTCTATGCGGCGCCGCAAAAAACGCCTCCACGTCTCCGCTTCCACTCCGCCCAGCTTCTCCGCTGGAATCTTGCTCGAGTGCAGCAGCGACACCGGATGCACCTTTTTGCCGATCGCTCGCTCCAGATTCATCGCAATAGTCCGAAGGCTAAACACCGCCTCCGGACGCAGCGATCCGTTATCCAGTAAAACAATACACTCTTCACTCGCTTCCATATCCCAAAATCGCCTTAAACTCTCGCCAGTAAATTCTTGCCGAACTTTGGCGAATACCGATAGTCCCTTAATACGAAGACCAAGCCCTCCATCATGTTCAAGAAAATCGTCCTAATCGCCACCGCATCTTTGATCGCTCTCGCATTTTCCGGCTGCTCCAAGAAACCGCGCCGTCCGAACCCGCTCGACACCGTGATGGGCCAAGGCTACGGCCAGGGCAACGGCGGCGGAATGGACGACGGCTTCAACCCGATCGACCTCGGCGAAGGCAACATGCTCGAATCTCGCGGCACGGACTGGGACGGAGCGGACATCGCGACCCTCGTCGCCAACGCCGACCGAGGCATGTTCTCCCCCGTGCTCTTCCAGTTCGACTCCTCCGCGATCGCTCCCACTCAACGCGGCACCTTGGAATCGGCAGCCAACTTCCTGAAGCAAAACCCGACAGCCAAGCTCATCCTCGAAGGACACTGCGACTGGCGCGGCACCCAGGAATACAACCTCGCCCTCGGCGATCGTCGCGCCAAGAGCGCCCTCGACTACCTCATCACTCTCGGCGTTTCCGGCAACCGCTTGAAGACGCTCTCCCAAGGCGACCTCAAGGCCACCGAAGGCGCCAGCTCCGCCCAGATGGCCCAAGAGCGCAAGGTCGAGCTGCTCCTCATCCGCTAAGCGGATACCTGTATTGATTTTCCAAACGAGCCCTGCCGATCACCGGCAGGGCTTTTTTGCGTCCCCGCTTAAGCCGAAATGCAGGCTCGCTAATAAGCTTCGATCAGATTTGATTTCTGGCGCGACCACTGCTAATGGAGCGCAACAACGGCGGGCGTCACTCAGGCGTAACGCACGAAGGACATCTCGCTGTTGCTATTGCGCAAAAGTATGTGTTCATTCGCGGAAACTGGGAGCCGGTTGGCATTTCTCACTCCGTTGAATCCAACACCAAAACCGGTACCAAATCAGAAGACAAACTCATGAAAAAGACTACTATCGCCGCTGCCAAGAAGGCCGCAAAGAAAGCCGTCAAAAAGGCCGCCGTCAAAAAGGTAGCCGCCAAGAAAGCTCCCGCCAAGAAGGCCGCCAAGAAGGTTGCCGCTAAGGCTCCTGCCACTAAGGCAGCTGCTCCAGCGCCCGCCAAGAAGGCTCCCGCCAAAAAGGCCGCAGCTAAAAAGCCCGCTAAGAAAGCAGCTCCCAAAACCACTATCGTCGCCAACGTCGATATCGGCTTCGGGAACACCCTCTTCCTACGCGGCAGCGCCAACGGACTCTCCTGGTCCGAAGGCATCCCCATGGATTGCAAGTCCGACTCCAGCTGGAGCATCGACATTGCAGGCGTCACCACGGCCTTCGAGTTCAAGGTACTCATCAACGACGAGTACTGGAGCGGTGGATACAACGACGTCGCCGAGCCAGGCGTGGAAACCACCATCACTCCTTCCTTCTAGGATTCCCTGAATAAACCTTTTCCTTGCGGGCGGTACTCCAACGAGTATCGCCCGTTTTCGTATCCAACGCCCTTGGGCCCGGCGCCTAAAGTCCTGTACCCATTTCTCGACTACGCGGGTGAAACTCCTCGTGAGCGCTTCGCGTACGCTCCGCCTCGACTGTCGTATAGATCTGCGTGGTGGAAATATCCGCATGCCCCAGCAGCTCCTGGATGATGCGCAAATCCGCTCCGCCCGTCAGCAAGTGGGTCGCAAAGGAATGGCGCAGCATGTGGGGCTTGACCGGCTTGTCGATGCCCGCCGCTTGCGTATACTTCTTCACCAAAAACCAAACCGTCTTGCGCGAAATCGCAGTCCCTCGAGCGCTGAGAAAAACCGCGCTCCCCGTCTTGGCCTTCACCAAGGCGGGTCGGGCGTTGCGAAGGTAATTGTCCATGGCCGCCACCGCCTTGCTGCCCATCGGGCAAACCCGCTCCTTGGAACCTTTGCCGAATACCTTCAAAGCCCCGAGGTCCAGATCGATCTGCTGCAGCTGCAGTCCCGACAATTCGGATACACGGAGCCCCGACGAATAAAAGAGCTCCAACATGGCTCGGTCCCGCAAGCCTTGCGGCGTCGTTTCGTCCGGCGCCCTCAAAAGGCGATCCACCTCCTGGATGCTCAAGGTAAACGGCGCCTTGCGACGCAACTTAGGCCCTACCACGATTTCAGTGAACGATTTCTCGATGGAACGATCACGCAGCAAAAAAGCGTCGATCGCCCGCACGGCGCTCAATTTTCTACACAAGCTCGCGTTTGAATAGTCCTCCTCGCTCAGTGAGTAGATCCAGTCCGACACGTCCGCTGCCGTGACCTCTCTCCAACTACTCGGCCGGGAAGTCGCCTGCAAGCGATCCAAGAATTGCCTCAAGTCGCTTTCGTACCCTTGCAGGGTATTTTCCGAAAGCCCCTTCTCCAAGGAAAGGTAGGCGAGGAAATCGTCCACGCCCTCGAGCAGATTGCTAGCCACAGGACTGCAGCTTGGAAGCGAAGCCCTTGCCCCGCAAGGAGCAACTAGCGACGGCGACGCGGTCCGAAGGAACGGATCGGCGCGTTGCGGTTCTGGGCGGCGTTGCGCAGACGGTAGACGATGCGAGCCTTGTTCAGGTCGTAAGGGCTCATCTCCATCTTTACCAAATCGCCAGCCGTGATCTTGATGAAATGCTTACGAAGCTTTCCTGAGATGTGGGCAAGGACCTGGTGTCCATTCTCGAGCTCGACACGGAACATGGTTCCTGGGAGCACTTGGACTATCTTGCCTTCTACTTGGATTGTTTCGTCAGCCATATATAAATCGAGATCTGGCAGAACCGGCCAGGGCGGAATAGATGAAGCGTCGTTCCTTTCATATCCTTGCTATTAGTCAAGAGTATTCATACCCACCTAGCCCTACAGCCTCCACCATGCACAATCCGCCCAAACCAGCCCCGGACTGCCCTTTCGAAAAACGCTACCCCTCCGCCCTGCAGCGGGACGACCGCTACTTCATGGAGCTCGCCTACAACCAAGCCATCGACGCCTGGAGGGAAAACGAAGTGCCCATCGGAGCCGTCATCGAATACGGAGGCGAAGTCGTAGGCGCCGCCCACAACCGAGTCGAGTCTACCAACGACCCCACCGCCCACGCCGAAATGCTAGCCATCACCCAGGCCAGCGACGCCATCAAGAACTGGCGCCTCAACGAAGCCACCCTCTACGTCACCAAGGAACCCTGCCCCATGTGCTCCGGCGCCAGCATGATGTCCCGCCTCAAGCGCGTCGTCTACGCCGTGCCCGACCCCAAGATGGGAGGCCTCGGCGGCCTCTACGACGTGAACAGCTACCCCACCATCAACCACAGCCTCGAAGTCGAGATCGGCGTGCTGCGCGAGGATTGCCTCGAACTCCTGCAAGCTTTCTTCCAACTTAAACGGGACATGGCAAAAGGTTCCATTTGACAAAGTTTTTTCTTTCTTTAATCAAGAGAGCTTCCCTTTTTTCTAAACCAACGAAAACCAACACTATAATATTATGGCATACGAACTCCCTGCACTCGACTACGCATACGACGCGCTCGAACCACACATCGACGCTCGCACGATGGAGATCCATCACACCAAGCATCACCAAACCTACATCAACAACGTCAACGGCATGATCGCCGGCACCGACCTCGAGTCCAAGTCCGTCGAAGACCTCATCGCCAACCTCGACGCAGTTCCTGAAAACATCCGCGGCGGCGTTCGCAACAACGCCGGCGGACACGCCAACCACAGCTTCTTCTGGAAGGTCATCGGACCGAACGGCGGCGGCGCTCCAGTGGGCAAGCTCGCGGAAGCGATCGAGTCCGAGCTCGGCGGTTTCGAAGCCTTCAAGGAAGCCTTCGCCAAGGCAGGCGCCACACGCTTCGGCAGCGGCTGGGCATGGCTCTGCGTTCGCGACGGCAAGCTCTGCGTTTGCTCCACGCCCAACCAAGACTCCCCCATCATGGACGGCGGCAAGCCCGTGCTCGGCCTCGACGTCTGGGAGCACGCCTACTACCTCAACTTCCAAAACCGCCGCCCCGACTACATCGCAGCGTTCTGGAACGTCGTTAACTGGGAAGCGGCCAACGCCAACTACGAAGCCGCCCTCTAAGGCGACTCAACTTTTTGAATACAACAAAGCCGAGCTTCATCAGGAGCTCGGCTTTTTCGCGTCGCGGCGCCTCGAATGGCCGCCGCGATAAAGCGCCGCTGCGGGTCCAAGACTAGCGTACGAAACTCGGCTGGGAAACCTTGGCCCGGCGACCGGAGATGACGTAGCTCTTGCGAGTCAAGGTATCGACGATCTTGATCTCGCTGCGATTCGCCCGGCGGTGCGTGTAGACGAGGTGACGCCCGTCGCTCAGCCAATGCGGCTCGATCGCGTCGCCGCTCTCGTTGGTCACCGCTGGCAAGCTCTTGCCGAGCTTGGAATCGTAAATGATAATCTGGCGACCCGAACCCATCGCCGCGCTGAAAGCGATTTGGTTGTCGAACACCGGATTCCAGTCCGGCTGGGCGCAGTCGCCGCTCACGTTCGTCGCCAAGCGGCGCGAGCTGCCGCCCACCGATGGCATCACATAGAGCTGAGGCCCGCCCCGCTCGTCGGAGGAAAAAACGAGTCGCGTCCCATCCGGCGACCAAGCTGGTGCTGCCTCCAAGCCGCGGGACTTGGTCAGGTTCATCATGCGACCGCTCGCTTCCCGCACCCAAACGTCCGAGTTGGTACCGCCGGAAATGATCATAGCGATGCGAGAGCCATCCGGACTGTAGCGAGCTCCCGTATTCAATCCCTTAAAATTGGCGATGACCTGGCGGCTGTTCGTGCGCAGGTCCAACTTGTAGATATCGGGAAAGCCGGAACGGTAGCTCGTATACAAGATCGCGTTTCCATCCGGCGACCACTTAGGCCCCAAGGCGCTGACGCGATCATTGGTCAACTGCACCACGCTCTGGAAAAGCAGGTCCGAAACGCAAACCTCGGCAGCGCCGGACTCCTCGTTGATAAAGGCTAGCTTGCCCGCCCAAAAACCCTTGTCGCCGCGACGTGTCTTGTAGACCGCACGATCGATCGCTTGGTAAACCGCATTTAGCGACGAGTCGCCAGTAAGCGTTTCCGTAAACATCAACTTCTCCGGCACGCCCGAGTAGATGGACAGGCGAGCGCTGTTGGAGCCGACCGGATCCACCGCAATGGTGTAGTGAGCATCGCTGGCGGAGCGCACGATAGAGAAACGGCCATCGATCTGGAACGCCGTATCCAAAATCGCCTTCGTATTCGAATTTCCCGAACGCACCACCACCGGAGTCGAATCGGGCACCGTGACCACTTCCACCACGCCTCCATCGTATTGGGCTAGCGCAAGGCCGAAAAACGGCGTTGCCATCGCGATTAACAGGGCAGTTCGATAGAGATTGGTTAGACGGAGATTCATGCGGCAACAACGCAGACTTGACAGAGGAGCGAATGTTTCAGGTTTCTGAGAAAAGGCCCTTTATGGTCCGTGTCCTTGCAAGAGCAAGCGCGGGAACCGCAAGGAGGGCAAAATTTAAGAAACACAGCTACCAGAGTGAGCCTCGAAAAAATCAACCAAGCCCTAGCCACCGTCAAGTATCCGGGATTCAGCAGAGACATCGTCTCCTTCGGAATCGTCCGCTCCGTTGATTTCCAAGACGGCAAAGCAAGCGTATCGATCGCGATCACGACCTCCGACAACAGCATCCCTCCCGCCATTCGCGACTCGGTCGAAGCAGCTCTCAAAGCCATCCCGGAAGTCACCGAAGTCGACGTATCCATCGTCCTCACCGCCGGCAAGAAGGCCGCCCCCAAGGACGGATCGGCGCCCACCGAAGGCATCCCCGGCGTCAAGCACGTCATCGCCGTCTCCAGCGGCAAAGGCGGCGTCGGCAAATCGACCTTCGCCGTCAACCTCGCCTGCGCCTTCGCCCAACTCCTCGAAGGGGAAGGCAAAAAGGCAGGCATCATGGACTGCGACATCTACGGCCCCTCCGTTCCGCTGATGCTCGGCCTCTCGGGCCGCCCCTACGTCGAAGGCGACTCCCTCATCCCCATGGAAGGCCACAACCTGAGCGTCATGTCCATGGGCTTCCTCGTCGACGAAGACACCCCCGTGGTCTGGCGCGGACCGATGGTTATGAAAACCATCCAGCAATTTTCCCAAAACGTGAAGTGGGGCGAACTCGAACTCCTCGTGGTCGACCTCCCTCCCGGCACCGGCGACGCCCAGCTCTCCCTCGTGCAGACCATACCGCTCAGCGGAGCCGTCCTGGTGACCACCCCCCAGCCCGCCGCGACCCAAGTCGCCAAGCGCGGAGCCCGCATGCTGGAGAAGACCAACGTCAAGATCCTCGGCGTCGCCGAAAACATGAGCTACCTCGAAGGACCCGACGGATCTCGACAAAACATTTTCGGAGAAGGCGGCGGAGCCCAGACCGCAACCGAGCTCAAGACCGACTTCCTCGGCCAGATTCCGCTCGACCAATCCATCCGCGAAGGCGGCGACGCCGGCAAACCCATCGTGCTCGGTAATCCGGACTCCCAAGCCGCCAAGGTCTTCATGGATATTGCCAAGGGACTTCTCGCAAAGGTACGGAGTTAACGCTCAAATTAGCGGCGCATGGGCACTTTCCTGATGGAAAGCTAAGGCTCCTAGGACGCAAAAAAGGTTGGCCTTGAACAAATTAACCTCAATGCTTTCCACTATAGTAAATGCTCCTTCAGGCAAATCGTCACTAATGGGACGCTCAGCCTGAGCAGCAAATCGCGCCTTATGCCATCTAAGAAAACCAAGTCGAGCGGTCAGCACGAGTTCGTCAAGCAGTCGAGCCTCTACCAGGAGTTTCTCGCCGAGCGTGAAGAGATACTGCGCCACAAGTGGCTCGAGTCCGAGCGGCTCGGCTACGACATCGGTTTCGAACGAGCCCTGCTCGACTGGATCCGCAAGCACCGCGACAGCTGGCGGGCTTCGCGACGTCGCCCCGAAGCCAACTAAAGCTCAGCCTTTTCGGGCCCTCCCCTAGGACCGCACAAAAAAAAGCGACACTCGCAAGTGTCGCTTTTTTGTGAAAATCGAAAAACGCAGGGCGCTTACTTGATCTCCTTGTGGATCGTGTGGCGCTTCAGGTGCGGGTTGTACTTCTTCTTTTCGACGCGTTCTGTAACGGTCTTCTTGTTGCGAGAAGAAAGGTAACGTGAAACAGGCTTACCTTCGGCTTTCGCCTCGGTACATTCGAGAGTGATTACTTCGCGTGGCATGGTGTCTAAAAATTAAAGAAGGCGGAACATCTCAGCTCACAGCCAGAATGCAAGGGGAAAATGACTCCGCGTCCGCAGAAGCCCTAGCTAAAGCGACTTGCCCCCGAAAGATCGCTCCACCAACGGCAAGGCGATTCCGTTGCGAAACACCGTCACCTGGCCGGAACTCGACGAAACCACGATCGCCAGGCAGTCCGTCGCCAGCGATATCGCCGCCCCGGCCGCATGGCGAGCCCCCAAGCCGCTCGGCAGCGTCTGGTCGAACTCCGGAGTATGGATCAGGCTACCCGCCGAGGTCAGAACCCCGTCGCCTTTAATAATGAAGGCTCCGTCCAAACCGGAGAATTCCTTCACCGTCTCGTCCATAAAGGGACTGAGGATGTTCCGATCCTCCTCCTTGTAGCCGTAGAACGGATTCAAAACCAGCGGCTTGGTCATGCTCTCAACCTTCTTGGTATCGCCCAAGACGAAGAGCGTGCCCACCGGCCGCCCTTCCCGACCCTCGATCGAAAGCTCCATAGCCACGCCAATCACGCGCTCCAGAACCTCCGGCGAAACGTCGCTCGGCATGAAGTTGTCCCGCTCGGCCAGCAAAGCCTGGAACTCGTTCTTCATGTCGATAACCACCAAGGTATCGAACTGGTCGCTGCCCGGAATTCCACCAACGCAGCAGATCTTGTCCGAAGTCTTGAAGACGCCACGAGTCAGTCCGACCAAAAACGCAGAACGCATCTGGGCCAGGCGACCGTTGGAAAAGGAACGAACCTGGATAACCTCGTTGAAAACCGAATCCTCCACGTCGCCCTCTTTCGCCCGGCGGGAGATGAGCACCGTCTTGAACTCCTTGAACCCCTCCGGCGGCTCCACCGGGCTCGAGACGAGAGTATCGCCAAAGACGGCGATCGAATCGCAATGCACCCCCTTGGCCACGCGCATGGCCTGGCGCAACATCAAGCGATTGATGGAGCTCTGCCGCGTCTTCTTGGGCGACGCCAAAATCCCGCCGAAGGCCGAGGTCAGCTGCTCGTATAGATCGTCGAGGCTCGCCGAAGCCAGCAGCATTTCGACGAACGCCCGATCCTTGACCAGGCGAGCAACCGCCGCCAGCACGTTCAAGTAATCCCGTGCCCCCTCACCTGCCAAGAGAAGCACCACCAAGTGCACTTTCTCCTGATTCTTAGGCCCTTCGTAATCGAAGCCCTCCTTCGAGCGCCCGATGGCGAACACGTACTTGCGCCGCATCTTGACCCGCAAGTGAGGCAAGGCCACCCCGTTGCCGAGGTAGGTCGTCATGGTGCTCTCCCGCTGCATCAACCCTGGCAGCAGCCGCTTGCCCTCCAAGTCCTTGAATCGGGACGTGGACACCTTGAGCAGCTCTTTTAGAGCGCCCTCTAGGTTGTCGCTTTCGAGGTCGAGTGTACGCCTCCGCGAAAAATATCGGTCGAGTCTCATGTCGGGGCAAAGCAGCAGCCCCCTGCGACCTGGTTAGGACAGACTTACTTTTCCCACTCCAACGCGCCCTTCTTCAACTCGTAGAAAAGCCCGACGACGAGCACTCCGAGGAAAAAGAGGATGGGGCCAAGAATCGGAAGGCTGTTGGCCACGAAATCGCGGTACACCAGCACCCAGGGGATCAGAAAGAGAACTTCGATATCGAAGAGGATAAAAAGCATCGCCGTCACGTAAAACTTCACGGAGAAGCGGGTGCTCGTCTTACCATCGGACTTGATGCCGCACTCGTAGGCGTAGTTCTTGATCTTGTTCTTGGAACCGCGTTGGCCAAAAAGCACGCTTCCGGTCAGGATAGCGCCGGCAAGCCCCGCTGCGAGGGCGATCTGGATCAATACAGGTACGAAGTCAGTAACGGTCATGACGCAGGCTAAGATCCCCAATAAATGCCTGATTTCAAGGCAAATGGTGAAAAGACTGCCGGATCTTCCTACAAATGCAGTCGAAAGCGGCCAAATGCCCCCACGCCGCTGCAGATCGCCCCGAACGGATCCAGCTTCCGGATACACAAAAAAAAGCGGACCTCGAAAGAGGTCCGCTTCGAAAGTATCGAAAAACGTGATACAGGACTACTTGTTGGAAGCCTGGTCGAGGATGTCGCCCAAGTTCATCAAGTCGCCGCCGTCGCTCATGTTGTCGTAAGTGGCAGTTTCCTGAGCCAACTGGCTGTCGTCGTAGTTCGCAGCCTTGATGGAGAGGCCGAGACGGCGCTCTTCGCGGTCGATCTTGATAACGCGAGCCGTAACCTCGGAGCCGATGTCTACGACGTCCTTGATCTTCTCTACGCGCTCTTCGCTGATCTGGCTGATGTGAACGAGACCGTCGATGTGATCCTGCAACTCGACGAAAGCGCCGAAGGAAGTGATCTTGGAAACGGTGCCGGAAACCACGTCGCCGATGCGGAAGCGTCCGTCGATGTCTGCCCAAGGATCGTCAGCAAGCTGCTTCATGCCGAGGGAGATACGCTGGTTGCCAGTGTCCACGTCGAGTACCAAGGCATCGATCTCGTCGCCCTTCTTGAGGACTTCGGACGGATGGTTGATCTTGCGCGTCCAGGACATGTCGGACACGTGAACCATGCCGTCGATGCCTTCTTCGAGCTCCACGAACGCACCGTAAGTGGTGATGTTGCGAACCTTGCCGTGAACGTGGGCGCCAACTGGGTAGTTGTGCACGACCATGTCCCATGGGTTTGGATCGAGCTGACGAATGCCGAGGGAGATCTTCTCCTCGTCCTTCTGGATGCCGAGTACCACTGCTTCCACTTCGTCCCCAACCTTGAGGAGCTCGCTTGGCTTGGTGATGCGCTTGGTCCAGGACATTTCGGTAACGTGCACGAGACCTTCCACACCTTCTTCGATTTCGATGAAGGCGCCGTAAGGCACGAGGTTGACGACCTTGCCGGCAACCTTGGCGCCGATTGGGTACTTGGCCTCGATGTCCTGCCATGGGTTGGACTTGGTCTGCTTGAGACCGAGGGAGACACGCTCCTTCTCACGGTTGATCTCGATGATCATCACGTCGATCTCCTCACCCTGCTTGAGCATTTCGCTCGGGTGAGAGATACGGCCCCAACTCATGTCGGTGATGTGCAGGAGACCGTCCATGCCGTCGAGGTCGATGAACGCGCCGAAGTCGGTGATGTTCTTGACCACACCCTTGACGACATCGCCAGGGTTGACGCGCTCGAGGAGGTCGCGACGCTTGGAAGCGCGTTGCTCTTCGATCAGCTCGCGGCGGGAAAGTACGATGTTCTTCCGCTCCAAATTGATTTTGAGAACCTTGTAATCGTAAGTCTGGCCAATGTACTGGTCCAGGTTCTTAGGAGGCTGGATATCGATGTGGGAAGCTGGCAAGAAAGCATCGACGCCCATCGCAACGATGAGACCGCCCTTGACCTTGCCCTTAACGCGGCCCTGTACGATCGAACCTTCTTCACACTTGGTGATGATGTTCTCCCAGTTCTTCTTCTGCTCGGCCTTGTCGAAAGAAAGAAGCGGATTGCCTTCCTTGTTTTCGAGCTTTTCGAGGTAGACTTCGATTTCTTCCCCGATCTGGAGTTCGCCGAGGTCGACGAATTCTTGGCCAGGAACAAGTCCTTCGGACTTACCGCCGATGTCGACTACGACTTCGTTTTGGCGGATTTCGGTGATGGTGCCCTTTACGATAGAACCTTCCTTGAGCTGGTCGAAGGAGGTCTGGGCGAGAAGTTCAGACATTATTGAACTCATGATAAGATTGGCGGTTTCATCTCGGGAGCTTCCATCCTCCTCGACGACCTACCTGAAGGTGAGCCAGCAAGCCGGCTCGGGTTTGATTTTTGAATAGCTCAGCCGGAAGCGGCGCGACAAGGCTGAGCTTGTTTGTATGTCGCAAGCGGGCAGAAATCGCACCCTCGCCTGCCTTGAGCAAGCGAAAATGCGAGAAACTGCCACTATTATAGAGAAAAAGCGGCGTTTTTACGCCCCAGCCTAGTAGACGACCTTGTTCAAGGGGTACTCGATGATGCCCTCGGCTCCGAGCTCCTTGAGCTGCGGAATGATGTCGCGAACGACCTTTTCCTCGAGAATCACCTCCACGGCAGTCCAGTTCTCGTCGGACAAGTGGTTCACCGTCGGATTGCGAAGGGCTGGCAAGATCTCCAGGATCGCGGCCAGCTTGTCCTGCGGGGCGTTGAGCTTAAGGCCCACCTTGTCCTCCGCCGAAAGGGCCGCCTGCAACATCATGGCGATGTTCTCGATCTTGGCCCGCTTCTTCGGATCCTCCCAGCTCTTCTTGTTGGCGATGAGCTTGGTGTTGGTCTTGAGCAAGGTCTCCACGATGCGCAACTTGTTGGCGCGCAGGGAATTTCCCGTTTCCGTCAAGTCGACGATGGCGTCCACCATGTCCGGAACCTTGACCTCCGTCGCGCCCCAGGAAAATTCGATCTCCGCCTCTACGCCATGCTTGGCGAGAAACTTGCGCGTCATGCCGACGACTTCCGTCGCGATGCGCTTCCCCTGCAGATCCTTGATCTGCTTGATGGGCGACGCCTCAGGCACCGCCAGCACCCAGTAGGAAGGGCGATTCGAGGCGCGGCTGTAGACCAAATCGCACACCTCCACCACGTCGGACTCGTTTTCGACCACCCAGTCGTAACCGCAAAGACCGCAATCGAAGAATCCATGATCGACATAGCGGCTGATCTCCTGGCTGCGGACAAAGCGCCCGTCCAACTCAGAATCGTCGATGCTCGGCTTGTAGGAACGCGAGCTCTTGCGTATATTCCAACCGGCTTTTTGGAAAAGGCGGATGGTTGGTTCTTCTAGACTGCCCTTCGGCAGCCCAAACATGATCAGTGACTGTTCTTGTGACACTCGAAACTCAAAAAACAGAGTCGCCCGAAGCCTCAAGCCAAATCGAGCGCAACAAAATTCGCTGTTTTTACATTTTGTGATTTTACATTTGTTAATAATGGGTATTGTTGCCCATATCGCCTAGCACTAAACACCTTGCTTTCCGCTAAGTGGTCTACCTGAGCCGCTCCACCATCCGGGACTGGCCCTAAGTTTCCCCAGTTCGAGAATTAGCCAATACTTAAACAAGACCCGTCATGCCGACTAAACCCAAACCGCTTGTACTCATCGTCGAAGACGAAACCGAACTCGCCAACGTGATTTCGGAACACCTCGAAGCGGCCGGCATGCAAACCCAGGTTTGCAACCGCTGCGCCCTCGCGATGCGCTTCCTGAAGCACAACTTCGCAAACATCCTCCTGCTAGACCTCACCCTGCCCGACCAGAACGGCTTCGCCTTCCTCGAGGAACTCAAGCGAGAGGACATCAACATCCCCACCATCTTCCTCACCGGAAACGATTCGGAAATCTCCAAGGTCAAGGGCCTCGAGCTCGGGGCCGACGACTACGTCACCAAACCCTTCTCCGCGCCGGAACTCGTGGCTCGCATCCACGCGGTGCTGCGCCGCGCCGAAGTCGCCCACGACTTCAACGTCACCAAGAACGTCAAGCTCACCGACGCCCCCTTCGAGTTCAACACCGCCTCCGTCAACCCGACCAGCATGGAAGTCACCTTCCCCGACGGCGAAATCGTCAACATCGGCCGCAAGGAAATCGGCATCCTCTCCTACCTCCACGAAAACCCGGAGACCATCATCACCCGCAAGAACCTCATCCACTCGGTCTGGGGCATCCACGCGGACATCCGCAGCCGCTCCCTCGACCAGTACATCGTGAAGATCCGCGACCTCTTCAAACGCAAGAACGCCCCGCTGGACAACCTCAAGACCATCCACGGCATCGGCTACCAATACGAACCGCTGGTCCGCTCCAACGACGCAAGCTAAGGCGCCGCGAAACGTTCAACACGCAAAAAGCCCTGCTGAAAATTCAACCAGCAGGGCTTTTTCGTATCCGAATCATCAAACGAAGCGCTCAGCGCCCGTCCAGCGATTCGTACCTGTCTTCCTCGACCCGAGCAGGCGCGTAGTGAAACCCGTCCTCGTCCTCGTATCCGAGCGGAGCCTCAGCGACCCCGTTCAACATCAACCAGGAACCGGCGACGATCATGACGCCATAAATAAGGAAAAACGTTTCGAGCATAAAGACTCTAACGGCACTCCTCCCCTCCAACCTTAACGACTTCCTCCACATCGGGCCCGCAATCCGCGCTTTTCCAAGATTCTCAAGCCTAGGAGAACAAATTTCTAGCCCTCACGCCCTTTCCCGCTACACATGGCCCTCGTGGAACGAGACAAACTCGAACAAGCCAAAACCTTCCTCCTCGACTACCAAGAACGCCTCTGCGCTCGCCTCGAACAACTCGAAGCGTCCCCCTCGCGCTTCCTCGCCGATGACTGGAAGCGGGCCGAAGGCGGAGGCGGCGTCTCCAAAGTGCTCGAAGGCGGCCAAACCTTCGAAAAGGCAGGCGTCAACTTTTCCCACGTCATGGGCGACAAGCTCCCCCCGTCCGCCACCGCCAACCGCCCCCAACTCGCGGGCCGCCCCTTCCACGCCACCGGCGTCTCCATCGTCATCCACCCCCGCAACCCCTACGTTCCCACCTCCCACGCCAACGTGCGCGTATTCGTCGCACCCGCCCAAAACGCCGACGAAGAAGACATCTGGTGGGTCGGCGGCGGCTTCGACCTCACTCCCTACTACGGCTTCGAAGAAGACTGCGTCTCATGGCACCAGCACGCCCAGACCGCTTGCCAGCCCTTCGGCGAACACCTGTATCCAAAATTCAAGAAATGGTGCGACGAGTACTTCTTCCTCAAGCACCGCAACGAACCTCGCGGTATCGGAGGCCTCTTCTTCGACGACTTCGACGAAGGTGGATTCGAGCATTCCCTCGGCCTGATCCAAAGCGTCGCCGAACATTTCATGGAGGCCTACTCCGAAATCGTTGTTCGACGGATCGACACCCCCTACGCCGAGCGAGAGAAAAAGTTTCAGCTGTATCGACGTGGCCGATACGTCGAGTTCAACCTCGTTTGGGACCGCGGCACTCACTTCGGCCTACAAAGCAACGGTCGCACCGAATCCATCCTCATGTCCCTGCCTCCCGCGGTAGAGTGGCGCTACAACTACCAACCGGAGCCCGGCTCCCCCGAAGCCGAACTCTACGAAAAGTTCCTCAAACCCACCGACTGGCTCTCGCAAAAGTAATTTCCTATTCCCATGAATTCCAAAGAACGTTTCCTCGCCGCGCTCGACTGTAAACCGCTCGACCGCCCTCCCATCTGGGTCATGCGCCAAGCCGGCCGCTACCTCCCCGAATACCGAGCCCTCAAGGAAAAAT
Source organism: Pelagicoccus sp. SDUM812005 (assembly GCF_031127875.1). GTDB lineage: Bacteria > Verrucomicrobiota > Verrucomicrobiia > Opitutales > Opitutaceae > Pelagicoccus. The sequence continues at coordinate 107,864 of NZ_JARXIA010000001.1, read as the reverse complement.
ACAGCTTCCTCGAGCTCGCCCAAACCCCGGAGCTGGCCCTCGAAGTCACAATGCAGCCCCTGCGACGCTTCCCGCTCGACGCCGCCATCCTCTTTTCCGACATCCTAGTCATCCCTGAGGCCATGGGCCAAGGCTACCATTTCCGCGAACAGGGCGGCATCGGCATGGACTACACCCTCGAAAGCCGCGCCCAGATCGAAAAGCTCACCTCCGACAGCATCGAGGAAAAGCTCAACTACGTTGCCGAAGCCCTTAAGCTCATCGACGCCGAACTCGACGGCTCCAAGATGCTCCTCGGCTTCGGCGGCTCGCCCTGGACCCTTGCCACCTACATGCTCGAAGGCGGCAGCTCCAAGGACTTCGCCAAGGTCAAAGCCCTCTTCTACGAAGATCGCCCGACCTTCGAGCTGCTGATGGAGAAAATTTCCGACTCCCTCATCGCCTACTTCCGCATGCAAAAGAAGGCAGGCGCGGACGCCATCCAGATCTTCGATTCCTGGGGAGGCATCCTCTCCGGCGAAGACTACGAAGCCGCATCCCTAAAATGGATTCGCAAAATCATCGACGCGGTGCGCGAAGAGGTCCCGATGATCATCTACGCCAAAGGCACCACTCCCCAACTCTCTCGCCAGGCCGCTTGCCAGCCGAAAGCGATCGCAGTAGATTGGACCATTCCTATCGAAGAGGCCGCCGCCCAAATTCCCGTCGACATCGCCATCCAAGGCAACCTCGACCCAGTTCTCCTCGATACGAAACCGGAAATCGTCCGATCCAGCGCCACCCGCATCCTCGAAGCCATGAAAAACCGCCCCGGACACATCTTCAACCTCGGCCACGGCATCCACCCGACCGCTCGTATCGAAAACATGGAGACGCTGGTCGACACCGTCGTAAACTGGTCAAACGACTAACCTCGCCCACGCTCGACTCGAAATAATGCAAGACGCGATCATACTCGGAGGCGGCATCAGCGGGCTCACCGCTGCCTACCTCGCCCAGCAAAAGGGCTTGGACGTCTCCGTCATCGAAAAAGCTCCGCAGCCAGGCGGCCCCATCAGCTCTTGCAAGGAAGAGGGATACCTATTCGAACGCGGCCCCAACTCCCTCCTCCTCCCGGATCCCTGGGTCGAATCCTTCATCGAGGAACTCGGCCTCAAAGGACAGCTCCAAGAAACGAACCCCGTCGCCCATAAGCGCTACATCGTCAAGAACGGCTGCCCCGTCGCCGTCCCCGCCTCTCCACTACAGGCCATTTTCACGCCGCTCTTTTCGCTCAAAGGAAAACTGGGATTCCTGCTCGAGCCCTTTCGCAAGCAAATTTCCGAACGCGCCGCCAAGACCGAAACGGTCGCCAGCTTCGTGCAGCGACGCATGGGCAGGGATTTCCTGGACTACGCCATCGATCCTTTCGTTAGCGGAGTCTACGCGGGCGATCCCCATAAGCTCATCCTCGAGCACGCCTTTCCCTTGATGCGCGGCTTCGAGCGAGACGGAGGCTCCATCATACGGGGCGCTATCCAGTACAAAAAGAAGCGAAAGCGCGAAGGCACCGCCTACAAGAAACGCTCCATCAGCTTCGAGGAAGGCCTAGGCGTCCTGCCAAAAACCATCGCTCGCAAGCTCGGAAACCGACTCTGGCTCAACTCCGAGGCCGTCGCTGTCAATCGCGTCGACGAGGCCTGGCAAGTCACTTGGAAACGAGACGGGGAGAACTTCGAAGGGTTCGCAAAAAGCCTGCTCGTCTGCATCCCCTCCCACGCCACCAAGCGCATCGCCTGGAGCAAAGGCATATCGGAGCCGCTCAAGGCATCCCCAAATCTCGAATACCCGCCGGTCCACAGCCTTGCCCTCGGATTCCGCCGCGATCAAATCGAGCACCCCCTCGACGGCTTCGGCGTCCTCGTGCCCAGCAAAGAATCCCCCACCGTCCTCGGAGTCCTCTTCAGCTCCTCGCTCTACGCAGGACGCGCCCCGGACGGACATTGCCTGCTCACCGTCATGATCGGCGGCATCCGCCATCGGGAGCTCGCCGCCCTCGACCCCGACAAGCTCCTGCAAATCGCCCTGCGCGACCTTCGATCCCTGCTCGGCCTCAAAGGCGACCCCGCTTACTACCATTGCAGCTCCTGGCCCAAGGCCATCCCGCAGTACACTCGCGACTTCGGAGCCTGGAAGGATACCCTACGCAGCCTAGAGGACGAATTCTCCGGCCTCCACTTCGGCGGCAACAGCATCGACGGGATAGCCATGGGCGCCTCTATCCTCAGCGGCAAGCGCCTCGCTGCCGCCATCAGCCCTTCGAGCTAGAACCGGACTCGAAGCGATAGCCCACATCGCGGATCGTCAGGATATGCTTCGGGCTCGACGGGTTCTCCTCCACCTTAGCCCGCAAAGTGGTCACGCACCGGTCCACGCTTCGCTGCGTCACCAAAACGCTGCTTCCCCAAACCGTATTCATAATCCCCTGACGCGATAACGCCTTTCCTTCGTTGGTCACAAGGTACTCTAGCAGCTGGTACTCCTTCCGCGTCAGCTTCACCGGATTCCCATTTCGGCTCAAGCTCACCGAATCCCGATCCATCACGAACGCCCCAAACGCGAACACTCGTTCCTCTACAGCCCGATGCCGCCTCAAAAAGGCTTTCACGCGAGCCATCAGCTCCTTCACCGAAAACGGCTTCACCACATAATCGTCCGCCCCCAACTCCAAGCCGCGCACGATATCCCGCTCCTGCCCTTTAGCGGTTAGCATGATAATCGGCATGTCGCAGCCTTCCTTGCGAGCGGCGTCGCAAATGGAAAATCCGTCCAGTCCCGGGAGCATCACATCGAGCAAAGCGATATCCGGCCCCTTCTCCAGCAACAGGTCCAACCCCCCATCTCCGTCCGCTGCATACAAAACCTCATACCCTTCGCAGGAAAAATTATCACGCAAACCTCGGGCCAAAGCCTGGTCATCTTCTACGATCAATATCTTAGGCATATGGAATCCTCACTCTAAATACGCTTCCCTTCCCCAATTCGCTCTCGAGCTCGATCTGTCCCGAGTGCTTGGATACGATAAACTCAACGATGCTTAAGCCCAAACCGACGCTCCCCGTCTGGCCGGAAGCATGGTGATCGACTTGGAAAAACTTTCGAAAGATCCGCTTCTGGTCGCGCTTGCCGATTCCCTTGCCGAAGTCGCGAACCTCAAACTCCACGCCCCCAGCAGCCGCCTTCCCGCTCAACTCGATCCGCTTCGAGCGTCCGCCGTACTTGAAAGCGTTCTCCAATAGATTCCCCAACACCGTCGCCAGCGCATCGGGATCTCCCAGTATATCAGGCAAGCATTCGCCCCCTTCAACCGACAGCTCGTAAGCCTGCCCCTTGAAGCGCTCGCGAAACGCCTGCTCCACAGCACGCAAAACAGCCGCTGGCGAGATTCGCTGAATGTCGAAGCTCCCCTTGGACCGCTCCATGCGTGAGAAGGACAAAAAATTGTCGATCAACCTTCCCAGCCTCTCGTTCTCCCGGGAAATCAACTCGATATATTCCTGCGTATTCACTTTATCCCGACGAGTCTCATCCATCAAGGTATCGATGAGCAGGCGAATCGACGAGACCGGCGTCTTCAGCTCATGGGTCACGGTTGCCACCAGATTATCCTTGAGCTGGGTCACGCTGGCTTGCCTCCGGACCGAGGCCACGATCGCGACTCCCGAGAGGATGGACAAGCCGAGCACGATCCCTCCGATCCACAGGTACAAGACCGCCTTATCGCTCGTCGCTCCTCCGTTCGCGAGTTCCTCATGGTCGAGCTCCAAGGTTAGGAAGCCCAAGGGCGCCGGCAAGGGCCTCGCCCGATTCGCCTCGACCCCACTGTCCACCAGCGAAACGCCAAACTCCCGCCATGCCTCCGAACCCACCAGCTTCTCTCGCCAATCCGCTTGCCGAAAGATCCGCACCGACTCTGCATCGGACTCCCGGTAGTACAGCAGGCCGTCAACGTGGCCCAGACCAAGCTCCGGCGGAAACATCCCCTCCGCTTCGACCGCGGCGATCCAGCGGTCGACCAAACCCTCCCGCTCTAAAATAGCAGCAACCTCCTTCGAACCGCTCAAGGGCGCGTATTGACGCAACAAATACCGATGTTGCCGACTCAGATCGCTCCCCTGCATGTTCGCCACCACGTAACGATCCGCTTCCACGCGAAACGCATCCTCCAAATCCTCCGCGACACGAACCTCCCTCAAGCCTAGCTGCAGCAGCAACGCCCCCAACCGACGCCCTTCGCTCAGGCGCAAGGAGCTCAGATCCGAGTCCCTCAAATACCCCGCGAGCATCAGCTGCCTCGCAGCCCGACCCTCGCCCTTCAAGTCCTCTCGAACGCTTTCCAGCGCGGCCCGAGCTCGCTCCGACTCCCCTTCCGCAACGACCTCTCCCGAACTCCCCCAGGAATAGGCGACAACCCCATTTCCAAGTTCCGGCACAAGCGTCTCGGCAATCTCCAAACAGTAGGCAGCCGCGTCCGCGAGTCGCCTCTCGTTCGCTTCCGACACCAGTCGGCGGACCACCGCGTTTTCGTTCTCCACCGCCGTCCGCACCAACCAAACCACGCACACCACCGGACTGACGATGCCGATCGCCAACAGCAAGTAGGTCACCCAAGCCGAAGCTTGGGTGACAGTTGACTTCGCATTACCAGTACGGCCAAACATGCTACAAATTCGTCTTCAGGCTGCGAACGATCCTCTCGAACGTAGGCAGCATCTCTTCCCTGTTTCCGTCGGATATAACCGCCTGGAACACATGGTGCTTTTCATCCCCTAAGAACACGAAGAGGTACACGGTATCGAGATCTTCACTACTGCTAGGATTCGTGAAGCGGAGAAAACGCCCCTCCATTCCGCTCACCTGCAGATTCTGCCCCCATCCTTCATCGAGCACGTAACCGTTAAAATGCCGGGCCACATTGCCGCCCATTTTTTCCACCAGAGCATCTAGGTTGAGCTCCTTCTCCGACTTCCATTCCGAGTTCAGCTCCGAGAGGGAAAGGTACTTCCCTTGAGCCAAAGGATCGGCCAACCAGATAACCTGCTCGCGCTCGCTGTTGCCTCGGCCTTGCGGGATCGCCTGCCAACTGCCCGGCAGCGATATCTCGTAGTTGTGCACTGGATTCACGTATACCGCATCCTTGCCGACATCCACCGTCTCCAGCTTGGAAAGCACTCCTTCCACTCCGCCGGCCACCATCTTGATCAGGATTCTCCGCTCATCCGCCGTGAAGAAGACGCGCTGCTGCTGCACCTTCATGTCGATCAGCACCTCGTAGCAATCGACCGCGCCCAGAGCCGTATCCATTTCCTCGATTCCAAGGATCTGAAACTCGATATCGAGCGGCATTCCCGAAAAGCTCACGAATATCTTCTTGGACATCGTGTACCCAACTTCCAACGGCAGCTGACGCAGCAGCTCCACCGCTTGCTCGTTGTCGTAGACCCGCGCCGGAAAATCGAAGCTCCGCTCCGCGCCCGACTTCTCGTATTCAACTTTCGCTGACAAGCCATCGTCCCCATACCAAGCCCGCGTGATCCCGGCCTCGCCAAGCTCCATCATGCTGTAGGCCGTGTTAAAGGTTTCCTTGTCGAACTCGACCACCGTGGCCCGATGCCCATTGAGCAAAAAGCGGGACTCCTTGCGCCACAGCGAGCGCCCCTCCCACTCGTAGCTGTAGATCGTCGAAAAGCTGTGCCCGATCACGTTGCCCGTCGGCAACACCCAGTCGTAATGCGTGCGTTCCCCATCCTCCCAGGGTGTGATCTTTGGAACGAAATCCTCCGGCAACAAAGCCTTCGCATCCGCAACCCACCTCGACTCGTTCGGGTACAGCTCGATCAACTCGTTCAGGACCTGCATGCCCAGCCCCCTCTTGCCCTGATCCAAGTACACCAAGGCCAAGCGATACTTCGCTTCCGCCGCGATCGAGTCGACCAGAGCCGTTTCTTCGAGGATCCGCTCCAGCACATGCGCCGCCTCGTCGAGATTCGCTTCACCCTGATGCAGGTAGATCGCCCGCTCCAGGTCGTCCGCCAAACGCTGCGAAGCCGACTCGACTTGCCCCTGGGCCAACACGCTAGCCACCCCAAATACCGCCATTCCAACCCAACCCTTAATTGTCATTCGCTTTTTCATCATGGGGCCATCCTAGCGAGAAAGTGTTACCCGCGTGTTACCAACAAGTAACCGGTTCATCCAAAATCGATCAACCCCAGAGGCACGCTTTTGTTTCGCCACCGCCGCCAAACCCATTTTCTTTGGCCAACTTCCTATGAAATTCGACCTTTCCATCGTCTCAAAGCACTTTCCCGAGTTCACGCCCGAGCAAATCTCGCAGTTCGAAACCTACGCCTCCGCCATCGCGGAGTGGAACGAGAAGATCAACCTCATCTCCCGCTCCGACGTGGAAAACCTCCCAAAGCGCCACATCCTCCACTCCCTCGCCATCGCCAAAGTCATGGCCTTCAAGCCGGACACCACCGTCATCGACGTCGGTACCGGCGGCGGATTCCCCGGCGTCCCCCTCGCCATTGCCTTCCCCGAAACCCGCTTCCTCCTCGTCGACTCCATCGGCAAAAAGATCAAGGTAGTGCAAGACTGCCTCGAACGCCTCGGCCTCGAAAACGCCGTCGCCATCCAATGCCGCGTCGAGGAAGTGGACCGCCAAGTCGACTTCATCGTAGCCCGGGCCGTCACCCAACTCCCCAAGTTCATGGGCTGGATCCGCAAAAAGGTAAAGCGCTCTAGCTTCAACGACCTGCCCAACGGCGTGCTCTACCTAAAAGGCGGCGACCTCGCCGAAGAGCTCTCCTCCATCAAGGAAAAGCCGCAGCCCCACCTTATTCGCGACTATTTCGACTACGACGAGTTCGAGCAAAAGTACGTCATCCACGTCCCCGTAAAACGGTAAGGGCGAGCTTTGCCGCCCCAGCGCCGCCACTTCACTTTCCACCTTCCACACCTCGTCGCCCCCGGCGATGCACCTATGCGACTCCGCATCATCCTTCCGCCCAACATCGAATCCGCCGCTCCCCGCGACGCCATTCCCACCAAGCTCGAAATCGCCCTGCCCGGCGGCAAAAACGTCCGCCCCGAAACGCTTACCCCCGACAAGCTCGGCGAGCTCGACGAAGCCGGCCGCGTCGCCGCCTTCTCCCTCTTCCAATGGTGCGGAGGCAAGCTCTCCTCCTTCCTCCAGCTCGACCGCGAAAAGCTCGCCACCCTCGTCACCACCCTTTCCGGACAAGGCGACTTCTACTGGGCCAACCAGCCCCAGGCCCCCATCGCATGGAACGGCTCCGAGCTCATCGGCGTCACCGAACACATCCAACCAGAGGAGCCCCAAGCCCGCGCCGCCCCAAGCCCGCTCGACCCAGAACCCCAACCCCAGGACTCGGACCCCCACAAGCCCTTCCTCTTCGACGGCAAGCCCCTCACCGTCGACGGCTCCACCCACTACCTCGCCATCTCGCTCCCCTCCCGCGAGCATCCCTACTACGAGGAGATCCGCGAGCTGCTCCAGACCTACCGCTTCAAGCTGGAGCCGGGCAACCGCAAGTGGTGGCTACGCGACCGCCACCTCACCCTCAACTTCCTCGGCGAATACTGGACCGACCTCGAAACCAAGTACCAAGCCGAATTCACCCCAAACTTCGAGCAACGCGTCGGGGCCATGCCCGAAGCCAAGATCAAGACCGAGGTCGTCGAAGAGCGCAACGGCTACAACCTCACCGTATCCATCGCAGCCGGACAAGCCACCCCGCAAGAGATCAGCCAAAGCCTCAACACCGGCAAGCGCTACATCGAGTCCGGCGACAAGGTCTTCCTCGTCAAGCGCTCCCGCCTCGATACCCTCAACTCCGTGCAGAAGCAGCTCACCGGCGACTTCAACGCCCCCCTCCTGCACAACGGCAGCTACAAGATCCCCTACTCCCGCAGCCTCGAGATCGAAGAACCCCTCTCCGAACTCAACCCCAACTTCAAGCCCCCCGCCACCTGGCGCACCCGTAGCGAAGCCCTCAAGCGCCTCGACAAGCTCGTCGCACCGCCCCTCGCACCTGCCCTCGAGTCCACCCTGCGCCCCTACCAAAAGACCGGGGTCGCCTGGCTGCACCACCTCTTCAAGAACAAGCTCGGCGGCATCCTCGCCGACGAAATGGGTCTCGGCAAAACCCTGCAAGCCCTCGCCTTCCTAGACTCCGCCCGCAACACCCAGAACCAAAAACCCAGAACCCAAAACCCACGCGACGTCAGTCTCGTCGTCTGCCCCGCCTCCCTCGTGGAAAACTGGCGCCGGGAAGCCGCCAAGTTCACCCCCGAGCTCAAGGTCTTCGTCAACCAAGGTAGCGACCGCATCAAGTCGCCCGAGCAAGCCCTCGCCTACGACCTCATCATCACCTCCTACGGCACCCTCATCCGCGACAAGAAACGCTTCGCCGACCTCAACTTCCTCTGCGTCATCGCCGACGAAGCCCAGCACATCAAGAACCGACGCACCCAAAACGCCAAGGCCCTCACCGCCCTGCAAACCGACGGCCGTATCCTCCTGACGGGTACGCCCATCGAAAACAGTATCCAGGATCTCATGTCGCTCCTCGACTTCATCATGCCCGGCGGCTGGAAGCCCATCCCCAGCGGGGCCCGCGGAGACGAGCGACGCTGGCACGAGCGCCGCATCCTCGACCAAGCCGCCCCCTACATCCTCCGCCGCACCAAGGACAAGGTCGCCACCGAACTGCCGGAAAAGATCGAGCAGATCCTCTTTATGGAGATGACTCCGGCCCAAAAGAAGACCTACGAAGCCGCCCGCCAGCACGCCGAAAAAGAAATCTCCCAGCTCGAAAAAAGCGGAGCCAGCGAAGGTGCCCTGCGCATGAAGACCCTCACCCAGCTACTGCGCCTGCGCCAAACCTGCTGCGACCCCCGCCTCCTCGACAAGCAGCTCGACGCCTCCGCCTCCTCCAAGCTCAACTCCTTCCTCGAACTCCTCGAAGAATCTATGGACGGCGGCCACCGCATCCTCGTCTTCTCCCAGTTCGTATCCCTGCTCTCGATACTCAAGGAAGAGCTCGATTCGCAAAACATCCCCTACTGCTACATCGACGGCTCCACCCGTAACCGCATGGCCGAAGTCGACCGCTTCAACGACTCCGACGACATCCCCATCTTCCTCATCTCCCTCAAAGCCGGCGGCACCGGACTCAACCTCACCGCCGCCGACACCGTCGTGCACTTCGACCCCTGGTGGAACCCCGCCGCCGAAGCCCAAGCCACCGACCGAGCCCACCGCATCGGCCAAACCAAGGTGGTCACCAGCTACAAGCTCATCGTCAGCGACTCCGTGGAAGAAAAGGTGTTGCAGCTCCAGAACCAGAAGCGCCAGCTGCTCGCCGACGTTTTCGAAGCCAGCGAAGCCGCCAACGCCAAGATCACCCTGCAAGACCTCAAGGAACTCATCTAGCGACCATCCCTGGAGGGACCGCTACCCCGCCGTCCCTTCCGTCCCAAACCCAACTCGCCTCCGTCCCCGCGCAGGGCGCGGGCTTCACTGCCCGCTCACAGGCAACGTACATTCGCTCGATTACAACATGCCCAGGTTGGGCGCACTCAAGGCACTCCAAGCAACAGTGGCAAACGCCCGCCTCTTTCGTTACGACCCCACAAAAATCGACCACCCCAGAAACTTAAACGTTAGCTTAGGCCTTGTCGCCTGAGCTCGGCGTTAGCCAAAGAAAAAGACCACCTTGCCACGGTTAAAAAAAATCCTACCTTAGATTCCATGAGCATCCCGGACATCAAAAAAATGACTATACAAGAACGACTTACGACCATGGAGCACATCTGGGATTCGCTCTGCCACGAGGATAGGGAGCCAGAGTCCCCAGAGTGGCACGAGACGATTCTAGCCGAGAGAAAAAAGATCATGGATTCTCCGGATGCCAAATTCCTGACCATCGAGCAGCTTCGAGAGCGTTATCGCTAATGGAAATCAGGGCTGTCGTCACCCTAGAAGAGGCTGCCAAGGACTTGGACGCCGGAAAGGCGTTCTACGATTTTAATGAAGATGGAATCGGCCTCTACTTTATCGACAGCCTCCTTTCAGACATTGAATCTCTGAAGATCTTAGCTGGGATTCACAGTAAAAAGTTCGGCTTTTATCGGATGCTATCCAAGCGATTCCCATTTGCTCTGTACTACGACATAGACGGTCAGATGGCACGCGTGGCAGCGATTTTGGATATGCGGCGAGATCCGGCTTGGATCCGAAAAGAACTACAACGAAGAAAGGGCTGACAATAAAGGGACCTTCGAACCGTAGGTTCGCATTGACGTGTCTCCAACGGTCTCAAACCTTGCACTTTGACATTGAGATCGGAGATTCTCGCCGAAGGCCTTAGACTTCGCAGAGGTATTCGGACAAGACACCGCTAGACGTTTCTACGGTCCTTATCCGAAATCCGCTGCGCTCAAGCAGTCCGCGCATGACCCAGTCATAAGTAGAGAACTCGTCACGGAAATGCCCGATCGCGTCGTCGCGCAAAAAGTCGCCACCGAGCCTCTCCTGCTCTTCGATGAAACGGGAAACGCTGGCAGCGGCTCCCTGGTCCGGCATAACAACGTCGCGCAGAAAAAACAGCCCACCCGCCTTCAAGCATCTCGAAATGCGGTCCAAGGCCACGCCTTTCCAGTAGTCCGGCAGGTGGTGCAGCGAAAAGCTGCTCGTAACGGCGTCCATGCTGCCCGCTTCGAGCTCGAAATCGAGGTAGCCCGCATGGACAAAGGACAGGTTTGCCAGCCCTGCCTCCGACGCCTTCCCCCTCGCCCGCACCAGCATGGCTGGAGAAACGTCGATCGCGGTGACGCGATGACCTGCCCGAGCGGCCTCCATGGCAAATTCACCCGTTCCACAGCCGATATCCAAAACAGCGGAACCGGCCCTCAGGCCTAGCTTCGCGAGCAAGGCCGCGTTCTCTGTTTCCACGTCGCGAAACTGGGCGTGCGAAGCATCGTAGACCTCCACTTCGGCCGCTTGCGAATAATCCTTCCCTACCTGCCGATACTCATCGTATTTCCATTCCTGATACATTTTCCGTTTCCTCTTATATCGTTTTTCCTAGAGAGCCTAGCCTCGTGCGGCGCACCCCCTCCGATTCGCGCTTCACTCAACAATCCACCCCACCGTCCCGCAAGGATTAAGCAGCGCAGGAGGAAGCCTGCGACTGCGCCAACGGGGAGTCGGCCTGCGACTAAATGGCGACCTCCCGTTCCGCCTGCTCGACCAACGCCTCCGAATTCGCTCCGCCAGGAGGAACCATGGGGAAAACCTTGTGCGTAACATCGATGGGAACGTTGATCAAAACCGTGCCCTTCGCCTTCAAGGCCTCTTCAAGCGCCGCTTGCGGATCCTCGGTCTTGCCCAAGTCGTAGGCGCCTACGCCGAAACCGCGGGCGATCATGCAGAAGTCGAGATGGCTGCTGAAGTTCGACGCGAAGATGTTCTTCCCGTAGAACAGGGTTTGCTGCTGGTGCACCAAGCCCAAGGAGTTGTTGTTGCAAAGAACGACCTTCAAGTTCGCTCCTTCTTCCGCCGCCGTAGCCAATTCCTGGATATTCATCATCAAGCTGCCGTCGCCCGAGAAGCAAACGATCGTTTGCTCGGGCGCCTCCAAGGCAGCTCCGATGGCAGCCGGCAAGCCGAAGCCCATAGTCCCCAATCCACCCGAGGTCAGCCAACGTCGCGGCTGGTCGAAGCTGAAGGCTTGAGCCGCCCGCATCTGGTGCTGCCCAACGTCGGTAGTCACGATCGTATCCTCCGGACAAATACGCTGCGTCTGGCGAATGATGCCGTAGGCGGAAGTCGGCGAATCCGCGTCCGGCATCTCCATTGGAAAATCGCGTTTCAACTCCGCGATCCGCTCCATCCAAGCTTCGCGGCGACGCTCCCGGGTGGCAGGGATCAAGTCCTGCAAGGCCGCGTTCAAGTCGGCCTGGATAGCGATATGGGCAGTCTTGATCTTGTGCAGCTCCGCGGCATCGATGTCGATGTGGACGATCTTCGCGTCGGGACAGAACTGAGCGACCTTTCCCGTAGCGCGATCGTCGAAGCGGGCGCCAAGGGCGATCAAGAGGTCGCACTCCTCCAAGGCTTTGTTGGTATAGCGAGCAGCATGCATCCCGAGCATGCCGATGGATTGCGGGTGACTCGCTGGAAAGGCTCCCAAGCCCATCAAGGTCGTCGTAACCGGAGCGTGGATACGTTCCGCGAACTCGATCATGCGGGAGCTCGCTCCGCTATGGATCGCTCCGCCGCCGAGATAGATTACAGGCCGCTGGGCCTCATCAATCATGCGGGCAGCCGCTTCGATCGCCTTCGCCTCGATCGACGACTCCAATTCCCGCCGCCCCGGCTCGGGCCATTGCTCGACTTGGATACGCTCCATCTGGACGTCCTTGGGGATATCGATCAAAACCGGTCCCGGACGGCCGGAATTGGCTACGCGGAAGGCTTCCGGAATGATCTGGAGCAACTCCTCGGCGGACTGGGCAAAGTAGCTGTGCTTGGTAACGGGAAGGCTGAGCCCGAAGGTGTCGATCTCCTGAAAGGCATCCGTGCCGATCAAGCTCTTGGGAACCTGGCCCGTGATGCAGATAACCGGTATGGAATCGAGCTTCGCGTCGGCCAAGGCCGTTATCGTATTGGTAGCCCCCGGTCCGGAGGTCGCGAAAAAGACCGCAGACTCCCCCGTTACCCGAGCCTGTCCGTGGGCGATGAAGCCGGCCCCCTGCTCGTGACGAGCCAGGACGTGCCGGATCGTTTCGCTTCGCGACAAGGCATCGTACATGGGGAGGTTGGCTCCGCCCGGTATGCCCGCGATTCGTTGGATGCCCTGTCGTTCGAGCAACTTGATGAGGATTTCTGCGCCTGTGTAGTTCATTTTCGGATTCAGTTGATTTCTAAGGTTAGTCGCTGACTGATTCCGACGATGGCGTCCTAAAACGAACAACCCCGCCGGATTGCGCCGGCGGGGTTGTTTCGTCAAAAGCTCTTTGCTTCGTTCAACCTCTCGCTGACGCGGTCCATCCGACCACGACCACCACGACCACGTTCACTAGTACGAGGTTGATAAGCTTGCTTGGCTTGATTGCGGATGGCTTCATCTTGCGAGGTTGATTCGATTTCCATCGGACGGATCCGATGAAGAATGAAATCGAAAAAGCTTTCCCAGGCGCTCCTGTCAAGCTCGTTTAGGAAACGAATGCGCTCAATGCCGCGTCAGCGGAAAGCTTTCCCGCAACATTTCGATGCAGTTCAAGTAAGCTCGCCCGTCATGGTAGCTCGCTTTCCAGCGCGAGGCCTTCGCCTGAGAACCGGCCGCCGGATCGCTGTCCCGCCCCGTCGCCAGCCACCCACCATGCTCCGCATCGATGAGGTATCGCTTGATGTAAGCCCACTGATCCTCAAAGGCTTGGCGATACTTCGGCTCTCCGGGGTACAGCTGGGACATCAGAAGCGTCGCGTTCAAAGACTCGGCCGCAATCCACCAAACCTTCTGCGGCATGATGACCTCCACTTCGCCGCAGTCGCCGAAGTAGTAGCCGCCTTCGAAAAGCGAACCGCGCTCCGCGTCCCAACCGGTCGCCAAAGCGTGGTCGACCAGCGCCTTCGCCACCTCGGAGGTTCGCTCGCCAGGTTCCCCGTACAGCAGCTCCGCCGCTTCCAGCATCAAAAACGCGGTTTCCACATCATGCCCCCAGGAAACGTGGTCGACGAAGCGATGCCGCATCACCGACTCCCGCCCCTCGTCCCGAAAGCTCAGCTTTCGCCACTCGCGATCGAAGATCAAATGCAAGTAAGCTGGCTCCTGCACGAACCGGTCCCTCAAGATCGCGAGCATCTGCTCCAGCCGCGTTCGCAGGCAATCGTCTGGCCAAACCGCATACAAAGCCGTGAAACACTCCAGGAGGTGGATCGAAGAGTTATAGTCCTTCGCCCCGATCGCAATCGTATCCGAGTCGTAGATACGCTTCCGCGACCATTTTCCGCGCAGGTCCAAATCGTCGACATAACCGCCCTCCTGCTCGTCCCGGGCATGCCGATCCAGCCACTCGAAAGCTCGCTTCGCGTAGGCCAAGGCCTCCGCATCCTTCGTCTCCCGGTAGAAGGCCGCTAGAGCGTAAATCGAGAAGGACATCCCGTAGGCCGACTTCCCTTCCTCAAGAATGGGCTCCCCCGCCTGGCTAACGCCCTCAAAGAAACCGCCATTCTCCGCATCCCACATCACGTCGATCAAAAAGCGAACCCCATGCCGGGCCTGCTCCGCGAAGCTCGCGTCGCCTTTGTATCCAGCAAGCTGAGACAGGACCCAAACATGCCGAGCCTGTCCGACTAGAAACTTGTCGGTTTCCTCCGTCGGCTCCCACTTGAAGTCGAAGCCCGTCACGTAGCCGCCCATCTCCCGATCCACCGCTCGCGGGTACCAAGCCTCGATCAGGTCGCGCTCGAAGGATGCCTCCAATTCCGCTAGAATCGCCTCATCTGCCGCGGCAAAGGAAACGCCGAGCAGCCATCGAAGGAACCCGAAACCAAGAATGAAAAACCTCATGCCGCCCCACCGCAACGCGATCACTCCCCGACCGCCTTCTTATCGGATTCCGTCATTTTGACCATTTCGATTTCCCCCATGGAAATCCTGCCGCTGGTATCACCCTTCACTTTAGCGATATCATCCATCTGCAGGCCAATCACGTCCGCGACCGCCGCGTTCATCGACTCGAAGGCCGTCTCGAAGCCGAGCCCGATGGCTCTGGTATTGTAGCGGACCCGCCACACCTGCTTCAGCTCCTTGTTGTGAATCAGGTGCTGGTAGTCGAATGCGTTTAGGATGACGAAGTAGCGTTCCTCCTCCAAGGCATTCCACAACTCCTCGTCCGGATCCGGGCCGAAAAGGTTCCGGCTCCGCAGCTTCCCCTCCAGCCCGAGCAATGCCATGTTCTTGGAGCGCTGCGAACCGCCACCGGATCCCCAGACGAAGCCTTCGCCAGCAGCCGATGCGGCCGATGCGGTTTGAGCCGGCGCTGCGATCGCATCCGCTCCAGCGCTCGCCGTCGCGAGGCTCGCTTCGCTGCCCGTCGAGCCCAGTCCGGACTCGCCTCCGAGGTCGCTGGCGCTCGCGATTCCCTGCAATTCTCCCCAGTTCGGATCCAAGGAAGTCCGGCCCCAGGAGACCATGATCAAGAGGTCGCCCTTATGCCGGTCCGGCTCTGGATACAGGCTTCGCTTCCTCAGCGTCTCCTCGAGGGACTCGAAGAGATCCTCGAAACGGGTCGTCTCCAAACCGCGATCGCGCGTCGAGCCGCCATGGAACTTTCCCTTGACGATGTGGTAGGTCTGGTACTCCAAATCCGCCGTCCGCTCCAGGTAGTCCTCCTCGGCTTCCGCGTTCACCAGAATGTTGAAACGCTTGGCCGACAGCGAGGTCCCCGCTAGCAGGAATCCAAGCAGGACAAGCAATAGATTCCTCAAAAAGCGGGAGAACATGATGCAAAAGGCGCGGCCGCTAGATCGTGAATTGACCGTCCTTGTAGATCACCGTGCTGCTGCCATCCTTCAAGTAGGCAGTAACGGTGCGGTTGGAGGTAGCGACGATATCGGTATGGACCACGGAGTTGTTGTACCCCATCTCCGCCCATTGCCCTTCAGATACCTTCGAAGGATCTCCCGTGAAGGAATCTCGGTACGCGGAGCCGACCGCGATGTGCGTATTGCCGTACTTGCCTCCCACGTTTTCGTCGTAAAGCGTTTCTCCCATGAACTTGGTGATGCGCGAGAAGCGGCGGTCCGTGAGCGAAAACTCACCCGCCTTGTCCGCGTTCTCCACCGCAATCATTTCCTTGAGCAGATCCTCGCCCTTCGATGCGGTCGCCTTGACCACCAATCCGTCCTTGAATTCCAAATACGCGTTTTCGATCAAGGCGCCGTAGCGATAGAGCGGTTCCGTAAACTGGATACGTCCTTCCGTCCCGCGCCAATCCGGCGAGACAAAGAGCTCGAAGCTCGGAATGTTGCGCCCCGAGCCGCCCAGCCACTTGCGATGGTCGCCCAGCTTCACCCAGAGATCGGTATTCTCGGCTTCCACGTGCAGCTTCTCAATCTCGAGGGCGTCGAGCTTGTCCTTGTACGCGTAGAGCTCCTCATAGAGAGCCTTCCACTTTTCCGCGGGCTTTTCCTCGCGGAGATAGCACGCCTCGATGATTTGCTCCCAATACTCCTCCAGGGACATGCCGACCTCGTCGGCCATCTGCTGGGTCCCCCACATGGCGAGCGTCCAGGTATACCGTCCCGCCGATTCCTTGGCGCGGCGCCAGTCCATGTACGGCTTCATGGCCTTCTGGGCCGCCATGATCTTCTTGGAAGGGATGCCATCGAGTTCCTTCTTGTTCGTCTCCGCCAAGATCGCCACCGTGTGATCGATCTGCTCCACCGTCCCCCGGTGGAACTTTTCGGCGAAGAAGTTGAGCTGCTCCTCGTTGGCGAGCTCGAAGAACTCGCGAGCCATGTCGTCCGGAGTGAAAAAGACCAAAGGATGAGCCCCTGCCTTCAAGACCGCGCGGCGCAAGGCGACCAGGAACGGCTTCGCAACCTCCGGCACCCGCAGTTGAACCACCTCGCCCGGCTTCACGCCTTCCCCGCTGTTCAGGGCGAAGTTAATCATAACATCCGCGTACTTTTCTAGGATCTCTTCAGAGGGCTGATAACTCATAGGGGGCAAAGCCTTATAGTTTCAGCAAAAAATGCAAGGTCGCCTCCAAAGATAACGAGCCTATTCCTCCTCGGGGTTCGCGACCGCGACCAGCTCGATCTCGATCAAGGTCGACGGGTCCTCGAAGCCCGCCACCTCCACCATGGTCAAGGCCGGTCCGCCGCCTTCGCCATAGACGAGGAGCCGGGCCGCCTTGGCCGCTTCGTAGCTCGCGCCTTGCTTCAGGTAGACCCGCTCCTGCACGGCATCGGCCATGCGCAGCCCGTAGTTGCCCAGCACCGACTGCAGGCGGATGTAGGCCGTGCGGGCTTGCTGCTGCACCGTCTCGCCGGAGGCCCCCATCGCCGCTACGAAAACCACCCCGCCCACGCGAACCGCCTGCGGCGTCCTCTCATCCCGGTCGATCTCCGAAAAGAAGAGCGGCTCGCGAAAGCCGACCTCTTCCTCCTGCCCCCCCAAGGCCGGAGCGCACAGGGCCAACGCCAAAACCAGCCCGCCAATATTCGCATTGAATCTCATGCCCCACACCCTAGCATAGCCTCCTCCTAACGCCAACTCTCGCAATCGGCTAAACTCAAAAGGTACGCTCGACGATACCTATAGCCCATGGTTCCAACTCCACCCATCGTTGCCTTCCTCTCGGACTTCGGCGAAAGCGACTGGTACGTCGCATCCGTCAAAGCCGTTCTCGCTAGACTTTGCCCCGAAGCAAAAGTCATCGACATTTCCCACCAGGTCGAGCCGGGCAACATCCGCTCCGGCGCCTTCATCCTCTCCCAGTGCTACCACGACTTCCCCCGCGGCACCGTCTTCCTCTGCGTGGTCGATCCCGGCGTCGGCTCCGACCGCAAACCCATCGTACACTTCGACGGCGACTACTACTTCGTAGCTCCCGACAACGGGCTGCTGGGGCTGCTCGATTCCGGCATGTGCCGCACCTACGAGATCGAGCCGCACCGCTTCGACGCCCAAGTTCGCGAGAGCAACACCTTCCACGGCCGCGACATCTTCGCTCCCGCCGCCGCCTTCCTTGCGAGCAAGATCCCGCCCAGCGACTTCTGCACCGCCCTGCCCAAGTTCGCCCACGACGGCATCGACTTCCCCGAAGTCCACGACCTCCCCATGGACGGGCAAGTCATCTACTTCGACCAATTCGGCAACGCCATCACCAATCTCCGCATCACGCGGAGCAGCCCCGCCCCCCAATCCGTCGTATTGAAAAATGGAGACAAGATCCCCTTCGGCCTATCCTTCCACAGCGTGGAAAAAGGCAAGCCCATCGCCTACCTCGGCTCCGGCGGCTTCCTGGAAATCGCCGTCAACCTCGGCAGCGCCCGCGTCTCCCTCAACCTGGAAGCCGAGTCCGAGTTCAAGCTGGTCTAGCGGGCGAGCTTTTCCCCCAACGTCGCCAGCGCCTCGCAAAACTGGCTGATTCGGTCGCTCACCACCGGGCTCATCGTATCCCCTGTCCAATCCTCCGGAACGGAATAAACGAACCGCGGCAAAACGATGACCCGAAAGTCCAGCATCAAGCTATTGGCCAATGGCATCACCGACATGTAGCTCATGGCTCCGCCCGCCGCGCAGAGAAAGCCGACCAGCTTGTTTTCCATGTTCCGCCCCGCCAACTCGATAGCGTTCTTCAAAGCCGCATTGACGTCGTAGTTGTAAATTGGTGACGCAAGCACATAGGCGTCGGCCGCCTCCAGGCGCTTGTTGAGGTCGAGAGCGTACGGGTCGCCATAGGCGGCTCCGCCATCGCAGAGCGGCAGCTCCATCTCGCGCAAATCGATAAAGTCGACCTCCACCTCCGCTCGAGCCAGCAAACGAGTCCGGACCTCCAAGGCCATCATGCGGCTACGGCTGCCGGGATTCAAACTGGAGCTAACGATCGCGATCTTCATGCGAAAGCTTTCCTTGGCAAAGCTAAGATTGTCAACCGCCCAGGCTCCAGCCCACACCGGGACCGCGAGATTATTGTGTAAGAGTATTGCCCGCGCAGGCGTTTCCCGCGCCGAGCTGTTATAACGGGCACCATCACCCCAGAACCCTATACCCTTATGACGACACGTACCCTCATCAATGCCGCGCTCGGCTTCGCAGCCCTCAGCCCCCTCTCCCTCCCAAGCTACGCCGACGCCGTCGGCGACTTCACCCACGCCGCCGATGTCGGCCAGCCCCGACTGGCCGGTTCCGCAAGCTACGACCCCAGCCGGCAAGCCTACACCCTGAGCGGGGCCGGCATCAACATGTGGGCCGAGCAGGACCAATTCCAATTCGCCTACCGAGAGATCGAGGGCGATTTCATCATCCGCGCCACCGTGCGCTTCGAGGGCGACGGCGTCGATCCGCACCGCAAGATCGGTATCATCGCCCGCAATACGCTCGACGACGCCTCGCCCTACGCCGACGCCTGCGTGCACGGCGACGGATTGACTTCGCTCCAGTTTCGCCGCAACCAAGGAGGGATCACCGAGCAGGTCGAAATGGACCTTTCGGCGCCCACCGAAATCGAACTGCAGCGCGAAGGCGACCGCTTCACCTTTTCAGCCGCCCGCTTCGGCGACGTCTTCCAATCCGTCAGCCAGCAGCTCGACCTCAACGACACGGTCCTAGCCGGTCTCTTCATCTGCTCGCACAATCCCGAAGTCGTCGAAACCGCCCACTTCACCAACGTGCGCATCGTGCTGCCCGCCCCGGCAGACTTCCGCCCCTACCAGGACTACATCGGCAGCCACCTCGAAATCATGGAGGTCGCCAGCGGAGAGCGAAAGGTATTGGCGAGCTTTCCAAATTCCATCCAAGCCCCCAACTGGACTCCCGACGGCAAGACCCTGATCTACAACTCCGAGGGCAAGCTCTACAACTACCGGATCAGCGACGGTCGTATCACTGAGCTGAATACAGGGTTCGCTAACCAGAACAACAACGAC
Organism: Pelagicoccus sp. SDUM812005; assembly: GCF_031127875.1. GTDB lineage: Bacteria > Verrucomicrobiota > Verrucomicrobiia > Opitutales > Opitutaceae > Pelagicoccus. The sequence goes on along the minus strand of NZ_JARXIA010000001.1, from coordinate 88,132 downwards.
CACGTACTCTCCTTCGACGGCAAGCAGATCGGCATCAGCCACCACGTCGGCGAGGAGCGCATCTCCACCATCTACACCTTGACCGTTTCCGGAAGCGAAGCGCCCACGCGAATCACCGACCCAGAGAACGGACATTCCTTCCTGCACGGCTGGTCTCCGGACAACCGCCAACTCATCTTCACCGGCCACCGCAACGGCCAGTACGACATCTGGGCCATCGATATCGAAAGCAAAGAGGAGACCCCTCTCACCCAGCTCACTACCTTGGACGACGGATCGGAATTTTCGCCGGACGGCTCCTTCATCTACTTCAATTCCGTGCGCAGCGGAAACATGCAGATCTGGCGCATGAAGGCGGACGGGAGCGAGCAAACCCAGCTCACCTTCGATTCCTTCAACAACTGGTTTCCCCACCTCTCCCCCGACGGCCAAAGCTTCGTCTACCTCGCCTTCCCCGCCGACATCGATCCCAACGACCACCCCTTCTACAAGAAGGTCTACCTGCGCCAAATGCCAGCCGAGGGAGGCCAAGCCAAAACCATCGCCTACCTCTACGGCGGACAAGGCTCGATAAACGTTCCCAGCTGGTCGCCGGACGGCACCCATATCGCCTTCGTGAGCAACAGCCGCGAGCTGGACTGAGCCCCACCTCAAGGCCGCTGCCTGCAGGGAGGGCCGCGGCAACCATACAATTACTATTTGCAAACAAGAGCCATTCGCTCCCTGGCGGAATAGCGTCGCTACTCTCATTTTAACCCCCTCGAAGAAGTAGCCCTTTCCGCCAAGCAAATGTACACCTTCCCGAAACGCCTCCTCGCCAGCTGCTGCCTGCTCTCGTCACTAAGCGTAGCCGCCCCCGATCCCGAAGCCTTCAAAAATCCGCCGCACGCCTACCTGCCGCGCACCTGGATGCATGCCATGAACGGAAATCTCAGCAAGGAAGGTTTCACCAAAGACTTCGAAGCCCTAGCGGACGCCGGCATCGGCGGGGCCCTCGTTTTCCACATCGCTCGCGGGATTCCGGACGGACCGACCGCCTTCGGCAGCGATGCGTTCAACGACGTGCTCGCCCATGCCGCGGTGGAAGCGGAACGAGTCGGCATCGAAATGGGGGTGCACAATTGCGACGGCTGGTCTTCGAGCGGCGGGCCCTGGGTCACCCCCGAGCTCTCCATGAAAAAGGTGGTCTTCGCCGAAGCCGTAACCACTGGCGGAGCGACGCAGCTCACCCTTCCCCCAGCCGACGCAAGCCAAGGCTACTACCGGGACATCGCCCTACTCGCATGGCCAGCGAACGAGGACGTAGATAAGCTCGCAAAGCAAAAGGAAACCTTGAGCGCCTCGTCCCCGCTAGCCGACGCCTCGCTGCTGCGTGATGGAAATCTCGATACAGAATTTACGCCACGCCCCGATGCCAAGGGCGAGGTCTGGATCCAGTCAACCTACTCCGCGCCTGTCACGATCCGCTCCCTGCACACCGAGCAACGGTCGCGTCACGGAACCGGAAGCCTTTGGATTTCCAAGGACGGATCCCACTTCGAAAAAATCGGACCGCTCACGCAATCGCGCACCGGCAAGCACCATTGGAGTTTCACCGGAGACTACCGCGACGGACTCACCGCCAAAGCGTTTCGCATCGTCTTCAACGACAGTTTCCCGATCCGCCAGTTTCAACTCTCCGCCTACCCGCGGCTAAGCGACTGGCAAACCCGAAACGCCATCGTCGAAGGCTCGACCAAGCTCGATAAAAGCTTCCCTCAAAGTTCCGCGATCGATCGCAAAGCCATCCGCATCCTGCACAAAGGTTCCCTCCCGAACGACGAAATCGCCATCGACCTTCCTCCCGGCTCCTGGATCGTCACACGTTTTGGATACACCACAACCGACGCCCGCAACCACCCAGCATCCGACGCAGGACGGGGCCTCGAAATCGACAAGCTCAACGCCGAGGCGATAGACTTCCACTTCGAGCAATACGTGGCAAAGGTCGTGAAGGAAGCCCAAGCTCGCGGTTCGAACGCCTTGCTCTACTCCGAGATCGATAGCTTCGAGATGGGCGGAAACAACTGGACCCAAAACTTCGACCAAACCTTCTACGACCGTTGGGGCTACGACCTAATCGAATGGCTCCCCGCTTTCGCGGGACACGTCGTCGAATCGGTCGAATCCACCGACGCCGTCCTGACCGACATGAGAGGTCTCGTATCCAATCTCATGACACAAAACTACTTCCAACGGTTCACCGACTTATGCCGCGAGCACGGCATGAAGTCCTACATCGAGCCCTACGGCTTCGGCACCTTGGACGAACTGGCCGTGGGCGGCGCCTCCGATATGACCATGGGAGAATTCTGGGTCGTCGACGAAGGCTTCAAGGGTACCTTCGACGCCGCTGTTTCCTCCGCCCGCACCTACGGAAAGAAAGTCATATCCGCCGAGTCCTTCACCGCCTGGTCCGAGGTCAACTGGCGCGGACACCCCTACTCCATGAAGATTTTCGGCGACCACGCTTGGGCCTCCGGAGTCAACGAAACCATGTTTCACCGCTTCGCCCACCAACCGAACACCCACGTCATTCCTGGTATGACCATGGGCTCCGTGGGATCCCATATCGACCGGACCCAGACCTGGTGGCACAACGCCGGCAAGGCTTGGTTCAAGTACCTGGCCCGCGGCTCCTACCTGCTTCAGCAAGGAATGCCCGCCTCCGACTTTCTCGTGTTCGTAGGAGATACAACTCCCAACAAAGTGCCTGGCTGGAACTCCGTCAAGCTGCCCGCTGGAACGCTTGGTGACTTCGTAAATGCGGACGTGCTTATCAATCGAGTTCGCGTAGAGGACGGCAAGCTCGTCCTGCCAGAGGGCACGCGGTACAACGCCCTCTACCTGCACAACTCCCAATCCCTTCGCCTAGCTACGCTCAAGCGCATCGAGACCCTAGCCCGGCAAGGAGCCGTCGTCGTGGGCCTTCCTCCGTCGCAGCCAATTGGATACATCGAACTGAAAAACAAGCGCCACGAGTTCGACAAGATCGTAACTCAAGTCTGGGGCGACGGTTCCGAGGCGCGAGCCTACGGCAAGGGTTACCTAATCCCCCAAGCCTCCCCGCAATCCGCCCTCGACTACCTCCAGCTCGGCCCGGACCTGTTGATCGATGGAAGCGGCGCGGAACACTTCACCCACCGCCGCATCGGAGAGGGAGAGCTCTACTTCTTCTTCAACGAAACCGACGAGTACCGCGAACTGAGCTTGGACTTTCGCGTTCAAGGGCTTGCTCCCGAAGTCTGGGACGCGGACAGCGGAAAGATCGAACGGGTCGAATCCTACCACGCAGCAGACGGGCGAACCCGCTTTCCCCTGCTCGTCGAGCCAGGCGGTTCGCGCTTCATCTACTTCCGCAGCCCAAGTTCGCCGACCCCGCAAACCAGCCCGGCAAAGCTCGCTCTCCTGCAAGCGTATTCGTCCAGCCAAACGCCCGCTAGCGCAGCAAGCCTCCTACTCGACCAGCCTTGGACCGTGAGCTTCGATCCGAAATGGGGCGGTCCCGGAAAGGTGGTCATGCAAGAGCTGCAGGACTGGACGGAGAGTGCCCTTCCGGGAATCCGTCACTACTCCGGCACCGCCGTCTACGAAACGGAGGTCGAGCTTCCCAGCGATTGGCGCTCGAGTGGAGAAACGATCGTGCTCGATCTCGGACACGTTTCGATCGCCGCCGATGTCACCATCAACGGCCACTCCTACGAAACGCTTTGGAAACCACCCTTCGCCTTGGACGCGACCCAATCCCTAAAACCTGGAAGGAACCGTATTAAAATCGAGGTTACAAACGTCTGGACGAACCGGCTTATCGGCGACGAGGCTTTCCCCAGAAACGACGGCTACGAAATGGGCAAACCCATGCCGGAATGGTTCAGCGCCAACCAACCGCCTCCGCCAAGCGATCGCGTCACTTGGACCGCTTGGAACTTCTACGATAAAGAGGAACTGCAAAGGCTCGAACCCTCAGGCTTGAAAGGCCCCGTCCGGCTTCTCAAGAGCAGCGACTGAAGCTGCTGAGCACGACCCAGCCGCGAAGCCCCCCTGCCAAAGCGAAACCTTACTTAATCGCTCCGGCCCGCTTCGTTTCCTCCCACTTGGGGGCCTCCGCGATCTTCGAAGGTTCGGAGGGTACGATGGCCACCGCAAGCGCCGCGTCTTTCTTCAAGTACTTGCGAGCAACCGCGAGCATCTCATCGGCTGTGATCGTCGACAAAAGCCCATCCTTGTAAGCCAAGGCTCGCTCGACCACGCGGGGGTACTCCTGCACGCCGTACAGGATGTGCTCGAGCAAGTAGCCGTTGTCCTGCCACGCCTGCTTCAAGCCTTCCTCCAAAGGCGCCACCGCAGCCTGGATTTCGTCCGCCTCCACCAGCTCAGAACTCAGCGTCTCGGAAATTTCCAAGACTACATCCAACAAGCTTTCCGCGTCGCCCTTGAGGCAATCCACGTCTGCGCGAATGTGCCGCAAGGTATCGTAGGCGGAAAAGGTGACGTAGCGAACCGATGGCGAGTAGCTCGCTCCCATACCTTCGCGAACCCGCTTTCGTATCCTCGATTCAAATACATTGCTCAAGAGATACAGCGCGGCGCTTTCGCGGGTGGTAATCTCTTCCTGGATGGTCCAGACGATCACCGATGCGGCGCTGTCACCCATGCCGTTCTTGTACTCGATCCTTTGCTTCCCGGCGCTGGGACGCGTACGCAAGGCCCGCGCTGCGGCAAAGTCGGCCTTCGATTCCCGGCGCGTCGGCAAGGCCCCGATCGTTTCGCTGAACAGCTTGAGCAGCAGCTCTTCCTCCACGTCGCCCACCACCGCGACTTCCAGGTAACCTGCCTTCAGCGGCTCTCCCAACCAAGTCTGTACCGCATCGCGCTGCACGCTGACGATGTCCGCAAGCGAGGGAGCGTGGAAGCGAGGCTCGTTTGGATACAGCATCCGGTACAGGTCGCGATACCCTTCGTTCATCCCGTCCGGTTCAAGTTCGCGGCTTTGCTTGAACTTGGATTGGGCAACCACGAAGGCTTCTTCGTCAACGGTCGGATCCAGCAGGAATTCCGCTACGATCTTGAGAAACTCGTCGAGCCCATCCACCTGAGTCACTCCCCGATAGGTAAAGGCGTCGTGATCCTCCACTCCAAACATGAAGGAGGACACGTTGGAACGCAGCTCCTTATAGACTTCCTCGATGTCGTGCCCGCCGAAGCCGCTACGAAACAGGGCTCCCATCGCCAAGGCATGGGTGGCGGGGTTCGTATCCTTGAAGCCCAGCATGCCGCCGCCGACCCGCACGACAGCCCGCACCGTGCCCTTCTCGTTTTCGGAGGGCAGGAAGGTCAGCCGGGAATTGTTGGAGAATCGGTAGGTTTTCGCTCCGATCGCGTCGATCGTTCCGGAGTCCACCACCGTGCCGGGATTCCCTAGCTCGCTGTATTCAAAAACCTCTGGCAACTTCGGCACGTAGGGCAGAATGGCATATTTGCGGTCCTCGTTGAAACGACGCTTCAAGGCCAAGCTGCTCAAGGATTCCTGCAGGTCTCCCGCCACGAAGTAAGACATCCGCTTGAGCTCCCAAACATCGCGAAAGGCCTTGTTGAGCTCCTCCAGGGTAAGCGACTCGATATAACGGTCCATTGCCTTGGCAAAGGATTCGCTCGCCAAGTAAACGCGGCCCATGGCAATGCTGTCCACCAGGTCGTCGACCAGCATGCGCGGCTCCGCTGTCTCGTAGCGGGCCGCCGCCGAGCGGCTGGACTGCAGCCAGGTTTTGCGCACGTAATCGAGCTCCTGCTGGGTGAAGCCATAGATCAAGGCCTGCCTTAGCAGCTGGTCCATCCACACGAAGGCATCCCACCAAAACTCTCCGCCCGAGCTGATGCTCAGCTGGCAGTACGGGATGCCGAAGACTCGGTTGTAGTTGGCGAAGTCGTCGCTCATGCCGTCGATCAGTTCGCGGCAACGCTCATTGAAGATCGCAGTCGCGAAGGAGCGCTTGGCATCTTCCTTGCGTCGCTCCCAGCTGTCGCCGCCGTCGCGCTCCATCCACGCTCGGGATATTTCCAAGGTATAGCGTTCGACTCCCTCCACCGAAAGGTGTCCGGTGCGGAAGGGCTTGCTCCGCTCCAGGCGGCCGATCTTGCGCTTGGGAGCTCGGCCGCGCGGCGTTTCCAGGTCCGCAAAGGTCTCCGCGATCTGCGACTCGAAGCGAGCGGGATCGATATCGCCCACCACCACGAGGGTCATCAAGTCGGGACGGTACCACTTCCGGTAAAAGGCTTTCAGCTTCTCGATCGAGGTTTCCTTGATCACCGACTCCAGGCCGATCGGGTTGCGCTTCGCCAGCTCGGTGCCGGCAAAGGAAAAGCGAAAGGACGCCTCGGAGATCCGCGAGCTCGGCGTATCGCGGGCCTGCTTTTCCCGCAGGATCACTTCCCGCTCGTTCTCCACCCGCTCCTCCTCGAAAAGGATTCCGTCCGCATAATCTCGATACAGCCGCAAGCCTTGCTCGATCAACTCCGCATCGTTCTGCGGAAGCTCCAGATGGTAAACCGTCTTGTCATGGTAAGTGAACGCGTTCACGTCCACCCCGTAGCTCATACCCAACTTCTGGAAAAAGGCGATCAGCTCGCCGGGCTTGAAGTTTCGAGTCCCCTCGAAGGCCATGTGCTCGATAAAGTGGGACAAGCCGAGCTCGTCCTCCTCCTCGTCCAACGCCCCGACCTTTACCATCAGCCGCATGCTTACCAAGCCGGGCTTGGCGTAGTGCGGCTTCAGGGCGTAGCGAAAGCCGTTGTCGAGGTGACCCCAGACGATGCTTTCGTCCGCTTGCAGCGAACTCGCCTCGTGAGGCCACTTCTCCCGCTTCGCCTCGACAACGCAAGGCAGCAGCAGTATTGAAAAGACAAATACCGCTACGCTACGCCAAGATCCCCATCCCTCGCGCATTGCAATTCTACTCCGCAGGAAGCTTCACGATACTGACCCGCTGGCCACGACCGCCCGCTTCCTCGCTGCTTTGCTCCGGCACCGCGATCAGGATGCTCCCGTTCTTAAGCTCCAGCAGGGCGATCTTGCCGGGAGAGGAAAACTCGTGCCGCGGGCGGAAGCGCAAGGGACGCGTATCCTTCCTGCCTTTTGGGAACATCAGCTCGCCGGAGTTGCCGGCCAGGAGCACCCGCCCCTTCGGCATAACCTGGATCCCCGTCAAGGCGCTCAAGTCCCGCACGATCGTCTGCATCGAGGAAATGCCTTGGTACTGGCCGGAACTGATGCGGAAAACGGATCCGCTGGGGCGTCCTTGCGTGTGGTTTGTCACAAAGTAGAGCATGTTCTCCCGATTGCGGAAGGTCATGTCGGTCGGCAGGCTGGTGGTGCGGATCAGCTCCGCCTTCTTGGGCGAACGCTCCATGAGCAAGGCTTCCACCTCCTCCGCGTCGATGCGCCAGATCCCTGGACGGCCGACCTGCTTCTTGTCGAACATATGGCCGCCGACGCCGGATTCGCCGATGTAGAGGTTCCCCTTGTCGTCGAAGCAAATGCTGGAAGGCGACAGGAGCGAAAGCTCGTCCTTCAAGTTGAGCCGGCTGTTCGGCCCGATATCGATGGACTTGATCTCGCGGCCGGTGTTGGGGTCGAGGACCACGATCCCTACCATGACCCTACCCAAATCGCGCATGGCGCGCCCCGCCTCGTCCTGCACCAGCGGAGTGCCTACCGCCAAGAAAATCGCCCCCTTGGGGATGTTTCCGAAACGCACCGGCGAAAAGTCGAGGTCGATCGGCGCGGTCAAGTTCTTGATGAAACGCATGTTGTTCACGCTGACCTCCCCTTCCCCGTCGACGGCCAGCTTGCTGATGTAGCTCTGACTCCTCAGGGTACCGGACTCGCCCTGGGCATGGTTTACCACGAACAGGTAACGGCCATCCGGACTGAAAACCGCGGCGGTCGGCGTCTTAAAGCCGTCGAGCTGCTGGGCGATGACCGGCCGGTCCTGCCCGTGCAGGGCGCTAGCGATGAAAAGCGAGGCGAGGCCAATGCTGGCCAAAATGCGTTTTTGTAAGTTCATACAGTCAATTATGGGGCGGTCCGCGACGCGAGGTCGGCTTACGTAACTAAAGGAGGGAACGATGCGAAGATCCCCTTGCATGCCAAGCCTCCTTTTACAAGGCCCGGAGCCGCAGCCGCAGCGTATCGACAAAAAAGCCGCCCCGGGAAATGGGGCGGCTCGAAAGTCTAACGCGCAATCTGGACTACTTCACTTCGACCGGCGGCAGATTCCAGATTTCGGAAGCGTACTGGCCGATGGTGCGGTCGGTGGAGAACTTGCCCACGCGAGCGGTATTCAAGATCGCCATACGCGCCCAACGCTTCTTGTCCTTGAAGGCCTCGTCCACTCGCTCCTGGCAATCGACATAGGAGCGGTAGTCGGCCAGCGCCTTGAAGGGATCCCCTCCATCGAGCATGCTGTCCCGCACGGCTCGCAGCACCTCCGGCTCGTCCGGCGTGAAGTAGCTGGATCCGACCCAGTCCACGACCGCCTTGAGCTCCTCGTCCGCATGGTAGAATGAGTACGGGTCGTAGCCCTTTACATCGAGGGCCTGCACCTCGTCGACGTTCATGCCGAAGATGAAGATGTTGTCGTCTCCGACTTCCTCGCCGATCTCGATGTTGGCCCCGTCGAGGGTGCCGATGGTCAGCGCTCCGTTGAGGGCCAGCTTCATGTTGCCGGTACCGGAGGCTTCCTTGCCCGCCGTGGAAATCTGCTCGGACAGGTCGGCGGCGGGGATGATCTTGGCGGCGAGGGAAACGCGGTAGTTCGGCAGGAACACCACCTTGAGCTTACCCTTGATGCGCTCGTCGGAGTTGATGACCTTCCCGACCGAGTTGATCGCCTTGATGATAGTCTTGGCGAGGTAGTAGCCGGGAGCCGCCTTGGCGCCGAAGATGAAGACGCGTGGAGCGATGTCCAAGTCCGGGTTGTGCAGCAAGCGGCGGTAGAGCGTAAGGATGTGCAGCAGGTTGAGGTGCTGGCGCTTGTACTCGTGCAGACGCTTGATCTGCACGTCGAACAAGGCGTTGGGATCGACCTCCACGTCGCAAAGCTCCTTGATCGTCTTCGCGAGCTCGACCTTGTTCTCGTATTTGATTTTCATATACGAGTCCTGGAAGTCCGCATCGTCGGCGTACTTCTCGAGTCCGCGCAGGGCGTCCAAGTTCTTGGGCCAGTCCGACGGGATCTTCTTGCTGTCGATCAGCTTGGAAAGCTTGGGATTGCAAGCCAGCAACCAACGACGCGGCGTGATGCCGTTCGTCATGTTGGTGAATTTATTTGGATACAAAGCGCTGAAGCTCGGGAAAAGCACTGTTTTGAGCAATTCTGAGTGAATTGCAGCAACACCGTTGACCGTATGGCTTCCCACCACGGCCAGGTGAGCCATGCGCACCATCTTGGGATGGCCTTCCTCGATGAGGGAAAGGTCGCGCTTCATCCAGTTGTCGCCCGGCCAACGGTCCTCGATAGTCAGCATCAGGCGGCGATTGATCTCGAAGATGATCTCGAGGTGACGCGGCAGGACCTTTTCGAACAACGGGACGCTCCACTTCTCCAGCGCTTCGGGAAGCAAGGTGTGGTTGGTATAGGCGAAGGTCTTGGTGCTGATCTCCCAAGCCTTTTCCCAAGTGAGCTGGTGCTCGTCGACGAGGATTCGCATGAGCTCCGCCACCCCGATCGCCGGGTGCGTGTCGTTGAGCTGGATCGCTACCTTGTCGGCGAACTTGTCCCAGCTCTCGTTGTTCTTGAAATAGCGGCGGATGATGTCGTGCAAGGAACAGGAAACGAAGAAGTACTGCTGCACCAGGCGCAGCTCCTTGCCGTTCTCTGTCTTGTCGTTTGGATACAAGACCTTCGAAATCGTTTCGCCGATCGCCTTTTCGCGAATGGCTTCCACGTAGTCGCCCTTGTTGAACTCGTCCAAGTCGAATTCCTCCGAGGAACGCGAAGACCAGAGGCGCAGGAAGTTCACGGTTTTGGTATCGTAACCCGCGATCGGAATGTCGTACGGAACACCCTGGATCGTTTTTGTATCCACCCAGACAGGACGCGGATCGCCCTTCTCGTCGAACTGCGTCTCTACCCGGCCGTAGACCTTAAGCGTCTGCGTATACTCCGGACGGACGATATCCCAAGGAGTGCCGAACATCTTCCAGCTGTCGGGCTTCTCGATCTGGTGACCGTTCTGGAAGGCCTGCTTGAAGAGTCCGAACTCGTAGTAGATCCCGTAACCTACCGCCGGCAGGTCCAAGGTCGCGAGCGAGTCGAGGAAACAGGCAGCCAAGCGACCGAGACCGCCGTTGCCCAGTCCCATGTCGAGCTCCTCCTCCACGATCGCATCCCATTCGATTCCGAGCTCCCCTACCGCAGTTCGAGCTTCGTCGTAAACGCCGGCGCTGTACATGTTGTTCACCAGCATGCGGCCCATCAGGTACTCCATGGAGAGGTAGTAGCAGCGACGGACGTTTTGCTCGAAATGGGTTTGCTGCGTCTGGATCATGTTGTCCACGATCCGGTCGCGCACGGCCAGGGAAATACAAGTCCACCAGTCGCGTTTCGTCGCTGCGGACGGATTGTGTCCAAGCGTGTACTTGAGGTGGTCGAGGATCGCTTGCTTCATGTCGCCTGAGGCGGAAGCTGCGGATTTTTTTGCGGCCTTCTTGGAAGCCGTCTTCTTTTTTGCAACAGTACTCATTTTCAATTCAAAAGTGGTTGATAATGAAAGCGTCCTTCTAGGACCGTTCTCGGGAATTACACAAAGGCAAAATAGGAAATATTGCCACCCAGAGGGGCAGATCCGCCGTAGCAAACGCCGCGCCGATTCTTTTGTCACCAGATTGCCATATAGAAAGACCGCCCTTAGCTAGGAGGGCAGCGAGTTTCAGCTTTCACCGGCTAAGGGCTAACAACAATGTTCCTCACAAAGCCTAGAAAGCTAGGACTGTTCATACGTCGACCCCGACCGCACCCTTCACCACCCCTGTAAGCCCATGAGTAGCAACGCCTCAACTAAGCTCAGCTTTCGCGAGAAAGCTGGCTACAGCCTTGGAGACGCCTCCGCGAACTTCGTATTCCAGATGTTCATCGTCTTCCCGACCGCCTTCTACGTCGACGTGATGGGCATCAGCGCCGCGGCCATGGGAACCATGCTCCTGCTGGTCCGCTTCAGCGACGCCATCACCGACCCCATCATGGGCTACATCGCGGACCGAACCAACACCCGCTGGGGCAAGTTCCGCCCTTGGCTGCTCTGGTCCGCCATCCCCTTCGCCCTGCTCTTCTGGGTCGCCTTCACCGTGCCCGAGGGCATGAGCGACAGCGGCCGGCTCTGGTACGCCGCCATCACCTACACCGTGCTGATGATGGCCTACACCATGAACAACGTGCCCTACTCCGCCCTCAACGGCGTCATGACCAGCGACGGCATCGAGCGCACCAGCGTCTCCAGCTACCGCTTCTTCGCCGCCATGGTCGCCGCCTTCTTCGTGCAAGGCTTCACCCTGCCGCTGGTAGACAAGTTCGGCGACGGCGACGCCGCCAAAGGCTGGTCCATGACCATCGGCATCATGGCCCTCACCTCCATCGTCTTCTTCGTCATCTCCTTCTTCAGCGTCAAGGAACGCGTACAGCCTCCCAAAGGCCAAAAGCCCGACCTCAAGCAAGACTTCCGCGACATCCTCAAGAACCGCCCCTGGCTCGCCATGTTCGGCATGACGCTCTTCGTGTTCATCACCCTCGCCCTGCGCGGCAACGCCGGCTACGTGCACGCCAAATACTATCTCTCCCCCGACGCTCTGCGGGCTTTCATCGACAGCCTAGGCCTCGTCGCCACTCCGGAGATCCTGCAAAACCAAGGTATTGGATTTTGGATACTCGACCTCTTCGGTCTCATCATCAAGCCCGACGGCGACCCCACTTCCGTCGGCTTCAGCCTCTTCAACATGATCGGCAGCCTGGTCAGCATCCTAGGAGTGCTCGCTGCTAAGCCGCTGGCCCGCGTCTTCGGCAAGAAGCTCGTCTTCACCGTTGGCCTCAGCCTCGCCGCCCTCTTCCAGTCGCTCTACTTCTTCGTCGGTCCCGAGGACATCTCCATGATCCTCCTCCTGACCCTGCTGACCAGCATGTCCTACGGTCCCACCATCCCGCTGCTTTGGGCCATGATCGCCGACACCGCCGACTACGGGGAATGGAAACAAGGCCGCCGCTCGACCGGATTCGTCTTCGCCGGAATGGTCTTCGCTCTCAAAGCCGGACTCGGCATCGGCGGAGCGCTCGCAGGCTGGCTGCTGGCGATGTACGGATACTCGCCCGAAACCGCGAGCGACCCGGAAGTACAGCTCGGGATGCGCAAGCTTCTCGGCTTCTACTCTGGCGGATTCTTCGGAGTTGGAGTACTTTTCATGCTCTTCTACCCAATCACCAAAAAAGTGGCCCTCACCATGGAGGACGAACTCAAGCAACGCCACAGCAGCCTCGACGCCTAACCCCCGCTCGTACCATGCGTATTCCACGCCCTTTACTCGCTCTCTCCCTCGCCGTAGCCCTCGCCGGCTCCGCCGCAAACCTGCTCGCGGAAGACGGCTACCGTCTCTGGCTCCGCTACGAGCCGGTGGCAAACGAAGCCCTCGCCAAGGCCTACCGAAACGCCATCGGCCCCATCGTGGCCGACGCCACCAGCGACACCGCCCAAATCGCCCTCGACGAGCTCGAGCGCGGACTCTCGGGCTTGCTCGGAAACAAGCGCTCCCGCTCCGCCCCCAAGCTTCTTGTCGGCACCCCTCAGTCCGCCCATATCGCCAAGCTAGGTCTCGATCTTTCCGAACTTGGCAGCGAAGGCTTCCAGCTCGCCCAAAGCGGCAAGAACCTCGTAATCGCCGCCAACACCGACCAAGGCCTTCTCTACGGCGTATTCGCTTTTCTAAGACACCTGCAATCGGCAGGCTCCCTCGATAACGTCCCGCTCACGTCGACGCCCAAGATCGACCATCGCCTGCTCAACCATTGGGACAACCTCACTCGCACCGTCGAGCGCTCCATGGCAGGGGCCTCCATCTTCAACTGGTTCGACCTCCCCTACTACGTCGAGCCCTACTACCACGACTACGCCCGCGCCTGCGCTTCCATTGGGATCAACGGGACCGTACTCACCAACGTCAACTCCAACGCCACCGTACTGCGTCCCCAGTTCCTGGAGAAAGTCGCCGCCCTCGCCGACACCTTCCGCCCCTACGGTATCCAAGTTTACCTGACAGCTCGCTTCAGCGCCCCGGTCGAGATCGGAGGCCTCGAGACCGCTGACCCGCTCGATCCAGCCGTCATCAAATGGTGGAGCGACAAGATCGACGAGATCTACACCTACGTGCCCGACTTCGGAGGCTTCTTGGTCAAGGCCAACTCCGAAGGACAGCCCGGCCCCCAAGCCTACGGCCGCGACCATGCCGACGGCGCCAACCTCCTCGCCCGGGCCCTCGCGCCGCACGACGGCATCGTCATGTGGCGGGCCTTCGTCTACGACTTCGAGGTCAAGGAGGATCGCCACAAGCAAGCCTACACCGAGTTCACCGCCCTGGACGGCCGCTTCGAGCCAAACGTTTCCATCCAGACCAAAAACGGAGCCATCGACTTCATGCCCCGCGAGCCCTTCCACCCGCTCTTCGGAGCCACTCCGGAAACGCCGCACACCCTCGAGCTGCAGATCACCCAGGAATACCTGGGCGGCGACATCCATCTGGCCTACCTCGCCCCCATGTGGGAAGAAACCCTCGAGTCCGATACCTTCGCAACAGGCCCCGGCTCCACCGTCGCCAAGATCGTGGACGGCTCCGTCTTCGGCCACAACCTCACCGCCATCGCCGGAGTCGCCAACATCGGCAACGAACGCAACTGGACCGGGCACCCCATGGGAGCTGCCAATTGGTACGCCTTCGGACGCCTCGCCTGGGATCACGAGCTGAGCTCCGAGGATATCGCCGACGAGTGGACCCGTCTAAGCTTCGGCAACGACCCGAACACGGTCGCCACCATTACGAAAATCCTACTCGGCTCCCACCAAACGGTGGTCGACTACTCCATGCCGCTGGGATTGCACCACATCATGTATCCAGGCCATCATTACGGCCCCGGCCCTTGGCACGACCAAGGCCGCCCGGACTGGACCTCCACCTACTACCACAACGCCTCCGAGCGCGGCATCGGCTTCGACCGCACCGTTAGCGGATCGAACGCCCTCGGCCAATACGCCCCGGAAGTCGTAGAAAAATGGGGATCCCCGCAGTCCATCGAAGACAAGTACCTGCTCTGGTTCCACCACCTCGACTGGGACTTCCAGATGAAGTCCGGCAACACCCTCTGGAACGAGCTCTGCCTCACCTACCAAAGCGGCGTGGACCGCGTCGACGAGATGCTGGATCAATGGAGCAGCCTCCAAGGAGCCGTCGACGCCCAACGCCACGCCCGAGTCACCGCCTTGCTCAGGCGCCAGCTCGAAGACGCGAAGTTCTACAAGGACGCCTGCCTCGCCTACTTCCACACCTTCGCCCAGCGTCCCTTTCCGGAAGGCGTCGAAGCGCCCGAGTATTCGCTCGACTACTACAAAAACTTCGAGCTCTACCACGTGCCGGGCCATCCCGGCGAACAATGGTAAACAAAGCCGCATCCCGCCGATCGACGCAAAGCCACGAAAGGTAGCGCTTCGCCACCTCGCCGATGAACTTTGCACCCTTCCGCGCCTCCAACGCAAAAAGCCGCTCCTCCCTCGAGGAACGGCTTTTGAAAAGTTTAGGGGATCGCGGAGCCTAGTCCTTCCGCATGCGCCTCTTTAAATAGAAGATCCCCGCCAAGCCCATCGCCAGGAGGGCGAGCGCGGAGCCAGAATCGGGAACCTTCAGGTAATCGTCCCCCGGTTCGCCGTCGACCGTGATATGCGAGATGCCGAGATAGTTGTTGGCATTGTTCTTGTGCACGATTCCGTCCTGGTAGATCCGGAGCGCGTCGTAACTGCTCGAATTGTTGAAAGCGAGCAAATCGCTGGCATCCCAAAGCATCGCAAACAAACCGCCAGCCGCCGATCCACGACCGCCCGCCTTGAGCCCCACCGATGTCAGAAACGGCTTGGGATTGCCCGCCCAAGTCAATTGCACGTATTCCCTCAAGTTGTCATCGACCCCAATAAAGAAGTCGAAGAGGCCGGTCGCCGAACCGCTTTCCGTGCTCGGCTCGTCTAACTTATAGAAGTCGCTCTGCGGATTGACGTCGTCGAGGGTTGCGGTGGCGTTGTCCAGGACGAAGGCCATGCTGATCGCGTTGGCGATGCTCGCGAGCGAAGCGAAAGCGGCGAGCGCCAGCCAAGCACGAACGCGGGAGGAACAAAAGGAGGTGCAGTTCATGCCTGAGGAATCGACCGCAGCGAAACAAGGTTGAGAGCTGGCCCCTATAAATACCTCCAAATCCACCCTATCCCTCAAAAAATTTGACTGTCCGACCAGAAAATTTTGCCATCCCCGCCCAATAGCTAGAGATCCGCCATTAACCAGTAGACTTTAGGCAACCAAGCAGAAATCGTCGTGTATCGTTACTCGTTCGCCCTTCGTACCCTTTCGATCCTTCCGTGAAACCCAACCTTGCCATCCTCGGGCTAGCCTTCGCGCTAGCCGCTCCCTTGTCCTTTTCCCAATCCGCCGACCGGGCGCCTAGCTCGGAGCTCTCTCTCCGCTCGGCCATCGACGTGGCCCTCGAGAAAAACCTAGGCCTGCGCATCCAGACCCTCGCCCCCGAGATCGCCGCGGAAGCCGTCACCGCCCAGGAAGCCGGCTTCGATCCCTCCGTCTTTTCCCGAGCCAACCTCAGCCAGAGCGACCTCGACTGGGAAGACTCCAACGGAGCCACCCGCCAAACCACCTCCGACTCCCGCTCCTACGAAGTCGGCGTCACCAAAAAAGTCAAAACCGGCGCCCAAATCACCGCCAGCGCCAGCCAATCCCGCAGCAACGGATCCAGCTTCAACTCCGAGCTCGGCCAGCTCGTCGGAGGCTCCCTCAGCGAACGCGCCTCCCTCTCCCTCGAACTCACCCAACCCCTGCTCCGCGACTTCGGCCGCGACGTGAACCTCGCCCCCATCCGCCGCGCCGCTTCCCAAGCCCGCGTCGCCGACCTGCGCACCCGCAACACCGTGCTCGACCTGCTCCAGCAAATCGAGACCGCCTACTGGCGCCTCTCCGACGCCTACCAGCGACGCGATCTGCGCCAATCCAACTTGGAGCTCTCCCATAAGCTGCTGGAAGAAGCCCGCGAACGCGAAAACCTCGGACTCGCCACCCAGCTCGAAACCCTGCAAGCCGAGGCCAACCTCGCCCAACGCCAGGAGCAAATCATCCGGGCTGAGCAAGCCATCCGCGAAGCGACCGACACCCTCTTCGCCACCATGGGCATCCTCGACGAAACCATCGAGCTTAGCCCCCAACTCGCCGTTTCCCAGCTTCCCGTCTCCCAAGGAACGCTCCCCCCTTTCCAAGCCACCCTCGACCGCGCCATCGAGCGAAACTTCGACTCCGACATCCAAGAGGAAGTGCTCGAGCAACTGGAACAAGACCGCATCCTCGCCCGAAACAACGAGCGCCCCCAGGTCGACCTCAGCCTCTCTAGCTCCTACAACGGACTTTCGCCCGAAAGCGGGCGCGACGCCTTCAGCGAAGCCTTCGACCGCCGCGGCGACGACTGGGGACTCCGCCTCAGCTTCAACCTCCCTTGGGGCTCCCGAGCCGCCAAATCAAACCTCCGCCAAACCCTCTACCGCATCGACCAGGAGGAACTCCGCCTCGCCACCATCAAGCAAGACCTGCTGCGCTCCGTCCGCTCCGCCTGGCGAGACCTCGAAGCCTCCCGCCAGCAACTCTCCGCCGCCGAACTCGTCGTCGCCCTCCAAGAAGCCACCTACGAACAGGAGACCAGCAAGTACGAAGAAGGCCTCTCGACCTTCCGCACCCTTCTCGAAATCCAACGCGACCTCGACCAAGCGAAGCTCGCCCTCCTCGACGCCCAACTCGCCAGCATCGAAGCCGAAATCACGCTCGCCCGCGTCGAAGGCAGTCTCCTCGACCGCCACGGTATCGAGTGGAACGACACTCTACCCAACTCGCAGTAACCGTATCCCATTTCCCACTACCCAATCCTCTTTCCCATGAAAAAACGTTATTGGATAACAGCCCTCGTCATCATCGGCCTCGGTTTCGCCGGAGCCAGCAAGTTCAAGAAGGGCGACCAAACCACTGAAGTGACCGTCGAAAAGGCAAAACGGGGCGACATCACCAGCCTCGTAACCGCTACCGGAAAAGTGTATCCGGAAACCGAAGTCACCATTTCCTCGGAAGTCGCCGGAGAAATAGTCGAACTCCCCGTAAAGGACGGCCAACTCGTGGAAAAGGGCGACGTGCTCGTAAGCGTCAACCCAGACCGCCTCGAAGCCCAAGTGCTCCAGCAAGAGGCCGCCCTGCGAGCCAACAAGTCCAACTCTCTCGAGTCGAAGGCTCGCATGCTGCAAGCCGAGCTCGACCTCAAACGCCAGCGCAACCTCTTCGAAAAAGGCTTCGCCACCCGCGAACAACTCGACGAAGCCGAGACCAACCTCGAAATCAGCCAAGCCTCCTACCAAGCCACCCTCTCCCGCATCGAGCAACAGGAGATGCAGCTCAAGGAAGCCCGCGACTCCCTCGCCAAGGCGACCACCTTCTCCCCCATCAGCGGCACCATCACCTCGCTCAGTTCCGAACTCGGCGACCGCGTCGTCGGCACCGGACAGTTCGAGGGCACCGAGATCATGCGGGTGGCCGACCTCTCCCAAATGGAAATCCGCGTCGACGTGAGCGAGTCCGATATCGTGCAAGTCAAAATCGGGGATCCCGCTACCATCGAAATCGAAGCCCTCCCCAACGAAGAGTACAACGGCGAGGTCACCGAGATCGCCAACTCCGCCTCCGGAGGCGAAAACTCAAGCGACCAGCTCACCACCTTCCAAGTCAAGGTCCGCCTCCTAGATCCCAGCGCCAAAATTCGTCCCGGCATGACCGCCACTGCCGACATCAAGACCCAAACCGTAAAGGACGTCGTCAAAATCCCACTACAAGCCGTCACCGTCCGCTCCAAGGACGAAGTCGCAAGGCAACTCGGCGAAAAGACCGATGGCGAAGGCGACTCCGACAAACGCAAGGCCTCCGAGGCCGCGAACGGCAACTCTCGCAACCGCGACAACCTCGAGCGCGTGGTCTTCCTCTACAACGACGACAACACCGTCTCCCTCGTCCGCGTCAAAACCGGCCTCGCCGACAACCGCTCCATCGAGATAAAATCCGGCATCGAGGAAGGACAGCAAATCGTCACCGGCGGCTACCGCGTGCTCACCCGCGAGCTCGAGCACGGCAAGATCGTCAAGATCGCCGAAAAGAAAAAGGACGACAAATCCAAGAAGCCTTCCAAGTGAGCGAAACAATCATCCAGATCACCGGGGTCAAAAAGATCTACGATCTCGGCAAGGCCAAGGTCCACGCCCTCGACGGCGTCGACCTGAAAATCTACGAGAACGACTACGTCGCCATCATGGGCCCCTCCGGCAGCGGCAAGTCCACTCTCATGAATATGCTCGGCTGCCTGGATACACCCTCGGAAGGCCAGTACTACTTCGGCGGAGAAGACGTTGCCAAGATGGGCGACGACGACCTGGCCGACATCCGCAACCGCCGCATCGGCTTCGTCTTCCAATCCTTCAACCTCCTCCCCCGCGCCACCATCCTGCGCAACGTCGAGCTCCCGCTCGTCTACGCCGGCATCCCCAAGAAGGATCGAGCCGAGCGCGCCCGCCACGCCCTCGACCAAGTCGGCCTCGGCAACCGCGTCGAGCACCGCCCCAACGAACTCTCCGGCGGACAACGCCAGCGCGTCGCCATCGCCCGCGCCCTCGTCACCGAGCCCTCCATCATCCTCGCCGACGAGCCAACCGGAAACCTCGACTCGAAAACCGGCGACGAGATTATGGAGCTCTTCGAAGGCCTGTATTCAAAAGGCAATACCATCATCCTCGTAACGCACGAGGAAGACATCGCCCAACACGCCCGCCGCCTCGTTCGCCTGCGCGACGGGGTCGTTGAAAGCGACGCCGCCATAACTCGCCCCTAACCTTTTCGCCCTCACTTGAAACGTTCACGCGCAAGACGACTGGTCAACGACCTCGAAGAGTCCGCCCGCATCGCTGGCGAACAGCTTTCGCAGCATAAGATGCGTTCCCTGCTCACCGCCCTTGGCGTCATCATCGGAGTCTGGGCCGTCATCCTAATCGGCGTCGGTATGAACGGGCTGGATACGGGATTCAAGAACAGTCTCAGCATGCTGGGCGACGACCATTTCTACATCGAAAAATTCCCTTGGAAAGATGTAGGCGACGATTGGCGCACCTATATTCGCCGCCCGAACTTCGAAACTCGATACGCGGACGAGCTTAACGCAATCATCGACAACACACCCAATTCCGGACTCCTGATGGCCGTGCCGACATTGGGCTTTCGACGCAGCATTTCCCACGAGGATCGCTCTGCCTCCAACATACAGTTCACCGCCACCACCGCAGATTTTGGATACATCAGCACAGCCGACCTTTCCGAAGGGCGCTTCTTTACCCCGACCGAGGAATCCAGCGGGCAGAACGTTGCGATTCTCGGCTCCGGCGTCGTGAAGGCCCTTTTCCCGGATGAGACCGGAAGCGTGCTCGGCAAACGAGTAAAAATCGCGAACATCCAATTTACCGTAATCGGCACCCTCGAAGAACAAGGAGCCTTCCTTGGCCTGCAAAGCTTCGACAACCAAGCCATCATCCCGCTGCCGACTGCTCAAAAGTTCTTCGTCGGCGGACGACGGTGGAACGGTACCTCCATTCGCATCGTAAAGCGCCCGGAGACCGACCGAGACGAAGCGCGCGACGAAATCATTGGCGCCATGCGGCGCGTGCGCGGGCTGCTTCCCGGCGAAGAAAACGATTTCGAAGTCAATGCCTCCGACGCCGTGGAGGACACCATCGGCCCCGTCAAAGCCGGCATCGCCATCGCCGGTTTCGTCATTACCGGCCTCGCCCTTTTCGTTGGCGCCATCGGCATCATGAACATCACCTTCGTCAGCGTAAAGGAACGCACCAAGGAGATCGGCACCCGCCGCGCCATCGGCGCCCGCCGTAGCTCCATCCTCACCCAATTCCTCATGGAAGCCGTCTCGATCTGCCTTCTCGGCGGACTCGTGGGCCTCTTGCTCGCCTTCATATCCAAAGCGATCCTCGACCACTACTTCCCCAACTTTCCGGCCAGCTTCTCGATCGAGCTGATGATCCTAGCCGTTTCCCTTTCCGTCACTACCGGCATCCTCTCCGGCTTCGTCCCGGCTCTGATGGCTTCTCGCTTGGAACCTGCCAACGCACTGCGCCATGAGTAAGAAACCGAAGAGAAAGTCGATGCTGCTCTCCGACCTGATCGAACAGTCGTTCGCATCGCTCGGAGCCAACAAGCTACGCTCTTTCCTCACCATCATGGGCGTAGCCATCGGAGTATTTTCCGTGGTCGGCGTCATGACCGCCCTCTCAGCAGTCCGCCACAGCATCGATACCAGCCTGAACGTCTTCGGCGCCAACGTGCTGCAAATAACCAAGGATCCCGCTATCCAGCTCACCCCCGGACCGCGCCGCCGCACCCGTGGCCGCGACCCGATCACCCCGCGCCAAGCCGAGCAGTTCAAGCAGGAGATGGACCTGCTCGGAATCCCCACCACCCTTTCGGCGAGCGACGGCAACGAGAGAGCCAGCTACAAGGACGCCCGTACCCAGCCGCGTATCCGTATCATCGGTACAAACGAGAACTTTCTCATCACCAACAAGTACGAGCTCGCCTTCGGCCGCAACATCACGCCCGCCGATATCGAGTTCAACCGCCCTGTCGTCGTCATCGGACGTGAGATCCTCGACGAGCTCTTCATCCACGAAGACCCCATCGAAAAGCAGATCAATCTCGATGGCGAACGCTACATCGTGATCGGCGTGCTCGAAGAGCGCGGAGAAATCTTCGGCCAATCCATGGACGGTATCGCCCTCATTCCCCACTCCAAGTTCGTGGAAAACAATTGGCATCGACGCCGCAGCATGGAGATCGCCATCCAGGCCGACTCCGTCGACAAGCTGGAGGACGTCGAGGACCTGGTCATCGGAAAAATGCGCATGGCTCGCGGCCTGCAACCCGAGCAGGAGAACGATTTCGAGATCACTTCCAACGAGGCCCTGCAAGCCGCCTTCGCTGAAATCGCCGTCATCGTAGGAATCGGAGGACTCATGATCAGCGGCATCGCCCTCGTCTGTGCCGGTATTGGAATTATGAATATCATGCTGGTTTCCGTAACGGAACGCACCCGCGAGATCGGCGTGCGCAAATCCCTCGGCGCTCGCAAGAAAAGCATCCTCGCCCAATTCCTGTTGGAAGCGGTTTTCCTGTCCGAGGTCGGCGCCGCCATCGGCATCGGCGTCGGCATCCTCGTCGGCAACATCATCGCCACCCAATTCAACGCGACCATGATCATCCCCTGGTTCTGGATCGGAGCCGCCGTCGGCGTTTGCTCCCTCATCGGAATCGGCTTCGGTTTCGTGCCCGCCCTGCGCGCCGCCAACCTCCACCCCGTGGAGTCGCTAAGGCACGAGTAGATTCGCCAAAACGTAGCGCTGAGCTTTAGCCAGCGTCAGCAGTGCAGGATCCATTCGCCGGGGACGCGGGCTGAAGCACCGCGCTACGCTTCCTCAAAAGCCAAACTCTTCCTGGCACTCTTCGCTGGGCTCCTCGAGCAGCTTGCGCAAGAAGAGCGGACGGTGGATCTTCGTCGGTCCGTTGTCCAGGATCGCGGTGCGGTGCAGCACCGTGGCGTAGCCCTTGGAGGAAGCCAAGTCGTAGTGCGGGTACTCGCAATCCAAGGCCATCATGATCCGGTCCCGGGTCACCTTGGCGATGATGGAGGCCATCGCGATACAGAGCGCCGTGGAGTCGCCCTTCACCACCGCTTGATGCGGATAGCCAAGGTTCTTCATCGGCTTGCCGTCCACTAGGATCTTCCACCTCGAAAGGGTCTCCGGCTGGGCCTCGTCCGAAAGTTGATCGAAGAGCGGATCCGGTTCGTGCGGAGAGATGTTCCCCGCTTCCAAGGTTTCCTCCACCGCTCGCTTCATGGCGATCTGGGTGGCTCCTAGGATATTGTGGTCCTCGATCTCGCTCACGCTGCCGCGCCCCACCCCGATGTAGATGCGGCCTTCCCGCTCCAGCCAGCGAAGCTTGGCATACAAGTCCTCGCGTTGCTCCAAGCTAAGCAGCTTGGAGTCGTTGATGCTCGACGCGTTGCGCTTGCACCACTCGCTGTCGTAAAACTCCGAGCGAGCCGCCACCGCGGCCGCTACTACCGGACCTGCCAAGGCTCCGCGTCCCGCTTCGTCCACGCCGATCAAGCCGGCCTTCTTCTTCAGCAAGCGGCGATCGTAGGCTCTCAGGCGGTGCGACTTCATCCTCGCGCCTCCCCGACTTTTCCCACGAAGCTAGACTGTACCCAAACTGCCACTACCGCTTAAAAACTGTCTCCTTCGGCTTCTTCAACGGCAAGCGATCGAGCATGCCCGCCGCTTCCACCACCTGGTAGGAAGTCTTGAAGTGCAGCTTCGCAAACTCGCCCAAACGCTCCGGCCCAAACTTGTGCAAAATCTCCGTGGCCTGAGCCTTCACCTTGGCGCTGGCGCCCTTGGCAAGCGTGTCGCCAAATTTCTTGGACAAGCCATCCATGTAGCGAACGTACTCGGCGCGGGCCACCACCGAGGCTGCCGCCACCACCGGGTCCGCTTCCGCCTTGGTCTGCATGCGCAGGTCGAACTTCGGATCCTTGAAATAGCGGCCCACCAAGTTCTGCTTGCTGAACTGGTCCAACATTCCCCAAGGCACCCGCTTCTTCGCCAAAGCCGCCGTCAAGGACTTGGCATGCTGCCAGGCGAGCAGGAGATTGAGGTTCGCCCGAGGCTTGCCCATCAGCTCGTTGTACTTGGTCATCCCGCAAAAGCAGGTTTCCACCGAGACCCCCTTGGTCTCGCGAATGATCTTATCCAACTTTAGGATACGCCCATCGGTGATGGTCTTGGAATCGCGAATGCCAGCTTTGACCCATTGGTCGATGTGAACCTTGTCCGCGATGACGCAGGCCGTCACGACTGGGCCGAACAAGTCCCCCTTGCCGCTTTCGTCCATGCCCGCGTGCGACTCGAACCACTCCGGATGGTACACTTCGTCGTAGCCGAAGCGGGCCTCGCCCAGCACCTCCGGCTCCAAGGTGTTGATGATGAAATCCTCGGTATCCTTGCCCTGCACCACCAGCTTGCCACTCTTGTAGCCGACCACGTTGACCTTGTTCCCCTTGAATCCGAACTGGGCGTACTCGACCTCGTAAGGCTCCCACATCTTCATCTCGAGGATATGCTGGAGCTTGTCCAGCTGCTCCTGAGAGAGCTTGTGGGTGTACATCGTTTTCTTCTTGGGCTCGTCGGGATCGACGACTGCTTTCTTTTTGCCTCTGGCCATCAATAATTTACTTCGCAACAGCAAGGCAGAGCAGGCGAGCTTTGAAAATCAAAAAACACCCTAGATTCGCCGTCGCGAAATCGACGCCCCGCGCCGCCCGTCTCTTCCATAATGCCCAACGACCCCACAGCGAAGACACCCATCGGCCTCCTCCTCTTGTTCGCCTGCCTCCTGGGCTCTCCCTCCCTCGCGGCGAAGACGCCCCCGGAAGGAGTCGAGCCCGTCGAAAACTTCGACCTGCAGCGCTACCTAGGCCTCTGGTACGAAATCGCCCGCACCGACAACCGCTTCGAGCGCGGGCTGGAAAGCGTCACCGCCGAGTACACCCTCAAGGACGACGGCAATATCCGCGTCTACAATCGCGGCTGGGACGCCAAGAACCAGGAATGGGACGAGGTCGACGGCACCGGCAAGAAAATCGGCGACCCCGAGGTGGGCAGCCTCAAGGTCACCTTCTTTTGGCCCTTCTACGCAGGCTACCACGTCTTCGCCCTCGACCACGAAGGCTACCAGTACGCCCTCGTGAGCGGCGACAACCATAGCTACCTCTGGATCCTCGCCCGCACGCCCCAACTCCCCCCAAGCACCATCGACGCCCTGCTCCGCAAAGCGGAAGCGGCAGGCTTCGATACCGACTCGCTGATTTGGGTCGAGCACGAGACCGTGCACCCAAGCCTCCAGCAGCGCTGAAGCCCGTTTTCCCAAAAAAGCTAGCCGAAGCGAATCGCCTCGCCCAGAGTGCGACCTCCATGCCTTCCGAGCCCCTTTCCAGAAACGCCGCAGCCTTCCGCGAAGCCTTGATCGCCTGGTACGACGCGAACGCCCGCGACCTGCCTTGGCGCCGCGAACCGTCCACCTACAAGACCGTAGTATCCGAATTCATGCTACAGCAGACCCAGGTGAAAACCGTTCTGCCCTACTTCGCCGCCTGGCTGGAGGCCTATCCTGATTTCGCCAGCCTCGCCGCCGCCAGCGAAGAGCAGGTCCTCAAAAGCTGGGAAGGCCTCGGCTACTACTCCCGGGCCCGCAACCTGCACAAGCTGGCCCGCGAAGTCGCCGCCATCCCCCCAGGCCAGCTCCCCACCGACGCCAAAAGCTGGCTCAAGTTCCCCGGCGTCGGCCCCTACGCGGCCGCCGCCATCTGCAGCATCTCTTTCTCCGATCCCTCCGCCGTGGTCGACGGTAACGTTGTACGCATCCTGGCCCGCCTCACCGCCGACGAATCCGACTACAAGACCTCCACCGACGCAGCCAAGTCCTACCGCGGACTCGTGCAGGAGCTGCTCAATCTCGAGCGCCCGGGCGACCACAACCAAGCCATGATGGAGCTGGGCGCCACCGTTTGCCACAAGCAGTCGCCCACCTGCCTGCTCTGCCCCGTGCAAAGCCATTGCCAAGCCCAAGCCCTCGGAATCGCCGAAACCCTGCCGCGCCTCGCTAAAACGAAGTTCAAGGAAGTCACCGTCAACCGAGCATGGATCCAAAGCGAGCACGGCATCCTGCTGCACAAGATTCCCGCCGACGCCAAGCGCATGAAAGGCCTGCACGAACTGCCGGACCTCGCCCAACTCGGCATCCCCGTCCCCAAAGGCAAACCCACCCTGACCCGCAAGCGCGGCATCACCAAGTACCGCATCACGGAACGCATCCACGCCCTGCCGCCCGGCAAGCTTCCCTCCAAACTGCCCGAGCACCACGTCTGGGTCGCCCCCGCAGCATTGCAAAGACTCCCCTTCTCCGGCCCCCACCGCCGCTGGGTCACCGAACTGGTCGAAGCTAGCGGTCATTAGGCTGAGACAAGCTCTCCATTTTCTGCCACGGACCCCCTCGTAACACGCGCCTTCCCTCCCCCAAAAACGCGACAAACCGGCATCTCGCGATGAGAGCGCCGGCTTGCTGAATCGACTCGTGGAAATTCCGTTTTATTAAGTATCGGTATTCCGTTTTTTACTTCGTTAACTCCTTGAGTCTGATCACCTCCTTAATCGGATCCGCCGCGAACGGGCTGAAGAAAATTTGCCTCCTTTGAACACCTAGGGGGCATGGTATAAGCTACGGTCTCCACATTCAGCGCCCTGGCTCATGCAACTCGCCTCCACAAGGTTACGCCGCCGAAAAATCTTCGAACGGCCTTCCTAGGAAGCTTGTGATTCCGCTAGGGCGGGCGCTTACTTCCCGCTCACCAACTAACCATCACCTATCGTGAAAGACCCGCTTTTCAACTGGCTCGACCACCGCGCAGCTGGAGTTCTCCTCCACCCAACTTCCCTTCCCGGCGAATACGGCATCGGCACCCTCAACGAACATTGCTACCGCTTCCTGGACTTCCTCGAAGAAGCCGGCTTCAAGTACTGGCAAATCTGCCCGCTCGGCCCCACCGGCTTCGGCGACTCCCCCTACCAGTCCTTCTCCTCCTTCGCGGGCAACCCCTACCTCATTTCGCTCAACGCCCTCGAGGCCAAGAACCTGATCGACCGCGAAATCCTCGAAGAGCTCAAGTCCCTCCCCAACGGCTTCGTCGACTACGGAGGACTCTTCAACGCCAAGTGGCCTGTGCTCGACGCCGTCTACGAGACTTTCGTGCAAGGCGACAAGAAGATCCGTCCCTACGGAGCCTTCACCGCCTTCAAGAAAAAGCACGCCGACTGGCTGGAGCCCTACGCCTACTTCCAAGCCCTCAAGGCCCACTTCAACGGCCAGCCTTGGTACGATTGGCCCGCCGAGCTGCGTTCCTTCGCCGACGCCCAGAGCAATCCGCTGCGCAAGGAACTCGCCCGCAAGATCGACGCCGAAATGTTCTTCCAGTACCTCTTCGAAGGCCAGTGGCAAGCCGTTCGCGCCCACGCCAACGAACGCGGCGTGGAAGTCATTGGCGACATTCCCATCTTCGTGGCCCTCGACAGCGCCGACGTCTGGCAAAACCCAGAGTACTTCCAGCTCGATCCGCAAACCTACCGCCCCATCGCCGTGGCCGGTTGCCCGCCCGACTACTTCTCCGCCGACGGACAGCTCTGGGGCAATCCGCTCTACGACTGGGACGCCCTCGCCAAGGACGGAAACTCCTGGTGGATCAAGCGCCTCAGGCGCTGCTTCGAGCTCTACGACGTCGTGCGCATCGACCATTTCCGCGGCTTCGACTCCTACTGGAGCATCCCCGCCGGCTCCGAAACGGCCCGCACCGGCCAGTGGAAAAAAGGCCCCGGCCTCGAGTTCTTCAAGTCCATCAAGAAGAAGATCAAGAACTGCAAGCTCATCGCCGAGGACCTTGGCGACCTTACCGACGACGTCCGTATCCTCCGCCGCGATACAGGCCTTCCCGGCATGGCCATCCTCCAATTCGCTTTCGGCGGCGAAGCCGACAACTTCTACCTCCCGCACAACCTTCAATCCAACTCGGTCCTGTATCCGGGAACGCACGACAACAACACCTCCCTCGGCTGGTACGCGGAAGCCACCGAACTGGAGCGCGACCACGTGCGCCGCTACCTCCGCGTCGACGGGAGCGAGATCGGCTGGGACCTCCTGCGAACCGCCTACAAGAGCGTATCCAAATTGGTCATCGTTCCCCTGCAGGACCTCATGAGCCTCGGCTCCGAAGCCCGCTTCAACACTCCGGGCGAAGCCGTGGGCAACTGGACCTGGCGCTACCGTCCCGAGCAACTGCAAGCGCTGCGCGGCGACACCGCCGCCTACCTGCGCGAGGAAGCCAAGGACAGCTTCCGCGAAGGCGACAAAGCCGTGAACACCATCTAGGCGGTACCCCGGCTAGATGGCCTTATCCTCGCTCATCAACCACGAAAGGGCAGCCCCTTCCGTGGAAAACTGGCGCAGATGGGATTTCTTCGAATCGAAGAACTCGCTGAAGTAGTTTAGGTAGGCCGAAGGGACTGGCTTCAAATTGTAGATCGCGCTGCGGATCGATCGGTACTCAACCAGTGCCTCCTCCCGCCATTCCTTGATCTTAAGCATGTTTTCCCGAGTGAGCGGAATCGCGATTTCTTCCACATCCGTCGAGGAAATCACCCGCAAGTCCCGGTCATAGCGCGTGTTGGCCTTCAACAACTCGAAATGCATGCGCAGGGCTTCGATATCCAAACGGTCCCCCCAACTCACCCGCAGCAAGCGTTTCTCGGAATAATAAGTGTGCAAAGCCATGCAAGTGAAAGCGTAGATGATAATACTAACTCCAAACCAATCGATACGCAAATTGAGCGGACTCTTCGCTCAATTCTCGTCGTAGTCGGCCATCTGGTAGATCGCCTCGCAACACGACTCCGTCTCGTCCTCGAGGATGTAGTGCCCCGCCTCCTGGTACCGAAACGCGGTCGCATCCGGCAGGAAGCGACGCCAACGGTCGTAGAAATGCACGTTGAAACAGAAGTCCTTGCCGCCCCAAAGAATGGATACATCGCGCTGGCGCAGCTTCAGCAGCTCGTTCTCCACCGCTAGCAAATCGTTGAAGCTCGGATGCGATACGTGCATCGGGATGTCCTTCACGAATTCGTAGACCGCGCGGCGATTCGACCAAGTTCGGTACGGCAGCAGCATGCCTTCCTTTACCGTCGGGCTAAGCGGCTTCTTCTTGACCGACATCCAAGCTGCCGGTCCCGCGAAGCCATTGAGGCCTTGCACCAAAAACTTGCCGAAGAGCGGATTGCGACACAGGGAAATACGAGCCGGAATACGCGAATCGACAAAAGCCGCCGTATTCAAAATCGTGACACGACGCAACTTCTCGAAACGCTTCAAGGCTGCACCCAGCCCGATCACGCCGCCCCAATCGTGCACCACGATATCGAAACGCTCCAAACCGAGATGGTCGATCAGTTCACCCAAATCCTGGATACGCTGCTTGATGCGGTAGGAATACTTCGAGCCAGGCTTGTCGCTTAGCCCGCAACCGATGTGGTCCACTGCGATGCAGCGAAACTTGCCGCGCAGCTTCTTGATCACGTTGCGATAGTAGAAAGACCAAGTGGGATTTCCATGCACCATGAGGACCGGAAAGCCTTCGCCCTCGTCCACGTAGCTCATCTCGAAACCGCAACTCAGCTTCAAGCGCTTCGGTTCGAAAGGATACTCTTCCTTCAAGCTGTCTGGAATCGTCACTACGCTCACCACTCCACTCCCATCATCAAGCAATTCAGTCCGCTGCCAATACCTAGCAACGCCACCTTGTCCCCCGCCTTCACGGCGCCTTCTTCCGCCGCCTTGGCCAAAGTGATCGGCAAGGCAGCCGATCCGGTATTTCCAAAAGTCTGGTAGCTGGAGAAATCCTTCGCGTGATCCAAGCCGAGCGTATCGAAGAGCAAGCGCTGGTGGGCCGCTCCGACCTGATGGCAAACGATACGATCCGCCGTGCTCTCGTCCCAACCGAGCTCGCCCTTGAAAGCGTCCCAGGTACGCTTAGCCAAGCCCACGCCCGCCTGCAGCATTTCCTCGGAGTCGGTCTGCATCTCCAGACCTCCGCCCGCGGCACTGGAGTCGCCTTTGCACAGGTCGTTAGCCGACGTATCCGCCATAACACTACCGCCCAGGATCCGATGTCCATTGGGGGAAAGCGATTCGTGGCATACCACTGCCGCAACGGCTCCGGCCCCGATGGTCAAGTTCGCGAAAAACGGTTTGATCGACTTCCGGTTGAGGTCCCGCTCCAGCAGGATCTGGATGGTACGCTCGAGCAGCGGCTTGCCGTTTTCGCCGGAAACCACCACGCCTGCCTTGATCTGTCCCGAGTCGATCATCGAACTGAGCAGGCTGATCGAATTCAAGAATCCAAGGCACGCATTGGAAACGTCAAAAACCTGCACTGTCGGGCTCAGGCCCATCAATCGGTGGGCGAACGACGCCGTGGCTGGCTCCAGCATGTCGCGGCAAACCGAAGAGTGGATACACACTTCCATCTGCTCGGGAGCGAGCCCGGATGCGGCGATCGCCTTGCGGCCCGCATCCGCTGCGATTTCGGAAGGACGTACCTCGTGATCCCAGAAGCGGCGTTCCTTGATGCCGGTCATCAACTCCAGGCGCCCTTCGGGCAGCCTCAAGCGTTGATAGAGCGGAGCCAACTTCTCTTCGATCAATTCGCTCGACCAAGCCGTCGGCGGCGAGACGTAGGAAAGGGAATCGATAACTGCGGAGCGAACCTTCATCGGCACTAGGCGTTCCCGCCCTTCTCCTCCGGTCGCATCGCGAGCTTAATCACTTCCGCGTCGAAATAGTTGATCCCCATGCCCGCATCCAAAGTCAGGCCGGTCCCATTCATTCCGCTAGAGCGCTCGCTGAGCAGGAAAACTGCCGCATTGGCAACTTCCTGCGTATTCAAAGCTTGCTTACGGAAGGTCAGCTTTTCGCTGAAGAGGTAGCTTTCCGCGTAACCAGGTATCCCCGCCGAAGCGCTGGTCTTGAGCGTACCGGGATTCACCGTGTTGAAACGAACTTGCGTATCCTTGCTGAAGGACTTGGCCAAGAAGCGAATCGAGGAATCGAGGGCCGCCTTCACTGGCGACATGTATCCATAATTCTCTGCCGTAATGGTGAGCGACGAAATGCTGATCGCGACCACGGACGCCTTGTTGTCGAGGTAAGGCTTAAACGCGTTGGAAACCTCGACCACCGAAAAGGCAGAGATTGCCGTCGCCTGCAGGAAGTCTTCGCGCTTGGTTTCGTGGAAAGGCTTGAACCCCTCGCTGTAGTTGGCGAAGGCGATCGAGTGCACGATGCCATGCAAAGTCCCAAAATCGCGTCCCACCTCTTCGGCGAGCTTGGCGACCTCTTCCTTGTTCTCCACATCGCAGACATAGACCGGCTTGTCCTTGAGCAGCTTGGCGGCGCTCTCCTTGCGGGCTTCGGAACGCACGCTGTAGATGACTTTCGCTCCCTCTTCTTCCAAAGTCTTGGCAATGAACCAGGCCACGCTCTTGCGATTGGCTACGCCCATCACAAGAATGTTCTTACCTTCCAGGTTTAGGAATCCCATGGCACTATTTGTTTTGGGCGCTCGCCAAAGCCACGCAGAAGGAAACCGTCATCACGCGGCGACCGTCCTCGGTCTGCACGCTGCCGTCCATGAAGCTGAAGCTTCCCACGCTTTCCTTGTAAGTCGCGGTGATCAACAGGGTATCGCCCGGACGCACGATGCTCTTGAAACGCGCGTTCTCGATCTTCGACAATACCGGAACCAAGCTAGGGTCGTCCTTGATCTTGTCCGCAAACAAACGGCTCATCAAAATGGCGCCCGTCTGGAAAACCGCTTCCGAAATGATCACGCCCGGCATGATCGGATTGTTGGGATAGTGCCCTTCGAAGAAGGCTTCCGTCTCCGGCACATGGCGACGGGCAGTGAGCGATTTTTCGGTCTGCTCAACCACTTCGTCTACGAATAGGAAAGGAGGACGGTGCGGGATCGCGTTGAGAACTTCTTCGGTAGCCATAGTCAATCGGGGTCGTGGGTTGCGGAAAGGGTTGTATTCAATATTAGGCGACAGGCTTGCCGGCCGCCGCGGCCTTCATCGCGACAATCTGCTTGTCGACCTTGTTGGAAGTGATGACGCCGTAGTTCATCGAGCCCAGCCAGCCGGACATAATGATGCCGACCGAGCCAGCGTGATAGAGTCCGGTGACTTGCTCCGGCAGCTCCATGGAAGACTTCAGCCCCTCGAACTTGGTTCCGAAGGAAGTGCCTTCCGGGTGGCGGGTGTAGTGGTTGATGGTGCGCGGGGTGGCCGCTTCCAGGTGGTCGATCTTGGAACGCACGTCGGGAATGTACTTCTCGAGCGAAACCAGCGACTCCTCGATGAGGCGTTCCTTGTGCTGCTCGTACTCCTCGTCGCTGAGGTTCTCCCAGTCGACCATCTTGGCGTTCAAGGATGCAACTATAGTATAGCGGTCGGTTCCGGGACGAGTTTCGGGATAGTAGACGGAAAAGGTCCGGCTGGTCGTGTGCAGGTCCACCAGCTCCTCGCTGCTGAAAATGGGGGCGTCGGAAGTGAAGACGAGGTCGCCGATGTTGGGGATGGTTTCGCCTTCCTTGATGCCCATGTAGACTTGGCAGGAGCTGCTGTTGATGCGTACCGCGTCCAACTCCTCGAGGTACTCCTTGGAGAACTTCTCCGCGCCGACCATCTTCTTGACCGTGGTCACCACGTTGGCGTTGGAAACGACCGCCTTGCTGCGAACCGTCATCACGTTGTCCGGCTCCGAATCCCGGGTGCGGCCCTCGATGACCACGCCCGTTACCTGCGGCTTGCCGTCCACCTCCTCGGTCAGGATCTGACGCACGAGCACGTTTTTCTTGAGGGTCGCTCCGTTGCGTTCGAGCTCTTCCACCATCTTGCCGATCAGCACGTCCGTGCCGCCTTGGAAGGTGTAGACCCCCTTGCTCATGAAATTGGAAAATACGATGCCGTAGGTGATCGCCGGCTCGTCGAGGGTGGAACCGTTGGCGTAGGCGATCGGCTCGAGCAGGAGGCGGTGCACGTCCTTGCGGCCGGGGAAGAACTCCTCGAAGAGCTCCCGCGTGGTGCGCTTGTCGTCGTCGTAGAAATTCATCTGGCGCAAGTGGGTGTAGAAGCCTTCCACCTGCTCGAGCTCGAGCTTGAAGTCCTCGACCAGGATCCGCGTGAAGTCCTTGCGATCGAAGGTGGTCCACACGTCGAACTGCGGGTTGATGAAACGCACGTCCTTGAGCTGGTGGATCGAGTCGGCGATTTCCTTGGTCCAGTACTTGCGGCAGGACTTCACCATGCCATGGGGAAAGCCATGCAGGGAGATGTCGAAGATATGCTTGCCGGGGCGCTTGAACCAAGTGGCAAGCCCGCCGAATTGGTAATGATGCTCGAGCAGGAGGACCTTGTGTCCGCATTTGGCGAGTACATTGGCGCTGGTAAGCCCGCCTAGGCCGCTGCCGATTACGACCACGTCGTACTCCTCATCTACTCCTTCTAGCCAGTTTTTGCCCATAAGCGGCCAACGAATAGGGCTGGAAACGGGAAATACAACTGAGAAATCGCCTCTGGGAAATTCCCCGAGCTTTCCGCCGAACCCGCGATTCCGCCCCGAACGCCGCCCTCCCAAATTCAGCTTTTCTGCTTGCGGATCACCCAACACGCGCAATTCGTAACAAAGATGGCTAAGACCAAGATCAAATTCGAAACCAATCAGGGAACGATCACCCTGAAGCTTTATCCCGACGTAGCTCCCAAGGCTTGCGAAAACTTCGCCACCCACGTGGAGAACGGCTACTACGACGGCATCATCTTCCACCGCGTCATTCCAGAGTTCATGGTTCAGTGCGGCGACCCGACAGGCACCGGACGCGGCGGCCAATCCATCTGGGGCAAGACCTTCGAAGACGAGTGCACCCCGGACGTGCGTTTCGACAAGACCGGACTGCTCGCCATGGCCAACGCCGGCCCCGGCACCAACGGCAGCCAATTCTTCATCACCACCGCCAAGACCCCTTGGCTCAACATGCGCCACACCATCTTCGGCGAAGTGGAAGAAGGCTACGAAGTCGTGCAAGCCATCGAGTCCGTCGAGCGCGACGGCATGGACAAGCCGCTCGAAGAGCAAAAGATCCTCAAGGCCACCGTCATCGACTGAGCCCAAGGCGCCCTTTCAAAACAAAAGCCCGTTCCTGCCAAGGAGCGGGCTTTTTTGCGGAGCAAGGCCTGAGCGGAAGCCCAAGCCGTCTCCAGTCAGTCCCGCTTCTTCGTCAAAGCCACCAAGCGGTCCCACTCCTCCAGGTAGCGGATGAAGTGCGTCTTCCCCTTCTCGATCTCGTCGTCCAAGAGCTCGCGCACCAAAGTCTGCTCGCGCTCGTACCCCTCCGAGCTGAGCAAGCCGGAAAAGTGGGCGATGCGGGCCCATAGCAAATGCGTGGTGATCGCATCGAACTCGTTGTAGTCCAAGATATCCTGCAGCTTCCCCTGTAACCAGAGGTCGGATACGAACCCGCCCTCCGTGTCCACCTTGCCGGGAATTCCGGACAGGGTCGCGATCTCGTGCAAGCGGGGAGTCTGCCCCCAGCGCCCCACCATGGGCGCCAAGTCCACGTTGTGGTCGCCGCTGGTCGCGAAGTAGTCCACCCCTTCCCAGGGCTTGTTCGGACGCTCGCCCATGCCTTGGCTGAAAAGCCCGTGCACGATGGCCCGCTGCACGATGATCGGCACGTCCGCGTTGTGCGAATTGTAGCCGACCAGCTGCGGCTTACGGGAACCGATCGCCTTGAGCAATTGCTTCAAAATGGTCCGCTCCTTGGCCTTTTCCTCGTCGCCCGCAGTCGCCGGCAAGGTCACGAGCTTGAGCTTCACCTCGCCCCCCACTACCTCGCGCAGCACGCCCGAAACGGAAACGATGCGGCAGAGCACCGTCTTCAAGTACGGCTGCGGATTCTCCTCCGTGGCTCCGCTCTCGCGCCAAAGCCGCTTCATGGCCTCCTCGCTCCCGTGGGCCCCGCTAGTGTCGACACCGAAAAGCATCTCCGCGCTCAAGGGATCGGGGATCCATTCCAAGTCGAAAGAAAACAGGCAGGTCTCGATGGTCTTTAACACGGCAACAGATATAGGAGAGGACTTTCCTCCGTGTTAAGTCTTTCTTGCACAAGCCGCCCAGCTTTCCATCGTCTTCGCCATGCCATTCCAACAGGAACTCAACGTCGCCAAAGAAGCCGTCCTCAAAGCCTCGCTCCTCTGCTCCGCCGCCCAACGCGGACTCGTAGACGCCGAAAAGCACGACAAGGCGGACAAGTCCCCCGTCACCGTCGCCGACTACGGCGCCCAAGCCCTCGTGCTCTCCACCCTCGCCCAAGCCTTTCCCAAAGATCCCGCCGTCGGCGAGGAAGACTCCAGCGACCTGCGTAAGCCGGAAAACGCCGAACTCTTCGCCCGCGTCGTCGAATACGCCCAAAAGATCGACGGCTCCCTCGACGCCGATTCAGTCCTAGCCGCCATCGATCGCGGCAACCATGCCGGCGGAGCCGACGGGCGCTTCTGGACCCTCGACCCCATCGACGGCACCAAGGGCTTCTTGCGCGGCGAGCAATACGCCGTCGCCCTCGCCCTCATCGAAAACGGCCAAGTCGTGCTTGGCGTGCTCGGTTGCCCCAACCTGCCCGTCGACCCCGCCAATCCCGACAGCGAAAAGGGCTGCATCCTCTTCGCCGTGCAAGGCCAAGGCGCCTTCCAAGCGCCCTTGAGCGACATCGCTGCCGCCGTTCCCATCTCCACCGACTCCGTATCCGAGGCGGCCCATGCCGTCTTTTGCGAATCCGTCGAGTCAGGGCACACCGCCCACGGACGCTCCGCCGCCATCGCCGAAGCCCTCGGCACCGCCGTGGAGCCCTTCCGCATGGACAGCCAGTGCAAGTACGCCGCCGTCTCGCGCGGCCAAGCCTCCGTCTACCTTCGCCTCCCCACCCGCCCCGGCTACGAGGAAAAGATCTGGGACCACGCGGCCGGCTACGTCGTGCTGCAGGAGGCTGGCGGCAAAATCGCCGACACCTTCGGCCAGCCGCTCGACTTCTCCCTCGGCCGCACGCTCAAGAACAACAAAGGCATCGTGGCTACCTCCCCCGCCGTCTTTGAAACGGTCGTAAAAGCGGTGGTCGCCTCCGGCCAATCCTCGAAAGCCGTCTAGGGAAAATCCCGCATCTCGGACTGCCCTCCGCATTACGTCCCCTTCCAAGCTCCCAATCTGGGAGCTTTTTTTGGGCTCGAACCCCATGGTCTGAGGAGTTCGCCTGCCTCGAAATGAGTTTTGCACCTCTCTTGGACCCCGAGCTCAAGTTTCACTTCGTTTGAACGATCATAGAGTACCACACCTAACCAATTAGTACTCTGAAAGCTCCATCCCACAGCCAAACCCCGCTCCCATGCGGACGATCACGACGCCCGATCCACACGATCTGGCGCCTCTCGCTAACGATGGCCGCTCTGGCCGCGACCTCCGCCAGCCAAGCCCAGACGCTCGGCGAAGCCCTGGAGGCCACCCTTTCCCGCTACCCGAAAGTGCGGGTCCTCGAATCCCGCGTACAGATCGAGCAAAACAAGCTCGAAGGCGAACGCGCCGCCCGCCGTCCACAGCTCTCCCTCAGCATGCGAGGGGGCGAAGAACGCTTCGGCAACGACAAAGGCTTCCAGGTCTACGGCGAAACCGGCGACGCCTCCCTGCAAGGCAAGCAACTGCTTTTCGACGGCGGCAACACCCGCCACCGCATCACCGAGGCCCAAGCCAACCTGCGCACCAGCGAGGAGTCCCTGCGCAAAACCCGCGAAGACCTCGCCCTCGAGCTCACCCTTACCTACGTCAACGTCCTCAAATACACTCGCCTGCGCAACCTCGCCGAGCAAAGCGTCTACCTCCACCAGGACGCCCTCGACAAGATCGAGGAAAAGTTCGAGGCCGGAGCCGGCCCCAAAGCGGACGTCATTCTCGTCAGGGCCCGCCTAGCCATGGCCAAGGCCAGCCTCGAAGCCCGCAACCGCCAGCTCAACAACGCCAACAATACCTTCCTCAAGCTAACCGGCTCCTACCCCACCCGGCTCATCGAACCGGAGTTTCCGGAATGGGCCATTCCCGATTCCCTCGACGAAATCTCCTTCGAGGCCAACCCCAGCGTCCGAGCCGCCCATTCGGAGCTCCAGGCCACCTACTCTCGCCGCAAGGTAGCGGAAAGCGCCTTCCGCCCCAAGCTCAACTTCGTCGTCGAAGGCGACGCCGCTCGCTCCGACCGCTACGACAAGCTCCAAGAGGACGCCGTAGCCCTCATAACCCTCTCGTATAACATCTTCGACGGCGGCCGACGCCGCGCCGAAATCTCCCGCACCAACTACCAAATCGAAGAGGCTGACTACAAGCTGCAGGACACCCTCGTCGAAACCGAGACCACCTTCGCCAACGCCTGGAACGAACTGACCTCCACCAACGAGCGAATCTACCTGCTGCAGACGCACCGCGACTCCATGGAAGCGGTCGTCTCCGCCTACCACGAGCAATTCGAGCTCGGCAAGCGCCCGCTGATCAACCTGCTCGACGTCGAAAACGAGCTCTCCTCCGCCCGCGCTTCCGTCGAAGAGGAACGCCTCAACCGGCTGCAGGCCGCCTATCGACTCCTCTCCGCCATGGGCGAGCTGACCAACGCCATCCGCTAACCTTTCCGAAGCCAAGATTCCAACTAAGAGCAACCCAGAATGAGCGGTCACAAAGAAGAGAAAGTATCCAAAGGGAAACTACGAGTCCTCATCGTAGAGGATTCGAAGATCGAGGCGAAGTTCACCGCCAACCTTCTCAAGAAGAACGGATACGAGGTCACTAGCGAGCGGGTAGAAACGCGCGAGGACATGAAATTCCAACTCGACGAGCGCGAGTGGGATATCGTCATCTCCGACTACCAGATGCCCGAGTTCGACGGCATGCAAGCCTTGCAGCTCTTCCAAGCCTACGATCTGGACATCCCCTTCATTCTCGTTTCCGGAAAGATCGGCGAGGAAAGCGCCGTGGACCTCATGAAGATGGGCGCCCACGACTACATTATGAAGGGCAATACCGCCCGCCTCCTCCCCGCCATCGAGTCCCACCTCAAGGACGCCGCCAACCGCCGCGAGAAAACCCAGCTCGAAAGCAAGCTGCGCGAAAGCGAAGCCCAATACCGCGGCTTCTTCGAAAACGCGGCCATCGGGATTTTCCGCTGCGACGCGGACAGCAACCTGCTCGACGTGAACAGCTTCCTCGCCCACGCCCTCGGCTTCGAGACGCGTGAAGACTGTATCCAAGTTTGCGAGACGCTCGTCCCTGAAACCTACGATCACCAAACCCACCAGGCCGCGACCATAGACCTCGCCGACGAAGCCGAGCAAGGCGGTCGCTTCGAAGCCATTTTCCACCGACAAGACGGCTCCATCATGGAGGCCATCATCAACGTCTGGGCAATCGAAGACGAAAGCACCGAAAGCGTTTTCCTCGAAGGCACCATCGAAGACGTTACCGAACAAAGAGAAATGGAGCGCAAGCTCCGCGAAATGGAGCAACTCCACGAGTCCCTAATCGACCTCACCAGCAATCTCTAATGATCTCGGACAAAAAGAACACGAGGCTCGCTCCCTCCATACGGAAGGCAGCTCCCCGACCCAGGATCGACAAGGCAAAGCCAGAGACCAGCGCTCCTGCGCCTTCCGCTGAGGAAACGCGTGTATTCGACGACTCGCTACTGGATTGCTTGATCATGATCGGCAAGATGCATGATCGCCAGCTCTCCGGCGACGTGCTCACCTCAGGCCTTCCCCTTGTCGATAACCGACTCACTCCGCGCCTCTTCATCCGAGCCGCCGAAAACGCCAACTTCTCGGCCCGCCTCGTAAAGCGCAAGCTCGCGGAAATTCCCGAACTCGTCTTTCCCTGCGTCCTGCTCCTCGAGGACAATCGCAGCGCCGTGCTGGTCAGCCGCAAGGACGACGACTTCTCCGTTATCCTTCCCGAAACCGGATCCGGCCAAGTCGTCCTAGACAAGGCGAAGTTGGAATCCGAATACATCGGAACCGCCATTTTCGTTAAGCCGGAGTTCGCCTTCGACGCCCGGGCCGACAAGAACGACAGCTCCGTCAAGTCGAAGCACTGGTTCTGGGGAACCCTCTGGAAATACCGCCGCGTCTACCAAAGCGTCCTTCTCGCTGCCGTCTTCATCAACCTCTTTGCCGTAGCCGGATCCATGTTCGTCATGAACGTCTACGACCGCGTCATTCCTAATAACGCGATCGAAACCCTCTGGGTCCTCGCCAGCGGCGTCACCCTCGTCTACGGCTTCGACTTCCTCCTGAAGATCCTGCGCACCTCCCTCATCGACAAAGCCGGAAAGAACGCCGACGTGCTGCTCTCCAGCTTCATCTTCCAACGAGTGCTCGGCATCAAGATGGAACACAAGCCCGCCTCCGCAGGCAGCTTCGCCAACCAAGTCAAAGGCTACGAAAGCCTGCGGGAGTTCTTCACCTCCGCTACGATGGCGACCTTGATCGACCTCCCCTTCGTGGTCCTCTTCATCGGATTCATGTATTTCATGGCAGGCTGGGTAGCCTTTATCCCGGCAGCCGGCATCCTTCTCATTTTGGCAGTCGGAGCGATCCTGCACATACCGCTCAAGCGAGCTGCCGAAACGGCCCAAGGATCCGCGGCGCAGAAGCATGCCCTGCTAGTGGAAGCGATCGGTGGCTTCGAAGCCATCCGAGGACTCTCCGCTGCAGGCATCTTCCAGCGCCGCATGGAAAATTTCCTCGGCAGCTCCGCCAAGAGCGAGGTCGCCTCCCGGCGCATCTCCGCCGCCGCCACCAACTTCACCGTGTTCGTCACGCAGATGGTATCGGTCGTCATCGTCGTCGCATCCGTTTACCGGATACGCGAAGGAGAGATGAGCATGGGAGCCCTCATCGGCTGCACCATCCTTAGCGGCCGCGCCATGGGCCCCATCGGCCAAGTCGCCGCCCTGCTCTCCCGCATGCAGTCCTCCCTCGTCTCCCTCAAGGGACTCAACGAAATCGTGGCCCTCCCCCAAGAACGCGAAGCCGGCCGCAACTACGTGCGCAAAAGCGACTTCCGCCCCAGCATCGAATTCAAGGAGGTCACCTTCTCCTACTCGGAAGATGCCGAACCCGCCGTCAGGAACGCGAGCTTCACCATCGAACCCGGCGAGAAGGTAGCTATTCTCGGACGCGTTGGCTCCGGGAAAAGCACCCTGCTGCGCCTCATCCTCGGATTCTACCAGCCGACCTCCGGCATGATCCTGGTCAACGGTACCGACATCCGCCAGCTCGATCCCGCCGAACTGCGCCGCCGCCTCGGATACATTGCCCAGGAGAACAACCTCTTCTATGGCTCCCTCAAAGAAAACATCCTCATGGGCGCCCCTTGGGCCGACGAGGAAGAGCTCCTGCAAGCTGCCCAGCTTTCCGGCGTGGAACGTTACGCCTCTCGTCATCCCATGGGCTACGACATGCAAATCGGCGAACGCGGCGAACGCCTCTCCGGCGGCCAGCGCCAAGCGATCAACATCGCTCGCGCCATTATCGCCAAGCCGCCCGTACTCGTCATGGACGAACCGACCAGCGCCATGGACGCCAATGCGGAACGCGAATTCATCGCCGCCATGGACGCCTACGGAAACGAAGGCGGCCGCACCCTCGTGCTTTCCACCCACAAGCCTTCCATGCTCAAACTCGCCGACCGCATCATCGTGATGGACCAAGGCCGCGTCGCCGCCAACGGCCCCAAGGCCGAAGTCATGCGCCAACTCTCAGGAGGAGCCGGTAGAAACTGATGTCCGATCCCATGAACACGCCAGAACCATCCAAGCCCGCCGCCAAGACGGAGCCGGAAAAAGCAGAAGCACCCGAGCCAAAGCCGGAAAAAGCCGCTGAGTCGGAACCGCAAACGGAAACCGACGCGAAGCCAGCAGCCAATCCCGAAGCCAAGCCGGAGCCCGTTCCTACCGAAGCCGCTGCGACGCCACCCGACGCAGAAGGGCAGGAAGAAGGCAAAAACCTTAAGCTCAAAAAGGCCGACCTCGACTTCGTCTCCGATACCAAAGCAGCTTTCCTCGAAAATCGCAGCCCCCTCGCCACCCTGCTGATGTTCACCATCGTCGGCATCGTCAGCGCCCTCGTTTTCTGGGCCAGCTCTTCCGAGGTGAACGAAATCACTCGCGGCCAGGGAAAAGTGGTCCCTACCGACTTCCTCCAGGTCGTGCAAAGCCTGGAAGGCGGTATCCTCGCCGAACTCAACGTTTCCGCGGGAGATCGCGTGAGCCAGGGCGACAGTCTGCTACGCATCGACAGCAC
The DNA here is from genome assembly GCF_031127875.1 of Pelagicoccus sp. SDUM812005. Classification (GTDB taxonomy): domain Bacteria; phylum Verrucomicrobiota; class Verrucomicrobiia; order Opitutales; family Opitutaceae; genus Pelagicoccus. The sequence goes on along the minus strand of NZ_JARXIA010000001.1, from coordinate 47,608 downwards.
CGCCTTCTCCGCCGCCCGCAGCGAAACCGCCGCCCAGCGGGACAACCTCATGGCTACCATCGCCCGCCTCGAAGCGGAAGCGAACAACCGGGAAAGCATCGAGTTCCCCAACTACATTCTCCAGAAACGCCCCGATCTCGCGGAGAGCGAACAAGCCCTTTTCGCAAGTCGTCGCGGCAACTTGGCAGGATCTATCCGACACCTCAGCCGCAGCCTCGAGCTCAAGCGCAAGGAGCTAGACATCACCATCCCCTTGGCGGAAAGAGGAATCGTCTCCCAAGTGGAACTGCTCCGCCTCCAATCCGCCGTGAACGACACGGAAAGCGAGCTGAGCCGCATCCAGTCCGACTATACCAAGGAAGTCCTCAGCCAGCGCAACGAAGCCCGAGCCAAGCTCGAGCAGATCGAGCAAAGCCTGCTCGCCTTCGAGGACAAGATTCGCCGCACCGACGTCACCTCACCCGTCAACGGCACCATCAACAAGGTTAATTTCAACACCATCGGCGGCGTCATCCGCTCCGGAGAGCCCATCGTCGAAATTGTCCCCTACGAAAGCGACCTCATCGTCGAAGCCAACGTCTTGCCCAAGGACATCGGCTTCATCCACCCCGGACAGGAAGCCACCGTCAAGCTTACCGCTTACGACTTCTCCATCTACGGCGGGCTCAAAGGAACCGTCGAGCACATCAGCGCCGACACCTTCACCGACGAGCGGGGCGACAGCTACTACACCATTCGAGTCCGCACCGGCGAACGCTCGCTGAAAACCAGCACGCAAGAACTCAAAATCATCCCCGGCATGCAGGTGGAAGTAGACATTCTCACCGGTAAGAAGACCGTGCTCGACTACGTCTTCAAGCCCCTGCTTCGGGCCAAGATGAACGCCCTCACCGAGCGCTAGGCCGCTCGCCGAAGGGCCATGCTTAATCCGTTTCCGAACGGAGACCCTTTCCCTCCGCCAAAGCATTAAAAAGCCCTCGCTGTCCATCAGCGAGGGCTTTGAAATAGCTAAGCAAGCGGAATCGAGCAGCCTTAGCGCTTCTTCTTGAAGAGGAAGTAGACCAATCCGCCAATCATCATCAGCGGGAGGAAACTCAAGATCGCGGTCGTCGCGTAGTAAGCGACGCGCGCCTCTTCCTTCCCCACCGCGCACACCGAACAGGCTTCGGCCGAAGCGGCGAGCGCGAACGCTAGCGAAAGGATTGCTGCCTTGTTGGAACGGTTGCGGGTCAGAAAGCTCATATCTTAACTTAGTCGAGATAAACGAGAACGTAGAGGATAGGCCAAACGCCTACCACGAAGTACCAAAAGGTCTGTCCTGCCCGGAAGCTCTGCAAACGAAGCGTTCCCTTGCGGAACTTCCAGAAGAGGCGAACCTGAGCAACGATGGAACCGATGGCGTGCACTGCGTGAGCTCCGATGATCAGGTAGAAAAACGCGCCGTAGGTGCTCGACTGCATGGTCAGGCCTTGGCTAAGGATGCGCACCCACTCCACTCCCTGGAAAAGCACGAAAAAGGTGCCGAGTCCCAAGGTCACCAGGAACAGCAGCTTGCTCTTGTCCCCGAAGCCTTCGCGTTGGAAGACGCGTCCCGTCAGGTACATGGTCAAACCGCTCGCCATGAGCACCGCCGTATTGAAGGCGGTGGCTCCGATCGGAAGCCGAGGCTGGTCGATTGGAGGCCATTCGACCGCATTCGCCTTGGAAATCATGAAGGCGCTGATCAAGCCCAAGAAGAACATCATCTCCGCCATGATGAAGACGATGACCCCTAGCACGCTGTTCGAAAGGGCCGGTTCGCGAACCGAGCTGCCCTCTCCTTGAATTCCTGCTTCTGCGTATCTCATATTCCCTCCTCCTGGTCAGCCTTGGCCCAACTAGTGGGCGTGGCCGCTGTGGTCGTCTTGCGAATGGTCGCCGTGGTCGTCGCCGTGCGATTCGCCGTGATGGTCGAATCCCTTGGCCTCAGGCAACTCGATCGGCAGCTTCTCCCAGTTCTTGCCCTCGGACATCATCGAGTCCGTAGCAGTTCCGAAGAAGAAGACGAAGAGGATCGCTACCATGGAAAGCAGCAAGTAAGGAGCGTAGATCTTCTCGAACTTGAGGTGCATGAAGTACGCCAAGACGTAGTAGGCCTTCACCAAGGCGATACCGAAAGCCGTGACGAGGACGAGGATCATTCGCGAAACCGAATCGTCCTCAAGCCCTATCCAGTGCGCAACTTCCGGCCCGAGCACGCTCACGACGAAAAGTCCGAGCAGCAGCAGATAGATTTTAAAGTAACTTGGATGGTTTTCTGAAGCCATGTCTAATAGTTTCCGTAATTAAGATTCAACTACTTGGCGATGTAGAGCAGTGGGAAGAGGAAGATCCAAACGATATCCACGAAGTGCCAATAGATACCGATGTTCTCCACGCGGTGCCAGTTCTGCTCGTGCTTGATGTCCTTCTCGGCGATGATGGCCATGATCACCATACCGCAGAGAACGTGGAAGCCGTGCAAGCCAGTCGCGGTGTAGTAGAAGCTCCAGAAGTTACTGGTGAAGATCGTAAAGCCGTGCGAGATTTCGGAGGCGTACTCGTAGGACTTGAAGCCCATGAAGCAGGCGCCCAAGCCGATCGTAAACCAGAGGTATTTTCTCGCCGTCTTGGCATCCCGCTTCTCGGCGGCCGCGTGAGCGAGCACCACGAAGTAGCTGGAAGTGAGCAGCCAAAACGTATTGGCGGCTCCGATGAAGGTGTTCGTGTAGGCTGCCGAAACAGCCCACGAATCGTGTAAGAATCGGTTCAGGAGATAGGCGGCGATGAGGCCGCCGAAGATGACGATTTCAGAACCGACAACCCACCATACCGCGAGACGGCCAGTTGGAATTCCTGTGCGGTTTCTGCCAGTTGCAATGATTTTATGACCCATTGTATCTAGAAAGAGGTTACGTTGAATTACTTGGATTTATCAGGCTCGTTCTGTGGCCAGTAGTCTTCCTCGCGTCCTTCGACCGAGAATTCGTAAGGGCCGCGGTAAACTTGCGGGAGGTTGTCGCCGAAGTTTCCGTGCGGTGGAGGCGATGGTGCCACCCACTCGAGCGTGTTGGCCTTCCAAGGATTGGGTCCGGCTTTCTGGCCGCGCTTCAAGCTAACGATGAAGTTGATGAAGAATGGAATCTGGAAGAGGATGAGAACGATGAGCGAACCGGTGGCGAATACGCGCAGGTCCTGGAAGTTCTCGGTGTAGAGGTCCGGATACGCAGTGTAGCCGGCGATACGGCGGTGCTGTCCCGCGGCTCCCAACACGAAGAGCGGAAGGAAGATGCCGTTGAACGGGATGATCGTACCCCAGAAGTGGATCTTGCCCCAGAACTCGTTGAGCTTGCGACCGAACATCTTCGGGAACCAGTAGTACAGGGCCGAGAAGGTTCCGATGATCGCGATCGGCACGAAGGTGTAGTGGAAGTGAGCCAATACGAAGTAAGTGTCGTGCAAGTAGATGTCGGTACCGCTCGAGCCGAGCCAGATGCCCGTCACACCGCCGATGAGGAATTCAGCGATGAAGGACAGAGCGAACAGCATCGGAGTGGTGAAACGGATCGAACCTCCCCACAACGTGCCGATGAAGGCGAAAAGCATCAGGGCCACCGGGATGGAGATCAAAAGCGTCGTCGTCGTGAACAGGTAGGTTGCGCGCGGATCCACCCCGGAGATGAACTGGTGGTGAGCCCAAACGAAGAAGCTGAGAATGCCCAAGCCAATGGAGCTGTAGAGGATCATCTTGTAGCCGAAGAGCTTCTTGCGGGAGAAGGTACAGATGATTTCGGCCACCACTCCCATCGCTGGAAGCAGTACCACGTAAACTTCAGGGTGACCGAAGAACCAGAACAAGTGCTGCCACATGACCGGGTCGCCGCCCGCTGCAGGATCGAAGAATCCCGTGCCGAGCGTCTGGTCGAAGAGGAGCATTACGGCGCCGGCAACCAGAGGACCAACCGAGGCCATGAAGAGGATGGATGCGATAACGATCATCCAGACAACCATCGGAATGTCGTAGAGCTTCATTCCCTTGGCGCGGGCATTCATCACGGTAGTGATGAAGTTGATACCGCCCAAGAGGAAGGCCACGATTTCCAAGGTCACCGCTATCAGCCACATCGGGGCGCCAAAGGGCGTTCCGTTGTATTGGGATTCGGCAGACAAAGGCGGATAGGCCGTCCAAGCGCCGCCGAAGCCGCCCTGAGGGACGAAGAAGGAAGCGATGAGCACGATGGCGCTGATCAAGAAGATCTGGTAGGAAAGACGGTTGATCTTCGGAAAGACCATATCGTCGCAGCCGATCATCAGCGGGATAAGGAAGTTACCCAAGGCAGCGATCAAGACAGGCATCGCTACCCAGAAGATCATGATCGTTCCATGGTTGGTCACCAGAGAGTTGTAAGCCGCCGGCGAAACCACCCCGAAGAACGGGATCGAGGAGCCAGGGAAGGCAAGATGCATGCGGAAGACATAGGAGAAGAAGCCTCCGATAAGTCCCATCGCCATACCTGTGAAGAGGTACTGGAAGCCGATGATCTTGTGGTCAGTGGAGAAGCAGTACTTGCTCCAGAAAGATTCAGTGTGGCCGTGGTCGTCGTGATGGTCGACAGTAGCCGTTGCAGTTGCGGTATCAGCCATTGTTAGGCGCCTCCTTCGATTCAGATTCTGTAGTAGCGTAAGCGGTGTCTTGCTTCAGGTGCGCTGGAGTGTTCTCAGCGATCCAAGCGTCGTATTCCTCAGCAGATTTGATGATGACGCGCGCCGGCATGAAACCATGTCCGTAGCCGCACATCTCGGCGCACTGGATATCCCACTCCCCTTCCAGGATGGGCTTGAAGTGGCCGAAGATCTTGCGTCCGGGAACCGAATCCTGCTTGAGGCGGAAAACCGGGATCGAGAAGCTGTGCATCACGTCCAAGGCCTGCAGCTCGTACTGGTACTGCGTGTCCTTCTTGAGGACCATCTCGTTGATCAGCACGATGTCGTCTTCGGTGTCCAAGACTCCGTCCGCTCCCGCGTGCTCGAAGGTCCAAGCCCACTGCTGGGAAATGACTCGCACCTGCTCGTCGTACTCCGGCATGTCGATCTTAACTTCGTGCCACACCTTGAAGGTGTAGAAGAGGATAGCCAAGTCGCAGACCAGGATGAGGTAGTGAGGAATTTCGATCGCTTGCTTCTGCTTGTGCGTTTCCCCGGTGATGTACTGAGCCTTTTGGCCCGGCTTGGCACGAAAACGGAAGACGACGTACAGGAAGAACGCGAAGGTCAGCAAGAACCAGAACATGACCAGGTAGGTGATCAAATCAAACAGGTGGTCGATGCTTCCGGCAAATGAAGATGCTCTAGGAAGGAAGTACTCTAGCATGGGAGACGGATTAGGTTAAGATCGTAGGCCAGACGGTCAGGCCGCCTACACGAAGAAATACCAAAAACACAATATCGTGGCAGAGAACAGAACCGTTCCGACCAAGGTATATTTGAAGAGCCGACGCGTGACTGCGTACACGTACTGCTCTTGTTGCGGATCAATTTCGGTGGGCTCTTCGCTCATTATTCTGTCAGGCGGTTAGAAGGAGGAGAAATACAACGAACCTTAGTTCGAAAGGGTTTGGATGTAGGCGACGACGTCCTTAACGGCCTGCTCGTCGGTCAGCATCATGGCCATCGGACGCATCTGGGCTCCCGTGGTGTCCTGCGGGTTCGAGCCGCGCACGCCATCCTTGAACTTTTGCAGCTGGGCTACGTGGTACCAGTCGTGCTGGTTCAGCAGGGAGGGAGCGTTGAGCAGGTCGTTGCCCGCTCCGTCGGCGCCGTGGCAGGCTTGGCAAGTCGCGTAGAGGGCCTTGCCGCGCTCCGCGTTGCCGCCTTCGAGGGTGGCCGCGATTGGCTTCGGCTCAAGCGACGCCACGTACTTCGACACGGCCGCGATGTCCGCTTCGGAAGCCAAGAGGCTCGCCATGGGACGCATCTGCAGACCGGAGGTGTCGCGTGGATCTCCGCCGCGGTGCCCTGCCTTGAACTTGGCGATCTGAGCGGCGACGTACTTCTCGGAAAGCCCAGCGATCGCAGGCGCGTTGAGAAGCTTCAGGCCAGATCCGTCCGCCTGGTGGCAAGCGACGCAGTTCGCGTAGAGCTGCTTGCCACGCTCATCGTTCGCATGGGAAACAGCGGATCCTAGGGACGCCAAAAATCCGACCATCGCGAGCCGGAAAGCAGTCTTCGAGAGAGACGAGATAATCGATTTCATATGTCAAAAGAGGGGCCAGCCGGACTATTTGACCGGGAAGGCATCGTTGCAGTGCTAGATGTTAATACTCTGAGTTCGTCTTGGCGCAAGTATCCCCAGGAACGGGATCGTAAAAAGTAGGCACGACAGGGCAGGCAACCGCTGTCAGAAAAGGGGGCTAATACCCTTTTTGACCTCTTCGATGTCAAGGCTAAAGGCCTTGAGATTTAAAGACATAGTCCGTCCTTGCTCCAGGCCCGATCCAAGCTCGCGCCGCAGCTGAATTCGAAGCGCTCCGGACCGCCCGCAGGTTGCGCTTTGCCCCGAAGGCGACTCCCCGCCGGTAAAAGTAGTTTCAAAAGGGCCCGCAGCCCTCCCGAACGCCTTAGAAAGCTGGCAGCCCCGCCGAAGTCTAACTCTACTGACTCTTCGAGCGCCCCGAGCCAGCGCTCGCTCCCACACACCTCAAACCAACCTTATGCGACGAATCGCAGCATCAACCCCTTGCCCCGCCGATGAGTGAGCAGCGCCCTAACGCGCTGCCTCGGCGCATCATCGTTATAGACGACACCGAATCGATCCACTCCGACTTCGAAAAGGTGCTCGCCCCCACCAGCTCCAGCGAAAGCGAGCTCGCCCTCGAGGAGCTAGACCGGCTCATGTTCGAGGAAGAGCCCTCGCCTTCCCGAGCCTCCTCCCCCCAATTCAACTTCGAGATCGGACACGCCTACCAAGGCGAAGAAGGACTCTCGCAAATCTCGGCCGCCCGCGCGAACGGTACCCCCTACTCCGTCGCCTTCGTCGACATGCGCATGCCGCCCGGATGGGACGGGCTCAAGACCGTCGAGGAAATCTCGAAGTCCGACCCGCACATCCAGCTCGTCATCTGCAGCGCCTACTCCGACTACTCCTGGCGCGAGATCATCGAGCGAGTCGGCCACACCGATCGGTTGCTCATCCTCAAGAAGCCCTTCGACCAAGCCGAGGTCTACCAGCTCGCCGTCGCCCTGAGCGAAAAGTGGCATACCGAAAAGCGGACCCGCAACCTGCTCGCCGAGCTCGAGCAGAAAGTCGCGGACCGCACCCAGCAAATCACGGAAGCCAACCAAAGCCTCAAGGCCCTCAACACCGAGCTGCAAACCGCGGTCGCCGAAGCCAGGGCTGCCGAACGCGCCAAAGGTCGCTTCCTCGCGACCATGAGCCACGAGATACGCACCACCCTCAACGGGATCATCGGCGCCTCCCACATGCTCAACCACAATTCCAGCTTGCCGGAATCCGACCTCGAGTTCGCCAGCATCATCCAAAAGAGCGGCGACGCCCTGATGATCATCATCAACGACATCCTCGACTACTCAAAGTACGAGAGCGGCCAACTCGACCTGGAACAGATCCCCTTCTCCCTCCGGGACCTGGCCCGAGAATGCACCAACCTGATGGACACCGCCCAATCCGGCATGAACATCGACCTCAAGCTGCAACAGGACGAGAAGCTCCCCGAACTCGTCGTCGGCGACCCCGCCCGCATCCGCCAGGTCGTACTCAACCTCCTCAACAACGCCTTCAAGTTCGGCCGGGACGGCACCGTGACCCTCGCCATCAAAGCTGACGCCATCCGCGAAAGCTCCGCCACCTTGCGGATCGAAATCATCGACGAAGGCATCGGCATGGCCCCCGAAACCGTTGACCGCCTCTTCTCCGCCTTCATGCAGGCCGACTCCTCCACCACCCGCGAATACGGCGGCACCGGACTCGGACTCGCCATCTGCAAACTCCTCGCCGACGCCATGGACGCTCGCATCGAGGTCAGCAGCGAACTCGGAAAAGGCTCCTGCTTCGCCTTCGTGCTCGATCTGCCGCTGCCCGAAGACAGCGTCCAAGGCGTCGCCATCGAAAAGACCCAAACCAAGAAGCAGGAAGCCGCCCGCGTGCACAAGGCGGTCCACCAAAATTTCGGAGAGAAGCGAGTCCTGCTCGTCGACGACAACGCCATCAACCGCAAGCTCGGCAAGCGCTTCCTCCAACAGATGAAGCTCGACGTCACCCTCGCCACCAACGGACGCGAAGCCTTCGAAACCGCCACTAGCCAAGACTTCGACCTAGTCCTCATGGACTTGCAGATGCCCGAGCTCGACGGCATGGAAGCGACCCAGAAGATCCGGCAGACCGACGGCCCACGCAGCGAAGTTCCCATCGTGGCCCTCACCGCCAACGCCTTCACCGACGTTCGGGAGCAATGCAGGAACGCAGGCATGGACGACTTCCTCACCAAGCCGCTCCGCGTCAACGAGCTGGCCGAAACGCTCGAGCGCTGGATCAACCGTCCGCAAAAGCCCTCCCCTTCCTCCCACTAGCAAACACGATAAAGATGATTCGCTTTGTCGCGCCGCTCTTCCTCGCCTTCGGGGTCTCCGTTACCGCCTGCCTCGGCCAGTCCGAACTCCTCAGCTCCCCGCCTCCGCCGCGCCTCAACGGCATCCCCTTCTACCAGATCTACGAGGAGAAGGATATCGAGAACAGCTCGCGGGCCAACTTCATCACCACCGCCCCCGACGGACGGCTTTTCTTCGGCTGCGAAAACGGGCTGCACAGCTTCGACGGCACCAGCTGGAACCATCTTCTCGAAACTCCATCCACCCAACAGAAGGTCAAATGCGTGACCTGGACCGAATACGGCGTATTTGCGGCCGGGTACGGCACCATCGGCCGGCTCCATTTCGAAGGCGACTCCGGCCTGCGCTACGAAGCCCTAAACGACAGCCCCTTGACCAAGCGATCAGGCGAGTTCTACTCCAAGATCCACCGCCTTGGGAACAAGCTCTACTTCATTGGCGAACGCAGCGTCGCCCATCTCGACCTTGACACCCTCGAGCTGGGAGCCACTGCCTTCGAGGCTTGGGTCAAAGGTTCAGCCATCTACCAAGGAAAATTGCTCGTGGCCACGACGCGAGACGGCATCGTGCAGTTCGACGGAAACGAGCGTGCCGTCCTCCCCGCCTTCCAAGGCTTTATCGACAAGCGCGTCATCCTGAATATCGAGGTCAGCGAGGCTGGCGAAGTCTACTTCGCCACCGAAAGCAACGAACTCTACCAGGTTCCAGCCGGAGCTCCTCTCGAGGCCTTCGCCCCCTTCCCCTTCCGCCCCGACGGGGCCATTCGCGACCTGGAATTCGTCACCCCCGAAAAGCTCGCCATCAGCGTCGCCCACCAAGGCATCTACTTTCTCGACAACGCCGGACAGGTGCTCTCCACCTTGGATCGAAGCTTCGACTACCGCTGGGGAGGCGCCAACGCCCTCCACCGCGACCCAAGCGGAACCCTCTGGGTCCAGTTCAACTCCACCGTCGGCAAGGTCATCGCCAACAGCCCGGTTTCCCAAATCGACGAACGCCTCACCAAGGGCATCGAATACCCGATCGCCCACGAGGTAGATGGCCAAGTCTACCTCCGCACCAAGGGACGGCTCCTCAAACCCGACTTCTGCGAGGATGGCAGCCTGCAGGGCTTCGCGGATGCGCTTCCCGGTTTCAATCGCTCGATCGACGCCGCTTCCGCGATTCAGGACGGCATCTACCTGCAAGGCGAAGCCTCCACCTACTTCCATACCCAAGGGCAAACCACGGAGCTCGGAAAAACCGGCCGCATCGAACGCATGACCCCCTTTGAAGGAGACGCGAACAAGCTCTTCGCGGCGACCCCCGACTCCCTACTCGTCCTGCAAGCGAGAGCCGACTCCATCGAAGTCCTCAGCCAAACCTCGCATCAAGCGGGCCACATCAACAAGGTCGCTCGAGCCTATCACGACGTCTTCTGGCTCGAAATCGGGATCGGCCAAATCGCTCGCGCCCAAGTCGCGAACGGAACGATCGACTATCAGCTTTTCAACCGAGACCACGGTCTACCGCTCGCCTGGATCGCAGTGTGGGAGCACGAAGGCGAGGTCCTTTTCACCTCCAGCAAAGGCATCTACCGCTTCGAGCCCAACTCGCAGCGTTTCGTCGCCACCGACATCCTCGAGCAGCACCTGCCCGCCAGCGGCATCTTCCACCGCGTCGCCACCGACCCCCACGGCAACATTTGGGCGTCGTATGAAAAATCAAACTACATACTCTGGAAGCAAGGCGACGGCGCCTACCTGAAAGACTCCCACTCGCTCAGCCAGCTGGGCGATCAATTCTTCAACCAATTCAAGTTTCTCTCAAACGGAGACACCCTTCTCCTAAGCGCGACCGAGCTCTTTCATATAGAAGGCGCCAAGCTCTCCCCTCCCAGCCCGAAGACCGAACCCAACCTCTCCCTTTTCGAAATTTCGGACCTCGAAGGATCCGCCATCTACTATCTCAATTCCGGAATAGGAAAACTGCCCGAATCGCTCGAGTTCCCGAGCGGCCAGCGCAACCTCTCTATCCGAGTCGGAGCCACTCGCTCCTCCACCATCAAAGCTCCCCAGTACCAGTACCTGCTCGAAGGCATGTCCAAAGACTGGTCAAAGTGGAGCTCCTCCAACGAGGTCAGCTTCACCAAGCTCGACGCCGGTTCCTACACCTTGAGAATCCGCTCCCGACCCCACGCATCCGCAGAGCCCGAGGAGATCGCCATCCCGCTCCACATCGCCCCCACCTTTTTTGAAACCCCCATCGCCTACCTTCTCTACGCCTGCGCATTCGTAGCGCTACTGCTTTTTGGATACAGCCTCTTCGCCAAAAACCTCAAGAAAACCAACCTCAAGCTCGAGCGCATGGTCAACGAGCGCACCCGCGAAATAGAGAACAAAAACAGCGAGCTGCAGCGCAACGCCAACGAACTTTCCAAGACCCTCGACGAACTTCGCAGCGCCCAGGGATTGCTCATGGGCGCCTCCCGCAAAGCGGGCATGGCGGAAGTCGCCACCAACGTGCTGCACAACGTAGGCAACGTACTCAACAGCATCAACGTCTCCTTGCTAGCGGTCTCCGAAAGGCTCTCCCAACAACGAATCAACAAGCTGGTACGCGTATCCAAAATGATAAACGACCACCAGCATGACCTCGCCCACTTCCTTACCAACGATCCCAAAGGCAAGGCCATCCCCGAATACCTCATGCAGCTCTCCTCCGTGCTCGGCGACGACCATTCGCGCTACCTGCTCGAGGTCGATTGCATGCAGGAAAACATCGAGCACGTTAAGAAGATCATCGCAACCCAGCAGACCCACGCCAAGACCGTGGACGTCTGCCAACCCATCAAGGTCGAATCCCTCGTCAACGACGCCTTGGAAATGATCACCGGCGACCTGGAACACAGCTTCTTCGAAATCGTGCGCGACTTCGAGCCGGACCTCGAGATCGTCTCCGACAAGCACAGCCTCCTGCAGATGATTACCAACTTCGTCAAAAACGCCAAGGAGGCGATCATCGAATCCGAAAAACCGCTGGGCCTGATCACCATCTCCGCCCATACCGATCCGGAGAACGATTGCGTGCGTATCCAAATTTCGGATAACGGAATCGGCATCGCCCAAGAGAACGAGCGCAAGATCTTCACCCACGGCTTCACCACCAAGGCCGACGGCCACGGATTCGGCATGCACAGCTGCGCGATCGCAGCCCGCAACCTCGGCGGAAACCTCCAAATCAGCAGCGAGGGCCTCGGCAAAGGCGCCACCGTAACCCTAGAGCTTCCTCGCTCGCCTAATGGCGACGCGGACCGACGCCACGCTAATCGCCTCTCGGGAGATTCCCCCTTCGCCAAGAACTAGAGAGCTGCGGCGCGCTTTCGCGACCTCGCCGAACTCCGAAATCCAACTCGTCCCGCCCAGCTACTTGGCCAAGCCAAAGCGCTTCGTGAACGGATAGTAGATCATAACCGGGCGCCCCACCACCGCTTCCGGCGGCACGTAGCCCCAAACGCGTCCGTCCGAGCTATTGTGGCTATTGTCGCCGATCGCGAAGAAGTGCCCCTCCGGTACGGTTTGCTCCGTCGAAAGGTCGACCGCCAAAGGCCCCTTCCCCTTCATGTCCGTGTAGCCGCCGTAGTTGTCTTCCAGCTTGGAATTCTTCTCGAAGGCCACCGAACCGGTGGCTGGCTTTCCGTTCACGTAAAGCGTCGTGCCATCGATCTTAACCGTATCCCCTGGAGTGCCGACCAAGCGCTTGATGTAGAACTTGTCTTCCGCAACCGTCGGGATCGAGTCGGTCTTGAAAACGAATCCGTCTCCAACTTTTGGCGACACGAAATGGTAGGACATGCGATCCACGAAAAGCTGGTCGCCCGTCATGAGATCGAACGAAAGCAGGCTCTCCCCCTTCTCGACCTGACGACCGGTAGGCAGGAGATAAACGGTGACGTTCATGTTTCTCCCGCTACGCGGGTCGTAGACCACTTCGTTCACCGTTTTCGCGAACGCTCTTTGGCTCAGCCCGCCCCGCGCCAGCAGCCGATCGTAGGGAGACTCCTCACCTTCCTCCTGCAGCGGCATCAGCACCTGGCGATCGATGTTGAAATCCGATGGATACTTGAAGGAAACGCTCTGGTCTCCGACATAGAGCACCCGCTCCATGCCCGGAGCATTGATCACGAAATACCGCTTCACGTTGGCCGGGCGCTCGAAAATCCGGTAGGAGCCGCTGCCCGTCTTGACCATCGGGATCATCAGCTCGCCGCTGGCCGGAGCCTTCACGTCGTAGTGCTTGGCGCCGAAGGCCACGAAGCGGAACGCCTTCTCGATCGCGTTGGGCTTCTCCGCCTCGTCCGCGTAAACCTCGCCCGTCATCCCATAGTAGCTAGGCCACATGGAATTGGTCGGGATCTTGAAGGGCTTAATGAAAAAGGTGGTAAAGCCGACGTAGATGATGAGGGCCGCAAAGAAGAACTCCACGTTCTCTGCCATCGAACCGCGCGGGTAGTAGTTCCCGCCCACATGCTCCATGTGCTCCTTCAAGGACTCGATCGAGGAACGCAGCCGGCTGTCCGCCGATTCCGACTTGTCCTTCATGCCCGCCTTCACCTCTTCGCTCAGTTGCAGGAGCTTGGATACGTCGGTTTCGCTGAGCCGGTCCTTGCGGAAATGGTAGACCTTACCCGCGTGGTAGAGCCAATTCTTGGCGGTTTCCCGCAACTTGGTGGATTCAGATTTGAACAAGGAGAACATAGGGCTTCGCTTGAGGAAAGCCAGACACTGGCCAGCCGACTTCGATCCCGCGAGCGAAAAATCCCCCGAAAAATCCGTCGGTCGCGCGGAGCTTCAGCCGCGCCCCTGTGGCAAGATCGATCTCCGAGCGGACGCTGGAAGCTAGTCGTTCTTCAGCACCTTGATGAAGGCGTCGGGCGGGATGGAAACGTTGCCGATGTTCTTCATCTTGCGCTTACCTTCCTTCTGCTTGTCGAGCAGCTTGCGCTTACGCGAGATGTCGCCGCCGTAGCACTTCGCCGTCACGTCCTTGCGCATGGTGCGAACATTGTCGCGGGCCACGATCTTGCCGCCGATCGCCGCTTGCACCGCGATCTTGAACAGGTGCGGCGGGATGATGTCGGCCAATTTCGTACAAAGCTCGCCGCCCTTGGTGTGGGCCTTTTCGGCATGCACGATAGAGGAAAACGCGTCCACCGGCTCGCCGTTCACGAGAATGTCCATCTTCACCAGCTTGGCCGGACGGTATTCGCCGAGCTCGTACTCCATGGAGCCGTAGCCGCGGGTGATGCTCTTCAAGCGGTCGTTGAAATCCACCAGGATCTCGTTGAGCGGCAAAATGCACTCCAGGATCAGGCGCGTGCCGTCGAGCGTATCGGTGCGCTCGCAGGAACCGCGCTTCTCCATGACCAAGGCCAGGATGTCGCCCACGCAGTCGTTGGGCACGTGGATGTGAGCCACGATGGTCGGCTCGAAAATCGTTTCGATGTGGGAGGGATCCGGCAGGTTGATGGGATTGTCGACCTCAATCTCGTCCCCGTTCTGCTTCCGGACCTTGTATACAACGCTCGGATACGTGGAGATGATGTCCACCCCGTACTCGCGGCGAATGCGCTCCTGGATGATCTCCATGTGCAGCAGGCCGAGAAAGCCGCAGCGGAAGCCAAAGCCGAGCGCCACGGAGCTCTCCGCCTGGAAGCTGAAGGCCGCGTCGTTGAGCTGCAGCTTGCCCATGCTGCTCTTTAGCTTTTCGAAATCGTTCGTCTCCACCGGATAGATACCGCTGAAAACCATGGGACGCACTTCCTTGTAGCCCGGAAGCATTTCCTCAGCCGGATTCGCGTTTTGCGTGATCGTGTCCCCAACCTTGATGTCGGCCGGATTCTTAATGTTGCAAACGAGGTAGCCGACGTCGCCCGCCTCCAAGGAGTCGACCTTCTTCTGGGCCGGCGTGAAAACGCCCACTTCCTTTACTTCGGCTCGGGTGTGGTCGCTCATCATGAGGACTTGGTCCTTCGGCTTGATGGAGCCGGAAAAGACACGCACGAAGGCAATGGCGCCGCGGTAGGCGTCGTAAACGGAATCGAACACCAAGCAACGAGTGGCCTGGTAGTCGCTCCAGCGCGGCGGCGGAATACGGGTCACCACCGCTTCCAAAATATCTTCGATGCCGATGCCTGTCTTGCCGCTGGCCAGGATCGCATCCTCGGCTGGGATCGCCAGCAAGTCTTCCAGCTGCTGCAAGCAAAGCTCGAGATTGGCGCTGGGCAGGTCGATCTTGTTGATGACGGGGATGATGGTCAGCCCCTGCTCTTCCGCGAGGTGGGCATTGGCCACTGTCTGAGCCTCCACGCCCTGGGCCGCATCGATCAACAGCAAGGCGCCTTCGCAGGCCGCCAAGCTGCGAGAAACCTCGTAGGAAAAGTCCACGTGGCCAGGAGTATCCGCAAGATTGAGCTGGTAGGTCTTTCCGTCCTTGGCCGGATAAACCAGCGTCACCGGATGGCTCTTAATAGTGATGCCGCGCTCGCGCTCCAAATCCATGGAGTCTAGGTGCTGGGCCTCGAGGACGCGCTGGGCGACCGTGTTGGTATGTTCCAGCAGACGGTCGGACAGAGTCGTCTTCCCATGGTCCACATGGGCAATGATGCTAAAGTTGCGCTTATTTACCGTCTCCATTCGAAAAGCGGATGAAGTTGAGCGCTCCCCGAGGGGCTTTCAAGTCGGGAGTTTGCCTATTACGGCCAAGAGCGAACGAATTCCGCCCTTCCCACTCACGGCAAAGGCCCGTCGATGCCAAATTCCTTGGACTCGCCAAAGAGAGCGAGCAACTCCTGCCGCTCCGGCAAGCCAAGGCCCGCATGCTCCCGCACGTAGCGAATCGCCGCCTTCCGGTCGGTCGCCGCCCATTGCTTCACCACCAAAGCCACCGTATCCGCCCGCAAATTTTCGTCCCAAAGCGATTCCGCCCAACTCACCGCGACCTGCGGGCTCCGCTCCGCAAGGTACGGATGCGTCGCCAAAGCCAACACCCCAACGTCCAGCTCCTGGGCCGGCCCGCGGCTCTCCAGCCACTGGGCAGCCTCCTGCGGCGAGCGTCCGACCCATTGCTGCAAGGCGCGGCTCATCGCCAACGCACGCGGCTCCCCCTGCGGCAGTTTCTCCGCAAACTGCGCCAGCCCCGCCGGATCGACCTCGCTCCAAGTCGCCGTCACCACCGAGTAGGCCTCCTGCCGTTCCGTCCGGTCCTCGATGTCCATGGCCGCGACCACCGCAAACTCCGGCTCGAAGCGACTCCAACGGGAAAACCCAGCCGTCAACAATTCCTGACGCCGCCGCGCCTCGCCCTCGCTCCGGGCCATGGCAAGGGCCTGCTCGAAATTCCCCTCGTCCGCCAAGGCCACCACCAAAGCGAGCTGCGTCCTCTGCAGCTCCGGCTTCGAAAGCGCTCCCTCTGCCCGCAAGCGAGCATAGAGCTCCGTCGCCGCCTGCGGATCGACCGCAGCTCCGCTCAAAACCGCCTTCACCGCCGCCTCCGCCTCGTCCCATTCCAAGGCCGCCGCCAGCGCCGCAGCCGGATCGGACTTGGCCCACCCTTGCAGCGCCGCCAAACGCAACTCCCGTCGATCCACCTCGAAACGCTCCCCGTCCGCCAAAGCCAAAGCTCTCGCCGGATCCCTCTCCGCCAGCCGCCCGAGCTCTCCCTTGAGCAAGGCTAGCCGCCGCGCAAAGTTCCGATCCGTCGACTCCATGTTCCCAAGCTCCGGCGCAACAGCCGAAGCCTTCCCGGCCGGAGCCGGCACCGGCACTACCGACAGCGGGGAACCCGAATCGAGCCCGCGGCCCTCCAGCCGCATCAGCCTCGCTGTTTCGCTCGCCTCGCCCCCTTCCGC
The DNA here is from genome assembly GCF_031127875.1 of Pelagicoccus sp. SDUM812005. Lineage (GTDB taxonomy): Bacteria > Verrucomicrobiota > Verrucomicrobiia > Opitutales > Opitutaceae > Pelagicoccus. The sequence continues at coordinate 31,077 of NZ_JARXIA010000001.1, read as the reverse complement.
GCTCCAACGTCCCGCATAAAACGAAAGCAAGCAGCCCCCCAAGAGGAGACTGCTCGCCAACCCAAAACGTAGTTTGCTACCAACTACAGACATAAGCTATTTGTTGCGAGAAAAGCGACGCCCCACCGCAAACAGACCCAGCATCGCCCCGCCTAGCAAGGCCGCCGAGCTCCCTGAATCCGGCACCGTCTCGACCGCTGTCGCATCGCTGGTCGACTCGAGAAAGTCATAGGAATAGAAATTTCCGACTTCGCCCTGAACTCCGGCCGAAAGGGTGAACGCGTCACCCGCATAAAAGTAGTTTCCAGTCGCGCCGTCGAAAGCCGTCAAACCTTCCGGGAGCCCATCGGGATTGAAGTCGTTGCCTAGGATGTCGTCCCCGTCGATCTTAAAGATGAGGCCTTCCAGATCGGCAAGGCCGAGGCTGAACGCCCCGAGGCCTCCACCTCCGGAAAACAGCAAGCTAAAGGCGCTCACCGTATCCGCTCCCGGAGCGAAGAGATCAAAACTCAAGAAGCCGTCGCCATCCACGTCTTCGCCCGAAAAGCTGCCCGTTACCGAGCCGCCAGCGAAGCCGCTTTGAGAGAAGCTGAAATCGATCGCGTTCGCTCCGGCGCATGCAAGGCTAGCCGCGAGGGCGCCCGCCAAAATACGAGCGCGTTTCATTACTGATAGGTTCATTGTATGTGTCGTTCTTTGATTTAGGTTGGGACCGCTCGCCCTGGAGCGGTCCAGTCGTATTCTCGCAAGCAATTATTCAACAAGGGTAAGCGTCCAGCGCTGGAAGTCGCTGGCCACGTCCGTCGACCAACCGACGTTCGCCCCATCCGCCACGCTATCGCCATCGACGCTCAAGACGTTGCCGATCCGAGACCGCGATTCGAAGCGGTAGGCCCCGTCCTCCACGGAAACCCACCAATTCTGATTCGCGTTCGAGGAATCAGCGGTCCATGTCCCGGTCTGGTTTCCATTGTACGCGTCCAGGTTCTCGGAATTGCCGTGAGCCGTGATCGCATAGGCGCCGCTATCGAGCTTGGTGATAGTGAACTTCTGGTTTTCCGCCGCCGTCGCCACGCCTTGGGTGATTTCTCGCCCGGAAACGTTTTGCAGCTGCAGGCCGCTTCCGACGTTTGCTATCGTATAGCTCGCACCCGAGAAGATACCGGTAACCGGATCCGCCTCGACCACTTCCACGAAGTCCCAACGCTGGTAGGCGCTTTGCGTATCCGCCGCCCAAACGATGCCCGCTCCAGCCCCTGACCCATCACCGACGCCGAGAACGAAGTCGCCGCGGTTCGCAGTCTGGATACGGTAACCGTCATCGCCAAGAGTGATCGCCCATTGCTGGTTTACGTTGCCGGTGTTCTCGGTCCACGTTCCCACCGAGCCATTGTTATAAGCGTCGACGCCTTCGCCATTCCCCTTGGCAAGGATAGCGTAGTTGCCACCACCGAGATCGGTGATTCCGAACGATTGGAACCCGTCCTCATTCCTGGCTTCCTGGGACAGGGATCCGCCGACGCTGCCGGTCGAGGTAACTTGCAAGTAAAGGCCGCTTCCCCGGTTCACCAACGCATAAGTAGCATCGGATTCGAGGCCAATGTCCGGAGCGCCTTGAGCGAACACTGCATGATAGCTCCTGGCCGATGCCTCCATGGTGAATCTCAACATTCGTTCGGTCGAAACCACCTCGCCGCTGGCATCTTCCCATTGCACGAACTCGTATCCATCATTTGGTAACGCCTTGATCGTCACGGCCGCGCCCTCCGGATAAGCGGCGGTGCGAGTCACCAAGCCCATGCTGGAATCGTTGCTCGATACCGCGACTTCGTAGGACGGCTTGATCCATTCGATCAGCTCGCTCACTTGCGCATCGCCAGAAAGGGCTTCGATCCCCTCCACAACGAGACGAGCCATTTCGATGGCGCCCATTTCCTGGAAGTGGACATTGTCCGCCTTGGCGCCGATCGGGTATTCGTCCGCCGCCAAGTTCATGTACATGAAGGGGCCAGCGTAAGCGCTACCCAGCGGCTCGATCAAAGCCTTCGACTCGAGATCGAGATCGATCAGGGGAACTCCAATTTCGCCAGCGAGTTCACGAGTCGCCACCGGGTGCTCGTGGTAAGCGTCGTACATGATCGCAGGATCGCCGCCATTCCACTCTCCGTTCCAAGCGTTACGGCGTACTGTAGAAACCAATACAGGATTGGCTCCCACAGCCTTGCTGTCGTTAACGAAGCTCGTGAGGAAAGCCTTGAAGGTTTCCTTATCCGTTTTCCGGGCCTCGTCGTTCGCTCGGTCGTTGATCCCGAACTGGATGAAGACAAAGTCTCCTTCCTTCAATTCCGCGAGCACGGGAGCCCAATGGTTCTCGTAGTAGCTCTTGGAACTGGTGCCGCCAAGGGCGCGGTTCTTCACTTCGACTTCATCTTCGAAGAAAGCTCCAAGCACCTGTCCCCAACCGGTTTGAGGATAGTATCCGGCGGCGTAATCCGCCACGGTGGAGTCTCCAATCGTGTAGATCGTATGGGTCGCCGCGCCTAGGTGCACAAGCTCGACCTTATCCAAGGACAGCGTCTCGCGAGCGCCGAAACGGATGACATGCACCCCTTCGCTCAGGTTAACCACAACCGGATCCGGACCGTCGCGCTGGCTCACCAAATCCTCAAGGTAGCCCGATCCGCTCGCAGTGTCGAACAGGTATTGGCCTGCTGGCGCTCCATCTACCGATACATACATGGAATCGTTCTGCACGCCGATCGCATTCAAATGCACGCGGATGTGGTACTCGCCCGCATCGACGATCGCGAATCGAAGCTCCACGTAGTTCTCTGCCGCATACGCCGCTGAGAAGTCGCCTGCCGGTAAGTTAACTGCCTTCCCTCCGCTCGCGGCCGAATCATCGATGATCGCGGCGGCGCCAACGAGGTCGCCAACTTCCGCCTCCTGCACCAAACCGCCTGTCGCTTCGATGGCAGCGCTGAAGGAACGGGTCACCAGCTCGGACTCGAAACCGTATTCGTCGAAAGCCGTCGCGGCGAGAACGTGCAAACCTGCTTCCACGCTTGCGATGCTCGCTTCAAAGGGAGCCTCTGTATCTTCCGCTAGCAACGCGTCGTTTAGGAAGAACTGCACCGAGGCAATCTCGCTTGCGGTCGAAGACGCGTCCGCAGCGATCTCTACCCTCTCGCCCGGGTCGAAAGTAGCTCCATCCGCAGGGGAAGTGAAGGAGATGGAAAGCTCAGGAACCTCTTCCCCGTCGAAAGCAGTTACGAGCTCCAACTCGACTTGGTCGAGCTCCAGGTGCTCGCGGTAAGCGAAACGTACCACGTGAGCGCCGCGCGGCAAAAGAACGATCACCGGATCCTCGCCGCGACGATTCTTCACATAGTCGTTGATGAAGTTCGAGGAACGAGCGACATCCCAGGTGTGCGTCGTGCTGGTGTCGCCGTCGATCGTTACGAACATGGAGTCGTTGTTGCCGTCGATCGCCTTCACCAAGGCGCGGATCTGGTAGAAGCCGCCGACTTCCACGTTGAACTGGAACTCGACCCAATCCTCCCCGCTTCCACCGAAAGCTTCGACCGCTTTTCCGCCGCTTGCAGCTACGTCATCGATGATCACGAAGTTGCCGGACAGGATACCGTCTTCGGCCTCCTGCAACAGCTCTCCTCCTTCCGCGAAGAAGGCAGAGACCTTTACTTCGTCGACGGCCGAGGCTTCGCCGAAATTATCCACAGCCCTGACGCCTAGGATATGGGTACCCGCCTCCGGCACCGACCAATCCAAGGCATAAGGCGCTTCTTCGTCGCTACCAAGGAGGCTCCCGTTTGCGTAGAACTCGACGCGAAGGATCTCCCCATCCGCGTCCGCTGCATTCGCTTCGATAGTAACGTTCGAGCCCGCGTCCACAATCGCGCGATTAACTGGGCTAACAAGCTCGACGGTCGGCGCGTCGTTCTGGATATCGATGTCTACCAAATAGGACTGCGAACGACCACGGGCTCCATGCTCGTCAACCGCCTCCGCCCAGACCTCGTAGACTCCCCCTTGCACCGCCCAAACGAAGGCGTAGGGAGCTTCGGTCGCTTCGCCGATCTTGTTATCCGAATTGCGAGCGAAGTACTCCACCTTCACCACTGAGCCATCGGGATCGGTCGCATCCGCCGTGAAAAGCATTTCGTCGCCAACGCTCCAACCGCTTCCCGAGTTCGAACCCGCAGGAATCTTGCTCCCTGGTGCCGGAGCGGAAACAGCGGTCTCGTTGTCGAAGTAAGCGATGAACGTCAGGCCTTCACGCCCCATTTCAAAGGTGTGGATGTTCGTAGCTGCGACCGCTTCATTGTCCCCGTCCTTCCAGCTAACGAAACTGTGCCCCTCGGCCGCGAGAGCCTTCAGGGTAACAGTAGCTCCTTCCGGAAGCTCTGTATTCAAGGTTACAATACCATAGCTACCGTCATTCGCTTTAACGGAAATCGGATACTGAGCCTTCAACGCCGCAGCGAGCTCGCCCACGATGGCATCGTCTTCAAGTTCACGGAATCCTTCGGCGATGAACTTAGCCATCAGCAGGGCTCCCATTTGCTGGAAGTGCGTACCGTCGTTGATGCCATCCGGAAAGTTCGCGTACTCACCCGCTTCATACTTGTTGAAGTAATAGCGGCCTGCGGTCTCGTAGTCCATGACGCTGAAGAACGCGTGCGACTTGGCATTGAGATCGACTAGCGGCACGCTCAGTTCCGCAGCCACTTCCTTCATGGCTCCCGCGTAATCGTTTCCAGACTCGGTGAAGACGTTGCGCATGACGCCGTCTCTCCAAGCGTTCATAACCATCGGAGTGACAAGGATCGGGTTCGCGCCCAGGGCTCGCGCCTCGTTGACGTACTGAGCCAAGTAGACCTTGTAGTCAGCCGGCGGCGTATAGCGCTCGGCCTTCGACCAATCGCGATCGTTGTGTCCGAATTGGATCAAGACGTAATCGCCCTCCGCCAACTCCGCCTTCAAGGAATCCCAGATCCCTTCTTCGATATAGCTGCGAGAGCTGCGTCCACCGCGAGCGCGGTTGACCACCTCGAACGCCCCATCGTACAAGAAATGCTGGAGCTCCTGGCCCCATCCACGCTGCGGATAGTAGTTGCTGCCGTAGGACGCGACTGTGGAATCACCCACCGCGAATACGCGAACGGGATCGCTCTCCTGATCGGTCGGAGTGAGCAGCGTAACCTCTGGAATTTCGTTCGGAGTGATTCCGGAAAGCACGATCTCGTCGACATTGCCAAGGTCGTTCCCGATCGAGGCGATGCGGATCGTATTCTGAGGTCCCGCCAGCAAGGAAACGTTCAACTCGATGAACTGATAAGAAGTCCAAGCTCCGGTGGATGGGAAGTCGATCGGCGACGCGACACCGTTGATCGTGAGCGTTCCCGTACGCACACCCGACGCTCCGAGAGCATAGCGAACCCGCATCGTAATGCTGCCGCCAATACCGCCGTCGATCTCGCGGAATTCGAGCACTCCATCCGAGCTTGGGAAGTTGTAGAATCCGGTTCCGTTAAAGCCGGCGTTGTTCGATTCGAGCGATACGTTTTCCGCATCCGCGTTTTCCGCGTGGTAGGTACGATCTTCTTCGCTCTGCAAGCCGAGTACCGCGATCTCGTCGATGTTGGCAAGGTCTTCGCCGGTCGACTCGATCTCGACGGAGTTCGATTCCATCGCGTCGAAGGGAAACGGCAAATCCATCGTCGTATACGTCGTCCAACTACCGGTTGGCGGAAACTCAATATCCTGGCTGGCGCCATTCACCGTGAGCCTTCCCGTACGGGACGCTGCCGCGCCGAGCGCATAGCGAATCCGCAGGATAGCCATGCTACCGGAACCGCCGTCCACGTTTTCGAAAAGGATCGAGCCACCTTCCGTGGGCGAGTTGACGTAACCCGTTCCGTTAAAGCCGGCATTGGTCGACTCCGGCGCGGAATCGCCCGCTAGAGTGGCGTCCTCCGCCTGGTAGACCACACTGTATCCAGCCGGATTTACCGTGACCTCCACGGACCGCGAACGCGTCGACGCTCCGCGATTGTCGGTCGCCACCGCAGAAAAGCTGTAAGGCCCCTCCACTTCGCTCGACCAATCCATCGAAAACGGTGCTTCGGAATCGCTGCCGAGCAGATTCTCGCCCTCGAAAAAGTCTACCGCCGCAACGTTGCCAACGCCGTCGTCCGCATCCGCTACGATCGTAACCACTTCGCCAGAAGGAATGTAAGCTCCCGGGCTAGGAGCGCTGATCGCCACACTCGGAGGATTGTTCACGAGCACCACCGCTTCGTTCGATTCAGCGCTCGCGCCGAGATCGTCAGTCGCCCTGGCCTTAAGCGTGTAGAGCCCCTCGCTCACACCGTTCCAAGCGAGTTGGTAAGGCGCTTCGGTCACGCTGCCGAGCGACACCTCTCCCGCAAAAAATTCCACCGACGCAATAGCGCCGCCGATGTCCTGAGCCTGCACACGGATCAAGATGTCGGAGCCTTCCGCGAAGCTCGCTCCGTTCTGCGGCGTGACCAGATCGAGCTCCGGATCCTGGTTGCGGACCACGCCCGCGACCGTCAACTCATCGATCATCGCCTGACCGCCGCGCGCTTGCAAACGCACTGTATTCACCGGACCACTATCGAGCGGCACCTTGATTTCGAAGGTACGCCACTCCGTCCAAGCGCCGGTCGACGGCAATTGGATCATTTGACGCACCCCGTTCACGATCAGAAAGCAAGGGTTCACGCCTGGGCGTGCCGCGCTGTAGCGGATACGCAACGTTTTCTCACCTCCTACCAGGCCGCCGTCCAATTCGCTAAACTCGATAAAATGCCAAGGGCGGCTAAAAGCGAAGTATCCATCGCCTCGATACCCGGCATGCTCGGATTCCAAAGGCGTCCAGCCGCTCTCCGCAGTTGCTTCGTCATGAGACTCCGTGTGGCCCACCGTTACCGTCACCGGAAGCGAGACGGACTGCAGCCCCTCGTTGTCGGTGGCCACTGCTCTCAGGAGATAGGAACCGCCGTTGCTCGCGTCCCAAAGCGCCGTATAAGGATCGGTCAGATCCGTTCCCAAGAAGCTCGCGTTCTCGAAAAACTCGACCGCGTCTACGCTTCCATCGACATCGGCCGCTTCCGCAACCAGCGAAGCCACATCGCCTTCCTCAAAGATGCTACCTTCCCCAGGAGAAACCAGCTCTACCAACGGGGCTTCGTTCGAGCTCGCGTAAAAATAGTCCGGCTTCGGAGGCGTCGCCATCCCTTCTCCAATGAAGAAGCTGGGGTGCGGCGGTTGGTTGTAAGCTACGTTTTGCCAGCTGATCGCAATGCGGTACTGACGATCGTGCATCAAGGTCGTCATCCGGTTTCTCGCCGGAATGATCGTGCTATAGATGCGTAATTCGGAGCTATCGGTCGAACGCCAGATGACCTCCTCGCGCCAGTCGCCATAGATGTCACCACTCAAGTTGGGAGTCGCCTTGGTAGAGTTGTTCGAAGAAATGCCCGTATCGGTGAAGATCTCTTCCCGCACCCCCAAGTTCCAGTTCCACTTGTCGATGCGAGTTCCATCCAACAATTCGCGCAGCGGATCCTCGTCCCACCAAACCAGGAAGTTCATGGACGGATTTCCGTTGGTCGGAATAGACTCGCCCGTAATCGAGTGAACGCCACCACGCGACGCCCACGTTTCATAGCCACGGTAGCGCGGATCAATATCGGCTGCGGCGCCGCGACCCACGTCCGAGCCTTCGCCCGAAACGCCGAACAAGACCTCGCCCGTCGCCGCATCGTGCAGCTCCGAACCGTATTCGCCATAGCTCGACGGAGACTCGTGCGGCATCCAAACCTCCAAACCGGGACGATCCGGATCCATGTCGGACAGGTGCAGCGCGTCTCCATGACCGATGCCTGTATTGTAAAGTCCAGTACCGTCGTCGTCGATGGCGCAGGCGCCGTAGACGATTTCGTCGCGGCCATCGCCATCCACGTCGCCTACCGTTACGCTGTGGGCCCCTTGTCCACGATAGGAATCGTTCTCCGGATTGCCATAGGTATCGAACACCCAACGCTTGCTGAGCACTCCATCACGCCAGTCGTAAGCCGCCAACACCGTTCGCCCGGGAATGCCATTGCGACCCGTGTAGTATCCACGACACATGACAAGGCTCGGACGCTCGCCATCGAGGTACGCAACCGTGCCTAAGAAACGGTCAATGCGGTTGCCGTATCCATCTCCCCAGATCGCTTCCGTTTCCGCTGGCGTCGGGAAATAAGTTCCCGGAACGCGCTGCGGCTCGTACAAGGTCGAAGAGAGCTCGAGCCCTGTGCGACCATCGAAAACGGTAAGAAACTCCGGTCCATCCAGAATGTATCCACTGCCATTGCGGCGGTCCGCGCTATGATCCATCGGCGGACGATCGCCAAACCACTTTTCCTCCGCTCCCACGAAAGCGCCGCTCGCGTCCATCGAACCTTCCGCCGTACGGCAGGCCAACTCGGCGATGCCGTCTCCATCGAGATCGTACACGATAAACTGCGTGTAGTGAGATCCGGAGCGGATATTCACGCCAAGATCGATCCGCCACAACAACTCCCCTTCCAAGGTGTAGGCATCGAGCAAGCAATTGCCCGTGTGACCGGACTGGGCGTTGTCCTTCGCGTTCGAAGGGTACCACTTCACCACGATCTCGTAGCGACCGTCCCCGTCGAGATCTCCCACCGAAAGGTCATTCGCCGAATAGGAATACTCGACCCCGTCGGGCGTCGTCCCTCCCTCCGGTATCTGAAGCGGAAGACTCAGGTACTGCTGCACCGGAGCGCCCGCCGCAATTTCGAAGGGACGGCTCGCAGCAAGCTCGACCCCGTTCTTCACCGGACGCACGTAATAGGAATTGGATACAGAAAGATCAGCAGCGCTATCAGTATAGTCCGTGGTCGCGAACAAGGGCGACGCATTCAAGCGGGTGGCCGGCTGACCGTTGGCCGAGCGGTAAACGTTAAAGCCGACTTCATCCGAATCGCTCACCAGCAATCGCCAGGTCACGTAGATCTGCGCCTCATTCGCCTTAACGGCGACAAGGCCTCGGTCGAGAAACTCCAGCTGGTGCGGCTGGGCTTGGATTTGAGTCAACAGGATAGCTGAAAATGCAGCCAAAGCAGCAGCTATCCCACGTAGTAAGCGGGTTGGTCTAAACATCAGGCGAGGTCTATAAACGGGTTGGGCTAGCGTAGGGCTAGTTTCAATACAGCGAAGAAAACAAGGTCTCTAAAGACGCATGGGGTGAGTTTCTACAAAAGTTAAAATTTGCCTAAAAACAGGCAGTTTCCTAAATCCTCACAGCAACCGGAAAAACTCCACCCAACTCGATTCAGACAGTCAAATCGCGGAAGAATCGCAGCCCTCCGCTCCACTATAAATGCTTTAGGAAAAATCCCTTTTCCCCAGTGACTCCAGCATCATGATACGTCCCTTCTTCCTTTGCGCATTCGCCTCATTAGGGCTGTGCGTCTCCCACGCTCACGACTCCTTCGAAATCACCCTCGAAATCCAAGAGAAACGAAAGTCGACCGTCGCGAAACTGGAGATGGCCCGATCCACCGGCGTCGCCGCCTGCGACCCCACCCCCTCCAACGGCATCCTTTTCGATCCAGCCGAGTTCCCCGCTTGGCAGCAGCGCTTCCAAGCGGCCGCTCCCGACCTCATCCAAATCTTGGATACGGAATCCGCTCTCCAGCTCGAGTCCGCCACCATTGGCTTAAACCGAGAGGACGACATACAGATCGACTACGTCTTCACCCCTTCGAGCGACCCCGAACTCCGCCTGTCCGCCCCCATCCTCAATCGCTTTCCGCCCGACGGATTCGGCGTACGCGTCACCTATCGCGACAAGTCGGGACGCTGGCATCCTCCCTTTATGCTCTTCGTGGACCAACAGGACTCGCCACTCCCGCCCCAGAAATAGCAGGAGCGAGCTAGCTCGCGAAACCGCTAAAATTTCCGCTTCACGCGCAGCTGTACCGTGCGTGGCTTCATCACATGGGAATGGATGTCGGCCACTCCTGCCAACGATTCCCCGGGCAGACGCGACTCGTAATAGTAGCTAATGTCCGGATCCCGAGAATCAAAAAGGTTAGAGACTTGCACCGTCCAATCCCACGATTCGCCTTCTCGGCTCAAACGCAGCGACACGCTGTCGGACGCCTCCGAATAGACGCTCCCGTCCTCCACCAAAGGCCTGCCTCCAAAATATCGATACCGAGCAGCCAAGTTGAGCGACTCGGTCAACTGGTACGAAACGCCAGCGCCCCACTTGCGTTCGACCACCCCGGGAATCAAGTTCCCGTCGGGAGAGCTGTCACTGAACTGGGCGTCGCTCCAGGCGAAATCCAGGTCCGCATTCACCTTTTCGCTCAAAGCGAAAAACGTCGTCCAGTCCACTCCCTGCCGCTCGCTCGGCCGTGACGCCTCCGTGCTGCCAGCATCCCCCACATACAGCAGCTCGGAATCGAGATCCAGGTCCCAAAGAGCGATCGATGTATTCACTTTTCCTGACAACTGGTAACGAGCGCCAATTTCCCTTCCGTGCGAACGTACCAAAGGATCGATTCCCACCGCCGCGCCTCGCGCGTCATTGCTGTGAAAGGCGTCCCCCGCGCTCGCGTACCACTCCACCGAGTCGTTCATGGTATAGACGAGATTCAGCTTGGGGCTAGCGATCCAATCCGTAGCGCTGCCCGTATTTCCCGCCTGTTCGCCTCTCACCGACATATCCGTACCATCGATACGAAGCCCGAGGTGACTCCTGAAACGAGGCGTCCAATCGATCTTCGCTTCGTACGCCAAAGCAGTGGAAACCACATCCGCTACATCTTCCCTCACTGTCGCAAGCCGCTCCCGCTCCTTCGTCGCGTACAGACCTAATCGGTCGATGGCGTCCCACCGGCCTTGCAGGGCAACGGTCTGGCTCATCTGCTTACCGAAAAGTTCCTGGTAATAAAACGTTTTCCCAAAGGTCATGCCGTAGCTTTGCCGTCGGTCCGCCTGCTCGAACTGGTCGCCATTCTCAGGATCCTCCAAGAAATAGGTGAAGTTCGACCATAGGTTCATGTCGTAGTGGATCGCGTACGCCGTCGCAAAAGTCCTCACGTGGCCCACGTCTCGTCTCCAATTTGCCGATACGCTATACCGGGTCGTCCTGCCGCCTACTGTCGGATCCACGAAACCGAAGTCCGAGAGCTCACCCGCTTGCACCGAGCGCTCCGGGATCTGGTCGGTCGCGTCCCAACTGGAGTCGTAGGACATCGCCGTTACCGAATACCGCTCGTCGTAGCTGCCGCCGGAAAGGCGAAACAAGGCGTTTCGCTTGTCCAAATTCTCGTCGAGCTCCCAAGGCCCGTCGTTCGACTCCAGCTCCAACGCGAAGATCGTGTCAGCCTTTCCCCAATCGCGCCCCATGCCTGCAACCACTCTCTGCCGACCGTGCTCCTCCAAGGCGAGCTCGGCGAAATCCTGTTCCAACACGTTCCTTAGCTGGAGGCTGGCGGAGCCGGTCGAGGCGAAGTCCCCTACCAAAGCGTAGTAGGGCCCCTTCAAGTACGAAACCATCGAGACCATCTCCGGAATCAGGAAATTAACGTCAGCGTAGCCCTGTCCATGCCCATGGCTCGGCGTATTCACCTGCATCCCGTCCACCGAAACCGAGAAGTCCGTCCCGTGGTCGAGATTGAAGCCGCGCAAAAAGTATTGGTTCGCCTTGCCCGAGCCGCTGTGCTGGGTGGCAACCATTCCCGGCACCGCTTCCAGCAAGCCGCCCGCTCCATCCGCCATACTTAGCGACAGGTCGCTCCCGCCCGCGAACCCTTGCGAGGCGCTGATGGCCTCCCCGTGCAAGGGCGTATCCTGTCCGGTCACTTCGAAACCGGGCAGGTAAACCGCGTCGTGAGCCTGTAGTTCACAAGCAACTACAAGGCAAGCAACAGAAAATGCAAAAGGCAAAGGAGGTCGAATGGTCACACACATGGCTACAAGCGGGGGAACGTCCCCCTGCAACCTTGTAACGCGTCAGACAGTCAGCCGGATTCCTCCGATTCCCGCTTTACTGTTACGATTGCAAGTCAGCCCAAGTTTCGAAAGCCGCGTTCGCCCAATCCTTGTTGGTGCGCTTGACCTGCCCCTTGAGCACGCCGCCCACGCCGAGCTCCCAGAAGAGATCCACTCCGCCCGCGGCCGCGTTCACCATGCAGTCCTCCCAAAGCACCGAGGAAACCACTTGCTTGACCAAGGCCTCGCGCAGGTCGTTGGGCTCGGATACTTCCTTGCCGGTCGTGTTGGTGAAAACCGTGTACTGCGGAGCCTTGAATTCGATCCCCGCCAAAAACGCCGCGAAACCGTCGCGAGCCGGCATCATCAGACGGCTGTGGTAGGCGCCCGCCACGTCGAGCGGCATCACGCGGCGAAAGCCGCGCTCCTTGCCGGCCGCCACCGCAGCCTCGATCTTGGCCGCCTCGCCGGAGATGACGATCTGGCCCGGGCAATTGAGATTGGCCATTTCCACGCCCATCTCTTCGCAAAACGACGCGACCACCTCGCGCTCCACGCCGATCACCGCCGCCATGGAACCATTGGTCGCCTCGCAAGCTTCCTGCATCAGGCGAGCCCGTTCGGCCACGACCTTCAGACCGGTCTCGAAATCGAATACGCCCGCGGCCGTGTAGGCCGTCACCTCGCCGAGGCTCAAGCCCATGGCAACCTTGACGTCGTCGAGCTTCCCCTGCGACTTCAGGATCTCGAACACCGCGTAGCCGTGCACGAAAAGCGCCACTTGGCAGACCTTGGTTTCGGTCAAAGCCTCCTGCGGCCCCTCAAAGGAAAGCTCGGTGATCTTCCAGCCGAGAATCTCGTCGGCCTTGTCGTAGAGAGCGCGAGCAATCTCGCTGTTCTCGTAGAGGTCCTTGCCCATGCCCACTTTCTGGGCGCCTTGTCCGGAAAACATCAACGCGGTCGTCATAAGGGCAAACTTGGCAATCGATTTCTCCCCAGCTGACAACCAAAAAACACCGCCAGTCCAGCGCCCCGCCGCAGGCTCGCATCACCCCGCGAGCCCGACCTGCCTTGGAAACGGATCCGACCTAGCGTTGCCCCTTATTCCGAAGCGTACTCGTCCAAGCGCTTCTTCAAAGTGTTGCGCGTGATCCCCAGGATCTCCGCAGCGCGAGCCTGGTTGCCTCCCGTTTCCGAGATGGCCCGCTCGATCATCTGACGCTCGATCAAGGTCAGGATCCGCATCTCCTGCCGCTCCCGCAGCTCGTGGTAAAGCTTGTCGTAAATCGCTGGCAGCGAGATCGGCATCACCTCCGCCACCGGCAGAACGGGCGCCGGCATCGGAACCGGTTCCGCCGCAGCAGCCGTCGACTCGACCGCGGCGCTTTCCGATATACCCGCAGGCTTCTCCGCGGCGAGCGGCGCCGCGACGGGCTCCGCTGGCGGGACGGGAGCCGCCGGGGCCACCGCTGCCGCCGACTCCCCGGAAGCGCCGCGGATCGTATCCGGCAAATCCTTCAGCAAAATCGCATCCCCCTGGGCCACCACGGCACTGCGGTAAACCACGTTGCCCAGCTCGCGCACATTGCCCGGCCACGCATAGGAGACGATCGCCTTCAAGGCATCCGGCGACACCCGCGTCACGCGAGCCTTCCGCTCCTTCACCAAATTCTGCAGCATGAAGTCCACGATATCGGGAATGTCCTCCTTGCGCTCCTTCAGGGCCGGCACGCGGATCCGGAAAACGTTCAGGCGATAGTAGAGGTCCTCGCGGAACTCCTTCTCCTCCACCATCTTCTCCAAATCCTTGTTGGTGGCCGCGATCACGCGCACGTCCACCTTGATGGTCTCCGTGCTGCCCACCCGCTGGATTTCGCCCTCCTGCAGGACGCGCAAAATCTTGGTCTGGGTCGCCAAAGCCATGTCCCCGATCTCGTCGAGAAAAATAGTGCCGCGATCGCACTGCTCGAAGCGGCCGATGCGCTGCGTGGTGGCGCCCGTAAAGCTTCCCTTCTCGTGGCCGAACAACTCGCTCTCGATCAGATTGTCCGGAATCGCCGCGCAATTCACCGCCACGAATGGGCCGCCGGAACGCAAGCTGTGCTGCACGATACATTTCGCGATCAACTCCTTGCCGGTGCCGCTTTCGCCCGTGACCAAAACCGTCGCGTCGCTGGCCGCCACCTGGCCGATCACCTTAAAAACTTCCTGCATCGCCGGCGAATTACCCACGATGCCTTCCTTGTAGTCGTCGTAGTTGACCTTCTTCTCGTACTTATTGGCGGACTTCATGTCCTGCGACGAGCTGATCGCCTTCTCCGCGATCTCGATCACCTTGTCCACGTCGAAGGGCTTCATGATGTAGTCGTAAGCCCCGAACTTCATGGCCTCGATCGCCGTCTGGGCCGTGCCGAACGCCGTCATCAACACGATCTGCAAACTCGAGCTGGCCGAACGCATGTGCTGCAAGGTTTCGATGCCCGAAATCCCGCCCATGCGCACGTCGCACATGATCAGGTCCGGCTTCAAGCCTGCCTTGATCTTCTCGATGCCCTCCTCGCCGCTGCCGGCCGTTTCGATGTGGTAACCGCGACTGCCTAGGACGCGTCCTAGCGAATAACGGATCTCTTCGTCGTCATCGACGATTAAAATGGTGCTCATAGTCGTATCGTTCGGCATTCAAGGACCGTTTTCTGGGAAAGAGCCAATGGAGCGCAACCCCATAAGCGCGATTCAGCAATTTCCATACCTCCACCCAACTCGCCCCGCAAATACCCTAATCGCGCTTCTTTGTCAGCAAACGCCAGAGGTCCAAGCCATCGCTCAGCCACAGCTCGCCGCCCTCTCCCTCCGGACGGTACGCGATCGGCCAGACCGCCACGATCAGGATGCGGAAATTCGCCACCGCCAGACCCAAGGCCACGATCCACAGCCAGCTTCCCACCACGGAAGTCACCATCAGCCCCAGAAAACTGCCCAAGGCCAGCAAGCTCGCCAACGGTCCGCCCGCAGCCACCGCCGCCTGGGTCCCCCGCGACTCCGCCGCCCGCTCGTAGCGCGTCGCCCCATAGCGAAGCCCACCGGAGCGAACCACCAAGGACAAGCGCCCCAGCCTGCAAGTCCCCCGTTTCCCCGCCGAGCCGATCTCCACTTCCACCCGCTGCCGGGTCGCCAGCAAGGCCACAAAGGCATGCCCGAGCTCGTGCAAAAACACGCCCGCCACCAAGCCGCCCAAATAGGAGCCCACCAAACAAACGAACTTTCCCAACATCAGCAGCATAACTCAGCCCATCCAAAGCATTCCCTGCCGCCAAGCGACACTAAACAGAACCCCGCGTCCCCGCTCGAGCTCAGCCTCTCACGAACGCGCCTAGGATCTCCACGAAGCGTTCCCGGCACTCGAAATGCGGATTGTGCCCGCTCTCCGGGATCACCTCCAAGGCGCTCGCCGGAAAATGCTCCCGCAAAAGCGGCACTTCGTCGCGCACGAAATAGCCGCTCTTGCCGCCCATGATGAACAAGGTATCGCCCTCGTAGCGGTCGCCCTCCTCCAAGGGACTCGACTCGATATCCCCGCGCCCCTCGATGATCGCGTCCAAGTTCACCATCCAGCGAAATTCGCCCGTGTCCCGATCCTTCTCCAAATTCGTCAGCAAAAACTTCCGCATCGCCCAGCTCGCGACATGGGGCTCCAACTGAGCCTCCGCATCCGTGCGGGACTGGAGGGAATCCATATCCACCGCCTTCATGCCGGCGAAATCGTTGTCGTGATTATTCGGATACGAGCGGGGCTGGATATCCACCACCACCAGCTTGCGGATCGCCTTCGGGTACTCGCAAGCCAGCTTCATCGCCAGCTTCCCTCCCATGGAATGCCCCACCAAAACCGGCCGAGAGTCGAGGTTCTCGTCCATCCAAGCCATCACGTCCTCCATCATCACCTCGTAGGAATGCGGCTCCTCCCAAGGGGACTCCCCATGGTTGCGCAAGTCCAAGCAATAAACGTGGTGCTCGGCAGCCAAGGCCTGCCCCGCCGCCTGCCAGTTCCGCGACGAGCCCAGCAGCCCATGCAGGATGACCATCACCGGCTTCCCCGCCTCCCCAAACTCTCTGTAGTGCAAATCCATCGTAAAGCCCGCATTCACAAGGGCTCCCGATCGATTTCTCAATGTAAAAACATCCCGAGCTCGCCCCGCCGAGAGGCCCCAAAAGACCTACTCCGCAGGAAGCGCCGGAATCGTAAAGGTCGTGCAATGGATTGCTCCCAGCATTTCCGACATCACATCCGCCTCGATCCAATGAATGCGACTCTCTGGAAAGAGCGATCGATAGACAGCCTCAACCCGCCGCTCAATATCTGAAATCGCCTCCTCCGTCTCGCCCCGCTGCGGCAGGTAGCGGGGCAAGAGCCAAGCTTCCCGCCCGTCCTTGGTTCGCAAATAAACGCTGTTCAAATAGGTGCGGTAGGCGCTGCTCGAATCGACGTTCGTCTCCAGCAACACCTGTAAATCCGCGCCCAAGTAAGTTTCCGTCAGGAAACTCAAATCCTCGTCGTCGTAGAAATCGATGCTCCGCTGAAACCGGTTCACCAAATATTCCAGCACCTTCTTTTCCACCAATTCCTTCTGGCTATCTCCTTCGCTCAACTTGACGTATCGCAGGTAGCTAACCCCGAGCTCTTCGCAAACGCGGGCGAACACCTGCGAGCGGAAGCGGTGCGTCACGTTGGGAGCGTCTTCCGGCACAGGCGGCAACATCGGCAGCCGGACGATCTTCGCAGCCGGAAAATGCTTCCGCAAATAAGCTTCGTTGGCGGCCAAGACCTCCCCTACCTCCTGCGACAAGCGACGAAGGTGCGCCGAGCTCGCCTGCCCGCTAAACTCCAACGGCTCCGCCACCAAAAACGTGTCCGGGGCCACCAACTTCACCAGCTGGTCCAAATGCTTCACCGTGATCCCCGGCAAGGCGTTCAGCGTATGCACCCGATCCGCCCCGTAGTAGTCCCGAAAAACGCTGCGCAGGTAAGTCAGGCGACCATCGTTCCCCAAGACCGTATCCTCCGAGACGAACACCGCCCCGCTCCCGTCCGTCAGGTAATCTCCCCCCTGCAGGTGCAAGGGCGGACGCACCACCTCGCAATCCACTCCGTACCGCTGCCGCACGAACTTCGCCACGTACATCGGAGTGACTTCCCGTCGCCGATTCCAAGCGCTTAACGATTCGAAATCACGCTCGTCTTCCTCCGGATCGGTCCCCTCCGCGTTCATCGCAACCTTTTGCCACGCCTCCCGCTCCTCCATCAGCGGACGATCCGAATTGTCGAGCAACAAAAGCCGTCCATCCTCGCCCAGAGCGAAAAGCGGCCCAAAGTCTCGAGCCCAAAAGTCACCCGTCTGCACCTGCAAAAACCGTACCCGCTCCAGCTGCGCCGGAACGCCTTCCATCTTCCGCAAACGCTCGGAAAACAAATCGACATACCTCTCGTCCTGAGGGCGATGCAGCACCACCACGTCGACGTAACCGCTGGCAACGCCAATAAGATTCGAGTAGTACGCCAATATGCGAGGATGGTCCATGCTCTCCTTGATCGGCAGACACACCGCTAAAGCCTCAAGCGGCTCCCACTCCGCGATGGCTCGCTTCACCGCTAACGGCTTCGTCGGAAGCGTCTGAATCCCGAAGAATCCAGGCAGCGACGCGTGCAAAGCATCGATGGCCTTAGGCCAATCCGTCACCTCGGCCCTTGCCGAAACTGCGAGACAACAAATAAGGTGCGAACCGCGCCAAAGAGGCCGCAGCGGGAAGAGTCTTTTCATGGATGCGAGAGCAACGGAGTATCAACTGCATCGATTGCCTAACCAGCAGACTGATTTTTCCTTCAATCAACTCGCGTAATTTCAGGCCCAAAGAAAAGCGCAAACCGAGACGGACCCGCAAAAAGACTGCACACGGCCCCGCCTAGCGGCGGCTCGGGTCGGAGGTGGACGGCGGATCGCTAGCGGGAAAGGATTCTTCCAGCGCCTCGTCGATCTTTTCCTCATCGTCCAGTGGCTTCTCCGCAGGACGTTTCGGTTTCTTTTCGTCTCGCTCCTTTCCCTCGGACGAGCTCGCTGGATACGCCTCCCCTTGCTTCTCCGGATAGAACTTCTCCTTTCCCTCCTGCTCGCGCTCGGAAAAGCTTTGCGGACTCGTGGCATTGTCCGGGTCCAGCTCCTGGTTGAAACGCGGCGAAGGCTTCGCAGCCCGTGACTCATTTTTTCTCTCTTCTATATTCATAAACGAAACCTATGCATTGACCGTACCAAGCCCCGCTCCCCGGAGAAGCGTCCCCTTTCTCCCTGCGCAATGCACGCTTCCCTTCGCAAGCTGCAATCGTGCTCGCCACGCCCCGCCTGGATCGCTTCCCCAATTCCGTCCCTCGGAAATCCAGCCCCAAAGCGCCGATTCCCAATTTCTCCCTTTACCTCGCCCAAGCCGCCCCCAAATTTCCCTGCCTTGCCAAACCGGTAGCGGCCGCAGTCCTATTTGCCGCGCCGCCGCCCGATCCCTTTTCACCACTCACGACTCACCACTTTCCTTCCCATGCCTCGCGAAAAGAAGATGACCCCCATGATGCAGCAGTACTACGAGGTTCGCAAGACCCTCCCGGCCAATACGCTGCTGCTGTTCCGCTTGGGCGACTTCTACGAGATGTTCCACGAAGACGCCGAAATCGGCGCCCAGGTCCTCGGCATCACCCTCACCAAGCGCAGCGACTACAAGATGGCCGGCATCCCCTTCCACGCCGCCGAGCAGTACATCGGAAAAGTCCTCGCCGCCAACATGAAGGTCGCCATCTGCGAGCAAGTGGAAACGCCCCAAGCGGGCAAGCTCGTCAAGCGCGCCCTTACCCGTATCCTCACTCCGGGTACGACCATCGAGGACAACCAGCTCGACTCCCAACGCAACCACTACCTGGCCGCCATCGAGTACGACAAGTCCGGCTTCTCCCTCGCTTGGATCGATCTCTCCACCGGCGAATTCCGCATCGCCCACGACAGCAAGCCGGACGACCTCCTGCCGGTGCTCGTCTCCATCGACCCCGCCGAACTCCTCCTCATGGAAGGCACCCAAGAGTCTTGGCAAAAGCAGTCGCACAACAATCCGGTATTCGAGGAGCTGATACACTTCGCCAACTCCCGTTCCACCTCCGAGCAACCGGGCTTCCAGTTCGACTGCGACTCCGGGGCCCAAGCCGTCATGGAAACGCTGGGCGTCATCAACCTCGAAGGATTCGGCATCGAAAAGACCCACGACGCCCTCGGCTGCGCCGGCGCCCTGCTCCACTACGCTCGCGAAACCCTCCGCTCCGAGCCAAAGAACCTGTCCTCCATCCGTGAATACAGCGCCAAGGCATCCCTCCTCATAGACCCCGCCACCCTGCGCAACTTGGAGATCTTCAAGTCTACTCGCGGCCTGCGCGAAGGCTCCCTCATCGAAGCTATCAACGGCTGCAAAACCGCCGCCGGAGCCCGCCTCCTCGAGCAATGGCTCATCGCTCCCGAAAGAGACATTCCCGAGCTGCAACGCCGCCTCGACTCCGTCGAGCAATTCTACCGCAACCCTATGGCCGCCGCCGAGTTGCAAAGCACCCTCAAGTCCGTCCGCGACATCAAGCGCATCCTCTCGCGCATGCAAAACCGCCTCCGCAATCCGCGCGAGCTCGGCGGCGTGCGCGACACCCTGCTGCAAATTCCCGAACTCAAGGCCAACATCCAAGAGGTCGCGTCCTCCACCTCGCCGGACTCCCCCGCCGCATCCCCGCTCGACGACCTGACCAACCGCCTCCACGAGCTCCCCGCCCTCGCCGAACTGCTCGACCGCGCCCTCAAGGAAGAGCTCCCCAGCAAGCTCGACGACGGCGGCTACATCGCCACCGGCTACGACCCCGAGCTGGACCGCATGCTCTCCCTGACCACCGACAACAAAGTCTGGCTGGCCGACCTCGAAGCGGACGAGCGAGCCCGCACCGGCATCAAGAACCTCAAGGTCAAGTACAACGGGGCCTTCGGCTACTTCATCGAAGTCACCAAGTCCAACCTCTCCCTCGTACCCGAAAACTACATACGCAAGCAGACCACCGTAAACGCCGAACGCTTCATCACCGAAGACCTCAAGGCCAAGGAAAAGGAAATCTTCCACGCCGAAGAGAATTCCAAGCGTCGCGAAGAGGAGCTCTTCCTCGGCCTCATCGAAGCCGTGCTCGAAGAAAGCGCCGCCCTCACCCAAACCGCCGAAGCTCTCGCCGAGCTCGACGTTTTCTGCGGCTGGGCCGAAATCGCTCGCCGCTGGGACTACTGCAAGCCAGAGCTCAACGACAGCGACCTGCTCGAAATCAACCAAGGCCGCCACCCCGTCGTCGAACAAATGCTCCGCAAGGACACCCAAGGCCTCGCCGGCAGCCACGCCTTCGTTCCCAACGACATCGGCATCTCCGCATCCGAAAACCAAATACACCTTATCACCGGTCCCAACATGGCCGGTAAGTCGACCTTTATCCGCCAGGTCGCCCTCATCACCCTCATGGCCCAAGTCGGCTGCTGGGTGCCGGCCACCTCCGCCAAGATCGGCCTCGTCGACCGCATCTTTTCCCGCGTCGGAGCCAGCGACGACCTTGCCCGCGGCAACTCCACCTTCATGGTCGAGATGAACGAGACCGCCAACATCCTCAACAACGCCACCGAAAACTCCCTCATCATCCTCGACGAGATCGGGCGCGGCACCTCCACCTACGACGGCCTCTCCATCGCCTGGTCCGTCATCGAGCACCTTCACCGCGATCCCCAAACCGGTCCCAAAACCCTTTTCGCCACCCACTACCAAGAGCTCACCCAGCTCGACAAGCACCTCGGCCGCCTCGAAAACTACAGCGTCGCCGTCAAGGAGTGGAACGACGACATCGTCTTCGTCCGCCAAGTCGTCAAAGGCGCCGCCGACCGATCCTACGGGATTCAAGTAGCCCGCCTCGCCGGCCTCCCCACACCCGTCATCGACCGCGCCAAGGAGATCCTGGAAAAGCTCGAGTCCGACGACTCCAGCGTCACCGTTTCCAGCCCCACGCCCGTCCCCGTGGCGAAGCCTCGCAAGAAGATCAAGGTCGAGACCGACAAAAACCAACTCGGCCTCTTTTAATTAATGTGGCGAGCGCGCGGTGGTGGGGCTCGACGGCCCGGTGCCCCACAGCCGACAGATCCCGCAAGCCAGTCCCTGCCGCCACGAAAAAGCCCGCAACCATTAGGCTGCGGGCTTCTCCTGAAAATTTGTAGGGGGGGTGTCTTACTTAACTACGTGGCCAGAAACAAGCTTGGTCATTTCGAACATCGTAACCTTGTCGCGTCCGTCGAAGACCTTCTTGAGGGCTGCGTCAGCGATGATTTCGCGCTTGTTTTCTGGGTTCTGGAGATTGTTAGACTTGATGTAATCCCAAAGCTTCTTGGTGAGCTCGGTACGTGGAAGTGGGTCAGCACCGACAACTGCAGCAAGAGCAGCATCAGGAGTAACAGGTTTCATGAAAGCCGCGTTGGCTGGTTTTGAAGAAGAAGATTTTGCCATAAGGTTCTCTTGGATACGACTGCCCCCCGCCAAATCAACTTAAATAAACCGCTCGGCGGCCTATTTTAGCGGATCAAATCAAGCCTGCTGAAAATCAATCTTAATCACGTAGGAGACCTCGCCCAGCCGCGTATAGACGAAATCCCTCAATCTCGACAAGTAAACGGTCCAGCCGAGCCAACATGCGCCGCGACTGGGCATCTTGGCTCACATCCAGCAAGTCCTTGCAGGCCTCCGCCAAACGGTACGCATGCAAGATATCGCAGCCGTTCTTGAGCGAAGTGAGGTCCTTCATGAAATCGACGCTATCGGGATAGCTCGGATTTTCGCTCAGACGCAGCCTCAACTCCATGCCCTGCGCCACCAAGGCTTTCGTCAAACGCTTCAACAACGCCTGGTCCTCCTGCCAAATGTCCAGGTTCAGAACCGCCAGCTCCTCGCCTTCCTGGGTGGCCGCCAAAGCTTGGATGCGAAAATCCCGGGCCAGCTTGACCGCCCCCTTCAAGTCGCTCATGGCCAGCGGCTTCTCCAGAACGTGGGCCGAGGCGTCGCTCTCGAAGCGCTCGTGGGGCGACATTACCGCCCACAACGGCGACCGCCCCCAGTCCTTCTTGCTGCGCTCGCTGATGATGGAGGCCAAGGCGCTCGCCCCCATGCCTGGAATCATGCTGTCCACGATGACCAAATCGTAAGCGCGAGCCTTGATCCGAGCCAAGGCCTCGCCTCCGGACCCGGCTCCCGTCGAGCGGCAGCCCAACTTGCGCGACAGCGTGCGGCAGTAGGCCACCACCTCCGGATTCTGGTCTACCACTAAAATATGAACCGGTGCCTCCGCCGGATTGCCCACTCTAAGACCCAAGGAACGGATCGTCCAGGAAGCCCACGCCCACGCCGCCGGCAAGGCGCGCTCCGCTTCCTCGTCCGCCCGCGGACGCAGCACCACGCAGCTCACCCCGTTGGAATCCGCAAAACCTCGAGCGACCACGCTCAAGCTGGGATTCCCCAAACGCAGACGCAACTCGCAGTCCGCCGGCATGTCCTCCAGGCAAACCAGCAGCTCGCCCACCTCCGCCAAGTCCAAGCCTTCATCCGCCAAATAGTCCGCCAGATCCAAGCCACGCGCCGGCTTCGCGCCCGCCAGCCCCGGCAAACCAGCAAATGCAAGCAGCTTCATCCCCTTGTCGATCAACAACAATCGCCAATCTGCGGGAAGTTCAGGCAGCGGGCCCGCCGAGTCCTTGCGTGTGGGTTCACTCATTCGAAAAAGGGAAACCACAATCTTGCCGGAAAATCCGCAATTTTCGACCCGGCCCGCATTTTTAGCAAAAGACTCGCAAATTCTCCATTTTTAAAAAAAATGTTAAAGCCCTTTGACAATTCTTGGGATCCAAGCAGCGTTACCTTAGCGCAAAGCCTCAATTACCCGCAAACTGAATGGCGGATACCCCTCGGGGCTGTCACTGAGTCTGCAGCACGGAATACTAGCCTACCTGGCGGGTCGCAAGACGTCGCCATTCCGCAATTGGAGCGAACCTGTCAAACCAACCAACCCTCACTACCATGACTCAACCAACCAACCAGACAAGTCGCATGGTCGTTTTGGAGGATCAGCTCCTGCTGAGAGACCTCCTTTCATCCCTAGCAACCACTGTCCCCGGCATCATGGTCGTAGGCGAAGCAAGCGAAGGCCGCCAAGGCCTCGCCCTATGCGAAGAGGAAAAGCCCGACATCGTCATGTTCGAGATGTACCTTCCCGGACTCAACGGCATCGAAATCCTCCGCCAATACGGCCCGAAGCACCCCAACACGCGCTTCATCGCGATCTCCTCGCATTTCGCTCCCGACTCCATCCGCGAGCTCCTGGAGCTCGGCTGCCACGGCATCGTCTCCAAATCCTCCGCCGCCTCCAAGCTCAAGGAAGGCCTGCGCGAAATCAAGAGCGGCAGCGGCTACCTCTGCCCCGTCTGCGCCAGCCTCCTGCGCGAGTCCCACCTCGTAGGCAGCTCCGTCTCCAAGAAGAAGAATCGCCTCTCCAACCGCGAGCGCGAAGTCCTTCAAGCCGTAGCGGAGGGCTTCAGCACCAAGCAAATCGCCGAAATGCTGGAAGTGAGCGTCAAGACCATCGAGGCCCACCGCGCCAACCTCATGAAGAAGCTCGACGCCCGCAGCGCCGTGGAGCTCACCCGCTGCGCCTTCGAGATCGGCATCATCGAACTGCCTGGGCAAAGCAAGCCCGCCGCCTACACGATGCCCAGCTAAGCCCCTTTCCATTCCCTACCCCACTCGAGAACCCGTCCCGCGCCTGCGAGGCGGGTTTTCCCGTCTCCGCTCGGCGGCATAAAAAACAGGACGGCGCCGCTCCCCCAAGCTGCCGCCCCCACCCGCAGCTCCCAAACAAAGCTTGCGGGGCGAATCCAAGTAGCAGACTAAGTAAAGCGGCAGCCTCTGCCTGCCGATATCCCACCACCTAATGACTCCACGCCACGCACTTCGTAACCTTTACCTGCTCCTCGCCGCCCTGCTCCTCGGCTGTTTGCTCCAGGCCGAAGAAGAGCTGGACAAGGATACCAGCCGCCTCGTGCGCCGCAGCGAAAAGCTGGCCAACTCCCTCGTCGACATCCAGTCCAAGGAGACCTCCATGATTCCGCCAGCGGTCATGCAAAAGGCCAAGGGACTCATCATCCTGAAGCAATACGAAGCCGGCGTCATCTTCGGAGCGAAAGGCGGATTCGGCGTCGCCCTGCGCCGCACGCCAGACGGCAGCTGGAGCCCCCCGGCCTGGATCAAGACCGGCGAGATCAGCGGCGGCCTGCAGCTCGGCGCCCAAAAGCTCAACGTCGTCCTTATCATTATGAACGACGACGGGCTCAAGATGCTCAACAAGGCTAAATTCAAGATCGGCGTCGACGCCACCGTGACCCGCGGCCCCACCGGCGCGAACTACGAGTCCAATATGAGCGACGTCGCCGACATCTTCGCCTACACCGTCAACGAAGGCTACTACGCGGGAGCCACCTTCGAAGGCGGAGTCCTCCTGCCCGACCGCCGGTCCAACGAAGTCAGCTACCAGCGCCGCCTCGAAATTTCGGAAATCCTCGCCAGCGATTCCCTGGAAAGTCCTTTTTTCTTCGAACGGACCTTGAAGCTCCTCGGCGAGATCGAGTCCGGCTCCTCCGACGAATTCTAGCCCGCTCCCCTCTTCAGGAAGCTGCCGGAGCTCGGGAAGCTCCGCAATTCCCCCTTTCTTCCCACGCCCGAAACATCCTTCCGGCGCCTGCTCTCCGCGCAGAAGTTCGCCCCTGCGCATACTGAGCCTTGATTTTTATCTGAAAATGCTTTGACGTACAAATGTAGGAAACAGATTTCGACGCTTCCTGTCACACGTCTCGGACCCCCTACACCCCCTTGCCGTAAGCGTTCGCCCACCCTCAGATCAAAGTTCAGGGATACGCTTGACTCATTTTCACAACACCATTTCAACCAACACCCGAAAAGTAGCGAAGTTCCCCACTCCCCACCCACCCAAGCCCGATCCCATCGAGCTCGCAACGGAGCGGAGCCGACTCGCCCCTTACGTCAATTTTAGATACCTCAATGGACACTTCATTCGCAGCTACGCTAATTGACGCTTGGAACATCATCGTTTCAGGCGGCTGGATCATGATTCCGCTCTTCTTGCTAGGGCTCGTCGCTTTCTACGTCGGAGCGCGACTGCTGCTCTTCTTCTTCCGAGGAAACCACAAGAAGACCTCCATCGCCACCTGCGAAGAGTGGGTACGCGACAGCTCCAAGGCGCAAGGCACCGTGGGCGAAATCATCCGCTACTCCCAGGACGGCGTTTCTTCCGTCGAAGACATCCAGGACCGCTTCTCGGAAATCCGCACCGCCGAGATCCCACGCCTCCAGCAGAACATCACCTTCCTGCAGATCATGATCAACACCGCCCCGCTGCTCGGACTTCTCGGTACCGTACTCGGCATGTTGACCACCTTCTACGGTATCGCCCTCGGCGGATCGGAAAGCACCACCTCCATCGTGGCCGGCGGTATCCAGGTCGCCCTCATCACCACCCAGATGGGCCTCTGCCTCGCCATCCCCGGCTACATCTTCGTCTACTTCCTCAAGCAAAAGGTTCTCGACTACGAAAGCTTCCTCGTCCGCCTCGAGAGCATCTCGCTCCAGCACTTCGCCGGACTCTCCAACAAAGCCTAAGCGCCTCAAGCTAAACGAAACACGAACCTTAAGACGCAATGAGCTCTAATTACACACCTTCGAACCAGCAAGGAAACGCCTTCTCCAATGGCGCCTTGGCTGTCCTTTTCACCGTAGCCGTCTTCGCCGTACTCCCCTTCATGCAGTACCTCGGCAAGTTCGCCAACCCTGGCGTGCAAGTCGCCACCGAAGACGCCTCCGTCCAGCCTCCGCCTCCTCCCCCCGAGGAAGAACCGCCTCCCCCCGAAGAGGAAAAGGAGATCGACGAGCCCGAGATGGAAGAGCCACCTCCGCCCATGACCCTCGCTCAGCTGGAAATGGCCCTCAATCCTGGTTCCGGCGACGCCGTCGGCGACTTCGGATTCGGCGACTTCAATACCGGCATCGACGCGCTGGCCGGCATGCAGATCTTCTCCCTCGCCGACGTTGACAAGAAGCCTAGCGCCTTGGTCATGTCCACGCCGCTCTACCCCTACTCCATGCAGCAATCCAAGACCAAGGGTCGCGTCATCGTAGAGTTCGTCCTCGACGCCGAAGGCAAGGTACACCGCGTCCGCGCCACTAAGTCCACCCACCGCGAGTTCGAAGAACCCGCCATCCAGTGCGTGCAACGCTCCACCTGGAACCCTGCCGCCAAAGACGGCAAGCCGGTTGCCTGTAAGGTTCGCATCCCTATCGACTTCTCCCCCTAGAACTCGAACAAACACTTTCACGAAAAGCGATCGCTTCCCAGCGATCGCTTTTTTTGTGCGTCCGTCGCCCCCTTCCCAACTCACCGGCCCGCCAAAACTGCAGGTGCCGAGATCCCAAGCCCGCCCCGAGATCCGCTTTTTCCAGGAATTCGACCCAAATCCTACATCCGTAGTCTTTACTTTTCCGCATTTATTCCTACATTCGTAGTACACAACTCGACAATCACCTCAACCCCAGGAAAAAGCATGAGTCACATATACACCCAAGTACGCATCCCCCTCGCATCCAACCTCAAGGCCCTCGCTCTCGGAGCCCTCGGCGTCACCGCCATCTTCGCCCTCCTTCCCATCCTGATGGAGATCCCGAACCCCTTCAAAAAGGTAGAGCTCGTCCCCGCGCCAGACGTTCCCATCGACCTCCCCGATCCTCTTATCGTAGAACCTCCTGAACCGATCGTCGAAAAGCCCCCCCTCAAAGTGGAAGAGCTCGAGGTACCTCCGCCTCCCATCACTCTCGACCAAATGGCCCTGCTGCTCGACCCCAGCGACAACGGGGTAGGCGTCGCCGTCGATTCCGGCCGGACCTTTCTCGACGACAGGGCGACCGGCATCGTCAACTTCCTCCCCAGCGAGCTGGACCAGCAACCGCGGGCCCTGGTCGCGACCAAGCCGCTCTACCCCTACTCCATGCAGCACTCCAAGACTGCGGGTCAAGTAACCGTCGAATTCGTCATCGACGAAAACGGCCGCGTTCTTCGCCCCCGCATCGTCAAGTCGAGCCATCGCGAATTCGAGCAAGCCGCTCTCGAGGCCGTGCTCAAGTCCAAGTGGCAACCCGGCCGCAAAGGCGGTAAGGACGTCCGCACCCTCGTCCGTCTCCCCGTAAACTTCAAGCCATAGGGCACTAAGAACAAGTCAGTTACACCACAGAGGCCGTCTCACATCCGAGACGGCCTCTGTCGCGTCCCATGCAAACAGCCGCCGCCCCTCCCCTTTGACCCCTAAAACCCAAACCAAAAATCAATTCCGATACTGCAAAATCAGAAAAGGCAGCTAAGCGTAGTTGAAGCGTACCCACGAAGCCATCAGCTTTCTCTCAACCCCAATCGCCTTCCCCATGAGCCAACACACCCTCCACATCAACGGACAAAACCGCACCGTCGACGTCTCCGACGACACCCCGCTCCTTTGGGTCCTACGCGACCACCTCGGTCTCGTCGGAACGAAATACGGCTGCGGAAAAGGCCTTTGCGGAGCCTGTACCGTCCACCTGAACGGCGCCGCCGTGCGTTCCTGCCAGCTACCCGTCGGCGCCGCCGCCTCCGGAAAGATCACCACTATCGAGGGACTCGCCCGAAACGAAAAACTCACTCCGCTGCAGGAAGCCTGGATCGAGCACGACGTCCCCCAGTGCGGCTACTGCCAAGCCGGCCAAATCATGACCGCGACCGCCCTGCTCGCCAGCAACAGCAAGCCCAGCGACTCGGACATCGACGCCGCCATGTCCGGCAACCTCTGCCGCTGCGCCACCTACACCCGCATCCGGCAAGCCATCCACACCGCCGCCAAAGCCTGATTCCCCAACCCACTGCACCCACTCTCCCCATGAACCTTTCCCCCACCGACACCCGCCACCCCGCCGCCATCGCCCGACGCGACTTCGTCAAAGCCAGCGCCATCGCCGGCGGAGGCCTCCTCCTCAGCGCCCTCTTTCCGTCCACCAAAGCCGCAGCCGCCACCAAAGGCTCCAGCATCTTCGCCCCCAATTTCTACATCAAAATCGCCAGCGACGGACTGGTAACCATCATCTCCAAGAACCCCGAAATCGGCCAGGGCATCAAGACCTCCCTCCCCATGATCATCGCCGAAGAGCTCGAGGTCCCCTGGCAGAACGTCACCGTCGAGCAGGCCGGCCTGGTGCTCGGCCTCAAAGGCTGGCAAGGAGCCGGAGGCAGCGGAGCCACCCCCGGCCACTACATGGACTTCCGCAAAGTCGGAGCCGTCGGCCGCACCCTACTCGAACAAGCGGCCGCCCAAAAGTGGGGCGTACCCGTCGCCCAATGCCAAGCCGATCAAGGCTACGTCAAGCACAGCGCCTCCCAGAAGAAGCTGGCCTACAAGGACCTCGTCGACATCGCCGCCCAACTGGAAGTCCCCGATCCCGATTCCGTCACCCTCAAGGATCCCAAAACCTTCAAGCTGCTCGGACGCCGCATCACCGGCGTCGACAACCGAGCCATCGTCACCGGCCAGCCCCTCTTCGGCATCGACCAGCAACGCGAGGGGCTGCTCCACGCCTGTTTCGTCCGCTGCCCCGTATTCGGAGGCAAGCCCCGTAGCGCAAATCTGGATACGATCAAACGAATGAGCGGCATCGTCGATGCCTTCATCGTGGAAGGGACCGACGACGCTTTCGGCCTCCGACCCGGCGTCGCCATCGTCGCCCGCGACACCTGGACCACCTTCAAAGCGCAGCAGAGCCTGCAAGTGCTCTGGCAAGACGACAACGCCTCCCAGCACAACTCCTTGCTCTACCAAGAACAAGCCAGCCAGCTCGCCCGCGAGCCCGGCCAGGAGCTCCGCTCCGACGGCGACGTGGAAGGCGCCCTCGCCTCCGCCGAGCAAGTTCTAGAAGCCACCTACGAATACCCCTTCCTCTCCCACACCAACCTCGAGCCCCAGAACACCACCGCCCTCTATCAAGACGGCGTCATGCAAATCTGGAGCCCCACCCAAAACGCCATCAACGGCCACGGACTCGTCAAAGAGCTCTTCCAGCTCGAGGACGACAAGGTCAAGATCGACATCACGCGCATCGGCGGAGGATTCGGCCGCCGCCTCATGTCCGACTTCATCTGCGAAGCCGCCGCCATCGCCCACAAGCTCGAAGGCACCCCCGTCAAAGTCACCTGGACCCGCGAGCAAGACATGCAGCACGACTACTATCGCGCCGCCGGCTGGCACCACTTCAAAGGCGCGGTCGACGCCCAAGGAAAGATATCCGCCTGGTCCGACCACTTCGTCACCTTCGGCCTCGACTCCACCGAAAAAACCGGTCGCGGCGCTGGCATCTCCAGCGACGAGTTTCCCATCCGCTTCGTGGAAAACGCCCGCCTAAGCCAAACGATTCTCTCTACCAACGTCCCCATGGGCTGGTGGCGGGCCCCCGGCAGCTGCGCCATCGCCTTCGCCACCCAAGGCTTCATCGACGAGCTCGCCCACCAGGCCCAACGCGATCCCCTGCAATTCCGCCTCGAGCTGCTCGGTCCCGACCGCCAAGTTGCGCCCGCCGGCAAACGCGGCCCCGACTACGACTCCGGACGCATGAAAAACGTCCTCCAACTCGCCGCCGAGAAAGCGAGCTGGGGCAAAAAGCTTCCCAAAGGGCGCGGCCAAGGCATCGCCTTCCACTTCAGCCACCGCGGCTACGTGGCCGTGGTAGCCGAAGTCACCGTCGCCCCTAATGGCTCCCTGAGCGTCGACAAGCTCGTCGCCGGCGTCGACGTCGGCCCCATCGTCAACCTCTCCGGCGCCGAAAACCAAGTGCAAGGCTCCCTCATCGACGCCCTCAGCGCCGCCTGGCAACAAGAGGTGACCATCGAAGGCGGGCGCGTACGCCAGACCAACTTCGACGACAACCCCATGCTCCGCATCGCCCAGTCGCCCCAGATCGAAGTCCACTTCGACCAAAGCGACAATCCCCCTACCGGCCTTGGCGAGCCCGCCTTCCCTCCAGCCGCCCCCGCCATCGCCAACGCCATCTACGCAGCCACCGGCAAACGCATCCGCAGCATGCCCTTCAGCAAAACCGACCTCACCTGGACCTAGCCGAAAAGCCTTGGGCGGCCCTTCTGCACTCGTAAGCACATTCCGTCCCCCACACCCGCTCGCATCACAATCGATTCCAAACAAACCCGCTAGCCAGAAGAGCCGAGCCAGCAAACACAACTGCAGCTACCCAATTTCGCTGGTAGGGCTCGACGGCCCGGCGAGCCGCAGACGGCAGATCCCGCAACCCAGTCCGCCCGGCGGTCGGACCCTACCCATCCAAAGCCAAGTCGCCCCCTGCGCAAAACAAACACAACGTTATGTTTAACTTGCGCAGAACAGAAACGATTCGCCTTCTCCCCCAAAGCCGAAAACGAGGAGGCCCAGGACCGTTTTGCCAAGCACGCAAACCTTCCTCTCAACGTCTCGCGTAGACCACCGGCGCTAGTAAGTTCATCCCATCGTCCCGCGAGTCGGGTCACCATCGAATTCGAACACAGCTGCGAGGGAGAAGAGCGGTGCTAACAACCTCAACTGCAGCTACCCGATTCCCCGGTAGGGCTCGACGGCCCGGCGAGCCGCGGACGACAGATCCCGCACCCCGGTCCGCCCGGCGGTCGGACCCTACCCATCCAGAGCCAAGTCGCCCCCCACCTGCGCAAAACAAACACAACGTTATGTTCAACTTGCGCAGAGCAGAAGCGATTCGCCTTCTCCCCCAAAGCCGAAAGCGAGGAGGCCCAGGACCGCT
>NZ_JARXIA010000019.1 GCF_031127875.1 Pelagicoccus sp. SDUM812005 | reverse complement strand
CAAAAACGCTCGAAATCAGCTCGAAGCGTCGAAACGAAGAAGCAGCCAGGGATGCTCTCTTTCAAAACGACTGCCGTGAATTATTCAGGCTAGGGCTTTTTAAAAATATAAAATGATCACGGTTCGCTTCACTCCCTTCACCTGCCTCGCAATCAACATATTTTTATTCATCCAGACACTCACAGCAGGAGAACTCGCCAACCCCACTAAACAGGAACAACAAATCAAAATGCAAATTGGTGATATCCAGATCTCCAATTACATATACGAAAGAGAATTAAATCGATCATTCAAGAAAAAGCCTCGTCATGAGATAAGTGAAGACGAAGAGGAAAGCTGGAGAGCCGAATGGATTAACAAGTTGCTGTTAGTGTGCGAAGCCAAATCACAAGGTTACGACAAAGCCCATGACGTGATTAGAAGCACAGAGATCCTAACAAACCACATGCTAACAAACTCCCCGAACGGTCCCTATGCGAAATGGCTCTTTGCGAAGTTCGACGACGAAGCAAATCAAGACCCCAAAAAAATCCGCCAATTAATAATTGAAGACGGAAAAAAAATATTAACCGACTCAAAAAAAACAGAAAACATCGCAGCCATCCGAGAACTGCTCGCCAATTCACATCCTACACCCCAATTCGAACACCAATCAAAAGGACTGAGCAAAGCGTTATTTGAATACTATGAAGACGGCTTTCAGATAAAAGTAAAAGCAGAATCATTCTTAAATCATTATAACCGTTCCGTAATTAAAAAACCCTTAAACACCGTAAAAAACATATCATCCGAGATAGACTCCTTCATCATTCAAGAAAAAAGAAAAAAGCTCTCACTGTCACTAAAACTTGATCAATCCTGGCATTTCTCTGAAGAACGGGAAAACTTCAAGAACAACACGATATACAACAAATACCTTGAACTCGAAATACACCCAAGAATATCCACATCCGAAGATAAACTAAAAACCTTCTTCGAGGCTAACCGTACAAACTTCACAGCCCCTAAAACTATTAAATTCCTCATTTCGGAATCGAAGAACAAAAACGAAGCTAGACAATTCTTGTTGCACTACCTGCGCTCACACAAAAAAGAAAATCTTCAAACTCCCCAATACAACCAACTACAAGACGCATCCCAAGTACTGGAACGGAATATCCAAATTACAGATAATAATTTTTCGAAACACCGAGATCTCGGCCTTTTTTCTGCCAATACAGGAAACCTCACGAGAGCCACAATAAACGCAGACGGAAACTTCAATTACTGTTTTATTCTTGATAAAAGCGGTATATTCTATCCAAAATTCGAATCCGTAATTAAAGAGGTCCGCACTGCATTCAGAAAAGAATCAGAGAAAAAAGAGATCAGATCCACTCTTGAACAAATTTCAGAAAAATACAAAGTTTCTATAAATCTCACTACTGATAATCAGTAAAAACAAAAACACATACATAAACACCAGGAAACCAATATAAATCATGTATAAAACCCTAAAAAAGAACCTCATCACCGGATTCATCGCCTCATTCCTAATGGTTGCAGGTGCCTACGCCGGATTCGAGTCAATAGAAGCCTATAGTTACGAAAGCAATTCATTGGTTGTTCAAGTTCCGCAGGGAGCAACAGTGGAGATGTTTGCAGCAGTGAGTGTCGAAGACGCTTATGCCTATGCAGATATTGAAGGACCAAACGGATATGCCTCAGCATGGGCAGATGCGGCAAATACAGAGGATTACGACCCTGATTATGACTGGGATAATGGCAACGGTCTTAACGAGTACAATGAGGATAGCGATACCAACTGGGGCCCCGGAGGAACATACACGATGAATGTTGAAGTTTACGGCTGGGGCTACGCGTATGCAGAAATATCCTGGTAAAACCAGCATGTCTTAAAAACCAGCTCAAAGACTGTAAACTGGACGCATTCTATATGAATGCGTCCACTGCTTTTTACACAGCAACCTGACCTGATCCACGATGAGAAGATAGTTCCTCTCGGTCACTAAAATACGCGGCAACCCTTGCTGCCCGCAAAATAAAGTCAGCCTGAAAGGACGAGGTCACCTTCAAACGAATCAGAAAGAAGCATCGCTCCTATCGTCGCTAGATCCGCTTCGCGGCGATGATCCGACTGCGTCGGCAAGGACCAATGCGATAAACTCGAAAGCTCCGTGAGCTGCTAGACAGTGTAAACAGCGTTTCGTTTGGGCCAGAGGCGGAGCAACTCTTTTGTAGTTGCCTCGCCCCTACCCATGAAAACGATCCGTGCCATTCTCACGGGCTGCGCTTTGCTGTCTAGCTCCGCGCCGTTCGAAGCCGCAACCATAACCTGGCAAAACGTCCAAAACATTAGCTCCGCGAGCGATGTGTCTACCGAAGGCGACCTAGTCGAAGCCTTCAACGCCTGCGGAACGGATGCCAGCTTCAGCTCAACTATAAACGGAGTTCCCTTCGAGCCGATTACCTCCCTCCTCAGCGGCGACGCGTCGATACCCTTCTATTTCGACGACACTGGAGATTTTGGATACAACCAACTCCTCAACTCGCTCGACTACGGCAGCGAAACCAGCTTCCAAGTCGGCGCGGGGTCTCTGGAGATCGGAAAATCCTACCTCGTTCAACTTTGGTACCTCGACCAACGCGGGCCGCAAAACCATCGCCGCATGCAGTTTGGAGACGGCAACGGCAACTTAAGCGGCGCGGTTAACGACCAATACGTGATCGGTACCTTCAAAGCCGACGCCACTTCTCAAACCATTATCATCTCCGGACTGGATTCAGGCCCCCACTTCAACGCCTACCAACTGCGCAAACTCGAAACCGGCCCCATCCCAACCCTAAGCGCCACCGCTGGCGATTCCGTTTCCGGCAGCTTCGACATTTCCCTCAGCTTCACCAAAGAAGTAAGCGGTTTAGAACTCGGCGACTTCTCAGTCTCAAACGGAATTGTCTCCCAGCTCGACGGCTCCGGCTCCAACTGGACCGTCACCATTACCCCAACGGCCAACGGAGACGTTCTCGTCTACCTCCCAGCGGAGACCGTGCTCGACGCCTTCAACGAGCCAAACCCAGAATCCAACACGATTCGGACCACCTACGTCGCCCCGAGCAGCGACCAACCTCAACCCACTCTTACCACCGCCAGCGATTCGGTCGCCGATGCCTACCAAGTGCAGATCAACTTTAGCGAAGATGTGACAGGCCTCGCACTGGAGAATTTCGACATTACGGGCGGCACCCTATCAAACCTCGTCGGTTCCGGATCTAGCTATTCCATCACCGTTACACCGGGTCTCGACGTCGCGGTCACGCTCAGTCTCCCGCGTCATACCGTTACGGATACAGATGGCGACAATCTTCAGAACACTGACTCCAACGTACTGGTTAGCCAATACACAGGCGTGATTACCGTCGATTCGCTCGCAGCGTTGAAACCATTCCTATCCAAGAATAATGTCACGGTAAAACTGGCCCCCGGCACCTACCGCATCACCGGAGCGGACGTATTGAACGGACTCTACAGCGATTCGACGGCGATGCTCGGCCGAAACCACAAGATCCTCCTCAAGTTCTCTGGCAACGACAGTACCTACGATTTCACCGGAGTGACGCTTGAGGTCGATTCGTCCGTCTGGCGCCAGGACTACGGCAACAACGGGGTCTACCAAGTTCAAACCATCGGCAATTACAATGTCCTGAAAAACCTGACCATGGTCGACATCGGGACCGTGGACGACTTCCCGGTAGACGGTTGCGTCAACGTCGTCATGGACGGCGCCCACAACCGTATCGAAGGATTCCACATGACGATCAAAGGGTCCTATCCTTATGGATACGGCGACGTCTTCGGGAAAGGCGGCCCCTACACCATCAAGCATTTCAAGCACAGCGCATTCCTTATTCGCGGGGAATCCAACCATGCGAAGAACTGCACCCTCATCCATCGCTCCTACGGGCACGCCATGTTCATGCAGGCTGCCAACAATCCCATCATCGAAGGTTGCTACATCGAAGGCGAGATGCGCTCAACCGACGACATGCTAGCGGAAACCTCAGGGCCCGCCTTCGACATCGATTTCGAAACTGTCTGGGGATTCAGGCTTCCGCCTGGATACATGAAGAGCACCGGCGAAGGCGGCATCCGCGCCTACAACGCCGGCGAAACGATCGTCGACGGCGTAGAATACAGCAGAGGGACCACGAACCCAACCATCATAAACAATACCATCGTCAACATGCGCACCGGCGTAACCCTCACCCACGCGCGGGGAACGAAATACGTCGCAGGCTGCACGA
Source organism: Pelagicoccus sp. SDUM812005 (assembly GCF_031127875.1). Taxonomy (GTDB): domain Bacteria; phylum Verrucomicrobiota; class Verrucomicrobiia; order Opitutales; family Opitutaceae; genus Pelagicoccus. The sequence continues at coordinate 155,084 of NZ_JARXIA010000019.1, read as the reverse complement.
CCATCGGCTGCGAACGCGGTTACGCGATCGGTTCCGGCATCATCGAAAACTGCAGCTCCGACGCACAGTACGGCCCCGCCTTCGGAGTCGACTACGAATCGGATAGAGGCGTTACCGCCGACATCACTATTCTTCCGTATGAAGGAAAGCACTACAACGGAAGCCGCCATCTCGCCTACATCTACGGCAGCTACCACAACCTCACCTTCCGTGGATTGGAGGAATCGCCCGACCCAGAGCTTCAAATCAACGTCGGCGGCGACAAGCGCATCGAAAGCAGTTACCACGATGTCGAAAACCTCGCCGCGAACAATATCGTGATCAACAACCTAAGCGGCTATCCGATCGTCTTCGACGACAACGCCTCCGACAACCGCGGCAAATCGATAGGTCCGATCACGGACGCCGGAGCCAACAACGCCTTCGCGACAGCAAGCTGGGACCTAGTGAGCAATCTCGCGTTCTACGGCACCGCCAGCCAGAGCTCGACCTTCCTCAAGTCCATCGCCTCGCTCGCGACCGACCAAAGCACCAGCGGCGCCCTAGGCGACGGTTCCCTCTCGCAGACCGAGGACGAGGACCAGCCCTGGTGGAGGATCGACCTCGATGGCCGATCGAAGATCTCCGACATCCGCATCTGGGGCCGAACGGATTGCTGCTCCGAAATCCTCAGTAACTACGACGTAAGCGTACTCGACGAGCACGGCCAACCGGTTTGGACGAACTACCAGGCCAACCATCCCGCGCCCATGGTCGAACTCAGCCCCGAGGTGGTCGGACACGCTGTCTTGATACAGCTTCGGGGAAGCGGAAGCCTAAACCTCGCTGAAGTGGAAATCATCGGCAGCCCCTGGACCCGGCTGGACGAATGGCGCTTCGCGAACTTCGGAAGCTCCGAAAACGCGGGAATCGCCGCAGATGATTTCGACGCGGATTCCGACGGCATTCTAAACCTCTTGGAATACGCCACCGGATCCGATCCCAACGCTCCGCAAGGCTCCGTCATCGAAGTCGCTCGTCCCGCTGAGGGCACGGAACTTGAAGTCCGATTCAACCGCGTTCCGGATCCCGACCTCAACTACACGCTCGAAGGCACGGAAGACCTCGCCGCTCCCGACTGGCAAACGGTCTGGACTGGCACCGGCGCGGAAATCGAAACGGTTTCGATTCCAGAATCCCTATGGCCCGACTACGCCAGCAGCTACTTCCTGCGCCTCCGCGTAAATAGATAGACAGCACCGCATATTCCGCCTGCCTCCCTTTTGCTATTCGTAGCATGTAACGAATAATACAAGGCGCCCCTTCACCGTTCGATACTCTTCCAAAGCGCCGCGTAACGAATCCCCAAAAATCCCCGTCCAAAAGGACGGGGACAACCTACAAACAAACCAAAAATAAGCTATAGCATTTTTTCTCTGATCAGTCGCATCAGGTAGGGCGGGACCGCCGGGCACGCCGCTATTCCCTACTCTCGAAACGAAATTTACTCTAGTTACCGTTCCAATTGAACGAGCTTCCCTTATCAAGCTCCACTTCCTTGCGAACGTCCCCATAGCGAAGCTGCAGAGCCTCGCCGCTAAGCGAGCGAATGGTGGCTTCGGTCAATTCACCGTCCTTCCAGGCAATGTCCACCTCGAAGCCGCCGCGGGCCCGCAAGCCTTGCACGTATCCATCCGGCCAAGCGCTGGGAAGGGCCGGCAGCAAACGGACTTCTCCATCGTGGCTCTGCAGCAACATCTCGGCGATCGCCGCCGTGCCGCCGAAGTTGCCGTCGATCTGGAACGGCGGATGCGTATCGAAAAGATTGTCCAGAGTCCCCTTCTTGAGCAGGTTCGTCAGCAACACGTGAGCGTGATCGCCATCGTGGAAACGCGCCCAGAAGTTCACCTTCCAAGCCATGCTCCAGCCCGTACCGAAATCGCCGCGAGCGATCAGAGACTTGCGAGCCGCCTCGAAAAACTCGGGCGTACCGTTCTTGGTAATCTGCTGGCCGGGATGCACACCATAAAGGTGCGAAGTGTGACGGTGGCGAGGATCCCTTTCCTCGTAGTCCTCCACCCACTCCATCAAGCGGCCTGTCTTTTCGCTTATCTGCAGAGGCTGCAGGCGGTTCAAGGCGTCTTCCACCTTCTCGCGGAACCTGCGGTCGAACTTACCCTTGGGATCGATAATCTCGCTCGCTTCGACTACGCTGGTGAAGAGGTCATGAATGATCTGCAAGTCCATGGTCGCCGCGTAGGTAAACACCGACTCCGTGCCATCGGCCTTGATAAACGTATTTTCCGGAGAATGCCCCGGCGTCGGTACCAGATAGCCCGCCGCTAGCGTTCCTTCCGGTGCCTCCACCAGAAAATCGAGCATGAACTCCGCGGCGCCCTTGATAAGTGGATACGCCCGCTCCTCGAGGAACTCCTTGTCCCCGCCAAATCGATAGTACTCCATCAAATCGCGCACAGCCCAGGCCGCGCCCATCGGCCATACGCCATGCACCCCGTCCGCCGGAGCCGTCATGCCGTAGATGTCCGAAAGGTGATGCACCACCCAGCCGTCGGCTCCGTAGTGCACCTTGGCCGTCTTCTCCCCGAAGGGAACAAGGCTCTCCAAATAGTCGAAAAACGGCAGGTGCAGCTCCGAGAGATTGCAGGTCTGAGCCGGCCAGTAGTTCATCTGGAAGTTGATATTGAAATGGTAGTCGCTGTTCCACGGGGCCTTGTAGTGCTGGCACCATTTGCCCTGCAGGTTGGCCGGAAGGCCGCCGGGGCGAGAGCTGCCGATCAGCAAGTAACGCCCGAACTGGAAGTACAGCGTCTCCAGCTGCGGATCGTTCGCCCCTTCCTTGACCGACGCCAAGCGCTCGTCAGTCGGCAATCCGATCGCTTCCGTGGTCCCAAGGTCGAGCTTCACGCGATTGAAATAGCTCTGGTGATCGGCAATGTGCTCGGCTCGCATCTGCTCGTAGCGCTTGTCGCCAATCTTCTCCAAGTAGCTCTCGCAACGGGCCGTGGCGTCGCCTCCGATATCCGTGGCGCTGTTGTAGCTGGTGGCAGCCACGACGATCAGCGTCGCTTCGTTGGCGTCCTTCACCGTAAGCACGCCGTCCTTGGAAACCACGCTCCCGCCAACGACCCTCGGAAGCAGCTGCGCTTCGTAGTCGATCCCGAGCTTGCCGCGCAAAATCAAACGCTGGTCCGCCCCAGACTCTATCGTAGCGTCCTTGCGGCTGAATTGGACGGAGAAGTTAACCTTCCCCAGTCGATTGGCCTTGAGGTGGATCACGATCGCCTGATCCGGGGCGCTGGCGAAAACCTCGCGGCTGTACTCAACCCCGTCCACCGTGTAGCGAACGCTACTTGTCGCCGTAGTCAGATCCAGATCGCGACGGTAGCCCGCCACCGAATCCGTATCCGGAAAATCGAACAAAATTTCGCCCAGCGTCTGGTAGGACTTAATCCGGTAGGGACTGCCCATCATTTTGTCGCGGGCAAGCTTCGTCGCCTCCGCATTCTTGCCTTCGAAGAGCAAGCGACGCACCTCCGGCAAAGCCTCAAGGGCTTCCGGGTTATTGTAGTCAGTCGGCTCCCCGTCCCATACCGTTTCCTCGTTGAACTGGATACGCTCCGTGTTGATCCCGCCAAACACCATCGCCGCCAAGCGACCGTTGCCTACCGGCAGGGCTTCGTTTTCCCAATTCGTAGCGGGCTTGCGATACCAGAGCGTCAGCGGCTGCTCGGGCGCGGGAGCCTCGTCCAAGTAGTTAAAGGAAGCCGTCGGATTATGCGGTTCTTCCGGCGGGCGGTACTTCGCTTCAACGTTCGGGCTGACTGCTACCATTCCTAACAAAGCCATCGCGGCAAGTGATCTATACATCGGGCAAGTTTGAGTTCGTTTTCCAGGGGGATTCAAAAGCCGGCGATTCGTCATGGAACCGCCGAAGCATCACACAAGACGCGAATTAGGCTTCACCCAAGCCTCTGTTAGGCTAACCTGTTACTCTCGCAGCCAAATGCGCTTCCCGATCACCCGCCACGAATCTGACATGACCCAGGAAAACCGTCCCTCCGCCACCAGCTCGCCCCGCGTAACCTTGCGCGATATCGCGAACGAGATGGGTGTCTCCCATGTCACCGTTTCCAAGGCGTTGCGCGGTCTCTCCGGAGTGTCCGAATCCTTGCGAAAACGTATCCAACAGAAAGCGGAGCAGATGCAATACACGCCCGATCCCATGCTCGCCTCCCTCTCCCGCTACCGCTTCACCAAGCAAGATAACCCAATCCACTCCGAACTGGCATGGATCAACACCTGGAGGCATCCCGATCGAATCCAGGAACACAAGGAGTTCACCCTCTACTGGGAAGGAGCCAAGGAAGGAGCCCGGCGACTCGGATACCGTCTCCAAACGTTCCATACCGCTGAGGTTTCGCCTAAGCGACTGAAGGAGATCTTGGATACGCGGAACATAAGAGGCGTGCTCTTGCCGCCCGAGCGCGGGCAAAGCGAGGCGCTGCAACCCTTCAACTGGTCGGACTATGCCTTGGTGCGCTTTGGCCAAAGCCATAACAGGCCCAAGATCCACTCCGTCGGCAGCGCGCAGTTTTCCAACACCGTGCTCGCTTACGAAAAAGCCCGCGAGCTCGGCTATCGCCGTATCGGGTTCGTCTGCGAATACCGGCCCTTGCGGCTTTTCGGAGCAGGCTACGAATGGGCCCAAAAAACGGCGCCCAAGGGCCAACAAATTCCCTTACTCGCCTTTCCCCCGTCCGCTCCCTTCGAAAAGCAACAGGACGCCCTCCAAAAGTGGCTTACAAAAAACGGCCCCGACGCCATCCTAACCGACAATAGCGAAACGCTATCCATGCTGCAAAACCTCGGCTATCGCATTCCTCAAGATATCGGCCTGGCGACCACAAGCATTCACGATACCGTCATTGACACTGGAATCGACCAATGCCCCTACGAAATCGGCAGGGCTGCCGTGCGAATGCTTACCGCCCTGATCGCGGAGAAAAGCTTCGGAATTCCCAGCTCCCACAACGACAGCCTCATCGAAGGCAAATGGGTGCAAGGCGCCATGCTGCCGCCACGATAGGAGTCGTTGCTCCAAACGGAAAAGGTCTCCCCGCCCGCAGGCAGGGAGACCCTCGCAAACCATAAACGATACCTTAACTAAAAAAATCAGTAGCTATTGTAGAGCAAGCTAACATCCGAAGCGCTGAGCTCCGTCTTGAAGACCATTACCTCGTCCAGGCGGCCATCGTAGTAGTTGTTCGATATTCCGCTGCCGATAGACGCTGCTGAGATTCCTGTGATAGTCTTGGTTTTACCCATTCCACTGTGCCAAAGAGCGCCGTTCAGGTAGATATTCATATTACCTGTGGAAGCATTCTTGGTAAATACCCAGTGGTTCCATTGACCTTCAAACTCCGTGGAACTCGCTGTCTTATTAATGCGATCGTAGGAGCTACCCCCGTTGTTACCGGCATCCCAATAAACCTGGGAATTGCTCCAGGGCAGGTGAATGTTCAGGACACGATTACCAGAGGAGTTTTCAGCGTAAAAGACCGAGTCGTTGCGAGCTTGGGTGCTATCGCCAAAAACCCACATGGCTATTGAGATCTCGTTGAGAACATCGTCGAAGACGCTCGCCGGCACCGCCACCGTGTCGTCGACGCCATCAAAACGGAGCGCTGTGCCACCATTGACGCCGCTATCCACGGTCGCCCCCGCCACCAAAGCGGGATTGCTGTATCCAGAACTGTCCGGAACATGCGAACCGTACACGCCTCCGAAATCCCAGGAGCCTACCACGTCGCCTGCGTCCAAGGAAACGTTGCTGAACGTTCCCGTACAGAGGACACCGTCGTTGTGGGAAGTCACGCACAAGCCCATAGGGGCCGATTCATTCAGATCGATCGTAGCGCTAGCAAAGTTCGTCCAGCTCGTGCCATTGCTCGAGTAATAGCCTGTCACCGTGTTTCCACTACGCACAAGCCTCAGCCAGACAGCTCCCGTTATGGTAGTATCCTTAACGCTGGTCATCCCGCCGCTGTGCGTATCGCGCCACTGGAAGGAAATGCCCTGCGTGGGACGTCGAATGAAGGAGACCTGAGGTGATCCAGTACCCACGTGTTCGCGGATCATTACCCCGGCCTTGGCCCATCCGTTTGTGTTATCGACCGAGTCGACCTTTGCAGTGATGGTCGCATCCGAAGAGTTCACGTAGCGATAGGCGAACTGGAACTCGTCCGCGGAATTCCAGATATCGTTGCCCGAACCGACAACGGTGAAGACTCCGTTGGCGTAAGACGAGCTACCCGCAGCTCCAACGTCGCCAATGTCGTGGGCTGCCCAAGGCTCTGGCAGGGTTTGCAGACTAGCGCTGGTGATATTCGAACCGCTACCATTGTCGGTAAGCGGCCCTACCGACTGTCCTGTCGCTCCCGTGCTGTCGGAATGAATCACCAACGGGTAATGCGTAAGGTTATTAATTTCCACCGAGTTGGAGGTCAGGTTGTTCTGGGAAGGATTCGCGCCATTGAGCATACGAATCCCTTGGTAATCTCCTGAGACCATCACCTTCAGGTCAGGATTGTGCCTAAACTCGGTTCCCCGGAAGGTCAGATTGTGATTGCTTCCTCCGATATAGGCAACCGCTTGGGTACCGTTATAGAAATCCTCGCTCGGAGGTAGCAGCATAATGTCTGCAGTATAATTCTTGTCGGAGCTGTAAGCGTTCTTCAACAGCGGACCATAAACAATATCCGCTCCCGAAGTGCGGACAACCCCGGAACCGAGCGAAAAGCCATTTTCGCTGCCGATAACCATCGTACCCGAAACTTCTTTGGTACCGGTTGCATGAGCGAGAGTCACCCCGGTCCTCATGTTCTTAATCGTACAATCCCTCACCGTAACGTTGCTCGTCCCGCGTGAATATACGACGCCGTCGATCAAGGTCGTTCCGGCATTGTAAGCGCGAATCCCGCCTTCTCCTAGGCTCAACTTGTAGCCTGCGGGCAGGGTGTATCCCCATACGGTCTCGAAGGCGATATCGAACGCGGGGCCCGATGTTTCGGCCAACATATCGTCGGTCGTACGCATCTCCCCTTCTACATAACAGCCCTCGATAAGGGGTTCGTCTGCCGCCTGCATGAAAATGGCATGCCCGTAGGAGCGATGGATGATGATACAGTTCTTGATGTGGTTCTGGAATCCTCGAAGCAGCAAGGCGCTATGCTTGAAGTGCTTGATCGTATAGGGCCCACCTTTTCCGAAAACATCGCCATATCCATAGGGGTAGGATCCGCGCACCGTCATATGAAATCCTTCGATTAGATTCCCGGCGCCATCCACCACCAAACTAACGGCGCTTTTCTTAGGCCGAGTGTCTCCTAGGTCCTCCAAAGTCAGATTCTTCAATACGTTATTACTGCCGATCACCTGAATTTCGAAAACCTTTACGCTCCCGAAAGCCTGCAAGACATCCGTATCCATCTCGATCTTGGCATCGGTAAAATCATAGGTACTATTGTTACCGGAAAAGAGTAAAACCGCTGTCGACCCTAATTCGCTTACAGTATATCCGTAAGTCCCGTTGGTTATATCGGCGGCCGTGATCGAATAGGTTCCAGGAGCGAGCTTAACGTTCGCGTTATCGTCATCCAAGTACGGCAGCAAGGCTGGGAGCGAAGTTACCGTCGTCTGAGCGGCACCGGTTGCCGCTAGGCAAGAAACAGCCGCTACAAGCGACAGCTTCAGTCTCAAGTCATGAAGGAACGATTTCCTCCGAGGGGCACAGTTACAGTTTTTCATTTGGAGCAATGTACAATCTGCCGGCAAGTCCTGCGCAGTCCAATCGACAGCGACAGAGCCATGCCTAGGCGTATTCGTACTACGGCTACAGCGAGCTACGCCTCGTCGCAGTTCTCTTGCGACGGTCGCAGGCTGGCACGCAACCGCATTTATAGGGGGTTATGTTCTTTGGAGAAACGGGTGAACGTAGAGGGTATAAAACGGAATCAAACGCGGCAGCGAACAAAGTTCCCTGCGCCTTTCCGGATAATCAAAAGTGCATGCAACATCCTCACTTCTTCAACACCTATCGCCGTTACCCTGTTAAACCAAAAACGGAAGGTTCGGGTATCCAGTGTAAGCGCCTTTGTAGCTAACAATGCGCCGCCCTGCGTGCGACAACCTCATTGGTCCAACAGTCTCACGCTCTTCCCTCGCGCAAGCTCAAGATTCTCCCTTGGCCTCCCTAGCCTGCTAGCCACCCCGTCATACCCCAAACCTCAAAACAACTATGAAGGACACGCCTCCCAAACGCGTAACGCTTCGAGAAATCGCGCAAAAAGCAGGCTGCTCGCACGTCGCGGTATCCCTCGCCTTGAGAGATAGCCCCCGCATCTCGAAGAGCCGCAAGCTCCATATCCAAGACATCGCCGCGGAAATGGGATACCGGCCCGACCCCGTGCTGCGTCAACTCGTCAACTATCGCTACGCCGAAACCCGACAGCGCCTGCACTCCACCATCGGCTGGATCAACAATTGGGAGGACCCCAAGCACTTCTTCAAGTGCACCGAATTTCGCCGTTACTTCGAAGGAGCCCAGACAGCAGCCGAAAAGCTCGGCTACGATATAGAGCCCTTCAATATCCAAGAGCTCAAGGTCAGCTCGAAGCGACTGCGGGACATCATGCTGACCCGCGGAATACGCGGACTGATCGTGCCTCCCCAACCCTCCACCTTTCAAATACCGTCGGAAGGCTGGGACGATTTCTCGATCTTGCGCATCGGTTTCAACAGTCCGAACTCGAACCGGCATATCGTATGCACCGACCAATTCGAAGGTGGACGGATCGCAGCGCTCAGCATGCTGAAACACGGGTATAAGCGAATTGGATACATCGGATTCAAGGGAAAGGAAGAGCGCACGCGATACCATTTCCTCTCTGGATTCCAAACCCACCGAGACCTTCACGTTCCTAGCCACGATATCATTCCTCCACTTCTTCTCGAATCCGAAAACCCCGAACACGGGCGGGCGAGCTACCAGCAATGGCTCGAGCAAAACCGAATCGATGCCGTTTTCGTTTCGCACCCTTTGGTGCGGCAGTGGACTCAGGAGCTCGGCCTAGAGGTGGGCAAGCAGCTCGGCATGGCGGGAAGCAGCATCTACGACTCGGGCTTCGACTCCGGCCTTGACCAGCAGCCCTATGAGATCGGTGAAGTTGCGATGCAATTCCTATCCCGCCTCGTCGAGCACCAGGAATTCGGCGTACCCAAAATCCCACAACGTCTCCTTGTCTCTCCCACTTGGGTTAGCGGCTCCAGCTTGCAACGCGAAGCTTAGCCTCCCGCCTCACAAAACCACCTCGAACACCGTCCAGTCTCCGTCGGAACGCAGCAGAGCGAGTTCTCCGCCGTGCGCCTTTATAATCTCCCGCGTTAAGCTCAGCCCCAGTCCGGCTCCCTGCTGGCGCGAGCGATGGTGCGCATCCCTTCGATAGAAGCGATCGAAGATCCGTTCCCACTCCTCCTTCGGAATAGCCGGCCCTTCGTTGGCCACCCGCAGGCGACACTTTCCGTCCCTGCCCCTAGCGAGAGAAACCTCCACCGTGCCATCTTCCCATCCATACCTCAAGGCGTTCCCGCAAAGGTTCTGAACAGCTTGCTCGAGCAAGACGGGGTCGGCTGGCACCACGCATTCCGCTTCGGCTCGCAGGTGGATCCGTTCGCCGCCTGTAAGCGCGTTGCAGTCTTCAACCACGTTTGCCAGCATCTCATTCAAGCTGATCTCTTCGAGACCGAGCTGCAGACGACCGGCGTCCGACAAGGAAAGCAAAGTGAGCTTCTCCACGATCCCATTCAGCCGTCTCAGCTCGTCCAATATATTTGAATACGTAGCCTGCTCCTTCGATCCCGTTTTCGCTTCCTTGTGCGCCACCTCCAACTCCATCTGCAAGCGAGCCAAAGGCGTCTTCAATTCGTGCGAAGCATCCGCGCTGAACCGTCGGGCTTGCTCGAAGGAGGTTTCCAGGCGTGCCAGCATGTCGTTATAGATCCTCACCAATCGGCGAAACTCCTTCTCCTGTACATCTTCTTCAAGCCGCTGATCAAGCCCCTGGGCCGACAAGCCCTCCACTGCCGCCGTCAAGTCCTTTACGGGTTTCAGGGAGCGACTCGCCACGAGCCAAGCCCCCGAAAAGGCGAATAGGAGCGCCAAGGGAGCCACCCAGTAGTAACGCCGCTTCAATCCATCCATCCGGGCATCAAAGGAATCGATATCCACCGCTATCGCCAAGCTCCCATAATAATTGTCGAACATACCAAGCCGCCACCGCGCTCCATCCACGTATTCATCGCTGAATGACGACGCAACGACGGCCAAGGCTGGATTCTCGCTCGCAATCGGTTGCCCCTTATCCGGCAAGGGCGGAGCGTCCATCGACTCCTGCAGCGCATCCCAGTTCCGGAACTGCTCCGTCGGGTCCAAGGCCTCCGGCCAAGCGCTGGACACGTATCCATAGCGACCGCGTAATTGCATCCAGATACGAAAGCTTAAGGCGCTCTCGTCGTCCTTCGCCTGAAAACTAAGCGACTCGTCCAAGCGCTCCCAATGCGAGCGCCCGTAAACGCGTTGCAGGTTAGCCTGGGCGATCCGCAGCATATCGCGATCGAGACCATCCAACTGGAAACGGTAAGTGAGGTTCCAAAGAACCAAGCAGGAAGCTAGAACGATTCCCCCAGTGATCATCCCTGCGAGCGCCGCAATTTTAGTCCGGAACGAAAATGAAACTAGCGTATTCACTTTTCAACTCTCCTCCCGAATACGATACCCCACCCCGCGTACCGTTTCGATAATCTCGCCATCGCCAGCGAGCTTCTTACGCAACTTTTGAATATACACGTCGACGATATTGGTCCCCGGGTCGAAATGGTAATTCCAAACATGCTCGCAAATCTGCGCCCGCGAAAAAACACGCCCCGGCGAACGCATTAAGTACGAGAGCAAGGCGAACTCCCGCGCTGTCAATTCGATCGCCTCCTCACCGATCCGCACCTCGCGCGTCACAAGGTTCAAGCTCACTTCCCCATTGGACAAAATCGACTTACCGCTCCCTGTCGCACGACGCGTTACCACATGCAGGCGAGCCACCAACTCCTCCACATAAAACGGTTTCATCATGTAATCGTCCGCTCCGAGCTTCAGTCCATCGAGACGCTCGTTCAGACTGCCCCGGGCCGTCAGCACGATCACGGGCGTCCCGATATCCCTCTCGCGCAAGTTCCTCAAAATGCTCAAGCCATCACGTCCCGGCAGCATGATATCGAGCACCATCGCATCGTATTCCCGCGTCGTCGCCAAGGCATAACCGTCGTCCCCATCGCGACACAGGTCCACGACGAATCCCTCAGCCTCCAATCCCTTTTGGATAAAGCCCGACAGCTTCTCGTCATCTTCAACAACCAAGACCTTCATGCCCAGACCTTGAGCCAAGCCCAAACCGAGGCATCAGGCTAACCCAAAACCCCAAAATTAACGTTTATTAATTTAGACAAAGGGGCTGCTTTAACCCTTTGCCCCTAGCATACCCCAACTATGAAACTTATCCCTCTGCAGTTCGCGCTCCTCCTCCTTCTCAGCTCCTTGGCTCTGCAAGAATATTCCCTCTCCGCCCAAGAACGCGGCTTTAACGAGAACAGCCCCAAGCTCATGGGCCAAAGCAAGGGCAATGGCAAAGGAGGACGCAGCAACAACTGGAACGAGAGCGAGTACTCCGGCCGCCATTCCGCCAAGGACATCGAAATGGCCCTCTACTCCAAAGGTTTCGCTTGGCTCAGCGGCTCCCCCGCCGACAACGAAAAACTCTCCATCGGCAAGAACGCCCAATTCTTCGGCTTCGTCGCCGTACGCTACCAGAGCGGACGCGTCGCCAAACGCGGCGAACTGGGCCGCGCCTTCTATGAACTTGCCACTCCCGCGCAACGAGCCGTCATGCTAGAAGCCGTGAAGGCCGAAGCCGCTCCGCTCGCCGCCTGGTGGGAAACGCGCCGCAAGATCCTGCGCATGCTCGAGCATCATCTCTACACCGGCGAAGCGATCGACAGCGAAAAGACCGCCACTCTCGCTCGCGATTTCGGTTGGCTCAACGCAGAAGTCGCCCTGCACGAAGCTAGAGCCTATGCCGCCGTCGAAGACCTTCTGACCGAGGAGCAATGGAAAACCTTGCGGGCCCTACGCGAGGATCCCGCCCTCGCTGCGACAGCGAAGCGAGACAGAAGCCGCATCCGCGAGGAGGGTCTCGACCGCGAGCTCTCGGCCCAATACGAAGACTTGTTCGCCAAAGCCTTCACCTGGCTGACCGGAACAATGGCTGACAACGAAGTCATCCCCCTCGGACAACCCGCCCAATTCTTCGGCTTCGTATCCATCCGCCATAAAAGCGGCCACGGAGCCAATCGCGGCAAAATCTCCAAGCAGTTTCAGCAGGTCCTCAACGCCAAGCAGCAAAGCATCGTGCGGAAGGCCACTCAAGAACTCGTTCCCATCGTATCCGCCTTCAAGGCAAGGCGTCGCGAGCTGCTCCACGAAATGGACAAACTCCGCAAGGCCCCCGAAACCTTCAGCCTCGAGCGCTACAAATCGATAGCCACAGATCTTGGCCTGCTCGAGATCAAAGCTGCCATCGCTGAAGCCGAAGCCTACCAAAAGATTCGAGCTTCCCTGTCCGAAAAACAGGACAAGGCCATGATGGCCATCCGCTCCGAATACATCCTCGATTCAAAAACGATGGAAGCGATGGATACGCAGCAAAGAGGCGAAGCGCTCTACAACCTCTGCCAAAGCTGCCACGCCAATCCCCAGCTTGCCCCAACTTTGAAGAACATTTTCGACAGCCCGATCGCCAACCTTCGCGGCTACGACTATTCCGACGCCATGAAGCAGTCAGCCAAAGAGCACCGTAATTGGAACGAGGATACACTCGACGCGTTCCTCGCTGGTCCCAGCACGTTTACCCCCGGTACCAAGATGGGATTCCAAGGCCTTCTCAACGAAGCCGACCGCGACGCCATCATCGAATACCTTAAATCGCTCAACTAAACCTTGCCTCGACCGCGGCAGAACTGGTCTCTTACGCCGCTCACTCCGACTTCGCCTTGTAATGCTGGCTGCCGATCAACCAATCGTAGTCAGCATACTGATACGCATTCTTATCGGGAGTCTGCCACAGGTCCGGAGCATTTCCCTCGTTCCATTCCAACCACCGAGCAAGCATGGCCTGCACCCGCTCCGGTTGCGCTTCCGCAAGGTCGTTGGTTTCTGCCAAGTCTTCCCTAAGATGATATAACTCCGGTTTTCCCTTTTCTTTGATCAGCAGCTTGAAATCGCCCTCGCGCACCACTCCCTCAGGCCTCGCCCCTTTGGCCGTGTGCCAAAACCAGCGCTCATGCGGAGCCTCGCTCGTTTCTTGCATCAAGTACGGCCGGATGTCCTTGCCGTGAAGTCCGGAGGATTCCGGATCCCCGCCTGCCATGGCGAGCGAAGTGGCTCCGATATCCAAGGAAGTGACCATCTCTTCCAGCACTACGCCTTCGGCCGCCATGCCGGGCCACTTCACGATCATCGGAACCCGCAAGCCCCCTTCGTAGGCGTTGCCCTTGCTCCCTCTGAGCGGACGGTTGTCGCTAGTCCGCACCATGCCGCCGTTATCGCTCAAAAACCACACCACCGTGTTTTCGCTGAGCCCCAGCTCCTCGAGCTTCGCCAAGAGGTTCCCCACGCCTTGATCCAACTCATATACCATCGCGCCGTAAACCGAGCGCGCCTCCGGCTTGACCCCCGGTACCTTCGTCATCGATTCCGGCGGAAACTTTGCGATCGTCTCTACCGGAGCCTCCAGATCCAGATGCGGAGCATTGTAGGACATGAACAAGAAGAACGGCTTTTCCCGATTTTTCTCCAAAAAACGGATACCGGCAGCCGTCAGCTCGTGCGTCAGGTAACCCTCTCGCTTCACCGGTTCCCTGTTATGGATCAGTGGCAAGGTGTGGTGGATATCCCGCCACTTCGCGGGCCGTTCCAATGGATTATACTTTTCCTTGTAGGAAGGATGATCCAAGGGGAAATACATCAAACCGCCGCTCAAGAAACCAAACCAATCGTCGAAACCCATCGCATTCGGATGCTGCTCGTCCGTGGTGCCCATATGCCACTTGCCAACGCCTCCTGTCACATAGCCCTGCTTCTGCAATAAGCTAGCTATCGTCTCAATCTTAGGCAGTCCCTGATCCGGATCCAGCGGCGAGGTTTGATTCTTATAATACCCAAAAGTCGATTGATTCCTCCCGGTCAAGAACCCAGCCCGCGAGGGCCCGCACATCGGCCACGTCACATAGGCAGAGGTGAAACGCGCTCCTTCCTCCGCAAGCCGATCGATATTCGGAGTCGGAATATCCTCGCAGCCATAACTGCCCAAATCGCCATAGCCAAGGTCATCCGCCATGATGACGACGATGTTTGGCTTGCCTTCCTCGGCCTGGCCCGAAGCGGCAAGAAGCGCCCAGGCAAGCCAGCAAACGGTAAGCTTAAGTCCCAATGATTTGTGCCTAATTTTCATTCTTTTTCGGGTTCGAAGCAATCGGGTTGTACGTATCCAGAAGGGCAGACAATTGCCGGACTACCTCTGGATACTCATGGTAAAGGTTTTTCGTCTGCCCAAGGTCCTTCTCCAAGTCGTACAGTTGGGCGGAGGGCGCCGACTCCTTCACGAAGCCATCTAAGACATCCGAGTTCTCGTCTCCGGTAAACGGCAACGACCTCGGCCCCGACATAATATGGCTCCCTGGTTTACCGTTCCAACCCGAGGATCCTCGGCCGGCCAAATAAGCCCACTTGCCTTTCCGCAAAACGAGGAAATCCTTCTTCAAGGGAGTGCAAACGAGATGGTCACGGATCGGCTCCAGAGGATTTCCAGTCAAGGCCTCAGATATATCCACTCCATCAGCAAAGCCGTCCTGCGGCAGTTCCTCGCCGGTAATCGCAGCCAAAGTCGCCATCAAATCAATCGAACCAATCAACTGGTCCGAAACTGTATTCGCTGGGATATGACCCGGCCACTTCGCTAGGAACGGCACTCGATGCCCGCCTTCCCATCCATCGCTCTTGAAGCCCAACAAGGGCCCGTTCATGCGATGGCCAAACTCGCGGAACGCTTTTTGTCCAGTCGCGTTCAACATAGCGCCGTTGTCCGCCGTGAAAATAACCAGGGTATCGTCCTCCAAGCCCTCCGCTTCCAGCTTATCCAGAATCATGCCGACAATGTGATCCAGCTCGTGAAGAAAGTCGCCATAGACTCCGGCCTCGCTGCTCCCCTGAAATTGCGGGGCAGGCGTAAAGGGATGATGAATATGCGTCGACGAAAATATCAGAAAAAACGGATCCTCCTTACTCGCATCGATCCACTCGATCGCCTTCTCGGCCAAATGCAGGCCGACCTCGTGGTCCTTGTAGAGGGCGTGGGCCGACTTCGATCCGCCGATGTGATCCAGCCTCACTTTCTCAGGGTGCTTTTCCGTGTACCCCTGTTCCCCTGCGTCTTTATTATAGTCGAAGGGATCATAGTCCGGCGAATCCGCATCATACACATGCCCAACGACACGGTGGTTCTCTACGTAAACGAAAGGGGGATGACTGTTCACGGTCGGAACTCCATAATAGTAGTCGAAGCCAAGCTCAAGCGGTCCGGGTTTCAGCGGGGCATTCCAATCGACGGGCGCCTTGTCCTGAAAGCCGAGGTGCCATTTCCCAACGATCCCCGTTCGATATCCCGCTCCCTGCATCAGATCCGCGATCGTAAACCGATCCTCGGGAATAACGAGCGGGCTTCTTAGAAAAATGGGTGAATAGATATTCTTCCGAAACGGATACTCTCCCGTCATCAACGCGAATCGGGAGGGAGTGCAAACCGCTGAAGGAGAGTGAGCATCTGTAAACCTTCTGCCCTCGCTCGCCAAGCTGTCGATATTGGGCGTCCTTACCTTGGTGGCCCCATAGCAGCTGAGATCCCCGTAGCCAAGGTCATCCGCGTAGATGATGACAACATTCGGCAGCCGAGGGGAATCTTGATTCGTCCTCTCTTCCGCAAAGACAGCGCTCGCTGCGAACGACAGCAGCGCGCTGGCAGTTAAGAAACGGGGTAGCTTCATAATCAGGGTAGTTTGGATTCCATTATTTCATCTCGTCAGGAAGCGGAGGCACGTTGCGGACTTCTTGCGGCTCGGGCTTGCGGTTGGACGCCGTATCCGCAAATCCATACCAATAGACGCCTACGCCATAACCCATCTCGCAATCCGTACCTGACCAAACCTCCATATCGAGCTGGAGCGAACTGCCAAAGGGCATCGTATCAAGCATGCGGGTACGGGTTTCAACGCTGTAGCCCATGGTATTGCGCTCGTTGGAATCCGTCTTTCGGTTCAGCTTGTTATATTTGTGGGCCAACGGCTGAGCGTGGAAGGGGTGCTCGTAGAAGTCAGTGCTGCGACCGCCCCAGGAATACGCATAGTAGTCTTCCGTCCCCGTGCCGAAGATAGACGGAAAGTCCTCTCCATCGACGAATATCTTTTCATCCCCCTCTCCCCACCACTTCGCGACAGGATTCATAATCGTCAAGGTATCGCCCACATACACGCCTCGTCCCTCGGTCGTCACGTAGTTCCAATCGGAAAACGGACGCGTCGGTACCGGATACTGTCCCCGCCATTCCGCATGAAAGTACATGGAACGCTCGTCCCATTGCCAGTCGCCCACGGTCGCCTCCAGTTCTACGGATACCGCTTCGTCGCTAAGATTCACCACGCTGACCGTAGCGCTTTTCCGATAAGGCATCACCCAACGCGCCCTCAGGCTTCCGTCTTCCGCAACGGTGCGAAACCAACCTTGAAAAGGATTCAGCCCGATGCCCGAACCAAAGAAATCGCCCAGCGGACACCATACCGTATCCTTGCCATCGAAACTCATCTTGAGCACCACCTTTCGCATCACCTCAGGATCTTCGTAGCTGCCTAGCTTCACCGAAAGCTCTCGCACCGCAGCGACCCCGCGCGGTAGCTTGAGGCTCTTTTCCGCATCGGGAGCGAGCGTCTTGCGAAAGCGAACGGTCTTCCCGGAGGCTTCAGCCTTGGGATGCAGTAGCGTCTTGCAAACTTCCTCGACCAGCGGCGCCGCTGCCTCAAAGTCATCCATCGTGAAACTCTTAACCGCTACCTCGTCCTGATATTCCCGATACGTGAACTGATAGAAAAACGGCAGCTCGGAAACCGTCACCTTGCAGCTCTTAGCGTAGGGAATCGGGAAAAAGGAAACTGCTGACCGCAACGACTCATGGGCCAGCGGAAACGGAATCATCCCCTTGCCTTGAAACAGCTCGAACTGGTTGCCCTCGATCACCGGCTCCGACGCCCCATCCACGTAGATGCGCAATATTGTAGTCGTCTCTCCGGATTTTTGGTTTCGCCAAGGCATCCAGCTTCTCACGATGGCGCCCGGCCCCTCGTCTTCCATAATCACCCATTCGGTGCGGCCATCGTTCTCTTCCGTGCGAATGAAGCGCCCGGTTTGCTTCGATCCATTGTTAAAGTCCCGATTGGCAAACCAGCCCGTCGGCTCCATCTTCGGGGCCTCGGGCGTCACCGATTCCCGGTTGTAGCTGCTGTCTTGCTTCAAGCGAAAGTCATGCTGCGGAAACCTGGCAACCGCGTCTCGGTCCAGCATTTCTCGCAAAAGCGATTCAATGCTCACCGGCTCGCGCTCAGCGGCGTTCGTTAGGCTCGCTCCCGCGGCAAGGAGGGAAGCGAACAGGAGGATGACTTTCGATCGATTGGTTTTTCTCATATCCAAGGGGCTTTAAGGAAATAGGTTCGGAGCCGGCGAGTCCGCCGAGACGTTTTAAGTGGCAGTATACCCGACATCCGCCATCCTGTCTGTCTACCGTTTGATAGACAGACTCCTTTTCCCAAACGCTGTAAACTCTGCCTACCGAATGCGCCACACGCTCACACTCATCAAAATCCTCCTCCTGGCGGGATGGCTCACCTCCCCATCGACCGCCCAGCCGATCCATCAACGATCCCTCGGGCAACTGGAAGAGCGTTTGGCGAACATCGACTCCGAACGCTCCCAACTCGCCTACCTCACCCTACGCAGCGGCGTCGGCAGCCTGGGTTGGCAATCGCAACTCCATTCCGAGGCGGACCATACGGAGTGGGCCCGCATCGACTTCTCCCAGCCGCAGACCATCGAGCAAGTCACCCTCGTCCCCATCCTTTGGCGAAACACGCAAACCGGCATCCAAGCCGACGGCTTCCCTACCCGATTTCAAGTAGTCGCCGGCGATAGCGAGGAGTCGACCGGAACCGTCCTCGCCAGCTTCGACGACCCCAGCGAGCTCCTGCCTCGTACCGCGCCTCTCGTCATTCCCCTCCCTCCCACAACCGCCAAATGGATACGCGTCGAAGCAAGCGAACTGTCGCCCCGCGCCCTCGATGGGAAATTCCTTTTCCAATTGTCCGAAATCCTAGCATTCAGCGGCGAAGACAACGTAGCCCTCCACCAATCCGTCACCGTTTCCAGCTCGGAGAAGCGACGCGTCCAACGGTCGATTCCCGCGAAGACGCTCGTCGACGGCGTTACCCCTTACCTTATCAATTCCCCCCAGCTTCCGGGCAGCACCGCCTACGTCGCTTTCTACCACACCGGCCCCCAAGCAAGCCTCACCCTAGATCTCAAAAAATCCGTTCCCATAAATCGAATACACCTCCATGCCGCCGACCTCAGCGAAAACATTCCACAAGTCCATCACTCCGACTACGGCATTCCCAAACACCTCATAATCGAAGGCTCCACCCGTCCGGACTTCGCCGATCCAATTCCCCTAGTCGAGTACGAGCGCGATACGATCTACGACGGAGGGCCAACCCTGGCTTGGCGCTTCCCCGAAACGAACTGCCGGTATATCCGTATAACGGCTATCGATGGATACAAGGCTCCCGAGGCCCAAGAACGTTGGCGCTGCATAGGCTTCGCCGAAATCGAGGTCTTCTCCGGCGGCGCCAACGTAGCCCTCGGCACCCCCGTCCACCTCAACCTGCAGCCACCCAGCCAAGAAGGCTCGCTCGCGTCCCTTACCGACGGACGAAACCACTTCGGAACCATCCTCCCCGTGCGGGAGTGGATGGAACAACTCGCCCGCCGCCACGACCTCGAGAGAGAACGCCCCCTCGTCGAAGCGGAACGCGACAAACGCTACGCCCGCCAGAAGACCATGCTCAGAATTATGAGCTGGATCGCGGCCGCTCTCGCCGTCGCTATCGTCATCAGCATGCTCCTCAACCGTATCTTTCACCTGCGCCGAACCGCCCAGCTAAAGGAACGCTTCGCCGCTGACCTGCACGACGAACTCGGGGCAGACCTGCATACCATCGGACT
Source organism: Pelagicoccus sp. SDUM812005 (assembly GCF_031127875.1). Taxonomy (GTDB): domain Bacteria; phylum Verrucomicrobiota; class Verrucomicrobiia; order Opitutales; family Opitutaceae; genus Pelagicoccus. The sequence continues at coordinate 135,601 of NZ_JARXIA010000019.1, read as the reverse complement.
GCTCAGCGACCTCGCCCAAAGCTCCCGAGACGATCCCCAGAAACTGGATACCTACCTTCAACAGATCCGTTCCGCGACCGAAGAAACGGGAACCGCCGTGCGTCACCTAGCCGACATGCAATCCGCGACCCCTTACCCCAATCTCGAAACCACCATGAAGCAGATAGCAAACCGCGTGGTCGTGCACCTTCAGCATGAGCTATCCATCCAGGGCGAAGATCAATTCGACCAACTTCCCGCAGGCGCGCGCTCCGACCTGATCCTTTTCTACAAAGAATGCCTCATCAACATCTGCCGCCACTCGGAAGCCACGAAACTAAGAACCACCCTAGCAGCCAAAGGCAGAACGATCCATCTCGCAATCAGCGATAACGGGCAAGGCATTACCGACAACGACTCCACCCAAGTTCCCAAGTCTCTGCAGCGTCGCGCTAAACTCCTCGGCGGCAAGGTAACCGTCGAAACCTCCGCCATCACTGGCACCACCATCCACCTAAAACTCCGCCAACGCAGATTCGGAATCCGTTAGACATTTTAGCTACATGAAAACTTCGACTAAGATCGTTCTCGTTGAAGACCATCCGCGCTACCGAAAGGTCATCGAAATGGCACTACAAGCAGAAGCGGACTTCGAACTCGTCAACATGTTCGGGGCAGCCGAGGTCGCTTTGCGAAACCTTGAAAAAGCCTTACCCACGGAGCACCCCGACATCATCCTCCTAGACCTAAACCTACCGGGCATGAACGGACTGGAAGCAATTCCCTACTTCAAGACCGCCACCCCGAAAACGAAAATCATCATCCTCACCCAATCCGACAAGCAGGAGGACGTCCTGCAGGCCATTCGCTTAGGAGCCTCCGGATACCTCCTCAAGTCCTCGACCGTCGGCCAAATCAAAGACGGTATCCAAACCGTCACCACAGGTGGAGCTTCCCTCGACGGCAAGATCGCTCAGTACATTCTCGGCGAGCTCAAGCAACAACCCGCCAAGCTCGAAATCGAAAAGCCCCTTTCCGACCGAGAGCTCGAAATCCTCACCCTACTAGCCGAAGGCCTCGTGAAAAAAGAAATCGGCGACAAGCTTGGCATCGCTTACGGCAGCGTCGCCACCTACATCCGCCGCATCTACGAAAAGCTCAACGTCCTCAACGCACCCGCCGCTGTCAACAAAGCCCATCGGCTCGGACTTTTCGAGTAATTCGGAAACACCCTCAAACCACCGCAGTCAAGCCGCCGTCGACAAAGATGGTCTGCCCGTTCACGTAGTTGGATGCTGGTGACGCTAAAAAGATGGCCAATCCCTTCAAATCGTCCGGCACTCCCCAACGTCCGCTTGGCGTCCGGTTCACCAGCCAATTATTGAACTCAGGGTTCTCGATCAAAGGCTTCGTCATTTCCGTATCGAAATATCCAGGACCAATACCGTTCGCCTGAATATTGTGCGTCGCCCATTCGGCTGTCATGGAACGGGTCAACATCTGGATGGCGCCCTTTGCCGCCGCGTAGTTGGCGATCGACTTGCGGGCGAGCTCGCTCATCAGCGAATGGATATTGATAATCTTTCCGCCCCCTTTCTCGATCATCCCAGGAGCCACCGCCTTGCCGAGCATGAAGGCAGCCGTCACGTTGGTATCGAGCACCAGCTTGAAATCCGAGGGCGGCATATCGAGCATCAGGTTGCGCCGATGAATGCCCGCGTTGTTGACGAGAATATCCACTCCGCCGTGATTTGCGGAAATGTCAGCGACCGCCTTGGTGATCGCGGTCTCGTCCATCACGTCAAATACAGCCGCATCCGCCTTCAATCCCTTTTCCTCAAAAGCTTGCACCGCCGCTTTCACGCCCGATTCGGAACGGCCATTCAGCACCACCAGCGCTCCCGCTTCCGCCAAGGCCTCCGCGATACTCAAGCCCAAGCCTCGGTATCCGCCTGTCACCAGAGCCACCTTACCTTCCAACGAAAACAGAGCTTTTAATGTATTCATACTTTCAACACGAACAGTAGACAGATATTTCCAATACCTTGCAGCGTGCTAGGTCTCGCTGTTAAAATCCGCTCTCTTCCGCCATCTTAACGACGCCGACCGTTAGGATAAGATTCGCAAATCGACGCTGCTCGCCGGTCTGGACAATCAAAGTCGTCGCGGGCTCGCGGATCTTGTCGTAGAAGGCCCAGCGCTCCATCTCCTCCCAGGTTACATCGCCGAGAAGCCGCTTGTATTCCTCATGGATCTCCGCGTTCGCCTCCGCAGGCTTCTGCATCACAGTAGCCCCTTGGATCGGGCAAACCGATAGGATTCCCTTCAGCACCGTGCAGGCATCGAGCAGCCCTGGCAGGAAGTTCATGTGAACCGTCGTCGAATTCGGCCCGTTCATGGCCCCCACCGGCAGATTGCCGTCAGCAATCACGACTTGCGCGAAATGCCCCGAGCGGGCCAAGGCTTCCAGAATTTGCGGATGTATAACAGGTGTCGTAAGCATGGTCCAAGCTCTAACACCCCAGCTCCACCAAACAATCAGAAAGCGCTGAATCCCTCGCTTCGCTTAACTATTTCTTAGCAGGGGCCGACGACGAACTGCGGACGATGATGCTTCCAGTGAGAGCGATGCGACAGTAGGGGCTTTGCGGGTTCTTAATGCGATTGAGCATCACCCGAGCAGCGACCTTGCCGATATCGACACAGGGTTGATGGTAGCTGGTCAAAGGTACCGAAAGCAGCGACGCGTACTTCACGTCGTCAAACCCGCAAACCTTAACCTTGGATGGGATCTCCGCCCCTAGGTCGATCAAAGCCCGCAACAAAGGAGCAGCCGTCACGTCATTAGCGCAGATCACGCCGTCAACCTTGTCTTTTATCAGCTGCTTAGCCGTTTTCTCAGGCTGGTCTACCACTAGATTAACGTCCTTTAAGTCCCGTCCTCTCCGACCATTGTGGACCAGAGCCTCACGGCTCCCGATGCGGCGCAGCTCCACCGTCATGGCCGCGTCCGGCGCCGACACGAATGCCAGATTCCGGCAGCCATTCTCGATCAAGTGCCCGCACATAACATAGCCCGCCTCGATGTTATCGATTCCAACCAAGTCATGGGGCGTCTGCCGCGGCCAAGCATAAACATCGCGATCCAACAAGACCACCTCGATCCCCTTTTCCCGCAGACGGCGAATGATCTTCAGGTTAAAATCCTGCTGACAAGGGATGTGCTCGATCGGAGTGAAGAAGACGCCGTGCACCTTTTCCTCGATGAAGCGTTCCGTCAAGGTCTCCGCCATCGTCCTCGGATCGAGCTTCAAGCTCAATTCCGTCGGTCGCACAATACGCATCGCCTCCATTCCAGCGCTCTCTATTAAACTCGCGCAGATCGGATCGAAGATCTCGATTTCCTGCAACTGCGGGATCAACAGCCCTACCTTTAGGGCAGACTTGCCCGGCCCGAGCACCTGAGTGCCAAAGCCGGAGCGGCGGTGGACCAGCTTTTCCTTCACCAGCAGATTGAGCGCTTTCGCTACGGTGGGCCGCGAAACCTTATACCTTTCGCACAGTTCCGCCTCCGTCGGTAACATATCCCCGGCAACGTATTGCTGCTTTCGAATGGAAGACGAAAGTTCCTCATAAAGCCGCAAGTACCTTGATTTAGAATGACTCATACACACTTTGTCATTTATTTGTAATCCTTTTGCAAGCGTTCTTTTGCCTTTTGGTTTCACTTTTTTAGCAGAACGGAGAGGCTTCAATCGTCGCTTCGCTCCAGCAAGCACCGCCCCCCCCAAGAAAACGCAGCCCCTTCCTTCCCCCCCATGCTCGAACAGTTTACAGTAGCCGGTATCGGAGAACTCCTTTGGGATATCTTTCCAAACCACAAGCGCCTCGGCGGCGCCCCGGCTAATTTCGCCCACCACACGCAACAACTGGGAGCAACCGCCTTTGCCGTGAGCTGTATCGGCATGGATGAGCTCGGCACGGAGATAAAGGCGCAACTTGAAAAACTCGGACTGGCCGGCGCCTACGTGAAGGAGAGCTCAAAGTACCCTACCGGCAAGGTCGATGTCGTACTAAAAGCCGGCAAACCAACCTACCAGATTCACGAACACGTCGCTTGGGACCACATCCCCTTCTCTCCCGAAATAAAAGATCTCGCCGGAAGTTTGCACGCCGCTTGTTTCGGCTCCCTCTCGCAAAGATCCTCTGTATCTAAAAAAACGATACATTCCTTCATTCGCCAAATGCGAGATGACAGCTTGCGCATTTTCGACGTCAACCTGCGCCCTCCGTTCTATTCCCAAGAAACGCTTTCCGAATCGCTAGACTTGGCTAACATCCTGAAGCTAAGCGACGAAGAGCTTCCCGTGCTAGCTGACTTGTTCGGCCTCCGTGGCAACGTAGAAAAACAGCTCCGACAACTGATCGAACGGTACGACCTGCGCCTTATCGCCTATACACGCGGCCCCCACGGCAGCCTATTGCTCGGACCAGGCGAAAGCAGCGACTTTGCAGGATGCGAAGGTCCCGTCCTCGACACTGTAGGCGCCGGCGATTCCTTTACGGCAACCCTATGCATGGGACTGCTCCTCGGCAAGCCACTCGACAAGGTCAACCAGTTCGCGAACGAAGTCGCAGCCTACGTATGCACCCAAATGGGAGCCACCCCAGAACTCCCGGCTAACCTGACCGGCAAGCGAGCCTTCGCTTAAACATACAATACCTCACTTTACCCCACGTTTTTAGAACTCTCTCCGCCGAGAGAGAAACAACGTTAAATATAACCGTATATAATATGAAAAATAAGATTATAGGACTATTGGTACTTCTAGCGGGATTCGCCTTCGTTGGCTGCAGTTCCAAGAGCGACGATTCCGCAGCGGGCGGAAGCAAGGTAAAAATCGGCATGACTGTCCAGGATTTGAGCAATCCAACATGGGCGGGCTACTGCCAAGCCATTGCCAAGGAGGTCAAAGCCCAGGGCGGAAGCATGAGCTTCGTCTCCTGCGAAAGCAACGCAGGGAAGCAAATCACCCAAATCGAAAACTTCATCTCGAGCGGAGTAGACGTGCTGATCGTCCACCCGGCCGATCCAGCCGGCGTCGAATTCGCCCTCAAGCAAGCTCGAGCCGCCGGCATCAAGGTCATCGCATGGGACGACAATCTCGAGAATGCCGACCTCGCGTGGCTTATCGACAACCACCACCTCGGCTACACCATCGGAGAGCACGCCGCGAAATGGATAAACGAAAAGCTCGGCGGCACTGCGGAAGTGGCCATCCTCAACTACCCGCAATTGCCGATTCTACTGGAACGCGGAAACGGCATTCGCGACGCCATCGTGAAGCTAGCCCCTAAGGCCAAGATCGTGGCGGAAACCAGCGCTATCAATCCTGCGGAAGGCATCTCCAAGATGGAAACGGTTTTCCAATCCCACCCCAACGTAAAGGTCGTCTGCTCTATCGGAGGCGGCGGATCAGTGGGGGCAAACGAGGCTGCCAAGGCCGCGAACAAGATCACCGACGACTTTGGAATCTTCGCCGCAGACGCCACCCAGCCCGAACTATCTGCCATGATAAATGGCGAAGGAGTCAGAATGAGTGTAACGGTTACCGGTACCAACAAGGACATCGCCGACGCCATCTGGGCAATGGTCACGAAACTAACCTCGGGAGAACCCATCGAGCAAAAGGAAATCTACCGTAAGCTCATTCCAGTGACCAAGGAAAACGTAACCGAATACCTAGGAAAATAGCTTAGCACCCTCAAGCCCCCCCTACTCACTCAAGCGCGACTTGACCGCTTCACTCATGCGGCGAGTCCCCTTATTATAAAGAACGTGACGCTGAACCTAACCCCTTAATCACCTCAAAAATGAATATTCTACAATTAAAGAATATCACGAAAAAATACCCGGGCGTCATCGCGCTCAACGACGTCAGCATCGACTTCGTCAAAGGAGAAGCCCACGCCTTGGTTGGTGAAAACGGGGCGGGAAAATCGACCTTAATCAAGAGCTGCACCGGAGCGGTCATCCCGGACGAAGGTTTGATAGCCGTCGAAGGCGAAGAGTTCTCCTCGCTCACTCCCCAACTCTCCGAACAGAAAGGGATCGGAGTAATCTATCAAGAGTTCAACCTAGTCGGAGAGCTTTCGGTCGCAGAAAACATTTTCCTCGGGCGGGCAATCCGCAAAGGGATCACTATCGATCGAAAGGCCATGGTTCGCGAATCCGCCAAGATATTCGAGCAATTCAATATCGACATCGATCCGAACGCCTTGGTCAGCAGCTTGACGGTCGGCTACCAGCAGCTCGTGGAGATTGCGAAGGCGCTGTCGCAAAACGCGAAGATCCTGATCATGGACGAACCCTCCGCTCCCCTCACCTCAGCGGAAGCGGAGCGCCTCTACGTGATGGTTGAGAAGCTAAAGAAGACCGGCGTAACCGTTATTTATATTTCGCACCGCATGGAGGAAATCTTCAGGCTCACCGAGCGCATCACCGTTCTCCGCGACGGACACAAGATCGCAACGGTAAAGACGAGCGATACCAACATGGACGACCTCGTAAAGCTCATGGTCGGACGAGAGCTGAAGGAAACGTATCCAGCGCGCAAGGACTGCATATCGGACGAGGTCCTGCTAGATGTGCAAAACCTATCGGGTAATGGCGTTCATGATACAAGCTTCCAAATCAGAAAGGGAGAGGTCCTCGGCTTCGCCGGCCTGATCGGGGCAGGACGAACGGAGACGGCCGAACTGCTCTTCGGAGCAGCCAGAAAGACCGGCGGAACCATCCGCCTGAACGGCAAGGAAATAAATCCGAAAACCCCGAGAGACGCGATCGACTCCGGAATCGCCCTCGTCCCCGAAGACAGAAAGGGAAAGGGCGCCCTGCTCGAAATGGACATCAGGACCAATACCAGCATGGCCATACTGGAAAGGATTTCCAAGTTCATGGTCGTCGACAAGAAGGAGGAAAAGCGAATCGCCAACTCCTACAGAGAATCGATTCGCATCAAGACTCCCTCTATTGAGCAGAAGATAAAGAACCTGAGCGGCGGCAACCAACAAAAAGTTATTATCGCTCGCTGGCTAGCCTCCGAGCCCGAACTGGTCATCTTCGACGAACCCACTCGCGGAATCGACGTCGGAGCCAAGTCGGAAATCTACACCCTCGTAAACTCCCTCGTCGAATCAGGTAAAGCGGTGCTGATGATATCATCGGAAATGGAGGAGGTCATGGGCATGTCGGATCGCATTATCGTGCTTTGCGAAGGCAAAATTTCGGGAGAACTGAACAGGAAAGATTTTAAACAGGAAACGATAATGAATTTCGCTTCACAGAAATAGGAGACTCAACAATGGAATATCTTGACAAACTAAAGGGAACCGCCAACGCGGTCGAATTCGCAAAGCGAAACGGAATCTACGTCGTACTTCTGCTACTCGTCTTTTTCTTCTCCATCGCCTCCGAAAACTTCTTAGTCAGCAACAACCTGCTCAACGTCGCCCGGCAAGTATCCATGCTCGGCATCGCAGCAGTTGGCTTCGCTTTCGTACTGCTGCTGGGCGGCATCGACCTGTCCGTGGGGTCCAATATAACTTTAGTCAATATTGTCGGAGGCTGGTGCATGGTCAATGCAGGTCTAAATCCCGTTCTGGCAATCGGCCTAGCCCTGAGCATGGCGACCTTCATCGGTTTCCTCAACGGATGGATCATCGCTAACATCAACATGCCACCGCTCATCGTAACCTTGGCAATGATGATCATCGTCGAAGGCCTAGCCTACCTCATTTGCAAAGGTCTACCGATCTACGGGTTCCCGGCGTCCTTCGCAATCATCGGGCAAGGCTACCTCGGCCCCATCCCCATTCCAGTCATCATCATGATCGTCATCCTGGCAATCGGGGCCTTCATCCTGAACAAAACCTATTTCGGACGCTACTTCTACGCGGTAGGCGGCAACGAGGAAGCAGCCAAGCTATCGGGCATCAAAGTCAAGAACGTCAAGTACCTCGTGTATTCGCTTTCTGGATTCTTCGCTGGTCTCGCTGGCATCGTGATCCTTTCGAGAACGAACTCCGCCCAGGTGCTAGCTGGAAAAGGCCTGGAGTTCGACATCCTAACAGCCTGCGTTCTCGGCGGCGTCAGCGTCACGGGCGGATTCGGACGAATCTCCAATGTCGTCGCGGGTGTCCTCATCCTAGGCGTCCTCAGCAACGGACTCGTCCTCATGAACGTCACGCAGTTTTCCCAGATGGTGATCAAAGGCGTGGTCCTCATGGTAGCGGTCGCCTTCGACTGCCTGCAGCACCGCAAGGCCCACTAGGGCTGCGCTCATCAGTCCACGCTTAGCAACAGCAAAACAAGGAGAGCAAACCTATGAAAACGATAGCGATATCTAGGCTTATCGGAAGCAACGCAGGCACGATCGCCAAACGGGTCGCGGAGAGACTGGGATACGACCTCGTAGACAAGTCCGTCCTGCAAGCGACCTTAGAACAGTATGGGCTTACCCGTTTCGGAAAGCTCTACACCTCCACCCCAAACATTTGGGACCTGGCAAATTCGAAAAACCTGCAGACCATCTCGATGATGAACGACACGATGAGCGCTCTCGCCCATCGAGGCCGCACCGTAATCCTTGCTCGAGGAGCCTACTCGGCCCTCAGCAAATACTCCGACGTAATGAAGGTACGGATACAAGCATCCTTCCCGACTCGCGTCCTGCGAATGATGGAACGCCAAGCAAGTTCACAACGCAAGGACATCGAAGCCTTCGTAGCAGACGACGACAAGGCGCGAATGAAGTTCGTGAAAATGTTCTACAACCAGAAATGCTGCGATGCGACTGACTTCGACCTAGTCGTGAACACCAGCATCCTTCCAGACGAAACCGCCGAAAATTGGATCCTCGAGACGGCGCGCTTATTCGAATCCGCGGACACCGCAAAAGACGGGAAGTCCGCTGCAACCATACAGGTAGACCCAACTCTGCTCGACGCGATAAACTACGCTTTGGAACGTCGGATCTAAATCGAAACAAGCCACCGAGCTTTCGAAAACAACCGCCATGACCCCCCATACACCCCTCCCCCTTAGCCAGGATAACCTGGGCAATCTGCCAGACTCGGTTATCCGTCCGACCTACGATCGCAAGCGGCTTAGGGCCGGCATCATGCACATCGGCGTGGGCGGGTTCCATCGCTCCCACCAAGCCTGGTATACCGACGAGCTCCTAGGATCCACCGGCGCCACCGATTGGGGAATATGCGGCGTGGGCCTGCGTCAAGCGGATCGCAAGATCGCAGACGTACTGAAGCTCCAAGACTACCTATATACGGTGATCGTAAAGCATCCGGGTGGACAGGTCGAAAATCGAGTCATCGGGTCCATTATAGACTTCATGCTCGGGTGCGACGATCCAGCCGCCGTAACCGACAGAATGGCGAGCAAGGAAACGAAGATCGTATCGCTCACCATCACCGAGGGCGGGTATAACTTCAATCCGGCGACCGGCGATTTCGATTTCAAGAATCCCGAGGTGAAGAAGGATCTGGCAAATCCTAGCGCCCCGCGCACCGTTTTCGGCTTCCTAACGGAAGGACTCAGGAAGTGCCGCGCCGCTGGCCTTCCGCCGTTCACGGTACAATCCTGCGACAATATCCAGCACAACGGGGACATGACCCGGAAAATGCTTCTGGCCTTCGCCCGAAAGCAAGACCCAACGCTCGCCGCATGGATAGAGGATGAAGTTTGCTTTCCCAACGCCATGGTAGACCGTATCACTCCTGTCACTACCGCAGCCGATATCGAAACGCTCAAAAGCGAAATCGGCGTCATCGACCAGTGGCCAGTCACCTGCGAACCCTTTTGCCAATGGGTCATCGAGGACACGTTCTCCGCGGGACGGCCACAATGGGAATCCGTGGGGGCCCAGTTCGTGAAGGACGTTTCGCCCTACGAGACGATGAAGCTGCGCCTGCTCAACGCGGGACATTCCGTGCTAGGCATGCTGGGCTCCCTCCATGGCCATAAAACTATAGACGGCTGCATCGCGGACCCGCTTTTCAAAGCCTACTTGCGGCGCTTCATGGATTTCGAGGTAACGCCCGTGCTCGACCCGGTACAGGGTATCGACCTCGACAAGTATAAAGACTCATTGATCGAACGATTCGGGAATCCTAATATCAAAGATAGCCTGGCCCGCATCTGCCTCGAGAGCTCATCGAAGCTGCCGAAGTTTATCATTCCCACGATCCACGAAAACCTGCAACGCGGCGGCAGTATCGAATACTCAGCCCTCGTAATCGCCGCGTGGTGCTTCTACTCCGACAAAGGTACCGATAGACAGGGCGAGGCACTTGAAATCGTAGACGCGATGCAGGAAGAGCTGCACAAGGCAGCATCGGCATCCTCCAAGAACAAGCTCTCTTTCCTCAAACTAAAACCCGTTTTTGGGGAGCTCGCCCAAAACGAAACCTTTACCGATGTATACAGTAAATTGCTGGGCGAACTCTACGAAAGCCCGGACATCGCCAGGCTAATGCAAGCCCAGCTCTTCGCCCGCGAATAACCCGCTTGCTCCCCCCCTTCCCGAACACCGCGACGCTACTCTGCAAGCGTAACGCTACCGCCATGCCTAAAGCCAACGATCGATACCCAATTTCCAACACGTAAAACCAACACACCCGCAACCTTAACAGATCGAAATATGACTACACAAAAAACACAGAACCATAAGAGCAAACTCGCCTACGCTACCGGACTGGCCGCAGTCCTAGCCGCCTCGGCTCCCTTCGGCCTACAGGCGGAAAAGCTAAGCAAATCAGCTCCTGCCTACGTACCGGCAGGGCAAGTCAACTCGTGGCTGGATGGTCGCGCCGAAATCAATTTCCTGGCTCTGCAAAACTACCAGGCGATCCAGGCCAAGGCCGGCGCCTTCCGTCCCGAGGACGAAGTCCAATCCGACGGCTTCGGGCGGCTAAGGCTCAACTTGCAACTCAAGTTCCATATCAACGAGCATATCACGGCAGACGTCGATATCGCCGAAGAACCGAACGACTTCGGCAACAACGGCGATCGCGACTTCGCTTTCCACCAGGATTTCGCAGGGATCGAGTTTGACCTCTTCGGCCTGACGAACTCCGAGCAGGACGACGCCGACCTTACCCTCCGCATCGGAAACATCGGCGCCGCCCCCTTCCAGTTCAAGGGCTTCCAAGACGGGGCCGACAATCAGGGCAACGCCCTCATCGGCAATGGCATGATCGACTACGCAACCGCGGAGAACGGCGTTCAGTTGAGCTACAGCAAGACGCTCGACGACGGCGGTCCCATTACCGGCTACAACTTGGCAGGACACGTCACGACCTCGAGCTTCGGCGAAGCCTTCCAGGACAATCGTGGCTACAACTACCGGCTTCAAGGTACGCTGGAGTTCGCCGGCGGCTTCAAGGCCGGCTTGAATATGTTCCAGGCCAACCAGGGCGACCAGCTGACCTTCGCTGGCGGCCTCGCGAGTCTCGCTGGTGTCACGACTACCAACTACCGTTTCGGCGATGGAGACAACTATAACTTTTCCGCATCCGGATCGAGCGAACGCGACACCCATATCGGAGCCTTGCCCGGACTCGACCAGTCGATCCTGCAGCTGAACCTGGCCTACCAGCCGACCCCGAACACCAGCCTCATCTTCATGATAGGCGAATCATCCGACGACTACACCTTCGCAGATACCGCGGGCAACGCCGTCCCTGGCATCACTTACTTCGGAACCGATGGAGTTGTAGATCCCAACGGGACCACCCATGACGCCATGTACGTGGTACGCGGGAACTCGTCCGTAGAATACTACATCTTAGAAGCCCAACAGTACCTGGTTCCGGAAAAGTTCTACGTTGCCGCTCGCTACGCCGAAGCTGAAAACACATCGGACCTTATTTCCCAATCAAACAATACCGCCGAGCGCCTCCAGGTCGCAGCGGGTTACTGGATCAATGACAGAACGCTCCTGAAGTTCGAATACGTGGACCAAGATGAAGGCGCCAACTCCGGCGGTCAAATCGGCAAAGGCTTCGACGGATTCACCTCGGAGCTTTCCGTAAAGTTCTAGTGTCATAGTTTTCCTGATACGAATCATAGCGATCGAGCAATTTAGCCCACGGACCCTTCTGGTAGCTTTATCGGAAGGGTCCGTTTCGTATCGATACAAAGGCTGGCAGCCTAGCGGCCATGGCAGCCAAGGATCCATTCCAAACCGCGCTACAACGTTGCGCAATTGCGACTCTGCCACTAAGCTTCGCAGAGTCGCTTTCGCAGAAATAACGGACGTTCCTGCCATCAGTTCCACCTCATCCTTCAACCGACATGACCCACGACAAACCGGAAGACAAAGGTGCCAACCACGAATTGACGGATGCCCGAGCTGGCATGCTATTCAGGGCCCTGCTCAAGCAAACCCAGGACCAAGTCTACTTCAAGGATCGTCAAAGCAGATTCGTTCGGGTAAGCGACGTAATGGCGTCAAAGTTCAAAGTCGCTTCGGTGGAAGACCTTTACGGCAAAAGCGACTACGACTACTTCACCCGCGAACACGCCCAGCAAACCTTTAAGGAGGAACAGGAGCTCATGAGCAAAAATCGCCAGCTCATCAATTACGTGGAGAAGGAAACCTGGCCGGATGGACGCGTCACCTACGTCAATTCGACGAAGATTCCGCTTCGCTTGGATTCGGGCGAGATCGTTGGCCTGATGGGCATCACTCGCGACATCACCGAACAGGTCAAAGCCCAGCTCGAACTGGAGGAAAGCCGCGAACTGCTGCGCGCGAAAAACGAAATCATGGAAAAGGACCTGCAAAACGCTCGCGCCGTGCAGCGAAAGGCCATTCCCGGGCCCACGCCTTCCGTACCCTTCGCGGAAGTAGCTGTCTCCATGACCAGCCTGAACGAAGTATCCGGCGACCTAGTCACCTTTCCTCTGCAAACGGACACACGACTGTCCTTCTTTCTTGGAGACATCAGCGGTCACGGCGTTTCCGCGGGGCTCTTCACCATGCTCGCGAAACACCTGGCTGACTTCCATATGAACAAGGATCCCTGCAATCCCGACGAAACGTTGCGGGAGCTCGACGTTCATTTGGAGGGACTCATCCCCGAAGGCTTTCTGGCAGCTATGGCAGGAACCCTGTATCAGGAAAACGATGACAGCTACCAGCTCGCGCTTGCCAATTCCTGCCAGCCGCCTCTCCTCTGGTACAAAGCCGAAACCGCAGACGTGCAAATCGTCGAGATACCAAGCCAGGGCGCCTTGGGATTGGGAATCTGCGAGAGTTTCGATCGCACCACCCTGCCAGTAAAGTCGGGCGACTGCCTGCTTTTCACAAGCGACGGGGCCACGGAGCTGGTCAACTCGAACGGCGTGCAGCTGGAAACGAGCGGACTAGCGGCAGCCTTCCAGAAATGCGGAACCAAACCCGTTCGCGAAATCACGCAATACCTGCTCGATCACCTCGAAACGCATGCCGAAAAAAACTTTCCGCAAGACGACACCACCCTACTGGTAATCCGCCTTGCGAGCCGCGCCTAGCTTCCGCGCCCAACTCAGCGACTCCCCCTTCGCTTTGCCCCTTCCACAGAAATCAGCTGAAATCAGCACGGCGAAGCGTCCGTTCCTCGCAACTGTAAACACGGGATGGTTACTATGAAAACACTTCTAAAAACAATCGCTGGGTGCCTCGCGCTCTCCTCTAGCTCCGCTCCTTTCGCAGCGGCCCAAAGCTCCGAGAGCAGCTTGCCTACGCCTAAAGTTATCTTCTTCGACGTCAACGAGACGCTGCTCGACCTCGAAGACCTACGCTCCTCCGTAGCCGAAGCCTTGGACGGCAGAGACGACCTGCTGGGCCTATGGTTCTCCACCATGCTGCACCACTCGCTCGTGGATACCGCAACGGAACGCTTCCACACCTTCGGAGAAATCGGAGTCTCAGCCCTGCTCATGGTCGCGGAAAGCAAGGGGATCGAGCTCACAGAGGAGGAAGCGCGCAAGGCCATCGTCACTCCGCTGCGTAGCCTCCCGCCCCATCCGGACGTCAAGAAAGGCCTCGCCCGCATCAAAGCCACCGGAATCACCCTGGCCAGTTTGACCAACTCCTCCAACCGCGGGGTACAAACCCAATTCGAGAACGCCGAACTCACCGAATATTTCGAACGCCGCCTGAGCGTGGAAGACATCAAGGTCTACAAACCGGACCTCCGAAGCTACCGCTGGGCCCTCGAGCAGATGGGCGTCAAGCCGGAAGAAGCCATGCTGGTAGCCGCCCACGGCTGGGATATAGCCGGAGCCAAAGCGGCAGGAATGCAGGCCGCCTTCATCACGCGCCCCGGCAAAACCCTCTACCCGCTCGCCATCAAGCCGGACTACGTCGTGAGCGACCTCTTCGAGTTAGCCGAGATTCTCGAGAAATAGAGGACTCTTGCAGAAGCGGCGGGCGGAATTGACGAGAGATTCGCGCGTCGCTATCCAGTGTAACTAGAAAGGCGGCTCGCAAGCGCTTTGGCCTCGCGAAGGCTTTAAACTTTGCGACCTACCGCCCCTTTTTAAGTTACGCTCTCTCATGAAATCATCGTTCTTCCTGCTCGCCCTCTTTCTGGCGCCTTTTCTAAGGGCCGAAGTCTTCCAACAGATCGGCGCCGCCGACTTCTCCGATTGGTCGGGCGTCCAAAAAGTCGAAAACGAGTCGGCAAACGTGCCGCCAAGCACGGTCCTCTCCTATACTTATTCCCAGCAGAACCGGGTCTACTACCCGGGCATCAAACGCGACTACTGGGGCGACTCCGCGGACTGGACGCCCTACTCCGGCATCGCCTTCGAATTGTATTCGCCCAGCAACGACAGCACCGAAGCCACCGTCGTCATGAAGGTGGATCCGCAGGACTACAACGAGAGCAATCCCGTCAGCACGGCCAAGGTCCGCATCGCCGGACAAGGCTGGCGCTCGGTCTACGTGCCATGGGAGCTCTTCGATATCGATGCCGGACAAAAATGGGGCACCCTCTTCGCCATCAGGCAGCTCGAGCTAAGCTTCGAATCTCCTGCCAAGGCATCCCATAAGCTACGCGACGTCCGCCTCGTGAAAGGCGCCGCAGTGGCCCTTGAGGCCCCTATTCGCGGCATTTCCTCCGCAGCCGGAACCGAGGTCACCTATCAACTCGAAGTCGGCAACACCACTCGAACTCCCCAGAGCGTTCAACTACGCATCGAAACCCTTGGCTGGGAATCCATGGCCGCCACCCTCGAGCCGAACGCCCTCGACCTCGCTCCCGGCGAAAGCCAAACGATCCAGGTCACCGTCGTCATCCCTGAGCACCTGCCAACCGGTATCCGCGAAAAACAGACAATCAAGGCCATCCCGAACGGAAACGGAGCCGCCACTGCCACCCTCGAACTGACAACCGCCGTTCGCGTCCCAACTCCCAACATCGTTTTCACCGCCGAAAAGTGGCAAGCCGTCCGCGACAAAGTCGACAACTACGACTGGGCTAAGGAAGGCCTCGAGGGCTACACCCGCCGAGCCGATCGGTGGCAGGTACCAGCTCCTCGTACGCGCAAACTCAAAGGAGAGGAGTCCCTCCTCGGCCAATCCGTATTCAGCACGGACGGACGCGAAATCTTCAACACCGCCATCGCCTACCAGCTGACAGGAAAAACCGAATACGCCGCCAAGTGCCTCGAGGTCCTTCGCCACGTTAGCGACCCGGACTACGGCTATCCCGCCACCCTCGTAGGCGGGAGCAACTCCTTCGTCGGCGAGGGCAAGTTTTGGCAAGCCACCGGCCGCGCCTACGACATGATCCGCGACAGCGAACTCGTCACCGCGGAAGACGCCGCCCAAATCGAAGCCACCTTCCGCCTCTTTGCCGAACGCACCATCCAAGGCAACACCCGCGGGGCCATCAGCAACTGGAACGTCGCCGAAATCACCGCCGCCCTCTACTGCGCCCTCAACCTCCAGGACTGGCACCTCATCGACCAGCTCCTGACATCGCCCACCGGCATCTACAAGCACCTCGAACACGGCATCATGAGCGACGGCTGGTGGTACGAGTGCGCCGTCGGCTACAACACTTGGGTCGCCTCCGAATTCTCCGAAATCGCCATCGCTCTCGAACCTTGGGGCATCAACTTCAAGGACATGACTTTCCCCATCGGAACCACCAAGCACTTCTCCCTGCTCGCAAGCCGCCGCGTCGGCGGCCAGTACGGCATGCAGTTCGAAAAGTGGGGCAAGATCGAAAAGAACCACGTCAGCATCAAGGACATGTGGGATGCCTCCATCCCTTTCCTCGACTTCCGCGGCGTCGTGCCTGCCATCAATGACGCGGTGGAAAGCATGGTATCCGGAAAGCCATACGAGCTCGCCTACTACCTGTATCGCGATCCCGAATACGCCGCCATCATCAACCGCGGCGACAAGCGCGACCTGCTCTACGGCGTCCCCGACCTGCCTGAGGTCACCTCGGAGAAAATGAAGGTCTCCGCCTATGCCGACAACATGGGCATCGTCCAGCTCCGCTCCCAAACGCCCGGCCGCCCCCAGAGCGAGCAGATTCAAGCCGCTCTCCACTACGGCTCCCACGGAGGCTACCATGGGCACTTCGACCGTACCAACCTCGTCAGCATGATGCGACACGGCCGCAGCTTCTGGGGCCCGCTCACCTACTGGTACGGCTACGGCAGCTACCTCTACAAGTTCCTCAAGCAAACCTCCACAACCAAGAACATGGTCGTGGTCGACGAGAAGCAGCAGGAGCCCGTGCCCAATCGCCGCACGCTTTTCCACAGCGGCGAGATGATGCAGGCCACCGTGGTGGAAACCGACTCCCGCTGGAGCTGGCCCCCCTACGGCGGTATCGTCTACGACAAGGAAGTCCCCTTTTCGGAAAAGATGTGGGAAGAAGGTCGCAGCATCCCCATTTCTGAAAACCCACCGGAATACGGAGCGGTCACCGGCTACACGGAACCCGTGCTGCAACGCCGCGCCATGCTCGTGATGGACGACTACATCCTGCTCGCCGACTACCTCAAAGGCGAAAAGGAGCACCAGTTCGACTGGATGTTCCAAGCGAAAGGATTCAAAGGTATCCAGTCCGACAATACAGCCATCCTCCGCCGCAGCAACCAGATGAGCGAAAATCCCATCGGCAGCGCCCAGTTCGTTACGGATTGCGTCTGGTACGAAACCGAAGGCACCGCTCACACCCGCTTCGAACAATGCTGGGGCGAAGGCTGCGACAACGAAGGCGTCCGCCTCCCGCACAGCCTCGACGGAGACCTGAAGATCAATGTATTCAACGCTTGGCCACGCCAAGCCGAAATCATGATCGGCACCGCTCCTGAATCCCATGGCGTCAATAAGAAGCTCTGGTACAGCGTGAGCGCCGACGGCGAAACCTTGCTCGACGGAAAAACCGGTGCCTGGATCCTCGGCAGCCAAAACATCGATCTCGACCTCTCCGGCAAGAAGCAGCTCGTGCTCCGGACCAAGGTCGACAACGACAAGAAGGACACCATTTTCTGGGGCAACCCCGTGCTGATCACCAAAGACGGCAGAACCCTTCCGCTCTTCGAACTCGCAGGGAAATTCGACAACACCCGCAAGCCCGAAGTCAGAGGCGAAGACTACTACGGCGGCCCGATCAAAATCGGCGGCGAAGCCATGCCTTTCTCGATACCGGGCATGCCGGCGAACATCGAAAAGGAAGCCGTCTTCACCCTCGATCTCGAAGGACTCGACGCCGTCCGCTTCCAGGCCAAGATCGGCGGAGACTTTCCGCTCGGCGACGAAAGTTCCCGCTTCAAGACCATAGCCGTGCGTACCCACGGCCGCGAAGCGCGATACCTCACGGTCATCGAACCCCATGAACGCGAATCCATGATCAAGGCCGTCACGGCTACCGGGCCCAACGAAATCATCGTCGAACTGGCCGACGGCCGCACCCAGGAAATCACGATCGAAGGCTTGGATAGCGAAGCTGGAGACGTGCAGATAACAGCCCATGAACTCAGCGGCGGAAAAACCATCCGCAGCGAGAAAGCCGGGCAAAGCGTATCCGCTCCTTAGGTTTGCCAGAGGCGGAGGCGTAATTAAGTTTTCGAGACGGGACTTGCTCCGATTCGGTCGAGTCCCGTTTTCCGCTAAGGCCAACCTGACAAACGAGTACTTCCCTGCAGGATTACAGTTCTGTAATCTTCAGGGCCGATTTCTCGCAATCCTGCTCTGGCTTACTCGCATGATGACTAGACTGCTCCCCTCGCTCTCCCTCGCTTTCGCAAGCCTCGCCTCCGACGGAGTCGAGTACCCCATCGTCGATACCGGACAGGTCCGAGCCTTCGACGAGCGAAGCGAAATCGAATTCCCGGAACCCGGCGACCGCTTCTTCGGACAGGACGCCCACTATGCCGGAAACCAACCCGGCTACCAAGATAACGGCGACGGCACCGTCTCCGACCTTGTGACGGGGCTCATGTGGACGCAGGATCCCGGCGAAAAGCTCAGCCTTGCCCAGGCTCGCAAGAAAGCGGACAAGCTCACAACCGGAGGACACGACGACTGGCGACTGCCGAGCATCAAAGAACTCTACTCCCTCATCCTTTTCAGCGGCAGGGATGTCGATCCCAACAGCAAGGCCAGCGGCGACCTCACGCCCTTCATCGATCCGATCTTCAATTTCCAGTACGGCGACACCCGCAAAGGCGAACGCATCATCGACGCCCAATACGTATCCAACACTGAATACGTAGGCACCACGATGGGAGGCTCGCAAACCGTCTTCGGGGTCAACTTCGCAGACGGACGCATCAAAGGCTACCCCATCGAAAGCCGCCGTGGCACCACCCAGTTCTTCGCCCTCTACGTGCGCGGAAACCCGAACTACGGAACCAACCGCTTCCAGGACAACGGCGACGGCACCATCACCGACCACGCCACCGGCCTCACCTGGATGAAGCAAGACAGCCAAACTGGCCTAGACTGGCCTTCCGCCCTTGAATACGCGGAAAACCTGGAACTCGCTGGCCACACCGACTGGCGCCTGCCCAACGCCAAGGAACTGCAAAGCATCCTCGACTACAGCCGCTCCCCGGACGCGACCCAATCCGCAGCCATCGACCCGATCTTCGAGAATACAGAAATCGTCAACGAAGGCGGCGAAAAAGACTTCGCCCACTACTGGACCAGCACCACCCACGCGAACTACCGCAACGCAAGCGCCGCCGTTTACCTCAACTTCGGCCGTTCCCTCGGCTTCATGCCCAACCGCCGCAGCGGTTCCACCGAACTCATGGACGTGCACGGAGCCGGCGCCCAGCGAAGCGATCCGAAGGTCGGCGATGCGTCGCGCTTCCCTCAAGGACGTGGACCGCAGGGCGACGTGATTCGTACCCAAAATTTAGTACGGGCCGTTCGAGGCGGAGTAGCTGAGCCGGTAAGCGAAGGCCCCGAGCTAGAAAAAAGCAAAGCCCCGATCCCCCGAGCACAAGAAAACGGCCGCCCGCAGCCAGGCGGCGACTTCTTGCAACGGGCAGACCGCAATGGCGACGGAAAGGTAAGCCGCCAGGAATTCAGAGGACCCGACGAACGCTTCGATCGCCTGGACAAAAATGGCGACGGCTTCGTCACCGCAGACGAAGCTCCCCAAGGCCGCCCCCGAGCAAACCGATAGATGAAAAAAACTTACGCCTTCCTCCTCGCCGCCCTCTCCCTCTTCGCGGCAAGCCACGCCGCCGAGCCCAATATCCTATTCATCCTCGTCGACGACATGGGCTGGACCGGGACATCGGTCCCGATGCGGGAAAACGATCCCAACTCCAAGAGCGATTTTTACCAAACGCCCCACCTGGAAACCCTCGCCGCCCAAGGCATGGTCTTCTCCAACGCCTATGCCCCCGCCGCTCTCTGCACGCCGAGCCGCGCCGCCATCCTCACCGGCAAGACGCCCGCCGAGCTGCAGATGACCACTCCAGGAGCCGGCCGTCCGCAGAGCTACCAAAAGCTCGCCTCGGCTCAGTTCGTCCGCTCTCTCCCCAGCAGCGAAATAACCCTAGCGGAGACCTTGAAAAGCAAAGGCTACTCCACCGCCCACTTCGGAAAATGGCACCTCGGCAAAGCCTCGCCCAGCGAGCACGGTTTCGCCGAACACGACGGAGCCACCGGCAACGACGCCCCCGCCAACAAGGACGGAAACAATCCCAAGGACATCTTCGGAATCACGGACCGAGCTATCGACTTCCTCTCCCGCCAAGCGAAAGCCCAATCGCCCTTCTACCTTCAGCTCTCCCACTACGCCGTCCACACCCCCTTCGAGGCCTTGAGCGAGACCGAGGCGGAGTACCGCAAGAAGAGCAAAGGAAAGCGCCACAGCGACCCCAGCTACGCGGCCATGACCCAAAATCTGGATACAAGCATCGGACTGCTGCTCGCCAAGCTCGACGAACTCGGGCTCAGGGACGAAACCTATATCGTGCTCATGTCCGACAACGGGGCCGGCTCCAACCGACGCATCCAAGCCAATACGCCCCTGCAAGGCGGAAAAGGAACCTTCTACGAGGGCGGAATTCGCGTCCCGCTGATCATAAGCGGTCCCGGCATTCCACACGCCTACTCGCAGGAAAGCGTTTCCGGATGCGACCTCTATCCGACTTTCGCCGCCCTCGCCGGCATCGAGCTCGAACACCGCATCGCCGGTACCAGCCTGACGCCGCTGCTCGCAGACCCCACCGGCCGCTTGACCCGCGAGCAAACGCCCTTTCTCTTCCACTTTCCGCACTACGGGAAAGGTCCCCTCCAGAAGCCGCAGTCGGCCCTGATCGCAGGCGACTACAAATTGCTCAAGGACCTTGAAACCGGAACCCTTCAGCTCTTCAACCTGAAGCAAGACCTCGGCGAAACGAAAGACCTTTCCAAACGCCAAGCGGAGAAAACGGCCGAACTGGCGAAACGCCTCGAGCAACTTCTCCGGCAAGCGAACGCCCAAATGCCGACCGCCAACCGGACCTACGATCCCAACGCGGCCCCGCCCAACCGAAACCGCCGCAACTAAGCCGTCAATTCATAGAGGCGTGTACCAAAAAAATGGGCACCAGATTTCCTGGCGCCCAATGCAATAAATTCTATTTGCGAACGAATGGCCTAAACGTGGCCTCCGTCTCGCTTGGGAAATCTTCGGGGAGCTCCTGAGTGACCTCTCCCGTAGCTGCCCATTCCGCTCCGCGCTGGAGGGTGGCGATGAAGCCCGCCCCTTGGAAAGCAAGTTCGTCGTGCCCCAATGTCATATGGAAAACGCGGCCTTCTCCGTAGCCGATCGTCATCAACATCGGCTCGTGGCGTCCGGTCCCTTTCGTATTCGGATCTGAATACGCAGTCGCGAGGATTGTCATGTTTTCCGCCGGACCGCGCAACTTGCCGTAGCACTCGTCTTCGGTATGCAGCCAGCGAGCAGGCATGCCGCGCGTGATGGGGTGCTCCGGATCCCGGATTTCGATCAAAAACTCGCTGCGAGCTCCGTGGGTTCCACCCTTGCCTTCGGAGTGGTCGACCACCTTCTCGCCTGCCTCGTTATAAAAAACGTAGGGCCCGTGCGTCTCGTTGCGACCGCCCCAGCCACCGAGACCGATCATGCGATTGTACTCATCCCATTCTGGGAAGGAATTGTCGGCCGCGTGCACTACGATCAGGCCTCCGCCTTGCGACAAGTATTGCTCGAAGGCCGCTCGCGTCTCATCCGGCCAAAGCGCCGCTTTCCATCCGAAATTGGAAATCACCAAATCGTACTGGGAAAAGTCCGGAGTAAAGTCGGGATCGGGCTTGGGCTGCTTCACCGCCTCGCGTTCCACGCCGTCGTTCAAAGCGTACTCGGGCAAGAAGCGTTCGCCTTTCCAAACGTAGCGTACTCGATCGATCTCGGCTTCGAAAAGCCCCGTCTCCTCGAGATACTGCTTCATCATCTGCGAGGACTTGGGCCAGACGTCGTGGTTGTTTTGTCCATCCACGATCAGCACACGCATGCGCTCCTGACCATCGGCAGAACTGCAACCCGCTTGGAAAGCGAGAGCCAAAAGGGTTGCGGCAAGGGTAATTGTCTTAATTAGGGTATTAGTCATCGGTTTTGCTTCCATACAGCTCTAGTTCGTTTACTGCCCAACGTCGTTCTGGGGGGCCAGCCAGTAGAGTGACTTTAATGAAGCGCGCCGCAAGCCCCAAGGCTTCCACCGTCGAAACGGTTTGGCCCACTTCGTTCTCCTCCAAAAGCTCCCAAGTGTCGCCATCTTGCGAATACTCGACGCGGAACGCGCGAGCGAAGTCCCTCTTGGAGCGACCGCTGTTGAGGACGATCCGACTCAGACGACGCGGCTCCGGAAACTCGACCTGTAGCCATTGCCCGGAAACCATTCCCTCATCTCCCTGCCAAGCAGTACGAGTATCCCCATCCAGCAAGTAAGAGAGCCGATCCTCGCCGGAGCTGGCGCTGACCTCCCAAGTCTCGTCGGCGACCAGGCGCTTGCCGTAACGTTCCACCAACTCCTCGAGAGTCCACGGTTCGGAACGATCGGCATCCAAGCTCGCCACCTTCGCGATTTGCTCTTCGCGCACCACTTGCTCCAAGTCGCCGTATTCGGCACGTAGATACGTAAGCACGTTGGCAACCCACGCGTCTCCGTTGCTACCCATGCCGGCCATTACGCCCCCGCCATAGGTCTTGCCATCGATAGGGCCTTGCAGGCCATCCCGAATAATGCGGGCCAAGGTGCCGATACCCCCCTTTACCCGCGGACTATCAGCCAAAGAAGGTGCGAGCTTGCTGCCATCCGGCAACGCTACGCCTGTGCCGTCTTCGCCATGGCAGGTATAGCACAGGGTACGATATATCGTCTGCCCCGCCGCATAGGCCTCTGAAAACTCTTCGCCGAGCGCCGCCATTTGCGCTTCGCGCTCCTGCTCCGCCTTGATCCAATTTTCATGCTCCTCGATCGCAGCCAAGCCGCGCGCTTCGGGATTTCGGGCTTGCGCGTACTCCCGAATCTCGTTCCGCAAGTCCTCGCTCTTGTCCAGGTAGAATAGCGATAGAAGCACTTGCTGGCTAAGCTCCACGTCGTCGCCTTTCGCGATCTGTACCCAAAGCTTAAGTACATCCTCGTTTCCTTCTTTCACCAACGCTTCGGAAATGCGCACCGCTGCGGAACGCACGTCCGAGTCCGAATCGTTCAGCATTAGCTTGGTCAATAAATCTTCGTCGATCGCTCCTAGACCTTCCAAGGTCCAAAGCGAGTGCAAGCGGCCCAAGGCGTTTTCGTCCGACAATGCCTTGCGCTTCAGCGCCTCGACCACCGACAAGTCCTGCGAGAGCACGATCAGCTTTTGGGCAGTCATACGCCACCAGCCATTGGGATGCGAGAGAGCCGATACCATTTCCTGCGGCCTCATGCCGTAGAAGCGCGGCTGTTCGCCATACGCCGCTCCGTCCCGCGTCAAACGGTAGATACGTCCCCGGCCGATATTTCGGTCAAAGCCGTACTTGTCGATCACCTCCCGCAAGTAGCTGCCCTTCTTGGTCCAATTCCCTTCTTGGATAATGCCGCGATACATGTCTACGAACATCAAGCCGCCGTCGGGAGTCGTGCCGCTCCAAACCGGACGGAAATTCGCGTCCCGCGTTGCGATGAACTCCTTCTTTTCGTCCTGGTAGGGATGCGTCAGCTGCGTGTATCCGTTTTCCCGGTTCACTTCCGCGCGGCGAATCAGGTTACCCACTGGCTCCGGCAGGAAGAGATTCCCCTGCAGCTCAGGCATCGCGTCCCCCAGGTAGATGCTCTGCCCTCCCACTCCGGTAAACTTGTTCAAGGTGTTGTCATCGCGCAATCGCTTCAGACCACCCTGCACGTCCGGCGTTTGGTCCAAGGGAAAAACCTCGCGAAACCCCTTCGCCTGCTCGTCTTCCACCACTACTCGGCCGTACACGATGGGAAACTGGAAACCGAACGCCGGGTCCTCGCCGCCAGCGGTCGAGTAGTAGAGCCTTCCGGCCGCGTCCTGCGTCAAGCCCCATTGGCCGCCGCCGTACAAGGTCTCCTCGGTACGCATCCCCTCGCCATCGATCCGGTATCGACTTTTCGTATACGTTTCGTAAATCCAATTGTCGATCGACCAAAGCAAGCCACTGGGCTGGTGCTCCAGGTTTCCGCCGCGTCTACCGCCTTTGTAGAATACGCTTCGCTTGTCAGCTACGCCGTCGCCGTCCGTATCCTCGATCAGAAGCAGGTCCAAGGTATTCGTTTCACGAACCAAAATCCGCCCGTCCTCCAGGGTCAGGATCATGCGGGGCAAGAGCAGGTTGTCCGCGAATATCGTAAACGTATCCATCACGCCATCACCGTCCAAATCTTCTAGGCGCTTGATACGACTGGTCGATTGCATGGTCCCCGTACGGTCCGCGTCCTGCATGTACGTCAACATCTCCGCCACGTACATGCGACCGTTGCCGTCAAACTCGAACAGCACCGGCTCCTCCACCATCGGCTCGCTGGCTACCAACTCTAGCCGATACCCATCCTGCACCACCATGGAAGCAAGGCTGTCCTCGGCTTCCATAGGCTTCACCTGCTCGTGAAGCTCCGGATCGAAGTCGGCGAACGCCGCGGGAGCAAGCGCCAGCAAAGCGACTTTAGTACACTGTTCGAAAAAGCGTGAGAATAACATGATTGATAAAAAAGGAAGGGCAATGGGGCTGAAACGGGAACAGAGGTCGAAAGGGCCGCCGCTCGCTGCAGCAAGCTCGCAAGCTAGAGGAAACCTTCGAAGCAACCGAGCAACCGCCCCCCAGTTTACACTGGAAAGCGACTCAGGACCGCCACGTTACCAAGGTAAGCAAAGGAAGGATTGAAGGCTGTTCGGACACTGGGCCCAGTGGTAAGCGAATACACCCCGATGAAAAAACCTTTCCTTTCGCAAACACTCTTTTGGGGGGTAAACGTTTTCCTTGCCCCCTTTTTCCTGCTCTCTCTCTGCCTGTTCAGCAGCTCCGCCGCGCATGCCGCGGCAAGCGCTTCAGAGGAAATCGCACGCGACGCCTCGAAGCCGAACATCATCTTCCTGATGACCGACGACCAGCGCTGGAACCAGCTCGGCTGCTACGGGAATACGGAATTCAAGACTCCCAACCTCGACCGCCTCGCCGCCCAAGGAGTCACTTTTGACAACGCCATCCAAGCGGTCGCCATCTGCATGCCCAGCCGCGTCACCGTACTGACGGGACGCCACTACTCCAGCCACCGCGTCGGCTTCGTCGCCCCCAACGACTACACGCTTTCGCGAGCCGACTTCAACCAAAGCTACCCTGCCCTGCTCAAGGCCGCCGGCTACCGCACCGGCTTCATCGGCAAGGTCGGCTTCACCGTCACCGAAGAAGCCACCCGTCCCAGTACCCCCGCCCAGCACTTCTACGAAGAGAACATGCGGCACGTCTTCGACTACTTCGCTGGAGCCGAAACCGTCGAAAACAAGAAGTTCGAAATGTGGCCCGCCGAGGATCCCGGCCTGCAACGGATCTACCAAGGCGAGAAGCAGAAGGGTGAAACCCGAACCCTCAGAACCGGCAAAGCCATTCTCAACTTTCTGGATACGCAACCCGAGAACCAGCCCTTCTGTCTCTCCGTGAGCTTCTATGCGGTCAAGCACGACAGCAACGACCACGTCTACATGCCGCACTACGAGCTCTTCAAGGACCACGTCTTCTCTGCCCCCGAAAACTGGGTCGAAGGTGAAAACGAAGAGCTGCCAAAGGTCGTCAAGGAAAACGCCCGCGGCGTCCCTCTCCACAAGAACCGCACCTCCACCCCCGAGCTCTACCAACGCCAGGTCCGCCGCTTCGCCACCCAAGGCTACACCGTAGACCAGCAAGTCGGGCTCATGGTGGAGAAGCTCAAGGAAAAGGGCCTGCTCGAAAACACAATTATCATCTACACCAGCGACAACGGCCGCCTCATCGGCTCCCACGGACTCTTCGACAAATGCATCCTTTACGAAGAATCCGTCAAGGCCCCGCTCATCGTCTTCGACGGACGCGAGCCCGTATCCACGCCAGGCCGACGCGAGCACGCCCTCATCTCCTCCGTCGATCTCGCCCCCACCATCCTCTCTCTAGCCGGAGTCAACGCGCCTTCCCTTTCCCAAGGCCACGACTTCACCGGCCTGCTGCACCAAACCCAAGACCGATCCCAGTGGCGGGACGCCGTCCTCATGGAAAACCTCTTCCTCGTGGACCTGTTTCGCTCCCGCCACGATCCCGACGTGGACAAGATCAACCAGCAGCTCATCGACGCCAACAAATCCTATCGCTCCCGCGGCGTCCGCACCGACCGCTGGAAATACTTTGTCTACTACGAGCACACCCCACCGATCGAGGAACTCTACGACCTCGAACGCGACCCGCAGGAGATGAACAACCTGGTCGGCAATCCCGAGTTCGCCGAAGTTCTAAAGAAACTACGGCAGCGAACAGAGGAGCTATACCAAGAGGCCGCCCAATAGCCCGAAGGCGGCCACCCGCCACGCCGCGAGCAGCATCGTCATTCGAGGAATGCCTTCGACCGACGCTGCCAGCTAGCCCCCTGCGGAGCGGCGAATGGACACGCGTTTCGCCACTCCGCAATCGCAAATTGCATCCCTATCCGCAGCTAAATCCTCTCGCGTTCAAAAGCGCCTCCTTCCAGCATGGAGATCTATGGAAGAAGAAAACATATCACTTCCTCTACCGATATACCTCGCATCCATGCTCCTAGCTACGCGACTCGAGGGCCTTGTCCTGCAGGCTCCCCAAGAGGTCGTGCTCAAGGCGATTTCGGAGCGTCCCGAGCTTTTCCACTACCGGGCCCTCCGCAGCGGAAAGCTGCTCATGTGGGACCTCCAAATCGAAAACGCGCTTCCCGAGATCGAGGAATACGTCCCCGACCTAGCCGACGCCGTACGCGAGGCAGGACTCGACCAACAGGGCCCCTTCTACGCCTTCGAACAGGAAGGCACCATCCCGCACCAGATGTGGATGCAACGAAAGGCCAAGATCGAAGAGCCGATCGTCGACACCACCTTGCCCGATTGCGAGCCGATCTTCGGTGGCTCCGACCTCGAACTGGAGTTCATCGATACCGACACCGCCCTCGATATGCTCAACCAAGCCTTCGAAATGGCCGATGGCCCCGAAAAGGAGCACGCCATCGCTCGAGCCAAAGAGCTCTTGAAGGACGCCAGCAGCCAGACCGACGAGGAGTAGCGGAGCCGCGCGGCGACCGCTAGCAGCGCTCGCCGT
Organism: Pelagicoccus sp. SDUM812005; assembly: GCF_031127875.1. GTDB lineage: Bacteria > Verrucomicrobiota > Verrucomicrobiia > Opitutales > Opitutaceae > Pelagicoccus. Next base: position 108,259 of record NZ_JARXIA010000019.1, on the reverse strand, counting down.
TTCCAGTGTAACATCGGAACAGTTCGCCCCACACTTCCTCACTCGAGAGCCTGATCGGATCCCCCTAAATCATCCGACTTTCAGGCCCGATGAATACACGAACACGCCCCCTCATCACCCTCCTTTTCATTGCCTCGATCCTGACGGGCGCCGTATCCGCCCAGCGGAACTTCGTCCACCCAGGCATCTCGCACAAGAAGTCCGACCTCGACCGCATGAAGTACATGGTCGAGGCCAAGATCGACCCGTGGTACTCCTCCTACCTCGAAATGGTCGCCGACTCGAAGTCGAGCTACGACTACACCGTCCGTGGCGACAAATCCTTCACCGAGCTCGGCCGCGACAACAAGGTCAACTACAGCGCTTGGAACAGCGACATCCGGGCAGCCTACTACAACGCCATCCGCTGGTACCTATCCGGCGACACCCGCCACGCCGACAAAGCGGTCGAAATCTTCAATTCCTGGACCGGTCTCACCGCCGTCACCAGCGGCGGTACGGACGCCCTCAGCGGCGGCGTCGGCTATATCATGATCGAAGCCGCCGAAATCATCAAAAGCACCTACGACGGCTGGGCTCCGGAAGATATCGAAGCTTTCAAGGCCATGCTCATCTATCCTGGATATTCGAATACAGAAGTTCCACCCACCGTTTCTCGAACCAACGGAACCTTCTACTGGAAATCCTACCAAGGCGACTCCGGTCGCCACGGCAACCAAGGACTCTCCGGTTGGCGAACCGTTATGGCCATGGGGATTTTCCTGGACAACGAAATCATGTACGACCGGGCCTTGCGCTACATCCAAGGCCTTCCCCACCGCCCCGACGACTTGCCCTATCCGCCCGGTCCCAGTGAAAGCTCCGAGCTCCTCTCCTCCAACGAGTACGCCGACACCTATCGTCACAGCCAAGGAGACAGCATCGAGGATTATGGATACAACGAAGTCATGACCCACTACATCTGGGAAAACGGACAATGCCAGGAGAGCTCCCGCGACCAGCAGCACGTCTTCTTCGGCATCGGCCTGCTCTGCTCCATGTCCGAAATGGCATGGAACCAAGGCGACGATCTCTACAGCCACGCCGACGACCGCCTCCTCCTAGGCCTCGAATACAACAGCCGCTACAACGTTACCTACCGCAAATCGTATCCAGACCAGGAAACGCACTGGGTGCCAACCGTCGAATCCGGCGAATTCATACAACGCCTAGACCGCACCGGTCGCTGGTTTTCCAAAGCGATCAGCCCCATCGGAATCGGCGACTTTCCCAACGTCCGCCCAATCTTCGAAATGCCTATCGCCCACTACCTCGGCAGAGGGCTCAAAACCGAGGATGAACTAAAATGGATCCTGCGAGCTCGCGACATCGCGATCGAAGAAGCGGGCTATGAAGCCGCTGGCTGGACAAACGACGCCATCGGCTGGGGCGGACTCGGCTTCCGCCGCCCCGACAGCTGCTACGGCGATCCAATCGTAGGCTTTGCGAACGGCCTCCCTCAATTCCATCTGCACGTACTCCCTCAGAGCATCGAAGCTGAAAACTACGACCACTTCGCCGGCGATGCGGAAGGCCGTACCTATCACGATACCAGCCCGAGCAATACAGGAGGATCCTATCGCTCCGAGGAAGGAGTGGACATCGCCACGTGCTCAGAAGGTGGATACGCGCTCACCGACCTGCAAGATGGCGAGTGGGTCACCTACACCGTCGCAGTGCCCGCTACCACCACCTACGGTATCTCCATCCGCTACGCAGCGAGAGCCAACGGAGGAAAGATCAAATTCAGCTTCGGCGGAACGGACGTCACCGGCGAAGTTACTCTACCCTACGGAACCACAGGCTCCAACGGTCCCGACGACTGGCAGGACCTGACCGTCGCCACGGACATCCCGCTCACGGAAGGCGTACAGAGCATGAGAATCAGCATCAGCGGCGCCTCCAACGCCTTCGAACTCAACCGCATCTCCTTCGAAAAGGGCCCCGACCCTGTCGAGCCTCAACTCTCCACTCGGGCCCACTGGAGCCTCGACGACCGCAGCGGGTCCACCGCGCTCGACTCCTCGGGCAACCAGTTCCACGGCAGCGTCGCCGCCCCCAGCTGGATCGACGAGCCCGACCGCAGGGCCCTCGCCATGAACGGCAGCTCTACAAGCATTGAAATTCCCGCAGCTGTCTTCGACTCCATCGACGAGGAAATCTCCATCGCCTTTTGGGCTAAAGGCAGTGACTCGCAGCCACTCGCCGACTCGATCTTCTACGCCGTCAACGCATCCAACCAGCGGATACTGAACATCCATCTTCCCTTCGAAAACGCGACCGTGTATTGGGACGCCGGTTACGACGGTAGCTACGACCGTATCAACAAAAGCGCTACCGACGAGGAGTTCAAGGGAGCTTGGACCCATTGGACCTTCACCAAAAACGCCAGCGTGGGAGCCATGTTTATCTACCGCAACGGCGAACTCTGGCATTCCGGAACCGGAAAGAACAAAGCTATCACCGGCATCACCGCCGCTCGCATTGGCAGCGCCATCGACGAACGCTTCTACACCGGCGCCATCGACGACGTACGCATCTACGACAGCGCCCTCACTCCTAGCGAGGTGGTAGAGCTCTACAACATTAACGTGAACTCCTTCGAATCCCCGGTTCGGACCGGCCGTGTGGAGATAAGCCGCGACACGCTCGGACAGCAATACCTGCTGCTCTCCATTCCGGACTCGAAGCCCGAATATATCTACCAGGTAAAAATCTGCGAGGACCTCAGGAACCCCAGCTGGACGAAAATGCCTCTATATCAAACCGGAACGGGAGCCTTGCTACAGCTAAAAGTCCCGCTCCCCGCCCACAAGGACGAACGCTTCTATCAAGTTTTCGAAAAGCAATTGTGAGGTAGAGGGATCGACCGCAACGCTTTAGAAGCCAGAATATCAGTTGCAGTCGTTACCAACCCAGCGCTCCAAGGTCGCTTGGATTTCCTTTATAGAAACCGGCTTGGAAATGTGGTCGTCCATTCCAGCCGCTTTGCATTCCTTCTGATCTTCCTCCATCGCGTTCGCCGTCAGGGCGATAATCGGAATGCTCCGATTCTCCTCGCCCGCTAGGCCTTCGCGAATGGCGCGAGTCGCCTCGTAGCCGTCCATTTCCGGCATCATGCAATCCATAAGAACCATGTCGTAACGGTTGCCTCGCATGAGGCTTAGAGCGTCGAGCCCATTTTCCGCAGTATCCGCATCGATACAATACTTCAGCTTCAACAGCTTGGTAACGATCATACGGTTGGTCAGATTATCTTCCACGACCAATACGTTTGCCCCGCTGAAGTCAATTGTCCGGACGCTCGCCAACTCGTCGGGCGACTCCGCTTGATCTGTATCCACTTTTCGAGCGCAAACTGCCGCATGAAGTTGTCGAATCCTTAGCGGCTTATTCAACTTGCCCGAAGCCCAGTCGGGCATCTTCCGCAGGTCATCGCTGGTTAACCTTTCAAGCAGGGTGAAACGGGCGCCCGCCAACTTCGGTTCGTGCTCCATCATCCGCGTCCACTTGCTTTCGTCCGTTCGCCAAAGCGAGGCGTCTAGGAATACCGCCTGGATCGCTTCGCTATCGACCAAGCGCTCTCTGGCTTCGTCGAGGCTTTTGGCCAAAACCATGGGGCATCCCCAATGCTGCAACCAAGACTGCAGGTAGTCCAAAGTCTCAGCTGACCGGTCAACGACCAGTACGCAGGGGAGAGCCAACTCCGGATCTCGCTGCAGAAGTTCCCCATTGAATTCGCCATCGCCAAGCGGGAATCGTATCCAGAACTTGGATCCATTCCCTAATTCGCTCTCGACACCAATTTCCCCACCTAGGTTTTCGACGATGCTTTTGCAAATCGAGAGTCCAAGCCCGGTACCGCCGAACTTACGCGTCGTGGATTCGTTGGCTTGCGTAAACGCGTGGAAAAGCCGGTCCCGGCTCCCGGCGTCTAAACCGATCCCCGTGTCCTGGACGTAAATTTCCAATCGCTCCAAACCCGTTTCGCTTCGATCCATCCGCGATCCGACCACGACCGAGCCGCGCTCCGTGAACTTGATCGCGTTACTAACTAGGTTGGATAGCGCCTGCCTGAGCTTGTGCGGGTCCGTGTTTATCTCGATCAATGACTCGGGCTGGATACGGACGCTTAAATCCAAGCCTTTTTCGAACGCGTTGCTGGCATGGATCTCTACCCCTCGCTCGAGCAACTCGTCCAAGGCGACCTTCCGATACTTGAATTCCATCTTGCCCGCTTCGATCTTCGAAAAATCGAGGATATCGTTGATCAGAGCCAACAGATCGTTCGCGCTATTCTGGGCAATCTTCAGATACGAAAGATTCTCCTCGTCGAGGTGCGATTCGAGGATGTGCAACATGCCAATCATGCCGTTCATCGGGGTACGGATTTCATGGCTCATCGAAGCCAGGAAAAGGCTCTTGGAACGACTCGCCTCTTCCGCCGCAATTCGCGACTGCTCGAGCTCCGCCGCCACTTTCTTTTGCTCCGTGATATCAACGATAGTGTTGATCTCCTTAAAGCCTTTTCCGTCCGCGTCGTACAAGCGCTTCCAAGTCGTTTTCACCCAAACAAGCTCGCCATCGCTCCTCAAGTACCGCTTCTCCATCGAAACTTCCTTCTCCCGATCCGTGGCAAGCTGGGCGCGGACCTTCCGCTGGGCCTGCAAATCCGCCGGATGCGTGATCCTGGCAAAGGCCCCGGGATTCATCATATCCTCCTTCGTTAGCCCCGTTATCTGAAAATGGGCCGGATTGAACAGCCGGTCCTCCAGCCTGGGACTTTCACCCTCTCGGTGGTAAGACCAGTACAAGCCGATCGGTACCGAATCGAACACGAAGTTCAATTGTTCCTCCTTTGCCCGCACCTCCTGCTCGACGAGTGCCAAGCGGCTATAAACTCTCCAAAGCAGCAGAATTCCCGCTATCGATAGAGCGAGGGCCAGAGACCTTCCCAAACCGGAATCGACCACGCTCGCCAACCAGCCCGCATTCGCGATGGCGACACCGCCGGCTCCTAGGAGAAGGAAACGCGTCCGCGCCATTGATCGCGCGTACTTAGGTTGGCTTGATAACATTGGGGCGGGGTCAAGGGGCAGGTTTTGCAAGGATACTCATACGACCCATCGGCGCCCTAGGGTTTTCCTTTTGTAAAAAAAGGTTATTCTCACAAAGTTTTGGCGCGATTTATACAGATTTCCCCCAACGACTGCACCTACCGCTGCGACAGGTGCCGGCGTTGCAGCCAATCTGGGATCCACCTTTCATTTACCATGGTAAACAGCGCCGTCCTTGAGGAGCGAACAGGGATGCCAAGCCTATTACGGTCTCTCAATTATGACCCCGTTCAAACCCGCTTCCCTGTTTCATATAACAGCTTGGTTCGCCCTCGCCTTTTCAGCTGCGCACCCCATTTGGGCGGCGTCCGAGCACCCTTCCATCTACGGGGACGACTCCACTAAGGCCGCCCTCCAAGCCAAGATCGAGAACGTAGACTGGGCCAAGGGCGTCTACCAGCGCCTAAAGGAATCCGTCGATCCCTACGTCGACCGCCACCTCGACGATCCGGAGTGGATCGTCTCTCGCCTCCAGATGCACTGGAATACCCGCTACCAAAAGACCTTCGTCAACGGTTCCGTCTGGTCCCACGGGGAAGGACAGGCCCCCGTCCCCACCGTCAAGTTCGCCGGAGGCCGCGATTGGAATTCCGATTACAGCACTCCCGCCCTCGAAGACGTGCAGCCCTACTCCGACGACGAACGAGGCATGTGGCTGCAAAACCACACCAAACCGGGGCATCCCTGGGAATGGGCTCCCATCGACCAAACTGGGCACACCATAGAGCGCATCAACGAGCGCATCATGGAACTCGCCGAAACAGCGGCCTTCCTCTACTGGTACACCGGCGAAGAAAAGTACGCTACCTTCGCCGCAGACATCGTCTGGACCTACGCCCTCGGCATGTACCACCGCGAAAATCCGCAAACCTTCGAAGACCACAAAAGCGCCCGTATCATCGGCCTCGCCACCTTCGAAGTCATCCACGAGCGCATCACCCGCACCCTCGCCGTCAGCTACGATTACCTGCACGACTACCTCGTCGAAAACGGCAAGGACGTGCGAATCATCCAAGACCTGTTCCGACGCTGGGCCGACCGCATCGTCGCGGGTGGCGGATCCCAGGGCAATTGGAACATCAACCAAGCCCGCTACATCGTCTACATGGGCCTCGCCCTCGAAGACGATTCCCACTACGCCGACGGCAAAGGAAAGCAGCACTATATCCGCCAATTCACTACGGAATCCACCGAAAACCAGCGAGCCCTCAAGGACGTCGTCCCTGAAACCTACGACCCCGCAAACGGCGTCTGGCCGGAGGCCCCGGGCTACGCCTTCAGCGTCACCGACACCATTCTCGGCCTCGCTAAGATCATCCACAACGGCACTGGCCAAGACGTCCTCGAAGACTATCCAATCATCGTTCCCGCCGCCACCGTAGCCGCCCAGTTCCTCAACCCCAACGGCTTCATGCCAGGCTTCGGCGACACCTACCACCAAGCCCCCTACACCGCCTCTATGGAAATGCTGCTCGAACGCTTCCGCCGCCTCGAGCAGCCGGAAAAGGAATTGCAAGTCGCCCAAATCCTAAAGGAGCAAATCGAGCTCAACGGCTACGACCGCTCCCAGATCGACACCCTGCACGCCCTCACCAGCTACGTTGACGCCCTCCCCGAAGGCAGCCCGGAGGAATCCCTCCGCACCCGCACCTTCTACGCCGACAGCATCAATTTCCTCGCCCAGCGCAACGCCCAGAACGAGGAAAACGGCCTCATGATCTCTCTCGTCGGTACCCGCGGCGGCCACATGCAAACCAACGGCATGGCCATGGAACTCTACGGCAAGGGCCTCATCCTCGGCCCCGACGCCGGACGCGGCCCCTCCTACTGGACCACCAGCCACGGCGAATACTACATGCGCTACGCCGCCCACAATACCGTATCCGTCGACGGAAAATCCTACTATCCATCCCGACGCGCGGAAAATACCTTCGACATCGAAGCCATCGAACCCGCCCCCGGTAGCCACCAACCCGTTTCCGACGCGTATTCGTTTTCGGATACAAGCTTCGGCGATCCCGCGACCGACTCCCAACAGCGCCGCCTCCTAGCCATCGTCAAGCCGAGCGAGTCGACCGGCTACTACGTCGACATCTTCCGCTCCCGCCGCAAGGACGGCCGAGACAAGAAAAACGAATACATCTACCACAACCTCGGCCAAAGGCTCGCTGTCTCCGACCTATCCGGAAACTCCCTGAGCTTCTCCCCAACCGAAGAGCTCAGCGAAGCCGCAGGCGACGACGTCTCCTACAACTACTTCTCCGACAAACGCGCCGCCAAGTGGAACCGCGACTTCTACGCCCAGTTCGATGTGACCATGAGCAAACACCGCGACGTCAGCATGGGTCTGTGGATGGCGGGCAACAAGGAGCGTACGGTCTTCACTGCTAACTCCCCCGTAGCACGCACCCTCCAGCGCGGCTCCGCTCCCAAAGAGCTCTGGGACCTCCCCGTCCCCACCCTCGTCGTGCGCCAAGACGGCGAAGCTTGGAGCAAGCCCTTCGTCGCCATCTTCGAACCCTTCTACACCGACAAAGGCAGCGCTCTCCTATCCATAAAATCACTCTCACCGTCCAAGGCCGAAGGCGATTTCGTAGGACTCGAAGTCACCACAAAAAACGACGGCACCCAATACATTCTCAATAACACCGACGCCCACGCACGCACCGACGTAGCCGGCATCGCCTTCTCAGGCACCTACGCCGTCGTATCCGAATCGGATTCCGGCATCCAATCGCTCTACCTCGGCCAAGGCACCTTCCTGTCCAAAGGCGGACTAAGCATCGACGGCAAAGGAAAATCCGTGAACGCATCCCTTGAGAAATCGGGAGACCATTACCTCTACAGCGCCAACCAGCCGATCACCGTAACCATAACTGGCCGCACGCTCGACCTGCCTCCCGCTCACCGAGCACCCCTTTCAATCGCAAATCCCAGCAAGGACTAAAAACCAAGGACACCGCTTTGCAAAACAAGATCATAATGAAATATCCGGCCGCTTGGTTCGGAGAAAAATGGAAAGAAGCCCTCCCTTCGGGCAACGGCGTGATCGGAGCTGCCGCCTACGGCGCCGTACACAACGAAACCGTGCTTCTCACCCATGACGACCTTTGGCACGAAGTAGTGACCAATCCACTACCGGACGTCAGCGACAAGCTCCCCGAAACCCGCCGCCTCCTTCAGGAAAACAAGGCCTTCGAAGCCGATACCGTCCTTTCCCAAGCCCTCAAAGACGCCGGCTACCACGCCGACATCGGCGCCCCGCTCCCACTCGGCGACCTGCAAGTCGCCATGCCCGTCGAAAAAGGCTTCACCCACTACCGCCGCGCTCTCGACATGGAAACCGGCGAGGTCTTCGTCAATTGGACCGACGCCAAAACCAACTACCAACGTAAGCTCTTCGTCTCACGCGCTCAGGACATCGTCGTCATGGAAATATCCTGCGATGGCGAGAAATCCCTCGACGCCCGCATCGGACTCGACCTGCACGACCGATCCGACACCCGCCTCGGCGACGGCAACGATCCCAAGCTCCCCGGCGACCTCGAAATCCAAGCCTCCGAAGACGGAATCATCCGCTACGCCGCTCGCAACAACGACGATCAGCTCGACTTCGGAGCCGTAGCCAAAGTCATCTCGCCAGACGGAAGCCTGACCGTAACCGATAATTCAATACAAGTAACCGGCGGCCGCAAAGCACTCGTCGTCGTGAAACTATTCATCAAAGGCGAGCGCCAAAGCGATTGGAAAGCCGCCACTGCGGAGCTCGAATCTCTCGACTCCGACTACGACGCCCTCCTCGCTCCGCACGTCGCCCTTCACAGCGAACTCTTCAAACGCGTGCAGATCGACCTCGGGGCCCGCGACGCCGAACGTTCGCTCTCCAACGAGGAACTGCTTCTCGACGCCTACCAAGGCGAAGTTCCCACCGCCATGGTCGAAAAGATGTGGGCCTACGGACGCTACCTGCTGATTTCCAGCTCCCGCGAAGGCGGCCAACCTTGCCCCCTCCAAGGCAAATGGTGCGGCTCCTACCGCGGCTACTGGACCTTCAACATGGCCAACGAAAACCTGCAGATGAACTACTGGCAGGCCATGTCGGGTAACCTTACCGAAACCGCCCTTCCCGTCTTCGACTACTTCGAGCGTCACCTCGACGACGCCCGCGAAAACGCCCGCAAGCTCTACGGCTGCCGCGGCATCCTCATTTCCTGCATCACCACGCCTCCCTCCGGACTCTTCAAGGACATCCAGCCGCACATCCTGCACTGGACCGGAGCCGCCGCATGGATCGGCCAGCACTACTACGACTACTACCTGCACACCGGCGACCAGCAGTTCCTCAAGGAACGGGCCCTCCCTTTCCTCCAAGAAGTCGCCCAATTCTACGAAGACTTCTTCACCATCGGCGACGACGGCTACTTCCTCAGCGCCCCCTCCAACTCGCCGGAGAACAACCCGGGCAACCACACCCGCAACGCCACCGAACTGCTCGCCATGGAAACCACCATGAACGCGACCATGGACTTCGCCCTCGCCAAAGAAGTGCTCACCCACCTCATCGAAGGCTCGCAGCTTCTCGGCATCAACGAAAAGGAAGTGGCCAACTGGAAGGCCATGCTCGCCAAAATACCTCCGTATCAAATAAATGAGGATGGAGCGATCAAGGAGTGGATGCATCCCTTCTATACCGACAACTACCACCATCGCCACCAGTCCCACATCTACCCTGTCTTCCCCGGCATCGAAGTCACCCGCGAAAACGATCCCGAACTCTACAAGGCCTTCGAGATTGCCATCCGCAAGCGCCTCGACATCGGCATCGGTTCCCAAACCGGCTGGTCCCTTGCCCACATGGCCAACGTCTACGCCCGCATGGGGGAAGGCGACCAAGCCCTCGACGTGCTGAGCCTGCTCGCCCGCTCCTGCGTGATGGGCAACTTCTACACCACGCACAACGACTGGCGCAACAGCGGCATCGGCGTCGAATTCGACCCCGCCCCTTACCAGATCGACGCCAACTTCGGCTGGACCGCCGCCATCCAAGAGATGCTGCTCTTCTCCAAGCCCGGACAAATCAGCATCCTTCCCGCCCTTCCCGCTGAATGGAAAGCCGGTTCCGTATCCAAACTTCTAGCGCGCGGCGGCATAGAAGTCTCCATCGTTTGGAATGCAGGAAAAGTAGAAGTGGAGCTTCTTTCTAAGACCGAGCAGTCGATCGAACTGATTTGCCGAGGAACTAAGAAAACCCTCGCTCTCAACGAAGGCACGCCAATCCAGATAAGCTTTTAGAAAGCAGAATCTACCAGCTCTTTCCGCCACCCCCAAAAAATCAGGATACACGAGTGAAGACATTACAGCTATACTCATCCGCTCAACCATGAAAAACGCTCTTAAGATCCCACTGTTCCTAGCCTGCTCCGCAGCCCTTAACCTCAGCCTTGGCGCCGCTCGCGACTTCTATGTGGCCACCGACGGTTCCGATTCGAACCCCGGTACGCTCGCGAAACCATTCGCTACCCTGGAAGCCGCTCGCGATACCATACGTGCGCTGAGGCCTTCCGAAGCCGTGACTGTGCACCTACGCGGCGGCACCTATTACCTGCCGGATACTTTCGTGCTCACCCCGGAAGACTCCGGCGACTTCGCTCGCCCTATCGTCTACCAAGCGAAAGAAGGCGAAGCGGTTGTCCTCAGCGGCGGCAGCGCCCTCGACCTTAAGTGGACCGCATACCGCGACGGTATCATGAAAGCCACTACTCCCAAAGGCCTGGAGATCGACCAGCTTTTCATCAACGGTCAAAACCAACGCATGGCTCGCTATCCGAACTACGACGCCAGCAAGCCTACCGCCGCCTACCAAGGCTATGCCGCCGACGCCTTCTCCAAAGAACGCGCCGCTCGCTGGGAAGATCCAACCGGCGGATACATTCACGCCATGCACCGCGCTCGCTGGGGCGGCTACCACTACCGCATCACTGGCAAGGATGCGAACGGAGAAGTCACCTACGAAGGCGGGTGGCAAAACAACCGCCAAATGGGCATGCACGACGAGTTCCGCATGGTGGAAAACATCTTCGAGGAACTGGACGCACCGGGCGAATGGTACCACAACGCCAAAACCAACACCCTCTACTACCTGCCGGAAAAAGGAACCGACCTCAACAAGGCCACCGTCGAAGTCGTACGCTTGCGTCACCTCGTCGAATTCCAAGGCAGCGTCGACAAGCCCGTCAGGCACGTCACCTTCCGCGGCTTCACCGTCCGCCACGCCGCCCGCACCTTCATGGACACCAAGGAACCCATGCTGCGCTCCGACTGGGCCATCTACCGCGGCGGAGCCTTCATGCTGACCGGCACCGAAGACGTATCCATACTCGACTGCGAATTCGACCAAGTCGGCGGCAACGCCGTATTCGTCAACAACTACAACCGCCGCACCGTCATCAAAGGCTGCCATATCCACGATACCGGGGCCAGCGGAATCTGCTTCGTGGGCGACCCCGACGCCGTACGCGATCCGCTTTTTGAATACAGGGAAAAGAACGACCTCGACAAGATCGACCGCACAGTTGGTCCCAAAACCGAAAACTACCCCTCGCACGGACTCGTAGAAGACTGCCTCATCCACGGCATCGGCCGCACCGAACGCCAACCCGCCGGCGTACAAATCGAGATGGCCATGAAAATCACCATCCGCGATACCTCCGTCTACGACACGGCCCGGGCCGGCATCAATATCGGCGACGGAGCTTGGGGCGGGCACCTCATCGAACGCTGCGACGTGTTCGACACGGTCCTCGAAACCCACGACCACGGCTCCTTCAACTCCTGGGGCCGCGACCGCTTCTGGCACGCCGACCGCTCCGAGTCCCAGCGCGTCATCGACAAGGAGCCAAACCTTCCCTTCCTCGATGCCATGTACACCACCGTCATCCGCGACAGCCGCTGGCGTTGCGACCACGGTTGGGATATCGACCTCGACGACGGCTCCTCCAACTACGACATCTACAACAATCTCATGCTCAACGGCGGCCTCAAGTTCCGCGAAGGCTTCCGCCGCCGCGCCTGGAACAATGTCATGGTCAACAATGGCTTCCACCCGCACGTCTGGTACGAGAACAGCGGCGACGAATTCTATTCCAACATCGTCATGCGCGCCCCGCGCGGAGCCAACACCCCGCGCGAAAACGCCACCGGCAAACGTGTCGACAGCAACCTCTTCTTCAGCGACTACCCCGAAGAGCAGAACCGTTACCTCGTCTCCCAATGGGACGTGAACTCCGTCACCGCAGACCCGCAGTTCGTCGATCCCGCCAACGGCGACTTCCGGGTAAAGGAAGGGTCTCCCGCCTTCGACATCGGATTCCAGAACTTCCCCATGGACCAATTCGGCGTCAAAAAGCCCGAACTCCGCGCCATCGCGCGTACGCCCGTAATTCCCGAGCTCGTCATTGCCCGGACCAAGCCCCGCATGCCGCCGGAAAACTCAGTCGGCGGCGTCTACTGGCTCGGAGCTCGCTTGCACGGCATCGAGGGCGACGAGTTTTCAGCGTACGGCGTTCGCCAAGAAGACGGTGGCGTAGCCCTCTTCGAGATCGTCAAGCAATCCGAGGCAGCCCTAGCCGGCCTCAAGAACGGCGACCTCATCCAAAAGCTCAACGGCAAGCCCGTCAGAACCGCTCAAGAGCTCAAGCAAGCCCACCGCCAAGCCGGCAAAGGCAAGATCACCCTGCTAGTCGTACGCAACCAACAGCCCATCAGCATCGAGCTGAAACAATAATCGCTAAAATACAGGCGTCGCTTCCCTGAAGCGACGCCACCAGAGCTTCAAGCGATCGCATTCCCTAACCGAGTTAAAACGTATTACCTTGGAGGTTATTGCCAACTCCACCAACCCCAACACCCAATGAAGTTTACCCTTATCCCAGCTATCTGCCTGCTACTATTCCCAAACGTTAGCATCGCTCAGAGCGAGAAGTCACAAAGCAGCGGCTACTATCAATTCCAGGGCGCCACTATTTTAACCCACTTTAAAGGAAAAGCAGCGCCGATTATCGAAGCCAGCCCTAAGGGTTTCTATGTTCAGAAAGGAAAAAGAGGAAAAAAGCGGATGAGCTGGGGTACCCCCTGCATAGCGCAGCCTGTATTCTCTGTTTCCGATAAATTGATATCGATCGAAAATTTAAACTACCGATTCTTCTATCGCAAAGACGCTTACCACGAGGAAGCGGCCTACCACGAAATGCGACTCAAAAACCGAGAAACGCAGCACAAAATCGGCATGCTCCAAGGCACAGGCAACGAAACTGCAATCGCTTCTTTAATTGAAGAGCAGGCCGAATTCGAGGACAACATGGAAGCCCTAATTCAAGATGGCGAGCTGAAGCAACAGGGACACGCCGATTCAATTGAACTCAAGATGACACTACGCCCGAACTCCGATATAAAAGGAGCATACATGGCAATAATGGCAACGCACCTCAACAACGAAGGAGAGTTACGCGTGGCAGTAAAAGTTGAGTGGCTCGGGGATTTGCTCAAAAACATCCCGGAAGAAATAAGCTTCCAGAAATTGCTCGGAGAGGGAGATTACCGAAATTCTCGTACCGAGTTTTACTTTTTTACCAAAGATAGCACTCCGATCCCCAGTAACGAATCGAACGGACTGAAGGAGCTGAGCTTGGAGGAATTGCAGCGAGTCATTTCCGCGACCGAACGATCTCAGTCGAACTAAGGAGATCCTTTAACGGCTACGAATCCATCCTCTGGCAGAAACAGCACGGAGGATCGATAAAACGACGGTACGATTGAGCTAGCGTAGCTCCGCTTTTCCAACAGACAACGCTTCTTAAACTTCTATTAACACAATAGCAGCCCCCCCCCCGGATCCAGCTGCGCTATCGAAGCTCAACGCAGCGGCACTGCAATCCATCAACGAGTTGATAGACTAATAAAAAACTCGTTTACCCCTTGCATTATACCTAGATATAATTACATATCAACTACCCTAAAAATATGAAAAAGACACTAATATCCATACTCTTTCTTTGCACGATAACAACCCTGTCGTTCGGACAAGACATACCGCATTCTAGTAGTGGTTACTATAGATTCTTTGGTGGTGAGGTACTGGTTCGATTCAAAGGAAAGGCAGTTCCTATAGAGGTCGCCAAGGAAAAGGGTCTATTTGTTAATGCGGGACAAAGACTAAAACGCCTACCTTGGGCCACTCCAAGTACGATACAACCGCAAGTGGGTATTTCCGACCGCTTCGTATCGATACAAAATTATGAGTACTCCTATTCCTACCAAAGCGAAAGCAGCTGGGAAATCGATGCCTACAATTCTGTAAGTACGCGACAACGCTCAACAAATATGGCGATCGGTCGACTGTCTACGCCCGGACACACACCAAGCACCAGCCAGTCCGCGCAAATAAATGACCTTATTAATCAACAGATGGAGTATGAGAATAGTATTGATGCCTCGGTCACTGACGGGGAACTGAAACCCGAAGGTTTCGCCGACTCTATCCAGATGCGCATGACCCTGACCCCAAATATGGATATCCCAGGAGCCTATTGCGCAGTTCTAAGCGACTACTACAGCGCAAACGGAGAACATTTCGCAGTCACCCAAACAAAATGGATCGGGGATCTACTCGCGAATATTCCCGAAGAACTCGCATTCTCGATAAAGTTAAAAGAGGGAGATTACTCAAAATCTCGCACCCACTTCTACCTATTTTCCGAAGACGGAAAGCCCTTGGCTACAAATCTATCAGCTGGGCTCAAAGAATTAAGCGTAGAGGAGCTCAGGTCTATAATTGAAAAATCGAAAAGGAACTGACCCATCCAGCGCAGCGGAAACGTCGAGCCAAAGAAAAAGGGAAACACTTACCTCTGCTACAGAGCCGGCTTTAGAATTACCAGATCCCTAACATCCGAATCTATTCAAATTCGATAGCCGTATCGATAGCCCAATAAGCAGTTTCAGTCTTTGGTTCGATCCCGCAATCAATGTCTCCACTCATCGAGGCTCAATGCTTCCAAGAGCGCTTTCCCATAGTAGGACACGGTTTCGGTATCGACGCCGATAGCATCATGACGGCTATCGGTGCCAGGCTTTCCCAAGGGACCTACAATACCGCCGCGTGCCACTGCGTCCTCGCCATAATTCTGCTGCCCCCTACACCGTTCGATCGCTTTGCTTCCCGTATCGAGGTATCGCCTATCGCCGGTTGCCTTATATAACTTCATGAAAAGGTAAGCCCACATTGCGGTCGCCCTATCCTCAGCGGCGACCGCCCCATTGCCGCCTTCCAGACGCTCCGGCCAAGCCCCATCGGCTGCTTGGAAAGCAAGTACCAGCTCAGCGACCCTAACGCTACGCTGCAGGTAATCCCGTTCCGGAAACAACGAATGGGCCCTGAGCAGACCGTCTACGCAATTCCCTAATGTCTCAACAGAAGTACGCATCCACGGGGCTGGGTCGTCCTCGCTCGGAAACGCATCCAACAATACCTCGAGTTCCCGCTCTAACCCTTCCTTGTATCCTCCCTGGCCCGTCTCGCTGTACAGTTCAGCAAGGCCAACAATCTTGTTGGATGACGCCAAAATCGACGCTTCGTCCCAGCTCGTCTCTCTCTGCGCAACGCCCTGAAAAGCCTTCTCCTTGCTATGCCACGCGCTCAGAGCAGCGCTTGCCTCGACCACTCTTTCGGAAGCTTCAAGGAAACCTTCGTTTGCGGTAGCCTGAAACAATGGCATCCACCCTACCCCCACCAAATGCATCGAATCAGCCAAAGCCTTCCCCGTATCAAATCCGTTATCCCTCGAGGCATGCCAATTCGCTTTCCTTGAAACGATACCGCAAGCGGGATGCTCCGGATCACGGATCTGATGCCTTAAACTTGCCATCCCCAGATCGACAGCAGCCGCCTTCAGTTCGACTCGCGACACCCCTAGCTCGACTCCTGGCAGCCGGGAAGCTTCTATCAGGAAGCTGACTGCCCCTCCCCAAGCGCAAGGTCGGCCGGATCCTAGCCTCGTTTTGGCCGACAGATCGTAATAGGAATAATATCCGCCATAGCTCGGGCTCGTCGCATCGAGGTTTTTGCAGCCGAGAAGATACTCAGTCGCACCTACTAGGGAACGAACCATTGCCTCGCGGGTCAGGCTTGTTTCAGCAGGGACGCGTGCAGCGGCGCTTCCTCTTGATATCAACGCGCTAGCAATCAATTCATCCGTACTCGCATCGTAAAGAGAGAGGCTACCTCTCCAATCGTCCCGAAGCGTCTCTACACGATAGCTCGCTTTCGAATCCTTGATGCGAGCGTTTCCCGCCAAATAGAAACTCTGGATCGAATTCGACTGCGGATTCAACACAAGCGCGTTCCCCCAATGCTCGATTTCCGAAGCTGGAATCCGCGCCTCTATTTGGTTCGGATCCACAATTCGCCACCGATCGCCATTGATACAATACCCTCCCGGCTCCTCTACATCGAAAGCCAGCACAGCTTCCATTCCCTCTACGATAGCAACGTCGACAACAAGGACTTGAACCTTCCGTTGCGAACCCGCGTCCAACTGATGCTTCATCCCCCGCTGAGCATCGAATGCCATTCCAGAATGCGGCGCTCTCGCTCCCCACTCATACAGAGCGACTTCGTCGTATTCAGCAATCGTGTCGTTCGCGCGACTGACGATACGCACTTCGACTTCCTCTATGTCGGCTGAAACAGGGTGTTCGATCAGGAACGATCTCCCCATGCGACTGAACCCTAACTGGGAGGTCTCGACAGCAACGCCGCCGCCGGCCCACTCAGGCACTCCAGCAGCCCCGCTAAGGACAACCGATTGGACGCAAAGGAGCGTGAGCGCCGCTTTCATGAATCGTCCACACAACATGCTATACAGCAGAAACCAGCTACTGCTTCAGGGAAGAAACCTAATTCATCGATCTGTATCGAGAAACTCAATATGCTGCCAGGTTTTCGGTCCATCGTTCTCTTGTGGCGGTCCTTGAGTGCTACGCCCCTGGAAAACGATATTCCTCATATTCTCCCGAAACTGCTCGACCAGCTCAGGGTACATTGCCTGCAAGTTGTTTGTTTCACCGGGATCCTCCGCGAGGTTGTAGAGCTGTACCTCCGGCAACTTCGCAGCGGCGTCCGACCCAGGCCTCGGGAAACTCCATCCTCCAGAATGATTGCTGAAAAGGACTTTGTAGTCGCCCTTGCGATAGGCGAAGGATCCATCGAACGAATGCATCACCAAGCTATCGCGCTCCACCGAGCTAGAGGCGAAGCCCAACGCCGGAGCGAAGCTGAAGCTGTCTTCTCCCGCATTTTCGGGAAAAGAACCGCCTAGAATCTCCGCGAAGGTGGCCAGGAAATCGGTCGTACAAACCAATCGGTCCGACTTGCCCGCCTCAACCCGATCGGGCCAAGTCATGATAAAGGGTACGCGATGTCCCCCTTCGTACAGGTCAGCCTTGAAGCCACGATAAATGGAGCTAGGGAAATGTCCGACACTGGC
Organism: Pelagicoccus sp. SDUM812005; assembly: GCF_031127875.1. GTDB lineage: Bacteria > Verrucomicrobiota > Verrucomicrobiia > Opitutales > Opitutaceae > Pelagicoccus. The sequence goes on along the minus strand of NZ_JARXIA010000019.1, from coordinate 90,561 downwards.
AAGTTGCTCGAAATCCGCCTGGTTGGAACAACCGTTATCGCTAACGAAGATCAGTATCGTGTTATCGAATACGCCTTGCTCCCTTAAGCTGTCTTCAACGGTCCCCACCAAATCGTCCATCATGATAACGAAATCGGCATACGGGTTGCCCAGACCTCCCCGACCTTTGTATTCCTCCGTCGGCAAAATGGGATTATGCGGAGCAGTCAGAGGCAAATAGAGGAAGAATGGCTCTTCCTCGTGTGCTTTCGCTTCGATGAACGCCACTGCTTCGTCCTGGATTTGAGGCAAAACTTGCTCGTGCACGAAATCCTCCGAAATCTCACCCTCCAGCCAGATCGACTGTTTCACCGTACTTGATGTTCGCCCGCTGGGCACCATCGTAGGCATATCGTCTCGCACCCACACGTAGGGCGGCATGCTGAGAGATCCCACAATCCCGTAGAAACTGTCGAAACCGACCGAGGTAGGACCATTAGCGATGGGTTGGCTGAAATCGATGTTTTCCGCACCCGCGTCTACGTTGGCCCAGTCCCAGCCCAGGTGCCATTTTCCAATACAAGCGGTTTCGTAACCTTGGTCCTGCAAGAAGCTGGCTACCGTTAGACGCTCGGGAGGAATCAAAGCCTTATCATATCCGTATAGAACCGTTTCCTTGAGTCGAGTACGCCAGCTATACCTGCCCGTAAGAATTCCGTAGCGCGTGGGAGTGCATACCGAAGAATTCGTATGGGCATCCGTAAACTGTAGTCCCCGAGCAGCCAAAGCGTCTATTCGAGGTGTCTCGATCTTGGACTCCGGATTGTAGCAAGAAATATCACCATATCCGAGATCATCGGCCAAAATCAGAACGATATTCGGTTTTCGCTCGAGAGCGCTCTGCTTGCCGATAGCCGCCTGCACCAATCCGACCGCGAAAACGGCCGAAAGGATACGCAACAATAGTACCTGAGGTTTATTCATCCTGCCTACTTCCATTCGTCCAGCGAAAGCGCTTCAGAAACGGCATCCCCGAAGAATGAAACGCTGTAGGTGATAACAACGGGCCACCAATGACGGAAGTTAATGCCAGACGCCCAGTTCTGAGCGACGAACCCACCTCTAGCGACAGGATCGTCGCCGAAGTACTGATGGTCCATGCACCACTCGATAGCGCGCATTCCGGATTCATAATAGGCCTTGTTACCCGTCATCTTATACAGGCGAATCATCATTCCTGCCCACAGCGTAGTAGACTTATCGCAAATCCCCACGTACTGAGCCTCTCTGTCAAATCGGAGCGTCCAAGCGCCCTCCGGCAACTGCGCTTTAAGCACATGGTCTGCAATTCGTCGGCCCTTTTCTAGGTAGCCCTTTTCCGGAGCTGCCTTGTGCGCTTCGATCAATCCATCGACAACATAACCTAAGGCCTTGGTCCAATAATTAACGGGAACGGCTTTGCCTGTTTCCTCCAGATAGAAAACCTTCCAAAGACCGTCTTCTCGCTCGAAGACCCTGATGAGCATATCGGCCAGCCTGATCATCGTCTCGCGATAGACTTCTTCTCCTGTTTCCAAGTAGAGATGGGCAAGCCCGGGAAGCCCCATCGAAGTTTCGAAGCTCATTATTTTCGCCCAATCCTTTTCCTCCAAAATATACTTTTGCGGGAGCCAGACGTCGTTGTATTTATCAAGTAATTTCTTGCAGGTATCGCCTACCTTCTTGCCGGCTTCCAAGAAGCGGTAATCGCCCGTCGCCTTGTAGAGAGGTATCCATCCCCAGCCGACTAGAAACAAGGAATCCGCCGTGCTTGCCTCCGTACCGATCGTTCTAACCAATCCGTAGGCAGGATGAGAAGGTTCGAGAATCTGCTGCCGCATACTCGCATACCCCAGATCGATCGCTCTCCTCATGAGCTGTCGACTGGTCATTCCTGCATCCACTCCTTCAATACGCGAGGCATTTAGCAGCATTCTCGCTGAGGGTCCCCAAGACCAAGACCAATCAGCGCGCAAGCGGGTTTTCCCCGCTAGATCATAGTGCAGAAACTCTCCACCATAGGTATCGCTGTCCGGATTCGTATCCTGACATTCCAAGATATACTTCGTTCCCCACGACAAAGACTCGATCATCCGTTCGCGACTAACACCTTTTCCAGTGGAAACCTTCGGAAGCGTCTGGTTCCACGTGACCGGAACGCTTGCAAGCTGCTTTTTGCTTTCGAAATCATGAACCGAAACGGTACCCGTCCAATCGTCGCGCAAGGTATCGAATTCGAACTCGATCTCCGAATCCTGCTTGGTAACCTTTGCCGCCATATAGAAGGCTTCGATTTTATTGGTCTTGGGATCCTGTACGAAGCGGTTCCCCCAATGTCCGACCTGCTCGTCGGGAATACGGATCTGTTCAGTAAGCGGCTTCCTACCGTTGGCATTGAACTCATACTCGCCCGCTTCCTTCAGCTTCATCTCGAAAACCGCTTCCATTCTCGGCTGTATTACAAAATCGACCGTCGGGAAACGCTCCTCCTGACTCGAATTCATGAGTTCCTCGATTCCTTTATCGAAGCTCTCCATCCAGACGCCTCGAGTTTGCTCATGATCCACCTTCGGCGCATCCGGAGAAATATCGCTATACTCCCAAATATAATCATTCGCGGAACTATGAATCCTGATCTCTACCGTCGAGACACTGGAAGGTGCTGGCATGCGAACCGTAATCCTCCTACCCTTCCTGTCCCACCTCAGGGCTCCGCTTCGCCCCTTCGCATTGGCAGTACCGATTCCAGTCATGGTAAACGACAATCCTGCCGATGCCGCTACCGTTTTCTTCAAAAAGTTCCTTCTCGAATTAAGCTTATCCATATCAATTCCTATCAATTCTAAAACACCGCAGACACCTAGGGCTACCTGCTTCTCATAAAGTTTACGATCCCTTCGGACTTAGTACGCGAGAGACCTTAGATATTCCAGTTCCCATCCCCAGCAAACGACACTCCCAGATTTCTCCATTCCCTTGCTAAAATTTATTCCGCGCCCGAGCGCTTCGAGAAGCAACGTAGCCTTTGCGCAATGAACAACACAATCGACTCCGCTCCCTCAAGCGCCCCGACAATTTAGCCTATTCAACTAACACGCAGCTGATTCATAGAACCGAGCTACGATCCCCTCAAAAAAATAGGCGAAAGAGGGACGAGCGCAGACTCGGACGCGGAAGTTTTACCCTATAAACTAAAAATCAATTCTGCTGCTGAAAGTGATTTGACGTGGGTTGTTCGTACCGCCTCGCGACTGCAGATACAGAATGTCGGTCGCATTGCTGACGTTCAAACCAAAGGAAACGGGATACTCGTTAAACTCGGTCTCGTAGCGAGCGAACAGGTTCACTTCCGTATAACCGTCCTCGTAAATGAGTCGATTTACGCTATTGCCGTATTGCTGGATCCGCCCCTCGGCGTGGATAACCCCGCCTCCAAAGCGGAAACCGTTATCGAAGCCATAACTTGTCCACAGCGTGAACTTGTGCGGAGCCGCCCCCTCTAGGTTGAGCCCAACCGCTGTCGACTTCCCGTTGACGACCTCCGCATCGAGGTAACTGTATCCCACTAGGGCCTGCCACGATTCCGTCAGGTTCATGTTCAGCTCTACATCGACTCCTTTGGATTCGTCGTCCGTGATGTCTACCAACTGTCCGAAAGTGTCCGGGTCAAAGTCGCTGCGGACTACGTTTTCCTTTTTGATCTTAAACAGAGAGATAGATCCAGTAACTCTGTTATCCCAAAGGCCGTTGAACTTGATTCCAATTTCCTGGGCAGTCGATTCCTCAGGCTCGAAGAAGTCTCCTGTACTCGCATTCAAGCCGTTTGGATTGAAAGCGGTTGCCGCGTTTCCGAAGAGCGTCAAGTAGTGGTTAATATCATAGCCTGCTCCGAATTGGTAGCTGGTATCGGAGCGGTTGTTCGTCAACCCCACGACCGAACCGTTGGAGTCAAGGGTCGAAGTGCTAATATCCGTGTAGCGGATGCCTGCGAGTAGCTTCAAGTCTCCATCCATCAAACCAATGCTATCGGTCAGGTACAAGGAATCCACTTCCGTCTCGCTGAACTGGTCAACCAAGGGCGCGCCGAACGATTGAATTTCCGCCGCAGATGGAATTTCGTCGTCCACGTGCGGATAGATACCGTTTAATATATCATCGTAGCTAATCAGAAGCGTGATGTCGCGACCATCGGCGATCCAGTCATCTAGGATAGCTCGTTCTTCAGCATTGTTCGTGCGCATGAACTTCAATTGCTGTTCCAGGTAGTCACGCGTTGTTCGAGCCCCGATCAAGAAGCGGTGCGTTACCTGATCGCTCTCCAAGACTACGGCCGTCTGCAAGGTATGCGCTTCCGTGGTATCGAAATTATGCTGGTAAAAGAAAGTCGGCGCAGCTCCCAGCTCTCCGTCGAGTTCGGCGGTCGGTTGAAACGTGTTAATGGAGCTAAAGTTCATCGACTGATATTGCTCTGTATTAACATAGTTGTAGTTAGTTACAATATTGTCGCTAAACTTGTGCTTGAAGCCAGCTCCCAAATACCACCGATCGTTGCCGAAGCGACTCGCTGGGGAGGCTGAGGTGTAATCAGCCGGCACCTCGCTCGAGTTGTAACGAGCAGTCGATTCTGTCACCCCCTGAACCACAGTGTCGTCGATAACGCCATCTCCGTTCAGGTCCGTTGGAATTCGCACGAACGGATGAACCGCGCGCTGGGCGGGAATGCCTTGGGTTTCGTCTCCCATCGCATCGAAAAAGATCGTGGTCCGCTCCGAAGCCTTCAAGGAACCGAGCACACCGGCATAGCTTGTATTGTCGCCATCCGCAGCGCGGTAACCATCCGTTTCGTCGTAGCCAGCGAGGACTCGCAGGCCGAGCGCGTCGTTCGCCGCCAAAGTGTTAACATCTAGGTCCAAGCCTAAACGTCCATTATCCCCAATCATCGTTTTCACGCTTGAGGCTTCAACATCCTTGGGGCGTTTCGTGATGATGTTTACCAAGCCGCCCGGATCGCTCTGTCCATAGAGCGTATTCGGGCCCTTGACGACCTCGACACGGTCGATCATCTGCGGAATGACGAGGTCTCCGGACTTCACTCCGTTGACCAACACGTTCCGGTTCATGAAACCTCGGATAGACCACGAGGCGGTACGATTCACGACAGGATGGCGATTCGTTTGCGTCATGGATGAATTAATCTTCATCACGTCCTGCAAGTCGATCGGAGCCATGTCCTCGACCAACTCGGAAGTAATCACGTTGATCGTCATCGGAACGTCCCGCAAGGGCGTGTTCATAGCGGTGCCAGATATCGTGTTGGTCGCAGTATAGCCCGTTGAAGTACCGGCGACTTCAAACGGATCGAGAACGAAAACAGAGTCGTCATCCTCCAAGCCTTGAGAGCTTGCATTAGTGGCGGCTGCAATGGCGAAAAGCGACGCCAGGGATCTAAACAGATTCTTTTTTTGAGATTTCATGTCAGCGTGTTCGATGGATGCATCTCCATCATTGGGGATTTTCGGTTTACCGGTACCGCCCTTTATAGAGTAGATACCGGATTTTTCATGTCGAAAAACGACAAGTGTGGTATCCGCCAACATGAGACGAAAGGCTTCGAAGGGTATATAATCCCCCTTGATCGCCTTCGTCCTTACACCACGCAGCAAACCTGCCGAGAAGATAAAATCCACCTCCGCTTGTTTTGTTGCTTCCTTCAAGGTATCGATCGCATACCCCTCCGAAATATCGAAGCTTCGCTTCACAGTGTCTGAATCGGCGGCGGCACACTGGCCGCTGAAACCTATCGCTATAACACTTATAAAAACGAACCAAAGACCGCGTCGACAACGTGTCTGCAAAGTCATTAATAGTTAGATAAGGCGTCATAGTAACAGTTTTCGTATACTATGACGAATGGGAATATATGAGGTAGTTAAAAGAGATTACAAAAAAGTTAGAAAAAGAGCATCCTCCTGCAGTGCCTGAGGCGAATGCCCATTTATCACCCTAAACAAGCACCGCGCCGGAGCAATAGGAAAGCACAACATAGCATGCGGGTGGCGCAAACCACCAATCTCGTGTTTCTGCAGCAAAACCACAACCGTAGAAATACGGCACTTACCCCAAAAGGAATAGGGAATGCGCAAGAGACTACCCGCTTTCCCTGGATCCGCTTAAGGTATAGGAGACCATTCCTCCCCCAAAAGCAGGAAGCGGTCCCGCTAAAGCCAAGCAGAAGAACGTGAAACGAGCGGCATTGGGGGATCTTTCTTGAGTTCATCACCACGCTACAAGGAAGCGATCTCGACAACTACGCGAGATCCGCACCGCGGGACTGTAGCTTGTCGCCACAAGCTTCAGCTCAAAAGGGAAATGCAGCATTGCCTAGCGACGATTCCTCAGGCGCGCTCAAGGAACGAACTTCGATACTAACGGTAATAAACTATTTTCAAAGGGGTATAACAAAGAACAAAGGCACCACCTAATCCCAAGGTAGCGCTAAAAGATCAATTCTGCGGCAAGGGAGCGTACAAGGTGATGAGACCTTCCTTTTCGTTGCGCTCCACCCGCAGGCCGATGGAAAGCTCCAGCAATTCGACAAAGTGGTCCACATTGGCCGATCGAAAGGACGCAACGAGCGGGTAGTTGCCGATCTGGGAATCGCCGATGACCAGATGCGTCTGGTTGCGGCGGTTGAACTCCTCGACCACCTTCGCCAGCGGCGTGGAATTGAATACGAACATCTGTGGCTTCCACGAAAGCAACGAATTCATGTCCCCCAAGGACACGGCTTTCACTTCCACCACAGGATTCTCCTCGGTCAAAAGCACCTCGCTCATCTGCCCCACCGATAGCTCCCGCGTAGTAGATGAGACCTTTTTCTCGGCGTCGGGGGCCTCTCCGCCCGCGGGCCGCGAAACCAACGCAACCCGCCCTTCCGTCACGATAACTCGGACGCTGTCGCCTTCGAGGTTGACGCTGAACGCGGTTCCTACCGCCGTCACCTCTACTCCACGGACGACAACGACAAAAGGTCTAGACGGATCCTTCGCCACACTGAAATGGGCTTCGCTTGAAACAAGCTCAACCCTTCGAAATTTCGGAGTGTAATCCACCCTGAGAGCCGCCCCAGCATTGAGCTCGATTACGGAACCATCAGGGAGCTCATGGCTCTCGTACGCTTTGGCCACAAAGTTCTGGGTCCCATGCTCCGAGCCGGAAAAGCTTTCGCCCAAGAACAGAAATGCCGAGAAGGCGATCGCGATGGCTGCAGCGAGGCCCCCTATCCAGTAAGCCCCGAAACGCGCCTTGCTGCTCTTGAGCAAGTCCCTGTTTGGCTCCTGGCTGTGCTCCGGCATCCACAGCGAAAGCATGTCCATCTTCTTCCACAGCTTGAGATGCCGCTGGTACCACTCCCCGTGACGGGGATCCGCCGCGAGCCAATCAAAAAACGCGTCCTGGTCCTCGGCGCGAAAGCCGCCTATGCGCTTCGCCACCCATTCTGCGGCTTCGCGATCGATGCGCCCTGCCTCGTTCGATTCAAAATCTTCCTGTTTCATCTATTCGCGTTCTCCACCTTCGATCCTACCGCACAGCCGCTCCGGACTAACCTTCCCAAGCTCATCGCATTCCTAGCCGTTAATCTTTCCGCAGCTTCAATCCTGTCCATATTTCCTCATATACTCGCTGCACTTCGAGAGCCCTATCGAAATCTGGGCCGATACGGTGTGAAAGGATATGCCCATCCGTTCCGCAATTTGGTCGTAAGTCATACCGTACACCTTGCTCAGGGTAAAGACCTGCCGGCAACGATCCGGGAGCGACTGGATCGCCTCGGTCAATATCTCGAGCTCATGGTTTCGAGAAACCGTCTCCTCGACGTCTTCCGTTTCGTCGATCAGGTCGATCGACTCGTGGTAAAGCAGCGATTCGTCGAATATCACCTTCGCTCGTCGCACTTGGTCGACGGCAAGATTTCTGGCAGTGGCGAAAAAGTATGCCTTCGGCGACTTCAAAGCGCCCTGTTCCCTAGCCCTAAGAACCTTGACTAGGGACTCCTGAATGACGTCGTCCACATCCAGCTGCTCGGGGTAGCGCTGGCTCAGCCAAGAGCGCAGCATCGCCTCATGCGGCAGCAGATGCTCTCGATACCAGGTTGCCTGCTCAGAATCTTCGGTGGACATCGTTAACTTTCATTGGGGGGGTGGGTTCTACAAACGGTAGCGAACCGTTGCGTTTTTGCGAACAAGATCCCCCAGATCGAACTGGAAAGAGCCGCCGCACACTCTGGGACGAGCGAGCAAACAGCTATTCCCTAAAACAAATTCGAAAAAAACGCCTCTCCCTTGGGAGGCAGGGGATCAATCGATCTCCTTCTCGTCCCTTGCGGATTCGATCACCTGGAGTTCGCCCATCGTGACCTCCCCGCTGCCAAAATTCGTCTTCTGGCTCGCAATCCCCTTGAGGTCTACGCCATAGAACTCTCGGGCTCCCCGAAACAAGGCCGGAAAAGAATCCACGAAATTGGTGCCGATCGACTCCAGGCTAAACTTGGTGGTCCACAACAGCTTCGTCTCGCCGGTCTGGCGCTTCAACTGCCAGTCGTAGGCCATGAGAATGAAGAAATAGCGCTCGGTGTGGTACTGGGACAGCAGGATCTTCTCCTCTACAAGCGAAAGCCCCCCTTCCTTGAACGCCTGATCAAAACCGAGGACGGCTTCGTTTATCCGGCGCGGATTGAGAGCGGAGGATTCGTCGAAGGTTTGGTCGACGCCCACATCGGCGGCCGCATCCGAACCGAAGTCTTCTTCCAAGTCTTCCGGAGGCACTGTCGTTCCCCAGTGGATGACAATCAGCAGGTCGCCGTCCTCGAATTTGCGAGCCGGGTAGTACTCTTGCTTCACCAACTCCATTTTCAAGGTATCCGCCAAGGTTTGGAAATCCGTGTCCTCGAGGCTAGCGTCCTTGGTGTTCCCTCCAAAATGCAAGCCGCGCATGATGTGGTAGCTTTGCGGAAGCAAGCCTTCGTCGGACTTCCGGCTCTCCTCGTAGCCTTCTGCCGCCTTCGCGTACACGAAGACTCGCGCCAGCTCTTTCTGCCTAGCCTCCCCAACCGTGTGGCAGGCAAGCATAGCGATACAAAAGGAAGCAGCTAGGCGAAGGCCTAGAGGTACGGTCGAATTCATACGCTTTGATCTCTGTCGATGCGCGAGACGCTAGTCGATATCCCTCTCGTCTTCCGCGGACTCCAACACTTCAAGCTCGCCCATGGATACCTCGCCATCGCCGTAGTTCGTTTGAGTGTGTACCATCTTGTCGAGCTCAACCCCGTAGTAGTCCCTCGCGGCCCTCAGCAAAGCTGGGAATGATTCGGTAAAGTTCGTGCCACTGGAATCCACGCTGAAACGGGTCACCCACAAAAGCTCGCTTTCACCTGTCTTCAGCTTCTTCTGCCAGTCATACGCGTTCACAATTATGAAGTAGCGGTCGCCATGCATCTGGGCAGCCAACTTCTTCTCTTCCAGCAGGCTTGTCCCCTTGGCTTTCATTGCTCGCTCAAAGCCCAACATACGCAGCGCCTCCTCTCCGCGCGTATATTCACGGTCCAATTCCGAGAGAGATGTCCAAGTCGGGTCCGCGATAGCCTCCTCTTCCGCCAATGCATCTTCCTCCTCATCACCGAAACCAATATCGTTTTGCGGATCATCCGGATCGTAGTCCTCATCCGTGATCCCCCAATGCACTACTAGCAGAAGGTCTCCGTCCTTAAATTCCTTGGCTGGATGGAAATTCCTTACCTTAAGCTCCGCCCGAAGCTTGGCTGCAATCTCCAAAAAACTTGTATTTTCTAGACTGGGATCGAGACGGGAACCTTGAAAGTGCCGACCCTGCATAATATGGAAAGTTTCTGCCTTCAAGCCTCGGTTCGATTCCTTGCCAGCAAGATAGTCCTCACCAGCTTGAGCATCGACATATACGTTCGCAAGCAAGCCCTTCCTTTCGGCGGAGGCGCTGCTGAAAAGCATCAAAAAGCAGGAAACTAAGGTTAGCCAATTGCCGGCTAAACTAAAGGAGAGGGAACAGGATTTCATCAGGATTCTTGGAAGCCACTGTCCTAAGGACAAAGAGGCTGCATTCAGTGGTTATCGGATAACAACACACACAACTTCCAAGGACTCCAGCCAAACGACCAGAACCAAAGGGTAACACACACTGAGAGTCCTAGACACCGAGAGACAAAGCCAAAGCCCTTTCTAAGCTTACACTGGAATACAAGCCTGTTCCCCTCACAAAAAAAGTCCCTGCAGCGTTTGGCGCTACAGGGACAACTAACGTTACCTATAATTTTTGTCATAAGCTGAAGTCCAAACCGCAACTACGGCCGGGAATTCAACCTAATAACAAGTGGAAGGGGCATCGCTGCCGCATTCCGCTTTCTAAGCCTCCAGAACTCTCACGTCACGCGGAGGCTCGAAAGTCATTGCATACAACCCGACTAGAAGGAGAAGGTGTTCGTCAACGACGCTACCCGCCCTGGGCTGCTACGCAGAGAAGTCGCGATGACGGGAGAATCTTCGTCCCCGTAGATCGTGTTGTAGAAGTTGCGCTCCAAGGTCGTATCTTCGTTGAACACGTTGTTGACGTTGAACTGGATCTTCCACTTCACGTCGCGGTCGGCGATCTTGATCTTCTTGGAGTAGTTCCAGAAGATGTTGGTCGTCTGCCAGTCATCCGTGTAGAACGGACGGTCGAGATCCGACTCGCCTCCCGCAGTACCGTTGTCGAGCTTGAAGTATTGGGACTTCTGCTTGCCCTTCCAAGAGTAGTTCAATCCAGCTTCGTGCCCTTTGAGGAGGCCGTCCTGGAAACGGTACTTGGCAATAAACTTGGCAGTCCAAAGCGGAGAATTGATCTCTGGCTGGCCTTCGAGGTCCTCGCGCAAGCTGAGCGTGTTCAGGGCGTTATCCCAATGCGTCTGGGCGGAGTCAGGCGTAGTGTCGTCGTCCTCGAGGTTAATAGCCGTAGGGTTCGCCGCAACGAAGGCCCGAATCTCGTCAACGTGGGCGTTCCACCATGGCATGAAGCTACCGCCAATATTGCTCGAAACCTTCTCGTTGTACGAGACGGCAAGACGCAGATTCAAGCCACGCACGGGGTCGCCGGTTACGGTAACCTCATGGCCACGCGAAACGAAGTCGCGCGTATCCCAGTTTTCGCCGCCCGCGAACACGTCGCGCTCGCCGGAGCCAGCTTGGATCATCATCGCCCAAAGGTCCTGGGCATTGGTGAAGGGCACTCGGATCGATCCACCGGTCGCTTGTACCGCTTGATTCGTTACGGAAGTCTTGTAGCGCGTGTACTCGAAACGGAGCTTCTCCTCGAACAGGTTGAAACGGATTCCGTAGTCTTCGCTACGGCCGCTTTCGTTCGGTAGCGGAATTCCGAATACACCGACACGACCTGGACTACCGGAAATGTTCTGCGAGCGGTTTCCGACCAAGGCGATGTCTGGCGTGATCTTGAAGATCAGGCCTTGGTTCTTGGAGAGGCCGCTAATGGACTCCCAAGGGACCGATGGCATCGAAGTCGGCACCACGTCATTGGTTAGCACCCGAACGTAATCGGGATCCTCCGATTGCTCCTTGGTGAAGTGTTCGTAGGCGGTGTACAGATTCCCCATGGCGGGGTTCTGGCCAAAGTTAACCACGAACTGGTCTACGTCTTCGGTACGGTAGCCTAGGTTGGTGATTAGGCGGCTACGGAAGAAGTTGCTCTGCAGCACGAACATGTTCGAATCTGTATCGATTCGACGATGACTTCCCGATCCTGCCCCTTGCACGACTTCCCAGCGGTAGCCGTCCTGCTCGTAACCATCCCAGTAAGTGTAGCGATAGTCAGGCATCATGTCGGCAGCAGTGAGGTTCGACAGATCGTCGCCAATGTAGTGCCGGACATAAAGCTTGTTAATCGCATCCGCGTAGTTGGTGAACGAATACGGTCCGTCTGGCGTTTCCGTCAAGAGCATGCCTTCGCGAACGTTGTAGTTCAGAACCGACTCCTGCGAATGCATCAAGGCGATGTTGTGCTTGCCGAGGTACTTGTTACGTTCCTCCAGATCCAACTCGTACGCAGCGGTCAAGGTGACGGTCTCCGCATCGTTGCCAGTGTTGTTGTACAGGCCTCCGATCTGCATGTCGGAATAGTATTCACCGAAATGCGGATTCACGGTCACTCCGTCGGGAGCGTAGTAGTTCGGGTCGCGACGCAGCTCACGTACGCGGTTCGGGATCATCAAGCGAGTCATGTCGGACTTACCCGCAGCCAGCATCAAGTAAAGGTCGTCCGTAACTTTTTGCTCGATATTGATATCGAACGCTTCGCCGCCGACTTCCGCGCCGCTATTCAAGCCGGTTGGACCGAGATGGCGCGGCCAAGCATAGGCAGGGAAACTGCGTTGGTTAGCTGTCGCGGCCGATGCGGGAACGCGATCCGTGATCGCTCCGACCGTATAGCCTACTAGCTCGCCGTCTATGATCATCCTGCGAGCCGAAGCGTCGCGAGCCATGCCCCACTTGGCCAAGTCCGTGTCGGCATTGGGCCCGATCACCGTTCCGTCGGCGAGCTGAAGCTGTACGCGGCGGTTGCTCGGGATGGTGGTAGAAAGCACCGCCGGCATGTCGTAGCCTTCCCAGGTCGTGTGATAGTCGACTAAGGTCGTGTAGTCGGAACCAGGGCGGTAGGTATGCTCCGCACGAGTTTCGTAGCTCGCGGATACGACCGTATTTTCGAACGGGCGAAAAACTGTATTAATATAAATTCCGTTCCGATTTTCGTAGGATGGCTCGACCTCGTACTCCTTCTTTTCGGTAAACAAGGATACGTTCACGCCCCACTTGTCCTCGATCAAGGCTCGGTTCAAGTTCAACTCGCCGCGGTGTGACCCGTAACTGTCGATCGAAGTCTTGAAAGTCGTCGAATCGCGGCCTCCCAAACCGTAGCGCTTGGTGAAGAAACTGACCGAACCGCCACCTGGGCCCGAACCAAACAGAATGGAGTTCGGTCCCTTGGTCGCCACGAAGCGAGTCGAGTTGTAGCTGTCGAAGGTCATGTTGCTCGCCGCAAAGTTGCGCAAGCTCTTCACGCCTACGAATCCACGAATTCGATACGACGCGCCGGACTCGTAAACGCCGGACAGGAAGCTGTCGTCACGCTCCTCCATGTTGGAGACGATGTTGAACAAGTCCTCCTGGCGCGTGATGTTAAAGTCGTCCATCATCTCCATAGTGATGATGTCCATCGGCGTGCTGATATCGTCGAGACTCAGCTTCATGCGCGTGCCGTCTAAGGAATGCTTGGCGCGGTAGCCAGTCTCCTCAGAGGAACTAATTGTGAACGGGGACAACTCGAAGATTTCTTCTTCTTCGTTGGAAACTGCGAGATCTTGAGAAAACGCAGTAGCGAGGGGCGTGCTCAAAATCGCAACATGCGACAGCACCAGGGATAACCTATTCATTAATAAGCCTTTGTAATGTTGATAAATATCCGCTCCACGGAGGCATTACATAGTCCTCAACGCCGTGGGGTGGTTGCGTTAATTGTGCGCAACAGGCCAAACACGCACAACAAACTCGATGCTTACGCTGGTAAACGTCTGAAACAATTTTCCGTGGCCATAAACCAAGGGCAAATCCCGCCGAATCCGTGCCCCCTACGCAAGGGTTCCCGCTTGCGCCTGACTTGCTGATTCGACCTAAACCCCACTCCTCCAGCCGCTCGAAAAGCGCCTCAATCCTCTACGGACAGGGAATCGACATCCACTCCTTCTGCCTGACCGCCGGCCAGGTGGCGAAAAAGCGCTCGGTTCTGATCCCAGACTCCGATGCCTTCGTTGCGGGCCTTGGTTTCGGCCTCTACCAACTTCCCGATAAAGCCAACCCCGGTAGACTCGTAGCGGGCGAGCCCCTTCCTCAGCATCATTTCGTTGAGGCAATCGCCGTTCGAAGAGTTCAGGGTCACGTAGCGGCAGCCGCTGATCTCCTTGAAGACTTCCATATAGAGGCGGCGGCCCATCACCACCTCCTCAACGACTTCGGCGCAATCCTGCTCCGATCGCGGGTCGCCCGGAGGAAAGCCAATCCCAGCCAGGATCACCCGCTCCTTCACCTTGTTCACCAGCACCTCCACCGTGCGTCCATCGACTGTTCCTACTACGTCGACAATTTGCGTGCTCGTCGTGCTGGAGCTCCGGAGAGTCAGGTAGATGAGCCCGATGGCTAATGCGGCGATCGCTATGAATCCGAGAATCATGAGAGGAAAAGACGAGACAAGAGGTACAACCCTTGGATATATCGTCCCTCCTACTCACTTCGTTAGGCGATTCGTCCTAAATTGGCGGTTATTTAACCGCCAATTTCACCCTAGTCGCTACCGCCCCGAGCCTCCGAGCAGGAACGATTCGAGAATACGCAGGCTGCGAAGCATTTGCCCCCTCTCGATGAACTCGTCGTTCTTATGGGCTTGAGCGATATCTCCCGGTCCAAATACCACAGCCGGAATGCCCGCAGCCTCATAGCAAACCGCATTGGTCATATAAGGGACCTCACGCTCGCCGATCTCAATGTCCGCCGCCCGGGCCGCAGTCCGTAGCCTAGCCACGAAGTCCGCCGACGTTTCCCCGCGCAGCGGCGGGCGTTCCAAAAAGGTCTTCAGCTGAGAACCTTCCTCCTTCCGGCAAATCGCTTCGAGCTCCGCTCGAGCCGCGTCCGCCGTCTCCGAGGTTCCCAAGCGACGGTCGACGTCGATCTGGCAGGAATCCGGCACCACGTTGAAGCCGATCCCGCCCTTGACCAAGCCCACGCTAACGGTGCCGCGCTCGATCTCTCGTTCCCGCGGCCTCGCCTTCAGCTCTTCCTCCAAAGCCTCCAAGGACTGGCAAATGCGGGCTGCCTTGTAGATCGCGTTCTCGCCTAGCTCAGGCGTGGAAGCGTGGGCCGCTCGCCCCATCGTCGTCAGCAGGTAGCGCCCCACTCCCTTGTGCCGAGCGATCACGTCGCTGCAAGTGGGCTCGCCCGTGATGGCGAAGGACAAGCCGAGCTCCTCCTTCTTCTTGGCCAAGCAAAACGCCCCTTCCTGCTCGCTTTCCTCGTCAACGGTCGCAGCAAAGGCGAGACCGAACGCGAGCTCCTCCTCCCGTCGGGAGAAACGCTCCAGCACCAGCATGAAAGTCGCCAAGCTCGCCTTCGTGTCGCAAGACCCGCGGCCGTAGAAACGCTCGCCCTCCTCGCGCAGTTCGAAGGGGCTTCCTTCCGCCCACCCCTCCACGCCTACCGTGTCCATGTGGGCCTCCAACAATAAGGTCGGCTTGTCCGCCGGTCCGATGCGGGCCACCACGTTACAACGCCCCGGCAGCGCTTCCTGAACTTCGTAAGCGATGCCGCGGTCGGCCAGCCATCCGCAGACGAATTCGCTAAGCTCCCGCTCCCCCGGGCCACCAAAAACAGGGTTCACGCTATTAATACCTACCAATTGGCCTAGCAATTCGAGGCCTGCGTTTTCGTCTTGAAAGTCACTCTTCATATCCCCACTGAAGCCGCTACCTATGCCGCCTTGGAGGACAATTGCAAACGCCAATTAAAACCTCATAAAAGTGGGCCAACCGCTTGTACGGCCTAAGCTTTTGACGTAGCCTTCCAACGCCTCTAGGTAGATTTTCAAAGTATCGAAAGGCCCAACTCATCGATAGCTACATGCCAGACAAGAAGCACACTACGACTTCCTCGCAAGTGAACGAAGACGCGAAGGACAGCGCCCAGCTGGAGCTCGAGATCGCTCGCCCCCTGAACCGACTCCAGGAAAGTTCGGGCAATCCAGTGTTCGTGGTCGACGAGCTTTTTAACGTAGTCGCTTTCGCAAACGGGGCTCGATCCATACTCGGCTCGACCCGATCCACCGATTTTTCCTTGCTGGACTGCGATTCCCTTTCCCCCGAGCAGCAAGCGCGCCTCACCGAGGAAGTCCGCAAAGTCCTCGTGTCCGAGGATCCCAAGCTGCAGCGCTTTCTCCGCTTGGAAGTCGAAGGCGAAAACGGCGCCCGCGTCTTTTGCCTGACTTTCGAAAAGGAAGCCCTCTGCGGTGGGCGCGACGGCGTTCGCTGCACCGCCGAACCGCTCCTCGCCAAATCGCCCCCGCATTCGCCCCCCGCCATCACCAAGGGCGCCGAGGAAGCGATCATCGGATGGACCTTCGACAAGGATACCAAGGTCTTCGAGCACTTCGGCAACGACGACGTCGGCGAAATGGGAAACGTCCACCTCTCCGAGTGGCTAACCTGCGTTTCGGAAAACGAGCGCTCCCTCGTCGAAAACGCCTTCAGCGACATCCTGGAGGGCGACGCCTCCGAGATTAATATCCAATACCGCGTCACCCTCGCGACCGGCGTCACCCGCAAGGTCTCGACCCTCGCCAAGTGGGCCCCCGCCACGAACGGCCAATCTCCCTCCGCCCTCATTGGGATGCACCAATACAACTTCGACAACCAAAGCGTAGTCGAAGACCTCAAGCTATTCTCCTACCTCGCCCGCAAGGTCCAGCTCTCCATCCTCGTCTACGACCAGTTCGGAAACATCAGCTGGTGCAACAACGCCTTCTCGGAATGCACCGGCTATAAGTTCGAGGACATCGTGGGGCGCGACCCCAACGACCTGCTCAGAGGTCCGCTCACCGAAACCAGCTCCGTGCGGCACATGCGAGACCGCATCCGCAAAGGCAAAGCCTTCCACGCGGAATTGGTGCAGTACAAGAAAAACGGGGCCCCCTACTGGGTCAGCATCGACGGAAACCCGCTCGTCGACGACTCGGGCAAAGTCACCCGCTTCATCTCCTTCCAAACCGACATCACCGAAACCAAGAAAACCCAGAGCGCCATCCTGCGCAGCGAGATCAAGTTCCGCTCCCTCTTCGACAACTCGACCGACGCCCTGCTCCTGCTCTCCCCCAAGGACGGCGTCATCATCGAAGCGAACATGTCCTCCTTTAAGCTCTTGGATACGGAGCGGCTCGTCGGGCAACGCTTCGAGGAAATCTTTCCCGAACACCCCGACTTCCGAGTCGACCACCTCAACACCCTCATCGACGAAAACAACGGCCACCAGCGCCACAGCGCCGAATTCATCACCACCTCCGGACAGGTTCGCCCCGTCGAGATGACTGTAAGCCGCACTCCCATCGGAGAATCCATCGCCCTATTCGTAACCCTGCGCGACGTATCCGAAAAACGGTTACTCGAGGAACAGCTCCGCCACACCCAACGTATGGAAGCGGTCGGCCGCCTAGCCGGCGGCATCGCCCACGACTTCAACAACCTGCTCGCCGGACAAAGAGGATTCAGCGAACTGCTGTGCAACTCCCGCGACCTCAGCAAAAAGGACCACGTCTACGCCAACGAGATCCTCAAGATCACCGACCGCGCCAGCAAGCTCACCAGCAGACTGCTCTCC
Source organism: Pelagicoccus sp. SDUM812005 (assembly GCF_031127875.1). Taxonomy (GTDB): domain Bacteria; phylum Verrucomicrobiota; class Verrucomicrobiia; order Opitutales; family Opitutaceae; genus Pelagicoccus. The sequence goes on along the minus strand of NZ_JARXIA010000019.1, from coordinate 73,051 downwards.
TTCAGCCGCGGCAAGAGCGACCGCCCCGTCGTCGCCAACCTCAACGAGCTCATCGGCAACATGATGCCCATGCTCTCCCGCATCCTCAAAAAGGAAGTCCGCTTCACCTCCCAGCTCGACCCGAGCCTGAGCAACGTAAAAGTGGATACGAACCAGATCGACCAAGTCATCATGAACTTGGTAGTCAACGGCCAGGAGGCAATCACCAGCCACGACGGAGTCGTCACCCTCAAGACCAGCATGATCCAGCTCACCGGGGCCGAGATCTTCATCACCGGAAAGCCCAAGCCCGGCAAGTACGCCAAAGTCACCGTGCGCGACAACGGGCAAGGCATCCATCGCGACGTCCTGGAAAAAATCTTCGAACCCTTCTTCACCACAAAAAAAGGCGCCGGCACCGGCCTCGGCCTTTCCATCGTCTACGGAATCATCCAGAGCAACGGCGGACACCTCATGGTCGACAGCGAAATCGGCAGCGGCACCGAGTTTTCCTTCTACTTTCCCGAGGTGCTGGAAGAGGTCAAACGCGAGGACTCGCCGGACCTGCTCGAACGCATGCCCAGCGCCGAGTCCTCCAAGTCGGGCGCCACGCCCACCATTCTCGTGGCCGAGGACCAGGAACAAGTGCGCGAGATTCTCGAGCTCGGACTGGGCCAAAGCGGATATAACCTGGTCATCGCCAAAGACGGCCTCGAAGCCATCGAAAAGGGCAAGAACTACGACGGCACAATCGACCTCCTGCTCACCGACTCCATCATGCCAGGCGCCTCCGGCGCCACCGTCGTGAAGGAGATGCAAAAGGCCTACCCGGATATCAAGATCGTGCTCATGTCAGGCCTACCGCAACAGGAAAGCGTCGAATGCCAAGAGCTGGAAATCGATGCCTACGTCGACAAGCCCTTCTCCATCCGCAAGCTCTTGGAGCTCATCCAGGACCTCGTCGCCGTACCGAAGAACTAGCCGGCCCAGTCCTAGGATCCGACCAAGTCCAAGCCGAAGCGAATCCACAAAGGCATGGTCAACAAGCCGATCGCGGTTGTCGCCATCACCACCCGTACCGCTACGATCGGCTGCCCGCCATAGTGCTTGGCAATCAATATCGGCATGATGCCAGCCGGCATGGCCGATTGGAAAACGAGCACCCGCTTCAATTCGATTGGAAGCGGAAAATACCAGGCGATCGCCAGCCCCACGCACGGCAGAAGCCCCAGCCGCAACACCGTGCCCAACAGGCTGTCCCGCGCCTCCCAAAGCCGTTCGCCGGAGCGAATATGGTCGAACAAGTTCGTACCGATAGCCAAAAGTCCCAGCGGCACCGCGCAGCCCGCCAACAGCGAAAGAGTACGGGTCGCCACCCCCGGCAAACTTTCCGCCAAACCGCTCATGTTCAGAGCCAGCCCCACCACCAGCGCCATCACCATCGGGTTCGCGATCTTGCGAAAGCCGTCCCGCAAGGAGCCCCCTGCCAAGAACGAAATCCCCACCGTCCAGATGCCGACCTCGATCCCCACGTTGTGGATGAACAGAACCGCCAGCTCGTTCGGTCCAAACATGCTCTCCATCAGCGGGATAGGCAGATAGCCATAGTTGTAGATCCCCGTCGAGAAAGCAAAGGTACGCAAGCCCCTACCCTTCTTGATCCCAAAGGCTCGCCCTACCAAGGTCGCGACCAGAAAGCCGAAGGTCACCGTGCCGAAACCGATCACCGGCCCCCAGAGCGAGCCGGAGCTGGCCCGAAACGGCTCCGCCTTCAGCATGGCGCTCACGATCAGGCAAGGGTAGAAAACGTTTACTACCAGCAGGGTCATGCCCTTCTCCACCGAGCTGTCCAGCCACCCTTTCCACCGCAGCGCCATGCCCACCGCCAACATGGCAAACACGGGCAGGATGAGCAGAAAGATGGAAAGGTAGTCGTTCATTTTCGGACTCCTGAACTGACTCGCGCCCCTCAGCCCGTCAAGCCAGCCCTCGGCCTCGCTATATATTCCAGTGATTGACAAGAGGCGCCACCCACCAAAAATTGCGCCTAATTAATGGCTTGGCGCATAGATAAGTACGTTGTTCGTGGTCTCATCCAAAATATAGTTCCGGGGCGAGTCGTCGGCACAGTTTGGCTCAAAGGCCTCAACCAGCCCATCGAGCTCAACCTCAAGGGCAATTGCTACCGCGACCTCGCCGGTTCGAGGCTCGAGTTCCGCAACCCGAACGCCATCGAAGGCGACTACACCGGCTTCGACATCTTCCAGGAAGGCACCGTGGGCGACATGACCGCATCCAAGAAAGTCAAGATGCCGCCCGACTTCGAGGACCTGGAGGAAATTCCGGAAAACCCGCCCGCCTTCACCCTCGCCAACTGCCTCTACCTCGAATGGTTCAGCGAGTCGAACGGACGCGTCCTTATCGAATCCCTCGACTTCACCTGGAAGGTCAGCCTGCCCAAATGGTCCCTGTCCGAGGACGCCGAACGCGACCAGCAGGAAGCCAACAAGCAAGCCATGTTCAATTTCATGGACGAGCTCTCCCGCGCCCTCGACCCCGCCGACCGGCGCGAAGAGCCGCTCGACGAAGACATGGACGAGTTCCAGTGGGAAGCCTACCTCCAAAAGACCGACGCCCGCAGCGACATGCTCCTCGAGCTCTTCGAAAAGTACGAAAACGCGCCGGACTGCGAGGAGATCATCGCCCAAGCCATGGGTTGGGAAATCGACTCCATGGAAGTGACCGAGGAATTCTTCGAGGACTGGGACGAGGACGAAGACGAAAAGGCCGACCCCAGCTTCGATTACCTTCCCAACCACCCGCTCATCCTTTCCATGATGGAGATCACCTCCAAGCTCTACGACGAATCCGAGTCGAGAGACCTGCTGAGCGACGACTCCTCCAACCCATGGAACCAGCTGATTTGGCACGGCCAAATGACCGTCAGCAAACTCATCGCCGCCCTCGAGCAAGTGTCCGAAGGCGTCGAGACCGAGCCGGGCTTCGTCGTCGCCGCCCTCAAGCGGGCCCTGCACCTGCTCCATCTCACCATCGCCACCATGGAAGCCTGCATTTCCCTCAAGCCAGACCAACACCGCTGGACCTCGGATATACGCAAGGAACTCTTCACCCTGCGCGAGTCCATCATCGATTTGATGCACAGCTACCGCCAACGCTAGCGCGAAGCGTTAGTCGGTAGTTTTACGCAGATTGTAATTGCCAGCGGCCACGCTTCGGCTTTTCCAAGAGGCATGCGCTTTTGTCTCCTCCTCCCGCTACTCCTCAACCTTTCCCTCAGCTCTCTCCACTCCCAAACCGCTCCCCAACACTTCGAGCCGATCCCTTTCTACAACGAAATCAAGGATCGCCTCACGCCCCTCGAAGAAGTCACGGCCGGCATCGAGCGCTTCAAGGACGCAGCCAAACCGGGCATCGTCCTGCTCAACGAACGCATCGAGTACGTAGCGAAGGACAACGAGCGCTACCGCGTCGACCATGGCATCTTCTACGTCCTCGAGCAATCCGGCGTAGACCCCATCGGCAAGGATACCTTCAAGTATCGCAAGGACCAGGAATCCATCCACCTCGTCCTCGCCCACGCCATCAAAGCGGACGGCACCGTAACTCCGGTCGCCCAAAACGCCGTATTCGTCCAGTCACCACAGGACGAGGCAGACTCCAACCTCTACACCGACTACGAAGAGCTCGTGGTCATCTATCCCGACATCGAGGTGGGCAGCATCACCGAACACATCGTCATCACCAAGGAATTCGAGCCCATCGTAGCCGACCAACTCGTCAACAGCTTCTATTTCCAATTCAATTGGCCAATCTACCTCACTCGCTACGAGATCGATGTCCCGGACTCCTTCGCCCAAAGATTCCACCGAGCTCAAATCGGAAGCGGCGTTCCGGAACCTCGCATTACCGCCGCCAACGGTCGCACTCGCCTTTTCTACGAAGACCGAAACCGCGACGGCCGCGAATGGGAAACGCGACGCGAACCCGCCAGCGACACTGGCCCCGTGGCACGCGTTACAACCTTCAACAGTTGGGATGACGTTGGATCTTGGATACGTGGACTGATCAACGAAAGAAATACCCTAAGCGACGAACTAAAAGCGGAAATAGACGCTTGGACAGCCGGCCTCACAGACCGAAACGAAATCATCCAAGCAATCCTCGACCCCATCGCCAACGAGGTCCGCTACACCGGCCTGGAGTTTGGCCTCGCCGGATACCAGCCCTACGACTGCAACCTCGTCTGGAACCAGAAATACGGCGACTGCAAGGACAAGGCCAACCTCCTCGCCGCTGCCCTGAAATACAAAGGCATCGAAGCGAACCTCGTCTTGATCGATACCGATAGCTTCGGGAAATTCGATCGCGACTTCCCATCCCCCTTCCACTTCAACCACGCCATCACCGTCGTCCACAACGACGATGGATCGAAGCTCTTCCTCGATGCCACCGTTGAAAACCTGAAAGTCGGAGACCTGCCCCGAGGCGACGTCAACCGCGACGTGCTCATGATCCTGGACGACCGAGCCGAGATCGCACGAACGCCTCTCGTATCCTCTGGCCAAATACACTTCGCCTTCGACCTCAGCCTATCAAGCGACCTCACCCTCTCGGGATGGCTCCGCATGTACGTGGACGGCTCCTACGGAACCTGGTACGAAACCTCCTTCAAGGAAAAGACCGAGGAAGGCCTCCGCTGGAACATGCACGAAAGAATCGACGGCTTCTTCCCGGGAGCCGAAATGGCCGATGTCACTTTCAACCCTGACTACAATTCCGAGAAGCCGATCGCCAGCGCCTACTTCACCTTGAAAAACGAAGCCAGCGACGACGCCAGCAACTACACCTTTCCGCTCCCGAACCTCGCTTGGATGCTTCCCTCCCCCGGCGACAGCTCCGACGGACGCTCCACTGAATTCAGCTTAGACAAGAGCGAATCGAACGTATCCATCTCCCTTAAACTGCCCGGCAGCGTCCGCCCCAACTCACTCCCCAAAGGCCTAAATCTATCGACTCCAGATTATCAATACAGCGGTCAATGGTGGCAGGAAGAAAACAAGATCAATGCCACGGTATCCGTCGTTCACAAAACCGACCGTATCACGCCCAAGAACTTTGCCCAGTTCCACAAGGCCGTCGGCGCCGCGAACCGCTGGTGGAAAACGCCCGTCACCTTCTCCACGATCGAAGCTCTCGCAGCAGCCGAAAGCGAAGTCGATGACCCTTTCCCAAAACTATCCTCAGCCGTCGCCCAACTCGCCCTTGTCGACGACCTCTACCCCAGCGGCGAGCCCGACAAGCGACGCAAGGCCCTCCAGCAAGTAATCGAATGGTTTCCGCAGGAACGAGGCGAACTGTACGAAGCCCACATGGAGATCGTCCGCCTCGACATCGACAGGGTCGAACCACGAAAGCTGGCCAGACGTATCGAAAATCTAGTTACGGAATACAAAGAAGACATCACCCATGAATACCTGGCTTGGGGTGAATACCTGCTCGCCCAAGAGCTCGAAAAATTCGACAAGGAGAAGGACGCGCTGAAACTGTTCCTTCGCCTCGCCGAAGACGAAGCCCTATCCTCCTACCGCAGAGGCTGGTCGGCCTACAATGCCGCTCGCATTCTACAGAACTCCAAAGCGAAAGACGTCCTCCCCGTTATCAAACTAGGGATGCTCAACGAATCGGGAGCCCTCAACGACCTCGCTCACTTGCTCGTTGTCCACCACCTCAGGACCGGCAATGCCAAAGCCTTGCAGACCGACATCGCCGAAATCGAAAAAACGCATCCGCAAAAGTTCAAGGAGCTGGTCGAGTACGTCAGCAGCGAACTCGAGGAAAACCACGACATCAAAGACTCGAAGGCGCTCAAGGCCTGGCAACGCACCATCGAACCGATCTGCAAAGAGTATCCAGATTTATCCGACTGCCTCACTTCGCTCCAACGTATCCAAGCGACCTTGCTGCTCGAAAGCAAACTGGTCGAATCCGGGAAGGCCATCGAACAACTCCTGAAAAAGCAGGACGCGTCTTGGTACAGCAAGCACCTCCCCTCCAAAAAAACTTCGGATCGCAAACTCGACGAGATGATCCAAGCCACCGAAGAGGCCGAAGAATGGGAAAAGCAAGCTGCCCTCAGCCTCGCCTATCTGATTCGACATCCAGAGAACGTCGACCTCGCCAGCAAATACATCTACTGGGCCATTTGGAGCATCACCAACCACCTCGAAGAACCGGAGCTCGAAGCCGCCTTGTTCGAAACCTTGCTCGAGCTGGCGCCTGCCAATACGAACCTCGTCAACGCGAATATAAACCTAGCCAAAGCCCTGCGCCAAGATGCCGCCCACGAAAAGGCGATCCAACTGCTGCAGCACCTCGTCTCCTTCCCAGCCTTGGAAGACAGCTCCCTCAGCGTCGCTCACGTTCGCTACGCCGAAGCGCTCGAGGAAATGGGCCGCGCCGAAGAAGCCATCGAGCGCTACCTCAAAGGCGGTGAAATGCATTTCTCGAACTACCGCGTTCACACAGGTCTTTTGCGCTGCTTCTTCCTTGCCCAAATTAACGGCGACACCGCTTCCGCCCTTCAAGCCCTGGACTACCTCTCCCAGGGCGACTCCGAAAAGCTCAAACAAGCCGACGTATCCGCCCAAGCGCGGAACATCCTCGCCATGAACCAAGACGCCGCCTTCCGCGACCAATACTGGAAGCGAAGCCGCGAGCTCATCTCCAGCGCCTACGAAGCCATGGACAAGCTCGGCATCGACACCGCCGACCTGCCCGACCGCCTGCCGCTCATCGCTGACTACGAAACCTTCTCACAATCCGTCAAGGACGCCAACGCCGAAGGCGACCTCCGCACCTACCACGCGCACCTCATCAGCGCCGCCCTCTCAGCTGCGTCCAACCAGACCGACCTCAAGCTCACTCTTTCGCTCATTTCGCAGAACCTCCAAGAAGACATCGTAACGCTCGATCTCTTCGCAGCCCTCGCAGACCTTGCCCAGTTCGCCGCCTACGAAGGCAGCTACCTGCAATCCGAAGAGCTGAAGCGCCTCGTCGTACACGCCTACCTGGCCAACAAGGATCTTCCCAAACTCAAGGCCTGGACCCAGCGCATCCTTAGCGATGGCAGCTCCTCCGCAGAAACCATCGACTTCGCCCTCCTCATGCTCGCCGGCCACATCGCCAGTACGGGCATCACGGAGGACGAATCCTTCGAACTGCTGAAGACCCGTCTCGACACCTCGGAGATGCCAACCCTCAGGCCCCAATCCGTAAACCTCGTCGCCGCCCTTTACACCGACGCTGGAAAACACAGCGACGCCAAGACGCTGATAGCGAGAGAACTCGAAAACCCGCTCGTAAGCTCCAACGCCACCATCGTCGACAACCTCAACTCCTACCTGGACATCATCAAGGAACAAAGCGCCGCGAGCGAAGCCCTCAGCGGAATCGTCAACGGCTTCGTCGAGTCCGCCAAACTCAGTTGGTGGAACCATATCCAACCTCTGGATACGCAATCGCTCTATAGCGACGGCATCCCGCTGCATGAGTTGCCCAACCTATTCGACAACTACAGCTACGTGGAAATGGTCAAACACTACCTGCTGCTCGCATCCACGGACCGCGAAAGCAACCAAGACCGCCAAGCCGCCATCGTGGAAGGCCTGCGCTATTGGCAGTACATCCACTCCGACCCGGAATTCGTCTTCCAGCAAGTCAGCGCCGTCGCCAACCACCCGGAACTCGACCCCATCGTACGCAACGACATCAAAATAGCCCAGCTTTACTACCTTATCAACCTACGCCACACCGAGCTCCTGGAAACGCTCCTCGCCGACGCGTCCTTCCTCTCGGAAGCCTACCAAGCTGACTTCAAACGCATCCTGAAGTTCATCAAACTGCCCACCGACGACCTCGAGCAATCCCTCGCTGCCATTCGCTACCTGCTTGAAGGCCCCTTCTCCGACGCCGGAAAAGAACAGCTTCGTGGCGCCATCACCAACGTGGTCGCCCGCTTCGGACCGGACGCCATCGAGCCCATCCTCGACGAACTTCCCGAGATAGAGCTGCTGGACGGAGCCAATTTCGACCACACACGCCTCCGCCTCGACGCCTTGCAAGCCAAGCGCTCCGCCCAAAAGGTGCAGCCCTTTTTCGAGATGATAAGCAAAGCGGCCCAGCTTCCTTCCGCCCAAGCAAGCAGCTACCTCATAAGCTCCGACGCCGTTTCCTTAGAGCAACTTCCGGGCACCCTAGCCTACCAAGTACAACATTTTGGATACAGCGCCGACTACCTCGGACACCTCTCAGAACTCATCTTCTACCTCAATTCCATTTCCCCATTAAGTGACAAGGAGCTGCTCTCCTCGATCTTCGAGCAAATCCTCAGCTTGGATCCCTCGATCATCGCCTCCGCCATCGTCTACTCAATCGGTACCGGCATCGACCAAGACGACAGCGAGCAACGCGAGCCTTTCCTCCAAGCCATCCGAGATTTCGCGACCGAAAATTCCGACGCCTCCTTCGCCGACATCCACAACCAGCACCTCCTCCACTTCAACTCAACACCGAGCTCCAACAGCTCCCAAGCAGGCTCCGCCTTCCTGCAAACCCGAGGAGCTTCTCCCAAGTACCAGACCACCTACGACATCATTCAAGCCGCCCGCGACGGACAGGAAGCCAAGGCTCTTTCCATGCTGCAAACGCTCGATAGCGAAACCCTCGTCGATCCCGAGCTCAGTTTCCTCTTCTACTCCCTCGCCCATGAACTCGGCGACTCGGAACTCGCCGAACTACTTGCCGAACAAGTCGAGCAAAGCCTCGAAAAGCAGATCGCCTGGTCCATCTCCAACCTCAGCTGGATACCCATCAACTTCATCTCCGTCATCGTCTCCTTCCCCGAAAAAGCCGATAGCCTCGACTGGTACTTCGAACTCGTCGCCGATCAAAGCCGCAACGAACTCATCCTGTCCCACAACGATACCGCCCGCGCCCTCGCTAAATCCGATTGGCCAGGCGTCCTCGAAGCCGTACGCCGCGCCGACGCCATCGTCCCGACCTTCTGGGACCTCGACCTCGCCGAAGGCATCGCCCAGTTCAAGCTCGGCAACTTCGACGCCGCCAAGGAATCCCTCGAAACCTACCTGCACTACCGCCCCCGCTCTCCCGTCAGCGGAGCCGCCCGGAGCTACCTCGAGCAGATCGACTCCAAACTCGCTGCCTCGCTCGCCGACGACTCCCAGCAGCCGATCCGTTAAACGAATCGTTGCATTTTCTGAGCGCTGCGCCATTCCAGCCAGCAAAATTACCGCTATGGAAATCGCTTTCACAAAGATGCACGGAGCCGGCAACGACTTCGTAATGATCGAAAACCTCGACGGAAAGATCGAGCTCAGCTCCGAACAAGTCGCCAAGCTTTGCGACCGCCGCTTCGGAATCGGAGCGGACGGACTGATCCTCCTCAATCCGCCCGCGGACGCCTCGACCCAAGCGACCATGGTCTACTACAACGCCGACGGCGGACGCGTGGACATGTGCGGCAACGGAGCCCGTTGCTTCACCTCCTTCGCCCTGCAAAACGGGGTCGGAGACGGATCGAGCGTCGCGTTCAAGACGGACGCAGGCCCCATGACGGCTACCGCGAAGGACGGGCAATTCACCATTCGCCTCACTCCCATGCGCGACCTCAAGCTCGACCAAACCTTGGTCACGCCGCACCGCACCTTCACCTACCACTTCATGAATACCGGAGTGGAGCACGTAGTCGCTTTCGTCGACGACGTCAGCGCCATCGACATCAAGCCCGAAGGCAGTGCCGTCCGCTACCACCAGGACTTCGCCCCCAAGGGCACCAACGCGAACTTCGCGCAAATCCAGGACGACGGCATCATCAAAGTCCGCACCTACGAGCGCGGCGTCGAGGACGAAACCCTCGCCTGCGGCACCGGTGTCACCGCCGTGGCGATCGCCGCCAGCCTCAAGGGACTCGCTCAAGCCCCTGTCTCCCTGCTCGTAGCAGGCGGCGACGTGCTCACTATCGACTTCGACCGCGACGGAGAAAAGGTCAGCAACGTCACCCTCACCGGCCCGGCCAAAAACGTCTTCACCGGCACCGTCGAGGTCTAAGCTGCTTCTTTGTAATAGATAGCGGCCCAGCGCCGCTGTCTCGCTAGAGGTCTCCGCACTTTTCCGCCAAGCCACGCGCCACACGCTTCGCCAGCAGCGGCCCCTCGAAAATCATGCCGGAGTAGACCTGTACCAAGGTCGCTCCCGCGTCCAACTTTTGGGCGGCTGTATCCGGACTGGTGATACCGCCAACGCCGACGATCGGGAACTTCCCATCCACCAGCTTCGCGATGTGGGCAATCATCTTAGTCGACATGTCGCAAACCGGAGCTCCGCTGATCCCTCCCGCCTGGTCGATGTCCTTGAACGGACCCTCGCGAGCCATGGTTGTATTCGTTGCGATAATACCGTCCAAATGCAAGTCGTGCAGGATTTGCACGATGTCGCTCACTTCACCCTCCGTCAGGTCCGGAGCGATCTTCAAAAGGATCGGCTTGCGGCTGCCGGCTCGCTTCGTCTCGCGCTCCTGGTTCGCCGCGACCAGCTCGCCCAGCAATTCGCGCAGCCGATCGCCTTCCTGCAGCTTGCGCAAGTCCGGCGTGTTCGGGCTGCTGACGTTTACCACTACGTAGTCCGCATGGTCCGCTAGCAGGGCGAAGGACCCGAGGTAGTCTTCCACCGCCTTGTCCAGCGGCGTCACCTTCGACTTGCCGATGTTAACCCCGAGCGGAATCCGCCGCTCGCCCGGCCCGGGCTGGCCAGCCAAGCGGGCCGCCACCGATTGGGCTCCGTGGTTGTTGAAGCCCATCCGGTTCAGCACCGCGTCGTGTTCGGGGTAGCGAAAGAGCCTGGGCTTGGGGTTTCCCGGCTGCGCCTTGTGCGTGACCGTTCCGATCTCCACATGCCCGAAACCGAATGCCTCGAAGGCCTCCCAGCAAACGGCGTTCTTGTCGAAGCCCGCAGCCAAGCCGATGCGATTGGGAAAGGTGACGCCGAAGGCCTCCACTGGCTTCGCGGCGCTCGGAAGCTGGTTGAAGGCGCCCAGAAAGCGCGTCAATCCCGGGATCGAGCGGAGAACCCGCAAGGAGTCCACGGTCACTTCGTGCGCCCTTTCAGGGTCGAGCTTGAAAAATAGAGGTTTCAGTAGGTTCTTGTAGACAGCGCCCATGCTATCCGTAAAAGAAGGCAATAAGTCACGTATTGGAAATCAAAAACATACGCATTATCCGCCTTATCTAAAGGGATCGCACAAGGGATGTCTCCGAGCCGACAATTTCCACTTGCAATGACCTCGAAAGATGCCCTTCAAAATTGCCTTAAAGCCCCTACAACATTTCGTCGTTTTTAGTCTTTCATTGATTGACTTAGCAGCCGCAGGAGCTTTTTGGATAACCGTAATTCGTAAAATATGCCAAGAGCAGCAAAACAGTTAGAGTGGTGCACCGTTCGTCTCGGAGAAGATTCGAACTGGTGGGTAGTGGAAGTGAGCGACGATGTCCATTGGGACGTCGACGGCCTCAGCATTGTCGACCCGCGCCAAATCTCCCACATCCTAGACCTCCTTGAGCCGCTCCAAGAGTACAAGCTCGACCAAGACCTTTTCGATTCGGCCTTCCTCCCGTTTCGTATCCAAAGAAACTTGGGGGACGGACTCATCCGACTCACGCGCTCCCAGGAAAGCTTCGCCGACGCCGAGGAGCCGCTCTTCGGCCTGCCGAACATCGTGGACGACGAAAACAGCCCCTACGCTGACTTCATCAACCACATCACCAAGATTCGCGTGGCCATGCTCAACGACTTGATCGACTTCGAGCAAAAGCTCACCATCGACGAAGTCGAAGACGACATCCGCGAAGAGGAAAACAACAACTTCATCGAAGGACGCGCCGTACACCTCTTCAACGAGGTCACCAACATCCTCGACTACGTGCCGGCCGGCTGGGAACTCGACGACGACGATTCCGCAAGCAAGTCCGACGGCGAAGAAGACTTCGAAGACCTCCCCGAGATCGAAGAGGAAGACACCTCCGAAATCTCCAAGGACGAAAGCCTCAAGTGGGACGAAGACGACGAAGACGAAGACGATTCGGACGACACCTACGAAGGTCCTCCACCCGACGACGACGATGACGACGACCTCGGCGACGACGAAGAGGAAGACGAGGACGAAGACAAGTAACCACTTTCCAACTACAAAGCCCGCTCACTACCGAGCGGGCTTTTTCGTATTCGGATCGAGGGCCGTCGCCTGCGACACGTCGCTAAAGAAGCGACTATCCGCGCAACTTCTTCGCAACCTCCTTCGCGAAGTAAGTCAAAATCACATCCGCCCCCGCGCGCTTGATGGCGAGCAAAGACTCGTCGCGCGTCTTCTCGTAGTCGAGCCAGCCGAGCTGAGCCGCTGCGTGGATCTGAGCGTATTCTCCAGAAACCTGATACGCCGCCACAGGCGAGGTAGCCGCATCCCGCAACTCGCGAATGATGTCCAAATACGCCCCAGCCGGCTTCACCATCACGAAATCCGCACCCTCGTCCTCGTCCATCAAGGCATCCATGATCGCCTCGCGACGATTCGCCGGGTTCATCTGGTAGGTCTCCTTGCCAAGCAAGGTCGTGCCCGCCGCCTTGGCGCTGCCCACCGCCTCGCGATAAGGCCCGTAGTAAGCCGAAGCGAATTTCGCCGAGTACGCCATGATCGCCGTGTCGATAAACCCTCGCTCGTCCAAGGCCTCGCGAATCGCACCCACGCGGCCGTCCATCATATCGGAAGGAGCCACGATATCCACTCCCGCTTCGGCCTGCAGCACCGCCATCTCGCAAAGGCGGCGCACCGTCTCGTCGTTCACCACGTAGCTGCCATCCTCGTTGAGCACCCCGTCATGGCCATGGGTCGTGTAAGGGTCCAAAGCCACGTCCGTGATCACCGAGAGCTCCGGCACGGCAGCCTTGATGGCTCTCACCGCCCGCAAGGTCAGCGTATCGGGATTGCCCGCCTCCGAGCCGAGCGCGTCCTTCAAGCTCGGGTCCATGTTCGGAAAAATAGCCACCGCCGGCACGCCGAGCACTGCCAATTCGCGGCACTCCGCCACCAAGTCCTCGATATTTAAACGAAACAGACCCGGCATCGAACCCACCGGCTCCTTTTCGCCCGCCTCCTTTACGATCAAAGGCGCGATCAGGTCCTCCACCCGCACGTATGTCTCCTGCGTCATGCTTCTCAGCGACGCGGTCCGACGCAAACGCCGCGGGCGGCGCGGCAAATCCAGCTTGAAATCCTCGGTCTTATCGAAACTCTTCATGGCTCTTTCCCGCGAAGCTGTGGATTCGCCCGCAACACGCAATCGAAACCTAAGCAGCTTCTTCATTCATCCTTCAGACCTCATCCTTTGAAAACAGTCACATTCCACAACACCCTTTCCCGCAAGGCGGAACCCATCGTTCCCACCAAAGGCAATGTCGTCGGCATGTACTGCTGCGGCCCCACCGTCTACGCCCAAGCCCACATCGGCAACTTCCGCACCTTCCTCAACCAGGACGTCATGCGGCGCGTTCTCCAAGTCGCCGGCTATAAGGTCATCCACGTGCGCAACCTCACCGACGTGGACGACAAGACCATCGCACGCTCCATCGAAGAAGGACGCGAGCTCTCCGAATTCACCGAACACTGGACCGACGTCTTCCACCGCGATTGCGAACGCTTCAACATGCTCGCGCCGCAAATCGAGCCCAAGGCCACCGCCCACATCGCCGAGCAAATCAAGATGATCGAAGACCTCATCGAACGCGGCCACGCCTACGCGTCCGAGGACGGCTCCGTCTACTTCCGCGTGTCATCGTTCGATGGATACGGAAAGCTCTCCCGCATCAAGGAACGCGAACTGCTCACCGACGCCGCTCCGTCCGAAGACGAAGGCCCCGTCGACTCCGACGAATACACGCGCGACTCCGCAGCCGACTTCGTCATGTGGAAAAGCCGCAAGCCCACCGACGGCGACGTCTACTGGGACAGCCCCTGGGGCGAAGGCCGTCCCGGCTGGCACCTCGAATGTTCCGCCATGGCCATGAAGTACCTTGGCAACAACCTCGACATCCACTCCGGAGGCGTCGACCTCACCTTCCCCCACCACGAAAACGAGATCGCCCAATCCGAGTGCTCCTGCGGCCACGACAAGCAGTTCTTCAAATACTGGATACACGCCGCCCACCTCTTGGTCGACAACGCCAAGATGTCCAAGAGCCTCAACAACTTCTACACCGTAGACGACATCGAGGCCAAAGGCTACCCGCCCGTCGTGCTGCGCTACGCCCTCACCTCCGGCCACTACCGCCAGACCATCAACTTCAATTCCGACTCCCTCGTCGCCGCCCAAAGCGCCCTGGTCAAGCTGCGCAAGTTCTCCGACGAGATCCTCGCCGCCGCCGGCCTCAAGCGCGCCGCGGTCTTGAAGGAAATCAACAAAGGCAAGCACCTCCACGACGACTGGGGCCCCTTCGCCGACGCCTGGGAAAAGCTCACCCACGACATGAACATCCCCGGCGCCCTTGGCGGCATCTTCACCGCCCTAAAGAGCAAGCCCGGCCCCGAAGCGGTCGTCCCCTTCCACAAGCTCATCTTCGCTCTCGGCTACGACCTCGACCAGGTCGTCATCGAAAAGCCCAAAGTCGAAGCGCCCGAAGAGATCAAAGCCCTCGCCCAAAAGCGCTGGGACGCCAAGCAAGCCAAGGACTGGGCCGCCGCCGACGCCCTGCGCGACAAGCTCGCCGCCGCCGGCTGGAAAGCCCTCGACCGCAAAGACGGCTTCGACCTCGAAAAACTGTAGGGCGCGGGCTTTACGCCCCTCCCGCAGAGCCCACCTGCAAGACCACTCCCGCCTTTAAAAATACTTCGTGACCTCAGCGCCCTTCGCGGGCAGAACACTCCCCTTACTTTTCCATGAAAGAACAAATGACTCCTCTCGAAGAGATCCGACACTCCTCGTCGCACGTTCTCGCCACCGCAGTCCTTCGCCTCTTCCCAGACGCGAAGCTCGACATCGGCCCGCCAACCGACACCGGCTTCTACTACGATTTCGACTTGGATCACAAGTTCACCGCCGACGACCTCGAAAAGATCGAGGCCGAGATGAAGAAGGTCATCAAGGAAAACCAACGCTTCGAGCGTATCGAGGTTTCCCGAGAAGAAGCCGTCAAGATGATCACCGAATTCGGCCAAGCGGAATACAAGCTCGGCCGCCTCGACGACATCCCCGAAGGCGAGCAAGTCTCCTTCTACCGCAACGGCGAATTCCTCGACCTCTGCGCCGGCACGCACGTCAACTACACCAAGAAGATCAAAGCCTTCAAGCTGCTCTCCATCGCCGGCGCCTACCACCGCGGCGACGAGAACAACAAGCAGCTCCAGCGCATCTACGGCACCGCCTTCCCCAGCAAGGCCGAGCTCGACTCCTACCTCGAACAGCTCGAGGAATCCCGCAAGCGCGACCACCGTCGCGTCGGCAAGGAGATGGGCCTCTTCCACATCGACGAAGCCGTCGGCCAAGGCCTCATCCTCTGGAAACCCAAGGGCGCCATCATCCGCCAGGAGCTGCAGGACTTCATCTCCGAGCAACTGCTCAAGCAGGAGTACACCCAAGTCTTCACGCCGCACATCGGCAAGCTCGGCCTCTACAAGACCTCCGGACACTTCCCGTACTACCAGGAATCCCAATTCCCGCCACTCATCGAACGCGATTCCCTCGAGGACCTCGCCAACGAAAACGCCACCTGCTCGACCCTCACCAACCACCTCGAGACCGGCGACATCGAAGGCTACCTCCTCAAGCCGATGAACTGCCCCATGCACATCAAGATCTACGACTCGGAGCCACACTCCTACCGCGATCTTCCCGTGCGCCTCGCAGAATTCGGCACCGTCTACCGCTGGGAGCAATCCGGCGAGCTCAACGGCATGACCCGCGTGCGCGGCTTCACCCAAGACGACGCCCACATCTTCTGCACGGAAGACCAACTGCAAGGCGAAATCCAAGGCTGCCTCGACCTCGTCAAGATCGTCCTCAGCTCCCTCGGCATGGAGAACTACAAGGTCCGCGTCTCCCTGCGCGACCCGAATTCCGACAAGTACGTCGGCGACCCCGCCAATTGGGACAAAGCGGAAAACGCCCTGCGCGAAGCCGTCAAGACCCTCGAAGTTCCCTACGTCGAAGTCGAAGGCGAAGCCGCATTCTACGGCCCGAAAATCGACTTCGTGGTCAGCGACGTCATCGGCCGCGAGTGGCAGCTTGGCACCGTACAGGTCGACTACAACTTGCCCGTGCGCTTCGACATCAACTACACCGGATCCGACAACAAGCCGCACCGTCCCGTCATGGTACACCGCGCCCCCTTCGGCTCCATGGAACGCTTCTGCGGTCTGCTCATCGAGCACTTCGGCGGCGACTTCCCCACATGGCTCGCCCCCGAGCAAGTCCGCGTCCTGCCGATTTCCGACAAG
Source organism: Pelagicoccus sp. SDUM812005 (assembly GCF_031127875.1). Lineage (GTDB taxonomy): Bacteria > Verrucomicrobiota > Verrucomicrobiia > Opitutales > Opitutaceae > Pelagicoccus. The sequence continues at coordinate 56,496 of NZ_JARXIA010000019.1, read as the reverse complement.
GTGGCCGACTACGCCCAAAGCCTCGTCGACCAACTAAAGGCCAACGGCGTCCGCGCCACCGGCGACTTCAACTCCGAAAAGCTCGGCGCCAAGATTCGCAACGCTGAACTCGACAAGGTCCCCAACGTCCTGATCGTCGGCGAACGCGAAGCCGAAGAAGGCAAGGTCTCCGTGCGCAGCCGCTTCCACGACGGCAAGCCCACCATGCTCTTCGAAGAGTTCGAGACCGAAGTACTGCAGCTCATCAACAACCGCACCCTACAGATCAAGAAGTAGGGTTCGAGCAACGAAACGCTTTACCAAACAAGAGCCGCCTCCCATTCGAGGCGGCTCTTTTTGTATCCAAATTCTCAGTGCGACGCTTTCCCATCCGCTGCAGTCCTGGCGAAGGCGGAAGCCCGCCGCAATACAGGCTCACCGAGCATCATAGATCTCCAGCATCGCGGTCCCCACGCTGCCAGTCGCGCTACTCAACACCGCCACATACCTGCCGCTGCCTAGCATCGTCAAAATCCGAGCTTCACTCCCATCCGGCGAAAGCTCCGCCACCGCTCCCGTTTGCAAGACCGCATCCTCCAAGGTAATCGTAGCGTCCCCCTCAGCCGTAGCCGCATCCGACTTGCTCGCAACCAGCCTCAGAACATTGCCCTCGCCGATTTCATACAAGACTAACTCCAAATCCGTCGCTCGAGACGTCTCGTAAGCGGCGTCGATACTCGAGCCAACAGCCTGCAGCAAAATCGGCAGCTCCATACCTCTCTCTATTTCGAAACCGACCACGATCGCCGCATCCGCGTCGAGCAATTGCCCCATCGCTCTCGCCCCACGCGGAAAGGCATTGCCCTCTCCCAAGCCGCTCGCCGCATAGGCGATATGCTCCCGGCTCAAATCGAAAGCCACGCCGCCCTTGGCCTCATCCAACTGAAAATAGGAATTCCAATCCAGTCCCGACTCCTCCCCCAGCAACTCAAACGCTCCCGCATCCGAATCCAAACGGTAGTGAGATACCGGATACCGAGCACCAAAACTCATCTCTCCAAAACGACCGCCCGCAGCCTCGCGCTGCAGCAAGATCTCCCCATCTCCAGCCAAGGGGATTTTAGCCTCCAACGCCTTGGTATCCGGCGATGCCTCCACATGCAGTGCCACGCTTTTCAGGTAGGCCGAAGGGATCAGCTCGGACGTCGTTACAACTTCATCCGACTCGCCAATCGCATCGTAGGAAACGAGCGCGTACTCCACTTCCTTGCCGCGAGGCGCGTCCCTGTCGAAATACGTCGTCGTCCCCGCCGGCATGTCAGCAACCTCGAAAACGCGCTCCGCGCCCACGGTTCGGCGCCGAATCCTAAAGCCAAGCTCGTCGTCCGACAGATCCCGCCAGACCAGCTCCGCTCCCAGCGGCCCTACCGTTACTCTAACCCATTCCGGTTCGAGCACCTGCGACTCTAGCGGGGGATCCTGGGTGATGCTGATCGCCTGGTCGTTGACCAAAATGTCCGCCGTGCGAACCGAAGGCGTGTCGTTCGCCGCTACCGAAAAAGCCACGACCCCATCGCTCGAGCCACTCGTCCCAGCCGTGAGAGATATCCACGGAACGGATACGCTGGCGCTCCAATCAACGTTGGCAGTAACGGATACAGATCCGGCACCGCCGTCCTGGTCAAAACGTGTTTCAGCGGCACTCAGCTCCAGCACGGGCAGCTTACCCGCCTGTTCGACGATATGCGTTCGATCGTTGATGGTCAGCTCGGCAAGGCGCTCGTCGAAGCTGTCGTTCGCCGCAACGCTCAACACCACCGAACCATAGTTCGATCCAGACGCTCCCGAAGTGATCGAGATCCAATCCGCCGCTTCGCTCGCCGTCCAATCCTGGTTCGACTCGATGCTCACGATCTTCGTCCCACCACTGGCAGCTACTTCCGTGCGCGATGGGCTGATTCTCAAAAACGGAGGCGAGCCCTCCTGCACAACGGTGTGCTCCAGACCGCCTACAATGATCTTTCCCGTTCGCTCGTTCTGCGACTCGTTCAGGAGCGAGCGATAGCTCACCCCTTGATTTCCGGATCCGGCCCCATCCACTGGACTGCTTACGATCAGCCATTCGACCTCCGAAATCGCTTCCCAGCTTTTCGACGAAGTGACGCCGATCGAATAACCGCTAACCGCGTCTCGCGGGATAGGCCGCGATACAGGAGTGATGGATTCGACCGGAATCTCGCTCGTAATCGCCACCACCGAATTCGTGTAGTCGGAATTGCCCGACTCATTGTAGGCCTGAACCCGATAAGCATAGGTCGACAAAGGGTTCACCGTCCGATCCACGTAAGTCGTTACATTCTTCTCAACCGTTGCCACCACGCCCCAAAGCGATCCCGCTTCATCCAAACGACGGTGGATGCGAAAACCGTCTTCCACCGCGGACCGGTCCGACCAGCGCAGCGCCACCTTATTATACGTTTGCTCGGTAACCGTAAGGTTCACCGGCGACTGCGGGGCATCGTCAAACGACTCGATCACCGCATCGTTCGACCAAAGCGATACCGACTCCCCCTTGCGAGCGCGCACTCTGTAAATATAGGTAGTAGACGCCGCCAGGCTCGCATCGTCATATTGTATTTGATTTTCAAGCACAGTTACCAAGCCCGAAAACTCGCCGCCAGGCTGCCGCCTTTGGATCTCGAAACTCGTTTCGTTGTCGCTTTGGTCCTTCCAGATAAGGCGCGCCGAATTGCTGGAAATATCCAAGGCCGTCAGGTCAAGTGGAGCATTTACCACCACCGGCGGCAAGACGGTCAGGTCCACCGCAGCGCTCGTAAGCACGCCTCCCGGATTGCTCACTTGTATAGTAAAGGAGCTTCCATCGTCTCCCGCGCTCACCTCAGGGATCGTCAACACCGGCAGCGTTTCACCGCTTACCGCCACCCCGGCGCGCAGCCATTGGTAGCTTAAGTCCACCCCTTGCGCCAAAGCGTAGAAGGCAACCGTTTCCCCCTCCTCGATGCTCTGGTCAACCGGTTGCACCACGAACTCCGGCGGATCGACCAGGACCTCCCTACGGAACGTCACGATGGAGTGCGGCGTAGACCCCGCTCCCAGATAAACGTGCTCCCCATCCGGACTCGTCCCAATGGAAATCGGCCCCTTCAGTACCCAATCGTCCTCCTCCGTCGAAGTGACGCTCTGGTAATAAGTCAGTCCTCCGGTGCTCGCATCGCGTTCGAAGGAAGTCACCGAATGGCTGCTGGACGCCGCCACGTAGAGGTAGGCGCCATCCGAGCTGATGGAAATCGCATGAGGACCGTCCAAGTTCGAAACGCCGCTCGCTCCATTGAATAGATTCGTCTGGTGCGTGATCGCTCCCGTCGACGTATCCCGCGAAAAGACGCTGATCGCGTCGTTGTTCCAAGAGGCCACATACAAGTACTTCCCGTCCGGGCTCAAAGCCAAGGCCCGATTCGACTCCTTCCTGCTCTCGCCGGCCAGGTAGGACAAGCGACTCTTGTAGGTGAGCAAACCGCTGGAGCTATCGCGGTCGAACACGATGATCTCGTTGCTGAACAACGCCACGTAAAGGCTCTTCCCGTCAGGACTGAGCGCCAACGCATGCGGTGACGAGAGCTCCTCGACTCCCTGATCCCCCTCTTCGTAGACCCCCAAGAAACTGGCCGCTCCCGTTACGCTGTTACGGCTAAACACGCTCAGCTTGTTGTCGTTGTAAGCGGCCACGTACAAATTCTTCCCGTCGGGCGACATCACCAGCGATCGCGGTTGATCCAAAACATCGACTCCATTGTCGGCATCGTAGATAGCATCCACGAAACTCAAGGCTCCCGAAGACCTGTCCCGGTCGAAGGTAGCCAAACTGTTCGAAAACATCGCGACCGCGTAGACGAATTCCCCGTCCGGACTGATCGCCAGCGATCGAGCCCCGCCCAAAGCGTTCTCGCCGATATCCGCCTGCGTTACGTGCCCCGCGTACAGCAACTCCCCATTCTGCTCGTCGCGGGAAAAATAGCCGATCGCCGAATTCCCCTGCGAGGCCACGTAGACGTGCCCCCCATCCGGGGCGACCTTCACGTCATAAGGTTGCCGAATTCCGTCAACGACCCCCGCCTCGTACTCGTGCTGCTCGATGAAAACCAGTTGCTTGATCACCTCAACCACCGGCTCCTCCTCTTCCGCCGCCTCCTCTTGCCCGCACGCGAAAACCGCCGCGATCAACCCCAGCAAAAGGGCGATCGCGGAACGGAACCAAAGGGGGCAGCTAGGCAAAGTTCGTCTCATCAAGTCGTGCGCGTACCCCAGAGCACCCCACATGCCCCACCCCCCGATTTCACAATTCATTTACCGCAAATTCCTCCCGACTCCCGCGCCCCGTCGCGCAAAAAGTTCATCAACGTTGATACGTTTTTCGCGCGCAGACGGGGCCTCGCGGGGAGCGATTGGAAGTTCGCAGCAAGTTTTGCTCGATCTCTGGCGTCAAGCTGTGCATTTTCTCGCGGCTTTGGTCGTAACCGCCGAAGCAGACACAGACATGGCCCTCACAGAGTACAAAAGCAAATTCATAGCCGACTGCGGCATCAGCATGGGAGACGAAGGTAAAGGACGCCTCATCTCCGAAGTCGTCGAGGAGCTTCGTGAAAAGACTGGCGTGGAAAATCCCGTGCAGGTCGTCCTCAAGGTCAACGGAGGCGCCAACTCCGGACACACCGCCGGCGGGCTTAAGCTCAACCTCCTCCCTGCCGGAGTCGTCGACCAATCCGTCGACACCCTCGCCATCGGCGCCGGCGTCGTCGCCGATCCCCGCAAGTTCATGTGGGAACTCCTCCCCGTCGACCACAAGGGCTACCGCGTCACCGAACGCCTAGCCATCGACGAGCGTTGCATGGTCTCCGACGTCATCCACCGCCTGCTCGACCTCGCTTGGGAATGGTACCGCGTCAATATCATCAATGAAGAGCCGCGCGGCAGCACCGGCCGCGGCATTACGCCTGCCTACCTCGACGAAGTCGGCCAATTCCAAATCGTCTACTCGGATTTCCTAGCCGACCAGGAGCTCTACGCGAAGAAGGTCGCCAACCGCGCCGATCGCGCCTGCCGGGTCATCCAGCACGTTTGCCAGGTCACTCCCGAAGCGTGGGACAGCTTCTTCGACACCCTGACCGAAGGCGAAACGCGGGCCAACGAAGAAGCCATCAAGCTCGGCATCTTCGACGAAAACGAATTCGACTTCACCATCTTCAAGGGCGAAGAGCCCTTCACCCTCGACGTCGAGAAGATCGTCGAAATCTATTGGGACACCGCTCAGAACCTCGCCGACAAGGTCGTCGACGTGCGCGAGCTCGTTCGCGGCGCCCAAAGCGCCGACCGCTACGTGATCGGCGAATACGGCCAAGCCTACTGGCTCGACAAGCGCCAAGGCTTCTCGCCAAACGTATCCGCCTCCCACACTTACGCTCCCGAGTTCTTCAACTCCGCCTGCCAGCCCGTGCAACCTCTCCACGTCTTCGGCGTGGCCAAGGCCTACGACACCAAGGTCGGTACCCACGTTTTCATTACGCAAGAGGACCCCGAACACCCGCTCTTCAAGATCCTTCGCAAGTTGGAATTCGGCGTATCCACCGGACGCCAGCGCATGGTCGGTTGGTACGACGCGGTGGAAAAGGGCGACACGCTTCGCTATGGCGGATTCGACGATCTCATGATCAACAAGATCGACGCCCTCACGCATTCCGGCGACTGGAAGGGCAACCTCAAGATTTGTATCGCCTACGAGGATACAGAAGGCAACCGCCTCTATCGCGTTCCACGCACCGAAGCGCTTCGCAAGACGCTCAAGCCCATCTACCAGGAATACGCCGGCTGGACGCAGGACATTTCCCAGTGCCGCAAGTTCGACGAGCTCCCCGCTGAAGCTAAGGCCTACATCGCCGGCATGATGCGCTCGCTGCTCGACTCAGCCTACCACGGCGCCGAATGGCCAAGCGAATTGCCTAACCTGCGCTACGTCGGCGTCGGCCCCATGCCCTCGCAAGTCATTCGCGACATCCCGGAAATCCGCGAACTGCTCAAGCACGACAAGCCACTGGAAGCCTAGACAGGCATCCTATCAGGCGGGACGCATCGGAGCGGGCGCCAAAAGAGCCCCGACTTCGCGGCATCTCATCGATCGCGCCAGCTCAACGGCAAAGCCGCTTGAGCAAGGCGTAGAGCAACTCCAACTTCGGCATCGCAAGGCCCGCCTCCTTGGCCTGGCGCAAGGGCTCGCCCCAGATCGCCTCCAACTCTACGGATCGATCTTCCACGAAATCGATCATGCTCGAGGGACGGTAAGGTCCCATCGGGCGCGTGATCTCGATTTGGTAATCGGCAAATCCATCCCCAAAGTCGTAGCCAAAGCGCTGCGCCGCCGCCAAGATTTCCGCCATCAGCGCCCGCGCCTCCGCGCAAAGCGCCTCGTTCTCCACGATCATATCCGTCGTAACCCCACCTGCCGCGATCGCCAGCCCATTGAACGGCACGTTCCAAACCAGCTTCTTCCACTGCACCTCGCGTAGCTTCGGTTCGCAACGGGTTTTCAAGCCGGCTGCCGCAAAAAGGTCCGCAATTTCCCGAGCAGCTGCCAAATCGCCTTCCACTCGCGGGCCGATGCTGACCGATCCGGCCATGTAGTTTTCGACCACCGCCGGCGCGGTACGATTCAAGCAAACGAAACACAAGCCGCCCAATACCGTGTTTTCCGGAAAAAGCTCGGCCAGCAGACGGTCGTTCCCCAAGCCGTTCTGCAAGGTGAGCAACTTCGTACCCTCGCCCACCAACGGCGGCAAAATCTTGGCCAGCCCGTCGTTGCCAGTCGCCTTCATGGCCACCACCACCAAATCGCAAATCCCGATCTCCGCCGCATCGCCAAAAGCGGCCACGGTGTCCAAAACAAAGGTTTCGTCCTTTTTTACAACTTTGACGCCCTTCTCCTTCGCAACTGCCAAATCGCTTCGCATAAGAAAAGCTACTTCCTGCCCGCTGCGCTGCAGCAAAGCTCCATAGTAAAGTCCGATGGCTCCTGGCCCAACAATCGCGATTTTCATAGTCTGCTGGAGCAATAAAACCGCGTTTTCATGGAAGCAAGACAGCAAGCTAGTGAGATTCCCCGAAACGTTACAACAGGGTTAACTCCCAAGTTTCTTCACAACTTGTTTTCGAAAATAAGAATTTTGCTTCGCGTTCAAAAAAACTAGGGAATTCTCCCTGATTTCCAAGCTACGTGCCAGCCCCGCATTTGCCCCTGAATCGCTCGGTCGCCCCGGAGCCCCGTCACGATACGGAAACGTCCCCGCAGGCCGCTCTGCGCCGACTCAGCCGCTTCCACGAATCGCAGGACAACCGCCCTGAGAACCCGCCAAAAAATCTGTTCGCTACATATTCTCTATCAACAACTTGTGATTCTTACTTAAGACTTCACAACAAAGGACCGGCGACGGCGCGCAACCGACACCTTGCGCCAAATCCGCGACAAGCGAAGCAAAGACGAAAATCGGCCCTTGGATTTCTTTCGAGGCCGGTTCAACGAAAAAATCGAGCCTTCTCGCGGCTCATGTAAAAAGCTCGAAGCGCTCCAAGCCGCTAAATCTGCTCAGATCATGCATCTGCAGCAGTTGCTACCAAGTTATTCACAATGAATTTGAGCGCAATTTAGGGCAAATTCGGTGCTCTTGGCGGCGTTTTTCTAAGCCTAAAAAGCCTCCTCAAGCTAGCACGCCATGGCCACGATACGCAGCGATTTAGGGCAAGCTTTAACGGTAAGATTTTTACCGCATTTGAAGATTTCGCCATCTACATGAAAAAAACCGCCGCTCTTCATGTGCAGGGTAAAACTCTCAGCGCAGATGGGCGTGACGCGCGGGCTATGATAGAGCTTTTTACGAAACATCCGCCAAATAAGGATGAAAAAGCTCAGGAAATTGGGCTCCGAAATCGCTACCAAGTTAAGCTTCCCATCAGTCATAGACGCATCGGGAGCGATAAAAGCGTTGCTGCCGTACTGGGAGGAATTCGCCACTGCCACGATGTAAGCGCTCAAGGACTTCGAGCCGGAACTGGTTTCGATATCGCAATACAGGGAGCGGTATCCGCGGAACGCCTTCCAGCCTTCCCGCATGTAGTTGAGCAACCCGCGTCCTTTGGTTTGGTTAAAGCGCCGGCCGACTTCCGCGTCGAAACCGATGCCCATCACATTGAAAAAGGGACGTCCGTCGGCTTCACCCGTATCCACTTTGATCGCGCAGCCGGTCGCCGCCAGCTTCAAGGCCCGCTCGAACCCCAGCGGTATGCCGATGTGGCGAGCCAGCCCATTGCCCGATCCCATGGGAACGAGGCCAAACTCGCAGCTCGAGCCAACGATCACGCGCCCCACTTCGTTGATCGTGCCGTCGCCGCCGACAGCGATCAAGCGCTTCACCCCCTGGTCGAGCGCCTTTCGGGCCAGCTCGGGAGCGTGTCCCGCTTTCAAGGTTGGCCAGACAACGGCATTCAAACCTTGGCTCTCAACGAAAGCTTGCACCCGAGCGATTCGCTCCGGCCCTTTGAGGCGCTTTCCTGATATCGGGTTAACGATAAATGCCAGTTCCGTTGTCATTTACCCCAATCCTCAACACGCATGATCGCAAAAAAGCAACCACCTAGCTGCTATTGCGATCAACAAGTGCGCGCAAAGAGGTTTGGAAGCTCTCCACAACGGAATCCCAACTGATCCCCTCCGCGGTCTTCCGGGCTGCCCGGCGGATCCGATCCAGCTCCTCGTCGCCGAGCGAGCTCAACGAAACCGCCTGGGACACGAAGGCTTGCTCGTCCCCGAAATCCGCCAGAAATCCATTTTCGCCTGGGCGCACGTACTCGCGTCCGGCCGCGTAATCGTAAGTGCAAACCGCCAGGCCCGAAGCCATCGCCTCCGTTACCACGTTGCCAAAGGTTTCGGTCACGCTGGCAAACAGGAAAATGTCACCGGACGCGTAGTGCCGCGCCAGCGCCTCGCCCTTCTGCATTCCTGCGTAGCGGATATCTGGATACTTACGCTGCAAACGCTCCAGCTCCGGCCCTCCGCCGACCAAAATCAGCCGATCCTTCGGCCGCTCTTTCAAGATTGCCTGGTACGCTCGCACCACGAGGTCGATGTTCTTCTCCTTGGCGACCCGCCCCACGTAGACGATCGCTCTTCCCCCATCCTGGATTCCCCAAGCGCGCCGCAAGGACTCGTCGCGCTTCTCGGGCGAAAAGTGCTCCGTATCGACACCGCGCGAAAGCACGCCCGTGTTGCGATAGCCTTCGCTCGCGAGGGCTTCAGCCATCTGCCGCGTGGGAGCAAGGGTGCAGCCGCAATAGTTGTGCACCATGCGCAAATAGGCGGACATCGCACGCTGCGCCCCGCCGACGCTGTAGTGGTCGCTATACTGGTCGAAGTTCGTGTGGAAGGTAGAGGCGACCGGAATCTCGAGCAGCTTGGCCGCAATCAAAGCCGCAACGCCCAGCGGACCTTCGGTCGCGATGTGAACCACATCCGGACGCTTTTCCTTCCAGATTCGATGCAGGCTGAATCCTGCCGGCTCGCCCATGCGCAAGCTCGAATAGCCCGGCAAAGGCACGCCCGCTACGATAAACTCCTCGAACGGTTTCGACTGCGGAACATCGTCCACTTCCTCATGCTCCTGAACGGGCCGCACGACCAGCAGATCCCAGCCGCGTTGCACGAGTCCGTCACACAAACGTCCCAAAGTCATGGATACGCCATTAACTTCGGGAGGAAAGGTTTCCGTGACCAGAGCGAGCTTCATTGATTCCTAATCAACCAAGAGCTCCGCCAATGCAAGCCGACTATTGGGCTGGAGCCGCCGTATCCGGCTGGGCAGGCGCAGCCGACGGATCGCTTACGCCTTCCGGAAGACCAACCTTGATGAGCTGAACTTCGAAAATCAAAGTCGACGCTGGCGGGATGCCAGGACGGCCCTCATCGCCGTATCCAAGCTTGGACGGCACGTAGAGCTTTATCTTTCCGCCTTCTCCGATCAACGGAATCCCTTGGGTCCAAGCAGGAATCACTTCGTTGAGCTTGAAGGCGATCGGTGTGCCGCCAGCGGTCGTATCGAAAACCGTATTGTCCAGGAAACGGCCTTCGTAGTGCACCACCACTGTATCCGAGGCGGTAGGACGCACGTCGTTGCCAGGCTCCTTGATCTCGTAGAACAGGCCAGTGCCCAATGAAAGCATGCCCGGGCGCCCGAACAAGGAGTCGAAGAACTCCTCTCCCTGGCGGCGGTTTTCCTTCAGCTTTCGCTCCTGGATCATCAGCTCCCGCTGCGAAAAATAATCCTGCAAGGCGAGCTGCGACTGGTTCAAGTCGGTAGGAGCCTCCTCGCCCAGCACCTGGCTCATCATCCCGGCAGCGATCCAATCCAGCTCCTGCGGCGAAATATCGAGATCCCTCAGAGTAAAGCGCTCGGCCAGCAGCCAGCCCCACGAGCGCAGCAGCTCCTCCTCGGAATAGTGAGGCTCAGCGTCTTCGGCCACAGGCATTTCAATCATATCTGCCAGCTGTCCCCAGACGGGCATCGAGAAGGCGCAAAAGGTGGCTGTCGCTAGAAACTTTTTCATAAGATATTAGTCATCAATACATTAATTCTCGCTGATCCGAGAATGAGGTGGGAGCAGTGCTTGCCAGTCGTAGCGATTTGACTAGGCTTGTAAATATCCAAAATCCCAAGCAAACCCTACCACAACTCCCATATGAACGAAGAATCCTTCTGGATAAGCGACGACGGTCTCATCACCTCCATCAAGCAAAGCTCAGACGAGAGCAGTGTTGCACTGACCATAACCTTTAAACTTCGTTCCCCCGAAGAAGTCGCCTTCGTTTCAGAACGACTCGAGAGCATTCAGTTCAGCGAACGTAGCTCGCTAGCCAGAATCGGCATCGAGATCTACACGCCCAAGCCGCCTCGCATCAATCGAGACCGTCTTATCCTAGAAGGAAGCGCCTTCGTCTACGACACGGACTTCCCCTGCGCCCCCTACGCCAGCGAGCTCCTCCAAGCCGGCATCGCCGCTGGACGCGTCTTCTACGCGCCAGAAAGCCAGAAGCTCACCTCCGACGAGATTTGGCAAGCCCTGCAGGAAAACCGTATCAAGCTACCCAATACCACCTCGATCGACCGTTTCGGGCGGGTTTTCCTAACCCCGCACAAGGTCCAGTACACCCTTCCCCCGAACGTCACCGAGCTCGACCACCTTCGACTCGTCAAGGGCCTCCTGCCTCGCAGCTTCCTCGACAAGGTCCAGAGGCGCGAAGACCTGCAGGTCGTCTCCATCGAGCCACACTCCGGACTGCTCACTAGCTGCTCCATGTACTTGAAGGAGCACTACGTCGTGCTCAACCGGGGCGAAGGCAACTTCGGCCTGCACTCCGGCGCCGTCCTGCTCGACCCCATCAAAACCTTCGGCTCCGGTATCATCTTGGAAATCTACAACCGAAGCGACCAACCCGTCATCAACCCGGTCGTATCCATCGAAGTCTACCGAGCCCCACACTTCGACCAGGACCGTCTCGCCGAAAAACGCGACCAACGCATGGTCTTCTTCTCCAATCTCGACAAGGTCTACCGCCAGCTCGACGCCAAGCCCAAGCAGCAGTTCGACCGCCTGCGTCCAACCACCGACATCTCCCTGCGAGGCCAGAGCGCCAAGACCGACAACCAGAGCATCCTCATTCGAGCCGAGAACTCGATTCAGGAGGAACTGAAGCGCGTCGCGCGCAACGGCCACTTCGGTTTCCGCACCGTCAACCAAGCCCTGCGCAAGGGCGACCAAGAGGCCGATACCCTCGTGCTCGACTACTTCCCTAGCCTCGCCGAACACATCGAAATCCTCGCCAACATCAATCGCCTCAAGCTAAAGAATATCGTCTTCCGCAAAGCGACCCCGCTGCAGGAATTCTTCCTCACCAACGAAGCCCATTCCCACCTCGAAACCTACCACCAGCTGGGAATTAAGGTCCATTGGCTTACGCTCGACGACCTCTACGTGCACGCCTACAAGCACGACCACGGTTACTTCATCCGCGAAGAAGACGTGGACCGCTTCCTCGCTTGCACCATCCTCGCCTTCTACGGCTCGGCGCTCGGCATGGATCCCGCAGAGGAAAAGAAGATCAGCGAGCTGGTCGTGCGCATGACCGACTTCTTCGGCAACAACGTCGGCATCCTGACCGGCGGCGGAGAAGGCGTGATGGGACTGGCCAACGACGTAGCCCGCCAACGCGGATGCCTCACCGGTGCCGCCTTCCTAGAGCTGGAAGCCCAACCGCCCAAAGTCGGTGTTAACTTTTTCAATACGTTCCAGGAAACCAATCGTCACAACCGACAAAAGTGGTTCCAAGTCGCTGACTTCTGCATCTTCAACATCGGAGGAGCCGGCACCATGGAGGAAATCGGAATCGAGCTCTGCAACATGAAGCTCGGCATCCGCCCCCGCGTTCCCTACGTCTTCTACCACGACACCTACTGGAAGAACTTGGAAAACCAATTCAGCCAACTGGTAGCCGACGGCCGCATGCCAGCATGGATGAAGGAACAGCTGCTCTTCTCCGGAGACTCCGAAGAAATCATCAACTTCTATCGCAAAAGCCTACAGATACTTTAACGGCGCCGCAGCGCGGTGCGAAACTAACCCGCAACCGCAGCGCCTGATCTAAAGCTTAGGAATCTGAGCTCCTGTTTACTCCTCTTCCTCGTCGCTCTCCTCGTTTCCATTCGACGAATACACCTCTTCCGGCAAGGCGCCGGGCGCCAGCACGTCCGCGGCGTGCACATCGAGCTGGTGCTGGCCGAGGTTTCCGTAGCGATGGTAGCAGTGCGTCACGCACTGCTCGCGGAAGTAGAGCAGCAACTCCAACCTAGCATCCACCAAGGGAGGGCTGGTCGCCACGTAGATCCCTCGTTTCGCCGCGGCCGCCCAAAGCTCATCCGATACCGGTTCGGGACTTGCGAAGCGCACGCGCTCGTACTCGGGCAGCCGGGAACAAAGCTCCGACTGCTCCTCTACCACGAACTCTGCCAACAGATCCGGAGCGTGCATGCGCAGCCAGTCCCTGAGCGGCTCCGGCACTTCCGGCGAAACGCTGATCGTCAGCTCCGTTTTGGAAATGTACGCGTTGAACAAGCGGGAAAAGATACTAAAGGGCGAATCCGAGATTTCGATCCGGACCGCCATGTCATGGATTTTCAGATACCGGCTTTGGTTCGTCTCACCGCGGATCTTAAAGTAATCCTCAATCTTGCTGTACACGTTTTCATATTCGTAGAGCGAACTTTCGAATGCCGCACGCAGCCGCCCCGCCTCCTCTGCGTCGATTTCCGCAGGAAAGCTTTCGATCATGAAGTCGAAACGCGTGAGCAAAGGATCGTTGGGACGCCGATCGCGGGGCAGTCCAACTTCCTCCGCGTCGCAAAACTCCAGCGGGTAATTCCAGCCGCCGACCTTCACGCCCGGCCCGATGGCCGACTTCGCCATCCCGCCAAAAGGCTGGCGAAGAACGATAGCCCCTGTCGTACCGCGGTTGATGTACAAGTTGCCAGCCCGGATCGCCTCGCGCCATTGGGCGATTTCTCGCTCATCCAAAGAATGGATACCGGAAGTTAGCCCGTAATCGGTTTCGTTCACCAAGCGGATCGCTTCGTCCAGAGTGTCGTAACACATGACCCCAATGACCGGCCCGAACAACTCCTTGCGATAGCAATAGGATGACTGGGTGACGTTCCACAGAATCCCCGGCGTTACCATATGCGGGTCAGATTCGGAAAGCTCCGGACGCAAGGCCCACTCCTCATCTTCCCCGATTTCCTCGATCGCCTTCTGGAGCGGACCGCCAAGCGGGTTCGCGAGCGGACCGAACTTGCTCTTGAAATCCCACGCATATCCCACGGGCAAACTCTGAGCCGCATCGACCAAGGAAGCTCGAAACGCCTTGTCTTCGAAAAGCGAACGCTGCAGCAGAACCAACGAGGTCGCGGAGCACTTTTGGCCGGAATTTCCGTAGGCTGATTGCACGATGTCCGCGATCGCCTTGTCGCGATCCGCCATCGACGAAACGATCATCGCGTTTTTCCCTCCGGTCTCCGCATAGAGCGGAAGCCGAGGACGCTTCTTGAGCATATTTAAAGCCGTTCTCGTGCTGCCCGTAAATATAACGTATGCAGTTTTTGGATGCATTGCGAGATGGCTCGCTTCCGGGTCATTCCGGCACGGGAGGAACTGCAGGGCCTTTTTAGGAACGCCGGCCTTCCACAGCGCTTGGCAAATCACCCAACCGCAATAGGTCGCCTGGGGCGAGGGCTTGAGGATCGTGTTGTTTCCCGCTGCTAGGGAGGCCAGCACGCCGCCTGCCGGGATAGCGATCGGAAAGTTCCACGGCGGAATAACCACGCCCACGCCCTTGCCCTTGAACTTCAGGTTTTTGCGCTCTTCGAAACGCCGCATGGCGAAGGGATAGAACTCCGCGAAATCGATCGCCTCCGATACTTCCGGGTCCGTCTCGGCGAATAGCTTTCCGACTTCCGCCGCCGCCACGCCAATCAAGTCGCCCCGAGCTTGCCTGAGCTCATCCGCTGCAGCGCTCAATATCTCATGTCGTTTTGTAAGCGACATTCGAGCCCAACCGCTTTCATCGCTCGCAGCGATTTCCATGGCCCGATCGATATCCTCGACCCTCGCAAGAGCGTACCGAGCGATCGGCAGCTGCTCCTCGTACTGTGAATGATCGATAATTTCCTGCGTATCCAAGTTTTCGTACAAAAACTCATCCCCGACCGATATAGGAATCTCTTCGAGCTTCCCGCGCGGGACAGCCTTCCATTTCCCGCGAATAAGCTCCGCCCAATCCCGATTCGCCGCAAGCGTCCAATCCGTGTCCGGCTCCTCTCGAAACCGGTCGCTGCCCAGGGTAGACCGCGATGCATTCCCTTCTTCGTGCAAACGATCTTGCGTTCGGAAGGCTTCGCTTCGGATCCGGCTGATCCTCCCGAAGGAAAAGCGAAATTGGTTCGCCAGAAACGCCCAATCCTCGTCGCCGGGCTCCAGGTTGAAACTGTGCGTAAGGAAATTTTGCGGACTGGTATTCTCGTCGAGCCGCCGCACGTAGTACGCGATCGCGTGGGTGAAGTGCTCGCGAGTCGCGACTGGAGCGTAGAGCAGAACCGGTAAGCCTTCCTTGCTGAATACCTTGACCGTCGCATCGGCCATGCCTTCCAGCATCTCGAATACCATGTGCTGGGAGGTGCCCAGTTCCTCCGCCAGCAAATGGGCGTGAGCCAACTCGAAAAGGTTATGCGACGCGATACCTAGCTCCACGCAGCGAGCGTTTTCCGGCTGCAACGCGTAGCGCAGCAAGCGCTTGTAGTTCGCATCCGTATCCAATTTCTCATGATATGGAGCTTGCGGCCAAGCTCGCATGGACGACTCCGTTTGCTCCATATCCATGTTGGCGCCCTTTACGATGCGGAGCTTTATGGGAGCTCCTCCATCCGCCACGCGGGCCTTCGCCCATTCCGTCAGACGACGATGCCAGTGGTAGGAATCCGGCAAATATGCCTGGAGCACGATACCGGCTCGAAAGCTCTTAAACTCAGGCTTGTCCAAGGTTCGCTGGAATGCCTCCACCGTGAGGGCGAGATCCCGATATTCCTCCATGTCGAGGTTGATGAACTTGTGCGCCATCTCCCCGTTTTCGCTGGGATAGCGATTCTTTTGGGCGCAGCCAAAAAGCTCGCTCAGCCGCTCCACCAGCACCTCCACCGTTTCCTCGAAAGCAAGCGGAGTGATTTGCGAATAGATCGTGGAAATCTTGATGGACAAGTAGTTGACCGACTCCGACTGCAAGGCCTCCTGGTAAATTTGGATACGCTTCGACGCCTCTTCCTCGCCCAGTAAGGCTTCGCCGATGATATTCACGTTCGAGCCGATCTTCTCCTTTTTGCGACGGCTAACATGCTTCGCTAAGGCCTCTTCTTCGCCCTCGAGGATCACGCCCGACGTTTCGGAACGGATGCGGCCGACGATAGCTGGAACCGAGACGCTGGGAACGCGTTTGCCCACCTTATTGAAAAGCTCGATCAGCAGCGACTCGAAAGGGTCGAACAAGTCCACGTTCTTGTATTTGCCCAGCAAATACCCGATTTGATCGGCGACCCGCTTCGCGTCGCGAGGCCGGAAGCTTTGGTCGATCAATTCCGTGAGGAAGACCTTGTTCACCGGGTTCCTCACCATCTTTGCCACCTTCTCGTCAAATTCGATCTGGCGCTTCGTTTTCAAGCGATTGCTTTCCTTTTGCCAACGCTCGGCGAGCTCGACACTTCGAGTTATGATTCCTTCCTCCATAGTCTTGGGCACCCTCAACACTCAACTTGGTTCAAAAACCTGTTTCCGGGACATCTTACAGCGCAAGCATACGCTCATCCCTCGAGCCTGTCTAATAAAGGTGCAGATAAACCCATCCCATGGGAGCGCCCTCGCCGAATCAAGAAGGAATCCGGATTCCCTTCCCGAAGAAGCGTCCTAGCCTCCGAACTACTCCCTCGCGATCCAAAACAATTGACATCCCTGCAGCCTTCCCAAACTCCCAAACCCATGTCTGAAAACTCTCCTCTCACCGCCCTCGTCGTAGGTTCCGGCGGCCGCGAACATACCCTCGCTGCCGCATGCGTGAAAAGTCCGCTGGTCGGCCGTACCCTCGCCGCTCCCGGAAACCCTGGCATCGCGGCGGATTGCGATTGCTTCGACGTCGCCGCGGACGACATCCCCGGTCTCGTCGCTCTAGCGAAAAAGGAAGCGGTAGACTTCGTGATCGTCGGTCCAGAAGTGCCGCTCACCCTTGGCCTCGTCGACGAGCTGCAAAAGGAAAACATCCTCGCCTACGGCCCTAAGGCCGACGGAGGCCGCCTCGAGGGATCGAAGAACTACACCAAGGAAGTACTGCTCAAGTACAACATCCCCACCGGCGCCGCCGCGAGCTTCACCGAATCCGCCGCCGCCATCGAATACCTCCAGACCGCTTCCATGCCGATCGTCATCAAAGCCGACGGATTGGCAGCCGGCAAAGGCGTGGTCATCGCCCAAGACCTCGACGAGGCCACCAAGACCGTGACCGACATGATCGACGGGGGAGCCTTCGGCGACGCTTCCAAGGAAGTGCTCATCGAGGAATGCCTTTTCGGGGAGGAAACCTCCATCCACGTCATCGTTTCCGGCAAGGACTACGTCATTCTCCCCACCAGCCAAGACCACAAGCAAGCCTACGAAGGCGACGTCGGTCCCAACACCGGCGGCATGGGCGCCTACTCTCCGGCAGACTTGATCAACGACGAGCTCATGGCCGAAATCGAGCGCAGCATCGTCAAGCCTTCCGTCGACGGAATCGCAGCCGAAGGCATCGACTTCCGCGGCACCCTCTTCATCGGACTCATGATCACCAAGTCAGGTCCGAAGGTTCTCGAATTCAATACCCGCTTCGGCGACCCCGAAACCCAAGTCCTCCTGACTCGCCTCGAAACCGACCCAGTCGAAATCATGCTCGCCGCCGCCAAGGGGGAACTCAGCAAGATCGACGTCAAGGTGAAGCCCGACTACGCCATGGTCGTAGTGCTCGCCAGCGGCGGTTATCCCGGCTCCTATCCGAAAGGCGAAGTCATCAGCCTTCCCGAAACGGTCGGCGAAAACGAGATCGTCTTCCACGCGGGCACAAAGTTCGACGCGGACAAGAACATCGTCACCAACGGCGGCCGCGTCCTCGGCGTGACAGCCCTCGGCCCAGACCTCAAGACCGCGGCCGACAAGGCCTACGCCCTCTGCGACCAGATCGACTTCAAGTCCAAGTACCTGCGCCGCGACATCGGCTTCAAGGAGCTGAACCGCCAAAAGTAGCGCCGCTCCCCGACGAGGCTGCTCCAGTCCCACTTTCGAAGGCGACCGATACGGTCGCCTTTTTTGGTCGGCATTCCAAGACTTCTAATTAGTTATTCTACTTTACTTCCACCCCCGCATTAGCTAGATTCACATCAGTAGCCATGAAGGATAAACGCGCAGCAAATAAGCTGCTGTTTTTCGTGGCGGCTCTTGCCCTCTCGGCCTGCAGCGACCCAAGACAAGAACCGACCCCTAGAACGGCGGAAATCGAGGAAGTCACCAACGAGGCGGACGCAAAGTCCTGGTTCCTTAAAAGCATCGATTGGGAAAAGCGCCCTGGAGCCCGAGCCGTCCTCTGCGAGGAGCTGCTCAAGCGAAACGATTCCCTCGGCGAACTGAGCAGCCGAACCAACTATCACCCCAACCAATACGAGTGGTTCGCCTACATCGACTACGAACCCGGCGCCTACTTCCGCCACCCCACCGCCTATGCGCTCCTGAGCTACGAAAAGCCTAGCATCAGCCTATACTTCCGTTCGAATCTTCCCTTGCTCAACTATCAGCTCGTCTGGGAAAACGCCGCCGCAGTGCTGGCCGATCCGAACGTCTTCTACGACAAGTCCTGGCTTCAGCGGACTCCTTTCCGCGACTCTACATCCATTCTCGCCCATGCCCCTCTCGATTGGCCACCTCGCATGTCGGCCGATCGCTGCTCCAACGAAAAGCGAGCCTACGCGCTGCTCATTCACAATCTCGAAGACCTAAGCCACAGCCCCGAAACCGTAGAAAACCTCGCCGGCATGGCCGACGCCCTCGCTGCCAATGGATACAACGTGCAAGAGTTCATCTTCGACGCAGCCACTGGCGAAAAGCGCCCCTACCTCGACCTCTCCGCTCCCAAGGGTGGCGGCATCTACCAGTTGCTGAACTTCATCAATATCCACTTGGACTTCAACGATTGCTGCGAGGAGATCATCGTATACATCACTGGAGAAACCAAAATCGAAACCTCGTCCTACCGGGAAGAGGTATCCTTGGACTTGCCCTTCGCCTACTCCGGCAAGTTCAACGACCGAAAACCGGAGCCGAAACTCTACCCAGAGGATTTAGCAATCATGTTCGACGAGCTTAAGACCTGCCACCTCAACTTCATTGTCGATACCAACAACGCTCACGGATTTGCCGGAGACCTGCTTCGCATCCCGAATACCGAAAGCGTTCTGACCTCGTGCCAGAACCATGAATACACATACTCCAGCGCCGTAGAAACTCTGGCCGGCGGTACCTTCGAAGACACCTACGGCATACGCCACGGGGAGAAAGGAAGCGAGTTCACCAGCAGCGTCGTTAAGGCCCTGCTAGAAAACGCTCAGGCACGCGCCGAGGACGCCTATCCCACTGCCGCAGCGACGCTCGTCAAGGCTGCCTTCGAATCCGTAAAGCTCTTCGACATCGCGTACCACGGGGGCAAGACCACCCCTAACCTCCAAGGCAGAACCCTAAGCTCCCAGTGCCCCTGCGGCGTAGAAAGCCCGGAAACGCGCTATTAGAAACCCCAACTACGGTCGCTCCCCAAACGAAAAGGACAGAGTCGCCACTGACGATCTTCCGTCCTTAAAAATCAACTACCAAGAATGGAGAACCCTAGACCTTCGCGGGCGTTTCGCCGAGCAGCTGCTTGGCTACCTTGATCCAACCTCTGGGGCCCACTCCGTTTACGCGCTCGATGCGACGCCCGGAGATCCCTGCCCACGACCCATTGGGACGCTTCACCAGATGCGGCCAGTCGACATTCTCCAGCAGCTCCTGGTCGTTCTCGCTGTCGCCAAGACCGAAGGATACCAAAGTCTCTTCCGACTGCGCTTTCCACAATTCCGCGAACTTGCGGATCGCGGCGCCCTTGTCCGCGGAGCTGTCGATCACCGTGTGGAATCGTCCCCCGGGCAAACACTTCAAGCCTTCGTACTCGAAGGCCGAGTCCAAGCTCTCCCAAACGTCCAGCGGAAGATTCGCCGACAGCGTCTCGCTGTACTCGCGCTCCTGGGCTCGGCGGGCCGAACCGATATCCAAGCCGGTAATGCTCGCCACGTCTTCCGTCATCATTCGGCTAAAGCCTCGCAGCGACTCCCCGAACTTAGACTCCACCCGAGCCAGGCGCTGGCGGATCTCCGCCGCAGGCTTACCCAGCTCCACGCGCTGCCAGCCATTGACCATGCGCACCGGCGTGATCGACTCGTCCCAGAACCCCGCCGGAGCGACGATGGCGCTGCCGTTCTCGACGATGCAGGGCATCTCGATGCCAAGTTCCTCTTGCAGCACTCGCTGCTCGTGGAAGGTCTTCGACGAGCAAAACACGACCAAGTAGCCGAGCTCGATGAGCTGCAGCACGTAGGGTCGGGCAAGATCGCTGGAGTAGTCGTTGAAGTCGATCAACGTGCCATCCAAGTCGGTGAAAATTGCGATTTTTCTAGATTCCATGAATTGGGGTCCGGGGGGAGTGGAGCTAAGCGAGTGAGCCTTTTTTACACAAGGGAGAGAGATTCGGATTCGCTGCTGAAGGCTGCCTCGCAGTGCTCCAAGAACGTATCCAAATTCAGATTACTTAAATTACTGTAAACGCGAACCGGCGCAACCCCTTCAGGCTGTTCCAGGTTCATTCGCTTGGCGCGATCTTCCGCGATCTCCCGCTTGAGGAGTTCCGGGCAAAGCGGCGAATTGTAAATGACGGAAAGGGACGCGTCGATCATGTCCTCCACGTGTTCGTCGCCCTTGGACTCGTGCAAGTGCGGGTTTCGCGATTCGATCTGGCAGATCGTCACCTTGTCGCGGTGGGCGATTTGCTCCTTGGGCGGCAAGATGCCTCCCCAGCTTTCGATGATGTTTACGTAGTGGTGCGTCTCTACCGCATAGCCGGAAGCGTACTCGAGGTTGAGGGCCAGATCGACGGTCAGGGCATGCTCCCCGGCGTTGCCGGTCTTGACCACTTCCGTTTCGTATCCACTAAAGTGCGACAAAAGCAAATTGAGGGTCTTGTTGGAGTGCACGGAGCTGCGCCCCCACTTCGCGAAGAAGAGGGAGTTTTCCATCACCTTCGGCTTCGAATTCCAGGAGATGCGGACGAACGTGCTGTCCGTGTCGAACATCTCGAATCCCGCCGCGTATTCCTGCACGTACTCGTGCACCGCGCCGGGGAAGTAGTTGTCGCTATCGACGAAGCCGATGTACTTGTTGTTCAACCACCGAGCCAGCAAGGTGCCCATTATCATGCCTTCCGCCTTGCCGGAGCGGACCAGACCGTCCTCGCCTAGCAGCTCGCCGTAGCCTGCCATTTCGATGGCTTTGGCGATACCGGCATCCTTCTGGTGAACCACCAACACCTTCTTGTTGGTGAACTTGCAGAAATTAGTAATCGCTTCCTTTTCGATATGGAAGCGATCTACGGGACCTCGGGGACTGTTGGAAACGACGATGATTTGGCACGGGTGAGGGATTCCTACCAAAACGCCTTCGATGAGCTTGAGGCGTTCGTTCTTCACCGGCACCACGATGGCCATGTTCTTCTGTCGCTCGTAAAGGGCCTCGGAGGGTATGCTGCGGATCACGTCGTTGTGCGAAGTATCTACCTGTCCGGAGTTTCCGCCGCTATCGAGTTCGTAAACCTTCTGAAGGCCGTAAATCTGTACCGCGCCTAGGCGCTCGCAATCTCTGGGTATTTCAATCTTCATAGTCTATCAGCTCTCGGGTTCCTGCTCTTTTCTGAGCAAATCGTTTCAGTGAGTTCCTATAAGCAGGGGCAATGCCAACTGTATCGGGACAACGATTCAAAGTCGTTTCCATTAGAAACATTCACGCTACAAGCGCAGGGCGCTTCCCTGCGAACCCCGACCACCCCGACTAGGCCTCGAGCGTCATTTCCACGTGGGGAATACCGGCTTCCTCGAAAACCGGACCGCGGCGAACGAAGCCCAAGCCCTCGTAGAAAGGAGCCGCATGGACCTGGGCCGACAAGACGAAGCTTCGCAACCCGGCCTCGCGTCCTAGCCGCATCAATTCCTCCATGATGCGAATTCCTACGCCTTGCCCGCGGTAACTGGGCAACACCGCCAGCCGGCCGATATGGCCATCCGGCAACAGCCGCCCCGTGCCAAGCGCGGTGCCAGCCTTGCTCGCCAATACGTGACGCGAGCAGGCGTCCCACTCGTCCATCTCGATCTCGGCAGGCACCCCTTGCTCCTCGACGAAAACTGCGAAGCGCACCGATCGGATCGCATCCAGCCGCTCCGCAAAATCCACTTCCAACACCTCTATCGCTTCGGCCATAGCTACTCTGCCAAAAACGCTCCCGTTCGCACGAACGCCAAGGCGTTCTCCTGAACCTCGCGATTTCTCATGATAAACGGATGGCTAGCCGGCAAGGCGCGAAACGCCTTCTGCCCTGCCAGCTGGGCATGGGAAACAGCGACCTTTCCGTCGTTGGGCTTGGGCAACAGCTGGGAGAGGATGAGATTGATGCTGCGCGTGCCCGCCAAAACGCCTACCTCGAAATCCACCGGACCCAGCGTCGCGGGCAGGCACCCCGGCCCCGTACCCAGCTCCCGACCTGCCGGACCGTTCAACCAGCCGAAGGCCGGCCACGCCCCTAATCGATCCACCACATGGCTGCCTTGGCTCGGCGGGGCCAGCATTACGCAGCGGCCGAGCTTGGGAAGCGGCCCTTTCGCCTGCAGCTGCCTCAGGACGATGCCTCCCATGGAGTGCGTCACGAAGTGCAGCCGTTCGAAACGCTCGGCCAAAGCCAGCAGCTGCGGTCGCAGGCCTTCCGCGATCTCCGCGACTCCCTGCCGCGTCGATGGGTAATCTAAATTCTCCACCGCGTAGCCCTGCGTCTCGAAGATTCGCCGCAACGGCTCCATCGATCGAACGGTGCGACACAATCCGTGCAACAGGACCACGCACTCACATCCTCGCGATTCAGCCATCCCGCTCCAGTCCCTCTAGTAATAATGGAAGGTGAAGGTGATATCCTCCTCCTCGCCGAACATGTCCACCAAACCTTCCGGCCAAGGCCCGAAGGGAACGCTACGCTCAATCGCCTGGCGGCACATGTGCGTGCCGAACACCCGAGCGGTCGTGCCTTCCAAAATTTCAATGTCCGTAACGTAGCCCTCGGACGTCAGCATGAAGCGAATCTTCACCGTGCTCTTGCGCTCCACCGAGGAGCTTCGCTGCACCAGGTCATCCCAATTGAGCTTCACCGTCTCGATCAAGCGCTCCATGTACTCGCCGAACTTGCTCGCCTTCGCGTCCACCGCCAGCTGGCCCACCGACGACACGCCCAACTTCGACTGTCGCGTCGGCGCCGAAGGCAAACGCGGCAGCTGGGGACGCGCTTTGGGCGAAGGAATTCCATCCTCCGAATCCACCGCCTGAACCGGCAAGCTAGCGATCCTGGCCGGAGCCGCCGGGCTCTTCTCCGCCGTAGCCTCGTCCTCGCCCTCTTCCTCCTCGCCTTCGATCAGATCCGTCACGTTGGTCGGCGGTTCCTCCAGCTTGGAATAATCGTAGTCCGCGATGCCCGACTCGTCCTCCTGTTCCTCCTGGGAACCGAAAAGCGGAACCTCCTTGCGCTGGGCCGTAGAGCTGGCGTCGACCGCTTGCAATAGCGGCTGGTTCGGCGACGGTGGCTGGGCCGCTTGCTGCTGCTCCGCCTCCTCCGGACTCGGGCTGGGGGGCGGAGCCAGCACGGGCTCGTGCAAGCTGCCCGTCAACGTCTGATCCGACTCCACCGTGTCCTCGCTCTCCACCGCAGGACGATCCTCCGGGTCGAGCTCCTCGGGCTTCTCTTCGTTGGCCGCTTGCTGGTCGCGGGCCGCATAGCGGTTCGTGTCGTCCGGCTCGTTTTCCGGCACATCCGGATTCGTCTCCGTATAGAACTGCTCTTCCTCCTCCTCTTCCGGATCGGCCAGCTCGATGCTGAAGTCGCGGTAGCGATCCTCCGACTTGATTGGCTCCGTATCGAACCACCCGAGCGAAAGCATGTAGAAAAACCAAATGTGGGCCAGCAAAGTACCCAGCACGCCCACGACCACCTGCTCCCGCGAATAGGCCCGCCTACGCTTCACCGAGCGCTTGAGCGGATGCTCAAAAGTGTCGGTATCTCGATCTGGCGGAGTAGAAACAGGCATCGATTCGGAATTTCAAAGCAAGTTGTGACGCTCCAGCAGAGCCTTTGTTTCATCCAAAGGCAAACCCATGATGTTCGAATGCGAGCCCACGAAGGACGCGATGATCAGCTCCGTGCCTTCCTGTATCCCGTACGCGCCCGCCTTGTCCAAAGGATTCACGATCTTGAAATAAGCATCGATCGTGGCGTCGTCCAAAGGCTTGAAGGTCACTTCGCTGCGGGCCCCGTCGACCACCTCCAACTCCCGATCGCGGCAAATCAAGGCAAAGCCTGTATAGACGAAATGGGTACGCCCGCCCAAAGTCCTCAGCATACGACGGGCATCGTCCAAATCCACCGGCTTGGCGAGCACGCGGCCGTCGATATGTACCGTCGTATCCGATCCCAGCACGTAGCGGCTCGGATGCTGGTCTGCGACCCAAGCAGCCTTCAGCTGGGCATTGTGGCGGACCATGCCCTCGGGATCCCCATGGCCTTCCTCAAACTCCTCCACCTCCGCCGGCAACACCTCGAAACGCGCCCCGATGCGATCCAACAATTCCCTGCGACGCGGCGACTGCGACGCCAATATAAACTTAGCCAAACTCATGTCCCTCCGCTTCTCTCAAGGAAATCCCTCCCCCCGCAACCCCAAACCCCATCCGCTTCGCAACCAAGCCTCCCCAATCCAGACCCAGTCCCTGCGCCTTAGGCCGCTGCGGCGGGAGCTACCGCATTCCGTCATTGCCAAGCCCTTACAGTTTCCGCAAAGTCTTCGTTTTTATCGGCTTATGAAGATTGGCATTTACCCGGGCACCTTCGATCCCATCACCCACGGCCACCTAGACGTCCTGCAACGCGCTTGCAGGCTGTTCGACAAGGTCATCGTCGCCGTTGCCGAAAACGCGGGAAAAGGCCCCTTTTTCTCCACCGAGGAACGCATGAAGATGGTCGAGGAAAACCTGGTCGGCATCCCCAACACCACCGTCATGACCTTTAGCGGGCTGCTCGTCGACCTCGCGAAGCAAGAAGGCGCCATCGCCTTGATTCGCGGCCTGAGAGCCGTATCCGATTTCGAATACGAATTTCAAATGGCCCTGATGAACCGCCACCTCGCCTCCGAGATAGAGACCATCCTGCTCATGACCAAGGAGGGCTACAACTATACCAGCTCCAGCCTCGTCAAGCAGGTCGCCAAGTTCGGCGCGGACATTTCCAAGTTCGTCCCCGCCAACGTGAACGCAGCCCTCAAGGCCAAGCTTCAGTCTTCCTAGACGCTCCCTGCCTCCTCCTCTCCTCACGCTCCGGTTCGCCCATGTCCAGCTTCACCTTCGCCACCTCCCGCAACATCCACTTCGGAGAAGGAGTCGCGAAGACGATTCCGAGCTTGCTCGACGAGTCGCTCTCCCCGCTGTTCGTCCTCACCGGCAGCGACTCGAAACGCTACGCCCAACTGATCGGCCTGCTTACCCAAAGCGGCTTCGAAGTCTTCATTCATCCCGTCAACGGCGAACCGGACATCAAGTCCGTTACCCTCGCTAGCGAAGCGGCCCGCGACGCCGGAGCCAAATGCGTCGTCGCCATCGGCGGCGGCAGCGTGATCGATACCGGCAAGGCCGTAGCAGCCCTCGTCACCAACTCCGGCAACCTGATCGACTACCTCGAAGGCGTCGGCAAAGGCAAAGCCCTCAGCGAAAAGTCGCTCCCCTTCATGGCAGTGCCCACCACCGCGGGCACCGGAGCGGAGGCCACGCGCAACAGCGTCATCGGCGTCCCCAAAGCCGGCGTCAAAGTAAGCCTACGCAGCGTTTCCATGCTGCCGACCTGGGCTGTAGTCGATCCCGAACTCACCTATAAACTTCCCCCAGAAATCGCCGCCTACACCGGCATGGATGCCCTCATCCAGTGCCTCGAGGCCTACCTCTCCAAATTCGCGAACCCGCTCACCGACGGCATTGCCCGGGAAGGCTTGCGACTCGCAGCCCGCTCCCTGCGGAAAGCGTGTAGGACGGAATTGGATACGGAAGCGAAGTCCGACCTCTGCGCCGCTAGCCTCTGCGGCGGCATTGCCCTTGCCAACGCGAAGCTCGGCTCCATCCACGGCTTCGCCGGACCGCTCGGCGGCATGATCCCCGCTCCCCACGGAGCTATCTGCGCCAGCCTGCTCGTCTCTTGCTTCTCCGCAAACCTGAGAGCCTTCGATACCCGCAACCGCGAAAACCCAAGCCGGGCGAAAATGAACGACGTCGCCACCCTGCTGACCGAAAACCCGCAAGCGAAAGCCTCCTACGCGCTCGCCTGGTTCGAATCGCTCTGCAACGAACTCCCCCTCAAATCCCTCGGAGAACTGGGACTCGAGCGCAGCCAAATCGAAGAAGCCGCCCGCAAGTCCGCCAAGTCGAGCAGCATGAAGGGAAATCCTATCGAGCTCACCAAGTTCGAGCTCGTCGAAATCCTCGAAGCCGCCCTTTAGGGAGCGGAAGGCTTAAACTCCCCCTTCTCGACCTCGTAGACGCGCCATTCCTTGCCGCTGGCCGCATCCGGAAGTTCCGTGCCCGTAGCGATCAACTGGATACCGCCGTCCAAGGCATTCCAAAAGCGCTGGCGCCGCATCGGGTCGAGCTCCCCCAGGACATCGTCGATAAGCAAAACCGGACACACCCCGAAACGTTCCCGCCAATACGCGATGGTAGCGAAAGCGAGAGACAAGGCGATGCTGCGCTGCTGTCCATCCGAAGCGAAGTCCGCGGCGGGCCGACCGTTCAAGCTCAGCTCAAAATCGTCGCGATGCGGCCCCTTGCTCGTGCTGTGCATGATCTCGTCGCGACGCCGGTTTCGCTCCAACAAGGCCCAATAGGCGTCCTCGTCTTCCGGCGACGCGTTCGGCTTGTAGCTCATTCCGATCTCCTCCGCCGAACCGGAAAGCATTTCGTAGAAGCGACTGGCCATGCCGCCCAACTCTCCGATCACCTTCTCGCGCTTGCGAATCACCTCCAGGCAAGGCTGCACCATTTGAACCTCGAAGGGCTTCATCAAGTTCGCAGCCGCTCCCTTCTTGAGCAGCGCATTGCGTTCTTGGATACACTTTTGGTAACGCTGCAAAGCAACGTAGTAATCCCGATCGATCCCGCACAAAAAGGTGTCGATAAAGCGCCGCCGCCCACCGGGCGACCCTCGCACGATGCTCAAGTCCTCCGAAGAGAGCATAACCGCAGGGAATCGCCCCACGAAGTCGGAAGCCCGCCGAACCGGCTCGCGGTCGAGGTACACTTCCTTGCCCTTCTTCTTAATCCGAACCCGAGCTTCCACCTCGTCGTACTCCTCGTGCTCCATCTCGAAGAGAATCTCCGCCTGCGGCGATTCGGGGCCTAGCAAGGTCTCGTTTTCCCGAGCTCGAAAGGCTCGCAGCGAAGTCACGTACCCGGTCGCTTCCAGCAGGTTGGTTTTGCCCTGCCCGTTGCGGCCAAGGAAGAACACACGATCCGCGTCTACATCTAAGCGAGCGAATTTTATGTTCCGATAATTGGATACAGCTACCGTCTTAAACCTCATCGCTTAAGCGCTAGTAGCCCTTCGTCTCGTCGCCACCTAAGGGAGCAGATTTTCTGGAATTCGGATCCAGCAAGTCCGCCCGATAAAGCTTATGCATCTGATAGCCCGCCCGATAGGGATCTCCCAAGTCCTTAACCGCTCGAGTGATCGACTCCAATACGGCGGCGTTTCCATGCTGCGACCACTCGGGATGCAGCCAGACCGGGCGCCCTTCGCTGAAGCTGGAGCCAATGGTGGAAATCCATTTCTGGATCGACTCGACATCCTCCACGATGAGCTTGAACTCGGAAGCGATCGCGAGGTTGTCCATCAAGGGCAGCTTCTGCCACTTCGGGCTCAAGGTTATCCAATCGAAATCTCCGCGAATCTCGAATCCGCCGCTGGTTTCCAGATGCCGGCCGATCCCGCGTTCCCGCAGGGCTGCCGTCAAGTCGTTCAAGTCGTGGATCGCCGGTTCGCCACCGGTGATTACCGCAAACTTCGCCCCGCTCTCCAAGGCCGCATCCGCCAAGTCGTCCGCGGAAAAGCGATCCACATTCTTCGGCACGTAGTCCGCATGCCATGTCCCAGCCGAGTCGCACCACGGACAGTGCACCGGACAGCCGAACAAGCGGATAAAGTAGGCGGAGCGTCCCAGGTGCACGCCTTCGCCCTGCCACGAGTGAAAGCGCTCGTGCACTGGCAAGGTCTTCAACGGTCCGCCCATATTCAAAATCCAACTACCGACGAGCCGGCTCGTAAGTCGCGCTGTTCTTGGCGTCCTCGATCACCTCCACCGAAGTCAAGAACGCCCGTCCATTGGTCATCTCCGTCACTTTCGGCCCCATCACTTCGAAGAGATGCTGGGCGATCCCTTCGCTCGAGCACAGCTCCACGACGTAGGGTTGGTATACCCGGCAACCACTCTGCTCGTTGATGGCCAGGATGTCCTGCAGGAGCGGATCGTCATGGTTGAAGACGCAGGCGTGGTCGAGGTTTTCGTCGATCCAAGCCTTGATGGGCTTGAGCTTGCCGAAGTCTACCACGAAGCCGCACTCGTCCAGCTCGTCGCAGCCGAAGGTAAAGGTGAAGCTCCAGTTATGCCCATGGATCTGCGCGCAATGCCCGTCGTGCCGGTGCTGCCGGTGGGCGAACGGAATGTCCGCATAAGTCTTTTTGCAGGTAAACATAGTTATCGAAAGCTACCACCACCCAACACTCGGTACCTAGCAATCCAAATTAGAGTTTCCAGCCGGATTTCACCAGATCGGAAACCGATGGAGCGCTCGCAAGGTAATCGGTCCTATCCTCCACTCCGGCCAAATAAAAGGCTTCCCGCCGCTCGACGCAAGTGCCGCAGCGACCGCAGTGCAAGGCCCCGCCTTTGTAGCAGGACCAGGTTTTCTCCAAGCTCGCGCCGAGACGGTCCCCGAGCGCAGCGATCTCCGCCTTGTTCGAGCGCACGAAGGGGCGGTAAAGGAACACCTTGCTCCAGTCGCACAGGCGAATCGCATCGTCCAAGGCATTCGCGAATTCCTCCCGGCAATCAGGATAAATGGCATGGTCTCCGCCATGGGCCGCATAGGCAACCGCCTCGGCATCCAAGGAAATCGCCCAAGCGGTCGCGGTCGCCAGCAAAATCATGTTCCGATTCGGCACCACCGTGGACTTCATCTGGAGCTCCTCGTAATGCCCTTCCGGAACTTCCTCCTCGCTGTTCGTCAGGCTGCTCTTGCCGAACAAGTCCTGCAATCCGCTGAGGTCCGCCACCTTATGCAAAATACCGAGCTCCTCGCAAAAGTCGGCCGCTACCCGCAGCTCCTTCGAGTGCTTTTGCCCGTAGTCGATGCTCAACGCCCCCTTGATCTCGATGCCAAGCTCCCGCATGCGATACAGCATCACCGTCGAGTCCATCCCGCCCGAGTACACTGCCACCGCCGATCGAGGAATCGAATTGTCCGAAATTTCCATACCGCCCAATAACCGCTGAGCAAAAGCCAAGTCAACAAACCAAAGCCAGATCGATTCCAAATGCGTAACACCTGGCTAAGCGGCTCGCAAAGCAGCGCTGCCCACCCGAATCGCTCCGCTTACAACAATCGCCGCTTACCAGTAGTCGAGAAGCCACTCTGCAGGACCGCCGGACCTTGGCTTATCCAACAACTCTCGCAATTCGGCCGCCCAGTTCCGGGTCTGCTTAATACGTTCCGCATTTTCGATACAGTCCGTAATCTCGGCCGCGAGGCGTTTCTTGGTCGCAGCGCCTTGGATAAACTCAGGATAGAGCGGCTTGCCTAGGAGGATGTTCGCGATCCCGATATAGGGAACCTTTACGAGCATCCGCCCCATCATGTAGGTGAGGGGATGCGTGCGATACACGACCACGCCAGGGATGTTAGCGAGAGCGCAATTCAGCGACATCGTGCCGGAGCTCGTGAGCACTGCCCGAGCTCCAAGCTCGTCGGTGTTCGGCCGCAATTCGATACGTTGCTCCACTTCGGGAAAATTCTTGAGAATACTCTCCAACAACTTCTTCAAGTCCTCCGAAGCGTAGATGCAGACCGCCCTCAATTTGCTCTTACTCTTCAGGCATTCGCTAAAGGCAGAAAAGAGAATGGGAGCGATTCTGCCAATGGCAGCTTTGCGGCTTCCCGGCAGCAGCAGGATCGGCCCACTCGGATCGTAGCTAACCGGCAAATCGTAATCGCTGGACAGAAACGGATGCCCCACGAAACGCGTATCGAGCTTGGTCCCTTCGAAGACATCGACTTCAAACGGGAATATAACCGCCAGAGAGTCGAGCATCTTGGCCATCTTGTACTTCCGCTTCGCCTTCCAAACCCAAACCTGCGGGCTGATGTAATAAAGCAGCTTCACATCTCCCCCGGCCTTATTTGCAATACCCTTGTCCATAAGGGACTTAGCAATGCGAAGATTCATGCCAGGGTAGTCCACAAACACCACCATCTTAGGGCGGTATTTTTCAATCCAACTTATGGTTTCGTCGAAGATTTTCTTATACTCGCTGTAGTGCTTCAGCACCTCGACTAGACCGATGACCGAGTAGTCGATCAGATCGAATATCACCTGGGCGCCCGTCGCTTCGAGATGCCGCCCCCCAATAGCGCAAACCTTGAAATCCGGCCGTTGGGCCATGACAGACTTCATCATGCGAGCGGCATGCTCGTCGCCCGAGTGCTCGCCAGCGATAACGAGAATATCAACCCAACCTCCCTCGGCGGGCGGAAATGAAATTTCTGCGGATTCAGATTTCGACATTGGGAAAAGCGCAGCCCTTACATCGCCGCGCGCTCGCGGATCTGCTTGGTGATCGTAATTGCCAGTTCGAGAGCCGTCTTGCCCAATTCGCCGCCTACCTTGGGTTGCTTGCGCTCGTTCACGCTCTCCACGAAACTAGCCAGCTCCAGCTTAAGCGGCTCGCCCTTTTCGATCGGCACCTCCGAGGTCTTCATCTCGCCGCCGTCGATCTTCACGACATGCCCCGCTTGATTCATGAAATCGAGCGACAAGTAACCGCTCGGCTGAAAAACGCGAATCTCGCGCAGCTTCTTGCTGCTCACGCGACTTGTATTCAGATTCGCAACACAACCGTTTTCGAACTCGATGCGAGCGTTGGCAATATCCTCCGTCGGCGACAAGGCGCTCACCCCCACGCTCTGCACCAGCTTGACCGGCGACTTCACCAGCTGCAGCACGATGCCGATGTCGTGGATCATCAAGTCCAAGGTCACGCCAACCTCCGTGCCGCGCGGCTGGAAAGGCGCCAAGCGATCCGCCGTGATAAACTTCGGAGCCGAAACCGCTTCCTCCAAAAAACTCATCACCGGATTGAAATGCTCGATATGCCCGACCTGCACCAACAGGTTCGCAGCCTTGGCCTTTTCCAGAATGTCCGCCGCCTCTTCCAGGCTTTGGCAAATCGGCTTCTCGATAAGCAAGTGGCAGCCGCATTCCAGCAGCGGCAAGGCCACCTCGTGGTGCTTATCGGTGGGGACCACGATGCTGACCGCATCGCAAACCTCGCCCAGTTCCTTGATCGAAGCGAAAACCGGACAACCGAACTTCTCCGAAATCTCCGCCGCCCGCTCCGGGTTGGTCTCGAATATCCCGGCAAGCTCGACGTTTTCGAGCTCGTTGTAGATTCGCGCGTGATGCTGGCCTAGGTAGCCTACTCCGGCTACGCCACATTTAAGTTTCGATTCGCTCATGGTGATAGAGGTTTGAAGGGAAATGCTAGTGGATGCGTCCTTGCGACAGGGTGAGTTGACGGTCGGCCAAAGCCGCATGCTCCGCGTTGTGCGTAACGAGAACGAGAGAGGTTCCGAACTCTCGGCAAAGCTCACGCAGCTGGTCCATTACCCGATTGCCCGTGGCTTCGTCGAGATTGCCCGTCGGCTCGTCGGCTAGGATCACCGCTGGATTGGTGAGCAAGGCGCGGGCGATGGCAACTCGCTGGCGCTCGCCGCCTGAAAGCGTATTCGGCATTTGGTGACAGCGATCGCCCAGCCCAACCTTCGCCAGCATGGCCCTCGCTTCGTCGACCTGTTCCTTGCCTACCCTGCCATCGACGATGCGTCGGCTCATAAGCACGTTTTGCAAAGAGTCTATTTCCGGAACCAGGTAGTAGGATTGAAAAACGATACCCAAAAAGCCGCCGCGCTTCACGGCGAGGGCGTTGCGTCCCAGCTTCTCGATTCGCTCCGTCCCCCATTGCACGTATCCAGAGTCTGGCGACTCGATCCCCGCAAGCACGTTGAGCAGCGTCGTCTTGCCGCAGCCCGACTCGCCTTGGATACTGACGAACTCGCCCTTGTTCACGCTCAGCTCTACCGACCTCAAGACCTCGAGAGTCGATTCGCCCGTGGTATACGACTTCGCTACGCCGCTGGCAGAAATCGCTAGCTCACTCACTGCGCAAGGCCTCCACTGGTTTGAGCAAGCCAGCCTTGATGGAAGGCACGAGCCCCGCGAGGGTAGCGATGGAAATCGTCAACACCGCGATCACGATCAAGTCGCTCGCATTGTAGTGCACGGGAAGCTCCGAGAAAAAATAGAACTGCATGGTCTGTTCCCTTCCGCCAATTACTCTGAAAATCGCATCGATGATGGTCTCGCGAGCGCTCAGCAAAGCGAAGCTGAGAGCGAACCCGATTCCGGTGCCCACTACTCCAACCGAAAATCCTTGCAGGCAAAAGCAGGCGATAATCTGCCGGCTGGTCGCCCCCATGGAACTGAACAAGCCGATCTCCCGCGTCTTCTTGACCACCGACGTGAACAGCGAAGTCGCGATGGAAAAAGACGCCACCAGCACTATGATCAACAAGATGAAAAACATCATGCGCTTCTCGAACTCGATGATGGCGAGGTAGTCGGCGTTGCTCTCCAGCCAAGTCGAAACACGAAAGGGAGGCTCGAACAATTCCTGCAGCTCGCGGGCCGCTTTCTCCGCATCCACGCCCTCCACCAGCTTGACCTTGAGGGCATGCACCCCTTCGCCAAGTCCGTACAGGTCCTGCATGCTGCGGAGCGTCGTGATGATCGTATTTTCGTCGACCTTCGTAAATCCCGTTTCGAAAACCGCCGCGACCCGCATCAAACGCGGCAGCAGGACCTCGTTCTGGTTGAGTCGCTGGATCATCAGCGGCGTGTAGAGCTCGACCTCGTCCCCCACCCGCAGCCGCAGGGTATTCGCAATGCCAGAGCTGATCAGCAAGGAGTCGTCGTCCAACTCGTCCAAATCGCCATAGCGGATGTAATCGTCCAAAGGAACGATCTGACGTTCCTTGTCCACGTCGATGCCCTGCACCTGCGGCACGATGGGGCGATTGTCCGTTTGCAACATGACCATGCCGAAAGCGGAAGGGGCGGCAGCCGCTACGAGCGGCGAGGCTTCCAGCAGATCGACCTTCTCCTCGTAGTCCTCGAAAATCCGGCCGTTCATGACCTTCAGGTCCCCTGTCGTGTCCGCGACGACCTCGCGGATGGCATGGCCAAAGCCGTTGAAGACGCTGAGGACTACAACCAAAGCCATCGTTCCCAGCACGACACCCGTGACCGACATGATCGTAAAAAAGGGCAAACGCTTCCCTTTGGGAAAGGTGTGTCGGATCGCGATATACAGGTACCAAGGCATCGGCCTGCAAGAATTAGTAAGCGGCGACGCGAGGCAAGCTACTTATAATAAAGAAGCCTTCCGCCCTCCGCATCCCCAGTCCGGCGCACGGGATGAACGAAAAACGAGAACGAGGCGCGCAAAAGAAAGGGACGCCCCTTTTAAAAAGAGCGTCCCTAATGGAAAATGGAATTTCGTATCCGCAGAGCTGTTACGAGCGAAGCTGGGGATAGAGAATCACGTCGCGAATGTTCTCCGCTTCCGTCAGGAGAATCACGATACGGTCGATTCCCATGCCGAGACCGCCCGCGGGAGGCATGCCGTACTCGAGCGTTTCGAGGAAGTCTTCGTCCATGTCCTGCGTTTCCTCTCCAGCTTGCTTCTCGAACATCTCGCGCTGCACGTCCGGATCGTTCTGCTCGGAATACGCAGGAGCGATCTCCATGCCGCCGATGCAAAGCTCGAAAACGTCGATGGTCGAATCGTCGTCCTTAGTGATCTTGGCCAAGGGGCAGAGCTCCTTGGGAAGGTGCGTCACGAAAGTCGGCTGGATGAGGTACGGCTCGATGAGCTTGCCGAAGACTTCGTTGGAAACTTCGTAGTCCTCCCAGTCCGGCTGGCAGTCGAGGCCGAGCTCCTTGGTCTTGGCCAGCTTCTCTTCCTTGCTCTTGGAGAACCAGTCCGGATCGCCCACCTTTTCGCAAACGAGGTCCTTGTACTTGGCTTCGCGCCACTCGCCCATGAAGTCGATTACCTCGCCATTGGGCATCTTTATCTCCTTGCCGCCGAGCACGTCGGTCACGAGGTGGCGGATCAGGCCTTGGATGAGCTCCATCATGCCGCGGTAGTCGGAGTACGCCTGGTAGACCTCGAGCATGGTGAACTCGGGATTGTGACGGCGAGAAATTCCCTCGTTGCGGAAATTGCGGCCGATTTCGAAAACGCGATCGAAGCCGCCAACCAGCAAGCGCTTGAGGTAGAGCTCCAGGGAGATTCGCATGAAGAAGTCGCGATCCAAGCTGTTGTGGTGCGTCACGAAGGGCTTCGCCGCGGCGCCGCCGGCAATGGTCTGGAAAACCGGCGTCTCCACTTCCAGGAAGGAACGCTCCTCGAGGTAGCGACGGATTCCGCTCACGATTCGGCTCCTGTTGAAGAAGCGCTCGCGGGAATCCTTGTTCATGATCAGGTCCAGGTGACGCTGGCGGTACTTCTGCTCCGTATCGGTTAGGCCGTGGAACTTCTCCGGAAGCGGACGAAGCGACTTGGAAACGAGCGCGTACTTGGTGGCGCGAATGCTGATTTCTCCGGTCTTGGTCTGGAAAAGCTGGCCTTCGACCCCGATGATGTCGCCCAAGTCGAGCTTCTTGAAATCCGCGTACTCTTCGGCGCCGATGCCGTCGAGGCGAACGTAGATCTGGATGATCCCGGCCTGGTCCTGGATCTTCACGAACTGGGCCTTGCCCATCTTGCGAATCACGACCAGGCGGCCAGCGACGCTCACGGCTGGCTGCTCTTCCGGCTCCGCGCCGTCAACGAAAGCAGCTACCGCTTCCGACGAGAAGTGAGTCGGCTGAAAGTCGGTGCGGAAAGGGTCCACGCCTTTTTCACGCAGGTCCGCAAGCTTTTGGCGGCGCACTGCCAATTGGTCGTGGGAGATGTCAGACAGGTTTGAACTCATAATCGTAAAGGAGAGGATTAGGCAACTCGCCGCCAAAAGATCAAAGCCTTTCTCGGATCGGCCAAAATAAGCGGCCCTATTGTCGGCCCTCCGGCATTTGAGGGTTGAGTTTTCCTCAGTCCGGCTAATCTCGTGCTTTCTTATGACTACGCGTAAGCCAGACTGGCTCAGAGCCAAACTGCCTAGCGGCAAGCAATACAGCGCTGTCCGCAAACTCGTCGACGACAAGGGTCTCCACACCGTTTGCCAAAGCGCCCAATGCCCGAACATGGGAGAATGCTGGTCGCGAGGGACCGCCACGGTGATGATCCTGGGCAACGTCTGCACCCGCTCTTGCAATTTCTGCGCGATCCAGACCGGTCGCCCCACCGAGTACGACATCGGCGAACCAGCCCGCGTCGCGGAAGCGGTTCACACCATGAACCTCAAGCACTGCGTCATCACCTCCGTGACCCGCGACGAGCTCAAGGACGGCGGCGCCAGCGTATGGGCCGCCACCATCCGAGCCATCCGCCACCGCTGCCCCAACACCGCCATCGAAGTGCTCACTCCCGACTTCCGCGGCAAGACCGAGCAGCTGGACATCGTGCTCGACGCGGAACCGGACATTTTCAACCACAACGTCGAAACCGTCGAGCGCCTGCAAAAGCCCGTTCGCGTGCAAGCCCGCTACGAACGCTCCCTTAAGATGCTCGAGCACGCAGCCAAGCGCGGCTTCGTGGCCAAGTCCGGCATGATGCTGGGCCTCGGCGAGACCAAGGAGGAAGTCGAGCAAACCATGCGCGACCTTCGGGCCATCGACGTAAAGATCCTCACCCTTGGCCAGTACCTGCAGCCCACCAGCAAGCACCTGCCCGTCGAGCGCTGGGTAACGCCCGAGGAATTCGACGCCTACAAGGTCTACGGCGAATCCATCGGCTTCACCAAAGTCGAGTCCGGCCCGCTCGTTCGCTCCTCCTACCACGCCGACGAGCAATCGGCCCACTTCACCGGAGTCGACAAGCTGCGAGCCGAAGCGAGCTAAAGCCTAGGCCAATCCTCGCCGAAAGGCTACACCCACCCTTTATGATCGAAACCATTCTATCCAAGCTCGACAGCCTCGGACTCTCCCTCCCCGCAGCCGGAGAGGTCAAAGGCAACTACCTCCCCTACGCCATCAGCGGCAAGCTCCTCTCCCTCTCCGGCAGCCTGCCCGTCAAGGACGGAGCCATCATCACCGGCCGCATCGGCGGAGACCTCACCATCGAGGACGGCTACGAAGCCGCCCGCTGGTGCTTCCTCAACGCCCTCGCCCACGCTCGCGTCGCCACCAACGACTTCGCCACCTTCGGCCGCATCCTCCACATCGACGGATTCGTCAACGGGGTAGACGGCTTCACGGACGCGCCCAAGGTCATCAACGGCGCCTCCGACCTTAGCGTGGAGCTTTTCGGTGAAGCCGGCCGCCATACCCGGGTTGCCCTCTCCTCCAATGGGCTTCCCCTCAATTCCGCCGTGGAAACGCGGGTGCTCGTAGAGATCGCGTAGCGCTGGCGCCTCGGACCGAAGAGCTTGGTCCCCAATAAGATCAAGCTCCTCCACTCCCCCCCAAAGAACGCCATCGCCGCAGCGGCGACGCGGCGGGCCAAACCCAATTTTTGAATACAGTTCGCTCCCCGCTCCCCGCTCGCCCCAGCCACGCCCCTGAACATAAGGAACAAACGGCTTACCCTAGGTGAAAGCTTGGCGACAAATACGTCGAATCTCGGATCTTTTCCGCCAGACAGTTGACAAAGACATACAATTCCTACAAGTGAAGGAATTAACGGTGCGCTAAAGACTTGCAGAAACCCCGAGGCATCGCCTTTTTCTTCAACTTTCGTACGACCCAAATCCCCCTTAGAAACCCACAATTCGTTTGATCCTAGAAAAAAACACCCCTGAAAAACTAGTTCGGATTCCCGCGGAATCAAACTTCGCTGGAGCCAGTCTCAACCCAGCCCTCTAGAGTTCAACCGTGTTGCCTGCTACCCATTCGTACGCCCCTTCCCTTTCCCCAGTCCCTTTGGAGCTCTCTTCCCTAGTGAAGCAGCTGCGCTCGGACTCAACCCACAATCTAAAGTTTCAAGACTAAGAATAGCTATAGAAAATCCTTACGACTAAACGTAGACCGTACTATGACTAAGAACAAAGTAGTAATGTTAATCGCCGCAAGCATGATGCTTGTAGGCCCAGCAGCGCTCAACGCCGCCCCAGAACTCAAAGAAACGCGCTCGACCCTCAAGCTATGGGTAGAACTCAAGAAGCTCGTTTCCGAAGAGAAGAATAAGTGGGTCGTTGAGAAGCAATCACTCAACGAATCCATCAATCTCCTCAAAGACGAGATCGAGAAGATCGAAGAAGCGATCATCGAATACGAAGCGGAAGCCAGCTCCGCCGACAAGGTTCGCGAAGAACTCGTAGCCGAGGAGAACGAACTCAAGCAAGCGTCCGCCATCGTGAAGAACACGATCGTAGACCTCGAAGCGGAAACCTTGGACATCGTCAAGTACCTCCCCGCGACGCTTCAGGACAAGGTGGCCATCCTCACCCAGCGCATCCCGAAGACGAAGCGCGAAATGGAAGCCAGCACCCTCTCCGCTCGCGTGATGAACGTCATCGCCATCCTCACGGAAGTGGAGAAGTTCAACAGCCAGCTCACCGTCGTGAACGAAATTCGCGAGATCAAGGGCGAGCGCGTTCGCGTCGACACCCTCTACGTCGGACTCGCCGTAGCCTACTACGTCGACGGCACCAAGAGCGAAGCCGGCTACATGGTTCCTGCCAAGGGAGAATGGAAGCGCTTCGAAGACAACACCCTCGCAGCCGACATCGCCGACGCAGTCGCTATGCAGAAGCGCGAAGCGACAGTACGCTTCGTCGACCTCCCGATCACCATCACGGACGTCGAATAAGCCCGTACTTGAAACCACTTCAAAAGGATCAATTTTAGATGAAGACTTTGAAATTCACCACAATCGCAGTCGCTGCCCTCATCGCAGCCGGCACCGCGAACGCACAAAAGACATTCGCGCAGGTCACCGCCGAAGCGAAAGCCGACCTCGTAGCAGCCGAGGCTGAACTCTCCGCCCTCCGCGAATCCATCGCCAACGAGAAGATTCCGCTCTCCAACGAGTTGACTCGCCTCGAGAGCGAAGTGCTCGAGTCCCGCAAGGAGCGCGACGAGAAGAAGTCCGTTCGCGACAACCGCGACCTCAGCCTCAGTGACCTTCGCCGCAAGGTGAAGCTACACAGCGACCAAAACGTTTACCTCCGCAACACCATGGCGGCCTACGTCAAGCAGTTCTCCACCCGCATCCACGCGGCGGAACTCCAGGACTACAAGGAAATCGCCGACGAAGCGGAACACCTCGCCGAAAGAGAAAACGCGACCGACTCCGAAAAGTTCACCGCGCAGCTCAAGGTCGTTAAGGCCTCCCTGCAGCGCATCCGCAACATCATGGGCGGTACCACCATCCAGGGCGACGCCCTCGGAAAGAACGGCCTCCAGGTAACCGGTACCTTCGTACTCGCTGGTCCCTTCGCCTACTTCGGCGACGGTGGCGAAAACGTCGGTTTCGCAGAAGGCGACCACACCAACATCGGCTACCCGCTCGTCGTAAACCGCGGCGTACCGAAGGAAGTATTGGCCACCATCGCGAACCTCACCGCCAACAAGTCCGGCATGTTGCCAGTCGACCCGACCGAAGGCGACGCCCTCAAGCTCGCTCTCGTAGACGAAACTCTCATCGAGCACATCAAAAAGGGTGGCGTAGTGATGATCCCACTACTCGGAATGTTCTTCGTAGCGATCCTCCTCTCCGTTCTCAAGCTCTTCGAAATCAAGTCCGTCAAGAGCCCGAAGGCAGGTACGCTCCAGCGCATCCTCGACAGCCTCAACTCCGGCAACAAGCAGCAAGCTCTCGAAGCGGCCAACTCGGTCGACGGTCCCTTCGGTGACCTCCTCGTCGCCGGCGTAGAACACGCCGACCAAGACAAGGAACTGCTCGAAGAAGTCCTCTACGAGCGACTCCTCGCTGCCCAGCCTAAGCTCGAGCGCTTCATCGCTTTCATCGCCCTCACGGCAGCAGCGTCTCCGCTCCTCGGTCTTCTCGGTACCGTTACCGGTATGATCGATACCTTCAAGGCGATCACCGTCTTCGGTACAGGCGACCCCGCTACCCTCTCCACCGGTATCTCCGTCGCTCTTATCACTACCGAGTACGGTCTTATCGTCGCGATCCCATGTCTCCTCTGCCAAGCGCTGCTCACTCGCATCGCCAAGGGTAAGCTCGGAGAGATGGAGCAAGCTTCCGTCGCCTTCGTTAACGGCCTGAACGGCAAGAAGTAGAAGATCAATCTGACCTGAGTTCATTGCTGGCGGCTCGCCCAAGCGCAAGCCGCCCAGCGAAAACAGGATTCAAACAGAAGGAATTAAACGACCATGATGAAAAATAAGAGAGCCCGCTCCGCGGGTGAACCAGCAGACGATATCAATATCTCTCCGCTGATCGATATGGTGTTCATTCTTCTGATCTTCTTCATCGTAACTACTGTATTCGTCAAGGAGCCAGGCGTGGAGATCGAAAAGCCTTCCGCCATCAACTCCATCGACCTGCCGAAGAACGTCATTCTGATAGCCGTAACGGACCAGAACAACATCTTCTACGGAGGAAGAGACTACGGGCTCGGCGGCATTCGCTCCCAGGTTCGTAGAGTCCTCGCGGGCAACGAAGAATTCCCAGTAATTATCCAAGCGGATCAGAACGCGCAAGCCGGGACGGTTGTCCGTCTCGTGGACGAGTGCAAGCTGGCCAAGGCCCGCCGCATCTACGTTTCAACACTGAAATAGGACGGAAGAGAAATGAGAAACCGCAGAAACCTAACCTCGGGCGACGATACCACCGACATCAACATCTCCCCGTTGATCGACATGGTATTCATTCTCCTGATCTTCTTCATCGTCACGACGGTGTTTGTCGAGGAGTCCGGTCTGGCCGCAAACACGCCCGACCCGACCAGCAACCCAGAAAACGACGAGGACAAGGAACTCGTCAGCTTCCTAGTTCGCGCCAACGGCCAGGTAATCTACAAGGACCAAGACGTAGGAATCGGAGCCGTCCGCGGCATCGTTCAACCTGCCATGCGCCAAGACGAGCACCCGATCACGGTCAACGTGGAGCCCAACGCCCGCATGAGCCTAGTCGTCGCAGTAATGGACGAGTGCGAATCCGGCGGAGCCCCGCAGGTAACCATGAAAGCCGTATCCGAATAAGACCAACCACTTAAATTTAAAGAAAAGCAGTTAAAATGATTAGCAGCAAAACAATCAAAATAGCCGCCACAGGCATCCTCTGCCTCGCCGGCGCCGCGTCGCTGTCAGCGCAGTTCAAGACAGACCAAGAGTTCTGGAACCAGCCACACATCACCAAGACGTTCGCCGCGTCTTACAGCATGCTGGCAAAAACCGAACCAGAGCTCGCCGAAGAAGAGCAAGTCATCGTCAAGCAAGTGCTCGAGCAGCTCAAGCTGACCAACGACAAGGACGCAGCCCTCAAGACCATCCTCGATGCGCTCGCCCTCAATCCGGACGCGACCGCTGCGTTCGACTTTATCGCAGCTAACTTCTACGCCGAAAAGGGCGACCTGAAGAACGCGATCAAGTACTACGACAGCGCCGCGAAGAAGCACCCAAGCTTCCTGCGCGCCGTTCGTAACGGCGCCATCATGAAGGTCAAGGAAGGCCGCTTCGAAGCCGCCCTCAAGGACTTCACCAAGGCAATCGAGCTGGGAGCCAAGGACACCACGACCATGGGTCTGCTCGGACTCTGCTACGTCAACACCGGCAAGTACTTCTCCGCTGAGACCGCCTACCGCGAAGCGATCGTGCTCGATCCCAACGTAAAGGACTGGCAAGTCGGACTCGCAAAATCCTTGCTTCAACAGAGCAAGTACGAAGAAGGCATCGCCGTTCTGGAACAGATCCTCGTCGACGATCCTGAAAACGATATCCTCTGGTCCAGCGCCGCTAACGCCTACCTCGGTCTCGACGACGCGGAAACAGCCGTAGCGATCCAGGAAATCGTCGACCGCCTCGGCAAGTCGACTCCTGAGTCCCTCGTGTTCATGGGCAACATCTACATGTCCCGCAGCCTCAACGATCTCGCCCTCACCTACTTCCAGCGCGCGATCAAGATGGACCCCAAGCAGGACCCGTCCGTCTACGTTTCCGTCGCTGAAACCATGACTGCTCGCGGCACCTACGACCAGGCCAAGACCGTCATCGCAGACGTCCGCTCCAGCTTCGGAGACCAGCTGTCCGACGAAAACTCGCTCAAGCTCCTCCGTTTCGAAGCCCAGATCGGGCTCGCAACCGGCGGCGGCGAAAAGGTTATCCCAATCCTAGAAAAGCTCGTAGAGCGCGATCCAATGGATGGCCAAGCCCTCCTCCTGCTCGCCGAGTTCAACTCCAGCAAGGGAACCACCGACGGCTACTCGCGAGCTGACCTCTACTTCGAGCGCGCCACCAAGGTTCGCGCTTGGGAAGTACGAGCTCTCATCTCCTGGGCACGCTCCTACGTCTCGCGCGAGCGCTTCGGCAAGGCGATCCCATTGCTCGAGCGCGTACAGGTCATCGACCCGCAAGACCACATCGGTCGCTACCTCGACCAGGTCCGCAAGGTCTACATCGCATCCCAAGGCCTCTAGGTCTCGGTACTTACAATTTGTTCTTAGTCAAAATTTCAGCGGAGGCTTCGGCCTCCGCTTTTTTTGTGGAAACTCAAGTATGACCAGCGTCGGCCAGCCAACAAACTAGCGTCGACGCTTACGCCCGTAACCAGATTTCCGAGCGGGAGCAGCAGCTCCGCCCGACTTCAAGGAATCGATCTGATCCCTCAACAAGGCGGCCTTCTCGAACTCAAGCTTCGCTGCCGCTTCGTCCATCTCCACCGTCAGCTCGTCGATAACCGCCTGCACGTCGTCGTCTTCGCCAACCACTAGCGGAGTTTCCGACTCTTCCTCGCGGAGCTCACGGAGGCTCTCCTGGTCGCCGCGGTTGACGCTCCGCGGGACAATTCCATGCGCCGTGTTGTATTCGATTTGCTTGGACCGGCGGTACTCGGTGGTCTCCATGGTCCGCCGTATCGAGTCCGTAATGACGTCCGCATAAAAGATGACTCGCCCTTTCTCATGCCGGGCGGCGCGGCCAGCGGTTTGCACCAGGCTGGTTTCGCTTCTCAAGAAGCCCTCCTTGTCCGCGTCGAGAATGGCTACCAGAGCAACCTCCGGCAAGTCCAGGCCCTCCCGCAACAGGTTAATCCCAACCAATACGTCGAAACGTCCCGCTCTCAAACGCCGCAAGATCTCCACCCGCTCCAGAGCGTCGATGTCGGAGTGGAGATACTCCAAGCTGATATCCTTCTCCCGCAAGTAAGCAGTAATGTCCTCGCTCAAGCGCTTGGTCAAAGTCGTCACTAGCACGCGCTCCCCCGAATCGATCGCCTTGCGGATTTCCGAGACCAGATCCTCAACTTGCCCCTTGGTCGGGCGAATGGTTATCACGGGGTCAAGCAGGCCGGTGGGTCGAATCACTTGCTCGGCGACAACCGCGCTCTTTTCCTTTTCGAACTTCGCCGGCGTGGCGGTCACGTAAATGGTCTGTCCCGTCACCTCCATGAACTCCTGGAAGTTCATCGGTCGATTCTCCAAAGCCGACGGCAGCCGAAACCCATGCTCCACCAAAGTCGTCTTACGAGAGCGGTCCCCCGCGTACATCGCACCCACCTGCGGTATGGTCACGTGGCTTTCGTCGATAAAGGTAAGAAAGTCCTTCTGGAAAAAGTCTATCAGGCAGAACGGCCTTTCCCCCGGCGTACGTCCGGAGAGGTGCATGGAATAGTTTTCGATCCCGTTACAGAAGCCGACCTCCTGCATCATCTCCAGATCGTAGTTCGTCCGCATGGAAATCCGCTGAGCCTCCAGGAGCTGCCCCTTCGCCTCAAAGGCCGCCACTCGCTCCTTGAGCTCCGCCTTGATCACATCGACCGCTCGCTCCATCTTTTCCTTGGTGGTCACGAATTGATTCGCTGGATACAGGTCGAATTGCTCAAGTTCCTGAATCACGTTGCCCGTCAAGGGATCGAACTCCGAAATCCGCTCGATCTCGTCCCCCCAGAACTCCACTCGCAGCCCTTTCTCCAAGTAGGCCGGCATCACGTCCACCACATCGCCGCGCACGCGAAAGCGCCCTCGCTCCAAGTTGATATCGTTCCGCTCGTAGAGGATCTCGATCAAGCCGTTCAGCAGTTTGTCCCGACCATACTCTTCTCCGATGCGCAGCGGGATCATCAACTCCTGAAAATCGTCCGGCGAACCAAGACCGTAAATACAGGAAACGCTCGCGATCACGATCACATCCCTCCGACTGATCAAGCTGCTCGTAGTTGAAATGCGGAGACGATCGATCTCGTCGTTGATCGAAGAATCCTTCTCGATGTAGGTATCCGAGGAAGGAACGTACGCTTCCGGCTGGTAGTAGTCGTAATAGCTCACGAAATACTCCACCGCATTCTCGGGAAAGAATCGCTTGAACTCCGAATACAACTGGGCCGCCAAGGTCTTGTTGTGGGAAATGATCAGGGCAGGCCGATCCAGCTCGGCGATGATGTTCGCCATGGAAAAGGTTTTGCCGGACCCAGTTACGCCAAGAAGGGTCTGAAACTTGTTCCCCGCTCGAAGCGACTTCAGCAAGGCTTCGATCGCCTCGGGCTGGTCGCCCATCGGCTGGTACTCTGAATTGAGCTTAAACAACCCCATAGCGAAAGCTAACGAATCTCCAAGCTAGGAGGCTGCGTCCGGATCCGCGTTGTAGCGATCTTCGTCGAGCTGCCCCTCGCTCTTCGCAACGATACAGGTAACCGCCGCGTCGCCGGTTACGTTCACGGCGGTACGCAGCATGTCGAGGACTCGGTCGATCCCTACGATCAGGCTGACCTTTTCGACCGGAAGACCGACTTGGTTCAGCACCATCGCCAACATGATCAAGCCCACGCCCGGCACGCCCGCGGTACCCACCGAAGCCAAGGTGGCCGTCACCACCACCATGAGGATCTGACCGAAGCTCAGGTC
Organism: Pelagicoccus sp. SDUM812005; assembly: GCF_031127875.1. Classification (GTDB taxonomy): domain Bacteria; phylum Verrucomicrobiota; class Verrucomicrobiia; order Opitutales; family Opitutaceae; genus Pelagicoccus. The sequence goes on along the minus strand of NZ_JARXIA010000019.1, from coordinate 11,904 downwards.
CACGCCGGAAAGCTGTGCGATGAACACCGTGGCCACGCCTTGCATGATCGCGGTCCCGTCCATATTGATGGTGGCCCCGAGCGGGATGGTAAAGGATGCCGTCGAATTGCTGACCCCCAACTTCTTCTCGGCCGTTTCCAAGGTCACTGGCAGCGTCGCGTTGCTGCTCGCCGTGCTGAACGCGAAGATCTGAACCTTGTAGAAATTCCTGAGGAACTGGAACGGACTTAATCCGCTCAGGCTCTTCAAAAGCAGCGGATAGACGATGACCGCATGGATCACCAACGCGAGGATCACCAGCAAGAAATACTTCCCTAGCTCCACGATCGCCGCGATTCCCTGGTCCGCGAAGACGATCGTGATTTTAGCGAAAACGCCAAAGGGAGCGATCAACATCAGCACCAGAACGAGGTTGAGCACGATTTCGTTCAAATCGGAAAAAATGTCCAGGATCCGCTGTCCTGCCTTTCCGGATACAACCATCGCCAAGCCGAACAAGATCGCGAATACGATGATTTGCAGCATATTGCCCTCCGCCATGGCGCTCACGGGATTCGTAGGAAACATGTTCGTAAGGACCTGCCAGATCGTGGGAGCTTCCACAGCGACATAATCTTCCACGCCAGAAGGGGTCACCCCGACGCCCGGCTTGAAGATGAACGCCAACATCATCGCGATGGAGATGGCGATACAGGTCGTCAGCAAATACAGCGACACCGTCTTGAGCCCAATCTTCCCCAGCTTACGCACGTCATCCATCGCAGCCGTACCGCACACCAAGGACACGAAAACCAAAGGGACTACCAAAAGCTTCAAGGAACGGATAAAAACGTCCCCTACGACTCCCAATGCTCCATTCAGGATGTGATCGCTCACGAAGGCATTCTCCTGCAAGCCCGTGACATTTATCACGATCCCCAAGAACAAGCCTAGGACCATGGCGATTAGAATGTTGCGAGTCAGTTTCTGGTTGGAAATTTTCATAGGCAAAGGGTCGAGCAATCGAATAGCAGGAGGTACGCCAACAATGAAGCCAGTTGCGCTGGCAGTATCAAAGCTAAACATGGAGAACGGAAGGTTCCGCAGCTCATACGCCCAAAACCTTCAGCAGGCCATTCCACACGCCGCTCCAAAACCGAGACGCCTGGCTGGCCTCCTCCTCGGAGATCTCCTGGCAAAGAAAGGCGCCTTTTCCGCGAAAAACGTCGTCGAAGAGCGGATTGTAGCCGCGGAAGTACCCCCAAAACGTCTCCGCCCGCACTACGCCGTATCCAAGATCTGGAGTAAAACCGATGGTAGCGATCTGGTTGGAACGCCGGCCTTGGGCCGTATCCGTATCCATCGCTTCGAAACGAACGCCTCGGATCCCCGAAACGATCAGCGAGCATTCGCCCTGGAACACGAAGTAGCGGAACTGGAAGGTCAGCCACGCCTGCGGATGAAAGAGTCGCCACCGCCGCTTGATATCAACTGGCTTGCCGGAGCGAGAAACCAAACCGGCGATGCTGCTGGGACGCACGACCATCTGCCCGCCTTCCGGGATTTCGACGATCGCCACCTCCAACTCCGCCTTTCGCTGGGGAGAGACCGTCACCTGCCCGCCGACGCCTTCCAGAGCCCGCAGCTCCACCAGCTCCACCAAGCCCGCCGCCAAGCAGGTCGCGGGGATACTCCAGTCCAAGATGAACCGCGTCTTCCGCTTCAAGCTCTCGTCCGAAGCCTGCAGGTAAGACTCCTTTACCCAAAGGCGTTCGCCATCCGCCAGACTCACGCGAGCAGAGACACCAGAATCGCCCAGCGAGGCGCTCGGCAAGGTTTCGTCAATCAAGCGAATCGGCCCCGAGAGCGAAAGCAGCGGTGCCCAAACATAGAACGCAAAGAGCTTCCACGCGATCGGCAGGAGTATCGCGCTCGCCAGGGCCACCAAGAGGTAGGGTTTCAGGAGCGTCCACGCCTTCTCCAAATGCTCGACAAAGCCCGAGGCCTCGCCTTCAAGCTTACCGATCCGCGCCTCCAGCGCCTTCGCCTCCTCGCTGTACGTGATCCGCTTCACTCGCAGCTCGGACTGTTCGTTGACCAACAACTTCCGAGCATCCGTCAAGGAGCTCCGTTCCGCCTTGGCCTCCTGCAGCTTCCGTTCGCTTTCCGCCCGCTCCGCGGCGCTCATCGTAATGAATCTTTCGATACGGTTCAAAATGCCGTCGAAGTACTCGATCACCTTATTCGCCGCTTCGATGCGCTTGCGGGTTTCCTCGATCTCCTCGCCAAGCTCTATCAGCCGCTTGTGGGCCGACTCCAGCTCCGTGTAGAGCAGCGACGCCCTCTCCTGCAGCTGAGCCAGCTCGCTAACCCGAGATCCTTCCGAATGGTAGCTCTTCTGGACATACATCCAGAGGGCAAAGGCGCCTACAGCCAATCCTCCGACCACCGCCAAGACAATCCCCTTACTCAGGACCCACTTGGCAAGCTTCAGGAAAATCAGCGGCATAAAGAACAGGTTAGCCTATTCGCTTCGCTCAACCCGCGGAGATACGAAATCGACCAATGCCGCCAACGATTCCTCCACCGTCTGAGCTTCCGTATCGATCAGCAAATCCGTGACCTGCGGCTCTTCGAAGCCAGAATCCTTCCCCGTAAAATTCGGAACGAGCCCTTTCTCCATCTTAGCGTACAGCCCTTTCACATCCCGCTGCTTGCACGTTTCGAAGGACGCTTTCACGTAGACCTCGATCAAGTTTTCCTTGCCGATAATCTCCCGAGCCAAAGCGCGGAGCTCCTCGGTCGGAGTAATGAAGGAGTTAAGCGTGATCATGCCCGCATCCGCGAAAAGCTTGGATACTTCAGCGATGCGACGGATGTTTTCGCGACGGTCGTCGTCCGAAAATCCCAAGCCAGCGTTCAGTCCCGTGCGGATATTGTCTCCATCCAGCACGTACACGTGCTTTCCTTTTTGGTGCAGCGTCTTTTCCAAGGCAATGGCAAGGGTGCTCTTGCCCGAACCCGACAGGCCGCAAAGCCAAACGACCTTGCCCTTTTGTCCAAGCGACAACTCGCGATCCGCCTGCGTTAGCAACCTGTCAGAAATGGGATGTAGATTCTCGTCCATAGTCTGGGCAAATACTCCAGCAAGCTGGCGCGAGGGCAAGCCAAGAGAATCGCTTCAGGAACCGCTCTCCAGTTTCGCCTTCAGCTCTTCGATGCGACGCGCCACGAAGGGCTTCAATGCGGTCCGGTCATCGTCCGACAAACCCGCGTAATGGCTTTTCAAATACTCGTAAGCCTTCTTAACCTCGCCATTCTTGACCAATATCTCCGCATAGACGCGACAAATATGGTTGGGCACGTCTTCCTTTTCCACAGCTTGCTTGAAATAGACCAAAGCCCGGTCGAGATCGGCCAAGCGCTGCCAGCAGATCGACGCCTTTTCCACTAGCACCGGCACCCGCTGGGCCACCGCCCTTGGAGCTTGCTCGAGGAACGCCAAAGCCTGCTCTCCATAAGCCTTGCGGATGGCGATCCCCTCTTCGCTTTCGAAAAGCGACTCCATCAAATCGTCGCCCACCTGCCAAACCGGCATGTCGTTGGCGATGATGCGCGAGCCATCCACCCAAAAGTATACGGAATCCGGATTCAAGGAAACCGCCAGCTGCATCTTTTCCAATACCTCGCCCTTTAGCCGGTACCGCCAGTCCCCGTACATGCTGATCCAAACGAAGTTGGCTGCAATGGTCCGATAACCGCCGAGCGCGGCGAAGGTGATTCCCTGTCCCAAGCCATCCGCCAGCGAGGCCAACGACTCGCCGGACTCCGCGCGGGCGACGGCTCCCTGCCTTAAGGGCTGGGTCAGCAAGCCTACCAACAAGGAGGACGCAAACCAGAGGATGAGTAATCGACGCTTAAAATTCACGATTCTTCAGGACCACAGCCGCCAAGCTACCATAGAGCGCCGCGTAAACAACGGCATAAAGGACCAGCCCGAGCAACGAAACCAAAGAGGCCTCGGCTTCGCCGAACGCATAAGCTCCCAAGTCGAAAATACGAAAGTCCGGGATCAAAAGAGTCAGCGTCTTGAGCAGACTCTGCCCGATTCCCTCTCCCCACTGGGCATCCAAAGATCCGCGCAACTGCCCGATCACCCAAACGAAAAAGCCCATAAAAACGGCGAACAGCGACGAGCTCGCATACGCCGAAAAGAAAGCCGTAACACTAGCCAGCACCATCAGGCGAAAGCACTGCATCAGCGCGAAAAGCAACACCCCCGAAGAGCTCACAGCGCCTTGCTCCAAGAGAGCCTCCTCGCCGAGATCCGGCATCTGCCACTGCCGGATCCACAAGGCCGCAAGCAAGGCAAGCGTCAGGATCCCGATAAACGAGCATATCGTCAGCCATGCCCCCAGGAGCTTGCCCAGCAGAAACTCCCCTCGGCTTACCGGCTTCGAAAGGATGGGAAGAATAGTGCGATGCTCGATTTCTCCGTAAAGAAGCTGCACCGTGGCGACCACTGTCACGATCGACCCCAACAAGGTCATAGCACCGAAACCGAAGTCCGCGATGAAGCGCAACTCGGAGGATCCAAGATTGAACTCCTGGAAGTACAGCCCTCCCACCAAAGACACGATGCCGCTGACCGCCAGCAGCAAAAACAGACGCATCCGGATCGCCTCCCGATAAGTGTTGCCCGCAATGGCGGCAATTCGATCGCAAGCCCCTCTCACGCTTCACCTCCCCGCTGGTCGTCCTTGCTCACCAAGCTGCGAAAAAGGTCCTCCAGGTTTTGGCCGAGCGGGACCAAGTCGCCTCCCTTTTCCTGCGCGAAGCGAGCCACCTCGCCAAGTTCGGACCCCGTCAATCCCTCGATCGCGAAGCGAGCGTCTCCTCCGACGCCGAGCAGCTCGTCGATGCTCCCGCTCGCCAACAGACGCCCCTTGTTCATAATGCCTACCGCATCGCACAAGTCCTGCACCTGCGTCAGCAAGTGCGAGCACAGCAACACCGTCTTGCCCTGCTCCCGCAAACCACGGACGAAATCGCCCACCTCCGCAGCTCCCACTGGATCCACTCCAGCAGTCGGTTCGTCCAGGACCAAAATATCCGGATCTCCCAAAAGCGCTTGGGCAAAGCCGAGCCGTTGCAGCATTCCCTTCGAGTAGGCGCCCAGCTTGCGATCCATTGCATCCGCCAAGCCAAATTGAGCCAGCAGCTCTTCCGCGCGCCTCTCCAATTCGCTCCGGGACATGCCCAGCAACTTGCCGAAGAAGCGCAGCAACTCCCGCCCCGTGAGAAACTTGTGATAGTAGGGCGCGTCCGGCAGGTAGCCGACCCGGCGACGCGCCTCCGCCTCTTGAGGCGACGCGCCAAAGATGCGGATCTCGCCGCGAGAAGGCTCCGACAGCCCTAGCAGCATGCGAATGGTCGTGCTCTTACCCGACCCGTTCGGCCCCAAAAGCCCGAAAACCGAATTTTCTGGAATCCTCAAGGTCAGCCCGTCCACTGCCCGCAAGTAGCGACCCCTTTCCATCAACGGAAAGTCCTTGGTCAGCTCGCGCAGCTCGATTGCCTGGACCGACTCCTTCAACGCTAAGCGATCCGAAAAGTGGTAAAGCTCTGCGGGCGCCGGCCTACCGAACACTCCGTCTTGCGCACGTACGCATCGAGCTCGTCTTCCACGCTGGCCAACATGCCGCGACACTCGTCTTCCTCGCCCTCGATCTCCAATTCAACTCGCCCGTCCGCCAGGTTCTTCACGAACCCGGTTACCTCGAAGCCCTTGGCGAGCTGGGCAGTCGAATAGCGGAACCCCACCCCTTGGACGTGGCCGGAAAAGTAGGCCGTAAGATAGAAAGTCGAATCCGAATCATTCATAAGCCCCTAATAAACAGCCATAAACGCAAGACACCAGCGAAATATCTCCCGCGAAACCAATTCTCAACCTCCCCGCTTTTGTGAACAACGTATTGGGAATAATAACTATCAATATTAAGTTGCATCGCCGAAACCCCATTCTTACGTTTCGGCGACTTTTTTAAAAAGCCAGTAAACGAACCGAATGGGAAATTACGAGAGCGACGCGAACCCGAACAACGAGTGGGAAGAAAGCTGGGAATCCACTTGGAACGAATTCAACTGGGAGCAGTACCTCCAGTCCGAATCCGACGAAGTCAGGAAATACCAAGCGATCTACAGCAAACTGATCCGCAGCTCTAACCGGCTAGACGAGGTAGCGCTCTACATGGGCTGGCAACCTCGCCCCGAAGGCCTCGAGCAAGACGGCGATGCGGAGCCCGAACAAAGCGTTCCCTACACCCTTCACCGCCATCCCCTCTTCGTATCCAGCAAGGCCCTGCACGGATGGCTCGTCGAACAATGGGGACGCCGCGTGGCGCTCACCCCCGAATCGGTAGACGCCGCCCAAGCCCTTTCCTACCAGACTGCACTTACAGAATCAGACTACTACGGACTGCTAGCCGTAACCGCATTGGACATGGACGACTTCGCCTTGGCGATCGCCTACTTCAAACGCGGAATGGTGTCCCTTAACACCGCCCTCGGCATGCTCTCCGACTTTGAGAAACTACAAACCGAATCGCTTTCACTCTATGTGAAGCATGCTCGAATTCGTCTCTTCGATATTCGAGAAATTTGGCTTCGAGTCACTTACGATTGTCGCGCGACAATCGCTAGAGGCTCCGACGAAGACTAGGCGCGCCCCACTTTGGCCTAGCTTTTCGTCACTCCCTTTAGACCACACGATCCATCTAGTAGCATGACTCTCAGAAAGTTCAGAGTCCAGCGCTTGTCGCAGGACTCCTTCTCCCCCGAGCGCCGTCTTATCCGCTCCCTGTTTCGCAAAGCCGCCCGAGGAAACGTGCACGCCTACGTGCAAGCGACCTCCAACTACGCGAACTTTATTTCCGAGTACCTTTTCCTCGCCGGCGTCGACAACAAAGCCGAACGCCTTTTCGAACTCAAAAACGTGCTGGCAGACTGCTGGCGCTACCTCCCCTACACGCGCCGCGTATCCGACTTCGAACGCTTCCTGCAAGTTCGCCTCGAACGCTACCACGCGAACTTCACGCCGCGCTTCTCCTCGCCTCACCACCCCCTCAACAAGCTCAGCCACGAAGGGCGCTTCCTGCTCGTAGGCCGCTTCCTCAACAACTGGAGCCACAAGTCCCTCCGACTCGCCCTACGCACCAAGAAAAAGGAGCTTTCCGAGTCGATCATGCGACTACGCTGCCTGCTGACCGAAGTCGAAGCCGAGAAGCTCACTTGGGTTGAGCAAGCCCAGATCCTACGGATCAGCGAATTGCTCGAAGGCGAATACTCCAACAAGGATTGCCGCAAAATCGAAAGAGAAGTCAGCGGCCAATACCACGCCCTCCAATTCAAGGCAGACTGGCTCAGCTACCGTTGCGAACTCGCTAACCTCAAGTCCGACATGACCTTGAGCGACTCCGTGCTCCTCGAGCTCAACGCCGCTATCATCGAACTCATCAAGGTTCAGCCCATGGAGAAGCCGCGCCTCTACGACAGCCTGGTCAACCAGATCTCCTTCGTTCGCCTTCCGCTTCTCTAAGGAACGGACAAAAATCACGCCAGAGGCGGAGCCATCGACTTCGAACACCGCTCCCCCTAGAACAGCTCAGCCGTTTTTCGCCCGGCAATAGTAGTTCACCGCGCCCAGCAAGGTTTCCTTTTTCACCGGCTTCGCAAGAAAGTCGTTCATACCGGCATCGAAACACAGATCTCGATCGTGAGCGAAGGCGTTCGCCGTCAAGGCAATGATCGGCGTTCCGCGATTGGCATGCCCCTCCGGCAGGGAACGGATCCGCTTCGCCGTCTCGAAGCCGTCAAGCTTCGGCATCAGGCAATCCATAAAGATCAAATCGAATGCGTGCTGCTCAATCAACTCCAACGCCTCAAGCCCGTTGGAAGCGATATGCACTCGATGCCGAGCTCGCTCCAGGAGCGACTCCAGGACATGCTGGTTAATCCGGTTGTCTTCCACGACCAAAATGCACGCATCCTCCACCACGACGTCCGAGCGAGCAAGTTCGACCTCCTGAGCTACCGGAGTGCCCGCGTAATAAGGAATCCAAAAATCGAATACTGACCCAGTAGGCGTATTGCCGCGGTAGCTCAATTCACCATCCATCAACGAAGCCAGGCGCTTGGAAATCGCGAGCCCCAAGCCCGTCCCCTTTTGCTCCAATCCCGTTTCAGCCTGCCCGAACGCCTCGAACAATCGATCGAAGGATTTGGGATCGATGCCAATCCCAGTGTCGGCGACCGAAATCAACAAGCCTTCCGCCTCCCGTCTCTCTTTCTTGATCGTCAAAGAAACGCCTCCCTCGTCGGTAAACTTCAAGGCATTGCTCAACAGATTCGCAATCACCTGACGTACGCGGACGGAATCGCCCAATATATACTGCGGAACATCGGAAGCGACCGAGAGCGTGTAATCCAGCCCCTTCTCCCGCGCCAATGCGTTGAAGAGGGAGTGCGTCGCGCTACAGGCAAAGGTGAAGTCAAAGGACTCCAGCTTCACATCGAGCTTGCCGGCCTCGATCTTCGAAAAGTCCAACACGTCGTCGAGGATTCGCACCAAAGACTCGCCGGACAGCTTTATCATCTCGACCTTGTCCGCAATCTCCCGATCTAGGTCATAACTCAGCAAATCGTCAGCGACAGCTAAAACGCCGTTCATCGGAGTGCGAATCTCATGGGACATCGTCGCCAAGAAATCTCCCTTCTTGGCGCTGAAATCCACCGCGGAACGAGCGGATTTCGATTTTTCGGACAATTTCTCCAACAAGGAAAAGCGCTCCTTCTCCAGCTCGGACAAAGCGTCCGTCCGGTCGTTGTTCAATCGCTCGATCCAATCGTCGAACGAACGCAACCGCGACTGAAGCTCCGCCGCCAAGGAGCGAACCTGCGGCAAAGCGATCGCCTCCACTCCACCGCCCCCCACCGAAGGCTCATCCGACAACAGTCGATTCAGGACGCCGAGCCCCGAATCCATCCTACGAGCGTAGTTAAAAGAAGAATACAGGCTGAAGATTACCATTCCCGCCCCCAGCCCGACGCTCAGCATACTCACCGTCGACAGTCCTTGAAACGTGGAACGAGACTGAGTTCGGGCGGCGAACGCCTCGAGCTGCGCCTCCGCAATCTCCAAGGAGTCATGAGCTCCCCCTAGGTCGGCAGCATCGATCTTCGAACGCAACGCCTCCGACAGAATGCGAGCATCATGAGCGACCGACCGAGACTCCCCCAAAGCCCGCGCGAAAGACAACGCCAACGGGACGGCGATAAACGCCAGCCCTAAAAGCAATATCAAGGAGTTTCGTGTTTGGATTCGCGTACTGCTATTCATCGTAGAGGCACCCATTTCGGAGCGGTCCGAAAAGGACCGGGGAACGCTCCGTCAGGCAACGCAATAAGAACGGCAAAAGCCGTTCAAATGCAAATGCATCCGCTAAAACACTAAGTAAGCTAACGGAACAGCAAAGTAGGCAAACGACAATCCCGGAGAATCTCCGTAGTGGTGCTTCCAATGATCAGGTGGCGAATCTTGGAATGTCCGTACGCCCCCATGGCCAACATGCCGATTCCCGTCTCCTTAGCGTATTCGGAAAGCTCGGGAGCCACCGCTCCATGCAGCATCTGGCAAGTCACCCTCAAGCCTGCCGAACGCAGGCGATCCTCCGCCGCCTTCAACTCGCTCAACACGTCACCCTCGTCATCTTTCTTGGATACGCTTACCAAGTGAAGCTCGATGTCCGAAAAGCAGATCGAATTGCAAAAGTAGTCTATCGCAGCGTTGCAGCTGGCTACGTTCTCGTAGGCCAAGAGCACCTTTTCGACCGGCTGGAACGCCCGAGACGCAACCAGACAGGGCTTGCTCGAAGCCCGCACCACACGCTCCATGGTGGAACCGAGGTGCTCAGCCGCGAAATTCGCGTTTTCTCCACGCTTGCCAATTACGATCAACTCCGCCGACTCCTCCAGTTCACTCAAGGAATCGACCAAAAAACCCGTCTTGTGGATACGCGAAACAGCGCCCTCGTACCCCGCCTTGCGAAGCAAACTCTCAGCCCTCTCCAATACGAGGGAAGCCTTTTGCTCTTCGAGCTGCTGCAGCTCCCCCATGATCGATTGGTAAGGCTGCAGCCCAAGGCTACCGCTAAGATCCGCGACGAACGGAATTTCGAACTGCCGCAGATCTGTGACGTAAACGACGTCGATCGACGCCTTCATACGGCTAGCCACCCAGGCAGCGTATTCGCAGCAACTTTGGGAATATTGGGAGCCGTCTATGCAAGCGAGGATCTTCATCGGAAAATAAGCGTTTAAAATACCGTGTTCGAGGGCACGCAGGTGTTCTTGGTCACGATAACCACGCCGTCCCTCACAAAGACGCCGTTCTTTTCGTACATGTCCGGCTTCCCTTCGGGGTTCAACTTCACGTTGTCACCTATGCGAGCGCCCTTATCGATGATGGCATTCTTGATTTCGCAGTTGAGGCCCACGCCCACGTCCGGACGCCCTAGCTCCTTGTTTTGGCGACGGTCCTCCGCGCTTTCGAAATCGTCGGCCCCCATCATGATGACGTTTTCGAGACGAGTACCCTCGCGCAGCACCGAGCGAATGCCGATCACGCAGCGCTTGAGATAGGAGTCGGTAATGATGCAGCCATCGCCAATGATAACATGGTTGATCGAACAGCGATTGATCTTGCTGGCTGGAAGGTAGCGAGCGCGGGTGAAGATCGGACGCCCGCGCGAGAAAAAGTTGAATTGCGGCATAGGATCCGCGAGCTGCAAGTTCGCATCGAAAAACGCCTTAACCGTTCCGATATCTTCCCAGTACCCTTCGAAAATGGAGGCGCGGAGCTTGGATGTGCCAAGCAAGGAAGGAATCACCTCCTTGCCGAAGTCCGTCATCGAATTATCGAGGGCGTCGATCATGGTTTTGCGATTGAAAACGTAGATACCCATCGAAGCCAGGCAGCACTCCTTGGAGTTGCTGGTCTTGAGCGTGCCGGCAATATTCTCCGGAATCTTCAAGCCTTCGATCACCTTCGGGTCGGTCGGCTTTTCCACGAACTCGGTAATTTCGAGCGATTCGGAAACGCGCATCAACCCTAGGCCGCCGCAGTTTTGCGCGGGAAAAGGAATCGCTGCAACCGTCACCTCCGCATCGTTCTTTATATGCTCGGCGATGATCTTGTCATAGTCCATGCGGTAGAGCTGGTCGCCCGAAAGGATAATGACATAGTCGTATTCGCTGTTGGTAAAGTGGTGGATGTTCTGGCGTACCGCGTCAGCAGTCCCTTGGTACCAGCTGTCCCCCTTTTCCGTCTGCTCCGCGGAGAGAATATCAACGGTGCCGCCTGCGAACGGATCGAAGCGGTAGGTCTCCTGGATGTGGCGATGCAGCGATGCCGTATTGAACTGCGTAAGCAAGTAGATGTTGTTGATCCCGGAATTGAGACAGTTGCTGATAGGGATATCGACCAATCGGTACTTCCCCGCTAGCGGCACGGCAGGCTTGCAGCGCTCTTTTGTCAGTGGATAGAGGCGCGAACCACGGCCACCTCCCATAATTACGGCAATTGCTTTTTTTTGCATGATATTCTCTAAGCGTGTTTGGAATCAACTAGTTCCACGCGACACCCTATCCAGCTTTGTAAAGTTCACAACCACAAAACCAAGAACGCTTTGTGAATTTAAAGAGACGCCCGACGCCCAACGACTCCGAACCGCTTTCAGCCCACGCCAAGTCTCACATCAAAGCCAGCCAGCAGAGCACGGCACCGGGCAAGTTCGCCGTATCCAAAATCCGAGACACAAGCGACAGTACGCCGCCTTCAGGCGCGATAGCAGAGCGGAACTGAACCGC
>NZ_JARXIA010000018.1 GCF_031127875.1 Pelagicoccus sp. SDUM812005 | reverse complement strand
CTGCTCCGGCAGGGGTCGCGTATCTTTGGAGAGTACGTCGGCCAGGTATTCCAGCGGCTGGATGTCCAGGCGTTTGCAGGAGATCAGGATCGAGTCGGCTACCAAAAGGGTCAAACCGTAATGTTTGAAATATACAAAAAAAGATCGGCTACCAAAAGGGTCAAACCGTAATGTTTGAAATATACAAAAAAAGAGGTCACTGGTAATTTAACTTTAGGATTCATGTATAGTAAACTTGAACCACACCCGCAGTCGCCCATCCTGTGCGCACCAAATCGTTCCATACAGCTCCGGCCAACACTCCGAGCTAGCCTTCACGTATGGCGCTCGACGTTAGTCTCGGATCAAAATAAAGTATAAAAAAATGCCCATCCTGAACTTAAAAAACGTAATATCAGTAATTCCAGTAACAAACTACGATTCCGCCGTCAATTGGTACAAAAAACTAATTGGTCGAGACGCCGACGTAGTTCCGACAGAAGGTGTCTCTGAGTGGCAACTCGCCGCCAACGCTTGGCTCCAAATTGGGATCGACCCCGACAATTCAGGAAAAACAACAGTCGTAATCAACGTGGGCGATCTTGAGGCTCAGCGTTCTGCCTGTGAAGAGGTAGGGATATCTCTAGGTGAAGTTGTAGAATATACTGGAATCGTAAAAATGGTAGATGCGACTGACCCAGATGGAAATAAGATAACATTCGTTGAAGAACTCGCCAACGCTATGAATGAATAAGCAAACATCGGAATTAAAGGAGGCCAAAAGGTGTCAAAGCCTACTGTTTGCTTTCTCAATCTAAGCCACCGCCTGTTCTTAGATTCTTAAACGATGAAAACCCAATACTACACCGCGGCTAGCCTCGATGGATTCATAGCTACGGAAGACGATTCCCTAGACTGGCTTTTCTCGCTAGGCGAGCTAGCCGATTCTAGCTACCCCGCATTCATCGAGGAGGTGGGAGCCTTGGTCATGGGCTCAACGACCTACGAATGGATGCTCAACAATGCAGAGAAGGTTGCAGAGGAAGCAGGATCAGCGTGGCCCTACACGCAACCGGCTTGGGTATTAACCCACCGCAAACTCCCAACCATAGAAGGGGCAAACATTCGCTTCGCGGCCGGCGATGTCGCCCTCGCGCATGCTGAGATGCGTTCTGCCGCGAACTCGAAGAACATTTGGATCGTGGGTGGCGGCGACATTGCAGGGCAGTTCTACGATGCCGGTTTACTTGACGAGCTGATCGTGCAAATCGGGTCGGCCACTCTTGGCAAAGGTAAGCCCCTATTCCCCCGAAGAGTCTTAGGCCCGCAATTGAAGCTAACAGGTATTCAACAGATGGGTACCGGAATGGCAGAACTACGTTACGAAGTCACGAAAGAGAACAGCCCTAACCGATGACGACATTCCACCCGAGACCAGCCCAGCAGCAACGCTCCGCATAAGGCTTCACGCTCCCCTCTCCGGCTTCGATTTTGCAGAAAACGAGGCGCCCATCTCGCGATGAATTGACCTCTAAGGTCGCGCGACCGCCAAGACGCAGGGCTGGCCCTTGTCGCCCCGCCACCGCGCAAAAGGGAAATGCGGAGTGTCGCAAGCGACATCCCTACAGCTTCCCCACTTCCCAAACAGTAGCCACAAAACCTCCCGACGCCTCGCGTCGATCATCCCTGCGGAGTCTCGAAGCGAAGCGGCGACAACGTTCGTGCCGGCGCGCGAAGCAGGCGGATCGTCCTCCCGTCGGTGATCCGGCTGGCAGCGGTGTTCTCTCCGAACAAGCCAAGCGGATTGACCCTGACAAGAAGACGGGAAACCGAACGCGAGCGGCCGATCTTCAGCGGCTCACACGGGTCGCACCTTCGACTCTCGCTCCCAAACCCGGTGCTTCTTGGCCTGTTCGATAAATCCGTCCCAGCCCTCCTTCTCAAAGGGTATCACTCCCCCTTTGACATCGGGCTCCACCCCGGCTTTTTCCAGCAGGGCTTCGGCAGCGTCCGAAAAGCCGATCACCTTGAGATGGCCGAAGGCATTTCGAATCCAATCAACCGCATCGGCTTGGTCCTGCAAGGCCTTGCCGCCTTCCTCTTCGCCGCCTGGAGCCACGACCACGCAATCGAACAACATGGAGGGTCCACCGGCCAAGAAGTGATCAGGCTCCAGATCCTTTCCGTCGCTCAGACGGCATCGCCCAGCCTTAGGGGCCACCACCTCGACGGTCGCGCCTTCCGACTTCGCAATTTCGAGAACCTTCTCGAGGATGGAAGCAGGCGCTCCATCGCTGGTAAGCACCCCGATCTTCTTACCTTGGAGGCTCGCTGGCGATTTCGAATACTGGGAAAGGGCGGGAGACGGTTCGTATTCAATAATTGGAACGATCGGTTCTATCTCGGCCGCCTCGCCCTCCATGCCCAGAGCCGAGGCGACCTTCTCGCCTAACTCCTGGTCAACAAGCATCAGGTGCCCCAGCATTCGCTTACGCACGTGGCGCGCCTCGCACTTCCCTAGCTCGAACGTGAAGCCTCCCACGATGTGATTGCGCTCCGGCTCGGTCATCGACTTCCAGAACAGGCGGGCTTGGGAATAGTAGTCGGCGAAGGTTTCCGAGCGGCTCCGTCGCTTTTCGCCCTGACCGGACTTCGGGAACGAGGAGAACCCCGTTACCGGGCACTCGCGAGGCGACCCTTCGTCCAGGCTGTTTGGCTGGTTGGCGACGCGACCGGACGGGACCTGCGTCTGCATCTGGGCATCGCGCTGGAAGAAGCGCATGGGGCACTTGGGGGCGTTTACGGGTAGCTGATTGAAGTTCGGGCTTCCGAGACGCGAGATCTGCGTATCCAAATAGCTGAACAATCGTCCTTGCAGCAGCGGGTCGTCCGAGAAATCGATTCCCGGAACCACATGGGAAGGGCAGAAGGCGACCTGCTCCGTTTCTGCGAAGAAGTTATCCACGTTGCGGTTGAGGACCATCTTGCCAAGCGGCCGCAAAGGTACCTTCTCCTCCGGCACGAGCTTGGTCGGATCGAGAACGTCGAAATCGAATGCGGCGGCCTCTTCCTCCGTAAACACCTGCACGCAAAGCTCCCACTCCGGGAAGTCGCCACTCTCGATGGCTTGCCAGAGATCCCGGCGGTGAAAGTCAGGATCCGCTCCGCCCAGCTTAACGGCCTCATCCCAAATGAGGGAGAAGGTGCCCAGCTTGGGCCGCCAATGGAACTTTACGAAACGCGATTCTCCACTCTGGTTGATCATGCGGAAGGTATGCACGCCGAAGCCTTCCATCATACGGTAGGACCGAGGAATGGCTCGGTCGGACATGATCCACAGGAGCATGTGCACGCTCTCCGGAGTCAGCGATACAAAGTCCCAAAACGTATCGTGCGCCGACTGGGCTTGCGGAAAGCCGCGATCGGGTTCGGGCTTGACGGAGTGAATCAGGTCCGGGAACTTGATCACGTCTTGGATGAAAAAGACCGGCATGTTGTTGCCTACCAAATCGTAGTTCCCTTCCTTGGTATAGAACTTCACCGAGAAGCCGCGAACGTCCCGGGCCGTATCCAAAGATCCCTCACTGCCCGCGACCGTGGAGAAACGCACGAACACCTCGGTCTTCTCCTCCGGGTCCTGAAGGAAACTCGCCTTGGTAATGTCCTCGTGGCAGTCGTACGATTGAAAGTAGCCATGGGCTCCGTACCCTCTCGCGTGCACGACCCGCTCGGGAATCCTCTCATGGTCGAAATGGGTTATCTTTTCCCTGAGAATGAAGTCTTCCAGCAGGGTGGGGCCGCGGTCCCCGAACTTGAGCGAGTTTTGATCGTCCGACACCGGCAGGCCTTGGCCGGTCGTCAATCTTTCGTCTGGGGAGGAAGCTTGCTGATGGAGCTCTCCTCCTTTTGCAATTTTTCCGGCGAAGGGGCAGCGGGCGGGTTCTTTTCTTTCTGACATCGATATCTGTTGGGCTCTAGGGTTTGGATTTCTTGCGGCGCCATGCTTCGCGCCGGGGTCGCCCCTCTTGCATCAGATATGCCAGCCCGCCGGGCGCCTACGAATAAAGGCCCTGCTCCCGCCCCGCCTCCGGATAGTCCCCCACCCCGAACGCAGCGAGCGGATGCCCACCGTTGCGGGTCGCACCATCAAGTATGCGCAATGCCACTCCACGCCAGACCAAGCAGCCGCAGAGGCGCTGGCTTTCCCCTAGTCCGGCTTTGGCTCGGAGAGCTTCTTGCGGTCCTTCCGACTTACCATCATCGCAAGGGCCAAGGTAGCGATCAACCCCACGATTCCAATGCCGAAGCCCACCGCCACGCCCGTCAGGCCGCCCAGGATCGCTCCGAGGATCGCAAACACTACCAAGCCCATGAACGCCAACTTATGGTTCTTGTTTTCATTCGCTCGTTTCATGGGTTCTCCCGAGCCTAATTCGCGCCAGCTTCCATTATCTCCTTCGTATTCACTTTTTGGAACACACCTAGAGATGCCGTCTACGCTCCTCTCCCAACCCCTTCGCATCCCAGCTTGTCCGCTTGCGGGCAAACCGTGGACACGCCCTATTGAAAGAGGCTAAACGCCACACCGCTCCAGTATCCACACACCCCCTACAACTTCACGAATCTCGCCAAATCGCGACGGCCGAAATCCCCGCCGACGCACTCGATGCGGAAACATCCCGCTTCTTCCCTCCCCGCCTCGGCACCTTGCAGCCTGCACACTCCGGCAGTGCGAAAAGCAAGCCTCCGGTTCTCCCGAGTCGCCCTCCTCGGCCCACCCCTCCCCGATTACCCTGAGTGGCGCGGGCCATGCGGTTCCGTCCCTAGAAAAACAACCTATAACCCAAAGGAAAGGAACCGCCATGCTACGCAGCATCCACGACACATTCGGATATCCCGTCGAAGCCCTCGACGGAACCCTCGGCAAGGTAAAGGACTGCCTCTTCGACGACCGCCACTGGCGCATGCGCTACGTGGTCGTCGACACCGGACGCTGGTTGCCGGGACAAAAGGTCCTCGTCAGCCCCCACCACGCCCGACAACCGGACACCGGCTGGCAGGGCAAGCACTTCCCCGTGGAGCTTACCAAGGAGCAGATCAAGAACGCTCCCAAACTGGAGGAACACAGCCCCGTCTCTCGCCAATACGAGGAGGAATACGCTCGCTACTACCAGCAGAGCCAGCCGTATTGGTCTGGCCCCTACACTTGGGGACACTCCCAGGAACCCCTCTTCCATCCGCCCGGACAGGCCGTCGAACATCCCTCGCGGGTCGAACGCGAGCAACACGCCGAAAATCTCAAGCGGATCGCCGAGAGCCACCTGCACTCCGCCAAGGAAGTCATCGGCTACCACATCGACGCCAAGGACGACAGCTTCGGCCACGTCGAGGACTTCATCTTCGACGACGAAAAATGGCGACTGCTCTACCTCGTGATCGATACCAAGAACTGGCTGCCCGGACGCAAGTGCCTCATCGACATCGGCTGGCTCGACTCCATCGATTGGCAGGGGGAGAACGCTTCCGTTTCCCTGACCCGCAAACAGATCGAACACGCTCCCGAGTTCGATCCCAGCGCCCCCATCAACAGAGACTTCGAAAAGAACCTCTACGACTACTACGGCCGGCCCTATCACTGGAAGGAAGAGGACGCATCCCTCATCTCGCCCATGTGACGCCCGCCCCGTCGGCTAGACGTTAAGCAGCGAAAACCATTGCCCGAGACATCCGCCCCTGCGTGGGCGGATGTCCCATTCCAAACTAGCCAACCGCCAACCCGAAAACCACCGATAAAGATGTCACCCATCCACTCCCTCGACCCCAGCAAAACGAAGACCACCCACGAAGTTCTCCGCCAAATCCCCTACAGCATCTTTGCCGTCGGGATCGGCAGCGACGAGTCCGTATCCAGCGCCCTGCTCGCGAGCTGGGTCATGCAGTGCTCCTTCGAGCCGCCTCGGATCGCAGTCGCCATCCGCAAGGACAGCAACAGCCACCAGCTTATGTGCGAGCAAGCGAGCTTCACTCTCAATCTCCTCAACAAGGAGCAGACCGAGCTCGCCCGCATCCTCGTAAAGCCGCACGACCGCGACGAAGACAAGATGCTGCACATTCCCCACTCCACCGCAGCCTCCGGCGCGCCCGTCATCAACGGCGCCTTGGCCTACCTCGATTGCCGCATCGTCGATTCCCTCGACGTAGGGGACCACAGCCTCTTCATCGGCGAAGTCATGGACTCCCAGCAAAACGAAACAGGCTCCCCGCTCTCCTGCCAGGACATCGGCTGGACCTACGCCGGCTAAGGCCCTCCGCGGGCCCCGGCTCAGGCCTATCGCCATGGATGGCCCCGCATTCGCGCACCCCAGCCCGCCGAACTAAACGCCCTTCGCTTCGCCTAGCTCTCCCGGGCTTGGGCCAAGGCCTCGTAGGCTTCCTCTACCGCCGCCTGCCACTCAGCCTCTTCGACCGCCCCCAACCTGTCGATACTCCGTTGCAAGCGATCGAGAGCCGCCTCGTCGACCTCTCGCTCCCCATCTTCCATCACCTCCAGGGCTTGTTCCAAGGCATTGATGACGTGAGTCCGGTTCTCTTCCGAAAACGGCACTTCCTTGCGAATCTTCTCCGTCGACTCCTCTTCGACTTCGACCCGCTCTACCCGCTTTTCCACAAACTCCCTGCCCATCTGCCATCGCATCGCGAAGCCAATCAGCGACACCAAGGCCACCGGCAGGAAGATCCGCAAAGCGTATCTCTTCAGCGAATACGGCTTGGATTTCATCGTGTCCCTCCCTCCCCTTGGCGTCTCAAACGTGGTGCCGCATCGCCACCGACGACTCCTGGTCGTCCGCGGCTCGCTCCACCCCGGCCTTGACCAGATCCTCGTGCGAGCGCGACTCCCTCCGCTCCTCGGCCAAACGAGCCTCTTCGCGGGCGTCCACAGGACTTTCGCTCTCCGACGAGACGGCGTTTTCGAAAGGCGACGGGCTTCCGGCGGCTTCCCGATCAAGCGGTTCGAGAGCGTCCGCCAACTCTTCCCACTCGCGGGATTCGTCGACAGGTTCTAGATTCGGTTTGCTGGCGCCATGGGAGAACTTATCAGATTTCATAACTAGGTGTGGGGGTTAAGTTGCATTTTAGAAACTTCCGCAGCGGATTCGATCCCTGCGGAACTCCCTAAGCCTGTTGCCAAAACCGCGCCAACACCCGTCCCCTACCCGAACACCCCCAGCGCTGCGCCAGCCGCCGCTCCTCGCTAGCGGCGGTTCAGTGCTTCGAGAATGGCATCCGGCTTATTGGTGGTGATGGTATCCACTCCAGCTTCCAACAAAGCCAGGGCGTAGTCCGGATCGTCCACCGTCCACACATGGTAGCCGAGTCCCTTGTCCTTGAAACGGGACACGAACGCGGAATCCACCACCTCGTTGGCTCGGGTGCTGATGCCGTCCACCTTGCTCTTACGCAAAACGCGCATCAGCTTAGAGGTCTTCGGCCGCTGCCGCCCCCTTTCGTCGCGCTTGACGGAGACCAGCCAGTTCGCCGCATACGCCGGAGCAGCCTTTTTCAGCCGCTGCACCACCTTTTCGTTGAAGGAAATAAAGACGATCTGCTCCTCGCTTAGGCCGGAAGCTTCCACCTGCTCGAGCAGCTCAGGCACGATCTCCGGTCCGCACTTGATCTCGACGAACATTAGCTTACCCGCAGGCACCGTATCCAAAACTTCCCGCAACGTTGGAATCTGCGTTCCCTTCCACGATTCGCCGACCCAAGCCCCGAAGTCGTAACTGCGCAGCTCTTCCAGCGTCATCTCCTCCACTCGCTTGTCGACTCCGGTGTACTTCTTGATCGAGTAGTCGTGCACGCACACGATCTCGCCGTCCGCAGTCAAGTGGAAGTCGCCTTCGATGGCGTCCGCATCCTGCCGCCAAGCCAGCTCGAAGGCGGGCAACGTATTTTCCGGCGCATAGGCCGAGGCGCCGCGGTGAGCGATCACGCGCACCTCTTTCCCTTGCAAATTCGCCACCACCAGCAGCGCTACCATCAATAGTCTTTTCATAAATCCAATAGGCCTAGCGTTGCCCTACCTCCCCGCCCTACCGAAGGCAAGCTTCGCAGGCGGGCGCCTCGTCATCCGCAGGCAGCCGCCATTCGGGCACGATGTGATGCAGCTCCATCCTGCTCTGCGACCCCGGCAGGCGCTCCAGCTGAAGCAACTGTATCCCTCTTTCCACTACTAAGCGTTCGCCACAGCAAAAGCCGCGAGCCTGGTCGCAGGCCGCAAGGTCCTCCGTTTGCAAGCTCAGGTAGGCGCCCCACTCCGGCATCCGCTTTTGCAGCACCCTCCCCACCTCTGGGCCGAAGCCCACTACGCCGTCCGGAGCGTAAGCCCGATACCAAGACAGCAGAGCCCCCGCATCCTCCGACGCTTCGCCTGACATGACAGGAACCGCTCGATAGTCGTCCGCAAACAGTTCGTCGAAACGTTGCCGCAAGATCCGGCTCTCCCGTTCTCCCGCGCCCGACAAGGCCAGGCCAACGCGCTGGCATCCCCTTTTGCTCAGGTGCTTCACGGCGCGATCCAGCATGCGCCGCCAATCCAAATCGACCGAGCAAATCGGTTGATCCAAGATCGACCCGCAGTTCACGATGCTAAAGCGCTGCGGCAAGCGCGGGTCCAGGCTGCTCCCCTCCTCGAAACCAAATAGCAAGATCCGCTCCACCCCGCGAAACTCCAAGCTGCGCAACAGGGAATCCGGGCTCACGAAGTCCGCAACATAAACCACATCCGCGCTGTATCCATACTTCTCGCACAGCTCTTGGGCGAAACGAAGCATGCCGTGGAAGCGCGGCGAGCGGCTGTGAAATAAAAGCGTAAGCGAATCGACGCGACCGCCTCCATCGCTTCTCCAACGCTGCGCCGCCAATCGAGCGATCGTTGGATCGGGACGATAGTCGAGCTCCGCTGCCGCTCGCAGCACCTTCTCTTTCGTAGCAGATCCCACATGGCTGCAGTCCCGCAAGGCTCGCGATACCGTAGACTTGTTAACGCCCGCCAATAGCGCCACGTCGGCTAAAGTCACTGTCTTCCTATTGGCCCGGTCCATCATCAAAGAAGGCTTCAAGCTAGGGCTCGCCAGCGCGAGATCCAGCAGAAGCCGAGTCCGTAAACAGAACGTAACAGGGCCCTATGTAAGCCCTGCTACGCCCTTTGAATATATTGCTAAGAGAAGGGGCGAATCACCCAAGCACGCCTAGGGCCTGCCTTTCGATTCGTCCCCCCGTCGCGTCGAATAGCGCCGCTACTTCCCCTTCCGGTAGAAGCTGCCGGCACCGGGGACCGCGTCGTCGCGATTCCAGCTCGGCCGCCAGAAGATCCGCGCCACGGCGTCCTTTTCGAGATCCTTGTCGTTGAGCGTAACATTCAAGCGGATACCATCCCAATCACCACCACCCTGAGCGTCCAGGTACTGGAAAGGGATGGAGATCTCCACCGCGTAACCATAAGAGGTCTTGCGAGCCACATAGGCGGTACCTTCCGGGTAGCTTCGAGCGCCGCGGGCTCGGGTATCGCCCTCGAGACCGGGGGCTACGTTTATCAAGAGCGGACCGCGATTGGAGGCGTTGGTGCCGCGAACTGCCTTGGGACGGGCATCGATCTGCACCGCCACGCTATCCTGCGCCCACAGCGCGTCCTCAGCCGACAAGGCCAAGCTGTCATCGTAAACCTTCACCGCCACATAGAGCGCTTTGCCATCCTCCGCCAGGTCGAACTCGAAGCGGCTGTCCGCCTCCCCTTCCCAGCGACGGTGGTAGTGCCAATCCGCGACGGCGGGCGAACGGTAGTTCAAGGAATCCCATTCGCCGAGATCCCCATCGACCTCGAGCTTTCGCTCCCGACGGATCGGCAGCTCACGCACGACCGACAGGGATTCGCTATCCGCAAAGCGAATCGCTTCCCCGTCGCGATCGAAGGCCAGCTTCCAAGCCATTTCCGCCGCGATCCCTTCCGCGAAATCCGAGCTGGCGTTCTCGACTTCGTAGTCGAGCCGCAGCACTTCGTTGGGCGGCAAGCTCCAGCTCCCCGAACGCTCGCCCTTGATCACGATGTTCTCCAGCTGCTTGATCTGCATCTCGAAATCGACCGGATAATCTGAATCGTTGGTGAAACGAAAAGCGAGTTTTCCCGTATCGAACTTGCCACTACGATAGAGAATCGGCTGCAGGGCCAAGGAACCGTCATCGATAAGGGCGCCCTGCACTTCGCGGACTGTCTCGTCGCGCACGTTCTCATCCCAGATCCCTTCCAGGATCAAATTCGCCAGGATCGGCCCCTCGTCGGTCATGGTTACCCAAACCACATGGTCGAACTCGCCGAAGCGCGGACCTCGCAAGCCGCTGTTTCCTCCGGTCGTGGCCAAGGTGTAGAACTCCTTGCCCTGACGGCTGTGCTTCACGTAGCGATGGTGGTGGCCGGCGAAAACCGTGAAGTCCCGCCCCTGCAGCGCCTCTTCGATCTGCGGCCACTTGCCGGTAGGATCCTCGCGGTCCCAAAGCGGCGTATGGATGAAAACCATGGTCCAACGCGGATCCGGATGCTTCTCGATTTCCGCCAAGGCCCAGTCGACCTGCTCCTGCGTCATGGCATGGGGACGCTCTTCGTCGTTGGAGTTGAGCACCAAGCAAAACACGTCGTGGTACACGAAGGAGTAGTAGCTGGCGCCGTAGCGTTCCTTCCAGACCTCCGCCATCACGGGATTCGTGTAGTCATGGTTTCCGGCCACGTAGAAAAACGGCATCTCCAGCTTATCGACGAAACCTTCGAACTCGTTCCACTCGTACTCAAGCTGCTTGCGGTCGGTGGTGTAACCTTGGATCAAGTCACCCACCGACATCACAAACTCGGGCTGCAACCAGTTCAACTTGCGGAAGGCGTCTTCCAATACGCCTTCCCGGCCACCCGTGGTGTTGTCGGTGATGATGGCAAACTGGAAGTTGCTCGGATCGTTGTTCAAGTCCAAGCCGGTCCACGGATTCACCGTGTCCGATTCCTCGATGATGACCCGCGGTAGATTCGACGCTCGCGTCGAAGGCTCATGGTCATGGCCGGTATGGGCGAAAAGGCTGCCCGTCAAGGCGCAGGTGCCCAGCAGGAGGGCCGGAGCTGAAAATCGATTTCTAAAATTCATAACATCTGTATTTTAAGTTCTGATACAAGGCAACCGGCGAAGAGAATTCGCCGGCTGCAATAGGTGAAAGAAAGCGGAATCCAAGCTAGCGCGACGCGTCGACGCTGCCTTCCGCAGACGGGATCAAGTCGAACAACTCGAGTAGCACGCTACCGCCGGCGTCGCCCTCGACCTCAGCCGTAAAGGCGCCGTCTTCGGCATCGACCAGCAGGGCCGCATCGGCGCTGCCTGGCGCCAGCGAGCTGGCGCCCACCGACTCCGCCAAAGCGGCGAAGGAGCCTTTTTGCCAATCGTCGTTTCGAGCGAGCTCGATCTGCTCTTCGTCGTAGACAACCAATACCGGGTCGCTCACGAGCGGATCGACCCGCCAAGCGGCCAAGCCCGGGCCAACGGCCCGCACCATGTAGCGGGACTGGTTCCCTCCCGCGGCCATGAATCCGAGCGTGGCTTTCTCGCCCAGCGGTCCGATACGAGTCAAGCTGGATACGTTTACGAGCCCTGCTTCCAGCTCGTCTCCCGCTGGCAAGTAGATCTCTCCGAGCACCTGCCCCACACCGTCCTGGGAGGCGACAACGGCAGTGTAGATTCCGGGAACGAGATCGACCAGCACCGCCGCATCCAAGCTGGATTCCGCAGTCACCGAAGCGCCGCGTTCCTCCATGGCCGAAGCCAAGGACAGATCCCAGTTGTCGTTGGAGGCGATGGCTTCGTACGTTCCGTATTCCGTTTGTCGATACAGGTCTATCTTCGAATCGATCGAGCCGGAGGCCCGTAGAAGAACCGAAACCGCTTGCTCGCTTTCCAGCTCGAAACCGAGCACTAGCGAACCGGATCCGGAAACGTAGCCTTTCGCCGATGCGTACACGAAGCGTGCGGGCGTTTGCGGCTCTACACTCTTGGTATCCACATCTGCCTGCTCGGAGTCCGCTTGGGAGCTCTCGGCCACCGGCTCCTCCGGTAGCGTGGCATCGCCGTTGCCTGCATAGGCTTCGCCGAGATAAGTCAGACCGGGCGAGAATACGATAAACTCGCCTTGGGTCGCTTCTAGGTGCAGCGTCATCTCGCCGTCGAGATCCGGAGCTCGCGTGATGGCCATGGCTTGGTTTCCGATATCGGCTTCGTAAGCGGCGACCGCGACTTGGAAGCCTTCGGCATTGAGCAGCTCGATGGTGGTATCCTGGCTGCGCTGGATGGATAGGCCATTGGCCCGCACCGAACCGTCGGGATTGGAAGCGCCTTGAATGACCGCGTTGCCGAATACGGATTCGCGGGCAGCCAAGGTTTCTTCCGTCACGCGGCCGAAGACTACCAAAGCGCCTTGGTCGTTCAGGTAAGTTGCCTCGGGGAAAGTATGCACGATCTCCGGAGCCGAGGCGCCACCCGTCTCAGAGACGCGGATCTGCCAGCCGGACATGTCGGTCACGAAACCGGACAGGTTCACGAACTCGATAAACTTGTCGCCTACCGCTTCCTCCAGGACGCCGTTGCGGTTGATGTCCGCTCCGGTGCCGAGAATCATGGGCATGACTTCGCTGATAACGACATTGTATGGGTTCGGCTCGATGTCCTCCACCTTCAGAATCGCCAACGCCGGCAGGATGTCCGGACCGGAACGCACTACGATTCGCACGTCGCGAGCTCCATCGAGCAAACCATCGTTGTATCCACTAATTGGGAACGTGGTGCTCGTCTCGCCTTCCGCGATCGTTACGGTGGACGACTCCAGCATGATCTCGTCGGGTACGATCGCTCCCGACTCGTCGATCGTGTATCCATTGCTTTCGATATCGATCAGCAATCCGCCCGCGGGCGCTGGGGACTCGAGAGTCACGGTGGCGATAGTCGCCTCCCCGTCTTCATCCTCGCGAATGCTGTCCTTGCTCAAAGCGAGGGAAAGCACGTTCTCCGGCGTGAAGTAAGGCTGACCGTTCGGCAGCGTACCGGGCGAAAAGAGCGAGCCGTTGGCGCCGCTAATCTGGGAGTGGATGGTGAAGTCCGCCCCGGCGAGGCCTTGGGAGCGCTGGATCGACCCGCCATTGGGCTCGACCGGATAAATGTCACCGTCGATCAAGAGGTCGACCGTTTCCACCAGTCCGCCCAATCGGGCCACCAAACTGGCGATCTCGGGTCGGTTGGAGTTGAAGGCGAGCAGACCGGAAGAAGACTTCTGGATGGTCGCGCCTCCGAAAACGCCGGTCGGATTGCCGCCGCCGAAGACCACGATGGCACGGCCGGCTCCGATCACGGACCCTTCCTCGAACTCGTGGCGGATTCCCAAGTCGTCGGAAATCGTCCAACCGCTGATGTCCACCGGATAATCCTCGAAGTTGACGATCTCCACGAAGTCGTCGGCGCTGGCGTTGCGGATGCCGTCCCCATTCGAGTCGCCGATCAGGTCGAGATCCGTCACGCCTGGATTGATGTTTAGTATTTCCATCATCACTACGCGTGGCTGAGGCGTGGTGTTCTCCACCCGGAAGCGCAGCCGCTCCGTCGAATAGCCATCCGCCTGGAAGTCCACCTCGATCACCTTCACGCCCGTGAACTGGCCGTCTTGGCGAATCTCGAAAGGCAGGTCCAAGGTGGTTTGTCCCGCAGGCACCTGCAAGGTCTCGGGCAGGTTGACCGTATTGCGGGCGAGGTCCGTCAGGCCAAGCGCTACGTCCAAGCCGCCTGCGGGAGCCGGCGAGGAAAGCTGAATCTGTAAGGACGTTTCCAATACGCTCTCAGCGGGCTCTTGGAAGGTCTCCTGCTCGAGGTTCAAGCCGAAGAAGGAAACCGCGTCGTCGCCGGAAACCCGAACGTTATCAATGTAGTAGTCCTCCGCCGATGCATTCGAATTGAAGGTAACCCGCAGGTCCAGCGAGGAGCCGGACATGTTGATGGGCCAATCGAAATCAACGAACTCGGGCACCAGTCGAGGGCTGTCCACTCCCGTCAAGGTAGCGGCGCCGCCTGCGAAGTAGCGGGCGGGAGCGTTGGTGCCGCGACTCCGGAAGCCGCCGATGTTTATCCACTCGCCGGAGTCGACTCGAATCTCGATCAGCATGGTATTGTTCGGCTCGAAACCTTCGCCACCTTCCGCGACCGCCATAGTCAGCTGCAAGTTGCCAAGACCCGAGATGTCGATACCGCTCCAAGTCAAGCGCCCTTCCTGGGCGAGCAAGTCCTCGGTGCTGGAGGTGAAGTTGGTCGCGTTGTCGATGTCGCGAGCGCCAAAGAGCCAGTCTCCGTCGATGGAGCCGCCGGCTGCCACCGTACCGTTGGAGAACTCCTGGCGGCGGGCGAAGAAGTCCGCCTCGCCATCGTCCGCCCCGTTTTCCACGAGGTAGCGCGAGCCAGCCCCATCGGTTTCAAAGCTCTCCTTCAAGGCGGTCACGGTTGCTCCGCTCGCCACGCTCGACGCCGCCAGCAATGCGGATCCTAGAAAGCAACGTCGTAGGTTTTCGAAATGTATTCTGTTTTTCATGACATATTGGGTTCCGAAATTCGAAACTAGTAGTTCATTTTCACGCCGAGCGTGTAGATTGGGTTGGCATAGCGCACAGAAGTCACGCGGGACTCGTCTCCGCGGTACTGGATAAGCGGTTCGTTCGTCAGGTTCGTCCCTTCGAAGAAAAGGTTCAGCCCTTCGCGCAGTTGGTAGCGGGCGATCAGGTCAACCCGCTCGCTCTCGCCGACGTAGGTGTCCAAGGCGTTGGCCGGCTCGTCGAGCAAGGCGAGCTCGTCGATAGTGCCGCCGCCGCGAACGCTGTTCAGGTAGGCCCCGCGACGATTGTAGCTGGCCCGCACGAAAAAGCGGTCGCTCTCGTAAGAGAGCGAGAAGTTCATCGTCTCGTCGGGCTGGCGGAAAAGCGGAACTTCCTCGCCCAAGCGCTCGTAGGTGACCAGCTCCACGCTGGAGTCGAAGCTCGCGTAGTTCACGTCCACCGCCAAGTTCTCGAGGAATCCGGGCAACATGTTGAGGCTACGGTTGAAGGAGAGCTCAAAGCCGCTCAGCTCGCCCTCGCCTCCGTTCACGTGACGGGTGAAGGTATAGGGCGAAACGTTTCTTCCGGTACTGTTGTAGATCTCCGCATAATAGGCGGTCTCGTCGTTCGGGCCCACGTCGTCGCGGCGTTCAGCATAGATCGGTCCGTCGAGCTCCTTCTCGAAAACGCCGATCGAAGCCGTGCCCAGGGGCTCGAAGTAGTACTCGACCGAGAAGTCGTAGTTTCGCGACTCCCAAGGGCGAAGCTCGAAGTTCGGCAGCTCCATCACGTTGGTGAACAGGGCTCCGCTGATCCCCGGAACCTCGCGCGGCACGAGGTCCGTAAAGGTCGGCCGGGAAATCGTTTCCGTGACCGAGGCCCTGATCACCAAGGAATCGTTCACGTCGTAGCGAGCGTGCAAGGCGGGAAGCCAGTAGTCGTACTCGC
Source organism: Pelagicoccus sp. SDUM812005 (assembly GCF_031127875.1). Classification (GTDB taxonomy): domain Bacteria; phylum Verrucomicrobiota; class Verrucomicrobiia; order Opitutales; family Opitutaceae; genus Pelagicoccus. The sequence goes on along the minus strand of NZ_JARXIA010000018.1, from coordinate 145,389 downwards.
GCTCGGTGTTGACGACCTTCGAATAAACCGACTCGTCAAGGAAGCGCCAGTAGGCGGGCGATATGAATTGGCCGTCGGCCGTTCGGGTCGTGATCGCGAGGTTCTCGAAGCTGTTCTCCGTGTTCTCGTAGCGAACCCCGGCTATGATCTGCAGGTCGCCGCGACGTACGGTCTGCATGAAGTAGCCGCCCATGATGTCCTCGGTGGCGACGTAGTCCGTGGTGACCGAAGCCGTGAAGTTCGAGTTGATCTCGCTCGGCAATTGGCTGAACTCCGCCCCGAAACTCGACGGATCGCGCAGGAACGCCAAGGTGCTGTCCACATCGAAGGTCGGACCGTAGAGGAACTCTTCCCCGAAATTATCCACGAAGCTGTCGCTCTCCCCTCCGTAGAAAACGTCGTCGGAAAGACGTATCCGATTCAGCGGATACAATACGTCATCGAAAGCGCCGAGCGGGCTACTGTAGTTGTTATTGTTCACTTGGTAGCTCTTGTCGCGGAAGTCGAAGGCCCCGCCGATTTCCGTTTCCATGCGGAAACCGAGGAAGTCGTAGTCCGTCGAAGCCTTCACTTCGAAGCCGTCGCGCTTATCCTCGCTGTCCGCCAAGTTATGGTACGGGCCTGCCGCCGTGTCTTCGGAGATCTGGAAGAGCGTCGCGTCGTAGAAGGCACCTTCGGAGAGGGACTCGATCAGAGGACGATTGGCGTCGCCGCCGGAAATCGATTCCACCTGTACGCCCGAGCCCGCCAGCACGATGCCCCGCGAGACTCGGTTTTGCTCCGCATCCGACTGGTAATACTTCCAATCCAGGTCGATGCTCTCGAAGAAGCGATGCTCTCCCCCGACCTGGAAGGTAAAGATCTTGTCTTCCGTGAGGACGTTGCGGAACTCGTTCGAAACCGTTCCTCCCCAGCGGGAGGACGTGTACTGCTTGAGCTCGGGATCGTAAACGATGTCGCCGAGCTGAATCGCTTCCGCATAAGTGAGCGAACCCTGGGTCGGGTCAATCGTGTTGATGCGATCCGCATTGAAAGGATCGCTCAAGTCCAAGCCAAGCTGCTCCGCGATCTCCGGCGTCAAACGACGCGTGCCCGCGTAGGTGTTGCTGTCGCCGGTCCGGGCTCCGCGACCGGATTCGCGATTGGTCTCTTCGTCGTCGAACTCGTTATGGGAGAAAGACAAGTAAAGCTCGTGCTCTTCCGCCAAGCCGAGCTCCACCCGACCGCTGAAGCCCTTGCGCGCCCTCACGATCTTGAAGTCGTTGAAGTTGGTTTCGTTCAAAACGTATCCAAGAATCGGATCGCCCTGCAAGAGCGGCGCCGGGGACGGATCCCACGCTGCGGACAAAGTCTCCGTCGCGCGCTGGTCTTCCGAAAGGTTCACAGAAAACTGCACGCCTAGCAACTTGTTGCCAAGAAAGCCCAAGTCGGAATCGTCCAGCACATCGCCGAAGGTCAGGTTAAAGCGGTGGCTGGCGTCGTCCGCCAAGTCGTATTGCGTGTAGGCCGCCTCGACCGAACCGAAGCGGCGGCCTCGGTCCAAGGCGCTGCGGGTGATCAGGTTTACTGTACCGCCAATCACTCCTCCCTTTTGATTCGGTAACCATGTCTTGGATACTTCGAGTCGCTCCAATTGGTCCACCGTCACGATATTCAAACCGGTTTGGCGGCCGTTCTCTTCCGGAGTCGCAACTTCGATCCCGTCCAGCATGATATTGCTCAATTGCGGGTCCGCGCCACGAACGATCACGAACTTGCCCTCGCCCTGGCTGTCTTGCACCGTGACACCCGGAACGCGCTGCAGGGCTTCCGCCGCGTTGCGGTCCACGAACTGCCCGAGCGCGTCGGATGAAACCGCGTTCACCAAGTTCTGCGAGGACTTCTGGATGTTCTGGGCCTTGGCCTCCCCGATCATCGAACCCTTAACAGTGAAGCCCTCCAGCTCCACTACGTCCACGCGAAGCAGGAAGTTCGCCACGGCGACGTCGCTCCCATCGCCCACGCTCACCTTCAAGGTCTGCTGCGGGTAGCCCTGGGCCTTCATGACCAGCGTATAGGCGCCCTCGGGGATATCCGAGAGAACGTATCGTCCGCCTCGCTCTGAATAGACGGAGGCGCCCGTTTCCTGAATCGTTACGCTAGCCCCCTCGATATAGAGAGACTGGCTGTCGTCTCGGACGTGACCTTCAATCGTCGCCGCCTGCCCGTTCGCTCCGAGCAGCGCAAGAGCGCTGGCGCCCGCTAGGGTCCTTAGTTGTGTTGGTAAGTTCATGCTTGTTTAGGCTCCTTGTTCAAAAAACTAGAAGCCGCCAACGTTCCCCAATCGCCAAGGCCTGACGAGAAACGATCGCCACAACACGTTGCAGACACGAACTTGTCACAAAGGGCGCAAACCCGTATCAGTATTCCAATTACATTCTTGTTGAAATCGGGAGACAAGGTCCAAACCTAGCCCCCTTCTATGCGACCGAACCTTCATCCTTCCACGCGCCGCCTTTTGCTCCTGCCGCTGCTCCTGCTCGCAACCCTCACGCAGCTCAACGCCCAAACCAGCTCCCCAGTCTGGTACCGCTCCAACGATCCCGACGCCGCCCCCTTTACCAGCGGAACCATCAGCCCGGCCGGAAACGGATACGCCCTTTCCGCGTCGGCCTCCTTCCAACGCTCGGCCAGCTCAAGCGAGCTTACCCGCTCCCTCGCCAGCCTAGACGCAGCCGGAACCCCGCTGTGGTCGCTCGCCTCCCGCGAGGAAGAGCTAAGCCTCCAGGCCGACCCAGCCAGCCCCACGCACGCCTTCGCCTATCGCTTCGGAGACCAACACCTAGAGCTCGCCCGCATCCACGGCCCCACTGCCAGCCCCGCGTATTCCCTCCGCTACGCCCTCGACGCTTCCGCCACGGAGCGGTCCATCGCCTTCCTTTCCACTTCCCGCGTTGCCGTCCTGCAAAACCGCGACAGCCAGCTAAAGCTAGCAGTCTTCGACGCCAACGGTACGCTCGTATTCGAAAACCGATACAGTTCCGCCGGCTTCCTTCCTAGCTCCGCCAACGACGGAGCCACCCAATCCCTCCGCCTTCACAGCATAGAAGGCAGCGATCAACTCTACCTTACCGTCCTCAAATCTCAGCCGAACCAGAGCAAGCCGACATACAATAACACCGTCTTCGCTCTGCGCATCGGCGCCCAAGGACAACGCATCGGGGCGAGCTCCTTCGCCATCGAAACCGTAAGCCGCACCCTAGACCGCTCCAGCGTGGTCGGCGAACAGCTCCTCATCGCCCTCCCGGACACTACCGTCGGCATCCCGGGCCAGCCCTTCAGCAGCGTACCCTCCACACATCTCGTCCTGCTCAGCCCCAGCGGCGCACTGGCATTCGCCCAAACCCTCGAAGGCTTTTCCTACAGCGGCTCGCCCGTCTTCAGAGACGGTGACTCGCTGCTCGTCGCCGGCTCCAGCCCGAACTCCAGCGGCCTCTTCGCCACCGACGCTGCCCTCGCAAAACTATCCGCCACCAACGGCACTCTAGAACTGCAAGCGGGCTTCGACCTTCTCGCTAGCGAACGCCTCCAGCTCGTCAGCCTCGACGGACAAAACCGTTACGCCACCCTCGAGTCCGACGATCCCGAGCACGCGACCAGCATCTTCTTCAGCCTAAACGCCTCCCTGCAAGCCACAGCCGTCAAGACCGCTCCCCTCGCCTCGCTCTATGGCGACGCCCAAAGGGCACCGCGCCTCTGCGCCTACCTTCCTTCCAAAGCCGCCATCGGCTCCATTCCGCTCGACTCCGACCTGAACGCCACGAACAGCAGCGACATCGCTTTGCTCGACTTCCCTTACAGCGTAGTCGACCCACAAATACGGAGCGCCGCCCTTAGTCTCTCCCTGCTCGACTTGAGCGTGGACATCCAAGTCGCCACACCAACGCTCGCCAACGCCTCCTTCGAGCTCGTCACCCACCAGATCGAACACCACCGCGGAACGCCTCACAGCCTGGCGTCCCCCATCTCCCTCGCGTTCAGAATCCAAGGCAATGGCACCGCCCAGCTGTCATTTCTTTCCGAATACGGAGTCGAATACCAACTGCAAAGCGGCGACTCCCCCTCCGGAAACTTCCTCACTTCGCAAAACCTCGTCGGCACCGGCGAAGCGGCGAGCTTCACTCCAACCCTTTCTAGCCAAGCTCCTCAGTTCTTCCGCGTTTTCAAGGTTACGGGCAGCACGCCCTAACGGCCCTCGCGGATCGAGGTGCCTAGGTTCCGCAAAAGGTTTGGTGCACCACTTCTTCGGGCTTCGGCAGAGTCTCCAGGTCAGCGTAAGCTGCCACCTCCGCATAAGGCTGGGCATAGGCCGCTAGCAAACGCTCGAAGACCGAATAGTCGCCCGCATACGCTGCTTGGATGGCCTGCTCCACCCGGTGGTTGCGCGGGATCAGCACCGGGTTCGCACTCTGCATGGCAACGAGCTCGCTCTCGGACCTTTCCACCGCGCTCCATTTCGCGAACCAGTCCTCGAAGGCTGCCGCATCCGAGAACAAGGACGCCAGGGGATCGCGATCCCCTCCTTTTGCGACCTGCGTCAAGCGACGAAAGAAAAGGGTGAAATCGACCTCCTGGGCAGCGAGCAGCTGCAAGGTTTGTTGTATCATATCGTCGGATACATCTCCAACGAGCCCGAGCTTCGCTCGCAAGCGCCGCAGGTAATGACCACGAAACAGGTCCGGAAACTCCGCTAAGGCGGCTTCGGCCTTCTCACCCGCTTCCGCTGGTTCGTCAGCGATCAAGGGCAGCAAGGCCTCCGCCAGTCGCGACAGGTTCCATAAGGCAATATTGCCCTGGTTCCCCCAAGCGTAACGGGCATTGCGATCGATCGAACTAAATACGCACTCCGGATGGAACGCTTCCATGAAGGCGCAGGGGCCGAAGTCGATCGTCTCCCCCGAAACCGCCATGTTGTCCGTATTCATTACGCCATGGATGAAACCGAGCGACATCCAATGCGTCACCAAATCCGCTTGCCGCCCGAACGCTCCCTTCAATAGAGCCAGGTAGCGCTCCTTTGCCTGCAAAGCCTCCGGATAGTGGCGCTCGATCACGTAGTCCGCCAGGCGACGGATCGACTCCACCTCGCCCCGCGCCTGAAAGTACTGGAAGGTCCCCACCCGCACATGGCTGGAAGCCACCCGAGTAAACACGCCGCCAGCCACGTCGCCTTCCTGCCTGAACACCCGCTCCCCGGTAGCCACCGCCGCAAGCGCGCGGGTCGTGGGAACCCCCAGGGCCGCCATGGCCTCGCTCACGATATACTCGCGGATCACCGGCCCCAGCGCCGACCTGCCGTCGCCCGCCCGCGAAAACGCGGTACGGCCCGAGCCCTTTAGCTGCAAGTCGAAGCGCCGCCCCGAGCGCGAAACCACCTCGCCCAGCAAGATCGCCCTTCCGTCGCCAAGCTGCGGCACGAAGTGGCCGAACTGGTGTCCGGCGTAGGCCTGGGCCAGCGGCTCCGAGCCCTCCGCCACCGCGTTGCCAGCCAACACGGCCAAACCCTCGCTCGACTCCAGCCAATCCGCGTCGATTCCCAACTCCTCCGCCAGAGAGCGGTTCACGCGAATCAACTCCGGATTCTCCACCGGCACCGGATCCTGCCGCTGGTAGAATTGCTCCGGAAGTTGGGAATAGGTATTGTCGAACGGAATCTTCATAGGCCTTAACCAAAGGACGAACGAAGCCCGCCCTCTGTCGAATAGAAAAGCGGAAGCCTCCCACCGAAGGCAAAAAAAGGGAAGCTGAGCCCTCGCCCAGCTTCCCGAAGTTAAAGCAATCGCTCGCGCCGCTTGCAGCGAGGTTCCACTGGTGCCCTCAAGCCTTCGGCGTCCACATCTTGGCCTCGTGGAGCTTGAGGAGGCGACGCATCTTGAAGCGACCAAACATAGTGGCGAATAGCAGCGGAGCCTTGCCGCCCCCATTGTCCGCATTCACGTCCGCGCCGTATTCAAGAAGCAACTTCGCGAGCTCGCAATCCCCCTTGAAGGCGACTCCGCCCAGCGGCGTTTGCCCGCGATCGTTACGCTGCTCGGTATCCGCCCCGCGTTCCAGCAAGGCCCGCGTCGTCTCCAGCTGGCCATTGTAGCTGGCCAACATCAAGAGCGTGTTCCCCTTTTCGTCGCTCAGGTTCACCGGCAAGCCCGCGTCGAGCATAGATACGAGTGTATCCACTTCTCCCTGACGAGCAAAGTCGAGAGCCTGAACCTGCAGCTCCTCGTAGCGCTGCAGCTCCTGCACGGAAACCTCCGGAGCGACGCTTACGCTGGACATACACCCTCCTCCTTCGGCGAAAACGCTACGCCCAACGCCTCGGACACTCCGGCAGCGTAGGCCGGATCGCACTTGTGGAAGTGGTTCAGCTGCCGATCGACAATCTCCGCCGGCACCCCGGCCATCGCCTCCGCGATGTTCTGATGCAAGCGAGCCCTCTGCTCGTCGTTGAAGAGTCGATACAAGTTGCCCGGCTGCGTATAATCGTCGTTGCCTTCCCGATGGTTGTAGCGGTCCGCATCTCCGGAGATCCGCAGCGCGGGCTCCTTCACCGATGGATCTTCCTGGGCGGAACCGGCCACCGTGTTCGGCTCGTAGTAGGCGTCGGGATTGCCAAAGTCGTTGCTGAAAAAGCGCATGGCCCCATCTTTGTGGTAGTGGTTGATCGGCGACTTGGGACGGTTTACCGGCAACGCTTCGTAATGCGTACCGAGACGGTAGCGATGCGCGTCCGCATAGGAGAAGACGCGAGCCTGCAACATCTTGTCCGGCGAGAAGCCGATACCAGGAACGACGTTGGAAGGCGAATACGCCGCCATTTCGATATCGGTGAAGTAATTGTCCGCGTTGCGGTTGAGCTCGAGCTCTCCCACCTCGATCAACGGGTACTCGCCATGCGGCCAGACCTTGGTTAAGTCGAAGGGGTTGTAGCTCGTCTTCTCCGCGTCGCGCTCGGGCATGACCTGCACGAACATCGTCCACTTCGGAAACTCGCCCTTCTCGATCGCCCCGAAGAGCTCCTCCTGGTAGCTCTCCCGACTCCGGCCAATCACTTCCGTCGCTTCGGCATTGGTGTAGTGACGATGCCCTTGCTGCGTCTTGAAATGGAACTTCACCCAGAACCGCTCGCCCGCGGCATTCCAAAAGCTGTAGGTGTGCGAACCGTAGCCGTTCATGTACATCGGGGCCACCGGAATGCCGCGATCGCTCATCAGGATCGTCACCTGATGCAAGCTTTCCGGCGAAAGCGACCAGAAGTCCCACATGGCCTTGCCGGAGCGCAAGTTGGTTCGCGGGTGACGCTTCTGGGTGTGGATGAAGTCAGGAAACTTGTACGGGTCCCGCACGAAGAAAACCGGCGTGTTGTTCCCGACCACGTCCCAGTTGCCCTCTTCCGTGTAGAACTTCAAGGAGAAGCCACGCACGTCGCGCTCCGCATCCGCTGCACCCAGCTCGCCCGCAACCGTAGAGAAACGGGAAACCAACTCCGTCTTCTTACCCACCTCGGAAAAGACCTTGGCGCAGGTGTACCGGGAAATGTCGTGCGTCACCGTAAAGCTGCCGAACGCTCCCCAGCCCTTGGCATGCACCACCCGCTCGGGGATGCGCTCGCGATTCTGGTGAGCCAGCTTCTCGATCAGCTGGTAGTCCTGCAAAAGCAAGGGCCCGCGCGGTCCGGCGCTCAGCGAATTCTGGTTGTCGGCGATGGGATTGCCTGCGGAAGTTGTCAGTCTAGAGGTCTTGTGATTCATATCTGCGGCCGATACTAACATAGATTTTCCCATAGACATAATCGAATGAATCAATCATCTTCATCGACATTTTCTATGGAGTTTACCCAGCTAAAGTGTTTCATCGCCGTCGCCCGCGAACAAAGCTTCACCCGGGCGGCCAAAGCCTGCCACCTCAGCCAGCCGTCCCTCAGCTACCAAATCTCGAAGCTGGAGGAGGAGCTCGGCGAATCCCTCTTCATCCGCAAGCCTAAGGGCGTCGAACTGAGCGATTCGGGAAAGCTGCTCCTCGACGGCGCCCATCGGCTCCTGGAGGAACAAGAGAAGATAGTATCCACTTTTCGGATGCGCGAAGAGCTGATGGCGGGGGACATCCGCTTCGGAATCATCCCGACCATGGCTCCCTACCTCCTGCCGCCCCTTCTCGGCGACTTCCGGGCGGACCACCCCCAGGTTCGCCTGCTGGCCCGCGAATCCCGAACCTCCCAGCTGCTCAAGGAAGTGGTCGAGGGAGACCTGGAATTCGCCGTCGTCAGCGACGTGGCGCCAGCCTTGCTCAAACGCTACTCCCTACACCTGAGCAAGCTCTTCGACGAACCCCTTCTGCTCGCCGTACCCAACGCCCACCCCGCCTGCTCCCTCTCCGAACTCACCACCAAGTCCATCTCCGAGGACGAACTCATCCTGCTCAGCGAAGGCAATTGCCTGCGCGACCAGACCGTAAGGCTCTGCCAGCGCAGCGACCGCTCCAGTTCCCTCGAGTGCGAGCAACTCCCCACCCAGCTCTCCATGGTTGCGGCTGGCCTAGGAGTCGCTATCGTTCCGGAAATGGCCGTCTCCAACCACCCGAACAACGCCCTCTCCTTCCTCCGCTTCAAGCACCCCGCCCCCAAGCGCATGATCGGCCTGCTCAAGAAGCGCGGCGGCAAGCTCAGTCCCGCTGCCGCCGAATTCCTCAAGCGACTCAAGAAACAATCCGCCTAAACAACTTAACAAACGTATTCAAATTACCATGATCGGCGAAAGCGAAAAGCAACGTCTCGCAGAGGACGCAACACGAGAGAAAAACTGGAAACGCTGGGGCCCCTACCTTTCGGAACGGCAATGGGGCACCGTCCGGGAAGACTACTCCGCCGACGGCCAGGCCTGGCGACACTTCCCCTTCGAGCACGCCCACCTCCGCGCCTACCGCTGGGGCGAGGACGGCATCTCGGGATTCTGCGACCGGCAGGGCCGCCTCTGCCTCGCCCCCGCCTTCTGGAACGGCAAGGACCCGCTCATCAAGGAACGCCTCTTCGGCCTCAACGGAGAACAAGGCAACCACGGGGAAGACTGCAAGGAGCGCTACTACTACCTCGACTCCACCCCGACCCACACGTATTCGAAAGCCCTATACAAGTACCCGCAAACGGAGTTCCCCTACGAGCAACTCAGACAGGAAAACGCCAAGCGCGGACTGCAGGACCCGGAATTCGAGCTGGCCGATACCGACGCCTTCCGCGACGACCGCTACTTCGACATCCAAATCGAATACGCCAAGGCCGGCCCCAACGACGTCCTCCTGCGCCTGACCGTCACCAACCGCGGACCGGAGACCGCCGCCATCACCGCCCTGCCCAAGCTCTGGTTTCGCAACACCTGGATCTGGGGCTGCGAACACGAAGGCTGCTCCCTCAAGCCCAAGATGATCTTCACCAGTCCCAGCAGCCTGGAACTCAACCGCGAAGGGCTAGGGCGCTTCCGCTTCGCTGCCGGACCCGCCTCCGACGGCACCGAGCCCACCATCGGCCTCGCCGAAAACGAAACCGCTTCCAAGGTCCTGTATGGCGAAGACAACTACACCCCCTACACCAAAGACTCCTTCCATCGCTGGATCGTCGAAAAGCAAGCGGACGCCGTGATGCTCGGCCAAGGCCAAGGCACCCTTGCCATGGCCCGCTACGATCTGGAAATCCCCGCCGGCCAAGCCGTCACCATCCCCGTACGCCTCCACTCCGAGGACGAAACGCCGACCCAGCTCTTCGGCACCGACTTCGAAAACGCATTCGCCACCGCCCAAAGCCAAGCCGACCGCTTCTGGGACGAAACCCTGACCGCCGCCGCCGATCCCGAAGAACGCGCCACCCAACGGGCCGCCTACGCAGGCCTGCTCTGGACCAAGCAGTTCTACCACTACTCCGTGCACGACTGGCTCAAAGGCGACAGCGACGTCGCCCACGCCCCGCCCGCCCGCAAGCAGGGCCGCAACCACAACTGGGAACACCTTTTCAACAAAGACATCCTCTCCATGCCGGACAAGTGGGAGTACCCCTGGTACGCCGCCTGGGACACCGCGTTCCACATGCTGCCCTTCTCCGACTTCGACCCCGACTTCGCCAAGCAGCAGCTCCTGCTCTTCCTGCGCGAGTGGTACATGCACCCCAACGGCCAACTGCCCGCCTACGAATGGGCCCTCGACGACGTCAACCCGCCCACTCACGCCTGGGCCTGCTGGGAAGTCTACCTGCACGGAAAAGCGAAGGGCCAGCCGGACCTCGACTTCCTCAAACGGGCCTTCTCCAAGCTGCTCATCAACTTCACCTGGTGGGTCAACCGCAAGGACCCGGAAGGACGCAACCTCTTCGGCGGCGGCTTCCTCGGCCTCGACAACATCGGGCTCTTCGACCGCTCCAAGCCCCTGCCCGGAGGCGCCGTCCTCAACCAAGCCGACGGCACCGCCTGGATGGCCTTCTACTGTTCCAAGATGCTCTCCATCGCCATGGAGCTGGCCCACTGCGACAAGACCTACTCCGACCTAGCCTCCAAGTTCTTCGAGCACTTCATGAGCATTTGCGAAGCCGCCAACCACCTCACCCACGGCGGGCTCTGGGACGACGAGGACGGCTTCTACTACGACGAGATCGAACACCCCGACGGCAGCCGCACCACCCTGCGGGTACGCTCCCTCGTAGGCCTGCTCCCCCTCATCGCCTCCCTCTCCATCCCCCAGGAAACCCTCGACGAGCTGCCGGGCTTCCGCAAGCGCATGGACTGGTACCTCAACAACCGCAAGGACATCACCCGCTTCGTCGAAGCCCTCCCCAGCTCCAGCATCGGGCAAACACGCCTGCTGGCCCTGCCCAACCGGGAACGCCTCACCCGCCTGCTCGGCTACGTCTTCGACGAAAACGAGTTCCTCTCCCCCTACGGCATCCGCTCCCTCTCCCGCGTCTACGAAAAGCAACCCTACACCGTAGCCGTGAACGGCGAACAACTGGAACTCCGCTACTGTCCCGGCGATTCGGATACACACCTCTTCGGAGGCAACTCCAATTGGCGCGGCCCCATCTGGCTGCCCGTCAACTACCTGCTCGTCGAAGCCCTCGACCGCTACCACAAAGCCTACGGCGACTCCTTCGAGATCGAATACCCCACCGGATCCGGCCAGTATCGATCGCTTGAATACTGCGCCCAGGACATCCGCAAACGCCTCGTCCTGCTCTTCAAAAAAAACGGGGACGGGCGACGCCCCTTCCAAGGCCCGCAGCTCCACGCCCTCGACAACGACGAGCCGCAGCTCTTCTACGAGTTCTTCAACCCCGAAACAGGAAAAGGCCACGGAGCCAGCCACCAGACCGGCTGGACCGCCCTCGTCGCGAACCTCATCCGAGAGCTCCACCGCGAGGCGCCCTAGCAAGTTGGCACGCGTCTAGCAAGTAACTGGGAGAAACGAAAACGGGCCCCGCTCGCGGGCCCGGAACCCTAACCCAGAAATACCATGAAAAACAGCATAGACGACAAGACGACATTCCGCTCCAAGGTAGCAAAGCGCTGCGTCGCCCTAGCTACCGGACTCACCCTGCTCACCTCCGCCCTCGCCACGCCCGAGGAAGGCGAGCCCATAGCCCAACAGGAGCTACAAGTTTACTTCGACGATCTCGAAGGCGCCGCCCTCGTCGAGATGAGCAACGCCCGCGACGACCTATTGCACAATGCATTTGCCGACGCTGCAGACCGCAAGGAGTGGATCGACGACTACGAAATCGAATACAACGTGCTCCCCGACGAAGAGGACAGCGGATACTTGATCTTCCGCGTCATCGACTGGGAACGCTCCCGCACCAACTTCTACAGCTTCAGCGCCAAGGCTGAATACGTCGACAACGACGGCGTCACCCACGACCTCGGCGTCGTTCGCGGACAAAACTCCGGCATCACCGTCACCACGCCCCGCGACGCTGGAGAAATGTTCTCCGATGTCGCCGAGACCGCCATCAAACGGGCCCTCGAAACCTTGGAGGAAAAGCTAGAGCTCTCCTAACGCGTAACCAAACTATTGGTACAAAAAGGCCGAACCGATCAGGTTCGGCTTTTTTTCGTCACCCTCTTGCGGAGGGCCGAGCATGGGGCATTTGCAAACACCCGCTACAACTCGTCCTTGTACTTCCGATACAAAGCTCGAAACTGGTAATAAGTCAGCCCCAAGCGATTCGCCGCATCCTGCTGCTTGTAGCCGGACTCCATCAAAGCCTTCCGCAGCAGGCGCAGCTCCAACGCCTTCACCTGGGCATGCAGCGGCTGCGACAAATCCGCCTCCTCCACCTCTTCTCCTTTGTCTGCTTTTCTGGATACGTCTTCATCCGCGTACGGATTGACGAACGGATCGAATTCGATCTTCCGAATCTTACCGCCCCCGCTGCGGTACACGCTGCGCTCGATCACGTTTTTCAACTCGCGCACGTTGCCCGGCCAATCGTAGGCCTGCAGGCTTTCCAAAGCGCCCGCGCTAAACTCCGGCACCGACGCCATCTCCAGTTCGCGGGCCATCCCGCTCGCGAAGTGCAGGGCCAAGTACTCCACGTCCTCCCGCCGAGCCCGCAAAGGCGGCAAGTAAATCACGTCGAAGGACAGGCGATCCAAAAGGTCGCTCTTGAACTTACCTCCGCGCGACATCTCCGAAAGGTCCGCATTCGTCGCCCCCACGATGCGAGCGTTCACCTTCACCGACGACGAGCCGCCCACCCGCTGAAACACCCCGTATTCCACCGCCCGCAGGATCTTCTCCTGCACCGTCATCGACACCAGCCCGATCTCGTCGAGAAATAGCGTGCCCCCGTCCGCCGCCTCGAAGCGCCCCTCGCGACGCTTCACCGCTCCCGTAAACGCTCCCGCCTCGTGCCCGAAAAGCTCCGACTCCAGCACCGATTCCGACAGCGCCGCGCAGTTCAGAGCCACCAAAGGCCCCTGCCAACGCTGCGACAAAAAGTGCAGCCTGGCCGCCGCCAACTCCTTGCCCGTCCCCCGCTCGCCAATCAACAGCACCGGACGGTCGATCTTCGCCACCGCCGAAAGCCGCTGCTGGAAATCCAAAAACGCCTCCGAAACCCCCAAGGCCTCCGGCAAGTTCCCCATTCCAAAACTCTCAGAATCTGACTGGCTCATATTGTTGGCTTTTTTTGCCAATTCTTGGCCACCAAAACAACAACATACTTGTAACCACCCGTCCCGAGAGAAGTGCTTATTTTTTATTCAACTGGCATCCAATGACTTAAACATTTCCAGCAACCACTTGGCGCGACTCGTGATAAAGGAAGCATACACCTTAAATTTAACCACGAAAACAACATGGGAATATTCACACGCTTCAAAGACATCGTCTCCGCCAACATCAACTCAATGCTCGATAAGGCGGAAGACCCCGAAAAGATGATCAAGCTGATGATCCAGGAAATGGAAGACACCCTGGTCGAAATCAAAGCTTCCTGCGCCTCCGCCATGGCTACCAAAGCCAAGGTCGCTCGCGCTCTCGACGACGTGCAGTTCCGCGTCGACGACTGGGAAAACAAGGCTCGCCTCGCCATCAGCAAGGGCCGCGAAGACCTGGCCCGCGAAGCCCTCGCGGAGAAGCGCGTCTTCGCCGACGAGCACGAGCGCCTCTCCACGGAAATCAACCAGCTCGAAGGCATCGTCTCCAACTACCAAGGCGACATCTCCCAACTCGAGGAGAAGCTCACCAACGCCCGCAAGAAGCACCAGATGCTCTTGCAGCGCCACACCCAAGCCCAGAAGCGCTACAAGGCCCAGAGCGTCCTCCGCAAGAACGACAACATCGACGCCTTCGCCCGCTTCGACGCCTTCGAAAACCGCATCGAGCGCATGGAGGCCGACGCCCAGCTGGTCAACGCCAAGTCCCGCCCCGCCCTCGAGGACGAATTTGCCAAGCTCGAAGGCGACGAGTCCCTCGAAAACGAACTTGCCGCCCTCAAGGCCGAGATCGAGAATAAGAAAGCTCAGTAGCAGCCCGCGAACCTAGCCTCACCCATCTCAATCTCCCAGCCCTTACCCTCATGATGAGACCCGAAGTACTCATATTCCTCATCCCTATCGTCGCCATCATCTGCGGCACCATCATCTCGCTCACCAAAAACAAGCGAGAGCACGAGAAGGCTCGAGGCAGCTCCCTGAGCGATGAGGAAACCCGCATCATGCAAGAGCTGCACCAGTCGCTCAGCAAGATGGAGAAACGAATCGAGGCCCTCGAGACCATCATCATCAACAAAAAGTAGTAGTCCCTACGCCAATACAAGGAATCCGCTCCACCATGCGAAAAACACTTTACCGCTCCCGCAACCGCGTCGTCTTCGGCATCTGCCAAGGCCTCGCCGACCACTTCGACCTATCCGTCGTTTGGATACGCCTTGGCCTCGTCGCCATCTCCCTCTTCTCCGGCATCTTCCCCTTCCCTATCTTCTACGCCATCGCCGCCTTCATCATCAAGGAAGAGCCCCTGCGCCAAGAGCGCCCGGCCACGGAAGACTACTACGAGGAAGACTACTTCGAGACCAACGTCTCCGCCCGCACCCTCAGCCTCCGCCGGCTCAAGAACCGCTTCGACTCCATCGAGTCCCGCATCCGCCGCATGGAGAACTACGTGACCAACAAGTCCTACGACTGGGAACGCCGCTTCAACTCCGGCCAGTAAGCCCAGCTAGCACGCCGCCCCTCAGGTAGGGCGGAACCGCCGGGCCCGCCGCCCTGCCCCCATCATAAAACCAACAGCCAATACCCGCCTCGATGCAGGCGCCACAGCTACTGCTTTGCCCAAAAAACACCCTCCACCCTTCGCCACCATGAAATCACTCGCCACTCGAGCGCTCCTGCTCCTCGCCGCCGCCGGCCTGAGTCTTTTCACCCTCCTCCAGACTCACGGCATCCAAGCCACGACCGCCCCCGAGGTACCGTATTCAACCATTGGACACGGCCCCAGCATCCTCCTGCTGCACGACTCCTCCCGCGAGGACCTCGACTGGGCCAAGGCCGCCAGCAAGCTCGCCACCCGCTTCGAGGTCACGCTCGTCGACATCTCCCACCTTCTCCACGACCACCAAGGCATCCGCCAGCTGCGCCAAACCCTGCAAGCGCTCCAGATCGACGACCGCCACATCGCCGGCTCCGCCAAAGGCGACACCCTAGCCCTGCGCTACGCCCTCTCCTTCCCCAGCCGCAGCCACCACTTCGTCCTGCCTCAAAACAGCGACGACCTGCAAATTCTCGCCGACATCGTCAACTCAACCCCCTTCACCAAATCATGAACGGACAAGGAACCGCCGGAAACGTCATCGCCGCCCTCTGCAGCTTCTTCATCCCCGGACTCGGCCAGCTCCTGCAAGGCCGCGTCCTCGCCGCCCTCTGCCACTTCGTCTTCGCCTGGCTGCTCTGGTTCATCCTACTCGGCTGGATCGTGCACCTCTGGTCCATCCTCAGCGCCGCCACCTACACGCCGCCCGCCCGCGACCGTTACCGCTACTGCCGCTACTAAGCTGCAACCTCGGAATCGCTCGGCTCTCCCGCCAGCGTACCCGAATTCGGCTCTGCAATCCTATTTCGAAATACGCGCCAAGCGACGGCCGAAGAGCCACATCACCAGTTTGTGAATACGCGCCTGGGCGATCACGTATAGCCACCACGGCAAAGCCGGCGCATAACCGCTCAAGCAAGTGATAAGCTCCTTGCCTTCCGAAACGATGCGGAAGTCAAAATACCCAGCCGGCCGATCGGAACGCACCAGCAATCCGCTCTCGATCGTATACACCGCTCTCTCGCTATCCTCGAAATCTTGCGGCTTCAACACCAACAAGGGACTTCGCATCCCCGCCAGTCCCACGCGCACAACTCCCTCATCGTCGACATTCGACTTAATCAGCGGACCAAACAAGCCATCAAGCCAACGAGCATACTCGGCGGCAAGATCCTGACTGGTCCACCCGTTCGGAAACGGCATCCGCTGGATAGAACGAACCAAGCTTTCCTCGCGCACCTTACGCTGACGCTCGTCCGCCTTCAAACGGGACGGCAGACGCTTCGGAGCTCCGTCTTCGTCGACGCTAGCAAGCGTCGAATCCCGCAACGAACGCGAACCGCGCTCACGCAATCGAAGCTGCAACGGATTGTCCCTCACGTGCAGGTCGTGCCGCAAGCTGTCCTGCAGCGGCTCCACCAACTGCAACGGCATACCGCCAAAAAGAGACACCCACCACTTCGAGAGGACAAACGCGTTGAACGGAACCCGAAACGCCTTGGGCTTCCTCCCAGTGTAGTCGCCAATTCGTCGAATCAGATCGCCGTACGGCTGCGCCTCGTGGCCGCCGATGTCATAGGTTCCGCCGGCGAGCGTCTCGTCCTCCAAGCACTGCTCCAGGGCCCAAGATATGTCGGACACGTCGGTAGAATGCGTCCAAGACCTTACCCATTTGGGATAAATCATTACCGGCAATCGGCGCACCAGATTCGCAATCAAGGTGAACGACGATCCGCCGGGACCAAAAATCACTCCTGCGCGCAGCACCGTCACACTCGGTATCCTCTTTCTCAATACGGATTCCACCTCCTTCCGGCTCGCTAGGTGCAACGAGACTGCTTCCGATCCCTCCGGCTGAATACCCGACAGATATACCACATGCTCCACCCCTTCCTTTTCAGCTGCCCGCGCGAAGTTGTCCGCTAGAAGCAAATCGGCATCCTCGAAACGGGCCTGCATCAACCGGCTGGACGGAGCCATCGAGTGGACCAGATAGATGGCCGAAGTACATCCGCGCAGCGCTGAACGTATCTCTTCTAGACGAAAAAGGTCACATTCCGCGTAGGTCAACCGATTGCCTCCCAGCGACCGCGAAGCCTTCTCAGTCCGCGACAGAATCCGAAAGCTTCGTCGCCCCCGATACTCGCTCACGAAATGGGACCCCACGAAACCCGAGCCGCCCGCCACAGCAACCATCCCTTCCTCATTCGCGGAAAGAGTCGCTCCAGCCTTTCTGCCTGTCTCCCTGCCGATCATCGGATTCACACTGCACGAACCGCGCCCCTTGGCCCGAGCTCCCCACTAAAGCGACAGCTGCAAACACAATAAACTGAAGCGATGCTAACCATGACTCTCAATCTGCCGCACCAATGCTAGATCCTCGACGAAATTCGCTTCCGCAGCTTCACGCTCCGCCCTAGTTCCCAACCGCAGCAGGTACGACGGGTGATACGTTAAAACAATTTGGAACGGCCGCCCCGGATCGTCGATCAAACCGCGATCCGACATGACTGACACCGGACGCCCCAACACCGCCCTACCCGCGGTAGCGCCCAGGCACACCACAAGCGCCGGAGAAATCCTGTCGAGCTCGGCAAGCAACCAAGGGCGGCAAGCCTCGATCTCCCCCGCCGAGGGATTCTGATGGAGGCGCCGCTGCTTCGCTCCGATCCATTTAAAGTGCTTTACCGCATTCGTCAGGTAAACGCGGCTCCGCTGCAAACCAACCTCCGAAAAAACCGAATCCAGGAGTTGCCCCGCTGGTCCCACGAAAGGGCGGCCCTCCAAATCCTCCCGGTCTCCCGGCTGCTCGCCCACGAAAACCACACGGGCCCCGCTTGGGCCCTCGCCAAATACGGTTTGCGTCGCCCGCTCGCACAGATGGCAGGCTTGGCAACGCTCGGCTAGCGACCTCAGCGCATCGATCTGCAAACCGTCGGCCCGCATACGAACCTCCTCCGGCGAGCGACAAGTGGCACGCTCCGCCCCATCCGGAGCGCCCTTAGGTTTGCGAAGACGGCGCGACGGACTGTCTTCCGTATGCTCAACCATTCCCTTGGACCGGCCGTAACTCCCGTTCGCAAGTTCAGAAATCAACTCCGCCTCGGGAAGGTTCTTCCAATATCGACGCGGCATCTCCCGCTCCATCATTGCCATGTTCAAGCGGGCCGGATTGAAAGTGCTGGCGTAGTACTTTTTCCAATACACCTCTAGTTCGTCCTCACCTGGAAATGCCTCGCGAGAGACCCCTTCCGTAA
Organism: Pelagicoccus sp. SDUM812005; assembly: GCF_031127875.1. GTDB lineage: Bacteria > Verrucomicrobiota > Verrucomicrobiia > Opitutales > Opitutaceae > Pelagicoccus. The sequence continues at coordinate 127,312 of NZ_JARXIA010000018.1, read as the reverse complement.
ACCGCAACGAGCGCCCGTCCCAATGTACGCAGGTGCGAGGAGTCAAGATCGACCAATTCATTGTCGCGAAGCGATCTCGGAAAAAGCCAGCTGCCAAGCGCACCACATCGTGCACCGGCTCGTACCAAGCTACATAACTTTCCCGAGCGACGCTCCCTTCCTCTTTGTCGGTGTCTTCTGTCTCCGGATTCCCGACCTTCCGAAACCGCACAAACGCAGTCATCTTATGACGTTCGCGTCGCACCGCCTTCTCCCTCAGGAGAAACTCGCTCACATCCACATCGTTCGCTCGGGACAGGAGCCCCGCCTCCTTGCCGACCGCCAACCTCCAGAGCAGCCGATACAAGAGGCTCCACGTATCAGCCGCAGCATGACAGGCAACCCATTCCGCTCGCAGCAAGAACGCCTTCGGCACCGAAACGGTGCTCAGACTTACGGCTCGCCGCTCGACCACCAAGCCCAGCTCCAGGCTTCCCGCATTCTCTCCGTTCCAGATCACCGAAGCAGGGTCTATCCCCTCTTGGATCAGCCCTCTTGCGATCGGCCGCCACTCTTCGAAACATGAAACCGAAACCTCTCTCAACATCTTGAGTCCCCTCTTAGCGAAGCGCCAACACCTTCAACCGCGCAACAAATCCAGCTCCATCTGCTCCGCGGGCCCAGTCAACTTGGAGCGAAGCCTCGACGGATCCAAGGCCTTCATGCTCGGATGGTGATCCACCGTCATGACGAAATCCAACGCTCTTCCCACCGGCGCCCTCATCCGCCTCAGGTCCAACACCGAAAGCTTTCCGAACCGCCTCGCCTCCAAAATCCGATCTACTGTTCGTACCCCGAAACCCGGTACCCGCAACAACGCCTCCCGGGACGCGGCGTTCACGTCGAGAGGGAAGAACTCCGGATTTCGCAAGGCCCAAGCAGCCTTCGGATCGATTTGAAGATCAAGGTCGGCAAGGGACGTCGGCACGATCTCGTCCAATTCGAATCCGTAAAACCGCAGCAACCAGTCCGCTTGGTAAAGTCGATTCTCGCGCACCAGCGGAGGCTGCTTCGCCGGCAGAAAAACCGACGCATGCGGAATCGGGCTATACGCCGAATAATACACCCGCCGCAGCTTGTAGGAACTGTACAGCAAATCAGCTCGTGCAAGAATGGCTCGATCGTTCGCTCCGTCCGCACCCACGATCATCTGAGTGCTCTGGCCTGCCGGCGCGAAGCTCCTCTCCTTCGCCACTGCGTTCCGTTGCCGCTCCGTATTGGCCGAGCGCCTACGATCTACGCTCTCCTCACGCTTGCCGCGAATGTTCGCCATGCTTCCTTGAATACGCCTCAAATTTTTCTCCGGCGCCAGCTTCTCCAGCCCTTGTTGCGTCGGCAGTTCCACATTCACACTCAAACGATCCGCCCACAAACCCGCCTCTTCGATCAACCCAGGAGACGCTTCCGGAATCGTCTTCAAATGAATGTAACCCCTGAAGCCATGCGCCTGTCGCAGCGTGCGAGCGACACGGACTAGCCGCTCCATGGTGAAGTCAGCGTCACGTATGATCCCCGAACTCAAGAAAAGGCCTTCGATGTAGTTTCGCTTGTAGAAATCAAGCGTCAGGGAAACAACTTCCTCCACCGTAAAACTGGCTCGCGGCGTGTCGCTCGAACGACGGTTGACGCAGTAGCTGCAATCGAAAATGCACGCGTTCGTGAACAGGATCTTGAGCAACGAAATGCAACGCCCGTCGGGAGCGTAGCTATGGCAAATTCCAGAGCCTGTGGTCGATCCCACTCCACTCCCCTTGCCTCGGCTACTTCGCTTTTGACCGCCGCTGCTGGCGCACGACGCATCGTACTTCGCAGCATCCGCCAATATCTCTAACTTTTTTCCCAAGTCCATTTCCGTCCTCCCACTCTATCGCCAAGCCTCGGACAAACACAGCCCCACCCCACCACGCGATCAAGCTCGACCCACCTTCCTAAGCACAAACCCCGAACCAGTTCAAAGCGCCCGAGACCGCGACATCCACAACCTCTCCGCCCTAAGCCTACCGCAGGCCCTCGACCACCACTTGCTTGTGGTCGCTGTGCAGACGCCAGACCGCGTCCAGGCTTTCCAAATAGGGACTGTTGCGAGCGTCTTCGCCGTTGATCGTCTCCAGCTTCAGCTGGCTCAATCCATCCAGGCCCAAGGACTCCGCCAAGATCGCAACGATTTCCGGCAAATCCGGATCGCTCGCTGCCAGGTGGAAATGCAAGACCTTCCCGCTTCGCTGAGCCTCGCACACGAGCTCGCTCCCGCGGTAAAGCAAACGGGTCCCCGCAACGCGCTTCGGCAACGCCCCCTTAAAAGCCTCCAAACCGGCACCACAAAGCGACGCCGGATCCGTAGCCGCCAGCCAGAAGATCGATTCCTCCGGTAGCGCTTTCCTAAGCGTACGTAACGCTTCCTTGGATACGAACTGAAGCCCCTCAATGCCTTCGAAAAAGCGCCCTCCGACAATCTCCCCCGAAAGCTCCAAGAGACGCAAAGCCCGAAAGACGTCCTTCCAACGAAAGCCCTCGCCTTCCCTCGCCAACAACTCCCGAAAAACCACCCCGTAGCGATCCAGGACCACTCGAGCCCGCTCCTTCTCAAAGTCGAGCTTCTCGACCGCATCCAAGTCCCCACCGGACTCCGGCAGTCGGTACCAGCTTCCCGGATACGCGACCGGCCTCGCCACCCGCGACCGCCGCCCCATACGGATCGCCCGTGGACTCTGCTCCTGCCTCGCGCCCGTAGCGCAAAGCTGAAACTTCCCCGCCGCGCCCTTCCTCGCCGCGGCAAAGGCGTCGTTGGAAAGCAAGCCGCGCCACACCAAGTCCCACAAGGCCTCCTCCAGCTCTGCCGCCCCGCAACCGACCTGGTCGAGCAGCTGGGTAAAGCCAAAGCGGCCGCCCGACTCCAGCAAGCCGAGCACCGACTCCTGCGTCGCGGACAGCTCGCCTTCGACTAAACCCGCGCTCAACAAGTCCCAATCTTCCGGCAAGCAGAAGCCTGCTTTCCCCTCGCCCGCGCCGTACCAAATCGAACCATCCTCAAGCAAAACCGCATCCAACTGGGACGGATTGTATCCATCCACGCGCGACTTCAGCAAAGCGCCGTCCCAATCTTCGACGCGAGCCGTCCAACCGAGCAAGCGATCCAAGCACTCCCTCAAGGCGTCTGCCCGATCGTCCTTTCTCGCCAAGCCTTGCCAAGTCGCTAGAAAAAGCGGCAGCTTCTCCACGGGCAAGGGAACGAAAGCCGCCCGCCCTCGGGCTCGCTTCATGCGCAGCAAAATTTCGAAATTCTCCGCCTCGCAAACCTGCAAGCTTTCCTCCCCTTCCCGCAGAAAACCGGAAATCAAACGTCGCTCGTCCTCCAGGGCGTCGAGGGCTACCTTTAGAGCCACCGCCCCGCAACCTAACCATCCCTGTAGTCTTTCAATCGATACAGGACCATAGTAGGACAGGAATTCACAAAGCAGATCCGAATCGGGCTCCTCGCAAAAGAGCCGTTTCATTCGCGCCTCCTCTTCCGGCAGGCAAATCCAGCCCCCGTGTTCCGCCACGTCCACTGTCTCCTCTACCTCTACACCGGCTTGCAAACGCTCCCATTCCAGCGAAACAATGGCGATGCGATCCCGCAACCACTCCTTCAACTCCAAGGCATCGCTCGGCGCGTAACCTTCCGCCAAGCGCTGACGCTTCTCTTCAAACTCCCGCACCAAGGCCGTATCCACCTGCGGACGATTCTCCGCATCGAAGGCCACCGAACGCACCAAGTCATCGCGCAGCCTGGACTCTCCCGTCGCGTTGGGATTATCCGTGGCGTACATGTACTCCTCGTTTATCTGCCGCCAGGCCACGCTCGAGGCAAAGGGGCTCGCCTTGCTGCCACGCGTCACCGACACCGCGATATCGCCCTGCTCCAGCTCGCCCAGCACCTCCCGCAGCGAATCCATGTCGAACTCGTCCTTCAAGCAAGTCCGCCAGGCTTCCAGCAAGAGCGGAAAATCGTCGTAGCGCTGCACCGACTCGAAAAGCTTCTTCGCCCGCATGCGGCTCAACCAAAGCGGCAGCCGCTGCCCCGCCTTGCTGCGCGTCACCAGCAGCGACGTTCCGGCCGCCTCCCGAAAACGAGCCCCGAAGAAACCGGATCCCTCCAGACGCTGCCGCAACCATGTATCCACATTTTGTGGACCCACCAGCCCGATCACATCCTCCACGGAAATCTCGTCCGAGAGCATCACCACCACGCAGTCGTTGTTCACGTACACCTCCGTGCGATGCCCAAAGGTTTCGTTCCACGCCGCATCCAAGGCCAATGCGAAAGGACGATTCACTCGGCCGCCCCAATGCGTATGCAGCACCAACTGTTGCCCCGGAGCTCCTCCCGGCGCCGCGTCGATGACTTCCGCCAAGATGTGGTGGCGATGCGGAAGATCCTTCCCCGTCACCAAACGTTGACGTTCCAGAAAATCGAGCAAGGCCTTCGCTGCCACCGCATCCATCTTGAAGCGCGATTGCAGCTCCCCCAGGAAGTCCGAATCGCCGCAGCGCTCGTTCGCCCACTCCAGAAAGGTTCCGATCCGATTAGAGAAATGGAAATCCCGATCGAAGGTTTCCGCCCTCCAAAACGGCGGAGCCACCTCCCCACCCGCAGCGGGCGACACCAAAACGTCGTTATGCGTGATCTGGTCGATCCGCCAACTCTGTACTCCTAGCGTGAATACATCGCCTATGGTCCGTTCCCAAACAAACTCCTCGTCGAGCTCGCCGATCCGTCCTCCCGTACCGCTATGCCGCAAATGGAAGTACCCGCGATCGGGAATCACTCCGCCGGAGAAATAGAAGGCCATCAAGGCGCCCTTGCGCAGCGTTGCCGTATTCGCCGTCCGGTCGAGCGACACCCGCGCTTTCAGCTCCCGCAAGCGACTCCCCGCATAGCGCCCCGCCTGCATGTTCAAAACCAGATCGAAAAGCTCCCGCGACAGGTTTCGATAGGGATACGCCCGCCGCACCAACGCATACAGCTCGTCGATATCCCAAGGCCCCGCCCCCAAGATAGAAACTAAAACTTGAGCCAGCACGTCCAAAGGCGCCTCCACTGGACGCACCGCCTCGATCGCTCGCTCCTGTATGGACTCCGACAATACAGCGGCTTCCAGGAAATCGCGGGAGTGCGACGGAAAGACCACCGCCTTACTGGTGGCGCCGACCTGATGCCCCGCACGCCCCACCTTTTGCACCGCCGAAGAGATCTGCCCCGGACACTGCACCATCACCACGCAGTCCAAAGCCCCAACGTCGATGCCCATTTCCAGCGAGTTGGTCGCGACGATCGCCTTGAGCTCCCCCTGCTTCAAACGCTGCTCCACCGCAAAGCGAAATTCCTTCGAAAGCGATCCGTGATGCGAATACGCGATCGGGACCGGCTCCTCGCGATTGATCTTATAGGCCAGCTTTTCGCAAAGCTTGCGGCTGTTCACGAAAATCAAAGTCGATTCGTTTTCCGAAACCAACGCCTTCAAGTCTTGCACGATCGGGTGCCAGAAGTCGTCGTCCTCTGCCTGCTCTTTCGCCTCCGCCGGGAAGCGCACTGAGATCTCATACGTCTTCTTCGCCGCCGATTCGGCCAACGTCACTGAACGCGCCTTGCCGTCGACGTATCCACCCATGTAAGACGCCACTCGCTCCATGGGCCGCACCGTGGCCGACAACGCGATCCGCTGAAACTCGCCGTTCAGATGAGCCAGGCGCTCGATCGCCGTCATCAAGTAAACGCCACGCTTGCTCCCAACCACCGAGTGCACCTCGTCGATGATCACCGACTGCACGCCCAGCAAGGAGCGTTGCCCATCCTTCGAGGTAAGCAGCAGGTTCAGGCTCTCCGGGGTCGTGATCAAGATTTCCGGCGGATGCCGCAGCATCTTGCGCCGGTCGCTCTGCTCCGTATCCCCGCTACGCGTCATCACCCGAATATCCGGCCACGCAACGCCCTCCCTTTCGAAGCGCTCCTTGAGCTCCTCCAGCGGCCCCAGCAGGTTGCGCCGGATGTCGTTATTGAGAGCCTTTAAGGGCGAAACGTATAGCACCCGCGTTTGGCCGAGCTCCCATTCGCCCGCGGCCAGCTGGCTGATGGCCCACAGGAATGACGCCAAAGTCTTGCCGCTCCCGGTTGCGGCCGAGATCAAGCAATGCTCGCCCGCAGCGATGAGCTCCCAGGCCTTCGCTTGGATTTCCGTCGGCTTTCCCAAACGCTCGGAAAACCAACGCCCAACCAAGGGATGGAAACGGGACAACTCAGGTAACGGCGGCTTGGGCATAAAACGAAAAAGGTCTCAAAAGGGAGACCCTAATCGCCCACGCTGCGGCGCCAAAACAAAGTTACCGGAAATTGCCGGTGCTTGGAAAGCTACCGCAAGGAGAGGGCCTAGTGCCCTGCCCGCGACGCCGTGGCGAAGACAAAGTCTCGATCCGCCATATTGGCATGGCATTCGATGCAGCTCTTGTTGAGCACCTCGTTCTTACTGTTTCCGTCCTGCAAGATCTCGCCGCTGCGCCCATCGATCCAAACGTATCGCCAGTCTCCAAACTCCGGATCGTAGCCGGGCTCCTTCTTCTCCATCAGGGTCACGAAACTGGTATCCGTTGGCTTGCCACCGTTGGCCGTATAATGCTCCTTCAGGAAAATCGTCCCTTGTTCGTAGGCTTTAAACTCCGCGTCCTCGTCCTCCGACTCCTCCGCGCCCCAATCGTCTTCCACGAACGTATTCACGTACTCGAAATAGTTTTCGTTGTAGATATCGGCGCCCTTGTTCACGTAAACCACCACGAAGTGGTTCCAATGGAGGCCGGAAAATTCGAAACCGGTGATGCGAGCCCACGAATCCCTGTAGTCCAACGGGATCCCTTCGATCGAAGCGGGCAGAACGAAGTCGCTCGGCGTCGTAAACGGCACCTGCTGGTCGCCTTTCGGAGCAAGCTCCTCAGGAGTTCCTCCCCATAGCCAAATCGAGAAACTGGCGATGGGAAGCGCGAAGAGCGTTAGCTTTCCTTTAGACATAGGGATCGGTTAATGTCCTTGATCGTTGGATACACTAGCGAGTCAGCGTAAGCGTGCCGAATACCTTGCCCTTGTAAGTAACATCGACGGTCTTCGTTTCGCCAGAGGCGATGGATACCGAGATGCGATCCAAGGGCTGCAGCACCAACTCGAAGGCCACCGAACTGTCATCCACGTCGGCCACCGCGAAGCGCGTTTCCAACTGCCCTTCCTCGAACTCTACGATCGCATAGCGGCTGGTCGGCAGGTTCGCGATATAGCTCACCATCTTGGGATGGATCTTGCAACCGACGCGCACCAAGCGGCCCGCGTTCCAGTTCACAACGGTGCTCGAGTCGCCACCCGGCGGAATGAGGCCAACGTCGAAATTGACGCCGCTCTCAAGGTCGTTGGCGAAAATGTTGTGGTCGGTATCGTCAGAGTTGTGGAACTTGATCTCGCAACCTTCCTTTCCAACTACCAGCAGCTTCGAGAAGGCCTTGTCCTTCTGGTCCAGCGTTCCGCAAACGTCCGGACCGCCGTCGTTAGCGTCGCTGAAGTACGCTAAGCCGACGTAGGGGTTGCGCTTTTCAAACGTCAATACGCCTTCCACAGTGCCAGCCGAAAGGGATGCTGCGAGGGCGCTTGTTGATAGAATCGTAAGTAGGATAGATTTATATAAACACATAACTGAATCAAAACTGACTTTCCCTAAGGCTACTCTGAACGCGCCAAGCCTTCGCTAGTCGCACGAACCTCTGCGGGACGCGCAATGTTGAGCGGTTGGTTGAGAGCGCCAAGGAAGGCTACTAAATCCCGAATTTCCCCTTCCGTCAAATTAAGCGGCTGAATAGACGAACCTTCCTCCTGGCTGAGATGACCGCCGACGTTATAGAAACGCACGACCTTCTCCAAAGTCCCCAAGGAGCCATCGTGCATATAGGGGGCCGAATATAGAATATTGCGCAGACCGGGCACCTTAAACGCGCCCTTCAAACTGTCATCGCCCACGACCGCTCCTCGTCCACTGTCGTGCGGCTCCACTCCAATATTATGAAAACTGTTGTCAGTAAAGTTCGCTCCGTCATGGCAGTCGATACAAAGAGCCTTGCCCGCGTACAGCTGCATCCCACGCACCGCGGCCGGGCTGATGGCCCGATCATCTCCCGCCAAGTATCGATCGAATGGCGTATCGTCCACCACGATGGTTCTCTCGAAAGAAGCGATGGAGGTAGCGATTCGGTCAGGCGTAATGCTGGGCTCGCCGTAGGCTGACTCGAAATCGTGCCGGTAGCTCTCGTCCTCCGACAAGCGTTCCACCAGCAGGTCGATCGGCATGTTCATCTCGCCCTCGGCCTTGATCGGGCCCAGCGCTTGGTCCTCCAAGGAATGGCTTCGCCCATCCCAGAAAAAGGTGTCGTTCCAAGCGAGGTTATACAGGTGAGGCGTGTTCCGGCCTACCGGATTTCCCATCGCTCCAATGCTGAACTTCAAGCCGTCGCTAAAGCCATGGTCCGGATTATGGCAAGTCGCGCAGGACTGGGTCTCGTTGACGGAAAGCTTCTCGTCGAAAAAGAGGCGACGGCCCAGTTCGACGACTTCCGCGCTGGGCGGTTCCCAGTCGGGATATTCGATCGTATCCACATCGGGAGTACTGAACAGCGCTTTCGCTTCTTCCACGGAAGGCGATGGCTCCGCGCTCACCAGGAAACCTGCGAAAGCCGAAGCAAACATGACAGCGCCACGCGCGACACAACTAGAACTCGATAAACTCTTCATAAGCACCTAAACATCTGGGGTTAATTACACACAGCTAGGTGTATCGCCTAGTGAAGGCCTGAGCCTAAGCTCGGATCGGAGACAGGCATTCGCTTTGAAACGAATTTAGCGAACCGGCAGGCAAGCTCCCTAGCAGTTGCAGCAGGTAAGTTCCTCAGTCGACGCCACTCCTTTTCGATGCTTGATATGCGCCCCGAACAGGCAAAAGCGTGTCCTCCGGAAGCCCTAGCGAGGAGCTTGCGTCGAACCGCTCCGTTCGACGTCTACCGGAATCTCCAGCCAAAAGACGCTCCCCTTGCCGAGCTCGCTCTCGCAGCCGACCTCGCCTCCCATCGCCACCGCCAGCTTGCGGCAGATGGCAAGACCGAGGCCGATTCCCTGGTGCTTTCGACGCAGCGAGGAATCCACTTGAGTAAAGGCCTGGAAGATTCGCTCCAAATCGTCACCCCCAATCCCGAGCCCCGTGTCCCGAACCGACACGCGCAGCAGACCGGGCGACAGTAGCGTTTCAATGGATACACTTCCAGCGCTCGTGAACTTGATCGCATTGACCAAGGAATTATGCACGACCTGCTCAAACTTAGCCTTGTCGCACACGATCTCGAAACATCCCTCCCCCGCTTCCAGTTCGCTCGAATAATGATGGGCGAACGACAAGCCCAGAGACTTGCTCTCCGCCTCGGTGCGGACCGAATTCAGCAGCGTTTCGCAGGACGCCTTATAATCGAATACAGTGACCTCGCACTGCGACGGATCACGCTCAAGTTTAGTATACTCGAGAACCGATTCGATCAGGCGCAACAGGTGAGTCGCCGAATTGAGCACCACTCCCATCTGCTCCAACTGCTCAGGATCCTCCAGCTCGTCGTTTATCATGCTTCCAAAGCCGATGATCGGATTCAAAGGAGTCCTCAGCTCATGGCTCATAATCGACAAAAACTCGTCCTTGGCTCGGCTGGAAGCCTCCGCCCGATCCTTCGCCAACTCCAGCTCCCGATTGCGCAGCTTCAGCGCTTCCTCCGCCTGCTTCAACTCCTCGATCCCCTGCAGGACCGTAACCGTATAGTCCGAAACGTCGCCGTCGAACACGACCGGCGATACGTTTGCGTAGACGTCCATGCGCTGCCCGTCCGCCCAAGAGATACGAGCCTCTCCCGTCCAAACGCGTTCCGCCGCGGCTCCCTTCCAAATTTCAATCAATGTATCCACGCCCTCACTACATTCCACGCCCAGTCCAAGAGCCGACCCGAGAAGCTCGCTCTTGTCCTTGCCGACCAGCCTGCAAAAGTACGGATTAGCGTCGACCACCCGCCCTTCGCCATCCGTTACCACGACCGCCTCCCGGAGCGAGTCGATCACATGGCTCGCTATGCCCAACTTCCGCATGGGAGCGATCAACGCCTTGCGCAGGATAAAAAAGAGGCACACCACGATCAGCACCGACACCGCCAACGCCTCAGCCACATCGACGATCAAGGTCTTCTCGATCAGGTTCCGATTTTCTAGGGAGCTCAGGTAAACCCGCACGTTTCCGATCGTCATCGGACCGTTCTTGATAGGCTCGTAAAAGGTCAAGTCCGCTTCCTCGCGGATCTTCCGCTCCAAGGCCTGGTCGTAGTCCAGCAATCCACCTTCCCCTCTAAAGCGAGCCATGTGAACGTGTCCAAAATTCCCATACACAACAACGCCGAGCACGAAGGAATCGCGAAATTCAGCGTCCAAGACCGCGGAAGAAACCTCCTTCGAATACTCCCGATGCTCCGACTTCCGATAGATATCCCAAATCGTAGGCGAGATCGCATCGACAATCCTCAAGGCTACGTTCTCCGCCCTGCGTTCGAGAGCGTCGTCGAGACCTCGTTTCGTCACCGTGAAACGAATCGCCGTAAATCCGGACATCAGGATAAAGACCGTTAGGACAAGTATCCAAAACAGCGTTACAGACTTGTGTTCCGCAACCTTCTTCATCCCGATCCGCTAGAAAAGATGTTCGAATGGGGCATCAATCGTAAGGTCCAAAGTATTCGTAGTAACGATTGTAGCGATCCTTGAAGGCCTGTTTCTTCGAAATCAGCTTTTCGGTATAGGCGTCCCGAGCCCGATACCCGTCGAGGATGGCTTCGTTCGCGACCCGCCAGCGCTCGATATCCTCCTCGCTCCAGCGACGAAAGCTCACCTTCGCGCTTTGCAGCTCCTCCATGGCCTCGAAATCCGCCAGCTTGGAGCTCATGGTCGTCGTCAGGGCGTAGGCCTTCATTGCCGATTCCAAGATAGCCTTCAAGTCCTCCCCTAGCTCCTCGTAGGCCGCTTCGTTGATCAAGAAGTCAGACACGACGGCTGGCTGCCAAATCGCTGGTACGATCGCGTGCGGACTGACGTCGTGCAAATCGAGCTCGAGCACGCCCCTGGCCGTGGTCCACTCCACCGCGTCGATCAAGCCCTGCTCGAGAGCAGGCCTCATCTCCTCCGGCACCAACGGAATGGTATAGGCGCCCGAAGCCGCCGCGAACACCTCGCCGGGCAAGCCCGGCCCGATGCGCACCTTCTTGTTCTTCAAGTCGTCCAAGCCCGCAATCGGGTCCTTGGAGAGCAAACCGAACTCCATGCCCGACCACCACGCCGCCCTCCAGATGACGCCATCCGGAGCCGCCAGCTCGTTGGCCAACTCCGTGCCCTCGCCCGCGAGAAAAAACATCATCGACGCGTCGAGGTTCATGAAATCGAAAGGCCCCGAGTTCATGACCGACCACGACGGATGTCTGCCGGACCACCAGTTAGGCCACCCATTTCCCATCTCCACCCGTCGCTCCGAGACCGCTGTATATATGTCAGGACCCGACGCGAGCGCTCCTCCGGGAACAGGACGAATCAAAAGCCGCCCGCCCGACATCAGCCGCACCTGCTCCGCCATCTTCTGCAGCTCTTGGAAATCTAAGCTGCTTTCCGGAGCGTGGGACTGCAAAACCCACTCATGGTTTTCCTGCTTGTTCGAGCTGCAACCTTGCAAACAAAATAGAATCGACCCCACCAAAACAGGAACGAAAGAGGATCTCGCCCGAGGGGAAATGAGGGCAGAAAGGGATACAAACGACATAGACACGCATTCAATGAACGGGCCCGGCATTCCCTGTCAATCCATGGCTCGACTAATGAAAATCCGAGTTCCGAATCGGATGGGCGCGTCGCAAGCGGCCTAGTGCCACCAGGATAGGGTGTTTCGCTCCAACCAAAGACTCGAGCTCCCCCCGCCCCATTTCGTGAACGCAAAAAAGCCCCGACCGCGAGGCGCGGACGGGGCTGAAAATAGCTAGAAAAGGATGAGCTAGTAGCGGTAGTGGCTTGGCTTATACGGGCCAGCTTGGTCCACGCCGATATAGTCAGCCTGGTCCTTGGTAAGCGTGGTCAGCTTGACCCCGATCTTCTCCAGGTGCAAACGAGCGACTTCCTCGTCGAGCTCCTGGGCGAGACGGTAGACGCCCACCTTGTACTCGTCCTTCTTCTTCCAGAGGTCGATCTGGGCGAGCGTCTGGTTGGCGAAGGAATTCGACATGACGAAGGAGGGGTGTCCGGTCGCGCAGCCGAGGTTCACGAGGCGGCCTTCCGCGAGCAAGAAGATGGAGTTGCCATCCGGGAAGGTATACTGGTCGACCTGCGGCTTGATGTTGAGGTGCTTGACGCCGGGGAAGTTAACCAGCTTGTCGACCTGGATCTCGTTGTCGAAGTGGCCGATGTTACAAACGATCGCCTGGTCCTTCATCGCCTTCATATGATCGATGGTGATGATGTCCTTGTTACCCGTGGTAGTCACGTAGATGTCCGCGCGGCCGAGCGTGTCCTCGACAGTCGTTACCTCGAAGCCTTCCATCGCAGCCTGCAGGGCGCAGATCGGGTCGATCTCGGTCACGATGACGCGAGCTCCCATGCCCACGAGAGCTTGGGCGCAGCCCTTGCCCACATCGCCGTATCCACAAACCACTGCCACCTTGCCGCCAGTCATGACGTCCGTCGCGCGCTTGATGCCGTCGATGAGGGATTCGCGGCAACCGTAGAGGTTGTCGAACTTCGACTTGGTGACGGAGTCGTTCACGTTGATGGCAGGGACCAAAAGCTGTCCCGCCTTCTCCATGTGGTAGAGACGGTGCACGCCAGTGGTGGTCTCTTCCGAAACGCCCTTCCACTCCTTGACCACGTCGTGCCAACGGGTCGGGTTTTCCGCATGGGTCTTCTTGAGAAGGTTCTTGATAACCTGCTCTTCCTCGGAACCTGCTGGCGTATTCACCCAATCACTACCATTCTCGAACTCATAGCCCTTGTGGATGAGCAGGGTTGCGTCGCCACCGTCGTCGACGATGAGCTGAGGCCCGAGGCCGCCAGGGAACTTGAGAGCCTGGTCCGTGCACCACCAGTATTCCTCGAGGGTCTCGCCCTTCCAGGCGAAAACCGGCACGCCCGCCGCCGCGATCGCCGCCGCAGCATGGTCCTGAGTCGAGAAGATGTTGCACGAGACCCAGCGCACATCCGCGCCGAGCTCGACGAGAGTCTCGATGAGGACCGCAGTCTGGATGGTCATGTGCAAGGAGCCCATGATGCGAACTCCCTTGAGCGGCTTTTCCGCAGCGTACTTCGCGCGGACGCCCATCAGGCCGGGCATCTCCGCTTCCGCGATGGTGATTTCCTTACGGCCAAATTCGGCCTGTTGCTCAAACTCCTCGGGAGTCCTGGCTGCTACCTTGTAGGGAAGCGTTTCTGTCGTTGTCGTGCTCATACTAATTATTCCTCCTCTTATTATTGAAACTTCTTAATCGCCTTCTTGAGGGCAGCGACCTTGTCGGTCTGCTCCCAAGGCAGGTCGTCCTTGCCGAAGTGACCGTAGTTGGTCGTGCCGCGGTAGATCGGGCGCAGCAAGTTGAGCTGCTTGACGATGTTGGCCGGCTTGAAGCTGAAAACTTCCGAAACCGCCGCCTCGATCGCCTCTTCGGAAACGGAGCTCGTGCCGAAGGTTTCAACCGTCACGCTCACGGGCTCGGGATAGCCGATCGCATAAGCGACCTGCAGTTCAGCCTTGGACGCGAGCCCAGCAGCGACGATGTTCTTGGCGACCCAACGGCACATGTACGCCGCGGAACGGTCGACCTTGGACGGATCCTTGCCCGAGAAAGCGCCACCGCCGTGACGGCCTGCTCCCCCGTAGGTATCCACAATAATCTTACGGCCGGTCAAGCCAGCGTCGCCCTGCGGTCCGCCGATCACGAAGCGACCGGTTGGGTTGATGAGATACTGAGTGTTCTTGGTGAGCAGCTTCTTGGGCAGGCACTTCTTGATGACCTTGTTGATCATGAAGTCCTGGATGGTCTTCTTCGAAACGTCCGCGGAGTGCTGCGTCGAGATAACCACAGCGGTGATCTCCGCAATCTTGCCGTCCTCGTAACGGACCGAAACCTGCGACTTGCAGTCGGGGCGAAGCCACTTGGCCTGACGCCCGCCATGGCGAACGCGAGCGATCTCGCGGCCGATGCGGTGGGAGAACATGAGAGCAGCCGGCATGAGCTCAGGAGTCTCGTCGCAGGCGAAGCCGAACATGATGCCCTGGTCGCCGGCGCCCTGCTCCGCCGTGTCCTTGCCCTTGGCCTTCTTCGCGTCCACGCCCTGAGCGATGTCCGGAGACTGGCTCGTTAGGTTGTTGGTGATGAAAACCTGGTCCGCGTGGAAAACGTCGTCGTCGTTCACGTAGCCAATTTCGCGGATAGCCGAACGCACGATCTCCTCGTAGTTGAGCTTGGCCTGGGTCGTGATTTCGCCGGCCAGCACGACCTGGTTGCTCTTCACTAGAGTCTCGCAGGCGACACGGCTGCTTGGGTCCTGCTCGAGGCAAGCGTCCAAAACGCTGTCAGAAATGTAGTCGGAGACCTTGTCGGGGTGACCCTCGGCAACGGACTCAGAGGAGAATACGAAGTTTTTTGGCATGATTGTACGTACGGTTTTTCGAAAGTTCCAGAAGGCGAAACGAGCACCTCCCATCAACGTATTCGGATTTGTTGATATGAATCACCCAAAAAATCAAGCTAAGAGCGTCGACAATTTGGACGGTCGCTTGCGGCTAGCAGTTCAATAGCCTACCATCGGCCAAAACTCATCGACCTCGCGATCCGTTTCTCACCGGCGCTCCCGCCTCTTCAGATAATTGACCAAGAGGTCCATTTCGACACGATCCGCTCGCTGCTCTTCCTTAATCAAATCTTGGACGCTCATTTTAGAGACGCCGCTCAGCGTGTTCATCCTCTTCAAAGTCAAAGGATCTATGATTTTCGGCTTTGCAAAATCGATCACGCCCGAACCTCCCGCAGTGGAGACTCGAACCCACTCGCCTTCGCCTCCAACCTCTTCGACAGCAATACCGTATTTGCTTTTGCCCAACTCTATCCAAAACGTAGAGCCTTCCGCAGGCTCGCGCAGAGAAACGAGGGAGCGATCTCCCAAAACCATCAGCCCTACGAACTCAAGACTGCATTCATTGGACATCACTTCACCAACGGTAGCGTCTTCACTTCCCCGTACAGCTTCCCAGCGAAACTGGCAAATAATAACCAAAAGCAAGAGTCTAAGTGGCTTTTCCATAGAGAAAAGGTAGTTGCAAACGCAAAACCAGCCCTCCGCCAAGAGGGCTGGTCCCCGTAATCACAAAGCCGACATAGTGGCTTTGAAATTCAAACGAACCTATAGGTCCGCAGAGTAAATTTCGACCTGCACTGTTCCGCCACCGTTGTCTTCACCGGACACAACCGCAGAATAGACGCCAGGTGAAAGACTCACGATTGCTACAGCTGAAGTAGCGTCTTCAGTTGGACGCCCCTCAGACGCTCCAAGAGTCGCGAGGCCCAAATAGGCGCCGATCGCATCGGCAGCATCTTTGACATCCAACCAACCCGTTACGTTCACGACATCAACCCCAACGACGCGGTCGACGATTCGCATCTGCGGATCAGCCAAAACCTCACCCGCAGCGATGCCGTCATCGACAAGCTTCGGCCCCTTTGCTCGGATAACGAAGAGCTGAGGAACATCTCCGCCAACCACGAAGCCACTACGAGCGACTCCACCCACTGGCGTAGTCAGAACACTAGAGATAGCAGACGGCCCACCGACGGAGGCTCCGTTTAGAGCCGCAAGGTATCCATCTTGGCTGAGTTTCGTCCAACCCATCATCCAATTCCTAGAGCCGAACGCACCCTGGTAATCAACATCTTGATACCAACCGTCCGCAGGAGGATTCACCGTCGCATTCGAGAAGGCAGGGCTTCCCGCCATCGGACGTGGATCCAGACCCATGTCAGCCGTGCGGCTAACACCCATCAACATAGGATCCTCGATAGTATTGTTCTTATCTGTCGTGAGAAACGAAACCACGTTGGCCGATGCAGTTGCATCGACATTGTCGCCATCGAAGACGACAGCGAGATCAGCAGCTGTGCCGTCACCAAGATTGAACCAAATATTGTTCTGGAAATCGACACGAGTAACTCCGTCTTCCACGTCTGTTAGACCTGCCAATGCATCGCCCTTGACCTCCATACCGTGGCCGCCGAAATCCATGAAAATGGAATTGTAGTAGCGAACGCCGGCGTCGTCGGAGATCTCGAAAGCGCCTTCATTCTGGGTCGCGCCAGCGCCGATGTACGTCGCATTGTAGATGGTGCCCATTCCACGGTCCGCGCCGGCTACGAGCGTATCCTTGAAGCCGTCGTGCTCGCCTGCGTGGTCTTGCTCTTCATCCGTCACTTCACCCGTTGTACCAATGGAGAACCAAAACTGACCGCGTCCGCGCCATCCGAGGTCGTAGTCGAAGCTGTCATCGTTTCCAAACGCAGCTACAAGGTAACGAGCATCAACCGTTCCACCGAACCATTCGAAACCGTCGTCCTTGTTCGCGAACACTTCCACGAATTCGACAATCGTTCCTCTTCCGACACCACCCATAGTGAGGCCGTTAATTTCGTTGTTAGATCCCAGAAGGGCACCACCATGGCGAATGGAAACGTAGCGGATGATACCTGAACTATCTTCCTCATCGAGACCGCCGTATTCAGTCCAGTCGTTATCGACGCTATTGTTCAAGCCTTCGATATTATCGACAGTCGCAACCTGCGGATCCGCCGTGAAATCACCATTGGTACCGGAGTTGACCGAGTTCAACGGGGCGTTTCCTAGAACAATCAAACCTCCCCATTGCTGAGTTACCTCTGGGCCCCAAGACCCATCCATCGGATCGAGCTCAGACGTGAAAACGATCGGGTCGGAAGGAGTACCGAGGGCAAAGATCTTAGCTCCGCGCGTGATAATCAGAGACGCTGCCCCACCCGTCAACGACGCGCCCTTGACGACCGTCCCTGGTTCGATCGTGAGCGAAGCATCGTTAATGACGTATACCTGAGCATCCAAGATATAAGTGTTGTCCGAGGTCCAAGTGGTATCCTCCGTGATGTTTGCGCCGACACGAATGTCAGCCGCATTGATCGATGCGGCAACAGCCATCGATGCTAGTAGTGATAATGTACGTTTCATAAGGGATTTAGCGAATTACTTTATGATTGGGTTTAGTTATTCGAATCGTTTCGAAAAGCTTAGGGATATCGATCGGCCCTTGGATACATTCGAGTATACCAAGTCCTCGTTGAAGTCGGCCCACACTCGAGAGTCTTCGTCATCCAGAAGGTTCTTCAACGAGAGCTTCATTTTGTATCCCTTGGGCAAGCTTTGAGAATAGATGAAATCCAAGCTATCAGACGCCTCTTGATAAACGTCCGGCAACCGCGTCTGCGAAACCGAATAGAGGCGTTCTCCTGTGTGGTTATATACCAGACTAAAAGCAGCTCCTTCCTCAGGCCTTTCCCAATAAATATCGAAGTTACCGATCAAGCCGGACTGTCCTTGGAGTTCACGCTGCTCTGACACATTCGGATCTCGAAGGCGCTTGTCAGCAAGCTCCTGCTCTGAGCGATCTACGCTAGACTCAATAAAAGATAGATTCCCCCCGAGGCTGATTTCGTTGCGCTCGTTACTGAGAGCGCCCAATCTCCTCCTAGCCTCGAGCTCGATACCGTAGACCTCACCCTCATCCACGTTTACGTAGGTCTGTTGGCCCTCGATAAAAGCCTGCTCGATTGGGTTCTCCAATTTCTTGCCGAAAAGGCTGACCGCAACGAGATCCGCTCCTTCCAAGAACCATTCGTATCTCAGGTCGACATTCTCGATTCGCGAGCGAACGAGATTTGGATTTCCTATAAAAACTTCTCCGCCAACGTTGTCGAAAGCTCCAAATGGCGAAAGCTCCCGAAAGTTGGGACGAGCAAGCGTCCTCGAATAGCTTAAGCGGAGATTCCGGCTATTCTCAAATTCACGAACCAACTGTAGAGAGGGCAGCCAATCGCTATTGCTCAAGTCGCCATCGTTTTCCAACGGGGTACCGTTAGTACCGATGCTTTGCACAACGACATCCGCCTCTTCCAGTCGTGCCCCGGCAATAACCCTCCACTTTTCCAAAGTGCGGAAATCGGCCATCGCATACACTGCGTCGATAGATTGCATTCCGCTATAGCTCGGTACGAATCCGACAAACTCCCTGATAAAACGTTGAATTTGTCCATTTTCGTTCAACCCCAACACTTCAGGTCGAAGATAGTTTTCCGGTATTCCATCGTATGAAGGCGCCCGAAAGTTGTCGTAAAGGAATCCACGCTCCGAAAAGTCTCGCTCAGTATCGGAACTTAACACTCCGAACTTGAATTCCCCGCCGCGATCCCCAAAGGGCACCACAATGTCCACTTTCAATTCTTCAGTATTTTCTTCCAGCGCACGCCAGTACCTTCTAGCAGGAGCCAAATTACCCCCTACAGTTGGTCGGCCGCCTTCACCCGATGGTATCGCGTCATAAAACAAACGAAAATCGGGTTCATCTTGCGTGCTCTTCGACTTGGAAACTTCCCAATCGATGCGAATATCATTCAGAGCCTCGAACAAATGCTCTCCATAAACTTGGTTCGAAGACAGAGACCGCTCAGTGTAGTGAAGATTATTTACCCGAAAGATGTCATTCGCAATCGCCTCGGGAAACGTACCAACGCGATAGATCGCTTCGTCCTCACCACTTTGATTATACATCGTCTTAACACCAAACTCATGATTTCCATCAAGAATCAACGCCGCGTTCAGGATAGTGCCCCATTGAGCGCTATCGGTACCCTTTGCCTCAACGAGTTCATGCTTCGGAAAGAGCTCCACTCCGGTACCTGTCGTTTCATAGCGACCAATTTGTCCGTCATCGTAAGCTGAGAAGCTACGGCTGTAGTTAAAACTCCCGATAATACCCAATACTGGTCCGTCTCCACTTTCCTTCAATTGATACCGGTCTCCAAATGCCACCGAAAAGGAATGGTCCAGCGGCGCAGTCTCGACCTTAGGGGACAGCTGAGAATCAAAGGCCTTAACCGCAGCGTCCATTAACTCCAATTCTTCGGGAGTACGACCAAATGGTGAAACAGGAAGAGACTCAGCCTCCAACACTACCTGAGGAATGGCCCGCGTTCCATCATCCATCCCCAGCCAATCGTCAGCGCCACCATCGTATGTCAGATAGTCACCAAAAGTGGTTTTCTCATCATAACCAATTCCAACTTGGAAAGACAGGAAACCAGAGGGAGGTATGGACTTCGTAACAACATTGACAGATCCACCCGTAAAACTCCCCGCCTTGTCCGGGGTAAAAGTCTTGGTAGTAACGATCGATTCTATAATCCCGGAAGGAAACTGATCGAGCTGTACTGCGCGCTTGTCTGGATCCGCGCTTGGAACAGTCGATCCGTTGAGCGTCGTATTGTTATAGCGATCAGACAAACCCCTGACCACGACATACTTCCCATCTACGATTGAGGTTCCGGTAACTTTTCCCAACGCCTCAGCCGCATCTCCGATTCCAAGACGGCTGAAGCTTTCCGCCCCAATCGCGTCGCTAATCGACGACGACCTCTGACGCTCCGAAAGAAGCGCCAAACTAGAACCTTCCAACGCCTTCGCCTTAACGGTAAACCCGTCCAGTTCCACGATTTCAGATTCGTCACCGTATATTGGAACGTCAATGCGAGCAACGCCACCAGCTTCTACAGTCAACTCCTCGACGCGAGAGGGTTTATAATAATTTGCTGTAGTAATAATAGAATGCTCACCGACTGGCACCTTAAGAATAATGAATCGGCCCTCTTTATCTGTCGTTGCAGCGAGCGCAGATCCCATGATCGAGACGCGAACATCGGACACACCACCGCCGAACTCCGCATCCACAACGGTACCAGAAACAATACCTGAAGCAGCTGATTCCTGAGCAGAAGCTTGGCTAGAGAATAGGACCACTGCTATTGATGCCAATAACAGTTTGGCGAGGCCCCAGTCGGACTTTGAATTACGGGAATTTAAGAACATTTTGAATATAGATTGAGGCCAAGAAAGACTCCGAAGCTTCTGAAAATCTCAATGGGAAAGAGGGCCTGTAACCATCTTGTCACTCCAGCGTTGCGCATTACGAAAATGCGTAACACTCCTGTCACGTAACCTTGAAATACGGCAGCAAATCGGCGCTATTTTGGCGCAGACATAAACTCAACAATCCCCTTAACTTCGAACACATCAGCCACTTCGCGCGACGTGACGTAGCTGTCCCCTCTAGCCCCCCCTCGAACCTCCTCCTTACACAAAGCTCCCCTCGCCCCGCTCCCTCGAACAGGTAGAGAAACTTGTATCCAAAACAAACCATGCCCACCGCCCCCATACGCTACAGCCAGAACAAGTACCTGCCCATCGATCAGGTCCAAGCCCTCTACGCCGCCAACGATTGGTCTTCCGCAAAAATCCCGGACACCCTGAGCAACGCCCTCGAAGGCTCGCACTCAGTCCTTAGCGCTTGGGACGGCCCCAAACTGGTCGGCCTTGGCAACGCCATTTCGGATGGGCACCTGGTCGTCTACTACCCGCACCTCCTCGTCATGCCGGAATACCAAGGCCAAGGCATCGGTCGCCAGATAATGAACCGCCTCCTGTCACGTTACGCAGGGTTCCACATGCACATGCTCACCGCCGACGGAAAAGCCACCGCCTTCTACCAAAAGCTGGGATTCCAGCGAGCCGGCAATACCGAACCCATGTGGATCTACGACGGCAACGACCACTAGCCCCTCCGATCATGCCCCTCACCTTCACACCTTCCCTCCCCGTCGAAGCTCCCATCCTCAGCGAAATTGCGATCCGATCCAAGGGACACTGGGGCTACTCCGCCGAACAGCTCGGTTCCTGGAGAGAGGGACTGCGCATCGAGCCGGCCTACATCGAGAAAAACCTCGTCCGCAGCATCCGACTGGAAAAGCAAACCATCGGATTCTTCGCAATCGTCAAAGGATGTCCCGACCTTCTCGACCACCTTTGGATACTGCCAAGTCACATAGGCAATGGATACGGCAGTCGCGCCATCGCGACGATCAAAGATCTCTGTATCCAAAACAAAATCACAGACCTCCTCCTGCTGTCCGACCCTCACGCCGAAACATTCTACCTACGCCATGGAGCGACGCGCGTCGGAGAGGTCTACAGCGCCGCGCAAGATAAAATGCTGCCCCAACTCTCCCTCCCAACCCTAGCCCCCAAACAAAACAAGCGCCCCTGAGTCTGCACTACCCAGAAACGGAAATCCTCCACTTGCCATCAGGCCGAAGCCTCCAGCATACTTCCGCCCCATGCCACTCGTCCAAATCGCCTACGCCAGCTCCGCCAGAGACCCTTTCACCAAAGAAGAACTCCTCGAACTGCTGAAAAAGAGCCGCGTCAAAAACCAAGCCCTCGGCATCACCGGACTGCTGCTCTACAAGTCAGGCAACTTCCTGCAAATCCTCGAAGGAGAAAGCAGCACACTCAGGAACATTCTCCAGAAGATCGAGCTCGACCCCCGCCACCGCGGCTTCCTCACCATCTTCAAGCGCAACATCGAAGAACGCGAGTTCCCCGACTGGTCCATGGCCTTCCGCAACCTCAACGACCCCGAAACCGACCAGCTCCCAGGCTACAACGAATTCCTCAACCTCTCCTTCGACCCCGAGGACCTGCAAAAAGACAGCTCGCACGTCGAGCAGCTCATCGGCACCTTCGCCAGCGCCATGCGCTAGATTCCTCCCTCCCCTCCTTCCTAAAACACGATCGCCCCCTGCCCGGCCTCGCCGCCCGCCTCGCCGAAAAGCTTCTCCCGCACATTCCCCCATTTCCCGCTTTACCCCGCCAAGCCTCTTATCCTAAGTGGCAGCGTGCTCGTCAAAAAGACTATTGAATCCGCAGAAATAGCCGCGGCCATCGATTCCATGGCCGACGCCATCGCAGCTGCCCACCCCAAGCCCGACAACCTCGTGCTCGCAGGCATCGCCAACGGAGGCATCCCCCTCTGCAGCCTCCTCGAGACCGCCCTCTCCCAACGCCTCGGCAGCTCCATCCCCAAAGCCGTCATCGACATCTCCTTCCACCGCGACGACATCGGCCAGCACCCCATCACCAAGGACGTCCAAGCCACCCAGATGGCCACCGACCCCGAAGACTCCACCATCATCCTCGTCGACGACGTGCTCTTCTCCGGCCGCACCGTGCGAGCCGCCATCGCCGAGGTCCTCACCATCGGGCGCCCCTACCAAGTCGAGCTCGCCGTCCTCGTCGACCGCGGAAACCGCCGTCTTCCCATAGCCGCCAACTACACCGGCATCGTCGAAGACACCACCCCCGAGCAAAAGGTCGAAGTCACCCTCGACCCCGCAAACCCGCGAAGCTCCAAGATCGAAATCATCGAACCCTAAGCGCCTCGCTCCATCACCACTCACGCCTCACCACTCACCACTTCCACCCGTGTCCTGGAACCGCAAAGACCTCATCTCCATCGAAGAACTCTCCGCCAGCGAGATCAACACCCTCTTCGAAACCGCAGACGCCTTCAAAAAAGTCCTCGGCCGCAAAACCGCCAAGACCCCCGCCCTGCGCGGCAAGAACGTCGTCAACCTCTTCTTCGAAAACTCCACCCGCACCCGCGTCGCCTTCGAGATGGCCGCCAAGCGCCTCTCCGCCGACGTCACCTCGCTGGACATGAAGACCTCCAGCACCGCTAAAGGCGAAACCCTGCGCGACACCGTCGAAAACATCCGCGCCCTCGCCGCCGACATCATCATCATCCGCCACTCCGCCCCCGGCTCCGCCGGATACATCGCCAAAATCCTCGATATCCCCGTCCTCAACGCCGGCGATGGCGCCCACGAGCACCCCACCCAAGCCCTGCTCGACTGCTTCACCCTACGCGAAAAATGGGGAGACCTACGCGGCCGCAAAATCGCCATCCTCGGCGACATCCTCTACTCCCGCGTCGCCCGCTCCAACATCTGGGCCCTGAACAAACTCGGCGCCGAAGTCACCCTCGTCGGCCCCTCCACCCTCGTCCCCCGCGAGTTCGAGCGCCTCGGCGTAAAGGTCTCCCACGACCTCAAGTCCGCCCTCGCCGACAAGGATGCCGTCATGCTCCTGCGGATACAGCACGAACGCCAAAACGCCTCCGCCTTCCCCTCTCTCAACGAATACACCAGCATGTTCGGCCTCAACGCCGACCGCTTCTCCTGGCTCAAGAAAGACGCCATCATCATGCACCCCGGCCCCATCAACCGCGGCGTCGAGATCGACTCCGACCTCGCCGACTCCTCCCAATCCGTCATCCTCGAACAAGTCACCAACGGCCTCGCCGTCCGCATGGCCGCCCTCTACCTCTGCTCCGGAGGCTCCGCCGAAGCCGCCATCGCCTAGCGCCCCGCCGCTTCACGACCTAGATCTCAACAGTCACACTTTCCAAATGCCTTCCGCCACCATCATCAAAAACGGCCGCATCATCGACCCCAAGAACAAGCGCGACGAAATCGGAGACCTCTACATCGTCGACGGGAAAATCGCCGCCAAGCCCAGTAAGGAAATCCTGGATACGGCCGACACCATCGACGCTACCGGACTGGTCGTCAGCCCCGGGCTCGTAGACCTGCACGTGCACTTCCGCGTGCCCGGCCAAAAGCACAAGGAAACCATCCGCTCCGGCACCTCGGCCGCAGCCGCCGGCGGCTTCACCTCCGTCGTCTGCATGCCCAATACCTCCCCCGCCGTCGACAACGCCGGCACCGTCCAGCTCATCAAGGACATCGTAGACAAGGAAGGCGTCGTCAACGTCTTCCCCACCGGCACCATCACCGTCGGCCGCGCCGGCGAAGCCCTCGCCCCCACCGGATCCCTCTCCCGCATGGGCATCGTCGCCATCTCCGACGGCGGCAAATGCGTGCAAAACGCCGGCCTCATGCGCCGCGCCCTCCAGTACGCCCACATGTTCGACATCCCCGTCATCGACCACTGCCAAGACTACTCACTCTCCGCCGACGGCGTCATGAACGAAGGCTTCGTATCCACGAAACTAGGACTACGTGGACTTCACAAAGCCGCCGAAGATATCATCGTCGCCCGCGACGTCAGCCTCTCCACCCACACCGGCGCCCATATCCACCTGCAGCACATCAGCTCCAAGTCCGCCGTCGACATCATCCGCCGCGCCAAATCCCGCGGCATCAACATCACCGCCGAAGTCACCCCCCACCACCTCGCCCTCACCGACTCCGAAGTGGAAAGCTTCAACACCAACTTCAAGATGAACCCGCCCCTGCGCGAGGAGGAAGACCGCATCGCCCTCCTCGAAGCCCTCGAGGACGGCACCATCGACTGCATCGCCACCGGCCACGCCCCCCACACCGACTACGAGAAAGACGTCGAATTCGACTACGCCCCCTTCGGCGTCATCGGCCTCGAAACCGCCCTCTCCGTCAGCCTCGCCCAGCTCTACCACAGCGAACGCCTCTCCCTGCTCGGCACCCTCAGCCTCCTCACCAGCCGCCCCGCCGAAATTCTCAAGCTCGACAAAGGCACCCTCAGCGAAGGCGCCGACGCCGACGTCACCCTCTTCGACCCAGAAGAGACGTGGACTCCGCAGAACAAGAAATTCTTCAGCAAGTCCAGCAACTCCCCCTGGATCGGCCGCGAACTCAAAGGCAAAGTCAAAAAGACCCTCGTCGCCGGCAAGCTCGTCTTCGACGGCCAAAAAATCCTCGCCGACTGAACGCAAACAAAGCGGCTTCCCCTCCCGCGTGCGAGCAACGGAGGACGCCGCTGCGCCTATAGCAAGCGCCTACCGCCCCATGAGTGCTGCGCCCTAAGAGCGGCGCGCTCCAGCTCACTCCTCGCCCCTAGCCGCCAATCCGCCCCCTGCCCGATAGCGCGAATGTAAAGAATCTGTTAGCATGCTCGGACTTCAACCCAAACAGGAAAAGTCCAAACATGAGCATCAAAAAAACACTCCTCGCTTCTATCGCAATTCTCTCCTTCGCCGCCAGCGCCTCCGCCATCCAGATCAAGATGGGCAACACCAACGGCAGCGACATCGGCTACTACCGCGCCGACCCTAGCGGAGCCTTCGAGAGCGTGCTCGACAACTACGCCCTCGGCAAGTCCACCGACGGCACCTGGTTCGGCACCTTCTGCATCGAGAAGAACGAATACTTCAACCCAGGCCACACCTACGACGTCGTGCTCAACGACGGAGCCATCTCCGGCGGACGCAACGGAGCCGTCAACGGCAAGGACATCATTTCCGAAGGCACCGGCTGGCTCTACGAGCAATACGCAGTCGGCAACTTCTTCGCCTCCGGCTTCACGCCCCTGAACCTGCAAAACGCCATCTGGTTCCTCGAAGACGAACTCAACTGGAGCGACATCGGATCCAGCGCCCAAAACCTCGTCAGCCTCGCCGCCAGCACCCTCGGCTTCTCCACCACCGACTGGTCCGAAGTTAAGTCCGACTACACCGGCCAAAACGTCAAGGTCATGAACCTCACCAGCAACAACGGCCAAAACCAGCACCAAGACCAGCTCGTCTACATGCCCGTGCCCGACACCGGATCGACCCTCGCCCTGCTCGGATTCGCCACCGCCGGACTCCTCGCCCTCCGCCGCCGCAAGAACTAAGCTGCTCCCCTTTCAAAGGACTTACCCCACAACAAAAACAGCCGACTCCTCCAGGAGTCGGCTGTTTTCGTTTCAAAGTGTCGCGTTGCCCCAAAACCTGGGACGCCGCCCCCGGGCCGTTGCCCGCTAGCTAGCGCGAGCCGCCGCCCCGTTGACCGCCGCCGCGTTGGCCCCCGCCTCGCGGACCGCCCCGGTCGAAGCTGCCCGGATTCTGCAGCATGAATTCCATCTGCCGCCGATCCCGTTCCCGCTCCGCGAGCTGACGCTCCGCGTAGGCCGCCAATTGAGCATCGTTCAAGCTCTCCGAGGCCGCCTGCAAAACCAGTTCGTCGCGCTCGGCCCGCTCGTTGAAAAACGTCTCGATATCGGACGATTTCAGGTTCGCCGCCTCCCGACCGCGCAACTCGGAAAGGTCCACCGAGTATTCGTAGGACTTCGACACGTCACGGATCGCCACCACCAAAGCCTCGCTCTGTCCCTCGCTCAAAGGCGAATCCGTAAAGCTCAGGCTCGAAGCCAGCGACTCCACCTCTCCCCGATACGGCAAGGTTTCCGAATAGTCCTGCAAGGCCGCCGCATTGTCCTCGCCCAGAAGCGCCGCGATCTGGTCCCGAATCAACTCCCGCTGCAGCTCGCGGGCCTGCTCCGCTTCCGCCCGAGCTTCCTCCGAGTCAGCCCCAAAGGTCCGCATGCGCATCTCCCAGCCCACCACGCCCTCTTCGGCCATAAGCGTCCTCAAGGTATCCAATTCGTCAGGACTCAAATCCAAGGACTTGAAAAAGTCCGCGTAGCGAGCGTCCACCCGATTCATCTGCCGCTCGATCATGTCGACCCGCATCTCCGGATCCTCGAAGGCCGACAACATCTGCTTCAAGCGCTCCGCCCGGCGCGCTTCCCGGGACTCCCTCGGCGGAGCCCCCTCCGCTTCCACCGGAGCTTCCACCGTCCCGGTCCGACCCGCCGCAGCGCTCAAAGCCACGTCCGGCTCCGCCTCCTCCCCGAGATCCGCTTTCGCTACCGTCTGCGGCGGTTCGGCTTCGCCAAGTTCAGACGCCGCTTTCAGGCGGCTCAATTCAGACTGCAAATAGCCAGCATAGGCCAAAGCCCCCGCAAGGAGGACGGATAGGGTAATCGTCGAAGACTTCATAGCGCAATGAACTACCCCAAATACGTAGCAAGCCGCTAGTAAGATGCAACAGCGGGCGCGATTTACACCGGAACGCGCCCCAAGCCGATCCGCAGGCCTCCGCGCCCCGCCCAATAACGCCTTGCCAAAGCACAAGGCCCATTCGATCCTCGCCGCTATTCTTCCCACCAGCTAAGGAATGAACGGCGAATCCACAGAAAAACCAAATCCACAGCACATCGGCATCATCATGGACGGCAACGGCCGCTGGGCCAAGCAACGCGGACATTCCCGTCCCCGCGGGCACAAGGAAGGCGCCAAGGCCACCCGCGCCATCATCGACGCCTGCCAGGAGCTCGGCATCCGCTACCTCACCCTCTACGCCTTCTCCGCCGAAAACTGGAATCGCCCCGACTTCGAGGTCCGCGCCCTCATGGAGCTCCTCGAGCTCTTCCTCTCCCGCGAAACCAAGACCCTCGTCAAAAAGAAGGTCCGCCTCCACGCCATCGGCCGCATCGACGAGCTCCCCGCCAGCGCCCGCAAAGCCCTGCAAAAAGCCATCGACGCCACCAAGGAATTCGACGACTGGCACCTCACCCTCGCCCTCAACTACTCCTCGCGCAACGAAGTCCTCGACGCCGCCAAAGCCTTCGCTCAAGCCGTCGCCGCCGGGAAGGTCGCCGCCGACACCACCGCTTGGGAAGACTTCTCCCAACACCTCTACACCGCGGAACTGCCCGACCCCGACCTCATCATCCGCACCTCCGGCGAAACCCGCATCAGCAACTTCCTGCTCATGCAATCCGCCTACGCCGAATTCTACTTCACCGAAACCCTCTGGCCCGACTTCGGCAAGGAACAGCTCCAGAAAGCCCTCGCCTGCTACCGCAACCGCGAGCGCCGCTTCGGCAAGACCGGCGAACAAATCGCCGCCACCCCACTCCAGCCTTCAGCATAACCCCCACACCCCCAAACGTGGCAAAACGCATTTTCAGCACTATCCTCCTCTGGGCCATCATCATCGGCTCCGTCAGCTACACCCCCGAAGCCGCCGTCTGGCTCATCGCCATGATCAGCTTCGGCACCCAGTGGGAACTCTACGGCCTCATGGAAAAGATGGGCCGCCGCCCCTTCAAGTCCCTCGGCTCCAGCCTCGGCACCTTCATGATCCTAGGCCCCTTCTATATAGAGAAAGCCTTCGACCACCCCGTCCCCGGCCTGCAAGCCAGCATCATCGCCGTCACCATCGTCGCTATCTGCCTGCGCATCCTCGTCCACCGCGAAGTCGAAGAACGCATCGAGACCCTCGGCTCCACCCTCGTCGGCCTCATCTACGTCCCCTTCATGCTCACCTTCATGGCCCGCATGCTCACCATCACCCCCGACATGGGCGAAGGCCTCATGCTCATCCTCTGGCTCATCGCCACCGCCAAGTTCTGCGACGTCGGGGCCCTGCTCTTCGGCAAAGCCTTCGGCCGCCACAAGATGTCCCCCAACACCAGCCCCGGCAAAACCTGGGAAGGCGCCATCGGCGGCTGCCTCACCTCCGTCGGCATCGGCTTCGCCTTCGCCTACTTCGCCGGCGACTACTTCCCCGACTTCTTCAAGCCCCAGTGGGCCGCGATCATCGCCCTCCCCATCGGAGCCCTTTCCATCGTTTCCGACCTCGTCGAAAGCATGATGAAACGCGCCGCCAAGGAGAAAGACTCCGGCCGCTTCATCCCCGGCATCGGCGGAGCCTTCGACCTCTCCGACTCCCTCATCCTCACCTCCCCCACCGCCTTCCTACTCTTCGGACTGCTCCAGTAAAGCGCCTCGCACTCCATTGAAGATTGCAGATCGAAAATTGAAAATCCCCTCAGCGGCGGAGCAAATTCCGATCTTAAACTTGCAATCTTAAGTTTCCAATTTCCCTCATGAACATCGTCCTCCTCGGAGCCACCGGATCCATCGGCGAGAGCACTCTCAAAGTCATCCGCAAACACCGCGACCGCCTCAATCTCGTCGGAATCGCCGCCAACCAAAACATCGAGAAGCTCGCCCAAATCGCCTACGAATTCGGCGTCCCCCATGTCGGCATCTTCGACGAAAGCGCCTACGCCACCGCCAAAGCCGGCACCGCCTTCCCCGTCACCACCCAGCTCCACTGCGGACTCGCCGGACTCGAGGAGCTCGCCGCCCTCCCCGCAGCCGACACCACCCTCGTCGCCGTGGTCGGCACCCACGGCCTCCTGCCCGCTCTCCGCGCCATCGAGGCAGGCAAGACCCTCGCCGTCGCCTCCAAGGAAATCCTCGTGCTGGCCGGCAAGTTCATCATGCAAGCCGCCCAAAAGTCCGGCTCCCTCATCCTCCCCGTCGACTCCGAGCACAACGCCATCTTCCAGTGCCTCAACCCCAACCCGCCGAGCGAGCGCAGCGACTCGCAGCGCAGCACCCAGCACGTCGACAAGCTCATCCTCACCGCCTCCGGCGGCTCCTTCCGCGACCTCCCCGTCGAGCAACTCAAGCACGTCACCCTCGAGCAAGCCCTCCAGCACCCCAACTGGGACATGGGCCCCAAGGTCACCATCGACGCCGCCACCATGGCCAACAAAGGCCTCGAGATGATCGAAGCCCGCTGGCTCTTCGGCATGCGCGCCGAGCAAGTGCAAGCCGTCATCCACCCCCAAAGCATCGTGCACTCCATGGTCCAGTACGTCGACGGCTCCGTCCTCGCCCAGCTCTGCCCCCCCGACATGACCTTCGCCATCCAGCACTGCCTCCTCTACCCCGACCGCGGTGCAGGCGTCGTCGCCCCCCTCGACTTCAGCCAAGCCATGCAGCTCGACTTCCACGCCCCCGACCTCCAACGCTACCCCTGCCTCGCCCTCGCCCGCCAGGCCATGGAAGCCTGCGGCGTCGCCAACGGCATCTTCAACGCCGCGAACGAAGTCGCCGTCGAAGCCTTCGTCTCAGGGAAGCTAAAATTCGTTGAAATCGCCGCCATCATCGAAAAAACCCTCGATTCCATCGAAAACGTAGAACCAAGCTCCCTCGACGAAGTCCTCCACTACGACCAGCTCGCCCGGCAAAACGCCGCCAACTTCGTCCAAAAAATTTGAGAACCTAAAGCCAAAGCAGCCACAAAGCTCCCGCAACACCTGCGACCCTCAGTGACTTTTGCGCTTTTTGTGGTTAAAAAACAATCTACCGCGTCCAAATGAACTTTTCCGATCTACTCAACCAAGGCTGGGGCCTCCTCATGGTCGCCCTCTTCTTCGGCGGCTCCATCTTCGTCCACGAACTCGGACACTTCCTCGCCGCCAAATGGCGCGGCCTGCACATCGAGCGCTTCTCCATCGGTTTCGGCCCCAAGATCGTCTCCTGGACCCGCGGCGGCGTCGAGTACCGCCTCTCCTGGCTCCCCCTCGGCGGCTACGTCGCCCTCCCCCAGCTCGCCGACATGCGCGGCATCGAAGGCGACTCCTCCATCGACTCCCACGCCATGCCCCCCATCGGCTACCGCGACAAAGTCATCGTCGCCGTCGCCGGCGCCGTCTTCAACATCATCTTCGCCTTCCTGCTCGCCACCATCCTCTTCTTCACCGGCCGCCCCACCTCCGAAGACCGCGCCTCCGTCGAAGTCGGCTACCTCAGCGACACCCTCCCCAACGCCGCCGGCCAAGAAGTCCCCGCCCCCGCCAAAGCCGCAGGCATGCAAATCGGCGACCTCATCCGCTACATCGACGGATCCCCCGTGCACGACTGGGACGACATCCACCAAGCCATCGCCCTCAGCACCGGAAAAACCACCGACGGCGCCCGCCAAATCGAATTCGTAGTCGAACGCGACGGCCAAGAAGTCCACCTCCAAGTCCAGCCCATCATCTCCGAAGGCATGAAGCTGCGCCAAGTCGGCCTCCGCCCCGGCTTCACCGTCATGGTCGGCGCCGTATTCCCGAACTCCCCCATTGAAAAAGCCGGCGTCAAGCCCGGCGACACCCTCGTCTCCCTCGACGGTCACCCCGTCCGCAGCATCGCCTTCTACACCGAGTACCTCAAAGCCAAAGGAACCGAACCTGTCGCCCTCGCCTTCGAGCAGGAAGGCACCGTCAAGACCGCCACCATCACTCCCGAGGAAGTCGTGGTCGACACCGACGGCCGCACCGCCGTCCTTAGCGGCATCGCCGGTTTCGATACCAACCGCAGCCTGCTCTACCAAACGCCTACCGAGCAGCTCAAGGAAGTCGCCGTCACCACCTACACCAACCTGCGTGCCCTCCTGCACCGAAACTCGGACGTCGGCATCTCCCACATGAGCGGCCCCGTCGGCATCATTCGCGTCATCAAAAGCGCCGCCATGTACGACATGCTCAACACCCTCTGGATCGTCATCTTCATCAACGTCAGCCTCGCTTTCTTCAACATGATGCCCATCCCCGTGCTCGATGGCGGACACATCGCCTTCGCCACCATCAACAAGCTACGCCGCAAGCCCATCAACCCCAACGTCATCGCCTCCCTCCAAGGCAGCTTCATGATCCTGCTCTTCGGCATGATGATGTACGTCACCTTCTTTGACGTCAGCCGCTGGATCACCGACGCCTCCGAAAGCGCCGAAGCAAAGGCCAAAGCCATCACCCCTGTATTCGGAAAATCTGACAACGCCCCCAAGACTCCCGCAAACTAGTTAGCCCCAGGCAGACCATCCACCGCTTAACCACCGACCGCCTACACCGCTAAGAAATGAGCTCCTACTGCTCCTCCCGTTTCGCAACCCAACGTCGCCTCAGCCGCGAGGTCCAAGTCGGCTCCGTCGGAGTCGGCGGCGACAATCCCATCCGTATCCAGTCGATGACGACGACGCTCACCCAAGACGTCGACGCCACCGTCAAGCAATCCATCGCCCTCGCCGAATCCGGCTGCGAAATCGTCCGCGTCACCGCCCCCAACAAAGCCGCCGCCCGCGCCCTCAAGGACATCCGCGCCAACTTCACCGCCGCCGGCTTCGGGCACATCCCCCTCGTAGCCGACATCCACTTCCTGCCCAACGCAGCCATGGAAGCGGTCGAACACGTCGAAAAAGTTCGCGTCAACCCGGGCAACTACGCGGACAACAAGAAGTTCGCCGTCCTCGAGTATACAGATGCTGAATACGAGGCCGAACTCCAACGCCTCTACGACTCCTTCTCCCCCCTCGTCAAACGCGCCAAGGAACTGGGCCGCGCCCTGCGCATCGGCACCAACCACGGCTCCCTTTCCGACCGCATCATGAACCGCTACGGGGACACCCCCCTCGGCATGGTCGAGTCCGCCCTCGAGTTCCTCCGCATCGCCCAGTCCCACGGCTACTACGACATGATCCTCTCCATGAAGGCGAGCAACCCCAAGGTCATGATCGAAGCCTACCGCCTCCTCGTCCAGCACATGGACAAAGAAGGCATGAGCTACCCCCTCCACCTCGGAGTCACCGAAGCCGGCGACGGCGAAGACGGCCGCATCAAGTCCGCCATTGGCATCGGCTCCCTTCTCATGGACGGCCTCGGCGACACCATCCGCGTCTCCCTCACCGAAGACCCCGTTTACGAAATCCCCGTCGCCCAAGCCCTTGCCCAAAAGATCATGGAGCAATGGCGGCCCGAGCGAGAACTGTCCCCCGCCGCCCAAAAGCCCGACAGCATCGATCCCTTCCACTTCCAACGCCGCGAGATCGCCGAAATCCAACTCGGCAACTCCGCCAAGCTCGGCAGCGAAGAGCCCCCTACCGTCATCACTCCCGTCGCGCATCCGATTTCCGAATACGTCACCATCGCGGCCGAAGCCAAAACCTCCCGGCCCGCCCTAGGCGACTCCAAGCTCGAAGGCCTCCTCCTCAAGGCCAACACCATCCAGGACCTCGAAAAGCTGACCGAACTCTGCGAGGCCACCCAAGGCGCCGCCGAATTCATCGTCGTCGAGCTCAACCCAGAACTCCCCCTCGACGAAGTTTCCCTCGCCCTCCCTCCCCAGCAACAGCGCCTCGCCGTCCTGCGCGACTTCGGCGACGACGACTACAACGACTACAAACAGTTCGTCCACCTCTGCGCCCAGTTCAAGATCCGCCCCATCATCGGCCTCTCCCCCACCGCCGACGACGGCATCCTCTCGGAACCCACCGACGATAGCATCATCACCCTCCACGCCGGCATCTCGCCTTCGGCCCCCTACCACCGCATTGGCTACTACCGACAGCTCGCCGATCGCCTCAAGCACTGGAAAAACAAGTCGCCCCTCTGGATCCGCAACCCCAAGCCCGCCAAATCCAAGACCTCCGTTTCCTCGCCCTTCCTCGACAAGCTCCTGCACGCCTCCATCCTCACCGGCTCACTGCTCTGCGACGGCATCGGCGACATGGTTAGCATCGAGTCCGACGACGACCTCGTCCGCTCCACCCGCCTCGCCTACAACGTCCTGCAAGGCGCCGGCTCACGCATCACCAAAACCGAATTCGTCGCCTGCCCGAGCTGCGGCCGCACCCTCTTCGACCTGCAAACCACCACCCAACGCATCCGCGAAAAGACCGGCCACCTCAAAGGCGTCAAAATCGCCATCATGGGCTGCATCGTCAACGGCCCCGGCGAAATGGCCGATGCGGATTTTGGATACGTCGGCGGCGCCCCCGCCAAGATCAATCTCTATGTCGGCAAAACCTGCGTGAAATACAATATCCCGCAAGCCGAGGCCGACGATCGCCTCATCGACCTCATCAAAGAACACGGCAAATGGGTCGATCCCAAACCCGTCGCCACCTAAGTTAGGTAGGGCCCGGACCGCCGTGGCGCGCCGCAACAGGTCCTGCAATCCAGCGGACCGGGCCGTCTCGACCCAGCCCGCGACTCCCGCACACCATCCGTATCCTTAAAACCGATACATCACTCCCACGCGCACCACTGGATACAAGTCAAACTCATCCAGCTCGTCGTTGAGCTCCTGCTCCTCCGCTCGCAAGTCCTCCTGGAAGGAAGGCTGGCTCGCGATCGCTCCCGTCGCCTCTAGGCGAGCGACAGCCGAGCCCGACTCCATCACGCCGACGTTGACGTAAGCGCCCCAGCCCTTGCCCTGCGGGCGCTTCGAGAACCCCAGTCCAAAATACGGCGCGGTCGACTTTTCCCAAGTCACGTCTCCCGTAATCGTCCCCACCAGCGATGCCGGATACTCGGTTCCATCCAACTCGTAAGTCGTACCCTCTTGCGGACTGCCCACGACCCGGACCGCATTGTCCGTGAAGACCACCCCAGCCGACAGGTGAAAGTTGCCCCCGCCCGGATGCCAGTTCAAGGTCGCGAACCCATTGGACAAATCAACGTTGCCCTCGTAGTCCACTCCATCCGTCGAGTACTCCTCGTCCGTATCGAAGGAACCAAACCCTCCATTGATCGTGAACTGCTTCGACGCAGTCAGCCAAACCGAAGCTCCTAGCCCCGTCGTACCGCCTTCCAGCCCCACGGCGAAAAACGGCGATTTCTCTTCTTCCTCTGCCAAAGCAGTCCAGCTGCTTCCCACAACAAGCAATGCCCCAAGTATCGTTTTCATAAGCGTATCTATTAGTTGGATTAGTAATGTCCCGCCCTACGAACGTATCCACAAAGCCTCGAAATAGCCGAGAAGTACAGACTAAGACCCCCTACCTAAGCCCAGACACGTAACTCTCCGACTCGCCCGCCAGACTTTCCCTCAAACCCCTTAGACCGCGATTCGCCCTGGGCCTGCCTACTCCAACCAGCTCCCACGATGCGCAAAAAATCCAATCGCCAGTCCTATCCTCCTACGCCATTCTCGACACTCCTCTCCTATGTCCTCACCCAATCCAGCTAGCTTCCAAATCGGCGTCGACGGCGGAGGCACCCATACCCGCGCCATCGCCCTGGATACAGCCGGCAAAGTCCGCGGCACCGGCTCCGCCGCCGGATGCAATCCCA
The DNA here is from genome assembly GCF_031127875.1 of Pelagicoccus sp. SDUM812005. Taxonomy (GTDB): domain Bacteria; phylum Verrucomicrobiota; class Verrucomicrobiia; order Opitutales; family Opitutaceae; genus Pelagicoccus. The sequence continues at coordinate 92,304 of NZ_JARXIA010000018.1, read as the reverse complement.
ACAACATCGGCTTCCCCCAAGCCGCCCAAAACATCCTGGACGCCATCAGAGCCACTCGCGTCAGCCTCACCGAGCGCAGCTCCCTCTGCATGGGCATCGCCGGACTGGCCACCGAAGAGCAACGCGAGAAGCTCCGCCACCACCTCACCGCTGCCTTTCCCGAACTCGCAAAAGCCAAGCTCCACCTCACCCACGACCTAGACATCGCCCACTTCGCCGCTTTCCGCGGCAAACCCGGGATCGTCCTCATCGCCGGCACCGGATCCGCCTGCTTCGCCCGCGACAATGACGGCACCACCTACCGCGCCAGCGGCCGCGACTTCCCCTACGACGATCCAGGAAGTGGATACGCCATCGGAAAGCGGGCCATCGACACCCGCTTGCTGCCCGCCGCCGATTCCCGCCCAGCGATCGCCGCCCTCGCCCCCCGCGTCATCGAGCTCGCCGCCGCGGGCGACCTCAAGGCGCTCGACATCCTCCGCATCGAAGCCGAACAGCTCGCCAAGCTTGCCCTCCTGGTCTACCACGACTTCGCCCAGACGGAGCCCTTTCCCACCCTCGCCCTGGCCGGCAGCATCCTCACCGCTGACTCCCTCTATCGCTACACCGCCCGCTTCGAGCTCCAATCCACCCTGCCGGGCGTCAAGCTCGTCGACGTCGATACTCCCCCCGAAAAAGCAGCCGCCGCAATGGCCAAACAGCTGGCTTGAGCTCGAGACGCCGAAGCACAAAAGAGCCGCCTCGTTTCCGAGACGGCTCCCTCCTCTGTTTCTCTTCCCTCCTGCTAAGCGACTGAGTCGCATAGCAAAAATTCAAATTGGTTTTTTCTGATCAGCCGACCCTAGTCGCGGCGACCGCTGAGCATCATCAGCAGGTAGATCAAATAGCCCAGCGATGAAACAAACGCAGCAACGTACGTCCAGGCTGCAGCATCCAAGGTTTTATTTACGCCAACCAGCTCGTCCTGCCCCAAAATTCCCAGGGAAACCAGCTCCTGCTTCGCCCGACGGCTCGCGTCGAACTCCACCGGCAAGGTCACCAGATGGAAGGCGGTCATCACCAGGTAACAGCCGACGCCGATCTTCAGGAACAGCGTGCCCAGGCCCGCTCCGAAAAGGATCATCGGGCCAAACATCACGAACGGCATCAAGCTCGACGCAATGTTCGTCACCGGGATCATGGCCATGCGGGCCTTCAACATCGAATAGCCGATCTTGTGCTGCACCGCGTGACCCGCTTCGTGGGCCGCCACGCCGAGCGCCGCAAGGCTCGTGCCATTGTAGTTGTGCTCGCTCAGGGCGAGGCGCTTGTTGATCGGATCGTAGTGGTCGGTCAATTCGCCGCGCACCTGCACGATCTCCACGTCATAAATACCAGCCTTTTGCATCACAGCTGCCGCAGCTTCCCGACCGGTGATGTTTCCCCGCGACGGGACCTGCACATACTTGCCGTAAGCCGAGCGGACCTTGTTCTGCGCCCAGAAAGCGAGAATGAAGGTCGGGATAATGAGAATGAGAAATGCAAACATTTGAGTTCTTTCGTAGTGTTCGGGTTCAATGATAGCAACGAGCGTTCCAAGTTCCTGAATGCGATGCTCGTTCCCCTCAAGCCGAATGCTACACGCTCCCAACCAAGCAGTTACAATCCATGAAAAACTTTTCGCGAAATCCATGACCTAAATAAAGCGCGACACCGCGTCGCGCTCTGGGACAGTACGATGCGACACGCATCGCCCGGAGACCCATTTCGCCCTCAGCGTCCCTCCGCCTCGAAACGCAAGACCCGCCAAGTGCAAGGCACTCCACGCCCGCCACCCCACTCCCGCTGGTAGCGACGCATCGAGCGAAGGAATTCCCCCACTCGCCTCTCCCCCCCCGAAACCACCGCCCCGATCCCATGCCAGCTCCGAGCCGCTTCCCGAGCCGACTCCGCATACTCGACCCAGCTGGCCACCTCGCTTCGAACCAAGCTCCAGCAACTGCCTTCCAAAGCCACCAGCCAATCCGCCTCCGCACGCCAAGCGACCTGACCCAACGCCCCCTCGCAAGACTCCCACTCCCGCATCGTGCCCGCCACGAATACGGCTCCCAGCAGCCGGGAGCCTGCCTCCGCCAAACCACGCCACTTCCTCAGCGTATCCAGCGGGTCCGGACACCACTGCAGCAAGCTCGTCGTATAAAGAGCCCCAAAGGGCCCCTCCAAGCTCGGATTCCAAGCGTCCTGCTCCAGCCAGCGACAGCCAAGGCTCGCCCGACGCCCCACTTCCAACATCGGCTCCGCCACGTCCGTCGCCCACAAGCGCCTTCCGTGCAGCCGCGCCGCATACCTCGTAAACAAGCCCGTGCCCGCCCCGAACTCCAGAGCATCCAGGCCCGCCAGAGCCGGATCGAGCCACTCCGCCGTCCAACCCGCCACCCTCGCCTGCACTTGAGCTCGCGCGTCGTACTGCTCCGCCTTGGCGCCGAACCCCAGCTCGCAAGGCCTCACCATCGCAATCCCTCCATCAAGTCTCGCCAATCGTGCCCGCGACCGGGCACCACCTCCAGCCTGCGGCACCATTTCGAAATCCCCTCCACATCCAGCAAACGATCCTCTCCCCCCACTCTCGCCTCCCACGACTCCCACGGAGCCGCCCCCAACGTGCCGTTCCCTTCCAACAGACGCTCCACTCCCCAAAGCAAGTCCTCCTCCCCATACGGCAAGGCATCCATCTCCTCCATCTGCAGATCCGCCCGCGCGTAAAAGTCCCGCACCGCCCCCAAGGCATCCCGCTGCAGCCAACGCCGCAAGTACAGCAACTGAGCCTGTCCCACCTTTCCACCCAGCCCCGCTTCCCTCCGAAAATCGCAAAACGGCGCCAGCAACACCACCCGCTCAAAGCGCCCCCACAAGTCCGGACAGGAAAACCAAAGCTGAGCCCCCAGCGAATACGCCACCAACGCGTCGCAGTCCTCCGCCTCGAGCTCCGCCTCCCAGCCGGCTCTCGGCAATACGATCCGATGCGAAACCTCCGGCCAACTCCACTGAGCAAACGCTCGCAAGCTCTCCGCCGGCACCGCCCATCCTCCCAGCCAGCACACGCTCCTAGGCACGACGCACCTCCCTTAAGGTCGCCGCGATCAAGCACGCTACCTTCCACAAAGATACTTCGTCCCAGTTCACCTTGAGCGACACCCTCAGGCGCGCCTCCCCCTCCGGCACCGTAGGCGGACGCACGCAGCCCACTCGCAACCCCGCCAACGCCAAGCGTCGAGCCAGCTCCACCGCCACCCGATCCTCTCCGACCACGATCGGCACGATCGGCGAATCCCCCTCCCATGTATCCAAACCTTCGCGACGAAGAGCATCTCGAAAAAATCGGGACCGCCGCCGCGCATTTCCAAGCTCCTCCCTCATGCCTTGGGAAACAGAAATCGCCTCCCGGGCCGCCGCCGCGCACGCCGGAGGCAAGTAAGTCGAATAGATAAACTCGCTACCAAAGTTCACGAAAAAATCCCGCAAGACCGCATCCCTAAAAACCGTAAACGCTCCCAGCCCAGCCCAAGCCTTGCCCAAGGTGCCCACCAGCAAATCGACCGCATCCAACACCCCCAGCTCCCCGCATAGCCCCTCGCCACTCCCTCCGTACCAGCCCAGAGCATGCGCCTCGTCGACCAGCCAAAAGAACGGAAACCGCCGCTTCAGCTCCGCTATCTCCCTCAACGGAGCCAAGTCGCCATCCATGCTGTACACGCTCTCGCAAACCACGAAAACATCCCGATCCTGTTCGCAGAACCGACTCAGCAAGGACTCTAAATGCTCCGCATCGTTGTGGTCCCATCGCACCAGACGGGCCCCGCTTCTCAAGATGCCCTCGATCATGCTGCGATGTATCAAGCGATCCGCCAAGACCACGTCCCCTCGAGCCGGCAATGCTCCCAACACCGCAGAATTCGCAGCGTATCCACTATTCCATACCAGTACCGATCGATCCCCGTACAACCCTGCCAAGCACTCCTCCAGCTCCGCATGCTCCTGCTGATAACCGCTGATCAACGGCGACGCCGAACTCCCGCTTCGCGCCAACGCCCTCGCCGCTGCAGCCAGCACCTCCGGGTGAGTCGCCAAGCCTAGATAATCGTTGTCCCAAAAGTTCGCTCCCTCTCCCGTCGACACCGAAAGCTCGCGCAAGCGCCCGCCCCGACGCCGCACTTCCAAGGCCAGATCCACCCGAGTTTTCCAATTCACAATCCCAAACTCCTTTCCAAACTCTTGTCCAAAACCCGCAAGCTCCCCGCCCCTTGAGCCAGGACCGCGCCCACCCGTACTCCGCTTTCCCTCGCCCCCGATAGCGTGCTCGCCGCCACCTCCTCCTCGCAAGGCTTCGATTCGCTAAAGATCACAATCGTATTCAAACCTCGGCTACGTGCGTACGATTCCGCCAGCCGCGACTGGTTCACTCCCCCCAACTTGAGCGACACCACCACTAAAACCCAGTCCGCAGAAAAAGCTCGGGCAAAATCCGCCCAATCTCGACCCGCTTCGTCGAGCGGAACCGCGATTCCCCCCGCTCCCTCCACGAGCACGATATCACCGGTCCCCGAAATTCCCTCCAGCGACTCGAGCCATGCATCCCAATCCAAGCGCTTCCCTTCCGCTCGAGCGGCCGCCAAGGGAGCGATCGGTCGCTCGAAATGTTGCAAGCACACGCCCGCCCCGACTCGCTCCCGATCCCCGCGCCCCAAGGCGTCCACCCCGCATTGCACCGGCTTCACGTAAGAGACAGAGCGTCCCCGCGCCTTCCACTGTGCCAGCAAGACGCGGCAAAGCTCCGTCTTTCCCACATCCGTATCGCTCCCTGTCACCAAAATCCTCATACAATCAAGAGCCTCGCGCTAGACCTCTACTCCCGCCGGCTCCCAGGCATGAAGCCCGAGCTTTTCCAGCAACCTGAAATCCGCATCCCGATCCGGGTTCTCGGTCGTCAACAACTTGTCTCCCAGAAAAATACTGTTCGCTCCCGCCACGAAGCACATCGCTTGCAGCTCCTCGCTCATCTCCGCGCGACCCGCCGAGAGCCGCACCATGCTCTTAGGCATCAATATGCGCGCCGTCGCGATCACTCGCACGAACTCGATCGGATCCACGAACTTCTGCTCCTCCAGCGGAGTCCCCTTGCACGGAATCAAAGCGTTGATCGGCACCGAGTCCGGATAAGGTGCCATGTTAGACAGCTCGTGCAGGAATGCGATACGATCCTCCTTCGTCTCGCCCATGCCAATAATTCCCCCGCTGCAAACCTGCAGGCCCACCTCCCGCACCGTCCGCAAATTGTCCAAGCGCTCGTCAAAGGTACGAGTCGTGATGATCTTCCCATAGTATTCGCGCGACGTATCGATATTATGGTTATACACCGAGCAACCTGCATCCTTCAAGGCGGTCGCCTGATCCTCCTCGATCGTCCCCAAGGTACAGCAGACCTCCAAACCTAACGCGCTCACCTCGCTCACCGTTTCCAGCAAGGAGTCGAACTGCTTACCGCGCGGCACGCGACGCCACGCCGCCCCCATGCAAAAACGCGAAGCCCCGCCTTCCTTGGCCGCTCTCGCGTCCTTCAAGATCGTATCCGTATCCAGCAAGGGCTCCGGCTTCAAATCGGAGCCGTGATGAGCCGATTGCGGACAATAGGCGCAGTCCTCCGGGCAGGCCCCCGTCTTGATGGACTTCAGCGTGCAAAGCTGTACCCCCGCCGGATCCTGATGCTCTTGATGCGCCTGCTGGGCGCGATAGATCAGAGTCGTCAACGGCAGATCATGGATCGCCCGGATTTCTTCCTTCGTATAGCTCATCGTATTCGTTCTTTAATGACTCGATCAATCGCGGACAAAATTCCGCGGATCAGAAACGCGATTTCCTCCTCGGAGATCACCAAAGGAGGAACAATCAAAAGACTATCCCTCAAGGGCCGCAAAAGCACCCCTTCCGACCGAGCCGCCACGCAAACCTGCATCCCCACGCGATCGTTCACCGACCACTCGCTTTCACCCTCCGCTGGACACAGGTCGACCGCCGCCGCCATCCCGCGCACCCGCAGCTCCGACACGTTAGCATGCCCCTCGAACGCCTCCCTCACCTGCCTCCCAAACGAGGCGATCCACTGCTCCAGTTCGCCGGACTCGATCAAACGTTCCAATTTCTGGATACTTGCCAAGGCCACCGCAGCAGCCAAAGGGTTTCCAGTAAAGGTATGCCCATGGATAAACGCCCGCCCGCTATCCATGGTCCCGAGAAACGCTTCGTAGATCTCGACTCGCGTCAAAGTCGCCGCCAGCGGCAGATACCCCGCCGACAATCCCTTCGCCAAGCATAGAAAGTCGGGCTCCACCCCCTCCTGCCGGCAGACGAAAAAGTTGCCCATACGCCCAAAGCCCACGAATACCTCGTCGAGAATGAGATGCGCCCCAAAACGGCGACACAGCGCCTCCAACGACTTCACGAAGCCCCGCGCCTGCAGCCGCATCCCGGCCGCCCCTTGCACCCATGGCTCCAAAACCACGCAGGCCACCTTGCCTTGCTCCGCCTCGAGCACCGCCTCCAAACTCCGCAAACTTCGCCGCGCTTCCGCCACGGACTCGTCCCGCGGACGCTCGAATACCCGCGACTCGAAACACCACCGCGAAAAACGCCCATGGAAGCCCGGCGAATCGCCCACCGCCATCGTCCCAAAGGTATCGCCGTGGTAGGCGTCCTCCATGCCCACCGCCAAGACGCGATCGCTCTCCCCCTGCAGCTGCCAGAACTGGAAGGACTGCTTCAAAGCGATCTCGATCGCGTTCGAACCGTTGTCGCTGAACATCACCCGCTGCAAGCCGGGCGGCGATAGCTCCACCAGCCGCCGCCCCAACTCCGCCCCCGCCGGATGACTCAAGCCGAGGTAGGTAGAGTGGGCCACCTTGGAGGCCTGCTCCAGCAAAGCCGCATTCAAATCCGGGTCGTTGTGCCCATGCACGTTCGTCCAAATCGAGGCGTTCCCGTCCAAGTAACGCCTGCCCTCCACGTCCCACAGCCAACAGCCCTGGGCCCGCTCCACTTGCACCTGGGGCAGGGCGCAGTACTCGCTCATCTGGGCGAAGGGATGCCACGAGTGCTCCCTATCCCATTGATCGAGAACGCCCTTTTGCGATTCCACTGTGGTGCGACGACTCATTGTTAACCAAAAATACTAGTTGGTTAACAAAAGAATCCGACACAACCCTAAACTATCTCGACCCTCGCGAAGAGGGCCTGCCGCCCCCGAGTCGCCCTACGCCAAACCGCAGCGGACCAGCAAAGCCTGCGGATCGGGATCGCGGCCCATGAAATCCTTAAACAGCTTGGCCGGGTCCTCGGAATTGCCCTTGGAGAGGATGCACTCGCGGAAGGAACGGCCGGTCTCTTCGTTGAAGATGCCCTCCTTCTCGAACCGGGTAAACGCATCCGCGTCCAGCACCTCCGCCCACTTATAGGAATAGTAGCCGGCCGCGTAGCCGACCGGACTGGAGAACAGGTGACCGAAGCGCCGCGCCATGCTCTTGGGAGTCGTCTTCAAGTTGGCGAGGTAGCCGGCCAGCGCTTCGCGGATCGTCGCATCCAAATCGCCCTCCAAGTAGCGCTCCGGATGCACGTGCATCTCGAGGTCCATCTTTCCAAGGCTGAGCTGCCTCATCATAAACGAAGCGCTCTGGAAGTTCCGGGCCGCCACCATCTTGTCGAAAAGATCCTGCGGGATCGGCTCGCCGGTCTCGTAGTGGCGAGCGAATTCATTGAGGCTTTCGCGGTTCCAGCACCAGTTCTCCATGATCTGCGAAGGCAGCTCCACGAAGTCCCACGCCACGTTCACCCCATTGAGCGACTTGATATCGACCTTGCCCAGCAAGTGATGCAGCAGGTGCCCGAACTCGTGAAACACCGTCTCCACTTCATAGTGCAAGAGCAAGGCCGGCTTGCCGTCGACCGGCTCCGTCATGTTGCCGGTGATCAGCCCCACGTGCGGGGTGCGGCCGCCGTCAGGCTGCGGCGCTCCCGTATCCAAATAATTCATCCAAGCACCGCCGCGCTTCTCCTCGCGTGGATGCCAATCCGCGTAGAAATAGCCCAGCAATTCCCCGCCTTCGTCGTAAAGGTCGTAGAGCTTCACGTCCGGATGCCAGCTATTCTCCGGACCTTCGTGATCCTGTATCCGCAATCCGAATATACGCTCCGCAATACGGAACATGCCGTTAAGAACCCCGTCGATCGGAAAATACGGGCGTAAGGCCTCATCGTCGAAATTGTACTTGGAGAGACGCAGCTTCTCCGACCAATAGCTGACGTCCCAAGGCTCGAGGCGATCCTTAGGCTGCCCCGTTTGCTCAGCCACGAATTCCTCCAGCTCGTCAAACTCCGCATCGAACGCGTCCTTGCACTTCCGATACAAGTCATCGGTGAACGCCAAAGCATCGTCGCCCGACTTCGCCATGCGACGCTGCAAGACCTGGTCGGCGAAGTTCTTCTTGCCGAGCAACTGCGCCTTCTCCTGGCGCAGCTTCAGGATGTCCCGGATCAAGTCGCTGTTGTCCCACTTGTCCTTGAATCCAATCGAAGTCGACTCTTGGTAGATGGTCTTGCGCAGCTCTGCGTCATCCGCGTACTTGAGGACCGGCATGCAGGACGGCGCTTGTAGTGTAAATCGCCATACAGGTTTCTCGTCCGTACCATGCCCCTTGCTCTTGGCGCTCTGGCGGGCCGCCGCTTTCGCCGAATCGGGAAGACCCGCGAGCCGACTCTCGTCGTCGATCAATAGCTCGTACGCGTTCGTCGAATCCAAGACGTTGTCGGAAAAGCTCTTGGTCTTCTCCGCGAGCTCCTGGTTGAGAGCTTCCAGACGCTTTTTCTTTTCCTCCGGCAAGTCCGCGCCCGCCTGCTTGAAATCCTCCAAGGTCTCCTCGAAGAAACGCTTCTGCACGCCCTCGAGCGCCGCCGCTTCCGGCTTTTGCGCGAAGCTCTTGAGCGCCGCCCAAAGCTTGGCGTTGAGCGGGATGCGGGACGAGTACTCCGTCACCTTCGGCAGCATGGCCCGATGGGCCTCCCGCAGCGCTTCGCTGTCCTTCACCGAAGTCAAATGATCCACCCGGCCCCAGGCCCGGCACAAGGTTTCACCCGCCGCCTCGAGGGCCAAGAAGGTATTTTCGAAGGTCGCGTCCTCCGGCGCCACCGCGCAGATCGCGTCGATCTCGGCTTGGGCCTCAGCCAGGGCGGCTTCGATGTCGGCGGCGATATGGTCCGGGGTCAAGGTCGACCAGTCGACCAACTTGGCAGGGCTGTGAAATGGGTGAGTGCTTGAATTCATGTGCCGAGCAAGCTAGAGCCGACCGCATGCGTTTCAACCGCGAATCGCCAAAAGGTTCATCCCCCTCTTCCCAGCGAATTTCCCCGGCTCCGCCCAAAAATCGATTTCACTCTTCCCTACTCACCCTTCACTCTCCCCCGCCGTGCCCTTCCTCAAGCGTATCCACTGCCCCACTCCTGCCGACGACTCCGCCTTCCCTTTCTCCCTCCCCTTCATCGGCAGCCTGCAAGAACGAGAGATCCACTCTGACATCCTGTTCCTCGTCGGCGAAAACGGCAGCGGCAAATCGAGCTTGCTGGAGTCGGTCGCCATCGCCTCCAAACGCATCAGCGTAGGCGACTCCTCCCTCGACCAGGACCCCACCCTCGCCGAGATCCGTCCCCTCGCCCTACAACTCCGCCTCAGCTGGAGCCGACGCACCGGCAAAGGATTCTTCCTGCGGGCCGAGGACTTCTTCAACTTCATCCGCCGCAACAAGCAGCTGGAAGAAACCTTCGACGGCTACATCGAGCGCTTCAAGGACGACCCTCGCGTGCGCGGCTACATGGAGGGCAACAAGCGAGCCATCAACGCCCGCTACGGCCGCGACCTGAACGACTTCTCCCACGGGGAAGGCTTCCTCGAGTTCGCCAAATCCCGCATCCACCCGGGCGGTCTCTACCTCATCGACGAGCCGGAAGCCGCCCTCTCGCCGCAACGCCAGCTGGCCTTCGCCCTCTTCCTCCACGAGATGGCCCAGCAAAACTGCCAATTCATCGTCGCCAGCCACTCCCCCATCATCCTGAGCGTGCCGGACGCGGAGATCTGGAAGTTCGACGAGCGCGGACTGGAAAGCGCCCGCTACGAAGAGCTCGAGCACGTCAGCTTCACCCAAAGCTTCCTCCAAGCTCCGCAACGCTACTGGCAACAGCTCACGCAAGAGGACTGAGACCACAGCCCATAAGCCCCTATTTAGCCCCTCCCCTAAAAGAGGGATAGAGCAATAACGAATTGAAATTCAACGAGTAACAGCTAACCAAGGAGCCGTTTCCAATCCCTAGCCCGCTGGAGCTCAGCGAATGGTTGACCGACCAACATGCGGACAATACACCTCTCAGCTCCCGACCCTGAAACTGACCCAAATTAAACCTTATAACCATGTTATTCCTCGAAGTATTCCTCTTCATCGGCGCCGTCGTAGGCGTCATCGCCCTCGGCATCTGGAAAAGCCGCGACACCGGCACTGAAGGCAGCGGCAGCGCCAGCGACTATTTCCTCGCCGGCCGCGGCCTCACCTGGTGGCTCGTCGGCTTCTCCCTCATCGCCGCCAACATCTCCACCGAGCAGTTCGTCGGCATGTCCGGATCGGCCGCCAATTGGCTCGGCATGGCCATTGCCTCCTACGAGTGGATGGCCGCCCTCACCCTCGTGGTCGTCGCTTTCTGGTTCCTGCCCAAGTTCCTCAAGGCCGGCCTCTACACCATCCCCGAATTCCTAGAGTACCGCTTCGATGGAGTCGCCCGGCTCGCCATGGCCATCCCCGCCATCGTGACCATGGTCTTCGTCGCCACCTCCTCCGTCATCTTCTCCGGGGCCAAGTTTGTCTCCGAGTACTACAACGACGTTCCCGTCATCAACAGCCTCACCGCCATGTGCTGGCTCATCGCAGCCTTCGCCGCCGTCTACGTCTTCATCGGCGGCCTGAAAGCCTGCGCCTGGACCGATCTCGTCTGGGGCGTCGCCCTCGTCCTCGGCGGCGTGGTCGTCATGGTCTTCGCCTTCAACCTGCTCGCCGAAAAGCCGGCCGAAGAGCTGATCCTCACCAAGGTGCAGAACTCCGAAGCCACCGTACAGGACCTGGAAGGCGCCAGCGGGTGGGAGCGCTTCATGCTGCTCAACGACGGCGTGGACGGCGAAGCCGTCGCCCAAAACGGCCCCAACGGCAGCGGCGGCAAGGTCCACATGATCCGCCCCAAGGAAGACTCCGACATCCCTTGGACCGCCCTGCTCATCGGCCTCTGGATCCCTAACTTCTTCTACTGGGGGCTCAACCAGTACATCGTGCAGCGAACCCTCGGATCCAAGTCGCTGGCCGAAGGCCAAAAGGGCATCGTCTTCGCCGCCTTCCTCAAGCTGATCATCCCCTTCGTGGTCGTCATTCCGGGCATACTCGCCTACAACCTCTTCAGCGGCGACCTGCTCAACCCCGCCACCGGCGAATACGACTACGACAAGGCCTTCCCCGTGCTCGTCAGAAACCTCGTCCGCCCCACGCCCTGGATTTCCTGGTTCGTGCTGGCCGCCCTCTGCGGCGCCGTGGTGAGCTCCCTGGCCTCCATGCTCAACTCCGCCTCCACCATCGCCACCATGGACCTGTACGCCAAGTTCACCGGCGAAAAGGACCCCGCCAAGCTGGTCAAGGTCGGACGCGTGTTCGTGGTACTCTTCGTCATCATGGCGGCCATCACCGCCCCCTTCCTCAACGACCTCGGCAGCATCTTCTCCTACATCCAGGAGTTCCAAGGATTCATTTCCCCCGGCCTGCTAGCCGTCTTCATCTTCGGCTTCTTCTCGCCACGAACCCCGCGCTACTTCGGCGCCGTCGGCATCGCCACCAACGCCATCGCCTACGCCGCCTTCAAGTGGCTGATCGGCCCCTGGCTTGTGAACAACGGCTGGTGGTATTCGGGCGAAATGGCCTTCCTCGACCGCATGGCCATTTGCTTCTTCATCGTCATCGCCACCGGAGCCATCCTCACCCTAGTGAGCCCGCTCAAGGAAAAGGTCGTCATGCCGGAGAACAAGGAAATCGCCCTCGAGACCTCCCCCGTCGCCAAGTTCTGGGGCTGCGTCGTAGTCGCGGCCACCATCGCCCTCTACGTCGTCTTCTGGTAGGAACCTTCTCCCAACCTTTCGAGTCCGAGAGCTCAGTCCCCCGCGGGACTGAGCTCTTTTCTTTTCCACCGGCGCGCCCTGAAGCCCCGCCAACCCCGTCTCGTTTTTACTCGCTCGGGCTTGCCTCCCTCGCTTTCCTGATAAACGTCCTACGGAGACGCCTCGTTCGCATGTCCAATAATTCCATCGAAAAGATCAACCTAGAGCTCCTTATCGAGTACTCAGCGAGCCTGCCGACCTCGCCCCGCATCTACGCCCGGCTCGACCAGCTCCTCGCCAACGAGGACGCGTCGCTCGACTACATTTCCTCCCTCGTAAGGATGGACCCCGGCCTCTCCGCCCAAGTCCTGCGCGTCACCAACAGCGCCGCCTACGCAGGCACCCTCAAGGTCAACGAAATCGGCACCGCCATCAGCCGCATCGGCTTCAACGAACTCCGCAGCATCCTCAAGATGGTAGTGGACAAGGAAGCCTTCTACCAAGCCCTCCCCGCCTACGACGAGACCGCCACCGCCTTCGCCGACCGATCCCTCGACGTCGGCGTCATCTCCGAAGCCATCGCCAAGCGCTGCGGCTTCGACACCAACGCCCCCTACATCTCCGGCCTCCTCCACCAGGTCGGAAAGCTCGCCATCAACCTCTACCTCGAGCGCCTGGACAAGCTGTTCGACATCACCGAACACTGCGCCGACCGCACCCTCCTCGCCGCCGAACAAGAACTCCTCGGCATGACCCACTACCGCGTCGGCGCCGAACTGCTCAGCCACTGGCAGTTCGAACAAGCCATCTGGCAGCCGATCAAAAACCAGAACAGCCCTGTGCACGCCCAATCCCAACTGCGCGGCACCAGCATCCTTTCCCTCGCCATCTGGTTCGCCGACCAGCTAGGCGGCTTCGACCCCGACGCCCCCACGCCCGCCCACATCAAGCGAGCCTGCAAGGAGCTCGGCCTCGACGTGCTCGACCTTCCCTCACTCCTCGACGATTCACGCTTCGAGATCAATGATCGCAAGAACCAACTCGCGATGCTCCTCTAACCCGCCTCGCGCTCCCCTAACCTGTTACCCTAGCCCTCGGGCGCCCCGAAAAACGAACCGCCGTCACCGCCTTTTCCTAGCGGGAACAGCCTTCGCCTGCCTCTGCCTGTCCCCGCCGCAAGCCGCGTCTCAGCAAATCGAATACCGCTCGCTCCCGGAACTCATCGATGCCGGCAGCCAAGCCCTCGTCCGAGGCGACTTCCCCCAAGCCGCCCTCGCCTTCAACGCCATCCGCGAAAACTACGCCGAGGAACCTGTCTGGCAGGAAGGCCAACTCCCCGCCAAAATCCTCCCCCTCGCCGGCTTCGCCTCCCACAAGGCAAACCTCCAGGGCGACGCCATTCTCGCCCTCGAGAACTACCTCGCCCACTATGCCGACTCCCCCGACTCCGAAGCCTTCGCCCGCTATACCCTCGCCTCCAGCCTCATGCTCGACGGCCAAACCGACGCCGCACGCGCCGCCTTCGCCAAGCTTCGAGAAATCGCCGGCAACTCCCCTTTCCACGACCTCGCCTCCCTGCGCGAAGCCCAGCTCTCCGACCCTCCCAGAGCCATCGAAATCCTGCAAAACCTCATCGCGTCGCCCCACTCGCCCCGCCTCGCCACCTTCGCCCGATTACGCCTCATCCAGCTTCACCTCGAAAACGCGCAACTAGAACAAGCACGCATCCAACTTCTCGATACGCCCTGGCCCCAAACCACTATGCCGGAGCTCGCCACCCTCGCCCTGCTCGCAACCCAAACCGCCGACCGGCTTCTAGCCGACCGCCCCAGCGACGCCCTACACGCCTACCAGCTCGTCCCTCCCAAAGACCAACTTCTCGCCGCCCAGCAAAAGCGCATCGAACAGCTCCAGCTCCAGTACAGCGAACTCGCCCCCGAACTCCGCACCGAGCAAAGCATGTGGAGCGACCAATTTCGCCAGTCCATCACCCAACTCCGCCAGCAGCTCGAAACCCTCCGCCTAGCCCCCGACTACACCCCAGCCATCAACCTGAGAAAAGCCCGCTGCTTCGCTCGAATCAACCGCCCCCTCGAAGCCTGGATCCTCCTCAAACCCATCGCCACCATCCCCAGCGATCTCGCTCGCGAAGCCCACCTCGAATGGATCTCCACCGCCCGCAGTATGCAGGCCTGGAACGCTGCAGCCCGCATCGCGCAAAGCTTCCTCAAGAAGTATCCAGACGACAAGGACGTACCGCAAATCCTGCTCTGGATAGCCCTCTCCCAAATAGAACGCAAAGACTTCGCCGAAGCCGCCACCTCCCTGCAAGCCCTCGTCGACAAGTCGCCACCTCCCCACATCGCAGCCGCCGCCCACTACTACCTCGGGTTCAGCCTCTTCAACCTAGCGAACCCTCCCGCCGCGATCAACGCCTTCCAGAGCTGCATCCAAATCGCCCCCAACGCTCCCGTCGCCCAGCAAGCCCTCCTCTGGATCGGTATCTGCCAGTTCACTACAAACGAACTCGAATCCGCCATCGCCACCTTCCAAGCCATCCAACAAAACGAGAACGCCCGCTTCCTGCACCCCGAAGCCTCCTTTCGCGAAACCACCTGCCTCTACGCCCTCGGCGAACTCGAACAATCCCTCCTCCGCTCCCAAAGCTGGACAAACACCTACCAACTTCACCCCCGCAGCGCCGAAGCCTACCTCCTCCAAGGCGACATCCTCCTCGAACTGAACCGCGCCCCTGAAGCCATCGACGCCTACGCGCTAGTCGAAACCGAGGATCCCCAGCTCGCCTTCCTCGCTCTCTCCAAACGCTGCGAACTCATCCTCCTCGCAGGTCGGCCCGCAGAAGCCGCCGCCATCCTGCAGACCCATCGCAGCCAGCGCCCCATCCCGCCAGACCAGATCGCTTCCTTCACCCAGCTCCTCTCCCAATGCCTCCCGCCGGATGGTGCCCAATCCGAAATCCAAGCAACCGTTTCCCGGCACGGAAACGACCCCGGAATTCCCGGCATCGTGGCGCTCATCCACCTTCTCGACGCTCCTCCCCCAGCCAGCGAAGAGCAAACCACCCTCTCCAGTCGGCTCCTCGTAGCCGAAATTCAAATACACCGCCAGAAAGGCGAAACAACCCAAGCAAAGCTCAAAGCCCTGCAACTCGCTTCCAGCTTCCAAAAGACCGAGCTCCCGCCCGTAGCCCTCCTCGAAGCTGGCAAGGCCCTCACCGAAATCGCTTCCCTCGAAGCCCCTTCCTACTTCCAACGCATCCTCGAAACCTACCCCAGCGCTCCTGAGCTCGACTCCGCCCACATCGGCCTCGCTCGCTTCTACTCCCAACAAGACAAGCCCGAAACCGCTCTCGCCCACCTTCTCCAAAGGGAGCGGCGCGACACCGACACCCTAGCCCTCAAGCTAGACCTCGAGACCCGACTCGGACAAAGCCAGAACGCCCGCCGCACCGCCGAACTCATTCTCTCCGACCGCAACGCCAAGCCCGCCCACAAGGCCCAAGCCCTCCAGTCCCTCGGCGGCATCGCCATTCAAAACAAAGAAGCGGACAAGGCCTACGCCTACTACCAAAGAATCTTCACCCTCTATCGCGGCGAAACCGAATACGTCGCCAACGCCTACCTCAACTGTATCCAAATCCTCGATTCATCGAATCGAAAAAGCGACGCCCAAAGCGTAGCCAACGAATTCCTCGCCCAAAACGATCTCCAGCGCCTGCCAGCCTACCAACAGGCGCAAACCTGGATCCAAAACCGAGTCGCCCCTCCACCCCAGCCCCAATGATCCCGCGCCTCCTGCCCTTCCTCGCAAGCTTCGCCCTCTGCCACGCCGACAGCCTCACCTTGAAAAACGGCGAATCGCTCCAAGGCGAACTCGTCGATACCCAAGCGAACTTCGTCCTCCTGCGCCTCCCGGAAACCGAAGGCGAAGCGACTCGCCGCATCGCGCCCCTCCAAATCGAAACCCTCTCCTTTTCCGACACTGACGCGCCACTCGAACAACAAGCTCTCAAACGCGCGAAATTCCAATCCCTCCTCTCCGAAGCTGACGCCCGCATCCTGCTCGACTACCTCGACGAACTCCAATCCGCAGGCCACCCGCTCACCGCTCTGGCCTACGCCAAGCTCTGGCATCCAAAAAACAACTACCCGCAGCTCGACCCCAGCTACCGAGAACAACTTATCAATAGCTCCCTCGCCGCTGGCCTACCTGAAGAAGCCCTCGTACACGCCCAAAACTGGATCAAGCGATCTCCCGCTCCCACCGACCACGCCCTTCCCTGGATCGTCCAAGCCGAACACCAGCTGAAAACGGAAAACCTCGAAGCCGCCCTATGGACCAGCCTCACCCCGCTCGCCTATGCCAGTCGCGAACTCTCGCCCCATCGCCAAACGCTCCAGCAAATCGCCTCCCACGCGTATCAACGCTTAGGATACGACGAGCATGCCCAAGCCTACGCCTCTCCCGATCCCGCTCCCAAGTCCCCCTTGGTCCTAGACCCGCAAAGCAGCCCCTAAAAACACAATTACCTCCTCGCCCATCCCACAACATCCACTCTTTCCCACTCCTCCCAAAATGTTACTCCGCACCCTAGCCTTCATCGCTGCCGCCCTCCTGCTCACCTCCAAGCTGCAAGCCCAAGCGCAAGCGAGCTCCTCGCTTTGGACCATGATCCAGCAAGGCGGCTGGGCCATGTACCCGCTCGCCGCCTGCTCCCTCGCCTTCTTCTACATCGCCATCCATTGCTACCGCGAAACTCGCAGCTTGAACTTCGCGCCCCCATCCCTTCTCGCGAGCCTCAAGACGCCCTTCGCCAGCGGCGACCTTCCCCAAGCCGAAACCCTAGCCAAGAGCTCCCCCACCATCCTAGGCCGCTCCCTCGCCTCCGCCCTGCCGAAACTCAAGCCCGCCTCAGCAGCATCCTCCCCCCAGGACCTCGAACCCTTCGAAACCGAAATCAGTGCCGCCCTCGCCTCCGAAGAAAACAGCATCTCCCAGTGGATCCACTACCTTAGCGTCGTCGCCAACGTCGCTCCCATGATCGGATTGCTCGGCACCGTCAGCGGCATGATCGGCGGCTTCCAAACCATGGCCACCGGCGGCATGGGCCGACCGGAACTCTTCGCCGGCGACATCGGCGAAGCCCTCATCACCACCGCGACCGGCCTCTGCATCGGCATCCCCGCCATGATCGCCCACTCCGTCTTTAGCAATCGCCTGCAAAACGCCATCACCGAAACCGCACGCCAGGCCAACGCCCTCATCGACAGCCTTCCCTCCCAGGAGAGCTAGGCGGACTCCCCTCCGCAAAGGAGGCCACGACCTCCCCCCAACTCCTTCCACGCCCCGCTTTGCGTACTGTCAGATTTCGATTCGATTGATCGAAATAGCGATCCCCCTAAAACTGATCGCGGCGCCGAAGGATGAAAACTCGCAGGTTCATCGCTTGAGGCGGTACCCGTTCGTTACACCCGATACTATCTACAGACAATCGATTTCATTACGTTAAGTCCGCCTTAAAGACGGTTGCGGCTAACGAGAATCACGACTGCGAGCGAGCGACTCGATTAGAGCATCACCCAGCGCCTACGCGTACCCAAACCGCGTGACAGGTCGCCCCTACCCCGAGCCCTCCACCGCTCAGCCTTCTACCTGGAAACCCTGTATTTGCATAACAGATACAAAGGCCTCCCCATCGCCCCAACTTTCACACTACCTGGATATGAAACACCATAATCAAAGCAAAACCCAACGAGCCAAGTGGCTACTCGCCATCGCTCTCGCCACCGGAACCGCCCCCGCCCTCTGGGCCCAAAACGATTCCGAGGAAATCTTCGAACTCTCGCCCTTCGAAGTGTCCGCCTCCAAGGACGACATCGGATACCGCCAGCAAAACACCCTCGCGGGCTCGCGGCTAAGCACCAACGTCGCCGACCTCGGAGCCTCCATCTCCGTCATCACCAAACAGCAGATGGAAGATACCGCCTCCCTCGACGTGAACGACCTCTTCCGCTACGAGGCAAACACCGAAGGATCCAGCACCTACACCCCTTCCGTGCAATCCCTGCGCAACGACGGCGTCGTCGACGTCAACGCGGGCTACACCCACGGAGGCGACGGACAACCGCAAACCAACGCCGGCGCCAACCGCGTCCGCGGCATCGGCACCCCGGACGCCTCCATCAACTTCTACCGAGCCATCCGCAACGTCCCGCTGGACACCTACAACGTCCAGTCCGTCGAGATCAGCCGAGGCCCCAGCTCCATGCTCTTCGGCATCGGCAGCCCCGCCGGCTTCGTCAACCAAAGCCGCTCCACCGCAGTGCTCGACACCAAGTCGACCTCGCTCAAGTTCCGCGTCGACTACAACGGATCCAAGCGCTTCAGCGTATCCACAAACCAACCACTGATAGAAGACAAGCTCGCGATCTACTTCGCCGCCCTCCACGACGACAAGGAATTTGAGCGCCAGCCCTCCTACGACGACACCCGTCGCGAGTACGTCGCCCTCACCTACAAGCCCTTCGAAAACACCCGCTTCAAAGGCAGCTTCGAAAACTACCGCAACAAGAACAACCGTCCCAACACCCTCACCCCACGCGACTACGTGAGCGAGTGGGTAGACGCCGGACGCCCCGCCTACGACCCGAGCAGCCAGACCGTCACCTTCCTCGACAGCGGCAAAGTCGTCGGCCCCTTCGTCGGCCGCACCGACTCGCCCTATATCGACGAGGTACGCGCCTACATCATGGCCCTGCCCAACTACGACGCGACGAAGTGGAACACCCCCAACTCCACCGGTACCAACGCCATGACCTCATACAACGGAGTCAGCATCGTCGGCTCCCAGGCCATGACCAACGTCGACTCCGCCCTCTACGTTCCCGGCCTAGGCGTCGCCAACAGCCGCCCCACCATGCAGGTAGCCAACAGCCAAGTCGTAAACTGGTTCCAAGCCGCCCCCGGACAATATCGAGCCGGCTGGGGCACCGCTAGCAACCCCGCAGCCAACCAAAGCCTCATCCCCTCGGTCGCCAGCATCCAGGCCGACCTCGATACCGCCGCCGCCTACAACCAGTTCTGGACCAACTCCGCCAACTACTCCCAAAACGGCGGATCCATCGGCAGCTATCGCTACCCCGGAGTCACCGACACCTCCATCTACGACTACACCTCCGTCAACATCCTCTCCATGAACTTCGGCGAGGACGAAAACCAAACCTACAACCTCGAGTTCGAACAGAAGATCACCGACGACCTCTTCCTCACCGCTGGCTGGTTCCGACAAGACTTCGACTCGAACTCCAGCTACACCGTCTCGCAGCTCAACGTCGCCACCCTCTTCGTCGACACCAACCTCACCCTGCCCAACGGACAAGCCAACCCCTACTTCGGTCTCCCCTACGTCGAAGACTTCGACCCAGACCGCTTCGTCAACCGCATCACCAGCGACCAATACCGCGCCGCCCTGGCCTACACCCCCGACTTCACCGAACGGGACGGCTGGACCAAGTGGTTCGGCAAGCACCAGCTCCTCGCCTACGCTTCCAAGGAAGACGTATCCAGGGACTTCATACGCCAACGCCTCAACTTCACCGGCGGCGACGAAGTGGCAAACGGCACCATCCGCTACCTCGCCAACGAAAACAACAACGCGGACGGCACCCCCACCGGTTGGAGAAACGAAGGAGCCAGCACTCGCCGCACCTACTACCTAGCCCAGCCCGGCGACCCCTACGGCACCGTTACCAGCACCGCCGGAGCCATCGACTACACCAGCTACACCGGCCCGCTGACCGCCTACAACCTCGGCAACGAGACCTGGGAAAACATTTCCATGACCCATGCCTTCAAGGACCACTCCGCCTCGACCAACCGCTCCCAGACCGAGATCAAGTCCTACAACCTAGGCGGCACCAGCTACTTCTGGAACGATCGCATCATCGCCACCTACGGCTTCCGCAACGACGTCGCCAAAAACCGCTTCTCCTCCCCCAACGAGATCCGGGACCTCGACGGAAACCTCATTCACGAATCCATGACCAACCCAGCGCGCTGGATCAACGGTATCTACCAAACGGATACCGTCTTCAAACGTCTCTCCGCATGGAGCGAAGAAGAAGCCGACACCGCCACCACCGGCGTCGTCGTCAAGCCGCTCAGCAACTTCGACAAGATCAAGGACAAGGCCCAGTCCGGCAGCCTCTTCCACCAGTTCATCAACTCGCTCGGCTTCAGCTACAACAAGTCGGATACCTTCAATCCACCGACCACCACCAACATCGACGTGTTCGGCACCATCCTCCCCCTCCCCGAAGGCGAAGGCAAGGACTACGGTATCCAGTTCTCCCTCTTCGAGAACAAGCTCTTCGCCCGCATCAGCAAGTACGAGTCGACCAACGATAACGAACGCACCAACGGCGGCACCCCCATCAGTCGCCTCACCGGAAACGTGGATACCAACACCTTCCGCGCTTGGGGTCGCACCATCGCCCTCATCAACGCTGGCCACGACCCACGCCTCGAAGGTTTCGGAGAAGGGCTCACCCCCGCCGAGGAAGAATCCATCCGCGCCGCCACCACTCCCATCTGGGGACAAGACTACCTCTACTACGATACCCTCCCCGGCTCCATCGCAGCGACCCGCTCCGCCAAGGCCGAAGGTACCGAACTCCAGCTCACCTACAACCCCACCCAGAACTGGAACATCAAGCTCACCGGCGCCAAGTCCGAGACACGCTACTACAACGTGCTCAAGGAATACGACGCCTGGCTCGCCCACCGCCTCCCCGTCTGGCAAGCAGCCCGCGCCGCAGACTACCTGCTTCCGCAATACCAAGACCTAGCCACCTACACCACGCCAGGAGGAGCCCAAGTCAACCTGACCAACTTCCTCTCCAGCTACGGCTACGTCACCCACATTCGCCTCCAAGACGCCGACCCCGTCGACTCCGCCCAGCAGTACTTCGACTCCGTCGTCACCCCGCAAGCCTCGCTCGCCAAAGACCTCGAAGGACAAGTCTCTCCCGGCCAAAGCAAGTACACCGCGTCCTTGATCACCAACTACAAGTTCCTAGGCGACAAGCTCAGGGGCGTAGCGATCGGCGGCAGCCTCCGCTGGAAGGACGAAGCCGTCATCGGCTACTACGGCAAGTCGAGCGGAGCGAATCCAGACCCCAACTACATAGACATCGCCAACACCTTGCGGCCCATCTACACCCCAGCCGAGTCCTACTACGACCTCTGGGCCTCCTACACCCGCAAGATCATGAAGGACGAGGTCAACATGAAGGTGCAGCTCAACATCGTAAACGCCTTCGAAAACGGCGGACTGCAAACCGTCGGCGTCAACTACGACGGGTCGCCCAACGCCTACCGCATCGTCGACCCACGCCAGTTCATCCTCAACGTCTCCTTCGACATGTAACCGCTTTCCAGTAGTAGGCCGGAAATATCCGGACTGGATGCAAAGCAAACGCCTCGGCCCCCCAGCCGAGGCGTTTTCCGTTTTCCACCCAAGCCCCCAGCTTTCCCCCTTCACTTTTCGCCATTCGCTTTCCACTCTCCCACCCATGCGAATCTCCGGAGGAAAAGCCCGCGGCGTCACCCTGCGCGTCGACCAAAAAGCCGTGCACCGCCCTGCCATGGACAAGCTGCGCCAAAGCATCTTCTCCTCCGCCTCCGCCTGGGTCCCAGACGCCCGCGTGCTCGACCTCTTCGCCGGCACCGGCTCCTACGGACTCGAAGCCCTAAGCCGCGGAGCCGCCCACTGCACCTTCGTCGAGCTAAACCGCCGCGCCTCCGCCATGATCCAAGCCAACGCCGAGATCGTCGCCAAAAGCATGCGCCAAAAACTGGATACGCACATCGCCACCAGCGACGCCACCAAGTTTCAGCCCCCCGCCGACGCCGCCCCCTTCGACCTCATCTTCGTCGACCCGCCCTACGACCAGCTCGAGCTCCTCACCCCCAAGCTCTTCCCCCTCTTCGAGCAAGTCCTCGCCTCCGACGGCCTCGTCGTCTTCGAAACCCCCGGCCACTTCGAGCCCATGGCCCCAGGCTGGACCCTCAAGAAACGCCTCGGCAAAGGCACCGACCAGCCCACCGCCAACCTCCTCCGCCGCGCCTAAGCCGTAGCGCGGAGCTTCAGCCCGCGTCCCCAACAGGAGGATCTTCATTCGCATCCCCGGCGGATCGACCGCACCGCGGGCGACTTTCCAGCTTCCCCATTCCCCTTCTTGACCCGCCCCCCAAGCCGCGCCACTTTTCCTGCAGCGGAGACGCACGCGACTTCGCCACCCAAGCAACATACGTCTTTTGCCCCAAGAAAGCCGAGCGAACCAAAACGGCTCGCCCAACCCCTCACCCAAAAAAGACGCTATGAGCTATCCTCCAGAACGCATCCGCAACTTCGCCCTCGTCGGCCACCAGTCCGCCGGCAAAACCTCGCTCGCCGAAGCCATGCTCGCCTGCGCCGGAGCCATCGACCGCATGGGCACCGTCGAGGCCGGCAACACCGTCAGCGACTACCACGCCACCGAAAAGGAACGCCAGATCTCCGTGCACGCCTCCCTCCTCCACTGCGACTGGCAAGGCACCAAGTACAACATCATCGACACCCCCGGCTACCTCGACTTCATCTCCGAAGGCCTCGGAGCCCTCCGCGTCGGCGATTTCGCCATGGTCGTGGTCAACGCCCTCTCCGGTCCCGAAATCGGCACCGACCAAGTTTGGGACTACGCCAACCAATTCCAGCTGCCCAAGCTCATCGTCGTCAACGGCATCGACAAGGACAACGTCGACTTCGACGCCACCCTCGCCGAGCTGCGCGCCCACTACGGCCGCAAAGTCTTCCCCATGACCCTGCCCATCGATCCCGGCCCCGGCTGCCGCCGCATCCTCGACGTGCTGCGCTCCGAAGAAGTCGACTACGCCGGCGACGCCTCCGGAAAATATACCGAGACCCCCGCCCAAGGCCCCTGGAAAGAGCGCGTCCGCAAGCTCCACGCCGAACTCGTCGAACTCGTCGCCGAAGCCGACGACACCCTCATGGAAGAATTCTTCGACCAAGGCGACCTCACCGAAGAGCAGCTCCGCTCCGGCGTGCACAAAGCCATCCAAGCCGAAACCTTCATCCCCGTCTTCGCCACCTCCGCCACCACAAACGTCGGCGTCGCCCGCCTCATGGACCTCATCTCCAAATACGGCTCCTCCCCCCTCGACCGAAAAATCGTGCCCGCCATCGACGAAGAAGGCCACCGCGGAGACATCGCCCTCTCCGACTCCAACCCCGCCTGCTACATCTGGAAAACCATCTCCGAACCCCACGTCGGCGAGCTCTCCTTCTGCCGCATGTACTCCGGCTCCATCCACCCCAACATGGAGCTCCTCAACCCCTTCCACGGCACCACCGAAAAGATCGGCCAAATCTTCACCCTGCAAGGCCACCAACGCCAAGCCATCCCAGAAATCGGCCCCGGCGACATCGGCGTCATGGCCAAGCTCAAAGATACCCATACCGGCAACACCCTCACCTCCCTCGAGCGCAAAGTCCGACTCCCCGCCGTCCAATATCCACACCCCAACATCCACGGCGCCCTCGTCGCCCTGCACAAAGGCGACGAAGACAAGCTCGCCGCCGGACTCGCCACCCTGCACGAAGAAGACCCAACCTTCCTTTTTGGATACAACGCCGAAACTCACGAACTCGTCGTATCCGGCCAAGGCGAACTCCACCTCGAAGTCATCAAATCCCGCCTCGCCCGCCGCTTCAACGTCGAGGTCGACATCGTCGAGCCCCGCGTCCCCTTCCGCGAAACCATCCAATCCCCCGCCGAAGCCAAATACCGCCACAAAAAACAATCCGGCGGCGCCGGCCAATTCGCCGAAGTCTGGCTGCGCATCCGCCCCACCGAACCCGGCGCCGGCATCCAGTTCTCCCACTCCCTCACCGGCAACAACGTCGACCGCGTCTTCGTCCCCTCCGTCGAAAAAGGCGTGCACGCCGCCTGCGAAGCCGGCATCCACGCCGGCTACCCCATCACCGACGTCGCCATCGACTTCTACGACGGCAAAATGCACACCGTCGACTCCAAGGACATCGCCTTCCAAACCGCCGGCCGCGAAGCCTTCACCGAAGCCTTCAAAAACGCCCGCCCCATCCTCCTCGAGCCCATCCTCTCCATCGAAGTCAAGGTTCCCGAGCAATACCTCGGCGACGTCATGAGCGACCTCTCCGCCCGCCGCGGCCACATCCACGGCATCGAAGGCGAAACCAAGTACCGCACCATCAAAGCCGAAGTTCCCCAAATGGAAATGTACCGCTACGCCACCACCCTCCGCTCCCTCACCGGCGGCGTCGGCCTGCACAGCGAAACCTTCGCCCGCTACGACCCCCTACCCTCCAACCTCGAAACCCGCGTCCTCAAGCAACCCGAGCTCGCCGCCACCCACTAACCGCAACATCCGGTAGCGCCCCCAACAAGGAACAATCGCCATCCAATCCGGTCGCCCAAAAGATGAACTCCCGCTCCTTCCTACCCCTCGCGAGCCTGCTCTCCCTCGCCCCCTTCGCCAAAGCCCAAGACGAGCCGGTCTCGCCAGACTTGAGCTTTCCACTCTCTCCAGAAGCCGACGCCTTCAATCCTGCTTCGCCAGAGCCCTTCCTCATCGCCCCCGCCGCAACAGAAGCCAATGCCAGCGGGATCGACTACAAGATCCGCATCGTCCCTCCCAAGACCGGCGTAGACTTCAAAATACTCACCCTCGCCCCAAAGCCTGGCATCGACTTCAAGATCCGTATCCTAGATCCCGATACAAAAATAACATTTAACGCATTCGACAAAAAGTCGGACCTCAAAGCTCCGGAACCGCCTGAAGAACAAGCCGCGCCCTAAGCCCTCCCCATCAGCTCCCGAGCCACCGCCACCGCCGCAACGACAGCCGTTTCGGTTCGCAAAACCCGATCCCCCATTCCCGCTAGCGTCCACCCCTCGCTCCGCAGGAAATCTCGCTCCGCAGCGGTCCAACCTCGCTCGCTCCCGATCGCCAAGACAAGATCGCCACTTCCCCTGCAAGCCTCGGCCAGCCGCACCGTCCCCTCGTAGTTATCCAAAGCCAGGCGACACTCCCGTCCCGCCAGCTCGGCAGCCGCTTCCTTCAGGCTCATCCCCCAGCTCACCTGCGGCACCCGCGTCGTAAAAGCCTGAGCCACCCCTGCCAGCACATGGCGACGCCACTCCCCCGTCGACCAAAGCTTCGACTCCGCATAGGACGGCTCCCCTCTATCCGTCACCACAAATCGGATACTCCTCACCCCAAGAGTCGTCGCCTCATTCAAAACCTTCCGCATCGTCTGCGGACGGCTCAACCCCACCACCAAATCGATCGGCAACAACTCCGGCTCCTCCTCCCCCCATTCAAAACCCAATAGCAAACCCGTATCCAAAATCTCCTTAACGGTCGCCCTACCCCTAGGCCCATCAATCAAGCCCACATCAAAATCGTCGCCAACCTGCCGCCGCAAAACCTTCAAGACATGCACCGCCCGCTCATCGCCCAAAGGCAATTCTCGCTCCAACTCCTCCTCTTCAAACAAAACAATATTCATCAAATAAAATTCCATTCCCCCCTCTTCAGAAGATCCATCAAAAACAAATCCGAGAAATCTGTGGTTAAAAACACATCCCCCTCCCTCAACTTCGTAAGTTCTTCCCCGACCGCAACAAGTACCACGCCGCCGCAAACGATACTGCCAGAAACACCCCGCTCACTAAAAAGCAACTACCGATCGAAACATCGCCCACGCCTGTCATGCCCAAACGGATACCGTTTACCATGTACAAAAACGGGTTGAACAACGCCACCGTCTGCCACGCGCCCGGCAACAAGGAGATCGAATAAAACACCCCGCCCAAAAACGTGAACGGCACCACCACGAAATTCGGCACCAAGTTCACGTGCTCGAACTCCTTCGATACCACCGCCGTCGCCAGCCCAAACAAGCTAAAGGCGCAGGACACCAGCACCATGAAGCAAACCGTCAGCAAAGGATCGTGCAAGGTGTTCGCCCCGAACCCCGCCGCGATTCCCCAAATGATCACCGAGGTCAGCATCCCCCGCACCAGCGAGGCCGCTGTGTAGGCCGCCATGATCTGCAGATTCGAAAGCGGCGACGCCAAGACATCCACAACCGAACCATGCACCTTGGTCAAAAAGAACGAAAACGAAGAATTGATAAACGAATTGTTGATCAGCGACATCATCATCAATCCCGGCGTCAGGAAATCCATATACGAAATGCCGCCCATCTCGTCCAAGCGGCTTCCCAACGAAAATCCGAAAACCAAAAAATAGAGCAAGGTCGTGATCACCGGACTCACCACGCTCTGCCCGAGGATGATCATGAACCGCTTGATCTCTCGGCGAAACAGGATCCACGCCGCATACCAGCCCGAAGACCGCTTCGCCGCTTCCGCCGTGCGCCGCAACCGCTCCAACGCCAAATCCGATCGAGCGCTCACGCCGCGCCTCCCTTCCGCGCCAGCAAACCCTTGAAGATGTCCTCCAAAGAACTCCGCCCCGCTCGGATATCCACGACCACCAGCCCTCGCGATCGAGCAAAATCCAAGATGGCACCGATCGCATGCTCCTCCTCCGACATCCCGCCACCCGGATCGTATTCAATTCTCAATACGCGCCCGCTCACTTGCTCCACTCGGTCCGCCTGCAAAGATGCAAAAACGCTCGCCTCCACCTCAACCGAAAAGCTCAGCTCCACCCAACGCTTCCCCAGCTCCTGCATCAGCTCCTCCCGCGGCTGCACTCGCAAAATTTTCCCGCCATCGATGACGCCGATCCGATCCGCCAACTGCTCCGCCTCCTCCAGATAATGGGTCGTCAATACGATCGTCACCCCCTCGTCGCGCAAGCCGCGAACCACCTTCCACAAGTCCTCCCGCAGCTCCACGTCGACCCCCGCCGTCGGCTCGTCCAAGAACAGCACCGCCGGATCGTGCATCAGCGCCTTGCACACCATCAGGCGACGCTTCATGCCTCCGGACAAACGACGCGTATTCGTATCCGCTTTCTCATACAGGGCAAATTTCCGCAGCATGGCCTCGATCTTGGCTCGATCCGGCCTCACTCCGAAATACCCCGACTGAAAAAAGAGCGCGTCCCGAGCGCAAAAGAAGCCGTCGAAATTCAGTTCCTGCGGCACCAGCCCCACCAGCCGCCGCGTCACCCGATAGTCCTTCCGCACATCGTAGCCCCCCACCTCGATTCTTCCCTCGAAATCCTGGATCAAGCCGGAGGCACAGCCGATCGCCGTCGTCTTGCCCGCCCCATTCGGTCCCAAGAGAGCGAAGATCTCCCCCGGCTCCACTTCCAAGTCCACCGCGTCCAACGCCGCAAGCCCCCCATAGCGCTTCGATACCCCTTCGAACCGAATCGCTGCCGCCACATTTGCCATTGCCATCACTACCAGCTACCGAATTCCACTCGCCCGCTGCAAGCGCGAAGCACCCCCAATCTAGTTCTCGAAACTGTCGGCGCACAATTTGCATGTATCCGCGAAGACGTTACCTTGCGGCAAATATCCCTCCGGATTGCTGCATTCCGCCACCCGAACCGTAGACACCTTTCAAGCATGCCCGCCTCGCCCCGACCAGCCCAACCACTCCCCACCAAACGCCAACCGAGCTGGACCTTTTTCCGCGCCGGCAATGTCGACCAAGTCGTTCTGCAATCCGGAGAAGACCTCAAGAACCTCTCGCAGCTCGACCAAAAGCTGTGGGTCGCCCTCAGCTGCCCCGTCAAAGGACTCGAATTCGACGAAGCCACCCTCGCCCTCATCGACACCGACCGAGACGGCACCGTGCGCATCCCGGAACTGCTCGCCGCCATCGACTGGGCAAGCAAACGGCTCACCGACCTGGACGCCCTCGTCGACGGAAACCAAAACCTCGCTCTCGACAAGATCGCCACCGATACCGCCCAAGGAAAATCGATCCTCAACGCCGCCAAGGCCATCTTGCAAAACCTCGGCAAGGCCGACTCGACCACCATCAGCGTCGCCGAAACCAGCCAACGCACCGAGATCTTCAGCAAAGCCGCTTTCAACGGCGACGGAATCGTACCCGCAAGCTCCGCTCCAGATCCGAAACTCTCACAAGCGATCGCCGACATCGTCGCCTGCACCGGCGGGAAGCGAGACCGCGGCGGTGAAATGGGCGTCGATAACGCCACGCTCGCCACCTTCTACGACGAACTGGAACGCTACTCCCAGTGGTCGCAAACCGACTCCCCCGAAGAAACTCCCGTCGGATTCGAAGCCTATCGAAAGATAAAGGACAAGATAGACGACTACTTCTCGCGTTGCCAACTGGTCGCCTACGACCCGCGCGCCGCCGAGCCGCTCAACCACAATACCGACGAATTCGCAGCCATCGGCGAAGATGACCTATCCTCCCTCCCCGAATCCCTGCGAGCCCTTCCGCTCGCCCCACCCACCGCCGATCTCCAGCTCGACCTAGACGGTCCCATCAACCCAGCCTGGAGCCAAGACCTAGCTGGATTCAGAGCCGTGGTGCTAGAGAAACTAGACTACGCCGACCGCTCCCGACTCAGCTTTCAACGTTGGCGAGAGATTTCCGAGCGATTCTCCACCGTGGAAGCCCGCCACAAAGAACTTCACGACTTCAGCGTCCGCCAGCTCCCCGCCACCCGAATCCAGGAGCTGCTCGAGCAAGACTACCGACCGCGCCTCGAAGCCCTCATCGCCCAGGACCGAGAACTCGCCGACGAAGTTGCCGCCGTGGACGACCTGGACCGCCTCGTCCGTTACCAGCGAGACCTCCACCAGATCGCCCGAAACTTCGTCAACTTCGCAGACTTTTTCTCCTTCGAGCGATCCGCTATCTTCCAGGCAGGAACCCTCTACATCGACAGTCGCGGCTGCAACCTCTGCGTGCGAGTCGCCAATCCCATCGCGCACTCCACCCTAGCCTCCCTCAGCCGCTGCTACCTCATCTACTGCGAGTGCGCCCGCGCGGGCGAGACCCCTATCCATATCGCCGCCGTCCTCAGCAACGGCGGCTCAGACCACCTCATGGTCGGCCGCAACGGAGTCTTCTACGACAGAGACGGCAAGGACTGGCACGCACGCGTTGTCAAAATCGTCGAAAACCCGATCAGCATCCGGCAAGCATTCTGGTCTCCCTATAAAAAGTTCGCCAAGTTTTTGGATACGCAAATATCGAAGCGAGCCGAAGCAGCCGAAAACGCTGTTACCGAACGCCTCGCCACCACCTCGAGCGCCGTCGCCCAAGCCGACAAGAAGGCCCCGGAGAAGAAAAGCGCGCAAATCAACGTCGGTACCGTCGCAGCCATCGGCGTCGCCGTCGGCAGTATCGGCACATTCGTATCCATGCTGTTAATACGAGCAATCTCGCTTGGCCCTTGGCTCCCCCTAGCCCTGCTCGCGGTGGTTCTCATGATATCGCTGCCCTCCATGTTCCTAGCATGGATCCGTCTGCGACAGCGAACCCTCGGACCGATCCTCGACGCCAACGGCTGGGCCGTAAACGGGCAGATCAGCATCAATACCCACCTTGCCCGCACCCTTACCACGATCCGAAAACTTCCCAAGAACTCCAAACGCTCGACCAAGCTGTCTAGCCAAAACGGACACAAGGGCGGCCTTTTCCTGTTCGTAATCATCACCGCCGCCCTGGCCGCCACTTTCCTGGCTGCCTACCTCTACCAGAGCGGAAAGTGGACCCCCGCCTGGAAGGAAAAGACCGTCGTCGAGGAAACGATGGCCGATCCCACTCGTTAGGACAGCGCTCTTTGCCAAAAAAAATCCGTGCCAATCCCCGCGATCTGTGGACAAATAGCAGCGTGCTCAGATTAGCCTCCCTACCCTTAGCAGCGCTCGCCCTTCTCCTCGCTTCCTGTTCCCCCAGAGACCGTACCCGCACCGAAGACGGCCGCACCATCGTCACCCTCTGGACCAGCTGGGCCGGCACCGAACGCGCCGGCATCGACGCCGTCGTCGAGGACTTCAACGGCTCCCAAAGCGAGATCTTCGTCCGCACCCTCAACATCACCGACCCGCAGACCAAGATCATGCTGGCCACCGCCGGAGGCAATCCCCCCGACATCGCCATCATGAACAACCAGTTCATCGCCCCCTACGCCGAAAACAACGCCCTCACCCCCCTCGACGGACTCTGCTCCACCGCCGACATCACCCCCGAACGCTTCGTCGAAACCTTCTGGGAAACCGCCACCTACCGCGGACGCACCTGGGCCATCCCCCTCACCTGCTCCGTCACCACCCTGCATTACAACAAGAAGATCTTCCGCGAAGTCGGCTACGACCGCCCTCCCGAAACGCTCGAAGAGCTCGAGCGTATCAACGATCTCATTACGCAAAAACGCGACGACGGCTCCATCTCCCGCATCGGCCACTTCCCCCTCGAGCCCGGCTGGTGGCGACCCGAGTGGAGCAACTGGTTAGGCCTAGGCTCCTACGACGGCCAAGACCGCATGCTCTTCCTCGACTCGGGCTGGCAAAAAGCCGCCGCCTGGCTCGCCTCCTACCACCAACGCTTCGGCAAAGACGAGCTCATCAAGCTACGCTCCGGCTTCGGACGCTTCTCCTCCCCGCAAAACCCCTTCTTCGACGGAAAGGTTGCCATGGTCCTGCAAGGCATCTGGATGAACCGCTTCATCGAAACCTTCGCCCCCGACGACTTCGAATACGGCTGCGCCCCCTTCCCCGCCTCCCAAGACGCCGGCATCCCCTACTACGCCATCGCCGACGTCGACCAAGCCGTCATCCCCAAGGGCGCCGACCACGTCCCCGAAGCCTTCGCCTTCATGCGCTACCTAATCGAACAGGGCGGACTCGAAAAGCTCGCCCTCGCCCACGGCAAGCTCACCTCCCTCAAAGCCGTGTCTCCAGATTTCTACGACAAGCACGACCACCCCTACCTGCAGGTCCACCTCGACATCGCCAACTCCGGCTACGCCAAAGCCCGCCCCCAGCTCGCCCAATACCAAAACTACTTCACCGACGTCAACGAAGCCGCCAACTCCCTCCTCTACGGCCTCGTCACCCCCGCAGAAGGCCTCGCCCAACTCCAAGAACGCCAACAAAAGGCCCTCGACAAAAAGCAGCTCCGCTGGTCCCGGGTCGAAGAATCCTACCAAGCCCTCTGGCAAAAGCAGATCGACGAAACCATCGAATAATTTTCGCCCACTAAGGACACGAATATACACGAAGACTTATCTTAGTTCTTACTTCGTGAAACTTAGTGACCTTCGTGGGCAAAAAAACACATGACTCGTACCCAACGCACCAATACAATCAAAGGCCTCCTATTCATCTCCCCATGGATACTAGGCTTCCTCGCCTTCGCCCTCTACCCCCTCGTCGCGACCCTCTACTTCTCCTTCACCGACTACTCCGTACTCGCCCCGCCCGTGCCCATCGGCACCGAGAACTACGCCGAGCTCGCCCAAGACAGCAACTTCATGAAGGCCGTCTTCAACACCGTCTTCTTCGCCGCACTCTCCGTCCCCCTCAACACCGCCCTGGCCTGCTTCCTCGCCATCCTGCTCAACTTCAACGTTCTCGGCAAAAGCTTCTTCCGCACCGCCTTCTTCCTCCCCTCCCTCGTCCCCATGGTCTGTCTCGGCGTCATCTGGCGCTGGCTGCTCAACGGTGAAGTCGGCCTCATCAACCAAGCCATCGGCCCCTTCGCCGACTTCGCCAATGCCCTGCTCGGCACCCACTTCGACACCCCCGCCTGGCTCGAGGACCCCGCCTTCACCAAGCTCGGCCTCGTCGTCGCCAGCGTCTGGGGGCTCGGCCACGCCATGGTCATCTTCCTCGCCGGCCTGCAAGAAGCCCCCGTCGAACTCTACGAAGCCGCCGAACTCGACGGAGCCGGCTTCTGGGGGAAGCTCGCCCACGTCACCCTCCCCATGGTCTCCCCCTACATCCTCTTCAACATGATCATGGGCTTCATCGCCGCCTTCCAAGTCTTCGCCGTCCCCTTCGTCATGATGGACGGCGTCAACGAGCCGCCCGGCGGCCCCGGCGGCTCCATGCTCTTCGCCGCCACCTACATCTACCTCAAGGCCTTCCAAGACTGGGAGATGGGCTACGCCTGCGCCATGGCCCTCATCTTCTTCGTGCTCGTCGTCACCCTCACCATCACCCTCATGAAACTCTCCGAACGCCGCGTCTACTACGCCGGCAAGTAAAATATGTTTTCCCACTAAGGACACGAAGTTCACCAAAAAACACATCCCCCAAATACCTTCGTGTCCCTTAGTGCCCTTAGTGGGCAAAAAAGACACAAGCCGATCCTCTCCCCACTTCTTAATTCTTCATTTAACACAGTGCCTACCCACAAACTCAGCCTCCTCGGAAAGATCCTCCTCTACGCGCTGCTGGTCCTCTTCGCCATCCAGTTCGCAGCCCCCTTCGCCTGGATGATCTCCACCGCCTTCAAGCCGCTCGAGGAAACCATGGCCCTGCCCCCCGTCTGGATTCCCTCCGAGCTCATGTGGCAAAACTTCAGCGAAGCCATCGCCTCCATGGGCAACTTCTGGCGCTACGCCGCCAACACCCTCTACGTCGCCCTGCTATCCGTCCTCGGCTCCGTGCTCTCCAGTTCCCTCGCCGCCTACGGCTTCTCCCGCATCGACTGGCCCGGCCGCGACAAAGTCTTCTACCTCTGCATCGCCACCATGATGATCCCCTTCCCCGTCATCATGGTCCCCACCTACGCCCTCTTCCGCGAACTCGAGTGGATCGGCACCTTCAAGACCCTCTACGTCCCCTTCTTCCTCGGCAACGCCTTCAACATCTTCCTGCTGCGCCAGTTCTTCCTCGGTATCCCCAAAACCATTACAGAAGCCGCCCGCATCGACGGCTGCAGCGAGCTCCGCATCTTCTGGCAAATCATCCTCCCGCTCTCCAAGTCGGCCCTGCTGGTGATCGCCCTCTTCACCTTCATGCACAGCTGGAACGACTTCTTCGCCCCCTTCATCTTCATCAACGACCAAGAGAACTACACCCTGGCCCTCGGCCTCCAAGCCTTCCAGTCGAGACAAGGCGGCACCGAATGGCACTACCTCATGGCCGCCAGCACTCTCATTATCCTACCCTTGATCGTACTCTTCTTCTTTACCCAAAAAACCTTCATCCAAGGCATCACCGCCACCGGCTCGAAAGGGTAGGAAAAAGAACCCCTAACGCCCCAGCACTACGCTCGGCAACCAAGTCGTCAAGGCCGGCCAATAAGTGATCAGCAGCACGCCGACCACGAAAACGACCAGCATCGGCAGGGCCGCTCGGATCACCATGCTCATCGGCTTCTCGAAACGGTAGCTGGCGAGGAACAGGTTCATGCCAATCGGCGGCGTGATGTATCCAAGCTGCAAGTTCGCCAAAAAGATGATGCCCAAGTGCACCGGATCGATCCCGAACGCCGCCCCCAACGGCACGATCAAAGGCACGATCACGATGATGGCCGAGAAGATATCCATCAAGCAACCCACCACGATCAGGAACAGATTCAGCAGCAGCAGGAACACGAGAGGCGATTCGATATTCTCCGTCGCCCACATCACCAGCTGATCAGGAATCATCTCCGTTACCAAGTAGTTGGTGAAGCCCATGGCTACGCCGAGGATCAAGAGCACGCCACCTACCAGCAGTCCGCACTCCGCCATCACGCCCGGCAACTCCCTCAGCATGGAAACCTTGCGCACCAGCTTCGCGTCAACGATGTAAAGGATCATCGCATAAAAGGCCGATACCGCTGCCGCCTCCACCGGAGTCGCGTATCCACTAAACAATGCAAAAAGAGCCACCACCGGCAGCAACATCTCGCCGGTCGCGCCCCACGCTGCCTTGCCCAATTCCTTGACCCAAAGGCCTAAGTCAAACGGAGCTTCGTCCGGAGCGGCCACCCGCTTCGGCTGCCGCATTACTCCGTATCCAATTGTCAATACAAGCAACAAAGCACCCGGCAACAAGCCTCCGAGAAAGATCTGCTCCAGCGAGATGCTCACCCGCGCCGACGACGCCACCACGCTATAAAGAATCAACGGCAAACAGGGCGGAAACAAGACTCCCAGCGACCCCGCTCCCGTCAACAATCCGATACTCCTGCGATCGTCGTAACCCGCGGCCAACAGCACCGGCATCAACAAACCGCCCAGCGCTAAAATAGTCACCCCGCTCGCGCCCGTGAACACCGTGAAAAACGTGCATACCAAAACCGTAACAATCGCCGGCCCGCCTCGCACCCGCCCGAAGACCGCGTTGATCAAGCGAATCAAGCGCTGCGACGATTCCCCCTGCGCCAACAGGTAACCGGCCAAGGTGAACAAAGGCAGCGTCACCAGCATCGGACTCTTTACCAAGTCGTACAGATTCAAGGCCAAGATCGGCCCCACCTCTTCCGGATAGTAGCCGCCCCAACCCCAAAACAACACCAATGCCGCTCCCGCCAAAGTCACGAAAATCGGAGCGCCCAAAACCGTTGCGATCAGCACCACCGTCAACAGCGGCCAAACGAAGCCTTCCACCTCGTCGAACTCGTAGAATCCAAAGTAAAACAAGCCCGCACCCACCACGATCGGGATCAAGCGCAACCACCAGCGATCCCCCGACTGCCAGATCAGCCGCAAGGTCAGCACCAAGAACCCGAGCGGCAAAATCAGCTTCGCCCACCAAAGCGGAAAGCCCGGAAACAACTCCGACTCCATGTCGCTAAAGTCGTTGAAGATATACCGGTAGCTACCCGCGAACAGCGACGCCGAAACGAATGCCGCAACCGTTCCGCTAATGTTCTTGGCAGCCGCCGCATACCCAGATTTCAAATACGCGGTAAAGGTCGAAAGCGAAAGCAGGCGCGCCTCGCGGGCAGCGATCACTCCGCCCACCATCGCCACGAAAAGTACCAAATGCTGCTGGATCGCGGAGTTGCCTGAAATCCCGGCGTCGAACTGGCGCATCACGATCTCGAAAAGCGGCAGCAACATCATGGCGCCCAAGGCAATCGCGATGGACCAATTCTCCAAGCGATGGAACACCGCCAAAACAGGATCCCACCACTTGCGGGAATTCACCTCAGAACCGTATGATCCACTTTCTTCAGACACGCCCACCATGCAAGCCAGCCACCCCCGCGAAGCAAGGTGAATTCTTCGCCCGCGTCCCTCGGAAAGGTGACATTCCAGATGAAAAGACTTCACCGCAGCTCGGAGAGGACTCTGAGGTAATACCCGCTGTCCCAGCGGCAGGCAGGGGTAACCCCGTAGCGCGGTGCTTTAGCCCGCGACCACATTGCAAGAGCGATAGTAAGGTCGGCGCTTGTTAGCACCGCATCAAACGGATCAAACCTTCAGTGCAGCGTGCCGCAAGCGACAGACCTACAAAATATTGCGGGATCCACTCTCTGCGGTCGCGGGCTAAAGCTCCGCGCTACGGGGGCTACTCTTCCTCGTCTGCCCCGAAGATCGCGTCCACGTAGTTGTCGACTCGATACTCCTGCAGATCTTCGGGCTTTTCGCCGAAGCCGAGGAAGAAGATGGGCAGCTTGAGCTCGCGATAGATGCCTACTAAGGCTCCTCCGCGACTGGTCCCGTCGAGCTTGGTCACAACCAAACCGTCGAGGCCAAACTTTTCGTTGAAGACGCGGGCTTGCTCGATCGAGTTAGAACCGAGGCTACCGTCCACCACCAAAAGGCTGTAGTGTGGCGCCGCCTCGTCGTGCTTCTGCAGCACGCGGCGAATCTTCGCCAGCTCGTCCATCAAATTGCTCTTGGTATGCAAGCGGCCCGCCGTATCGATGATCAAGGTATCGTGGCCGCGGGCCTTGGCCGCTTGGTAGGCGTCGAAAGCGACCGCTGCCGAATCCGCCCCGTGCTGCCCGGCGATGATGTCCAAGCCCAGCCGGGAAGACCACTCCTTGAGCTGCTCGATCGCGGCCGCGCGAAAGGTGTCGCAGGCAGCCACCATCGGGTTGCGGCCGTCTTGCTTGTACTGGTAGCCAAGCTTGGCCGTGGTCGTGGTCTTGCCCGAACCATTGACTCCGATCAGGCAGATCACCGTTGGCGATCCCTCCACGAACTGGATACGGCCTTCAGAACCCTCCAGCACGCGCTTCAAGACCGAAGAGCCGATCGCCGCCACGTCCTTGCCGCGCAGGTCCTTGTCCTTCTTGTACGCCTTCTGCGTTTCCTCGACGATCTCCTCCGTCGTCTCGTAGCCGAAGTCCGAAGCGAAAAGCGCTTCCTCGAGCTCCTCGATCGTGGAAGCGTCCAGCTTCTTGCGACCGAAGATGCCACCCGTCTTTTCAGCGATGCTCTTGGCCGACTTGGCGAGACCGTCCTTGAATTTCTTGAAAATCGAAAGCATTCGAGCGTCCCTCTCTTATAAGCTAACCGTATTCGCTATCCAACTACTCCCAGCTCGCCGTGCGAGATGGTCGATCCAGCCCGCCTTTGAGCTTGTCCAAAATCCCGTTCACGAAACGGCGCGACTCGGCAGTGGAGAACTCCTTGCTCAAGTCGATCGCTTCGTTGATGGTCACGACCGGCGGGATGTCCTTGCGATACAGCAGCTCGTAGGCGGCCAGGCGCAGGATTGCCAAGTCGATCTTTGCGATACGCTCGAAGTCCCAGTTCTTGGCCAACTCCATGATCTTGTCGTCGATCTCAGCAGAGTATTCGATGACGCCGTGCACGAGCTCCTCCGCGAAGTTGTAGTAGTCGCGCTCCTCCTCGAGGCCTTCGAAGAAAACGCTCAGGTCGTCGACGAGGTTGGTGGGCCGATTGATCGACCAGGCGTAGATGTACTGCATCGCGGCGACGCGACACTGACGGCGTTGAGATTTTTTTCCCTCGGACATGTCTTAAGAATATTTGCGGCGCAGCTTCGCCATTTCCAGGGCGCACTGCCCAAACTCCGATCCCTTGGGAATCGAACCGATGCAACGCTCCCGCACTTGCTCCTCGTTCTCCCCTACGATCAAGCCCGCCACCACCGGCATGCCGGAGGAAACCGCCACCTGTTGCAGACCATGGTTGGCCGAGTCGGAAACCATCTCGTAGTGGCGCGTGCCGCCCGCGATCACCACCCCAAGAGCGATCACCGCGTCGAACGAACCGGAATCCACCAAGAACTTGGCCGCTACCGGCAGCTCGTTGGCGCCCGGTACCCGCTCCACGACGATCGCATCGTCCGCGACTCCCGCCTGCTTGAGGGTTGCAAGGGCTCCGTCGAGCAAGCCCGCGACGTATTCCTCGTTGAATCGGGCTGCAACGACACCGATCCGGAAGTCGGACCCGTCGATTTTCAGCGCGGATGGCGATAGTTGGCTCATGATAAGAACGATTTAAGAACAGCTACGTGAGAGGAAGGGCAACTTGCCTCCCTCCCTAGGCTTGTAAAGGCAAAAGGCGAATCCGAATCCAACTCCGATTCCTCCCCTCCACCTTCACCTTACACAATTCCTACAGGCCGACCGTTTCCACGATCTCCAGGCCGTAGCCGTCGAGCGCGATCACGTTGCGGCTGGAATGGGAGAGCAAACGAATCTTCTGCAAGCCGATAGCCGACAAGATCTGGGCCCCGATCCCGTACTCGCGCAAGCTCATGGTCTTGTCCTCCGGCGTCTCTACCAAGCCCCCGCCGGGACGGCGAATGTACACGATCGCGCCGCTGCCTTCCGCGGCGATCCGCTTCATGGCCAAGCCGATAGAGTCATCCGCCACGCTTCCCTCCGGATGGAAAATGTCCTTGATCACGTTCTCCGCATGCACCCTCACCAAGGTCGGTTCGCCAGTAATCTCTCCCGCCACCAAGGCCACGTGCTCCCGTCCGTCCAGCAAGCTGCGGAACACCTTCATGGTAAAGTGGCCGTAGCGGCTCGCATAAGGCTTCTCGCTGACCAGCTCCACCAAGTTCTCCCGCTCGTGGCGGTATTCGATCAGGGAAGCGATGGAGATCATCTTCAACCCGAAGCGCTTCTTAAATTCGAAGAGCTGAGGCGTACGGGCCATGGTGCCGTCGTCGTTGAGCACCTCGCAAATCACCGCGCAGGGAAACTGCCCCGCCAGCGACGCCAAATCCACCGCCGCTTCCGTATGGCCAGCCCGCTCGAGCACGCCGCCCGACTTGGCCTTCAAGGGAAACACGTGCCCCGGCTGCACCAGCTCGTCCGGCCGCGTGTCCGGATTGGCCAGCAACTTGATAGTGTGGTAGCGATCGTAGGCGCTGATCCCCGTAGTGATCCCCTCCGCCGCGTCCACCGAAACCGTGAAGTCCGTCTTATGCGACTCCCGATTTTCCTGCACCATGGGGCTGATCCCCAAACGATGCAAATGGTGCGGCGTGCACGGAACGCAAATAAGCCCGCGAGCATGCTGGATCATCAAGTTGACGTTCTCCACCGACGCCTTCGAAGCGGCAAAAACCAGGTCGCCCTCGTTCTCGCGATCCTCGTCATCCGTCACGATCACCGGCTTGCCCGCCGCGATGTCCGCGATCGCATCTTCAACCGAATCAAAAACAACTTCTTCTGCGCTTTCCGCCATAATCCCGCCAGCAAAACCCCGCCCACCTATCCTGACAACCCGATAAACGCAGCGATCGACAGCTCCACCTCACCAACCCGCAGCTCCCCCTCACCGCCGCCTGTGCAAAAAGTATATCAACGTTGATATACTTTTTGCGCGCCCCAGCACCGCCTCGGTTTCCTCGGGCCGCATTGGTTTCTTCGCATGCCTCGGGTTCTGCGAGACTATGAGATCTCGCCGGCGGCATTCGCTGTGCCGCTGGCCTGGCTCACGGCGGCCATCTCAAAACGAATCAGGCGGTGAGCCAAAGAAGCCTATTCTCTACGGACGGCGAATCGGCGGCTCGCCGACGTGCTTGATGGAATTGTCTGCGTTCACCATGACGAGCTTCGGTTTGAACGCGTCGATATCCGTGTCCTCCACTTCCTGGAAGCTGCAGATGATCACCTTGTCCCCCCGGTGCACCAAGCGGGCCGCGGCGCCATTGAGGCAAATCTCACCGGGCTTGCCCCAAATCACGTAGGTCGTGAGACGGTTTCCGTTGTCGATGTCGTAGACATCCACCTTTTCAAACTCTACCAGATCCGCCGCCTTGCACAGGACAGGGTCGATGCTGATCGAGCCTTCGTAGTTCAAATCCGCGTCCGTGACCGTAGCCCGGTGGATCTTCGACTTTAACATGTGTCGCTTCATAACAAAATATTCCTTCGCTTAGGCTTCCGCCTCTTCCTTTTCCGGCTCGACCGGGTTCCACGCGAGCACCGCATTGACGCCGCGCAATACGAGATCGGGCACGATCTCGTCGAACAAGCCGGCATCGCGATAGAGCTGGGAAAACCCGCCTGTCGCGATGACGCGCGTCGGCTCGTCGCCAAAGGCCTCCTCGCGAATCCGCTCCACCAGATGGCGCACCATTCCCAAATAGCCGTAGTACAAGCCACTCTGGATCGCCTCCGTTGTCGAACGCCCCAGAGCCCGCTTCGGCGCGTAGATCTCCACGAACGGGAGCTTCGCCGTCTTCGAGCCCAAGGCTTCCATGGCCAAGCCCAGCCCCGCGCAAATGGAGCCGCCCAAGTACTCGCGCTTACCGCTCACCGCGTCCAAGGTGATAGCGGTACCGAAGTCTACCACCACGACGTTCGTTTCTGGATACATTTCAGCCACCGCGATCGCATTGGCAATACGGTCCGCCCCCACTTCCAAAGGATTGCGGGTCTTGATCTTCAGCTTCGTCTTCACGCCCGCTTCGAGGAAAAGCGGCTCCAGCTCGAAATAGATCCGGCAGGCGTTGCGCAGCGAGTGCACCTCGTCCGGCACCACGCAGCTGATGCCGATGCGCTCCACGCGAGCGGGGTCCACCCCGTGCTCCCGCAGTACCGCGACCAAGAACAGCCCGATCTCGTCTCGCGAAGAGTGGGCGCTTTCCTTACGAAACTGCGTTACCAAACGGTCGCCATCGTAGACAGCGCCGTGCATTTGCGTATTTCCGACATCGATACAAAGATTCATCGAGCCACCTTTCTTTCTACATTGTCAATTAAACGTACCCCTTCGAGCACCACGGCTCCGAGGCGGCGATCACCGCGGTCGGCCACGTACTCGGGCTCGAACCCAGCTGCCTTCAGTTCAGCCATGGCAGCCGCTTCGTTTTCCGCCGTATTCAAAATCTGGTTAAAGCGGGCCGCTTGCTGCAAACCTTCCGGCGACAAACGTCGATTGCGCGAGCTCATAGCCAGCCCGCTCGCTTCGCGAATGGTCGGGCATGCCACGATCTCCACCGGCAGGAAGAAGGCATTCACCATCCCCTTCACCAACTGGAGCTGCTGCCAATCCTTCTCGCCGAAGTAAGCCCGCGTCGCGTCGCCCACCACCAGCAGCTTCATCACCACCGTCAGCACTCCATCGAAATGTCCCGGACGGTGCTCCCCTTCCAGTTCGGCCGAAAGCTGGGACTCGCTCACCTTGTAGCGATAATCGTCCGGATACATGTCATCGTACTCGGGGGCGAAGACTGCATCCACCCCTAGGGCTTCCAGGGCTTGTAGGTCTTCGGCGAATACAGCTGGATACTTGTCGAAATCCTCCTGCTTGTTGAACTGGGTACGGTTGAGAAAAATGCTCACCGCCACGCGCTCGTTTTCCGCTAGGGCGCGCTTCACGAGATCGAGATGTCCCGCGTGCAAGCCGCCCATGGTGGGAATGAATCCGAGCGACGCCGTACCCACACTTTCCTTACGCCAGGAGCGATAGGCCCCTACCGTTCGCAATACTTGAGTCATAGCCCTAGTTTCCAAGCTTCGCCAAGCGGGACGAATATTCGCCCACCGCTGGGAACGCCCCGCTCTGCACATCCGCGCAATAACGATCTACGGCCTGGCCGATGCGATCGCTCAAGCTGTCGTACTTGCGAGCAAAACGTGGTTGGAAATGGGCATCCATGCCGAGCAGGTCGTTGATCACCAGCACTTGGCCCGAAACCTCCGGGCCGCAGCCGATCCCGATCGTTGGGATGGAAACCGCATGCGTCACCTGGGCGGCGACATCGCCTGGAATGCACTCCAGCACGACCGAAAAGCACCCTGCCTGCTCCAGCATCTGGGCATCCTCGATCAAGGCCCGAGCAGCCGCCTCGCTTTTGCCCTGCATCTTGAAACCGCCAAATTCATTAACCGACTGCGGCGTCAAACCCAAGTGACCCATCACCGGTACGCCGCTGTCCACGATGTGCTCGATGAGCTGGATGTTACCCTTGCGACGTTCGAGCTTCACCGCATTAGCCCCGGCCTTCATGAGCTGGTCCACCGCGTCCATGGCGCTGTCGATTCCCTTGCGATTGGAAAGGAAGGGGAGGTCGGCCACGATCACCTTGTCCGGAGCGCCGCGACGCACGGCAGCGGTGTGGGTGGCAATCATTTCGACCGTTGCGTGAACGGTGCTGTCAAATCCATGCACCACCATGGCGCAGGAATCGCCGATCAGGATCGAGTCAACGCTCGTGGCGTTAACGATTTTCGCGGTCGCGGCATCGTAGCAAGTCACCATGGTGATCGCTTTGCCGTCCGCCTTCCATTTTTGGAAGTCAGGTATGCTTTTCATGTTTCGGGTGCCTGTCGCAGGGATCAGGATCCTAATTTGAGTTAATACTGAATTCTTGGTGCCTCGGGTCGCTGGAGCAAAAGTCTCAACGCTCGAGAGCGAAGTACAAAACGAACGAAGCCGCCCTTTTCAATGCAAAATAGAATGATTCACATTCCACTCCCATTTCCGGTTGAAATGCGCGAAAGGGACCGCGAAGCTCCGCAACGACTCTTCCCTCATGGCTAATCTCATCGTACACGGCGGCAAACCCCTCTCTGGAACCATCACCCCATCGGGCAACAAAAACGCGGTCCTGCCGATCTTGTGCGCCACCCTACTGACCGACGAACCGGTCACCCTGAGCAACGTTCCCGCCATCACCGACATCGAAAAGCTGGTCAGCTTCTTCCGCGAACTGGGCTCCCGCATCGATTGGGATCGCGAAGCCAAAACCATGCGGTTGGACCACTCCGACCTCGGGTCCGACTTCGACCCGCAAACCTTGCCCCAAGGCATGCGCTCGGCCGTCCTGCTCTTCGCCCCCCTCCTCCAGCGCTTCAAGGAAATCCACCTCGACTCCAACCCCAAGGGCTGCGCCCTCGGCATCCGCGAACTCGACCCCCACCTCGAAATCCTCACCTGCCTCGGAGCCAAGGTCGCCCACAACGGCGAACTGAAGCTCACCATCGCGGACCGCTTCAAAGCCGCCTCCCACTGGGCCGACTACATGTCGGTCACCACCACCGAAACGTTCGTCATGGCCGCCTCCACCGGCAGCGGCGTTTCCACCCTCACCAACGCCGCCAGCGAGCCGCACGTGCAGGACCTCTGCCGCTTCCTGCAGAGCATGGGAGCCAAGATCGAAGGCATCGGCACCAGCGTCATCACCGTCACCGGAGTCGATTCCCTCTCCGGAGCCGACGCCGCCATCTCGTCCGACCACCACGAGGTCGCCACCTTCCTCGCCTTGGGAGCCATCACCGGCGGCGACGTGCGCACCAGCAACTCCGTTCCGCAGCACTTCGACCTGATCAACCGCAGCTTCGCCAAGCTCGGAGTCAATATCACCTACGAAGGCGACACCGCCATCTGCGGCCCCAACCAGCCTCTTCGCATCCAGCAGCCCTACACCTCCAACCTGCTGCCCAAGATCGAAGCCGCGCCGTGGCCCTACTTTCCCGTCGACCTGCTTCCGCCCATGGTAGCCCTCGCCACGCGAGCGGAAGGCGTCATGCATTTCTGGAACAAGGTCTACGAAGGCGGCTTCGCCTGGCTACCCGAGCTGGTAAAGTTCGGGGCCCACGCCGTCGTGAGCGACCCGCACCGCGTCATTATCTTCGGCCAACGCCCCATGCGACCCGCCGAGGTCGAAGCGCCCTACATCATCCGCGCCGCCGTGGCCCTCTACATGACCGCCGCCAGCATCGAAGGCCGCAGCATCGTCAAAAACGCCGACCCCATCCGCCGCGCCCATCCGCACTTCGCGGAAAACCTGCGCAAGCTCGGGGCCGAGATCGAATGGGACGGCTAGAAACGCCGCCACGCTCGCGGCGACGCTCCCTAGCTCCGACCTAAGCCCAAGCTCGAGCGGCTTTTCAGCCGGCTCCCAGCCCGCACTCGTTTGGCAAAGTTCTGCAGCATCAAGCCCAGCCGCTCGCACTCGCAGGCGTGGATACGCTGCCGGTAGGACAAAGGAACCTCGTCCACATAGCCGCTTCCCTCGAAGGCCTGCCACAAGTAACGCAAGTCGTCGCTGTTCATCTCGGGGTGAAACTGCACCCCCGTCAGCAAATCCTTGTACGCGTAGGCTTGCACCGGCGTGTGGGCCGTGGACGCAAGCAACTCGCAATCCGGCGGCAAGGTCATCACCGCATCGCTGTGCGTCTCCACCGACCAGATACAACCGCCTTCCACGCCGTCGAAAGCGAAGTGCTGCTTCCCCTTCTCCGAAATCCGAATCGCCGGAGCTCCCAGCTCGATGCCGTCCGGATGCCGCGAAACATGGGCGCCCAAGGCCCGCCCCAATAGCTGCGCCCCGTAACAAATGGCGAACAAGGGGATCTCGTTGTTCTTACAAATCGCGATCAGGTCTAGAAGGTTGTCGTTGAAAACCGTGTCCTCCCAGGCCGAGGCCTCCGAACCGCCCAAAATCACCCCATCCGCTCGCAAGGCGCGACGGCAAAGGTCCCCGTCCTTCGGGGTCGTATACTCGAACACCAAGCCCTCCACCTCGCGCAGGCAGGCCTCGAAACAAGAGCGAGAACTCCAAATAACAGAGCCGTCCTCCGACTTCAGGAACAGATCGAGCGGGTCTACGATAAGAATTTTGGCCATCTGGAAAAAGGGGTAGGCATCAGAGGGGATCGCTATGCTGGAAACCCATTACGCGCACCGGCACAAAAAAGGCGACCTAGCTTAACGCTCAGATCGCCCTTTCACACTCTTTTAAATCACCTAGGACCAGCTAGGGTCATTCCACTAAGGCGAACAACCGATCGCTATCCTCCCACATCGTCACCTCGTTCGCGGCGAGATGCACTTCGCGATCCGAGGCCTTCAGCTCCTTCAAGGAACCGTTCAAGGATGCGACGTACAGGGTACAAAGCACTCCCGTAGTGCGGTTGCGGACCCTCATGTGGACGCCTTGCT
Source organism: Pelagicoccus sp. SDUM812005 (assembly GCF_031127875.1). Lineage (GTDB taxonomy): Bacteria > Verrucomicrobiota > Verrucomicrobiia > Opitutales > Opitutaceae > Pelagicoccus. The sequence continues at coordinate 47,747 of NZ_JARXIA010000018.1, read as the reverse complement.
GGCCTTCCAGGAAACAGTAGCGGGCCCCTACGACCTCGTACGCCGAGAGCAAGCCCTGCTTCACGTGCGGCGTCACCGAAAAGGCTAGGTCCTTCAAGCTGCTCTGCACTTCGTCGAAGGAATGGGCCTCCACGTCGAAGGGACGCACCCCGTTGTGCCGCATGGCAATTTCGCCCGCTACCTTGGTCGCGAACTTGGACACGTCGTAGTTCTTGCCGATTTGGAAGGACACGAGCATCACGAAAGCAGCCGCAGCCGCCACCGGCAGCCAAGGCCGCCACCACGCTCTGTCATGAACTTCCTTCGCCTTTTTCCCGCGAGCAAGTATGGTCTGGACCGAAGCAGCCGTAAGGCTCTCCGCCATGAAACACTCGCGGATCTTCTGGTCTAACTGTTGATCGTCAGTAGTCATCTTAAATAAGTGAGAAGTCGCTTACTTCTTTTGCGCGTCACGAAACTCTCCCCCGAACGCCTTGGCCAACTTTTGGCGGGCCCGGTGGATGTGACTGAGAATGGTTCCCCGTGGGGAACCTGTCTGTTCTGATATTTCCGTAGCCGTAAAACCTTCGACCACATTGAGATAAATTGCTTCCCTCTCCTCCGGACGGAGCTTTTCCAACACGACTTCCATGTCGAGGGATACTCCGTTGGACTCCCCTTTGCCGGGTTCGGGCGACTTTTCCAGCGGCTCGAACTGCACGATCTTGTCGCGACGCTTGATGTCGTAGAAAAGGTTGCGGATCGTCCTGAAGAGGACGGGAGTGCCTTCTACGCGACCGTAGGCTCGCATCAGTTTGAGCCACGCCTGCTGCACCAAATCTTCCGCGTCCTGATGGTGGCGGGCGATCGAGAGCGCATAGCGATAGCCCGCCTGCACGAGCTCGGTCTCCGTGAGGGGCTTACGAGCAGTGTTAGAGGAGGTCATCGTTTCGCTAGATATGTCGGAAAAGCTAACTGTTTCGGCGCTCATATTCAACTGGGTTCTGATATTCGATTCGCCAAATTCGCAGGTGGAAGAGTGAAATGCGGGCCAATGCACGGCGGCCCACCCTCGAGAAACGCCCCGAAAATGCCCCTGATTGCCAAAATCAACCGCGGCCGCGGAAATGCCTAGCTGGCAAGGTAGCGCTTGAGAAAGCTCTCGAGCTGCTCGAACTGGATCGGCTTGGACAGGTAGCCATCCATCCCCACCCGAGCGCACTCGTCCTGCATCTGCTCCGTAGCATGGGCCGTCATCGCCACGATCGGAACCCGATCCGACTTCCCCGCTTCCGAGCTGCGAATCACCCGCGTCGCCTCCAGACCGTCCATCATGGGCATGCGGATATCCATCAGCACCAAGTCATAGTGGCTGTCGCGAATCTTCTCTGTCGCGTCGAGCCCATTGCGGGCCCACTCGAAATCCACCCCCAGCTTGCGAAGCTTCGCCTCCACCACCCTCATATTCTCGAAGTCATCCTCCACCAGCAGGACGCGGTTCAGAGAAAACTCGCCCGGCACCAGCTTCAGCTCCTGCTCCGCCGGAGCGGGTTCCGCGCGTTCGTCGTGGACGTAGGAAACGGGAACCGACAGCGAAAAGACAGAGCCCTCGCCCACTCGGCTCGCTACCGAAATCGACCCGCCGAGGCACTCGGCGATGCGCCGGCAGATGGACAAGCCCAAGCCGACTCCCTCGTGCTTGCGCTGCAAGGACATGTCGAGCTGGGTGAAGGGCTCGAAGATGAATTCCTGCTTCTCCGGGCTGATCCCCACCCCGGTATCTTCCACGCGAATACGCACCTCCACCTTGCCCTCGCTCAGCTCGACTACTTCCGCATCCAGCCAAACCTTGCCGCCGTCCTTGTTGTACTTGACCGCGTTCGAGAGCAAATTGATGACGACCTGCCTGATCTTTCCCGCATCGGAATAGAGGCGGACTCCTTCCGGCACGCAATCGTCGTCGAGCGTCCTCAGGCCCACGCTCACTCCGTTTGCCACCCCGCTTCGCTCCGTAATATCCAGAGCGTTGCGGCATAGATCCGGCAAATCGAACGCTTCCGGAGCGGACTCCAGACGTCCCCCTTGAGCCCGCGTAAACTCAAGGATATCCGTGATCAAGGTAAGCAAGTGCTCGCTGGAGCGGCGAATCGAGCGCAGCATCCCCATCTGCTCCTCGCTCTGGTCCGAATACATCAGAAGGTCCACGAATCCGATGATCGGATTGAGCGGCGTACGCAACTCATGGCTCATCACCGATAGAAACTCGTCCTTGGATCGGTTCGCCTCCTCCGCAGCTTGCTTGGAAGCCAGCAACTCCTCCTCCGCCCGCTTTCGGTCGGAAATGTCCTGGACCAACGTCAAGTAGAGCGAGTCGCTCTCGCCCAAAACCTTCGCCAAACGCCGCACCGAAATGATCGCGTAGATCCGCCTTCCGCCCTTGCCCGTCAACCAGCGCTCCTCGCTGAAACCGGGCTGGCAACGCTTGCGCACCAAACCGAAAGGACCTTCCTCCCCGTCCTCCGGCGAAGCCACCACCCAATCGTCGAACTTCGTCGACAGCAACGCCTTCTCGTCCGTCTCCAAAAGCTCGCCCAAACGCTTGTTCGCCTCCACGAACCTGCCGTCGCCTCCCAGGATCGCCATCCCCGCGACCCCCAACTCGAAATACTCACGAAAGCGCTCGTCCTTGGACTGGATGATGGCGCCGCGCTCCTCGATCTGCTCCATCATCTCGTTGAAGGCGTCCACCAGCACACCCGTTTCGTCGTCGAACACCTTCGTCTGGCGATGCGAGAAGTCTCGATCCAAAGAAATCCTGTGGGCCGTTTCCGCCAACTCCAGGATCGGAACCGTGATCAAACGACTCATACGCGAGGCGATCCAAATGACGAACACCCCACCGACCCCGAGCAAGAGCACAAACAGCAAGGACTTGACAACGAACGCCTGGTAAATCGGTCCCAAGTCGCCCACCAGATAAATGTAGCCACCCGGATCCGCCCCCAGCTCCCCCTCCTCGCTGCCGACCCCAAACTGCTCTCCCGTCTCCAGGGAGCCCACCGGCTCGAGCGCTTCGATCCTGCTCTTCCAGTAGGAAAGCTTCACGTAACTCTCGGACGAAAAACGCGGTTCGAAGCCCTCCGGGAGGACGCCGTGGCTCGCCAGCTTCAGGTTGTACCGGTCATAGACCGCCCCATAGATCAGGCCTTCGTTCTTGAAGAAGGCCCTCAACATCTTCTCCGCCCCCGCTTCGTCCTCGAAGTCGAGATGCGGCGTCGCGTCCAAAGCCATAACCGCGGCCAAGGACTCGTACTGCGCCGTGATCGCCCGCCGCGAAAACGCCCAATCGAAAACCGCCAGCAGCAAGACCGTGACCAGCACCAAGCCCACCACCGACAGCCCCAAGATCAAAGCGATCTTACGATTGAGCGGATAGTCGCTGATACGACGACCGACCCCTGCCAACGTTCCTGAAAAGCGCCCCTGCATTAGCGAATCAACTCCACCGCTCCCCTCGATAGCCTAGACTCGATCTTGATTCCCAAAGACTTCGCCTGCTTCAGATTGATACCGTACTCAGGCTTCCTCAGGGAAGAAACCTGCAAGCGGATAATCCCGCCCTTCTCCAAAATCTTGGCGTGCTCGCCCACGATCAAGACCGGCTTGCCCGCGAGCGAATCCAGCAAATCCAAGGGCAGTTTCAACTTCCCCGCGATGTACACCATGTCGAAATTAAAATCCGATACCTCCGCTTCCGTCAAATCCACCAGCTCGTAGGCCTGCGGATACTTTTCGCAGAGCGAGGCGAACACCTTCAAATAAGCCTGGCCCCGCGTCCGATCGTAGACCCCCACCCGAATTTTCTGCCCCAGCTCCACCTTCGCCTCTCCATTCCACTCCACATACTTCAGCACCTTCAAAGCCAGCGTCGGAAACATCTCATGCTCGTCCACCCCATCGCTCGACGCCCCCTGCGCAGTGCACAAGGCGACAAACATGAGCGGCAGGACCGCAAAGCAGGCAGGCATCACTGACTTAAACAAGGTAGCAGAAAAAAGACATTAAGAGGGCAAGCAACAAGAGCCCGGGGAAAAACCGAATCTTAGGCGAGAGCGAAGCTAATACAACACCGCAACCCCGACCAGCAATTCCACAACGAATGGTTTTACAAAATTTTAGCGAGCAAACCGCCACTTCCGAAAAACGCTCCCCTCCCTTTCGCGACCCTACCTCGCCCCCGAGCACGCCAACTTTAAAATATAGACGAAACTTGCCTCCCCTAATTGACCGCCGCCCCAAGCGTCGTTCCTTGGACTCGGAATCCCTCGATACGCCGCGACAGCGCTGCCGCCCTCACCCTTCCAACTCTTACATGTACATGAAGCAGACAAACGAAACCGAACTCAGCCAACAGGACCGAGCCCTCATCGAGCTCGGCCACGCCCTCATATCCCGTTTCGTGCAGCACGAAGAACAGACTCCCGCACCCCAGGCCAACGCCGAAACGCTCCAGTACCTGCAAGCCCTGCTGGCGAGCTTCCTCGACCGCTCCTCCAAGCAAAGCGTCACCCTGCAAAGCTTCCGCCAAGACTCGGCCCAGTCCTACTACATCGAATTCAACGCCTCCTTCCACACCGCCCTCCATATCGAAAAAACCTTAACCGCTCTCTTCGCCACCGGCCCACACCCCTTCGCCATCGAACGCTATCTCGGAGCGGCCACCGACTGCCTGAAAATCACCCGACTCGAGAAAGCGCCGCAACACCCCTTGCCCAAGCCGCCCATCGGCCTATCCCCCTCCCACAACTGAAGGCCACCAGCCGCAGCCATCGAAACATAAAATCTCCACAAGCAGCTTCGGATCCCACCAGATACCGCCGTTACCATAAGCTAGCGACAAAATGGGCAGCACCACAAACGATCACGACTTCGAAGAGACCGTCAAAAGCATCGGGGACCTGCATGGCAACATGGCCGTGCTCTCCAAGCTCGACGCCGTGCTCAAGGATCTGAATACAGACATCTCCGAGCCGGAACGCCTCATCCAGTCGGACGGCGCCATCTCCGGCACCATCGTGCAGATCAGCAACAGCCCCCTCTACGGCTTCACCGAAAAGAGCGACAGCATCGCCACCGCCTTGCAAAAAGTGGGCTACAACCAAGCCCTCAAGCTCGTCGGCATGGCCCTCTCCAAGCAAGTCTTCATGCGGGACCTCGAATCCTACGGGATCACCGCCGACAGCTATTGGCGCTACAGCTACTTCACCGCCGTCTTCCTCGAACGCCAAGCCAAGGCCCTCGGGCTCAACAGCGACGAAGCCTACCTCTTCGGCCTCCTGCACAGCATCGGACGCGTCGTCATCAACGAGATCCTCTACACCCGCCAAGTCGAGGTATTCTGGGACCGCTTCATCCCCGAAAAGGAATGGGAAATGATGATGATCGGCTTCACCAACCAAAAAGCCGGCGCCCTCCTGCTCCGCCTCTGGGAGTTCCCACCCGAACTCTGCAAGCGAGTGGAAAACCAAAACGCTTCCGCGTCCGCCAACAGCGACTTGCTCGTCTCCCTGCTAGACTACGCTCGCGCCCTCGCCAACCACCTCATCGACCCGCCGCGCCTCAGAGCGCTTTGCCGGCCGGACACCCACCCCGTCCAAAAGAAGCTCAGGCTGCCCGCCGCCCAGCTCCTCAAGGAGGTAAACGAAATAGCAGCCCACGTGGAAGAAGTCTACGCCAGCTTGAAAGACTGCTAAAATGAGCGAAGCGAATCCAAAGAAAGGCGTATTCAATATTTTCATACTGGATGACAGCGCATCCACGCGAAACATTGCGAAATATAGCTTGGAGCAAAACCTGCCTTGCTCCGTCGAGCTGTTCCCCGACCTGAACCTGCTGCTCCGCAAGGTTCCGCAAGCGAGGCCCGACCTCATCCTCCTCGAAGACAACGCCGAAGACGACCTTGGCATTTCCGCCTGCGAAACGCTCAAGAAGGATCCCGCCTCCAAAAACATCCCCGTCTTCTTCCTATCCGCCAAGAAAGACCCGACCAAAAGGGTCGCCGCCCTCAAAGCCGGCGGCGTCGACTTCCTCCTCAAACCCTTCTACCCAGAGGAACTCGTCACCAGAGTTCGGATACACATCCAAATGCACCGCCTTCGCGTGGAAAACGTCGCCCAGATCGCAGAGCAAAAAGCCCTGCTACGCGTCCTCTGCCACGACTTGGTAAACCCCATCTTCGCCGCCCACAGCCTGCTCGACCTCAAGCTCAGCCTCGGCAAACCCGTCGAGGAACCTACCCTCAAAAGCGTGCTCAAGTGCTGCCAAAGCGCCCTCGACATCGTCACCCACGTCCGCGAGGAGCACAGCCTCGTCAAAACCAACAAGCAATTCAAGAGCGAGACCGTCGTGCTCGCCGAAGCCTTCGAAGAAGCCCGCAGCACCCTTAGCGAACGACTCGCCAAGAAAAAGCTCACTCTAAAAATCGACGCCGACGAAAGCCTCCAGGTCGAGATCAAGCGCGTCGTGCTCGTGCACAACATCCTCAACAACCTGCTCACCAACGCCATCAAGTTCTCCCACGAAGGCAGCGCCATCGAAATCACCGCCCGCAAGGACGAAAGCGAAGAGTACTGCCACATCGAAGTCCGCGACTACGGCATCGGCATGCCTCCGGAGATCCTGCAAAACGTTTTCAAGGACGCAGCCAAAACCTCCCGCAAGGGAACCGGCGACGAGGCCGGCACCGGCTTCGGCATGCCCCTCGTCAAACGCTACGTCGAGAAAAGCGGCGGAGCCATCAGCATCAGCTCCACCGAAGCCTCCGCAGCCAGCGACCCCTCCGAGCAAGGCACCACCATCAAGCTCACCTTTCCACTATAGGCCTGCCCGCCGGCAGTCCTGCGCTTGTTTCGTGGATACAGACGCGAGCCAAAAGCTCGGCGCATAGAAGCTCGCAAATTTCCTATACTTCGCTCGGCGCTTCAAATAGCTTGCCCGTCCTATGTACAAGCTCCGGACGTACCAGCAGCAAGCTGTCGACAGCACCCTTAACCACTTCAGGAGGAAGCGAACCCCAGCGGTCATCGTCCTACCCACCGGAGCGGGCAAGAGCCTCGTCATCGCCGAGCTGGCCAAGATCGCCAAAGGTCGCGTGCTCGTCCTGGCCCACGTCAAGGAACTCGTAGAGCAAAACCACCTCAAGTACGAAAGCTACGGCCTGCAGGCAGGCATCTACTCCGCAGGCCTGAACCAAAAGGACAGCGATCGGAAGGTAATCTTCGGCAGCATCCAATCCGTCGCCAACGCGGACGACGCCTTCTTCAAAGACTTCACCCTGCTCGTCATCGACGAATGCCATCGCGTCGGCCTCGAGCCGGACAGCCAATACGCGAAAGTCATCAAGCAGCTCAAGCTCAACAACAGCCGCATCTGCATCCTAGGCCTCACCGCCACGCCCTACCGACTTGGACTGGGCTGGATCTACAACATAGCCCTCCGCGGCGAGGTGAAGACCACCGAGCTGCGCTTCTTCAAGCACTGCATCTACGAGCTCCCGCTGGAGTACATGATCCGCAACCGCTACCTGACGCCTCCGGTCAAGGTCGACATTCCCGTCACCTCCTACGACTTCTCCGAGCTCACCGAAGGCGGCCAAAACTACACCATGGCCCAACTGGAGGAAGTCCTGCAGCAACAGCGCCGACTCACTCCGCTCATCATCAAAAACATCGTCGATATAACGGAAAGCTACCACCGCCAAGGCGTCATGATCTTCAGCTCCACCGTCAAGCACGCCCAGGAGATCGTGGAATGCCTTCCCGCCGGCCAAGCCCGACTCGTAATCGGCGAAACCGAAGACAGCGAGCGCGACCTCATCATCGAGTCCTTCAAGCGAAAAGAATTCAAGTACCTAGTCAACGTATCGGTCCTCACCACCGGATTCGACGCGGCTCACGTCGACGTCATTGCCATCCTGCGCCCCACCGAATCCATCAGCCTCTACCAACAAATCATCGGACGCGGCCTTCGTCTGGATACAGACAAAAAGGATTGCCTGGTCCTAGACTACACCGGCATGGGGCACAGCATCTTCAGCCCGGAGATCGGGGAGAAGAAACCCGCCGCCGAATCCGTGGCGGTCCAGGTTCCCTGCCCCGAATGCGGATTCATAAACGACTTCTGGGGCATCGTCGACGACGACGGAAACATAATCGAACACTTCGGCCGCAAGTGCCGCGGCGGTAAGCAAAATCCGGATACCTACCAATTCATTCCTTGCGGATTTCGCTTTCGCTTCAAGGTCTGCGAACAATGCTCAGCCCAGAACGACATTACCGCTCGCGAATGCAGCAGCTGCGGAAACGTGCTCATCGATCCGGACACAAAGCTCAAGCAAGCAAAGCTTTCCAAGGACGCTCACGTGCTCAAGCCAGACTCTATCGAAATGCAAGAACGCTTCGACAAGAACGGCAACCCGTATCTACAAGTCAAATACTACGACTACGATGCCCGCTTCCTCGCCGAGATCCATTACCTCAACAACCAAACGAGCCTCAAAAAGTTCAATATCAACTTCCTCAGGTCGCACCTGAAACGCCCCGAACTAAAACTCAATATAAGCTCCGTAGACGAAATCGTGCAAATGCAGCCCCAGCTCCGCATGCCCGCCTTCGTCATCGGCCGCAAACAAGGGAAGTTCTGGAAGATCACCGAAAAGATCTTCAGCGAGGAACTAGGATCCGCGAAGTGTTGAAACAACCGACTCGTGGGAACGATTAAAACTGTGTCCTGTATTCGCTAGGGTAGGGCTGTCTGGCCCAGACAGCAGCGTTGCAAGATCATTTCTCCGCGGCGGACTGGGCCAGTCCGCCCTACCAGGACACGGTTTTTATCGCGCCCCTTTGTGCTGGTGCACAATTTCTCCCTCCCTAGCCGAGGCGCATCGAGCGCAGCTTTTCGGCCCGCCAAATATTGAGCAAGGAGCCGTAGTCCTCGTCCTTGGTCTTGGTCGTGATCACATAGTCGAACTCCGGCCAGAGCTTAACCTCGCCCTTCGCCGTTTGCACGCGGCGCTCGATCTCCGCCTCGTCGTCCTTGCCGCGACCGCGCAAACGCTCGCGCACGACCTCCAAGTCCGGAGGCAAGATAAAGACCGTCACCAAACGCTTCGAGAGCAACTCGTCCTGCTCCGCTGCGGCCTTGATGTTCGCCACCCCTTGCACGTCGACGTTCATCACGATATCGATGTGCTGGTCGAGCTTTTCCTGTATCGACTTCTTCAGTACGCCATAGCGATTCGTGTGAACCTTCGCCCACTCCAAAAAGGCGCCGGTCTCGATCGCCCGATCGAACTGGCCATTGTCCAGGAAGTGGTAGTCCACGCCATCCTGTTCGCCTTCGCGGGGCTGGCGAGTCGTGCACGTGACCACGCGCTCCACATTCTCCAGCTCCTCCACCATGCGCTCGCAGAGAGTGGTTTTTCCGCTGCCGGCCGGACCGGCGAGCACCAACAAAAGGGAAACGTCTTCCTTCGGAGCAATCATGTTCCTAGAAGGTGAACGCGACCGCCGAGAGCAACAATCCATAGATCGCGGCAACCATCGCGAGCGTCTTGCCGCGCGATTCCTGAGCGAAGGCCCAATTGAAAAAGTCCCGCAGACGATAGGGCGCGTACGCGAGGTAGAGCGAAAAGGCGATACCGATATAAACCGGCACGACCATCAGCAGACGCAGCGGCTCCTCGTAGCGCATCCACGCGCTGTCCACCAACATGTCCGCAAAAAACAAATACAGGATCGTGCTGGCTCGCACCGACAGGAAGTCTGCCGCGTACTTGAAGCTCAAGGCGCCCAGCACCCCGAAGCCGATCAAGATATACTGCTTGTAGTCCCCATAGTCCATGGAGCCCAAATGCCAAACCTTCCAGCCCGTCCAAGCCATAGCCAGGATCATCAGGACCTTGCCTGCCTGCTCCGAACGGGGAAAGTGGCGAGCCACCGCGGAAGCGGAGCTATACTTGAGCAACAAGCTGGCGCCGGCGGCGAGCAGGATGAGCCCGAAAAAGAGGGACGATTGGGTGAGGCTGAGTTGCACGGTGAGATGAGAAAAGGTTTAGGCGTCCACCCCGGCAAGCACCAAGTCGCCGTAGACAGTGCTCGCAGTAGCCCGGTTGATCTTGAGATCCACCAGCTGCCCCACGAGACGCGGATTCGCGTCGAAAATCGCGTTGCGCCAACCGCGCGTGTGGCCCACGTACTTGTCGCCCTTCTTGGCGGGCCCCTCCACCAGCACCTGCTCCGTGGTGCCAACCAATCCTTCGTTGCGGGCGAGCGAATGCTTGTGCAAGAGGTCGAGCAAGACCTGGTTGCGGCGCTCCTTCTCCTCCTGCGGAATCTGGTCCGGCATGGTTTCGGCCGGCGTCCCGGTGCGGATGCTGTACTTGAAAATATAGGCCATGTCGTAGGCGATCTCGTCGAAGAAGGCAGCTGTCTCGTTGAAGTCCTCCTCCGTTTCCCCAGGAAAGCCTACGATGATATCGGTCGAGAAATACATGCTCGGCACCACCTTGCGCAACGAGTCGACGATCTCGCGGTAGCGGTCCTTGGTGTAGGGACGGTTCATCGCCCGCAAGGTCTTGTCGCAACCTGACTGCAGCGGCAGGTGGATGTACTCGCACAGCTTGGACAGGTCGCGATACGCCTCCACCAAGTCCTGCTTGAAGCCGCGGGGGTGAGGCGATGTAAAACGGATCCGCTCGATCCCCTTCACGTCCTGAATCCGCTCCAGCAGCTGCACGAACGGCGACTTGCCGCCCACCACTGGAAACTCACGCCGACCGTAGCTGGTCACGATCTGGCCGAGCAAAGTCACTTCCTTCACGCCGCTCTCCGCCAGCCGCGTCACCTCGTCCACGATCTCCTCGATGGGACGGGCCCGCTCGCGCCCGCGGGTCTTGGGCACGATGCAAAAGGCGCAGTTCATGTTGCAGCCCTGCATGATGGAAACGAAGGCGCTGACCTGCCCCTCCTTGCCGATGTGGTCGCGAATGGTGTTCTGCGAACCTTCCTCCGCGTCGAGATCCACGATGGAGCTGGGACGCGGGCCCTGCCCGTTCAAGCTCTGGATCAAGTTGTCCAAATGGTCCGGCACGCGGTGAAACTTCTGGGTTCCCACCACCAAATCGAGGTCCGGGAGACGGTCCACCAAGGTCGAGCCGTGGTTCTGGGCCATGCAGCCCATCACTCCGAGCACGAAGTTCGGGTTCTCCTTCTTCTTCTTTTTCAGGTAGCCGGCCTTGCCGATGGCCTTCTGCTCCGCCTGATCACGCACGCTGCAAGTGTTGAGCAGCACGACATCTGCATCATGTTCAGTATCAACGATGCTGTACCCGCGATTACGAAGGTCCGAAGCGACTTGCTCGCTGTCCCGTTCGTTCATCTGGCAGCCGTAGGTCTTGATGTATACGCGATTCATGGTGGAAAAGAACCCAAACGCCATAGAGCCCTTGGGATTCAGGTCAATCCTAGACCCATCCGGCGCCCAGCTCCCTCGAATCTTCCCGGAGCCGCCTCCGGCTTGGCTCGATCAGCCCTTCTGCTCGACCGGCTCCGGCTGGTAAGGAAGCGAACGCGGCGGCTTGCCTTGGTTGGCGTTGATCATCTGCTGCACCGCGAAGGCGATTCCGCTCGCCAGCAAGACGCTGCCCAACACCGCTGCAACCACCCATTTCCCGTTTTTCTTGTTCGCCATGCAAAACGGATAGAGCCCAGAGCCCCCTCGGTTTCAACCGAAAACTATTGCTCCGCCTCTTGCGAAAGCCGCTTTCGCGCCGCTGCTGCAGCGGCCTCATGCGAACCGCCTTCCACCCGCTCCCACCCTTCGCGGGCCGCGTCCCGTTTCCCGAGTCCCCAAAGCGCCTCCGCCTCCACGAAGTCCACCCATGCCAAGTCGTAGTCGAACCCCTCGTGCTCCGCCGCCAAAAGCCGCAGCGCTTCCGCCGCTTCCAAGGCCTGCTCGAAATCCCCGTCCCCCAAGGAACTCCAAAGCAAGGTCACCAAGGTCCGCCCCCGGATCCCCGCGAAGGCCGCGGCCCGCTCGTCAGCCAACACCGCCAAGGCTCCGGCCTTCGCCACCGCCTGCTTGCCCAGCCCCCGCTCCAGCTCCGCCAACATCGCCGCAAACTTCAGGTTTCCCGGAAAACGCTCCGCCAGCTTCGCCATCTCGTCCCGCGAAGCTTGGGCATCGCCCTCCAACTCCATGCGAATCGCTGCCAAATAGTACCCCGCGTCCACCTTGCAGAAGAGCCCTCCTTCGCCCGCTTCCTTCATGTAAAGCAGGCCCGTTTCCCAATCCCCCTTGAACCGCATTAGGAACGCCAGCGGCTTCAAGTAAGCCGGCGTACGCGACAAGTAGCAGTGCTGCATCCCTAACGGCAGCTTCGCGTCGTGGTAATCCGGATACTCCGCCAACAGCTTACGCATCGTCTTCAAGCTGGAGCGCGACTTCCAAAACGCCGGCCACCAACGATGATGGTCCACGTAGTAGATCACTTGCATCAGCTCTACCATCGCCACCGCGAAACGAGCATCCGGATCCTCCGGCCGTTCCTTCAAATATTCCTTGGCCCGCTCCAGAGCCTCCTCCGAGCGCTGCTCGAACTCCGTCTTCAGCTCCTCGTCCCAAGCCTGGTAGTTCTGCATCCAATACAAATAGCCCGCTTCCAGCACGCCCGGCACCGGCGACTCCGGAAAGACTGCCGCCAAGGCCTCGATCTCCGCTTCCGTCCCCGGGTCCATGGAGTAGCCCATCTCCATGATCCGCTCGATGCGCCATCGCTCCACCTCCAAAAACAAGCCCGGCTCCGCCCGCAACGCCCCGCAGCACGCGAGGACCCACAGCAACAACAAGCCTAGAAACCGAAACATAAGGAAAAACAAGAGAGATACCGCTCCCCTTTGTCCAGCTCCCTGCCCTCGCGGTTCCCGCACCTTCGGGTCAAGCCGGAGCGACGCCTCGCCCCGCCCACGCAAAAAAACGGCGTACCGCCCGAAAAGCGGTTCGCCGTTCCAAAAATTGATTAACCTTCCAAGATCGAGGCGATCAGTTCGCGCCCGCGGTCAATCCGGGGTAGCGAGCCATCACCGTCTCGATGCTCTTCTCGAAGTCGGCGCGGGCCGCTTGCAGGCTCTGCGTGAAATCCTCGAAGGTAAGCGTCTCGATGTCGTCCTCGATGTGAGCGAGCAGGTTCGCCACGCGGGTAAACCCAAAGTTGCTGGCCGAGCCCTTGAGCTTGTGCGACTCCTTGGCGATGACCGCCCGGTCCGAGCTGAATTCCGCCGCGTCGATCTTGCCGAACTGGCCGTTTCCGTCTTCCACGAACTCGTGGAAGAGCTCCGCCATGTCCTCGTCGAATTCGTCTTCCTCTTCGCCAAAGATCATTTCCAACTGTTCCCAGTCGATAAGTTCTGAGTCGCTCATTTCTCTATTTTCCTAATTTGCTGTTGGGATTTTAGTACACAATTGCGGGATGCTGCCGGCCAAGAAACCGCTAGCTGCCGATGCGGCGATTGCCGTAGCCAAGCTTGTTCTCCACCGCTTTCTTCACCCCTTGCTTGCCGGGCGTTACGTCGCCGACCAGACCTTGGGCCTTCATGAAATTTTCGCGCAGGGCCAGTACTACCTTCTGATACTCCTCCTTGCTCAAGTGCAGCAAGGCGATCAGCAAGGGATCCGGCCCCGGCATCGCCACGCCGCCCAGCCCATCGTCGATGATGGTGCCGATCATGCGCTTGGCGAAAGAGATCAAGCAAGCCATGCGCTCGTGGTTGCCCGCTTCCGAGGGCTCGAATTGGTTAAAAACCGGAACCACGATCTCGTCGGAGAAGCCCCAGCGACGCATCACCGCGGCGCCTACCTTCGCGTGGTTCAAGCCAAAGATTTCCATTTCCTCCGCTGCGATCGCTACGTCTTCCGGAAGCGCGTTCTGGAAGGCGATCTCCTGGCCGCGCTCGGAAAGCTCCTTCTCTATAAAGATCATGCCGATGCCGTGCAGGAGGCCGATCGTGTAGGCCACCCCTGGATCTTCCCCGTACTTGCGGGCGAGCCGCTCCATCGCCAAGGCGCAAGCGACCGAGCGACGCCAGAACTGCCCCGGCCCGAGAGCGTAAGTCTCCAGCGGCTTGGCCATGATGTCGGAAAACGCCAGCATCGTAAGGATCTGGTACACGTCGTTGAAACCGAGCTGCATGATCGCGTCGTCGATGGAGTCGATGTGGTAGCCCGGGTTGAAGTAAGCGCTGTTGGCCGTCTTCAAGATCATAGAGCTAAGCGCCGCATCGAGGCGGATCATCTCGCGGATTTCGTCTGGGTTCGTATTGCAGTCCGAGACCATCGCCTGCAACTGAGGCAAAATCTGTGGCGCGACCGACATCTCCTCGAGGTCGCATACGAGCTCTTCTACATTTAAAGGGTAGTTGATCATAGTAGGCCGAAAATTGTTCGTAGTGTGACATCGACCCCTCGCCCCCAAAGTTGAGAGATTCCCCCGAGGATTTCTCCACCCCCTCTAAGAGAACAAGCTCCCCCGCGATCCTACCGTGGCCCCCGCTCGCATGTGAACCTAGAGTAAAATACTCACCGAAAACGGGCCAATGCCTAAACTCGCCTACCCAGCTACCGATTACTGAAAACGTGAAAGCACGAATAGAAATCCAGTTAGACGAAGACGAGTGGTCCATGTTGAACGCCGCGGCCGACAGCATCCAATCCTCCCCCGAGGAGCTAGCGCGCATCTCCTTGATGCAACGCTGCATGGTAATGTCGGTCGACGACGAGATTTGCGACAGCACCCGCGGCCTCGTGGGACACGCATTTTCCCTCAACTGACCCGCCACCCGGCATCCGTCGCGAAAAGCCCAGCGCCTTCCAAAACCCCGCTTCGCGAGGTCGCGACCGCATTTGCCCGTCCTTTGGACTCGCCAAGCGAGCCCTCCTGTAAAAAGTTTCGCCTCCTCAGCCCGACAGGAGTGAAACGATACCTTCCCCATTTCCTAGCGACCGCCCTCTTTCTCGCCCTCCTCGCCAACAAGTACGACGCAGAGTACGGCTTCAGCGAACTCGCCGGCTTCGGCCAAGACTACGAGCGCCCCCAAGTCGCCGCCCTCGAGGAGCTAAGCGTCTACGAAAAGCCAAACTCCACCGGCTACGACGGACAATTCTACGTCCAGATTGCCCTCGACCCCACCCTGTCCGACCCCGCCTTCGCCGCGGCCATCGACCACCCCTCCTACCGGGCCCGCCGCATCCTGCAGCCAGCCCTCGCCTACGCGCTCGGCTTCGGCCAGCCGAAGCTCGTCCTGCAAATCCACTCCCTGCTCAACGTAGCCTGCCTCGTCGCCTGCGGCCTCCTCCTCCTGCGCTGGCTCCCTGCCGGCAGCTGGGAGAACTCCGCCCGCTGGGCTGCCTGCCTCTTCTCCATGGGCGCCCTCGAAAGCGTACGCTACTCGCTAGCCGACCTGCCCGCCCTCACCCTCGCCCTCGCCACCCTCGCTTTGCTCGAAAACCGCCGCAACAAGCTCGCCCTGCTCACCAACACCCTCGCCGCCCTCAGCAAGGAAACCTCCCTCGTCAACGCCGCCACCTTCCTCTCCCCCGGTGAAAGCCCAAATCCCGCCCCGCTCCGGCGCCGCCTCCTGCAGGCCAACCTCGCCGGAGCCCTCGCCCTCGGCAGCCTCGGCCTCTGGATGCTCTACGTCTCCTCCGCCTTTCCCCTCACCGTCAACTCCTCCGACAACATCGGCCTCCCCTTCGCCGGCCTCTACCGCGGCCTCCTCGACTCCCTCCAGCAGCTCGCCGCCCACGGCTTCTCCGACCGCTACTTCTTCCGCCTGCTCGCCATCCCAGCCCTGCTCTTCCAATTCGCCTACCTGCTGGCTCGCCCCCAACCCCGAAACCGACTCTGGGCCCTCGGCATCCTCTACGGCTGCCTCTTTCTCACCCTCGGCGACGCCGTCTGGCGCGGGTACTGGGCCGGATGCCGTATCGCCCTCCCACTCACCATCGCCTTCAACGTCCTCCTGAGCTCCCGCAGCAAGCCCTTCTTCTGGTCCGCCCTCATCCTCAGCAACCTCACCGCCATCCACGCCATCGTACGCTGGCTTTAACCGGCGGCCCGGAGCGCGGGCTTGTCAGGCGAGCCCCCAACTCCCAGACTCCCGCCTCGGAACCTCCCTCTTGGACCACCCGAACATGGCGGACAAACTCACAAAGGCAAAACGCTCCTGGCTCATGTCCCGCGTGGCCAGCAAGCACACCAAGCCCGAACGGCTCGTGCGCAGCCTGCTCCACCGCCTCGGCTACCGCTTCACCGTCAACGGTCCCAAAAACAAGAACCTGCCCGGCCGGCCCGACATCGTCCTCCCCTCCCGCCAAGTCGCCCTCTTCGTGCACGGCTGCTTCTGGCACCGCCATCCCGGCTGCAAAACCGCCACCACCCCCAAAAGCAACACCGCCTACTGGAACGCCAAGTTCGCCCGCAACATCGAGCGCGACCGCGAAACCGAAGCCGCCCTCATCCAAAGAGGCTGGCAAGTCGTCACCGTCTGGGAATGCGAGCTCAAGCAGCTCGACGAACTGGCCGCCCGCCTCATCAACACCCTCCCGCGCCTCCCTTCCCTCAACCTCCCCGACGACCTGGACGACCAGCAGCTCGTCGCCGAAACCCAAGCCGCCTACGCCTCAAAGCCCTAGCCCGACCTATCAAACTTGCGCTAATCCCGCCATCCCGTTTGCGAAACTAGCCGCCTAGTATCCACTAAGGCAACCGACTCGTCCCACCCCTAGAACGCATGATAATCGCAAGCAAACCCGACGACGAGTCCGACCGCATCGCCGCCCTTAAACGATACAACATTCTCGATACCGAGGCGGAAGAACTGTTCGACAGCATCGCGAAGATTGCCGCCACCATCTGCGACACCCCTATCGCCCTCGTTAGCCTGATCGACGACGACCGCCAGTGGTTCAAGGCCAAGGTCGGTCTCGACGCATCCGAAACCTCCCGCGATTACGCGTTCTGCGCCCACGCCATTCTCGATCCCGAAAACCTACTCGTCGTGAGCGACACCAGCAAGGATCCCCGCTTCCGCGACAATCCGCTAGTAACCGGAGCGCCCGACATCCGCTTCTACGCCGGCTCGCCCCTCGTAACCCACGACAACCATGCCCTCGGCACCCTTTGCGTCATCGATACCAAGACCCGCGAGCTCTCAGCCAAACAAGCCGAAGCCTTGCGCCACCTCTCCAAACAAGTGTGCGCCAACCTCGAGCTGCGGCTCGCCCACAAGAAGCTCGAGCAACTCAACCAAGCGAAAAACAAGCTCTTCTCCGTCCTTTCCCACGACCTGCGCTCCCCCATCAACTCCGTGCTCTCCCTCGCGGAAATGCTGGCCGACCCCGACTCCGGCTTCAGCGAGCAGGAACAAGACGAATTTAAACGCCACCTTCTCACCAACGCTCGCGTCACCTCCCAAACCGCGGAAAACCTGCTTCAACTTATCCAGTTCGAGCAAGGAAACTTCTCCTTCGATCCCCGCGACCTCCTGCTACGCGAATCCTTGCTCTCCTGCGAAAGCCTGCTCTCCGGCACCTGCGAAACAAAAAAGATTCAAATCCTGACCACCTGTCCACCCGAGCTCGTGATCCGGGCCGACCCGCGACTTTTGCAGTCTATCCTGCAAAACCTCCTTTCCAACGCCCTGAAATTCTCCCCCCTCTCGGGAAAAATCATGCTCAGCGCCGAATCAGCAGACCAAATCGTGAGCATCCGCGTGCAAGACTTCGGGCAGGGCATCAAAGAAAAGGCGCTATACAACATTTTCGACCTCAACTCCCATTACAGCACGAGCGGAACTGCTGGCGAACAGGGTTGCGGACTGGGCCTCACCCTCTGCAAGCAGTTCGCCCAACGTCTCGGAGGCGACCTCGTATTGGAATCCGAATACGGAAAAGGAACCACCGCCATCCTCACGGTTCCCACCAAAGGCTAAGAGCCTCTCGGCGGCCACCATGCTGGTATACGCCTGCCCTATCGTCCCGCAAATTCCTTCGCTAAGCTCAGCCGATGGATCTTCGCATTGTGCCGCACGTCCACCGGAAAGCCTTTGTGCAAAAAGAAATGCTCGATCCCAGCCGTCACCTCGCAGGCCGCCGCCAAAGCACGAACCTCTGAAATGAGCTGGGCCTCTTCGTCCTTGGTATTCGGATACGCTTCCGCGAAAGGCTCCAGAACCAAAGCCGGCATCACCACCCCATTTCGCTCGTAGCGAATCAAGGCAGAGCGAAAGATCTTCGCGTGCACGTTCACCACCCCCTCGCAGCGGTCCGTATAATAAACGCCAGCCGCCGTTTCTACCCGCTCCACCTTGCGGCCGCAAAACCACAAGCGGCCTTCCGCATCGATGTATCCAAGATCTCCTATACGGTGCCAAACCCGGTCGCCATCCAAAACCTTCGAAAGCCGCGTCGCCTCCGGCAACTGGTCGTACGCCTTCGTCACGCTCGGCCCCGTCACCACGATTTCTCCAATCTCGCCAACAGGGAGCGCCTGCTCCAGGTCAGCAGCGACCATCGCCTCCTCCTTGAGCGGCAAGATCCGAACCTCGACGCCCGGCAAGACCTTGCCCACGCAAGTCCCTTCGCCACGAGCCGAGCGCTCCGCTGCCACATCCAGCACTTCGTCATCGATCACCGACGAAACCGGCAAGACCTCCGTCGCCCCATAGGGCGAATGTACATGGCCATTGGGCAAAATCCGCTTGTACTGCCGCATCATCGTAGGCGGAACTGGAGCGCCCGCCATCAAGATCCGCTTCAAGCTCGGAAACGCGATGTCACGGGAATCGCAATACACACCGATCTTCGCCCAAAGCGCTGGCGAGCCAAAGGAATTCGTCACTCCGCATTGCTGGATAGCCTGCACGATCTTCATGGGATCGACGGTCGCCGGCTTGCTGGGATTGATCTCTGGCACCACCGTCGTCATGCCAAGGGCCGGATTGAAAAGCGCGAAAATCGGCAACATCGGCAGGTCCACCTCCCCCGGCTGGATCCCGTACTGCGAGCGGATAGCCTCCACCTGCGCCTCGAACATGCCATGCTCGTAGCAGACCCCCTTCGGAGCTCCCGTCGAGCCCGAGGTGAAAAGCACTGCCGCCAAGTCGTCGCTCCGCGTCGCCTCTGCCGCCTCCTCCTGGAACCCCTTCGCCACGCGGTCCAGAGGCCCGCCCACCTTCACCTTGGCCCGTACGCTGCGAAATGACTTTCTGAATACACGCGAAACCCAAACCGCCAACGAAATGCCTACCAAAAACTCAGGCCGGGACCGACGCACGCAGTTTAGGAAACTCTTCAACCCCATGCCGGGATCGATCACCACCGGCACGGCCCCAATCTTGAACAGGGCGAAACAAATCGCGATCAAGGGCAAGCCGGGCTTAACCATCAGCAAAACCCGCGATCCCTTGCCGATTCCCTTCGCCCGCAGGCGCCGCGCCCATTCGTTTTGCTCCGCCGCCAGCTCCCGGAAACTCAGCCGCAAGTAGTCGATCGCCCCTTCCGCCGTGCGACCGCGCGGGACCATCAACGCCGCAAACTCAGGCTGAGACTGCGCCTTCTCGTCGAGAAAGCGGGAGACGTTGGCGATCGTCATTGGAATTCAACTACTGAGCCTTCAAGTCCTCGAGGCAAGGCCCCAGCAACTCCTGCTGCCACGGCAAAAATCCGCTCAAGTCATCCGGATCGCGGGCGACCTGGGCCACTTGGCTACGAGTCGCGATCAAGGTGGGGTCGATCTCTAGCTCCTTGGAGAGCTTGTCGCGAAAAGCCTTCACCGTATCCTGCCGATCCAGTTCCTGCTGCGATAGCGGAGCCCGACGCTCCGAACGCGGAGGCCGCTGCGGCAGAGTGTTCACATCGCGCGAAGCCCCTTCCTTGAGCGCATCCTTGAGCCCTTGGCGAGCTCGACGCTGGATCCCCTGCGGCAAGCCCTCGAAGACGAACTCCCAGTTCCCCTCGGAAACGCCTTCCGCCAAAGCGATGATATAGTCGTTGCCCAAAACCTTGAACGGCGGTCGATCCAAGCGCTTGGCCAAGTTCTGACGCCAATGCCACAGCTCATAGACCGCCGCCTGGCCGCGCTCGTCGAGACGGTCGGAACGGGAAATGCGCCACGAATTCTCGTCGTTGCGCGGAAAGCCGGACTTGGCGATGCGGATCTGGTTGTTGCAACGCTGCTCCAACCATGACGCGCGGCCCAGCTCGTTGATGCGAGCCATCAGCTTGTCGCGCAGCTCGTGCAAGTAGAGCACATCGGTCGCCGCGTACTTGAGCATCTTCGGCGTCAAAGGCCGCTGGGACCAGTCGCTCTTCTGGCTGTCCTTGGGAATCTTCACCCCAAAATTCTCCTCCAAAAGCGCCGCCAAGCCGATGCGCTTGATGCCGAGCAACTGGGAGGCGAGCATGGAGTCGAACAAGCTCTTGGCCTCGAACTGGCAAAACTCCTCGAACAGGCGCAGGTCGAAATCGCTGCCGTGCATGATCAGGTGCAGCCCGGAAAGGATCTTCCAAAAGCGGTCCAGATCGAGATCCGCCGTCACGTCGAGCAAGTAGATCGTCTCGTCGAAACGCAGCTGCAACAGGCAAAGCTTCGTCTCGAAGTGGTGCAGGTTGTCCGCCTCGCTATCGAGGGCGACTTCCGTTTCGCCAGCGAGGTGGTCGCATAGCTTTTCCAAGTCGATCTGCTTGTCTACGTAGATATATCCGTTTTCGTCCATAGGGGAATAGTCAGTCGCTCCAACCCACGAGAAACGCGTCCACCAACTCCGGCAGATCTTCGCTGTAACCGCCTTCAAGCAAGGCCATGGCCGGCGTTTTCGTCGCCGCCATCCATTGGCCAATTGTCCTGAAATCGTTCATGCGCAAACTCATCTGGGTAATAGGGTCGTGTTCATAGGCATCGAAGCCCGCAGATACAAGTACGAGTTCTGGCTCAAATCCCAACACCACCCGCCACGATTCCTCCAGGATTGCGAGATGCCGCTCCGGATCGCAGTCCGGAGGCACCGGAAAATTTTGGCAATTGCCCCGCGAAACCGTGCCCGTGCCCGGATAACACGGCACCTGATGGGCCGAAACGTACAAGGCTCCCGGCACTCCCGCCAAGATCGCTTCCGTCCCGTTGCCGTGATGCGCGTCGAAATCCCAAACCGCCACTCGCGACACCCCCTTCGCCAAGGCCGCCAAGGCGCAAACCGCCGCGTGGTTCAGGTAACAAAAGCCCATCGCCCGCTCCCGCTCCGCATGATGCCCCGGCGGACGCATCAAGGAAAACGCCTTTTGCCCTGCCAAGGCCGCGCCCATAGCCGCCAGCGAGGCCCCGCAAGCCAGGCTCGCGATCCCGTAGATCCCCTCGTGAAACGCCGTGTCGGCGTCGAAATGCTCCGCCACCTGCAATCGCTCCAGATGAGCCACCGAATGGGCCCGCAGCAAGTCAGCCTCCACCGCGGCCTCGAAAGCGGGCCACTGCCAATCCGCATGCCGCAACCGCAAAAGCTCAACCGTCTCCGCCACCCGGGCCGCCCGCTCCGGGTGCCCCGGCGACTCGTACCCTAGGCAACGCTCGTCGGAAAAAATCAGCATGGCAGCAAACCTGTGCAAAATCCCCGCAATTGCAACGGTCGCTCACCCCTAGCCGACCGCCGACCGCGGCGCCCCAACCCAACGCCAGCGCCACCCGCTCAGCGTCGCCGCCAGCAAACCTGCCGCATGGGCCTCCACCGCCACGCGATAGCCATCCGCAAGCGTCCCCACAAACACGGCCTCCGACGCAAGCAGCTCCCAAGCAAGCTTCCCCACCGCCGCCGCCAAAGCAGCCGCCCCCATCCCGACCAGCCAAGGATCGCTGGAAAGGCGCCCCCGGCCAACGAAGCGCCAACCCACCGCCACGAACAAACCCATCGCGACTCCCGACAGACCGCAGTAGAGCTCGAAACGCCCCGACGCCCTTAAAAAGGCTTCCGCCAACAAAACGCTTAAAGCCAGCGTCCAAACCAGCCCCCTCCGGTCCCGTCGCTCCAGGTAGCACCCCAACAGCAGAAACGCCGACAGGTCCCAAAGCAAATGGCCACCGTCCAC
The DNA here is from genome assembly GCF_031127875.1 of Pelagicoccus sp. SDUM812005. GTDB lineage: Bacteria > Verrucomicrobiota > Verrucomicrobiia > Opitutales > Opitutaceae > Pelagicoccus. The sequence goes on along the minus strand of NZ_JARXIA010000018.1, from coordinate 25,580 downwards.
ATGGACCAAATGCCCGCTCGCAATCCGCCAAAAAGCACCGCTTGCGGGCCAGTCCGCTCTCCAAACGAAAAGCTCGAAGCACGCCGGTCCTCCAGCATGTATCAACAAGGCCAATACGCCGACCGAAAGGCTAATCCACGGAATCCTGCCAATTTTAGACGTCATATCCTTATCCTCAAAGGGCCGCGAAGCGCTGCTCGCCTCGCGGCCCCTCCCAAACCAATTCTAGCGCCTCACCTTTCCTTCGTAGGCATCCGACTCCCTTTCGTTGTCGTCTCCCCACACGAAATCGAAAACAGGAATCGCATTAAATAGATTAAGCCCGAAATGACCGCGACGACTCCCTCGATCCCTCCGCTGCTTAACCTGATGCGAATCCGATTCAGATGCGTATCCATTTCGTAAATTCACGGTCGCGACACATTGCCTATCGCCCCGATCCGCATCCGTGTCGACTACAGGTGAGCCGGATCGAACGGGAACCGCAGCTTCCTCCTCGCTGACGTCCCAAAAGCTGGCGATCGAGTGATCGATCGAGCTCTTTCCTGCAGCAAGCTTTCCTGAACGCTCCGTCCAACCCGGCCGCTCGCCATCGGAAGCTTCGAGCTTCGACCCCGCGACCGCACCCACAGCGATCACGCCTATGGCCAAGGCGCTCAAGGAAGCCCCCGAGCGTCGCCACTTTCGCCACGCAAGGGCGCCACCCCCCGCAGCTACGAGCAGAACGAACCAAGGCTCGATCGCCCCCGCGCCACCGCCCGTCGAATGGGAACGCTGTTGATACATCGGCTGCTGGGCATCGACTCGCTGAGCCCCGCTCGACGCTGGGTTGGCCACGCGAGCCTGCAACTCGCGAGCCACCCGCTCCTGGTTGCGACGCTCCACTCCATGGCGAGCGAAGCCGGCGTCGTCCAAGGCAATCATCGACGTCTCATCGGTCACGATCTGGTAGGCGACACCGATATCCCGGATCGCGACCTTCGCCTCCCCTTCTTCGACGAATCCAGCGAGCTGGTTCACTTCGATCTTCCGCACCTGGTCCATGGCCCACATCCGCTCCAGCTCGGGGTGAGCAACATCGCGCTCCGGAAAAACGACCTCCGTACGGTAGCTGCGATCCTCTCCATTGACGCGAGCAGTAAGCGTCACCGTCGCCTTGCCCCCTTTTTCGTAGCGGCCAAAGAGCACCAGCTGGTCGCCGAAGTGGATTTTCCCGATCTTAAAATCGCTTACGTCAAACGTATTCACTCCCTTAATACTCAAGCTCGCCTGCCTCATGCTCTCGAAGGCAATCTTGTTCTTGGCGATCAATACTTCTCCAATGATGTCATCGCTATTCGAAACCGCCCGGTAGCTTCCGCCACTCGCTTCGCACATCACTTCCATCAAAGGCCAATTGCTGCTGTTCCCCAAAAGGAAACCATAGAAGCGAAGGTCTTGCTTGTGCATGATCTTATAAAACTCCTTCGGATCCACGATCCCGCGATTAGTGACTCCGTCCGTCACTAGGATCAGAGTCGCCACTCGATCCGCATCGAGCTTCTCCATCGCCAACTTCACCCCCGCGTACACGTTGGTTCCCCCGTTGGAAACCAATTGGTCCAAGCGACTCAAACTGTCGCGTACGCCTTGCTCCGACGCGTTCACCCAACCTTGATTCACTTCAAAAGCCCGATCGTTAAAGCCAACGATGCGAAACCGGTCTTCGGGCTTCAGCTGGCCGATCGCCTTCTTTACGCCCGAAACCAAAGTGTGCAGCTTCCCTTGCATGCTGCCGGAAACGTCGATCGCGAAAACGTAGTCAGCCCCACCTGCCAAGGGCTTTAAGTCCACTCCAGGCGTCATCACCATCATGAACGATCCAGCCTTGTCCTCGTTTTCTCGATACGTCAGCATCTCCAAGCGACCCGGCAAGTTCTCCTCCAGCATGTAGTAGAAAACAAAGTCCTGATCCAGGATCGCTCCTTCGCTCTCGTATCGGTACAGCAGACTTCCATCTTCCTGAGCTTGGGCCGATCCGCCGAAGTTCGGAATACGCGTGCGAGCCAACGGATAGTTCGACTTCAGCCTAACCTCCACGCTGAACTGAGAACTCACCACGTCGTTCTGCGTCCAAAACGAATTTGCCCCATCGTCGGTTCCCCCTTCCTCGAGCGGATAGTGGTAGCGCCCCACCCCAGTATCGATCTTCAAAGGCTCGTAATAGACATAGGTCATGCGCACGCTCCCCTTTGCCGGCACCGGATAAACGGTGAATTCAAAATTCTGATACGAATTTTTGTCCGCCTTCCCCACTTCGTTGCCTTGCTCCTTTTCTTCCTGGTAAATGCGTTCCGCTTCCGCCTTCGCCACGACCTCGCCCTGCAGGACCCGCTCTCCCGCATAGATGGTCAGCTCCGACAAGGCGCCCGCCTTGGGAACCGGAGCCGTATAAACGGCCTCCAGCTCATGTGCGTTCGGATTGGAAAAAACCTGCTCCACCTCGGTACGGGCAAAGCCATTGTTGATCACCACCCGCACATGGTGGCTCTCCAAGTCGAGCAGCTGGTCTCCCTGCGAGACTGGAGTCAGCAAACCGGCCGCCTGCAAAGCGGCTGAACTGAAAACGATGCCAAGCCCCGCGACCAGAGCCCGACCGATGCGGTACGTCTTAATTTTCATAATAGATGAAGGTTTCATGGCCCACCTATTCGCACAGCCAGCGCCATCGCGCTTCCAGACATTGACCATCAGCGACTTACAAAAATAGAAAGCAGCATAAAGCTGCTCCATGGGCATTTAGCGCCCACCCACGCTCTACATTAAACGCACTCACCTTTGGATACGTCTCCAAACCTCAGGCAGACAAGCTCACCCCAACTCGTCGGCCGCCCACGAAAAAGCCCGCCGCCATTTCGGGCGACGGGCTCTGAGGAAATAGTATCCGTTTTCTGGATTCGAGCTGAAGCCGACTAGTAGACGTCGCGTCCGTAGCGACGCTCCTTGGTCATCTGCTTCACGTAGGCGATGGCGTCTTCCTCGCTCTTCTTGCCGTGCTCCTGCACGATGTCGATGAGGGCTTGGTTGACGTCCTTGGCCATGCGGGTCGCATCGCCGCAAACGTAGAAGTAGGCGCCCTTGTCGAGCCACTCCCAGAGTTCCGCCCCATTTTCGCGCATGCGATCCTGGACGTAGATCTTCTCGGGTTGGTCACGGCTGAAAGCCAGATCGAGCTTGGTGAGCACTCCCTTCTTGAGGTAGTCCTGCCATTCGGTCTGGTAGAGGAAGTCGTAGGTGTAGCGCTGGTCTCCGAAGAAGAGCCAGTTCTCGCCCTTCGCGCCCGTTGCAGCCCGCTCTTCCACGAAAGCGCGGAACGGAGCGATACCGGTGCCGGGACCGACCATGATAATGGGAGTCGCAGGGTCGGCGGGCAGCTTGAAGTTCTTGTTGCTGTGGAAATAGACGCCTGCCTTGGTGCCTTCCTTCCAAGCGTCGGCGATGAAAGTCGAGCAAACGCCCTTCTTCTGGCGGCCGAAGGCTTCGTAGCGAACCGCTCCTACCGTGAGGTGAACCTCGTTCGGGTGAGCCGAAATCGCAGAAGCGATCGAGTAGAGACGTGGCGAAAGCGGACGGAGCAAGGACACCCAATCGCCGGCACGCAGCGAGGAAGGATACTCCTTGACGAGGTCCACGATATCGCGGCCCCAAGCCCAGTCCTTCACCTTCTCACGATCTTCCGACATCTTGAGCAGCTCCTTGTGGTCGCAGGCCTTGGCGTACTTCTTGAGGATCACCGAATTGATGGTACGCAGGTCGAGCTGCTTGCGCAGCAAATCGCCGAATGGCACCGAGAGCTCGTCCTTGAAGGAGACGTTCTCGCGGCCGTCGAGCTTGGCGGCTTCGAGGAAGGCTTCCACGAGATCGGGAGCGTTTTCGGGAATGACGCCAAGCGCGTCGCCGGGCTCGTAGGTGAGGCCGGAACCTTCGAGGGAAATTTCCGCGTGGATGGTTTCCTTAGCGGAACCGGTTCCGTTGAGGTTGATGCTCTTCAGCATCTCCGCCTGGAAGGGATTCGCCTTGCTGTAGGCCGGAGCGACCGGAGTCAGGATAGCGGGACCGGAACCGAAACCGACCACCGGAGCGGCCGCGGCTGCCGGCTTGGCGATCTCCTTGAGCTTGGCGATGGCGCCGTTGGCCCAGCCCACGTAGGGACCTTCGAAATCGACGTCGCACTCCACGCGATCGTAGATGCGGGTACCGCCGAGGTCTTCGAGGCGCTTGTCGAACTCCTTGGCCATCTGGTTGAACTGCGTGTAGGAGCTGTCGCCCAGGCCGAGCACCGAAAAGTTGACGCCATCGAGCTTGACCGCCTTTTCGGCCATGATCGCGTCGTAGAAATCGCTAGCCCGCGACGGCGGCTCGCCTTCGCCCCAGGTGCTCACGAGCACGAGCAGGTTCTCCGCCTTGGCCAGGTCGGCCAGCTTGGCGTCCGCCATGTCGACGACCTTGCACTTGAAGCCTTCCGCGGAAGCGGAGTCCTTCACGCGATCGGCGAGCCCCTCGGCATTGCCCGACTCGGACCCGAAGAGGATGGTCAAGGGAGCAGAACCGCCGGCAGCGGCTGCGGGAGCGCCCGCGCCATGGCCGAAACCTTGCTCGCCGGCTACGAGACCTGCGAAGAAGCCCTTGAGCCATGTGGCTTGCTGGGCATTGGCCGAGCCGAGAACAGCGTTCAGCGCAGCTGCTTGCTCCGGAGCAAAAGGAGCGTCGGCAGGAATGAATTGATTGGGCGTGTTGCTCATAAGCGTAAAATAGTCCGTCAAGATCGGTGACGCCAAGGACGCCACTGGAAAATCCCATCAGCAGGTGCCTTACCAAGTGTAGGCTCTAACGGCAAAATCGACCGACAGGGAGGGCAGTAAGAAAGCCAGAGGCCCTTTTTTGGCAAGCCTCTAATAGAGAGCAGTCCCTACAACTCCAAGTCGTGCCAGTTCTTGGTCAAAAAGAGGTGCCCTTGGATGCCGTCCACCAAAGGAGCGTAGCTGGAGAGCGGCCCCGCCTCTTCCTCCAAGGTACGCACCGAAACGCCTACGAAGGTCACCGCCGAGCGAGCGCTCTCGCGGGCGATCGACTCCAGCGGCGAATCCTGCGAAACCACGATGACCGACTCCGCCTCGATGCGCGAATCCTTGAGCAGCTCCGCCATGCCGGCCTCCGCCGCCTCGCGGCCGTCTTCGTCGCGAATGATGCGCAGGATACGGATGCGAGCCTCCTGCCAGGCGCGATTGCTCTGCATCAAGTGAGCCAGCGTGATCATCATCGACCCGTTGGCTCGAGCCGACCACCAAACGTCGATCACCGAATACAGGTGCGAATCGGGCTCCTTGGCCTTTGAGTAGACGAGCAAGTTGGTCTCCATCTCGAGGGCCTGGTGCACGGTGCTGGGAAAGTCGTGGTCGCGCAGCCAACCGCTGCCCCACTCGATCATGAGGGTGTTGGGCTGTAGGTTGCCGAGGCCGGAGCCTTGCAGCAGCGAGGTCACGCCTTGCTCGAAGTCCTTGGCCACCACCACTTTGGAAAAGGCGGACATGCGTTCCTCGCGAATCCGGTCGTCGATCTGCCGCGTCAGGGCCTTCTGCCGGTCGATGGAGTTTTTCCAGTCGCCGATGATGATGTGGGAAAGGAAAAGCACTCCCTTGTTGGCCTCCAGGTAGCGGCCGAAGCGCAGTAGCTGGCTGTTTTCCTTGAGGTTGCTCATGAGCACTAGGATGGCCGGCCGCCAGTTGCGCTGGTGCTGCCGCGAGGAGTAGAGCTTGAGCAAGCCCATCCGCGCCACCGCGAACCAAAACCCGCTACGCATATCGCCCCAAGCAGTGCGGTAGGAGCGACGCGCCAGCACCGTGTAAGCCGTCACGATCAACACCACCGCAGCGAAGGTCGCCAGCGGATTGAGCAGCAGCATGATGCCGAAACAGGCGATCGCCCCGACCAAGGAGACCAGCCAGTGCACCTTGAAGGTCGGGCGATAGGTCGGATTGCTGGTCCAGCTCTCCAAGGCCGCCACCAGGTTCACCGCTCCATAAGTCGCTAGGAAAAACATCGAAATCAGGGGAGCGATCAAGTTCAGGTCCCCCACCCAAACGCAAACCACGCTGATGGCGGCGCTGATCACCAAGGCGATGCGCGGTTCCTTGGCGGCACCGTGGCCTTTCGACAGCACCCGCGGCATCACCCGGTCCTTGGCCAAAGCCTGCAAGGTGCGAGGAGCCGCCACCAAGCTGGCAAGCGCCGAAGACAAGGTCGCCGCCCAAAGCCCCGCGATGATCAAGGGCGGCGCCACGGAAATGCCCTGCATCACCAAGGCGTTGCCGATCAGTTCCTCCCGGCTCGCCCCCAAGCTCAGCCAAACCAGCTGCAGCAAGTAGACCACGAAAGTGAACCCCACCGCCCAAAGCGTTCCCCGCGGGATCGACTTGGTAGGGTCCTTCAAGTCGCCCGACATGCTCACCCCCGACATGATGCCGGTCACCGCCGGGAAGAAGATCGCGAAAACGCTCCAGAAGGACTGCCCTTCTATATAAGCGGGCTCCGACCGCGCCTCCCAGCCGTCGCTGATCTGGAAGCCCACGAAAAACGAAATCAAGGACACCGCCAAGGTGGCTAGGATGATGTACTGCGTCTTCACCGCCACGCTGGCCCCGATCCAGGCCACCGCCGTAATCGCCCCCAGCGTGATCAAGGAAAAGGTTCGAGCGTCCAAATCCGGAAAGAGATACTGCACCGACTCCGTAAAGCCGACCACGTAAAACGCCACCGAGATCGCTTGGGCCAAGTACAAGGGCAGGCCGATCGCCCCGCCAAACTCCAAGCCCAGGCTACGCGAAACCAGGAAGTAGGCTCCGCCTCCCTGGGCCTTGGTGTTGGTCGCGATCGCGGAAAGAGAGAGCGCCGAGATAAACGTCACCAAGTTCGCGATACACAGCATCACGATCGCTCCCACCAAACCCGCGTTCCCCACGACCCAACCGGAACGCAAGAAGAGGATGACGCCGAGGATGGTAAGCACGTTGGGCACGAACACCCCGCCGAAGGTACCAAATTTCTGAGCTGGCTTTTCCATACAAGAAAAAGGAGGTGCATCGCGCAAACCCGTGGGCAGAGCAAGCACAGTTGCGTGAGGCCGATGCGGACAACTCCGCAGCCGCCCCCCTGCCTCCGCCGAATTTGTAACATTTCTCGTTGCCCCCCGCCCTCAGCTTTCTTCTCCTCTCGCCCACCGAGCCTCCCCTTTCTGGCTCGCGCACTTCCCGTAAACACAAAGTCACACCATGTACGACACACTGATGCTCCTCCTCCAGGTCCTCGGCGCCTTGGGTATTTTTATCTTCGGCATGAAGCTGATGAGCGAGTCCATCCTCAAGTTCGCCGGAGAAAGGCTCCGTGCGATCATGAGCTCGATGACCACCAACCGCTTCATGGGGATCCTGACCGGGCTTTTCATTACCAGCCTCGTACAGTCCTCCTCCGCCACCACCGTCATGGTCGTCAGCTTCGTGCACGCCCAACTGCTCACCCTCGTGCAGTCCATCGGCGTGATCATGGGAGCGAACCTCGGCACCACCATCACCGCTTGGATCGTAGCCGCCGGCTTCAAGTTCAGCCTCGCCTCCGTGGCCATCCCCATCATCGGCATCGGCGTGGTGCTCGCCTTCCTCAAAGGGCAGAAGACCCGCCACTTCGGCAACTTCCTCACCGGCTTCGGCCTGCTCTTCCTAGGCCTCGGAGAACTCAAGGGCTCCGTTCCCGACGTCAAAAACAACGTCGAAATGCTGGAGTGGATCACCAACCTCTCCAACTACGGCTTCTTCTCCCTGATCATCTTTATCCTGCTCGGGACCATCCTCACCGTCATCGTGCAGTCCTCCTCCGCCGCCATGGCCATCACCCTCACCATGGCCTCCCTGGGCTGGCTCAACTTCGAGCAAAGCGCCGCCATCATCCTCGGCGAAAACATCGGCACCACCATCACCGCCTTCCTCGCCTCCCTGCCGGCCAACGTCGCCGCCAAGCGAGCCGCCCGCGCCCACTTCATGTTCAACATCATCGGCGTGACCTGGATGCTCTTCCTCATCACCCCCTTCAGCAATCTGGTCCTCTCCGTTTACGACACCGTGTCCGGAAGCGTGCCCGGCCTCATCCTCGAGGGCAACGAACTCACCACCAAGCTCGCCCTCTTCCACACCCTCTTCAACCTCTTCAACATCTGCTTGCTCGTCGGCTTCACCGGCCAAATCGCCAAGCTGGTCACCAAGATGGTCAAGGACCGGCCCGACGCCACCCGCCAAACCACCTTCCGCTACCTGCGCACCTTCACCCTCGGCACCGGCGAGCTCAACTTCCGCGAAGCCACCAACGCCTTCCAGCGCCTCGGCGACCTCACCAAGACCATGTTCCAGAAGTTCATCGAGATCTACGAGCACCCCGACCAGGACATGTCCAAGCAGGTCAAGGAAATCGACGCCCTCGAAAAGGAAAGCAACATCCTCACCGACGAGCTCACCGAATACCTCATCCGCTGTACCTCTGACGAAGTATCCGAAGAGACCCGCCAGACCGCCTACTCCTACCTGCGCGTCGCGGCCGAGCTCGAGGAAATCGGCGACTGCTGCCACCGCATGACCAACCGCGCCGTGCGCCGCTACAAGAAGAACCGCCTCGTCACCTCCCTCGCCGAAAAGGAAGTCGTCCAGTTCGGCAAGCTCGTCGAGCGCTTCATCGACCTCTACAGCTCCAAGCTCTCCTCCGAGGTATCCGCCGCCGACATGGAGCTCACCATCGACTTCGAGAAGGCCATCAACGAAAAGCGCAAGGAGCTGCGCAAGCGCTCCGTCAACCGCATGATCGAGTCGCCGGAAAACGTAAAGCCGGAGCTACTCTACATCGATATCGTCAACACCTGCGAGCGCATCGCCAACCACGCCCGCAACATCATGCAAAGCTTGCCCAAGTCACACGACTAGGCCCCGCGCAGCGTATCGAACTTTCAATCACAAGCCGCCCCCTAACCCCGGGCGGCTTTTTCATGCCCCCACGCAACGTGCCGCGCAAACTCGCCAACAACAAAAAAGCCCGCCCAACCGGACGAGCTTCACCGAAATAACCTAAGGCGCTTCCTACTTGGCCGGCATCAAGGATACGCCCCGCACGTTCTCCTCGGAAAACTGCCGCTTCGCGATATCCTTGTATTCGTCGAACGATACGCCGAAGCCGTTCTGCAGTAGGTCCAACACGCAGCCCAGCGTCTTAGGCTTGCCCTGCGACTGCTTGAACAAGCTCAGCAAGGCGGACTGCGAACGGGCGATACGCTTCAGCCCCAAGATCGCGCTCCGCTCCGCCGCCGCGACCGAATCGACCGTCAGCGACGCCTCGAAACTGGCAGCCGCCTCCAGCAGGAGCGATTCCGCCAAGGCCGCGTCCTTCTCCGGACAAAAGACCCGCACCTTGATCGCGTTCGACATCGGAATCATCTGATGCCCCGTCGTCTCGACCGAAAGATTGCTCGCCAAAACCGGATGCTCCGACAAGGCCCGCTTCAGGTGCTCCTCGAACAAGGGCAAGAACACCGAGCCCAAACGATCGCCCGAGCAGCTCTTGTCCACCACCTGCGGAAACAGCAAGGTCACGTTGCCCATGTCCCCGGACATCTTGAACGTATCGCGCACGATGCCCGGCTCGATCCACTTAACCTTCTTGCCATGGCGCGGCTGCAACACCTTGCCCGTACGGTTCGGAGCCGAACCAAAAGTTTTTCTCACATCCCGCAAAACCGTGCGCGGCGCCACATCGCCGACCACCGTCACCTCGATGTAAGCCTTCTCCCGCACCGAACCGAGCCACGCCTGGGTCGTCTTGAAGTCCAAGGCCTCCACGTCCTCCTTCGAAAAGTAGCTCTGCAGGCGATTGTCCGCTTGGTACAGCAGCGTATCCAAACGCACCGAACTGTTCTTCTCCATGCTGCGCTCGACCACCGACTCCAGGTTCTCGATCTCATCGTCGAAGCCCTCCTCATTCAAGTTGCCGGTAATCATCCAAAGCAAAACCACGGAGAGAAACTCCTCCACGTCCGAGGCGTCGCGCCCCACTCCGCTCCAGTAGAGGTGGTCCTTGTTCACGCCCGCTTCCACGTTCTCGATACCCTTCGCTTCCAAAACGTCGCTGACCGTAGGCGCCTCCACCCCGTTGCCGATCTTGGTCTTCAGCAGCAAGGACCGCACCAGCGAGTCGAAGGCTGGATTCACGTTCTCCAAATCGGAAGTGCCATTGCCAAAGGAAACCATGACCTGCACCCGACCTTGGAAAGCGTCGCTGCGAACCAAGTTCATACGCAAGCTGTTCGAAAACTCGTACTTCAAAACTGGATACTCCTCGAACTGGATAATCTCGGTCGAATTGACCATGCCGCCCGACTCGAACCCGGAACCGAAATTCCAGTTTTGCTTCGCGTCGCCCGCCTGCTCCCACGTGAAGTCATAGGTCTTACGCATCGCCTTCAAACGCTTGCTGATCGCCTTGTTTCCCAGCGGCACGCCCTTCGGCAACTCCAAGTAATAGCTCAAATCCTTTTCGCGAAACAGCTGCTTGCTCCGATCCCGCACGCTATCGATGCTCAAGCTCGCCACCAAGCTCTGGACGTAGCCAGAAAGCTTCTCCCCGTAGCGAAACGGAATCTGCTGCGTCACGCAGCGTACCAAACGATCAGCCACCAACGGCGCCCACTCGCGAGCGCTCACTTCCATATCGTAGCCGTATCGCAAATTTAGATACTCGCTCTTCGCCAACTCGAAATCCTCAGCCCGCACCCCATGCTCCGCGAGCCGGTGGATCGCCTTGTCCGCGCTCAGCAATTGCTCCAGCAAGCCCATCACCGAGCCTCTCCGGTTCACGCTCAAAGCCACGTGATCTCCGTACACCTCCAAGACGCTGCTCGGCAGCCGTTCGCTATCCGTCGCGTAGGATTGGGCAATGCGCCCGATAAAGTCCAAGGTGTAGTACTCGCGCTCCGCAGACCGCTTGAAGAGGTTGCCCACCTCCGAAACCTTCGTAATCCACAAGCCCGCCGAGCTCGAAGGCGAATCCACGATTTCAAGGTCGCCGCCCGAGCGGAACTTGCCTTCCTTGCGCGGCAAAGGCTTCGCCTCCCCGCTCGCTTCCAAGTCCGCGAAGCGACTCTCGATCGCCGCTTCGACCGCGGCCGAATCGACGACTCCCGTCACCACCAAAACCATGCGGTTCGCCTTGTACCAGTTCGACCAATACGCCTCGACATCGCTCAAAGCCACTCCCTCCAAGGAAGAGCTGATTTCCGCGTCACCCATCTTTGAATACGGACTCGAGCGCAACAGCACCCGCTCCACCACCGCTTGCTTCGGCTCGATCCCTGAAATTCCCAATTCCGCAAGATGCTTCAAACGGGCCTTCGCCTCCCTAAAAAACGCCTCGTCGAACAAAGGCGCCCCCGCGAACTCCCGCAAAAGCCCCAAGGAAACGTCAACCGCCCCCGCCTTCGGTTCCTCCAAGTCCAAGCGATAGACCGTGTGGTTCACGTCGACCTCCGAAGCGGACCGCGACTGAGGATCCATCCCATTCGCAAGCTTGAACTGCACCAGCTGCTCCCGAGAAACGCTTCCCGTGCCAAAGCTCGACAAAGCTGCCAGCAGTTCCGACACGCCCGCCTTGCCCTTCGCTTCCTGGGCCCGGCCCGCCGCAACCATCAGCCGCAAGCTCACCGCCTCCGAAGGCGAATCCATCGGCACCACCACATAGCGCAGTCCATTGGGCAGCTCGCCCCAGATTTCGCCCTCTTCCGCAGCGCTCCCCTCCGGCAACAGAGGCCACTGCCCCTCGAATACATTGGCCGCGCTCGCCAGCGGAGACAGGGCCAAGAGAAAAACCGAAAGAGGAAGTGCAGCAAAAAGTCGTTTTAGCATGGAAAAGGGTAAGGGATTAATAAGGACACACTTGTCCATCGTCCCGAGAAGACAATCCCCAATCCGCTCCGGTTCCCTCAGCGAGGGCCGACTAGCGACGCTGCTTCCAGTTGCCCGGGGGCTTCGGCTTGCGTCGCTGCTTCTTGAATACAGGCAGCAATCGCTCCTCCATGTACTCAAAAGCCGCCTGCAAGCCCCGCGTCTCGTACACCACCCCGATGTCCGCTTCCACCTGGGTCGGCTGGCCGAAGCTCGACAAGAACTGGTTGCAGGTCATCGCCTTGAAAACCGCCGCCCGCTCGCCCAACGGAATATCCGTCTGGCGCAAAATCCACTCCCGGGCAAACAACGCCAAAACCGCGTCCCCCACCCAAGCTTTCGTCCTCTTCACTTGCTCGTCGTCCATCTGCTTACTTCAAAAAAATCTCCAGCCCCGCCGCCGCCAAAAACGCGGACCCGATCCGCTCGAAGGTCTCCATCAGCTCCCCCGCCGTCGTCAGCTTCCCGTAGCGCACCTCCAAGACCGCTCCGTCCACGAAGATCTCCCCCGCGATTCCCTCGATCGTCACCGTGCAGCTCGAGCAATCCGACGGGTAGTCCACCCGCCGCTCCCCGCTCTCGTCCTCCTCCACCGCGTCGATCACCGACTCCACCGAGACCCGGCCCGCCAGGCCGCAGCGCAAACGGTCAAACCTCCGCCCCACCGCAGCGTTAAACGGGGCCGACTCCAACAAGTCCCGACTCGCCACATCCTTCACGCAAGTCTCCACCACATAGTCGCTCGGTTCCTCCTCCAGCAATTCGTAGCGCAACTCCAAGACGAAATCCTTCGTCTCCAGACGGGCAAAGCCCGCCCCCACCTCCAGCGAAATCTCCTTCCGCTTGTAGCCAAACTGCTCCCGAGCCGCCTGAAAAAGCGCCTCCGCCTCCTCCGTCAGCTCCTCCTCGCACAGCTTCTCCAAAAACGCCTGCGTCGCTCCGCAAACCCGATCCGGCACCGTGTGACGCTTCTTGTCGAAGGCCGCCAAGCGCCGCACCTCTCCCTGCATCCTGCCCACAATCGCCAGCGAGCTCACCAAACCTTTCGCATCCACTTCCTTCATCGAAACCGTTCCGCCTAGCTAAGAATCCACCCTCCCCACGCAACCCAATTCCCAAACCGCATCCCAATCCCTCGTCCCATCCGCCCCACCCTCAGAACCCAAAACTTCATCCTTCACCCTTCCCCTCTCAACCTCCAACATCCCGCCCCATGCCTTCCATTCCCGAACCCACCGCCCTTCCGCCCCGCCCCGTGCTCGTCACCGGAGTCAGCGGATTCGTCGGCCTCCAGCTCGCCAAGCGACTCCTCGCCCAAGGCTGCCAAGTCACCGGCATCTGCCGCAAGCCGCGCCCCGACATCGAGCAGCTCGGCATCAAGATCATCTACGCCGACCTCGCCGACACCCCCGCCATCCGAGCCGCCTGCCAAGGCATGCACACCGTCTTCCACGTCGCCGCCAAGGTCGGCATCTGGGGAAACTTCGCCGACTTCCACGCCACCAACGTCGAAGGCACCCAAGCCATCGTCAACGGCTGCCGCGACTTCGCCGTCAAGAAGCTCGTCTACACCTCCACCCCCTCCGTCGTCTTCAACGGCCGCAGCATCGCCGGCCAAGACGAATCCCTCCCCTACGGCGAAAACATCCCCTGTCCCTACCCCACCACCAAGGTCATCGCCGAAAAAGCCGTGCTCGCCGCCCACGACCAGCCGCCCGGCCACCTCAAGACCGTCGCCCTGCGCCCCCACCTCATCTGGGGCAACGACGACCCCAACCTCGTCCCCCGCGTCCTCGAACGGGCCCGCGCCGGCAAGCTCCGCATCGTCGGCGACGGCGACAACCGCGTCGACCTCACCCACGTCGACAACGTCGTCGACGCCCACCTGCTCGCCGAAATCGCCCTCGACCGCAGCGACAACAACCCCGGCGGCAAAGCCTACTTCATCTCCAACGGCGAACCCGTAAAGCTCTGGGACTGGATCAACGAGCTCCTGCAAAACCACGACATCCCGCCCGTCCACCGGCGCGTCAGCCTGCCCACCGCCCGCCGCCTCGGAGCCGCGCTCGAAGCCGCCTGGAAACTCCTCCGCCTCCAAGGCGAGCCCCCCATGACCCGCTTCGTCGCCTCCGAACTCGCCAAAGACCACTGGTTCGACATCTCGGCCGCCCGCCGCGACCTCGGCTACCAACCCCGCATCTCCATGTCAGAAGGCATGAAACGCCTCCTCTCCTAGCGCGGAGCTTCAGCCCGCGACCGCGCTGCAGGATCAACCCCTTCATACCTCCACCCTCAACCTTTCACCAACATGATTCAACACCTCTACCTTCTCCGCCACGCCCACGCCGAATCCGACGCCCCCAGCGACGCCCTTCGCCCCCTCAGCCCCAAAGGGCACCGCCAGTGTGCCCGCCTCGCCAAAGCCTTCGCCAGCAACCAAATGCTGCAAACCGCCGCCATCTGGCAAAGCGGCCTGGTCCGCTCCTACGAAACCGCCGAAAACATAGCCCTCGGCCTCGAGCTCGAAGTCCCCCTCCAGCAGCGCGACGGCCTCGCCCCCTGCGACGACCCCACCCCCGTCGCCGCGAAGCTCAACGCCCTCGACCACAACTGCCTCGTCGTCGGCCACGAGCCCAACCTCTCCTACCTCGCGTCCCTCCTGCTCGCCGGCGACGACAGCTTCCAACGCATCGTCTTCCCCAAAGCCTCCATCCTCTGCCTCAGCCGCATGAAAGTCGGCCCCCAGTCCACCCCCTGGCAAATCGTCTGGCACCTCTCCCACAAGCACTTCAAGTAGACGCTACAACGGTCGCGATTCACCCCCTGCCACCCGGAACCCAGAACCCAACCAATGAAAATCCTCCTCACCGGAGCCTCCGGCCTCCTCGGATCCGCCTTCGCCCAAGCCGCCCGCCGCCGCGGCCACCACGTCCTAGGCATCACCGGAAACTACTCCGGCACCCTGCCCGGCCCCAACGAACGCAAGCAGCTCGACCTCGCCGACCTCAACGCCCTCGAAGCCTACGTCCTCGAGCAATTCCCCGACGCCATCGTCAACTGCGCCGCCATCTCCGAACCCAGCGCCTGCGAGGCCGACCCCGCCGCCTCCCGCCTCATCAATGTCGCCCTCCCCGAAAAGCTGGCCCTGCTCGCCCGCCACCTCTTCGCCACCTTCATCCACATCTCCTCCGAACAAGTCTTCGACGGCGCCGCCGACCTCTACTACCGCGACACCCCGCCGTCCCCACCCAACGAATACGCCCGCCAAAAGCTCGAATCCGAACACCGCGTCAACGAGCTCGCCGCCGAATTCACCACCACCCTCCGCCTCCCCCTCCTCATGGGCAACAGCCTCACCGGCACCCGCAGCCTGCACGAACGCCTCCTGCTCAGCTGGTCCCAAAACAAGCCCACCCCCCTCTTCACCGACGAATACCGCCAGCCCTGCCTCGTCGAAAACGCCGCCGCCGCCATGCTCGAGCTCTGCGAACGCTCCGACCTCAAAGGCGTCTACCACTGGGCCGGCGAAAAGATCCTCTCCCGCTACGAGATGGGCCAGCGCATCGCCCAACACTTCGGCCTCCCCGCCGAACAACTCGTCCAAGCCGCCCAACGCGGCGACGATCCCCGCTTCGCCCACCGCCAAGCCAAGCTCGCCTTCGACCTCACCCCCCTGGCCAGCAAGCTCAAGACCCGCCCCCAAGCCTTCGCCGACCAGCTCGACGCCCTCGTCGTCCCCAAGCCAGTCCGGACCTGGTACCACTCCCAGTAAGCCAGCGCCCCAAAACCAAGGCCTCCCTCCGACCACCGCCCCCGTCACTCTTCAATTGACCTCGACGCCCTTTCTCTAACTGTAGCAACCGACACATGGCGCACTCTCTCCACCTCATCCCCGACATCACTGGATCAGCCGCACAGCACATGGCCTTCGACGCCCTCCTGCTGCAGCGCTACGAGCCCAAAGACGCCATCCGCCTCCGCCACTACGAGTGGAACCGCACCGCCTACACCTTCGGCCTCAGCCAACACTACTCCTACATCACCTCCGAGGTGCCCGACCTCAGCGCCGAGATCGTGCGACGCCCCACCGGCGGCGGCCTCGTCGACCATACCAACGACTGGACCTACACCCTCGTCATCCCCAGCACCCACCCCTTCGCCAAAGGCCAACCCGTCGATTCCTACCGCGCCGTCCACCAATGCATCATCGACGCCATGGAAAAGCAGGACCTGCAGTGCGAGCTCAACCTCTCCGCCCCCGACACGATCACCCCTAGCGTCTGCTTCAACAAAGCCGAGCTCTACGACGTCATCCTCAAAGACCTTCCCAGCAAACTCGCCGGCGCCGCCCAAAAGCGCACCAAGAACGGCTACATGCTGCAAGGCTCCATCTGGAAGCCCCTCGCCAGCAAAGTCAGCTGGGAACAGTTCTACAACGACTTCTCCATGGGCCTCGCCACCCTCCTCGACGCGGAAATCGAATACGTCAGCGCCCCCTCCTGGCGCCCCGAGGAAGAAGTCGCCCTCACGGACCAGTTCGACTCCGAAGAGTGGAACCAACGCCGCTAGCGCCCGTATCCTAGGTACGAATACAGAACGCCAACCCCATTTAAATTAAAGAGCGACCCTTTCAACAATCCAACTTGGGCTACGACCCGACGCCCACCCTCTGGCACCCGCCAGCCCCAGCCCGAAACGGGCCCCCGCATTCGGAACGATCGACACCATGAAAAACCAACCGAATGACGAGGAACCCAGCGCCTTGCACCAAGATATCCAAAACCGCTTCGGCCTGCTCCCCAACTTCTTCCAGCTCTCCCGCAAAGCTCCGGAAATCATCGAGCGGCTCTGGGGCTTCGCCCAGCTCGGCTACCTCGACAACCCCCTCCCCTCGCTCTTCAAAGAGAGGCTTTTCGTCTACGTCTCGAAATTCTGCCAAGCCCGCTACTGCATCGCTCGGCACGTCGGCTTCCTGCTCGGCCTCGGACACCCCTCCGGCGACCCAGAATCCAAAACCCAAACCGTCGACGAAGTCGTCACCCTTATCTCCCGCGCCCTCCCTCGCGGCGAAGCCATGCAGGAGCACTACCAGCGGCTGGCTGACCTGAAGTGGTCCAACCAAACGCCGCCGCTCCCCGAATCGGACCACGAAAAAAGCCTCTTCGCCTGCGCCACCCACGTCTTCCTGCAAAACCAGGAAGCAGTCGAGAGCCTCGCCGCTCTCCAAGCCCACTTCTCCCCCGCGGACCTCGAATACCTGCTCGCCTTCCTCACTTTCGTCCGATCCGCCCACTACTGGACCCAAACCCACCCCGAGCTCGAATTCGAAGCCGACATCTCCGAACTCATCGATGTCAACAGCGAGCTCGCCACCTGCATCCTGAGCCATCCGGAAAACGATTCCGCCCAGGTTGCCCAAGTCCTGCAAAGCGAGCTCAGCATGCTCCGCCGCGAGCACCAGCTCCTCAAGGAAGTGGAACGAGCCAACGCCGAACTCCGCGAAGCCGACCGACGCAAGGACCAGTTCCTCGCCACCCTCGCCCACGAGCTGCGCAACCCACTCGCCCCCATCTGCTCCGGCATCACACTCCTCAAGTCCCAGGCCCACAACCCCGAATTCATCGCCGAGCTCAGCCAAACCCTCGAGCAGCAATCCAACCAGCTCACCCGCCTCATCAACGACCTGCTCGACGTCTCCCGCATCACCACCGGAAAGATCACCCTCCGAAAGGAACGTACCAACCTCATCCACTCCATCAACTGCGCCCTCGTAGCGACGCAGCCCCTCTTCCAGTCCACCCAGCACGAGTTCGTCTTCGAAACCTCCTCCCAAAGCATACCGCTCGACGGCGACCCCCACCGCCTCACCCAAATCTTCTCCAACCTCCTAAACAACGCCGCCAAGTACACCCCGCCCCGCGGCAGAATAACCGTTTCGGTCGAGACCGACGGCGCCTTCGCCAACATCCAAGTCGCCGACGACGGCATCGGCATCGCCCCCGAGGACCAACCGAAGATCTTCGAACTGTTCACCCAAATCGGCAACGCCCAGGTCGACGGGCACCAAGGCCTCGGAGTCGGACTCCACCTCGTCAAGAAGCTGGTCGAGCTGCACGACGGCGAAGTGCAAATCCAAAGCGACGGCCTCGGCAAGGGGACGACCCTCTCCGTACGGCTCCCCATCGCCCCCCAAGCCCCCAGCGAAACCACCCTTTCCGCAACCAAGACCGCGCCCAGCCTCTCTAAGCAAGGCCGCGTTCTCATCGCCGACGACAACCCCGCCACCGCGAAGCTCCTGGCCCTGAGCATCAAGCTGCTGGGCATCGAAACCCAAGTCGCCGGCAACGGCGAAGAAACCCTCGAGCTCGCCGCAACCTTCCTGCCCCACGCCATCGTCATGGATATCGGCATGCCGCTCCTCAACGGCTACGAGACCGCCGCAGCCATCCGCCAGCAACCCTGGGGAAAGAAAACCACCCTCATCGCCCTCACCGGTTGGGGTCGCGACGCCGACCGCCAAAAAGCGATCGACGCAGGCTTCGACCACCACCTCGTGAAGCCCGCCGGAGTAGACGAAATCGCCCCCCTGCTGCAGGCCATCGCCTTCGACTAAGCCCTAGCGTAGCCTGAAGACCAGCAAGGACCCCTCGTTCATCGAAACGAGCAGCTCCCCCTTGCCGTCCCCGTCCAAGTCCGCCCACTGCAAGCGGCGCGGATAGCCATAAGCGCTCAAGCCGCTCTTCCACGGCAGCATGGCCTCGAAACTCCCGCGGCCGTCGTTGAGCAACAGACTCACATGCCCGCGCAAGAAACGCTCCGCCCACAACTCCGGCGGATGCATCTCGTGAGCCATCACCAAATCCAAGTCCCCATCCGCGTCCACGTCCGCAGCCAACAGGTCGATCCCCACCCCGCTCTGGGCCCATCGCGGCAAAGCCCGCTTTCCGAAGCGCCCCGCCTCCCCTTGCATCAAAACCACGCTGCGCGTTTCCGTCATGTCGTAGGCCCGATACTTGGACAAAAGCTCCGGCGTAAAGATCGCCTCCACCTCCATCTCCGCAAACGCGGAAATCGTCTCGCTCGTCTTATCCATCAAACCGGGAAACTGGATATCGTGCAGCTCCCGATTCTCCATCGGCAAAACCCTCCCCTCGCGCACGTACGCTTCGATATAGGTATTCTCCAAATACGGATTGTCCGGAGCGAATAGCCGCACCGGCTCCGACTCGCTCGCCCGATACTTCGTATTCAATCCATAATTACCGAAAACAAGGTCTAAACGCCCGTCCCCGTCGAAATCTCCAGCCGCCACCGATCGCCAAACGCCCCGCATGCCTTCCGTTTCAAAAGCGTCCTCCACCCGCGACAAAGTCCCCTCGTCCGCACGCCAAAGCAGCGGAGCGTCCCAAAGCACCGCTTGGACCAAGTCATCCCTGCCATCGCCATCCCAATCCACCGCCAACAACTCGCTCGTGTTACCGGAACGTCGAAACGCCTGCGCGAAGGAACTTTCCTCGTCCAAGACAAAACCGTCCGCCTCGCGACGCCAAACGAGATTGTCCTCGTACTGCGGATACATCCCCTTCACCGATCCACCAGCAACCAGCAAATCCAGATCGCCGTCCCCATCGTAGTCGATCACCGCGCTCGCCCCGGAGGCCACCGGTTCAGACCGCAACGCCCGCCGACTCGCTCGCTCGAACAGCCCCGTGCCATCGTTGAGGTAAAGCCGATCCTCGTAGAAGTCGTCCTCCCGCTCGAGCTCGATCCCGCCAGACGAAACGAACAAGTCCAAATCCCCGTCCCCGTCGCAGTCCCAAAGCCGCAAGCTCTTGTCCTCGCTGTCGAAGTCGTCCTCGAAGTCGTCCTGCTCCGCCCACTGCAAGCCCTTGCCGGAGCGATTCAAAAACAAGCGCGTCCCTTGCCCCGTCGCTCCCCCTAGGACGACATCCGCGAAACCATCCCCATTCACGTCGCCTACCGCCAGCTCCGGGCCATCCCGAATCTCCACCGCAGGAATCAAGAGCTGCATCGGAAACATCTGGTAGGCATCCTCCCTGCTCACGGACTCCTCCGAAACCTCGATATCCGAACGGACAAACAACGTTTCCTCGTCCTTCCAAAGCAGCCCTCCCTCGTCGCTTTCCCGGATCCGATACCGCCTGCCGGGCTCCAAATCCCGCACCGTCTGCCGCGCCCCGCTCGGCCACTGGATTTCCAAACGATCGACCCTCCGACCCTCGCCCAAACCAAAATGCGCCACCGCCTCGTCATTGGACAAGTATCCACGCGTCAACGACACCTCGCGCGTCATCACCTCGTCACCCACAAACAAACGCAAAACCGCTCCCACTCCTCCGCGATTGCTCTCCACCCCTTCCAGCTCCACCAAGAGGCGATCCCCCTTGTCGCTGTTGTTTCGATAAAGCGTCAAGTTGCTCTCCATGTTGCTAAGAGCCATGTCCAAATCCCCATCCCCATCGAAGTCCGCGCAAGCCGCCGCGAAGCTCACCCCTAGCAAATCAAGACCCCAAGCCTGGCTTACGTCCTCAAAGCGATAGTCACCAAGATTTCGATACGCCAAATTCTGTTCGTCGTACTGCGGACTATTCTTGAAATACGCCATGCGCTGCCACCCCGTCTTGGCCCGCGTCGAACGCTTTCCGATATCGCCATCGTGGAAGGCCCGCGCCATCCCGTTCGCGAAATACGCGTCCAGCAAACCATCGTTGTCGAAATCCACGAACCGCGTGGCCCAGGTCCAATCCGTCGCATCCAAGCCCAGCAGGTAGGAAACCTCCGCAAACTGATCCGGACCAATCTTCAGCGATACCATGTTCTTCATGTACTGGCTCACCGTTTTCGTATCCGCATACAGCAGCTTCGTAGAAATGGACCCGATCGTCTTGTGATGCTTCACATGATCGCGGGTCGCCATTTCAGACACCATAAAGTCGCTGTGCCCGTCGTTGTTGAAATCCCCGATATCCGCGCCCATCGCCGAATACGGAGCGCTCACCATCACCTCATCGATCACGTTCGTAAAGGTACCGTCCTGATTATTTCGATACAGCTTGTCCGCTGGCTCGAAATCGTTGGCAACGTAGATATCAGGCCAACCGTCCTCGTTATAATCCCACCAAATCGCCGCATGCCCCTGCCCGGCTCCCGAAATGCCCGCCCGCTCCGTCACCTCCACGAAACGACCGTCCCGATTCTCGAACAACAAGTCGGGCATGCCCTCCGGGATCCCGGACCGCTGCAGAAAGTTGCACTGCAGGTACAGGTCCAAGTCCCCGTCCCGGTCGTAGTCGGCGAAAGACGGCGCGTTCGAGCCGGTGTCAATCGCCAGCCCCCACTCCTCCGCGCATTCCCGAAAAACGCCCTGCCCCTCGTTGAGGTAAAGCTCGTTCGCGAAACCCGTATAGGTCACGTAAATATCCAGATCCCCATCGTTATCGATATCCAGCATCGAACTCCCCGCTCCAATCCCCGCTTTCCCAGCCAACCCCGCCCTCTCCGTAACATCCTCGAAGCGGAAGTCTCCACGATTCAGATACAACGCGTTCGGCGAATCCTTCCCCACCGCGAAAATATCCGGCAACCCGTCCCCGTTCACGTCGCCCAGCGACAAGCCGCTACCAAACGTACCCAAAAAATACTGATGCCACAGCTGCGTCCACCGTTGCGGATGGTCGTAGCGGTTCTCGAAGTGAATTCCCGAATCCGCAGCAGTCACCTCCTCGAAGAGCGGCGCCCCCCTCCGGGCCGACGGTTCTTCCAAAGCCTTCCACGTAACAACGGACTCCTCGGCAGCGAAACTCCCCGTACCCAACCCTAGCAATAGGGTCGCGACCAACGTTCTCATTCGGCAATTCCTCATCGTGAGCCCGTATCATTCCCTCCTTCCTCCCCCACGTCAGCGAAAAAACGTCCCTCCTTCGGCAAGCTGGGCTCGACTCCTGCCCATTATCGGCAACCTTTAGGAGTCCCCTTTTTCCTAAGACCTATGCCTGGCGAAGAACCAAACAACTGGAAAGCTGAACTCGAAGACAAACTCGGTCGCTCCTTCACCACGAGCGAACGGCAACAGCTGCAAGTCATCAGCGACCTCGCCGACGAATTCGACTGGCGCGAAGCGCTCTACGCCAAGGACCTCGAACCCTTCGATCCCGAAATCAAGATCAAGGTCCCCGACCCCAGCAAACCCATCAGCGACGGCATCTGGGTCGAAAAGCCGCAAACCGAGCTGGAGCTCCTCCAGTACGTCGCCTTCCTCCTCCAACGCTTCGACTCCCCCGTTCCCGCCTTCCTCGGCTCCCTCATCGATACCACCCACATCGAGCAGTCCCTCATCGAACGCGCCCGCGTCAAGGAAACCCGCCTCTGGCGCAACCGCCTCGGCAACCTCTCCCAACGCAAGTACGTCACCCCCGTCTCCACCCTCGAGATCCGCCTCAAGCTCTACGGCAAAACCCTCAAGTGGGAAGGACGCCACTCCGCGGAAGACAGCTACTTCAACATCACCGCCAAGGACTTCGGCCAATGGCTCTCCAAAGACTACGGCTTCCTGGAACGCTTCGCCCCCCATAGCCTCACCCTCTGCGCCCTCTTCCAAGAATACTACAAGTCCACCCAGCGAGCCCGCATCGACCTCGACAAGCCCGAAGACTGCGCCTTTCTCAACAAGCTGCTCCACCACCCCATCACCAAGGAGCAAATCGTCGGCACCAACGACCAACCCTTCGCCGTATCCGAAACCGCCCTACGCTGGACCGGTATCCAAAACGGCATCGGCGACGACGGCTGCTACGTGCTCCAACTCGAGCTCGAAGACGGCACCGCCGCTCCCTTCCCCCTCATCTACCTCGCCGGCGAAACGCCCCTCTACCTCTGCAGCGACACCCTCTACCACGGCCCGCCCCTACTGCGCCCCAACGAGCGGCCCAACAAACTCTTCACCATCCCCGCCGCCGCCATCGAAGCCCCGGAAGGCCTCCTCTTCCTGCGCAACCAAAAGCTGCCCCTGCCCGAATCCGTAGGCGACGACCTCGTCTGCATCCCCATGCAGGCCCGCCTCTACTGCCAGATCCGAAAGAACGAAGAAAAGTGGGCTAAGAAGACCTGGCTCGACTGCCGCCTGTATTCAGTTTCCCCCGACCAAGAATTCTGGTTCCTGCTCGGCAGCGACGGCTGGAAGCCCTGCGCCAACCCCGAAGAGCCAGGTTCCATCGCCAACGCCCCCGAGCGTACCCTCTTCGAACAGCCGCCCAGCGACTACGTGCCCGAAGTCCTCGAAGCCTTCGACCTCGAAGAAGAAGAGGACGAAGGCGTCTGGAGCCGGACGATCGAGCAAGGGTTCGCTCGCGAATTTATCGATTGGATACAAGAAATCCCCGACGACATCCAACTCATCCCCGACGAAGAGCTCGACACCCTCGTCGACGGACGCCCCGCCGGACGCTACGCCCTCACCGTCTCCCCCGACGACAACGCCGACTGGTTCAACCTCAAGCTCGATCCCCAATTCGTGGATACGAACCTCTCCGAAGAGGAAAAGCAGCTCGTCATGCGAGCCCGCGGCGAATACACCTACCTCCCCGGAAAAGGCTGGAAACGCTTCGAAGCCGAAGTGGTCGATACCGACAAGCAACTGCTCGACCAGCTCGGCGTCCACTTCGACGAAGCCGGCACCGGATCCCACTCCCTGCACACCCTCCAGCTCGCCGAAGCCAAACTCGAAGAAACCGCCTTCGAAGAACAACGCGAAGCCATCCGCAAACGCTCCAAGGAACTCACCGCCAAAACCGCGGCGGCCGTCCCCAAAGGCATCAAGTCCGAGCTCCGCCCCTACCAGGTCGAAGGCTTCAAGTTCCTCGCCTACCTCGCCCATAACAATTTCGGCGGCGTGCTCGCCGACGACATGGGTCTGGGTAAAACGCTGCAAACCCTAACCTGGCTCACTTGGCTCAAGCTCAACCGCCCCACCGACGAGCCGCCCTTCTCCTGCCTCGTGGTCTGCCCCAAGTCCGTCATGCACGTCTGGCACAAGGAAGTGGAAATCCACTCCAGCGCCCTCAAGATCGCCATCTTCGACCCCGAGGTCCACCACGCCGCCACCTGGCAGCTCGACGGGACCGACATCCTCGTCGCCAACTACTCCCAGCTGCGCATCCGCAAAGACCTCTTCCATCAAGTCAAGTGGACCGTCACCATCCTCGACGAAGCCCAGTACATCAAAAACCCCACTTCCCAAACCGCCAAAGCCGCCCGCGAGCTCAAGTCCGAGCACCGCGTCGCCCTTACCGGTACCCCCGTCGAAAACAAGGCCACCGACCTCTGGTCCATCTTCTCCTACGCCATGCCCGGCCTGCTCGGCAGCAAGACCTCCTTCACCAAGCACTACAAGGAGAACGATCCGCAAACCCCAGCCCGCCTCTCCAATCGCGTATCCCATTTCATGATACGCCGCAGCAAGAAACAAGTCGCCACCGACCTGCCCGACCGCATCGAGGAATCCCTCGTCTGCCAAATGGAAGGCGAGCAAAAGGACCTCTACCTCGCCGAGCTCAAGCTCACCCAACAAAAAGTCCTCGGCATCGACAGCCAGTCCGCCTTCGCCAAGGAACGCTTCAACATCCTCGCCTCCCTCCTGCGCCTGCGACAGATCTGCTGCCACCCCGCCCTCGTCAGTCCCGAATACAAGTCCGTCAAAAGCGCCAAGCTGGAAGGCCTCATCGACCTCGTTTCCGAACTGCAGGAAGAAGGGCACAAGGTCCTCATCTTCTCCCAGTTCGTGGAAATGCTCAAGATCATCGCGGAAGCCCTCAACGGCATCGGCTGCAAACACCTCACCCTAACCGGCCAAACCAAGAACCGCGAAGAGCTCGTCGACCAATTCCAAAACGACGACTCCATCACCGCCTTCCTGCTCTCCCTGCGGGCCGCCGGTTCCGGCCTCAACCTCACCGCCGCCAGCTACGTCGTGCTCTACGACCCCTGGTGGAACCCCGCCGTGGAAGCCCAGGCCATCGACCGAACCCACCGTATCGGCCAAAAGAATACAGTAAACGCCTACCGCCTCATCGCCAAGGACTCCGTCGAGCAAAAGATCCAAAGCCTGCAGGTTAAGAAGGAAAACCTCGCCAACGAAATCGTGCGCGAAGAAGCCCTCTCCGACATCCTCGACCTCGACAACCTCAAGCGCGTCCTCAGCCAATAGCTGCAACCCAAATCGCTAGTGTGGTGTCAGCCAAGTTCCTTACATATTTTATGGACCTTTCCTAGGATCAGGTCTGCGTCGGCGGTCCACTTGAACGGGCGCGGGCTCTGGTTGTAGGCGTCGATGAAGTCCCGGATCGCTTCCCTCAGCGACTTCAGGCTGGTGAAGGATTCGCGGCGTATCCGCTTTTCGGTTATGATTCCGAAGAAACGTTCGACCTGGTTGAGCCAGGAACTGTAGGTGGGGGTGAAGTGGACGTGCCAGCTTGGGCGCTTGGCCAGCCAAGCGTTCACCTTCGCCGACTTGTGGGTGACGTAGTTGTCCATCACCAGGTGCACCTCGTAGGGGTCCTC
>NZ_JARXIA010000017.1 GCF_031127875.1 Pelagicoccus sp. SDUM812005 | reverse complement strand
TACGACCATCATCTATAAGGCGGCAACTCGCAGTCCGTCCCTTCCTGTAGGTCCACAGCTAAAGAAGCAAAACGAAGATGCAGCAAAACTAGGGGGCAGTCCTAATCCCAATCCCAAAGACCAAAAAGAAATTAGGAGAGTACTCAAGCAGTACGAATCAGTTCGCGACAAACAGAAACTATAATATGCTAACAAGTCGTGTCATACAATTCCGATAGGCTGTGCCCATCTCCATCGTATGCACTCGGCGTTAGGCGAAAGAATGAAATACATACCCCTCTACCTACTCTCATTCATTTTGATCGGTTGCACCACAGTGACTGAGTATTACGAGACAACCATTTCACTCACGGTACGTGACCAGACGACGAAGAAACCTTTAAAAAACATCACTGTCTACTTTGTTCATCACGACCCCTTCGGCGCAAATCATAGGTTCGGTCCATTCAGCACCGACAGCAAAGGCCAAGCGCACATTGAAATTCCATCAAGAACGATTAAAAACAAAGGAATTTCTTTCTCAGAAGATAGATATGAATTCGAATTCCTCCGAGATGGATTAAGAAAAGCCGTCGTACGAAACTATGATCCAGATTCTGGTCTAGATCCTGAGATGCAGATTGAAAATATAAAACAAAGAGTGCCTAACAAGGCGGTCGATACAACGGCGGCAAACGCTCGCCTCTTTGACGACGACACATCGAGGAGATCTACCAACCCAGACGCGGAGGCGACGACCTGAGCCGCCGCGTATCACCTCGACGATAGCTAAAAATGGAATTTAGCGATTGGATACACTGGCCTAAGCGAAACGCACTAAATGGAATTCACCATCCAGGTGTCTACGCTATTGCTATCTCGAATCGTTCCATCAACGAAAAGCCCTTCGATTACATTCCACAGATAGCATACTTCGGCATGACCAACTCTCAGGGAGGCCTTAAATCGAGACTCAAAGCTTTTGAAAACACGATAGCTGGAAAAACCGGACACGGAGGAGCACAACGATTCATCTTCAAACATAAGGATTACGATTCTCTGACTCCCAGGCTTTTCGTATCAATCCATCCAATTGATTGCGATGTGAACTCTAAGGAACCAAAAGATTTAAGAAAAATGGGAGACGTTGCTAAACTTGAATACGAGTGCTTTGCTCGTTTTGTCGAGCGATTCGGGAAGCTACCTGAATTCAACGATATGAAGCTATCACCAAAGAAATAACAGCTAACAAATCGGCTCACGCAACGAGCGCAAGCACTCGCCGTGTGGCCTCGACGTTGGCTAACAAAATGAAATCGAAACAGAAACTACCCCCGCTCTGGATAAAGATCTTCTCTTGGATCTTCCTTATGTTTGCACTGATTCCAGTTTCCTACCTATTGAACCGACCATTTGCATCGAGTGGAGGCAGGGTATCTGCTTTTGGGTTACGAATCGTCAACACCGGTGACGCTGAAGTTTGGTTCCTCAGCCTCATAGGCATTCTATTTCTAGGATCATTAACCGGACTTTTCATATTAACGAAACGATCTTTTGCATATGATTTCGGTCTGTTTTATTGTCTGACCGCGGTTGTAGTTACAATAACGGCACATGCAGTGGGCTTCAGCCCAAATCCCTTCATCCCCAAATATCACGTCTTGGATATTGCCGTTCAGTATCTCTTGTTATCTGCCTTCCTCTACCATCTTGCTATCAACCGATCAAATTGGCGAGCAACCTCAGCCAGCAAATCGCTTCAGGCAACGGGGACGAGCCCCGTCGCCTGAGCTTGGCGATTCGACGAAGAAAATGAAGAGATTAACGATAGCGACATGGATCCTAACGATCTTCACAGCAATCTCGTCGATACCAGCTTTCAACCAAAGAGATCAAGACGAACCATACTTACTGATCACACTAACGCTTTCGACATTTCTCCTGATTTTCATCTCCTATTACTGGATCCAATGCTTCAGAAAAAGTAAAGAAGGAAGCCTACCGTATTCCGCGCTAGGATTCTTGCCTGTTTGGATCCTATGCGGCCTGAATATCCCGATGAGTTTATACTGGTTTACTTTTGCAGGAATAAAATGACTAGGTCGAGCAAATCGCTCCAGGCAACTGCGGCAAACGCCCGCCTCTTTCACTACGACCCAATGAAGATCAACGACCCCAGAAATTTAAACCGTAACCTAGGCCTTGTCGCCTGAGCTCAGCGTTAGGCAGAAAAAATGGAATTCATAAAGTCAAAGGTGTGGCAAGAAGCCGAAAACGAAATCGCTAGCATATTCAAATATAAGATATGCCCAATGTGCGATGTCACAGCTTCAGCCCGAAAGGAAGAAATGGAGCTATCCGGATTTTCTACCGAAACAATTATCGAAGAGTTCAAGCGAGACGAACGCATTATTAAGAGGTTTAGCCAAAACTGGCTCATTAACTGCAAGAGAAAGAACTACGGAGACGAATGGAACCCCGAGGAAGGAAACCAGCAGGAAGATATCAACGCGAAGCTCGTAGGTATTGGAGAGGGATTTCTACTTATTCACATGCTTTTCTACCTTCACGCGAAACTGAAGCCTGACAGCCTTCTTGATTTCCTGAAAAAAAGAAGAATCCCACATGCCAAGAAAACAGCCAAAGACATCGTTAAAGTCTTTAATGAATCACTAAACGAAAAAATAGCCTAACAAATCGTAGCAGGCAACGAGCGCAAGCGCTCGCCGCCTGTACTCGGCGTTAGCCAAATATAATGATAGAACAAATCATAAGATCAATCGGAGGTCTAGCAGGCATTTTTAACATCCTCGGAGCTTTGTTTGTCATCTACCTAGCAATTCGCCACAAGAAGATCTTGGCGAAATACAATCATAAGCTTTCGATCCAGTTGGAGGCATTCAGGTCGACGCTTGAAACCGAGAAAACCAAACACTCAGTAGTTTTCACACGTCTCTACGAAAAGCGAGAAGAAGCCTTATTGAAACTCTGGAAAGCCTTGATACACTTGAGACGCGTATCCCTCGACGCGAGTGCCGTTTCACCACGTTGCACACTAAAAGAGTTCCTAAAAATCGCCCAAAAAACCAAGGAAGACTTTGAAATGGTTGAATTTTACTTCCCGAAAGAGTTCTGTGAAGACTGGTACAGTGCGATAGAAGATATCCAGAATTCAACATACCCAATTCTTCAGATGAGAGAAAAGCGAACAGACGACTGGGAAAAAGACAGGTTATCACTGAAGAATTCTGTCGACAGATTTATCAGAGTTTGGGATTCCACGAAAGAACCTCTTAGGCTACGAATTCAAGAACTGATAAAAGTAAAAGAATTGGGCTAACGAAGCACTCCAGAAAACGAGCGCAAGCGCTCGTCGTCTGAGCTCGGCGTTAGGCAGAAATAAAAAGGAAGAACATAGTCCCCAAAATCATCCTAGCTTGCGTAGTCGTGCTAGCTGGTGGAGTTGGGCTGTTCATCTACTCCTTCACGCTCTACGGCCTAACAACGAACGAAACCGACTCAGGAATCGAACTGCAGACTCTCTGGCTAGGAGACTACTACGCACCAGTTGAAATACTCGAAATTGAAGACGAAGAACAGAAGACGGTTTTACGGCTCACCCCTAACTCTGAGAATGCAATGCTTCACACCTTAGTCATCGATCTCGGAAGAAATGAATTTAAAGGCATGTATTTGAAAGACTACGACATTGAAGGAAGAGATTGCGAATTCCGAAGCGGCATCGAATACACTGCTTACGTCAAATGGCCTAAGCAGAAAGCAAAGACTATATTCACACTAAACTAATTAGACTAACAATGCGCAGCAGACAACGTCGGCAAGCTGCCGCGTCTGTGCTTAGCATTGGCAAAAAATAGATGAAAACAATCTTCTCCATCTTGTGGGCAACCTTCCTTGCGTTGAGCCTTACAGCATCCGCTTCGATTTACGCTCCTGACGTAGAAGCGCACAAAGTATTTCTCACGGTGGCTAAAGAAATAAGCGGAACCACTAGCTTTACGCTTTTCGTAGCAGCTAGCCGCTTTTCACATCCAGACGAGCTATTTGAAGGGAACGAAAACAAAGCGAAAGAAATAGATGGATATGTGTTTTACGAAGATCCGATAGAGCTTTCCCATTTAGACATTATTAGGATACAGGATCTATTTTCGAAGCCAGAGTACTTTGAGCCATATACGACTGGAAAGTTTTGCGGTGGGTTCTATCCTGACTACGCAATTTTCTGGAAAAGAGGTGGAAGAGGATTTGTAGCCTACGTCTGCTTTGGCTGCGGCGAGATAAAAGCAAAAACGGATAAAGGAAGCACGATGGTTGATATGACAAAAGAAGGACGAAGTGAGTTCGTAGAGGTCTTATCGAAATTCGGCAAACTTCACAAAAACCAAAAATAATGCCAACCAGACGGTGCAGACAACTCGCGCAAGCGCTCGCGTCTGACCTCGGCGATATGCAGGAGATAACAGACAAGTTACCCGACTGGGCGATTCGACTTCTTTGGCCAGCAGCTTGGCTGAGGCGCAAGCACGCTGGCTACTTCAACTACTACGGCGTCATCGGAAACTCGCGCATGCTCAGCCAGTATTGGTTTGAAAGCCGGCGTATCGCCTTCGCCAGCCTCAACCGCAGGAGCCAACGCCTCAGCTACAGCTGGGCAGGCTTCATTCAGATGTGGCAGACGCTGGGAATAGGAGGTCCGCGCATCGAGGAAAAGCCTCGCGCCAACCGTCCGCATTTAGCATTCTCCCAAGCATGATTCCGACCCGCCCGACCTGCTGCGCGACCGTCCAGAGGAGCCCTGTGCGAGAAAACCGCACGCAGGGATCTGCGAGGGGGCTAGCCGGTATCGGCTAGTCCTACCTTAATTCGAGAAAAGAAATGAAGTTCACCGCCACAGTCTGGGCCCAGCGCGTGCTCGGCGTCTCCGGCATTAGGTATCTGAGGTTGGAAAGTTGCTACTTACTCTAGCTGCCTCTTTGATTAACGCGTTTAGGAAGCGCTGATGAATGAATTTTGAACCCTCGCATTCAGATACTCCTGATGCACTTGTCCGAGCAATCGATTCGAAACGATCCTCGCCTAGGAGTGCGTGCATAAGCTCGAAAAAGTCCTCGTAGCCGGAAAATTGGATACCTTTTCTCTCTAGCTCCAAGATCTTGCTTTTTGAGAGTTTTTTTGATGAGTTGTGATGAGTTGACGGCTCAATCAATCTCATTTGAGAGGTGTATGACGTTTTCGTAGCGGTAGTTCGATCTTCTCTCGAGGCGACCCTCTCTTCCCAAAACAATAGCTTGTAGTCACGGCGATCAATTGTCTCTTTGATTGAGACGCGTAGCACTCCGTCTAAGGTTTCAGCTCCGTCCAACTGCCTAATAACTGAGGCGGAATGTTGTAGGAAGACCTTTGCTCTGCTCGATTTTGCTGGAGGAACGCGAGCGGACACCTGTTGCAGGATAGATTCAGCAGTGATTTCGTAGGGTGTGGATTTGGTTCTTCCAGCTGCTCGATATGGGATATAGGAGTATATTGCTTGTGCTAAGTTGCTCCTCATTGATTTTAGCACGTCTAGCCTGATTCGAGAAAGGTTACACCAGTCTTCCAGAAGATCAAAAAATTCGGGGCTGAGCGTTATTCGATCAAGTTCGAGATCGAGTTGAATGCCATCTGCCTCTTTAGCGTCGGAACGTCGAATACCCTTCTGGTGTACCTTTATGTCACCGATTATTGTAAACATCTCGCGTCTGGTTTCGTGGCCATTTCTCCACTCTCTTGATATCCAGGTGTCTCTAAGATCAAAGAGTATTTCCAAGAGGTTCCGACAGAACTTTCCTCCGCAACTATTTGCATACCGCCGGCTGAACTCGTAAATCGAGAACTCTATGTCGCGACCCTGAGCCCGTTCGCGAAATGAGAGAAGCGCGAAGCACGCTCGACCATGGCGAATATCCAATGCGGGCGATGGCCGATGATTGGTGGGGTGTTCGACGCCAATGCCCCACCGGACATCACCAATGTTGAGGTATCGAGGTTTATCTTGTGGTCTTGCAGCAAAAAATGGAGCAGATACTAAATCCTTAGGAACCCTAGGAGCGATGGATTCGTTCAGGGGTTCCTTGTTTTTGGAGATCATGATTTCAGTGGTGGAATAATACGAATAACTATTATCACCCCAAGGCTTATTGAAAGCCTAAAGCCTCCAATTTATCCGTTTTGAGGTGGCCTCAATGACATTGCGACAATCCATCCAATGGAATTTCACCAACTGTTTGTTAAAATACACCAACCGTTTGTTAAAATATACCAACTGTTTATTAATGAATTTGTAGGTAAAAATTGGATTTTGGAAATACACCAACCGTTTGTCACAAATATCGAACATAAGATTGAATCGCACACCAACCTCTCCTTGCAAAATGGATTTACCTCCCCTCGGAAGTCGTACACCAACCTATTTGCTCCGACACACCATGAGCGTTTTTGTGCAGGGTGACGCTTGAAATGTGAAGATCGAAATGGAGGGCGGGTCGGCGGGGGGAGTTTCTTGGCTTGGGGAACGGAGTTTTGCGTTGCTGTGGCAGTCGTTTGGTGGTTAGGTTTGGGGTCTATGATCGATGCCATTAAGAAAGTGATGCTCGCTGGGGTTGGCGCCGCGGCGATGAGTGCGGAAAAGGCAGAGAAGGCCTTGAGCGAGTTGGTCGAGAAGGGGAAGCTCTCCGCGACTGACGCGAAGGACGCTGCGAAGAAGTTGGCCGACGAGGGCAAGCAGGAGTTCGAGGAGGCTTCCAAGTCATTGGAGGAGCGTTTCGACTCGATGCTCAAGAAGTTGGGCCGCGGCCAGGCGGAGCGTATCGAAAGCTTGGAGACGAAGCTCGCTGCGGTGGAAGCTCGGTTGGCGGCGCTCGAAAAGGAGTCGCCCGCCAAGGTGGCCGACTAGGCTTTCCTCCGTCTCTTACGTGAATCCTTCTTTTGACGGCGTGGGGCTTGGGAGGCCTCGCGACGTGGTTGTTTTGTATCCTCTAGTCTACTTCTTATGTCGATAAAGCCTTTCGAATTCATATCCAATGCGGTGAGGGCCAAGGAGATCGTTACGGTTTTGGCGCGTTATGGATTTGCGGATTTGCTGCAGAAGCTGGACTTGCCGCCGCGCTTGCTGAGCGCCTTGGGGAAGATTGCTCCGGAGAAGCGTAGCCAGTGGGAGCGGCTGCGGATCGTGATGGAGGAGTTGGGACCGACCTTTATAAAATTTGGCCAGTTGCTGAGCATGCGGCCGGACGTGGTGCCGGAGGCGCTGATCAAGGAGTTGAGGAAGCTGCAGGAGGAGGTGCCGCCTGTATCCTTCGATCAGATACGTCCAATCCTGGAGGAGGGGCTGGGGCAGGACTTGAACACGGTCTTTTCGGATTTCGAGGAAGTCGCGGTGGCGGGGGCTTCGATGGCCCAGGTGCATCGGGCGCGACTTTTGTCGACCGGCGAGCGGGTTGCGGTGAAGATCCAGCGGCCTGGCTTGGAGAAGGTGATCGATGCGGACTTTGACATCTTGATGTGGCTGGCGCGGCAGGCCCACGAGCGGATCGAGGATCTGCGGCCGATCAACTTGCCGGATGTGCTGGAGGCGATGCGTGACGGATTGGAGCGGGAGCTGGATTTTCGCCGGGAGGCGCGGGGGCTTTCGTTTTTTTCGCGACACAACGCGTATCCGGAGGATGTCTGCGCCCCGAAGATCTACGACGACTTTTGCACGCGTCGGGTGTTGGTGATGGAGTGGATCGAGGGGCGGCGCTTGGAGTCGCTGGTACCCGGGAGCGAGGAGGCGAAGCGGCTTTCCTACGTGGGGGCGCGGTCGCTGTTTAACCAGATCATGATCGAGGGTTATTTCCATGCGGATCCGCATGCGGGGAATATCCGGGTGCTGCCGGACGGGAAGCTTTGCTTTTTGGACTGGGGGGCGACGGGGCAGCTGACGCAGCGCATGCGCTACGGCTTGGTCGACTTGTTTCGGGCGTTCGTGAAAGGGGATGCGGAGCAGGTGACGCGGATCGGCATCAACCTGGCGGATACGGGCGAGTCGATCGACAGGCGTCGCATGGAGCGGGACGTGAACCTGGCTATCCGGGAGCACTACAATGCGGACACGGGCGAGGGCGACGTGGGGCGGGCGATCTTGAGCTTGCTGTACGTCTTTGGTCGCAACGGGATCGACTTGGCCCGTGATTATTCCTTGATGGCGAAGGCGATCCTTTGCGTGGAGGAGACGGGGTCGACTTTGGACGAGTCCTTTAACCTGAAGGACGAGTTCGAGCCTGTACTGAGAAAGCTGGTACAGGAGAGGCGGAATCCGAAGCGGATGGCGGAGTCCTTCCGGGATAGCTTTTTGTTAGGAGTGGAGCAGTTGCAGGGGATGCCGGAGGA
The DNA here is from genome assembly GCF_031127875.1 of Pelagicoccus sp. SDUM812005. Classification (GTDB taxonomy): domain Bacteria; phylum Verrucomicrobiota; class Verrucomicrobiia; order Opitutales; family Opitutaceae; genus Pelagicoccus. Next base: position 157,846 of record NZ_JARXIA010000017.1, on the reverse strand, counting down.
GGCCTTGCGAATCCTCAAGAAGATCGAGAAGGACAACTTGAAGGTGAACCTCCAGCATCGCGGGCTGGAGGAGTTGGACGACACGATCAGCGACGCGAGCAACAAGATAACGCTGGGCATCATTATCGGCTGCTTGCTGGTGGGCTCTTCCTTGATCGTGACCTCAAAGACGCCGCCGATCGTATTTGGGTTCCCGATACTGGGGATCGCTGGCTACGTGCTGTCTTTTCTTTTGGGGCTGTACGTGGCCTTCGATATCTTGCGCGGGCGGCCGAAGTGATTCTTTTGGGTTCTGGGTGAGGAGGGATCTTGCGGCTCGGTGGGGTGGCTCCATCCAGAATTTTCTTTTCTCGGGAGGCGGGGTGGGCATTGTTCGGAGCCATGGCGAATGCTCCCTTTATCTACGTTTCCGGTCCCGACGACTACTTGGCCAGTCGCATGGCGAAGGATATCTGGGCGGAGCTGAAGGCGGACGTTACGGATGACTTCTCGATCGAGGTGATCAGCGGCCAGGCTGGCAAGGTGGACGAGGTTGCGGAGGCGGTAAACCGTTTCCGGGACGCGGTCCAGACGATGGGCCTTTTTGGCGGTCGCCGGGTGGTGTGGCTCAAGGACGTGACGTTTTTGGCCGACAATCTGGTGGGCCGGGCGGAGAGCACGGTGAAGCTGTGCGAGGATCTGCAGGAAATCTTGGAAGCCATCAATCCGGAGGAGGTCGGGGTGTTGATTTCGGCCTCTCCCGTGGATCGACGGAAGCGCTTTGCGAAGTTTCTCGAGAAGTCGGGCGACTATCGTCCGTCGGGTGGCGTAGACTCCAAGGGCGGCGGCGTAGATACGCTGGTGGCGGCCCTGAATCGGGAGTGCGAGGCGATGCAGGTCACGATCGCTCGGGATGCGGTGGAGGTTTTGATCAGCAAGGTAAATGGGAATTCCCGCTTGCTGATCGAGGAAACCCGCAAGCTCGGGACCTACTTGGGCGAGCCGGGCAAGCAGATCACGAGCAAGCTGATCGAGGAGCTGACGCCGAATTTTGGCGAGGGCGACTTTTTCGAGTCGACGGAGGCGTTTTTCGCGCGGGACATCAATTGGACCCTTTCGGCATTGCGGCGGCACTTTTTTAGCGGGAACGACGCGAGACCGGTGATTGCGTCCTTGCAGAATCGCAATCGTCTTTTGATCCAGCTGCGGGCCTTGCTCGATGGCGGCGAGATCTCGGCAAGCGGGTCGAGCATCAGCAAGCCGATGTTCGAGAGGGCGGCGGCCAAGTATGCGGATTTCTACGACGGCTTGAAGACGAAGAGCGGGTACAACGTTTTTACGCAAAACCTTTGGTACATGGGTAAGCTGATCGGGGCAGGGAAGTTTCCGCCTTTGAAGGCTTTGATCGATCATCAGCTCGAGTTCATCCGGGCCTTCGAGGAGATCGTGGAGCGGCCCAACGAGCAGGAGGAAGCGTTGCGGGCGATGGCGATTCGCTGTCTGGCCTAGCGTCCTCGATGGGGACTTCGCTGTTTATCGACGGAAGCTGCGATCCGAATTCAAAAATCGGATACGGAGCTTTGCTTCGTCTGGATGCGGGCGATAGCCGGTCCTTGGTGGAATTGAAGGGCGAGGTGCGGGTAAGGCGTTTTTTTCCGTGCGGGTCTTCGTCTTTGGAACTGATGACCTTTCTTTGGGCGATTGGCGAGCTTGAGGAGGGGGCGGGGCGCGTGTCGGTTTTCACCGATTCGCAGACAATGGTTTCCTTGCTGGGGCGGCGGGCGGATCTGGAGGCGTCCGGGTTTTGCTCGCGGAGCGGGAGGGCCTTGTCTCAGGCGGTCTTGTATCGAGATTTCTATGACGTTCTAGACGGCCGTGAAATCGAGTTGGTCAAGGTGGCTGGGCATGGGCCGAAGGCTGGGAAGTCTCGAGAGGAGCTCCTGTTTGCGCTGGTGGACAGGGCTTCGCGGCGAGCTTTGAGGGAGTCGGCGCGAGCGTGAAGCTAGCGGGGCGGAGCTTGTCCGAACTGCTTCTGGTACCTGGATTCCAGGGCGGCGACTTCGTCGGGGCGGATGCGGGCTTGCTGGCGGACTTGGGCGAGCCATTTGTCGGCCGCTGGCTGGTCGGCGCGCAGGATGGCGTCGAAGACCATGGTGGTGAGAGCGATGGGGTTGTTGGGTTCGCGGAGGAGGGCTTCGCGCATCTGGGCGATGCCTTCTTCGATGCGTTCCTGGGCGAGGTAGGCTCGGGCGAGCTCGATGTAGCCGACGGCTTCGTGAGGGCGCAGTTCTATGGATTTTTCGAAGTAGGGCAGGGCTTGATTGAAGCGCTTGAGGGCGAGCAGGGCTTTGCCTTTTTCGATGTTGAGGGAGGGGGAGTTGGGTGCGGCGCGCAGGGCGGCTTCGAGGGTGCGACGGGTGAGGGTGGGGCTTTGGCGGCGCTGGGCGATGTCGATGAGGGCGAGCCAGGCGTCGGCGTAGTCCGGCTGGAGTTCGACGCAGCGGCGGTAGTGCTCTTCGGCGCGTTCGAGGTCGTCAAGGGCGAGGTAGGCGCCGCCGATTTGGTATTGGAGGGTGGCGTTGTCGGGATCGAGCTCGACGGCTCGCCGCATGTAGCGAAGGCCTTTTCTGAGGTCTCCTTGGTGGGCGACCCAGCCACCGGCGATGGAGACTTGGTAGGCGTCGTAGCAGTCGTCCATGAGGGAGAGGGACCAGGGGTCGGGAATGTCGGCGTAGCTGCCCCAAGCGGTGTTTTGCAGGACGCGGTTCTCCAGGTGGGGGAGGTTGAGCTTCTTGTAGACGTCGCCCAGGAGGTCGGCGCCGATTTGGTAGTTAGTCGTTTGCACCGCTTTTTCCAGATGGGTTCTGGCGAGGGGGTAGTCGTCGCGGGCGATGGCGACGCGGGCGAGCCCTACGAGGGCGTAGGCGTTGGCGGGGTCTTGGGAGAGTGTTTTCTGGTAGGCGGATTGGGCTTCTTCGAACTTGTTTTGCTTAAGGAGCGTATCTCCGAGGCGGATACGGGCGGGGGTATAGTCGGGGGCGAGCTCGCTGGCGCGAGCGAAGAGGGGACTGGCTTCTTCGAGCTGGCCGTAGCCGGCGAGGATGCGGGCGAAGAGGTAGGGCCAGCGGGCTTGGTCGGGCTCGGCTAGAACGAGGGCGGCGTAGCATTGCCAGGCTTCACGGGTGAAGCCGTTGGCATGGTAGAGGCGGCTGAGGGTGGCGAGTCCTTCGATAGGGGTGGGGCCTTCTTGGGCTTGTGTGGTCGCTTTTTGGATACGGGTGAGCAGCTCTTGGTTTTCGATGGAAGCGGGGATGGGGGGAGTCGCTTCGGAAACGAGGGCAGCGGTCTTGCTGGACTTTTGCCAGAGGAGGAATGCGGTAGCCAAGCCGGCGAGCGCGAGCAGGATGGGGATGAGTTTCTTCAAGGGGAAAGGGGTGGGGTGGGGTTATTGGGGCCGCCAGATCATGAAGCGGCTCATGCGTTCGTAGGGTTGGTAGGCGTGAAGTCCGCCGGAGACGATGCTGTAGCGACCGCTGCCGTCGAAGTCTCCGGCGTCGATGCTGAGGAGCTGGATGGGCTCGTGGGCGAGTACGGTGGCTTGGAAGTTCATGCGTCCGTCGTTTTCGTAGAGCATGAGGGATTCGGCTTGGGGATTGGACCAGTCGTTGAAGCTGGATAGGGCGAGCAGATCCGTATCGCCATCGTGGTCGATATCGAGGGCGACTGGCGAGTAGGCGCCGCCGAGGTCGGCGATGCGGTGGTACTTGAAGTAGCCGGAGCCCTTGTTTTCGAGCCATTGGATGCCGTGCCAGGGGCGGGGCCCGGGGACGGGGTTGGGGCCGAAGCCGTCTCCATTTGTGAATACAAGGTCGGGTTTGCCGTCTCGGTTGAGGTCGGCGGAGGACATGCCGGATACGGCGTAGTCGTCGTTGGCGGAGCCCCAGATGACGCGGCTTTTCTTGAAGCTTCCGTTGCCGTCGTTTTCGAAGAGGTGGATTTCTTCCCACTGTTGGGAGACGAGGGCGGCGAAGTCGAGCCAGCCGTCTCCGTTGTAGTCGTCGACGGTGACGTTGATGGTGCCGGAGAGTTGCAGGACGGTTTGGGACTCGAAGTTCCAGTTGCCGAGGTTTCGCATCCATCGGACTTCGCCTTGGTCGTATCCAAATTGTCCTACGACGAGGTCGAGGTCGCCGTCCTTGTCGAGGTCGGCGGCGCGGGCGTCGGTGACGCGGTCAACTTTTTCGAGCAGGATGCGTTGGGTGAAGTTTTGGGAGCCGTCGTTTTCCAGCACCATGAGGGTGCCGATCTTGTCGTTGTTGGGGAAGACGATGTTCATGCAGGAGACGAGCAGGTCGAGGTCTCCGTCGGCGTCGAGGTCGTAGGCTTCGGCGTGCACGGGGGCTTGAGCTTGGGTGGCGATGACGATCTCCTGGAAGCTGCCGTCGGGGAGCTGGCGCAGCCAGATCACTTCGCTGTCTTTGGCTTCGCAGCCGATGGCGTCGAGGCGGCCGTCTTGGTCGAGGTCGACGGCACGGACGTGGGTGACCCAGGGGCGTCGGTCTCCGATGGGGGCGCCGATCTCGCTGCCGGCGAAGCGCTGGAGGTCGACTTGGGTTTCGGCCTTGGGGGGCGGCGGGAGCTGGAGGTCTTCCTTGGAGGGAGCGCAGCCTCCGAGGGCGAGGAGAGCGGCGGCGATGCTGGGGAGCGTGGGGCTTATTTTCATAGGAAAGCGGGATGGTGGAGCAGGATCGTCGCGGTGTGAATGGAGAATTGGAGTTTTTTTTGCGGCGGAGCGGCTGGGGCGGCGCTGCGTTTTTTTGATCTGTAACATTTAGTTTCGAGGGTTGGCGCGGCCGTTGCTTTATCCGGGGTGCTTGGAGAACGAATCTCCCGGCGAAACTAAAACCAATTGAAAGGATATCAAATGAGCACGCACGCAGTTAAAGGGACCACAGTTGTAAACGGAACTTCCACCGTTGCGGCCCGACAAGCGAGCGACTTGAAGATGTCATTGAATCGACAGTTGATGGGGCTCCTGGACGCGACGATGCGCGAGACGTGGTTGCCGATGGGCTTTCGGGTTTTGGTGGTTCAGGAATTTCCGGCCATGAGGCGAACGCTCGAGAAGGGCCACTTTCGCAGCACGGCGCTTCGCTCCTATGTGGAGAGCTTGTTGGAGGAGGCGGAACCGTACCGCGTCTTCGCCAAGCGCTCGGCGGCCCTGCTTGCGCTGCGCGGCTTGCAGGCTGACTTGATGAGCGCCGAGCTTGCTGCCTAGCAGGTTGTATCGAATTTTCAGTTACGGGGTATAGTGGGTCGTGGCGCTGATGTGGCGCTGCGGCCCATTTTTTTTGTTTCATCGCCCAAAGCGGCGTTGCGGGGCGGATTCCACTGCTTTTGCGGATGAACGCAGTTGTTTAGAATTTTCCGTTGAGGGATTCGCTGTATCCGGTGAGTTCGGTGTAGGCGAGGCCGATGCGATTGCCGTTTTCGTCGAGGACTTGGCAGGTGCCTTCCCAGTAGACGAATTCGCCGATGCTGCCGATGAGCTCTTGGTCATCGGCGTAGGGTTTGATGCGCAGGCTTTGGTTGGCCCATGAAATTTCGTATTCGACGGGGTAGGACGCTCCGGACTTTTCGCTGCTCCAGTGGCGGATGGGCGTCCAGCGGAAGGCGTTGCCTTTGTATTCGGTTTTTTGGCCGTCGGGGGCGATGAGGGTGAGGCGTGAATTTGGGTCGATGGCGCCGTCTCGGCGGCGCATGACGTAGGCCATGAGTTCGCTGCCGTCGTCGAGGATGAGGCTGCTCCAGTTCCAGCCGATCTGTTCGGAACTGAGCTGGCTGGAGCTGAACTCGTGGTCCATCCAGGCGAGGCCGGTGAGGGGCGTCGAGGTTTGCTGATTTTTGAGCGTGCCGGTGACTTCGAGTCGAGTGAAGGTGATGTAGTGGCTGGCTGCTCCTTTTTCGTCACCTTTTTGCGAATAGCCGTTTTCGCCGAAGAGGGTTTTGGGTTTGGCGGGGGTGAGGGTGAGGTCGAAGCTGCCGATGTCTTTGAGGGAGAAGCGGGTTTTCATTTGCTCGCTTTTCGGGTCGAGCATGCGGAGGTACCAGTTTCCGTTGTAGAGGTCGAGGGTTCCGCTTTGGGCGGCGGCGTTCCAGTCGGCGGAGTTGAGGCGCTCTTCGTGGAGGAAGCGTCCTGTGCGCTTGTCGGTGACGGCGGCGTGGGCGAGGTAGATTTGGGTGGCGGGGGAGGTCGGACTGTCTTTTTGGGCGGAGCGGAAGAAGGTGATCTGGAAGCCGAGGGCGTGTTGGGGGGAGTCGAGGTGGCCGGTGATGTACCACCATTCGGTTTTGAATTCCGGGTGGCTGCTATGGTCGCGGGGAAATTCGAGCTGGGCTTCGGGGCGGGCGATGGCGAAGCCGGTATCGGCTTCGACGGGGAAGGGCTCCGCAGGGCTGGCGGCGGCGAGGGCGAGGCTGCAGAGCAGGGTGGCGGCGAGCTGTTTCATTCTTCGGTTTGCAAGGGGAGCTTGGCGGACCAGCGGCCTACGAAGTAGGAAACGGTTCCGGCGCCGGCGAGGGTGAGGAGGCTGAGTCCGGCTAGGGTTATCCAAGGAATGGATACATGGAGGGTCCAGCCGAAGGATTGCTTGTTGATGATGAATACGAGGGTCAGTCCGAGCAGGCAGCCTAGGAGGAGACCGGCCAGAATTCCGAGGCTGGCGAGGGCTAGCCCTTCCCAGAGGCTGGAGCGGGCGATGGTTTGCACGTCGAAGCCGATGCGCTGGAGGGTGCTGATTTCGCTGCGACGCTCGATGAGCAGGGAGGCGAGCATGGAGCCGAGACCGACGACGGAGATGAGCAGCCCGATCGCTTCGAGGGCGTAGGTGATGGAGAAAACGCGGTTGAAGATGCGCAGGGTTTCTTCGCGAAGCCAGCGGTTGGTCATGGTCAAGAGGGCGGGTTGGGCTTCGCGGAGCTCGCGTGCGTAGGCGTCGATTTGCTCGGGGTTTTCGAGGTGGAGGGCGACGGCGCTGGGGCGGGCGGTACCGGCTATGTTTTTGAAGGTTTCCTGATCGATGGCGAGGCTTCCGTTTTCGTTTCCGTAGTCGGCGATGACGCCGATGATGCGGAGTTCCCGCGGCCCTTGGGCGGTGGGGAGTTGGAGGGAGTCGCCAACGCCTTTTTGGAAGCGGCTGGCGAAAGCTTCGTTCACGGTGGCCGTTTTTCCGTTTTTGAGTTCGAGGAGATTGGTGGGGCGTTTGATCCAGGTGGTATGGTCGATGCGGTGCAGGTAGTCGGTGTCGAAGCCGATGAGCTGCGTGGGCAGATTTTGGATACGTGTCGATGTTCGATAGATCACGCCGGAATCGCTGACGCGGGGATCCTGTGTCAGCTTTTCGATGATTTTCGGGCTGATGCCGGGAACCTCGTGCGAGGCGCTGACGGATTTCGGGCGAATGAAGAGGTCGGCCTGCAAGGTGTTCCCGATCCAGGCCCGTACGGTTGATTCGAAGCTGCCGATGAGGAAGATCATGGAAGCGGTCATGCCGACGGAGAGGATGACGCCGGCGAGGGCGAGGCGGTGTCGGGTGACGGGAAGGCGAAACTGGCTGAGGGCCAGACGGAGGCTGGGTGAGCGCTTGCCAAGTTTGAGGCAGAGCTTTCCCATGGATTCGAGGGCGAGGGATGCGAGGCTGGCGACGAGTCCTATGAGGGTGATGGCGAGGGCGTAGCCGCCGACGGGAATGGCGTGTCCGTTTTCGGCTCTCAAGGGTGGTATCGAGTAGGCAACTACGGAGAGGATCGAGAAGGCGAGGGCGGCAAGCCAGTAGGACTTTCTGGAATAGCTGGAGCGATGGTTGCCTTGTCGTATGGTTTCGACGAGGGGCGCTCGGGCTGCTTGGCGAGCGGGCCACCAGCCGGCGAGGATGCAGAATAGGATGGTGAGGAACCAAGCGAGAGCGGCTTCGGGGATCGAGTATTGGTGGGAGATGGTGCCGGCGTTGTAGTATAAGGTGTTGATGGTTTGGCCGACCATTTCGGTGGAGACGCGGGCCATGGCATCGCCGAAGAGGAGACCGAGGCCGCCGCCGAGGAATCCGATGAGGCAGGCGTCTGCGAACCAGAGGAGGCGTGTGAGCTTTGTGGATACGCCAAGGGAGTGCAGGGTGGCGACTTCGCCTTGGCGGCGGGCGACGGTGCTGTCCATCGCTTGGAAGACGAGGCAAATGGCGACGAGGAGGGAGAGGACGGAGAGGGCGCGGAGGTTCATGCGCAGGGCGAGCGTCATGGTGGCTCCGGTTGCTTGGCGTTGGCGTTGGGATTCGATGACCCAATTGCCGGGATTAGCGTTCTGGAGGCGTTTGAGGGCGGCTTCGATTTCGCCGGCGGATGGTTCGGGATCGGTCCAGATGATGTCGACGCGGTTGGCGTGCAAGGGTTTGGAGAGCAGCTCGCTGAGGTCCCGCCAGTCCATAACGAGCACGTTGGAAGCGGCTTGCCTCTCTTGCTGGAGCTGGGGGAGTTCTCCGATCCAAGGGAGTTCCACAAGCTGGTCTTCGAGGTAGAGGCTGAGGGTGCTGGATGTGTCCCAAGAGAAGGCCCGGGACGTTTCGGCTTGGGCGTAGACGCCGCGAGGGCGTTCTTCTGTGGCGGGGCTGGCGTTGAGGAAGGTTGATTCTGCGTGATGGCGGAGGAGGAAGTTGGAGGCGGCCAGGAGGTCCATGCCGATCACGGTGAAGATTTCTTGGGAGGGGGAGATGTCGGGGCGGTTGGCGAGACGGGCGCTGGCGACGATTTGGGGAACGAGGGTGGCTTCCGTATCGAGCAATGCGATACGCAGGGCGCGGAGGTCGGCGAGGGAAAGTTCGGCAAGCGAGGGCGTGACTACGAGCTGGCTTTGGCCGGAGACGGTTTGGGCGAACTGGTCGAAGCTTTGGGTCGAGGCTCGGTTGGCTAGGCCAATAGCGAGGAAGGCGCCGGTACCGAGGGCGACGATGGATACGAGGAGGGTGAGCTTTATCCAGTGGCGTATCCAATAGCGGATACCGAAGCGCCAGAGCAGGCTGGCGAAGAGCGAGAGGTTCATCGCTAGTGGTTTGGGGCGGCTGTTTCGGTGAGGGCTCCGTCGACGAGGTGGAGCTGGCGTTGGCAGATGCTAGCGGCTTCGTCGCTATGGGTGACCATGAGCAGGGCGGCACCTTCCTCGTCGGTCAGTTCGCGCAGGAGTTGGAGCACTGCGGCGCCGGAGCGGCTGTCGAGGTTGCCGGTCGGTTCGTCGGCGAAGAGGATAGGCGGGCGGTGGGCGATGGCTCGGGCGATGGCGACGCGCTGCATTTCTCCGCCGGAGAGGGCGGCGGGAAAGGCGTCGGCGCGGTGGCTGACGCCCATGCGTTCGAGCAGGGCGTCGACGCGTTCGCGGCGTTGCTGCGAGGGGTGGCCGAGGAGCTGGAGGGGGAGTTCGATGTTTTCGCGAGCGGTGAGGGTGGGCAGCAGGTGGAAGAACTGGAAGACGGTGCCGATCTTTTGGCGGCGGCAGTGGGCAAGTTGCTCGGCGTCGAGCTGGTCGAGTCGCTCTCCTCCCAGCCAAATGCGACCCGAGTCGGCGGGCAGGACGCCGCTGAGGCAGTGCAGCAGGGTGGACTTGCCGGATCCGGAGGCTCCGAGGAGGGCGAGGCGTTCGCGAGGCTGGAGCTGGAGGTCGATCGCGGCGAAGAGGGGGCGCGGGCCGAAGGCCTTGGCGAGTTGCTCGCAGCGAAGCGGAGGTGGAGTGCTCATTTTTAGGATTTAGTTATTGTGAATCATGCATGAATCACGTAAAGCTGTTCGTTGTTGGTTTTTGTATGGCGATATTGCCCGTTGAATTCAAGAATGAATTAGGTATGAATAACTTTAGTCAATTGAAGAGGCGTGGGAGAAACGGGCATTGCGACGAGGATATCAGAGCGCGCGGGGAAAGGAATACGTGATGGTGCGGTTAGGGATGTTTTTGTTGGCGGTGTTGCTGCAGGGGCAGCTGCTGGGAGAGGCGGAGGCTGAGCGTTCTCTGGAGAGCGTTCGGTGGGAGCATCGCGTTTTGGCGTACGTCGTTTCGTCGGAGGCAGAGCGGATCGAGCTTGAGCAGGCTTTGGTTCGTGGGGCGGAGGCCTTGGAAGATCGGGACCTGCTGTTGGTGAGCTTGGGTGAGATCGAATTGGAATGGGATCGTTCCTTTCGGATGAGCGCCGAGGAAAAGTCGCGGTGGAGGGAGCGGTGGCAGATCGAAGAGGGCGTGAGCCAGTTCGTGTTGGTCGGCAAGGATGGCGGTACGAAGGCTTTTCAGAAGGGGGAATTGCAGCTCGAGCTGCTTTTCGAGCTGATCGATAGGATGCCGATGCGGGCGGCGGAATTGAGGGATCGCGAGGGCCGCACGGAAAAGTGATGGTCGGAATAGCTCTAGCAGGAGAGACGAATCGAAGCCAGTGGTTGAAAGCTGGATACGGATCTGCGGAGGTGGGCCTCGTCTCCTTGGAGGTCATGTTGCAGGTATATCTGCTGGAGCTCTACGTCTCTGCGGGGTTGCGTCCGGCTTTAGTGGGCTTGGCTTTGGCTTTGGCGGTGTTTTGGGATGCGGTGAGCGATCCAGCCATGGGGGTGCTTTCGGATCGGACCCCGGCGCGGGGAGCTCGGGGCAAACGTCTTGGATATGTCTTGTTGGGTGCTCCCTTGATGGCAGTGGCGTTCGTGTGCCTTTTTTCGCCGAGCGCGGATGCGGACGAGACAGCTCTCTTTTGGCAACTTTTGTCGTGGTATCTCATTTTGAATACAGCTTTCACCATGGTGGCGGTACCGTACCTCGCTTTGATCAATGACTTGGCGAAGGGCTCGAGGGATCGAGCGGGCTTTTTCGCATGGAGGTTGATTTTCAGCGGGGCGGGTTTGATCGTGGGCTTGTCGATTCCGCCGTTGGTGGCCTACTTCGCTGGGGTTCGTTTGGAAGAAGGGGCGGGGGCGCTGTTGTTGGAGAATCGCAGCGAGTCGGCTTGGTGGATTGCGGGGGTCGGGCTCTTTTTCTCGATGGTGGCGGTGGTAACGATTTGGCGGACTGCGGGTAGTTGTGTGTCGAATACGTTTGGAAAGGGAGGGAGAATTTTGGACGGGTTCAAGTCCGCCTTTGCCTCTCGGGGCTTTCGTTGGGTAGTGGTTGCGTTTGTGTTTATCGCGATGGGGCGGGCTGTGAATGGGAGCCTTGCCCTTATCTTCTACAAGGGGACCTTAGGGTTCTCGGATGGGGAGGTGGCGTTGGCTTTGATCGGCTTGTCGGTGACGGTGATGGCGGGTACGCCCCTTTGGGTGAGGTATGGGAAGCGATTTGGAAAGCTACGCTTGGCGGTTTTCGGCTCCCTAGGGCTGACGGTTATGACGGCGGTCGCCTATCCCCTGATGCCGCCGCAGAGTGTGGTTCCAGTATTGTTAGTGGTCGTGTTTGGCGGGCTGGCGGCGTCGAGCGTGGTCCTGTTGGAGGCCTTGTTTTCCGATGTGGTGCAAGAGGATGGGGATAGCTCGCAGCTGTCCTTGAACGGGGCGTACTACGGCCTTTGGCGCACGGCGACGAAGATGGCTCGGGCCTGCGGACTCGCGGTTTCGGGTGTGTTTTTGTGGGCGATCGGTTTTGAGGAAGGGGGCGTCGAGCAGGCTTCGTCGGTTTACCGTTCGGTGGCCTGGGCTTTTGGGCCGGGGGTGGCGGTGTTTTTTGGAGCGGGAACCTGGGCGCTTTGGTTCATGCGTCGGGAGGGAATTGTAGTGGAAGGAGATTCGGTATGAGCGAGAAAAATTGTTTTGTGGTGGTGGGAGCGAACGGGGCGATCGGGAGCGCCTTGGCTCAGCGTTTGTTGAAGGCACGGCATGCTGTGGTGGCTGCGGTTCGGGATGAGGAAAAGGCGCGGGAGAATGCTAGCCTGGAAGGAGCTCTGCTAGTTGAGCACGAGGCGACTGATTGGAATGCGTATCCAAACCTTTATGACAAGGCGGAGGATGCTTTTGGTTCGATTGATGGGGTGGCGGTTTGCGTGGGCTCGATTCTCTTGAAGCCGGCCCACTTGACTGGGCGGGAAGAGTTCGAGTCGGTGCTTTCGTTGAACCTGGCGAGCTGTTTCGCGGCGATTCGTTCGGTGGCGAAGCGCATGATGAAGTCGGGTGGTTCGATTGTATTTTGTTCGTCGGCAGCTGCCCAGCGAGGGTATCCGAACCACGAAGCGATCGCTGCAGCCAAGGCGGGAGTGATTGGATTGACGCTCTCGGCAGCGGCGACCTATGCCAGCTATGGGATTCGGGTGAACTGCGTGGCTCCGGGCTTGGTTCGTTCGAAGATGTCGGAGCCGATAACGGGCAATGAAATGGCGTTGAAAGCGTCGCAGTCGATGCATGCGCTTGGCAGGATCGGAGAGCCCGAGGAGGTGGCGAGCGGCATGGCGTGGCTGCTCGATAGGGAGCAAAGTTGGGTAACGGGGCAGGCGATCGGCATCGATGGCGGCCTTGGTTCGTTGTTTAGCAAGAAGCGTTAAGGGAGGAAGCGTTATGAAGTGGATTTTGATTTTGGGACTGGTGGCGTTTGCGGGCGTCTTGCTGTTGGCGTGTCGGAAGAGCGGCGGGGAGCGGCCGAACCAAGTTTTGGCGGAGTACGTCGACTTGGAGCGCTTTATGGGGACGTGGTACGTGCATGGGTACACGCCGACTCCCTTGGACAAGAACGCCTACAATGCGACGGAGACCTATGAGTTGGAGGAGGATGGCAAGATCCAGACCACTTATCGTTTTCAGAAGGGCGGCTTCGACGGGAAGTGGAAGACGATGAAGCCGCGGGGTTGGGTGCATGATACGGTTAGCAATGCGGAGTGGCGGATGCGTTTCTTCGGAGTCTTCACGGCCCCCTACTATATCCTGTATGTGTCGCCGGACTACAAGGAGACGGTGATCGGCCATCCGGACAAGGACCTGGCCTGGGTGATGACGCGTTCCGCGCAATTGGGGGATCGGGACTACGAGCGGCTGCTGCTCGAGTTGGCCCGCCGGGATTACGATTTGTCGAAGGTGGAGCGGGTTTCGCACAGCGAGCTGTAGATCTGTTTTGCGGGGAGGGGGCAGCCGTTGCCTTACGTTTGAGGTTGGCAGGAGCCCCGGATCGGATTTGTTTTGGTGGATGCCCGATCCTGCCGAAATTGTTGAGTCCTTTCCGAGCTTTTTGCCCTTGTTGATCACGTTGAGCGTGGTGGCGGGCATTTTGTTGGGGACGCGCTGGTACTTCACGAAGCGGGAGGCCAAGTTTGGGAAGCACGACAATTTCACGCGTCCTATCGTGATGCTGGTGATGACGGCGTTTGCTCTGGTGGCGGTCATCATTGCCCTTCCCTTGGACAACGGCACTAAGGATCAGCTGTTGGGCTTGTTCGGTTTGGTGATGACGGGGATCATCGGCTTGTCTTCCACGACTTTCGTGGCGAATGCGATGGGCGGTTTGATGATTCGTTCGATCGGGTCTTTTCGCTCGGGGGATTTCGTACGGGTGGGCGATACCTTTGGCCGCGTCTCCGCGCGGGGGCTTTTCCACACGGAGATCCAGACGGAGGATCGGGATCTGACGACTTTGCCGAACCTATACCTGGTGACGAATCCGGTGACGGTGGTGCGCAGCTCCGGGACGATCATCTCAGCCAGCGTTTCCTTGGGCTATGACGTGCATCAGGCGACGGTGGAGCCCTTGCTGTTGGAGGCGGCTCGCAGCACGGGCTTGGAGGATCCCTTTGTGCGCGTGATGGAGCTGGGCGACTTTTCGGTGGTTTATCGGGTGGCGGGGCTTTTGGTAGAAGTAAAGCATTTGGTGAGCCGTCGTTCACAGCTGCATATCAATGTTTTGAATACGTTGCACAATGCGGGGATCGAGATCCTGTCGCCCAGCGCGATGATGCAGCGGCCATTGAAGGATGGACAGCAGATCATGCCCAAGTCTGCGCCGATTCCAGTCGCTAACAAGCCGCCGGAGGACGTGCCGGAGCAGCGGATCTTCGACAAGGCGGAAGAGGCGGAAACGGTGGAGCGCTTGGTGTTTCAGCGCGATCAGCTTGTGAAGGAAAGGGTTGAGCTCGAGAAAGGTTTGAGCGGGCTGCCGGATTCGGAAAAGGAAGTGGCGGAGAAGCGTATACAGTTTTTGGAGACGGAAGTTCAGCGGATCGATGCTCACCGGGAAGCTCTTGAGGGGCCGAGCAAGGAGGGGGCATAGATGGTGGGAGGCTTTTGTTGGGGGGAGCGTTGCCTGAGGAGGCAAGGAGGATTTGTGAGGTTGAGTTGATTGTAAAGTGGTCTGACCACTATAAGGAGTGGTCAGACCACTGGAGGTTGCTTTTGCTTTTTGAGGGCATCGCCAGAAGCTGGGGAGTAGCTGTGGGGAAAGGTGAGGGGTATTTTGAAGGGCTGCGGCTTGCGGCGTGTGGCAAGTTTTTGTGGCGATGCGGGGTGTCGCGAACAGCCTTGGAGTTTTGGACTACGTCTCTCTGGGTGACAGCGTTGTGGGATCCTGCAATGCGGTCGCGGGCTAAAGCTCCGCGCTACGGGATCCTGCAATGTGGGATCGGGCTTTCGCGTTTGCGGCCATGCCTGTGGACAATGAGGGTGGCCTCGGAAGCTCCGCGCTACGGGGGGGGATTATTCGGTGGTGAGGGTGGGGGCTTCTTCGGGGGATGCTTCTTCCTCGATGGTTAGGACTTCGGATTCGGCTTCGAATTCTAGGATCTTGTCCATGAGGATGTGGGCGGCTGCGAGATCGTCGTCCCAGGAGAGCGCGTAGAGGAGCTCCGTTTTGGCGGCGTCGTACTCTTGGTGGAAGTAGTAGAAGTAGCCGAGGACGAAGTGGGCCTTGAAGTCGCGGGGATAGCGTTCCACCCACTGCTCGAGTTGTTGGGTGTGTCGCTCGAGATCTTCGGAGCGTGAGTAGATCTCGCTCAGGTTGACGTAGGCGTCGGCCCATTCGGGGAAGAGGTCCATGCCGCGTACGATGTCGTCGAAGGCGGAGCGGTAGTCCTTGACTGCGATCTGAGCTTGAGCGCGGGCGAGGTGAATGAGCGCGTTTTTGGGCTCGCTCTGGCTGGCTCGCTTGAATTGTACCAGCGACTCGTAGTAGCTCCCTTTGGCGAAGGCGGCGTAGGCTTTGGCGAGGGTATTGCTGGAGCGGAAGATGTCGGTGGGGGCACCGCGGTCGAGGTACTCTTGGTAGGCCCAGTCGGGGATGTTGCGGTTGCGGTAGTCTCCGAGGTCGACGAAGAAGTAGAGACTGTCGGGCCGGTTCATGGTGTAGTAGCTTCTTGGGTACGCGTGCCAACGACCGGAGAATTGGTAGTGGCCGCAGTTTGAACTGTGTACGTGTTTGTCGGAGCTGACGATGAGCCAGCGCCCTCCGTCGTACATGTGTTCGCAGTGGTCGGTGTGCACGTGGGTGTGGGGGAAGTCGTGCCAGCGGTTATCGTAATAGTAGTGCCCGCAGCCGGGACCGTGGATGTGGTAGCAGGAGGTGTTGTGCCAGAAGCCGTCGTAGTAGTAGTGCCCGCAGCCGATGTGGTGGCGGTGGCGGCTGCCGGAGTAGGTGAGCCAGACCCCGTTGTCGTAGAAGTGGCCGCAGCCGATTCCGTGGACGTGGCCGATGGAGAAGGAGATCCAGGCTCCGGAGTGGAAGTGGTGTCCGCAGCCGTCGTGATGGCGGTGGGCGCGGGGGAAGTCGTGCCAACGGTTGTCGTAGAAATGGTGTCCGCAACCGGCTCCGTGGCGGTGGTGGTGCTTGTCTACGTGGTGATGGCGCGTGGTGTGGTTGCCGTGGCGATCGTTGCGGGGATGGGTATCGGTGCGCTCGTGTTTGTTGCGCTCTTGCAGTTGTTGCTTGAGGGTGGTCTTGGGATGGGCGGCGGTTCGCTGGTGGTCGTGCTTGTGGTCGTGGGAATCGCTTTTGCTTTCTACATTGCGGAGGGCTTGCTGCCGTTCGCGTTCGCGTCGCTGGGCAACGGTGGTCTGGGTGGAGCGGCGTCGGTCGATATAGACGGTGCGGGCTACGTCGCGATTTTCATGGTAGCTTTTTTCGACGGTTTGCGGGCGGCTGGAGCGATTGGTCCTTTCATTCCTTTGCGGACCGATGTGGCTGCTCTGGACGTGGTCGCGAGTGGAAGTCCGCGTGGCGGCAGCGCGTGTCGTATTGACTGTTTGGGTACGGGTGCGGGTGGAATCGATGCTTTGGTTGCGGGATTGGGAGGCGATATTGGGGGAATTGGCGCTGCGGGAGTTGCGGTTTTGCGAGTCGCGATTGCCTCGGGAGGCGGAGGATACGGTTTCCCGGCGGGAGCGGGTGGAATCGGATTCGGCCCGGCTTTCGCTGCGTTGGGGGCCGACGCGGGTTTGGGTGGCCACGTTGCGGGGAACGGTAAGGGTGGGGGCAGTGCGAGGTTGGGTCCGTTGGACGGTGGTGGTTCGGGTCGTGGTCGTGCTGCGGGGTTCTTGGGTCCGGCTAGCCGAGGCTCGGTTTTGTGGAGTCCGATGGGTGTTGTTGTTTGTGGTGGCGGTGGAGACGCGCCGCTGTTGCGGCGTGGTGCGGCTCGGCGTGGCGCGAACTTCGGGGGCGCTTCGGACGGGGGGCGTGGTTCGTTGGCTGACGCGTGGTTGGCTGACGCGTGGTTGGCTGACACGAGGCTGGCTGACGGTGGGGGCGCTGCGAGTGGGCGGGGGAGTGCGAGTGGCTTGGCTGCTGGAGCGGGAGGGGCTCTGGGGGCGGGGAGGCGTTGGGCGTGGGGCGGGTTGGGCGCGACGGTGGGAATCGTTCGAGCTGTTGGAACTGGAGCGGGTGGAGCTGGAACTGCTGCGGTTGGAATTGCGGCTGTTGTTGTTCGAAGGGGGTGGAGTCGGAGGTGGAGTGGGGCGCGCTTGGGGGCGGCGTTGGGGGGCGCGGGAAGTGGAGCTTTGGGAAGTGTTGGACTTGCCTTGGGTTTCGCGGGATTTCCCGCCGGCTTCCAGGGCGCTGTAGGGGAGGGGCAGGAGCAGGGCGGCTAAGGCGAAGACTAGGAAGGCTTTAGGGGTGGCGAGAATGCGGTGCTGAGCGGGTGTGTGCATGGTTCGATGGGTTCCGTTTTTTGTGGGCCTTGCTGTCTCTTTAGGGTGGGTGAGGCTGGTCTCGTCGCGTGTTCGCATGGGGGCTGCGTTTCGACGCGGAGCCTAGTGAACAAGAGACGATGGCGCTGCGCCCTCTATTCACTAAAAAGCGGGAAAAGAACGCGGGGTGGCGGGCGCTGCGGATTGTAGAAGCGGTTCTACTTTTTCTTTCGCTTGGCCAGTAGGGCTACTTTTACGGCGAGGTCTTGGACCATGAGGGGGCTGGTTTCGCGGCCGTAGCGTTGTTGGGAAAGGGATTGGCGGGTCTCGATCCAGATGGGGTCCTGGGATAGCTCGTGCTCTTGCAGGAGCTGGTCGAGCTGAGCGAGAAGGCGCCCTGCTTGGTGGCGGAGCTGGAGTTCGGGAGTCGCGGCCTGTGGTTTCTTGAAGCGCATGAGGTAGGCGATGCCGGGAATTACGATAGCGAGGATGGCGAGCAATGCGAGCCAGGGTGGGTCTTGTTTTTCGGCGCTTGCTGGTGGAGTTGCGCTTAAGGCGTCGTTGGCCTGCGAAAGGGGAGTTTCCGGTGGCGGCGCGACACGTGGTTCGGATTTGGGGGACGTGAGGGTGGATTTCGTGGAGGAGGGAGGGATGGAGTCGGACGGGGATGGCGGGGCGTCTTGGGAAAGGGCGGACTGGACGAGGCTGGGGCTGGGGCGCGGTGCGGACACGGGATCCTGGGCGTTCCTTTCGGGGAGCGAGGGAGTTGAGGCCGCGGGAGGAGCTGCTGGGGCTGTTTCGTAGGGCGAAGCGAGGGCGTCTTCTTCAGGCGTTTCGGGGTCGACGGCTTGGCTTGCTCGCTTTTCGCTGAGCAGGAGCTGTCGGAGGCTCTGCGGGTTTCGGTCGTTTACGTATTGTTCGGCGCGGCGAATTTCGGCTTCGCTTATTCCGGGGGTCGGGTCGAAGCGTATCCATTGATTGGATTCGTCGAGGTATTCGACCCAGGCGTGGGCGTTGCGCTGGCGCATGATGAAGCGTAGTTCCTTGCTGTCGAATTCGTCGGAAGCGAAACCGCCGACGACGCGGGCGGGGATTCCCCGGCTTCTGGCGAGCAGAACGAAGGCGGCGGCGTAGTTGGAGCAGAGGCCGGGGCTTTTGTTTTCGAGCCAGCGGACGACGGCATGGCCGGGGCCGGGGGGAATGTCGACGAAGTAGGAGTAGGGGTGTCGATTTGCGAAGTAGTTGCCGAACCGATACGCGAACTGGCGGGTGGGCGAGCGGCTGCCGCCCACGCGTTTGGCTAGCTTTTCGAGATAGTTGCGATCCTCTTCGCGGAGCGGGATTTCGAGCATGCGTTGGCGATAGGCTTCGCTGGCGCTTGCCTTTGTTCGGTCGCGGTCGGTGACTTCGAGGTCGGCTTCGAAGACGCGGTAGGTGAGCGGCTCGGGGGAGCGTGGGGCGATGGCGACGCGTTCTTCGGGGTAGATGTTGAGGGTGGTTTCTTCGTAGACTTGGATCCGTCCGAAGGATTCGGGAAGCGGGAGGGTGGCGCTGCGTCTGCGGTCTGCGGTTATGGTGAGGGAGCTCGCTTCGCTTTTGCTTTGGCGAAAGCTGCGTAGGACGAGGGGGCTTTGGGGGTCGACGGGGATTGTGACGCGTCCGTCTTGGCCGCGGATGGCTCCGAGACCGAATCGGTCGACTGTATCCAGTACGTTGCTACGAAGGTAGAGGCGCCTTGGGGCGGCACGGGTAGAGTCGAGCTTGACGATGGCGAGGGCTTCTTCGTTGAGGAGGGCGGATACGTCGCTGCCTTCGAGGTTGAGGGCTTGGGTGATGGCTTTTTCCGGTTGCTCGAAGGCGTCGAGAAATTGCTCGAAGTCTTCGGTTGGGGAAGCGGGGGAGGCGCCGGGGTCGGGGCTTGTTTCGGAGCTGGAGGCGAGATCGAAGTTGCTGGCGGAGTCGGGAGTGGCGAATTCGTCGGGGAGGGCGTCGCCGTAGCCGATTCCGTCGGGGATGCCGGGATTGAGGCCGGCAGGGGTGGGCGGGTTGCTGGGGTCGAAGCTTCGGCCGCTTTCGGAGCGGGGGCCCGGTTCGGACAGGCGGGGAAACTGGGAAGCGATGTTGCCAGGCGTGGCGGGGGAGGGAACGCGGGAGCTGGAGTCGCCGGCTCGGTTGCGGGCGAAGGGGCCGAGTCGGTATTCGTAGTTGTCGGGGTCGTAGGGGCGGGCCTGGCGTTGCGGGGTGGCGGAGCTTTGCTCGGTTGCGGTAGGGCGGTCTTGTCTTTCGTCTGGGAGGGGCGAGTCCTCGCGAGGGGTGGATTTCCAGCTTTGGGCGATTTGCTCGGCCTTTTGCTTGAAGAATTGGGGATCGACGATCTTGCCTGCGGCTTCGCTTAGGGCTTCGTCGTCCAGGTTCGAGGCTTGGGAAAGGACGCTGGCTTTTTGGGCGATGGATTGGGCGAGGTAGGGGGCGTCGCGGGGTAGGAAGTCGCCCCAGAAGGGGACTTGCAGGGTGGCTAGGTAGAGGAGCGCGGCGAGGAGGAGAGGGGTCGCGGATAGGAGGCAGGTGGTGAGCTGCTTGCGGCGCGGCCGGGACGGTGGGCTGAGCAGGGTGGCGGGTTTGACTTGTTCGTTGGGGATTTTCGCGAGTTCGTGGTTGCGGATGAGGAAGGCGAGGATGGGGAGGGTGGAGAGGACGATGCCGAGGCTGAGGGAGGTGAAGCGGAAGCTGGCCACGAGGGCGAGGAGAAGGCCGAAGATCAGCTCGGGGTGCGGGTGGTCCTCGCTGTTGCGGAAGCGGGGCGAGAGGGCGATCTCCATGAGGCCGACGAAGGCGAGGCTGAAGCCCAGTTCCTCTAGGGGGGCTTCGAAGTGGAAGTAGAGTACGATGTTCCGGATGAAGAGAAGGAAGGCGATGGCTGCGATGCTGGTGACGCCGCGGCTGCCGCCGTAGCTGTAGTGGTTGAGGGCGGCCACGAGGGCGACGCCGAGCACCAGAGCGACGGGCGTGTAGTAGTAGGCTGAATACGGTTCGGGCCAGAGGGGGAGGAGGGCGGCGAAGTAGGCGACGAGGGTGAAGCTTGCTTGGGCGGCGTAGCGCAGGCGTTTGGGAATATTGGGGGATAAGGCGGAAAGGGCGATGGCTCCGAGCCCGACGAAAGCGGCGAGTAGCAGCTTTTCGGATACGATAGAGAAGGCGATTAGGGCTGAGCTGAGAGCGAGCCAGTAGCTTAGGTTTATGTCGGGGCGGCGCCAGAGCTTGTTGTTGGGAGGCGTCATTTGCTTGCCTCCTTTTCGAATAGGGGAGCGGATTGGGGGGCGAGGAGGATTTGGGAATTGGGGGCGGGAAGGATCCAGAGATGGAAGCGTCGCGGAGGGATAGGAAGGTCGGGCGTTCTGGGGCTGGGAGCTGAGGTGGCGAGGGCGTCGTAGAAGCGGATGAGCTCGCGGTTGCTGGTGAGAGGGTAGTGGGTGTGGTCGAGGGTGATCCCTTGTATGACTTTGCGTCGTGAAAGTTCGGATACGAGGGTGGTGACGAGGCGGAGCATGCGTTCGAAGGCTAGCTCGCTTGGCCAGAGTTCCTTGGAGGTTTCGAGGTGGAGCTCGTAGCGTTCCTGTCGTTCGTCGCGGGGTTCGATGATGGTGAGCTTGTCGAGCTTGGCGGAGAGCTTCCAGTTGATGCGAGATTTGGGGTCGCCTGGATGGTAATCGCGGATGCGGGCGGCTTCGATGGTTTGGGAGTGGATGGATTGCTCGCCGGAGGTTTCGAAGCGGAAGCGGGGCGGGTCGTTGAGGAGGGAATCTACGTCGAGGGGAGAGGGGCGTGGCCAGGCGATGATTTCGGGGGAGGTCGATCGGGCCTTGGATTGGGCGAGGTGGAGGGCGAAGGGGAAGTGGGAGCGTGGGGCGAGGGCTTCGAGGTGCCGGAGTCCTCGGACTCCGAGGGTGGGGTCGATGCTGAGGGATACTTCTTGTTGGGGGTAGACGAGGCCTTGGAATTGGAAGGTTTGGGCGCGGCGGGTGTTTTTTTCGCGAACGGTGACGCTAGGGTAGTAGATAGGGAGGATGCGGTTTTGGTTCTTGAGGTAGAGGCGGGCGTCAACGGGTTCGCCGCAGCGGGCTCGCAGTTGCTTGGTGGAGAGGGTGAGCCGCAGGCCGGAGAGGGAGGCGCGGGCCAGGCGCGATGAGGAGGCGTAGACGGCGAGTAGGGAGCAGGCGGCGAGGGCGAGTAAATCGATTTGCAGGAGGAGGTAGGCGACGAGGGCGAGGATGCCGAGGCGCAGCACGACCCGCCCGGAGTCTTCGGGGGCGACGGTGATGCTGGGCGCAGGGGCGGGGGACATTTTGTTAAGTGGTGAGGAGCGTGGCGGATTGTGGGGTGGGACACGGAGCGCGGCGCTCGGTTCGGGGGTTAGTCTTTTTGGTGGGGTTGGGGGATCTCGGTCAGGATTTCGCCGATGAGGTCGGCGGCGGCGTGCCAGTCGAGGTCGAAGCCGTGCCGTTCGTGGAGCCGGAGGCGGTGGGCGAGGCAGGGCTTGGCGAGGCGGCGGATGTCGTCGGGGGTGACGTAGTCGCGGCCGTCGACGAGGGCGGCGGCTTGGATGGCGGTCTTGAAGGCGAGGGCTCCGCGGGGGCTGACTCCGACTTCGACGGCGTGGTGGTTGCGGGTTTTGGTGACGATGTCGTGGATGTAGTCGTAGGTGGAGTCTTCGATGAAGATCTCTTTGGCGAGGGCCTGGAGGTCGGCGATGTCTTGTTTTTCGACTACGGGGGCGATGTCGATGTCGTCGTAGTGGAGGGCGCCGGAGCGCAGCATTTGCTTTTCGGATTGTTCGTCGGGGTAGCCCATGGAGATGCGCATGAGAAAGCGGTCGAGCTGGGCGTTGGGGAGGGGGAAGGTGCTTTCGAAGTCGACGGGGTTTTGGGTGGCGATGACGATGAAGGGTCGCTCGATGGGGTAGGATTCTCCGTCGACGGTGACGAGCCCGCGCTCCATGGCTTCGAGGAGGGCGGATTGGGACTTGGGGGAGGAACGGTTGATTTCGTCGGCGAGGACGACGTTGGCGAAGATGGGGCCGGGGTGGAAGACGAAGCGGTTTTCCGGCTTTTGGTAGATGGAGACTCCGATGATGTCGGAGGGGATGAGGTCGGAGGTGAATTGGATGCGGTTGAAGGCGCTGTGCAGGGCACGGGAGAGGGCGTAGGCGAGGGTGGTTTTTCCGACGCCGGGGACGTCTTCGATGAGGACATGGCCGCCTGCGACGAGGCAGGTGATGACTGAGTCGATGGCAGCGGGCTTGCCGTGGATGTGGGTGGTGAGGGATTCGCGGATAGCGACGATTCTTGGATCGGGCATGTAACGAGAGTGAGGGTTGAGGCGGGTTGGGTGAAGGCTGAATTGCGGAGGAGATGGGAGTTTGAGCGGCGCAGGCGCTTAGGCAGCCTTGGGCAGCGCGGGGGCGTGGAGGGTGGGCTTGCCTAGAGGTCCGGCTCCGGGGTCTGTGGGTAGTCTAGGGGGAATGCCTTCGTTTGGGGCGTGGGGTGATTGAGTTCCATTCTCTAAGGCGGAGGGGTTTATCTCGAAAATGTCAGTTTGTCTGGGGTGAAGGACTGAGGGGAATGCGGGCGGCGACGTTGAGGAGGAAATCCAGGTCCGCGGGCGGGCCTGGGCCTTTTGCCATGGTTTCATCTGTTTCCTTTTCGAACGCGACTATCCGTTATGCGCCGACTTCCTATCAGAGTCGGATGGGGTCGAGCGGGCACAAGTCCGAGGGGACGGACGGCTATCGCGAGCTCTTGTCGCAGGTTTGGCGCTTGCGCAAGGAGGTGTCGAATATGGAGGAGGCGATGCGGGCGGAGGTGAAGTTGGCTGGCCGCGGAGGGAAGAGCGCTGCTCAGGTAGCGTCGTCGGACGTTTTATCGATTTCGACGGCTGCGGCTGCGGCGACGCTGCGTTCGCGGGAGGAGGTCAACACGGAATCCGGCTTGAACACGTCCCATGCGACTCCCTCGCCGGCTTTCGAGGGAGCTTCGACTTCGCAAGCGACGATTGGCGGAGCCTACGATGGCAGTTCCGGCAACGATACTTTGAGCTTCACGGTCACGAAGGCGGGGAACGTGGGCGGGCCCAACACCGGGGCCTTGGGCCTCTTGCCGGCCGACTTGGAGCTGGAGGTGCGGGACGGGGCAGGGGAATTGCTCGATACCCTCCAGTTTACGGAGGAATCGGTTCCGGACACGGAGATGGCTCTGGGGAACGGGCTGACCGTATCGTTTTCCGCCGGTTCGTTGGAGCTGGGGGATTCTTTCGACTTGGGGGTGGCCCATTCGGTCGCGGGGTCGGCAGCGATCGACGAGCCCATGAACGGCCGAGGCGGAGACGACGCGAATTTCGATTTGGGCGAGCGGGTGGTGGACGGTTCCTTCGAGGTGAATGGGGTGAGCATTGCGGTGAACGCCAGCGACAGCATCCGGGAGGTGCTCGAGCGGATAACGGCGTCGGCTGCGGGGGTGTCGGCTGCCTTTGACGCGGGGAGCGACGAGGTGGTTTTGACCCATAAGACGGTCGGGGCAGCCGGAAACATCGTGCTTTCGGGCGACAGTTCCGGGTTCTTGGCGGCGAGCAAGCTGTCGGGGGCAGCCCAGGTGGATGGGGAGGACAACGAGTTTTTGGCTGCGATCGATACTGTGGGAGCGCTGTCGGGCCTGAGCTCGGGGACCTTTTACGTGGAGGGGCAGGAGTTCAGCATCGATACGAGCGTGGATTCCCTGTCCGACATCCTCGACTCCGTCAACGAGGCCCAATTAGGGGTGAGGGCGGCTTACACGGGGAGCCGGATCGTCTTCACGGCGGAGGAGGCGCAGAACTCGTTTAGCTTGGCGGAGGGCACGAGCGGCTTCTTTGCCGCGTTTGGCATCGAGGTGGGCTCCTTCAAGCCTGGGGAATTGAGCGGCCCGGCAAGCGGGGTGAGCCGTCCGGGCAAGTCCCCGGGAAAGGTGCGCAGCGCCAGCCAGTCCATCGAGAAGCGCTTCGGGGCCTTGAAGGAGCGGCTGCAGGAATTTTTCGGCGAGGAGTTGGGAGGCTCCGCTTCGGCCAAGGCCATGCGGAAAACCTTGCGTTCTTCGATGGGGTCCGCCTTGCGCGGGGTTTTGCGGGAGTCGCTGGACCTGAGCGCGTCCCAGGTCGGGCAGGGGACGGTGGATACCGGCTTTGGCCTGGTCTTCAATTTCGATGCGAACGGAGGAAATCCGTTCCTCGATTTGCGGGAGTCGGAGATCTTCGAAGGCGTTCGCAGGAACCAGGGGGAGGTGAAGGAGTTCCTGTTCGGCAAGAAGCTGGGGAAGGAGCAGCAGGGCTTCTTCGCAGCGGTGGATGCGGCTCTCGCGGCGAGCCAGAAGAGCTTGGCCTTAGTGGCAGGAGAGAGCGTAGGCACCTTGTTTGTGGCGTACGCTTGAGGGGGCGGAAGCCTGGCTGCGGAGCCCGGCAGGATTCGGAGCTTGCCGGGTTTTTCGGGTGGTGGCAGATTTTGCGACTTTGTTTTCCGGAGCCCCTCCGCTGGAGAACGCCGTGGTCACACATGAGAATTTGCCTTTTTACAGATAGTTTCCTGCCTTACATATCTGGCGTCAGTTCAGCGGTTTACAACCAGGCGAACGAGATGGCGCGGCGGGGTCACAGCGTGAGCATTTTCCATCCGCGGGCTAGCAAGGCGGATTCCTTCGAGACGATTCCCGGCTTGGATCCGAGCGTGAGCGTGTACGGTCTGCCGTTTTCGGTGCCGACTTTCAACATTCCCAAGCTGCGCTGGTCGATGCCCTTGTTCCTCTACTCCTACCGGCGCCTGCGGGAGGATCCGCCGGACGTGGTGCATGTGCACACGGAGTTTGGCTGCGGGCTGGAAGGGATGCTGCTGGCTCGCTGGAAGGACGTGCCGATCGTGGGCACTTTCCATACCTTTTTCGCGGAGCCGGATTACCTGCGGCAGTTTTACCTGCCGGCCTTTGGCTGGACGCAGAAGTTGATGTGGAAGTACTCGGTAGGCTTTTTCAATCGCTGCAACCAGATCGTGAGTCCGTCGAAATCGGTGCGGGACCACTTGGTTTCGCGGGGCATGTTTCGTCCGGCTACGGTGCTATCGAACGGGATCGAGCGGATGACGCTGCGGGCTCCGGAGGAGATCGCGGCGTTTCGGAAGTCGTTGGGGATCGAGGACTTCGCGTTCATCTATATCGGACGCGTCTCGCCGGAGAAGTCTCTGGAGGTGGCCCTGGAGGCCTTTGCCTTGACCTTGGAGGCGAACCCGAAAGCCAAGTTCGTCCTGATCGGCAACGGTCCGGGGGACGAGGCGGTAGACGCCAAGATAGAGGCCTTGGGCATTGGCGACTCGGTGGTGCGCACGGGACGCATCGAGCGCGACGTTTTGATGAAGCAGAACTATCCGCTGCTCGGGGACGTTTTCGTGACGGCCAGCAAGACGGAGAACCAGCCGGTCAGCATTTTGGAGGCTTTGGCCTTCGGCTTGCCCTTGGTGGGGCCGCGGGCGAAGGGGATTCCCGAGCTGGTGGACGACGGGGTGAACGGCTTGATTTTCGAGCCGGACGACGTGCGGGAGATGGCGGAGCGAATGACGCGCTTGATGGAGGATCGGGAGCTGCACGCTCGCATGCGGCAGGCCTCGCTGGATACGGCGGCGACGCATGACCTGCAGAACGTGGGAGATCGCCTGGAGGCTATCTATCGCTTGGCGATCGAGGAGAAGGCCCGGGAGATCTAGCTGCAGGGGGTTGGATTTTTGGCTCTTGGAGCGGGAGCGGGGATTGGAGATTGCGAAGCGGGCTGTGTGTCCCTAGGGGTGGAGCATGAAATCATTGCCGCTGCTGTTGACCGCCTGTTGCCTGGTTTTGTGCTCCTGCCAGAGCGCCTACTACGGAGCCATGGAGAAGTTTGGCGTGCACAAGCGGGACATCCTGGTGGACCGCGTGGAGGAGGCGCGGGAGGCGCAGGAGGAAGCGAAGGAGCAATTCGAGAGCGCCTTCGAGGAATTTTTGGCGGTTTCGGAAGTGGACGTGGGAGAGCTGAAGGCAGTTTACGATCGTTTGCAGGCGGCTTTCGATGCGAGCGAGGCAAAGGCGAAAGCGGTGCGAAGCCGGATCGAGGCGATAGACGAGGTTTCGAAGGCTCTTTTCAAGGAGTGGGAAGGGGAGCTGGAGCAGTATACGAGCCGGGAGCTGCGAGCGGTGAGCGCGGGTCAGCTGGAATCGACGCGGGAGCTATCCAAAAACTTGATACAGGCGATGGATAGCGCCGCGGCGAAAATGGATCCGGTGCTGAATGCCTTTCGCGACCAGGTGCTGTTCTTGAAGCACAACTTGAATGCTCAGGCCATTGCGGCCTTGAACAAGACTTCCTTGGCCTTGCGCGAAGAGGTGGAGGTCTTGATCAAGCAGATGGAGGCTTCGATCGACGAAGCGAACGCCTTCGTGGCCCAGATGCGATCCTAGCTGGGGCGTGAACGCTCGGTTCGGAAGCTGAGGTATCCTTATTGTGGATACTTGGCGTTGATCTCGTCGAGCAAGGTTTGCTTGGATTCGTCGAGGCTGGGGTGGTCTAGCTGGGCGATGA
This sequence comes from Pelagicoccus sp. SDUM812005, assembly GCF_031127875.1. GTDB lineage: Bacteria > Verrucomicrobiota > Verrucomicrobiia > Opitutales > Opitutaceae > Pelagicoccus. The sequence continues at coordinate 131,146 of NZ_JARXIA010000017.1, read as the reverse complement.
GCTTGCGGGCGGCGGTGTGGTGGCCGAGCTCGAAGCGGACGCGGGCGGTGTAGAGTCGCACGACTTGTTGTTCGTATTCGGAGCCGGCGGCCTTGTAGAGCTCTTGCCAGACGCCGAGGGCCGTTTCCCAATTCGGGTTTTCGATGTCGAAGAAGGCTTGGGCGTAGCGCATTTTGTAGGAGATGTCCTTGGGGGCGCGACGGGTGGCGGAGCGGAAATGCTTGATGATTTGGTCGTCGATTTCTTCGGGGGCGAAGAGTCCGTCGGCGAGGTAGTACTTGCGGTAGGCGACGAGCAGGTTGCCGAGTTGCAGGTGGTAGAGCGGCTCTTCGGGGGCGAGATCGCGGGCGAGCATGTAGAAGCCGTAGGCCTCGGTGTACTTGCCTTCTTCGGCCATGTAGTTGCCCAGCTGGTTTTTAACCACGGGCTGCATGGGGTCGAGTTGATCGGACTTGAGGAACATGGCGTTGGACTCGTCGCGGTTTCCGGTGCGGTTGAGCATGAGCCCGAAGGAGGTGTAGGCGGGGGCGTAGTTGGGGGAGTCGGCGATGAGGCGCTCGTAGCCGTCGATGATGGACTGGAGTTCGCGGCGCACTTGGTCGACGTCTTCTTCGGCGACGGCTGACTCGTAGCGGGCGTAGGCTTCCTGCTCGCGTTCGTTGAGCTGCTTGAGGAGGTAGACGGCGAGGTTGGTGCTCTCGACGGGGTCCTTGTCCTTCTTCTTGGCTGAAAGGGTGTGGGGGAGCAGCGTCAGGAAGGCGCAGGCGATGAGGGTGGCTGTCTTTTTCACGTGATGATTAGACCTTAGCGGGAGGGATTGTTGCGCGTCGAACAGATTGTTTTCCGGTGGGGATTTCCAGGTCCTTTGGGGACTGGTTGCACCCTTTGAACCAATGGTGAACAAAGAGACATCATGCAGCGATCGCGGGAACGCTTTTTGAACTACTTCGATAGGGGAGGTCAATCTAGGGGAATCCTGTCGGGTTTCTGTTTAGGGTAGAGAAATCTGAGTAATGTTGGGGCATGGAAGTCGCAATATTGCTGAACAGGTTATGGATTCAGGGGAGGCTGGGGTTGCCGATGTATATAGGAGTAGATGACAGAAATGCTCCCCAAGGATATGGCCTGTGAAGGCTCCGCTAGGTTGGGCTCCTCGAAAATGCGTCGCAAGGCGTTGTTGATGGGGGGCTTTTCTCTTTGGGCGGCATCTATTTCGATCCCGCTGGGGCTTTTTTCGGCGGCCCATCAGGCGGTTTTACCGGTTGCTCAACAGTCCTTGCGGGCGGCTTCCGCGGTTGGGGACGATTGGTCGCTGGTGCATGTGGTGGCGGAGGACTGCGCCTGTTCCCGCAGCGTCATGGACTACTTGGTGGAGCGTGGCGTGTCGTCGGACTATTCCGAGGAAGTAATTTTGGTAGGGGGTGGCGAGACTTTCGCCAGCCGTTTGGAAGCGGCGGGATTTTCGGTGTCCGAAGTGGAGGCGGAGCAGCTTTGCTCGGTTTCCGGGGCGGAAGGAGTGCCGTTCTTCCAAGTGGCGCGGGGCGCAGAGGAACCGTCCTACAGCGGGGCGTATTTCGCATCCGCGTTTCGTGGCGGCAACGGATTTCTAGATTTGAGCACGGCGGACCGTCTTGCGGCGGGCGGCTTGGTTTTGAGTCGGCCGGTCTATGGCTGTCCGACTTCCGAGAGACTGAAATCTATTTTGGACCCGTTCGGACTGAAGTAGAGATAACCCATTTTTAATGATGACCAAAGAGACTGAAATTGAAGCCAAGTTTGATGATCGAGTTCATAAGCTCGCGGTAGGCGCCTTGGTGGCCCACTTGCCGGTGATGCTAGGCATGGGGCTCTACTTTGAAACGGGCGTCGTGCTGGCGGGGCTTTTGACGGTGGCGATTTGCGCGGGACCGGTCGCTCTTTTATGGGCGAGCCCACGTTCCTTGTTGGTGCCGATTTCGATTGGCATCGCCTCCACCTCGCTTTCGGCCCTGCTGATCCATCTGAGCCGGGGAATGATCGAGATGCATTTCCATGTATTCGTGTCCTTGGCGGTCTTGATCGGTCTGGGCTCGCGCTCTGCGATCATCGCGGCGGCGACGACGACGGCGCTGCATCATATCGCCTTCTTTTTTATCCTGCCGGAAAGCGTCTTCAACTACGACGCCGGGTTTGGCGTGGTCGTTCTGCACGCGGTTTTCGTGGTGCTGATTGGGGTGCCTTCCGTGTTCATATCTGGGCGGTATCGCAGTTTCGTAGGAGCGCAGGGCATTATTTCCGAGTACCTCAGCGAGATCGCGACTTCGGTGGAGAGCCAGACGGGGCAGTTGAGCCGGTCTGCGCGGGAGTTGGCCTCGGGCGCTAGCCGCCAAGCCGCTTCGATCGAGGAGACGAGCGCTTCGCTCGAGCAGCTCGCAGCCTCGACTCGGGGCAACGCTCACAACGCGAAGGAAGCGAACGAGCATGCCTCGCGAGCTCGAAGCATATCCGAACAAGGTGCGGCCGAGGTGGAAACTTTGACGAATGCGATGGACGACATCCGCCACTCCAGCGGTAGCATCGCTACCATTTTGAAGACCATCGACGAGATCGCCTTCCAGACGAACATCTTGGCTCTCAACGCGGCGGTCGAAGCCGCTCGGGCTGGCGAAGCGGGTACGGGTTTCGCAGTGGTGGCGGACGAGGTTCGGAATCTTGCCCAGCGAAGCGCCAAGGCGGCGCAAGAGACGGCGAAGCAGGTGCAGGACGCGGTTGCCAGCAGCGAGCGTGGAAGCGAGATCAGCCAGTCGGTGGCGGAGCGTCTCAAGGATATTTTCAAGCGAACCTGCGAGGTGGACCGCTTGGTGGCCGATATTGTGGAATCTTCTTCGGAGCAGAGCAGCGGTATCGAGCAGATTTCGCAGGCGATGGGGGAGATCGACAAGGTAACCCAGCTGGCAGCCTCCAATGCCGAGAGGACGGAAGCGGATTCCGGCGAGCTGAATGTTCTCTCCAATCGCCTGATGGGAGCGCTCGATCAGGTTGAGCGTCGTCTGGGAAAGGGAGGTTCTGCGGCTGTCGCGAAAGCGGATACGTCCCATGTAGTTAAAAATCGGGTACGGACCGCGCCTATGGAAAGCGCTGGGCTGGACTTCGCGAAGCGCGGTAAAACCGTTCCGGCGACCGACGACGACGCGGTTCTTTGGCGGTAAGGGAAAGGCGGAACTGCGAGGGGGACGCTTTCGCGGTCTTTGCATGCTGTGATCCGTTTCGCGCGTATTGAGCGTTGTGTGGGACGCCGAGTCGCTGCAGGCTCGGGCTCTCTCAGCTATCAAGTCCTTGTTGCGAACCATGAATCCGAAAAACCAAGTTATTGTTAAGAGTTCCGAATCTTTCGCTCTCGAGCCGGTGGGCGCGGGAGAGGGAACGAGCCGTTCGGTGCTGATCGGGCCCGGCGACGCGCCTCATTTCGCTTTGCGAAAGTTTGTAATGAAGCCGGGCGGCGGCATGCCGCGTCACACCAACACCGTCGAGCACGAGCAGTACGTGCTAAAGGGCGGCGCCGCAGTAGGCATCGGCGATGAGGTCTACCAGGTGAAGGAAGGCGACGTGGTCTTCATCCCTCAAGGAGTGCCGCACTGGTACAAGGCGGATGCGGAAACCGGTTTCGAGTTTCTCTGCATGGTCCCGAACAAGGAAGACCGCATCGAGATCTTGGACGAAGGTTGCTAGGGGCGTTCGATGAACGACTACCTGTGGATCGTTTTCGTGGTGGTGGTGGCGGCGCTTCTGTTGTTGAGGCGTCGCGGTCAAATCTCGATCGAAGAAGCGCGAACCTATTTGGACAAGGGAGCGGTGCTTCTCGACGTGCGCAGCTCGCAGGAGTTTGCCTCCGGCTCCCTCGAGGGGGCGGTAAACGTTCCGCTCAATGGAGTGGCGCGCGGGGTGAGCGAACGGTATCCGGACAAGGATACGGTGCTGCTTTGCCACTGCGCCAGCGGGGCGCGGTCCGCTGCGGCGGTGAGCCAACTGAGGGCGGCGGGCTACGTGAACGCGCGAAACTTGGGCGGCTTTGGGCGAGCGGAAAAGGCGCTTCGCTAGCTGTCCGAAGGAGGGCTGGCCGTTCCCGCGCGATGGTAGAAGGAGCCGTATGGAGCTAGAGAGTCGAGTGTGCTTGCCAAGCGGCGCCGCTCCGGTTTTGTGGGGGCCATGAACAACGAGTCCGTCCTGCAATGGTTCTGTCGGGTCGCCTTCTGGGAAGGCGTTTCCACCGTTATTTTGTTCGGTATCGCGATGCCCTTGAAGTACTTCGCGGACATGCCCGGAGCGGTGACCTACGTGGGCTGGATCCATGGGCTGCTTTTCATGCTCTACTTGCTCTTCCTGGCCCTGGCCACGCTCAAGCTCGGCTGGAGGCTTAAGCGAGTGGCTCTCTTCTTCGTGGCCTCTCTCGTTCCCCTGGCCCCGTTCTTCGTCGAACGCTCGCTCCGCAAGGAAGCCGTGGCCCGCTAGTTCCGCCGCCGGGCGGGCCGTATTATTCGAAAACGCGCTGCAAGTGATAAGAAATCGTAATTAAACACCTAAAGGTAAGTTTATCGTCGATTAGGCTGAATGTTTCTGAAACTGTCTCCGTATAAATTGAGTTAATGCAGTAAACAACGTACGCTCTGCGCTTAGGGCGTCGTTTTGCTATCAGGAGACAAGTTGCAGTGCCTATCATCGAAAAACAGGAACCCGAAACCGAAAACGCGGACGCATCCGGCTCACATCCTTGGAGGGGATTTCAGCCGGGCGACTGGCAAGCGGACATTGACGTTCGCGGCTTCATCCAGGCCAACTACAAGCCCTACACGGAGGATTACTCTTTCCTGTCCGGGCCGACCGCTCGCACGGAGAAGCTTTGGGAGGACTTGAAGGTATTGCTCGAAGCGGAGCGCCAAGCGGGCGGAGTGCTCGATGCGGACGACAAGGTAGTCGGTACGGTTGCGTCGCACGGAGCTGGATACATCAACAAGGAGCTTGAGCAGGTCGTTGGCGTACAGACCGATAAGCCTTTGAAGCGGGCCTTGCTTCCCTACGGCGGCTACCGTATCGCCCAGAAGGCTCTGCAGGCCCATGGCCGCGAGATGGATCCCGGTACGTTGGAGATTTTCCAAAAGCATCGCAAGACGCACAACGATGGGGTGTTTGCTTGCTACACTGATGAAATCCGCAAGGCGCGGAGCGCGGGCATCGTCACCGGCCTTCCCGACGGCTATGGCCGAGGACGGATCATCGGCGACTATCGCCGGGTGGCGCTCTACGGCGTAGACCGTTTGATCGCGGACAAGGTTTCCGTATTCAAATCTTCTGACAGCGAAGACTTCAACGAGGACTGGGTACGGGAGCGCGAGGAGATCCAGAATCAGATTCAGGCCCTGAAGGATCTCAAGACCATGGCGTCTGCCTACGGCTTCGACATTTCCAAGCCGGCGCAAAACGCTCGGGAAGCGGTCCAGTGGACGTACTTCGCCTACCTCGGCGCGGTGAAGGACCAGAATGGGGCGGCCATGTCCTTCGGGCGTACGGCGAGCTTCTTCGACATCTATTTCGAACGCGATTTCGCGGAAGGCACGCTCAACGAAGAGGAGGCTCAGGAGATCATCGACCACTTGGTCATGAAGATGCGGATCGTGCGTTTCATCCGCACTACGGACTACGATGCCCTGTTTTCGGGCGACCCGACGTGGGTGACCGAAAGCATCGGCGGCATGGGCGAGGACGGTCGTCCGCTGGTTACCAAGAGCAGCTTCCGCGTGCTGCAAACGCTCTACAATCTCGGTCCGGCGCCAGAGCCGAACCTCACTGTACTTTGGTCGGAAAGCTTGCCGCAAGGCTTTAAGGACTACTGCTCCAAGGTTTCAATCGAGACTAGCTCCATCCAATACGAGAACGACGACCTGATGCGTCCGTATTGGGGAGACGACTACGGCATTGCCTGCTGTGTTTCCGCGATGCGGATCGGCAAGCAGATGCAGTTTTTCGGAGCTCGGGCAAACCTAGCGAAGGCCATCCTCTATTCGATCAACGGTGGCGTTGACGAAAAGAGCGGCAAGCAAGTAGCTCCCGCCAGCGAACCCTTCACGGGCGAGTACCTCGAGTACGACGACCTGGTGGAGCGTTTCGACAAGATGATGGACTGGCTCGCCAAGACTTACGTCAAGGCTCTCAACATCATCCACTACATGCACGACAAGTATTCTCCGGAAAACATTATGATGGCGCTGCACGATCGCGTCGTTTTCCGGACCATGGCTTGCGGCATCGCGGGACTCTCCGTGGCGGCCGACTCCTTTTCCGCAGTGAAGCATGCGAAGGTGAAGGTGATCCGCAACGAAGCTGGCATCGCGGTCGACTACGAGGTCATCGGCGACTATCCTAAGTACGGCAACAACGACGACGCGGTTGACTCCATCGCCAACCAGCTCGTCGAAACCTTCATGGACAAGGTCCGGGCCCAGCCGACCTACCGGAACTCCGTTCCCACTCAATCGGTGCTGACCATCACCTCCAACGTGGTGTACGGCCAAAAGACTGGCAACACGCCGGACGGCCGCAAGGCAGGCGAGCCCTTCGCGCCGGGAGCGAATCCCATGCATGGGCGCGACACCAAGGGGGCGGTCGCTTCCATGGCCTCGGTTGCCAAGCTCCCGTACGAGCATTCGCAGGACGGCATTTCCTATACCTTCTCCATCGTGCCGAAGGCGCTTGGGAAGACGGAAGCGGATCGCGTGGCGAACCTCGGTAACTTGCTCGACGGCTACTTCGCGGAGCAGGGCCACCACATCAACGTGAACGTTTTCGAAAAGGAAACGCTGCTCGATGCGATGGACCATCCAGAGAAGTATCCGCAGCTGACGATCCGGGTTTCTGGATACGCGGTGAACTTCATTAAACTCACTCGCGAGCAGCAGCTCGACGTGATTAATCGGACGTTCCACGAACTCCTATGAGCTGTCCTATCGGACGTGAGGAGGACAGTCCTATGTCAACCGTACTCGCAGATCCAGAGGTACAGCTATCCACCGAGGAGATACTTCAAACGCAGGGGCATATCCACTCCGTGGAGACATGTGGAACGGTGGACGGGCCGGGGTTGCGCTATGTGCTCTTTTTGCACGGTTGTCCACTTCGCTGCCAGTACTGCCATAATCCAGATGCCCAGGGAAAGCCTGCGGGCAAGGTGTCGACTGCAGGGGAGGCCTTGGCGGATATCGTCAAGTACAAGAACTTCATTAAACGTGGCGGACTTACCATCAGCGGCGGCGAGCCGCTGATGCAAGCCGACTTCGTTCACGCGATCTTTCGGGGAGCTAAGGAGCAGGGGCTGCATACTGCGCTCGATACTTCAGGCTTTCTTGGATACAAGGCGACAGACGCTTTGCTCGAGCACGTTGATCTCGTCTTGCTCGATATCAAGAGCTATGACCCAGTGACCTACAAGACAGTGACAGCCGTGGATCTGAGTCCGACGCTTGCGTTCGCAGAGCGCCTTGATTCGCTCGGTATTGAGGTTTGGATACGATTCGTGCTGGTACCGGGCCTCAATGACGCGGAAGACAATATCGACGGGCTGGCCCGTTTCGTTTCCGGTTTAGGGAATGTCGCCAAAGTGGAGATCCTCCCATTCCACAAGATGGGCGAGAGCAAGTACGCGCAACTGGGCATGCCGTATAAGCTAGCGGATACGAAGGAACCGACCGCTGACGAGGTCGAACGAGCTCGTTCGATTTTCGCCCGCCATGGAGTGACCGCGATCTAGGTAATCGACGTGACAGGAGAATTTGAGCCACCTCTTTGAAGATGAAAAAAGTTAAGAATCGTTGGTTGATCGCGGCGTCGGGCGTTGGTGTGCACGTTTCGATCGGAGCGATCTACGCGTACAGCGTATTCAAGAAACCTTTGCTAGTAGAACTCGGTTGGGAGACGTCCCAGACGGCCTGGGCCTTCAGTATCGCAATTCTGTTTTTAGGTCTGTCTGCAGCTTTTCTAGGTCCCGCGGTAGAGCGCATGGGACCGCGGAAAAGCGGGATGCTTTCGGCCGTTTTCTACGGAGCGGGGCTGGCTGTGGCAGGTCTAGGCGTTTCGACCGGTGAGATTCTTGTATTCTATCTTGGATACGGAGCTATCGCCGGAATAGGTCTCGGTATGGGCTACATCTGTCCGGTTGCGACTTTGGTTCGCTGGTTTCCGGATCGGCGGGGCTTGGCGACGGGCCTGGCCGTTATGGGCTTTGGTTTCGGCGCTTTGCTAGCGAGTAGCCTGATTCAGCTACTTTTGGTAGCGGTAGGCGTCGCCAGCTCTTTCTATGTTTTGGCCATTTGCTATTTCGTGATCATGATGGCCGCGGCCCAGTACTTGGAGAATCCTCCGGAGGGTTGGGTGCCGAAAGGCATGCGCGACGGGCAATCGGCGGGCGGATCGAAGCGAACCGAAGATCTGGCGGAACTCGACTCTTTGGAGGCGTTGGGAACCCTGCGTTTCTATTATCTGTGGGTTATGCTGTTCATCAACATCACCTGTGGAATCGCGGTCATCTCGGTGGCTTCTCCCATGTCGCAGGAAATCGCGGGGCTGACTCCAGCTGCTGCGGCCGCGATGGTAGGATTGATGGGGCTTTTCAATGGATTGGGTCGCATCGCTTGGGCCTCGCTTTCGGACGTCATCGGCCGGCCGCTGACTTACACGGCATTCTTTTGTATCCAGTTGGTGGCGTTTTTCGCGCTGCCGAAGACGACGAATTTCCTGGCTTTCCAGGCATTGGTTTTCCTGATCGTAAGTTGCTACGGGGGCGGCTTTTCTTCGACTCCCGCCTTTATTGGCGACGTCTTTGGTACGAAAAAACTTTCGGCAATCTACGGCAACATCCTTACCGCGTGGGCCGCGGCCGGACTGGTGGGGCCGTTGATCGCGGCTCGGGTTCGCGAGAGCACGGGCAGCTACGAGCAGACGCTGCAGATTTTCGCCGGCTTCTTCGTCTTCGCCTTGATCTGTTCGGTGTTGATGCAGTTCAACATCCGCAAGGTCCGGGCCCTGAAGTTGAGTCAGGCATAAGAATGAGGTAGAATTGTTTTCTTGTTCACCCCACCCGTTATGGGCGGCTCGTTATAGGCGCGAGCCGCCTTTTCGTTTGTCGGGCGGATGTTGCGCGTTCTTCCTTGCCAAAGGCGGGACGATGCGTGATGCAGGCCGGATGCAATTTGAAAACGTAACTGCAATTGCCGAAGCAAACATCTATTTCGACGGAAAGGTCGTCTCCCACACAATCGTGACCGCTGAGGGCGCCAAGAAAACCTTGGGCGTCATCTTGGGCGGCAAGTTCCACTTCGACACGGTGGCCGCTGAGCGCATGGATATTCCCAGCGGCTCCTGCGTGGTGACCTTGGACGGAGAATCGGAATCGAAGACTTACGAGGCAGGTTCCTACTTCGAAGTCGGCGCGAACTCTGGATTCACCATCGAGGTGGCGGATACCTGCCAATACGTTTGCAGCTACCTCTAGTAGTTGGAAAGAGAATACATTAGCCGATCCGTTGCGGTATCCAAGCTACCACGGAAAGGCTTTTGCTGAAGAGAATGCTCGAGTGCTGTTCCCCGATCGGGAAGGCGTCGAGCATTCGGTTTTTATGGATCTCGCATGCGGCCCTTTGAAGGGGCCACTTGGGGTGTTGGACGTCCGCCCGGTAGAGATGGCCGGCTCCGCTTTGGGCGTAGAAGCAGTAGCGTTCAGTGGCCCAGTGCTCGAAGCTGCCTGGACTGGCTGTTCCGGTATCGAGAGGATGGTAGGTCGCGGAGAAAGCCCGGTCGTTGCGGGTAGAGCGGTAGCGTGTCTGGCCGTTCGCGTTTTGCACGTCCATGTCTGCGAGAAAGTAGGGGAGGTGGAAGAAGGCGCGGGCGATCCAGACGGGTAGGCGATGCGGGACGTCTAGACTGAAGAACCAGACTCCCGGCTTCCCGTCCTTTATGACGTAGGTGCGGACGTTTATTTCCGGAAAGTCGCAGAAGGATCGTGGCTTGGGGAAGCCTCTGGGGGCGACGCCTTTCATGGAGAAGGGGACGACGGCTAGCCAAGCTCGTCCGTCATAGGTGTCGATTTCGAGATTGGCGGGGATGGTGGGGCGGAGGGCGGTGACGTCGATTTCCCAATGCAAGAAGAGGAGGTCGTGCCATATCTGTTGGAGAAGCCAGGGGCGCTTGGGGAGGGGCCAGGGGCGGTGGCCGGTCTGCGAGAAAGCGGGGTGAGGGCTCATGCTTGATAGTGGCGGACGAGGCTTTGAGCGAAGAGAAGGGTCCAAAGGGTTGTACGTATCCAGTTGCTAAGGACGAGTTTTCGTATCGTATTTTGCTGATTTCCTTGGCGTTCCAAGTGCCGATGTAGGGGGACGGAAACGAGGAAGGTCACGAGCCAAGTGGCTGCCGCCCCGCAGGCGTGGAGTCCGTTTTGAAAACTGCTTTGGCTCGCTAGGAGACTGAGGCTAAGCCCCAATTGGGCAATCATCAGAGGGGCGACGATGTAGCCCATGCGTTGGGTGTAGCCTCTGTGCCAGCTCTTGAAGGAGGCGGCTTCGATGTGTACGAAACTTGGATACACTACCGTCTGCACTATCCATATGAGACTGAACAGGGCGGCATCTACTGCAAGAGCGGTTGTTTGGAGCGAGTCCAAGTGGGTGGGCTATTTCACGACGAGGACGCCCTTCATGAGTGCCCAGTGCCCCGGGAATGAGCAGATATAGGGATAGGAGCCCGGTTCGGCCAGGGTGATTCGGATCGAATCCTTTTCTCCAGGGCCGAGCACTTTTGTGTGGGCGACGACTTGTGATGCGAGTTCGGGTTGGGTCGGAATGTATTCGTTGGCGGCAGCGGCAACCGCTGCGTTGCCGAAGGCTGCGAGGTCGGTGCCCGGCTTGAGGAGGACGAAGTTGTGTCCCATGGCGGCCTTGGGCAGTTTTCCGAGGTTAGTGAAGATGATGGTCGTTTCTTGCCCGGCGTCGGTATGCAGTTCAGCGAGATTGAACTTCATGCTGTCGTCTGCGGTGATGTCGAGTTCCTTGGCTGTTGCCATGACTGTTGCAGCGAGTAGGGCGATCGTGGCGAGTAGTTTTGTCGGGGTGATTTTCATGGTGTCTAATGGTTGTGTGTTCCCTCGAGAGGACGGGTGGCTTCGCTTTTTTGTTTCTTTTGAAAGGGAGGTATTAGTTGGCGCGAACCTAGCCATTAGTTCGAAGGATCGTCCCTGCTCCATTTCTAGGGGGCAAAAGAAACGCGGACGGGGCGATGGCCCGCGTCCGCGTCGTTGCGAAAGTTTGCTGCGCTTGGAGCTTCGCCTACTTTTGCTGGAAGAGGTGAACGTCGCGTTGCGGGAAGGGGATGGTGATGTCTTCTTCGTCGAAGCGGATCTTGATCTGCTCGTTGAATTGGAAGAAGAGGTCCCAGTAGTCTTCGACCTTTACCCAGGGGCGGAAGGCGAAGTTCACGGAGCTGTCGGCCATTTCGGCTACGCCAACGAAGGGCTTGGGCTCGGCCAGCACGCGCGGTTCGGCTGCGATGATTTCCTCGAGCACCTTCTTAACCTTGCGGATGTCGTCGCCGTAGCTGACGCCGGGCACGATATCCAGTCTGCGGATACCCTTTGTGGTATAGTTTTCGATGACTCCGCTGGTGGCGACCGAGTTGGGAATGATTTGGGTGCGGTGGTCGAGGGTGACCACGGTGGTGGTGAAGATGCCGATGTCTTCGACTACGCCTTCGGCTCCGCTGGCAACGACGTAGTCGCCCACGCGGTAGGGCTTGAAGATGATGATGAGCACGCCGGCGGCGAAGTTGGAGAGGGAGCCTTGCAGGGCGAGACCGACGGCGAGGCCGGCGGCGCCGATGATGGCCACGAGGGAGGTGGTCTGGATGCCGATACGGCTGAGGGCTGCGATGATGACGAAGGTCATCAGGAGGGCGTGGGTCAGTCCGGTGGCGAAGCCGACCAAGGAGGGGTCGATGTTTCGCCGCTCCATGACGCCGCGGAGTCCCTTGGTGGCTAGGTTCGCTATGAAGCGACCCACCACGAAGATGACGATAGCGGCGAGGATGCTGAGTCCGTAGAGGGAAACGGTTTCGGTGATCTTTTCTCCGATTGCGTTGAGGTCGACGCCGAGGAATTCGGAGGTCGTGTCAGCGACTTCGGATGCGACGCTGGTAGTTTCTGGGTCTTCTGCTGCCATTTATTGGGTTGTTTGCTTAGTTGGAAGGAAAGGTGGAATTACCTGATGCCGAAAGTGTTGCGATTTGCAACCTGCGCGCAATGCGGATTCGCGGAAAATCGGTGAACAAATGGTGACGGGTCTCGTCGGGACGCGAAAAAGCCCCGTCGCGCTTCGACGCGGAACGGGGCTGGGAAAGGGATCGGTTATATGAAGGGGCCGCTATAGTCCCTTGAACCACTCTTGGAAGTATTCGCCGACGAATGGCACTTGTTTGCGGGAGCCTTCGATGGCGCTGATCAGTCCGATGACCCAAAGGATAAAGGCGGCGATCATGCCGATAGGCCAGATGAGCAAGCCGAGCAGAGGGATCGCGGCCAGGATGCTGGCGGCTACGCTTAGCAGGATGATCCCGAGCATCTGTCGCAGGTGGAAGGAGGTTTGCTCGTCCTTCGGGTTGTTGGTGACGAGGGCGATGACCCAGCCAATAATTGTGAGGTAGGCTACGATGCCGCGAGTCTTAGGATCCATGATTGTTTATGGGTTGGATTAGCAGTGGTTCAGGATTCGGCCCTATGAAAAGGATTTCTGCGGGCTGCTCAACTCTGAATTGCGGCGGGTTAGGGTACTTCAATTCGCTGTCAATCGGTAGAAAACCGCTCCGTGGTCCTTTATCGGCATGCTGTAGCGCACCTCGCTGGGCATTTCCTTGATCTTCGCGACGGGGGTCCAGCGTTGCAGGTCGGTGGACGTTTCGAGGTAGTAGCTTCCGGAGCTAGTGTCTGGAAATGCAACTACAGGTTCGCCTGCGGGGCCGTCGATGCGGAGATCGGGAGCAGGCGGTGACGGAGAAAGGTGGAGGGAGGCGGTATTGGGGCCTCCCGGCTTGAGGGGAAGGGGAAACTGATGGACTGAGTCTCCTAGTTGAACGGTGACGAGGTAGTCGCCGTAGAACCCGCGCGCGGCGAATGTGCCCTTGGCATCGGTTTTTCCCGCGAAGTCGTTCCACCAGGTTTCTTGGGTCATTTCTCTCCAGGCGACCGCATTGGGTTTCTCGCGCCAGTCAGCGGTATACATGGCTGCGGAGGGGCGCCAGTGGGCGTTTTCCCAGAAACCCCAAGCTTGCACGCCAACGGTAGCGGGGTGGCTGAACATGATGGTGAGGAAGTCGCGCGTATAGTCCGCCTGCATGTCTTCGTCTTCGGTGCTGACGTCGAATTCGGTGACGCGAATGTTGAGTTTCGGGAAGGCGTGGTGGAAGCGCTCGAGAATGCTGTAAACCAGTTCGATGCCGGTGGGCGAGGAACTGAAGTGGCCTTGCATGCCGATGCCAGTGATGGGGGCGTCGTTGGAAACCAAATACGAGATGGTATCTTCGAAGTGCTGTTGGTGGGCGAAGTCACGTCCGCCGCCCGAGAGGATGCTGTAGTCGTTGATGTAAAGGCCCTGTTGCGGGAGGTGGGCGCGGGCGCGGTGGAACCAGTCTAGCATGACTTGGTTGCCGAAGGCGTCCATCAGGTAGTGGTTGTCGTAGGGTTCGTTGAGCACGTCCCATTCGTCGATCACCGGTTCGCTGCGGCTGGCGACATCGTCGATGTGGTCGAGCACGATTTGTTTGGCGGCGGGGTCGGCATTGGCGGGATCGCCTTCGGGCAGGTAGCTTTGGATGAGGTTGGGCAAGTTGCGCTTGGATGGCCAGACCATGACGTGGCCGCGGGTATAGATGTTGCGATCTTGCAGCCATTGCATGGCGTCGAGGGTTTGTTGGGCGTTGAAGCTGCTTCCCCATTCGCCAGCCCACGGTCCCCATTTGAAGTCGTTCTCCGGTCCGCTTTGGTTGAAGAGGTCGAGGAATTTCTCGCGGTAGATAACGTCGTCTGGGTCATCGCTGAAAAGTCGATGAGCTACGATGACCGAACCGAAATGGTAGGCGTGGCGAACGAAGGAGACGTTTACCTCGGCGTCGGGAAGAGGGGCTCCGTTTGTATCCAAAACGTGGATCTTGAAGTCACCTTTCCGATACTTCTCGATACGGGCTGCCGCTGCGGAGCGCCAGCTCGCGTCGGGGTCGCGCCCGGCGTAGGTGGGGCGAGTGACCGGAAGGTCGGCGACTGCCAGTGTCTTTTTGTAGTTGAGAAACTCGATGCCGCCGATTTCCCACGTCTGGGTTTTCGAGCCGGCGCCGGCTCCGATTTGCAAGCTTAGCGATCCAGTGGGATGGTCCTCCGTTATCTCGAAGGGAAACAGGTACTCGACCCATTGCGAGCCAGCGGTGATTTCGCGCTGCAGGTACTTGGTGTAGCTGGGGCCGGGGCCTTGGGCGAAGATCGTGGCGAAGCCGACTCCGGATTCGTCCTTGGACTCGATGGAGCGAAAGAAGGCGCGGACGAAAAGTACGTCGCCCTGGGAAACGCTGCTGGTGCTGCCGACTTGCAGGGCTCCGTTCCAGTACTGGCCGGCCGGGTTGGTAACCGTTACCCGCAAGGCTTGCTCGAAGTCGGGATGGTCGGCTGAGACGATTTCAGCGCTAGCGACTGGGCTGTCGTTGTAGCTGCCTGGCCAGAAGTTGCTGGCGAGGGGATTGCTCGGAATAATGCTGACGCCTCCCTCAGGCGCGGCGGTTTTGGTCCATGCCGGGCTGCCTAGAGCGACACTGAGGGCGAGCAGCAAGAAGGACCTGAAGATGGGGGTGGCATTCATGGTATTCGGTATCTCGGGGTGGTATTAGGATACCAGACCTAGACACCTCCGCAAATGTTGGAAGCCGAATCGGGCGGTTCTTGTGTGTGAGCAAAATAATGGGGTGGCGGCGGGGCCGGCATCCGTCCCTGTATCCAATTTAAGGATGCTGGATTACTTCGGAGCGAGACGGTGAACGCAGATAAGTCCGAGGACGCAGCCGATCGCGTAGGCGAGCAAGTCGTAGGGATCGAATCCGGAACCCAACGCTAGGCGACCGGCGAGGGTTTGGCGAAAGCTGTCGATCCAGGGGGCGTGGTAGAGCTGGCTGAATTCCACGCAGGCCGCGGTGGTAGCCGCTAGGAAAAAGTGTAGGCGATAGGGACGATGCGGCAGCAGGATTGCCCAGAGGAAATAGACCAAGGTTGCCCAGAGGGCGTCGCCCGGGTAGTTGCCAGCGATGGGGAAGCGACGCGAAAGCAGTCCGATCGCAATCGTGAGCGCGGCTAGGAGAACGAGGCGGGCGCGTGGGAGCGGTTTCGTTGAGGAGTCGGGATTCACTCCTGCGAAGCATTCAGAAATCGTTTGCTCCGGCAAGCGCTTGTTGGATCAGGCGAGTCCAAAAATTGGATACGAATTTAGAAAACCGTGGGGTCGGGATTGGCGAGGATGCGGAGGAACTCGGTGGAGAGGTCGGGCTGTATGTGGTTGGTGTTAAGCTGCAGCGTGGGGGGCTTGGGGGCGCGGGCGCGGTGGAGGCAAGCGTGGAAGGGCTCCCTGGAAAGGTCCTCGAAAGCGATCGCGTAGCCGAGGTGGCGAAGTTCGAGCAGGCAGTAGGGCCCCAGGTGGAAGTCTGGCTTTTCCTCTTCGTAAAAGGTCGTCCCGTCTTCGTAAGCGTAGGCGAAGTAGTAGTGTTCGGATTCGGGGAGGATTTGAAAGCTGTGGTGTCGCTGGCCGGTGATAGGGTGCACGACGGTGAATACTCGCTCCTTGATCAGGTGTTGGGTGAGGTGGTCGAGCTCGAAGCGCAGGCCGGTCGGTGTTTCCCAATAGGGAAGGATTTCGCCGTAGCGGTGGCTGAGGTAGCGAAGGAGGGAATCCGAGTAGCCGTGCTGGACGGCGGAGTCGATAGCGGCTTGGAGAGGAATCTCGAAGTGAGCCTGCCCGCTGAACTTGAGGATCGTGCCCGATTTGTGGATACTGAGCGGACTCCTTTGGTGGTGTTCCGCGTGGAGCTTGTTTTGCAGGATCCGCAACCTCGCCTGCTCCCCAACCAATGCGAGGCTGAACAGAAAGGATCCCCATAAGATCGCCTTGAAGTACATATAGTACTACATATGTAGGAATAGGAGTTTCGCAACTGGATATCCGCTTTTTTTGGCTTATCACCCTTTTGCGGGGAGACGCTCTCGAGTGTAGGGCTGGCGCTCGCGCCACGCCGCAATGCAGGATAACAGTGCAGGGATCTGCGGCACGTCGCAAGCAGCCTTCGCACTTTGAGCTTCGTCTCCCACGGCGGCGGCCCTACAGGTAAACGGCAATCCCTCTTCTTTTGGTAATGATTTTTTTGGGGGGGAGGGAGGTTCAAGCACTAGGCTAGTGATTAGCGAAGTCTTAGGCGTCGGGTTGCGAGGGTGAGAGAAAGAAGGCAAGCGCCTAGCAATCCTATTGTTGAAACTGAATCTGAGACATGTACGGCAGCGATGCTAAGGTGCACCTGTCCGATTTCGCTACCTTCATCGAATACGTTACCTCTGAGTCTGGCTCTTGTTAGAAAGTCATGGTGCTCGAGGTGGGGACCATCGTCTAGGGGAGAGTTTAAAGTGATCTGCCCCTGTTCGTTTACGAGATTTGCGATCGAACTGGTATTGAGATCGAGGTTGAAAAGGAAGGAAAGCGGGGGGCCTGGATTACCTAAGTTTTCGTGACAAAACTCGTCTCGATGTTGGACTGTACCCGAAATTTCAAGACGATCTTTTTTGACGAAACCTTCAGCGGCCTCTATCACCAATGAGCCTTGCCAGTATTGGTTCCAGGCAATGTTTTTCTCGCTGTAAGTGTAGTTCCCGTATGGTCCGCGAAGATTGTTGATAGAGAGGGTGAGGCTGCAAGGATCATCATTTGTTTCGATGATGGGTGTGGGCGCTGTGTCGCCGAATAAGTCTTTTAGTTCTGCCGCGACTGCGATGATGGTGCGGAGTTCGATTGTCACTGCCTGTGAGATACTTGGATACAGGAAGATCAGGAAGGTTATGATAGCTTTTTTCATGGCCGGAGTAGGGGGTAGGATGTTACGAATTCCAGCATCTTAGGAACTCGTTAAAGGGGGAAATGATTGTCCTCCTTGTTTATGGGAAATGGGAGCGAATCGTATCAGATTTCGTCGTCATAAGTCTATAGGTTGGCACCTTCGAGTTGTATGAGGAAACAGATGAGGTGAACCTAGTTAAGGGTATTGTGATCTTGCGTTGGGCTTTGCGGAGGTGGGGTAAAGATCCTCGCAGTCGGGTGGCGCTTTGGATTGTTTGGGGAGGAATGAATTTCAGCGCCTTCAAGTCTTTGCCTGGAAACGTCTGGATCCTGGCTGCCAGCCAATCGTTGGCTTTGAGCATGGTGCCGATGATGATCTTGGTGAGCGGCTTGTTGGCGGCTAAGGTGGCGGAGGACGAATCCTTGGTGACCTTGCCGGTGGCCTTGATGGTGGTGGGAACGGCTTCGGCTACGGTGCCGGTTGCGTTCGTCATGAAGCGATTGGGGAGGAAGCGGGGTGGATACGTCGGTTTCGGCTTCGGCTTGTTGGCCTGCGGGTTGGGGTTTTTGGCGGCGCGGGAAGTGTCGTTCGCCCTGTTGCTGGGCTCTTCTTATTGCATGGGAGTCGCCTCGGCCTTCGGTCAACAGATTCGTTTCGCCGCTTTGGAGAGCGTACCCGATCCAGCCAATTACGGTCCGGCTTTGTCGGCGTTTATGACAGGGGGCTTGGTCGCGGCCTACTTGGGTCCGGAGGTGGGGGCCCGGGGGCGGGACTGGCTGGAGTCGCCTTACGGCTTTGCAGGTTCCTTCGCCTTGCTGGGAGGAGTGCTGCTGATGGCTATTGCGGTATTTTCCTTTTACAAGGAGCCCGTAAGGCGACTGGAGAGAACGGAGGTCGCGGATCGTCCTTTGGCTGGAATCGTAAAGTCGCCGGCGTTCCTGATCGCGGCGGGAACGGCGGCTCTCAGTTATGCGGTGATGAGCTTTATCATGACGGCAACGCCCATCACCATGCATGAGCTTTGCGGTTTCAGCTTGGACGATACCAAGCGAGTGATCCAGTGGCATATCGTCGCGATGTATTTGCCGAGCTTGTTCGCCGGTTGGTTGATGAAGCGGTTTGGTCCGGGGAAGCTGATGCTTGCTGGTTCCTTGGCTTACGGGATTGTATTGATCGTAGCCTTACAGGGTGAGGCTTTTGCCCATTTCTGGGGCGCCTTGGTGTTGCTGGGGGTAGGTTGGAATTTTCTCTTCGCCAGCGGTACGGCTCTGCTGCCGCGGGCATACCGGGGGAACGAACGCTACAAGGCTCAAGCAGCCAACGATTTCGCGGTCTTTGGCTGCCAGGCGGTTGTTGCTTTGTCGGCTGGCTGGTTTCTCTTTCGGTTCGGGTGGTCGGTGTTGCTGCTGAGTTGTCTGCCGTTGGTCGTAGTCGCTGGGATTGTATCTGTTGTGCAAATACGTAGGCGTTGAAGGCAGCTTAGCGATTCACGATTTCGAAGAGCTCGATCTCGAAAATGAGGACTGAGTACGGTGGAATATCTCCTTGCTGACTCCCTCCGTAGCCAAGCTTGCTGGGCAGGTAGAATCGATACTTGTCGCCGACGTTCATCAGTCTGATTGCCTCGCGGCATCCCGATACCAGTTTGCTGATAGGGATTTCGACTGGCTTAGGGCGGTGGAGGGTACTTTCGAATACGGTCCCGTCGGTGAGCTTTCCTTCTAAGTGTACTATGACGGTGTCGCGTCTTTTTGGATACTCGGTTCCGGTGCCCTTTTGCAGCGCTTCGTATTGCAGTCCTGATTTGGTGGTGACGACTCCAGGCCTGTTTGCGTTGGATTCGAGGAATGCCTTCTCGAGGGCGCGCTTGCTTGCGGGACGGGCGTGCAGGCTGTAGGTGGAGGCGAAAAGGAGGGTGAAGACGAGAAGCGGGTGAAAGAAGCTTTGCAAGCGACGGAGCATGGTCGATGAGACCATGCCGAGGCGGCGAATGGCCAGTCCTTAATTGTTCCGGGCTCCTCCGGCTTCCGCGAGCTGGCGACTCGGGAAGCGTTGCCGTTGTATCGGGAGGCTGCGCTAGACGCCGAGTTCATCGAGCACATCGTTGGCATCGTAGTCAGATCTGCCTTTGAGAAATCTCGGCAGGTCGCGCAGGGTGCCGGAAGTCACGAGCGGGTACTCGATGCCGCCGCTTTTCATGGCGTGGGGAAATCCGGCTGTCGCCAAAAGTCCATTACAGAGGCAGCGGCGCCCGACGCAGTCTTCGGCGCTTCCGCCTTTGCGCACGTAGTCGGCTTCAGGCTCGGCAGCGCAGCGCCAGCCGATGCTGCCGTCCGCTTTTTGGTAGGCGGTGCGCAGGTATCCGTGATTGCAAGGTTGGCGTTCGCGGTCGGCGGCGTCACGCCCGCCCTCGGTGCCGTTGAGGTTGAGGGTCTTGAAAGGGTAGCCGGTGGGGGAGCCGCGGCCTTCGGTGCGAGTGGCGACGTCTTCGGCGAGAGCGTAGGCGATAGCCCGGCGGCGCAGGGTGGGCTCCATGCCAGAGTCGGAGCAGAAGGCGAATGCGGTACCGACTTGGATGCCGGCAGCCCCGAGGGCTTGCGCTTCGGCGAGGGAGGTGGGGGAGTCCATGCCGCCTGCCAGCCAGAAGGGAAGTCCGAGGGACTGGATGCGGGCGAGATCGATTTCGTCCTTGGGGCCGTAGATGGGGTCCTCGCCGCTTTCGACCTTCCAGCCGCGGGGTCCTGCGTTGTGTCCGCCGGCGATGGGGCCTTCCACGACGAAGCCGTCGACGCCGCCGGAGCGGGCCAGTGACATGGCGAGGACATGGGAGCTTACGATCGCGAGGAATTGGGGGCGGGGGAGGGGCGCGAGTTCAGCCTGGACGATTCGAGGGTCGAAAGGGATTTCTACGTCCGCTCCGTTCTCAACGTTGAGGCGCAAGGAGCAGGCTTCGTGTTGGCAGAGTCGATCGAGCAGGCCGGGGATTTCGCGTGGGATTCCGGCTCCCATGAGCACGGTATCCACGCCGGCAAGCAGGGCCCCGTACAGGATGGGGAGAGTGGGGGCTTGGATTTTCTCGAGCAAGTTGATGCCGATGGGGCCGGTGGCTTTGCGCTTGGCCAGCCAGACCTCGCAGAAGGAGGCGAAAGTGGCCAGCTCGAGAAGGGCCTTGGGAGGGTTGACGCTGAAGAGGGGGACCGGCTGGTAGGTGCCGGGGCGGTCGAGGCCGTTCGGCTTGAACCAGCGCTGGAGCACGCGGGTGGCGAGGCCTTGGTCGGGAAACGTTTCCGCGGCTTTTCGGATGGAGCCGCCTTGGTCGCCTTCCTGCAGGCGGCAGGCGACGACGCGATCGATAGCGGTGCCGGAAACGACTCCCAATTGACCGCGGCTGGCGACTGCTCGGGCGAGTTTCCAGCTTGAAATAGCGATGCCCATGCCGCCTTGGATGAGCTGCGGCAGCGTGGTGGGGGACAGATCTGTAACCATGGGTCCACTCTGAACCGGGCGGCTTGCTAATACAGTGAATAAAATACAAAATGGTAAGTATTAGAGGAGGCAATAGGCTTTAGCAGTTCCTAAGGAGGGAGCCGGGACTTCTACGGGTCATTTTTGGAACAGTGGTCAGACCACTGGGCTTTGGCGGGGGCGGTGGGGGCTTGGCGGATTGTTTGGGGGAAAACCTGAAGGGGGTGCTTTGGGCTAGGCTCGCAGGGGGATCGGCGCTTTACTCGTTTTTAGCGTTTCGCGTCCGGCGAGCGCATCGTTCTTCCACCCACGCCGCCATGAGCCTTATTCGCACGTTTCGCCTTTCTTTGCTCGGTCTGCTTCTTTCGTTGTTTCCATTTCCTTCCTATGGCGACTTCGAGTCGGAGGCGGTTAGCGAGGCGATCAACGCGCTGGACCATTTCATGCAAGCGGGGGCCGAGAACAACGCGCGGCGCGGGGCGGGTTTGCTGGAAGCCTTCGATGTGAACGAGCGTAGGGCGGAGTACGATACGCGGCTGCTGTATCGTCGCCAGCACGAGTTGCTCTCGGGCTACGTATCCATTTCAAGCGACCTCTATGGCTACGAAATCCAGCGCGGCTTCCTGGGGACGAGCGTCAAGCTGGAGGGCGGTATCGAAACGCTTTCCGGCGTGACGGCGGAGTTCAAGGCGCGGGTTGTCTACAAGAAGAAGCGCTGGCGGATCGCGGACTTGGAAATCGATTGAGGGGACCGCAGGGAGGTCGGCTTCGGTAGGGGGCGCAGTTTTCTTATCAACGTTGATATCTTTTTCGCGCGGGGGATCGGAGGGGGATGCGAAGGTGGCGGATGGAAATTGAAAGAGGAGAGCTCGTGGGAGCTCTCCTCTTTTTCGTTTTCCAATGGATCTGATGGACGGTCTAGGCCTCGAACTTGAAGCTGATCGCGATGCGAGCTTTGACGTTCTTGCCGGCGACTTGGGCGGGCTTGAACGACCATTTGCGCATGGCGTCGATGGCGGCTTCCTCGAGCGCTTCGTGGGTGGACTTGGAGACGGCGGCGCGGCTGACCTTGCCGCTTTCGTCCAAGATGACCTGCAAGCTGACGAGCCCCTTGAATCCCGGGGAGCTGAGTTGCGGTGGAGTCACTGCGACGCGGCTGCGCACCACGCTGGGCTTTTGGTCCCAGACCGAGTAGACGCCGCTCAAGTCCGGATTGGCTTCCATCCACGCTTGGACTGCGGAAGCGCTCTCGGGAGCGAGCTCGGCGATAGCAGCGGTGGCGAAGGCGCCATCACTGGTTTTGAAGGTGACTTCTTTCTCGTTCGCGTAGTCGATGGTGCCCTCGTAGACGGATCCGTCTGTTGAGTGGAAGGTACCTGCAACCAAGCGTGTGAGAGAAGCCAGAGTTAAGAGAATAGCCGCGAGCGCGACTCTTCTTAGCTGAGTTCCCATAGTAGACATCTTTTTGAATTTGCCGCTGCGGATTTCGCAAGGCAGTGCCTAGATCGGTCGGGAGGGGCCCGACTTTACGGGGAACTTAGGGTTTCTGGCTATGTTTATTTCGTATCCAAAATTCGACTATGAGTATCGTTTTTGGAAGGGGGCGCGTTCCATGAATGTTATATGGATTGCGGCGGGCTGGTGGCGAGCTTTTGCGCGTGAAAAGGGCTGCTAGCGGCTGGCGTCGATGCGGTACTGGAGGTCGGCCTTTTCCCAGAGGGCGACGAGTTGGGATAGCTTTTGAGGGTGTGTAGTGGAAAGGTCATTACGTTCGGCTCGGTCGAGGGCTAGGTTGTAGAGTTCCCAGTGGTTTGCGTTGTCGCGGCGCATGACGGCTTTCCAATCGCCGAGGCGGTAAGCCTTGTTTCCGGAGTGCTGGAAATAGAGTCCTCGGGCTTCCCATTCGGGATCGGCGGGGAAGGTGGGCTGCAGGCTGAGCCCGGGGAAGGGCGGAGCTTGGTGGGAGGCGGGGAGGGGCTTGTCGAATTTGGGCCCGGGGGTGTCGAGTCCGCTGGCTTCCAGGAGGGTAGGGACGATGTCGACGATGTGGGTGGGGGTGTGGCGGAGTTGGCCGGGGGCGTCGAGGTCGGCGGGCCAATGAACGATCAGCGGGCTGGAGATGCCGCCTTCATGGTTCCAGTGCTTGTGGAGGGATAAGGGCGTGTTGGCGGCGGTGGACCAGCCGGGGCCGAGGGCGAGGTAGGAGTCGGCGCTGCCGGACACGGCGCCGAGGACATGGCGGTCGCCGCGGTTGATTTGCTCGGCGGTGGCTCCGTTGTCGGAGAGGAAGAGGATGAGGGTGTTTTCGAATTGGCCGGCGGCCTTGAGCTGGTCGATGACGCGGCCGAGTTCTTGGTCGAGTCGGTCCACCATGGCGGCGTGGACTTCCATTTTGGAGGCTTGGAAGGCTTTTTGAGCGGGAGTGAGGCTGTCCCAGGCGGGAGCGGTGCGAAGTTCGGCGGGATCGATTTGGGTTTCGAGTTCGCTTTGGTTGAGGCTCCAGTGGGGAACCACGTTTTCTTGTCGCTGGGCGAGCGGACCTTGGTAGATGCCTTGGGCTTGCAGTCGCTCCAGTCGCTCGTGGCGAAGCTGGTCCCAACCTTGGTCGTAGCGGCCTTTGTATTTGGCGATGTCTTCCGGCTTGGCGTGGAGGGGGAAGTGGGGGGCGGTGAAGGCGAGGTAGAGCAGGAAGGGGGAGTCGGCGTGATCGCGCTGGTGTTCCTGGAGGAAGTCGATGGCGTACTGGGCGGTGTCGATGGTGGCGTAGCGGCCTTCGTCGCGGGCTACGGGGGGAAGTTGCTCGGAGTCGAGGTAGTGTTTTTCGGGGCTGAAGAAGCGGTTGTGGTCGGCGAGCTGGTAGGAGCGGTCCCAGGCGTTGGCGGGATGGGAGGCGAGGTGGCGCAGGTGCCATTTGCCGCTGAGGTAGTTGCGGTAGCCGGCTTGGCGGAGTCGCTGGGGCAGGAGCTGGGTCCAGCTCGGCCATTCTTTGCCTTGCCTTGGGTCCATGCCGACTTGGGGGGCGTAGTAGCCGGTCATCAGGGAGGCGCGGGAGGGCCAGCAGCGGCCGGTGTTGTAGAAGTTCGTGTAGCGCAGGCCGTTTTGGGCGAGGGCATCGAGGTTTGGAGTTTGGATCTCGCCTCCGTAGCAGCCGAGGTCGGAGTAGCCGAGATCGTCGGCGAGCACGATGAGGATATTGGGGCGTTCGGCGGCGACGGCGGAAGCCGCGAGCAGGATAATGGGAACGAGGTAACGAATCATGGGGCGCGTAGCTTTGATGGGAGGCACGGGTCGGTGGAAGGTCGGGGGATGCCTACCAGTAGGATTGAGCGACGCGGTAAGGTTTCTGGCAAGGGAAGCTTTCCGGAAATTCTGGTAGCTTTGACTCGGCCGCTCGCGGGGCGGCTGGGTCTCGAGGGCCTAAGGACGACCTTGGAATTGCGCTCGGAGAAACGTATCGATGTGGTTGATACGTTCTTCTGTGTAGAAGGGCGCTCCGCCGTGGGCGGCTCCGTGGAGAACTTTGAATTCGCAGGGGAGGTGGTGGGCTTCGTACTGGCCTTGCAGCTCGTGGGATTGGTTGATGGGCATTTGGGGATCCTGGTCGCCGTGGACGAGGAGAAGGGGCGGATCTTGGGTGTCGATGTGGAATACGGGGCTGGCGAGCTGGGCGGTTTGCGGGTCGTCTTGAGGCTGGGCGCCGAGGAAGAGATCGAGGGCTGGGACTCGGACCTTGAGGCCGTGGGGCGTGGATTGCTTGAGGATGGTAGTGAGGTTGCTGGCTCCGAAGAGGCTGACGATGGCTTGGACCTCGGAGCTTTGCTGGAGGTGGTGGCCGACCTTTCCTTCGAGCTGGGGGTGGTGGTTGGTGACGCCGACGAGGGCGGCGAGGTGGCCTCCGGCGGATTCGCCGGCGACTACGATGCGGGTGGCGTCGTAGGGGAGATTCTCCGGGTTGGCTCGCAGGTAGCGGATGGCGGCTTTGATGTCGTGGATCTGGGCGGGGAATTTGGCTTGGGGCGAAAGGCGGTAGTCGACGCTGGCGATGGCCCAGCCTTTTTCGAGTAGTGGATTTATGGGTACTCTTTTTCTACTGCCGGCCCGCCAAGCTCCACCGTGTATCCAGACGATGAGGGCGGGAGCGTCTCGTTGCTCGGGGAGGTGAAGGTCGAGTTGGAGCGGGGTGTCGTCGACGCGGGCGTATTCGAGGGTTGCGGGCTCGGCCTGGGCGAGGGTGGCGAGGAGGGAGAGGAGGATGAGGGGGAGGCGGGGCATGGGGTGGTATTGATCCTGCATTAGGGTCGCGGGCTGAAGCTCCGCGCTACGGGATTACGGGGCGTAGTTGACGTGGATGGGGCGGCCGCCTTCGGGGATGGGGACGCCGCGCTTTTGCATGACGGCTTTGATGGCGTCGATGGTGGCGAAGTCGGGCTTGAAGTTTCCGGGACGGTAGCCTTCGGCGATGAATAGCGGGGTCCAGCCGTTTTCGTTCTTTGTATTCCAAATTTGGATATCGGCACCTTGTTCGTCGAGGTAGGCGATGACTTGGGGCGCGTTTTTGTAGGCTGCGCCGTGCATGGCGGTGTCGCCGTTGGAGGCGACGGTGTCGAGCTTGGCTCCGAGGGAGACGAGGAACTTGACGGCTTCGAGGCATTCGTCGGGGGTGCCAGCTTCTTCTTCGGGGGCTTGGCTGCCGACGCCGGCGGCGACCATGAGGGAGGTGGTGCCGTCTTCGTTGGGGATGGAGTAGTCGGCCCCGAGCTCGATGAGCAGCTTCATGTAGGGGAGGTCGGCGGTGTCGGCGGCGAGCAGGAAGGGGGTGCAGCCGATCATGCTGAAGCGGGCGCCGTTGGCTTTGCGGCCGGTGGTGAGGCGGGCGTTTACGTCGGCCCCTTTTTCGACGAGGGCGCGGACGAGGGTGAGGCTATCGACGGAGCCGGTGACGAGGGGAGGCGGTTCGCCGTCGATGCCTTCGCCGCGGTCCGGTTTGCGGACGCGGACCATGGTGTGCAGGGGGCTGAGCCCGGTGCGCATGTCGTTGGGATCGGCTCCGCGTTCGAGCAGGTCGAGGGCGAGGTCGAAATGGCCGTTTTCCATGGCGAGGATAAGCGGGCTAGTGTTGCTCTTGGCCAGCTTGCCACGGGATCTCTCGATTTGCATGGCGGCGTTGACGTCGGCCCCGAGGTCGAGGAAGAGCTTGACGAGGTCGCGGTGGCCTTGGCGTACGGCGAAGAAGAAGGGGGTGTATCCGGAGTTTAAGGACCGGTTCATGTCGGCTCCGGATTCGATGAGGAGTTTGACGACGTCGACGTGGCCCTCATCGGCTGCCCACATGAGGGCGGTTTGTCCATTGCGTTCGGTGGCTTCAATGGTCGCTCCTGCCTTGAGAAGGGCTTGCACGGACTCGATCTTGCCGACGCGGGCGGCGGTCATGAGGAGGGTTTCGCCGCCGTTTAGGGTGGTGTTGGGGTCGGCCCCTCGTTGGAGGAGCTCCTTGAGGATCTGGCTGTTTCCGTTCTGGCAGGCAATGGAGATGGGCGTGATTCCGTATCGGGTTTTTGGTGACGGATGGGCACCGGCCTCCAGGAGGGCGAGGGCGGCGGGGGTGTTGTCGTGGTAGCAGGCCCAGTGCAGGGCGGTCATGCCGTCGACTTGGGCGGCGTCGAGGTTGGTCTCGCTGGTGAGAAGGGAGGCGAGGGCGGCGGTGTCGTTGGCTTCGGCGAGGTCGGGGAGCGTGGTGGGGGCTGTCTCGGCCAGGGGGCTGAGGCAGAGGAGGAGGGCGGCCAGTGGGGCAAGGCGTCTCTTGGGCATGGGGGGTGAGTGGTTTCGTCGGGCGGCGCGAGCGCCGGTCCTACAGGGTGACGGGTTGGAAGAGTTCGGAGATCATGCCGTCGGAGTCGCCGAAGGATTCGATGGGGACGCCGACTTTGTCGAGGAGGGTGAGATGGAGGTTGGCCAGCGGGGTGGGCTTGTCGTAGCGGATGTGGCGGTTGCCTTGCATGCCTGCGGCGGCTCCGCCGGCGACGATGGTGGGGAGGTTGGTATGGTCGTGGTTGTTGGGGTTTCCCATGCCGCTGCCGTAGAGGATGAGGGAGTTGTCGAGCAGGTTGCTGTCGCCTTCGGGGGTGGCTTTGAGCTTTTCGAGGTATTCGGCGAAGAGGGAGACGTGGAAGGCGTTGATCTTGGCCATGCGGGCGATCTTGTCGGCGTTGCCTCCGTGGTGGGAGAGGGGGTGGTGGGGATCGGAGACTCCGATTTCCGGATAGGCGCGGTTGCTGGTTTCGCGGGCGAGCTGGAAGGTGGAGATGCGGGTGATGTCGCCTTGGTAGGCGAGCAGTTGGAGGTCGAACATGAGGCGGGCGTGATCGGCGTAGGCTGCGGGCACGCCGGTGGGGCGGTCGAGGTCGGGCAGCGGGTTTTCCTGGGTATCCGACTCCGCTTTTTGGATACGGCGTTCGACTTCGCGGATGGAGTCGAGGTATTCGGTGACTTTGTCTCTGTCCTGGGCGCCGAGGTCGCGTTTGAGGCGGCGGATGTCGTCGGCTACGGAGTCGAGCAGGCTGGCCCGTTTCTTGAGGGCGGCGCGGCGTTGTTCGGGGCTGCCGCCTTCGCCGAAGAGGTTTTCGAAGACGAGGCGTGGGTGGGCTTCGGCGGGAAGCGGGGTGGTGGGGGAGGACCAGGAGAGGTTGTTTTGGTAGACGCAGGCGTAGCCGTTGTCGCATTGGCCGACGGTCTGGAGCAGGTCCATGGCGAGCTCGAGGGAGGGGAGCTGGGTGGATTGGCCGATGTGTTTGGCGGCGACTTGGTCGGCGGTGGTGCCGAGGTAGTAGTCGGTGCTTTCGGTGACCTTGGCTCGGGCGGCGGAGAGGAAGGCGGAGTTGGAGGTGGCGTGGGAGCCGGGGTAGGCCGGCTTGAGCTCCATGTTGGTGAGGACGCTGATTTGGTCCTTCACGTTGGCGAGCGACTCGAGGATGGGGGAGAGGGTGTCGAGGTTGCTTTCGCTGCCGGGGGTCCAGCGGGTGATGTCGCAGCCCATGGGCATGTAGACGTAGCCGAGGCGTTTGACGGGCTGGGTGAGGGCGCGGGTCTTGCCGAAGACGCTGGCGGCGGGGACCATGGCGTCGAGCAGGGGCAGGGCGAAGGAGGCGCCGACGCCTTTGAGGAAGGTTCTGCGGGGGATGGATTTCTTGGTGAAGAATTTCATAGGGCGAGCGCTCGGGGGGTTGGTTTTGTGGGCTTGGGGGAGTGGGTGAGTTCAGTCTTTAGCAGAAAGGTAGTGGTCGTGGGTGGATCGCATTTGGAAGGGGGTGCTGTTTACGATGCCGAGGACGAGGGAGGAGAAGCGGTAGTCGTCTTGGGCGGCCTCGCGCACGACTTGGCGGATGGCGGGGGCGTCGAAGGCTTCGACGCCGCGGCCGAGGGCGAAGGTGAGCAGCTTTTCGCTGAGGGTGCGGGCGAAGAGGTCGGGGCGCTGGAGCAGGCCGTCTTCGAGGTCGGCGATGCCGTTGGCTATCTGTCCGTCGGGCAGGCCGCCGGAGGCGTCGATGGGGCGGCCGTTTTCGAAGTCGCGCCAGCGTCCGACGGCGTCGTAGCTTTCGAGCACGAATCCGACGGGGTCCATGACATCGTGGCAGCTGGCGCACTGGGGGTTGGCTCGGTGTTCGGCGAGGCGCTCGCGCATGGGGAGCTCGAAGTTGACGGTGTTGTCCTCGAGGTCGGGGATGTCGGGTGGCGGCGGTGGCGGCGGGGTGCCGATGATGTTTTCGAGGATCCAGTTTCCGCGGATGGTGGGGGAGGTGCGGGTGGCGTAGGAGGTGACGGCGAGGATGCTGCCGTGGCGAAGGATGCCGCCGCGGTGGTGCTCGGGCTGGAGTTGGACCCGGCGGAAGCGGCTGCCGAAGATGTGGGGGATGCCGTAGTGTTTGGCGAGGCGCTCGTTGAGGTAGGTGTAGTCGGACTTGAGGAGGTCGACGATGGGACGGTCTTCTTGGATGACGCTTTCGACGAAGCGTTCCGTTTCGGTGCGGAAGGCTTGGCGGAGGTTGTCGTCGAAGTCTGGATACAGGCGAAGGTCCGGGGTGAAGGATTCAAGGTTTCGGAGGTAGAGCCACTGGCTGGCGAAGTTGTTGGCGAGGCTTCGGGAACGCGGGTCGGCCAGCATGCGGCGTATTTGCGCGTTCAATACGTTGGGATCGCGTAGGCGTCCGGCGATAGCGTGGTCGAGCAGTTCGTCGTCGGGGATGGAGCTCCAGAGAAAGAAGGAGATGCGGGAGGCGAGCTCGAGCTGGCTGATGGGGTAGGCTCCGTCGGCGGGGGGATTTTGGGGGTCGCGCTCGATGCGGAAGAGGAATTCGGGGCTGACGAGGATGGAGTTGAGGGCCATCTCGATGCCGGCTTCGAATCCGGCGTCTACGGCGGCTTCGCGGTAGAAGGCGAGGGGCTTCTGGAGGTCTTGCTCGGCGATGGGGCGGCGGTAGGCCCGTTTCATGAGGGTGGAGAGTATTTCCTTGGCGGCGGCTTCCTCGTCCTGCGGTCCGGTGGGGAGGCGGGTGAATATTTTTTGGCGGCTTGGCGTATTGGCGGCGCCTTGGCCTTGGTAGGGGCCGGTAATGGAAACTGAATACACGGCGGGAGCGAGCCGGGGGTGGCGGTGGAGGTTGAAGTGGGACTGGTGGGGCTTTCGCTTGTTTTCGAGCAGGGAGTAGGATTCCTGCACGAAGGTGACGCCGAGGTCGCGGGGGCCGGCGGGGATGAAGGCACGCACTTTTAGGTGTTCGTCGACGAGGGAGTGGTCGCGGCGGCCGTTGTCCGGTCTTTTGACGGTGAAGCTTTGCAGGAGGTCGCGGTCGAGCAGGATGTCGAGCTGGTGTTCTCCGCGCAGGCCTTCGACGTGTTCGTTGCGGTCGCGGGTGAGGCGGACGGTGATTTCGTATTCGCCGTCTTGGGGGAATGTGTAAGGGATGAGGGCGCCGCCGCGGGTGCCGAGGGGGAGGCCTTCGATGTGGCGTTCTTGGGTGAGGTCGGCGGGGACGCGGTGGACGTGGCCTTGTACGTGGTCGTTGGGGGTACCGATGGCGAGGCGGGTGATCTTTTGGGCGGCCGTGATGTAGCGGTCGAGCAGGGTGGGGGAGAGGTTTCCGACGGTGACGTTGTCGAAGCCGTGGCTGGATTCGTCTTTGGGGAGGAGGCTGGCGGCGTCGATTTCGACGGCGAGCAGGTCGCGGATGGCGTTTTGGTATTCGGTGCGGTTGAGGCGGCGGAAGGTGTCGGTGCGGCCCGGCTGCGGGTGGGCAGCGGCTTGGGCGTCGAGGGCGCCGACGAGGTGGGCGAGGACTTCCTGGTAGCTTTCTTCGCTGGGGCGCTTGCGGTCGGCGGGCGGCATTTGGCGGGCGTCGAGGCGTCGGACGATGTGCTCGAAGAGCTCCGGGTCGTGGGTGGGGTCGTCGAGGGTGACGTTTTCGAGGACGAGGCCGGCTTCCTTGTCGTCGGCGTTGTGGCAGCTGACGCAGTTCTGGGCGATGAAGTCCTTGTCTTCGGTATCGGCCAGCGGCGGCTCCATGCTGTCGAGGGCGTCGGCGAGGAAGGTGGTGAAGCGTTGGTATTCGGCTTCGCTAGGGCGCTTGAGCGGGGCTTCGCCTGCTTCGTCTTCCGGCGGCATGTCGCGGTCTTCGAGCATCCAAAGGATTTCTTCCCACTTGCCGTAGTGTTGGGAGGAGTCTGCTTCGAGGAGGGGGAGGAGGTCGAACTTGCCTTTCTTCTTGTCCGGGTTGTGGCAGTCGATGCAGTACTCTTGGGCGAAGTTGCGGAAGGATTCGTCCGGTAGCTGGGCGAATAGGGGCAGGCAGAGGGCCTGGCTGGCGATTAGGGGGGCTAGGTAAAGGCGCATGGGGTGGCGTTTTCGAAGACGGCGGAGCCATCTTCGTCCTTCGGGGGTTTTTAGGGGGCATTAACTAATGCGCATTATAAGTAAGATAGGGAGCCTGTATTTGTCCAGCTCATGAGGGCCGGGGGACTACCCTCTAAATTGATGGTAGGGGAAGGGGGCGAAGAATGAATAGGATGGCGGCTTGCTGCGTCTCAGCGGGAAGCCTAGCTTGGCCAGGTTCGTTTTTACCCGAGTGCCTTCATGAAGTTTCCAACGACTGAATTTTCCAAGTACCTCTGTCTTTCTATCGCCCTGCTCTGTGGGCTGTTGGCGCTTGCCGGTTGCGAAACGGGGGAGTCCGCTTTTCGGCAAGGCGACTTCGCGGAGGCTGCTCGGGTTTCGGCGGATCGCTTGGCTCGCAAGCCGGACAACGAGAAGGCGGCTGAGATTTTCTTGCGGGCCTATCCGCAGGCTCGGGCGGAGTGGCTGGGGCGGGCCCGGCAAGCGCAGGAGGACGGGAGCGACCCGTTTCGCTGGGAGCGGGTTCTGTCGGCCTACGAGGTGCTGCAAGGCTTGTCGTCGCGGGCGGCCTTGACGCCGTTTGCAGGGAAGCGGGGAATCGAGATCGTCTACTACCATGCGGAAATCGAGTCGGCTCGCTCCGAGGCGGGGAAAGGGCGTATCCAGTTTGCGGATGCTTTAATGGAAAGCGGCGATCTTTACGATGCCCGAGAGGCGCATGAGCATTATTTGGCGGCGACTCGATTCGTCGGGCAGCGGGCCGATGTTTTGCGAAAGGCGGACGAGGCGCGGCGGGCCGGAACCTTGTTGGTGGGGATCGACGGGGTGACGGCTCAGGGGCATAGCTTGAACCCAGAGCGTATGATGGCTGCTTTGGTGGAGGAGCTGGAGCGGCATCCGCCGCATCGCTTCGTGGCCTTCGTGCCCAGTTCGGAGCTGGGAGAGCGGGAGGCGGTCCAGTATCTGGAGTTGAGCATTGGAGAGGTTTCGGTGAGCCGCAGCGAAGCGGAAGTAGGGGAGCGGTCGTTTCGGCGCGTATTGACTATGCCGGTACAGAATTCGGAGGCGGAGTCGGTCGAGGTGAAGGCCAAGGTTTTCAAGCGGGAGAAGACGTTCGATCTTTTCTGTCCGGCCCGGGTGCTCGTTTTCGAAGGGTCCGGCTGGGACGCGGTTTTCAATCGGGAGCTTCCGGGGCGTAGCGTTTGGGCGGCGCAGTGGGATGTGCTGCAGGGAGACCGTCGGGCGATCGAGGGGCAGGAGCTCTCCTTGAGTGAGCCGGCTGATCCGGAGCATGCGAAGCTGATGCAGCAGTTGACGGAGTCGGTCGCGGCCCAGGCGAGGGACGCCTTGGCGAGCTTTTACCGGGAAGGCTGAGGGACATAGGGCGTGGCTTGTTTATTTAGCGTCCCACCATCAAATCGAGCGGGATTTGCTGTTGGGCTGGCTCTCGCGCCGCGTCGTGTTGGAGGAGATGGAGTCAGGGACTTGCGGCGCGTCGCAAGCAGCCTTCGCTCTTTGATCTTCGTCTCGCACTGCGACGGTTCGACCGAAAAAATCGAATTCGACTGCTTGAAGTGATGAACCTGTTTTTATCGGTAGGGTAACATGGAGGTAACATGTGGGCGCTAGAGTAGCTCCATGAAATTGTTACCGATTGCTTTACGATGTGGCCTGTTGTTGACGGCCTTGTGCGCTGCAACCTTGCTTCCTGCCTCTCCGCCGGTGGGCCTTTGGAAGGGTGAACTGAAGGTTCCTGGAAGCGGACTGGCGATAGAGGTTAGCTTGGATTGCAGCGAGGAGGGCGTCTGGTCGGGAACGATCGATATCCCAGCCCAAGGACTGCGGGGATATGTCTTGGCGAAGGTGGAGGTTGGCGAGGTTGAGATCGGCTTCGCGATGGAGGGAGTTCCAGGGACGCCTCGGTTTAAAGGCTTGTACGAGGCGGAGACGCAGCGGATAAGCGGTGACTTTATTCAGGGGGGGCAGCAACTGAAGTTCGAGTTGAACTTTGCGGGGGCTGAGGCTGGACCAGATTCGGTATCCGGAAAAGGGATACCCGGAGTAGGGGTTGTGGGCGAGTGGTTGGGCGAGCTGAAGGCTGGCCCGATGATACTGCGTTTAGCGTTGCATGTTCGAGCTGAGGAAGGCGGTGGGCTTGCGGGCGAGATGGACAGTCTAGACCAAGGCGCGAACGGGCTGCCTTTAAATTCGGTAAGCTTCGAGGCGGGTGCTTTTGCGTATCGCATCGATCGTGTCGGTGGTTCGTTCGAAGGGGCTTTGAGCGAGGATGGCAGTCAGCTCGTGGGGCATTGGGTTCAAGGTGGGCAGGAGTTGCCGTTGGTGTTTCGCAGGCTTGCGGAGCCCGCGGCTCTGCGACGTCCGCAGGAGCCGCGCGGGCCTTTTCCTTACGAGGAGCGAGAGGTTCGGTTTCGCAACGAGGTAGACGGGTTGAATTTTGCGGGAACCTTTGCGCGCCCGGCTGGCGAGGGGCCGTTTCCAACGGTGCTTTTCGTAAGCGGATCGGGGCCTCAGGATCGCGACGAAAGCCTGATGGGGCATAAACCCTTCGCGGTGATCGCGGACGCTTTGGCCCGGCGCGGTGTTGCATCGCTGCGCTACGACGATCGTGGGGTCGGTGGCTCGGAGGGGGATTTGATGGATTCGGAGACTGCCAGTTTCGCGAACGACGCGATTGCGGCGATCCGTTTTTTGGAGACGCTTGGGGAGGTGGATGTGGATGCCTTGGGCTTGATCGGGCACAGCGAAGGAGGATTGGTGGGGCCGATGGTGGCGGCGCGTGAGCCGCAGTTGGACTTTCTCGTTTTGCTTGCTCCTCCGGGGGAGCCGCTCGATCGTTTGCTGTTGAGGCAGTCTAGGGCCGGCCTGCGTCTGAAGGGGGTTGAGGAGGAGTTGGTCCAGCGGTTGGAAAGGGATTCGCAGGGCGATATGGAACTGATCAAGAACCGTGCGCTTTCGCGGGAGGAGCTCGTGGCGGCTTTGCGGAAACGGAGCGAAGAAGTTCGGGCTGGCTACGGAGAAGGCGTTTTGGAGTCCTTGGGTTTTACTGATGCGGTGATCGAGAATTCGTTGCAGGTTGTATCCACAAAATGGTTTCGATCGCTCATGAACATCGATCCTAGAGTGTATCTGGATCGCTTAACCCTGCCTACCTTAGCTCTCTTCGGTGAGAAGGACGTGCAAGTGGCGGCGGAGGTGAATGCGGCGGTTGTAAGAGAGTCTTTCGAGTGCACGGGGAATGCGGATGCGTTGGTGTTGATTCGACCGGGGTTGAACCACTTGTTCCAAAATTGCGATACGGGAAGCGTGGAGGAGTATGGCCGCATCGAGGAGACTTTTGACGTGGAGACTTTGGAGTTGCTCGGCGATTGGATTCTGGAACGGGAAAGCTGAGGAGAAGGTTTTCGGTGGACCTGAGTGGGTTGAGGCGGCAGGGTTTGAGCTTATGAGACGATGCGTCTGTTTTCTTTTGGCGATGGGTTTGGTTGGCTCCGTTTGTGCAGCTCCGGAGAAGGCTCGGGTCTTGTTTTTGGCGGGGGAGCCTAGTCATGGTTGGAACGAGCACGAGTTCCCGGCGGGCTGCGAGCTTTTGGCGGATGCCTTGAATGGGAGCGGATTGGCGGTGGAGGCCGCCGTGTATCGAGGTTGGCCGGAATGGGAGGGGGCCTTCGAGGGCGTGGACGCGGTGGTGATCTACTGTGATGGCGGAGCGAAGCATTTGGCCGAGGGGAAGGTTGAGGCGTTGCGCGAGCTCCGAGATCGCGGGGTCGGGTATTCGTTCTTGCACTACGCTTTGGAGCCAGAGTCGGAAGAGTTGGCAGATTTCATGAGCGAGGCGATCGGGGGATACTTCGATTTGAACTGGTCGGTGAATCCGATCTGGGAGCTGAAGGATTCACGGTTGGCTGCGGAGAAAATCGCAGCGGGGGTGTCGCCCATCGAGATCAAGGACGAGTGGTACTACCACATGCGCTTTCGGGAGGACGGGGATTTCGAGCCGATCCTGTCGGGCTTGCCGCCGCTGGAGAGTTTGGGCGAGGATGGGGCGCGTTCCGGAAACGCGGCGGTGCGGGCTGCCTTGGAGGCGGGCGAGCTGCAGCATTTGGCTTGGCGTCGCATTGGCGAGCAGGGGCAGCGCGGCTTTGGGTTTACGGGCGGGCACTTTCACCACAATTGGAACGACGCGGATTTTCGGAAACTGGTATTGAATGCGATCGCCTGGACGGCGGGTATCGATTTTCCGCAGACGGGCATTGTATCCGATTTTCCGAACATCGTAACGTACAAGACGATTGAGGAGGCGATCGCTCGGGATGACTTGCAGGATGTCAGGGTGCATTTGCATCGCGATCCCCAGTTATTGAATACGCCGGGGCGAGGCGGTATGACTCTACTGCAGCAGGCGGTCATGCGCAAGAAGAGCGAGATTGCCTTGTTTCTCTTGCAGGAAGGGGCTGATCCGAATGCGAAGACGAAGAGTGGTCAGACCACTGCCCATTTGGCGGTGACCCGGAATTTGCCGGAACTGTGTCGGGCCTTGGCTGAGGCGGGGGTCGATTTGGGGGCTCGCGACAAGCAGGGCTGGACGGCGCTGCACTTGGCGGCGGCTAAGAATCAGGCGAGCTCGGTGCGAGCGCTGATAGAGTCGGGCGCGGATGTGAATGCCTTGAGCGAGGCGGGCGGCACGCCGTTGCACGAGGCGGCGGCCAGTGGCGGCGAGGAGGTTTTGAGCTTGTTGCTGGAGGCGGGAGTGGACGTCAGCGTGGTTTCGTCCCATGGGGTGACGGCCTTGGACTTGGCGAAGGAGTACGAAAATGCGGCAGCCTTGAAGCTGCTGCAGTAGGGCAGGCGGCTGCCTTGGCGGCGGAGCTTAGTCGAGGGTGAAGGTGCGGACGCGTTGGTAGTGTTCGACGTCGATGCTGATGCGGTCGATGGATACGATCTTCGCTTCGCCTATGGTATCGCCGACGCCGACGATGCGGCCGTTTACTTGGGCCTTGGCTCCGGTGCTGCGCTGGAAGATGGCTCCGAGTTGGATCTCGGGGAAAGGGGGAGGTGGCGGTGGCGGCGGCGGTGGCGGTGCGGGTTCCGGATCGGGAGGGGTGGCAGCGACTTCCGGGGCGCTAGGGGGCGGCTTGGGCTTGGATTCGAGAATTTCTTTGAGGATATCCTCCCGGGATTCGATGCCTACGGCTTTGCTTTCGCCGGTGTCGGGAAGGGAGGCGTGTGATTGGGCGGGGGCGTCTTTGATGGAAGTGAGGAAGTAGATGCAGCAGAGGCAGCAGATGATGCCGGCGGCGAAGGCGAGGGTAGCGTTGGTGTGGCGTTCCCGAGGCTCGGGGCTGGGCCCGTTGCGTTTTATGTCTTCCTCTTCCATGCGTTGGGAGAGGGCCTGGTGGGCGACGGCGGTAGTGGTTATTTGGGGACGCGGCGCTTCGTCCGGCTTCTTCGCCAGCTTGGGCTTGAGCTTCGCTTTGTTTTGGGACGGCGGGGTTTGTCCGATGGCGATGGCTTCCCAGTCGGCCCATTGTTCCGCTTTTCCAATTTCGACGAGGAAGTTGGTGATGGGGATGGCGTCGGCGTGCTTGGGATTGCGTCGCTTGCGCACGATGGCGTTGGCAGCGTGTACGGCGGCGAGGGTGGAGAAGGTTTCCTGGCAGCTATTGGCTGGCCGGTGGTGCAGGGCCACGGCTTCGCAGAGGCTTTCCGGCAATCCCCAGCGGGAGAGGAGGTAGCCGCCGGCTTCGGCGTGGTCGCAGCCGATGAGCTTGAACTCGGCTTGCCAGGGGGAGTGGGATTCCTCGCGGGAGAGGCGCTGGGCTTCGATGTAGCGGTCGGGAACGACGCCCAGCAGGACCAGTTTTCCGATATCGTGGAGGAGTCCAGCGGAGTAGGCTTCGGCGGCGGCTTGCTGGCTTTTGGTTTCGTGGAGGCTGATGCGACGGGCGGCTCCGGCAACGGAGATGCTGTGGTGCCAGATCTCTTTGACGAGGGTGAGATGCTCGGGGTCTTGCCCGACTTGGGTGAAGAGGTGGGCGGCGAGGACGAGGTCCCGAACGCAGGAGAGGCCTAGGATGGAGATCGCTTGCTTGGTGTCGGAAACGTTTTGGCCGAATCCGTAGAAGGAGGAGTTGACGGTTTCGAGCAGCTTGGCGGTGAGGGAGAGGTCGTTGGCGATGGCTTCCGCGACGTCGTCGACGGAGCAGTCGGGGGAGTTGAGGGCGGTGACGATGCGGTGGTGGTGGGAGGGGAGGCTTTGGAAGTCGGCCCGGCTGGCGACGACCTCCTTGACGACGGGATTGTCGAGCCAGGAGTCGACCGCGAGGCAGCGCTGGAATTCCAGTAGGAGGCGATCGGCGGGGCAAGGACGGGGCAGGTAGCGGCATCCGCCTTCGAAGGCGGCGGCTAGTTGGGGGCGTTCCGTCTCGGTGGCGGCGATGAAGGCGTGGGCGAGCGGAGCGGCGTCGATGGCTTGGGAGAGGAGCTTGAGGCCTTGTCCTTGCTCGAGGCAAAGGGCGGAGACGATGATGTCGGGATCCACTTTCTCGGCGAGGGAGAGGGCTTGCTCGGAGGAAGTGGCGAAGTGGGCGGTCCACGAGGAAGCCTTGGGAGCCAGAGCCTTTTGGTAGGCTTCGATGGCTTCCGGATCCGGATCGATGATGAGGAGGCTGGCGCTCATGACTACAGTTGTCTTAGTATATGGATATCAACGGCTGCCGCAGGTCCAGCTTGAGCGGGGCGGGGCGAAGATACGGGTATGCTCGCAGGAAGGGCGGCGGAGGGAGGCCTTTTCCCTTAAAAACCCTGTTTAAAGCTTAGGGGCTTGCTTGCAAAGGACCTCATCTACCCTAGTTTTTGGGGCTCGCCTTTTTTTACGCTTTGATCGGAGCTCGGCTCTCGAATTTGAAATGAATTGCCCCAAGTCATCCCCGAGCGGGTTTTTCGCTGCCCTGTTTTTCGTTGCTATCGTTGGCGTTGCTTTGGGCCAGCGCGACCTGACGCGCCTGCGTTTCGAGGCCTTGACGGAGCGCTTCGAGAGCTCGGGCGGAGAGATCCATCGCATCGTGGAGGGGCCGTCCGGTTTCATTTGGTTCGGCACGAACCGGGGGGCTTTGCGCTACGACGGCTACGAGGTGCATACCTACCGCAACAAGGCGGAGGAGCCGACCTCTTTGATCAACGATGTGGTTTGGTCGTTTTTGGTGGATGCGCAGCACAGGTTCTGGATCGGAACGCAGATGGGGATAAGCCGTTTCGTGCCGGAGATGGACGCTTTCGAGAACTACGTGCTCAATCCGGTGGATATGAACAACAACCTGAACAATCGCTGCAACGCGATCGTGCAGGATAGCGAGGGCAACGTGTACGCCTCGGCGGAAAGCGGGATCCTGTATCGCTTCGACGAGCTCGAGAATCGTTTCGAGCCCATGAATTCGGCCAGTTTCGGGGTGATCAAGTCGATGGCTTGCGACGAGCTGGACCGGATCTGGATCGGCTCCAACAGCGCCGTGTACCGTTTTGATGCGAAGACGCGGGAGACGCGGGCCTATGTGGAAGGGTTTCAGACGGAGGGTGGAACGAAGCGTAACTTCATCTACTCGATCGACGTGAGCGATCCGGAGAAGATCTGGCTGGGCACGGCCTACCAGGGCGTGGTGGTGCTGGATCCGAAAACGGGGGAGGCGAGGCCGTTGCCAGTACGGCATCCCAACGAGCGCCGCGTGCACTTCCTGCAAGCGGCTGACGAGGACCGCATCTGGATTTGCCATGGGCGGGGGCTGACGCTGATGAGGCGGAACGAGCAGCGTATCCAAGATTACATGTCGTCCAAGCGGGTGGATTCCTTGCCCTCGGGCAGCATTCGTTGCTTGGCGATGGATCGGCAGTCGAATGTCTGGGTGGGCTCGGCCAAGTACGGGGTTCATGTTTCCACGAACAACAAGATGTTCGACCGCAACTACCTGGAGAAGGCGGTGGAGCGCCCTGGAGTGACCCGGGTGGTGTCGCGCGTCTTGTGGACCAAGGACGGCAGGCTTTGGCTCGGCTACTACAACGGAGGGATCGACGTGTTCGCTCCGGACGGGTCCCATGAGTTCGAGTTTCTGCACGATCCCGACGATGCGAGCTCGATCGGCAGGGGGGCGGTCTACTCACTGATGGAAGACTCGCGCGGCGAGATCTGGGTAGGAACGTTTACGGCGGGACTGATGCGCTTCGATCGCGAGCGGCGGGTTTTTCTCAAGTACGAGTCCGATCCCGATACGGAGGGGGCTATTCCGGGGGGCGACCCGCGGGCGATCGCCGAAGACGAGGAGGGTAACCTTTGGATCGCTCTGAAAGGGGCGGGCATCGCGAAGTACGACCGAGAGACTGGGCTTTTCGAAAGCTACAAGTCGGATCCGTACAATTCGAAGCTAAGCCTTTTGGACGACTGGCCTTCGGACATCCTCTACGATCCTTCGGGCTTGGTATACGTCGCTACGCCGATCGGTCTTTCCGTTTTGGATACGAAGACGAAGCGCTTTACGAACTACACTCCGGAGGAGGACGATGCGTTTAGCTTGTCCAATGCGCTTTGCCATACGCTCTACCGTGATGCGGCCGGCAAGATCTGGGTAGGCACGGGCAATGGCTTGAATCGCTTCGATCCCGAGACGAAGCGTTTTCGTTCCTATACGATGAAGGACGGCTTGCCGAGCCATCAGGCCCTTTGCGTGACGCAAGACCGCGACGGCAACATTTGGGTAGGGATGGACAGCGGACTGGCGCGGATCGATCTGGAATCGGATACGATCAAGAGCTACGGAGTGTTGGACGGCCTGATGACCAATGCTTTCTTCCGCAACTCGGTGGCTCGCTCGCCGGACGGGGATATCTATTTCGGGCAGACGGGCGGCTTGACGTTTTTCGATCCTGCGGAGATTCGGGAAAACTTGATTCCGCCTCCTGTATTCATCACGGACGTACAGGTTTTCTTTAAGTCGCTTAAGGTGGATCCGCAGGACCCGGATTCCTTGCAAAAGCATATTTCGGAATTGGACGAGCTGGTGCTGTCCCACGACCAGAAGGTGTTGTCGATCAGTTTCGTGGCACAAAACTATATTCAGCCGCAAAAAAATCAGTACGCGTACTTTTTGGAGGGATTTGATTCCGACTGGAACGAGGTGGGAACGCGCCGGGAAGCGAATTATACGAACTTGAATCCCGGATCCTATGTCTTTCGGGTGAAGGCCTCGAATAACGATGGGGTCTGGAACGAAACCGGAGCTTCGTTGCGTTTGCGCATTTTGCCGCCGTTTTGGATGACTCCCTGGTTCTTTGGGCTAGTGGCTTTACTGGTTGGCTTGATCGTGTATTCGTTTATCTGGTACAGGGAGCGGAAGCTTAAGCTGACGCAGCGCTTGCTCGAGGAGAAGGTGCAGAGCAGGACCAAGAAGATAAACGAGCAGAATCTCGCCCTGGAGGGGCAGCGTAGCCAGCTCGAGAAACAGCGCGACGAGCTGCAGGAGTCGAGAGAACTGCTGGAGCATAAGGTGCAGGAGCGCACCTCGGAGCTGGTGAAGGCGAAGGAAAAGGCGGAGGAGTCGGATCGCCTGAAGTCGTCCTTCCTCGCGAACTTGTCGCATGAGATCCGCACTCCGCTCAATGCGGTGGTTGGCTTCTCGTCCTTGCTCAAGGAGACGAAGGTGAGCAAGGAGGACGTGGAGAACTATATGGGCTTGATCATCGAAAACTCCGATTCGCTGCTGCGCTTGATCGACGACATCCTCGACTATTCCTTGATCGAGGCGAATCAGGTGACGGCGGAGGAGAGCGAGTTTTTATGGGACGAGTTCATCAATCTTGTTTATGCGAGCCATAGCGTTTTGCCGCGCGAGCCCGGGGTTGAGCTACTCTGCGAGAACGCTCTTAGCGGGCAAGGCTATGCGATGGTGACAGACCATCAGAGATTGCGGCAGGTGCTGGACAACCTTTTGACGAATGCGGCCAAGTTCACCAACCAGGGGCGGATCGTTTTGGGCGCGAGGATCGAGGACGAGTCGTTCTGTATTTTTGTTAAGGATACGGGGAAGGGAATTCTGCCTGAGTTTCAGCAGGCGATATTCGACCAGTTCTATAAGCTGAGGGAGGACGACGTGCAGGCGAGGCGTGGGGTTGGCTTGGGCTTGGCGATCTCCAAGCGTTTGGCCGATATGCTGGGCGGAAGCCTGTCGGTGGAATCCGAATACGGAAAAGGGGCGACGTTCAGCGTGCGGTTTCCGGTATCGGT
The DNA here is from genome assembly GCF_031127875.1 of Pelagicoccus sp. SDUM812005. Classification (GTDB taxonomy): domain Bacteria; phylum Verrucomicrobiota; class Verrucomicrobiia; order Opitutales; family Opitutaceae; genus Pelagicoccus. The sequence goes on along the minus strand of NZ_JARXIA010000017.1, from coordinate 90,371 downwards.
CCTCAAGCGGTCGCAGCCAAGGAAGTTGCCTGAGATCCACGCACGGGAGCTTCCGGAGAAGCTTGTTAAGGCTCAGGCGGGACGCATCTTAGTGATCGAGGACGAGAGGAACAACTTTTTGCTGTTGGAGGCGATCTTGAAGCCGACCCGCTTCGAGGTGCTCTGGGCGGATCGGGGAGAGGACGGGGTACGAATGTACCGGGAGGAAGGTCCGTTCGACCTGGTGCTGCTGGATATCAAGATGCCGGGGATCGATGGGTTCGAAACGATCAAGCGCTTGAGGGCTATCAACCAGAACGTATTGGTGGTGGCTCAGACCGCTTATGCGATGGCGGAGGACAAGATCCGCATTTTGGAGGCTGGGTTCAGTCGCTACGTTTCGAAGCCGATCAATGCCAAGGAGCTGCTGCGGGTCTTGGCGGAACTGTTGCCGGGCGACTAGGGGGAGTCTGGCTGAAAGGCGACGCGTTACCTGTTTTTGGGGGGGCGAATCAGACGTTCCGACTGGGAATCTTCTTTTGGCGATTGCTAGGGAAGGGGCCGGGATCTAAGGGAGGTAGCTATGACTTATCGCCCCTCTGAAGACAGATACTCCAATGCGGATTTGTACCGTCGCTGTGGCCGCAGCGGCTTGAAGCTTTCTCGCCTATCGCTGGGCTTGTGGCAGAATTTTGGAGACAACCGGGATTTCGAATCGCAGCGAGCTCTGGTGTTGGGAGCCTTCGATCGAGGCATCACGCATTTCGATTTGGCTAACAACTACGGGCCGCCTCCCGGATCGGCGGAAGCGAATTTCGGTCGCATGCTGGTCTCCGATTTATCGCAGCATCGGGACGAGTTGGTGGTGTCGACCAAGGCGGGTTACCACATGTGGAACGGGCCGTATGGCGACTGGGGCTCGCGCAAGTATTTGGTCTCTAGTTTGGACCAAAGCTTGAAGCGGCTGGGGCTGGAGTACGTGGATATCTTCTATCATCACCGTCCCGATCCGGAAACGCCGGTGGAGGAGACCATGGCGGCGCTCGATCACATCGTACGTTCCGGCAAGGCACTCTATGTAGGGCTTTCCAACTACAGCGCGGAGCAAACGAGCGAAGCTTTGGCGGCGCTGAAGTCGCTGGGAACGCCCTGCTTGATCCATCAGCCCCGTTACAATATGTTCGATCGCTGGGTGGAGGACGGATTGCTGGAAGTCTTGGGCGAGAATGGCGTGGGTTGCATTCCGTTCTGTCCATTGGCTCAGGGGCTCCTGACGGACCGTTACTTGAAGGATATTCCCGAGGATTCGCGCATCGCGAAGGGCTCTCCCTTTTTGAAGGCGGATGCGATCACTGCGGAGCGTATCGCGGTGCTCAAGGAATTGAACGAAGTAGCGGCGGCCCGCGGGCAATCGCTGGCTCAGCTGGCCTTGGTTTGGGTTTTGAGGAACCCGGTGGTTACCTCGGCTTTGATCGGCGCCAGCAAGCTGAGCCAGATCGAGGACAATCTACGGGCCCTGGAAGGCGCGGAACTGTCCGTGGAAGAGCAGGCGCGGATCGAGGGCATTCTCGCGGGCGAGTAGCGGGAAGGCGTGGACCTGCCGAGCGAGGTTTTAGCGGAACTGGTTGGCTTCGGGCAGGTATTCGTAGTCCTCTGCGGCAAGGGCGCGGCAGAGGGCTTCGCGGTCGACGTCGTGGGACTTGCAGAGGTCCTCGAGCGAAGCGAAATGGTTTCGCAGGGCGGTATTCACGATTCCAACCAGGAGGTTGGGGTCCATGTTTTCGATGTTGTTCCAGTCCATGTTTCTCGGGCTTGATAGTACTTTGCGGGGGCGGGCGTTTGTCAATGCGCTCCACGGTTAGCCAGCCTTGTGCTCTAGAATGAATTTCCTTGGGGTGGCGGAACATGTTTGGAATGCTGCCAAAGCTGATGGAACGATGAGCTGTATCGAGGAATTGTATACGCGGGCTTTGCTGGAAAGCCTTTGCGCGGCTCCCTTGCTGGTGGGGGATTTGCCGGAGGCGCCCGCGTGGGAAGCTGAGTTGCAGGTCGCTGGGAGGTCGCCCGCTTTGAACTTCGAGCAGAAGCTCGGGCATTTGTACGAGGATGCGCTGGCGTTGTTGATCGAGGGGAGCGAGCGATGGGAATTGCTTGCCAAGAACCTGCAGGTGCAAGGGGAAGGGGGACAGACTTTGGGAGAAATGGATTTCTTGGTGAAGGACCGGGAGAGCGGGTGGAGCTTCCAGCTGGAGCTCGCGGTCAAGTTTTACCTTTCGGTTTGGGAAGAGGACGGAAGCGAGCGCTATCCGGGGCCCGACCCGCGGGATAATTGGATCAACAAGCTCGAGCGGATGAGGGAACGGCAGCTGCGCTTGGCGAAGCGCCCCGAAGCCCGCCGCCTGCTCGAACAGCGTTTTGGCCTGGACGAGGTTTCGGTTTGCCAACGCGTTTATGGATTCATCTTCGATCCGATGGGAGAGGCGCGGCTGTCGGCGCCTCCGAAGGTTCGCGCTTCCGCGCGCCGGGCGAAGTGGCTGAGGGTGAGCGAGTTTCGTCGCTGGTTTCCCGAGCTCGAAGCGGTGAAGCTCGTTCCCAAGTGCCTTTGGCCGGCCTTGCTGGGGGAGGAACTGCTGGCGAGCCTGGCCTCCGTTCCGGTGGGGACGCTGCTGGGAGAAGGGCAGCAGCGTTGCACCCTGTTTTGGGCAGGAGAGAGCGAAGGCGTCGTTTTTTTGGTGCCGGATCGCTGGCCGGAATACGGCTGAAGCTGCTTGCTGCCAGCGGCTTAGGGCGCTTTTAGCTGACGCTTCCGTTCGCTAGGGAGAGAGGTAAGGCTCGACAAAGCCTCGAGCTTATAATTATAAGTTTCATTTTATATTTAACACCCCTATCGACCGATTCGCATGAAGACACCATCTGCCCCGGACACGCATGTTCTGCTAGCGCGGCTCAATTCCATCGTGGAGAGCCCGTTCGAGTCACTGGAGGCCTGCCTGGCCTTTTACCGCGAGGCGCTTCCCCGCCGGGTGGGCGCCTACCATCAGGAAGAGGTGGGGCCGATCTACCATCATGACTTGCCGGGCGAGGCGGACAAGTTCGTGGCCAAGGTCTTCCATTTGGGCGAGGGGACGGTGGACATGTCGGCTGGCTTGGACTGGTACGCTACGGCCACGGGCGACCTCGAGTGGAACGGCGGCTTGGTGCGGCACGGTTACTTCATGTTGCTGGCGGAGGAGTATCGGAAAACTGGAGACGAGAAGTATGCGGAGGCGGTGATCGAGCACATGCTTCATTACATAGAGAATGTTCCGCCCTTCGAGCCGGAAGGGAAGCCCTATTTGGAATACAAGAAGTCGACGTGGCGACCGTTCGAAGCGGCGGGGCGGGCGGCGGAAACTTGGCCGGAAGCCTTGGCTAAGGTGATAATGTCGCCGGCTATGACCCCGGAGGCTTGGGCGACGATCCTGTTGTCGGTGCACGAGCACGCGGTCTTCTTGCGCAAGGAGCATTGGAAGACGGGGAACCACGCAACGCTGGAGGTTGCGGCGGTGGGAATCATCGCCATCTTCTATCAGGAGTTCAAGGAGTGCGAGGACTGGATCAGCTATGCGGTGTCCTTCCTCGACGACATGTGGAGCGACCTTTTCAATCCGGACGGCTATTCCAAGGAAATGTCCGGCGGCTACCATTGGGTGGCGATGCGGAGCTTTTTCACCTTTTACGAGGTGGCTTTGCAGAACGGTTTGGAGGACATTTTTCCTCCCCGTTACGCGGAACGCTTGATCAAGAACAGCTACGCCGAGTTGTACCAGGACAAGCCGAACTTCTCGACGCCCATCAGCAACGACTCGAACACGCGGATCAATCGCCGCGAGCAGTTGGAGCGCATCTACAAGCTTTTCGGGATTCAGGAGATCGGCTACTTCCTTTCTGAGGGAAAGAAGGGGGAGGAGCCCGATCGCACTTCCTATTTCTATCCCGATTCTCGGATCGCGATCATGCGGGACGGATGGATGCCGTATTCGAATTATTTATACTTCGACATGGGAGACTGGGGCGACAATCACATGAACCAGGACCAGCTCTCCATCGAAGTTTACGCGAAGGGGCGGCACTTCCTGGTCAATGGCGGAAAGTGGCGCTATACGACTTCGGACCCCGATGCGGAGTGGATGGGCTTGGCCAAGTATTTCAAGAACACGCCTTCCTACAATTGCGTATTGGTTAATGGGTACGAACAAGTGTTTGGCGACGCTCGCGGTACGATGGTGTCGGGGAAGGACTTCGACTACGCGGACGGAATCTTCGACGCCGGGTTTGGCGAAGAAGGGCCGGGGCGCGACGAGAAGCTCTTTCGGGAGCGGGGTTTGTCGACCCTGATGGTCAATCGCTTGCCGGGAGCCAGTCATCGCCGACAGGTCTTTTTCGCCAAGCCGCATTTCTGGATCGTGCGGGATACGATCGCGGGGGAAGGCGTGGAGAAGGCGGAGCAGCTGTGGCATTTCTACGACGGGGCGATTGCGCCGGTCGAAGCGGCGGACAATCCCGCCTGGGCAACCGGTTTCGAAGACGTCAACTTGATCGTGAAGACGATTGGCGGGAGCCCGGTTTCTGCCCAAAGCTACGAGGGGCAGAAGGAACCGTTCATCGCAGGTTGGCATTGCCCGTACTACGACGTTATCCGTCCCGCTCCGGAGCTTCGTTTCACTCAGGAAGCGAAGGGCGAGATCGTCTTCCATACCTTGCTGCTGCCGGTCTCTGGATCGGTGGAACGAGTTCCTGTATTCACTTTTGAAGACAATTGCTACCGAGTTGAGATCGGCGACAAGCTGTATTCCATAGACACGTCGGACGACTCCTTGTGGTCCCTCGTCTAGTTTAATTTCAACCCCCTCTCTACGAGTCCGAACGATGTATAAGAAAATCGATATTTCCTCAAATTGGCAACTGTTCTCCCATGACTTGGACATGGGGCTTTTCGGCAACGCGGGTCGCGCCTACCAGCGTGGATACCAGCCGAAGGACGCGATCGAGGTGAGCTTGCCGGTAACCGCTCCGGCAGCGTATCTGGAGGCCGGCAGGATCGAGGATCCTTATGTGGGCATGAACAGCCGCGACATCCTTTGGATGGAGAAGAAGGAGTGGTGGTACATCAAGGACTTGGACTTGCCGGAGGAGGGCGGAGTGTACCGCTTGAGCTTGCACGGGGTGAACTACCGGGCGGACGCATGGCTGAACGACGTGCAGATCGGCCGTTGGGAAGGAAGCTTCCTCAACAAGCAGATCGATCTCGATCCCACCTTGGTCCGCAAGCAGGGGAATCGCCTCGCCATTCGCGTACGTTCCCAGGAGCGAGCCTGGGAAGACGGCACGCAGCCGGATCCGCGCGGCTTCCAGAACAGCTCCGCTCACATCCGTACCCAAGGCCCCACGCCGCAGTTTGCGTACGGATGGAATTGGTCGCCGCATATGATTGCGGTTGGGATCTGGCGTCCAGTGGAGCTGGAGTGGATGTCGGGGGCGCGCTTCGAGGATACGCGAATCGATTCCGTTCTTTCCGATGACTTCAAGACGGCGACCTTTAGCTTCACCGGGGAATTGAAGAACCTGACTGGCGCGGCGCTCGACGCTGAGGTCGAACTGGTCGTGACCGGTCCCAAAAAGACCAAGCTTCGAAAGAAGGTATCCGTAAAGAAGATACGCAAGAGCGGAAGCAATGGCGTCAGCCTTTCGATCGAGCTGGATAAGCCAGAGCTTTGGTATCCAAATGGGTATGGCAAGCAGCCGCTATACACGGTAGAGGCCCGCTTGCTGGTGGACGGCGAGCTGTGCGACACGCGTACCCGGAAGCAGGGGATTCGCAAAATCGAATTTATCCAAAACACGAATGCGGAAGCGGTGCAGGCCGAGTCGGGGCAAACGAACCGTATGTGGTCGATCGTCGGAAAGCCGTATCCGTGGACGATGGTCGTGAACGGGCTGCGGATTTTCTCGAAGGGCTCGAACTGGTGTCCGGTGGATAACTTGTATCGCAATCGCGATCCGCATGTGCGCCGCCAGCTGGAGCTGGCCCGCGATGCGCACTATGTTTTCATGCGGGTCTGGGGCGGAGGGCTCACGGAGTCGGACCACTTCTACGATTGTTGCGACGAGATGGGAATCGTTTGCTTGCAGGAGTTTTGGTTCGCCTGCGGATCGGCTCCGGCCATGAACTACGACGCTTTCCTTGAAAACGCCGCCAGCGAAATTAAGCGCTTGCGGGAGCGGAGCTCGATTGGCCTTTGGGGTGGCGGCAACGAGTTCAATCCCGACAACCACGAAAATCGTCCCATCATCGACTTGATCCACCAGTTGGTCGACCGTCTCGACGGCACGCGGGAGTTCCGCCGCGGTTCGCCGTATCGCGGCGACCGCCATGGCGGTCTTGTATCCACTCCTCACCGTACGACGAACAAGTACCGGGATTTGCTGCCCGGCCGCAAGCGGCTGGTGCTGCTGCGTTCCGAGTGCGCGGTGGGGCGTTCTCCGACGCGTCCAGCGAACATCAAGAAGTTCGTGCCGGAGAAGTCGCTTTGGCCGATCGATTGGGAGGTGTATCAGAACCACCACGCCCAGCGGCCCGAATGGGAAAATGTGACGAAGCCGTTCGGAAAAGCGGATACATGGGAAGCGGAGCTGCTTCATTCGTCGGTCTTCCACTGTATCGACAGCCGGATGAACATGGAGCATGCCCGTTCGAACAAGTACGAGAGCTCCGGATGTTGGACCTGGCAGATCAATGCGTCGTGGCCTTCTTTCCACCGCGAGCATGTGGATTGGTACGGGCAGCCGAAATCGGTCTACTACTGGTACAAGAACGCGTGCAAGCCGGTGATCGCCTTGGCTGATTTCGAGCGCTTCGTTTACCATCCAGGCGAGAAACTGGCTCCGGAACTATACGCGGTGAACGACACGCACAAAGCTGTATCCATTTCTTTGGACATCAAGGTGATCTCGTACGATGGGACCTTGCTGCATCAGGAGTCTCGTTCGACGAAGATCGGGCCCGACGACCGAAGCTTGTTGGGCAAGCTAGACCTGGTGATTCCCGAGGAGCTCGCGGAAAAGGCCCTCTACTTAGCCCTCGAGACCAAGCAGGGCAAGAAGGTGGCGCATCGCAACACCTACTACGTCGCCATCTCTCCGGACGACCGTTTCAAGACGGGGCAGGCTCTCGGCGAGAACTTGCAGCTCGACTATATCGGCAAGAAGAGCGTGGTCAGCGCCCCGCACTACTATACGTTGGCGGAGATCGTGGACGAGCCGACGGAGCAGGACAAGGAGATGAAGTCCGCGTCCAGCCACGAGCTCGACGCGGTTTACACCAAGACTTTCGACCTCGACGCCTCCTTGAAGGGCAAGGCTTTGGAGCTGTTCTTGCCGGGGATGACGGCGGAAGACAGCGTCTATCTCAATGGCAAGAATGTGGGCAGCGGCAGTATCGATCCGTCCAAGGAACGCAACTACGAGGCGGACCCCTTGAAGTGGCCGACCTTTACGAGTCGCCACTATTCCGTGTCCAAGAAGCTGATACGCGAATCCGGAAACGTATTGGAAATCCGCCTTTCCGGTCAGCGGATTGCGGATAAGACCGATAAGCGCTTTGGGCTGTCGGAGATGATCTACATCCGCGAAGCGACTCCGAAGGCCCTGCAGAAGAAGATTGGCAGCTACAACCGCAAGATGGAGTTCTTCACGCCGATCAGCCAAGGCCCCCGCGCCAAGCTCAAGGTTTCGGCTGAGAAGAGCAAATCCGGCTACACGGTAACGGTAAGCAATGTGGGCAAGGTATCCGCGGCTTTCTTAGTTCTGGACGTGGAGAACGAAGGCACGGCCCGTTTCACTTTCGACGAGGCGGCTCCGTCGGGGCTGCATGCCGGCGAGTCGATCGCGGTCGACCTCAAGATCGAAGGAGCGCTGCCGAAGCGGGCCAAGGTTAAGGTATCCGCTTTGAACATACGCCCTGTTTCCGCCAAGCTCCCCTAGCCGCTAGGCTGAGGGGGCAGCGCTCGCTGCGGCCGGCTTCTTCCTCGCTGCTCTGAAGGCGAGGAAGAGCAGGGGCAGGCTGGCGAGGGCGATGAGGGAGATGCGTTGAAACATTTCCGGGTAGCCGTAGCGGTCTGCCCAGGTTCCCATCAGGTAGGAGCCGACCATGGTTCCCGCCATGCGGATGGCTACGATGAGCGAGACTGCGGTGGCCCGTCTCTGAGTTCCCAGGAGGGAGATCATGAGGATGAGGGCCCCGACCTCGCGGCCGGCCCAGCCGAAGGCATGGCAGAGGTGGGAGAGCCAGAGCCAGTTCGGGTCGCTGAGGCTGGAGATGACGAAGGGACGGATGGCTTGGGAGAAGAAGCCCAGGCCGAGGACCCAGTAGAGTCCGCGAGCGTCGACCCAGCGTCCCATGGCGGGGAGCGATACGAGGGCGATCAAGCCGGTGAGGGCCGAGTACCAGCCCATCAGCTTGGGGGACCCTCCGAGCTCGCGCACGTAGTCGTTGAGGAAGCCGAGGTTGCCCGGCTCGGTGATGGAAATGATGAAGTGGGCCGCGAGGAAGATCCAAGCCGCGGCGGGGATGGGCGATTTCGCTTCCCCGTTTTGGCCCTGGTCGCGCCGTGGCGGGTTCTCGAGTTGGAGCACGAAGTAGAGGGAGAGGGGGAGCAGGCAGGCGCCGGCGATGAGGATGTGTTCGATCTTTTGGAAGATGATGGGGAAGAGAAAGGAGCCGGACATGAAGCCGATGGAGCCGAAGATGCGATAGGCGCTGAAGCCTCGGCCCGGGGAGTTCGAGGCGAGGTTTGACATCGCCAGGGCGGTCATGGTGCTGGACATGGCGGTGAGCAGGAGGCCGCGCAGGCAAACGTAGATGGCGAAGTCCGCGATGGTTTCCGAGCGGGAGAGCCAGTAGAGGGCGAAGGCGAGCCCGAGGGCGCTGCCGCTGACCAGTTGCTTGTAGCAGGCGAAGCGGTCGGCGAGCCAGCCCCAGAGGGGAGCGGAGGCGAGTAGCAGCCCGTTTTCGATAGCGAGCAGGATGCCGATGGCGCTGCCGGAGAGCCCCTTGTTCGACATGTGGGTGACTTCGTAGATGGTGAACATGCCGACGCAGGCCACCTGGATGAGGCTGGAGCCGCGAGCGTGGGAAAGTTTGGAAAGCGTAAGCATGGTGGTTGCTCTATAGAAGGGAATCTAAGGTCCCAAGACGATTCGAATCGCGTTTCCGTCGCCGCGTTTCCGGACGAGACCTAGCAATTTCGTTCATGCAATTGGGCCGAAAAGTTAGCCAGACTTTTACTTGGTTTGGAAGCGCGGAGGCGCGGGAACTGCTAGATGTTGGCTTCCGTTTTATATTTCAACCCGTTGGAAAAGGGGGATCGAGGAGAGTTGATCCTTTCGCCCTTTTTTCGCGTACCTCAAACTTTTATGGGCGAAACATCTTTAGATCTACTTTGGGTCGTCATCTGTGCGGCTTTGGTCCTGCTGATGCAGGCGGGTTTCCTGTGCTTGGAGAGCGGTTGGACGAGAACCAAGAACAGCATCAATGTCGCGGTGAAGAACCTGACCGACTTCGGGATTTCCGTAATGGTATATTGGGCGTTTGGATTCGCCTTGATGTTTGGGCTTTCCCGGTCAGGGGCTTTTGGCGGCAGCGGCTTTTTCTTCGAGTCGGCAGGGGCCACGCCTCAGGTCGTCGCCTTCTTCTTCTTCCAAGCGATGTTTTGCGGTACGGCGGTGACGATCGTTTCGGGCGCGGTAGCGGAGAGGATGAGCTTCAAGGGCTATTTGTTGATATCGGTCTTCGTATCCGCTCTGGTGTATCCTATCTTTGGACACTGGGCGTGGGGCGGGGCCTTGGGCGGCCAGCCAGGTTGGCTAGCGTCGCTGGGGTTCATCGACTTCGCCGGATCCTCGGTGGTGCACAGTATCGGCGGTTGGGTGGCCTTGGCTGGGGTGGTGGCGCTGGGGCCGAGAATTGGTCGCTTTGGCGAGGGCCAGGACGGTCGATCGAGGAGTATTCCAGGCCAGAGCTTGCCGACTGCTTTGCTTGGCACCCTGATTTTGGCGTTCGGTTGGATCGGTTTCAATGGAGGCAGTTCTTTGGCATGGGGTGGGGACGTTCCCTTGGTGGTGACTCACACTATTTTGGCGGCTACCAGCGGCATGGTCACGGCTTTGCTGGCGAGCCTGGTATTTCTGAAGTATCCGGACGCCAAATACATCACGAATGGCTTGTTGGCCGGTTTGGTGGCGATCACGGCGAATTGCCATTTGGTTTCCTCAGGCAGCTCGGTCCTGATCGGAGCGGTCGGGGCCCTGGTGATGATGGCGGCGGACCGGTTTTTCGAGCGCTTGAAGCTGGACGATGTGGTGGGAGCCTTTTCGGTGCATACGGCGGCGGGGATTTGGGGGACGCTCGCGGTGGCTTTGCTAGGGGACGCCAGCGCGTGGGGCGAGGGAGTGAGCCGCTGGGATCAGCTGGGCGTCCAGGCTCTGGGCGTAGTGGTTTGCGCGTTGGTGGGCTTTCTGCCCGCGTATCTGTTCCTTTCGGGACTGCGCATGACGATTCGACTGCGAGTCAGCCCTGAGCAGGAGGTCATGGGCTTGAACGCGGCGGAGCATAAGGTATCCACGGAGCATCTCGACTTGCTGCGCGAGATGGAGCTGCAGTCCCAGAAGTTCGACCTGACGCGTCGGGTAACTGTGGAACCGTTTACGGAAGTGGGGCAGATTGCCCAAAAGTACAACGAGGTCTTGGATTCGCTCGAGCAGACTGTGGCTCGTAACGAGATGGTGATCCGCGATACAAAGGACGCTATCTTTACTTGCTCCAAGGAGGGACGAATTCTGAGCGCAAACCCAGGGGCTGAACTGATGTTTGGATACACGGTCGAGGAGTTGGAGTCGAAGTGGATCTGGAACATCATTGCCACGGAATCGGAGATGCGTTTCGATTCCTTGGAAACGCTTCTCGAGCACATCGGGACCAAGAACTACAAGCTTGAAACGATACGACTGTCTGGGGTTCGCCGTTCGGGAGCGCGTTTTCCTTCCGAGATGGAAGCGACGGCGGGAAGGATTGGCGATAGCGATGTATTTACTTTGAAGATACGGGATCGGACGCAAGCGGAGGTTTACCAGGAGGCCTTGCGGACTACCAAGCGAGAGGCGGAAAAGGCGAGAGACGAACTGGAGGAAAAGGTGCGTCAGATCGAGTCGTTCAACGGGATCGCGATCGATCGCGAGATGCGAATGGTGGAGCTGAAGGGCGAGATCAACCGTTTGTGTTCCGAGCTGGGGCGTAAGGCGCCTTTCGGCGAGGAAGTCGCGGCGCGGAATTTGGAGACCTAGACGACCGTGGAATTTGCTCTGCTCTGGCTCTTGTTGTTTGCTCTCGGTCTCGCCCTGGCTGCCCATGTGGTCGCCTTGAGGCGAAGCCGGCGGGCCTATCGCGAATCGAAGGCGCTTTGCGAGCTGGAGCAATTGCGGTCGAGTTTGCTGGAGCGTCTGGTGGCCGAAGGGAGCGATCGCATGAGGGCTTTGGAGCGGGAGAACCGCGAGGCCCGCGCGCTTCTGAGTTTACGCAAAGCCGAGATGAAGGACTTGGAGCGCAAGGTTGCCAAGAACAGCCAGATGGGCCGGGCGATGTTGAATATATTGGACGATGCGCAAACGGCCCGCAAGGCGGCGGAGAATGCCAATGCGGCGAAGAGCCAGTTTCTCGCCAACATGAGCCACGAGATTCGCACTCCGATGAATGGAGTTCTCGGCATGATGCAGCTCCTTTTGGATACGGACTTGAACGAGGAGCAGCTCGAGTATGCGGAGTCCTCTTTCTCCTCGGCGGAAGCCCTGTTGGTTATCATCAACGATATACTGGACTTTTCGAAGATGGAAGCGGGCAAGATGAAGCTCGATCCGCATGCCTTCGATTTGATCTCGCTTGTCGACGGGGTGGTGGGTTTGCTCGCGAGCCGCGTCTTCGAGAAGAACGTTGCGATCCAAACGGATATCGATCCTGCGGTGCCGAGCCTCTTGATCGGGGATAGCCATAAGCTACGTCAAGTGCTTCTCAATATTGCAGGCAATGCAGTCAAGTTTACAGCTGAGGGCACGGTCGAGATCAAGGCGCGTTTGGTCGAACGCGCCGGTCGCGATATTGTAGTGGAATTTAGGGTACAGGATTCGGGAATCGGCATCCCGGAAGAGAAGATGGGGAATCTGTTCAAGTCGTTCATGCAGGTTGACGACTCGCATACGCGAACGTTTGGAGGCACGGGATTGGGGCTGGCGATTTCCAAGCGGCTCGTGACCTTGCTGGGAGGTTCGATTAGGGTCGAGAGCGTCTTGGGAGAAGGCTCGTGCTTCTCGTTTACGATTCCCTTGAAAAAGCAGCCCAAAGGGGCGGCTCTCGAGCATGTCATGCCGCGAGCGATGTTGAAGCGACGGTTCTTGATTCTGACGGAGGAGGCGTCCTTCTTTGGGGATTCGATCTGCCAGCACTTGAGAAGTTGGGGCTGTTTCGATTTGCAGGTGGTTACGGTTGACGCTGCAGAGAGTCAGCCTCGTCGTTTTGAGGAGTGGTTCGAAAGTGTCGATATCGTGGTTTCGGACCTGGATGCCTATTCGGAGGCGATTTCGCATTTAACGTCGCAGCGGGACCGCGGTCTTCCTGCTCCTCGGTTGTTGTTGGCGGAAGCGTTTGGGAAGAAGTTGGATCCAGCCCTTGTTTCGCGAACGGACGGTGTCATTAGAATGCCGATACGGCAGAGCCAGCTGTTGAGGGCCTTGGAGTCATTGCTGGATTCTGGGCGGGCGGAGAAGCCGGTTAAACCGAAGCCGGTCGAGAGCAAGGCGGTGGATCGTTCGGCGGGCACTTCAGGCAAGGTCCTGGTGGTGGACGACAATGCGATCAACTCCAAGATAGCGGCCCGTTTTCTCAAGAAGTTGGGGTACGAATGTGGCGCGGTTCAAAATGGGGAAGAAGCGTTGGCCGCTGTGGAAGGGGAAAACTACGACTTGGTTTTGATGGATTGCCAGATGCCGGTGATGGATGGCTACGAAGCCTCGCGGCGCATTCGGAAGTTTTCTTGCGACAAGCGAAAGATTCCCATCGTGGCTTTGACGGCGAATGCCTTGGAGGGCGATCGGGAGAGGGCCTTGGAGTCGGGGATGGACGATTACCTTGCCAAGCCGATCAAGGTGGATCAGCTGAAGCGTGTCTTGAGGCACTACCTGCCCTTGCAGGAAAGGACGAACTAGGCGCTTTATTCGATGGTGGCTGGAGTTGTAGTTGGAATTTGGATGCTGAAGAATCGCTTCTCGCTGTCTGGTTCGAATTCGATGGGAACTGTGATGAGATCCCTGAAATCGTCGAGTTCTCCGGCTTGGTAGGTCGCGTCGCTTACTTCTTCCCACTCTAGTAGATTCTCTGAGGAGAAGAGGGCGAGCGCTCCGTCGCTCAGCTGCTTGCGTCGCGGAAACGTGATATCGAAGGACCCTGCGGGTAGGTCGGCCGTGGGCTGGATGCTGAGGAGTCCGTAGTCGTGGGAGAAGGGATCGGCTCCCATGAGCCACTCGAGCGCCGCCCCGTAAGCGTCGCGATCGGGGTCCGCGTCGGAATCGATTTGGGACCAGGCGAGGAAGCTATCGAGGTCCTCTGCTTTTTCTTCGGGGAAGAATTCCATGGCGAAGTGTTGCAGGGGAGCGATGGGGGTGGGGCCGGCGACGTCGGTGGTTTCCTCGAAGCTCAGTTCGGTGATGGTGTAGCTTAGGGAGCCGGCTCCGGTGCGCACCTCGTCGCCCCCTTCGAATAGGCTTTCTTGGCGTACGGAGAAGTCCGGCAGCGAGCTGGTTGCCACTTGTCGTGGGTAGACGAAGAAGGATCCGCTGGTAGGTTCTGCTGCGTCGGCTCCCCGGGCCGCTCCGCTGGCTGGGTGGAAGCGGGCTAGGCCTTCCCAGGGGATCATGCTTGCGGTACGGTGGAAGGGGCCGGCGTCGTCCTCGCTGGCGGCGCCTTCAGGCCATGGCAGGAAGGAGGAGGAGCCTCCGTAGGCGAAGAGCCCGTCTCCGCCGTCGGCGAGGGCTCGGATGTGATCGCCGGCGGAACCGGCGTGTATTGAGAATCTGCTGACGCCAAGGTTTTTGGAGACGCGGGCGGTAAAGGCGGAGGAGCCATTGAGGTAGCCCAGTCCGCTATTGAAGAAGCCGATTTGCCCTCCGATCCAGAGAGCTCCGTCCGCCCAGACCATATCGTAGGTCACGTCTTTGAGCGATTGCCCGCCCTGGGGCAACTTGCCGCTGAGGGTGACTTCCGCTTCGGTCCCGATGTCAGGCTGTTCGTGGCCGAGAAGAATGCTGTCGATGTATTGCCCATCGGGGGAGAGCTTGCAGAGCAAGTTGGAGGGGATGGTGTCGTAAACTACGAGGAGTACGCCGCCTCCTAGGTAAAGGTTGCCTTCGTCGTCTTCGGCGAGGGTATGTATTTCGGCGATACGTCCCGTTCCGATAACGGTGGACCAGAGCACGTCGCCGGTTTCGCTGTCGAGCTTGAGGACGAAGGGATTGTAGGTGAGGTTTGGATTCTCGCTGATGAGGTCGCCTCCATTGGGGATCTCGATGTTCGCGTATGTGGTTCCCGCTAGGGCGAGGTTTCCGTCCTGGGTGACGATGATCTCGTTGGGCTCGAAGTGCTGTTCGTCGGGGGAGGTGGTGTAGACGCGGCTCCACTGGGGGATGCCATTGGCGTCCAGTTTGGTGACGGTGGCGTGTTTGTTGAAGGGGGCTCCGAAGATGCTGCGACCGAGGACGAAGTATTCGGCGGCTCCGGACTCGGATTCGCCTCGGGCGAGGCTCATGTTGTCGTAGGTGTAGTAGCCCGAGAGTTTATGCGACTTTTGCCAGATTTGGTTTCCGTCACCGTCGATATTGGTCAACTGCACGCTGGAGCTGCGTTGGCTGAGCACGGTGAAGCTGCCGTCCGGTTCCGCGACGGCGGAAATAGGGCGGAGGGTGGTGGCCTTGAGAGCCCAGCGGAGTTCGCCGGTACTGGTGTAGGAGACGATTTCCCCGTTTGTAGTGGTAGAGCCTCCCGCTACGAAATGGTCGGTGCCGGCGAGGGAAACTGCGAACATGTCGGTAGTGCCGCTGGTATTGCTCAGCGGTTGCAGGGCGCGTATCCAGCGAGTGGAGGCGCCTTCGAGCGGCCGCAGTCCTGGGTTGTCGGGAAGGACGACTTCGCTGGAGGGATTAGCGGCGGCCAGCGGCCCGCCGGAATCCAGCTCGACGACGGGCAGGGTGAGGAGGGTTTTCTCGGCGTCGATGAAGCTGATGATTTCGAGGATTTCCAGTTCTACGCCGCCGCGCAGTTCGAGGTCGGCCTCGATCTGCCATGCCGGGTCGGCGAGCGGGGTGAGGGAAAATTCGGTATTGAGAGCCGCGCCGAAAGTGGGGCCGACTTCGACAGGAGCGCTCGGCGGATAGATCTTGAAGGCGACTTCGGTGAGGGCGTCGATCTCGATGCCGACCCCGCTGTCTTCGTGGATTCGCGGGCGGGAGATGCGGGTCGGCACGGGGGTGGCTTGGCAATCGTAGACGGCTTCGCCACGATCCCAGCCGCCTTTGAAGGTTACCTCCAGCCCCGTTTCGAAGGGGAGGGAGAGGCCGGCTTGGGCTTGCGCGGATACGCCCACCTCGAAGGAGAGCTCGGGTTTGAAGATGAGGCCGGAGGGAAGGACGATAACGATGAGGGGCACTTCGGCGAGAGTCTTGCGATTTTCCGCGGCGCTTCCTTCGCTTTCGGCGGAGCCGGAGATTTCGATGAGGAAGTTGGCGTCGATGTTGAGTTTGCCCTCCACGATGAGGGCTCGCAGGAGCCCCGATTCGAATTCGGCCTTAACGCCTAGGTCGTTCGGGCGAATGGCGAACGATCCGCTTGCCTCGATGGTATCCGACATAGGGATACGGTTGAAGTGAATGGGGTGAGTGTAGTAGTCCGGAGAGGTGACGCCGATGGGGCCGGTCGTGTCTACCCCGCTACGTGCGTAGGAGGTTTCGAGTGTGCCGTGCAGCGTGTACTCGAAGAGGTTGATTTGCTCGCCGTTAACGAGAAATGTTCCGGTCGATTCTTCGGACTGTTCGATGCTTTTGACGAGAAAGGGGAGGGCGGAATCGAAGCCTTGGTAGAAAAAGCCGGTTTCGTTGATTTGAACGGTTGGGGGAACGTAGTAGGAAGGTTCCGAGTAGATGATGTCGCCGACCGAGACGTTCGGGAGCATTTCGAAGGTGATTGAGTTGGGGCCGTAGCTGAGAAGTTTATCGACCATGCCGTAGTCGACGACGACGATCGGGTTCGTGAAGGAGACCAGCTCCCGTCCGTTGGTCTGCAGGCGGGATCCGTCTAGGATGCTGGCCTTGACGGACTCAGAGTCGGCGTTGGCTACCACGACCTCGATGAACTCATCTTCGGCGGGCGCGTTGGAGGAATCGGGGTCGAGGTTGCCGAAGTAGGCGTCCCGAGTCGCGGTGAGGGAGGGAGCTCCCTCGCTTTCGGCGACGGCTAGCACTTCGGCTCTTTGCCAGAAGCAGGCGCTGGTGTTT
The DNA here is from genome assembly GCF_031127875.1 of Pelagicoccus sp. SDUM812005. Taxonomy (GTDB): domain Bacteria; phylum Verrucomicrobiota; class Verrucomicrobiia; order Opitutales; family Opitutaceae; genus Pelagicoccus. The sequence goes on along the minus strand of NZ_JARXIA010000017.1, from coordinate 73,766 downwards.
TGCAGGTCGACCGAGAATTGCAAGCGAGTGGTGCCGTCTCCTAGGTCCGTTTCAGATAGTAGAGAAATATTGGATACGACGAGCTTCTCCGAGTCGGTGAACTCGGTGAATACCAGGTCGTTGGTGAATCCGCCTGGAGGAGTCTCGGGACTGGTGGGGTCGTCGACTTCAGGCTGGTCGGTGTAGTGGATGTCGAGTTGGTAGGAGGCGGTAACGCTGGGCCAGGATCCGGAGGAAGCGTAGGAGGTGTAATGGCTGACGCCGACGTGAAGCTCGTAGTCTCCGGCCTCGAGCGTGCTGGATACCGTGATGGGAAGCTTTGCATTGAAATTGGTAGTAACCGTTGAGGTGGGACCGTTTTTTAGAAGCAGTTCGGCGCTGCTGGAGGAGAGCGTGGTGTCGTGATCGAAATTGAGGGTGAAGTCTGCGGCGCGCTCTAGGTTGAAGCGGATGATGATGAGGTTGGTGCCGAGGTGGGAGGTGGTGTCTTGCTCGGCATCGATTTCGGCTTCCGGCCGGGATCCGTCATCGAGGGCGCCTTCCGAGGTGGCGTAATACTCGCTCGTGCTGCGTCCGCGTATGAGGAGGCGTCGACCGCTGGGGGATTGGCGTTGCTGGTACTCCGCGCTCATTTTGCCCGAGATGGAGGCTGACCATGGGAATCCGCTGGTGTTGGTACCGCTGGCGGATTTTTCGAAGTCGAGGTCGTTGTTGGCCACGGCCACGGTCCTTTCTTCGACTGTACCCAGGGAATCGATACCGAGGCGATAAGGCATCGTCATGATGCGCTCGTCGCCGGTTACGGTGATGGTGGCCTGGAGCGGGGTGGCGAAAAGCAGGAGCAACAGGAGTAGAGGGGCGAGAGAAGTACGGGCTGGTTTCATGAGAGGTGTGAGTCGAGAGTTTCGGTTCGACGGCTTAGTTGAGGGCTTGGTCGAGTTTGGCGAGTTGGCTCTTTAGCCTTTCCAGAAAGTCTTTTCCGCAGGTACGGTTGATTTCGTCGGCGATCCCTTGGGAGATTTCGATCATGGTTGCCATGAGATGCTCGCCTCGCTGGGTCAGGCAGACCAGCTTGGCGCGTCCGTCTGCCGGGTCGGGCCGATGGGTGACGTATCCAGAATCCTGTAGGTCGGACACGATGTAGGCCATGCTTTGCTTGGTGATGCCGGCTTGCTGGGCGAGGTCGGTGAGGCGGCTGCCCTCGGGCGCGATGGTGCGCAGCAAGGAGGAGTGCGAGAAGCGGATTTCCGGAAAGCCGCGCTGGGCCAGTTCGCCGTAGATGCGGCGAGAGAGTTTCTCGTAGGGAGAGCGCAGGAGGTGTCCGAAAGAGCGGGCGGCCTCGGTGTAACTTTGCTTCTGGGTCATAGAGATCTTGACTATAGTCAGACAGACTGACTAAATACGGTCAAACTTAGAACGTATGAATATGCTGGCAACTTCCTTCTTTCGCAAAGTGGACGAACTACCGATTCTCGACGTCTTGGGGCTAGAGGTTCGGGTGCTCGCGGGTGGGGACGAGACCGACGCGCAGAGCTGTATCACGCGCATGTCCTGTCCGCAAGGGGTGGGAGCTCCCTTGCATCGGCACCCGCACGCGGAGAACTTTTTCGTGATGGAGGGGACCTTGAGCGTTCAGCTCGGCGAGGAAACGATAGCTCTGGGACCGGGCGAGTTCTTCCACGTGCATGCGGATGCTCCGCATGGCTTTCGCAACGAGGCGGCCGAGCCGGCGGTGTTTATCAATTGCGCGACTCCCGCTGGGCACGAGGCCTTTTTTCGGGACATGGATGCGATGAGCAAGCGCGGCCACTACGACCTCTCGGAGGTGGCGGCGGTGTGCGCGAAGCACCAGATCGAGCTGCTGGTGTAGCGGAAATGTAGGGATAAACCAAATACGTGTGCCAGGTGAAGCGAGATCGCTTTCCTTTTTCTCATTCACGATCAAGCGGCAAAAGCTCGATGTTGCGGAACCAGACGCCTTGGCCTTCGGCTTGCAAGGCGATGTGGCCGTAGGAGAGCTGGAGCGGGGCGCCGGAGGCGAGGAGTGGAGCGGCGGCTTCCACGCCGTCCGCGGGGTCGAGCTGGGGCTGCTGGTAGCGGAGGACTTCCTGGCCGTTGACGCGGTGGATGACCTCGTCGTTGCCGCGTACTTCGATTTCGATGGCGACCCACTGCTCGGCGGGAAAGGTGGGGGCGGAGGATTTTACGATGTGCTGGGTGACGAGCTGGCCGTCGATGACGAGGTTGGTGCCGGGGGTACAGACGTTGCCGGTGGGGCGGGGGCCTTTGCCTTCGTCGGCGAGGAACTGGAACTCGAGGCTGACGGGGAAGGATTGCTCGAGCTCCATGCTGAGCGGAGACTGGGAGTGGATCATGACGCCGCTGTTGAGATTAACGTAGTGCGGGGCGTCGGGCATCATTTTTCCTTCGAAGCGGTATTCCATGCGGAGGCGGTAGTGGGAGTACGCTTGGTTGCTGTAGAGGTGTCCGTATTGGCCGGCGAAGCGGTCGTATTGGTCGTAGGAGACCTTGAGGATGCCGTCCTCGACGCGGAAGGTTCGGTGGGGATTGGCCTCGAGGGGGTGGCCGGCGAACTTCGGGGTCCAGCCGTTGAGGGTTTTGCCGTCGAAGAGGGGGATCCACTGAGGGGTGTCGGCGCGAAGGGCGGCGGCGAATGGGAGGATTGCGGCGAGGAGGGCGAGGGGAGCAAGCTTCATGGGCGTGGCGAGGGTGGTTGGGTTTTGCGGCCTGTCGCTTTGCGGTTTCGCTGAAAACCTCAGGGGGCGACAGAGCTCGGTTTTGAGGTAAATTGGGTACCTTGCGGGCGGCTGTCGATATTCGAGTCGGGTGGCGAGGTTGAGTTATTTGGCGGGTTTTGGGTGCGGGTGGCGCATGATAGGGCAGCGGCGATCCGCGCGATCCTGCGGCCGCGCTTGCTTTCAGGCGTTCGCATTTTCCTACCCATCTTACTCCCCAAAAAACGTAACCTATGAGGCTTCTCGTCAGAGCGACCATCTCCCTTCTGTGCCTGTGCAGCGCTGGCGCTGTGGTATCCGGGCAAACGCCGTCTTTCACGCGCAACGCGTCGGTGCACGATCCGTCGGTGATCAAGGTGGGCGATCGCTTCTACGTCTATGGTTCGCATGGCGCTTCGGCCTGGACGGAGGACTTGATGAACTGGACGCAAGTGGCGACTTCGGTGTTTTCCGGAAACCCGCGGCACTTTTCGAGTTTTAGCAGCGAGCTCTCGGAACTCGTTTCCTGGTCGCAGGCGAACACCTTGTGGGCAGCGGACGTTTACCAGCTGGAGGACGGAAAGTTCTACTACTATTACAACGTGTGGACCAACCATCTCAGCTATCGCAGCTACATGGGGCTGGCGGTTTCCGATACGATCGAAGGTCCGTATTCGAACGTGGGAGAGATTCTCAAAGGCGGCACGGGGGTGGCAGGATTCGATCCTGCTTTCGACCCGAATACCATCGACCCCACGTTGTATCGAGATACCGAGGACAGGCTTTGGATGGTCTACGGTTCCTATTCGGGCGGTATCTTCGTTTTGGAGATGGACGACACGACCGGTTTTCCAAAGCCGGGGCAGGAGTGGGGAACGAAGATCTTAAACGGGCGCGGCGCTTTGATCGAAGGACCCTTTATTGAATACAATGCAGAGACGAAGTATTTCTACCTTTTCCTTTCCTATGGGGGATTGAATTCGAACGACGACTACAACATGCGCGTATTTCGTTCGCGCCAGCCGGATGGGCCCTTCCTCGATCCAGCGGGCAACGACCCGGCGACCGCTCCCGTCTCTGGCTGGAAGGACTATGGCCAGGCCTTGGCGGGTGGTTGGCAGTTCCTGCCCGTTCCGGGCGAACTGAACCAGTCTCCGGCGGGTTACCTTTCTCCGGGGCATAACTCCGTGATCAAGGATCCGGATACGGGAAAATGGTTTAATATCTTCCACACCCGCTTTCTGGGCAGGGGGGAAGGGCACGAGGTTCGCGTTCATCAGTTTTTCTTCAACGAGGATGGCTGGCCGGTGATGGCTCCGCACCGCTACGCTGGCGAAACGCAAGGGAGCTACACGTCTGAGCGAGTGGCCGGTTCCTACAAGACGATCCTGCACCCGAAGGTGATCAACCACTCCTCTTGGGTTCCCGGCGGCGACCCCGATCCCACTTGTTCCGAGGTGGTGGCCTTGAGCGGCGACGGCTCGGTATCGAGCGCTGACGGTGACACCTGGAGCATGGTGGACGGGCGGAACATCCGCATCACGATGGACGGTGCGCTGTACAAAGGGGTGGTCTGCGAGCAGTGGGACAACGAGAATCGTATGTGGGTGATGGGCTTCACGGCGGTGGGACCGGAGGGGCGTTCCCTGTGGGGGAGCGAGCTCGCGCTTCCGGATCGTTCCGCCGACTTGGATCCGCCCGAGCTCGAAGCGATTGCGGATGTCGCGCTTCCGATGGGCGACTCTCTCGACCTGACGCTCGTCAACAAGGCTCCCAATCCCGAGCTTACGCTCGAGTACAAGATCCTGCAGGCTCCGGAAGGCTTGCTTGTCGATTCGCTCACCGGAGCGATTCGATGGACTCCCTTGGCGGCGCAGATGGGGTCGATCCACCCTGTGCGCATTCGAGTCCACGACCTGTTTGACCCGAGCCTGGCGGATGAGGTGGATTTTTCGGTGTATGCGGCCGGTGGATACGAGTTGCAAGAGGCTCTGTTTCCCTTCGATGCGGTAGGCCTGACCGGCATTTCCGACCGTAGCGGGAAACGGACCGGCCTCACTGCCCGACTGAGCGGGACGGGATCGGGCTTTGCTGGCAACGATCCTAATCTCGCGCTCGACGAAGCGAGTGGCCAATTGGAGCTCCGTTCGAGCCAGAGCGACTTCAACGGTCAAGCCGGCATGGGGCTCGTTTCGGCGGTGGGAGTCAACTTTTCCAAGCTCGGTTCCACGGGGGCGGAGGACTTTTCGGTAACGGCCACGTTTGCTCCGATCGAAGGTTTGGGCGATGTCGATCAGGTAGGCGTTTTTGTGGGGGCTTCGGCGACGACGCTTACGCGTGCGGGCATCTTCCAAGGCGCCTCGCCGCAAGGATTGGCGGTGCATACGCAGTCGGGCGTCGATGCTAACGCGAGTTTCGATCAGTCCGGTTACGATCTGAGCGACGGCTTGACGGTAGTGATCGCTAGGGAGTCGGGGCAGTGGAGCTACCTGGTGGACGGCGTTTCGGTAAGCCCGCAGGCGCCCGACGCGACTTTCCTCGATGGCTTGAGCGACCTTACGGCTGGCGTGTTTGCGATCAATCCGCTCAACGCCAACAGCAAGACGGTGGGGGTTGATTCGCTGCGGGTTGCGATCCTCTCAGATGAGCTTCGCCTGACCCGTATCCAGGAATGGAAGACAGCGAATTTCGGCGAAAATCCAGCCGACGGGATTGCTGGGAATGACGACGATCCCGACCAGGATGGCCGTAGCAATCTCGTTGAATACGCGCTCGGAACGAACCCGACGGTGGGCGATGCGGACCCGAACGGGAAGATCGAGCTTGTCGACGGGAAGCTGGTTTGGACCTTTACCCAGTTGGCCGATCCTGCCTTGAGCTATGCAGTGCGGTCGAGCTCGACTCCCGGCGACCGCAGGGCGTCGGCGGTTTGGAGCAGCTCGGTGGGGTCTAACCAAGAAGGGCCGGTCGCGGTGGAAGTCGCGATTCCAAGCGAAGCGGGAGGGAAGGTTTTTCTGCAGCTCGAGGTGGATACGGTCGAGTAAGGCTCCTCGCGACGCGATATCGCGTATTGACTGATTGGCGACGATTCGCGAGTAGGGTTGCCGTATGAGAAGGCAGCCCTTGATCGCTCTCCTAGAAACCTATCGCTCCCGTTGGCCAGACGAGAGCGCGACCTGCGAGCGTTATCTCGAGTTCGTATCCAGAAATCCAGACTGCTTCGAACGCAGCTTGCAGGAGGGGCACGTGACGGGCTCGGCTTGGATCGTGAATACGGCCGGCACCCATGTGCTGCTGACGCATCACCGCAAGCTGGGGCAGTGGTTCCAGCTCGGCGGGCACGCGGACGGCGAGACGGATGTGGCCAAGGTGGCGATGGCGGAGGCTCGGGAAGAGTCGGGGCTAGCGGAGCTGCGCTTCGTGAACGACGAGATTTTCGATATCGACATCCATTTGATTCCCGCCCGCAAGAGCGATCCCGAGCATTATCACTACGATGTGCGCTTCGCCCTGCAAGCGGTCGGTTCGGACGCCTTTGCGGTGAGCGAGGAGTCGCTGGACCTGGCCTGGGTGGAGCTCGACAAGCTGAGCGACTACACCACCGAGGAGTCGATGCTGAGGATGGCCCGCAAGTGGCGGGAGCTGATGCAGGGTTAGGGTTGCGGCGGAGGTCGAATAAGTCCGTGGGAGTGCGGGTGCGTGGACTGACGGCTTGCAAAAATGAATTTTCTATTATGAATATTCGGTTATGGATATTCATAAAAACTCTTTTGAGCCGACGCCATCGCAGAGGAAGGTCTTGTTGGGGGTCGCTTTGCTGGCCTTGGTGGGGCCGAACGGCCTTTATTTGTATTATGCCGCCACGCAGCCGGAACTGAATGCGGAGGCCCTGCGGAATCCGGTTTCCTTGGCCTTCATGATCGAGGCTATGCTGTTGTTGGGATTGTTTCTCTGGTACGTGTTCAAGACGACCGGTTCTTGGGGTAAGGTGTGGCTTTACTTGGCGTTGTCCTTTTTGGGCAGCTTGGCCTTCAGTTTCCCGTTGTTCCTTTCGCGCAGGGGGCGTCGTCGTTGATGGCCCGGCCGAGAACGGGAGACAAGGACGGCAAGCTGGTGGAGGCGGCGATTGCGTTGTTTCTGGAGCGAGGCGTGCGGGGGACGACGATGCAGGATATCGCTCGTGGGGCGGGCGTCGCGGTCGGGACGGTGTATTTGTACTACAAGGACAAGGCTGCGATTGTGCGGCGGGTGGCTTTGGCGTTCGCGGAACGGCACGATGCGTTCGTGGCGGAGGTGCTGGGCACGCGCCGCGGGGCGAAGCGGAAGCTGCTGGATTACGTGCTCGGGTTTTACGACATGTGGCAACCCTTTGGTCAGAACAGCCAGGGGCCGGTGGAGCTGGCGGAGGCGGTTTTGGCGCATGCTCCCGAAGCGCCGCGGCTGGCCCAGGAGAGGTTCATCGAAACCGTGGCGGTCATCCTGGGCGAGGCCAAGGAGGCTGGCCTGAAAGTGGAGAATTCGAAGGCGGAGGCCCGTTGGATCGCCTTATGCACGACCGCGTTTTTCCCGCTGGCTGGCACGCCCTCCGGGCATCCGCTGCAGCAGTCGCTGGGACGCGACGAGCTCGAGGGGCTCCTGAAGTGGATTCTAGGCAAGCTGGAGGGCTGATGGGAAGGCTCCGGCTCGGTCCTCGCTTCTCGGAATTTCTCTTGGTATGGGGTTTGCTAGGGGTCGAGGAATGAAAATCCTGTCTTCATTTTTGGCGCTATTTGTTTGTTTTGAGGCGCTCGGCCAGAGCGAGGTTCTGGACTTGGACTACATGCCGCCGGCTCATGCGGAGCAGGTGGAGGCCATAATGCCGGGGGCGGCCGTGCTGAAAGGAGGAGTGCGCTTCTTGGAGCTGGAGGCGGGCGAGGGTGAGAGGATCGAGAAGGGCGACCGGGTGGAAGCAATCTACACGGGACGGCTTTTGGACGGGAGCATTTTTAATCAGAAGACGGGGCGCTGGCATACCTATCGGTTCGAAGTGGGGGCGGAGCCGCGTCAGGTGATCCAGGGCTGGGAAATCGCCTTGCCGCGCATGCAAAGCGGCGGGAGGTACCTGGTGGCGATCCCGTCTCAGTTCGCCTACAAGGACAAGGGGCGTTACGGGCAGGTGCCGCCCTACGCGACGGTGACCTTCGAGATCGAGATCTTGGGGGTAAACTGAAGTTTGGGAACTTGGGTTCGGGCCAGGCTAGGTCTGGGGCAGGGAGAGGCCGAGTCGTTGCATGAGCTGCTGCAGGTCGTTGGCCAGCGGGGCGGAGAATTCCTTGGTGTCGAGGGGAGCGGTATCGGGAAAATGGATGCGGGTGGCGTGCAGGGCTTGGCGAGGGTGGAGGGTGCAAGGCGGGGCGGTGTACCATTCTTCGCCGAGCAGCGGATGTCCGAGGTGGGAAAGGTGGATGCGGATCTGGTGGGTGCGGCCGGTGAAGAGCTGGGCTTGTAGGAGGGCGTATCCGTTATTGCGTTGCAGGAGGTGGAAGCGGGTGTGGGCGGGTTTGCCGTCTGGGGTGACGCCGAGGCTGCGCTCGTCGACTTTGCCGATGGGGGATTCTTCGTCGATGCGGTCCCAGGCTGGTTCGCCTTTTACGATGCAGAGGTAGTCTTTGCGCATGGCGGGATCCCGCCAGATGGCCTGCAGGTCGGTGACGAGTTGTTTGTCGAGCGAGAAGAGGCAGAGGCCGGAGGTGTCGGCGTCGAGCTGGTGCACGGCCCAGACCATTTGGCCGAAGTGTTGCATCATGTGGTACTGCACGCAGTCGTCGTCCTGCAGCGAGCGGCCGGTGGTGGGCCAGTCGTAGGGCTTGTTCAGCGCGATCAGGTCGCCGCGCTGGGCTAGGATGAGGGGAGCAATGTCGAGGGTTCGCATCTATCGTGCAATAGACTTGTCCTCGGTACGGACGTGTCAAAGCGGAAGCGCTTGAGGGCGCTTCGTCTCAATTCGAACGCTGTGCGCGTGCTCTTGTTTGGCCTAGGGGTGATACATGCCGTCGTGAGAGTAGTCGGGCAGGACAACCTTGTATTTGGGTTGTAGATACTGGGTGATATCGACGAGCTGGCGTACCGTGAGGTTTTCGGTGAGATCGGGCATGGGCGATTGGCTGACGGCGTTGCTGTCTGTGGTCGCGTGCGAGGGATAGATGATCGAGGTGACGAGTTGGGCGTAGGTTTTTACGCGCGGCACTTCGCCTCCCAGCTGCACGGTGAGAGCTCGTGGCATCTCGGGCTCTGGCAAGCTGTCTTTGAAGACGGTGTGGCACTGCATGCAACCGACTGCTACGAAGGCCTGTCGGCCCGCGTCGGGATCCCCTTTGGGAAGCCTGAATCCTTGTGGTGAGTTTACTTGGCTGCCGCACGCGGTCATGAGAAAAAGAGCGAGCAAAGCAGCGGCTTGGCTGAATCGATTATTCATAGTCCCTCCTTTGTTGAACAAAATAGGGTACTCTGAGATCAGGTTGGTAGCAACTTTATACGGCCTGCCTTGGCGTTGCAGAGGTCGTTTATAGGCTAGCTGATGCTCGCTATGGACGGCTGTAATGGACCGCATGAAGCTGGCCAGAGATTTGACTTCGTATCCCTGCGGATAGATTGCGCCGTTTTTAATTTACTATTAAGTGCGAACACCTAGCTTTGCGTGGTGGTAGCTGAAGTTGGATCATATTGGCGCAAGGAGGCGCGTTCGCTCGCTCGCTGGGTCAACTTGTGGTGGTGGCTCGACCGGACGCTTCCGCTTTGGCTGGGATTCAATTGCGCGGTTGTGGTGGCGGTGTTGTTGCTGCGGCGTTGGTTCGACTTGGGGGCTTGGTTTTACTGGGGATACGCTTTGGGCGTTTTGCTCTTCGGCGTTGTCGGCTACGTTCGTTCTCGCTCGAGGTTCATCGGTTCCGACAAGGCCTTGGCTTGCTTGGACCGAGCTCGCGGCTTGCAGGGAGCTCTCTACGCGGCGAGTCGCGGAGCGGTTTCCTGGCCGCCAGTGGCTGGCAAAGGGGAGGCGGTTTTTCGTGTCTCCTTCAATCGGATACACGGGAGCTTGTTGCTTTCCTTGCTCTTTTTAGCGGTCGGCTTGTTTCTGCCGATCGAGAAGTATGTGAAGCGTTCCCAGTTGGAGATCGTAGCGGGGCCTAATGCGTGGGCGGAGATGGAGGAGTGGCTGAGCGTGATGGAGGCCAGCGACTTGGTGGAGGAGGAGAGCCTTGCGAGCTTCGAGGAGCAGCTCGACTCCTTGGTGGATCAGCCGCGGGAGGATTGGTTTTCGGATGGGAGCTTGGAGGCGACGGACTTCTTGGCGGAGCAGTCCAAGGATTCGACGCTGCAGTTTTTGGAGTCGCTGGACATGGCGATGCAGAGCGCTTCGCGCTTGAGCAGCGCGGGCGAGGGGATGCTCAGCGAGCGGGACATGCGGGAGCTGAGCAAGAGTATCGAAAATTTGGATCTTGGAACGCTCGCCTTGCGGGAGGACTTGATGAAGACCTTGAGCGAGATGGCGGAGTCGGGCCAAAGCTCGGTGGATCCGCAAACCTTGCAGGACATGCTGGACCGGATGCAGGAAGGTGCGCAGACGGTGCGGCAAGGCATGGGAATGCCACGCTACGAGATGGGCCCGATGTATTCGGAATCGGATACGCGTCCCGAAGCTGGCAACGGCAGGGATGGCGAAGGCGGTCCGACGCCCTTGACGGTTAGCGAAGAAGCCAGTCCGGAATTAGCGGGGAATCTAGAGGGGATTTCGAACGACGATCGCGAGCGAGCGATTTTAGGGGATACGGCATTCACGAGCGAGGTGAGGATCGAGGATTTCGAGCCGGAGGCGCGCGGAATGCAGGCGGGCGATCGAGCTCACAACGTGGGCCAAGGCGGCTCCGCGGTTTGGCAGACTCGTTCGCGCCCCAAGGAACAGATTTTATTGAAGAACTATTTTGGCAATGAGTAGCGCAAGTACCCCAACCCCTATCACGGAAGCCCGCGTGCAGGCGATCCAGACGAAATTGAAGGCTCTGACCGGAGCTCTGAACCAAGTGCTTTTCGGGCAGGAGAAGACGGTGGAGTTGGTCGTGGTAGCCCTCTTGGCTCGGGGCCATGTGCTCTTGGAAGGACTGCCGGGTCTGGGCAAGACGGAGCTGGTGAAGGGACTGTCCAAGGCGATCCAGCTGAAGCAGAATCGCGTGCAGTTCACGCCGGACCTGTTGCCGGGGGACATCACGGGCAATCCGGTGCTGCAGGAGTCGCCGACCGGCGAGCGAACTTTCGTTTTCCAGAAGGGGCCGCTTTTTGCGGAACTGCTATTGGCGGATGAAATCAATCGAGCTTCGCCCAAGACGCAGTCGGCGCTTTTGGAGGCGATGCAGGAACGCAGCGTTTCGGTGTTTGGAACGAGCCACGCTTTGCCGGATCCGTTTTTCGTATTCGCGACGCAGAACCCGATCGAGCTGGAGGGGACCTATCCGCTGCCGGAAGCGCAGATCGACCGTTTCCTCTTTAAGCTTCAGATGGAGCGAGGAGATCGCTCTGTCATTGAAAAGATAGTACAGCACCGAGACCTGGGCGGGGAGGTTTCCGTTTCCCAAGTGATGACCCGGGAGGACTTGTTGGAGGCCAGCTCGATGACGCGCGAGGTCTTTTTGCCGCCGGAGGTGGTGAGCTATATCGCCCGCTTGGTGGAGGCGACGCATGCGGGGATGTCGCAGGCGGCGAGCGGAGTGCGTTTCGGTTGTAGTCCGCGAGCGGCGATCAGCTTGGCCGCTTCGGCTCGGGCGAGGGCTTTGCTGAATGGCCGTGTGTATGCGAATTTCGAGGACGTGCAAGCTCTAGCCAGCGCAGCCCTGCAGCATCGCATCGTGATGGACTACCAAGCCAAGGTCGAAGGGATCTCGGGCGAGTCGGTGGTGAAGATGCTGTTGGAGGAGATCTCTCCGGATGGAGTGGAGGTGCCCGGTTCGCTGAAGTCCGCTAAGCTGTAAGGGGTATCATGATACGGAAATTTCTAAGTCTGCTCGTATTTGTTGCGAGCGTCGTTCCCTTTGCGGCGGCCCAGTCGCAAATCGCTAAGATCGACAACGAGGAGCTGAGCGGGACGGTGTCGCGTTTGTACGACGAAGTGGTGATGGGAGGCTATCTGCCCTTGCAGGTTCGTCTGCAAAACAAGACGGATCGACCTCAGAAGTGGGGATTGGTGGCAAGTAGCAGCATCGACGAGAACCGCGGTTCCGTATTGGACTTTTCGAGACAGTTCGAAGTCCCTGCCAAGGCCATGGAGACCTTTGTCGTATTGGTGCCGACGCCAAGCCTTGTCGATTTCGAGGCGGTGCGAAACCAAGGCTATTATTATGGCTACTCGTCGGTGACGGTGCGCGGAAGGTTGGTGGGGCCGAACGAAGAGCGAACCTTTAACTGCTATTCCTCGGGAAAGACCGATTTCGATTCCTTGCTTTCGTCGCTGTCCGGCAGGAATGGGGTGGACATCGTGGGGTACGGGAAGCAGGTGAAGCCGTTTTTGCCGGAGCGCTATTTCGAGGAAAGCAAAGGGTACGTGCCGCCGCATGAGCGCTACGAGATCCAGCTAGTGGAGTTGCAGCCGACCACCATGGTGGCGGACTGGCGGGGCTACTGGGGATTTGGCTTGATCGTTTTGTCGACGAACGAGCTGGTCTCCCTGAATCCGTTGCAGCTGCAGGCTTTGATGAACTGGGTGAGGGCTGGGGGCGTGCTGACGCTTCCGGACTGGTCTTGGTCGAGCCGCAAGGGTATCCAAGAATTGGAGCGTGATGATTTCGAGAGGGGCGTTTGCTTCTACGGCTTGGGAAGAGTGCAGGTTGGTCCGATCGCGGGAGGCTACAGCTTCGTTGCGAACGAGGTGGGCAAGGAAGGTTCGTTTCCGCTCAACAAGCAAAGCGTGTCGGGCGTTTTAGGATACGCTTTCGAGGAATTCGCCAGCGCGGGCGGCTACTATGTGGTGCTCATGTGTTTCATCGTATTGGTGGGGCCGGTGAACCTAATGGTATTCTGCCGCGGGCGGCGGCGCTACCGGATTTTTCTGACGACTCCTTTGATCGTGGTAGCGTGCCTGACCCTGATAGGCTTGTATTCGCTTTTGCGTGACGGCGTGGGCGGCGAAGGGGAGCGATTTCGCATGTCGGTGTTTGGAGGAGAGGCGAATCAAGCGTTGCGGATCCAGTCGCAGGGATCGCAGGTGGGCATGATTTTCGATCGATCTTTCGAGGTCCCGGGAAAGGCCCATGTAGAGCGTTTCTTTATTCCCGGCGGTTCCCGCAAGCGCTTCGAGGTCGAGGAGGGCGCCCGTGGGGGAGACTGGTTCGTGTCCCGCTCCAAGAATTCCCATTTGATCGCATGGACGGAGTCCTCTCGGGAGCAGATAAGGCTAGAGAGTTCGGGCGCGGGCGGCGCGGTGGTGGTGAGCTCTCGAGTTAAGGGGACGCTGGAACCCTTTGTCTTCAAGGATAAGGATGAGCGCTACTGGTACGCGGAGAGTTTGTCTTTGGGAGAAACCAAGACGCTTGTTCCCATCGATGCTCAGGAGGTGAAAGGGCACCGGACGCAGCTCGCTGCAGGAAAGGCAGCCAAGCTTTACGCGAAGATGATGGAGCGCCAGCTGCGAGGAAAGCAGGTCTTCTTTGGCGAGTTGAAGAACGGCCCTACTCCCGCATGGGATACCTTGGGCTCGGTGGCTTGGGAAGACGGCGGGCACTTGGCTCTCGGGCGAGTGGTCGTTTCCGGAAAGGAGGGAAAGTAGGATGAATTTGGATACGAATCAGGACGTGGAACCAGCGATCTGGGTGGAGAACCTTGAGCGTAACTTTGGCTCGCTCAAGGCGGTGGATGGAATCTCTTTCTCGGTGGAACGCGGCAAGGTGGTTGGCTTCATCGGCGCCAATGGCGCGGGCAAGACCACGACCATGCGGATTTTGTCGACCTTGGACGTTCCCGATGCGGGGACGGTGCGGGTGATGGGCTACGATGTGGTTTCCCAGGCGGCGGAGGTGCGGCGGAGCCTCGGCTGGATGCCGGACGCGTTCGGAAAGTACCGGAATCTAGACGTGAGGGAGTACTTGGATTTCTTCGCTCGGGCTTATGGACTGAAGGGAGAGCAGCGGCGGAAGCGGCTGCGAGAGGTGAGCGAGTTTACGGAGTTGGACCGGATCGCCCAGAGCCCGGTCTTCACCTTGTCGAAGGGGCAGAGCCAGCGCCTGAGCTTGGCCCGCACTTTGTTGAACGACCCCGCGGTGTTGATCCTCGACGAACCGGCGGCGGGCTTGGACCCGAAGGCGCGGGTGGAGTTGAAGCGGTTGGTGCGCTTGCTGGCGTCGATGGGCAAGACTCTGTTCATCAGCTCTCACATCCTTTCCGAGCTCGACGAGGTCTGCGATAGCCTGCTGTTCATCGAGGATGGAAAGATCCTTTTCCAAGGCAAGTCGGACGACCTGAAGGGGCAATCCGAGGAGCGTTTGTTGGTGGAGATCGAAACGGAGGGCGACCCTGCAACGCTTTTGGCCTGGCTGCATTCGCATCCAGCGGTGCAGGTGGATAGGGAGCTTGGAAAAACCTGTTTCGTGTCGATCGATCTTGCGGAGCTTGGGCGACGGGAGTTGCTGCGCGGCTTGATCGCGGACGATATCCCGATCGTGGGATTCCGCAAAACGGAGCGCAAGCTGGAGGAGGCATTTATACATCACCTAAAGGTAGCGGGAGAAAGGAAGGTAGGATCATGATCGAGCGAATAGTGAGGAGCATCGACTCCTATGTGCCTTCTGTAGTGGCGAAGGAAATACGCCAGGGCTTGAACGGCTGGGGGTTCTTGGCTCAGTTTTATGGCGTGCATGCGGTGATGGCCTTCGTGACGCTGGCTCAGATGGCGACGCTCAGCCAAGGGCATCCGAACTCGTTCCTGATCGAACGCGGCGTGTTCTGGTTCATGTTGGGCGCGTATTTCCTGTTCCTCGTTCCCTTGACGAGCATCAACGCGATCTCCTCCGAGAGGCAGGGCGGCACCATCGAGCTGATCCGGATGACGGGCCTAGGAGCTCGCGGGATTGTTTGGGGCAAGTGGGCGTACCAGGCTCTGTATATCCTGCTGGTCGGAGTATCCGTATTACCTTATATTGTTCTCTACCATTTCGTTTCCGGTAGCGATGTGGTGGAGGAAAGCTTGCTGCTATTGTTTATGATGGTGGGTTCGCTGCTAATTCTTGGCGTATCGGTTGGGGCATCGGGATACGGGACCAACCATTTCAAGTCGCTCTTTTTCGTGGGGATCTTGCTCACCCTGTTTTTTGGGGGAGTGGGGCTTTATCATTCGATGTTGCGCGGTGGAATGGCATTGCTCGGTTGGGAGGGCTTGATCTTGCTGCTGGGGATCGGTGGCGTCCTGATGGTGTTCATGCTGGAAGTGGGAGCGGCGCGAGTCGGCTCGCGGGTGGATGGGCACTCCTTCGTACTTCGTTTCCTCGGCTTGATGATGCTGCTGGTTCCGATGGGACTGATCCTGCTCGATTTCTTTCCGGAGTTTTGCTTGGCGGCTTCCATGGTGGCGGTTTTGGTGGTGCCGTGGTTTGCCTTGATGGATGGGCCGGTAATGGTGCCCGGGCCGTATCGGCGCTACGTGCGCTTTGGGAGAATCGGCCGCTGGGCGGGTCGCTACCTTTTCTATCCCGGTTGGGTGAGTGGTGCCGTTTACGCTGCTATTCTGCTGTTGTTGTTCAACGTTGGCCTCTTTGTTGCGGCTGAGTTTGACCTCGCGGATATATCGATGAAAGACGCGAAGGAGATTTCGTATGTTATGTCGGCCTTGGCGACGATTCCCTTCCAAGTTTGTTTGGTGAGGGCGCTCTTCCAGAAGCACGAAACGGATTGGGCGGTTTCGAAGGTGGTGGTGATCAATGTGGGGCTTGTGCTGATGGCCTTTGCCTTTGGGGTGGTGAAAGTCTATTTCGGGGTCGATGTGACGCCGTGGACTTCCTTCCTTCCAAGCAGCGCCATAATTTACGCCTTTTTTGGAGCTATCAATACTGGGGCTGGGAACTTCGAAGCCCATCAGTACGTGTCGGCCATCGGACAGTTTGTAGTTGTGGTGCTGGTACTGCTTGCGGGACAGCGCTATTGGAGCCGCTATGATGCGTTGGAAGCGAAGGCGGCGGAGATCAATCGTTCGCGTTCGAGCGAGAGGTAAGCATGCCGATGGATGCGAAGGAGCGAGATTGTTTTTTGGAGGAGCGGCGTACGCAGGGCGCCGGCCTGGCGCGGCGGTATCGATTGAACTTGCGACAGCCGAAGGTATCGGGGGCGAACGGGAACTGGCTCGGTGTGGGGATCGGGAGTTCGGTGGACTTTCAGGATCACCGTCCCTACGCGGTCGGAGACGATCCCCGCTATATCAATTGGCAAGCCTATGCCCGCTCAGGCGAATACACGATGAAACTGTATCGGGACGAGGTGAGCCCGGCGGTTGACCTGGTCTTCGATTGTTCGCTTTCGATGTGCGTCGCGCCCGAGAAGTTGGGGGCGGCTTTGGCCTTGTTCTACTTTTGCGCGGAGAGCGTGGTCGAGCAGGGAGGAGCGCTCAAGTGTTACGCGGTCGACGAGAATGCGTGTCGGCCCTTGAGCATGGAATCGGTTTTGGGAGGGCGTTGGCTGAAGTGGGCTGAGGGCGAGGCGAAGGGGCTTTTGCCGAAGTTCGAGTCGATCCCGTGGCGTCCGCAGTCGGCCCGTATCCTGGTTTCGGATCTATTGTATCCAGGAATGCCTAACGAATTGTTGCCTCGCTTCGGCATGGGCGCGTCTTGGAAGGCGATTGTGCGGGTGTATTCGCAGGAAGAGGAAAATCCTTCGTGGAATGGAGGCATGAAGTTGGTGGACAGCGAAACGAAGCGGGAGCGGATCTTGTATTGCGATCAATCGCTATTGGAGGCGTATCGTTTGAACTACGAAAAGCATTTCTCGCTTTGGAACGACTATGCTCGTCGCAATGCGGTGGCGTTGCTGAGCGTGAAGGATGATTTGGCCTTGGCGGCGCAGTTGGGACGTGCGGGAGTCGCGAGCGGATTGATCGCGGTATGAATTTGTATTTGGCAAACCCTCTGGGCCTCTTGGCCTTGCTGGCGATTCCTCCTTTGGTGTATCTGCACTTCTTTCGTCGGCAGACGCGTAGGAGTATTGTGAATACGTTGTTTCTTGTGGACAAGAGCGCGGTGAACCGAGAGGCGGGCAATCTGTGGGACAAGTGGCGGCATTCGGCTTCCTTTTGGCTGCAACTGATCGGCTTGCTCTTGCTGTGTTGGCTTTTGTCGGAACCCCGTTGGGCGAACTCGCAGGCGGTGGGGAAAGTTGCGTTCGTCTTGGATTCGTCGGCGTCGATGGCGGCCTTTCGCGAAGAGGCGGAGCGGGAGTTGGGGCGATTGGGCTCGACGCTAGAGAAGCGGCTGCCGGCAACGGAGTTTTACTTGCTGGAGAGCGCCGGCCTAGGAGGAGCGCTTTATCGGGGGCGGAGCCTGGCGGACTTGCGATCGGCGCTGGAGTCTTGGCAGCCGCGGGCGGCGAGCCATTCCCCTGCGGCTCGATTGGGGGATGCGAGGGAGCTAGTCGGCCGCGACGGTTTCGTAGTTTTTGTGAGCGATCGGCCCGCGACGGACCTGCCGGACGGAGTGGAGTCCTTGCTGGTGGGGAAGCCGCTTGAGAATGTCGGGGTGGCAGGCGTTCGGGTTTTTCAGCGCGACTCGGTGGACTACTGGCGAGCGATCGTGGGGAATTACGGTCGGGAAACGGCGACGCGGGATTGGTGGCTGGAGTTCGAGGGCGGACGGAGCCCGAGCCAGTCGATCGAGATTGCGGCGGGTAAGTCGCTGGTGTTGGAGGGGCGTTTTCCGGCGGGCGAGTCCGCGGTCGGCGTGGCCCTATCCGGAGATGCCTTCGAGCTGGACGACTATGCGCCGATCGTGGTGGAGCAGGCTAAGGGGCTTTCGGTTTGGATTGAGGAAGGGGATGGCAACGCGGCTCTTTTCAAGCGTTTGGCGGGGAGCATGGCCAGTAGCCGAGTGACTGCCGAGCGGGAGCGGGCGGACTTGGAGATGGCCAGCTTGCCGCCTGGGCAGCTTTCGAGTGCATCCAAAGCAGGGATCTATTTCGTGGAGAGCGGTGGCGCAGAGGAGGCGAAGATCGCTAGTGGAGTGAAGGTCCCCAGCAATCACCGTTACAACGCGGGCTTGTCCTGGGAAGGCCTTTACCTGAAGGGCGGGCTGCGGGAGGCGTTTGCGGCAGGGGATCAAGTTCTGCTCTGGATGGATAGCGAGGCTTTGATTTTTCTGAGGGGAGAGGCGTTGGTGTTCAATTTCGAGTTGGGCGCTTCGAATCTCGATCGATTGCCGGCCTTCGTGCTTTTGGTGGGGCGGCATTTCGATAGCTTGAGGAAGCGGAAGCCCGTTTTCGAAGCGGTTAATTGCGATGTGGGGCAGGTCCTCGATTTGCCTTTATCTCCCGAATCGGGAGCGGTGATGAGAGAGTGGCGTGTTGGCGAAACGGATACGGTTACAAGAACTGTGAGCTCGCAGGCGAGAGCTCCCTTGGAGGCTCGCTTCTTCGAAGTCGAGCAGGCGGGAAATGTTTTGTTGAGGGGGGCGGCTCGGTTCGCGGATGTGCGCGAATCGAACTTCAGCGATGCGTATACGGAATTCGACTACGATGCTTTTGATTCGAGGGTGGTGGAGGCGTATTACGACGACGACTTTTATTCGTCGTTTTGGTTGTTGTGCTTGGGAGGTGTGATGCTGGCGGCGTGGGCTGCTTGTCATCGGGAGAATCTTTGATATGGCGTTTCCGAATATAGAATGGGTTTTGCTGGTACCGCTCTATGCGGTGCTCGGCTGGCAGTTCGCATCGCTTGGGCTGGCGAAGCCCTGGCGGATTGCCTGTTGTTTGCTGCTGGTGGCGGCCTTGGTGGACCCTCAGCTGCGTTTGAAGGTGAAGGGAATTGACCTTTGGGTTTTGGTTGATCGGTCCGAGTCGGTGCGGGAGTGGACGGAAGCGAACCTCGGCGAGTGGGAAACGATTTTAGGGAAGAGCCAGGGCGAGCACGACCGGTTGCGAATCGTGGATTTCGCCACGGAGGCAAGGGCGCGTTCCGCGAGCGAATCGAGTTTTGTGCTGGAGGATCGAAACCAGTCCAAGCTCGGCTTGGCGTTGCGGCAGGTGTTGATGCTGAGGGATGAGGATCGCGCCAGCAAGGCACTGTTGTTGAGCGATGGATACTATACGGATTCTTTGGAAGGGGTGGCGGACGCCATGGTGGAAGCGGGAATTCCCTTCGATTTTCGATTGTCTTCTAAGCGGGTGCAAACGGACTTTCAGGTAAGCCGCTTGCAGCTGCCTGATGGGGTGAAGGTAAACGAGGCCTTCGCCATCGATGCGCGAATCGAGGGGAGTCGCGATGCGGCGGTTCGCTACACGGTTTTCCGTAACGACAAGGCGATACATAGCGGAACGACGGAGCTGAGGGAGGGGCGTCGCGATTTGCGGTTTTTCGATCGGGTGGAGCGAGCGAGTTCGGTTGCCTATTCGGTGAAGATCGATGGCGAGGGCGATCAGGTGTCGGGCAACGATCGCATGACGCGCTGGGTGCAGGTAGCGGGACCGAATCGGGTGCTGCTGCTTTCGAACTTCGCGCAGGATGCGGTGGAGCAGGTTTTGCGGCGTGGCGGTTTTTCGGTGGAGCGGGCTACGGATTTGTCGGCCCTGGACGTGCGCAGCCTTTCCGGAGTGAGCGCGGTGGTGATCAACAACGTATCCGCTAACCAGATACCGCAGGACTTTCTGAAGGCCTTGGACTTTTTCGTGCAGGAGCAGGGCGGAGGGCTTTTGATGTTGGGCGGTCCGGCGAGTTTCGGATCCGGAGGTTACTATGGTTCGCCGGTGGAGCCCTTGATCCCGGTTTCCATGGAGTTGAAGCAGGACCACAAGAAGCTGGCGGTAGCGTTGTGCGTGGTGGTTGACCGCTCGGGGAGCATGGGGGCAGGAGTCGAAGGGGCCCCGGGCATGCGTAAGATCGATTTGGCCAATGCCGGGGTGGCTCAGGCGGTCGGCATGTTGGGGAGGCAGGACGCGATCGCGTATTTAGCGGTGGATACGGAAGCTCACGTGGTGGTGCCGCTCACGGATGTGCACTCGAATCGCTCGCAGGTCCTGGATCTAGTGCGTCGCGTCGACAGCATGGGTGGCGGCATCTATGTCTACGAAGGACTGGCGGCAGGATGGAAGGAGCTGGAGCAAAGCCAGGCGGGGCAGCGGCACATGATCTTGTTTTCCGACGCCCGCGATTCGGAGATGCCTGGAGAGTATGAAGCCTTGATCGAGGAGATGGTGGCGAAAAAGACTTCCATCAGTGTGATTGCCCTTGGCGAATCGACGGACCCGGATGCGAAGCTTCTCAAGCATATCGCGGAACTGGGAGGCGGTCGCATCTTTTTCAATACGAACGCGGCGGATCTGCCGGCTCTGTTTACGCAGGAGACGGTGGCGATTGCCCGGTCGGCGTTTATCGAAGAGGAAACTGGAACGCTGTCGACTGCGGGCTGGTTGGAGCTGGGGGGCGAGATGGTCGATTGGCTGCCTTTGGTGCAGGGGTACAATCTTTCCTACTTGCAGGAGGGGGCGACCATGGCTTTGGCGTCGGAGGACGAGTACAAGGCCCCGCTGGTGGCCTACTGGCAAAAGGGAGTGGGGCGAGTGGCGGCGGTCACCTTCGCCATGGGAGGCGAGCACGCCTGGCGGGCCTTGGCCTGGGAGGAGTACGGGGACTTCGCCCAGACGCTTTGCCGTTGGCTCAGCGGTAGCCGTCAGCTGGAGGGCGTGAGCGTGGAGTCGAGGGTAGACGGGGACCGGCTGGTTCTGGACCTATTTTATGACGAAAGTCGGGCGGATGTAGTGAGTCGCCAGATTCCGTTGGTGAAGCTGGCGGAAGGGGATAGGACGCGTTCCGTGGTTTGGGAGCGAGTGGAGCCAGGCCATTTGCAATTGAGCAGCGCTTTGACGGTTAACGTCCCGGTCCGCGGCGCGGTGAGGCTGGGCGATAGCGCGTATCCGGTGGGACCGTTTTTCGTGGGCAGCGACGAGGAGTGGCGCACGGATTTGCAGCGTATTCAAAATCTGGGGGCGCTCTCGAAGGAAAGCGGAGGGAGAGAGGTGCTGGATTTGAGCGACGCTTGGGCGCATCCGCCCCAGCTGCAGCGGGTGTCGCTGCGGCCGTGGATCCTGCTGGCTTTGGTCTTGGCCTTCCTCGTCGACGTAGCCTTAACGCGGCTGGGAACGTTTCGCAGCCTGTGGGGGAGTCGGAAGCAGAGCCAATGAGCTAGGCGGTGGGAACTTTGACTTGCTCGAAAAGGCTTTCGAGCAGGGTGTGCACCACGTCTACGGTGAAGGCGTTGCCCACTTGGTGGAGCAGGTCGGTCTCTTTGACGCCTTGGACGCGCTTCTGGTAGGACTTGTCGAAGCCTTGCAAGCCGAGGCCTTCGAGGCCTGAGATCTTACGTAGGGCGCCGTCGCGGACGTAGAGCAGCCCGTGGCGTCCGGAGCGCAGGGTGGGGGCGACCTTTTCGAAGAGTCGCAGGTCGGACTGGCGGGTGTCGATGATGGTAAAGTTAGGCAAGGCCTTGAGGTCTTCGACGGTAGTGCCGGAGGGCTTGTTGTATTTGTTGTTCAAATACTTTTCGAGGTAGGCGTAACCTTCTTCGGTAACGGCGAATTTCGGATCCTTGGAGGTGAGGATGTGGCGGAGCTGCTTTTGTTTCTTCGTTTTCTCGGGGAACTGGAATTCGAAGTCGTCGCTGACGAGGTCTTCCCGGATGCCGGCGAAGTAGACGCGCTCGCGCATTTGCGGGATGCCGTAGTCTGCGGAGGAGACGAGTTTCCAGCTGACCTTGTAGCCGACGGAGCGGAGCTCGATGAGGATTTGCTTGAGGGTTTCGCCCTTGTTGTGGGAGATGAGGCCTTTGACGTTTTCCAGCAGGAAGAAGTTAGGTTTCTTGGCGGCTAGGATGTCGCTGAGGGCGAAGATGATTTGCCCGCGCGGGTCCTTGAAGCCTTCGCGGCGGCCCACGATGGAGAAGGTTTGGCAGGGGAAGCCGCCCAGCATGACGTCGAAGTCGGGCACTTGGTGCGGGTCCATCTTGGTGAGGTCGCCCAGGTCGATGAGCGGTTCCCAGAGGGTTTCCAGGTCGTGCAGCATGCGGTAGGTGCGCTTGGCCTTGGGCTCGATCTCGGAATAGCCGACGCAGCCTCCGCCTAGTTTTACGGCGGCGGCGTGTCCGGCGCCTATGCCGGCGCAGAAGTCGAGAAAGCGGAAGGTCGGGTTGACGGCGTGCATGAGAGAAATGGTGTACGGGTCGGAGAGGGAGGGCTCTGCGCGACTGAAAGCGATGAGGTGTAAGGAGGATCCGCCAAACGTCAAAAGGCAAAGTGCGCGGATTTTCCTAGGCTGCAGTCACCCCTTGGATGGGGGAATGGCATCTATGTCGCCTCGGTCGCCCGGGATAGAACGCTGGGAAGGAGAGCTGCGGCTTGCCGCGAGCGGCAGCTCTACGATGGGAGAGCAGCTGCTCAGAGGGGAGGGCCGAGGAGTTCGAGGTCGTATTGGGCGAAGAAGGCGGGGAGGTCTTCGATTTGCTCGAGCTCGGTGACGATGCGGTGGAAGAATTCTTCGGACTTGCCGGCGTCGAGGAGCTCGAAGTGGAGGGTGCCGGGGGCGTCGCCGACGTTCTTGAAGGTGTGCACGGATCCGGGTTCGATGCAGATGCTGCCGCCGGCGGTGAGGGTGACTTGTTCGCCGTCCTTCTGGAAGAGGAAGGTCCCGTCGATGATGTGGAAGATCTCGTACTGCTTGGTGTGGGAATGCAGGGGCGGGCCGACTTGGGGTTGCACGAATTCGCGGAAAACGGCGGAGCGACCGCCGGTTTGGGAGGAGGGGATGAGGCAGGTGATGTCGAATTTCATGAGCGAGGAAGGGTGTTGGTCTGTAGGGAAATGGTGGAGGCTGTTAGAGGCAATCGCAAGTTTATGGGCTGAGAATTGAGTTGGCGGTGCGGCCACTGGCTGAAGCGCGGCGGTGGTATTTTGTCCTTGCTCGGTAAGGTGACGAAAAAGAGCGACAATCGGTGATGCCGATTGCCGCTCTGGGTGAGTGTAATTGAATTGTGGGGACGGGATTACCTGAGGTCGAAGCGGTCGGCGTTCATGACTTTGTTCCAGGCGGCGACGAAATCGCGGGCGAACTTCTCTTGGGCGTCGGAGCAGGCGTAGACTTCGGAGAGGGCGCGGAGTTCGGAGTTGGAGCCGAAGGCGAGGTCGACGCGGGTCGCGGTGCGCTTGATCTCGCCGGTCTTGCGGTCGCGTCCGTCGAAGAGGTCTTCGGCTTTGGATTGAGGGAACCAGGCGACGCTCATGTCGAGCAGGTTGACGAAGAAGTCGTTGCTGAGCGTTCCGGGCTTGTCGGTGAACACGCCGTGCTTGGATCCGTCCCAATTGGTGTCGAGCACGCGCATGCCGCCGATGAGGACTGTCAGCTCCGGGGCGGTGAGGCCGAGGAGCTGGGCTTTGTCCACGAGTAGTTCTTCGGTGGATACGGTGTATTTCGCCTTTTGGTAGTTGCGGAATCCGTCGGCCATGGGCTCGAGGACTTGGAAGGCTTCGACGTCGGTTTGTTCGGCGGAGGCGTCCATGCGGCCGGGGGTGAAGGGCACGGTGATGTCGTGCCCGGCGGCTTGGGCGGCCTTTTCCACGGCGGCGCAGCCGGCGAGCACGATGAGGTCGGCTAGGGAGACTGTTTCTTCGAACTCGCTTTGGATGGCTTCCAGGGCGCTGAGGACTTTGCGGAGTTGGGTGGGTTGGTTGACCTCCCAGTCCTTTTGCGGAGCGAGGCGGATGCGGGCTCCGTTGGCGCCGCCGCGCATGTCGGAGCCGCGGTAGGTGGAGGCGGAGGCCCAGGCGGTGGAAACGAGTTCGGAGATGGTGAGTCCGGAATCGAGGATCTTGGCCTTGAGGGCGGTGATATCGGCGTCGTCGATCAGCTCGTGGTCGACGGCGGGGATGGGGTCTTGCCAGATGAGTTCTTCGTCGGGGACTTCGGGGCCGAGGTAGCGGGCGCGGGGGCCCATGTCTCGGTGGGTGAGTTTGAACCAGGCGCGGGCGAAGGCGTCGGCGAACTGGTCTGGGTTTTCGTAGAAGCGGCGGGAGATCTTCTCGTACTCGGGGTCGAAGCGCAGGGCGAGGTCGGTGGTGAGCATGGAGGGCGCGATCTTCTGCGAGGCGTCGTGGGCGTGGGGGACGGTGCCTGCTCCGGCGTCGCCCTTGGGTTTCCACTGGTGGGCTCCGGCGGGGCTTTTGGTGAGCTCCCATTCGTATTCGAAGAGGTTTTTGAAGAAGCCGTTGCTCCATTTGGTGGGGGTGGAGGTCCAGGTGACTTCGAGGCCGCTGGTGATGGCGTCGCCTGCTTTTCCGGAGCCGTGGCTGCTGGTCCAGCCGAGGCCTTGCTCGTGCAGAGGCGCGGCTTCGGGCTCGGGTCCGACGGCGTCGGCGTCGCCGGCTCCGTGGGTTTTGCCGAAGGTGTGTCCGCCGGCGATGAGGGCCACGGTTTCCTCGTCGTTCATGGCCATGCGGGCGAAGGTTTCGCGGATGTCGTAGGCGGCGGCGAGCGGGTCGGGATTGCCGTCGGGGCCTTCGGGGTTGACGTAGATGAGGCCCATTTGCACGGCGGCGAGCGGGTTCTCGAGGTCGCGGCTATGGATGTCGCCGTCGGCATCGTCGTCGGAGACGAGGGCGCCGTGTTTCTTGTCGGTGCCTTCGGAGCCGTGGGAGTAGCGTTCTTCTCCGCCGAGCCAGGTGGTTTCGCGTCCCCAGTAGATGTCTTTTTCCGGTTCCCAGATGTCGGCCCGTCCGCCGGCGAAGCCGAAGGTTTTGAAGCCCATGGATTCGAGGGCGACGTTGCCGGTGAGAATCATGAGGTCGGCCCAGGAGATCTTGCGCCCGTACTTTTGCTTGATGGGCCAGAGGAGGCGGCGGGCTTTGTCGAGGTTGACGTTGTCGGGCCAGCTGTTGAGGGGGGCGAAGCGTTGGGATCCGGTGCCGCCTCCGCCGCGTCCGTCGCCGGTGCGGTAGGTTCCGGCACTGTGCCAGGCCATGCGGATGAAGAGGGGACCGTAGTGGCCGAAGTCGGCGGGCCACCAGTCTTGGGAGTCGGTCATGAGGGCATGCAGCTCTTTTTTGACCGCTTCGAGGTCGAGGCTTTCGAACTCCTTGGCGTAGTCGAAGTCGTCTCCCATGGGGTCGGAGAGGGGGGAGTGCTGGCGGAGGATTTCAAGCTTCAGTTGCTTGGGCCACCAGTCGTGGTTGGCGGTTCCTTGGCCTGCGGAGTGGTGGAAGGGGCATTTGCTTTCTGAGGACATAATGTGTGGTTGGGGTTTAGTGGAATGTGTATTTTGAACTTTGCGAACAGTTCATCCAGTTTTTGGGCAAGTATGCGAACGATGCATGGGTTTGTAAAGGGGACGTGATGGGCCTGCGTTCAATTTCACCGAATGCGAAGATAGTCTGAGATAGCCATGGGGTACTTGGATCGTTGAGGCGAATGTGAGCTTGCGGCTGGGATTTTGAGTATGGGGATTGTATTGTAAAAGTGGTTACGGATCCGAAATCATTTGTTGCTTGCTCCGCGCTTTTCGTTCCTAAGCGCTTTCTCGATCGGGTGCGGGAAAGAGGGGAGGTCGCGCTCCTAAGTGTTTTGGGCTGAGGCGCTTTCGCCTCGGTTTCGGAGGGAATGCGATAGCCCCTGGAAAGGTGTCCGGAGTGCGGAGGTATCCCGACTCTCCGTTTTTCAGCCTTCTTGTGAAGGTACGATGGATTGAAATATGTCGTGGAGGGCCTGCCTAGCGGTCGGCGTGGAAGGCTGGCTGGTACGACCCTTGCTGCAACGCAATGCGTCATCGTTTGGTATCACGAAGGTCATTTAGCGGTAACCTGGATTTGGTGTAGTGGGTAATCACCTTTCCTAAGGAATATTAAACCACCAGCGATATGATGCGACCTCTTCCAGTTATGTTTATTTCCACGTCAACTAAGAAGCGGTGGCCTGTTGTCTGGCTGGGCTGCTTGCTCCTGCTTCCTCTTAGTTGGGTTGTCGCCAGGCCATCGGCGGAGCGGTACGAACCGGTTTCAGTCAAACGGCAAGTCGAACCCAACTATCCGCTTTGGGCCTATTCGAACGGGGTGAGTCGAGGCTTTGCGAGAGTCGCGTTTTATGTCGACGAAAAGGGGAAGGCTACAGAGTTCATGCCGCTCGAATACACGCATGCCGCTTTTTCAGAAGAGTTGCTGCGGGTGGTTCCTAAGTGGACTTTCGTTCCTGCCCACTTCGAGGGGCGTCCCATCAAAAGCGTGTGTCGGGCTCATTGGGAATTTTTGCCGGATCGCCCCGTTTTGAAGATCGTTGGAGTTGGGGCAGCTTTCCGCGATCGTCGTATCGATGGGCATGATGCGCAAGCTGTCATGCTGAGTGAAGAAAGCGATTTGGACCGTCGCATGCAGATGCTGGACTTTCCTCCGGTCGAGCTCTGGCAAGGTGATTCCGGATTAGAGAGAGAGTTGGATTCGGTGACAGTTCGCTGTAACTTCTTCGTGGATACGGAAGGGGCGGTTGGTCTCCCTGTGGTCGAGGCGTCTTCAAATCCGGAGCTCAACGACTGGGTGGTGGAGGCTTTGAAGGGTTCGGCCTTCGAGAGACCGCAGCGTAAGGGGAAGCCGACGGTGGCTTGGGTGCGAAAGACTTACAAGATTCCCGTTTTAAAATAGTTTTGAGCGCTGCCGTTTCGTCTTCGGCGTCTGTAGTGAAGCGAGACCAGCTGGAATCCCTTTTCCCTCGAAACGCCTGCCGGTGCGCTAGAGGGGTTGCCGGAGTGGCTTGGGGTTCTCCTGCTCGATTCTCAACATCGTGGGCTGATGGTGCGAGTCTTGCTTATTGTGTGGCATGGAACGTAGAGACTTTTTGCGAAGAAGCGCCCTTGGCGGCGCGGCGCTAGGAACGGGACTGTTGTCCAAGTCAGCCTGGGGGGAGGTGCTTCCGAAGCGCTTCGAGCGAGGCGTGGAAGGCGTTTCGGCCTTGGCGAGGGACGAGGCGTTTTGGCGGGCGCGGCGGCGGGAGTTCGCTCCGGCTCCGGACTTCATCAATCTCGAGTACGGCTACTTTTGTCCGGCTCCCTTGCCGGTGCTGGAGGCGGAGCAGAAAGGCTCCAGCGAGATCAATGCCCGGGCGTCCTATTTCATGCGGCGCGAGATGTGGGACGAGATGGAGACGACGCGAGCGGAGCTAGCGGCTTTGGCTGGCGTGGATGCTGGCGAGGTTTGCATCACGCGCAATACCACGGAGTCGATGAACATCATCGTGCAGGGGCTCGACCTGGAGGCCGGGGATGAGATCGTGTATTCGGACCAGGACTACGGAAGTATGGTTGAGGCGCTGCGGCAAAAGCAGGAACGCTTCGGCATCGTGCTGAAGCAGACCGCGGTGCCGCTGCATCCGGAGAGCGACGAGGAGGTGGTTGCGGCGTTCGAGCAGGCGATCACGCCGCGCACGCGGGCCTTGCACGTGACCCACATGATCAACTTGACGGGGCATGTATTGCCGGTGCGCAAGATATGCGATATGGCCCATGCTCGCGGGGTGGAGGTTATCGTAGATTCGGCCCATGCCTTTGCCCATGTGGATTACAAGGTATCGGATTTGGATTGCGACTACTTGGGGACCAGTTTGCACAAGTGGCTCTGCTCGCCGGTGGGCTTGGGGATGCTCTATGTAAAGAAGGAGAAGATTCCGAAGCTGTGGGGATTGATGGGGGATACGGTCCGCGCTGACGACGATATTCGAAAGTTGGAGCGGTTGGGGACGCGACCTTACAACCACCACCGCGGCTTGCGGGAGGCGATCCGGTA
Organism: Pelagicoccus sp. SDUM812005; assembly: GCF_031127875.1. Taxonomy (GTDB): domain Bacteria; phylum Verrucomicrobiota; class Verrucomicrobiia; order Opitutales; family Opitutaceae; genus Pelagicoccus. Next base: position 46,017 of record NZ_JARXIA010000017.1, on the reverse strand, counting down.
TCACGAGGCGATCGGGGCGGCGGAAAAGTACGAGCGTCTCCGCTATTTGAATACTTATTGGACGCAGCATTTTAGAGATCACGAGCGGGTGGTTCTCAAGACGCCTGCGGCGTCCGAGCGTCACGGGGCCATCGCGAACGTAGGGATCGAGGGGGTGGATCCGAAGGTCTTGGGCGAGTTTTTGTACGATCGCTATTCGATCCTGACGGCGCCGATTCCGAATCATCCAGTTGCGAGCGGGGTGCGGATCACTCCCGGTTTGCCAACCCCTTTGCGGCACCTGGATCGGCTGGTGGAGGCCATCGATTCCGCGGCGAAGGTTTTGTAGCGATGGGAGCTTGAACCAGAGGATTCCGCTATGGGGCTGGTTCGTTCGATCGTTTCCTGGTGCGGGGTTCTGGCGGTGGGGCTGGAGGCTTGGGCTTTGCCGGAGGAGATCGTTCCGGTGGTCCAGGCCTTGGACCGGTTTATGATGGCGGGCAAGGAGGGGGACGCGTCGCGTGGCGCCCAGCTGCTCGATCGGTACGAGACCAGTCCACGTCGGACCGAGCGCGAAATCGGGGAGTTCTTCGAGAAGAACCGCGTCGTCTTCGAAAGCTACCAATCGATCGCGAAGGATATCTACGGCTACGAATTCAAGGAGAAGGGGTATCGCGGGCGGAACGTGGAGCTGGAGGGAGGCTTGGAGACGGAGCCCGGCTTGGGAGTGGAATTCTCGGCTCGACTGGTGTTTCGGGACGGGCGTTGGTGGATCCTGAGCTTGGAGATCGATTGAAGGGGGTGGGTTTCTTTAGTTAGAGCAGACTCGAACTTGTTGCTTGCAGGGCGATGGGGCAGCTTGCGGGAATGCCCCAAGATCCTGCCTCTGATCGCCGCGCTCGCGCGGGAAAGCTGACCTTTGCCGAGAACCTCGGATTCGGTTTGGGAGACATGGCTTCGAACCTGTTCTTCCAGACCTTCAATATCTTTCTGCTGTATTATTACACGGATGTGTTCGGGCTGGCTCCGGCGGTGGCGGGCACCATGTTTTTCCTGATCCGATTCTTCGACGCGGCGAACGACCCGATCATGGGCGTGATCGCGGACCGGACGCAGACGAGGTGGGGCAAATATCGGCCTTACTTGCTGTGGATGGCGATTCCGTATGGATTGTGTGGATACCTCGTTTTCGCTAATCCCGATTTAGGGGAAACGGGCAAGGTGGTGTACGCGACGGTGACCTATGCCTTGATGCTGATGGCGTACACGGCGATCAACGTGCCTTACTCTTCCTTGATGGGCGTGATCAGTCCTTCGTCCCAGGCTCGCACCTTGGCTTCGACCTATCGCTTCGTTTGCGCCTTTGGGGGCGGTTTGTTGATTTCGCTCCTGGTCCGTCCTTTGGTCAAGGCTCTCGGAGGCGAAGACGAGGTGGCGGGCTTCCAGTACACGATGGCGATCTTCGCCGGTTTGTCGGTGCTGCTTTTCTGGACGACCTTCGCCACGACGCGGGAACGGGTGCAGCCGCCGAAGGGGCAGGTCAACGACATCCGCGGCGAGTTGGGGGAGCTGATGCGCAATCGGCCGTGGGTGATCCTTTTCGTGGCGGCGATGTTTTCGACGACTTTCATCATCATGCGGAATTCGGTTACGATCCACTACTTCAAGTATGTGGCGGGCACGGGCGACGATTTGTTCGTTTGGATTTTCGACAAGTCGACCTTCTTTCTGAGCTCCAGCATGTTCATGATGATGCTGGGCGTGCTTTGTATGGGATTTGTGATACGCCGTTTCGACAAGCGCCTTCTATCGATCGTCCTCACCTTTACGACGGCGGCTTGCTTGGTGGCGTTCTATTTTATTCCGGCGAGCAACTATGGCCTCATGCTGGTGGTGAATGCCTTGGCTGCGTTCACGATGGGGCCGACTTCGGCCTTGGTTTGGGCGATGTACGGGGACGTGACCGACTACGGGGAGTACACTTTTGGCCGGCGTTCGACGGGCTTGATCCACTCCGCTACGCTTTTCGCTTTGAAAACCGGATCCATGATCGCTGGCACCTTGGCCGGTTGGGTGCTGGGTTGGTTTGGCTTCGTGGCGAACGAGCAGCAGAGCGAAAGTTCTTTGTTGGGGATCAGCCTGATGTTTTCCGTGATCCCGGCTTTGTTTGCGGTGGGCAAGGGGATCGCTTTGGTCTGCTATCCGTTGAATCGGGAGAAGGTTGCGGAGATCGAGGAAGCCTTGGCGGCCCGCAAGGCGAGCGCCTGAGCGGAGCGGTCGAGAGCGGGCTAAAGGTTGGGGAAGTGGCGGGGACTAGAGCTCTCGGTAGTCGAACCAATCGAAGTCGGCGGGGTGCCCTTGGCCAGTGAGGTCTTGGGCGGCGAGGCCGACGAAGGCTCCGGTGAATCCGAGGCTGTGGTAGTCGTCGGAGAGGATGGTGCTGTCGAAGACGGGGCCGATGGTTTGCCAGACTTGCGGGTCGAGCGAGTAGGAAAACTGGAGGGCGGCTTCGCGAAGGGTGACGCGCAGGTAGACGGTGCCTTGCTCTGGGAGCGAGATTTCGAGTTCGGGGAATTCGCTGTAGATGCCGGCGTCGTAGCGAATGATTCCGAGGTGGCGGCCGAGTGATTCGTCGCGCGAGACGCGGAGGTAGTAGTGGTTGCAGGTGTCGTAGTAGGCGACGAGTCCGGCGGCGTGCTTGAATTGCTGGGGGGAGAAGTCGAGGGCGGCGCTTGTTTGCGTGTGGAAAGATTGGATACGCCGGGCGATGAGACTTTGGCGAAAGGTGCTGGTGGTCGGCTCCTGTCCGTAGAGGCGAAGCCAGCCGGGGCGGGACTTGAGGTCGAGCCAGCTTCTGTTGATGGGCCGCCTGAGGCTTTGGAAGTGGATGTCGAGCGTTTGGCTTTCGAAGTCGTCGTAGCGGGAGAGATCGCGGTCGGCGTTGGATGCGGGGTGCTCGAGGGTTTCGTCGGGCACCTGGCCTCCGTGGGCGAGGCGGGGCCAGCCGTTTGTTGGCCAGTCCAGCTTTTGGATAGCGGTTTCGCGGCCGAGGATGCAGCGTCGGCCTTGCTCTGGCTGGAGGGTGCGTTGGCGGGTGTTGTCGTTCGCGTTGGTGGGCTGAGGGGCGTTGGTAGCGAGCGGGGCGATAGGGCGTCCGCAGAGGTGTACGGCGAACCATTCGCCAGCGGGCGTTTGCACGAGGGAGGCGTGCCCGGCTTTTTGCAGCTTGGCCTCGGGCGCGTAGCGGGAGGTGATGGCGGGGGTGTCGGGATCGAGCTCGTAGGGGCCGAAGATGTCTCGGGAGCGAGCTAGGGTGACGGCGTGTTCGTAGCTGGTTCCTCCTTCGGCGGTGAGGAGGTAGTAGTATCCATCCTTTTGGTACAGGTGAGGCCCTTCGGTGAGTTTTAGGTCGCTGCCGCGGAAGATGTTCTTCTGGGGGCCGATCAGGCATTGGCGGACGGGATCGTATTCCTGGAGGAGGGTGCCGGCGAATTGGTTTTTTCCGAGGCGATGGTCCCAGATCATGCTGAGGTACCATTTGCGTCCGTTCGCGTCGTGGAAGAGGGAGGCGTCGAAGCCGCTGGAGTCTAGGTAGGTGGGATCGGACCAGGGGCCTGTGATGTCGGTGGCGGTGACGAGGTAGTTATGGGTTATTTTGTGGCGGGTGCCGGTCCATTGCTTGACGTCGGTGTAGACGAGGTAGAACAGGCCGTCGGAGTAGCTGAGGCAGGGAGCCCAGACGCCGCCGGAGTCTGGATTTCCGATCATGTCCAACTGGCTGAGGCGATCGAGGGGGCGGGTGAGGAGCGTCCAGTTCGCCAGGTCGCGGGAGTGGTGGATTTGCACGCCGGGAAACCATTCGAAGGTGGAGGTGGCGATGTAGTAGTCGTCACCGACGCGGGTGATGGAAGGGTCGGGATTGAAGCCAGGCAGGATGGGGTTGGCGATCATCGGTCCAGTTTGCGGGCGGCGTGGCGGGGGCGAAGCAAAAAGCGAGGCCTGCGGCCTCGCTTTTGCGCTGTCCTATGGACCGAGCTGTTCCTGGGCGCTGGCGTTAGATCAGTTCGTCGGATTCGACCGGCTTTTTGCGGACGGGTAGCTTCTCGACGATTTTTTCGATTTCCTGGGTGAGGCGTTTGGCGTCGAGGCGATCGGAGCCGCGTCGCGTGTAGCCTCTCCAGAGGATTTCTTGGCTGCGCGGATCGACCACGTCGACCACGAAGTAGCGTTGGCTGTGCTCTCCGCCGCCGGCGGTGACGCTGTATCCACGTTCCACTACATGGGTGTCGCGTCCGGTGGGGACGGTCCCGAGCGGGGTGCTGATGCCGCGAGTGTGGGAGTGTACGTAGACGTCGCGTTGCGGAAAGGTGGCGGCGAAAGAGTCGGGCTCGGTTTCGATGTAGGTATCGAAGCGCACGAGGTAGTCGGACTTGGCGGCGTTGGCGGCCGGCGCGAGTCCTTTAGATTCGAGGGCGAGCTGGAGGGTGCGCTTGGCTTCGCTCTGTTCGCTCGGGCTGAAGGCTACGGAGCGCTTGCCGGGGTCGGAGATTTCGAGGGCGTAGGTCTCGTTTTGGTAGAGCACGGTATCGCTGAGGTTCGACTCGGAGCGAACGGCTCGGCTGGAGGCGCAGCCTGAAAGGGAGAGGACGAGGGCTGCGGTGGTGGCTAGGAGTGTGATTTGTTTTTTCATCGTTCGTTTGGGTTTGGTCTTTCGACCGCTTGCGTTGTTTGAACGATGAGGGACTTGCAAGTTTGGCGCCGCAGGCGGTGCGTTGTTTCGCAAGTGATTGGTTACGAGGGGCATCCGGCTGTTTGGCTGGCCGGATTGCCGCCTGGGGCGGGGCGGCGATCGTGCACTATTTCGCGGTCTCGCCTACGAGGCGCGGGATATCGCCCGCTGAGGGGCGGGGGCTAGGATTTGGGTACGAAGCGTTCCAATTCGGCCTTTTGAGCCTTGGCGGCGGCGGGCAGGTACTTGTCGGCAGGGATGCCGGACGCAGCTTCGATGGCGTCGAGGACGAGCTGGCGCGGATCCGCTTTTTCTTCGAGGGCCAGGATGCGGGTTCGCAGGGCGTCGAGGAACTTTTCGCCGTAGCGTCGGTAGGCGTCGATCATGATGAAGCGGGTGCTGCCGACGGAGCCGAAGTGGGTGGCGGGGGCTTTGATTCTTTGCTCGGGGTTGTAGTCGACGGAGCGTTTCTCCCTTTTGTGCCAGTTGAGGAGGTCGAGGTCTTCGCCGAGCTGGTTTCGGTTCTTGGGGATGGAGGAGAGGATGCGGTGCTCGTAGATTTCGTTGGCGCCCCAGATCTGTATGGAGACGACGTCGTCGAGGAACTGGGCGAAGAGCGGGTCGAACCAATTGCGGTCGTCGAGGGGGATTTGTTGTTGGCGGATGTGGGCTTGCAGCTGCTTGCGGAATCCGCCTCGGAAGCGGGTGTTGCCGCGGGCTACCCAGCTGAAGGGGTCGTAGAGGTAGATGAGGTTTTCGACGAGGTCGCGTTTCAGCTCGTTGATTTCGTCTTCGATGCTGACCGCGTAGTCGATGACGATGGGGTACTCGAGGCCGACTTCCTTGAAGGCGCGGGGCTGGACGTCTCCGGGTAGGCCGACGTCGATGAGGTGGAAGCCGCGATTGGTGTCGAGGTTGAGGCCTTGTTCCTTGTAGGTGTAGAAGTTGCTGGACTTGCCGGTTCTGTGGTTGTTGCGGATGTAGGAGACTTCCCATTTGGTGAGGATGCGCCGTTCCCATTTGCCGGTCTCTTCGTTGAAGCGGATGTTTTTCGCGTACTTGTTTTTCGGGGGGATGTTGTCGTGTTCGGCGAGTCTGCGGGCGTCCCAGACAACGATTTCCTCGATCTTGAAGAAGGGGTCCTTGAGCATGCGTTCGAAGATGGCGACTTCTCGGGTGAGGTGGGGGCCGCCTACTTGAAAGCCTTCCCAGCCGAAGCTGGCTGCGAGGGCGGCGAGCTTTTCGATATGGGGGCGGATCGATTCCTTGCGGGCCCTGATGTTCCTGAATTCGCCGATCACGAGGCGCTTGTGGAACTTGAGCAGGATGTCGTCGAACTCGCGTCGGAATCCGAGCACGACGGGGTGGTCGCCCTCGTAGTCCTTGCCGGTCATGCCGTCGATCAGCTTGATACCTTTCGAGAAAACCTCGAACCCGCTCAGTTCGATGACGAGCATGTCTTCGTCTTCTTCGGAGGAGCCGTTGCCGTGAGCGGCGAAGGGGCTGGCCAGCAGGTACAGCGATAGGATTGCGAGGAGAGCGCGAAGCTTGTCAGGCATGGAGGATGGGGGGATCTTGTTTATTTGGGGGGAAGAAAGTCGCGGCTAGGGTTTCAGTTTTGAGAGAGAAATAAAGCCTGAAAATCCATCGTTTTGCGGAGGGGTGGGGCTGTAGTCAGGGAAAAGGGGGCAGCGGCTGAAAATTGGTTCTTGGAAGGGGGCAGCGGCGCGGTAGGAAAGTTGGGAGTCGTGAATACTCTTGAATCGAATCGTGTGTCGAAGCTGAGCGTAGCCCTAAGGTGGATGATGTTTGGCTTGCTTTTAATAGTGGGGGCGGGACGCCAGGTGTCTGCGGATGAGCTGCGGTGGTCGTACGGAAGGGAAGCTGAAACGCTCTTCTTTCCGTATGCGGAAGAGGGGGTCAGCTTTTTGGGCTCGAATATCGTGGCGTTGGACGAGCTCGGCTTCACTCCGGCAATAAAGGCGTACTACGATTTGGATACAGGGCAGCGGTTGGCAGGAGGATTCCTGGAGGCTGCTATGGGTGGTTTGGTCGACTATAGTCCGGAGTCGGGGTGGGCGTTGGTTTACGAGGCTTTTGGACGTGTCGTGTTGGTGGATACGAATGAGGAGAATCCGGTGCCTGTATTCTTGTCCAACTTGTCGGCGTCCAAGGAGGCGGGATTTTTTGGCGATGGGAGCTATGTATACAGTATCAGCGAACGGAGGCACCAAAACAGGTGGGAAGTAAGCGTTGCCCATAAAGGGGAGAGTTGGGATCCGGTTTATGGGAAGGCGCTGCCATTGTCGGCGCGGGTGGAGTTTTCGGAGGATCGCAGTTCCTTTGTCGTGTTCTACGTCGACGATGCGAAGCGAGTCTTCACGAAGCTGGAGCGTTACTCCGCGACCACGGGCAGCCTGCTTTCGTCGATCGATTTATCGTTTCTGGAGCTGGAGGCAGACTTCGAGGCGAGGGTGAAAAGCTCCTTGTCCGGTCGCTACACGGTTATCGTTCCTAGCGGAGTGGAGGCGTATATCATTATCGACAACGTTGAGGAATTGGGGGCAGTCCGATTCGATGTAGGCGAGTATCCGAGAGTCATTGGCTTTAGCTCGGATGGGAATCGCTATGCGATGGCCGATGGGGACCGTATTGCGGTTTTCGATACGGTTACGGGGAATTTGTTGGCGGAGAAGCCTGTTCCTATCGCGGGGCGGCTGTATTCGGGATTCGATTTTTCAGGGTCGGGCGAGCGGATGCTGATTGCGAGCAGGGGTGGCGAGGTTTCGCTCATTGATTTGGAGGAGGAAACGGAGATGAGCTTGCATGTCGGATTTGAGGATATTTCGGTCGTGCGTTTCAGTCCTCAGGAGAACCAAGCGGTAGTGGGCAGCGCTGCGGGCGAGTTTGTGGTGGTGGATCTGGAAGGGACGGAAGGCACACGTCGCCTCTCGGGCGAGCGCGGTTTTTGGTCAACGGTTTCGCAGGATGGGAATCGGATATTTGCCTTCACGGAGAAGGGGCGTTTGCGGGAGTATGCCGGGGAGACGCTAGAGGAACTTTCGAATGTAGCTTCGACGCACTCCAGCATAGGGAAGATTATCGCGTATTCGGATTCCAGCCGGCGGGTTCTTAGCGAGCGCGATGGCGGTTTGCAGGTGCGCCTGATCGATGGATACGAGCCTTTGTGGGCGTCGACGGAATCGTATTCCCAAGCTATTGATATGGATCGCAGCGGGAGCTTGGTGGCCTATTCCAGGGTTGTGGACTTTGGCGAGCTTGCTAAGATACGTATCTATGAAATTGATACGAATACGCTTTTGCAGGAAATCGTTCTCGATCGCCAAATTGTGATAGGGATACGCTTTTCTCCTGACGGGACGAAGCTCTACGTGGTAGAAACGATGGAGGGAGTGGGGTTTCGGATCGCTATATATGCGGTCGATGACGGATCCCTTCTGGGACGGTCCGCCGAATTCGAATCGTTTTTCGACATCGCTGTATCGGAGGAAAGCGGGATCTTCGTGGCCTTGCTGGATCGAGTTGTACGGCTGGACGCGCATACAGGAGCGCTGTTGGGTGAGTTAGGGTTAGGCTCGGCTTTCGATTTTCCGGAGCAGATTCGCTTAACTCCGGACGGGAGCAAAGTGGGGATCTCGATGCGCTCTCGTCGCCTGTTCGTTTACGATTGGGCAGAGGAGCAATTGTTGTACAGCGGTTCGCTAGTGGAGTATCCGATCGATACGACTAAGGATTCGAGCATGGACTTCGATTTTATAAACGACGATGGCGACGTGGTGCTGACGTGGTGGTCCGGTTTGGTGGAGGTCTTGCGGGCACGGGAAGGGCGCTTGATTCCGTTGCAGTGCAGAGCGGAGTCCGGCGGGCCTGGCTTTTCGTTTTCGCTAAGAGAGGGCGCGAGCTACCGTCTCGAACGTTCGAGCTCGCTGGAGGTTTGGACGGAGGAGGATCCGATCGGGGGTGACGCGCCCAGCGAAGGAGCGTTCGAGGGTATCTTCGAGTTCGAGCAGCAGGGGAAGCCGGAGTTCCTGCGCGTTTGGGAGTATCGTCGGTAGCGAAGCAGTCCTCGCTACAGCTTCATCTTCTGCTTCTTGTAGCCTTTGGGCACTTCGAAGGCGCTTGCTTCGATCTTGCGTTCCTCGACCTTGGTCAAGGTCGTTTGGGATTCGGGCTTGCCGTTCGAGTCCAGCTCCACGCTTACGACTGGCATCCCACCGATGTCTTCGATTTGGCCGAACCAGTTCGAGGTCGTGTTGCCGCTGATCATGCCGGCCATGGGGCCTTTGGAGAAGGCCTTCATCATGTCGTTGAACATACCGGCCATGGCCTGCAGGGAATTCATCAGCTCCTTGCTTCCTTCGATATCGTCCCAGTCGGCTACCCAGAGCTCGCTGGTTTCGACTTCGTCTTTGAGCAGGAGCACCTTTTCGACCTTGTATCCCGATTTCGTATCCGATTCGCCGGTACGCTTGAAGCTGAGTTCTGGCAGGGCGTCGCTCATTCCTTTCATCTTACCCTTCATCATGTTCTCCATCATCTTGCGCTGGGCGGGCGGCAGGGCGGCCAGTTGCTTTTCCATTTCGGCCATGGCGTCTTCGATTTGGCTGGCGAGTTCGGCTATGGTTTCCTTGTCGAGCTCGATAAAGCGTTTCCGGTCGTGCTCGAGCAGGATCATGGTGGAGCGGGACGCGTCGAAGATCATGTCCGAACTGCGGTCGTCTTCCGAGGTGACGCGAATCTTGTCGCCTTCGACGAGGAGGCTGACGTTTCCGGTTCCGCCTTCTGAGCTTTCGAATTCGTAGACATAGCCGCCGAAAACGCTGCTGGTGAAGAGAAGTAAAGCGGCTACGAGAAGACGCTTGAAGATGAGGCTACAAGTGTGGTTGGTCATGCGTGCGTACATAGCGCAAACGATCGGAACGGTGAAGGTTTTATGCCAAGATTTTGGCGTATCGATTGTATCCCTCTTTTGACTACGGGTTGTCTCGTAAGGACATTGGGTTTGTCCCTAGAGGCCCTGCAATCAGGGGAGTGCCGGTGTGGTTCGGCGGATGATCCGCCGAGCCGTTTTTAGCTGGGCGAGGCCTGGTTGGGGGCGAAGGTGATGATCTTTTCTTCGTCGCTGCCGGAGGAGGATTCGATGACTTGGAAGCTTGCTTTGACGAGCGTTTGGCGGATAGGTGGCGGGAAGTTTAGGCTTTTGAGAACGATATAGGCTCCGAGGGCTCGGAAGAGGGCTCGATTGCGGCGCAGGTACTTGAAGAGGTCGAAGTGCTTCTCGATTTCGCGTTCGAAGTCGCGGCGGTCTTCGTATTCCTCGGTGTCGACCTGCAGTTGTCGAGCGAAGGCTTGCAGTTCTTTGAGGTTGGAAAAGAGACCTTTCTTGGTGATGCATAGGGGAATGAGAAGGCTGTCGCGCAGGGCGGTGAGCGAGAGCTTTTGGTTTCCGATCCTGAACCTGCGGGAGGCTTGCCGGCCTGATTTGCTGACGAGGGCTTGCCGTTCGTAGTCGGCGATGTTCCCGCAGCCGAGGCGTTCTAGGTCTTCGCAAAGGGCGGACTTGATGTCGCGTAGGGCGGAGCTGTCCAAGTCCTCCGCTTCGAGGGCGATGCGGGCTCCGTCGGAGTAGGTTTCTCGGCGTGTATCCAAATCCTTGAGTGCGTCGTTCCAGCGGAAAGCGTGCATGGAGAGGGCGAGGGCGTGGCTCCAAATTTCGGAGTCGTTGGGGCTGGCGTTTCCGAGGAGCTTTTCGAGTCCGTCGTTGGTAATGTGGAGTTGGCAGTTGAAGCAGAGCTGCTTTCCTGCGTTGTGCTTGGCTTGGAGCTTCGCGACCGCTGTATCGAGGGAGTGGATATCGGGTGGGAAGGCTCCCCAGATTCGTGCCGTATCCAAATATTCGATGATCTCTTCGGGTTCGAGCTTCCGGTCGGTATTGCTTTGGTTGAGGGTAAGGTCGTAGTTGAGGTTGGATACCTTCAGTTCGGACTCCGCTTGGTAGCTGATGCCCATGGCGGTGGCTCCGGCGTAGAGGGTTTCCCGTTCCTTGCCGCTTCTTATGGCCCTGTCGGTGTTGAGGAGGAAGCTAGGCATGAGTTCTCCTTGGCGGTTCTCCATCCAGGAAAACTTTTCGCTGGTGCTGGTGGCGTTGCCAAAGGAAAAGTCGCCGATAGAGAGGCCGAATGAAAATTTGGATACGCATTCGGTGCTGAGTTTGTTGAGGAAGTAGCTGTAGTTTCCGTCTTGCTGGGTTTTGGCGAGGGCTTGCAGGCGTTGGAGCTTTCCTTTGCGCAGTTCCTTGTGGAGGCTGGCGAATGCGTCGGAGGCGAGGAACTCGTCGGAGAGGATGGCGCGGATGAGGGTTTCGTGGGTTCTGACTTTGCGGTAGCTCCACAGGAGGTTGAGCTCGAATTGCTGTTTGGCGGTGGTTTCCACGTTTTTCTCGAGGGCGTCGAGCCAAGTCGCGAGGGATTGCTTCAAGTCCTGCTTTTGCTCCGCGAGCAATTCCTCGAAGGGCTGGCCCAGGAGGCGTTCGCTGGTTTTTTGCATGGCCTCTTGCAACTCTTCCGGCAGGTCCTGCAGGCTGTGGGCCCAGCTTTCGAGCTGCTCGAAGACGGAAGCGCTCAGGCCGAGGACTTGGGCGCCGATTTCGTTTTTCAGGGCTTTGAGCTTTTGGTTCCCCTTGGTGGACAGGGAAGTGCTTGCCCGGGCGTTGAGGCCTGCGGTGATGCCGTGCTCGCTTTGATGGTCCTTGCGCACCTCGACGAGCATTTGCTCGGTGTCTTCGGTTCTGGTGAAAACGAGCAGGTAGGTGTCCTCGAGCGAGAATTCGAACTCGGAGGTGGCGTTTGCGTTTACCGATACGTCGATGAGGCCGTTCGTGAAATTGAGTGCCGATAATTTGGATACAACGCTGGAGACGAGCGAGGCCCAGTCGACCTTGGCCTTGAGGCCGATGCTGCCTCGCCATTTCATGGCGAGCGCGTTTCCGGACTCCAGGTCGCGAATGCTTTCGGGGCGAAGAGGGGTGCGGAGGTTGGGGAGATCGGAGGCGATGGCGAGTCCGAGTTGCTTGGAGCTGTTGTGCTGGCGGTAGGCGTAGAAGCCGAGTTCCAGTTCCGCATCGGCGGCTAAGGTGGCGGGGAGCTTGGCGCCTGCGGTGATCTTGCCGTGCAGGGAACCGCCCGCTTCGATGCCGTACTTGAGGTAGGGGAGGGTGGCGCTCGGCGAGATGAGCGGTACGGACAGTTCCTCCGAGGCTTTGCTTCCCCAGACCTTTTGCGGATCCTTGTCCTTGGCTCGGTCGTTGAGAATGGCGATGGAGGCTTTGGCGTTCGCTTCGAAGGTGAAGCCTTCTAGGGCGTTCTCCCACTTTTGGCCGATCGGCTTTTCCAGCAGGTCTGGATGGGAAGGGGCGGAGATGGGGTGGGCGAGCTCGGATGGGAAGGCGTCGATGAGGGCTTGCAGGTCGGTCCAGTTCGGGCTGGTTTGGGTGACAGCGGTATCGTCGGGCATGGTGGCGCTTGGGTTTAGGTTTTGAGGAGGAGCGGACTTGGAGGGGAGGTCCGAAGTCGCGGTGTAACAGAAAAGAGTGGCTGGGACTCTCGAACAGCGGGGCTTCGATTAACGCCGGGCGCGGCCCTTTGGGCAAGCCAATAGGGAGGGCGAGCCGCATTTGTTTCGTTCTTAAGGGGCATTCCGAACGGTCTCCTAGGGCCTGAGGAAATGGGTCTAGGGAGTTCACGGCGGAGGGGGCTTTGCATCCGGTTTGACTTGCTCGCCGAACTGGCAAGGCTGCAGCAGAGCTTCGCTCTTCGATTAAGGGCTGGAGCGGCTATAAATTCGATCCCGCGCGTATGAAGCAATTTCCCACATTGACGGTTACGAATCACCCTCTGATCCAGCACAAGCTGAGGTATATTCGGGATAAGGCTACGCCGAAGAAGGTCTTTAAGGAGTTGGTGGACGAGGTTGGGACCTTGCTGGCTTACGAGCTCACCAAGACCTTGCCGTTGCGTGCTGTAGAAGTGGATACGCCGCTGGCGCGGACGACCTGCCAGGTGGTCGATTGCGAAAAGGTGGTGCTGGTGCCGCTCTTGAGAGCGGGCTTGGGAATGGTAGACGGAGTGTTAAAGCTAATTCCGAACTGCGCGATTTGCCACATCGGCTTGTATCGAGATCATGATACGCACGAGCCGGTGACTTACTATTTTAAGCCGATGTCCGAGACGGAAGAGCGACTGTTTATCATGGTCGATCCCATGTTGGCGACGGGCGGATCGGCGATCGCGGCCGCCGATATGCTTAAGGAGAGCGGGGCGAAGACGATTCGCTTCATGTGCTTGGTGGCGGCTCCGGAAGGGGTGGAAGCCTTGAGGCAGGCCCATCCGGATATCGAAGTGTTCGCCGCGGCGCTGGACGAGGGATTGAACGGGGACGCCTATATCCTGCCGGGCTTGGGCGATGCGGGCGATCGCTTGTTTGGAACGGATTAGTCGGGGAGGAAGCCAAGGCGCTCCTTTTTAGGCGGGGGCGGGGACTTTGGGTTGATTCGCAGGGGCTGCTGTGGTTGTTAGACGGCTTTATGGGCCGGGAAGCGTCGTGGCCTAACCGACTGATCCAGGATGAAAGATCCCTTCAAGCTGAGAGAGAACAACACGAACGTCAGAACTGAGGTCATCGGCGGGTGCACGACGTTTTTGACGATGGCGTACATCATCATCGTGAATCCAATGATCTTGAGCGAGGCCGGCATGGAAAAGCCCGCCTTGATCACTGCGACTTGCGTGGCGGCGTCCTTGGGGACTTTGCTGGCGGGACTCTGGGCTCGGGTTCCTTTCGCCATGGCTCCGGGCATGGGCTTGAACGCGTTTTTTACTTATACCTTGGTGATGGGGCAGGGTTTGAGCTGGCAGACGGCCCTAGGCGTGGTCTTCGTTTCGGGAGTGGCGTTTTTGGCTCTGACCTTGGCTGGAATTCGCGAGAAAGTAGTAACTGCGATTCCTCTCTCGCTGCGCATCGCTACGGCTGCTGGTATTGGTTTGTTCATTACGTTTATCGGTTTGAAGAACTTAGGCTTGGTGGTGGACAATGCGGCGACCTTGGTTTCGATCGGTGCGCTGACGCGTCCGGTTTTGATCGGATTGGGGGCGCTTTTTCTGATTACGATTCTTGAGATCTTGAAGGTGAAGGGATCGATCTTGATAGGCATCTTTGCAGCGACGGCTGCTGGCGCGATTTTCGGTGATGTGAAATTGGATACGGTTTGGTCGGCTCCACCGAGCTTGGCGCCGATCGCGTTTCAGCTCGATATTATCGGGGCCTTGCAGTGGGGCTTGGCGGGAGCGATTTTCTCCTTCATGTTCGTGGACCTGTTCGATTCGATTGGCACGATCGTCGCGTGCTCCTATGAGGCGGGCCATGTGGAGAAGGATGGTTCGATCCGGAACGTGGACAAGGTTCTGGAGGCGGATGCGGTCGCGACGATTGCGGGTTCGTTGCTCGGCACCAGCACGACGACGACTTATATCGAATCGGCCTCCGGCATCGCGGACGGGGCCCGTACGGGCTTGGCATCGGTGGTAACGGGTGCTCTGTTTTTGCTGGCGTTGTTTTTTGCGCCGCTGATCGGAGCGGTGCCCGCGTTTGCGACGGCACCAGCCTTGATCATCGTGGGCGTATTCATGTTTCGGAACATCAAGGAGATCGATTTCTCGGAACTGAAGACGGCGGTGCCGGCCTTCCTCACGATGATACTGATGCCGCTCACCTTCAGCGTCGCTACCGGACTGACGGTGGGATTTCTTTCGTATATCATTATCGCCGTCTTTTGCGGCGACTGGAAAAAGGTTTCCCCGGTGATGTGGGGAGTGGGAGGGCTGTCGGCCATGAACCTGGTGGTTGCGGCGGCGCATTGAATTAGAATACTAGAAAAGAACGGAACATGTCAGAACAAGGCTTAGCTAAGACCTTAGTGTCGAAAGAGGAGATCGCAGCCATCGTGTCGCGGCTCGGGCGAGAAATCACGGAATGCTACAAGGATTCCGACAAGGAGCTGATCGTGATCGGCTTGTTGCGCGGGTCCTTCATTTTTATGGCGGATCTGGTGCGCGAGATTAAGCATCCGATGGTGACCGACTTTATGACGATCTCCAGCTACGGGGACGGCACGGTGAGCTCGGGCGACGTGAAGGTGGTGATGGACTTGGACGAGTCGATTACGGGGCGCGACGTGTTGCTGGTGGAGGACATCATCGATACGGGCAATACCTTCAGCAAGGTGGTGCGCATGTTGGAAGGGCGAGGTCCTGCGTCGCTGCGCATTTGCACTTTTCTGAACAAGCCGTCGCGTCGAGAAGTGGAGGTGGATATCGACTTTTGCGGAATGGACATTCCGGACGAGTTCGTCTGCGGCTACGGATTGGATTATGCGCAGAAGTTCCGCAACGTTCCGTACGTCGGGATCTACGAAGGTCCGGTCGACTGAGGCGTGGCAAGGGGTGCGGCCGTGTCGGCTAGTAGTGGAAGACGGAGTGGATGGGGACGGCGGGGAGCTTTTGGCGTCCGTTGAGGGCGTCGAGTTCCATGAGGAAAACGAGCGCTTCGATGCTTACGGAGAAGTGGCTTTGGATCAGCTTGAGGGCGGCTCCGACGGTGCCGCCGGTCGCGAGGACGTCGTCGACGATCAAGATCCGCTGGCCGTCCTGGAAGGCGTCGCGGCTGATCTCCAGGATGCTTGATCCGTACTCCAGCTCGTATTCCTGGGCGTGGGGTTCGTGGGGGAGCTTGCCGGCCTTGCGTACGAGTACGGTTCCGGCGCCGAGGGCGTAGGCGAGGGCGGAGGCGAGTACGAAACCGCGGGCTTCGATGCCGACCACCACGTCGATCTGGGAGTCGGCGTAGCGGGCCTTGAGCTGATCGATCAAGGCTGCGAAGGCAGGACCGTGGGCGAGCAAGGGGGTGAAGTCGCGAAAGAGGATTCCAGGCTTGGGGAAGTCGGGGGTGGTGCGGATGTAAGATTCGATGTCCATAGCGGTTACTGGGAAGATGAAGGAATCTAGGGCCTACGCGGCAAAGGTCAAAGGGCGAAATTCGTTGATTGCGAGGGAAGGCAGCGATTCTTTTTTTGAGCCCTGCGGCAGCGGTGCGTCGCGGCACTTCGAGTGGGCTTGAACGAAACGGAGCTTTATTCTGTGTTCGTCGTGTGGATACCGATAGCGGGCGCTTGATGAGGAAGCGCGTGGGGGCTTGGTTCAATTTCCCCCCTTTGGGGGATGGCCAGGGGAGGCACGAGTTGATATAACCGATGCTAGGATTTCGAATTTATCCCTTTCAGTACCCTAGCCTGCGTTTCTCCGTACCTATAGTCTTCAACTGTGCCCTGAAATTGAATACGAAACACACTGCGATTTCAGGTGTCTACAGCTGACGGTTAGGATCTCGGAGGCTCGCGTAATACCCTTCTTGGAGATCGGCTTTCGATAATCCAAGTACTCAACCCTATACTATCCGCGGAGGCTTGATGCCATCGCCGCGACCCTACCCATGAAACGATTGTCGACCCTTATTCTACCGGCATTACTTGTGCCATTCGCGCATGCAGCCCCGCTACCTATTGTTAATGGAGGATTTGAGATAGGGTCCGATGGTACTTCAAGTAAAGCGCCGATCTCCGGTTGGACCGATGGAGGTGCCAGCTCTGGGTTTTGGCTTCAAGACGGTTCGGGAGGTGGATCCTTTCCGCAGGATCCGAACGAGCCTCAAGCTGGAGAACTTTATCTATCGGGCAATCGTCTGGCCGGTGGAGCTGGCTCCCAGCCAAGCAGCTCTAGCCTTTCTCAAGTGGTTGCCATCGACTCGGCGGATTTGCCGCTGGTTGCCGAGGGAAAAGCCGCTCTTAGCCTGAGCTTTTACTACCACGATACTGACGACAATGATTCAGCAGTGGTAGATGTCGAATTCCTCGACGCGACCTCCGAATCCCTAGGAACGGCTTCGAGTGGTGGGCTTGGGAATGTGGCTTCTAACGGCACTTCCTACAACTCTACCACAGCTCCTTGGACTGAGGTGTTGATCGAGGAGAATCTGCCAGTTGGTACGCATTCGATTCGAATTGTCATATCTACGAATCGAGTTGGGGGATCTGCGACCAACGTGCATTTTGATTCGTTCAGCGGCGAAGTGGTCACGGCCTCTGGCTATTTGCCGATCGTCAACGGCGATTTCGAAACGGGTGACGATGGTACTTCCAGCAAGTCACCGATCGCAGGTTGGTCCGACGACGGTGGCAGCGCTGGATTCTGGCTACAAGATGGGCTTGATGGCGGATCCTTTCCGCAGGATCCGAGCGAACCGCAGGGAGGATCGCTGTACCTGACGGCGAATCGTCTCGCGGGTGGCGCTGGTTCTCAGCCAAGTGATTCGACCCTTTCTCAGACTGTAGCGGTGAATCCGCGGATCCTTGGCCTGATTCAAGCGGGTGAGGCTGCAATCAACCTTTCGTTTTACTATCAGGATACGGATCAGAATGATGCCAGCAGCATAAGTATTGAGTTTTTGGATGCGGCTCTGGAGTTGATCGGATCAGATTCAACGGGTGAGCTTGTAAATGTCGCCAATAACGGAACCGCTTATGACCCAAGCTCTGCACCCTGGACATTTGTTGAACTAAAAGCTCTTCTGCCAGCCGCTACGGAATCTGTCCGCATCAGTATTTCGACGAGTCGCTCAGGTGGCTCGGCGACGAATGTACACTTCGACTCTTTTGTTGGTTGGATCGTCAGGGCGGACGACTTGGGGCCGCTTGAAGACGCGGAATCGGCTTACCGTTCAGCGAATCCCTGGGTAGCGTACGATGGAGCGACCCCTCCTGCTATTCCCGGGGGAGAATATTTCACGATTCCTTTTATGGGCGTTTCGGAAACTGTAAGCGCCGGATCCCTTATGATAGCCGGCAACGGGCAGGCCGCTACGATCCACTACAGCGACACAGATGCTGCGGTGGTGGGCATCGCGGCTGAAGCGCTCGCGGATGATATCGAGCGTGTTACAGGGATCGCCGCAGCCGTGTCCACTGCAGCTCCCTCTGCATCTGAGGTTATTTTGCTGGGAACTGTCGGATCGAGTCCGCTGATCGACTCTCTGGTGAGCGATGGAAAGATCGACGTATCTGCAATCCAAGGAAAATGGGAGGCGTATACTGCTGCCGTCGTAGAAAATCCACTACAGGGAGTGAGTCGAGCTCTCGTTATCGCAGGCAGCGATCGCCGCGGTACCGCTTTTGGCGTGTTCGCGCTTTCCGAGTCGATGGGAGTGTCGCCGTGGTATTTCTGGGGCGACGTTCCCACTGCTCAAAAGTCAGCCCTTTATATCGCGGGTAGCCACACGCAGCCGTCTCCAGGAGTCAAATACAGAGGTATCTTCCTTAACGACGAGGATTGGGGGCTTCAGCCTTGGGCGGCCAACACTTTTGAGCCGGAAGTCGGAAACATAGGTCCGAAAACCTATTCCACCATTTACGAGCTACTGTTGCGTTTGCATTCCAATGTCATTTGGCCGGCGATGCACGAGTACCCGGTCATGACGACTCCATTCTATGAGGTCCCCGGTAACATGGAAGCTGCGGACGACTACGCGATTGTGATCAGTACCTCGCACCACGAGCCGATGTTGCGAAACAGTCACGAGTACAATGAAAGCGAGCGAGGTAGCTACAACTACTGGAGCAACCGATCGAATATCTATGACTTCTGGGAAGAGCGGGTCATTGAGACTGCGGATACTGAAGCAATCTATACCATAGGGATGCGTGGGCGCACGGACGCAGGCATGCTCGCTCCAGCTGGCACGACCGATGCGCAAAAGGCTCAGAAGATCCAAGACGAGATCATTCCGGACCAGCGTCAGATGATAAGCGATTACGTAAACAAGAACGCTGCGGAAATGCCGCAGATATTCATACCGTACAAGGAAACGCTGGTGCAATACCAATCCGGCTTGGAGCTCCCAGACGATGTAACGATTCTCTGGCCCGACGACAACCATGGGTACATTCGTCAGCTTTCGACTACCCAAGAGCAGGCCCGATCCGGTGGTTCCGGGGTCTACTATCACCTTTCTTATTGGGGAGTACCGACGAGTTATCTTTGGCTCTGCACGACTCCGCCAGGCATGACACGATCCGAGATGATCAAGGCATGGGACTTCGAGGCGAAGAACATGTGGTTGGTCAACGTGGGAGACCTTAAGCCTCACGAAATAGGGACGGACTTCTTCTTGCGTATGGCGCGCAACCCGGAGGCCTTCCGTGAATTCGACCAGCGCGCTTACCTAAGCCAATGGGCGGCGCGTGTCTTTGGCTCTACTCATGCGGATGCGATTGCAGACGTGCTGGAAGATTACTATCATCTCAACATCGTCAAGCGTCCCGAACATCTCAACCGCAATGATAGTGGCTTTAGCCATACGGAGAATGGCGACGAGGCGGGGCGGCGCTTGGAGGACTTCTCCGCTCTTGCCGAGGCAGCTGAGGAAATCTATAGCCAGTTGCCAGCTGAGGATAAGGCGGCTTTCTACGCTATGGTTCTGTATCCGGTGAAAGGGTCTAACTTTGTGAACCGTCGCGTGCTTCTCGCGGAGCGAAGTCGACTCTGGGCGAGCCAAGGGCGAGCTGGCACCGCTGAGCTCGCTGCCGCTGCTGAGGCCGCGCACGCTGCCTTGCTTGCTGAAACGGAATTCTATAACAAAACCAATGCTGATGGAAAGTGGGATTACATGTTGAACCCCATGGATATTTCTCAGCTTCCAGGTTGGGCGCAGGAGACGCAAAACGCGTTTATCATGCCCAGCACCGGCAGCTATACGCCAGCCGCGGAAGCCGGGCTTGGCGTGGCTATCGAGGGGGAGGAATCGCCACTTGAAGAGGGGATTGCGGGTGAGCTTCCTAAGATCGCGCGTCATGCCGATGTAGAGCGTTTCGTCGACGTCTATAATAAAGGGGCAGGATCGTTCGCTTGGACAGCAACAGCCAGCGCTCCATGGATTAAGCTCAGCCAAACATCCGGAGACGCGGATGCAAGAATCATGGTAGGCGTCGATTGGACCCAGGCACCGCGCGGTTACGCGATACCGGGCCAAATTACGATAGCAGGGGCTGGAGAAACGCGTACGGTGAATGTTCGTGCCTTCTATCCGCAGGGCCTTGACCTCGGGACCTTGCCGGCGGCAGTCGAAGCGGATGCGAAGGTTGTCATCGAGGCAGAAGATTATACAGCTCGCCGGGACGACTCAGACGGTATTGCGTGGACGCGGGTAGACGGTGCGACCGCTTCGCGCGACGGCATGACTATTCTACCTGTGACAGCAGCGAGCCTTGATCCAGAGAACCTTCCGGCAGATGCTGCTTCGCTTACTTACGAATTCTTTGCGTTCAGTACAGGGCAGGTAGAAATCCGAACGGAGTGCTTGCCGACGCATCGTATCACAGCGGATCACGCGGGGTTGCGTTATGCCATTTCGCTGAACGGCGGACCAGTGCAGGTCACCGATGTGAATGCGGCTGAATATTCTGCGGCTTGGAATGCCAATACGTTACGGGCTGCGTCTTATGGAATCTCCAAGCATGAGATTGCTCAGGCGGGTCTGCAGACGATCCAGATTTGGATGGTTGACGCCGGCGTAGTTCTGGACCGTCTAGTCGTAGATTTCGACTCTAGTTTATTCGAGGCAGAAAGCCTAAGTGTCCAGGATACGAATACGTCGGTAATTCAGTTCACCGATGGTCCGGCGAGTGGTGGCGGTGGTTTGCATATGCAGTCTACAGCTGTGGGGCAATACGCGAGTTTTGCTGTTCCATCCCTTGCAGCGGGAGATTATCAGCTTTCCATGCGTACCAAGAAGTGGGGAAGCCGTGGGATCGTCCAACTCGCGATCGCAGAGAATCCAGAGGGGCCGTTTACAGATGTGGGCGATGAGATTGACCTCTACAGTTCTTCAGGTGTCTACGAAAACATTGATCCCTTGGCTGTTCATTTTGACAGCTCGGGGACCAAGTACGTCCGAATAACTGTGGTTGGTAAGAATGTCGCGGCCAGCAACTATTGGGTATTGCTAGACCTTATAGAGTTCGAGCCGGTGTTAATGGTGAGCGATCAGCCTATCCGCAATTGGCGTATGGCGTATTTCGGAACCTTCGAAGCCATAGGCGAGGCAAGCGATAGCGCCGACCCCGATGCGGACGGGATCGTGAACCTGATGGAGTACGCCACCGGATCCTATCCAACCCTGTCTAGCCAGCCACCATTTACCGAAAACTACGCGGACGGGCGACTTCATATGAGCTTCAATCGAGTTAAGGCAGCCACAGATATCGTATACCGTGTGCTGGCGGGTAGCGACTTGCCCTTGCTCTCTCCGATATGGAGTAGCGAGGATAATGCGTATCCGCAAACCGAATCACCGATGGTGGAAGAATCGGTTACGGACTCGGAAACGGTGCTTGATGCGGAGCGCCGCTTCATGAGGCTCGAAGTTGAGTTGTTGTAATGAATTGTTTGTAGCTCTGACCAGTCACCCGTGCGGAAGGTTCGTGACGTTTCGCAGGGTGGCTGGAATCAGCTATAGTGAATATACCGTTTAAATTCGGTAAAGTGGTATGTCTTAGAGGGTTCTGAGGTACTTTGGGCTCAGGGTAGGGATACTGTCTTAGAATTGTTTTGGTTTTTTCGATTGTTTTGTATTATGGTTCGTGTCTTTGAGGAATACGACTCTGGGCTTGAGGATGAATTGGAGCCCACGCTGGAGGATTTGCTCGTTCGGATGGGCGATAGTGACGAATCTGCTTTCGAGATGTTTTATCACCGCATTCGCCCCTATGGAATGAAGGTGATCCTAGATGTCGTGCAGGATTTCGGAAAGGCAGAAGAAGTATATAACGACGCGATGCTGAAGTTGTACCGTTACAGTTCGGCTTTCGACGAAAGTAACGGTGCCGCTTTGCCGTTGTTTAAAGTGATCGCTAAAAGAACAGCCATCGATCGGATTAGAGGGCGTCGAATCGTATGTTTCGCCGCGGATCCGCACGAACTGCGGAACGGGCAGCCTATGTGGGAGTCGTGTCGCTCGCCGGATGCAGAGGCTCTGCTCGCGTCGGATATTCAGAATTTGGAGGATTCGATCGGAAGGCTTAGTCCTGCCTTAAAGCGACCCATAAAGATGTCTTTCGAGACCGGTATGAGCTATTCCGAGATCGCTCGAGAGCTTAAGTTGCCTTTGGGAAGCGTGAAAACGTCCATGCGCAGAGGGATTATAGCGTTGCGGGACCTGGGAATGAGGCGTGTCTCTGCCACTTAAGTGGGCTCGTCGATTTGGAAGCGGGTAAGATCTGCGTCCTTGAGCGAGTCGTGAACCCTTCGGTGTATCCGAAAACAGAGTACACAACGAGACGATGAGGTTCCTTAGCGTTTGCGGGTGACGACTTTCACTTTTTTGAAGGGCACGGGGTTGTCGCTGATGCGGAGGCTTTTGCCGCTAGCGGTGGTGACGTCTCTCAGCAGCACTTTTCGGGGCCGAACGTAGGGGTAGGCTTCTTGGAAGCTTTCGTCGGTCATATCGGGAGTGAAATCGCTGAAGATGGCGGGACCGTGGTAGGGATCGGGGTGGTTGGAGTCGTCGATGAAAAGGTTTTCGATGAGGATCTTTTCGGGCAGGTAGCAGGTGTAGCCGAAGTCGTGCAGGGTGGAGTTGCGTCCGCCGATCAGGTTGGCGCTGATGGGCCTGCCGTTGGCGGGGACGAAGCGACAGTCGCGGATGATGAGGGTGCCTTGCCAGGTGCTTCCGTAGTCCGGTCGCAGGTTGATGAGGGAGTAGCCGTGCACGGTTGAGTCTTCTAGGGTGAAGGTTCCGCTGCCGATGGCGTTGATGCCCATGTGCCCGAGGGTGGAGTTGCGGATGGTGGCGTTGGCGACTCCCATGTGGGCGTCGAAGCGGGAGAGGGTGCAGCCGTCGTAGAGGAGGTTCTTGGAGAAGTTCGATCCCATGATGCCCCAGTAGGTGCGATCGTGGATGTCGTTGGTCTGGCTGCAATTTACGAAAGAGACGTTGAGGGAGCGGTTCACGAGGATGTCGTAGCTGCCCATCCTTACCGGTTTGCCGGCGGAGCCGATGGTGGTGTAGGTCTTCCGTCCGGTTAGGAGGGCGTTCTTAACCGTGACGTAGGCAGCGTCGCGGATGGCGATGAAGCCGCCGTAGGGGGCGCCATGCTCGCCCTCGCCGGTGACGTGGTGCTGTAGTCCGTCTACCACTACATTGGAGCGGGTGATGGTGAGGTTGCGGCTGTAGTAGGTGTACTTGGATTCGGCTTGGTTGGCGATGGTGGTGAAAATCCCGCCGGCGATGGTGAGCGTCGTTTCGTCGATAGGGATGGCGGTGGCTTCGGTGATCTGGTCGAAGTCCCAGATGATAGGGGCCTTGGGATCGAGCTTGCCGTTCTTGTCGACGACGAAGATGTCGGTTTGGGCGGCCCCGTTGTTTTGGTTTAGACCGAAGCGGATGTAGCGCTTGGTGTGGGCGTCGGTGACGGTGATGAGGCTGGGCCCGGGCGCCTTGATGCGCTTTTGGTTGCGGCGCAGGGAGCTTAGGCCTTCGAGCGGGAAGGGCTTCAGGCGGGAGGTGACTTCGAAGACGGGCGCGGTGCGATCCTCGACGGCGGTGTCGTCGATGATGAAGGAGGCGTTGCCGAAGTCGGTGTCGGTTTGGATGATGGCGGTGCGGTTCTTGCCTCCGATGTAGTAGGTTGCGTCGTCGTCGGCTTTGACGGGGAGCTGATGTTGGTTGGCGTAGGCGTGGGTGGCGGCGATGGCGTTGGCATCGTCGGTGGCGCCGTCGCCGAGGGCCCCGAAGTCGCGGTAGCTGACGTGTCCGGTTTTCGCGAAGGCGTCGGCGTCGGATTGGGAGACCGTGAGCAGCAGGCTGCCGTCGGGCTGTTCCGTCAGCTCGGTTTCATCGCTGGAAAGGGCGATCGTAACCGACGCGCTTGCGGGT
This sequence comes from Pelagicoccus sp. SDUM812005, assembly GCF_031127875.1. GTDB lineage: Bacteria > Verrucomicrobiota > Verrucomicrobiia > Opitutales > Opitutaceae > Pelagicoccus. The sequence goes on along the minus strand of NZ_JARXIA010000017.1, from coordinate 22,253 downwards.
TCGTCTGCGTTCGCGAGGAAGGCGAAGAGAAGGCAGGTCAGGGTGGCGGTCCACTTGATTGGGTTCATTTTCTTCTTTCGGGTAAGGACGTTTGCTTTCGAGGGTTGTTGATGATGCGTCTAGCGCAAGGGCTGAGGCATTTCACGTTCGGGCTCGGTGTTTATTCAGTCAGGAATCGGATTGAGCTCCTTGGTCTGGCTTCTTCGGGGGCTGCAATCAAAAGCGGCTGCGATTTCTGGTAAAACGGACGGGTGGTGGTCGAGGGAGCGGATGCTGTGAAATGCAATTTTCGGGAAAGGGAGATGCGGTTTTCTTTTGCCAAGGTGAGCCCGGGGGCTTGTTTCGTTCGTCTTTCCGATGCGAGACATGAGTAGCCAAGCAGCCCTGGAGGCGGTAGAGATTAGACAAAAGGCCCGCGAGGCGTGGCGCAATAGCGCACGGTGCATCGGTAGGGCGATGTGGGAGGGGCTGGAGCTACTGGACGCTCGAGGAGCATGCGGGCACGACGAGATTTTCGAAGCCTGCTTGCGGCATTTGCACTACTCCACCAACGAGGGGCGAATTCGCTCCACCATTACCGTCTTTGATCCTGTACCGCGGGGGCAGCGAGGGATTCGCATCTGGAACAGCCAATTGGTGCGGTACGCGGGCTACCCGCTCGGTGACGGGGAGGTTCTGGGCGATCCGGCTCAGCTCGAGCTGACGCGTCGACTGAGGGACTTGGGGTGGACGCCTCCGTCCCAGCCCAGCGCCTTCGATATTTTGCCGCTGGCGATCGAGGTTCCCTCGCTTGGGGTTAAGTTGTTCGAGATCCCCCGGAAAAGTGTATTTGAGGTGCGAATACGTCATCCGAAGTACGAATGGTTCGAGAAGTTGGGGTTGCGTTGGCATGCCTTGCCGGCGATCGCGGACATGGCGTTGGTATTCGACGACTGGAAGTTTTCTGCGGCGCCCTTCAGTGGCCACTACATGGTAACGGAGATTGCCGTGAGGAATTTCGGGGACAGGGAGCGCTACAACATGCTTCCTGCGATTGCGGAAGGGCTGGGGCTTTCGACTCGGGATAGGACGTCGTTTTGGCGGGATCGGGCTTTGGTGGAGCTCTGCGCGGCAGTGATGTACTCGTTCAAGGAGGCAGGTGTGGCTATGGTGGACCACCATACGGCGGCCCAGCAGTTTTCGAGTTTTGTGCAGAAGGAGGAATCCCTCGGCAGGTCGGTGCCGGGCGATTGGTCTTGGTTGGTTCCGCCGATGGCCGGTTCTACGATGGACTTGTATCACCGGGGCTACGACCCAAGCCGTCCGGAGCCGGCGTTCAAGTACCAGAAAGCGGCCTGGGAGCAGGCTGTGGCCGGAGCCTCCATTGCGGCGGGGAAGTGCCCTTTTCATTCGGGGAGGGGATAGTCGCTCCGCGAGTTTAGCGAGCAGAAGCGGCGGGGCTTTGGGGAAATCCAGGTGGGCTGCCGCGTTTTCTATTTAGGCATGGCCCGGCGCGTGCGCAAGATGCGGGGGCGGGGCTAGGTTTTCGGCTTCGTTTTGACCCGTCTTCTAACCCCTTTGCTGTATGTTTGCGTATCGCTCCCTCTCTCGTCGTTTGTTGTGTATGGCCGCCATCGTGGTTCCTGTCGCGTGCTCTGTGGCCCAGAGCGGGTCGCCGGAACCGCAAGGGCGGGTAGATGTGGCTTGGTTGGAGCAACGCCTGCAGGCCCAACGTCCGCGGCTGCTTTGGCAGGAGGGCTTGGAGGATCGAGTGCGAGAGCGGATCGCGGTGGACCCTGTGGTCCGGCGTTACAGCGAGGCGATATTCGAGCAGGCTGACGCCGTCTTGCAGCTTCCGGTTTTGGAGCGAAAGGTGACGGGGCGCCGCTTGCTGGACGTGTCGCGGGCCGCCTTGAAGCGGACGACCTTCTTGGCCTTTGCGTGGCGGATGTCGGGGGATCGCGCCTACTTGGAGCGGCTGGAGGAGTGCTTGGTGGCGGTATCCCGGTTCAGCGACTGGAATCCGTCGCACTTCCTCGACGTGGCGGAAATGGCTCTTGGGGTGTCCCTGGCCTTGGACTGGGCGGGCGAGGCAATGGACTCGGACGTTCGCGCCTTGGCGGAAGCGGCGCTGTACGAGAAGGCGTTGGCGGTTTCGATGGAGGCGGATTTGCAGTACGTTTTCCGTCGGCCCAATAACTGGAACCAAGTCTGCAACGCGGGGATCGTCGCGGCTGCGATCCAGCTCGCGGAGACGTATCCGGAAGAGGCTGCCGCGGCGATCGAACGCATGCGGGAGAATCTCCATCTGGCTCTCGAAACCTATGCTCCGGACGGGGCGTATGTGGAGGGGCCGATGTATTGGAATTATGGAACAAGCTTCAATGCGGTCTTGCTCGACGTTTTGGATACGGCATTGGGTACGACCTTCGACTTGGAGCAGGCTCCGGGATTTATGGAGAGCGCGGACTTCGTGCTGCAGATGAAGGCTCCGAGCGGGTTCTACTACAACTACTACGACTGTTTCTTGCGCTCGAACTACATGGGCGGCCTGCTGTGGTTCGCGAAGGAGACGGGCAATCGTCTCTATGCCCAGCCAGAGCACATGATGGCGGAGGTGAACTGGAGCTATGGCTTGGACGACGTGCTGGATCGTTTGCTGGTGGTGGAGCTGTTGTGGCTGCTGGATATCGAGCCCGGTCCGGCAAAGCCCTTGGCTAACAACTGGGTGGCGAACGGCGAAAATCCGGTAGGCGTGCTCCGGTCGTCCTTCGAGGACAAGGATGCCCTGTACCTCGCCTTCAAGGGAGGCCGTGCCGATAACGCCCATGGCAACATGGATGGCGGAGCCTTCGTCTTCGAGCTCGACGGAGTGCGTTGGGCTATCGACTTGGGCAACCAAGCCTACCATGAGCTGGAAGAATATTATAAAAGGGTGGGAGGTAGCCTGTGGGCGAGGGCGCAGGATAGCGCTCGTTGGGGATTGCTATCCAAGAACAATTTCGGGCACAGCACCGTAACGGTCAACGAGGCCCTGCATCAGGTGTCGGGAATGGTGGATGTGGCGTCGTTCGACGCGGAACGAGGAACCGCCACGCTCGACATGGGCGCCCTTTATGGAGACAAGGTGAAGAGCGCGCGTCGCTCGTTTCGTACGCTGGGAAAGCGGAGCCTAGAGATTCGGGATCGGGTCGAGGTGAACGAGGCGACGGAGCGTATCCGCTGGCAAATGACAACTCAGGCGAGTTTGTTGGAGACGAAGGAGGGACTCCTCCTGAAACGGGATGGGGAGGAGCTGAGCCTGGCGATCCTTTCCCCGGAAGGCTTGCGGGCGTCGGTGACCTCGCTAGAACTGCCGCTGCACCCCATGGACAAGACTCTGCCGGGCTTGAAGCGAATCGATTTGGTCGTGCCCGCCCACCTCGCGCAGGACGGCGTAGTGGAAATCGTGGTACGCTTGAGCGGGAACGAGTAGCGGCCTTGCGGGGCCTTAGCTGGGGGCGGAAGCCTCTTGCAGCTCCCGCAGGGATTCGCGGGTTCTGTTGAGTTCGGCAGATCCGTAAGCGATCCGGCTAACGCCCCAAATGATCGGTATGGCGAGCCAAAGGATGATGTATCCAGAAAAGAGGAGGACGGCGAGCTGGATCAGGCAGCCGCCTATGAGGAATGCCCATCCTTCCTTTCTCGCTCCGCGGGCCTTTTTCTCGCGGGAGCGGAGTTTGACCTCGGCTAGCTTGCGCTCGAAGACGGGGTCTTCTTGAGGTGCGGTAGGTTCGCGAAAGGGAGCGGCGGAGATTTCGATTTCCTTGTGTAGTGGAAATTTAACTTCAGCCTTGCGGAGGGCTTCCGCTTCGGAGTCGGCCTGGATTTCCTTGTATTGGATGCTGTCGAGTTTGGTGAGGATTTTTAAGTGGTAGGTATTCATGGGGGCAGGGGAAGGGGGGATCTTTAACGTCTAGCGAGTGACGAACTGGTAGACGCTGTATCCAACGATCATGACACCGATCAGGCAAGCCGCAAGAATGGGACGGTCGGGTGGGATTTCGAGGCCGTCCTTCTTCGCCTTTGCCAGTTCCTCGGGGTGGTAGATGCAGGAGCGGCAGAGGATCAGGCAAAGGAAGAACATGCCGGCGATCGCGAGGAAGATGTGCAGGGCGTAGGTGAAGGCGATCAGGGCGTTGTCGCCGAGTTGCGTGGCGCTGGCTCCGAAGACCGAGGCGCTGGCCATCATGGCCAAGGCGAAAACGTTGATAGGGGTTCGGGCCCTGGTGACGGCCTGCCAGAGGCTGGCGTAGGGTGGGCTGTCCGTTTTCAGCGGGTGGCCGCAGTGGGGGCAGCTCGGCGCTTTATCGGAAAGGGGGCGTTCGCAGGCGGGGCAAGGTTGGTTGGACATGCAACAGGATTAGGTGAGGGGAGCGTTTTTGCACAGCGTATTCAGCTTTTTCTGCAGGTGGTTTTGGGGGCGAATGCCTCGAGCTTTGGCTAGCGCGTAGAGGCGGGCTGGATTGTCTGAGGGCTCGTTCAAGCCGGCGAGCCCTGCATCCCCTTGCCGCTGCTTGGGCCCGGGACGCCGCTGCTTTCTGAAATAAAACACTTGCAAACTAATGCAAGTGAGCAAATGAAAGGCGCTTTTCCATCGCTTTAAGATTTCGCGTTATGAATACAGAAAAACTTAGCATTGCCTTGAACGAGTTCGTCCACGTGGGCGGAGCGCTGGTGGTCGTGATCGCGGTCGTCTCCCTCCTCACGGGATTCATGCGGGAGTACATTCCGCAGGACAAGCTGCAGAAGAAGCTGACGAAGCATGAAAAGTTCGGCCCGCTCCTGGGGGCCTTTCTCGGGATGCTCACGCCGTTTTGCAGCGCTTCGGTGGTTCCGGTGACCATGGGGATGGCGAGCATGGGCATTTCGCTGGGGACGGTGCTGAGCTTCCTCGTCTCGGCGCCGCTCTGCAATTTCATCGTGATCGCGATGGTCTATGCCGTTTTCGGCTTCAAGGTTACGGCGGCCTATTTCGCGATCGCCTTCACGGCGGCGGTGGCCGGTGGCTGGCTGATAACGAAAACTCCTTGGAGGAACGAGATCAAGCGCGGCGAGGAGCTCGGAGACCGGAAAGCCGCGGGAGGCTGTAGTGCCGCGGCACCTACGAGCTGCGGTCAAGGACCAGCTCCGGCTCCGAGCTGCAGTCGGAGCGAATCCGTCTGCGGCGAACCGCTACCCTTAACTCCCTGCGAGGCCCTGGCATCTGGGGGAACCGTTGCGGCGGTGGCTGCGGCGGAACCGGGGAAGCCGCAATTGGCACTTCGTTTCGCGTGGGCCTTGTTTAAGAAGATTATTCCCTATGTGCTTCTGGGGGCCCTGATCAGTGGCGTTTCGGCCGCCTACCTTTCGGCGGATATCGTCGAGAAGTACGTCGGTGGCGACAGCCTGCTTTCCATCTTCATCGCTGCGGTAATTGGAGTGCCGGTGTACCTTCGCATTGAGATGGCGGTGCCGCTATTGAAGGTGCTGATCGCGAAAGGCATGGGGCTGGGCCCAGCGATGGCCCTTATCATCGGCGGCACAGGCGCCAGCCTTCCGGAGATCGCGCTTGTATCGTCGGTGCTCAAGCCCAAGGCGGTGGTGGCGTTTGTCGCTATCGTTCTGAGCGCCGCAGTGGTAGGTGGCATCCTAATCCAGTGGGTGCTTTAGGAGAACGGGGAGCCTCGCGGACGGCGCCGGTAACGGCTGGCCCTGCGGGGCCGATTCAGTTGCGACAAGAAAAGTAAGCGAATATGAAGCAGTCCGAAAAGCTGAGCCCTACGCCAAGGCGATCAGGCCTTTGGCGCCTTCTCGAGTGTTGCCCGTACCGGCATTTGTTCCGGGCGCTTTCGACCTTGGTTCGAGGCGGGAAGATGACGGAGCAGGTAAAGGCGGGGCGTAACATCGCCCTGCTGGGCTTCTTTTGCCCTTTTTTCTGGATCGCCTTGTTATCTGGCGCCGAGGCTTCCACGTTGGGCCTCCATGCTGCCCATTCCGGAATCGTTTTTTTGGCTGGATTGGGCATCCTGACGGTCGGTTTAATGAAGCAAAAAGAATAGCGAATGAATGAACACTATATCGATGCCCTGAAGGCACTGGCCGAACCCCATCGCTTGCGCCTCTTTTGGCTGCTGATCCATGTCGACCAATGTATCACTGTGGCGGAGGCCATGGACGTGACGGGAGATACCCAGTACAACGCTTCCCGCAATTTGAAGATTCTCTACAAGGCGGGTCTGCTGGCGCAGCGCAAGTCCGGCAAGTGGGTTTATTATACGCTAGCCGAACAGGCCTTGCCGCACTGGCGGGCCCTGGTCGATTCCGTTCGGGCCTTGCCTGAAGGCGAATTTGCCGATGTGGCCAACCGCTGCAAGCAACGCCTGGCCATGCGGGTCGACGGAGAGTGCGTGGTGGGGCCGAGCAGCGAGCAATGGCTCGAGGTGATCGAGGGAAAAGGCTGAGGCGGCGCCGAGATCAGTCCTTGGGCGTCGCTTTGTTGAGGGAGTGGATCCTTCGGGCGAAGTCGCGGCCCATGAGGACATAACCTTCCGAGAGGTAGTGCCACGCGTCGTGCTCTCCGTATTCGAGTTGCTCGGTGACGGTTGAGAGCGATGCGAAGGGGTCCTGCGCGGCGAAGGCTTCTTGGGCCTGCCGCACGGTGTCGGAAAATTTCATGACCGGCTCCGGCTGGCCGCTTCGCGAGTCGGTGATGCGGCCGATTACGATGGGCAGGGTGTTGTCGCGAAAGGCGGCCCGCATGAGGCGCATCAAGTTGGTCAGGTTCTCCTGGTAGGCCTGCGAAGCGGCTTGGCTTTCGAAGGCGTCGGCCTCTCCCTGCATCCAGATGATGCCCGCTGGCACGAGCTGGTCGGGTTCGCCGTCGGAGTCGATGTCGCGCGCGGCGAGGGCGTTGCGGACCGTTTTTAGGAAGTAGTCGTATTGGTTGAGCTTGCGGACGCTGGGGTCCCAGGATCCGTAGCCGGAGACGCCGTCGAGCAGGGCGGTGCCGCCCCATGCGTATTTGATGATCGCGATGTTTTCCTCCGGGGCGAGCTTCAGCAACTCGTCGGCGAAGGTGATTTCGGGACCGAAGCGATCGCTCAGGACGTATTCGCCGGCGACGAAGTCGGAACCGAGCCCGAAGCCGACCGTGAGGGTGGTCCACTTGCCGTCGCCGCCGGTCGGGTTCTCGTCCATTTTCGAGGCGCCGCTGAAGATGGGGACTTTGTAGATGCCCTCGTCCAGGTCGTCGGGGAGCCCGTTCTGGTAGCCGAAGCCGACCATGTTGGACTGGCCGCCGAGGAAGTAAACGTTGTAGGTATTGGCGTTGGCGCTCGCAAGCAGGCAACCAGCCAAAAGGAATAGTAGGGCGGTGAGCGGGGTAGGCATGGCGGTAGGTTGTTATGGGAGTCGTGTCGTGGATAGACTGAAGCGAAAGGCTTCGCGAAAGTCCAAGGTCGAGACTCCTACAAAACTTAGATAAGCACGGACAAAACTGTAGGCAGGGCCTGAGGCAGAGGCTCTGTGTTCCTCTCTGAAGGAGAGGGCCGGATTGAATATTCCCACGAGGGCTTCGTCCAAAGAGGCGTTTGTTTTTAACCTGAGCTCTTATGAAAATATTGATTGTCGTTATCTATAGCGTCCTTGCCTTGGGCTTGAGGGCGGAACCGTTGCGCCCTGGCGACAAGGTCGCTGCGTTTGACCAAGTGGAAATTCCGGAGGGGAAGATCGCTTTTGGCGGAGAGTGGAATGCTCTCCGTCCATATTTGAGCGGATTTGAAGTCGAGTACTGTCGCTTCTTAAGCAACAAGCTGGGAGAACGCTTTGCCTTGGTGACGTTTACGAGTCGCAAGGCAGGGTTGAAGAGCGTGCGCGAGGAGCACATCGTGGGCGTGTTTGCGAATGGAGAGCGGCGGCGGGCGATTCGGCTGGAGGGAGAGGCGCAGGTGGGCGCTCGCGGAAGTTTGCTGGTCCACTTCGGCACGCATGCATTTCCCCTGGTGGGGCTGGAAACGCGTACGGAGTGAATCGGCTGCCGCTCGGCGCTGCGTTTTTGGGTGCTCTATGTAGTGAAAACTGGATACGCGTCGCGCTCTCCGTGTTCGAGTTGCACGATTCCGTGACGGAACGCAAAAAAAGCGACTCGCGGGAGGAGTCGCTTTTCGAACCAGTTTATCGGGAAGGTCGAACGAATCAGGTCGGTCCGGCGACGGGGCCGAGGGTGGTCTTGGCTCCGCCTGAGATCGGTTGCACGATCACGTAGACAGGGCCGTTGTTCTTGTCGATTTCGAGGTCGAAGGTTTGGGTTATGGCTCCCGTGGCGCTCGTTAGCACGATGCTGCCTCCGGCGGTATTGGAGGTCCAGCCCGCGGGTTTCGTAACCGTTACGCTGTTCACGTTCAGTGGAAGGATGAATTCCACATAGTTGATATTTGAGGCGCCAGTAGTGGATACAACGTAGGTCCATTTGGTAGGGCCGACCGCGGTGACGGATACGGTATAGGAGCCCGACGTAGCAGTCGTTGCGGGTGCGGCGGGCGGAGGGGGAGGGCATCCTGCTAGGAAAGTAAGTATTAGACCTAGAGTTGCAAGGTGAGCGAGGGTGTGGAGGGAACGAAGCCCGTTTGCTCTTTTCGAATCTCTATTTTTCATAATCGGATAGGATCGATTGGATTTAGCCGGGGTAGGCGGGCTGTTTTATTATATAGGCGGCCTACAGCAATGGCTTGTAGTAACAATTCCTATACGTGCTTTGCGAGCTAATTCGTACCTTGGGACTTTATCCCGTTCGCTTGTAGAGTGTGGGATTCGTATTGTCGATCGTTCCGATCGAATGCCGATTTCCGACTTCGTGAGCGTAGGATGTAATGCTTCCGCTGCCGGCGCGAGAGCTGCAAGTACGTGGATCGACGGAGATGAGGTTCCGTCGCTATCCGGAGAGGTCGCGCATGGTCGAGTCGGGTATGATCAAGCCGCAATCGCTCCTGTCGGAGCAAGTGCCCTTGGTGGAACCGTCTCTCCTTCTCGAGGCGATGAGTGACTGCGATACGATTGGCTATTCAGTTGATCGTAGCCGACTAGACGCAAAGAAGGGGAGGCGGTGGGGGCGCTACTTCTGTGTTCGTTTTATGGGGATGCGTTAGAACAGGGGTGGGGAAAACAGCTGGACAGGATTGTAGCAGCATTGCGTTCAGGGCTATCGTGATCAAGCGCTGGATCGTATGAGCAAATTCTAGCGAAGCTAGGAATTGCTGACCTTGCTCGTGAGCTTTTCCAAGACGGTAACGCCTGCGAAGCCGCAAATAGCTCCGCTTAGGAATGCCCCTGCTTCAGTTGCGACGATGGCGCTGGGAAGCATCAAATAGCCCACGCCCAAAACGCCTGCCACAAAAGCAATGACGCTTATTGCCAGGCCTTCGATGATCCAACGTGTGGTGTTCTTTTTGCTGGCTCCTTTGATGAATCGTCTAGAGAAACCGCCCAATGCTCCCCCTGCCAGAACGGCGAGAAGAGGGCCGATAGGGAGAGTCTGTTGTATCGTTCCAGTGGATACTGAGTCTCCTGATCGGGCTGTCACCTGCAGCGGCCCTATGCCTGTTGACCGGACTCGGAACTGTGTCTGAGCATCTTGAGGTTCTAGAACGAGTTGATCCGGGTAGACCACTGCTCTGCCGGTTACTGATACGGAAATAGGTAGAGGTGAATCTCGCTCGGCGATGTCACCATGCGGAAGTACTTGCGAGAGGTCGAAGGTTACTTGTTCCAGTCCGAAGCCGAGCATTTCGCTTTGCCGTGATTTTAGCTGGAGGCGTGGCATGGCCCGCAGTTCGAGGTCGACGTCTGAAATCGTTGATCTCACTTTCAGTACCGGGTTCTCTGTGGTGGGAAGGAACGCTAGCCTGAAAGACTTTTCTTGGTTCAGTCCAACGCCTCCGATCCTGATCTCGGGAGCCGGATCCGCCACCAGTCCTTCGAACCCGACCTTAACGTCGACGGGCTTTTTCAGTTCGGAAGTATTTTGATCGTCGCTTGGCGGTTTGAGCCCGAAGGTAACGTCCGTTTCGTATCGCTCGCTAAGCGGGTTCCAGATTGCTGGTAGCGGACTCGCAAGGAAGGTGAGCCGGAACCAGCCGGCTTTAGTAGAGCCAACGGTACCAGGGCGTGTGGAAATGATACCTCCAGGCAGTTCCAGAAGCGTTGGGCGGTCGAGCACTTTGGTCTCAACTGCTTTGGGCTTTATAGCGAACTGAGCTAGTGTTGACGGGCTAATCGTAAGGTTTCCCTCAACTATTTTCGGTTTGAGCTCCGCCTCTGCGTTTCGTCCATCGAGATCGGTAATTTCCCAGTCCGTAAGGGGGCTGTCCGACAGCGATTCGATTTTAAGTCTATCGAACGATACGCGTTTAAGGTCAGCCGTTTCGCGGATCCTAGCGCTCAGCACCGACGATCGCTCGATGGTGCGCTCTTCTTTCTCCTGTCCGACCGCAAGCGATCCCAAATTCAATAGTAAGGCTGCGATCAGGACCCGAGTCGTTGCAGATTCCATGCTCGAGATCGTGCCACGGATTGGCGTTTGCACAACGTCTTTGTTTCGGGGCCGTGGCTGCATGCGCTGAGGAAGTTGCGGCATGCGGGAGTTGTAGTGGTGAATAGGGGGCGTTGCGGCTGCGACTATGCCAATCATTCGCGGAGCCGACTAGATGAGAAAGTTGAATGCCGTGGAAAGGGAGCTGCTTTAGGATGCTGATACAGCGTGAATAAAACGGGCTGTCGCGCTATGTCGGTTGCATCTCTGTGCATGGACCGTTTCGGCCTCGCTCCAGGTCTATCGAGTTGATCTCTCTTGGCGGCTGCATGATAACCAGCTCTATGAATCAACCGAACCGAAGAAAATTCCTCATGGGGACTGCCGCCCTCTGCACCGCCTCTGCGCTTCCTGCTCTATCCGGCAAGGAGTTGGACGCCAGCCACAAGCTCGTTCACCACGTCTTTTTCTGGTTAAAGCGCCCGGACTCCGAGGGGGACTTGAAAATGCTGCTGGAGGGGATTCGTGGCCTCGCTCGAATTCCCTCGGTCAAGGGCCTTCATGTGGGGGTGCCGGCGAGTACGGAGAAGCGCTAGGTAGTGGATAATAGCTTCAGCGCCTCGGAGATCCTCTTTTTCGATAGCGTGGAAGGGCAAGACGCCTATCAATTCCATCCCTTGCACAAGGAGTTCGTGGAGAAGTATTCACATCTCTGGGACAAGGTCGTGGTGTACGACGCGATTTCGGTTTAGGGAGGAGAGGTTTGGAGTGTTTGCGGGGGGCTTTGAGTCTTTCGGACTGTGGAGTTGCTGCTAAAGCTCAGCTAGGCTCAAGTCCAAGGGCTGGGGTGCTTCCTGTGCATATAGTAAGCCGACTCGGCGTGCTTCAGGGATTTTTTGGGTGGCGGTGGGGTGAAGTTGCTCCAGTAGTGAGTCACTAGGCTTTTGCGGGTGAGGTCGTGGTTCGCTATTTTTCCGCCTCCGTGATAAAGTTGAGCGTGCCAAAAGAGGACATCTCCCTTCTTGCCTATGAACGGGACTTTTTCGATGTTGCGCTTTTTTAGTTCGGCACGCGTGTATTCTTCTGCGGCGGTGCTCTCTGAACTGTCCGTCATTCGAACGCCGCCGTCTGAGAATATATAGGGAGGGATCTTGTGACTGCCTGGATAAAAGTGCACAGCTCCTGCATCCGGATGAATATCTTCAAGGCAAATTGACGTCACGACCAAATTTCCTCCTTCCGGAGGCGGCATGCTGTAAGTATCGAAATGGTCGGGCTGCTGGCTTCCTTTCTCAAAAATCAAGGAATTGATGATCATGGGATCTCTACTCATTAATTTTTTCAAAGCCTTTACGATGACTGGGGATAGGCACATGTCCCGACACCATTCAAAGTCTATATACAGGTTGTTTAACTTGTGCACCAATTTCCTGGATCCTTCGGGAGCGTCTTTGAAAAGAATGCGCTGCCCGTTTAGATCGCCTTCCCAGAAGTCAATTACGATGGGGGGCTCTAGGCTTCTTCTTTCGCTCCATAGTCGATCAACATGATCGTTGAATGAATTGATTTCTCGCTCGGAAAAAGCTCCCTCAAGGATGAAGTATCCATCTTCGTCCCACTTCTTTAGATAAGATGGGTCCAGGTCTAGTCGCTTTGTTCCAAAAAAATGATTTAAAAACCCCATGGGTACTCTCGGTATTGCTTGCAGCGAATTCGGCTAATTTTGAATTGATCTCGAGGGCGAGGCTAGGGGGTTGTTTCTTGGTATCAAGTTAGATGTTTCGGTCTTTTTGAATGGGGGCGTTCACGTGCAAGCCTCCTCGATGAACGTCTATCGAGCGTTTTAAGAAGCGCCATTATTTGCGTCTGCTGGCGTGAGCGTCGCCTTCGAGGGGGGGGGAGGGGGCTCCCTTTGGGAAAGTAGTGAGCTGTTACCCGTTCAGCCCTTCTGCGGCGCTTGGTCGGGCTCTGTGCGTGGTTGGGTGGTGATGGTAGAGCTTAGCTTAGTGGCGGAAAAGCAGTTCGTTGTAGTTGTGGACGCCCATTTTTTTGTAGAGGTTCTGGGCGTGCTTTTCGGCGGTGCGGGGACTGATGCCGAGTTCGCGGGCGACTTGTGGGAGGGTGAGGCCGTCGAGGAGTAGATTGTGGATTTCGGATTCGCGTTTGGTAAGGGGCGATTGCGGTTGGGGCAGCGGGCTGGGTTCTTGAGATCGCCAGATGACGAGTTGGCTGCTTTCGTGCAGGTAGTGCTTTTCGGTGGGACTGTTGAGGTGCTCGAGGAGTTGCTTGCGCGGAATGTTTTCTGCGTCGAAGCGGTCGCGAGCTTGCCCGTACAGGTGATAGCGATTGCGGTTCTTAGAATCTTGGGAGGCGATCGACCAGCCGAGCTGCCCGAGCAGGGCGAAGAGGGAGGTGAGGCGATGGATGTCGATAGAGAGCCTGTCCGCAGCTAGGAACTCCGCGGCGATTTGTTCGGCTATCTCGTTTTCGGACATCTTGATTTGGATTTGTTAACCGCGATCCAGCCGTTGCTAGGAGTTGCGGCGGACAGGGAGGACGCTGAGGTTTTTGTAACCGCTAATGGACGCTAATAAACGCGAATGGAGTTAGGGTCTTGATGTGACTTAACCGCAAAGGGCGGAAAGCGGGCCGAGGATGGATAGTGTCATCGTTTCACGCGGATAAACACGGATCAATTTGTGGAAGCCTTTTACTCAGGCTTCCTGACAGAATGTTTATTTCTCTTAGGTTGGAACTCCGGTCCGGCGGTCTTGGTTTGTTTGAAGGGCGTGGACTTTTTGTGCCGTTCGCTTCATATGCGTTTTTGTGGCCGAGGCTCATCGTATCTGCTCGATTGTCTCCAGTGGGCTATCGGAACGGAGGGTGGCGAGGAGTTCCTTGTTGGTGGTGAGCTTAAGTTTCTCGCGGGCAGCGGAAAGCTGGCGGCTGAGGGTGTCGCGGCGGATGTTCCGGTCTGCGGCGATACGGCTAAGGCATTGGCCGGAGGCGAGCTCTTTGAGCAGGAGTAGCTCGCCAGGGCTGAGGATATTGAGGTGGAGCAGGCCGTAGGTCCGTTCCATGATGGCGGCTACGATCTCTGCCTGGCGTTGAGCGAGCTCCTTGGCGTGGATGCGGTGAACGAAGGGGGCGATGATGTCTCCGGCGGTCCGGAGGAGCTGTCGCTCGTGCTCGGAGAAGTCGCGGTGGCGGCGATTGACGATGAGCAGGAACTCCGTGGTGGACGTGGAGCAAAAGGGATAGGCCAGCTGGTAGCGGGCGTCGAGGTGCCGGTAGACTTCCAGGTAGAGCGGATTGTCGCGAAAGAAGGCGTCGCACTGGTAGTCGGAGAGACGGTAGGGGCGCGGAAGCAGACCGTTCCACCCGAAGAGGGCGATGACCGGATGATGGCTCAAGTTCGCCACTAAGGCGGGGAGGAGACTGTTGATCCGTGAGCGATGGCTTTCGGTAACATGGCTATCCCTGAGAAAAGTGAACGCTGGGGTCCACTCGTTCCAGCAAACGCATTCGCTGGGTATGAGTCGATTCAGGTAGAGGAGGCTGCACTCGGAAAGCTCTTCCCAGTGCGACAATTGGGAAAGGTGGCGACCGAAGTCCCGCAGTACCCTGAAATCGGATTCCCGGATTTCGTAGGACATTGGATTAAACTAGAGGAGGATTGCGTATACCATGCCCGATCAGCCGCTCTCATTCAATCAATTAATTCAGGAAATACGTAGTTCGTGGGGTGGGAATTTGTTCTGGCGGCGATATTATCTACTCGAGTTTTAGGGTGATTGCACTTCGTACTCTACAACTATTCTGCTTATGAGTGAATGGAATAAAAATAACTCAGCGCATCGCATTACATGGATAACATTGTATATACTCAGGCAACACCGTTCACTATTTCCTGGGGCTGGAAGTCTGTTGATGCCTGATCTGGTGTTTTTTAACAAGACTTCTGATGCCGACCTAAGGAGGTCATTGGCTGAAATGATAGCGTTGCAGGTACACAGTGTGTTCATTTCTCAGTTTGGTGTTGGTTTGGAGGACGGAAAAACCGAAGATCAGGCAGTTTCTGAAATGGTAACTATATTGGTGGATGAATTGAAAAGTATTCATGATCTCTCAGAGGTGAATGATGTGAGTTATAAATTCTTTAATGAAGAAGATGAGCCAATTTTGTAAATGTACTTTAGCTTGGGTTGCAATAGCTCTGATTTTACAGAGCCTTGTAAAGGGCGAAATCAATGGGAATAAGTCAGAAATGGAAAGGCAGTTAGGCTTATTAGTGCCTTTACTTCGTGCGATTGATGATGACTCGGTAGCTTCTGAGAGTGAGGCTGTGAATCTTTTGCTGCGGGGTTTAGTGGAAGAGTCTCCAGATGCGGCAAATAAAATGTTAAATGTCTTCCGTAACCGAAGTTCTAGGTTTATGGAACTTCTTAAGGGATTAAAAATTGATTTCAAAACCTTACATGGTTCTGATGTTTTAGGAATCGGTTATGAGTATAATCGCGATATTTCGAAACGTTATTTTTTGAATGATGTAAATAAATTCGGTGGGGTCGGGTTGGTGATTGATACGTCGGGTGATGTAGCAATGGATTCGAATGATAATCCTAATGATTTTATTGAAGGAAAACTTGCTTTTAGTGTGTTTTATTCGCTTGGAGGAGTGTCTGTTTTGTCAACCGATGAGCAGGCGGAGTTTAACAACGAACTCGCCTTGAAGTTGGCAGATATAGAAGAGATGCATATAGAAGAGTTTGAAAGACTTTCCGAGTTTAGGGACCTTGTCGGTGGTATTAGGAATAATCTGTCTGATCAGTTTTATGTCGATTTAAAGGTTGATGGAGGGATTGAAAGTGATCAATCGTTCGAGGTCGTTAGGCATTCATTTGGTATGCATGCTTCAGTTCTCGCGAAAGGTTGGGGTAGTGGGTCGGCCCTAGGGCGCTATAACGTTTTAGACTATCCTGGTGCGTTAGTCCGTTATCTCTTTGGTTATGGGGATTGGCAGCCAAGGGGTACGGCATTTCCTGAGTTTTTAGTTGGGGTAGATAGAATTGATCCCACCGATGAAGATGATCCTCGAGTCCTTGCGGGAGATGATAGCGACTACTCGAGGTTTCGCTTCACAGCATCCTTCAGATCGGAGGTGGGGAAGTTGTTTGGAGATCGGATATTTGTTGAAGGTACTTACAGGTACTTTAGTGAATTCGATCCTGAGGAGGTTATCGAAGATGTAGGCTTGTCCTCATCAACGTACTATACGTTGTCATTGTTGTTGCCTGGGAACTATTTTGTTAGTTATGCTCATGGTAGGCTGCCTTTTGATGAAATTGATGAGTCAGTTTATCAATTGGGATTAAAATATAATTTTTAGCATAATGATTGGAGGTGGAGACTGCAGGAGGTGGCTAATTATTCAGTGTTTGAACCGCACGGTTGGTTTTGAGAAAGCCGACTTAGACTTTGTTTAAAGAGTGGCATCTCTCTTTCTTGGACGTCTCCTTGGGTGAAGCGCTGCAAAGAGATTGTAACGGGTCTACCTTTTTTGCGATCAGGGTTTCGTAAATCGCTGATGCTTTGCTTCCTTTCGGCGAGAGTTACGCGACAGGTTTGCTGACGGCGGAGTAAGGCGTAGCTTTCAGGGCTTTGGTTTCGCTCATTCCAGATTTGACGGGATTGAGTTTAAAAAAAAGTGGTAAAGCTTGCTCATCTGGTCGATGTCCTCAACTGGAAGGGGTTTGAAGCGTCCCTGGAAGTAGTAGCCTTGTTCGTTGAGAAGTCGATTGAAGTGATTGGTGAATACGCGGGAGAGACGTTGCAACCCAACATTCAGGTGCTCTTCAGGTGTCTCATTGGCGAGATGGAAGCGTTTTTCCATGACGCAGAATGCGTTTGGCTGCCATTCGGTCTCCTTGCAGGGATCCTGCATGTATTTGATGAATGAGGCCTTTGATCGTTTGTTTTCGAAAGCATGTGACCGGTGGTTGCCACGGATGCTGGCGCTTCGATTTAGTTTTAATTTAGTCTCTTGGATCAGTGAGGTTTATGCAGTAAAATCACTCCCATATTTTGGATCTTTTCAGATATAGCCTGCCTAAATATATAATATCTTAAGTATATGAATTATTCAATCGTCGTTCTCCGGTTGCTGCTTAGCTGTGCGGTGGTGCCTGCTGCTGTTTGGTCTCAGCTTAGCGGAAAATCTCCTCTGGATGCAAAGATCTTAATTGATACGAATGGATCAGGGAACGATTACAGTTCGTTTTCAACTTCGGATTACGATCCCAGCTATTCGGGGGTCGTCACTGGTCTTGGCAGCATTAATCCGGATGTGGTTTACGTATATGGAAAATCGAATGGTGGATGGGGGCATATCCCCGTGACGCCGAATGTGGGTGTGGGTAATCGACCTTATGCAAGTAGAGTATGGGGTTACGGTCCCAATTCTGGAACAATGTTAGATTATAGTCGAGGGAAGCCGCCGTATACGATACCCGGTTGGGAAACGGGAAGTAGTGTAATAGCCAATTCGGCCTGGGGCGTAGGTCAAATGTGGCAACCGGAGAGGTTCGAAAGCGGTTTGACCTACAAGTATACTCTTCCGGTTTGGTCTCATGGTGGTTTATCCTGGTCTTACAAGGACCCTGAGCCTTCTCCGGCTGCGGGATTGGGAGGAAATGGTTTAAACCTTAACTATGGGGAATACGGAATAACAGCGCGGGAAGTTGTGCCGATCGATTTAGATGAAGAATTTAGGAGGACGTTTAACTCTCGGATTCAAGGAGCTCACGAAGATATGTGGAAATGGTCGATTCGTGATCCTGAACCCTTTGGTGTGGATCCTTTCGGGAATGATTTTGAGAACTTGCTTAGGCAGATCAGGAGTTCCTTTTTTCTGCCTTTTGCTTTCGCTCCTGAAGTGGGTGATCCGGGTTCGGGTTCCGGGAACTCTGATCGAGATGCCGAGAAGACCTTGGAAGAGGGTAATAGTGGAGATGTTGATGAAATTACGAAGCAGCCAACGCAACGGTTTCTCGCTCAGTTGAATCCGGTTAGTTCCGAAGTGAGGAAGAGGTACGAGGCGTATCAGCTCCAGTTGCTCGAGTATGGGGCAAAAAAATTGGAACGTGCGATAGCTGCGTTTGAGGAACTGGATGGTTTGGAGGAGGAGGTATCTGTCCAGGGGGAGTCGACGCAATTGGAAAGGCTTTCTACAAAATACCAAGAAAAGCTGATCGAGCACGAAAATAGTAAGTTAGACTATAATATAGCACTGTATAATAAGAAGAAGGGTAATATAGATGTTGAATTGACTGATCAAAACAGCGCTTTTTACGGGCAATCAGCATTTGGTTGGGTAAGCCTGGTTGTCGTGCATCTTTTGTTTGTTATCGGGATTGGTGTCGCGGTAGCGGAAACAGTGAAGGGGTGGGGGGCTCCTCCAGCGGATGCTAGTCATGAGGTGATGCTGGGTTTTGAGAAGGTTGCACTCAAATCAAAATCTCTCTCTGTGATACTGCTTGGATTGACTTTTGCTTTTTATGTTTTGTATCTGAAATTTGTATATCCGATTACTGTATTATAGTTTCTCTTGTGGAGGCCGTTCGACGTTGTGGAACTTCAATAGCGGGTCGCGGATCTTATTCCCCCCCCCCGCCCACCCAGTCGAATGCTTGGCGCGTTCCTTGAATCTCAACGCTTCAGTCGATGTCGCAGTGGCGTTGGGGATGTGCTTCGGACGGCAGCTTCGATCCGCGAGGCCCTCGCGTCCGTTGCTGCCGTAGCCTCTTGAGGTGTTTGTGGCCAGTCTTTCGGCTGATGCCGAAATCTCGGTGCAGCTCGCCGGCTGTGAATCGCCCGGTCTGGGCTAATGCTGCAAGACGTTCTCTTTCGATAGTTGGGTCGGTCTCTTTCCATAGCATAAATGCCATATCGGAGTGTAACCCATCTCCTTAGAATATATGTAACCTGTGTCCTCGTATTGTACTAGAAGTACGCCGGGGTGGGGGCGATCGAGCTGCCTCGCAATCTTCTCGTTGAGTTTGGTTTAGCGAACTAATATATACTCAATGTCTTCTCCTAGCAACTCCCCTGTGATGGCGTCTATAGCTCTGCTTGCGACTCGGTAAACCCCTTTTTTCGTGTTTTCATCAATTTCAACTAGGACGAAAGGGCCAAAATTGACCTCCGCTTCGATGAATAGGTCGTTGTCAGAACCGAGGTCAAAGATCTCTATCGCGTCTCCGGCTGGAGTTTTGAGGGAGGCTTTCCATTCGATGGCACGGTTGCCGGTCCCTTTTGAAGATAAGCGTTCCACTTCGGCTATATCACCAGCAGTGAAGATCGCTTCGTTTAGTTCCAACTCCACTGTTATTGGGAAATTGTCTGGATACCTGCTTTGTGGTATTACGATTAAGTTTACATTCATTTCAGCTTGAACGAGATAGTCGCCTTTTGTCCAGGTGCTGGCGCTGGCCGCGAACACGTAATCGCCCGGAGGTAGGGTGCCCGATTCGAAGATAAAGGATTCTTCCTCGCTATTACCGATTAGCTCGAAGACTTGATCCTTTCCGGACAAGGAAGAGATTGCACCGTAGCCGCCATGAACGCCGAAGTAATAGTAGCGAGCGCTCCCCTCGACGTGGAAATTGCTCAGTATTTTCGCTTCCGCCGCCATAGCCGGGTCGACATCGCTGGTATTGGAAGTATTATAAGATAGCTGCAAGCTGGGTCGGAAGAATACGGCTATGCCTCCGTCTGTTGTGCTTCGGATCGAAGAGACCTGGCTTGCTGTTACAGTGTTTTGGCCGCTTACCAAAGCGGTGCTATTCGCGTTACCCATGTGCCAAAACTCAGATTGGTCATTTTGGGAATTTGCTCCGGTTGCCGATACGCTGCGGTACTGGCCGAGTGGCGTTAGGTAGGGTTCGGGGATGGTCGTTCCAGCAAAGGACTTCGCTATCGAGAAAACGAGGGAAAAGACTAGTGTTAGAAGAGAACTGTGGCTGATGGGAATTTTGGACATTAGAATCGATCGTTTAGAGGAGGTTTGGAGACCTGAGTTAGGCGCTAGCGACCACCTTGAGCGGTCGAGTACGTTGGATTATTCTAAGAGTGAATTAATTGGGAAGCTTGTTTTTCAAAGCTTGTCGAAAGAAACGCGATGCTGATTTATTGCCAAGTCGCCATTGCGTTTGGGGAATCGATACTAGCCCTGAAGCTTCATAGGGCGGATAGTGTTTTTTTCAAGGGCAAGAAGAGTCTTTGGTTTGAAGGAGGCGCCTTGCGACTGACCCTTTGAGTCAAAAGTGGCAGGCAGCGCTGATCTATCAAACGTAAGCTCTGGGTGTGTTGGTTTTAGGTGAAGGGGACCCCAAAAAGTGGACGCGGGGCTTGGTTGGATTGATAGCCAGCGAAGCCGCAGATGAGATGAAAGAGAAGAACGTTCACAGCGGAAGCCAAAGCCAAGATCGCCCTGGAGACAATGAAGGGCGAGAAGACGGTTAATGAGATCGCCCAGCTCTACGAAGTTCGCCCCAATCAGGTGAGCCAGTGGAAGGACGAGATGATCGCCAACGCCTCCGCCGCTTTCGAGAAGGTCAAGCTCGTGCACGATGGACGGCGCCAGGTGCAAGTCGGTGCTGCAAGAGGCCCTGCTGTCGGGTCGTGCCGAAATCTTCAATACAGACCAAGGCAGCCAGTTCACCTCGTCGGTCTACGTGAAGGAACTGGCCGACAGCGAGATCAAGGTGAGCATGGACGGCCGGGGGCGCGACCTTGACAACGTCTTCGTCGAACGGCTCTGGCGCAGTGTGAAGTACGAGGACGTCTACCTCAAGGACTACGAAGAGATGGCCCAACTAAAGTGGGGCCTGAAGGCCTGCTTAGAGTTCTACGACAGCCGCCGTCGGCACTCCTCGCTTGACGGCAAAACGCCCGCCGAAGTTTATAAATCCGAGAAAGAGGAGAAAATGGCCGCATGAGCGGCGCCGCCCCCTGAGGGGGGCGCATGGGGATGAGGTGAAACCTTCAACTGAACCAAAGCAAAGAAACCAACTAAAACTCAGCTAATCCCTGTCTCACTATACGGGTCCACCTCATTTTCTTCGTTCCGAAATGAGCTCCGGTCGTGCGCCCTAGGATCCAGCGGCTCTATTCTGTATTGGGGCTCGGGCATTCTGTTGTATAGGATTACTGGATACGAGGAAGATTGACGAGGCGGTGGGGCGAACATCAAGGTTTAAGCCCTGACCCTGTTCTGCTGCTTTCATGCCGAATTGCTAGGTAGGGGAATGGCGGTAACAAAGGTATTGGATTGACCCTTTTTATCCACGCACGAGGCTGGCTATCTCCGCTGGTGGGGCTTCAAGGGGCCAAGGGATGGTTTCCTTCTCAAGGAGTTTGGTTTGGAAGCCAGCCCGCTTTTCGAGGAGGGATTGAGACTTGGGTTGGAACTTAGCTGCGAAGGAAACGCTGAGGGTCGCGAGGGCGAGGAGGAGAAGTGTCGCTTGGAAGGCGCGTTTCATGTGGGAGTTGGGTTGTTGGAGTGATTCGGGGGTAAAGGTTGGCTCTTTTTAGCTACCTCGTAAGTTTGTGGTCGTCAAAGATCGAGCTTGAGTTTGTGTGTCGTAATGACGTACAAAATGGTGATGAAGGCGGAAACGGAAAGATTGGCGACGCGGATTCGTCCGGAGGACAAGCAGTTGATTGAGCAGGCTGCGGCGCTTTCTGGGGTGTCGGTTTCGGCCTTCGTGAAGATGCGTCTCCGCGAAGCGGCTTTGCAAGTGATTGATCAAGAACGGCAAATCAAGCTGAACGCTGAGGAGTCTCTGAAGTTTGCAGAGGCGTTGCTGGCTCCGCCAAGGGAGCTGCCTGCGGCGTTTAAAAAGGCTATGGAACTCTATGATTCCATGGTGGAAGAGCGTTAACTTTGGTAGTGTCTCGTGAGGAAGCCCAGAGCTTCGTCCATTGGCAGGAGCATCTGGCGGCTCGATAGTTTTTTGAATCCGTAGGAGCTGTAGTACTCGACCAATCGATCGTTTTTAGGGTCTAGAATGATGCCTATCGATCCGATTTCGTCGGCTGTTCTAATAGCCCGTTTAAAGAGGCTAGCCATCAATAGCTTACCAACAGGAGTTCCTTTGGCACTGGTATCCCTAGCGATTCTCCCCAGCAGGGAGGCAGGGATGCTTGAGTAGCTCGGTAGTTTGAGCTGCTTTTTGAGCTCTTCGGGGATCGAGGCTGCATCAATGGATGCGTTTGAGAGAGTGCAATACCCGAGTATCTTCTCGGGAGCTGATTTTGAGGTGAGAACGAAGCAGGTCGAAGCTCGCGCTTTTGCGTCTTTTCGAGCCTGAGTTTGGATGTACGATTCAAGTGCCTTTTCTTCGTTTCGGAATGAGCTGCGGTCGTGCACCTTGGGATCCAGTGGCTCTATTGTGTATTGGGGCTCAGGCATTCTGTTGTGCTGGATTACTGGATACGAGGAAGGGTGACGGGGGAGAGGGGGGGGGGATATCAAGATTTAAGACCTGCCCTGTTTTGGCTCTTTCAAAGATTACGGTTTGACCCCTTTGTTCGCCTATCAAAGATTACGGTTTGACCCCTGCTATGGGTTACCTGCCCTGTTTTGGCTCTTTCAAAGATTACGGTTTGACCCCTGCTATGGGTTAAATTGTCAAGTCGCGTTGGATCTGATTATTTCATATATTCA
>NZ_JARXIA010000016.1 GCF_031127875.1 Pelagicoccus sp. SDUM812005 | reverse complement strand
ATCAGAGATGAAGTGGACAGTTGGATACGGTATGCACGTAACTGATTGAATTTTTCGAACCAGGCATCGCACACAATGTCGGCAAACGCTCGCCCTTTCATAACGACTCCATGAAAATCAACATCAACAGACTTGGAACCACAACCGAAGCCGCCATCGTGTGGATTTGACGATGGGGAGAAAAATAAATTCCTAAAAGACCAACATGGCGACGTATCCATTTTCTAATTCCAATTATTAAAAAAAGAGATCCTGCATTGGTAAGAAAGATCGATTATCGAGACGACCAACCAATCAGACGTTCCATCTAAAAAACAAGATCCTGCAACGAAAAGACTGATCGACCCTACCCGACCGAAACCCCAAGCTAATGGCCAAAAAGAAGAAGCCAGAACTTCCATGCTCAACCCAACTCTAATCCTAAAACTAATAGCCCCATCAAGTCGGTTCTCACAACGTGCGCAAGCGCACGCGTGAGACCTCTGCGTTAGCCAATTAAAGAAATGACTACGACTCTCGACATAGTTGACACTGCAGTAAAAATCGGTCTTGGAGCCACGATAGCTGGGCTCAGTGCATATGTCATTGGACGCCAAAAGCATAATCAAGAAATAGAAAACAAAGATCGTGATGAACAAAAGTCACTTTCTAGAGAGCTGGCTCTTACAGTAGAGAAAATTGAGTCTAGCTTACAGGAATGTGCATTCGAGTTTCACAACCAGAACATCGAATTATCCAAGAAAAGCGTAGTGAACGCCGGTGACCATTTATGTACCGCTAGTGCCCTGTCCAACTTGCTAGGGAGCAGCACGCTAGTGGAAGAATTAAGAAAAGTATCAGAACACTTAGAATGGATTTACCATGAACTAAAATCAGACAGTCCCAAAGAATCAGAAATGGAAGGCAGGGTTCTGGAGATTGTAGAGATAAAAGCTAAGATGTATCCAGAAATCAGTAAATTTTACAAAACCAAAACAAGCTAACAAAGCGCTACAGACAACGAGCGCAAGCGCTCGTCGTCTGAGCTTGGCGTTCGCCAAAAATTATGAAAACGATAATACTGATATTCTTACTTCTTCCGACGTATATGATCGGATCGGAATTCACTTGGAAACTAGTAAAGGAAGCCGATGGCACGGCGAAGTTCGATATCGCCCTTGATGGAGGTTCAACTGGTCCAATATTTATCAACGCAGAGGGAGAAAAAAGATGTCTTTTAATCGATAAAGGAATGATCCCGACTGGGATCAAGTCCCCTACTGGTGAAAAAAATATGAGAACAAAAAAGATGGATTACTATACTGGGGTAAAAACGGATTTGGTCACAAAAAGCTAATCGATATAGATAGTCCTGAGGCCAAGCAACTTCTACGACTCATAAGAGAAGAATCAGAATCATTCGACAGCCAGAGCTATCATGAAATTTTTAGAGCTGCTGGAAGAACGAAGGCGAACCAAGCAGAGCTCACAACTCCGGACGCTGCGCGTTCTACGTCGTGAGTCTTTGGCGATATGCAGAACTAAAATGAAGGCCGGATGCGCGAGAGACTATTTCCTCAAGGATTCGATCTACAGATTGAAGAAAGACACTAAAGTCGGCTTTCAACGAGATTCAGAGATACAAGCAGGAACGAAGATTAGATTCACCAATTTACAGTATAGCCATTACGATGGATACTACGCGTGTCACTTCCTCAACGAAGAAACAAAAGAAAAGTTTGAACTATGGATACAAGACGAGTTGACGAAAGAAGAGCTGGAAGAGGGATTCGAACTTATCCAATGAAAGAAAAGCATATCAAGGCGCTTCTCACAACGGCGGCAAGCCGCCGCGTGAGAGCTTAGCGTTAGCAAAAAAGAGAATGAGAGTTTACCACTTCCTCAACGAAGAGTTTGGGCTGAAAGACCTACTGGAAAAGCGCATAAAGATATCTAACCTTTTGGATCTGAACGACCCGTTCGAATTTGGAAACATCGTATTTACGAAGTCATCAGAAAAGAACAGCCTTAGAATATCCATGGAAATAGTAGCAAGTTATACTGGAGTATTGTGTTTCAGCAGGAACTGGAAGAATCCAGTTCAATGGTCACACTACGCAGACCGACACAAAGGAATATGTCTAGGCTTTGAGATTAAGGACGAACTTCTTGAAGAGGTTCACTACACTCACCAAAGAATCGTGCTAGACAAAAAAGTATCGGAAGAAGAAATAACTCGAAGAAATCTCGTTACCAAATATATAGATTGGAAGTACGAAGAAGAGTATCGCACGTTCATCAACTTAGGTCAAAAGGAAGATGGCTATCATTTTGCGTATTTTGACGATGGCTTAAAACTAGCAGAAGTGATTATTGGGTGTAGATCGAGCGTCTCAGAAGATAAGATTCGAGAGCTTACTAAACCACTTGGAGATATCACTATTTCAAAAGCATTCACATCAGAAACCAACTTTGAAGTTCTAAAAACCGAAATCAAATAAGGTGCTAACAAAGCGCTGCAGACAACGAGCGCAAGCGCTCGTCGTCTGAGCTTGGCGGGAGAAGTAAAGGCGGGAGAAGTAAAGGGGTCAAACCGTAATGTTTGACGGGAGAAGTAAAGGGGTCAAACCGTAATGTTTGACTTTCCAGATGATAACCCCACCCTTCCGAAAGGCAAGAGCCCCACGCATTGAATATTCCGGAGCGATCTACCACGTAATCAATAGAGGTAACTACCGTTCCTGGATCTTCGAAGACTATGGAACGAAATTCGCATTCGAGAAATGCCTCTTCGAGGCTTGCGAACGCTCAGGTTGCATCCTTCACGCCTACTGTATCATGGGCACAACCACTACCACCTCGCGATAGAAACTGCGCGACCCAACCTCAGCGAAGAGATGCGATCGCCCGAAAACGCATACGCGAACCGTTACAATCGATTAGGAAGGATAGAGGCCATATCCTCAAAGGCCGGTTCAAGAGCATACTAGCAGGCGACTCGAACCGGCCCGTCTGGCTTCGCCGGCACCTCTACTATTTTTCGAAACCTTTCGGAAGTCATCGTCGCAGCAACGTATAAGCAAAAAGCACTTCTATGCTTTCCTGATCCAGGTCTTCACCGTCAAACATCAATTCAATATCTCGATGACTCTTCGGTCCTACCCCATGAGACGAGATATAAGCTTCAATACTTTCCTGCATAGGTTTGCGATAAGAGCGTGATCCGTGATCATTCGTAAGAGTTCCGGAATCTGTAATTATACTCGTACTATCCCAAATCGGATCGACTGCACGCTCCACCAAAACGACCCGACGGCCACTCGAATTCACCTCATCATTGCCTAGCGGAAAATAATCATAACGATCCAAAATCCGAGGGTCAAATCCCACTGGAAGGTAATTCAACAAACCCTTTTTATCCTTTGGAAATTCAAGATTCTCCTTCATCAAACGGTTAACGACCCGGGCCAGCTCCAACTGAGTGCCCCTCTTTGCAATCCACCTCAACTTTGACATGCTCTTCCTAAAGTCACCTTCGCCTTGGAATTCCTGAGCTTTAGTAACCTCAAGCCAATCTGACTCCGAAAGATTACTCATTTCCGGTATCGTGAGATCTGGGTTCCCGTCCACGTATTCGCCAAGGACCGAGACTTTTGTGGTCCACTTTTCAATACTCTCCTCAAAAACCGTATACCTATTAAATTTATTCGAGGATCGCGTGAGTGTGCCCCCAAAAACAGGTTCTTCCTGGAAATCCGTTTTTTCAACATCCTCTCCATTCGTTTGCAGGGCAGTATTGGAATCAGTGAAATAAAATTTTCGAAGCGCCAGCGAAAGGATAACAGCAAACATCAACGCCCACGTTATAAACAACTCTCTTTTCATAATGACCTTTACTCAAACAGGCAGGGATCAATCCGAGTATGCTATCATGTGATCGAACAACATTTCTTGAATCTCTTGGTCATAACCCGATTCGGAAAGAAAATCAGTCAATTGATTTACGCTTGTAGGTTGGGCTCCGTTTTTGTTGATAAATCCCTCAACGGCCTTTCTGATTCTTTTTTCGGGTTGGTCGTATCGACCAGCACCAAGAGCATATCCTTTATCGCTAATCCAAAAAACCGAATTAAATACGTCATCCACAGGCTCTTCGTATAGGATTATTAATTCCGACGTCTTCGGCCCTCCGTCGCGCTTCCCTGAAAGGCTGATTTTGTAGCGATCTAAGATCTTAACGTCAAAACCGGGCGGAAGGAAAGGTGCCAATTCTAGGCTATCCTGCATGGTTTCGATATTTCCCTCCAAGGAATAGCCCTGAATTGCTTTTCTCATATCGCCCATGACCTTTTGCTTGGCCGTAAATCTCAACCGAGCCAAGGCTTTGCGAAAATCAACTTCCGTCTTAAGTTCCCCGTCCTTCACAACCAGCAACCAATCTTCTGGTGTTAGAAGATCCATTTCAGGGATAGTGAACTCCGTAAACTCAGCAGCATATATCTCCAACGCCTCACGTCGTAAGAGCCACTCGTCTAGCTCTTTAGAAATGGTCACGTCCTCTTGATCTACGTATCCGATTCGTCCCCATTCGTCAGCGGGATCATTCACCGGCGTTTTCAATCCCTCTACTCCTTCCGAGGTAATCACACGATCACCATCCTCTTCACCGAGAGGTGAAAAATAGAGAAACGCTAGCGAACCAACCAAGCAACACAGGATAAAATTCACTACTCTATAACGCTTAAACAAAAAAACACTTCGTTCACATTTCATAAGTAAATCACCCTTGGTCTCCTTGAAAAAACCGACGTCATCGTCCAAATCAGCGTTTTAGAAACGCTACCGCCTCAGACCGTATTGGGTAATGTGAGGCAAAACATAAACCATTAACGAAGGCGAGGTCATGAATAGGATCTCCAGCCCGTTTAGCCAAATACTTTCTATTGTGGATCGGGGCGTTTTTCGGCGTCTGGCGCTCGAGCATGGCAGCGACAAGAACAATCGGGGATTCACGCCAAGGGAGCAGTTTGTCGCGAGGCTCTCCTGGAGGTAAGCCCTTAAGCGTCGATCCATACCCTTTTGCGGTTTAAGGCAAGCAGTCAGCGAAAGGGTCTCGGCTTGACAAACGAAGACCATCTGACCGAGGGCGAATCTTCGCCGCACATCGCTGAATCCGGTTAGCAGCCGCCTGGCTCCTCAGCTTCACCCGTCAAGGCGCGGTCCGGAGCAAGCTCGCCAGGGGCCTGCACGTCGCTTTCTTACGCTCGCCACAAACGATCAACGCAGTCCAAGCCCCCTAACCTCGTCAACCTCCTCTCCCCGGCGCTCGCGAGATATGCTCCATGGACGACTTGGGCTCCTTGGTTCGGACGATCAGACACGCCCTAGGGCTTGGCATGGGCAATGGGCTTGAACTGGGGCTATCCTTTAGCCTCGCAATCATAAGCAATACTGCTTGTTTGCTTCAAATGCTGAACTTAATGCCCTTGAGAGATGAATAGCGGCGATTTCGAATCCCTAAACGAATTCTATTCGGTAGCCACCGAGGTTTCGCTTCTCCTAGCTAAAAGAAAACTGGGAGAGGTTAGCGAGACGATCAACAAGGTATTGGGGATATTGGGACGCTATGCAAAGGTCGAGCGGGTTTACGTATTCACTTTCGATTACGAAAAGGGACTGAGCTACTACGATTTCGAATGGTGCGCCGCCGGGACGGATCCGCAGATCGATTTAGTGCCGAGCGTCAGCATCGAGGACCTACGGGAGTGGATGGAGCATTTCGAGCGTGGCGATCGGGTGTACCTGCCTTCCATTCCGGATATGGAGGACTCTCCTCTCAAGGAGATCCTCGACAGCCAATCAATCAAGTCGCTGATCGTATACCCCATGTTCCATGGCGACGACCTGCTCGGGTTCGTGGGCTTCGATGCGGTGAAGGAGTTCCGTTCGTGGGGCGAAAGGGATTTTGCCTTGCTGAAGATTGCCTGCGAAACGATCGGAACGACTCTGAGCAGCGAAAAATACCACAAGGAGTTGGTTCAAGCCAAGGAGGCGGCCGAAAAGGCGAACGCCTGCAAAAGCGAATTCCTGGCCAATATGAGCCACGAGCTTCGATCGCCCTTGAACAGCGTGATCGGGTTCAGCGAGTTGATCGACTTCGAGCTTGGCAAGGTGGACGAGGAAAAGATCCGCGAGTACGCCAGCTTTATTCGCACCGGCGGCAAGCATCTGCTCGGTTTGGTCAACGACATCTTGGACCTCGCTCGGATCGAGGCGGGAAAGATGCAGCTAGATAAGCAAATCTTAGACCTTCGCGAACTTTTGGAGCTGGCAGCAGGAACCTTCAAGTTGGCGATCGAGGAAAGGAAGCTAAGGCTTGTAACGAATTTCGGAGACAAGCCTTTGTACCTTGAAGCGGACGGGAAACGCTTGCGTCAGGTAGTCCACAACCTCATGAGCAACGCCATCAAGTTCACAGGTTCGGGTAAACGGATCGGCTTGGAAGTCCATACGGAGGGCAAGGCGGTTTGCATATCGATCTGGGACGAAGGCCGGGGAATACCTGACGACTGGAAGTCCCGCATTTTCGAGCCCTTCGAACAGGTCAATCCTTTCGACGCGGAACTGGAATCTGGATCGGGGCTCGGCTTAGCGATCGTGAATAGGATCGTGGCCTTGCACCAAGGCGAGATCGAGCTGCAAAGCGAAGTCGGAAAAGGCACCAAATTTACGATCACGATCCCGACGGGGCAGATCGCTTCAGAGCTACCCGACGAAAAGGTGATCAAGTCTCGCTCCGCCTTAGCGAGCAACGGCGAACGCAAACGGGTGCTTTACGTGGACGACATCGAGCCGAACCGGCGTCTATTGAGCTACGGCTTGTCACTGTGTAATTTCATTGTGGATACGGTAGAGACCGGCGAAAAGGCGCTGGATCGGATTAGCGCCGAGAAGTACGACATCGTCCTGCTTGACCTAAAGTTGCCCGGGATCAGCGGTTTCGAGGTATTCCGTGAAATAAGGGAACGAGGCCACGTACAACCGGTAATCGCGGTGACGGCCTCCTTTACCGATGGAATCCGAGAGGAGGCGAAGTCATTGGGTTTCGACGACTTGCAAGCTAAGCCCGTTGATTTCAAGAAACTGCTGGACTCTATGGGGAATTGCCTATCGCCCTCTCGCTAGCTTTCGCCAGTTTCGAGCACCTTAACAAGCGTATCCAAAATGCGCGACCGAAACGGTAACAGATCAGCCACGTACCACGAAAGGAAACCATGAAACTTGGAGCATTCTCCGTAAGCCTATCCGTTAAAGATATCCATGCCTCGAAGGCATTTTACCAAAAGCTTGGCTTCGAAGCCTTCGCGGGCGACATCGAGCAAAAGTGGCTCGTCATGAAAAACGACGACCACCTGATCGGGCTTTTCGAGGGCATGTTCGAAGAAAACCTGCTCACCTTCAATCCAGGCTGGGATCAGGAAGGCAAAAACAAAGATCCCTTCGACGATATACGAACCATCCAGAAGCGGCTAAAAACCCAAGGGATCCAAGTGGAAAAAGAAATCGATCCCGCAAGCGCAGGCCCCGCCAGCCTCTCCCTCACCGATCCGGACGGCAACCGAATCCTCATCGACCAACATCGCTAGGAAATCGCCGGCTTCGCGACTTCAGCACGAGCCGGCCTCCACACCGCTCGAGCTTCGCCCTGCGGCATTGCGCCCACCGTCGCTACAGAGAGCCATACGCTCTCACTCCAAACAAAGCCGCAGGGGTCCTTTCGGTGGGATGCTCCAAGCTCAAGCGCAGCCCTGCCACTTCCACTGGCTGGGAAAACTCGATATGGGCTATCGCCTGACGGTTTTCCTTCATCGAATACAAGAGCTTACCTTCCAGGTCAAAAAGCTGGAAGCTTCGAACCATAAAGGGGACCACCCGTTCCGCATGCCCCATCTGCACGCTCTCCATGGGGTGGTCGTAGTCCGGATCGAAATACAGATCCACCGACTCCAGCTTCGCCTTCCCTTCGAATACGATCGTCACCGTGGGGTCCGGGTCGGTGCGTTCGGCCACCCAGGCGTTGGAGCTCGCCACCGGCCGGAAGTAGCCGCGCTTGAGCTCCTCGACTCCGTAGGGACGCAACGGCGGGTCGAAACGCAGGGCTAGGTTTCGCCCAGCGGGCCTGCGACGCGGGCACCAGAACTCGAAGGCATCCACTCCGATGTCCGCCGGAGGCTTCTGCATGCCCTTGCTCGATACCGCTTCGTTCCCTTCGTTGAAAACCGAAACCGTCCCCGTCCGCAGCGCATCGCTGACGCGCAGGCGAAGGTTCGCATTCCCGTGAAAGGAAACGAGAACATACTGATCCGTATCCAGCTCAATCGGACACGCGACCTCCACCGCCTGCTCCCCTTCGGCTAGGGCGATCGTCGTTTCGTGAATACACGCTTCGGGCGTAAAATGCCCCAAGCGGTTCGCGGTTCGAATTTTCACCGTCAAATCGTTTTTCCCGGCGCTTTCGACGTAGGCGGTGATGCGGTACCACTGCTTCGCCCTGACAGGAATCCACTGCCCTGCCGCAAAGGAAAGGTCGACCCAACCGTCCTCGGACGGCTCCAGTGCCGCCAACGCGTTCACGCTGGAAAACTCGACCCGGGCAGACTGGACCAGATCGCCCTCGCCGGAAAGCGGCGTATCCGGAATCCCCTGACCGGCCTTGTTCAAATCCGCCTGCAGCGCTTTCATCCGACTCGCCTCCAGCAGATCGCGAGGAGCCAAACCTTCGGCCAAGCAGTGGGCCACCGCCACTCCCACCGCCTGTCCCCCATGGGCGCAGGTTACCATGACTCGACTCGATCCGAAAGCCACGTGCGAGGCGCTGATGATGCGGCCCGCCAGAAAGAGATTATCGAGGTTACGGCTGTAGTAGCAGCGGTACGGGATTTGATAGATTCCCTTGGCATGCCATTGGTCGCAGCTCGGAAGGTCTCGATATACGCCGTCCTGCGGGTGCAGGTCGATGGACCAACCTCCAAAGGCAACCGCGTCATCGAAGCGAGCGCCCTCTACGATGTCTTGCTGCTTCAGCATGTAGTCGCCTTCGAAGCGGCGACTTTCCCGCTTGCCGGGAATGGTGCCTACCCATTCTAGAGTCAAAGTCTCTGCCTCGGGAAATTTCCCTGAGTTTTTAATGTAGTTCCAAATCCCATACACGATCTTCCACAACTCCCACTTTATGTCCTCCGAATCGTGTATCGTGTCCAGACTGCCGCCAAACTCCACCCACCACAGCTTGCAGCCCTGATCCTTCACGTTGATCGACCGGTATTTCGGCAGGGCCGTGATGTCCTTCAAGGCGAAGGAAGGGGCCACGTAGTCGACCGGCTTTCCAACGTCCTTCGTATAGAAATAGATGGTATGGCCCAGCAGCTCGCCGTACTCCTCGCTGGGAGTGAACTTCTCCCCGAACTCGCTTTCCCGTTCCGCCCCCACGCGGAAAGCGGCTCCCGCCGCGAACCCCAGAATCCCGTCTCCGGAAGCATCGCAGAAGTATGGGGCCTCGATCTTGTACAGGGTCGCGTTCTGGCTGCAAAAGGCCTCTACCGACTCGATCCGCTTCGCCTCCCGCTTTTTAAGGGCGAAGACGGCTGTATTGAGCAACAGCCTCAGCTTCGGCTCCTCCCGTACCTTCTCAAGCAGCAGCGTATCGAAGATCAGCGGATTCCCATCGCGATTCCGATAAAGGTTCTCCGCTAGAATTTCATCGATGAGGCCGCCTTCCCGCGACCAGCGATTGTTGTTCCCCAAGTGCGAGGTTGCCCCCAGAGCCCAGAGTCGCACTTCGCTCGAAGCGTTGCCGCCCAGCACCGGTCGATCCTGCACCAAGACCGTATCTACCCCTCGCCGGGCCGCCGCGATCGCCGCGCAAACGCCGGCCAGTCCGCCGCCCACGACGACCAGTTCGCACACCAGCGAAATTTCCTTAAGCGCCCGAACGCCGGACTCAAATCCTTCCTTAATCATGGTTTATCTCCTAAAATTGACTCAGGCCTTAGCGATCGATCTCACCGATTTCAGTATCGATGCGCCCACTACAGCTACCACCGTTCCAATGGTTCCGATCAGCCATTGCCCGTCTTCCGCCAGAAAGCCGAAGCATACGATGAGGCAACCTATGGCGGTCACCCCGATGGCGATAACCGTGATCCCATGCTTGTTCTCGCGCTTCGCCTCCAGATCCTCGTCGCGCTGCTCGAAGCCACTTAGCTTGTCGATCGCTTGCAGCCGTTCGCGTTCATACGCCTCGAAGGCGTCGCTCGAAGGCCCGCGACGACTCAGCGCGATCTCCACCAACGCCATCAAAACCAACGGAAGACCCGCCCCGAGCACCTGAGTCTGGGCCTGGTTGAGAACGATCGCCCCGTTGAACTTGAAGAAGCAATTCACCGCCAAGCAAATCAGCGTGACTGAAAGCACTGTCTTCCCAGTCTGACGCTTCGAGAACAGGGACCACAGCGGCGGAACTAGCATCGCTCCCCCCGTGATGCCGCCGACCGCCCAAATCACGTTTAGAATCCCTCCCATGCGATCCACGGAAAGCGCGACCATCAGCATGAAAAGGCCGAACACCACGGTAGAGGCGCGGGCGACGAACATGAGTTGCTTGTCGGTGGCTCCAGACCTGAGCGATCGGTAAATATCGCTGGTGAATACGCCCGACACGATGTTCAAGGTCGTATTCAAAGAGCTCGCAGTCGCGAAAACCATCGCTCCCACGATCAAGCCCAGCATCCCGCTCGGCAGGACTTCCTTCGCTATATACATGTAAGCGTGATTCGCTTCGCCGGCCGCGATGTCCAAACCTGGATTATAAATCCGGTAGATCATGGGAGGCAGCATCCAGACCACGGGACTGAGCGTATACAAGCTGCCAAAGAGCAACGCCACCTTTCGCGATTCGGCAGGAGTCTTAACGCTGGTATAGCGCTGCACATAGGCCCAGTTTCCCGCGAGGTAGAAAAAGTTGTACAAACCAAAGCCTATCAGGAAGAGCGGCGTGTACTCGTCCGTCGTCAGCGAGAAAAAGCCCTCCGGAGCCTGCGAGGTGAACGCCTCGAAGCCGCCGATCTTGTCGAAAGCCAAGGGCACGATAATCACAACCGCAGCGGCTAAGATCACGAACTGCAGCACATCGGTCACAATTACTGCCCACAGTCCGCCGACCGAGGTGTAAAGCATGATCCCCAACCCTAAGCCGATCACTGTATACTCGAAGGGGAAGCCCGTCGCTGCCTCCACGATCTTGGCCACCGGATACAGGAACGCTCCCCCCGTAAACGCCGACAAGCCCAGGAACAGGTAGGAGTAAATCTTCTTAACCCGATGCCCCAGCCGTTTGCCGATAAACTCAGCCCCGGTCAACACCCCCGTACGCCGCCAACGCGCAGCCACAAAGCCCGCCACCGCGAATCCCCCGATGCACATGGTCCACTGCACCGATATCGCCACCCAACCATGGATGTACGCCAGCGACCCCCAGGCCACGAACGTACCTGCCGAAAAGAAACTCATGAAGAGCGACAGTCCACTGATCCACCAAGGGACCGCCCCGCCACCCGCAAAGAAGGTCTTCAGGTTCTTTCCCGATTTCGAGAAGGACATTCCCGCCGCGAACACGCCGAGCGTGAAGACGATAAGGGTGACGTAATCTAGCGTATCCATACTTTGGGGTCAATGAGGTCAAAAAGGCGAGGGCCACAAAGCCCTTCTAAAACAAAAAGGGCGAGGAAAGCCGAGCCTTCTACCCTACCCTACTTTTCATTCGCCAGAAATACGCAAACTCGTTTAATTTATACTTTATTGCGACAAAACGCCT
This sequence comes from Pelagicoccus sp. SDUM812005, assembly GCF_031127875.1. Taxonomy (GTDB): domain Bacteria; phylum Verrucomicrobiota; class Verrucomicrobiia; order Opitutales; family Opitutaceae; genus Pelagicoccus. The sequence goes on along the minus strand of NZ_JARXIA010000016.1, from coordinate 157,389 downwards.
CTCCATGCCTAAAAACAGCTCCATCCCCCGCATCGCCATCCTTGTAGATTCCGCCACGGGCTGGGGCCGGCGGCTTATCCAAGGCGTGCTTGAACACACCAAGCGGGCCGCAACCCCTTGGGACCTGCTCATCGAGCCGCACGGCCCCGACGAATCCCTATCCCTCGCCCGCTTCAAGGAGCTGGACGGAGTGATCGCTCGAATCGCTACCAAGGAACTATCCGAAGAGATCGCCCAGCGCCAGCTGCCTGCCGTCAACGTATCCCGCATTCAACTACCCGGACGTTCGTTTCAACGGATCTCCAACGACTACGATTCCTCCGCCAAACTCGCGGTGGAACATTTCCGGAACCGATCCTTCCAGAACTTCGCCTACGTCGGCCCCATCCACCTCCCACACGTCCAAGAGCACTGCAATGCCTTCGCGAGAGAGCTGAAGGCATACGGCAAAGTCCCGCATGTTCACTCCTTCGGTTCCGACTCGAGCTCCCTCCCCTCACTCGACGGCAACAGTGCCTTAAGAGATTGGCTGACCGAACTTCCGAAGCCCATCGCCATCTACACCTGGGCCTTCCAGATCGGCCGCGACCTCATCAACCTTTGCCGACGTTCCCGTATCCAAGTTCCCCACGAGGCTGCGATCCTAGGCGGCGACTACGACGACCTGCTTTGCGAGGCCTGCTATCCGCCCCTCTCCGGCGTACTTGTTCCCGCGCGCCAAATCGGCATCGAAGCCGCAGCCCGGCTCAACGCCATGATGATGAAGAAGCGAATCCCTCCCGCTCCGGACCTCCTCCTGGAAGCCGAAGGAATCGCAGCCCACCTCTCCACCGACACCCTAGCCGTCGACAACCCTCAGCTGCGCGACGCCATCCGATACCTGCGCAAGCACGCCTGCGCCGGCATTCAAGTGGATGACATCCTGCAAGCCGTGCCCATGGGGAGACGCTCCCTCGAACGCCAATTTCGGCAGTACCTCGACAGCACCCCCGCCAAAGAGCTACGTCGCGTCCGCGTTCAGCGTGCCCGCGAACTGCTTACCTCAACCGACTTAAGCTTGGAGCAAATCGCCGAGGCCTGCGGATTTCCCAACTACAACTACCTCAGCGCCGTCTTCAAGCAAGAGACCGGCATCGCCCCCGGCGCCTACCGGAAGCGCGCCGCAGGCCTATAAACTGCCCCCACTTCTCAGTGGCGTAAATTTGCCTCTAATTCGTTACGCTGGATCGCCTACCAATTTCCTGAAATCCCGACTATGCTTTGGGCTTCGACGTTTCACCCGCCCCAGCAATGCCCCTAAGACTTCCGACGTTCCTTATCGCGTACCTCGCCCTGGCCCGCTTCGTCTTCCCCAGCGCGATCGTCACCGTGGACGAGTCCGACCGCCTTCGCGCCCTCCTGCGCCTGCAGGAGGACTCCCCCCAGCAGCGCTATGCGCTGCAGCTCTCCAGCGACCTGCGCCAGTGGACCACCTATCCGCTCCGCTTCGACGCCGAGCAGGCAAACTGGTCCCTGCAGGCCGAAGGCGACGTTTCCCTCTTCAGCGAATCCAACAACGGCGACGGCACTTGGAGCCTCGCCTTTAGCGTACTCATCCAAGACGCGGTTTACCTGCGCCTCGCGCCCGTCTCAGGCCCTTTCCCGGTCGATCCCAGGGCCACCGCCGAAACCCAGAACCTCCTCAAGAACCTCCACCGCATCGGCTGGGATCCAGACCGCTACATCTTCGGCCAGGAGTTCCCGCTCAGCTTCAACTCCACCGACACTATCGGCAACGGCGACATCGAACAGTCCGAGTCGAAGGACGTGGTCGGCGATCACCCGGGCGTGCACGGAGCGGACTTCCTTTACCTGATCGACCAGCCCTGGCACGACGCCTTCCATATCGCCGCCGCGAAACGCGCCTACGCCGACGGAGCGATCGTGACCTTCGACTACCATTGGCCGGGCAAGTACGGCGGCAACTACCAAGCCCACCCGGAGGACGACAAGATTCTCGACTTCGTCGTTCGCAACGACGATTCCCGGGGCGACGTCACCTGGTTCTACGACAGCCTCGACCGCATCCTCGCCCTTATCAACGAGGACCTGCAGTTCCCCATCGTCTTTCGTCCCTTCCACGAAATGGACGGCAATTGGTTCTGGTGGGGACGCCAGATGCAGGGCGGCGCCGCCACCTACCGCCAAGCCTACCAACTGCTCGTCGACTACATGTCCGAGCGGACCGACTACCTGCTCTTTTGCTGGGGGCCCGACGTGGCTTTAGCCGACTTCGAACAGTTCTACCCCGGCGACACCTATGTCGACATCGTCGGGCGTGACATCTACAACGTCACCAACCCAGGCCGGCCGCTCAGCAATCTCACCGAAATGATCGCCTTCGCCGAGCAACGCGGCAAGGTGGCAGCCTTTACCGAGACCGGCTACGCGGGCAGCGGCTCCTTCGAGACCAACGTTCCTGACTGGTGGACCAGCCATATCCTCAATCCCATCGCAGCCGACGAAAATGCTGGCAAAATCGCCTGGGTGCTCACTTGGATCAATGCCAGCTGGTCCGGCCCCTACCTCCCCCACTCCGGCTCTCCGCAAGCCGCCAAAGACGACTTCAAGACATTCTACGACTCGCCCAGCACCCTTTTCCAACGAGAAGTGTCAGCCCTTAACGTCTACGACGCGCCAACGCCCAACGACTAAACCACGCCCCCTTTCATGAAAATCAAACGACTCACCCTCCTCACTACCCTGCACTTGGCCGCCCTTACAGCCTGCGCCCAACAGCCAGCCGTCTCTCCTGTCGACAAGAGCGTCTCGCCCGAAACCGCCAACCTCCTAACGAGCCTCCATTTCCTCGCCTGGGAAACCGACAAGATCGCCTTCGGCCAAGAGTTCCCCCTCAGCTACCAACGAGACATGAAAGGTATCAACGATCCCACTACATCCGACGTCAAGGATGTGGTAGGCGACCACCCCGGCGTGCACGGCTCCGACTTCCATTACCTCATCGACAAGGACGCGCACGAGCGCATGGCCCACAAGCTCGCTGCCTTGGCCGCCTACGAGTCCGGAGCCATCGTCACCTTCGACTACCACTGGCGAGGCAAATACGGAGTTTCCCACAACTGGCACGAACGCGACGCCCAAATTCTCCATAAGGTCGTCCACAACGACGACAGCGAGGGCGACGTCACCTGGTTCTACCAGCAGCTCGACGAAGTCCTGCGCGTGATCAACGAAGACCTGCAGTTCCCCATCGTCTTCCGCCCATTCCACGAGATGAACGGCAACTGGTTCTGGTGGGGCAGCCGCGCCCAAGGCGGCCCGGAGACCTACCGCAAGGCCTTCCAACTGCTCGTCGAGTACATGTCGCAACGATCTGAATACATCCTCTTCTGCTGGTCTCCCGACAAAAGCTTCCCGCTCGAGTACTATCCCGGGGACGAATACGTGGACGTCATTGGCTTCGATGGATACGGCCAAGGAAATCCCGAGATCCCGTGGTTCACCGTCGAGGACATGGTGAAGAATCTGGAAGCCGTCGTCGACTTCGCGGCGGAGCGAGGCAAAGTGGCCGCCTTCACCGAAACCGGCTACGGCACTTCCGGAACCATCGACTACCACGAGCGCCAGCCCGATTGGTGGAGCCGCAGCGTGCTCGAGCCCATCCTCGCCAGCGAAAAGGCCCGCCATATCGCCTGGGTGCTCACCTGGATAAATTCCAGCTGGTCCGGTCCCTACGCCCCCTACTCCGGCTCCCCCGAAGCCTCCCAGGAAGCGTTCCGCAAATTCTACGAGCACGAGGCCACCCTCTTCGAGAAAGACGTCGCCAAGCTAAAGGTCTACCAAGCTCGGGACTAGATCGTCCCCTAGTCCGCGTGCAGAACGCTAGACGTTGATGTTCATCAACTCCTCGTAGTAGTCGCTCACCCAAGCCACGATCCGGTAGCCGATGTAGGCAAAGATTCCGATCAACATGATTTTTGGATACAGCATGCTCGCTAGGAAAAGCTGGTTCTTGGCATCGCTGTGATAGCGCTTCGCTGCAGCTTCCAGGTTTTCCTCGAGGCTACCGGTCTCCTCTCCGCTCCGATACACTTGCTCGAAACCTTTGGGCGACAGCTTGCGCTGCCCTGCGATCGCTTCGCTGGCCTTGCCGCCGCTCGAGACGGACTCCAGCACCGCATCCGCCAGGCGATAAAGCTTGGGACTGTCCGCCGCGTTGGCCGCTATCTCCCAGGAACGCAGGGTATCCATCCCTGCCGCAAAGCCCGATGCCAGCACTTCGCACAAAGTCCCCGCTTCCCAATTTCGCCGGTAGCCCGCGAAGACCGGCAACACCCGAGCGACCGATTTAGCCCCTTGAGGAAACAGCTTCGCTCCCGCTACCAGAAACAATCCCAGCAGCCACACAGGTACCAAAACCATTCCCGCCGACACCAAAAACGCAGCGTTGTCGCCATCAACCAAATACGGCAGCGAAAAGGCGAGCGCCGCGAAATGCAGGATAAAAAGCGGATAAGCAGCCGCCACCAGCATGCGCCGCTTTACCTTGGCGAGCTCGCGCCGGGCTGCGGCGATCCGCTTCATCGCGGTCTGCAAGCGACCGGAATATTCCGCTGCTTGCAGAATCGAAAGCTCCGCGAAGCTCAGGGAAACCTCAGCAAGTTCCAAGGCATCCGCCCACTTTCGCCCCTCCTGAAAGGCGGCTTCCAGCGATTCGCTCCGCCCCTTCGGCAGCCGTTTCGCCAAGGCGATGGCGTTGCTTGGCTGCATTCCCGCATCCAAGCCTTCCGCGACTTGCTCCAGCCATTCGGCCAAACGCTTATCGGAAAGAGATGCCATAAAACCGGCTTTCGACTAAGCTTCGCCCGCGTATCCACCGCTCCACTTCAACTTATGGCGAACCACGTTGAAGTGGGAATAGTCTAGCTTCTGGGCGATCTGTAAGCGTTTTTCCGATACGGAAACTCCAAGCGAGCTGCCTTCCAGGATATTCAGGTTACGCTGCCCATCAAGCGCGACCAGCAGCCGTTGCCCGGGCTTGGCGTTCTCGATGCGCAGCTTTACGTTGCTCGGGAAAATGATGGAGCGATTGCTCAAGGTGTGCGGGCAAATCGGGGTCAGAGAAATCGCCTCCGAATCCGGATGCATCAATGGCCCGCCCGCTGACAGCGTATACGCGGTCGAACCGGTCGGCGTAGCGAAGATCAAGCCGTCGCACACGTAGGTGGTCACGAACTCGTCGTCGGCGAAAACGTTGATATGGATGATCCGACTGGAATCGGCCGCCTTGATCACCACGTCGTTCAAGGCGAGATCCAAATGGTCGTCCTGGGCGGAGCACTCTAGCAGCGAGCGGCTTTGCACCTTGAACTCGCCTCCCAGCACCGCAGGAAAAAGAGCTTCGATCTCCTCCGCCGTATAGGTCGTCAAAAAGCCGAGCGTACCGCGATTGACCCCGATCACCGGTATTTGACGCCGCGTCGCTTCCGCCGCCGCGCTCAAAAAGGTCCCGTCGCCGCCGACGACGCAACAGGCGTCGACCCCCTTGAGGCTCCCTTCGGGCACGGGAAAGCCGGTAATGTTCCGCGACTCAATCCCCAGCCCCTTGGCGATGGCAGCCAGCCTATCCACCAGCTCGTGCGATCCCATCTTGGAACCGTTGATCACGAACGCGAGTTGCTTGATTGCCGTCATAGTGTACTTGTTGGGAGGAAAGCGATAAACTCCTGATTTTCAAACGCTAAGCGCAAGACCCGCCCTAGTCGGACTTTCGCAGCCCCAAAAGGAACTCCACGTTTCCATCTCCGCCTTTGATCGGAGACACCATTTCGCCCACGTATTCGGCGCCAGAAAGCTCCTCCAGAGCGAAGCTCTTCACGTCCTCCATGGCCTTGGCCCGGGCCTTCTCGTCGCGTATGACGCCCTTGAACTTGTCCGCAATGGCCTTGCCAACTTCGAACTGCGGCTTAACCAGCGCCACCAAGACTCCGCCTTCCTTCAGGAAAGGCCAGACGCAGGGCAGCACGGTCTTCAAAGAAATGAAGGACAGGTCCATCACCATGCGATCGTAGGCCGCATGGGGCAACATCTCCGCAGTCAGGTAGCGAGCGTTGGTCTTTTCCAGATTCGTAACCCGCTCGTCGTTCCGCAGCTTCATGTGTAGTTGCCCGTAACCTACGTCTACGCAAGTCGCTCCCACCGCTCCATGCTGCAAGGCGCAGTCCGTGAATCCGCCCGTGCAGGCGCCGACGTCCAAAACCTGGGTCCCTTCGAAGTCCAAGCCAAACTGCTCGATCCAGCCGAGCAGCTTCTCGCCGCCCCGCCCCACAAAGCGCTGGCCGGCTTCCACCTCGATCTCGATATCCTCCTCGTACTTGGTACCCGCCTTGGTCAGGCGCTCCGTTCCCAGCCGAACCTTGCCCGTCATGATCAAGGCCTTCGCCTCGCTGCGTGAACTGGCGAACCCTCGCTCCAGCACGATTTCGTCGAGCCTCTTCTTCTTAGCGCTCATCGAAATATGCTTTCGCCTCCTCGACGTCTTTCGCGATCTGACGCTTCAGTTCGTCGATCCCGCTGAACTTCTGCTCCTGCCGCAGGAACTTGTGCCAAACCACCTTGAGGCGATGCCCGTAGTCGAAGGGGCACTTCTCCAGGAGGAACGCTTCCAGCAAGGGCTTGTTGGTCATCTCGACGGTGGGACGCAGCCCGAAGTTCGCTACGGCCTTGTATTGATGCGACAAGGACACATCCGAAACGCTAACCGCGTAAACGCCGTAAGCGGGCTTGAGGTCGCCTTCGAAAGGCAGGTTCAAAGTGGGAGCGTCGATGGTGCGGCCCATGCGCTTGCCTTGAGTCACGGTACCGATGCTATAGTAGTCGTAGCCCAGCAAAGCGTTGGCTTGCTCGATTTCGCCCACTGTCAGCAAATTGCGGATACGCGTACTGCTGACCCGCTCCGCGCCGGACTCCAGGCACGAGACCGCGTTAACCGTCACACCTATTTTCTCTCCTTGGCGAACCAGCTCTGGCATGTCGCCGGAGCGCCCTTTGCCGAATCGCCAATTCTCGCCCGCATGCACCGATGCGAGCGACGGCAGCTCGGCCTTGAGGTGGCTCAGGAATACTGCAGCTTCGATGGCCGCAAAGTCTCGGCTAAACGGTTCTTCGACGATGAAATCCAAGCCCAGCTTCGCCAGCTCCAAGCGCTTCAGCTCCGGGCTGAGTATCATGCGGGCTGGATCGTCCGGACGGAACAAGCGGCTGGGATGCGGCCAAAAGGTCAAGGCCCCGCAAACGCCGCCGCTCTCGCGAGCGGCGTCTTTCGCGGATTCGATCACCAACTGGTGCCCGCGGTGCAATCCGTCGAACATGCCGATCGCCAAGTGTACCGGACAATCCGCCGGATAGTTGGTCGACCTTAAACTCTCGAACTGACGCGTCCCGCCCATCTTTCTGTATCCAGTCTTTAGAGACGATTTTCCGGCATCGCTTCGTGGGCCGGGATCAGCTTCTTTTCGATATCGGAAATCTCCATTTCCTTGAAGACATCGAGCGGCAAAGCGCGGGAGGTATCGAACTCGTTGGAGGCGTCGCGACGCAGGGCCGTCAAGTGAGCGCCGCAACCCAGCTTTTCGCCGAAGTCGTTCGCCAAGGTGCGCACGTAAGTACCCTTCGAGCAATCGAGGGTGAAATCGATTTCCGGCAGATCGAAGCGGGTGATCTCGAATTTGGATACACGGATGAAACGGGGCTCGCGCTCCACTTCCTGCCCCTTGCGAGCGAGCTTGTAGAGGCGTTGCCCCTTTATCTTCACCGCCGAGAACATGGGAGGCGTCTGGTACTGGTCGCCCACGAAATCGCTCATGGCAAACTGGGCCTGCAGCTGCGTTAAGCCTTCGGGCAAGGGCTTCGTCACGGTGATCTCCCCGTCCGCGTCCTGCGTATTGGTCGACTCTCCCAGCTTGATGGTACCCGAGTAAGTCTTGTCCATGCTGGTGAGGAACTGCGAAAGCTTGGTGGCCTTGCCTACGAGGATGATCAGCAGGCCGGTCGCCATCGGATCGAGCGTTCCCGCGTGTCCGATTCGTTTCATTCTCAATTTACGGCGTACCTGGTCCACCACGTCGTGCGAGGTCATCCCGCTGGGCTTGTCGATTAGCAATACGCCTTCAAGATCTCTTTTCTGTTCCATTGTTCTAAACTTCCTTTTCCTGCTCGACCTCCGCAAGGCGCCGCTCGATCGCGGCAAAGACCTTGGGACGTATTTCCTCGAGCGACTCGTCCGAGCTGAAAGCCGCCGCGCAGGCGTGCCCTCCGCCGCCAAACTGGCGCGCCAGGCGATCAACGCGGTACTCCGCGGACTCCGCTCGAAAGCTGCCCTTCACGGTGGATTTCTTTTGCTCGAAATAGATGCCGATCTTCACGCCTTCCAGGGCCCGCGTGTAGTCGACGAAGCCTTCCGTGTGCTCGTATTTGGCGCCTGTATCCAAAAAGTCCTGATGCAGCACGTACCCTGTGCCCACCTTGCCGTCGCAACGCGTCGTCAAGGTCGCGAGAAAGCGCTGCAGCAGCTGCAAGCGGCATTTCGGCTCGTTCTCGTAAAGCGCTTGGGCCGTGAGCACCGGACGGGCGCCGCAATCGACCAAGCGGGCGCTGAGCTCGAAAACGCGGCTGGAGGTGGCCGCATAAGAGTAGCGGCCCGTATCGGTCATGATCCCCGTGAGCAGGCACTGGGCCGTCAGCGGGTCGACGTCCCAACCGAAATCGAAAGCCAGGCCGGCGATGATTTCGCAGGTCGCGGCGCTGCCCGATTCCACGAGGTTGAAATGGGCGAAATTCGTATTCGAAATGTGGTGATCGATATTGCCGAGGTAGTTGCTGCCCTCGATCAGCTTGCTCGACTTGGGCCCGATGCGAACCTCGTCCGCGCAGTCCACGAAGAGCAGCGAACTCCCGTCCAAGGCGTCCGCGCTGAACTTCTCGATCTTGGTATCGCCCATCAAGAACGACAAGGCATCCGGAACCGGGTCCGCGTTGTAGGCCACCGCGTCCACCCCTTCCGCCCGCAACAATCGGGTCAAGGCCAGCTGGGAGCCGATGCAGTCCCCGTCGGGGCGAGCGTGACCGAGAACCAAGACCCTGTCGTTCGCGATGCTGGCGAAAAGTTCGCTGAAGCGCTCGGCCAACTGCGGGTAGTAGCTCATGCCTCTGGCTTGTCGGCGCCCTCCGACTTGCTGGCTTCGCCTTCCGGCTCCACGAGCTCGTCGATCAATTCGTTCACCATGGCAGCCGCCCTGTTCTTCTCGTCGAAGGCGAAGGTCAAGGCTGGCAGGAACTTGAGGATGATGCGCTTCCCCAGCTCGCGGCGGAACATGGACGTGTTCTTCGCGAAGAACTGCTGGGCCTTCTTGCGGGTAAAGCCGTTCGCCTCGATCACGGAATAGAAGACGAGCGCGTTCTTGTTGTCGGGCGACACGTCGACCTCCGTGATGGTGATCAACACGGCGCTCGACTTGAAGCGCGTGTGCAGGATGTCGCTGATCTCACGCTTGACCAGCTCGCCTACTCTAACTTTTCGATTGCTCATCTGACTAGGGAAAAAAGGAGCGACCTCGGTCGCGAATCGGCTTTTAGGAAAAGAGTCTTCGCGACCAAGGTCGCTCCTACATTCGTTGAACTAAAGATTACAGAGCGGCACGAACCTCGTGCACCTCGTAGATTTCGATGGTGTCGCCCGGCTTGTAGTCGTTGAACTTCTCGACCTGGATACCGCACTCGGTACCGGCGCGAACTTCCTTCACGTCGTCCTTCACGCGGCGCAGGGTAAGGACCTTGCTGTCGTGCAGGACCTTGTTGCGACGCAGCACGCGAGCGTTGGCTCCGTGGGAAACGCGACCTTCGGTGACCAAACAGCCGGCAACGAAGCCCTTGGCGATCGGGAACACGGCGCGAACTTCGGCGGCGCCGATCTTGTTCTCGCGGAACTCGGGATCGAGCATCTCGATCATGTCCTCGCGGACGCGATCCACCAGTTCGTAGATGATCTGGAAGCTGGAAATCTTGACCGCCTTGTTCTTGGCCACGGCTTGTACGCCATTGTCGGAACGAACGTTGAAGCCAATGACTTCCGCGTCGCCGGCAGCAGCCTTTTCCACGTCGCTCTTGCTGATTACGCCGACGCCCTTGCCGATAATCTCGAGGGCAACCTTCTCGCTCTCGATCGAGTTGAGGGCTTGGCAAATCGCTTCCAGCGAACCGAAGGCGTCCGCCTTCACGATGAGGCGAAGCGTCTTCTTCTGAGTCTTGGCGATAGCGGCGAAGAGCTTCTCCTGCGGCGTCATGCCGGCAGTGGCTTCGTCTTCCATCGCAGCCAGCTCGGCCTTGATTTCGATTTCGTTCTCGGCGGCCTTGGACTTGGCAACCTTCTCGTTCTTGACGGTTTCGTACTGGTCTCCGCAATCCGGAGTGCTGGACCAGCCGATAACGCGTACCGGAGTCGATGGCGGAGCCACCTTCACCTGCTTGCCGTTTTCGTCGAGCATGGCCTTCACCTTGGTGGAAGCCGCGCCGCAAACGAGGGCGTCGCCAACCTTCAAAGTGCCAGCTTGTACGATAATGGTAGCCGTCGGGCCGCGGCCCACTTCCACGGAAGCCTCGATCACGATACCGGTCGATGGCTTCTTGGGGTTGGCTTGCAGTTCGAGGACTTCCGCCTGGAGCAATACCATGTCCAGGAGCTCTTCGATACCGGTTCCCTTGATGGCGGAACACTCGACGCAGATGGTCTGGCCGCCCCAGTCTTCGGAAGCGATACCGCGTTCCTGCATCTGCTGCTTCACGCGGTCCACGTTGGCGCCCTTGGTGTCGATCTTGTTGATCGCCACGATGGGCTGAACGCCAGACTTCTGGATGAACTTGAGAGCTTCGTCGGTCTGCGGCTTGAAGCCGTCGTCCGCCGCCACCACGAGGATGGCGATATCGGTGACGTCCGCTCCGCGAGCGCGCATCGAGTTGAACGCTTCGTGGCCGGGCGTATCGAGGAAGGTGATCTTGTGATCGTTGTGCTCGATCTGGTAGGCGCCGATGTGCTGGGTGATGCCGCCGGCTTCGCCCTTGGTGACGTTCGCCTTGCGGATGTAGTCGAGCAAGGAAGTCTTGCCATGGTCGACGTGGCCCATGATGCAGACCACGGGAGGACGGTGCTCGAGCAACTCCTCTTCGTCTACCGGCGCCGCGGCTTGCTTCTTCTTGGCCTTGTTGCCTTCGCCGCGGTGACGGATTTCCAGTAGGAAGCCGTGCTTGGCGGCCAAGGTGCTGGCGACCTCCTCTTCGAGGCTCTGGTTCACGGAGGCGAAGATGCCCATTTCCATGAGCTCGGAGATGAGCTTGAAGGGCTTGACGCCAATTTCCTTGGCGAAGTCGCGCACCACGATCGGCGGCTTCAAAGTGATTTGCTTGATCTCGTCCGGATCGCCGGCTTCCGTAGCCGCTTCAGGCTTGGCGGCAGAAGGAGGAGCTACGGCGCCAGGCCCTGCGGGAGCAGGCGGCTTGGGAGGTCCAGACAACGCTGGCGGCGCCGGCGGCGCAGGTGGAGCCTTGGGGGCCGGAGCTGCCGGAGGAGGCGCTGCCGGAGCAGGAGCCTTGACCGGAGCGGGGACCTTGGCCGCGGGCGGCGCAGGCGGCGTGGCCGACGGTGCCGGGCGAACCCCAGGGTTGGCCGCTGCGGGCGGCGGAGAGACGGGAGCTGGCTTGCTGGCAGCCGGGGGGGCAACACGGCCCGGACCGGACGGCGGAGCCATGGGAGGCGGCGCCACTGGACGTGGAGCAGGAGGACCGACGGGCTTCGGCGCGGCGGGGGCGGCGGGCGCGGGAGGAGGAGGTGCAGGCGGCTTCGGCGCAGCAGCGGCTGCGGCGGCCTTCTTGGCCTCTTCCTTTTCCTTGGCGATATCCTCGGGACTGCGGACAAAGGATGCGAGGTCCGGAGCCGAAGGGGGCTCGGGAGCTGCTGGTTCCTCTGCTTCCGGTTCCGAAGCTGCCTCGTCTGAGTCGCTTTCGCTTGCAGAGGTTTTATTGGCGAATTCCTCGCGGAGGGATTCGGCGGAGATGTTGTCGACCGTGCTGGACGCGCTCTTAACCTCGAAGCCGCGCTCGCGCAGCAACTCGATTAGTTCGGCGTTTTCCAGACCGATTTCTTTAGACAACTGGTAGATTCTAACGCTCATGCAGGGAAATGTGTGTCGCTGTAAAAAATGAAAAGTAAACGGAGGCGTTTGGAGAGTCCTATGCCTATTAAGATGAGATGTTCTGCGACTGGAGGAACTGAGTCACCTTAGCGAGGATGTCAGCCGCTTCTTCAGCGGAGAATCCCATTTCAGCCAAGTCGTCTTCTTCGACATCGAGGAAGAGTTCCGGGCTGATCAAACCATTGTTAACGAGACGCTCCGCAGTGGCAGCGTCGATACCTTCGATCTGGTTGAGGCCTTGGGCAGCTTCCGCTTGCTTGGTCTCCATGGAGACCTCCTTGACCTCTTCCTTCATGATGTCGATCTTCCAGCCCACCAGCTTGGAAGTGAGGCGAGCGTTCTGCCCCTTGCGCCCGATCGCGATGGCCAGATCGTCTTCGGAAACTTCGATCGTGATGCGGCGGTTGCGCTCGTCCATGTGCACGGCGCGCGGGATGGCAGGCTTGAGGGCCTCCAGAGCCATCTCCTTGGGATCCTCGAAGTAACGGATGATATCGATCTTTTCCCCGCCGAGCTCGCGAACGATGCTCTTGACGCGAGCGCCACGAGCGCCCACGCAGGCGCCGACTGGATCGACCTTCGGATCCGCCGACGTTACCGCGATCTTGGTGCGGTAGCCCGGCTCGCGGGAGAAGGCTTCGATCTTTACCGTTCCGTCCGCGATCTCGGTCACTTCGAGCTCGAAGAGGCGAAGCACGAACTTCGGGTTGGAACGGGTGAGGATGAGCTCCGGCCCGCGGTTGGTAGCTTCTATCTTAAGAAGGAAGCAACGGATACGCTCGCCGGGAGAGTAGTCTTCGCCAGGCACTTGGTCGCGCGACGGCATCATGGCTTCGGCCTTGCCGAGGTCCACGATCAAGTCCCCGCGCTCGCGGCGGCGCACGATGCCGCTGACGATGTCGCCTACTTGGTCCTTGAAGTCGTCGTAGATGCGCTCCTTCTCGAACTGGCGCAGACGCTGCATGATGGCTTGTCGAGCCGTCTGGGCGGCGATGCGGCCGAGGTAGGCCGGGTCGATTTCCTTTTCGTAAATGTCGCCGATGTTCAGCTCGTCGTCGACCAGACGGGCCTTTTCGAGGGAAATTTCAGTCTTCGGGTCGCTCACGGAATCCACCACGTTGAGCAAGGCCCACGCGTGCATCTTACCGTGACGCGGATCGATGGTTATCTTGAGTTCCTGGCCAGCGTTCACGCCCTTGGCTGCGGCGTTTTTAATGGCCGTAATAATGGCGGAGATCATGTCTTCACGACCGATCCCCTTCTCCTTTTCCATGTACTCAAGGACTGAAAGAATTTCGCTGCTCATCTTAGAAGTTGGTGCGTATTTGAAAAAAAAAGCGGGTCAATGACCCACTTTCAAAAAATAATTGAAATTGTGAAGCGGGCACTAAATTTCCCGACAATCAGAAAGTCAAGCGTGTGCTTGGACGTGGCTCCCCCCATCCTCTTCTCTATGACAGCGGCTTTTGGCGCCGAGCACCCCCTGCAGCCACCCGTTGCTCATCGGGGTCCGCCCACGCTCCAGAACCTGCAGCAGCCGCAAGGCTTCCGTGCAGGAAGCAGGGCCATTCCCAGCGTTCCAGTGGAACCAAGCGGCGAAGCCGTCCATGCCTCGCCTAGCCGCCACCAGCGGCAGCAAGGCGTCGCACACCAAGGTGTCCGCCTTCTGGCCGCCGATTTTACGAACGAGAATTTCTTCCGTCACGAATTTGCGAATTTTTGCCACTCCCATTTCGCAGCGCAGGGCCTGCGTGCCCCACTCCTCGTCTTCGGGCTCGACCTGGCACTCCACCCAATCCTCGCCCCAGTCCGCCAAGCGCTCCGGCCAATCCTCCGCCGCAGCGGCAAGCTGCAAGTACTGCTGCAGGCGCAGGCGCGGGTGATTGGCGGGGCGACACCCGCTCATCCGCCAGCGGTCCTCGCCGACATCCATTAGGAGATCCGCCGTCAAACCGCCCCGAGCGCAGTCCGCCAGCGAATGACGCTCCGCGATCATCAGCATGGGCACTCGATTGCGGGCGAAGCCCATCACCTCCAAGGCGCTCTGATGGCAGGCCCCAGTCCAGCCGAGGCGCTCGATGCGCTGGGCGGCGTAGTGGCACTTCATCTTCCAACGCCGTTGCGCGAAGCCGACCAGCTGCCGCCTGCGCTCCGCCAGGGAAAAGTTCATAAGAGTCTCCACCTCGGGCCGCAAATCCACACCCGTGGAGGCGATCAATGAATCGTCGCCCGCGTACTCCTCGAGCGAGTACCAAAGCAAGGGCAGCAAGGCGACGGTTGGCAAAACCGCTCCGGAGCGGGTGCGAGCCGCGGCGGAGCCCTTGGCAGGCGTGTAGTAGAGCACGTGCAGGACGACCCCATCGTAGGCTGCATCCCCCTGATGTCCGTGGGCGTTCCAGTCGGCTTGCGAAAAATGCATTTCCACGTCCCCCCGCACCTCCACCCCGTCGATGCGCAATATGGCATCGCGGAAATCCGGCCCGTCGAGCCGGTTCCAGGTTCCCGGGTGGATGACTTCGACCAAGCGGCCGAACTGGTCGCACAGCCGGCCAAGGTCGAAGGCCTGCTCCAGCCAAATCTTTTGCAGGACCAGCTCGCTGACTTGATAGGGACCGTAAGGCCCGTGGAATTCCTCCACGGATTGCAGACAGGTAGAATGGGGCATGGGTAACAGAGAGTTTGGAAAGCGATAGCCTAGAAACAAAACGCGCCCGACCAAGCGTTTTCTTTAGGCAGGCCGCTTAGGACAAAGCATTGACGCCGCTCCCGCTTTCCCTGCATATGCCAGCCAATGTCCCCGCAGAACGAGCCAGATTGGGAAGTCGTCGACGAACTTCCCGGAGAAAAGAAGCCTCAGAGCAAACGAGCCAACCTTGTCACCTTCCTCAAGAGGAAGACCCTCTGGATCGGCTTGCTGGCGGGCGCCGCCCTCGTGATCCTCGTGCCGGTCTTCCGCGTCATGCTGCAGAACCTCCTCCGGGCTTGGTGGATCTGGGTCGGCCTCGCACTCTACTGGATCTGGCGGCGGATGAAAAAAAACGCTACCGCCGCCCAACGGCGGAGGTAGCGCAATAAGGGTTTCGCGCGCTAACGCGGCCCCTTAGTGGTCGTGGCCCGACTCCGGCTCGTCGTCGTGGCAGCGGCAAGCGTACTCCTTGTAGTCGCAGCTTGGGCACTGGCCGAGATTGAGGTTGAAGCGCTCGCGCACGACCTCCGAGGTCGGGCTGGCCTGCACCTGCACCAAAATCGGGATACGCTTCTCCAAAGGCAGTTTCCCTTCGGAAACGAAGGCTTCCCCCTTCTTGTCGAAGGACATGCGGATCGGATTCATGCGGTCGCCCCCGACAAGGGTGACGACTTGCTCCGACGGCGAAATGACTTCGCCCTCGTCGCTCACGAAGGTCACGCGGACCTGTCCGTCATCGGCGATGTAAACTTCCGCCTGCGGATCGAGCGACTTGATCATGCGTCCGCCATTGGGCGGAACGATGCCATGATGGTCGCCGGAAGCGAATACGGAACTGAGCGCCAGGCTAGCCAGGGCTGCGATTGATAGGATGGTCTTTTTCATAATAGGCATATTTGTATTGGATTAATGGTTACGGACGGGCCGATCCCTACTCCGAGGCGGCCGCCTTGAGACGAATTGAGTTTTCTGCTGTCTTGCGACAAAAGGTGAGAAACAGGGCTGGCGTTACGCCGAGCCCTAAAAGGGTGGAGCTCACCAGCCCGCCCACGATGACGACCGCCACGGGATTCAAGATTTCCTTGCCGGGAGCGTCGGCCGCGAGCACCAGCGGGATCAGAGCGAGCCCTGCCGATATCGCAGTCATCAGCACCGGAACCAGTCGCTCCAGCGTGCCACGCACGACCATGGCACGACCGAAGGCTTCCCCTTCCTGTCGCATCAGGTGCAAGTAGTGCGAGATAAGCATGATGTTATTGCGAGCGGAAATTCCCGCCACCGCGATGAAGCCGACCAAGGTCGCGATACTGATATTGTTCAAAGTATAACGTGTATAGAGAACGCTTCCGATCAAGGAAATCGGCACGATCGTGAGCACCAGCAGCACGAAGCCAAAACCCTTGAAATAGCTGAAGAGCAGGAAGGTGATCACCAGCAACACGATAGCCGACATGATCAGGATCGTCCGCCGGGCCTCCTGCTGGGCCTCGTACTCACCCTCGAAGGAAATCGTGTAACCGGTCGGCAACTCGACCTGCTCCCGGACCTGCTCCTGCAATTCCTCTACCACCGAATTCAAGTCGTCCACCGTCGGGTTGATCGACACCACGAAACGGCGCAGCGTATTCTCCCGCAATATGGTATTCGGGCCGGTCGCTTGGCGAATCTCGGCTACATAGCTTAAAGGGATTCTCTGACCGCTTTGCGTATCTATATAGAGATTCGCCAAACGGTTCGGCGACTCTCGCCACTCTTGAGGAAGCCGCACCACCAGGTCGTAAACGCGCTGCTCCTCGTAGATCTCCGCCACGACTTCTCCCCCCATGAGGGCAGCCAGCTGATCGTTCAGCTCGCCAGGGGTCACTCCGTAGGCCAAAGCACGCTTGCGATCGACCTCGATCCGCAGCTGCGGAATCGGGGCCTGCTGCTCGATACGAGCTTCCTCCAAGCCGGGAATACTGCGGGCAATGCCTGCAATCTCCGTACCCATGCGGCGCAGCTCATCGAGATCCGGGCCAAAGACCTTGACCGCCACCTTCGCCGAAACCCCGCTCAGCATGTGTCCCACGCGGTCCGCCAAAGGTCCGCTCATGGCGCTAAAGGTTCCCGGAATGCCCCGCATCTTCGTTCGCAGGTCCTCCAAGATCTCGTCGCGCGGGCGGCCGAAATCTTCCCGAAACTCCACGTCGAACTCTACCGTAGAAACCGGCACCACATGGTCTCCCTTTTCCGCTCGCCCGACTCGATAGCCAACGGTCTTCACCTCCGGCACCTGCAGAAGCAAATCCTGAGCAGTCACGGCCAGTTCCGTCGTCTGCTTCAAGGAAGTCCCGGGTGCCGTGGTGGTCGCGATCAGCAAGGTCGGCTCGCGGAACGCCGGCAGGAAGCTTCCTCCCATTTGCATGAAGGAAGCGTAGGCAAAATACAGCAGCCCGCCGGTAAACAGTATCACGAGCAAGGGTTGGCTCAGCGAGAAGCGCAGCCACGTGTATTCAAAAAGCGACTTCAACCCACGAACGAAAAATCCGTCCCGATGGGCCTTGCCCGCTTTCGGCTTCAGCAGGTACGAGCTGAGCACTGGTATCACGGTCAAGGATACGATAAACGAAGCTCCCATGCTCACCATGGTCGCAACTGCAATGGGAGAAAACAGTCGCCCCTCTACCCCGCTCAAGGCAAGCAGCGGCAGAAATACCAAAATGATCAGCACCGTCGCGTAGAGGATGGATGAGCGAACCTCCGCCGAAGCTTGAGCGATCACTTCCAAGCTGGAGCGCGGATTCTCGAGAGCGGCGTTTTCGCGCAGGCGCCGAAATACGTTTTCCACGTCGACGATCGCGTCGTCCACCACCATGCCAATCGCCACCGCAAGCCCGCCCAAAGTCATGGAGTTGACCGACAGTCCCCAAAGATCGAATACGATAACCGTTATCCCCAGCGACAGCGGAATCGCCGTCAAGGTAATGAGGGTGATACGAACATTCAGCAAAAACAGAAACAGCACCGCCGCCACCATAATGGCTCCGTCCCGCAAGGCTTCCTGCAGGTTGCCGATGGCCAGATCGATGAAGTCGGCTTGCCGATAGACAGTCACCAAGCGCACTCCTTCCGGCAAGGTCTGCGACAGTTCTTCCATCGCCTTTTCCACTCGGTCCGTAAGGGCAAGCGTATCGAATCCGGGCGATTTGGTAACGCTCAGAATCACGCCCGTATAGCCAACGGTCTGCCCCGAGTCGTCGATATTGCCTTCCGCGTCGAGCTTGGTTCCCAGCCCTGCATCGCCCCGCATGGGCTCGATATCCCACACCACGTGAGCAACGTCCTTCAAGCGAATGGGACGATCGTTTTCGTAGCTCACCACCGTATCCGCGATCTCGTCCAGGTCGGTGCTCATAGCGAGGTTTCGCACCATGATCTCCTGGGCCGACTCGGTCAGAAAGCCACCGGTGGAATTGCGCACCGCATTGGCCGCCGCATCGTGTATTTGCTCGAAACTTACACCAAGGGCCAACATGCGATCGGGGCGCGGCTGCACTTGCACCTGCTTGACGCCGCCGCCCATGGCTAGAACTTCCGCGATTCCCGGGATCGCTTGCAAGCGGCGCCCCACTGTCCAGTCGGCCAGCGTGCGCAGCTCCCGAGGATCCGTTTTGCCGCTAGGATCCATCATGCCCACCAGCATGATATTGCCCATCAAGGAAGCGACCGGCGTCATGTAAGGAGTCACGCCTTCGGGCAACGATTCCGCCACTCCGGTGATGCGCTCCTGCACAAACTGGCGGGCTTGGTAGATATCGGTGCCCCAATCGAATTCGATGAATACGAGCGACAGGCCCACGTCATTGACCGAGCGCAGGCGCGACACTCCCGTCACTCCCATCAAAGCGTTCTCCAAAGGGATCGTCACCAAGGTCTCCACTTCCTCCGGGGCGAAACCGGGCGACTCGGTCAGCAAAGTGACGGTCGGCTTGGTCAAGTCCGGCAGAACCTCCACCGGCAACTCCCGGGTCGTCTTCACGCCCCACGCCAAAATCACAACGGCGAAGGCGAGAATCAATGCTCTCTGAGCGAGCGAAAAGCGTATCAGGTAATTCAACATCGTCCGCTACCCCTTCCGTTCTTTCGAGCGACGCATCAGCAACTGAGCCAGCACGGCGCACAGCAGCGTCACCGCAATCGCGTAGCCGATCAGCAACTTGGACGACTCCTTGCTCTCGCCGCCTCCCGCCGCCGCTCGCTTGGCCGCCGCCCGCTGTTCCGGCGTGATTTCCGAACCATCCTCGTTGTGCTCGTGGCCATGGGCCGCATCGAGCGCTTCCTTCAAGGAAATGCCGGAGCCCCCCCCCGCAAAAGCCAAGGAATAGGAACCGCGCGTCACCACCTCGTCGCCCGGAAAGAGGCCTGCCACCACTTCCACGAAACGATCGTTCTGCTCGCCCAGGACCACCGGCACCCGCACGAAGGCATGCGGCAAGTCGAAGTCCTTCACGAAGACGACCCGATTGGTCGGATCCCCTTGCACCGCCTCGCGAGGGATGCTCATCACGGAGCTACGCGACTGCAGCACGATGGAGAACTCCACTCGCATGCCGGGACGCAAACGGCCCGCCTCATTATCGAGCACGAAGATCCCCTCCACCGCTCCGGCTTGGCGGTCCGCATCGACCCCGAAGCGAGCCAAGGTGGCTTCGATCACGGCCTCGCCCAAGGCCGGTACGCGAATATGAGCCCGGGAGCCAACGTCGATCCGCGCCGCTTCCTGCTCTGGAATCTTGGCCACCGCCCACACGCGGGAGCGGTCCGAGATGTCCATCAGCTCGAAGTCCGGCTCCACCGGCTGCCCCAAGCGTACGTGGGAATTCACTACAAGCCCCGATTGCGGAGACTTGAGTTCGATCGTAGGAGGCGGATTGCCAAGCTGGCGACTTTCGATCCGCGCTAGTATCTGTCCCTCGGATACCGTATCCCCTTCGAAGGCGTTCAGGTCCACCACCCGCCCCGCGATGCGACTGGAAAGCACCGCTCGCGACGAGGGGATTTCCTCCACTCGACCGATTGCGAAAACCGTGCTTTCGAAATCCCGCTCCAAGGCTTCCACCGTTTGGATACCTAGGTTACGCACCCCGGACTCGTCCAATATTATCAAGTTCGGATTACCCGCCGCTTCGCTGCCAAGCAGCCCCAGCAAACAAAAAATCCCGATCAATGCGTTTCGCTTCATCTCTAAAAATAAAATCTAAATGTTCTTTGCTACAGCGGCCCGCCACTCGACGAGCGCCTGTTCGTAGTCGCGCACCATTTCCAGGTGAGCCGAGCGAATCTTGAGGCCTTGCCCCTGCGAACGAAAAACCTCGTTCAGGCTCACTAACCCCGCCGCATAGGCTTCCGCCATCTCCTTGAGATTGATCTCCACCAAGGTGGTAATCTTCTCCTGAAACTCCAGCGACTGCAGATACAAGTGAGCCGCTTCTTCTCGCATCGCTCTCGCCTTGCTGCGCAGTTCTAGCGACACCGCATCGCGCAGCTGCTCCATCTGGCGCCGTTCCAAAACGCTCTCCCGGTGCAGGCTCTCGCTGCGCTTCTTCATCGGCAAAGGCACCGACACGCTAAATCCCAATACCCGTTCCGTCCCGATCCCCAGCGGATGATCGATAGAACGCTCTTCCTTGATTCCCAGCCCCAAGGAAACATCGCCCCAGCGGCTTGCCAAGGCCAGCGACTCCCGCTTGTCCGCAATCTCCAAAAGCAGGCTTCTCAACTGGTACTCCGGGTGCGTCTCCAATTCCTCGATACCGAAATCCGTAAACACCGGTTCCTCGCGGCCAAGGTCCAAACGATAGCTCAAGTTAATGGTCTCGCCCACCTCGAAGCCCACCCGAGCGCGCAAGCTTTCCAGCAAGCGGGCCCGATCCGTCTCCAAGTGCTCGATCTCCTGCTCCAAGATATGCAACTCGATCCTGACCTGGTTCGCCTCGAAAGGCGAGGCCTCGGCCGTCTCGATGCGGGACGCCACGAAGTCCGCGAACTCCTTGTCGTTCTCCACCAAAGCGTGACGCAGCTCCAGCTCCGCATCGATGTAGGCGATCTCGTTGCAGAGCAGTTCAACCTCCCGAACCAGCAAGCGCTCCTGGTTGCGCACCTCCGCCTTCGCCAGCTCGATCTCCACCCCAGCGATCCCCTTCAAGATAGAGAGCCGCTTGGTCACGGGAAAGCGCTGCTCGAAGGCGACGCCCAACATCTGCTGCCCCTCGTCCTTAAAGAACCAGTCCGTAGAGTAGTCGAGCTTGAGCTCGGGATTGGAACGCAACCCCGCTCCCTCGCACCGCGCTTCCGCCTGCTCGATCAAGGTTCGCGCCGCCTGCAAGGACTTGTTGCCCTGCAGGGCCAAGCCCACGATCTGCGATCGGGAATAGCTTTGCGGCGCTGTTTCTTGCCCCGCGAGGGAGGCGTGAATCAAAAAAGTTGATACGATAAATGCTGAAAATTGATAGAATCTGAACATAGAAAAACTCCTGTCGGGATTAGCGAAGGGCCGCCCTCACGCGAGAGCAGCGATCTTTCCAGCGAAAGCCCAAGGCTCAGCCGAAACGCTAAAAACAGGAGTAATCAGATTCTCAATACAGTGCGCTTAACCTGCAAACGGGTCAGCGATTCGCCAGCAGGCGGAGCGCGAGTGGCCGGCAAAAGGGAAGCCAAACCGGAATCGAAAAGTTCCGCCAAGTCGAAACTGGTGAACTCCACCGAAACCACAGGCGGCGCCGCGATGCGTTCCTGGTTGGAACTGCGCAGCAAGTCCCGCAGATCGTCCCCGCCGACCTCAATATCCGTACAGGTCTCGCAACATTCCTCGACCGAGGCATCCCGCAACAAAATGGGATCGTGCTCGTGGCAAGCGCTCTCGTGCACCTCCACAACGTGAGCCTCACGCGAAACCAAGTGCGTATCGCCCGAAGCGTGCTCGCAAAACAAGATGCTACCAGAAAACCCTGTCGCCACATTGAAGGCGAGGGCTAGGAGGCTGAGCATACAGGCGAGTTTCTTCATCACTGTTACAAGAACGGCAAATCAGACGCAACGATTCAGGAAAAGTTCAAGCGTTTTACGACGACGGCCCACGGTTTTCCCTTAACGACAAGCGTTTGCAAAACCCAATAACAGCGCTCCGGAAGCCGCCGTCAGTCGAAAAGCGGAAACGGCCCCACCCGCTCGCTTTCCCGCTCCAGCAAATAGATAGCCCGCTCCAGCGACTCCTCCGAAAAGCGGAAATCCGGCCAGGTCACCGCGAACAAAGGCGTCAACGGCGACGGCTCCCCTAGCCACGTCGCCCAAGCCACGATCGCATCCTCCGATTCCCCCAGGTTCATGGCAAAGCCCTGCTTCTTGATCATCTCCAGCTCCGCTCGATACTCGTCGCTCGCTCCAGCCGGAATCAAATCCGGACGCACCCCAAGCAGCAGCTTGCCCATCGCCATCTTCTCGATCGCGAAACGACGCCCCACCGGCGGAGTCACCCGCACCCGGCAGTCCGGCTCCTCGCAGTGGATGTGCATGAACTCCCGACCCGAAAGCCGCCCCATGGTCGTCATCTCCCCCAGGTCGTCGGTGATCCGCCGCATCATCGGGGCGAAGCGCTCCCGCAACTGCTCGTCCGGATCCGCCTTGCGCCAGTCCCGAAAGGTCTGCGTCACCATGTATCGCCGCCCTTCCCCACGCGTCACCAAGCCGTAGTGGATCAGGCTGTCCAGCAAGCGAAGCAAGCTGGTGCGCGGCAAGCTCATCGACTCGACCAGCTCCTGGATCCCCAAGCCCTGCCGCTCCGCGGAGAGCAAAGACAAGAGGTCCAAGCCCTTGAAAAGAGATGTAGCGAGCTGACGTGTTTCTTTTGACATGCGACGAAGAAAGACTCTTACTCGTCCGCATTTCAAACAAATTTGTCCATTATGCTGACTCAAAAAATAGAAGACCAGATCCGCTCCAGCGGCATCATCGCTGTAATCGCAATCGAAGACGCTGCTGACGCGGTGCCGATGGCCCAAGCGCTCCAGCGCGGCGGAATCACTGCCATCGAGCTGACCCTGCGCACCCCCGCTGCCCTCGACGCAATCCGCGCCATCCGCGAAGGCGTACCGGAAATTCTCCTCGGAGCCGGCACCATCCTCACCACCGAACAAGTCGACGCCGCCCTCGCGGCCGGCGCCCAGTTCGGCGTCGCTCCAGGCCTCAACAGCCGCGTCATCGAGCACGCCGACAAAGTTGGCCTCCCCTTCGCTCCCGGCGTCATGACGCCTAGCGACATCGAGCGAGCCCTCGAGCTCGGCTGCAAGACCATGAAGTTCTTCCCCTCCGAATCGGCCGGCGGCATGAAGACCCTCAACACCATGGCAGCTCCCTACAAGCACCTCGGCATCGGCTTCGTACCGCTGGGCGGCTTGAGCGAAGCCAACATGGCTTCCTACCTTTCCTCCCCGCTCGTGGCAGCCATCGGCGGTTCCTGGCTCGCCAAGACCGACCGCATCGCCGCCAAGGACTGGGACGGCATCGAAGCCACCGCAGCCGCAGCCGTAAAAATCGCTGCGGAAGCGAAAGCCTAGGGATCCCAGTTCGCTTTCCCAGGTCCTACCCAAGGCCCCTATCTATTTCTCAGTACGCGATAATTGAGTGATATACGATTGAACGCCCCAGCCATAAAGCGGTGGGGCGTTTTCATTTTATAGGATCCGATTCAGAGAGTCCTCCGTCGTGAACGATGAGAACGATCGGACAGCTGTCGGCGTCGGCTTACAACCCCTAGAGCTCGGAACCGAGAACGCTCTCAAAGGGCTAACTCCCATATCTACTAGGGCTTCTCATCCCTCCGAGATCTTCATGGCGGAGTACCGAGCGTCAGCGACACTCGAGCAGAGCGGAGAAGGAGGGATTGGCTTTCGCTTCGCTACAGGTCCTGCGGACTCATGCTGCGCATGCCCCTTCTTCGCTCGCAGGCTCGCTGCGTCGAACCCCAGGGCTTCTCATCCCTCCGAGATCCTCATGGCGGAGAAGGAGGGATTCGAACCCCCGGTGGAGTTACCCCCACAACTGATTTCGAGTCAGTCCCATTCGACCACTCTGGCACTTCTCCAACATGAAAAACGGGCATCAAATGACCGAGAACGCAAATTGCAAGGCCTGTCTTCATTCCCTTTGAACTTCCTGGGCAGTCCCGACAAGATCCCTCTCCATCCTTAGCCGAATCGCCCCCACCATGATTCCCGAAGACCTTTCCGAACTCGTTTCCAACCCCCGCCTCATCCCTGGCATCCACAACTACTGCGACCGCTGGTGCGAGCGTTGTCCCCGCACCCTTCGCTGCTCCGTATTCGAAATCGAACAACGAAACGCCGCCCAGCAACCGAGCTCAGACCAAGAAAACCAAAGTTTCTGGAAGGCAATCGAAGACTCCTTGGCGCTCGCGCTTCAGATGCTCGAGCAACGCCTGCAAGCAGAAGGCATCGAATTGACCGACGAACTGCTCCGGCAAAGCGATCGAGACCTCGAGCAAAGCGCCAATCGCGCCGCAAATGCCCGCTGCGTCCAACTCGCCCGCCAATACGCCCGCCTCGCCTCTCAAGCCCTCGAGCAATTCGATCGACAGCGTAGCCAATGCAAACCGCTCGGCATCGACTTTCCCAAGCCACACGCAGAGGCCCTCGAGATAGTATCCTGGTACCAGAGCTTCCTATACACGAAACTACGTCGGGCGACGGAAAGCGCCCAAGATGAGATCGGCTTAGACGACGCCAATGGCTCCGCGAAGGTCGCCCTCGTCGCCGCGGACCGAAGCCTCTCCGCCTGGGGCCAACTTCTCAACGCGTATCCAGAGCATCAGGACGCGATTTTCCCGCTTCTGACTTTGCTGCAAAAGATCACGAGCGAAGCCGAAGCCAGCTTTCCTCAAGCTCGCGACTTCAAACGTCCTGGATTAGACTAGGCCACTCAATTGGCGAAAGGGCTGCCGCGCCCCTAACCCCTCACGACGCGTCACGGACGCCACAACCGGACGGGAACGCTATTGCCAATTTCGATTCTAAATAGTCACAGGTTTCCACGCTTCCCGTTTTTCTCCATTGCTCCCTCTCCTCGCAGACTGGGGCCGGAGCGGAAACGCGAGTGCCCTCGGATAGCGATACACCTCCCTTACCGCACCATGAAGCACTCAACACTTATCAAAGGCGTCCCCAGCCCAGCCGCCGCATCGAAGCACGGATTCAGCCAAATCCTCCCATCCAGCGACCTCCCAGCGAGCCCGGAGCTCCTCGAGCTGCAAAGCTGCCTCGCCATCGCTCGCAGCGGGCCCTTCTGGTTCGAGCCGTTTTTCGCGAAGCAGCCCGCGAAACTGGGCGAGCTGGCAGAAATCGCCCTCCTGCTTTGGGAAACCGCCCACCAAGGTTTCGTCGCCTTGCTTCCGCTGGCCTCCTCCCTCGGTCGGGCGAAGCTCTCCGCCGACGCGAACGGCCTATCGGCCCGCTGGATCCCTTGCTCCGCCTCCTCCCCAGCGAGCTCGGAGCACGCTTTCGCCCTCGGCTGCCACAGCCATCCTCGCGAAGCGATCGCCCTCGCCGTTGCCGCCGCCCAGAAGGAGCTCGGAACCTTTCTCCTTCGCGAGGAAAAGCCCGAGCCCCGCTTCATCGATCGCCTCGGCTGGTGCACCTGGGATGCCTTCTACCAAGACGTATCGGAAAAGGGGATACTGGAAGGATTGGAAAAACTCAAAAGCGGCGGCATCGCGCCGGGCTTCCTCATCATCGACGACGGCTGGCAGAAGACCGAACGCTTTCGCATGGTCGACTTCGCCACGGACGAAGGGAAATTCCCCCAGGGCCTCGGCGCCGTGATCGAAGCGGCCAAGCGAGACTACGGCATCGAACGGGTCGGCGTCTGGCACGCCTTGCAGGGCTACTGGCAAGGCGTCGATCCCCAGGGGCCGCTATCCCAAGCCTTCTCGATCCTCGCCTGCCCCGACGCCTCAGGCACCTTCGACGACTGGCCCGAACAGTTCGCGACCCAACTTCGCCACCTCGTGGATCCCACCGAAATCGCCCAGTTTTACGACGCCTTCTACCAGTGGCTGAAAAGCCAAGGCGTCGACTTCGTCAAGGTCGACAACCAAGCGATGATCGAGCAATTCGCCGGAGAGCGCCTGCCTCGCGTATCCACCCAGCTGAGCTACCAAGCCGCCCTGCAAGGCGCCAGCCAGCGCCACTTCCAGGACTCTCCCCTCCACTGCATGTGCAACGTTTCCGAGATTCTGCTCAACCTCTCCCAGGGCAACCTTTGGCGGAACACCGACGACTTCTTCCCGCTCAAGCCGGACGCCTACCAGGCGGACTTCGTTACCTGGAACGCCTACAACAGCCTGCTCTCCTCCCACTTCGCCATTCCGGATTGGGACATGTTCCAGTCCAAGGCGGAGCACGCCCCTTTCCACGCCGCAGCCCGAGCCATCTCCGGCGGGCCGATCTACCTTTCCGACAAGCCGGGCGAGCACGATTTCGAGCTGATCCACAGCGTCAGCCTCCCGGACGGAACGGTCCCGCGCTGGCCCCAGCCGGCCGGCTTACCCGTCGATCGACTGCTCGAAGATCCGCGCCAAGGTTCCCGCTTGCTCAAGATCGCCAACTACAAGACCCCCACCCTTGGTGCGATCGCCATGTTCAACGTCTCGCCCGCAACGGCGCCCGACGGACAAGCGACCTCCCTGAGCGATACCTTTTCGCCTGCGGACATCCCTTCCCTGACAGGCGAGCGCTTCGCAGTTTTCGACAGCCAAAGCGAGAGCTTGCAGCTCCTCGATCGAGACGCGTCGGCAACGGTCACCCTCGCTCCCCTGCAGGCCACCACCTTGACGCTAGCCAGCCTGCAAAACGGCGTTGCCGCCCTCGGAGCGACCGAGCTGCTCAACGGAGGAGCCGTGCTGGTATCGGCCGGCTGGCAGGAAGCGGGTAAGTTCGTTTCCTGCTACGAAGCCGGCGGGACGCGAGTAGGCTTCTACTCCGAAACGCCGCCCCTTCGCGCGACGGCGAACGGCAACCCGGCGGAAATCGAAACCGCTGCCCAAAATTTCTATCGCGTCCGAATTCCAAATTCGTCCCAGTGCGTTGTTGAGCTAGAATTCCCGCTCTAGCGCTCGCCACGGCGCGGCGCCACCCATCCCAAACCACACCGATGATACGTCCTTTCGCTTCAGCCCCCGCGCTGCTCCTTTGCTCGTTGCTGAGCCTATCCGCCGCGCCCGCGTCGCGGGCCGACGTCCCCGCTCCCGGCGCCCAAACGCCGCGCCCCGGCGCCGCCCAGCTCAAGGACATGCTCAATCGCTCCAGCGCCGGGTTCTTCAATCCCATGACGATCCCCACGGACCCGGTGCCGCTGAAGCGCCTTTACACGGAGTGGGACGAAACCAGAGCGCTCGCGGTGAGCACCTCGCTGGTCGACGCGATTCGCGAGGTCAAGGTGCAGGACTTCTACCGCGAGCTCATTGCCGCCGCCATCCAGCATGTCGACGTGGTCGTTTGCTACGACAACTTCGAATCGAAACACCTGATCCACTTCGAAAAGCTCCTGCTGCAAAACCCAACCATCGCAACGCACGCCTCCCGCCTCAGCTTCGCCGAAAGCCGCGCCGCATCCTTTTGGATACGCGATTTCGGGCCGATCTTCGCCCTGTCCCGAGAGAACCAGCTCATCGCGATCGATACCATCTACCGCAACGTGGAAGGCGAGATGGAGACCTTCGTCAACGCCCCCTTGGACCTCGACTCGCCCGACCTCCAGCAAGACCTCAACGCCTTTATATCCTTCCGCAAGGAAGGCCGGCAACTCGACGTCACTCCGCCCTACCTCGCCAAGCACATCCGGCAAACCCTGTCCATCGACTGCGACATCGTTCGGCCGCCCCTCACCCTGCAAGGAGGAGACTTCATCGCCGACGGCGCCGGAAACGTATTCATTTCCGAAGATACCATCCTGCTCAACGGCGGCAACAAGCGCCTCGTGGTCGAAACCATCCAAGACTACTTCGAAGCCAAGGAGGTTCACGTGCTGAACGCCTTTCCCGGCAACGCCGCCCGACACCTCGACCTCATGCTCAAGTTCCTGTCCGACGAGGTCGTCCTGTATTCAAAAGCTCCCGACACGACCTCAAGCCAAAGCGCCAGCGCCCGCCTGCTCGCACGCCAGGCCAAGCAAGCCCAGGACACCAACCTCGCCTACCTCAGCAAGAAGTTTCCTCGCCTCCGCCAAGTCCCGCTCCCCTCCCCAGCCTTGATCGAAGACAGTCCGGCCATGGTCACCAGCACCATCGTAGCCCAGGTGCTCGCCACGGTCTGCGAGGAGATCGGCATCAACTACCTCAGCTACCTCGCCCTGCCCCAAGGAGACCCCAAGAAACTCTCGGCCGACAAGATGATCGCCAAGCACTTCCACTCCACCGTCGGCAAGGCGCTCAACTTCAACAATCGCGAAGACCTCGACCTCGCCGCCCAACACTTCCTGCACGCCCCGCTCGAACAGCTCGAAAGCGTGCATGTATCCTACACCACCGTGTACCGCTCCTACGCCAACTCCATCATCCTGAAGCACGCGAAAGGGACCACCCTGCTGCTCCCCCGCTACCGTCCCGCCAAAGGCGAAACCCTCGAGCAAATGCAGGAAATGGAAAAGCAAGTCGAAGCCGCCTACGCCACCGCATTCCCCAAGGCTACCTTCGAATGGATCAACTCCGACTACATGGCCAAGGAGCTCGGAGCCCTGCACTGCGTATCCATTACCATCCCACAAGTCGCTCCGCTAGACGACTGATACGCCGTCCTGGCCGTAGCTACTTCTGCGTGAAGGCAGAGCGGAAGGACGCTGTATCCACATTTCGAGGCACCGTCTTCCCTGTTGCGTAAGCGTACAAGTAAGCCTTGAACACCGAATCCGCGGCCGAGGTGAAAGCTGCCACCAGCACGATCGCGAGCGCCGCAGCGCCTATGAACCCAAAAAGCAAAAGCGACGAGGCGCTGCCGCCCATTAGCTGGAACCCCAAGAAAAGCAGCAAGAGGATCGGCAGCATGAGCAGGAAGCCGATCAAGCCCAAGGAAAAGTTGCCGCTCAAGGCAGTCCCCCAGTTCTCCTTGAGAATCCGAGTCGACTTCTTGATAGCTCCCACCGCGCCTTCGCCATCCACCACGATCACCGGCACCACGAAATAGGCCAGAGCAGTCCATGCGAAACCGAGGATCGAAGCGATGAAGGATCCCACCTTTTCGTTCATGCGTTCGATCATCTTCAGGAGCATGCCGACCACGGCCGACAGCAGGGCCCAGCTAAGAATCTGCGGCAAGCGTTTCGCCGCGAAGGACATTCCATAGCCAAGCGATGCGGACTCCCCGTTTATAATCTTCAAGGCGCAAGCGACGAGGCCCGTATTGAAGAAGACGATCACGAAGTAATTGCAGAAATAGAAAGCGAAGGCGATCAGGTAGACCGTAGAATCCTCGCCCGTCTGGGCTGTGCCATCGAGGAAGGCCTGCCACTCCTCCAACTTCCCCGATTGCCAGAGCGGCAAAGCGAAGCTGGCCAACACCAGGAAGGCCGACACGGTCGAAACGATCGGAAACACAATGAGGTGCTTGTTTTCCCACATGAGCCCATAGCTCAACTTCGCGAATTCCCAACTCCGAGATAAACTTTCAAACATAACGAATAGCGGTTGTATCCAAAAACCAAGCATGCCTCGAATCCGCGGCCAGGAGCAACTCTTAAAACCGGCTCCGCCACGGACGCAAAAACGGTGCCTGCTCCAGGCAGGAGCGCTTTTAAAGCCAATTGACGATTTCGTCTCTTAAGCCGCTTTTCGAGCGGTCGATTTGCAGGGGCAACTTGACCGAACCACATCGAAAAACATGGCCTATAACATTTCGAAACTAGAACTCAAAGCAGCCGCCCAAAAACTTCCGCCTTCGCCTCAGATCTTCGCCAAGCTCACCAAGATGCTGAAGGATCGCAACACCAGCTCCAAGGACATCGTCGCCCTCGTCAAAAGCGACTCCTCCCTAACCGCCAAAGTCCTCAAGATCTCCAACAGCCTGGCCTTCAGCCTCGGCTCCCCCGTCGACTCGATCGAACAAGCGATTTCGCGAATCGGATTCGCCGAGCTCTTCAAGGTCGTCGGCATGGCAGCCGCATCCAATTCCTTCGCCCGCCGCAACGCGACCTACGGCATCGACGGCTGGCATTTCTGGGAAAACGCCGTGGCAACCGGACTCGCCATGGAAGCCCTCGCCAAGGCGGTCGGCATCGACGAAAAGGAGGCCTACACCCTTGGACTCCTGAGAAGCATGGGCAAGACCATCGTCGACGCCTGCTCCCAGAAGTTCATCGTGCCGCCGAGCTACGCGGCTAACGAGCAAACGCCCTTGCTGCTCTGGGAAGAGGAAAAGCTCGGCGTCACCAATCCGGAGGCAGCCGCCATCGTCCTGGAATCCTGGAACTTTCCGGAAGGCGCGATCGAGGCCCTTCGCTACCAATACAGCCCCGAGGAAGCGCCCGAGAAGAACTTGCACGCCTACCTGCTCACCCTGGCCGCCGCCATCGCCGACAACCTCGGACGCGGGGCTCCGGGCGAAAAGTCCTATTGGACCGTTACGCAAAAGCGACTCAAGGAAGCCGGGCTCGACATCAACGCCTTGCGAGCCGCCCACCAGGAGGTCAAGCAACGCATCGAGACACTCAGCCAAGAGCTCGCTGCCTAAAATTCGCTGCCCGGAGTCGCGTTGGCCACGCCGGCGCCTACTTGCTGATCAGGTAGCCAAGGCCGAGGCCCATGGCGCAGAGGGAGCCGACCATCCATGCTGCGGGGGCCAGATTCCCGGGAGAGAAAATCGCGAAGAGGGTTACGGTGACGGCGCTGACGC
The DNA here is from genome assembly GCF_031127875.1 of Pelagicoccus sp. SDUM812005. Classification (GTDB taxonomy): domain Bacteria; phylum Verrucomicrobiota; class Verrucomicrobiia; order Opitutales; family Opitutaceae; genus Pelagicoccus. The sequence continues at coordinate 126,529 of NZ_JARXIA010000016.1, read as the reverse complement.
CGCCGACGATTGCGGCGATGCCGACGCAGGCCTTGGTGTTGAATATCTTGTCGTTCATGTTTCGTGGAATTTGATGCTTTCACGAAACAAGTGCCCCGCTCGGCCCGGACGGTGACAGGATTTTTGGAAAAAAATCGCCTCCCCGCCCGAGGCCGCGCCTACAGGGTGCGCAGCTGCAGCGTATCGATCACCTTGCCTTCGGCCAAAGCGTTGGTGATCACCGCCACCGTCGTCCCCTTGGCCACCCAATTCTTCTCCCTCAGAATTTTCAAGGAAAGGCTGATCGTCTCCTCCGGATTGTCGAAGAACTCGATGAGAAAAGGCTCCACGCCCCAAGGCAAAAGAAGCTGGCGAAAGATCGATTCCACATCGGTAAACGCAAAGATCGGCGCCCCGCGGGCCCGCAGGGCTCCCAAGGTATAGGCCAAGTAGCCGCTGCGAGTGAAGACCACGATCGCCGAGTCGCCCATGTCTTGGGCGAGCCGGGCCGCCGACCGCAGCAGCTTGGCCTTGGGCGTCGGCAGTTCGATGTCGCGGTTCAAGTCGTAGCTGACCGATGGCTCGATGCTTTCGATGATGTTTTTCATGACCTGCACCGACTCGAGCGGGTACTTCCCCACTGTCGTTTCACCGGAAAGCATGATCGCGTCGGCCTGCTCGCGGATCGCATTGGAAATGTCCGAGATTTCGGCCCGGGTCGGCATCGGTGAGACGATCATGGTCTCCAGCAAGTGGGTCGCGATGATGACCGGTTTGCCCGCCGCCCGGCAGGCCGCCACCAGATCGCGCTGCACCAAGGGGAGGCGATGGTAGTCGATCTCGATGCCCAGATCTCCGCGGGCCACCATGATGCAGTCCGCTTCCTCCACGATCTCGTCCATGTTGCGAACTCCCGCCTGGTCCTCGATCTTGGCAATGATCTTGGCCGGCGAACCAAGGGCGTCCAAAAAGGCCCGCAAGGTTCGGATATCGGACGCTTGCCGCACGAAAGAAAGGGCGACGAAGTCTATTCCCGCCTTCACCCCAGCCCGCAAGTCCTCCTCGTCCTTGGCCGTTAGGCAGGGCAGGTTGACGAATACGCCCGGCAAATTGATATGGCGCTTCGACCCGATTTCGCCCGGCGTCAAAACCTCGAGCCGAACCCGGCTTTCGTCCTTGGAAAGGACCCGCATCCGAATCAAGCCACTGTCGATCAAGATCACGCCGCCCACCTCCACGTCCGCCGGCAAGCCCGGATAGTTGGTGGAAACCGCAGGGACGTCGCCGCTCGGCTCGACTCCCTCCACATAGATCTCGAACAAGTCGCCTTTCCCGACCGCGATGGCTGTCGCCACTTTTCCGGTACGGATCTCCGGCCCCTTCACGTCCATCATCACGCCCACATGGCGGCCGATCTCCGAAGAGGCTTCGCGAATGTGCCACATGGCGTCGTCGACCCACTGGTGGCTGGCATGGGCCATGTTGAGGCGAAGGATATCGACCCCTTCGCGGATCAGCTTCGCCAGCATCTCCTTGGTATCGGTGGCGGGGCCGAGGGTGGCGATTATCTTGGTATGGCGAAAGAAGGAATGTGCGGCTGGCATGCCCCCGCTACAGCAGGAAAGACGCCATTTCCTGCTCGCTCGAAAAACGCAGCGCTGAGCAGGTGCCTTCCCGATTTCACAAGTCGGAAAACTTGGCGATCGCTTGGGAGTGCACCGTTCCCTTCGCGCCCTTCTGCAGGGCCTTGATCTCCGCTTCGACTGCTCGAATCGCTTTTTTGGTATCCAAATTCTCAACTACGAGCGTGGTCGTGCGCGACTCGCCGCCCGCTAGGGTCAGGACGCGGCCCTTCTCGCGTTCGAAGCGTCGGGGATTCGGGTAAGCGGTGGCAGGCTCGAGCCCCGTCACGTAGCCATCCTTCGCCCCAGCCGTGTTTTTCCACAGCGTAAAGCAGGGAAAATCTTTCAGCGAATAACGAAGCAGGGAAGCCTGGTCGCCCTTGGCGTTCTTCAGCATGGCCAAGGTCTGGCGGCTGCCGCGCTTGCCGGCCAATTCGAAAAAGTACGCCTGCTCCACGAAGCCAGCTTGCGGGGCCGCGTAGCGATCGAACTCAGCGATTCCTTCCGCCGCTCGCGGGTCGCGCGGGGCGACTTGCTTGAAAGGAGCCACGAAGCGCGAACCTTTCTCCAGCAGGCTGCTCCCGTAGTTCACATGGTAGAGCAGCTCGTGCTCGGTCGGCTTGTCGCCCAGGTTCGTCACGGTATCCACAATCGTGAGACTGCTGGATCCGAAGGCGGCTCGAATCTCGGTTTGCAGACGCAAGGCCGGACCGAACATCATGGTCTCGTCGACCTCGCCTCGCAGCACGATTGCCTCCTCCGTCACCTCGAGCGAAACGGTATGGGCTGGAATATTGGCGATATTGCCATGCAGCGGCAAGAAGGCCTCCATGGCGTTGCCGTTGTTGTCGACAAGCGTATCCATTCCGGGCGCCCCCATGCTGGATAGTCCGCAGCGAACGATCCATTCGTTGAATCCCTTCAGCCAACCAAGCCCACCATTTTCCAAGCCTTGCACGAAAGCGGGATGCACGGGCCTCTTGACGGGCGAATCCCAGCCCAGCTGAATCTTTCCAGCCTGGCCTTTCCAAATCCCCATGCCCCGCGTCGGAAGAATCGCAAAGGCGAGCTTGCCGGTGTCGATCTCGACTACGTCCACTCCCTCCTGGGTGCCACCGCGCAAAGTGCGGGTCCGCACCGACCACGCGTGCTTCGTTCCAACAGGAACCCGCCTACCGTCGATTTGCAGCGACGGCATCGATTCCGCGCTTTCCGGGTGAATGAGGGATTGAGAGAAGGCCATAAGAAGTGGGGACAGGGTTAAAAGCTGTAGTTACGGACTCCTTACAGCTGGAATCCTAGAAACCACCGCAACACCGCCACGCTCGAAACTCGCCCCCGTCGAATCAAGGTTAAAAGAGCCCCCAGCGACTAGAATCAATCGCTACATATAAAATAGACCGCGAACGACTCGCGAGCAGGCCTTCCACCCAGCTAATTTTCCAAAACGCTAGCAAAGAGCATTGAAGCCGGATCGGGTTCGCTCAGTCTAGCGCCTTCCCCAGAATCGAATTTTCCAATTCAAAAAAATCCGCTCAATTGCTCCCGTGAACAAGCGCCAAGCCTACGAACTGACCCGCTCCTCTTCCTTTCTCTGGAAAAGCTCGGCTCTCCTGCTGATTCTCATCATTGGGCTCGGTTTCGCGGCATGGAAACTGAAACCGCAGGACCATCGCTCCCCAAGCCCTTCCGAACGCTTCATCTTCCTAGGAAGCGATACGGCACCCATCGCCGTCAACACCGCCCAATACGAAGAAGCGGTCCGAGCGGAGCTCTGGGGCGATACCCCGCTCCCGCAAAAGCTCTACGCCCTGCAGTACCTGCTATCGCTGCCTTCCTCCGCCCTCCATTCCACCCTGCCGCCTCGGGCCCAACTCGCCCGCCTCAGCGACGGCGAATACGCCCTGCTGGCGGCCTTCGCGGAAGCGGCGCGCGAAGGCAGCGCCGAAAAGCGTCCGCCCTCCGGTCCCTCGCTCCGCGAACTCTGCGAACGCGAGCCGCCTCCACCCTACGCGAACTTCGCCTTGTCGCTTTTTTATACCCTGTATCCAAAAAATGGGTCCGCGATCCAAGCGGCTCGATCCGAAGCGAAAGCCCACCCGAGCGACGCGGCCCACCAACGACTCGTAGCGCTCTACGACCGGCACAACTTGCTTAGCGAACTGCGGCCGCTTCTGGACGATCCGAACTACGCCCCCTTCATAGACAGCCTGCTCCGGCGAGACATCGCCTTGGAGACCATGGATTGGCCCGTCCTACTGAAAACGCTTTTCCCTGTCGCCTACCAGGACCTACCGCCGAGCATCCTCCTTCTAGCCTTGGTGGCGGGTGGCGTTTGGGTGAGCTTGATCCTTCGCTTCGGCGGAGAATTGAGCTGGAAATCGACCGCCGTGAAAGGGGCCCTGCCCGCCTTGCTTCTCGGAGCGCTTTCCGCCCACCTGACCATTCTGGCGATCTACTTCCAGGAGGACCAATTGGGCTTGAGCCGCGGGGACGACTTGCTCAGCCAGGCGATCTATTGCGTCGCCGGGATCGGACTCAGGGAGGAGTTTCTCAAGCTGCTTTGCTTCGCGCCGCTCATTCCCTTCCTGGCCAAGCAAAAGGACGAGCTTGCGACCCTCATCCTCGCTAGCCTCGTGGGCTTAGGCTTCGCCATCGAAGAAAACATCAGCTACTTCGAGCAAAGCCAGGGCCTAGCCGCCTTCGGACGCTTCGTTACGGCGAACTTTTTCCACCTCGCCCTCACGGGCGTTTGCGGACTCACGCTGGCCCAAGCCTATCGGTACCGCGGCGCCTATATCAATACCGCCGTGTCGACCTTTGGCCTCGCGGTTCTGGCTCACGGCGCCTACGACGCCTTCATCATCGTGCCCGAGCTTCGGGACTACAACCTCGTGAGCTCCGTGGTCTTCATCCTGGCAAGCTACCAGTACTTTATCTGGCTCCGCCACCTGCGTCCGAATTGGAACGACACCATCAGCCTGTCCGCTCACTTCACTTGGGGACTGGTGCTCGTGTTCGGAGCCTCCTACCTGCTGCTCGCCTGGGATAGAGGCCCCATGGAATCGGCAACGCTTCTCATCGAAGAAACGCTCAGCCTCGGGATCCTGCTCGTTATGTTCTACCGCGAAATCCCGGAGGACATCTATTAAAAGCATCCTCGAGGCCGCAAAGCCCTTGGGCGCGTCTTTAAAGACACGCCCTAAGCCTTCTTGGGCTTGTAGTAGGAAACGATGGACGCCCGCGCGAGCTCGTGCTGCATCACCATCATGAAGCTGGCTTGGGCAAGCGGAGTTTGCGGCGTGATTCCAAGGCTTTCCACGTCCAAGGCGTATACAGTAAACAAATACGTATGCGTGAAGTCTCCGAGTGGCGGGCAAGGTCCGCAATAGGCAGCCATCCCTGTGTCGACCTCGGCCATGAAGGCTTTCTCGGGTAAAAGCTTCTTCTCCGGGTCGCCCGCTCCGCTCGCAAGTTCGGTCACGTTTCCTGGAATATCGAATACGGCCCAATGCCAGAAGCCGCTAGGCGTGGGGGCGTCCGGGTCGTGGCAAACGACCGCGAAGCTCTTGGTGCCAGCAGGAGCGTTCTCCCACTTCAGGTGCGGAGAAACGTTGCCCCCGTTGTATCCAAAAATATTGGCAAGCTGCTCTTCGGTAAAGTTTCCACCGAGATCGTCACTTCTTAGCGTAAAGGTATTCATAAGCTTGATTCTATTAAGGTTGAGTTTCGTTTTTGGTTATCGATCTAATAGCGACTAGGGAAGCTAGATCCGGACCAAAGTTATATCGACGGTATACTGTTGGCCATCTCGGAAGAAAACGATCGTCACCGTTTCCCCTTCCCGCTTTCGATCAAAGGTATGGTACAGGTCGTCGACGGTTTCAATCGCTTGCCCGTCGATCGACTGTATAAGGTCTCCCAATACGATACGGCCGCTCCGGTTCAACTCCAGGCCGCGCAGTCCCGCCGCTTCCGCAGGCGAGCCTTCCTGCACCGATTGGAGCATAACCCCCTTAAGTCCGAGACGCTGCACGAAAGAGCCGTCGCTCACCACTGTAATGCCTATTCCGGAGCGCACCGGTTCGCCATACTTGATGATCTGGTTGACGATACGGGTGATCGTATTGGAAGGGACCGCGAACCCGATGCCGGTTGAGTCGCGCAGGATGAGCGTATTCATTCCGATGAGACGGCCGTGGCTATCGAGCAAAGGGCCGCCCGAGTTGCCGGGATTGATGGCGGCATCGGTTTGAATCATGTCGCGAATGGTCACGTTTTGCACAATGGACGCCATGCTGCGTCCCAGCGCCGAAATCGTTCCCACCGTGAGCGTGTGGTCGAGCCCGAAAGGGTTGCCGATGGCGATGCTCTTCTGCCCCACGATGATCTTGGAGGAATCGGCGACCGTTTCCCCCAAAGGCGTGATGTTGATGCCGAGCAAATCGATTTTCAACACGGCCAGGTCCTTCTTCGGCTCCTCGCCGATCTTCTTGGCCTCGTAGGTCTTGCCGTCGATCAAGGTCACCGCGATGCGGTTCGCCCCCGCTACCACATGGTAGTTGGTTACGATATGGCCCGACTTGTCCCAGAGGAAGCCGGAGCCCGAACCTTGCGGCACTTCCGAAACGGTCCAGGTCCGGCGATCGAACTGGTTCTGCAAGTTGTACACGAACACCACCGACGGAGAGGCCTTCTGGAAAATGGATATCGTATTCCGCTCGTCCGGCAGCAGCTCGCCCGCGTTGGGGATAGCTGGAGTATCCACGTGCAGGCTCCCGTTCTTTTGCTCGAAGAGCTGCCTCGCAACGTAGGTCATGACAAAAACGGTCGCTGCGAATACGAGCAGCGGGAGAACGATGCGATAGGGACTGCGAGATTCGGACATAGATGCGAGGAGCCAGATAGGGAAAGTTGAACGCCCCAAGCGAGCGTCGCCCAGGCCTTTAGGAAAGCTCGTTTAGCGAAAGGATCGAATCAAGTCCCAAGAATCGCAAAGCCGCCTCGCCCAGACCTTTTTAGTTGAGGCGCGCCTGCGGCGCCCTAGTTTCTCTATCCGTTCAGAAATGAAGAAGCCCGAAAAGCAATACGAGGTAGCGATCTCATCGCTAAAGAAGGAGCGGTACCGCATCACGGAACCGCGCAAGGCTCTGCTTCGCCTTCTGGTCGAAAGCCAAAAGCCGCTTTCCGCCGAAGACGCCCACCTCTCCCTCGGGGCTCAGGACTACGACCTCGTCACCGTCTACCGCAATCTGGAAACCTTCGAGGCCGCTGGCATCGCCACCCGCATCCCCACCGAATCGGGCAAGTCGCTCTTCGAGCTCAACGCGGAGGAGCACCACCATCACCACATCATCTGCCGCAAGTGCCACAAGGCCGAGAAGCTCGACCACTGCGAAGTCGAAAAGCTGGAAACCTTGGCCGCCAAGCTGGGCTTCACCGAAGTCACCCACGTGCTCGAGCTCTACGGGGTTTGCGGCGACTGCCGCTAGCCAGGATCGCCTAACAGGTCAGGATGGCGTCGGAGGAAGCGAATACGTCCTCGAGCCGATCCGAAAAGTCCTCGACCATATCGAGGCTCATCCCTGAGCGCTTCCATACCTCCTCGTACATCTTCGGCTTGAGGATGTTGGCGAGCTCGTTTTCGGAAACGCTGCAAATGTAGTCCGCAATGTACACGAGGTCGACCAAGGGGTAATAGAGGCGGCGGCGCAGCTCGATGGGATTGTGGTGATAGCCCGCTACGCATTGCAGCTCCTCCGGCAAGCTCCACTTTTTGAAAAGGATGCGACCGACGTCCTGATGGGTGAAACCAAAGGTTCGCTGCTCCATCTCGTGGATTGCCATCCCCTCGTGGTTGGAGCGATCCATCAGCTCCAACATCTCGTCCGTAAAACCTTGGATCAGGGCCAGCATGCCGATGTCGTGCAGCAAGCCTGCCGTGTAGAGCAGCTTCGGATCGACGATCGTCTTCAGATGGCGAGGCGCTGCGAGGTAGACGTCCTCGGAAATCGTCGCAACCGCGAGACTGCGTGTCCAGAAGGTCCGCAGGTCGAAGCCGTCGTGGTCGATCTTGATTTGCTTGATCACTCCGAGCGCCAAGGAGCTTTCCACCACTTTCCTCAAGCCCAGCAGCTGGGCCGCGTCCTCGATCGTACCGACGTGAGAGCTGCCGTTGTTGTACAGGGAAGAGTTGGAAAGCTTCAGCAGGCTCGCCGCCAACTCAGCGTCTTTCCGAACCACCTCGACCACGTCCTCGATGTCGGAATGCGGATCGTTCGCGATCCGACGCAGTTGCATGAAGGAGTCCGGTAAGTTCGCTAACGAAAAGTCCGTAGTGAGAAAGTCTATGACTTGCTGCTTGTTCATGGACGGGAACCGTTTAGCTCATCCTCCCCCGAACTGGACAGCCCAATGCTCCAGAGAGAAATCAGAGACTCAATCGAGCTTTCTAGTGGTTGGCTAGCTGTACAAACGACAGTCATACTTAGGAGTATTTCGGATTCTACGCTAACTACCTAAACCATTCTTCCGAAGTTTCAAATAAAGATCTGATTATTAGCGATTTTTGAACACCTTAAGTCCCCTCTACGAAGGTTTTAACCCCAGTATTTACACGTATCCCCTATCGAGAGGCGGAATCGCGCCTAGTAGGTCGTTGAACCTCGCCCGCAAAAAAAAGTCCGACCTCGCAAGGAGGTCGGACTTTGCAGAAATATTTCGCGCCGCGGGAAGACGCTAGTCCTTCACCAGCCGATTCAAGGCGCTGACCACGCCGCGAATGGAGGCCATCGAGATGTTGGTATCGATGCCTGCCCCAAAGCAGCTCTTGCCGGTCGGACCTTTCAGCTCGATGTAGGAAACCGCTTCCGAACGGGCTCCCTTCGAGAGGGAATGCTCGCTATAGGAAAGGAGCTCGAAATCCGAATAGCCGATGCTCGCGACCGAATCCACGAAGGCCGCGATCGGACCGTTGCCGGTGCCGCGGAGATTGATCTCCTTGCCGTTGTGGCGCACCACTGCCCAGCCTTCGACCGTCTCGTCGTCGAGGCGCTCGGAGCGGTACTCGAGCACGTCGAGCGGCTCGCGGTTGCGAATGTATTCGTTCTTGAAGCACTCGAACACGCCGGCCGGAGTGATTTCCTCGCCCGTCTTGTCCGCGATCGCGTTGACCACCGCTCCCAGCTCCTTATGCATGGCCTTGGGCATGTTGAAGCCGTACTCCTTCTCCATGATGTAGGCCACCCCGCCCTTGCCGGACTGGGAGTTGATGCGGATGATCGCGCGATAGCTGCGCCCCAAGTCCTTCGGGTCGATGGTCATGTAGGGAACCTGCCAAAGGGCCTTTTCGTCGGACGGCATTTGGGCGAAGCCCTTCTTGATCGCATCCTGGTGGGATCCCGAAAAAGCAGTGAAGACCAAGTCGCCACCATAAGGTGAACGCGGCGGCACGTCCATCTTCGTCACGCGCTCGTAGACCTCGCGGATGTCGTTGAGGTTGGAAAAGTTCAGCTCCGGATCCAAGCCCTGGGTGTACATGTTCAAGGCCACGATCACGATATCCAGATTTCCGGTACGCTCGCCGTTGCCGAAAAGCGTTCCCTCCACCCGGTCCGCGCCCGCCAAGAGCCCGAGCTCCGTGGCAGCGACGCCCGTTCCGCGGTCGTTGTGCGTGTGCAAGCTGATGATCACGCTGTCGCGACGGCTGAACTTGCGGCAGAACCACTCGATCTGGTCCGCGTGCACGTTCGGCGTGAAAAGCTCCACCGTGGCGGGAAGGTTCAAGATCATCTTCCGCTCCGGTGTAGGCTCCCAAACGTCAGCCACCGCTTCGCAACACTCGAGGGAGAATTCCAGCTCGGTGTCGGAAAAGCTCTCAGGTGAATACTGCAGGACGATCTCGGTGCCGGGCAAAGTCGGAACCAGCTCCTTGACCAAGCGGGCGCCTTCCACCGCGATGTCGCGGATCTCGTCCTTGGAGGAACCAAAGACCACGCGGCGCTGCAACGGATTGGTGGAATTGTAGATGTGAACGATTGCCCGCTTCACCCCTTCCAGCGATTCGAAGGTACGGCGGATCAAGTGCTCGCGGCACTGCACCAGGACCTGGATGGTCACGTCGTCCGGTATCAAGTTGTCCGATACAAGGCGACGGAGAAAGGCGAACTCCGTTTCGGAAGCGGAGGGGAAACCGACCTCGATTTCCTTGAAGCCGATAGCCACCAGCGTCTTGAATAGCTCGACCTTCTCCTCGACGTTCATCGGAATCGCAAGCGATTGGTTACCGTCGCGTAGGTCTACGCTGCACCAGATAGGGGCCTTGTCGATGGTGCGACTTGGCCATTGGCGATCAGGCAGATCGATTACCGGATAGGGTCGGTACTTGCTGATGGGCTTTTTTTGCATGGCATTTTATCGGTTGTGAAAACGAACGTCTCTAAATGGGAGGGGCAATCCCAAAAAATGCCGGGCCGATACTCTGTTGATCCAATACTGGCGCGTCCTCACCGAGGAGCGATGATACATCCGTACGTCCCGACAGCCCCTATTCTTAAGCGAGGAATAGGCTGTCTAGGTTGCTAAGTCGTAGCTTCGTTAGGACGTTAATCTTCATCAGAGGATGGCGAACACAACCGCTCCCCCCGATGCTGTCAAGGTTCGAGCGTCCCCGCCCGATCTCCGGCCCACACTTCCCTTTCATCTGTGAGAGCAAACAGTTAAGCGAGGACGGTCCCAATTGGGTTTGCCCACGCCCTTCCCCGACCTACGCTTCCCCCATGCAATTCAATCCATTCGGCAAAGACCAAACCCAAATCTCGCGCGTCGGCCTCGGCTGCTGGCAACTCGGCAGCGATTGGGGCAAGCTCGACCTCGCGGAGGCAAACGCCATCCTGAAGGCATCGGTCGACAGCGGCGTCACTTTCTTCGACACAGCCGACGTCTACGGCGGCGGCCGCTCCGAAGAGATCATCGGCAACTTCCTTTCCCAGTCTTCCCTGCAAGACGAAGTCTTCGTGGCCACCAAGCTAGGACGCTTCGGCGACCTCTACCCCGACAACTACACCGCCGCCAGCATTCGCGGCCGCGTCGAGGAGTCCCTCGCCCGACTGAAAACCGAAGCCCTGGACCTGGTGCAGCTGCACTGCATCCCTACCGACGTCATGCGCGGCGACGAAGTTTGGAGCATCCTCGAGTCCTTGGTCGCGGAAGGGAAAATCAAGCGCTTCGGAGCCTCCGTCGAATCGATGGAGGAAGCGCTCCTATGCATCGAGAAAGCGCCCGCCCTCGCTTCGCTCCAGATCATCTTCAACATCTTCCGCCAAAAGCCGATCCGCAAACTCTTCGACCTAGCCCAGGAAAAACAGGTCGGCATCATCGCTCGCGTCCCCCTCGCCTCCGGTCTTCTCACCGGTAAGTTCTCCGTGGATACAAACTTCGGCGAATCCGACCACCGCAACTACAACAAGGATGGAGCCGCCTTCAACGTGGGCGAAACCTTCGCCGGGCTTCCCTTCGAGAAAGGCGTCGCCCTCGCCGACCAGCTCAAGCCCCTCGTCCCCGAAGGGATGACCCTCGCCCAAATGGCCCTGCGCTGGATCCTCGACTATCCCGCCGTCTCAGTCGTCATCCCGGGAGCCACCCGCGTAGAACAGGCCAAAGGCAACGCCGCGATCGCGGACCTTCCCGAGCTCCCCGCCGCCCTCCATCAAACCCTACGCGACTTCTACAAGCAGGAGGTACGCGACCATATTCGCGGCCCCTACTAGGCGAAAAAAGTGCCGAGAACGAAAGCCAAGCTCGACCTAGGCTCAGCTTGCGACTCCCATTCCACTCCTATGCGAGCGAAACTGAAACTGATAGCGGCCTCCCTGCTGGCTACTTGCGCCACAGGCTATGCCAACGATGCCACCTACGAGCTTGATCCGCTCCTCGCCAATGCGAACCGTATCCTGACGAACGGCAACTACGCCCAATCGGCCGTATCGACGATCTCACTACCCGATCTCGATCTCGACCACTTCCGCGATATTTCGGACGCCCTCGCATCCTACCCCGGCATCGCCAGCTACCGCCGCACCCATGCCACGGCCGCCCACCCCACCACCCAAGGCGTACGCCTACGCAACTTCGGAGCCAACGCCACCTCCCGCAGCCTCGTGCTCTACAACGGCGTCCCCCAAAACGACCCTTTTGGAGCGTGGATCTACTGGCACCAGTACGACCTCGCCCGAATCGAGGACCTCTCCCTCTACCCCAGCGGTATTGCGGAAAGCTGGGGCAACATGGCCTCGGGCGGACTGGTGTCCATCGTAGACAACGCCGCCGCGCCCGGAGCCCGCACCTTCCAAGCCAGCATCGGCAGCTCCCAGCGCTACGACCTCAAAGCCTACGCCGCCATCGAGCTGCAGGACGATTCCGTATTCGATTTTGGAATACGGCACTTCGAAAGCGACGGCTTCCACACCCTGCTCGAGAGCCAGCGGGGAAGCGTCGACATTCCGGCCAACTCGCAGGCCAGCAGCTTGAGTTCCCGCCTGTCCTGGAAAAACAACGACATCTGGAACTCCCAACTCAGCCTACGCTGGTTCGACGAATCTCGCGGCAACGGCACTCCCATCGGGCAAAACGAGAGCCAAGCCCTCGATCTCTCCCTCGTATCCGAACGTGCCATCCCCTCGCAAAACGCCAGCCTCAACCTCAGCCTTTACCTGCAAGACCGGGACTTCCAAAACGTATTCGCCTCCGTCGCCGAAGACCGCAATTCCGAGCGGCCAGCCCTCGACCAATACGACGTTCCCGCCCAAGCCATCGGGGGAGCCGCCGTCTATCGAAGCGATCCAACCCAACCTCACCAATACTCTGCAGGCTTGGATTTCCGCTTCATCGAAGGTTCCGTCAACGAACGCTACCGCAACCTCGGGGCCGGCTTCACCCGCGACCGTTTCGCCGGCGGCGAGCAGCAGTTCTTCGGTCTCTTCGCCCAAACGCAGTCCAAGCTTGGAGAACGCGACACCCTCACCCTTACCGCTCGCCTCGAAGAAATTCGCCGCAGAGCGGGCCGACGCATCGAGACGAACACCGAAACCGACAGCCTCATCCTCGACGAGCGCTACCCCGACTCCAGCAACAAGGCCTTGAGCGGAAACCTGAACTGGACGCACCGCTTCTCGGATACTCGAGCCACCCAGCTCTCCCTCTTTAGCGGCTACCGAGCCCCCACCCTCAACGAACTCTACCGCCCCTTTCGCGTACGCAACGACATCACCGAATCCAACCCCGAGCTCGCCAACGAACGCCACCAAGGCGCCGAGCTCGCCTACCTGCAGCAATCCGACGACGCCCACTCCAAGCTCCGCCTCTCCGCTTTCTTCTACGAGGCGGACGAAATGATCGCAAACGCCCTCTTCACCACCGACTCCGGCTTCGACCCGCGTTTCGGATTCATCCCGGAAGGAGGCTCCGGCAGCGCGCGCGTCAACCTCGACCGCAGCTACGTATCCGGCGCCGAACTACACGCAGAGCGCGCCTTCGGCGACTCCCTGCAGGCGTCCCTCACCGCGACCTATTCCCAAACCGAAATTCGCCGGGACGAGCGAAGCGAGCTCATCGGCAACCGCTTCCCGCAATCCTCCCCTTGGAAAGCGGTGGCGAACCTCGACTGGCAGGCGAGCAAGAAGCTCAGCCTTTGGGCGGCCTACCGCTGGTACGACCGCAGTTGGGAAAACCTCAGCAACACCCGGCGCCTGGGAGCCACCGCCGACCTCTCGCTGGGAGCCCACTTCGCGCTCGACAGCGTGCAAAGCCTATCCCTCACCCTAAGCAACGCCCTCGACGAGCAAAACGTCACCGGCATCGCCACCAACGGGCTCATAACCATCGACGAACCCCGCGAACTCTTGCTGAGCTACACTTGGAAAAAGTAGCGTCCGGTCAGAGCCTGGTGGAACAAGGGGGCGATCCCCGTAGCGCTGAGCTTTAGCCAGCGTCCACGAAGGTAAGAGCTTGCGCAAAGGACGCCGGCTAAAGCTCGGCGCTACGATTCGAGTCCCTCGACTAAAAGCGAACTTGCCAGCGTGCCGAAGTTCGGCACCTTCCCAGTCTCTTTTTCAGACGCTATGGCAGACACGCAGGCAAACTTTGATTTCCGATTCGGCGGCATCGGCAGGCTCTACGGAGCCGCTGCGCTCGAGCGCTTCCGCGCCGCCCACGTTTGCGTAGTCGGCATCGGCGGGGTCGGCTCCTGGATCGTGGAAGCCCTCGCCCGCAGCGGCATCGGCCACCTCACTCTCGTCGACCTCGACGACATCTGCGAAAGCAACGTCAACCGCCAGATCCACGCCCTCGACGGCCTCATCGGCGCCTCCAAGATCGAGACCATGGCGGCCCGCTGCCGGGCCATCAATCCAGAGTGCCAAGTCACGACCGTGCACACCTTCCTCACGGCCAAGAACGTAGACGAAATCCTCGCCGCCGGCTTCGACTACGTCATCGACGCCATCGACAGCACCAACCACAAAGTCGCCCTCATCGCCGCCTGCAAGCGCCTCGAAACGCCCATCCTGACCATCGGCGGAGCCGGCGGCCGCATCGACCCGACGCAGATCCAGATCTGCGACCTGGCCCGCTCCATCAACGACCAGCTGCTCAAGCGGGTGCGCAAGCAGCTACGGCAGCAGCACGGATTTCCCCGCCAAAAGAAGCGCAAGTTCCATATCGACTGCGTCTTCTCCCCCGAAGAGCCTCGCCCCCCGGAAAGCTGCGAGCTCGAAGGCGAGGACTCCGGCCCCCAGAGCGTGCGCCTGGACTGCTCCAGCGGCTACGGCGCCGCCACCCACCTGACCGGCACCTTCGGCTTCTTCGCCGCCTCCCACGTCCTGAAAGCCCTCGCTGGACTGGCTTCCCCCAGCGAATAGGGCACTTTCAAATGCCTTGACCGCTGGAGGGCTTTCCCTCTCCATCCAGCCCTTTTTCCAGTCGGCATGAAAATTACGGATCTTAATAGAGAGGGAGGCATAGGCTCAAATTCGCTGCTCGTCGAAGCAGGGAGCTACAACTTCGTAGTCGATGCGGGGCTCCATCCCAAGCTGACCGGAAACGATGCCATGCCCGACTTCGACCATATTGGCGACCGGGAAATCGATTTCGTCATCGTCACCCACTGCCATCTCGACCACATCGGCTCCCTGCCCGTCCTCCTGCGCCGCCACCCCAAGGCCCGCGTCTTCATGAGCCTCCCCAGCCAAATGCTGGTCGAGCGCATGCTGCACAACTCCTGCAACGTGATGAAGCGCCAGAAGGAAGAGAAGCGCATCCCGGAGTATCCACTTTTTACGCACGAGGACATCGACGGCATTTCCAGCCGCTTCGAGCCGCTCAAGTACAAGGAGCCGCTGCAGCTCAACCTCAAGGGCGAAGCCATCACCATCACCCTTTACCAAGCAGGGCACGTTGCGGGAGCCGGCGGCTTCCAGATCGAGCACGGCGGCAAGACCGTCTTCTTCACCGGCGACGTGCTCTTCGACGACCAACGCGTGCTCAACGGAGCACGCTTTCCCAAGGCCAAGAAGTTCGACGCCATGGTCATCGAAACGACCCGCGGCGAAACGGAACGCACGGAAGGCACCACCCGCCAGAGCGAGGTGAAACGCCTGCTCAAGCAAGTCGGCGAAACCATCCGCCGCGGCGGCTCGGTCCTCATCCCCGTCTTCGCCCTCGGCCGCATGCAGGAGCTGCTCACCCTCCTCAACGACGCCCGCAAGGATGGACGCCTCCCCAAGTGCCCCGTCTACGGAGCTGGACTCGGACTCGATATCGCCGACTACTTCGACCACATCACCAAGCGGACCCAGCTGATCAACTACACCCGCAAGGTCACCAAGGAGCTGCGCCTCAAGCGCCCGCCCCGCAAGCTCACTCCCGGCAAGGAGCCCGGAGAACCCGGCGTCTTCGTGCTCAGCAGCGGCATGCTGGTCGAGCGGACCCCCAGCTACCAACTGGCTTCCACCATTCTGGCCGGCACTAAAAACTCGATTTGCTTCGTCGGCTACTGCGACCCCGACACCCCTGGCGGCAAGCTGCTGGAAACCAAGCCCGGCCAAACCTTCCTTTTCGACGTGCTCGACTACCAGTGCCCCGTCCTCGCCCAGGTGGACCGCTACGAGATGAGCGGCCACGCGGACCGGGAGGAAATCCTCGAGTTCGCCCTTGCGGCCGAACCCAAGTCCATCGTGCTCACCCATGGCGACCCCGGCGCCCGCGACTGGTTCAGCCAAGCCTTGGAAGCCGCCGACCATCCGGTCAACGTCATCGATCCCGAACCGCTAAAGCCGGTCGAAATCTAGCGCATTTTTCGTTTGATCATTGGCATAAGGTAGGGCGGGACCGCCGGGCACGCCGCGTCTCCCTCATCACACAGTACGACTAACGAAACGAAAAACGCTCTAGCCGACCGCCGCGCCGCACAAGCGTCTAGCCGGTGAAGGCATGAGTCATGGCCACCGCGGCCGCGTCCGATTCGTCCAGCTCCAGCAAGGCGCCGTGGCCTAACAAGGTGCGGACCGTCTTGGCAACCTGCTCCTTGCTGGCTCGACCGTTCCCCACCACCGCTTGCTTCACGCGCAGCGGCGGATACTCGAAAACCTCCTTGCCGCGCATGGCGGCCGCAGCGATCGCCGCCCCCCGCGCCGCCCCCAAGATTTGCGCCGTCTGGAAATTCTGCACGTAGATTGTCTGCTCCAGCGCCACCACGTCGATCTCGTACGTATCCAAAAGATGGAGCATCTTTTCGCAAATGTTGCCCAGGCACTGCGGCATGCTGACTTTCGGCTTTTGCTTCAGGGTCTCGCTCCGCAGCAAGGTTTGGCGTCCGCCGCTCGCAAACTCGATCACCGCGAAGCCAGACCCGCGCAAACTCGGGTCCACGCCTAGGATCGTACCCACGTACTTCTTCTTCACGAGGGAAGCCATCGCTCCGATATTCGAAGCCACCGGCTTGCCGGCGACCTTAGCCTTCCACAGATCTCTTACTCCTTTGCGCGCCATTGCTTAAAACGAAATGAACAACATGTAAGCCACCGCGGCAACTGTCAGCCAAAAGGCGACCCGCTCGAACCAGGCTTGGCTAATCTTCTTGGCGAACAGGTAACCCAGAACGCTGCCTGCCAGCACGAAGGGCAGGAGCTTGAGGTTCGCTTCCAAGCTTCCCCAATTCACCAAGCCTTGCTGATGCAAAAAAGGCACCTTGAAGATATTCAAGAAGGTGAAGAAATAGACGCTGGTCCCCATGAAGGCCATCTTCGGCAAGCGCATGGAAAGCAGGAACAGGATCATGATCGGACCGGCCGCGTTGGCCAAGGTCGACACGAAGGCCGCGATCACGCCGATGCTGGCCGCCGCTCCGTAGCTGTGCGGCAAGGCGGCGCTGATGAGCTTGGGATACTTTTCCCTAAGCACGTGCAGCCCCAGCATCACGGCCAGCACGATGCTGATCACCAAACGAGCCTGGTTTTCCTGCATCGCCCCCAAGGTCAGCCAGCCAACGACCACTCCCGCAACCGCCCACGGCACCAAGCGAAAGATGTGCTTCCACTCCGCATGCTTGCGGTAGATCAGCAGGGAGCACAGGTCGCCCGCTATCAACAGCGGCAAGCCGAAGCCCACCGCTTCCTTCGACTCCAGAAGTATCTGGAAAATCGCTACATTGAGGATTCCAAGCCCCGGCACGCCGCTCTTGCTCAAACCAATGATCAAGGCCGCAAGCGCAAACATCGCCCATCGCCATAACTCGAAATCCATCCCCACGAAGGAGACCGATGCCCATCGAAAGGCAAACGAAAATCTGGCGATTCGCAGCATCCAGTCTCGCCAAGATTCCCTCCCGCTCCAACATACGTCTCCATGCAAAAACTACGCTGGGGAATTCTATCGACTGGCTTCATCGCAGGGCGTTTCGCCGAGGGCATCGCCTCCTCCAACACCGGCGTTCTGGCCGCCGTTTCCAGCCGCTCCCTCGAGGCGGCCAAGGACTTCGCCGCCCAGCACGGCAACCCGGCCGCCTACGGCAGCCACGCCGAACTGCTCGCCCAGGACGACGTCGATGCCGTCTACATCGCCTCGCCCCACCCCTACCATGCGGAAATGGCCATCGCGGCCGCCCAAGCCGGCAAGCACATCCTCTGCGAAAAGCCGATCGCCATGAACATGGAAGAAACGGAAGCCATCATCGCCGCCGCCGCAAAAGCGGGCGTGACCCTCGTGGAAGCCTACATGTACCGCTGCCACCCGCAAACCGCCAAAGTCGCCGCCCTCCTGCGCGAAGGCGCCATCGGCGAAGTGAAGCTCGTGCAAGCCGCCTTCGGCTTCCACGCTCCCTACAATCCCGAAGGACGCCTCTTCTCCAAGAAACTTGGCGGCGGCGGCATACTCGACGTGGGAGGCTACACCGCCTCCTTCGCCTGCATGGTCGCGGACCTCGCCAACGGCGGAGAGGAAACCGAGGTACAATGCACCGGCGGGAGCGGCCAAATCGATCCGCAGTGCGAAACCGATACCCTGGCCATCGCCAACCTGCAATTTTCGAACGGCGTCCTCGCCCAGATCTCCTGCAGCACCCAGCTAGCCCAAAACAACCATGTGAGGATCTACGGCAGCAAGGGTTGGATCGACGTGGCGGAACCCTGGATCGTCGGCCCGCGCGGCGGCGAGTGGAGCTTCCAGCTGCACCTAGCCGACGCCGATTCCCCGAAAATCCTCAAAGGCCGGGAAAGTCGCGAACTCTACGGCGTGGAGGCCGACACCTTTGCCCAATTGCTTGCGGGCGAACAGCCCGAGGCTCCGTGTATGAAGATCTCCGATACGCGTCGCACCAACCAGATCATAGCCGACTGGATGCAACAGCTTTCGCTCTAGAGCGAACGTGGCGAGAACCGCCTTAGTTCCCCGTGCGGAACTGCTCGAGCGAGGACTTCTTCTTTTTCTTGGTTTCGGCCTGGGCTTCTTCCGCCGCGTAGTCGGCAGGATTCCCCTTTAGCCAGCTACCGCAGTAGTAGACCACGCCGTTGTCCTCGTAGGTTTCGAACTCAGTCAAACGGTATCCATCGCTCAAATACATCGAGTTCTTATTGTAGAACTCGTCCGGCAACAGGTCGAAGGCGTACTGGCTCTTCTGCCACTCGGCCCGCTTCACCCACTCCGCGCCGAAAACGAATTCGCCCTCGAAGTCGTAGCCTTCGATATCGAGAAGGCGAAAGCCCCCTGCGTCCAAGCTCTTGGCTACGTTCGCAAACTTGTCCTTCTCGATGCCGCGGTAGAAGCGCACCTCGTACCCGTCGTTCTTCATCCAAACCCCAGCGTGGCGAAACTTCCCGTTCGCTTCGTAGGCCTCGAAGTCGATCAAGCGAAAGCCTCGGTCCGCCATTTCACCGTAGCGATTCGAGAACGAGAGGCTCTCCATTCCGAAGTAGAACTCAGTCTCCAGCCCTTCCTGGCTCTTCATCCAAACTCCCGAGAAATGCAAGGTCGCCCCGAAACGATCCACCTCGAA
Source organism: Pelagicoccus sp. SDUM812005 (assembly GCF_031127875.1). Lineage (GTDB taxonomy): Bacteria > Verrucomicrobiota > Verrucomicrobiia > Opitutales > Opitutaceae > Pelagicoccus. The sequence continues at coordinate 107,386 of NZ_JARXIA010000016.1, read as the reverse complement.
CTCGACCAAGGAATAGCCGTTCTTGAGGTGAGCCTCGTGCTTATCGAGAAAATCGGCGATCGGGAGCGACATCTCGACCTGCCACACTTCCGCCACCGCGAGCTTCGTCCAAATGGTCGAAACCGTGGTCGTGCGACCGCTGCGGTAGGTTTCGATATCCGCGATGCGGAAGCCTTCCTTGATCTTCGCATTGAAGGCCTTCGCAAAAGCGGCCTTGTCCAAGCCCGACTTGAACTCCCACTCGACCTCCGTGTCCTTGAAGTCCGAGGCATGGCTAGCAGCGGTGGCGGCAAGGGCGATTGCGGACAGGGCAATCCGAGAAATAAGTCCAAAAGTCGTGGTGTGAGCTGTGCGAACGAGCTGTTTCATAAATGCGATCCTCCAAGAGTTCTCTAATAGGATCGGCCCAAGGGATTCCTACTGTAGAGCGGATACCACTCAAAATCAGCTAGGCTCCACCCCCTGCTCGCCCGCAGGGGGTTCGATAAAATTCCCCTGCCCTAGGGGTTGCGGCTGCGGTGCCAGGCGATCACGTCCGCGTAAGCCACCTGCCCGCCAAACACGTCCAAGGCGCTGCCAATGGTCAGGTCCACCTTGCCGCCGCCCAAGCTCTCCACCCGATCCAGATCCTCGAGCGACCGAGCACCACCCGCGTAAGTCATTGGCAGTTCACAATTAGCGCCGAGCATCCGCACCAAGTCCTCCTCGATGCCGCTCATGCGCCCTTCCACGTCCACCCCGTGCACCAGAAACTCGCAGCAGTACTTTCCGAGCTCCGCGATCGTATCCGCATCCACGCAGGTGCTGGTGAAATTCTGCCAGCGATCCGTCACCACCCAGTACTGCCCGTCGCGGGCGCGACAGCTCAAATCCAAGACCAGGCGCTCCTTTCCGGTTTCCGAAACCAGTTTCTCCAAGCGCCCGAAATCGACCTTTCCGTCGCGGAACACGTAAGAGGTCACGATCACCTGCGAGGCGCCCGCCTCCAGGTATTCGCCCGCATTTTCAGCCGTCACCCCGCCGCCGTACTGCAAGCCGCCCGGGTAAGCCGCCAAGGCCGAAAGAGCCGCCTCCTTGTTGCCCGGGCCGAGGGCGATCACATGCCCGCCGGTCAGCCCGTCGCGCTGGTACATGCGGGCAAAGTCCGCCGGAGCCATCTCCGACTCGAAATTGGTCTCCACGCTCGACTCGGAGCTGTCGGAAAGCGTGCCGCCCACGATTTGGACGACTTTGCCATTTCTTAGATCGATACAGGGGCGAAAGCGCATGGGCTACTCAGATGCGGACTCTAGATGCACTTGCAAACCTTCTTGAACGGTTCCTCCGCCCGGAAGCCAAGCTGGTCGAGCTCCACCTGCACCTGCTGCCGGAAGGCCTCCAGCTCGTCGTCGTCGGAACGGCGCGGCACTTCGATCAGGTCCCCCACTGTGATCAGGATGCGAGCGAAAGGCTTGGGAAAGATCATGCGGTCCCAGGAGCGGATCCGCCAGTAGTCGCTTGCCCAACAGGAAACCGGCAATATCGGCTTGCCGGTCATCTTCGCCAAGGCCGCGACCCCGACCTTCGCTTCGTAGACCGGCCCCTTCGATCCGTCGGGCAAGATGATGATGGAGTGCTTGTCCTTCACGATGGCCCGATACAGGCCTCGCAAGCCGGAGGCGCCGCGACGCGAGGAGGAGCCGCGCACGACCTTGGCCCCGGCGTACTTGCCGATGGTGGCGCCGATCTCCCCGTCCTTCGAGTCGCTCGACATCATGGCCAGCTTGAACTGCTTGCGCAGCAGGTAGCGGTAGATGTAGGTCGCGAAGTAGAACATGCGGTTGTGCCAGCAGGCCACCACCACGGAATCGCCCCGCCCCACCAGCCCCAGCAGATGCTCCGGATGCCCTACTACCCTCAGCCGATAGGTGAAACTGAAGACCTTGATAGCCGACAAAGTCAGGAACGCGATGAGGCGCGTCTTGCGGGGAACGTTGCTAAGTGATTCGTCAGTAGCCATGTAGAGGAACGGCTACAGTTCCAAACGCCCACGCCAAACCGTCAAGGTTAGAGCGCTAAGTGTATCCCTACAATACCTCCACCCCAGCTGCCCCCCAAGGAAGACAGCGCCCAGCAAGCTGCCAAGAGCGCGGCCCTCGCTTGTCCTGCAGCATCGTTCCCTTCAGCGAATTTTCACCTCGCAAATCTACCTAGAGCAGCCAAACGTAAAGCAACCTTCCCTCTCTCGTATCAGGACCGCCCCAGACCGATGGGCAAATCCCTCTTTCCCGATCACATGCCGCAATCCTCCCTCGTTAAGAAATCTGCCCGCAAAGCCGCCAAGAAGGCAGCCACCGCCAAAGTCTTCGAGATGGTCGAAGCCAACGCCATGAAGAAAGACTTCGATCTGCCCAAAATCTCCCGCTGGTCCCCCATCATCACCCAGCGGGCCAAGCAGGACGACATCACCACCGACACCGCCCTCTCCGACGTCGAAAAGAGCACCCCCTCCCACAAAGGCGCCCTGCACGATATCGAGCCAAGCGAGCTTTTCGAAAAGGCAGCAGAGCCGATAGTCACCAAGGTTCCAGGCAACCAAAAGCAGTCGGCCACCACCCAAACCAAACTCCGCGACACCCTCCTCCCAAAGCTCATCTCCGGAGAACTCCGCATCCGCGTAGCCGAAAAACTAGCGGAGGAGCTATCGTCAAATGCTTGTAAGACAAAGCCTTTTCTCAATCGTTGAAGTTAGTAGAATCAGCCTTTCGGATCTCTAGCCATGCCCAAACGCATTCCAGCACCCGTAAAACCAGAAGTTCTTGCTTGGGCAAGGACCTCAGCCCGCCTGAACCTGAGCGATGCGGCTCGTAAGACCAAAATAACGGAAGAGCAGCTTTCGGCATGGGAAAAAGGCGATGGTAGCCCGACGATACCGCAACTCAGAAAACTAGGGGCCGCCTACAAACGCCCAATTGCTGTATTCTTCCTGCCTGAACCTCCTAAAGACTTTTCGCCTCAAAAAGAGTTTCGCCGTCTGCCGGGAGAAGCTCCGGGAACGGAGTCGCCGGAGCTCGTTCAAGCCATTCGCAAAGCCTATTATCAAAGAGCCGCAGCAATCGAGTTGAGCGAAATTCTGAGCACCCCTCCCCATACTATCGAGGAGCAGCTGCATCCGAACCTGAATCAAGAACAAGCCGGAGCCTACATTCGCGACTCCCTTGGCGTAAGCTGGGAAAACCAGATAAACTGGCCGAGCCCCCATGCCGCCTTGGCTGCCTGGCGTACAGCCATCGAGGCAAAGGGCATACTGGTTTTCCAAACAGGCGACGCTCCTCTTAGAGAAATGAGAGGCACCTGCATCCCAGACCAACCTTTCCCAATAATCCTGATCAACAGCAAGGATGCACCGCACGGGCGAGTGTTCACGCTAATCCACGAATACGTTCACGTACTCATGCATGCAGCTGGCCATCAGACTTCCAGAATGGAGGGCATGCGGTCACCAGAGGAACAAAAACTCGAGATTGCTGCAAACGCATTCGCTGCCGCTGCCCTACTCCCTCAAACTCCTTTTCTTAAGTTAGCAGAAAAATATCCGGCGGCAAACCATGGCGACGACAACGCCCTACGATTACTCTCTCAGAGAGTGAAAGTCAGCCCCGAAGGGGTCTTGCGGAGACTGGTCACACTTCGAAAGTCTCAACAGTCAACCTATCGCCACAAGCGTGATTCATGGGGTAATAAAGTCTGGTACGTGAAAACTGGTACGGGCGGAGCCATTCCACAGCATGTCAAAGTGCTTTCGCGGGATGGCCGCGGTTTTGCTCGAATGGTGTTCGATGCCTACGATAGGCGATTGATATCGACCAGCGCGGCAAGTGACTATCTCGGAACAAAGCCAACTCACTTCGCTAATATTAGACAGGAGCTTTCCGTCGGACCGGGATCCAGCCGCTGATGAAATATTGTATCGATACCAGCGCTTGGATGGACGGTTGGGTTCGCGACTACCCTCAAGACGTATTCCCTTCTCTTTGGACAAAGCTTGAAGAACACGTTACAAATGGAGCCATCATTTCGAGTGAGGAAGTCTACATCGAAATAGCTAAGAAAGAAGATGGACTTCACGAATGGATAAAAGACCGAAAAGAGATGCTTGTCCCTATCGAAAGCGAAATCCAAGAAATCGTCTTCGAACTGCTAGCAACGTATCCAAGACTTGTAGACACGAAACGAAACAGATCCCAAGCCGACCCTTTTGTAATAGCGACAGCTGAGCATCTCAAAGCAACTGTCGTGACCGGCGAAAGAGCATCGGGCAGCCTCAACAACCCAAAAATCCCCGATGTTTGTATAAAGCGAGAAATACGCTGCATTTCCTTTTTGGAGATGCTTAGGGAAATTGGCTGGAAGTTCTAACACAACCTCTCGTTTCCAATACACCGAATTCAGTAATCTGGAAGCACGACTCCTTAGAGCGGATCTGCACCTTCGCCTAATCTCTCAATGACAGTCGATTCCGAAATACCCCAAGAGCTGAAAGGCGAGTTCATCCTCTAAATCACCGAGGACGGTAAATGGCGCGTCGAGGGTCGCTTCGAGAACGAGACCTCTGGCTCTCACAGGCCTTGGTGGCGGAGCTTTAAGATCGCGACGTTCGTATAATCAATGAGCACCTCAAGAACCTCTATCAGGAGGAAGAGCTCGATGAAAAAGCAACTATCCGGAATTCCCGGATCGTTCGCGTGGAGGGCGAAAGAGAGGTCGTCCGGGAAATCGATCACGACTATATCGAAGCAATTCTCGCAGCCGGCTTTCGGGTAAAATCGAGACGCGGCACCCAGGTCAGGCGTTGGGCCAAGACGCGTCTGCAGGAAGACCTCGGCAAGGGCTTCACCATGGATGACGAGCGGCTCAGGAACCCGTCCGTCGCCGGGCAAGCCCGATTGGCCTGCCACTCGATCGGACGATTACGATTCCCCCTTCAGCGCTCGTCCAAGCGGTTCGCGGAAATCATGCCGCGAACCTTGTCCACGTAGGTCCAGCGTTCTTGCGAGTAGCGAACCAAGCCGGGAGCCAGGTCGCGTCCGGTCGGCTCCACGCCGTTTTCGCGGTGGGCGGCCCGAATGTCGCGCAAGGCCTCGTAGGCGGCCCCGGTGTTCAGGTTGTGCAGGTAGGCGAGGAAGGATTCGCGCGGGCTGCGGTAGACCGTGACCTCGTGCTTCTTGCCGGCGGAGCGGCGCTTGGGCACCAAGCCGCAGCCCGGTTCGTAGCACCACATCCCGAAAAGGTTGTTGCCCTGGCGGGCGAAGCGGGAGGTTCCCCAACCGCTCTCGATGGCCGCTTGAGCCAGGGCCAGGGACGTGGGAATGGTATCGACCCGCGCGAGCAGTTCCCGGAAGGCGCCAGGGCTGGCCGCATCCACGGGGTCGAGCTTGTAGGCTTCCCGCAGCTCGTTGAAGCTCTCCAGTCGGCTGCCGTTCAGGCGCTGGTTGCGCTCGAAGTAAGCCTGCAGCTTCAGCACTTCCGCCCGTTCCTCCAGGATGTCTCCGTTCGCTTCCGCCACGAAGGGCTCGAGGAATTCGAAGAAGGCTTGCTTGCGCTCCTGCGTGGAGGTGATGGCCGAGAAGTTGGGCAGGCGGACTTCCTCGCTGCGCTCCGGTTCGTCGATAATGGTCTCGACCACGCTGAAGACGGAGTAGACGGCGATGAAGAGCAGGCTCAAGCCGGCGGCCACGAACATCCAGGTCTGGTAGTCGCTCCTCTTGGCGAGCGAAACCCCGCTCAAAAAGGACATGTTTGGTTTGCGGATTGGACTCATGTTTCCCTGTTTCCCCTTGGTTTAGGCGACAGCAATCCTGCGGCGGTGCAGTCCGAGGACTACTTGACGCGCTTCAGGTGCAGAAAAACCTCTCCATCCATCCAGTACTCGATGTAGTTGGCAGAGGTGTTCACGTGATCGGTCCAACCGTAGGGCGTCTTGCCTTGGTTGGCCGGCGATACCAGCTCGTAGCCTCCGTGATGCCACTCGCGATAGCTTGCGAAGTAGTCGTTGGAGAGCTTGACGGTGAGCTCCTTCTCCTTGTGGTCGGGAAAGAGCTGCAGGTAGACATTGTTCTCTTCGGGAACGTACTTGACGTCGCGAAGGATGGAGGCGTTGAAGGTGAGCGCTTCGAAGGGACCAAATTGCTTCCGCACGGCGCCCTGCTCCGGCTCGCCACCCGCGAAAAGCGAGGCGACAGGTCCGGCCAGCGCCAGCAGCAAAATCGATACGAAGAGTCGTTTCATAGTGTGAGCAGTCAACACGACGAGTGGCCAGAAGTCAAAAGCCTAGGGTTCTGAATCTCTCGTAAGGGTTGGCCGGATGGCACTGAGTAGCGCATACTAGCGAACCGATGAGCAGCGGCGCCTATTTTTTAAGTAACCTTTTCTGCACAAACTTTGTGGGTGACAGTCCATGAGGAATCCTTTTGTTGCCTCCTCAGCGAATTTACCGAATCGAAGAGGCATGCCAAACGTACAAGACGGAATCGCGAACATCAGATGATCAGCAAAATTGGAAGGCAGAGCATACGCTTGGTGAGCGAACTGGGAGAACTGGCAAGTTTCTCCGCGAAGGCGAGCGTCGCCCTGCCGGGACAACGGCACATCCTCGAGAAGCTCACCCGCTCCCTTTTCGAAATCGGAGTCCGCTGCGTGCCAATCACCTTGATCGTCGGCCTCTTCACCGGACTGGTCCTCGGCCTGCAGCTCTACTACGTGCTCACCAAGTTCAGCTCGGAGAGCCTGCTCGGGCAAGCGGTCGCACTTTCCATCATATTGGAGATCGGTCCCGTCTTCACCGCGATCATGATCGTCGGCCAGGCAGGCAGCGCCCTCTCGGCCGAAATCGGCATCCAGCGAAACGCCGAGCAGATCGACGCCCTGCACACCATGCAGATCAACCCCATCGGCTTCCTCGTCTCCCCCCGGCTCTGGGCCGCCATCGTGGCCTTCCCCATCCTGACCACCTTCTTCGACCTCATCGGCATCTACGGCGGCTACCTGACCGGGGTCGAGCTGCTGGGAGTCGATCCGGGCGCCTACTGGAACCGCATCTACGACGCCGTCAGCCTGCAGAACATCTTCAACGGTCTGGTCAAGGCCCTCGTCTTCGGAGTGGTCACCACCCTGATCTGCTCCTTCCAAGGCTACTTCACGCACCGCAAGGCCGACATCCCCGGAGCCCGCGGCGTATCCCAGACCACCACCCGCGCCGTCGTCTACTCGAGCATCGCCATCCTGGTGTTCGACTACCTCATAACCTCCTTCCAAATGGCGAAATGAGCGAAGCGACCACCCTAAGACTCCGCGGCATCAAAAAGGCCTTTGGCGAACAGGTAGTGCTGGGCGGCATCGACCTGGACATCCCGCTAGGCAGCCACACCACCGTAATCGGCAAGAGCGGCACCGGAAAGTCCGTCCTGCTGAAGTGCATTTCAGGGCTGCTTCCTCCCGACGCCGGCAGCATCAGCTCCGGCGACTCCAAGGGCGCTCCGCCTTGCAGCTACATGTTCCAGCAAAACGCCCTCTTCGACTCCATGACGGTCGAGGAAAACGTGGCCCTGCCGCTGCGCGAAAAGGGCAAGGCCAAGAAGGCGGAGATCGAAGAGCGCGTATCCGATTTGCTTGGACAGCTCGACTTGACCGCAGCCCGCAAAAAGTATCCTGCCGAAATTTCCGGCGGCATGAAGAAGCGGGTCGCCCTCGCCCGGGCCCTGATCACCAATCCCGAAATCATCCTCTTCGACGAACCCACCACCGGACTCGACCCGCAGCGCAAGTACAGCGTCTTCGACATGATCCGCAGCTACCGCAAGCGTTTCGGCTTCACCGTCATCATGGTCAGCCACGACGTGCCGGAAGTATTCGAAATCTCCGACAAGATCGCCTGGCTCGACGCTGGCCAGATCAAGTACTGGGGCTCCCCCGAAGACCTGCTCGCCAACCCGCCCGAAGACCTGAAACCCTTTCTCAACCCACAGCTTACATCCGTCTAAGCCTCACTCCCTTTAGCAATATGAACAGCAAGAAAATCGACTTTTCAGTTGGCCTCTTCGTCCTCGTAGGCATCAGCGCCATCGTCTACATGGCGATCCAAATCGGAGGCGGACGCTTTTTCGGAAACGACAGCCAGAACGTAACCGCGATCTTCTCCAACATCGGCGGCCTGAGCTCCGGCAGCAACATCACCATCGCCGGCGTCAAGATCGGCACCGTCGGCCCCATCACCCTGAATGCCGAAACCTTGAAGGCGGAGGTCACCCTCCTCATCGACAAGGACATCCAGCTCTGGGACGACGCCACCGCCGCCATCAAGACCAACGGGCTGATCGGCGACAAGTACATCTCCATCTACCCCGGCACCGAGATCGAAGGCATCAGCATGGAGCTCTCCGGCCCGATCGTGGACACGGAACCGGCCATCGACATCGAAGGACTCATCAGTCGCTTCGCCTTCGGTTCCGTAACCGAAGAGAAATAGAATTACTTACAGTCAAGAGGGAACGGCAACCGTTCCCACACAAACTACAAACTACGATGAACCTTAAAACCCTCCTCAGCTCCCTCGCTGTACTCTTCATCTCCAGCGTCAGCCTTCCCCACCTCCACGCCGAGGCGCGGCCGGAAAGGATGCTCGAAGAGACCATCGCCGAAGTGCTCGATATCTTGCACGCCGACGACCAAGCGATCCCCGCGGAAGCGAAACGCACAAAAATCCTGACGCTCCTCAACGAGCGCTTTTCCTTCGATATCATCATTCGTCGCGCCCTAGGCAGAAACTGGAACGCGCTCTCCGACAAGCAGCAAACCGAGATCACCAACCTCATCTCGGACCTGCTCATCCGCGCCTACACCAAGGAGCTGCAGAACGGACCCAAGCCGAATATCGCCATCGTAAGGACCGAGGACCTCGGCTCCAACAAGATCGAGATCGTGACCAGCGTTCGCTACAAGAGCAATTTCGTATCCGTCAGCTACCGGCTGGCCAACGTGAAAGGTCGCGGCTGGCAAGTCTACGACGTGCTCATCGAGGGCGTCAGCATGGTATCGAACTACCGCAAGCAGTTCGACGAACACTTCCAAACGAAGTCAGCTGCCGACCTGCTCGAGGTTCTTCAGCGCAAACTGGAGAGCTAACACGCTACCTGACCTATGAAGTTCCAACGCTTCGCTAGCGCGCTCACCCTCGCGACCGCCCTCGGCTCCCTCGCGATCGCACAGGACGATGGAATCGATCTCGACGAACTCTTCGCCGACGATTTCGAGGAGCAGTCCACCGTCTCCATCAACGATCCCCTCGAGCCTCTCAACCGGGCGATCTTCCACTTCAACGACGACGTCTACAAGAAATTGGCTAAGCCGCTCGCCCGGACCTACGCCAAGATCATGCCGGACCGCGTGGAACGCGGCATCAGCAACGCCTTCGTCAACATCAAGTTCCCCTCGCGCTTCGTCTCCAATGTCCTGCAAGGCCGCTTCGGCCAAGCCTCCAAGGAAACCGGAAAGTTCGTTCTCAACACCACCGTCGGCCTCGGCGGCGTGCTTCGCCCCAGCGACAACTACGAGAACCTGCAGACCACCAACGAAGACATCGGACAAGCCTTCGGACGCTGGGGCATGGGCCACGGCTTCTACCTCGTCATTCCCTTCATGGGACCGACCAGCTTGCGCGACGTCGTGGGCGACTACGCCGACGACGCCGTAGAGCCGCTCAAGACGCCCTGGAGCCAAGTTGACGACGATACCCTGCGCCTCTCCCTGCGGGTGCTGGAAATCACCAACAAGATGCCAGCCCTCATGGAACTCTACGACTCTATGCGACGTTCGTCCATCGATCCGTATTCATCCGTCCGCGACGCCTACGCCCAGCGCCGCGCTCGCGACGTATCCAAGTAAGCGCTACGACAAAAGCGAAAACCTTTTCCGATCCGCCATCCCTGTTTCAAGGGGTGGCGGATTTTTCGTCCGTGGTCTTCGTCACCACCTTTTTCACCTCCATCTGCGAACAGATTCCCAGGATTTCGGCGACGAAACCAACCTTCGTTTCCGGGTGGGCCTCGATGGTTACCGGCTCGAGGGCGCCGGCGTTCCGGGCGTTGGCCACCGCGTAGCGCACCCCGTCCATCCCGATTTCCTTCTCCCCCAGATAAACCGCTCCACCGCGCGATACCCGCAACACGAAAGGCTCCGTCTCCGGGTCCGGGATCTCGGGCGACGGGATCGGCCTTTCGATTCCTAGGCCGCTCTCGTCCACGAAGACCGTGGTAACGATGAAGAAGATCAGCAAGATGAACACCATGTCGATCAAGGGCGAAATGTTGATGTCCGCCGCTTCGTCCTCCCCTTTCAATGACTTCTCTCTCATGTCCTACATTTGTAGGACTTTAGGGCGAAGTCAAATCGAGCTCCACCTTTTTCGCGAGTGGAGACTCAGCGCCTAGGGCTACTGCTTGGGGTCGGGCGGCAGCAGCTTAAGGATGTTTTGCTGCTGCAGGTACCATTCCCTCAAGGAGCGAGAGAGCATCTTGTCGTCGAAGTTCTTGAAGAGCCCGATATTGAGCGAGCCTTCCACCGCCGCCTTCAGGTCCGCATGCAGGGATTGCTTGGCTTCCTTGGACCAGGCCTCGAAGGAACCGGTCTTGTCATTCAAGGCTTTCGCCGCCGCAAGACGCGTCTCGTAGGCGTATTCAAAATCCGGAACTTCCACATAAGCCTTGTCCACCTTGCCCTTGATCCGGGAATGCTTCTCGCGCTTGAGGATAACGTACTTCGCGAGGGCGATGATCCGCTTCTCGAGCGTCGCCACCGAATCCTCGTCGGAAAGATTGCCCGTGGCGGCCAGGCCCAGATCCCGCGGCGCGTTTTCGTACAGCTTCAGCGTTTGCAGCAATACCGCCTCCTCCAGCTTCTCGAACAAGGTGGAACTGCGCTCCACGATGACCTTCTTTTCCTCTTCGGTCCAAGCGTAGGATTCTCCGTCGAGTCCGATAAAGGTCGCATAGGCATCCGTATCCAAAAGCTCCACGAGAGACTCCTTGAGCTTCTCCGCATCGAGCTTTGGCGCCTTCTCCACGCGTTCGAGCTTGTCCTTCGACCTCAAGCTAATGCGAGCCGGCAGGTGGGCGAAAAGCACTTGGTCCACGCCACCCAGCTCTTCCAGGCTCTTCTCCAGACGTTCCCAATGCGCCATCCAGCGCTCCTCCTCGTTGATGTCGCCGACGTATTCGAAGGCGCCCTCCAACACAAGGGAACGGGTCGCCTTGTTGAACCATTTTAGCATGCGTTCGACCGGTTCGGAAAAGCGTCGAGCGAAGCTGCCAACATTCAATTCCACCGCCTCCAGCGATTTGCGATCCCGCGGATCCATAGGAGCCCGAGCCGAGATGAAGCGCTCGATCACCGCGTTGGGCAAGTAACGGGCGGCCGCGGAAAGCTCACGATAGTTGGACTCGATCGGATCCAAGCCGAAGTCGCCTTTCAGGACATCCGCGTACACCTTGGTCTCCTCTTCCGAACCGAAGCGAAGCTTCTTATCCTTGATGCCCTTGTCGTCCAGGTAAACGAAACGAATGGCGGCTTCGTCGTAGGCCAGCGCCTTCTCGCTCTGCTGGATCTTCCAGCCGCTGAACACCGAGCCGGTAAAGATGGAGTATTCCATCACGGAAGTAGTCGTTCTCATGTCCTCGTACTGGGAGAGGTCCTCGCCGCCGATAAAGTCCTGCATAAACTGGCGCAACTCCTTGGGCGAAATGCTCGCGTCCAGACTAGCCGCGAAGTTATGCCGCAAGCCGAGCACGTGCCCTACCTCGTGCGCAGTCACGTCGCGCACGTACGCCTCCGCGATCTTTTCAACCGCCGCGTCCGAAAGCTCCGGATCGGACAGGATTTCCTCGAGCCCGTCCGCCAGCTTCTTGGCGTAGGCGATAGGATCGAGGCGACAGCCGGCATGCCCGAGGTGCAGGCCGTAGCGCCCTTCCTCCTCGCCTTTGTCTTCGCCTTCCTCCTCCGCATCGTCCACGAGCGAGCGCAGGGACCTGAGCAAGCGACGAGCCCGATCGGTACCGCGAAAGTCAAAGGCGCTGGTCAAGTAAGCCTGCCCTCGCAGCATCTGCCCGGTGAGCGGATCCACCAAGGCGTCCGCGTAGGCGAATCCGGCCAAATCCCAAGGCACCCATTGGATGATGTTCAGGCTAGGGTCCGGAGCGGTCACGCCCTCCGGCGCCCTGCGGGCTTCCACCACCTCCTTGCCGAAAGCCTTGTTCCAATAGAGAATCCCTTCCCTGACTGCCTCCTGCAAGTGCTCCGGCGTATTGGCGCTGTAGTGAAATACGATCGGCTCGCTCGCGTCGAAACGGCTCAGCTTGCGGGACATCCGCCCCGTCTCGAGCTCCAGCAAATTGGCCGTCTCGAAGAACCGCAGGTAACGGTGCTCCTCTTCGCTCAGCTCCTTGGCCTCGAAATCGCTGCTCTGGTAGGGCTCGAAAAAATAGCGGATCTCGTACCGGGTTTCCAAGTCAGGATCGTTGACGCGGCTTCTCGCCTGCACCGCTTGACGGATGACGAGTATCCCTTTTTCCGATACCACCTCGAACACTCTGGCTTGCGGCAATTCCGCGCTGCGCTCGAAAAGCCGGGCATCGTACAAGGCGTCCATGCTGTACCAATTCCCGTAGGCCAAGCGACGCATCCCCGCGTTGAAGTCGATCACGATATCGCCGCCGGATTGATCCACCACCGGAAACGTCGCCAACAGGCGCCGCGCCGGGAGGTCCTCCGTCACCACTTGCCCCTGCGTCGTCTCGTACATGTCCAGCCCGTCCTCGAAAAGCTCGAAGAAGACCACCCGCCCCAGCATGCCCTTGCTCGTGGCCGCGATCGATTGCGGAATCAGGGAGGTCGAAAACATGTACTCCTTCCCCAGCCCAGACTTCGGTATGGCGACCCGAGTCTTGTCCGCGACCTTGAGCGGCGGCGCCGTCTTCTCCCTTGCCGATTGAGCCGAACAGGCCAGGAAAAACACCGCTGCCGCGGACAACACGAACGCCCTGAGAATCTTCATCGCGCCCATCCTTGCATCCGGCAGGGAATACTCACGCCCAAAATCCGCAAAAGCAGCGACTTGCAGCCTCCCACTTCTAAGGGAGCAGCGTATCCAGTTTCTGGTACTCCAGACCGAACGCTTCCGCCACCGGTGCGTAGACGATGCGCCCCTCCGCCACGTTTACCCCCTTGGCAATGGCAGGGGAACGCCGACAGGCCTGGCGCCAGCCCTTGCCCGCAATCTGCAGCATGAACGGCAAGGTCGCGTTCGTCAGGGCCAAGGTCGAGGTCATCGGCATGGCCCCCGGCATGTTGGTCACGCAATAGTGCACGATCCCGTCCACCTCGTAGATCGGGTTGACGTGGTTGGTCGGGCGAGAGGTCTCGGTCGAACCGCCTTGGTCGATAGCCACGTCCACGATCACCGCTCCCTTCTTCATCAAGGCCAAGTGCTCCCGCTTCACGAGCTTGGGAGACTTCGCCCCCGGGATCAAAACGCTCGAAACCACCACGTCCGCCTCCCGCAAGGCTTCGCGAATGGTTACCGGGTTCGACATCAAGGTAACCACGTTGGGCGGCAGCACGTCCGACAAGTAGCGCAGCTTCTGCAGGTTCACGTCCAATATGGAAACCCGAGCCCCCAAGCCTGCGGCCATCTTCGCCGCATTGGTACCGACCACTCCGGCCCCGATCACCACCACGTCGGCAGGAGCCACCCCTGGCACGCCGCCAAGCAGCACGCCCCGTCCGCCATGCTCCCGCTCGAGGTACTTCGCCGCCTGCTGGATCGCCATCCGGCCCGCCACCTCGCTCATCGGCGTCAACAGCGGCAAGCTTCCATCGCGTTCCTGGATGGTCTCGTAGGCGATGGCGACGCATCCGGAATCCCGCACCGCCTCGGTCAGTTCCTGGGAAGCGGCGAAATGGAAATAGGCGAAGACAATTTGGCCTCGCCGCATCGACCCGTACTCTTCCGGCACCGGCTCCTTCACCTTGGTGAGCAGCTCGCTCTCGGCCCAAACCTTCGCGCCGTCGAGCACTTGGGCCCCCGCTGCTTCGTAGTCGGTGCCGCTGAAACCGCTCGCTTCGCCAGCCGCCTCCTCCACCAGTACCCGATGCCCCGCCGCGACCAGCGCTTCCACGCCAGCGGGCGTCAGGGCCACCCGGTTTTCCTCAGTCTTCCTCTCTCTAACGACGCCGATAAGCATCCCCCAAACTAGGCCTGAGTTTCCGGATTCGCAAGTTAGGGTTCGGAGCTAGATGTACGTGCTTAGAGAGCCTTGCGCATAAGGGTGATAGAGGCCGCTACCCATAGCCTGGGGTGAATGAATGATTTTTGGAAAAAACGAGGGGTATTCCTCATTATTTCGATGGATTTGAGACGTTTTCGCTACGGAAACCGTAAAAGCGGCCGTTTTTTTATCCCATCGCCGGGCTCACACCTGGTCTTCGAAAAATCCCATCATCCCAAAATTAACAGCAAATCAACTACCATGAAGAAATTTAAGACTGCGATAAACGCCTTCTTGCTTGCCGCGCTAGCCTTCACCCTGCTCCCAGCTCTCAACGCCAACGATTGGGACGAGCAGCCATCCGTCAAGAAGAGCGTAGCCCCTAACAACCCGAAGAAGCTAGAGGGCATGGTAATGGCCACCATCAACATCGATGAAAAGGGATTCGTCGTGGGCGCCGAAATCAGCAAGTCGACCGACGCAGCCCTCGACTCCGAGGTCCTCGACGCCGTTAAGCAATGGCGCTTCAACCCAGCCAAAAAGGGCGGTTCCGCGATCTCCTGCAAGATCAACGTCCCCTTCAAGTTCAAGAGCTAAGCCAACGCTCGCTCGAGCAATCACTTTCCAGCGCCTTCCCGAAGGGAGGCGCTTTTTTGCGTCCCTAGGCCTGCACGGGCCGACCGCTGCGACGCAAGCTCACGTACATCGTCGACACGATCAGGATCGAAACCAGCACCAAGGACGAGCCAATGATCGCCGTATTCGTCGCGCCCATACCGGAGATCAGGTAGAAGCCTAGGAAGGGAGCCAAAATGCCTCGAATCCCCGTGGTAAAGGTGTGCACGCTCATGTACGAAGAGGCTCGCTCGGGTTTCGCGAACTTGGTCACCCAAAGGCTCCAGGAAATGTTCGCCCCCGCCATCGCGGTACCCAGCACGGCCGCGGAACTGTAGATCACCCACATGTTCGACGTGGTCAGAAACAGGATGATCGATAGCATGATCATCGCATTCAGGACGATGCGCAGGAGCATGAAGTCCAAATGGTCGAACAGGTAGCCCCACACGCGAGAGGTCAAAAAGCGGAAGGCAGCAGGGATCCCGATCGTGACCATCATCACCGTCAGCTTGCTCGCCACGATGCCGTACTCGGGCTGCAGCAGGTACTCCACCCGCAGCGGCAGCACCATCAGGTTCCCGAATCCGAGAAACATCCAACTGATCAGCAGCACCCCGAACTTCTTGTCCTCCACCGCGTACCCCAAATTGCGCAACGGATTTTGGGCCGCCCCTTTCTGTACGCAGCTCGACGGTATCCGCGAAACGGCTACGCCGGTCAAAAGGTAGGCAAGGGCTATCACCACGAAGACCCAGCGATAGAAATGAATATCGTCGTCCAGTATCCAGCCTCCCACTACACTGAAGCCGAAGGCGGCCGCCACGTTCACCATCATGCTGATCGACAGGTAGGCGCCGCGCTTGTTAGACGGGTAGTTGTAGGTCCAGATCTGCACCAGCAAGGGCATGGACTGAGCGGCCAAGGCAAAGGCGAAACAAGCTGGAATCAGGAATCCGAGAAGCGTGTCGGCAAAGCTGGCGAGCAACAGCGAAAGCCCTGCCGCATAGGAAATCCAAGCCGTCAGTTGGCTGGCGGTGTACCCCATCCGGGAAAAGAGGCTCAAGCTCACCGGATTGCACAGCAAGCCCAGCGGTCCCGCCGCCGCGATGATGCCTTTCACCGTATCCGGCGCCTGGAAAACCCCGATCGCCACGATCAAGGCGAAGCCGCCATAGCCGGTCTCCACAATTCCCGACAAGCCTCCCCGTACGCAATCCCAGCGGAACGTTTGTTTCGTCTTTTGCTCGTCAGCCAACATTCGAGCCACCCTACCGAAAGCAGAGGCGCGAAAAAGCTAATTCTCGCCGCCCTTCGCCAGCGGCTTCGTTTGATCGTTGTAAACGCTTCCAAAAAAGCTAAGTTCTATCCGTCGCGGCGCCGCAGCATCCGCCCACACGCGCCCCGAAGCCGCTCGCCCATCAACCGTCACCGCAGCTCCGCGCGTCAAAGGCACTTAACGAGCGCTAAAGCTGGCCCGATTTTTGACGTGTCTAACCCTATTCCGCCCATGAATCGTTTGCTCACCGCGTCCCTTCTCCTCGCCACCACTCTCCTCGCCGCTCGGCAAGCGAACGCTGAGCAGGAAATACCACCGGCGATTCCGGCTCCCGGGCTGCCTCACTACGACCCCGAATACTACGGGCCCGACATGCCAGAGCCTTGGCAACCCGAGCCTCTTTACCGGCTTTCGGCCACCAGCGGCCCCGTCACGACCTGGATCGAAAAGGCGGAATCGACCGACGAAATCGTCATCCAGCAAAGCCAGAGCAATCCCTACGACTTGCTGCAGTCCGAAACGGTGGCCCAAGGCGATTTCGCGTTTCGCCTCGCCAACGTCGGTTTCAACGACATTTCCGTAAGCCTCTCGCCGACCATCACCGTGCAAAGCGGCACCAAGCTCTTCTTCCAAAGCCAGCTCGGCTACGCGACCCCCAGCCAAGTAGCACGGGTGCAGATCGTGGCCAACGGCACGCCCACCGAAATTTGGTCGCTCGCGGGCAACAGCACCGGATCGGCCCCGACCCAAGGTGGCTTCGAGCTCGTCACCCTGGACCTAGCCGCCTTCGTGGGACAAACCGTAACCATCCGCTTCTTCTACGATTTCACGGGCGGGTCAGCCTTCACCCAATCCCAATACGGCTGGGTCATCGACAACATACAGGTCGGAACCGAGCTGGCGACCGAACCCTACCTGGAAGTTGGCGATCCCGCGGCCGACGAAATTCTGATCGTCGAGATGATCAACCGAGCCCGAGCGGACGCCGTAGCCGAAGCCACCCGACTGCGAAACAGCACGGATTCATTCGTCTTGAGCGCCATTCAATCCTTCGGCGTCGACCTGGACTTGATGGAGCAGCAATTCGCGACTTTGCAGCGAACCACCCGGCCGCTCGCCATCAACCGCCGCCTGACCGCTGCCACGCGCCTGCACAGCTTCGACATGCTCGACAACGCATTCCAAGGTCACGAATCCTCCTCCTCGCCCCCGGACCCCTATTCTCCAGAGGACGGCCCGGGCCAGCGAGCGACGAAAAACGGCTTCGTCGGCTCGGTCGGCGAAAACGTCTACGCCTTCGCGAAGTCCTACGAGCACATGCACGCCGGCTTCAACATCGATTGGGGCACCAGCGGTAGCACCCGCCAAAGCGTGGGCGGAATGCAGGACCCTCCGGGACACCGCAACAACATCCACGAACCGGACCACCGCGAAATCGGCGTCGGGATCATTCACGGAACCAACGAGGGCGTGGGCCCCATGCTCGTCACCCAAAATATGGGAGTCCGCAGCGGCTTCGACTCTCCCTTCCTCGTCGGCGTGACCATCCTCGACGCCGACTCCGACAGCTTCTACGATATCGACGAGGGACTCGGCGACGTTCGCGTCGAGGTCGATGGAGCCCTGTTCTACACCGACAGTTCCAGCGAGGGAGCCTACGCCCTTCCCCTGCCCGGCGATGGAGCCTACAGCGTAACCTTCAGCAAAACAGGTTACGCGACCCAAACCATCGCCTTCGCAGTCACGGCTGGCGAAAGCGTAAAAATCGACTATTTCGCCGTGGTTGCCGAAGAGCTCGACACGGTCGAAATGCTTGGCGTCGACCTCATCGGCACGGATACGCTTCGCATGCGCGTTCGCTACACGGGTTCAGTGAATGATCTAGTGGCCCAATCCTCGAGCACCCTGGCGAGCCAGGACTGGATGGCCATCGAATCCGTAGTGACAGACCTAGGACAGGACGAATACCAGATCGATGTCGCTCGCGGGGCCTCGCCTTACTTCGTGCGGATCATGGCCATGCAAGACTCGTCACCGCAAAACGAATACATATACGAGCAAAGCCAGTAGCCCGAGAGTGACGATCGTCCCGAGAACGCGATTCTCGCGTCTGGGGCCAAGCGACTCCTCCTCCGGAAGCTCGAGTCCGTCGTACAACGAGTCCTCGTTCCAGCCCGTCTCGGAGCAACTGCCGCAGCTATCGCAGGCAACGGCGCCCTTGTCCACGTACTCGCCGCAGTTCGGACAATAACCTGGAGGCTGGAAACTCACTGCGGCTTCGCGACTACTTGGATTTCCAAATCGGCGACCTGCACGCGATTGCCAGCGACCAACTTCCGCCGGACGCGCTCTTCAACCTCGCCGTCTACCCGCACCAGCCCGGAGCTGATCAGCTGCTTCGCTTCGCCGCCGCTCATCACCACGTTCTCGAACTTCAACAGCTTGTTCAGCTCCACGAACTCTCCCCGGAGAGCGACTTCGCGCCGCTCGTTGATTGACTCTTCAGACATGGGCCCAAGCTACGAGCGGAGCCCATTCCAACAACTAAAATCTTCGCCCAACTAGGCGGCCTGCTCCACGCGCTTCTTCCCGATCACGCTCACGAGCAGCACGAAGAAACAAAGCACCAACTGAAACAGCGGCAGCTGCAAGGCGCTCGGCATCGAATAAATGAAGGCCGTGCCCGGAATCCAAACCACCCAGATCGATACCAGCACCGCCGGAATCTCCATAAAGAAAAAGTCCCGATCCAGCTCGCGCTTGAAACGCCGCCACGAAAAGCCGCAATCCTTCCAGCGATACAGCAACGCCGTGGCTGGGGCCGACCAAATCGGACAAAAGGCGAACTGGTCGAAAAGCACCTTCTTCAAAACCGTTCCGGTCTCGTTGCCGCTCCCGAACATCAAGGCCTGCATGCGATACAGGAAATCGATCTCGAGACCCTTCCAGCTCCAAGCTCCCAGAAAGAACAGTCCCACCGCCCAGAAGTCCGATCGCTCCACCTTTCCCACCGCAGCCAGGTAGAGAAACGGCACCAGCCCGCCAAAGACTCCCGTAGTGATCGCCGAGTACCAGTACCCGTACTCCACCTTCACTTCCCCGATCCAGTCGTACGCTCCGCGGGCCTCGGGCAACAGGTAATAGACTCCCACCACCACGCAGGCGATCGCCTGCAGGACCAGACCGGGAACGAGGTTCGCTCGCACGCCCCGCACGCAAAGATTCAGCAAGCCTTTCATGCTAAACGAGCTTGGCGACGTAAACCGCCCCGCAAGATTCCCCATTGGTCACGGGATTCGCAAAAACCACCTTATGCGCTTCCACCTCGCCGAAAACCTTCCCGAGGTGTGCGGTGAAGTCGCCCTCCGGCTCGCCATCCGCCCAGAGCGCAAAAACGCCGCGCGGCTTCAGGCGGGTCGCCATCTCGCGCAAGCCTTCCTCCGTATAGAAGCGCGTATTGGTCTGGTGCAGCACGTTGGTCGGCGTATGGTCGATGTCCAGCAGTATGGCGTCGTGCTTCTTTTCTGGATACAACGGATCGAAGCTCTTCGTCACATCCCGCGACAATCCAAAGAAGTCGCCATGGACCAAGCGGCAACGCTCGTCCAAGTTCAGGATCTCGCCCATCGGCACCAAGCCCTTCTGGTGCCATTCTATAACAGGCTTCAGGTAGTCGACCACCACCAGGGACTTCAAGCGCTTGTCCTCCAGGGCCGAAACCGCCGTATAACCCAGTCCGAGTCCGCCCACTACGACATCCAAGTCCTCCCCTTCGGTCGCGGCCAGCCCCAGCTTGGAAAGCTGCCACTCCGCTTCGTGATACAGGGAAGACATCAGAAAATATTCGCCAAGCTTCACTTCGAAAATATCCAGATCGCCCAATTGCGGCAGGCGACGCCGCCGCAGCATCAAGTCGCCCAATTCAGTCGGCTGGTAGTCCAATTCCTCGTAGTCAAAGCTCATCGCCGAACCAAAAGGCCCATCGTTCGCCACAAGCCAACCTAAAAATAAACCTTGCGGTTTCCGTTTCGGCTGTCATCACCCGCTAGCTTCATATCGTGAGCTGGGGCTACTTGTTGGGACAATTTAAGGCTGCCGGCTTATAATCAGATCGTTTTGGGCAACGCACGACGCGTTTGCCGTTTCGGTCAATTAGCCAAATGCAGACCATGTCTGAACAAGAAATCGAACAGAAAAACTCTGTCCGCTTTGCGGATCTATCTCTAAGCCAACCGGTACAAGACGCCCTCGTCGAAATCGGTTACGAATCTCCATCGCCTATCCAGGCGAAGGCCATACCCGTCGTCCTCTCCGGACGCGACCTCATCGGCCAAGCGCAGACAGGCACCGGCAAGACCGCTGCCTTCGCCCTTCCGCTGCTTTCCATGCTCGACGCTAAGGACGAAGGCCCCAAGGCCATTATCCTAGCCCCGACCCGCGAGCTCGCCCTCCAAGTATCCGAGGCGATCTCCAACTACGGACGCAACCTCAAGAAGCTCGGCGTGACCGCGATCTACGGCGGCACCGACTTCACCCGCCAATTCCGGGCCCTCGAGCGCAAGCCTGCCATCGTGGTAGGCACACCAGGCCGCATCATGGACCACATCCGACGCGGCAGCCTCGACCTCTCCCGCATCTCTCACGTCATCCTGGACGAAGCCGACGAAATGCTGCGCATGGGCTTCATCGAAGACGTGGAGTGGATCCTCGAGCACACGCCCGCCGAACGTCAAACCGCCCTCTTCTCGGCCACCATGCCGCCGCGTATCGCTGCCATCGCCAAGAAGCAGCTCAAGGAGCCGGTCACGGTCGCCATCAAGGCCAGCACCGCAACCGTATCCACCGTTCGCCAGCGCTTCATCAAGTGCAACGGCATGCGCCACAAGATCGAAGTTCTCGGCAACTTGCTCGAAACCGAAGAACGCGACGCCGCCATCGTCTTCACTCGCACGAAATCCGCCGCCAGCGAGATCGCCGACGAGCTTGCAGCCTCCGGGCACTCCGTGGAGGCCATCCATGGCGACATCTCCCAAGGCAAGCGCGAAAAGGCCGTCTCCCTGCTCAAGGAAGGCAAGATCGACATCCTCGTCGCCACAGACGTCGCCGCTCGCGGCCTCGACGTGGACCGCATCTCCCACGTATTCAATTTCGACATACCGGACGACGCCGAACCTTATATCCACCGTATCGGACGCGCCGGACGTGCCGGACGCAGCGGCGAAGCGATTCTCCTGCTTACCCGCCGCGACTTCCGCAAGCTCCGCAACATCGAGGACAGCACCCGCCAGCAAATGCAGCCGATGCCGCCTCCTTCCCGCGAGCTCATCGCCCAAATCCGCCAAACCAAGCTGGAAAAGCAAATCGGAGAAATCATCGAGGAAGGAAAGATCAACCGCGAGCGCACCTCCGTCACCGACGCCTTGGCCAACCTCGAAACCGATGCCGAAACCCTAGCCGCCGCTCTTCTCAAGATGCTGCAAGCCGGCAAGTCTCTGCCCTCGAGCGCTTCCAGTTCCGCTTCCTTCGAACGCGAGCCGCGCGAATCTCGCGGTCCCCGCGGCGACCGGGATTTCGACCGCGACCGTGGACCACGCCGCGAACGCCCTAGCCGCGACCGCGACTTCGACTCCCCACGGGGACGCCCCGAGCGGGCCGAACGTCCGGAACGCCGCGCCGACGTGCCGCCTCCCGAAGCCGATATCGAGCGCTACCGCGTAGAGGTTGGCCACAACCACCAGGTCAAGCCCGGCAACATCGTCGGCGCCATCGCCAACGAAGCCGGACTCGAAGCCAAGTACATCGGCCGCATCGAAATCTACGACGACTACAGCACCGTCGACCTTCCCAAGGGCATGCCCAAGGAAGTGCTCAAGATGCTCAAGAAAGCGTGGGTATCAGGCCAACAACTACAGATGTCCCGCGTAGTGGAAAAGCGCCGCAACCACTTCGAACGCTAATCGACTCTTTCAAAAAGCCGTTCTCGCCTAAAAGCGGGAGCGGCTTTTTTTGTATCCCATGACTTCAGAAGAAAAACAAGGCACCCGCCGCTGCGAGGCTTGCCAAGCCCCCTTGCCAAAGAACAGCAACCTGCCGCTCTGCGACGACTGCTTTACCGCCTCCTGCGATAGCTGCTGCGCGGACGACTCCGACTAGAGCATTTTCGTTTGATCATTCGCATAAGGTAGGGCGGGACCGCCGGGCACGCCGCGTTTCCCTCATCACACAGTACGACTAACTAAACGAAAAACGCGCTATGGGCTTCGCCGAAGCGGCCCACTTAGCCAAAAGCCAAGCGAGCGCTTGCCTCCGTCCGCCAATTCTAAGATGAGGGGAGCCGATGCCTTCTAAGACGAAAACCATTCGCGAGTGGAAAGAGCTCGTTCTCGAATCTCCCGCCGCTGCGGCCCGCTTCTACTTCCAGCAAATCGAAACCATCCCCCGCGACACGCAGCGACGCGTCTTCGCCGCCCTTCCTTCCCAGGACGAGCTGCTCCACAGCTTCGAAGAAGCCCGCAGCCACGCCGACAAGCCCCTCGCGGGCGCGCCCTACCTGCTGAAGGACCTCTACGACTTTCCCGGCTACCCGACCACCGCCTCCTCCAGCTTCCTCCCTGAAGTGCGTCCCGCTCCCAGCGAGGAAGCGGAACTCTCCCAAGCCCTGCGATCCGAGGGCGCCGTCTTTGCCGGCAAGACCCACTTGAACGAGTTCGCCTACGGGCTCTCGGGAGAAAACCGCAGCTTCGGCGATTGCCCTCACCCCGTCTTTCCGGATCGGCTCAGCGGGGGTTCGAGCAGCGGCTCGGCTTGGGCAGTTCGCAGCGGCATCGCCCCGCTCGCCACCGGCACCGACACCGCGGGCTCCATTCGGGTCCCCGCAGCCTGGTGCGGCCTCTACGGCCTGCGCTTCTCCCCCAACTCCTGGTCCCGCAATGGCTGTTTCCCTCTCGCTCCCGACTTCGACACTGCCGGCTGGATGACCGCGAACTCCGAGGACATGCAAACCGCGATCCGCGCCCTCGTCCCTCTGCAAGCGGCGGCCCGAGAAAAGCCCAGAGGCCTGAACCTCTTCGACGCCATCCCGAACCTTTCCCCGCAATTCCGTAGCCGCAGCATGGATACGATCCGAAAGCTGGATACGGAAACGCAGGACGACGCCCTGCAAGCCTACCGCAAGGCCAGCGCCGAAAATCCCTTCAGCTACGCCGTTCTCCAAAGCATCGACGCCTACCAGGTCCAAAAAGACTGGCTCGACGCCTACCGCGATCGCTACGACCCCGTGGTCTGGCAACGCTTCGACCGGGCTCGGCACTGGAGCGAGGCGCAAATCGAAAAAGCCAGCGGCATCGAACAAGGCATCAAGGCATTCTTCGCCGCGTGCTTCGAGGCCTACGACTTCATCGTTCTCCCAGCCACCCAGTCCCCCGCGATCAGGGCCGCCGAACACACCGACGCGTTTCGCAACGAGCTGCTCGCCATCACCGCACCCGCCAGCCTCGCTCGCTGTCCCGTCCTCACCGTTCCCATCACGCTCGAAAACGGCGAAACCCTAGGGCTGCAGATCCTCTACCGGGACCAATTCTCGGACCTTCCCCTAAGACTGCTAGAAGCGCTTTCCTAGCAGCGTGGGAGATGGGCAGCTTCGCTTACTCCTTGACGATCTTCGTGATCTTGGAGCCTTCCAACGAAAGGTTGTACATCAGGCCCTTGTTCCCGAAGACGAAGGCGACCACCGGTTCGTTGAGGGTCTTGGAGTCGATTTCGCCGCCGGCACCGATGTTGGCGATGGCCACGCTGCCGTCGACGCCGACCTCCCAACCCTCGCTGTTGCGAAATTTCTCAAGGGCGGACTTTTCTAGGAAAAGGATGATTTGGGAGCGGCTCTGCACTCCGATCTGGAAGCCAATGGACGCGCTGGCAGTGCTGTAGTAGTCGACCCGCTTGCCGTTTACGAACAAGGCCCCTTCCCCGTATTCGCCGCCTATCCCGAGGCCCGCTTTGCCAACCGTGGGAAAGACCAACATCCCGGCCGCGTCCTCCGCCAGCTCCTTGCCGGCGCTGGTGTGCTCGTAAAAGTCCTCGATCGCCTGGTTGATCTTGGCGTCGAGCACCTTCTTTTTAGCCGCGAAGGCCGCGGTGCCGCTGAGGAGGAGGGAAACGAAGGTTAGGCAGATTAGTTTTTTCATAGCGTTGAAAGTCTAGAATCGGGGATTTAACGCCCCCTCGACAAGCTTCGGCCGCGTTTGCTCCCTAAAAACAAAGAGAGCGACCTCGCCTCGCGGCAAAGATCGCTCCCTTCACTTCTTCTTTCGATTAATCCAGCAAGCTGGAAATAAGCAGGCCGCTCGGGATTCCCGGCTTCACGGCGTCTTCGCCCATGGCCACGATCGCTCCGTCGAAATCGGCCTTGGCAAAATCCGCAGCCACGATTCCGTCCGCATTGCCCCCGGCCAGCGCGAACCCGAGGAAGACGTCATCTCCCAAGTCCAAGGTATCGCTTCCTGCCTGGGTCCAGGCGTCGCCGGCGTTGGCCTTGGTGTAATAGCGTATCGTCGTTCCTGACCTCTCGATTTTGAGCCATGGCGTTGCCGACGGGCTTGCTCCTACGGAACGGGCCGCGGTGGCCCCGCCCCTGCTAGAGCGGGTACGAACGCTCAAGCTCGAATTTCCGTCGAACAGCAGCGACGCTTGCGGCGACTTGCCGTAGAGCGCCGATCTCACCATCAGGCCAGCCACCGTGCTGCCGTCCGCAGATTCGAGGGAGGAAAGCTGGGCTTCCACCGATACGTCGCCGGAGGCTCGCAGGTAATAGTAGCGGTGCGAATCGGAGCTCCCGCCGATCGCTCCGTTTTCGTCCTCAAGAGTGAAAGTATCGCTGGCAAGGTCGTAGCTTGCGGACCCTCCCTCGTTCGATTCCTCGACCGAAAGGGTCGCGAGATTCTCTACGATACTAGCATCCACCGGAGCCGCTCCTACCAGCACTTGCTGGTCGACCAACACCGTTTGCTCGCGTCCGTCGATCGCAGCGACCGCCGAAAGCGTATAGCTGCCCGCCTCGGAAATAGCGAAAGTAGCCTCGTACGGAGCCTGGCTAACCGTCTCCACCAGTTCCTCGCCGATCCAGTAGCTCACCGACGTAATCGAAGACGTATCCGAGGCGGAAGTTTGCACCACGAAGGCTTCCCCGGCTCTCGGGGTGGAGGCGATCGAGTCCAGGGCAAGTTCCAGCGTGGGGAACACGAAGGCGTTGACCGCGAAGAGGAAGTCTACGCTGCTGGAATCCTCGCCGTCCGAAACCGTGACCGTGATGGTGCTTTGGCCGGAGGTATTCAACTTCGGCGTAAGGGTGAAAGTCCTGTTGGCTCCGCTTCCCCCTAAGACCACGTCCGCAGGGTCGAGCAGGTCCGGATTGCTGCTGCTCAGCTTCACGCTCAGCGCGGCGCCGTCCGTCTCGAAGTCGCTCACCGTAAAGGACAGCGAACCGGAAGTCTCGTTTTCCTCAACCGTCACGTCATCAAGGGCCGTGAGAACGGGAGGAACGTTGATGTAATGCGCCGCCACGTTGGTGTAGCCGGAATAGCCGAAGGCGTTGAAGGCGTTGACGCGGTACTTGTAGTCGACGCCTCGTTCAGCCGTCGTGTCCGTGTAGGACTCGACGTCTGCCCCGACCTGGGCAAGCGCTTCGAATTCGCCGTCGCCGATGGCTCGCTCTATATTGAAGCCATCCTCGTTGTCGGAATTGTCGCTCCAGCTTAGGACCACGTCCTCGGCGTGAGCGATCGCCCCGAAAGCGAAAACCGCCAGAAACGCGACCGTGCGAGACAGCGTTTGGGTTTGGAAAAAGAATTGGTTGATCCTGCGTTGCATGCCCAGCGTTACGGGCCGCGACGGCTGTTTCTGTATATCCCAGCTCCAACTTGATGGGTTCTCCGGCAATCGTCTGGGGAACTTTCTGGAAAAGGCTAGGCACCTTTCCACGAGGAACCCCTTGGTGAACTTCCACCAACGGGGCTGTGGAACCTACTCACAGGGTTTCGGCAAGGGTCTGAATCAGGTATTCAGTATCCTTCCAGCCAATACAAGCATCCGTAATAGACTGGCCGAAACGGCGGGTCTCCCCTCTACCCACATCCTGCCTGCCCTCGGTCAGGTAGCTCTCGAGCATGACTCCCGCGATCCCGCTCTGCCCTTGGCGAAGCTGCCGCGAGATTTCTTCGATTACTAAGCGCTGCTTGCGGTGGTCCTTCTGGGAGTTTCCATGCGAACAGTCGACCACCACCGGCCGGGCCAAGCCTTGCTGTCGCCCCGCCTCTACCGCAGCGGCCACGCTTTGCTCGTCGAAGTTCGTCCCGCTCGATCCGCCTCGCAAGATCAGGTGCGTATAGCGGTTGCCTCGCGTTTCCACCAAACAGACCTCCCCCTCGAGACTTTGCCCGAAGAAGCTGTGGGCTTGCCGGGCGGACAGCATCCCGTTGGCTGCAGAGGAAAGCGTCCCGTCCATTCCATTCTTCATCCCCATCGGCAAAGGCAGTCGGCTGGCCAGCTCCCGGTGGATTTGGCTCTCGACCGTGCGAGAACCGATGGAGCCGTAGGACATGCAATCCTCAAGGTACAGGGCTAAAAGCGGGTTCAGGAACTCAGTGGCGCATGGCAGTCCCAATTCGTTTACCCGGGTCGCGAAGCGACGCGCGATGTTGATTCCCGCCATGGGACTGCTCTCGTCTCCGCTCAACGGATCGTAGAGCAAGCCCTTCCAGCCGACGACGCTGCGCGGCTTTTCGAAGTAGGTCCGCATCACTACGAGCAGCTTGTCGCTTACGGTATCGGCAAGCCGGCGCAGGCGCTCCGCGTACACGTGGGCAGCATTGACGTCATCGATGGAGCAAGGTCCGCATACGACCAAAAGTCGCTCCGCGTCCTCGCCCGAGAGGATGGCGGAGATCTCACGCCTGGCCTTGGCCACCGTTTCCTGGCCCGCGGGCGAAAGGGGGATATCGCGGCGAACCTTAGACGGAGAGGGAATCGGCTTTAGCTCGATTCCATGGTCCGCCTCGGGCTGCGCCTCGGTGTCTGCTTGTATTTCTGGTAGGAGTGTCGCGTTCATTTTGCTGTCAGGGAGTTGTATCGGTTTCAAAGGAAGGCCTGAGTCGAGAAACGCAAAAAGCCCTGGGATTCACGTGGAATACCAGGGCTTTTCTGCGGATTTACTCGGTTCTATTTAGATACGTCAATCACGCCCCTGGAAATTCCAGAAGTAATAAAACCAAAACGAGTAGTTCGATGCGATTGACATTGGAACTGAAACTAGGCCCGCGACCTCCTTAAGGTCAAGCCCGAAGGTTTTCCGCTCGCCCCGCCTTACACGTAGCGAGCGAGCAAGAGCTTGAAGCGATCGATGCTGATGGGCTTCACCAAGCAATCCGAGCACCCTGCATTCCGGGCCTCCTCCAAATCCCTTCGCATGGCGTGAGCGGTGTGGGCGATGACTGGCAAGTCCGGACGGATTTCCTTGATACGCTTGGTCGCCTCCAAGCCATTGAGAACCGGCATGCTGATATCCATGACCACGAGCTTAATCTCCCTGTCGTTCTCGACTGCCAATACGGCTTCCTCTCCGTTTTCGGCGCGCACCGAGACAAGCTTTTGATTTCTCAAGAACTCGTCGACCACTTGAAAGTTCATGTCATCGTCTTCCGCCACCAGCACCTTGCTGCCCTCGCGGATTCCTCCCTTTGGAGGCTTCGATTCGCCCTCGGGTTGCCGCTCCACCACTTTTCGATCCTCGCACCGCTCCTCGGCTTGGTCGCGCACGGTGAAGCGGAATACGGTGCCGTTAGGCAGGTTGTCCTCGAACCAGATACGGCCACCTAAAAGCCCCACCAGTCCTTGGCAGATGGAAAGGCCAAGGCCCACCCCGTCGTTGCGGCGCCCCGTCTGCCCCTCTCCTTGCCGAAAGCGATGGAAGATTCGCTCCTTCAATTCCTCTGGCACTCCCATACCCGTATCCGCCACGTAGAACTCTATCATTCCATCCGGCCGGCGCTCGTATCCGACATGGATAGACCCCTGCATGGTAAACTTGATGGAATTGGAAACCAAGTTGTAGATGATTTGCTTGAGACGCGTTTCGTCGCAGGTCACGCGATCCGGATCTCGTATCTGATTATCAACTACAATCTCAATCGGGCTCTCCTTTTCCGCCCTCAAACGTTCGTTGAATGCGGAATAGATTTCCGTGAGCATCAGGCGCAGGTCAAAGGTTACCGGCTCCACCCGAAGCTGGTTCGACTCGATCTGGGCCAACTCGATTATGTCGCCCAAGATCCGCAGCAAATGGTTTCCATTGGACAGGATTATATCCACGAACTTTTCGCGCTCCTCACGGGTACCTCCGCCTGCCTTGAGAAGTTGGGCAAAGCCCATGACCGCGTTCAAGGGGGTCCTGATCTCATGCGACATATTGGCGAGGAAGGCTGACTTGAGGCGATCGCTCTCCTCCGCCCGCTCCTTCGCTTCGATCCATTCCCGTTCGCGGATCTTTTGATCCGTGATATTCCGGCTATAGACGGTCGCGCCTGTAATAATCCCGTTTTCGCGTATCGGCTTCAAGGATACATCGAAGTAGAATCGCTTCCCCTTAACCTTGAAAACTTCCTCCAGATGAAACGATTCTCCGGCCAGAGCTCGAGCGAAGCGCGGCTTCCAAATTTTAGCGATCGCCGCCGGAGCCTCTTCCAGGATACTGTCTCCCACATGCAAACGATTCCCATAGATGGCTCGCACGTTGGCCAAGAAGCGGGAATTGAAAACCGTCAGGCGATAATCAGTATCCATCGAAAATACCATGTTCTTGGTATTCTCAAGAATCGCTTCCAAGTAAGCCACGCCCCGATCCAGTTCGGCCTCCACGTGCTTTCTCTCCGTGACGTCCGTCATCGCCCCGGCAATCCTCGCTCCCTGCTCACCGTTCACCAGGCAAAGAGTGAGCTCCACCCAAACGACGCCCCCCTCCGCCTTGACGAACCTACAGTCGATCGGGCTTCGCCTCTTGCCGCCCTTAACCCACTCCACCGCCAAGTCGAAAGCGCTGCGATCATCTGGATGCACCGCTTCGCGAAACGCCTCGGAGCTCAGCTTTCCATACGGCTTCTTCCGTCCTAAAATTTCGAATACATCTTCCGTACACAGCAGCTCGTCCGTCTCTAAATCCCAGAGCAAGGCCCCCACCCCGGCAGCCGACAAAGCGGAATGGCATTCGTTCGGAGTCACGCAGGCTCCTTCCCGCGGCTCTTTCCGGCTCCCTCGGCCATTCTCCCTTCCCTTAAGGCTATAACTCACGCCAAGGGCAACCGACATAGGCAGCAAGGCCATCAACCAAATTGCGTCCGGCCAAACGACACGGACCAGTCCCGCAGCCGCAATTCCCGAAACCGCGGATGCCAAGATGCGAAAACGATCTCGAACTAAAAGAGTCATAAGGCCTCCGACTCCAGTCCGGCAACAGCCATCATCCACCGACACTGCGAAAGCTTCGCTGAAGACGGCAGGCGAAAATTGGTACCCAGTTCACTTAATTTGCTCACACGTAATTTAGGCGATTCGTTAAGCGGTGCGACGGAGAGAGGATTCCATCTCGAAGCACCCCTGCTATAAAGGCCTCCTCGATACAATTTGCAACCCTCCAACTGTAAAAATCACAGAATGGAAAATCATTTTCGTTGCCAGGATCCAGCAAAGAACCCTCACTCACAAAACCCCATAACCCAATCGTTATCAACACCTTAACTTTCAATAAAACTCAAACCGAATGAGCAAAACCTCAAATACCCCAACCTTAATCGGTCCCGCCCTTCCGCACATTCCTTGGGAAAACAAGCCGGCTGGCTGCACCGCTCCGCTGTGGCGCTTCAGCCAAAACCCCATCATTGGCTGGAATCCCATCCCGAGCGGGGCACGCGCCTACAACAGCGCCGTAGTGCCCTACGGCGACGCCTTCGTAGGCGTCTTCCGCGTCGACGACAAAAGCGGCCGCGCCGGACTGCACTTCGGCACCAGTCCGGACGCCATCAACTGGGATCTCGAGGACCGGCGCATCGATTGGGTCGACGAAAACGGAAAGCCCAATCCCAACTCCTATGCCTACGACCCTCGGGTGGTCCTAATCGAGGACACCTATTACATCACCTGGTGCGACGACATGAAAGGCGCCTCCATCGGTCTCGGCTACACCAAGGACTTCAAGACCTTCGTCAAAGCGGAAAACCCGCTCATGCCCTTCAACCGCAACGGCGTCCTCTTTCCTCGCAAGATCGGCGGCGAATACGTCCTGCTCAGCCGCCCCTCCGACAGCGCCCATACCCCCTTCGGCGACATCTACCTCAGCCAATCGCCGGACCTAACCTACTGGGGCAAGCACCGTCACGTCATGAGCGCCGGGGGCTCGGGCTGGTGGCAAGGCACCAAAATCGGAGCCGGCCCTATCCCCATCGAAACCACCGAAGGCTGGTTGCTCTTCTACCACGGGGTTTCCGGCACCTGCAACGGCTTCGTCTACAGCATCGGCGCCGCCCTGCTCGACCTCGAAGACCCCAGCACGGTGCTTTACCGCAGCCGCGGCTACTTGCTCACCCCGGAAAAATCCTACGAAACCACCGGCTTCGTGCCAAACGTCGCCTTCCCCTGCGCCACTCTCTGCGACGGGCCCAGCGGCCGGATCGCGATCTACTACGGAGCGGCCGACACCTACAGCGCCATCGCCTTTACCCAAGTCGACGAACTGATCGAGTTCATCAAGAGCGACTCGGAAGTTTAGGCGACCTGAGCCTACTCGCCGTCTAAACCTCGACCAAAAGGTCGTAGGCGTAGAGCAGCTTTACCATCTCCACGTCCGGATAGTGGCCGCCCTTGTAGTCGATGATCTTCCCCACGAAACGTCCTTCGTCGATCAAGGCCAAAGCCGCCAACAAATCCAGCACCGCCCGGTGCCACGCCGCCTCCAAGGACTTGCCTTCATGCAGGTGGCTTGGCTCGTTGCTGTACTTCCGCTTGCCGGCGATCAACACGTTCTTGCTATTGTATCCAAGATTTCGCGACTCGGGAAACAGCTTGCCAAAGGTGGTAACCAAAAACTTCTGACGCGCCGTGGTGTTGGTCCGCGCCGTGGATCCGTGCAGGAAGGAACGCTCGTTGTTCACGAAGCGAATGCGCTGCTGCCCGATGGCGTTGGGAAAGTTACGCACGCAGTCGATGTCCAGTCGCAGGCTTCCCGCGTCCGCCGGATCGATCTGCAGCAAGCCGTTGTGCGGGGTGAGCAGCGATACCCGCTCCTTCACCGTAAAGTAGCGAACCGGCGCCTCCAGCTCCTGGCGACCGGCGGAGTTGATGGCCTCCACCAATTCCTTGCTCCCTTCGTTGAACAGCGGCGGATCGCCCGAATCGAGCTTGATCAGCAAATTGTCCACGTCCATGCCCGCCTTCAAGGCGATGATGTGCTCCACCAGACGCACGTAATTGTGGACGGATCCGGAACGCAGCACGATGTTGCTCACGATCTCGCCAGTGGTCCAGACGTTGCGAATCGATACCTTGATCGGCAGGGAGTCCGGAATGTCGCAGCGCTGCAGCCACCAACCGGAAAGCTCCGTCGGCTCCAGCTTCAAGGTGCGAATCGAGTTCTTGGAAAAGGTGCCCGGAGCGCTGACCTCCACCGGCCGCGCGATGGTCCGCGCTCGCTCGATGCGCGGCGCCGCCTCGTCGCTGGACCAATCCTGGTCGATCGGCGTCGCCTCGAATTCCGCCTTCGCCCGGCCCAGCGCCTGAGCGTTGCCTTCGAGTATGCGTCCTAGACCGTCTTGTTCCTTGCCTGTCATCTGCGTAAAGGCGTGTAAAACGACAAGCTTGTCGCGCCGGTTCAAGCTTATCTTATGGCAGCCCCCCTGCAGCCATAGCTCGCAACGCTCCAATCCCCCGTCCCCACCGCCCTTTTTTTCTTCGAGGATAAACTTTAATGATATTTTTGTCTTTATTTATTTATTAGAATCGCCAATGCTTCAGCCCTGCCTGAGGCTGCAATCGCTTCGGGCACCGGCGCCGCTAGGGACCGAACCGCGTTCCCTAGCCAAGCCCCTATCTCGAAAAGCTAACAGCCACTGCTCCCATGATCGCAACGAAACCGAAATACCCAGGTATCCGCATCACCACCAACGGCAACCAACTGGTCGCCCTCTACACCGAGGCTCGGATCGCCGAGGCAGGCGTTTTCTACCCGATCACCCCTTCCACCGAGATGGGAGAAATGTTCGAGTTCGCCCGAGCCAAGGGTCAGCTCAACGTATTCGGACGGCCCACACTCGCTATCGAAACCGAAGGCGAACACGCCGCCCAAGGCGGGGCCATCGCCCAATCCGTCACCGGCAAGCGCACCGTGAACTTCACCTCCGGCCAAGGCATCGTCTACGGCATCGAACAGTACTACCACGCCCCGGGCAAGCTCTCGACCATGGTGCTGGAAGTCGCCGCCCGGGCCCTCACCAAGCACGCCCTCAACGTGCACTGCGGCCACGACGACATCTATGCCGCCCTCGACACGGGCTGGATCATGATGTTCGCCAAGGATGCCCAACAAGCCGCCGACCAGGCCGTCATCCTGCGCAAGGTCACCGAAAAGGCCCTCACCCCGGGGATGAACATCCAGGACGGATTTCTCACCTCCCACCTCGAGCGAACCTTCCTCAAGCACGAGTCCGAGCTCCTGCGCGAATTCCTCGGCTCTCCGGACGATATCGTGGAATGCCCCACCGAAGCCCAACGCCAGCTCTTCGGCCCGACCCGTCGCCGCATTCCAAAGGTGATCGACCTCGAGGATCCAGCCCTCATCGGCCCCGTGCAAAACCAAGAGCACTACATGAACGGCGTGGTGGCACGCCGCAACAACTTCGTGGAACCCATTCTCGGATTCATCGAAGAAGCCTACCATGAGTTCGGCAAACTCACCGGACGCCACTACGACCTCGTCACCGAATACCGCAACGACGACGCGGAAATCACTTTCATCTCCCTCGGCTCCGCTGCCGAAAACATCGAGGCCGCCGTCGACTACCTGCGCGAAACGCGCGGGGCGAAAGTCGGTTCCATCCACGTCAACGTCATCCGTCCCTTCCCCCAAGCGGCCATCGTAGAAGCCCTGCGCGGCAAGAAGTCCTGCATCATCCTCGAGCGCACGGACGAACCCTTCGCCGGCGACAATCCCCTCGCCCGCGAAGTCAGAGCCGCCTTGACCAAGAGCTACATCCATCCTGGCTTCGCCCACCGCGACGGACTTCCCACCATCGAACAAAGCGAGGTGCCGCGCAACTTCTCCGGCGTCTACGGACTCGGCTCCCGCGACTTCCGTCCGGAGCACATCATCGGCGCCTACGAATTCGTGGCCGAAGGCCGAGCCCGCCAAGACGGCAAGACCGCCGACGACGGAGTGACCTTCTTCAACCTCGGCGTCGACCACCCCTACTCCGTTTGCGCCGACGAAACGCCGTCCCTCCTGCCCCAGGACGCCATCGCCGTACGCCTCCACTCCATCGGGGGCTGGGGCATGATCACCACCGGCAAGAACCTCGCCGAAATCATCGGGGAACTGGGCACCTTCGTCGCGGAACGAGACGACGAAAGGGACGAAAACGGCGCCCCGCGCGAAGTCGTGCACGTTTCCGCTAATCCAAAGTACGGTTCGGAAAAGAAAGGAGCCCCAACCGAATACTTCCTCACCGCGGCCCCCGAGCGCGTACGCGTCAACTGCGACCTAAAGCACGTCAACGTCGTGCTCTGCTGCGACCCCAAAGCCTTCACCCATATCAATCCCATCAAAGGCCTCGTCGAAGGCGGCGCCTTCATCTGGGAATCCTCCGAAACGCCCGCCCAAGCCTGGCAGCGCATCCCCAAAAAATATCGCCAGGAGATCGTCGATAAGAAGATACGCATCTACACCCTACCGGGCTTCAACATCGCCAAGGGCGCCGCCAAACGCCCCGATCTCCAGCTCCGCATGCAAGGGAACTCCTTCCTCGGCGCCTTCTTCAAAGTATCCCCCTTCCTCAAAACCTTCGGCATCGACGAAGACCACTTCAAGGAGGTGGTTCGGGCCCAGTACAACAAGAAGTTCGGCAAGTTCGGAGATGCAGTGGTCGACTCCAACATGGAGGTCATGGTCCAAGGCGGCTCCCAGCTCCGCGAGGTGCCCTACGGCCCCCTCGACGCCCCCGACCTCTCCGCCATGCGCGGCGAAATGCTGCTGCCCAACAGCGACTGCGGTGGCGCCTGCGGCTGCGCCCCCCACCCCGAGCAGCCAAGCGGCCTCCCCATGTACCAAACCGCCACCTTCGATCAGGAGTTCCGAGCCGGCCTCGGCTACGACCAGCCGGCCTCGCCCCTTTCCGCGGTGGGCGTCATGGCCTCCGCCACCGGTTCGACCGCCTCCAAGTACGGCTCCCGCCGGGAAACCCCGAAGTACTTCGCGGAAAACTGCACCCAGTGCATGGAGTGCATCACCTCCTGCCCCGACACCGCCCTGCCCAATACCGCCCAGGATTTGCAAACCATCCTGCGCACTGCCGTGGAAAACTACGTGCGCGACCCCGAGCAACGCGCCCTGATCGCCGCTGCCATTCCGGACGTCGACCAAGCCATCCGCGATCGCATGCAAGCCAACGCCAAGAAGAAGGAAGGCGAATCCGTACGCGACCTCGTCATGGAACTCGTCCGAGCGGACCAAAAAATATCCGCCGACGCCGCTAACGAGCTGGACTCCATCCTCAAGATCCTCCCGCTCGCCTACCTCAAGGTTCCCGCAGTCTTCTTTTCCTTGGAACGAAAAGAAAAGGGCATGGGCGGCATTTTCTCCATCTTCGTCTCCGACCTCTGCAAAGGCTGCGGTCTCTGCGTCGAGGAGTGCGGCGACCACGACGCACTGCGCATGGTCGAGGACACAGAGGAATACAACGCGGAGATCCTCTCCGCCACCCAGTTCCTGCGGTTGCTCCCCGACACCGAGCAAAAGTACCTCGGCCTCTACAACGACGAGACGCCTGAAGACTCGCGTCCCGCCGCTTGGCGAAACCACATGATGGTCAACCGCAACTACGACGCTCTCGTGTCCGGCGACGGAGCTTGCGCCGGTTGCGGAGAAAAGCCCGTCCTGCACGCCCTCGCCTCCGTAACGGAAGCCTACATGCGCCCCATCTACCACAAGAAGGCGGATCGCTTCCTCAAGAAAGTCGCGGACCTCAAGGCCCACGGCATCGCGAAGCTCCAGGAGCTCGCCCAAAGCGACCCTAAGGCTTACGCCACCTGGAAGCGCATCGTGTCCCACGTCATCATGGGCCTCGGAGGGGACTCCGATGCCGACACCGATGCCCGCCTCGCCGCCCGTGGCGAGATTTCGGATACGGAACTCATCGAGGCCATCTGCCTCGTCCTCGAAAAGGAAGCCTTCAACCACAAGCAGCTGCAAAGCATCGACGGACGCCTCGCCAACGGCATGTCCGTCATGGCCATGGGCGCCCATACCGGTTGCAATACCGTCTACGGCTCCACCCCACCGAACAATCCCCACCCCTACCCATGGCTCAACTCCCTCTTCCAAGACGGAGCCACCATCTCGTGGATGATGGGGGAAAGCTTCATGACGGAAAACGCCCGTCGCTCCGTGCTACCCGAACGCATGGTCGACCACCTCATGGACGGAGACCTGCTCGACGAAGCCACCTACTTCAACTACACCCACTTTACCGATGCCCTCATGACCGATCAGGAAATCAAGGAGCTTCCTAAGGTTTGGTGCGTCGGCGGCGACGGCGGCATGGGCGACATCGGCTTCCAAAACGTATCCAAGGTCATCCTACAAAATCGCCCCAACGTGAAGCTGCTCATGCTCGACACCCAAGTGTATTCGAACACCGGCGGGCAAAACTCCGACCACAGTCCCATGACGGGTGGCTTCGACATGAACCAGGCCGGGGCAGCCTCCCAAGGCAAGCTTAACGAGATGAAGAACATCACCGAGTGCTTCCTCAACGGACACGGCTCCCCCTACCTCGCCCAAGTCTCCATAGCCGATTCCGCCAAGCTCTACAACAGCTTGCTCGAAGGCCTGCAGTACCGCGGTACCGCCTTCTTCCAATGCTACACCACCTGCCAGCCGGAACACGGAGTCGCCGACAACATGGCCACCAACCAAGCAACCCTAGCCCGCGAAAGCCGCTGCCTGCCCGAGTTCGTATTCAACCCGCAGCTCGGCGAGTCCTACCAGGAAGCGCTCAGCCTCAAAGGCAACAAGAACCCGGACCGCGACTGGTGGCAGGCCAAATACAGCGATACCAAAGAAAGCTACGCCTTCACCATCGCCCACTGGGCCTGCACCGAAGCCCGCTTCCGCCAGCACATCAAAAAGGCGACAGCGGAAGAAGTCGAACGCATGGAGTTCCTCGAAGACGTGCTCCTGCGCGTCACCCAGCAAGACGTGGTCTACCGCCGCTTCACCGATCCCAAGAACCGCGCTTACATCCCTGACTTCGGCGTCTACATCTACTACGACTCCGGAAACGGCAAACGCGTCCCGATGAAGATGAGCCGCCAAATGGTGCTCTTCAACATCGAACGCCGCAAAGCTTGGCGCATGCTGCAGAGCCACGCGGGTGTAGTGAACAAAGACTACGAAGCGCAAAAGGCCCTCATCGCCAAAGTCGACAAAGGGGAAATCAGCCTAGAGGAGCTCAAGTCCAAAGGACGCCAGCTCCTCGTAGCCGAATAGTCCGTAGCGCCGAGCTTCAGCCGGCGACCGCGATGCAAGATCAATTCTCCGCTGTCGCCGGCTAAAGCGCGGCGCTACGGACTACCCCCCTCACAGCCCTAGATACCGCTTCACTGTATCCAGATCCAAATACCGATCCAACGATTCCGCCATTCGCGCGTACACCAGCGCCCGCTTGGCCTTCCAATTTTCCTCGCAAATCCTAGCCTCGCCTATCCCAGCCTCCACCACCAGCCGCTGCCTCATCTCCGCAGCGTCGAAGAGGCCATGCTGATAGCTGCCCCAAACCTTTCCCAGCTTAATACCATCCGCCCGGAAAGCGCCTTCCCCCGCCTTGCGGGCCTCCAGCAAAGTCTCGCAGCTCGAAGCGTCGACCCAGCGACTTTCGCCGGTGTGGATCTCAAAGGTCTCCCAAACCTGGCCTTCGTACCTTGCTTCGTTCCGCACCACACGCTTTTTCCGCAAAAATTCCGATTCCAGCGGCAACAAGCCCAGCCCCTCCGCGCTCTCGCCCGAAGCTGGATCGAATAGCGTCCGCCCGAGCATCTGCTTTCCCCCGCAAATCCCAACCACCGGCCGGCCAGCCCTGGCAGCAACCTGCACCGCATCGGCGAGGCCTCGCTCCTTCAGCCAAGCGAGATCCGCTAGCGTATTCTTGCTTCCGGGCAGGACTACGGCGGCTGCATCACGAACGACATCGGGCGATTCCGTCCAAACGCTTTGCACGCCCGCGTCATTCCTCCACGGCAATTGATCTTGGCTGTTGGATACGCGCGGATACTTGACCCAAGCGATATACGGTTCGCCGGATCTCGGTCGCCCCGCCACCGCGTTCAAGCTGTCTTCATCGTCGATCGCTAAGGTCGAATCGAAGGGCAGCACGCCTAGGTAAGGAAGCTCGCTACGTGACTCGATCTCCGCTTTCGCTCCGTCGAACAAACTCAGGTCGCCGCGAAAACGATTCACCACTACGCCCATGCCCAGTGGTTTCATGACATCGGGCATCAAATTCCAAGTCCCGAGAACCTGGGCGAAAACACCCCCGTATTCAATATTGGATACAAGCAACCACCGCCCATCCAAATACTCGACGGGACGCAAGTTTACGATATCCCGATTCATCAGGTTCAGCTCCACCGGACTGCCGGCTCCCTCCAGCACCAACACCTCGCACTCCGCCTTCCAATAGTCCAAAGTCTCGCGAACCGTTGTCCAAGAATTCTCGATACTCGTGTAATAGTCGCGAGCGCTCGTAGTCTCGCCAGCAACTCCCAGTCGCACGATTTGCGATCCGTCCGGCCCGTTCGGCTTCAGGAGAATAGGATTCATCTCCACCCGCGGCAGCAAGTCGCAGGCTTCCGCTTGCACGGCTTGGGCGACGCCAATCTCCCCACCGCCCAAGGTAGCGAACGCGTTGTTGGCCATATTCTGCGCCTTGAAGGGCGCCACCTTTACGCCTTGCAGCCTCAGCCACGCGCAGAGCGCCGTAGACACCCAACTCTTGCCCGCATTGGACGAGGTCCCTAAAACCGAGATTGCCTTCATCAAACGCCGGCTAACGCTCGCGCTTGAACAAACGCCAGCGCTCTTCCGTCAAGCCCTTCCGGTGCGTCTCCTGGCGAGCCAGCTTAAAAGCCAAGTCCGAAAGGCGATTGACGAACTGCAGAATGCTTGGAGCCACGGGATCGATCTTATTCAAGGTCACCAGGCGTCGCTCCGCGCGACGCGCTACAGTGCGCACCATATGGCACTGCGCCGAGATGGCATTGCCTCCCGGCAACAAGAAATACTCGGTCGCATCCGCCAAGCTCTCCTCGATCTCCCGCATCCACGCTTCCATCCAAAGCGCGGAATCGTCCGGCAACGGTACCTTAGGCTGACGCTCGGAGGTCGACGGCGTCGCCACGTGCCCCATCAGATTCATCATCTCCGTTTGGATACGCTGCAACCCGGCTTCCCAATCATGCTCCGGAGGCAATACGCTGCGCAGCACCCCGATCACGCTGTTGGCCTCGTCGAGATCGCCCAGCGCCTCGATCCGCGCGTCGTCCTTGTCGACGCGGCCGCCGCCGCCCACTCCAGTCGTCCCCTTGTCGCCGGAGCGCGTTGAAATATTTCCTTTTGGCATAGTCTTGTTTATTAAATATTGTTCCCGATCGACTCAATCATCGAAGCGACCGCTCCACTTCACGGCATAGCCCACCGCAAAACTGCGCCGCACCAGCTCCAGAAAGGAAGCCGACTCGAGATTCACCTCGAAGGAACCGAGTTTCAATTGCATATCCTTACGGCCTATCTCTCGACCACTTACCGCCGAAGCCACTAGCGCCGCGTGACCGATCATGATTTCGTGGATACACCCCGAAGGTGAAACGCCCCAAACGAATTGATCGCGAACATGCACCAGCGCCTGCACCGCCGCAACCGTGACTGGATCGTGGTTGGCAGAGAGAAAGTTCGCCTCGAACAGGTCCCCTACTTCCGGCGGCAACAGCTGCTGGATTCCTCCGATAAAACTCGCTTCCGTTTCGCCGAAGCGAAGAAGCTGAGCCAAGCTAGAGCGACGCGAGTCCGGGGTCAGCCCCGATTGCAGATTCAAAGCTTCGAAAAGGGAACGGCGCACCGCAACTCCAATCAATTCCCCTAACTTCGAGTGCTTATTCGCATCCGTGTGCTGGATACGCGTTCCCAGCAAGCAGGCGATCCCGATCTGGTCCGTACCCGTGCCGGTGGCAATTCCCTCCGAGTAGCGAGAGGGAGCCATGAGCTCTTGCAGCACGCTCGACTTCGCTTCCGTCATCACCGTACTGGCCGATACCAAGGCCCCGTTGCTCAATTCCTGGTTAATCAACAAAATAGTATTGATCGTACCGGCTGCGGGCGGAGGCCGGTCGATCACCACGATCCCATTCTCCGAAGCATAGTAGGAAGCGGGGTCTCCGGCTCTGCCGCCATTGCCGCCCACTCCAGCCGTGGTAATAGCGACAACCTGCAAGCCTTCATGGCGTTCTTCCGCTACTGCCGCATTGTTTACGTTCGCAGCCGTTCCTAGGGAAGCGCTTTTCGCGAAGTCGATCCCCGCCTTGCCAGCGATCCGCTTTTGGTAGCGTTCCGGTTCCTTCACCGCGACCTGGCAAAGATCCGTACCGCTGTGGGCCCGCGGTTCGCAAGACTGGTGGTTGTAGAGATACTGCAAATCCTCCCGCAAACCGCCGTTCAAGCGACAGGTCGACAGCACCCGATGCGGCTTCAGGAATTGGGCATACACAATCTTCTCCTCGCGGAAAAGCGCCGCCCCATCGTAATACTCGCCTATCTTCATAGCTATCGGTTTTCCTCCTTGTGCTCGCGCCCTAGCAAGAAGCCAACAAGCTCCTCGAGGGTGGCGACGCGCTTCGTTTCTTCGCTGGCTGCGATTTCCCAGGCGACGTCCCCCTCCATTTCCAGAATCCGTATCCTCAATTTGGATGCGCTTTCTGCTGACAGCACTTCGTAGCCAATTCGGGCCAACGCCCGCCGCGTCCAAACTTCAGCCGCGCCCCTTCCATCGAGGGCCACGCTGGCGCAGCTGTGGCTATGCATGCGAAAGGCTCCCTGCTCGCTGTCCCAATCCACCTCGCGAGAAGCGAAGGTTCTGGCAATGCTTCCTCCAAGCGCCAGAGCTTCCGGCATTCCGGTGGTCAAGGACCCATCGTTTCCTAAAAGCCAAAGCTTATCCGCGCTGCGCAAGGCAAGGTCGAGGTCATGGGTCGAAAGCAA
This sequence comes from Pelagicoccus sp. SDUM812005, assembly GCF_031127875.1. Lineage (GTDB taxonomy): Bacteria > Verrucomicrobiota > Verrucomicrobiia > Opitutales > Opitutaceae > Pelagicoccus. The sequence continues at coordinate 66,642 of NZ_JARXIA010000016.1, read as the reverse complement.
AATGCTCAAGCCCTGCACCCGAGCCAGATCCCTCAAGGTACGCATCAGCTCCACCCGCCGCGGCAAGTCGAGAAACGCCGTCGGCTCATCGAGCAAGATCAAGTTCGTCTCCTGGGCTAGGGCCCGAGCGATCATCACCTTTTGACGTTCGCCATCGCTCAATTCCGAAACCTGACGCGGTGCCAGCTCCGTTGCCCCGACCGCCTGCAAGGCCCAATCGATGCGGGCTCGGTCCTCTTGTCCCAAGCTTCCCGTCCAACCGGTGTGAGGATGCCGTCCCAGCGCTACCACCGAATAAGCGTCAAACATTCCCTGCGGCAGACTATCGGTCAGCACCACGCTTACCGAGCGGGCCTTTTCTTTGGGGCTCATCGATCCGATCTCCGTATCCGCAATTCGTATACGGCCGCCCAAAGGCTTCTGCATGCCCGACAAGCTGCGAATCAAGGTCGACTTCCCCACGCCATTCGGCCCCAGCAAGCAAACGAACTCCCCAGCCGCCAGCTTCAGGTCAAGGCCGCTGGCCACGACGCGAACCTGGCCGCCTTTTGCCGTGTAGCCCACGCTCAAGCCGATTGCTTCCAGCGGTACCCTCATCCGAAGGCCTTCCTAAGGTTGCGCTGACGGATCAAGGCCACGATGATCACCGGAGCCCCCACCAGAGCCGTAACCGCGTTGAGCGGCAGCGCCCCATCGAATCCGGGCGCCTTGGCCACCAAGTCCGCCGCCAGAGCGATGCCCGCGCCTCCCAGCAAGGACGCTGGAATCAGGACCTTGTGCTGGGCAGTCTTGAAGAGATAGCGACACAGATGCGGGGCCGCGATGCCCAAAAATCCAATCGGGCCGCAAAAGCCCGTCACCGTTCCGGCCATCAGCGAAGCCAAGCCAAGGGAGAGGATCCTCACCCGCTTCACCCGCGTGCCCAAGGACTCCGCGAATCGTTCTCCCATCAGCATCGCATCCAGCGGCTTGCAGAGGAAAAGCGAAGCCAGCGCCCCCGCAGAAACGCAGGCTCCAAACACCCGCATATGACTCCAGGCTACGTTGCCGAAAGTGCCGTAGGACCAGGCGAAGAACGACTGCAAGCGCTCCGCCATGCTGTAAAACATGAGCACGCTCACCACCGCTCCCACCGCATAGCTTAGCATCAATCCCAGAATCAGGAGCGACATGACATCCACTCGTTGAGCAAACGAAAGAACGATGCCCAACACCACCGCGGCGCCACCCGTGGCGGCGATCACCACCAGCAGGTGGCCGCTAAGCTCCAAGCCTTGAGTCAAGCTCACCCCTGCCGGAGCAAGGACCAGCAGGACGATGGCCACGCCTAGGCTCGCTCCGGAATTGACGCCCAGCACGAACGGATCCGCGAGCGGATTCCTAAAAATAGTCTGCATCAACAATCCGGATACGGCTAGAGCCGCTCCCGCCAGCAAGGCCGTCAAGGCTCGCGGCAAGCGGAAGTCGATAACGATCTGGCTGCTGATGGAACTGCCTTTCCCCGTCAGCGCTCCCCAGACGTCACCGAGCGACAAGGTGGCCGAACCTAGGCACACGTTGGCCAAGAAAAGCGCCAGCACACCGATCCCCAAGACGAGGAAAAGCAGGGCCGTAGGCGGTTTGGAGTTTGGCTTAGGGGTCATCGAAAAATTGGATACAAAAGCTCACTTCAGCTTTTCGTAAAAGACAAAATCATGTTCCGGTAAAAGCTCGGGGTGAAAGATCTTGATCAGGTCCGCCAATACCTCCTCCGGATGCGAAACGCCGCGCTCGAAAATGTCGTTACCTCCCTTGGCGTTCACCCGGACCGTGTTGTTGTAGACCCGCCCCTTCTGCAAGGCCTTGAAGCCCGCGAAGCGCTCGTCCGCCGCCAGCAGGGCTCGAATCGAGTCGTAGTGGCTGGGATTCAGCCAGTAGTCCGCGTCCCCGGCGCGCTGCAAAATGACCTCCACGTCGAGCGGCACCCCGCCCGTCGCCTCGTTGTCAGACCAGAGGTAGTCGGCCCCCGCGTGGCGAAAGGCAGTCGCCGTATAGCTCTTCCCTCCCGGCACATGCCAGACTCCCGAATAGGGCGCGCTGGAGAAGACAGAGGGGCGATTCTTGACGTTGCGGGTCAAGCTCACCAAGGCTTCGTAGCGTTGGGCAATTCCGTCGAAGATGCGCTCCGCTTCCGCTTCCTTGTCGTAGAACGCCGCCACGAACTTGATCCACTCCGTGCGGGCCAACGGATGCTTCTCCATGTAGCTGGCGGTGACGACCACGGGCAATCCCGCCCGCCGCATCTGCGGGTGCACGTCGAAATTGGCATTTCCCGTAGTGCTGGTAAGAATCAGATCCGGCTGCAACATCAACATCGACTCCACATCCATCCCGCTTCCGGACTGGATCTCGCGGGCCACGCCCGAGGCCACCAATTCATGGGCCCGTTCGTCGTTGGCGTAGTCCAAATGAGCGATCCCGATCAGCGAATCGTAAAGATCCAAGTCGCGTATCGGACCGAGGAATACAGTCGCCATAATAGCTAGGCGCTCGACCGGAGTGCGAACGACCACAGCTCCGGGAGCAAGCTCGGGCAGTTCCGCTCCGCGCGGGACGAGCGCGTAAACCTGTTCGTGGTCCCCCGCTCCTTTCCACGTGTTGCGAACCGTTATTTCTTTGTATCCCTCAAAGGCAGCGATGGAAAAATTTTGGGCGTAGCGCAGCTCCCCCGCAAAGGATACGATGCACTGCGATAGCAAAAGGATAACAATAAGCGATTTCATCGGCGTAGGCAAAAAAGGGAGCGCGCTCGTCGAACAGCCATGAGCACTGCCTGAACGACTAGCGAGCCCCCGCACAGAAAGAGATTAGAAGTTCAGGCGTATCCCGGCGCTCGCGTTCGCTTCCGCAGTTTGGTAGCCGGAGATCTCTTCGTATTCAGTATCCAATACGTTTCCGATCCGTAGCCAGATCGAACTGTTCTCCGTTGTCTCGTAAGTCGCGGCGAAGTTGACGACCTCGTAGCCCTCGAGCTTCTCTCCCAAGCCTCGCGATCCGCTGCTGCCATATTGGCTGGATACGAACAGAGCATCCACGTTCAAGCCAAGCTTGCCGTCGAGCCCCGTCCAGTTCGCGCCGAGCGACGCGACGCTGCGCGGAACGCGCAATGCCTCGAGGCTGCCGTCCTCCTCCGCGTCGCTATAGGTGTAGGCAGCCTTCAGGCGAAGCGAATCGTTCACGTAATAACGGGCGGAATTCTCGATCCCGACCGACTCGTAGGAGCTCAGGTTTCGGTAAACCCCGTCCCAATCGATCTTATCTTCGACCTTGTTTCCGAACAGCGTGGAGCTGAGCAACAGCTTGCCGCCGACCAGGCTCTTCTCGAAACCGAGGTCCCAACCTTCGCCGCTCTCCGGCTTCAGGTCCACATTTCCGTACCATTGGTTGAACAACTGATAGAAGGACGGCGCCTGGAAGGACGTTCCGAAGGATCCGCGAACCCGCGCGTCCCAATTGTCCAGACGGTAGCTAAAGGTCGCGCGGTAGGTCGTTTCGTCGCCATAAGCGCTATTGTCGTCATAGCGGGCGCCAAGTGTGAGATCGAGCGCGTCGCTGTACTGGAACACGTTTTCGACGAAGACAGAGGTATCGTTGCGATTCCCGACGTCGCTGAGGTTTTCCTCTTCCTCGTACTCGACTCCGGCAACCAGCTTCCAGCTCTCGTTCGCTTCAATCGTATTGATCCAGTCGTACTTGTAGCGCTTGCCGGTAGCGTTGTAAGGGCTTCCGTCGGAATAAGAAAGCGTATCCACATCCGAATACGAAATGTTTGCGGAGCTGGTCCAATTGTCGCGCAAAGCGAAATCGCTGCCGACTCGCGCGAACAGCTGTTCCGTGGTCGCGTAATTGTCTCCCGCTGGCGTCCCCCAAACCCAGGCTGGATCGCCGGGATCGAACTCGGAATACGTATCCAAGTAAACAGCCGACGCATGCACGCTCACCGTCTCGCTCAAAGCATATTCCACCGCGCCGCTGAGCGTGGTATTGTCGTAGGTATCGTCGTCGGCCCAGGCTTCGCCATACTCTGGCGATTGGGCGGAAAAGCCTTCCGACTCATGGACCAAAGCGTCCACCGACCAACTCAAACCGCCCCGCGAACCGGAATGCCCGAGCCCGTAGTCGTAAGTATCGTAGGAACCATATCCCACCACCGCGCGGCCGCCGCTCGATGCTCCCGGACCCAAGGTATCGACCGAGATCACGCCCGCCAAGGCATCGGCCCCGTAAAGCGAGCTCTGCGGGCCCAGCAGGACTTCCACCCGCGAGGCGGAAGCTGTGAAGAGGTTGCCGAGATTGAGGATCTGCCCGTTGGACGGATTGCTGACCTCGATTCCATTGAGCAGCACCGTGGGGCGATTCGAGCTCAAGCCGCGGGTCGTAATACCAAAGGTACCGCCCGGGCCGCCATTGTTGCGCATCACCAGCCCCGGCACTTCGCGCAGGGCATCGACGAGGAAAAGGTCTTTGCCGTTTTGCAGTTCGTAAGCGTCGAGCACCGTGACCGAGCTCCCAACTTGTTGCACCGGCAATTCGAGGCGATTCGCGGAAATCGAGAACGCATCGAGCTCGAAGAAAGCGTCGCTCGCGTTCTCCTGAGATCGCGCAGGAGCAGCCAAACAAGCGAGGCTGAGACCAGCGAGCAAGAGGCCGCTGGCGGATGTTAGTTTGTATTCAGATTTTTGGTTCATTGTTCGATGTGAGGAGCGCCGCTAAACAAAAAAAGGCGCCCAGCATCGAACAGGACCGAACGACCCGGATCTCCCCTTTCTCCTTGAAAAAGGCTCAACCACAGTCGACTGCCATGCGAAGCATAAGCGTTACCCTCTTGCTCTAGCGACAAGTTGCGTGCCTTTCCGGAAACCGAAAAGGCGGGTAGGATTCGTAGGCAGTGGTCGGACTCCAAGTTTGCATCCCAATTGAATTCCATTGGGAAACCTCCCCCTACTCCGCAGAGCGAAGCGCAAAACCTTACCAAGGTGATGCACGGGCTTGTGACTTGTTACCGTAGCGCGACTGTCGCCGGTTCTAACGGCGTTTCCTGTCGACGAATCGATTCAATTGATAAAGAACGACTCCCTTAAGCCGAATCGGAAAAGCATTAGCAAGGTTAATCAATTACAAACTTGTAATTAGTTCAAAGCACCCCCGCCACCAGCCATGCCGCCAGGATCAATCCGAGGCATTTCGCGTAGGCGACCCCCATCAATTCCGTCGCCCTGAGAATGTCGGCCCGACCCGGCTGGCGAGCCCCCTGGTTCATCTCCGCCGTCTGCACCAGCTTTCCTTTCTCGTACATGCGGCCCCCGATAACCACGCCGAGCCGCTTGGCCATGGCGGCTTCCGGCCAACCGGCGTTGAAGCTGGGATGCTTCACCGCATCTCCCTTGAGCCGACGCCAATGCCGGGCTTCGTTCAGCTTCAAGAGCAGCAAGCAACAGAGGCGGGCGGGAAAGTAGTTCAGCGCGTCGTCGATGCGGGCGGACACCTTGCCGAGCTGCTCGAACCGCGCCGTACGGTGGCCCACCATCGCGTCCAAAGTATTGCTCAAGCGGAACAGCAAGGCTCCCAGCGGGCCGAAAAGGGCAAACCAAAACAGCGGGGCGATCACCGCGTCGTTCAGGTTTTCCGCCCCGCTCTCGATAGCGGCGCGGCAAACGTCGTCCTCCTCCATCCGCTCCGTATCCCGCCCCACGATCCAGGAAACCCGCTGGCGGCCGGCTTGCAGACTGCGATCCAGCCCGCGCTTCACCGCCACCACGTGCTTCACCAGGTCTCGGTAGGCGATGCACTGGAACAGCAAGACGCCATCCAGCAGCAATTTCGCCCAGTGGCCCAGCGCCTCCGCCCCCGCAGCGAGCAGCAGGTAGCCGCCCACGCAGATCGCAGCGATCCCTAGCCAAAGTATCAGTCCGGCGAATACGCTGCGTCCCAAGCTCGCCACCAATCGCTTTTCACCTTCGACCGCCAGCATTCCGACCAGCTTCACGATATGCGGCATCTTGCGCGGATCGCCCAAGACGAAATCCAAACCAACCCCAATTCCCAGCGCTATAGCATAGTCCATGTACACGCCCCTAGCCTTGCTTCAAGAATTCGCCCAAGTCCAGCCCGCGCGCGCTCCCCCGCTATGCATCGGCATAATTGGCGACGCTTAATTGCGAAGCTCGCCGACCTGGTAAACGTTGACCTGAAAAGCTGTTCCAAATTTCGCCCAGATCGCTAGGCACCTTTTCCGCTCCCCCCGTCCACCCTAACTAGAATCGAATTTCCTACCATGATAAGCCTCGCCCTACGCGTCACCCTCGCTTCCCTACTTGCCCTGCTCGCAACCAGCAGCGGCCACGCCCTCGGCGACCCCGCCTACATCTCCACGACGAAGGAGCGCGGCGGACTCCAGCTCGCGGCCGACGGCCAGCTGATCGACCTCTACGTCGACGCCGACGACCATTGGGGATTGGTCCGAGCCACTGGGGACCTGCAAACAGACTTCCAACGCGTCACCGGACGCAAGCCCGCCCTCCTGCATTCTCCCAAGGAACTGGGAAAAACCGCCGTTATCGTAGGGACCGTCGGGCGCTCCGCGCTGATCGACCAACTGGTAGCCGCAGAAAAAATCGACGTATCCGCAATTCAAGACAAGTGGGAAGCCTACCACATCGAATTGGTAGACAAGCCCGCTAAAGGCATCGAAAAAGCCCTTGTGATCGCTGGCAGCGATAGGCGCGGCGCCATTTTCGGGGTCTACGACCTCTCCGAGCAAATCGGCGTTTCCCCTTGGCATTGGTGGGCGGACGTGCCGGCGAAGCAATCTCCTACGCTCTACGTCAAGGCCGACACCAAACTCCAGGACGCCCCCAAGGTCCAGTACCGCGGAATCTTTCTCAACGACGAAGCCCCCGCCTTGACCGGATGGGTGCAGGAAAACTATGGAAACTACACCCACGAATTTTACGTGCACGTTTTCGAGCTCCTCCTGCGGCTCAAGTCCAATTTCCTCTGGCCCGCCATGTGGAACAACGCCTTCGCCGACGACGACGAGCAAAACATGGTGCTCGCCCACAAGTACGGGATCGTCATGAGCACCTCCCATCACGAGCCCATGATGCGGGCCGACAAGGAATGGGACCGCTACGGCGAGGGCCCCTGGGACTACGCCCGCAACCCGGACCGACTCGACGCTTTCTGGAAGGAAGGCGCCGAACGCAACAAACCCTACGATTCGATCTACACCATCGGCATGCGCGGCCAGGCCGACACTCCCATGTCCGAAACCGAAGACATCGACCTCCTGGAAAAGATCGTCGACTCTCAACGGAAAATACTGACCGAAGTCTTCCACGACCGCGACATCACCGAGGTCCCTCAAGTCTGGGCCCTGTACAAGGAAGTCCAAGGCTACTACGAGAGCGGCATGCGCGTACCTGACGACGTGATACTGCTCTGGTGCGACGACAACTGGGGCAACATTCGCCGTCTCCCCACCCCCGAAGAACGCAAGCGGGCCGGCGGAGCTGGGGTGTATTACCATTTCGACTACGTGGGCGGACCGAGATCCTACCGCTGGACCAACGTAACCCAAATCGCCAAAGTCTGGGAACAGATGAACCTCGCCGACGCCTACGACGCCAACAAGATCTGGCTCACCAACGTCGGCGACCTAAAGCCGCAGGAACTCCCCATCACCTATTTCCTCGACCTCGCCTGGGACATCGAAGACTGGCCCAAGGAACGCATCCCGGACTACCCTCGCCTATTCGCCGAAAGCGCCTTCGGCCCGGACAATGCCGCGGAAATCGGCGAGCTCCTCACCGCCTACACGCGGCACAACGCCCGACGCAAGCCCGAGCTGCAAGCGGCCGATACCTACAGCTTGCTCAACTACCGCGAAGCGGAGCGCGTCGAAGCGGAGCTGGCGGACCTAGTCGAACGCGCCGAAGCTCTCTACGCCCGCACTCCCGAACCTGCCAAGTCAGCCTTTTTCCAGCTGGTCTACTACCCAGTGAAAGCCTCCGCCGCCATCACTCAGATGTACATTGCCCAAGCCCGGAACCACCTCTACGCCAAGCAAGGCCGGGCCACCACCAACGAACAGGCGAAACAAGCAGAAGCCTATTTCGACCTGAACAAGGAATTGCAGGACCTCTTCCACGGCGATGCGACCGGCGGCAAATGGAACCACATGATGTCGCAACCACGCATTGGATACACGCATTGGAACAATCCTCCCGCCGACACGCTGCCGCCTCTTTTCTACAACCGTCCCAACGCCGTGGCGGACATGGGAGTCGCAGTGGAAGGCATGGAAGCCGCCTGGCCCGCGGAAGGAAATTCCTACGCTCTGCCCCACTTCTATCGTAACGGCCAAAGCGAATACTATATCGAAGTTTTCAACAAAGGCACCCTTCCCTTCGAGTTTCAGGCAAGCCCTTCCGCCCCTTGGATCCAGCTCAGCCAATCGTCCGGCACCATCGAAAGCCAGCGTCGCCTAAGCGTATCCATAGATTGGAGCCAACTCCCAGAAGGCACGCATAGCGGACACGTAATGGTGCGCGGCACCGGCTGGGGCGGCGCCCATATCGCCGTCACGGCACACCAGCAATCAGTTGCGAACCTGAAAGGCTTCGTCGAAACCGACGGCTACCTCTCCATCGACGCGGCCAACTACAGCCGCAAGCGCGACGTCGACGGACTCGCTTGGGAAGCCATACCCGAACTCGGCCGTACCGGAGATTCCGTATCCGTTTTTCCGATCACAGATCGTTCCTTCGAAGACCCGAGCAAAGCTCCTTACTTGGAATACGATCTCACCCTCTTCACCAGCGGAACGCTTTCCATCCAGACCCTCTGGAACCCGACTTGGCCGATCGCCCCCGATCGCGGGCTCCGTTTCTCAATCGCCCTCGGCGACGAAGAACCGCAAATCGTCGACCTGCACGAAAATCGCGCCCACCACCTCTGGCAAGAGTCCGTCAAGGATGCCGTCCGGCCCGCAACGACCCATCACACGGTTGAAGAAGCGGGCCACCACACCCTGCGCATCTACTGCGTCGATCCCGCCACCACCTTGCAGAAGATCCTGATCGACACCGGAAACCTCAAGCCCAACTACCTCGGCCCGCAGCAAAGCCCGAAAGTCAACTGACGCGATCCTGCACGCCCTGCGGGATCCAACTCCCGCCGACGCGCGTCAGGATCGATCCGGGATTAAGGTGACTCCTCCGCCTTCTTTCCCGTTTCAAGCACTTCGATATCACCCAGCTTCACCGAGCCTCGCGTATCTCCTTTAACCGTTGTAATCTTGTCCATATTTAGGCCGATCACGCCGGAAACAGCATCGTTCATCGACTCGAAAGCTTTCTTGAAGCCGATCCCCACCGCCCTCGTGTTATAACGCACCCGCCACACCAGCTTCAGCTCCTTCTTTTCTAGGAAGTGCTGGTAGTCGAACGCGTTCAGGATCACGAAATATCGCTCCTCATCTAAAACATCCCACAGGCTGTCCCGTCTCACCGTCGATTCGAATTCCATCTCCAAATCGTCCTCGAGACCGAGCAGGTGAATGTTCATCGAATTCGGTGTCTTGAACTGCGTTCCCCAATATTGGCTTCGTCCCACGTTCGCGGCATCGAACATTTCGCCAAGCGAGGGAGTCTCCTGAGGTGTGCCCGGAGCCGAGAGCTGTAACTCCCCACCCTCCTTGTCCCGCTTTTCGCGCTGAGCCTGGGTTAGGGTTTCCTCATAATTCATGAAACCCTGGAGCTCGCGGTAGTCGGGATCCGTCGCCGTTCTCCCCCAGGAGAGCATGATCATCAGATCGCCCTTTTCCTTGTCGGGCTCGGGATAGAAGCTCTGCTTCTTCAGCGTGGCCGCAAGGGATTCGGCAAGTTCCTCAAAGGCAGCGCTCTCCATTCCTTTGTCCCGGGTCGCTCCACCAAAAAAATGGCCGCGGATAAAATGATAGGTTTGGTAATCCAGGTCTTTTACGCGTTCCAAATATTCCTCGTCCGCCTCAGCGTTAACGAGGATATTGAACCGCTTCGCCTCCAGGGAAGCGGAGAAAAGCAGAGCAAGGGCGAATACAACAGCAAGCAAGGTACGCGACATCGGACTTCTGGGTAGAGTTAATATCCTAGGAGTGGTTGACCGCTAAGACTCCACTCAGCCTAAATTTATTCGAACCGGCACCCGCAATCCAGCCGAATTTAACTCTCCCAATTAAGCTTCGCTGCGAATCGATTCCATGGGCGACTGCTTGGCGATTCCAAGGCTGTTCAGCATGCCTGTCGCCCAAGTCATCGCTGCCACCAGCAAAACGGTCGCCGCCGTCACTCCCCAAGGAATGAAGAGTTCGACCTTCAGTGCGTATTTCGTGACTGCCCACCCGGAGATCAACGACAAACCCACCCCGGCAAGACCAGCGATGATTCCCACCAAGGCGTACTCCACTCCCATGATGCCGCGTATTTGCTTTGCGGATGCGCCGATGGTCCGCAGCAAAGCGCTCTCCCGGGCCCGCTGGTAGCGGCTCGTGATCACCGAGGCCATCAGGGCAATCAGGCCGGTCACGATCGTAAAGGAAGCCATGAAGCGAATCACGAAGCTGATCTTGTCGAAAATCTCCCGCAGGCTCTCCAGCACCATCGTCAGATTGACCGCCGACACGTTGGGAAACTGCTTAACCACGTTCGACTGCAGGGCCACCAGCGTTTCCTTGTCTTGAGCATGGGCCGCCGTCACGAAAAAAGCCGGGGCCGCCTCCAAGACGCCCGCAGGAAAGACCACGAAAAAGTTGGGCTTCATCTCGCGCCAATCCACTTTTCGGATACTGGTCACTTCCGTTTCGATAGGAAGCCCCTGCACGTCCCAAACAATCCTGTCGCCGAGCTTCAGCTTCAGGGCATCGACCACTCGCTGCTCCACAGAGACCGGAATCGGAGCCCCGGAATCGAGCGTGGCCTCTGGCGTAAAGACTCCGCTGGTCAGCTCTTCGTCCTCGCGAATGTAGTCCCGATACGTCGAGCGGTACTCGCGTCGCGCCGCCCACCGTTCGATCTTCCGGTTCGGGTCGTCGATCAACTCCTCAGCCGTCTGCCCGTTCAAGCTTTGCAAGCGCATGGTCACGATCGGAGCGGGACGAATCGCCTCGACGCCTAGCTCATCGATCACTTTCTGCACCCCTGCCATTTGGTCCGGCTGGATGTCGAACAGTATCACGTTGGGCTGCCCCTCGTTGTCTGCCAGCTCGCCTTGCCGCAGCATGCTTTGCTCGCTGATGTAAATCGTATAGATCAGAAACGCCCCCATCCCTAGCGTCACCACCAGCATGGTAGTGCGGTTGTTGGGACGGTGCAGATTGGAAAGGCCTTGCCGCCAAACGTAGGGCAAGCCCGCCACGCTCATGCGCTTCAAGCTAAACCGAAGCAGCCAGCCAATCCCGGCCAACAGCAGCATCGCGGCCAGAATTCCCCCGAAAAAGCCCAGGGCTTGCTCGAGCGTGCGCGTTTGCGTAACGGTGAATACCGCAGCCAGTATCAACAGCCCCACTACAACTCCCAGGAAGGGCAAATCCCGCCACGCCTTGCCGCTCGCTTCTACCGAAGCCCGAATGGCCCGCAGCGGCGAAACGCGTCGCAGCGGCAGCAACGGCAAGAAGGCGAAGAGGCTCGTGAAAAACCAGCCAAACAGCAGACTCAGAAAAATGCTGCTCCAGGAAATCTCGACCTGCAGCTCCAAGGGCAGGAAGGTCTTCATCAGCTCGGGCAAAAAGGACTGGATCGATACGCCCAGCACCGCCCCGCTCAAGCAGCCAAGCAAACCGACTACGGAAATCTGGATACAGTAGATCAACATCGCTTGCCGCGTGCTTGCTCCGAGACAGCGCAAGATGGCCACCGCATCCGTCTTGGCCTTGAGATAAACCTGCACCGCGCCCGCGATGGCCACGCCGCCCAACAAGAGAGCGACAAATCCGACCATGCTGAGAAAGCTGTTCATCCCGTCCAAGGTACGCCCTACCCGACGCCGCTGGTCCTCCACCGTATCCACGTCGACATCCATCGCCTCCAGTTCGTCCTTCAGGCTTTTCAGCACCTCCAAACTTGGCTCCGCCATCAAGTCGTCGAATTTCTGATACGCGTAGTACTGCAGCCTACTTCCGTACTGCGATAGCCCCGTGGCCTCGAAGAATCTCATTGGAATCAGTACCCGCGGAGCGAAAGAACCGGTGAAGGATCCTTCCCCGGGCACCCGCAGCACTTCCCCTATAATCTCAAATTCCTGCTCTCCGATCTTGATAGGATCCCCCACCTTCAAATCGAACTGCAACATCAAGCTCTCCTCCAGCAAGGCCACCGGTTCGCTGCTTCCAGCAACCCTTAGCCCCGGCGGCACCGTATCCAATTTCCCATACCAAGGAAAACCTCCCTCCATGGCATGGGCCCGCACGATGCGCGTATCGTCCTTAGTCGGGAAATAGGCCATCGTGGCGAACTTGATCTCGCGAGCGATCGCTTCCGCCGGGACCATGGAAATCAGCGATTCGGCTTTGGCGCTGAACGGCACCTTCGCGTCGTATTCGACGTCCGCGCCCAGCAAGCTGCGCGATTGGCGATCCATCTCGCTCTCCAGGTTCGCCCGGAAGGAATTGATCGCGACCAAAGCCGCTACCCCGGCGACCACCGCTAGGGCGAACAAAGTGAGCTGGCGCTTGGCCCGGCGCATATCCCGCCAAGCCATCAGAAAGATCCAGGCCCCAGACGCTCGCTTCGGCTTGACCGCGCTCATGCCTCCAACTCCTGCAAGCGCCCGCGCTCGATGCGCAGCAAACGGTTCGTCGTGCGAGCCAACTCCAGATCGTGCGTCACCAGCACCAGGGTGGTGCCGGCCGTCTTGTTCAGATCGAAGAGCAAATCCACGATCGGCAGACTCGTTTCCGAGTCGAGATTGCCCGTCGGCTCGTCCGCGAAGAGGATGCGAGGCCGGTTGACGAAAGCGCGGGCCAATGCCACTCGCTGCTGCTCGCCGCCGGAAAGCTGGATCGGATAGTGGGACTTGCGCTCGCCGAGGCCCACTTTCTCCAGCAGCTCCTCGGCCCGCTTTCTCGCCCCCTTCTCGCCGCGCAACTCCAGAGGCACCATCACGTTCTCCAAGGCCGTCAAGGTCGGCAACAGCTGGAAATTCTGAAAAACGAAGCCCACGCTCTCGTTTCTCACCGCTGCTCGCTCGTCCTCTCCCAGTTGCGAAATATCGCAGCCGCAGAGCGAAACCGTACCGCTGGTCGGCTGGTCCAGCCCCGCGCAAATGCCCAGCAAGGTCGTCTTGCCGCTGCCGGAAGGACCGATGATCGAGACCGTCTCGCCTGCCTTCACCTCGAAGGAGATGTCCTTCAATACCTCCAAGTCCTCGTGCCCGCTGTGGTAAGCCTTCTTCACTTCCTTCAGCTGCAACACCGACAGCGATTCGCTAGATTCCGTCATGCGGTCCGACCCAATATTCGTATCTTGTAACATGCAACTGCTTAAGCTCTTCTCCTCAATCATGAAGCCAACGCGTCTCGCCGTGCATTTGATTGCCATCTATACGTTGCTATCCCTCACAAACTTCGCGGGCGCCGCTCCCGAAGCCAAGCGAATCCTCTTTCTCGGCGACAGCCTCACCGCTGGCTACGGCATCGATCCCCAGCAAGCCTACCCGGCCCTCATCGCCAAAAAGCTCGAGGAAAGCGGCCGCGACGACTACACCGTCAGCCCGGCCGGACTCAGCGGAGAGACCAGCGCCGGCGGTCTCAGGCGCGCCAGCTGGGTAATGCAAAAGCCTGTCGACATTCTCGTCCTAGCCTTAGGAGCCAACGACGGCCTGCGCGGTATCAAGCTTACGGATACCCAAAAGAATCTGCAGGGAATTATCGATTTCGCCCGCGAGAAGTATCCAGAAATCAAGATCGTGCTGGCTGGCATGCAGATGCCCCCGAACCTGGGCGAAGCCTACACCTCGGAGTTCCGAGCCCTGTATCCGAGCCTGGCCGAACGCAACCAAATCCCCCTGATCCCTTTCTTACTAGAAGGCGTCGCGGGCGATCCCAGCCTCAACATCTCCGACGGCATCCACCCCAATCCCGCCGGACACAAGATCCTCGCCGAAACCGTCTGGACCCACCTCGAGCCCTTGCTGGACTGAAGCGCCTTGCCGTGGCCTAGACTCCGAATTCCTTCAGGTCCTTCGCCGTCAGGCCACCCATCTTGCAGACGGCCTTGAAGTGAACCTTGTCGACGGGCTGGATGGAAAGACGTTGCCCACGCTGCACCACCAGCATTTCAGCCAGCTCCGGAGCTTCCTTGAGCTCCTTCAGCGTGACCAACCGCTTGAAAGGCTTGCCGTACTTGAAATCCACCATCAGCCAACGAGGATTCTCCTTGCTCGACTTCGCGTCGTAGTAGTTGGATTTTGGATCAAATTGGGTGTGGTCCGGGTAGGCCTTCTCGCTCGCAACCGTTGCAAGCCCCACCGCCCCGACCTCCGGACCTGCGTTGGAGTGGTAAAAGATCGCCACGTCGCCCTGCTGCATCTCGTCGCGCATGAAGTTGCGGGCCTGGTAGTTGCGGATCCCGTCCCAGTGCTCGGTTTGATCCTTGCACTTCGCTAAGTCGTCGAAACCAAACACGTCCGGCTCGCTTTTGATCAGCCAAAATTTCTTCGCCATGCCCCATGCCTGCCCTCCCGCCCCGCCCGCCTCAAGCTCTTTTGCAATTCCGCCCGTAATTCCTGCAGCTTGCTCGTCTCCATGCACTTCGGCAACGATCCTGCTCAATTCCCCTGAAACATAGTCTTGATTAGAAGGTCATTCGACGGTGTCCTTCTCAGCTTTCCTAAGGCAGGCGCCTAGACTTGCCACATCCCCCACAACACATTTATCGAAAATCCATATGAGCAGCTGGTCTGAACGAGTCAGAAACGAAGTTGGAAAAGCAATCCTCGGACAGGAAGTCGTTGTCGAACGAATGCTTGTCGCTCTCCTCGCCGATGGACACGTCCTGCTCGAAGGCATGCCTGGTCTCGCCAAGACCCTCCTCATCAAAAGCCTCGGCACCGCCCTCGGCCTCCAGTTCGAACGCGTGCAGTTCACGCCCGACCTCCTGCCGAGCGACGTGATCGGGACCATGATCTTCCAAGCCCAATCCGGCCAGTTCGAGCCGCACAAGGGTCCCATCTTCGCCAACCTCGTCCTCGCCGACGAAATCAACCGCGCCCCCGCCAAGGTCCAGAGCGCCCTGCTCGAAGCCATGCAGGAAAAGCAAGTCACCCTGGGGCCAACCTCCCACAAGCTGCCGCGCCCCTTCTTCGTCATGGCCACCCAAAACCCGGTCGAGCAAGAGGGCACCTACCCGCTTCCCGAAGCCCAACGCGACCGCTTCCTCTTCAAGCTGCTGGTCGACTACCCGAGCCAAGAGGACGAGTTCGAGATGATGCGACGCTGGGGCCAGGTCACCGAGAAGCCGGAACTCGAGCCGGTCGCCACCGGCGAGGAACTGCTCGCCCTGAGGGCCGAAGTCGACAGCGTTCACGTATCCGAGGACATCCAAGCTTATATTCTAGAGCTGGTGCGCGCCACCCGCGAAATGCCCAACGCCGCCCAGGCCGAGGACCGGCTCCTGTCCTACGGAGCCTCGCCGCGCGCCTCCATCAGCCTCTACCAAGCCAGCCGCGCCCTCGCATGGCTGCGCGGCATGGACCACGTCTCCCCCGCCATCGTTAAGGACATTTTCTTCGACGCCATGCGTCACCGCGTCGGCCTAAGCTACGAAGCGGAAGCGGAAGAGATCACCGCGGACCAAGTCCTGCAGAAGATCCTCGACAAGACTGCCCTGCCGAGCCGAGCCGCCGCCGTCTAAGAAATTGGATACAGCAGCCCGTCTCGTTCGCCGCTAGCCAGCGCGAGAACCGCCAGCCGCCCCATGCCGAAACAGCCAGATAACCCAGGCTCAAGCGCCAACCTTTCCGCAACCGTCGCCATGCTGCGACGCTTGGAGTGGCGAGCACGCCTGGTCGTGCAAAGCGCCCTGGGCGGCGAATACAAGTCGTCCTTCCGCGGCAAAGGCATGGAGTTCGACCAGGTCGTCAAGTATGAGTTCGGCGACGACGTACGCGACATCGACTGGAACGTGACCGCCCGCCTCGGCGAAGCCTACCGCAAGAAGTTCATCGAGGAACGCGAAATCACCCTCCTGCTGCTCTTCGAAGACACGCCTTCCCTGCAGTTCGGATCCGGCGGCGTCACCAAACGCCAAGCCTTGCTGGAGCTCGCCAGCCTGCTCATGCTGCTCAGCGCCGTCAACGGCGACCGCATCTCGCTCCTGCACGCCACCCCGCAAGGCTACACCTTGACCAAGTCCGCCACCGGACGCGGACGGGTCATGCACACCGCCGCCAACTTGCTCGGGCACCCCGCGCCGCCCATCCTCGAGCAGCAGGAAGCCAAAATCCCTTGGAAATACGTGCTCAAGGCCGCGCCCCGACACAGCATCTTCGTCTGGCTCGGCGACTTCCCCGGCCACGCCCAACCGGACGTCTGGCCCGTGCTGCGTCGCCGCTACCAACCCGTTGGCTTCCGCATCTCCGACCCTTGGGAGCTCGAACTCCCGAAGTCCGGCAGCCAACCGGTCTACGATCCGACCAGCGGAGAGCTCTACACCCTCAACGGCGGCTCCAGCGCCCAGCGCGCCGCCCACCAAACCTGGGCTGCCCAACGGGACGCCTCCTTCAAAGCGCTTTTTCCAAAGGATAGCGATCGCCTCAGCCTCACCGCGGGCTCCGACGCCCTCGACGCCGTAACCGACTTCTTCCATCAACGCATGAAACGATTCGCCCGCGTATGATCGAACTTCTGGATACGAAATTCCAATTGGCCAATCCCTATTGGCTGCTCGCCTTGCTGGCCTTGCCGCTCATCGCATGGCTACGCGGGCGACGCGCCGTATCCGCCATGATACTACCGTTCTCCGGAGCGTGGCGACGCCCCAGCTTCATCGGTGGCACCAAACTCGCCACCACCTTGGTCTTCCTCGCCGCCATCGGCATGATCCTCGCCCTGACCCGTCCCCAGTCCGTCGCCACCGAAAGCCATTCCAAGAGCCGCGGCTACGACATCATTCTCGCCGTCGACCTCTCCGGCTCCATGGAAGCGGAAGACTACTTCGTCAACCGCAAGCGCTCCAACCGACTCCAAGCAGTCAAACCCGTGCTCAGCGCCTTCATCAACCGCCGCGAAAACGACCGCATCGGCCTCATCGCCTTCGCCGGACGGGCCTACACCGCCGCTCCCTTGACCTTCGACCACAAGTGGCTCGCCCGCCAAACCGAACGCCTCCAGATCGGCCTTATCGAAGATGGAACCGCCATCGGAGATTCGCTCGCGGTCGCCACCTCGCGACTCCTGGAAGGCGCCAAGGAACGAGCCGGCGAACGCGAGGGCGCCTTTATCGTCTTGCTGACCGATGGCGAAAACACCGCTGGCATGATGGAGCCGATGGAGGGAGCTCAGCTGGCCAAGGATGCAGGCATCCGCGTCTACACCATCGCGGCAGGAAAAAACGGATACGTCCCCTTCCCGCGTCGCAACGAGCGCGGCGAACGCATCGGCACCACCCAGCAGCTGCTGCGCGTCGACACCGAAACGCTTAAGAAAATCGCCGACTTCACGGATGGCGAATTTTTCCGTGCCGAAGATTCGGATACGATCGACCAAGCCTTCAAAAAGATCGACGAATCCAGCACCATCGAATTCGAGGTGAAACAGTACTCCACTGTAACCGAACTTTTCCACTACCCGCTCTACGCAGCCGCCTTCTTCGCGGTCCTCAGCGTATTCGCAGGCGCTAGCAAATTCCGGGAGGCCTTGGCATGAACATCGATTGGGCTCACGAAGAATTTCTCTGGGGACTCGCGCTGCCCGTCCTCCTGCTTGCTTGGAGCCTCTTCCATCGCCGCCGCGATTCCGCCCGCCGCAAAGGAGCTCAAGCCCAGTGGGCCACCGCCGGATTTAGCGGAATCAAACAGGCCAGCCGCACTTCCGCCCGCCCGCCAAAAGTCCTGCTCTGCGCCTCCCTCGCTCTCCTTATCGTATCCATCGCCCAACCACGCTGGGGAACCGAAGAACAGATCACCTTCGAGCGCAGCCGCGAAGTCATCATCGCCATGGACCTCTCCAAGAGCATGCTAGCCGACGACATCAAGCCGAACCGCTTGGAACGAGCGAAGCTAGTGGTGGAAGGCATGCTCGACACCCTCGAAGGCGAAAGCGTCGGCTTGATCGTCTTCGCCGGAACCGCCTTCCTGCAAAGCCCCATGAGCCCCGACTACCAGATCCTGCGGGGCTTCCTGGACGACATAAACCCCAGCTTCATCCCCCAAGGCGGCACCAACTACGCCGCCATGATGGACACCGCCCTCGACTCATTCGAACAATCCGACGGCATGGCCGACCGCTTTCTCATCATCATCAGCGACGGCGAAAGCCTGGAGAGCGGCTGGGAAGCGAAAGCCCGCGAGCTCAAGGAGCAAAACGTCCGCACCATCTGCCTGGGCTTCGGCACCAAGGAGGGCAGCCTCATCCCAGACGGAAACGGCGGCTACCTAAAGGACCCGCAAGGCGCCGTGGTGCTCAGCAAGCTCGAACCCAAGACTCTCACCCAAATCGCTCGCATCACCGACGGCATCTACCGCGAGGCCAGCGTCTGGGTCGACCTCGCCCAAGTCGTGGAGGAAACCGTCGAAAAAGGAAAGGCCAGCCTCAAGGAACGGGAACGCGAGAACGCCCTCATCGAGCGCTTCCACTACTTCCTCGCCCCCGGATTCTTCCTGCTCCTGCTTTCCATCTACTGGGAGTTCCCCTCCCTGCCTAAGCCCCGTACCCTCAAGCGAAAGGAGTTGGCCGCATGATCCGCCGTATCCTCTTTTCAATGACCTTGTTCGCGGGCGCCTCGGCCTTCGGCATAACCAGCTCTACGCCCAGCTCCGAGAGCGACAGCGAACCTGCTGCCCCCGCTCCACGAGCTCCCCGAACTCCCAGCTCCCCGGCCACGATTCCGGGGCAAGAAGGCATCACCTTGCCCGATCTCATTTCCGAAATCGCGGAAAAGGACGACATCACCGCGGAAGACTACGCGAAAATAGCTTCCGGAACCATGCAGGTCGCCATGCAAGTCATGCAGCAAGGCGAGAAGATGCCGGACAGCCCCGTGGAAGACGCCCTCGACGCCGTAGCGGCTGGCCGTGCCCTCGACCCAGAAGCCGCCGACTGGGATAAGCTGGAGCAGCGCCTGCTCGACCTGCTCAACCCGCCCCACCAAGACCAGCAGGAACAGCAGCAGGGCGACTCCTCCGAAAACCAGGAAGAGCAGCAGGACGGTGAACAACAGGAGCAGGACGGCAGTTCGGGCTCCTCCGAAGAAGGGTCCGAAAATTCCGAGAACAGCGATGCCCAATCCCAGGAGGAAGCCTCCGAAGACTCGCAGGAAGGCCAGCCCGGAGAAGAGGGCGACCAGCAGCAAGAAGGCGAAAACGGCGAGCAGGAATCCCAGGAGAGCCAAGATCCGCAGTCCGGCCAAGAAGGAGAGGAAGGGGAATCCGCCGAGCAAACCAACACCCAGGACGGCGCCCAGATGGGAGAACTGGACCAAGCGGAAGAGCCACAGCAAGTCGAGCTGGACGGCGAAAACCAGGAGGAAGCCCCGCAGCCTTCCCCAGAGCAGATGCAAACCCTCGGCGGCCAGCAAGGCACCGGCGAACCGGTCGACGCCCAGACTGCCGCCCTCAAGCAGATGCTAGAACAACTCCGCCAGCAGGACCAGCCCGGCAAACTTTACCAGATCTTACAGGAAGCCCAAACGGGTGGAAAAAAGAAACAGCAACCCAATGCCAAGGATTGGTAACCATGCGTTTCCCTCTATTTAAACTCCTCCTCTCCCTTCTCGCCGCCAGCAGCTGCGTATCCATAATCTGGGCCCAGTCGGTCTATTGGTCGCCTAGCAGCGGAACCTTGCAACAGGGCAAGGCAAACTCCATCGACCTTTTCTTCGACTCCTGCCAACCGGATGGAGAACCGGAGATACCGCAATTGAACGGGATGGAACTGCGCTTCCGCGGCCAATCCAGCTCCACCAACATCATCAACGGACGCCGCAGTTCCAAGGTGATCCTCAACTACCAAGCCATCCCCTTGCGCTTGGGCACCGTCACCTTGCCGAGCATCCGCGTGCAAACGTCCGAAGGCGAGATGCAAGTCCCGCCCGCGCGCTTCGAAGTGGTAGAAGCCACCGTTGGCAACACTGGCATGAGCCCGGACGAAGTCTTCGTATCCATTTTTCAAAACAGGGACGAAAAGATCTATGCTGGCGAAGTCTTCGAGCTGGAATACATCGCAGGCGCCAAGGAAGAGTACCAGTTGGCCGACCTCTCCGTCCCCCAGTGGAATCCCACCGAAATCGTCACCAGCGGCCTCGTCGACGGACAAGTAAGCCGCGTCAACTACCAAGGCGCTCCCTACCTTGTTAAGCTCTACAACGCCAAAGCGATCGCCACCACTCCGGGCATCAAGCAGCTCCCCGCCGCCAGCCAGGAAGCCACCGTCGTAATCGGCCGCCGTAGAAACATCTTTCAAGAAGCGGTCTACGACTCCTTCACCATCGAGTCCGAACCCTTCGCTCTCGAGATCCTCCCCCTCCCCGAGGACGCCCCGGCATCCTTCAAAGGCGCGGTGGGACAATTCGAGCTCGAGTCCCGCGTAGTGCCCGAGCAAGTACAAGTGGGAGAGCCGGTCACCTGGACCTTGGAGCTCAGCGGCACCGGCAACTGGCCCGCCGGAATCGGCGTGCCCGCCCGCTCCGTATCCAGCCGGTTCAAGGCGATCCAACCAGAGGTCAAAAAAGAGTTTTCCGAAGACAACATCTTCGTGGGCAGCCAAAGCGAAGACATCGTGCTCATCCCCACCGAAACCGGAACCTTCGAGTTCGGCCCTCTGGACTACACCTACTTCGACCCCAAGGAAGAACGCTACAAAACCATCAGCATCCCCTCCAAGACCGTCACCGTCACGCCTGCCGTTTCCCGAAGCCCCAACGCCGCCTCTCCGAGCGGCGAAGCCGGCGCCCCGGACCAAGACGCGCCAGAACTCGCCGGCCAAAGCTACGACCTGGAACCCAGCGGGCAAAACACCTTCCAGAAACCGCCCCAGCTGCTCAAGGATCCCCTGAACTCGCGCACCGCAGCCCAGGCCCCCGGCGCCCCCAAACCGCTGCTCCTGCCCACGGCCATCGCCGTCAGCGCCCCGCTCGCCGCTTGGTTCGTCCTCGCCCTGCTGCGAAGCGTCGTCATCGATCCCCGCAAAAAGCAGCGCCAAGCCCTGCGCGACCTCAGGAAGGTCAGCAAGGCCCCGCTCCCATCCGACCTGCCAGCCCTCAAACGCCACCACGCGAAGTGGAGGGATGCCGCCAGCCGTTACTTCGACCTAGAGGCGCAGGAGCCGACTCCTATCGAAATCTACCGGACCGCGGAAAAGCTTCGCAATGCGGAGTTCGCCCAGAACTGGAAACAGGCCTGGGAGCTTTCCGACCAGCTGCTCTTCGGCGTCAACCCGGGCGACCCCGAAGAATGGAACCGCGTACAGAAGCTCGCCCTCGGAATGTGCCCAGGCAAGCACTACAATCCTAAAGGCGTCTTCCGTGCCCGCGCTTGGCTGCCTGCCTTCGCCCTCGCCTTGCTTTCCCTTGCTCTGAGCAACGAAAGCTCCGCCCAGGAAGACGCGGCAAGCGCTCCCGCAGACCTCTACTCCGAAGGCAACTTCGCTGCGGCCGCCGAAAAATGGGTCGCCGCCGCGAACGAGGAACCCAACGTCTTCGAGCACCGCTACAACGCGGGCTTGGCCTTCGCCCAAACCGGGGACTGGGCCCGCGCCTGGGGCTACTGGACCAGCGCCTTTTGCTTGAACCCGCAAAGCGAGGAGCTCGCCTGGAACCTCCGCATCGCCCACCAGAACACCTCCGCCTACGATCCCATCCTGCAGTCCCTCGTCGAAAGCGAGGGCCTCTACCGCATCGTTCGCCTGCGCTCGCCCGCCCAATGGCTGCAGCATTCGTCCCAGGCCATCTGGCTCCTGGGCGGCCTGCTGACGCTAGCCATCCTCGCCCTCTACCTGCGACCCGCCCGCCGCCTTTCGCCATACTTCCTGCTCTTCGCCGTGATCGCCGGCCTCTCCGCCTACTTCTGCCAATGGGCGCACTCGAAATACGAAAGCCTCGGAGAAGCCGACTCGATCCTGGTAGTCGCCGCCTCGCCCTTGCTCAGCATTCCGACCGACCTGCAAGCCGAACAAGTGAGCAGCACGGTCTCGGAGGGCACCATCGTCAAGCAGGAGCGCAGCTTCCTGAAGTGGGTGAAAATCCAGCTGCCCAACGGCGAATCCGGCTGGCTGCGACAAGAAAAGCTGATGCCGCTCTATGGCAAGCCTTCGCAAGGCTAAGCAATCCAAGCGCTTAGGCTTACCCATAAAGTAGGTCGACGATTGGTCGATGCTAGGAAAATACCCGAAATCACTCCCGCAATAGAGTCGTTTCTCTGGCATAGTTCACTTTTCCCGCATGGATTTTCTTAAACGCCACTTTTCAACCATCGTTTTGATAACGATAGCAGCATTCTGGATCGGCATACAGCTCGGTACCGATGACTGCCCTAGTTGCGTGGTGTCCAACCTTGCCGACAAAGCCTTCGCCACAGCGGACGCCGCCGAGGTCAAAGCCGTGGCCGCGCCCGTGAAGAAGGCCAACTGGTCAACCGTGGACACCAACGGAAAGCTTTTCTCCAGCAACGACCTCGAAGGAAAGGTCGGCGTGCTGGTCTACTGGGCGACCTGGTGCGGCGGCTGCAAGTCGGAGATTCCCGCCCTCGTGGCCCTGCGCAAGGAATTCGCCCAGAGCGACGTGGAAATCGTAGGCCTCTCCGTCGACGAAGCCCACAAGGACCTCGCCGCCTACGCCAAGTCGGCCGGAATCAACTACCGGATCGCACGCGTCACGCCCTCCATCATCGACACTTTCGGGCAAGCCGATTCCATCCCGACCTTGCTCATCGTAGATCAGGAAGGCCGCATCCACTTCCGCCACACCGGCCTCGTTTCCAAGGACGCCCTCTCGGAGCGAGTACGCAGCCTCCTCGCTACGCACCACATCGATCGCGCCTTCGGCATCTAAGCCTCGCCGCAGCGAACGCGACGCTACTCCACCAGGCGAATCTGAATGGAACCGAGTTGCCCCTTGGCCTCCGCCTCGTCGAGTTCCGAAGTGAAGACCCGACTTCCCTCCACAGTTTCGCCAGCCAAAAGCGCTGTCTTGAAATTTCGGATACGGGCTTCGGCAAGGTCATCCGCCCAATTTTCGTTCACGCCAACGGGCGACATGGATTCGAGCACGGCCGCCAACATCTCGTCAAAGCTGGGAGCTTCAACTTCTGCCTGCGCCGCGGCTTCCTCCCCCTTTTCCTCAGACTGAGGCTTCGCCTCGGCATTCTGTGATGCGGCCGCAGGGGCAGCAGCCACCGTCTCCTTCTTTCCGAGCCCCACCAAGCCTGCCAATCGCTTAACCAAGCCCTTGCGCTCCTCCGCCTCCTGCTTCGCCGGTTCCGGATCCTTCGAGGCAATCTCTTCCGCCGGCGGCGTCTCTCCTGCCGGAGCCGCCGCGCCGACCAAGGTTGCGTAGCGATTTCGCACCGCGTTCTCCAAGGCCTGCGGATCGACCGGCTTGAGCAGGTCCAAGCCGCTGATCACCTGAAACTCAGGATTGATAATTAGGTGCGAGGTGTATTGCTCCTGCAAATACTTCGTCTCCGCGGGATTCGGTAGGAAACTCGCTTCCAGCCTCAAGCCGGGACGCTCCACCATGAACTTTCGCAGCGTCTCCACCTTATCCAGATCGTCCTGGTCCAGCGAAACCTCCGCGACCGCAAAACCGATCGAGTCCAGGTCCTCGCGTCCCCCCGCGAGCTTGGCTAGGAATTTCAGCGGGGATGCCACCGCGTTCAGAATGAGGTTCCGGAAAGCCTTCCCCACCAAGCCCCAAGGCTTTACCTGAGGATCCGCCAAGTCGCCCGAAACCGGCAGGCCCTGATAGTCGATCATGCCGCTGGGGTCCTGCATCAGCTTGATCGCGAACCCGAGCGGCAGGTTGATCGCGCGCTCGCTCTCCACTTTTTCGCCAAGGGTTAGCTGGTCGATCTTGAAGTCGTTGGTCCCCTTCAACTGGTTGTCCCGCACTTCGTAGCTGGAGATGATCTCGAACTGGCCTTTCGCCAGCTTGCGGCCGAGATAGGTCGCCCAATAAGGGCTGGTCGAAGTCAGATCGTACCCGCGGAAGCTCATGTCGAAATCGAGGTGCTTGCCGGGATCCGCAATCGCCACCGCTCCCTTGCCCGCTATGCGAGCGCTCCCGTCCACCACGCCGGAAAACTTGAAATCCGCCAGCCGGTCAGGCGCAGTCGAAACGCCTTCCACCACGAGATCGAAGTCGCTCACGCGGCTGTTGTGCGTGGAAACCAACGTCGTATCCACAAAACCAACACCCGCCGACTTCAACTCCAAACGCTGCAGGGCGAAGCTCAAGCCAGTGCTCTCCTGCAAGGCTCCCGTTTGCTTCTCCACCTCTTCCTCGATCTTGGCGATGCGACTCAGGTTGATTCCCAGATCGTCCTGCCAGGCGGCCACGATCGGCTCCACAAGCGTCACGCTCTCGATCTCTACGCTCTCGCCGTCGAAAACGATCCCGTCGACCGCCAAGCTGCTCAAAGTCGCGATGTCCTTTTGCGATGACGCTTCGCTCACCTTCAAGCGCTGCAAGCCCAGCGACCCGGTCAGCCTTGCCTTGCCCAAAGCCTCGACGCTCCCTGCCAAGTTCAAATCGA
Organism: Pelagicoccus sp. SDUM812005; assembly: GCF_031127875.1. Lineage (GTDB taxonomy): Bacteria > Verrucomicrobiota > Verrucomicrobiia > Opitutales > Opitutaceae > Pelagicoccus. The sequence continues at coordinate 41,664 of NZ_JARXIA010000016.1, read as the reverse complement.
GGAAGCCTTCCTCCAGCACAGCGTGGGCATGCTCGGCAACGTAGGGTTGCAGGTGTTGCAGCTGGGCCTGCTTCAGGGCGAGCTTGAATTCCGCCAGCCCTTCCAGCGACTTCAAGGCCGCTTCCATCTCCAGCTGGCCGTCGAGAACGCCCATTGCCAAAGCAAGGGCGCCCGACGCGTCGTAAGCCCCCTCCCTTTGCTCGGCTCGCAAGCTGCTCAGCGTCAGCTCGATGTCCCGCAAATCCGTCTCGAACGGAGCCGCAAGGCTGCGATCCTCGATAAAAACCTGCCCCCGCGACAGGGCCACCGAATCGATACGCGCCGCAAAGTCCAAGGGCTCCGCTTGCGCGCTCGGCTGCTCGGCAGGCGAGGCTTCCGCGCTGGCAAGCGACTTCATCGCCGGCAAACGCGGACTTCCGTCCTCCAGCAAAATGCCTTCGAAAACCGGAGCCACCCAAGCGACTTCCGCGATCGACAATTGCCTGCTGCCCACATCCAAGGCGATTCCCGAAACCCGCAAGGACTCCCAACGGGCGAAAGACTGCTCCGCGTCGGATACCGAGAACGCTTCCAGACCGACTTCGCCCGTGACCTTGATCTCGGGACCGGTCTCCGCCAACTCGACCGTTTCCCGCAGCTTGAAACCGAAACGCCCCGCTAGCTGAGCCACCACCGACTCGTCCACATAAGGCTGCACGCTCTCCAGCGGAAAGCCTAGCAACTCCGTATCGATGCGAAAACGCCAAGGCGACAGACTCTCGGCTCCGCCCGCCACCGCGAGCTTCGCCCCGCTCGCAGTCGAAAGCGTCCCGTCGAAATCCCAATGAAGCGGCGCCTCCCCTGTATCCAATTCCGAAATACCGCTTCTTTCAACCGTTCCAAGGTCGCGGCCAGAAAAGCTATCCACCGTCAGCGTTTCTTCATACGGGGTTCCCAAGCTCGAATCCTTGTAGTGGAAATTCAAATTCGCCAGCAACAGCTCCTTGACGATCACCGCTGGCATTTCCGTCTCCTCAGGAGCTGCCGCGTCCGCAGGCGCCGCTTGACGGTCCAGGATATCTTGAAAGCTGAAACGCCCGGAAGAGTCGACCTCCACCCACAAATCCGCATCGCTCACTTGCGCCGACTTGATCGTGATGGTTCCAAATACGCTGGAGAGCTGCGGGTTCGCGGACAGTTTTCCCACCTCGAGCAAATTCCCGGACTCCCCCGCCTTCGGCCCGATTTCGATGCCGTACAGCTTCGCTTCCAAGCTGAAGGGATTGAAGCTCGCCCGCTCCACCAGAACTTCCCGCCCCAGCAGCTCGCTGCCCTTGCTCTCGATCTGCGAAACCAGAATCGCCGGCACCCCCCAGATACCAAAGGCCAGATATAGGGTGAAAAGCACGACGGCCGTGATAGAAAGGCGTTTGCGCCAGGAATGTTTCGATGAAGCTTTACGTGTCATAACAGCGGGTGCGAAAGGCAGAGCTCTACCGTGAGAGCCCCGAAATGGCAAGGTTTGGAGTTGTAGGTAGCCGCAAATTCAGCTTCCTCCTCACCCATGACTAAAAGCCGAGACTACGACGCAGTCATCTGGGATATGGATGGACTTATTTTCGATACGGAACGCCTTTCCTTCCTCGCTTGGCAAGCGGGAGCCAAAGCGATCGGCCTGGAGATCGACCTCCTCCTCTTCCAATCCCTCATCGGCATGAACGCGCAGGCCATCCAGCAAAAGCTGCGGGCAGAGTTCGGCGAGGATACCGACGTCGTGGCTCTCACCAAAGCCGCCGGCGCCAGCTACGACCAGCTGATCGCCCAAGGAGCTCCGCTCAAGCAAGGAGCCAAGACCTGCTTGGAGACCATCGCCGCCTCGCCCGTCCCCCAAGCCCTCGCCACCTCCTCGTCCCAGCGCTACGCCAGCCAAAAGCTGGCCCACCACGACCTGCTCAAGCTCTTCGACGCGACCGTGACCGGCGACCAGGTCAGCCAAGGCAAGCCGCATCCCGAGCCCTACCTGCTAGCCGCCCAGAAACTTGGCATTTCCCCGGACCGATGCATCGCCTTCGAAGACTCGGTCAACGGAATCCACGCCGCCAAAACCGCCGGCATGACCACGGTGCTCATCCCCGACATGTGTCCGCACGACGCGGAATCCTTGGCAAAAGTCGACTGGCAGTTCCCCACCTTGAACGAGGCCCTGCCCTTCCTGCGCGAACAGTTCGGATTGGATGCGCAGGCCTGAGCCCGGTCCAGCCATCTCCAGCCGCGCTGCAATCTCGCGCCACCAGCATTCGTTGGCCTTAACACGACACGCTATGAAATCCTTCGCCTTTCTCTCCGCCCTACTCTGCATCGCCGCATCGCTCTTCGCCCAAGAGCCGATGCGAACCAAAACCGTGACCTACCAACTGGATGGAGTCACCTTCGAAAGCACCCTCGTGTATTCGGAACGTGGCGACAGCAGCAAACCCGGTATCCTCATGGTTCCCAACTGGATGGGCCCGACCCAATCTTCGCTGGAAAAAGCCGCAAAGGTGGCAGGCGACCAGTACATCGTGATGATGGTCGACATGTACGGCGTGCAAACCCGTCCCCAGAACGGAAAGGAAGCAGGGGCCGCCGCAGGAGCGATTCGCTCGGATCGAGCCCTCATGCGGGCCCGCGCCGCCAAAGCCCTTTCGGTCTTCAAGAGCGAAGCCAAACCGCTAGGACTCGACACTAAAAAGCTGGCCGCCATCGGTTTCTGCTTCGGCGGAGGCACCGTGCTCGAACTGGGCCGCAGCGGGGCAGAGCTAGACGCCATCGTCAGCTTCCATGGCGACCTACTATCGCCAACCCTTGCCAGCGACGCTGCCGCCACCCAGGCAAAGGTCCTGGTGCTGCACGGAGCGGACGATCCCTACGTTCCCCAGTCCGACGTGGAAACCTTCGTGAAGACCATGCAAGACACAGAGGTCGACTGGCAGCTCGTCCAGTACAGCGGTGCCGTTCACAGCTTCACCAACCCGGAGGCAAATTCGGACGGCTCGCGCTACCACGAAACCACCGCCCGCCGCTCCTTCGCCGCCATGGAAGCTCTGTTCGCCGAGATTTGGCGCTAGCCTAGGCCCGACGCTTGTATGTTTTTCGTATTGGTTTCCTTAATACTCGGCCTGCTCAACTACTACCTGTTCCGCACCGCCGCCCACGCCTTTCCAAGCCTCGCAGTCTTTTTCGCCACCTCGGTAGCCCTGCTCTACCTTTCGCTTTTCGCCGCCGTCCTCCTGGAAAAACGGGGCAAGCTCGCCCTCTCGCTGCCCTTTTCCTGGATCGGCTACACTTGGCTGGGCATGTCGGGCATCGCCTTCACCCTGACCGCTCCCAGCGACTTGGCTCAGGTTCTCGGCGTTCCCTTTTCCGACCGCGCCCAATTCATCGGGATCGCTGCCGCCACCTCGGTGCTCTCCCTCTGGGCAGCCTTCGAAGCCAGGCGCTTCCGCGTGAACCGCATCGAGCTGCGCAGCCCCAAACTCAAGGGACTCGGCAAGCCGCTCCGCATCGCCCAAATCTCGGACCTCCACCTCGGCGACAGCAGCAGCCTGAAGCGCACGAAGAAAGTCGTGCAAACCATCAACCTCCACGAGCCGCACCTCGTCGTCTCCACCGGCGACCTCTTCGACGGCTACCTCGAGCTGATGGCGCCCTTCGTGGATTGCCTGCGCGAGCTGGAGGCGCCGTTAGGCAAGTTCGCCGTCTCCGGCAACCACGAGGTCTACGCCGGGCTGGACGAAGCCATGTCCCTCACCGAGCTCGCGGGCTTCTCGCCTCTGCGAAACCGCTCCCAGTCGGTCAACGAATTCCTAACCGTCGCCGGCGTGGAAGATCCTGCTTCGCCCTTGAAACCTGACGAGGCCGCCGCCCTCGATACCCTTTCGCAAATGCCCTTCCACCTGCTGCTCAAGCACCGCCCCGACTTCGATCCAAAATCCAAGGGCAAATTCGACCTGCAGCTTTCCGGGCACACCCACGGCGGACAGATCGCCCCCTTCCTCTTTCTGACCAAGCTGGCCTACAAGGCCAAGCTCGGCCTCTCCGAACTCGCCCCCAAACAATTCCTCTACCTCAGCCGCGGCACCGGATCCTGGGGGCCGCAACTCAGGCTGCTAGCCCCGCCCGAAATCACCATTTTCGAACTGAAAGCCGGATAGCCGCGCCCTAGAAGGTCAGTCCGCTTTCGAAGGGTACCACCTCGTACTTGATGGTCCGGTAGTGCTCCCCGTCGATGTAGATAGTCAGTTCGTAGGTGCCGAGCGGATCGTCCTCCGAGAACCAAAACGGGCTCGAATAAACCTCCCAGTGGATGTCCGCCGTGGAGCGAATGAACTTGCCGCCCTCCATTACCGTATAGGCCTTCTCCAGCTCCGGAGTCACCGTGATCGGCTCGGGAAAGCGGATCTCGAAGTAGCCCATGAAGCGCTGCTGGTCCTTGCGAGCGACCTCGAAGCCGTGCACGTACTCCTGGTCGACGTTGCGGTAGATGTAGGTCGTCTCCGCGTAAACCCGAAACTTGCCGCCGGGCCCCGGGGACATCACGCCAAACTTGGAGGTATAGTCCGATTTCCACTTCTTCTTCGGCTTGGCCTCGAGGGCTGCGGAACCGGCTAGAAGCGAAACCATAAACACGGCTCCCACGCAAAGGCGGGCAAGGACGGAAAGGCGGGGCAAGGTGAGCTTGGAATTCATAAACGCCAAAGGGCTACGAAATTCCGGCCCCTAGGTCAATCCGCCGCTACATCCGAAGCATCGATTGCCGGCAGCTCCAGACGGACCTGCATGCGATCGGCCGCCCCGCTATCGACCAAGCTCAGCTTGCCGGCCTGCGCCTTGGCGAACTCCAAGGACAGGCTCAAGCCCAAGCCCGTCCCATCCACGGAACGATTGCGGGCCGCGTCTCCCCGAATAAAGCGGTCGAACAGTCGGCTGCGCGTGTCGGCGTCCATCGCGGCGCACGGGTTGATCACCTCCACCCGCACGAAACCACCTTGGCGGGACAGCCGAATCGTCACCTCCGCATCCTCCGGAATGCGATACTTCAAGGCGTTCCCCACCAGATTGTTCAGGATCTGCCGCGAAAGCGTTTCGTCGCACAGCGACTCGAAGCGCTCCCCATCGGCCTCCAGACGCAGCGAGGCGCTTGGATCGTCTTCGCGGGCAAGTTCCACCACCTCCCGCACCAATGCTTTCAGGTCTACCCGCTCCGCTTGGATTTCCAGAGTGCCGGCATCCGCCTTGGCCAAAATCAGTAGCTTGCGGGTAATCGACTTGAGCCGCTGCGTCTCCTCCAGCAGTCCGCCCAGCAAGCGTTGGGCATCGCTGCGATCTTCCGCTTGCTGCAGCGCCACCTCCAGCTGCCCCTGCAAGATGGCCAGCGGCGTCTTCAGCTCGTGCGCCGCGTCCGCGCTGAAGCGGGTCGCTTGCGTGAAGCTGCTCTCCAGCCGCTCCAGCATGCGGTTGAAATGCTCGATCAAAACCGCGAACTCGCTGTATTCCCCATCGCTCTCCAAGCGAGCTCCCAAGCTCTTGGCCGAAACCGACTCGATCGTATCGCTCAATCGCCGCACCGGCGAAATCGCCTTCGTCACGAAAATCCAAATACAAGCCGCCATCGCCAGCAGAGCGACTGGAAAGGCGATCGCGAAAGCGTTCCGCATCAGGACCGTGTCCTCCCGCACTTTCTCGAAATTCACCCCCAGCAGGACGTTAAAACCGCGGTACTCCGCCCGAGCCATTCGCCAATGGCTGCCGTCCTCCGAACTCACGAGGTCGTAGGCTACCGTCTCCGGTGGACGCTGCTCGCTGCGCCCTCCACGCTCGCGGCCGCCTCCCAACCCCGGCAAACCAGGAGCCAGCAGCGGTCCGCGGCCACGCTCCTCGTTCGGCTCGAAACGTCCCTTAACGGGTGGCAGATCCGCTTCGCTGGGGTACAGGTTTTCCAGCTTCCCCCAGGAGCGAATCGTTAAAGCTCCCTTTTCCGCCGGATCCTGATCCGGCTCCGCCCGCAAGCGTCCGTAAACGACCAACACCGCGTCCGCTCCCACGCGATTCTCCAGTTCGACCAAAGCGTCCTCTCCGAAGCGATTCCAAAAGCGCTCGTGGCTGGGCGGCGGCGTGCCGCGTTCGATCATGAGCTGGAGCAGGTCGTCGACCTGGCGCTGCTTCACGTGCTTGAAGGCCAAGTTACCAGCGATGCCAAAGCCTAGCATCACCGCTCCCGCGATCACGCTGGTCCAAAGGATAATCCTAAGCCGAAAGGATTTCATGCCTTGCGCATACGGTAGCCGGCGCCCCTTACCGTTTCGATGAGCGGGATATCGTGGCCGGCGTCGATCTTCTTGCGCAACCTTTGTATGCACACATCCACTACATTCGTGCTTGGATCGAAGTCGTATCCCCACACGTGCTCCAAAATTTGGGTACGCGTCAAAACGCGCCCGGGCGACCGCATCAGGTACTCGAGCAGGTTAAACTCCCGCGTGGTCAAGTCGATCGACTCCCCGCCTCGCGATACTTCCCGCGTGCTGAGGTTCACCGTCAAATCCTCGATCTGCATCAAGCTCAAGGACTGCCCGCTCGAACGGCGATGCAAGGCCTGGATACGGGCCACCAGCTCGTCCAAGAAAAAGGGCTTGGTCAGGTAGTCGTCCGCTCCGAGGTTCAAGCCCTCCAGCCGCTCGTCCAATTCGCCGCGAGCCGTAACCAATATCACCGGCACCGTATTGCCCGCCTTTCGCAGCGACTTGAGGATGCTCAGCCCGTCCCGGCCCGGCAGCATGATGTCCAAGACCACTACGTCGTAGCTCTGGGTGCTGGCGTGCAAAAAACCGTCGTTCCCGTCCTCCGCGAGCTCGACCACGTAACCTTGCTCCTTCAAGCCCTTGACCACGAAGTCCGAGATCTTCTTTTCATCCTCAACGAGCAGTACCTTCATTGCGAAACCCTGCTAGAAAAGCGGGCCCCTATCAAGGACGCGATTCATTACAATTTTGTAATCGCAACGGTAACGAAGCGGTAATTCGCGAGTGGTTTACTCCCAACATCAAATCGAACGGCACTTCAGCCGTCCCATTCAACAAAACCCAGGAGGAAAACCAATACCGTAATGAATACACAACTACTCGCACTCTCTATCGCCAGCGCCACGCTCTTCGTAGCCAACCTTTCCGCTCGTCCGGAAGGAGCGCCGCCACGCCCCGATCCCGAAGCCATCGCCGTGGACATGTTCGCCGACTACGACACCGACGAAAGCAACACCCTCAGCCAAACCGAGCTCACCGCAGCCCTCACCGGATTGCGGGAAAAGCACCAAGGCGAGCGTCCACGCATGGGACGCAAGGGATCCGGCGACGAAAGCGACAGCGATCGCCCCGCCAAGGCCCGCCAAGGCAAGCGCAAGGGACCGCCTTCTCCGGAAGAGCTCGCTCCCAAGCTCGTCGAAGATTTCGACGCGAGCGGCGACGGCGAACTCGACACTGAAGAGCTGCTCAACGCTCTCTCGAGCATGCACCAGCGCGGACGCCGCGGCCCCGCTCCCTCGGACAGCGAAGCTGCCGAATAAGTCAACTTTTCCACACACAGCATACACACACGGCGGGTCCAGCTTTTAGCTGGGCCCGTTTGCGTGCGATTCGCAATTGCCAAGCTCAAGGCTGGAATCCTAGGCTGCTCCGCATAAAGCATGCTTAGCGAACGCGAACAGATTCTCTTCAGAAAAGCCCTCACCTACGCCAACGGCTACCGCGAACTGGGCATGTTCGACGACGCGATCCAGGAACTGGAAAACCTCGGCGGCGACTACGCCCAGCGGGTCGAATACCAGCAAATGCAGCTCGCCGTCCTCATGGAAGCGAAACGTTGGGACCAAGCCCTCCCCATCGCCCATACCCTCGCCGCCAACCACGAGTCCGACCCGGGCAACTTCGTCAACCTCGCCTACGTCACCCGCAGGGCGAACGGCATCGAAGGCGCCCGCATCATTCTTGAAAACGCCTCCAAGCGCTTCCCCAGGGAAGCCATCATCCACTACAACCTCGGCTGCTACGCTTGCTGTAGCAACGACTTGGATACGGCCAAAGCCCATTTGCTCACCTCCTTCAGCCTCGACGAAAACTATCTCGAAATGAGCGGGAAGGACGAAGACCTCCGCCCCCTCAAGGATTGGCTCGCCAAAATCCCCCGTCCCAAGAAGCCGCAATAGCCAGCCCAGCGATTCGAGGCCGGCAAAAAGCTGTTCAGGCGCGGGGGACGATCTGCGGGCGGATCGTTACCGAATGTTATTTACGCGACTCACCCAGAGCGCGCTTGGCGCCCAGCAAGGCCGCCGCCCCGATCAATGCGAGAACCATCGTCGCTCCAGAATCGGGAACCTTCTCTAAAGGATCGTGCGGGCCCGTATCGTCAGTCGGATAGTAGTCGTCGGTGGCGTTGAGGGAAAGGGCACCAAAGGTCGCGCCCAGGATGATTGCGGCAATTGACGCTAAGCGCTTGAAAGAGCCGAGGACAAACGGATGTGATGATTTCATAATAAAACGAATATCGTTTTCCCGCACCAAGGTCAAAGCCTTCAGCGGGCGTGCGAGCTCGTTCAGGTTTAGCGTTAGGCGCCTATGAGGCGGTTGGCGCATTCTCCCTTAAGGACGCGTCCGCGATAACCCTTCCTCTCGAATTTCGAACACCTGAGCCCGAGAAACGAAGGTTGAGATAAGCCCGCGTATAGAGAGCGAAACGCGCCGCGACGCGCCAAACGGCGACTCCCCGCCCTACTTGATCTTCTTCGGGTTGACGCGCTGCACCTTGCTGAGCTTGGCCCGGAAAAGCTCCTCCATCAGCACGCGCGTCTTTTCGGGAATCCGCTTCTCCACCATCTCCAACGGCGGCAACTCCTTCCCGTCGTCGGGAATAATATCCTCGTCGCGGATCGGCATGGAACTGCCCAGCTCTTCCGCCAGGTCAAATTCGCTCGGTGCGTCGATATAGTCTTCGTCGCCCTCCGTTTCCCGATTCTCGAAGGGGCTGGCCTCGGGCGCTCCCACGGGAGCGAGCCGTTCAGGCGCGGGAGCGATCTGCGAGCGGACGTAGGGCTTACGCTCCGGAACCGTCAGTCGTTTTTTTTTTCGTCAGCGGTCTCCGGCAAGCCTTCCGCGATGCTGGAAAGCTCGCGAATCAAGCCATCGATGGCACGGGCCCGGCACTCTTCCGAGGCTTTCAAAAGGGCCACTTCGAAATTCACCTTTTCGCTCAGTCCGAACTTCAGGCCGGACTCGCTTTGGCGGAGGCTGTCCAGCAAACGGGTCAAGGACTCCGTGCTCAACTCCTCCCCGAGGCTGGCCGTCTTGCCGCCGCCCCGAACCGCCTCCAGCAGGGCGCGTCGCACCCGAGCCTGCAGGTCTACCAGGGCGCGGTAGAAATCTTGTCCCGACGCGTCGAACTGGTCGCTCAATTCCAACAAGCGCGGGTGGTCGCCGGTGGCGATGGACTTGGCGAGCTCGTCGATGTGCTCGCCGCTCACGAGCCCGTAAACCTGCAGCACGTCCGGCTCCGTAATCTTGGTGCCGCAAAAGGCGATCATCTGGTCGAGGATGGACTGGGAGTCGCGCATGCCGCCGTCGGCCAAACGCGCCACCGCCTTGAGGGCGTCCTCGTCGGCTTCGATGCCTTCCGTCTTGCAGATCAAGGCTAGGCGCTCGCGGATCAAGTCCTCGGGAATGGGCTTCAGGTCGAAACGCTGGCAACGGGAAACAATGGTGGGCAGCACCTTGTGCGCTTCGGTCGTCGCGAAGACGAACTTAACGTGCTCGGGCGGCTCCTCGAGGATCTTGAGCAAAGCGTTGAAGGCGCCGGTCGAGAGCATGTGCACCTCGTCGATGATGTAGACCTTGTACTTGCCTTGGCTCGGAGCGTACTGGGCGTCCTCGCGCAAGGCGCGGACCTGCTCGACGCCGTTGTTGGAGGCGCCGTCGATTTCCAGCACGTCCATGCAAGTCCCGTTCATGATGGCCTGGCAGATCTCGGAATCTTCCGGCGGCTCGGCCAAGGGTCCGCCTTCGCAGTTGAGGCACTTGGCGAAGATACGGGCGGTAGTTGTTTTTCCAGTACCGCGCGGACCGACGAAAAGGTAGGCATGGGCGATCCGATTTTGCTCGATCGCATTCTTCAAGGTGCGGACCACATGGTCCTGTCCGACGACTTCGTCAAATTTCTGCGGACGCCACTTGCGGGCGATTACCTGATAGCCTTGGCTCATTGATTGGGAAAAGGAATGGGGCGGCTTGACCCAAGTCGCCCGAAAAAAAGGGAAAAAGGTGGCCAGGCACCCTACGGCGCATGTGAAACGCGACTACCGTTGCTACCTTCCGGTCCTGGCGGGATTCGCCCGTCCAGCATCGCATAGGACCTGGCCGTTGGAGAAGCTCGACGGTCTGGCCGCCGGTTTCAACCCCAATTTTAACAAATTTCGCCTCCCCCTCTGAAAGCTCCCCGAAGCCGCTCAGTTCAGCGAAAGGCCCGCAGGCGCCGCCATCGGTTTCGCAGGCCGCGAGGAGACCACACGGGTCACGTCAGCCGTCACGAAGGGCAATCGCCAGCTTCCGGGGCTCGCCACGTAGATGGGCTCCCACTCGGGATTGAAGCGGTCCTTGTAGGAGCGGATCCCACGGAACCCGTAGAAATTTTCCCCGTGGTTGAAGACCAGATCGAGCAGCTTGTGGGCAAAGGGTACCGCGTTCCCGACCGTGATCCCCGACAGCGGCGCCACCCGCAGGTCGAAGAACCTGAAGTCCTCCTCCTTCGCCCACTTGATCAGCTCCACGAAGAGGAACTCCATCACGCTGGGCGGAGCGAGCTTGGTATAGCGCATCAGGTCGATGGAGAGCTCCTGCTTGGACTTGGTCTCCCAAATATTGGTGAAAGCCACGATCTGCCCTTCCGCCCGCACCACCGCGATGCGAAAGTTGGCCAGGTACGACTCGTCGAAGTAGCCCAAGGAAAAGCCCTTTTCCTTGGCCTTCTTGGCCGCCAGCCATTCGTCGGAAATGGCCCGCAAGGTCTGCATCTCGAGCAGGGCTTCCGCCTGGCTCAGCACCTCGAAGCTGCAGCCTTTCTTGGCAACCCGCTTCAGGCGCGAGCGCATGCTCTGCCGCTTGGAGCCTTCCAAGGTGAAATCTTCCAGCCGCACGCGGGCGATCTCGCCCACCTTCACCGGACGCAAGCCCACGTCCACGTAGTTAAAGAGGTGATCCTTGCTGGCTTGGTAGAAAACCGGCTGGCCGCCGAAGCGGGCTGCCGTTTCCCGGAAGGAGGCGATCAGCTCCTTGAAGGCGCCGGCTTCGCCCACGGGATCCCCCATGGACACCCAGGTCTTGCCGCTGATGCGAAACATGATGAAGGCAGTTTCCTGCTCGTTGAAAAAGAATCGCTTGTCGCCCATCAGGGCCAGGTTCGCCGAAGCCACGGAGCTCCCTTCCAGGATCCTCTCCACCGCCGCCCGCTTTTTCCAGAAGGGTTCCCCCGCGTCGGGACGCGCCGTGTGCACGAGCTTGTACAAGGCAAACAACAGCCCCAACAAAGCCACCCCGAAAGAGGTCCGCAAAAAGCGCGGCTTCTCCGCGTCGAACTCGAACTGCCACCAGGACTGCTGCTCGTAGGCGCCATGCTGATACACGAATACGCCCAAGTAGATGGAGCTCGCGACCGCGAGCAGCACCGCCAGAATGGAACCGGTTTCCATATTCAGGTCCAGCAGCGATGACTTGCGATAGAAGTAGCGACGACAAGGCGCCAGCACCGCCGCCATCAAAGCGAGCACCGCAAAGGCGCCGATCCCGTCGCCACGCAGCAGCGACAGCGGGGCCCCCACGCAAAGCACCAGCAGCGTCAAGTAATAGGAGCTGTCGATCTTGCGCTTGATCCCGTAGGCCAGAAACAGCAGAGCCAAGCCGATCAAGCTCACCGCGAAGTGCGACAGTTCCACCACCATCAAGGGCAAGAGCCCCTGCAACCACTCCGCATGCACCGAGTTCTGCGGCAAGGAACCGGCGAAGAGCAACATCAAGCCGCCCGCGAAGATGAGGGCCGAAAGCACGCGCGGAGCGATCACGCTCAACCAGCCCTGGGCCTTCGCCATGCGCGGACCCGCCTTGCCGGCGATCGCCTTGCCCTCCAGCACCGCGAACAGCGAACAGGCCACCAGCAACGGCAGCAGGAAGTAGATCGCCCGGTAGACGATGAGAGCCGCCATCAACTCGTTCTGGTTCGCCGTCGTCGGCAGGAAAAGCAGAAAAACCGTTTCGAAGACGCCGATCCCGCCGGGCGTGCTGCTCACCAAGCCCCCAAAAAAGGCGATGCAAAAGATACTGGTAAAAGCGAAGAAACCGAGCTGCTCGTCCGGAATCAAGAAATACAGGGCCGCCGCAGCCGCTACCGTATCCGCCACCGTGATACCGATCTGCCCCACTCCGCTCTTCCATCCGGGCAAAGCGAAAACGCGACCGCGCAAGCTCAGCCCGCCTTTGAAGACCCGACAAGCGACCACGTAAGCCACGCCCGCCAGAGCCATCAGGACGCCGACCGGCTTCACCAAGGCATCGGGAATCGGATACGCCCCATCGAAGCGAGCTCCGGAAGCGCAAAGCGCCACGCCCGCCAGCACGACCAAGCCTAACCAAAAGCTCACCGAAGCGAATACAATCAGCTTTGCGATGTCCTTCGGCTTGTATCCCCAGCCTTGATACATCTTGTAGCGTACCGCCGAGGAGCTCACGATCGAGAGGCCCACGTTCAAGCTCAGCACGTAGCTGTAGAACGCGACCAGCAGGGTACGCTTCCAGTTCTGGCGCTTGCCGATATAGGCCTGCCCCAACCAGTCGTAGCCGCCCATGATCAGGTAGCTGACCGCCGTGAACAGGATCGCCAAGGCGATCGATACCCACGAGTAAGACTTAACCGTCTGCAAAATGCTGCCGTAGTCGAACTTCGACAAATTCTGAAAAAGCAGGTACATCAACCCCGCCACCAAGGCGAAGGCGCCAAGCGTCGCCAAGCGCTTCTTCCAAGGACCTTTCTTCGCTTCTCTCATGACGCAACCTCCCCTTCCGCGGCGATGCGGGCGTAAACCGCCACGATCTCCCTCGCGATCACGCTGGCATGGCTTCGCGTCAAGGCATGCCCGCCGCCGGGCACCACCGTAAGCTTCGCCACAGCGCCGCCGAAGCGATCCCGCGCGTATTCGGAATTCGCCAAGGGGATGAGAGAATCCTCGTCGCCGTGAATCAAGGAAACCGCAAGATCGTCGCTCCGCCAAACCGCCTCCAGGACAGAGAGCTGCCCCGCTACCGCCGACATTTCCCTAGCCGACTGCACGTAGCGCTGCGGAGCCACCCGCGAAACCAGCGGCAGAAGTAGAGCCCGATGGTACCAGCGACGCTGTTTTTCCTTCGGACTCAAAACGCCCGACACCAACACCAGCCCAGCCACGCGGCCATCGTCCGCGAAACGCTCTGCCAATCCCAACGCCAAAGCCGCCCCATAGGAGTGCCCCACCAAAACCAGGCGCGTCCCCTCCTGCAGCTCCGGCAACAACGCCGACTCGAAGCAATCGATCTGCTCCTCCCAGTTTTCGGCCGCCTTCCAAGCCTCGTTTTCTCCGAAGCCGGGACGGTCCAAGCAAAGCGTTTCGCAATCGAAACCGAGCTTGTCCAACTCCTCCCAAACGAGAGACCAATCCGAGGCAGCCCCCGGCGTCCCGTGAATGAAAAACGCCAGCCGCAGCCGGTCGGCACCGCCGGAGCTCCAAACCACCGCCTGCGAGCGACGCAGCTTTCGGTTCGGCAAGACGGACGGCCTCGCGGCCGCCTCCTCGGTTTCCTTGGAGCAAGAGTGAGATTCGATTTCGTGGTACATCGAGAGAGTGACGCTAAGCTAGCTTAACCCTTAGCCTAGAGCTCTTCCTCTATCGGACTAAGGCGCTTCCCCATGCAGCCCGAAGACGCAGAAAGCGCCGCTTTTCCCAACTTTTTACCAGATCGTCTCCACCTCGACCTTGAACGAGCCCGCGCTACGCGGAGGCTTCACCACCAGCAGCTTCGGCGAATACTGGTCCGCCACGAAACGGGCCGAGTAGACGATCTCCCGCCTGCCTCGCCAAGGCAGCGAAAGCTCCAAGGTCATGGGGACGGAGTACTCTCCCTCGAAACACAGAATGTCGCTCGGCCCCTCCTCCAAAGCGAAAGCGAAACGCTGCATCCTAGCGTCCAACGGAACCCCGGTCAGGTTCAGGAAACGCACGCAACGCGGCCCCCAGACCTCCGGCGACTCGTCCAAGGCCAAGATATCAAAAGCAGGGGGCGAATCCCCTAGCGATTCTCTTTCCAAAAACACCAGCAAGACACGCTCCGCCCCATCCGGCCAAGCCACCTCGCCCAAGTCCACCCGCTGGCGGCGCCCGCGAGCATCCAGCTCCTCCTTAAAAAAACTCAAACGCCCCGGCGCCTCCGCCAGCTTAACCGGCCGAGACTTCCTATCCGGCACGAAACCCAAGTTCACCGTCTCCGGCCCCTCCAGCCCCTCCCGTTCGAATAAGATGCCTTGAAAATCGCCGTTCCCGTAGCCAAGCACGCGAAAGCTCGCCTCAGCCTCTTCCTCCTCGGCGAAGACGCCGCTGGCCCAAGCGCAGCAGCAAAACAAGTAGAGACGCAGCGCGGCTTTCATATCTCGGCAGGCGACAGCCAACGAAAGGCTACCACTTCGAATTTACGTTCAGTATCCGCTAGAGACGCAGCCGGACCATTATACTCCTCGTGGGTCCGCTGCACGATCGCCTCGCAATAGGCCCGAGCCCAGACCTTGCTCGGATCGGCCGGATCCACCGCATCCCCATAGGCCCGCACCAGAAAGGTGTCGCTACGCACCGAAAGGATCCCCGAAATCAGGTTCAAGATCGTCGACTGCCGAAACTCCGCCGGCGTCCCCGCAATCACCCAAGAAGGATTGATACGCAACGACGGATCCACGTGCTCATCAAGCGCATCGATCGCATCCTGCAGCACTCCGGAGTTAACGAACTCCTCCAGCGAATCGAAAGGGTTTACTGGATCGTCACCTACGCGTCCTCGAATCTTCTCTACAATCAACTCGGCCAAAGCGTCCACCTGCTCCTCGCTTAAGGCGAAAGCGTTCTTCTTAAGACTTAAACGTATCGCATCTAAAGAATCGACATCCGGCGCGGAGGCTTCATCCACCACGACGTTTATGTCCTCCCCACCCAAGGGATGATTCATAAACAAGTAGGTATCATTCGGAAGAATATCCTTCCAGTAGGGATGCTTTTCGACCGGTGCACCTCTCAAAAGCGCAGCCCATGAATCAACCGACGTAGAGTGCACATTAAACAACCCATGGACAAAAATTTCTTCGCCAGAGTCCGTGGAGAAACCTGAAATGCCAGCACGAGGTTTATAAATTGCATTGGGTAGGCTATCGCCAAATTTCCAATTTGTAATTCCTTTTGGAATACCAGAAAAATAGTATTGGTCGAAAAAGCGATTTTGGTTAGTTGACACGTCAGCCTCGCCAATGCTCGGAACCACTGGGTCACGACGTACTCCTGTCGCCACACTCAGTTGTCCGACATTCGTAAACGCCTGCTTGGGAAGTTTTATCAATGGAAAGTCAGATTCAGAAGCGTCAACCGTAGCCGCTGCACCGAAAAGTGCCGATCCCGACGTAGGGAATACTGGGTCAACATTGACCTCAGCTGCGGCATTAGGCTCCCAAGCATTCAATACCGATGAACCTAAAGACGGATTGAAAAGTTGCGTCGTGTCGACAATTGGGAAAGATAAATCTTTAAACTCCCAACTGAATCCGAAACGAGGTGGCGTCACTGCCATAGGATTCTCGAATAGAGTCTTCGAAAGCGAGAATCCTTGAGGATTATAGGTTAACAAATCAGTCCCCCCATCCCTTAACTTTACATTGATACCAATAGTACTTGGGTCCTCCACCAAACCCGATTTAGCATAAAAATGAGTTAAAGGCGCAACTAACTCTACTGTTGATGAATAAACAATTCCGCGCGTCAAACCAGTCCCTCCTGACTTTAATTCGTATACCACTCCACCGCTACCATCTCCCAATGGCCCCGACAATAGGACAATCTGCCCTGCCCTCATTCGCTTGGACCCATTTGAAATAGAGCTAATTTTAAAGGTCAAAGCGGAAGGCAGGTTCCCATCCTTTAAAACGAAATCAGGACCTCCTTCAGAGTTTCCATCATTGAGCCAGATTGCTAGCACTTCTGGAAGCCCATCGACGATTATTTCCAACTCTCCCTCGCCGAACTCAATAGCGCTAGCGTAGGGATTCCATAGCTCCAATGTCGCTTCAACTGAGATCGACAATTCTGAAGGTCCAGCAATTACCGACGAAAAACTAATAGAGTAATTCAAATTGAATTGCGATATAGCTGGCAAAACCGGCAAAACCCCTAAACTCGATCCTCTTAGGCGGTAGGTGTAGGCGTCAAAATCTTCATAAGAGGCTAACTCCGCGGCATAGAAATTGGAATACGCCTTGTAAGCTTGTATATATATAGCGTCCGAAGCAGGTTCCAGCAACGAAAGATCTAACCTAAACCCACCGAGCGAGCTATTCACCATCATCCCTTTGCTAAGTGCAGTAAAGTCGTGAAAATAGTATTCAGCATCACTCGAATCTAGACCTACCAAGAATCGTTCATCTGTTCCTGATCCACCGAATCTATGCCTAAACTGGAAATCGTTAACAAAAGAATCAATTCTTGCTGAATTGACTGGATCATCACTATCTACGACGTCCTCCCATGAAGGAGACCCTGGTTCCGGGTTCTGGTTTTCTCGTAACCCCGGTTTAGAGATTGTAGCTTGGCGAAGCCGATTTTGAGCAAAATAAATCTCTTCGCCTTCATCCTCGGCGATAACGTACGGCTCATGCGAAACCGAATCGATCTGGTCGTACCAAGCGTAGCTGGCCTTCACGCCGAGGTCTCCGACCCAGTAAGCGTAGTTTCCGATGGTGCGTGCCGAATCCGCCGCAAAACCATCCACTCCCTTCATCGAGATCGCTTCCGTTGGAACCTTGACCCTCAGCAAATCGTTTGCGCCCACCGTTCCTTCTCCCAGCAGCTCAACTTCGTCGCTCGGCGCAGCTCCGGTAGGGAGCGCAGTAGTCCCGTTTAGAGCCTGAGTTACCAACCAACTGGTAGTATTCCCATCGCTGGCTCCCGTCCAATACGGTTCCCGAACTGCCCCCACCCGTTCATCCTTGAAATCCTCCGCCAAGGCCGCGCTTTGCGTATCCGCCGTGAAGGACACCGCGATGTCCTTGCCGAGCTTGTCCTGCAAATCGGCCACGGCCATGTCCAGAGCGGCGCGGGCGTGCTCGCGGGCGAGGCGTACCCGCTGGTCGTAGTTAGCCGATGCGGACTGCAGCCGCGCCAGCACCACCAGCGTCGCCCCGAGCAGGAAGATCAAGCCCGCGAGCGCTGCCACCAATACAATTGCGAATCCTTTTCGTTTCGTCCTCATCCGCTAAAAACGTCCCGGCAGCCTCACCATCCTTCGGTACAAGTGTCCGTGCTGCTCCACAATTCCTTCGTAGGTTTCCGTCGAAGTCCCTTCTTCGAGGGCCAGCAGCTTGTCCGCTCCCACGTCATCCAAGACCCGCAAAAAGACCTCAACCAGCTCCGGATAGCGGGAATCATAGTCACCCTCCGAATGATACATCGCAAGGTGCTCCGTATCCGTGGCGCTCAGATTCCCATTATCATCCGCAGGGAAAATCAGCCTCAGCCCCGCCGGCGTATCATCGGTAGCATCCATATCGTCGTCATAGATATAAAAGCGAACTCCAAAATCGATAACATCCTCTAGCAGCACCCCATCTAGGCGCGGACTCAAAAGCCCATTCGTCGTATTTCCATCCTTGAATCCGTTGGCGCTTATATCAAATCCCCCGTTCACAGTATTATCATGGCGGATCACGGTGCGATGCAGCAGGTAGCGCGGTTCCGTCGAATCTCCGAAGGGAGTCCGGCGAATGATTTGATAGCCAACCGCGTTAAAACTGGGAGCCGCCGTAAAGAAACGCAGCCACGTGCCTGCCCAGCCATAGCGGTGCGCCGCAGGATCGAAATGCCAGCTCGCGGGACGCTTCGAATTATCCTTGCCGACCCAGCGCTTGGATTGGCTGACGTCGCCATCACCCAAGGCTGTAGCGGCCAGCATAGGCAAACCAATCTCTTGCTCGGCCTCGTCCGCCCCCTTCCGCTCCTGGAAAATGGCGGACTCTATATCGCGGGCAATCTGGTCGAGAGCGATTTGAGCGTCCAGCTCCGTACTCACGCCCGCCTCAGTCGTTCGCCAGATCTTGGCGAGATTGGTAGCGAACTGAAAGACGAACAATGCGATGATCGCAGTGATCGCCAGCGAGACGATAAGCTCTACCAAGGTAAACCCTCTTCTAATGCCGCGAAGTCTCATTTTCTGAATACAGCGGGAAAAAAGAGCTGGTTTCGCTTGGTTTCCTGAGTGTTCTCCGGCCAGGTCACCTCGTACACGAAGACGCGACAGGCATCTCCGTCCGAATAGGAATAGCCTTCCGGCTCCCGCAGGACAACCTTGTAGTACTTATCGTTAGCTTCCGTCTCGCTGTCTTGAGCCTCGATATACATCAGGTCCCGACTACCCCAAAAGACCTTACCCGCGCCGCTGACATCGTAGGTATCCGCCATAACGTCTATCGACGCATGAGCCCGGAGGGCCGTATCGATGCGCCCCTTCAATTCAGAGGCCTGTCCCGCCGTCATCTGGTCCTTGCTTCCGGATACCGCCATGGTCGCAAGCCCCACCGCAGGAATCGCGATCAAAGCGAGCATCGCCAGAGCGACCACCACCTCCAGCAAGGAAAACGCGCGACGCCGTTTCCGCGTCCGACCACAGCCTGTTGTAGCAAGAACCATCCTAATCCCCTGCCTCCGCTTCTTCCTTCTCGAGCTCGAAAAGAGCGGAATCCTCGGAAGCGAAACTCGCTCCACTCAACTTGAAGGCGATCCCCAAAAACCGCTCCGCGTTTCGAAAGTCCACCTTCCCGCCCGACCAATGCCCGCGAGCGAGGATCAATTGGTTGGAGCGGGGAACCAAGCCCCCGCCCCCAGGCGTAGCGGAGGACAAACGCCCATTAGGCGCGAATTGGATACAGATCCAGTCTGGCGTTCCCGAAACGTTTACCGGCACCGCCTCCTTCATCGGATACTCGAACGAATAAACCGCCGTATCGTCCGAAGTGTCACCATTCACCTGGCGATAGATACTGCGAGGGAAACCGCTCCCCACCAAGGCGCCGCTTCCCTGGGGAACGATATAGATGCCCTCCGGCAGCAAAGCTCCCCGCTCGACTGCCTGCACCGTATAGTGATCTTCCGAATCAATCGTCACCTCCCCATCTCCCTCCAAGACGACGCCGATGCGCCGCAGGTAGAATTCGGGATCGCTCGCATCGGCATTGATAATCAAGCGGGCGTGCACCCCATTGGTGATGGCTTGCGTACGGGCCACCCGAATCATCGAGTGCAGCACGTCCGCCCCTCTCTCCAAAGCGCGTTCGTTGGTCCCGCGGGCGATCGAATAAAAGCCGACTCCCACCAACGTGCTGATCACCGCCAGGGTCACCAGCAACTCGATAAGCGTGAAGCCAGCCTTGGTTCGAACTCGCGGCAAAAACAATCGCCGCGCCTGCTTGCTTCGGCCGTTCATTGGGCGACGATGTTGTCCTCCTCCGTGTTAAACTCTCCGTCCGGTCCGGCCGAGCGCAGGATGTATCCAAAAAGCAATTCATCGTCCGCGTTTTTCGGCTCGTCGTCATATTCGTAAGTCTTCCCCCACGGGTCGACGATGGCGTTCTCCTGCAGACCGGAGAACGGCAAGCCTGGATTTGAATAGCTCAACAAGGATGTATTCAACATTACCGGTATACCGCTCCCGCTGATCTTATGCCCTGCCGGCCCGATCTGGCCGCAGAGGGCGTTGAGCAGGTAGGCTTCCTCCGAGGCAATTCCAGCCGGAAAGTTGTCCGGATACCTCGGGTAGTCGCCGAACCTCGCCCGGTAAGCTTCCAGCCCTTGCTGGATTACCTGCAGATCCGCTCGGGCTCGGTCCTTCTTCGCTTCGCCCCGCTGGCTGAAAAAGGTAACGCTCCCGATGCTCACCAAAATCGCGATGATCGCTGCCACCACCATGAGCTCCAGCAAGGTGAAGCCTTGCTCGGGGCGGGACGATAGCTGGGTGGGAGTTGGGATCATTGGACTTTCTTGCTTTCCTATCACTTCCGCAGGCTCGCCGTCACCCCTTGCGCTTGCTTTCGCGGCGCGGCGCTTTGGCATCCGGTGACCTTTGATTGGGATCTTGCGGCGCGGTCGCGGGCTTCCGCCTTCGCCAAGGCTATTGCGGACGTGAAAGCTCCGCGCTACGGGCCCCTAGGCCAAGGTCTTGGCGAGAGCTCGGGGGCCGATCTTTTCCAGCGGCAGCGTTTCGTGCACGCCGCCGTGCTTGATGGCCTCGTTCGGCATGCCGAAGACCACGCAGGAATCGCGGTCCTGAGCGAAATTATAGGCGCCGGAATCGCGCAACTCCTTCATGCAAAGCGCTCCGTCGTCGCCCATGCCGGTCAGGATCACGCCCACCGCGTTGCGCCCCGCGTTCAAGGCAACGGAGCGAAAAAGCACGTCCACCGAGGGGCGATGCCGGCTCACCAGCGGCCCGTCCTTGACCTCCACCGTGTAGCGGTTGCCGGCGCGTCGCAGGGTCATGTGATGCGAACCGGGGGCCACCAGCGCCAGCCCCGGCTCCACCAGGTCCCCGTTGCGGGCCTCCTTCACGCGCACGTTGCAGGTGGCGTTCAGGCGATTGGCGAAGGATGCCGTAAAGCCTTCCGGCATGTGCTGGACGATGACGATGCCCGGGCAATTGGGCGGCATCTTTTCGAGGAAAACCTTGATCGCATCCGTCCCGCCCGTCGAAGCGCCCACCGCGATGACCTTCTGGGCCGTGACTGGGATATTGCGATAGGCATCCATCCGCGGCTGCGGAATGACCTCGTCCGGCGAAAGCTTGGCCCGAGGAGTGAAAGCTGGCGGAGGAGTCTTTTGCTCGGTCCGGCTGGAGACCAGACCGCCCGAGCGGGAGCGGAAACGCGCCACCGCTGCCGAGCGGATGACGTCATGGATGCGCAGCTCGAGCTCGTGCATGACCTCCTTGGTCGCCGCCCGCGGCTTGGCGATGATTTCCACGGCTCCGTTTTCCAGGCATTCGAAGGAGGTCTTCGAGCCTTCTTCCGTCAGGCTGGAACACATGATCACCGGCAACGGATGCTGCACCATGAGCTTCTTCAGGAAGGTGATCCCATCCATGCGCGGCATCTGCACGTCGAGGATCATCACGTCCGGCGTCTGCCTCTTGAGCTGGGCCACCGCCTCGTAAGGATCCGCGACCGCGGCGATGACTTCCATGTTTTGCCCGCGATTGACGATGTCCGTGAGTATCCGCCGCGCTGTCGACGAATCGTCGACTATCATGACGCTGATCTTGTTTGGGTCCGGCATAAGAAAGGGAGGAAAGGCCAAGGAGAATTCAAGCGCTGCAAAATACAAGCCTAAGCAGCGGCTCGGCAGCCCTTTGCAGGGAATTCCGCTACTCGAGGCCGCAGGCCACGCGGGCCCGCTTGTTCACCACGGAAGCGATTCCGCGAGCCTTCTCCGCGCCTTCGCGCAGCACCTGGTCCACGTAGTCGAGGTTGGCGAGCAGCTCCTCGCGGCGCTGGCGGGCAGCCGCGAAGTGATCCCAATAGCACTCGAAAAGCTTCTTCTTCACGTGGCCGTAGCCGTAGCCGCCGGCCTTGAGCAGTTCCACCGTCTCGTTGTAGGTCGCCTCGTCCGTCACGAACTTGAGGATCTGGATCGCGTTGTTCTCCTCCGCGTCGGGCTTGGGCTCCTCCATGCCGCGGCTGTCCATCACGATGCTCATGATCCGCTTCTTGATGGCCTTCTCCTCGCCGAAGATGTCGATGGTATTGTTGTAGCTCTTGGACATCTTGCCGCCGTCGATGCCGGGCACCTTGGCGACGTCGCCGCGTATCCGCGGTTCGGGTACGACAAAAGTTTCTCCGTAGAGGTCGTTGAACTTGTTGGCCAAGTCCCGCGTAACCTCCACGTGCTGCTTCTGGTCCTGCCCGACCGGAACCACGTCCGCATCGTAGATCAAAATATCCGCCGCCATAAGCACCGGGTAGGCGAAGAGCCCGTGGTTGGGCGTGATGCCCTTGGCGATCTTGTCCTTGTAGCTGTGGCAACGCTCCAGCAAGCCCATCGGACAAACCGTGGAGAGCATCCACGAGAGCTCCACGTGCTCGGGCACGTCCGACTGCTTGAAGAGCACCGCTTTCTTCGGATCCAAGCCGCAGGCCAAAAAGTCGATCGCTACCCGCTGGGTGTACTCCCGACGTAGCTTCGCGTCGGTCAGCGAAGTCATGGAATGGTAGTCGGCGATGAAGTAGAATGCCTCGCCCTGCTCCTGCAGGTCGATCGATGGCTTCATCATGCCAAAGTAGTTGCCAGCGTGAAGGATGCCCGAAGGCTGGATGCCTGAAAGAATTCTCATGTCTAAAGTTCGGTGGGAAAGCTGCCGGAGTTTGCGGCCAGCGGCGACGGGTTCAAGCGAAACATAACGAAGCTGGGACCGGCCCTGCCAAAGCCGGCCGATCGCCGCAGTTCGCCAGCCCTCAAAGCGAAAGGGATCAGTCCGGACGGCCGACCTCGCGACTGCTCGGCTTGCTCAAGAGCATGCGCCCCTCGCCCAAGGTTCCCAAGAAAGGCGTCAAGGGCCCGACCAAGGAACGCTTCCCCAAAATCGAGCCCGGGTTGAGCACGGCGTTGCAGCCCACTTCCGCCTCGTCGCCCAGCAAGGCCCCGAACTTGCGCATACCCGTATCCACGATCCCCTCCGGCGTCTTCACCTTAACCGGCTTCTGGTCCAAACGCAGGTTCGAGAGGATCACGCCGGCCCCCAGGTGGGAGCGGTTTCCCAGCACCGAATCTCCGATGTAGGAAAAATGCGGCGTCTGCACGCCCTCCAGCAGGAGGCAGTTCTTGTACTCGCAGGAATTTCCGACCACCGAGCCGGCGCCGATGATCACGTTGCCGCGAATGTAGGCGCCAGGGCGGATCTGCACGTGGGCGCCGATCCAAGTCGGCCCTTCGATCGAGCAAAACGCCGGCAGCTCCACGGACTCGTGGATGTAAACCGCTCCCTTGATGGAAACGCCCGCTGGAATCTCGACAGGTAGCCGCTGCTCGAAACCCGCCGCCAAGGCCGGCTTGATCTGCTGGATCCACTGCCACGGCAGCGCGTTAGGATCGAAAAAATCCGCAAAGGGAATGCTCTCGGGAAAACTGAAAAGGTCGCTGGCTTTCACGCCGCGCATTGGAGCCGCTCCCCCGCCAACCCTCAAGCCCTTAGACGCAAAAAGAAACGCCCCCGCCCCGCGCGTTACCCACACCGCAACTACACCCACCGCAACGGCCCCCGCCGCCGTGACGCCCCCGCCCCACGCCACCCTCCGCGAAGGCCCGCCTGCGCAAGTTTTCCATAACGTTATAGAAATTTTGCGCACGCCCCGCCCCTGACGCCGGAGGGCGGGCGCGAACCATTGCGGAGGGCTTGCCCGCTACACTCCTTGTGAACCGCTTATGCATTGCGTTCCTAGCGGCCCGCCTGCCCGTTGCCCGAACGCAAAAAAGCCTCCCCGATCCCGGAGAGGCTTATAAAAAAATGGAGCGGGCGAAGAGATTCGAACTCTCGACAGCTACCTTGGCAAGGTAGTGCTCTACCAACTGAGCTACGCCCGCTTTAAATGAGGTTTTCGCACCTTCCCGAAAGGAAAGTGGAGCGGGCGAAGAGATTCGAACTCTCGACAGCTACCTTGGCAAGGTAGTGCTCTACCAACTGAGCTACGCCCGCCTCATTAAAGAGGTGCGTCAGAATCCATTTCGAAGACCTCAAGTCAACAAAAAATCCGCAAAAATTTCACCTCCCTCGAAAAGCCCAAAATCGACGCTCCGAAAACCGCGCTCCGCGCTCGCCCAAGCCGCTCCAAGCCCCGCTCCAAGCGAGGCCCTTCCCCAGCAAGTCCCAACATTTCGGATACAGGCAACGCCCTCGCCCACCGCTAGCGGTCCACCACGTCGAGCTCGGGCCATTGCTGCAGCTTGCGGTGCAAGGTACGCCTCGAGATCCCCAGCAAGGCCGCTGCCCGCGTCCGGTTTCCTCGCGCGTCGGCCAAGGCTTCCCGCAGCAGCCGCTTCTCGTTTTCCTCCTTGTCCAGAGGCGAGACGATCTTGCCCGAGCCGTCCACCGAAGGCCCTTCGCCGCGAAACTTCGACTCCAGGTCGTAGTCGTGGATCACTCCGCCGCGATGAAGCACCACCGCGTTTTCGGCGAAGTTGCGCAGCTCGCGAATGTTGCCCGGCCAGCTGTAGCGCCGCAGGGCCTGGATGGCCCCGGGCTCGAACGTGGGCGGCTCCATCTCGTTCTCCTTCGCAAACTCCTTGAGAAAATGGTTCAAGAGCAACGGCAGGTCTTCCGCCCGGTCGGCCAGCGACGGCATGCGGATCTGCACCACGTTCAAGCGATAGTAGAGGTCCTCGCGAAAGTCGCCCTTCCCCACCATGGCCAAAAGGTCCTTGTTGGTGGCGGCTACGAGACGGGTGTCCACCTTGATCGACTTGCTGCTGCCCAAGCGCTCGAAGGTCCGTTGCTCCAAGAAACGCAGCAGCTTCACTTGGGTCGAAAGGTCGATCTCGCCGATTTCGTCAAGGAACAGGGTCCCGCCTTCCGCCATCTCGAAGCGGCCGATGCGACGCTCCGTCGCCCCCGTAAAGGCACCTCGCTCGTGGCCGAACAGTTCGCTCTCCAGCAAGGCTGCCGGCAAGGCCGCGCAGTGTACCGCCACGAAGGGCCCCTTGGAGCGATTCGAATTCTGGTGGATGGCCTGGGCAATCAGCTCCTTGCCGGTGCCGGTCTCGCCTTCTATTAAGACACTGGCACGGGAAGGAGCCACCAGCTTGACCCGGTCGATCACCTTCATCAGCTCCGAGGAGTTGCCCACAATTCCCTCGAAATTGAACTTCACATCCAGGCGCTCGTGCAGCTGGGCGACCTCCGTCTCCAAGCTCTTGGACTTGAGGGCCCGCTTGATCAGAATCTCCAGCTTCTCCAAGTTGACCGGCTTGGTAAGGAAGTCGTAGGCCCCGCGCTTCATGGCCTCCACCGCCGAATCCACGTCTCCGTAAGCTGTCATCATGATGACCGGCGGCCGGTTCGCTAGGCCTAGAGCCTTGTCGATCACCTTCATGCCCGACTTGCCCGGCATGCGCAGGTCCGTGAGCACCAGATCGAAGGATTCCGATTCCATCAAATTAAAGGCCTCGTCGGCGTTTTCGGCGAGGTAAACGTCGTAGGAGTCCTCCAGCACTTGCATCAAGCCCTCGCGGGTGTGACGCTCGTCGTCCACAATGAGAATAGTTGGCACCATTCCCACTAACCTAGGCTAGAAGCCCCGCAGGTCAAGTGTGCAAGTTTGTCTCAAAGGACCTCGAACGCGCTTTTCGAGCGCCGCTCCGGGCAAGGACTTAAGCTTCCAGCATCACCAGCTTGCGATTCCGCTTCGGCAGCTCGATAGTCACTACGGTTCCGACCCCTTCCTGGCTGTCGATACCGACTTGTCCGCCGTGCCCGCGCACGATGCGCTGCACGATCATCAAGCCCAGCCCGGATCCGGACTTCTTGGTAGTGTGGTAAGGTTGGAAGACCCGCGAAAGGTCGGACTGGCGAATGCCCTCCCCCGAATCCCCGAATCGCAGGTAGATCCGCTCCTCGTCCGAACGGGAGACGATCTTGAGCGTTCCACCCGGCCCCATGGCCTCCATGGCGTTCTTTATTAGATTGAAGAAAACCTGCTTCATCTGGTTGCGGTCCGCCCGCACGATCGGAGCCTCGGACACCACTTCCACTTCTACGGTGATGCCGCGATCGTTCAGCTCCGACCCGACCACCTCGAGCACCTCCTCCAGGACCAAGCTGAGGTCCAGGACCTGGAAATCCGGGTCCTGCGGACGGATCGCCTCCAGGAAGTTCTTGATGATCCCGTCCAAGCGCTCGACCTCGCCGCGACAGACGTTCAGGGAGCGGCTCAGCTTGTCCGTGCCCGGGCGATCTTCCAACTTCTTGAGCTGCCGCTCCATCAACTGCAGGTGAATGGTCAAGGAATTCAGCGGGTTGCCCAGCTCGTGGGCCACCCCTGCCGCCAAAAGCAGGATCGACGCGATTTTCTCGGACTCGATGGTCTCGTCCTTGGATATCTTCTCGCTGGTAACATCCGACAACATCACCACGAACTGCTTCTCGTCGTCGCCCACCGGTTCCTTGAAAGGCAGGAAATAGATACGCACGAAGCGCCGCTCCGGATAGGTCAGCTCCAACTCCCGCGAGCTGATGGAGTCCCGCAACGGTTCCCCCTCCTCCAGTCCCAAAGAGTCGCGCAGCCCGGGAATGAGGCGCCAGAGCAAGGTCGTGCCCAGCTCGCTGTCGCTCAAGCCGATCATGCGCTGCCCGGACTCGTTCGCGTACTGCACCTCGCCTTCCTCGTCCACCACCAGGATCCCCTCCAGGGCCGTGTTGAATACCGTTTCCAGGTAAGCGCGCTCGCGGGCCAGTTTTTGGGCCAAGTTCGTGAGGTTGGTCGTATCGAGACTTTCGATGCGCCCCAGTACGCGGTCGAGGGAGGATTCTTTCTTTGCCATAATAGAAAACGCTGCTGCGAAGGTGTTTAGACCGTTCCATTCCCGCTTGGCAACCTTTCGACGCGTTTGGCCACCCTTAACTAATAGCTACTATTAGATTTCAAGAGTCCCGCCGACAAAGTCCGGTCCTGCTTGATTTATGTAAATTCAGTCCCTTATCTCACTCGCGATTCATATGAGATCCTATCAGTGCCTAATCTGGATCGGCGTCTTAAGCGCGTCGCTCACCTTGCCTACCGGCTGCCGTAAACCCGAAGTGAAGATTTACGACGTCGAGAAAGGCTCCAGCGCGTCCCAGCTGCCGCTTGCGCAGTCGACTCCCTCCCAGCCCCAAACGGATCCCATCGCGTGGACTCCCGCCGCCCATTGGAAAGAGCTGCCGCCCACCCAGTTCCGCAAAGGCAACTACCTTTACACCGACCCAGCCGGCTCCGCCGAGATCACCGTCACCGCCTTTCCCGGCGACACCGGCGGGCTGCTCGCCAACGCGAACCGTTGGCTCCGCCAAGCCTCCCTTCCCGAAATCACCGAGGAGGAACTCGCAAAAATCACCGTCGAAGTCGACCTAGCCGACAAGGCCACCGCCTTCGTGCTGGACCTCAAGGCCAGCGCCAAAGCGCAATCCTCCAACCGCGTCTACGCCGCCGTCGTCCCCTACCAAGGCCAAAGCTGGTTCTTCAAGATGTCCGGCCCCTACAGCACCGTGCAAAGCCAGATCCCCGCTTTCAGCGCCTTCCTACGCGGATTGCGCTTCGGCGAGGACGCCGCGTCCGCCAACAGCATCCCAGGCCACAATCACGGCGAACACCTCGGCGATCTCGCCTTCACCGCCCCCGCCGGTTGGGTCGAATCGCCCGGAAACTCTATCCGCATCGCCAGCTACACCATCGTCAAGGAAGGCTACCCACCCGCAGACTTCGCCATCACCTCCTTCCCCGGCGACACCGGAGGCTTGGTAGCCAACGTCAATCGCTGGCGCGGCCAAATCGGACTCGCCCCCTGGAGCCCCGCCCAAGTCCAGGCCGCCGTCCAAACGCTCAAGAACCCAGCCGGACTGGAATTCAAGGTTTTCGAACTCAAGCCCGACTCCAACAGCGAAAATTCGGTATCTGACGAATGGATACGCGTCGCCATCATGGAAAAGGGAGGCAAATCCTGGTTCTTCAAGCTCAAGGGCGACGCCGTTCTGGTAGATTTGCAACGCGATGAATTCAAATCCCTCCTCCAAAGCGTCCACTTCAGCCACGCAGGGCATAACCACTAAAGGACGCAGCTGCGTTTCAACGACATGAAGCCACTTCTCAAACTACTCGCATCGCTCGAGCTGACCATCGGAGCATTCGTGCTCGCCATGGTCCTCATCCTCTTCGGAACGATCGACCAAGCGAACCTTGGCATCCACGGAGCCACCGAAAAGTATTTTTATACTGTATTCGTCACGCAATACATCCCGGCGATCGATATCAACGTGCCCTACATGCCCGGCGGCTACCTCATCGGCTTCGCCTTGCTCGTCAACATGACCGCCGCCATGATCTACCGCTTCCGCCTCAGTACCCAGAAGATCGGGATCTGGATGGTACACCTCGGTTTCGTTCTCCTGCTGCTCGGCGAATTCATCTCCAGCGTCTTCCAGGAAGAAGCCAGCCTCACCATCGACGAAGGGCAAACCGTGGACTTCACCGAAAGCTTCCGCGACTCCGAGCTCGCGATCATCGACACCACCTATCCCGACAAGGACCGCGTCTACGCCATCCCGCAAGCCATGCTGGAACGCAAGCAGCAGATCGCCATCGACGAGCTTCCCTTTAACATCAGCGTCGACGAGTTCATGCCCAACTCCGTCGTCCAGCGCCGCAACGAATCGACTCCCGACTTCGCGCGGCTCGCCAACCGCGGCATCGGCCTCCAAGCCTACGCCATCCAAGTCCCCGAGACAGGCAAGATGAACGACCGCAACGTTCCCGCAGCCATCATCACCCTCTTTTCGAAGAGCAACGGCCAAGAGGACCCCGAGGTGCTCGGCACCTGGCTCGTCCGCGAGTTCATCCCGAACCAAACCGTGACGTACCAAGACCGCGAATACACGATCCTGATGCGGCGCGAGCGGGAGATGATCAACTACGCCATCACTCTCAAGGACTTCAGCCACGACCGCTACCTCGGCACCAATATTCCGAAGAACTTCTCTAGCGACGTAACGGTACACGACAAGACCACCGGCCTCGAGCAGGACTTCCTCATCTACATGAACAACCCGCTGCGCTACGACGACCTAACCTTCTACCAGCAAGGATTCATGAACGACGACAAGACCACCATCCTGCAAGTCGTCCGCAATCCCGGCCGCAGCCTTCCCTACATATCCTGTACCATAATGACACTGGGCTTAGTCGTCCAATTCGGACTCAGCCTGCAACGCTTCTCCAAGAAAAGAAAGAAAGTCGCCGCATGAAACGCAGCCTTTTCACCATAATCGCCCTGTGCCTCTTCTTCGGCACGATCTACTCGAACTACAAGCGGCAGACTCCCAAGTCCCCCCTCGACTACGATTCCCTCGGCAAAGTGCCAGTCGTCCTGAACGGACGTATCCAACCACTGGATTCAGTGGCGAGAAACACCTTGCTCGCCATCAACGGAAAAAGCACCGCCACCTACCAGGACGGAAGCCGCCACAAGCCCATCGAATGGCTCGCGGAAGTACTCTTCCAGCCCCAGCTCGCGGTCGATCGCCCGGTATTCAGAATCCACGACGACGGCCTGCGGGCCATCCTTCCCTACAAGGAGCCGGACCAGAGCGGAAACATGATCAAGAGAATGATTCTCGGGTCAGGCAGCAGCCACCACTACTATTCGCTCAACGAGATCCGCACCGCCTACGATAAGATTCGCCAAGACGCCATCGAAGCATCCGAAATTGAAGGCCAGCTGCGCAACCGCTACCAAAACGCGGTCGTCAACTTGGCCAACAACGTCATCCGCTTCTACAACCTGACCCGCACCGTCCACCACGGAGAATCGCCGAGCTTCGTCGACGAGCTCACCGCCCTGCAGACAATCATCCCTGCCGCGATCGAAGAAACCGAAAAGCAGCAACGCGGCGAAGAGTTCGATTCCTCCAAGCTGAGCCCCATGCTCGGCTTCATGCAGGTCTACCGCACTTTCGAGTCCGAAGCCCTCTTCTTCACCCATCCCATGCCTCCCGTGGAAGGCGAGCAGACTTGGAAGAAGATGAGCGTCGCCCTCGATGAAATCACGCGCGACGGCAAACCCAGCGAAATCACCCAGCTCTACGCGACCCTCGTCGACTCCTATCGTCAAGGCGACGCCGCCACCTTCAACCAGGCCGTGCCCCAGCTCCTATCCGCCATCGAGAGCATCGACTCCGAGGCAGCGAGCAAGGCCAAGGCGGAGCGGCTCTTCAACTACCTAAGCCCCTTCTATGTATCCATCGTTGGATACGTGATCGTTCTGCTCTTGGCCGTTTTCTCCTGGCCACTTGCCTCCCAAGGTCTCAACCGAGCCGCCTACTGGACCACCGTCGCCGTATTCGCCTTCCATACCATCGGCATGGGATTCCGCGTCTACATCATCGACTACGCCCCCGTCATCAACCTCTACTCCTCCGCCATCTACGTCGGCTGGGGCGCCACCTTGCTCGCCCTTATCATCGAAAAGCTCTTCAAGAACGGCATCGGCAGCTTCGTGGCCTCGGTCATCGGCATCGGCAGCCTCATCGTCGCCCACCACCTCATCGACGGCAAGGACACCCTCGAGCAAATGAAGGCCGTGCTCGACTCCAACTTCTGGCTCACGGTACACGTGCTCACCGTCACCTTCGGCTACGCATCCACCTTCTTCGCCGGATTCGTGGCGATCTTCTACGTCATCGCCGGCCTCACCACCAACCTCATCACCAAGCAGATCGCCAAGATGCTCTCCTCGGTCGTCTTCGGCATCGTCTGCTTCTCCACCTTGTTCAGCTTCTTCGGCACCGTAACGGGCGGCATCTGGGCCGACCAGTCCTGGGGACGCTTCTGGGGCTGGGACCCCAAGGAAAACGGAGCCATCCTTCTGGTGCTCTGGAACGTCATCATTCTGCACGCCCGCTGGGGAGGCTTCGCCAAAACCCGTGGCATCATGGCCATGGCCATCTTCGGCAACGTCGTTACCAGCTGGTCCTGGATGGGGACAAACATGCTAGGGATCGGACTGCACTCCTACGGATTCATGAATTCAGCATTCCAGTACCTCGCTGGATTCTGGATACTGCAGCTCGTCTTCATCCTGCTCGCCTACATCCCGCAAAACCGCTGGAAAAGCCCAGTCAACGGATAAGGGCGGTTGCCAAAGAAGCGCCTTAGAATAAGCTAAGTATCCAAAAAACAACGCTTCCCCCATGCCAAACCGTTCGCCCCACGAAGTAAAGCCTGGCGCCGTACTCGCAGACGACGTCTACAATTTGGACGCCAGGCTGCTCTTCCCCGGCGGGACGAAACTAACGGAAAAGAAGATCGAAATCCTCATGATGTGGGGCGTGGAAACCGTCCCCATCAAAGGCCAGCCCGACTCCCAGCAGAGCGTAGCCATCGAACTCTTTTCCAACACCGCCAAACACGACGCGGAGCTGGAAGTCCAAAAACGCTTCAAGCTCGTCAAGTCCTCCCACCCAGTCGTCGTAGCCATCAGGGAAATCGCAGTCCTCGAAGCCGCGAAATCGTCGGACCACCCCATCTAGTCGCCGTGAACTCCCTCCTCAATCCCGTACTCGAAGACGCAGACAAGTTCCCGCCCCTTCCTCCCATCGCCCTCGCTATCGAGGACGCCGTAGACAGCCCCGAATCGTCGTTCGAAGACATCGCCCGCATCGTCGAGTCCGATGCGGAACTCGCCGCTCGCTTCCTAGCCTTGGCAAACTCCTGCTTCTACAACTACCCCGTCGCCATCGCCAACATCCCCGACGCCCTGAGCGTGATCGGACTTCGCAATACCCGCAACATCAGCATCGCCCTCTCCCTGCCAGCTCGCCTCAAGCTCACACCCGAGTTCCCCGTACCCACGGAAAGGTTTTGGCGGCACAGCATAGCGGTAGGACTCTGCGCTCGCCTCATCGCCCTCGAAAGCCGCGACGCCAATACGGAGCGCCACTTCCTTGCCGGCTACCTGCACAAGATCGGCCGCCCCCTCATCGCGCAGCTTTTCCCCGAAGAAGCAAAAAGCATCTACAAGCGTACCCGCAAAAAGGATACGCACTACCAAACCGCTGCCCAATCCCTGCTCGGCTTCGACGAATCGGAAGTCGGAGCCGCCGCCCTGCAGCACTGGCGATTTCCCGAAAACATCAGCACCCTCGTCCGCCACCACAACAAGCCCGTCCTCGCCCGCACCCATGTGCGCGGCGTGAGTTTCGTGCACATTGCCAACTTCATCGTATCCGCCCTCAACCTAGGAGACTCCGGCGACCGCTTCGTGCCCGAGTTCTCCGAAGCGGCATGGGGTTTCGGAAACTTCGACGAATCCAAGCTCTCGCACGTCATCGAGGAGCTGCTCCGCCAAGTCGACAGCGTTTGCCACGTTTTCCTAGCTCCGGACCCGGGACAGAAGTAGCCCATGGATAACAGACCTCAAGATAAGCACGAGCAGATTCAAAGCCGCTTCGAAACCCTCGACTTCTTCCAGCGCAAGCTACGGGAAGCCTCCAACGTGCGCGAAGTTATCCAAATCACCGAAAACGAGCTCGATAGTATCCAAGAGTTCGCTACGCTCGGATTCTACCTCGTCGACGAAAAAACCGGCGGATTCGAACTTCACAAGACCCGCCCCACCACCGAGTACGCGTCCTTCCAGTCCGTAGTCCGCAGCGCCATCCGCCAAGGCGCCTTCGCCTGGGCCCTGAGACAGCAAAAGCCGCTCTTTTGGGCGGACGACAAGTCAGGAAAAAAACTCATCCTGCATGCCCTTTCCACGCGGGAGCGCACCCTTGGCATGTTTATCGGACTCTTCGACGAAGTAGACCCCAGCGGACAGCACAACATCGTCCTCAATCAAATTTCTCTCACTCTCACCCTGACCGCGACCACCTTGGACGCGCTCGTATTGAGAAGCGAACTACAGGCTCAAAACCGCAGCCTCGAAGAAACTGTCAACAAGCGCACCGCAGCCTTCCTCAAGGCCAAGGAGGAAGCGGAAAAGGCGAACCTCGCGAAGAGCGAATTCCTCGCCATGATGAGCCACGAGCTCCGAACTCCGATGAATGGAGTCATCGGGTTCGCCTCGCTCTTGCTGGAAACGAACGTCGACGAAGAACAGCGCGACTTCGTCGAAACCATCCGCACCTCCGGGGACGCCCTCCTCACAATAATCAACGACATCCTCGACTTCTCCAAGATCGAAGCCGGTCGCGAAGAGCTGGAGCTGGTTAGTTTCAGCCTAAAGCAACTGCTCCAGGAGGTGCTCAACATCACCTCGCCCATCGCCGCCGGAAAAGGACTCGCCCTCAAGCTCGAATACTCGGACGCGCTGCCGGAGTTCGTGATCGGAGACCCAGGCAAAGTCCGCCAAGTCATCCTCAACCTCGTCAGCAACGCCATCAAATTCACCAACGAAGGCGAAGTCCGGCTCAGGGCTCGAGCGGACGAAACCACAGGCAGCCACTCCATCGTACGTATCAGCGTCATAGATACAGGCATCGGAATCTCCGAAGCCGTACAGAAACGACTCTTCCAACCCTTCACCCAAGCCGATTCGTCCACCCGCAGGAAACACGGCGGAACCGGCCTAGGCCTCGTAATCTCCAAACGCCTCGCCGAAATGATGGGCGGCGATATAACGATCCAAAGCGAAGCGGGCGCCGGCTCTACCTTCACCTTCACCGCCTACCTCGAACCGAGCGTCCAGCAGGAAGAGCAATACTTCGACAATATGCTGCACTTGGAGCCTTCCGAAACGCTCTCCCACCACAAAGTGCTCGTCGCCGAAGACAACATCGGAAACCAGAAGCTCATCCTCGGCATGCTCAAGCGCATCGGCCTCTCGGCCGACACCGCCTCCAACGGGCTCGAAGCCCTCGATCTGTTCTCCAAGAACAAGTACGACCTCATCCTCATGGATTGCCAGATGCCCGAAATGGACGGCTTCGAGACAACCCGCGGAATCCGCCAAAGCGAGAAGGCGAGCGGCGGCCATACCCCCATCATCGCCCTCACCGCCATGTCCTTCAAAGGAGCGCGAGAACGCTGCCTCGAAGCGGGAATGGATGACTACCTTTCCAAACCGCTCGAGATCAAGCCGCTCGCCGCAACCCTAAGAAAATGGGCGAAGCCTGGTGGAGGCCTCGCCCACTAGAAAGGCGCTTAGATTTTCAATACCAGAGCCTCGTCGGACACCGTGAAACGGGCCGTGTCTCCGTCGCCGATCTCGCCGCTGATAATCGCCTTGGCAAGGTCCGTCTGGATCGAGCGCTGGATGAAGCGCCTCAAGGGCCGAGCCCCGTAAACCGGATCGAAGCCTTTCAAGGCGACCCACTTCAACGCCTCCTCGTCGAGCTCCACCGTAATGCGGCGCTCTTCCAAAGTACGGTTCAAGTCGGCCAGCAAGAGCACCACGATCTTTTCGATGTCCTCCAAGTCGAGCGGCCTGAAAATAACCGTCTCGTCGATACGATTGAGGAACTCCGGACGGAAGTTCCGGCGCAGCTCCGTCATCACCGACTCCTTGGTCGAATCCGAGATTTCGCCACCCCCTTGCTCGAGCAGGAATTGGCTGCCGAGATTGGAAGTCATGATCACGATCGTATTCTTGAAGTCCACCAGGCGACCTTGGGAATCGGTTACTCGTCCGTCGTCCAAGATCTGTAGCATGATGTTGAATACATCCGGATGCGCCTTTTCCACCTCGTCGAAGAGGATGACCGAATACGGCTTGCGGCGGACGGCCTCGGTGAGCTGGCCACCTTCCTCGTAGCCGACGTACCCCGGAGGGGCGCCGATCAGGCGCGCCACCGCGTGACGCTCCATGTATTCGCTCATGTCGATTCGGATAATCGCGTCTTCGCTGTCGAACAACGTGCTGGCAAGCGTCTTCACCAGCTCGGTCTTGCCTACCCCGGTGGGACCGAGGAACATGAAGCTGCCGATCGGCCGCTTCGGATCCTTGATGCCGGCCCGAGCTCGCAAAATCGCTTCCGTCACGTAGCGGATCGCTTCCGGCTGACCGATCACTCGCTTCTCCAATGCGTCATCGAGGTGGAGCAGCTTTTGGCGTTCCCCTTCGATCAGCTTCGCGACAGGAACTCCCGT
Source organism: Pelagicoccus sp. SDUM812005 (assembly GCF_031127875.1). Classification (GTDB taxonomy): domain Bacteria; phylum Verrucomicrobiota; class Verrucomicrobiia; order Opitutales; family Opitutaceae; genus Pelagicoccus. The sequence continues at coordinate 6,465 of NZ_JARXIA010000016.1, read as the reverse complement.
CCATTTGGATACGATATCCGCGATCTCTTCCTGCGAAACCTCCTCCTTCAGCAAGGAGCGTTCGCTGTGCTTCGCTTCCGCCGCCGACAAGCGGGCCTCCAGCTGCGGCAAGCGTCCGTGCTTGAGCTCCGCGGCCTTGTTCAGGTCGTAGGCTCGCTCCGCCCGCTCGATCTCGGCTTTCGTCGACTCGATCTCTTCGCGCAGCTTCTGCAGTTCGGAAATCACTTCCTTCTCCGCATTCCAGATCTGGCGCTGCGCCTTTTCCTCTTCCTTCAAGTCAGCGATTTCGCGCTGCACCCCTGCGAGACGTTCCTTGGACGCCGTATCCGTTTCTTGGATCAAGGCAGCCTCTTCGATCTCCAGCTGCATCAAGCGACGCGTCAAGGTATCCAACTCTTCCGGCAAGCTATCCATCTCGGTACGGATCGCCGCGCAGGCCTCGTCTACCAAGTCGATCGCCTTGTCGGGCAAGAACCGGTCCGTGATGTAGCGATTGGAAAGCACCGTCGCAGTCACCAAAGCGTTGTCCTGGATCCGCACCCCGTGGTGCACCTCGAAACGCTCCTTCAAGCCGCGCAAAATGGATATCGTATCTTCCACGCTAGGCTGGTCGACCAGCACGCTTTGGAAGCGGCGTTCCAAGGCCGCGTCCTTTTCGATGTAGCGACGGTATTCGTCCAAAGTCGTGGCGCCGATACAGTGCAACTCGCCGCGGGCCAGCATGGGCTTGAGCAAGTTTCCGGCATCCATCGCCCCGTCGGTCTTGCCCGCTCCCACGATGGTGTGCAACTCGTCGATGAACAACAGGATCTGCCCGTCGCTCGACTTCACTTCCTGCAGCACCGCCTTCAAGCGTTCCTCGAACTCGCCGCGAAACTTCGCCCCGGCGATAAGGGCTCCCATATCGAGCGAAAAAACCGTCTTTTCCTTCAGGCCTTCGGGCACGTCGCCCCGCACGATGCGCTGGGCCAGTCCTTCGGCGATGGCCGTCTTGCCCACCCCTGGCTCACCGATCAAAACCGGATTGTTCTTGGTTTTGCGGGAAAGGATCCGGATCACGCGGCGGATCTCGTCGTCGCGCCCAATCACGGGATCCATCTTTCCGGACCGGGCACGCTCCACCAGATCCGTGCCGTACTTTTCCAAGGCCTGATAGGTCGCCTCTGGGTTCTGCGAGGTCACGCGCTGGTTGCCGCGCACCGACTTCAAGGCACCCATGATCTTGGCCCGATCCAGCCCGAAGCTCTTGAGCACGTTCGCCAAGGCCACCGGCTTTTGCACCGTCGCAAGGGCCAAGAGCAGGTGCTCGACGCTGATGAATTCATCCTTCAACGACTTTGCTTCCTCCTCGGCCTTGGTGTACACCTCGTTGGTCGCCTGCGTTATGAAAATCTTGGAGCTGTCCACGCTGCCGGACACCTTTGGAAGGCGGTCGAGCTCGCGGTCCAGAGCCAGCGAGAGAGCGTTGGACGACAAGTCCAGCTTCTTCAGCACGCCCTCCACGATCCCCTTGTCCTGTTCCGTCAATGCCGCCAAAAGGTGAAGCGTATCGACTTCATTGTTCTGCTTGCGCCGGGCAATGGCTTGGGCCGCAGTCAAAGCGTTGCGGGCCATCTCTGTAAGTCTGTTCGGGTCAATCATTTCGTGTATTCCTCCATCGCTTCTCTCCTTCGCACATTCCGTACCCGGCGTCACGGGGCAGCGCGACTATCGGGTATAAAAACCGTAAGCTGCTAATATTTATGAAGTTGCAACATTTTGCGAGCTTTGAGTTTCGCCTGTATCCGGACACAAAAAAACGGCCAGTGCGACACACTGACCGTTCTTAAATTCAGGTGGGACGCTTAGCTGTCACACTAAATGCCCTCGCCACCCACGCCGGAAACGCGCTCTTCCGATTCGCTCGAATCGTCCATGCTCAAGTCCGAGGAGCCCGGCAAGTGGATGCCTGCGACCATCCGCTGAATCTCCACAGGCGGCGGAGGCGTCAAGGCGCTGACCAAGAAGGTCACCGCGAAGTTGATCAGCATTCCCACGAAACCGATCCCTTCCGGCGTGATTCCGAAGAGGTACTGGCTCGCCGTTCCGCCCAGGAACTGGAAGTAGATAATGTAGCTGATCGTGAATACGATGCCGCAAAGCATTCCGGACACCGCCCCCTGCTTGTTCACCCGCTTCGAGAAGATCCCCATCAGCAAGGTCGGAAAAAACGAGGACGCCGCCAAACCGAAGGCGAAGGCCACCGTCTTGGCGATGAAGGCGGAAGGCGGATTGATGCCGAAATACGCCGCTACCGCCAAGGCCACGAAGGAGGCCGCACGAGCGTAGTTGACCTCCTCCTTGTCGCTCAGCGACGGCTTCACGATCTTCTTCATCAGGTCGTGCGAAATCGAAGTAGAAAGCACCAGCAACAAGCCCGCCGCCGTAGACAGGGCAGCCGCGATACAACCAGCCATCAAGAGAGCAACCACCCACTTCGGCAAGCCAGCCATCTGCGGATTCGCCATCACCATGATGTCGTTTCCAAACCACAGCTCGTTCGGATTGGTAACGTCCGCCTTGTTGGCCAAAAGTCGTTCGCCATACTCGCCCCTTAGCTGACTGGCAGGCGCGTCGTCGGCAGGATACATCGGCCCCTTGCCCACGAACACATCGTTCGATCCCGTATCGGATTTTCCAGGACCGAAGTACTGGATCATGCCATCACCATTCTTGTCGACCCAAGCCATTTGGCCGGTGCTCTCGAACTCTTGAAACCAGCTCGGCGCCTCCTGGTAGCTGGTATTGTGCAGCTTCGAAATGAGGTTCACCCGGGAAAACGCTCCAATGGCAGGCGCCGTCAGGTAAATGACCGAGATGAACAGCAAGGTCCAGCAAGCGGACTTGCGCACCGAAGCGACGTTCTTAACGGTGAAGAAGCGCACGATCACGTGAGGCAAGCCCGCGGTGCCGCACATCAAGGCCGCAGTGATACAAAACATATTCACCTTGTCCATCTTGCCCGCCGTAAACTCGCTAAATCCGAGCTCGGTGTTTATATTATTTATCTTCTCTAAGAACGGAATCTTCGCGCCCTCCAAGGTAAAGTCGCCGATCAAGCCGAGCTGAGGCACAAAGTTATTCGTCAGGGCAATCGCTATAAAGATAGCCGGGATCGTATAGGCAAACGCCATCACGCAGTATTGGGCAACCTGCGTGTAGGTGATCCCTTTCATCCCCCCCAAACCAGCGTAGAAAAATACAATACTGGCGCCGACCAGCACTCCCGACTGAATCTTAATCCCAAACAACTGGGAGAAGACCACGCCAACGCCACGCATCTGCCCCATGATATAAGTCATGCAAATAAAGATCGCGCAGACGACAGCCACGCCGCGAGCCAGCTTCGAATAGTAGCGATCGCCAATGAAATCCGGAACGGTCGGCTTTCCAAACTTCCGTAGATACGGCACCATCAGCACGGTCAGCAATACGAAACCGCCGGTCCAGCCCATCAAGAAGCGGGATGCATCGTAACCGCTAATAGCGACCGTACCAGCCATCGAGATGAAGGTCGCCGCCGACATCCAATCCGCCGCAGTTGCCATCCCGTTCGCAAAAGGAGATACGCCGCCCCCCGCCGTATAGTATTCCTTGGTGGAAGAAGCGCGGGAGGCGACCGCTATGAAAATGTATAAACCGAAACTAAGTCCGATGAATATGAAATTGAGCAAATCTTGGGACATCGCTTATAATATTAGTTTCCTTCGCCTTGGTTGAGCTTGCGATCAAGCCGGTTCATCCACGCGGCATAAACCACCAGCACGATCACGAAACAGATAACCGCGCCCTGCTGGGCCATCCAAAATCCAAAGGGAGCGTTCCCCACGCGCGGAGCGTTGGCGTCCAGCCAGTCGCGAAAGAGGATGCCACAGCCGTAGCTAACGAAGAACCATATCGGCAAGAGCACGAATATCACCCGCAGGCTCGCCTTCCGGTAGACGATTTGACGTTCCAAGTCTTGCTTTTCTCCAGACGCAGAACTTCCCGCGCTGGACCCGACGGAAGATGGATCACTCATAAAGGTATTGGATGGATTGGGGCTAAATCTTAAAGGGGAAAAGGTGTCCGCTAACTGAACGGATCCTCCCATTCCCAGCAAGGTAAAAGTCCCCAAGTTCTAATCAGACAGTTCAGTCTAACTAATAACCCAGCCGAAGGAGCCCGCTCGAATCACCTTTCTGGATACATCCCGACAAAGCCCGGCGCTCGCAAGCGACCATCCCGAGATAGCAAGTCTCCCGACCACCGGGACACAAAAAAGGAGAGCCGAACGGCTCTCCTTTCGAAATATCTATCTGCGGACTACGAATGGCCGGAGCCTTACTTCTCCTCCGCCTTCGCCTCTTCGGTTTCGGCAGACGGTTCGGTTTCGGCGGACGGTTCCGCTTCCGCGGTTGGCTTCACTGCGGCAGGCGCGTCGCTTTCCTTCGATGCTTCCGGCTCTTCCGCTGCCGGGGCAGCCGCTTCCGGAGCTTCTGGAACGGGAGTTTGAGCTCCTGCTGCCGCCACTTCCGCCTCGCTCGCCACCGCTTCAGCCGCAGGCTCAGCTGTGGCTTCATCCTTAGTGCCCGTCTCGACTGCAGTCGCCGACGCTTCCGTCTCGCTTGGAGCTTCCGCTTCAGCTGGCTTTTCCGCGACAGCCTCCGTTTTGGGCGTCTCGGCTGCGGCCTGCGGGGCCTCGGCGGGCTTCGCCTTCGGCGCAGAGGCTTGCGGCTTAGCGGAACCTGTTTCCAGAACTGGTTGGGCGAACAGCGTGTCGTCCTCGAAGTGACTGACGTAGCCATCCGCGATGAGCCAATGCAAATCGCGCACAACCTTCTTCTCGTCCATCACCTCTTCGATCCCCTCCGACTTGAGCCATTCCTGGTAGGCGGCAGGCATTTCCTTGGCCTTGGTCAACTGGTTCGCCTCGAGGAAGCGGATGATCCGATCCAAATCCGGCGACATGACTTGTCCCGGCGAACGGAAATTTCTCTTGGTAGAGCAAACGTAGGTGATCCCCTTCGCTCCCTTCTTATAGATGCTGAACTTTTCGCGGCGCATGCGGCCACGGATCGCGTTGGCCGCGTCCAAGGGGAATCGCTGCTGACGCTGACGCTCGCCGTCCATCGCCTTGAACGCTTCGCTGTCCTTGTACTGCTCGAGTACGTTGCCAGCAACCCGAGCGTAATTGACCTGCTTCACGACCTTTCCCTTAAGAGACGTACGCAAGTAGGCCATCGCCTCCTCCACGGAGTTGCAGACCTTAGGCTCCTCGCCCTCGGGCGCTTCCTTAGCCGTGTAGCGAGTCGCCTTCTTTTGGCTTTCCAGCCATTGGGCGACCACTTCCTCTTCGCGCACCGTCTCGATCGAGCTTTGCAGCTTTTCGAACGACATGTTTGGCAAACGGGTACGGTGGTGGTTCAGCAGGGCTGCCTCGTACTTGTGGTAGTTAGGCGGTCCCAGCAGCTCCTTGGTAAAGGGGCAACGGTTCACGAAGGGGAAGTTTCCGCTCGGGGGCTCGACCTCGACTTCTTCGATAGTGAAAAACTCGCCCGCATGGTGAGCCATAGCATGGGCAATTGCCTCTTCGTCGTTCGCGAAAGGCATGTTGTCGATGGCGCAAATGGAAACCTTTTCCGGCTTCTGCCCTTCCGCAGCCTTGCGAGTGATGCTGGCGATGAAGCGGTCCGGCTTCTCCATGAACAACTTCGCCACCTGAAACAGCTCGTAGGTCATGTGGTTTCCGCGCATCGCCTTGATGATCGCCGAAAAGCAATTGTCCTCCGGATAGAAGCAAACGTCGAATACGGGGCTCTCGTAAGGATGGAATGGAGGGCGCGGCGCGTCATGACGAGCGCGACCTCTTGGGCGACGGCCGCCTTGTTCTCGCGGCTGGCGATCGCCCTGCGGCTGCTCTGCCCCGGCGCCTTCGGGGCGCGGCGAACGCGGCGGACGGCGGTCCTTGCGGGCTGGGCCACTCGAGCCGGGCCTGCGACCGGAGCGCTCGCCGCTCCGAGGTCCGCCCCTGCCAGAGCGTGGCTTCCCCGAATCAGGAGAGGATTTGCTCGCTGCGGTCCACTGGGTACCGAAGCTGAAGCTTTGTAGGTCTGAAAGGTCAACCGAGTCTTGCTTCGGTTCCTCGTTGGAATCCTTGGGTGTGGAGTCAGGCATCTGAGATTTTGAAAAGGCGCCGCAGAAATGGCATCCTGTTATTTGTAGTTCTAGAGAAGTCGCTTACGAAGGACGAAAAGGGGATATTGGCAGAGGTTTTAACTAGGTTGCTTCGGGAGAATCAACCCAATACGAAGAAATATGAGAAATGTTCATTTTCGCGCTTTACAAGGCCCCTTAGATCTCCATTTCTTTGCGACCTCAATCATCTTGCTCAGGTGGTGGAATTGGTAGACACGTACGCTTGAGGGGCGTATGGCGCAAGCCGTG
>NZ_JARXIA010000015.1 GCF_031127875.1 Pelagicoccus sp. SDUM812005 | reverse complement strand
ACGTGGGAGTGGTAGTTTTCTGCTTCATACACGGGAACCGTTAGCGTGATCGCTCACGACTGACAACTGCTCCCATGTCATCTTTGTTCGCCTTCGGGGATCGAGGCTGCATCAATGGATGCGTTTGAGAGAGTGTAGTACCCGAGTATCTTTTCGGGAGCTGATTTTGAGGTGAGAACGAAGCAGATCGAAGCTCGCGCTTTTGCGTCTTTTCGAGCCTGAGTTTGGATGTATGATTCAAGTGCCTTTTCTTCGTTCCGGAATGAGCTCCGGTCGTGCACCTTGGGATCCAGCGGCTCAATTGTGTATTGGGGCTCGGGCATTCAGTTGTGTTGGATTGCTGGATACTAGGAAGGATGACGGGAGGGTGGGGGCTAACATCAAGGTTTAGGGCCTGACCCTCTAGGGCCCCTTTTTCTACCTGCACTCGAGGATGTCGTTCAGTTTCGACCGGATCGGTATGTTAAAGGGGAGCGCGTTTTTTAGGTGCTTTGTGAATGAAGATGCGAAAGGTGTAGTATTCCATTGTTTTAGCAAACCTAACGCCATTTTTCCGTTGACGAGAGGAGTTGCTAAGATCGCATAGTCCTCGAGGAAGCAGTATATGTGATTAGGTTCATTTAGGAAAGAATCTATGTAATCCGCGATCTTGGTTGATCCTTTCTGCGGCACAATGTTTTTGACTATTGATAGTCTTTTAGGGTCCTCGAAATGTCGCTTCTTGTATTGAACTGTTTCTCGTTGTGTTTTCAACCATTCGTACACATTTACTCCGTTGATAGAATTACTGAGTAAAATGTCAGAGTTGCTGAAGTTGCTAGTTTGGATCTTTATTGCGATCCCATGATCTCCCGAGTATTTACGGTCTCGTATGTTAAGCTTATTTGGTAGTTCGTTTTCTAGTGCCCTAATAGTGTAGGGAGATCCGCATCTGACTAGTGCAACTCCGTTGAGCAAGATCCGGCACCTCAAAAAGTAGAAGTTGGAGTAGTATAATTGAACGATAGACCAAGAATATCGACCGAGACAAAGGTTGGAGATGCCCTCCGCTAGCGAGAGCGCTCCTTTGGAGAAACTTGATCTAGCATCCGATTTTATTGCTATCCGTAGATTGCTTAGCCGCTGATTGTTTAGCGAAAATCGTTCTAACTGTTGTTTGTAGTTGCTGAAGTTTGAAGGAGAGTAACATCCCAATTCATTTTCAATGTAGGTTTGGACTTTGTGCCTGTCAGAAAGAGTAGCCATTGTCGCTCGGTAGGCTTTTGTACATGCTTTGTTCTAATGCAGATTTGATTTTGGTCCTCGCTGTTTTTCCGTCGAGACCTTTGATGTCCTCCACTGAAAGGAGATTATTTGAGTCAAGGGCTATGATCTCAATTATGGTTTCTGTTTTGAAAGATTTACGCTCCGCGCACTTCATTATGAGTGTACTCATGAAGAAGTCGATGGCTCCGTTGAAACCAGCTGCTCTTAGGAAAGGGTTTTTGCTTTTTGTATCCCATAAGTCTTTCTTTTCGTAGCTGTTTTTTATGGCTAGAAAGAAGTTCTCCAAGGCTTGTTTTTGCAATGATAGTTCTCTTATTTTTACTTTTGAGAATGCCCCATTTGGCAGTAGGTCGTCCTTTATCGAACTCACGAAGGTTGATAGTTCTATGACTCCAACTCCCCTCGGGGAGCCTGGGAACTTTATTAATCGATAAAAGGGAGAGTTAGGGTCTTCGTTAAGTTGGCGTGCAATGTCGGTTGATCTGTTTATTGCGTGTTCCTCATCGTTGACCACCTCTCCGAATAAATCGTATATGAGGCTTTTCGGTACGGGCTTTTGTTCAGTGTTTATGTTGAGAAATATTTTTGCAGCTTCTTTTGTTGTGAGGTTCAAACACAGCGTTACTATGACTGAAGTATCTCCGATTTTGGTATTCTCTTCGACCGCCGCCTCAAGGCCTGCAAGTCGATGCTGGCCGTCAATTACTTGTGCAGAAGAATCAATAAGGGGAAGCTCAATGTGGTCGCTGTATATGTTAGGGGTTATGTCCTTGTTGTTCCAGTTTAGTATGAACGAGTTAAAAAATAGATTTCCGTCTAAAATGTAATTTTTAATGTCAGCTATTCTTCGGGCACTGAGCACTCTCTGCACGGCTCCTTCTTCCTTGTCGACCCCTCTGACTGAAACGTAGCTTATCTTGAGGAGTTGAGATACTTTTAGTGAAAAGGTGTATGTAGGAGTTTTTTCAAATTTGGTCTCGAAATATTTTAGTTTAGTTTTTCTCATTCTTTTAATGATTTATACGATTCTCGAGCTTGGATGTAGTCTTGAGGTGAATGTGCGAATGTCTTTGGGGATCTATGATATTTTGCGTGGTTTCTAGTTTGGAGATGCCCGGGGCGACTGTTCGAATTGGCTAGCGACACCCAGGGCACCAGTGGTGCGAACTTCGGTCCATGCTCGGATGGCGGCAGGTTCGACAAGCTCACTGCAGGTGGGCTCTAGCTCAACTTTGTTGGTCGCGGTGCTCATGGTACTTGGAAGGGGCTTCGGAAACCGCTGCGGTGGAGGCGACCTGGGGATTTGTTGCGTAGGGAAGGCCTTTTGCTTGCCGCGCTTGGAGCATTTTGCCGCTGAATGAAAGGAGGTCGTCGAGGGCGTCTAGTTTGGCTTTCAGGGGCAGGGCTCGCCATCGCTTGAGTTGCTCGAGGCGAGAGCCGGTCCAAGTGCCATTTTGCCAGTCGGTGTTGGTATCGGGTTCGTTCACTTTGGTTCGATTTGTTCTTGGATAGACCTAAGGTGTTCGAGGTCGGCGAGGTCTTGTGGCCTACCTGCTTTTTCTTTCATTGCGATGAGAGAAGCGAGGCTTACGAAATGGATGGGCGAAGCTTTTGTTGTTAGGCTTTGTTTGTAGGCGGTTTCCCATTCTTTACGGAAATCAAAGGGGGCTTCGACAAATAGATCGATGGCGATGACTGGGTACTTTTCGCTCCAAAATTGGAGCACGGTCATATTTTTCTCGGTCGCCCAGGAGTGGCGTGTTTCGGGATTTGAGAACGCTTTCGCTGTGATGGGGAGGTGCGGTTTATAACCGATCGATTCGAGTGCGGCAAAAGCTCTTTCGATGCTTTCGGGTACTAGATCTATGACGATGTCAATATCTGTAGTTGCTCGCAGGTATCCGTGGGCGATGGTGGCCAAGCCTCCGACAACGATGAAGCGAGTGCCTTCTTTATCGAAGGCAGCTTGGATCGATTCGAGTATATCGGAAGTCATCTTGTCGTGAGTATGAATACTAGGAGACCGGCTTCAACGATGGAGTTGATTCCAGCCTTCGTCGAGGTTTCGGCGGACTTGTGGGGTTCGATCCTACAAAAAAGCCCCGCTTCGGAGGAAGCGGGGCTTGGTAAAGGAGTTGTGATGTGGCGGCCTCGGCGATGCCGCCCTACCTTTTGCGGATCATTGACATGATTCGCAGACTTCGGGCTCCGCCGCGGTGGCTTTGCCGCCGACGATGCCGCGGACTTCCTTTTTGGCTCCTACCGTGGCTTTCTCGATGGTGGAGGCGCCGAGGCTGCGGAGATAATAAGTGGTCTTGAGGCCGTGTCTCCAGGCCGCGCGGTACATGTGGGACAGAGTCTTCATGTCCGGGCTGGCGATGAAGAGGTTCACGCTCTGCGATTGGTCGATCCACTTCTGGCGGCGGGCGGCTGCGAGCACGAGCCAGGAGTAGTCGATGGCGAAGGCGGTCTTGTACTTGGCCTTGAGGTCGTCGGGGATGGCTTCGATCTCGTCGAGCTCGCCGTCGAAGTACTTGAGGTCGTCGAGCATCTGGCGGTTCCAGAGGCCGCGTTCCTTGAGGTCGCGCACGAGGTGCTGGTTGAGGATGATGAACTCGCCGGAGAGGTTGCTCTTGACGAAGAGGTTCTTGTAGCCGGGCTCGATACAGGGGGAGGTGCCGGTGATGTTGGAGATGGTCGCGGTGGGAGCGATGGCCATGACGTTGGAGTTACGCATGCCGTGCTTGGCGATCTTCTCGCGGACGGGAGTCCAGTCCATCTTGCCGCCGCGGGGGACGTCGACTTCGGTGCCGCGTTCTTTCTCGAGCAGGTCAATGGTGTCCTGCGGGAGGAGGCCGCGATCCCACTTGGAGCCTTTGTAGCTCTGGTAGGTGCCGCGTTCGGCGGCGAGGTCGGAGGAGGCTTCGATGGCGTAGTAGGCCACGGCTTCCATGATCTCGTCGTTGAACTCGACGGCTTCCTGGGAGGCGAAGGGGGTGTTGCGGACGTAGAGGCAGTTTTGCAGTCCCATGATGCCGAGGCCGATGGGGCGGTGGCGGGAGTTGGCGAGCTTGGCTGCTTCGGTCGGGTAGAAGTTGATGTCGATGACGTTGTCGAGGGCGCGGATGGCGGTCTGGACGGTCTCGCGGAGCTTCTTGTGGTCGATGTTGCCGTCCTTGTCGAGGTGCTGGTCGAGCACGATGGACCCGAGGTTGCAGACGGCGGTTTCTTCCTGGGAAGTGTTGAGGGTGATCTCGGTGCAGAGGTTGGAGCTGTGGATGACGCCGCAGTGGTCCTGGGGGGAGCGCACGTTGCAGGGGTCCTTGAAGGTGATCCAGGGGTGGCCGGTCTCGAAGATCATGGAGAGCATCTTCTTCCAGACTTCGATGGCGGGGACTTCCTTGGACCAGATCTCGCCTTTGGCGGCCTTGGCTTCGTACTCGACGTACTTCTTTTCGAAGGCTTCGCCGTAGAGGTCGTGCAGCTCGGGGACCTCGGAGGAGCGGAAGAAGGACCAGGACTGGCGGGCTTCCATGCGCTTCATGAAGAGGTCCGGAATCCAGTTGGCGGTGTTCATGTCGTGGCAGCGGCGGCGGTCGTCGCCGGTGTTCTTACGCAGCTCGAGGAAGTCGTAGAGGTCGTTGTGCCAGGTTTCGAGGTAGGCGCAGCCGGAGCCGCGGCGCTTGCCGCCTTGGTTGACGGCGATGAGCTGGTCGTTGTGCAGCTTGAGGAAGGGCACGATGCCTTGGGACTCGCCGTTGGTGCCGCCGATGTAGGAGCCGGTGCCGCGTACGGCGGTCCAGGAGCCGCCGAGGCCGCCGGCCCACTTGGAGAGGTAGGCGTTGTCGGCGATGCCGCGCTGCATGATGCCTTCGATGGAGTCCTCGACGTAGTAGAGGTAGCAGCTGGAGAGCTGGGAGTGGCAGGTGCCGGAGTTGAAGAGGGTGGGGGTGGAGCTGCAGAAGCGGCGGGACTTGTAGAGGCGGTAGAGGGTCTTGGCCTTCTCGTTGCAGTCTTCTTCGGCGTGGAAGAGGCCCATGGCGACGCGCATCCAGAAGAACTGGGGCGTCTCGATGCGGCGCTGCTTCTTCTGGGTCTTGTCTACGATGAGGTAGCGGTCGTAGAGGGTCTGGATGCCGAGGTAGTCGAACTCGAGGTCGGCGGAGGGGTCGAGGGTACGGGCCAGCTTGGCGATGTCGTACTCCTTGAGCTTGGGGTTGAGGCGTCCGATGAGGATGCCGTGGCGAATGTACTCCTTGAACTTCTTTTGGTGGAAGGTCTTGATGGCGCCGATGCCGTCGCGGACGATGTCCCAGCCGAGGGTTTCCTCGTACATGTAGGAGAGCTTGATGCGGGCGGCGAACTTGGCGAAGTCGGCGTCTTGCTCGATGAGGGTACGGGCGTTGAGGGTGATGGTCTTCTCGAGGTCGGACTCGGAGATCTCGTCGAAGACGGCGCGGCGGAGCTCGTGCTCGATTTCTTCGGCGGTGAGGCAGAGGTCGAGGCCGATGGAGGCGAACTCGATGCGCTTCTTGAGGTCGATGCCGTCCCAGAAGTAGGTGGAGCCGTCGGCTTTCTTAACGACGACCATGGAGTCTTGCTCGGTGGCGTTGGCGAGCTGGAGGGCTTCCTGCTCGCGCATTTGGCGGCGTTCTTCGCGGTAGAGCACGTAGTGGGCGGCTACCTTGAAGTGGCCTTGGCGCATGAGCTCTTCCTGGACGATGTCCTGGACTTCTTCGATTTCGATGAAGGCGTGGGCGGAGGCTTGCACGCGTTCGGTGACGGCCTCGGCGACTTGTACGGCGGGGTCGGAGTTGAGTTCGAGGGAGAGGAAGGCGCGGCGGACGGCGATTTCGATCTTCTCTTGCTTCCAGGGGACGACTTTGCGGTCGCGGCGAATTAGGCGCACGTGTTTGAGTCCTGCGGTTTTGTCGGCGACGAGTTTGCGCTGACGGTTAATGAGCATCGATTTGGCGACGTCGTAGGCGTTGTTGTCGACGAGGGTGTTTTCGATGAGGTCGTAGAGTTCGCTGAGACCGACGCGGGACTCGAGTGTTTCAGGGGACTTGGATTCGAGCTTGTCGCAGACTTGGCGGGCGACGGAGCAGACCCACTGGCGGTTTTCTTCGTTGAAGACGTTGGTTTCGTTCTTGGAGAGGAGGACGTTGGCGAGGGCGTTGCCGATGGTGTCGACGATTTCGGAGAGGTCGAAGGTGGCTTCGCCTTCGTGGGTGACGACGTTGATGGCGGCGCGTTGGGTGTCGGTGTCGGCGAGGCCGGAGCGCCAGTCGAAGCCGTGCGACTTTTCGCGGGAGGCGGTTACGAGGCGTTTGAGGGCGAGGTCTTCTTGAAGATTTGGATTGATCATGTTGTGGAGAAGCTTGGTTGGCGAGTGGTTGAAGATTTTTGCCCACGAACCGCCGTCGCTCTGCGAGCTATGGCGGTCAAAAGGGCTGAAGAGTCACGAAGTGGTTTTGGAAAGAAATGGGGCGGGGAAACGGGAAAAAGGCCCTGAGGCGGGCCTTGGTGTGGAGTTGCGGACCGGGTGGAACCGGTCCCTCCAGCTCGTATATTTACAGGTCGTCGTCGTCGTCGTTTTCGAGCGAGGAGGCCTTTTGGTACTCGGTGACGCGGCCTTCGAAGAAGTTTTGCTCCTTCTTGATGTCCATCATCTCGGCGAGCCAGGGGAGTGGGTTGGTGATGCCGGGGTTGAGGGGCTTGAGGCCGCAGCCTTCGAGGCGGCGGTCGGCGATGTAGTCGATGTACTGGAGGAAGTCCTTCTTGACGAGGCCGATGGAGTCGACGGGCAGGCAGTCTTCGATGAAGTTCTTCTCGAGGGCGATGCCTTCGGCCATGGTCTGGCGGAGGTCCTCTTGGAATTCTGGAGTCCAGATGTCGGAGTTTTCCTCGACGAGGTCCATGAAGAGGTTGCGCAGGAGCTCGATGTGGTTGGACTCGTCGCGCAGGGTGTAGCGGAACATCTCGCCGATGCCCCGGAACTTGTTCTGGCGGTAGAGGGAGAGGATCATGCCGAACATGCCGTAGAACTGGGTGCCTTCCATGCACTGGCCGAAGAGGAAGACGTTCTTGGCGAACTTCTGCTTGTTTTCGGTGATGGTGAGGTCGATGTCGCGGCGCAGGGCGTGGGAGTGGCGTGTGACGAACTCGTTTTTGGCGACGATGGTCTCGATGTCCTCGAACATGGCCTCGCACTCGTGCGGGTTGATGCCGAGGGAGGAGATCATGTAGAGGAGGGAGTCGGCGTGCACGTTTTCCTCGTGGGCGTGGCGGCCGAGCACGAGCTTGAGCTCGGGGGCGGTGACGAGGTGGCGGATGACGTGGAGGATGTTATCGCCGACGATGCCTTCCGCGGCGGAGAAGTAGCCCACTCCCATCATGATGATCCAGCGCTCGACTTCCGAAACTTGCCCGTCGTCCTTCCACTGCTCGATATCCTTGTTCATGATGATATCTTCCGGCTCCCAGTGGTTTGCCTTCATGGTCTTGTACAGCTCGTAGGCCCAGTTGTATTTGAGCGGGAGCAGGTTGAAGGTCAGGGTTTCGCGGCCGTTGATGATCTTTTTGGCCTTGAAGGCTTCTTCCGCCTTGGTCTGGTCGAGGACGAAGGAGCGGCTGCCGACGGTGTAGGTTTTTTGCATGGTTTAAATCGAGCTGCGTAAAGACAGTTTTGGCTTTGATTAGGTGAGTTGTGGGAGGTGTTCCGAACGGGGAGGGAGGGAAAGAGAACATAGCTCCTACACTCTGACGAGAGGGAGTTATTCCGACTTATCCACTTCGTATTAACCACAATATGGTGTGGTCCCCGGCGAAAAGACCACAAGATATTGGGAGCTTTTCGAGACCGTCAACGCGGTATTATTTTTTTTTTGGACTTGATTTACGAACGGGGAGGGCTGCGTCGAGGGGGCGGGGGGAATAAGGATTTCGTGATCAGCGACTTAGCTCCGGCGCCGATTTGTCACGGTTCCTTTACCCGCTTTTTACGCTCGTTTTTTACAAGCGAGAGGGGCCTTTGGCGGGGATTTGCGAGGGGTGGGGCGGGGTTGAAGCCATGCGACTCGATGGGGTGAGGCGAGGCGCTGTTTTGAGGCTGGCGCTTAGCGGCGGGCGGGGCGGTGGTCGCGGGTGGGGGTGGTGGAGTCGACTTCGATTTTCTCCTTGGTGTTGGAGTTGAAGAGGCTGAGCTTGGGGTCGTCGAAGGTGCCGCTGACGGAGATTTCGAAGATGTTGGAGAAGAGGTCGAGGGGGAGGTTGAGAAGAGGGGTGATGAGGGGGACCTTGTTGTTGCGGAGCGGGAAGAGTCGGGCGGTGAAGTCGAGGGCGTCGCTCTCTATATTATAGGTGCCTTCGGTTTTGATGCGGGCGCCGGGACCGTTGAACTCGCCGTCGCGGAAGCGTACGGTGTCGCGCTCGACCTGGAAGGGAGCGTGGGCGCTGGTGAGCTCGAGGGTGGTGAGGTCTTTGAGGATGGGGAGGTTGAGGGCCTTGATGGTGGCGGAGAGCAGACCGAAGAGGCGGAAGGAGCCAAAGTCGGCTTCGGTGACGGCGAATTTGCCTTCGCCGAGGAAGGAGAGGGGGGCGCCTACGATGCCGGCTCCTTGGAACTGGGCGTCGAGCTTGCCGCCGAAGCCGAGGAGTCGCTCGGGGGGCATGCTTTGGGCGGTTTCGCTGCCGTCTTTTGCGAAGTAGGTGTTGGCGGCGTTGAGGGCTTGGCCGAAACCGACTTGGTCGAGCTGGGCGTCGAGTTGGAGTTCGTCGCCGACGATGAAGGCGGAAGCGTGGACGAGGCCGCCGCCGAGGTGGGCGGAGGCGCGGGGGATGTCGATGATGTCGTCGTCGATGTGGACGAAGGCGTCGAGAGAGTCGAAAGGGAATCCGTAGAAGGAGAAGCCGGTTTCGGTCTCCAGCTGGAGGTCGATGTCGTTGAGGTACTCGTCGTGGTGGCGGACGGAGGAGGAGCGGGCCTCGATGAGGGGTGGGAGGTGGTAGCAGTAGGGGGCGAGGATGTTGGCGGCGGCTTCGGAAATTTCCCAGAGGATGTTGGGGGCGTTTTTGACGTCGAGGGTGGAGAGGGCTTGTATCCAGATTCCGGTAAGCTTGTCCTTTTCGTCGCGGGTATCGCGGTCCATGTGGAACTGGATTTCGCCGATGGCTTGTTGGCCGTCGGTGGTGGAGAGTTCGAGGTCGTAGAGGTCGACGTAGTGGAACTTGGAGAAGATCTTGGTGCGGAGTTCGTCGACGGGCAT
The DNA here is from genome assembly GCF_031127875.1 of Pelagicoccus sp. SDUM812005. GTDB lineage: Bacteria > Verrucomicrobiota > Verrucomicrobiia > Opitutales > Opitutaceae > Pelagicoccus. The sequence goes on along the minus strand of NZ_JARXIA010000015.1, from coordinate 164,289 downwards.
GCCGCGGAGGTCTAGGTCTTGCACGTAGCCGGTGCCGGTGACGAAGACGGTGTCGGGGCGCTTGAAGGTGGCTTGGGAGTCGAGGTAGGTGAGCATGCCTTGGCTGGGGAAGGTCATGCCGTCCCACATGGCGGACCACCAGGGCTTGAACCAGCCGTTGATCATGGTGGGGTCGAAGGTGCCTTCGACGAGGATGCGTCGCAGGAGGGTGTCGAGGTTGTATCCAATTTTTATGACGCCGTTTTGTTGGCCGGAGATGAGGCGGATGGCGTGGACGTCGATCTGCGATCCGATGGCGGTGGCGTGGGTGGAGGCGTAGTCGATATGGGCGCCGCGGATGCTGGTGGGGCCGGCTTGGGCGAAGGCTTCGATGTGGCTGGGCTTGAAGCCTTCTTCTAGTTGGGCGAGGAGGTGCAGGTCGATGGCTTTGTCGAGGCTGGCGAGGGTGGTGATGTCCTGCTGGGCGAGCTCGAGGGCGATGGGATTGAGGGCTTGGAGGGTGGCGGAGTCGAGCTGGGCGGTGAGGTCGACCGAGGTGGTTTTGCTGGCGAGGTGGTGGGTGAGCTGGGCGACGATGGGGCTCTCGGGGAAGGCGAACTGGAGGGTGGCTTGGTGGCTGTGGGCACCGGGGGCGGCGATGGCGTAGAGGGAGGGGAGGGTGATGCCGCGGTGGCTTAGGTTTGTCGCGGAAAGGTGGATACGGTCGGGTAGCAGCTGTTGGGGTGGCGTACCGTCTTGCCAGCTGGCGTGGAGCTGGATGTTGTTGGCGGTGGAGTTTTGGGGGAGGGTGGCGCGCTGGGCTTGGATCTTGGCGGTCAGTTGGGAGTCGAGGGTGTAATTGGCGTCGACGACGAGGTCGTAGATTTCGATCTCGGGGGTGACGCTTAGCTGCTTGGCTCCGAAGTGGATTGCGGCGGATTGCTTTTTGTTGAGGACGCTGAGGTCGATGGCGCAGAAGGGGGCGTCGAGGCGCTGGAGCTCTTTTTGGAGTTCGGTGATCTTGGGGGCGATCTTGAGGATGGCTTGGCTGACGGAGGGTTTAGGGGCGTCGGGCTGGGGCTTGGGGAGTTGGAGGAGGGAGTCGTCGAGCTGGCCGGCGAGGGAGAGCTTGAGGTTGCCGATGGCTCCGGTCGCGTAGTGGACGTTCCAGCGTTGGCCGCGGTGGGTGGCTTCGAAGTTGATGGAGCGGATGGCGGTGGCGGGCTCGCCGGAGGGTGTGAGCATGGCAGGGATGACGAAGCGGCCGGAGGAGAGGCGGACTTCGTCGACGGCGACGCTGCCGAAGGCGAGGTGGCTGAGCTTGATCTTGGCGACGGCGGAGTTGGCGGCGACGATGGTGGAGCCGAGTTCGGGGGAGTAGAGCTCGGGGCGTTCGAAGATGATGCGTCCGTTTGGCTGGAAGCGGACGCCTTTCATTCTGAGGTCGACGCCTTTTTGCCTGAGCTGGCCTTGTAGCTCGCGTATTATGAAATTGGGTACGGGGATGTCGTCGAGGGTGGCGACGTAGGCCGCGAAGAGGGTGGCGCTGACGAGAAGGAGAACGAGGGCCGAGTAGCACCACTGGATGAGCGCCTTGCAGGAGTGGCAGGCGCTTCTCCAGGCGAAGCGGATCGGGCTTTTGCGCGGTTTGCTCATTTGGCCCTACTGCGCGGGATCGCTTGGCTGGGGCGGGCGGGCGGCTTCGAATTGGTTTTGTCCGGCGGCGGGGCGCGCGTTTTGGCCTTCGGGGAGGGGCTTGGTGCTGAAGGGCTCTTCGGGAGCGGGGCGCGCGACGCGGTCGAAGACGATTTGGGTGAAGGCGTCGACGAAGTCGGTGGATAAGCGGAAGCCTTGGTTGGTTTGGGCGATGCCTCCCCACAGGAGGGGGCCTCCGGAGAGTTCGGAGACGTAGATTTCGATTTGTTGGGTGATGGCGTTGGGGGTGTCGTCGGAGCCGACGGTGGCGACGAGCTTGTAGGCCCAGGGCTTGCGCCGGCCGGCGATCTCGACGGTGCGGGTGAAGCCGTCGGGGTTGAAGCTGTGGACGGTGAGTTGGGAGACGATGGTGGCGAGCTTGGCGGCGGCGCTGGGCGTTTCGGCGTTGGGGTCGATGGTTTCTTCGGCGACGATGGCGCGGTCGGCGAGGCGTTCGACGCTTATTTTTTGGATACGGGAACTGTTGGGAAGGGAGATGATGTTCCGGTTTTTGTAGAGCAGCGGGTCGTTGTCGATGTGGGCGAAGATGTCGTTGTAGCTTGAATACACGAAGTCCTTGTGGGCGATCTTGATGTAGCTCTCGTGGCGGTCGTTTGGCTTGCGGTCGCCGATGAGGAGGGTCTCGGTGCGGAATTCGGGCAGGCGTTGGGGGTCGCCGTGGAGGCGGTCGGAGGTGATGGTTAGGGTGTACTCTGGGACTTCGAGGCCGTAGGATTCGAGGTCGGGGGCGGAGGGGGCGTCGTTGACGAAGCCGTCGTCGGGGACGGCTTTGAGCTCGTCGAGCCACTTGAGGATTTCGGTGATGGCTTGGGCGTCGCCATCCATGGTTTGGATACCTTGGCTTTCGTCGCGCACGACGAGTTCCCAGTTTCCGTCTTCGAGCTTTTGCAGGGTGAGGGGTTGCTGGTCGCGGCGTTCGATGGTGAGGGTGGTGGCGGAGGTGACGTCGACTTCGAAGATGCGTCGCTCGCGCAGCATGGTTTGGGATTTGGCGAGCAGTTCGAGGAAGTCGATGCGGAGCTGGAATACGGTGGGGCGGCTTTCGCGTTTGGCGTAGCGGAATTCGGAGTCGGTGGAGATCTTTTCTCCGATCTCGAGGACTTCGCGGTTTTGGTCGGACTCGATGGCGATGCGGTAGAGCGGGTTTTGCAGGCCGTAGGGGGAGAGGTCGGTGGGGTTGGAGGCGACGATGGAGTCGGCTTCGAGGCTGAGGCAGCGGTTGAGCAGGACGTTGACGGCTTCGGAGTCGGCTCGGGCTCGTATTGGGGTTTCGAATACCCAGTTGTCGCCGTTGCGGGCGAACCAGGCGCGGAGGTTGCGTCCGTCTTCGCGCACTTGGATATTCCAGGAGGTGGCTTCGAAGACGGCGATATCGAAGAGTCGGGAGGAGCGGAGGTTGTCGAGGTTGACGGAGATGGCTTCGAGGAGGGAGCGGTTGACGACGTGGACGTGGCTTTGGTCGGTGGAGAGGATGTAGAGGTTGTTGCCGATCTCGGTGGGCTTGCCGATGTGGAGGGTGGAACGTCGCTCGCCGCGGCCGATCATGATGGCGTATTGGGAGGGCTTGAGGCCGTAGTCGGGCAGGGAGACGCCGGAGTTGGATACGATATTGGTTTCGAAGGAGGAGATGCGCTCGAGGAAGCGGAGTTCGGTGAGGATGCGCTGGACGGCGAATTCGTTGGCGGGCCAGAGGTAGGGCTCGCGGAGCATCCAGCGGTTTTTGGATTGCTCGAGGGTGATGGTCTGGCCTGTAACGTTGTTTTGGATACTGAGGTAGTCGATGCCCACGGCGAGGTCGCCGAGCACGGTGGAGCGCCGGTCTTCGTACTGGCCGATATCGGTGCGGTTATCGATGTAGAAGATGTAGGTGAGCAAGCCGAGTAGGATGGCGAGCAGTGTTAGCGTGATTTTTAGGCGCACGGTGGGAAAAAGTGTTTCGTGAAAAGTGAAGGGTGAGCTGGATCGAGGTCAGTTTCTGCGTGAGATGTAGACGAGCAGGCCGAGCAGGCCGAGGACGGCGGGCGGGGCGAACCAGATGAGGTAGCGGGCGAGGTGGAGCTGCTCGATGGAGAGGTCGAGCTTCACTTTTTTGATGGGGCGGGGCGGGATGTTGAGCCGGGTGTAGCGGTCGACCGAGTAGTTGATGGCGTTGAGGATGAGGTAGAGGTTGCCGGATGCTTGTATCCGCTGGTTGGATATGAAGTTTGAGGTGCCGATGACGGTGAGCTTTCCTCCCGGGAGGGAGATGCCGAGGCTGGAGTCGACTTGGCGTTCGGAGATGGCGGCGATCTTGATGGGGCCGGCAACGTCGATGGCGGGATCGTAGGTGGGGCGGATGTCGCGGCGGTATTGGCGCTCGGCCCAGCTTTGGTCGGAGGTGGCGAGCAGTTCGCTGACTTTGAGGGAATCGTCGATGGGGCGGCCTGGGTCTTCGCGCACGGAGGAGGCTCGGTCGGTGATGATGGGAATGCCTTGCTGGAAGAGGGAGCTGGTGAGGGGGTGCTCGGAGAAGCGGCGGATCATGAGGTCGCCGCCGTTGATGACGTAGTTGGGGTCGCGTTCGACGACGAGGGCGTCTTCGGCGAGGATGCCCCATTCGAAGAAGAGGTCTTCGAGGCCGTGGTCGCGTCCGGGTTCGAGGAGGACGAGCACGCGCCCGGCCCGCTTGTTAAGGTAACTTTCGAGCAGGAGGCGTTCTTGGGGGAGGAGGCGAGCTTTGGGGGCGGCCACGACGATGAGGGAGGCGTCTTCGGGAATGCGTTGGGCGGTGCTGAGGTCGATGGAGCGGGTGGTGAAGCTGCGGGACTTGAGTTCGTTGAAGAGGGCGGAGGCTCCGGTGGAGGCGGTGACGTCGCTGGCGGAGAATTCTCCGTGGCCGGTGGTGAAGTAGAGGACGGGCTCGGAGGTTTCGACGATTTCGAGTATGGAGCGGGTGAATACGTTTTCGCCGAGAAATTCGCGGAGTTCGGAGTTTTGGATCTTGTAGAGTTCGTCGATGCGGACTTGGCGTTGGCGGGTGCCGGACTTGAAGACGATGACGTTGGGGGATTCGATGCCGAGGGAGCGGGCCCGGCTGGTTTGGGAGTAGACGTTCAGGTACTCGACGGTGACGCGGTTTTTGCCTTGGTCGCGGGTGGCGTATTCGTATTCGCGCAGGAGCAGCTTGACGTCCTTGAGGATGTCGGTGAGGCCGGGTTCGTCGGTGTTTTCCGAGATGGTGACGATGGCTTCGATGGGTTGCTGGAGCTGGGCGAGGTAGGCGCGGGTTTCGGGGGAGAGGGAGTAGATGTTTCCTTCGGTCAGGTCGTAGCGCTGGTAGGTGCGCATGCCGATGTAGTTGACGGCTATAAGTATCAGGAAAACGAGTACGATCTGCAGGAAGGCTTGGAGGCGATCCGAGATGCGGTTGGACTGGAAGGATTCGGACACGTTGGTTCGGTTCTGGATGCTAGGTTCTAGGCGCGCGGGTAGGGGCTAGCTGGTGCCGTCTCGGTATTCGATCGCGAGGACGCTGAGGAAGAGGAAGGTGAGGGCGGCGCTGAGGTAGAGCACGATGGCTCGGGTGTCTATGATGCCGGCGGAGAAGTCGCCCATGTGCTGGAGGGCGTCGGTGTGGTCGGAGAACTGTCGCAGCCAGAGGCTTTGTTCGCTGGTGAGGACGGAGAGGTCTTCGACGTTGCTGCCGATGACGATGAAGCCGAAGACGAGGGAGAAGCCGAGGATGCCGGCGACGAGTTGGCTTTTGGTGAGGGAGCTGGCGAAGATGCCGAGGGAGAGGAAGAGGGTGCCGCTGAGGAAGATGTAGGCGTAGCCTCCGATGAGGGGGTAGGGGTCGATGATGGTGTCGCGTTGGGCGTAGGCGAAGAAGATGATATGGAAGGAGGCGGTGATGAGCCAGAGGGAGCAGTAGTAGAGGTAGCTGGCGCTGAATTTGGCGAGTACGATCTCGGCGATGGTGACGGGGGTGGTGAGGAGGGTTTCGATGGTGCCGGAGCGTCGTTCTTCGGCGAGCGAGCGCATGGTGAGCAGGGGGACCATGAAGAAGACGGGGATGAAGAACATGCGGAAGAAGAGCACGCTGGGGGTCTCGTCTTGCGGGTCGGAGGTGTAGACGCGCAGCATCCACTGGAAGAGGAAGCCCATGACGAGGAGGAAGAGGAAGCCGGCGATGTAGGTGCTGGGGCTGATGAGCAGGCGCCAGATCTCGTTGCGTAGGAGTGTCAGAAAGTGTCTCATTCGATGGAGCGCGGGTGTGGAGTCGGTCCGATTGGGGGCGCGGGTTTCGCGTCGCTATTGAGATGGAGGGGGCGCGGCGGCTTTGGTTCCCTGCGGGGCTGAGGTTTTCGGGCTGCTGCTGGCGAGGGGCGGGGCGAGTTTCTCGTCCACCTCTTCCCAGGAGCGGCGGGTGGCGGCGAGGAAGACGTCCTCGAGGGGGGCCTTCTTGCTGCGCAGGGAGCGGGTGCGGAGGTGGGGGTGCTCGGCGAGGGTCTTGAAGAGGCGTTCGCCGTAGTCGCGCTTGCCTTTGATCTGGATTTCGGCGGTGGCGAATCCGTCTTCGTCGCGGTCGGAGATGCGTTCGACTTGGAGCTCGGGGGCGATGGTGGCGAGGGCGGCTTCGAGCTCCTTGGTGGTGCCGGCGATTTCGACTTGGTAGGTGGTGTGGTCGATGAAGGTGTCGCGGAGCTGGGCGGGGGAGCCTTGGCCGACGATCTTGCCGTGGTTGATGATGATGATCTGGTCGCAGGTCATCTCGATCTCGGGTAGGATGTGGGAGGAGATGATGACGGTCATGCGTCCGCGCAGGGAGGCGATGAGGTCGCGGATGAGGATGACTTGGTGGGGGTCGAGGCCGATGGTGGGCTCGTCCATGATGATGACCTCGGGGTTGGCGAGGATGGCGTCGGCGATGCCGACGCGTTGGCGGAAGCCTTTGGAGAGCTTGCCGATGATGCGGTCCTGGGCCCGGAGGAGGTCGCAGCTTTCGAGGGCTTGCTCGATGGCGCGGCGTCGTTTGGTGAAGGGGATTTCCTTAACCTTGGCTCGGTACTTGAGGTACTCGCGTACGCGCAGGTCGAGGGGGAGGGGGTTGTTTTCCGGCATGTAGCCGATGCGTCGCTTGATGAAGTGGGGATCGGCGGCGACGGAAACGCCGCAGATCTTGGCGACCCCGGAGGTGGCCCGGTTGTAGCCGGTGAGGATGCGCATGGTGGTGGACTTGCCGGCGCCGTTGGGGCCGAGGAAGCCGACGATTTGCCCTTTTTCGACTTTGAAGCTGATGCCGTCGACGGCGTCGATTTTGCCGAAGCGCTTGTGGAGTCGCTCGACTTCGATGGTATGCTTTTGGGTGGTCAATTCGCTGGGCTGGTTCGTGGTGTTACGAAGGGGACATTGAAAGACGGGGTTTTCTCCGGTCGCAATACCTTTTGTGGATGATAGGCAGCAGCTTGGGCTGGGCTCTAGGGGATACGAGCGGGGCGCTTTTTAGGATTTGAATAAATCCGGGCAAGGCTTGTGATGTTTGGGAAATGGAAAGCCCCATCGTCATGTCTGTAATCGGTCCGGATCGTCCGGGCTTGGTGGAACTGATCGCCTCGACTGTGAAAGCAGCGGGCGGGAATTGGCTCGAGAGCCGCATGTGCAATTTGGGGGGCCAGTTCGCGGGGATCCTGCGCGTGCGGGCGGCGGAGGGTCGCCGCGAGGAATTGCTGGCGGCGGTGGCGGCCTTGGAGAGCAAGGGCTTGAGCGTGGTGGTGAAGGACGGGAACGCGGTGGACGCGGGGGATTGCCACGAGGTGGCGACCGTGGAGATCGTGGGCAACGACCGTCCGGGCATCGTGAGCCAGATTTCGAACGCCTTTGCCAAGCGCGGGGTGAACGTGGAGGAGCTGAGCACGGAGTGCCGCAGCGCTCCGATGACGGGGGAACCGCTTTTTGAGGCGCGGGCTCGGGTGTGCATTCCGGCGGATTGCAAGCTCTCGGACTTGCGGGACGATTTAGAGCTTATAGCCGCGGACCTTATGGTCGATGTTAGCTTCGGATCCGATTAAGGAAGATTTGAGGAATGCAGCTATGATGAAGGGCAAGGGAGTTTGGAGCGTGTTGAGAGGGGTGGCGGCAGCGGCGTCGCTATGGATGGCGGCGTCGGCGGTGGCCGAGGATCAGCCCGAGTGGGAGCTTACGGTTGCGGAGACCAATACGCAGGCGGTCTTCGAGGCGGTGAAGCTGCACCCTAAGGAGGATGCGTGGTTGCTCACCTGTCGAATGCGGGTGAAATCCCTCAATCTCATTCCCCGCGTCTCGGAAATCGAGTTCAAGGGAGTGGATGCGGAGGAGGAAGTGGTCTGGGAGCACAGCCATACGATCCGGAGCAAGGATTTCGAGGCGGCGTACGGGGGAGGTCGCAGCCAGTTTGTGCGCGTCTTTCTGCGGGACGTACCGCCTGCAGTGGCGGAGGTGCAGCTGCACTACTTGTCGGAAGAGGAGTCGGAGTAGTCGGACGTTTTTTTCCGGATTGTCGGTATAAACTTGTAGGACTTAGAGATTTACCGGTGTTAGCCCTTGTGTAGCCTTGTGTTTCGCGAGGCTGCCTTCGTTTCATCGGGGGCGCTGCTCCGATTTATCCCTCCTTTTCTGCCCTGCTCGTTTTCTTGATGGATCTCCATGCCATAGACCTGTCCCTGATTGTCCTGTATCTGGTTGCGGTTTTGGCTTTCGGGGTGGTGATGCGCCGCAAGGCCAGCGTGAGCTTGGAGTCGTATTTTTTGGGCAACCGCAAGGTGCCTTGGTACCTGCTGGGCGTTTCAAACGCGTCCTCGATGTTCGATATCGCGGGCACCATGTGGCTGGTTTCGGTGGTGTTCATCTATGGGGCGAAGGGGGCCTGGCTGCCTTGGCTGTGGCCGACCTACAACCAGGTTTTCATGATGGTCTACCTTTCCCAGTGGGTGCGTCGCTCCGGCGCCTTGACGGGGGCGGACTGGATGACCACGCGCTTTCGAAATCCGATGGGGCTGGAGATGGCTCGCATGGTATTGGTGGTGTTCGCCTTGCTGAGCGTGGTGAGCTTTTCGGCTTATGCCTTCAAGGGCTTGGCGGGATTTGCCTCGATCTTTTTGCCGGATACGTTCGAGCCGACGACCTACGCGTTTCTGTTGATCACGGTGTCGCTCTTGTACGCGACCTTGGGGGGGATCCGCAGCGTGATCTTTACGGACATGGTGCAGTACTCGCTGCTGGTGGCGATTTCGGTGGTGATCGGCTACTACGCGATGGTGTACACTTCGGCCGAGTCGATCGCGGCGGTGACGCCTGATGGCTGGGGCAGCGTGTGGTTCGGCCGGGAATTGGATCTGGACTGGAGCGGGCTCCTGCCGCAGCTCGACGACATTATCCAGCTGCAGGGCTACGAGCTCTTCTTTCCCTTTTTCATGATGATGATGTTGAAGGGGGTGCTGGTGAGCTTGGCGGGTCCGGCTCCCAATTTCGACATGCAGCGCTTGCTGGCGACCCGGAGCCCGCGGGAGGCGGCCTTGATGAGCGGCGTGGTGTCGCTGGCCTTGTTTCCGCGTTGGATCTTGGTGACGGGAATCGTGGTGTTGGGCTTGGTCTTCTATTCGACGGATTTGCGCCTGCAGGATCCGGCCTTCGACTACGAGCTGGTGTTGCCGCACGTCATCAGCGAGTTCGTTCCGATCGGGCTGAAGGGCTTGATCATCGTGGGCTTCTTGGCGGCTTTCATGTCGACCTTCGACTCCACCATCAACGCGGGGGCTGCCTACTTGGTGAACGATGTGTACAAGCACTACTTCCGTCCCAACGAGTCGCAGGGAACGTACGTGAAGCTCTGCTATCTGTCGTCGATCTTGGTCGTGGCCCTGGGAGTGGGGATCAGCGTCTTCATGGATAGCATCAACGACATCATGGGCTGGATCGTGGGCGGACTTTGGGGCGGCTACGCGGCTCCGAATATTTTGAAGTGGCACTGGTGGCGCTTCAATGGGGTGGGCTACTTCTGCGGTATGCTGGGCGGAATTTTGAGCTCGGTGACTTTCCCGGAGCTGTTTCCGCAGTACTCCTTTATACAGCTTTTCCCGGCGATCTTCCTGGTGTCGCTCGTGGCGGCGGTGGTGGGCAGTCTTTGCTCGCGTCCTGAGGACATGGATACGCTTTCGTCCTTCTATCGAAAGGTCCACCCTTGGGGGCTTTGGGGTCCGGTGATCGCAGAGCTGCGCAAGCGGGAGCCCGCGGTGGAAGCCAATAAGGACTGGCCGCGTCACATCCTCAACATCGCGGTCGGGATCGTCTGGCATTTCATGCTGGTGATCGTCCCGCTCTTCCTGGTGATCCGCGAATACAAGTCGATGTGGATCTGCGTGGGGATCCTGCTGGCGACGAGCTTCGTTTTGAAGCGGACTTGGCTGGATCCTTTGAATCGGGGGAAGGAGCCGAGTTGAGCGTCGTCCCGCTGCGAGCAGGCGGCGCTTTTTATTGGGAAATCGAGAAATGCTGAAGGGGCGGTTCGGGGGCTGGGGTTTGGCTCGATGCCCCGAGCGCCTGAGGATCTTTACCCGTCCGCGGCGCAGGTTCGTTCGCTTCTCTTGTTTCGCAACCGTCCGCTTAGGTGCCCGCCAGCTCCAGCTGACGTTTCGTTTCTCAAAGGTAGTAGTTTGTTCGAATTCCCTTGCGAAGCGGGGAGCGAACGACCCGGGGCTTCCATTTTTACAGGGGTGATGACACGCGGCCAAGCGAACGCATTTTGCGCGAGCTTGGCCGTTCCGTTTTCTTTTTTCGGCCAGTCGTGTCTGAGGGCGCTAAAATCGAGGCGGAAATTTAGCGTTCAGGAGAATTAGGACAGATAATATGAGATATCTACTACGCTAAGATCTTTAACTATCACATTTTCTCATATCTAGATTGATTTGATTTCATGAAACTTATGGGCCACTTTACGCCCATGCGTGTATTCGTTCCCTCTGAAACCTCTCTAACGGAAAAACGCGTCGCACTTATTCCAGAATCCGTGAAGCGTCTCACAGGTCTCGGCCTTGAGGTGGTGGTGGAGTCCGGGGCGGGAGCGGCGAGTTTCTACCTCGACGAAGAATATGCTGCGGCTGGGGCTCGTATTTCGAGCGACCGAGCAGGCGAGATCGCGGCGGCGGACATGGTCCTGCGCTTGAACAAGCCAAGCATGGGAGAAGCGGCGGCCCAGAAAAGCGGGTCCTGGTCGATCGGGTTTTTGGATCCGTTCAACGAAGGCGAGCTGATCGGCCAGTTTGCTAAGGCTGGGGTGACGGCGGTGAGCATGGAGATGATTCCGCGTACTACGCTGGCCCAGAAGATGGACGGCTTGAGTTCGCAGGCCAACCTTGCGGGGTACTATGCGGTAGTGAAAGCGGCGGAGCGCTTGAACCGTATCTTGCCCATGATGATGACACCGGCGGGCACGATCTCGCCCGCTCGCGTTTTTGTGATCGGGGTTGGGGTGGCAGGTTTGCAGGCGATCGCGACGGCCAAGCGGATGGGAGCGCGTGTGGACGCGTTCGATACGCGGCCGGTGGTGGAGGAGCAGGTCAAGTCGCTCGGCGCCAAGTTCGTGAAGATCGATCTAGGCGAGGTCGGGCAGACCGAGCAGGGCTACGCGAAGGAATTGACCGACGAGCAAAAGGAAATGCAGAAGGCGGGCATGGCGAAGGTTTGCGCCCAGTCCGACATCGTCATCACCACTGCGAAGCTATTTGGCCGCAAGGCGCCGATGATCGTGGACGAGCGGATGCTCAGCGGCATGAAGCATGGCAGCGTGGTGGTCGACTTGGCGGTCGAGTCCGGCGGCAATGTGGAGGGCTCGCGGCTTGACCAGGAAGTGTTGACGCCCAATGGGGTGCGCATCCTTGGCATCGGCAAGCTCGAGTGTGGAGTCGCTGCTCATGCAAGCCAGATGTATTCGTCAAACGTATACAATTTTATCGAGCACTTCTGGGATAAGGAGTCGAAGACGATCAAGAGCGATCTCGGCGACGAAATCCTGAAAGGCTGCGTGATCACGCAGGGCGGTTCCATCGTTCACGAGCGATTCGCCAAGTAACCTCAACACGGCAATAAGCAAAAACTGGATACACTATGGATCTTGTACTACTATTTTTCATTTTCGTGCTCGCGGCCTTTCTAGGGCTGGAGCTGATCAGCAAGGTGCCTTCGCAGTTGCACACGCCGCTCATGTCGGGATCGAACGCGATCTCTGGCATCACGGTGGTGGGGGCCTTGCTTGCGATCCGCGCGGAGGAGCAAGGCACGATTGGTATGATTTTGGGCGTCGCCGCTCTCGTATTCGCCACGGTGAACGTGGTGGGCGGTTATGTGGTGACGGACCGCATGCTGCAGATGTTCAAGAAGAAGGGAAAGTAAGCAGCCATGGAAGCGAACGATCTTATCAATTTAGCGTATGTGGTTGCGGCCACGCTTTTCGTATTTGGCATCAAGATGCTGGGCTCCGCCGATACGGCGCGTCGCGGCAATCTTGTTTCCGGCTTGGGCATGCTGCTCGCCGTGGTGGTCACCCTGCTCGCGGATGGTCTGGACTATACTTGGATTATCGGCGGCTTGATCGTGGGTAGCGCCATCGGCCTGGTGGCGGCTCGCATGGTCAAAATGACGGCCATGCCGGAGCTGGTGGCCCTGTTCAACGGCTTTGGCGGCTTGGCCAGCTTGCTGGTAGCGTGGGCGGAGTTCGAGAAGATCCGCGGCATGGGCTGGGCAGTTTACGAAATGGAGATGCAGTCCAATGCGAAGTTTAGCGGCTTCGTCATCTACGCCGCCATGCTGATCGGCGGCGTGACCTTTACCGGTTCGCTTTTCGCGTACGGGAAGCTGTCCGGAAAGCTGAGCGGCAGCGCTATCGTTTTCGGCGGGCAAAAGGCTCTGAACATTCTGCTCTTGATCGCAATCCTGGCGGTCGGGGTAGTCTTCACTTGGAGCTCGGACTTGGAGCTGACCTATAAGCTCTTCCTGTCGGGAGTGGGCCTGGCTTTGCTGTTTGGCATCATGGGTGTGATGCCGATCGGTGGCGGCGACATGCCGGTGGTCATTTCTTTGCTCAACAGTTTGTCGGGGGTGGCCGCTTCGGCGGCTGGATTCGTGATCTACAACAACGTTCTGATCGTAGCGGGCTGTTTGGTCGGAGCGAGCGGTCTGATCCTTACGGTGATCATGTGTAAGGCGATGAATCGTTCGTTGGGCAATGTGCTCTTCAGCGGCTTCGGCGCGGCTAGCGGCGGTGGAGGGGACGACGACGATCGCGAGCCGAAAGCGCTGAGCGTGGAAGACGCGTTTTACGTCCTCGAAGCGGCGAGCTCGGTTGTATTCATTCCTGGATACGGAATGGCGGTTGCTCAGGCCCAGCACGTGGTCAAGGAGCTAGCGGAGCTGTTGGAGGAGAATGGTTGCGAGGCGAATTTCGCCATCCACCCAGTGGCTGGACGGATGCCTGGCCATATGAACGTCTTGCTGGCGGAGGCCGACGTTGAGTACGAGAAGCTGCTCGAGATGGATACGGTCAATCCGATGATGCCGACGGTGGACGTCGCCATCGTGATTGGCGCCAACGACGTGGTGAATCCTGCTGCGGCGGACGATCCACAGAGTCCGATCTACGGCATGCCTATTATCGAAGCGCATAAGGCGAAGACGGTTTTCGTGCTCAAGCGCGGCCAGGGCAAGGGCTTCTCCGGCTTGGTGAACAAGCTCTTCGTCATGGAGAATACCTGCATGATCTACGGCGATGCGAAGGCTACGATCTCTTCGCTGGTGAACGAGCTGAAGGGTTCGTAAGAAACCGAAGCTCGTATTCATTTTATAAGGACAGCCTGGAAGGGCTGTCCTTTTTTTGTTCGTAGCGCTGTGGCCGTGAGGTTGATCCTGCATTTGCGCTGCGGCGTGGGGCAAGCCAGCGCCGGCCCTACTGCTTATTCGAGCGCTATGCTGGGGCTCCACTTTAGCCAATCTTCATCGAGTTCGGGGTGGAGAGGGAACTCGGTGTTTTCGGGGGCGAGCGCGGCGAGCTCGCCTTTGTTTTCGGGAGTGGCGAACATGATGCCGCCGGCGAGTACGGACTGCAGGGAGTCGGTTTGGATCTTGGCCCCGAGGAGGCCCACTTTCATGGCAATGCCGCTGGCGTTCCAAAAGACGCTGTCGGAGCGGACCAGTTTGTCGTAGGGCGAGTTCACTAGGATTTTGACCCTGACTGCGGTGGCATCGGCGACGAGTTCGGTGTCGACCACTTCGCCGACCTTGAATTGGCGGTAGAGCACGGGAGAGCCGGGCTTTAGGGAGCCGAGCTGGGCGACGCGGAGGTAGTAGTGGTAGCCCAGCTCGCTGCCTTTGAGGGGAGGGCGTCGCTCGGCGATGAACTTCTTTTGTAGGGGGCCGACTCCGGGGCTGACTTGAATGGTGGGGCCGCTGATGAGGGTGCCGAGGCCGCTAATGCCTTCGATGCCGATGGCGGGACGTAGTATCCAAAACTTGGATCCTTCGCGTGCGAGTCCCTTTGCCGACTTCTGCAGGCTTACGGTTGCTTCGACCCGGTCCAGCTCGGGGGTGAGCTTGACGGACTCGACGAGGCCAACGTTTACGCCTTTGTGCTGCAGAACGGTTTTGCCCGCTTCGAGTCCCGCTCCGTCGTCGAAGGCGATGGTGATTTGAGGGCCTTGTCCGGTAACCTCCTTTAGTACCATGTACCCTCCCACGAGAAGGGCGAGCAGGGGGACGATCCAAACGAGGAGGCTGTTGGTCGATTCAGTGGATGCGGCGGGAGTTTCCTGGGTCATGAGCTTTGTTTGAGGGGAAAGCGTTCTACGGCGATGATGGTTAAGATGACGGCTGCGGCGAAGGCGGGCGCGGCGGGACCGGGGGAGATGGAGGCAAGGCTTCCGAATTCGATGAGGCTGGCGAGCACGCCGATGAGAAATATGTCCAGCATCGACCAGCGGCCAATGAAGTCGATGAAGCGATAGAGTTTCCCCTGGAAGCTCGGGTCCGGATTTTTGTGTGAAAGGAAGAGCAACCAGGCGAGTCCACCTAGCTTTCCGAAGGGGACAAGTATTGACGCGACGAATACGACTGCTGCGATTCCCCAAAGCCCGTGTTCGGCGAGGTTAGCGACGCCGGCGATGATGGTGCTGCTCTTGTGGCCTTGGGCGGTGGATACAGTCATGATGGGCAGTGCGTTCGCAGGGACGAGCAGGAGGCAGGCTGCGAGCAGGTAGGCGAGGGCTGCGGGACGGCTTTTTCGATGGGGCGGTTCGGGTATGGGGAGGCGCTGCAACAGGTAGATGAGGAGCAGGGTCGCAAGGCTGAGGAAGTAGAAGCCCGGGGCGATTGAGGCTTCCGCGAGCGAGCCTAGCTTTATGAAGGCGATCAGTATCGACAGGGCGAATACCTCTGGCATCGCCCAGGTTTTGATGGCTCCGAGGAGCTGGAGGCAGCGCTTGCGAAGCGGAGTGGAGCTAGGCGCGGCGGCTAGGGGGAGCAGGAGAAAGAGCAGGCTAGGGATGGCCACGGCGAGCACGTCCACGCAGAGCCCGAGCAGCAGTTGGTCCTTGGCTCGGAAGGCGCTTCCGATGGAGAGCAGGAAGCTGCTGTTGCTCAAGTTCAGCTTTTGCACCTCGGCCAAGGGGAAGTAGAGGGCGAAGCCCCAGCAGGCCAAGGCGGCGATGGCGTAGGGGAGAGTGCTGGAAGATTTTGACGGGGCCACTGTTGAGGGTGCTTACGCAGAGTCGCTTGCGAGGTTACGAGGCTTCGCGTTTTCGGCGGAGTGGCAACGCCGGAGTTGCTCGAATAAAAATGAAACAAACGTTTGAAACCATTGTTTGGAATTGAGCGTATCCATAGGCAGAAGGAGGTATCCGATGGGAGGAACCTCCGACCCTTGAACAAGTAAACAGAAGGATAGAAAAAATGAACAGGAAAGACCATAAGCTACAGATTGCTAACTTCTTAGGGAAGTCGCTTCGTTTTGCAGGTCTGATGGGCTTGTTGCTTGCTATGGTTGGGACGAATTTCGCCAAGCCGGTTGCGGACAAGTCCGAGGCCCGGAAGGAAGTGACGATTTGGGTCGATGACATTCAAGCGGCTGGCAGTTTCCGAGCAGAGGACATCCGTGAGGAGCTGTTGCGCCAGGCGTTTGCCGATGCGGCTCGTCGCGAGAAATGGCTCGGCGACTACGAGTTCGAGTACAACGGAAGGAGTCGCGAGCCCGGCCAAGCGGGAATCGAGTTGAAGGTGATCGATTGGCGTCGCGGTGCGGCCGGAATGTATTCGTTCACGGTTGCGGCTGACTATTGGAACGCCGACGGCGAAAAGACGGATCTCGGAACCTTCCACGGCATGCGCAGCGGCATCATGGTCGTCAATGGCTGGGATGTTGGCGAGCAGTTCGCCGGTAGCGCGGAAGACGCGTTTCGCGACGCGCTTCGCAAGCTGAAGAGCCAGACGATCGAATCTTAAGCGATCGGGATGGGAGGAATCCCAGGTCGCTAATCTGGAGCGGAACGCGAAAGCGTTCCGCTTTTTTTTGTTTGATCGGTAGGCGCCGAGCGGGAGGGCGCCGATTAGGAGCTTGCTTGTTTCGCTTCGCTGCCTCGCTTGTGCAGTTGGTCGAGGTACTTGCGTTTGGCGAGGCGCCAGGCGACCACGAAGAAGGCGGTGAGCGGGATGGCGAGGATCATGCCGAGGATGCCGTCGAGGGCGGTGCCCCAGAAGAAGATCGCGATGATGATGACCATGGGATGCAGTCCGGTGGTCTGGCCCATGATGCGCGGCGTTAGCAGGTAGCCTTCGATGACCTGCACGACGGCGAACACCACGGTGGCGAGTATCAGGAGGTTGACGCCCCCGCCGTCCTTCTGGAAGTAGGCGAGCGGCAGGGCGATGCTGAGGCCGATGATGCTTCCGAGGTAGGGGATGACGTTGAGGAAGCCGATGGTCAGGCCTAGAATGATGGCGAACTTGAGTCCGACGAGGAGGAATCCGATGGCTAGGAGGACTCCCATGATGAAGGCGATAACGATTTGTCCCCGGAAGAAGGATACGACGCTGCCGATGAATTCGTTGATGAGAAAGATGATGTCCTCGCGCCAGTCTTCGCGCAGGAAGGAGAGCTGGCTGCGCAGGTCGTTGCCGAGGTTCCGTCGGCTTTCGAGCATGAAGAAGAGGTAGACGGGGATGATGGCGAGTCCGGTTCCGATTGCGATGGTTTTGCTGGCGAAGCCGACGATGTTGTTGAGGGCAGGTTCGGAGTGCTGGAGGAGGTTGGTGATGCCGCTTGAAATGGATTCTTGGATACGGGCTAGGTTTTCCTCGCCGAGCCGGGAGGAGATGAAGTCGACGACTTTCGGATAGGCCTCCGCTAGGCTGGAGCTGATACGGCCCACGATATCTGGCAGGTATTCGATGAAAAGCAGGATTTGGTCGACCAGTACCGGGATGACGAGCAGGAGCACGCCGGTGAGGGCGAGGGCTGCGGCGATGAAGAGGGTGATGATGGACCAGGTGCGATTGAAGCGGGCCCGTTTTTGCAGGAAAACGACCACGGGCCGGAAGATGAGGGCGAGCACGCCGGCCGTGGCGAGCGGCCAGAGGACGCCGGAGAAGGTTTGCACGAAGGAGCGGAGCAGGTTGAAGACGCCGAGCAGGAAGAAGGCGATGACGGTGACGCTGAGTAGGGCGGCCGCGACGCCGATGAGGCGCCACTGGTAGGGGGTGATGCGTTTGGAGGCGGGGACGTTTTCGTTTTCGGACATAAGTCTTGGGGGTGGAGTTGGGTGAATGCTTTGGTCTAGCGGAAAAGGTTTTTGAGGGAGTTGAGGTCGGCTTGGGTGGGGCGGTCCGTTTTCGCTTCTCTCGCTTTTTGCGAGCTTGGGTTGGATCCTTTAAGCCGAGAAGTGTCTTGAGCTTGCTTGGTCGGGGCGGGAGTCGCGAGGGCGTT
Organism: Pelagicoccus sp. SDUM812005; assembly: GCF_031127875.1. Classification (GTDB taxonomy): domain Bacteria; phylum Verrucomicrobiota; class Verrucomicrobiia; order Opitutales; family Opitutaceae; genus Pelagicoccus. Next base: position 146,618 of record NZ_JARXIA010000015.1, on the reverse strand, counting down.
TCCTCCGGCTTCCGCGAAGGCTTGGTCTAGCTTTTTAGGGGAGATGGGGTGGGCGGTGCCGAGGTGTTGGGCGAAGAGGGAGATCGCAAACTCTTCGATCATCCAGCGGAGCTTCGAGACTGCGGAGCTGGCGGAAGGGGGGACTTGGGCGAGGCGTTGGCGGTAGTGGTCGAGCTGGCTTTGGCGTTGGGCGTCGCGGCTGGGATTTTGGGCGGCGGTTTTGGCGCGGTGGGCGATGGTGTCGAGGTAGACGGGGAGGCGGGGCAGGATGTGGTTGGGGGTGTGGCGCAGGAAGTCGGGCGGGAGGAGGCGGTCGATATCGGCGGCGTAGCGCTTGGCGATATCTGTTTGCACGATGAGGCTCTGGCGCTTTTCGAGGATGAGCTTTAGCTGGTCGACGACTTTGTAGAGAATGCCTTTTGACTTTTCGTGGGCCTTCTCGCGGGCGGCGTGTAGGATGTCGGGATCGAGCGTATCGAGTTCGTGGGTACGCAGCGTTTGGCGGATGTGTTCGTAGACGTCCTCCTTGAGCTCGGGAATGGGTCGGAAGGCGACGCCGGCGGGACCGACGCGTTGCACGTCCTTGAGGTCGGTGCGGATCCAGGCCAGTTCGCGTCGGAGCTCGTGTTCGAGCAGGGCGGCGATGCCGCTGGCGGAGGAAGCTTTGGCCTCCTCGGGCGAGCGGAAGAGCGATAGGCGAAGGGTGAAGGGTGAGTTGGATGAAGAGCTTCGGAGGGCAGTCCCACCTTCGCTCGAGGAGCTTCGGAGGGCGGTCCCGCCTTCGCTCGAGGAGCTTCGGAGGGCAGTCCCGCCTTCGCTCGAAGAGCTTCGGAGGGCGGGGTACGCGTAGAGGGGGATGCCGTTGGGTTGGCCGATCTGGATTTTGGAGTCGGCGGACGCGGGCTTGCGATCTGGCCCTAGCCTCAGGTCGGCGATGGAGGTGATTTCGCGCTCGTATTTGGCGCGGGCTTTTTTCCAGAGGGCGCTGGTGTCGTTGGCTTGGGTGGCGCTGAGTTCGGCTTGTTTGGCTTCGAGCTTTTGGTGGAGGCTTTGGGCGTCGCGGGCTTCGGCGATGGTTTGGCCTTTTTTGTCGTGCACCTCGATGCGGGCTCGGAGGTGTTCGGGGATGGCGGATTCGTCCCAGTCGCTGGCGTAGGTTTCGAGTGAATACGCTTCCTTGAGGTGGTTTTGCAGGGAGGCGATGAGGGTGTCGCCGGTGGGGCGGATCTGGGTGGCGATGGTCTTGGCGGTTTCGGCGAGCGGGATGAGGCGCTGCCGGAGGTGTTTGGGCAGGGCTTTGAGCAGGGCGTGGATCTTGGGCTCGAGGTGGCCGGGGATGAGCCAGTCGAGAAGGACGTTGTTGATGGATTTCGCTTTGCTGTAGGGGAGTCGTAGGGTGACGCCGTCTTTTTCGTGGCCGTGCTTGTACTGGTATTCGATGGGGAGGGCGGAGTTGCCTAGCTCCACGGTCTCGGGGAAGAGGGAAAGGTCGATGGCTGCGTCCTCGGAGGCGGTGAGATCGACCTCGCTCATGAGCAGTGTTTCGGGGGATCCTGCATTGCGGCTCGCCGGGCCGTCGAGCCCTACCTTGTTCTTGAGGTAGCGGTTGAGGTCGGCGTTGGAGGCGACGTTTTTGAGGCGTTTTTGGTAGAACTGGAAGGCGGCTTCTTCGACTCCCATCCAATGGGCCACGGAGATGACTGTCTGGGCGTTTTGGATACGGGAAATGAGGCGGCGGTTTTGCTCGAGGAAGGTCCAGTTGGCGGGGGCTTCGTAGTCTTCGTTGAGCAGGGCTTCCCGGATGAAGATCTCGGTGGCTTTGGCGGGGTCGACCTTGAGGTAGCTGACCTGCTTGTTTTGGATTTCGAGGCCGTGGATGCGTATCGATTCTCTGGCGACGACACGTCCTTGGTCGGGGAGAAATTCTGGGTCGGAGTAGGAGTGGGCGACGATGTGGCGGCCGACTTCGAGGATCCAGCGGGGATCGATGGCGGCGACGGTGCGGGCGTAGAGGCGGTTCGTTTCGACGATTTCGGCGGAGAGGATCCACTCAGGGCTTTTGCGCTTTTTCTTTCCGCTTTCGGTACCGGGGTCTTTACGTTTGCCCGTTTTTTTGTCGCGGGGCTGCCGGATGAAGAGGGAGGAGCCTGGGAAGATGAGGGGCTTGCGGTTGGCGGAGCAGAGGTAGAGGTTGGTCTCTTCGCGCCGGCCTACGTTGGCGAGCAGGCCGGTGAGCAGGCAGGCGTGGATGGCGTAGTAGCGGGCGCTGTCGCGGTCGAGCTCGGAGGAGGGAGATCCTGTGCGGTGGGCAGCTGGGGTGTCGGTCCCTCGTTTGCGTTTGGGGAGGGAGCGTTCCAGTTGTTGGTAGATGTCGCGCCACTCGCGGATGCGCAGGTAGTTGAGGAAGTTTTGCTTGCAGAACTTGCGGAGGCGGGACTGGGAGAGCTTTTCGAAGTTGTCGTGCAGGGCTTCCCAGATGTTGAGGAGGGCGAGGAAGTCGGACTGGGGGTGGTCGAACTGGGCGTGGGCTTGGCGGGCGGCGGCTTCTTTGTCCATGGGCCGCTCGCGCGGGTCTTGGATGGAGAGGGCGGCGGCGATGACGAGGACTTCGTGGGTGACGCCGTGGCGTTCGGCTTCGAGCAGCATGCGGCCCACGGTGGGGTCGGCGGGGAGGCGGGAGAGCTTTTGGCCGAGGGGAGTGAGAGTGCGGGGTGTGTTTTGATCGGGTTGGGTTGCGCGACCGAGGTCGCTCCGACCTTTGAAGGCTCCGAGTTCTTCGAGGAGCTGGTAGCCAGCGGTGATGGCGGCTGGGGCGGGGGGATCGATGAAGGGGAAGGTTTCGACGTTTCCGAGGTGGGAGGCGGTCATGCGCAGGATGACGTCGGCGAGGTTGGAACGTTGGATTTCCGGGATGGAGTAGACGGGGCGCGAGAGGTAGTCTTTTTCCGAATACAGTCGGATGCAGATGCCGTCGGCGACGCGTCCGCAGCGGCCGGAGCGTTGGTTGGCGGAGGATTGGGAGACCTTCGCGATGGGGAGGCGTTTGGTGCGGCCGCGGGGGTTGTAGCGGGAAATGCGGGCGAGGCCGGTGTCGATGACGAAGCGGATGCCGGGGATGGTGAGGGAGGTCTCGGCGATGTTGGTCGCGAGGATGAGCTTTCGCTTGGGGGAGCTTTGGAAGATGCGTTGTTGGTCGGCGTTGGAGAGGCGACCGAAGCAGGGGATGATTTCCATACGTCGGCTGAAGCGGGACTCGAGCAGGTCCATGGCTTCGCGGATGTCCTTTTCGGTGGGGAGGAAGGCGAGGATGTCGCCAGAGCCGAATTCGTCTTGTATCCGTTTTGCGGATTCGGCGATTCCTTCGATGTAGGTGAAGTCGCCTGAGTCTTCGAGCAGTTCGTCGAGGGGGGTGTAGATGATATCGACGGGGTAGACGCGGCCGGAGACTTCGATGATGGGAGCGTGGTCGAAGGCGGCGGAGAATTTCTCGGTGTCGATGGTGGCCGAGGTGATGATTATTTTAAGGTCGGGTCGGCGGGCCCGGAGCTGGTTGAGGTGTCCGAGCAGGAAGTCGATGTTGAGGGAGCGCTCGTGGGCTTCGTCGATGATGACGGCCTCGTAGTCTCGCATGAGCGGGTCGCCATGGATCTCGGTGAGCAGCATGCCGTCCGTCATGAACTTGACGCGAGTCTGCTTGGAGGTCTGGTCGGTGAAGCGGATTTTGGCGCCGACTTCCTTTCCGAAGTCGACCTTGAGCTCTTCGGCGACGCGTTTGGCTACGGAGAGGGCTGCAACGCGGCGGGGTTGGGTGCAGGCGATGCGTCCTTTGCTGCCGAGTCCGGCGTCGAGGCACATCTTGGGGATTTGGGTGGTTTTTCCGGATCCAGTTTCGCCGGTGAGGACGATGGTCTGGTGCGCTTGGATTGCGGATACGATCTCGTCTCGCCGCTGGGAAATGGGGAGTTCCGGCGGGTATTGGATGGGGAGAGGAATGGTGGAGGGTGAAGAGCGAATGGTGACGGAAAGGTTCGAGCGGTCGCTGGGAGGTCGGCAGGATTAGGGGAGCTCAGTTGGGAAGATTTGGGAAGCGAAAAGGGGGGCGGGTTCGATGGGGGATAGCAGGAGGGCCTTGAATTCTGGATACGGGTGGTCTTCGGCTTTGATGAAGTGAGTGCGGGGGCGGCTGAAGTCTGAGGTGAAGAAGCGTCGAGCGGCCCGGCGGATGGCAATGGCTTCGGGGAGCGAGTCGGGCAGGACGACGAGGACGAGGCTGGGAAGTTCGCGGGAGGCGGCGAGGGTGAGCAGTCGCTGCGCTTCGGCCAGGTCGGAGGGACTGCGGACGGTGAGGACTAGGGTTTCGGGCGTTTGCAGGTGGGCAGCCAGCTGGCTCTCCTCTTGGTCGAGGGAGGTGATGGGCGTGGCGAGGAGCTGGGCCGCGTGGACCGCGAGGAGGCAAAGGAAGGTGGCGAGGTAGCGCATGGCGTGAGTGGCTGCTACTTGGTGCCTTGGTAGTCGAAGCCGAGGGAAGCTATCTTTTCGCGGACTGCGGCTTCGTCGAAGGATTCGGATTGGACGGTGGCAGTGGAGCTGTTTTTGTCAACGGATTGGACCGCGATGCCGGGGAGGCTGTTGAGTCCGTCGCGAACGGAGTTTTCGCAGTGGCTGCAGTTCATGCCTTGGATGGAGAGGGTGAGGGTGCTCATGGTGGAATCCGTTGTTTCTGAAGAGTGGCAGTCGCCGTCGCAGCAGCTTGGGACGGTTTGGGGCGATCGCAGCTTTTGATGGAGGTGAGGGAAGACTAGCAGCAGGAGGAGGAGCGCCCCGCCGAGGTGCTTCCAAAGCGGTAGATCCATCTCGTGCGACATGGCGTGGGTGCCGAGGGTCCCGGTATCGAGGAAGAAATGGTAGACGGCGGCGGCGAGCCAGGTGGTGAGGATAACGCCGCCGACGTAGATGAAGGCGCTGCGTCCGCCGAGGACCTTTCGCATGGTGGTGATGGTGGCGATGTTAGTGGCGGGGCCGGCGATGAGGAGGACGAGGGCGGCGCTGATGGGTAGTCCGCTGTGCACGAGGGCGAGGGCGAGCGGGATGGAGCCGGTGGAGCAGATGTAGAAGGGGACGGAGATGAGGGTGGCGAGCAGGATGGCGGCGAGGGCTCCGCCGGGAATGTTTGAGAGGAGGTCGGCGGGGGCTAGGGCGCTGATGAGGCCGGCGAGGACGAAGCCAAGGATGAGGGCGGAGGCGAGGTCGCCTGGCATGGTGTAGAAGCCGTAGCGGAAGGATTCCTTGAGGTTGGGTTGCTGGGCGATGGGGGCCGGTTTCGGAATGGACGTTTGGGGAGCAGGGGAAGGAAGGTCTTTGACGAAGAGGTCCGTGGCGAGCCCGACCAGAATGCCGGAGAGGAAGGCGACGATTATCTTATAGACTGCGAAGACGGGGCCGAGCATGCCGTAGGTGGCGAGGAAGGAGTCGACTCCGGTTTGCGGGGTGGAGGTGAGGAAGGAGACGGTGGCGCCGCGACTGGCTCCTTTGGAGCGCAGGCTCATGGTGACGGGGATGACGCCGCAGGAGCAGAGGGGCATAGGGACGCCGACGACGCTGCCCCAGATCACGGAGCTGAGCTTGCGCTTGCCCATGAGCCGTTCGACCCATGCTTGGCGGAGGAAGCGGTGCAGCAGGACGGATATGGCGAGCCCTAGGATGAGGTAGACTCCCATCTCGGCGATCATGGCCCAAGTGTGGGTGGCGATTTTGCTGAGAATTTCCATAGCGTTCCGGTAAGGTGGCTTTACGAATGGGAGGGGCGTTTGGCGAAATGTTTTTTATGGGAATTGGGGTGGAGTTTGCGGCCGGAGGGGCTCATGGGTGGGAGAGTGAAGTTGGGAGAGAACGCTTTTGCGGTGGGGGTACCGTTCCAGCCGGGGCGGCAGCCGGTGCACTATGGCTGGATCGTCGCGGTGGTGGGAACGCTGGGGATGGTGGCGAGCGTGCCGGGCCAGACGATCGGGGTAAACGTCTTCAACGAGAAGTTGATCGAGGCGTTGGGATTGAGTCGCTTGAGCGTGAGCGCGGCGTATTTCGTGGGGACGGCGGCGAGCGGTTTCTTGTTGCCGTACGCGGGGCGCTTGTTCGATCGGCTGGGGGCGAGGCGCATGATCGTGGGGGCGAGCGCGGCTTTGGCTTTGTCGCTCCTTTATATGAGCGTGGTGGACGGGGTCGCGACGGGCGTGGAGGCGGTGTCGGGAGTCGACGCATCGAAGTTGTGGATACGGATGGGCAGCTTGGTGCTCGGCTTTTTCTTGATCCGCTTCTTCGGGCAAGGGCTGGTGATGATGACCTCGCGCAACATGGTGGGGAAGTGGTGGGTGGCTCATCGCGGAAAGATCTTTTCGGTGGGCGGGATTGCGGTGACGGTGTGCTTCTCCTTGGCTCCGAAGCTCTTCAACGAAATGATCGAAGCTTTCGGTTGGCGGGAATCTTGGCGGCTGATGGCCTTGGTTTTGGCTCCGGGCTTTTGCGGGCTGGCGTGGTTGCTGTACCGGGACAATCCCGGCGAATGCGGATTGGAGGCGGATGCGGGCAAGCCGGTCGACGCGAAGCGGGCGGAGGATCCGGAGTTCAAGCTGGTGAAGGAGTTCACGCGGGGCGAAGCCTTGAGGAGCTTTTCGTTTTGGGCGTTCAGCTTGGTCTTTGCCCTGCAGTCGTGCTACTTTACTGGATACGCGTTTCATGTGATCGACGTGGCCACCGACTTGGGGAGGGACGCAGGCGGAATGTTGAACCTGTTCGTGCCGATCGCCTTCTTGAATGCAGTGGTGAGCTTGGTGGTGGGCTGGGTTAGCGATCGATGCCGCTTGAAGTACTTGCTGGCTTTTATGGCGCTCGGCAACGCCTTGGCGGCGTTTGCCTTGGTGGGCTTGCAGGGCGGGGCATTGCCGGTGGCCTTGGCGCTTGGTTTTGGAGTGAGCGGCGGCTGCTTCGGGGCCTTGAGCGGCGTCTTCATGCCGCGCTTTTTCGGGCTGAAGCATCTCGGGGCGATCAGCGGTTTTTTCGTTTCCGTGATCGTGATCGGGAGCGCGGTGGGGCCTTTGGCGTTTAGCTTGGCTCGCAGCTGGGCGGGCAGCTATGCGTGGGCGCACGGGGTAGCCGCGGTTTTGGCGGCGGTTTTGGCGGCGGCTTCCTATTGGGCGGACAATCCGCAGCGGAAGCTTGCGCGAGGCTAGGCTAGGCTCGTTCGGCTCCGCGGTTCACGAGCGTGACGGGGAGTCGGGCGCGGGCGATGAGGCCTTTTGGGAAGGTGGGGGTGAGGTCCAGCTGTCCGCCTTTGAGGGCGAGCTTGGTGCGGATGCGGAAGAGGCCGATCTTGTTGAGCGGGGTGGAAATGGATACGAGATTGTTCTCGAGCCCGACGCCGTCGTCCTCGACTTGGAGGACCCAGTCGTCTTCGTCGCGGAAGAGGGCGATGATGCACTCGGTGGCGCGGGCGTGTTTGACGACGTTGGTGAGCAGCTCCTTGAGAATTTCGAAGAGCAGGTCGCGCTCGCGCTCGCTCTCGATGGCTCCGTCGTTGTCGACGCTGAGGGTGACGGCGATGTCGTGGCCGTTTTGGGTGATATCGATCAGCCGTTTGGCGGCCCCGATGAAGCCGTCGTTGTGGGGATTGGGCTCGGTGTAGTTGGAAATGGTTTCGGTGGAGAAGTCGAAGGGGAAGGCGCTGCTCGTCTCGTCCTGCTTTTGGCGGGTGATGGACTTGAGCACTTGCTGCAGGGCAAGGGACTTGTCGATGCCGAGGGTTTGGCTTTCCTCTTCGGTGGAAGGCGGGGCGGACGCGGGGGCTGGGCGGGGGCCCAGCTCGGGGCGCTGCGTTGGCGAGTGAGTTTCGCGAGGCTCGGTCTCGGAGGGGGCGTTGGATGCGGACTCCGGGAGGGAGATCTCTTGCGCGAGGGGCTCTGGGCCGGCGGAGTCGGAGCGGCTCGCTTCGACTGCGGAAGGCGTTTGAGGGAGCGGGGGGGGCTCGACCGGCTGGGGAGCCTGAGCCGCAGGGGAAGCTGGCGCGGTGGGAGCGGGGGCCCCAATCTTTTGCATCAGGGCCTCGAGTTCTTCCCGGGCGGTAGCGATCGCGTCGTCGCGCAAGGTGAGGGCTTTGCGAATGGCTTCGTTGGCGGCCTCGATGCGGGATTGGATTTCTTCGGAGGACTGGGCGTCGCGTTTGATGAATCCTTTGAGGCTGGGGTTGGTCCGGGGACATCCGGGCCGGTAGATGGCTGAAATTTTCAGCTTGGGGCCGGGCTGGCCGTCGCGATTGAGCCGGAAGCTGGCTTCCAGGTCGCCTTGGGTTTCGATGGAGAGGTCGAACTGTCGCTTGAGGCTGTCCTGGTCGCTTGGATACGCTGTTTCCAGCAGGTCGTCCAGGAAGGGGATCTGCTGGGGGGAGCTGGTTTCTAGGGCGAGGCTCGCTTGTTCGCTCAGGGCGATGCGTCCTGTTTCGATGTCGAGGGACCAGGTTCCGAGTTCGCCGATTTCGAGGGCGAAGCTGAGTTCCTGGCGGAGCCTCAGGCGTTCCTGGCGTTCTCGTTTTTGTTCGAGGATGCTGGATACGAGGCTGGAGACGAGGGTGGGGGAGAGGTCTTCGAGCCGGCAGTTGCCATCGATACCTGCAGGCATCTGGAAGCCTTCGGAGTTGAGCAGCCGGTTCGAGGTCAGGGAGACGAGGGCGAGCTCGGGATCGTTTTGGCGGATGAGCCGGACGGCGGCGTGGGGATCCTGGAAGTCGTCCAGTCGGACGAAGGCGAGGTCGAAGCCGCAGACCTGCAGAAGGTGGATCGCGTCGTCGAGGTGGACGCAGCGCTGGATCTTGTAGGGGCGGAGTCCGGAGCGTTTGAGGTCAGCTCTCAGGGCGGCCGCATCGTCCTCGTCCCGGCAGATGGAGAGAAGGAAGAGGGTCTCCGAGGGGGAATCTGCCTCGGGACTTGGGGGATCGCTTAATTGACCTGGATGCTGGCTTTCGATTTGCGGCATTAAGTTGCGCTCTTACCGCTGCGTGGGGGCAGGGGAGAGGCGCGTCTGGCGTGGGTGCCTAGTGAGGGAATTTTGTTGGATTTCGAGGACGGATGTTGAAGCGGTTTGGTACTGGAAATTTCGAGCGAAGAGGCTCGGCGCGGAGAGGATGAAGGTTGTGGAGGGACGCGACAGGGCACTCGCGAATGTGAATTAGCAGCCGTCCCCTTTTCTAGAGGGGAAACGGTAAAGTTATTCACAAGTTGTTTACAGCCCTAAGGTCAACAACCTTCTGCGGAAACGGCGTACTTTTTAGCGCGTAATGCGGTGCGTGTATCCGTTTTCTTCGGTCGTTTTGCTGGCGGCGATTTTGTGCAATTGTGCGGACGGGTGGTTTCGGGGGGAGGAGGGCCTAAGAATCGTCGCGCTTTTGAGCGTCATCGGATTGACTATTGGGAGGCGGCGGCGTTAGTTCTGCATCTCGTAAATGCCCCACAATTCAGCTAACCCAATCCCTGCGCGCGAGGAGTTGATTCGCGATGCAGTCATTCGTCTGGCGGGCAACTCGCAAGACGGCATTCAATCAATCGGTGGATTTCTGGCCCGGCTCGCCGGCAGGAGTGCCCAAGAAGTCATGACCTACATGACGATCCCGGCCACGATTTCGGGCGGGCCGTCGATTTTCCAGGTTCGCATGGGCACGGGAGAGGTGCTCTCGGCGGGAGACGAGGCGGACTTTCTCCTGGCCTTCTACCAGCACAGCTACGAGGACCATATCGGTTTCTTGAAGGAGGGCGGGGTGTTGCTCTACGATTCCGACCACGTGAAGCTGGAGGAGGACGACCATCGCTTCGTGCGGGTAGGGGTGCCGATTTCGGCTTTGACGGTTGAGGCTTTGGGCGGCTCGAGCCGCGAGAAGGGGAAGAACCTGTTCGCCCTTGGCCTGCTGTCGCGGATCTTCAAGCTCGACGTGGGGAAGCTGCGGGAGATTTTCAAGGAGCGCTTTGGCGGCAAGGCGGAGGATGTGCTCCGCAACGTGAACCTAGCCTTCGACGCGGGCTTTTCGTATCCGATCGACAACGTGTTGGATCGCTACTTCTCGTTCCAGAGCGAGGAGGAGAGCGAGGGGCCGCCGCAGGTAACGATGGACGGCAACACGGCCTTGACGCTGGGGTTGATTGCCGGCGGCGTGCGTCATGGAGCCGGCTATCCGATTACGCCTTGGTCTACCATCATGGAAATGCTGCGCCAGCAGTTGCCGCGATACGGCGGGGTTTTCGTGCAGGCCGAGGACGAGCTGGCAGCGGTGTCGATGGCGATCGGCTTTTCCTACGCTGGCCGCCTGGCGGTGACGGGCAGTTCCGGTCCGGGCATCTCGTTGAAGATGGAAGCGCTCGGTTGGGCGACGATGGCGGAGATTCCGCTGGTGGTGGTGAACATCCAGCGCGGCGGGCCGAGCACTGGCTTACCGACGAACGTGGAGCAGAGCGACCTGCTGCAAGCGATCCACGGCAGCCACGGGGATTGCCCGCGGGTGGTGTTGGCTGCGGAGAACGTGGAAGACTGTTTTTACATCGCCCGGGAGGCTTGCCAGCTTGCCCGCAAGTTTAGCGTACCTGTATTCGTTTTGTCTGACATGTCTTTGGCATCGCGGATCGAGGCCTTTGACGAGCCGGATCTCGATGCCTTGATGATCGAGCCGAGTCTGGATACGGAGGATCGCCCGGCGGATTTTAAGCCTTACGACCTGGAGCGGATCACGCGTCACGCTCCGCCTGGTACCTGGGTGGAAGGCGGCGTCTTTCCGCAGGTGACGGGTCTCGAGCACGACGAGGCCGGACATCCTTCCGCGAATCCGCAGATGCATGCGAAGATGATGAAGAAGCGTCGCTCCAAGATCCAGCAGATCGCGGCGGAGCTTCCCCCGTCTCAGGTTTTTGGAGACAGGGAGGGAGAGGTGCTGGTAGTGGGCTGGGGTTCGACCTGGGGGCCGATTCGCGAGACGGTGATTCGCGAGCGGGACTGCGGTCGCAAGATCGGCCATTTGCAGATCCGCTACATCAACCCTCTGCCGAACGACCTCGGCGAAATCTTTTCCCGCTACGAACATATCCTGGTGGTGGAGATGAACGACGAGGGACTTTATGGATACGGGCAGCTCGCCACCTTGCTGCGGGCTCGCTACTGCAACCCTGCGATTCGCAGCCTTAACAAAACCGATGGCCTGACCTTCAAGATCAAGGAGATCCGGCAGGGCATCGAAGCCATTTGCCCGAGCCCCGCCGCAACCCTTCAAGCCCCCGTCCAAGCATGAGCACTGCAACACCTACCCCTGTAAAAGCCGAACGCGGCGTCCTGACCAAAAAAGGCCTGCAAGCGGATCACCCGACGTGGTGTCCCGGTTGCGGAGACTTCGCGGTTTTGGCTGCCTACTACAAAACCTTGGAGAAGCTCGACCTGCCTCAGCAAAACATCGTGACCCTGGCAGGGATCGGCTGTTCGTCGCGGTTTCCTTACTTCGTAAATACGCACGGCGGCCATTTCATCCATGGGCGCTCCTTGCCGTTCGCTTCGGGCGTAAGCCTGGGGCGGGACGACTTGCACGTTTTCGTGTTTGGGGGCGACGGCGACGGCTTTTCGATCGGCGGGAACCACCTCGACCACGCGGGCCGCAAGAACTTTCGCCTGACCTACGTGATCATGGACAACTTCGTCTACGGGCTGACCAAGAAGCAGACCTCTCCGACTTCGCCGCAGGGCTTCAAGTCGAAGACGGATCCTTGGGGCGTCTTCGATCGACCCACCAACCCGATGCGCAAGCTGCTCTCGAGCGGGGCGACCTTCGTGGCGCGCACGCATGCGACGCAGATCAAGCACATGATGGAAATGTACGAGCGGGCGGCTCTGCACGACGGCTTTTCGGTGATCGAGGTGCTGAGCGAGTGCGTCGAGTTCTACAAGGGCGCCTTCGACGCTGGAAACCCGCGCAAGGGCGGAGCCTTCGAGACGATCGACGAGGAGGTCCACGACGTGTCGGACATGGCGGCGGCTCTCGCTTTGGCGGAGGAACCGTGGCCGGGGAAGTTCGGCGTCTACTACGAGACGCAGCAGCCGACCAAGAACAAGCTCGAGAAGGATTTGGTGGAGGCCACGCGCCAGAAGGTGGGGCATAAGTCCGACAAGGAACTGCTTGCCAAGACCTTTGCCAGCATGCGTTAGCCTACGGAAGCAGGACCACTGTTTTTTGGATACAAAAAGGGCGCCCGAACTTTCGTTCGAGCGCCTTTTGTAGTTAACCAACCAACTAAGAGTCTAAAGTCTTTCTTCGATCGCGGGCGGCGATCGGCGGCTTTTTGCCTGTGCCTACTTATTCGGCGCGAACGGGGATAATCCTAATATCAAAAGCGCTGCTTTTTGGGGAATTACCCAGTTTTTGACACTTCTGGCTTCCAGAAACGAAGTAGGCCGGTCCTCCCGGACCGGCCACTAACATCAACTATAGGAAAATAGGAACTAACTGTCCTGGAAATGTGTCGCTGAAAGTCGTTGGAACAACTCGCTTACAGCTTTTTTACATGGGACGAAGCATTGGGAACTGGCGCTGGGGGACAAGTTTTTTTGGCCCTCGCTCGCGGCTACGGGAAGCCCTTAGGATGAAGGGGCGGGGCGGAATTTGGCGGGCGAAGGGGAAGCGTTTGGGGTTGGTTGCGGCTTCCCCGCTGGGCATGCGGCTGGGCTGTCGCATCTGCGCATTGACAAGGGGGCGGCTCGCACCGTCTGATAGCTGTCGCGTGATAAGGGATCTTTTTAGGGAATGGAAACGTTGGGGGCGCCTTTGGGGCCTGAGCGGCTTGGCGGTCGCTTGTTTGCCGGGCTTGGGAGGCCAGGAGGCGGAGGAGGACCCCATGGCGGCCGCTTCGGAAGCGGCCTTGGCTCGCGTGGCCCAGGACGCGGAGAAACGGGGCGTGAACGAGAGGGTGCAAACGCAAGGGACGCGCTTGCGGCGGCGTTCCACTATGGGAGCGATCGATCCGATCTACCGGCACGGGGTGGCCTATTTCGATGAATGGACCATCCGGGCGGGCGCCTTGAAGCTGCGGGTGCCTGCTTACTATGGTTGGGAAGGGGTGAAGCCGTCTTCGGATTTCTATCGGGCCCAGGCCCAGGGCGGATTGCCGGGGGAATTGCTGGTGCTGCCGATCACGAACCAGGATTTCGTGCGGGCTACCCGTTCCAAGTACGTGAACAACTACGGCTTGATTTGGGTGCCGCAGGAGCATGCGTTTACCTCGATGACGTCCGAGGCCTTCGAGCCGGTGAAGGAGGAGGTCAAGGAGCGGATCCTTGCCGAGCGCCGCCAGCGGCTGGATCGGGAGGACTTTTGGGAGTTCGAGGACTACATTGCCTTCAAGAAGGGGAACGACGAGAGCGTGAAGGAGTTCCAGAACGGCTACTGGTTTCGCGCCATCGACGAGCCTGACATGGTTACCTATTTCGCGGTTTCGGAGTTCGTCTTCCAGACCAACCGGGAGGAGCTGCGCCAGCCTATGATCCAAACCATGACTTATGCCCTGGTGCGGGGAAAGCTGCTTCGCTTCGACTTCAAGCGGCTCTACCTCTCCGACGAGGATGCGGTGCAGCTCATCAGCTTTACCCGGCAGTTCGTCAGCGACATGCGAGCGGTGAACGGTTTGAGCGAGCGTACTTTGCGGTAACTGTATTTGGGGCGTGGATACCGGTCTGGATAAAAAAGTTGCCAGCGGCGTAGGGCCTTGGCACGGGTAGGGGCAATGAGCCTAAACCGATACGAGCAACTGCTTTTCGACTACATCGAGTCCTTGCCGGAGGAGCGTCGGTTTTGGTTCGATCGCGTGGTGGAAGTGGCGGAGACGAATCGGCGTCGCGAAACGGCGGCCTTGATCTTGAATGCCGAGCTTTGGGAGTACTTCGAGGAGCGTTCGCGACACGAAGCGGATTTCGCGAGCGTGGTCGGCGGCGGCATGGGCAAGCTGAGCATGCTCAACCTTTCCGAGTACCTCCTGCGGATGTGGGCGGCGGTAAAACCTAGCAAGCCCACGTAAGGTTTTGCAGGAAAGAAGCGACGGGGCGGCGGAGGCGGATTCGACCCTTAAGTACTTTTATAAATATCGTGGTAAAGTTGACCTCTTTGCGAGCTAGGATTTGTTAGGCGTCGAGGTTGCGTGCATAGTTCTCGTCTCTCGTTTCACTTTTCATTCTACTAGACGAACATGCGCTCACTTACCCCAGAGCTACACCTTGAACAACTTTACGAGGACTGGATCCGGTTCAACGTCAACGGGCGCCTCCTGTCCTGTTCCGGGATTTTGCGGGAGCGCTGGGCGGCGACGGGTTTGTTGGCAAGCGCTCGCCAGGCGAGCGACTTCTTCAAGCTGACGGCGGATGACAGCGAGGGCTTCTTCAATGGGTGGGTCTTGGCCTTGCGCGGGTCGGCGAGCGTTTTGAACCTGCGCATGCGAGGTTTCGACTTGGCGGATCGCACGGTGGTTTTCATGCCGGAATTTTCGGAAGGCGGCACCGTCGTGGAATCGGTGGTGGTCGGCTCGCTGCGGGTTTGCCAAAAAGGGGCGCCTGCTACGGATGGAATCGACGCCACGGTTTCGAAGTTGGCGGAGATGCGGGACATGTTCCACGATATCGCCAAGGCGAACCGGGAGTTGGAAACGGCTTTGCAAGCGGCGAAGGCCGAAATCGAGTACGGGAAGACGGAGAGCCAGGCCAAGACGGATTTCCTGGCGAACATGTCGCACGAGATCCGGACCCCAATGAATGCGGTGATCGGTTTTTGCGATTTGCTTTCGAACACTCGGCTCACGCGAGAGCAGTCCGAATACGTGGATGCCATTACGCACAGCGGGAAGCTGCTGATCGATTTGATCGGCCAGGTTCTCGATTATTCGAAGGTGGACTCCGGTCATCTGGAGCTCGAGTGCGAGGACTTGGACTTGTCGTCGATTTTCCTGGAGGTGCAGGCCATCATGGGGGCAAAGACGCGAAACCATGCCATCGACTTCAAGGTCGATTGCCAGCGGGTGAGCGCCGAGCTTTTGGTCGGGGACGAGACGCGGGTGAAGCAGATCCTGATCAACCTGCTCGGCAACGCCTACAAATTTACGCGCGCAGGGGAAATTTCGCTTACGGCGTCAACCACTACGAGCGAATACGCAGGGCATTTGTGCCTACGGGTTCGCATTGAGGATACCGGGATCGGGATCGCTCCCGAGCGGATTCGATCCCTGTTTTGCCCCTTTGCGCAGGCCCATGGCAGGGGCGAGAGGGGGCAGGAAGGCACGGGGTTGGGGCTAGCGATTTGCAAGCGGCTGTGCGAGGCGATGCGCGGGGATATTTGGATTGAGAGAACTGAGCTTGATAAGGGCAGCGTATTTACCTTAGAAATACACCTACCGCGCAAAAATCCTGGTGTTCGCCCTTTGAACTCCAGGGCGAATGTAGAGGAAAAGGATCTAATGAAATCTTCTGAAAAAACTGCCACAGGAGCCTTGAAGGAGAATGCCCCGCTTCGGTTGCTGGTAGTGGACGACAACCCGAACAATTTGCTCATCACCTCCAAGCTGTCGCAACACCTTGGATACAAGGCGGAAACGGTTACCAACGGGGTCGACGCCCTGAAGAAGATGAAGAGCGGCGAGTTCCACATCGTGTTGATGGACGTGCGCATGGCTCCGATCAACGGGATGGAGACGACGCGCATGATCCGCGAAGGGGAGGCGGGGGACGAGAGTTCCGGCGCCTATATCATTGCGGTGACGGCCCATGCCTTGCAGGGCGACAAGGAGCGCTGCATCCAGTCCGGGATGAACGATTACCTTTCCAAGCCCTTGACCCTGGAGCGCTTGGAGGAGAGCCTGAACCGAGCTCGAGCGGAGCTATCTCTCGATTGACATTCGAGGCGGACCTTCCCAAGAGAGCTGCATGAATTTGCTTAGCAGCAAGGAAAAGTCAGAGCTTCGTGGCTACGCTCAGCGTTTGAAGCCCGCATTGCATGTGGGGAAGAACGGCTTGGCTGAGCCTGTAGTGGTGGAGCTCCGCAAGGCTTTCGAGAGGGAGGAGCTCATCAAGATCGCCTTCAAGGCGGAGCGCTCCGAGATCGAGGCCCTGTGTTTGGAGGTCGAGCGTTTGGCTGAATGCCAATGCGTAGGCGGCGTGGGAAAGAAGCGAAGCTTTTACCGCAAGATGCCGGAAGCGGTGGAGGCCGAATAGGTCCGTAGGGCCGAAAATTCCGAGCAGGCGTGGAAGTAAATTCGTTAATAATTGCGGGAGCAGCTTTGACCCTAGGTGGTTATCCGCTACCGTTTTGAGCTATGAATTTACTGTTGGCTGGACTCGAATCGATCGACGCTTCTGCGCAGTCGCTTGCTTGTCAATGTGTTGCGAGTTTAGCGGCGGTCGACCGCGAACACCATAGGGTCGAGTCTTTGTCTTTGCCTGCTCGGTGGGACGACTGCTTCAAGCCGCTCGACGCGCTGCTCGACCAGCCGTGGGACGCGATCGTGCTTTTTTCAGAAAGAGTGAGCGATTCCATCTCGATCGAGCGGATTGCCATTAACGAAACGGATGTTTCGCAGAAAGACGCGATCGGGCGGCGGCCGCGTGGGAAGGTCATCGAATCCGCGGGCGATCCCGGCTACTGGACGACCTTGCCCTACCGGGAGCTCGCGAGCAAGTTGACGGCGTCGCAGTTCATGGCGATTCCCTCGCACTCGGCAGGCACGGCTCTGGCCAACTATGCTTGCTACCGTCTGATGCACGGCTTGGCGCAACGGGAACGTCGGATCCGCGCCGGATTGCTGCAGCTGCCGTTCACCGGCTCCGTGTTTTCGGAGGAGGAGGCCAAGCGCTTTGTATCGGTCTTGCTGGAAACCTTGGATCCGGAATTTTTGGCTCATGACGGCTTGGGAATCGACGTGTCGCGGACGGCGAGCCGTCTGCAGTCCGAGCGCCCTTTGCGGTAGCGGCCTTTTTCCCGGCTAGAGGATTTCCAGGGCCATCATGGTCTGGTCGTCGGTAGCGGAGCGACCCTTTGCAAATTCGGACACGATGCCGAAGGCCTTGTTGGGGACGGATTCGAGCCCGTCCTCCCAAATCTTGGGGATGGCTTTGACGAGCCGATCCATGCCGAGCATATCGCCCTTGGGATTTTCCGCTTCGTAGAATCCGTCGGTTATGAAGAGTACCTTTGATGTATCCGAAAGTTGGATCAGGTTTTCTTCGTACAAGTCGCTGGGGTCGATGCCTAGCGGCATGCCGTCGGCTTCGAGCAGTTCGGTTTCGTTTGTTTTCGAATCGAGGAGAATGGCGGGGCAGTGTCCGGCGCTGGCGAGCTTTAGCACCTTCTTTTCGTAGGAGAGGAAGGCAGCTTGGGCGGTGATGAACATGTTGAGGTGGCCCAGCTCGTCGTAGATCTGCTTGTTGATCTTGGCTAGCAACCAGCCCGGCGTTTCGGCGAGATTGAGGCGGGAGCGGATGGCGGTGCGGAAAATAGTCGCCAGCAGGGCGGCGGGAACGCCTTTGCCCATTACGTCTGCGATCACGATGAGCAAGCCCGCGTCGCGAATCTCGATGGCGTCCACGTAGTCTCCGCCGACGGCCATGGCTGCGACGCAGCGGCCAGTGGAGCGGCAGTATTGGTTGCTTGGATACGACGAGGGAAGGAGCGATTGCTGGATTTCCGCAGCGACCTGAAGCTGGGTTTGTGAACGTTCGTGCTCTTCCCGATGACGGAAGGTTTTGACGCTGGTGTAGGCCAGTCCGAGAAATTGGGCGAAAGTGCGGGCGAGGGGGAGCGTTGTTTCGAAGAGAACCTTTGTACTGTGCTCGGCGGCATGCAGGGCAATGGTGCCGAGGCAATCCCGTTGGTAGAGAATGGGCAGCACGATGGCGCATCCAGATTTTTCGTACAAGGGATCTGTCTCGTCGAGGTGGCTGCAGTGTTCTACGCAGAGCTCCTTCTCCGAGGCGATGACAGTGGTGCAGGCGCAGGCTTGATCGCGGGAGATCACGGCTTCGCGGATTTCCAATTGATCGCCGCTTTCGTGGTACGCGTTTTCTAGGCTGCCGTCGCTCTCGAGGGTCCAGACGTTTGCTTGGGTCAGATCCACGAATCCGCGCAGGCGTTGTACGCTCTTTTCGATGAACGTTTCGATCGCGGGGCAGTGGGTGAGGTCGTGGGCGAGTCCGGCGATGATGTCTCTCTCGGCGTAGGCGAGGTTGAGGTCATTGGAAAGGTTCTGCAGCATGGAGAACATTTCCTCGGTTTTCACGAGGATGTCGGATGCCGCGTGGGTGGCGAAGCGGAGGGTGACCTTATGTCCGTAGTCTGTCTTTTCGGCGGAGAAGGATTCGGCTATGGATTGGATGATGAAGTAGCCGCGGCCGGACTCGGAGGTCGGATCTTCCGGGAGGCTGGCGTCGTTCACGGGGTCGAAATAGGGGCCGGGGTCTTCGACTTCGACGATGAGCTTTTCGTCGATCCAGGTCCATTTGACTTTAACGACGAGGGATTCGTCCTCCTGGCAGCCGTGCTCGACGGCGTTGTTGAGGCATTCGCAAATGGCGAGGTCGAGTTGGGGCCAGAGCGTTTCGTCTAGGCAGTTGCGTTGGCAGAAGGCTTTGAGCAAGGCGGAGACTTCCGCGACTCGTTCGAGGGCGGCGGGAAATTCGCAGTATCCCGTTTCGTGATACGCTATGGACTTGGAACTCATTGGATAGGCTTGAAGACGAGTCTCCAGATTTTGGAGCGGATGAGTTTGCCGATGCTCTTGTCGTCGCAAAGCGCTTGATAGGAGGCGTGTATCCACTCAGTGGGGTCTTGAGGGCTATGGCTGTCGTGCACGTCGGAGAGGGCGATGACGCCAGGGGTGGTCTTGGCGAGGCGGCGGGCAACGTCGAGGTCGGCCGCTTCGGAGGTCCAGTCTACGGGGCGTGGCAGGATGCCGACGAGGCGCATGCGGCCTTTGACGACTTCCTTGAGCCAGTGCCAGCGGCGTACGATGAGGCGGCCTTGGCTACCGGTCTTGAGTCGCAGGGCGCCGCCGCGGCCGTCGTGGGCTTCCAGTTCGCTCCAGTCGATGCGGCTGAGGGCGGCGACGGGCGAGACGAGGCAGAAGAGGGCGAGGGCGAGCAAGCGTTCCAGGATGCTGGGGCTGGAGAGCTTTTCGCTGATGTTGGAAAGGATGAAGGAATCGGTAATGGCGACGCGGCAGCCGCGCTTGCTGTCGAGCAGCAGGCCGCCTTCTACGGCGACGTTCTCAAGGGAAGTGTTGCAGCCGACCATGGTGCCGGGGAGCACGATGGAGCGTTGCACGCTGGCGTTTTCGTCGACGATGGCGTTTTCGCCGATGCAGGCGTAGGGACCGACCTGGGCGCCGGCTCCGACTTCGCATTTTCCTTGAATCCAGAAAGGCGCGACGAGCTTAGCGGTGGGGTGGATGCGTACGTGAGGGCCTACCCAGCCACCGGCGGGGTGCTTGACTTCGATCTTGAGAGTGTGGTCTTGCAGGTTGTCGAGCCACTCGCGGTTGAGGCGGAGCCATTGCTGAAGCAGTCCGGCTTCGCCTTCGATGGGCTCGGGGAGCCGGTTGGCGCGAGGGAGCCCGACTACGGGCGTGGCGTCTTCGGGCGCGTCTTCGTCTGAGCGGATGGGCATGACGTGGACGGGGCGCGACCAGAAGTTTCCGTCGTCGAGGTAGTTGCGCAGCTCGTTGGGACGGTCCGCGGTGTAGAGGGTGATTTCGTCGATCTCCTGGTTTACGGCTTCGTCCATCCAGTAGGAGATGAGCGGTTGGTTGCCGATGGGCCAGAGGGCGAAGGGGCGTTCCGATTGCCAGAGGGTGTCGTAGGAACTCCAGTCGGGAAGGAGGAGGTGCCAGGTCTTTTTCATGTGGGGCCTGAGGTGGGATTAGTAGGCTCCCTTGCCGAGCAGGACGGCGGGAACGGTTTTGAAGAGGAGCTTGATGTCGAGCCAGACGCTTTCGGAGCGGATGTATTCCACGTCGAGGCGGACTTGGCCGGCGAAGTCGATATCGGCGCGGCCGGCGACTTGCCAGAAGCAGGTGAGGCCGGGCTTGGCGAGGAGGCGGGCGCGGTCTTCGACGGTGTACATGACGACTTCGCGCGGGACGCAGGGGCGGGGGCCGACGATGGACATTTCGCCGCAGAAGACGTTCCAGAACTGGGGGAGCTCGTCTACGGAGTACTTGCGGATGAAGCGGCCGACGCGGGTGATGCGTGGGTCGTGCTTCATCTTGAAGGTGACGGTGTCGCTGCCGTGCTCGTTTTGGGCGAGCAGCTGGTCTTTGATTTGGTCGGCGTTGACGCACATGGAGCGGAACTTCCACATGTAGAAGCGGGTGCCGCGGTAGCCGACGCGCTCTTGCTTGAAGAAGATGGGACCGCGGTCTTCCAGCTTGATGAGGAAGGCGGTGAGGGCGTAGACGGGAGAGAGCGCGAGCAAGGCGCAAGCGGAGGCGACGATGTCGATGACGCGCTTGAGGCCGAGGGAGAAGCCCAGCACCATGGCCCAGACGAGGCGTTTGGATTTTACGCGAAAGTTGAGACGTGCCTTTCCGACAGGAGTCCCAGCCTTCGACCAGTAGTCGACGAGTTCTTCGTCTTCAAGTTGTGGGTTGGTCTGCATATCTGGATATTCGATTCTTTAGATCGGCCAGAAGCGCAGGTACCAAAGCAGTATCTTGCAATGAGTCCCATATTAGTGAGGCGCGTTCGCGCTGGGGTTGTACGAATTTGGTAAAACTTGGGATTTGGTCGTGCTCCCAGAAATCGAGGATTCGCTCGAGCTGGTAGCCCCGTTCGCTGAGGTCGCGGCGGATGCGTCGCAGGAGCCGAAGGTCGCTGGGGGTGTCGACGTAGACGCTGAGGTCGAGGCGGCGGGCGAGGCTCTGTCGGTGCAGGACGAAGAGTCCCTCGACGAGGATGACGGGGCGGGGCTGGATGGGGTGGGGCTGCGTTTTGCGGGAGAAGGTGGAGAAGTCGTATTGGGGAGCGTCGACGGGGTGGCCTTGGGAGAGCTGTTGCAGCTGGGATTCGAGCAGGTCGAGCTCTAAGGCGGCGGGGTCGTCGAAGTCGGTCTTGGCTGCTTCGTCGGCGGGCAGGTGGCTGAGGTCGCGGTAGTACCAATCTTGTTGGATGGCTACGAGCTGGTGGCTGCCGAGCTGTTCTTGGAGGTGCTTGGCGAGCCAGCTTTTTCCGGAGCCGCTGCCGCCGGTGATGCCGAGAAGAGTGGGTTTTCGCATGTAGGGTGATGATAGGCGAATTTTTAGGGTGAGCTCAAGAGCTGGGGCGCGGCGTCGTTCTATAGGGGAGGAGCCTCTGCGTTCCTGATTATCGACACATTCCTATTTCCAACATTCCCGCTAAAATGAGTATCGTACTTGAAGGACAAACTGTAGAAGGAACGCTTCGCGCTGAAGTTGGGGTGGCCCGTTTGGACGCCGCTTCCTCCCGCGATTTCAAGAAGGAGGTCGACTCCCTTTGGAGCGATGGCGTCGTGGCTGTCGAGCTGGACTTCTCGAAGGTAGACTTTATCGACAGCTCGGGCGTAGGCGCCTTGCTGGGAGTATACAAGCGTTTGCCTCAGGGCACCGCTAGCGTGCGTCTCAAGAATGTGAAGGCGCCGGTACAGTCGGTGATCGAGCTCTTGCGCTTGCATCGAATCTTCGAGATCGCGAGCTAGGCGTTCCGCTTTTTGGATACGCCGTAGGCTGAGTTTTGGGCGCTGCGTTGTTTAGCGTTGCTCGGTCTGAAGCGGCGGGCTAGCTGTACGCCCTTGTTTTTATGGGGGGCGATACGAAAGGGAATTGGGCTTCGGAACTGAAGGCTACGCTTTGGCTGGCGGGGCCGATCGTGCTAGGGAATCTGGGCCAGATCCTGATCGGGGTGGTGGACACCTTGATGATCGGGCAGGTAGGCGTGGCTCCGTTGGGAGCGGCGGCTTTCGTGAACAATATTTTCGTCATCCCCTTGGTCGCCTTGATGGGAGTGTTGGCGTCCGTGACGGTTTTGGTTTCCCAGTCTAAGGGAGCGGGCGATCGGAGGCAGGTAGGACGGCATATCCGCCACGGCTTGGCCATGACGGTGGTGGTTTCGCTCGTCGCGATGGGCTTGCTGGGGGCGAACGCGCTTTTCTTGGATCGCTACGGCCAGGAGAGCGTGGTGGTGGAAGCGGCACGGGGCTATTATTGGCTGGTCGTCCTGTCCTTGTTGCCGGCGCTTTTCTATCATTGCATGAAGAGCGTTTGGGAAGGCTTGGGTTGGTCGCAGGCTCCTATGGTGGTATTGTTGGGCGGCATTGGTTTGAACGTGCTGCTGAATTGGTTGCTGATCTTTGGGGCGCTCGGCTTTCCGGAGTTGGGCTTGCTGGGAGCTGGTTGGGCGACCTTGATCTCGCGCTGCCTGGTGGCGGCGGTGATGTTTGCCCTGACTTTGAGGGCGAAGCGTTTTGAGGGCTTGCTGCCGCGGCGCTGGCTGAGCGGCTACGAGTGGCCGGAGTTTCGCGGGATGCTTAAGCTGGGCTTGCCGATGGGCGCCCAGCATCTGTTCGAGGTAGGAGCTTTTGCGGGAGCGGGTATCATGGTGGGCTGGCTCGGCAAGGAAGCGCTGGCGGCTCACCAGATCGCGATGTCTTGCGCGGCGATGTCGTTCATGATTCCGCTGGGGGTGTCGATTGCCTGCGGGATTCGCGTCGGCGCGGCGATGGGCGGCGGCGATTGGGTGGGGATGCAGCGGATCTACGCGACGACGTTTTGGTTCACCCTGCTGCAAACCATCGGTTCGGCGGCGGTTTTCTTGGTAGGCGGCGAGTGGCTGGCCCGGCAGTTCGTCGACAGCGAGACGGTGATCGCGGCGGCGGCGGCCATTTTCGTGGTGGTTGGCTTGTTTCAGATCTTCGACGGGGCTCAGGTGGCCTGTCTCGGGGCCTTGCGTGGAATGTCCGACGTGACGATTCCGATGTGGATAACCTTCGGGACCTATTGGGTGGTGGCTTTGCCGGCGGGCTACGTGTTCGGTTTCGTCCTCGGGTACGACGCGGTCGGGGTTTGGTCGGGACTGGCCCTGGGGCTGCTTTTGGCGGCGGTCTTGCTGTGGGGGCGCCTGCGTTTTCGGTTTCGCGAAGCTCGCTGAAGGGACGGGTGAGGTAATGTCCCTACTCCATGGGTGGAGGAGACTCTCTGTAGAGATTTGGCCGCTTGAGTAAAGTTGCGGGGGATTTTGCCGATGGGGAAGCATCGAAGCGACGCTCTCGATTAGTTCATGTTTTCCTCCATGCACAGTATCGTTTGTAACCCGCAACGCGAAAGTCTGTTGAAGTTAAAGTCCAACAGCAACTTACGCGGGGCTTGCTTCTGTCAGAATCCGATTCCATGAGCCTGTCCAACATTTTCCAAGACGCATTTCTCCAGTCGCCCCAAGCCCAAGTAATCGTTACGGGTTACAAAATTTCTCGGGCGAACCATGCGGCGTGCAGTTTGCTGGCGGGCGATCCGGATACCTCGGCTCTTGAGGAGGCTCCCTTGGACGCGATCTTTAGGGACGCGGAAAAGTGTCTCGATTTGGAGAGGGGAACGGGAATGCTCACCTTGCGCTCGCCTTTGGAGGCGGGACCGATCGTTTGCAATGTAGTGGTCACTGGGATCAGCGGGGGAAGCAGGCTTTGGAGCCTGGAGCCGATTTGGCGCGACCAGATCGAGTCCAATGGTTCGACCCTTTCGTTGGAGCGGGCCTTGCACGCCACTGCGGATGCGGTGATTTGCGTTAGCGGGCGAAACGACGAGGGGACTGATCGCGACTTTGTGGTTCGATTTGCGAATCGGGCGGCGGAGTCGTTCTTGGGGGTCGGCCAAGGGGAAACCGCCGGTCGGCAATTGCAGAGCGTATTTCCGTTTTTCGGAGACCTCGATCTCGATCTTCACTTCGAGGAGGCGCTGGAGGGCGCTCCTTCCGTTTTTCAGCAGTCGGTTGAATCTTCGGATGGCGTGAGCACGGAACTTTCCGTATCCATTTTCTCGTCACAGGATGGCGACTTCGTGATTTGCATGCGTGACGTTACGGAAGAGGTGCGGGTGCAGAGCAAGCTTGAGAAGAGCACCCACGAGCTGGATCGCCTTTCCAATCAGGTTCCCGGCGTTTACTTCCACCTTTCGATGGATGAGACGGGCACTCCAAGCTTCCCGTACATCAGCGAAAAGGTTCAAGAGCTGCTAGGGGTGCAAGCAGCGTCCGTGATGGAGGATGCGTCGGTTGCGATGGGCGCGGTATGTATCGAAGATTTGGAGCGGGTCTACGAGTCGCTCGCAGTTTCGAGCCAGCACCTTACGCCGCTTCATATCGAGTATCGAATCAATACTCCCAGCGGTCGGCAGAAGTGGGTCGCCACGAAGGCGGTTCCTGAGAAGCGTTCGGGCAAGAACGTTGTTTGGTATGGGATTTTTGAAGACATCACCATGCGCAAGGAGTCGGAAGAGCGGCTTCGCATGGTGTCGGCAGCGGTCGAAGCGTCGAGTGACTTCGTCCTCATGGTCGATCGAGAGGGCGAAGCATTGTATCGCAACAATTCCTTCGTCAATATCGTCGGCTACCAGACGATTGACGTGCTTAATGACAAGGGCGGAGTAAAGGCTCTTTTCGGCGAGAAGCATGTCTACGACAAGATCCTGCAGGAGACGCTCGAGTACGGACATTGGCAAGGGGACGTGCAGGTCATGACCGAGTCTGGACGCCAGCTCGATATCTATTTCCGTTCGGTTTCCGTGAAGGACGAGAAGGGGCGGGTATCCGCTTTGGTCGTAACGGGAACGGACGTGACGCACAACAAGCGTCGCCAGAACCTGCTCAAGCGCTACAACTCGGTATTGAAGGCGCAGAGCGAGGCGGCGACCGACGGTATCCTCGTCGTCAACGAACGCGGCATCGTATCCAATTTTAACCGACGCTTCTGCAAAATCTGGGGCTTGTCTACGAACTTGATGGATGTGGGGCGTCCGGAGAAGATCTGGAGCGTCGCGTCCAAGCAGGTCGAGGACTCGGAATCCTTCTTCGAGCGCGCCATGATGATCTCGAAGAACGAAAGCGAGACGTTTAAGGACGTCTTGGAGTTTGCGGATGGACGTACCTTTGAGCGAACCTCGATTCCTATCTCCTCGCCTTTGGGCGAATCGTACGGCCGGGTTTGGTTCTTCCACGAAGTGACGGAGCAGAAACGTTCCGAGGAGCGCTTGCGGGCGACGATGCGGGAGGCGGAAGAGGCGAACCGGGCGAAGAGTTTCTTCCTCGCGAATATGTCGCATGAGATCCGCACGCCGATGAATGGTATCATTGGCATGACGGGGCTTTTGGCGGAGACGTCGCTCGAGAACGAGCAGCAGGACTATGTGGATACGATCCGGGCTAGTAGCGAGGCGCTGCTGGTTGTGATCAACGATATCCTCGACTTTTCGAAGATCGAATCAGGAAAGCTGGAGTTGGAGAACATCATGTTCGACCTTCGCGATACGATCGAGGAAGCGATCGATACGCTTGCGATCCAGGCGACTGAGAAGGGCTTGGATATTTCCTATGTATTTGGAAAGGGAATACCGGGATCCCTGTTGGGCGACCCGACACGTCTACGCCAGGTGATCGTCAACTTGATCGGAAATGCGGTGAAATTTACTGCGAAGGGCGGCGTCGTGGTTCGAGTGGACCCGTTCCATGTGAAGGACGACGATGTCATCTTGCATTTCCAGGTAAGCGATACGGGAATCGGAATCCCTGCCGATCGCATTGACAGACTCTTTGGATCCTTCAGCCAGGTCGACGCGTCGACCACGCGCAAGTATGGCGGCACGGGTCTGGGCCTTGCCATCAGCAAGAACCTTGCGGAGCTGATGGGTGGTTCGATGTGGGTCGAGAGCGACGAAGGTGTGGGATCGACCTTCCACTTTACGGTGTCGTTTAATCGGGCTGCACTCAGCTTCGACATTGGCAGCTCTCGCGCTCCTAGCCTTTTGGAAGGGCGCAAGGCGATCGTGCTCGATCATCATGGATTCAGTTGCGAGTCATTGACGAGCCAGCTCGAATTGTTCGGCGTGACGGTCCGGTCTGGAACGAGGATCGACGAACTCGAGACCATCGTTCAGGCATTTCCGGACGTGGACGTCGTATTCATCGAAGCGGGACTGGGCGGCTTGGAGTATCAGGAGCTGAAGACGCGGATACGGAGCGTGCTGGGCAACGAGAACCTTACGATCGTTTTCACCGGGCGTCTCGGTAGCATGCACCTCGGAGAGAATGCGGATGGCAACACCTTGTCGTTGCTGAAGCCATACAAGCTGGAGAACGTAAAGTCTCGTATGCTGGAAGCGGGAGGCAGAGCGGCGCCGCGGGTGAAAAAGGTTTTGAACGAAGGCACGAAGTTTGGCGAACAAATGCCTCTCCGCATCTTGCTAGCCGAGGACAATGCGATCAACCAGAAGGTCGCGAATCGACTCTTCAAGAAGATGGGCTATGAAATCGCAGTCGCCCAGAATGGATTGGAAGCGGTCCATATGATTGGCGAGGGAGATTTCGATCTGGTGTTCATGGATATCCAGATGCCGGAAATGGACGGACTGGAAGCGACTCGCGAGATCATCAAGCGCTGGGGCGAGAAGCGTCCGCGGATCATCGCACTTACCGCGAACGCGATGCGCGAGGACCGCGAGAATTGCTTCGGAGCGGGAATGGATGGATACCTGACCAAGCCTTTCAAGCCGGACGACCTAAAGGATACGATCGCTAAGACCTATCGCCTGCTCCAAGAGAGCAGCGGCGATTCATCGACGGTAGAACCGTTGCTCTAGCTGGTGATCGTTCTGCGCAGAATGCTTTCGAAGCGATCGACGATCGGTTGCCAGTCGAAGGCGGGCGAGTAGGCTGCCGCAGCTTGGCCCAACCTTTTGCGCAGCGCGTCGTTGCGAGCGATTTCGACGGAGCTGCGAAGGAAGCTGTCGTCGTCGTCGAGGGCTGCGAGCAGGCCGTTTGCACCGTGGCGCACGTGCTGGGCGGGGGCAGCGTAGTCGAAGCCGAGCAAGGCGTTGCCGCAAGCCATGGCCTCGGTTGCGACATTTCCGTATGTCTCTGTTTTGCTCGGGTAGAGAAAGGTGTCGGCGGAAGCGTAGTAGCGGGCGAGCTCGGGACGATTTTCGAGTGGGATGGCGCCTGGAAAATAGGCATAGGGCATTTTTCGCCGCAGTTGCTTTTCCATCGGGCCGCTGCCGATGATAACGAAGCGAGCGTCAGGCCGAGTGTCTCTGATCTTTGAATACGCCTTGTTTAGGAGCTCGTAGTTCTTTTCGGCGGCGAGTCGGCTGACGTGGATAAATACGGGCGAATCGGTCGCGGCGTTCCAGGACTTTCGCAGGTTCTCGTCGCGAGCTTTTGGGGTGAACACTTTTAGGTTAACGCCGCGTCCAAAAACGTCCATGTTCTTGAATCCCTCCGCTGCGAGCTCTTGGGCGAGCTCTTGCGTGGGAGCCATGGTGCAGCGCGTTTGGTTGTGTATCCAGCGGAGGAAGGCCAGGACGATGCGGGTGGCGAACTTCGCGTTGTAGTGCTCGCTGTAGCTGTGGAAGTTGGTGTGAAAGGTGGAAGTGGTGGGTATTCCTAGGACTTTGGCGGCGCGAATGGCCGAGAGCCCGAGAGGGCCTTCGGTGGCGACGTGAACGATGTCGGGGCGATTAGTTTGCCAAGCGTGGATGAGGCGGTTGCGGGAAGGGAGTCCGAATCGCAGGTCAGGGTAACGTGGTATTGGAAGTCCGAATACGGTAATGGTATCGGAGCTTACGCTGGGTTCGCCTTGCTCGGAGCATTGGATGGGGCGAACCACTTGAACGAGGTGACCCTTGTCTCTCAGCCCTCCGACGAGCTGGCTGAGAGTCATGGCAACTCCGTTGATTTCCGGAGGGTAGGTTTCGGTGACGAGCGCTAGTTTCACGATACGTACGGTGTCCTAAGAGAGTGGGCACGGATACGCTTGAGCTAGAGCAGGTCCTTGGCGATTGAAATCTGAAAGTTGTAACGATCTGGTGACGCGGCGTTTCAGCTGTCCTGCGGCTCGGCAGATTCCGCTAGGCTGGCCGCGTAGTCCAGGGAGGCTTGCAAGACGCGCATGACGTTGGCTCCCCAGAACTTTTCGAGGTCCTCCTCGCTGTAGCCGCGTCTGAGCATTTCGATGGTGATGGGCATCATCTGGCCGATGTCCATGGAGTTTTCGACTCCACCGCCTCCGTCGAAGTCGCCGCTCAAGCCGAGGTGATCGATCCCCATCACCTTCACCATGTGGTCGATATGGTCGACCACGGCGGATACCGTAGAGAGCGGTTTCGGGAACTTCTTCTGCAAGGCGACGTATTGCTCGGTGGCCTCGACCTGCTCGGCTTCGCTGAGCTCCCGGCCGCTTCGGTATTTTTCGAACCAGGCTTTCATTGCTTGGGAGCGTTCCTCGTTCGGTTCGACGTCCATCATGTAGGCGCTGAACATGTTCATCTGCACCACGCCGTCGCGGGCGGCGATTTCTTTGAGGAGGGCGTCGTTGAGGTTGCGCGGGTGCGGGTAGCAGGCGTAGCAGCCGCTGTGGGAGGCGAGTAGGGGTGTCTTGGAGAGCTCGAGGATGTCCCAGACCGTTTTGTCGGAGGAGTGGGAGATGTCGACCATGATGCCGAGGCGGTTGCATTCCTCGATGGCGGCCCGACCGAGATCGGAGAGCCCCATGTGGAGGTTGCCTTCAGGGTCGGTCGAGGAATCGGCGAGGTCGTTGTTCTTGCTGTGGGTGACGCCGAAGTAGCGCACGCCCTTGTCGTAATAGTCTTTTAGCAGGTCGATGTTTCGCCCGATGGTGTATCCGTTTTCGATGCCGATGAAGACGACTCGTTTGCCTTCCTCCCGAATGGCGTAGGCTTCCGCCGGAGTGGTGGCGATAGCGGCGAGATCCGAATGTTCCTCGACTGTTTTGTGAATCAAGTCGGCTATTTCGAATCCGGAAGCGATGGCCTTTTGGCGGCCTTCGTGGGTGAGCGGGCCCTGGCCGACGTAGACCACGAAGAAGCCGCCGTCCATGCCGCCTTTTTTCATTCTGGGGAAGTCGACCTGGCTCGCATGCTCGTGCCAGCTGTGCTCCTCGGAAATGTCGAAACCGGGGCGTTTGAGGACGATTGGCACGTCCATGTGCGTATCGAGCGTCAGGCAATTCTGATGGATCTTCCAGGCGAGTTCTTCCAGTTGCGTATCCGTCCAGTCAGTACGCGGCGTGCGTTCCTGGTCCTTTGCCTGGAGGGAAAATGCGAGGACGGACGCGAGTGCGAGAGCGCGAATCGTGCTATTCATATCTATGAGTTTCTTTTAGCTTAGAAGCCGATTGCAAAGGTGTCCGGGCGGCGAGGATCCGCTGCGCCATAGAAGACTTCGTCCTGGAGGGATACGGAGTTGGCGGTACCCATGGCTCCGCCTTCGTTCAGTTCGTAGCCCATCTCTTTCAGCTTGGCCTGGGTGTCGGCGCTGATGCCGCGCTCCAGGCGCAGTACGTCCGGAAGCCACTGGTGGTGTATGCGTGATGCGGATACTGCTTCGGATAGATTCATCCCGTGCTCTAGGACGTTGAGGATGACCTGAAGGCTTACGGTTATGATTTGGCTGCCGCCGCGGCTGCCGGTGAGAAGGAAGGGCTTTCCGTCTTTGAGCACGAGGGTGGGGGACATGGAGCTCAGCATGCGCTTTTCGGATTCGATGGAGTTGTACTCGCCGCCGATGAGACCGTAGGCGTTGGGGACGCCGGGCTTGGAGGAGAAGTCGTCCATCTCGTTGTTGAGGAAGAATCCGGTACCGGGCGGCATGATCTTCGAGCCGAAGGTGAAGTTGATGGTATAAGTGTTGGCCACGGCGTTCCCGTACTTGTCCATCACGGTGTAGTTCGTGGTGTCGAGGCCTTCGTGGATCGGTTCGCCGGGAAGGATTTCCGTGCTCGGGGTCGCCTTTTCAGTGTTCATGCGAGAGCGAATGTCGGCGGCGTATTCCTTGGAGGTGAGCCAGTCGACGGGGATTGGGTTGAAGTCGCTGTCGCCGAGGTGCTTGGAGCGGTCGGCATAGGCGAACTTCATCGCTTCCGCCATGAGGTGGATGGTTTGGGCGCTGTTGTGTCCGCTGGCCTTTAGGTCGAAGGCTTCCAGGATGTTTAGGATCTGCACGATGTGCACGCCCCCGGAGCTCGGCGGCGGCATGGAAACGATCTCGTATCCTTTGTAGGTGCCGCGTACTGGAGTTCTCACTACAGCCTGGTATTGTTCGAGATCTTGTTTGGTGATGATGCCTCCGTTTTCCTTCATGTCTTCGACGATGAGGTCGGCGATCGGCCCTTTGTAGAATGCGTCGGCTCCCTGTTCGGCAATGAGGCCCAGGCTTTTGGCAAGGTTCGGCAGGGTGATGATGTGCCCGGGAGGATAGGGGATGCCGTCTTCGTCGTAGAAGTCCTTCAGGGCGTGCGGCGCGTGCTTTTCTACACGCGGCTTCGCGGTCTTGAGCGATTGGTAGAGGTCTTCGTTTACGGGGAAACCGTTTTGGGCGAGATCGATGGCTGGAGCCAAGGCTTCGGCTAGGGTGATGGTTCCGTACTTTTCGAGGGCGAGGGCGAAGCCGGCTACCGTTCCCGGCACCCCAGCGGAGAGGTGGCTGTAGCGCGAGCGTTCCTTGTCCACGTCCCCGTTCGCGTCGAGAAACATATCTCGGGTGGCGGCGAGTGGCGCTTTTTCCCGGTAGTCGATCGCTACGGTTGTGTTCGTATCCGCAGAGTGGATCATCATGAACCCGCCGCCTCCGATATTGCCTGCTTGAGGCGTGGTGACTGCCATGGCGAAGCCGAGGGTTACGGCGGCGTCGATCGCGTTTCCTCCGTTTTTGAGAACTTCCAATGCGGCTTCGCTGGCGAGCTTTTCTCGGCTGGAAACCATGCCGTGCAGGGCGGATTCAGGATGGGACGTGGAGGCGCTGTTGTAGATCGGCGGTTCGGGAGCTGCGAGCAGGGACGCAGCGAAGCTGATGGCGCCAAGGGCGGC
Organism: Pelagicoccus sp. SDUM812005; assembly: GCF_031127875.1. Taxonomy (GTDB): domain Bacteria; phylum Verrucomicrobiota; class Verrucomicrobiia; order Opitutales; family Opitutaceae; genus Pelagicoccus. Next base: position 115,485 of record NZ_JARXIA010000015.1, on the reverse strand, counting down.
GACACATGAACGAGTAGACATCTTTTTCTGTGGTGTTGGCGGTTTGCGAGTGGTGGTGGAATTATTCGAAGATATTGACGACCTGAGACTCGCACATTTCGGCCAGTCCCCATTGGCCGAGCTCCCGGCCGAGTCCTGAGTGCTTGAATCCGCCGAAAGGGGCGGAGGCTTTGGCCCGTCGGTGTCCGTTCACGCCCACCCGCCCACACTCGAGTTTTGATGCGATATCGTATCCAACGCTTGGGCACGTAGTCCAAACGGATGCGGAAAGGCCGTAGTTGGTAGCATTCGACCATTCGATGGCTTGGTCGATATTGCGATAGGGGACGACGGGCAGCACCGGCCCGAATTGCTCTTCGAGCACGAGCGGGTGGTCGGGCCGGATCTCCGAAACGATGGCGGGAGCGAAGAAATAGCCAGGTTCGGGGAGCGGGCTCGAACTGCGAGTTATTTTGGCCCCCTCCGTTTGGGCGTTTTTGACGAGGTCGGTCAGGCGTTCCTTCGAGTACTCCGTAGTGAGGGGGCCGATGCGGGCCCCTGGCTCGTTTCCGGAGCCGACAGGGTAGTCGGCCATGCGTAAGCAAAGGGCGGATACGGTGGCTTGGTAGATGGATTCGTGAACGTAGACTCGCTTGATGGCGCTGCAGACTTGGCCGGCGTTTCGCCAGGCTGATTCGAGAATGTCCTTGGCGATCTTTTGCGGGTCGCAGTCGGGAAGGAGGATGGCAGGATCGTTCCCGCCCAGCTCCAGGGTAACGGACTTAAGTTCCGTGGCGGCTTCCGCGAGGATCGCTTGGCCGGTGGGAATGGAACCGGTTACGGAAAGTTTCCTGATCTCCGGGTGACGCGTGATTTGTTCGCCCAAGCTCTTGTCGCCGGATAGCGTATTCAGAATCCCAGCGGGCAAGAGGTCCTTGAGGATTCTTCCGAGCAGGAGCGGGGAGAGGGGGGCGACGGGGGACGGTTTTAGGATGACGGCATTGCCGGCAAGGAGGGCGGGGGCGATCTTTACGGCTGCGGTGCCGATGGGAAAGTTCCAGGGGGTGATGAGGCCGACGATTCCGTAGGGGCGGTTGAGCAGGAGGGTTCGGTTTTTCTCGCCGTTGGTGAGGTCTTTGCTCGGGACTTCCATCTTTGAGTAGGCCTCGAAGACTTCCGCTGCGTAGGCGACCTCGCTGCGCGCCTCGGCGATGGGCTTGCCCTGCTCGAGGGTAATGAGCTTGGCCAGCTCCTCCTGCTTCCGCGCGATGGCGTGGGAGCAAGCGAGGAGGGCGCCCCGGCGGTTGCGCTCCGATTGAGTCCATTGAGGTTGGGCTCGCTTGGAGAAGGTGACGGCGGCCGCGAGCTCTGGAGCTCCGCAGAGCGGCGCCGTGGCGAAAGGGCATCCGGTGGCGGGGTTGATGACTTCGAATCGCTCCTCGGTGTCTTGGGTACGCCCACCGATAGTGGCCATGCTGAGTAGCGATTTTGGCATCTCCGATTCTAGATCCTCTTCAGGAAAGGTGGCTTCGAGTATTGGCACATCAAGGACGTATGGCGGCGGCTCCCTCGAGTTCAATCATTCCGTTCCCCACGATTGAATCGACCGGCAAGGTAGTGATAGCGGGGGCTTGGTCTCCGCTGAAGGTTTCGCGATAGAGCGCTTCCCATTCGGCGATCCGCTTGTCCAAGGTTTTGGTGTCCCCTTCCGCGATGTAGGCGCGGATGTGCACGAGATCGTCAAGGGTTCCTCCGGCCAACTCGACTCGGGCTTGGAGGGCCTGGAGCGCGGAGGTGGCTTGAGCTTTCATGTCCCCTTCGACGGAGGGAATGCTGCCCGCTAGAAAGACCATCTTTGCGTCCGAGGCAACGGATACGCCAGCGGGAGCGATCGGCTTGGAATCGACTACGGCAAGGCTGGAGCCGATGGACTCGCGAGCCGCTGCGAATTCCCTGTCGCTATCCTCTGGATACGCGGCGTAGTACTCGATCGATATGCTCTGGTTCCGGTAGTTGAAACCGGGGGTCGACATGACGGTACGAGTGGGCTGGTTGGGATTGCGAGCGTTGTTGAAGAACTTGCTGTATTCCTGGTTGAAGGCGGCGAAGTTCTTGCTGATCGAATCCTTGCCCGGATAGACGCAAGCTCTGATGAAGAAGACGTCCTCGAATCCGAGGCCCGCTTCCTTGAGCTGGCTGCCCATCTGCTTGAAGAGGGAGGCAGACTGTTGGCTTATGTTCCCGTACATGAAGAACCCGGGAGGTGGGTTCGGCATGAGGGAGGCAGGCCGCACGGAGGAGGAGAAGAACATGCTAGTATCGGCGACGGTCGCCTTGCCGGTGCTCATGGGCCAGATGGGGCGTCCGTAGGATTTCCAGCGTTCGCTCGTCTCGGTACGGCTCAGGCGGCTGTAGCGTTCGTGTTGCCGCGTGCCGACGGTGTGCGGCCCGCGTCCGTCTGGAAAGACTGCTACGAACTCCACCTCGACGCGGTAGTCGGAGTGGAAGAGGCGAGAGATTCCGACGGTGGTGCGGGCCGGCTTGTGCGGGTTGGTGGCGGTACCGAAGAATTGCTTGAAGGCGCGGTTCCATCCGTCGAAGTCCGGCTCCGGATCCGCTACGATATAGGCACGCACGTTGACGACGTCCCTGAGGGTGAGGCCGACTTCGGCGAGGTCCTTGGTCAATTGGGCGAGTACGCTGAAGGTTTGCTCGTAGGTATCGCCGTAGCGGTTTTCCACGCTGTTCTTGGCGATCTCCTTCATGCGAGGGCTAGCGGTGACGCCCCAAGTGTAGAAGTACTCGGAGCCCGGTTCCACCACTACGGCATCCGCGTATGGAAGGGCGGCCTGCTTGTAGGCGTGGATGCGCTGGTTGGTGTTGGTTCCAATGAAACGCAGGCCGAGGTACGCTAGCGCGGCGAGCACGAAGAGCCCAGCCACGTAGCGAAACTTATGCTGTGGAAGTAAAGACATTATGGATACGTTGGCGTTTCCTTAGTCGATCGAGTAGGCCTCTTGGCCGTGCTCGGATATGTCGAGTCCGATATCCTCCTCTTCCGCTGTGACGCGGATGCCCATGACGAGCTTGATCAAGTAGAAGACTGCGAAGGAGAAGACGAAAGCGAACAAGGCGTAGGAGAGGGTGCCGATCAATTGCCAGAGGAAGGGGGCTTCACCAAAGATGCCGACCGCTAGGGTTCCCCAAACGCCGCAAACGCCGTGTACGGAAGTGGCGCCTACAGGGTCGTCGACCTTGATCTTCTCGAAGCCGAGAATGGCGAAGACGACAAGGACGCCAGCGATGGCTCCTACGAGGATGGCGGGAGCGGGCATCATGGAATCGGCGCCCGCGGTGATTCCTACGAGGCCGGCGAGCACGCCGTTGAGGGCCATGGATACATCGGGCTTCTTCAGCATGAATTGGGTGGTGATCATGCTCGCTAGGCAACCGGCGGCGCCGGCGAGGGCGGTGTTGGTCACCACTAGGCCAATCATCTCAGGATGGGCGCTGAGGACCGAGCCTCCGTTGAAGCCGAACCAGCCAAACCAGAGCAAGAATACGCCGACCGAGGCGAGCGGCATGCTGTGGCCGATGATCGGTTTCTTGGGGCCGTCGGTTCCGTACTTACCTCTTCTTGGGCCGAGGATGAGCACGCAGGCGAGGGCTGCGAAACCGCCAAAGGCGTGTACAACGGAAGAACCGGCGAAGTCGTGGAAACCGTTGCGGTCGAGCCAGCCCGTACCCCATTCCCAGGACCCGGCTACGGGATAGGCAAAGCCGACGATCAGCACCGTGAATACCATGAAGCTGCTCAGCTTTACGCGTTCCGCTACGGCTCCCGAAACGATGGTCGCGGCAGTGGCGGCGAACATGGCCTGGAAGATGAAGTCGGTCCACCAGGTGTAGTTCGCGTACTTGGCGCTCATGATATCGAGGTAGTCCGCAGGATTTACTCCGATCCAGAAACCGAGGGACATTATTCCGTTGAATTCAGAACCCGGATACATGGTGCGAAACCCGAAGAGCGCGTAGAGCAGCAGGCCGGAGCTGATAACGAAGAGGTTTTTGAAGATGATGTTGATGGTATTCTTCGAGCGGGTGAGCCCCGACTCGAGGGTGGCGAATCCAAGGTGCATCATAAAGACGAGCACGGCGCAGACGATCAGCCACATGTTGCCGATGGTGAAGAACGACTCTTCGGCGGTAATGGTGTCGATGTACTCACCGTAGTTGCCTTCGGTCACCCGGTGTTGGGCAAAGAGCTCGCCGCCGAACGATAGATCGAAAGCTGTTAGCAGCAAGAAGAGTCCCGGTCGGAGGAGTCGGGAGAAAGTGGATACGTTATTCATCGGTAGATGTTTCTGTTGTTTGGAAGCTGAAGAGGTAGTCGAGGAGGGCGTCGATGTCCTCGCTTGGGATCATGGGACCCCAGCCCGGCATGCCTTTGTCGACGATGCCATCGCGAATGGTCTTTTCCACGCCGTCCCGTCCCGAACCGTGGAACCACTTCTTGTCGAAGAGGTTACTAGGCGAATCGATGCTTGGGTCCTCCGGGCCGTGGCAGGCTTGGCAGAACATGGCGTAGGTCTGCTTGCCTTTTTCGACGGAGGCCGGATCTAGCTGCACGGGAGCGTCGGCAGGAGGATTGGCGCAGGCGCTGGAGAAGCCGAAGCTTGCAGCGAGGCAGGCTCCGGCGATTGCTTGGGAAAGGAGTTTCATGACGCCATGGTACGTTCGTGAATGCTTTTGACGGCGATTCGAGCGGCTTCGAAGGCGCCGGCTTGCCAACCGCCGAGGTGGCTGGCCCAGCTCGCGGCGAGGTATAGCTCGCCTTCTGGCTTGATGAGAAGCGGGTAGAAGGTTTTGAGCATGGCTTGCGGGAAGTGGGCCAAGCAGCCTTCGATGTGCGGGATGGTCGACCAGTTTACCGAGAAGGCGTTCTCGAATTCGGCACGGTATTGAGGGTGTAGCTTTTCGCCGTGGGAAAGGGCGAACTCGAGGCGCTCCGCTGGGCTCATGCGTCCGAGCTGGTCGGAGGTCGGTCCGAAAAGGTAGTATCCGCCCATGATTCCCTTCTTGCCCATGAATCCAGACGATGGATACCAGATTTCCGATACGGGCAGGTTGGTCCATGAAATGCCGCCGTAGATCCGGTCGTCCTCTTCCCAGAAGCGCCGCTTGAACTGCATGCCGATCTTTCCGGAATTCTGGAAGGGCACGATGTTGAGCGTGTTCTTGAGCATGGGAGAAAAGTCCGTTTGCAAGCGCCTGAGGATCGTGGGTGGAATGGTGCAGATGCAGTAGTCGCCGGTGAGCTCCTTGTCTTCGCCATTTACGGTGTAGACGACGCGAGAGCCGGGATTGGTACGGCGGATCTCCTTCACCTGGGCTCCGTAGATGATCTGGTCCTTGACTCGTTCGGCGAGGGCCATGGGGAGCTTGTCCATGCCGCCGGTGGGCGTGAACATTTGAGACTGGTATTGGTACTCGTTGGCACGGTGGAAGAGATTTCCGAAGCCGGACTGGAGGAGCTCCGAGAATTCGTAGGGCTTGTCCAGCTCGCCTTCCTGCAAGCCGCCTCCGGGCCAGACCTTGTAGCCGCGGCGGTTGTGGCCTTTGTATTCGTTTTGCGATCCGCTCAGTCCGCCTTCGTAGTGGAGGAAGTCCAGGAGGGCTTCCTTGTCGGCGGCGGTTAGCTCCGTGTCGAGCGCTTCGTCGTCGGCGACCTTGGCCAAGAGTTCCGCCGTGTAGCCGCGAAGGTCTGTCTTCACTTCTCGGATACGAGCTCGCTTGCCCGACATGGGGCCGATATCGCCTTCGCCGTAGTAGAAGGCGTTTTCGTTGAGATTGACGAAAGGTTGGACTTCGACTCCCAGTTCGCGGCAGTAGTCCATGGTCACGTGCCATTGGGGGAAGCGGGACGGGCCGGGGTTGAAGTAGAGGCCTTCGTCGAACTCGCAGGTTTGGGAGGCTCCGGTGGTCTCTTTGATGGTATCCCCGCGACGGAGGGTCATGCTGCGGCCGCCCGGGATGGGACGAGGCTCGAGGATGACGCAGTCGAAGCCCAGCTTGCCCAGCTCGTAGGCGGCGGTGAGGCCCGCTATGCCTGCTCCTAGGATCAGTACGCGCTTCTTCGACTTGCCGCCGATGTGCGTGAGGCCAGTGAGCTCTGCTCCGTGGCCAGTAGCTTGGGTCATGAGTCCGAGCGCGGTCATAGTTGTGAAGGCACAACCGCCGTACGCCCCGACTTGCCGGATAAAGTTCCGGCGAGTGAGTTTCGCTTTGGTAGACATCTTTTTGTATAAAATAGTGCGCTGAGCGCCTTTTGTTGGGCATGAGCAAAGCGCGTGCCTATTTGTCCGAGAAATGTCGATACAGGCGATTGTCTAAGCAGTATTCGCAGCTTCTTCCCAGACAGGCGTACACTATAGATAAGGCAGGGCAGGGGCGAAATGAATTCACTGTTTTTCCGCGTTTGGTGCTGGTTGGGCGCGGGGCATGCTAAACCGACGGTGTTTCGATTTAACCTAAAACAATTAAAAAGATGTCTACTACAACGGTACCGAAGAAGTCGGGGCAAGGCTCCGCGTCTCTAATAACCTCGCTGCTCGCGGCAGCGACCTTTGCGCTCACGCCGCAGGTAGCCTTTGGCCAGCACGAGGTTGACTCGAGCGAAGGAAGCCAGGGCCCGATCAAGATCAGCGGAAACGAAAACGCGTTTGGCTACTCGCAGATGGCGATGATGGCCATCATGCAGGAACTGCCGGACATCAACCGGTATGCCGGGGAGGAGACCCAGGCCCTGATCGAAGCGATCGCCATGAAGGAAATGGTACCGGCTGACTATGTCGTGCCTACCGCGGGTTCGGGCCCAGTCTTGCAGATGGCTGCGATGGCCTACGCTGCTCCCGGCAAGAACGTGGTTTCGGTTGAGCCGGGCTACACGCAGCTGGTGCGTACTTTCGACGCTTTCGGCGGCGAGACGAAGCTGGTGCCGCTGAACGACAAGCTCGAGTACGATCTAGATGCTGTCAAAGCTGCCATCGACGAGAACACGGTGATGGTTTACCTCTGCAATCCGAACAATCCGACCGGTACGGTTACGGATCCTGAAGCCCTCAAGGCGTTCATCCGCGAATTGCCGGAGAATATCGTAGCGTTCGTGGACGAAGCTTACCTCGAATTGGCTGACGGCGGTCTCGCCAAGCACAGCATGATTCCTCTCGTTCGCGAAGGGGAGAACATCATTTTGGCTCGTACTTTCTCCAAGGTTTATGGCATGGCAGGCTTGCGCGTCGGTTATGGTATCATGAAACCTGATACGAAGGCGAAGCTCCGCAAGTACAGCATGGGCGGACCGAACAAGCTCGGTTGCGTCGCGGCTGTGGCTTCCTTGCAGGATGCCGCTTTCTTCGAGCAGAGCGTTGGCAGCTATCGCAGCGTCCGCAAGATGGTTACCGATCGTTTGGACGAGCTCGGCATCGAGTACGCTTACCCGCAGGGCAGCTTCGTCTTCATGAAGACAGGAGTGCCAATCAAGGAATTTCAGGCGTTGATGGAGAGCCGCCAGATCATGGTCGGTCGTCCGTTCCCGCCAATGCTCGACTGGTGCCGCGTAAGTATCGGCACCGAAGACGAAATGAGCACCTTCCTCACTGTCTTTGAAGAAGTGATGAAGGGCCAAGGAAAACTCTAAGGTTATAGTCAGTTGCATCGTTTGAAGTTCAGCCAGCCATCTGAATTTCAGCGATTCGTTCAGTTGAGCCGGTCTGTGGCGTTGGTGGAATTCGTGAAAGCGTCTCCCGCCAACGGCAAAGGCCGGCCTTTTTATTAGGAGGTATTTAAAAGGTGGAAGCATTATCTGAAAATCGAGGAAGCGGGGCGATCAGCCGTCGCAATTGGATTCGGAACGCGGGGATCATGTCCCTGGGGCTTGCGTTGGGAGGCCGGGCCTTAGGCCAGGCTATTCCTGACGCCCAAAGCCAGGCGGCTCGGTATCCGGAACTAAAATACATTAATCTGGCGGGGAACGAGAATCCGTTCGGTCCGTCGCAGAAGGTGAGCATGGCGATCATGAGGGAAGTGGGGAATAGCTGCCGCTACCCCTTTCGGGAAGAGGAGATCCTCAAGGATCGCATCGCGGCGCGGGAAGGGGTGACGCCAGACCATATCTTGCTTGGCAACGGTTGCGACGAGATCTTAGCCCTCGCGGCGGCGGCTTACGCGGCTCCTGGCAAGACAGTGGTATCTGCCAAGCCAACCTATTTGCAGCTGGGGGAGCATGCGGAGAAGCGCGGGGCTCATGTGGAGTGGGTTTCCCATACGAAAAGCATGCAGCACGACTTGGACGCGATGCTGGATGCGGTCGAGAAGCAGGAGGCGGCCTTGAGCTACGTTTGCAATCCTGATACGCCGACGGGCACGATTCGTACTCCAGCGGAGATCCGGGAATACTGTATCAAGGCCAGCAATACGGGCGTTGTTTTCTTGGATGAAGTCTATTTGGAGCTTTTGCCCGACTTCGAGGCCCAGACCCAGGTCGACTTGGTGAAGCAGGGATATCCGGTGGTCATTGGCCGGTCTTTCTCAAAGATGCATGGACTGGCTGGGCACCGGATTGGCTACGCGATCGGGGATCCTAAGATTCTCGAAAAGATGGGCCGCCATAAGATGTCGAGCCCGAGCTATCTGGGAGTGATCGCCGCGATCGCGAGTGTGGACGACGATCGGTTCCATGCTCAGTCGAAGCGCCTGATCGCCGAAGGTCGGGAGCAGTATTGCGAGTTGCTCGACACCTTGGGGCTTCACTACACGCCTTCGGTTGGGAACTTCGTGTTTCACAAGACAGGCATCGAGATACGCTCCTTTCAGAAGATGATGAAGGAACGGGGCTTCTTGGTAGGGCGCCCGTTTCCGCCCTACGAGGATTGGTGCCGGATCAGCATCGGTACGCAGAAGGAAATGGAATCCTACAAGGCAGCGATGCTGGATGTTTTCGGCGGATAGCGCCTGGCCAGCGGGGCGAGGGTGACGCTCGCTCCGCGTCCCGTTTCGTTTCAACGAGCACGAACTCTGTACACACAAAAGCGCCCGACTGTTAGGTCGGGCGCTCTAGAGTTGGATCCCAGGCAACTGTAGTGGTCGATCAATTACAATGCGTGAACGTGTTGGCGTTTGTGCATGAAGAAAATTCTCCCCTATCCCATCAAAATAGAATTGATCTTATAGAGACTGAACTTAACTTTTCGATTCAGCTTTGGTTCGCACTTGTTACCTGTTTACTAGACATCTTCAGTTAGCAACGTGCGTGCCAGAGCTACCCCATTTTTCAAATTTTTGGTTTTTGAAATTTTCGCCCCTCTGGTTGCCGTCAGCTTTGGGTCGTATTTGTTCAGCATTAAGCTCGCTGAATAGATCCCTTAGAAAAAGTAAGCTGCAAGCCAGGGTGATGACCCCACATGAAAGCGCAATTTGATGCATTCCCAGGATAGGGAGCAGGCTGCCGCCCAAAATGGAGCCGAACGCTTTGCCGAGGTGGCTGCTGGTCTGGTTGAGGCTGACGCGTAGCCCTTTCTGCAGCGGGTCGCCCCGATTGTTGATCAGGTACTGCAGGCCGGGGATGCGGAGGGAAACGGCTGCGAGCGTGAGGGCGAAGAAGAGGGTAGCGGAGCTGAGGTTGGCGAGGCCGGGATGGACGGATGAGAAGATGATGGTGTTGAGGATCAGGGAGATCGCTATGGTCAGTTGGGGGCGGAGCTTGGTGAGCAGGCGTAGGACTGCGGTGAATACGATTACCTGGAGGATGCCGCCTGCGAGGTACATGGGGGCGATTTCCGAGGGTCTGAGCTGGGCGGTGTTGAAAAGCCAGAGGGCGAAGCTGACGTAGAAGGCCGAGAGGGCTGTGAAGCTGAGGAAGGATGCGGCGGCGATCAGGTTGAAGTCCTTGTCCTTTAGCGTTTCCTTGGAGCGTTTCGCGTAGTTGCGCAGCCAGGAGGCAACTTCCGGTTTGCGCGCTTCGCGGCGGGCGTTGGGGAGGAAGGCTTTGGCGAAGGGGATGCTGCAGAGGGCGAGGGCGCCGTAGAGGCTGCAGACCCAGAGAAAGCTGCTCCAGTCCATGAGCCAGATCCCGAGCGGCACGCCGACGGTTTGCCCGATCGCGTAGCCGCAGAGCGTCTTGCCGGAGAGGGCGAGCTGCCGGTCTTTACGAAAGCTGTCGCTGAGCAGGGTGGAGGGGAGCCCCATGAGGACGCCGGTGGCGACTCCGGCGAGGCACCTCAGCGCGAGTAGGCCTAGGTAATGGGTGGCTAAGGCGTGGGGAAGCAGGGAGAGGCCCAGCAGGGAGAGTCCAGCGAGCAAGGTTCGCTTTCGTCCGAAGCGGTCCGAAATCGGTCCGGCCAGGGCGGCAGCGACGCCGGCGCAGATGGGCAAGGCAGCGAGCAGGGAGGTAGCCTGGGCGCCGCTAAGCAGGCCGTCGCTCGCGAGGGAGGGAATCCCGACCACGGCGATTGCGGCTTGAGCGGAGTTGATCAGGCTGACGAAAAAGAGCGTTTTCCACGCTCTCGATTCGTTGCTTCTCTCTTTTTCTAGAGCGGTCATGCAGCCGCTCGACTAGAAAGATCGGGTCACGTTGAAGGTGCCGAACCAGGAGCTGTACTGGTTTCGGGTGACTCTAAGTGGCGAGCCTTCGTAGGAGCGTTCTGGGTGGTCGGTGAGGTTGGAGAGGCTGATGCCGAGGCTCGTTTTTTCGTCCATCCGGTAGCTGCTGCGGGCGTTCAAGTTGATGACCGCTTCTCTGTATTTGTCTTGGGAATACGAGCTGCCGAGGTCGTCGAGCGCCTCGCTTTGGTAGCTAAGCTCGATGCCTGAGGTGAACCTTCCGGCGGTGCCGCTCAGGCTCAATTTCGCGAGGTGTTCTGAACGTTCGGGAGTGGGGAGCACGTCGTCGGGCCGCGATTGCACGCTCGCTTCCGAGTCGGAGTAAGTGTAGGCGATGCTGGCGGTAGCGGAGTCGAACAGGGCAAAGTCCTTGACTGTCTTCTGCCACTGGATTTCGACGCCCTTAATATTTGCGGTATCTCCGTTTTCTACGCGGCTCACCCTGTAGATCACAGGGTCGCCCTCTTCGAGTATGGTATCCTCGGATACGGATCCGTAGAAGAAGTTCTCGATGTTGATGAGGTAGCCTTCGATGGAAAGGGAGCCGAGCGTGGGGTTGGTTTTGGTCCAGGAGAGACGGAGCTTGTCGATCTCGGTTGGACTGAGTTCGGGATTTCCTTCAGAAATACTGCGTGTGGGAATGCTGATGCGGCGATAGTCTACGATGTTGTAGTATTGGGGGCGCATGAGGAGCTGGAACCAGGCCGCTCGCCAGGTGACTTCGGACGAGGCTTCGTAGGAAACCTCCGCGCTTGGGATGAAGTTTGTGTATGAGTTTTGCGAGTACAGGTCTTTGATGATCAGATCCGTATCGCTTGAAGGGTTCCGCACGATTTCGAGCGTGTCGCCTTCGTCTGGATCGTTCACAGCTTCCGGTATGACGACGGTGCCACGGGTCGCGGTTTCGGTTCGTTCGAGTCGCCCACCCAGCTCGTAGGTCCACTCGCCGACTTTGCGGGTGCCGAGAAGGTAGGCGGAGCTGACGGCTTCCTCCGCGGTGTAGGACTGGGGCGCGCTTTCGACTTTCTCGCTGAAGGTGTTGCTAACGAAGATGTCGGGATTGTTGTCGATGAACGCGCGACTTTTAGCGGGGGAAAGGCCCGCCGGCGGTGTGAAGGCTCCCGAAAGGATCGGGCTGCCGTTCGATTCGAAGGCGACTTGCTCGAGGGTGAAGCTGTTTCCGTCGACGGGGAGGTATACCTTCCGGTCTTCCCAGGTGTTGCGTTCCTTTTCTCGATGGAGTATTCCGGTTTGTATCCAGTAGTCGCCTCCAGCGATGGATAGTTGTCGTTCTGCGTCGATTCGGGCGGCTGCGTCGCGATCGCGTGTATAGGTGTTGTGAATACGAAGGTTGGAGAAAGCTGCCCCGCTGGTGTCTTGTAGGTCAATATCGTTGTCGAAGGTGATGGTGGGCAGGTAGGGGTCGTCTATTTGGTAGCTTAGGTCGATGCCGGTGTCTCGGAAGTTCCAGTTTCGCCAGAGGGTGTTAAGGTCCCACTTTTGGGTGTAGAGGGAGTAGTCGATGGTCCAGTCGCTGCCGGTGTAGGTGCCGCCGAAGGTGTTGTGCAGGCGCGTCCTTTGGTTTTGGGTGTCGCCGAAGTAGCGGCGGGTGCGGGCGTCGGTGAAGGAAGCGGCTGTGATCGTCGAGTTGTCCTCTGCGAGGATCTGGGTCCCTTCGACGATGGTGCCGGCTCCGGTTTGCAATTCGATGCGGTTGCGGTAGGAGTCGTCGGCGTAGTCCTGGTAGGAGGTTTTGAAGTAGAATTCGTGCCTGTCGTTGGGGCGAAAGCCGATTTGGGCGGTGGCTACGGCGTTTTCGGTGAGGATTTCGTCGAAGGAAAAGCGAGGACGGTCCAGGTAGTAGGTGTCTTGGTCTCCGGTTTGCAGCCATACGGATTCGTAGTGCTCGATGAGTCGGTCCGAGGCGCTGTCCCGGTATTGGGCGGCGAGGACCCATTTGCCTTCCGGGTCGAGGACTTTGGTGAGGGCAGCGTTGTATCCACTTTTACCGATGCCAGACTGGTCGTTGAAGTTTAAGCTGTAGCCCAGGGTAAGCGAATCGGAGGGGGTGGCTGCTGGGTTTTTCCTGGGGAAGAAAGCGCGGAAGTCTACGCCTTCGCCGTCTGCGTCGGCCCCGGGGCTGGTTCCGATGTCGCCAAAAACTTGATACTCGGAAGCGATCGGGTTTCTCTTGACCAGAATGCGACCGCGTTCGCGGGGGCTGGAATTGGTCTCGTCCGTCTGTCCGCTGGTCGCGGGAGCTGCGGAGGGAGCCGAGAGGCTCTGGCTGAGAGTTGGCGCGGTGGTTTGCGAATGCGCGGCAGGGGCCCAAAGGCACGAGCATAGCAGCGCTCCCGCAACCAGTGAGGGGTTGCTTATGGAAGGTTTCATTTAGACATCTTTTTGCGAGGGGCAGGGACGCCCTTCTGGTCACGCCGCGAGCAGGCTTTGCGCCACAAGCGGGGCGGGGGAGCCATTTGTTTTAAGCGCTGGCAATTGAGCAAAGGGGGCGAAAATCCGATCTGCTCTATTTTGATCGTGAGGCGCTCGAGCTGGCAGGTTCAGCTCTGAGGAGCGGGCGCAACTATAGTATATAAGGGGAGCGCGGCTGGCTAGGCGAGCTCTTGGGCTAGCCTTGGTATCCGTACATACTCTGTAGTTATAAAAGTAATACGACTAGATATTAATAGGACTTGTGGATGCAGCTAGGCGGAAAAATGCCATTCGATGCGGTAAATTGAGGATTTGTTCCGAATAAGTTCCACAACGGTGGCTTTGGAGCTGTTTTGGCATCGATGATGCTAAACCCCACTTGGTTTTAAGCTAAACTCAAACCATACAAAAAGATGTCTAAATCAACACCGTTAAACGCGGATGGCGTAGCTATGTGCTCGCATCCCTCCAGCGGCGAGAGGTCAAAAAGTACCCTCGCAAAGGCAGCAGCAGCTCTCCTGCTTGCAGGACTCTCCTTCGAGTCTGTTGCCCAGGATTCCGGCTCCGGAATGGAAGTCTTCGAAACCTTCACGGCGGTTGGCCAGGGCGAGAGCCGTGCGAACAACTCCCTCGACCTCGAGGCCCTCGAGATCGCAATGCCAGGCGCCTTGCCTGAAAAGATGGTCGATAAGATCCCTGGGGTGAACGTGGTAACGCGTGACCCTTTCGGCTTCTACGAGTTTGGCAACGACGTCCGCGTCCGCGCTTTCAACATCGCGAACCTGGGCGTCACGCTCGACGGCGTGCCGGTTGGTACCTCCGACCCACGCTACGGGAGCCCGATCGGCCGTTTGGTCGATTCCCAGAATTTGACCACGATCAAGGTTTCCCAGGGTGCGGGTGACGTGACGACTCCAGCCTACCAGGCTCTCGGCGGATCGCTCCAGTACTTCACCAAGGATCCCTCCAAGGAGCAAGGTGCGTATGTCAGCGCGGCTTATGGTAGCTTCGATCACATCAGTCTCTTCGCGAAGTACGAGATGGGCGAAATCGCTCCTGGTTTCACGGGGTACGTCAGCGGTTCTCATTTCGAGTTCACCCCTCGTGGCCTAGATGGGCTTGGCAAGGGTATGGCTCGACGCTATGAGGCGAAGTTCAAGTACGAGTTGCCGTCCGACAAGTTGGACATCACTTACGCCATCACCTACAACGATCGTGACGACTTCGACACGGCCGGCCTCGATTTTGGGGAATGGCAGGATGCGGAAGCTGGAAACTATCGCGGTACCGGCCAGGGCTACATCGAGTACACTCCTTGGGACTACCCAGGTTTGGGTGACTTCAATTATGGCGATTTGAGCGACCAAGGTCGTAACTTGGGTCCGGTTGCCTACATCGATTCGTCGGTGGGAGCAGGTGAAGGAACGAATGCGATCTACTACGACAAATGGCGTAATGGACGTATGGATACGTTGCAGCGCTTTAACTTCGATTTCGATTTCGAAGACGGAAAGTCGATGGAAGTCGTCACCTACTACCAGGACAAGAATAACTACGGTCTCTGGGGACGTGACCAGGCTTACGCTCAGACTCAGGTGCGCGCTGCGTACATGAATGATCCAAGCCGTACCGATATCTGGGGTCAGCTTTGGTATGACGCGGATGGCAACGCTATCGGCGAAGATGGCACCATTGTTACCGAGTATGGTGAGGACCATGCCATCGTTGCTCCTGGAACTCCAACCTACGCTCCGGGTGTCGATTTCGTACCAGGTGTCCCAGGACGTACTGCGCGTGATGAAAACTTCGGTGGCCATCGTTACGGCCTAACGGCTTCCTATACTTGGGAAACGGAGAACAACAAGCTGATCGTGGGTGGCTGGTACGAGTTCGACCACCATGGCACTGAGCGTCCGAACTACAACCTTGACGGTGGTTCGATCCTTGGGGACTTCCGTTACGACCAGTTCAACTTCACCAACTATACTCGCTATATCGACCAGGATGTAATGCAGTTCTGGGTACAAGATACTTGGACGACGATGGACGGTGACCTCGAAGTTATCATCGGTGCGAAGGCTCTCACGCTCGATCGCGATGCCAATGGTTTCCTCTCTATCGGTGAGTGGCTCAAGAATGAAGAGACCTTCCGTTCTACCAAGTACGAGGATATGTTCCTGCCGCAGTTCGGACTTCTCTACACGCTCAACGACAGCTCTGAAGTCTTCTTCAACTACTCCGAAAATATGGCAACGCCTACGTCGGGTACGATCACTACAGCGGGTGATACCTTCAATCCGGATATCCTGAAGCCAGAGTACTCCGAGAACTTCGACATCGGTATCCGCGGCAACATCGGTAGCAGCAGCTATACGGTTCAGGCCTATCATGTTAGCTATACGGACAGAATCCTCGCTTCTGCGGTACCGATCGACTCTGCAAACGCAGGTGCCGCCGGTAACAGCGTTTACCAGAATGTGGGTGGTGTTGACTCTTGGGGTGTTGAAGCCTCTGGCGACATCGCGACAGGTATCGAAGGGCTGAAGCTCAGTGGATCCATCGCGATCCAGGAAACGACCTTCCAAGAGGATCTGCTCGACTCCGTCGTATTCATCGCCGAAGGCGATCCAGTGCCGACCGCAGCTGAAGGTTACAGAGTGGAGGCGACCAGCGACCCTCTCGCTTACGAAATCTACGAAGCTATTGGCGGCAACGACCTGGGCAATACACCGTTCCTTACTGCTAACTTCGACGCGATCTACACTAAGGGAGACTGGCGCTTCAACTTCGGCGGCAAGTTCTACGACGACGTTTACGTCAACACGTTGAACACGCAGCAGCTTGATTCCTACACCATATTCGACGGCGGCATCGCCTACACGGGTCGCTCCGACACTCCGCTCGAGGGCTGGAAGGTTTCGCTCAACGTATCGAACCTCTTCGATCAGTACATCTGGTACGCTCGCTCTTACAATGACGAAGATGGTCAGGTCCTCGCGGACCGTGGTCGTAACTTCGTCCTGCGCATGGAGACCAAGTTCTAGCTCTCCTGACGCAAGTCATTTGATCTGAAATAATAGGAAACTCAGCCGCGGCGGTGCCGGGTAGTCCCGCCGCGGTTTTTCCAAAATAACCCCCTACCCAAAGCTTTAAGCAACAAACAACATGCTAGGTTTACACATTAAGACTTTCAAATGCATGGCCGCAGCCGCCACGCTATCTATTTCATTCACGTATTCAGTATCTGCAGACGTCGTCAAAGATACTCAAAACGTGCTTAGCGAGTGGATCTCCCTCGAAAAGCAAATCTCGGAAGAGAAGTTTGCCTGGGTCGAGCAGAAGGAAGTTATCGAGAACTCGATCGAGTTCATGGAGACTGAGATCGCTAGCTTGAAGGACATCATAAAGACGGCCGAGGAAACCGCTTCCGCGGGAGAAAAGAAGCGGGCCGAGCTCGACGAGAAAAAGGAAAACCTCGACGAAGCGACCAAGGTAATGACCGCCGCCGTCGAAACCTACGAATCTCAAATCAAGGAACAGGCGCTCACTTGGCCCGATGCCTTCCGGAAATCAATAGCGACCTTCCTCAAGCGCATCCCTAGCGAGGAGCAAAAAGAGACCACGCCGATCACCATTCGCCTCCAGAACGTGGTCGCGATCATGTCGCAGTTCGAGAAGTTCCAAAGCGTCGTCACCAAGGACACCGGAATTCAAGATGTAGGCGGAGAGTCGCGGGAAGTGACCACGCTGTATTTCGGATTTGCATACGCTTACTTCGTCGACGGAACGGGCGAATACGCCGGGTACGGACATCCCTCCACCGGAGAGGGATGGGACTGGAAGCCTGAGCCAGCGATTGCCGAAAAAGTTTCTCAGCTCGTCGCCATTTACGACCGCTCGGTGGACGCAAGCTTCCTCGGGATGCCTGCCAAGATCGTAACGCCATAAATTTAAAAATTTCTAGGAGGACAATTTACATGAACAAGTTTTCAAAGCTAGCCGTAGCGCTACTGGTATCTGCAATGCCGCTGATGGGACAAAGCGCCCTGGATACGGCATCTGCCAACGCTCAAAAGAAGTTGGACGCTTCGCTCGAGAAGCTATCCGACCTTCGGGAATCGATCGGGAAGGAGAAGATCCCGTTGACGAAGGAGAGGGACGCGCTCTTCGCGGAACTCAGGGATCTGCGTCGGGATGCGAATCGCGCTCAGCGCATCAGCGACAATCAAAGCTCCGACTTGTCGAGCTACGAGGAAAGCATCAAGGCTCAGGGCGAGATGGTCGACTATTTGATCAACCTCTCGGCAGAGTTCGGCCGCACCTTCGGCTCGCAGCTCGATCCTTCCGAGTACGAGTTTTACGGCGAGAAGATCACCGCCAGCGAAATTGCCGCGGAAGACCCGCACATTTCGCCGGTCGAAAAGCTTGAAGCGCAGAAGACGATTATCGAAGCGGGGCTCGCTCGCATGGAAAGCCTCTCCGGCGGCGCGACTTACGCAGGCAAGGCGATAACGAGTGATGGCTTGTTGGAGGATGGTACTTTCGTTCGCTTCGGACCGATCACCTACTTCGCCGGCAAGAGCGGCACTGCTGGACTCGTCGAGCAGGGCAATTCGACTGAGCCGCTCGTCATGCCGATTATGGCAGGCGAATTCGATGCAGGCCTTCTGGCGATCGCATCGGGCCAAGAGGGTTCGCTCCCGATCGACGCGACCTTGGACAATGCCATGGCTATCGAAGCCACGAAGGAAAGCATCGGAGAGCACATCGGAAAGGGTGGTATCTGGGTGTATCCGATTCTTGGTTTCGCCTTTGTATCTCTTGCGGTTGCAGCCTTCAAGGCCTTCGAGCTAATGTCATTGCCCAAGCCTAAGGAAGGTTTCCTCGCCGAGGTTCTCGCCAAGCTTGCCAATAAGGACAAGGAAGGCGCCGCCCACGTCGCGAACAGCACTTCAGGTCCAATGGGCAAGATGATTCAGCAAGGGGTGAAGTACAGCGACCACAACCCTGAGCTGGTCGAAGAGATCCTTTACGAGTCCATGGTCGAAACGCAGCCGAAGGTCATGCGACTGCTGCCATTCATCTCGGTCACGGCTGCGGTTGCACCGCTACTCGGACTGCTAGGAACGGTGACGGGTATGATCAACACCTTTAACCGTATTAAAATATTCGGTACGGGCGACGCTAAGTCCCTCTCGGGCGGTATCTCGGAGGCCTTGATCACTACGGAGTTCGGACTCATCGTAGCGATCCCCGCCTTGCTCCTGTACGCGATTCTTTCACGAAAGGCGAAGGGGTACCTCTCCCGAATGGAGAAGATGTCCATCAGCTTCGTGAACGGCATCAAGACCATCGCCTAGCATGAACGGGATCATTCAGGAAACGATAGATCTATGGATGGCGGGGGGCGCCTTGATGATCCCGTTAGCCATACTCGGAGGGGTGATCTACTTCGCCATCTTCGAGCTCTATCTCTACATGAAGAAGAAGAAATTCTACCTGATGGACGCCAACGAACTCGGTCACTGGATCGATGTTCCAGGCGATGCCAAGGGTGACGTGGCAGAGATTATCGAATACACTCAGGGAGGGGTTAAGGATCTGGACGGAGCTCGAGCCCGTTTCGACGAAGTTCGCGTGGCTCACCTGCCGGTGCTGCAGCGCCGCCTCTACTTCTGCAACATACTCGTGGGCGCGGCTCCGCTTACCGGATTGCTCGGCACGGTCATGGGTATGCTCGGTACTTTCTTCGGCCTGTCGGTTAGCGCCGGTGGCAACACGATCGACTTGGTCGCAGGCGGGATTTCCGAGGCCCTCATCACTACGCAGACCGGACTCGTGCTAGCGATCCCCGCCTACGTGATGATGACGGTGGTCAAGAAGCAGATCGGCGAGTTGGACTCCTTCTTCAATCGAATGGAGATCCTCACCATCCTCAAATTAGAGAAACACAATTTAGCAAGTTAGGGTATTATGAAAGCAAGACGTTCCATTTTAGAGGGCGAAGCAGAAAGCGATGAGATCAATATCTCTCCCTTGATCGACATGGTCTTCATCCTCCTGATCTTCTTCATCGTAACTACCGTTTTCGTTGAAGAAACAGGGGTCGAGGTAAACAAGCCGCAAGCGGCTTCCGCATCGGACTTGGAGAAAAACAGTATCCTGATCGCCATTACGGATAAGGGCAAGATCGTGTACGGCGGCAAGGAGGTCGGTTTGTCCGGCGTTCGTTCCATCGTGCGCCAGCTCGTATCCAAGGATCAGATGCCGGTGATCATCCAAGCCGACAAAACTGCCTCGATCGATCTCTACACTCGCGTGCACGACGAGTGCAAGCTGGCCGGGGCGAACACGGTGAACTTGGCCACAGACGGATAGGGGACGAGGAGACCTCTTAATTTACCATGGGATCACCCTACAAAATCTACAAAGGGCCGATATTCAAGAAGGTGCCTCTGGGCTCTGGAGCCTTGGCAGCCCTCGCGGTATTGGCGATGTTCGGCATGTTGCCGTTCACCCAGTTCCTGGCTGGCTTGAAGAAGCCGGACCTGCAGGTGCGCGAGTTCGACGTGACGGTTCCGCCTCCGGCGTTCACCCCGCCCGAGCCGCCGCCGCCCGAGCCGCCGCCCGAGCAGGATCCGCCGCCGGAGATGCAGCCTCCGCCGCCGCAGCTCTCGCTCTCGCAGCTGAACATGGCCTTGAATCCCGGCGTTGGAAATGCCCTGGCGGGCGGTTTCTCGCTAGGTGAGGTCGGAGTCAGCGCATCGGAAACGATGGACGCGATCAGCCTCTTCGAGATCAGCGATCTGGACAGTCCTGTATCGGTTATCCGCAAGCCGCCTTTCCAGTTCAGCCCACGCATGAAGCGCGAGAAGAAGGAAGGCTTTATCACCATGGAAGGTGTTATCAATGCGGACGGATCGGTCACTATCTCTTCGGTTAAGCAAACGATCGACGAGGACTATACGCGTCTTTTCCGCGAGCATTTCGAAGGCTGGGTCTATCAAAAGCCGACGGTCGCGGGGAAGCCTGTGCAGGCTCGCGTCGTTTTCGAGAATATCAAAATCACTTGGCAGTAACTTTCTACAAACTTTATCACGATGAATACACGTTCGTATCTTAAAACGTTAGCAATTTCGGCGGGTCTGCTTACCTCGTCGCTTCACGCTCAGGTCTACGACTTGACTGAGCAATCCTTCGATAACCCCGAGTTCCGGGCCTACTTTGCCGAAAGCTACGTAGCCAAGTCGGAAACGAATCCCAACATCACGGCCGAGGAAAAGGGCTTGTTCGACGAGATCGTTCCGTTGATCGGATCCGACCCGAAGGCGGCGATCGCCAGACTGGAATCCTCGGTGGGCCCTGACAGCAGCGCGGCATTCGACTACATTTTGGGAAACCTTTATTACCAGGAAGGCCAGACTAAGAAGTCGGTCGCTTCCTACCAAACGGCTATCAAGAAATTCCCGAACTATGCGCAGGCCTACTACAACATGGGTCGCGCCTTCGTGGCCGAGAATGATTACCAAAATGCATTGAAAGGGCTGCAGAAGTCGCTCTCGATCGAAACGGGAGACGGTACGATGTATGGACTGATTGGATACTGCTACCTGAACATGGATATGCCATCCACTGCGTTGGACGCCTACAAGGTCGCGATCATGCTCGCTCCGGACAGCAAGGACTGGAAGCTGGGTCAGCTGCAGTGCTTGATCGCCCTCGAGCGTTCGCAAGAGGCCATTGGATTGCTCTATGAGTTCATCAAAGCCGAGCCCAACAAGGCGGATTGGTGGAAGCTGCAAGCGAATCAGTTTCTGGCGGTCAACGAGCGTTCCAAGGCTGCCGCGAACCTGACTGTGGTTAAAGACCTCGGCAAGGCGGACGGGCCGTCCTTGGCCTTGCTAGGCGATCTGTTCGTTAACGAAGGATTGGTCGAGCCTGCGGTTGATAGCTATACCGAGGCCATGAAGCTGGGCGGGGCTCGTCCGGCGCGAATCATCGAAGTGGTCAACTCCCTTATCTACATGGACCAGCTCGGCAATGCGAAGACTTTGCTGTCGAACCTGGAGTCCGTCATGTCCGCGCAATTGACCGAGTCTCAGGAGATGAGCGTGCTCAACGTGAAGGCTCGCCTCGCCATGCAGGAAGACGACACCGATGGAGCTGCCGGTTTCCTAGCCACCTTAGTCAAGAAGGATCCTCTCAACGGGGGGGCGCTGCTCTCCCTGAGCGAACTCGAGAAAAAGCGCGGAGATCTCGCCAAGGCGGAATACTATGCGGAAAACGCGACCAAGCTTAAAGGCTACTCCCACCAGGCCTACATCGCCCTTGCCCAGCTCAACGTAGGCAAGCGCGACTATGCCGCCGCCGCCAAGTATTTGCGCGAGGCCCAACAGATCGATCCGAAGGACTACGTGGCAGACTACCTGCTCCGCATCGAGCAGGCCGCTCTACGTATGTAGCGACACGTTGGATACAATTTGGTATAAGATTCGAGGGCGGTTCGAATTAACAACCACCACACTATGAAAAAGATGTCTACTCTCGTCGAAAGACGTATCCGCGGCTGGGTTGTCCCTGCTGCGCTTGCCGGAACCTTGCTCACAAGCTCGCTTGTGGGGCAAGCCGCTCCGACGCTTGAGGATAGCCCAGTGCGTCTCAGCAGTAACGAAAACGCTTTTGGCTACACGCCAAAGGCCAAGATGGCGATGATGAAGGCTCTCGATGGCGGGAGCTACTACAATCGCAACAACGTATCGGAGTTGGAAGAGCTCTGCGCTAAGAAAGAAGGTGTATCCACGGACTACATACTTACGACCGCAGGTTCTGGCCCGTTGCTGATGATGACGGCGCTCGCCTACGCGGAGCCGGGAGTAAACGTCGTGACCACGGAGATGGGCTATACGCAGCTCGTTCGCAAGTTCGAGCAGCGCGGCGGCGACGTCAAGTTTGCTCCTCTTAGCGAGGACATGGGCTACGACTTCAAGGCTCTGAAGGCGGCGATCGACGAAAACACGAAGATCGTCTACATCTGCAATCCGAACAACCCGACTGGCGTGCTCGCTGACTCTGCGGAGCTGAAGCAGTTCGTGATGAGCATTCCCGACGACATCCTGGTTTTCGTGGACGAAGCGTACTTGGAGTTGACCAGCTCCAGCTTTGCCATGGCGACCTGCGCTCCTTTGGCTCGGTTGAAGAAGAACGTGATCGTGACACGCACCTTCTCCAAGGGCTATGGTCTGGCAGGATTCCGTATCGGTTACGCGGTGGCTCATCCCGACATCCTCGAGAAGATCAGCGTCTTCCACATGGGGGCTCCTAGCTACATCGCAGCCATTGCGGCCTGCGAGGCGATCAAGGACTCCGAGCACTTGGCGGTGAACATCAAGAACTACCAGACGGTGCGCAAGTACGTGACGGATGCCTTCGACAAGATGGGCATCGAGTACGCCAAGCCAGATGGAGCTTTCGTTTACTTCCACTCCGGCATCGACCAGCAGCTGCTGCGGGACACGATGCGGGAGAACGGTATCCTGATTAGCGGATCCCGCGTTTCCGGAGCTCCGGAAAGCAAGTATGCGGACTGGGCTCGCGTGAGCATCGGGACCAAGCCGCAGATGGACGAGTTCCTGACCTTGCTCAGCGGATTGGTGGCGAAGAAGTAGCCGCCGGCGACAAAAACGAATTTCCCGCCCTCCTAATAGAGGCGGAGAGGCCTTCGGGCTTCTCCGCCTTTCTTCGTTTGTAGCGCGGGCTGGAGCGTCGCGCCGCTTGAATTGGTTTTCCAAGCGACGCATCCGATTTGATTTCCGCGCTTGCTGAATTTGACGAAGGGCGCTTCCTTACTCGCACAACTTATCAAACTCTCTCCGAAACCCCAATAACCAGGAGATTGTTTAAATGCTCTCATACCCCAATGAGCTGCCGTTTCGGCGGCTTTTCCGTTTCTCGTTTGCCTTGGCGTTGCTCGTTGCTGCAGCGGCGTCTCTTTCCGCGCAGCGGCAGTTGATGGTTCCCAACCCTTTCGACTTGGAATCGAAGCTAGAGGTACTGGCTTTCGAGGAGTCGCTTTGCGTGGTGGACCTGGGAGCTGGCGTCGAACGCATCGCGGCTAGGTCCTATTTCTTCGAGTCGGCGGCTTCGTTCGCGGACGGCTATCTGGAATTGAACCGGCCGGTCGGGCGCGTCGTGGAGGGGAACAAGAAGGTGAGCTTCGAGTTTAGCGCCAAGGTGAGGCCCAGTCGCGACTACACGGACTGTTTCGTGGTGTTGCAGCTGTTTGCCCAGGACGGTAGGGAGTTCTTGTTGCCGTTCGAGATCGACGACTTGCAGGCCGGCAAGGCCCAGCAGGTGAGGATCGCGCCTGAGCTGGCGATTACCGATTTGGATAGGGGCATCTACCACTACCATTTCTTTTCAGGTGGCAATGAGATCTACTTCGCTCCGACTTCCATGGCTCTGGGGAAGCGGAACCATCGTCCGCTGCCGTTGCGCAATGCGGGATGCCGCGAACCGGAGCTGGTGGCGGCGCCGCAGCAGCCGTTGCCCGCGTCCATGGCTTGGATGGTTTCCGACGAGGAGGTGCTGGTGGCAGTCGGAGTGAACGACAGCGGGTTCAGTGTGGACCATACGCTTCTGTCGGAAACGAACCCTTCGGCTGCGAAGCTGGCTCTCGACTTGGTGAAGAAGTCTCGCTTTCGCCCGGGAAGCGAAAACGGCTTCTATGCCCGCAAGGACTTGTTGCTGAAAGTGCGCTTCGATTCGCGAGGCGGATACCAACTGACGGCGTTGTAGTTGAAGTTTGGTTACGTGAAAAAGCGGCGCGAGCTGGTGCTCGGCGCCGCTGGAAAACGGTGTAGGCCGCGGCTTCGGGCCGCTTGCCCGGAATCGCTTACTTGATGAGGTTGATGCCGGTCATTTCGGCCGGCTTTTCGAGGCCCATCATGGCGAGGATGGTGGGAGCGATGTCGGCGAGGCGACGGTCGCCGTCGTTGACGAGCTCCTTGCCTTCGAGTCCGGCGCCGTAGACGACGGCTTCCACCTTGTTGAGGGTGTGGGCGGTGTGCGGGCCGTCGACGGTGGGATCCCAAAGCTGGTCGGCGTTGCCGTGGTCGGCGGTCACGAGAGCCTTGCCGCCCATCTTGTCGATGGCTTCGAGCAGGATGCCGATGCCTTCGTCGACCTTGGCGCAGGCCTTCTTGACGGCTTCGAGGTTGCCGGTGTGGCCGACCATGTCGGGGTTGGCGTAGTTGACGAGGACGAAGTCGTACTTGCCGGAGAGGATGGCGTTCTTGACGAGCTCGGTGACTTCGTCGGCGGACATTTCGGGCTGCAGGTCGTAGGTCGGGACCTTGGGGGACTTGGCCATGCCGCGGTCTTCGCCGGGGAACGGTTCTTCGCGGTAGTCGTTGAAGAAGAAGGTGACGTGCGGAAACTTTTCGGTTTCGGCGGAGCGGAACTGGGTGAGGCCCTTTTCGGCGAGGTAGGCGCCGAGCACGTTTTTCATTTTCTCCGGCTTGAAGAAGACCACGTTTTCGCAGAGGCCCTTTTGCCATTCGGTCATGGCGACGAAGAAGAGGTCGAGCTTTTCGCCGCGGTCGAAGCCGTCGAAGTCGTCCTGGATGAACGCTTTGGCGAGCTCGCGCGGGCGGTCTCCGCGGTAGTTGTAGAAGACGACGGCGTCGCCGTTGCCGATGGTGGCAAGCGGCTTGCCGTCAGCGTCGACGATCCAGGTGGGGGCTACGAACTCGTCGCCCACGTTGGAGGAGGAGGTCGGATTGTCGTAGTAGTACTGGATGGCTTCGGGGGCGGAGGCGGCGGTGCGCTCGGCTTCCTTACCGGTGAGCATGTTGTAGGCCTTGCCGACGCGGTCCCAGCGTTCGTCGCGGTCCATGCACCAGAAGCGTCCGCAAACGGAGGCGATTTGGCCGATGCCGAGCTCCTTGCACTTGGCTTCGCACTGTTCGGCGAAGGCCTTGCCGGAGTGCGGCGGGGTGTCGCGGCCGTCGGTGAAGAGGTGGATGTAGACCTGCTCTACGCCTGCCTTCTTGGCTTCTTCGAGGAGGCCGTAGAGGTGCTCGAGCAGGCCGTGCACGCCGGCGTCGGAGGCGATGCCCATGTAGTGGAGCTTGCCGCCGGACTTGGCCTTGGCGAAGGCGCCTTCGAGGGCTTTGTTGCCGGTGACGGTCCCGTCCTTGAAGGCTTTGGTGATGCGGACGATCTCTTGGTCGACAATGCGGCCGGCGCCGATGTTTTGGTGGCCGACTTCGGAGTTGCCCATGATGCCTTCGGGTACGCCGACGTCGAGTCCGCAGGCGGCGAGCTCGGTGCGGGGCCACTTGGCGGAGAGCATGTCGGAGACGGGGGTGTCCGCGAGCTTGACCGCGTTGTAGCCGTCTTGGGCGGCGTTGTGGTTGGCTCCCCATCCGTCACGGATGACGAGGAGTACAGGTTTTTTCGCTTCGCTCATGATAATTGGAGATTGTCGGGGTCCCTAATGGGGCCGGAGCGGAATGATGACAAGGGTGTACTTTGTCGGAGGGGCGAGAGGGTTTTTAGGGATTCCAATCGAGGTGGCTTTTCTGGCAGCATTCCCGCAATGCGAATTCTCATTTTTACTTCAGGCAAGACGGGCTCTAGCGCTTTGGCAGGTACCTTGCAAAAGTCCTTGCCTGATCATGAGCTGGTCTTTGAGCCAGCGAGACTGGAGACGATTTCAGATGAAAAGCCGAATCTCATCGTGAAGTCGCTTGCTGCACTGCACTATGGAACGGAGGTCCACAAGTTCCCCAGCTACGATAAGCGGATCTTCCTGACTCGGCATCCGTTCGACCGTTTGGTGAGCGCTTTGTTGTACGCTCCCTATAACGGTGGTGGTTTTGAGAAGGATGAAAATGCATGCTCGTTTCTGGAATTGCTTGAACGGAAAGTAGCTTCGCCGAAATCGGTCTCATTCCTTTCTATTTGCGAGCGGTTTCGGGAATTGGGTGGGTTCGATGTCCTCCACTTCGTGGGAGAGGAGCTTAGGTGTCACTGTGAGTTTTCCGCTCAATACGGGGATGAGTTCTTTACGCTATCCTACGAAGATTTGATTGCCGGTCGGCGCGAGGGGTTGGAGCGCTATTTGGGGATTCAGTTGAAGCAGGAACTTTCCGTGCCTGCAGGATTCGAGAGAGTGAATCGGAGCGGTGGCAGCGGCGACTGGAAAAAATGGTTTCTCGAGGAGGATCGTATTTCCTTGGAGACTCGCTGGAGAGAGTACTTCACATCCTTCCCTGTCTATTCCGCAAATTTAGAGATGGATGTTGAGCCTACTATTTCCAGGGATACTTCGTTTGAGTACGTGCTTCGGATGATCAATTTGCATCGAAGCGACGTGGGGCTTCCATTGTGTAATTGTTCGTAGAATACAAAGTGACTTGATTCGGAGGCATCGATGGGTGCCTCTTCGTCATCGATTTTGCTGAATGAGCGCTCGCAGGGGGGCGGGGGTGTTGGTGGTGAGGGAGAGGGCTCCGAGGTCTAGCCATTTTCGGGCGGTTTCGGGGTCGTCGATGGTCCAGGTGTGCAGCTCGTAGCCAGCGGCGTGAATGGGGGCGAGGTAGGCGGCGTCGATGTCGGGATTGGCGTAGAGGCTGATGCCGTCGGCTCCGGTGCGTTTGAGCTCGGCGAGGAGCTGCTGCGGGGTGGGCTCGAGGGTGCGGGCCTTGGAGCGGTCGCGCGGCGTGGCGAGCAGGATGGCTTTGAGGGAGGGGCGTTCTCGCTTGATCTTTTTTATGACGCGGCCGGAGAAGGCAATGACGACGAGCTGATCGGGGTCGATGCCGGAGGCGTCGATTTCTTTGAGGAGGTGGCGGATTATCTGGGGACTGCTCTTGATCTCGATGTAGAGCTTTTTGCCGGATGGTACGGTGGCGACGACTTCGGCGAAGGTGGGAAAGTGATTGGGGCTTGGATTGAGGGCTTGGAGGTCGGCGAGCTTCGTTTTGCGGACGGTGAGGTTCTTGTTGGCGTATTTGCCTGTAGTGGGATTGTGGATGCAGACGATCTGACGGTCGCGGGTGAGATGGAAGTCGCCTTCGATGGCGTCGGCTCCTTGCTCCCATGCGAGCTGGAAGGCGGGAAGGGTGTTTTCGGGGGCGTCGGCGGAGGCTCCGCGGTGGGCGACGATGAGGGGGGAGGCGGCGGCTACGTTTAGGAGTGGCATCTGGAGAAGGAGCTTGGCGGTCATGGAACCAGAGGGGGCGGGCGGCGGAGCGGGGGTTGTGCAGTTTTCGTATCAACGTTGATATGTTTTTTGCACGGGGTATTGGAGGGGATTTCTTTTGTTTTGGTGGGGGCGAGCGAGGGGCGCTTACTGGGATTCTAGGAGGGAGAGGAGTTGGGCGGCCATTTGGTTATAGGGGGTGGCGATGCGGTGCTTTTGGCCTAGGCGGGCGATGACGCCGTTGCGGGCGTCCCATTCCATGGGGCGGCGGGCGACGAGGTCGGCGTGCAGGGAATTCATGGAGCCTTCGGGGGCGGCGGCTGCGTTGGCAATGATGGCGGGGATGAGGGAGTCGTCGAGGGCGGCTCCTTCGGCGCGGCCGACGGCGATGGTTTCGCGGATGAGGGCTTCCATGATGGCGGCGGCTTGGGGAGCGGCGGCGATGTTGGCGGGTTGGTTGACGAGGGCGGAAATGGCTCCGGCGGCGTTGGTGCAGAGCTTTCGCCAGGCGGCGGTGGTCCAGTCGTCGGTGAGGTTTACGGTGACGGCGGGGTCGGTGAAGAGTTGGGCGAAGGCGGCGGAGTTTGGGGTGTTGGGGATGTCCATGCGGACGTTTCCGTGACGGACGATTTGCCCGTGGCTTTTGCGTTCGGCGGGGCAGTCGATGATGACGGGGACGGTGCGTTCGGCTGGAAAGTAGGGGGCGAGATTGGCGAGGTGTTCGACGCCGTTTTGCACGACGGCGATTTGGGTTTGGGGGCCGGAGAGGCTGGGGAACCAGCTGGCGGCTTGGGGGACTTGGTAGGTTTTGGTGGCGAGCAGGATCCAGTCGACGGGGGCGGTGGCGTCGGAGTCGGTGTGTACGGTGACGGTGCGGTGGATGGTCTTCCCGCCGGCGGTGACTTGGAGTTGCTCGAAGGGGGTGCGGGCGCAGATGGAAACGGTGTTCTGCGGGGTTTCGAGAAGGAGGGAGGCGAGGGTGCCGCCGATGGCGCCGGGGCCGATGATTGCGATGGTTGGCATGGGAGTTGGAGGGGGTGCTAGTCGTTAAGTGGAGATGGAAAAGCTCGGCGGGTGGCCGAGCGGGATGGGGAGTGGGTTTGCTTGATGGGATCAGCCGGGGGGCCAGGCCATTTGGCGGCCGGCGAGGAGGTGGATGTGGAGGTGGGGGACGGCTTCGCCGCCGTGGGGGCCGTTGTTGATGACGGTGCGGAAGCCGTCGCTCCAGCCGAGCTTGGCGGCGAGCTGGGGGATGAGGGTCATCATGTGGCCGAGCAAGGGGGCGTCGTCGGGGGTGGCTTCGCCGATGCGGGGGATGAGTTTCTTGGGTATGAGCAGGAGGTGGGTGGGGGCTTGGGCGGCGATGTCGTGGATGACGATGCAGTGTTCGTCCTCGTGCTCGATAGTGGCGGGGATCTCGCGGTCGATGATTTTTTGGAAGATGGTTTTTTCGGACATTGGTTTGTTGCTGGACCGCAGATTCACGCAAATGGACGCGGATTGTTTTGGTTGGATGTGGCGAGTGGTGGAATCGCGTGACAAGGACGCTCCTACGGACCGGGTTGTGGCGGCGGTCTGGGCCAGACCGCCCTGCCTAGTAGATGATGAGGTTGAGGTGGCTGGAGGGGCGGGTGCGGGATTGGCAGAAGTCGCGGGCGTAGGCGATGGCGTTTTGGTATTCGACGGAGCGGCGTGCGGTCCAGCGTTTGCCTTGGGGGCAAATGGCTTCTTTGAGGCCGGTGAGGACGAGCAGGGGGTTTTCGAAGCGGCAGGTGCGCTTGATGGCTTCGAGCAGGCGGGCGCGGAGGGCGAGCTCGGAGAATCCTTGGGCGTCGGGGGCGGGGATGAGGTCGATGATGGCGCGGCCGGGGTTGCGAGCGGTTTGCTCGACGAGGGTTTGGGCGGCGGCGAGGAAGGCTTCGGGCGTGTCGCGCTGGTCTTCGGGCAGGGTGGCTTCGATGGATTCTTTGATTTGGCGGGCGAAGTAGAGGTCGTCGCCGATGTCGTCGGCGAAGAGGGCGCAGATGATCTGGAGCTTGGAGAAGTCTTTGTGGGCGCCGCGTTTCAAGGGGAAAGGAAAGGTTTTGAGGGGTGGGACTAGAGGATTTTGGGAGTGTTGAGGTCGCCGATCTCGTCGAGGAATTCGTCGAGGTTCTTGAAGTCTTTGTAGACGGAGGCGAAGCGGATGTAGGCGATGGGGTCGATGGCCTTGAGGTTGGAGAGGACTTTTTCGCCGATGACGGAGGAGGGGAATTCCATGCCGTATTCGGATTCGAGGGAGTCGATCATGTCTTCGACGAGCATGTTGATTTGCTCGGCGTCGACGGGGCGCTTTTGGCAGGCGCGGCGCAGGGAGTAGATGATCTTGGCTTTGTCGAAGTCTTCCCGGCGTCCGTCGCGCTTGGTGACGTAGAGGTTTTCGCGGAGGATTTGCTCGGTGGTGGAGAAGCGGTGCGAGCAGTCGAGGCATTCGCGCCGGCGGCGGATGGTGGAGCCGTCTTTGGAGGCTCGGGAGTCGATGACTTTGTCTAGCTCAGATCCGCACTTGGGGCATCTCATGGTAGATCAGAGGGTAAGGAAGTTTTTGAGGATTTCCATCCCGTTTTCTGTGGCGATGGATTCTGGGTGGAATTGTACGCCCCAGATGGGGAGTTCGCGGTGACGCAGGCCCATGATTTCGCCTTCGGCGGTTTCGGCGGTGATCTCGAGGCAGGCGGGGAAGCTCTGGCGTTCGACGATGAGGGAGTGGTAGCGGGTGGCGGCGAGGCCTTGGGGGAGTCCGCGGAAGAGGTCTTTGCCGTTGTGGGAGATGGGGGAGGTCTTGCCGTGCATGAGGCGGTCGGCGCGGACGACTTTGCCTCCGAAGTGCTGGCCGATGGACTGGTGTCCGAGGCAGACGCCGAAGAGGGGAACCTTGCCGGCGAAGGCTTCGATCATGGCGATGGAGACGCCGGCTTCGGTGGGGGAGCAGGGGCCGGGGGAGATGAGGACGCGCTCGGGGGTGAGGGCGAGGGCTTCTTCGACGGTGATTTGGTCGTTGCGGAAGACGCGCTGCTCGACGCCGAGGGTACCGAAGTACTGGACGAGGTTGAAGGTGAAGGAGTCGTAGTTGTCGATGACAAGCAGCATGATGGGCAGTGTTAGGGCTGGTTTAAATAGGGTGGCCTAGGGTGGGTCAAGCTTGGCGCGGGCAGTGTGAATAAGTCGGGGAACGGCGGCGTGGACCTTGCCTTCGCGACGTGGGGCTCTTGCGGAAGATTTAGGTTGTTCGGGCGTTTGTGGAGGCTAGGGTGGCTCGGTTTTTATGAGCGAACATTTCCAGTTGATTAAGAAGGATGCCGAGACGGGGGCGCGTCGCGGGCGTTTGAAGACTCTGCACGGGACGATCGAAACGCCGATTTTCATGCCGGTGGGAACCCAGGCGACGGTGAAGGGTTTGACGCCGCGGCAGATCAAGGAGGACGTGGGCGCTCAGATTATCTTGGGCAATACCTATCATCTCAACTTGCGGCCTGGCTCGGAGCTGATTCGGGATGCGGGCGGGTTGCATAAGTTCATGGGGTGGGACGGGCCGATCTTGACCGATAGCGGCGGCTTCCAGGCGTTTAGCTTGGCGAAGCTGAGCAAGCTGACGGAGGAGGGCGTGGCCTTCCAGTCGCACTTGGACGGCTCGAAGGTTTTTCTGGGTCCGAAGGAGGTGATGACGATCCAGGCGAACCTTGGTTCGGATATCGCAATGGTAATCGACGAGTGTCCGCCGTATCCATGCAAGAAGGACGATTGCGTTAAGGCGGTGGAGCGTACGACGCGTTGGGCGAAGGCCTGCAAGGAGATCGCGACCGATAATGGATTTTTGGATACGGGGCATCATGTGTTTGCGATTGCCCAGGGATCGGAGTTCGAGGAATTGCGTCGGCGTTCGGCGGAGGAGTTGGCGGAACTGGATTTTCCAGGGTACGCGATCGGTGGGGTGAGCGTGGGCGAGCCGGAGCCGGAGATGCTGAAGCAGGTGCGGGCTACGGCTCCGTTTTTGCCGGAGGACAAGCCGCGCTATACGATGGGGCTAGGGACGCCTCCGCAGATGCTGAAGATGATCGCGGCGGGCGTGGATATGTTTGACTGCGTGTTGCCGAGCCGGGTGGCTCGGAATGGGGCGTTTTTCACGCCGGACGGGATGAAGAATATTCGTAATTCCCGTTTCACTACGGATTTGAAGCCCTTGGTAGAGGGGATGGACAACTATACTTGCCGGAACTTTACGCGGGCTTACCTGCGTCATTTGACCATGGCGAAGGAGATGTTGAGCTGTACTTTGCTGACCTTGCACAACTTGCACTTCTACTTGGATCTGATGGAGCAGGTGCGCTCGCATATCGAGGCGGGCGACTTTGCAAGCTGGAGCAGGGCTTGGATCGAGCGTTACGAATCGGGCGAAAGGGATGACGGCTGAGGCTGTCTGGGCATGTAGTTGAGGGATGGGGACATGAGCGTAGAATCGGAAAGGGCGGAGTCGAAGTTGCGGGTGAACATGCGGCTTTCGGTAGTGGAGGGCTTGCTGGCGATGCCGTTGGTTTTCTTCGCGATGCCGGGAAACTTTTTGCTGGCCAGCATGGCGACGGGGGCGATCGGGCTGAAGGAGTCGGTTTACGGAGTGATCGCTTCGTTGCCGGCATGGGCGAACGTTTTTCAGCTGTTTGCCTTGCCTTGGCTGACACGTCGCTTGTCGCAAAAGGCGATTTGCCTGATTTTCTCTTGGATCCACCTCTGTTGCTGGGTGGCGGTGGGCTATGCGTTGCCGCGGATCGCGGCGGGCGGGGATTGGCATTCTCCGGTGTTGATCGTTAGTCTTTTCGCCTTGGGGGCCTTGGCCTTCGCGTTGGTGAACGTGAGCTGGACGTCTTGGGTGCAGGAGTGGTTGCCGACGAAGGGGCGCGGGAGGTATTTGGGAAGGCGAAACCGCTTGCTGCAGATCAGCACTGTGGCGTTTTTGGTGAGCGCGTCGTGGTTCCTTGGATACTGGAAGGAGAATGCGATATTCGGATTCCAGATGATCATCTTCGCGTCGGTAGCGATGCGGGCGGTCTCTATCGTGCTGCAGCTGCGCATCCTGCCGACGAAGCGTATCGTGGACGAGCGCAGCGCGAAGCTGTCGGCCCAGTTTGCGGTGATTTTGAAGAACAGGGCCTTGCTTCGTTTCGTGGGTTTCGGCGCGACCTTTGGCTTTGCCGCGAATGTGATGGGGCCTTTCTTTCCGGTCTTCTATTATAAGGTGCTGGGCATGAGCGTGGAGGAGGTGGCTCGGCTGGCCATGCTGGCGACGACGACGGGAGCCTTGATGATGCCGTTTTGGGGGCGGGTGTGCGACAAGTATGGCTGTCGGATCAGTTTGATGGTTTCGCTGACGGTTTGGATGGGGGCGGGGTACTTGCATCAGTTCGCTACGCCCTCGGGAGTGGGGATCCTGTACTTGATCTGGGGAATTGGCGGGATCGCGGGGTCTGGTTTTTTGTTCAGTTCCTTCAGCATGATCCTGAAGTTGATCCCGGCGGAGGCCAAGACGGCGGCGATCAGCTTCAACTTGGCGGCGAGTTCCTTGTCGGCGGCGGTGGCGCCGATCCTGGGCGGGTTGCTGTTTTCTTGGGTGGAGTCGCGCTTCGAGGACCAGGTGGGCGTTTTCCATGTGATGTCCTTGGTTCACCACACGGTGGTGATTTCTACGGGAGTGTTGCTGCTGGGGATCGCGGAGCCGAAGGCGGCGACCTTGACGCAGGCGATCGGGGCCATGCGGCCATTGAGGCAGCTGGGTACCTTGATGGGGGTATCGTTCTTGGCCAATTACAGCTTTTTTCGAAAGCCGACAGAGGAGGAGAAGGAAGAGGCCTAGGGGCTGTCCTGGTTTGACAGGTGGACGCGAGTTTCGTGCTCTCGTGTTTTCTGACTGCTGCAGCCGATCACGAATATGAGAGTTCTAGTTACCGGAGGAGCCGGATTTTTAGGGAGTCACCTTTGCGAGCGCCTGCTCGGCGACGGTCATGAGGTCATTTGCTTGGACAATCTCTTTACGGGGCGGAAGGCGAATATCGTGCACCTGCTTTCGAATCCCTATTTCGAGTTCGTGCGGCATGACGTGATCGACCCGTTCAAGTTCGAGGTGGACCAGATCTACAACCTCGCTTGTCCGGCCTCCCCGCGGCATTACCAGTACAACGCTATCAAGACGATCAAGACTTCGGTGATGGGGGCGATCAACTGTCTCGGTTTGGCCAAGCGGGTGAGGGCGCGCGTCTTCCAGGCTTCGACTTCGGAGATCTATGGCGACCCCGACCAGCACCCGCAGCAGGAGTCTTATTGGGGGAACGTGAACCCGATCGGGATTCGCTCCTGCTACGACGAGGGAAAGCGCTGCGCGGAAACCCTGTTTTTCGACTACCACCGTCAGAATGGCGTGGATATCCGCATCGCTCGTATCTTCAACACCTATGGGCCGCGCATGCTGGCGAGCGATGGTCGGGTCGTTTCCAACTTCATTGTGCAGGCCCTGCGGGGAGAGGATATCACCATCTACGGCGACGGTTCCCAGACGCGTTCCTTCTGCTTTTTCAGCGACTTGATCGAGGGTTTTGTCCGCTTGATGAACCAGGACGAGACGACGGGGCCAGTGAACTTGGGCAATCCGGGCGAGTTTACCATGATAGAGCTCGCGGAAGCGGTGTTGCGGCTGGTGGGGTCTAGGTCGAAGTTGGTCTATCTGGATTTGCCGGCTGACGATCCGAAGCAGCGCCAGCCCGATATCTCGATCGCGAAAGGCGCTCTGGGCTGGGAGCCGAAGGTTTCGCTGGAGGAGGGATTGAAGGAAACGATCGCCTACTTCCGGAATGGTTTGCAGGGGTAAAATGGCCTAGCCCGAGCCTTGGGCGAACGTTTTCGTTGCAAGCCTGTCCTGAATTCTCTAGCCGGATCTACCTTAATTTACCCAAGCTCTAATGCTATCGTCATTTTTCAAGAAATTCGCGGGCCGCTCCAACAAGAAGTGGCTCAAGTCCTGCGAGCCTGCTGTCGCCAAAATCAACGAGCTTGAAGTCTCGTACCAATCACTTTCCGAGGAGGAGCTGAAGTCCCACACGGCGAAGTTCCGCGAGCGTTTCGCGAATGGGGAATCCTTGGACGACTTGCTGCCGGAAGCCTTTGCGACGGTCAAGAACGCGGCCCGCCGCCTCGTCGGAACGTCGGCGATCGTCTGCGGACGCGAGCAGCATTGGGACATGGTGCACTACGACGTGCAGCTTATCGGCGGCATGGCCTTGCACCAAGGTCGAATCGCGGAAATGGCGACCGGCGAGGGCAAGACCCTCGTTTCGACGCTCCCGATTTACTTGAACGCCTTGGCGAGCCGCAACGTGCAGTTGGTAACGGTGAACGAGTACCTCGCCCAGCGCGACTCGGAGTGGATGGGGCACCTTTTCAAGTATCTCGGTCTGACTGTCGGCTGCATCAAGAACCAGCAGCCGCCTCCGGTGAAGCGCGAGATGTACTCCTGCGACGTCACCTACGGAACGGCGTCTGAGTTCGGCTTCGACTACCTGCGCGACAATGGCATGGCTCACAGCAAGGAGGAGCAGGTCCAGCGCGACCACTTCTTCGTGATCATCGACGAAGTGGACTCCATCCTGGTGGACGAGGCGCGTACGCCACTGATTATCTCGGGTCCGGCCCCCATCCAGCGCGAGCAGCCCTACACCAAGCTCAAAGGCTCCATCGAGAGCCTCGTGAACGCCCAGAACAAGTTTTGTAATAGCTTGATCGCCGAGGTGAAGGAAAGCCTCGAGAAGGACGACCGCGACATGTGGGATTTGGGCCTGAAGATGCTGCAGGTAAAGCTCGGCATGCCTAAGAACAAGCAACTGCTTCGCCTTCTGGAAAACGGCGAATACCGCAAGCTTCTCGACAAGACGGATCTCGAGATGCACAGCGACATGAACAAGGACAAGCTCTTCGACCTGAAGGAAGACCTGTTCTTCGTGATTGATGAAAAGCAACGCCAGGCGGACTTGACGGAAAAGGGGCGCAAGACGCTGCGTCCGGACAATCCCGATGCTTTCGTGCTGCCGGATTTGGCGACTCGTTTCAGCGAGTTGGACAAGGACGCTTCGCTAAGCGACGAGGAAAAGGATGCTATCAAGCTCAAGGAGCAGGAGGCGCTGGAGGTTGTGGGCGAGGATATCCACGCGATCAGCCAGCTGCTGCGGGCCTACGCTCTTTACGAGCGGGACGTCGAGTACGTGGTGCAAGACGGCAAGGTCGTAATCGTCGACGAGAACACGGGCCGCGTCATGGCGGGGCGCCGTTGGGGCGACGGGCTGCACCAGGCGGTGGAAGCCAAGGAAAACGTGACGATCGAGCGCGAGACGCGGACGTTTGCGACAGTTACGGTGCAGAATTACTTCCGCCTTTACGAGAAGCTTGCGGGCATGACTGGTACGGCGGAAACGGAAGCGACAGAGTTTCACGACATCTATAATCTAGGGGTAGCCGTTATTCCTACAAACCGTCCTTGTATCCGCATTGACGACAACGACGTCATCTACAAGTCCCGCCGCGAGAAGTACAATGCGGTGGTGGACGAGGTCGAGGCGGCTCATAAGAAGGGGCAGCCGGTCTTGGTCGGTACGGTTTCGGTGGAAGCCTCCGAGTTGGTGGGGCGCATGCTTCGCCGCAAAAACATTCCGCACAACGTTCTCAACGCTAAGTTCCACCAGCAGGAAGCGGAGATCGTCGCTCGCGCGGGCATGAAGGGGGCGGTCACGATCGCGACCAACATGGCCGGTCGCGGTACCGATATCAAGCTGGGCGAGGGCGTCAAGGAGGTTGGCGGTTTGCTGGTGATCGGCACCGAGCGCCACGAATCGCGTCGTATCGACCGCCAGCTGCGTGGTCGTTGCTCCCGTCAGGGCGACCCAGGGCGTTCCAAGTTCTACATCTCCTTGGAGGACGACTTGATGCGCCTCTTCGCGAATTCGGGCTTCATGGCCAAGATCTTGCATGGTTCGATGGAGGAAGGGGAGCCGCTCGAGCACTCCTTGCTGAACCGTTCGATCGAAACGGCCCAGAAGAAGGTCGAAGGCAGCAACTATTCGGTGCGCAAGCGCTTGCTGCAGTATGACGACGTTCTCAATAAGCAGCGAGAGATCATCTATGCCCTGCGCAACGAGGCCCTGCAGAGCGATACGCCGCTGGAAACGGTGATGGAGCTAGTGGAGGAGGAGGTCGCGGATCGCCTCGCCGATGCCGAGCGCGATTTTTCCGGGTTTATCACTTGGGCGAACTCTCACTTCCCTATCGGATTGAAGGAAGAGGTCCTGGCTGGAAAGTCGGCCGAGCAGCAGCTTCAGTTCGTGTTGGACGCGATACGCGATGCGTACCGGATCAAGAAGACCGCTGAAAACGAGGCAGCTCTTGAGCATCTTGAGCGCTATGTCCTGCTGAGTTCGATCGACGGACGCTGGCAGGAGCACCTCACCGAAATGGAGGACTTGCGTCGTAACGTGGGGCTCCGCAGCTATGGCCAGAAGGATCCGCTCAACGAGTACAAGAACGAGGCCTACACCTATTTCGAGGAGCTGATGGGCAATGTCCGTTCCCAAGTTTGTACGCGTCTGTTCCGTACGGCCACCAATCTGGTCGCGATCGAAAACGTGAAGAACATGCTTGCCCGCCAGGCGGTAGCCCAAGGCGGCGGCGCGGAGACATCGGGTCCGGTAGCGGCGCGTCCCGCTGGGGGCTCGCCCCAAGGAAGTCGGGTGCAGCTGCCTAAGGTGTCTATCAAGAAGAACTTGCCGAAGGTCGGCCGCAATGAACCCTGCCCCTGCGGAAGCGGGAAGAAGTTCAAGCAGTGTTGCGGGCGCTGAGGCTGGAACGAGTTTGTCTAGCGGTCTTTTTAGGTTCCCGTTTGCCTGTGCGGAGCGTTCAGGCAGGCGGGCTGGGGGAATGAAGCGCTTTGTAGTGGGGTGTTGAGCGTTTCGTTCTTACGGACTTTTGCTTATTTTCGTGGTAGTGCTCAACTATGTCGCGGGAGGGTCGAACTAGTTACTGCGTAGCGTGTCTGCCAATCGATTCTGATGTATTAGCGATAGTACTTAGAATCCACTTGCTAACTTGCAACGTACTGAGTTCACTAACATATTTTCAGTTGCCGTGCCCGGCAAGCCTCGCCACCCGAAGCTCTAAATACTCCAATTATGATCAAAAAGAAAAGTTTGACCCGGTCTCTCTTGTCGATCGGCTCAGTGTGTTGCCTAGCGGTGACGTCTGTTTCGGCTCAAGAAGTTTATTCTAGTATAATCGGTGCCGTTTCAATGAAGGCCCCTGCGGGGAGCGACCTCTACGTGACGCCGAGCTTTAACAATTCCGCTGTTTTCAGGAGCGATGTCTCGGCTGCCGCGGCGGGGAGCGTCACCTTCTCCGGAGCGAGCTTCGAGACTGACGCCTACTCGGAGGGGCACCACCTATTGATTGAGGGCGGAAGCTTGTCCGGACGCGTCTTCGAGATAACCGCCAATACCGCGACCGGATTGACGGTCAACGATCCCGGTTCCGAGCTTGGGGCTGCTGCGAGCGAAACCGCGTCCATCATACCCGCACTCACCTTGGGGGAAATGTTCCCCAATGGCCTAGGAGGAAAGGTCGAGGTCAATCCTGGTAATCCCGATTTGATCCTCTTCTCGAACGACAATTCTGCCGGCGTAGAAGGTTTGGCTCCCGATGCGATTTACTACTACGGCGATATCGCGAAGGACGAAGGCGGCAACATCATCAGCCAGCCGGGCTGGCGCAAGGTAGGCTCTCCCTTGTGGGAGTCCCATGACGACGATGTTTTGCCAGTTGGAGAAGGGTTCGTAGTGCGGAACAACAGTGGCGTGGACGTCTCCTTCTTCCTGTTCGGAGAAGTGATGCTCTCGCAGGTCCAAATTCCGATCGCGTCCAAGAGCGCCGGAGCTACGGACAACCTCGTGGGCGTCCCGCGTCCATTGGCGATTGCGATTGGCGATCTCGGTTTGGAAACGGTGGTTAGCGTAACGAGCGCCGCAGACGCGGTGAAAGATACGGTTCGCATTTACCCAGAGGAGCCAAGCGGCAAGAATCCTACTCCGGATGTTATTTACTGCCTATACAGCGATGGATGGAGGCAGGTCGTAGATGGGGTCGTAGATACCTCAGGAGACGTTTTGGACAGTGCCATCGTACCGGCTGCCTCAGCCGTGGTGGTGAGGAAAGTCGCGACAATTGAAGACGAGGTAGTCTACTGGACGAACACTTGGAGCCTGCCTTCTCAAAGCTAACAAAAAGAGATTACAATCATGCACAACGTAACAAAATTTGGTATCTGTCTCGGGTCATTAGCTTTGGCGAGCGTCGGATACGGGAGCATTTCTTTTAACATAGCGGCCGGAACCCTGAGGGATGACGCTGGAGTGGCATTGAACAGTGGTTTGGTCATTTTGGCTGTAGATACGGAAGGCGATGGTTTCGATTTGCCAAATTCTACTAGCTTTTTCCCCGCTGCGGACGATATGGAGGTGGCTCGGTGGAATTTTTCCGAAGGCGGTGGCCTTGATGGGGAATTTTTAGCTTCTAAGCTGATTGCGAACTACGATGCAGCAAACTGGTCAGCAGGCGATCGGCTCGCTCTGTTTTGGTATCCAGCGTTAGATACTGATGCGACCCAGCCAGGTACTGCGAAATTTGGAGTGTTTGCAGATCCTAGGGATGAATCGACCGGAGATGCATGGACGATGCCGGCGGATAATACGCACCTTTACAGTCTTCAGTTTTTTGCCGAGGGCTCTGTTTTGAATCAGTCGAGCTTTGCGAGCCAGTACGTGGCGGCGGCCACTTTGGATGAAAATGCAGACTTGGGGTTGTCCGACGTTATGCCGGATCCTTCGAAGACGAGTCCTACGTCGAATACTATTCAATGGGACGTTTCAAGCGGGGCTCAAGGGTACTCGGTTGAGCGTAGGGAGGTGGGATCTTCTTCTTGGGAAAAGCTTGGTTCGGTTGCTGGTGGTGTTAATTCATTTGTGGATGACTCGCTTGTGCCGGGTGCAACCTATCAGTATCGCGTGGTAGCTGAGAATGGATTTGGTTACGCGGTATGGGAGTCTTTGGAACAGTTGTTTTCGGAGAGGTCTAAGATTATCAATCTTGCAGCTCGAGGCTTTATGGGGGACGACGTTGACACTCGTCGTGGTATCGGTTTGGCGGTAACGGGAACGGAGGAAATGCCGGTTCTCATACAGGCTGTTGGGCCTAGTATGCCTGGTGCTTTGCCGAAGCCTATTGATACGCTTTTGACTCTGTTTTATGGCATTGCTCCAACTGGGGTCGATCGCCAGATTGCTCAAAACGACGATTGGGATGTTGACTCGACGGAGGCTGCTGCGATTTCTGCGGCACAGTCGAAGTATGGGGCTCAGGCTCTCAATGCGGGGGCTGGAGATTCGGCCTTGCTCGCAAGCGTCGGACAGATCCTTGGTGGTTATACGAATCGTGTGCAGAACCCAATGGAAGGAGGTGGAGTGGCCTCGGTGCAGGTGTATGACTTGAATTACTTAGAAGATTCTCCAGCTGACGCGCGATTGACTGGTTTGGCATCTCGCGGACTTGTCGGCACGGGTGTTGAGACTTTGAGAGGGTCTTTTAATATACATGGGCAGGTCCCAATGAAGGTTATTATTCGTGCTAATGGCCCTGGGTTGCGCGACCAAGTACCTGACGACATTTTCACTGCTGAAAATACTTTGGCTGATCCATTTCTTCAGATTCTTCGTTGGAACGGTAGTGGCTGGGATGAGTATGGTTCTAACGATAATTGGGAAACTCGAAGCGATGGTTTGACTCCATCGGAAGTGAATGACGCTGCATTGTCTGTGGGGCTTGCCCCATTTGACTCTGGATCTGAAGATTGCGTAGTTGTAGGTGATTTTGATCCAGGCATTTATACTGCAATTGTAAATGGAGTGGGGGATACGACAGGAGTTGCTCTCATCGAAATTTACGAAATCTCCCCAAATTGATAGAAAGTTAATTCTTTAGATTGGCACCGCCTGCTTTTTTGTAGGCGGTGTTTTCTATTTGTTGTAGATGGGGTCGTTTTGTAGATGGTTTACAGTGTCCATATTCCCAAGTGCGGAGGTACGAGTTTTAGGATCTGGCTTCAGTCTTCGTTTTCGGGGGCCGTTTTGTTTGATTATTCGAAAAGGTGGGAGAGATCTGATGCCGACGCTTTGACGGAGCGTTTGTTCGGGAAAGATTGTTTCCATGCGCACGGCGCTGTCGATGCATTGGACGATTGTCCGTTTTCCGTTACGAAGGTCACTTGGTTGCGGCATCCAGTGGATCGTGTGATTTCTTATTATAACCACATATTAAGATTTGGTGATCAGGGAAACGGTTACTTTAGGACTGTTTTAGAGAAGGAAATGGGGCTTTTGGATTTCGCTCGTTTGGATTGGATGCGGGACGGTATGACCAAGTATCTTTGTGGGAAGGAGCAAGAGTTCCGTTTTGTCGGAATTCTTGAGAAGTCGCAGCAGTGTATGCCGATGCTGTGTTCTGCGCTAAAGATGGAGCAAGGTTTCGGACGGGCTGTTTTTGACCTGCCATTGGAGAATTCCTCTCGTGATATTTGTGGTTATGGTGCGACTGAGGCTTCTGTTTCGGTACGCGAGGAAATTGAACGGTGTAATGTAAATGACCTGGCGCTGTATAACGCTCAACTCGCTCGCCTGGGGTTGGGGTGAGTTGAGGCGGCTTGGAATCCTTGTTTGCGAATTCTTCGATTGTTTTTGATATATGGAAACCGAACGGAATGTTTATTCTGCAGAGCAAGGGGGGGGGCAGTGTCCCGTTTGCTTCTTGCACATAGGGAAAACAGGCGGTACTTCTTTGCTATCGGCTTTCGATAAGATGCTACCACCGAAGCTCGTTTGTCCTGTGCGGCAGATGGACGAATTGGAGGCGGCTGAAAAATCGTATATCTCAAAGTTTCTCCTGTTTCGGGGGCATTTTTGGTATTCAATAAAGAATGTGCTGCCGAGGGGGACTCGCTTCTTTACTGTATTGAGGGAGCCCCTGTCGAGGGTGAGGTCCACGTATGATCATATTAGCAGGTTTCCGCATGGGCGTCACGAGGTGGTCAAGCGAATGTCATTCGAGGAATACTTGAGGTCTGATAATGATATTTCACTTGAGGTAGACAACTGGCAGACGCGAGTTTTGACTTCTGAAATAGATCC
The DNA here is from genome assembly GCF_031127875.1 of Pelagicoccus sp. SDUM812005. Taxonomy (GTDB): domain Bacteria; phylum Verrucomicrobiota; class Verrucomicrobiia; order Opitutales; family Opitutaceae; genus Pelagicoccus. The sequence goes on along the minus strand of NZ_JARXIA010000015.1, from coordinate 73,914 downwards.
TAGCCAAACGCCCAGTCTTTCCCTTGCTAAGAAGCGATTGAGGGAAATGGCGATGGTGGGGCTAACCGAGGAGCTTGATGTTACTTTGAAATTGGTCTCTAGGGTTTTTGGGTGGCCCGAGGTTTCTGGGCTCGGACGGTTAAACTCAACGATCCAGCCGTCGGAGTATTCCGATCTTACTGACAGTGCTAGGGAATTTGCTGCCCGGAAAAATAGCCTTGATGTGGAACTTTATAATTATGGGAAGGAATTGTTCGGAGAGCTTGTCCGTGTTCACGTTTTAGAATAGCGATCGATTTTAGGGTTGCGGCTCGTTTAACGTTTCACCCCGATGTAGGTGTTCGTTGCGGCGAGGGCTTGGCTGGCGTCGGGCGATAGGGATGTTACCCAATTTTCGTTGAGAAGTTTCTCGGGGTGGCAAATGAGGTCTCTCAGCTTTAGCTCGAGAAACTCTTTTCTCGTGTCTTCGGCGAGTCCTTGTGCGTATCTTTCAACGATCCACGTTAGTGACCAAATCGGTGATCCGTATTTAGGAACGAATTCTTCGATTGCTTGGACGTTGTAAGGCAGAAGGCTCCTTAAGCCATGGCGAGTCATGTTAAAATAGTGGCTGGGGTAGCCATGGAATGGTTGCATGAACGCTGCGTCTATCCAGATCTTTCCACCTGGTTTGAGGACGCGTTCCATTTCTCGAACTGCTTTTGCGGGGTCTTTAACATGTTCTAAAACTACAAGCGAAAGGACTAAATCGAAGGATTCGTCTTTGAAGGGAAGGGCTTCGCAGACGCCTCGTACGTCAGTTGATACGTATGGTTCTATCTCGAAATGAATGAGGTTTTTTTTGTGTGTCTCCCGATAACCTGCCCCGCAGTCGAGTATCCAGCCATCCTCGTTAACTTCATCGATCATTTTCCACATTTCGTCCGTGTAGGGGTGCGAGGAGGTTGCTGTGGAGGGGACGACACCTGCAAGTTCTTTAAGTGGTTGGTCGAGGAAGTCGTAGAGGGTGTCGGTTTTTTCGCTGTTTTCTATGCTTTTGAGAATTTTCGGGATCCTTTTCAGTTTTTCCTTTTTAATCAGCCAGGAAGGGTTCTCTTTGAGTTGAAACTGGAATGAGTCGGAATTTCCTTTGGAATCCGTGATCGCAATTGTTATTTCCGAGGTTCCACTGAATTCGGATGTTTCTGCTTCAAAGTGAAATCCGGATATGACGTTGTGGTGTGGATGCTCCTCGGCTGCATCCTTTCGAGTTGGTGTTTCGAAGCTTTCTACGTCGAAGCCGTTCCATTTTATGTCTTTGATGGTGCCGCTGCCAGCATACCAGCCAGAAAATGTTGTGCGCTCTCCGAATATTTGTATATTTGGGCTATCTAGATGTACCTTTGGTTTCTTCTTCTTACTGTTCCACATCAAAATGCTTTCGTTGGGGGAGGGGCCTGTTCTTCAGGGCGAGTTTACCGTCAATTAGCTGGAGGTTTGGATTTAGGAATGGATCCCTAGATTGGTCGTAACTCCTTTGAGAGTTAGGTTCGTCGTCAATTCTAATGTAAGATTCTTTGATTGGGTCGTTGGAGGTTAAGAGGATCGAGTGAGCGTCGGTGAGACATTGGTATCCTGATATTCTGGATTTTGTAAAGAAATCAAGGATGCTTCTATCGTTTGCGATTTTGGTATTGAATCCGGAGGTTTCCATCCAGACTGACTTTCGAAAGGCGAAGCCATAGGGGTCACAGAAGTTGTAGTTGCTAGGGAGGAAAGCTCTTTGGTAGTACCCATCGTCTGTGATGCTCAAGCCGTTGAACAGCCGTTCGATGAGGCTCTTGTTTGTCTCTACGAGTCCAACGCTGTACAGGCTGCCATCTTTTGTTATTATTTTTCCTGAAATAGAACCTATTTCTGGTCGGTGTGCTTGGGCGGATATTCTGAGTAGGTCTTCGATGGATGCCGGGACCGTGCTCTCTCGGAGGCTAATTATGATGGCGTCGCTGGGAGACTCTTCGCAGACTGTGTTCAGGGCTTCTGCTTGGGTTGGGGCGGGAAAGATGTTCGTTCGAAGTTTTGATTTGAAAGGGGCGAATAGAGAGGGCGTGACTGTTGTGTTGGGATTGTAGGAAAGAAATGGCTTGGTTAGTATGCACTTTTTCGATTTTTGGATGAGCTCGAATGAATCGGCTAGGAATGAGTAATCGTTTTCAAAGTGGAAGTGTAATGATATGGGGGTGGAACTGCTGGACGGGTGGGTGTGTTTCCAGTGCCCTGATTTTGTTTTCGTTATGCGGGGTGGGGTTTGAGGGGAACGGTAATAATGAGCTAGGCAATTCTGGTCTGATTTTTCTATGTAGGGCTTTGTGTCGAGAGAAAGTGCCGTAGAGCCTTCATGAACTCTCCAGTGGTATAGTACCTCAGGAATGTGTATGATATCTTTGGGGTCGATTATTTGGGAAGCTCGCAGTGCTAGGTCCCAGTCTTGGGATCCATCTGTTCCGCACCTTAGCCCTCCTAGCTCGTTTATTAGGCTTTTAGAGTATGTGCTAAGGTGTGAAATGTAATTTTGACCAAGCAGTAGGTTTGGGTTCCAGTTTGATTTGAAGTGGGGTGAGTGTCTATTATTGTTTTCGTCTATTTTGTCCTCGTCAGTGTAGAACAGTTTCCCGTTTGGGCTTCTGTTCACGTTGTCCACAATTCGCGCGAGCGCGTTTCTAGCGAGTGTGTCGTCGTGGTCTAGGAAGGAAATGAAGTCGCCTTGTGATAGGGTGATTGCGGAGTTAGTTGCCTTGCATATGTTTCCGTTTTGTTTTCTGAATAATACTTTTATTCTTTCGTCTGTCTCTGCGTATGACGTTAGCAGGCGTTTGGTTTCTACGTTTTGGGTTGCGTCATCTGCTATGCAGAGTTCCCAGTTTTTGTATGTCTGGGAGAGTACAGATTCGATCGTCTGCACGAGGAAGGGAATATGAGGATTGTATGTTGGAAGAACGATTGAGATTAACGGATTAAAGTGAGAGGTTTTATACGTTTCGGAAAATGCCTTTTCAAAGGCTTTATCTCGCGTTTTTTCCTCTTTAATCCACTCCTCATAGGTAATCGCCCTTTGGGGCTGGGGGGGCTTGCGTTCGGGTTCTGGTGTTTTTTTAGGGAGTGGTATGTTGAAATTTGGTCGTGCTGTGTATCGCAATGACTTGAAGGTTTTGATTAGTGTGTTGGCGAAGCGAGAGCGTGCGATCCGTGATGGTGCAAGGGGGTTGTTTCGGCTCGGAAATGTATCTGATTTTGCTTCTTTGATTACATCTGCGTAAAATTGCTCGAGTTTTTTTCCGTTCACTTCGAGGTTGAATTTTTCTTCTGAGAATCGCCTCCCGTTTGTTCCGATTCTCTTTCTAATCGTCGGATTCTGGATGAGGTACTCGATTTTTTCTGCTATTTCTTCTGGGGTGCTTTCGTTTAGAAGCAGGCAGGCGTTTGCTTGCTTAAGGGATGGGCCGATGTTTGTGTTTCCGGTTATTACGGCTTTTCCTGTCGCTAAAAATTCTGGGAGTTTACTCGGGAGTCTATATTTGTTGAATTCGTCATCCTTTCCTGGTTGTACGTGGAATGAAGCCCTGTTTAGGAGGGCGTTTAGTTCCTTTTTTGATAGAAATCCGAGATCGATGGATACTTCGTCTATGTTGAAAGGTAGGCTACTTTCGATAGCATTGCTGTTTGGGCCTGTTTTGGCTATTTTGATCGAATGCCCCTTGTTCTGTAGCTTCTTTATTGCTTTGTAGAGGTCGAGTATGTCGTTAAGGTTGCTTGCTGACACCCCTCCGGGGTATGCTATGATGAATTCGGATTCTGTGAAAAGAGCTTCTTCTTTAAGGCTTATGGTAGTGGCTTTAAAGGGACTGCTTGGGGCTAATCCTGGGAAGATCCTGCAAGACGGTTTGTTTGTGGGAAGGAATTCTTTTAGAGGGTCGATTATGTATGTGAACGCGTCCGCACTTCGCGTAAAGGCTTTGTAGTCTATAGGGTGCGAAAGTGACTCCTCCCATGCGACGTGTATATTGGTGAATGCAGCGTTTGAGAGATCAGCTATGTTCTTGCGATAGTGCTTTTCTAAGATAGCTTCCTCGTTGTCTTCGAAGTGTATTATTACGGGGGTGTTGGGGTAGGAGGATTTGTATTTGGATGTGAAGGTGTGCACGTTGATTCTGGGTGTCCATGCGTGCAGGATGTTGGCTGGGTTTCCGTCATGGAAGTGGAAGGGAGTTGCTAGAATGTCAGCGAAGGTGAAGGTCTTGAACCGCTTCTCTTCTAGGAAACGTAGGGTATCGTTTATTGATCTAACTGCTACAATGCAGTCATGGCCCTTTGAGGAGAGGTAGTTTGCGAACGGTCCGATGTGATTTAGGCTGTTCGTAGAGTAGTCTCCGTAGTTGGCAAAGAGTATGTTCACAGGTGCTAGGGGCTGTTGTGTAAATTTGTGAGCTGGGATTGTACCTTTCGATGAGAGCTTTAACCAAAAGGACTCGACTGTTTTGTTTAGCCTTTTGTTGTGTGTAGGATGCTGATGGTGAGGTCTTGGTCGGGCTTAATTTTGTTGAATTGACACTTCTTCGCTCATGAAATGATGCTCGCCACATGCCTTTGCTTTCTGTAATCATCCCTGTCTTTAATGAGGTTTCGACTTTAGCCTCGGTTGTCGCGGCGGTTCGAGGCTGTGGTATCGGAAACTTGGAACTGTTGGTTGTGGATGACTGCTCAAGTGATGGTACGCGAGAGCTTCTGGACGGGGAATTGGGAGATAAGATTGATGTGGTTGTTAAGCATGAGGTGAATCGGGGAAAGGGTGCTGCATTGCGAAGTGGCATTCAGGCGTCGAGTGGGACGTTTGTGGTGTTTCAGGATGCGGATTTGGAGTACGACCCTCGAGAATTGCGGAGCATGCTCGAGCTTTTAGAAAGTGGAGTTGCTGATGTGGTCTATGGTTCGCGGTTTATTCATCCGTCGATCAGGTCGGTTAGCCCGTTTTGGCACCGTTTTGTCAATAAGGGCCTTACTATGTATTCAAACTTTTTCACGGGTCTACAACTGACTGACATGGAAACGTGCTACAAGATGTTTCCCAAGGCGGTGCTCGACAAGATCGAGCTCACGGAGGACCGCTTCGGGGTGGAGCCGGAGATCACTGCGAAGGCGGCGGCGATGGATCTGCGATTTTTGGAGGTCCCGATCAGCTACGCGAGGCGTAGCTTTGAGGAGGGGAAGAAGATTGGAGCTCGGGACGGCTTTCGTGCCTTGTATGTGATTTCCAAGTACGCCTTCGTTTGATTGCAGAAGTCTTTGGCTACCAAAGGGAAATGGCTCTTAGGCGTTTGCGGTAAAGGCTGGCGATCCGCTCTTTGGAATAGAGCTCCTTGATCGTGGCTTGGGCGTGTTGCCCGAGGGTTGCGGCGTAGTCGGAGTCGGATACGAGCTTGTACATGTAGTTCGCGGCGTGCTCGGGGTCTGGGTCTGCCCAGATTTGCCCGACCTTGTAGGGACCGTGGTTTTTAGTCAGGGGGATGAGTTTGAAGTCTACGGGGCAGCCGTTGGTGGCGTTGACGAATTCGCTGGTGGCGGACCAGTTGGTGGAGACGACTGGCTTTCCGAGCAGCATGCTTTCGGCGACGGTGAGGCCGAAGCCTTCGGAGCGGTGGAGGGAGATGTAGCTGTCGCAGGCCTTCATGAGGCCGTAGGTCATTTCGCGGGAGAGGGTTTTGTCGATGAGGTAAATATTGGGGAGCCCGTCGAGGAGTTCGCGTAGGGCGCGGTAGGATTTGGGATTGTTGGCGGCGGAGTGGACTTTGATGACGAGGCCGACGTCATTGGCTCGGTCGCTGCCGGCGAAGGCCTGGCGGAATGCTTCGATCGCGGCTTTTGGGTTTTTGCGTTCTTGGTAGCTGTTGAGGTCGTAGGCGAAGGTGAAGAGGAACTTGTCGCGGGGCAGCTTGAGCTCTTGCCGGTAGTCGCGGTCTGGGATGGAGAAGTCGATGCAGTGGGGAATGGTGAGTACCGGTTCGGGGGATTTGATGGCGATGGAGTCGCGGACGAAGTTCGAAGGGGCCCAAATCTCGTCGAAGTAGCGCATGTATTGGGTCCATTGGTCGGGAAAGTCGGGGAGTTCCCAGGCCCAGTAAGCGATGTTGTACTTGTTTTTTCGGAAGTCGGCTCCGTGGTGGTGGTCGATGTCGGCGCTTTGGGGAGCGTCGATGTGGAAGATGTTTATGGGGTTGGGGTTGGAGTCGCTGAGTTCGTCGGCGTAGGTAAGGTCGCCTTGGGAGGCGAGGCAGTTGACCTTGAGGTCGACGAGGGAGTAGGGGAGTTGGCTGTGCTTGATGGCTTTGGCGGCGACGCGTGCGGATTCGCCGATTCCGAGTTCGGCCTTGAACCAGCCGACGAGGTTTACTCCCATGCGGGCGTGCTTGATGACGTAGTCGGTGTTGAGGGGGTTAGTGGGGTCCTTTTTGAAGTCGAAAACGTCTTCCCCGTTGAGGTGGATCCCGTGGATGGCGAGTCGCTTGTTGAGCTTTTGCTCGCGAAATCTTGCGAGGTAGTTGCGCAGGCGTTGGGGGATGTAGCTGGCTTTGGCGAGTTTGCGTCCGAGGAAGGCGAAGGCATTGCTGCGTTCGACTCCGAGGAGGGTGATCTCAAGTCGCGTTTTGTCGCAGGCTCGGGCGGGGAGGTTGTCGAAGTCGACCTTGAAGGGGCCGGGCTCGATGGGGTAGCGAGCGTTGATGGCGGCGTCGTTGACTTTGAGGGAAAGCCCGATCTTGCCGGAGTCTTCATGGCAGCTGGCTTCGTGGGCATGTCCGGAAATGCTGAGGGTCGTGACGAGGGTACCGCGGGGGATGCTGATGGATGCCGTTTCGCGTATCCAAGCCCCTGCATGCTCGGTGGCTTCGGCGTAGAGGCCTTTGCAGGTATATTGGTCGCGCAGCGGGGATCCGTGGCGCTGGCGTTCCTCCTTTTTGATCACCTCGTCGGGGATTCCGTCGAGGGTGGACTTCCAGTGGCGTTCGTTGCGCTCTTGTTCGCAGTAAGCGTGGTAGAGAGCTGGCTCGGCGGGACCTTTTTTGAGAGTGAGGTAGCGGGGAAGGGCTTCCTTAAGGAGTTGCCAGTCGATGGCCTTGGGATGTCGAGTCGCTGCGACTTGGGCGAGGTAGCGGTCCGGCCAGCTGGAGGCGGCGAGGTGCGCTAGCTCCTTGCCCCAGCGGCGTTGCAGGAGTCGCGAGTTCCATTCGTTGCTTTTGTTGGGTTCAGTTCGGGTGGCGCTGACGTGGTGGTCGACTATGCTGCGATTGGCTACGAGGATTTGATAGCCTAACTTTTTCAGTCGAAAGCATAGGTCAATATCCTCACCGCCGTTAAGGAACGCCTCGTCAAAACCGCCAATTTCATTGTAGAGGGCTCTTTTTATGGCACAGCAGGCTCCGGTGACGATTTTTGACCGAGTGTATTTGGGAGTCCAGAGTCGCGTTCTGTTCGGGCGTTTTACGTGGTTTGCTTTTCCTTTCGGGTCTACCGTTACCCCAGCGTGGTCGATCTTGCCGGTCGAGACGCTGTACTGCACGTTGCCGACGAGCCCGACCCGCTCCTCGGAATCCAAGCCGGCGAGGAGGGGCGGCAGCCAGCCGGGACGGAATTTTAGATCGTTGTTGGCCAGTACTAGAATTCGTCCGCGCGCGTGGGCGACGCCGAGGTTGTTGGCATGGGCAAAGCCTTGGTTGACTTTGTTTTCGACCAGTTTGACGCGGTCTCCTGCCAGTTGGCGAAGGCCTTGGGCGGTGGCTTCGTCGCTGCCGTCGTTGACGAGGATCACCTCATAGTCGACTCCCTTGACGGTGGCCTGCAGGGACGCGAGGCACTCTTGGGTCAGGTCGAGGTGGTTGTGGACTGGTACGACAAAGGAAACTTCCATCGGGAGGGCTTCTTACTGGAAGGCTGTTGGGGCTCAGTCGATTAGAAAAAGCGCGGCTTGGAGGTGTCAGTAGTGAGGCGGCTTTTCGTTGGCTGGCATGTCGTCGCCGTCGGAATTGGAGTCGGCCCGGGCCTTGAGGTTCTGAATCTCTTTGGCCAGCTTTCCGAGCTCCGCTTGCATCGCGTAGATGACGCGATCTTGCTCTTCGATGTGTCGTTCGAGGAAGGTTTGTTTTATTTGGAGATCTTGGATCTGTAAGTCGCTCATGTGGAATGGAAAGAGGGCTTGGGCTACCGGAATGCAGTCGAGATTGGCCTTAAACAAGACTGGATCGCAGCCGATAAGGGAATATGCGGTCCCCACTTCTATTTATGACCGCTTTTTCCGAAATAAACCTAAATGACTCAATCGGATTCTCCAGACTTCGAGTTCGACATATCGGACTTGGAAGTTGAGCGCGAGGAAAGCGCCGCTTCCAAGAGCGATAGCTCCATGTCTGGATCGAGCGACGAAGAGCTGAAGGGAATTGCTGAGCAAGTCGCTGGGGACGATGACGTTAAGCCTGATCCTCGGGCCGATTTTGATGAATCGGATCGGGAATTGGACGTATTTGAAATCGACGATTTGCCGAGTTCGGCGCCTCAAGTCGCGTCAGCTGCCAAGCCGACGGAAGCAGCTCGGGAGGAGCCGGAGGCGCAGCCGGTGCAGAAGGTGGAGCGCAAGCCCGAGCCGAGCTCGAGTCGGGTTTTGGGCGATGACGATCTAGGAGCCGACGTTTTCGCGGAAATCGAATCGGAATTGGGCGGCATGGGGCTCGATGACGTGATCGACGATTTGATGGAGGAAGTAGAGGACTACGAAGCTGGCGGTTTCGTGGATCTCGACGAAGACGAGGCCAGCGAGGTTTCGGCGAGTTCGGACGATTTGTTCAAGATGGCCGATCCGGACGATTCGCTTCGCAACTCCGTCGATCCGAACGCTATCGAAGGGGACGAACTGGAGGAAGCTCCTGCTTTTCCGAGCCCGCCCGCGGATTTTGAGATTCCGGCAGATCCGGAACCTCCTCGTGAACCTGCCCGTTCCGAAACGCCGGTTTCGGAGGCGCCTGTCCAGCCGCCGCCTGCTTCGCCTCGCGAACAGCCCGCAGCGAAGACGATTCCAGATTTTTCCGACGTTGAGATCCCTGCGGACCCAAGCCCAGCGGTTGCATCGCAGCCGGCGCCGCAACCAGCTCCGCAGGCTGGCACGGTGGTCGCGCCCGATGGTGAGCCTGAGGTTCCCGTTGTAGCTGAGGTTTTACCACAGGCGGAAGCGCCATCGACTGCGGAGGTTCCTGCGTCTCCGCCTTCGAAAAAATCCTCCGAAACGGCTGAGCCGAGCGAGGGGGCAACGATAGGCGCCTCGGGCCGTCAAGAAGCGGCGGGGGCAGAGCCTTCTGGGTCTTCTGGGGAATCGAAGCTCACGGTCGATCCTCAAGTGACTGCCGCGGTAGAATCGCCAGCGGATTCAGGGCCAGTCGATCGATTGGAGGAGTCGGTCGAGGAAGCCGAAGAGGTTGCTGCAGTAGCCGAAGAAAAGGCGATTGAGTCGCTGGATCAGGATTTGGGAGCCGTTGAACCTGCGGCTCCGGTCGAAGGGCGCGAGCAGGTTTTGTTTTCGGCTGAAGACGAGGAGGTTTTGCCGGACCCGTTGGTTGAGGGGCCTAGCGAGGAGCTTCTCGAAGATCCGATTTTGCAGAAGGATGAAGAGGCTTCGGCGTCTGCAGGCGGCGATGAGCTGATCGAAGAAGCCTTAGCGGAAGGGGTGGAAGATTCGGAATCCGACATCGAAGCAACTCCAGAGCTCGCTGCGCCCGAAGCGATGGAAGCTCCGGCTTTCGAGGAAGCCGAGGCCGAAGACGAGGAGGACTTGTCGGCTTTGTTAGGCGCGGTGGAGGAAGACCTTGCTGAAGAGGGCGACCTTTCCGCTAAGTTGGATGAAACGGAGAGCGCTGAAGCGGAGCAGTCTTCAGTCGCATCTCCGGAAGGTGCCGATGACGTTCCGGTCGTGGCGGGTGAAGCGGAAACGCCCGAAATCGAAGCCACCCTTGGCGACGACGAGGAAGACGAAGATTTGTCGGAGCTCTTGGCGTCGGTGGTCGAGGATGATCCCGAGGAGCAGGAGGAGCCGGAGCCCGCAGCCGAAGTTCCCGGGCTGGTGGAAGTAGAGGAGGAAGAAGTTCCCGGCCTGACGGAAATTCTAGAGGAAGAGCCTGCTGTGTCTGGCGGGGAAGAATCCGATGCACTCGAAACGGAGGCCCTCGTTTCCGATGAACCAGCAGCTGGAGCCGAATTTCCTGGTTTGGTCGAGGTCGACGAAGATCTGGATGAGGAAGATATTTCTAGTTTGATCGATGAGGCGAGCGAAGGGGAGGAATCGGACGCTGAGGCTCCGGCGAGTTCTCCGGGCTTGGACATCCTCGACGATGACGAGGAGGAGCTGGTCGAGCTGCCAGTGCCGGAGGTTCCGGCTTTGGTGGAAGTTGAGGAGGAGCCTGAGGCGGAGTCCGAAGAGGCGGCCGCGGCCAGCAGCGTTGTTAAATCCACGCCTTCCGCCGAAGATTTATTGATGCAAGCAGGCAGCTTGCTGAACGGAAATTCCGAAAAGCCGGCCGAAGGGGCCAGCGCCTTGCTCGATGTGCTCGAGGATGACGACGACGAGATCATCTCCATGCCTTCCCCGGACGAGATGATTGCGGATGCGGCAGGGGATGGTGACGAGGACGACGAGGTTGTCGCTTTGCCGGATCCTTCCTCGCTGATCACCGAAGACGGTGAAGCGGTCGCTGTTATCGAGGATGATGACGAAGAGGACGTTCCGGCTCCGGGCAATGTTGCCGATCGCGCGGGAGACTTGCCTCCCCCTCCACCTGCGCCGGTCGAGATCCTCGACGACGAGCCGCCGGAAGAGGACCGCAATGCGGCCGTGATTGCCGATGGACCCGATACCGGCTCCGAGGAGGTGGAAGATTCGGAGGAGGTGATCGAAGACCCCTTCGCAGGCGAGATCTCGCTAGATGATTTTAGCGAAGGCTTTGCCGAGCTTGATGTCGAGGAAGGCGCGGAAGACGGTGCCGAGGAGATCAGCGGCGAAGAGGTGATTGGCGCCGAGGATGGCGACGACGCGAAGGTGGCTGCGGCGAATGTCGTCGAAATGCCCAAGCGCAGCTTGCTTTGGCGGGTCACCCACTCGATGGCGGTGGCCGCCGGTTTGGTTTTGGTCGGGCTGGCAGGCGTGCTGGCGGTTTGGAAGCAGCAAATCGTCGAGTACTACGACGGTCGCGATATCGATGGTTCGGCCTTGTTGCTGGAGATCGAGGAGATCGGAAAACATGCCTTGAGCAAGTTTGACGAGCAGGGGCTCTATCGCATGCAGTGGGTGGACAGCGAAGTGAGGCGCGTCTCGGAAAACGAAATTCGCTTGCACGCGGTGGTGGGGGCTCGCTTGCGCGAGAACCTGTACCGTCCGGTGTTGGAGTCGCGACTCAAGGAGGAGAAGGGCTACGACGAAGAGAAGCTGATGGAATCGCTCGGTTACGCGCGGGATCATTTTCCGGAGGAGATCGGGCACTTTCCGGATCGTCCCTGGAATCGCCTTTACGAGATTTCGGCTAAGAAGGAGGAAGTGCTTCCTTTGCGGGTGACTTATGGTCTGCAGCGCGAGAGCGAGGCGGATGACTGGGCTCTCACACGGATCAAGGTGAGCGGCTACAAGGGCGACCTGGAGTGGCCGGAAGGCGATCCCAAGTACGCGTTTGGAGAGAATGCTTATGACATCCATTCGCCCGAGTTCGCCAAGGTCTACGAGGACTATTCGCTAGCGGCCCAGAACTACGTGGCCCGCATCGATCGGATGCGAGCGCGCGAGGAAGGCAACCTGTTGGCTCTCAAGCGAGAGAACGAGCGTCAGCGCGAACGGGTCAAAATGGCTTTGTCGGAAGGCGCCTTTTTTAATGGTCTTGCCATTCTCGGCGAGGATGCCGCCAACTCGCGGGACGTTCAGCTCGTGATCACGGAGGTCCGCAACGACGGCGGATTCGTTAAGGGAGTCGTGAAGCTCACTGGCGACAAGCAGTTGACGTCGAAGCATTTCGTGGGATCGCTCGAGTTCGAGAAGAGCATGAGCGGTCGCGAGCAAGGCTATCTGAGCTTGCGTACGGTTTCGATCGACGCGCCGACCACGGCCACCGCCGAATCGCCCTTTTTCGATGCCCACAACGTTTCGCGCATGCGCTTGCGAGCAGACGGGTTTCGCCTGGAGGGCGACTCTCGCGACCTCTCGTTTCGCCTCACCCGAAGCTTGTGAGCTGGAGTTAGGCCTCGGGCCGGCTTGGCATTTTTGAGGCTCGCCTTCGGCGGTCGGCTTGCCAGATGGTTCGCGTCCTATGAGTAACCCTGCACTACCTGAAGCCCTGCGAAACGCCCTGGCGGCGAAATGTGGCTCCATCGTATCGCAAACACTTCTTTGGCAACGTTCGCTGGAGAGCGCCCGGGCCTCGGGCGCTTCGGAAGCGTCGCTTCTGTTGTTGCTGGACGGCTTCAACAGTTCGCGGACCGTGGATGCGTTGGTCGTGGGCGTTTCCGATGAGGCGGGAGGAATCGATGGCTTTTTGGACCAGCTCAAGGAGCTGGTGGACGAGTCGGCCTTTGACCTACGAGCTTGGCTGAGCGCCTTCGAGAGCGTGGAGTCCCATCTGGCGACCAAGGGCAGGTGGGCGACTGCGAGTTCCATCTTGGGTTATCTCCAGTGCAGCGCTGAGTTTGGCGGCAGCTCGGAGAATCGTCAGTCCTTGCCGGAGATCGTGGATGGAATGCTGGAGCAGTACGGTTTCGAGGGGCAGGAAGGCTGCGGTACGGGCTTGTCTGGGTAGCGGCGAGTAGGGGCGTTTCGGCTAAGGCCTAGGGATGCGCTAGGCGCTGGGAACCACGCAATTGCCGAAATTCAGGGAGATTCTGCTGGATCGACGGCAGGAAGTTGAAAGGCGGGGAGCAATTTCGATGGAGGAAGGGTCACTCGTGCGATGCGGGAGCGTCGCTGCTCCGCAATCGAAACTTAGGCTAAGCTCATACCCGTCACCCAAATGAAAGTACCTTCAAACTTCCGATCTTCTCTTCTCGTTGCCGCAACTGCGGCTGCCTGCTCGCTTCAGCCAGTCGCTTACGGAGGAACCGGGGCGGAACCTTGTCCGGCGGTTAGCTTAAGCGAGAGCGATTGCGGCAAGTCGCGCTGCGTTATGGTTTTCGCGCGGGTAGGTGAGCGTTTCCGTTTCGAGCTTGCGGAAGCGGAAGGTGCTGGGCCGGTCTCGTGCGCAGTGGGCAAGGATGCGGAAGGGGAGAAGAGCTCCTTGCCGCTCGGCTTGGTTTTCAATGCGGAGGAGGCTAGGCTGGAGGGGGTGCCCTTGCGGGCTGGCTTTTACGAGTTTGTGGCGCTGCGGGAGCAGAGCGGTGCCATCCAGGAGCAGGTGGTGCTCATCGATATCCAAGGGCAAGCCTTCGCGAGCGGCGGCGTCGACTACGCCACCTATGTTTCGGGTGGGGTTCGCTAGGGGCGGTAGTGTCAATTTCGAGCGGACCCCGTTTTTCCGCAGGCCGCGGCGCGGGAGCTGCTAGCTCGGGGCAACGCTGTCTTTTTCGCTCCTTGCCGGAAGCCTTTCCGGCAAGGAGTTTTGCGTGTCCGTGTGGCGCTTTCGTTTTGAATGAAAAACGAACGTAACGAATTTATGAGTGGACAATTCCGCGAGTTGTATTAGGTTTGTTGTTACATGGGATCACCTGCCGGTTCTTCAAAGTTGAAGTCACGCAAGTCTGCCGTGAATCGCGTAAAGACGTATGTTTTGGATACAAACGTTTTGATTCATGATCCGCACTGCATCTTCAAATTCGACGACAACAATCTCGTTATTCCGATCGAAGTATTGGAAGAATTGGATTCTATCAAGATGGAGCAAAGCTCCGAGCGAGGCAGGAATGCTCGCCGGGTCCATCGAATGCTGAGGGAGCTGCTGCCGGATTCCCGGTCGATGGCTGAAGGCGTCACTCTTGATACAGGAGGAACCTTGTCGGTTGTAATTAATAAATACATACACGACTCCGCCAAGCAAGTGCCTGAGCGCTTCAAGCAGTTCAAGTCCTTGCTGGACTTCGAGAAGAAAGATAACCGCATCATCGCGGCAGCCCTTTTTGTGCAGGAGAATCTGCCGCCTCCGACCATCCTCGTTTCCAAGGATATAAACGTGCAGTTAAAGGCGAGGGCAGTTGGCTTGGAGTCGGAGGACTACCTGAACGACAAGGCACCGGAAGAGCCGGAGTTTCGATCTTACAAGAAAATTGAAGTATCGAAATATGAACTACAGCGCTTCGCTTCCGAAGGCGCTTTCGAGTTGGTCGACTACGAGGAAGGAAAACTTTTCGTAAACGAGTACGTGCTGTTGGTTTCCGAAGAAGGGAAGACCATTCCAGCTCGGCACTACGGGGATGGTGTATTGAGAAAGCTGATTCTTCCGGAGTACGTCAAAGCGCCGGGCGGCGTTCCGATTCGTCCGCGAAACCTGGAGCAACGCTTCTTTATGGATGCCTTGCTGGACGATACGATTTCCTTGATCACTTGTTATGGAAAGGCGGGTACGGGCAAGACCTTGCTCTCTACTGTTTGCGCGATTCACCAGGCCGTTTCGTCCTCGGATTGCAAATACGACGGGGTTTCTATTTCGCGTCCGGTGATCGGCGTCGGCAAGGAGATCGGGTTTCTTCCGGGCACGCTGGAGGAGAAGATGAATCCTTGGTTGCAGCCTTATTACGATGCCTTGGAAGTTTTGATTCCGAGCAGCGAGCCGAAGGATCCGCAGTTCGAAAACAAGCGCCAGCGGAACAAGATGAAGGACAAGGAAACCTCGGTTCCGGGCAAGGGGCCGCAGAAGCCCTACGAAAAGCTGTTGGACAGCGGCTTGGTCGAAATCGAGGCTCTTTGTTTCATACGCGGCCGTTCGATCTCGAATCGCTTTTTCATCCTCGACGAAGCGCAGCAGCTCACGCCGCACGAGGTAAAGACGGTGATCACTCGCATTTCGGAGGGATCGAAGATCGTGCTGATCGGCGACCCGGCCCAGATCGACAATCCCTATGTGGATTCGCGAAGCAACGGGCTGGTCTACTGTTCGAACCGGATGAAGGATCAAGGGATCGCCGCCCACGTGCAGCTTACCAAGGGCGAACGTTCGCTGCTGGCGGAACTGGCTGCCGACCTGCTCTAGATTTCCAACAAGGCCGTGACGCGGAGCTTCGGCTCGCGTGCGCGGCGGTAGGATCCTATCTTGCCTGGCCCTGCGCGATCGGGTCGCTCGATTCCCGAACTCGCTGTACTTTTTCTACGCTCCGCGCCGCTTCAGGCGTTGGAGCGTTTTCGCTTTCAGGGCGTTTACGGGGAGTTGGATCTTTTTGAGGACCTTTTTCTTCATGCGATCGGTGAAGAGGATACCGTTGAGGTGGTCGACTTCGTGTTGGATGCAGCGCCCGAGGAGTCCGTCGGCTTCGATCACGTGCGGGTTGCCTTCGATGTCCTGGTACTCGCAACGGATCGACTCGATGCGTTCCACGTCGCCGCGGATATTGGGAAAGGAGAGGCAGCCTTCTTCGTAGACGAGCGGCTCTGACTTGATGATCTCCACCTTGGGATTGCACATGCCGATGGGCATGAAGAGGTCGAGGGGAGGCTTGCCTCCGTCGAGCGTGTATTCGAAATCCGGATCGCAGCCAGTGAGGTCCACCACGCAGAATTGCTTGGCGAGTCCGACCTGTTGGGCGGCGAGTCCGATGCCCTCTGCTTCGTACATCGTGTCCACCATATCCTGGAAGAGGGTGCGCAGCTCTTCGTCGAACTCCGTAATTGGCTCGCCCGCTTGGTGCAGCACTTTATCTCCGTATTGAACTATTTGTAGTAGCATAGGTCTTCGTTTTTGACCTAACCAACACTTAGGCCAAATCTAGATCAATTTCTTTCTTCGCGCCCCTTAGCTGATGTCGAATCCCTCCAAACCTTTCCGTTCGCACGCTCTCGCCGGCAGTTTGCTGCTGTTGCTGGGCGTGTTGATTATTGGCGTCGGTTGGGTGGTCCCATCCCGCTTCAAGTCGGTGCCCTTCGGGGTGGTGAGGGAAGCGGGCCAGTCGGGGGAGAGCCTGTCGGAGCGAGGACGCGACCTTCTGCTGGATGGCAATTTCGGGGCGGCCCGCCTCGTGGCGGAGGCTTCGCAGGAGCTGGGAGAGGCCAAGGCGTCGCTGCTGCTTTCCCAAGTAAGCATGGAGCTGGAGGCGAATCCGCAACTGGCTCGCTGGGGGGCGTGGGATCCGTTTCTGGAGGCGGCCTTGAAGGACATTCCGCTGGATTCCTATTCTTCCGAGCCCGGCGTGCTAGGCATTTTGTTGGCGAAGCCCTGCCGTTCCTCGGTAGCTAACTTGCTGGGGAATTCCAAGAACCCGCTGGTTAAAGACCTCTTGGCGACCGGCGAGTTTACGACCTATCGCCGCTTGTTTCCGGTTTCCAGCACCTCTGGGCGACCCTTGGAAGTGACCCTCCTCGGACTGGGCCTTTTGGCGCAGGGAGACCATTTCACCGATTCGCTGCGCAGCGAGTTGCGAGGGCTAATCCTGGACGCCAAGGCCACGGGAAGCATCGGCTCGCTGGAGGATTTCTATCTCGATTCGCTTTCGCTGATGCGCGCCTTCGACTGGGGGCAGCTCAAGGAAGCCTTCGCCAAGCTGGAGTCAGCGGACGCCCTCAAGCGCTTGCGATTCCTGCTCCACCGCAAGAGCGGGCAGAAGGCTCTCGTTTTTGCCATGAGCCTCAATGCTCCGGAACTCGGCGACCTTTTTTCCTATTTGGAGGACTTTGGCGATCTCGGCTTCGAGCGCCTGCAGTCTGCGCTCGGGACGGGCGTGGAAGGCTACGAGCTCGCGTTGCGGGAGCAGCTGCCGATCGAAGACGAAGCCCTCGAAGATTCGGGATCCGTGGTTTCCAAGATCCAAGTCGCGCTTTCCCCCTTCAGCTTGCGGAACCCGCAGCTGTCCTTGGGGATCAAGTACAGTTCGTTTTTCATCGGCTCCTTCGTGGCGCTATGGGGAGTCAGCCTGTTTGGCCGCTTTTACCGGGAAACCGTTTCGCCGGCGCTCGCCTTCACGCAGCGATTCTTCGGGGCGACCGCTTCGGTGCTGATCTTCGCCGTCTTGAGCGAGCCCTACCTCTCGGCCTCCGGTTCCTTCGAAGGTTATAACTTCAGCTTTGTCATGCCCGTCCTGACCCAGGTCGCCGGCGAAATTCAAATAGTCGAAACTACGTCTACCACATCTATGCAACCAGCAACCTTACTCTCCATCGCCTTCTTCTTCCTGCTCCAGGCATTGGTCTTCCTCATTTGCATGCTTAAGGTGCGCGAGATCGAAAAGCGCGAACTCGATCCGCTCGTTAAGCTCAAGCTCATGGAGAACGAGGAAAACCTCTTCGACAGCGGCCTCTACGTCGGCATCGCGGGCACCTGTATCGCCCTCGTCATGCAGGTGATCAACCTCGTCGACCACAACCTGCTGGCTGCCTATTCTTCCAACCTGTTTGGCATTCTCTGCGTAGCCATCGTCAAGATACGGCTGGTACGCCCCTACAAGACCAAGCTCATCATGGCTAGCGAGGAGCAGATCGTGAGCCTCTCGCAAAAGTCGTAAACGCGCCCAACCGCGAACGCGATGAACAAGACCTTACTACTCATACTCTGCGACTTCCTGCTGCTGACCATCCTTTCCATGTGGAAGACGGAAGAGGAAGCGCCGCCTCCCTCCGAAGCGCCGAGCTCGGAGGCGGAAAGCGTGAACGTTTCGGCCATGGCCATGATGGAGCAGGACCTGCTCGACACCTTGAAGTATTCGCTCGAGGAAGAGCAGGCCGAACGCAACGAGTTGACGGAGGACTTGGAAGCGAAGGCTGAGGCGCTGGCCAAGCGCGAGCAGGAGCTTGCGGAGCGTCAGGAGCGTATCCAAAACTTGGAGGAAACGCTTACCGAAGCCGAGCGACGCGAACGTGAGCTCGCCGCAGCTCGGGCCAAGCTGGAGCAAGAAACCCAAGAGCTGGAGAACCAGGTTTCCTCGGTGCGCAACGAGTTTAGCAGCGTGAGCCAGAAGCTCGCCGAAACGCAGAAGGAAGCTTTGGAGAACCAGGCCCAGTCCCGCATGCTGCAGGAGGAGCTCGAAAAGAAGCTCGCAGACATCGCCGCCAAGGAAGCGGCCTTGGAGAAGAGGAATCGCGAGCTCGCCGCGACTCAACAAAAGGTGCAGGAGCTCGACGTGCAGGTACGCATGAAGGAGCAGGAGAACAGCTTCTTGCAAAACTCCGTTAGCAGCTTGAAGAACGAAGTGGTTGCCGAGCGCGAGGAGCGCCTGAAGCTGCAGGAGCAATCTTCCGTGCTGGCTCAAGGCGTGAGCGAATTGGCTGCGAGCTCTCAGGACCTACGGCAGGAGTTGCGGTCCAGTTTCGAGATCAATGCTAATCAGTTATTCAGTGACTTTAAGAACAACCAGATTCGAGCTGACTTTTCTGCGGTCGAGCTTTTCCGTAACCGTTACGTGAATACGGAAGAGTCCACCTCCACGGTTTTGGTGAGCGACGGAACGAACATCTATGCCATCGCCCACTTGGAAAGCCTTCCCTTTGGCTTGAGGACGGTGGCCGATACGGTTCGCCAAATGAAGCTGGTTCTAGGCCGACAAGGGGAAAAGGTGAGTTCGGATTTGATGCAGTTCCTCGCCCTCGATCCCCGCATCGTCGTGATTCCCTTGAGCCAAGAGGAGGCGGCTCGTCTCGGCGGCAAACCGTACTTGACTGCGATCGAGCCATTCAAATTTGCGGAAGCGGTTTTGGTGAATCGTCAAGGTGACTACTATGGCGAGGTCGAGTTTAAGCTCGATGCGGATACGCCAGGTTTCGTGAAGATGCAGACCAAAATTTTCAGTTCGATCTTCGGCGAATTTTCGCCTTCGACCGGCGATTTGGTCCTGTCCAAGACAGGCGAACTGTTGGGCGTGATGGTGAATCGACGCTACTGCGCCTTGGTGAATAATTTCGTACCGGTAGCCACTTTGGATTTGAGCGGGCGGCTGGATACGGGCGAACTCCAGAAAACGCTCCGACTGCTCAACGGCACGCTGAACGGATTTCCGAGACCGTTGCAGTAGCGACGTCGCCGGCTCGAAGAGGCGGCTATCCTTTTCGTAGGACTTGGCTGAATACGAGCCCGCGCAAGCATTCCTTGCGGGCGACTGGCTCGAAGTCGTCGCTCCAGCTTACTGCTGGAAGCCGGCGGGTTGTCAGTCCGGCGCTGAGCCGGAAGCAAAGGTAGAGCAGTTGGACCACGCGAGTTTGCCAGGGGGTGTTTGCCTGGAAGTCGCTGTAGGCAAGCAGTCCGCCGGGCCTGAGGCTGGCTTCGAGCTGGGGCAGCAGTCTGTCGATGGCATCTTGGGAAAAGCAATCGAGGCAGAAGTGCAGCCCCACAAAGTCGTAGGCGTTCGTTGGATACGGGTGGTCGAGAGCGTCGCAGGCGTGAGATCGCAGTCGATCGCTGCGTACGCCAGCCCGCCTGCGAGCGACTTCGAGCATGCGGGGGCTGATGTCGACGCTGTCTATTTCGATTCCTGTGTTATGCTGTAGCAGTTCGGAGGAGAAACGACCGTCGCCGTCGCCGATGAGCAGGCCGCGTTTGCAGTTGCTGAGATAGGGCAGGCAGAAGCGGCGAATCTCCTGGAGCCGCCCCGCGAAGCTGAGCCGCTCCAGCGGTTCGTAAATTCTAGCGAGCGAGTCGAAGCCGTTCACAGAAGGAATAGGATGGGCCAGGGGCTGAGCAGGCAAAGGTCGGCGGCCGTGCGCAGGGTCGCGGAGTCGATTCGGTGGCGAAAAAGATGCAGGAGCAGAATCGCGCCTTGGGCCAGGAGGCTTGCGGCAGCCACGGAGGAGTCGCGTGTCCAAAGCGTGAATACGGCTAGCGTCGCGACGGCGGTTGCGAAGAGGGTGGCTTGGAATGCTGCGTTCGTTTCGCCGGCGTGCGTCCAGGAGCGGATGTAAAGGCAGTTGCTGGAGAAGAGGAGCCAAACGCAAGCTCTCGCGAGGTAAGGGATGGAGTCGATCGGGATGAAGAGCAGGGAGCTGGCGAGCACCAGCAGCGCGGTAAAGATGGCCTTGAGCAAGGGGTAGTGTTTGAGCTTCCGTCCTTTTTGGGCGAAGAGGGTGTAGGCGAGCGAGAGTCCCACCAGGACGAAGCCGTGGGCCAGCTCTGGCGCGGTGAGGCAGGCGAAGGCGAGGCTTACGGCCGTGACGAGGACGCCGAGCCAAACCGCGAGGATCTGGCGGCTGTGCAAGGCGTAGAAGCGGTGCTGCTCGCTCGCGGGGCGGTCTCGCTTCAGGTTGTCGCACCAGCGGTCGGCCGCGTATCCGAGCCAGACCGACAGGAATACGATGAGCGAATGGTGCCAGGACAAGCGAGTTCCGTGTTCCCTCGCGAAGAGGGCCTGCCAGCTGACGGCGACGAGGGGAGCGTCGAGCGAAAGGAAGGTGAGCCATTTGAGTCGTGCCAGCATGGATGCCGGCCTATGAAAGGGAATTGGGCAGGGCAGGCGAGCGAGATTCGGACAACCGTCGAAATTTGCCCGGGCCGCGTTTCCGACTGGCAAAGCGTGGGCGCCTGCTCAGGAATGAAGGCATGCCGCTTGAGCAGTCCCAAACCCGTTCGAATCGGCCCGA
This sequence comes from Pelagicoccus sp. SDUM812005, assembly GCF_031127875.1. Classification (GTDB taxonomy): domain Bacteria; phylum Verrucomicrobiota; class Verrucomicrobiia; order Opitutales; family Opitutaceae; genus Pelagicoccus. The sequence continues at coordinate 53,171 of NZ_JARXIA010000015.1, read as the reverse complement.
CGTCTTGGTCGTCCTGACCTCGCAATGGCGGGCTTCCGCCTTCGGCTTTGCCGGCGACCCCAATGCTCGCACGCCCTGCCTCGATCGATTGGCTGCCCGCTCGCTCTGGGTAAAGCAGGCGGTGACGCCGCACCCGTTCGGCGTTTTTGCCCGGGCCGCGTTTTTGACTGGAACGCGCTCTCCGGCGAACGGCTTGAGAGATTATTACGATACCTTGCCCGCCGATGCCCGCACCTTGGCCCATGCCTTTGGCGAGGCGGGCTACGATACGGCGTTTTTCGGCAAGTGGCAGCTCTTCGAGCGGAACCCGGCGGATCCGGTGGTGGGCGAGCCCCATGCTCGGGTGGTGGTGCCGAAGGAACGGCGCGGCGGTTTCGGCTATTGGGAGGGCTTCGAGTCCGGCTTTTTGTTGAACGATCCTCTTTTGCATGGAAGCGAATTGCCGGAGCCGACTCGATTCGAAGGCTACCAAAGCGACGTGCTGGTAGAGCGCTTTCTGCGGTTTCGAGAGGAGCGGAATTCGCAGCGGCCGCTTTTCGCGGTCTTGAGCTTGGATGCTCCCCATCCGCCCTATGCCGCGGACGCCTCGGGAATCACGGCCCCGAGTCCGGAAGCGCTGCGCCTGCTGGCGGGCACGACGGAAGACCCGGAGGACAGGGCTACGGCCCGTCGCGAGCTGGCAGGTTACTACGCTCACATCGAGGCGACCGATCGGGCTATCGGGCGTTTGGAACGAGCGGGCGCTTTGGAGGGCGGGCTCTTCGCTTTCAGTTCCGTGCATGGAGATATGCACGGGGTGGACGGCAAGTTTCGCAAGGGCTGGCCCCACGAGGAGGCGGTGCGGGTGCCCTTGCTGATTTCCGGTTGCGGCCGGCGCGGCGTGGACGAGGGCTTGCTCATGAGCCTAGTGGATTTGGGGCCGAGCTTGCTGGCGTTGGCCGGAGCCGGCGGCGGTTGCGGCGAGGATGGTATGGACCTTTCCGGGGCCCTCTCAGGCGCGGAGTCGGGGCCTGCCCAGCAGGAGATTTCGATGCCGAGCGTGCCTCCCTTCGCCAAGCAATGCCCTTACGTTTGGTCGGCTAATCGCGTCGCCGAGCGTACGGAAGTGTTTCCCGAGTCCGGCGAAAGCTTCACGCTCGAGCACGCTGGAAACTGGGAATTCGAGGCCTAGGCAATTTCTGCCCTCGGCTGATTTCGCTTCGGCTTTAGAACTTATTCTAAATTTTAAGTCGTTGATTGTGAATTGCTAAGCCTTTCAATTTTTCGTGTGGGCATAGGCTTTGCTTAGTGCGAGGCATGATTGATGATCTGATGCAGCGCGAAAATTATGTCCTAGCTAAAAAGCTGTTGGACGTATCCCACGCAAAGCAGAACGCGATCGCCTCGAACCTGGCGAACGTGGAGACCCCGGGCTACAAGCGCATGGACATCGAGACCAGTTTCGATGCCCAGCTGAAGCGGGCGGCCGCGTCGAACGACGTGCAGGGGATCCGCGACCTCGAGTTCCGCACTGTGCAGGACCTGAACTCGCCGAACCAGCGAGCGGACGGAAACAACGTGCAGATCGACCAGGAGCTGCTCGCTATGCAGAAGAACGCCATCCAGTACGAATTTCTCGCGACCTATACCTCTACTTCGCTCAACCGTCTGCAGACCGCCATTTCCGGCAGAATCTAAACGATCACCTCTCTTAGATAGATACGCGCTATGAACTTAATGCCAGGAATCGACTCAACTTCTTCTGCCCTGCAGGCAGAGAAGCTTCGCATGGACATCATTGGGCAAAATATCGCCAACGCCCACACCACCCGTGGAGCGGACGGAAAGCCCTACCAGCGCCAGACGGTTCAGTTCGAAGCGAAGCTCTTGGAGCTCGGTCGCGACCAGAACGGACAGATGCAAACGGCTCAGGGCGTTAACGTCCGCAACATCGTCACCGACGAGACCGCCGGGCCGCTCGTCTTCAATCCCGGCCATCCCGACGCCGACGATAAAGGCATGGTTCGTCTGCCGAACGTAAACCTGACTCATGAGATGGTTGATCTGATTTCCGCCTCCCGCTCTTACGAAGCGAACCTGCAAGTTGTCCGCACTTCCAAGCAAATGGCTCAGCAAGCTCTGAAGATCGGCAAGCACTAGTAATCATTTTCCGAATACCACTTTCCTATACCGATAGCGCCCACTCCACATGATAGACTCCGTATCCAATCTAGCAGCGCAACAGCTTTTCAAAACCAACCAGCTAGAGCATCAAAAGAAGCTGCAAAGCGTTGAGTTTCCCAATCCAACCGAATCCCTCAATCGGACTTCCGAGGCAAAGTCCTTCGAAGGCATTGTCGGCAAGTTCGTGGGCGAGGTGGATGCCAAGCACAAGGTCGCGGTAGCGGAGTCAAACAGGGTTCTACTCGGCGAAGCCGACAACGTTCACCAAGCCATGATCGCCAGCCAGGAGGCAGGAGTCGCCTTCAACATGATGGTCGAAGTTCGCAACAAACTCGTTCAGTCCTATCAGGAACTGATGAAGATGCCAGTGTAGTTAAGCTACAAATACGATAGAGATTAACTACTATGGGAAAACAATTTAAAGAAATCTGGCAGTCGTTGGGAGCCAACCAACGCATCTCGCTCATCCTTGCTTCCGGCCTGGTAGTCCTCGCCATGATCGGCATGATGATCTGGGCGGCCCAGCCGGACCTGCAGCTGCTCTACGGTAAGCTTTCGCCTGAGGAGGCGGGCAAGATCGTGGCCAAGCTCGAGCAAAAGGGAATCAAGTTCGAGACCGGAGCTGGAGGCAACTCCATCTACGTGGAATCTTCCCAAGTGCATCGCCTCCGCATGGAGCTCGCGACCGAGGGCATCCCCGCTGGCGGAAGCGGCCCGGGCTTCGAGCTTTTCGACGAAGGTAGCTTCGGCATCAGCGATTTCGTGCAACGTACCAATTTCCTTCGCGCCGTTCAGGGAGAGCTCTCCCGTACCATCTCCCAGTTTGACGGTATCGAGTCCGCCCGCGTCATGGTGGTCATGCCGGAGAATCGTTTGCTTTCCCGTAGCGAAGGCCAGGACCGTCCGACCGCTTCGGTTTTCGTAGACGGCGGCGGCTTGACCACGAGCACCGTAAATTCCATTCGCCACCTCGTGGCCAACGCCATCCAGCGCCTCAACGTCAATGACGTGGTTGTCGTCGACAGCATGGGCACTGTATTGAGCGAGGAACTACGCAGCGACGGACTGGGTGGCGGCATGAGCAGCGATGTCATGAAGTACCGCAAGTCGATGGAGAGCTACTTCACGAACAAGGTTCAGTCCATGCTCGATCGGGTGTTGGGGCCCAACCAGTCCGAAGTACGGGTCGCGGTCGATATCGATACCGCCTCGGTGCAGACCACGGAAAAGATATTCGATCCCGAGAGCCAAGTGGCTCGCTCGCTCATTACGGATGACGACTCCCAGATCGAGCGCGAGACTTCGGGCGACGGTTCTACGACCGCTGCGGGGATCACTGCCAACACCCCAGGGACAGGCGGCGCTGGTGGCTCGTTTTCGACGATTAAGGAGCGCGAGGACAAGAACAAGACCCGCACCGAAAACTACGAGATCAACGAGCGCGTGGTTAGCAGCGTGCAAAGCCCCGGTTCGATCAAGCGCTTGACCGCTTCCCTTGTAGTTGCGAAGCGGATGCAGGACGTCGGCGGCAAGATGGATTTCGTAACCCGTAGCCCGGAAGAGCTCCAGGAATTGACCGACATCGTTCTGACCGCTCTAGGCATCCAACTCGCCCCCGGGCAGCAGGCAAGCGACTTTGTCACCGTAAAGGAAATGGCCTTCGCGGCGGATCCTTTCGAGGATCACGGCGAGCTGCTGAAGGAGGAAGCGAACTTCCAGCGCTATTTCGAAATGGGCAAGAACGGCGTGGGAGCGCTGCTCGGTTTAGGAGTTATTCTCTTCTTCATGCAGATGCTCAAGCGCTACAAGCCCGAGAAGATTTCTATCGAGGTGCTGCAGCCCGATCAAATGCTTGAGACCCGCAAGATGGAAGACACCAGCGTGGTTACCCCAGAGATGCTTAACGAACTCATTCGCCAGAAGCCCGCCAACATCGGCGTATCGCTGCGCGAATGGATTGGAGAGGAAGTCAATAAGAAGTAGTTCCTATGTCTGCTGATTACAAAAGCCTTTCACGCGTGCAACGCCTCGCCACCTTTCTGGTGGTGATCGGTCCGGAAGCCGCTGCCCATGTCCTCAAGGAGTTCGACGACGAATCCATCGAGATCATCTGTAAGGAGATGACCAATATCTCCGCGATCGAGACCGACCTGCAAAAGGCCGCGGTCGAGGAGTTTTCGAGCTTCATTCTCTCGAGCTACGGCTCCTTGCTGGGCGGCCCGCTCTACACGCGCCGCGCCCTCGAGATCGCCAAGGGCGACTTTAAGGCGACCAGCATCTTGGAGCGTATCGCGCCGACCAGCAACTCGGCGGAGGTTATCAAGGAGATCGAGCAGATGGAGCCGCGTCAGATCTTTAATATGATCAAGACCGAACAGGCTCAGACCATCGCCTTCGTGCTTTCCTATCTGGAACGAGACAAGGCCGGCCCGATTCTCGGCATGTTCAATCACGAAGTGCGCGAGGAAGTGATCGAGCGCCTTGGCATCATGGAGCCAACGTCCTTGGAATTGATCAACAAGGTAGCCAACGCTCTCTCTAAGAATTTGGATACGAAGCAGAAGACCACGCTCAACAAGAGCGGCGGCATTCGTATGGTGGCGGATTTGCTCAACACGCTCGAGAAGGAGGACAGCAAGTCTATCCTTACCAATATCGAAGAGCGCAACCCATCTCTCGGGGCCGAGATTCGCAAGAAGATGTTCAGCTTCGAGGACCTGTCTCGCCTCGAGCTCCCAGACTTGCAGCGCATCATGCGCGAGGTGGATTCCGGCGACCTTATCATCGCGCTCAAGTCCGCGACCGAATCGCTGCGCGACTCCGTCATGGAGGCGGTATCGAAGCGGGCTGCGGAGACCTTGAAGGAAGAGCTCGAAATGATGGGCCCAGTCAAGCTGACCGAAGTGGAAGCAGCTCAGGAACGCGTTATCCAAGTGGTGCGCAGACTCGAAGAACAAGAGGAGATCTCACTCGATGGTGGCGGCCAAACAGTCTAAGCAACATCGCCTCGTACTCGAGGATAAGCTGGTATCCCTCTCGGTTGCCTACGACGGCATGCCGCGTGTGGATAGCCAGGCCCACAAGCAAGAGGTGGACGCGTCCTATAAGACCGGATACGAGGATGCGAGCTCCCAGTACAATCAGCAGATCATCGATTTTCGTTCCGAGATCAATTCCTTGCGGGAAGGCACCTTCTCGCAGTTGGAAAACAAGTTCGCCACCATCGTCGGCGAAGCCCGCGAAGCGCTCATGACGCTCACTTACGAATGCGTTAAGCAAACGCTGGGCGGCTTCGAGATGCCGGCCGAAGCGGTGGAAGCGGTCGTGGAAGGCGTGGTTAAGGAAGCGGGGCTCGAAGACGAGCGCATGCAGGTACGCCTGCACTCGGCGGATATCGCGCTCTTGTCCGAGCTCGACTCCGACCTGAGAGCCAAGCACCCGGGGCTCGAGTTCGTGCCGGACGACATGCTGCGTCGAGGCGATTGCGTCCTCTCCAGCCGTTTCGGCAAGATCGATGGAACGCTTTCCAATAAACTTCAAAAGCTAGGGGAGAGCTTGCGTCCCTCATGAACCGCTTGCTTCCAGATTGGGCCTCCGATATCGGAGCTCGTGTTGGCGCTTTGGATACGCTTAGCCACCTCGGCAAGGTTGCCCAGGTGACTGGTTTGATCGTCGAGTCCGAAGGACCGCAGGCGAGCTTGGGCGAGGTTTGCGAAATCACTTCGCCGGGAACTTCGGTCAAGGTTTATGCGGAGGTCGTCGGCTTCCGCGAACAACGTATTTTGCTGATGCCTTTGGGCGATGTCGCGGGCGTGCACCCGGGCTGCGACGTGAAGCTGAGCAGCGGCTTCAACAAAGTCCCTGCTGGCAACGAAGTGCTCGGTCGCGTGGTGGATGGCCTAGGGCGTCCGATCGACGGAATCGGCCCGATGCACTACCAGACGCCCAGTTCGCAGACCGGCAAGATCCCGAATCCACTTTTGCGTCGTCGCATTTCGGAACCCTTCAACACGGGGGTGAAGGCGATCGACCTCTTTTCTCCGGTAGGGGAGGGGCAGCGCATGGGCGTGTTCGCAGGCTCCGGCGTGGGCAAGTCGACCTTGCTCGGCATGCTGGCTCGCGGTTCCAAGGCGGACGTCAACGTGATCGCCCTCGTGGGTGAGCGTGGTCGCGAGTTGCGCGAATTCATCGAGAAGGATCTCGGTCCGGAAGGCATGGCTCGCACGGTGGTGGTAGTGGCGACCTCCGACCAGTCGGCGCCGATGCGTTTGCGGGCGGCGAACATGGCGACGAGCATCGCCGAGAACTTCCGCGATGCCGGCAAAAAAGTCCTCTTCCTGATGGACTCCGTTACGCGCTATGCGATGGCTCAGCGCGAGGTCGGCTTGGCTGTGGGAGAACCGCCTGCCAGCCGCGGCTACACGCCATCCGTCTTTTCCATGTTGCCTCGTTTGCTCGAGCGCACCGGAAACTCCGACAAGGGCTCGATCACCGCTTTCTACACCGTCTTGGTGGAAGGCGACGACTTGAACGAGCCGATTGCCGACACCGTGCGCGGTATCCTCGACGGGCACATCGTGCTTTCGCGCCAGCTGGCTACGGCGAACCATTTCCCTGCCATCGACGTGCTCGAAAGCATCAGCCGTTTGAGAAACGACATTTCCAGCGAAGAGGAACTCGCCACTGCGGGACTCGCTCGCGACTACCTCGCTCTGTATCGAAAGAATGAGGACATCGTAAATCTTGGCGCCTACGTGCGAGGTACCAACCAGAGGATCGATGCCGCCATCATCGCCAACGAGCGCGTGATGAACTACTTGAAACAAGGGTACACCGAGAACGTCCCTCGGGAAGAAAGTTACCAGAAACTCTCTGCTCTGATCCGATGAAAAAATTTAGCTTCAACTTAGACCCGCTGCTCGCGCTTAGGGAACGCGACGAGCAAAACGCCCGCAATGCTCTTTCGGAAGTCAACGCCCAGGTCGAGCGGATCAACCAGCACATCGCGAAACTCGAAGACTCGGTGACCGGGACCTACGCGTCCTGGGATGGACAGAGCGGTCGACGCTTTTCGCCTATGGATCGCATGGGCTTGTCCCATCAGGTGGCCGACTTGAAGCGGCAGGCGGACGAAGCCCGCAAGTTGATGCAAAAGGCCCAGGAGCGTCGCTCCAAGGCCATGCAAGCGCTGCAGGAAGCGACCCGTAACCGCAAGATCGTGACCAACCTGAAGGAAAAGCGCTTCAAGGAATACACTGCTGAGGTTGAAAAGCAGGAAGCAACCGAGATCGAAGACATTTATAACGCGCGGAGGAGCGCTATCTAGTCGTTATGCAAATGCTATCCAAACCACTGGTAATCGCGCTGCTTGCCCTCGTCCTGATGGTAGGGACGCAATTCGTAGCCTTGAAGATGTACTGGACGGAACTCTTTCCGGAGCCGCAGGCAACCGCCCTCGTGGTCAAGCGCGAGGAGCCTAAGCCCTTCGAGTGGGGCTTCGCCTCCGAATACATTTCGCAGCTCGAGCGGGAGCTGCACAAGCGTATCATGATGTTGGATGCGCGGGAAGAGGAGCTCAACGCTTACGAAGCTCGCCTCGGTTCGGACCGGGCTGAGATCGAGGAAATCAAAAAAGAGGTGGAGCTCATGCGCGAGAACCTCTTGGAGGGGGTCGTAAGGCTCGAGGCGGACGAGGTGGAAAACCTCAAGCGCTTGGCCAAGGTCTATGCGACGCTGACTCCGGACGCTACCGTAAATATCTTTCGCGACCTCGACGACGCAACCGTCGTCAAGATCCTCTTTTTCATGAAATCCGACACTGTGGGAGCTGTCCTCCAAGAGATGGCTACTGCGAACGGCGGGATTGCGGAGCAGGTGCGCCGCGCTGCCAAAATCTCCGATATGCTCCGTCTCTTCACGGACACTTCGAAGGATAACTTAGCACAAAGATAATCATGCCAATAGAGCCTACCAGCGTATCTAAACCAGCGATACGCGAAGTCGAATCGACGTCCGCCAACTTTGGTACTTGGACGTCCATGCAAGGAAGCTCTACCGGAGGCAAGGATCGCCCCCTTAACAGCCTTTGGGAAAAAGCCATCAATGGCGCCCAGAAGCTTTTTGGTTCAGACAAGTCTGGATCGGCCATGCTCGACGAGCAGGGCGAACAGGAAGAAAGCTCCGAATCGAGCTCCGCTCGAGCTTCGGGTGGCGAACAAAGTTTTGATACCTCCAGCGGTTTCTCCGGTCGTCGCTTCGGCAGCTTCGGCGGCGCGGCGTTTGGCGGGAACACCTTTGGATCGGTGGCGACTTCCCGCGCTGCAGCGGATACGAATCGCAACGAAATGGAGCCCGCTTCCTCCTTCGACGCTCCGAAGGCGAAAGCTGACTACACTCAAAAGGAAGTCGCTCAGGAACGGCCGCAAGTTTCCGAAGCGCCTGAAAAGGCGAAGGTGGCAGTCGAGGACCTGTCCGAAGAGGATGCCGCCTCGAACAAGGGTAAGGCCCTCGATGCGAGCGCGGCCAAGCTCGCTCGGAAGGGGACTGCTGGCTCAGCTCCCGTCGCTCCTCCTCCTCTGGTCACGCCATCGCCGGTGATCGCTGAAACGGTGGCAGCGGCTGCGGTTCAGCAAAATATCACCGCGTCGGTGGCTCAAGCAACCACGGAGTCGTCTGCGAATCTATCTTCAACCCCAGCAACGCTTCAGACTCCTGCCACCCCAGTAGCCGTTAGCCAGCAGGCAACCGCTACTCAAACTCAAGCGAGTAGCGCTGCCGCAACTACGCAGGCAGCAGCTCAGTCCCAAGCGAAGGGCCAAGCAGTTGCCCAGTCTCCCGTGGCAGGCAATTCCGCTGCAACGCCTGCGCCGGCCCAGAGCGGCGAGGTGAAGGAGCAGACGCCAGTGAATCCCGCGCCTGCGACGAAGCCTATGCAAGTCGCGAAGCCGGAAGGCGAGAAAGCTCAGCTGCCTTTAGCCGAGTCGGCGCCTAAGCCGGAAAAGCCGATGGCTCCCGCCGCCACTGAGGCTCCGGTTGCCAAGTCGGCTTCCGAAACGCAGATTTTGAGCAAGGAGCAGGGCGCTCCTGCTAAGGACGCGGCCGCAGCGAAAGATAGTCTTGGCTTCGACTTAGCGAAGGCAAAGGAAGCCGTGGCGGAAGGGCTGTCGAAGGCCGCCGCTAAGACCGCGGCTCCTGCGCCGGCGACCGTTTCCCAGCAAGCGTCGGCGTCTTCAGCAGCCCAGTCAGCCGCCGATGCATCGCCTAAGTCAGCTCCTATGGGAGACCTGGGCGCGTCTCGTACGCTGGAAGCTGCAAACGCTGAAGCGAAGGATGTTGCCGCGACGGACGCTTCCAAGCGCGATCAAAGCCTGGGCGCCCAGCAACGCGCCGCCACAGCCAAGGCGGCTAACGAGAACGCCAATCCCGCTCGCAGCGGAGCTCAGGAAGGGGCTGGTTTCGACGCGAAGCTGGCTCAGGGCGCCGCAGCCGCCAAAGCGAATGCCAACCAATTCGCTCGCGAGTCGGCCGTAGCGGCTGCTAATCGAAGCCAACCTGTCGCTGCCCAAGCGAAGGCGGGCTCGAACGCGACCAACGCTCCCGCTCCGGCAGGTGTGACGGGCGTCTCGGGTGGACAAGGCTTGGCTAGCGGTCCCGCTGCCCAGAATTCCCAACGCGGAAACTCTCAAAACTCGGAGGGCGATCCCGCCGCCAAGCAAGATTTCGGCGCGGCCTTGAAGCAGGCTTCCACGAGCAAGGGGAGCGAAAAGCCGTTGGACGGAGGGCAATCCTTCGATGCCAAGGTAGAAGCTGCCGCGAACCGCCGTTCCGAAGCGGCCAGCAAGGCTCGCCAAACCTCTTACGTCAGCAAGACCGCAGCCGAGGTGAAGGAAGTGGTCGCTACCTTGACCAAGAGCATCGATCGCCTCGTCACCGACAAGAGCGGAGCGATGAACTTGAAGATCAACTTCGAAGGGGGCGGCAGCCTCAAGCTCAGCATTTCCATGGAAGGCGGAAAGGTAGCCACCTCCATGCAGACCGATGTGGTCGGACTCGAAGGCGCCATCAAGGCGAATTGGGGAGAGTTGGCCAACGATTGGAATCAAAAGGGAGTGAAGCTCGCCACGCCGCATTTCCAGAATTCCGAATCTGGCAAGGACTCCTCCTTCGAAAACTTCAGCGAGTTTGCCTCCAAGCAGGAACGCCAGGGCGAAGGACGTATGGGCGAGGGACGCGGTCGTGGAGCCGGACAGAATTCCGGCGCTCGCGGTTTCTCCAGCGGGACCTCCGAGCAAGGCGAAACCCGCGAACGGGGAACCGAGCAAGCGGCGGAAGTCATTTCCGACAAGGAGCTCAAGACCTACGCTTAGCCGACAACATAACTTTTCGAACACGCGTACATTGTTCGAGACTGGAACGGGGATCCCATGCGGGGTCCCCGTTTCTTCTTTTCTGAGCGGGGGCGGCGCGCCGTAGCGGTCGTTGATCTGTTCTCTGCGGTCGCGGGCTGAAGCTCCGCGCTACGGGTGCCGCAGGCACGCTTTTCCCTCCTTCTGGGCAGTTCTTGCCGCTGTGGGAAAAAGGGATTAGCGGGAATAAATGTTACATTTTAAGATGCTGATAAATAGTGGGTTGCGTGTGTTTGTGGGAAGTTGGCATCGCTGTTGCTTAGAAGAGGTCAGTCAAAAACGTACGCGAACAACAAGAACCTCCATATTGACCCAACCCAATGCCAGTAGACGCAATAGGCAGTACAGCACAGACTCTTGACGGAGTCACGACGACGAGCTCGGGCAGCTCGGGACAGGACCGTGTTGAACAACAGGCCCTCGGACAGGACGAATTCTTCAAGTTGCTTACGACTCAGCTCGCGTCGCAAGACCCGCTCGAGCCCATGGAAGACACGGCCTTTATCGCTCAGATGGCGAGCTTCAGCCAGCTCGAGATGACTTCTGAAATGACCAAGAGCTTCGACAAGATGAGCCAGGTGCAGCAGTTCGCTTCTGCCCACGGCTACATCGGCAAGACAGTGAGCCTCTCAACCGGCGAGGAGGGCATGGTCACTTCGGTGGAGCGCCAGAACGGCGAGACCATTGTATTTCTAGACGGTAGCAACACCAACGGGCGTAGCGTCGACAATATCTTCCGAGTCGCTCCCGGCGGTGGAGACACTGGCGCGGTCAGCTCTTCCAAGCAGGTATCCAGCGATATCGCTCAAGCGGTAGCGGATGCGATCACCCAGGCGGCCCAGACAATTACCGAACCCTTCGTCGGCGAGCAGAGCTCCGACTAGGCAGCATTTTCGATCACCCTCATTTTCCAACCAGCAACAATTTAAAACTCACTAATTAATCATGGCATTTGGAGCACTCAGCAGCGGAATCAGCGCCCTCAACAGTTTCTCGAAAGGGATGGAGGTCATCGGTAACAACATCGCGAATGTTAACACCGTCTCGTTCAAGTCTTCCCGTATCAAGTATTCGGAGACGTTCAATCAGGTCCTCAAGCAATCCGCTCCGTCGCCGGCAAGCGGCGATCGCTCGAACGTGCAGGCGTCCCAAGTGGGCTTGGGCGTGCAGGTGGAAGGCATCGTGGGCCAGTTCCACCAAGGTGGACTTTCCTCGACCAACCAATTGACCGACCTCGCTATCCAGGGTGAAGGTTTCTTCCTCGTAGAGGACCCGAAAACGAACACCCAGTACGCGACTCGTGGCGGCGATTTCCGTATCGATGACCAAGGTTACTTGGTGACCAGTGGCGGCATGCGGGTGCGAGGTTTGACCGGTGGTTCTATCGGCTACGAAGTTGACGTAGACGCAAACGGTAAGATGAACTTCGTCGTCAACGAGGATACGCAGACGGGAACGATCCGCCCTTCCGAATATGATTATATTCGCTTGGACTATAATGTGGGCGATGCTGAAGTGTACGATGAAGCGTTCCAGAGTGGCGGTCAGAAGCGTAATACAGTGATGTATACGAATCACCTTATCGGTGAAACCTCATCGGGCTCGACCACTTGGGGAAGCGCGACTCTCAATGGTGATGGCACCATCGATACGAGTTCGGTCGTATATGGAGCGGATGCTGAGAATCCGCATAGAGTGGGCGCTTTCGTTTTTGACGATTTGGATACTCCGACTGAAATCACGGGTGTCACTGGTTGGCATGCTTTCATGGAGGATGCGGTGACGAATCTGAAGACTCTAAGGAACGTGAGCGACCAGGGAAGTCTTTCGGGAGTCGTAACCGATGCTGAAATCGAACAGGCGGTGAGCAGCGATTTCTTCTATGCTATGTACGGTGCGGACATCGATGCGAATGACGCCATCACTCTAGATGGAAACGCAGTTCGAGATTTGTTCGCGGATTTATCGTCCGGAGGCGAGTTGTCTTGGGCGGCGAATATCGATGCAGCGGGTACCGTTGAATCGATAATGGCGACTTTCCCGCAATCATTGGACGAAGCCAAGGCGGTCGTATCGGCGGTCACTCGCGAGCAAACGCCGGAACTCAGCCGTTTCTCCATCGATGACGAGGGAGGGATCGTATACTTCTTGAACAACGGTGACAGCTTTAGCCGCGGCCAGATCCAACTCGTAGACTTCAACGATAAGACCGCCCTTATTCGCGAAGGCCAGAATTTGTATTCAGCTTTTGGAGCCGCCGGTCTGAAGGAGAATCCGTATGGAGAGAACACCGAAGGCCTGCAGGTCGCAGGAACCAGTGGCCTGGGTGTTATCAAGCAGGGGGCCCTTGAGCTTTCCAACGTGGATCTCACCAACGAATTTGCCAACATGATCACCACGCAGCGTGGTTTCCAGGCGGGATCCCGTATCATCACGGTATCCGATGATATTCTTCAGGAAGTCGTAAACCTGAAGCGATAACCAACAACTAGGTAACCTAACCTAAAATAGTAGTAATAACCTCGAAGACTGAATAATATGGCAGAAGAACAAGCAGCTTCAGAAGCCCCACAACAGTCCGCGAAAGGTGGAGGAGGTAGCGGGATGATTCCCGCCCTCCTCGTTATCGTGCTCATGCCGGTGATTTCCTTCGCTATGTTCAAGTTCATGATCATCCCCATGATCAAGGCCGAGCTTCCCGAACCAGGGGAGGCCGCTCCGATTACGGCGGAAGATCTCTCGATCACGTACGACGAGTCCGGGGCTCAGCTCGAGTACTCCTTCGAGCCGGTTATCGCCAATGTGTTGGGTACCAGCCAAACGCGATTCGTGCAGGCCGTGTTTACCGTATACGGCAAGCATCCGGACTTCGTGGCTTTGATCGAAGCGAAGAAGGTGCGTTTGCGCGACCATGCGGACAGCGTCTTGGGAGGTCTAACCTTGGCCGATCTCGAGAAGCGCGAGATCAAGAACATCGTGCGCAACCAGCTGCGCGAAGGCTTCAACCACCACCTCGGCAAGCCGCTCGTCGAGGAAATCTATTTCGACTCCTTCGTAACGCAGTAGCAGGAACTGCATACCGATAAAACATGGCTGACGACGACCAGACAGAAGGCGAACTGCTAAACCAAACCGACATCGACGCTCTTATCCAAGAGGCGATGGAGGAACCGGAGGAGATCATTTACGATCCCGAAGGTAACAAGGTTAAGACCCCGAAGGGGACTCGCATCGAGCCTTACGACTTCCGCAACCCGATCTTCCTGACGGAAGTGGAGCTGCGTCGCGTCCGTATCCGCCATGAGGAATTTATCCGCTACCTCGCGGCTCGTCTCTCCATTTTCCTCCGTCTGGAATACTCGCTGAAGATGTCCCGTCTCTCGACGCTGACTTATAGCAAGTTCACGGAGACGATCCCGAACCCGGCCCACGTGGTGCTCTTCAAGATCGAGCAGCTCTTCGGGGTAGGCGTTATCGATATCAACCCGCGCTTGGCTCTCACCATGGTGGACCGCATGCTCGGGGGCAAGGGGCACTCCGTGCAAGGCGAGCGCTACCTGACCGAGATCGAGACGAACTTGGTCGACGACGTGGTGAGCATCGTACTCGAGGAATGGTGCCGCCAGTGGAAGTCCGAGCAGGAGCTCGATACCACTATCATCGGGCACGAAAGCAACGGACGTTTCTTGGAGACGTCTCCGGCGGATGCCATCATGCTGGTGCTTTCTATGGAAGCGGGAGTGGGGGACTGCTCCGAAACGATCCAGATCGGCCTGCCTTACTACACCTTGGAGCCGATCATCAAGCGCATGCACGAGGCCAAGGAGAAGGATCTCGGCTTGGACTTGGCTCAGTCGGAGAGCAGCTGGCAGTCGAGCTTCAACCAGATCGACATCCCTGTGCAAGCGGAGTGGGACGGCGATAGCCTTACCACCAAGGAAGTGCTGAACTTGCGTCCGGGCGACGTGATCCGCTTCCCCAAGAGCGTGCTTAAGAACACGCGTGTTAGACTTTCGAATACGATAAAATTTACTGGAGAGATCGGCTTGGAGAACAACCGGGTCGGCGTGAAACTTAATAAAAAAGTAGAAGAGGAATTGCCTGAAGAATGAACATGCTAGAAGAAACAAAGGACCTCGGCCTATTGATGGACGTGCGCGTGAAGCTCACGGTCCAGCTCGGATCTTGCCGCATGCCGATGCGGGAGGTCATGGAACTGGTGCCTGGCTCCGTGATCCAGCTTAACCAGGAAGCCAAGGACCCGGTCGGACTCTATATCAACGACAAGCTCATCGCCTACGGGGAAGTGGTCGTGGTGGAGGACAATTTCGGCATCAAGATAACCGAGATGGCCAATGGCTAGCAGGCGCCGCTGAGGCCGCCGTAGTATTTGATTGTATAACTGATATGTTTAAGAAGCCGTGCCCTTGTGAAGAGGGGCGCGGCTTCTTTGTGCCTGTATCGAATTCGACGAATGGCTGCTCGGGCTGGAAGACGGGGCCTTGGGAGAAGGTGGGGCGGTCGCTATAGAGAGCGGGTGATCGTATAACGATATAAGTGGCTAGGCGTGCGGATCGGCGGTTACGAGTTCTTCTAGGACGCCGACGGTGTCGGTTAGGGAATTCGCGAGCGCTCGTATGTCGGCTGCGTTGGCGGCGTTTTCCTCGGAGGATGCGGCGATGCCTTGGGTGACGCCGTTGAGTTGGGAAATGGCGGTATTGATTTGGGCGATCGAGTCGGTCTGTCGTTGCAGCGCGTTCTGGATCTCTACGACGGAGCTGAGGCATTCGTGGGAGGTGCCGACGATCGCGTTGAGGTTTTGGTTTACGCCGTCGTTGATCTTGGCGCCTTTGTTCGAGTTGGCGAGGGCCGCATTGATCTTGCTCGCGGTTTCCCGAGCGGCAGCGGAGCTTCGCATGGCGAGGTTGCGGACTTCGTCGGCTACGACTGCGAAACCTGCTCCTTGCTCTCCTGCCCGGGCTGCTTCCACGGCTGCGTTGAGGGCGAGTATATTGGTTTGCGAGGCGATGTCTTCCACCGTCTCCATTATTTTAGCTACCTCTTGGCTGGACTCCTGGATGAGGGCGACTGCTTCGTTCATGTTCTTCATCGCTTCCAGGCCGGAGTCGGCTTCGTCGCTGGTCTTGCCTGAAGACTGGGTGGCTGCGTCGATAAGCTGAACGTTGTTTTCCACTAGGTTTGTAATGCTTAGGATGGTGGCGCTGATTTGCTCGAGGGATGCGGCTTCCTGGCTCGATGCGTTCGCGAGGTTGATGCTGCCTTCGGCTAGGCTTTTCGCGGCAGCAGTGCTGCGATCCGACTTTTCCTTCAGAGTCGCTACGACCTGCTTGATCGGGTCGATGATCGATTTTCCGATCCGATAGGAGATCGTTGCCGAAAATATTATAGTGAAAAGCATCAGGCTGGTGAGCCAGTTTCTCGCGCTTTGCGACTTTTGTCTTTCTTGGGTGCTGAACTGGCTGGCGTTGCGGGCGAAGGCGTTGAGAGCCTTTTGGAAATCGTCGTCTACTTTATAATAATAGTTGCGGGTGTTCGCTGCGTACTTGTCGGTATTCGTTATAATAAGCGACTCGCCAGCCGGGACGGAGAGGGAGCGGAGATTTTTTGCGAGTTCGCTAAAGTGGGCGATGGCGTCGCTTTGTAGAAGCTCCTCCAGGACGGGAAGGTTTTCTCCATTCGCGAAACTTCGAATGATGCCGGTCTGGTTTTCGAAGGCGTCGTAGGAGGAAAGGGCATTGGTGCGTTCCGAGGGAGTTGCGTTGCCTCGATTGCAATAGGCGGCCATGAAGGTGCCGCGGGAGAGCATGAAGAAACGCTTCATGCGGAGGGCGCTCTGGATGCAAACCATCTGGCGTACGAGGTCAGGCTGGTTCGCTTCGCGGATGAGGATTGAGTAGAACTCGATTATCTTATCCTCGGCTTCTTCGAACTGGCTGCGATTTGGCCTTACCTTTCGATCCTCCAAGCTGCGGAGCCCTTCAATATACGCGAATGCGTCTTCGATGAGCCGGGAAGCATCGCGTAGTTCGTGGATGGCTTGCTGGAAATCCTGAGAGCCTACGCTTTCCCCAACTTGTTCGAGAAGGGGTTGGATGCTGGCGAACTCCTTGCGGACGCTGTCGATCTGCTTGGTGTAGATGTTCGTCCTAAAGAGGCTGAGGTCGTCGTAGAGCCCTTTCGATCGCGCGTAAGCCGAGGTGTAGTGCTTCGCGTTGTTCAAGCTGGAGTAGAGGGTCGCGGTGTTTTCGGATAGCTTCGCTAGGATTTCGAAGTCCCGTTGCTGGCTTGTGCGTTTCCAGGC
Organism: Pelagicoccus sp. SDUM812005; assembly: GCF_031127875.1. Classification (GTDB taxonomy): domain Bacteria; phylum Verrucomicrobiota; class Verrucomicrobiia; order Opitutales; family Opitutaceae; genus Pelagicoccus. The sequence goes on along the minus strand of NZ_JARXIA010000015.1, from coordinate 36,281 downwards.
GCTGACGGTGAGGATGAGTCCGAAGGTTGCCACTAGGGCGACCAGCGAGATGGATAGGACGGTGATTTTGGTATGAATTTTCTTTCCGAAGAGGCTCATGTGCGTGCTCGGGTGGGGTGTTTCTGGGGGAGGGGCGAAGGGGTTCCTCGCTTCCTAAAAACTATCGTCCCCTGCGATTATCGCTTAACGGGGGCCGAGTCTGATACTTATCAACACCGTATTAAAACCTGCGGTCCCCGGCTTCTGTGGAGTCCGGAAGCCGGTTTTTTGAAGGATTTTCCTCCCATTTCTGGAGCTGTCGGGGGGCGGAAACGGGACTAGGAGGCAGTTGCCCGGGGGCTCGGGCTTGCCCTAGGAAATATCTGCCTACACGACCATTTTTCGAATAACTTAAATCTTTTTTTGTTTTTTATCTTATTGGTTAGAAGTGGGTTAGCTTCGGGTAGGTTTGGTTGGCACCTGCGTTGCTAAGTTATGGGCGCACCAACCACCTATTTCCTATGTCATTCCGCAAAACCATTGCCGCGCTCTCTATCGCAGCGGCTTCAGCCCTTTGCCAGTTCGCCTCCGCAATCGACGGAGACGAGGTCATTGGCGGTCCTCGTCCTGCGGGAGAAGCGGGTGACGAGTCGTCGACTCAGGCCATGCAGGGCTTGTTCTCCGGGGACTCGGCCTCTTCGGGCGCCTTGATCACCTTGCTCGGCTACGCCGTCATCATCGGGGCCTTGGCGGTGGTGGTTTGGTTTCTCTTCCGCAGCGGCATCATTCGGAAGAACTTTTCCAAGTCGGAAGGGAAGCTGAAGATCGCGGAAACGCGCATGCTGGGCAATCGCCAGTTTCTCTCCGTGGTCGAATACGGCAGCCAAAAGATCCTGATCGGGGTCGGGCCGGGCAAGATCGACTACCTGACGACTTTGCAGAACAGCAGCGAGGAGTTCCCGGAAGTGGAAGCTCCCGAGGACGCCGCGAATCTAGGAGGGCAGGCGTGAAGCATCGTCTATCCGTTATCTGGATACTTTTGTTGGCTGTCTCCTTCGTGGGCGGGCTGTCGGCTCAGGATGCCCAAGACGCCGGTTCGATCGGCGGCACTGGCGTGCAGCTCAGCGTGAACATGGGCGGCGACGGCGGAACGCAGGACGTGGGAGCGGCGATTCAGGTCTTGCTCCTGATGACCTTGCTCACCTTGGGACCATCGATCGTGGTGCTAATGACCAGCTTCACCCGCATCATCATCGTGCTCGGATTCGTGCGTACCGCGATCGGCGTTCACCAAGCGCCTTCCAACCAGATCATCGTAGGCCTTTCCTTGATTATTACCTTCTTCATCATGCAGCCGGTTCTCAGCAATGTGAACGACAATGCGCTGCAGCCGCTGATGGCGAAGGAGATCACGACCATGGAAGCCTTCGAAGCGGGCTCGGGTCCCTTGCGCGACTTCATGTTGAAGCAAACTCAGGTGACCGATATCGAATTTTTCCTGGACCTGGCGGACTACGGTCCGACTACGGCTTCCGACCTGCCCATGCGGGTGGTGGTGCCGGCCTTCGTGATGAGCGAGATCCGCACGGCCTTCAAGATGGGCTTCTTGATCTTCCTCCCGTTCATCATGGTCGACTTCCTGGTCGGTACCACGCTGATGGCGATGGGTATGATGATGATGCCGCCGGTCGTAATCTCTCTCCCTTTTAAGCTCCTGCTCTTCGTCCTCGTGGACGGCTGGACGCTCGTAATTAAATCTCTGGTACAAAGCTTCAACATATGAACCTCGAAACCGCTATCGAACTTTTCCGTCAGGCTGTGACCAACGCGCTCATGCTGGTCAGCCCGATTCTCATTACCACGATCGTGGTCGGTTTGGTCATCAGCTTGATCCAGTCCGTCACCAGTATCCAAGAGCAGACGCTCTCCTTCGCTCCAAAGCTTTTCGCGGTGGGCGGGATCTTGATCATCGGATCCTCATGGCTGCTCAAAACCTTGATGGGATTCACCATCGAAATCTACCAGAAGATCCCCGAGGTCGCATTTTAGGAAGTAAACGGAAATACGTATCCACTGAATCATGACGATAGACGATATAGCTGTATTCTTGTTGATCCTGACGCGCGTGCTCGGGCTCTTCTTGGCAGCTCCTGTCTTTTCGCATGGCTCGATCCCAGCGGTGGCCAAGATCACTCTGGCCTCCGCGTTCGCCATGATGGCGCTGCCCATGGTGGAGCTCGACATCGTGATGCCGCCGGACGTTTGGAGCCTTGCCCTCTGGTTCGCCAAGGAGCTCGTGGTGGGCGCCTTGATGGGGATTGCGATTCGCATGATCTTTTTCGTGCTCGATTTCGCTTCGCACGTGATCACGGTGGAAATCGGCCTGCAGCCGGGCCAAGCCTTCGACCCCGGATCCGCGAGCCAAGGAAATCCGCTGGGCACGATTATCTACTTCCTCGGCTTGGCGATTTTGCTTTCAGGCAGCGAGTACGATATCTTGATCGCCTTTATGCGTAGTTTCGAGATCGCTCCGGTCGGCTACTTCGGACTGAATTCCTACGCGGCGGACTACATCATCCTCAAGACGGCGGATATCTTCAAGATCGGCATCTTGATGGGGGCTCCTATCATTGCGGTAAACTTTTTGGTGAACCTCGTGTTTGCGGTCCTGGGTAAGGTCGTTCCAAAGTTGAACGTCTTTATCCTGAGCTTCTCGGCTCGTATCTTTCTCGGCACTACGGTGCTGGTCCTCACGGTAGGCCTTATCGCGCACTATGCGGTAAACTACATTTCCGAAACCCCAGAAATGATGCTTCGCTTCATTTTGTTCAGACCGGAGGCGTAACCAGATGGCTGATACGGATAAGGATTCGAAGACTGAAAAGCCAACCGGGAAGCGGTTGGAGCAGGCAAGGGGCGAGGGCAACATGCCTCAAGCTCAGGAGGTTGGAGTAACCTTCACGCTGTTGGCGGGCTTGCTGGTGGTGATGTTTGCCGGGCGCTCGATCGCGAACCAAGTCTTTAGCATCTCCTCCACCATGTTTGGGAATTTGTCCTCGGTGGACCTGTCCGTGGACAACATCAGCTATTTCCTAAACGAGATCATTATGATGCTGGGCCGTTTGTCCGCTCCGTTCCTGCTCACGGCGATGGTGGCAGGCGTGATCGCGGGCGGCTTGCAGACGAAGTTCCGCCTGACGCCGAAGGCCTTGGGCATCAAGTTCAACAAACTGAACCCGATCAACGGCGCGAAGCAGCTCGTCTCCAAGGACGTCTTCGTACGCTTCGGCATCGACCTTTTGAAGATGGCGGCCATGGGGCTTATCCTTTGGGTGGCGATGCGCAAGATCATCAAGGATCCGATCTTCTATGCGGAAATCGACATCACGCACGTCGGTCTCTTCATCACCGATACCATGGTTTATGTCTTCATCCGCCTGACGATCGCGGTGGGCATCATCGCGATCCTCTCCTATCTCTGGCAGCACAAGAAGACCATGGACGGGCTGAAGATGACGAAGGAGGAGGTCAAGCAGGAGCGCAAGGACCAGGACATGAGTCCGGAAGTCCGCAAGGCTCGTATGCAGATGGCGATGCGTCTCATGCAAGGCCAGATGCTCGACGACGTGGCTACGGCAGACGTTGTAGTGACAAATCCAACACACTACGCGGTGGCCTTGAAGTACGAGCGCGGGGTGGACTCCGCTCCGGTGGTATTGGCCAAGGGCGAGAACGCCTTTGCCCAGCGCATCAAGGCAGTGGCGGCGGAACATGGCGTACCCGTGGTGGAAAACAAGATGGTCGCCCGCATGCTCTACAAGGTTTCTCAGGTTGGTTCGGCCATCCCGATGGAGATGTTCCAGTCGGTAGCTGAAATCCTCGCGTTCGTCTACAAGACGCACCGCTACTACTTCCATAAGCTCAAGGCCCGTCGCGCCGCCCTCAAGAAGACTAAATAATGAGCGATTCCGCATCACAGTCATTTTCTCCAGCCAAGGCTCTCGCTTTCCTCAAGCGTGGAGACACGGCGCTCGTCGCTTGCTTGTTCGGTACGGTTCTCCTGCTGGTCTTGCCGCTCCCGCCGTTGATGCTGGACGTGCTGCTGGCCGCCAGCGTGGGCGCGTCCTTGCTGATCCTGCTGATCATCGTCTACGTGAAGGAGCCTTCCGAGTTCTCCGGATTTCCGACGGTGCTCTTGGGCGTGACGCTTTTCAGGCTGGGGCTGAACGTGGCTTCGACCCGTTTGATCCTGCTCGATGGATACGCAGGTAGCGTGATCGATTCCTTCGGTTCCTTTGTAGTGAGAAACAACTACTTGGTGGGAACGGTTATCTTCCTGATCCTGGTCGCGATCAACTTCATCGTTATCACCAAGGGCGCGGGCCGTATCGCGGAAGTCGCGGCGCGTTTCACCTTGGACGCCATGCCTGGTAAGCAGATGGCGATCGATGCCGAGCTGAACGCTGGCATCATCGACGAGGTCAAGGCTACCAAGCGTCGCGAGAAGGTGCAGAAGGAGGCGGACTTCTACGGCTCGATGGATGGTGCCAGCAAGTTCGTGCGCGGTGACGCCACCGCGGGTATCCTGATCACGGTGATCAACGTGCTCGGCGGCATCGCCATCGGCATGTGGCAGCAGGACATGAGTTTCCAGGAGGCGCTGCAGCGCTTCACTCTTCTTTCGATCGGTGACGGTCTGGTTTCCCAGATTCCGGCGCTGGTCATCTCATTGGCAGCCGGTCTTCTCGTTACCCGTAACTCGGGCGAAGACGAGGATCTCGGTTCGCAAATCGGTGGCCAGGTGGCTGCTTACCCGAAGGCGTTGGGCGTGCTGGCAGGCATGCTCGGCATGTTCGGGATCATACCGGGAATGCCTTTCGTTCCCTTCTTCATCATGGCTGTGGGAGTCGGAGCAGGGGCCGTGGCCCTGAACCGCGCCCAAGACAAGAAGAAGGCGGAGGAAAAGATGAAGGAACTAGAAGAGGAGGCTCAGTCGCGCCAGAAGGGCGGACCCCAGGGAGGCCATGCGGAGGACCCGAACAGTTCGAAGCACCTGCCTGCTGAGTTTGAAAAGTTAATCGAAGTAGATGTGTTTGCCCTAGAAATTGGATTTAACCTGCTATCGCTCGCCGACAAGGCCCAGGGCGGGGACTTGCTGGAGCGAGTCACCGGAGTGCGCAAGACCCTCGCTCGCGAGCTAGGCATCGTCGTCCCGCCGATCGCGGTACGCGACAACATGGAGCTCGAGGGCCAGGAGTACCGTTTCCTGCTGCATGACAAGGAAGTGGCCCGCGGCGAAGTGATGCCGCATCGCTGGATGGCGATGAACGTTTCCGGCAGCGAGGTGGAGCTCGCGGGGATCCCGACCAAGGAGCCTGTTTTCGGCATCGACGCGGTTTGGGTCGACGAGGACGAAAAGAAGAGCGCGGAGATCAATGGCTTCTCCGTGGTCGATTCCGCTTCGGTGCTCATCACCCACCTTTCCGAATGCTTGAAGAACAATGCTCACCACCTGCTCAGTCGCCAGGATACCCAGAAGCTGGTGGACCATGTGGAAGAGACTCACCCCGCTTTGGTGCAAGAGCTCATGCCGGATCTCGTATCCATCGGTACGATACATCGCGTTTTCCAGAATCTACTCAAGGAAGGCGTGGCGATCCGCAACCTGACCTTGATCCTGGAAGGCATAGGGGATTTCGCTCCGATCTCTAAGAACCCCGACGATTTGTCTGAGTACGTTCGCCGTCGCACCGGCGAGTTTTTCGTGGCCGAATATGAGTCGGAAAAGGGCGTGCTTAAGGCGATCACCATGGATCCGCGCCTCGAGCAGGTATTGGCCTCTAAGGTGCAACGCACAAATACGGATTACACGCTTTCCCTAGATCCCAAGCTGGCGCAGTACCTACTGCGAGAGCTGGCGATAAAGGCTAATGACCAGATCGAAAATGGTCTATTACCTATTCTTGTAACCGCTGCGGAAATACGCTTGCCCTTCAAGAGATTCTTCGAACCTTCGCTGCCGAAGCTCAATATCCTGAGCTACCAGGAGCTCCCGTCGAGCACCGAGATTATGAATCACGCTATCATACTGTTCCCGGATTTCGCTCAGCAGGAAATGCAGGCCCGGGCGCAGGCGAGCGGCGCGGCCGACGCCTCCGCGAACGGCCCGATGGCTGCGAGTTTCCAGCCTAATTGATAATCCTCACTATTTAGGTACCTTTCTCCCATGAGCCAAAATTCGACCCCAGCAGGCACGCAGATCAAGCTCCTCGTCAATACCGCGAGCGAAGCGGTAAACGTCATACGCGAGAAGTATGGCGAACAGGCCCGCGTGCTCTCGGTCAAGCAAGTGGAAGCGGGTGGCTTGAAGCGCTTGGTCAGCAAGCCGCGCTTGGAGGTGATCGTCGAAGTGCTGGGGCAGGCGCCGCAGCCTAAGGCCCCCGCGAAGAAGCCTAGCCCTCCAGCTCCCCAAGCGTCCGCTCCAGCGGAAGAGAAGCAGGATATTCAGAAAAAGGATACGCCAGCTCCCGCTCCAAGCCCCGCGGCCCAAGCCGAGCCGCAAAAGCAAGCTCCTTTGAACAAGAGCCCGATCGGCGACTTGTATTCGAAAAGCAAATCCGAAAGCGATTCGGGCGGTTACTTTTCCCAGTTCGAGGAAGAGGAGCCTGCTCCGAAAGCGGAGGATGCCGCTGACGTCCAGGAAGCTCCGCTCGGCTCTGCCGCCAATCCGGTTAAGCGAGGCACCCTCGAAGCGGTGCAGCGGGCCATTTCGATGCTCGAATCCGTGGGCTTCGACCGTTCGCTGATCGAGCGCATCCGCTCCGAAGTGGACTTCCGCGATATCGGCTCGCTGCCGACCATGGACCTTTACGCCAAGATTTGCGATTGGCTGCGTAGTCGTTTTCCTCATACGTCCAAGCCTCAGCTAGGGGCGCGGCGCGCCTTTATCGGCTGCAGCGGAGTCGGCAAGACCTCCGCTCTTTGCAAGATGCTTTCCGCCGACGTGTTCGTGAACGGGCTCGCTCCCACGGTCTTGAAGGTCGATTCGGAACTGCCCAATCCCAGCGACGGGCTGGAGGTCTTTTGCGAGATCATGGGCGTGGGCTTGGCCCGTTCCGCCCAGGAAGTAGGGGAGACCGACGAGAGCAGGCCGCTCCTGGTCGACCTGCCCGGCTATTCGCTGGCGGATTCGAGCTCGGTCGTCGCTTGTCGTGCGACTCTCGACGAGCTGGGGATCGATGAGCGCATCGTAGTGGTGAATGCCGCCTACGAGACGGAGCTGATCGCCGACATGCTGGCCACGGGCGAGTCGATCGGCGCCACGAAAGTCATTTTCACCCATCTCGAGGAAACCCGCAAGGCGGGCAAGCTTTGGAAGTTTTTGCTAAACCGCCGCATGGAGCCGCTCTTCTTCAGCGAAGGCCCGAATCCAGCTGGCGAATACACGATGGAAACCTATAGCTATCTCTTGGAGCGATCGTTCCCGAACGGTCGACAGCTCGCCGCCGCTACCAAGCGGGGCAAGCCGATGGCTGCAGCTCAAACCGGGGAGGCAGGGTATAGCTCATGATGTACACGATGCTATTAGGGGGGATGCTCGGTTTCGTTTCGATCTTCCTCGTGGCCTTGGGAGTGGGGAAGGACCCGCTCAGCGCCCTGGGGCAAGCCAGCGTAGGAAGCCTGCTTTGCGGCCTGCTCTTCCTGTGGGTTAGTCAAATTTGGATAAAAAACGTTCGGCAGATGCTCATGGAAAAGCGTCAAGCCGCAGTCGCAGCGATGGCTGAGGCTGAAGAAAGAAAAAAGCGAGACGCTAAAGAGCGCGGTTCAAAACCCGTATAACTACTCAACCAACTATGAATGATATTAACGTGAAGGAGAGGAAAGACAGTTCAAAGGGAAAGAAGGCGCAGGCCGCTAAGGCTTACGGCGCTAGCGGTTCCTCGGTGCCTGCTGTTCAGAACGCGGAACTCTTTGAGACGTACATGCCTCTTGTACGTTCCATTGTGGCCCGCATCAAAATCAACCTGCCGCCTCACATCGACGAGCAAGACTTGCACAGCGTCGGCATCACCGGTCTGATTGCGGCGCTCAAGAAGTACGACCCGGCTCAGAAGAAGTCTTTCGGCTCGTACGCGGCGATGCGTATCCGCGGTTCCATACTCGACGAGCTGCGTCGCATGGACTGGATGCCGCGCAACGCCCGCACCAATTTCAAGAAGCTGCGAGCCACCATCGAGGAGGTCGAGCAGCGTCTCGGACGTCCGGCTACGGAAGAGGAGATCCGGGCCGAGCTCGGCATCAGCCGCAAGGAGTACGACCAGTTGATGGCGGAAACGCGGCCTGTGAGCTTCCTGCCTCTCGACAACGCGGCCGCTGGCGGCGACGACGGGGAAGGGGCGGACCTTTACGAAGTGATTCCCGACGACAACGTGGTGCCCGTCACCTCCAAGATGGAGAAGGACGAGGTCACGCGTCTGGTAGCGGAGCGTATCAACCAGCTGCCGGAAACGCCGCGCAAGGTTTTGGCGATGTACTATTTCCAGGACATGCGCCTCGCGGAAATCGCGGAAGTCTTTGGCCTGACGGAATCTCGCATCTGCCAGATCCACTCCCAGGCGATCATCAGCTTGAGAAGCTACATCACGACCGTGATGCATAAGTAGTTTAATTCACCGCGTGAGTAAAGTTCTCCGCCGGGCAACCGATAGGAGAGACCACGAATCATGTTTGTAATAATCGGAGCAGTAATTGTTTTGGCCGCGACTTTTGGCGCGTTCATCATGTCAGGAGGCAATATGGGCCTGCTGATGCACCCGCCTGAATTTGTCGCCATCTTCGGCATCACGGCAGGGGTAGCGATTATCTGTGCCCCGAAGGATGTGTTGATCCACACCATCCACGCCACTATCGGCGCCCTTAAAGGTTCCGGACCGAACAAGGACGACTACCTGGACCTGATGAAGGTGATGTACGAGCTCTTCATGCTGGGCCGCAGAAACGGTTTGCTAGCCCTCGACGAGCACGTCAGCTCGCCCGAATCGAGCTCCATCTTCTCCAACTATCCCAATTTTCTCGCCGACAAGGACAAGGTGTCCTTCCTCTGCTCGGCGCTGCGTCCGATCATCGACGGCAAGATCAAGCCCGACCAGCTGGAGCCCTTGCTCAAGGCTGAGATCGACGCCAAGAAGCACGCGGCCCACGGTCCGATCAACGTACTCCACCTGCTCGGCGACTCGCTCCCAGGTATCGGGATCGTTGCGGCGGTATTGGGTATTATCCTGACCATGAGCGTGCTGGACCAAGGCGTTATGGTGATCGGCGGACGCATCTCTGCGGCTTTGACCGGTACCTTCCTCGGTATCTTCGTGGCCTACGGCTTTATCAATCCCCTCTGTAACCTGATCGAGTTCGGCAACGAGGCGGAAGAAACCTACTATATTTGTATGTCCCGCTCCATCGGCGCCTTCGCTCGCGGACTGGCTCCCATCATGGCCGTCGAGCTCGCTCGCCGTAGCCTGGAAGCCGGCATGGTTCCGAGCGCGGACGATTTGGAAAACATCCTCAAGTCCTCCACGGGAGGCTAAGACGCGGCGATGAAGCAAATGGGGACACACCATGGCGGCGCTTGGAAGGTAGCCTACGCGGACTTCGTGACCGCGATGATGGCGCTTTTCATGGTACTCTGGCTCACCTCCCAGGACGAGAACCTGAAGCGCGACTTGGCCAAGTACTTCCAGGACCCGTACAACACGCCGATGGACAACTCCATGGGAGTGATCGAGACCAAGAGCGAGGGGCAGCCTTCGAACCGGGAAGGTCAGGCCAAGGGCAAGTCCGAGATCTCGGACTTCAAGGTGCTCTACGACATGGCCCAGGAGTTCATGCGCCTGCTCAATATCGAAAGCGCCAATCCCGACCAGAAGCCGATCGATCTGGACGTGACCAGCGACGGCCTCCGCGTCACGCTCTACGACCGCGACGCCCATCCCTTTTTCGTAGAAAATTCTGCCGACTACACCCCTTGGGGATCCTTCGTGATCGAAACCTTGGCTTGGCTGGTGCAACGCCACACCTTCATGGTGCGGGTGGACGGCTACGTCTCGGAAGGCTTCGAAGGCGATGGCTGGGACTACACCGCTTGGGAGCTTTCCAGCGACCGGGCGAACTCGACCCGCCGCTTGCTCGAGCGCTACGGGGTGAGGGCAGGGCAGTTCGAGTCCGTCACCGCGCACGGTACCCGCGACCCGCTTCCCTTCATGCATCCGACGGCGGAGTCGAACGATCGCGTTTCGATAAGCCTTGTCTTGTCGGAGCTCTACAACATCTTGGATGAACGTGAAAAGGAGGGAGCTCCTCCTGCCTTTCCCGATTAAGAATGGATAGCTATCTTTCAGGCAGAGAACAACTTGGAGAGTCCAAGAAAGCCAAGGACTCCATGAAGCTCCCCGCGGTTTCCCAAGGCTTTGGGCAGCTTGCGGCTCCCGAGTCGGAGAACCGGGAGGAGAGCGAAGTTTGCGGAGAGGGCGGCAGCAAGGTCGCCTACGTCTCCGAAGACGGACGCGTCACCAAGATCGTGGTCACCTGCAATTGCGGACAGGTGACGGAGATCGACTGCAGCTACGAGGAGTAGCCGCTGCAGATACTGCCCTGTCCTTTGGGGCATTTTTTGCCGTATGATTTTAAGAAAGCTGCAAGTTATTGCAGTTTAGCTGTTTGTAGATCTGGCATGTGGGTTGCTTTGTTGCACCCAAATGTTGAACGGAGTCTACCAAAACGCAGCGGCCATGACGGGCCTGGAAAGCTGGAACAATTCGATTGCCCAGAACATTTCCCAGTCGTCTACCCCAGGCTACAAGAAGGCGGTGCTGTCCTTCGAAGGCGTCGAAGCGGGCAAGGTTGGAATCAAGAACGACTTCGGAAACATCCTTCAGCACGCGACCATCCAGACCAAGGGGGTCGGGGCGGTAGACTTTTCCAGCGGATCCATCGTCACCACCAACGGCGAGTACGATTTCGCGCTCGAGGGCAAGGGCTTCTTCGAGCTTCGCACCGACGACGGCCAGCTCGTCTACACTCGCGACGGCCAATTCAAGGTGAACGACGAAGGCGAGCTCGTCAGCAAGCAGGGCTTCCACGTCCTGGACGACACGCGCCACCCGATCAAGCTGCGTCGCGGCCTCGGCGCGTTTTCCGCCGCTAGCGACGGAACCATCAGCCAAGGTGGGGCGCCTCTGGCCAAGCTCAGCATCCGCGACATCGAAAATCCGGACCAGATGGTCCGTTCGCACGGCGGATTCGTAGTGGGTCCGAATGACGTAGGCTACAATCGCAACGTCGACGCTCCCTTGCTCCGCCACGGCGCTCTCGAGCAGAGCAACGTCTCCGCTACTACCGAAATGATCAACATGATCAACGTCTCCCGTTCCTTCCAGATCAACCAGAAGGTGATCCAGCAGCACGACGAGGTGCTCGGCAAGGCGATCCAATCCCTTGGCGGCCACTAAGCCAACTAATCGAATTTCCTAAAACTCAAACGACCCAAGAACATGAGCATTTCACTATACTCCGCAGCGAGCGGCATGGAGGCCCAGCAGACCAATCTCAATGTTATCTCCAATAACATAGCGAATGTGAGCACGACCGGCTTCAAGAAGAGCAAGGTCGAGTTTCAGGACATGTTTTACCAAGTGCCCAAGTCGGTCGGAGCCGACGCGGGCGGCAGCATCGTTCCCACCGGCATTCAGGTCGGCACCGGTACGCAGGTGGTTTCCACCTCCAAGGTCTTCACCCAAGGTCAGGTTTCCCAGACCGGCGAGGACATGGACGTGGCGATCGTGGGAGACGGATTTTTCCAGGTCACGGGGCCGGATGGAGATTCGCTCTACTCGCGCGACGGCGCTTTCAAGGTAGGTCCGGACGGGCAAGTCACCAATTCCCAAGGTATGCCCATCGTCGGCTTTCCGACTCCGCCAGCCGGCTTCAATAACATCTCCATCAACTCTAATGGCGGGGTGACCTTCACCTCCGACAACGGAGATATCCTCGGCACCGGCGAGATCACGCTTTCGCGCTTCGCGAATCCAGCGGGTCTGCTGGGCTTGGGAGGCAATCTCTTCCGTCAAACGGAAGCCAGCGGTACTCCCACCGTGGGCGCTCCGGGTGAGAACGGAACCGGTACCTTGCAGCAAGGCTACCTCGAGACTTCCAACGTGAACATCGTCGAAGAGATGGTGAACATGATCCTCGCTCAGCGAGCTTACGAAATTAATTCCAAGTCGATCCAGACTTCGGACTCCATGATGCAGCAGGTCAGCCAACTCAAGCGCTAGTCATGAAAATCTCCATCTTCCTACGCCTCTCGTTCGGTCTCGGCATCGCGATCTTCATTTTCGCTTCCGCGCTCCGCGCCTCGCTCGACGACATTCTCGCTCCGCTTCCTATGGCGGAAGTGGCTTCTGTATCCACTCAGAAGGTACAGTCCGTGAAGCCAATGCGAAGCGTATCCACCGTTCAAGCGCGAACGGAAGCGGCCGCTCCAGCGGAGAAGACTTATTCCGAAGACGCGATTCTCGCTTCCGAAGTGCAGGAGGCCATCACCAAGGAGCTGGCAGCCCATTTGCGAATCGCAGGCGACCTTTCGCTCGTCGCCCTGCGCGACTTGCCGGACCTTTCAGGATACTCGCACCCTTTCGTCGTGCAGCTCAACAACGCGCCGGCCAATCTCTCTCGCGGAAACATCCTCCTGCGCTTCCAGGTTGAAAATGCCAAAGGCGTGCTAGGGGAGTGGACGGTACCGTTTCGCGCCCACTTGCTCAGCGAGGTCTGGTATCCGCGCACGCACCTGCGCCGCGGCGAACTGGCATCGCCATCCGATTTCGAAAGCCGTCCCGTCGACCTGCTCGGCGAGCCCAACGCGGTTCCCGCGAGCCTCGAAAGCCTGCTTCGCCACGAGTACGCTCGGGATATCGTTCCCGGCAAGCCGCTCAAGTGGAGCGACCTGGTAGAGCGCTCTTTGGTTCGCAAGGGAGACGTTGTGGAGGTTTCCGCCGTGAGCGGCCTGCTCGCGATCACCATGCGAGCGGTGGCCCGCCAGGACGGCAGCGATGGCGACCTGATTCTCCTGCAAAACCTAGATTCCTCCAAGCAGTTCTCAGCCCGTGTTATCGGGGAAAACCGTGTCGAAGTCATCTTTTAAGCCAACTCTAGCACCTCACTGAAATGCGTATACGAATTTTAATTACATGTGCCCTCGTTTTTGCAGGGGCTGTTTTTGGCAAGTCTCTTTGGGAATCACCTCGCAATACCGAGCGCGGCATGTTCGCGGATCGCACGGCCGCAGGCATCGGAGATATTCTAACTGTTGAAGTTGATGAAGAAACGATTGCGAATCGATCAACTTCTAAGTCATCAGGCACGAGTTCTACCTTAAACCACGCCATCGATTCGATTGTAATTCCTCGAGTGTTTAACTCTGCCAATGAGACATTACCTTCGGTTAATCTCGGTAATCCTCAAGAGAGCTTCAATGGTTCGGGGTCGCTCGCAGATTCCAATCTGCTTCAGTCGAAGATTGCGGTTATGGTCGTCGATGTTCAGCCAAACGGCAACCTATTGATCGAAGGGGCGCGTAAAATCAAGTCGTCTGGTGAAGCGCAGTACCTCGTTGTCCGAGGTATTGTTAGGGGGGATGATGTTGAGTCGGACAATACGATATCCTCCTTCCATGTTCTCAACGCTTCGATTGAGCTATTTAGTGAAGGTGACCTCAAAAATGCTCAAACCAAGGGCTGGATCCAGCGCTTAGTCGATGTGACTAACGTACTCTAATAAGTAAAGCTTCCAGCCAATACTCTCATTCGCATCGTGAAATTCCTAGCACGCACACTTTTATTTCTCGCTGTATCCGCAGTTTCGGTACAAGCGGCTCGAGTTAAGGACCTCGTAATCGTTGACGGCGGGCGGGACAATCAGCTCGTGGGTTACGGTCTTGTCATCGGCTTGGCGGGCGACGGCGATAGCGCCTCTCCTATGACCATCAACGCGGTGGCGAACTCGCTGCGTCGCTTTGGACTCACCGTGGACGCGGAGGAATTGAAGTCCGAGAACGTGGCTGCAGTCATGATCACGGCCGACATCCCGCCCTTCGCTCGCGAGGGCACTCGCATCGACGTGACCGTTTCTTCGATCGGCGATGCGGAAAGCTTGCAGGGCGGAGTGCTGTTGCAGACCCCGCTCTTGGGTGCGGACGACATGGTTTACGCGGTGGCCCAGGGCCAGATCGCGGTCGGGGGCTACTTGGGCGGAAACGGCGGAGCAGGGGGAGCGACGGTTCAGAAGAACCATCCGACCGTCGGCCAGATCGCCAACGGTGCCATCGTGGAGCGCGAGATCGAGATGGAAGTGGGCAAGGGCGGAAGCGTGAAGCTCCTCTTGCGCAATCCCGACTACAACACGGCTTCCAAGTTGGCCGAAGGGATCAACGTCATTTTCCCGGCGAGCACCATGGCTGTCGACGCTGCCGCCGTACAGGTCACCATCCCGGAGATCTACCTTGGCCGCGAGGTCGACTTCATTTCCTCGATCGGAGGGATCAGCATCGAGCCGGACACTCCTGCTCGCATCATCATCAACGAACGTACGGGCACCATCGTGGCGACGGCCGGCGTGCGCGTCTCGACCGTCGCAGTGAGCCACGGCTCGCTCAGCCTCACCATTGCCCGTTCGCAAAACGTTTCCCAGCCGGGACCCTTTGCCCAGGCCGGAAATACGGAAGTGACTCAGGGTACGGAAGTGGAGGTTACCGAAGAGCTCGGCGCCTTCCACATGATCCCCGACTACCCGACCATCCAGCAAGTGACCAACGCTCTCAATGCCATGGGCGTTTCGACCCGTGAAATGATGTCTATCCTGCAAGCCATGAAAAGCGCCGGCGCCCTCCAGGCCGAGCTCATCATCAAGTAGGCAGGCCCCGCACCTTAATTTTAGAACTAGTCAATAAACGAAATGGACGTAACAAGCACAGCGATGTCAGGCCTCACCGGCGCTTCCTGGAAAGAGCAGATGCTCACCGGGGAGACCTCGAGAGCCGAGCAGATGCAGCAGCTCGGTGGAGAGTTCGAAGGTATTCTCCTGCGTCAATTTCTCGATGAAGCCCTTAAGCCGATGGACCCGGAACACGGACTCTTCGGAGCCGGATCGACCCCCATGTACGAACACTTAATCAAGGACTCCTTGGCCTCGAGCATCACCCAGAGCGGATCCCTCGGATTCTCTTCGGTGCTGCAGGCCCAGCTGTTTCCTCAAGAACTAAACGAAGGAAAGGGAACAGATTCCCATGAGTAATAACTTTGAAGAAAAGGATTGGAACCCGCTGGTAGAGCTCCTTCGCAACGAGGTGCAGGAGTATGGAGGTTTGTACAATCTCCTCGAGCGCCAGCAGGAGGAGATCTTCAGCCGCGACCCGGAGCTGGTGCTTGCCACCAATTCCGAGATCGAAGGCTACATGTCCGAGATGGGCGGCCTGCGCGAACGCCGCGAGGAGTTCGTCCGCGAGATGGCCCGCGGTTGCGGAGCGGACGAGGAGAAGCCGCTTTCCCAACTCATCGAGCATTTCCCCGACTTCATGCAGCCCATGCTGCAGGCCCTGGTGGACGAGATCAACCACATGATCCGCCGCACCCGCCAGAAGGCGCGCCAGAACTTCATGCTGCTCTCCCGTACCATGGAGATCAACCACGAGACCATGCAGAAGCTGCAGCCAGAAAATTACAACCGTACCTACACCAAGAAGGGACGCGTCGGAGTTAAGACCAAGCTCCCAACCCGCTATCAAGCGTTCGTGTAGTAGCCTCTCGGCGACGCGAATTCAAAATTTGGATACCCACACCATATGTCCGGAAACATCTTAGGCGAACTTGCCAACGCTAGCAAAGCGCTCACTGCCCACCGCTTTGGGGTGACCACTGCTGGCAACAACATGGCAAACGTCAACAACCCCGACTACGCTCGCCAGAGGGTGGTGATCGGGGAGGATGGCTATGTGCAGACGGTGGGCGGCCCGCGCGGCTTGGGTGTCGAGGTGCAAGGCTTCGAGCATATGCGCGACGCCGTGCTCGACCGCGAGGTTTTGCGGGAAACCAGCTTGAACGCATCGCTCACGTCTCAGCAAGCGGCCCTTGCCAAGGCGGAATCCAGCCTCGGCCAGGAGATCGACCGTACCGGAGATTCTCCCTTCATCGACGGCGCTACGGCCAATGGCGGCGGCAGCGGCGGCATCGCCGAAACCCTCAACAACTTTTTCAATGCCTTCCATTCCCTCTCCGCGAATCCCGGGTCCGACGCGGAAAAGGAATCCCTCCTGCAAAAGGCAGACATCCTCACCGAAAAGCTCAACGTCACCGCGGAACGCTTCAGCGACCTGCACGAAGACATCGGCTTGCAGGTGCGTACGGATCTCGGTTCGGCGAACCAGATGATCGAAGAGATCGCCCGCCTGAATTCCGAGATCGCTCGCGCCGAGTCTAGCCGGGCCGGTCAGGCTCTCAGCTTGCGGGACCAGCGCCAAGGCGTTCTGGAAGACCTTTCCGAACTGATGCAGGTCAAGGTCGAGGAAATCCCCGACAGCTCTGGACAGATTCGCGTTTACGTTCCCACGGTCGGCGGCGACTCGCCACAGCTCAATCTCGTGGAGCGCGGCCGCTTCCAGGAAGTTGCTTTCATCGACTCCACCAGCTCGAATCCGAACTACCAGTTCGTGGTAGGGGACGATCAAATACAGATCGAGATCAAGAGCGGCAGCATCGAAGGTTCCCTCAAGGCAAGGGATGGCGCGATCGCGGAATACCGTCGCGGGCTCGATGGGCTCGCCAAGGAGCTCGTAACGCAGATCAATGGCTTGTACAATACGGGGACCGCTCCGGCGACCACCAACTTTTTTGCCGATACCGGAAACGCGGCCGAGTTCACCGCAGCCGGAATTACGCTGGCGGCGGACCTGACTTCCAGCACCCTGCGCACCACTAACGATCCGGACCAAAACTTGGGAGACAACTCTCTCACGCTCGCCATCGCTGAGCTCGACGACGACCGGATTGCCTCTCTTGGAAACCGCAGCTTCTCCACCTTCTACCGTTCGGTCGTAACCGACCTCGGCGAAAACGTGGCCAAGGTCGACGCTCGCCTCGAGGACGAAAACATCGTCTTCGATATGCTCAAGCAGCAGCAGGAATCCGTCTCTGGCGTGTCGCTCGACGAGGAAATGACGGATATGATGAAGTACCAGCGAGCCTTCGAAGCGACCGGCAAGCTCATCCGCGCTATCGACGAGATGCTGGATGTTATCGTGAACCGACTCGTTTAACCCAATTTTTGAATACGAAATAATCTCACATTCCCACAACGATGAGAGTCACCACTAACACATTTCCCGACACCCTTCTTGGTCACCTGCAGCGGACCACCAAGGACATGAACAAGCTCAACGAGCAGGTGTCGACCGGACAGCGCATCTCCAAGGTGTCCGAAGACTCTGCATCGGCGAACCGCATCCTGGACATGCAGGAAGAAAAGGGCCGCATCACGCAGTTTTCCAAGAACGCGGCCCGCGCCCAGAACATCAACAACACCACCATCTCGCAGCTGCAGAACTTTATGCAGATATCCGACCGCGTGAGCGAGCTCGCGATCTTGGCGGACGGGCTCAAGGGACCGGACGGGATGAAGGCCTACGCCGAGGAAGTGGACGAGCTCATCGAGCACGCCATGCAAAGCGCCAATGCGAAGTTCAACGGCGAATACATTTTCGGTGGCATGGATACCGGTTCCCAGCCCTTCGAGATGGTAATGGAGGACGCTGACGGAAACCGGTACGCGAGGGACGCGGGAACCGGAGACATTGTCAAAACCGACAGCAGCGGCAACGTGGTCGCGGCGCCGGCGGAAGGCCATAGCTTTCCGAGCAACGGCAAAATCGTTTCCGTTTCCTACGAGGGAGCAGCCTCCGGACCTGAGTTTCACCTTTCGGAAACCGGCAAGATTCGCCCCTACACCGACGGAACGACCAACCAGCAATTCGCGGACTTCATCAACAAGATGGTCGAGCTGCGCGACGCCCTCGAGACGGGCGAGGTCACTGCGGTGACCCCGGAAATGCGCGATAGCCTCGAGAGTTCCGAAGACGAGCTGATCTTCGCCCTCAGCCGCCAAGGCTCGGTCCAGATGCGTATCGAGTTCGACCTCACTCTCAACCAACAACGCTACACCGACCTCGAAGAAAACATCTCTTCCGAGGCCGACGTGGACATTGCCCAAACTGTGGTTAGGCTAACCCAAGTGCAAAACGCCTACCAGGCCTCGCTCAAGAGCGCCGGCCAGGTTCTCAACCAGTCACTGCTCGACTACCTCTAATAGTCCACGACGCCTAACACCCACCTAGACCACCTTATTCATGAAAGTCGCACCCGAATCCCGGACGGAAAAAGAAGTTTGGATCAAGCCGATGGAGTTTGAGCTCCCTGCAGGCTTGATCGGTTTGGAGGACGCTACTCGCTTCGAGTTGCTCATCAACGAAGAAGAAGAGCCCTTCATGTGGATCCGTTGCATCGACCGCCACGAGCTCGCTTTCGTGGTCATCGAGCCCTCCAAGATTCTCAACGACTACGACGTGGAGATCGCGGACGCGGACGCCGACAAGCTCGACATCCACTGCTCCGAAGACGCACTCATCCTCAATATCGTCACCCTCAAGGACGACGACATCGAGTCGGCTACCGTAAATCTAGTCGGACCTATCGTACTCAACCGCCGGACCCTCACGGGCAAGCAGCTGATCGCCGCCAACTACATGAAGTTCTCTGCCCGACATCCGTTGCTGTCAGAGAGCGCCGTGGCATCCTAAACGAAACAGCAGCCCCCAAGGAAGGACTCCGACATGCTAATACTTTCCCGCAAAGTGAACGAGGCGATCGTCATCGCCGAGAACATCGAGATAAAGATCACCCGTATAGACGGGGACACCGTGAAGATCGGCATAGACGCTCCGCGTTCCGTACCGATCGTTCGCAAAGAACTCTTCGAAGAGATGCAAAAGACCAACCAGGAAGCGATCGCGACACCCGTCGTGGCGGCAGGCGTCCAGCCAGCCAAGCCAAAGCTCTCCGGTCTGGCCAAAAGCCTGGCATCGAAGAAGCAGTCAAAACAAACGGCAGGCCTCTCGCACAACCAGGACGCATGATGCGTTCGCGAGAAGTTCAGCCACAGCTAGTAAACCCAACTAACCTAATGGAAGAGGTCGTATCATGGTTATTAATACAAACACCAATGCAGTTGAGGCGGCGAGCAGTCTTCAAAGAAGCTCCGCTATGCTCAGCAAGAGCTTAGCTCGCCTAAGCTCAGGATCGAAAATCATCAACCCGTCCGACGATGCCGCCGGACTAGCGGTATCCGAAAAGCTCGAGGCGCAAAACGCCCGTGTCTTGGCGGCAAGGACGAACACGCAAAACGCCATGTCCATGCTGCATACCACGGACGGCTTCTTGCAAGGTATGATGCAAACGCTGAACCGTATGAGTGAGCTCTCGATGATGACTCGAGACATCACTAAGAACGACAGCGACAAGGCGCTCTACACCCAGGAATTCGATCAGCTCAAGGACCAGCTTCGTAGCGTGGTTGGGGCCAATGAACCTGCTTGGACCATCGATGGGGAGCCGATCGGCACCTTCAATGGAATCAGCCTCTTCGGCGATCGTGGCGACCTGCCGACCGTGGTTGGAGCTACGGGCGACCAGTTCATGAACATCCCGGCCATGAACTTGAAGGACAGCGACTCCTACTTCGCTCAGCTGCTTACTGACAGCAACGGTCTGTCTGTAGCCGGAACCTCGACCATCGCTCACCTAACCGCGACGATTCAGGAGATCGCCGAGAACCGCTCCGAGATTGGTTCCTTGCAGTCGCGTCTCGAGTTTGTGGATACCCAATTGGTGACGCAAAGCCAAAACCTCGAGTCTGCAAACTCGCGTATCCGAGATGTGGATGTCGCGGAAGAATCGACTCGTCTGGCCAAGTACCAGATCCTCGTGCAGTCCGGTACCTCCATGCTTACGCAAGCGAATTCGCTGCCGGAAACGGTGCTCCGTCTGTTGAACTAGTCGTTCGGCTCAACTCGTAACCTAGATCCCCACGTTTTTATGATTTCAGCAGTCGACCAGTATCTTAAGACACTCCTCACCTTCGTCCCTCGCAATGCTGCGAACCGATTCACCAAGGACTACATCGCTCTCATTCACGTGCCAGCGGTGGGGCCGGAAAAGGTTTACTCGCTCGTCTTGGACGAAAACCAACCGCTCCTCACGGTCGCTGCCTACAAGAGCGCGGTTTGGGAAGTGGTTGAAACCCTCGGTTCGGATGGGGCGAGCAAGCCCGAACTGGACGCCTTGCAAGCGCAGGTCGACCGTAAGCACCCCGCGCTCGACTATCTTGACAGTCGTACCTTGTCGTCCTGCGAAAACTACAGCGACGGCCGCGCCGGTCTCGACTACTACCTCATGCTCTGGCAGCGAGACGGCGAGTCGGGCGTAGTGGAGTGCTACGAACCGTATTCACGGGAAGACTACTCTTGGTCGAACGTCATCGGCGCCATGCAAGTACTTTCCAGCCAGTTCGAATATGCTATAAAATAGGAGGCTATCATGTCCATGCAGCCATCGTTTAGGACGACGAATAAGAACAAGAAATTTTTGGGAGTGCGTTTCGCCAGCTGCAATTGCTACGGGCGGCTCTACCTCAACGACGACGGCGGCGCTTACGTGGGCCGTTGCCCGAAGTGCTATACGTCCTTCGCGGTGCGAGTCGGCGCCGGCGGTACCAGCAGCCGCATGTTCGTGGCGAATTGCCGCTAGAGCGGTTTCCTAGATGCCGATCCTTATCGCAGGTCTGGTCGCGGCGGCGATCCTATTGTTGCTGCCTCGATTTCTGGGGCGTCAACAGGAACGCATGCTCAAGCAGTACCACGTGCTCGAGAAGCGGTTCGGCCTCGCGCGTCGTGTTTCCCAAAGCCGTTGGGGAAAGGGAATAGGCGAGCGCTTTTCCTTGCATGGGGAAAGCAGAGGGTATCCGCTTTCCCTTTACAGCCATTTTCTGAAGAAGGAAAAGGTGCGGACGGATTGGACATCCCTCGTTTTCGAAACGCTTTTTGCCGAAGATTTGGAATTTCGTATCGAATTTCCGGGCACGGAAGAGGGGGCGCGTTTCTCGGGAGGCGAGGAGTTGCCGTTCGCCCTCGAAAACGAGGGCGTGCTTTTGCGTTCCTCCGAAAACTTGGAGCGGGTGTGGCGCGACGATAATGTAGCGCGTCGCTTTCCGTTTCTGGCGAAGCAGGAACGCGCAGGAGCGATTCGTCTCTCCAAGGGCTTTATCGAGTACCGTGAGCTCGGCGTCATGGAGCACGAGCCGCAGCGCCTGCGCTTCCAGGAGGCGATCTTGTTGCTTGCCTGCGTTAGCGACGCTCTGTCGCTATATATGGCGGAACGGAAAGCGACGCCGAGCGTGGAGCTTTGAGCGGTTGGTTTCGACGATTGATCCTGCAGCGCGGTCGCGGGCTAAAGCACCGCGCTACGGGGTGAGGCTCTTACCGCAGGGCGTCTACGCCGGCTTTGAGGCGACGTAGGCCTTCTTCGAGGGTGGAGCGTGGGCAACCGAAGTTGAGGCGCACGTGCTTCTTGCTGTCGAAGGGGACGCCGTCGCTGAGGCCGATGCCGTGGCTTTCGAAGTGAGCGATCGGGTTTTGTAGGTCGAGCTTGGATACGTCCATCCAGCTGAGGTAAGTGGCTTCGTGCTGGTAGAGCCCGATCTCGGGGATCTCGCGCTTGACGAAGTCGTGGATGAAGTCGCGGTTTCCGGCGAGGTAGGCCTGTAGCTCGTCGCGCCAGTCCTGGGCGTAGCGGTAGGCCGCTTCGCAGGCGACGTAGCCGAGGTTGTTGACTTCGGCCATGATGCCGCGGCTCGCGGTGACGAAACGGTTGCGCAGCTTTTCGTCGGGGATGATGGCGATGGAGCAGCCGAGTCCAGCGAGGTTGTAGGTCTTGCTCGGGGCGATGAAGGTGAAGACCCGCTCCTTGGCCTTTTCCGATACGGAGGCGAGCGGGATGTGCTTGCGGCCGTCGAGCACCAGTTCGCAGTGGATCTCGTCGGAGCAGCAGATCAGGTCGTGGCGTTCGCAGAAGTCGATGACCTTGAGCAGTTCCTCGCGCTCGAAGACGCGGGCGCAAGGGTTGTGCGGATTGCAGAAGAGGAAGAGCTTGGTCTCGGGAGTGACGGCGGCTTCGAGGGCGTCCCAGTCGATCACGTAGCGGTCGCCGTCGAGGGCCATCTGGGCTTTGACTACAGGTCGCTTCTGGAATTTAGGCCCGAAGATGAAGGGCGGGTAGATCGGGGTGGTGGTGAGCACTTCGTGCTGCGGCTCGCAAAAGGCACGGCTGGCGATGTTGAGCCCCACTACCAGGCCGGGAAGCCAGACCAGCCAGCTAGGATCGATTTTCCAACCGTATTCGCGGTCCAGCATTTCGATGACGGCTTCGGTGCAGGAGGGCTCGGGGCGGGCGTAGCCGAAGATGCCGTGGTCGATGCGCTCGTGCAGGGCGTCGAGCACGACCTCGGGTGCGTGGAAATCCATGTCGGCCACCCACATGGGCAGGATGTCCTTGCCCTCGTACTTTTGCCATTTCTGGCTGTCGGTTTCAGTGCGGTCGTAGACGGTGTCGAAAATGGATAGCTGCGTGCTCATATCTGCTGAGCAAAGAGGAGAATCGCGGGGAGCTTGTAAATGGGAAAGTCGTGGGCCGCCCCCAGGGGGGCATTGGCGGGACTGTCCCACTCGAATGTTGGTTTAAGTGGGACATTCTGACTCGCTTGTTCTGGGGTGGGTTTTGCAAGTCGTTGAAGGTTAATAGGGAGAGCGCTTTTAGGTGGTTGGTATTGGATGTGCAACAGTGGCGGCATCACATCACTCGCTTGAATTTAATAAGGAGGAAAAAACAATGACATACCTAAGAACAAACAATACTCGTCCTAACGCTCTCCACTGGCCGCTCGGCTTGGGAGACCTTGAAAAGCAGCTGGATACCATCTTCGCTGGATTGCCTTCTTTCTTCGACGTGCAGGAAGGCGTGTCTGCCCAAGGGCAGCGAGCTCAGGACGCGAAGCTTCGCTGGTACGAGAAGGCGGATGCCTATCTGGTCCGCGTCGATTTGCCGGGAGTGAAGAAGGAAGACGCGAGCATCGAGCTGGAGGACGGCACGGTCACGGTTTCCGCGGTGCGCAAGCTGGAAGCCGCGGGCTCGGAGCAGGCGAAGGAAGTTCGCTACGAGAAGGCTTTTCGCGTGCCGGAAGGAGTGTCGGAAGCGGGCATCTCCGGGCGCTTCGAAGATGGAGTGCTCAGCCTGACTTTGCCGAAAACCGAAAAGGCTCAGCCGCGCTCCATTTCAATCAACTAAGCTCCGTCTCGAAGAAACGAATACTAAATCGAAACCAAATCTATCTATCATGACTTTACTCAACATCACCAAAACTCAGCAACCGGAATGCTCGACCGCGTCGCGCGATGCGACCTCGGGGGAAAAGCGACGCTTCGCGCGACCTCAGTACCGTGTTCGCGAATTGGATACGCAGTATACCGCGGAGGTTGATCTCCCGGGCGTGCCCAAGGACGGGGTCGAGCTTTCGGTTGCGGACGGTGTTTTGGAAATCTCCGCCGCTCGCGGCTGGAAGGATCGCGCGGACTGGAGCCCGCTGGCCGGCGTGGCGGAGGACGGCTTGACCTATCGCCTGAATCTGGAGCTGGGCGACGCGGTGGATGCGGGCAAAATTTCGGCCGAACTGCAGGACGGGGTGTTGAAGCTCACTTTTGGAAAAGCAGAGGAAAAGAAGCCTCGCCGGATCGCTATCGCTTAGCGGTCCGTCAGGGGTAGATGGATCAGGAGGGAAGCCGGTCCTGCGGAAGCGGGGCCGGCTTTTTCGTGCTTGTGTCGAGTGTCTCCGGGCTTTTGTGCTTTGTGGCGATGATTCGGAAATTCCTAGCCCTGGCGTTTTGGTTCCTAAGTCTGTCTTTTGCTTCGCTTGCTCTCGGGCAGGAGGCGGAGGCCGAGAGCGAGCCCGCGGAAGTGGAGCCGGTGTTGGGGGCGAACGAATTTGCTTCGGCTCGGGAGCAGATGATGGATCAGCTCAGCCAGCTGACCGACTTGGACTTCGGGGGCAATTCCGGGGCTCGCCTCGCGGTGTTTTTCATCTTGCTGCTGGCCACCTTCGTGGTGCGCAAGATCGTATTGGGTATCTATGTTCGTTGGTTTCACCGGGCGGCGGAGCGGACTTCGTGGGCCTTCGACGACAAGCTGATTCCTGCCTTGACCGGTCCGATCGGAGCGATGGCTTACGTCATCGGCTTTTTCCTCTCCATCTCGGTGCTCAGCTTGTCGCCGGGGATGGATATCGTGATTTTAAGAATCTTCCAGGCCTCGACCATGACGGTGCTCTTCTGGGGCCTCTTGCGGGTGGTGGACGTGATGGCCGAAGTGATGGTCGACGTGGCGCGGGAGAGGGACATGGGGGTCTACCACTTTATCCCGCTGATCAAGAAGACGGCCCGCATCTTCCTCATCGTGGTCGCGGTGGTGCTGGTGGTGCAGAACCTGGGCTACTCGGTCGGCTCGCTGCTGGCCGGCATGGGGATCGGGGGCTTAGCCTTGGCTTTGGCGGCTCAGGAGTCGCTTTCTAATTTCTTCGGGTCGGTGAGCATCGTGGCGGACCGTCCCTTCAAGGTGGGGGACTGGATCCAGGTGGGCAGCCGGGTGGACGGCGACGTGGAGGAGATCGGCCTGCGCTCCACCAAGGTGCGGACTTGGTCGAAGTCGCTCTTGACCATTCCCAACAAGGTGCTGGCCAACGAGATCATCGAAAACTGGAGCCGCATGCCCAAGCGGCGCGTCAAGCAGTACGTGGGAGTGACCTACAGCACCTCTCCGGAAAACATGGAGGGGCTGGTGGAAGATATCCGCCAGCTGCTTCGCGAGGACGAGGGCGTGAACCAGGATTTCATTTTGGTCAACTTCACCGACTTCGGGGAAAGCGCCCTGCAAATCCTGGTCTACTACTTCACTTCCACGACCGCCTGGCTGGCCCATATGGACATCCGCCAGCGGATCAACCTGAAGATCATGAAGGCCGTGGAGGCCCGCGGTTCGTCCATCGCTTTCCCGACCCGCACAGTGCATATCGAGGGCGGTTCGCTGCCGTTTTCGGCGGAAAAGTAGGGCTCTTGGGCGGCTGCGCTGCGGCGATCGCCAAAACCTGATAGGGTTACTCTTTTTTGCCGTGATTTTTAACCCTTAAGTAGGGCGTAAAAAGCTTAAAAATCCTGTAAAATATCAAATTTTTTACAACTCGAATCGCAATCGATTTGCTCCAAATCCCGATATCCCTATTGGTTGTTTCTATGCAAAGATTATTGCTTAGAAGGATGTGAGTCCTGCTCGGCAAAGCTCGAATTTCTTTATGTTGTTTGGGAGAAGTCCGGCCTCTTCGGGGGCCGGGCTTTATTTTTGCTCAGAGCGATCCTGCTTCGGCGCGGCGACTTGTATTTGTTGTAGCTGACTCTGATCCGATGCCAACTGCATGGAGATTATCGCCTAGTGGCGACGAAGAGCCGGCCTCGTATTGGGTCGAAGTTGTCGGAGAGCAATTCGAAGCCTGCCTGCTCGAGCGCTTCGTTCGTTTCCGCTTTGCTGAAAAGCCCGAGGCGATGGGTTTCGGCGAAGGATTCGCTCCGTCCGTCGACCGCGACGGTGTAGGTTATCGATAGGACGGATTGCTTTCCCTCCGTGCTGGCCTCCCGTACGCGCTTGATTTCGAGGCCGCTCGCGGGGTCGCGGGTTTCGGTGGTGTCGATGAGCCCGGGGGACCAGTGGTCGCTGTCGACCCATGGCTCGCAAAGGAGCAGTCCGTTTCGCTTCAAGTGGCGGGCGAAGCAGCGGAAGCTCTGGCGGAGCCCCTCGAGCGATCCGGAGTATCCGATGGAGCTGAAGAGGCAGAGGAGGGCGTCGTAGCTGCGTCCCAGATCGAAGTCCTTCATGTCCGCGGTGACGAACCGGCCTTCGGGATTTTTCTCTTGTGAGATTTCGACGAACGTCGGTTCGATGTCCACGCCGTCGACCTTGTATCCGTGATCCTGGGAAAGGCGCTTCGCGTGCTCGCCGGTGCCGCAGCCGACGTCGAGCAGCCGGGAGGCCGATGAGTCGAAGCGCTTTAGCAGGGTGTCGATCTTCTCCGCTTCCAACCGGTAATCTTTCAGCTCCCGATAGATGAGGTCGTAATATGCAGCGGATCGATCGTACATTTGATGCATCTTGGAATCCTGTCTAGCTGTAGCAAGCCTTGGAAGCAGGGTGGTGCGGTACTTGCTGACTTACCGGACTTGCTTTTTGGGGAAATGCCCTCCCTTATTTTTACTTTCGTACCTTTCGCCTGTACCCAGTTATGCGTGACTACTTTCTCCGAAGAATTCTGCTCATTCCACCGACTCTGATCGGGGTGACCTTGATTGTCTTCGCTATCACTCGCTTCGTGCCGGGAGGGCCTATGGAGAGGGCGATCATGGAGGCGCAGATCGCCGATGCCTCGCAAGGCGGCGGAGGGAGCGGAGGCGCTCGCGGAGGCGAGGGGACCGGGCTTTCGGAAGACCAACTGAACGAGCTGAAGGCTTACTACGGCTTCGATAAGCCGATGATTGTCGCCTACTTTTCCTGGCTGGGCAAGTTGGTGCGCGGAGACCTTGGCGTTTCGACCCGTTACCAGGACTCGGTTTGGTCGCAAATTTCCCAACGTTTTCCGATTTCGATCTTCTACGGCCTGACCACGATGATCATCACCTACGGGATCTGTATTCCGCTGGGGATGTTGAAGGCCTTGAAGCACCGCACCGCCTTGGATACCTATTCGTCGATTCTGGTCTTTTGCGGGTATGCGATTCCTGGGTACGCGTTGGGCTCGCTGCTCCTTCTGTTCTTCTCGGTGGAGCTGGGTTGGTTTCCGATGGGTGGGTTCAAGAGCATCTACTTCGAGGAGCTCAGCCTCTGGGAAAAGGCGGTCGATATCGTGGACCACGCTGTCCTGCCCTTGATTTGCTATTTGGTGGGGAGCTTCGCGGTAACGACCTTGCTCATGAAGAACCACTTGATGGATAACATGGCGGCGGACTACATGCGCACGGCAGTGGCGAAGGGCGTGTCCTTCAAGTCAGCGGTTTTCCATCACGCCTTGCGCAATTCCATGATTCCCATCGCGACGACATTCGGGCAAAACGTATCCCTGATCCTGACGGGATCGTTTTTGATCGAGACGATTTTCGATATCGATGGGATCGGGCTCCTGGGGATCAGCGCGGTGCTCGACCGCGACTATCCGGTGGTGATGGGCATCGTTTTTCTGTCCAGCCTTTTGCTTTTGCTGGGGAACGTAATTTCCGACGCTTTGGTAGCCCTTGTGGATCCACGTATCCGTTTTAAGTAGACGCAGCCCACGAATACGAGAGATGAGACTTTTCAAATTCAATCCCTTGACGGCCAAGAAGGTAGCTCGCTTCAAGCAGATCCGGCGCGGCTACTACTCCTTTCTGGCGATACTGGCTTTGGTCGCGTTTAGCTTTTTTGCGGAGCTTTTTATCAACAGCCGCGCCATCGTCGTCTCCTACGAGGGTGAATTGTACTTTCCGACTTATGGCGCCGTGATTCCGGGAGATACCTTTGGATTGGGCTATTCGTACGAGACCAATTACCGGGAGCTTAAGGAGCGCTTCGAGGAAGAGGGGAGCGATAACTGGGTCCTGCTTCCGATCATCCCCTATAATCCGTATGAGAACAACGAATACGAAGGGGTTTTCAAGCCGGCTCCTCCGAGCTTTTCCGAGGGCCATTGGTTGGGGACGGATACGACAGGCCGCGATATCGTGGCTCGGTTGTTCTACGGCTTTCGGATCGCGATCTTCTTCTCTTTCGCGTTCCTCATCCTGACCTACCTGATCGGAATCGCGATCGGATGCCTGATGGGCTATTTTGGCGGCTTGTTCGACTTGATCGGTCAGCGCTTGATCGAGATCTGGTCCAATCTTCCGTTCCTCTACGTGGTGATCATCGTGTTTTCGGTGGTGCCGAGTTCGGTTCCCGTTTCGGCCCGTATCATTATTTTGCTTACCGTGATGGTGATGTTCTCGTGGATGGGAATGACCTACTACATGCGCACGGGAGCCTACAAGGAGAAGGCTCGGGACTATGTCGCGGCAGCGGAAGCGATAGGCGCCAGCACGACGCGCGTGATCTTCCGTCACATCCTTCCGAATACGCTAGCGACTTTGGTGACGTTCATGCCGTTTACCATCGTGGGCGCCATCACGGCCGTTACGGCGCTGGACTACCTCGGCTTCGGCCTGCCGCCCCCTACGCCCAGCCTTGGGGAATTGCTCAAGCAAGGAACCGATAACCTAACCACCGCTCCATGGATCGTGGTCTCGTCCTTCTTCACTTTGGTGACGATTCTCACCTTGGTAGCCTTCGTTGGAGAGGCGATCCGCGAAGCCTTTGATCCTAAGAAATTCACCGTTTACCGTTAATCGTTCAACTACGTATGAAGCATTTCAACCTTCTCAAATTCACCCCTTTGCCGATTCTTTTGCTGGGAGGACTGCTTGCTGGCTGTTCGTCGAAAGACGAGTCTGCGACTCCTGCGGATCCGGAAACGCAAGCGCGCATCGAAGCCATGAAGGCGGAGGTGCAAGAGTACTACCAGACCAAGGTTTCCCTGCCTCCGGAGCTGTTCGAGGACCTGGAAGCGGGGCGGGTGACGCAAGAGGAGGTCGATAAGAGAATCGCCGCTGGCGAATTCCCCAAGTTTTTCAACTTCAAGACGCCTGCCGACCTGCCGGACGGATTGAATTGGAAGGACGGCTCGGACCTGCCGGAGATCGGCTCGCCTAAAGCGGTCAAGGGCGGCACGTCCTACAGCTCGATCCAAGACTTTCCGCGCACGCTCCGCACCATCGGCCCGGACGCCAACGGCAGCTTCCGCACCTACCTGCTCGACTACAATGCCCTGCAGATCGCCCGCCAGCATCCGAACTCCACCGAGCTGGGCGAGGACGGGCCGCTTTTCTTTGCCGAGTTGGCGGAAGAGTGGGCCGTGGACAAGGAGAACCAGACGGTATACGTGAAGCTCGATCCTTCGGCCCGCTGGTCGGATGGGAAAGCGGTCACGGCGGACGACTTCTTGTTCATGTTCTTCTTCATGCAGAGTTCCTACATCAAGGCTCCCTGGTACAACAATTTCTACAACCGCTCCTACCGCGGCATCACCAAGTACGACGACCAGACTTTTTCGATTCAGGTATCGATCGCGAAGCCGGACTTCGCTACCTACGCTCTTGGCCTCTCTCCTCGCCCGGAGCATTTCTACGGCGAGCTGGGAGACGATTTCCCTGAGCGCTACCAGTGGCGCTTCGAGCCGACGACGGGCGCCTACGTCATCGAAGAAGGGGATGTGCGCAAGGGAGAGTCTATCGTCTTCACTCGCCAGAAGGACTGGTGGGCGCAAGACAAGCGAAACATTCGCTACCGCTACAACTACGACAAGCGACGCCTCCAAGTGGTGCGCGATGTGGAGAAGGCGTTTGAAATGTTCAAGAAGGGGGAGCTAGACGCCGCGAGCCTTTCGCTCCCGAAGTACTGGTACGACAAGTTGCCGGATGACGATAAGCTAGTCGAAGGCGGCTATATAAAGAAAGCGGTCTTCTACAACCAGCGCCCTCGTCCGCCCTATGGCATGTGGATCAATACCGCTAAGCCCCTCTTGAACGATCGCAACATCCGTATCGGCATCCAGCATGCTTCGAATTGGGAGCTCGTTATCGACAAGTATTTCCGGGGCGACTACGAGCGCCTCAACCACACGGCCGTAGGCTACGGCGAATTTACGAACCCGGACATCAAGGCGCGTCCCTTTTCCATCGAGAAGGCGCTTGAGTCCTTTGCGAAGGCAGGCTTCGACAAGCGTGGCTCCGACGGAATCCTAGAGAACAGCAAGGGCGAAAAGCTCTCCTTCTCCTTGACCACTGGCTACCAAACCTTCCAGGAGCCGCTTACCATCATCAAGGAAGAGGCAGCCAAGGCTGGGCTCGACCTCCGCTTGCAGGTACTCGACAGCACGGCTGGATACAAGCGCGCGATCGAGAAGCAGCACGATATCCACTTCATGGCTTGGGGGTATGGGGCGGAGATGTATCCACGATACTGGGAAACATTCCATTCCTTGAACGCCTACAATCCCGACGGGTCGATTAAGGTGCAGACCAACAACTTGAACTCCATGGCGGTACCGGAACTGGACGCCATGATCGAAAAGTATCGCAACTCCTCCGACACCGGCGAGATGATTAAGCTCGCCCATCAGATGGAGCAGCTGATCCACGACGAAGCTGTCTTCGTACCCGCTTTCTACATACCGTTCTATCGCGCGGGTTACTGGAGTTGGAGAGAGTATCCGGAAGACTTTAACGTCATGACCAGCGATTCGCCCTCCGAGTTTAGCTTGTCCTGGATGGATCCTAAGAAAAAGCGCGAAATCTTGGATGCTCTCAAGAAGGGGAAGACGTTCGAGAAGTCGGTCA
Source organism: Pelagicoccus sp. SDUM812005 (assembly GCF_031127875.1). Taxonomy (GTDB): domain Bacteria; phylum Verrucomicrobiota; class Verrucomicrobiia; order Opitutales; family Opitutaceae; genus Pelagicoccus. Next base: position 5,599 of record NZ_JARXIA010000015.1, on the reverse strand, counting down.
AGGTCTACGATCAATACAAGTCGGCCGACTAGATGGCATCTAACATGGACCAAGGAAATCCGCTCCTTTCCGTTCGCGATCTCGTAACCGCATTCGATACGGATGCGGGCCGCGTGGTCGCGGTCGACGGAGTCTCGTTCGACGTGCCAGCGGGAAAGACGCTTGGCATCGTAGGCGAATCGGGATGCGGGAAGAGCGTTACGGCCATGTCGATCATGCGCCTGCTGCCGCAGCCGGCTGGAAATATTCTTTCCGGACAAATCCTCTACAAGGGGGAAGATCTGGCAACGGTATCCGAAGAGAGACTACGGAAGATTCGGGGAGGGGAGATCGGCATGATTTTTCAGGAGCCCATGACGGCTCTCAATCCTGTGCACCGCATCGGGCCTCAGTTGATGGAAGCCATCTCGCTGCACGAGAAATTGTCCAGCAAAGAGCTCTTGCAGCGGGCTGTCGATCTGCTCCGCCTGGTAGGAATCCCTGCTCCTGAGGTTCGAGTGAGCGAGTATCCTCACCAGCTTTCCGGGGGAATGCGGCAGCGCGTGGTAGTGGCCATCGCTCTCGCGTGCAATCCCTCGCTCGTGATTGCGGACGAGCCGACGACTGCCTTGGACGTGACGGTTCAGGCCCAGATATTGGAGTTGATCAAGTCGATGCAAGATCGCTTGGGCATGTCGGTCATCATGATCACGCATGACCTAGGAGTCATCGCGGAAACCTGCGATGAAGTGGTGGTTATGTACGCGGGCCGGGTCGCTGAGAAGGGACCAGTGCGGTCGATCTTCGAAAACCCGCAGCACCTCTACACCAAGGGACTTCTGAATTCGATCCCGCGGGTGGATTCGCCGCGTAAAGAGAAATTGAATACGATTGAGGGAACTGTTCCGGGGCTTGCGGACATGCCGGTCGGCGCTCGATTCGCGCCCCGTTCGCCGCACCCGCAAATCGAGGAGTATTTGAAATCTGAAGCGTTCCGCAGCGAGAAGCCGGGGCTGGTGCAAGTGGGCGAAGGGCATTGGGTCGAGGACTGTCCTTACGTGCGAGTGTCTTAACTTTCCGAATACCTATGCCGCAATCTGATTGTACTCCCTTGTTGGAGGTCGAAAACCTCAAGGTTCACTTTCCTGTGAAGGAAGGCGTGTTCGCTCGTGCGAAACGTTTCTGCAAGGCCGTCGACGACGTGAGCTTCAGCATCAAGCCAGGCGAAACGCTGGGCTTGGTAGGCGAGTCGGGCTGTGGCAAATCGACCTTGGGCAAAGCGATCTGCCGCTTGCTGCAACCGACGGCGGGCTCGATACGCTTCGAAGGCGAGTCGATCGAATCCCTGTCGAAGTCGCAAATGCGGCCCTTCCGACGGGATCTGCAGATCATCTTCCAGGACCCAGCCGAATCGCTCAACGCCCGCCATACGGTGGGGCAGATATTGGAAGAGCCGTTTATCATCCACAAGATTGGGGATGCGCAGGAACGTATCCGCCGCGTGCGGGCGTTGTTGGACAAGGTCGGCCTGCCGCAATCTTCGCTCGAAAAGTATCCCTTCGAATTTTCTGGCGGCCAGCGGCAACGAATCGGCATCGCCCGAGCGATCGCCTTGGAGCCGAAGCTGATCGTTTGCGACGAGCCGGTGTCGGCCTTGGACGTATCGGTGCAGAGCCAGATTCTGAACCTATTGATGGATTTGCAGCGCGACATGGGGATTTCCTACCTTTTCATTGCCCATGACCTTTCGGTGGTGCGCGTCATATCCGATCGGGTTGGGGTCATGTATTTGGGGAAGTTCGTGGAGCTTGCGGATGGCGACGAGCTCTTCGCGAATCCGATGCATGAATACACGAAAGCGTTGATCTCTGCCATCCCGGTTCCGGACCCGACGGTCCGGAAGGATCGGGTGGTCTTGCGGGGCGACGTTCCGTCTCCTATCGATCCCCCGCCCGGTTGCGCCTTCGCTCGGCGCAGCCCTATCGAAGTTTCCGAGGACGTTGCTTCGCAACCTGGAGAGTATATTGAGGTCTCTCCTGGGCACTGGGTGGAAGTCCATCCTGCCACGGTGGCGAACCATGAACGCTTCCTCGTACGCTCTTAGTTCCGAGCAAAAACCAATTTTCCAACAGCCAACCCCTTGATGACTATGAAAGCAAAGCACGCTCTTCTGGCGCTTCTCCTACTGCCCATCTTTTCCCTGCAGGCCGGCTATAAGCTGGTGCAGGCTCCGCTTGAAGACGACCTCATGCAGGTTCACATCTACGAGCTGGATAATGGGCTGACGGTTTATCTCACCGAGAATCACGAGACACCGACCTTCCGCTCCGAGATTACGGTTCGGGCGGGCTCCAAGGACGATCCGGAGGACGCCACCGGACTGGCACACTACCTCGAGCACTTGCTGTTCAAGGGCAACGCCAAGCTCGGTTCTTCGGACTGGGAAAAGGAGAAGCCGCATATCGATCGCATCACGGAGCTCTACGAAGAGCATTTCCGGGAGGAGGATGCGGAGAAGCGAGCGGAGATTTATGCCGAGATCAATCGGGAGTCGCAATTGGCGGCCCAGTACGCGATCCCCAGCGAATTCGACACCCTCATTTCCAGTCTCGGCGGGCAGGGCATCAACGCTTACACGGCTCCCGACCGCACGGTTTACTTGGAGGAGCTGCCGTCGAACCGTCTCGAGCAGTGGGCTATGATCGAGTCCAACCGTTTCCAGAATCCGGTTTTCCGCCTTTTTCAGCCGGAGCTGGAAATCGTCTACGAGGAGAAGAATCGAGCCATGGACAACAAGGATCGCTTGATCCAGGAAGCGCTTTTCTCGCTATTGTATGGAGAACATCCCTACGGCTCCCAAACGGCGCTCGGTTCGGTCGAGCATTTGAAGAAGCCCTCGCTCAAGAAGATTCACGAGTTTTTCGATGCCCACTACGTGGCCAACAATATGGCGATCGCTCTGGCGGGCGACTTCGAGGTGGAGGAAGCGATCAAGGTGATCGATAAGCATTTCTCGTCGTGGAAATCTGGAGACGTCCCGGAGTTTACGCGTCCCATGCCTGCGCCCATCACGGAAAAGAAAAGCGTGACCGTTCATTATCCGGGGCAGGAGAACGTGATGCTGGGCTTCGATACGGCTCCTACGGGGCATGAGGACGAGCCCGCGCTCAAGCTGATCGATATGATCCTGGACAATGCCAATGCCGGCTTGATCAACCTGAACCTGAACCAGCAGCAACGCGTCGCCCAGGCAGGTTCCTTTCCCTACATTCGCAACGATGCGGGCAGCCAATTCCTCTACGGGTCTCCCAAGGAAGGGCAGAGCCTAGAGGAGGTGGAAGCACTCTTGCTGGAGCAATTGGAGATCATCAAACAGGGCGACTTCGACGAGTGGATCCTGCCGGCCATCGTCACGGATTTTAAGAAGAACGAGAAGCTCGCCATGGAAACCAACGCGGGCCGCCTGCGCATCATCAGCACGGCCTTCGGGGAAAAGAAGGACTGGGCGGATGTCGTGGCGGAGATCGACCGCATGGACGCCTTGACCAAGGCGGACTTGGTACGCGTGGCCAACAAGTATTTCTCGCAGCCTTATGTGGTGGCGTATCGGAAAGATGGAGACTACACGCCGCCCACAGTGCCCAAGCCCGAGTTTGACCCGATCGATATCGATCGCAGCAAGCGCTCGGAGTTTGCGGCGAAGGTGCTCGCCATGGAGTCGGAGCCGATCGAGCCCGAGTTCCTGAAGGAAGGGGAGGACTACCAGGTGATGACGCTGGCCAAGGGGATCCGCCTCTTCTACGTGGAGAATCCGGCCAACGATCTCTTTGCCTTGTCCAAGGTGTACGAGATGGGGAGCCGCGAGATTCGCGAGCTGCCGATGACTGCGGCCTTGCTCGACAAGTCGGGCACTTCGAGGCTGTCGCCGCCGGAGCTGAAGAAGGCTTGGTACGCCATCGGAGCGGACTTCGGATTTTCGGTGGGCGAGCACAATACGACCTTGAGCGTGAGTGGACTGGAGGAGAACTTCGACAAGTCGCTCTCCTTGTTTCAGGAGGTGCTGAACGATTCGCAAGGCGACGCCAAAGTGCTCGAGGAGCTTGTCGCGATCCAGCTCAAGCAGAAGCAGGATGCGATGAAGGAGCCAAACATGATCTTCAACGCCTTGCGCAACTACACGCGCTACGGGGAGGAGTCGCCGTTTTTGACGGCGCTTTCCTCGGAAGAAATTAAGGCTCTCAGCGTCGAAGACTTGATGGGGCAGTTGAATCGACTTTCTGGATACCAGCACGACTACCTGTACGTCGGAAAGATGCCGATCAAGGAAGTGGCCAAGAAACTGAAGAAGCTGTCCAAGACCAAACGCGCCTTGAGGCCTGCTCCGGAGCCGGTGCTCCCGAAGCTGCACGAGCCGGAAGCCAACGAGATCGTTTACGTGGACTACGAAACCGCTCAGTCGCAGATCCGCATCGAGTTTCCCGGCGGAATTTACGACGAAGCGCAGCGGCCATTGATCGAAACCTTCAACGAATACTTCTACGGAGGCATGGGCGGCATCGTCTTCCAGGAGATGCGCGAGGCGCGGGCCTTGGCGTACTCGGTCTGGGCCCACTACTTGGTTTCCAGCTTTAAGGGCGGCGAAAATCTGGTGATGGGATTCATCGGAACCCAGGCGGACAAGACGGTGGATTCCTTGGAGGCCTACTTGGACCTATGGAATACCATGCCGCGGTCGGAAGATCGTTTCACTGTGGTGAAGGAGTCGCTCGATAACCAGTTCCGCGTATCCAAAATCGGCTTCCGCGACGTCTTGGGAGCGGTGAAGGCGTGGGAACGCGTGGGACTCGAAGGAGATCCGCGGGAGCGGCGCTACGAACGGATCATGGCGGGCGACCTCGACGGCTTGTTCGAATTCTACAACGAAAAGATCAAGGGGCAGCCTAAGATGATTTCGATCCTCGGTCCGTCTGCGGCGATCGATATGGAGGAGCTCAAGAAGCATGGGGAGCTGCGTCAGGTCGAAATAGACGAAATCTTCGTGGACTAGATTTCGCTGCGGTCTTGCTTGACGAGGAGCGGCGCTCGCGCCGACCCTGTTGCCCGAATGAAACTTCCTCGATACGATTGGCCTGAACTCGAACGCATTGCGACGGGAATCGTTGAATCCTGCCTGAGCGAATTGCCGGACGAAATCCGTCCGGCAGCTGAGAAGGTGCCTTGCCTCTACAAGCGCTACCATCCGAATGCTCCGCATATCGATCCGGAAGCGATGTATATGCTGGGTGAATACATTGCCTACGGAGACGATACGGGCAGCGTGGACGGCAGCGGCGTGATCGCTCTCTACCTGGGCGCGATCGCGTGGTACTGCGAGGACGAGGATCTCGATTTCGAGGACGAGGTCAGGACAACCTTCCTGCACGAGCTCGGCCACCATTTTGGTTGGGACGAGGAGGAAGTGGAGGAGCGGGGACTGTAGGGTTTGTAGCGCTGTGCTTTAGCCAGCGACCGTGGAGACTAGATCCTTTTTCGTTTAGTTAGTCGTACTGTGTGATGAGGGAAACGCGGCGTGCCCGGCGGTCCCGCCCTACCTTATGCGAATGATCAAACGAAAAATGCT
>NZ_JARXIA010000014.1 GCF_031127875.1 Pelagicoccus sp. SDUM812005 | reverse complement strand
CAACGACGCCTCTCTGACTAACCAGACGATCTGCCGCAACTGCCACGGGCAGTCCCTTTCGCTCTCCAACGCTAACAATGCCCCATAACCTACAAAACCCTCTTTTTTTCTTTTAATTTGGACAACTTTATCCATTTTAAAAGCTTGAGGAAACAAAAGCTATGGAAACCGGCCAGCGCCTAAATAACTTCGCCAAACCTAGCTTCTTCGGTTTGGCCGTAGCGGAGCCGTTCCGCATTTTCTTCCCCATCGGGATGGCCCTGGGGATAGTAGGCGTCGCCTTGTGGCCTCTTTTCCAAGCGGGCCTCGTCCGCTTTTATCCGCTCGACGCCCACCTCCGGCTTATGAGCTACGGATTTCTTGGTAGTTTCGTGGTTGGATTCTTGCTCACCGCCGGCCCACGCCTCCTGTCGTGCCCCGGCCCGAACAAGCTCCTGGTCCACCTCCAGCTTTGGTTCAGCCTGGCCATCGCTCTGTGCTCGTTGGTCAACAACGCCCTGGCCGACGCTGCATTTCTTCTGCAGATAGCTTCCCTCTTGGCTTTCGCCAGTTACGGCTTCGCAAAACGTCGAGACCTCCCACCGCCCGGCTTCCTCCTCGGACTTGCCGGATTGCTCAGCGCCTTTGCTGGAGCCGCCTGCCTCCTCCAGCATTCGCTCGGCAACGGCAATGCGACGAGCTATACCCTTTCACGAATCTTGCTCTTCCAGGCCTTTCCCGCGTTGCCAATCATCGGCGTTGGAGCCTTTTTCTTTCCTAGGCTCACAGGGGCAACGAATCTCCAAGAGTTCCCGGAAAATCCGCTGCCCAGTCTCCCCTGGCTGAAACGCGCCGCATGGGCCGTAGCCACTATTCTTCTTTTTTTCACTACGATCCCAATTGAACTGAAAGGCCACGCTAGCGTCGCCTACGCTATTCGCGCTCTCGCTTGCGGACTGTACGTCGCGATCGAAACGCCCTTGCTCAAGCGCGCGAAGTCTCCGACCAGCCAACGCCTCCACTTGGTCTTCTGCTGCGCTTCGCTCGTCGCCAGCTTCCTTGTCATCGCCTTTTACCCGCGCCTTCGGATCGCCGCCTTGCACCTTTTCTTTATCGTCGGACTCACCGGTTCGATCCTGATCGTTTCTTGCCGGGTCATCTTCGGGCATAGCGGCAGCATCGAGCATGCCCGCCGCAGCGCGAAGCCGCTTCTGCTCGGCATCGCTATTCTCCTAAGCGGCGCAGCCAGCCGCTTGCACATGGACATCAGTCCCGCATGGCGAACGGGCGAACTTTACACAGCCGCTGCACTATGGTTGTCAGTCGCACTCGCATGGATTTTCCTGGTCGCCCCGAAGTCTGCTACCCCCGACCCCGACGACATACCCTGCAGCCACTAAAGCCAATGAAAGCTCTCGTATTAATCTTTGGATACATGGCAACTATCACAACGGCCTTCGCAACGCCGCCGGTTAACCCAACTCCCATGCGCATCATCCCTGCCGGGCAATACGAACCCCTCTTCACGTCGCCGGACCAGCCGAAACAACAGAACGTCGCCAGCTTCCAGCTCGACGAGCGCCCCGTATCGAACCGCCAGTTCCTTGCGTTCGTTACTGAGAACCCTCGCTGGCTACGCTCGCGAGTGTCTCCCCTTTTTGCCGACGAGACCTACCTGAACCATTGGGAGAACGACACGCAACTCGGCGCCGCCCTCGAACCCTATGCCGACTACCCTGTCGTGAACATTTCCTGGTACGCCGCACGTGCCTACGCAAGCTGGGCAGGAAAGCGCCTGCCAACTCAAGCCGAATGGGAATACGCTGCCCTTGCGAGCGAAACCTCGGCCAACGGCCGGGAGGATCCCAGCTACCACCAGCGCATCCTCGAATGGTACGGACGTCCAAATCTTGGATACGCAGACCAATCCCCCGGTAGCTTCCGCAACGCGCACGGCATCTACGACCTACACGGACTCGTCTGGGAATGGGTCGAAGATTTCAACACTTCGCTCACTACGGGCGAATCCCGCGGCGACACCGGACTGGAGCGAAAATTTTTCTGCGGCAGCGCCTCGGTCGGAGCATCCGACTTCAAGGACTACGCCGCCTTCATGCGCTACGGCTTCCGCAGCAGCCTCCAAGCGAAATACTCCGTCAACAACCTTGGCTTTCGCTGCGCCCGCGACTTGCCTGAAGAATCGCCCCCTGCCCCGAAATGAAACTCATCATACACTCCACCATTCTCGTCGCCCTCACCGCGCCCTTCTCGCTCCATGCGAGTTGCCCCATGCACCCTGAAGCTCCACCCGAGCTGCAAGCCGACCATTCATGCTGCCGCATCGCTCAAGAAAAATGGGACGCGGCCCTCGCCAAAATCGCCCCTTCCGAGCTTTCCTTGTACCAAGTCACCTCCGAATGGCAAAATCAGACCGGGAATAAACTCGTCCTAGCCGACCTCGCTGGAAGACCTCTATTCGTCGCCCTCGCGTATACGAATTGCCAATACGCTTGCCCACGGCTCATTGCCGATCTCAAAGCGATAGAGTCCGCCCTTCCCTCAGACTCGGATGCTAATTTTGTGGTCATCTCCATCGACCCGGCTCGCGACACCCCTGAACGGCTCGCCACCTATGCGGTCGAGCAAGAACTCGACACCTCCCGCTGGACGCTTCTGAACGGAGCCCCTGGTGACGTACTGGAACTCGCCAACCTGCTGGGCGTCCGCTATGCGAAGACGCCAACAGGCGACTACACGCACTCCAACATTATCACCCTACTGAACGCCAAAGGGGAAATCGTGCATCAGCAAAACGGACTCGGGGCTGACATCAATCCCACTCTCGAGAAACTCTCAAAACTCAACTCCTAGCTCCATGCTCGCCCCCAAAACTTCCCCACAACCTCCAGCCATCGAGGCTAAACCCAGCACTCAGGCGGACCTGACCGCTATCTCACTCTGCCTGCGCCAAACCGAACTTTTCAAGCGCCTCGACTCCCCGTCACTCGGCAGGCTCGCCCAACTCTGCCGCATCGTGAAGCTGCCCAAAAACGGGACCCTGTTTCATGAAGGCGAAATCGCGCAAGGCTTCTATATCGTACATACCGGAACCATTTCCCTTAGCCGCATCAGCATAGAGGGAAAAGAGCAAGTTATCAGCCTTTTCCGAACTCACGACTGCTTCGCGGAAGCCACGCTCTCGACTTTGGAAACGTATCCAGCGACCGCCTCCGCTCTCGAGCCGACCCAGGTTATACTCGTATCCAAAAAATCCTTTCGTTCCTTCATCGCGGAACGACCCGACCTAGCCATGAGCATGCTCGCCTCCATGAGCCTTCACTTGAAGCACCTCGTGCAAATGATCGAGGACCTGAAGTTCAAGCAAATCGAATGCCGGCTCGCGAACTGGCTCTTACGCCAGCTCGAAAGCGAGAGCGACATCATAAACCTACCCTTTTCCAAGAAAGTCCTCGCCAGTCGACTCGGCGTCACCAGCGAAACGCTTTCCCGCGCCTTCGCCCGCTTCCGCAATGAAGGCCTCATTACTGTCAATGCGCGCGACATCCTCATCGAAGACCGCGACGGACTATCGGCCTACGTGACGGAACTGTAGAAGGGCGCAAGCAAGCTTGTTGGGGGCATGACTCCATCCGAGCCATCGTGCCTGGCGCGTGGATACGCTTCGAGCTTCGATTCAACAATCCTGTTTCGAGCGCTCTCAAGAGAAAGCAATTCCCTCGGGCGGCCTAGGCTGCCGCCCTTGCGAGGACCGACTTTCGACTTGTTTATCGCTGGTAAAGGTCCACCCACTCGCTAGTGGGCGCTCCTAACCTCCATGACGTCTGTCGCCGTGACTTCGCCGAGCTCGTTGCCGAAGCTGTTCAACACATAAGTCACCACACTGGCAACTTGCTGGTCGCTCAAGTTGACCGCTGGCATCACCCCGTTGAAGCTCTTTCCATTTACCTCGATGGGGCCCTGTAGGCCATTCACCACTACGCTTATAACCTTCTTTGGATCATTTTTGAAATAGGAAGAATCGACCAAAGTCGGAAACGCACCTGCGATGCCATCACCACCGGGCTGGTGGCAAGCCGCGCAGTTGGAAGCGTAGATCCGCTCTCCAGACTCCATCTTTTCGGCGAAGCTCAACTGGCCTGAAGGAGTAGCCTCCATACCTCCCGGAATGCTCTGGATGCCGCTGCCCTCAGGCAGGTAAATTCCCTCTTCCTCCTTACCGGAGTAAATCTCCCTGTTCTCCATTCCGCCGACCTTGAGCATTCCGATCGCTCCCTTGTTGAAAGCTCGAAAGATCGAATGGTCTACCAGAATGTAGGTTCCTGTCGTCTCTAGCTTGAAGTCGACCATTGCCGATCCACCAGCAGGCACTAGCGTCGTTTGCACGTTTTCGTTAATCGTCTTGGTTCCCCCTTCTACGTAAACCTTGTCGAAGATTTCTCCAATGACGTGAAAACTGGATACAAGGTTAGGGCCGCCATTTCCAACGTACAGCCGGACGGTCTCGCCCACCTCCGCGGTAATTGCGTTATCCCCCACCATCGCTCCGACAGATCCGTTAAACACGACGTAATCAGGAATTTCCGTCAGGGCTTTCTCCATGCTGAACGGCTGAAGGCCTTCGTTTCCATAAGCGCCCTTCGTGTAGAATTCGCTCTGCATGACATAGTATTCCTTATCTACCGGAGGTAGGCCCTCCTCTGGCTCCACGAGGATCAAGCCATACATGCCATTTGCGATATGCATGCCAACTGGGGCCGTAGCACAATGGTAAACGTAAAGACCGGGATTGATCGCTTTAAAAGTGAAGCGCGTCGTCTTACCCGGCGCCGTAAAAGAGGAAGCCGCTCCTCCACCAGGTCCCGTGACCGCATGCAGGTCGATATTATGGGGCATCTTACTGGAGGGATGGTTGTTGAGATGAAATTCAATAAAATCGCCTTCTCGAACGCGTATGAACATTCCGGGTACTTCACCCCCAAAAGTCCAAAACGTATATTCAACCCCATCCGCCAACCGCGCGTTCAACTCTAGCGTTTCAAGATTCACTACCACTTTCGCGGGATAGTCGCGCTCAATGGGGGGCGGCACATTAGGAGCGTGCGTCAAAACAGCGTTTTCAACAGGAAGTTCGTCTTGAGCCATCGCGAAGCTTGCGAGCGTAAAAACACCCACTTTCACGGCGGCGATTAATATTTGCGATCTGTTCATATGGGGAAGGGGTTGGCCGAGAATCCGGCTATTAATACAATATACGAAAAATTCTCCGCCTTGGCCTTGATCTAGATCAAGAACGGGACGGATAGCCCCTCGAGTTTCCCTCTAAAATGCCGTTAATTCAAACCATAATAGAAAATGTAAGCGTTTCTTATCGCACGCTCTCGCCTAATAGATTCGGTCCGCCACGAACGCCCCTCCCGACCACTCCCCAAGGATTATAAATTCGAAACGCCCTCCTGGAGCGCCGTCCCTTGCCTAAGCGGGCCTGCGGAGGCTTACGGCATAAATGCGACGGAATTCCTTGCGGATATGAAAGCATAGGACAAAGCAATCATCGCCTGCCCAAGACATCCGATCACCTCCAAAGAGTAACTTGCCGTACAGGACTTTCTCATCCAATTGCTTCTAGCATGAAAGTCATTTCCGATACCGCCGAGTATGCCCTCAGAGCCGTCGTTTGGCTGGTCCAGACTCCCGACGAATCCCAGACGACACGGCAGATCGCGGAAGGTACCCGCACTCCCCTCGACTATCAGTCCAAAGTGCTGCAATCGCTCGCCAAATCCGGCATAACCAAAAGCCAGCGCGGCACGAGGGGCGGCATCCGCCTGAATGTATCCCTGACGGACTCAGCGTCTTGGATGTCATCAACGCCGTCGATCCCATCCAACGCATCCACTCCTGCCCCCTCGGCCTCAAGGAGCACGGCAGCTGCCTGTGCCCCATGCATCGCGGCCTGAACGACGCGGTGAAAACGGTCGAAGCCGCCTTCAAAGAAACCTTGGTAGTGGACTTGCTAAAAACCCGCTCCAAATCCATGCCGCTCGGAATCGACCTACCTCGTCGCGCCCCCTGCAAGCCGAAGTTCACTTCCACCTAAGCTGCGTCCAGCAGCACGGATAGGTTTTCCTCCTGGCTAGCCTGCGGAGGAGCCGCCAAGACGGCGCAGCTTTGAGCGCTTCGCGAACACCAGCCAGCCTTGCTACGATAGACGCTTGTCGCCGTATCCTTCCCATCAATACAAGCACCCGATGCAAAACGAGGCTCTCCGGATAAGAAACAGCACGGCGACCAGCGCAAGCGTAACGGTACGCCATGCGAGGGAAACCTCAGGGCTTCGCCCCAACGCTGCGCGTTGCCCTTCTCCGCTTCGCTACGTCTACCGAGCCATTGAAATGGCGACATGACCACAAGAGCCCAACCCCTTCGGGCTTCTCGCCCCTGCGTCGACGCGTTCATTCGGGTGCAAAGCGCTAAACCCGAAACTGACAGTCACCACTTTTCTAAAGTGGCAGCCTCGCAGGGACTCGAACCCCGACAGAAGGAACCAGAATCCTTATTTATTAGCATTTTATCAACGACTTACAGAGTAAATGTGTAATAATGTGTAATTTAGGAAAAGGTCAAATTGGCTACTTTGACTCCCGAAGAACCTGAATGGCACAACATCCAATGCAAACAGTCAGCGACGCACCATCTAATTAATTCGCATTGCAAGATGCGGAGAATCCGAAAAGTTGGCCAAATCCCTGGAAAGCCTTTGTAAGCTCCAAGGAGACAAAGGAACGGCAGCTATCCGCTCCTGAGACCTCTCGCGGACGGATCGGGAGCGGCTTCTGAAGAACGGCTTCCTTCAGGAAGTCATCAAGGGATGGTAGGTTCCAGCACCATCGGACGAAACCAACGGCGAGAGCACAGCATAGTACGCCACTTTCTGGAAGTTCTGCGCCGCTTACCTCAACGAACGCTTCGGTTCCGAATGGAGCTTGTCGTCCGAGCATTCACTCAAATTGCAGGCGGGGAACTGGACTGTACCTGGTCAACTGCTTGTCCGAGCAAAGAACGCCGGCAACAAGGTGACGAACATTCCCCACGGCACTTCCCTATTCGACATAAAAGCGAATATCCCCTCGTCCGAGGAATCATTATAAGTCGAAGGGCTGCGCCTCTTTTCACTAGAATACGCTTTCGTCGCAGTTAGCCCGACTTTTTTCAAGCAATCCCCAACCAGGCCCGAGCGGCCCTCGCGATGCTACGCGACGCGTCACCACTACTCTCAAGGCTCCCCGAGGGGGGCGCAGCACGGTCGCAGGTAGACTGGCGGGAGTTTACCGCAATATTGGGAGTACGAAAATCGCGGACGAAATAGTCGCGACCATGGAAGCGGCAGGATATTCGGTTAGGGAATCGGACCCTTTCGTAGACGGCGTCAGAGTTCGGATCGCCCAAGCGGGTACTTCGCCCATTGCCAGTCGCACAAACCTGATATGGCAGACTATGCGAAAACACGTGACCGAAATATTCCCGCAAGCGCCTGGACCGCCGAAAGCGAAAAATCGCTAGATGAAATCCGCGGTTGATGCCTATACGACCGACGGCTACAACTCGCCATCTATCGAAGGCTACAAAGTGACGCCAGCGTTGATCGAGTGCGTCAAAAGCGACAGCTGGAATCCCGATGACATCGATACGGATCTAGCGCACCCCGATGCCATGGCGGCCCGCAGGTACTGGCAGTCATTCCAAACAGTCCGTTGAAGCGTTCAAGCGGTTCTGGAAGGCGGCAATCTAGGCAAGGTAGCCGACTCAGACCATGGCAGCTGGTACCGGGAACTTTTCGCCCCAAGCGTCTTCTTCGGACTTCATGCTCCGGCCGACCCGGCAGGCTACCGACGCGGGCAGGTCTACATTCGAGGATCGATGCACGTACCCGTGAAACGAGAAGTGCTCTCCCAAAGCATGGAACCCCTATTAGGCTTATTATCCTTGGAAGAGTCAGCCGCAGTTCGCGTCGCGCTTGGCCATTTCTTCTTTGTATTCATTCACCCATACATGGACGGCAACGGACGCATCGGCCGGTTCCTGATGGACATCATGCCAGCGTCCGGTGGATGCCCTTGGACCGTGATACCTGTCGAAGCGATAGCCGACTATATGCAAGCGCTGGAAGAGGCCAGCGTCAGACAGAACATAAGACCATTTGCGCAATTCGACGCAACCCTCGTCTACAAACAAATGGAAGGCAGCGGAGCAATCACCCCACGCCCCGGGAAAACCAAGAATTCCCCATTTTGAGCCACCGACTTCCCGGAAGCTTAAGCACTCCAACACCTCCCCTTGAGGCTTGGAACCGGATCGAAATCCGATTTATGCGACTTGATCGCCACTTTCAGCCGCGAAATTGCAGAAAATCAGTTCATTCGAGAATCAATAAACTACTAAAACCTCTTTTTTTCTTTTAATTTGGATGCTTTTGTCCATTTTAAAGTTTCAAGAAGACAAACATCATGGAAAACAGCCAATGCCCAGCGAACCTAACAAAATCTCGCTTCTGCGATTTGGCCGTCGCGGAGCCATTCCGCATCTTCTTTCCCCTCGGGATGGCGTTCGGAATCGCAGGCGTCGCCTTGTGGCCTCTTTTCCAGGGCGGCCTTATCGACTTTTACCCGCTCGACGCCCACATCCGGTTGATGAGCTACGGATTTCTGGGAAGCTTCGTGGTCGGTTTCCTCCTTACCGCCGGCCCTCGCCTTCTGTCCTGCCCTAGCCCCAGTAAGCTACTCGTCCACCTCCAGCTTGGATTGAGCCTAGCGACCGCTCTTGCCTCCCTCGTAAACAACGTCATTGCCGACACGGCGTTTCTTCTGCAACTCGGGTCGCTCTTCGCCTTCGCGGGCTACGGTTTCGCAAAGCGCCAAGACCTCCCGCCTCCCGGATTCCTCCTCGGCCTCGCCGGCTTGCTCAGCGCCTTCGTGGGTGCAGCTTGTCTTCTTCAACTTTCCCTCGGGAACGGTGGAGCGACGAGCTATACCCTTTCTCGAGTCCTCTTGTTCCAATCTTTTCCCGCCTTGCCCATCATCGGCATTGGGGCTTTCTTTTTCCCCAAACTCACCGGATCGCCCAATCCCCAGAACTTCCCGGAAAACCCGCTGCCCAGCATTCCCTGGTTGAAACGCGCCGCCTGGGCCGTCGCCACCATACTCCTTTTCCTCGCTACCATCCCCTTGGAGATGAAGGGCAACGCCAGCGCGGCCTACGCCATTCGCGCCCTCGCTTGCGGACTGTACGTCGCCTTTGAAACACCATTGCTTAAGCGCGCAAAGTCGACGACCAGCCAACGCCTCCACCTAGTCCTTTGCTGCGCCTCGCTCGTCGCCAGCTTCCTTGTCATCGCCCTTTACCCGCACCTCCGGGTTGCAGCCTTGCATATCTTCTTCATCGTGGGCCTTACCGGTTCGATCCTACTCGTATCTTGCCGCGTCATCTTCGGACACAGCGGCAGCTTCAAGCATGCTCGCCACAGCGCGAAGCCGCTTCTGATCGGCATCGCTATCCTCCTCGGCGGTGCAGCCAGCCGCTTGCTCATGGACATCAGTCCCTCTTGGCGGGCGGTCGAGCTATACGCCGCAGCGGCGCTTTGGCTTTCCGTCGCCCTCGCATGGATCTTCCTGGTCGCCCCCAAATCTGCGACACCTGATCCCGACGACACACCCTGCAGCCACTAAAGCCAATGAAAGCTCTCGCACTAATCTTTGGGTACCTGGCGACCATCGCAGCGACCTTTGCATCGTCGCCAGTGGACACAACACCAATGCGTCTCATCCCCGAGGGGCAATACGAACCCCTCTTCACTTCGCCCGACCAGCCGAAACTACGGAACGTCGCTAGCTTCGAGCTGGACGAACACCCCGTATCGAACCGCCAGTTCCTCGCGTTCGTCACCGAGAATCCCCGCTGGCAACGCTCGCGAGTGTCTCCCCTTTTTGCCGACGAGACCTACTTGAACCATTGGGAGAGCGACACACGACTCGGCGCCGCCCTAGAACCCTATGCAGACCATCCTGTCGTGAACATTTCCTGGTACGCCGCGCGAGCCTACGCGAGCTGGGCGGGCAAACGCTTGCCCACTCAGGCCGAATGGGAGTATGCAGCCCTTGCGAGCGAAACCTCCGCCAACGGTCGGGAAGATCCCAGCTACCATCAACGCATCCTCGAATGGTACGGACGTCCAAATCTTGGATACGCGGACCAAGCTCCGGGCAGCTTTCGTAACGTCCACGGAATCTACGACCTTCACGGACTCGTCTGGGAATGGGTAGAGGACTTCAATACCTCTCTCACCACCGGCGAATCCCGCGGCGACACCGGACTCGAGCGAAAATTCTTCTGCGGCAGCGCCTCGGTCGGCGCATCCGACTTCAAGGACTACGCCGCTTTCATGCGCTACGGGTTCCGCAGCAGCCTCCAAGCAAAATACTCCGTAAACAATCTTGGCTTCCGTTGTGCCCGCGACCTGCCCAAAAACCTCACCCCCGCCTCGAAATGAAAATCATCGCACCAGCCACCCTCCTCGTCGCCCTTACCGCACCCTTCGAGCTCAATGCGAGCTGCCCCATGCATCCCCAAGCTCCACCCGAGCTGCAAGCCGACCATTCATGCTGCCGCATCGCCCAAGAGAAATGGGAAGCAGCACTCGCCAAAATCGCCCCTTCCGACCTCTCCCTCTACCAAGTCACTTCCGAATGGCAGACCCAGACAGGTAATAAAATCGTCCTAGCCGACCTTGCCGGACAACCTCAATTCGTCGCCCTCGCGTATACGAACTGCCAATACGCCTGCCCGAGGCTCATTGCCGACCTTAAAGCGATCGAATCCTCGCTCCCTGCAGACTCCGAGGCGAAGATCCTTATCGTATCCATCGATCCAGAGCGCGACACCCCAGAACGCCTCGCAGCCTACGCGTCCGAACAGGAACTCGACACCTCCCGCTGGACGCTCCTGAACGGCGCTCCTGGCGACGTTCTGGAGCTCGCCAATCTACTCGGCGTCCGTTACGCGAAGACGCCGACCGGCGACTACACGCACTCCAACATTATCACCTTACTGAATGCCAAGGGGGAAATCGTGCATCAGCAAAACGGACTCGGTGCTGACAATAAGCCCACCCTCGAAAAACTCGCAAAACTCGACTCCTAGCTCTATGCCCGCCCCAACAATCACCTCGCATTCCCCAGCCATCGAGGAAAAACCCAGCAATCAGGCCGCCCTGACCGCCATATCGCACAGCCTGCGCCAAACCGAACTCTTCAAACGGCTCGACTCCCCTTCGCTCAGCAAACTCGCGCAACTCTGCCGCATCGTGAAGCTGCCCAAAAACGGGATCCTCTTTCACGAAGGTGAAGTCGCGCAAGGCTTCTACATCGTCCACACCGGATCGATATCCCTCAGCCGTATCAGCATCGAAGGGAAGGAGCAGGTCATCAGCCTTTTCCGGCCCCACGACTGTTTCGCGGAAGCCACCCTCTCGACCTTGGAAACCTATCCAGCGACCGCTTCCGCACTCGAGCCAACTCAAGTGATACTCGTATCCAAAAAGTCATTTCGCTCCTTCATCGCAGAACGACCCGATCTCGCCATGAGCATGCTCGCCTCCATGAGCCTGCACTTGAAGCACCTCGTGCAGATGATCGAGGACCTCAAGTTCAAGCAAATCGAGTGCCGCCTCGCCAACTGGCTGCTGCGCCAACTCGAAAGCGAAAGCGACATCGTCAACCTCCCCTTTTCCAAGAAAGTCCTCGCCAGCCGTCTCGGCGTGACCAGCGAAACGCTTTCCCGCGCCTTTGCCCGCTTCCGCAAGGAAGGCCTCATAACCGTCAACACCCGCGACATCCTCATCGAGGACCGCGAAGGATTGTCCGCCTACCTGAGAGAGCTTTAAGCTCAAAAACATAGCGCCGATCAGAGCCGCAAACGAAACACGCACTTTAGACAGCGGCCGCATTGCTAGATCCAAGCTCCGAGTTCGCTGGCTGAAGCTCAGCGCTACCTCTATCGCGACATCAGAAACATGACGCAACACCAACCCGGCGTAGTTTACACCAGCGAGGGGCGTTATTCGATTCGTGGGAGCGTGCTTCTCACGCGAATACACAACATAAGTCCATCGCAGCACATAAGTCCATCGCAGCAATCGAGCGACAAGGGCACTCCCACAATCACCAATCCATCGTACTGATTTCCGCACAATAAAGGCGGCCCTCTCGCAAGGGCCGCCTTATGACTTGTTTATCCGTGATATAAATTCGCAGGCTTGTTAGTGAGCACTCTTGACTTCCATGACGTCTGTCGCCGTGACCTCGCCTAGCTTGTTGCCGAAGCTGTTCAACACATAGGTCACCACGCTAGCAACTTGCTGGTCGTTCAAATTGACCGCAGGCATCACTCCATTGTAGCCCTTTCCGTTAACCTCGATGGGACCTTGTAGACCGTTCACCACTACATCTATCACCTTCTTTGGGTCGTTCTTGAAATAGGAGGAGTCAGCTAGAGGAGGAAACGCTCCGGTGATACCAGCACCGCCGGGTTGGTGACAGGCCGCGCAGTTGGAAGCGTAGATCCGCTCTCCCGATTCCATCTTTTCGGCGAAACTCAAGGCTCCTGAAGGAGCAGCTGCCTGAGCGCCAGGGATACTCTGGATACTGCTTCCTTCGGGCAAGTAGATGCCCTCTTCTTCCTTCCCGGAGTAGATGTCCTTGTTCTCTTCTCCGCCGACCTTCAGCATGCCGATAGCACCCTTGTTGAAGGCGCGAAAGATCGAGTGGTCGACCAGGATATAGGTTCCTGTCGTATCCAGCTTGAAGTCGACCATGGCCGATCCGCCAGCGGGCACCAGCGTCGTTTGCACGTTTTCGTTGATCGTCTTGGTCCCGCCTTCTACGTAGACCTTGTCAAAGATTTCGCCGATGACATGAAAACTGGATACGAGGTTCGGCCCGCCGTTTCCGACGTAGAGGCGAACGGTCTCGCCCACTTCGGCCGTGATCGCGTTGTCTCCCACCATCGCTCCGACTGATCCGTTGAACACAACGTAATCAGGAATTTCCGTCAGGGCTTTCTCCATGCTGAAGGGCTGCAAACCTTCGTTTCCATAAGCGCCCTTCGTATAAAATTCGCTTTGCATCACATAGTATTCCTTGTCCACCGGAGGCAGACCTTCTTCTGGCTCAACGAGGATCAAGCCATACATACCGTTTGCGATGTGCATGCCTACCGGAGCCGTAGCGCAGTGGTAAACGTAGAGCCCGGGATTGATGGCTTGGAAAGTGAAGCGCGTCGTCTTCCCCGGAGCCGTGAAAGAGGACGCCGCTCCCCCGCCCGGACCCGTCACCGCATGCAGGTCGATATTGTGCGGCATCTTGCTGGAAGGATGGTTATTTAGATGAAACTCCACGAAGTCACCTTCGCGAACGCGTATGAACATTCCGGGTACTTCTCCCCCAAAGGTCCAAAAGGTATACTCAACCCCGTCCGCCAATCGAGCGTTTAGCTCTAACGTTTCGAGGTTCACCACCACTTTCGCGGGATAGTCGCGCTCGATGGGAGGGGGCACATTGGGAGCATGCGTCAAAACGGCGTTTTCGACAGGAAGTTCGTCTTGAGCCATCACGAAACTAGCGAGAGAGCAAACTCCCGCCGCGACGGCTTTGTTTATGATTTGCGATAGTTTCATGTGATGATGGGGTTGGCCGTTATTCCGGCGATTAACAAAGAATACGGCGAAATCTCCGCCGGAGCCTTGATCTAGATCAAAACCGGAGGGCAAGAGGCTCGCGTCCCTCCCCAAAAATGCGGTTAATTGCCCCCATAATACAGAACGTAAGCGTTCCTTATCGCACGCGCTCGCCTCCCAGCTCTCGCCCGACACAAAGGAACACTTCCTACCTCATGCCCCATGATTAAGTTCGGAAAATTTTCCCAGTACGCCATCGCGTGCCTGACCTGTCTCGCTGAATCTTACGAAAAAGCTGATTCCAAGGTCAGCTCGTCTGAAATTTCCCGCAGGATTCAGCTTCCCAAGCCAACGGTATCCAAAACCATGAACGCCCTCGTCATAGCCGGATTCGCCCAAAGCTCCCACGGACCTCACGGAGGGTTCTCTCTCGCCCGCCATCCAAGCGAAATTTGCTTGATAGAAATCGTTCGCGTCTTCGAAAAGTGCGACGGACTGCCCTGTTGCTATAAAAGCCAAATGCATAGCCACACTTGCCTACATCCCTTGCACAATTCCCTGAACGCCATCAGCGAATCGCTCGAATCCCTATTCAAGGAGAAGACACTCGAGGCCTTAATCGATTCAAAAACGGCTGCCCTGAAATCCGAGCGAGCCTCTCTCTAACCAGTCACGTTTGCCTCAAGCGGCCTACCACTGACCAATGCATTCACTTCGGCCTGCGTGAAATTCCGGAAGCGAACCTCGTAGCTCCGATCCAGGCACAGGCGAGCCAGCTCAAAGCGTCTCCGCATATCCGCCACGTTTCCCAATGTCTTCCCCTGGCGAAACAACTGCAAGTAGAGCGTCTTCCCGAAACCTCGAGAGTCCAGGAAATCCATCATCTCGTCCACCGCTCGCTCGCCCACGATGTCGCTGTGAACTGTGGTGCGCAGCTCCCAATCGATTCCGCTTTCCTGCAGCAAAGCGTAGCAATGCTCCCACTTTCCAAAGTCACCCCAGCCCGTCACCTGCTCGTAGTCTCCCGGCCGCGCTTTGAAATCCATCGCGACATAGTCCACAAGCCCCTCCTTTAAGAGCGTATCCAGGCGGTCCGGATAGCCGCCATTCGTATCCACTTTTATGAGATAGCCCATCGACTTCACTGCCCGGACGAGTTCCAGCACGGAGGAGCTGAGCAGACACTCTCCACCTGAAAGCACCACGCCATCAAGCTGCCCCTTCCTGCGCTCGAGAAAGGAAAGCACTCCATCGACCGAAATTCTTTCCCCCCTGCCGAGCGCCAGCTCTGGATTGTGGCAGTACGAACAACGCATTTGGCAGCCACTCAGCCAAAGAATACAAGCCGAGCGTCCAGGGAAATCCTGCAGGCTAAAGCGGGTTACCGCCGACAAGGGTAAACGTTTCTTCCACGTATCAGTCATACGGACACAAATGCTAGATGGGACGGCAATTCCCAGGAGCTGCCGTCCGCTAATTTTTAATCGCTTCCTTTTTCCTATTCGAAGAGTGGAAGATGCGGATTCGCCTTCAAGGAGAAGTGCTTCCGTTCCCTATGTTCGCCCTTCTTGCCCCGGTTGAAGCTGCTGACAGGGCGATGATATCCCATAACGCGGGTCCAAACTTGAGTATTCTGACCGCACTGCGGGCAGCAAGGTTGCTCGCCGTTCAAGTATCCATGATCCTCGCACACCGAGAAGACAGGCGTGACCGTTAGGTACGGTAGCCGGAAGTTGCTGAGAGCCGTCTTGACGAAGCTTTTGCAGGAGCGTCCATTTTCCAGCCGCTCATCCATGTAGAGATGCAGTACGGTGCCGCCCGTGTACTTGCTTTGCAGCGCGTCCTGCTTTTCCAAGGCGTAGAACGGATCGTCCGTGTATCCCGCTGGCAACTGGCTGCTGTTTGTATAATAAATGTTCTCGCCGCTGCCTGCCTGTACGATCCCAGCGAAGCGTTTCTTGTCCTCCTTCGCAAAGCGATAAGTCGTTCCTTCAGCGGGAGTGGCTTCTAGGTTGTAGAGGTTGCCGGTCTCCTCCTGAAAGACCTTCATGCGCTCACGAACCATATCCAATAAGTCGATACTCATCTTGATCCCAGTTTCGGTCGCTATGTCGTAGCGGTCCTCCGAATAGTTACGCAGCATCTCATTCAAGCCGTTCACACCAATCGTGCTGAAGTGATTCCTGAAGTGTCCGAGGTAGCGCTTGCTGTAGGGAAACAAGCCGCGGTCGAACAAGGACTGGATGAACACGCGCTTCTTTTCCAGAGTGCTCTTCGCCAATTCCATCAAGCGCAGCACCTCCGCTTTAAGCCCATCCCAATCGCCTTGGAACTTGTAGCCGAGCCGAGCCAAGTTGATCGTCACCACGCCGATCGACCCCGTCATTTCCGCCGAACCGAACAGGCCGTTGCCCCGCTTCAAGAGCTCCCGCAAGTCGAGCTGCAAGCGACAGCACATGCTGCGAACCGCATTGGGCTGGTAAGCGTCGGGGTTGGGCACCTTATTCCCCTCCTCGTCGTACATCCATTGGCTCCCGAGGAAATTCTGGAAATAGGAGTTTCCGACCTTTGCCGTGTTGTCGAACAAGGCCTCCGCTGCAGGAGATTCCCAGTCGAAATCTTCCGTAATGTTCACCGTCGGAATCGGAAACGTAAACGGCTGCTCTTGGCTGTCGCCTTCCGTCATCACCTCGTAGTAGGCAATATCGATCATCTCCATTTCCTTCTGGAAATGCTTGTAGCGCAAATCCGTTAGCCGCTCCACGCCCCGCTCGCGAGCCAAAGCTTCGAGAGCCGCATCCTCCACCCCTTCGAAAAGGTGACGATAGTTGCGACTGGGCTGCTGCCCGGCCAAGTCCTGCGGCGGAGTAAAATCGAGCGTGATGTTCGTGAACGGACTCTGTCCCCAACGAGCGGGTACATTGAGATTATACACGAAACGGCGGACCGCCTTTTTCGTTTCTCCGAAACTCAACTGGTCTTTAAACAATAGCGGCGCCAAGTAAGTGTCAAAGCTGCTAAAGGCCTGCGCTCCGGCCCACTCCGATTGCAAGATTCCCAAGAAATTAGCCATCTGCCCTAAGGCTTCGTTGAAGTGGTTTGCCGGGCGACTCGAGACTCGGCCGCTCACCCCGTTGAAACCTTCGTCCAGCAACACCCGCAAGCTCCACCCGGCGCAATAGCCAGACAAGCTGTCCAAATCGTGAATATGGTAGTCCGCGTTCCGATGGGCCTCCCCCTCTTCCTCGGAGTAGACCTGATCCAGCCAGTAGTTCGCGATCAGCTTACCCGCCGACTGGTTGATCAAACCTGCATGACTGTATCCAACATTTGCATTCGCGTTTATCCGCCAGTCGACCTTGTTGATGTACTCTTCGATCGACTGCTTCACGCTGACGAGCGAATCTCTCTCGCCCGTGCGACGGCTCACCGAATCGACAGTCTCGTCCTTGGTCGCCGACCAAAACGCCTTCAAGGCTTTCACCATCCCCATGCCAGCCAACTCCTCCTCGGCCACCGCGTATTCGTCAGGCAATTCGCCTTGCTCGTTAGCAGCCTCCATGCGCGAAGCAATGTTAGCGTAGAGCTCCGGAGAGAAAGCCGTTCCGCTCTCCGACAAGGCCACCTTGAGATGGCGCAGCAAGCGCTCGGACAACTGGTAGCGAGCGATCGATTCTGAAGGGATACGAGAAGGTTCGGAAATATTCATGGTACGTTTCATTCTATATATTGGGGTCAATTTCTAAACACCCACAATATATGGTGTCGCAACCGAAAACCTTGATCCAGATCAAGACAGTCGAACTCCTAACGACTTTTATTAGCGCAGGTTTTGCGATCACGTTTTTGGATCGTTCGCCGCTTCTCCTTCTGGATAAAAACCGCTCTGCGATAAGCACGAGAAAGAGCGCCCACCGAATGGACACTCTTTCCCTTAAACCTAAGCTGCGGAACCAAGTTCCTTACTCGCTTGCCTTGCGCGCTTGGATCGCCTCCAGCACCTTTTCTGGCTTCCAGCGGTTTCCAGGCCAAACCTCGAGCAAGCGTCCCTCTGGTCCAACCAGCAGGGTTCTCAAGTCGTGACTGATCGCTACTCCCTCGCCGGAATAGCTCAAGCCAGCGAAAGTCGCCAGTCGAGCCACCTCACTCGACTCCCCTGTCGCGAAGCGCCAAATGTCGGGATTCGCCCCCACTCGCCGCCCGTAGTCAGCCAAGACATTAGGCCGGTCCCACTCCGGATCCAAACTCACGCTCAATAGCGTTACCTCCGTATCCAGTTTTTGGAACTCTGGATTGTGCAAGATCAAGCCCTGCAGCCGCGCGAACTTGCTCGACAACAAGGGGCAAAACTCCGGAACCGGGCAACGGGTGAAAATAAAGGTTACAACCGTATAGCGCCCCTCTAAGTCGAAATCCCGAATGGAGCGACCGCTCTCGTCCAACAAACGAAAGGCAGGCAGCAAACTGCCTTCTCGGGACCCAGAGCCAAACGTCTTCCCAATCGCACCGCTTTTCCCACTTCGCCTAGCCGCGTCCAATACCTCGAATCGCTCCGCCCGAGAGCTTCCTTCTCCCACTACAAACTGAAAACGTACCTCGTCGCCCAAGGCTAGGCTTACCTTCGGTTCTCCCTCTCCAAGGTAGAACGGCATCGTCATCGCCGGCATGAGGCCGGGAATGTCTTGGTGCTCCACCAGCAAGGTTCCTTCGGTAACTGGGCCTCTAACAATCCCTCTCACCTCGAAAACGTGCTCGCTGCCCGCCAAAAGGACGGGCCCCAAACATCCTAAGGCGAGCCAAGCCAGCATCCATCTTCTCAGTTTTACAAACAGCTGAAAGGCGTTCATGCCTCCATACTAATCGATATAATTCCGCTACGCCTTGATCGACATCAAGGAATCGCGAGGCGATCGCGGTTATTCTGATGCCCACATGAAACGCATCACGATCACTTCACTACTCGCATCATTCGCTCTTTTTCTCGGAGCCTGTGGCAACGACGCCAGCAAGCAAAACGCCGCGCCACCGCCGAGCGACGACGGAGTACGCACCATCGCCATCACCGCAAACGACTCCATGCAATTCAGCGTCACTTCCATCGAGGCGGCTCCCGGCGAAGAGATCCGTATCCAGCTTTCCAATATCGGCCGCATGCCCAAGCAAAGCATGGCTCACAACTGGGTTCTCCTTCAACCCATGGACAACGCCGCCATCAACGCCTTCGGTATGAAAGCCTCCAGCCACGCGCCCGAGTACATTCCTGCCGGAGCTAGCGAGGTCATCGCGCACACAAAGATGCTCGGAGCCGGCGAGTCAGACACCCTCACCTTCAAGGCTCCAAGCGCTCCCGGCCCCTACCCGTTTATCTGCTCCTTCCCTGGCCACTACGCCATCATGAAGGGCACGCTCACCGTCAAATAGCCCTATTGCCAATCGCCGTCGCCCATCCAGAAGATCCAATGCACGAAACGACCTTTCTCCCCTCCATCATCCAAGGAGGCATGGGCGTCGGCGTCTCCAACTGGTCTCTCGCCAGAGCCGTTTCCCAAGCCGGACAACTCGGCGTGGTTTCGGGAACCGCCCTCCCCACTGTCCTCGCTCGCCGACTACAGCTGGGAGATCCAAGCGGCCTCATGCGGGAAGCGCTGTCCGCCTTCCCAATCACCGAAATCGCCCACAAGGTCATAGAACGCTATTTCAATCCGCGAGGAAAGCCCAGCGGCGACAGCTTTAGTTCCAACCCACTTCCCAATCTGGCACACCGCTTTGCGAGCGAACTTACGATCGCTGCCAACTTCGTGGAGGTGCATCTCGCCAAGCGCGGACACGACGGCTTCGTCGGACTCAACCTCCTCGAAAAGGTCCAAATCCCAACCTTGCCCTCGCTCTTTGGGGCCATGCTCGCAGGGGTGGACTACATTCTCATGGGAGCAGGCATACCGCGCTCCATTCCTCGCGTGCTCGACCAATTCGCTATACGTGAACCCGCTCAACTCAAGATCGACGTTCAAGGCGCGCTGCCCGACGAACCTTTCTACGCCACGCTCGACCCAGCAAAGTACGACATTCCCGAGGCTCCTCTCAAACGCCCGGCTTTCCTCGCAGTGGTCTCCTCCGACATCCTCGCCAAAACGCTTGCCAAACGATCCGAGGGCGAGATCAACGGCTTCGTCATCGAAGGCGTTGAAGCCGGAGGCCACAACGCGCCGCCTCGCGGTCCCCTAAACCTGGATACAAACGGCGAACCTCTATACGGACCTCGCGATACTCCGAATCTAGAGCAAATCCGCCAACTCGGGCTTCCCTTCTGGCTCGCAGGTTCTTTCGGTCGACCCGGCAAACTCGCCGAGGCCAAGGAGCTCGGTGCTGTCGGCATCCAGGTCGGCACCGCCTTCGCCTATTGCGAGGAATCCGGCATCGCCCCCGAAATAAAAGCAAGAGTCCTCGATAAAAGCCGGCGCGGCGCCATCGAAGTCTTTACCGACCCACTCGCGTCCCCCACCGGTTTCCCCTTCAAGGTCCTCCAAATGGAAGGCAGCGTTTCCGAACCGGAAGTCTACGCCGTGCGAAACCGGGTCTGCGACCTCGGCTACTTGCGGTCCGCCTACCGTCGCGAAGATGGCTCCCTGGGCTACCGATGCCCCGGCGAACCGGTGAAAGACTACGTCGCCAAAGGCGGAACGCTCGAGGAAACCAAGGGCCGCAAGTGCGTCTGCAACGGCCTCCTGTCCACCATCGGGCTTCCCCAGATTCATAAGTCCAAAACCGAGCCTGCCCTCCTTACCACTGGCCGCGACGCCGATCGCATCCACACCTTCGTCCCCGCAGGCAAATCCACCTACTCTGCCGCAGAGCTTATTCAGACGCTACTGGCACCCTACCCGGAACGAAAAAAAGCTCAGTGCTCTTGATTTAAGCTATACAAGCTTTACTTCCCTTTACGAAGCCCTAACTCCAATCGAAAACCTGCTCCACAAACTGCAAATACTCGTCGCCGCTGCTTGCTTGCTGCTGAGCACCGGCTTCCACATCGCCACCATCCAAGGCGTCGCGTGGGCGAGTATGTACGCAGGCTACCAGCAGACCCTTTCCCCCATCGAAGCGATCGAGCGTACCTTGTCCGGCAACGACCCCTGCGACCTCTGCATAGTGTCCATGGAACTCAGGGAAGAAGCCGACGAAACTCCAGATCGCATTCTATCCCATTGCAACATCGTCTTGTTGCCCCCGACTCAAGAAACCATTCTCGTCGCACCTCCCCCATCAACTTTCCATTGCCAACGGATCCCGCTTAGCAGGATACCACAGGCGCTTATTCGAGAAATAGAGCCACCGCCTCCCAAATCGCGTATCTGCTAGTTTGATACGTTTTGGAAAGTTCGAGCTATTGCTCGAGTGCTGAAACGTAACGTATCCATGTTTTGATACGCAAAGCAACCGATCCCACTAAAGCTCGCCCGTCCGAGCTGTTCGGACTCACTCCTCAAATCTCGAAGTCGCTCGCGAACGTGCACGGCAGTTGTACCTGTCGCACCGATCAAAAAGATCTGCCACGCGCGAGCCTACACAAACCGGATAAAAATCCACCATGAAACACTTTCCAATTACCGCCGCTACCCTAGCGGCCTCCATCACTTACTTAAACGCGGCCACAGCCCAAAACGCTTCGACAACAAAGACCGTCGATCTCGATCCCTTGGTCGTCACCACCACCGAAGCCCTCAACACCTACACCACCCGCTTCGATCCGACAGTAGCCATCCAGCCGCTCCCCGCCAACGACGGTGCGGACGCCCTCCGCCACGTAGCCGGCATCAACGTATCACGCAAAGGCGGCGCCAACGGCGACCCGACCTTCAGAGGCATGGCAGGCTCCCGCCTCAACGTAGTCGTCGACGGCGTTTCTACCCTCGGAGGTTGCGGCAACCGTATGGACCCGCCCACCGCCTACGTCTTCCCTTCCTCCTTCGACCAAGTCACCATACTCAAAGGACCCCAAAGCGTACAGCATGGCCCGGGAGCCAGCGCCGGCTCCATTCTCTTCGAACGAGCTCCCACCCGTCTCACGACTTCGGATACGCAGCTAGTAACCCAACTCGTCTACGCCGGACACGGTCGACGCGACGCTTCCCTAAACGCCCTCACAGGAAACGAATCCCTCTATGCCCGGCTACAAGGCTCCTGGGCCGAGGCGGACGACTACACCGACGGCTCCGGCAACCGCGTCAACTCCGCCTACCAACGCTGGAACACCCAAGCCACCCTCGGTTGGACGCCATCCGAAAATGCGGCCCTAGAACTCTCCTACGGCCTTTCCGACGCCCAAGCCGCCTACGCAGACCGTGGCATGGACGGCGACGCCTACGATCGCGAAACCTTCACCCTGCGCTACCAAGCCGACCAACTAAACGGAACCCTACGATCCATCGAAGCCATCGCCTACCACAATGTAGCCGACCACGTCATGGACAACTACAGCCTGCGGGAGTTTACCCCAAGCATGATGATGTCCATGCCCATGGTGTCCAACCCCGAGCGACTCACCAACGGGGCCTCCGTCACAGCCGTGTTCGATCGCTGGCAAGACCTCGACGCCCTCGTCGGCCTCGATACCCAATACAACAAACACCGCACCCGCAACGCCATGGGCATGGCCGTCGACTCGTATTCGTCGCTTCCTTACAAAGATGACGCTGAATTCGAACAAGTCGGCACCTTCGCAGAATTCAACTACCACCTCGGCGAGAACAACACCCTCGCCTTCGGCACTCGCCTCGACCGCTGGACCGCCACGGACCTCCGATCCACAGTTCAGGTCGGCATGGGTGCCCACTCCATGATAGCCAATCCCACCGCGAAGCAAAAACGCTCCGACACCCTCGCCAGCGGATACCTCCGATTCGAGCGCGATCTGAACCAAAACGGAGCCAAAGCCTCAATCGGCATCGGGCGCTCCGAGCGTTTCCCCGACTACTGGGAACTTGTCTCGAAGGAAGGCGCCACAAGTATCAGCGCTTTCGATACAAAGCCAGAAAGACTCACCCAGATCGATCTCGGTTACCTCGCCACCTACGGCGACACCACACTCACCGCCTCGCTCTTCTACGCCGAGCACGACGACTTCATCCTAATCCAATCGAGGTATCCAAAGATGATGATGGGCTCCTCCTTGTCTCGCATGGCAACCGTAGCCCGCAACATCGAGGCCACCACCTACGGAGGCGAATTCGAAGCCCGCTACCAAAACGACAAAGGCTGGTACCTCGGCGGAGCCCTCGCCTACACCCGCGGCACCAACGACACCGACTACAGCGCTCTCGCACAGATCTCCCCGCTCGAGTTAAAGCTCGAAACTGGTATCCGCCGCCAAAACTGGTCCGCCGGTTGGCTCTCACGTCTAACCTCGAGCCAAGACCGATTCGCCCTCAACCAAGGAAATATCGCCGGGCAAGACGTCGGCCCCTCCGAGGGTTTCGACGTGCACTCCCTGCACGCCAGCTATCGCGTATCCGAAAACTGGAGTCTCGCAGGCGGCATAGACAACCTCTTCGACATCACCTACGCCGAGCACATCACCCGCAACGGCACCCAAATAGCCGGCTACCTGCAAACATTCCGCGTTAACGAACCCGGCCGCACCACCTGGCTACGACTCGAAACCGAGTTCTAGGGCTCTTTTCTCTTAATTAATCGAGTCACCCGCAGATCCAAATCGATCTCCGATCCATCCGTACGTGCAAAGCTGGCGACACGGAGGTCGTCCCTCTATAATTGCTCATTCTGGAGGGACAGCTTCCACCAGCTTGGGGAAACTCAACAGATAGGTCCAATTGGAACTCAACCAGAAACTGGCGAAAACAATATCTCCCAACTTCCGTCGTCCGCCATCTTCGTCTCGTAGCCATACCCCTGCTCCGCAAGCAACTGGTACAGGGGAAAGGGCTCAAAAGGCGCCACCACCAGCAGGCTCTTCCCCGCGCCGAGTTGCTGCACCGCATCGAGGATCACCCCCAGGGGCGATCCTCCTTGGGCCAACAAAGGACGCACATCAAGCCGCTCTACTTCTGTATCTCGCTCATCCATCATTCTTTTCATAATCATCCTCTTTTGCGTGAAAGACAAACCCTTCTCCCTTTTCGTAAGTCAAAACGGATACATGCCGCTCTCTCGCGGAAAACGTCCCTTCCCAGGCGAGCAGCGGCTCCTCGCCACCTCGAGTTACTTCCACCCGCACTTGGCGCTGGCCCGGTGCCACAGGCAAACGCCACTGCCCCATCGCAGGACCGTCGCTAGATACGCCCTTCGCCGCAAAACGTCGCTGCCCCAAATCCTCTCCATCCAAGCTTAGCGTCACTAGCACATCCCCACGTTTGGGCTTAGCTGCAGAGCGTCCTCGCATGTGGATGGGCAACTTTTCTTGCTCCTCCTCCGACAAGGCTTCCACTTCCTCGTAGGCTCCAAACGCCTTGAAGGAAAATACGAATTCCGGCTCCGGCGAAGCGGGATTCGTCACCCTCAGATGGCTCGGCCCCACGGCTGCTGCAAGTATCCCAAGCATCAATACGATCAAGGCAAGGGCGCCCGCAAAGAAAGAAGGCCTACGCCTTCCTGCGGCCGACTCCGAACCGCCTCGAAACGCAGCAGCAGCCCCAACAACTCTTTCCGTATCGCCGGAAGTGTAGTCCAATACCTTCGAGCGGCCACCTTCACCAGCGCGCTTCGGCCGAAACTCGGGACTGCGACGTTGCTCCAGACGATCCTCCACCCACTGGCCTCCGTCGCGGGAGGCGCTCTCCGCCCGGCCGTCGCGCAAGACCAGCACTCCTTTGCTTCCTCGCTTCAGCAGTTGTTCCACCAGCGAGGAGCGAACCCAAGAAGCGGTCGGCACCACAAAAACCTCATAGCCCGCAAGACGTTCTTCCCAAATCTGCTTCCGGTACTGGGCAATTCCGCCATCTACTTCGCCCGCCACGAACGCAATCCAATCGCCTCCTCCGCTCTCTCTCGCAAGGGCCACGGTATTCAAAATTCGCTTCTCCTCGCTCAAGGTGCTGAACCACTGCAAGCCCACCCCAGCCGAATCGCAGGAACCGTTGCACACGCCGCAGCCCACGCAGCGGGCCGGATCCACCCAGGCGACGGACGGAAAGTTTTTCCCGTCGGTACGCGGGATCAAAGTAATCGCGTCATAGGGACAGTCCTGGGAGCACTGCGAACAGGAATGGCAGCGCGACTCCTCCACCACGGCTTGGTAGCTCTCTTTCTTCCTCCGCTTGCCAAACAGCAACGGAACCAAAGCCCCTAGACCGATCGCTCCTCCAATCGCGCCCCAAAGTCCCGCGCTCTGCAATCGCAGGCTCAACGCCAAGGGCGCCATGTACCAAGCGTCCACCGTAAAGGCCTCCGCCTTTTCCGCCATCGCGGCCGCACTGTCCAAGGGAGCTGGATACACGATAGCCGCAACAATCAGCCCAATCGTCAGGCTCAGCCCCAGCGGCCATTGCGGCAGCAGCTTCACCCGACTCAACCGCAACAAATGAACGACTAGCCCAATCGCTATTCCTAGGGGAAGCAACATGTGTAGAAAAAACACCACAAAGAACAGCAAGCTCGGCACCAAGGCATCCGCAAGGAACGAACGCCCTAAGGGCTCGCCAAAAATCGGCAAGGCATCGAGGAAGCGCATCGATTCCGCCGCGACCTGCTGGGCGGGTTGATCCCAGACCAACCAATAGCCCGTCCAGCCGATGAACCAAACCAGAGCCATTAAGCCAATTCCACTCACCCATGCGAGCCACCGTTCGCCAAAGAACTTGCCCGCCACGAACATGCGAAACGCGTGCACGAAAAGCAGCAGCATCATCATGTCCGAGCTGTAGCGATGCACGCCCCGCACCACTCCGCCAAGCGTGCGACCCTCGATGTCCTTGAGCGACGGATACGCGAACTGCACGCTGGGCGAGTACCAGATAAACATCAGCACCCCACTAGCCACAGCAACCAGCAAGCAAAAGTTGATAGCCCGCCCGCTTTGCGCCAAGGGGTTCAGCTCTACTGGCAGCCACCGCCCCAAGAAACCATCCAACCAAGCCCAAGCCGCATCGACTTTCGACAAAATTCCTTGTCCGCGGGCCCCCGCCTGCGGTCTCTCGCTCAATGTTTGTTCATCTACCTTGGCCATCGCAGCCATTCTAGTGCCTTCACGCCGCCACTTCCTTGATGCTCGTCAAGAGCAGCAGCAGCAAACAAGCGAACGCTATCCTACTCGTTCGCTAAATCCAGCACCGCCTCGCTCAGCCATGCTTCCGTACGTTCGTCCAAAGCGAGCCGGTGGGCGATCTTGCCGCTACGGTCCAGAAAGAGAAAAAGGCTCGCATGATTGACCACTCCGGTCTGCGGATCAACCGCTCGGGAGAAGCCAAAGCGTTGCAGCAAACCATCCATCATGCCGGGTTCTCCGTTGAGATAGCGAAACTGCGGATAGGAAAAGCCGTATCCTTCCGCCACACGCCCCATCAAGCTGCTCGTATCGTATTCAGGGTTCAACGACAAGGCAACCACCTGGACTTGGTCCTGCAAGCGATCCGGCAGCGCGTCCAGTACGCCCTTGGTCTGCATTAGGATATCCGGACAGGTTTCAGAGCACATCGCGTACACGCCAGTGAGCAAGACCACCTTGCCTTTCGCCTGATCCAAGCTGAAGGAATTTCCACGATGGTCCTCCAAGACGAAATCCGGTGGCGAGAGACTCACCCGAATTCGACTCCCCGGAAAGGGTAGAGCTTCCGAGTCCGCCGGGTCCGGACGTCCCACTGAAAACAAGCCCGCAATCACCAAAGCCCCGATTCCCACCCCCGAAGCGATGGACCAACGGTCTAGGCGAGAAAGCCGACGGTGACGTAATCCCGCCAGCCCTTTCCTCCACAGGAAAGCCGCAATCACTCCGATGAAAAGCGGCTCGATCAACATAACCACCACCGATGCGTACTCCATCCCCCCCGTTCGCGGGTCGTAGCTGAAGCACCAACGCTTGAACTCCTCGGCGAAGCCGCCCCACCAAGCCGTGGACTCGGCAGGCGCGAAAACGATCGCCAACAAGAACAACTCGTAGACCACCGTGGCGGTCATCAGAAACAGAGGAAACCCTGTATCTGTAAAGAACCTACGCGTGGTCAGGCTTTGGCTTCCAATCGCAAGTGTCGTCATAGTCAGAAAAAAAGGCCCGCCCGAGAACGAGCGGGCCCAAGAAGTTTCGATATTGTTTTGCGGTCTTACTGCACGGGCCAAACGTCGGCCAAGGCTTTCCAGTTCGCGAAATAGTAAACCGCGAAACACATCAGGAAAACTGCCGTCAGAGCGATCGTGCCCTTCATACCCCAATGGGCGTCAACCTTGCTCTCGTCCGCTCCGGGCAAAGCCACAGCGGTTCCCCAATCGTAGATAGGACGTCCCGCATTTTTCTTGCCGAACAACAAAGTCCCGACGCAAAGCAGCACGAAAATCAGCAACGCCAGGACCGCGATGATTGCGCCCACGCCCATGATCCCGAGGAAGAGGTGCGAGGAAGCCCCATACACGCCTGCTGGCTCGATGTCGTAGTCGCGACGCGGGACGCCCAAGGAACCGGCAAAGGACATGCCCAAGGAAACCATCAGAATTCCTCCGCCAAACAGCCACGGCTGGATGCGGGCCCAGCCTTTCCCAATAAAGTCGCGTTGGAAGATCAGCGGGATCACATAGTAGGTCAGTCCCATGAAGGCGAGCGATGTGCCTCCTACCACGGTTGCGTGGAAATGCCCTGTGATGCGCAGGGTATTGTGGGCAATAATGTTGATCTGCTGAGTGCCGAGGGTCACCCCGGTGATCCCTCCGATGAATCCGAAGATCACCACCGACAGGACCGCCGCCGAGAACGCGGGATTGCGCCAGGGCAGTTTCGTCACCCAACCGAACAAGCCTTTGGTATACCCCTTGTAGCGCATGGCCATCTCGACGGAAGCAGGCACGGTAAATCCGTGTATCATCGATGCCAATACAGCCAAGTACATAGCATAGGACGTATTCCAGATTTTCCAGGTAGCTCCCACCGCAGGGTCCACCAGCAAGTGGTGGGCGGAGGCAAGATTGATGAACAGGATGTACAGCACAAAGGCGCCGCGACACACCGTTTCGTTGATAGGCTTAGCCCCTGTCGCCAAGTAGCCGACCAAGTACCAAATGGCCACCATGGCGCAGACGTTCACCTGCTGGGATTGGTGCCCCAGTCCCCACCAGATGGTACGGTACCACATGGGGTCTGGCTCAGGAGTCCAGCCCATGGCGAACGTGAAGGTCGGAATCATCACGATCGCGCCATGAAGCAGCGTTACCACAGCGATGATCGCCGCAGCAGTCGCTCCAAAGGTCACCAACGGCACGGAACCTTCGTAGGTCTTGTCTCTCTTCGCCACATACAAGGTAGCGAAGAAGTTAAATACGCCGATCAAGGTACCCACCGCTACCAGGATAATTCCAAGATAAAAGGCCGGGTGAGCCAGCAAGGGCAGATAGCTCGTCATCAAGACGTCCGCTTTTCCCTTGAGAATGATGTAGTCGACCATCACCGCTCCGACCAGCATCATGATAAAGCCGACCCACGCCACCTTGCGGGAGAACAGCTTTGCCTTCAGCGGAACGGTACAAGCAAAGTACAGGACCGCTACCTCGAAAAAGAGGATCCAAAAGATCAGCATGTTCAGACCATGGAAGGTCAGAATCCGGTAAAACCAGTCGACGGGCAACAAGTGGATCGTCTGCCAGCGCGTCAGGGCCAGCAAGATCGCCGCCACGCCCCCGAGCAATAGAAAGACCACCGCGCACACCGCGCTGAGCTTGATAAACAGTTGCGCCGTCAGACAGACCGGCAAGCCAGTCGTATCGCAAGTGCGCGTTTCAGATGTAGAATTCGTAGCCATCGTATTCAATTTTCCTTACAGTTTCGCTCCCTCATTCCACAAATATCTTGCCGATCATCTTGTCGTGACCGATCCCGCAAAACTCGTTGCACACGATCGTGAACTCGCCGGTCGACGTCGGCGTAATTGTCAGCACATGGTCGTAGCCCGGCAGCACCTGGAAATTCATGTTCAAGGGCTGCAAGGAAAAGCCGTGATTCAAATCGAGAGCCGACAGGTGCAAGCGATAGGTCTCGCCTTTGCGCAGTTTCAGAGCCGGATACCAGCTCCACATCCGAGCCGCCAGGTAAGCTTCGCCGCCCGGAGGTGGCTCCACGATCGGGATACCGTTCCAATCCCCGACCGTACCGGACTCCACGAAGGTCATGGTTCGCTCCATAAACGCCGCCGGCTCCACCGAGTAGGCTTCGCCGCGACTGTTCTGTTTTCCGCGAAAATGCCAGTACGGCATCATCACGCTCATCACCATGCACCAGACTAAGGCCAGTCCGATCCACAGCTTCTCCGCACCTTCCGGCGCCTTGTACCAACCTTTTTCCGGAACTGTAAGGCTCATTGCATCACCTCCTGGCTCACGGTAGTTGAGCTGGCTTTACCAGCAGGATTTCAATCCAACCCCAAACGGTATAGGATAGAAACGGAATAACAACTCCGAGGACGAGCAGTAGCCACGGGTTGTCCATTAGCCGCTTCAGGAACGGTTCTTTTTTTGTGCTCATAATTCTGATACGGGATTTATTGAGAAAATTCTGTTTTGGCCGGACCGACCGAACCACCAGGCGTACATTTCACGTAGGACCAACGCCAAAAACCACAGGCCTGCCACCATCGCCACGATTCCGCCAAGTCCCATGGTCCAGAGTCCCACGTACTCTCCGAATGAACGCACGTGTTGCTCGGAGGCGTAAGCTTTCCGTCCCAGCCCATAGACGCCTCCAATTCCAAACCCGATGGCAAAGACGCTCTGCCCGACGGCGAAGAGGAACAACTGCCGCCTAGCGCTTTTCCAAATCTTGTCTGCGGAGCTATCCCCTCTGCGAGCCAAAGTAACGATCAGGAAAGCTGCTGTCATGAACGCCACGGTCACTCCACCAAGCGAAGCATGGTAATGGGCTGGCACCAGCGTATTCGATCCGCGTATACAGAGGCCTAGGCAGACTCCGAGGAGCGATAGCGATACGCTTGCTATGAACCCAGCCCGCAGAGCCTTAGCCGCAGGGGACTTTATTTCACTGCGATGTTTCCAAAGGTGCCGCGATCCGATCGCTACCAAAGTCAACATTACCGGAAAGATGCCCCAGCGCATCAGCTGCGTGGCGCCCGCATGGTAAAGAGTGTCCATGGTGCCTCGATAAGTTAGCAGAGGCAGCGAAAAGTGAGGAACCGCTAAAATCGAAAATAGGAGGGTAACGCCTTTAAGACTCAATGGAGCCTGCCCCGTCGCCTTTTCCAATACCCATAGCCAAACCGCCATCATGGCCGCTGCATTCGCCACCTGCAGCACATGCCCTGCCCCCCAGATGCTGAATTCGTAAAAGGTGGTCGTGTCCACTCCCTTCGGCATGCCTGACACCGCCGAAACCCATGTAACCGCCGCCGCGGTCACGAGCAGGGCAGATGCTTGCAGCCCGATGCGAGCCGACCGCGTCATCGGTCCCTCGGCATTCTTACCTGATCGGCTGAGCTCCAAGCCGAAGCAAAACAGCACTCCTACGAAGAAGGCTGCCAAACCGCCTAGGAAAAGGGGATGGTCGATCACGGGTATGTAGTTGGAAAGCACCGGCTCGGCTCCTTTTGCCAAACCACCGGCAATCATACCCGCTACGCCCAGCGACGCCACGTAGAAGCCGATCCGTCCAAGGATTCCGCTATCACGGCGAAACCGCAACGCCAGCAGGCTCGCGATGAACCCATAAAACCACACGGAAAGCGAAAGGTCCACGTGTACGACTAGGCAACGCTTGAAGAACAAGGGATCCGCTATCAAGTTCGATATAAACGGTAGTCTCCCTACCACTACAGCCAAGGACAGCAATCCCGCCAGCACGAGGCTCCCAACCGCTAAGCTGCTCCACCGCCTCGCGTCCGCGTTCACGCAACCGCAGTCAGCCTGAACCATGGCTTCAGCTTTCAATTCGACGGATGCAGGGACGGAATCGGCGCGCAACGAACTCATAACGGCGGAACTTTACACTCGTCTGGGATCGAGTTCCTTGATCTTCATCAAAGAAACCGCCCGAAACCTGGCTCGCTCTTAACTTGATGTACATCAAAGCAAACTAGGCCGACCTAGCCTACAATGGAGCCATGAAGCCCGACTACGTTCAACAAGCCGTTGCTCCGCTAGCGAAACGCTCCGCCGCGGAAGCGACGGCAGCGGCACGCGCCCTTTTCGCGTTAACCAAACCGCGCCTCGCCTTTTTCACCATACTCACCGCCATCGCCACCTATGTTGCCACCGCCGATGGACATGGACTGCTGCACGCCTGCGTCACTCTCTTCGGCGTAAGCTGCTCCGCCGGTGGAGCCTTGTCCCTCAACCAGTGGCTCGAACGCGAACTCGACGCCCGCATGGAACGCACTTGCCAACGTCCGCTGCCAGCCCGCCAGGTCAGCCCCCGCTCAGCTCTATTGTTCAGCGCCAGCTTGTCATTCATCGGTATCCTAACTTTGGGCACGATGGTTTCGACCATTTCCGCCTTCCTAGCCCTCACCACTATTCTGGTCTACGGTTTCGTATACACGCCCCTCAAACGCCGCACCCGCTGGGCCACCGAGATCGGCGCCCTCTCAGGAGCCTTGCCACCCCTGATCGGCACCGCTGCCACGGGCAATCCCACGGCGCCCATTGGAGTTTCGCTGTTCTCGATTATACTCGTCTGGCAAATGCCGCACTTCTACGCCATCGGTTGGCGCTACCGGGCTGACTACCGCAACGCCGGCTTCCGGCTGCTTTCCACCCGCGACGACGACGGCCGCAAAACTGCCCGCTGGACCCTTGGCTATTCGCTAGCCCTGCTCGCCCTCCCCGTCGTGCTCTATGGGTTCGGGCTAGCCGCCCTGCCGCTGCTCATCGCTGCCACCTTGGCTGGCAGCGACCTCACTCTCGCCGCCTTCCGTTTCTGTCGTAGCAAAAGCGAGCAGAGCTCAAAGCGGCTTTTCTTCGCTACCATTCGCTACCTTCCTATCGCCCTGACGGGAGCTTGCATTCCGTATTGAGGCGAAGGCATAACCCGCCTCCCGAAAGTATAACTTGCCGAACAGGACATTCTCATCCACTTACTTCAACTATGAAAGTGATTTCCGATACTGCCGAGTATGCGCTCAGAGCCGTCGTCTGGCTGGTGCAGACTCCCGACGAATCCCAAACAACCCGGCAGATCGCGGAAGGCACTCGCACTCCTCTCGACTACCAGTCAAAAGTGCTCCAACTGCTCGCCAAGTCCGGCATCACCAAGAGCCAGCGCGGCACCGGCGGCGGCATTCGTCTCAACGTCTCCCCCGACGGGCTCACCGTCTTGGATGTCATCAACGCAGTCGACCCGATCCAACGCATTCACTCCTGCCCCCTCGGGCTCAAGGAGCACGGCACCTGCCTTTGCCCCATGCATCGCGGCCTCAACGACGCGGTCAAAACGGTCGAAGCCGCCTTCAAAAACACCTTGGTAGCGGACTTGCTCAAAACGCGCTCCAAATCAGTGCCCCTCGGAATCGACCTTCCTCTCCGTGCCCCTCGCAAGCCGAAGCAGGCTTCCGCTTAGCGCATTTCCGGTTTAAGCAGTCGCTAACCCCATCACACAAGTCGATGTGGGAGCGTGCTTGTCACGCGATTCTCTGCGTCAGACCAAACGGAAATTGCTCTAAAACGCAGAATCTCGCCCTAAACCTTGACCTAGGTCAAAGTCGAGTACCTCGCGTTTCGTTAAACTGCAGGCATAACCCAAAAGGCAAGCTACTAGAGCTTGAGGAACCGTCACCACACGAGCAATCATGCAAAGAAACGCACACAAGCTCCTACGCCGACTCCGCACCAGTTCGCTCGAAAAAGTGGCGCGACACGTCACGCGAGCCCATCGGCTACTAGAGAACGACCAATTGACGAACCTGCAGCAAGCCTTCATCCGCCTGCCCTACACCATAGACCCCAGCGCCCTCATTCTCTTCGACGAGATCAGCCTTGCCCTGCAAGACTTCGTGCGCGAGCTACTGCATCACTACATACTCGAAGAAGACGTCTACGGTGAAGGCATCCACGCATTGGATACGCCATGCGTCGACAAAGCCACATCCAACCGCCTGCGATACCAGCACCAATCCTTGCAAGAGTCGCTGAGCGACCTCCAATCCCTCGCCAACCACCTTGCCGAAGTCGCTGGTACCGCCGACGCACACCGCTTCCATCGACTACTCGACGAGCTCGCCGACAACCTCCACGAGCAGATTCTTGCAGAAGACAAGGTCCTGCTTCCCCGCTCCAGCCTCAACTAGCGACACGTCGAGCGTCGCATGACAGGAAACCCTTGGTTGCGACTTCCACCGCGTTGGACCAATCGTAGGGCTGCCGCTCGATGCACGCCGCAACGCCTGAATCATTTTCTTGTCCGGCAACGCGGCTTGCCGCAAGCTGCAGCCTTAAATTCAGGAGGAAAAAAATCGGCACCGAAGACGCGATTCCTCGTATTCACCCCTCAATACAGCCAACCGATTCGGAAAGAGGCGCCCACGACCAAGAACAGCACGGCAACCAAGGTCACAGGGACGATGTGCCACGCCAGAGAAACCAGATTGTCGTTATTCAGCTTGGGGATTATTCTCAAGCGAGCGTCTATCGCCAAGCCAATGGTCGCAGCCAGCAGAATCAGCTTGATGCCGATCAGGCGGCCGACCGGATTCGAAAAATCGAACCACATGCTGGCATCCGGCAACTTCATGTAGGAGAGCCAAATCCCCGTGATCACTTGCACAATCAAGGCGGGGATGCCGACTCGCTCGTAGCCCGCCTCGTAGCGACGCACTGCGTCAGCATCGCGCGTTCGTAGCGCCTTCGGCAATACAGAACAGGCGAGCACCAAGTGCCCGCCCACCCATACGCTTGCTCCCAGCAGATGCAGAACGATGAGTAGACCGTAGAGATTCATCGAACGGAAACTTGCCGGATTTTTGCGCTATTTCAAATCGCTAGCCCGCCATTTGCAGGGCCTGCGGGAAGAGCACCGAATTCTCCAGATGGATATGCTTGTGCATGTCCTCCTCCAAATCAGCTAGCCCAGCGAACAAGGCGCGGTAGGTATTGCAGGCTTCCGGCGGGGGCGTGAAACCGTTGGTCAGCTCTCTCAGCTTGGCCAAGGCAGCCCCCGCGTCGTCATGCTCGTGCAACATGCACTCGATCGGACCATCCAGGGAATCAAGTCCAGCGCCCTCTCCCGCTGCCAGTTTCGCCACCGCTGGGAAAAGCACCTTTTCCTCCTTACCCATGTGGTCCTCCAATTCCTTGGCCAGACCCATAAACACTTCGAACACCTCCACAAGCGAGGGCGTATGCCCTCCGTGCACGTGGGCCACGCGCTGCGACATGGCAAACAGACGCGGCAACTCGTCCCTCAAGAACTGGTGGTGCGTCGACACGATGTAGTTGCAAAGCTCCGCGGGCGGCAGGCTTGCAGGGTTGCTTCCTTCGCTTGCCTTCTGCTTCCCCTCTTCCTCGAGCAATTGAGCGACAAACTCCGGCTTCAAGCCCTTCTTCTCGCAAGCCTGCGCCAGCGTCTTGTTGCCTTGGCAGCAAAAGTCCATCCCGAGGCCTTGGAAAACACGCGAACGCCCCGGGCGTTCCGCAACAAGCTCCCCGACCGTACGGTCAATTAACGGTGTGCCTTCCGGCGAAAATACATTGGGTACGTGACTCATAACGCAATAGACTCTGTAATAGGACCTTTTTGTCCTCATTAAGACCAGCCTCCCATTTTCTAATTGGATGTCAATATCCTTTTAGGAACGAGAACCAACTTTGGGTTTTGAAAACGACTCCCTAGTTAACGCTCAGCCTGCCTCCGTTCAGAGCTTCCGCTGCGCTTTCTTCGCCTATTATAAACTCGCCGGACATCGGACAGTGAGGAGGCAAAGCGCAATTCATATAGGCTGCCTCTATTCGCGAAAGCTCCTCGGAACTCAGGCTGGCCCGGGATGCCTCGATCGCGGAATCCAGCTGCGACTTCACCTTGGGACTGAACTGGACAGAACAGATGCTCTCCTTCGAAAAAAGCCAGGCCAAACCCAATTGGAAAGAGGTCTTGCCAAAATCCTGACGGGCGGTGCTGAAGAGCGGCTCATAACCATCCGTAAAGGGCCAGCGCACGACCAGCGATACGCGATGTTCACGAGTCAGTTCCTCCAAGCAACATTGCGTG
This sequence comes from Pelagicoccus sp. SDUM812005, assembly GCF_031127875.1. Classification (GTDB taxonomy): domain Bacteria; phylum Verrucomicrobiota; class Verrucomicrobiia; order Opitutales; family Opitutaceae; genus Pelagicoccus. The sequence continues at coordinate 142,571 of NZ_JARXIA010000014.1, read as the reverse complement.
AAAGGTCCGTCCAAGTGGGCGGACTCAAGCCTCATACGCGAGGGCTGGGCTCCCCTGCCCAGCCATTCGGCGATTCTCCAACACGGAAAACCAATCGAGCCCACGTACCGCAACAGCCCCCGGTCGGAGAGGCGTTCCAGCACTGACATCACTTCGTAAGTTGGAAAAAAGCCAGTCGACCAATCCAAGAGCACGATGTCCAAGTAGCGTGCTCCCAAACGTTTGAGGGAAAGCTCAATCTGCGACCTTATAGAGTGCTCGAGCTCGAGGCCACTGGCGCCTTGCGGGCACCGTATTCGCGCGCTGACTACAAGCTCTTCCCTGTAATTCAAGTTCGCGTTCAGCCAATCGCCAACCAGCGATTCTGATTGTTCGGGATTGCACTCCCACGACGGAAGGTACGCGTGCGAGGTCGACTGGATAAAGTTCCCCCCCTGCTCGACAAAGGTATCGAGCACCTCGAAAGCAGAGGCTCGATCACTCAAGAAACCGATCCGTCCCGTGCCGAGGCAAAGTTGAGAAACCCGCAAGTTCGTGCGTCCGTATTGTATTTTCTTCATCGCCGTGTGCCCTCCTAGATTGTTCTACGAGGTCAAGCAGTAAGGCCCGTGCACCTTGCTCGACTTCGACTCCCGAGTAACGCTCACCACTCGCAAGCGCCTAAGCCCGCCTGGCGTGCTCCACATAAAGTCTTCGCCTGCGCGTACCCCAAGCAAAGCGACTCCTAACGGAGCGAGAATCGACACGCGATTGAAGTCCGGGTTGGCCCGACTTGGCATCGTCAACTCGTACGTCTCCACTTCGTTCAAATCCAAATCCTCAAGGTGGACCGAGCTGTTGAGCCCTACCGAATCCATAGGCACTTGAGAGTCTCCCAACACGATCGCGCGCGAAATCTCCTCCTTCAGCTTCAAAGCCGTCCCCTGCGGATGCTTGATAGCTCGCAGCAACAAGGACAACGCTTCGTGATCACTTTTTGATAGGTATATACTAGGGTTTTGTTTCATTTCTTTATAACATTATTAAGTTTAATGTTTTTCCGTATTAAAAGGGTCACCGGTCCTCGCCGAGGACCGGTGACTTTTTTTTCACATGACAGAAGCCAGCCAACCATGGCGGATCAAGCTGGCTTCCTACGTCGTTCTCGTCTCTTCGCCCTGCGCGAACCATGGGACGGGCTTCCTCTCCATCTTGCCCTAGTAGTTCAACGAACTCCAGCGAGCGCAGGACGCGAGAATACTTTCACGGGCAAAACAGCACGCATTGCGTCAACGAGCCGGCTCGCTCTGAAATCGTCCTCCCAACGGGCCTCCCTCAAGGCCTCGTCGAGCTTGTCCAACATGGAAGCGAGGCCAAGGTAAGCAGTCATTCCGCTGCCGAAGACTTCAATTTCCCTATCCTTCCAAGAAGCGATGCCGCGAACCCGAAGATCCGGTCGGTTCGGAAGCGCGCTCTTGCTGAAGATCTCGATGGTCAATTGAGCGAGGTTTCGATTCTTCGAAAAAAGAGAAGCGCTGCGCCTTTCCACAAACCGTATCAATAGGCTGGATACGCGTACTCCGTACCCCTCAATCCTTATCCTTTCATTATTCATAGCGTTTCATTAATCAGTTAAAAATATACAATTCAGTTACGCGCCCAAACCACGCGGTCGTCCGATCTAGCAATAAGCCCTTTCACGCGGATGTGCTGCGACCATTCGCAAGCAACGAAAGCTGCTCGAAACTGCTTCGCCCCGGAAGAAAGCGCTAGAGGCTTAGGTGAGTTCCTTCCGCGGCAGCTTCACTTCCGTAAGGGCAAGCAATAGCAAGCTCGCTTCCGGAAGCAGGTCATTCAGACTCTCGTCGCTCCCATACCCCGGAATCCGCAAGGCGACCGCATCCAGCAAAGCCACGTAGCCCCTTGCCCGTCCGAGCGACGGCGGAAATTTTCGTGCCATCACAAGCGAAGCGCCTGAGGTCGGACCCCTGTCCGCCCCACGGCACTCCACCGTCCGCCTCCCATAGGCCCCAGCGAACGGCTCGCAAACTGTGATATTACCCATTGTGTTCATCTCAAACGGCCCGAATCATACGCCGCCGCCATCACTTTGTCTATGACTATCTATCGAACGTTCTCTTAGCTTTTTCCTATCCCTTACAAAAGTCTATGGATCTTTCCAACTACCACCTGCCCTACTTTTGGACCGCCGTAAAAACCGTCAGCCTTCGCCGCCCAGCCGAAGAGAACACTCGGACCCAATCAACCAGCTACATGCCCACTAACTTGATCTTGTGCTCGCTGCACGCGCCTGCTAACAGTATCCATTAATTTAATATACTCAACCATCGCCTTGGCCACTCTGGGATCACCTTCTGCGACAACCCCAAGCTCGCCCCCCCCCAAAAAAAACAGTCACCAACCTCTTCACGACGCACCAGTCCTCCCGCAGAACGAAAACATGGCCATCTGCTGGGTGCTCGAGACCTGGTTCGACCTACATTAAACTCGCCCCCTCTCCATAGGCGAGTTCGAGTATTCCACCCTCATGGAAGTGGCCGCCGCGGGCGACCTCGGCTTCACCACCGTGCACACCGCAGTCGACCAAGCCGCCCTCAAGCACTACGGACTCAAGGTCATCGCCAAGGTCGAGGAGTGCGGCAGCGACTTCTACGCCATCACCGACGAGCGCCGCGTCAAGAACCCCGTCGCCGCCATGATCACCGAACACGCCTTCACCCAACTCTTCACCAACTGAACAGAATTTTTTTATTTGGACATTTACATCCAGTTTATTTTCGGTTCGCCTCACTACGATCGAATAACGCTGGGACAAGCCAGCGTTTCGCAAACGACAAACGGACGGAGGGAAACCATGCAGCACGACAAACTCTTTATCATCCAAGCCGATTTCGCGGACGGCGAACCAAACCAAAATTTCTACTGCCCCGGCTGCGCGGAGATCCTCGGGCTTTTCAAATATTATCCGCAACTAGAATCGAAGGTCGAGATTTGCTACGTGCCGTTCCAGCGTCCACGTCCCAGCATCGTTGACCTCATCGGCGCCGACAACCAAGGTTGCCCCGTGCTCGTGCTCGCGCCTGGCTCCACTTCCGCCAACTCCGCCGCCCAACTCCAAAACGCTGGTGGACACTACTTCACCAACGACCTAAGGGAAATCGGGATCTACCTTTCCGAAACCTACGGCATCGGCTTCCCTTACCCGCCAAAGGCCTGAACGGCCCAAAGTTCGCCCGGATCTCCAGATGGCGTAACGCCAACTACTTATATCGTATTACGTTATTTCAACCATGCACTTCAACCTTCTAATTTCCGTCCTGGCTTCGCTCTGGACCGAACCGGGAATCTGGATTACGGTGGCCTTGCTGAGCCTCGCTATCTTGGCAGCAGTCGCTATCGCCTACTCTCAAGCGCGTCCGCGAAATCGGACCGAGTTCGAGCGTTCGTCCGACTCTCCGCGATCCGCGCCGACTGGCGGTTTGATCGGCAACGTCGACCAGAGCGGAAAGATCCACTACCTGCCTTCCAAGAAGGTCGGCCTGCCCCGCCCCAAGATCGAACCGCAGCTCGGCAGGCTGGTGGCCTGGCACATCATCGCCGCCACCGCCTGGCTTCTCTTTGGAACGACAGTGGGCGAATACCTCGGCGTCAAATTCGTCGCTCCCGACATCGACCAAGTCAGCTGGCTGAGTTTCGGACGGCTTCGACCGGTGCACACCAACGCGGTGTTCTGGGGCTGGTCTTCCTTGGCCATGCTCGGCCTCGGGTACTACGTGACCAGCGTGGTGAGCAACGCTAAGCTGCACAGTTTCCGTTTCGCGTGGATTACCTTCGCCCTCGTCAACCTAGCCGTCGCCATCGGCAGCATTGCCCTCATGGCAGGCATCAACAACGGCGGCGGCGAATACCGCGAGTACACCTGGCCCGTCATGGCGCTGTTCGCCGCAGGCATCGTTCTGGCCCTGATAAACTTCATAGCGACCATCGCCAAGCGATCGACCGCCGACATCTATATATCAAACTGGTACATGGTCGCCGCTCTCATGTTTCTCGTGACGATCGTGCTGGTCGCCTACCTGCCCTTCTGGCAACAAGGACTCGGCGAAACCATCGTGCAAGGCTACTACATGCACCAAGGCGTCGGCATGTGGTTCATGATGTTCCTGCTGGGCTTGACCTACTACTTCCTGCCCCAGCAGCTCAATACTCCGATCTTCTCCTACAGCCTGGGGATCCTCGCTTTCTGGACCCAGATCATTTTCTACACCCTCATCGGGACGCACCACTTCGTCTTCAGCTCGATCCCCTGGTGGCTGCAGACCGTAGCCATCTTCGGCAGCGTCGGCATGATCATCCCCGTAGCCGCCGGCAGCGCCAACTTCCTGCTCACCTTTCGCGGCAGCTTCCACAAGGTCGGCGGCAGCTACACCTTGCCCTTCTTCCTCGTCGGCATCGTCTTCTACTTCACTGGCTCCTTCCAGGGTACCGCCGAAGCCTTCCGTACCACCAACGAAATCTGGCACTTCACCGACTTCACGGTGGCCCATTCCCATCTCACAATGTACGGCATCATCGCCTTCTTCCTTTGGGCCGGAATCTATTCGATCGGCCCTCGGATCCATGGGCAGGAGCCGCCTCAAGCTACCGTCGGGGCCCACTTCTGGATGGCCCTGATCGGCCTGTTTTTCTACGCCGTGCCGCTCATGATCGGGGGCACCGAGCGGGGACTCGCGTGGAAAAGCGACAGCGCCTTCATCGAAAGCGTCACCCTCATGGCCCCCTACTGGCTCTGGCGAGCGATCGGCGGTACCCTCATGTGGCTGTCGCATTTCGTCTTCGCCTACAACGTGTACCGAATGCTCATCGCAAACAAAACCAGCCCCGCCAGCCGCGACCTACAACTCAACAAGTAGCAAGATGAAATACTACGAAGACCATCGTAAGCTGTTTGGAACCGCCATAGCCCTTTTTCTCGGACTCACCTACTTCGTGGCCATCGCTCCCGCCTTGAGAAACGAAGCCATCAACGAGCCTCTGCCCGGCAGCGAGCCGCTCTCGAGCGACGAACAGGCGGGCAAGGAACTCTACATCGCAAACGGATGCGTCGCCTGCCACACCCAGCAAGTGCGCGATATTCCCATGGACGCCAGCTGGGGCAGCCGACCCAGTATCGCAGCCGACTACGCCCGCTCCCAAAGAACTGACCTCTGGCGCAATACAGCCACCCTGATGGGAACCGAACGCACCGGCCCGGACCTTACCGACGTGGGCACTCGCCAACCTAGCGTGGATTGGCACCTCCTCCATCTCTACAATCCGCGAGCCGTCGTTCCAGAGTCCGTCATGCCCGCATACCCTTGGATGTTCCAAAATACGGATATGCCCGCAGAGGGACAAAAGGTAGTACCAGTACCGGACAGCTACAGGCGGGGAAGCGGCAAAATCGTCGCGACCGAGGAAGCGCTCCAGCTCGTGGCCTACCTGCTTTCCCTCAAGCAAGTTCCTTTGCCCGACGGCAGCTTGACGGAAGCGTTCGCCCCGGAGCCCACGCCGCTTCCAGCCTCGTCCGCATCCGACGGCGAGGCTTCCAGCACCCCCCAATTCGACGGAGCGCGTTCCTACCAAAAGCACTGCCAAGCCTGCCACCAACCTACCGGGAAAGGCCTCGCCGGAGCCTTCCCCCCGCTCGCAGGCAGCCCCATCGTGCTCGAGGAAGACCCATCGAAAATCGTATCCATCGTGATGAACGGATACGACGGGCGAGTCAGCGAAGGTTACGCCGTCATGCCTCCGATCGGCACAACCAACAACATTTCCCCCGAGGAACTGCAGGCCATCGTCAACTACATCCGCTCCAGCTGGGGCAACGACGCTCCTGCGGCCGAGATCGATCAAATCCGCACCGCTCTAGCCGAATAGTCGCCATGAGATTCATTATCACGCTTCTCCCCACCCTTATCGCAGCCCTAGGGGCGTCCACCGCTCGAGCTTGCGAGGTTTGTCAAGCGGACCAGCCGAAGATCGTCAGCGCCTTCACCCACGGAACCGGTCCGAGCGGCCCAGCCGACTACATACCGCCCGCCCTCATGGTCCTCGTCATGGCATATGCCATCGCCCGCACCTTTACGTGCTTCCGTCGCTCCACAGACCGCCCCCACCAAACGATCAAGCGTTCGATTCTCGCCGCCGAAACAAAATGAAAAACCATCACGCCCACGGAAACCCAGTCGAGCTGTACCTCGACGATTCGCCCACACCCATCGCGAGCTTCAACACCCCGGTCACCTTCGATCTCGACACCCGCGAGCTCTCCGACGGAGAACATACCCTGACCATTCGCTCCACCGACTCCAAAGGCACAAAAGGATTTCGCGTCATCCCCTTCGTCGTGCGCAACGGGCCCGCCATCGACGTGGAGGGCATTCGCAAAAACGAGTCCGTAGACGGCATCGTGCCAATCCTCATCAACTCCTACGGAAAGGGCGACCAGACCAAGTTCATCCTATCCGGGAGCGAAACCCCGCGCGGCATTCCCTCCTGGATCCTCGCCCTCACCGTCTTCGTGTTGGGCTGGGGCATCCACTACCTTATCAGCTATCTCTACCGCTGATCGAAAACTCGAGGAACCCGAATTGAACAAGAAAACAACAGAGCTTCGCTCCTAGTGAGCGACTACGAGACTTTCGAAAATGCTGCGGGCCGAAACTTCTCGGACGCTGCAGCAACCTCGCTTGCTGGCTCTGGCTCTATCGTTTCCGCGCATTCATGCGATGCCTCGCCTATCGACGAGGCCGCATCCTTGCAATCGACCAGCATAGCTGTTTCCAGCGCACGAATCGCCTTTTCCCTTTCGTCGACAAGCGAAGCGACAAGCGCATCAACCAAGCCGACATAGCCTCCCAGCCTCCGTTCACCTCTGGAAGGGACGTTCGTGGAGCATCCTCCCGCTTCCTCTTCGAACAAAACGTTTCTGAGATGCGCTGGATGGAAAGGATGGTTTCTGCTGTAAATCCCCATGGCCTTCATCGTGCTGACACGCCAAGATACCAACTTACCAAATATTTGTCTATTACTGTTTATTTAGCTTTTTCATAGCTTTTCCCTAACGATTTCCGAAGGATGGTATCGTAGCGATCACAGTTCGGAGCCGCCTTCCTGACCCCTCGCGGCAAATGGCGCCAAACGCTATGAACAAGCCCTTCGTCAAAACGCTAACGCCGCCACGAAAGCAGGCCCGCGGCGCGAATTGCCGCCACCGATTTCGAAATTGTCCTTGCCGCATCTCATTTATATCGTATTACGATATTTATAACAATGAGCAGCAAGAACGAGACGATCAAAAAGGAAAGCATAGGACTCCGCGGAGCGATCGCGGCCGAAATCGACAAAGGCATCGACCATTTCGAAGAACGCGAACTGCAGCTCCTAAAATTCCACGGATCCTACCAGCAAGACGACCGGGATCTCCGCCGCGAGCGCCGCAAGGCGGGGCTAGAGAAAGCCTGGCAGTTCATGGTGCGCAGCAAGATTCCCGGCGGCCACCTGAGCAGCGAGCAATACCTGGTCCACGATCGCATGGCGGACGAGCTATCGAACGGTACGCTGCGTTTCACCAACCGGCAAGGCATCCAACAGCACGGAGTCCTCGCTGGATCGCTGAAAGATTGTATCCACCGCATAAACACTTGCGGACTCACCACCTATGGAGCCTGCGGCGACATCGTCCGCAACACCATGTCCTGCGCCGTCCCAATCGAAGATCCAGCTATCGAGGAAGCAAGATTGCTGGCCAAGGAAATCAGTGAAACGTTCTACGCCCGCAGCCGAGCCTACGCTGAAATCTGGCTCGATGGAGAGAAGCGCGAAATCGAAAACGAAGAGCACGACGATCCCATCTACGGCCCCACCTACCTTCCCCGTAAGTTCAAGATAGGCATCGCCGTACCGCCCTTCAACGACGTAGACTTGCTCACTCACGACGTCGGCCTTGTAGCCGACGTGCAAGGCAAGCGAATCGTCGGCTTCGACATCTACGCGGGCGGCGGCATGGGAATGAGCTTCGGCAACCTCCAAACCCACCCTTCGCTCGCCCAACCTCTATTTTACGTTCGTCGAAACCAAATTTTGGATACGCTCAAAGCCATCGTAACAGCCCAACGCGACTTCGGGCGACGCGACGACCGTAAGCAAGCGCGACTCAAGTACCTCGTCAGAGACCGCGGCATCGTATGGTTTCGCAACGAGGTCGCGTCACGCCTGGACTTCGCGCCCACACCGCACAAATCCATCCAGTTGGGCACCGTCGACGACCTGCTCGGCTGGAGCCACCAGTCCAACGGTTTCTCCTTCTACGGCCTGTGGCTTCCCGACGGACGCGTCGCCGACACCTCACTCGGAAGATATCGCTCAGCCATCCGGGAAATTTGCGAAACCTTCGATCCCCAACTAACCATCACCCCCAACGCAAACCTCTACTTCTCCGACATCCCCGACAGCGCCCGCGTCTCGTTCTACCAAATTCTGCAACGCCACAAGATACCCGACGCGACGACTTTCTCGCGGGCACGCCGCACCTCGCACGCCTGCGTTTCCCTTCCCACCTGCGGACTCGCCCTCGCCGAAAGCGAGCGGGTCTTCCAAACGCTCATGGACTCCCTCGACAGCTTGCTAGCCCTGCTCGGAATCCACGAGGAACCCCTGCTCATCCGTATGAGCGGTTGCCCCAACGGTTGCGCACGTCCCTACAACGCCGACATCGCCTTCGTGGGAAAAGCGCCCGGAAAATACTCGATATTCGTCGGAGGATCCCACCGTGGAGACCAGCTCGCCAGCCTATGGAAGAAGTCAGTCTCCTTCGAGGAAATCGCGCAAACCCTGCGACCTCTTCTTGAGACATTCGTTTCGAACCGGCTTCACAAAGAGACCTTCTCGGACTATTGGCACCGCACCTCGCCAAACACAAAGTTCGCCAAAAACTCAGAGCAATTCCATACGGAACAGGAAGAAACGGAAACGACCACGCTCGTATCACCGTGAGCTTTTCGCAGCATTCGCTTAAATTAAACTTAGACAAGCAGCGAGGGCTCCCGCTATGACTCCTTCCCGTACATGCCAAAACGCAATCAAGCCGCCCAATTGAAGAAAGAGGACTACGAGCTCCTGTCGGAGTTTCGCTATCGGCTGCGGTGCTTCCTCGGCTTCAGCGAAAACGCAGCCATCGAGCACGGCGTCACTCCGCAGCAATACCAAGCAATGCTGTCCATTCATGGCTTCCCTGGGCGCGACTGGGTCACGGTGGGCGAATTGGCGGAAAAGATGCAGATCGAGCACCACTCGGCCGGCGGACTCGTTCGTCGCATGGAAACAGCCGAACTAGCGAAAAAGGAGGCCTCGCCCGACGACGGTCGCGTCATGCAAATCCGCCTCACCGACAAAGGCCTCAGTATCCTCAGCAAACTCATCCGCGTCCACCAAAACGAACTCGGCCTAATCGGGCCAAACCTCATCGACTTGCTCCACGAAGCCGCCCGCAAAGGCCAAAAGAGGTAAGCACATGCTGCCTGAATAACGCAAACGGTTCGCCATCGCAAAGAAGGCGAGCCGAACCTGAAAAAGCAAATGGCGTTCTGTCGTCCCTATTCCGAGGCTTCCACTTCCCCGAATTCATTGCCCCAACTGTTCAACACGTAGGTTACCACGCTATCAAGCTGTTGCTGGTTGAGGCGGACGGCGGGCATCACGCCGTTGTACTCGATGCCGTTCACCTTCACCTTGCCCTGCATACCGTTCCTGATCACCGCGTAAACACGGCTCGGATCCTCCGCGATGTAGTCGGATTTCGCCAAAGGAGGGAAGGCGTGCGGAATGCCCTGTCCGTTTACTTGGTGACAAGCCATACAATTCTGAGAATACACCCGCTCGCCCATCGCCATCTTCTCCTCGAAACTCATGCGAACCGCTCCGGCAGGAGCATCCGTAGGCATTTCCTGGATACCACCGCCTTCCGGCAAATAGATGCCATCCTCTTGCTTGCCGGAGTAGACTTCGTGATCCTCGTCGCCACCCACCGTCAAGATACCGAGCGCCCCCTTGTTGAAAGCGCGAAAAATCGAGTGGTCGACCATGATAAAGTTGCCCGAAGTCTCGAGCTTGAACTCCACAATCGCAGAGCCGCCAGCAGGCACCAAGGTCGTCTGCACGTTTTCATTGATTGTCTTGGTTCCACCTTCCAGGTAAACCTTATCGAAAATCTCGCCGATGACGTGAAAACTAGATACAAGGTTCGGCCCGCCATTGCCCACGAAGAGACGCACCGTTTCGCCCGCCTCAGCCGTGATCGCATTGTCGCCCGTCAAAGCGCCTACCGACCCATTGAAAACCACGTAGTCAGCATCCTCCTTGATAGCCTTCTCCATATCAAAGGGCTGCAATCCCGCTTCGCCATATTCGCCTTTGGTGTAGAACTCGCTCTGCATCACGTAGTATTCGCGGTCTGCCGGTGGCAGGCCTTCCTCCGGTTCGACCAAGATCAATCCGTACATCCCATTCGCGATGTGCATCCCCACCGGAGCCGTGGCGCAATGGTAGACGTACAAACCCGGATTCAAAGCCTTGAAGGAAAAGGTCGAGGTCTTGCCGGGAGCCGTGAACGAGCTCTCCGCGCCCCCGCCGGGCCCCGTCACCGCATGCAAGTCGATGTTATGGGGCATTTTGCTGTCCGGATGGTTGTTGAGATGGAACTCCACCAAATCCCCCTCGCGGATGCGGATGAACGAACCTGGAACCGAATCGCCAAAGGTCCAAAAGGTATACTCGACCCCGTCCGCAAGCCGCCCTACGTGTTCGCGCGTCTCAAGGTTTACGACCACCTTCGCCGGGTGGTCGCGCTCGATCGGAGGCGGCACCTGCGGGGCGCTCGTCAGCACGGCTTGCTCGACAGGCAACTCCTGCGCTGAAATTTCGGATACGTATGGCGAAGCGATCACTGCGATAGCACCTAGAACCGCTAGGCCTGAGCAACGACAGCAACTTCGAAACAGATTCGGATTCATAATCTAGAGGGTATAGAGGTTCAGATCGTCCTGCAGTCACGTGGCAGTCCGATCAGGATAGTCAATGTAAGCAAATTCCATACACCCTAGCGCGTTTCCTTATACCTTCAAGTAATCTCATTAATGGAATCCGTTCAAATTTCTTAATTCCATTCATTGTGCACGAGAAAGAATGAAGGTCTGAACTCCCAAGGCGGATGCGTTCTTTTCTACTCGCAAGGAACTCCCCCTATCTGCTGCAGTACCGGACAGTAGCCCATGGACACCTTCAGAACGAATCTACGAGAAGCCCTCCTAGACTGGCTCCAATCCCAGTCTCCCGAATACGCATACGCGCTCTACAATGGAGTCGCGCTCGCCTGGATATCCATTGTCGCCATCATCCTGCACCTGCTGCTGCATCACTTCGCGCTCAGACTCCTAGACCGGGCCAAAGCCCGAGAACGAAAAAGCTGGCGCAAGACCCTCTATGGACACGGCGTACTCTCCCGCATCGCCTTCGTACTGCAAGGCGCCGTCGCCCACATTCAAGCCAGCCTCTGGTTCCCTCCGGATTCCCTCATCGGAAACTCCCTCGCCACCGCGCTTCAACTCTGGATGCTGCTCTTTGGCCTGCTCGCCTTCTACGCCCTGCTCGACGCCCTAGAAAGTCTCGTCCAAAGCAGCGGCAAGCGTATCCACTTTCCCCTGCGCGGCATCACTCAAACCCTGAAGATCGTCGCCAGCGTTGTCATCGTCATCGTTGGTATTTCCATCCTGATGGGAGAATCGCCGCTCATTCTTCTCAGCGGACTCGGAGCGCTTTCCGCCGTTCTCATGCTGGTATTCAAGGACCCGATACTCGGCCTCGTTGCCGGCATCCAGCTCTCCGCCAACAACATGCTATCGGTCGGCGATTGGCTCGAAATGCCCAAGTACGGAGCGGACGGCGACGTCATCGACATTGGCCTCACCACGGTAAAAGTCCAAAACTGGGACAAGACCATCACCACAATTCCCACCTACGCCCTCATCTCCGACTCCTTCAAAAACTGGCGCGGCATGTCGGAATCGGGCGGACGTCGCATCAAGCGCAGCATCCACATCAACACCTCCAGCATCTCATTCCTCGACGAAGACACCGTGCTGCGGCTCCGCAAAGCGAAGTTGCTAGCACCCTACCTCGAAGAAAAGTTCGCCGAACTGGAAAAGTCCAACTCCGAAACCGAACTCGACCTATCATCCCCCCTCAACGGACGTCGACTCACCAACATCGGCACCTTCCGGGGCTACCTCAAATCCTACCTGAAAAACCATCCTCGGATCGCCCAAAACATGCTCATCCTCGTGCGGCAGCTCGAACCCTCGAGCCACGGGCTTCCCCTGCAAGTCTACGCCTTCACCGCTACCACCAAGTGGATCGAATACGAGGACATCCAATCCGACATCTTCGACCACATCTTCGCAGTGCTGCCCGAATTCGGTCTCCGTATCCACGAATCACCGACAGGAAACGATCTTACTATTTTTTCCAGAATAACCAATCACCACGATTGATTTACCTTCGGCCAGCGTTAGCTGCGAGAAAGCATTAAGACTCAGGCGCTGCTACTCGTGAGCAGCAGCGCCTCCGACACAAGGCTAAAGTTGAAACCGTCACGTAGACCAACTCCATTCAGCAAACCAACGCCGAAACCTACGCCCCCCGCAGTCGGGAATCTCAACGCTCACTGCCCCCAAGGGCCCTGGAGTACTGGTACTCGACCGCTGCGTTCTTCGTAGTCAGCTCGAAGATAGACCCTAAGGAGCCTGCGGGAAAGTAAGGCAGCATGACTCATTACCCGGTGAGCAAGTTCGGTATCCAGAAATTCTATCAATCGGTAAAATAGGAATGCACAACCTGAACTCTTTCCGCTGCCTTCAACTAGCCGCACATGCAGGGAACTCTCGGGGAGACGAAAGTGACAACAGCAACAATCTCCATCCCCCTAGTCCCTTCCAAACGAGACGCGACTTCTCGTAAATGATGCGTCTTCAAGAACAAGCCGCCCCCCGGCGCTTCACCGCGAGCGAGCGCAACTTCACGAGCGGCTCAGAAACTACCCCGAGGCGCTGGCAGACTACACCGCTATCCTTACCATGCCAGGCACCCTCTCTCCGCAGCAGATCACCGCGCTGAAAACGCGCATCGATGAAACGCAAAAAGCAATAAATGCAGAATCCGCCATCGAGAAGGCCAGCGAAAACTGACCAAAGCGGCCGACGCCGGGCATGAGAAAGTCGCGAAGCGACTAAAGCGCGTTTCACGGATCCTGTCGCATTACGACCGCCGCTGGCTTTACGCCCATCCCGCGCCCTATCGAACAGGCGCGACAGGGATGATGAATTTCGCTCTCAAGCGCAGCGTTCGTTCGGGGCACGACACTACAATCGCCTAGTTACCTAGAGTGCACCTGATAGTTCAGTTGGTTGAGAAAGGCACGCATCTGTTCGCGCTCGGCGCTCTGGCGGACGGACTGCTCGAAGCGTCGAGTCGTCTCTGCGGTGTAGGTAAAACCTTGCCAGTCGTTTCGGAAAATCGGAGCGCGAGGGCCCGGCGGAGGCGGCCGCACTTTTGCCGCCAATTCGGGGTTCTCACGCGCCCATTCCGCGAAGGCACGCTCAGCCTTCTCATGCTGCTCCCGCAAGAAGCGTTCCCGGTCCGCACGGAGGCGCTCGTCGCGGACAATCTTTTCCTTGCCGAGGCGGCTATTGAGATCCCTCAGAAAATCCTCGGCGTTGACGATTGCCGCTTCGAGGCTTTCGGCCGAATTGCCCACCGGCTGCGCCACCTGCTGAGGAGCGGGACCGAGCCCGTCGCCCCAACGAATGCCGTAGCGGGAAAAAATATAAGCCTGCCAGGTGTCGCTGCCTTCGAGGCGAGCGACGAGCAGCTTGGGATGGACGCGGGTATAGCGGTTGAAACGGCCGATGTCCGGGTGCTCGACGAAGCGCCACTCTTGCCAACGCGCAGGGCTGTTGGCCAGGGCGCCTGTGGGGCCAGCGTAGCTCCACACAATGCCTTCTTCCTCCGGGTAGGCGACGGCGTGGCTGTGCACCATGGTGAAGGGAACGGACAGGGAGCTTCTTCCGGGCCGGTGGAACTCCCTGGTGATGATCGGCACGAATCCGAGGCTGCCGTCCGGGATGAAGATTTGCCCGCTCGGGCGCAGGATGCCGAAGAGGCCCGGAACGTCGTCGCTTGGTACGAGCATCACCTTTTCCAGCGTCTCAATCCGCAGGTCCCTATTCTGGTAGTTGAGCACAGCGAGCGGGTGGGTGGGGGCGGCGTAGGCGATCAAGGTCGGAAAGAACTGCTCTTGCTCGGCGAGGTCCGGACTGAGCCGGGTCACGCGATGGTATTCGCCTTCAGCGAGGGCTAAAATGATGTGGCCGTCAGCCGTCTTGAGGGCGCGGTAGTCGTGCTCGCCGGCTTTGTTGCCGTGAAGGTGATCAGCACGCTGCCTCTCGATGCCAGCGAGGTCGAGCCAAGAACGCTGCAAGGCTGGGCCCTCGAACAGGTAGGCGTTCATCTTCGCCGTCTTCTCCGGCAGCACAAACTCGGTCTTGCCCTTGCTCGTGGAGAGCTCGCGCGGGCTGATGAAAAGTACGCGGTCTGCTGTTAAGCCGTTTTCGTGAACGCCTGCCAAGTGAACGAACTCGCCGGGGGCCACGGGAGCGAGCTGTCTGTCGTTTTCCGGCACGATCCAAACGATGTTGCCGCGCTGGTCGTAAAGGCTCGCCTCGCGGGTCGGACGCTGTATGCCGCGTTCCTGTATTGGCATTTCGAGTACAAGGTAGCCTACCAGTCCGAGACCGGGCACATAGGCGACGCGTTCGGCGAAAAGCTGCTTTTCACGACTCCCCTTGTAGGGTCCGTTCAGGGCGGCCCGTGTAGGCTTGGGACCCGACGAGCGGTTTTCGATGCGGTAGGTCTGCTTGCCCATTTGCACGGTTTGAGTCGTCCCTCTGAGAGCAACCGTGACGCTAAAATCGCGGGATGGACTGGGGGGAGCGTCTACCGCGCCCAATGGTGTCGAAAGCAGCGCCGAGGCGAACAGCCCCAAAATACAGGCAAGGCTAGACCAGGGCTGACACGCCGCGCCGCGCCTTCGACGAGCGCGACCTTGGTCGAGACTAGAGCCATTGTGGGAAGAGCGTGTAGCGGCCATTTTCATGCAGTTGGTAGAGCAAAAAGTGATTCTGGGGGCCAAGAGCCTAGCCCATTCCCGGTTCGAATCGGCGGAGAGCTCCATGAATGATGCTGTTGTCCGTACAGCGCGGCTGCGAACTCCAAAGCACCTCGCCACGCAGTAAAAAAACGATGGGAAACAGAGTCAGTCCAACATTTCTTTTGTCATGGGTTCTTCGGACGACCCTTCAATCGTCCCGCCAACTCGACAAACCGAGCATGAAGGGACTATTACACAAAAAAGCGAACTCCTCTGTCGAAGGGCTCGCTTAGCAGTAATAGAGTGAAAACCTAACGCTTCCGCTTCGTGAAGGCTACGATGCCAGCTAAAGAAATCAGAAATGCGAGGAAAGAACTCCCCGAGTCAGGGACGGGAGAAGTTCCGGGATTTGGGTTGATGACCGTGCTGATCGCTCCCACTGCATCGATGTCCGCCCCTACTGTGCTCCCTGTTGTGCCATTCAATCCCTTTACGTCTGTCAGTTGCACAAAACGAAACTGGTCACTCACCGAAAAGCCGAAAAGGTCGATGTCAATGCTGCTAACACTCCCATTCACTCGACCCACCGACTCCCAAACGGAACCATCCTTACTGATGTGAACGTCGGTGGCCTCTACGGCACCACCGATTTCGAAGATATGCAAATCGAAGATTCCGTCGGCAACACCCGTAAGGCTACTACCCGTCAGGAAATTGTCCACAAACTCGAGAATGATCCGTCCCCCATCGCCTAGCGACACAGAACCATTGGGTGATTGGTAATCAGGAGCGCCTAGAGCTTTCGAAGGATCCGTGTAATTTGTGTCCGTCGGCACGTTACCGCCTCCAAAAGAGGGAGTGTAGGACACTAGGGAATCCGCAAAGGAAATATCTCCCGCAGGAAACTCAATGCCCTTGTAGGTTACAGCATGAGCTGCTGTAGAGAAAATGGATGAAATCAGCAATGCGGTAGAGGTTAGGATCGATTTGATGTGCATCTGTCGTTTTTACAATAGGGGTTGCTTTGAGAATATGACTCGGCTGCGAGCCAGCGAGACGTAACAGCAACCACCGCGCCACAATTAAGTAGATCACCCCAGCCACAGAGAAAATCCGGTATCCGTGATTCCGAAGAAAAGATAAATTGTTAAGAATAGCCGACACTTTCCGGGGAAATTAACAGCCTATGAAACTAGAGGCATCAGACAGCGCGGTCTCGGCAAATCTTGCCAAATCACCATCCAGCCCGACCTAACAAAACGGCGCGCAAATAGCGCCTGAGTGGAAGAGCTCAGCAACTTCGAAACGATGGAGAACGCACAACGCACCGAGGCGGCACGGCTGCCGTGCAAAGGTCAAAGAACGCTTCGCAGAGTCGATAGTCGGAAATCGCCGCAAGCAAAACCAATTCCCTGCTGAACGAATTTTACCCGGAGAAACACACTCGCACCGCCAAAAAAAATCCGCTCGCTCTCGGAAATTCTTTTGAATATCCAATTTTCCGAGTCGTCAAAAACTCGTCAGAAAAAAGCGAGGGGGTCGCCGCATGCCAAGTAAGGGATCCGCACGCTTTCCCACCTATCCGCTCAAAGTGATGAATCCATACACATGCTACCTTTGCTCCCTCAGCAAAAAACTCGGAGTTCTCACGCTCCTTTTCGCTATCGCGACCCCATCCTTCTCCGAACCGAAAATCGAAACCACAGTCCTGGCTCCGCTCGACGCCTTCTCCGTCCAAATTGACATCAGCGGCCGCTTTTCGGCAGTCCTCCGCCAAGGTAGCCGCTTCGCCGTTTCCGTCGACGGAGAAGTCGGCCCACGGTTCGACCGCTTACTCGCCGCCGATGGAAGCCCCACCCTCGGCCGCTCCCAGTTTCCAGCCATTGTCAGCCAAGACCGGTACGATCACCCGGTCATCTTCAGCGCCGGCGGCAAACGCTACGCCTACGTCGGACTGCAAGGGTCTGAGTACGTCGTAATGGTAGACGGCAAGGAAGTCCACCGGGCTCCCTACCAAACCGGCGCCATCGAGGAAAACAACAAGAGCATCGTCCGCTTCTCGCCCCAAGGGAAACGCTACTGGTTCATCGCCAAGCACGACCTTCCCGGCGAACGCCCCGGCGACTGCCTTTTCATCGACGGCAAACCCATTCCTATCCGACTCGCGACCAACTACCTGCGCAACGGCATCGTCTTCAGCGCCGACGAAACCCGCTACGCCGCCGATCCCACCCGAGGTGAAATGATCCTCAACGGCAAGCTCGCCGGCTACGAAGGCACCCCCGTCCAGTTCCTGCCCAACGGCAAGCTCGTCGCCACCAGCGGGGCGGCCACCCTAGTCGACGGCAAGGTCCTCCATCCCAACCTGCGCCTCCCTATCGTCTCCTCCAACGGCCGGATCGGCGGCATCGCCGAAGGATCCGCTTGGGTTGACGGCAAGACGCTCCTCAACACCGAAGGAGCCGACAGCTTCCTCTTCAGCCCCGACGGAAAACGCATTGTCGTTCACGGCCGCGAGCCGCAAGGCATCGCCATGTGGCAATGGCTCGACGGCAAGCGCGGCCCAAGCTACAGCTCCTTCCAAAACGTCCTGCCCGCCTCCGAAGGCCGCGCCTACGCCGCCTTCACCGCCGACTCCTCCCTATGCGTCTCCATCGCCTTCCAAGGCGGTCTCAACTACCCGCTCGTCAACGGCGAGGAATCCGACGGATACAAGTACACCAATCCCATCGTCCTCGCCCCCCAAGGCAACCGCTTCGCCTACGGAGCTACCACCACCAGCAACGGCTCCGTCGCCGTATTCGATTCCCAAGTACTGTCCGACCCGACTTGGCGCATCGGCAACGCCAACACCGTCTCGACCGTCGTCGACGAAAGCATCGTCTTCAGCCCGGACGGCAAACGCAGCGCCTTCGCTATCGGCGGGATCAAGACCGGCGCCCACTACATCGACGGCAAGTGCGACGACATCGGCGACCATGTAGCCATGCCTTTCCTCGCCAACGGATTCGCCGAAGCCAATCGCACCTCCGCCATCTTTTCGCCCGACAGCAAGCGGGTCGCCTACGTCACCCGCAAGGACAAGACCTACCACGTCCACGTCGACGGCAAGTCGATCTGGAGCCAAGAGCTCGGCATCCGCTCACGGGCCTACTTTACCCCGGACAGCAAGCACTTCCTCTTCTTCAACGACGAACGAGCCACCGACCGCCCCGGACGCAACACCGTGCTCTACATAAACGGCCAACGCGTCGCTGCCTTCGACCTGCAAACCGTCCCCAACAACAACATCGTTAGGTACGCCGGAGCCACCCACATGGGCGACGACGGCGAGCTCCGGCTCATCGCCGCCAACGCCGAAGGCTTCGTTCGCCACACGATAGAGCCCAGCCCTTCCTACACCTTGGCGGACGCCTTGCAAGCGACCGATCTCCCACTCGCCTCCAACGCTTCGGACATCGCACCCGCGCCCACTCAAATCAGCTCGGCCGCTGTAAGGGTCCAGCCAATACAAGCCGTCGCCCAACCCATCGCCGCTCCAACGGTCGCCGTCGCGCCGCTCAGCTGGTCCGAACTCGTCCGCAAACGCGAAGCCTGGCCCCAAACCGCCATTATCCAAAAGGAACTTCGCTTCTCCGACGGGGCCGTCGTCCGCTCCGGCAGCGAAATCGAAATCGTCGAACTCAAGACACGCGAAGTCGTCGCCAGCGCCAACCGCGGCCGCGTCACCTTCGCCGTCGAACCCGAGGCCACCACCACCCTAGACGCAGCCAACGCCGCCTGGGCAACGCTTACGCCCGAGCAACGCGACCTCAGCTACCGCGACCTCGCCAACCGTTCCGAGCTCTGGCCCTACCGCCTCAAGCTGGCCGTGCCCGTCGAGTTCTCCGGAGCTCCCAGTCTCAAGGCAGGCGACGAGGTTCTCTTCCTCAAGTACGACCGCAACCAGCTCCTCCTGCGTATCCCGAATTCGGATATCGCCTTCAATTTCGAAGCGGAAAACACCGACCTGCTCCAACAAGCTCGAGACCGCCTAGCCAAGCCCGACAGCGCCCCCGGACGCCTCCTCGAAGAACTTGCCGGCAAGCTCGTCGATCCCGCCACCGGCCGCCGCGTCGAGCTCCCCCAAACCCAGCCCCAGTACGTCATCCTCTACATGGGCGCCGGATGGTGCCCGCCCTGCAAAGTCTTCGCCCCAAAACTCGTCTCCACCTTAAAGCAAGCCAAGCTCGCACCCGACATGGTCACCATCGTATACGTCTCCGGCGACAAATCCTCCGCCGAAGCCAAACGCTACACCAGCTCGCTCGGCATCGAATGGCCCATGCTCACCTTCACCAACCGCGGCCAGCTCCCCGCGTTCGAGTCGCTCTTCGGCGACACGATTCCCCAACTCGTCGTCACCGATCGCCACGGCACCGTACTCATCGACAGCGCCAAAATCGGCCACGACCGAGCCCTCGCCGAACTCCAAAAGCTCTCTACTTTTTAAGGTAGAGTTTGGGGGTAATTCCAGGCTAACCCTCGAGCGACGGGCTTCCCCAGCAAGACTACGCCTTCACTGCCACCACCAAGTGGATCAAATACGAGGACATCCAATCCCACATCTTCGCCGTGTTGCCCGAATTCGGTCTCCGTATCCACGAATCACCGACAGGCAACGATCTTTCTACTTTTTCTAGAGCTACTAATTGACTCCATTAGCTTGCAGCCACGCGACCCAAAGTGACAGCCGACACTTCCTGTTTAAGTTCTGCATTTCCCACTGTAAATTCGGCACTTTCCCTCGAGCGTACGAACAGAGAGCCATTGGCGTCGTCGCGCTAGGCGATGGAAAACGCGCAGCTGCCAAGATAGGTGCCAGTCAAAATTTCAATCTTGAACGTAACCGGGAGCGATCTCCGCGTTTTCAGCATCGTAGAGAGTCGCTCGATTTCTGAGCCACAGCGCATATTCCCTACCCTTCAAACTTGCATCAGCGGTGCAATCGACATTCCAAAGCCTTAAAACATAGCCGACAAGAGCAGCCCTCACCCTGCACTCCAACAGTCCGTTTTCCATTCCAAATTCTATCTCAAGCATTCTGGCGTTCTTCGTTTTCGGATGCGGAACAATCTCAAGACGAACCATCCGATTCCACTGTTCATCGTTTTCTCTTCTCTCCGAGGCTTTCGCGGTTTCATCAAGACTTTCTGCAGCGACGATACGATTGATCACGAAATCACCAAACCTTCCTTTCAAACGATCATATGCGCGCACGTGCCAACGGAGGCCGTTGCCCGCGAAGGAGAAAGGAACGATATCCCTTTTCTTGGTGGATCCGCTACCTGAGAGGTAGCGAATTCGAAGCACCCCGCCCGAATATATACACCTCGAGACAGCGGCTAATGTGTCCAACCGCGTTTCATACAGCCGAACGGGCAACTCGCAAGGCACCAGTGGATCGACACTCTCTGAAAAATCGTCCCCCGTCCCATGAACCAATGCCCTTAAAAGGGTCTTTTGAGGGCGACCGGAAATCAACGACGGCGAAAACTCCTTCGTTGGACGGTACACCTTTTGGCTTTGGTCGAATTCGATGTTCCTCGGAAAGAAGCCCCTATACGCCGTGAAGTCCTTGGTCGCGGCCGCCTCCTTTATTCCAAATCGTCGCATCAGGTCGCCACGGCCAACTTCGCCAGCGAATAGCAGGCGAAACTCAATGAAGTTCAATCGAAGGAGCTGAGTATGGGGAATATCGTGATCCATGCTGAAGAAATAAAAATAAACAGGTTGACCTCATACTTTTTATGAGGTTTTAAGAATCATACTAACCTAACACTAAGTATTAGGTCCTTAACTTAAGCAGTCAAATACATACAAGAACATGGCAACTAACCCACCTATCGGCGACGGACACAGAAAAGGAGCGGTTAGAAGCCGCTCGCAAACCAAAACTTCCTCTGGCCACTGGGCCAAACGCGACGCGGACACGGGACGCTTTATAGACGTCAAGACCTCCTCAAAAGCTCCATTCAAGGGGGTTCGAAGAGAGAAGAAGAGATAATTTTAATTTTAGAACAATCAACTACAAGAATCGAGAATGCCACAATTCATCATAAACAAAAACCAGCAAGACAATGGCGACTACGAGGTGCACAATGCGACTTCAGGGTGCCAGTACATGCCGCTCCCACAGAATCAGGTGGACCTTGGCTACCACGCGAGTTGCCACGGAGCCGTGCTACATGCGAAGCGACAGTGGCCTAACGAGAGGATCAACGGGTGCTTCTGGTGCTGCAGAGCATGTCACACAAGCTGAACGATTTACAAACAATCTGCTATAGCCCATAATGAGGAACGTTTTCCAGATCTACGCGGATATCCAAACTCTCCCTTTCGCAGCTTCCCGGCGGAACTGGAGCGATCATGATCTGATCGTGATCACGAAAATTGAGCCCAATGGGAAATACGGAAAAGCCTATGGTTTCTCTGTGAGAGACGGCGAGCCCAATGATCATCTGTCATACTCCAACTGGAAAAAGGATATGGAACTCCCGAATGTAGGAAGCTACCAGTGGCGGCTAATAGAGATCCCGGAATTCAGGCTAAACGAACTGATCGACGAGTTTTACGACGGCGTCGCCAAACGATACGGATTCTACCGTCCAGTCGACCGCAAGGATGAATGGATAGCCGATATGCTGGGGCTAGAAGACGACAATTGAAGAGCTCTAGCTCTGATTGCGGATGAGCAAGATTGCGAACGAGTACTGGGACTCGATGAATGAGTTCAAAGCTCACTGCCACTATGTGCATGGCTACCTAATTCGCTCCGAGCGATGGAACAACAGGATCGAAATTTATCTCGCGATTACCTCAAGCGTCTGCATCGGAGGCTGGGCCATTTGGGCAGAATTCTCGTTTCTGTGGGGATTCCTTATCGCGCTTTCGCAAGTGCTCAATGCAGCTAAAAGCTATCTGCCGTTCAGCAAACGCATCAAGCCGCTCAGAAACCTATCATACGCATTTGACGAACTGTTCATCGATATGGAGGACGAGTGGTACTGCATATCGGAAGGAGACCTGACCGTACGAGAAATCCACGCAAAAACGATCGAATTCAAAAGAAGGATTGGGGCATTGTGGAAGCGGCACATCGGAGAATTGACTATACCGCACAACGACAAGCTCCTCAAAAATTCCACTCTAATCGCAAAAGAATACTTCCTTCGAAAATAGCCAATTATGAACAAAGACAAATATTCACGGGAACAGCCAAAGAAGATCTATTCTCCATTGAGCAATTCACGAGGAGCGTCTCTTCGTCCCACAACGACCGGAGTAAAGATGCCGACGATAAAGCCACCAAAGAAGAAGGAGGGGGCCTAAAGTGGCCGCCGATATAAGCCAAGAGGAAGCCATCGAGTTCATCGACGACCTATCGAAGTACAAACTAATCAAGGTAGGCGAAGCGATCGGCGGTACGAGACAAGGAGGCTTGAAGAAAGCATTTCAAGGCGATGGTAAGCTCGTCGCTTGGGCCAAGCTTCGGAAAGAATCGAAACCTTCAACCCCAGGCTTCTTTTGCCGCCGCGTGTTCGATGTCAGATCATGCCACCTAGAACGATTTGGCGAAGCCGATCACGGAACCTATTCCCATACGATCATAGCCGGGGAGCCAATCTCGAGCCAAGCCTAGCGACAACATGGCGAGACAAGCGAACAAGAAAATCGAGGCATCCGACCTTGAGCGATACCTTTCACAGGAAGAAGGGTTCGCTCTTGAAATGGCCGCATTGAAAGCGTGCAAGGAATACCAACTTGAAGCGGTACACGGGGGGAGCTATCTCGATCAACAATCGGGAAAAAGGCGCCAATTCGACCTGCGCGTCAGCATTGGACCATACATCGGAGATTGTGCGCTGAAGCTTGCAATCGAGTGCAAGACTCTTGGCTCGGAATACCCATTACTGGTATCTAGGCTTCCACGGGAACCGCACGAAAGGCTCGCTTGTTATCTAAAAACCGCAAAAGGGAAAATTACCAGCATCGAGCAGAAAACCATCTACAGGGAAGATGGAACATCGCCCTACCGAAGATGGGAGATGGTTGGCAAGGGGATGGCTCGCGTTGGGATCAAGCAGTCGAGAGGAAAGGAAGACGAATTCGTGAGCAACGACGAGGAAGTATTCCTGAAGTGGAACCAAGCGCTGGCTTCCTGCATTGATTTGGTGGCTACGGCATGGAGAGATTTCCAAGGCAGAAACGATATGCCGGTTTACACCTTTGTTATGCCATTGCTGATCCTGAACGAAGGGGACTTGTGGGTCGCAGACTATGACAGCAATGGAAATCTGGCGGAACCTCCCAAACAGGTCGATTCATGCGAATATTTCGTGGACCATACGATAGAATGCGACACAGGACTGACGTATGGACATACCGAATACACAATAAGCCACCTCCACATATTTACCATAAAGGGTTTCCGGAAATTCATCAGTCGAAATCGGATAGACGCGAACTTCGATCGCATTTTCAACGCGCCTGATCTAAGAAACCGCTAGACAAGTACACCGCGTTTATCGGAACAGAAAGATTTGAACAATTGGAATTCCAGAGTATGGCGGACGACCAGCGAATTTAACTTCATTCAGCTCTGGTATATTTGAATCTCGTCTTTTCGACTACGGCTGAAACCTTTGTCCCAAGGACAAACTCCAGGGATTCGAGAGAACAACGTAGAGTTAGGACGAATATATTCACGATAACAGCCATGCCAATAGATACGCCTTCATCTCGACCTCACAATCGTGACCGTCTCGCCCGTGCCGTCTTCATCACTGGTCTTTCATTCTTCCTCATCGCCGCTCTGCTCGGAATCTTCCTTCGGCTCCAAGCCTTGGAACCCATAGCCGCCGTAAACTACCGCCACTTCCTCCACGCCCACTCGCACGCCGCATTCTTGGCTTGGGTCTTCAATGCCCTCCTTGCCGTCAGCATCCAACACTTCGCGACCGAGGACCAACTCCCCGCCTTCCGCAAGGTCTTCTATCTCCTGCAAATCGCCAACCTAGGCATGCTCGCGTCCTTCCCTTTCCAAGGCTACGCCTTCTGGAGCATCTCCTTCTCCACGCTCCACATGACCACGACCTTTGCCTTCGCATGGAAGCTCTTTCGAAAAAATGCACTGCCACCCCTCGGAAGGCAGTACCTGCGAACCGCCCTCGTATTCATGGCAATTTCGAGCGTGGGTCCCCTCGCCCTCGGTCCCTTAGGAGCACTCGAGCTCCGCGACTCCCCCTGGTACACGCTCTCCATCTATTTCTACATGCATTTCCAGTACAATGGCTGGTTCGTCTTCTTCCTCCTAGCATCCGTCATCGCGCTCTCTCACTCAAAGAAACTCGAGTCCGCCTTCGCCGCAGCCTACCCTTTCTTGACCGCTGGTTGCCTGCTTTCCTTGGCCCAAGCCGCCATATGGGCTAATTTCTCCTACTTGGTGAATCTGGCCTCTCTCCTCGGATCAATTCTCCAGCTCATTGGCTGCGGCATCATATTCTCTCGTATCCAAAACTTAGATGCAGGGTTTATCGCTCGCCTGCCCTACCTCCAGAGGCAGCTGCTTCGTGTCGCCCTCGCTTGCCTTATCCTAAAATTCGTCTTCCAGTTCGCAGGCAGTCTACCCGGTCTCGACGTCCTCGCCAGCCACCGTTCCGCAGCCATCGGTTTCTTGCACCTAGTATTCCTAGGCGTCGTCACCCCTGCCCTAATTGCATGGGGAATCTCCAATAACTGGATACGCAATTCAAAGACCACGGTCACTGCTTCGGCCCTTTACCTACTCAGTTTCGCAATCGGAGAGGCAGTTTTGTTCTATGTCCCCGCAGCCACTCTTACCCAATGGCCTCACCTGCCTCACACCCCTGAAATCCTGACCGCAGCCGCTGCCCTGACGGGGCTATCCATCGCCGCTCTCCTCACACAAGCTCGCTTCAACCTAGAAAGAGCGGTCGAGTGTGGATGAGGTGGTGCTAGATGCTGGAGCGAAGGGGCTTTTGAGCCCGCGAAGGTGCGCCAGAATGTTGCTTCGAGTCGGCGCTCAAACGCCCCTCAGCCCAGTAGGTTGCGTCAGGTCGCCGCGGGCTACTGCTCTTTCTAAGTTCAAGGCGTGGTCCCCAAGTTTCCCTCCCAGCCGAAGACGACAAAAAGCGCGCGTACGCTGCAGTTGACAACTGCCCCGCAAGCGTCATTGCACAGTATCTTGTAGCACTTTGACGCTTGAAAACGATCTGGCATCTATTCGTCGCACTTTTTATTGTCACCGCATCTCCCGGCGGTGAAGGCTTTGTTGCCGCGTCGGTGCCAGCGGACAGCAAACAAGCGGCCATCGCCACAAACCACAGCCAACTCGCTTCCATTGAAGGCATCGTCGACAGGGCTTCGCCGCTGCGGCCTCTCCAAAAAGAGGAAACACCCCCAGCGAAACTTGCGTACCTCCCTGATGACTACCTGGCATGGCTCGCCCCCGATTTCCCAATCTGCGACTTACTGGAAGAACGGACTGGGACGACAGGACGCGAATGGCGAGCGTCCTACGACTGTCGCTCTCCTCCCCGGCGAAGCACGACTTCTCGCTAATTTCACAGCTGCGAGTCAGCCTATAAGTTCCCACGAGAGTGCACTACAAGTGCGCCGCTCCCCCGGACCTTCTGTTTCGAAGGAGAAAACTCCTGCGAGCAAGGTGGAGCAGCTGTAAAACACTATACAGCGACATCCGCTCGAGCAGGGTTAGGGTGTCGGATAACGCACAAAACGTATTCAATTTACTATGATTAAACGATGGTGGAAGCGATTCGCTTCCTTCTACGAAGTGGCCAATGACGCGGCGTCCTTAAAAACCCACTACGCCAGTCTTCCCACGATCCAGCTACAGCAACTCGATCCCAAGCAACTCACCTCGCAAGCTCGCTCCACGCTCGCAGAAGAGCTCGGCAGGAGAGAGCAGGAACGGGCCAAGAGAACAAAAGTAGCTTCCTGATAAACCACGAGAGGGGCTACCTAGCCCCTCTCGTTTCCCAATAGTGAATATCTTCGCTCTCAAATCGCCACCCCGCCCCAAGGGGTCGACTCCGTCGATCGCGGGAGACCACGACGGGACATCACGTCGATTTGACCCTACGGGCTTCGAAGCTCGACGAATCGCAGAAGTTAGCGACGCCGCGAGCGGCGGACAATGTACCCGCTGCGATTCAAACACTCAAAACCAGCCGGCTACTCGTCGCCTTCCTCCAGTTCGTCCTTGCCATTGCGTTCGTGCTTGCGCTCCTGGGAAATGAAACCGTTCACCTCCAACTCGAGCGCTTGTATCCCCGAGATCGTCTTCGATTCCAAAGCGCTGGGTCCATAGACCCAGCTCGCCAATGACAATACTAACAGCTGCTTCGAAACACGCTTACGCCAGACCGCCCTGCCAGACCTCACCGTTTTCAAGATCTGAGGCAACTCTGTCGCCAACAAACCTCGCAAGCTAAACGGAAGCCAAGACTCACGCGTCAACAAAACCTCCAGCTCCTCGACGCGTTGCGCGATTCGTCCGCTCAGCGAGTCCTCCCCATAATTCCATCTCCTGTATTTCATTCTACCTCCCTCTTAACGCTCTAGCCCACTAAACTACTTCATACTCTTTAAATTTTCGCCGTTCTTGAGTCAGACACGCGCTTCTCTTCTGCAGGTGCACCCTTAGCGCAACTGTCCGCGCGCATTGAAAGGTACACGCTAGAGCTCATCCCCTTCGATATCGATGTCCTCGAACAGCCACGAGCTCAGGTAACGCTCGCTGCTGGACGGCACAATCGTCACAATTCGCTTTCCCCTGTATTCAGGTCGCTTAGACAACTCTATCGCTGCCCAGATGGCTGCGCCCGAAGAGATGCCCACCGGAATGCCGTCGAGGCAATTTACGTCGCGACTGACAGGAGCCGATTCCGCCTCCTTGACCCGCACCACTTCATCGTAGGCCTTCGTATTCAAAACAGCTGGCACGAACCCCGCCCCTAGACCTTGCAGCTTGTGCGGCCCCGGCTCTCCGCCCGACAGCACCGGCGATCCGTCCGGCTCCACCGCTACGATTCTCAAGTCCGGCTTCAATGGCTTCAACGCCTCCGAAATTCCAGTTATCGTCCCGCCCGTGCCGACTCCCGATACGATGACATCTACCATCCCTTCCGTATCCCGCCAGATCTCCTGAGCCGTCGTTTCCTTATGAATCTGCGGATTGGCGGGATTGGCGAACTGGCTGACGATAAAGCTATTCGGGATCGTGGCGGCGATCCGCTCCGCTTCTGCGATCGCCCCCTTCATTCCTTTGGCGCCCGGCGTCAAGACCAGCTTGGCTCCCAGCACCTTCAAGATCTTCCGGCGTTCAACCGTCATCGTGTCCGGCATGGTCAAGATCAGCTTCAAGCCCTTCGCCGCCGCCACGAAAGCCAGAGCGATACCCGTGTTGCCGCTCGTCGCCTCGATAAGCGTCGTATCCACATTGATTTTTCCCTCGCGCATCCCCGCATCGATCATCGCCGCGCCGATTCTATCCTTCACGCTCGAGAGCGGATTGAACGACTCCAGCTTCAAGACGATTTCCGCCTGCGCTCCATACTTCTCGGCAGTCCGGTTCAAGCGAACCAACGGCGTGTTTCCAATTGTTTCCGTAATGTCCTTGTATATCTTCATAACAAAATTCTATTGCTCCAGCGCCTGACGCAGGTCCGCGATCAAATCGTCCAGCCCCTCCGTACCTACCGAAAGGCGAATCAGGCCGTCGGCGATTCCCGCTTCTCGCCGCGCCTCAGGGCTCATGCCGCGGTGACTCGACATAGCAGGCCGTGTAGCCAAACTTTCCATACCGCCCAAACTCACCGCATGCGTTACCAGGCGCATGCGGTTCAGAAACTGCTCCGCAGCCTCGCCTCCGCCCGCAAGTTCGAACGCGAGGAAACCGCTGCCGCCGCTCATCTGCTGGGCGAAAATCTCTTCTTGGCGCCCTTCGCCCCTACCTGGGTAATAAACTTTGGATACGGCGGAGTGGCGACTCAGCCAATCGGCGATGGCCTCACCATTGCGGTTATGCGCCTCCATGCGCAGAGCGAACGTTCTCAGCCCGCGCAATACCAGCCAAGCTTCCATAGCGTTCACCGTGCCTCCCAAGTTCTTGTGCACGCGACGGTCTTCCGCCAGTAGCTTCTCTCGCTTGACCAAGCAACCGCCCACCACGTTCGAGTGCCCGTTCAAGTACTTGGTCGTCGACTGCACGACCCAATCCGCTCCAAACGAAAACGGCCGCTGGTTAAAGGGGGTCGCCACCGTGTTGTCCACAATCACCTGCGCCCCGTTCCCATGCGCCGCCTCCACCGTCGACCGCAAGTCGATCAATCGCATCAGCGGATTCGATGGAGTCTCCAGCAAAACAGCTCCCGCTTGCCAAACCGCTTTCAACCATGCCGCCTCGTCGCTCGGATTTACAACATTCACCTGCAAGCCAAACGTATCCGACAAGATCCCCAACAACTCGTGGCTTCCGCCATAGATGTCCGGATGCGTCACCAAACTCCCCTTTCTTCCCGCCATCGCGATCGTCACCGCGCACAAGGTGGCCGCATTCCCGGAGCTCGTCACCATAGCCCCAGTCCCACCTTCCAAGGAAGCCACCGCCTCCGCCAGCTTTTGCACCGTCGGATTCCCGAACCGCGTATACGCATAGCCGGGCTTCTCGCCCGAAAAGATAGCTTCCGCTTCCTCCGCGGTTCCCAAGTTGAAAACCGTGCTCTGGGCGATGGTCGGCACAAAAGGCTCATTCCCCTCCGGCCTTCCCCCTAAGTGCACGCAACGCGTACGCATCCCCGTCGAATTGTCATTGCTGCTCATCTGCTTCCTAAGCTTGACGGCCCCACCGCTTATGCCAAGTTTTATATCGTATTACGTTATTTTATTAGCTGAATGAATCTCCACCTTTACCAATACGGCGACTGCGCGGAACTGTCCGGCTTGAGCATAGGCGTTGCCCGGCAGACGCCTCGCGGCATCCGCGTGGAGGACCGCTACCGCAAAGGCTACTTTCAGGTCTGGATGCCCCTGCTCGCGCCCAGCAAGGAACTCTACAAGGCTTACCTCGCGGAAGAGTTGACCTATCAGCAATTCGCCCAGCGTTATCGCAGCGAGATGAAAGGGACCGAGCAAAAGCACTGCATCGAGCTACTCGCCGCCGTCAGCCAAACCACTCGCATCAACCTCGGCTGCTTCTGCGAAAACAGCGAGGAGTGCCACCGATCCCAGCTGGCAAAACTCATCCAAGCCGCAGCCAAAAAGCTCCCCGCCCCCGGCAAGAAGGCAGCGAAATACTTCTCCTCCCCTTGCTCCATGCCCGAAATCGAAGACTAGGATTCTCGCGCTCGCCATCCTCACTCTCCCCTCCCGCGATACCATGACCGACTCGCCCGCACCGCTTCTCCACGACGCCGACAACCGCAAATTCTATACCGAAAACGGAGCCCACCTCTTGTATTCACGAGATGGCAACACCCTTGCCATCGAGCACGTTTTCGTTCCCCACCACCTGCGCGGGCAAAGTCTCGCCGCTCGCCTCGTCAAACAGGCCGTCGCCTATTCGGATAGCATCGGTACCAAAATCAACCCGCTTTGCTCATACGCAAAAGCCTTCCTTGAACGCAACCCCGAGCTGCGCCAATCGCTCGCCGCGCCCTTCCGCCCGGCTCATCCCCAATCTAATACTGCAGAGCGAGACGTCTAGGTTTCCCATGGCTGAAAAAACACAGCTGCCCACTGGACGAAACGCGAAGCCCTCCTTCAACGCGCTGCTCCTAACCGCATCCCTCATCGGCACATTCGGCGGCTTCGTAGCCTATCTTTACGCCACCGTCCTGCACTTCATGCTCGGCCTCACTTGGGACCACGCCCTCCCTCTCGCCTCGCAGCTGCTCGCGCAGATCGGATTGCCGGGCGACGCGCTCAGCTTGCTCGCTGTGACCACTTTTGGCGGACTGCTCGTCGGCCTCTGCCTCAAACGCTTCGGCGTTCCCGGAGAAATCGCAGCCGTGGTCAACAACATCCACCTAGAGGACGGCAAGATTCCAACCAAGCAAACTCCATCCATGATCGTCACCTCGCTTGTTTCGATCACGGCTGGCGGCAGCGCCGGTCCGGAAGCTCCCCTCGTGCAAATCATCGGCAGCGCCGGCAGTTGGCTCGGCGACCGACTCGACTGGATGCGAGCGCACACCCGCACCCTCACCTTCTGCGGCATGTCCGCCGCCCTCGGAGCCTTCTTCGGAGCGCCACTCGCCGGCGCTGTATTCGCTCTGGAAATACCGCATCGCAACGGCTTGGAGTACTACGAAGCGCTCGTACCCTCAATCGTCTCCGCCTTCTTTAGCTATTGGATTTTCAACACGCTTGCCGACCACCCCCACCCGCTCTTTCCCCTAAAATGGGAAACGCCCCACATCGACAGCGAACTCCTGCTCAAGAGCATTTTGCTCGGAGCAGTCGGCGCTCTCGCCGCGATTCTCTTCATGCAGTTGTTCCGGCTGGCCCACCTCGTCTTGGAGCGGCTCGAAAAACGGCGAGCCCTACTTGGGGCCTGCGGCGGCCTCCTACTCGGCCTCCTCGCGATCGCCAGCCCCAGCCAACTTTCCTCCAGCACCTTGTTCTGGGGAGAATTCCAAATGAGAGAAATCCTGCTCCAGCTCGGCGCCGCAGAACTCAACAGCTCCTGGTTCGCGCCGCTTGCCGCCATTGCATTCCTCAAGATGCTGGCCGTGAGCGTCACCCTCAACAGCGGCTTTCGCGGGGGATTCATTTTCCCTCTCTTCTTCATCGGCGGAACTGCAGGAGCGGCCCTCAGCATCGCCACCGCAGGCTGGCTTCCTCTCCCCCTCTCCATCGTTTGCCTCATGGCGGCCGCCAACGTCGGCGTCACCCGCACCCCAATCAGCACCACAATATTGCTCGGCACCCTAACTAGCCTTTCCCTCACTCCGCTGGTCCTCGCAGCCAGCTTAACGGCCTTTGTATTGACGAACAAAATACAGCTCATCCATTCCCAGCGACCCCGGAAAACGCCAAGCGGCTACGTCTGGCGAGAAACCTAATGCAACAGTATTGATCAAAACTTCGTAATACGTGGAAACATTTCCCACAGGCCTTGACTAAGAGTGGGAACTAGGAGTATATCTCGCATCGTCATGAGTCTCGCATTAGTTGAAAGACAACTGAAATTGCCCCAAGGGCAAAGTACACCGCTCATCTACCTCGGCTAAGCCGGTAGCCCTATAAGCGGACGCGATTCCGCGTATTAAAAGGCAAAGAGGCTACCGGACCAAAACAAGCGAACCGTCCAGACGGGTTTCGCGAGAGCCTTCCACCGTACCCTCAGGATACGGCGAAAACCACGAAACAAACGCAGCTTAAGGCATGCGGCCGGCTGTGCGTGCCCAACCGTAAACATCAACCATATGATAAACGAAATGAATAGAATCATCATCAGTTGTAACCACTTTGAAATTACAGACTCCATCAAATCCTTCGTAAACACGAAGTTTCGCCGGCTCTTCCATCATTACGACGACATGATACGCGTACGGGTCGAACTCACGCTCGACTCCGGCAAGGCTTCGGAAAAGCGCTTCCAGGCCCGAGCCTTGATCGAGCTCCGCGGTCCCGACATCGTCGCCAATGCGGAGTCCGAGAACGCCTACGCCGCGCTGGACGCGATCTTCGACAAGGCAGAGCGCCAGCTTCGCCATCGCGTCCGCCTCGCCCGCCACAAGCGCGAGCGGGTCATCCATCGAATGCGGCGATCCGCGAGAATGCCCCGAGCGTTCCGCCAGCTCTTACCCGCCTAACACGGAGCGTAGCTGACTAAGAGCGAACGCTTGGTTCGAGCAAACGAAACGCGTTTTGGACGCACACGGGAGCGACTCACCAAAGTCGCTCCTTCTTCGTATCAACTTTCCAATACAAAAACGTAAATGCAAAACTTCGACTACATGGTCTGGGTTGTCATACCCCTACTCATATTCCTGGCACGTCTCGCCGACGTATCCTTAGCTACGCTACGCCACATCCTCATCTTCCGCGGGCTCAAAAAAATCGTGCCCCTCTTCGCCTTCGTCGAAGTCGTGATCTGGCTGCTGGCCATCAGCCAGGTCATGAACAACCTGAACAACATCGCCTGCTTCCTCGCATTCGCCTTCGGATTCTCCGCGGGCACCTACGTGGGCATGGTTATCGAAGAACGCCTTGCCCTAGGCTATCAGCTCGTACGCATCATCGCCCAAGGCAACGCCAGCGAAATCGCTCGCATGCTCAGCGACGCTGGCTACGGCATCACTACCGTCGACGCAAACGGATCCCGCGGAGCCGTTGGAGTCGTCATCGCCGTCTCCGAACGCAAGCGCCTGCCCAAACTCGTCGCCCTTCTGGGCAAACTCGATCCAAGTCCCTTCTACACTGTAGAAGACGTCCGCTCCGTAGGACGTCCTATCGGCCCCCCCAACGTCCTTCCCGGAGAGCTCAGCCTCGAAGGCAGCGTGAAGCGGAAGTAGCCCTAGCTGTCATTGAAAACATTAACATCGAGATCCCACGCATGACGCTCTCTGTCCAATTGATTCAAGACCTCGCCGTCATCCTCCTATCCGCGACCCTGGCCGGGTGGATTTGCGGCAAGCTCAACATTTCAAAGGTAGTAGGTTACCTCGTAGTCGGCATCATCATAGGCACCCCTCAGATTACGGTTGTATACGTCACCGATGCCCAGCGTATCCAGACGCTCTCTCAACTGGGGCTGGTGTTCCTCATGTTCTTCGTCGGCCTGCAGTTCCGGATCGGCAAGATCCGGGAGCTTGGCGTCGGTCCCGTCGTCGCCACCGCCGTCACCGCGATTATCACCCTCACGATCACGCGCATGGCAGCTGCGGCGCTCGGGTACTCAGAGGGAGAATCCCTCTTCCTCGCAGGCATGCTCGTCGTGAGCAGTTCGGCGATCATCAGCCGAGTCCTAGAGGAGTATAAGCTCAACCACGACCGGGCGGGCCAGCTGGCCATGGGCGTCACGCTGCTCGAAGACATGGTTGCCATCGTCATGCTCGCGTGGCTCGGGTCCTACAGCGCCGCGGAAAGCCTCGATGCGACGGCCTCCCCCTGGCCGCCACTGGTGAAGACGATCGGTCTGCTGTTCGCGTTCGCTGCGATCGTCATCGTCCCTGGCCTCTTTCTCATACCGAAAGGGCTGACCAAAATATGCCGGGCAGGCGGCGCCGAGCTGGAAACCCTACTCGTGGCTGGCCTCATGTTCTTCATGGCCTACCTCACCGTGGCCACTGGCTTTTCCCTGGCCCTGGGAGCGTTTCTGTGCGGGGTCATCGTATCGGAGTCCGCGAACTCTCGTGTCATCACAGCCAATTTCTCGGGATTGAAGGACGTGTTCGTCACCGTCTTCTTCACTGCCATCGGCATGTCCATAGACATTTTCCGCTTTCCAGAGGCCATGCCCCTCATCCTCCTGGGCGTCGCCCTCGCCATGGTCGTTCGCGTCGTCGCCTCCTCCATCGGATTTCTCGTCGCCGCCGAGACGGAGAAAACCGCCCTTCGAGCGGGACTTTGCCTCACGCCTATCGGGGAATTTTCCTTCGTGATCGCCGGACTCGGCATTTCCGCTGGCATACTCGATGGCGACTTTCAGATAGCCGCCGTGGGCATTTCTTTCCTGACCTCGCTACTTTCGCCCCTCTTGATCAAGCAATCTGACAAAATTGCCAGAGCTCTCAGCCCCTCACGCATCAAGTCCCTCGAAAAGACCCTCCGCTTCTATCGCGAAATGTGGAGCGGCTTCGAACGGCACCGCAGCAAAAATCCCATGGCCCGCATCCTGACCCCGCGCCTCTGGCAGATCGGACGGGAGATCCTGCTCGCCACGGCTCTGCTCGTCTTTGCCCGGCCGGGGTATGAAGCAACCGCTATTTGGATACAAAACAACCACCCGGCCCTCGGCTCCTTCGCCGCTCTCTACTGGCTAGCCATATTTGTTGCCTGCCTGCTGCCCATCGTTGCATTCGTAAGAAACGTCAACGCGATCACCCTCATCGTGAGCGAACACTTCATCGGTCCGCAAGCACGGCGCAGCAAACTCAGGCTGAGCTTCACCTACCTGCTTCGACTGCTGGCCTTCGCCGTCACCACGATCTGGCTCTCTAACTTCATCCCCATCGACTGGATCGACCGCTACGCCTTGATCGGCCTGCTCGTGGCATCGCTGTTGGGAGCTGTATTTGGCTGGCGAATACTAATTCGCTGGTACAGTCACGTCGAGGTCGCGCTTTCCGAGTCCGCAAGGCTAGAGCCCGATCTCCACCCGAGCTCCGCCAGCCTAAGGGAGAGCTCGCAAGCCTGGAAGCTCGACCTCGTCGAGTTCACCATCCCCGAGGGTAGCTCGTACGCTGGAAAAACGATCGCCACCACCCAGCTTCGCACCCGTTCGAACGCTAGCATCGTAGGTGTCGAGCGCCAGGGGCATCAGCTCACGACCATCGGCCCCGGCACCCATCTCTTTCCCGGAGACCTCCTCTTCCTCGTAGGCGATTCGGAAGCTCTCAAGAAAGCCCAAGACCTTCTCTCCACGACTAGGGCGAAACACGCACCGCCCCCTCGACTTTCTCTCGCCATCCTCGATCAGATAACGGTCCCTGAGAAGTCTCCTTGGGTCGGAGCTACCCTAGAGACGCTGCAGTGGCCAAAACGCTACGGCGTTCAAATCGTCGCCATTCAGAGAGGCGAAGTGCCGCGACTGTCGCCCGATCCTAGCTGGCAACTTCAGGCCGGCGACAATCTCCTGCTCGCCGGGCCACAGTCGGCCATCAAGGCGATGAAAAGCGAGTGAACCGTTCACTAGCGAAACCAACCACTCAAGGAAGATTTCCTATCCATACGTTCCATACATCCAATGCTTAATCAACCACGCCGCCAACAGGACAAGCCACCTAGGGAAGAAAGCCACGATAAGCCGCCCTCCGCGATGGAACGACCCACCACAGGGAGACGCATTCGATTGGCGATACTGATTTTTATGCAAAGCGTCATGTGCCTCGAGCTTGTCCTCCTGCTAGTGGGGCAGATGTGGATGAGCAGCGTTGGCCTCATCGCAATCATGGCCATCACCAGCGCGCCAGCCTTGTTGGGTAAGAGGTTGCCGGTAAGCATCCCACACGAGTACGAGTTCCTCGCCATAACCTTCGTCTTCGCGGCCCTTTTCCTAGGGGAGTTCCACAGCTACTACGAGCGTTTCTGGTGGTGGGACATCGCTCTGCACACCACTTCCGGCCTGCTGCTGGGCATCGTCGGTTTCCTATTGGTCTACGTACTCAACGAGGCACGAGAGATAAAAATGCACATGCGGCCCGGATTCGTCGCCCTCTTCGCCTTCGCCTTTGCGGTCGCTGGCGGAGCGGTATGGGAGATCTTCGAATTCGCGATGGATCAACTCGCGGGGACGAACATGCAAAAGCCCTTCCTCGATGACCCGTCCGGCCTGACCGACACCATGTGGGACCTGATCGTCGATACCCTCGGCGCCGTAATCATCAGCTGCTTTGGCTGGTGGCACATGAAGCGCGACTCTCCTTCCTTCATAGGAGACTGGACGGAAAAGTTCATCGAACGCAATCCGCGACTGTTTCGAGACACTTGAAACCGTCGGCTACCGCGCGACTCCTGAATTGCCCAGCAAGACAACCCTAAACCTTCCCCTCCTCGGTCCTACTCGCCTTCGCCGCCAAAATTCTCTTCGTAATCCTCAATCGCCGCACGAATCACCTCGTGGGCATGCTCACGTCCGTAGGTCTCCCCGATTTCCGTCGTAGTTGTCGAATCCGAATGCAACTTGTAAGTCGTGAAGTAGTGGCGTATCCGATCCACAATTACGGATGGAAGCTGCCCCACATCCTCCACCCCGTTCCAGACGCTTTCGCTAGCCAGGACGGCTATGATTTTATCGTCAGCCTCCCCGTCGTCTAGCATGGGCAGTCCACCAAGCACTTTTGCCCTGACAATCACTTCTACACGTGAAATCGGGCGTTCCGAAACAACGCAAATGTCCAGCGGGTCGCCATCGCCCCCCTTCTCGCTACCCTTCATCAAACGACCCACTCGTTCGCCGCAGTACGTCTTGGGGATGAAACCGTAAAGCGAGGGCGGAATAGAAGACGTCAACTGAGGGCGGTCGACTGCGATGTAGCCAGTTTCCTTGTCGATCTCGTATTTCACGAGGTCGAAAGGAGTCAGCTCGATATAGGCGTTCAACTCCGTCGGTGGATTCGGGCCAATACTAAGGCCGTGCCACGGGTGCGGACGCCATTTATGAAAAGTCGAAGGTGGTTTTTTCAATGTATCGAATAGTTACGGATTTTAGACTGCAGAACGAAAAAGATACATAGGCCGTTTTCAGAGATTTCTCGATGACTATTTCTAGAAACATGAGCGGATCACTCCGAACCATCTCTCGTTCGACAACTGCTTATCTCACCCAGCCCGGCCGTCCCGCCAAGGATCCTGCTACCGCGACCCCGACCGCGGGCAGGATCAAGAAACCATACGCTACATGCCAGCTTCCGCTCGCCTCGCTCAACCATCCGACAAACCAAGGGAACGGCGCCGCAATGAGGTATCCAAACGTCTGAGCCATGGCAGACAAGTAGCCGGCCGCACTCGCGTTCTTGCTGCGCATCGCTATCAAAAGCAAGGCCATCCCGAACCCCGCGTTCAACCCGACGCCCAAGCCGATTGTTGCGCCCCCTACTCCTCCCAGCGGGAACCACAAGATTCCGCAGATACTTGCAGCCGTAACGATACCGCACCCCGAGGCCAACATTCTCTGCGATCTGAGCCTGCCCGCCCAAGTCGGCAAGGTCAGACTAGCCACGCAACCGCACAGCTGCATTACCGTCGGCCAGGCATAGGAAGCTGATTCGCTCATACCGCGCTCCTGCAGCATCACCGGCAGCCAAGCCACGCTGGAATAGAACAGCAGCGACTGCAGGCCCATCAATACGGTCACCTGCCAAGCCCGAGAATCCTTCGCCATCCGAGCGAGCGGCTCGAGAGGATTTCCGGCAACCCGAGAAGCCGGCTTGCGCACGATCTGCGGGATCCAAAAAAGCAAAGGGCTTAAAGCCGCCATCCCCCAAAAGCCCAAGGACGCCCGCCATCCACCCGAAAGCGAATCCGCCAGCGGTACCGCTAAGGCGATCCCCAAGGCGCCCCCAACATTCATGGCCGTCGAATAGAGGCTGGTCATCACACCCAGGTGATTTGGATAGCGGCTCTTCACCACCCCTGGCAAAAGGACGTTGCCAAATGCGATTCCCAGGCCCACCAGCAACGGCCCGCCTAGGAGAGTCAGGGAGCTTCCGCCATCTGCCAATCCCCATGATCGCAAAAAGCAGCCGCTCGCGAGCACCACCAATCCCAATGCCAATGCCCGAGCGAAACCGATACGATTCCCGACTACCCCCACAAAAACGCTGGCCAATCCAAACAATACCAAAGGAAGCGTCGTCTGCATTCCAATCGCCCCCACCGCCACACCATCGCCGATCATACGGTCTACCAAAGGAGCGATTCCCGTTATCGCTGGACGCAAATTAACGCCGATCAGCATTAAGCCTCCAATAAGCAAAACGTGCCCCAAAACTGAGTTTTTCAAATTCATCTCGAATACCTTAAACCCGTAAAACGAAACAAAGGCCAGCCATGGCTTTATAAATTTCAGAAACCTCGATAATATTCGATAAATCTACCCTCCCATAACCCCGTCCTCCCCATCACCAATCAAATATAAATCGTCTTCCGAACGAGAACTACGTTTGTATTTATCGAAAGCCGCAAGCCTGCGATAAGCGAGTTGTCAGCTTACCTCTCAAACATCACAGAACATCTTCCAGAATTACCTACAAAAACTAAATATTACTACCTAAAACCCGAACTCCGGCTTGACTAACGCCACAAACGAACAAGCATCGCGACGTACTCCGAAGAGGAGCCCGGTATAATAAAATGAACTATAAAAGAAAATCTTTGAGGAAGCTTTCGGTGCGGGAGACGCCGGCTATCCGACCAGAGATTCCTCGGCGCACTTGGAGCGGCTCGAGGTAGATTCATCACCCAAGCCCCCCAGGCTGCGTCGAGGGACACTGACATCCGAGGATTGTTTGCTCGGATCAGACACTTAGGAAGCGAATACCGCTTTGATCATAGCTCCCAGCTATCAATCTGGAAGAGCAACAACGGTCACTTCCTACCTTCAATAAAACACAGAAACCCTTAACCGAAGAAATAGATACGCGGTTAAAAGGGTATTCTGTGGAAAAATATCAACACATATAAATATATAATAGTCATGGGTGATAAATCTCCTAAAGCGATCAATCGTAAAAACAAGCAGCAGCAAACCAAGCAAGAGAAGCGCAAAAAGAAAAAGCACGAGCTAGCGCACGCTTCAGCTTCCTCGATCATCGGCTCTAGAGGCAAGTAGCATATCAATCAGGTCGCCACCACAGATCATCGGTGGCGACCTTTTCTTTAAAATACCCGGACACCACATACAGCTGGGCAAACACGATAAAATACATATGGGTAAAGCACTAGATGAGAAGCTGGAGCCCTCGCTTCAAACCGTAATTCAACGAAATCCCGGCGAGACCGAATTTCACCAAGCCGTACGCGAAGTCTTCGAGTCACTAGGCCCCGTACTCGCCAAGTATCCAGAATTTGGGGAACACAAAGTCATCGAACGCATCTGCGAACCGGAGCGACAGGTTATCTTTCGCGTCCCTTGGGTCGACGACAAGGGACAAGTTCAGATCAATCGCGGTTTTCGCGTCCAGTTCAACAGCGTTCTCGGCCCATACAAAGGGGGCATCCGCTTCCACCCTTCCGTCTACCTCGGAGTCGTCAAGTTCCTAGGCTTCGAGCAAATCTTCAAGAACGCCCTTACCGGCCTGCCCATCGGCGGCGCCAAAGGCGGCTCGGACTTCGACCCCAAAGGCCGTTCGGACTCGGAGATCATGCGTTTCTGCCAGAGTTTCATGACTGAGCTTTGGAGGCACCTAGGCGAGTACATCGACGTACCGGCCGGCGATATCGGTGTGGGCGCCCGCGAAATCGGCTACCTCTTCGGGCAATACAAACGAGTCACCAACCGCTACGAGTCTGCCGTATTCACCGGCAAAGGCCTAGACTGGGGCGGCGCCCGAGCC
This sequence comes from Pelagicoccus sp. SDUM812005, assembly GCF_031127875.1. Classification (GTDB taxonomy): domain Bacteria; phylum Verrucomicrobiota; class Verrucomicrobiia; order Opitutales; family Opitutaceae; genus Pelagicoccus. Next base: position 103,025 of record NZ_JARXIA010000014.1, on the reverse strand, counting down.
CGCAAGGAAGCCACGGGATACGGAGTCGCCTTCTTCCTCAACGAGATGCTCAAAGTTCGCAGCGAGGGCCTCGAGGGCAAAACGTGCAGCGTTTCCGGCTCCGGCAACGTCGCCATTTACGCCATCGAAAAGATCCACCAGCTAGGCGGGAAAGTGGTCGCCTGCTCGGACTCCGACGGATTCGTGCATGACAAGAACGGGATCGACCTCAAGCTGCTCCAGCAGGTCAAGGAGATCGAACGCAGACGCATCAAAGCCTACGCCGACCGTTCCGACGCCAGCTACATCTCCGGCGGTTCCATCTGGTCGATCCCCTGCGATGTCGCAGTTCCCTGCGCCACCCAGAACGAACTCAACGGAAACGACGCCAAGATGCTCATCAACAACGGTTGTTCCGCAGTCGCCGAAGGAGCGAACATGCCCACCACTCCGGACGGAATCCGCGCCTTCCTCGCGGCAGGCGTCGCCTTCGGTCCCGGCAAAGCCGCCAACGCGGGTGGCGTCGCCACCTCGGCGCTGGAGATGCAGCAAAACGCTAGCCGAGATTCCTGGACCTTCGAGTACACCGAATCCAAGCTATCCGCCATCATGGAAGGCATTCACAACCGCTGCCACAGAACCGCCGAAGAATTCGGCACTCCGGGCAACTATATCAACGGTGCCAATATAGCTGGATTCACTAAAGTCGCCCGTGCGATGGTGGCGCTTGGCCTCATTTAATCAAAATCAACTAAAGCTCTAATATCTATATCATGAATACACTTAAAACATTGATCGTATCTATCGCTACCTGGCTCGCAACCACCGCCCTATCCGCCGCAGACGTTCAGCTAGAACTCGGCTCGAACGACGCGATGCAATTCGACAAGAGCGAACTCAAGGCGGCCGCTGGCTCCGAGGTCACGCTCACCTTAACCCACAACGGGAAGCTTCCAAAGGCAGCCATGGGCCACAACTTCGTGCTCTTGAAGCAAGGCACCGATATCGCCGCCTTTGGCACCAAAGCCATATCCGCCGCCGCTACGGAGTACATTCCCGAAGGCAAAGAAGTCATCGCGCACACAAAACTCATCGGCGGCGGGGAAAGCGCCTCCGTCACCTTCGCTGCGCCTCCCGCCGGAACCTACGACTTCATTTGCTCATTCCCCGGCCACTACGCCCTCATGAAAGGCAAGTTCATCGTCGAATAAAAAAGCACAACAAGAGCATTCGTAAGAATAACCTAATTAATTTCAAAACTCACTCGCCATGCCGAGTGAGTTTTTTCAGCTGCAGGCATCAGGTGACCACATTATAAAGCGCGACGATCCCTCGCCCTCTTCGCATTCCGTCAAGTCATCCGACCCGAACTCTTGACAGCAAGAGTCTCGAACAGAATAGCAGCTATCGCAAACACGCCAACCATTAGCCCGCTCCTTCTCTGACATCTCAACACCGCAACGCTCGCAGCAAATATCTTGTTGCCCCGTCCCATTTGCCTCATTCATAAACCCTCATGGCTATCCTTGCTTCTTAACGCCATAGAGGCCTGCTCCACATTCTCTAAGGCATGAGTCAGAATCGCACAATCACTCGACGCATCACTTGGCGTTTCGCTGCAAACACCCCACAGGACACACTCGCTCCATCTCCACGTATCATGATACCTGATATAAAAGAAAAAGATGACACATTGGGAGAGCCATCTTAGTCATTTCTCAAGAATTCCGAGGCGCTCTCAACCACGCATTTCGCGCTTCAACAAAGAGATCTTCACCACGTGCCAAGCTAAGGCTACGATTCCAGCGGCGAAGATCACATCGCCCGGCACACGTCCCCAGCGTAGCCACTCCATAACCGGGTGCTGCATAAACTCCGCAGAACGGGCGTACCACATGCCATGCTCCATGCTCGCCCAGACTTGCCAAATCCCAATGGGCAACAACGACAGTAACACCATCGCCAGCAAGCCGATGTTCAGGCTCCAAAACGCGAATTTCAGCGGACGCTCCTCCTCGCTCGTGGTTGGCCTTAGCGACTTCAGACAGAACAGCATCAAGCCTATCCCCAGCATTCCGTAAACCCCGAAGAGCGCCGTGTGGGCATGAACTGGAGTCGTATTCAACCCTTGCATATAATAAAGTGCGATAGGCGGATTTATCAAAAATCCGAACACACCCGCTCCCAGCAGATTCCAGAACGCTACCGCTACGAAAAAGTAGATCGGCCACTTGTACGCCTTCACCCATTCCGTAGAGCGAGAAAGCTTCAAGCTCTCCGTCGCCTCGAACCCGATCAACACCAGCGGCGCCACTTCCAAAGCGCTGAAGACCGATCCCAAAGCCAGGATCGCCGTCGGCGTACCCGTGAAGTAGAGGTGGTGAAAGGTTCCGATAATCCCGCCGAAGAGAAAAATAGATGTAGAAGCCAGAGACGCCTTCGTCGCAAAGCCTGCCCCGATCAATTTCAGCCGTACGAAGAGGAAGGAGATCACCACCGTGGCAAAGACCTCGAAAAATCCTTCCACCCATAGGTGCACCACCCACCAACGCCAGTACTCGGCCAAGGCCAAATGGGTGTGCTTGCCCCACATCAAGCCCGCGCTGTAGAAAATCGCGATCGCGGCGGACGCGATAAGGAAAAGGGCAATCAAGTGGCGATTCTCACCCGGACGGCGAAAAGCCGGCCAAATCGAACGCAGCATCAAACCGAACCACAAGAAAAGCCCGACCAACAAAAAGATCTGCCAAAAGCGGCCCAAGTCCACGTATTCATAACCTTGATGCCCAAACCAGAAGTTCGTATCCAGACCCATCTCTTGGCGAGTCGCCAACCACTGGCCGAAAAACGAACCGACCACGATGATCAAAAGGCAGACGAACAGGAAGTTCACCCCGAGCCGTTGAAACTTCGGCTCGTATCCAGAAACCGCCGGCCCCAGGAAAAGGCCCGTCGCCAACCAAGCAGTTGCGATCCAGAATATCCCCAACTGCGTGTGCCAGGTACGAGTCACCGAATACGGGAGCCACTCCGCGAGCGGTATTCCGAATAGTCCATCGCCTTCCACGCCATAGTGGGCCGTCACAATCCCCATCCCGACTTGGAGGACAATAAGCAAAGCCACGGTCCAAAAGTACTTCACCGTTGCCTGCATCGAGGGCGTGATCCGCTCGGCTAGCTTCGGAGCGGTAGGCGTCGGCTCCAATCCTTCCTCCCCATGTTCGACCGAAAGCCGCCATGCCAGAATTGCGATCCCGATCAGCAACACGATCACGCTCGCGATCGACCAGCCCAAAACTCCCGAGCTCGGCGTATTTCCGATAGCCGGTTCGGCCGGCCAATTGTTCGTGTAGCTAATCGCCCTGTCGTCATTCCACGCGTCTTCAGCCGCAAAGTCTTCGCGTACCGTTGTCGTCGACCAAGACGTCCAAAACAGGAAGGCGTTCAGAGCGAACTGTCGCTCCTCGTCCTTAATCGTGTTCTTGGCGATCGCATAAAAATCACGTAGTTCGACCGGGTCGTATCCTCCGTCTACATACGACAAAAGGTCCTCGTCGAATACAGTCGAGTCCCCGAAGATCGCCGCATAGTAGCGAAACTGCGCCTTGATCGCTTCAGCCCGTTTTTCCGACACCTTCAAGGTACCGGTCTCCGCGTCGTATCCATTCGACCGGATCTCCTTGCGTACCGCCAAGTCGATGCCCGCCCTATCCTCCAAATCCAAGCCTTCGTAGGCTCCGCCGAAGCGCTCGCGAGCGAATGCATCCCGCAACATCAGCAACTCCCGATGCACCCAGTCTGCATTCCAGTCCGGAGCCACGTAAGAACCATGTCCCCAAATACTCCCTACTTCCTGGCCCCCAATAGACTGCCAGACCATTTGGCCCGTCTGGATGTCCTCTCTTTCGAAAAGCGTTTCTCCCGCTTCGGTCACCACCCGCTCCGGAATCGGCGGCGCCTTGCGGTAGATCTCCACCCCATAGTAACTCAAAACGGCGAACGAGCCGATTAATACGAAGGCCAAAAATGCCCAATGCTTCGCGTATTTCATAGCTAGATTTCTAACGGTTCTCTAAAACGGATACCTTTATCCAATTAGAATGCAAAACCGCCGATTCTTAATTGGATGTCAATGTCCTTTTAAGAAAAACACACTCTCTCGCACGCGGCTAATTGGCAGATAACCTAAAACCAGAAAACCGGATAATGACGCTTGGAATTACGCGAGAGATTGTTTACGAACAGTCCTATCAACAAGAGAACTACCGACGCTGTTGCCACTGGAAAGAAAGCAAAACCGTAACCCAGCGTCTGCACGCCCGCGCCGCCCGTAACCGCGATCAAAGCAGTCGCCCCGCCCGGAGGATGTAACGTCCGTGTCAGATGCATCACCACGACCGACAGGGAAACCGCAAGGGCGCAAGCCAGCACGGGAAATTGACCGCAAGTAGCACTCACGAGAACGCCAACCAAGGCCGAGAACACGTGACCGCCGACCAGGTTGCGCGGCTGCCCGAGCTCGGCGTTCGGAGCGCCGAACACCAATACAGCCGAGGCACCGAACGAGCCGATCAAGAATACACTATCCCGCTCGCTTAGACGCAGGGCTTCGTTGATCGCGGCGATGGCATAGATTCCCGCAAAGGCACCCAGCCACGACCAGACCACCTTCTTCAAAGGCTCCCGTTTCGGGCCGCGCCCCTTACCCTTCATTCTTCTGACGTAATTTTTCATACCTTTCCCGCTTCAAGTTCTTCCGGCGAAAAGCCGCAGACGCTGCACATCCCATAGGTGGCCGACAAGTCTTTTATATCGTATTACGCTATTTACCAACCATCACCCTTAGTAACAACTTCCAAAGAGCCCGAGTTCTACCCAAGTTTGCCCACCTCAATCTGCAACCTATTGATTATCAACATAACCAAACAGGCTCATAACCTGAAGGTCTTCGAAGGGGGCAATTGACGGCTCCGATGATACCGCTTTGGAATTGAATCGAAAGTCATGTTTGAGGAAGTGAAAAGCCGCTCGAAAATCCCCAAGCGGCTCTCGCGTCTAGCTTACTTCGGCATGAACTCTGGGCCCTTGTTGTCGCGGGCCTCTCGCTCAATCTTTTCCTTTTTCAACCGAGCGTCCTCGCAAAGTCGCTTCTTGAGTTTTTTGGCCTTCTCCAGCCTCGCGTCCACGAAGGGCTGTAGACGATCGACCAGTCTGCGATAGGCCTCCTCGTAGGTCTTTTCTCGCTCAGCCGTCTCTATGGTATTCTTGACCGTTGCGTTAACCTCGTCGGCTTCCTTCAAGAAGAAGCGGATTTCCTTCATGCGGTCCACTTCGGCCATCATCCCAAGTTCGAGATCTTGCGCTTCGTACTTTTCACGAATGTACTCCTCATACTCACGGTTGGCATCACGAACGACACCCTTCAGGTATTCACTGTCTTTGGTCAGTTTCCATACCGCGAAATCGAGCGCACGATCCACGTAACAGGATACGACGTAATCCGGCGGCAGCGTACCCGACTTTTGACTACGCTTTTTGAGAAACCCTTTCAGGTTATCCGCGTACCGCTTCGGCAAATACCCTTGCTTGCGAAGTCGCAACAACGCGATGAGCGCAACGCCAGCCCTAGCGACACGGTTGTTACCTCTCTTTGTCGCCGGATTGACGAGTTTGTTGTCTTCGGTGATTCGCGTATGGCTCGGATGAAAATGCAGGCAACCGGCATTCGCATGCACCGCGACGGACAAAACCCTCGCATTGGGATCCGCCTCTTCCCATTTCGTGCCGACCAAGATTGCCAGTTCTCTAACCACTGGAGCCAAGTTGCATCCAGCCTTGTCGAGCGCCTTGAGAATTCGATCCATCAGCCCGCTTACAGTCACGGTGTCTTTTAGAATAGGATCCTTAACCCTCTGCTTTTTCCACTTCAATTTTCCGCTTCCGTCACCGCGATCGGTAAGCCGTAAGTAGTGAGTCAAATTTGCTCGTTGCGTCGCCATGAAGGGCGAGTATTCTCCATCCATGAACTCGCTGCCGTCTGGCTTCAAAACCCACCCGAGCCCGATCGACTTGAACTTATATTCCGGAAGCGACGCGAGCTCGTCGGTCATATCGATGCTCTGGGCAAACGCCTTAATCAGCGCTTCTTTCGCGTTGTCCTTTTTCGAAAGCATCGACTTCGGGTCGTTATGCTCGTCCTGGTTCTTGGAACGCTGAGGACCGTGGGATGACTTGCCTTTACTTCGCTTCGACATTGGGCACCTCCATATCTACTACCTTTGCCATTGCTGCCTGGAGAGCTCCCGAAGTGTCCAACTTCAAAAAAGCAGGTTTTAGTTGGTCGGCAACCCGCCTGTGAAATGGCTTGCTAGCCATCGTCTTGAGGCATTCAGCAACGGCACAAGCCTTGAACCTGCCGGATGCCAGATACAAGTTTTGACGCGCGAGGGTAGCCAGCTGCCCTTCCGTCAAAAACGCCCTTCCATGCTGCGGCTTGATCGCAACTGCTTCAGCTTGGACTTGGCCATTCGTTTTGCGAGGCTTGCGTTTCGCATTCTTCACCGCCTCTTCCAAGGGTTCAGGTAGCTCTCCCTTAAACCCGATCAGGGGAGCAACAACCGACCATGGTATCAAGGTCTCGTCTTCGGCTCGAAGCTTGGGATCGCTTGTTTTCGTTTCCTTCTCAGGGTTTCTGTTTGTTTGTGAATTTAACATTACAAACATTCGTATGGGAGGTTTTCAGAAAAAAACTAATCGATCAGGCCACTTTTTTTGAGGGAGCGGTCTTTTTCTCCCCATTGCCCTCAGGCCGTCACCTCCTGGAACGTGATTCTGCACCGCTAACGGAGAGCTCCATGGCTGAGAGCTGAGCTTCTGCCAGCACCTGAAAGCCTCGAGCACACAAACACAGCCACTACCTGGAAATCCTTCGAAGAATAAACCCTCACTCTCGAAGAACGACTTTAGGCCAAGGGTTTGATCCCGCCAACTCCGGACCCCATTCGCCTCTCGGCTACAGAAAACGACTTTAACGAGACGAACGATCTCGATGATGCTTGAAGACTTCGGAAATAAACCCTCTCCGAAGCTCCAGACCCAATCCGTAATTCGCCATACTATAATAGCCCACAAGTCGTTGAGGACCGTGAATGTCACAGCTTTTCAAAACCCTCTTCGATAGCTTCAACAAGCTCTCAAGCACAGGTACAGAATTAAGAGGCACCTATTGGAAAACACGGCATTCGCCCCCATCGACATTCCCGCAGACCCAACGAATCCTCGACCCAAACCGCAGCTTCGTGCTCAAAGGCCAGGCGGAAAATGGACTATTTGCTTCACGGACCTGGATCGCGAAAATTATTATACGCGGGGTTACGTATAGCATAGGCAAATCAAATCCTTCTATAGGGAGATCCCTCTTGAGCAACCCTCACTTATCCTAGAAAGTTCGCTCCCATGGAATCACCCTCTTGCTTTAAATCCCCTCTAGGGAGGCTAGTTCGTTTCTTAACGCTGGCGTCAGCCCTCTTCGCTTCGCTTCCTCACGCACTCAGCCAAACTGCTCTCACCAATGGCCTCATTGAATACGACGGCAAGATCGACTGGGGCGACGTCGACGAGTGGGTTTTCAACGCAGAAGCAGGTGACTTCATAAGTCTTAGAATGGCAGTAGACGAATACAAAGACGAAGCACCTACTCCCTATATATATTTGGACTTTAACGGGGAAGTCCTATGGAGCGAATCCGGTAATTTCCGATTCGACATGAACAAGACCCTCATCGCTCCGTACACTGGAAAATACCACATCCAAATCGGCGACGTGAATGGCGTACCGCTCTTAGGGCGAATCGAATATATTCTGTCACTCGCTCAATCAGGGAGTCCTTTCACAACTCGAGAAGGAGATCAAGGCGGCCCGCTCACCAATGGACTCAGGCACAGCGGCCAATTGATCAGAGGAGATTCGGACATGTGGAGCTTCGAAGTCGAAGCGGGGCAAAACATAGATATTTCGGTAGTCGAAACCGAGGCGTTCGGAAACCTATCCATAGGACTTCGAGTGTTCGACGAAACGGGGGCATCTGTCGCATCGGACTTCGACAGCACGAATTCAAAGGTTAACTTCATTGCCGAGTCCGCAGGAACGTACACCGTCATCGTGCAAAACGATAGCACCGATGACGACGCCAATGGCTCGTACCACCTCTACTACTCTCGCTTCCCCGACGAGATCACAATATCCGAAGGCGACGAAGGAGGCCCCCTGCAGAACGGCGCTAGAACTACTGGCACCATCGATACCGGCGACGTCGATCTTTGGACCTTCCACGCGGAGATCGGAGACCCGATCGACATCAGCGTAGCCAAAACCAGCGGAAGCATATCGCCTCACTTGCAGGTATTCGCTCCCGACGGATCCAGCGTCGTCTGGGATTCGGACAGCGACAACGCCAAGGTTTTTCTGTACGCCGAGCAAGCCGGAACCTACATAGTCAAGGTCGAGAACGGCAATGCCAACGCCCCACAACTCACAGGTACATACGATCTCTACTTCTCGAACATGTTGAACGACTTCGTCATCTCCCAAGGCGACGAAGGAGGCGCCTTGCAAAACGGCGCCAGAACTCCCGGCACCATCGATACCGGCGACGTCGACCTTTGGACTTTCGACGCGGAGATCGGAGATCCGATCGACATCAGCGTAGCCAAAACCAGCGGAAGCATTTCGCCGTACCTGCAGGTATTCGCTCCCGACGGTTCCAGCGTCGTCTGGGATTCGGACAGCTACAACGCCAAGGTTTTCCTCAGAGCGGAGCAAGACGGGACCTACATAGTCAAGGTCGAGAACGGCAACGCCAACGCCCCAGAACTCGCAGGCACATATGATCTCTACTTCTCGAGCATGCTGAACGACTTCGTCATCTCCCAGGACGACGAGGGAGGCCCCTTGCAGAACGGCGCCAGAACTCCTGGTACCATCGACACCGGCGACGTCGACCTTTGGACCTTCGACGCAGAGATCGGAGACCCCGTAAACATTAGCTCAGCAGTAACCGGCGGAAACATCTCACCGTACCTCATAGTCTTCGCTCCAGACGGAACGACCGCAGCTTGGGACTCGGATAACGACAACGCCAAAGTGTTCCTCAGAGCAGAGCAAACCGGCAGGCACGTCATCGCCGTTGAAAACGGCAACGCCAACGCACCCGAACTGGCAGGAACCTACGATCTCTACTTTTCAAACATGATGGAGGAGTTCACCGTCTCCGAAGGTGACGAAGGAGGCCCTCTCCAGAGCGGCGCTAGGACGCTGGGAACTATCGATACCGGCGACGTCGACCTTTGGACCTTCGACGCAGAGATCGGAAATCCCATATACTTAAGCTTCGCGGAGACAGGCGGAAACTTTTCGCCGTACCTCATAGTCTTCTCGCCCGATGGAACGACCGCGGCTTGGGACTCGGATAACGGCAACGCCGAGGTATTCCTCACGGCGGAACAAACCGGCAGGTACGTCATCTCCGTCGAGAACGGAAACGCGAACGCGCCCGAACTCACCGGATCGTACAAACTCACTTACTTCAACAACGCCTCCAACGACGGGTATGTTGGATTCGTTTTGAGCGAAGGCTACCCGCTCGCAGGCTCCGGATTTCAAGATGATCTCAATGAAGATGGATTCTCAAACGGATTGGCCTATGCTCTTGGTCTTCCCATTAACCAGCCCTTCAGCGACACAAGCCCCACCCTGGTAATCTCGGCAGCATCATCGGATCCCGTATTAGAGTTCCGACTACCGGAGCAAAGACCCAACGACATCACATACAAAGTGGAATTCAGCGTAGACCTGACGACGCCATGGGCCCCGATTGCAACATTGGAATCCAACGCGACATCCTGGCAGTTAAACCACGAAAACGGCGTCATTGAAACTGATGGCTATGACGTTCGAATCGGAATGAGGAGCGAACAGGAGACCCATGACGGTATCTTTCTTCGACTCACCGTCGGCATCGAATGACAGCGCAATAGCCTTCACCGTTGGGACGCAGCTCAACCGCCAAGGGTTCGAGTAACGAATCACCGAGTAAGCCAACGTACTAGCAGTACCTCCGCAAAAACAGAGAGCACAAATCAACGCTACCATGAGAGGATAACGTCTCGGCCCATCGAACCTCCACTTCTTCAACGTGCTGAACGCCTTTCCGAGAAAGGGAACAACAACACCCTTGCTTGCCACCTTGTAGCAAGCTGTCGGGTCCTTCGATCTTGGACAGACCGCGACCGCATACCTATGCAACAATTACATCGAGCTACAAGACCTGATCAACTGCAACGATTCCAAACAAAATGAGATTCGAGAAACGCTCCCCGCGGCGCTTCAACAACACCTCAAAGCCGAACTCAGTTTTTAGCGGGGGCATATTAGACAAGACGGCTTAATGCCCCCGACTTTCCGAAAAAGGTAAACGTCAGGCCTCACACGAGAGTTTGCAGCACAAATTAAGGTTTCAGAAGTAAACCCTCTTACCATCTGGATCTGAATACGAGATCTGAGCTGCCAGTTTAAGTGCGATCTGAACAGATGCGTTTTCGTTTTTTCAGACTCCCGAAAGTCCAGCTGCACTCCAGGCATCAGAAAAAGGGTCTCATGCCACAATCGTTTTCTCTGAAAAAACGAGGAAGCAAACAACAGTGGTGGGCTTTCTGGAGCAGGTTGGGCTAATCATCCCGGATCGATGCTCAAAAAGCTCGTGAAGCAGGCAGCCTGCCGATTTTGCAACTTTCCTTTGATTTAAACCAGACTTCCGACCACGAACATCTAGTGGTCGGAGCTGTGCTTGAGCGAGCGAGTTCTCTGTTTTCCAAGTTGGCTACAAAGCGAACCAAGCAACATCTTCTCCAGAAATCCGACTCGATTCGAGGGCTGCGTCTAAGTCATCTATGAACTCCGCAACGATCTCGCCCAGAGCCTTTCCAGTCATCAAGGACATCGTCTTGGGAGTATCTGATTTGAGCAAAGCCATCTTCTCCTCGGTTTTGGCAGCATATGCTTTTTCGAGGATCACGCTTCCAGACTGGTCCACGACACGAACCCTCAGGTCAACGTAGCCATAGACCGGAGTAGAAGAGCTACCATAGGCAATCCCGCCTAAGCCACCAGTCAACAAGCTCACCGTGAATGCAGTCCTTGTCTTTCGATCATGGCCGGGCACTTCCCAATCGAACTTGACCAGCTCCGTTTGTATCCGAATAGTGGAGGCAAGTTCTCCTTGATCTGAGAATAGCCCCGAATCGCTCAACTCTTGCTCAAGGATCCTTTGGATCTCTTGCGGTGGCTTGGCAGAAAAAATGGGATCTATCGCCTTTTCTTCCCTGAGGTCCACGATGTCTTCCACAAGGACCTTCGCCGCGAATGGCGTCCTGTCTGGATGGGAAATCGCCTCGTGATGGAGAGCGACTCCTGTAAATTCGCGACGCGTCGCGCAGCCGGCTAGCAAAATAACGGCAGCTAGCGTGATGATTACTTTAATACTCATAGTTTATACGATTAAAAACGTTTACCCAAAGAAACCGCGTTTCGCCCTTGAACCAATCGAAGCCCTATCTTCTAGAAATCACAGCTAGCTATTGGAGGTGACTGATTCGGTCGCGAGCCATCTCGCTGGAAATCGCAATACGGCATAGGACTGTTTGAGATCGATTAGTCCATCAATCGCATTCGATTCGCAGGCTTTCAAGGAATTCCTCGCCAATCCGACGCGACTCCAAATCGGGCAATTCCCCGGCACTCTCGCGAAAGTGGTCGGTGTAGTAGATTGCAATCCAGCTATCTTCGCAGGGATGTGGCATAAGGTAACCAGTATCGACGATTAAGGAACCAAAGTCACCTGTGTAAGTTGCGACGATCGCAAACTCAAAACGGATAGCAGGATACCCTTTGAAGATAGTCTCCTCGAACGACGAACGGATTACATTGTGCTCATATTCGACTTCCTTCTCCTTCACTATGGCTTTGGCAATATCTGACAATGATCCGACCAACGTCGGAAGCTTCTCCATTGGGATAACTTCAAAAGCAAAACCGAAGTTCCATATGCGATCCTTCCTCCTGAGGGTGTAATACGCAGAGCATTCATATTTGAAAGCGTCAGGAAAAACCGACCTTTGAGCATACCTAACCCCAGTTACCTTTGGCGGTAAAATCGATAGCTGATTGCATGTGTAAGTCTTTCCAAGATCTGTAACGATCTCTATCCCTCGGGTGTGGAAAGGTGCACACCCTTGAGTCACCGCAACTCCAAAGAGCAAGCCGAGAGATACCAGATACTTGAGACTAGTCCTCATCGTTCCACTCAGAGATAGAGGCGGCTCGGACCGTACCAGTAGCGGGCGGTCTCGGAGTTCTTGGTGATGTCCATAAACAGACAGACAAAGGAGGTGAACATGGTAGGACGTTTTATTTTGAACATTGACCCGATGGAGCGGACTCCAAGCCCCGAGCACGCGGCAGCGGGTGAGATAGTGTTGCAGTGGAAGAGTTGAACGCAAATTGAGTATCCAGATAGTGGATCAGTCAGCGACTTGACTTTTGACCGTTGCCCCCTGCTGGCTTTCTCCGTACCGAGAGCAGACAGCAACAGGCATGTCGGATCTTGTCGACGGCGTGAGGCCGAAGGGCCAACCGCGAGGGAGCTATTGCCACATAGTAGTAGTTCAAAGCAAGTTAACTAGCTCACCCAAAAAGTGAAGTGGCGTTAACGTAGACGTCTATCTCCTTAACAGTTTTCGCTTCATCCAAGATCACCTCGATATTGACCTGGCTCTTGATGAAAAATCCGCGCTTCAACTTCTTCGAAGCAAAGTACCCATTGTGTCCCTTGTCGAATACATGTCCCCAGCCAAGTTTCTCCAATACGCAAACAACCCTCGCTTCATCACTACCTACCGGAAGCAGCAGTTTCAGTTCTCGCTCAAATTCCTCTTCGTTTCCTACTTTTTCAGCTGCTAATAACTTTTCCATCATCAATTCCTCACATGGAGTTTTAGCTGTCGCTGAGATTGCGACAACTATTGCCAATAAGATGATTTTATGTGTCTTCATGGTGCTGTTGCTAGTACATAGTTAGACCCTGGTGCCCATGCCTGAGGTGGAGGCCTCTGCCCCGCAAGTACTTCCACCGCTTGGTGTGCAAAGCTGTTACTATTGAAGCCGAGTGGACTGTACCTAGTATCCGCCATATTTACCGATTCGGCGAAACACTGCAAGGCATCACGGAGTTCATAAGCCGCTTGGTTTGTCGTAAGAATAATTGAAGACTGAGCTTTCGGATTCCAATCGATGTGTTTCGACTGGAACCTCTTCACCTCCCCCTCAACTCGCCCGAAGAAGCTAGATGCTCTTTCGCCATCGTAATCCGCATACTCTTTCGTGACCTTACCCCAAGCTGCTCGAGGACCACCACGAGCGACCCATTGCGCACCTGTAGTGTTGTCAGTGATCACTAAATACGCATGCGTTGGACTTAACGGCGCCAACCATTTTATGATTCTGTTGTAGCCGAGTTCGACCTTCGTATCGCCCGTCGGTGCCGCTATTGAGCTACCGCTCTGGCTGCTTCGGGAACCAGCTGAGTTCAAAGAGCGAGTGAACGCAAGTCGAGTGCGGTTGTACTCTGGATTAGGGCATTTTGACCCAATTTGGAGGCTCCTGCGAGTTGATGACTCGCTCCTGACCTTTTTTGGCCAATCAAGAACGATCGTCGACGGCATTAGGGCGAAGACCCGACCTTTAGGCAGATGGTGCCACGTTAAAAGAGTTGAATGCAAATTGACAGTATCCAGATGTTGGATTTCCCCTAAAACAGCTCTTTGATTATTAATCCGCTCCAACTGCTTTCCCTAGGAGCTTATTGCGAACCTCAAAATAATCCTCGTCCAATACAAAGCTAAATTCTTTAATAATGTTTTGATTACTATCACTATTTTCATAAAAAATAACAAATGAAACTTCACGATCATTCTCAAAATGGTGAGCCAATCTGGAGAATGACTCTTTAGCCTTAACTTTTAGCACTATCCTTCTAGATTCATTACTCAGTGTTTTTAATCTAAGATTTAATGTCTCTGTAACAGAAAAGCTCACCATAAGATCAGCCTCAAGTTCAATAAAACCTGCTTCGCCACTAAGGTCTGCACTCGATTCCTCAATATTTCCTCTGATCAAAATCTTTTCCAAAAAAAGAGATTCATCCGATGTTTTTTCTGACCCCAAACAAGCTACAGCACATAAGATAATAGAAACTACATTTCGAACCATTTTCTAATTCCCCAACAAGCTGTTATAGTGATTAATTTCGGCAGTATAAGTACGAATCTCCGTCTCGTAAATGAACTTTATATTCGCCGCGAAAGCTCCAAACCGCTTTTCTACAGGCAATGCAAGAAAGTCGTTAACATGAATTTTTTCGTGGATTGTCACTGCATTTAGCCTGTCGCGGCCTAGCTGAGTGGTTGGATTAAGAAGGTAATCAGATATAACGTAGCTCACGTTTCCGTCAACATCTACCAATGTTCGCCCATTAATTGTCCCTCCAGAGCCAAACCGTTTAGCTATAACCTCGTTTACTCGATCGATGTAGGCGGATGAGGATCGGGGCATTTCGCCTAACCCTGGCCCAAAGTCTATCGTTAGATCATCCTTCATCTCTTCCCAGACTTCTTGGTATATTTCACGAATTTTCTCAGCGTCCGATTTCCACTTAGCAATCTGCGCAAGTTCCTCTTCACTCCTGGCCCCATGCTGAGCCTGATTGAACATGTAAGTGAAGGCTCCGCTGACGGCTCCGTTAGCGAACTTGCCGCCGCCGAGCGAACTCGCAGTGCCGCCTACGAAGGCGGAGGCTATCGTTTTGGCAATGTCGCCGTTCACCTTTGCCGTTATGTTCGGTGCTGCTGCTGAACTAAAAAAGCCCGCTGCGAAGCCGTGCTGGAACTTTCCACCTTGGACTTCGGCAAGCCCACCTTGGGCAACGCCATGAGAAGCCCACTGCGGCAATCCTTCAAACCATGCGTTGTTCTGGGCGAAAGTCCCGATACCATGGGCGATGCCGCCAGACACCGCGCCTACAACCGCACCCATCGCTCCAGCCTTGAACGCGTCGCCAAGGCTGCCTCCGTTGAGCAGACTGCCTGCAAATCCCGAAGCAAACCCGGCTCCCGCCCCGGCGGCGATGGCCCCTCCTAGCGACATTCCGAGCCCTCCCGACCCGACCAATGCCGACATCGCGTTTGCAAAGGTAAGCGTAGCCCCCGTAGCGAGCCCCGTAACTCCTCCGGAAAGGTAGAGGGCAGTTCCGGCCGTAAAGGCGGCAGCGACCACTACCGCAGCGATCTTCAAGATGTCCTTGAACTTTATGAACCCGCTGGGATCGGTGTAGACCAGCGGCGAATTGTTCACGTAGCTGTAGCGGTTGTAGGACTGCGAATCGCTGGCGTCATCGACGAAGGGGTCGGCGGACACGAACCTGCCGAGCTTGTAGTCGAAGAGGCGCCCGTTCATATGGATCAGGCCGTAGTCCACCAGCATCTCGTGGTCGGTATAGCCGCGGCGGTCGACGATCTCCGCCCCGCCCGAGGTCGGGAACCTTGTGGACTGCTGGCCCCATGGATCGTAGGTGAATTGGCGCTCGAGCGTAGCGTTCTCCGTTGTCAGGGCGAAGATCGACCCTTGGGAATCGGCATGGAAGTAGCGCAACTTGACTCCTAGTCCCGAGAACCCGGAGTTGGTCAGGACTCGCACCGCGGTACGTCCGGACGGGGTGTTGACGTAGAACTTTTCCCGGTCGCCGGACCCTACGACCGCAGCCTTGCGCTCGTAGAAGTCGCCCACGTAGTGCGTGAGCTCCCCGATTGCCTGGTCATGCGCCGTGATCCTCTGGCGGTTCGGACCGTACCAGTAGCGGGCGGTATTGGAGTTCTTGGTGATGTCCCGCACCATGTTGAAGCTGTTCCAAGTCAATGCGAGTCCGTCGCCGCTGGTACGGTTACCGTTTAGGTCGTAGACGTAGACGGCGGTCCCGTTTCCGGTGGCTTGGTACCGCTTCGTCGCGCTATATCCGATTGCGCCAGCGCCAGGCTTGCTCGTCAGGTTTCCGAGCGCGTCGTAGACATGCGTTCCGTTGCTCGCTGAGATGAAGCCTCCAGCGTAGGTCGTGAGACGATTGAGGCCGTCGTAGCCGTAGGTTTCGTTGATCGCGGAACCGTAGGAAGTATCGGAGCGGGAAACTACGTTGCCGAGTTCGTCGTAGCCGTAGGCGATCTCGAGAATCTTCGAGCCAGCGCCACCGCTGCGGTAGGACTTGGTGGAGATCATCCGCCCAGTTACCGGATCGAAGCCTCGCTCCCAGCTGGCGGCGTTGCCGAAAACCGCCTTCTGCAGCGATCCCCAGTCGGAGTAGTCCTTCGCTTCCCAGAATACGTATCCGGCGGTGATATCGCCAGAAAGGGCCGTCGTTCCGGCCGACGCCTTAACTTTCCAAAGGAAGCCGTAGGAGGTGTACTCGTTCTCAGTCTGGAACCCGCCGGGATAGGTGAAACGCCAAGGGCGCTACTTCGGATCCGTACTCGTTGCTCCACACTATGTCCAAGAGACCTTCGGTCTCGCCGGCCTCATAGGCCCATCTGACCTGGGACTCGAAGGAGCTGTCCAAGGCTTCCTTTCCATTCTCGAAGATGGCAGCGCTACCGCTGGCGTCGAACTCGTACGAAACCACGACGCCTTCCGGGTTGGCGCCGCTCCAGAGGCCCACAAGGTCAGCTGACTCGAGCGTTGGCGTTCGAAGGGAGACATCGATTGGCTCCGTCGGCGTCGAGTCGGACTCTTGACCGTTTTCCAGCGCTACGGCGCGCAAAGAAAAAACCATACACACAACCCAAACGAGAAGGTTACGCTTCATTGAATTCCTAGCGAGTGACAATTGGCACTCTTTTCGCCGATTCGTGTATCCATGATACCGGTACAAATCAAGAAAATCCCATCGTCACCCAAAATGAATCGTAAAAACCGTCCGATCCATGTCTATACTGTAAAAAAGTATGGAGTCATACTCCACTCGCAGTATTCAACCAGCGGAAACTCAAGCCATTGATCGAGAGAAAATAGGCGCTTGCGAGATTCCATTTTAGGAATTCAAAAAAGCCCAGCTTTCCTTCAGGGTTTGGATGATAGTGCATTTCTTGAGGCCGGATTCATTGTTCAAGAACTAAGAAACGAATCGACTGTGAGGCACATCTAAGAACTGCTAGGCCAGAGTCCAGAAACCCTCTGCGATAGATTCGACACCACCCCACATGCATATTCAGTCTTTAGCGGGGGCATATTAGACAAGACGGCTTAATGCCCCCGGCTTTCCGACAAGGGTAAAACGTCAGGCTTCTTCCGAAAAGTTTGGATCACAGCTTAGGGCTCCAGAAGCGCACCCTCTCAAGCTCCTGATCTGAAAATCCAATCTAGGCCACCGACTTTAGCGCGAACTGAACGAAAACGTTCGCTCGTTCGCCAAACGCTTGTTGGAAGCTCATTCGAGGCTGCCTCGCTTCGCTCTATTTTCTGCTCGGATTTTCGCCACCTCCTCGAGAGCGCTACTTACCTTACCCCACACAACGGAATCTAGGTCGGGTGCCTCAGCCAAACTTGAAGCTTTTGCTTTGAGGATTTGCCACCTGACGCAGCAGGCTTTTGAGCTACCTGCTGCAGTTCGCGCGTTCGCTCGCTGACTTCGTCACATCCGCGTTCAGCGTCCTCAGGCCTCCAACTCGCTCAACGATTCGTCCGCTGCCTCGAAGGCTCCATCTTGCGTATCGAGGTGGGACTCCAAATGCGCCAGGTTCTGGCAAGTGTTCGATGCCGACTGGTCGCCGCCTTCTTCTTGGTGAATACTCCGAGGCCACCAGCATCGCCACCGGGCGAGGCGATCTTCGCACCGCTGGACAAACGGTTAAGGCTCCTTTGCTGCAGCGAATTGCTGCGGTTCAAATGGAGGGATGCAGCGCTAGATGTTTGTCCTGGAAGCGAGTCGAAAATCCATTGATCGCGTTAGGCCTCATGGCAGCTCAAACCACCAAATTGAAAGTATAACCGATTTTAGCCCTTAGAAATGAACGTCTCGTCGCCCTCTGAGGCTTCGATCCCAGATATCCTCACAACCCCGGTCAAATCGCGCCGATCGCGGACCAGCATTTACCCGTTTGAGTGGGATGCGTTTGCCAGCATCCACCCCTGCTCTTCGCGGAATCCGAGAGTCCCCATCATTCTATTCATTCGTAGCTCTCTCTCCTTTCTTTTCTCTTTGACTATGTTTAGCTTAAACTATTCATATTTTTATTCAATTGAGCTCGAAACACACAGATTCCATCGAGCGACTGCTCGCCTCCCAGGGTTCGATGTCAGCAGCAGACATCGCTCGCGCACTAGGCGTCAGCCAGCCTACCGTATCCCGAGCGTTAAGCGCCTCCTCGAAGGTTCTACACATCGGCCAAACCCGGCGCGCTCGCTACGCCTTGCCGCGCCCACTCGACGGAGAGGAATCCAATTGGAAGCTCTACCAAATCGACGCCAGCGGCCAAGCACAAGTCGCAGGTACGCTTCACGCCCTTCATCAAGGCGAATTCTACTTCGAGCCGAACTGGGAAAGCGATCGTTACAGCTACCTGCTGAACGGCGAAGACCATCCGCAACTCTTCCCCGACCTGCCATGGTTTCTCGAGGACATGCGCCCTCAGGGCTATCTCGGACGCCTGCTCGCCCATGCCCACGGCCCAGCCCTCGGCATCGGAACCAAACCCGAAAACTGGACCGTCCACGAAGCGCTCAAGGCGACACTGGCCCACGGCGACGACACCCCTGGCAACTTCATCCTCGGAGGCCACGCAATCGATGCGTTCCTAGAACGGCCCAGCCCATCGGACGCCATCGAGGAGAGCGAGCGCGCGACGCGATTCGATCAGATTGCCCATCATATCACTGAAGAAGGCGAGGTTCCCAACTCCTCCGCAGGCGGAGAGCAACCCAAGTTTACCGCCTGCATACGACGTCCAGACGACTCCCTCCTGCACGCTATCGTCAAGTTTTCCGGCTCCCTGCAAACCGATGCCGGCCGACGCTGGGGCGATCTTCTTGCCGCCGAAGCGATCGCAGCGGAAGAACTGTCCCGCATCGGCCTGCCCGCAGCCAACTCCCAGCTAATCCAGACCGAGCAACGCGCCTATCTGGAGGTCGAGCGTTTCGACCGCTCCGGCAGCCGAGGTCGTATCGGCACCCTCTCCCTGCGCTCGCTCATCGCTGGGCTCGGCGGCGAGCTCGAGCAAAGCTGGAGTCGCAGCTGCCAAACGCTCGTCCGAAACGGCTGGCTCAGCCAAACCGACGCCGACAGAGCCGCTACCTACGAATACTTCGGACACCTAATCGGCAACTCGGACATGCACCTCGGAAACCTCAGCGTCTTCCTGACTCCGCAGCTCCCGCTAGAGCTTTGCCCCATCTACGACATGCTCCCCATGCGTTACGCCCCGCAGCGTAGTGGAGACCTCCCTACAAAGCCTATCGACGTCCGCCCACCACGCCCCGAAGAGCTCTCCCAGTGGCAACCCGCCGCTCAAGCCGCCGCCCGCTTCTGGACCCAACTCACCGAGGCGCTTCCAGCGAACTCTAATCTCCGCGAGAGCGCTCAAGAAAACTCAAGGCGAATCCAAGACGCGAGCAATCCTTAAGCAGCCACCAAGCATAAAACGGGCAGGCCTTTGCCAACGATCCGGATGCCAACTCGTATTTGATGTTTGTATACAATGGCTGTTCTCGCAGTCGTCAGGATTGCGATGTAGGGGCCTCGCCATCTCTATCGCGATTTATCGGCCAGCAACAGCTGACCGAATCGAAGAGGGAAGCCGACATTACACTCCAGCCTAAGATTTCCCCTATCCAATGGATTTTGGTAGATTAGATGCTCTTTGATCAAAGAAATCGCAGCTAAGTAAATACCTTTAGCTCGCCAAGCTTCCAAACTTTCCCAATTTGTAAAACTTCCGCTCGGAATCCCCCTTGTATGTCCGTTCCGCCTCCCACAGTTAATTTCCAATTCCTCCGCAAGTCTGAGCCTCACTTACTCAAGCTCGCCTCCGGAGCGGAATCCTACTGTTTCACGGAGCCGGACCTCTCCCTTACTCGCTCCAGGCAATTCGCCGAAGCGATCGCAGCGCTCATCCTCCAGTCGTCCTCCCAACACCGCAAAGAGATTCCCGACCTTCTCAAGTCGATCAACGCTCTCCGCGACGAGGGTTATCTCAGCCGCGAGCTATGCGACGCGTTCCACACCATCCGGAAACTCGGCAACAAGGCTGTTCACACGGGCAGCGCAAAAGAGTCCTCAGCCCTCCACGCTCTCAAGCTGACTCGAGCGATAGCGGTTTGGTACCACCGCCTTTCCAAACCCAATTTCAAGCCCGGCGCCTTCATTCCCCCACCTCCGCCCGAGGACCCAACCGAGGAGCTCGCCAACGAACTCGCCGAGCTCCGCGAAAAATTCGCCGAAGAGCACAAAGCCCTCGAACAAGCCGAGGCCCAAATAGGATCCCTCGAAGCAGCACGCGAAGCGGCCCTAGAAGAAGCCCGCAAAGCCTACGAGGAACAAGCCGCTGCCCTAGAACTCGCAGCCGAAACCGAGGATAAACTCCTCGCCGCCCAGGAATCCTTCCTTTCCGAGGAAGCGAAAAAGCCGGCCCCCACCAAAAAGGAAGCCGAAGAGACAAAGTCCGCGGCCAATCAAGCCTCCTCCCAATTTCTCTCCGACCTCGACGAAGCCGAAACACGCGAGATCATCGACGCGAAACTTCGCGAAGCAGGATGGGAGGCCGACACAGTCAGCATCCGCTACGCTCGTGGCGCCCGCCCCGAAAAGGGCGTTAATAAAGCCATCGCCGAGTGGCCCACCACATCCGGCCCCGTCGACTACGCCCTATTCGTCGGACTTCAGCTGATAGCAGTCGCCGAAGCCAAGAAATTTGAATACGACCTTCCTCCCGTTTTGGGCCAGGCCAGACGCTACGCAAAAGACATCGACTCTCAAGGCTTCGACCTACCCGAAGGAAGTCCATGGCTTGAATACAAAGTCCCCTTCGCCTTCGCATCGAACGGACGCCCCTACCTCAAACAACTTGAAGAGAAGAGTGGCATCCACTTCCAAGACCTTCGCGACGAGACCGTATCTCCCTGCGCCATAGACGGCTGGCGCAGCCCCGAAGGCCTCATAGCCGACCTCAAGCAAGATATTGCCGAAGCCAACGAAGACCTCTCGAACACCCCAGTCGACGATCTCCCCGGACTCCGCGACTACCAGATCAAAGCCATTTCAGAGATCGAGAAATGCATTGTCCGAGGCCAGCGGGAACTCCTCCTTGCCATGGCCACCGGCACCGGCAAGACACGCACAGCCGTTTCTCTCATCTACCGACTCATTCGCTACCGTCGTTTTCGCCGCATCCTCTTTCTTGTCGACCGCGAAAAGCTTGGTGAGCAAGCCCACGACGACGGCTTCGCCAACATCAAGCTGGAATCCCTACAAACGTTCACCGACATGTACAACGTGGCCGAACTCGGGGAACGCACCATCGAGCCCGAGACCAAAGTCCACATCGCCACCGTCCAGAGCATGGTACAGCGCGTTACCCTTCTCAGCGACGACCCACCTCCCCCTGTCGACCAATATGACTGCATCATCATCGACGAATGCCATCGTGGATACAATCTGGACCGCGAGATGGACGAGCACGAAATGGTGTTCCGCTCCGAAGCCGACTTCATCTCCAAATACCGTCGCGTCATCGAGCACTTCCACGCCGTCAAGATCGGCCTCACGGCGACACCTGCCGCCCACACCACCAGCATTTTCGGTCGCCCTGTCTACACCTACTCTTACCGTGAAGCCGTCACCGACGGTTACCTCTGCGACCACGAGCCGCCCTACCGCTTCACCACCGCGCTTGCCAAGCACGGCATCAAATGGCGCAAGGGCGAAAAGATCCAGTTCTACGACCCCAAGACCGGAGAGATGGACCTCGTCACCGCCCCAGACGAAGTCCTCAAAGGCGTCGACGAGTTCAACAAGCAAGTCATCACCAGACCGTTCAACACGACCATCTGCGAGGAACTCGCTAGCCCCGAATACTTCGACCCGAGCGAGCCAGGCAAAACCCTCGTCTTCTGCGCCACCGATTCCCACGCAGACATTTTCGTCACCGAGCTAAAGAAAGCGATTCGCAAGCAATACGGCCCGCAGCCCGACACCCTCGTAGCCAAGATTACCGGCACCGCAGTCGCGGGAGACTCCACCGTCTACAAACGCTTCAAAAACGAGGTGTATCCAAAAATTGCGGTCACCGTAGACCTACTCACCACTGGCGTCGATATCCCCTCCATCACCCGCCTCGTTTTCGTACGCCGCGTCAAGAGCCGCATCCTCTACGAGCAGATGCTCGGACGCGCCACACGCCTTTGCCGCGACCTCTTCGGCGAGGGCGAGCACAAGCAGTCCTTCGAAATCTTCGACGCGGTCGATATCTACGACGCCTTGGAAGACGTCAGCACCATGCGGCCCGTTGTCCAGCGTCCCAAAGCATCCATCCCGCAAATCGTCGGCTGGATGGACGAAGCTCTCGCTGCCGAAAACGCCTCGTCCGCCGAAGCCTTCCACCGCGAGCTGGTCGTACGCATTCGCCGCCTCGGCTCGCGACTCGCTGGCCGCAACGAAGAGCTAGAGTCCCGCTTCCCTCCCTATAATGCGGATACCCTCACCTCCGCCATTGCCACTTCCCCCTCCGCCGCGAGCGCCATCTTCGCCGAGCGCGAAGACCTCGCGGACTGGCTAGCCAAAGTCGCCAAGAAAGGCCCTCGCCCGCCCCTCATGATCTCCGAGCACACCGACGAGATCCTAAGCGTCGAGCGAGGCTACGGAGACGGACGCGAAAAGCCCGCCGATTACCTCGATCGCTTCAACCACTGGATCGACGAACACAAGTCCACCAACGAAGCCCTGCGCCTCGTCCTCACCGCACCTGCCAGTCTCGACCGCAAAGCCCTCAAGCAGCTCCTCCTCGCCCTCGCCGACGAAGGTTTCAGCGAGACCCAGCTCCGCCCCGCCTGGCGAGAGGTCAAGCACCAGGACTGCGCCGCCACCCTCATCGGCTATATCCGCTCCCAGGCCCTCGGCTCCCCGCTAATCCCCTTCGAGGAGCGCGTCGAACGCGCCGCCCAAAAGCTTCGCTCCTCCACTGAATTTCAGTGGACGCAAAATCAAAGACGTTGGCTTGATCGCATCGTGAATCAGATCAAGAAACAAACCCTCGTTGACCAAGACAGTCTCCAGTCAGGCGCTTTCGCCTCCGCTGGCGGCTTCAACGTCATCAACAAATCCTTTTCCGGCAAACTCGACCGACTCCTCTCAGATCTGCACTCTGCAATCTGGAATGACGACGTCGCCTAACTCCCTTTATCGCAAACACAAATAAATGGCCTCCCTCAGCAACGCTCTCTCCAAGACCACATTCGACATAGTCCAAAAACTCTGGAATCTCTGCAATATCCTCCGCGACGACGGCGTACAGTACTCCGCCTACGTCACCGAGCTCACCTACCTGCTCTTCCTCAAGATGGCAGAGGAGACGCCCAAAGGAAACACCCACATCCCCGTAGAATACCGCTGGCCAACCCTCGCCGAAAAAGACGGCAAGCCCCTCTTCGACCACTACCGCAAACTCCTCCTCGAGCTGGGCAACTCGAAAAACACTCGCGTCGCCGCCATTTTCACCAACGCCCAAACCTCCCTCCGCCAGCCGCGCCACCTGCACACCTTGGTAAGCGCCATCGACGGGCTCGACTGGTACTCCGCCCGCCAAGAAGGTCTCGGCGACCTCTACGAAGGTCTCCTCCAGAAAAACGCGGAAGAGTCCAAGTCCGGAGCTGGCCAATACTTCACGCCCCGCTCCCTCATCGACTCCATGGTACGCCTCATGCAGCCACAGCCGGGCGAAGTCATCCACGACCCCGCCGCAGGCACCCTCGGCTTCCTGGTCGCCGCTGACCACTACATCAAGGAAAAGACCGACCAACTCTTCGAACTCTCGCCCGAGCTCCAAGAGTTCCAGAAGAAGCAAGCCTTCTACGGCATGGAGCTGGTCCCCAGCACCCACCGCCTCGCTCTCATGAATGCCCTCCTGCACGACATTCATAGCGACATTTTCCTCGGCGACACCCTTTCCGAAGACGGTAAGAAACTCGCCAATGCGGACCTCGTCCTCACCAACCCACCCTTCGGCACCAAAAAAGGCGGAGGCACCCCCACTCGCGACGACTTCACCTTCGACACTTCCAACAAACAGCTCGCTTTCCTACAGCACATCTACCGCAGCCTGCGTCTCCCCTCCGCCAACAAACCCGGCGGACGCGCCGCTGTCGTCTTGCCCGACAACGTCCTCTTCGAAGACAACACCGGCGCCAAGATCCGTCGCGACCTCATGGACAAGTGTAACCTGCACACCATCCTCCGCCTCCCCACCGGCATCTTCTACGCCCAAGGCGTTAAGACCAACGTCCTCTTCTTCCAACGCCACAAAGAAGAAACCGGCGGCACCAAAAACGTTTGGGTCTACGACATGCGGAGCAATATGCCCAAGTTCGGCAAACGCACTCCCCTTACCGAACAACACTTCGCTGACTTCGAAAAAGCCTACGGCAAAAAACCAAACGGCACCAGCAAGCGTATTGACCAAGGCGATACAGGCCGCTTCCGCAAGTTCACCCGCCAAGAAATCGCCGACCGCAACGAGAACCTAGACTTATCCTGGCTCCGCGACGAAAGCTCCAGCAGCAGTGACGAACTCCCAGAGCCTGACGAGTTAGCTGCCGCCATCCTCGAGCGACTCCAAACCGCATCCGATGAAATCAAAGCCCTTCAGGAGGAGCTAGGAGCATGAGCAAGTTGCCAAAGGGCTGGATGAAAGTCCCACTTCGAAAAATCACAGAACCAATCTCAAAAGGTCCTCCAGACTCCGATTTCGTATATGTCGATATCGCGAGTATCGACAACCAGAGCAAAAGGATTGTCGCTCCAAAGGAGCTGACTGCGTCTCAGGCACCAAGCCGTGCGCGCCAACACCTCAAGGCTGGCGACGTTCTCGTCTCGATGACAAGACCAAACCTAAATGCAGTCGCTATTGTCCCAGACACTCTTGATAATTCTATAGGCTCTACAGGGTTCGATGTTTTAAGATCAACCGCAACAGAGCCAGCGTGGCTTTTTTCTCATGTAAAATCGACTCGTTTCGTCGATTCGATGGTTTCCTTGGTCCAAGGGGCACTGTATCCAGCAGTAAAATCTGCAGATGTACGCTCATACGAGATAGAGCTTCCACCCGCTAACGAGCAAAAGCGAATCGTCAAAAAGCTGGAAGCGTGCGAAGGGCGAATCAACACCGCACGCGAAGCCTTGGACGAAGTACCGTCATTGCTCGACCAATACAGGCAAAGCGTCCTCGCAGCCGCCTTCCGAGGCGACCTCACCAAGAAGTGGCGTCAGCAAAACCCAGACATCGAACCGATAGAGAACACGATTGAGAACGTTACATTCCAACAATCAAAGAGCGGCAGATCAGCATCTGACGCCGTGATCGACGGTAGAGCGGCTATTGCAGTTGGTAAGAAAGAGCGGCCTGCCCCCCCAGGTTGGAAGTGGGTTCCACTTCTAAAAGTAGCGCGGATGGAATCAGGTCATACACCATCCCGCAGCCACCCCGAATGGTGGGGAGGAGATATTCCTTGGATAGGAATTAAGGACGCACGAGATGGACATGGTAAAACCATCCTAGCAACTAACCAATACACAAACGAGCTAGGCTTGGCCAACAGCGCTTCGAGATTACTCCCAGAGGGAACCGTATGCCTATCTAGAACTGCCTCAGTCGGCTATGTGACTAAGATGGGCAAACCCATGGCAACTAGCCAAGATTTTGCCAACTGGATATGTTCTGACGCACTCGAACCGGAATTCCTACAGTACGCCCTGATGGCAGAAGGCGACGATATTAGAAATTTCGGCAAAGGGACAACCCACACCACCATCTACTTTCCCGAATTAAAGGCGTTTCAAATCTGCATACCGCCAGTTGAGGAACAGAAAGTAATATCCCAAAAGGTCCGACGTGCACTAGAAACAATCGAAAAATGCGAAGCAGAAATGAGTAGCTCATTAAATGAGACTACTCAATTAATTCAGCGAGTACTTTCGAGAGCATTCAGCGGTAGACTTGTACCGCAAGATCCCGATGACGAACCCGCCAGCAAACTCATTGAAAAGATCAAAGAAGACCAAGCAAATGCTCCCCAAAAAAAGAGAGCGACAAAGCGAGTCACGAAAAAGGCCAGAAACAAAAAACTCATGAAAATCCAGCTTGAGGAAGCCCTCTCCAAAGCAAACTCAGACCTGAGTCCAAACGACTTGTTTTCGCTTTCTGGATACAAACCGGATGAGGTAGAAGAATTCTACGCTGACCTCAAAAAAGCAATCGACAGCAAGTCTATCCTCGAGGACCGTTCCGATGAACAGAACCCGAAGCTTCGACTAGCGAAAGCGAGCTAAGCAAGCAATGAAACTGGACTACCTCAAAGTCGACGGATTCAAGAACCTCAGCAATTTCGAGGTCGACTTCGACGCCCAAAGCCTGATCACCGTCGTCATCGGCTGGAACGGTACCGGCAAGTCCAATCTCTTCGAAGCTCTCGTTTTAATCTTCCGCGACCTCGACCTAAAACAAGTCACTCCCTTCAGCTACAAAGTCGTCTACCATAGCCGGGGAGCAAGAGTCACCGTAGAAAACAATCCATCCGGTGGCACCTTCGCCAAGTCAGTCTCCTTCAAGATCGAGGAAGAAACCTTCGAACTAGGAGCGGAGCCTCCCGCCCCAAAACTCATCAACTACCTTCCGTCCTACGTTTTCGGATACTACTCAGGACCGAGTCGAAGACTGAGTGACCATTTCTTCACTCATCAGCGTAAGTACTACGAGAAGATCATCAGTGACGACGCTTCAAACGTCCGAGAACTCAAAGCCCTCCGCAAGTTCTTCTGCGCCGAGAATCATCACGCCAAATACGCTCTCATTGCCTTCTTCGCCCAGCATGACCAACGCGTTTCAGACTTTCTAAAAAAGCACCTTCGAATCGAAGGTCTAGAGTCGGTGCTCTTCGTCATGAAACGCCCTACTTGGGCCACCGGAAAAAAGAAGGACGCTCACCTTTGGGGAGCAAAAGGCCTAGTAAGGCGTTTCCTCGACCGATTGTTCAATCTTTCCCTAGCTCCCATGCACCTAGACCAACGGGTGCCGTTGAGTATCAAAAAATCAAAGACGGAACAGTTCCTCTACCTGTACCTAAAAGATGTCAACCGACTCCATGAACTCGCCGAAGACTACGACTCTCAGTCTGACTTCTTCGCCGCCCTTGAAAGCGCCGACCTATCCGAAGTCATCCACGACGTCCAAATAAAGGTCAGAATCCGCAGCTACGACGGAGAGCTCACATTCCGAGAACTCAGCGAAGGCGAGCAGCAACTCCTCATGGTCCTCGGTCTCCTCCGTTTCACCAAAGAGGAAGAATCCCTCATCCTCCTAGACGAACCCGACACTCACTTGAACCCACATTGGGGCACCGAATACCTCGACATGCTCCGCGAGATCGTGGGTACCGAAGACAACGCCAAGAACACCAAAGGCACCCGCCATATCATCATGGCGACCCACGACCCGCTCGTCATTTCCGGTCTGGAAAAGGAGCAAATCCAAATCCTCAAGCGCAACGAGCATACGGATCAATGCTACGCCGAGACTCCCCATCGCTCACCCAAAGGAATGGGCTTCGAAGGCATCCTCACCAGCGAGATGTTCGGCTTCCGCTCCGCCCTCGACCGCCCCACCCAAGACCTCCTCGATGAGAAACGCCAACTCGTCAACGAGCTCGAGCAGCGAGACAGGAAGGTGCATTCAGATGTTCTAAGCCAATGCAGCTTAGATTCTCTTGCCACCGAAACTCCGCGAAAAACAAGAGAGCAGATTCTTCGGCGCATCGAAAAGATTAATACACTCATCGGGGATCTAGACTTCACCAACGTCGTCCGCGACGAATATTTCAAAATCTTCTCCCGAGCCATGGCCGATTTTGAGGCGAAGAATGCCATAAAGGGCAATGCAGTCTCCCCGGCAGACTTTGAACGTCGCCGAGAATTCGCAGCACGAATCATCGAAAGGATTAAAAACCAAGAATGATCTACATCGACCAATCTCAGCTAGACCTGGATGCCGATTGGGTCGATGACGCACAAGCAAAGACTCAGACGCTCTGCACGTTCGCTAATTCAGAACAACGATCTAGCTACATGACCCAAAACGCCAGAGTCTGGCGGGATCCCAGGTTGATAACCGCTCTCGAAGATCGTTCTCACAAGAAGTGCTGGTATTGCGAGTCCAAGGAGAACCGATCAGATCGTCACGTTGACCACTTCCGCCCCAAAGGACGCGTCAAAGGCACAGACCACGGCGGCTACTACTGGCTCGCATTCAAAGGCGAGAACTACCGCCTAGCCTGCACCTACTGCAATTGCCACCGCACCGATCGAGAAAACGGCGAAGTCCTTGGAAAAGGAGACAGCTTCCCTCTCGAGAACGAAGATCAAAGAATCAGCGATCCAACAATTGGATACGATCAACTTTGCAGACAAGAACGCCCTACCCTCATAGATCCTTGCAAGCCCACTGACGTCGTACTAATCGACTTTCAAGACGACGGCTCCGCAATCGAGCGGTTCAAAGAAGAAAAGAACCCCACGGGCCACAAGCGAGCCAAGGCAAGCATCGACCTGTATCACCTCAACGAGCGCGACATCAAAGACGCAAGACAAGGGCTTTACCAAAGAATCAAAGATTTGGTAGCACGCATCGACCGAGAATTTAACCACGCCCTCGACCAAGACTCCTCAGCTGAAAACAGCGTGGAAGACTCCCTACGCGATCTCAAAGCCCTCCGAGCCCCCGACGCAGAGTACTCAGCCTTCGCCAAAGCGATGATCGCAAGCTTCCAAAGCGAAACCCGCCCATGGCTAAGCATGCTCGATTAACCTAAAAGAGATGTCCCTCAAAGACCTAAGCCCTGCTGAAAAACTTCGAACTCTCGAATCGTTGGCACTCCCAGACCCACGCGAGGAATTGTTTAGAAGAGGAATTTCAGATCAAAACTGCTTGAGTGCAGAGAACCAAAGACTTCTCGAGAAACGTATCCAAAGTATCGATCAATTCAAACTGATCGACGCTATCCCCGAGAGAATCCAAGTCCAATTCGAAACAGCCAAGAACCTCAACCTCTACGCTTGGTTCGTCTATCGCTTTTACCCAGTCGCAGAACGACAACTGCTCTCCGCTCTCGAACTAGGCCTCCGCGAAAAGCTAGATCCGATTATCCCCGCTTACGACAAAGCAAAAAAGGGGAACAACTACCGAAACCGATTCGGTGACTTAACCTTAGGCCCTTTACTCCGGTACGTGCATGACGAGAAACTAGTTGTAAACGAAGACTTTAGGATCTGGTGGCATCAAGTAGAGATGAACGCGAAAGCGAGGCGAGATTTTGAGCATATCGAAAAACTGCGTAGCGAAGATCTGGAATTCATCGAATACGAAGAGTCCGACTTCACAATCGAAGAACAAGACAAAGACCACGACTACTTCGGCCCACTTTCGAAATCTCTCCCCAGGACCCGCAACGCTCACGCCCACGGAAGTACAATGCTAAACATCCCTGGCACGATGAAGTTCGAAATCACCCAAACGATTCTAAACAAATTGTATTCCTAGCATTCACACGCATCCATAAACCAACTCTCTGCATGTTCGACTTCCCTCTACGTCACCTTTCGATTCGCGTGCCTTGGCATGATAGCGGATGGAACGGAACAGTCTGCAAATGCCCAAGTCGCAACACATCGTGCCTAAAGCTACGAAATATCGCTGACAACAAAAGCGATAGCGATGAACAAGCTCTGTCAGGGCGTTCCATCCAAAGCATGGATCCCGCTAGTTTCCCTCCGTGTACGAAAGAGAGAGGTACGTTCATGGCTGATTTCGCATTCAAGCGAACACATGAACACCCATACAGCAAAACCTCGCCGAAAACCCACGCACACTTCGCTCCTACAAACCTTCATTTTCCAGCTTATGCTGCAGCTGCGCTACCGTTTCGCTGGATGATGAAGAAATTCATTTTCGGCGATCCACAAAACGGAAACAAAGGGCTGATCGACGAATTCCCACTATCTAGTGTCGACGAATCCTACGAACCTAGCCTTCCTTTCAACACGGGCTGGGTACAGGATTACCGCAATCACCACGCTATACTAGATTGCTTTTGGAAGCACATCCAGCCAAAAGAGTCCCTAGTATTCTTCTACGCGAAACAAGTTCCTCTAGCAGAGGACACTGGACGCCGAGTTATCGTAGGTGTTGGTCGCGTGAATGCAATCAAGGGGTTAACAGAATACAACTACAAAGGCGATCCTTCCGGTAAGATTCGAAGCCTACTTTGGGAGCGTATGGTAGTTCACTCAATTAGGCCCAACCAGTTTGATGGCTTCTTGCTACCCTATCACGAAGCTCTTGAAAAATGCGATGAAGGACGGAACTTCGACCCCGCAGAGGTAGTGGCCTATGCTCCGGAAGATCGATTTGAAGAGTTTTCATATGCCACAGAACTGGTGAGCCACGACTCAGCGATTAGTTCGTTGCTATCATGCAAAGCTGCTCTCGCACGAGCAAGCGAGCTCTTCAACATATCTATCCGCAAGCAGGAAGAGTGGATAGATAATGAGCTCGGCAGGCTTTGGAAAAAACGCGGTCCCTTCCCTGGAATGGGTGCATTGCTGGCTTCAACAGGGATCAGGATGGGGTATTTCATGGCTCAACATATATCGGAAAAGGCTGCTGACTCCGAGAATCCATGGTCAATTTGGGAATCCGTTCTTGATGATCCGATCAATGAACTGCCACAAGACCTCGCAAACTGTATCGACGACACAATCGCGAAGTCCTGGAAAAAGATGCCCGATGAGCGAAGGAAGTTTCTTCAACTGCTCAGCAGGATCGATCTAACGAGGGAACAAGCCGACATTATTGCAATCCCCGAAAATCGACGCCAGAAAGGCATTGAAGTTCAGGATAACGACTATCTCCGCAATCCTTACCTTATTTACGAATCAGCACGGCTCACGGCATCGCCCATTGAAATCGGTACAGTAGATCGAGGCCTTTTTCCGACCAATTTAGTTCGGGATAAATTTCCGCAGACCGAACCGACAAACATCAAAACTGCCGTAGATGGTCGTCGACTGCGTGCCTTGGTTATAAGGGAGCTGGAAAGCGCTTCGACAAAGGGAGATACCTTAAAGCCCAAGGACGACTTAATTGTCTCTTTAAGAAAACTGGATGACAACCGCTCAGAAGAGGTAACTCCAGTTACTTCAGATCTTCTAGCTGTTACTGAAGAGGAGCATTTCGACGGTGAAATTCGAATCATCAAAATGGCCAACGGAAAACAAGCGTATCAACTAAACAGATACGCCACTTATGGAGATCGTATTCGCAGCACTATTCTCAAACGAAAGGATGCCAATCGCCACACGCTTTCTGTCGATTGGGCTGAAGAATTGAACCGGAAGCTAGGCGAGCTTCCAGAACAGGCTAAAGAGCGACAACTCGAAGCAAGAGCCCGAGAAGAAAAAGCATCAGCACTTGCCGAATTGGCATCTTCACGATTTAGCGTATTGATTGGCCCAGCCGGAACAGGAAAAACAACCTTGCTCTCAATCCTCTGTCATAGGCCTGAAGTAAGCGAAGGTGGAATCTTACTCTTGGCTCCTACTGGCAAGGCCAGAGTGCGCATGGAGGACGTGACCAAGAAAGCAGGAATCTCTAATTACAAAGCATATACTCTCGCACAATTTTTGAGCTCCTCCAAGCGCTACCTGCCTGAAACTCAGCGATACCAAACAACAGGGGAGCCGGGAAAGAACGTCGGCCGGACTGTCATAGTTGATGAATGTTCGATGTTCACAGAAGAGATGATGGCCGCACTTCTCGAAGCAATCTCGGGAGTCCATCGTCTAATCTTCGTCGGCGACCCCAATCAGCTTCCACCCATTGGAGCAGGCAGACCTTTCGTCGATATTGTAGCCGAACTCGCTCCAGAAGACATCAGCAATCAGTTTCCAAGAGTTTCAAAGGCGTACGCTGAATTGACCGTTCCAAGACGACAAGGGGCTGGGAACAGAGAAGACCTACAGCTGGCTGCATGGTTCGGAGGCCAGAGCAGCGAACCTGGCGAAGACCAAGTGTTTGAAATCCTATCAGGCCAGAGAGAGAGCGACTACATAAAGTTCATACAATGGGATACTCCAGACGAACTTGAGAGCCTTCTTCCAAGCGTACTGGCTGAAAACCTAGGCTTCGAGCCCGATGAAGAAGAATGGAGATCATTCTCAGCAAGTCTTGGTGGCGTTATCGATGCAAAAGGATCTGCTTGGTTTAATGTTGGGTGGGACGGAAAAACGGGTGCAGGAGAGAATGCAGAAGCGTGGCAAATCCTCAGTCCAGTACGCCAACAGCCATGGGGTACAGAACAAGTAAACCGATTTATTCACTCTCGCTACAAAGGAATACAGATCCAGGTCGCTAGAACGCCAAAGTGGAAACTCAGCATTCCAAGGCCAATGGGTGACTCTCAGATAATCTATGGCGACAAAGTCATCAACAATCGCAATTCGCCTTTCTACAAAAAACGAATCTACCCCGAGCCAAGCTCGAATGGCTACCTCGCAAACGGAGAAATCGGTATGGTAGTGGGGCATCGCCGAACCAAAAAGAAGTATTGGGATCCCAAGGACCTAGAAGTTGAATTCTCGACCCAACCCAAACAGGTTTTCAAATTCTCAGCATCGGACTTCAGCGAAGAAGGGAACGCTAGTATTGATCTAGCTTACGCACTAACTGTCCATAGAGCACAAGGGAGTGAGTTCGGAATCGTATTCCTAGTACTTCCCAAGTCGCCCCTACTTCTAACCAGGGAACTGATCTATACTGCACTCACGCGACAAAAGAAACGGGTCGTCGTCCTGCATCAAGGCACTGCCAGCGACATTCAAAAACTAAGCTCAAAACGGTTTTCATCATCAGCCTCCCGCCTCACCAATCTGTTCCGATCTCCCGACCCAATTGAGATTCGCTATACGAGTCAGTTTTTAGAGAGTCGGCTCATCCATATCACTAGCAGGGGTGAAGCTGTAAGATCCAAGTCAGAGGTAATCATCGCCAACATGCTGCACAGCAAAGGTATCAACTATCAGTACGAGCTGCCACTCGAACTTGGAGGGACGACCAAATACCCCGACTTCACGATAGACGACGATGATCTAGGCATCACCTACTACTGGGAGCACTGTGGCATGCTTTCAGATCCATCTTATGCCCAGCGATGGGAAGGTAAAAAAGCGTGGTACCGCGAAAACGGAATCTTGCCAACCTCTGAAGGAACTGGCCCCAATGGCATTCTAATCGTAACAGAGGACCTTCCAAACGGAGGCATAGATTCCCAATCGATAGATCGTTTGATTGCCAGAATGCTTTAAACTAGCAACATCAGGTACGGCGAACCGTCTAATGGTCCTCCAAATCGTTATGAATTAAAACACCGGCACCTTCGCCTGCTCTTCCGCTCGCCTCTGATGGAATGCCTTCGACGCATCGATAGCGTCAGTCGAGTAGATCATCAGCTGCTTGGTCGTCGCGAAGAAGTAGGCGAGCCTGCCTTCCTCGCTTTGGAAGATTGTTTTCGCGTACAAGATAGGGATCTCCAACCCCACAGTGGAGTCCGACCGTACCCGCTTCCAGCCGTTACCATAGGCAGCTAGCGCCGCAGCTAGGCTCTCGTCGGTGAACTTGTTTTGGAGCGAGATACGTACCCACAGAGCCTCAAGCCCAGGATCAGAGAACAAGACCTCAAGCCGAACTCCGTCCTTGCTGTACTTGCGAAGCAAACACGGTTGATCGATCGGTACATGGGTACTCTTGAATGGGGTGTAGATCTTGTACCCCAAAACCGCCTTGCTCGATTTCTGCGAACCGTAGCGATCATAGAAATAGACAGGGCCCTTTTGGAGACTCTCCCCCGATAGCGATCCAGTCGCCAAGACCACCAAAATACAGGCAAGCTTAAGCGATTTCGCACGCGGAAGGGAAAAACGAAGAACCCTCTCGACCAGAGTTGGAAAGCCGAAAGTAGACATGCATTCTAATACGGATCTGCCGAGCTGAAGTTTACCTCACTCTAGCAAAGAATCCCGAATCCAAGCAACTCATCGAACTCCGTGACGTCCGCACTGAAAAAGAACAAGAAACGCTTCAACTTGTGCCCAAAGTAGGAACGATGAAACAATTTAAATCGCCCCCCTGACCAACGATGATTTCACTGAAGAATAAATCACCTCCTCAAGTGAACAAACCCTCTGCGCCAAACGACTCGCAAAAAAGCTCGGGACAAACTCTGCCAGGAGATAGGTCGCAATGTCATGCGATTCAAGCTTATGGAGCTGCTCTTGAAAGACCTGGTTTCCAGATCCAATTTCGAGTTAACCCTCGATTCCGCGGAGCAACCCCAGACTGAACAACAAACCCTGGGGCGTTATTTCGACGCGATTCCTCGAGGAGGTCGTACCAGATTTGGTTCCGAGCCAAGCGAACGATCAATCCAACCACCTGAAAGTCGGGTTCAACTATCGTATCCCACTCAAGGACGAAGCGAAAACTGAATGGATGGACCGCGTCCGCAAACTCACCAAAGAACGCAACGACCTAATCCATACCTCGCTCAAAACCATGGACCTGAAGTCGGTCGAGGGCTGCCAGAAAGAAATCGATTTCCTCGTACTCCAACGCAGCCGGATTTAATTCGAGATCGACCGACTAAAAGCAGCTAGGGAATCCCGCAAAGAGATGAAAAATGAGATCCTAGCAATCATCAAAAACCCTGAGCTCTTCGAGCAGCTAATTGGAGAACACCAGTAACTGATAGACAGGTAGAGTTGACGACATCTCCCGTCAGTGAGCCAAACGATTGGTTTCGCCGCCCTCGGGTGGACAAGGATAGAGTCCTACAAGGAAAAATCTCACAGGGTTGTTTCATAGACGATATCGGGGCGCAGCCGAGTAGCAGTTAACAGGGAATCAATCGTTCACGGTCGAAAAAAAACGCCGGCACGAGCTCAATCGTCGGATTTTGAATCTGACTAAAGAGGCGCATAACATACGTCCGCAAGCCTCTGCTTCTGGAGGCCCTGGAAACCCTTATCAAAAAGGAAACATGAAAACTTATGCACAACACAATCCTCTCTTGAGTTCAGCAGAGGATACAAAACGAATCGAAACGGCGAAGCGGGTCATAAACCCTCGGCCGTGAATCAGGAGGACCATAGATGAAAAGTAAGTCCATATGGATCCCTACGCCAATCGAGTTGATATTGGCAAAGGCTGAATTACAGGTCTCAGAAGTGGATAAAACGAGAGGGTTTATGCACTTACACGGCCTAAATTATCGAAACGAAGTGCACTTGCGAGAGCTCGCAAAAGCCTACAACTCCTTCAATGTAATAAGCGAAGGTCTTGTGGAGGCGACGGACCCGCTGGAAGTTACTCGTCTCTGCGGCCGGTTCCTTGATAAAATTCAAGGATTTAAGTTCGTATATTGGAGGAATAAGAAACCTATACCGAAGAATTACATCACCTACGATCAAGGCTACTGCATTTTGACGTTTCCATTCTGCGATTGGCCGGACGAGGAAGAACAGATACGGCTAATGCACAGTCCACTATTCTTGCAGGCCCAGATGACCGCGTACGAGGACCAAACCGTTGAACTGAAATACTTTTTCCAATCGGGCAATTCACCAATAGTCGTCAGTCGACCTCGCTTCCTTGATGAAAGGGTAAGCCGGCAGCTGGAAGCCATACAAAGACGAGCGTACCTGCATTTCGACGCCACGGAGGATTTTTTTCCGTCAAGAGCGCCTAGCGATGGAATTTCTGCGAGGTTACTACATAAAAACGGTCTGAAAACGAAGCCAGGTCCGCGGCGTTCCGCCGTACCCTGGCTTCATTGTCGCGTATTTTTCGAATGATGATGTCGGTTTATATAGTCCGCACGGTCTAGCGAACATTACTGTATCGATAGCGAAACAACAGGAACCAAAGCGTGCCGAACTTCCATACTTTCCAGAAACATCACCGAGATCCCCCCGTTCGCTTCCACAAAGTGAGGACCTACCCCCCTCACCTTTTCGTTTTGGTGATGATCCTCGTAAAGGATAGATCCTGGCATAGGTCTCACGCAACCTTGTACTGGTAGAAAAAACCCTGTTTCGCCACCACGAAAAAGGGAAGCCAAACGAAGCTGGAGGTGTAGATCGTTCCGTTCCAGCTACGCGTCTGGCTTTCGTATTCCTTTAGAAAGAACATCCATTCCAGTCGGCGTAGGTTGACGTAGTCACGCAACTCCTTACGACGAGCGAGCACGACTCGATTCGAATCGCGGTAAACCCACAAAACGAAATCCGCGTTTCCATCGTATCCGCAGATCCAGCGGTCCTTGACCGACCAGAGCTCGATCGGCAGGCACGAGCTCCAGCCCGACTTCCAGCCGGGATCGCGAGACAGCACCTTCATATCGACCTGAACCGTCACCGTTTCCGTCACGACGTAGTAGTCTGTGCCCGCCCGATCCTGCTGAACGCTCGCCTTATAGTGTCTTAGGTAACGGGGAAAAACCCTTCGAAAAACCTTTTCCAGATCCATACTGGCGAGAGCCTTTTCCGATTTTTCGAGGGACACTGCAAAATTCGTTATCGTTTTCATGAAGCAAACTCAGCGAATGGCGGCACGTCAGTCCAGACCAATTTGTATCCACTTCCTGAGTACGCATCTTCGTTCATCTAGATGCATCTAAAAAGTAATAAAAAATCACTAATTGTTAAAATGACACCGAATTCGACATCCCAATCGACGCTAATCGTACTTAACAAAGTTGGAGACGCATTCGAATTAAGTCCGACCACCGACTCGCTCTACGCGGGAAACTCCGCTTGCGAGGATGGTTCAGCAAATCGAATAAATATTCTGATCTCTTTCGAACTGCAACGCTACTACTGCATGGATTCTGGTAAAGTCGGCCCACTCGTCGAGCTCACTATGGATTTAGGGGGTGGAAGCAAAACCCTCGAAAACCTTAAAGAGGAAAGGTCCGCATCATGAAAGATGGAGAACCAACCAAACTAGTGGACGGGATAACGTTACTCGAAATCCTCTTCGACGAGGCCTCGCGCCCCTCGCTTCGCTGGCTGAGGAAGATGCAGGCGGAAAAGAGGGTTCCCTATATCAAGATCGGCAGACTGGTTCGATTCGACCCCAAAGAGGTCAGAACATGCCTTTCAAAAAGCGGAGAACAAAACCCTTGAAACCATCGAAGGAACAAGCCCAGCAAGGCAGCTCACGCCGCCGCAGAAAGCGGCTCAGCGAAAAGCAACTCTCCAAACTCGGGAAACAGATCGAGGCCGGCGACGAGGCCGCGAGCTTCGCCCTGATGCGGGAAGCCTGCGAAACGGAAAACTGGCTGCTGCTGGAAAGCTGCGTTCGGGAACACAACCTGAGTGCTCCGCAATCGCCACGTCCCTACATCTACCTCGCATTCGCCTACGCCCATCTCGACCGCCAGCAGGAGTCCGACGACCTGCTCAAACTCGGCTACGAGCGTTGCCCATCCGCTTCCCGCTACATGAAGGAAATGGCAGTCGTCTGCGGTACCTTCGGCCAACACGACCAAACGCAGCTCTACTTCGCCATGCATCGGCTCCTCGCCTCCGAGAGCGGCGACGACAAAGCCAGCTTTACCGAATTCGGAAAAGCCTACTACGCCTTCCTCAAGGACAACGGAATCCAGTCGGACACCGAAGGCACGGGGAAAGCGTAACCGGCTTTCCACTGCAGCACTTGAGCCAGCGCGACGGAAGCCATCTCGGAACCGCCCTTCGGCCGGCCCCTCCGATGCATTGGCCCGTTTCAGCGAACGACAGAAGCGAAAACAAACCCAATAGGCCCCGACGTCTCCGACGCTCGGGGCCTTTCCATATATCCAATCCTATGAAAGACATCCATAAAATCGACCTGAACGAAGTCCTTCAGCTAAGAGCCAAGCGACAGCTGACGAACGAAGATTCCGAACCCATCGCAAAAGCCATTCGCGCCGGCAACCCGGGCTTGAGTTACTATTTCATGCACAGAGCATGGCTAGCCGGAGCGTGGCCGCTCCTCGAGTCCTTGACGCGCTTGCATCTTAGCATCGATCCAAAGTCTCCACGATCCTACACCCACCTCGCCTTCGCGCTCGGGAGGCAGAACCGGGTCGAAGAGGCAGACTGGACCATTCGCGAAGCCTACGACGCATGCGGCGACACGGCAGCCGTCGAATACGAAACCGCCCTGATCCTTGCCATGGACGGGTTTCTGCCCGAAGCGAAGGTCCACATCCGGAATTACATCTACCTCATGGCAGAAGAAAGAGGCAAAGAAGTTCGCAACCCCGACTTCGACGGGATCTTCGAGTTATTCCTGAAAGACCATTCGCTGCCAATTCGCGTCAAGTTCCACGACGTCGTCTTCGACGAGAACTGACCCGCTGAAGCATCACCAAATTTTCGATACCACCCAAACAGACAATGCACGTTACCTTCATCTCAAACACCCATCGCATGAACGTCCCCTTCGTATTCGGAGGCGATATCCTAATCCACTGCGGCGACTTCTACTCAAAGGGCGAACAAGATCCCGATTTGGAAAAGCTCAACGAGTGGTTCGCCAATCAACAGTTCCGACACAAGTTTTTCATCCCCGGCGAAAACGACGACCCAGTTCTCCTCGACCAGGCCAACAGAAGCGGAAAGCTCAAGGAGGCCACACTGCTGAACGGCAAGCTCGTCGAAGTCGAAGGTTTTAAAATTTTCGGAGCCTCCTTCTTTTCCTGGCAGGACAATAGGCGCTTCGGCTTGCAGACCCTCGACGACGTCGAGGCCCTCGCCAACTCCATTCCTGAGGACTTGGACATCCTCGCCACGCACGTTCCTCCTTTCGGAGTCCTCGACGAGTCCACTCCCGACGACAACCTGGGTTGCCTCACCCTAAGGTGCCGCGTCCAGGAGACTCGCCCGTACGTTCACGCCTTCGGCCACGATACCGGAGCC
Source organism: Pelagicoccus sp. SDUM812005 (assembly GCF_031127875.1). Taxonomy (GTDB): domain Bacteria; phylum Verrucomicrobiota; class Verrucomicrobiia; order Opitutales; family Opitutaceae; genus Pelagicoccus. Next base: position 63,622 of record NZ_JARXIA010000014.1, on the reverse strand, counting down.
GCAGGATACGAACGTTTCGAAGACATGCATTGCTACAACGTGGCCCAAAACTGGGACGTATCCCCATGGCCGATGCCAACAACCCTGAACATCGAACCACGATGCGCGCAGTCATCCTTTCCGGCAGAATCCGTCGTCCAATCGTAACCAGTATCTAATTAAAAAACGCCAGAAGGCGGAGTCTGAGAACTCTGCCTTCTTTCCAACATCCAATTCCCGGCCACTCGAGGCCGAGCGCCCCAATTTCTTTTTCTCCTTTGCCAACTTTCCTCTTTTTCTTTGGCAGCATCTGATTCCCCTGCAACGGATCCAGTGGTCTGCCGGACCAAATGAACCTTCCACCGCTCTTCTGGCATTAAGCAACTCTTCAAACCATGACTTCTCCCAATTCTACCAAACCCAAGCGCATCGCTTGGCTCACCGACCTGCACCTCGAGTTCGTCAAATCCTTCGACCGCGTTCAAAAGCTCTGCAAACGCATCCGTATCGAAAAGCCGGATATCGTACTCGTCGGAGGCGACACCGGAACCGCGAACTCCTTCGTCGGCTACCTCGAGGATCTCGAACACCTGATCGACAAGCCGATCTATTTCGTGCTCGGAAACCACGACTTCTACGGCAGTTCCATCGACCGCGTAAAAGCCGAGGCCCAGCAGCTTTCCGAAGACTCCAAAAAAATGCGCTACCTGACCCGCTGCGGCGTGGTGGAGCTCACTCCCACCACCGCCCTCGTCGGGCACGACGGCTGGGCCGACGGCAGGCTCGGAAGCACGGACAAAAGTACCATCGAGCTAAACGACTTCCGCTTGATCGAAGAACTCAAAGGACTCGGCGCAGCGGAACGATTCGCGAAGCTCGCCGCGCTCGGCGACCAAGCCGCAGCCGAAGCGAAGTCGACCCTCGCCCAAGCTTTCCAGAAGTACCAAAGCGTCATCTTCCTTACCCACGTGCCTCCCTTCAAGGAAGCTTGCTGGCACGAAGGCCAGATATCGGGCGACGACTTCCTTCCTCACTTCACTAGCCACGCCATGGGCGCCGTCCTCTTCGAGATCATGGAAACGAATCCCGACAAAACCCTAACTGTGCTTTGTGGTCACACTCACGGTCAAGGCAAAGCCAATATTTTGGACAACCTCAACGTCCAAACCGGAGGCGCCGCATACGGTTACCCTAAGCTGCAAAAAATCATCGAAGCCCATTAAAGAAATCCACTATTTCCCGGTTTCAAAAAAAACAATACTCATCTACTTGGGATCCCTCCCCCGAAAAAGAAGTTTCGAAGTCCCCAAATCACAACCGCAACTCTTCGTCTGAGCGCGCGTTGAGTAATCTCCCAATTGGGTATATCCGACAGCCCTAGGTCTGTTCTCACAGTACCTCCGAAATCGAGATCGGAATTGATGGTCATATCCTTTCCTTGCGCAATTAGTGTTGGGTAGTGATGGGAAACCAAAAATATCCTAGAAAAACCGAGGTTTCCGCTAGTGGATAAGTGTCCGAAATGAGAGTTCCTCAATCGATCGACATGCGATCCGAACTCTCGGTAGCCGAGTGGACCAGATTTTTCATCCGAAATCAGGTCAAATCCCCGTCCAGCCCGAATCAATTCGTCTCGCGCAAACCCTATCACCGCGGAATCGCTAGGAACCACTCGCTCTTACACTAAAACCGTCTGCGACACCAAATTTGGAGATCCGCAGAAAACCGCCATAAAAATAAACCATGGCGAAAAGAAAACACAGACAACTCGTAATAGACGGAAAGACGATAAGGCGAACCTACCTACGGGCCCATCGACAGACACGATCGCGAGGTAAATCCTATGCAGGGCTCATCGCTTACCGATTCGCGAAAAATCTGAAGGACAGCCGTACGGGTCGGTCCTACTATTATTTAAAATCAAAAGCCTCCGAAATACTCGCCTCTGGCATGGTCGGCAAACTCGCCGAGGGAACAACCCTTGAACAGACACTCAAGGAATTCGAAAAATCGGAAAAAAGAAAGGACTCGTGCCTCGGTCGAGACCTTGTGATCGAACTGCCTCTCGAGCTGCAAACCATCGATGGCTCCTTAAAAGAAGTCACATGGGCTTTCGCAGAGTACCTTTCAAACAAGTACAACACTCTCGTCTGGGTCGCAATTCACGACAAGGAAGGAAACCCTCACGCTCATCTTTTGGTTCCAAACTACGAGTACGATCAGGGAGTCCAGCCAGGTACGAGACTCAACATACTGCTGGACCGTAACACCTTCGCAATGGAACTCAAAGAATGGAAAATAGAACTTAGCCGCGTCCTAAATCACGTGCTTGGAAAACACGGTTTAAACAAAACCCTAGAATACGAACACCGCTCCTATCGCGAGAGCGGCCTCGACCTACGCCGCCAATGTCATCAAGGCAACGGGCTCGAATCGGGAGCTAGAATCGAACTCAACAATACCATCCGTAAGCACAATGAGCTGGTTTTAGATGCGATCGAAATTCGGGAAAAGATCGCCGAACTCAAGCAGCACAAGGAAGCCAGAACCCTCTGCGTTGATGCAACTATCGCAAAGATCGATCCTGGGCGAAGCGATCTTGAGTCAAAGAAGATACCAAGCGTTAGGGCCGTTGAGTCGGAGGAAATTGGAAGGTCTACGGAGAAAACCCTATCGACTGTCCCAGGCCAGCTAAGTTCGAGTCGTTTTCATTCGGTCCAACCCGTGGAGGAGGAAACTGACAAAACCACGATTACCTCTACAACTCCGCCGATCCCTATCGAACACGCAAATAGAATCTTCAGTCACGGGGTTTCAGGCAACAAGAAGCTGAAGCGTTTGAAGTCTAAAAAGACCTCAACCGACCGCTCGCAGAATTGGGTTGAATCTGCATTGGAGGACTTGAGGGCAGCCATAGCGGAAACCAACAGTCTTCTAACCTTGTATCCAGGAAGTCCTATTGTGGCAGACACCTTTGCTGATTCGAGTATGCGCTTGGAAAATCTGCAAAAGGCAATCAACGAGACTTCAAATTCAGGCACTTGTGAGGACCTCCATGATACTATCAAAAGTGGTAATGTCGAGGAGCAGAACTCCAAAGGTAACCCTGAAGTAGGAGCATCGAAGCTACTCACTCAGATTCGACTTAGGCTGAAAGAAGCAGCGAAATTGGCACCTGTATTGTTGCATAATGACGTCCAAGGCAGACGGGACATCATCGCGAGGAACGTAGAAACCCTAGATCTCTTGGCCGACCTGAAAGACCTGTTGCGAACGGGTTACCAACTTGAGACCTCGGAAGACCTTCCTGCAGAAACCGAACAACGATCACCAGACGCTATCGCTGAAGAAGAGCTGCAGGACAATTCCAAAACCACTTCAATAGTCGAAAAACCCTCGACTTACAGCAAGCGAACGGATGCCGAGGTCGTTTTAACCGAGTTGAACAGAGCGCACCTGGGACTTTCGCATGCTTTCAACAATCTCACGGCCCTTCGAGGCTACTTTTTGGTTGAGCGGGACGCCCAAAAGGCGATTCACGACACTAAACAATCAGTCGATGTCATGTTGATTCGATGGGATAAGATGCAAACCCTTGATGGACCTAATGTCAGCGACATCGAAACCACCACTGATAAGAAACAAAAGCGTATCAAACAGCAGTTTTCCGAGAAGCTGACAACACTCGGTGCTGAGCTTTCCCGCTTGGAACTACATCTCTCCGATCCACGCACAGAAACACGGAATAGAGGGTTTTCGGAGGCGATCAGCCTCCTTGAAGAACTGCGAGAGCAAGCTCAATTGCTAGTCGACCTAGAATTTCTCACTCCCGCTAAAGATAACATGTCTGATTCTATACCCAAGAAGGAGCATGGACAGGATCAATCCAGCAATAGGCCTATAAACCCTCTAGATTTGGAGATTTGGTAATTCACGTCATATAACCTATTATGACCAATGACCTAAAAACCCTTGAGGAGCGAGAGAAGAATTTAGAAGAGCAGCGATCGCAACTTAAGGCCAAAATCGACCAGTCTGCCTACATCGCATCACGGCGACTAATGCGGAAGCGGATCAAGTTCCTCCACGAAATTATGACGCAACCCGAATCGACTACTTACCACTGCATCAACCAAATCTTTTGGTACTACGAAAACGTAGCACGACAATACAAAACAAAGAAATAACATGAAAAAAGACCCAGATAAAAAGCTAAAGGAACTGAATAGTCAGATTCGAAAGGTCAAAAAGCAGATCGCCTACGAGAAGCTCGAAAGCCTCGCTGGATTTGCTCAAGCACTCATCGATGGCGAGTTGGACCAGATCCAAAATCACGATACGGAGCAATTGAGAGAGATACATAAAACCCTCTCGATTCTTTTTGGCTCAGGCCAAGATGCATCGTAACTAAAACTTTTAACCTATCCCAACAACCCTGACGCAAATCGTCAGGGTTGTTTTGGTTTCATAGAAAAAGATGCATCGATTAGACACCATCTACAGCGAGCTAATGCACGTTATGAGATTTTCTACTAACCAAAATAAATGCCTCCAACCACTTCCGCTAAACCCTTAAAGCTCCAGCAGAATATTCATGGCAGACAAGCATGAATATAACAAAAACCCTGAACACGACAAAACGTCGTCTAACACCAATGAGGATCGTTTCGATGCGAATGAAGAGCATCCCTGTCCTGAGGGCTCTCAACCGCTTCCGCCGTTAGACTTAGTCGATTTACAGAGGCAGATTCTAGAGCTCCATGAAAAGATGGATGAGGCGATTAGGATAATGAGTACGATAGCACTGTCTCCAAATTCCGATGGAGACCTAATTGACCTAACACAAACCGCCGAGCTACTAAAGATAAGCCGGCGCACTGCTATTAGACGCGTTGAAAGGGGCGACCTTCCGGCACGAAGGGTTAAACGCGATAAATACTACAAGTGGTACTTTTCTAAAAAAGAGATAGAAGATTACCTTGAGGACTGTTTCTAATGTCTAACACCCGAGCACGATCTTTGGCGAAAGTGAAAAGAACCCGGACCTATGGGTGCACAGCTACAATCACGCTCACACCTACAAAGGAAATGTGTTTTACGGCAGAACGCCATGACAGGCATGGCAAAACGGCAAGTAACATTGGAACGAAAAGGTCGGGCAACTCAACCAGGCAGACCGCGTACTTGAAACAGTCTGACAACTTTACATGAGCAGACAGCACGATCGGTCAGCGTAGATGCTGACTACTACACGTTAGGTCGAACACAAGATCATCAATTTGACTCTCGGCATCCTCGCAAGATTGACGGTGCCTTTCGTCACCAAATTCCTGATATTCAATGGAAATCGTTTGAATATCATCGCTTGAAACTCCGATGTAGTGAGCGCAGGTTGCGATGTGCGGATCTAAATGATTCACTTTCTCTCGGATTCCTCCCGGCCCAAAACCGAACTCTCCACGCGAGCTTAAAACGACGAGCTTCTTCCCGCTCATGATCGGCTCCAAAGGATAGTCTCCTCTCGCTAGATCGAAAGTGAAAGTCTTGCCAACGCGAATAACTTGGTCGAACCATGCTTTCAGGGAACTCGGCATACCATAATTATACATCGGGACACCGATAACTATTATGCCAGCCGCATCTAACTGAGCAATCGCCTCGTCGGACCATGCCAGGATTCGCTTCATCTCGTCCGTTCGCTCTTCGGGCGCCGTAAAGACAGCTGCAATCCAATCCTCAGTTACGTGAGGTGGAGGACTCGCCGCTAGATCACGATGAATAATTTTGCTATTCGGTAGTCGCGAAAGCCAAGCGTCAGTAAAACGCTGAGTTAGCCGGCGAGAGAGCGAACGAGTCGATCGTGCGCTAGCATTTATTACAAGTAATGTCTGTTTCATAATTGTTTAAACGGGTTCTAGCGCATCCAAAGGGAGCGCGCTTTTGGATTCCCGCTGCTTCCGTTCGTTCGTGCCAGATGCCGTTCCTTTCGAAGTGGGCCGCCTCTGGGTATTCGGTTGTCCTCGACGGCCTTGTAAGGCTGACGCCCCTTGCCCTTCGCTACTATCTCCGAGTACTGACGGGCATACGCTGGCGAACCTGAATAACGAGGGAGCGCATCGCTCGCGGTGTTTCCTTCAGTTAACTTCGGTCCTCTGGATAGCTTCGTAGAGTATTGCTCCGCGAATAAATTACCATGTCCTGCTGCTATAGCTAGGGCCAAATAGATTATAGTTCTCTTCTTCATTTGTACTGTAGTTTTAGATGCACTACAGAACGTATCAGTCTCCAAAAGGCTGCATAACAGCCTTCTTCTTTCATTGGACGGGGCGCAAATGCTCCGGTTAAAACTTTTTTGTTTTTATTTGAGCCGACGAGACTCCTTATCCGTATGGAAAGGCGGCGCCGGGCAAAAATGCTCTCCTACATAGATCGGTCGAAACAACTCATCTCATAAATGTAATAATGAATACACAGTTAAACTATCTTAAGCGTGCCGCTACCCGCGGCTTCACTATCGCAATCACATTGGTCGGAATCAGCGCTCATGCCATAACGGTAAGAGTACACGTCGAGAACGTGAGCCAGCCCGACGGGCTCTGGTTCACGCCCGTGTTTTTCGGATTCCACGACGGGTCTTACGATACGTTCGATGCAGGCCTTTCTGCCCCCGACAGCATCGAAGCGCTCGCCGAAACAGGAGATCCAAGTGGCCTCGTATCCAATATCTCTGAGGTTTCCGGCAGCAAGTCACACGTCCTCTTTCAGGATGGAAGCGGCGCTCCGCCAGGCGTCCTGTTCGCGCCGGGCGAATCCCAATCTTTCACGATCGACCTGGATTCGTCCCTCAATCGATACCTGAGTTTTGCCATGATGCTGGTTCCCTCGAACGACATTTTTTTCGGCAACCCGTCGCCAAGCCAATTCGAACTCTTCGATATTTTCGGGGAGTTCCAGGATGGATTCGAAATCAACCTGTTCGGTTCCGACATATGGGACGCTGGAACGGAGGAAAACGATTTCCTCGGTGCTCCGCTTTCTGCGCTCGGGGGCTTCAGCACCGATACAATTAACAGCTCTATTTCCCTCCTAGGCCAAGAGGGACTGGACAACTTCTCCGGTAGGCCCCTTGCCACCGGAACGAACCTGTCGAGCAATCTGTTCGCAGGCGACCAGATCGCGCGCATATCCGTCGAGCAAGTGCCTGATTCCACTCAATACATCGGATTTCTGGGAGCATTCGCACTCATCGGGTTCCGAATACTCTCCAAGAAACGCATGGGACGGGAGTCGAGTTAATCCATCTTTTGGATACATCTAAAACGTGACGGCAGCTCTCATCTGAGGGCTGCCGTCTTTCGTTTGGTAAAGTCCTAGCAGCCGGGAGACTAAGCCCGGTGGGAACGCTCGTACGCTGCTCTGTCTCGCTAGATCTCGAGCAAAACAGGTATCGAAGGTGCGCCAGTCCACGCCTCGATATTTCGTGTCCTTAATCCACAGCAAATCGATTATCACGATATTTCGTGTCATTTAGATATTCGATAAGGAATCTTTAGCTACTGTCTTGCAACAACTTACGAGACTATCGTCCAATATGGCGCATCGCATGTTTATGGGAGGGCAATCACTTCCTCCGAAAAAAACGGAGGAAATCACGAAAAACCAACGCCACCTGAGAAACATGAACAAAAGCAAACCAACTCGCGCCAACCACACAGACAAAGAGCTCCTCCACGAGGGAACCCGCTTCGCCTTGTCCCTCACGAGGAACAAGGCTGACGCTGAGGACATCGCCCAATCTGCATGGATGAAGCTCTCCCGGAAATACGGTCAAGTAGAAGGAAAAAACATACTCTTCCGAACGATCAAAAACACGTTTATCGATCAAGTAAGACGCAATCGAGTCGTCAGCTTCAGCTCGCTGGAGAACGCTCCAGAACCTTCTCGCAGCGAAACGCCCGGATACGGCTTGGACCTGGACCTTACGCTCTCGATGCTTTCACAAGCCGAACGCACCGCCATCCAACTGAACGTACTCGAAGGCTACACGGCTATTGAGATCGGCAAGAAAATGGGAATGCCGCGCGGCACCGTCCTCAGCCATATGTCCCGCGCAAGAAACAAACTCCGCGAAGCCTTCGGGCAAGAGCTTGGATACCGCAAAGCGCAAACGGCCTAACTCATTTCTAGCGATGAAGTCGGCATATCTCTTACTCGCCCTTTGCCTAGCATCACTAGGGCGGATGCCTTTAATTGCATCCCAAGGTAAGCTCGTATCAGTCGAAGTGCAAAACGACGCAGTTGCGGGAACGGATGAAAATTACACCTCCGGCTTGGAGATCGTCATATCCAAATGGGTACGCGCGTATCCTTCTTATGCTACCGAATATTCTGGCGAGGAGGTTCACCACCCACCAACCCCCGGAATTCTCGGCTTCAATAGCCAGTACGTTTCCAAAACCACAAGTGTCGCGATCGGCCAGAAGATATATACGCCATCCGACCTGTCAGAGACTCGCTATATTCCAAACGACCGCCCGTATGCAGGCTGGAGCTACGTACGCTTCTCCCAGGAGCAAACCTCGACGGAGCAGAGAAAAATGGTGGCAATCACCGCTGGAACGTTCGGTCCAAACTCGCTGGCTGGAGATTTGCAGCGTTCGTTTCACAAACTGATAAGCAGCGAGGAGCCACGGGGCTGGGATCATCAGATAGGGAACGAAATCGCAATCGACCTAACCCTCGAACGGGAAAGTCGAATCTACAGGAGACGAGTTGCCAGCGACTACCGATTCACCCTGTCGAGCTCGCAGCAAGCCACCTTGGGGATGGCCAATACTAATCTAAAGATCGGACTAGTTGCTAGCCTGGGAAAAGGCCCTAACCGTTCGGAGCACGCGTCCACCCGGTACTTCTCTCGGGCCACTGCGGCACACGTAGGCAGGGACCGCGCGCTCAACGGCCCTCTCCCCGCTGGGTACGACAGCGTAAGGAAGTCGAGCATTGTCTCGGAATTAGAGTTCGGACTGGAGCGTACGATGAAGTTCGGTCGCCTTGCCGTTAGCGTCACACGACGGAGTCGGCAGTCCGAAGGGCAAACGAGTCCGCAAACCTTCGGAACGATACGCTACACCTTATGGTGAGCTTATCGCATCTGTATCCAGTTCACGCTACGCTGTCCTGGATACAGTTGAACCACTCGTCCCACGGTCGCCGCTTCGCTCTCAGCTCTATTCCGAGCTTCTTCATTCTGGACGCCAAAGTGCTCGGCTTTAGCCCAAGCATAGCAGCAGCGCCATCGTCTCCGTAAACTCGTCCATCCAATTGCTTCAATGCCTTCAAGATGTTGCGTCGCTGCAGGTCGACCATCTGGACCTCGTTCAATATCTCCGCATCGGAATCGATTCCAGCTGAGTTCGCCCCTCCGGCGCGCCCTGCTCCCGATACCTCAAAACGGAGGCTCTTGCCTCCACACGTAATCAAAGCCCGCTCCACTTGATTCTGAAGTTCCCGGACATTGCCAGGCCAGCTGTAGTTAGCCAGCGCTTGTAGTTGCGCTTTCGGTACGCTGGGGGCCTTCATTCCGTGCCGCTTCGACAGGTGCCTGACGAAGTGCGCTACGAGGGCGGGGATATCTTCCTGACGATGTCGCAACGGAGGCGCCTCAATCGGAAACACGTTCAAACGGTAGAATAAGTCTTCCCGGAAACGCTTCTCCTCGACCTCAGATTTCAGATTGCGATTCGTCGCAGCGATAATCCTTACGTCCACGTGACGAGTCCGGTCCTCGCCAACCCTTTCATATTGCCCCTCTTGAAGCACGCGGAGCAGCTTGGCTTGTAGATCGAACGGCATCTCTCCGACCTCGTCGAGGAAGAGCGTTCCTCCCGCAGCCGCCTCGAAGCGCCCCGGCCGATCGCGCAATGCCCCAGTAAACGCGCCCTTAGCGTGGCCGAACAATTCGCTCTCGAACAAGCTGGCGGGAATCCCCGCACAATTCACCCGAATCATTGGCTTGTCCTTACGCTGACTCCGCCTGTGGACCTCTCGAGCGATAAGCTCCTTGCCCGTGCCCGACTCGCCGGTAACCAGCACGCTGGCATCCGTGCGAGCCACCAGCTCAATTTTCGATACGATTTGCTGCACTGGCTCGCTGCGTCCCACGATTTCGCCGAAGTTGCGAATCTCTTCAACCTCCGTTCGCAGGTATTCATTTTCCAACTCCAGCTTGCTATGAAGGTCGCGAATCTTCTCGAAAGCCTCGGCGTTAGCTATCGCCATCGCTAGATGGTCCGCGACCATTCTTTGGAAGCGGGCTAAGTCCTGGTCGATCTCTCGACGTGTGAAGATTCCCAATACGCCCAAGATCTCTCCGTGAAAAAGCAGTGGCTGGGCATTTATTCCCTTCACCCCCTCGTCTATCGCCCACTTGGGATCGACCACCCACCCGCGATCATCCTTCAAGTTTATTGTTACAGGGTCACCGGTCTTTGCTACGTGTCCTACTTTCCGAACCCCAATTGGAAAGCGGGCAAAACGCCCATCGAGGCGATCCCAAACCACTTGCTTGTCAACGAAGGACCGACCGCTACTGGCAACCAAGTGCATGCACTTGACCCGCGTTTGGCACTCCTCCGCCAAGGAGCAGCGATCACATATATCCCCTTCCCTCAATTGCCAGACCCGCACTAGGGCGACGTCTTCCCACTTGGCAATCTCCCTTACGGCCATCGCCAAAAGCCTCTGGCAGCTGTGTTCCTGCGGCAGCTTCAACAATAGGTCCGCCAACTCCTCCAACCCCTTTGCAATTACGCCTTCCATCGCTCCCACCATCACGAAATTTCGTGTATTAACAACTCATTATTTCGTGTTACTCGTAATTTCAATTCGTCACTACTAGACATTATATATTCTTATTTTCCTAATATCCAATTACTTACGCAATTTAAAAGAGAAGTTGGCACACTCAATGTTTATTGGGTGGCATGTTCGAAAACGAACCTAAAATAAATGCCGCACGCTTAGAGACGCTTCCTGCTCCCTTGCGTCTCGAGCTTCAGAACCTGAACGCAGGGGCTCGCAGCCTGGAAGGCTTTCTAGGCGTTCTCGCGAACGCTCCGCTCATGCTGGAGGCGTACCTCGTCTTTGGTAATTCCTTAGACAGGTGCAGTCTCTCGCAGGAACTCCAGGCCAAGATCCTACTGGCGATCGGCGAACTGACCAGCAGCTCCTACGACGTTTCGGCAGCGACCTCGAAGGCAAAATCCCTCGGGATTAGCGACGAAGAAATTAAGCGCGCCCGCTGCGGGCTATCCGATTTCCCACTACACGACTCTGCCCTTAAGTTTGCCCGTCAGCTGATAAGCAAGCACGGGCACCTGAAGGAAAGCGAACTCGAAGCCTTACGACAGCATATCCGCGACGAACGAACCATTGTGGAGCTCGTAGCTGCAGTCGCCCAGGTGCACTTCACATCCCTACTTAACAACCTGGCGAACACGCCTCTCGACCACCCACCCGCGGAGGAAATTCGAGACCAACTTTAACCACAAGATTCTACGTAACCATAAACCTAATACAAATATGAAAATAAATTGGATCAACTCAATCGTCGCCGGAATCCTTGGCACGATTCTTTTCGACATATCCGGCTTCTTCATGACCGGAACATGGTGGGACATCCCCGGGCTTATCGGAAGCAAACTTGGCTTCGGACTCCTCGGCGGACTCCCCGTGCATTACGGAAACGGCATTGCCCTGTCCGTCATCTACGCAGCGCTAAGACCTTCGCTCTTCGGCCCGGAATGGTTTCGCGCCTTTGCGTACACGACTGCCCAAACGGTCCTCATTGTCTGGTTCTTTATGTTACCTCTCCTTGGGGCTGGCATCGCCGGATGGGACCTCAACAAGGTACTTCCCGTCATAACGCTCGTTCGCCACTACGCCTACATGGTCCCGCTGGCTCTGATGCTCAATCCTGAGAGCAGATTCTCTTCACTCTTCGGCAAGTCGACTGCGGAGCAACCCTGCTAGGCTCGCTATGAGACTGACTGCTAAAACGGCTCGAGAGCCGCTAGCCAGCGACAGCAAAATAGAGAGCCCCGCGCACTCCGTCAGCGGCAAGATTCTCAGGAGGCCAATAGAAAACCACCACATATCCCCGGTTTCGATGATCAGCCGCGAACAAAGAAAGTTCTACCTGAAGGAGTTCCTGACACGAGTTCTGGGCAATATCGCATCTTAATTACCATACGAAAAAACAATTCAACCATAATATATAAAGTAAAAATGAATAGAATAAAGCTAATCGAAGAACAAGCGGCTACACCGAGCACCGCGTCTCTCTATAAGGCCGTGCAGGCAAAACTGGGACTTGTGCCGAATATGGTGAAAGCCCTGGGAAATAGCGTCGCTGCACTAGAGGGCTATCTTGCTCTGAGCGGAGCCGTATCGAAAGGGTCGCTACGCCCAACAACCCGCGAGAAAATCGCGCTGCTCCTCGCGGAGTCCAACCAGTGCGAGTACTGCCTGCGAGCCCACGCCCTGATTGGAGGATCGCTCAAGATTCCGACCGAGGAACTTGCCGATGCACGGAAAGGAGTTTCTCCAGATGCCAAGGAACAGGCGATCCTCAATCTTGCGCAAGCAATTGTAGAAACTCGTGGCGCTGTGGATGACGACACATTCGCAACAGTCAAACGGGCGGGCGTTTCCGATGAGGAAATCGCGGAAGTAACGGCCAACGTGGCGGTAAACATCTACACTAACTACTTCAATCGCCTCGCTCAGACGGAAAACGATTTCCCCGCTGTAGAAGACTGCGCCTGCCAGAACGCTTAAGCGAAACTCAGATTCCAACCTGATATCCAACCAATCGCGGCAGGAGCGTCCAACTCGCTCCTGCCGCGCAAACAATCGTAAAAAATGGCTAGAAAGTTCATGGAAATCGCTCTTACGCCGTCCGTCAAAGAGGCGCAAGAAACATACTATGGCCGGCACCAGAAAGTAGGAGAAGGTTCATCCATTGACCCTCTCGGTTCAAGGGAGCAAGAGTTTATCCAAAGCCGGGATTCCTTCTACATGGCCACCGTCAACGAGGACAGCTGGCCTTACATCCAACATCGAGGAGGCCCTGTTGGGTTTCTTAAAATAGTCAAACCGACTCAGCTCACGTTCGCGGATTACAAAGGAAATAGGCAGCTCGTCAGCACCGGCAACCTTTCCCGCAACAACCGAGTCTCGCTCTTCTTGATAGACTACCCTTCGCGCACCCGTCTCAAGGTTCTGGGTACGGCACAAGTTTTCAACACGAAAGCTGCGCCGATCGATATGGTAAAAAAAGTAAGTAGCGCCACGTTGGGACGGGCCGAGCGATTGTTCGTGATCGACGTTGTTTCCTTCGATTGGAACTGCCCGCAATACATCACACCGAGATATACGAGGAACGAAATCGGCTCGATCGTCGAGGGACTTCAGGCCCGCATCCAGGAATTGGAAAGATCATAGATTCCGCTCCCCCTCTACGAGGCAGGCACGCGTTTCTCTCCTTCGAAGGGAAAGACAAAAATGCGACACTACAACTATCACAAACGGCTCCAAGAAATTTGGACAAAAGCAGTGGATCTCTATTCACAAGGGTTTCGAGACCCCGACTTTTTCTTCAACGAAATCGAAATCCGCTTTCTCAAGTCGATAGGTAGCCGGAGCAAGGAACTGGTCGACTACGCGGAGGAATTCGAACGATGGAGAGAACCGGACTTCACTGCGATCGCCCTCATTCAAGATATTCGAAGGGCTTACTACTTTGATGTTCAAAGCGGTTTGGGCGAACACCAAAGACTCGAATCGAAGACGTGCTTGTACCCTTCCCCAGAGTCGAATCTCAGTCCAGAATTGACACGTGTTAGTCTGAAGGCAAAGCACAAATTAACAGGGACGCTCGGCAGCAATACAATGTATCCATCTTACTGCGACAGAGATTTCCTAAGGCGTAACGACCTGCATCCAGCAGAATTCCTCCGCAAAGTCTGGGAGACCAACTGCGATTTCGAGCAGCTGGCCACTTGGGTAGCCGGAAGGGAACGCGCGTCAAGCGAAAGCAAAAATGTTCCGTAGCGAAGCAATCCATTTTTAGCCACAACCATATAAGCAAAACACACAACGATTACATGTCATGAAACAACTATATACAATCTTCGCGATTCTTTTAGGTCTAGCATCCACTCGGATCTCCTTCGCCCAGCTTCCCGACCCTGGGTTGGAGGTTAACCTATTCGACACTGCTTTGGTCATCACCGACCCACAGAACGACTTTCTCAGCCCGGATGGAGTCACCTGGGGCGTCGTAGGCCAGAACGTTACAGAGAACAATACCGTCGAACACATTGAACAGTTGTTCGCGGCCGCGAAAGAACGCGGCATGCTCGTTGCCATCTCGCCGCACTACTACTACCCGCATGACCACGCTTGGGAACACGAAGGAACGCTGGAAACGCTCATGCACAAGATCGGGATGTTCGATCGTGAGGGCCCGCTCGTAAGCGATGGCGTCGAGGGCTCCGGGGCCGATTGGCTGGAACGCTACAAGCCTTATATCAACGACAAGAGCACCCTAGTTACCAGCCCTCACAAGGTTTACGGTCCAGAATCAAACGATCTCGTACTTCAACTTCGCAAGCGCGGTATCAAGAAAGTGATTCTAGGAGGAATGTCCGCGAACCTTTGCACTGAGTCGCATCTCCGCGAGCTCATGGAGCAAGGCTTCGAAGTCGCCGTCGTTCCCGATGCTACAGGTGCCGCAATCGTGGGCGACCTCGACGGATTTCAAGCGGCATACGTCAACTACCGCATGATTGCGAATACCATTTGGCCTACAGCGGAAGCAGTGGAAAAGATCCGCAATGCTTCTGGCGAAGCCAAAGTAGAGCCATTCACGCCTAGCGAAAATCACCACCATCACTGATTCGCGAACGAAAATGGGAGGAGAAAATAAAATGACCACGGAACATGCAACAACCCGCGTAACAGTCCCGCCACTACATCCTCACATCAGGAGCAACGCCTTTTTGACCGCGCAAGCTTTCCTCATCAGCAAGCGGCAGCGCGAAATCACCTACCGGTTCAAAAGCCAAGCAGATCGCATCAACTACCGCAAGATAGCTCAGGCTGACCACGTCTGCTGCGAAAGGTGCAGCGCAAAAGCCAACGCCGTCCTTAGCGATAATGGCTAACAATAATCTTAGCAAATAAATCGAATGCGACGCATCGCACGATGCTCACGCGAAACAAAGCCACCTATGACACAACCATCCAATACTATAGACGTATCACGTCCGCCACTACCACCGTTCGACAAGGATTCCGCTATGGCAAAGGTCCAAGCCGCCGAGGACGCGTGGAATACGCGCGATCCCCAAAAGGTATCCCTCGCCTACACCGTCGATTCCGAATGGCGGAATCGCGCCGAGTTCGTCCGCGGCCGAGAGGCCATCGTGGAATTCCTAACCCGCAAGTGGGACAAAGAGCTCGACTACAAGTTGAAGAAGGAACTCTGGGCCTACACCGACAACCGAATCGCCGTCCGTTTCGAGTATGAATGGCACGACGATTCAGGACAGTGGTACCGCTCCTACGGCAACGAGAACTGGGAGTTTAACGAAGACGGCCTGATGGCCCGCCGCTTCGCCTCGATCAACGACCGGCCGATCGACGCGTCTGAACGCCGTCTCTGACCCAAGAACGAATCAACGAAAGACAGTCATGAACACGTCACTAAAGAGCAACAAGATCGATCTCACTCAGGCCGCGCCACGCAGCCCCAGAGTCCGACTCGGCGGATTCGTCCACCTACCTCGCCTGATCGACAAGGCAAGGGCAGCTGCAACTGGCAAGCTCGGAGTCTATGTATACGGAGCTGAGAGCTTGCTTGACCAGCAGTTTTTCGACCTCACCGGGATCAGCCCCGAAGCCTTTCTCGACAAGGTAAGCGATGGCTCCGGCGACTGGGCTATTCTCCAATGGGTGCAAGCCAACACCCATCGCCCCATGCAAGCCTTCCAGATTCAAGCCTGGAGCCAGTGGCTCGAGACGCTGCCCGGACTCAGCCCTGAAGCTCGGGCCTGGTTTGCAGCGTTTTCCCAAGCGCTCGAACCAGCGCGCCCCGACGTAAGTACGCTCTTCGAGTATCTCGATCTAGACGATTTTGTCCGCTTCGGCGGCCAAGCCTAACCAAAAAAAAAGCAGAAAGTGTAACACAAATGGGACTACCAAATACTACCGTAACTATCGACGATCGTACAGCGCTCTTGCTTATCGATCCGCAAATCGACTTTCTCAGCCCCGACGGCGTCGCCTGGGGTGTGGTCGGCGAATCGGTGACCAAGAACAACACTGTCGCCAACATGCAAGCCCTTCTTGAAACCGCAAAAGGTTGCGGGATGGAAGTCTTCGTCTCCCCCCGTTACTACTATCCGACCGACCACGGCTGGAAGTTCGAAGGAGCCGTCGAGAAGCTCATGCACGACATCAACATGTTTGACCGTTCAGGCCCCTTGAGCCTAGTGGGGTTCGAGGGAAGCGGCGCGGATTGGATGCCTGAATTCAAACCTTTGCTCGAAGACGGAAAAACCATCTTCGCCAACCCGCATAAAGTTTACGGACCCCAGAACAACGACCTCGTCTTGCAGCTCCGCAAACGCCATATCGACAAAGTGATTCTCGCGGGGATGTCGGCCAACGTATGCGTCGAAAGCCACATGCGGGACCTGCTCGAAAACGGCTTCGAAGTTGCCGTCGCCTGGGACGCCACTGCCGCCGCCATCCTCCCGGGAATGGACGGCATGGCTGCCGCACTCACCAACTACAAGATGCTGGCGAACGCCACTTGGTCTACTGAGGAAACGCTCGCCGAAATGGCCAAAGTCGGATTCAGCAAAGCAAGCTACGCCACTGCGTGAGTGCTTGAAGTCCTCAGCGAGGGCTTCAAACGCCGCCAAGCGAATAAAATCAAGCGGTTCTCTGTACCTATATCCTAGATACAGAGAACTCGCTCACCCTCAAAACGCCGGACTCGCGAGCGAAACTGAAAACGCTCAAACGATCTCGAGATCGCTGCTCCTGAGGCTACGCCCCGTATCGCGAGTCTTCCGATGGTCCGCCCTTCCATATAAATCTCATGAACAAACTCTTTTACGCTTACCTCGCCGCAACCACCGCTTTAGCGCTTGGAGCAGCCGAGCCGCCCTTTTCCGCGCCTGCCATCGTAGAGAGGGAACAACCAGACAACCGCATCCTAATAATTGCTGAAAACCATGAGTCCGTGGCCCAGAAAGCCTATATCAAATCCTTGCTACCGGAACTCAAATCCCGAGGCTACAACACGCTGCTCATCGAGGCTCCTCAAAAGCTAGCAGAAGATCGGGATACGCTTCTAGATAACCTGAAATCAGCACCAGGCATCCTGCGCCAATCAGACAGCGCTATATTTCTATACGACCAGATTCTAGATACATCAGAATCGCTCGGATTCGAGATTTATGGATACGACGCCGACGTAGGTTGGCCTTGGAGAACCGACACAAAGCCTCCCCTGCGAGCTTTTATCAAGCGATTCGTTCTCAAGCGAAATCGACTGATAGCCCGAAACCTCTCGAACTACCTCTCGCAAAACCCGAACGCCAAAGCGGTGATGCTTATTGGCCGCCTCCACCTTGGAATCCGCAATGACCCCACGATGGGACACGTACGGGCCGCGCTCGGAAAGCAGGCCAACTACGACTTTCCCTCGTTGATACAAAAGAGCACTGGCATGGCGACTTTCGCCATTTCCCTCTGCGGTGGAGACTTCGGTCGTGCGCACCCGCACCCGTATGCCCTTCAGGCGATAAAACAGAACGCAGCCGACCAATGGAGATTCGCTCTCACAAGAGGGAGATACAACGCGGACCTCTTCTTGCACATCCCCCAACACGGAAACGTCCCTTCATCCCAGTTCGCTCAAAACAAGAACGAGCCCAGCAGCTCGATTCACCGGTAGGACATTACCAACACGCCAGACTCAGAAACAAAAAAAATACCACCACCACCAATGAAGCACCAAAAGTTTGATACTGTCATCATCGGTTCCGGAACCTCAGCCTACTACGCAGCACGCGGTCTGCAGAAAGGCGGACAAAAAGTCGCCGTCGTCGACCGCCAGGAATTTGGCGGGACCTGCGCCCTGCGGGGCTGCCAGCCCAAAAAATACCTCGTCGCAAATGCTGAGGCGGTCGCAGCCGCAGCTCACCTGGTCGGCAGCGGGATCGTCGCTGCGCCAAAGACCGATTGGCCCGCCCTCCAGTCATTAAAAAACGATTTTCTGGAAGGCATCTCCGAAGATTCGTTTAACGGATACGAAAAAGCAGGCATTACCCCTGTCCGAGGCGAAGCCTTTCTGGTTGACGAACATACAGTTCTAGTCGGCAGAACGACATTTACGGCCGACGCGATTATCCTAGCGACTGGCTCGTCCCCTCGACCGCTTGACATACAGGGAGCCGAGCTCGCCGGCACGAGTGACACCTTCCTTGAGCTTCCAGAGTTGCCAGAGCGAATCGTATTCGTCGGCGGCGGGTTTATTTCTTTCGAGTTCGCAACGATCGCCGCCTACGCAGGCAGCAAAGTCACGATGCTCCACCGCGGACAACGTCCGCTTAAGGCCTTTGATCCCGATGCAGTCGCAAGTCTTCTCGAAGCGACCGAAACTTCCGGCATTGAATTCCGAGCGAATGAAACGATTGCGACCCTCAAACGAAAAGGCACCCACCTGCAGATAGCCACGACAGCTGGCAACACCTTCGACGCAGACTGCGTGATAAACGCAAGCGGCCGCGTTCCAAACCTCGGCGTTCTAGCCCATTCCAGCCTTGGCGTCGCGACCACGCCGAGAGGTATCTCCGTCAATTCGTTTATGCAAAGCACGTCACACTCAAGCATCTACGCCATTGGAGACGTCGCCGATACAGGTTACCAACTCGCAACTGTCGCGGACCAAGCTGGCATCCTAGTCGCAGAGAACATACTCAACGAAAACCGCAACCCACTGGACCTCACGACCGTAGCGAGTGCCGTATTCACCATCCCGAACCTGGCTCGAGTCGGACTCTTGGAAGAAGAAGCAAAAGCGAAAGGCCTCAATTTCAGAGTGAGCAAAGGAACCACAAGAGCTTGGCCCTCCTCCCTTCGAATCGGCGAGAAACATTCCTACTACAAGGTGCTGATCGAAAACGGAACCGATCGAATCCTCGGCGCCCATTTGCTCCGGCATCAGGCCTCAGAGGTCATTAACCTCTTCGCTCTCGCCATCTCCAAAGGCATCACCGTACCCGAACTAAAATCGACGCTATGGGCCTACCCCACCATCGGCTCTGATATCAAAAACATGATCTTCTAATGGCTCACCGCGTATGGCGACTCGCGTACGAAAAGTCTAATGAAACTCAAGACCAAAATCCGTAACCTTTACGAACGAATCTTCCGCCGGTTGACCCAGCACTTCAACCAGCTTGCCCGCTGCAAGGACTGCCCTAAACCTCAAGATTTCGTTCAGAAGTAACCATTCGAACTTCCGATCAGTGAAAATGGGGATCTAGCCTGCACTACACCAGGTCAATTCTCCAAGGTTTCAGCCGTGTCGAAGTCGCCAATGGCAGTACCAGAGTCGCCGCAGAAAGTTTCGAAACGGCGGCAGGAATTGGATGTCCTTTCCTAACTTTCGCGCAATTAGTGTTCACTGGGGCTCAAGTTCATCGATACCCGAGAGAAAACCGATGCCTCCGCAAGCAGATAAATGTTCGGAATGAGGGATTATCCATCGATCAATATGCGACCCGATTGAGGGAGGACTAGAGGATCAGATCGTCGCGAGAAATGATTAAACTCCCTTCCATCTCTCATCAATTCGTCTCGAACGGCTGTAACTAACATCTAAGCCCCGAGCACGATCTTTGGCGAAAGTGAAAAGAATCCCTTCGAATCTTCAGTGTCGTGTATATCTCCTATGTAATTATCCTTTGCGACTTTCATCGAATGGCCAAGCTGGGAGGTGTACTCAGACTCCGTAATCCCCTCTAAATTCCAGAGAAAAGTAGCAAAGGTATGACGAAAAACGTCATTCCACCTTTTGTCTCTCTGTCTCTCTTCGTCCATTACGGCGATCCTGTAATATTTGGCGTCCCTAGCATATCGCCGGTCCGAAACGCAAAGGGGAAGGTTTTTCTCTTTTATATACTTTAACCATTCCAGCGCATTAGGACGGATCGTTACATTACGCCTCTCGGCTGTTTTTGTTCCGACTTGACCGTCGCAAACAATGATCCCTTTGCTGAGCTGTATGTGCTTAACCCATACAGCCTCGTCTCCTAAGCTCTTGTATTCCTGAGGTAGCTCCTTGCTTTCCTTCGGTCCTGGTTGCCCTCGCTGTATGCGCCCGAGGGCTTGAATTTCATGAGGTCGAAGCCCGCAGTATGTACCCAATATGAATATCCCTAACCATTCTCCAGGGGTTCCTTCTCTGACCCTGAAATCAACAAGCTGCCTCAACGCCGCTCTAACCTCGTCGACATGCAGAATTGTTGGCGCTGCTGTCCTTGCCTGCTTGAAGATCATCCCCTTCTTCGACTCAAACTCGAATTCGTCTAAGATTTTGCGGCGCAAGATCGGACTCATTCGCCCTGGGTTGCTTTCGTAATCAAGTAGTTCTCGGAGCAGCACATAGATTTTGTACCGCATCCCCTCAGGCTGATCCCTCACGTAGCGCAGCAAGTCGCTGGATCCCAAATTTCGAACTCTTCGGTTCCCTAAGGACTCTTTCAGCTTTTCGAGCCGCGGGGTGATCGCAGCCATTGAGCTTTTCTTGAGCCCAGATCCTTCTTTGTACTTTTTGAAATCTTCAATCGCCGCTGAAAACAAAAGAGAACCTGTAGGATTGTAGGTAGAGCGGAAATGCTTCATGATCTCCCTAACCGTGACCCCTTCCCAGTTTAGGTTATCGATTTCGTGGAAAAGCCAGACGGCGGTTTCATGCTGCGCGGCCGTCAAAGTCCCCTTGCCCTTCCTTGCTGCCCTCTTGCGCTTGGCCTCCTGCTTTTTTTGCTCTTCCTCCGCTTGGGCTCTTGTCTTAAATTTCAAGCGGCGTTGCTTGATCTCGCCATCGACCAAGATGTGGAAGTCGCATATGAACTTACCTGACTGCTTGTCCGGATAGACAGACGGTTTCTTCATTCGCTTGGGTGGAGTACGCCTAGGCATCGCCCATAGTAGTGTGTAAGAATGTGTAGATTACGACAAAAAACGACCCAATTTGGCCGCATTTTTGGGCATTGCGAGACCTGTTTAGGCACAAAAAAGACGCCCTGAGGCGTCTTTCTTTCATCCATAAGCCACTATTATTCAGTACCTTAGAAAAGTGGCAGCCTCGCAGGGACTCGAACCCCGACAGAAGGAACCAGAAACCTTAGTGCTACCATTACACCACGAGGCTGTCAGATGAAGATGCGCACGTTACGGGTCGGCTTTCCGAAATCAATGAAAATGCGCGAAAAATATTTTCCCGCCCAAATCCGCCCCAATGCGGGCTTGCGAATAGCCCTCGCTCGCCCTTCCTCTCTCCCTCGTGAGCAAGAAGCCCGTACCCGAACATTTCCAGTTTTGCCCGCGTTGCGGATCCGAAAAACTCCTCCTGCGCGAGGGCAAATGCGTCGAATGCCCGGATTGCGACTTCACCTTGTACTTCAACCCAACCTGCTCGGCCGGAGCCTTGATCTTCGACAGGACCGGAAAGCTCCTCGTCGTGGAACGAGCCAAGGACCCCAGCAAGGGCAAGTACGGCATCCCGGGGGGCTTCACCGACTTCGGCGAACGCCTGGAGGAAGTCGTCGTGCGAGAAACCAAGGAGGAGACCAACCTCGACATCCACTCGGTCCGCTTCTTCGCCTCCTTCCCCAACACCTACACCTATCGCGACGTGGCTTACGCGGTCACGGATTCCTACTTCCTCGCGCAGGTCGATTCCTTCGACGGGATCGAAGCGGAGGCGGGCGAAGTCGCTGGATTGCATTTGGTGATCCCTCAGGAAGTCCCCGCCGAGCAATGGGCCTTCGATTCCCTTCGCGAGGTGATCGCAAAGTACATGGCGGAGCTCTAATTGGCTTCGCGAAGGCTTAGATCGGTCCAAACCAAGCGGTGGTCGCTGCCTTCGTAGTAGTCGGCCCTGTCGACGATCTCGCTCCGCGTTTCGTAAATGGACGTGAGCCCCGGCGAAGCGAGCATGTAGTCGAGCAAAGAATACTCTCCGCCCTTCTTGTAGTAGTGCGTCCAGATCAGGCCGCTGCGATCCCGGGCCTCTAGGATCTGGCTGATTTGCAGGTCGCCTCGTACCAGGAAGCGGCGCACGGGGCTGGAATTGCGGTGGTCGTTCAAGTCGCCCACGATCATAAAAGGCGAACGGCTGGGATCGGGAAAGCGTTCCAGGATGCGCTCGCGGGCCGCATGGGCCTCCTTAGTGCGCCGCTGGGTCGACTGCGGGTCGCGCCTATCGGTGGTGTACTTGCTTTTTAGGTGCAGCACAAAGACGCTGAAAGGCGGACCCTCCCCCGCTCTGACCCGGAGTTCGAGCATGCCGCGCTTGACTCGCATTTCGTCGCCGAAAAGCGAAAAGCTCAGGTCGTCGTGGGCAATGGGCTCGACCTCGATCCCTGCCCTCCAAAGGGCTCCGATTCGCCTCGTTTCGTCGTCGGCCTCCAGAACGAACACGGATTCGTAGGGCAAGCCTTCCTGCTCCAGATCGTCTCGGAGCTCCTCCAGCTCGTCCCAGGTCCCGATCTCCTGTACTGCGAGCAGATCGGGCGCGGCCTCCAAAATCGTCCTGCGGACCACCGCCTTCTCGGCTTCGGGCTTCGGGTATTCGAGGCGAAACCGGCCGTCGACCTGGCGGTCCATCAGCAGGTAGTTGCGCAAATTGTAGGTGGCGATCCGGAGCGGTTCCTCTTCGCCGCGGCAATGCGTTGCCACCGCTGCGACGAGTAGGCAGAGAACAAGCGCTGGCCGCAATCGCCCCATTTCTCAGGACTGGCGGTCGCCGCCGGCCATGGCCGCTTCGCGCTCGAGCAGGGTCGGATGCGAGTAGTGGAACCCGCTGTAGGCGGGATGCGGCTGCAGGTTGCTGAGGTTCTTTTCGCTCAAGCTGCGCAGGGCGCGGCTCAGGGGCTTCCAATCTCCCACCACATCGCGGGCGAAGGCATCCGCCTCGTATTCATGCTTTCGCGACAGGACGTTGAAGATCGGCGTCATCCAAAACGTAAACAGTCCCCCGATCAGGCCGAACAGCAGGAAGGCGATGCCGATGTTCGTCTCCTCGAATCCAAATCCGTGGAAGAAAGCTTCGTTGTCGGCCAGGTAGCCGATGATCCAGAACCCGCCGAACATCATGGCGGCGGAGCTGGCGATCATCTTAGGAATGTGTCCGCGCTTGTAGTGTCCGATCTCATGGGCGAGCACGGCCTCGATCTCGTCTTCGCCCAACTGCTCGATCAGCGTATCGTAAAGTACGATACGGCGGAATTTTCCGAAGCCGGTAAAGTAAGCGTTCGAGTGGGCGGAGCGCTTGCTGCCGTCGATGACCTGGATGGCGTTGCACTTGAAGCCGGCCTTGTCGGACATGGCCATCAGGCGCGAGCGCAGCGGTCCGTCCTCCAGCGGAGTGAGCTTGTTGAAGAGCGGGATGATCAGCATCGGATAGAGCACCATCATGACCAGCTGGAAGCCAAACATGATTCCGAAGCCCCAGATCCACCAGTACTCGCCCAACCAACCTACCAAGCTGATAAGCAGCCAAAGCAGGGGAAAGCCGATCACGAGCCCTACCAGCGTCCCCTTGATCTTGTCGCCGATCCACAGCCCCTTGGTGCTGCGATTGAATCCGAAACGCTCCTCGATGTTGAACTGCTCCCAATATTCCAGCGGCAAGCCGGGCAGGCTGAGGACCATCATCACGACCACCAGAAACAGCGCCGAGCTCCAGGCAGCTTCGCCCATGGCGCCGCTCCAAGCCTCGTAGGCCAACGGCAGGGCGCCGCTCAAGATCACAACCGCCAGGATCGCCGCGTCCAGCAGGAGACCGATCGTGCCGAACTTGCTTTTAACCAGCGTATACTCGTTCGCCTTCTGGAACTTCTCCTCGCTCATGATGCCTTCCAAGGCGGCCGGCATCGACTGGGCGTTCTTGGCGACTTGGCCGCGGTTCAAGGCGTCGAGGACGAGTTCGGCGGCCAGCTTGGCGCCGAGGGCAACTATAAAAACCGTTTCGAGCAGGGTCATGGCCTCCAACCTTCCCAACAGCCGCCAAGCTGTCGAGCGCCGATTTCGTCTTATAAGCAGAGCGCCCCGTCCGTGCAATTGCTGGGTTCATTTCCTTGAATCCCAACGCCTTCCTCCCATAGTCCCCACCGTGAGCAACAAGAAACAGGACATGATCGCGACCTTCGAGGAAGGCCTTGAAAAGCTGGAGACCATCGTGAGCGAAATGGAAGACTCCAAACTTCCCCTCGAAACCCTGATCACCCACTACGAGAAGGGCAACAAGCTGCTCGCCCAGTGCGACATCAAGCTCAAGGAAGCCGAAAAGAAGATCGAAATTCTCAAGGCCAAGGCCGAGTCCGGAGCCCATTTCGAGGAGCTGCAAACCGAGCAATAGGCCGCCCGCGCCTCAAAGTGTTGGACAAGCGAAGCGGAATCGCTTCAGTTTCGCCCCCTTTCCCTCATCCATCTTGAACGACGACACACAGAACACCGCTCCGGGCGAAGCCTACCCTCTCCTCAGTAAGATCAAGGGCGCCGCGGAACTGCGAGAATTGAACCCTGAGCAGCTCGAACAGCTCGCCCAGGAAATCCGAGACCGGCTCATCAAGGTAACCTCCGTCAACGGAGGCCACCTCGGGCCCAACCTCGGAGTCGTCGAGCTGAGCATCGCCCTGCACCTCGTCTTCAACACCCCGGCGGACCAGTTCGTATTCGACACCTCCCACCAAGGCTACGTGCACAAGCTGCTCACCGGCCGCAACGGTCCGGAGTTCGACGGCATCCGCAGCTCCGCCGGTCTCAGCGGCTTCCTCTCCCGCGACGAGAGCGAGCACGACGCCTTTGGAGCCGGACACGCCGGCACTGCCCTTTCCGCAGCCCTCGGCATGGCCAGCGCCCGCGACGCCCTGGATTCCAAGGACCACGTCGTCGCCGTCTGCGGCGACGCCGCCTTCACCTGCGGCATCACCATGGAAGCGCTCAACAACGTGGCGGAGTCCACCAAGCGCCTCGTGATCGTGCTCAACGACAACGAATGGTCCATCGCCAAGAACGTCGGAGCCATTTCCAAGTACCTCAACGAGCTCATCACCAACCCCATCTACAACCGCCTCCACCACGACTTCGGCTCCTTCCTGAAGAACGTTCCCGGTGGCGACCAGCTCATCAAGCTCGGCAAGACCGCCGAAAAGGGCTGGAAGAGCATGATGGTGCCCTCCTCGCTCTTCGAGAAGTACGGGGTACGCTACCTCGGCCCCATCGACGGCCACGACCTGCCGCTGCTCAAGCGCTACCTCGAATTCGCCCGCGACTCCGACGAGCCGGTGATCGTGCACGTCGTCACCAAGAAGGGAAAAGGCTACAAGCCCGCCATCGATTTCCCCGAGCGCTTCCATGGCACCAGCCCCTTCGCCATCGATTCCGGCAAATCCAACGGCGCCGCCAAGCCGGTCGCCCCCAATTACCAGGACGTTTTCGGCAAGGCCATGGTCAAGTTCGCCAAAGCGGACAAGAAGGTAGTCGGCATCACCGGCGCCATGCCGTCCGGCACCGGACTCATCCACCTCAGCAACGAAGTTCCGGATCAATTCTACGACGTCGGCATCGCCGAGGAACACGCGGTGCTCTTCGCCGCCGGCATGGCCACCCGCGGCCTGCGCCCGGTTTGCGGCATCTACAGCACCTTCCTGCAGCGCGCCTTCGACCAGGTCATACACGACGTCTGCCTGCAGAAGCTGCCGGTCGTCTTCTGCATGGACCGGGCTGGACTTTCGCCCAACGACGGCGCCACCCACCACGGCCTCTTCGACATCGCCTACCTTCGCATGGTGCCAAACCTCATCTCCATGCAGCCAAAGGACGAGGACGAGCTGGTCGACATGATGCAGACCGCCTTTTCCCAAAACCTTCCCGCCTTTATCCGCTATCCGCGCGGCGCCGGCGAAGGCGTAGCCATCAAGGAGCAAGCCAAGGCCCTGCCGGTCGGTAAGGCGCAAATCCTCGAAGACGGCAGCGACGTCGCCATCTGGGCCCTCGGGCCCATGATCAAGGACGCCTACGCCCTCAAGCGAAAGCTGGAAAGCGAGGACGGACTCAGCGTCGCCATCGTCAACGCCCGCTTCATCAAGCCGCTCGACACCGAGCTCCTGCTGGCTCAAGCCAAGGGCGCCAAGCTCCTCGTCACCATGGAAGACGGCATCAAGACCGGCGGCTTCGGCAGCCTGGTCGCGGAAACGCTATCCGACGCAGGGATTGCAACTCCGCTGGTCCGCATCGGCTGGCCCGACGAGTTCGTCCCCCATGGCGACAGCGTATCCGATTTGCGGGCACGCCACGGACTCTCGCCCGAGCAGATGCTGGCCGACGTGCGTTCGCGGCTGAAAACGGTATCCGCCTAAGAGCGACGCCAGCGAACAGCTAGCCTCGGTTCAACTCGCGCTCCCGCCGGGCTTCGATCAGCATTTGGTCAGCCTTTGCGACGACGCTGAACTCCGGCGGATTGAAGTCGTTCCACTTGGTGTCACGCGCGAAGGACATCAGATCCGGGTCCCCGTAAGGCGTCTCCACTCCCATATCCACCATTCGAGCCTTCCCTTCGTCACCGAGCAGAAATTCGCGTAGGCCTTCCACGGATACGTCGATTCTCCGCTTCATGGCTCCGAGGTAGGCGTTCTTCCATTCTTCCTCGAGCAGGACCGCCTTGGTCAACTCGACGAAGCGGCCGCGCAGCTCCTCCTTCTCCGCCTTGCTCAGCCGGTCCTTCAAGCCGTGGATCCCGATGAACGCGTCCAAGGCCTTGTCGATTTCCCCGGCTTCCTCCATGGCCTGGACCTTCAGCTCCACCCGAGCCAGGCGCTGCAGCTCCACGCCGACATCGAAGTTCGAAACCGGAGGGCCGAAGCCATCGACGCCGATATCCGGCAAAAGCGCCTCGTACTCCTCCTGCAAGGACATCGTAGCGGAACCCTCTTGGCCCGAGCCTGCCGCAGTTGCAGTCGTAGTGGGCGCGGGCCGGGACGCGGCATCGAGGTAACTGGTAAAGTCCGTAGTCGGCTGATTCCGGGTAACGTCCGCGAGCGGCGCTTGCGAAGCGGTAAGGTTCTTTAGATCGAAGAGAAGTTCATTGAGTTGCATCGTGTCCTTTGGGTTTGGGTCTGGATTGGGTGGGCAGAAAAGGACAGGGCAGCTTGCAAAGCATCGTCGGCGCCAGTTTCGGGAAGAATTCGCGCTTTAGCCAATGCCGAGCCTTGCCTTCAAAAGCGATCGCGGTTCGTCCTTAACCCCGTGAGCCGATCCCTAGACAAAGAGGAAAAGACCGCCCTGCTCGGCCTCCCGCTTATTGGGCTGGTCGGTTTCGCCTTCGCCTTGGCCGGTTCCAACGGCAACCTCGTCGCCGCAGACGGAGCTCTGCATCCCTTCGCCCTTTCCGTAGCCGTCGCCTTCGCGCTCCAGTGGATCGCCTTCGTTCCCGCCTACCGCTACCAAACCGAAAAGTACTTCGACCTGGTGGGCAGCCTCAGCTACATCACGGTCGCCCTCCTCACCTACCTGAGCGCCGCAGCCCCCGGGCCGCGAGCCCAGCTGCTGCTGGCGATGATCCTGGTCTGGGCAGCGCGACTCGGCTGGTTCCTCTTCAGCCGCATCCACAAGAGCGGGAAAGACGGACGTTTCGATGCCATGAAACCGTCCATCCTGCGCTTTGGAGTCGCCTGGACCCTGCAGGGCCTCTGGATCACCTTTACCGCTGCCGCCGGCCTCGCAGCCATCGCCTCCCCGCGTGCCCAAACCTTGGACACCTTCGCTTTCGCCGGAGGCATCCTCTGGGCCTGCGGCTTCGCCATCGAAGCCATTGCCGACAAGCAAAAGCGAACCTTCAAAAGCGACCCCGAAAACGCCGGTCGTTTCATCCGCTCCGGCCTGTGGTCGCGCTCGCGGCATCCGAACTACTTCGGAGAGATCGTCCTTTGGTGCGGCGTCGCCCTAGCGGCCTACCCCAGCTTGGAAGGCTGGGAGCGCTTCACCCTGCTATCGCCATTTTTCGTAGCCCTACTCCTCTGCAAGATCAGCGGGATCCCCTTGCTCGAAGAACGGGCCGACCAGAAATGGGGCGGCCAAACCGACTACGAGAGCTACAAGAAGCGCACCCCAGTCCTCATCCCCAAGATTTGGTAGGGCGCCGAGGCGCAATCGGATTGGTCAAAAACAGGATCAAGTTTGGCAAATAAGGTCGCAGGCTGTAAGGCTAAAATAGCTGTCGTACCTCTACCCCTTTCAGCCATGACTCGATTCCTCCTTTCGTTCGCCGCCCTGCTGGCGATCACTTTCACTCTTCGTGCTCAGGACGCAGCTTCGCTTCCCGTTCGCGGATTGAGCATCGCCGCCCCCACCGCGGACCAAGTCGACCGCTTCCTCGATTTCGTCGAGCAGGAACTGGCGCCGCGCGGCATCAACCTGCTGGTGCTGCGGGTCGACTACAACTTCGACTACCAAAGCCACCCGGAACTCAAAAGCGACAATCCGCTCACCCTCGAGCAAGTGAAGCGCCTCGTAGCTATGGGACGACGCCATGAGATTCGCCTCGTCCCGCAGATCAACCTTCTCGGCCACCAATCCTGGCACAGCGCCCTCGGACCCTTGCTCACCGTGTATCCAGAATTCGATGAAACGCCCCACATCAAGCTCCCACCTCCCGGAACGTACCGCTGGCCCAACGAAGACGGACTCTATTGCAAAAGCTACTGCCCCCTCCACCCGGACCTGCACGCCATCGTATTCGCCCTGATCGACGAGATCACCCGAGCCTTCGAGGCCGATGCATTCCATGCCGGACTCGACGAAGTATTCTACATCGGCGACGAAAACTGTCCTCGCTGCAAGGGGCGGGACAAGGCGGAACTCTTCGCAGGCGAGGTCCAGAAGCTGCGCAACCACCTCGCCAAGTCGGACAAGGAGCTCTGGATCTGGGGAGACCGCCTGCTCGACGCGGAAACGACCGGACTGGGCGTTTGGGAAGCCAGCGACAGCGGCACCCATCGAGCCATCGACCTGATCCCGCAAGACGTCGTCATATGCGATTGGCACTACGAACGAGCCGAACCCACGCCGAGCTACTTCGCCTTGAAAGGCTTCCGGGCGCTCGCCTGCTCCTACGACAAGCCAACGGTAGCCAAGGCCCAACTGGCGCAAGCCCTCGACTTCCGCGAACACTCCAATCCTACCCTGGCGGAAAAGCACCGAGGCATGCTGCATACCTATTGGTCCAGCGCTAAACGCTTCATGGACTTGTATCAGAATCCCGGAGACGCTTCGGAAAAGGAGCTAGGCCCAATAAAGGTTCTCGACGAGATTTTCCCTAAAGCTGACGAGCAATAGGATCCTGTTCCGTATGAAAAACCGGATACAGTCCATCGACGCCTACCGAGCCCTCACCATGGCGCTGATGATCTGGGTCAACGACTTCTGGACCTTGTCCGATATTCCGGAATGGCTGCAGCACGCTTCGGCCGATACCGACGGCATGGGATTCTCCGATGTCATCTTCCCCGTCTTTCTCTTCATCGTCGGCCTATCCATCCCCTTTGCCATTCGAGCCCGAAAGGAAAAGGGGGATTCCTCAGCCCAAGTGGTTCGCCACATCGCCATCCGCTCGGCGTCCCTCGTTTTCATGGGCTTGCTCATGGTCAACCTCGAATACTACCACCCAGCATCCGCCGGACTGCCCCAAGCCCTCTGGCAAGTCCTCATGGTCGCGGCATTTTTCCTCATCTGGAACGTCTACCCCCGCAACGCCTCCTGGAAGAAACGGTCCCGCGCTCTCCGAATCCTCGGCTGGGCCCTGGTCGCGCTCCTGCTGGCAAGCTTCAGCAGTGATCCGAAAAACGGATACAGCTGGATCGAGCCCCGCTGGTGGGGCATCTTGGGGCTTATCGGTTGGTCCTACCTGCTCTGCTCTCTCCTGGTACTCGTTTCGCAGGCACGACTATCCTACGCCCTCGCAGGCTGGCTTTTCCTAGCTTGCTTCAACATCGCGGCGAATGCCGACTGGCTCGATTTTCTGGATCCCATCCAAAGCTACGTCTGGATCGTAGGCGACGGCTCCCTGCCCGCCCTCACCCTTGCGGGCTGTGTCGTCTCCCTTCTCTTCCTCCGAGCATCCGCAAGGGGAACGCTGCGAAACTTCTGCCTTACGGTCGCAAGCCTCGGCCTCGCCCTCATCCTTGTCGGCTTCCTGCTCCGGCCGATCGGCGGAATTTCCAAAATACACGCAACTCCCTCCTGGACCCAGATCTGCACCGGGATCGCCATGCTGGGCTTCGTCAGCGTGTTCTGGCTGGTCGACCTGAGGAAAGCCAAGCGCTGGTACGCAGCCATCGCTCCCGCCGGGGCCGCGACCTTGACCTGCTACCTGATTCCCTACCTCGCTTATCCCGCTTTGGCTGCGACCGGCTGGGAACTCCCCGAAACCTTGAGCAGCGGAGCCATCGGCTTGATCAAATCCTCCTTGTTCGCCCTCGCCATGGTCGCCGTCACTGGCCTTTTCAATCGAGCCGGACTCAAGCTGGCCGTTTAAGCGACCACCCGCTCGCCCGCGCCTCAACCCACCAGTCGTATGCTAGACTGACTGATGACTTTACCAATTGAGTTTTAGGCCTAGCGTGGTCTCCCTTTCGATTCGAGACCGCTATGAGACCAGAAAATCCCTCCTTCCACGCGCACCATTCTCCCATGGGCGCCCTCGCTTCCTTCACCTGCGGCGCCCACGGCGCCAAGTGCGGCATGGGTCTCGAACTCTCCGGTCCCTACCCAGGAGCCCTCTCCGTCGGTTACCACGACGCCTCCGGCACCCTGCACCTGCTGCCGCTTTTCGAAGGCTCCGACTCCTCCGAAGCGGAACGCTACGTCGAAGCCGGGGAAGGCGCCGGCGGCAAGCAACGCATCCTCAAGGACGTGAGCCGCGAATACCTCTGGGCCACCGACCGCATCTCCGCTCCCGGCGTCACCTTCGAGATCGTCACCCCCTTCTTCGCCATTCCCGACCCGAAATACGCCTCCCCCACGGAGCTAGCCTTTTCCAGCTGCCCCGTCGTGCAGGTATCGGTGACCTTTAAGAACGACGGCGATGCCCCGATTCGCGGCCTCTTCGCCCTTGGCATCGACCACCGCTGGAGCAGCCTTTCGGAAGCGACCAACGGCGCCCTCATCGGCGCCAGCAGCCGCGACCAAATCGGATTCGCCACCCAAAACGAAGAAGCCTCCTGCTGGATGGACTTCGATCCGATTTCCGCGATGAACCGCAAGCACAACACGCCGGAATTCCTGCTCGGCCCGACCGCGGGACTGGAAATCTTCGTGCCCGCCGGCGAGGAACGCACGCTGGAAATCACCCTCGGGTTCTTCAAAGCCGGGGTCGCCACCTACAACCGGGCGATGTCCTACTACTACACCCAGCACTTCACTAGCTTGTCTCAAGTTCTTGAATACGGGATCGCCGCTCGCGAAGAGTACATCGAGCTGTCCAAGGAGCGAGACGAGGAGCTCGCGAACTCCAAGCTCAACGACGAGCAAAAGTTCCTCATCGCCCACGCAACCCGCAGCTACTACGGATCCTCCCAATGGCTCTGGGACGGAAGCCAATCGGTTTGGGTGGTCAACGAAGGCGAATACCTGATGATGAACACCTTCGACCTCACCGTCGACATGCTGTTCTTCGAAATGCGCTTCAATCCCTGGACCGTACGCAACGAACTCGAACAGTTCGCCAGCCGCTACAGCTTCTACGACGAAGTCTTCGACCCGGCCGATCCGGACACGCTCTACCCCGGCGGTATCTCCTTCACGCACGACATGGGGGTTATGAACCACTGGAGCCCCGCGGGACGTAGCTCCTACGAAGTAGGCGGACTGGACCGGGCCTGCTTCTCCCACATGACCTGCGAACAGCTGACCAACTGGGTCCTCTGCGCCGGCGTCTACTTGTCCAAAACCCATGACGAAGATTTCCTGCGGCGCTACCGCCAAACCTTGGTCGAGTGCTTCACCTCCCTGCAAAACCGCGACCACCCGGACCCCGCCCAGCGTGACGGCATCATGAGCTTCGAGTCCTCCCGCACCCAAGGCGGCGGCGAGATCACCACCTACGACTCCCTCGACCATTCCCTCGGCCAATCTCGCCGCAACATCTACCTCGGCGGCAAGATGTGGGCTTCCTACATCGTGCTCGAAAAGCTCTTCGAATTGAGCGAACTCGACTCCCTTTCCCAAGAAGCGAGCGCCGCCGCCGCGCTGGCCGCCAAAACCCTTACCGCCGGTTACGATCCAAAACTTGGATACATACCCGCTGTGCTCGAACCGGGCAATACGAGCGCCATCATCCCCGCGATCGAGGCCCTCGTGTATCCCTACGTGATGGGTCTGACCGAGGTCACGAGCGAAGACGGTCCTTACGGCGACTACATCAAGGTCCTGAAAAAGCACCTACGCCACGTCATCGATTCCGGCATCTGCCTCTACGAGGACGGAGGCTGGAAGCTCTCCTCCTCCGCCGACAATTCCTGGATGTCCAAGATCAACCTTTGCCAATACGTTGCCCGGGAGGTGCTCGGCTTCGACTTTGGAGCCGCCCAGTTCAAGGCGGACCAAGCCCACGCCCGCTGGGAGCGCGAAGGCTCCAAGCTCAGCGCCTGCTCGGACCAGTTCCATTCGGGAGTGGCCCAAGGCTCGCTCTACTATCCTCGCATCGTCACCAACATCCTCTGGCTCACCGAAAGCTAGAGGATCGAAAGGGCGAAAGCCGCTTCAGCTTTCGCTCAAGCGCTTGAGTTCCGCTTCGTCGAACAGGGCGTGCGCCTCGTCGAGGATATCCACGATCTGGTCGGCGAAAGCGCTGTCCGCCACCTTCTCGCGCATTTCGGCTCTGTCGTAGTCTTTTGCCTTGTGCCCGGGAAACCAGTGTTCCGCATTGCCGAGAAGGTTGTAGCGCATCTTGCCCCACTCCACGATGTCGAGGGATTTGGCATAGGTGTACAAACGCAGGATCTCCTTAACGTTTACACCGCTCGGAAGCTCCTCCCATTCAGGAATCCCCTTCCACCAGCCAGCGCACCATTCCGCGCCTAGCACCTTATCCATCTCCGCCCGCAGCTTGTCCTCGATCGGTTGCATCGTCTCCTTGGCCGTGTCGTAGTAGTCGAGCATTTCGAGATGCGTATCGAAATCCTGGGGACAGCTCACGCCCATGCTCAAAGTGTGAACCTCGGGACGGGCCAAGCAGAAGAGCGCGTTCCACTGCATCGGGTGCAGGTCGCCGCAAAGCTCCACCAGCTTCTCCGAGGGAGCGTAGAGCTTCCCGCCCTTGTCGTTGGGGCTGATAATAAAAACGCCCATATCCTGCTGGTTCGCGATCTCGATCGCCTCCCAGTTAAGTTCGTTCACGAAGTACCAATGCACGTTGCAGCAGTCGAACAGGCCGCTGGCGTTGGCCTGGCAAATCACTTGGTTGCTGGCATGCGTCGAATAGCCGATGTGCCGGATGCGGCCTTGTTCCTGAAGCTTATGGGCCACTTCCATGCAGCCTCCATCCCGCAGGACCCAATCCAGAATCTCCGCGTTGTTGATACCGTGAAAGGAGAACAGGTCAATGTAGTCGGTTTTCAGATACGCCATCGACTTTTCGAAGTTCTCCAGAAAGACCTTCGGATCGGGATCGGGCGCGACCTTGGTTTGCAGGATAAGCTCCTCGCGCTTGAACTGCGGCAGGACCATGCCGAGCTGCATTTCGGACGAGCCGTAGCCACGGGCCGTTTCGATATGGTTGGAGCCGACTTCCAGGGAAAAGCGGACCGCCGCTTCGAGGTTCGCCTGCCCGCCTCGCTTGAGGTCCTCCATCGGAATATCCGACCAGCTCTGCTGAAACCGCATGCCTCCGCAGGTGATTACCGGCATCTTCAACTCAGTGCGTCCATATCTGCGATACTTCATAGGTCATAGACTGCTGTCTAAATTTATAACCAAGGCCATAAAAAACGGATTCCGACGGGGGAGCCGTAATCCGCTCTCACTATTTAACGCAGTCGAGAAGTCGTTGCCTCCACAGGGTTCGAATCCCTTTACTCGCTTTTTTCCCGCATTTCATTAAGACTGCTTTCTACGCAAACCTAAGATCCAGACGGAACCCGTCTTACCATTCCAAGACCCCATTAAGCATGCAAAAAATCCTTTTCAACGGATCCTGGACCGAATCCGAAAACCCAGCCTCCCAATTCCACGCCGTCAATCCGAGCATCCAGGAAGAGATTTCCGAAAGGGCCTTTCCCGAGTCGAGCTGGGAGGAAATCGAGCGTATGGTCGACGCCGCCTTCGAAGCCTCCGAAGCCCTCTTCGAACTGGCCCCCGGAGCCTACGCCGACTTCCTCGACTGCTACGCGGATAAGATCGAAGCCGCCAACGAGCAACTTGCCGCAGCGGCCCACGAAGAAACCGGACTGCCCGTCGCCCCGCGCCTCGCAGAGGTGGAAATTCCTCGCACTATAAACCAACTTCGCCAGGCCGCAGCTGCCGCCCGATCCGGCGACTGGGCTCGCCCGACCCTCGACACCGAAACCAATATCCACTCCATTCACGGCCCCTTGGGTGGAGCGGTGGTCGTATTCGGACCCAACAATTTCCCCTTCGCCTACAACGGGATCGCAGGCGGCGACTTCGCCTCCGCCATCGCTGCCGGAAACCCGGTCATCGCCAAGGCCCATCCCGCCCATCCCTACACCACCCAACTCCTCGCCGAGCTCGCCCAGGAAGCCGCTACCGAAAAGGGAATGCCGAACGGCACCGTCCAGCTCTTCTACGGGACCACTCCCGAAAACGGGCTCAAGCTCGTGGCCCATCCCAAAGTGGCCGCCGTGGGCTTCACCGGCAGCCGCCCCGGAGGCCTGGCCCTCAAGGAAGCCGCCGACAAGGCAGGCACTCCCATCTACCTGGAGATGTCCTCCGTCAATCCGGTCTTCGTATTGCCCGGAGCCCTACACGAACGCTGGTCCGAAATCGCCACCGAACTGCACGGCTCCTGCACCCTAGGCGCCGGCCAATTCTGCACCAAGCCGGGCCTCGTGGTCATGCAGGAGGGCAAAAAGGCGAACGACTTGATCGAGGAGATGAGCGAGAGCTTCTCCCAAACGCCTGCCGGAATTCTCCTTACCGGCGGCGGCCTCGAAGCCGTATCCAAAGCTGTCGAACAACTGAAAGACGCGGGAGCGGAACTGCAGGTCGGTGGAAAGGTCGCCGACACCGCCCATTTTGGATACGAACCGACTTTGCTGAAAATAAGCGGCGATGCCTTCCTGGAAAATCCCGCTGCCCTGCAAAGCGAAGCCTTCGGCCCCGTTTGCCTCGTGGTGCTCGCCAAGAACTTCACCCAAATGAAGGCCATCGCCTTCGCCCTGGAGGGCAATCTGACCGGCAGCATCTACAGCGATTCCCACGGGGGCGACGAACCAAGCTACGCGGAGCTTGCCAAAACGCTTCGCACCAAGGTCGGCCGCCTGCTCAACGACAAGGTCCCCACCGGCGTCGCCGTTTCCCCGTCCATGAACCACGGGGGACCGTATCCAGCAACTGGACACCCGGGCTTCACCGCGGTCGGCTTCCCAGCCAGCGTCATCCGCTTCAGCGCGCTGCACAGCTACGACAACGTTCGCGAACACCGCCTCCCGCTCGCCCTGCGCAAGAAGAACCCAAGCGGTTCCCTCAACCGCTTGGTGAACGGCAAGTGGACCACCGCCGACGCCTAACTCCCCCCGTGCCCCAAGAAATACCCCTTGCAAGCATTCTCCCGAATGCTGACTCGATCGCCCGCACCCGCACTTCCGGCAAGGCCCCGGAAGGGCGCCTGCCCGTATCCGAAGAACAACTTCGCACCGCTCCCAGCGGCGACCTCTTCGGGCTGACCCAAAATGCCGGAATGGGCTGGCGGGCCTCCGAAATCGGGCGCGATCCCTTCCTTATCGTCAGCACCTCGGGCGGGCTTCGCGACGCCGACGATTCGCCCATCGCCCTCGGCTACCACACGGGCCACTGGGAAATCGACAAGCTGGTTCGGGCCGCCGCGGAAACCTTCACCGCGAACAAGGCCCTGCCCTTTGCCGTCAGCTGCAGCGACCCTTGCGACGGTCGCTCCCAGGGCACTCAAGGCATGTTCGACAGCCTTCCCTACCGCAACGACGCCGCGATCACCATGCGGCGACTGATCCGCTCCTTGCCGCGCCGAAAAGGCGTGCTGGGGATCGCGACCTGCGACAAAGGCCTGCCTGCAACCCTGCTCGCCCTGGCCGGTAGCAGCGACCTGCCTGGCGTCATCGTACCGGGCGGCGTCACCCTGCCGGCTCCCGGAGCCGAAGACGCAGGAAAGGTCCAAACCATCGGAGCTCGCTTCGCCCACGGCAATATCACCTACGACTACGCGGTCGACATGGGCTGCAAAGCCTGCGGCTCGCCGGGTGGCGGCTGCCAATTTCTCGGCACCGCCGCCACCTCCCAGGTCGTGGCCGAGGCCCTGGGAATGAGCCTGCCGCACAGCGCCCTTTGCCCCTCGGGCGAACCGGTCTGGTTCGACCTGGCAAAGCGCTCCGCCCTGGCCCTGCTCAACCTCTCGGCCAAGCAAATTCCGCTTCGGGAAATCCTTTGCGACAAGGCCATCGAAAACGCCTTGCACGTCCACGCCGCCTTTGGCGGCTCCACCAACCTCTTGCTGCACATCCCGGCCATCGCCCACGCCGCAGGACTCCGCCTCCCTGTAGTGGAAGATTGGACACGGGCCAACCGCGCCACTCCGCGACTCGTCGACGCCCTGCCCAACGGCCCGCGCAACCACCCCACCGTACAAGTATTCATGGCCGGCGGCGTGCCGGAAGTCATGCTGCACCTGCGCGAAATGGGATTGCTGCACCTCGACGCGCTGACCGTGACCGGCCAAACCCTCGGCCAAAACCTGGACTGGTGGGAACGCAGCGAACTCCGCTCCGCCACCAAGCAACGCCTGAGCGAGCTGGACAAAGTCGATCCGGACGCGGTCATATTCGGTCCGGACAAGGCCCGAGCCGCCGGCTACAGCTCCGCGCTCGTTTTTCCAACCGGGAATATCGCTCCGGACGGATCGGTCATAAAGGCGACCGCCATTGACCCGAGCCTGATCGACCCACACAACCGCTACCTCCACACGGGCCGCGCCCGCGTATTCTCGCGAGAGTCCGACGCGATCCAAGCGATCAAGAAAAAGGAGGCAGGCGGAATCGAGCAAGGCGACGTGATCGTGCTCGCAGGCTGCGGTCCGGCGGGCACGGGCATGGAAGAAACCTACCAGCTCACCTCCGCCCTCAAGCACCTGCCCTGGGGAAAGCACATCCCCATCCTCACCGACGCCCGCTTTTCCGGCGTTTCCACTGGAGCCTGCATCGGACACGTCGGCCCGGAAGCCCTGGCAGGCGGCCCTGTCGGAAAACTGCGAGACGGGGACCTCATCGAAATCCGTGTCGATCGCAACGAACTTTCGGGCAGTATCCACTTTATCGGGACAGATCCTAAGCAGCAACTGGCTCCCGAAGAAGGCGCCGCAGTCCTCGCGGAACGCGCCATAAACCCCATCCTCGCGCCGCATCCGAACCTCCCCGCCGACACGCGTCTCTGGGCCGCCCTGCAAGCGGCTAGCGGCGGAACCTGGGCCGGCAGCGTCTACGACGTCGACAAGATCGTCGCCACCTTGGAGGCGGGCCGCCAAGCCTTGGCAAAGAAACGCTCCTAACTCAGCCCTGCTTCCCGAAAAAGCGGTCGAGCCGCGGCTGCGCCCCGCTGCCCGCTCGGACTACGAAGGTATTCCCATCGTCCAACCAAAGCGTCAGGTACTTGGCGCCCGAACCATAGTTGACGCGGCTCACGTCGCTCAACTCGTAGCGAAGCCTGCCGGTTTTACCCCGGGGCTCGATTTCAATGGTCTTGCCGGAGAATCGTATCCGTTTGGGAAAGCGTCGCCAACTCAGCGCCACTCCGCCCGCAAACCCAAGCCCCATGCCAAACCCTAAGAGCCCCAGCAGAGCAACCCCGGAAAGCCCTGCCGGAAAACCAAGGAACAGCTTAAGCGACAGCAGCAAGCCCCCGAGCAAAACGGCGAGCAAGTAACCAATTCCAAAGGTGTCGGAAACGGTATTGATCAAAAGCAATTCCTGCGACTCCGCCACAAGGCCGCCCGGCTTCGGCCAGGACTTGGCAGGCTCCCGGTCTTCCCGAGTTTCAGCTTCCGTCACAGGATCGCTTCCCGGCTCCGCGCTCGCTTCGATTCGCTCAAAAAGGCGGCGGCAATCCTCCGGAGCCCGCTCCCGCAGCTCCGCCCACGACCGCTTGCCCGCCTGCACGCGTTCGAACTCGAAGCTCAGCTCGTACAGCTGCTCGTAGCGTGCCTCGTCGATCTGCAGGTCCCAGCCGCAACCGCTGCAACCGAAGGAATACGCCTTACGACGCTTCGAATCCGTCTGCAAGCAGAGGCTGAAGGTCCGGTCGCCGTGGCAGCGAGGGCAGCTAAGGCGAGCGCAGGCAAGGCCAAGGTTTTTGTAGCGGTGAAGGTTTTGCTTCATAAAAGGCGCTCAAATTGCTGTTTAGCAAAAGAATGAGCGCAATCGAGAATTTGCAGCAATCAGCGTCGCGAAAGCAGCGTTTGCATTCGGTAGCGGCTCTTTCTATGCCAGCTAACTCCTTATCTTAGATCCTATTATGAAAAAATTACTTCTCGCACTCGTAAGTCTAGTCTCCTTTGCCTTCGCCAGCACCCAATTGAGCGCCGCCCACCACGAAGGGCACGACGCCGTCACTCCCGGCACCGTGATCCACGTCGTCACGGTTTCCTGGAAGGCGGACGCCACCGAAGAAGGCATCAAAGCCGCCCTCGACGGAGTTGTTACCCTCGCCAAGGAATACGACGGCATCGAGCGGGTTTGGATCAAAACCATCAAGGCCCAAGGCAACCGCAGCCACGCCTTCGTGATGGAATTCAAGAACGCCAAGGCCCTCAAGGACTACGCCGGTAGCGCCGCCCAGAAGAAGTGGTACGAAGTGTACTACCCCGTTCGCGAAGGCAGCACTACCTTCGATATCACCAACTAAGCTTTCGTAACAAACTTTCCACGCCCAGTCCGCCCGCTGCCCCGCAGCCGGCGGACTTTTTTTTGGTTCGCCCCCATTGCCTTGGTCCCTAGAACGGCGCCACCCAAGAAGCGCTTGGCAATCGACTCGCGTCGCTCGCAAAGGCGGAGGAACCGCTATAGGTTGATAGCGATGTCATCCTCAAAAACGATCCTTCGCTTCCTCGGCGCCGCGGGTACCGTAACCGGCTCCCGGCACCTCATCGAAACACGCGGCAAACGTATCCTCGTCGATTGCGGCCTCTTTCAGGGCCCCAAGAGAAATCGGCTAAAGAACTGGGATCCCTTCCCGGTCGACCCGGCTTCCATCGACTGCGTGCTGCTGACCCATGCCCACGTCGACCACATCGGCTACCTGCCGCGCCTCGTAAAGGACGGCTTCCGCGGACGCGTCTACGGCACCCATCCCACCATTGACCTCGCCCGTATCCTCTTGGCCGATACAGCTCACCTGCAGGAGGAGGAAGCCAAATACGCAAACAAGAAGGGCTATTCCAAGCACAGTCCCGCACTCCCGCTTTTTAACCGAAGGGACGCGGACCGGGCCGGAGACCTGCTCTACGGCGTTTCCTACGGCGACGAATTTGCTCCAATCGACGGCATCGTCGGAAAATACCGAGACGTCGGACACATCCTGGGATCCGCCTTCCTCGGCCTCAAAACGACCGACCGCAGCGACGGTCCCAAAAAGCTGCTCTTCTCCGGCGACATAGGACGACCCCGCGACAGCATCCTACGGCCGCCGTCCCAACCTTACAACGTCGACTACCTCGTCATGGAATCGACCTACGGCGACCGCCTCCACTCGCCGGACAACGTGCGGGCCGAGCTGGTGGAAGCGCTACAGAAGGCCTTCAGCCGCAATGCCCCCGTTATGATTCCCTCCTTTGCCGTGGGCCGATCTCAAAGCCTGCTCTATCTCATACGCGAGCTGGAGGAGGACGGCTCCATCCCCTCGGTCCCCATCTACCTCGATTCCCCCATGGCCCTCAAAGCCCTGGAAACCCACCAAAACCATCTGCGCGACCTCAATCTCACCTGCCGGGCCAAAGCCCTCTCTGGCACCGACATCTTCCGGCCTCGCCAACTGCACCTGATCTCCCACCAACGGGATTCCAAAGCCCTCTGCAAAACCACCGACCGCTGCATCATCATCGCCGGAAGCGGCATGGTAGCCGGCGGCCGCATCCTGCACCACCTCCGGCAGAACCTTCCCAATCCTCTCGCGACCGTGCTCTTCGTCGGCTACCAAGCCGAAGGAACCCGCGGCAGAGCCCTGCGGGACGGCAAGCAAAGCATCCGCATGTTCGGGCAAGACATCGCGGTACGCGCCCACATCGACGCGATCGACGGCTTCTCCGGACACGCGGACTACCTCGAAATGCTGGCTTGGCTCATGGCCTTCAACAAGCCGGTCAGCCGCGTCTTCCTCACCCATGGCGAACCGGAGGCTGCCAGCGCCCTGCAAGCTCGCATCCGCGAGGAATTCAACTGGCCAGTGAGCGTCGCCGAAGAAGATACGCCCTATACCATCGACTTCTGAAGCGCTAGAATACGCCCAGAGCCAAGCACCAACTCGCAGCCAGGCCAGCCACCGTCAGCGCGAGCAGAAGCCGTTGATGCCAGGACCTCAGCTTCGCGGCCAACCCCAACCACGCTGTACCCACGCTCAGGATACAGCCGTATCCAAAAGCCCAGAAATGCCCCGCCACATCGGTCGGAAATTCGCCGCCCCCCATCCAAGCGAAGGCTACGCAGCCGCCAAAGAAGGGTACTAGCCAATCCCTCGTTTGGATACCGACCTTCGAGCGCAGATAAGCGCCGACTGGATAGCCGGCGAGCAAGCCCAACGCCGCGAAAACTGCGGTCGACGCTCCCAGGGAGGAAAAGGCATCGCCCGCCCGCAGCCAGGCGTTGCTCAGGTTGGCCAGGCTCGCCGACAGCAATACCAGAGTCCAGGCCAGGCCGCCACCCATGTATCGGCAAGCTAAATACGCGAAGATGCTAAGCCCTAGCATATTGCCCGCGAGGTGCCCTAAGTCCGCGTGCATCGTCACCGCCGTGACCGTCCTCCACCACTCTCCTTGCAGCAAGCCCGCGCTGCTGTTTACCGCGAGCGGCACGATCTTCGGAAACTCGTTTTGGCAGGCGAATACGGCTATCAATAGACCGATCGCCGCTGCGGTAGGCAGCTTGCTGGTGGACGGGGCCGAAAGATCCAGCGAACGAGGCGGCCAAAAGCGGTTCCGCGACGCCGTCAAATCGACTTCGCCCTTAAGCTTCCTCGCGTCCGCCCCCATCACCACCAGCAAAAAACGTCCCTCCACGAAGCGCACCCAGTACGGATGCCCGCAAGCCAGCACCGCAAGCCCTGCGTCGTGGGCTTGCCTCGCCGTTCCGTAGCTGCCGATCACGGCCAGGGCCTCTTCCTCGACTTTCTCCTCCATCTCCGGCGGCAATCTGCCTACGCGCCCCTACAGAGCCAAGACTTAAGTCCCCGCTCTGCCGCCCTGCCAGTCGCCCGCCGCCTGAGAGTGCTTGCAGAAAAGGATGCGACTGCTCAGCGTCCCTCTCCCTATGGCAGAACTCGGAAAACGGAACACATTGTCGATTCTCAACGAATCCCCACACGGCCTCTATCTCGACGGCGAAGAGCTGGGCGATATCCTTCTGCCCAACGCTTTCGTTCCCAAGAACATCACCCCCAACCAGAAGCTTTCCGTCTTCGTCTACCTCGATTCCGAGGACCGCATCGTCGCCACCACCGAAACGCCGCTCGCGGAAGTGGACCAGTTCGCAGCCCTCAAGGTGGTGGAGGTCAACGAAAAGGTGGGCGCCTTCCTCGACTGGGGTCTGAGCAAGGACCTCCTGCTTCCCTACCGCGAGCAGAAGGGACGCGTGCAGGTCGGCGACACCCGCGTCGTCCGTATCTACGTCGACGACGCCAGCGGACGCATCGTGGCCAGCGAAAAGCACGCCCGCTTCTTCAGCAAGTACCGGGCGACCTACAAGCCGCAGGAGCAGGTGGACCTCATCGTGATCGGCGAAACCCCGCTTGGCTACAAGGCCATCATCAACAGCTCCCACATCGGCCTCCTCTACGACAACGAGCTCTCCGAGCCGCTCACGGTCGGGCAAAGCTTCAAAGGCTACGTCAACAAGATCCGCCCCGACGGCAACATCGACTTGCGACGCGACCCTTCCGGCTACACCCGAGTCGCCCCGCTCGCCGACCAAATCCTGCAAGCCATCCGCGACAGCGGCGGCACCCTCATGCTCGACGACCGCTCGCCGCCCGAAGCCATCCGCGAAGCCTTCGACGTCAGCAAGAAAGCCTTCAAGCAAGCGCTCGGAAACCTCTACAAGCAGCGCCTGATCAGCTTCGTGCCCGGCGGCGTGCAGTTGGTCGAGAAATAAGCCCTCCCGCCCCTGGCTCGATTTCCGCGGCGAAAAAGGAACCGCGGCACCGATTTCGCTTCCACCCCTAAGGTTCTCCCTTGGCGGCATCTAGGGAACACCCCAGCGACACGGTTGAACGTCCTAGCCACGCTTAGGGATAGCACAGAGGAGATGCTTCGAGCTCCGATTTTTTCTCTAAAAAAGCCCAATTTATCCTGAACATTTCGAGCGTTCGGACGTCTTACAAAGCATGGACATCGCTTAGCGAGTCCACTTATGGGGTAACAAAGAAAACAATGGCGGATCGCTTAGGGGTAGGCGGTCCGCCTTTTCTTTTCCCACCTTCGCCAAGCGCCTAATGCGCGGCTGCCACCAGGTCGCTTTTCGCCGCGGCCTCCGCCGACTCCAGGAAGAAGTCGCCAAACTTGTAGGTGTAGCTCGCCGGCACCAGATTGCTGCGAATCTCCTCCATCCCCGAGTAGAAATGCAGCTGCTCCGGCATCTCGTAGTCGAGCTTCTTGAAAAGGGTGATCAGCTTCGACTTCCCCGCCTTGATATCTCCGATCGACTTGACGCTGTAGGCCGCCTCTCCAAGGCGATCGTAGCGCATGATGAAGTAGGCGTCCGTGATGTCCTCGCTAGCGGTGACCCGGGCTGCGAACTGAAACCAGCCTCGATCCGAAGTGAAGCGCGGAGCCCCGTCGGAAGTGACGACTCCCGAACGAATGTTCTCCAAGATTTCGACCTCCAAGTAGCCGTCGCTGAAGTGCGTGTTGGAAAGCATCGTCAGCTTCTCCGGAGCGCTCTTCAGCAAGCCGTCTCCAGTAAAGCAATACGGAGCGCCCCCTCGTACTTCGTAGACCGGAAGCCAAGCTCCGTCCTCTAGGCAGTGCAGCGTGCTTTGAGCGTTCAACGAGAAACTCGAAGCGAGGCAAAGGGCTAAGCCAGCAAGGCCATTTCGAAAGTTTCTCGGAGTCATTTTCATAGAGCGTCGGTGTACCAATAC
Source organism: Pelagicoccus sp. SDUM812005 (assembly GCF_031127875.1). Lineage (GTDB taxonomy): Bacteria > Verrucomicrobiota > Verrucomicrobiia > Opitutales > Opitutaceae > Pelagicoccus. Next base: position 19,732 of record NZ_JARXIA010000014.1, on the reverse strand, counting down.
TATCGTCTCAAATTCCCTATTTTCAACGCGTCGAGGCCCTATTGATACATAAGTTACAACTGTCTAACACCTCCTTTACAGCATCCCGTAAAGGGCCCTACTTCCTCCCCCCTAGCGGCCGCTTCCCATACGTAGAAGGCCCTCGTCATTTACCTAGGGCACCACTTAAGGACCCCGCGCAAAATCGGTCATGTATCAATAGCTTAACTACGTTTTTTGATGCTTTTTCCTAAGGCTCCTCCTGAATCGATCCAAGGGCTTTACGTGCGCGAAAAAAGCGATAAGCTTCGCGGCAAACCTTGAATTCCACCCCTTCCACAGTCCTCGTTACCGGCTGCAGCTCCGGCATCGGCTACGAATTGATAAAGCTTTTCGAGCGGGGGCCCTATCGGATCGTCGCCACCGCCCTGCCGAGCTCGCTCGAGGAGCTGCAGGCGCGCCCGATCGCCCAAAGCCCCAAGGTCACCGTAGAGCCCTTGGACGTGGCCGACTACGCCGCCGGCACGGCCCTCGTCCGCAAGATCGAGAAGGAGATCGGTCCCGTGGACATCTTGGTCAACAACGCCGGCATCTCCTATCGTTCGACCGTGGAGGACATGACCGTCGAGGACGAACAGCGACAGCTGCAGGTCAACTACCTCGGAGCCATGCACCTCATTCGCGAATGCCTTCCCTCCATGCGGCGGCGACGAAAAGGCCGCATCGTAAACATTTCCTCCGTCGGAGGCATGATGGCGATGCCCACCATGGCCTCCTACTCCGCCTCCAAATTCGCGCTCGAAGGGGCCAGCGAAGCGCTCTGGTACGAGCTAAAGCCCTGGGGCATCCATGTCAGCCTGGTGCGGCCGGGATTCATCAACTCCCTCGCCTTCACCAAGGTGCTCTACTCCCGCAAAAAGGCGGCCGGGGAATCCTCCGAGGAATACAAGGGCCACTACGACAACATGAAGACCTTCGTCGAAAAGATCATGACCCGCACGCCCAGCACCTCCGCGGACGTAGCCAAGCGCATCTTCAAAGTCTGCCAAAGAAAAAGCCCTCCGCTTCGAGCCGCCGGCACCCCGGATGCCACCCTCTTCTACTTCCTCCGGCGCATCCTGCCGCGCTTCCTTTACCACAAGCTACTCTTTCGATCCTTGCCCGGCGTCAAAAGCTGGGGCCCCACAGACCCGGAGGCCCGATTATGAGCAAAGACTTCTCCGACCTCGTCTTCCGGCTGCTCTTCAGCCTGATCTTCATCGGCCTCGGCGGCGAGCACCTCGTCAGCGACGAGCTCATCCAAAAGCTGATGCCCGCCTGGGTTCCCAGCCCGCGGCTCGTATCCATATTTTGCGGACTGGTCCTTTTCCTCGGAGGCGGCATGATCGCAATCGGCTACCGCCTCAAGCTGGCGGCCATCCTGTTGGGCACCTTCCTCGTCGCCGTCACCGCCCTCGTGCACGCCCCCGCCTTGCAAGGCTACCTTTCGCCGGTGGCTTGCCCGGAAGACCAATGGATGTGGGATACCCTGCAACGCAGCAATTTCGTCAAGAACCTATGCCTGCTCGGGGTCTGCGCCATGCTGCCTTTCTACAGCACCGGAAAATGGTCGCTCGAAGCGATCCTGAAAGCCGGAAGCGAGCAGTCCTCCCAGGAGAGGTAGTTCCCCTATTTATGAGGGATATTACGGGTATAAGTAAATTTTGAATACGTTCATTTTTTACTTCCAAAGCAGCCCCTTAAGCCCATGGTTCGTCGACTTTCAGAATTTCGCGGAACTTTCGTGAAAATTTGGAAACTAAGATCCGGGCCGTCTTATCAGCGGCCCTCATCAAACAAACTAACAAACTACAAATCAGAAAATGAAAACTAGAATCCTCGCTACTCTAGCGACGGCTGCTGGCCTCGTGTCGGCTGCCAACATCACTGCTCAAGAACTCGCTTACTCTGTAAGCTACGGCGTTGAGTCCGAGTACGTCTTCCGTGGCGTAGAAATCGCAAGCGAAAGCCTCCAGGGCAGCATCGAAGCCACTTACGGCGACGGCTACCTCGGCGTCTGGGCAAACGAAGCCCTCGACGACTTCGGCAGCAACGCTAGCGAATTCGACATCTACGGTGGTTGGGGCTACGCTCTCAACGACGCCATCACTCTGGACTTCGGCGGTACGCTCTACCACTACCCAGACGCCAAGGGTGACGACACATTCGAAGCCTACGTAGGCGCGTCTTTCGACACGGCTCTCTCGCCAAGCATCTACGTTTTCCACGACTTCGACCTCGAGACCTTCACTTTCGAAGGATCCATCGGCCACAGCGTCGAGCTCAACGAAGTATCCAGCGTAGACCTCGGCCTCACAGCCGGTTACGTCGACTTCGACAACGGCGGACAGTACGCTTACTACGGCGCCACTGCTGACTACGTTTACCAGTTGAGCGAGACCACAGACGTTGCAGTTGGCGTTCGCTACAGCACAAACGACAAGGACCTCGGCTTCTCTCCAGACGGTAACCTCTGGGGCGGCCTCTCCTTCACGCACAGCTTCTAGTCGAACTCCTTCCTCGCGAAGGAACGTTTAGTTTCTGGCCTGCTTCCGTACCGCACGGAGGCAGGCTTTTTTTTTGGTTAATCACCATTTTCCAGGGAGACGACCTCGGGCGATGCACCTTCGTTTCCCGCTACATCCTTCCCTGGCATCCGGGCAAAAAAAGTGCTGGCTCGGAGGCCCCCCTCCAAGCCAGCTATCCCTTTATTGTTGCCTTGATCCTGAACCTTAACGCGTTTCCGCGCAGTCCAAAGTAAAGAAAATCTGCTGGTGTATTAATGGTTTACTCTGGGTTTTTACCCCGAGTGTTTCACTGCATACAAACCACTATCGTTGCCGACGCCACATAGTTAAGCCAGATTCTCCAAAATTCCAGTCGCTGGATCAGTTTTTGCGATTTATTCGCAAGCTAGCTAATTCCAGAGCGAAACTTCTGAATTTTGCAAAACGCGCGGGCGATCGAAGTCGTTGCGAGCCACCGAAGCGGTTTTCGCCCGGGCTGCGGGCTTCCGGCTCGGCGGAGAAACCTCCACCGCATCGTTGCCGCAAAGCCGAGCCAAGTCGCTAACGGCCTGGTTTAAGGAAACCGCCTGCTGGCTCAATTCTTGGGCCGAGGCAGCGCTTTCCTCCGTGATGGCCGCATTCGATTGATAGGTATTTTCGATCTCCCGGATCGCCGCGTTGACCTGTCCCACGCCGTCACGGTTTTGGGAAACGGATTGGGCGATGTTGGCGACCAGCTCGTCGAGCTCCGCCGCCTTGGAAAGTATATCCTCCAAGCTGCGCGACACGCGGGTGCTCAACTCCACCCCGTGCTGGCTCTTGGCAATCGAGTCCTCGATCCGAGTCGAAGTCTCCTGGGCTGCCTTGGCGCTTCTCTGGGCCAAGTTGCGAACCTCGTCCGCGACCACCGCAAACCCCGAACCTGCCTCGCCAGCTCGAGCCGCCTCCACGGCGGCGTTCAAGGCGAGGATATTCGTTTGGAAAGCGATTTCGTCGATGGACTTGAGAATCTGGGAAATCCCGTCGCTGGAATCGCGAATCGCCGTCATCGCCGCCTCCATCTGGTCCATCTGCTTCTTGCCGTGGTTCGCAGCCTCGCGCGTCTGGTTCGCAATGTTGGTCGCCGCGTTAGCGGATTCCGCGTTTCGCCCCGTATTCTCCGCCAACACTTCCAAGGAAGCGCTGGCCTCCTGGATGGAGGCAGCCTCGCGGTTGGTCGAATCCGCCAAAGCCTGACCGTAGCTGGACACTTCCTGCGAAGCGCTGTCCACCACCGACGCGCCTTCGCGCAGCGAGTTTGCGATCTTCTGGATTTGTCCGGACAGCGAGCCACCCAACCAAATGCCTAAAGCCGTCGCCAAAGTAAAACCAAGGAACATCGCCCCCGAAGTGAACCAAATCAAACTCGCCGCATCCGCTTCGAATTGGGCACTGCGTTCGGCCGCCGCTTCGCTCTCGAATGCGTGCACCATATCAACGATAGCGTCGATCTCCTGGGTGGGGGCGCGATCGATCCCCTTGACGAGCGTGTCCACCACCCGATGGGCCAAGGGATCTGACGAATCGTAGTTGGCGATCGCCTTCCGATACGACTTGCCCAGACCGAGATGGGTCTTAGCGGCAGCGCTCACCGTCTCCGCCGGAACGCCGTTGTTTCGCAGCAGGACGCCCAAGTCCTTCAGGTTTCCTTGCACCACCTGCTCGCGTTCCTGGAAGCGCCCCCAATACTTGTCGTACTGGGACCGGTCGTTGCCGCGCAAGAGCGCGTTCTTCCATTCCTGGACTTGAATCTTGAAATTCACCTGAGCGGAGCGAGCAAGGTCGGTGGCCTCCACCAAAAAGACGCCTCGATCGTAGATTTCGGTGCGGATCTCAGTCATCGCCTTCTTGGATTCGCCCAATCCATACAGGCCTACCAAACCGATGAGCAGGCCTGTCGATGCGACGGCCAAGAAACCGCCAATCAATTTTTGCTTAAGTGTGAGTTGCATGTAGTCACGTTTTTGAATTCGAAAAGACAAGGAGCCCGAGGCCCCCTTTCGTGGTATTCACGTAACGGCGGTACACCCCTTAAGCTAAGGCGTCTTCTGGAATTAGGTCCGCTTGGCAGCAAATTCCCCCGATGCCCCTCAGGCTAGGTGAGGAACCTTTCCTAGTCGCAGCTAGGGAACGCCGAGGAACGCTCGCAACTCTACGCCCCCTTGGACCGTAGCCACGCTACGAGCTGCTCCATCGCTTTTCCGCGATGGCTCAATCCAGCCTTCTCCGAACGGCTCAATTCGGCGAAGGTCTTCGAGAAGCCGTCCGGGACGAACACCGGATCGTAGCCGAAACCGCCTTCGCCCTGCTTCGCTTCAATGATTCGGCCACGGCATTCCCCCGCAAAAATCTGCTCCTCCCCCGTCGCCGAGACGAGGGCGAGGTGACACTGGAATCCAGCGGAGCGATCAACTGCCCCCAGAGCCTCCAGCGACTTCAGCAACTTGTCCGTGTTTTCGGCATCGCTCGCGCCTTCGCCGGCGTAGCGAGCGGAATACACCCCAGGAGCGCCGTCCAGTGCGTCCACGCAAAGCCCGCTATCGTCGGCCAAGGCGCAGGCCCCCGAAGGGAGGCGGGTCGCCAAGGCCCTAGCCTTCTTGAGGGCATTTCCGGAAAAGCTATCCTGATCCTCTACCACCTCCGGCATGCCTCCCAAGGCCGCCGGACCGTGAACTTCCATCGCTAAACCAGCCGCCGCCAGCATGGCCCGCAGCTCCTCGATCTTGTGGGCGTTACCCGTTGCTAAATACAGTTTCATCGACGTCCAAACGCGCTGGGTAGTTTACGAATCCTCGCATGAGCTGGTCGTCGCCGAAAACCTCATGCCGCACCTTTTCCAAGCGAATCGCTTGGGCGAGCCGCTCGGTGCGCAAGCCGCGATAGACGGACTTGGCCTTGTCGTCCCCCATCATGATCGGCGCCCGGTAGTTGAAATGGTAGTTGAGCTCGCGCATATGCAGCAGCTCGCTCACGAGCCGGCTGCCGCCCTCGAAATAGACGCCGGTAATGCCGACGTCGGCGCAGCGCTTGCGGAAGACGGAGAAAGGAACCTTCATGTTTTCGGCCGGCAGCACCCACACGTTCACGCCTTCCGTTTCCAGACGGCGAATGTATCCAGTGCCCGCCGCATCCGTCGTCACCACGATCGTGTTGTCGCGAAAGTCGTCCGTGTAGATGGTCGGCAGGTAGCGCTCCATGGCAGTGCGCAGCAATCCGTCGAACACGAAGCGCATGCCGCACCACTCCGGCTCCCCTTCGATGCGACTGGTCAGGCGCGGATCGTCCTCCACCAAGGTTCCGGCCCCAACCGCGATCGACGGGAAGAGGCGACGCCACTTCATCACGTTTTGGCGGGCCTGTTCGCCGGTGATCCACTTGGACTCGCCGGTGCGGCAGGCAATCTTCCCGTCCAAGGTCGTCGCCGACTTCGCGGCAAAAATGGGGATGCGGTGCTGTACCCAGAAGTTGGATATCAAATTCAAGTCCTCGCAGTCCTCGATCAGGATGCGACGTTCGACCTTCACTCCCGCTTCCTTGAGGGCGTCGGCCCCCTTGTTGGCGTGGTCCGGCACCGGATCGCTGGCGCCGATCACCACGTAGCGCACGCCGGACTCCTTGATGGCTCGCACTCCCGACTCCAAACGATTCGAGCTGGGCCCGGGCTCCATGGTGAGAAAGAGGCTCGCCCCCTCCTTGGGCTTGCGGCCCAGCGCCTCGAACAAGCGAATCTCGGGAGCCGTGGAGCTGGGCTGCTCCACGTAGGAGGTCGCCACCACCTGGCCCTGCTCGACCAAGGCGGCTCCAATCATCAACTGCGGATGGGTGCGGCCCCAGCCCTTGCGGGCTTCGTCGAGGGCAACTTTCATGAAAGTCTCTTTTTCGGACTGGGTCATATCTCTAGAGGGATCGGCTAACGCGCTCTCTTAGAACGAATTTTGCTGCGGCGCGCAATTCCCTATTCGCCGGATACATAGGGATTGTACGAGATCTCCTCGCCCACCGTCGTGTTCGGACCATGCCCGGGCAAAACCGTCGTATCCTGCGGCAAAGTATAGATCCGCTCCCGGATCGATCGTTCCAATTGCTGGAAACTCCCTCCCGGCAGATCCGTCCGGCCAATCCCGCCCGCGAACAGGGCATCTCCCACGAAAGCGGCCTTCGCCTCGGGAAAGTAGAACAGGACGTTGCCCGGACAATGTCCCGGCACGTGCCTCACTTCGCATTGCAGCCCGAGGAGGGAAAGCTTCGTCCCGTCCTCCACCCAGTGGTCGATCTGGAAGCCGCGCAACTCGAGGTCAGGCGGATAGGTGTAGGCCCGCATGCATTCCGGACTTTCGAACATCATCTGGTCCGCCTTGTGCCCGTAGAGCGGTACCCCTCGGTCCGCAAAGGTCGCCACGTCCCCGATGTGGTCGTAGTGGCCGTGGGTAATCAAAACGGCCTTCAGCTCGCAGGAGTCCTCCGCCAAGGCAGGATCCACGTCTTTCGAGACGTCGTTCGGGGCGTCGATCAATACGGCTTCCCCTCGGTCCGTATCCGTGATCAGAAACGCATTGGTCTGAATCGAGCCGGCCGGAAAAATTCTTACGTTCAAAGGCATGAAGCCACGGCATAGAGCCTTCGCACTGAAATTCAACCCCCAACAGCCACATCTAGCATAAGCGCGGGGCAGGCTTGCGCTCTACGAATTATCACGCAATTCTTCCCTACTTCCAAAGACGCTTTCCTCTCACTGACGCCCTTCCTCGCCTGTGCCTTACCGACGCACTTTTCCATTTTCCCGACCGCTCCAGCTCCTCTTCGCCATCTTCGCGGCCATCCTTGCGAGCGCCCCCCCCGGATCGGCTCGTAACTTGGATTTCGCGAACTTGCCGGCGGACTGGAAACTCAACGACCTGCAGCTGGAGACCGTCAACCTTTTCGGCAACAAGTCCGCCGGACGTATCCAAACCATCAACCAACTGGGCAACGGGCTCATTTGGGTCGGCAGCCAGCAAGGCCTCTTCCGCTACGACGGCCGCCGCGTGCGCTCCTTCGTGCGCGATCCACACGACCCCGCCAGCCTGCCGAACGACAGCATCCGCACCCTCCACGTGGACCTGCAAGACCGCCTGTGGATCGGCACGGAACAGGGCCTCGCCCTCTACGAGCCGATCCGCGAGCAATTCGTTCGCTACCTGCAAGCCCAGCAAACCGGAGACCTACCCATCGAAACCCAAGTCAACGGCATCGTCCACAGCAGCGACGGCACCGTCTACGCCGCCAACGAAGCGGGCCGCATCTTCAAGTTCGACGAAAACCTGCGGGACTTCGTGCCCATCACCGAAAAGCGCTTCGGTCCAGTCAAGTCTCTCAGCGCCGATCCCGCCGGCCGCCTCTGGATCGGCTCCGCCAACGCCCTCTACTCCCTCGATCCCGCCACCTCGCAGGTCCAAGCCTTCGAGGAAGCCATCGCCACCGAAGACGGCGTATCCATTAACTACGTCACCTCCATCTACTACCTCGACGACAGCGAGGTGTGGATCGGCACCACCATCAAGGGGCTCCTGGCGCTCGACACCATCGACGGCACGTATCAAGGCTTCCAATACAGCAACCAACCGGAAGCCTACGTAAATGAAGTCTGCGGGGACAAAGCGGGGCGCATCTGGACCGTCAGCAACGCTGGCCTGAGCATAATCGATCGCGAAACCCGCAAGGCGATAGCCACTCCCTCGCGAGACGGGGCAAACATCAACGCCCCGCCGAGCGGAATCAACACCCTCTTCGTCGACCACCAAGGCACCATCTGGGTCGGCAGCAACTACGACGGCGTCAGCAAGTCCACCAGCTACAAGCGCTTCGAAACCATCGACCTGCACCAGCGCAACCCCGACGTCCGCCCCTTCGCTCCCGCCGCCGCCTTTCTCGAGGACCGCAAAGGCAATCTCTGGGTCGGGCACCCCAAGTCCGGCTTAGCCATGTATCCACGAAACGGCGACGACGTCCTGAAAGTCACCCACGACCCCAGCGATCCGAGTTCGCTCAGCGACCAGCCCATTCTCTGCCTGTACGAAGATTCCCGAGCCTGGATCTGGATCGGCACCTATCGAGGCGGACTCTACCGCTACATCCCGGAATCCGCCGAACTCACAGCCTTCCACCACGACCCGAACGACCCCAGCTCTATCGGCGGCCACGACATTCGCGACATCACCGAAGACAAGGACGGAACCCTTTGGATATCTACCCACGGCAGCGGGGTCGCGCACTACGATCCGCAAAGCGGAACGTTTACGAACTATACCTTGAGCAATCGCCACGAAACGGGCTTCTACCTGCACAACAACTGGATCAACACCCTGCTCATCGACAGCCAGCAGCAAACCTGGCTCGCCGCCCGCAACGGATTGGTTCGCCTTTCGAAAGACCGCAGCTCCCACACCCTCTTCACCGCCGACGAAATCGTTCCAGGCAGCCTGACCAGCTCCCAGGTGACCGACCTCTTCGAAGACTCGAAAGGCCGCCTCTGGGTGGCCACCCGCGACGGGCTCCACCTCTTCCTGTCGGAAAGCGACAGCTTCAAGAACTACTCCCTCTCCGACGGCCTTCCGGACCGCTCCATTTCCTCCATCATCGAAGACGACCGCGGCTTCCTCTGGCTCGGTACCCTCGGCGGACTCGCTCGCTTCGATCCCCGCACCGAAACCACCCGCTCCTACGATACGACGGACGGACTCGTCAGCGACGACTTTTTCGAAACCAGCGTGTCCAAGGGCATCGGCGGCGTCCTCTACTTCGGACAAAACAAAGGGCTCACCCGCTTCGACCCAAACGAGATCGTAGAGGACACCGAAACGCCAAACGTATTCATTACAGGACTACGCATCTTCGGCGACCCGCTAGAGGTTTCGGACGACGGCCCCCTTACCCGCAGCTTGCTCAAGACCTCCAAGGTAAACCTCCGCTTCGACCAAAACGCCCTCGTGTTCGAGTTCGTCGCCATCGACTTCAAAAACCCCGCTAAGAACCTCTACAAGTACAAGCTGGAAGGCTTCGACCGGGACTGGACCCAGGCCAGCGCCCGGGCCGAAGCCGTCTACACCAACATCCCTCCCGGCAAGTACGTCTTCCGTGTGCAAGCCGCCAACATCGATGGCTACTGGAACACCCAGGGCGACTCCCTAGCCATCGAAATCACGCCTCCCTTCTGGGGAACCATGGCCTTCCGCATCGCGCTCGCCCTCTTCATTATAATAGTGCCCGTCGCCCTCTTCGTTTGGAGAATCAACTCCATCCGCAACGAAGCCCGCCGCCTGGAGCTCGCCGTAGCCGAGCGGACCAAGGACCTCAAGCAGGCCAACATCTGGCTCGAGGAAGCGAACGCCAAGACCCAGTCCCACGGAGAGCTGCTCGAGCAAACCGTCCGCGAACGCACCCGCGAACTGGAGATAGCCAAGCAGAAGGCAGAACACTCGGACCGCCTCAAATCCGCCTTCCTCGCCAACATGTCGCACGAGATCCGCACCCCGATGAACGCCATCATCGGCTTCCTGCACATGCTGGAAAGCGCCGACCTCGACCCGGAGGAACGCAAGCGCTTCCACGAGATCATCAACCAGAGCAGCCAGTCCCTCATGTCCCTCATCGACGACATCCTGGACCTCTCCGCCATCGAAGCCGGCGAAGCCGAAATCGCGCCCGTGGTCTGCAACATCGACGAAATCTGCGAGGAGCTCGGCGCCCTCTTCCGCGAGTCCCTGCTCGCCCAAAAGAAGGGCAAGGTCAGCTTCAAGGTGGAGCGAAACATTCCGGAGCCTATCCTCAGCGACCCGCCGCTTACCACCGTCACCGACCCGCTACGCCTCAAGCAAGTCCTCTGGAACCTGCTCTCCAACGCCCTCAAGTTCACCGAAGAAGGCGAAATCCGGCTGGGCATCACCGTGCGCGAATCCGCCACCCCAGGCCAAATGGAGATCGAATACTCCGTCAAGGATTCCGGAATCGGAATTCCCAAGGAAGAACACCAGCGCATCTTCAACCGCTTCCACAAGCTGGACGAGGACGGAAAGAAGCTCTACCGCGGCACCGGACTCGGCCTCACCATCACCCATACGCTGACCACCCTCATGCACGGCACCATCACCCTCCAGTCCGAGCCCAACGTCGGCACCGAGTTCTTCGTCACCTTCCCCTTCATCCGCGAAATCGAAAACGCCCCCAGCAAGGCAGGGCGAGCCATCCCCGCCCCTAACTTCCTCGAAGCCGACCTGTCCGGCTACAACTTGCTGGTAATCGAAGACGAAGCCCCCAACTTCGAGTACATCAGCCGCGTGCTCAAGAAGACCGGCATCAAGATCGAGTGGGTCGACCGCGGCGGGGCCGCCGTGGAACGATTCCAGAGCCAATCCTTCGACCTGGTCCTGCTCGACCTCAAGCTTCCCGAAGTCGACGGCTACGAAGTCGCCGCCCAGATCCGCGCCCTTTCGCCCGACATCCCAATCGTAGTGCAATCCGCCTACGCCATGCGAGAGGACATCCTCAAATCCCAAAAGGCCGGCGCCAACGAACACCTCTCCAAGCCCTTCAGCCCCAAGGAACTCATGAACGCGCTCACCAAATACCTGCTCGCCTCCGATCCCAAACGGAGCGGCAACTAGCGAACCTTAGGCCACGCCCCAGCCAAGCCCTTCCGCAAACCCTTCTCCATCCCATTTACTAGACTGCCTAAAATTACGCTTTAAAAAGCCGCGTTTTCCCCCTCAATGGGCCGCTTCATGAAAACGCTCAAATTCGCAGTTCTCCCCGGTGACTACATCGGCCCGGAAGTAATGTCCGTCGCGCTCGACGTCCTCAAGGCCGCTACCGAGCCCGCAGGCATCACCCTCGACTACACCGAAGCCCACGTCGGCGGCGCTGGAATCGACAACGAAGGCAAGGCCCTCCCCGACTCCACCATCAAGATTTGCGAAGAAGCCGACGCCATCCTCTTCGGCTCCATCGGCGGCCCCAAGTGGGAATCCCTCCCACCCGAAGAACAGCCCGAGCGCGCCGCCCTCCTGCCCATCCGCAAGCACTTCAACCTCTTCGCCAACCTTCGCCCCGGCCTCCTCTACAAGGAGCTCACCGACGCCTCACCGCTCAAGACCGAGCGCATCCCCGAAGGCATCGACATGGTCTGCGTGCGCGAGCTCACCGGCGGCATCTACTTCGGACCCAAGCGCACCGAGACCCTCGAGGACGGCGACATCCAAGCCACCGACGAGATGGTCTACAAGAAGAGCGAGATCGAACGCATCCTCGACGTCGCCATCGCCTCCGCCAAAGCCCGCTCCGGCAAGATCTGTTCCGTAGACAAGGCCAACGTGCTCACAACCTCCGTGCTCTGGCGCAAGACCGCCATCGAGTACGTCGCCAAGCACGCCCCCGAGATCGAGCTCACCCACATGTACGTCGACAACGCCGCCATGCAGATGGCACGCGACCCGAACCAGTTCGACGTCATCGTAACCGAAAACATGTTCGGTGACATCATTTCCGACGAGATGGGCATCGTCTGCGGCAGCCTCGGCATGCTCTCCTCCGCCTCCCTCGGCACCGGCAAGAACAAGTACGACCTGCCCTTCGGCCTCTACGAGCCCTCCGGCGGCACCGCTCCCGACATCGCCGGCAAAGGCATCGCCAATCCCTGCGCCCAGATCCTCTCCGCCGCTCTCATGCTCCGCTACAGCTTCGGCGAAAACGAGATCGCGGAAAAGATCGAGAAAGCCGTCAAGCAAGCCGTCATGGACGGATACCGCACCGGCGACATCTCCTTCGGCAAGCCCAGCATCGGCACCAAAGAAATGGCCGCCGCCATCATCGAACGCCTGTAAGTCTCAAGTCGCCCACGAAGGACACGAAGTTTCACTAAGTTGGATCTGTTACTCCAACATACTTCTGTCCTTCGTACCCAAACCAAAACTCAGGAATCAAATGACTCAAATAATTCACAAAGAGGAAACCTACAAAATCATAGGCGCCGCCATCGAAGTTCACAAAGAGCTCGGCCACGGCTTTTTAGAGGCAGTCTTTCAAGAAGCCCTAGAAATCGAATTTGAAGATCAAGCAATTCCCTTTGTGTCACAAAAACAACTACAGATTCACTACAAAGGACGGATACTCAAAAAACAGTATATCGCAGACTTCCTGGTGCATGACGACATCCTCATAGAAATCAAAGCCATCGATAGACTAACCTCCAAAGAAGAGTCCCAAGTAATCAACTACCTAAACGCCACTAATTTAAAGCTAGGCCTCCTCATCAATTTTGGCAGCGAAGGAAAACTAGAATGGAAAAGACTAGTTAACTAGCCGCACTTCCCAATCCTTCGTGCCACTTCGTGTCCTTCGTGGGCCAAAAAAACTTCCAGCATGACCTCCAACGAAATTCGCCAGTCCTTTCTCGACTTCTTCGCCTCCAAGCAGCACGCCATCGTGCCGTCCGCCTCCCTCATGCCGGACGCCCCGAACCTGCTCTTCACCAACGCGGGCATGAACCAGTTCGTCCCCTACTTCCTCGGCGAACGCGAGCCCTCCAGCCGCCGCATCACCGACACCCAGAAGTGCATCCGGGCCGGAGGTAAGCACAACGACCTCGAAGACGTCGGCCTCGACACCTACCACCACACCTTCTTCGAGATGCTCGGAAACTGGTCCATCGGCGACTACTTCAAAAAAGAGGCCATCGAATGGGCCTGGGAACTCATCACCGACGTCTGGAAGTTCCCCAAGGAACGCCTCTACGCCTCCGTCTACCGCCCCGCCGAAGGCGACCCCGCCGAGTTCGACCAGGAAGCCTACGACTTCTGGAAAGCCATCTTCGAAAAGGAAGGCCTCGATCCCGAAGTCCACATCATCTACGGCAACAAGAAGGACAACTTCTGGATGATGGGCGACACCGGCCCCTGCGGCCCCTGCTCCGAGCTCCACGTCGACCTCACCCCCGAAGGCGACACCAAGGGCAAGCTCGTCAACGCCGACTCCCCTTACTGCATCGAGATCTGGAACCTCGTCTTCATCCAGTTCAACGCCACTCCGGAAGGGGACTTCGTCCCCCTCAAGTCCCAGCACGTCGACACCGGCATGGGCTTCGAACGCGTGGCCGGCATCATGGCCACGTCGAAGAACTTCACTGACTTCTCGACGCCACCGTCCAACTACAACTCCGACCTCTTCGACACCCTCTTCCAAGAGTTCGAAAAGCTCTCCGGGCACACTTACCAACGCACCCTCCCCGCGGATCTCGACAACATCTCCGAGGTCGAGATGAAGGACATCATCTTCCGCGTATTGGCTGACCACATACGCTGCCTCAGCTGCTCCATCGCCGACGGCATCCTGCCCGGCAACGAAAGCCGCAACTACGTCCTGCGCCGCATCCTGCGCCGCGCCGTCATGTACGGACGCAAGCTCGGCCTCGAAAACGGCTTCTTCGCCAAGCTCGTCCCCGTCGTCGTCAAGCAGCTCGGCCACGTCTTCCCCGAGCTCAAGCAACAAGAAGAGATCATCCAAAAGATCATCAAGTCCGAAGAAGACGCCTTCGGCCGCACCCTCGACCGCGGCATCCAGCTCTTCGAGAAGATCGCCGCCGACGAAGGAAAGATCTCAGGCCTCGACGCCTTCACCCTCTACGACACTTACGGTTTCCCGCTCGACCTCACCGAGCTCATGGCCAAGCAAAAAGGCATCTCCGTCGATACCGCCGGCTTCGAGGTCGAGATGGAAAAGCAGCGCACCAAGGCCCGCGCATCCCAGAAGAAGACCGACATCCTCGTCGCCGATTCCGACGCGCCCGCCCAAGCCACCAAGTTCGTCGGCTTCGACACCCTCGCCGACGAAGCCGAGCTCATCGACATCGTCAAGACCGACGACGCCTCGTATTTGGTTTTCAACCACACCCCTTTCTACGCTGAAATGGGCGGCCAGGTCGGCGATACCGGTGAGATCAACTTCGACGACGCGCACTTCGACGTGCTCGACACCGTCAAGGATCCCAACGGCCGCTTCCTCCACAAGGTAGCAGGCGACCTAGACGCCATCTCGACCGGACAAGAAGCCAACCTCATCGTGGCCCACGACCGCCGCAAGGCCATCGAACGCCACCACTCCGCAACCCACGTGTTGCACTGGGCACTACGAAAGGTGCTCGGCACCCACGTGCGCCAAGCCGGTTCCTACGTCGACGACAAGCGCCTGCGCTTCGACTTCTCCCACTTCGAAGCCGTCAAGCCCGACGAGCTCGCCCTCGTCGAAAAACTCTGCAACGAGCAATTGCTCGCCAACAGCAAGGTCGTCTGGTTCGAAACCCCCTTCGACCAAAAGCCGGAAGGCGTCATGGCCGAATTCGGCGAAAAGTACGGCGACGTCGTTCGCGTAGTCGACATCGGCGGCTTCTCCAAGGAACTCTGCGGCGGTACCCACGTGCGCGGCTCCGGCGAGATCGGCCTCCTCAAGATCGTAAGCGAATCCGGCATCGCCGCCGGCACCCGCCGTATCGAAGCCATCGCTGGCGACGCCCTGTATTCGCATCTCAACGACATCGAAGCCACCCTCGCCACCGCTTCCAAAAGCCTTTCCGCCGCTCCCGCCGACCTTCTCAAGAAGATCGACAGCGTGCTCGCCCGCAACGCCGAGCTCGAAAAGCAGCTCAAAAGCTTCCAGCAAAAAGCCAGCGGCAACCTCGCCGACGACCTCCTCAAGTCCGCCAAGGACTCAGGCGGCCTCAAGCTCGTCGCCGCCAAGGTCGACGCCACCGATCCCAACGCCCTGCGCCAGCTCGGAGCCAACCTCATCGGCAAGCTCGGCGAAGGCGTCGTAGTGCTCGGAGCCGAAGTCAAAGGCAAGGTCAGCATCGTCGCCTTCAGCAGCCAGAACGCGATTTCCGCAGGCCACAAAGCCGGCGACATCATCCGCGACCTCACCGCCAAGCTCGACGGCCGCGGCGGAGGCAAGCCCGACTTCGCCATGGGCGGCGCCGCCAACGTCGCCGAACTAGAGAGCACCCTGAAAGCCTTCAGCCTCTAGGTAGGGCGGGCACGCCGTTGCACGCCGCAAAGCCCATCCTCACAGAGCCCCTTTCACACCCCGACCGCCGCGGTCCGCCCGGCGGTCGGCCCCTACCCCCATGGCACGCCGTGCGCGCCGCGGAACCAACCTAGCACCCCTCCCCCGAAATAACCGCCCCACCGTGTTACCCCAACGCAAACGGCTCCCCCACGAGCAGCCACCTTGGGTGCCCGACGACGCCCTTTACTTCATTACAGTCAACTGCGCGCAACGCCATGCCAACACCCTCGCCCATTCGCAAATGGCCAACGCTCTTTTCGACACAGTAGCTTACCGCGAGAAGCTCCTCCAATGGAAAGTGCACCTCATGCTGCTCATGCCCGACCACCTGCACGCCTTCATCGTATTTTCGCCCTTCCAATCGATAAAAAAGACCATCTCCGACTGGAAGCGATTCACCGCAAGCGCGCTCAAGATCGACTGGCAAAGCGACTTCTTCGAGCACCGCATCCGCAACCAAGCCGAGCTCGACGAAAAGTGGAGCTACGTGCTGCAAAACCCAGTCCGGGCCGGCCTCTGCCTAAACCCCGAAGATTGGAAATTCAAAAGGTAGGGCGAGACCGCCGGGCTCGCCGCAAAGCCCATCCTCGCAGAACCCAACCCCCAAGGTAGGGCGAGACCGCCGGGCACGCCGCAAAGCCCATCCTCCCAGAACCCTTTCACAACCCGCCCCCCCACGGTCCGCCCGGCGGTCGGACCCTACCTCCTCCCTCCCATCGCCCCTCCCATATCCTCAAAACACCGAGGAAACTTGTGCTGACACCTACCCTCCCCTAAACTAACCGCACAATCGCCCACAACGTTCCCCTCAATCCCAATCGCCCGCGTGAAACAGCCAAGCTTCTCCCCCTTGTCCACCCTCGTCGCCTGCAGCTGCTCGCTCCTCGCCATTCCCGTCCTCCAGGCCGCCAAACTCGACGGCGAACAAATCCTACGAAAGACCCTTAGCCTGTATGCCTCCGCTGGATACTACTCCTGCCAGGCCAGCATCGAAGAGGAGATCACCCTCCACCACGACTACAGTGAGCTCGAGCAGGGCATGAGCAGCACCACGGTCCCCCTGGCCCACCCTTGCTCGCTGACCTACCGTCGCCCCGACCAGTTCGACGCCCAATGGTCCATCGTCGACACCTCCGCCCAAGTGCAACGCTCCGGCAGCCTCTCCACAGCGGAAGACATCTACATCCTCGCCCACCAATACCCCACACGCCCCGAGCTCACCGAAGAGCCCGACCAGTACCAAAGCCTCGACCAGGCCATCGACTACTCGGAATTCGCCAGCCTGCGCTTCACCAGCACCCTGCGGGACTTTCTCGATCCCGCCTTCCACGACGACCTGCTCGCCAACGAGATACGCCTCTCCGGCACCCGCAAGCTGGGCAAGCTACGTTGCTACGTCCTGAGGCTCGAAGGCTACAAAAGCATGACGCTCTGGATCGACCGCAACAATTTCGCCCTCTGCAAAATCGACTACGCCGCCGACTTCGGCACCCTGCAAAGCGAAGCGGCCTGGCTCGACTGGAAGCTCAACCAAGCCCAGCTCGCCCTCGACCCCGACTCCGAACGCATCCACCGGCGACTCAACCTCTACCGCGACCCGCCCAACATCCGCTCCAACTCCTACTCCATCCTCTTTCGCTCCCAAAATATCCAACCCTAGGATACAGCGAAACGCCTCCCTCCCCGCACAGGAAGACCTAGCCTCGAAGGGCAGCCCCCTTCCAAAAACCGCGCCTCAAACTGTCCGGCTGCGAACTCCCTTGGATTAGACAACGGTCCCGCACAGCCTCCCGACCGCATGCCTTCCGCCCTTTTCAATGTCCGCGACTACGGAGCTGCCGGCGACGGTGTCTCCCTCGATACCCACGCCTTACAAAAAGCGATCGACGACGCCCACGCCACCGGCGGCGGCACCGTCCACTTTCCAGCGGGTACCTACCCCTCCTATACCCTTCACCTGCGCTCCCGCATATCCCTCCTGCTCGAGCCAGGAGCCACCCTGCTCGCCGCCTACCCCGATCCGGAAAGCCAAACAGGCTACGACCTACCCGAAGCTTCACCCTCCGGCGAAAAAGGGTATCAGGACTTTGGACACAGCCACTTCCGCAACAGCCTCATCTACGGCGAGGACCTCGAGCAAATTTCCATCGTCGGCTTCGGCGCCATCGACGGACTCGCCCTGGCCGGCGCCCATCACGTCAGCCGGTCCGGCGAGCCGCCAAGCCCCTTCCAAGGCCCCAACCACGGCGACATCGACGACTTCCACGACTACGATCTCGGCGAGCTTCCGTACCAAGCCAACAAAGCCATCGCCCTCAAGAATTGCCGCAGCGTCACCCTGCGCGACTTCACCCTCTTTCGCGGCGGCCACTTCGCCCTGCTCGCCACCGGCGTCGACAACCTCACCATCGATAACCTAAAAGTGGATACCAACCGCGACGCCCTCGACATCGATTGCTGCCGCAACGTCCGCATCTCCAACTGCTCCATCAACTCGCCCCACGACGACGCCATCGTCCTCAAAACGTCCTACGCCCTCAACGAACTCCGCCCCTGCGAAAACATCACCATCGCCAACTGCGCCGTCAGCGGCTACAGCATCGGCTCCCTCATCGACGGCACCTATGACCGCAGCTTCCAGCGAGCCACCGACAACGACGGCCCCACCGGCCGCATCAAAATCGGCACCGAGTCCAACGGCGACTTCCGCAACATCGCTATCACCAACTGCACCTTCGACCATTGCCGCGGCCTCGCCCTCGAGACGGTCGACGGCGCCACCATCGAAGACGTCGTCGTATCCAATATCACGATGCGCGACATCGTCAACGCCCCCATCTTCCTCCGCTTAGGCGCCAGACGCCGCGGCCCAGAAGGCACCCCCATCGGCAAACTCCGCCGCGTAAGCATATCGAACGTCAACGTTCACGACGCCGACTCCCGCTACGCCTCCCAAATCGTCGGCGAACCAGGCCATCCCATCGAAGACATCAGCTTCCACAACATCCGCATCCAATACAAAGGCGGACTCACCCTAGAGCAAGTCGCCCAGCAGCCAGAGGCCCTGGTCAACCCCTTCTTTCTGCGAGCCGCAGAGCCCGGCGTCGTCGGTCCCCGCGATCCCTACAACGTCCCCGAGCGACCCGCCGCCTATCCGGAACCCAGCATGTTCGGCCTGCTGCCCGCGTCCGCTCTCTACGCCCGCCACGCCACGAACCTACGCTTCACAGACGTATCCTTCAACCTGATACAACCCGACGAACGCACGCCCATCGTCCTCGACGACGTGCGCGACATCCAGTTCCGCCACTGCCACTTCCCATTAGAAAACAAGTCTACCCCCTTCCACCTCACCCAAGTCACCAACCTCCAAAACCTACCTTGAGAAGGGACCTCTCCCCACCCTACCCCTCCCCGCAGCAACCCTCCACGAGTTACCCAAAACGCCACCCTGCTCATCAGAGCATTCTCCACCCCGTCCAAACCAAAGTTTCCTATAGCCACAAAAAGGCCCCAAAACCAAACCAACGAAGGACCTTCGCCATAACGAAGGCAGATCCTACCCTCTCTCCCCACTCTCGAATCGGGTCTTCGCCCTGAGTTCAACGAAGGGATCCAGCGCAGCGATGTTAATTCCTCCGCAGTGCAAGCTCCTACCAATCCACCACCCACTCAATCCACAAATTCAACACCCACTCATCACCCAAACGCCTCTTTGCTCATCAGAACAATGTTCCACCCCGCCACCAGCCCCAAAAAACCGAAAAATTCGCGTCATGTTTCGTCGCTTCGCTCCTCAAGTGTCAGTCAAGGACCCCAACTCCATATATCCCAAAACTATTCGCGTCCACGCTAGAGAATTTTTCGTTTGATCATTCGCATAAGGTAGGGCGGGACCGCCGGGCACGCCGCGTCTCCCTCATCACGCAGTACGACTAACCAAACGAAAAACGCTCTAGTGTGGTGTCAGCCAAGTTCCTTACTTATTTTATGGACCTTTCCTAGGATCAGGTCTGCGTCGGCGGTCCACTTGAACGGGCGCGGGCTCTGGTTGTAGGCGTCGATGAAGTCGCGGATCGCTT
>NZ_JARXIA010000013.1 GCF_031127875.1 Pelagicoccus sp. SDUM812005 | reverse complement strand
TGTTCAAAGACGCTGTTTTTGGTTTGATCACACAACTTCCTTAACAGGAAGCATTTGCCAATGCAGCGTCTTTTTTCGTGAATTATTCAGGCTAGTTTGCAGGCGTCTTGTCGCTTAGCGGCTTGTCGGCGACGTAGATCATGTAGGCTTCGCGGCGGGAGGATCCGAAGACTTTGGCCGGCATGGCCTGCACGTGGAAGCCGGCTTTCTTGAGCAGGCGTTCGATGGCTGCGTCGGGGGCGGCGAACCAGAGGGCGGCGCGGCCGCCGGGGCGCAGGGCTTGCCAGATCTTGCGTATCCCTTGCTTGCCGTAGAGATCGTGGTTTTCGGTCTTCACCATGGCGGTCGTGTTGTTGTCGATGTCGAGGGCGATGGCGTCGTAGGGCGCTGAGGTGGAGCGGGAAATGACGTCGGCGACGTCTTCGGTGATCACTTCCACGCGCTCGTCCTTGAGGGCGTCGCCGTTGAGGGTGGCCATGTAGGTCCGGTTCCATTCCACGATCTCGGGGAAGAGTTCGACGACGTGCACGCTCGCCTGGGGGCCGGTGGAGTCGAGCACGCTTTTGAGGGTGAAGCCTAGGCCGAGCCCGCCGATCAGGACCTTGGGTTGCTGGTCGGCGTTGCCGTGGCGTTCGCAGGCGATGCGGCCGAGCTGGATCTCGGAGGTGGCGACCTTGGAGTGCATGAGCTGCTGGCCGTTTACCCGGATGCAGAAGCTGCCGTCGTGCTCGACGAGCGTCATGCGAGCTCCGTTGGGAGTGGTGGTTTCGGCGAGCGTTATGTTTGGCTTCATCGGGCAGGGAGCAGAGAGAAGTCGGCTAAGGGATGCAAGCGCCGGGGAGGCGATGCGGCGCCTATTTAGAACGGGTAGCTTTGTTCGTAGGCCTCCAGTAGGACGTTGGTGCCGATCAGCAGGGTGGCAAAGGCTGAGGTCTTGTCTGCTTCGCTTAGTTTCAGCTTCTTGGGCAGGGTCTTGTTGGTGGCTTCGAGTCGGTTAAGGAGGCAAAGCAAGAGTGCCGGATCGTGGCACATCTTGGCGATCATCTCGTCTTCGGTACCGTCGGGGGAGCGCGACTGCTCGGCGGTAATTCTCAGGAACTCCTGGGTGCATGATTGAACGAGTCCCGGCGGGAGGGGCAAGGGCTTGCCTTTGGGGACGACGGCGAGCCAAGCGCAGATCAGCAAGGGGGTGACGATGTCGAATTGTTCTGCTCCGATAATGCCCTCGGTGGCGGCGTAGAGCTCCTCGATCAAGTCGCAGCCGCCGGCTTGCATATCGTCAAGTGCCTCGGCGGCGGTCTCGTATTCTTCCAAGCGGTCCTGGATTAGGTCGTCGAGGAACTCCATTTCCTGGTCCTCGTCTCCGAGGAAATTGTCCTCGAAATCGTCCTCGATGTCGAAGTCGCTGCTTGGGATCGGGCGTGGGGGCGGCGGGGGGAAGTCGATCTCGTGAAGGCCGAGGTCCTTGAAGAGCCAGTTGATGTCGACGTTTATGCCGCTGTGGAGGTTCTGGGTGTCGACGTTGGTCGTGGCTCCTTTGGCCCATTCGATCAGCTTTGGCCGGAGCTGGAGGTCTTGGGAGGCTTGGCGCGGGGTGGCGCCGCCGAGCTCCGGAACGGGTTGGTCGAGGATCCTTTCGTAGTAGGACCGGATGAGGCCTTCGGTGGTCAGGTCCAGGGCGTCATCTGCGACGGGGGCGTCGGTGCGGCTGGAGGTTTGCTCGAAGGCGCCCGGATCTTTCAGGAGGGAGGGCGGCACGAGCTTGGGGTCTGCGGCCCCGATCGCGTTCGCTCTTTGGGCGGCGTGGTTGCTTACGAGCTCCTTTTGGAAGGCGACGTCGGGGCCGAGGGCGGATTCGAAGCGGCTGCGTAGCTCGTCGAGGTTGGCTTTCGAGGTGGCATGGAGTTGGGCGTTTTGGTTTCGTAGCAGGAGGATGCCGAGGTAGGGCGTGGTTCCGGCCTGCTCGGCGTTGTACTTTCGCGCTTCCTCGGGAGTGAGGGGGAGAATGTAGGCTTCATGCCAGCCGGCTGCGGCTTCGTTGTCGGAGACTTCGTCGACTTGAAAGCCTGCTTTTTCGATCTTGGGTCGGAGTTTGGCAGGTGGCTTGGCGAGCTGGTAGTCGGCGGTGGCTTCGATGAGGTCGGAGTTCAGGAGGGCGAGCCGGTTCAACTCCCCGCGCGTTGCTTCCCCCGCTTCCGCGACTTTATCGAAGTTGGCCATGAGCCAGCTTTGTTCAAGAGAGCCTCCGAGGTGGCGGACGATTTCCGTCAAGGCGTCCCGGTGCGAATAGTCTTTCGTTTTCGGCAGCGTTGCGAGTGTGCCGCCTACCCGCCAATAGTTGGGGCTCGGGTAGGCGATGCAGGCGAAGCGTTGGAAGCGTGAGGCGGTGGCGGCGAGGGACCTGTCGACGATCGTGAAGCGCTCTCCCTGTGGTTGGAGCAAGTCGATGCCGGTGAGGGTCTCGGAGTCTTCCACGGTTTGCACCTCGAGCAGGATGAAGCGGGATTGGCGTTTGCAGTCGAAGAGAAATTGCTCGTCGCCCCGCAGTCCCGGGTAGCCGGCTTGTTTCCAGCGTTCTCCGAAGAGGAGCCCGTCCTCGCCCTTGCTGTTGAAGAAGAGGTTAACCAGAGTGGAGTACCATCGGTTGAGAGAGTGGGCGGAGCGATCCTTGGCCGCGGCCGCGATGGCGGCTTTGGTGAAGCGGTCCTCGTAGGCGCGCTCGATCGTGGCGGTGTCGGTCCGGTCCTCGATAAGGCTGAACTGCTCGTCGTTCCCGAGTGAGAAGGGGCTGTGGGGGCAGTCGGCAGGGCATTGGTAGGAGCGGTGGCGGTTTTCCCCGCACTCGATGGATTTGATAGGTCGGCCGACGGCGGGGCAGTCGCGCGTTTTGGATTTCTTGCTCATGAGAAGGGATGTTGGAGAGGTGGATCGTTTCTAGAAAGGGTGACGGGAGTAGCAAGTGGGGAGCTGGGCTGGTCGCCTGACTTTTTTGATCTTCACCATGGCGGTGGTGGAAGAGTCGATGTCGAGGGGGCTCTCAGGTATGGCGGGTTTTCTTCCGGACTTAACCATATCTTAAGGTTCGATCTGCTAGAGTCGTGGCATCCTCACAGGAATGCCATATGACGAAACGAAATAAGAAAGCCTTGCCACGCATTTTCAGCCGGAGCGCCCTTGTCCTTGTTTTAGGGGGGCTGAGCGCTTGCGCGACGACGACTTCGATCTTGCAGAGCCAAGCGGACTTCGATGCGGAACTGCCAAGCGCCTGGCAAAACGCGACTGAGACTGACGCGTCGCTCGACACGGAATCGCTCAGCCAGTGGTGGGAGCTTTTTGGCGACCCGCAGCTGGAATCCCTCGTGGAAGATGCCCTCGCCAACAATCCCGATATACGAAGCGCCTTGTCTGCGATTCGGATGGCTCGAGCTGAGCGCGGACTGGAGCAAGCGGACCTTTGGCCTTCGCTGACGGCGAGCGCCTCCGCTTCGAACGCCCATACAAAAGACCGGGTCAACGACAGCTCTACGGATGTCGAATCCTACACGGCAGGGCTAGACGCGAGCTGGGAAATCGATCTTTTCGGGAAGCAGCGTCAATACCTGAACGCAGCAGACGCGGAGCTCGCTGCCGCAGCAGACGATTACCGGCAGGTGCAAGTTTCGCTCGCTGCGGAAGTTGCCGCGACTTACCTGAGCCTTTGTTCCTACGAGGCGCAGCTCGAAGTTGTCCGCAGCAGTTTGGATACGCGGGAAGTTACTTTGCAGATCGCTCAATGGCAGGAGCAGGTGGGCGAAGGCGATGCCTTGAGCACGCAGCAATCGATCGCATCCGCTGAACAGGCGCGGTCGCAAATTCCCGATTTGGAACAGAGTATCGCGGAGACGCGCAATAGCTTGGCCTTGCTTACGGGACGCACGCCGCCGTCCTTGCTGGATCAGCTCGAACTGCCTGCGACCTTTCCCCAAGCCCCCGCCTCGATCGCCGTTGGAATCCCAGCGGAGACCTTGCGGCAACGTCCCGACGTTCGCTCGGCGGAGAATGCTATTTTGGCTGCCCAGTCTCGTTTGGATGCGACGGAACTTAGCCGTTTCCCGAGCCTAAAGCTGAGTGGGTCCATTGGCGTCGACGCGCTTTCTGCTGAGGACTTGATCGACCCCCAAAGGATCCTCTCCGGCCTCGTTGCTGGGTTGAGCGCTCCGATCTGGAACGCCGGAAGCATCAGCCGCACCATAGAGATCCAAAGAGAAGCGCTGACCCAGTCTTACCTGGATTACGAACGCTCCGTGCTCGCGGCATTGAGTGAAGTCGAAAACGCGTTAAGTTCGATCAAGAAGCGTAACCAACAACTCGATACGCTCGAACGCGCCAGCGAAGCGGCACAGGAATCGGTCGTTCTTGCTCAGATGCAGTACGAAGCGGGTGAGGTGGATGCGCTTACGGTGCTGGATGCCCAGAGGACCGAACTGAGTCTCCAACAATCGCGTATTGCTACGCAGGCCCAAGCCCTCGCCGCCCATGTTCAACTGTATAAATCGCTCGGAGGCGGTTGGTCCGTCCCCACCTCAATTTCCCAACTTTAATCTTTTCTCATGAAAGCCACACAAAACCATTCGAATACTGAGCTCGCTGAAGCAATCAACGCAGGCCGTCCCACCCGTAGTCCCAGGAAACGTATTATCGTGATTGCGAGCGTCCTATTGCTGGGAATCGCGCTTTGGGTCGCGTTGGGAAAACGAGCTCAAGCGAACCCAGGCGGGCCGAGCTTCGTGACCCAAGAAATCAAGCGCGGCGATATACGTCTCACTGTGACGGCGACTGGAAACCTGGAGCCGACGAACGAAGTTTCCGTAGGCAGCGAGCTGTCTGGTACGACCGTCGAAGTGTATGTAGATTCCAATGACAGCGTGGAGAAAGGGCAGGTATTGGCTCGACTCGATACGAGGACATTGGAAAACCAGCTCAAGGCGAGCCGGGCCGCTCTCGAGTCCGCCAAGGCTCGGCTTACGCAGTCGAAAGCGACCTTGAAGGAAGCGGAGGCCACTTTGGCTCGCCAGCAGGAATTGCAGCGAATCAGCGATGGGCGCATTCCTTCCAAAGCGGACCTTGCTGCCACCGAAGCGGCCGCGGAGCGTGCCCGGGCGGATGTCCTCAGCGCCCAAGCTGCCATTAGCGAAGCGGAAGCGGATGTCGAAACGAGGGAGAACGACTTGTCTAAAGCGTCTATCGTTTCGCCAATCGATGGGGTCGTGCTCAGCCGCAGCATCGAACCGGGGCAGACCGTGGCCTCTAGCTTCAGTACGCCGGAATTGTTCGTGATCGCCGAAGACCTATCTGAAATGAAGTTGGAGGTCGCGGTTGCGGAAGCGGACATCGGTCTTGTCGCTTCTGGGCAAAGCGCTCAGTTCGCGGTCGATGCCTGGTCGGATCGAAGCTTCGCGGCTAAGGTTCTGAAAGTCGCTTACGGCTCGGAAGTCACCGATAACGTGGTCACCTACTCGACTGAACTTTCCGTGGGCAACGAAGACTTAAGCCTGCGTCCGGGGATGACTGCGACTGCCGATATCGACGTCGCCTACCATGAGAACGTACTGCTGGTGCCAATCTCCGCCCTGCGTTTCAATCCTACGCCTCCTGACGCGGAGGGGATGGGACCGAGCTCTGCTGCAAGCGGAGAGAAGAAGTCTTTTCTCGACAGTCTGCTGCCCCGTCCCTCCCGTCCGGGATCTCGAATGGGGAATCGCGGAGAGGATCCGGTCGATCTGGATTCCGGCGCGTCCAAAATTTGGATACTTGAAGGCGGTCGACCGCGCCCTGTCGAGGTAAGCATCGGTTTGAGCGACGGTCGCTTTGTCGAAGCGATCTCCGAAGAACTGAGCGAAGGTACGCTTGTTATCACCGCTGAGAACCAGAACGTATAATGAAGAACCTAGAACCGGTATTGATCGAGCTGAAGGATTTGACCAAAACCTACGGGAATGGGGATGCGGCGTTTCAAGCGTTGAAGGGGATCGACCTTAAGATCGCGAAAGGCGAGTTCGTATCTATCATGGGTCCAAGCGGTTCCGGCAAGTCGACCTTGATGAACCTCCTGGGGTGTCTGGACCGACCTACTTCCGGCAGTTACCTCTACGACGGTATTGCTGTCGAGAATCTAGACTCGGTGCAGCTTTCCCTCTTACGGCGTTTCGCCCTGGGATTTATTTTCCAAGGATTCAACTTGCTGGCCCGTACGAGCGCTATCGAGAAC
This sequence comes from Pelagicoccus sp. SDUM812005, assembly GCF_031127875.1. Classification (GTDB taxonomy): domain Bacteria; phylum Verrucomicrobiota; class Verrucomicrobiia; order Opitutales; family Opitutaceae; genus Pelagicoccus. The sequence continues at coordinate 180,444 of NZ_JARXIA010000013.1, read as the reverse complement.
GTCGAGCTGCCCCTGCTGTATCGGGGAATCAAGCGCGCGAAACGCAAGGAAATGGCGCGGGACGCTCTGGCTCAGGTCGGATTGCACGACAAGGAGCGCAATACGCCCGCTGAACTTTCGGGCGGCCAGCAGCAGCGCGTCGCTATTGCTCGGGCCATCGTTACGAACCCAAGCACGCTGTTCGCCGACGAACCGACGGGGAACCTGGACACCGAAACCACCGGCGAGATTATGGATCTGTTGACGCGGCTCAACGACGACCGAGGCATCACGATCCTCATGGTAACGCATGAGGACGACGTCGCCGCCTATGCCAAGCGGACCGTGCGGGTGATCGATGGTCTCGTCTATACCGATAGTATTCACTCAGAACTTACAGCCCTTTGATTCTATGATTATAATGTTAGGCAACGCCTTCTTCATCGCCTTGAGGGAGATCCGGCGAAATTTAACGCGAGCCTTCCTTACGGTACTCGGTGTCATTATCGGCGTTTCGGCGGTGGTGACGATGGTTACATTGGGAGACGGCACTACGCAGGCCGTTAAGAACCAAATTTCGGATCTGGGGAGCAACCTTATGATGGTACGTCCCGGTTCAGGTTTCGGGCCGCGGGCGCGTACGGCTGGAGTTCCGAACTTTACCGAGGCAGATGTGGATGCGATCCGTGACCAGGTCGCGGGAGTGGCGGCGATAGCCCCGGTGCGCAAGGCCTCGCTGAGCACGATCTATCTGCAAGCAGCCCGAAACACGCAAATCACGGGAAGCACCGAAGACTATTTCAGCATAAATAAGTGGACCTTGTCCGCGGGGCGTTTCTTCAGCGAAAGCGAAAGCCGTACCGGGCAAGCCGTCGCGGTGATTGGTGACACGGTAAAGACCGAACTTTTCGGAAGCGAGGATCCGCTGGGGCAGAAGATTCGAGTGGGCCAAGCATCCTTGCAAGTGATAGGAGTTCTCAAGGCCAAGGGGCAAGCGGGCATGGGGGATCAGGACGATACGATTGTGGTTCCTTTGACTACCATGCAACGCCGTCTCGGCGGCCGCACTTCGGGGCGAGATATTAGCGAGATAAGCATCTCGGCGGAGGAGGGCTACGACAGCGATACGCTGATCAGCGATATCTCTTCGTTGCTGCGTCAGCGTCGTAACCTGCAGAGCAACCAGGACGACGACTTCAACGTCTTCGATACGCGGCAAATCGCGGAAACGCTTAGCTCTTCCACCGAACTGATGACCATGCTGCTCTCCGCGGTGGCGGCTGTGTCCCTGCTGGTTGGCGGTATCGGGATCATGAATATCATGCTGGTATCGGTGACGGAGCGGACGCGAGAGATCGGGATCCGGCTCGCGATCGGAGCCACTGCGAAGGAGGTGCTGTGGCAGTTCCTCGTAGAGGCGCTCACGCTGTCATGCGTCGGCGGCATCGTGGGGATTGGGCTCGCGTTCGCCTTTTGCTCGCTGTTGGCGCCGCTCATTCAAATCCCTTTCGCTTTCAATGCGCAAATCAACCTGATCGCCTTCTTCTTCTCGGCCTTAGTGGGAATCGTGTTTGGCTTTGCTCCGGCCCGGCGCGCCTCTCGGCTTGATCCGATAGATGCCTTGCGTCACGAATGAACCGCGATGCGCGTACTCGTTATAGAAGATGACCCCGGCCTGCGCCGAAGCCTGAGCGCTACGCTGCAGGACGAAGGATTCGCGGTGGACAACGCTGCGGACGGGGTGGAGGGGCTGTACAAGGCTCAGGAAGGGGTGTACGACGCTTTGGTGCTGGATGTCATGATGCCCAAGCTCGATGGCTGGCAAGTGCTGGAAAGGCTGCGTCCCGGGCACGACGTACCGGTTCTCATGTTGACGGCTCGGGACACGGTTCCCGATCGCATCAAGGGTCTCGATTCCGGAGCGGACGACTATTTGACCAAACCCTTCGACAGCGACGAGCTGGTTGCTCGCTTGCGGGCCCTCATCCGGCGCGCGGCGGGGAAGACGCAGTCCAAGATCGATTTCGAGGGCTTGCAGCTCGATATGGCCCGTCGTCGCGTAACGCGAGATGGACAAGAGATCGAACTGACTGCCCGCGAGTATTCGCTTTTAGAATACCTGCTCGTTCACCGTGGCGAGGTCGTGAGTCGCAGCGACCTTTACGAACATCTCTTTGACGAAACGGACAACAGCCTGTCGAACCTTCTCGACGTGCATGTTTCGAACCTGCGCAAGAAACTAGGCTCCGGCCTCATCGCCACCCGTCGGGGGCATGGCTACTGTATCGAATGAAAATCCCTTTCCAATCTATCCGTTGGCGGATTCAGGCCTGGCATGGGCTCATCCTATTGATGGCCATCGCGGCCTTTTGCGGAACGGCCTACCAACTCGCATGGTTGAACCAACGAGGGCGTATCGACCGCGAACTTCAAAAGCAGGAGCGAGCGCTCATCAGGGAGATTACGGATCGAAGCGGGGGGCTTCCGTCGGAAGCCGGCACGGTGCAGAACAAGCGAATTCCTTATCCCCAGGAACTTTACCAAAAGTTGCTCAGCGGTGGTATTGAAGGAAAGGATACGGGAGGAGAGGAGTCTGGCGAAGAGTCCACCGATACTCTTTATTACGCGTTTGCCGATGCGGACGGTCGCGTCTTGTTGAAGTCGGCGAACGCTCCTGAGCGTATCGAATTTCCCTCCTTTTCGGAGGGAGGAGGAATGCTCGAGGAGATGCGCATGAACGGGACGAACCGTGAGAGCGTGCATAGTTTCGACTTCGGACTGCGCAGCGTGGTCGGGTTGGATATCTCGGCGGATCTGGCCGAGAAGCGTCGCTTCGCTTGGTCTTTGGCGGGCAGCGGGGTGGCCCTGTGGCTTGGCGGTCTGCTCGGGGGGTGGTGGCTCGCGGGCAAGGCGATCCGGCCGATCCAATCGATTAGCCGGACGGCGTCGAGAATAGCGGAGGGCAACCTGAACGAGCGCATCAGCCTTTCGGGCAAGGACAGCGAACTCGATCAGCTCAGCCGCGTTTTGAACCATACTTTCGATCGACTCAACGCGACGCTCGAGCAGCAGCGACAGTTCACCGCGGACGCGTCACACGAGTTGCGAACTCCTCTGACGATCTTGCTTTCCGAAAGCCACCGCATGCGGAAACGCGAAATCCCGCGCAGCTCCGAGGATTATCAGGAGTCCTTTGAGCTTTGTCACGAAGCAGCCGAACGCATGCGCAACTTGGTGGAAAGCTTGTTGTTGCTTGCTCGGCAGGATAGCAATCCCCCCGGGACGGAAGGTATCGATTGCGACTTGGCGACGGTCCTTGCCGAGTCGATTTCGCTTATCAAGCCGCTGGCGGAGTCTAAGGGGATTCGCTTGAAATCCGAGTTGCCGTCGATGCTGATCAGGGCGAATCCCGAGCTGCTTTCGGTTGTATTCAATAATCTGATAGGAAATGCCGTGCAGCACCATGGGGGAAAGGGAAGGGTGCAGGTGAAGGTCGAAGCGAACGAGAGGGCGGCGGTGGTTCGAGTCATCGACGATGGTCCCGGGATTTCCCCGGAAGACCTCCCCCGCATCTTCGATCGCTTCTACCGGGTGGATCGATCTCGCAGCGATTCGCAAGCCGGCCATTCCGGTCTCGGCCTCGCCTTGGCGAAGGCGATCGTGGAAAACGTGGGCGGCCGCATCGAGGTCGCTAGCGTCGTCGGAAAGGGAAGCGAATTCAGGGTAGTTTTACCAGACGGTTAAACGAGGGGCGAGAGGATCGGGAAGGGGCAGCTTCCTTGCTCGGTGGCGAGCGTTTGCCGAGAGGGTCGTTGGCTAGGCGGCTTGTGGTAGGTGAGGCGAGGGAGGATGGTTCCGACCGGTGACATATCGAAATGAAAAACCTTTCTAGCAATGCTTGGCAGTTGCTCGGGTCTGGCGTTCGTTGGAGGAGTTCCGGAATACTGATCCCGATGGACGCGATTTCCGGCGATTAGATTATGCGACACCGGACGCTTTCGGAAAAACCACTTTTGCTGCTGCTGGCGGCTGTTCAGTTCACCCACGTTATGGACTTTATGATCCTGATGCCGTTGGGGCCTCAGCTCGTGCGCGACTTGGGGATCGGACCGGGGAGGTTCAGCGCGATCGTGGCGGCCTACGCGGTTAGCTCGGGGGTGGTGGGGCTTTTGACCGCGCCGTTTATCGATCGCTTCGATCGGCGCACGGCCCTGCTCTTCGTGTACGCGGGCTTTACGGCTGGAACCTTGGCCTGCGGCTTGGCCCAGGATGCGACGGCCTTGATGGTGGGGCGCATGATCAGCGGCGGTTTTGGCGGAGTGGCAACGGCTCTGGTGCTGTCGATCGTGGGGGACGTGGTGCCGCCGCAGCGTCGGGCAGCGGCGGTGGGGATCGTGATGACTGCCTTTTCGATCGCCTCGGCCCTGGGCGTGCCGACGGGGCTTTACCTGGCGAGCGCCTTCGAGTGGGAAGCGCCGTTTCTCTTGCTGGCGGGCTTGGCAACGGTGATGTGGGCAGTGGCCTTCTTCGGCCTGCCCTCGGTGGGCGGGCATCTGGAGGCGGACCCGAAGAAGCGGGCGGCGTCGTTCGTGGCCTTGCTCAAGGATGCCAATGCGGGCAAGGCCCTGTTGTTCTACGCCGCTCTCGTGTTCGGCCACTTTGCGATCATCCCGTTGATGGCTCAGTATTTCGTGGCCAACATGGGCTTGCCGGAAGACCGCGTCTTCCTGGTTTATTTGATCGGGGGCGTGCTGACGGTATTCACGGCGCCGCGCATCGGAAAGCTCGCCGACCGCTTCGGGCGGGTGCGCGTGCTGACGGTTCTGGTTGGGGTGGCCAGCGTGGTGACGCTGGCGATCGCGAATGGCGGTCCGATGCCGATGTGGCTGGTGCTCGTGATCGCGGCGACCTTCTTTGTCTTTGCCAGCGGGCGTTTCGTGCCGGGGCAGGCGATCATGACCCTAGCGGTCCCGCCGACCCGGCGCGGGGCCTTCATGAGCCTAAGCGGCTGCGCCCGCGACGTCGCCTCGGGGGCGGCTTCGACTACCGGCGGCTTGATCGTGACGGCAGACGCGTCGGGACGCCTGGTCGGCTACCACTGGCTCGGCTGGCTGGCGGTAGGGGTGAGCCTGCTGGCCCTGGCGCTCTCGCGCTGCGTGCGAGAGAGCGATCAGGGGGCAGCAGCGAAAGGTAATTGAGGGGCGAGACGCCGATGGTTGTTAGGTGTGTGGTTAGATAATGGATACGTAGAAGCGGTACTTGTTCTCGTTGGTCTAGCGCCGATCCTAGCGAGCGTTTTCAGAATGGCAAAATGCGGTTGTTGAGTCGCGGCAGGCTGACAACGCGATGAACGGCTAGATGGCAATGGTTCCGATAATCGAATATTGTAGACACCTTAATTGCGGGAGACCTTTCGCCGATATTGAGTTTGAGCATGCGGATTGTCCCGCTTTCGCCAAATCTGGCGACCGGTGTTAGACAGGGCCACCCAGCTCCCTTCTTACTTGGAGCTGATCGCTTTGAAAAGCTCCTCCACTCTTTGGGGTACGGTTCTCTTGCGACTGAACCAGCCCATCGTTAGAAAGGCGCCAGTTGACGCGATCAAGGGTAGGCTCACGGATAGCGCCTTTCCGAGCTCTACGGAATCGCCTAGCAGGTAGGGGACTTTGAAGAGGAGAAAGGTCGTCAGGCCAGCCACTATGGATACGATCGCGGCGCGGGCGTCGCAATGCTTGAACCAAGGGAGCAGGCCGAGCACGATGGGTACGCCCAGCGGACCGACCAGCGCTCCGTACCAGAAGATGATGAGATTCACGATACCGCCGAATCTCTCGTAGTTTAATGCTACGATAATGGTGAGCGCCGTGAAGGCAATTGTGGTCACCCGCGCAACGGTGAGGGAGTTTTCGGAAGCGAGCGCTTTCATTTTCGGGGAGAAATCCGGTAGGATATCGCGCGCGATCACAGCGGAGATGGTATTCGCATCCGAGGACGTCATGGACATTGTATTGGCGAAAAGGGAGGCCAGAACAAGTCCGACCAGGCCGGAGGGGAGCAGTTGGATGGCGAGGAAGCCGTATGACTCCTCTGGATTGGCAAGCTCGGGGAGTAGCAAGGGGGCGGCCCACATGGGGAAGAAGAGAATAAGGGGCCATATGAAGTAGAGGATGCCTGACAGTTTGGCAGCCTTGCGGGCGTCCTTCTCGGTATTGGAAGAAATATAGCGCGTCGCGAGATTCCAAGTGCCACCGTTGTAGCTGAGCATGCTCACGAATAGAAACGCGATCGCGAACCATACCGTAAAGTCGTCGTTGAAAAACTGACCGTTTCGTTCTGGCAGGAGATCCCACATGCCGAAGATTGAAGAGATGCCTCCTAGTTCAGCCATAACCACGACGAACATGACGAGTCCGGCTATGACTTGAACGATGAACTGGGCCAAGTCAGTGATCAGTACGGCCCAGAGCCCTCCCATTGCGATGTAGATGAGCGATACACCTCCGGAAAGTAGGATTCCTGCGTCCATTGGAACGCCCGTAAACGCTTTTAGCAGGACGGCGATTGCGGCCCATTTTGCTCCGACATCGAAGAGCTTTAGGCAGACTCCAGCCCAAGCGATCAACTGTCGCGTGAAGGTGTTGTATCGAGCGGAGAGGTACTCCAAGGGCGATTGTATATTTAGCTTCTTGCGAAGTCGAACCCAGCGTGCGGGAAAAACTCGGGCAGTAAGAAGTACGCCGAAACCGATAGAAAGGGCCCACCAGCTATAGAGAGAAAGGCCATGGGTATAAGCGAGTCCGGCGTAGGCTACGAAAACGACGCCGCTGTATCCAGACACATGATGCGAGATTCCACTCAGCCACCACGGAATCTTTCCTCCCGCGACGAAGTAGTCCTCCGAATCTCTGTTTTTGAAGTGGGACCAGATTCCGATGGCTACCATCATTGCGAAGAAGGCTCCTATGACGATCCAGTCCAGTCGGGAGAAGTGAGCGCTTAGAGTAGGTGAACTCATGATTTAAAGTGTGTTGTTGGTGGTCGAGTGCCGATTTCCAGGTTGCTGAGGAAGTCTTGGAAGCATGCGGTCGATTGATCGTATCGCAGCGAGAAAGCTTAATCCCGTATGGTAACTGGGGTCTAGGTCGGGAGTGGCGGGCGCGTAATCAATCGGTCCCGTTGCTGTCCGCGTCTGGTAGGCGAGTGGGGGATCCTCCCGCCAGTAGTGCCTAAAAAAGGCTTGGTCAGCCTTTTGCCATATCTCCAATATGCCAGGGCTGCGGGTTCGTTCGTAAGTGAGTGCGGCGGCTCTGATCGCTTCCGTCAATGACCACCATGGCATGTATCTGCTCGGTAGCTGTTGATTGGAATGCGAAACCGTTAAATAGATTCCCGTTCCCGAAAAGCCAGAATGGAAGGTTTTTGATAAAGCATTCTCAAGCAGCTTAGCGGTTTTTGATCCAATTGCATCGCTGAAATATTCGTAGGCGAAGCCGACGAATTCAATGGCGTGGCCTGGATTGAAAATGTCTTGCTCGGCTACGTCCCGAATCGTACCTGAATCGCTGGTGTGCCTTTGGATTATATGTTCGATAAAACGTTCTCCGAATTGCGCTTCGTCGTGCATGCCTAATCGCTTCAGCAGCGCCGCGGTTCCGAGCATTATCATTCGTGGGGCGTAATCGTCCTTTTGCGTTTCTATAACAGAAGGGGCGAGGCGTTGTTGTTCGTTCAGGATGAAGCGGTTTTGTTCTATGGACTCAACCAGCTTTCGTAGCGCTGTGCGGTATTTGATTGTAGCCTTTGAATCATAGAGCTGCGAGGCACTGAGAAGACCTTTTAGTATGAAGATATCGGAGTAGGTGTAGAGACCGCTGTCTAGGGCCTGCGATTGAGCTCTATCGTCTGCGTTGCGATAAACCGGAACAAGATTTCGATCGTAGCTAAAGTAACCGTGTCCGTACCGGTCGTAGAGAGGTGCCAGTGAATGATACAGCTCTTTCGCTCGCCTCGAAAGTCGCGCGGAAAAGCTTGGCTCTTCCCGTTCGAAAAAGGATGCATGAGCGAGCAGAGCCTCCAGTCCTCTGCCTTGAATCCAGCCGTAGAGCACCTCTGGCCCCCGCCAATAGTCCTTTCTGCCGTAGTTCTCTAGAGTGATGCTGTTCAGTTTGCTATCGAGAAATCCTCCGTGTAGAGAAGGCCGGGCTAGAAGCCATTCAAGGGAGCGTTTGTTCGCCCGAAGGTAGCGCTCCCTAGCCTGGGATAGGAATCCGCGCTCGTTCACTTTGAAACTCCGATCTGCTTAGATAGTGAGTGGGCGAGTGAAACGAGCCGTTCGGCCGAACCGGGCGCGAAGGTAGCGGGCATGCCGTAGTAGCGGTGGGCCTCGTTCACTTCGTATCCACCGTACTGATACTCAGGTCTTGGCGGGATGTATCCAGGGCATCCGTTGCAAAAGCAGAGGACGAAGGCGGAGTGGGTGCCTAGGCCGCTGCGGATATCCAACGCAGTCTCAGCGAAGATCTCGCCAGGGAGGGCGACTATGGGAATGCCTCCCCAATTGAGGACCGTAACCTGGGCTTTCCAAGGGGACAGTGGAAGCTGGGCAGCGATTTCGGTCCATTTGACCCAACTCTGCAGCAAGGCTCTTCGAGATGGAAATGCAGCCGATTCAGCTGCCCATTTCTCCGCCAGCTGTTGGAGCGGAGCTAGCTCCCTTCGTTCCAGCTCAAGATCGACGCTTCCAGCTGCGCAGCTCACGTTTGCGTTTGGCGTTCGCTCAAGCTTCGCAGCTAGGGCGCTGGCGGCCACGAGGGCGCCGACGCGCTCGGCTTCTTCGAAGGTGCGCCTTGCGGAGGGACCAACCTCGAACGAGTCGCTTGCTCGATGGCCTGTATTCGTATCGCCGGCGCAGCCTGGTAGAAACAATCCAATCGCTCCCGGGTAGGCTGCTTCCAGTTTCTGTCGCACGAACCCTGGGTAATCGGCTGTCCAAAGCGTATTGTCAGCACCTAAGGCCACAGGGTGGCATGCGTAGGATGCGATGAAGGCGAGCCAGTTCCCGTTTTCAGCCTTTATTCCCAGCACGGGTAGGTTGGGGTCGACCCGCCCCTTGGCATGCCTGCGGTTTTGCGCGACCTCAGGATCTGTCCCCAGACCGCTGTATAGCTGGGCAGGTCGGCGGCTTTCAATCGCCGTTTCGATCGCTTCGACGCAAGCGTCCTCCAGCCTCGAGAGATAGCGAACGTCGCATTTGTCGCCAAGGCGACCTGGCATCGTGACGGGCCCGCCATGCGTGTGTAGCGAAGAGACGACGACCTTATCGTCCTGCAGGGAGCAGCGTTCTCTTATTCTACGGCAACTGACCTCGTGGAGTCCAATGACATCCGCGCAGACGATTGCAGTGTCACCTACAGCGACCGCTCGTACTGTCAAAGGATCGTGCATGCCGGTCGCTGCTGCGGTGCGGGCGGCAAAGCCGGACATCGCAAATCCTTCGGAAGGCGTCACGTCAACCAGAGCGACTCCCGCTAGGATTGTTGGACGGCAGGGCTCTGGCACGAGGATCTTCAGGTGGGATGTTCGCTCAAGGATGCCCTAGAGTCCGCGAACGCGGTTTCGGAACTTGTCAATGAAGCGGGCGTTTGCTGCGTCGCCTCCCGGGGCGTTTGCGCTTCGCCATACGGGTGGCGTTATGCCGCGGTCCACGAGTTTGGCGATCGTACGCAAGGCGAGACAGTTCATGGCAAATCCGTTTGCGAAGGTGGAGATAGCTCCCACGGGCTCGTCGAACCCCGGGATCTGCACGACGGCGTCTCCAATGGGTACTTTGCAGTCGACCGCGATATCGACTAGCTCGAAAATATTGTGGCCGCTCGGATGACGAGCAGGATGATCCGGAGCGGTGCCCTCTGCGTGCGCTCTCGAGCTTACTCCGATTAGGAAGACGCCGCGCCGTTTGGCTTCCAAGGCCGCGTCGATCAGGGCGGAATTGATTCCGTATGCGTTCACGAGGATGAGCAAGTCTCCTTCTTTCAGGCCCTGATCCTCGATCACGATCTTGCCGTAGCCGGGCGTGCGTTCGATCGCCATGGAGCGAAGCGCTCCGTTCGAGATCAAGGTTCCTTCATCGAGGATTGCCGATACGTGCATCAGACCGCCTGCCCGGAAGAACACTTCCTGGGCGGATAGGTTAGAGTGGCCTCCGGGGCCGTAGATGTAGACGAGACGATCCTTCTCGATTTGATCGGCCATGCGTGCTGCTGCCGCGTCGAGAGAGGCAGCCTCGGTGGCCTGGATGTCCTGCGTTATTTTCTGGATGCGCTCGGCGAAGGAAGAGCAAAGCGCAGCGGCGTCGATTTTAGACATAGGGAAGCGGAGCTTGTGTTGGTGTTTAGGAAAGGAGATGCTCAGATCGCGGCGGTTGCATGTTCAGGGAGCAGCGCGACGCCACGGTGTCCTTCGTGTAGGAGGGAGCTTGAGAGCGCCGTTAGAGCGTGAACGGATTGAGAAGGATCGGTTAGGAGCGGAACGGCGCTCGATTCTAGCGTGCTGGTCGCTCACTACGGCTCATACTCCACCGCTGTGACCTGCGTTCGAGAAGTATCTGCTTTTACGGAAAACCACGGTCTGTCTCCAGAGCGGATCATTGGGCTGGCGGGCGATAGAAGGATGAGCCCTTCTCGGGGTAGATACGGCAATTTGATTGGTCTAGATCTCTCAAGTCACTTCGCGAGGGCCTGCTGCTGACTGTACGGTGATTTAGAAATCGGGCGGCAAAGAGTCGATGGTCGTTAGGGGTGTCGTTGTATAATGGATACGTTGAAGCGACGGTCGTGCTGGCGGTTGACGGCTTCGACGAAAGTGAGCTGGTCGGTCTAGAAGCCTTTGGTCGGCTTTGAAATCGGGGCAGTGCCTTCACTGATGACCAACGACCTAGGCCTGCTGGGGCCGGTTGTATGGAGCGGTGTTTTCAGCTAGGGAACGCTTTGGTACACGTTCCTTAGTGTTGGGGTCGATGTAGGGTAGACCTTTGGCTTTGCGCGCTGAGATGAGTGTTGCTCCCAGCTGATTGAGGTCGTCGATCGCATCGAGCTTTTCGGAAAGAGGCTTTCATCAGATTCGCGTATTCGAACCGCGAAGCAGTTTGTCGGCAATGGTGAACTGGTAGAAGGCGGATGTGAGGACTGTGGCGGACGGGCGTAAAGCCCGGCCCTACATTCTAGAAGCCGAGGATCTGGATCTTGGCTTTGGCGGCCTTTTCCAGGATCTTTGGTCGTGTCGCTTTGCTCGGTACCTTTTCGACCATGATGACGTCGCCGGCTTTGAGGACGGCGGTGCCGATGTTGTGCTCGGCCATGATCTCTAAGGTGCGTAGTCCGAAAACGGGTACGTCGAAGCGGTAGTCTAAATCGTAATCTCAACCGGAGTCGGAACACCTATCTGGTTAGTGATCGGGATGTATAAGTCTATTTCCTCATTCGGAGTTGAGATCGAAACGAGGAATGAGTATCGGCAACGACTCTCTCCCTTTTGGAGCCACTGTCTTTGTGCCCACCATCCTTTTATTGGATACACAGCGAGAATGTTAGAATTAGCCAAGTCCTGTGGTGTACCCTTCCAGATGTCGGAATGGATCGATCCCTTGTGTCGATATGTGCTCCCAAGAGTCCAGTAATCTCCAGCTCCGCCCCGATCTACTTCAATGTCCGAGTCGGATTCTGTCGCTTCACTGATGCGTCGTTTGAAATTAGTTTCTGATTCTCCGGGTTTCTTTATTCCGAATCTCAATCCATGAGACGGGTATTTGTATCTGTCTCTCCACCCCACTTCTCCAGGACCAGGCTCGATGAAGTATGACAAGGTGACTCTCATGGAAACCTCAGTTTCTGGTGGTAGATTTAGGAGCGTTTCCTTCGGCCACGGCAACGAATATAGATGCCAGTCTTTGGTTTTGTATCCAGTGCTGCCAGGTTGGTAGGGTTGCAACGTAGCTTCAGATATTAGTGTGAGTGAATTTGAAGCGCTGTGAAGGGCCTTATTGAGATTGGGAATGCCCCAGCCGCAGATTCTTGCGAGATAAGCTATGTCGCCTTTCGATGGGGCCTCGGGATTGCGAAGGAATTGTTGCTTTAGTGCAGACGTCCATTCCGCAGAGTGGACAATAATTGCTCTGATGGTTTCAGGCCATAGCTCTGGGTATCGCGATTGTATTTGTGCGGCGAACCATGTTGCTTTTGCACAGGCCGCACTCGTCATGGAGAATCCTTCAAAGAGCCGTTCGCTAATTCTGTGATGAGTGGACAATAGGCAGAGCTCATCGCAATAATCTACGACTTCGCCATTCCCCACTGCTAGGTTGCCCCCCTCAAAAACAATATCGGGTTTTATAGGCCAAATCTTCTCCCATTCCGTCGAGCACGACGAGTGAGGCGATAGGCCACCTTGTGGAGCGAGAGGCGTGTGGTTACGATAGTCTTCGTGCTTGATCACGACCAAGTCTGTGTAAGCTCCAACGGTTAATGCGTTCCAAGCTTGGGCAGGGTCTTGTATCGACTCCAAAACCTGCTCGGTTGGATATTTATCAGGCGTGTACCCCAAGGGGGTGTTTCCCGCGCTGATGACAAAGAGCTTTTCCAATCCGTCGTCCGCTCCAAACGCTGATTGATCGATGAAGCCTGACCAGGAACTCGGTCTTCCCCGATCCCTATCATCAGTTGCCGTAACTGCTAGGCAGAAGATTCGTTTGCGGTCTTCCGCCTGAATTGTCGCCAGACTGATAGCTTGGCTAGTCACATGACCATAAAGTCGTTTTGGGTTCGAACCTCGCGGAGGCAGTATCTTTACGGACTCAAGAAGATGCGAAATCTGAATTTCACTTCCTGCCTCCAAGGCTGCCTTGAGATCGCCAAATCCAGCAAGACCTGCCATAAGAGTTCCGTGCCCATCGTGATCATGTGAGCCCCAATCTGAATCGTATGCCTGGCAATCTTCGTTTGACAGGAGTGGCTCAATTAGTGGGTGCCCGTTGTTTACTCCCGTATCCAAAATACAAATAGAAATTTTGGAGGCCTCATCGACCTTCATTCTATCGCGTAAATTCTGAGCCCATTCGACTTGTTCAGAGGGCTCAAGTTGTAACCAAAACGCTGCAGTCTCTTTGGCGAGCCGGTACTCTGCTACAAAAGCAGAGCTTTGATAGAGTACCTCTAATTGGTTGCGAGAAGCTTTGCCGACGAAGACACGTCTTTCAGGAAAAGTTACTTGGCCTTGGAGTAGCTCGATGCCGAGCTCGCGGCAGATAGCCTCGAAATTTTCCTGTGCTTCGTCCGAATCTAGATTAATCCAAATTTCAACGAACTCTGGCTCATCGCTAGGCATCGGAGCAGAGTCCGTCCAAAATGAGTCGAGCAATGCGGCCTTTATGTCTCCTATGCTATTGACCAGTGGGCCGTTTTTAGGGGCTCCGCTAGACGTATTGCTCACAAGGTATGCGTCCAACTTGTTTGAAAGCACGCGTCGTTTATCATTTGATACATAAACGGTTGCATAAGTTCTTTCAACTGTGTCGTCGCTTTCTTGCTTCTTTCGGACATTTACGACGCGAATCTTTTTCGACGCCATGTCTTCAAGGCTCTGATACACAAGTTCCGTGCCGGGCTCACTAACGAATTCCAAGTAGACGCCATCTCTCGTTACTTGGCCAACTGCTGTTTGCTTTCCAGCATTGGCCCAAGCCTCGTCAAACTTTCTGCGAATTTTCTGTCCGTGTTGTACGCGTCTCTCCTGAGTGGGAGCCGGAATGATTACGCGCTTTGTGTAGGTGAGTGAAGTTCGGAAATTCTCGTTGAGTTGGATGTGTGGGTAACGTTCTCCGGCCATTCGGGATTTATTTCAGGTAGGCGTGTTGCCTTTCATGTAAGAAGTTAAGGAGGGATTCACTTTCGACGGTTTCGTTTCCGGCTAAAATGGCGTTCTTGATGGCGTCGCGAGCAGCGCTCGCGATCTCTGCCTGACTTAGTCCTTCTGCTGCTATGGCGGCTTTTGCGAAGGGGAACCGCGGAGCCTTGAAGTTCGCGAGCAAGTTCTTTAGCAGTTTCTGGCGCTCAGCCTTGTCGGGTAGACCGTATCGAAGAATGTCGTCGAATCTCCGGAAGAGAGCACGGTCTAGCAGGTTCTGATTGTTGGTGGCCGCAACGATTATGTTATCTGAGTGGTCTGCATCGATGAATTGGAGAAAGGCGTTCAGTACCCGCCGCATTTCGCCTACGTCATTGTCTCGTCCGCGGTCGCCGCCGATGGCGTCAAATTCGTCAAAAAGGAAGACTCCCTTTGAGCTTTCAATGACGTCGAAGATTTGACGGAGCTTTGCGGAAGTTTCGCCCATGAATTTCGTCACGAGCCGATCCACTTGGATTGTACGCAGCGGCAGGTTGAGTTCTGAAGCAAGGATTCTAGCAGTCAGGGTCTTTCCTGTACCAGGAGGGCCGGAGAGCAAGACCTTGCGGCGATGATCTAGGCCGTGATTCTTAAGAGCTTCTCGCTGGCGGTATTCACTGAGAATGCGCTCAATGCGCTCGCGTTGGTCTTCTTCAAGAACGAGTGACGCAAGACGCTCCTTGGGCTCTTCCGAAAGGATTAGCCCCTCTAGCTCGTTTGGAAAACGAACTAGAGCTTGCTTGCGGGTCTGCCGCGATTTGTCGACGAGACTTTTGATTTCGTGCGCTAGTGAAGAGTGTCCTTGCCTCGCTTCGTGAGCGGCGAGCTGGAGTGCGACTGTGTAGAATCGTTCCCCATCTTCCTCGAGATGGGAACTGATCAATGATTTGATCTGCTCAGCGGTCGCCATAAGTGAGAAGTGTGGTGGTTTGTAGAAGAACTGCAATCCTCCAGTATCGTCCTACTCGACTAGGGCGTAAAGTCCGCTCCCTACATTTTAAAAGCCGATGATCTGGATCTTGGCTTTGGCGGCCTTTTCCAGGATCTTTTCCTTTTCGACCATGATGACGTCGCCGGCTTTGAGGACGGCGGTGCCGATGTGGTGCTCCGCCATGATCTCTAAGGTGCGTAGTCCGAAAACGGGGACGTCGAAGCGGTAGTCCTGCTGGCGCTTGACGGTTTTGACGAAGATGAGCTGGTCGGTCTTGAAGCTTCCAGCTCGCTTTAGCATGGGGTCGGTGCCTTCGAAGGCTTCGACCGCTAGGACCGTTCCTTTGCGCACGACGACGCCTTGGCCGACATCGAGGCGGGCCATCTCTTGGGCGATCTCGATGCCGTGCTGAATGTAGGTGTCCTCAATTTTCTCGTACGCCTTGGTCATGTGGCCGAGGTCGGCCATCTGGTCGTCTAGGAAGCTGCGGGCGTCGAGGGCGGTTTGGCCGTTGGCGGCGAGCTCGTTGGCGATGGCGCCGAAGATGGTGTGGGCGTTCTTGCGCTTGAGCTTCATGAGAAGCGCGGCGGCCTTGAGGTCGGGCTTGAGGTCGCGAAAGAGCTTGCCGGGCTTAACTTGGCCGGCGGCGATGGTGTAGCGGCAGTCGAACTTGCGCAGGGCTTTGAGCCAGGCTCCGACTTTGCCGACATTGATGACGGCTCGCTTATCCTCGGGGAAGAGGTCGATTGTTTCGGGGGCGGCTTCGCCGTCGAAGGCGATGAGCCGCATGTCGATGCCAGCGGCGAGGGCTTTCTCCGCGATCAGACGGGGATAGACGCCCCGCCCGGCGATAAGGCCGACGGGGGCGGTGCGGTCGAAGTCTGTTGGGAGGTATTTGGACATGGTGTTTCGCCCACGAAGAGCACTAAGGTGCACGAATAGAATAGGTTGTGTTTATCGCGACCAAGGTCGCTCCTACTTTTTTTCTTCGTGAATCTTCGTGTACTTTGTGGGCAGATTTCTAGTTGGCGACGATGTTTAGGATGCGGCCGGGGACGTAGATGACTTTGCGGATGGTCTTGCCTTCTAGGTGGGCTGCTACCTTGGGATCTTGTTTGGCGATCTCTAGGACTTCGTCTTGTGTTGCCGTTTTGGATACGGTGGCTTGTCCACGGGTTTTGCCCATGACTTGGAAGGCTATGTTGACCTCGTCGCTGACGAGCTTCTTTTCGTCAAACTCGGGCCAGGGACCGAAGCCGACGGAGTTTTTCTCGCCGAGGCGGGACCAAAGCTCCTCGCCGATGTGCGGAGCCATAGGCGCGATCATTTGCACGAAGGCCTTGGCGGTGGCGAGGGAGACGGTCTCTTGGCTTTGCAGGTGGTTGATGAGGATCATCAACTGGGAGATGGCGGTGTTGAAGCTGAGGGCGTCGAGGTCCTCGGAAACCTTCTTGATGGTTTCGTGGAGGAGTTTTTCGGTTTCCTTGCTGTCCTGGTGGCCGTCCTTGATTTTCGGATTCAGCTCGCCGTCCTTGCCGACGATCTCGCGCCAGACTTTGTTGAGGAAGCGGCTGATGCCGCCGATGCCCTTGGAGTTCCAGGGCTTCCGGGCTTCCAGCGGGCCGAGGAACATGAGGTACATGCGCATGGTGTCGGCGCCGTATTCGTTTACTACGGACACGGGATCGACGCCGTTGCCGGCTGACTTGGAAATCTTCTTGCCGTCTTCGCCGAGCAGCATGCCTTGGTGGAAGAGCTTGCGGAACGGCTCCTTGTTTTTCACGACGCCAGCATCGTAGAGCACTTTGTGCCAGAAGCGGGCGTAGAGGAGGTGGAGTACGGCGTGCTCGGCGCCGCCGACGTACATGTCGGGAGTTTCCCAATACTCGAGGGCTTCGGGCGAGGCGAGGGCTTCCTCGTTGTGGGGATCCATGTAGCGCAGGTAGTACCAGCAGGAGCCGGCCCATTGCGGCATGGTGTTGGTCTCGCGGGAAGCGCGGACCCATTCTTCGCCTTCGGGCTTTTCGCCGGAAGCGGGCACGAAGGCGCCGGTGGCGTAGTTGTACCAGATCTCCATCCAGTCGTCGGCTTTCTTGAGCGGGCTTTCGCCGGTGCCGGCGGGCTCGTAGGATTCGACGTAGGGGAGCTCGAGCGGAAGAGCGGATGGCGGTACTGGCAAAGCGAATACAGTGCCGGTCTCGTCGGTGTAGGTGACGGGTTGGTCGGGGAGCCAATCGGCGAGCACGCCGCTAGCGACTGCTTTGACGTAGTCTTCTTCGGATACCCATGCGATGGGGAAGGGCTCGCCCCAGTAGCGTTGGCGGGAGAAGAGCCAGTCGCGCAGCTTGTACTGGGTGGACTCTTCGCCGGTCTTTTCGGCTTTGAGCTTGGCGGTGATCTTTTCCTTGGCTTCTTGCCAGGGGAGGCCGTCGAATTTGCCGGAGTTGACGAGGACGCCGTCGCCGGTGTAAGGGAGGACGTCTTCGTCGCTGCCTTTGATGACTTGGGTGATGGGCAAGTTGAATTGCTGGGCGAACTCGAAGTCGCGGGTGTCGTGGGCGGGCACGGCCATGATGGCGCCGGTGCCGTAGGAGATGAGCACGTAGTCGGCGACCCAGACGGGGATCTTGTCTCCAGTTATTGGATGCACGGCGTAGGAGCCGGTGAAGACGCCGGACTTTTCCTTGGCGAGGTCGGTGCGTTCGAGGTCGGACTTGGCGGCGGCTGCGGTGACGTAGGCGGCGACTTCGTCCTTTTTCTCGGCGACGGTGAGCTTGTCGAGCAGCGGGTGCTCGGGAGAGACCACCATGTAAGTGACGCCCATGAGGGTGTCGGGGCGGGTGGTGTAGATTTCGAGGGACTCGTCGAGGCCTTCGAGAGCGAAGCGGGCGGTGGCGCCGGTGGACTTGCCGATCCACTCCTGCTGCATCTTTTTGGTGGATGCGGGCCAGTCGACGAGGTCGAGGTCTTCGATGAGGCGGTCGGCGTACTCGGTGATCTTGAGCACGACTTGCCGGAGGTTGCGGCGCACGACGGGGTGGTTGCCGCGCTCGGATTTGCCGTCGATGACTTCTTCGTTGGCGAGTACAGTTTTAAGTTCGTCGCACCACCAGACGGGGCGCATGTCGACGTAGGCGAGGCCGCGCTTGAAGAGTTGGAGGAAGATCCACTGGGTCCAGCGGTAGTACTTGGGATCGGTGGTGTCGACTTCGCGGTCGTAGTCGAAGGAGAAGCCGATGGTCTTGAGCTGCTTGCGGAAGTGGCCGATGCGCTCGACGGAAGTGGTGCGCGGGTGCTTGCCGGTCTTGATGGCGTACTGCTCGGTGGCGAGGCCGAAGGCGTCCCAGCCGATGGGGTGGAGCACGTTCTTGCCCTGGGCGCGCTTGTAGCGGGCGAGGATGTCGGAGCCGGTGTAGCCGAGCGGGTGGCCGATGTGGAGGCCGGCGCCGGACGGGTAGGGGAACATGTCCAGGACGAAGTACTTCTCCTTGTCGGACTCGTTGGAGGCCGCGAAGGTTTTGTTCTCTTCCCAGTATTGCTGCCAGGTCGATTCGATTTCGCTGAAGTTATAGTCGGCTGATTTTGTGGACATGGTTGAAAGTTGTTTTTGGGCCCGCTGGGTTCGCAGCTGGGCTCGGTTGGTTTTGAAATGGTTTGGACGAAGGTCTTGGGAAGCTTTTCGGCTGTGCTTGCCGTCGGAAAAAGAGGAGGGATGTTGGGGAAAAGGGGGGTGGCGTCAAGGTCGGGGGCGGCGGAGGGGCGGCGCAATATGTTCATCAACGTTGATGAGGAAAGCGCGCAGCTTTGGGCGGGGAGGTTTTGGGGTGGGGGCGAGCATCTTTTTGCGAGCGAGGGGCGGGCGTATGGCTCCGTTGGCTACAGCTCTTGGGCGGCTTGGCGGGCGATTTGGCGTTGCAGCCAGTCGATGGTTTCGCGGCCGGTGCGGCGGGCGTCGGGGCTGAATTGGCGGGTGGTTTGGCGGAGGGTGAATTGGGTGGCTTGGTAGCCGGAGGGAGATTCGGAGAGGGTGAGGCTGAGGGCGATGGCGGCGTGTCCGGCCGCTCCGTTGGTTTTGATGCGGAGGGGGAGGTTGCCTTTTTGGTAGGTAGTGATGGCGCCGGTGAGGACGAGGGCGGGTTGGGTGGGAACGGAGCGTAGCACTTGGTGGAATTCTCCTTTGCGGATGAGCTCGGAGGCGATTTGGTCGGCTAGGATGCGGCCGTGGCTGGGGTCTGGGCTTTTGAAGTCGAGCACCACTATGGTGTCGTGCTCGGCTCGGTCGACGAAGGGATTCCATTCGCGGGTGCTGCTGCAGGCCGCGAGGAGAAGGAGCGACGAGACTATGAATTTGTGGAGGGGATTCATGTTCAGGGGGCATCTGAAAACGAAAATGCCGCTTGGCGCAAAGCCAAGCGGCACGAGAATTCGGTCAGTTGGGGAGGTTGCCTAGTTGGAGGGCAGAGGTCCTAGGTTGATGAATTGGGTTTCGCCGCTGCTGTCTTCAACGCCGTCATTGTCGGTGACGATGATGGCGTCGCCGTTGGCGAGAACGGCGAGACCTTCGACTTTCTCTATGACCATACCGTTGGGAGCTTCGAGGTTGGGGAGTATGTCGAGGACGAGGCTCTTTGAGATGGTTTCGAGACTGTCGGACATGGAGTCGTCCTTGAAGGCGAGGCCAGCGGTTGAGAACTGGTAGATCTTCTTGATCGCTGCGTCGACGTTGGCTTGGTTGTCGCGTTCGAGGGCGAGGAAGGTGGTGTCGTCGAGGGCCACGATTTCGGAGAGGCCTACCCATCCGCCGGCTGCGGATTCGGGAGCGTCGAGCGGATAGAGAGCGAAGGTCCACTCTCCGGTGGCAGTGTCGTAACGGCCGATGCGTGGCTCGGCGTCGCCTGCCCATTTGCGTTGGATGGCAACGTAGAGGATTTCGTTGTCGCCGGATCCGGTGACAGCTACGCCTTCGTAGCCGAAGCGGACTTGCTTGGCATTGACGGAGTCGGGAAGGCTGACGACTTCTTCGATGGTTCCGTCTTCGGCGACCTTGAAGAGCCAATTGAGGGATTCGATCGGGTTGCTCTCGTCGCCGATGGAGCCGGCTCCCTCGGATGCCAGCCAGAATCCGCCATTGGCGCGGCGAGCGAGACCTTCTGGGTCTAGGTTGACGGTGCCGTCCTCGTTGATGAGGTCGTCGACGTTGAGTTGGAAGAGATCGAGCCCGGCCGCTTCGATGGCGTCGTGGTAAGGATTGCCGGGAGTGGTTGCGGCGAGGATGGCGTTTTCGATAGCGATCTTGAAAACATCGTTGGTGTCTTTGAGTACGATTTCGGCGTCGATAAGAGCGGGGGAATCGGATGTATCCACGCTAAAGATACGGCTTTTCTTGTAGTAGCTATCGTAGACGGTCCACGCTTGGCCAGCGTCGCTGGGATCGGCTGCGAGCGCGGAAAGGGCTGCCCAGGGGATGGGGGTTCCGTCGGGGCCGTCCTCAGATGCGATGGTCGGATAGTTGGGTTCCTTCGCGTTGCGCTTGTAGAGGGTGATGGTGGCTCGGAACTTATCGTCTCGACTGTCCTCCTCGGACGCGGTGACGAATAGGTTGCGGTTGGGGATGGCAAGGAGGCCTTCTGGGCCCATGCCGCCGGCGAGCACTTGGAGGAATTCCGGTTCGTTAGAGTTCTTTGGTAGTTTATAGACGGATACGATGCTGGAGCGTTCGGAACCGATGAAGATAAGCTGGTCGTCGCCGTATTTGGCTACGGTTACTCCTTCCGGTTCGTTACCCTTGTTTTCGGATCGGCTTTCGGGGTAATGGCCGACCATGGCCGTAATGTGGTCGTCCATGCTGCCCGAGGTGAAGAGCACCTTTCCGTTCTTGCGGTAGATGGTGAAACCTCGGCTACCACCGTCGAGGTCGCCTTCGTCTGCGGTGACGAAGCGCTTGTTGTCGATCCAAGCGACCGCATCTGCCTCGCGTGGAAGGTTTGTTAGGGAGCTGTTTAGCTCTATGAGGTCGTTTTCGTTGGTGTCGACTTGAGCGAGGTCAACGGTGCCGGCCGAAAAGTCGTTGACGATCCTGCCGTTTCGGAGGTTTACGATAACGATGTGGTTGTTTTCCTGGAGGGTGACGACGGCGAGGTTGTTCTCGTTGATGTCGACAAACTCCGGCTCTGGATCTTCGGGGAAAAGCGTTGGGATGCCTTCGAGATTGACCGATCGGACATTCCAGTTACTTGGCTTGCCGACGAGGTCGACGATGGCGAGGAAACCGGCTGGGGCTTGCGGTGGAGCACCGTCGCCGAGGTCTTCGTCGCGCTCGTTTTCGATAGCGATAGCGGTGTAGCGTTCGTCGGGGCTGATCGCGATGGCGTCGGGCTGTCCGCCGAGCTCGAGGCTGGCGACGATCTTTTGCTTTGCGATGTTAACGACTACGAGTTGGCCGCTTGTGTTCACATAGTCTTCACTGGTGTTGATGCAAACGAGGGCGTACTTGCCGAGAACTTTGACTGAGGTGGGTTCGCCCTCGAGTTCGACGGTCCCGAGTGGTACGGGGTTGTGGGCGTCGGAGATGTCGACGAAACCGATCGCTTCGAGCGCTGCGTCGGTATAGACGAGAGTCTTGCCGTTTTTCGTAGCGGCGATGATTTCGGATACGGTTTCGTTATCGATGTCCGAGTTGAGGAAAACCGGGAAGCTGGCGATACGGGTGAAGTAGTCTTTTTTCTTTTTGCCGGGCTGGCTGGGTTGGTCCGGGTTTTCGCCCTGTCCGGGGGTGTCGCCGCCGTTTCCGTTCCCTTGATCCGGGTCGGTTGGTGGAAAGGGCGATTTGGGAGAGAGGAATAGAAGCAGAGCAATTGCTGCAAGCAGGAGCGCGGCTCCGAATTTAAAGGCGGCGCCGAGTCCGAAGGCGCTGCCAGAATTTGCGTTGGATTTGAAGATCATGGTAAGGTCAACTTAGGATTTAAGGGATGCGGCGAGAGAGGACGTCGCATCTAGGTTATCCAGTGTTCACTCTGGTTTGAGCGCTTCAATTCGGTGATTGTTAATTTCTGCTGCCGCACGTTACAGAATCGCGACTCCTCGTATCAATAATTTGGTTACGAAGGATTAGGCGTAGGGGCATACCCGCGGATTTCATTTAAAAAGCGCGCTGAGTTCATCAAGGCTTCATTTAGGCGCTTCAAGGTGGAGGGGTGTTGAATGAGGTGAAATGTCTGTCCCGCGTGCTTTTGGCGGGGAATCCGGAGCTTATTTATCGCTTGTTGCGCGGGCAGGGATGGAGGCTGTGGAGTGGCTTGTCGTTGATCGTGCTATTGGGAGCGGGCGTTTACGGGGCGACGATCGGACTGTGGCGCAATCCGCTGCAGGCGCTGTTCGCTGGGGCCAAGTTTCCGGCGGTGGTGTTTTTGACCTGTCTGGGAAATGCGGCTCTAAACGGGATCCTTGCGCAGCTGTACGCGAGCGGCTTGAGTTTTCGCCAGACGACCTTGGCAATTCTGATGAGCTTTTCGGTGGCTTCTTTAGTTTTGCTGGCGATGTCTCCCTTGACCTTGTTTTTGATGTGGAACACGCCTCCGTTGGACTCGGGTGGAGCTCGGACGGGACACAGCGTGACCTTGTTGTCACACGTCGGGATTATCGTTTTTGCAGGTTGGTGCGGCACGTGGCGTTTGTATCGATTGCTTAACTACGTGTCTCCCTCCCGAAGCAATGCGCGCTCGACGTTGGTCGCTTGGCTAGCGGGCAACCTCCTGCTTGGCAGCCAGGTTTCTTGGATTTTACGTCCGTTTATCGGAAACCCGAATCTGCCCGTCGAATTTCTACGGGATAACCCATTTTACGGCGGGTTTTACCAGCAGGTCTGGAAGTCGCTAGTGCAGCTAATTTTCTGAAGTGTATTCAAATTTTATGACAAACGATAATATGGAAAATGAAAACGACGAAGTCTTGGGCGCTGCGAAGGCGATGGCGCCGGGAAGGGACCCGTATTGGGAGGAACCGTTGCAGGGGAGCGGCTTGCTGGTGTCGCTGGAGTCCTTGCTGAAGCGCCCTGGCAGGTTGCTGCATGCGGTGCGTGGGGAGGGGACGAAGGGAGTGGTGGCGCCCTTGTGCGTGGTAGCGGGTGTTTGTCTCGCGCTGTACGGCGCGGTGGTGGGCGGGCTGTCGGGAGGCGAGCAGTTGTGGCAAGCTCCGGCCAAGGTGGTGTTGGGTACGCTTTTCAGCGCTTTGATCTGCTTGCCGAGCTTGTACGTGTTTTTGTGCTTGGGCGGGGTAGACGCTCGGTTTCGGGAAGTGGTGGGATCGATGGTAGCGATGGTGGCTTTGTCGGCGGTGATGCTGATTGGGCTGGCCCCGGTGGCCTGGGTGTTTTCGCAATCGACGGATTCGGTGGCTTTGGTGAGCGTGATGCACCTTGGGTTTTGGGCGATCGCGACTGCGATGGGGGCGCGGTTGTTGGGGCGTTTTCTGGGGAGGCCCGGCTCTCAGGCTCGTCTGAAGGGTTGGATGGCGATCTATCTGTTGGTGTGCGTGCAGATGATGACCTCGCTGCGTCCGATCGTGGGCAGGGCGGATACGGTTCTGCCTACGGAGAAGCGTTTCTTCCTGCAGCATTTCATCGAGGTGCTGGACGGCGGCGAGGCGAGCGGGACTGGCGAATCGAGAAGGGGCGGAAGGTCGTGAGGATGGGGTACGAAAAAGCCCTGCTCGTGGGGAGCAGGGCGGAAGTTGGTTGGGCTGCGCGATGGTGGGGCTTGCCCTTTCGCCAAGGCTTTGGCGGAGGCGCATGCAGCCGCGCTGTGGAAGCCTAGAGTTCGCGGATACGGACGTTGCGGTACCAGACCTTGTCGGCGTGGTCCTGCAGGTGTACGGGGCCGGTCCAGGTGCCGAAGCCTTCGTGCTTGGCGTATTTGCTGGCGGCGAAGGCTTTGTCCCACTCCTTGCTGCCGATCTTGACGTCGAGGATTTTCTTTCCGTTGAGCCAATGCTGGATGTGATTGCCTTTGGCGACGATGCGGCCGGAATTCCATTCGCCGACTGGGTTTATGGGCTTGTCGTCGGGCGCGGCGAAGAGGTCGTAGAGGGAGGCGGCTCGGTGGCTGGGGAGCTTGCCGTCCTTGTGCTTTTGGTCGTCGAGGATTTGGTACTCGAGGCCGAGGCTGCCGCGTACGCGGTACTTGACCCCGCTGTTGCCGGCTTCGGAGATCTTCCATTCGAATCGGAGGTCGAAGTCGTCGTAGCTTTTGCGGGAGTTGATGTTGCCTGGCTTGACGCCGTCGCGGAAGACGATGCCGTTCTTGATGCTCCATCCGTCGCCGATGGGGCCGCCGTTGGCGTTGGTCCAGGCGGAGAAGTCTCCTTTTTCGAAGAGGTCGGTGAAGCCGTCGTTTGCGGGGGAGAGTTCCTTGACCTTGATGTTGCGGAAATGGACTTCGCCTTCCTTGCCGGAGTGGACTTGCAGGCCGAAGAAGCCTTGGAAGTAGGTGTCGGTGTCGTAGTTGGCGGCGGGGATGCCGTTGACCCAAGTCTTCATGTTCTTGCCGATGGCTTGGATGGTGATGCGGTTCCACTCGCCTTCCTTGAGGGCGGAGCGGACTTCCTTATGGGCGTCGAGCCAGAGCGGATAGAGCCAGCCGCCTGCGGCTTCGCCGTAGATCCCGCCGGACCAGCCGCGATCGTTTTTTAGCCCTTCCATCTCGGCTTGGGGGCCGTAGACGCGGCCGTTTTCGCCTTCCTTGGTGCGGCCGCGGAAGATGACGCCGCTGTTGCTGTCGACGACCCACTTGAGTTCGGCGGTGAAGATGAAGTCGGTATAGTCGTCGCGGACGGTGCTGAGGAAGGTATTGGGGGAGCCGGGCACGCAGGTGCCGACGATGGTGTCGCCCTTGGGCTCGAAGGTGCAGGTGCCGCCGCGGGAGACCCAGCCGTCGAGGTTCTTGCCGTTGTAGAGGTCGACGAAGCCTTTCTTGAGGTTGGGTTCCTTCTCGGTGTTGATGAGGGCGTCTTCGGGCGCGACCTTGAGGGTCTGCTTCTCGTAGCGGGCGATGTATTGCTGCTGGCTTTCGGAGATCTGGCCCGCGGTCGCGAGCGAGATGAGGGAAAGGGCGGTGGTAAGGATGAGGGCTTTTTTCATTCGTGAGTGTATGGCGGGGTGCTGGTTTGGTGTTTAGAGACGGTAGTATTGTTCCCAGCCTTTTCGTGGGGCGGGGTCGAGCAGCGCGTTGGCGAGCTTGTTGTTGGTGATCCTCTTGTCGGTCCGGCTGAACTTGAGGGTGCCGCCGAGTCGCTGGGCGATGCAGCCGAGGTTGAAGACTTGGGTGAGCGGCCCGCTGACGCTGAAGGGGGAGCGGGATTGCTCCTCGCCTTTGCAGGCGCGGAGGAAGTTGAGGTAGTGGTTGGAGTTCTTCTGCGGGAAGCGCGGGAGATGGCGGCGCATGTCCATGTACTTCTCGTAGGGGAGGATCTTGAGGTAGTCCTCGTGGGAGCCGCCTTGGAAGACGAGGTCCTTGGAGTAGATGATCTTGCCCGGTTTCTTGATTTCGACGGGGGCGCGGGAGGTCTTGCCGGTGGCAGGGTCCTTCTCCAGCTTGCCGTACTCCGCTTCGACTTCGGGGATGTTTTCGGTGCCGTCGTACCAGGTAATGTCGCACTTGGGCATGTCGCCCCGTTTGGGGAAGGCGAACTTGATGGTGGAGGCTTGGGGGAAGACGAATTCGTTGGCTCCTTCGCGTTTGACGGCGCTGATCTTTTGCGGGAGGCCGAGGTGGAGGAATTCGTGGCAGGTATCGAGGATGTGGGGACCCCAGTCGCCGAAGGCGCCGCTTCCGTAGTCGAACCAGCTGCGCCATTCGGCGGGGTGCAGCTTGTCGCTGAAGGGGTGCTCGGGGGCGTAGTCCATCCAGAGGTCCCAGTCCATGCCGGCGGGCACGGGGTGTTGGGGGTAGGCGGTGACGTCCTGGCCCCAGCCGTGCCAGCGGCGCTTGTTGTTCATGTGGGCGGTGATGCGGGTGACGTCCTTGATGAAGCCCGCCTCGGTCCAGGCTTTGAACTGGAAGTAGTTGGCGCCGGAGTGGCCTTGGTTGCCCATTTGGGTGACTACTCCGCTGCGTTGGGCGAGGTCCATGAGGCGCTCGACTTGGCCGAAGGTGTGGGCGAGCGGCTTCTCCACGTAGACGTGCTTGCCGAGCGACATGGCCAGCATGGTGATGCTGAAGTGGGAGTGGTCGGGGGTGGAGATGAGGACGGCGTCGATCTGGTCGGCCATCTCGTCGAAGAGCTTGCGGAAGTCGCTGAACTTCCGGGCCTTGGGGAAGTTTTTCTGGATTTCGGCGGTGTGCTCGCCCTGGAGGTCGACGTCGCAGAGGGCCACGATCTCGCAGATCTCGTTTTGGGCGATGTTGTTGATGTTGGCCTTGCCCCGGTTGCCGATGCCGATGCAGGCCAGCCTGACTTTTTCGTTGGGGGTGCCGGCTCCCCACAGCATGCGGGAGGGGAGGAAGGCGAAGGCGCCGAAGGCGGCGGAAGCTTTTAGGAAGTTGCGACGCGATACGTCCGCAGGGGGGGCTGCTGGGGTGGGTTTCATGTTTTGGACCTTGGGCGCTTTGGCGCTTGAAATCAATAGTTTATTAACTAAACAAACTAATTATAAGAACGAATGCAGGCGAAGTACGACAGAGGTGATATCAGACGGCTCAACGCGGTGAGCGCCCTAAAGCAGCTGCGCGAGAGCGGCCCTCTGTCCCGGGCCCAGATTGCGGATCGGCTGGGGCTGACGCGGGCCACGGTGTCGGCGATCGTGGCGGATCTCATCGCTGCGTCGCTGGTGAGCGAGAGCGAGTTCGAGGAAGGCGGAGTGGGGCGACGCGGCATGTTGCTGGACTTGAATCCGTCCTGCGGCTCCATGGTCGCGGTGGAGCTGGACATTGACCGGGTGCAAGTGGTGCTGGCCAACCTTGGCATGGAATTTCTGTGGCGCGGGGAGGCGAGCCTTTCGGCGCCGGTTACCGCGGAGGAGGGCTTGCAGCGGGCGGGAGAGCTGGTGGAGCAGGCTTTGGGGCGCGGAGCGGAGCTGGGCTTGCCATGCTTTGGGATTGGGGTGGCGTGGGCTGGCTTGGTGAAGCGGGCAACGGGCGAGTTGGCCTACGGTCCGATTTCCGGATGGCAGAGCGTGCCGATCAAGGAGGACTGGGAGGCTCGTTTCGGGACGCCGGTCTACGTGGAGAACGAGGCCCATGCGGGGGCGATCGCTGCCCACCATTTGGGCGAGCCGCGTGGAGTGCGGGACTTGATCTATCTCAGCTTGGGGGTGGGCTTGAGCGCCGGCGTGTTCGTGGACGGAGGCCTGCTGCGCGGCAGCGAGGGCTATGCGGGGCAGGTGGGGCACACGCCTTTTGTGGCGGAAGGGCATCGCTGCGGCTGCGGTCGCCAGGGGTGTTGGGTGACGGAGATCGGCGCTTCCGGCGTGCTGCGCAAGTTGCGTGCGGAAGGGGTGGAGCTGCCGGAGGATGCGGATGCGAACCTGGATTGGGTTCCGGGCGTTTGCGAGCTAGGCCGGGCGCAGGATCCGCGGGTTCTGCGGGCCCTTGCGGAAGAGGGGCGGCAGATTGGCGAGGGGTTGGCCCAATTGATACAGGTTTTCAACCCGTCTCGGGTGGTGATCGGCGGGCATCTGCGCGATTTGTTGGCGCTGTGCGAGGCGGAGGTGCAGGCGACTCTCGAGGAGAAGGTTTTGTATCCGATGGGCAAGGACCTGAGCGTGGTGGTAAGCGCGTCGCCGGAGGACCAGCTCTTGGGCTGTCTGGCGACGGTGTTCGAGGCAGTGATGCAAAATCCGCTGCTGGTCTCGGCGAGCTAGCGGGATTCTCGCCGTAGCGCGATTGGAGCGAGAAGCTAGCTGGAGGGCTGGAGGGGCGTCGCCAGCGATTCTCAGGGCCGGCGGGCGGCTTTGGCCAAGGCGAGGGCGCCTTCCTTGGCAAGCTGAGCGGCGGCGGGGTCCCTGAAGGTATGGGCGCGAATGATGGCTCCCTCGGCAAGGAGGTAGATCTGAGTGGCTAGCGATTTGGGATCGTCGGTGGGAAGCTTGCGGGCGAGGGATTCGAGTTGGTCGATCAGGATCTGCTTTTGTTGGCGGACGGCTTGGTTGACCGGAGAGGCTTGGTCGGGGTATTCGGCGATGGCGCGAATGAAGGCGCAGCCGTTGAAGTCCGGGGTCTTGAACCAGCCTTCGTAGGCGTCGAAGAGGGCGGAGAGCTGATCGAGCGGGTCGTCGCTGGCGGCGGAAAGAGTGGCCTCGCGGGCGGAGAGAATTTCGTCAGCGCGGCGCTGGAGGGCGGCGACGATGAGTTCATCCTTGGACTTGAAGTGATTGTACAGGGTCATCTTGGCCACGCCCGCTTCGGCCAGGATGGTATCGATGCCGACTGCGTGGTAGCCGCTCAGGTAGAAGAGCCGAAAGGCGGTTTCGAGCAGGAGGTCTCGTTTGGGTGACTTGCGGCTGCGCGCGGCGGAGGTGCTGGACATGGGGATGCAGGCTGGAGCGAAAGCGGCTGGAAATCAAGATTAGACAGGTCTGTCTATTTTTAGTTGACTTAAGGTAGACAGACCTGTCTATTTAGCGAATCTAACCTGATGAAAGGAACTATGAAAACTGCGATTGTAATTCTAACTGATCCGAAGAGCGCCGCCCAGGAGGCCTTGACCCGCATGCTCAATGCCTTGGGCATGGCGAGCGAGTGCAAGCAGGCGGGAGACGAGCTGGAGATCGTGTTCGCTGGGACGGGAACGCGTTGGCCGGCGGAGCTGAGCCAGCTGGGGCACCCTGGGAACCCTTGGTACGAAGCGTTGAGGGAGCATGTGGTGGGAGCGTCGCGTGGCTGCGCGGTCCGCAACGGGGCGACGGAAGGCTTGGAGAAGGCGGGAGTACCGTTGCTCGGAGACAATCCGCTCGAAGGAACGCCGGGAATTCTAAGTATCCGGCGTTACTATGCGGAGGGTTGGAACGTGGCCCTCTTCTGAAGCGGGTAGGGAGACGTTTTCCAATGAGGGACGAGTACCTGAGGATTTTGCAGACGCCTGCGGTGGCGCGGGTCCAGCGGGCTGCCTATGGCCGCGCGGGTAGCGTGTCCGGAGCTTCGTCTCTCCCGCGAGCTTTAGGGGTTGAAGAGCGGGCCTACATCGAGGCCCGCGACAGCTTCTATATGGCAAGCTTGAGCGAAAGCGGCTGGCCCTACCTGCAGCACCGCGGCGGGCCGGCCGGTTTCCTGAAAGTCATAGACGAACGGCGGTTGGCGTTTTTGGACCAGGAGGGAAACCGGCAGCTGATCAGCGCGGGAAACGTGGCGACGGACGATCGGGTGTCGCTTTTTTTGATGGATTACCGGGCCCGGGAGCGGTTGAAGCTGCTCTGTCGGGCGCGCTGCGTGGAGCTCGCCGATGAGCCGGAGGTGGCGAGCCTTTTTTCGGATGCGGAGCGTTTGCGGGCGAGGCGGCTTTTTGTATTGGAGGTGGTCGGATTCGACTGGAATTGCCCGAAGTTCATAACGCAGCGGTTTACGCGAGCGGAGGTGGAGGAGGCTTTGGGGGCGTTGCGAAGCCGTATCGAGGAACTGGAGACGGAGTTGGAGGGCCGCGGCGAGTAGGTCGGGGATGCTTGACCGGTGAACCCGGGCTTGAGGAAGGCCGCCCCAGACTTTTCCAGAATGCGTGCAGGTTGGGTGGTCAGACCAGTGAGGCGAGTGGTCAGACCAATGGTAGTGGTGGTCAGACCACTGGGGTTCGGCTGAGGCTTGGAGGGGGGTGAGGGGATGATGTGTTGGTTGGGCGAAGGGGAGGGGGACTCGGTTTTTTTTGGGGGGAGGCTTGGTGCGGAGCTCGGGGGCTGAGTGGCTTGCTTTTCTATTGTTGGATTGCCTTGGAGTACAGGGGATTGCAACGATGTCGATAGTTGGAATGCTAACTTCGCCAACCCTCCCGCATGCTTCCCTCCGATCCAAATTCCCCGCAACTGATTCCGAGCTGGATCTTCGAGCAGGACTTTCTCGTCTTCCTTTCGTTTTTCGGGTGGATGCTGGTCGGATTGCTGGCGCTTTCGAAGCCCTTGTCGAAAAATGGCGGGGTGCGGCTGCCGTGGCTGTGGATCGGGTTCTACGCCTTTTCGCAAGCGGTGTCGGATTTCTTGCGCACGCTGTCGTTTTCGGACGAGTTTTTCCGGACCTTCAACTTGGAGGTGGGCTTCGAGATGCTGGGTTACGGCTTGCTGGTGGAGACGGCGATCCGCTACGCGAAGAAGGACGAGGAGCGTAACTTTTTTCCGTACTCGGCCCTCGGCGGCTTGTTTTTGGGTCTTTCGATCGAGATCGGGGATTTGCTCTACACCTTGATCGTGTCGCTGCTGGTGTCGGCGGGGGCAGTGGTTTGGGCGTGTCGCGTTTTTGCGCGGGCGGCCAAGGAGGAGAAGCGTCGTGAGCTGTACGCGATCGTAGCGGGGCTGATCCTGCTGTTCCCAACTTGGTTGTTGGCTCCGGGACGTTTGGACGTGGCCCTTCCGGTCAGCACCGTGGCGTATGAAGATTTTCCCTACTACGGCTTCGACTTGCTGTTGTTGAGAATCGTGGCGGGGTGGACGATCTTGGCAGGCTTTTGGTACTACCGCTTGCAGCGTCGCATCGAAGACGTGGTTCCGCAGATCGGCAACCAATTGAGGCTGTGGGGGCATCGCGTGCTGCCGGTGGCCTTGGCGGTGGTCGTGGGAGCGAGCTTTTTGGTTACGAGCTGGAACGGGCAGCGGATGAAGGACCGCATGGCTCAGGACTACCTTTCGCGCGTGCAGACGGCGGCGGTGCCGATGGACGTGGCGGAGATCGGCACCTTTGAGGAGATCTTGGCCGATGGACGTCGCCTCGACGGCGCCGTTGCGGGGCAATTGCTGGGGATCAAGCGGGTGGGCTCGGATGTGCGCAGCGTCTATCTTTGGAGCGGCGGGGGAACGGGGATTCGCACGGCGGCTTTCGAGACGGAGCAGAGTGAGCAGCCGTTTCTGGCGAAGTCTCACTTGGATTTGGCGGGGCTGGATGGATACGAGTCGGGCGAGGCCTTTCTAGCGGGACCCTTCGCGGCCGGAGGAGAGTCCTTGCTGCACTTGAGCGCGCCGCTTCGGGATCGGGCCACGGGCGAGATCGCATATTGGCTGGGGATCGACGTTTCCGGCGCCTCCTGGTTTCGCAATGTATCCCTTTCGCGCTTACAGACGATCATCATCGCGGGATTGATCATGGCTTTGGTGATCTTCTTCCTGTATTACCAGATCGAGCACGAGAGCGAGGCCGACTTGATCCTTGCGAAGGAGAGGGCGGAAGCGGGCGATCGGGCGAAGAGCGAGTTCCTGGCGGTGATCAGCCATGAAATTCGTACGCCGCTGCAGAGCGTGCTGGGGTATAGCGACCTGTTGAAGGGGACGCGCTTGGACGAGAAGCAGCGAGCTTGTCTGGATACGATCCAGTCGGAGGGGAAGATCTTGCTGCGGATCGTGCAGGACATCTTGGACTTCAGCAACCTGCGCAAGGCGAACTTCCAGCTCGAGTACGGACCGGTACGGCTGCGTCGCTTGATCGAGGAAACGTTTCGCACGATCAGGCCGATGGCGGATCGCAAGGGCTTGAAGGCGCATTTGGAGATAGCGGACGAAGTGCCGGAGCTGGTGCAGGCCGATGGGGTCAGGCTGCGGCAAGTGCTGCTGAACTTGTTTGGTAATTCCGTGAAGTACACGGAAGAGGGGGAGGTCTTCCTGAAGGCGTTCGTGGATGCGAAGTCGGCTGAGGACGCGCTTCCGTTGAAGTTTGAGATTTTGGATACAGGGGTGGGAATCAAGGAGGCGGACCTGGTCCGCTTGTTCGAACCGTTTATCCAGCTGGAGCATTCCAGCAAGTTTCCTCGAGAAGGCGCCGGGTTGGGCTTGGCGATCGTGAACCGAATCGTGGAGTTGATGGGCGGCCGCATCGATGTGCAGAGCGAAGTGGGCAAGTGGTCTTGCTTTACCGCGTCGTTCGATTTCGAAGCCTTGCAGCTCGAGGATACGGAGGATGCGATCGCTTCGCCAAGCGAGTTGGAAGCGGAGGAGGAGGTTCCGATGGGGCAGCTTTACCCGCTTAAGATCCTAGTGGTGGATGACAATCCAATGGTGCGGCGCCTGATTTTGCAGTACTTGGAAGCGCTGGGCTACGAGGCGGACGAGTTCGATGGCGGGCAGGCCGCGGCGGATCACGGGCTTGAGTACGATCTATTGATCATGGACTTGCGCATGCCGGTGGTGGACGGGCCGACGGCGGCGAGCATGATACGCGAAAAGGGCGATGCGGCGGAGCGGCCGTGGATCATCGCCGTGTCCGCGTCCCTGCAGGAGGACGAAGTCAAGCGAGCTCGCGACGCGGGCGTGAACGATTTCTTGGGCAAGCCCTTCTACGCGGGGCAGTTGGGGGAGAAGATCGAGGCAATTTCCTGGATCGAGGAAAAGCGGGTGGATCCCGCTACCTTGAAGCGCGAGGTGAAGACGCCAGAGCCGGAGCCCGAGCATGTGCCGCTCTTCATTGGGCCGGCAATCGAGGAGGAGGCGGAAGAGGACAAGGTCGAAAGCGAAGTCGCAGCGAAGCCCGCGGTGCCGCAAACGGTTTTTGGTGGGATCGACAGCTATCCGGCGGAGGCGGTGAAGGCCGCGATCGCGGAAGTGTATTCGAAACACCGCGACATGGAAGCGAGCTTCGAGAAGCAGGATTGGTTCATGGTGAAGGAGGATGCCCACTACTTAGCCAACACGGCCATGGCGTTGGGAATCGACCAATTGTATTTAGATTCCAAGGACGTGGAAAACGCGGCCTTGGCTAAAGATGGCGATAAGGTGGAGAAGGGCTTGCGGGAGTTGAAACTCAACTTCGAGGCTTGGGAGAGCGAGGAGTGAGGGGCGAGGTGAGCTCAGCGACGGAAGTGGTGCTCCGCTACAACGCTGCGTGTTCGCGGGACTTTTTTCGCGGGAAGTAGATACAAGAAAGCCGCAGAGCCCTGAGCTGCTGCGGCTTTGGGAATTTGAGGGAGGTGGCGATTACTTATTGAGTCGCTTGCGGAGGCCGACGAGGGACGCGATGCCTACCAACGTTAGAAGCGCTGTGCTGCCTGAATCCGGTACGCCTTGAGTATCGCGATATCCGTGTATTTGGAATTCTCCTACGGAATAGTAATTGTCTCCGCCAGTTGCTTGTATGGCTAGGTATTGGGCGTTCACGGAGGAGAAGTCTATCCCGGCGACATATTCTGGATGAGTGCTGTCGCTGCTCATCGTGTCCATTCCCCATCCTGTTTCGCCATGGCCAGAAAGGATAGTGGTAAGTGATAGCCAGTTTATGTTGTCCGCGGAATAGGTAATGGCGTAGTTGTCGTTGTTATCGACCGATACGAGGATGTCGGTGACGGTGTACAGGGCGCCAAGGTCTACCGTGAGCTTTACGGCCGTACCAGTCCAATAGACGTTAGTACTGGCGGTCCAAGCGGTACCTTCGCTGGGAATCACACCATCCGAGATGAGTCCGATTGAATTGTTATAGGAACCGGTTCCGTTAGCTGAAACAGGGTTAATCACCACTGCTTGGGAGAGGCTGGCGAATCCAATTGCGGCGACGAGCGTCAATAGTGTCTTTTTCATGTGCGTCAGTATTTGTTTAAAGGTTTTGCGAACCTTTAGCACATGGTTTGCCGGATTTGGGATTTGAGCGTATAGGTTTTGTAAGTTGTTTCCTATCAGGATCTAAAAACGCAATGAGTAATTGCGTTCATAAGCAAAAATCTACCGTGATCTGTAAAGGATTTGAACGGGTTTACACCTAGCGCGAATCGTTTCGCCTTCGCTCGTCGGGAATCTTGTCTCGCATCAGTTCACGCTCCTTTGGGGCGGAAGGCTTTCATGGTGGTTTGGTTGGTTTCGAGGCGGGCTCCGCCGATGAGGTCGATGCAATAGGGGATGGCGGGGAAGACGGCTTCGAGGTTCTCGCGGATGGCTTTGGGCTTGCCGGGGAGGTTGACGATGAGGCTTTTTCCGCGGGTGCCGGCGGTTTGGCGGGAGAGGATGGCGGTAGGCACGTACTTGAGCGAGGCGGAGCGCATGAGTTCGCCGAAGCCGGGAAACATGCGTTCGCAGACGGCTTCCGTGGCTTCGGGGGTGATATCGCGAGGAGCGGGCCCCGTGCCGCCGGTAGTGACGATTAGACTACAGCCGTCTTCGTCGGCGAATTTTTTCAGGGTGGCTTCGATTTGGTCCTGCTCGTCCGGCACGACAGCGTAGGAAACCTCGAATTCGGTGGTGAGCCATTCTTTGAGGAGCTCTAGGCAGGCTTTGCCTGGGATGTCTTCGTAGATGCCTTGGGAGGCTCGGTCCGAGATGTTGATGACGCCGATACGTGCGGTGGAAGATTGTGACATGGTCTAATGGTCGCCCGCAGGTTACGCGGGTGGGCAAATGGTGGTTAGTCTCGTTTGAGTCGGAAGCGACGCTTAATGTTGTCCTCGCAGGCGAGTAGTGAGGGAGTCAATACAAGCGTGAGGATGGTTGCGAAGGCGAGTCCGAAGGCGACGGAGGTGGCGAGTTGGGACCACCATTGGGTGGATGGGGCTCCGATGGCTACGTGTGGCGTGAAAAAGTCGAGGTTGATGCCGAAGACCATAGGGATGAGGCCGAGGATGGTGGTGACGGTGGTGAGCAGCACGGGCCGGAGGCGTTGGGCGGCGGTGAGTAGAGCGGCGTCGTAGGACCCCATGTTTTTTCGGTGCGTATTGAAGGTATCGATGAGAACGATGTTATTGTTCACTACGATACCGGCGAGAGCGATGACGCCGATGCCGTTCATGACGATGCCGAACGGTTGGTCCATGACCAGCAGGCCGATGAAGACGCCGAAGGTGGAGAAGAGCACGGCAGTGAGGATGAGTCCGCTTTGGTAGATGCTATTGAATTGGGTGACTAGGATCACGGCGATGGCGAATACTGCGACGAGGAAGGCTTTGCCTAGGAAGGCTTCGGCTTCCCTTTGCTCTTCGTCTTCGCCGCGGTAGTCCACTTTGACCTGGTTGAAGTCGATGCCGGACTCCGGAAGCCATTGGCGTAGTTGCTCGAATATGACGGTGGGTTGGACGCCTTCCTTGACTTCTGCGGCTACGCTGTAGACGCGACGTTGTTCGACGCGGTTGATGGATTGGACGCGAGGGGCGGCCTTTTGTGTTATGAAGTTGGATACGGGTGCGAGGCCGGCCTCGGTGACTATCTTTAGTTCGTTGAGCTGGTCGAGGTTTCGTTCGTCGAAGGGGTAGCGGGCTCGGATTTCGACTTCGTCATCGGCGTCGAGCGGTCGGTATTCGCCGATTTCCACGCCGTTGGTGAGCATCTGGATTTCGTTTCCGATGAGGGTGATGTCGGCGCCGTAGCGAGCGGCTTCGGTGCGGTCCACTTCGACGACCCATTCGAATCCTTCTACGCCGCGGGTGTCGGTGATGTCGATGAGCCCTTCGGTCGACTCGAATTTCTTCACGACGATTTCGGTAGCCTTGTTGAGGGCGTCGGGGAAGGCGGAGCTGATTTGGAGCTGGACGGGTTTGCCGACCGGAGGCCCGGCGTCCGGCTTTGCGAATTCGATGTGGATTCCGGCGAGGTCGGCGGTGCGTTCGCGTATGGTGTCGAAGATTTGGTTGGCGGAGGGGCGGCTTTCCCAGTGGGTGAACTCGAATTGGATGATTCCGATGGCGTCCTCGGGGACGTTTTGGGCGCGGAGCTCGGGGTCGGCCCGGGAGTAGAGGAACTTGATTCCATCGATGTCGTGGATGCGGCTTTCCACTTGGCGGACTAGCTTGTCGGCTTCGTCGACGGAGAGATTGCCTCTTGCCCGGATGTTCATGCTGGCGAATTCCGGTTCGACGTCGGGGAAGAACTCGATGCCGTGGCCGAACTTCGCGTAGGTGGCGATGACGCCGACGAAGAGGACGATGAGGGCGAGAAGCTGGAGGACGGGGTGGCGAATGACTTTGTTGAGGAAACGAGCGTAGGCTCCGGTGAAGCCCTTTATTTTCGTGAGGTCGGCGTGCTTTCTACCGTCGAGGGCTTCGAGGGCGTCGTTGTCGGCGTTGTTGGCCTTGCCGAAGATGCCGCCGAGGGCGGGCACGAAGATGAGGGCCATGAAGAGGGAGGCGGTGAGGGTGGCGATCAGGGTGATCGGCAGGTACTTCATGAACTCTCCGGTGATGCCGGGCCAGAAGAGCAGGGGAGCGAAGGCGGCGAGGGTGGTGAGGGTGGAAGCGATGATGGGCAGGGCCATGCGTTTGGAGGCTTCCGCGTAGGCGGGGCCTTTGGGCATGCCTTCGGCCATCTTGCGGTCGGCGAACTCGGTAACGACGATGGCTCCGTCGACCAGCATGCCGACAGCCATGATAAGGGAGAAGAGCACGACGATGTTTACGGTGAAGCCGATGGCGTAGAGGAAGAGCACGCCGGCGAGGAAGGAGCCGGGGATGGCGATGCCGACGAGCAGGGCGGAGCGCACGCCCATGGCGATGATGACCACGATCATCACGAGCAGGATGGCGCTGATGACGTTGTTTTGCAGGTCGAGCAGCATGTCGCGGATGCCGGTGGACTTGTCTTGGGAGTAGGTGACGGAGAGGTTTTCAGGCCAGAGGGGGCGGGTGCTTTCGACGAGCTCCTTGACGGCGGCGATGGTGTCGAGGACGTTTTCGCCGGCCCGCTTGGAGACCTCGATGCCGATGGAGGGCTCGCCGTTTAGGCGGGCGTAGGCGGAGCGGTCCTTGAAGGTGCGGCGCACGGTGGCGACGTCGGCGAGGCGGATGACCTTGTCGCCGTCCCGCTTGACGGGGATGTCCATGACTTCCTGGGCGGTCTTGAAGAGGCCGGGGACTTTGACGGCGAAACGGCCTTCGCCTTTGTCCATGTTGCCGGCGGCGACGATCTTGTTGTTGCGGGAGATGAAGGTGATGATCTCGCCTTGGGAAAGGTTGTAGGAGCGCAGGACGGTGGGGTCGATGATGACTTCGACGACCTCTTCGCGGTCTCCGATGACGCGGGCTTCGAGGACTTGGCCGATGCTTTCGATTTCGTCGCCGAGGTCCTTGGCTATTTTGGTGAGGGCGCGTTCGGGGACGTCGCCGGAGAGGGTGATGACGATGACGGGAAACTGGGAGAAGTTGATCTCGTGTACGGTGGGCTCCTCGGCGGCTTGGGGGAGCTCGGCGCTGGCGAGGTCGACTTTTTCGCGTACGTCGGCGAGGGCGGTGTCGGGGTCGAAGCCGGCGTCGAACTCGAGGGTGACGGAAGCGGAGTTTTGGGAGGCGGTGGCGGTCATCTCCTTGACGCCTTCTACGCTGGATAGCTCCTGCTCCATGGGGCGCACCAGGAGGCGCTCGGCGTCTTCCGGGGAGATGCCTTCCATGTACATGGAGACGTAGATGGTCGGGATGGTGATGTCCGGGTCCGACTCCTTGGGGATCTGGATGTAGGCGAAGAGGCCGGCGGCGAGGATGAAGAAGAGCGCGAGGTTGACGGTGCGCTTGCGGCTGAGGATGAGTTCGATCACGTTCGAGCGGTGATTGGGGGCTGGGACCTAGGAGTGGGTAGCTAGGCGGTTGGAAGGGATGGGTTGGATAGCAGAGCGGGAGGCCGCTACTGGATGCTGCTTTCGGGCACGGCGTTCACGGTGGCTCCGGGGACGACGAATCCTTGGCCGACGGTGATGAGGGTTACCTTTTCGGGCAGGCCGCTGACCCAGACGCCGTCGGGGGCGGTGCCGACGATTTGGGTTTTGTGGAAGCTGACGACGTTCTCGTCGTCGACGGTCTTGAGTCCGAGTTCGCCTTGGGTGTCGGCGCTGAGGAAGAGGATGGCGGGGGTGACCTTATGGGCCATTTGGGTGGCGGTGGTGGCCACGATGTCGGCAGTCATGCCTGCTTCGAGCGATAGGTCCGGATTGGCGAATTCGAGCTCGACGGTGTAGGTGCGCACGGCGGAGTTGGCGGCTTTGGAAAGGTAGCGGATGCGCCCGTCGAGGGTGCGGTCGCCGATCTTGGCTACGGCGGGGGATCCGGCGTGAATCTTTTGAATCTCCTTTTCGGTGGCTTCGGCGGTGACGATCATGGGATCGAGGGCGAGGAAGTGGGCCATGGGGTCGCCGACGGCGACGAATTCCCCCGCTTCGACGAGGCGTTCGTTGAAGATGCCGTCGTAGGGGGCGGCAACGACGGTGTTTTCCAGGGCGATGCGGATGGCGGCGAGGTCGCTTTTGGCGTTGGCGAGGGCGGCGGCCGCTTCGGCGAGCCGGGTCTCGGACTGGTAGCCGCTGGAGCGGAGCTTTTGGGCCGCGTCGAATTCCAGCTCCCGCTGCTTGAGGACGGCCTGGGCGGCCTCGAGTTGCTCGGGAAGGTTCTTGGGGTCGATGCGGATGAGCGGGTCGCCGGCTTTGACGGGGGCGCCGCGCTGGGCCACGATTTCGAGGATCTGGCCGCCGATTTCCGCTTTAAGGGTGCTTTCTCGGGAGGGGAGGGTTTTGCCGCGGAGGGTGATCTTGGCGGCGAAGGCTTCGGCTACGGACTCGCGGACGCGAACGCTGGGGAGCGGCTCCTCGGCGGTTTGCTCCGCTTGGGCGGCTTTCGCTTTTTCCTCGGCCTCTCCGTTGGCGCTGATGGATCCGAACACCATCCAGGCGGTCAGAATTACTACGATGAGGGTCGCGATGGTGAGGTTGGTTTTCATCCAGGTAGGTCGTTCGATGCGAATTTCGATGCAGGCGTTTCGATAGCGTGAGCCCCATGATACGCGCAGTTGATTCGAATGGTTACGGAAATTGACTGCAGTATTTGGGGGCTCAACTTTCTTTTTGCGAGATTGACAGTCTAACCCGCTGCAAGTGGGGTTCTCTTCAGAAAAGTTGGCTTACCAATCTGGGGGGCTAGTGAACACTAATGAAAGAGCACGATTTTACGGAAGTTGTTAGCCTCATCGTCAAAGAGGATCCGCGTTACGCGAAGAATGGTTACCTCTTTTTGCAGAAGGCCTTGAACTTCACCATCGACCGGGAGCGCAAGCGCCAGGGCAAGGTGGTCACCAAGACTGCGAAGCGGCACGTCTCGGGCCAGGAGTTGCTCGACGGGATTCGCGAGTATGCGCTCGATCAATACGGGCCGATGACCTACTACATCCTCACTTCCTGGGGGATTGAGAAGTGCGAGGATTTCGGGGAGATGGTTTTCAACCTGATCGAGTACGGCGTTTTCAGCAAGAACGAGAACGACGCTCGCGAGGACTTCGCCGCGACCTATACTTTCAAGGAAGCCTTCGAGCAGCCGTTCAAGCCGAAGAAGCGGTTCCTGAAGCGCCCGAGCTACCGCTCGATCGAGTCGCTGTAGGTCGGATGGGAGACGCGGGCGAAGGAAAGGGCTCCGAGGTTTTTGGCTCGCTGGCTTTGCGTGGTAGCGAAGCTCCGGCCGGGCCCAGGTTTGGCTTCCCGAAATGCCGCAGCTCGCTAGTTAGTTTGCAAATGGGTAGGGCGAGCAAGCCGTACCTCCAGTTTTTATCGATATGATTGATTCACCGAATAATCGCTCGCTGGACGCGAGTCAGGCCATGATCGCTCCGCTGATGAAGGAGCCCGTCGACCGCTACGTGCTGGACAACGGGCTGACCGTTTTGCTGAAGCCGGATCGTTCCTCGCCGGTTTGCTCGGTGCAGGTTTGGGTGAAGACGGGCAGCATGCACGAGGACCGTCACCTCGGGTCGGGCATTTCCCATTTCGTGGAGCACATGTTGTTCAAGGGCACCGACAAGCGTCCCGGCAAGGAGATCGCCCGCGTGGTGCACGAATCCGGCGGCTATATCAATGCGTACACGACCTTCGACCGTACGGTTTACTACATCGACATGCCCGCCGAGAACGCTGCGGTGGCCTTGGATGTTTTGAGCGATTCGGTTTTCGCATCCGTCTTTCCGGCGGAGGAAGTCGACAAGGAGCGGGAGGTCATCAATCGCGAGATCGCGATGGGCGAGGACGATCCCGACAGCAAGGTCATGCACTCCCTTTTCGAGACGGCCTTCAACAAGCATCCCTATCGTTATCCGATTATTGGATACAAGGACGTCTTCAACCGGATCACCCGGGACGATCTGGTAGGCTACTATCAGGAACGCTACGTGCCGAATAACGCGGTTTTGGTGGTGGCGGGAGACTTTTCCGTTTCGGACATGCGAGTCGCAGTGGAAAAGCATTTTGGCGAGTACCAGCGCCGCTCGCTGGCTCCGGTTTTTCTTCCGGACGAGCCCTTGCAGCTTTCGGCGCGCCGCCAGGACCTGTACGAAGACGTGCAAATCTCTCGGGTGGCGATGGGCTTCCAGGTGCCCGGCTTGACGCATGCGGACACGCCGGCTCTCGATGCTCTGGCGCTTGCCTTGGGCAGTGGGGACAGCGCCTTGCTTTACCAGCGCCTTCGCGAGGAGACGCAGCTGGTTCATCACGTGGACGTGTCCAATTGGACTCCGGGCAACGTGGGCGTGTTCTATGTTTCGATGTTGTGCGATGCCGACAAGCTGGAGCCCGCGCTTGCGGAGATGCGATCCTATCTGGAGTCTTTGCAGGAGTCGGATTTTCCGGAGAAGATCGTGGAGAAGGTGCGTCGCCAGCTATTGGTGAACGAGGTGAATTCCCGCAAGACTGCTTCCGGCCAAGCGTCCCGCCTCGGCACGGCGGAAGTGGTGGTCGGCGACATCGGCTACGCTCGCAATTACCTGAAGCGGATTTCCGAGGTGACGAGTTCAGATTTGAAGCGTGTGCTTGATACGTGGATACGTTGGGATCGCCTGACTACGGTGACCTTGAATCCGAAGGAGGAACTCGGCAAGGGCGAGGCTGCGGCCGATCAGGAAAAGGCCTCGCTCGATTTCGAGGAAACGGTGTTGCCCAACGGCTGCAAGATTTTGCTGCGCGAGAACAATCGTCTTCCGAACTTGCATTTCCGGGTGGCGCTGCAGGCCGGTTCCTTGTTCGAGCCGGAGGGCAAGCAAGGTTTGACCGCTTTGCTGTCGACGATGATGACCAAGGACACGGAGAAGCGTAGCGCTTTGGAGGTCGCGGAAGCGATCGAAGGCGTCGGAGGCAGCTTCTACGAATTCTCTGGAAACAACAGTTTGGGCTTTGCCTTGGAAGTATTGCCGAGCGATACGGACTTGGCGATCGACCTGCTGGAGGAAGCTTTGCTGCGGCCCGTGTTCAAGGAAGAGGTTTTCGAGCTCGAGAAGGAGTCGCACCTAGCTGGGATTAAGGAACATCTCGACGATATCGTGACGGCCGGCCGGCGTACCCTCCGCAAGAAGTTCTTCGGTTCGCATCCTTTCGGAATTAGCGGTAGTGGAGATTTGGAGACGGTGGAGTCGATCACTTTAGATGACGTCAAGGCCTTCTGGAAGCGCATGGTCGTGGGCGGAAACCTGACGATTGGCGTATCCGGCCAGTTCGAGGCTGCTGCCTTGAAGGCGAAGCTGCAGACGCTCTTCGAAAAGTTCGAGCCGTCGGAATTGCAGCAGCGGGACGTTTCCTTCGACAATCCGGCCGAGCCGGGCGTGCACCGCGAAAAGATGGAGCGCCAGCAGGCGATCGTCTTTCACGCCTATCCTTCGCCAGGATTGAAGGGGGAGGATTATTTCGTGTCCGAAGTCGCGGACGAGCTGTTCTCCGGCATGTCGAGCGAGCTGTTCGACCGGGTGCGCGAGAAGTTGAGCTTGGCTTACTTCGTTCGCTCTTCCCGTATCGTCGGGCTCGATACCTCGATGTTCTACTTCTACGCGGGCACTTCTCCGGAGAGATTCGAAGAGGTGATCGTCGAGCTGGATCGGGAGACGCGTCGCGTGATGGACGGAGTGGCGGAAGATGAGCTTGCCCGTTGCAAGAAGCGACTGAAGGCCGCCAAGCGGATGAGCATGCAGACCAATTCCAGTTGCGCCAGCCAAGCGGTGCTGGATGCGACCTATGGCTTGCCGGCGAATGGTTGGCGGACTTACGACCAGTCGATCGATGCGGTATCCGTAGATTCGCTACGGGCCTTCGCTAAGAAGTATTTTTCGGAAGCGAATCGGGTGGAGTTGGTAATCGGTCCGGTCGAGTAGCGGGCTTTCCGTTTTTTCCTGGCGCCGAGATTAGTTGTCTCGGCGCCGCGGATTCCTTATTGCACGACAGCTTCGCTCGGGGCGACAGGCGGTTGGGCGGCATTGGCGTAGGCGGCAGGATCGTCGACCTTGGTTTGCCAGGAGGCGACGCCGTTCTTGAGTTCGCTCGCTTTGACTTCGAGAGTGGGGAAGACGCTTTCGCCGAATACGTTGATCACGTCGTAGGCGAAGCTTGGGTCGTCGCCGGTCATGTCGAAGCTAAGCAACCCGAAGTTCATAGTAGTCGCGTAGGGCTCGTGGATGTTGATGGTGGAAGCTTCCTGTTCGTCGTAGGTGGCGACTGGGTCTTGGGCGAGAGGGCTGCTGACGAGCTCGTAGAAGTCGTATCCACCTTTCTGGGACATGGGGATGGCTTTGACCTCTGCTTGGTCGTTGTCGCCGGAGACGAGAATGACGCCGGGGATGTCGTTGGTGGTGATATGGCTGAGCAAGGCGTCGCGTTCGTGCGAGAAAGCGGTCCAGGTGGAGTCGTTGTTCTCCTTGATATCGGTCCAGCTGCTCGAGCTGAGCAGAACCTTGAAGGGGGCGGCGCTGGCGTCGAGTTCCGCTTTGAGCCATTCGACTTGGGCGTTTCCTAGCAGAGTTGATTTTTCCTGGGTGTCGCGGAAGCTGTAGGTGTCGAGGACGAAGAAGTCTACTCCGCCGTAGTTGTATTTGAAATACGACCCAGGATTTTCTTGGGTGCCGTAGCTGGGGTTGGCCCAGTAGCGCTGGAAGACGTCGAAGGACTTGGCGGTGTCTTGCTTAGGGCCGTCCCAGGTGGCCATTTGCGGGATGGAGCGCAGGAGGGGCTGAAGGAAGGGGATGTTGCGTTGCTTGCGGTACTGCTCGGCTTGGAAGGCTGGCGGGAGGCCTTCCGCGGATTCGTTGTCGCCCAACCAGAAGAAGGCATGGGGACGGGCGTTTTGAACCTGCAGCCAAATGGCTTGCATGCCGTCGATCTCGCTTTTGGCGCCGGCCCCGAAGGCGATGGTGAACTGGACTTCCATGTCGGAGGGCGGGGCGGTTAGCAGCGGGTAGCCTTCCTGCTCGCGAACGGCGTCGAGCGGTTCGCCGTCCACGAGCACTTGGTAGTAGTAGAAGGAGCCAGCTTCGAGCCCGTCGATAGTCGCTCGAACGCAGTAGTCGTTTTCGGCTAGGGCACGCACGGGTGGGGTTTCGCGGGCGTCGGTGAAGCGAGGACTCTCGGAGTACAGGATGGAAAGGTTGGCTTCTCCGGCCACGCGGGCCCAGATCTGGGCGGAGCTCTGGTCGACGTGGCCGAGCATGGGGCCTTGCATGAGCTTTG
The DNA here is from genome assembly GCF_031127875.1 of Pelagicoccus sp. SDUM812005. Lineage (GTDB taxonomy): Bacteria > Verrucomicrobiota > Verrucomicrobiia > Opitutales > Opitutaceae > Pelagicoccus. The sequence goes on along the minus strand of NZ_JARXIA010000013.1, from coordinate 137,067 downwards.
GCGCGGCGGTGGCGGAGAGAGCGGTCAGGGCGGCGCAGCTGGCGAGGAGGGCGAGGCGGATGGACGGGATGCGCATGTGTGTGTTGGGGAGTTGATGTTAGCCGGCTGTTTGTAAAACTGCCGTAAATTTAAAAACAGTGTTAAATCCGCGGCCTGAATTGGGAAGCTCCAAAGCGATCGGGGGGCAATGAACGGAGGCTGGGGGATTGGCTTAGGGTCGGCTCGCGTTGGGGCGCAATTTTGGGGTGACGAAACGTTCGTCGCTATTGCTTTGCGTGGCCGGTATTGTAGTGTCGAGCTATGGAACGTACCTTTGATAAAGACTTGCTTGAGCGGCAGTTGGACCGTGTTGCCGACGCGAACCTCTTCCTCAGGACCATTGGCGAGATCGATCTTCTCAACGACGACGATCCCAAGCGGGTGGCGCTCGGGAAGTGTAACGTCGGGTACGAGCTTTATTTCGCGACGCAGTTGACCCGTTGGGTTCTGGACTTGGCTCCGGCAGCTTCGGAGGCCTTGATGCTGGCGGCCCGCGGGCAGCACATTTGCCGGTGGATGATTCCTCGCGAGGACTATCCCCGCGATCGGGCCGGCTACTTGGCCTGGCGGGCGGACTTGAAGAAGTTCCACGCCCACAAGATGATGAACGTCTTGCAGATGATGGGCTACGACGAGGCCATGCAGGCTCGGGTGGCGGATCTCAACTTGAAGAAGGGGATCAAGAAGGATCCCGAGTGCCAAACCTTGGAGGACGCGCTTTGCCTGGTTTTCTTGGAGAAGCAGTTTGCCGATTTCAGCGAGAAGACGGACGAGGAGAAGATGGTCGGCATCCTGCAGAAGAGCTGGGCCAAGATGAGCGAGGCCGGCCGCGAGGCAGCCCTGTCCCTCGAGCTCAACGAGCCGTGCCGGAAACTCGTGGAAAAGGCCCTGGCGAGCTAGCGGATCCGGTGCAGTGGTTTCCGATTGCGTACGCTAAATCTCAAATGAATTAAGTTCTGGAGCATTTCAATTATTTGCGCTCTGGTGTGGGCTCGAACTGAGTTTCTGTAACCTACCCTCGAATACAAATGATTGAAACGCTTTCTCTTGATGGAACTTGGACGCTTGCGGGGCCCAAGAAGATTAACATCCCAGCGGTGGTGCCCGGCTGCGTGCATGCGGACTTGCATCGGGAGAAGCTGATTCCGGACCCGTACTTTCGCGACAACGAGAAGCTTGTCCAGTGGGTGGGCGAGGAGAGCTGGACCTACTCTCGCCGTTTCGAGGCGAGCGAGAGCTTGCTGGAGCGGGATCGCGTGTTGTTGCGATTCGACGGCTTGGACACCTTGGCCAAGATTACGCTCAATGGTAAGGTGTTGGCGGAGACGAACAACATGTTCCGCGAGTGGGAGTTCGACGTGAAAGACCTGCTGAAAGCGGGCGAGAACAAGATCTCAATCGTATTTTCCTCGGCCTTGGCCTACGGGCTGGCGAAGCAGAAGGAGCGTTTTCTTTGGCAAACCGGTATCGACCACCATCGCCTGGAAGGCGGCCAATGGGTTCGCAAGGAACAGTCGAACTTCGGCTGGGACTGGGGTCCTATGATCGTGACGATGGGGATCTGGCGCTCGGTGCGTATCGAAGCTTTCGATACGGCGGAGATCTCGGACTTGCTGGTGAAGCAGAGCTTAGGCAAGGGCTTCAAGCGAGCGGAGCTGGAAGTGGAGGCGTCGGTGTCGTCGGTGAGTCGGGTGCGGTTGAGCGCTTTCGTGACAGTCTCCTTGGACGGAGCGGTGGTGGCTAGCGGCGAAGCGCCGGTAGCTCGCGGCAAAGCCAGGACAACGCTGAAGGTGGATTTTCCGGAGCTTTGGTGGCCGAACGGTTTGGGCGAACAGCCATTGTACGTGGTGGCGGTTTCGCTGCTGGATAGCGAAGGGGAAGTCATCAGCCAGACCAGCAAGCGGATCGGCATTCGGGAATTGAAGCTGGTGCGGGAAAAGGATCAGTGGGGCGAGTCCTTCTGTTTCGAAGCGAATGGGAACCGGTTCTTTGCGAAAGGCGCGAATTGGATTCCTTCGGACCAGTTCGACGTTTGGGGAACCGATGAGCGCAATCGCGATTTGCTGAAGTCCTCGGTGGAGGCGAACATGAACATGATTCGCGTGTGGGGTGGCGGCAAGTACGAGCGCGACGACTTCTACGATGCTTGCGACGAATTGGGGATCTGCATTTGGCAAGACTTCATGTTTGCCTGCGCGGCGTATCCAGGATTCGACGACGAGTGGGTTGATAACGTCAAGGTCGAGATCGAGCAGCAGGTTAAGCGTATCCGCCATCACGCTTGTTTGGCGATCTGGTGTGGCAATAACGAGATGGAGCATATCCCGCCGATCCTTGGCGACGAGCCGGGGCAGATGCCATGGGATGAGTATATCGAGCTCTTCGACAAGGTGATCGGAAGGATAGTGAAGAAGAACGATCCCCAGCGCGACTATTGGCCATCGAGCGAGCACTCGCCGGTGGGGGATCGGAAGTTCTCCCAGAATCCAGATTGTGGAGACGCTCACTTGTGGAAGGTATGGCATGGGCGCGAGCCCTTCGAGTGGTATCGAACGGCGTACCACCGTTTCTGCAGCGAGTTCGGCTTTCAGAGCTTCCCGGAGCCCAGCACGATCGAAACGTATACGAACAAGGAAGAGCGCAATGTGACGTCTTACGTGATGGAGCAGCACCAGCGGAGTCCGATCGGAAACAGCGCTATCATCGACTACATGTTGAGTTGGTTCCGGCTTCCGGTGGGCTTCGACAATACGATTTGGCTGACGCAGATCCTTCAAGGTCTGGCGATCAAGTACGCGGTGGAGCACTGGCGCATGAACAAGCCTCGTTGCATGGGGGCCTTGTATTGGCAGCTTAATGACTGCTGGCAGGTGGCCAGTTGGTCGTCGCTCGATTTCTTCGGCAAGTGGAAGGCCTTGCACTATGCGGCTCGCGATTTCTACAATCCGCTCTTGGTTTGCGGTGTCGAGGATTTGGATACGGACACGGTAGCCATCCATGTCGTGAACGATTTGCTGGAAGCGAAGCGATTGACGATCGGCTGGACGGTGGTGGACGTGGAAGGCAAGGAGCTGGAATCCGATTCCAAGTCGATCCGCTCTGGAGCGAATTCGACGGGCGTCTTCAAGACCTTGAAGCTCAAGAAGCTCGTAGCCCAGCACGGCCAGCGGGGCTTGTTGATAAAGCTTTCGCTGAAGGACGGTCGCACGGTGGTGAGCGATAACCTGGTGACCTTTGCCCGGCCGAAGCACTTGAGCTTGGGAGATCCGCAGCTGTCGGTGAAGGTGAAGGCGGCGGCTCGCGGTTCCTTCGATGTCACGGTGACGGCGAAAAAGCCGGCGCTTTGGACGTGGTTGGAGCTGAAGGGGATCGATGCCCGGTATAGCGACAACTTCGTGCATTTGCTGGCGGGCGAGTCGCAGACGATTCGGGTGACGCCGCAGATCAAGACCACGGCGATCGCGGTAAAGGCGGCGTTGAGAGCGCGGTCGGTTTACGATACGTATCAGGAACTTTAGTACGAGGAAGGGCGGCCGCGGAGGTCGCCCTTTTTTTGGGGCATCACGAGTGTGCGGCATGCTGCGTTTACCTCGCTCTACGCTGGACTATACGGTGCCGCGGCGTTGTTCGAGTTGGGCGCGGATTTCTTTCATCTTTTCGGCGGTGAGGGGGAAGCGGGCGATAAAGACGAGGGAGGTGATCAGGCCGGCGATGGGTACGGCGGCTAGGAGGAAGCGTATCCAGAAAAGGGCTCTTTCGGGCTGGTCGCCACCGAGCTCGGCGTCGAAGCCGGTGCTTTCGAGGGCGAGGCCGGTGATGAAGGTGCCGAGGATCATGCCGATTTTCATGATGTAGCTGCCGCAGGCGGAGAAGGCGCCTTCGCGGCGGACTCCGTTTTCGAGTTCGTCGTAGTCGATGACGTCGGCCCCGATGGATCCGTACATCATCCAGAAGCCGGCTTGGGTGAGGGCGATGAAGCCGGTGGCCAGCACTTGCAGCATCTTGATCTCGGGCGTGTAGAGCCACCAGGTGGCGAGGAAGACGGCGATGCCGAAGAATTGGATGACGAGGATGACGCGTTTCTTGTCGAACTTGGAGGCGAGCACTCCCCAGATCATAGGTCCGATGAAGCCGAAGAGCATGCCGACGATGCCCATCTTGAGGTTGAAGAGGTTGCCTTCGGTGCGGTTGCCGCCGCTGACGAAGTAGACGGTGGTGTAGAAGCCGAGGGTGCCGACCATGCTGAGGCCGAGGGAGTAGGCGAGCCCCATGGAGAGCTGCACGCGGAAGGGGCGACAGCGCAGGGCTCCCCAGATGGAGGCCACGATCTTGGTCTTGGCTTGGCGCTTGTTGACGGTTTCGTAGTAGCGTTCCTTGAGGCCGAAGAAGAGGATGAGGCCGATGCCGATCATGGCGGCTCCGAGCAGGGTGGCGTAGACGCGGGCGGAGAGCACGATGTTGATCTCTTCGGTGCCGTCCCCGGTTTTCAGGCCGAAGGGCGTCTCGAGGGCGGCCCAGGCTGCGGCGAAGTCGAGGGTGAGCAGGTTGCCGAGGAGGTCGCCGGTCCAGGTGGAGGCGGTGCCGAGCAGTTGGCCGACGATTTGCGGAGCGTCGGAGGCGGTAGCGTTTTCCCAATTGAGGGCGGTGACGAAGGCGCCAGCTCCGAAGGAGGCGACTTCCATGACCTTTTGGATGCTGCCTTTGTACTTGAATATGGAATTTCGTTCGGAGTAGTCGGGGGAGAGCTCGGCCCCGAGGCTGTTGTAGGGCATGTTGAAGCAGCTCACGAAGGTCATGAAGACGATGGAGGTGAGGAGCATCCACCAGAAGTAATCCGTGTCGCTGGCTCCGACTTCGACCATGAAGAGCACGGGGAGGAAGAGGCCGCTGAGGATGGAGCCGACCAGGATGAAGGGGCGGCGGCGGCCGAAGCGGGTGCGGGTATTGTCGGACCACCAGCCGAAGACGGGGTCGGTGATGGCGTCCCAGAGCAGGCGCAGGCTGAGCGCGGTGCTGATGAGGGAGGGGGACATGCCGAGGTACTGGTTGAAGAAGAGCCAGACGAAGGAAACGTAGAACCAGTTTCCCCACATGTCGTTCCCGGATCCGAGTCCGTAGATGATCTTGGTGCGAGTGGAGACGGGGGCGGAATTCGCGGAAGAATCGTGAGCCTGGGACATGGGTTGGAAGGGTGGCAGGTGGCGTGAAGGGGTAGTGGGATACCGGCAACGGGGGGCAGGGGAGTCAAATGCGAAAGGCGCTTGGCAGGCAGAGAGTTAGGGGAGCGGAGATGGGGATTGCGGGATCTGAGAATGCCATCCGGAATTTGAGAAAATTGGGCATGAAAAAGCCTCCCTTCCGCGAGGAAGGGAGGCTGTGGAAATGCTTTTTTGCGGGCTCCGCTTAGATGTGAGCTTCGATCTTGGCCTTGAGGTCGTCCTTGCCGATCATGCCGACGATGGTTTCGACCTGCTCGCCACCCTTGAAGAGGATGAGGGTAGGGATGGCGCGGACGTTGAACTTTGCGGCGATGGCGTTGTTTTCGTCTACGTTGACCTTGGTGATGGCGGCTTTGCCGTCGAGTTCGCCAGCGATCTCTTCGAGGAGAGGAGCGATAGCCTTGCAAGGGCCGCACCAAGGCGCCCAGAAATCCACGAGGACCGGTCCGCTTGCGGTGGATATTGCTTCGTCGAAGCTTTGTTCGTTCAGGTTGATAATGTCTGCCATGATTAGTGCGTGTTAAAGTAGATGAGAGCGGCGAATGCAAGAGAAGCCGTCGCGCAGATGAAGCTAAGAGCGAATTCGAGCGGGCCGACGCGGCTGTTTTTGCGTCGAGCGTACTCTTCGAGGAGCGTCAACGAATTCCCCTGCGAGTCGGTTGCAAGCACGATTTGATCTGGGTCCTCGGCTCCGGCTTTGAGCACCTCCTTGCCGTTCCCGTCCTCGATGGAGAGGGAGCTGTCGGCCTTGGGGCCGGATGGCGTGGGTTTCAGCGGGTGAATGACGAGTTGGGTTGTCGTTTTCGCGCGAGCGGGAGGCGGAATGGGCGCTTAGTCCGCGGGTCGATTTTTTTCGATGAGTTCGGCGAGGTGCTGCTTCTCGATGGATTCGAGCTGCTTGCCGGCCTTTTTCATGTCTTCGAAGGTTTTGACTACCGTCTCGGTCATGCGCTCGTGGGTTTCCTGGGATCCGCCGACGATGGAGAATTTTTCGGCCTGGGTGATCCGCTTGTGTCCGTCCTGGTTGTCCAGGCCGATACCGATCAGGTGTGATTGCTTGTTCGCTAGGCTTTCGTCTCGCACGCCGTTTAGGTTGGGCTAAGGGATGGGCTGTTCAAGCTCGTTTTCTTCTTCGAAGGAGAGGCTTTCGCCGCCTTCGAGTCCGGTGACGACGAAATCGCAGAAGGCTTCGTTTTGCTCGACCTTGAGGCGGCGCAAGCGGGTGAGCTCCAGGATGGCGATGAAAGTGGTGACGAGGGTACGCAGCCCGATATGGCCGTCGAAGAGGGAGGAAAAGTTGAAGACGGGCTCGGTGCGGATCTTTTTGATGAGCATTTCCATCTGGTCGACCACGGTGACGGAGTCGTCCTGGATTTCGCCGACGACCAGCTTTTCGGTGAGGCGGCGCAGGACGATGTTGTAGGAATTCCAGATGGAGATCTTGTCTTCGGGCTTGAGGGGGCGCTGGGGCGTCTCGGCCTTGTTGACGGAGTTGTAGTCGCGCTCCTTGAGGAGGGCGGCCCGGTCGGAGAGCTTGTCGAGGGAGTCGGCGGCTTCCTTGAACTTCTTGTATTCGAGGAGCTGGTGGACGAGTTCCCAGCGGGGGTCGATGTCGCCGTCCTCGTCTTCCTCGTCGTCGGAGACGCTGCGCTTTTGCTTGGGCAGCAGGAGGCGGCTCTTGATTTCCATGAGGGTGGCGGCCATGACGAAGAAGTCGCCGGCGACTTCGAGGCTGAACTCTTTCATGGCGTTGAGGACGGCGAGGTACTGGTCGAGCACCAGCTCGATGGGGATATCGTAGATGTCGATCTCATGCTTGCGTATGAGAAAGAGCAGAAGGTCCATGGGACCTTCAAATACGGATAGCTTTATTCTGGGATCGTTCTCCTCTGCCACGGGGTGAATTCACGTGTGGGCGAGGGCGGCTGGCAAGCGCGAAGTTGGCCATCCGGCGAGGGGTGGGGCGAAGGGGAGATCTCGTTTCGAAGCCAGCGGGTTTCTGCGCGCAAATTAACTATAACGTTGGTCTCGTTTTGCGTAACGGGGGACGTAAGGGGGGTGGGGAGGTGGTCTTGCGGCTAGTTGGTCTTGCGGAAGGTGGCGACGTAGAGGCCGTCGCCGTTGTGGTCTTCGGGATAGACGGTGATGCCGCGGCCTTTGTCCTCGTAGCCGAAGCGGGGGGAGAGGGGCTGGTGGCGGAAGTCTGGGTAGTCGGCGAGGAATTTTTCCTGGACGGCCTCGTTCTCGTGGCGGGAGAGGGAGCAGGTGCTGTAGACGAGGATGCCGCCGTCGGCGACGAGGGGAGCGTAGCTCTTGAGGATGGCGAGCTGGGTCTTGGCGTAGTCGAAGATGGTTTCTTCGCTGGTCTGGCGCATGAGGTAGGGGTGGCGTCGCCAGGTGCCGGAGCCGCTGCAAGGGGCGTCGACGAGCACGCCATCGTAGGCGCCGGTGGTGGGGCGTTGGTCGAGGACGGAGATGTTGGGGAGTCCGGAGCGTTTGGCTCGGGACTGGAGCTCGCGCAGGGCGGAGCTGCGCTTGTCGTAGGCGGTGACCTTGCCGTAGGGCTTGAGGAGGTTGGCTAGCTGGAGGGTTTTGCCTCCGGCGCCGGCGCAGGCGTCGAGCCAATGGCCCTTGGGGGCGTCCTTGAGGAGGTGAAGGAGGATTTGGGAGGAGATGTCTTGGATTTCGACGTCGCCGGCGAGGAAGCTGGGGTGGTTGGCGAGCGGGAAGTCGGCGGGGGCGTGGATACAGTCGGGAACGAGCGGGTGCCGGGCGATCTGGGCGGCTTGGGCGGGGGTGGCGTTGGCTTTGAGGCGCTCGAGGAGGTCTTCCTTGGGATCCTTCTGGATGCGTAGCCAGAGGGGCGGGCGGGTAACGAGGGTGAGGAGGGACTTGGCCGTGGGGGCGCGTTCGGTGTGGCTGGAGAACCAGGGCGGGAGCAATAGCTCGAGGTCGGCGACGTCGCGGTCGAGGGAGAGGAAGCGTTGATCGGCGGGGATTTCGAGCGGTTTCCTGTCCTGGAGGGTTGGATACAGGCTTTGGATCTCGTCGGTGGGGGCGGACAGGCAGATGAGCTTGTCCATGAAGGCGTCTTGGTTGGCGTAGCTGCTCTCTAGCCAGGGTTGGTAGCGCAAGTAGGTGTAGATGAGCTCGCGGTAGAGTCGCCGGTCCTTGGAGCCGAATTTTCCTTGCTTGCGGAAGAGCTCGTGCAGTTCGCGGGTGAAGGCGGAGCCGGGCTTGAGCAGGGTGCGGGATCGCTCGATGAGGGAGTAGGCGATGCGGCGCTGGTTTTGCAGGCGGTGGATCTTGAGTCCCGCGTTGAGGAGTGGCTTAGGCACGGTAGGTGAGTGTGGATTTGGACTGAGAGTAAGTTGGGGGGATGTTTACTCGTCGAAGAGGTCGATGCCGATGGAGATGCCGAAGTCGTCTTCGCGGCGGTCGCCGTCGTAGATGCGGAGCTCGTACTTGAGGCCGTAGGCGTCGAGGGCTCGCTGCATGATGCCGATGCGTTGCTCGTAGAAAACGCCGGTTTGGTCGTCGTAGCGGGTGGTGGCGTAGAGCTTGAGATTTTCTGAGAACTGGTATTCGAGATGGGCGTAGTACTGCTCGAGGCGGAGGTTGGTGTACTCGGGCCAGCTGCGGCCGTAGTTGGGCCAGGTTTGCCAGGAGTAGAGAGGATTGAGGCTGTTGAGGTTGGCGGTGGCTAGGTTGGAGGTGCCGTCGAGGAAGTGGGAGCCGAAGGTAACTTTCCAGTAGCCTTCGTCTTGGATGGAGACGCGCGGGTTGAATTCTTGGACGGAGAGGCCGTCTTCCGGGTCGAGGCGGGTGAAGAGGCCGAGCTCGAGCCAAGGGGCGGGGGTGAGTTCGATGTCGAAGTTCAGCAGGGAGTAATATTCTTCGGCGTATTCGGAGCCTGGCAGGTAGTAGTCGGCGGAGAGGTCGAAGCGGGCGAGGTCGCGGGAACCGCCGTTTTTCTGGCGAGTTTGTATCCGGTTTCTCACTTCGAAGCGCAACTTGTGGTCTTCGCGGATGTTGTCGGAGTCGCGGCGATCGAGCAGGTCGATGTTGGGGAGGTAACTAGCGAAGGCTCCGTTGTCGGCGTAGAGCATGCTTTGGCCGAGGGGCGGGCCGTAGATGGCGTAGAGGGGCTGGTCCGGGATGGCTAGGCTGCTGTCGTAGCTGAGCTCGGGGACGTAGCGGTAGGAGATGCGGGGTTCGATGATGTGGCGGATGCCGTCGATGTTCCAAGTCTCGTTCTTGAAGTCGAAGGTGGCGCTTGCCTTGAAGTTGAGGTCGGCTCCGATTTCGCCGTAGGCCTTGGAGCCGCTGGTTTTTCCCCATGCGGCTACGGTGTTGTCGGTGTCGTTGAGCTCGTGGCGGACGTAGTAGGTTTCGGCGTCTTCGTAGCGGAGGCCGCGGGCTCCGGCGGTGAGGCGAAGCTGGACGCCGTCGGCTAGGGTGTGGTTCCAGTCGAGGCTGTAGGCGGCGTCGAGCTTGGTGCTGTTGAGGGTGAGGTCGTTGTCGTCGGTTTTTTGCAGGGCGGCGGCGGAGAGAAATCCGCGGTGGCTGAAGCCGTGGCCGAGGTTGGTGGGGAAGTAGGTGAAGCGAACTTCGGGGAGGCGTTCGACTTGGCTCTGGAATTCGCCGAGGGCGGCGCGGGCGAAGAGGGAGAGTTGCCAGTTGTCCGCGTTGTAGTTGGCTTCCAGATACGAGTCTGGGTCTTGCATGCGGTCGAAGGAGTCTTCGTAGAAGTCGCGGGTGACTTCGGAGTCGGACCAGTAGCGGGCGTAGGCGGAGATGTTGGCTCGGTTGTCGGCCCACATTTGCTGGTGGCGCCATTCGGCGAAGTAGCGGTCCGAATCGATGAGCTCGCCGTTGACGTCGAGGCCAGGTTCGCCCTGGTCGTTGATGTATCCAGAAATCAAGGCGCCGTTGGCGGTGTAGCTTTCGCTTTCGAAGGAGTAGGAGGCGGCGGGGCCGGCGAGGATGCCGCGTTTGGAGCTGAGGGCGACGTTTCCGCCGAGGCGGATATGGTCGGTGACGGGTACGAGGGCTTCGGCTCCCACGAGGGCGCCGATGTGGCCGCTGTAGTCGAGGGTGGGCTTGAAGAGGTTGGTTTCGGCGTCGAGCGGCTGGGTGATATTGGGAATGAGCAGGAAGGGTACGGCGCCGACTTTGAAGAAGAGGCGTTTGCCGCGGATCTCGTTTTGGTCGACGATGGCGAGTTCGCCGGCGCGGGCCACGAAGAGGAAGGTGCCCGGCTCGCCGGGGTAGAAGTTGATGTCCTCGAAGCGGAAGTTGTCGGGGTTGCCTTCGAGGAGGGAGCCGTCGACGTAGTAGAGTCCGTTTCCGGCCCGGAAGTTTTGGGCGCGGGCGAACTCTTCCTTCGGCTTGTAGGTGAGGGCGTCGGCGACGAGGCGGAGGTCGGTACGGGAGAAGACGACGTTTCCGGAGGCGGAGGCGTCGCCGGATTCCTGGTTGAAGCGGATGGTGTCGGCGGAGAGCAGCCATTCGCCGTACTGGATCTGGGCGCCGTCGGTGGCCACGACTTCGCCGGTCTTCTGGTCGTAGGTGAGCGGCCCGCTCGGAATGAGCTCGATGTCTTGGGCGCGCAGCGAGGTGGCGAAGGCGGCCAGGGTGGCGGCGGCCAAGGTGAGGCGTGGGAGGTGGCGAATGAGCTCGATCATCGTATCAGGTTTGAAGGCTGTCTAATAAGGGAGGAGGAGTGGTGGCTGGCAAGGTCCAAGACGAGGAGCTTTGGGACGGCGGGGAGGGGAATCGGTTCCGTCATTGGACAAGCGGGAGATAGGCGGCTATGTTGGCGGACAGCTTGCTGATTATCACAAGCTTGGACCGGTTTTGCCTTGTCTATTCGAGACAGGGCTGGCATCGGGTTCGAGAGTCAATCGCCACATTCTTTGGCCAGTTTTATGTACACTTCGAAGCAGGATCTAAAACGGTTTGTCGACGCGAAGGTCGGCACGCCTCACGATATTTTAGGGATGCACCCTTTCCAAAAGGGCAAGAAGCGCGGCATCTTGGTGCGGGCGTTTCTCAGTGGGGTAGATAAGTGCGAAGTCGTCGACGCCGGTACCGAGGCGGGGCCGCGCTACCCGATGGAGAAGGTCGACGAGAGCGGTTTCTTCGAGGTGTTGATCGAGGATCGCGACATGGTTTTCCCGTATCGCTTGCGGGCGGAGCAACGCAATCGCGAGATCCGCCAGTTCTACGATCCGTATTCGTTTTTGCCGACGGTGGGCGATTCGGACCTGTACCTTTTCAACCAAGGAAACGAGCACCGCATCTACGAAAAGCTGGGGGCCCATCCGAAGACGGTGAACGGGATTCCCGGGGTGTCGTTCGCGGTGTGGGCGCCGAATGCGGAACGGGTTTCGCTGGTAGGCGTATTCAACGATTGGGACGGTCGCTACCATCCGATGCGTTCCTTGGGGGCGAGCGGCGTTTGGGAGCTCTTCGTTCCCGGTCTGGAGCCGGGCGAGGTCTACAAGTTCGAGCTGCGGGCCAAGAATGGCGACGTCTTCTTGAAGACCGATCCGTATGGCTGCTACTTCGAAGCGCCGCCCAACAATGCCTCCATCGTTTTCGATCATTCTTCCTATGCTTGGAACGACCAGGCTTGGATGGCCAAGCGGGTCAACCATCAGGCGCTCGAGCAGCCGATGAGCATCTACGAGGTGCACCTTGCCTCTTGGAAGCGCCGCTGGGAGGAGGACAATCGTCCGTTGACCTACAAGGAGCTTGCGGTCGAGCTGGCGGACTACGTGATCGAGCACGGCTTCACGCACATCGAGCTGATGCCGGTGGCGGAGCATCCTTTCGACGGATCCTGGGGGTATCAAGTAACCGGATACTACGCGCCGACTCATCGCTTCGGCACGCCGGACGACTTCAAGGCTTTCGTCGACTACATGCACCAGCGGGAGATCGGGGTAATCCTCGACTGGGTACCGGCCCACTTCCCGCGCGACACCTTTGCCTTGCCCGGCTTCGATGGGACCTGTCTCTACGAGCACGAGGATCCGCGCCTGGGCGCTCACATGGACTGGGGGACTTTGATCTTCAACTTCGGTCGCCATGAGGTGAAGAGCTTCCTGGTCGCCAACGCTTTGAGCTGGCTGGACCGCTATCACATCGACGGTCTGCGCGTGGACGCGGTCGCTTCCATGCTCTATCTCGACTACTCTCGCGAGGAAGGGCAGTGGATTCCCAACCAGTACGGCGGCAACGAGAATTTGGAGGCGATCGCCTTCTTGCGGGAAACCAACGATCTCGTGCACAAGTATTACCCGGGCACGCTGATGATCGCGGAAGAGTCGACTTCGTTTGGCGGTGTGACCAAGTCGCCGGCGGAAGGCGGGCTCGGTTTTGACCTGAAGTGGAACATGGGCTGGATGCACGACAACATGTCCTACTTCGAGAAGGACCCGATCTACCGCAAGCATCACCAGAACAACCTGACTTTTGGCATGCTTTACCAGTATGCGGAGAAGTTCGTGACGGTTTTCTCCCATGACGAAGTGACTCATGGGAAGGGCTCGATGCTCATGAAGATGGGAGCGGGCTCGATCACGGACAAGTCGCGTACGCTGCGTTCCCTCTACGGTCACATGTGGGGCTACCCAGGCAAGAAGCTGCTCTTCATGGGAAGCGAGTTCGGCCAATCCGAGGAGTGGAACTACGACAAGAGCTTGCAGTGGCACCTCAACGAGTTCTCCGACCACCACGGGATCGCATCGCTGGTGCGGGACCTGAACCGAGTCTACAAGTCCGAGCCGGCCTTGGCGTTGACTGACTTCGACGACAAGAGCTTCCGTTGGATCGCCTGTTGGGATGCGGATTCGAGCATGATCAGCTACGTGCGCACCTCTCCGGATGGTCGCAGCAAGATCTTGGTGATCGGCCACTTCACCCCGATGACGCGGGAGAAGTATCGCATCGGCCTGCCGTCCGCAGGACACTGGCGTGAGATTTTGAATACGGATTCGTCCTTCTATGGCGGTTCCAATATCGGCAACGTGAACGGAGTGAATTCGGAACCGGTGGAGTACGATAGCTTCCCTCAATCCGGCGAGTTCACGATTCCGCCGCTTTCTACCTTGTTTTTCAAGTGGGAGGGGTAGGTTCTCAAGGATCCGGCCCTGTCGCGTATTTCGTGATGGGGATCTGCGGCAGCGGCAAGTCGACGATCGCGATCGAGATCGCGAAGGCGAAGCATATCGAGATGTTGGATGCGGACGATTTCCATCCGCAAAGCAACGTCGACAAGATGAGCGCCGGCATTCCTTTGACCGACGAGGACCGGGCTGGCTGGCTGGAGGTCTTGAACGCCGAGCTCCGCTCTCGTCTGGAGAAGGGCGATTCGGTGGTGCTGGCTTGCAGCGCCCTGAAGCAGCGGTATCGCGATGCGTTGGAGGCGGGCTTGCCGGGCGCGAGTTGGCTCTACCTGAAGGGGGATCGGGACACGATACTCGAGCGGGTGGGGCAGCGGAAGGACCATTTCATGCCGACGAGCTTGGTGGATTCGCAGCTCGAGGCTTTGGAAGAGCCGGAGGACGCGGTCGTAGTGGATATTCGACTACCGATCGAAGAGATCGTAGCGAAAGCCTTGGCGGAACTTTAGAAAATTTCTAGGGGGCGGTTTCGCATTGCTAGCGCTTCGTAATCGTCCAGAACGGAAGGAATGAGAAAGTTCTTCCTCGTCGTTTTTTCCGTTTTTTCCCTGCTTTTCGTTGCCGCCATCGTGCTCGGTTTTTTCCTTTCGAAGGAGTTTACGGTTTCGCGCTCGATCGTGGTGCAGGCTTCTCCTGAGAAAGTGTATTCGCTGGTCGGCGACTTGGAGCAGTGGCCGGTTTGGGGACCGTGGAAGGATGCGGACGAGGCCTTGCAAGTGACGCTTGGCGAACAGACCAAGGGTGTGGGCGCTTCGCAGAGTTGGGTCGGAACGGATGGGGACGGACGCTTGGTGTTTACGGAAGCGGATCCGGAGAGGGGAGTTACCTTCGATCTTTTGTTCAACGAGGACGCCTTTGCGAATACCTCGTCGATCACCTATGACAAGAGCCCGAACGGGCTGGTGGTGACCTGGCAGATGGCGGGCGAGGTGCCGGCTCCGGTAGTGGGCGGTTACTTGGCTTGGATGATGCCGGACATGATCGCTCCGATGTTCGACCACGGCTTGGCTAAGCTGAAAGCTGCGGCGGAAGCGGCGGAAGGGTAGCCTAGGCGTAGGAGAGCCAGTAGCTGATCCCTGCGTGCGCGACCAGCAGGGCGGGCACGCCGTAGCGGAACTTCGGCTTGGAGGTCTTGTGGTTGAAGACGACCATGCCGAGCAGGGCTCCGGGCGATGCTGCCAGGGCGGAGGAGACCAGCAGGGCTTTTTCCGAGATGCGGCTGCGGCTCGCCTTGGCAAAGAGCTTGTCGATTCCGAAGAGGAGGAAAGCGAGCAGGTTCAGCGCGGCGAAGAGGATAATCAGTTGGTTCGGGTTGGGCATGGTTGCTTCTTGAGGGTAACTTGGCGGAGTGGTTGTGGTTTTGGAAGAGCGATTTTATTATGGAGTCGCAAGGGGGATTTGTTTTTTCTCCGCCCCTTTTCCCCAGAAAACGATCATGCAAACGAATACAATTCAGACCATTTGGCACAGCGAATCCTGGAACGGTGAACCGATCGCCCTCGCCGGAGATATTGGCGGCACGAACGCGAATATGGCGCTGGTCAAGGTGGCTGAGGGGAAGTTCGAGATTTTGCTGGAGACGGTGGTTCCTAGCGCGGAGGTGGATTCCATCCTGCCGTCGATTCGACTGCTTCTGGAAACTGCGGCGAAGAAGTTTCCCGAGATCAAGGTTTCGGTTGCCGGCATCAGCGGCGCGGGGCCGATCTCGAAAAACCGCTGCGACCTTTCGAACTTGGACTGGGACCTGGACGGGACCGAGATCGAGATGGCTTTCGGTTTTCCTACCAAGATTATCAACGATTTCGAGGCGATCAGCTATGGCGTGCCTTTGCTGGACCTGAACAATCCCGAGGAGGTCACGCACTTGCCGCACACGGATGGCGGCGATCCGGAGCCGATCGGATCGGTGAGCTTGATAGTCGGGGCGGGCACGGGGCTCGGCGTGGGAATGCTGGTGAAGGACGGGGATCGCTATCGCGCCCTCCCGTCCGAAGGCGGCCACGCCTGTTTCGCGGCCTTCGACTTGGAGACGGAGGAGTTGCGGACCCATGCCCAGGGCGCGGCGAATACGATCGTGGAGATTGAAGACCTGCTTTCCGGGCGCGGGCTGAATACGATCCTCGATTACTTCATCGTGAGGCGGGGCATGAAGGTGGACGAAACGCTGGCCAAGATCTTGGATGCGGAGCCCTTGCAGCGTCCGGCCTTGATTTCCCGCCACGCGGAAAACCATCCGGTTTGCCGCGACGTGATTCGCCTGTTCGTGAAGGTATACGGCCGAGTGGCTGCGGATTTCTCGGCGACGGTGCTGCCGCGACGCGGGCTTTTCCTGGCCGGGGGCATTGTGGGCAAGAACGAGCGTCACTTCTTGGACGGCAGCCAGTTCATCTATTTTTTCGAGCAGAATGCCCGCGAGCAGGTGAAGCAGGTGCTGCGAAAGATCCCGGTTTACATCGTTAAGGACTACTCGATTTCCCTGGTCGGCGCTGCCCATGCGGCTTGGTTGCTCAAGGACGAGTTGGCGTAGGCGACTGGGGGCCGAGCGCGAATGGCGCCGGGTGAACTGGCGTATGGATCCTAGGGGTCGAGGAAGGGCCCCATCAAGGAAACCCTGATCTCGCGTAAAGCGAAAAGGGGCAGATTGACTCGCCTGCTGGAAGGCGTTCACATCTTTTTTACGAGTTGGAATCTACCGCTCGCAAGAGAGACCGAACGAAATGAGCATCTTCCTATACGCATACACATTGGCTGACGCTCCTCATGATCTTGAGGACCTGACGGGCGTGGAGGGGCGCAACCTCTTCATGGTGACCGTGGGGAAGGTTTCGGCGGTGGTGAGCGCCTACGGTCAGAAGACCTTGACGCTTTGCGGGGACGATATTTTTGCCCACCAGCACGTGCAGCGCTTGTTGATGTCGCAGGCTTCGATCATCCCGCTGCAGTACGGCCTGACGCTCTCGAGCTTGGCTCAGGTGGAGCGGGTGCTTTCCAACAACGAAGCGATCCTCGAGAAGGAGCTGACTCGCATCTACCGCAAGGTGGAGATGGAAGTGACGATGCGTTTCGACGTGCCCGACCTGCTTGATCACTTGATCGAGAAGTATCCATACCTTCGCGACGAGAAGGGCAAGGTGCTGAACGGGCGCTTGCTTTACTTCCTCGGCGACCGGGCCAAGAAGGGGGAAAAATTCACTCGGACCTTGGCCAAGGAGAAGGAAATCTACAAGAGCCAGCTACAGGAGATGATCGGTCCTTGGTGCGCGGAAATCCGCGAGAGCCGCTTGCCTTGCTCGGAGGAAGACGTGGTCACGTTTAACTGCTTGGTTAATCGGGAACGCCTACGGGTATTCGAAAAGTCGATCTACGATGCCGGGGATCACTTCGCTCCGCATTTCAGCTTTTCGTACAATGGACCTTGGGCGCCGCAGAATTTCTGCAGCCAAACCATGATATCCTACAAGTAAGGGACTGCGTCCCGCTGCGGGGCGATCCAGTTTGGGTTGTGGGATTCGGACCCTCGTTCATTCCTCGAGGGTAATGAAGGACGCCTGCCGCTAGCGCTTCAGGGCGAGCGCGGAGCGATGTCGAGAAACTGCGCTTTTCGGTATAGGGTATTTCTTAGGTGAAACCTAGGGTCGCTAAAATGTAACATAGATAGCTCTCAAGAGGGTGGCCGTGGGAGTCGAGGTGTGGGGCTCCAGCGGATTGCTAGGCTCGTAGGGCTAGGTCCGTTCGGAAGAACAGCAACCGATAAGCAAACCCATACGATGAGTTTAAAGTTCAGAATTTTCCTAGGTTTCCTAGGGTGTGTCCTTTTAGTTTTGGTCCTCTCCGCTTTTGCGGTGGTGACCATTGGCCGACTATCTGGCGAGATGGAGCTAGGAAAGGACCGGGTGGTCGCGAATCTTCGCAAGGATGCGGCTTTGGTGGGGAAGGCGAACCAGATCGTTTCGATTTCCCGTAGGATCCAGACGATGAAATCGTTTTCCGCCTTGGAGCGCTTCGATTCCGAAGCGGAGTTGGCAAGAGTCTTAGGGGAGGAAGCGGGGCCAGAGAATGGTTTGCCGGAGAATATTCGAGTCCAGGTCGGCCAGTTGCACCTTGCGAGAAGGAACTATTTGGAGTTGATGGAGGCGCTTCCGAGGGAGTTGGACGAGATCGATGCGACTTGCTCCCAGCTTTATGGCAGCTTCCGTGGCCGCTTGGCGGCTATGCCGGATTCCAGCTTGGACGTTTCGAAGCGGGCCCTCGCGAGCGGTGCTCTCACGCGCTTGGCCTACGCGGGGGCGAAAATCGTCTCCGAGGCGCAGCGTACGGTAGCCCTGTCGCATGACGACGGGGCCTTTGGCCGATTCGAGGAGCGAGTGATGGCAGCGATCGTGGAAGCGCAAGATGGCTTTTCGGTTTTGGAGGAAAGCTTGGCCGGCAGCACTGCGGGAGAAGCGATCGCGGAAGACGCGTTTGAGAAGTTCGGAGGGATCTTTCTTGGATTTGTGGACGAGGAAGGGCTATCGCAGCTTCTCGAGCAGTTGTCGATCAAGGCGAATTCTGTCGATGCAGCGTCGCAGAATCTGCATGCATCCATTTCGCTGATACAAGAAGGCTCGATCGATCGATCTCAGGAGATGGTCTTTGACTTGGAAGCGCAATTGGAAGGAATCGTTGCTCGGGCTTGGTCGGGCCGCTCCACCATCCTTTGGATCTGCGGGGTTGCGGTGGTTTTGTCTATTGTGATGGGAGTTTGGATACCGAGATCGATCAATCGACGTTTGCTCTCCGCCTCGGGAAAGATGTCAGAAGTGACGGCGGCGTTGAGCGCTTCTTCGGTGCAAGTGCAGTCGGCCAGCGGCGTCTTTGCGGCAGGGGCCGAACAGCAGGCCGCCAGCTTGGAGGAAACGTTTAGCTTTTTGCAGGACATTTCCAATCGTTCGACCGAGAACATCGGCAATGCGGACAAGACCGTGTCGGCCACTCGCTTAGCTCGCGAAACGGCCGAGGATGGAGTGGCCGAGATTTCTGAATTGGAAAGCGCCATGGGGCGCATCCAGCAGAGCAGCGCGGAGACCGCTGACATAATTGGAACGATCGAGAACATCGCCTTCCAGACCAACTTGCTCGCCCTGAATGCGGCGGTCGAGGCGGCCCGAGCGGGAAATGCGGGGGCGGGCTTTGCAGTCGTCGCCGACGAGGTCAGGAGCTTGGCCCAGCGCGTGTCGAAAGCGGCTCAGGAAACGGGGACCAAGATCGAGCAAGCGATCGAGAACTCGGAGCGCGGGGCTCGGATATCGGTGCGGGCTCGGGAACGGTTGGAGGAGATCGTGTCGAGGATCAGGGAGGCGGACAGCTACGTGGAGGTTATTGCGGAAGCGACTTCGCAGCAGTCTGCAGGCATCGCCCAGACCACGGAGTCGATGCGGCAGATGGATGACGTGGGGCGTAGCACGGCTCACAGCGCCCAGCAAACGGCCGAGGCGGCGGATTCGCTCGACAGGCAGTCCTTGCGATTGCGAAACGCGGTGGACGAGTTGAACGCTTTGCTGAGCGGAGGGAAAGCGAAGGACGAAAGCGTCGCGCTAAGCGGTCCCTTCGATCGGCCGCAGCTTGCCGCGGGCGGGCGGACGACTCGCGCAGGCGCGGACTGGAGCGTTCACGCGGTATCGCGCAACTAGGAGCTCGGCGTTTCGCTTTCTTCGCGCCAGCGTCGGTGGTACCAGAAGTATTGCTCGGGGCGTTCCGCGACGACTTTTCCTAGCTCTTCGTTGTAGGTTTTGACCACCGCGATCTTCTGTTCGTTGGTCGAGTCGCATGCGGGGACGGGGAGCTCGGAGATGTTTACGGTGTGGGAACCATCCGCTTCGCGGTGTCCTGACATCATGAATACAGGAACCTTGTACTTGACGGAAAACGATCCGGGGAGCGGGAGGGTGGAGGCGTTTTTGCCGAGAAAGGGGACGACGATGCCGCCGGCTCCGGCGTGTTGGTCTGCAACCATGACGACGGCCCGTCCAGCCTGCAGCTTTTCGAGGATGGATTTGATGGCGGTGCGTCCTTTGGTGATGAACTCCACGCGGTCGCCTGGTATCTTGTGGATGAATTCGTCGACCTTGGCGTTGTGTTGCTTGCCGACGAGCAGGGAGAGGGGCACGTCGCGCATGGCGATGGCGGCGAAGTAGATGGCCCAAGCTCCGAAGTGTCCGGTGAGCAGGATGGCTCCGTTTCCGCGGTTGAGCGCGTCGCTCAGGAGTTCGAGGTTTTTGATGGAGACGAGTTGGGGCAGCCTATCGCGGTCCTTGATGCCGTAGCGGATGAATTCGGCGATGGTGCGTCCGAAGTTCTTGGCCGCTTGCTTGCCGATTCGCTTTAGTTCGGCCTGGCTTGCGGTGGGGCGGGCGTTGGCGATGTTCGAGAGTACGAGCTCGCGGCGCATGCCGATGGTCCAGCCGAACCAACCGACACTGGCTCCCAGGCTGAGGGCCCAAGACCGGGGAAGGATGCAGATGAAGCGAGCGAGGCAGACGAGGGCCAGGTACTGTATCTTGTGGGAAAGTCGCATTGGGAATTTCCGGCAACAATGCTCCTAATGCGGCGCTGGGCAAGCGACTAAGCGTCGTAGAGGGCAGTCGGCCCCGAACTCGACCTTTGGAAGGTAAAGCGTCCGATGGAGTCGGCTATATCGCTGATGAGGGCTGGCTTGGCGAGGTAGTCGTCCATGCCGGCCTTTTCGATTTCCAGCAGCGCTTCCGGCTCGGTGTTCGCGGTGAAGCCGACGATCCAGGGTTGTTGGCGTTGGCTGGGCAAGGTGTCGCGGATTTCGCGAGCGGCGGTAAGCCCGTCCTTGAGCGGCATGCGCACGTCCATGAAGACGATGTCGAAGTCGTTGTTTTTCACGAGCTCGCAGGCGATCTTTCCGTTGGAGGCGGTCTCGATATCGAGGCCGATGAGCTCCATGTGATGGATGAAGACGTTGCGGCTAAGTTCATTGTCCTCGGCGAGGAGGATTTTGAGCTTCCGCCACTTTTCGGTGGGATAGGAGGCGACGGGGCTTGTCGGATCGTAGTGAGGGGGCTCGCTGCTGTCCGCGTGCTTGAGGACTATGTTTCGCAGGTCTCGATGGCGTATTGGCAAAGTCAGTACTGCCGCTGCGGTCGTCTTGCGAATGAGGATGGAATGGTCGGCGTGGGCTACGAGTACGACGCGTTCGTAGCTGTCGAGGCGAGTGGCTTTCTCGACGGCTCGAAATTCGTCTTCGGAGAGAGCGGACGCAAGGGTCAGGTCTGCTGGGATGCTCTTGGCTTCCGCTTCGCTGAGCACGCGGCAGTTCCAGGCGCCGAGGGTTTCGGCGAGGGATTCCTCCAGGGCGAAGGGGAGATCCTTGAGCCGTACGGTGACGGGGCTCGCGACGTCGAGCGGTTTGGAAACGGGGGCGTTGAGGCTCTCGATACGGCGGATCGGGAGGGTGAGGTGGAAGGTGGCGCCTTTTCTCGGTTCGCTCTCGACCGTGATGTCCCCGCCCATGGCGAGGGCCAGCCGGTAGCTAATGGTGAGGCCAAGTCCGGTGCCGCCGAACTGGCGCGAGGTGCTGCGGTTGGCTTGGGTGAAGGACTCGAAAATGCTTTGGTGCTGGTGCTTGGGAATACCGATGCCGGTATCCTTGACGCTGATACGGATGCGTTCGCCACGGCTTCTGTCGGCGGGGATGTGTTCGGCTCGCAGGGTGACGGAGCCGCGTTCGGTGAACTTGAAAGCGTTGCTGAGGAGGTTGACCAGAATTTGGCGCAGGCGGGTGACGTCGCCTGAAATGTGGGAAGGAAGGGCGGGGTCGAAGTTGGTGCTGTAGACGAGGCGGTTGTTCTTCTTGGCCGCTGCGGAGATGTCCATGGCTTCCTCGATGCAGGAGACGAGGTCGAAGGGGGCGCTTTCCAATTCGAGGCGGTTGGCTTCGATCTTGGAGAAGTCCAGGATGTCGTTGATGAGGTCGAGCAGGTTGACGGCGCTTTTTTGGATGATCTCGATCTGTCGCGCTCGGTTGGGGTCGAGGTCCTCGGTTTGCAGGACGGAGCTCATGCCGATGATGGCGTTCATGGGGGTGCGGAGCTCGTGGCTCATGGTTGCTAGGAAGTCGCTCTTCGCTTCCAGGGCGTTCTCCGCTTTTTCGCGGGCGGTTACGAGCTTGGCGGTTCGGTCGGCCACGAGCTGCTCGAGGTTGCGGTTGGTCTCGTTGATGGCTTGGTCGCGCTGGCGGACGGTGGAGAGCATGAAGTTGATGCTGTCCACCAGCATGCCTATCTCGTCGTAGCCCTGCTTTTTGGCCCGAAGCTGGTAGTTGCGTTCTTCGGAGACGCGATGGGCGAGGTTGGCGAGGTCTTCGATAGGGCGGGTGATGAGAGGGAGGAGCCGTTTGGCGAGGAGGAGGGAGACTCCGAGGGATGCGAACAGGATGATGCTGTTGATGAGAAGGCTGGTCCCCAGTTGGCCGACGAGTTCCGAGGTGTCCGACTTCAGGTAGATGGATCCGATGACGACTCCGTTCAGCTCGATCTCTTGGAAATGGGAAAGGGAGGCGAGGGTGGCTTGCGTGCCGAATTGATCGCCGTAGGGAGGGATCTGGGAGTCGGGGTCTCGCTTGTATTGGGCGAAGACTTGGCCGTCGGTGGTGTAGACGGCAGCGGCGGTGATGTTTGGCTCGCTGCGGAGGGTGGAGAGGTGCTCTTGGGCGGTGATCTCGTCTTCGAAGCGCAGAGCCGCTACGGAGTTTCCGCTTAGGATGCCGGCGATGGATTTGAGCTTGTCGCTCTCGCGCTGCGAAACGAGCTGGAATTCCCGCAGGACGCTGGATCCGGTTATCAGTCCGAGAGAGAGTAGGCTGCTGGCGAGTACGATGAGCAGGATCTTGTTGGAGATCGATGCCTGCCAGAAGCGGCGTTTGAGGGATTTGGCGAGGCGGGTCATGGCAGCAAAAAGGCTACGCCAATGCCGCCAAGCGGGCGCGGTAAGCCTAGCTCCTTGAGAGCGCTGTTATTGGAGCTAGGCGTCCGAAATGAAATGGGTGATGGATTTAGCATTCTATTGCACTGAAGTGCATTGAATGGAGGAAGGGTGGGCTTGGGTCGAGAGATGGATTTCAATGAAGAACGTTTTGGGGTTAACCACTAGGACTGTCTCGTTGGGAACCCTTGAGGAAAAAGGCGCCTGCGAGTCGGGAGAGGTTTAGCCGCAGCCAAAAAAAGCCTGACTTTCAGGATATACTGAAAGTCAGGCTGAAAAGGTACCGTATAAGCGCGGACTATGCAAGCACTAGGAACTTGGCCTCGTGCCAACACGCGCCGTCGATCTTCGAGATGCCCGCCTTGGCGTTAGCGGCCATGTGGAGGGCGATCTTGTAGACGAGCTCGGTGGACTCGGGCTTGCCGAGCTTTTCGGCGATGGCGGGGGCGTCGAGGGCTTCGCCCTTGTTGGCCTCGAGGGTTTCGACGATGGCTTTACCGAGCTCGATGGCGATGCCGGCGGCCTTCTTGCCCGCTTCCACGCCTGGCTGGTGGTAGGCGTTGATGTTGGTGAGGGTGGCGTAGTAGCCGACGGCCCGCTCGTAGAGAGCGATGAGGTTGGCGACGGTGGTTTCGTTGATGTCGGCCACGGTGATGGTGATGGACTGGCGGTCCTTTTCGGCGAGCGCCTCGCGGGTGCCGAGGAGGAAGCCTTGCAGGTAGTCGCCTGCGGTGACGCCTGGCTCGACTTCGATGGAGGGGCCGTTGCGGTCCTTCAGCACTTCGATGAGGGTGGCGAAGAAGTTGGGCACGCCTTCGCGGAGCTGCTGCACGTAAGCGTGCTGGTCGGTGGAGCCTTTGTTCCCGTAAACGGCGATGCCTTGGTTGACGACATTGCCGTCGAGGTCGAACTCTTTGCCGAGCGACTCCATGATGAGCTGCTGCAGGTAGCGGGAGAAGAGGAGGAGGCGGTCCTTGTAGGGGAGGATGACCATGTCCTTCTCGCCTTTTCCGTTGGTTGCGAAGTACCAGGAGAGGGCGAGCAGGGCGGCTGGGTTTTCTTCGATCTCCTTGGCGCGGGTAACCTTGTCCATGGCGGCGGCGCCGTCGAGGAGGGCTTGGATGTCGATGCCTTGGAGGGCAGCGGCTACGAGGCCAACGGCGCAGAGCACGGAGGTGCGTCCGCCGACCCAGTCCCACATTTCGAAGCGTTCGAGCCAGCCTTCGGATACGGCGACCTTGTCGAGCTTGGAGTCGACGCCGGTGATGGCTACGGCGTGCTTGGCGAAATCGAGCCCCATGTCGGCGTAGGCCTTTTGGGCCTCCAGCATGCCGTTACGGGTTTCCGCGGTGCCGCCGGACTTGGAGATGACGAGGGAGAGGGTGTTGCCGAGTCGGTCGCCGATGGCGTTGAGGGCGAGGTCCATGCCGTCGGGATCGGTGTTATCGAAGAAATGGACCTGGGCCTTGTCTTCGCTAGGCACGCCGAGGGCGTGGGCGATGAATTGGGGGCCGAGGGCGGAGCCGCCGATGCCGATTACGAGAACGTCGGTGAAGGTGCCATTGGCGCCTTTGATCTCGCCGGAGTGTACCTTGGCGGCGAAGGCTTTGATCTGGGCGACGCTGGAGTTGATGGTGTTCTTCAGCTCGTCGGTGGGGGCGAGGTCGGCGTCGCGCAGCCAGTAGTGCCCGACCATGCGCTTTTCGTCGGGGTTGGCGATGGCGCCTTTTTCGAGGGCGTCCATGTCGGCGAAGGCCTTGGAGAAGGCTCCGCGTTGGCTGTCGATGTAGCCAGCTGGGAGGCCCAGGCGGCTGAGATCAAGAGAGAGCGACACTTCGGGAAAATCGAAGGTCAGTGCTTTGTAGGTGTCCCAAGACATAGTATGTGTGGTTTTCTCGTTTGAGATGAATGAAATTTCTGGCGTTTAAAAAGGAAAAGCCCGGGACGGCGCCCGGGCTCTACCTGAAAAAAACTGGCAGCGTCCGGGCGCCGGCCCGAACGAGTTAGCTCTATAGGTTCTTGTCGGTTACGCCGCCTTCGGAGGCGGAGGAGGCGAGGGCGGCGTACTTGCCGAGAACGCCGCGTCGTTCGCCCGGTCCCTTGGGAACGTAGGCGGCCATGCGGGCGTCGTACTCTTCCTGGGGGATGTTGAGCGAGATGGTGTTCTTGACGGCGTCGATTTCGATCTCGTCGCCGCTTTTGACGATGCCGATCGGTCCGCCGCAAGCGGCTTCGGGAGTGATGTGGCCGACGTCGAAACCGTGGGAGCCTCCGGAGAAGCGGCCGTCGGTGATGAGGGCGACTTCCTTGATGAGGCCGCGGCCTGCGACGGCCGAGGTGGGAGAGAGCATTTCGCGCATGCCGGGTCCGCCGACGGGGCCTTCGTTGCGGATCACGACTACGTCGCCCGCTACCACGTCGCCGCGGAGGATGCCCTGGAGGGAGTCTTCCTCGTTTTCGTACACCTTAGCGGTGCCCTTGAAGTAGAGGCCTTCCTTGCCGGTGATCTTGCCGACGGCGCCGGTGGGGGCGAGGTTTCCGCGAAGGACGCGCAGGTGGGAGGTTTCCTTGATGGGGTTGTCCCAGTCGCGGATGATGTCCTGGTCCTTCGGATACGGTTGCACGTCCTTGAGGTTTTCGGCGATGGTCTTGCCGGTGACGGTGATGCAGGATCCGTCGAGCAGTCCGCGGTCGAGCAGGATTTTCATCATCGGTTGGATGCCGCCGATGCGGATGAGGTGCGACATGTTGTACTTGCCGAAGGGCTTCACGTCGGCGAGGAGCGGGATCTGTTCGCCGAGGCGCGCGAAGTCGTCGATGCTGAGGTCGACGTCGGCTGCGTGGGCGATGGCCAGCAGGTGGAGAATGATGTTGGTGGAGCCGCCGAGGGCGATGCAGGTCTTGATCGCGTTTTCGAAGGCGGCCTTGGTCATGATGTCGCGCGGCTTGAGGTCGAGCTCGAGGAGCTTGGCGACTTGCTTGCCGGCGTTGAAGCAGTCGTCGCGCTTGTCCTTGCTGACCGCGAGCTGGGCGGAGGAGCCGGGGAGGGACATGCCGAGGGCTTCGATGGCGGTGGCCATGGAATTGGCCGTGTACATGCCGCCGCAGGAGCCGGCGCCGGGGATGGCCTTGCACTCGATTTCCTTGAGCTCTTCGCCGTCGATCTCGCCCTTGGCGTGGCGGCCGACCGCTTCGAAGATGGAGACGATGTCGATGGGCTTGTCCTTGTGGAGGCCGGGGAGGATGGATCCGCCGTAGACGAAAATGGAGGGGCGGTTGAGGCGGGCGAGGGCGATCATGCAGCCTGGCATGTTCTTGTCGCAGCCGCCGATGGCGACGACGCCGTCGATGCTTTCGCCCGCGACGACGGTTTCGATGGAGTCGGCGATGACTTCGCGGGAAACGAGGCTGTAGCGCATGCCCTTGGTTCCCATGGAGATGCCGTCGGAGATGGTGATGGTGGAGAAGTTGACGGGCTTAGCTCCGCCGGCGTCGGCGCCTTTGGTGGCGTGGGTGGCGAGCTCGTTGATGTGCATGTTGCACGGAGTGAGGTCGCTGCCGGTGGAGGCGATGCCGATCTGCGGCTTCTTGAAATCCTCGTCCGTGAAGCCCACGGCGCGGAGCATGGAGCGGGCGGGGGCGCGGTCGTTGCCGTCGACAAGCGCGGATGAGTGAGGGCGGTTTGTTTTTGGTTGGTCGCTCAAGGGGAGTTTTGGTTGAGAAAGTTTGATTTGCCTTCTTCCGCGTAGCCCGTAGCGGTCTCTGCAGAAAAAAGAGAACCTTTACATCAGAGGGCTGGATTGCGATCAAGTTATACTTTGGCCCAAATTCAGCGACGATTTTTCCTCCTTCCTTTCACCCATGGCATTCAGCTTAGACAGAGTTTTAAAAGCCCTCCTTTTTGGCGCGTCCGGACCTTTGAGCGTCAAGGACATCCAAGGCGTGTTCACGAAGTACCATGCGGCCCGGGAAGCTCCGGAAGGCGAGGAAGAGGAGGAGAACCCTGACTACGAAGAGCCCGAGCAGCCCTTTTTGCCAGGAGACGGGATGCCGACCACGGAAGTGCCGGACTTGGTGACCGCGACGCAGATTCGCGAATCGATGGACCGGATCGCGGCGGAGATGATCGAGAAGGACGAGGTTTATCGCCTGATCGAGCGCCCAAGCGGATTTTTGATGGTGACCTCTCCCACGGTGGGCGAATGGATCAGCCTACTGCGCGACGAGCCGCGGCCGATCAAGCTCAACCAGTCGGCTCTCGAGACCTTGGCGGTGATCGCCTACCGTCAGCCGGTGGTGCGGGCGGAGATCGAGAAGATCCGCGGCGTTTCGATCGACTCGCCTTTGAGCAAGCTGCTCGAGCGGGAGTTCGTGCAAGTGGTAGGCCGGGCGGATTTGCCGGGCCGTCCGATTCAATATGGAACCACGGAAGCGTTTCTGGAGTTCGTCGGGATCCGATCGATCGAAGAGCTGCCCGCTTCGGACGTTTTGTCGCCGGGGCAGTTGGACGAATGGTTGCACGAGGTCTCGAACCAGCAAGAGATGACCGAGAAGGAAATGGGCTTGCCGGAGGGAGACAAGAAGGACGAGGCCGGCGCTCAAGCGGAGTCTGAAGAGGACGAGGAATCCTCGGAGGCTACCGAAGCGGTTTCGAAAGAGTCGGACGCGGACGCTGTAGACGAGGTGGAAGCGGAGGAGGCCGTTCCCGAGGAGGACGCAGCGGCAGAAGCAGTCGAAGGTGCGTCCGCTGAAGAAGCCGACGAAGAATTGAAAGCGTCTGAAGAAGACGACGTTGAGGAAGAAGAATCGCCAACCGATTTGGAAGAAGAGTCCGAAGCGGCTGAAAAGCCTGCCGAGTAATATGGATCTGGATACGCTAAGAAAGAAGATCGACGAGATCGATCAAGAGGTTCTCAAGCTGCTCAACGAGCGGGTTCGCACAGCTGCTGAAATCGGGCACGTCAAGCGCCTGGAAGGTTCGCCGATTTATGTGGCGAGTCGCGAGGAGCAGGTGTTGCGCAAGCTTGGCAAGCTAAACCAGGGTCCGCTTAGCGACGAGGCGATCCGCGCCATCTACCGCGAGATCATGTCGGCGGCGATCGCTTTGGAGAAGCCGATGCGGATCGCGTATCTCGGTCCGGAG
This sequence comes from Pelagicoccus sp. SDUM812005, assembly GCF_031127875.1. Taxonomy (GTDB): domain Bacteria; phylum Verrucomicrobiota; class Verrucomicrobiia; order Opitutales; family Opitutaceae; genus Pelagicoccus. Next base: position 109,489 of record NZ_JARXIA010000013.1, on the reverse strand, counting down.
GCGACCTATACGCATCAAGCGGCGATCAAGAAGTTTGGAGCCAGCATCGACTACATCGCGGCTCCGGCGATTCCGGATGTGTTTCATTTGGTGGCGAAGGGCGAAGCGGATCACGGCGTGATCCCGATCGAAAATTCTACGGAAGGCGCGGTCTCGCATTCGATGGACATGTTTTTCGAGTCGGAGCTGAAGATCTGCGCCCAGATTTTCACGCCGATTTCGCATAGCTTGATCTCGCAGTCGCAGCCCAAGGACATCGAGCGCGTCTATTCGAAGGATCAGGCGATCGGGCAGTGTCGCAAGTGGTTGCATGCCCATCTTCCGAACGCGTCCTTGCAAGCTTGCGACAGTACGACGAAGGCGGTGCAGATCGCTAAGGAGGACCCGAAGGCGGCGGCGATCGCGTCGATCTTGGCGTCCGATCTTTATGGCGTTCCTGTAGTTGCGGAAGGAATACAGGATCGCCTGGACAATACGACTCGGTTTCTGGTGATCGGCAAGGAGTCGAGCGGATACGTGTCCGGCGTCGAGTTCAAGTCGAGCTTCCTGATTTCGGTGGACCACACGGTGGGCGCTTTGGAGAAGGCGCTTCGGGTGTTCTCGTCGCGCGGCTTGAACCTGAGCAAGATCGAGTCGCGTCCGAGCGGCAAGACGGCTTGGGAGTACTGTTTCTTCCTCGATGTGCTGGGTCATTTCGAAGAGGAGCCGGTGGCGGAAGCGGTCAAGGAGCTCAAGGAGTTTTGCCCCTTCGTCAAGTGGCTGGGAAGCTACCCGAACGCGAAGTAGGCGTCCGGATTTCGCAGGGGCAGGCTAGTTCGATGTTGTAGTCCCCTGCGGAATACACCATTTTCGAGCGCATGAAACAGCTCAGGGTTGGTGTTATTGGTGCCGGATCGAACACGCGCTTGCGTCATATCCCAGGATTTAAGGAGATCGAAGGCGTAAGCGTCGACGTGGTTTGCAACCGGAGCGAAGCGTCTTCGCGTTCGGTGGCGGATGCGTTCAATATCCCGCGCATCGCGTCGCACTGGAAGGAAGTGGTCGCGGACCCTGAGATCGACGCCATCTGCATCGGCACTTGGCCGTACCTGCACGCGGAGATCAGCATCGCCGCCTTGGAGGCGGGCAAGCATGTGCTGACGGAGGCTCGCATGGCCATGAATACGCAGGAAGGAGAGGCAATGGTGGAGGCTTCCTTGAATCGGCCGGATTTGGTGGCGCAGATCGTGCCGTCTCCGTTTACCCTGAAGTGGGATGCTACGATCAAGAAGATCTTGGCCTCCGGCGAGCTGGGCGACTTGCGGGAGATTTCCTTCAGTAAGGCCTTGGGCTTGAACGTGGACAGCGACGCACCGTTGAACTGGAGGCAGGATCGAAGCTTGAGCGGCAACAATACCTTGATGCTGGGAATTTACTACGAGGTGGTGCAGCGCTGGCTTGGCGAGGAGCCGGACCGTTTGCTGGCGAATGGCGCTGTATTCACCAAGCAACGACGCAAGGGAGCGGCTGGCGAACTCGTGGACGTAGAGATTCCGGAGACGATCGACGTGATCGCGGAATACGAGAGCGGCTTGCGTTTGCTGGGTCGCATGACGGGGCTCGAGTTGGGTTCCGGCAGCGACGGCTACGTGATCGCGGGCAGCAAGGGGACCTTGCGCCTGGATTTGAAGGCGGGGACTTTGAGCAAGACGTTGCTGGGCGGGAAGGAATCGGTGGTCGAACCGGCTGCGGAGGACGTCGCGGACTGGAACGTGGAAGCCGATTTCGTGAAGAGCATTCGCGAAGGGGCGCCGATCGAGCTTACGAATTTCGAGGACGGGCTGGCTTACATGCGCTTTACCGACGCGGCGATCAAGTCGCTGGCGGAAGACTCCGCTTGGGTAAGCCTCTAGGATCGTCGCGACTAGCGGTCGCTGTCGCCGTTTGAAAAGCAGCTCGGGGACGTTCTTGTTGAGCGGAGACGAGCTAGTTCTCCTCTTTCTCGCCGCTTAGTTCGGGAATGAGGTAGGGGTTGTCCACGTCTTCGGCGACTCCCATGTTTTCGGGAGTGGCATTGAAGTCGAAGCGTATGATGTCCACCGTGCTGCTGCTCAGCGATGGCTTCTTCAGGACGACGGAAAGTCGGATTTCTTCCAGCAGCTTCTTTTGGCGGCGGGCGTAGGTGAGGTCTTCGATCGGGCCGTAGAGGTAGGTGAGCAGCTCGTGCTTGTAGCGAATGTACCAGCCTTCGTCGGAGAGCCCGTATTGGGTGACGTCGATCCCGGGGTAGGTTTCCATGAACTTTTGCTTGGAGAAGCGGGCTCCGTCCGCGATGGCTTCGACGGGGTATACGATGACGCGTTCTTGCTGGGCTTGGGCGAAGCAGGAGGCTAGGAGCGCGATGCCGATTGCGAGAAGGGTTTTCATGCGTGGGAGATTCTTATTCTTCTATAGGTTGGAGGGAACGGCGACGTCGTCGATGGTGCCTTTTCCGCGTTTGCTGCCGGAGGAGCCGCCGATGTTTTCCGGCATGGCTTGGCCGTCGCCTTCGGTGGCTTCGTCTTGCTGGCCGCCGGAATTCTGGCGACCCTTGCGGCTGGCTTGCTGTTCACCGCTTTCGCCGGCTTCGCCGCCTTCGCTCTGGGATGCGAGTTCGCCATTGGGGTCGATTTGTTCGCCCTCGCTTCCGATGGCTTGTTCCTCGGGAGGAGGCGGCATTTGGCTAGAAATAGAGGACTGGCTGCCGGCTTGTCCCTGCTGGCCTTGCTGGCCTTGTTGACCCTGCTGCCCTTGTTGTCCCTGCTGTCCCTGTTGCCCTTGTTGTCCTTGCTGACCCTGTTGCCCTTGCTGACCCTGTTGACCTTGTTGACCTTGTTGCCCTTGCTGGCCCTGCTGTCCTTGCTGACCCTGTTGACCTTGCTGGCCTTGTTGTCCTTGCTGACCCTGTTGCCCTTGTTGACCCTGCTGACCTTGGCTTTGACCTTGGGAGGAGGGCATGGGGAAGGGGCTTTGTTGCCCTCCGCTTTGGCCGCCGCCTCCACCGCCGCCCATGATAGGAGGCATGCCGGAGCTTCCACCTCCTGCTGCTTGGGCGATGGCTCCGGGGAGGCCACCTGGCATGTTGATGGGATTTCCGTTGATGCCGGGAATGTTGGTTTGGATATCGATGGGCGGGAGTTGCGATTCGTTGACGGGCGTAATGCTGCCGCCGAGCGGGGAATTGTTGGCCTTGATTTTTCCGCCGTTGGAACTGGCTCCGTTTTGTACTGCGTCGTAGATCGAGGGATCGGGATCGATCTGCGCTTCGACCGCGGCGGCTACGCTCAAGCCCAGCGCGACAGAGAAAAGTTCTAGGCGACTAAGGAATTTGTGCGAATTGGCCATGGTTTTAGTGGTTAGCGGTTTCAGGCGGTGGGGCTGACTAGTAGTCGTTTTTGACGTTTGCGGATACGGTTATGGGGTCTTGGGCCATGCCGCCGCGGATTTGAATGCCGAAGCGTACGTCCTGGTATCCTTTCTTGCGGCCGATGATAAAGTACTTGCCGGGTAGGAGGTCGACGGTGGTGCTGTCGAACTTTTCAGGCTTGCGCATGGTGGGGCCTTGCACGCTGACCCAGGTGGAGCCGTCGGAGATGAGGGTGACGCGGACCGGCTGGCTTTGCAGCTGGAGGAACTTGCGGAGCCGTTCGCCTTCTTCGGTGAGGGGGAGGTACTCGGGCTTGGACTTCATGGCTTCGTCGAAGGTGCGGATGGCGAGCTGGAACTCGGTGCGCTGGGCTTCGCCCTTGGCGACTTCGATCAAGGTTTCGTAGCGCAGGATGCTGCGGATCATGCGACCGGTCCGGAGCAGGCCGTCCTTCGCTTCCTTGAGGTCGGGCTCCATTTGTACGAGCTCCTGGTAGAGGTTGCGGGCGCTTTCCCAGTCGTAGACGCGCTCGTACTCGTAGGCTTGGGTGATGCGGGTGACGATGTCGTTCTGGCGCTTTTCGGCAGCCGCTTTTTCGATAGCGGCCTCGATGTCGGTGCGCTCGGGAAAGATCTTGAGGGCGGCCTGGTAGTTGACGATGGCGTCTTGGAAACGGGATTCCGCGATAGCGGTTTGCGCGGCGGTGTAGGCGGCGGCGAAGTCGCGTTCCGCGATCTTGCGGTTCACGCGGGAGACGCCGGACTGGGCCTTGGCGGAGCCGGCGTCGATGGAGGCGGCTTGGCGGTAGAATTTCAGGGCGGTTTCGTACTGGAGGGCGTCCTCGTTTTCCTTGGCCGACTGGAGGGCGGCGAAAACCTTGTCCGCGACGCGGGAGCGTTCGAGCTGCTTGAGGGCCTCTTCGTTGGCGGGATCGAGCTCGAGAACCTTGGTGAAGGCGGCGATGGCTTCCTCGCTCTTGCCTTGGGCGATGAAGCGGTTGCCTTCGGCGGCGTTGCTGCGGATGTAGTCCTGCTTGGCCTTTTGTACGGCGTTGAGCGAGTTGGAGGCTTCTTCCATGCGCTGGAGGGCGAGGGTGAAGCTGCCGGAGTCGAGGAACTTCTTGCCTTCGGAGGCGAGCCCGAAAGCGGCTTCGAAGCTTTCTTCGTTGAGGTGCTTGGCGTTTTCGAGTTCGCCGGAGCGGACGAGGAAGTCGTCGTAGAGGCCGCGGGCCTTTTGCTTGTTTTCGACTTCTTGGGTGAAATTCTCGATCAAGGCGTCGACGCTGTTGTACTGGGCGATGGCCCGGGCGAAGCGGTTCTTCGACATCAGGTCGTCGGCTTCGATCTTTTCCTTCTCGATGTTGATGAGCTTTTGGCGGAGGACCTCGTTGCCGGTGATGGGCATTTGGCGGGCGGCCTCGAGCTTGCGGTCTACCGAGTCCTTGACGCCTTGGGCGCGGGAAACGCTTTCGAAGGCGCGGCGGGGGTCCGCCTCGGCGGCGGCTCCGGCGGCGGCTATGGCTTCGGCGTTGGAGCTGGGAGGCGTGTAGTAGAACAGGAAGTAGCTGATCACGCCGATCCCGACGATTACGAGCGCCACGATGGCGCCGCCCAAGTAGGCTTTAACGGCAGGCTTCGCATTTGATCCGAGGTCGTCTTCTTCGGGGTTCCAGTGGATAACCTTGTGTTTCTTGGGCGTTTGTTGTGAGGGATCTTGGAGATCTGCCATAGTCTAAAAACTCCTTTGTGAGGTCGCTTCTTGCGCGGGGTCAGGTTGCTTGGTTAGAGAGATAACGAACGAATGATTCACACACTATGCTAATTGCGCGTACAAGTGAAGCGTCGTCGAAGGAAATTACGAAAAGCTTAAGGTTCTGGATTCAGCTTAAGTAGCTGGGACCGTGATTCGCGGGATTTGTTTGCATGGTTTGGAAGCTAGGGAGCGGTGAGGACATGCCTAGGGGTTAGGGCGTACGCATGGGAAGACGGGGACTTGGGCTTATCTATTGCAAAACGGGTCGCATGAGGCGAGGGTCTTTGAAACCAAATTTGATTTCTGGACGTATTCGTTTTTTGTACCGTGTAGACTCGATCGCTCCAACCATGAAGACTTCTAAATATTGCCTCCCCGTTCTGCTGAGTTCAGCTCTTCTTTTTAGCGCTTGTAGTACTGCTCCGGTTACAGGGCGCAAGCAGATGAACCTGACTTCGGAAACGGAGGTCGCCAAGATGTCGATCGCGACCTTCGAGCAGATGAAGGCGCAGATGCCGATCTCTACGCACGCGGTCTACAACGAGATGCTGCAGAACGTGGGCGAACGCATTTCCCAGCAGGTCTTTTGGGACATGCCGATGGCGGAGTGGGAATTCGTGGTGTTCGACCAGCCGGAGGTGAACGCGTTTGCGATGCCGGGCGGCAAGGTTGGCGTTTTCGTTGGCTTGTTCCAGATCGTAAAGACGGAAGACGAGCTCGCTTCGGTGGTGGCCCACGAGATCGCCCACGTCACGGCGCGGCACACCCACGAAAGGATTTCCCAGCAGATGGTCCTAGGAGCGGGAAGCTCCCTGATCGGAGTGGCTGCGGCCTTGGGGGGCACGGCGGCGATCGGCAGCGGTGGATACATCAACGCGGCCCCGATGATCATGGGTATTTACGGAATGGGCGCCGGACAAGTGGCGGCGGCCTGGGACCAGGGCAAGGAGGCGGAGGCCGACCATATTGGAATTATATACATGGCCAAGGCTGGCTATGATCCGAATGCTGCGATCACCGTGATGGAGCGCATGGTAGAGCTGGAAGGCGGAATGGGCGGCAACAACTACAACTCGACACATCCGTCTTCCATGGACCGTTTGAACGCTTTGCACAGCTACCTTGAAGACGCTTTGGCCGAGTACGAGAAGGCCAAGGATTTCTTTTATTGAGGCAGCTTGGGGCCGAGGCGTTTTGTATCAGTCAGGTTAATGGCAGGTGACGCCGGCGTTAAAAGGGGAGCTGGTTCGTGTGGCGCTATTGACTCGCATGTCTCCTAGTAGATGATTCCCAGCCTAGGTGGACGAGAGGTTTAGCTCACCACCTCACTACCTTACAGCCATGCCCATCAGTGCCAACGATAGGAGAAAGCGCGTCGAGCGATTCATACCTCCGTCACCGACTTCTGCATACAAGGTTCGCATCTCCGATAGCGATGCCGATGTAGCCAAAGCTCAACGCCTTCGCTATCGCGTATTCAACGTGGAGTTGGGCGAGGGCTTGGTGGAGTCGGAAGCGACGGGCAAGGACGCGGACCCGTTCGACGTCGTTTGCGACCATCTTTTGATAGAGCATGTTATTTCGGGCGAGATCATCGGGACCTATCGTCTGCAGACGGGCGAGTCGGCCTTGGCTAATATAGGTTACTATAGCGAACAGGAGTTCGACTTTTCGCCCTTCGAATCCATCCGTTCGCAGACCATCGAGCTCGGGCGGGCGTGCATCGCCAAGGAGCATCGCAACATGGTGGTGCTGGGGTTGCTGTGGAAGGGGATCGCCCAGTACGCGAAGCTGTGCGAGGCTCGCTACTTGATTGGCTGCAGCTCGATCACTTCGACCGATCCCTTGGAGGGGCAGGCTGCTTTCCGTAAGTTGTCCCGCTACCTTGCGGCGGAGCCGTTTTTGACCAAGCCGACGGAACGGTACGATTGCAGCGCCGCGGGCGCGGACGAGTCGGAGATCATCGCTCTTTCGCGTACGGTGGACATCCCGCGTTTGATGCGCGCCTACCTGACCTTGGGCGCCCGCATCTGCGGCGAGCCGGCCTTGGACCAAGACTTTAAGACGATCGATTTCCTGACCTTGCTCGACCTCCGTTCGCTGGGGCCGCGGGCCATGGCTAAGTTTTTGGGCTGAAGGCAGCGCTGCGGGCAAGCTGGGAGCGAAGCTCGGAGCTTGAAAAGAGAAGGGGAGTCCGCATTGAAAGGTGGATGCGGTTCCTCGTCCTCAAACTCCGTCAAGTCCGTCGCCTAGGCGCCTTGGCCGGTGTATTCATTATTGCAGGACTGGATTTCCTGTTCCGGGTAGGGAGAAACGCGAGCCGCAAGGAACGCTCCGCTTGGCTGCAGCGCAACGCGGCTTTGATGCTGCGGGCGGTCGGGTTTCGCGTGACGGTTCGGGGCGAGGTTCCGAGCGGCGGTTTCATTGCCCCGAACCATCTGAGCTATATGGATATCATCGTGCTCGCGTCGGTGGCGCCTCAGGTTTTCTTGTCGAAGGTGGAGGTCGATTCCTGGCCGGTGGTGGGCGCCTATTGTCGCATGGCAGGGACTCTCTATATCGATCGCCGTCGCCGTTCCGACGTGGCTACCAAGGAAGCTGCCTTCGCCGAGGTGATTGCCTCTGGTTTGAACATGACGTTTTTCTTGGAGGGCACCTCAACCGACGGACGGGCAGTGCTGCCGTTTCGGGCTTCCTTGCTGCAGCCTTTGGTGGCGAACGGTTGGCCGATCACGCCAGCGTATTTGAAATATGAATGCGAGGAAGGGGATGTTGCGCAAGACGTATGCTGGTGGGGCGACATGGGCTTCGCGGAGCACCTGCTGCGAATGAGCAAGGTGAAGCGTGTGGAGGCCAGCGTGGTATTCGGTCAGCAACGACAGCCGGGAGAGGATCGGAAGCTGCTCGCGAACGAACTGTATCAAGACGTGTTGGCCCTGAGCGAATCTGGAGCGCGGCTTTAGGCGGCGGCTATTAGTTTTTTGACTGGATGGGCTCCATCAGGTCGTTGCGGTAGGCGGCGATGTCCGAGGTGCCGGAGTAGAGGTGCTTGATGAAACTGTTTCGTTCGTGCCAGATGACCTCGAGGTCCCAAAGGCAGAACGAAAATCGATTCGGATCGGAAAGCCATTGGCCGTCGAATTCAACGGATACGGAATTGAACAGTTCGTTATCGTTGCCCCACCAGGCGAGGACGAGATAGCGAAGGTTCGCGCCTTCGTGGAAGATCGCGAAGGAGGGAGTCTGGGGCCAATCTACCTCATGCGCTTGTTTCAGTTCCGCTAGTCGAGGGAGAAAGGTCGCAGGATCGATGGCGGCATTCTCGGCATTGATCGCGTACAGTTTCGTGGAATCGGGATCTTGTACGTTTCTGATCGGGTAGCTTAGTCGTGGGGCGAACATCTTTGTTTTGAAAGGGAAGGGCTGAAACGGATCAAGGTGGAGGTGGAGTCTGTTATTCCGTTCGTTTTCTGAGGCATAGATAGAAACTGGGAATGTTTTTGTATGCAAAGAAAACGCCGCTTGGCGAGCGGAGTTGTGAGTGACTTTATTGAGCGTAGGGTGGGGGGGAGAACGAAAGGCGACGGGCTCGCTGGGAGCCCGTCGCTTGGTTTTCCAATCTCCAAGATGGAAAGTTTACAGGTGCGGCTGCCTTTAGTTCCAGTCGTCGAGCTTGTGGCGGAAGCCCTTGCCCTGAGCCAGCAGCGTCTGCCAATTGCGTTCGACGTAGGAGGCGGCGAGGATGACGGCCACGCCGGTGGCGGCGAGCGAGAGCCAAAGGTTGCTGCGGTAGAGTTCGGCCGCAAAGCTGACGTGGAAGGCGAGGCTGAGGGCGGTTCCGCAAAGCCCCATGAAGAGTATGATCTTTTCTCGAATGGCGTAGGAATAGATAGTGCAGCCTATGGCAACGAGAAGGGCGGTCAAGGCGGTCACGAATCCGTCGGAATCGGCCATCGTTAAGGTCGTCGCTGTCAAGGCGGCCGCGATAGCGATGAAGCGGAAGGAACGTCCGGATGCGGCGCTACGATGCGAGAGGAAAAGGACGAGCAAGGCGCTCGGCAGGACGAGCAAGGGAACGAAAGGATCTGTACCGAAGAAGCTGATACGTTTGATGAGGGGGAGGCCGATGCTGATGCAGGCAATGGCGAGCGGCGGGAGGCTGAGGTGCTGGAAGATGCGTTTCCAGCCTATGCTATCCGAGGCTTGAGGAAGCCCGAAGAAGAAAAGGGTAGCGATCGAGGCTGAGAATAGTCCGACCAACAGGTTCGAGGTTTGGTACAGGAGAACGCTGCGCAAAAGGAGTAGGGCGAAGGGAACGAAGAGAAGCGAACGCATGGCACGGCCATCCCATGTCCTGAGGGCTGATATCTTTGAGAGATCTTTGCGATCGATGACTGCGAGGGCGGCGAGCAGGACGAATCCGATGCTGGCGATGGCAACGTCTTCGCGCAAGGGGATGAGCAAGCATGCGTTGGCTGCGATATAGAGCGCGGTCAGCTTTTTGGCGACGGGTCGCGCCATGGCGGAGAAGCCAAAGAAGGCGTAGGCGCTCAGCAGGATCAGAGCGATGGTGACGGTAAGGGCTAGAAGCGGAATGCCGATAGGAGAAAACTGGAAGATCTCGAAGTATTCAGAAAATTGGGACGTAGTTCCTTTTAGCTGAGCGTAGACGATGGCTCCGAGTTGGCAGAACAGGACCGGGATAAAGGCCGTTCCCAAGGATAGGAAGGTGCGAGCCCCTTTGTCCTCCTTGAGTTTCAGGCCGCAGAATACGCCGGCCAGGGAAAGGGCGCTGGTGAGGGCGAAGAAGCTGTAGTAGCGAATGAGCGGTTCCGCCTCCATCCAGCCGCCGAGCAAGAAGGTGATGGCCGAGCCCGCGAGAGAGATGCCGCCGATCCAGCGCAGAAGCTGCGGCAGGCGGCTCCAGATGCGGCGGTCTTCAGCGGCTTGTGGGTCGGTTTCTTCGGCCTGCGCCGGCTCTTCGTCTGGAATTGAATAGGTATCGTGATTCATTTTGGAGATTGGATCTGAAGGTTAGTCTTGAGGGGCTGCGCTCGATTTTTCCGCCTTGTTCAGGAGGGCGAGCTCCTCCTCGAGTTCAGCGAACTCCTCCTCGCGGGCGAATTCGTCTTCGAGGGAGTCGGTGGAGACGTGGGAGGAAATCTCGGTCTCGGCCAGCTTAAGTTCCCAGCGTTCGAAGGTGTCTTCCAAGTCGTCGCCGGCGATGCCCGTAGTTTGTCCGCAAACTTTCATGGCTTGGGCGCGGCTGGCTCGGGTGCTGAAGGCGCGTTTGCGCAGCTTGAGGTCGTCGATCTTGCTTTGGAGCTTTCGCACGTCCGCTTCGATGGTGTCGGCGAGGGTCGTGTGGCTTGGAAGTTCGTTCTCCAGATGGGCGATTTCCGACTCCACGCTTTTGCGTCTTCTCAGGCACTCGATGGCTTTGCTTTTGTCGCTGTCGCGCAGGCTGAGGGCCCGCTCGTTCCAGCGTTCCCGGCTCTGCTTAAGGTCTAGCAGCTTGGACTGCATGCGCTTGATGTCCTGTTGCAGGCGGCCGAGCTTGACCTTGGCGTGCGCGGCAGCGGTTTGCAGTTCCTGTATCGAGTTTGCGACTACGGACTCGTGATTCTCTACCTTGCTGATGACGGAGTCGAATCCAGAGACGATGCTTGCTGTCCAGTATTTCAGTTTCTTCATTTTCGTGCGGTTGTGTGTTTTCGAAGGGCGTGATTGCCGATTTTCGATCACAAGTTTTGCACGGGCGATGCCAACGGAAGGGGACGCTGGGTTTTGCTTTTGTAAGGTGTTATGATTCAGTGGGTAGTGTGCTTTCTCTTGTTTGAGGGATGAACGAAGAGGTGATGCATTTGGCAAAAAATGTACGACATGTTTTGTGAGAAAAGGGACAGATATTGTGGATTCAGGAGTGCAAGGGATTAAGGCACCGATGCCTTCTTGCTTCTGGAGCGAGGGCTTGAGAGCGTGCGGTGTGTCAGTTCAAAATCCGCGAGACGTGCTTTCTTCTGTGTTTGGTTTCGATTCCTTCCGCCCAGGGCAGGAGGCGATCGTGCAGCAGGTTCTTAAGGGGAACTCTGCTTTGGCTGTGTTTCCGACGGGGAGCGGGAAGAGCCTTTGCTATCAGCTGCCGGCTTTGATGCTCGATGGGCTGACCATTGTGATCTCGCCTTTGATCGCCTTGATGAAGGATCAGGTGGATTTCTTGCAGGCGAAGGGGGTTAAGGTAGCCCGGCTGGACTCGAGCTTGTCGGGCGAGGAAGCGCGGCAAGTGTACAGCGACGTGCGGTCGGGGGCCTTGAAGTTGTTGTATGTGGCGCCGGAGCGGATTTCCAACGAGCGCTTTTTCGCAGCCATCGAGGGGAACGCGATTTCGCTGATGGTGATCGACGAGGCTCACTGTATTTCGGAATGGGGGCATAACTTTCGGCCGGAGTACCTGAAGCTTTCCATCGCGGCGAAGGCCCTGAAGGTGGAGCGGGTGTTGGCTTTGACGGCTACGGCGACTCCGGCTGTCGTTGAAGATATAATACGGGAGTTCGAGATTAAGCCGGAGGCGTACGTGAACACGGGATTCCATCGGCCGAATCTCTTTCTTTCGTTTTCGCCGACGCCCGCAGCCCAGCGCCTGCAGGTCTTGAAGAAGCGACTGGACGAGTTGCCTGCTGGGCCGACGGTGGTCTACGTGACTTTGCAGAAGGCTGCGGAGACGGTGGCTGCGTCGCTCGTGGCGGACGGTTATCCGGCCAAGGCATACCATGCGGGCATGAAGAGCGAGCAACGTTCGGAGATCCAGGATTGGTTTATGGCGTCGGCGGACGGGATCGTAGTGGCGACTATCGCGTTTGGCATGGGTATCGACAAATCGGATATACGCCGCGTCTTTCACTTTAACTTGCCTAAGACTTTGGAGAACTACTCGCAGGAGGTGGGCCGCGCCGGACGGGACGGGACGGAATCTCACTGCGAGGTTTTAGGGGCGGCGGACGATCTGGTAGTGCTGGAGAATTTCGTGTTCGGCGATACGCCGACGGAAGAGGCTATCGGCGAATTCGTGGCGTTTATCCTTTCGCTCGAGGACGAGTTCGACATTTCGATGTATCACTTGTCGCAGCAGACTGATATTCGTCCGCTGGTCCTAGGGACCTTGCTTACCTATTTGGAGCTGGAAGGCGTGATCAAGTTTACCGCCCCTTTCTACAGCGAATATAAGTTCAAGTACTTGCGAGCAAAGGCGAGCGTCTTGGGGGCCTTCAAGGGCGAGCCCGGCGAATTCCTGCGGAGCTTGCTGGCTCAGGTGGACGAGAAGAAAACGTGGAGCTACTTGAATTTGGATACGGCGGCCGAAGCTCTTGGCGCGGATCGGAATCGGATCGTGAAAGCGTTCAACCATTTGGAAGAGGTGGGCATGCTGGAAGTCGGGGTGACGGGCTTGCGGCAAGGCATGCGCATGGTATCGCGTCCCAGTCCGGAGAGCGTTACGCTCGGGCTTGTCGAAAAGGTGAGGCGAAACGAGGAAGGGAATTTGCAGCGGATCGGTCAGGTGGTGGATTTGCTCAACCACGAGGGCTGCAAGACGCAGCGCTTGCTAGCGTACTTTGGCGAGGTTTTGGAGCAGCCCTGCGGTCACTGCAGCTATTGCGAGAGCGGCACCGTAAAGGCGATCGAGGGGATCGATCGCTGGTTGAGCGAAGCGGAGCAGTCGCTGGTCGACCGCTTTTTGCAGGAGCGGCCGATTGGGTTTAAGTCGGCCCGCGAAGGGGCGCGCTTCCTGTGCGGAATCGCGAGCCCGAAGACGAGCCGGATGCGTGGAAGCAAGGGCCCGTTGTTCGGCGCCTTGGAGACAGCGCCGTTTCAGGCCGTGATGGCTGCTCTCGCTGATTGAGGATCGTTTAGATGACGCGGTTGTCGAGGGGCTGGCCGGCGTCGTAGCGGGCGAGGTTTTTTAGGAAGTGGTCGATGCAGGCGGTGGTTTCGCCCGAGAAGCCGCCGGCGGTGTGGGGAGTGATGAAGCAGTTGGGCTGTTGCCAGAGGGCGTGTTCGTCGGGCAGGGGTTCGGGGTCGGTGACGTCGAGCCAGGCTTCGCGGAGGGGGCCGTTCTGGAGGGCGTGGACGAGGGCGTCTTGGTCGACGGTGGTTCCGCGGCCGATGTTGTAGAAGACGCTGCCGGGCTTGAGTTGGGCGAAGCGTTCGGCGTTGAAGAAATGTTGGGTGGCGGCGCTGTCGGGGAGGATGTTGACGACGTGGTCGGCGGCGGCAAGGGCTTCGTGTAGGTTGGATTCGGATACGACTGGCATGCCTTCGTCGCCCCGTGGCGAGCGGCGGTAGGCGGTGAGCTGCATATCGAAGGGGGCGAGCAGTTCGGCGAGGCGGCGGCCGATGGCACCGAAGCCGAGGATGAGCACGCTTTGTCCGCGCAGGGGGATGCCGCAGCGCCGGATGGCGAGCCATTCTTCCGAGCCGTTGGGGGCTCGGGAGGCGAGGGCTTGGGGGAGCTGGCGGGATTGGGCGAGCATGAAGCTGAGAGCGTGGTCGGCGCAGGCTTCGTTGTAGACGTGGGCGGAGTTGCTGACTTGCACTCCACGTTCCTCCATGAGCTGGCGGAAGGCGGGGGTGTCGTAGCGGGTGATGCCGGAGGAGCTGACTTGTATCCACTTTAGGGATGCGGACTTTTCGACGGCGTCGGTTTGCGGTTGGCCAAAGACGATGTCGCAGTCGTAGAACGCGGGTTCGATTTCGCCGAGGGAGAGAACGGATGCGGGCTTGGCGGGGATGACGAGCTCGTGCCCGGTAGTTCCTTTTTGGAGACGGTCGAGGAGTTCGGGGTTGAGGGCGAAGTCGATGTAGATCTTGTGTGGCATTGTATGTGTTGGATGGATGGTCCCCGTTCGTTCCGGCGGGTTAGTTGCGAAAGAAGGCGCTGAGCCAAGTGAAGGCGACGCCGGTGAGGATGGCGATGGAGGCGAGGCCGTCGGCTTTGTCGGGATTGCCGCCGAGGTAGATCGCGAAGGCTCCGATGGCGCAGAGGGATTGGGCGACGATGATGGCGCCGAGCAGCTTCAGTTTGCCCGGGGTGGTCGTGTGTTCGGCGGCGGCGACCGGGAGGGAGCAGGTGGCGAAGGCGAGCGCGCTGAGCAGCAGGCCGTCGAGCTGGGTGGTGAAGTGGACGCCGAGGGAAACGAGGATCATGAGGACGCAGGCGCCGACGCCGGCGGCGACTTTGCGTTGGCGACCGGAGAGGGCGAAGCGACCCATGGGGTGGATGAAGAGCAGCAGGTTGAAGAGGCTGCTAGCGGTCCAGGTGAAGAAAGCGAAGACTCCGTAGAGAATGCGCACGGCGTTGGCGGCGGCGTGCTGGCCGGAGGAATCGAGGCTGTCGGAGAGGAAGCGTTGGGCGAAGTAGCCTCCGAATACGATCGCCATCTGCACGCCTGGCTTGAGGCGTGACATGAAGAAGATGTACTTGAGGAAAAGGGAGTAGACGAAGTGCTTGGCTTTGAGGGCTTCGACGAGGCCTTCTTTGGCTTCTTCGAAGTCGGGGGCGAGGCGGAGGGCTTCGCAAAAGTGCTTGGCGGCTTCGTCGTACTTGCCGGCTTCCAGGAGGGTGTTGCCTTTTTGGAAATGGGTGTAGGGATTTTCTGGATCGCGCTTGAGGGCGTAGTCGAGGGAGTCTTGGGCGTCGTCGGCTCGCTTGAGTTTGGTGAGGGCGTTGGCTCGAGCGTTGGTGCAGAGCACGTGGTCGGAGTCGAAGCGGAGTCCGGTCTCGGCGAGTTCGAGGGACTTTTCCCAATCGGCCTTGCGGGCGGCGAGGTAGGCGAGGAGTCCGAACATGTCGGAATCTTCTGGATACATTTGCAGGGCTTGCTGGGCGGAGGCTTCGGCCTTTTTCCAATCCTGGCAATGGTAGTGCACGCGGGCGAGGTGGGCGTGGATGTGGGGATTGTCGGGCTCGAGGCTGAGGGCGCGTTGGGCCGGGTCGAGGGCGTCGCGGTCCTTGTCTTGCTGGATGAGGGCGGAGGAAAGGAAGAGGTAGCCGAGGGCGGCGTCTGGATTTTCCTGGATGGCGAGGCGTGCGTATTCTTCGGCGTCCTTGCCGCGGTTTTGCTCGAGCAGGAGCTGAGCGCGTTCAATGTTGGGGCTGCTCATCGCTTGATCTTGAGGTAGTCGAGGATTTCGTCGTAGAGGCCGGATTGGTTGGCGTAGAGGGCGTGGTTTTTGGCGGAGGAGAACCAGTCCTTGGAGCTCGGCTTGGTTTTGGCGGCGGCTTTGAGCAGGGCCTTGGTGCGGAGCGGGACGATGTTGCCGGTCTTCATGGCTTCGTCGAGGGTGTCCTCCACGGCGACGTCGACGATGGACTTGAGGTCGGCGCCGGTGAGGCCTTCGGTCTTCTTGGCCAGCTTGGCGAAGTCGATGTCTTCGGTCGGCTTTTCCGCGAGCATGAGCTGGAGGATGGAGGTGCGGGCTTCGAGGTCGGGGGGCGGGACGAAGACGATTTGGTCGAAGCGGCCGGGGCGGCGGAAGGCGGGGTCGAGGTGCCAGGGGGCGTTGGTGGCGGCCAGCACGAGCACGCCTTCGTTGGAGTAGTCGATGCCGTCGAGCTCGGAGAGGAATTGGTTGATGAGTTGGCGTCCGGCGCTTTGGCGCATGTCGGAGCGGTTGGCGGCGACGGCGTCGACTTCGTCGATGAAGAGGACGGAGGGGGCGTTGCGGCGGGCTTGCTCGAAGAGGTCGTGCAGGTTGTTTTCGCTTTGGCCGATCCACATGCTGAGGATTTCGTGCAGGCCGATGCTGATGAAGTTGGCTTTGACTTCGCCGGCGGTGGCGCGGGCGATATGGGTTTTTCCGCAGCCTGGAGGTCCGTAGAGCAGCACGCCGCCGCCGATCTTTTTGCCGTAGGCTTTGAAGAGGTCGGCGTTTTTGAGCGGGTGGATTATCTTCATGCGGATCTGCTCCTTGACCGCGTCCATGCCGCCGACGTCGGCGAAGGTGACCTTGGGCTTTTGCACGTCGGTCTCGAACTCGCCCGGATGGTCGCCGGCGGGGAGCTTGTTGGGGTGGTGGTGGGGATCGGAGCTTTCGATGAGGAAGGGGGCGAGCTCGGCGGCGACTTCCTCGTCCTCGCACTTGGGGTCGAGGGCGATGGCTTTCTTGTAGTGTTCGGCGGCGAGCACCAGCTCGGTGGTGTTGCTGAGGAGCTTGGCGAAAAGGAGGTGGCCGGGGGCGCCGAGCTCGTCTTTTTTCTCGAGGCTTTCGAGCACGACGAGGGCTTCGGAACGCTTGTCCTGCTGGCTGTAGGCCTGGGCGAGGGCGAGCTGGAGGTCGCGGTTGCCGGGGTCTTGGGAGAGTCCGGACTTGAGCTCGCGTTCGGCGGCGGCGAAGTGGCCGTACTTGATGAGGGCGTTGGCGAGGTGGCCGATCAGCGGGATGTTGTCCGGGCTGAAGGCGAGGGCTTGGCGGAGGGCTTGGATTTCCTGTGGTTCGTCGCTCATGGCTTATTTTAGTGGGGCGGATATTGGGAGGGTGGGGCGGCGGGTAGCAATTGTTTTTGCTCGGGGAGTGGTAGGGGGCGTGACCGTAATGGAAGGAAGGATACGTGGATGCGGGTGGAAGGAGAGCGTGTCCTTGCCAAAGTCGGCGTTGCGGAGATGGTGTTTGCTACGAATGTTTTTGTCGGTTCTTAGAGGGTTTCGAGTTGGGCGGCCTCTCGCGTCCGTTCGCTTGCTGGCGTGGGCGTGCTTGCTTGTGGCTTGTTCGCTGGAAGGGGCGGTGTGGCAGGCGACGCTTCGTTTCGGGGAGGGCGAGCGGTGGGAGCTGCTAGCCTTGGAAAGGGCGCCTGACGCGAAGCCCGGATCGGTCACGTCCGGCGGGCACGCGACGAGATTCGCGTGGAGCTGGCTGGGCGAGGATGGGGCGACGCTGCAGGAGTCGGAGATTTTTCTGCCGTTGCAGGTGAGCGTGCCGATCGCGGTTGCCGGGGAGGAGCGGCAGGGGTGGGTGCTTCCGCAGGAGACAACGGTTACGGCTCGCGTGGTGGGGCCGGAAAGCCAGTCGGGAATCGGCGGGGTTCGGCTGGAGTCTGGAGAGGCGTCGGCGCTGGGCGCAGGATGGGGGGAGAGCGTGGAGCTGGAGTTGCCGGAGGAGCGGGTGTCCCTGTTCGCTTCGGATGGAACGGGGCCGGTGGGGAGCTACTTGCTGAGGAGCACGGGCGAGGATTCGCAGCGCTTTGTGATGGTGATTTTGGGCGATGGCTATCTGCGCGAGGACATTGATAGCGGCTTGTACCGGGATCACGCGAAGCGGACCTTAGCAGCCTTTGCGGAGGTGGAGCCTTGGGGTGTCTTGTTGCAAGGTACCAACGTGCACGTGGTGGAGGTGGCGAGCGCGGAACGTGGAGCGTCGCGGGAGGACGGAGCGAATGGAACGATCAAGGACACCTATTTCCAGACGGCCTTCTACCAAGGGGGGATCGAACGGCTGCTGTATCCGCAGGGAGACGGGATTGCCTTGGCCCGCCAGGCGGCGGACGATGCGGTGGGGGTGGGGGCCTGGGACCAGATCGTTATGATGGTGAATTCCACGAAGTATGGCGGTTCGGGCGGTTCGGTGGCGGTGCACTCCATGAACGTGCGGGGGCCGCGGGTATCGGTGCACGAGGTGGGGCATTCCTATGCCGGATTGGCGGACGAGTACGATTACGGTAATGGCGAGTCGTGGCTGGGAGCGCGGCCGCGTGAGGTAAATGTGGATACGGATTTGGAAAATTTGAAGTGGGCGGTTTGGCTGGACGGAGGCGTGCCGCTGCCGACGCCGGATTCGCTCGAATGGCAGGGGCGGGTCGGGGCTTTCGAAGGCGCGAGGTACAAGGAGTTTGGAGTTTACCGACCGGAGCGGAATTGCATGATGAGGGAGCTTGACTATCCGTTTTGCCGAGTGTGCGTGGAGCGTCACCTGCAGCGCTATTTCGAGCTCTTGCCATTTTCCGATACGGCAAGCCCGTTTGATCCGGAGGGGACGAAGCTGGTCGATCGATTGAGATTCAAGGTCGAGATGCCGGCGATCGAGGGGGTGACCTTGCAGTGGTATTTGGATGGGCAGGCCATCGAGGGCGCGACGGAGGCGTGGTGGGAGCTGGGGCGTGCGGACTTGGTGGACGGGGCGGGCGAGCTTCGGGTGGAGATTCGCTATGACGAATCGAAGGTGCGCTCGGAGCTCGCGAACGGGGAATTCAGCTGGAGCGTATCCCTTTTTGAACTACCGATCGCTTGGTTGGAGGAGCATGGTTTGCCGACCGATGACCGGAGCGGGATGGTGGACCATGACGGCGACGGGGTTTCGACTGTGGAAGAGTATATCGCGGGTACGGATCCCGTGGATGAGAGTTCGCGTCTGGGTCTGATTCGTTTGAGGTCGAACGAGGCGGGAGAAGTCTGGCGCTTGATTTGGTGGGTGAAGCCGGGTCGCGCCTACCGTTTGGAGCGCTCGGAGGACCTGTCGGCGTGGCATACGGTGGCATCCGAAGCCAATGGCAAGGCTGGCTCGAGCGTGGAGTGGCTGGGCAGCTATCCGGTGAAAAAGGGCGATGGCGATGGCTTTTTTCGGCTCAAGGTTGAGTTGCTGGAGTGAGCAATCGGTTGCGGTCGGGTGGATCGTTTTTTCGTGAATCCGCTTCTTGGATACGAAAAGGCCGAACTCCGGTGAGTTCGGCCTTTGCTTTTAGGAAAGTGATTTTTGGCGCTGCAGCGGGGTCTCGCTTGAGCGAAGAGGTTTTAGTTGAAGTGGACTTCGGTTTTGGAGCGGTCTGAATCGAGGTCGAAGTTGTCCCAGTCGGAGTTTGCGGGGGAGCTTTTTTTGCGGGCGGCCTTGGCGAAGGTGGCGCTGGGTTGATGGCTTTGGCCGCTGAGGATGCGTTGCAGGTCGAGCACGGTTTGCTGGAGCATCTCGGCTTGGGAGGAGAGCTCCTCGGAGGTGCTGGCAGTTTCTTCGGCGGTCGCGGAGTTGGCTTGGATGTCTCGGTCGAGTTCGCTGACGGCTGTATTGATTTGGGAAATACTGTTGGTTTGCTCTTGGCTGGCGGTGGAAATCTCTTCGACGATTTCGTTCACGTTGCGGGCTTTGCCGAGGATGTTCTCGAAGCTTTCGCCGACGCGGTTGGAAATTTCCACTCCGCGCTCCGAGCGCTGGATGGAGTCTTCGATTTGGGAAGCGGTGTCCTTGGCGGCTGCGGCGCAGCGTTGGGCGAGGTTGCGCACTTCGTCGGCGACGACTGCGAAGCCGGCTCCGGCTTCGCCGGCGCGGGCGGCTTCGACGGCGGCGTTGAGGGCGAGGATGTTGGTTTGGAATGCGATTTCGTCGATGGCCTTGATGATGTTGGCGATATTGTCGCTGGAGGCCTTGATGGCGTTCATGGCTTCGAACATTTCGTGCATGCCTTCGGATCCGTCTTCGGCGGCGGCGCGGGTTTCGTTGGCCATGGTGCGAGCCTTGGCGGCGTTGTCGGCATTGCGCGAGGTGGTGCTGGAAAGTTCGGATAGGGCAGCGGAAGTTTGCTGGATGGAGGAGGCTTGGCGGCTGGAACCGTCGGCGAGGCCTTGGCTGGAAGCGGACACCTGGGCGGCGGCTCCGCCGGTCTGCTGGGACATGGCGAGCAGGGTGGTCTCGACTTCGTTGAGCGGCTTGGTGATGGCTCCGATAGCGGTGAAGGCGAAGAAGGCTCCGGAGGCGAGGCCGAGGGCGAGGAGGGCGATGGAAGCGGTCGAATAGCTGCCGGCGGAGGCGGCGAGTTCGGCGACGCGGGCTTGGGCTTGCTCGAGGGTTTGGGCGGCTTGGACCTTTTCGGCGGCGGCGGCGATATTGGACGAACCGTTTATGCTCACGACGCTGGTAGCGAGGATGAAGAGGCTGAGAGTGCCGATCAGGATGAAGAGTCGGGCGCTGATGGAGACGTTTTTGAGCATGGGAGCGGGGATTTCGTTTGGGTTCGCGGTTTGGCGATTCGGTTTGGGTTCAGCCTTTTGTCTAGGATAGCGGGCCTCGCGTATAGATCGGCGCCGGAGGCTAGGTCTTTATGCGGAAAGCGCTCATAATTTTCGGAGATCAGCAAGGGGAAGGTCCCTAGTCGCTTCTGGGGTGAGGAATTCGGAGGGGACGAGGGATGGCTGGGGCGCTTGTTTAGCAATCAAGCTTTCCTCGAAATCGTGCTTGATTTGCATAAACATGCATAAGATAACCAATTTACTAAAGATAAGACAATGAGTGCCGCAACTGAGACCATGGACTTGAAGGATATCGACCTCGAAGGGGCGTCGGCCGAGGAGCGCGTGCGCTGGGCTGCCGAGACGTTTGGCGACGAGCTCATCATGACGACGAGCTTCGGCACGCATTCGGCGGTGATGTTGCACCTGGTGACTTCGGTGGTGCCGGACATCCCGGTGGTGTTCATCGACACGGGCTACCTTTTCCCGGAAACCTATCGATTCGCGGCTGAGCTGACGGAGCGTTTGAATCTGAACATCAAGAAATACCAGGCCAAGATTTCGGCGGCGGAGCAGGAAGCCCTTTACGGGAAGCTTTGGGAAAACGGGGAGGAGGGCCTGAAGAAGTACGGCTTGATCAACAAGGTTGAGCCGATGGATCGGGCGGTTCGCGAGCTTGGCGCCAAGGCGTGGTTGGCTGGCTTGCGCCGATCGCAGGGGGCGACTCGCAGCGAGCGTCCGGCGGTGCAGGTTCAGAACAAGATGACGAAGGTGTACCCGATCATCGACTGGGACAACCGCAAGATGCACCAGTATTTGACTGCCAACGACTTACCCTACCATCCGCTTTGGGACGAGGGCTATGTTTCCTTGGGCGACTGGCACAGCACTTCGAAGCTGATGCCCGGCATGACGGAGGCGGATACCCGTTTCGGCGGCGTGAAGCGCGAGTGTGGCTTGCACGAGCTTTCGGGGCAATCGGACTTCCAGATCTAGGCGCGGAGCCGCAGGCTGGCGGCGCGTTTAGGCTTTCTTCGAAGGCGAGCGGAAGCTCGGCCCTCGTCTGGAATTTTGTTTGGGCCAAAGGGCATCTTCCGAGGTGCGGCTGAAGTTTTTTCAAATTCCTTCGGGTCTGCTGACATAGGGTTGTCAGTGGGAGGCGCTAGAGTGGTGGGGTTATGAAAAATCGCACTGTAACTATCACTGTTTCCGCTTCGGTTGACGAAGCGTTTTCTTTCCTCGCCAATCCTGAAACCTTGCCGCTTTGGGCGGTGAGTTTCTGCCAGTCGATCCGCAAGGAGGACGAGCGCTGGTTGGTGACGACGCCTCAGGGCGCGGAGCTGGCCTTCGCGATCGATGCGGATCGCTCGAGCGGTTGCATCGAGATGCTAGCGGGACCGACCTTGGAATTGATGGAGAGTTTTCCGATTCGGGTTTTCAAGGCGGACAATGGGCAGACGGTGGCGTCGTTCACGATGTTCAAGTCGCAGCGACCGGGGATGACGGATGCGCTTTTCGAGCTTCACTTTCGCAGCTTGGTGCGGGAGGTGGCTAGCTTGGTTGAGCGATTTGGCGGCGGCGAGGTGAGCTCAGGCTTGCCGGAAGAGAGCGCTCTCTGCATGGGGATCGTGAGCGAGAAGCTGGAAGCGACGCGTGAGTTCTATTGCGGCTACTTCGGTTTCCAGGCCGTGTTCGACTCTCCCTTCTACCTGCATTTGAGCGGACCGAAGGGGGAGCAAATCGGAGTGATGGCGGCTTCGGCGGAGGCGGGGCAGCGGGAGTTTGAGGCGGCGACCTCGGGCGCGGGCGTTTGGCTGTCGCTGACGATCGACGACGTGGACGCGGCCTTCGCGCGTTTGAAGGGCGAGGGGCTGTTGTTTCGCGAGGAGCCGGTAGATCAGCCATGGGGCGAACGCACCTGCGTGACGGTCGACCCCAATGGGATCTTGATCTATTTGAGCGAGCCGAACGGCAAGATGGACGAGTCGCTCAAGCAGTTCGTTCGCGAGCCCGGCGCCGAGCTGGTCGGCTAGTTGAGAATCGTAAGCGCGATCTGGATACTCGACTTGGGAAGTCGGGTATCCGGAGAGACGTCCTTGAGCAGGTGGGTGGCGTTGAGGCCGAGGCTGAGTTGCTCGTTGAGCTTGCGCTCGATCTTGGCGGAGAGGATGGCGGTTTGCTGGTGGGAGCTGGCGATGGTGTTGCGCCCGGGCGAGCCGTCGCGGTTGAGGGAAGCGTACTGCGCCTTCCAGGTGAGGGAGTTGGCGGCGCCGATCTCGTGGAAGCCGCCGAAGGTGAGCATTCGGGAATCGTTGTCAGTGGAGGCGCCAAGCACGTTGCCCCGGTAGCGGTAGCCGCTCAGGTACTGGCTGTGGTTGTAGGTGCCGTTGGCGAAGCGGTCGTCGAGGAAGTCCATGGTCGTGTCGCTGGCTTCGAGGAAGACGCGGCCATTGCTCCAGTCGTTGGCGACGGTTGTTTCAATGCCGAAGAGAGCGATCTTGCGGGAGGGCAGGCCGCCGGATTCGTCTTCGCCGATGAGCTGGCCGTAGAAGGTGACGGGTTGCTCGGCGATGCGGGTGGTCCAGCGCAGGTCGATACCTCCCAGCTGGTTGCCCGGCTCGTTGGATCCGTCGAGCTCGATGCCGTCGTCGCCCACGTTGTCGTTGCCGAGGATCAAGTCGACTAGACTATCGAACGACTCGGGTCGCCCTTCGCCGCCCCATTGGGCGGTACGGGTGAGCCCGACCTCCAGGGAGGCGATGGGCTTGAAGGTGAAGCGGGCGCCCAGGAGCTTGGCGTGCGGAACGTGGCGGTCGCTTTCCAGTTGGTTGGCGAAGGCGCTGAAGGACCAGGGGCCGAGCTTGCGCAGCACGGGGAAGTCGAAGGCCTGGGTGGTGTTGCGGTTGAGGAAGATGCCGGGGCTGGGGCGAGCGTTGTTGGAGAGGATGAGGCTGCTCTGCCAACCGGGACCCCACCAGTGGTCTACGGCGCCGGCCCCGAGTTGCCAGTTTTCCCAATCGATGGAAACGTAGCTGCCGTCGAGGCGGAACTCCTTGTCGTCGAGCGGCTTGTCGACGGCGGAGGCCTCGAGGTGGAAGGTGAAGAGGCCGACCTGTTCGGAGGCTTTGAAGCGCAGTTCGCCTTGTTCGCGGAAGTCGTCGGCGAAGCCGCGCAGCTCCTGTCGGTCGTTGCCGTATTGGACGACGATGGATGAGGTGGCGGCGTTGGCGAGGCGCTGCTGGAGGGCTTGGAGCGAATGGGATTGCGCCGGATTCAGTTCGTCCGCGTTGACGCTGGCGATGCTGAAAGCGATTTCCTTGTCGGAGAGGGGCCAGGTGGTGCCGAGGGTATCGATGATGCCTTCGTCCGCCAGCAGCTGGAGGTGATGGCGAAGGGCTTCGTCGCCTGGGGCGATCGAATTTTGAGCCAGAGCGGGCGCGGCTGCCAGAAGGCAGGCGGCGGCGATGGAGGCGAATTGGGTTCGGGCGCTCGATGGAATTGTATCGGCTGTGGAAATCATAGGAGGTCGGTTAAAGAGTACTCGGCGGCTCAGTGGAAGCGCGTTTTTTCAGCTGATGGTTTCCTGTACACGATCGCGAGGGGAGAACGGTTTCAAGTTTAGGATGAAATCTCGACTTTTTGGAGCTTGGAGCTATCCCGCCAGCATGAGTACGGAAAAGTCACTGGTCGTCGCTTACTACAAGTTCGTTGATCTGCCCGATTTCGAAGCCCGCAAGCAGCCGCTGCTGGAGGTTTGCGAGCGCAACGGGGTGAAGGGTACGATCCTGCTCGCTCATGAGGGAATCAATTCGACGATGGCGGGACCGGAAGCGGGAGTGGAAGCGGTGCTCGATTACTTGCAAAACGATCCGGCGATCGGCGCGCTTACCGTGAAGCGTTCGTGGGCGGACGAATGCCCCTTCTATCGTATGAAGGTTCGCCTTAAGAAAGAGATCGTGCGGCTTGGCCTGCCGGAGGTGAATCCCAACGATCAGGTGGGCGAGTACGTGCCGCCCGAAAAGTGGAACGAGCTCATCTCGGATCCGGACGTGATCCTGATCGATACCCGCAACGACTACGAGTACGAGATCGGGACTTTCAAGGGGGCTCTGGATCCGAACACGAAGTCGTTTCGCGAATTTCCGGAATACGTGAAGAAGGAGCTGGCCGACAAGAAGGACAAGAAGGTGGCGATGTTCTGTACGGGTGGCATCCGCTGCGAGAAGTCGACCTCCTACCTTTTGAAGGAGGGATTCGAGAAGGTTTACCACCTCGAAGGCGGCATCCTGAACTACCTCGAAAAGGTTGATCCCAAGGAGAGCTTATGGGAGGGCGATTGTTTCGTTTTCGACAACCGGGTTGCGGTGGATCACTCGCTGCAGAAGGGCGACTACGAAATGTGCCGGGCCTGCCGTCATGCCCTGACGGAAGAGGAGACCCAGTCGGAAAAGTACGTGGAGGGGATTAGCTGTCCCCATTGTTTCGATACGCTGACGGAGGAGCAACGGATCCGCGCTGCGGAGCGCCAGAAGCAGGTGGAAATTAGCAAGGCGCTTGGGCGCAAGCACATCGGCGCGACTGTGCTCGAGCGCGAGCAATGGCGCGAGATGAAGCTGGAGGAGCGCAAAAAGGCGAACGAGAAGCGCGGCGAGGAGTAGCAAGCGATGCAGCGGACTGCGCTTCCTGCTCTTTAGTTCTGGCGTGCCTGATTTTGCTGTTCTGGCGTTTCGAATGACATGCCGTTGTCTTTGAAGACGTTGCGCATGCCACGAGTGATTATGGGGCTCTCCTCGGCGACTTTTGTGAAGCTTGTGGTCCAGCACTCTGATCTCGGCCATGTTGGAGCGTCCCGAAACGAGGTGGAAAGCGATGGTGGCGCCGCCGAGGTCTAGGATGGCGGATCGCGCGTCTCGAGCGATAGGGAAGGTCGAACACGGAAGGAATAGTAGTTCTCGGCTCCGAGAGCGTCCACTGTTTAAGCCTTTCCGGATAACGAAATGGTTGGCCTTCTGTTAGAGGCTCCGATTCGGAAGGGAGGCCTCGCGATTTGAAGACAATTGCTTATGCATATGTATATGGGCTTTAAGAAACTAGTAGAAGAAGGAGATCCTGATGATGACTAGTAGAATTTTGGTTGCCTTGGCTTTGTTCGCGTCCCTCGCGTATTGCTCGTCGGCGTACGAGGCCCGTTCGACGACTACGACAGTGAGGGTTGTTGATGAGAATGGAGAAGGTATCCAAGGAGCGATGGTTGGTGTGACCTATTCTCCGCTTCGTGGAGACAAATATGTTACGGGAGAAGGTCTGACTGATTCGGAAGGTCTATTTCGCTTCACGGGAATTGCTTATTACGAGGTTTTTGTGTCTGCGGAGAAGGACGGATACTATAAGAGCCGTGAGGAGGCTTTGGCCTACGCACACGTCGATGGCCAGAAGATGTCGCCAAACGACCCGCAGGTCGAGTTGGTCCTCAAGGAGATCGAGGATCCAGTCGCTATGTACGTACGAGCAAATTTTGAAGTTACTCTGCTTGAAATGGAAGCGCGCGTTGGCTTCGACTTGATGCTTATGGACTGGGTGGCACCTTATGGCGGTGGAAAGTCTGCCGACGTGTTCTTCGAGATGCGGGGACACTACGAAGGTCCCGATGACCGAAGCGCGCTGCTTATTATGTCTTTTCCGAATGAAGGCGACGGTGTTTGGGAGTTCCAAGCCGATCAGGGTTCCGGCAGTTTTCTTCGTTCACCGCAGTTGGCCCCTACGGAGGGCTATATTCGAGAAAAGAGTTGGAGCAGTTCACGTATCAAGACCGTGGACGATGAGTTCAACGAGGCCTGGAGCACCAGCGGAGAAAAGAGAAGTGATGCAAACTATGTACTCAGAATCCGTACTGAACTGGACGAAGAGGGTCGCGTGGAGAAGGCGAACTACGCAAAAATTTATGGAGACATCGGATTCTACGGCTACCATCCCGATGGTAGTTACCTGTACTTTGATGGGCTGTACTTCAATCCGGAGGTTAACGACCGTCGTCTTGAGTTCGATATGAAGAAGAATCTGTTAGATAGCATACCCACCCTCGAGAGGCCGAAACTGCCGTAAGAGTTGAACAGGGTATGTCCTCGGATCATACCCAAGTGGGCGAGTATGTGCCGCCCGAAAAGTGTAACGAGCTCATCCCGGATCCGGACGTGATCCTGATCGATACCCGCAACGACTACGAGTACGAGATCGGGACCTTCAAGGGGGCTCTGGATCCGAACACGAAGTCGTTTCGCGAGTTTCCGGAATACGTGAGGAAGGAGCTAGCCGTCATGCCCTGACGGAGGAGGAGACCCAGTCGGAAAAGTACGTGGAGGGGATTAGCTGTCCCCATTGTTTCGATACGCAGACGGAGGAGCAACGGATCCGCGCTGCGGAGCGCCAGAAGCAGGTGGAAATCAGCAAAGCGCTCGGACGCAAGCACATCGGTGCGACTGTGCTCGAGCGCGAGCAGTGGCGCGAGATGAATCTGGAGGAACGCGAAGAAGCCAATCGCAAGAAAGGCGAATAGATTGGCGTCGATATTTTTTGGATACCGAATTGGGGTTTCAATTCGGTACCGTTTCGGCGCTTAGGAAGAGCTTGTCTCGAGCTTGCGGGCAAGGGTGGCGATGTACATGGGGGAGTATTTGTTGAGCGGGCTCGCTTGGTCGTTCCAATTGTCCTCGTAGAGGTCGGCTATGAGGAAACCAGCGTTGGTTTGGCCGCCGATTTGCTCTTCTAAGCTGTGGCTGAATTCGTAGGCGTATCCTTTGGCTTGGATGTCGGCGAGCTTGGCTGGCGGGAGGCTGTGCAGGTCGGCGAAGGGCAGTTTGTACTTAACCTCAAGCTTGCCGTCGCGAGCGGCGTCTTCGTGGTCGAAGAGGAAGAATACGGGATTCATGAAGCCGGCGAGCAGGCGGCCTCCGTGGCGCAGGACGCGATAGCATTCATTCCAGACGGGGCGTATTTCTGAGACGAATACGTTGGAGACGGGGTGGAAGATGAGGTCGAAGGAATTGTCGGCGAATGCGGATAGGTCGGCCATGTCGCCTTGCAGGGTGCGGATTGCGATTCCGTCGCGTTCTGCCACGAACGCGTCCTTGGCGAGTTGTTCGTCGGAGTTGTCGAAGCTGGTAACCCGCGCTCCAGCGGCGGCGAGGATGGGCGCTTGTTGGCCTCCGCCGGAGGCGAGGCAGAGAACGTCTTTGTCGGCGAGCTCGCCGAACCACTTGGCGGGCACCTTCTTGTTAGGCGTGAGGATGACGCTCCAGTCGCCGACTTGGGCGGCCGCTATTTGTTCGCTGCTCACTGGCTGGCACCAAGGACTGCCTGTTTTGGATTGCCGGTTCCAGGCTTCGCGTTGGTAGGAGAGGAGGTCTTGCATGGGGGCTGGATCGCGCAAGCGGACCGGGTGGTACCGAGTGAACGACAGGTTCACCGGTCCCTCCTGAACGGTTTACTGGTACTTGGGGTTGCGGGTGCCGCCGTAGAGTTCGTACTCGAGGAGTCGGCACTCGATGGGGCCGTTGTAGAACTCTATCTTGCGTTTGGTCTTGAGGCCGACGCGTTTGCCGAGGGTCTTGTTGCCGGTGAAGATGTAGCCCCAGTAGCCGGGGCACTTTTGTTTGAAGAGGTCGCCGATGGCCTTGTAGGTGGCTTCGAGCTGGCGTTGCTCTCCGAGTCGTTCGCCGTATTCAGGATTCAATACGATAGTACCGGATTCTTCGGGGATGGGGGCTTCGCGGAAGTCGCAGACGCGGAAGTCGATGAGGTGGGCGACGCCGGCTTTCTTGGCGTTGGTCTCGGCGGCGCGGATGGCTTGGCGGTCGATGTCGGAGGCGATGATGGGGAAAGGGAGGGAGTCGGGCACGCGTTTGCGGACTTCGGCTCGGATTTCCTGGTAGCGCGCGTTGTCGAAGGGCTTAAAGTGTTGGAAGGCGAATTCGTGGCGTAGTTGTTGTCCGGGTACGCCGGATGCGAGGAGGGCGGCTTCGATGGCGAGGGTGCCGGATCCGCACATGGGGTTGAGGAAGGGGGAGGCCTTGTCCCAACGGGTAGCGGCGATGACGGATGCGGCGAGGTTTTCGCGCATGGGGGCGGCTCCGGGCATGGCGCGGTAGGCGCGGTTGGAGATGGGGATGCCGGAGGTGTCGAGGTAGATGCAGACTTCTTCTTCGTGCCAGTAGAGGAAGATGACGCCGCGGTCGCGCTCGTTGCCGGAGTTGGGGCGGTCGCCGGTGACTTCGCGCATGCGGTCCACGATGGCGTCCTTGAGGCGGAGGTTGGGGAAGTTGGTATTGACGACGGTTTCGTTGCGAACGGAGGAGACGATGGAGATATAGGCGTCCTCGGCGGGGATCCATTCTTCCCAGGGCATGCGCACGGCTTGGTGGTAGAGGTCCTCGCCGTCGCGGGCGGTGAAGTTGTCGACTTCCCAGAGCACGCGCAGGC
The DNA here is from genome assembly GCF_031127875.1 of Pelagicoccus sp. SDUM812005. Lineage (GTDB taxonomy): Bacteria > Verrucomicrobiota > Verrucomicrobiia > Opitutales > Opitutaceae > Pelagicoccus. The sequence goes on along the minus strand of NZ_JARXIA010000013.1, from coordinate 80,893 downwards.
CGGTGCGCAGGGTGAGGTTTAGGCGGATGCAGTCTTCGTAGGTGCCGGAGATGAAAACGCCGTTGGAGACGAGGGAAGTGGGCTCGTAGCCGAGGGACTTTAGCTCTTCGGCTAAGTATTCGGCGCAAGCTTTAGGACAGGTGACGAGGATGGTGCGTTTGTACATGGAATCGGGGGAAGATTCCAGATCGGGAGGGGCTTGTCGAAGAGAAAGCGGGCCGTCTGTCTCGGAAAATGGGGGCCGCGCGGGCGTCGCTCTGTTGCGAGCTTAGTTTTTGTCGAGGAAGGCGAGCTCGGTTTCGATCGCTTGCTTTAGGGTGTCGAGTTTGATGGGTTTGCTGACGAATCCGTTCATGCCGGAGTCGTTGCATTTCTTGCGATCGAGTTCGGTTGCGCCTGCGGTCATGGCGATGATGCGCGGCTGTCGATGGAGGGGGAAGTCTTCGCGGATGCGTCGCGTGGCCTCGAATCCGTCCATTTCCGGCATCTGGGCGTCCATGAGAATGATGTCGTAGTTGGCCTTTTGCATCGCTTCGAGGGCTTCGATTCCGTTGCAGGCGGTGTCGCCGGTGTACCCAATTTTCTTGAGGGCGTGCTTGGCGACCTTGATGTTGATGGGATTGTCGTCGACGAGGAGGATGCGGATCTGGTGGTTCGCTTCTGGCGTCTTGGATTGCGACTTTTGGGGAACTGGGGTTTCGACGTGCGCTTGTATCGAGTTGTGGCTGGCCTTGAGAAGCAGGCTTTGGCGTATGGGGATCTGGATACAGTCGTTGCGTTTGGTTTTTCGAAATGCGATGAGTGGGTCGGAGCCGGTTTCGTGCGCGAAGAGGATGACGGGAGTGTGGGCGGAGAGGGGGTGGGTCCGGACTTTCTCCGCGAGGGTGGGGCCGTCGGTGTTGCCCATGGGATGGAGGGCCCAGATGAAGTCGAAGGGAAGGGCGCGTTTCTCGAGGATATGCAGGGCGTCTTCGAGGGTGCTGGCGGAACGAAGCTGAATGTTGTTCGCCCGGGCGAGTTCGGCCAGGATCTCGGTTTCGGAGGCGGAGGGATGGATGAGCAGGGCTTCGGTGCTGGCGGGAAAGCTGGGGAGCGGCTGGCTCGGGCTGTTGGCGGGCGCGGGCGGGCAGTGGATGGTGAAGTGGAAGCAGCTTCCTTTGCCCTCTTCGCTTTCGGCTCCAATTTCTCCGCCCATGCGCTGGACGAGGCTTTTCGAGATGGAGAGTCCGAGTCCGGTACCTCCGTAGCGGCGGGCGGTGGAAGCGTCGACTTGGGTGAAGGCCTTGAAGAGGTTTCCGAGCTTTTCTTTGGGAATCCCGATGCCGGTGTCGGTGATGCGGAAGCGGATGAGGTCGTCGCCAGCGGAGTCGAGGTCGATGCGGACGGAGCCTTTTTCGGTGAACTTGATCGCGTTGCCGGAGAGGTTTACGAGAATTTGGCGGATGCGGGTGGGGTCGCCGATGCGCGTGGTGTCGATGTCGGGATGGATGCGGTATTGGAGCTCGATGCCTTTTTCGCGGGTGGAGTGGCTGAGCAGTTCGACGATTTCCTCGACGCAGTTTCGGAGGCAGAAGGGGAGTTCCTCGATCTCAAGTTTTCCGGCCTCGATTTTCGAGTAGTCGAGGATGTCGTTGATGATGGTGAGCAGGGACTCGCTGGAATTTTGGATGGTGTTGAGGAAGGAGCTTTGGTCGTCGTCGAGCTGGGTATCCTGCAGCATGCTGCACATGCCGAGGATGCCATTCATAGGGGTTCGGATCTCGTGCGACATGTTCGCGAGGAACTCGGACTTGGCGTTGTCGGCTGCTTGGGCTTGGCGGGCGAGGGTGACGGATTCGTTGAGGGATTCCTCGAGCATCCGGTTTTTCTGGCTTAGGTCCTTGGCCTGCTTTTCGACCTCGGCGGTTCTGGCTTCGACGATGCGGGCGAGCTCGAGGTTGCTTTCGCGCAGCTTGCGGCTGCGTAGCCGGAAGAGCATGGAGACGGCGAAACCGAGGCTAGCGAGGTAGAGGGCGTAGGCGTAGGCGTTGGCGTAGAGTGGGGGAGAGATGCTGAACGCGAAGGACTCTATTTCGCCGCTTTCGCCGTAGTCGTTCATGCCGACGACTTTGAAGGTGTAGTTGCCCGGCGGAAGGTTTGGATACTCTTTGTAGTTGGCCCGCGTGAATTTTCCCCAGTCGTTTTGGTAGCCTTCCAGGTGAACTTGGTACTGGTTCAGGTGGGGCGTCTCGTAGTTTTCCAGCGTGAACTCGAAGCGGAGCGAGCGGCTTTGGTAGGGGAGCTTCAGGGGGGAGTCAGCGTTCGCGTTCCTTTTCGCGTCGGCCACAATTTTGGAGCCTGTATCCAAGTTTAGGATATTGGTAATGCGGGTATCGACTTCGCGGATTTCAGGCGGGTCGTAGGAGATGTTGGTCAGGATGGCGCCGGAGGGGTTGGCGATCCACAGCTCTTGTTCGTCCACTGCGAAGGTGGTGGCTTTGTAGTGGGAGCCGTGGGCGAGGTTCTTGAGTCCTTTGAAGTATTCTCCGGGAGGCAATGGGGCTAGGGTTCCGGAAACGGCGTCTTTGTTGACCCAGAGGTTGTAGTCGGAGTCCGCTACGAGGGTTGTGAAGGATGAGAGGAAGGCGCTGTCGGAGAGGAGGTCCCAGTCGTCCTTGGGCTGGAAGGTCTTGGTTTCCGAATCGAAGGCTTTGAAGGTGTTTTGGGAATTGAGCAGGACGACTTCGGCTCCGACGATGAGGAGCCGAGTCTCTTGTTCGACGGTGGTGTAGTAGTGGACCGGATACGCGGGGTCGCTCGTTTCGATCCGTCCCACGCGTCTTTGGTCGTCGATGAACCAGAGGTTATCGAACTTGTCCTGCTCCAGCGTAGTGAAGCGGAGGGTTTGGAGCTCGGTTATCGGGGCGTGGAGAAAGGAACCTTTGTTGGCTTTTTGCAGGAGCCAGAGGTGGCTTTGGGAGAGTGTGTATATGCGTTCCGGATCGCTTTGGGAAGGGATGAGGCGTTGGGTAGGAGTGGCGCTTAGGGGAGCGCTTCGCTTGCTCTTGACGAGGCGGATGCCTGCCTTCCCGGCGACGATCAGGCCGTCGGGAACGGGGAGGAGCTGGTGGATTCGTTCGATGGAGCCTACCAGCTCGAAGGTATTGCTGATGTTGGCGGAGTTCGAGTGGTATTGGTAGAGTCCGGATTGGGTTCCGAAGTAGGTGCTGCCTTGGTGCTTTTCGATCTGGATAGGGGCTCCTTCGAGTCCGTGGCGATGGTCGAACAAGGAGAGCTTGGAGTTGAGGTCGACCCGGAAGAGGCCTGAGCTATGGGCAACCCAAAGGGAACTGTCGTTGGCCAGGTAGATGCGCTGGATGCTTTTGCTTTGGATGTTGGCGAGTTCGGTGACGGCGTATTCGAAGTGTCCTTCCGTAGTGAATACGGCTAATCCGTTGTTGCGGGTGATGGCCGCGATCCGGTTGGCATCGATCCGGGTGACATTTTTCACCTCGTGGGCAATGTCCTTGAGGAGGGAATTGACGGGGAAGGCCCTAAGGTCCTGGGCGTCCCAGCGATAGAGGCCGGCGTGGGGAACGGATAGGAGCAGGTCGCCGTCGGGAAGGTGAAGCTGCGAATCGATGGCGTAGGGCAGACCTTCGCAAGCTAGCCATTCGAGGGTGCCGTCGCTGCTCAATTCCGCAATTTTCTCGTCAGCGGTGAACGCGTAGAGGCGCTCTTGGAAGGTGATCAGGCTATGGATCTGCTTGCCGTCGGTTGGCCAAATTTCGAGCGAATCGTCCGTTCCCAAGCGGGCGACTTCGCCGGTGGAGGCCAGAGCGACGATGCGTCCGCTCTCATCTACGAGCTGGGGCGACCAGCCGGCGGCGTCCGGTGCATGAGCAGCGAACAGGGGCGCGAGCGATTGGTACTGGAAGGCGTTGTCCGGGTGGGTGTCGATTCTGCCGAAGTCGTCATCGGTGCCAATGTAGAGGAGGTGGGGATCGACGAAGAGGGTGCCGCTTATCTTGCCGGGAGGTACGCTTCCGACGGGGTGCCATTTCTCGCCGTTGGAGAATACGACCGCGTCTTCGAATATGGCGTAGAGGCGACCGGCGGTGTCTTCCTCGAGAGCGAGGTACTCGTTGGTTCCGTAGATGCTTTCGGCTGGGATGCGGGCGACGATCGGCTTCCCAACTCCGTTGAACGCCCAGCTGGAATGCGGGGTGAACAGGAGTAGGATCAGAGTGGGAACGATTCTGAGTCTCTTGGCGATCTGCACGGATGTGATAAAGGAGATCTTATTTATCGTCCCACTTTATCTAATTTTTACCCTGAATATTACAAATCGCGTATTTAGAGCGGGTTTCCCTTACTTCTTTTTGAAAGAGGAATAAAAGATTCGCTTCATTTTCGGTGGAGGAGACCGATAGCAGAACTGCCTTACCTTCGAGTTTACTATCGATTGATCCGTAAAATGAACTTTAAAAAAGCTACCTTACCAGCAATCAGCTTGCTCCTTGCGTCCAGTGTTTGGTCGAGCGGTCTGAAGTCAGATCTCCGCTTGAGCGGCTTCGTGAGTACGGGGTACTTGGAAAGCTCCCACTACAACTACCCTGCTGACACCGAGGGTGGAACGACCGCTTTTTCCGAACTCGGCCTCAATGCGTCCTGGACGCCGAAAGACCGTCTAACGGTGAACGGTCAGATTTTCGCGTTCGAGCTCGGTCCGTACGGGAACTACGATCCCATGGTGGATTACCTGTTCCTGGACTATAACGTGAAGCGCGAGTTTGGCGTACGTTTCGGAAGGGTGAAGCGCGAGCAGGGGATCTACACCCATGTGCAGGATATCGACCTGTCGCGCACGAGCATCCTGCTGCCTATCGGCATGTACGACCAAAGATTCCGTGATATCAGCGCGGCACTGGACGGCGCCTCCCTTTACGGCAATATAGATCTTTGGAACGACGCTTACCTGGACTATGTGGTCTATGGGGGCGTGGTCGAGCTCGAGCCGGATGGCGGCGTGGGCGGAGTGGCCTTGACGGCGATGTCGCAGGCTGCGGATAACCTTGCGGTCGAGTATATCGAGGCAGCGGACAATCGAGGAGCCCAGCTTTGGTTGAGCCCTGGAATTGACGGCCTGCGAATCGGCTTTGGCGTGACGGAAATGTCAGAAGTCGAAGCGGCGATCACGGGTTCCATTTCGGCGTACCATCCGAACCCCTACTTTGCAGGCTTGCCGCTGAGAAGCGAGTTCAGCGACTTCACCTTGAAGATCGAGCAGCTGTCTTTGGAATACTTCGTGGGCGAGTGGAATTTAACCAGCGAATACGCGGAATCGACGACGAGTTACGACGCCGTTAGCTCGATAGCCGGTACCGTGGTATCCGGTGGGCCGGGCAAGTCCAAGGCGAGAACTTGGTACGCCAGCCTGGCGCGGCGACTCGGCCGTTTCGAAGCGGCTGTTACCTATTCGGAAGAGAACGGCGGCGGTTTGTTGTCGTCGGGCGGGCCCGATTCCGTGACCGAGGACATGCAGCTGTCGCTAAGGTACGACGTGACCGATTTCTGGACCTTGAAAACGGAGGTCCACTCCCTTTTCGGGACGAGCCGGCTCTTCAACGAGTTCAACCAGAACCCGATCCGGTCAGAACGAAACTGGACCTTGTTCGCGGCGAAGAGCACCTTTTTCTTTTAAACTGAAACCTTTAGAACGGACATGAAATTACGAAACTTTCTAAGCGTTCTCGCCTGTGCGGCACTGGGTTGCAGCTTCGCGTCGAACGCAGTCGCCACCGAAGTTGTGGCGAATCCTCGCAACGATGAGCAGATCGACAAGGAGTCGCTCAAGCTGATGTTGATCGGGAAGGAGAAATTTTGGAGCTCGGGCTCTGAGGTAGTGATCGCTATCTTGAAGTCTGACCCGAGCGTGGACGACGCGCTGTCCCGCTATTCTGGAATGACGACCAACAAGTTCAAGAACCACTGGCAGCGGATCGCTTTCAGTGGCAGAGGCAAGATGCCTAAGATGTTTTCCAGCATGGAAGACCTGGTTAAGTTCATCGAAACCAATGAAGGCGCGATCGGCATCGTCTCTTCGACCAACAATGTGGAAACGCTGCGTAGGATAGAGTTGGGCCTCGTGGGCCGCTCCCAGTTCACGGTCAATCTCGCCTCGCTGTAGGCAGGCGAAACGCCGGCTTCCAGGCTAATTCTTTTCACTAGTCGAAGCGCCCAGCTTATGAGAGCCGGGCGCTTTTTCGTGTAGTGAGAGGGCGACTACGTTTAACGGAACGGGCTGTGGGATATCGGGCTAACGTTGGCAGTCTCTTCACCCGCCGGTTTGTCCCTAGGCGAGCGGGGAATGCTGTCGAAAGCTGGAGCGAATTCAGGTCCAGTCCCAGGCGATCGCATAAAATTTGGCGAGCCTAACTCTCGGATAATGAGGAACCTGCATGCGTAGAAGCCTAAACTGAACGAAAATATGATTGCATTAAAGTGCACCTAATGGTTTCGTATATTCCCTAGCTCGCTACGGGAGTGGTTCTCGCGGCGGGAACCCTCGGAGACCCAAGACTATGCAGTTAGATTACCCCGTATCGAAGGCGCGTAAGCGCGAAGGAACGCAGGGAGCCGCGGAGGAGAGCGGTTTCGTTGTCATCGAAGGAGAACCGTTTTACCGGATTGCGGAGGTGGATCGCATGGATCCGTTTCTGATGAATGTGGTAAGCGGTACGAACCACTGGATGTTCGCCGCCAGCAACGGCGCTCTCACGGCGGGCCGTCGGAACGCGGACCACGCGCTTTTCCCTTATTGCACGCAGGACAAGTTGTTCGAGTCCTTCCGGACGGTCGGGAGCTGTACCTTGCTTTGGGTCGATATTGGGGTGGGGGCGGTCTTATGGGAACCGTTTCGTAGTGAAATTCGTGGTACGGCGCGATGCCGCAACCTCTACAAGAGCATCGACGGCAATCGGGTGGTCTTCGAGGAGGAGGATTCGGAGCTGGGCCTGCGTTTTCGCTATTCTTGGATGATGGGGGAGCAGTACGGGTTCATTCGCCAGGCGTCGCTGGAGCGACTTTCGGAGGAGCCGGTCACGGTGCGCGTTCTCGATGGTATCCAAAATTTGGTACCTTATGGCCTCGACCAGAATTTCGTTAGCCACTTCAGCAATCTGGCCGACGCGTACAAGAAGAACGAATTGCTGCCGGAAGAAGGGCTGGGAATTTATTATCTCAGCTCGATTCCTACCGATAGAGCGGAGCCGAGCGAGGGGCTGAAGGCCAGCGTGGCGTGGTCAACGGGAATTGACCGTGACTGCGTGTTGCTTTGCTCGAGGCAGTTGGAGGCGTTTCGCAAAGGGGAGGCGCTCGTAGCCGAGGAGGAGACGCGAGGAGAGCGCTGTTCCTACTTCGTGGAATCCTCCTTCCAGTTGGCTGGAAACGAAGAGAGGCAATGGTGGATGGCTGCGGAAATCGAGCAGGATGCCGGGCAGATCGAGCGCTTGCGCGAAACCTTGAACGGCGCCCCGAGCCTGGCTGAGGAACTGAGGAAGGATTTTCTCGAAAACCAGCGACTCTTGCGTTCGAAGGTGGGCGCCAGCGACGGACTGCAGCTTACGGCCAATCCCATTCGAGACGCCCGGCACCGTTCCAACACCTTGTTCAACGTTATGAGAGGCGGAGTCTTCAACGACGGCTACAGGATTTCGGTTGCTGACTTCTGTCGGTACCTCGGGTCTTGGAACAAGCCGTTGGGAGAGAAGTACGCGTCCCTAGAAACGGTGCTCGGAGCCAGCGTTAGCCGCGGCGATCTTGTGGAGTGGGCCGAGGGGCGGCAAGATCCAGACTTGTTTCGCTTGGCCTGCGAGTACCTTCCGCTTTCGTTCAGCAGGCGTCACGGCGATCCAAGCCGCCCTTGGAACAAGTTTTCCATCGAGACGCAGGACGAGGAAGGAAATCCAGTCTTGGCCTATCAGGGTAACTGGCGCGATATCTTCCAAAACTGGGAACCCTTGGGGTATGCGTATCCAGAATACCTGACAGGAATGATCTTCCGTTTCCTGAATGCGACTACGGCTGACGGCTACAATCCCTACCGGGTGACGAGGGATGGGTTCGATTGGGAAACCTTGGATCCGAATGAGCCGTGGTCGAATATCGGGTATTGGGGAGACCATCAGGTCATCTACCTTCTCAAACTGCTCGAAGCGTTGCACCGGCACGCTCCTGCGGCACTGGTGGAACTTTGCGATAAGGAACTCTTTGTCTATGCTCACGTGCCGTATCGCATTCGTGGCTTTGCTTCGATCTGGAAGGATCCTCGCCAAACCGTTTTCTACGACGATGCAGCCTCCGAAGTCTTAGGCGAGCGAGAGGGAAAGATCGGAGCGGACGGCAAGCTCTTGCGAAACGACGAAGGGGAAATCGTGCGGGCGAATTTGATGGAGAAACTGCTTTCTCCGCTGTTGGCGAAGCTGTCGAATTTCGTCCTCGACGGTGGTATTTGGATGAATACGCAGCGGCCGGAGTGGAATGATGCGAACAATGCGCTGGTGGGCTACGGAGTTTCGGTGGTGACGCTTTGTTATGTGAATCGTTACCTCGAGTTTTTGGCGCCCCTCGTGGATGCGATCCCTGCTGAGCGAGAGCTGAACGTCGATGAAAAGGTGGCGACCTTTTTGGTGGAGCTGGATGGGATCTTCGAGCGTTTCGAACCGGTTCTGGAAAAGGGGACGGATGCCGAGACGCGTTACCAATTGTTGGAGGCTCTCGGGGAGTCCGGCGAAGCGTATCGGGAATCTGTATACGGAGGTCGGCTAGGCGTTTCGCGGGTAGAATTGAAGCTAGACGTTTTGCGCGGCTTCTTGAAGCGAGCGGAACGGTTCGTCGGGCATTCGATCGATTCGAATCGCCGTTCCGACGCGATGTACCATTCCTACAATTTGTTGCGTCCCAGCGGAGCGGAGGCTGTCGAGATTGGCCGCTTGCCAGAGATGCTGGAAGGGCAGGTGGCTGCGTTGAGCTCCAATCGATTGGCGCCTGAAGCGGCTGTGGAATTGCTGGATGGCTTGCGGCGGAGCCGACTCTACCGAGAGGACGTGCAGAGCTACATGCTGTATCCAGACAAGGATCTGCCGCGATTCCTGGAAAAGAATCGAGTGTCTTCCGAGAAGGTGGAGCGCTGCGCGGCGCTGCAGGCGATGTTGGCTAGCGGTGACGAGAGGATTATCGCCCAGGATAGTCGCGGCGTCTTTCGCTTCAATGGCTCGTTCAAGAACGCGGGCGATGTCGAGTTGGCCCTAGGGCGCTTGGCTGCGGACTACGAAATCTTGGGGAACGAGGAAAGGGTACGCGAGGTTTTGGAGTTGTTCGAGGAGACTTTCGACCATCGAAGCTTTACCGGTCGCTCCGGTACCTTCTTCGCGTACGAAGGTCTGGGCAGCGTCTATTGGCACATGGTCTCGAAGCTGGTGTTGGCGATTCAGGAGAATTGCCTGAAGGCGGAGGGGAAGGCGGCCTACGAGTCCTTGGTCGGCCACTACTTCGAGTGTTTGAGTGGCTTAGGTTTCGACAAGTCGCCGGCGGCCTACGGAGCGTTCCCAATCGATGCCTACTCGCATACGCCGAAGCATATGGGCGCTCAGCAACCGGGGATGACGGGACAGGTGAAGGAAGATATCCTTTCGCGCTGGGGTGAGCTTGGCGTTCGAGTATCGGAAGGGCGGATACGTTTCGATCCTAAGTTGCTGAAGGAGTCCGAGTTTATTCAGGATGTGGATACGTTTGAGTATATCGATGTCGCTGGAGGCGTTCAGTCTGTCGAATTGGAGGCAGGTACCTTGGCGTTCACCTATTGCCAGACGCCCTTTGTCTTTCGGATCGCGGAGGAGGCGGGAGTGAGCCTGACGCTCTCGGATGGCCGCGTGACGCAGCGTTCGAAGCTGGAGCTCAGCGTGGAAGAGTCTGCGAGCCTCTTTTCTCGAACCGGAGCCGTTGCGCAGGTGCTGGTGTCGATTCCCTCAAAAACCCTATGCCAAACACAATGACTATTCTACGAGCAAATAGAAGCCGGCTGTTGCTGGCGCTTGCGAGCGCAGCCTTCGCTTTGGGATCGGTTCGAGCCGATGCTGCGGACCGCTCCTTGGAAATCTACCAGACGTCTCGAGCGGGCGACAGCATGACTTTGCGTTCCGCCGAAAGCCTGCGCAGCGATGCGCCGGCCGCGTTGGAGATCCGTCTCGATCCCGAAGCCCGCTATCAACGCATGCGGGGCTTCGGCGGGGCGTTTACGGAGAGCGCCGCCTTTGCTCTGTCTCAGCTTCCGGCTGAAAAGCGGGCGGAAGTATTGTCCGCCTACTTCAGTCCTGAGGGAGCGGGGTATTCCTTGATGCGGACGCACATCGGAAGCTGCGACTTTTCCTTGGGCAGCTACAGCTACGCTCCCGTTGCGGGCGATGTCGATCTGGAGCATTTTACGATCGAGCATGACCGGAAGCTGCTGTTGCCCTTGATCAAGGATGCCCAGGCGGTGGGGGGAGCTCAGTTCGAGTTGCTTGCCTCCCCGTGGACGGCGCCGCCTTGGATGAAGGACAACGAGACTTGGTTTGGCGGATCGTTGAAGCCGGAGCACGAAAGGACTTTTGCGCGCTACATCGCGAAGTATCTGAAAGCCTACGAGGCGGAAGGGGTGAAGATCTGGGGGCTGACGCCGGTGAACGAACCCGAGGGCAACGATGCGAACTGGGAAAGCTTGCACTTTGGTCCAGAGGAGATGGGCAGTTTTATCAAGAACCACCTCGGTCCCGTTTTGCGTGACGAAGAATTGGATACGAAGGTGTATATCTTCGACCAGAATCGCAATCACGTGCAGGAGTGGACCGATGAGATTCTGGGCGATGAGGAGGCATCCCAGTATGTGGCCGGAACGGCGGTGCACTGGTATTCCAGCACGGTGGACTACTATGGGGAAACTCTGGACGCGGTGCATGCGAAGTTTCCCGACTTCGAGATCATCCAGTCCGAGGGCTGTATCGATGCTCTAGGCGATGACGAGCCGCTGGGCGTTTGGTTGGAGAGCGACTGGTATTGGAGAAAGGAAGCGACCGATTGGGGCCCTATGTGGGCGGCTGAGGAGCAGAAGGCGGATCACCCGGTGTATGTCCCGGTTAACCGTTATGTTCGCGACATGATCGGTTGCATGAACCATTGGGTGAATGGTTGGATCGACTGGAACATGGTTCTCGATTTTCGCGGAGGTCCGAACCACGTGGGGAACTATTGCGGAGCTCCGGTTCTCGTCGATGGGGAAACCCAGACGGTTTTTTACACGCCGCTCTATTACGCGATGGCTCATTTCTCCCGTTACATTCGCCCTGGGGCGGAGCGTATCGGGATCGAGACGACCAGCGAGGAGCTGATGAGCACGGCTGCGATCAACGAAGACGGTAGCGTGGTGGCGGTGGTCTTCAACTCCGGCGATCGCCCGGTTTCCTACGAGCTAGGCCTGGAAGGGGAGCGGCATAGGCTTACGATCCCTAGCCAAGCGATCCAGACCTTGGTCTTTCGTTAAACGATACGGGCCCTCGAAGATCGAGGGCCTTTTCTTTGCGTAGCTTGCCAACGAAAAACGCCCGGCTCGTGAGAGCCGGGCGTTTGCTTTGAAAGCTTTGTATCGAAGCGGTGACTACTTCTTCTTGGCCTCTTCGCGCTCGAGGGCAGCCTTGATGACTTCCTCGGAAACGTTGCGTGGGCAAGGAGCGTAGTGCGAGAACTCCATGGAGAACTGACCGCGACCGGAGGTCATGGTGCGGAGCGATCCGATGTAACCGAACATTTCGGAAAGCGGAGCGTCTGCCTTGATCTGTACGCCGGTTGGAGTGGAGTCCTGTTCCTTGATCATGCCGCGGCGGCGGTTGAGGTCGCCGATAACGTCGCCGATGTTCTCTTCTTGGACGAAGACGTCGACCTTCATGATTGGCTCGAGGATCTGCGGGCTCGCCTTCGGCATGGACTGGCGGTACGCGGCCTTGGCTGCGATTTCGAAAGCCACTGCCGAGGAGTCGACTGGGTGGTAGCCACCGTCGGTGAGGGCAACCTTGACGTCGACCACTGGGTAGCCGGCGAGGACACCGCGATCGACGGACTGCTTGAAGCCCTTTTCAACGGCTGGCCAGAATTCCTTAGGAACGTTACCGCCCACAACCTGGGATTCGAACTGGAAGCCGGAACCTGGCTCGCCTGGCTCGATGGTGTACTCGATCTTACCGTACTGACCGGAACCGCCGGACTGCTTCTTGTGCGTGTAGCTGTCGGAGATCGGGGTCGTGATCGATTCGCGGTAGGCAACCTGTGGCTTGCCGACGAGCACTTCGGCTCCGTAGGTGCGCTTGAGGATGTCGACCTTGATGTCGAGGTGAAGCTCGCCCATGCCCTTGAGGATGGTTTCGCCGGAGTCTTCGTCGGTTTCGACGCGGAAGGACGGGTCTTCTGCAACCATCTTTCCGAGGGCGACGCCGAGCTTTTCAGCGTTGGCCTTGTCCTTTGGAGTGATGGCGATCGAGATAACGGGGTCTGGGAAGACCATTGGCTCGAGCGTGGCAGGATCGTTTTCGTCGGCGAGGGTGTGACCGGTCTGGACGGTCTTCATGCCGAGGAAGGCTACGATGTCGCCCGCTTGGCAGGAATCGACTTCGTTACGGCTGTCCGCGTGCATCTCGACGATACGGCCGATACGCTCGGTCTTGCCGGTGAAAGTGTTGAGCAGGGAGGAGCCCTTGGAGATCGTTCCGGAGTAGATGCGGAAGAAGGTCAGGGCGCCGTACTTGTCGTCCATGATCTTGAACGCGAGGGCGCGGACGGGACGCTTAGGATCGACCACGCAGACCTTGCCGGTTTCATTACCTTCGACGTCCACTTCTGGCTGTGGCTTAACTTCGGTCGGGTTGGGGAGGTAGTCGACGACGCCGTCGAGCACGTTCTGTACGCCCTTGTTCTTGAAGGAAGAGCCGCAGTAGGTGGGGAAGAAGTCGAGGTTGATCGTACCCTTGCGGATGCACTTCTTGAGCTGTTCGACGGTCGGCTCGTTACCTTCGAGGTAGCCTTCCATGAGCTCGTCGTCCTGCTCGACGGCAGTTTCGATGAGCTTTTCGCGCCACTCTTCGACGGCGTCCACCATGTCGGCGGGTACGTCTTCGATGGTGTAGCTCAATGGGTCGCCGGATTCGTCCCAAACCCATGCCTTGCGGGTGAGGAGGTCGACGACTCCCTTGAGTTCGCTTTCGCGGCCGATGGGGAGAACCATGACGAGCGGACGAGCGCCGAGGCGGTTCTCGACTTGCTTGACGACGCGGAAGAAGTCGGCGCCGATACGGTCGAGCTTGTTGACGTAGATGATACGGGCAACTTCGGACTCGTTGGCGTAGCGCCAGTTGGTTTCGGACTGTGGCTCAACGCCGCCGGATCCGCAGAATACGCCGATGCCGCCGTCGAGGACCTTGAGGGAACGGTAAACTTCGATGGTGAAGTCAACGTGACCTGGGGTGTCGATGATGTTGAAGCGGTGTGGCTCGTACTGCTGGGTGCTGCCTGGCCAGAAACATGTGGTCGCCGCGGACTGGATCGTGATACCGCGCTCGGCTTCCTGCTCCATGAAGTCCATGGTTGATTCACCTTCGTGAACTTCGCCCAACTTGTGGATCTTGCCAGTGAGCTTGAGAATACGCTCAGTTGTGGTGGTCTTACCCGCGTCAACGTGGGCGAAGATACCGATGTTTCTGTACTTGGATAGGTCTGTTGCCATGGTCTTATTCCTTAAAATTTGGCGGCGAAAGCGCTCGCGGAAAGGAAGTCGCGTATGGATTCTTCGCCCTGTGGCAATGCTATAATAGAATCAGGGGGAAAAAGACGGCGCCGAACGGGGGATTTTTAAGCGAATCCCGAGGCCGCGGAACGACTTGCAAAAAGGAAGGCCAAAGGTCCGGTGGAGGACGTTTGGCCTGCGTGGCTAGGGGGCTCGTCGCAGCGCGGCTGCCTACTTCCAGCTTCGCATGTTGGAGGGGTCGCGCAGGGCGACGGGGTCCACGGAGGAATTTATGCGCATGTAGGCGATAATTTCGGAGACCCACTTGCTGACGGTGGGCGCGTAGTAGGAGACTTTGGGAGTGACGTCGATGACTCCGGTTTCGGAGCTTCCGCCAAAAACGGTCAAGTCTCGCCCGATGCCGCGGACCTCGATGGTTTCGTAGTAGGAGCGGGTTTGGTTGAGCTTGGAGATGAGGGTCTTTTCGCTGAAGGCGTAGCCGTTGGAGTCGGGGTTGCGAATCAGCATGATGGGGGTGTTGATGCGGCTGAACACCTGTTCGTAGACGAATTCGCGGGTCGGGTCGGTGCTTCTCCAGATTTCTTCGGAGCTGAGCCGTTCCGACTTCTTGATGACGTCCTCGTGGGTCTTGTTGGAGAATAGCAGGTAGCCGGGCTCCTCGAGGATGAAGCCGGAGAAGTTGTAGCGGGAGGTGAGGTAGACGGAGAGGTTGGCATACTCGCGGGTGGAGAAGAGGAAGACGTTGTTCCCGTCGACGGCCTTGAGGTCGCGCACGCGGTCGAATATGCCGATCCAGTCGGGGGTCCGGGCGGAGCGTAGGGTTTCGAGGTCGTCCGCCACGATGTAGGCGACCGCGAAGCCGTTGCCGAGCATGTTGCTGCCGAAGGGGGAGCGGAGCAGGTAGGAGGCTTCCAGGTAGTCGCGCTGCTGCTTCTTGGTCATCGCGAAGCTGCGAATGCTGGAGGCGTTGGCGAGCGCGTTGGTTTCGACGTCCAGGACGAAGACGGCAGGCACGTTTTTCGCTTTCTTCGGTATGCCGTAGACGAGGCGGACCTTCTTGCCGGAACCTAGGCGCAGGGTCTTGCTGCGAATGGTGACGTCCTCGCGCATGATGCGGCGGCGGAAAGGCACGTTTTCAACGGCGGCTGAGACCGCGCTGGGGGATTCGTATTCGGCCGATGGGGAGACGGTCTCCACGGAAGCGTCGAACTCCGACCATTCGCCATCCTCCTCCTGGGCGAACGAGAACGCCGTGAGCGCCAAGCTTAAGGTGAAGCATAGGAGGCGGCGCGGGGAGAGGGGGAGTAAGGGCATGGTACGGTGTTTTCCTTTCTAAAAGAGAAACGGCTGTTCGTTTCGTCTGATTGTACCATTTTAATCGGAGATTTGCATAGATCCTGCTGCTTTTTGCTGAGATTTTTATGGGAGGGCCGCCGGTTGTCGCGAAATTCCTTAAATTGGAGGGGGATTGGGAACGTAGTCTGGGCGTGTCGGGTCGCAGCAGGGTCCTGAGAGTCTCGGATTTGATGGTTGCATTAGGCCAATCCCGTGGGATCTTACGCATTACTGCGAACTTCGTCTTGTGAGAAAATTTCGTTTTATGAAGCCCCTTTTGACCTTGGTTGCTCTCGCGACTGCCGCTGTGGCGTCGGCTAGCGTATTCCCCGGATGGCAAGGCTTTCGCGTTATCAAATCGGATAACGGAGCCTACAAAATGATGCCGATTCGGGAAAAGAAGGACGGAGCCCACTCCCTCCTGGTAGTGGAGACCCGTCAGTCTCGCCTCGATTTCTATCGTTACGTCGGCAAGGGGGATGGCTTGGATCTATCCAGCGTAGAGAACCCCAACTACCTGCCCATGGCGGAGGACTTCGAGAAGGTGGAAGTGCCGCTCTCGCGCTTGCCGCAAGTGGCGACGGTCTACGACATCGAGGGAGATGGCGTGGACGAGATCTTTTTGGTGCAGACGGATCCGCGCAAGCTCATCGTGCTGAAGAAGAACAAGGCGGAGGAGTGGAAGCCGATCAAGGAGTGGGAGATCGCCGATTCCGAGCTCAGCACCCATCAGCCGGTGATCGTGCGCAAGTTCAAGAAGGACCTGCAGATCCTGGTCAGCATGAGCGACGGGATCCAGATGATCGACTACGGCAAGCCGGACGAAGTGGTGTGGATGCAGCCGCGCGAGCGCGACATCGAGCGCAACCGCTGGTGGTTCCTCGATTTGGACGGAGACGACGATTTGGACATCGTGGAGGCGCGAAATACGGTGACGGCCCCGATTCGTTGGTACGAAGCGGAAGGGGAGCTGTTTCGCCCTGCGGTCAGCATCTCCGAGGAGATTACCAACACCAACGTGGCCCGGACCTTGCGGACGAGCTCGGGGCCCAAGATCGCATTCCTGGGGGCGAACCAAGCTAACACGATCAGCTTCTACGAGCTCGGCCTAGGCGAGGAGTCGCCGTTCGGGAAGCGTAACTTGCTGCCGCTATCCCAGCCGGATGCGGGAGGTTGGGCCTCGATCAAGCTCGAAGGCAAGAAGAGCATCGTGGAGCTGGGTCGCAGCAAGCCGATCCTGAACGTCTATTTCGAGAAGGACGGGTTTTGGAGCTTCGACAAGTCGTATCCGGTTTTGCAGAACATCAAGAGGATCCGTTCCGTTGGGGACAAGGCGAAGACCTTGCTTTTCCAGGTCGAGGACGAAGGGCAGATTTATAGCAGCCATTGGGACGGGGCCCGTTTCACGTTCCCCAAGCGTCTCGGCGACGCTGGCATCGAGGCGGGCGACTGGAAGCTCCTTTCCTTCGACCAGTTCGGGGCCGATACCTGGTGGGTGACGCAGAAGGGCAAGTCACTGGTGCTCTCCATTTGGAACAGCAAGGAGAAGGAGCCTCGCGAGATCGTTTTCGAGGGAATCGACGGCGACTACGAAAACGCGGTTTGGCTGGGCGGCGAGCGCCTGCTGGTGAAGAAGAAGTTCTCCAAGACCACCTCGTTCTGCACCTTGGGCGAGGATGGCAAGGCAGTGTTGTCCACGTCGCGATTCAAGGGTTCTGAGATCGGGCGCATTCGCCTGCACGAGGATACGCTTTACCTCTCCGAAGGGGGAGTGGTGCAGAAGCTGGACGAGAAGCTGGAGGTGATCGACCAGATCATGCTGGAGGGGGATTACTCGATTCGTTCCTTTGCTCCGGTTTCGAAGCGCGAGGCCTACGCCTTGGAGGCGGACGGCGAGCACATCCACCACCTGAAGATGGATAAGTCCGGCATTTTCCAAACGGTTAGCCGAGAGATGGTGCCGTACTCCATGAGCCTTTCGATGGACTCTGTGCTAGGATTGACGCTGATCAGCTCCAACGCGATCAACGTTCCCAGCCCCGGCCGCTCCCGTCAGCTGGTGCTCAGTTCCGCGGTCGACCCGAACGAGCACGCGGGTCGCGACTATGAGAAGAAGACGCTCGGCACGCTTTTCGACGTGGATATCGATGGAGACGGCATCGACGAAATCGCAACCGTGGACTACGCCCAGCGCGATATCATCGTGTATGGAGAAAGTGGCGACGGTTACGAGGAGGTCATTTCCTGGAAGGTGTACGACGACGACAAGTATCCGTACGGCCAAGACGCTGGAAATCGCAACAGCGTGAATCCTTACCGCATGATCGCGGCGGATTTGGACGGCGATTCCATTCAGGACTTAGTTTTAGCGAGCCACGACCGAATATTAATCTACCTAGCAAGGGATCCCAAACCATGATTAAACGCCTAGCCGTCGCCACGGCATCATTCCTTTTGTCAGCTCACCTTTGCGCGGTCGGCTTCGACCGTCTCACGTTCCAGAACGGCACGGAGATCGTTGCGGAGGTGCTCAAGAAAGACGACAACTTCGTAGTGCTGGATCTCGGTTTCGAGGTCTTGAAGATCCCGGCGGACCAAGTGCTGACCATCGAGAAGGCGGACGAGGATCCGGCGGAATCGACGGACTTGGGCAATGGTCTCTACACGACGGGACGCCTGAAGGCTGCTCCGGTCAACGAGCTCGTCAAGCGTTACGGAGATTCGGTGGTTATGGTCAAGACGCCCAGTGGATTGGGGAGCGGCTTCTTTATCAGCGAGTCCGGGTATTTGATTACTAACTACCATGTGGTGGAGCGCGAGACGGCGATCACAGTAAGCATTTTCAATAAGACGGAGTCCGGCTACGAGCGCAAGGAGCTCAAGAAGGTTCGCATCGTGGCCCTGCATCCGGTGCGCGATCTGGCTTTGCTGCAGATCGACGAGGAGGAGGCCAAGGGGGTCGCCATCGAGCCGGTGGTCCTGGCGGAAGGGGACGGCGTGGACGTAGGTTCGCTGGTTTTCGCGATCGGCAATCCGCTCGGACTCGAGCGTTCCGTAAGCCAAGGCATCGTATCTTCGCGCACGCGTTCCATCGGCTACTTGCGCTTTATCCAGACCGACGCGGCGATCAACCCCGGTAATTCCGGCGGCCCGCTTTTCAACTCGCGCGGCGAGGTTATCGGCGTGGCCTGCGCGGGGCATGCCATGTTCGCGGGGCTGGCCTTCGGCATTCCGGTGCAGGAGCTGATCAGCTTCCTGGAGAACAAGGAAACCTACCTTTACGATTCGTCCTTCCCGCAAAACGGGGTCAAGTACTTGGCTCCGCCTTACCGCAAGTCATTGGAAGACGATTCAGATTCAACCCAACCTAACCCTAGTGAAAATACAAAGTAAGCTCTTCTGCGGAATCGTTTCCGTAGCCGCCACGGCAGCGCTCGACGCGGCCGATCTCCGCTCCCCCTTCGAATCGCTGCCGGCCGAGACCGTTGCGGCGTTCCGTTTCGACAACTCTCCCGAGACGCTCGACCAATACGTGGAAAACACGAAGCTCGGACGGCTCCTGTTTTCCGACGCGAAGATCGCCGAGTACAAGGACTTCATCGAAGACTTGATCGAGGCGGAGGACGAGGAGGGGAACTTCCTGAGCAAGCTCGGAGAAGTTGGCTTGGAGCTGGACGACCTTTACGAGATGGTCGGGAGCCACTTCGGCGCCGCGGTGGTGCAGCAGGAAGTGCCCGACCACATGGCGATGCCGACTTTCCTGGTTTGGGCTGAGATGCGGGACGGAGTCGCGGAACGCGCCTTTTCTGCGGTCTTGGAAGGCTCTACGGAAAACGAGAACATCGAGCGTACGGATCTCGAGCTTCCCGGCGGTCCCGGAGCCCGTATCAAGAACCTTACCGACGGATCGTCCTTTTTGGTGGCCCAGTTGGAGAACCGCTTCTTCTTCGCGATCGGAAACGTGATGGAGCCGATTACCTCCATGGAGGAGGCTAAGGTTTTCGAGAATGCCGAGCTCGAGGCGCTCGGTCGCTTTCTGGCGGCCCAGCAAGAGGGCGGTGGCGACTTCCTGAGCACCTTCTACGCCGATTCAGGAGTGAGCGCCGTAAGGCCGGACTATCCGACCCGCCTCGAGGTACTGGGAGACGTGAAGACTTTGTTTGGATTCCTGCCGCCGCAAAACCGCCAAGCCTTCGAGATGATGGAGTTCGACGCGTTCACCAAGCTTGGCATCTGGAGCGGCTTCGTGGATATGCAGGAGCGATCCACTATTTTCCTAGGGGCGCCGGCTCCGCGCTCGGGCATCGCTACGCTGCTGGAAAACGAGTTCTTCGAGTTCCAGCCGCCGATGTGGGTGCCGAGCAATGTGAACGCTTACACGGTCGCTTCCTTCGACATGAACAAGCTCTACGCCTTCGCGATCGACATGGCTAAGAAGTTCATGCCTCCCGAGCAGGTCGAGCAGCAGGTGGCGATGGCAAACGGTCAGCTGCAGATGATGCTGCAGGCGGATATCCCGACTTTGATGTCGGCCTTCGGCAAGCGTATCCATGTTTTGGAGTATCCGATGGAAGTGGTGACCATGGACAATCCCGACGGGATCAGCGTGGATTTGCCCCGAGCTTCCCAAGCCATGGTGATGGACTTCACGCGCCCCGAAATCTTGCAGGCCGGCATGGCGATGATGGCGGGCATGGCGCAGAATCCCGAATCGGGCATGGAGCTCGTGGACGAGCAAGGCTTCTCTGGGATTCGCACGTCGGACCCGACCCAAGGCGTTATCACCATCGCCCACGGCAAGGGGAAACTTGTTTTCGCAGTCGGTTCCGAGGAAACCTCCAGCCGGATCTTCTCAACCTTGACGAATTTGCCGGAAGGCGAGGCTGCCTTGGCCAACAGCAGCGAGTTCCGCTCGTTCATCGCCGAGGCGAACGTGAAGCCAGGTACGCTGTTCAGCTACTCGCGGGGCGAGGAGATCCTCAAGAGCTTGGTGCCCGTCTTCAAGTCGCTCGCCAACACCATGCGCATGACGGCAGGCGAGGACGCAGCCGAGTTGATGGAGCGGGCGATCGGCCTCTTCCCGAGCGAAGAGGAGCTCGACGGCTTGCTCGGAGTGACCTTCAGCCGCATGTACCACAACGAAAGCGGTATCATCCTCGAAGGGTCGAACCAGTACAAGTAAGCGCTTCGACCTAACCTTTTACTCACGCCGTTTCTCTTTTCGGGGGAACGGCGTTTTTGTCATTGTGGCTGGACGGGATTCGTCGATGAGATTCGAGGAACTAAACCGATTCTGCCGTTTTCTCAGTTTCCACCTCTGTATGTTGCCGTTCCGAATTTTTGCCCTGATTGCCTCCTTGCTCCTTGGTGGCGTCGCTTCCTTGGCTAGCGTCCGGGAGCCGACGGAAGGACCGCCGATCCTTTTCGCTCGGGACGTGGCGCCCCAGGTGAAGCTGCGAACGGAGGCGTACACGGTTTCGCCGATGGTGGAAGTGCGGGAGTTCGCCTATACCTTCCGAGTGACTTCGACCTATGGGAACTTTCAAGTGCGGGGGGTGCCGCAGCTGGAAACGCTGCTGCATGAGCTGGAAGTGATCCGGAAGCTGGCGGAAGTGAGCCAGAGCGAGGCTTTTGCCAGTTCGCTTTCAAGCAGTTTGACCAGTCCGGTAGCCACTACGGTAGGGGTTGCCAAGCGTCCGGTGGCGGCGGTCACCGGCTTGCCGGGCGGGGTGGTGCGCTACCTTGGAGGGAAGCTCTACCAGGTGCGCCGCGGTTCGGACAAGGCTTTGGAAAGCTACCGCGAGTACCGTAGCAAGGACGACAAGGAAGAGCCGGAGCCGACCGTCGAGGAGCCCAAGGGGAAGAAGAAGAAGCTCGTCAGCTCCGCGGGGAAGCTCAGCCGCAAGCACCTCGGGCACGATTCGGCCAAGCGTCGCTGGGCTCGCCAGCTCGGAGTGGATCCGTATTCCAAGAACGAAGTTTTGCAAGAGGCCCTCGGGCGCATCGCCTGGGCCTCCTCCTTGGGCGGTTTCGCGGGTGACTTTGCAGTGCCTTCCAGCGAGGTGTTTTCCTATGCGGGCAAGGCGAGGGAGCTCGTTTGGGATAGGCCTGCCCACCAGCTGGAGCGCGAGATCGTGGATACCTTGAAGGACCTGGGCTTGGAGAAGGGCTTGATCCACGAGTTTCGCGATACGCCGATCTATTCGCTTACGGAAAAGATGGAGCTATGCTTCGGTTTCAAGAGCCTCAAGGACTCGGGCGATATCGCGTTTTTGGTGGACTTCGCCTTGCGGGCGGAAAACGACGAGGATGCGGAGCTGATGATCCGTACCTTGGAAGTGCTGGTTTCCTATAGCGAACGGGTGGCCCGGATCGCGACCATTGGCGAGCGTCGGGGCATGCTGTACGCGTGTTCGGATCGTGGATACGATATCTATCCGCTCGCGGTGGACTACTTGCACTGGACGCCGCTGGTGTACGAGGCGCTCTTGTCCGAGGAGCTGATGGCGGAGAAGCGCGAGATCTGGGTTTCCGGACAAGTTTCGCCCATTGCCAAGCTGCAGCTCCGCGAGCACGGTTGGCTCGTCTTCGAGCAAGTGGACCGCTACGGCAAGTCGAGCAACGCGGCCACGGCGAAGCGGTAGCCGTCGGTGCCAAGTCCGGTAATCACGCCGCGGGAAACCTCCGCGGTGTAGGAGTGGTGGCGGAAGGCTTCGCGGGAGTGGATGTTGCTGATGTGGACTTCGATCACTGGAAGGCCCGCTCCGCTGATGGCGTCGCGCAGGGCGACGCTGGTGTGGGAGTAGGCTGCGGGATTGAAGACGACGCCGTGCGTGTCGGATTCCGCCAGTTCGCTGAACTTGTCGACGAGGGCGCCTTCGTGGTTGGACTGGAAGAATTCGAACTCGGTATCCGGAAAGGCGCTACGAAGCTCGGTCGCGATATCGTCGAGCGTCTTCGAACCGTAGATTTCCGGCTCGCGTTTTCCGAGGCGGTTGAGGTTGGGTCCGTTGAGTACAGCGATCTTCTTCATGGTGAAGGGTTTTGCTAGAGTTCTGCCTATTTGTACATGCCGAAATGCAGGGGGGCGCTGGCTATGGAGCGGCCCGGCGCTTTAGCGGCTTACAGCGGGCAGTCGGTTTTGATGAACTCCCACTTGAGGCTGAATTTCTTGGCGGCTTCGGCGGCGAGGGCCGAGATGCCGAAGGTCTCGGTGGCGTAGTGGCCGCAGGCATACACGTTGAGGCCTTCTTCCTGGGCGTAGTTGAAGTGGTGCTGGCGGAGTTCGCCGGTGATGAAGGTGTCGGCCCCGGTGGCCTTGACGTGTTCGATGGCGCTGGCGCCGCTGCCCGAAAGCACGCAGATCTTCTTGGGGGAGCGGGAGCCGAACTCCATGGCGGAGAACTTTGGTCCGAAGAGGCCTTTGAGGGCGGCCCGCAGGTCGGCGCGGCTGCTGGTCCAGCTGCCGATGAAGCCGATGTCGGTGCCTTCGTAGGGGAGGAAGCTGCCGGCGGGGGCGATGCCCAGCTTTTTGGCGAGGATGGCGTTGTTGCCGATTTCGGTATGGGCGTCGAGCGGGAGGTGGCAGGAGTAGACGGCGAGGTTTCCGTCGACCAGGGCTCGGATCTTTTCGTACTCGGAGCCGACGACCCGCTTGGCTCCGCTCCAGAACATGCCGTGGTGCACGATGAGGAAGTCGATCTTCGCTTCAACCGCTTTCTGGAAAGGCACGAGGCCGGCGTCCACGGCGGCTCCGACTTTGGTGACGACTCCGTCGTTGGCGAACTGCAGGCCGTTGAGGGCTCCGCTGAAGTCTTTGACTTGGTGGGTCTGGGCGCGTTGGTCGCAGAAGGAGACGATATCCGAGAGCGGGATCATGTGGTGTGCTTCTTTTATATATTGAAGGAAGTTTCTTGGGGAGAGAAGGGAAGCGATTGGCGGGGAGGAGGGCAAGGTCAGCCTGCGGGCGGCCTAACTTTTTGGTCGCCATTGCAAGCGCTTCGTTCGAGATTGGAAGGGTCAGGACGACGACCCATGTACGACGAGACTCAGGATGATTCACCACAGCTAGCCGGTTCGCTTTTGTTGGCCCACCCGCACCTCAAGGACCCGAATTTCGCGAGTTCGGTGGTCCTTATGACGCGGCATGAGGAATCGGGATCGCTGGGGGTCGTGCTCAACCACAGCACCGGCGAGCGCTTGGGGCAGCTCAGTTCCGAGTTCAACGAGTGCGGCTTGGGGCATGTGCCGGTTTACGTGGGCGGGCCGGTGAATCCGAACCAGATTATATTGGCCGCCTGGAAGCTGGTGCCCGACATGGGGCAGTTCCAGTTGTTTTTCGGCATGGAGCCGGTGGTGGCCCAGTCCAAGATGCAGGAGGACCCGGATCTGGTCTTCCGGGCTTTCAAGGGCTACTCGGGCTGGAGCGAGGGGCAGCTGCTCAGCGAGCTCGAGTCCAATGCCTGGGTGGTGTCGGACGTGGACGCGGAATCGATTTCCAGCAAGGACGGGCCGGACCTTTGGCGGCACCTGATCATGGAAGTGAATCCGGAACTGGGACTGCTTTCCATGGTCCCGAAGGATCCGGACTGCAACTGAGCGAGAGGTTGCGGGCGGGAGGCTGCGAAAAGAGCGGCGATATTTAGCGATTCCTCTATTGACAGGGGGGATTCGACTCGTTCTTTTTACGCCCCTTATGAAAGTAGTGTCATCACTCAAGTCCGCTAAGACACGTCACCCCGACTGCCAAGTTGTACGTCGCAAGGGAAGATTGTACGTGATCTGCAAGACCAACCCGCGTTTCAAGGCCCGTCAGGGTTAATTCGCTCTAAACCGCTTAACTTTTCGCCGTGAAAAAAGGTATTCATCCAGATTATAACCCAACTGTCTTCGTCGACGTTTCGACGGGAAAGAAGTTCGTAACGAACTCCACAATCCCTGCCAAGGGTCATCAGACTGAGACCGTGGACGGCGTCGAGTGCGTTAAGGTATTCCGCGACATCACTATGGACTCCCACCCTGTGTACACCGGCGAAAAGCGTTTCGTCGACACCGCGGGCCGCGTGGAGAAGTTCCAGAACAAGTTCCGTCGCCGCCGCTAGTCGCCAGACTGCCTACGACTTTTCAAAACCCTCGAGCTTCCGCTCGGGGGTTTTTTGTTTGAACAGGGGGCGAGTCCCCCTGATTTCTATGCCTCCTTTTTCCCATGCCTAAGAAACTTATCTTCATAGACTGCGACAGCACCCTTAGCTCGATCGAAGGGATCGATGAACTGGCTCGCCTCCGGGGCGAAGACCTTTTTCGCGAATGCGAGAACATGACCAATCGGGCGATGGATGGGCATATCGCGATCGAGGACGTCTATGGGGCCCGGCTCGAATTGATCAAGCCCACTGCGGAAGAGTGCGAGCGGATCGGCCAGCTCTACATCGAGACGATCGAGCCGACGGCCTTGCAGTGCTTGGCCGCGCTGCGGGAAGCGGGCTGGGAGCCGATCATCGTGAGCGGCGGCTTGACCCAGGCCATCCTTCCTTTCGCCCGGCACCTCGGAATCGAAAAGGTGCGGGCGGTGGACTTGCTGTTCGACGAGAACGGCAACTATGCGGGCTTCGACGGAAATTGCCCGACTTCCCGCATGGGCGGTAAGATGAAGGTGATCGATGCGGACAAGGCCGCGTCGGCGGCCGAGCTTACGGTGATGGTGGGAGACGGTTCCAGCGATTTGGAGACGCAGCCCTTCGTGGACCTTTTTGTCGGCTACGGCGGTTACTTGGAGCGGGCGAAGGTGAAGGCGGAAGCGAAGCATTTCGTCTACAAGCTGAGCGAAATCCCAGCTTTGCTGCCTTAGCGGATGTGGCGGGACTGGATAGAAGCGGCCCGGCCTAAGACCTTGCCAGCGGCAGTGGTCCCGATCTTGGTCGGCACGGCCGAGGCGAAGCGCCTGGGCTTTTTCGATTGGTGGCCGGTGTCGATCTGTCTCGCGTTTGCCTTGCTGGTGCAAATCGCGACCAATATGGCGAACGACTACTACGACCACGTTCGCGGGGCGGATACGCCCGAGCGGGTCGGTCCGGAGCGACTGGTGGCCAGCGGCCGCATCCCGCCGCGCCAGATGTTGTGGGCATCGCTTGGCATCTTTCTCGTCGCGTTCTTGATCGGCCTTAACCTGGTGGCTTACCGGGACTGGTCGCTTCTGGTGGTCGGGGTGGTCTCCATCGTATTTGGATATGGATACACGGGTGGACCCTTTCCGCTCGCGTATCGAGGCCTTGGAGACGTCTTTGTGGTCTTCTTCTTTGGCTTGGTGGCCACTATGGGCACGGTCTACGTGATCGTGGGCGAGCTCACTTACGAGTCGGCCTTGCTGGGGTTGATGCTCGGCTTGTTGGCCAATAACATTCTGGTCGTGAACAACTACCGGGATAGGGAGACCGACTTGAAGGCGAAGAAAATGACTTTGATCGCCCGGTGGGGGAGGAACTTCGGCTTAGCCCAGTATCGGCTGCAGTTGGTCGCCGCGTTCCTGTCGCTCGGACTCTACGTCTCCGCCACCGGAAGGGCGGTGCATGCGATTCCCTTTCTCGCTTTTCCGCTCGGGCTGAAGCTGGCGAGCGGGCTGGAGCGAACGGTTGGAGCGGCCTTGAATGGCGTTTTAGCCAAGACTGCCGCCTTCCTGCTTTTGGTGGGCGTGTTGCTTGCGGGAGCGGTCTTGGCGAGCTCCTGAGTTAGCCTTAGGCTTCCGCCCAGAGGCGGCGGAAGGTGGCGATGTCCCTCTCCATCGATTCGAAGACGAAGTCCGGCGACTTCTCGATCTTGCGGCGTCCCTTTTCCGCGCCTCCGAGGTCGTACTCGAAGTGCAGCGAGATGGGCACGTCGATCTTCGCTTCCTTGAGCAGCTTGAGGTAGCGGGGAAAATCGACCATGCCTTCGCCGAGCGGCGTATTGACCAGGTGGGTACGGCCATCCCGTTTCTCCCACTTGCAGTCCTTGATGACGATGGTTTTGATGCGGTCCTTGACGAGATGGAAGCCGTTGGTCCAGGAGCGTCCGCCTTCCACGGTGGCGTGGCGGATGTCGTACTGGACTCCGAAATGCTCCTGGGAGGCGCTTTGGAGGATTTGCCAGACTTCCCAGAGGGAAGCTCCGACCAGCGTGCCGGCGTGGTTTTGGTAGCAGCCGATCAGGCCGAGCTCGCGGTTGAGGCGATCCAACTTCTGGATGCTCTTTTGGTATTCGCCGAGGGAGTCCGGCATCGAGAGTTGCTCGTGGTAGCGATACCAGTTCATGCGGTAGCGCCGGATGTCGAACTGGGCGGCGGTTTTCAGCACGGCTTGGTCGAGCGGATCGTCGGCATCGTCGACGGCAGTGGTCATCATGGGCGTTTCCAAGCCTTGGCTGCGGCAGGCTTCCACGACCTTGGGGAGGTCGCGGGTGACGTGCTCCGGCTCTACATGGCCGCCGGGGCGGACCGTGAGATCGATGCCTTGGAAGCCGATATCCTTGGCGGCTTTGGCCAGTTCCTTATAGTCGAGGAACTGCAGGTGCTTGGAAAACACGTTGAGTCCGGGTGCCTCGGTCCGGGCGGCGGCGAGTCCGTGTTTTGGTAGCGCGCTGGCGGCGGCGAGCAGGGCGCTGGTCTTGATGAAGTCGCGACGGTTGGGGGAAGACATAGGGGGCTAGGCTTGGATGGCTTTAGGTTTTCGAAGACTAAATTGCAGCAGCGAGTTTAAGGCAAGCGAACGATAGGGTTGCCAATTGGGTTGGGTGCGTGCGAACAATGTAGGGGAGGATGCAAACGTATCCCCTTATTCTCAAAAAAAGATATACCCATGAGTAGAGACGGAATGAATTATGCCCCTGAATTCAAGGGGAACGAGCAAGTTGTAGAAGCAGGCGAATTTGTATTTGCCGCCGCGTTTTTCGACCATGGGCACATCTACGGGCAGATCGAAGGTCTGGCCAGCGTAGGCGGTCGCCTGGGATACATCTACGAGCCGCAGGCCGAGCGCTACGAGAGCGTGATCAAGGCCCATCCGCATGCGAAGGTGGTGAAGGATTTTCGGGAGATTCTCGATGCCCCGGAAGTGAAGCTGGTCACGGCGGCGGCGATCCCGAACTTGCGTTGCGAGATCGGTATTCAGGTTATGGATGCGGGTAAGGACTACTTTACGGACAAGACTCCGTTTACCACGCTCGAGCAATTGGAGGTCGCAAGGGCCAAAACCAAGGAAACGGGCCAGCGTTACATGGTTTGCTACAGCGAGCGCCTCTCCAGCGAGTCCGGCTGGTATGCGGGCGAGCTCATCAAGGGGGGCGCCATCGGCCGTGTGTTGCAGGTGCTGAACCTTGCTCCGCACAACTTGGCGGCCCACACGCGTCCGGATTGGTTTTTCGACAAGCAGCGCTACGGCGGCATCTTGACCGATATCGGTTCCCATCAGTGCGAGCAGTTTCTCGAGTATACGGGGGCGACGGATGGGGTGGTGAATTTTGCCCGAGTCGATAACCTCGGAACGCCGGACTATCCTGGGCTCGAAGATTTCGGAGAGGCGAGCATCACGCTCAACACGGGCGCCAGCGCCTATTGCCGCCTCGATTGGTTCAATCCGGCGGGCTCGAAGATTTGGGGAGACGGGCGTACCTTCGTTCTCGGTACGGACGGCTACCTCGAGATTCGCAAGTACCGAGACATCGTAAAGGGCGGCAGCGACCACATTTATTTGGTGGACCAGGAGTCCGAGCAAATGATCGATTGCTCCGGCAAGGTCGGCTATCCGTTTTTCGGAAAGTTCGTGCTCGATTGCTTGAACCGGACGGAGAACGCGATGACGCAGGCGCACGCCTTCAAGGCCGCCGAGCTGTGCTTGAAGGCGCAGCAGATGGCGGATCAGGCGCGGGCCTAGCGAACCGCGAAGCCAGTTCAGTCGACCGCTTTCCCGGCGGACTGCCAGGGCCAGCTGTCCGTGCGGAAGGGGGTCACGGGCAGCCCGTTGCGGTCGTAGAGGTTGAGCTTTGGGTTTTGGGCCCATCCGTAGCGGACGGCTACGGGAGACTCGATGGTGTCCGCCCAAACCTCGACCGTGTTCTGGTCTATGATCTTGGCTTCGGCCCAGACGAATTGTTGGTTGTCTCCGGCGATGCTGAAGCCGTGGATCTCTGGGGTGTCGAAACTGTAGAGGCCTTGCTCGCTGACGTGATCGAGGGCGATGCGGACCGTGTTGCCTAGAATCTCCATGCTCTTGTATCGAGGGCTTTGATACGCGATGTCGTATCCGTAGTCGTTGGCGAGCGGCCAACGAACGAGCCGGCTGGCGAGAGTCTTCTTGTCGCGGGGGTGGATGTCGCGACCTTCTCCGAGGTCGATGATTACGGCTTGTCCTGAGTTTTTAAGGACGTCCATGGAACTGGTTTGGGCGTCGCGGAGCTCGGCCCATCCGTTTTCGCCCGGCTCGGTCGCCTCGGCTCCCCAGTCCGCGAGCTGTACCCAGTAGAAGGGAAAGTCGCCCTGTCCCCACTTCGCTCTCCATGTTTCGACGAGGAGGGGGAAGAGGTGGCGGTATTGCTCGGCTCGCCCGCCATTGCTTTCGCCCTGGTACCAGATGACGCCTTTGATTCCGTATCCGGCGAGTGGATGCACCATGCCGTTGTAGATGTTAGCGGGACGGTGCTGTCCGGTGACGGGGTGGACTGTGTCGTTCCAGTTGAGGCTTGGCTCCGGGTAACCGGCAGCCTCCCAGGCTTTGAATTTTTGGAGGAAGGCTTCGTAGGCGTCTTCGTCGAAGTGGGCGACCTTTTGGTCCCAGTGTTCGAGCAGCGGGGCGTAGCGTTCTTCGGCCTCGAGGGTTTGGCGTGGGATCCAGCTCTCGGCGGTGGATCCGCCCCAGGCGTTGTCGATGAGGCCGATGGGCACGCCGAGGGCGGCGTGGAGCGTTTGGCCGTAGAAGTATCCCACGGCGGAAAAGGGGGGCACGGTTTCCGGCGAGCAAACTTGCCAAGCCCCTTCTATGTCGTCTTGGGGTGTGTCGGTGCCGTGGCGGGCGACGGTGAGGAAGCGGATTTGCGGGTAGTTGGCGGCGGCGATTTCTACCTCGGCTCCGTCGGCATTGGCGACGGGCCATTCCATATTCGATTGGCCCGAGCAGAACCAGACTTCGCCCACCAGTACGTCTTTGATCTCAATGGTCTTGTTGCCTTTTACCGTGAGAGTGTGAGGGCCGCCTGCGGGGAGGGGAGGAAGTTTCGTTCGCCAGCGACCGTCGTTGTCAGATTTTGTGGATACAACGTTGCCGGCGAGAGTGATAGTGATCTTCTCCTGTGGTTGGGCGGTGCCCCAAATGGGGTTGGCCTGATCGCGCTGCAGTACCATGTGGTCGGTAAAGACCTGCGGCAGGCTCAGCTGGGCGCAGAGGGAACTAGCGAGAGAGCTGGCTAGGAAAAGGGCTAGGAAAAGGGCTAGGAAAAGGGTTCTCATTTTCGGTGTGGCGTTAAAGGCTGCAGTGGGTTGGTGAGGCGTTTTCCTTGTTGGAGGTTGGGGCGCTTAGGGTAGGGATTATAGGAAATTACGAAGCTCATTAGTCGCTCTTACTCTAGAGTTTCCATCTGCTGTAAAAAAGGGATGAAGCGTGGTGGAATGAAGTTAAAGCATACGATTGCGTTACGGTTTCGAAAAAAGGGGACGTTTAGGAGCGCTAACAACACGCAGTTCGGAGAGAAGCAGATCTTTTCGGGCAGCGTCGATACGGGACTTTCCCGTTGGATGATTAACTATAATGAGAAAATTCAAATCTAGCATAACAAGCCTTCTAATTCTCGCGTTTGCAGCGGTTGCAGCGAACACGGTCTCTGCCGCAGACGCCAAGTGGGACGTCCAGCCTTCCGTAAAGAAGAGCGTCGCCCCAGCGAACCCGAAGGGGATCGAGGGCATGGCGATGGCCATCGTTACGATTTCCGTCGATGGTACGGTCGCTTCGGTAGCGATCGACAAGTCAACGGACGCGTCGTTGGAGCAGCCCGTTTTGGAGGCTATCAAGCAGTGGCGCTTCAATCCGGCCCAGCTGAACGGTAGCCCGATCGAGTGCAGCATCAAGGTACCGTTCAAGTTCAAGAGCTAGGCTTCTGCAAAGTCTTGTAACGAAATTTGCGGCATTCGCTTCCGGCGAGGCCGCTTTTTTGTGTCCGCTTGGCGGGGTGGATGGGGCGGGAGCGGCCGGATCAATACCAATTCTGGGGATCGGGGCGCCAGTCGGAGACCTCGAAGTTTTCGTTAAGCTGGTCGAGTTGCTCCATTTCCGGGGAGCTGAGCTCGAAGTCGAAAATTTGGGCGTTGGCCACGATTCGCTCCGGGGTGGAGGACTTTGGGATGATGGGGACTCCGTGCTGCAGGCACCAGCGGAGCATGGTCTGGGCGGGGGATTTGCGATGGGTTTGGCTCAGGCGCACCAGCGTTTGGTGGTCCAGCTTGTGGCCGCGGGCGAGCGGGCTGTAGGATTGCAGGACGATGCCACGGTCGCGGCAAAAGGCGGCCAGTTCACGCCGGTAGCAAAAGAGGTTGAACTCCACTTGGTTGACGGCCGGACGAAAGTCGCTGCGGGCGAAGAGCTCTTGCAGGCGGCGTTCCGAAAAGTTGCTCACGCCGATGGCCCGGCATTTGCCTGCGGCGAGCAGCGCTTGCATCGCTTCCCAGCACGGTTGCATGCGTTGCGCTTCCGGGTGGGGCCAGTGCATGAGATAGAGGTCGACGTAGTCGGTTTGCAGCTTGGCGAGGCTGCGTTCGAGGGCAGCGGGCGTTTCCTTTTCGCCTTGTTCGTCCAGCCAGAGCTTGGTGGTGACGAAGAGGTCCTCCCGCTGGAGCCCGGAATTCTGGATGGCGCGGCCGACCAGTTCCTCGTTGCCGTAGATGGATGCGGTGTCGATATGCCGGTAGCCGGCTTCCAAGGCGCAGCGGATGGCTTCTTCGCCTTGGACTGGGTCGCTTACTTTATAGGCGCCGAAACCGAAGAGAGGGAGGCGAACGCCGTTGTTGAGAGGCAAGCTGCTGGAGGGATGAATCTTGGGCATGGCGGCGGACGGTTCTAGCTAGGGATTTCATCGGCGCGCGAGGCAGTGTGTCGAGATCCGAATGGTAAGGGTTTCGGCCTGCGTACGTGGCTTCACGTGCGAAAAAATGCTGAAATGTTTTGCCCTTAGCTATTTTCTTACGAAACTGCGTAACTCATTAGAGAGATGTTCATGCTCTCTATTGGTTGTCTAACTAGCGGTAGCTAGACTACTTGGCCCGCCAATCTTCGGATTGGCGGGTTCTTTTTTGCCAAGCTCGTTTCTACGTATTGTCAGCAATGCGGTCGCTTGGGTGATATACCTTCTGTTTTTACGGGGTTTTTAAGCGATGCTTTAATAATTATTACTGCCATGGGAGCGGGCAGGTCGTTGGCTTGAGCTATGGATGGTGCATTTCGTTTCGCGTGTTTTCTCACCTGCTTACTGCTATCCGTTGCGGCGAATTGCCAGGACGCGTGGCGTTCCAGCCTTTATCCGAGCGATTGTAGGGCTCCGAATCGCGAGGATGGGCTGAACTTCGCCGAAGATGCGTTCCTGCAGGATTTTTCCTACGCGGGCTATCGCATGGGGGCGTCGGCTTTGCGGTGGGAGGCGGGAGAAATCTTCGACGCAGTCGAGGCGTTCGGGGCGGATCCGTCGGGGCAGCTTGATGCCACGGCGGCGATCCAAGCCGCCATCGACGCCGCGGAGGTTGCGGGAGGCGGAGTCGTATACCTGAAGGCGGGAAGCTATCGCTTGTCGGTGCCGGAGGGTGAAGCCCGCTGCTTGGAGATCTCCTCCGCGAACATTATTCTCCGCGGGGAGGGAACGGAGCGTACTTATCTTTTCAATACGACGACTGAAATGAGGAATAAGCGAGTGATCCGTATTCGCCCTTCGGATGGCGGAAGCTGGACTTCGCGGCGCAGCGATCCGATCCGGTTGACCCGCGACGAGCTTGGTCCGACGAACACCTTGCAGCTCGAGAGCCTGGACGGGCTTGCCGTGGGGGATTGGTTGGTGGTTCACAATCCAGCTACGGAATCGTTCGTGCGCGATTTGAATATGGCAAGCGGCGCGGATGGGGTGGACTGGACGCAGTCGCTGGGGTCCCTGCGCGGCCTCCTTTACCTGCGTCAGGTTCAGGCCATCGATACGGCGAACAAACGGATCCAGATCGATATCCCGACTCGATGGTCCTTGAAGACGCGGGACGGGGCTAGCGTTTACAAGACGGCCTCCCTCCTTTCCAACGTAGCCTTGGAAGCGTTTTCGATCGGCAACAAGCGGCTTAGCAAATCAGGTTGGAGCGAGTCCGACTATAATTTTTCGGGTACGGCAGCCTACGATGCCCACGGCTCCTTCCTTATCGAAATGAGAGGTGTTGTGAATGGATGGATACAGAACGTGAGTTCCTACAACCCTGGGAACGACAACGACGTTCATTGCCTCTCGAACGGCGTTTTGCTCGATTGGTGTCGCAACGTGACCTTGCATCGACTCCGGTTTCAGAACGCCCAGTATGGGGGAGGGGGTGGAAACGGTTATATGATCCGCCTCAATGCGGCTGCCGAGTGCTTGGTGGTGGAGAGCGAGGTCGGCAATTGCCGTCACGGCATCGTGATGTGGAGAATGCAGAATTCCGGTAACGTAATTACGCGCTGCTACGACCACGACAGCGGTATGCAGCTTGCGGATACGCAACGCCAAAGCACCGCAGGGAAAGGGAGCGATCACCATGGGATTTTCAGTCATTCGAATCTCTTCGATGGAAACCTGCTGGAGCGTTCGTACCTGGAGGCGGCCTATCGCGGAGATTCGGGAGGAACCCCGGACCACGCTATGACCTCTGGCCAAAGCGTTTACTGGAACACGAAAGGCAAGGAGTATCATGTGAATGCCGACTTCATCGTGCATAGCCAGCAGTTTGGCCAAGGCTATGTGATCGGGACCAGTGGAGAGGCAGCTGGGGTTAAGCTGGAGGAGAAGCGACCGAACTCTGCCGAACGAACCGATCCGCAGGACTTTTTGGAAGGTCTGGGCGCGGGTGAAACGCTGCAGCCTGCGTCGCTCTACCAAGACCAGCTGCGGCGTCGCTTAGGAGAGATTTCGGCGCGATTGTCGTATCGGCGAAAGGATGACAGCCTAAGCTTCGAGTGGGAGGAGTCGCCCAGTTTTAATTGGGCGCTGGAGAAGGCGGAAGACCTTGCGGTTTGGGAAACGGTGGTGGAGAGCCCAGTCGGGCGGCATGAGGCTCCGCTGGATGCGAGCGCGCTTTTCTTTCGCTTGTCGCAGCTGTAGACCCGACTGTTTTGTATCGATGCTTAGGATACCCTTAGCAGAAGCCGAAGCGGTGCGTTGGCGGGGACGGTGGCTTCGATGGGGACGGCTTGGGCTCCGGGGACACGGTTGAAAGTGCGGTCGCGTTTCGTGTGTCGGATGGTGAGCTCGTAGCTGCTTGCGAGGACAAGGGAGCCGCCGGCTTTGTTGATCTGGATACAGTGAAGGGCGGTTTGGGAGACGCTATCGCTGGAGGGGGAAAGGATGGGGAGGACGAAGCTCGCCTCCTGCGAGCAGTGTGCTTGTATTTCCAGGCTATCGTTGGTGAAGGTATAGCGGAGCTGGCACTCGACGGGCAGCTCCTGGTAGTCGCAATTGTTTAGTTTAGTGGATACATTGAACGTTAGGCTGGAGGACGTCGAAGCGATTGAGACTGTGGCCTTCAGGTCGAAAAGGTTGCTGTACAAAATTCCGTTATGCGCCTTTTCCAGGCGTGGCGTGAGCGGAAAATCTTCGTCATCGGGAGCGGCTTGCTGGTTGTGGGGTTCGACTAGCTGGTAGCGAGCCATGCTTGCGGCGCAGAGCGGTCCGAGCTTTTGATGCCAAAGGAGCGAGAGACTGCCGCCGGTGGCTTGTTGGACGCCGGGACGGTAGAGGAAGTCGTAAGCGGTGATGGTTGCTCGCCAGGGACCGATGGCGGCTAGGTGAGTGGCTATCTCCGGGAAGCTTTTGATCCCGTAGGCGCGGGAGCGGGGGAGGGGCGTTGCTGGCGGTGAGCAGTCGGCTCCGCTGTCGAGAATGTAGGCGAGCGGCTTGGCGTGAGCAAAGGTGTGATGGATGCAGGGGTCGAGTCCGTGGGAATCGTAGTGAATTCCTTCATACAGCAGACCGGTGGGGGATGTGCAGCGCTTGAGGAGCTCGAGGTTTTTAAGCGCTGCCGTAGCGAAAGCGGGATTGCGCGGGCGCATTGCGAGGTAAGCAGGCTGGCAGCCGTCGCTGGTGCGGCTGCCCCAATAGGTCCACTTGAACTGTCGCGTGCCCCAGCTGTTGTCCCAGCCGCCGTCGGGCAACATGAACTCCAAGTGGGAGGCGAGGGACTTTTCGAGGAGATCGAGCAGCTCGGTGTCGTTTTCCGCTAGGGCGTAAAGGACGAGGCCGTTGAGCGATTCTTCCACGTTGTATCCAAGATCTACAGCCGGCAGCCCGCGAACGGAAAGGCGCTCGGTCGGTTTGGCTTCGCCGTAGACAAGCTTGTGAGGCCGGGTGAAGTAGCGCTTCGCTTGCTGGGCGAGTTCACGGCTGCGCTCGAGATAGCGAGGCTCGCCGAGCTGTCGCCCCAGGAGGTGGAGGGCGTAGATAGCGCTGAAGCCGTAGTTTATGTTGGCGAAGGTGAGATCGAAGTTTTCGAAGACGTAGTTAGCCGCGAGTACGAGACGATTCGTCCAGCGGGATCGTTCGGCTTTGTCCAGCAGGTCGCCGTGGTAGTGCAAGGTTTTCGCAAGGGCGATCGCTCCGAATACCGTGACGCCTTTCCAGGAATTGGGGTCGGGCATGACGGTCCAGCTGCCGTCCGGCTGGGAAACGTTCTTCGACCATGCGAAAAGCGATTTTCCGGCTGCGAGGTATTTTACCTCTCCGGTGGCTTTGGCCATGTGGAAGAGCGGATAGACGGCGTCGAAGCAACGGCCGTGGATTCTTCCGCAGCCGGGGCAGTCGAGCGCTCCGTGGCGGGCGGAGTCGCTCGGGTCGTCGATCTGCAGGTTTATCATGCCCTCGCACCAGCGTTGGAGGAGATCGGAGACGAGGGCTTGGGAACTGGGAGGGTCTGCGTGTTCGAGGGGCACAGGGCAATGATGCATTTGTTTCGCTCGCGCCCGAATGCCGTTCGAATACTAATTGTAGGCTAGCCTTTCGCGGGGCGGAAAAGGGCAAGTTCCCTCCCCGCGGGCTCGCCGTTAATTGTCTTGGAACATAGGATCGTTCGGATTTCCGCCGGAGAGCAGGTAGGCGAGCAGGTCCTGGAGTTCCTCGGGGTTGAGGCTGTTGACCAGGCCGGGAGGCATGCTGGATACGGGGTGGATCTCGCGGGACTTGATTTGCTCTTTGCGAATGTCACGTGTCTGGTTCGGTGTCATCGGGTTTATCATGACCTTGTAGCGATCGTCGTTTTCGCCGACGATGCGGCCGATGATGAGGTCGCCGTTTTGCAAGGTAATGGCTTCCATGCTGTACTGGTCGCTGATGACTTTCGAAGGTTCGATAATGTTTTCGACAAGGTCGCGGAGGGTGTAGCGGTTTCCTGCTCCTGAGATGTCGGGGCCGATCCCGCCTCCTTGGTCGGCGAAGCGGTGGCACATGACGCAAGCGGCGGAGGCGAACATGGATTTGCCGCGTTCGAAGTCCCGGTTTTGGAGCTTGGAGGGGATTTGCTGCATAGCGGACTCGACGGTGTAGAGTTGCCCGGGGCCTTGCGGGGGGATGGATCCTGCGATGTAGACATGGGGGGCTGGCTTGGAAATGTCTTCCAGCAATACGCGTTCCCCTTCGGGAGCGATCGTTTCTAGGGCATCCTGCCTTATGTTGCTGAGGAAACCGGTGAAGCTGGCGCCGCCTTTCCATTCGTGGGTAGTGGCGAACCACTCGAAGTAGGCTTTGCGGAGTTCCGGCGTCCATCCGGTGTCGGCGTTTCGTAAGCGGTATGCGATTGCGATTTGCTGGCGGTCAGGGCTTGCTTCGCTCAAGCGTTCGAGGGACCGCCGATAGCGGTCGTTGCGGGCGATGAGGGAGGAGCCTCCCAGCAATTCTGCGGCAGGGGCCTCGGGTTCTTCGATGCTGAGCAGAGGTACTGCCTTTTCAACTACAATGGACGAATCGAGGTAGACGAGGAGGGAAAGCAGCTCTCGATCGAGGTTAGGGTCGCCGCTGGGGAATGCCGGTTCGAGGTGGGAGACGATATTGGATTTGGCAGCGGTATTCGGTTCTCCCATACGGGTGAAGGCGAGTTGCCAGGCCCGCAGCAGGGGCAAGCGGAGGGACTTGTCGATGGCTTGCAGGTTCAGCTTCGAGAGTTGCTCGATGATGTCTTGCTGGTAGCGGTGCGGGCCGACGCGGGCGAGGGCGATCATGGCTTCGATTTTGGCCTGTGGATTCCGTTCTTCGAGGGCGAGGCGAGCCCAGTTGGAAACGGGCTGGTGTTCGAGGGCGACGCGGGCTGCCCAGCGGATGAAGCGGTCTGGATTGGAGAGGTGGGGCCAGGCGATAGCGACGGCCTCGTGTCCGGCGCTGGCAGTGTGCAGCGCTTCGAGCTTGCGGCGGAGCAGAGCGGCCTCGGTGGGCGGCACCGCTTGAGCGGGAGCGGTCGATTCTGGGCCAGTGTAGGTGACGCGGTAAAGACCGGATTGGGTGCGGCGGCCGCCGACTGCGAAGTAGATGGCTCCGTCGTGCGGGTTCGCGATAACTCCGGTGAGCGGTAGTGGCTTTCCGCTTACAAACTCCTCTTTCTCGCCGCGGAATGTCGAGCCATCGGCGGTGTGGTGGATGGCGTAGAGGGTGCCGTAGGTCCAGTCCGCGGCAAAGAGGGCGCGTTGGTATTTTGCGGGGAATTTCGTGCCGGTACCGAAAGTGGTGCCAGTGGGCGAGCCCGGGCCGATGTCGATGGTGGCAGGCAGGCTGTCGGCGTAGTAGTCGGGCCAGCGTCCAGCACCGCTGCGCCAGCCGTAGTCGCCGCCGTCGACCACGTGGTTGATGCGGGTCGGCATATACCAAGGGGTGCCTTGGTCCCACTCCATGTCGGAGTCGAAGGTGAAAAGCTCGCCGTTTTGGTCGAAAGCGATGTCGAAGGTATTGCGGAATCCGTAGGCGAAGAGTTCCTGGTTTTTTCCGTTAAGGTCGCAGCGGCCGATCCAGCCGCCCGGCGCGTACCGACCTTTGGCATGGCCGCGAGCGTCCCACATGCGAGGCAGAAGGTGGTCCTCTCCCCAGGCTACGCCGCGGGTGGCGTCGAAGGTTTCGGGAAGGTCGGTGAAGTTTCCGCAGACGAAGTAGAGGGATTTTCCGTCCGGCGAGAGGGCCATCGAGTGGGGGCCATGTTCGCCGCGCCCGTCGAGCTGGATCAGGTAGTCCGCTTTTTCGAACTGGTCGTCTCCATCCAGGTCGCGCAGGCGCCAGATGCCTCGCTTGCCTTCCGTTTCGCTGACCATGACGTAGAGGCTTCCGGCGGCGTAAAGCAGGCCGTGGGCGCCGGCTTCCGACTCGGGGATGGAAGGGGAAAGGGCAGGGAGCTTGGCGACCAGCTTTTCGATTTGCACGTTTTGCGGATCGTCGCCGCTAGAGGGGGTGAGTCGGTAGATGCTGCCGTACTGGTCGGATGCGAGAATGCGACCTTGGTCGTCGCAGGTGAGGCCGACCCAGGAGCCTTGGGTTTCCTTGGGCACGGTGTAGACGAGATCTACGGTAAAGCCTTCGGCGACGTTTAGTTCCTTCGGATCGATGGTGGAAGGCGTTTGCGTATCGGTTTGCGAGTGTAGTTGCGGGAACAGTACAAGGCTTGCGAAGGCTGAAATCAGTCTGCTGCGGGTCGTCATTTGGGTCGGGGGGCTAAGGGAAAGGGATTCTCTAATTTTCGAAAGTCGTTAGGTGGAGTTCTTTGAATTCGATTGTCATGGGCTGTCCTTTGTGGATTTGCAGGCCGATGAGGCCTTCGCTCGCAGCGCCACTCGGATCGTCGTCGATGACGTCGGCGGTAAGGGTTCCATTTAGAAAGTGCTGCAGGTGGTTTCCACGGGTGACGATCTTGAGTTCGTTCCAATCGTTCTTGCGGTAGGCGGCGAGGATTTCCTCCCTGGTGGTTTCGGTGGCGAGGACTTCTACGTCGGCCTTTTTCTTGGGATCTGGGTTGTCGGCTGACTTGGGGGTGATGCGGATGCGTTCGCCATGCTTCATGAGAAGGCCGCGGCCTTTTTCCTCGTAGAGCATGCCGATGTATCGGGCGGCTAGGTCGATGTCGGCCTGGTATCCACTCATTGAATACCCGGGAGATTCGAGGCGACGAGAGCGGTACTGTACGCCAGAGTTCGCCCAGTCCTTGTCGTTTTGAGCGGTGATTCGGAATTGCAGGCTCAGTTCGAAATCGGCTGGCGTTCCGCCTTGCCAGATGAGGAAGGAGTTGGCGGGAATGGGATTCTCCGGGGTTGTTTGGGCGACGATCGCTCCGTCCTTTACGGACCAGTATTGGGCGTCGCCTTCCCAGCCCTCGAGGCTGGTTCCGTCGAAGAGCTCTACGCTCTGGTTGGAAGGTGTTTGAGAGCAGGCGGCCAGCAAGCAAGCGATGGCTGCGGTAGCGGAGTATTTGACGTATTGATACATTTTGATCTTAGGAAGCTGAGTTTTCGAGGGCCGCTTTGAGGTAGCGGTAGCCGCTTTCGGCGATGTCCCAGGGCGGGGAAAATTCACGCCAAACGTTGATGGCGTTGGCGAAACCGGGGTCGGCTCGGCTGAAGGCTTCGATGGTGAGCCAGCCGTCGTAGCCGATTTGATGCAGCGTGGACAGGACCTCGGGGAAGTCGATGTGTCCGGAGCCCGGCGTACCGCGGTCGTTTTCGCTGAGGTGCACGTGGGCGAGGTGCGGAGCGATCTGCTTGATGGCGGCAGGGAGGCTTTTTTCTTCGATGTTGGCGTGATGGGTGTCGAACATGCCTTTGACGTGGGAGTGTCCGGTTAACTCGATCAGCTTGAGCAGTTGCTGCATGGTATTGCAGAGGTAGCACTCGAAGCGGTTGAGGGCTTCCGGACAGAGCGTTAGCTTGGCCTCTTTGGCGTATTCACCTGCAGCATACAGTACCTCGGCGCTGCGCTTGTATTCGTCCTCTTGTATGTCGGCCCGGGTGAAGGTCGCGAAAGCGGAATGGATAGGCCCGGCCAAGTGGGTGGCACCGCAGTCGACGCAGCGGTCGATATTCCATTTGAGCTGGTCGAGCGCTTTGGCTCGCACCTGCTTATTCGGACTGACCGGGTTCGTGTCTTCGCCGAGGACGGTGACGCAGGTGATTCCCATGCCGAGCTCCCTCAAGTGGGCACCGAGTTTTTGGTAGTCGCTTGGATCTTGGCTACCGGTGAAGATTTCAATCCCGTCGTAGCCGATTTCCTTCAATCGATCGATGATGGGAAAGTGCTCTTCGGTAACGGAGGCGGTCCAGTTGAGTAGATTGATTCCTAGTTTCGGCATGGGGGTGGGGGTTCGTGGCTGGAGAAAGCGTTCAGTCTGGGATGAGCGGCGATAGACTCAAACCTGTTTGACCTTGGTCCAGCGTCCGGTTTTGGCAGACTTGAGGACAGCGTCCGTGACGTAGTCGGTGGCGAGTCCGTCTTTGAAGGTAGGGCCAGCCGGAGTCTTCTTTCCAAGGGCGGCAATGAAGTCGGCGACTTGGTGGGTAAAGGTATGCTCGAAGCCGATTTGGCAGCCAGGTATCCACCAGTTCCCTACGTAGGGATGTTCGCCTTCGGATAGGTGGATGGAGCGCCAGCCGCGCAGGGCAGCGTCGTCGCGGTGGTCGAACCACTGGAGGCGGTGCAGGTCGTGCAGGTCCCAGGCGAGGGAGGCGTGTTCGCCGTTTATTTCCAGCGTATTCAAAGCTTTGTGACCGCGGGCGTAGCGGGTGGCTTCGAAGGTGGCGAGGGATCCGTTCGAGAAGCGGGCAAGGAAGGCGGAGGCGTCGTCGATCTTGACTTCCTTCTTCTTGCCGGTGGCTACGTCCTTGCGTTGCTTGACGAAGGTTTCGGTCATGCCGGATACGGAGTCGATGGTGCCGTTGAGCCAGAGGGCGGTATCGATGCAATGGGCGAGGAGGTCGCCGGTGACGCCGCTGCCGGATACGGAGGCGTCGAGGCGCCAGGTGCCGGGTCCGCCTTGGGGGACGTCCGCATTGATGGTCCAGTCCTGGAGGAACTTGGCTCGGTAGTGGAAGATCTTTCCGAGCTTGCCGGAGTCGATGAGCTGTTTGGCCATGGTGACCGCGGGGGCGCGACGATAGTTGTACCAAACCATGTTGGGGACGCCGGCCTTTTCGACAGCGGCGACCATCTTGCGGGATTCGGCCGGGTTCATGCCGAGGGGCTTCTCGCACATGACCATCTTGCCCGCTTTGGCGGCGGCGATGGCGATCTCGGCGTGGGCGTCGTTGGTGGCGGCTACGTCGATGAGGTCGATGTCGGGGCGGGCGATTAGGGATTGCCAATCGCTTTCTACGGATTCGTAGCCCCAGTTGTCGGCGAAGGCTTGGGCTTTTTTCGCATCGCGCCCGCAGACGGCCTTGAGGACGGGACGACGTTTTAGGTCGAAGAATTTGGGGGCTTGCCGGAAGGCGTTGGAGTGGGCGCGGCCCATGAGGCCGGTGCCGACGAGGCCGATGTTGAGAGCTTTCATTTTTCTTGGGTGTATTGAGGTTTGGATACGGGTCGCTTAGGCGTGCCAGCCGTGGTTCTTGCGTACTTCGATCATGGCGCTGAGGATGTCGTTCCAGGTCTGCTGCTGGGTCATGACGGAGTTGGGGAACATGCATCCGTCCCAACAGATATGGGGGATGGCCTTGGTGACTTCGCCAGCGGAGTCTCGCAGCCAGTAGCCGGAGTCGCGGGCGATGTTGAGCTTGCCTTTCGGGTCGGTGGCGACGCAGTGGCGACCGGTCTTTTCGTGGTCGCCGGAGCCGAAGACGGAACCGTCGTTTTGGGCGACGTGGAAGTCGAAGGTCCACGGGCGTAGGGCGTCGGTGAGCTGCTTCATGGCGGCGTGGAAGGCGTCCGGTTCCCAATGGTAGTCGGCGGGCACGATCCGGTGCTCGGGGGCGTTTTCGCCGAGGGTGTAGAGGAGGGTGTGGGACATGTCGGCCTGGAAGCCGACGGTTTCGGGCATGCCGGTTTCTTCGAGGAGGTCGATCATGTGGCGCCAGCTGTGCATGCCGCCCCAGCAGATTTCTCCTTCGGCGGCGAGGCGTTCACCGGAGGCGGCGGCGATTTTGCCCGCTTCGCGGAAGGTTTGGGCGATGCGTTTGGTATTGGCTTGAGGATCCTTGGCCCAGTCGGCGACGGAGGCGGCGGAATCGATGCGGACCAATCCGTGCGGGCGGATGCCCAGTTCGCGCAGCTTGGCGGCGATGCGGACTGACTTTTCGACGGCTTTGAGCCAACCTTTGCGGCTGTCTTCGTCGCCCATGGCGGTACCGTCGAACCAGACGGGAGCGACGACGGAACCGACTTGCAGGCCTCTGGAGGAGATCTTTTCGGCGAGGGCCTCGATGGCTTCGTCGGAGGAATCGATGTCGACGTGGGGGCTGTAGAGGAAGAGGTCGACGCCGTCGAAGGTGGTGCCGTCGACTTCGGCCTTGGCGGTGAAGTCGAGCAGGGTGTCGAGCTCGATGGCGGGTTCCGAGTCGGGGCTGCCTTTTCCGACGATGCCGGGCCACATGGCGTTGTGGAGTTTTGGGAAGTTATTCTCGGGCATGGGTTGTATAGGGGTTGTGGATACGGTGAGTTCTTTGGGGGAGGAGCGGCTTAGAAGGAATTGTGGCGGTAGGCGCCCATGGCGGGGGCGTCGGGGTTGGCTTCGGGGCCGAAGTAGCGCAGGCAGACGAGCGGTTCGGTGCCGCTGGTGTTTTCGAAGGTTACGCCCGCTTTGGCTCCGTCCTCGGTGCAGAAGTATTCGTCTTCGGTGAGTTCGTGGAAGCGGATCATCTTGGGGCTGACGAGGGGCTGGCCGTTGATGGTGCCTTTTCCTTGTACGCAGATGAGGCCATAGGCTCCGGAGTCGGTGATGGTCGCCTTGCAGCCGGGGTCGACGGTGAGCTCCTTGGCGGTGAAGTATTGGTAGTCGTCTACCTTGCCGTAGACGATCCAGCGATCGACGTAGCCTTCGCTGCGGGTATCGGCCACGGGGACGGGCTCGAGGTAGTGGTTGTCCTTGAAGTTTGGATCCACGTTTTTCTCCCAGGCGAGCTGCTCGACGATGAAGTCGATATCCTGATGCTTGTCCTGGGGCATGTCCTTGACGAGCAGGCTCCAGGGCACTTCGCGTCCTTCGACGAGGTTTTGGTACATGCCGAAGACGTCGCTGCCCCACTGCGGCTCGTAGGTGCAGAGGCTGCCTGGGGCGTGGAGGATGCAGGGGTCGATCAGCCAGCCGGAGCCCGGCTTGAGGCGGTAGGCTTTGGAGAGGTCGAGGATGCCGTTGTCGCCCTTGTTCCAATTTTCGATGCACTTGCGGACTTGATCCTTGGTGGTGCCTGGCTCGAGCCCCATGAAGGTATAGGGAAAGTTGTTGCCGACGTTGTTGTGCTGGGGCGGGAAGTAGTAGGACTCCGGCTTGCCTTCTTGGCCGACGAGGGCGGCTTGTTCGGCGTTTTGGTGCATGTGGTGGGGGATGGGACCCATGTTGTCGAAGAATTTTGAATACACGGGCCATTTCCCGTATTTGTCCCAGATGGTCTTGCCGACCAGGGTAGCGCCGCACTCTTCGACGGCTTGCTGGAGGGTGAAGCGTTCCTTGCCGACGACGCAGTAGCTGAGGCCTTCGTCCGTGTCGCGTCCTTCGTTGGCGGTGACGGTGGTGGAGGCGAACCAGCGTTCGTCGATGCCGCCTCGATTGAGTCCGTAGGCGTAGGTATCGGCGGGGTGCAGCTTGATGCGCAGGCCGGGCTGGAGGAAGGAGCGCGGGACCCAAGCGGGAGCGAGGCGGAGCAAGCCTCCGGTTTTGCTGAGTTCGGCCTCGACGGAAGCTTTTACGTTGGAGGTACGGGTGGTGAGGGAGGCGACGGTATTGATTGCCATAGTGATTGGGGGCGTCCAGGGGAACAGGAGGCCGAGGGGTTGATTTTTGAGGGCTAGAGTGTAGCTGATCGGCCTCTTTTGCTCATAGGAGCGGAGCGACAAAAATTGGTATAAAAGCGGCGCGGGGCAGGAGCGGCCGCACGGTTTTAGGTCGAATACCCCGCCTGCTTGTTGTGGGGAACACGTGGGTTCCCAACTGGTTGGGGCGGCTGCGTCTAGCCTTGGAAGCGGATACGATAGTCGCGTGGCGTTTCGCCCATAACGCGGCGGAACTCTTTGCCGAAGTGGCTCTGGTCGGCGAAACCGAATTCGCTAGCGATGGCGGCGATTGGTTTCTTTGTATAGACGAGACGACTACAGCTCATGCGTACTCGCATTTGGCGGACGTAGGAGTGAGGGGTGTTTTCGTAGTTGGCTCGAAATTGGCGCTCGAAGGCTCGCACGGAGAGGTTGCAGGCCTTGGCGAGGTCCGCGTTGGTGATGTTCTCCATGTAGTGTTGGCTGATATAGCGGACGGCGGCGCTGAGCGGGTAGTCGGTATGGCGAGCGGGGCCGTCCATATCGAGGGGGCGGGTGATGCCGACGTTGCCGACGACTTTGCCCTTGGCGTCGTGCAATGGGATCTTGCTGGTGAGGCACCAGCGGGCGGTGTGGTCGAAGCGGCCGATCAGTTCGAGGCGGGAGAGGATGCGTTCGCCTTTGAGTACGCGTTCGTCGTCGATGCGGTATTGGTTGGCGAGGGCTTCGCTGCAGAGGTCGTAGTCGTTGTGTCCGATTACTTCGGCCCGGGACTTGATGCCGAAGTTTAGGAGGAAGGAAACGTTGACCCATTTGTAGGTGCCTTGGGCGTCTTTCATCCAGAGCGGCATGTCTTCGAGGTAGTCGAAGAGCTCGATTACTTCGGGCGCGGCGATGCCGATGCGGGCCAGGGTATCGCGAAGGCGCGGCGACTGGTTGTCTAGGCTGGGGGGCTCTGTGCGGTCGGGCATGGGGGATGGGCTGGGGAAGGCTGGCATAACTGCGGGTGCGTGTGGAGCTTTAAAAGGAGGCTTCGATTTCGTCGCTTCGCTCGGTTCGGCAACTAGGGGGGCGAGCTGCTTGCAAGGTCCTACTGTTGGGTTCCTTTTTTTTGTTTGGGAAGGGCGCCGCTTCGATGAGGCTGCATGCCTAATTGTAGGAATGGTGTTGAGGAGGTTTGGCAGGAGTCCCTTTTGCTAGGGGAAAGCGGGAGGGAGCTCAGAGGGCCGAGGATGGGGCGACTCGGGGGTTGCTCCTTGCGGTCCTACTGTTAGGAACCAAGTTCCTTTGCGAGTAGCTGGCGTGGCCCCTCATGTCATCGAGGGCTCCAACCTGCGAAGTTGCTTCGCTGATCGGGATGGACCCCAA
The DNA here is from genome assembly GCF_031127875.1 of Pelagicoccus sp. SDUM812005. Classification (GTDB taxonomy): domain Bacteria; phylum Verrucomicrobiota; class Verrucomicrobiia; order Opitutales; family Opitutaceae; genus Pelagicoccus. The sequence continues at coordinate 36,234 of NZ_JARXIA010000013.1, read as the reverse complement.
ACTCTTCGCACGCAGCCCCCAAACCGCGTCCCCAAAAACATGATACTAGAGTACGTTACACTCGCAGCTTATTTAATTTTGCTCCCCCTGCTCGGGGTTGTTTTTTCCAAGTTCAACAACAACTTGAGCGACTTCGTGCGTGGTGGCGGGCAGGTGGCTTGGTGGCTGACGGGGTCGAGCATCCTGATGGCGGGCATCAGCGCCTTCACCTTCACGGGCAACGCTTCGGCGGCTTTCGAGGCCGGGCCGACGGTGCTGGTCATCTATGCGGCGAACGTTACGGCCCTTTTGCTTTGCGGGCTTTTTCTGGGGGCGTGGTTTCGTCAGACGCGTGCGTATACCTTGACGGATGTGGTGCGGCAGCGCTTCAGTCCGGCGGTGGAGCAGTTCTCTGCCTATACCAGCATCATGCTGGGGCCGGTGGGGGCGGCGATCCAGCTGTGGGCCTTGTGCGTTTTTGCCAGCGGGACGTTTGGGGTCCCGGTGCAGTGGTGCATCGTAGTGATCGGATCCGTTGTGGTCTTGTATTCAACAACTGGAGGCAAGTGGGCGGTGATGGCTACGGACTTCGTGCAGAGCTTGATCCTGCTCTCGATCACGATTCTCGTAGCGGTGTTGTGCTACGTGAAGATCGGCGGCCTGGGCGAGTTTTTCTCCTACTTTTCCAAACCGGAAGTGGCGGAGGATTTCAAGTTCGTGAAGGAGGCGGGAGCGTTCGACGACGACAAGTTTTCCATGAAGTGGATCGTCGTCATTTTCTGCATGACGATCTACCATCAGATCAGCCTGACTTCGGTGGACCGTTTTTTGGTGGTCAAGGACGGTAAGGAGGCCAGCAAGGCGGCTTACTTGGGAGCGGCCTTGATGGCGGTGGGCGCCTTGATCTGGTTTTTTCCGCCCATGGTGGCTCGCTTCCTCTACAGCGAGGAGATCATGGCTCAAGCGGTAGACAATCCCGCGAACACTAGTTATGCCTTCATCGCCAACAAGGTGCTGCCGAATGGTTTGATGGGGATCATGATCGCGGCCATGTTTGCGGCGACCATGAGCTCCATGGATTCCGGGCTGAACCGGCAGGTGGGAATCTTCGCTCGCAATGTCGTTCCGCGCTTGCGGGAGCTTTTCGGAGCCAAGCCGGAGATGGCTCCCAAGACCGAAATTTTGCTCTGCAAGCTGACTACGATCGGGATCGGCGGGCTGGTCTTGTTCTACAGCATCCTCTTTTCCTTGAACAAGGAGTTGGCTCTTTTCGACGCGTATTTGATGATCAATTCTATCATCGGGATTCCCTTGGTGTTTCCGATGTTGGTTGGCTTGTGGGTGAAGAAGATTCCGAGCTGGTCCTACTTCGTGATCTTTGGCTTTTGCCTGATTCCGTCCGCCTATTCCTTCTACCTGAGCGAAACGACGGGTGACGGGATGACCATCCAGTCGCGAGCGATGTGGATCTTTATCTTTGGGGCTGTCGGCACGCTTTGCTCGATGCCCTTCTACAAGCGCAGCCCGGCGGCCTACAAGGAGCGGGTGGAGGCGTTTTGGACGATGGTTCGCACTCCGGTTGATTTCGAGAAGGAGATCGGCGAGTCCAAGAATCGCTCGCAGCTGCTGTTGCTGGGACGTTCTTCGGTGGGCGTGGGTTTGGCGATCTTGTTGCTGATGTTGGTGCCGAACGATTGGGTAGGTCGGCTGTGCGTGCTTTTCGTCAGCGGATTTTGCGGCTCTTTCGGCTTACTGCTGCTGTGGGCAGCGCGAGTGGAAAGGAAGCGGGAGGAATCTCGATCCTAGGTTGAGGTTGCCTGCGAGCTTAGGGGCGAAGAGGGAAGTCGGCGTTCTTTGTATCCAGAAAAGCCGCGCCTTTTTAGGGGCGCGGCTTGGCTGCTTCTTTCTTGTTACTCGAATTAGAATGCTACGTCGGCTGCCAGGATGAAACGGGAGGGCAAGCCGCGTTGTTGGTTGGCGGGGAAGTACTCTTCGTCGCTGATGTTTTTCCAGGAGAGGGAGAGGTCTACCTTCGTTTCGCCCATGTAGAAGCCGTAGCCGGCTACCAGGTCGAAAAGGGTGTAGGCAGGCATGTAGAGGAAGGGGTTGTCTACGCGCTGCTGCTTTTCGCCGGTGTAGTTGAGACCGCCGCCGATCCAGAAGTTAGCCAAGGCTCCGTCGACGAAGTCGTAGCGGGTCCACACGTTGAAGAGTTGGTCGACGGTGGCTTCCGGGTTGCTTCCGATTTGGCCGAGGATGGCGGCGTTGTAGGCGGAAGTGTAGGCGGCGATGTAGGCGGGGTCGGTGATGCTGCGGTCGTAAGGAGCGGGGCTCACGGGAGGAGGCGCATCGGTAACGACGATATCGGTATTGGCGTAGCTGAAGTAGATCTGCCAATTGTCGATGGGCGTGTAGTTGATCTCGAACTCGTATCCGCGGCTGCGGTCCTTGGTGCCTTGCAGGAGAGTGACGGCTGTATTGCCGGTGCTGGTACGGTCGGAGTAGCGCAGGATGCGGTCGGTTTGTTCGATCTCGAAGAGGGCCACGGTGGAGGTGAGCCGTCCGTCGAGTGCGGTCGACTTGAGGCCGAGTTCCAGGCCGGTGGCAGTGGTTGGCTTGGCGGGACCGCTGGGTACGCCGAGAGTGGTCAGTGTCCGTTCTGCAACTACAAAGGATTCGCTGTAGGAACCGTAGAGCATGGCGTTTTCGTTGAGCTTGTAGCCGGCTCCGAATTGCGGAGTGGTCTTGGAAGCCTTGAAGTCGCCGTCGACGGGATCGTAAGTGTTGTCCATGTAGTTGAGGTTGCGCGACTTTGCGGTGTTGTAGCGAAGTCCGCCCACCAGGTTGAGCCGTTCTTCCATGAGGCTGAAGTTGCCGACTGCGTAGATGGCACTGTCGCTGGAGTCGGTGATGTTATGGGTACGGAGCGGCAAGGCCATTTCGTCGTAGTCCGCAGCGTAGTCCCAGGTGCTGGGGTCCTTGAGGTTCCAGGGCTGGAGGTGCTGGTTCGGGGCGGTCTGGCTGTTGGGAACGTTGGCCGCGGGGTTCGCTGTCGATTCGCGGCGGCGGATGGTGCCTTCGTCTTCGGACTTGTAGACGCCGAAGAGGGGCTTGAAGTAGCCACCGGAGAAATAGAAGCTGCCGGTAGCCTCGACCTGCATGCTTTGGGTGGAACCGTAGGTTTCTTCCAAGCGCTTGCGGCGAGTCATGGTGGCGGTGGAGGCGTCGAGAGCCCGTAGTGGATCTGCCAATACTTGCGCTGCGAAGGCGGTATAGGTCACTCCAGTGGGAGGCGTAAGGTTCGCATCGCCGATGCCTGTGAGCTTGTTGGCGACGTAGTAGTCGCTGTCGCTGAAGTTGGCGCGGGCGGACCACTTGTCGTTGATGCGGTAGTTGACGACGGCGTTGAGCGATTCCATATCCGTATCGCGGTAGTCGTTGCTTCCAGGGTAGTTGAACTCGGCCGGGAAGGGATAGGATGCGAGGAAGCCTCGGTCAACGCGAGCGTCGCGTTCGCCGGTAGCGGCGCCTTTGAGGGCCGGGTCCGAGTCGCGACGGGTGTCGATACGGATATTTGGCTTCATGAAGACCGGTGGGGTCTCGCGTCGCCGGAAGTCTTGGTAGTCAACGGTGATCGACAGGTCGCGGTTAGGCCGCCAGGTGAGCGTGGGCGCGATGACCGTGGTTTGCGATTCGTTGGTGTCGTAGACTTCGAAGTAGTTTTCCCATGCGGCGTTCACCCGGAAGAGCAGGGTGTTGTCGATGAGCGGCTGGTTGAAGTCGATGGCGGAGCGGAGGTAGCTGTCGGTGCCGATCTCCTGGTGGAGCTTGGCGCTCGCTTCGGGGTGGGGTGTCTTGGTGATATAGTTGACGGTGCCGCCGGGAGCGATTTGTCCGTAGAGCACGGAGGCCGGTCCCTTCACGACTTCGACGCGCGACACGTTGACGGTATCCACGTAGCGGTCGCCGGCGAAGCCGTTGCGCTGCGGGCTGAGCTGGTCGAAGCCGCGGATGGTGAAGCGAGTGTTGCCAGCGGTAAATTCGCGTCCGGAGCTGGTGACGCTCGGCGCGTACTTGACCACGTCGAACAGATCGCGCGAGCCGGTGTCGGCTATGAATTGGTCGGTGAATGCGTTTACCGAGAAGGGCAGGTCCTTGATCGGTGTATCGATACGGGTGGCGGAAACGGAGTTTCCGGCGAGGTATCCCTTGTCGTTGGCGGTATTCACCTCGAAGGCGGGAAGCTCGAAAACTTCCTCAGAGTCTGAGCTCTGGGAAAATGCGTTTGTGGACGCAAGTAGTAGTAGCGATGCGGCGATGCGGCTTATGGTCGCAGTCCTCGTCGGGGGGCAGGGTAAGGTAGATTGAACCATAGGATGAGACAGTGATAATTATAAGTCGAAAGTCAATATCTATGAGAACAGCGAGGCTTGGATACGTTAAGACCCTTACAGACAGTAGGTAGTAAGGTTAAATCAGGGTTAGTAACTATTAATGCGTGTGGTCGCGTAAGGCCGCGGGGAGGTGGGTAGAGAGCCGCTTTGGGATGGATCCTGGAACTGATTCTCGAGGGAGAATCGGATGTAGTTGATCAGGGGATACGGTATTGTTCAGGCGGCTGTAGGGACGTGCGATTCCCTACAGCGCTTGGGGTTTTAACCGTATCTAATTTGGGGATACGATAGTGTATGTGATCTTTTAATGGAAGGGATGTATATCGGAATATAGGATACGATACAAGATTGCTAAGACAGGCTTCCTATTCGCCGTACTTAGCCCAGAGCTTGGGGAGCCTTTGGGCGCAGAGGGTCACTTCGTCGAAGTCCCAGTTTTCACCGCTCGGTTCGCTGCGGCGCTTGAAGTCGACATAGGGGATTTCGTCGTCGGTTTTCTCTTCGTAGACTTCGGCGGCGACGTATCCGAATGCTTCGTTGGGGATGCAATCGTCCTCCTTGATCCAATCGGCGATGCTGTCTGGATTTTCCAAGGCGGCTTCGAAGGCTTCCCGCCCGCGGGAGATCAGTCCGTAGCGGAAGTCGATAAAGCCGTCGTCGGAGCATCCGCCTTCGATGAGGTAGGCGGCGCCCCAGAGCTCCCAGTTGTAGGCTCGATCCATTTCGCGGTCGAAATGGTCCTGGAAGTGGGCGACTTTTTCCGGCGATAGCTTTTGCAGCCGCTTTCTCAATTGGGCTTCGGCGTTTTCGGGGTTGAGGCCTTCGAGGTGTTTCCAGAACTGTTTTTTTGCTTCGGACATTTTATTGGTTGTTTCGATTATTTACGCGAGCGGCCAAGTCGAAGCTGTCGGGGCTTAGCCGCTGTTGTGGATATGGGTGAAAGGGGGCGTGGTTCTTTTCTCGGTTACGCTTTCGCTGGAACGGGCGGGGGCGGAGTTCAGCAGGGCGAGCAGATCGCGGGCGTGCGAGGGAGCGAAGATCGGCGGTGTGTGGAGTAGCCCTTCCGAGGGCTGATCGGGCTGCGGACTACGATGGTATCCGCCTTGTCCGAGGCCAGCGCCTGGGTGACTGCAAATCGGACGGTGTTCACCGGATTTAGGGGCTGAATGGTTTGTCGAGTCGCTGTGACGGAGTATCTCCGAAATCTGGTATCCAGATCTTCGGCACAGTGGCAGGTTTTTTCCGAAAAAGCGAGCCGCGTTCGTTCGATTTTTGGGAGTTCGCCGCTAATTTTCGGGCTGGGCTTTCTGCCTGAGAGGGAAGGCCTTTGCTAGGCGGTGAGGCGGAAGGCGCACGGCAGGATGCGGCGCTCCCTCGCGAGTGGGGCGAGAGGAGCGCTGGGGGGAGGACGGCGGAAGGAGTGACGATTTCGCGGCTTTTTCGAAGCGCGAGATGGCGAGGTGCGGCTCAGTAGGCTCCGCTTGCGTGCAGCTCGGCGATGGCTTGGCGGACGGAGGGGAGGTCTTCGCGGTAGGTGACTCCGAGCCAACGGGAGTCGCAGGGGAGGGCTAGGGTGCGGGCGACGCCTTGTTTGATGAGTTGGTCGACGGCGGCGGGCAGGTAGAATTCGGACTTGGCTTCGGTGCCGCGTTCTTCGAGGAAGCTTTTGAAGAGGGGCTCCAGTTGAGCGGCCCAGCCGGCGGGGAAGCCCCAGCAGTTGAGCGAAACGAGGGTGTCGGGAGAGAGGGTGAGCTCGGCGCCGGCTGCGTTGCGGGCGGCGATGGTCTTGTCGCCGCGGTAGCCGATCTCGGTATGTTCCTCGATGGAGAGTAGGGTGTGGTCGGCGGCTGTTTGGCAGACGCCGCGGGATACGGTGCCGTGTTCGGAAAGGGTGTTGGAGAGGCGGTAGCCGACGAGCCCGTAGGTTTGGGTTTCGGCTTGTTGGGCGCTGTCGCCGAGGAAGCTGGCTAGGGTTTGGAAGGCATCGGCGCCGTAGAAGTCGTCGGCGTTGATGACAGCGAAGGGGGCGTCGAGGTGTTGTCGGGCGGCGTAGACGGCGTGTCCGGTTCCCCAAGGCTTTTGGCGGTCCGCAATGTTGGGCACGGCGATAGGGGTGTCGCTCTTCTCCTGGAAGGCGTAGGCGATTTCGATGGTATTGGAGTACTTGCTCTCGGTGAGGCGGCGGAAGTCTTCCTCCATCTCGCGGCGGATGACGAAGACGATTTTGCCGAAGCCGGCTCGGGAGGCGTCGAGCACGGAGTAGTCGAGGATCCATTCTCCGTTGGGGCCGACGGGCTCCATTTGCTTGAGGCCGCCGAATCGGCTGCCCATTCCGGCTGCGAGTACGAGCAAGATAGGTTGCATGGGAGGAGATTTGTGATTTGTCGCTAGGGTCTGGCAATAGAAAAGGGGCGGCTCGGCGAGCCGCCCCTTGGGGGAGGAAATGGGTTATCCGTTCTCTCAGCTTTGTTCGTTGAAAACGAAGGGGATGAGGATGGAGGAAGGGACCTTTTGGCCGCCGCGCACGGCTGGCTGGAAGCTCCATTGCTTGGCGGCTTCGATCGTGGGGCCGACGAGCTCGTCGTGGGAGCTGGTGGCGCAGGAGGCGTTGACCACCTGTCCGGTGGCGTCGAGGCTGACCCTTACCTTTACGTAGCCTTGCACGAGGGCGAGGGCTTCGGGGATTTTCGGCGTTTTGGATTTCTTGACGACGGGGAGGGTGTCGACGGGAACGTCGGCGGCGAGCAGGCCTCCGTTGAAGGAGAAGGGCTGGGTGACGGTGGAGGGGATGGCTTTGCCGTTCTTGATGGCCGGTTTGAATTTCCACTGCAGGGCGGCTGCTTGGGCGAGTGCGGTGAGCTCGGGGTTGCTGGATTCCAGTACGTCGACGTCGGCGACGAAGCCGTGCGAATCGACGGTGAGCTTGAGGGTGGTTTCGCCGCGGGCGTGGCGTAGGGCGCGGGGCAGTTCGGGGGCTGCTTGGCGGATGGCGTAGGGGGCTTGGTCGAGGTTCTTCGCGCGCTTGGCGGCGGCTACGACCTTGGCTTTGCCCGATCCTTTGAAGTGGAAGGGGATGATTATCTTGGAGGCGACGGCTTCTCCCGCTTCGGTGGCCGGCCTGAATTTCCAGCTTTTGAGGGCTTCGGCGGCGACGTCTTCCAGTTCGCTATGGGTGGAAGCGTTTACGGCGACGGAGGCGACCTTGCCGTTTTCGTCGAGTTCGGCCTGGAGGATGACCTCGCCGGTGATGTGCTTGAGTTCGTCGGGAAGCTGCGGCTTGGCTTTCACTCTGGCGACCGGGAGGCTGTCTTCGGGCGTTTTCTTGGCCTTGAGCACGATGGCGCCTCGGTTGAAGGTGAAAGGCTGCACCACGCGGGAGGCGGTTGGGACGCCGTCTTCCTGGGCCGGAGTGAATGTCCATTGGTGGATGGCGGCGAGGGTGGCTTCGTTTAGTTCGGAGTTGGTGGAATCGTAGATTTGGGCGTCGATTACGTATCCGAATTCATTGATGTCGACGAGTACGCTGACTTCGCCGGCTGCGTCGCTCAGCTCGCCGGTCAGGTGAGGAGCAACGGTTTTTTGGGGGGTAGGGACGGTGGTCGCGGCATTCGCGGCGATCGATAGGGCGAACGCTGCGAGGATGCCAATACTACCCAGTACTATTGAGTGTTGTGAGCGTTTCATATGATCGAGATTTACAGAATAAATCGACCGGAAGGCTCAAAAACTTGATCCTCGGGATTACCCACGCCTGAGGTGGACGCTCCTCAAGGCGAATGAGTATCTCCCGCGGAATCGCTGGGGTGTTGTCCCGGCGGGGAGCGGCGTGGTGGGGCCTGGGGAGCGGCTAGTCCGAAGGTGCTTGCGCGTGGGTCCAGCGGTGGAGCGAGCGAGCGGATTGGGGGCGTTCGACGACGAGGCCGGGCAGCGCTTGGAGAAGGTCTTGCTGGAGCGGCTCGGGAGCGTCTTCCAGGAAGGGGAGATGCTCGAGGTAGAGGGCGAGCGGGCTTTCGAAAAGGCTGTCTTGAGCGATGGAGTAGGAACGTTCCTCGATTCCGATTTGGCGGGCGAGCAGGTTCGGCTGGAAGCGGTTGTCCTGTTTCCAAGTCTCGTAGATCGCTCTTGCTGTATCGAAATAGTGGCTACCGTTTTCGTAGGAGGCTAGGGCGAGGGCGGCTGCGATGGCTTGGGCGTAGTCGTTGCTGTTGGCGAGCTGGGTTCGCTGGTCCGAGTTGTAGAGCTTTTTGGCGGATGGGTCGAAGGTGGCGGCGAGGGTGGCTTGGAATAGCTTGTCCGCCTGCTGGCGGTATTTGGCCTCGTCGAGGGATTCGCTGGCTTTTGCTAGGGCTCTGGCCAGGAGGGCGTTGGTGGCGGTGTATCCCGTTTGGTCGGACAAGGGTGGAGTCTTTTTCTTCCTGAGGGCGTGCAGCTCGTTTCTCTCGCTTGGCAGGGAGTGGCTTAGGACGTCAGGCGACTGAGCGAAAGGGACGTTTAGGCCCTGGTAGATGCCGAGCACGTCGGTGTTTTCGTCAAGGTTGCCTTCCGGGGAGAGTCCCCAGGCTTCGATGGCGCTAGGGCTGAGCTCGGCTAGCTCGGGGCGGGCGACGAGGTAATAGCTGCCCTCGGGCATGTCGGGCGTTTCGCCGGCGGAGAAGCTGTCAAGGTATTGGAGGGCGAGTTTGTTTTCCTTGGTGAGGGTTTTCTCGATGAAACCTGCGGTCAGCTCCATAAGGAACTTGTATTCAGGTTTTGGATCGCGGGGGTGAAGTGCGGCAAGGGCGAGCAGCAGGTAGCCTTGGTCGATCGTCGACTTTTGGAAGAGCGGGAGCTTCCAGTTGGGGTCGTTGGATCCGATGAAGAATCCGCCTTCGATGCTGTCGAATCCGGCGCCGTGCGTGACCTGCTGGAGGAATTGGCTCATTGCGGCGAGCATTGCATCGGCTTCGTCGCTGGGTAGGAGCTCGACGGAGCGGGCGGTATTGTAGAGAGCGAGGGCGGAGAGGGTGGGAGCTTCTCGGATGGAAAAGGTTTCGGGAGTGAAAACTTGGGAGAGGGCGCTGGGGCGGTCGAGCGGAAGGGCTTGGGTCGCGAGGGACCTTTGCAGGCGTTCGCGGGCGGCGGCGAGGTAGTCTGGGCGGTTGTTGCTCCATTGCTCGGCTACGTTGCGGGCGACGCTGAGGAAGCCTTGTCCGCCCCAGTCGTCGGTGGGTGGGAAGTAGCCGCCGCCGTTGAGGGGAGCGAGTTCGGAGTCGGTCCAAAGGCAGGTGGGCAGTTCGTTGGCGGAGTAGTGCTCCAGGGCCATTTGTCCGAGTAGGGCGGCGAGTTCCGGCTCTTCGTTGACGTCGACCAGTATGGGGATGGCGGTGTCGTTGAGGGTGTTGGCGATGGTTTTGTTTTGGAAGGTTTCGCCGAGCATGGAGCGGGCGAGGCTATTGCCGTAGTGGCCGACGAAGAAGAAGAGCGGCCGGTCCGCGGCTTTGGAGGCTTGCAGGGTGTCGTCGTTCCAGCGGCGCCATTGCACGCTGTCCGCGAGGTGGGCGGTCCAGAAGGCGGAGTCGGCGAACAGCTGGGTCGCGAGCAAGAGGGCGAAGGCTCCGGCGAGCGATTTGAGGGAGCGGGGCATGCTGGGACTATTGGTTTCTGCGGGACGGTCGCAAGTTCTCTGTCTGCTGCAACATTAGATCCGCGCGAGCGGAAGTGGCGCAGGCAAAGCTTGATGTTGGCAGGTTGGGCTTCGATAGTTTGGCCTTTTTGCAGAAGAGTGGCTATGGAATCGAAATACCTAGGGAAAATTGTTCGCGAACCGGTTACGGAGCTAGACAGCTTCGAGGCTCCTGAAGGGGTGTCGCAGGTGACGATGACCTCGGACGAGCTGACCAGCTCTTGTCCGATCACAGGGCAGCCGGATCTCTACACGGTTTCCATCGAGTACGTGCCCAACGCGCTCTGCATCGAGAGCAAGAGCTTGAAGCTTTTCCTGTGGGGCTTTGCCGACAAGGCCATGTTTGCGGAGAAGATCGCGGCTGTTATCTGCGATCGCGTGGTGGCGGATATCGCGCCGAAGCGCTGCAAGGTGGTGACGGTGCAAAAGCCTCGCGGCGGGATTACCATCGAATCGGTTGCCGAATTTCCCAAGGCTGAAGCGTAGTCGTAGCTGAGATATGAGTTTTCTAGACAAGCTTGAGAAGCGCTTCGGATCCTGGGCGATCCGTGGGCTGACGAACTATATTGTGGTCGGCCAGGCCCTCACTTTCCTGATGGTGTCGCTGTCGCCCCCGGAGACGGCGATTCGAATCCTAGAGCTGATGGAGTACCGGTTGGTCAATTTCCTAGGCGGGTACTTTTGGAATCCGTTCAGCTTCATCCTGATTCCGAAGACCTTCAGTTTCATCTGGATTTTCTTTTCGCTGATGATCCTGCACATGATGGGCAGCGCTTTGGAGGAGCATTGGGGAGCCTTTCGCTACAATCTGTACGTCCTGCTGGGGATCGTGTTCGTGGTCGCTTCCGGAGTGGTATTTCCGTATCACGCCTTCTCCAGCTACTTCCTGCTGACCTCCATCTTCCTAGCTTTCGCCTACCTGCATCCGGAGATCGAGTTGAACATATTTTTTGTTTTGCCGGTTAAGATGAAGTGGCTGGGTTGGTTCACCTTCGTGCTCGCTCTCTTTTTCGTGCTGAGGGAAGGGGCGGCGACGAGGCTGGAATTCGTCGCTTCGCTTATCAACTTTCCGATCTTCTTCGGGGCGGAAATCCTGAGGAGGATTCGTTCCAAGAAGCGGGTCAGGACCATGAAGGCGGCGAAGCGCAAGCAAGAGTCGGAGCCCTTCCATACCTGCTCGCTTTGCGGGGCGACCGATATCTCGCATCCGGAGCGCGATTTCCGTTATCGGAAGGATGGCGGGGTGTGTTCGGAATGCGTTCCCTTACGGGAGGAGGACTAGCCTGAGGTCTCGGTCGGAGGCGATGGCTTCGGCTAGTAGATTACCTGATTAGCTTCGGGTGGAAAATATCCACTATTGACTCAGGTTAAGGAGCGGTCTTAGTAAAAACACCGTAAACCATCCAACTAACTTTGGTCGAGGCGATGCCTAGCAGGGAAGCTGCTTCCGTTGAGACCGAACCTTCGAGGCGTCTGTTACAGCCAAGGAGGGAACAACTGGAATCAAACAACCTGTGAAATCCAATCATTTGTCCGAAACCGACTCCGATGCGAGCTCGAGAACTATACCGAGCGTAGAGCAGCTCGAACGCCTGACCAAGCGCGAGAAGCAGGTGCTCTTCTGGATCGTGGAGGGGAAGACCAATGGCGATATCGGCAAGATCCTCGGCATCAGCCATCGCACCGTGGAGAAGCACTGCGAGAGCATCTTCCGTAAGCTCGGAATCGAAAACCGCTATGCGGCGATTGTCTGCGCCCTCACGAACAATTGGCAGTTGAAGCCGGAGTAGGCTTTCCCCCCCTTTTTTCGTTTCTTTCCTTTATCCCAAGCAAAAAGCCGCTTCCTCTAGCGAGAGGAAGCGGCTTTTGCGTGTTATGAAATGAGGTGAAGCGTGAGCTTTGTTTGTTCTTCGCCCTTAGTTGAGCAGGCGTTCGAAGCGCGACTTGGAGGCGATGGGGAGGGCGGGTTGGGCCCAATCGACTGGGTTCGGCGCGATCTCGATGGCTTCGGTCATGATGCGAAGGGTCTCGCGAAGCTGGATGTCGAATTCGGGAAGATCCTCTTCTTCTTCCTCTTCGGAGGCGGCTGCTTCGGTGTTCGCATCCGCCACTTCCGCGTCGCCGCTTTTGGCTTCGGGAGTTTCGGCGCTCGCTTGTGCCGCTTCGAACTCTTCCTCTTCCAGCTTCCGTTGGGCTTCTTCGCGGACGACGCTGTCGAGCTTTACTTCGGTGAAATTGTAGTTCTTTTCCGCGAGCTGCCGTTGTTCTGCCTTAATGGCGTCGAGGAAGGCCTCGTCTTGCTCCATCATGATCTTGCGTTGTTCGAGATTGAGGGAGATCTGCTTGCGTTCCTCGCGTTCTGCGAACCAGTCCAGACGCTTTTGCAGGAAGCTGAATTCCTCGAGGGTTTTGGCCCTTTGCTCGCTGTTCATGGTGAGCGTTTCGAGGAGGCTATTCTTGAGGGTCATTTCCACGAAGCGGGCGACTGGCTTGATGTAGTCCCAAGAGAGGGACTCGGGCAGGTCGGCTTCGCCTACGGCGGTGACTTCCTCCATGGAGTGCAGCTGGATGTCGGGCACGACGCCCTTGCGCTGGGTGGAGAAGCCGTTCGGCAGGTAGAACTTGCGGATGGTCAGCTTGGCAGCTCCGGCCCGATCGTTGGCGAGCTCCTTGCGCAGGACGTACTGGTCGAGCGAGAAGACTTGCTGGACGGTGCCTTTTCCGTGGGTGGAGGAGTTTCCGATGGTGATGGAGCGGCCGTAGTTTTGCAGGGCTCCGGCGAGAATTTCGGAAGCGGAAGCGCTGTAGCGCGAGGTGAGCACGGCGAGCGGGCCGCTGTAGGCGACCTTGGGGTCGCGGTCCATGTGGGAGACGACGTAGCCGCTTTTTTCCCGTACTTGAACGACGGGGCCGCGGCGGATGAAGAGTCCCGTCATCTTGATGGCCTCGTCGAGCAGGCCGCCGCCGTTGCGGCGCAGGTCGAGCACGATGCCTTGCACGCCGGCAGCTTTCATCTTGAGCACGAGTTCTTCGACGTCAGCGGTGACGCTGGTGGTGTAGCGTTGGCCGTTCTCCACGTATTCGTCGCCGCCGTAGAAGGTCGGGATGTCGATCACGCCGATGGGGCTGACGTTGCCGTTGGCATCGGGAACTTCGAAGATTTTGCCGGTGGCGCGGCTGGAATTGATGTGAACCTCGTCGCGGACGATGACGACGTCTTCGCGCACGGAGTCGTCGGTGGCGTCGGCGGGGATGATGGTCAGGGTGACTTTCGAACCCTTCTCGCCGCGGATCTGGTCGACGATTTTTCGTAGGCCCATGCCGATGATATCGACGGGCTCTTCGCCTTCCTGGGCAACTGCCACGATGCGGTCGTTTGGCTTGAGCTTCTTGCTGCGAATGGCGGGAGCGCCGGGCACGAGTTCGCGGATGACGCAGTAGCCGTCCTCTTCGCTGAGCATGGCGCCGATGCCGATGAGCTTGAGGCGCATGCTGATATTGAAGTCTTCCAAGGTGTCCGAAGACAGGAAGCTGGAGTGGGGGTCGAACATCTTGGTCAAGCTGGTGAGGAAGATCTCCTGCACGTCCTTCGAGCCCGATTCGTAGAGGCTGCGCAGCACGCGCTTGTAGCGTTTGGTGATGCGTTCCTTGGCCTCTTCCTGGGTCTTGTCGTTGAGGATCTCCTGGAGGAGCTCGTACTTGATGCGCAGGCGCCAGAGCTCGTCGGCTTCCGCTTCGCTGGTAGGCCAAGGGCTTTCGCTGCGGTCGTAGATGAAGTATTCGTCCTCGTCGAAGGACCAGTCCTTCTCGAGCTGTTGGAGGACCCAGTCGACGCGGGAGATGACGCGGTCGCGAAAGAGCGTATAGACGTCGAAGGCTGCCTCCAGCTCGCCTTGGTAGCGGAGCTTGAATCCGAGGGCGTCGCCGTACTTTTCCTTGAAGCTCTTCTCGTGTTCGCCGAGGAAGTAGAGCTTGTTGTAGTCGAGAGCCTCCATGAAGTGGGTGATGAGCTCGGCGAAGGTTTCGTTGGAAATCTCGGCGCTCTCGAAGTGCATGGTCTCGAGCATTTCCACGATGAGCCGGGCCTCGTTCTGCATGAGGGGAGTGCTCTCCAGCTTGGGGAGCTCTCCAGTTGTTACTTCGTCCAGTGCGGTGACGGAGTAGCTGAAAGGTACGATGGCGAGGCCGAGCAAAGCTGCTGCGGCGGTAAAGCGCTTAATCATAGGGTTCTGGTTAGAGTTCTGAGTGTCGGCTGCAAGGAGTCTGGCGTCCTTGTCGGCTGGGCCGAACGGGGTCTGTAAGTTGTTTTCTTTATTCTTCTACGAATTGCGGCAGATTTTGCCAGCGCGGAATATGGTTTGTCCGGCTAGCGCTTGCGTAGCAGATCCCGCGCTTCGTCGAGGACTTCCTTCTCTTTTTCCGAAAGAGAGGCGAAGCCTTTGCTGTTGATCTTGTCCAGGATGCGGTCGACTTCCCCCTTCAGGTCCCGGGTTTCCCGAGAGACGTTGACGCGGTAGGTGTAGCCGGCGGAGCTCTTCTCGGTCTTGGGCTTTTTCTTGAAGAAGCGAGCGAAGGAGAGGGAGATGGCGCCGGAACGGTCGTAGGGATTGGGTTGGTAGACGTACTTGTGGAAAAGGTAGGCGAAGAGCATGCCTCCGAGGTGGGCGGAGTGGGCGACGGAGGTGGGGCCCTTGGCGAAGAGCTCTTGGAAGAACAGGCCGAGCACCCCGATGCCGACGTAGAAGTAGGCGAGGTAGCGCGGCTTGACCGGGAGCACGAAGAAGAGCAGGATTTCGCGGTCGGGATTGAGGCAGGCGAAAAAGATCAGGAGGGCTGACGCGGCGGCGGAGGCCCCGATGACGGAGCCGGCGTCCGAGACGAAGCTTGCGGCGAACCAGGAGAGTCCGCCTACCAGGACGGCCCCGAAGTAAAGCTGGAGGAAGCGCTTCTGGCCCAGGGTGGCGATGGCGGACCTGCCGAAAAAGTAGATCACCACCATGTTGAAGATGAGGTGCAGCGGCAGCAGGTTCCCGGTGCTGTGCAGGAAGGAGTAGGTGATCGGCGTCCAGAGCATCCCGCTTTGCAGCGAGTCGTCATGGAAGGCGAAGAAGCGGGCGATGAATCCAGGACCGTTGGAGAGGTCGAAGATGTTTTGCAGCACGAAGACGACGATATTGGCTCCGATGATCCAAGTGAGCGTTTTTTTCGCCGTGTCGTCGGAGCTTGGAGTCATGTAGGAGCGGTCGTACATCGAGTCGTTGATTGGTGGCCTAAGGTCGCTGCTTTTAGTGTATATTACAAGGGGTGAGGTTTTGAATAAATCGCGCTAATGGGCGGGCGCCTTAGGGAAATGTGAGGCGCGGGCGACATAAGCGCGAAAATCTCAGGCCAAGAGACCGCTGGCTGAAAGCTAAGTTCAGTTGTTGAAGCGGAAAACCGTAACATCGCCGTCCTTGAATAGGTAGTCCTTCCCTTCCAGACGATACTTGCCGGCGTCGCGAGCGGCTGCGACGCTTCCGAGCGAGGAGAGGTCATCGTAGGCAACGACTTCGGCCTTGATGAATCCTTTTTCGAAATCGGTGTGGATGACTCCGGCGCATTGGGGCGCGGTCATGCCGTCCTCGAAGGTCCAGGCCCGCACTTCCTTTTCGCCGGCGGTGAAGTAGGTCTTGAGGCCGAGCAGGGCGTAGGTTTCGCGGATGAGCAGGGAGACGCCTGAGTCTTCCACGCCGAGGTCGGCCAGGAATTCGCCCGCTTCCTCGTCGGAGAGGTCGATCAGCTCGGACTCGATTTGGGCGGAGATGACGACGCAACCTGCGTCGTGGGCGGTCTTGGCGTATTCGCGCACCTTGGCGACGTGAGGGTTGGCGTCCGCGTCGGCGAGGTCGTCCTCCATGACGTTGGCCGCGTAGATGACGGCCTTGGAGGAGAGCAGGTGGAGGCCGTGGAGGATTTCCAGCTCCTCCTTGCTCATTTCCAGGGTGTTGGCGGGGCGTCCGTCGTTGAAATGGGGGATGAGGCGGTCGATGAGCTCCACGGCGGCGGCCGCTTCCTTGTCGCCGGAGCGAACTTTCTTAACCAGCTTTTCCTTCTGGCGCTCCACGGACTCGAGGTCGCAAAGGATGAGTTCTGTATTAATAACCTCGATATCGCGGATGGGATCGACGGAGCCCATGCTGTGCACGATGTCGTCGTTCTCGAAGCAGCGCACGACTTGCACGATAGCGTCGGTCTCGCGGATGTTGGCTAGGAACTTGTTGCCGAGGCCTTCGCCCTTGCTGGCTCCTTCCACCAGGCCGGCGATGTCGACGAATTCGATGGCGGCGGGGATGACGACGTTGGTCCCGGCTATCTTTTGCAGGACTTGCAGGCGCGGGTCCGGCACGTTGACGACGCCCACGTTGGGATCGATAGTGCAGAAGGGGTAGTTGGCCGACTCGGCCTTGCGTGTGCGAGTGAGCGCGTTGAAGAGAGTTGACTTGCCAACGTTAGGAAGACCGACGATACCAGCTTTCAGCATAAGGGCGGAAAGATCATTGGATTGGATGTTGCTTGACAAGATTCATTTTTGATTAATCTTCGCCACCTTTTCCAATTTTCTAGGAGACGCAAAGATGGCACTTAAGATCAAACTTCAACGCGCAGGCGCAACACACGAACCAGTCTACCGAGTAGTGGTAGCGGAAGCACGCGGACGCCGCGATGGACGCTTCGTTGAAAAGCTCGGTACTTACCTGCCGAAGCAGAAGGACGCAGCTAAGCAGCTCGAGCTCAACGTAGAGCGCGCTGAGTACTGGATGTCAGTTGGCGCGCAGCCGACCGATACGTCCAACTCGCTTATCAAGCGCGCTCGCAAGGAGCAGGCAGCGGCGACCGCTGAAGCGTAAGGCTTAGGGCTGGTCCCTGTAGTCGCATTTCCCGAACCCGGCTTTTTCAGAAACGCCGGGTTTGTTCATTTCCGGATCCGACCGCTTCTCTCTATTATATAGAGGCAAAGGTTTTGCTGGCTGCTTCCATTCTTTATGAAGATCGACGTTTTAACTCTGTTTCCCCAGATGCTCGACGGATTTCTGTCGGAGAGCATGATTGGGCGTGGAGTGAAGCATGGCATCTTGGATGTAGCGGTGCACAACTTGCGGGATTGGTCGAAGGGCAAGCACAACCAGGTCGACGACCGGCCGTTCGGCGGCGGGGCTGGCATGGTTTTGATGCCTGAGCCGCTTTTCGACGCGATCGAGGAAATCCAGACGCCGCAAACGCATCGCATCTACCTCGCTCCGGACGGGGATCCGCTGACGCCCGAGTTGGCTCGCGACTTGGCCACGAAAGAGCGGCTGCTTCTCGTGAGCGGCCACTACGAGGGGATCGACGATCGGGTACGCCAGAACCTGATCGACCAGGAGGTCAGCATCGGGGACTACGTGCTGACCAACGGGACCTTGGCGGCAGCGGTTTTGATCGACTGTTTGAGCCGCTTTTTGCCCGGATTTTTAGGGGAAGAAAAGTCATTGACTAACGAAAGCTTCCAAGACAACTTGCTCGACTTTCCACAATTCACGCGCCCAGCGGTGTTTCGAAATATGCCAATTCCAGAGGTTCTGCTCTCGGGAAACCATGCAGAAATCGAGAAATGGCGGCAACGGGAGAGGGAAGAGAGAACGCGCAAACGCAGACCAGATTTATTAGAGGATTCACCATGAACGCAGTAGTAAACGAAGTAACAAAAGAGCACCTAAAAGCAGATGTCACCCCTTTCAAGGTAGGCGATGGCGTCAAGGTCCACACCCGCGTGGTCGAAGGTGGTAAGGAGCGAATCCAGATTTTCGCTGGTATCGTAATCGCTCTCAAGGGATCGGGCATCAACCGTACATTCACGGTTCGTCGTATCTCTTATGGTGAAGGCGTTGAGAAGGTATTCCCTGTTCACAGCCCGCTGATTTCCCAGATCGAAGTCGACAAGGAGTCCAAGACCATGCGCGCTCGCATGTACTACCTCCGCGATCTCGTGGGCAAGAAGGCGATGCAGGTTAAGGAAAAGCGTCTTGCAAAGGGCAAGCACTAGTCCGCTGCTCCGTTATTGATTTTTGAAAAGCCGTCTCCGTTCGGGAGGCGGCTTTTTTGTGTTTTGAGGGGAGGGGGCGAAGAGGGCGAGTTTTGCAGCTGCCCTGGCTCGGGTGTGAGCTGCGGCCTGCATGGGGCGCTGCGGTGGATTCCGTTTTTCCGTCATTTTATTAGTCCGGTTCGGGTTTTGCTTGAGGGGGCTTCATTCGAAGCGTGTTTCGTCTCGTTTTAGCGCAACGGTTTAGGATCTTTGCTTCCTTGAGACTTGAAACCCTGGCGGGGGCGCGGATGCTTTTGCCCTTTCGAATTTCACTTAGATTCACTCTAGAACGACCTATGAACAAAGAACTCCTCCAGAAAGCCGCTACTCAAGCGCGTGGACTTGCAATCGACGCAGTGCACGCCTGTTCCTCGGGCCACCTTGGCCTTCCGCTTGGCGCGGCCGAAATCGGCTCCGTCCTCTTTGGCGACGCTTTGAGCATCAACCCGGACGAACCGCGCTGGGTGAATCGCGACCGTTTCATCCTGTCCGCAGGGCACGGCAGCATGTTTATCTACTCGTGGCTGCACCTTGCTGGCTTCGATCTTCCACTGGAGGAGGTTAAGAATTTCCGTCAGCTGCATTCCAAGACTCCTGGGCATCCGGAGTACAAGGAAACGCCTGGCGTCGAGTGCACTACCGGTCCTTTGGGCCAGGGCGTGGGCAATGGCGTTGGCTTTGCGATCTCCGGAAAGATGGCGGCTGCCAAGTTCAACACGGCGGACCACAAGATCATCGACAACAAGATCGTGGTGCTCGCTGGCGACGGTTGCTTGCAGGAAGGCGTTGCTCAAGAAGCCTCGGCTTTGGCGGGCCACCTCAAGCTCGATAACCTCATCCTCTTCTACGATAGCAACGACGTGACGCTCGACGCCATGGCTGAGAAGAGCCAGAGCGAAGACACCGCTGCCCGCTACGAAGCGATGGGCTGGAACGTGGTGACGATCGACGGCCACGATTTCGACGCGATCTCCGGTGCCTACGCGGCGGCCAAGGCCGCTACTGGCAAGCCGCAGCTCATCGTCTGCAAGACGGAAATCGGCCGTGGCATTCCCGAAGTGGCCGGCACGAGCGCGGGCCACGGCGAGGGGGGGGCGAAGTTTGCCGACAGCGCCCGCAAGGGACTCGGGCTTCCGGAAGAGAAGTTCTTCGTGTCGGACGAGGTGCGTGACTTTTTCGCAGCCAAGAAAGCTGAGCGCGTAGCGGCCTACGAAGCTTGGTTGGAAACTTACGGCGCGTGGAAGGCAGCCAATGCCGATCTCGCCGCTCAGCTCGAAGCGGGCGCCAATGCGCCTGTGAACGTGGACGAGCTTTTCGCCGCAATTCCCGTAACGGCTGACGATGCGAAGGTTGCGACCCGCGCATCCGGTTCGGCGGTGCTGCAGCCGATCGCCCAGGCTCGTCCCGAACTCATCTCCGGTTCTGCCGACCTCCATGGCTCGACCAAGAACTACATCAAGGACGGTGGCGACTTCCTGCCCGGCAACGAAAGCGGTCGCAACTTGCTGTTCGGCATCCGCGAGCACGCTATGGGAGCCCTGATGAACGGTATCGCTTACGATGGGATTTTCCGCGCGTCGGGCGCGACCTTCATGGTGTTTGCCGACTATTGCCGTCCCTCGATTCGCTTGGCGGCTCTCGCTGGTTTGCCGACTATCTACATCTTCACGCACGATTCCGTGGGCGTGGGCGAGGATGGTCCGACTCACCAGCCGGTTGAAACCGTTTCCGGTTTGCGCGTGATTCCGAATCTCGATGTGATCCGTCCGGGCGACGCGGAAGAGACGGCTGGCGCTTTCGTGGCGGCTATGGAGCGTCTCGATGGTCCAACCATGCTGTCGCTCACGCGCCAGAACATTCCCAACATTGCGACCGTATCGGCCGACGAGCGCCGCAAGGGTGTTCTCAAGGGTGGCTACGTCATCAAGAAGGAGACCGCGGAGCTGGAGACGATCATCATCGCGACGGGGTCCGAGCTGCAGCATGCAGTCAAGGCTGCTGAAGAGCTCGGCGCTGGCACGCGTGTCGTATCCATGCCTTCGATGTTCCGCTTCGATGCCCAGAGCTGCGAGTACAAGGAGTCTGTCCTTCCGAAGGCCTGCACCAAGCGTATCGCCATCGAGGCGGGCGTTTCCGGTCTCTGGTACAAGTACGTTGGCACGGAAGGCAAGGTGATTGGCATCGATCGCTTCGGCATCAGTGCTCCTGGCGATACCGTGATGGAAATCTTGGGCATGACTGCGGCGAACGTGGTTGCCGCCGCCAAGTAGTCGAAAGCGATAATATTCATTTTCAAGGCCTCGAGGAGAACTTTCCTCGAGGCTTTTTGTATTAGGAGGCTGCTTAGGCCCCACCGCTTCTTCGCTTGCGGTTGCCTTGGAAACGCTGCCTTCAGGGAAACCATGAGTTGCGTTGCCAAGTTTCCGCTACATGTTCGTCGCAAGTTCTTACGCTAAGGCTTTCTGCTTGATGCATGGATTTAAGTTGGGTGGGATTGCGCCGTTGCCTAAGCGACTCGCCTGAAAAATATTATGAAAAACCGATCCCTCTTTGCTTCCAGTTCCCAAGGATTTGGACCGAATTCCTTTCTGCGGCTTATTTGGTTCGCCGTTCTCTGTTTGCTGCCTGTAGCGGCTGCGTCTGCTCAGAGTTCTGGGGCTCCGAGCGAGAAGTTTATCCTGCAAGCCGAAGATCAGTTGCGTATCACCTTTCCAGGCGCTCCAGAGTTGGATACCGACCTGCAGATTCGCCGCGACGGGGTGATCGCGGTGCCTATCATCGGTGAAATCGTAGCGGCTGGGAAGACGCCGAGCGAGTTGGAGACGGAGTTGGAGGAAAAGTACGAGAACCAGCTCGTTTCCAACGAGGTCATGGTAGTGGTGGTCGAGTCGCATTTCACTTACTACCTGGAAGGGGAGGTGCAAAGCCCTGGGATCATTCGCTCCTTTCGTCAGCTTTCAGTGCTGGAAGCGATTATTGCTGCTGGGGGGATCAACAAGGTGACCGGCAAGATGAAGTCGGTGGTCGTCATTCGTCGTAAGGGCGACAAGTACCAGCGGTTCGAGCTCGATCTCGCTGCGGTAATCGACGGCAAGAAGGATAGCGCTTTTGTGCTAGAGTCCTACGACATCGTTTCCATCCCGCAAAGGGTTTGGTAAATTCAAAATTTTTAATCCGGAATAGTTAATTAATATGATAGCGCTCGTAGGTTCCACCGGTTACGTCGGTACCGCATTTCGCCAGTTGCTCGAGAGCAAGGGCGTTGCCTTTAAAACGCTTAGCGGTCGGCAGATCGCTAATGGATCCCGGAAGGACTTTGCGGATTCACTCAAGGAGACAGGGGCTAGCTTTTTAATCAACTGCGCCGGGTATACGGGCAAGCCCAACGTGGACGCTTGCGAGTTGGACAAGGCGAACTGCCTCGATGGAAACGCTGTATTGCCCGGAGTGATACGCGAAGTCTGCGCGGACCTTTCTATTGGCTGGGGGCATGTTTCTAGTGGATGTGTTTTTGGGGGCGATCGCCCAGGAGGCGGAGGCTGGCTGGAAAACGACGCACCGAATTTCTCCTTCAGGAAGCCGCCTTGTTCCTTTTATAGCGGGACCAAGGCCCTTGGCGAGGAAGTGCTAGGCTATCGCGAGGTCGATCGTGGAGAAGGCCAATGGCCCGCTTGGGAGCACGAATCTTCCCCAGAGGGATATGTATGGAGATTGCGGATACCTTTTAACCACATCGACAATCCACGCAATTACCTGACGAAGGTGCAGAGCTACGCAACCCTGTTGCAGGCCACCAATTCGCTGAGCCAGTTGGAGGATTTCGTGACGGCGTGTTTCGAGTGCGTAGAGAAGAAAGTTCCCTATGGGATCTATAATGTCACGAATCCCGGTTCCGTGACGACTTCGCAGGTTGTAGAGCTCATCAAGAAGACAGGCGTCAACAACAAGGATTTTCAGTTCTTCGAAGACGAGGCGGACTTTATGTCCAAGGCAGCCAAGACGCCTCGCTCGAATTGTATCCTTAACGAGAATAAGCTGCGCGATGCAGGCGTGATCATGCGTCCGGTCGAGGAAGCCCTCGAATGGTCCCTTAAGAACTGGCAGAAGGCTTAAGAAGCCGACCGCTAAAAACGCTAAACCTCGCTAAATATTTAATTAGAACCGTTCTGATTTTCGCGTCCTTTCGCGCTTTTTAGCGGTTGGACAATCCTCCTCATTCCCATGAATTCTATACTTGTTACCGGCGGCTGTGGCTTTATCGGCTCCAATTTTATCCGTGTTTTGCTTCGCGACGGAGCAAAGCTCCTAAAAGCCAAAGGCTTTGATCGTATCGTAAATGTCGATTCGCTCACCTATGCCGGTAATCCGGCGAATCTGAGCGAATTCGAATCGTCCGAATCCTACGTCTTCTCGCGCTCCAGTATCCTCGATCAGGATACGACGAGCTCGCTTATCAAGGAGCATGGGGTGAGCTCCATCGTTCATTTCGCGGCGGAAAGCCATGTGGATCGTTCCATCGATACGCCCGAGCCTTTCGTCGAAACCAATGTGACGGGTACCTTGCGTATGTTGGAAGCGGCTCGCCATCACTGGGCTGCTTTGGATGGGGAGGCGAAAGAGTCCTTCCGCTTCCTGCACGTATCCACCGATGAGGTTTTTGGAACGCTAGGGCCGAACGATCCGGCATTTTGCGAGACCACGCCCTACGCTCCCAACAGTCCGTATTCAGCGTCCAAGGCCTCCAGCGACTTTTTGGTCCGTGCCTATTTCCATACTTACGGCATGCCAGTGGTCACCACCAATTGCTCGAACAACTACGGCCCTTTCCAGTTTCCGGAGAAGTTGATACCTTTGGTAACGCTCAATGCCCTGGAGGCGAAGCCGCTGCCGATCTACGGCGACGGTAAGCAGATCCGCGACTGGTTGTTCGTTGAAGATCATTGCACCGGGATTTTGGCGGCCCTGGAAAAAGGTGCCTTGGGAGAAACCTATTGCATCGGCGGTCGCAGCGAGATGGAGAACATCCAGATCGTGAAGCGCATCTGCGCCTTGCTCGACGAGCTGGCACCCGTGTCGGCTAACGAGGCGGCACAAAAGGCGGGCATCGAAAAGTACGAGGACCTGATCACTTACGTGAAGGATCGCCCAGGTCACGATCGTCGTTACGCCATCAACTGCGAGCGGAGCGAGAAGGAATGCGGCTGGGTTCCGGCGGAAACCTTCGACAGCGGCATCCGCAAGACCGTGCAGTGGTACCTGGACAACCAAGACTGGTGCCGTGATATCGCGGAGAAGAAGTACGCCCGCGAACGCTTGGGCAATAGCTGATTTTCTCGAGACCGCGAAAGACGCTAAAGACCGCTAAAGTGGCTGATCTAGTTCTAAAGGACGAATGCTATCGAGTGATCGGGGCGTGCTTCGAGGTCTACAAGGAAAAGGGCTGTGGCTTTAAAGAGCCTGTGTACCAAGAATGTTTGGAAGTGGAATTTGCAATCAGCGAAATTCCGGCGGATTCGCAGAGGCCTTTCGCCCTGTCCTATAAAGGGAGGCCGCTTTCCCAAAAGTATATTCCAGATTTCATCTGCTTCGATGAGCTGCTGCTCGAGATCAAGGCGGTCAAGGCCTTGAACGACGAACATCGTGCTCAAGTAATAAATTATCTTCGAGCTACCAACAGGCCCCTTGGTTTGTTGGTAAACTTCGCTGCCTACCCTAAATTGCAGTGGGAGCGAATTGCATACACTTCTAAGTTTTGAATTTCGCGTATTTTAGCGCCTTTAGCGGTCCCAAACCCTTCAACCCAATATTAATTTCACTATGTCCTCAAAACCAAGAAAAGGAATCGTCCTCGCGGGTGGCTCCGGAACCCGACTTTATCCATGTACGATCGCTGTATCCAAACAGCTGATGCCGATCTACGATAAGCCGATGATCTATTATCCGGTCTCCCTACTCATGCTGGCGGGGATCAAGGACATTCTCATTATTTCCACTCCCCAGGATACGCCGCTTTTCGAGCGCTTGCTCGGGGACGGTTCCGCCTTCGGCGTTAACTTCAGTTACGAAGTACAACCAAGTCCCGACGGTCTGGCCCAGGCCTTTCTTATTGGAGAGGAGTTTCTCGATGGCGCTCCTGCTGCCTTGGTGCTGGGCGACAACCTGTTCTTCGGCCACGAACTGGTGCGTACCTTGAGAAATGCAGATACTCGAACGGAGGGATCTACGATCTTTGGCTACAACGTGGCGAACCCTACGGCCTACGGGGTGGTCGAGTTCGCTCCCGATGGAAAGGTGCTTTCGATCGAGGAAAAGCCCGCTCAGCCAAAATCGAACTACGCGGTCCCAGGGCTTTATTTCTACGATGACAAAGTCGTGGAATACGCAAAGCAGGTAAAACCGTCTCCTCGCGGCGAATTGGAGATTACCGACTTGAATCGTATCTATCTTGAAAAAGGCGCCCTCAATGTGGAGTTGCTGGGTCGTGGTACGGCTTGGCTGGATACGGGCACGCACAAGAACTTGATGGAAGCGGGGCAGTTCGTGCAAGTGATCGAAGAGCGGCAAGGACTCAAGATGGCCTGTTTGGAAGGCATCGGCTACGAGAAAGGCTGGCTTACTCGCGAGCAGCTGGAAGAACGTATCCAATTCTTGGGTAAAACTAGCTACGCAACCTACTTGAGGCAATTGCTCAAGTAGGGGTGGCAACCGCAAAAAATACTACTTTCGCGAAAGGGATTGGAGGGAAGCTCCAGTCTCTTTTTTTATAACCGCTAAAATCGCTAAAGACCGCGAAAATGGTACTCGCCGTAGTGGAAATCCGACTTCGCGCGTTTATCGACGAACAGGCGATCAAAGTAACGAGCTGAATAAGTTATTATTCGACTAGCCAGTTTTACTACGCGTTCTGGGATTTGTAGCGCTACCTATTTCACGATTTTAGCGGTCCGAAAAAACATGCGGACTTTTCTTCGCGTTCTTGCGGCCTTAGCGGTTAAGAATCTTCTACTCTACCGTTACGCTTTTGGCGAGGTTGCGGGGCTTGTCGACGTCCTTGCCGAGCTCGACGGCAATGTAGTAGCTGAGGAGCTGGAGCGGAATCGTCATCAAGATGGGCAGCACGCAATTGTGGGCCTTGGGGACGATGATGATCTCGTCGGCGAGGGAGGAGGGAATTTCGTGCGAATCGGTGATGATGATGACCTTGCCTTTGCGAGCTCGCACTTCCTGTACGCTGGAGAGGTTCTTCTTGAGGGTTTCGTCGTCGGGCACGATGACCACGCTGGGGCAGTCTTCCGAGATGAGGGCAATTGGGCCGTGCTTCATTTCGGCAGCGGGATAGCCCTCGGCGTGAATGTAGCTTATCTCCTTCAGCTTGAGCGCCCCTTCTAGGGCGATGGGAAACATTTCCAAGCGACCGAGGAACAGGAAGTCTTGATACTTGGCGAAGTCCTTGGCGACTGCCTTGAGGGAGTCGGCGAGCGAGAGGGTTTGCTTGATGAGGGCGGGGAGCTCTTGCACGGCCTTTACCATCTTGCAGCCTTCCGCGTAGGAGAGGTCGCGCGTGCGGCCGAGGTAGCAGGAGAGCATGGACAGGATGAGCACTTGGGAAGTGAAGGCCTTGGTGGAGGCGACTCCGATCTCGGGGCCAGAGTGCTGGTAGATGCCGCCATCGTTTTCGCGGGCGATGGTGGAGCCGACGTTGTTGATGATGCCGATGACGTGGTAGCCCTTGCGTTGGGCTTCGCGTTGGGCTTCTAGGGTGTCGATGGTTTCCCCGCTTTGGCTGATTACGATGACCAAGGTGTTCTTGTCCATCGGGGCGTTGCGGTAACGAAATTCGCTGGCGTATTCGACCTCTACGGGGATGCGAGCGTACTTTTCGATCAAGTACTCGCCTACTAGGCCGGAGTGCCAGGCGGTTCCGCAGGCTACGATGAGGATGCGGTCGATTTGGCGAATGTCCTGGCGGGAGAGGTTGAGTCCGCCGAACTTGCAGGTTCCTTCGGTCAGGTCGAGGCGGCCGCGGAAAGCGTTCTCTAGGGCGGTGGGTTGCTCGTGGATTTCCTTGAGCATATAGTGGGCGAACTCACCGAGCTCCGCGTCTTCGTCCTTCCAGGAGATAGTGCTGATTTCGGGAACGACCTGGGCTTCTTCCATGGTCGTGATGCTAAAGTTGTCGCCGGTGATGGTGACGATCTGGTTGTCGTCGAGGTAAACGACTTCGCGGGTGCGGGCCCGGATGGCGCTGGCGTCGCTGGCGAGCATCATCTCGTTTTTTCCGACGCCCAAAATGAGCGGGCTTCCTTTGCGGGCTCCGAAGAGCACTCCGGGGAGTTTGGAGCAAATAATAGCGAGGCCGTAGGTGCCTTCCACGGCGGAGAGGCTGGTGCGGATCGCCTTGTAGACGGTCTTTTCGGTGATTTCCTCGTCGAGGGCCTCGAGGTTGTAGGCGATCAGGTTGGAAAGGACTTCGGAGTCGGTTTCGTTGCTGAAGGTGACTCCTTTGGAGGAGAGGGTGGCCTTCAGTTGCTCGTAGTTTTCGATGACGCCGTTGTGGACGAGGTGGATCAGACCATTCCAGGAGCTGTGCGGGTGGGTGTTGGGTTCGGTTACGCCGCCGTGGGTCGCCCAGCGGGTGTGGCTGATGCCGAGGCCGGCGTCGTCTTGATCAACGGGTAGGGCGGCTGCGAGGTTGGCGACTTTGCCCACGCGGCGTGTGAGCAAGATCGAGTTGTCCTTTTGCCAGACAGCCATGCCGGCGGAGTCGTAGCCGCGGTATTCGAGGCGCTTGAGACCGTTTAAGAGAATGGGGGCAGCGTTGTCGTGCCCGATGTATCCAACTATTCCACACATAATGCTAGGGTTATGGCTAAAGGTTCCGGTGAATTGAGAAAGAGAATATTATAAGGGAGCTTTTGTGAACTATCTCTTGATGCCGAGTCGATCTAGAAGTTCGTAAAAGGTGGGCCGACTGATGCCGAGTTCAGCCGCGGCGGCGGTGACCTTGTTCTTGTGCTTCTTGAGGGCTGCCTCGATCATTTCCTTCTCCAAGGCCTCGCGCGCTTCCTTGAGGGTGGTGCCGGAGGGGAGCTTGCGATCGGAGGGAAGCTGCAAATCCTCGGGACTGACCTTGTTCCCTTCAGCCATGATGGCAGCCCGCCGCACTCGGTTCTGCAGTTCGCGCACGTTTCCGGACCAAGGGTAGGCGCGGATGGCCTTGAGGGCGGCCGAGCTGAAGCCGAGGCCGCCGTTGCCGGCTTCGGCGGCAAAGCGCTTCAGGAAGCTGGTGGCGATGAAATCGATGTCCTCGCCGCGGTCGCGCAGGGGAGGCAGGTTGAGCTCGACCACGGAAAGGCGGAAATAGAAGTCTTCGCGGAAAGTCCCGTCGGCCATGCCTTTTTTCAGGTCGGCATTGGTGGCGGCTACGATTCGTGCCTTGACGGGGATCTGCTCCCGTCCGCCGACCCGTTCGATGTAGCTCTCCTGAAGGAATCGAAGGAGCTTAACTTGCACGTTGAGAGGGACTTCTCCGATCTCGTCGAGGAAAAGGGTGCCTCCGTCGGCCTGTTCGATCTTGCCAACGCGGGTGCTGTCGGCGCCGGTGAAGGATCCTTTTTCATGGCCGAAGAGCTCGCTTTCCAGGAGGGACTCGGGGATGGCACTGCAGTTGATGGCGACGAAAGGACCATCGGCTTTGCTGGAGCGATTGTGGATCGCGTTGGCGACCATTTCCTTACCGGTGCCGCTCTCGCCGAGGATCATGACGGGCGCGTCGCTGGTGGCGACTTTGCGCACGAGATTGAAGACCTTTTGCATCGGTTCGCTGGTGCCGAGCATGCCTTCGAAGGCGTCTTCGTTGAGCTTGCGCTGCATGGATACGTAGTCGCGTTCTAGGTCGGCAACGTAGTAGCAGCGTTTGAGGACGAGCTGAAGTTCGTCAGTGTCGACCGGCTTGGACATGAAGTCGTAGGCGCCGCGGCCGATAGCTTCGAGCGCGTTCTCGCGTTCGCCCTGTCCTGAAATGATAATGACCTTGGTCTTAGGAGCGATTTGGACGATTTCCGCGAGAGTGTTCATGCCCTCGTCTACGAGGTTGGGACGAGGGGGGAGTCCGAGATCGAGCAAAACGACAGGAGGTGTGTTCTCCTTGAATTGCTGGATGGCGCCCTCGCGGTTGCCCGCTTGGAAAATTTCGTAGTCGGTCCCGAGGGACCAGCGCATTTGGGTGCGGATTTCTTCGTCGTCGTCGACGATGAGAAGCTTGGGTTTGCTTGCAGGCATTTGAGGAGGGGGATGGTGACGCGTGAAGGCTAGGGATCGCTAGATTTTCGATTTAGAATCTCTGTTTTTGCTGTGTCGCTTCTCTCTTCATTTCTTGCTGTCAAGTGGCTTGTCGCAGTTTGAGCGAAGTGAGAGAGACGAGTGTCGGATATTCTTACAGTATCGTTCTAGGAAACGGAAAATGAAGCTTTTTCTGTAGCAGTTTTTTTAAGTGTAACAGTGATCGATCGATAGTCCGCCCGCGAAGAAGGTGCCCATTGGTTTGGGGGTCGGAATCGGTGCCGAACGAGCTGTTGGCACAGGGCGGGGCTTTGGTAGGGTCCGACCGCCGGGCGGACAGTTTCGTCCAAGATCGCTCTGCGGCTCGCTCGGCGATCGAGCCCTACCTTTTTAACCTCCCGTTCGACGGGCGCGGGGTGCACAGGAGACCTTGTTAAGGTTGCGGAACTTTATTTATCGAGAGTGAGATCATCCGTTTGGGGAGAGGCACTACTTTCTGATTTAGGGTAGGGTCCGACCGCCGGGCGGACCGTTTCGTTGAGGTTGGTTCTGCGGCTCGCTCGGCGATCGAGCCCTACCTTTGATAGGGAACTGATCAGTCCGCCGGCCGCAAAAAGCGTGTTGATGCGGCTGTATCTCGTATTCTCTAGTGGTCGATAAATTGGGATCGCAATCCTAGGCATTTCCAATAGGGTAACACTATGACGCGGATCGAAGCATTGAAGACCGAGGTAATGGGCCTCACAGATACGGACAGGGCCTCACTTGCAAGCGCACTTCTCTACTCACTTCCAGCTACCCTATCAGATGAAGACGAAGGAATAGCCGAAGCGGAAAGACGCGATGCTGATCTCGCAGCAAACCCATCGCACGGAATGACATGGGATGAGCTGAAGAAAGGAATTGGCCGAGACTATTGAACTTGGTTTTCCACAAGCTAGTCCAAAGAGACCTCAGAGTTATCCTGAGGTACTACGAAGAAGAAGGCGGTCCACTATTAGCGGACCGCTTCTTTCTTGAACTTGGCTCATTGGTGAACGAGGTCGAATCGACGCCCGAAAAGTTTCACGAAGTGAGGAATGGATTGAAACGAGCCAACATGCTGAGTTTCCCTTATCACCTCCTTTTCAGCACCCAAGGGCAAGAAGTCAGAATCTTAGTTTTACGTCATCACCGACGACGCCCTGATTACGGAATGAGTCGGAAATGAAATGCTCAATAAGTCGTCGCTCACAGCTCCGGGGCTGTCTTTTTGGTAGGGTCCGACCACCGGGCGGACCGTTTTGTCCAAGATCGATTTGCGGCTCGCTCGGCGATCGAGCCCTACCTTTTTAAGTCCTCGAAACGAAAATGCCCGTCTCCTATGAGACGGGCATTGGATACAAGAGCGAATCGTAGGGATTCGAAAGTTAAGCTCTTCGGCGTTTCAGCGTGAGAAGCGTCGCGAAGCTGAGGCCTAGCAAGGCGACAGTGGTGCCGCTGTCGGGGACGGACGCGGAGTCCGAATCGGATTTCAGTGCAGGCAACGTTTGACCTGTATTGATGGCTCCTGAGGTTGAGGCGATGGGGCCGGTCCAGCTGCCGTTGCCTGCATGGCCCTGGAATTGGAGGCTTAACCCGAGGTCCGTGTCATCGGGTTGATTGACCCCGATGTTGATGGATGTCAGTCCGTTGGCGGCTCCGTTGCTCGCTGCAAACGAGCCTTCGTAGCTCAGAAACTGGAGCACCAGTGAGCCGTATACGAGTGCGATCCCATCGGGAGATCCGTTTTGGATTCCGCTTATGAGAAAGCTTTGGAATCCGTATCCGTTCCCGGCATCGCTAAGGGATCCGCTAAGGCCGAATGTCTTGTATTTTGCGCCACCGCTTCCGTTGTAGAACTCCAGAGTTAGGGGACTGAGGTCAGTGCCCGCCAGACCCGCGATCTCAACGAATTCGCCAACGTCACCGCCGGTATTGTCGTAATGGATCTCGTTGATCCAAACGTCGTTGAGGGTGAGGGCGTGGGCGCAAGGAGTGAAGAGAAGGGCGATAGCTGAAAGCAGGCACAGCTTCGCCCCGAGGATTTTTTCAATCTTCATTATATGGGGATTTTTAGGGTTACGCTTGCAGGCGGTTGGATAGTGTTGCCTGTATGAGGATGTGTCTAAATACCTATGAGGTAGGTATAATAACGCAAGGTCTTTCTTTGCGTTGTGCTGGGAGGCCTGAGTGGGGTGTTTCAGGGCCGACCTCTTAGGAGAAGGTTCTTGTCTTTTGCCCCTTGGGGTTCACCAACCAGGTTTCGGTAATTGGAATCGCGAATGAACGCCAATTTTAATAGTTTAGGGCCCCGTCAGGATTGGTATTCTTATCGTGAATACGCTGCCTTGGCCTTCTTGACTTTCCACCATGATGTTGCCGCCGTGGGCTTCGACGACCATTTTGCTCTGGAACATGCCGATGCCGAGTCCGCTCTTCTTAGTGGTTTTGAAGGGGCGGAAGAGTCCGTTGCGGATGAAGTCGGCGCTCATGCCGCAGCCGCTGTCGGTGACGACGATCTCCGCGTAGGGGCCTTTGACTCCGGCTTTAAGCGCGATCGATCCGGTTCCCTCCATGGCTTCGCAGGCATTGATGAGCAGGTTCAGAATCACGCTTTTCAGCTTTTTGAAGTCGGCGGCTACGGTAATGTCGCTCGGGATTTCCGAGCTGAAATCGATTTGCTCGGGCTTTTCCCATTCGGCAATGGCGGAGCGGAGCAGTTCTTCGAGGTCGGTGGGGGAGGGCGAGATTTCGAGTTCGTGCCGAACCTGGCTGAGGCGTGTGATGAGATCGGTGATACGATTGCTGGTGTTGCCGATGCCGCGCAGGGCGTCTTCCCGGAATTCGGGATTATCCCAGTGCAGCGGCATGTTCTTGAGCATGAGGTTCAAGGTGGACACCGCGTTCTTGAGGTCGTGCACGAAGAAGGTGGCCATGGTTTGGAAGGCCTCGATCTCCTTGGATTCCTCCAGCTTGCGAGTGAGGGCGGCGCTGAGGATATTGGCGGCGATGTGGTCGCCGATACAGCGGAGCGTGTCGAATTCCTGTTGGGTAAATTCGAGGGTGTTGGTACGGTCGCCCAGCACGATGAAGCCGACCGGCCGGCCTTGACCGGTTAAGGGAACGAGGATGCGGTTTCCTCCGTCGTCGAAGGAGCTGGGGTTGCTGGCGAGAATCGGCTGGGCCCAAGCGTCCTCCACGCCCTCGATCGATCGCGGGTCGGGGGACTGGGTGAGCTCCTCGCTGATGTTATCTGCCGGGATGGAACTGGGCGTGTTTCCCATCTCGGCGTCCTCGGTATGGTCGGTAGTGGAAATCTTGTCGAAGCTGGTCCCGTTGGCGTCCAAGAGCCAGATGCTGGTGAGCTTGGTATCGAATAGGTTGGCGAGCAGCTTGGTGGTAGATTCGCAGATGTCTTTGCGGCGCACGCTCTGGGCGGTGGTGGCGGTGAGTTTGAGCCAGAGGGTGCGGTAGTCGTATAGGGGGCGTTGGAAGTTGCGGCTAACGAAGCGGCGGATCAGTTGGCGAAAGCGGTCCGATTGCACGAGGACGCCGAGACCGACGAGGGCGATGAGTACCAGAAAGGTTTGAATGGCGAAGGCCTGGTCTCCGCCGAAGTGGGCGATCACTTTGGAGAGCACTCCCACGGCGATGAGGTAGCCGCCTGCGAGGGAGATTACCAAGGAACCGCTGATGATGGATTGGGAGGGGTAGAGATCGATTTCGAAGCTGCCTTTGCGGAAGACGGAGCGAGCGACTAGCAGGCAGCAGGTAAAGAGTGCGACGGCATTGATGGTTTCGAGGGAGGGGTCGATTTGTTGGGCAAGCACGATTTGGCTGCTGGTGAAGAAGCGGGCCGCGAAGAGGGTTCCCATCCCGTAGAGCATAAACTTGATCTTCCAGCGCAGGGTGCCGACGGAGGCTCGGTAGGTGCGCTCCAAGCCAACCATGGCCCCGATCATAGAGAGAAGCATGAAGACATGCAGGAAGAAGCCGGCCCAATCGAGGGTAACGATCCACTGGAAGGGTTCTTCCGGATGTTGAATCAGGTGGGCGAGGGAAGCGGGCGCCGAGACAACGAGAGTTATCGGAAGGACGAAGGCGACGATCACCAGAGGAAGTCGCTTGCTGAGGTTTTGCTTGAGGTTGCCTCGAGAATAAGTGGCGGAGAAGAGCAGCCAGAGGCCAGGCAAGAGGGAGGTTGCCGCGAAACGCCAACGGATCAGTTCGGCGATTTCGAGGGGATTGGTTTTTTGCAAGGCAAGACCGGTGAGCAGCTGCTCGGCTGCGAGGGCTAACATGCCGAAGGCGAACACCCAGAGAGGCAGGCCTCGACTCTTGCTGAAGGGTGCGATAACGACGAAGAGCGCTGCGATGGCGGCGCTTACGAAGGAAAAGAGGACAGGAAGGTTCAAGGGAGAGGATCTTTTAACTGCCCGTTCGACGAGACCAGGGCAGACATGATGGCGAAGAGTGTGAGGAGATTGATTTGTGGGGCAGTGCGTTTAACCGCCAAGAAAGTGTTTGGTAGGGTCCGCCCGCCGGGCGGACCGTTTTCGGGATGGATGAAGGGGGGGCTCGAAGCTTCGCGGCTCTGCGGCTCGCTCGGCGATCGAGCCCTACCATCTGGATTTCTTTTTTGGTGTAGCAGTAGGGTGCGAGGTGTATTCCTCGTCCCGCATCGGTTTGGGAGTGACTTGAATTTTTGTGCTTTGGTAGGGTCCGACCGCCGGGCGGACCGTTCTTTTCGGGATGGATGGAGATGTTGGGGCTCTGCGGCTCGCTCGGCGATCGAGCCCTACCATCTGGATTTCTATTTTGGTTCAGCCGGATGATGCGGGGCGGGCAGCAAAGCCCGCCCTCTACGGGATCTCGGTCTCTTCGTTTAGTCTTTTATCAGCGCTGCAACTCGCTCGCTAAGTCTGGCGGGGAGCTGCTTCAAGTCGATTGCTTCGAGCTGCTTTTTGGCCAGGTCGGTTTTGCCTTGCTGGGCGAGAGAGAGGCCTTGCAGCGCTTGGGCCCGCAGGGTTTCGGATTTGTACTGCTTCGCGTCGTTGGCCATGGTGTAGACGCGGGAGGCGTTGGCGGGGTCCTCGCTGAGGATCTCGGCGAGCCCGACTTTAGCGAAGGCATTTTCGGGACTCAGCTTGAGCACCTTTTCGAATTCTTTCTGGGCGGCGCTTCGATCGCCGTTGCGAAGCTGCAGGGTCGCAAGGGTTGCGAGGGCTTGGGCATCGGACTTGTTTTTCGAGATATGGCTTTCCAGCTTGTCGGCGGCGCTTTTCGAGTAGGCCTTGGTATCGATATCTAGAATGGCTAGGAGCTCGGTAGCTTTGCTTTTTCCTTCGAAGTCGGAGGCGTCGGAACTGGCTTGGGTCAGAAGACGGCTTGCCGCGTCGCGGTGCCCGAGTTGGTATTGGGCGCTGCCGAGGTGATAAGCGACTTCGGCATTATCCTTGAGCTTATTGTAGCTGTCTTGCAAGAGGCTGAGGGCCCACGGGTAGTCCCCTCGCTTGTAGACAATCCAGCCTAGAGTATCGGCGGTGTAGGGGCTAGTGGGCGATTGTTCGCGGGCCTTTTGGGCGAGTTCGAACGCTCGTTCCGGCTTGTCGAACTGGGTTGAATACAGGTAGGCGAGATTGTTGAGGGCCGTCAGGTAATTGGGATCGACCGTGAGCATTTTTTCGTAGAGCTCCACGGCTTCGGCGTATTTGCCAGCGGTTTCATGGAGCGAGGCGATCGTGGTCATGGCCCCGATGTCGTTGGGATTGCTCTTAAGGATGGCTTGGGTTTGGGCGAGCGCACCTTTTTCGTCGCCTTGGGAGCGAAGGAGGCGGGCGTAGAGGGTGCGAGCGGTACGGTTATTGGCATCGAGCTCGATGGACTTTTCGAAGGACTCCTTGGCTGCGTCGAGGTCGCCTTTCGACTGGAGGATTTGGGCTCGGATGGTATAGAGCACGCTGGTGTTCGGCGATGCGGCGATGGTCTGCTCGATACGGGCGAGGGCAGCGTCGAAATTGCGTTCGCCCATATCGAGGGCGGTGAGCTGTTCGACGGACTGTAGGTGCAGAGGGTTGTCTGCGAGAGCGGATTCAAAGGCGCTGCGGGCGCCGTGGCGGTTTCGACCTTGCAAGTAGGATAGGCCTGAGAGGTAGTCCAG
The DNA here is from genome assembly GCF_031127875.1 of Pelagicoccus sp. SDUM812005. Classification (GTDB taxonomy): domain Bacteria; phylum Verrucomicrobiota; class Verrucomicrobiia; order Opitutales; family Opitutaceae; genus Pelagicoccus. The sequence goes on along the minus strand of NZ_JARXIA010000013.1, from coordinate 1,636 downwards.
CTGAGGATTTTCCGGCTGGGCTTCTTCCAGCTTTTTATAAATCGCTACGGCTGCCTCGCTGTCGCCCTTGCGATTGTAGACCTCGGCAAGCAGGAGATAGCCCTGCAGCGAATTGGGGTTCGCCTTGAGGAATTTCTCTAGGGTGATGATCGCTCCGCTGAAATCTTCTTCCTGGACCTGGATGGTGGAAAGTAGGGCATTGGCTTCGAGGTGCCCGGGCACCCGCTGCACGACTCGGGAAAGGCGTGACCTAGCTTTGCCGAGGTCGCGTTTGGCGAGATATGCGAGGGCGATTTGGTAGTTGGCCTTCACGTCATCCGGGTAGAGTTCGAGGGCTTTCTCTAGCTGGACGATGGCTTCGTCAATTTTCTGGTCGAGTACGAGAAGTGTACCGTTGACCCGGAGGGCGGTAGGATCGATAGGGTCTAGCTTTAGGGCGCGGGCCACAAGCTTCTTGGATTCTTCCGGCTCCTCCATCTTGGCGGCCAGTTCGGCGGCGAGGCCGAGGGCGGGAAGGTAGTCGGGAGCTTCCGCTAGGATTTCGTCTAGCACGGCCTTGGCAGCTGTGTCGCCCTGGGTTTGCTGGAGGTATTGCACGTAGCGGATGCGGATACCGGAGCGGACGTCCGCGACCTCCGCCGCTTTGGCAAAGGCAGCCATGGCTTCCTCTTGCTTGTTTTGGCTTAGCAGGATCTGGAAGCGTCCGGCGTAGCCCATGGAGGAATTGGGATCCATCTCTATGGCTTGTTCGAAGCGTTGGCTGGCGGCGGCGGCGTTGCCGGACTTCAATTCAAGGGAGCCGATTGCGGCGTGGATTGAAGGGGTCGGAGGGAGGGTGGCGAGCCATTCCTTGGTTTGAGCGGCTGCGGCCGGAGAGCTTGCCAGTTCGGCGAGCAGGATAGGGGCTTCGTCGAGGCTAGGGTCGAGCTCGAGCGCCTTACGGGCGTCGGCAAGGGCCTCGTCGCGTAGGCCTGCGATGAGTTCGATGCTAGCAAGTGAGGCGAGGCTGCGAGCGTCGCTGGGGTTGAGCTGCTTAACGGCACTCAGGACTTGGTAGGCATCGCGGACACGTCCTTGCTGCTTGTAGATTTCGCCGACAAGGGCGAGCGCTTGCGGGTTTTTTTTATCCGCTCGGAGCGCGTTTTTAAGAAGGATCTCTGCATCAGCGAGTTTACCGGCTTGGATTTGGGTGTCGGCCTTTTCGATGAGGCTGGCGACATCGGCTGAACCGCCGCATGCAGAAAGTAAGAGGGCGCTCAAAGTTACGAGCGCAAGGGAGACTAGGATCTTTGGATTCATGAAGCTAACAGGTTGGTGAAATTAACCGCGAAGAGGGCAGAAACTGCAAAGGTTTTTGGTAGGGTCCGCCCGCCGGGCGGACCGTTTTTGTTCAGGATCGATGAAGGTGTCGGCTTGAAGCTTCGGCGCTCTGCGGCTCGCCTTTTGATTTTCTATTTTGGTTCATCAGTAGGGAGCGAGGTTTATTCCTCGTCCCGCATCGGTTTGGGAGTGATTTGAATTTTTGTGCTTTGGCGGACCGTTTTTTGTTCAGGATCGATGAAGGTGTCGGCTTTGAACCTCGGGGCTCTGCGGCTCGCTCGGCGAGCGAGCCCTACCTTTTGATTTTCTATTTTGG
>NZ_JARXIA010000012.1 GCF_031127875.1 Pelagicoccus sp. SDUM812005 | reverse complement strand
TGAGACTTGATCGAACACTACTCCAGCCCTTGCATCAACGGATAGAGCTGAGAATACGATGAACAGGGCGATTGTTAGTTTCATGATTAGTTTTTCGCTAACGTCAAAGACTCACGATGTCGGCTTCGACTGAGGTTCCGAGTCTGTTGAGGTTAGTTTTCATGGCTTCGTTGTGAAAGGGGCGGGCGTTTGCCGACATTGTGAGCTCTGCCTTGTTGGACCTGTTTCTTTGTTTGATTCGGGTCATTGGAGTCCTTTCTTCCAGGTGGTTCGCACAACTCCCCATGAGTCATATTTAATCATCGTTCTTCCTGAAATTGGTTCTTCGATTGAGCCCCTAAACCCGACTTTACACTCGTAGTCATCATGAACGAATGGTGCATCTTTGATGGAAAGGAAGAACTCTATGCAGATATGGTCGTTCTTTACTTCGAATGGCGAATGAACACTCATCGCTAGGTCAAAGTATAGTTTGTCGAAGTGCTCCGACTCAACGTACCATGTGGCCTCTTGAAAGCTCTGTGTAGTAAATGGGTAGCACTCCGAGAACGAGAGAATCGGCCGAAAATGCAGATTCATTCTTTGTTTTCGGTTTTCGTATGCCCTAACGGTGTTTGTGCTCGAGACGACCTTCATTAATCTTTTTGTCCAACGTCGAGCTCAGACGCGAGCTCTTGCGCTAGTTGTCTGTAGCGTTTTGTTGGGGCTATTCTTTGTTATCGTAATCGATGAATTCTGAGGCTGTCACGTGGGGAATCCAGAGTAATGCATCGTAGTCATTGTGGATGTCGCGATCGTAGAACTGTTTTGGGTGTGCCATACTTCCGGGGAGCCATTGTCGAGTAACTTCAGTAGGAAAATCTTCTTTCTCTATAAATATTGGTGTTTCGGTGATGCCGCTCAATTTAGATTCAAGACTACTTTGGGGTGGCATTGGAATCTCATTTTCTTGGTTCTTCTTGGCCTCAAGATCAATCGCCCGGTATGTTCCAGAGCCAACAGCCAGGCCTAAGACAAAATAATCTTCTCCGTAAAATTGAGATAGGTGGTAGCCGAGACTCTCGACGCTAGAATTCGGTAAATCCGATTTTTTAGAAAAATGTACGTTGTGCCCCCACATAATTACTTTGCTGTTAGGATTTAGATCTGTGATTTTGTTTACCATATTAGCCATCCCTTGTTCGCGCGACTGCCTTTTGGCTCTTTGTAAATAATGCTCCCGAATTGCGTGCGCACAAAGCAATAGTTCTTCTTCAAGGGCTCTTGATTTTATAAATTCGATGACTGTGTCAGATGCTGCTATTGGATCACCATCGAAATCTTCGATTTCAATCTTCTTATTGTATTTTTCTCCTACGCTTAAAAACCTAATTCCAGTTTCCTTAATGAAAGGGTTAAGCCTGATGCCTCCTGAAACTGGGACCTGAGTGTCGAAACCCATAAGCCTGAAGTTGAATGGGCTTTGCCCAGTCTTATTTTCATGAGCCCATTTCAGTAACTTGGCTAGTTCCTTGTTGTGCCATGGCCAGAAAACGAGACTGCGAAGCATTCTATCTGCATCGCTATTAACATCATCGATTTGGGCGTTTACCGTGAAGGCGTTCGCGACCTGATCTTCGATCGCTAAAATCGTGAATCCTTTTTGAGTGACCAGATGTTTCACTATCTGAGCACGAAGGTAGGTCTCTTCTTTTGTCCCGTGAGTTGCTTCTCCGAGAGCTACAATTCGTGAATTTCCGATTGTTTCGCCAATGCGATCCAGCGTCTCTTGTGAAAGAGACGGAAGGGAATAGTCCGCTGATGGTACGACGGTTTCGGAATTTGAAAGGCCAGCAAAGGAGCAATAGAGCGCGGCTAGTAAGGTTGCTATTATGTTTCTCATTTTTCTTTCCCCAACGCTAAGGTGATACGACGGCGGCTTTGGTCATCGCCTCCACGTCTGGGTTCGTTGATTTCGAAGTATCTTTGTCAAAGAGGCGAGCGTTTGCCGCCGTTGTATCGACTGCCTGGTTGGACATCATTGATTGATGCTTTCGAAAAATCGCTCCATCGACTGATCGATTTCTTTCGTGATTTTTTCAGTCGAGAAAATGAAGACATCGATTACGTCGATATCGTCTTTGTACAGGTGGACTACGAGGGGTTCATTCTCTGAATTGTAGGTAACTTTAAATTTTATGGTCTTCTCTTTTTCTATTCTTAATTTTTTGGCTAGATCGCAGACCTTGTCTATCTGCTGACTGCCAAATCCAGAATCGATGTGTTGAGTGACTGCCACGAGGAACGGCCTCAGGCTAACCATATCCAAGCTCGTGGAGGACTCTTTCAATTCGGATCCATTCGAATTTGATGCTAAGCCTCCCAGTAGGATGATAATCGCAGAGAGTATCTTTTTCATTTCTTTTCGTCCAACGCCGAGTGCATACGATGGAGGAGGCGCAGCCTCCGGAATTGTATGTCACGACTTGTTCGGTATTATTGAACTACTAGAGGAGTGTATATTCCGCTACCTTGTTGGTAAACTGTTGGTAGTTTCCATGAATGCACCTCCTTTTGCTCGTTATTGGTTGTTTCGATGAAGGTAACTTCTATGACTTCACCTCCCTTTATAACATCAATATAGTAGTCATTGCCTTCCTTTGCTGTGAAATCAAATCGAATGATTTCCGATCTTCTGTATCCGGTAGCTGCCCAAAATCCAATTCTGTGATGACCATGAGGTAGGTAAACGGGATTCCCTGGAGATGCCTCTCGTGCTTCTCCGTCAATTTCTACGATAAAAATATTTCCTCCTTTTTTCCCAAGTAGGGTTCCCATAGTCACCGTTTCTCCGAGTAGAGTGACGTGTCCTTCTGGTTTGGTCGGAATATTTGTTGTTTTACAACCTGCAATCAGGCAAAAGAAGGCAAGCAAGGGGATGTGTATAATTTTCATTTGTTCATACCGAACGCAGAGGTCTCACGCGAGCGCTTGCGCGAGTTGTGAGGACCGACTTGATGGGGTTAAGTTTTTCATCTTAAGAGTTGGGTTTGTCTTGGAAATTGGGGCTTTTCTTTTCTTGGATTCAGTCTTCGGATCGATTGCCAATTTGCGATCTTTGATTTGCTGCAGGATCAATCCTATTTAAAAGGGCTTTCGGATTGGTTGGCCTTCTCGAAAATCGATCTATCTCTCCGTTGCAGGATCTTCATATTTAATTCTTGAATCTAGAATTTGGATACGTCGCTAAGTTGTTCTCTCTTAAAATTCCATATCTCCCCATCAGTAGTATTATGTGCGCTTTTGGTACGACTAACAAGGAGGGTGTTATTTACCGTTTTTAACAGTTAAGTTGTCAGAATAACAGGCTATGGCCGGTGTTATGCGCGCTTTTGGGGTAATAACACATTTTCGGATTCTCCTGTTAGTCGGCGCTTTTTCCATGCAGGGAAAACTATTTCGGACTTGGTTAGAGACAAGGCTAATTTACGTGAAAGTACGATTGAGCAGAGCTGTTTGCGCTTAGGCCTGTTATCCCAGTCTTGCATCCGATCTATCGTATTTGTGAGCGAGCCGGACTTTGCGGCACTGGTATGGATTCTGCGCGTTTTGAGCTCGTTTAAAGCCACGCCCTAGTGGCTGGGGGCGGCGCCGTGGTGCTTTTTGTAGGCGCGACTGAAGTCTTGGGGGTGCCGGTAGCCCATCTCGTAGGCGACGCTTTTGACGGAGCGGCCTTCGAGTTTGAGAAGGTGGCGGGCGTGGTCCATCTTGAGCTTTTGGAAGTGGCTGCCCGGGGATTCGCCGAGCTCGTCGATGAAGAGGCGGTGCAGGGTCATGGGGGAGATGTCGAGGAAGCGGGCGAGGGCGGTGGCGGGGTTGGTCTTGGCGAAGTTGTGCAGCATCCATTGGCGGGCGGCGCGGATGCGGTTGCGGCCGGAGCTACTGTTTTGGTTTTCGCCGGCCCGGCGGAAGCTGTGGTCGAGCAGGCCGCGGAGGTGGAAGAGGGCGACGGCGTTTTGTTCGGAGGTATCCAGAGTGATGATACGGGATTGCTCGTGCAGGGCGCTGAGGAGGCGTACTTGGTCTTGGGCGAAGCTGACGGTTTCGAAGAGGTTTTCTGGCGGGGCGGGATCGCGCAGGGGTGCGTCTTTCCAGATCCAGTTGAGCACCTTGACGCTTTTGCCGTTTTGGAGGGGGAAGCCGAAGGGGAAGTCGGGCCCGCAGAGCAGGCCTTCGCCGGCTTGGTAGGTTCGGGTACCGTGGCGGTGTTGGAGGGTGACGGCGCCTTCGAGGAGGATCCAGTAGGTCCAGCCGGGGTTGCTGTGCATGGGGATGGCTTCGCGAGCGAAGTTTCGCTCGCCCCAGCCGAGGTAGACGAGGGGCTGGTTGATGTCGCCTTGCCAGGTGGGGTAAAGCTCGGAGGGGGGGAGGAGGCGGTGGGGGTATTTTCGCTGCGACATAGGAATTTATAACATCGGGTTAATTTCACCGTTATCAATTCTCTTTTGCTCTGGGGGGAGTCCGGTAGTTTGTTTTTTATGAAGAACGCATTTGATCTCGCGGGACAGCGGGCATTGATCACGGGTGGCGGCACGGGCATCGGCTTGGGAATGGCGAAGTGCCTGGCGGCTTGCGGAGCGGAGGTGGTGCTGGTGGGTCGGCGGGAGTCGGCCTTGCAAGCGGCGGCGGAGGAGATCGGGGAGCGGGCTTGCTACCGGGTCTGCGACGTGACGGAGCTGGCTGCGATTCCGGAGTTTGTGACGGGCGTGGAGGAGGAGCTGGGCCCGGTGGATACCTTGATCAACAATGCGGGGGTGCATTTGAAGAAGGACGCGAGCGGGATCAGCGACTTGGAGTTCCAGACGGTGATGCAGACGCATGTGAACGCGGCCTTTGCCTTGAGCCGGGAGTTCGGCAAGGCGATGATGCGGCGGGGGACGGGGAATATCATTTTTACGGCTTCCATGGCTTCGATCTTCGGCATCCCGATGGTAGCGGCTTATTCGGCGGCCAAGACGGCGCACTTGGGCTTGGTGAGGGCTTTGACGGCTGACTTTTCGCCGCGCGGGGTGCGGGTGAACGCGATCGCCCCGGGGTGGATCCATTCGGAGATCATGCACAAGGCGGTGAATGCGGATCCGAAGCGCAAGGAGAAGATCCTTTCGCGCACGCCGTTGGGGGACTTCGGGGATCCGGAGGATATCGGCTGGGCGGCGGCTTATTTGGCGTCGCCGGCGGCTAAGTTCGTGACGGGGGTTTGCTTGCCGGTGGATGGCGGGGCCTCGATCGGTTTTTAGGTGTAGTTGTAGATAGGATACGGTTATGAAACTTGGATTTGGCCTTTATCGTCACATGCTCGACCGCGAGCATCTTCGCTTCGCCAAGCAGGCGGGGGCGACGCATATCGTGGTGCATTTGGTGGACTACTTTAACCAGGGCGGGAAGGGGACGGACCAGCCGACGACGGGCGGGCGCGGCGGTGGCTGGGGCCATGCGGGCGATCCGGACAAGCTGTGGAGCGTGGAGGAGCTGCGGGAGATCAAGGCTTTGATCGAGAGCGAGGGGCTGGTTTGGCATGCGATCGAGAATTTCGATCCGGCCCACTGGCACGATGTCTTGCTGGACGGGCCGAAGAAGGCCCAGCAGATGGAGGGATTGAAGGAGATGATCCGGGCCATGGGCCAGGTGGGGATCGCGGTGATGGGCTACAACTTCAGCTTGGCGGGCGTGTATGGGCGAACGACGGGCAACTACGCTCGCGGCGGCGCGGGGGGCGTGGGCATGGAGGGGTTTGTGGATACGGAGCCGATGTTGGACGGGATGGTTTGGAACATGACTTTTGACGAGGCGGCGACGGGCACGGCGGAGCGGACGCGGATCGGCAGCGACGAGCTTTGGGCCCGACTGGAGTATTTCTTGCGGGAGCTAGTTCCGGTGGCGGAGGAGGCGGGCGTGATGCTGGCGGCTCATCCGGACGATCCTCCGGTGCCGCGCTTGCGGGATACGCCGCGCTTGGTTTACCAGCCGGAGATGTATCAGCGCTTGCTGGATTTGGTGCCGAGCTCGTGCAGCGGGCTGGAGTACTGCTTGGGGACGCTTGCGGAGATGACGGAGGGGGATATCTACGAGGCGACGGAGCGGTATGCGGCGCAGGGAAAAATTGGATACGTCCATTTTCGCAACGTGCGGGGCAAGGCTCCGAACTACGAAGAGGTTTTTATCGACGAGGGGGATATCGATATGGAGCGGATCGTGGCGATCTTGAAGAAGCATGACTTCCAGGGGGTGCTGATTCCGGATCATGCTCCGGCGATGGCTTGCGCGGCGCCTTGGTACGCGGGCATGGCCTACTCGATGGGCTACATGAAGGCGTTGCTGGGGGCTTGGGATCGATAGGGGCGTCGCAGCTCTGGACTGGATTTGGGTCCGGGTCGTTGGATGATAGAGTTCCGGGGGGAGCTTTTCCGCGGCCCGGGCCTTTTTTGGACTGGGATGGGGAGTGGGATGAGTGGGGATGTGGGGGATTGGGTTGTGTTTTTTTTGGGCCCGCAGATTACGCGGATTTTTTGGGGTTTCTGAGGATGGGGGCGGGTGGACATCGCTCTGATGAGCGAGGTGGCGTTTGTTGGGGGGGAGGTTGGTGTGTGGGGATCCTGCAAGGCGGTCGCGGGCTGAAGCTCCGCGCTACGGGGGATCCTGCAACGCGGCGTGTCGCGAGCGACAGCCCTACGGGGGGGGGCGGGGTTAGGTGCGGTTTTTCTTTTTTTGGAAGTCGCCTAGGACGCGCTTTATCTTGGAACGGGATATGGGCTTTGTAATGAAATCTTCGATACCGGCTTCGGTGCAGGATTGTCGGGTCTGGGGGGTGGAGTCGGCGGTGACGGCGACGAAGTAGGGTCGGGCTCGGGCGTTGTCGCGGGAGCGTAGGTTGTTGTAGGTTTCGATGCCGTTCATTTGCGGCATGTGGATGTCGAGGAAGACGATGTCGTAGGGTATCTCGGAGATGAGCTCGATGGCGGTGGCGCCGTCGCTGCAGGCTTCGGACTTGAGGTCGAGGTCGGAGAGGACTTCTTGGAGGACCTCGAGGTTGCTCTTGATGTCGTCGACGATGAGGGTGCGGGTATTGGGGGGCGGCCGGAAGCTTGCGTCGCTGGAGTGGGCGGGCAGGGCTTGCTGGGAGGGGCGAATGGGGGCGACGGGGATGGTGCCGCTGAAGGTCATGCCTTGGTCGGGGTTGGGGGTGGCTTGGATCTCTCCGCCGAGGATTTCGAGGGCGCGGCGGCAGATGCTGAGCCCGAGCCCGGCGCCTTCGGTCTCGCGGGAATTGGAGGAGTCGACCCGTACGAAGGGTTCGAAGATCTGCTGCAGGCTGCCTTCGGGGATGCCGGGGCCGTCGTCGATGACTTTGTAGGTGAGTTGGGCGGAGGCGTGGGCGTCGGGCGCGGGCGAGAGGCCGAGCAGGAGGAGGACTTTGCCTTTGGGGGTGAACTTGATGGCGTTGTCGATGAGGTTGTTGAGGACGTTGCGCAGGAGCTTCTGGTCGAGGGCGAAGGTTTGGTCGCGGGGGCCGGTTAGGGCGGTGAGGAAGGTGATGCCTTTTTTCTCGGCCTTGAGGGCGAAGGTGGATTCGAAGTCGTCGCGGAGGTCGTTGAGGGTGACGGAGTCGGACTCGCGGTCGTAGATCTCGGGGTCCATCTTGGAGATCTCGAGGAGGCTGTCGATGTGCTCGTGGAGCTGGCGTCCGGCGGCGTGGATGCGTTCGGCGAGGGTGGATACGTCTTCGTCGAGCCGGGGGCGGCTCATGAGGATTTCGGAGAAGCCGAGGATGGGGTTGAGCGGGGTTTTGAGGTCGTGGCTGATCATGGCGAGGAAGCGGTCCTTGGCTTGGTTTTCGCGGTTGGACTGGACGAGGGCTTCTTCGAGGGACTTGAGGGCGGTGACGTCGCGCCCGGAAATTTGGACTTCTTGGACGGGGGCGTGGGGATCGCCGATGGGGGTGGCGTGCCAGAGGTGGCGCAGGGCGTGGCCGTGGCGGGGGGCGCTGTCGGTGACGAAGGTGTGGGAGATGCGGTTTTGCAGGGTGGTTTCGACGACGGAGCCGAAGGGGGAGAGGTCGGGGCAGCGCGTTAGGGTTTCTTCGAGGGTGAGGGTGAGCTGTGGATCGTCGGTGCGGAGGAAGCGTTGGGCGAAGGCGTCGTTGTAGTAGGTGATGCGGTGGTCGGCGGTGATGCGCACGACGGCGTCGCCTTGGGCGTCGGCGATGGCTCGGTAGCGCTCGATCAGGCGCTGTTTTTCGCGCTCGGTTTTCTTGCGTTGTTCGATGAGCTGGGTGGTGCCGAGCATGTGGCTGGCCTTGCCGTCCTCGCGGCGTTGGGTGACGACGCCGAATTGCTTGATCCAGAGGTAGGGGCCTGCGGCGCTTTTGCAGCGGTACTCGGAGTCCCAGGTGTCTTGGTTGCCGTCGATCGTTTGTTGGAGGGATTCGCGGGTTTCGCGGAGGTCGTCGGGGTGGACGCGTTCGAACCAGAAGGTGGATCCGTCGTCGATTTCGTCGTAGTGGTAGCCGAGGATGCACTCTTGGGGGCCGACGAGGGTCATGGAGTCGCTTTGGAGGTCCCAGTCCCAGCACATTTGCTGGGAGGAGCCCATGAGCAGGTTCATCTTGCGCAGGAGGTTCTTGTAGCGTTTGCGGTAGTCGTCCTGCTTCGCGGCGCGTTTTTCGACGAGGGCGGGCGGGTGGGGCTCGAGGGTGACTTGGTAGCACTCCTGGGGGGAGTCTGGGGTGGCGATGCGTTCGAAGTGGAGGGTAATCCAACTAGGGGCGTCGGCGGGGGGGAAGGAGCTTTGCCAGCTGGTTTTTCCGCTTTCGAGGAAGGCGTCGAAGGCGTCTTGGCAGGCTTGCTCGAGGGAGGGGTGGACTTGGCTGGCCCACGCTACGGGGCCTGTTTGGGCGGACGGCGGGGCCGTGGGGGAGTCGATGACTTGGGCGCGGGCGTTGACCAGGAATCGCTTGGGAGCAGGCCCATCGCCTGTGGGAGGCTTTTTCATGAGGAGGAATTGCTGGAAGCTAGTAAACAATTCCGCTAGGGGAATTGCAACGATTGGATCGGATGTGTGGGGTTATTTCCTTACTAGCTTTTCGTGGATCTGGATGCCCTAGGGTGGATATGGTGTTTGGATGGAGCGGGGTGGGGGGGCTTTTTTTGGCCCGCAGATTTCCGCAGATGTGCGCAGATCGATTTTTGGGGATGTGGGTGATGGGGTGTTTGGCAGCAGATTTTCGCAGATGGGGTTTGGTGGGGGTTGTGGGATCCTGCTGCGCGGACGCGAAAAAGGCGAGCCGGGGTGGGCTCGCCTGGAGGGATATAAAGTCTTTTTCGCCGTGGGAGGTTGGTCCTACAGGACGGCTTTGATGGCGGCGACGACGCGGTCGATGTTGTCGTCGGTGATGCCGGCGACGTTGATGCGGCCGGAGTCGACGATGTAGACGCTGTGCTTCTCGCGCAGGGCGATGGCTTGCTCCTTGCCGAGGCCGGTGAAGGAGAACATGCCTTTTTGCTGGGTGAGGAAGCTGAAGTCGCGCTGGATGCCGGCGGCTTTTAGCGCATCCACAAACTGGGTACGCACGCTGGCGATGCGTTCGCGCATGGCGGCGAGCTCGGCGTGCCACTGCTCGGTGAGCTTCTCGTCGGAGAGGATGGTGGTGACGATGGCTCCGCCGTGGGCGGGCGGGTTGGAGTAGTTGACGCGTACGGAGATCTTGAGCTGGGAGACGACGTTGGCGTAGTTGGCGGCGTCGTCGGTGACGACGTGCAGGGCGCCGACGCGGTCTTGGTAGAGGCCGAGGTTCTTGGAGAAGGATTGGCAGACGAAGAGGGGGAGGCCGGCCTTGGCCATGATGCGGGCGGCGGCGGCGTCTTCTTCGATGCCGTCGCCGAAGCCTTGGTAGGCGAAGTCGACGAGCGGTATCCATTTCTTGGATGCGGCGATGCGGGCGACGTCTTCCCACTGCTCGAGGGTGAGGTCGGCTCCGGTGGGGTTATGGCAGCAGCCGTGCAGGATGACGACGTCTCCGGCGGGGATGGCTTCGAGGGTTTCGAGGAATCCGCAGTAGTCGAGGCTGAGGGTGCTGGCGTTGAAGTAGTTGTAGGTTTCGACCTGGAGGCCGGGGGCGGCGAAGATGCCTTTGTGGTTGGCCCAGGTGGGGTTGGATACCCAAACGGTCTTGGTATCGAGGTTTTTGGCGATGAAGTCGGCGGCGACGCGCAGGGCGCCGGTGCCGCCGGGGGTCTGCAGGGAGGCGACGCGGCCTTGCAGTTGGCCCGCGAGCTCTTCGCCGAAGCAGAGCTTCTGGGTGAGGCTGGCGTAGGCGGGGGTGCCGGTCATGGGCAGGTAGCTCTTGGAGGTGGAGCTTTCGAGCATGCGCTTTTCCGCTTCCTTGACGGTGTCGAGGATGGGAGTGACTCCGGACTGGTCGACGAAGACGCCTACGGAGAGGTTGATCTTGTCGGGGTTGGGATCGGCCTTGAATGCCTCGGTGAGGCTGAGGATGGGATCCGCGGGAGCGAGGCTAACGGTGTCGAAGTGTGACATGGCTCTGGTTTTGGTTTGGCTGTTGTGTTGTTGGTGCTCTGACAGGCAGCGGGGACGGTAGTTTGTGACGGGGGAGTGTCAATTGAATGGTGAAGGAACGCGAGCAGAGCGTTTCGATCGCTTTGGGAGCGCGGCGCGGCGGCGTGTTTAGGGGGAGTTTTCGTGTTCGGAATGGGTGGCGAAGCGGGAGAAGGCGGGGGATGTGATGGGGCGGTGGGTGAGGGTGAGCTGGTGGTGGGTGGCGTTGTGGGGGGTGACTTGGAGGTGGATGGGGTCGGCTTCGAGGGAGTGGCTTTGCCAGGTTTGCAGGTCGGCGGTGGTGGCGATACGGAGGCGCTCGAGTGGGTAGTCGGCGGGGATGAGCAGTTGGTAGGTGAAGGTGGGCTTGCCGTTTACGAGGGTGACGCTTTGCTGGATGGGGCTGCGAGTGTCGGGGGAGTTGGGGTCGAGGTCGGCGAAGTATTCGACGAGGTTGGGGATGCGGTCGCCGTCGGGGTCGGCGCTTGGCCCGGAGAGGGAATCGTCGGCGAGGGCGGCGGGGTCGGTCCAGATGCTTTGGCGCCAGCTTTGGTAGGGGTCGCCGGCTGCGACTTCGATTTCGTACCAGAGGGAATTGTGGGTGGAGCCGATGGCGAGGGAGCTGGTGCCGTCGGGCTTGGCGGCGAGGGGGATGGGGTCGAGGCGTTGGCCGGTTTGGTCGAGGGGCCAAGCGGTGGTGCGGTCGGCGGGATAGGGCAGGGTGATGGTGGCGGGGATGGCTTCGGTGAGGGAGGGGGCGCGTCCCCAGTTGCTGCCGACGGAGCTTTTGGTGGAGTCGGTCCAGAGCATGCCGGTGTTTTCGGTGAGTCCGGTGGCGACGAGGAGGATGTTGGCGGCGGAGTAGGGCTGGTCGAAGGAGCCTTGGCGGGCGGTGAGGGTGAGGGTGGCCCAGTCTTCTTGCGTAGTGGCGATCTCGATACCGACGTTTCCGATGTCGAAGCGGCGGTTGTCGATGTAGCCAATGAGGCTGCGGGTTTTGGGTGTGTTGATGGTGACGACTCCTTTATTGGGGGAGGAGAGGTCCCAGTTTAGTTCGTCGGTGTCGGAGGGATACGCTGGGCCGTCGGGAGCGGCGGGGGGAGCGGGCTGGCCGCTGGGGGAGTCGCCGATGGAGAGGGCGATTCGGTGGGTGAGAGCGAGGGCGTGGGGGATGTCGAGGTCGCGTCCGTCGCCGACTTTCCAGGCGCGGCCTTGGGTGGCGACGATGTGGGTTTCGGTTTCGGGGGAGAAGTTGAGGAGGACTTGCTGGGCGGCGGGGGCGACGTGGCCTTGGCGGAAGATTTGGGCGCCGGCGAGGGCGTTGGCCATGGCGGAGGGGTGGGCGTTCATGTTGAAGTAGCCGTCCCAATAGCCTTGGTCCCAAGCGCCGGAGCTGCCTTTTGAGTAGTCGAAGAAATAGATGCCGTCCCAGTCCTGCAGGGAGGCGTAGGCGGCGACGAGGAGGGGGCCTTCGGAGGCGAAGGGGTTGGGGTAGGCGTGTTGGTATTCGGATACGGTGTGTGGGTAGCCGTGGACGCGTTGCTTGGCGAGGCCGGCTAGGGTGTTGTCGAGGGTGTTTACCATGGAGGTGGGCTCGACGGTCCAGTTGTTTGGGTCCCACGGGGTACCGGGAAATTGGGGGTGCTGCCAGTAGGCGTGCGTATCCACGAGATCATACACACCTTGGATGTTGGGCGTGGAGTTCATGATGGTGGTGCCGTTGACCAGGCCGCCGTAGCCGAGATCGGTTTTGATGTAGTCGCGCATGTCGGTCCAGTAGTCGGTAGCGAGCTCGGAGAGGAAGCGGGTCCAGTCGAGGTTTCGTTTGGGGAGGTAGGAGCCATCGCTGGTGTTGCTGGCGATGTTTGCGACTTCGAGGCTTTGGCCGGTGGGGAGAGTGGCGGTGAGGTCGGCTCCGGAGCGAAGGGAGAAGTCGGTGAAGTAGAGGGCTCCGGTTTGGCCGATGTAGTTGGAGATGTTGAGGCGTAGGTTATTATCGGATACGCCGGCGGTAAAGGTGTAGCTGTGCTTTTGCCAATCGGTGGTGGCTGTGAGCCCTGCGTAGCTGTGCACGCCAGAGTAGGGGGCGTAGGCGAGGCCGATACCGACGCTGAAGGTACGGGCGGCGTCGGCTCGGGTCCAGAAGGTGAGGGTGTAGAGCTGGTCTTTTTCGAGGGCGAGGGAGCTTTGGTTGAGCTGGCCGTGCCAGTTGGTTTGGCTGGTGGTGGTGACGTCGAGCTTGATGGCTAGGCGACCGTGGAAGGTGCCGGTGGTGGCGGTGACGGCGGCGCCTTGGTGTTGTTCGGAGTTCCAGTTGGCGAGACCGTTGGCGAAGCTGGGGTTGGCGATCTTTTCGGGGCCGAAGGGTTCGCTGTCGCCGCTCCAGGCAGCGAGCAGGGAGGCGGTGTCGGGGTAGCGGCTTTGCAGCCAGGCGTTCCATTTACCCTGTAGTTGGTTTTTGTATACTTTGGGCCATTTGTTGAGCGAGCCGCCGTAGTACTGGTGGAAGATGCCGTTTTCGTTGTTGATTTCGACGACGGCGATGGCGGGGTCTTCCGCGTAGGTGAGGCCGGTGTAGGGATTGGTGTGGGCGAGGAGGCTGCGGGCGAATTCCTTTTCGAGGTCGCGGAAGGTGGGGTCGACGAAGCCGAGGATGTGGCGTTCCTTGGCGTCGAGCTGGGCTTCGGTTTGGGGGTCGAGGCCGTCGGCGACCTTGAAGTCGCGGGAGTTGATGAGGTTGAGGTTGGAGTAGATGCCGTGGCTTTTGAGTTGGGCGATGAAGTAGTCGAGCTTTTCGAGGTTGGCGGGGTGGAGGTGGCGGGAGTTGCCTCGGGCGTAGTCGATGAGGGAGCCGCCGCCCCAGTTGTTGTCCATGTGGTGGAAGCGCACGATGTTGAAGCCGAACTTGGCGAGGCGGGCGGCGATGCCTTCCGCTTCGGCGTGGGTGGGGAAGCAGGAGTGGGAGGTGATGTTGACGCCCCAGAGGCGGACGCGTTCTCCGCCGGCGGTGAAGTGGCTGTGGGCGTCGACGGCGATGTAGCCGTGCTGGCCGGCGGTGTCGTGGTTGAGGTGGGATAGGTCGGTGATGCCGGGGGCGTCGTCGTTCCAAGGGAGGGTAAAGGGGATGAGCTCGGAGTCGGCGAAGAGGGGCGTGGCGACGAGGGCGAGCAGGGCTGGAAGGTGGCGTTTCATGGGGTGCGGGGTGGGCGGGTGCCGGGAAAAGTGGGGGAAGTAAGGGCTTGATGGGGAGTGGGATAATGAAGGGGCGGGGATTGGGGCTTTACGCGCTGGGGCGAGATTGCAAGGTTGGCCGTCCTCTTAAATTCGAATACGTAACCTGAGACCCAATTATATACCATGTCTAGAGCCAGTGCCCGTCACATTCTCGTTGAGAGCGAAGATCTCTGCAACGAGCTGAAGTCTAAAATCGAGGGCGGAGCGTCCTTCGCGGATCTTGCGAAGGAGCATTCGAAATGCCCGTCCGGCCAGCGCGGCGGGGAATTGGGCGAGTTTGGCAAGGGCCAGATGGTGCCGGAATTCGACAAGGTGGTTTTTTCGGCGCCGGTGAAGGAAGTCCAGGGGCCAGTGAAGACGCAGTTTGGCTACCACCTTTTGGAGGTGACGGCGCGCGGCGACTCGATGCCGCGGGCGAGCGCTCGCCATATCTTGGTGGAGTCGGAGGAGCAGTGTCAGGAGCTCAAGGCGAAGATCGACGCCGGCGAGGCGTTCGCGGACTTGGCGAAGGCGCACTCGAAGTGTCCGTCCGGCCAGAGCGGCGGAGCGTTGGGCGAGTTTGGCCGCGGCCAGATGGTTCCGGAATTCGACGAGGTGGTTTTCTCGGCGCCGGTGAATGAGGTGCAGGGTCCGGTCAAGACGCAGTTTGGCTACCACCTGTTGGAAGTGACCGAGCGCAACGTGTAGGGCTTAGCGGCGCGCGATCCGTTTTTATTTCGAGGCCGTATCCGAGAGGGTACGGCCTTTTACGTGCCCTGGTCGGGGCGCTTTGCAGGGGGGAGGAAGCGTCGGGGAAGGCGAGTTGCGCAAGTTTTATATAACGTTGGGTTTTAGTTGCGCAGGGGCTGCGCGGCGGCGGAGGCGGGCGGGGATTTTCTTAGTCTTAGGGGGGGGGGCTCAGGGGGAGAGGTCGGTCCAGTGGGGGATGGTTTCGCTCCAGGCGCGTTTGGCTGCTGCGCGGCGGCTTTCTGCTTCGAGGGCGAGGTTGGCGCCACGGCGGCATCGATTCCAGAGGTCGCGGGGTAGCAATGGGTCCAGCGAAAGGGCGTGGTTCCAGAGGGGGCGCTCTTGGGAACGCCATTTCTGGTACGTTTGGAAAGAGGGAGCGGGCATCTGGAGCTGGTCCAAGAACTTGAGGTACTTGGAGTAGGCGTCCTGGGCGGCGCTGAGGCGCCAGGCTTTTTCTACGTATTGGCCTTCGTTTCCCTTGTCCCAGAAGGTGCCCTCCATGCATACAATGGCGTTGGGCGGGACCTTGAGCGTGGCGAAGGATCGTTTGATTTCCGAGAGGGAACGGTGGTTGATCCAGACGCTGCCTTGCAGTTTGCCGAATCGGAGTTCCTCAAGCCAGCTTCGGAGTCGGGAGCGAGCGCTGTGGTCATGGGCAGGCAGGTCGAAGGTGAGCATTCGCCAAAGTCCGTCCCATGGGCTTTCCCATGCGCGCAGAGGGCTGGCTGGAGAGTGCTTTTGCGTTCCGGTCGCGGTTAGGCGCAGGACCCAATCTTCGGGGTCGGCGGAATCGATTTGCTCCACGATTATCAGCTCGTTTGCTTCCAGCCGTCGTAGGAGCTCGGTGTAGGCACGGCGGGTTCCGCCGTGCTGGGCAAAGCATATTTTCGAAACCTTGCGGGCGGCGAAGGCTCCGGTCTCCAGCGCGAGATCGCCGATGATGGCGAGGATTTCGAGGGATTTACTGCTTAGCATGGGGCGTTTCGGGGTGGGGCGAAGAGGGTCGCGAGAGCTTGAGGGCGGGGCGAGGAGGAGGCGCGCGCAAGATTTATATAACGTTGGGTTTCGTTTGCGCAAGCGGGGGCGGGTGTTTTGGGGATGCTGGTTGCGGGATTTGGGGGCGATTGGCTGGGGGGCGGTTCGTTTGAGAGTTTTGGTGAGGCTCGGGGCGTGTGGTTCGGGCGCTCGGGTGGCACTCGGGAGAAGCTGGCATGCAGCTAGGTTGGCGCTCGCCGGAGGCTTGGGCGGGCTGCCGGGGTGCCGGGAGGTGGGAGGTAGAGGCGGTTGGGGCGGGTTGTGGCGACGCTGAGCAGGTCGACGCGGGCGAGCAGTTCGGGTGAGCTGCAGCTTGGTGCGGGGCTTGGTAGGGGGAGCGTTGTACGTCGCTAGCGGCGGGGAGGGGCGCGCAAGATTTATATAACGTTGGGTTGGTTTTGCGTAAGCGGGGGGTGCTGGGGGACGGGTGGTGCGGGACGGGTGGTGGGGGCGGTTCGGCAGTAGGGGGGGGAGGGGGCCGGGGGCTTGTTATGTGCTTTTTGCGGGGGAGGCTTGGGGGGCGTAGCGGAGGGGGAGGGTGAGGGTGGCGGTGGCGCCTTGGCCGGGGCCGGGGGAGCTGAGGGTGAGCTTGCCTCCGAGGACTTTGGCGGCGTTGGCGCAGCTGTGCAGGCCGAAGCCGTGGCCCGTGGGCTTGGTGGTGAAGCCGTGGCGGAAGAGCTTGGTTTGGTTTTCGGGGGCGATGCCGGATCCGTTGTCGGTGACGCTGAATGCGACTTGCTGGGTGTCGGCCAGGGGTCGGGCTCGCAGGGTGATGACTCCGATCTCGGGCTGTTGCTCGTCGATGGCGTCGAAGGCGTTGGAGATGAGGTTGAGCACGATGTCGAGGAGGCGGTGCTTGTCGTTTTCGACGCTAAGGTCGGGCGGGACTTCGTCGATGACTTCGACGCTGCATTGGGCGCGTTCGCTGCCGACGATGTTGAGGGCGGTTTGGCAGAGCTCGTGGAGGTTGACGTCCTCGACGATGCTGTCGCTTTTGGCGTGGGTTTGCTGGGCGGCGATGACGCTTTTGATGTGGTCGATGTCGTCATTCATGACGCCGAGCTCGTGCTGGGTGGCGGCGATTTCTTCTTCGATGGTTTTGGCGAGCTGCACGATGTAGAGGGGCAGGCTTTTTCCGCGGGGGTCGTGGGCGATGAAGTCGGCGAAGCTTTCCTGGTGCGTTTGGACGAGCTCTGCGAGGCGGGTGAGCTTGCTGGTTTGGGAGGCTTGGGCTCTTTGGCTGAGGAGGGTGACGCTGACGTTGAGGGAGTTGAGGACGTTGCCGACGTTGTGGAGGACGTTGATGGCGACTTCGGCCTTGCCGGCGGTGCGGGCGGTGGAGACGAGCTGGTCCTGCATGTCCTGGAGCTGTCGCAGGGTGGAGGTGAGGGCTTCGGTGGTGGCGGTGAGCTCTTCGGTCTTTTCGGCGAGCTGCTCGTTTTGGGTTTCGAGCCGTTGGGCTTGCTGCTGGAGCTCGGCGTTTTTGCTGGCGATCTCTTGGGTGCGGTCGGCGACGAGCTTTTGGAGGTGGCGGCTGCGGCGGATCTGTTGGCGGTTGTAGGCGTAGACGACGAGGGAGACGGCGAAGAGGGAGGCGAAGAGGTAGACGGCGAAGGCGAGGGGCTGGAGGTAGAGGGGGGCAGCGACGTGGAGGGGGAGGGAGAAGGCGGCGGATTGGCCGAAGTTGTTGCGGGCGTTGAGGGTGAGGGTGTAGGAGCCGGGGGGGATGTTGGTGACTTCGCGGAAGGGGATGTCGCTGTAGTCGGGCCAGATGGGATCGAGGCCTTCAATGTAGATCTGGAATTGGTTTTGGTCGGCGGAGAAGAAGTGGAGGAATTCGGCTTCGATGCGGAGGGAGTTCTGGTCGGGCGCGAGTTCGAGGGTTCCCCTGGGGGCTCCGTCAATGGGGAGGGCGGTGCCGTCCTTGAGCGAGGTGATCTTGTGGATGCTGGGGGTGAGCGCGATCTCGGGAGGGGCGGATTGGGGGGATCGGGCCAACATGAGGCCGAAGCTGCCGCCGATCCAGGCTTGTCCGGCTGCGTCGTAAGCGATGCACTTGGCTCGGGTGTTGAGGGAGTCGTTGATGCTGGCGATTTGGCCGATGATGTTTCGGTTGGGGCGGGGGACGGTTTTTCCGCTGCGTTCGTTGGCGCAGACCCAGGCGTCTTCGGGGGAGGGGCCGAAGATGTGGTCGAATCCGAAAGGCGGGGGGCCAGGGTAGTAGAGCATGTCGGGGCTTGGGGCGAAGTCGTCGCGCTGGCTGTCCCATTTCATGCAGGGGTCGGAGTTGAGGTAGATGGATCCGTTGAGGGTAGCGGCTTTGCTCCAGTTGCCTCCCATGTCGGCGGGTATGGGGCGGATGGAGTAGTGGCCGCGTGGGCCTTGCAGGGTGACTTTGGCGTAGTCCTGGCTGCCGAGGCTGCCGATGATGGTCCCGTCGGCAGCTTCCGTGAGGCCGAAGACTTCGCGCTGGGGGCCGGAAAGGTACTGGGCGGCGCTCCATTTTCCGTTTTCGAGTCGGCTGGCGAGGATGCCTTGGAAGTTGCCGGCGAGGATGAGGTTTGGGTCGGAGCTGGGCTGGAAGAGGTTGGTCGATCCTTCGACGGACAGGACTTCGAGCTGGCCGTGTTCGTCGATGAGGGAGAGCTGGGATCCGGTGGCGAAGAGCTTGCCTTGGTGGGCGAGGATTTCGCTCACTTTGGAGAGGCGGTGCTGGAGGGTGAAGGTTTCCTCCATGCGGCTGGCCTCGGGGTTGTGGGCGTAGATGCCGATGGGGGTGGCGAGGTAGAGGCGTCCGTTGAAGATTTCGAGGTCGATGACCTGTCCGTCGAGTCCGTGACGTTCGTCGAACACGAGGGCGGTGGGGTCGAGGGGCACGCGCGAGAGGCTGCGCTTGGTGCTGATCCAGAGGCCGTCCTGGTCGTCGGAGCCGATTCCGAGCACGCTGATGTCGTCGAGCCCGTGGCGTTTGGAAATGTGGAGGACGGGCTTGCCTTCCTTGTCGTAGACGAGGGCCCCGTCCGCGTTGGTGCCGACGGCGAGCTGGTCGGGACCGATCTCCTGGAAGCATTGGATGGTGGCGCCGCGCTGTTGGATGTCGGCGTTCCCGTTCCAGAACCAGGTCGTCTCGCCGTCGAAACCGATGATGCGGCCTTGTTCGTTGAGGAGCCAGACTCCGCCTTCCTGCCGTTTCCTGACGGTGGTGATCCAGACGTATTCGGTGGATTCGAGGACCTGTTGGCAGTCGACGAGGCGCTGTTTTTCCCAGTCCCAGCGGTTGAGGAGGGAGGGGGTGCCGCCGGTGGCGTAGATTTGGTCGCCGATGGAGAAGAGGGTGCTGGCCCAAGCCTCTAGAAGGTGGGTTTGGGCGGGGGCCGAGTCGCGGAGGATGGTGAGGTGGGTTCCGTGGCTGGCGAAGAGGGCGTCGCGGGCTTCGGCGACGTAGCGGAAGGTGAGGGGAAGGTCGGAGCGGTCCTGGGGGCCGAAGAGGCCCTCGACGTGGTAGCCTCCGAAGCGGTCTGGAGCGAGGCTGTTTACGGATCCGAGGTTGCTGACGATGGTGAGACCGTCCTGGAGGTTGAGGACTTCGAAGGCGCGGGCCAGCTCGGGCACTTGGGTCCAGTGGGTCCCGTCGAAGAGGGTGAATTGGGAATCGTTGATAAAGGCGATTTCGCCATGGGGGAGCATGGCGATGCGGGTAACGGGGGAGTTGATTCGGGTGGTGGCGGGGACGAATCTTTCGATGCGAGGCACTCCCCATTTCTCGAGCGATTGGAAGGGTCGCTCGGCCTGGGCGAAGAGGGAGGGGAGCAGCGCGATAAGGCCTGACGCGAGGCGGCAGGCTTGTCGAAGGGAGATTGTGGGGGGCGGGTACACGGTATGCGAAGCGGGGTGACTGACTAGATTAGAGTACCGGTTTTCGCTGCGGCGCAAACAGGGGAAGGCGGAGCGGCCGCTTTTGACGGACGTTTAGCAGCGGGTGATTCCGTGGGGCTCGGGAGCCTGTGACAAGCTGGCTCGCCGAGCGTTTTCAAGTTGGGAAAAAGTGTGTCACCCCGTAGGTGCGTTAGGTTTTATAAGTCGTTGATTAATAACATTAAAGTAGCGGTTCTGAGCTTGGCATTTTTTGTGCATCTTTAGGGGCACACTTAAAATTCAATCGAAGGAGGATTATCATGAAACTCGTTAAGCGAAACACATGGCCCAGCGATCCGTTTTTCGAAATGGATCGACTTTTCAACCGAGCCTTGGGAGGCAGCGATCTCTGGCCGTCGGCCTTCAAGACCGCGACGCACCGCGACTTCCCGCTCGATGTTTATGGCGACGACGACCACTACTACGTAACGGCGGAGTTGCCTGGCGTTGCCAAGGACGCGATCGACTTGAAGGTCGAGAACTCGGTCTTGAGCATCACGGTGAACGTGGAGGACAAGTCCGAATCGGGTTCGAGCAAGCGCAGCATGAGCCGCAGCATCACGGTCGGCGACGACATCGACATCGAGGGGGTCTCCGCGAAGTTGGAGAACGGCATGTTGCAAGTCAGCATTCCGAAGGCTGAGGAGCGCCGTCCCCGCAAGATCGCAATTGCCTAAGCAGGAAAGGAGTCAGTCATGAATTCAGAACTAGCAACCACGCAGGAAAACCAAGCTGCCAAGGAAGAGAAAACCTATCGCAAGCCACAGTACGTCGTGCACTCGGAGGACAACGCCTATCGTCTGGAGGTGCATTTGCCGGGGGTCCCCAAGGATGGGGCTCGCATCACGCTGGACGGCAATTTGCTGAACATCGAGGCTGCGGCGGTCGAGGTGGCGCAGGAGGAATGGAAGACTTTCCGTCGCGAACGCGCGGAAGGAGATTTCAGGCTCAACCTGGAACTCAACGTCGATATCGATGAGAACGAGATCAAAGCTAAGGTAGAGGACGGTGTGCTCACCGTGAACCTGCCCCTTGCGGCGAAGGCCGCCAAGCGTACCATCGCTATCGAATAACACAGTTAGGTATGTCGTCGGTGCCTCTCTGGAGGAGGGAGGCACCTTTTTTTTGGCGCGATTCGTAGCGCGGAACCTCGGCGCGACGGGAAAGTCGAAAAGCGCGAGGGCGGCTCTTCGCGAGTTGTCTTTTTCGGCTGCTGCGGTTAGTTTTCTGAAATCGATATGGATGCTGAGCCCAATGACAAACTGATACCCCGCTGGCGGGCGCCGGGCGCGACCGACGAGATCTACGACGTTTCGCGGGCTGCCAACTTGGCAGGCGTGACGACGCGCACGTTTTTGAAGTACTGTCGGATGGGCTTGTATCGACCGCTTGGAGACACGCAGCGGTTGGGGTATCAATTCGATTGGGACGCGGTCTACCTGGCGCGGCAGGCCGAGCAGGTCCGCGGCGAGCTCGGGGTAGACATGCGGGCTGCCATGATCGTGGTGAAGCTCAAGCAGGAGGTCGAAGTCTTGCGGGAGGAGCTGCGGTTTTGGCGGAGGTAGTTTGAAACGGTTCTAGTAAGGTTGATCACGATTTTTGTTTTCTAGCGATGATTGCGAATGACCACGATTCGGGTGTTTATTTCAAAAGTAGACGAAGGAATGGAAAAGGGGCTGCTCGGGCGCGTAAGCTGGGCAGCCTGATCGAGCGGGCGAGGCGGATCGAGACGGCCTTGCCGCGCGAAGCTTGGTTGCCGTTTGGCTTGCGAACCTTGCTTGCCACGGAGATCCCGCAGGTGCGGCAGCTTTTGGAGGAGGGGCGCCGGGCTCGGGCTGAGCGCGAGGTGCATCGGCTCGCTTTGATGAGTTTTCGCTATGGTCCGAAGATGTTGGATTCGGAGGCTGTAGCGCAATTGCGGATACTGGACTTGGAGTTGTGTCCGCAACGAGATTTGAGACGTTTTTCGGAGGCTTGGAACGATGGTCACGGCGAAGCGCTCGAAGCTTACCTTAAATCCCGATAGCTCGCGGGTTTGTTTTCGTCCGTTTTCCTTAGGCGAGAATGGGCGGCACACGCGGATCGTGGCTCGGGTGATGGGCTTGAGCGAGGAAGAGGCTCAGGCCCAGTGCGAGCGGGTGCTCGCGTCGTTCGCGGGGAGGCATACCCGTTTGAAGTCCTATTTCGAAAGGCGCTTTCGCGACGTGGAGCCTTATCTCCTGACCGACCGGCCTGTGAGCGAATGGCGGCGTTTGCTGTTGGGAGCGTATTTTACCCATGAATACGCGCTCGAGGCGGCGGCGCTTTTCAACCCTTCGATCGTCGCTCATCCTGACCAGTCGGGAGTGAAGAAGGGGGAGCTGCGTTTCATCCTCAGTTTGCGGGCGACGGGCGAGGGGCATATATCATCGATTACCTTTCGCACTGGGGTGGTCGACAAGGAGGGAATGCCGCGCTTGGACGAACCGACCCCCTTCGTGACGGCGGCGGAGGCGGAGCCGCATCCCAGCTACGATCGGCGCTTGCTGTTGAAGAGCCTGCGGGACGCGGGGATGGCGACGCCATTGGTAAGGCTCGTCTTCGAGGAGCTCGAGGAGCGGTTCACCTACCGAGAATTGGAGGATACGGTGAATCGGCTGCGCGGGCGGGACCGTTTCTTGGGTGAGTCGGACTTGGCGGCGGCGGAGGCGGCTCTGGTGATGGCCCGAGCGAATTACATCGCCCGCTTTTCTCCCGAGCAGCCCATCTCGGAGCGGGTCCTTTTTCCCAGCAGTTCGGTAGAGCGCAAGGGGATCGAGGACGCCCGCTTTACCCGATTCGTCGACGAGGATGGCTCGGTCCGCTACTACGCGACCTATACCGCCTACGATGGCAAGGTGGCGATTCCCCAAATTTTGGATACGCTGGACTTCGAGGAGTTTCGGGTGTCGACCTTGAACGGGCCGCAGGCGTTGAACAAGGGAATGGCCCTGTTTCCTCGCAAGATTGGTGGACGTTATGCGATGGTGTCGCGCCAGGACGGCGAGAACTTGTACTTGATGTATTCGGACATGCTGCACTTCTGGTACGAGAAGCAGCTGCTGATGCGGCCCACCTACGAGTGGGAATTCGTGCAGATCGGCAACTGCGGAGCTCCGATCGAGACGGAGCAGGGTTGGTTGCTTTTGACCCATGGGGTGGGGGCTATGCGGCAGTACGCGATCGGCGCCGCCCTGCTCGACTTGGAGGATCCCAGTCGCGTGATCGCTCGTACGCGGGAGCCGATCTTGGTGCCGGTGGAGGACGAGCGCGAGGGCTACGTGCCAAATGTGGTGTATACCTGCGGGGCCTTGGAGCATCGGGGCAAGTTGCTGATGCCGTACGCGATGAGCGACCAGTGCACGAAGTTTGTAACTTATGACATGGATGATATTTTCGCGGCATTGGGCCGCTGAACTCTAGAGAAAGGTAGATTAACCCAATAGGAGATTGTATGTGATGGAAAAGGACACTTCGGTTCGACGCGTGGCCTTCGTGGCCGACTATTTCCCGCGGCAGTGCGGAATAGCCACTTTCACCCATGACCTTCGCAAGGCGGTGGCCGGCGTGCACCGCGGTTGGGATTGCAGCGTGGTGGCTGTCGATGACGAAAAGGATGTATACGACTATCCCGAGGAAGTTCGGTACCAGTTATCGGAGCAAGATATGTCGGGCTATCGCAGGGCGGCGGACTATATCCAGTTTCGGGATACGGATGTGGTTTGCTTGCAGCATGAGTTCGGCATCTTTGGCGGTCCGGATGGGAGCCATGTGCTGAGCTTGATGCGTTCGTTGAAGGTGCCCATCGTGAGTACTTTGCACACGGTTTTGGAAAAGCCGACCGAGGGGCAGGAGCGGGTGTTTCGGGAGGTATTGAAACTTTCGACACGCTTGGTGGTGATGTCCGAGAAGGCTCGCCGCATGCTGGTGGAGATCTGGGGCGTTTCTCCGGAGCGGATCGATGTGATTCCGCATGGAATTCCCGACATGCCCTTCGTGGATCCGAATTTCTATAAGGAGCAGTTCGGGATCGAGGGAAGGCGAGCTTTGTTGACCTTTGGGCTCTTGTCACCCGGCAAGGGGATCGAGTCGGCGATCCGGGCCTTGCCGTCGATCGTGAAGGAGCATCCGGACGTCGTCTACATCGTGCTCGGCGCCACGCATCCGAATCTCGTGCGCGAGCAGGGCGAGTCCTATCGCCTCGGGCTAGAGCGACTGGCGGAGAAGCTCGGCGTGAAGGAGCACGTCATCTTCTACGATCGGTTCGTAGAGTTGGAGGAGTTGACCGAGTTCATCGGGGCGGCCGACATTTACCTGACTCCCTATTTGAATGAAGCGCAGATCACCTCGGGTACTTTGGCGTATTCGTTCGGTTGCGGAAAGGCGGTCGTTTCGACGCCGTACTGGCATGCTGCGGAGTTGCTGGCTGACGGACGCGGAGAGTTGGTTCCGTTTGGCGACAGCGATGCGATCGCGAAGGCGGTGAACGGCTTGCTGAGCGAGGAGACGCGCTTGCATGCGATGCGTCGCCGGGCGTACCGATTGGGTCGCGACATGGTGTGGCCGGAAGTGGGTCGCATGTATGGCGAGAGTTTCCGCAAGGCTCGCGAGTCGGCAGGGAACAATCGTATCCGAAAGTATGCGACACGTACCCTGTCCGAATCCCGCATGAACCTGCCGGCCTTGAACTTGGATCATTTGGAGCGCATGAGCGACGGTACGGGACTGGTGCAGCATGCAGCCTACGGGCTGCCGCGCTACGAGGAAGGCTATTGCGTGGACGACAACGCGCGTGGCTTGCTGCTTTGCCAGATGCTGGCGGATCAGGACGATTCCGAGCTGGCGCCGCGCGTCGCCAAGCTGATGAACCGTTATGCGGCTTTTGTGAACTATGCCTTTAATCCGGCGAAGGGCCGTTTCCGTAACTTCATGAGCTACGAGCGGGCTTGGCTGGAAGAGGCGGGTTCGGACGATTCGCATGCTCGGACGCTTTGGTCGTTGGGGGCGATCGTGGGCAGGAGCCGCGACCGGGAGATGGTCGAATGGGCGACTCAGCTATTCGAGGAATCTTTGCCTGCGGTGGAGGACATGACTTCGCCTCGCTCTTGGGCGTTTGCTTTGTTGGGGATCGACGAGTACATGCGTCGCCTCGAGGGGGACCGGGCGGTGCAGACGATGCGGCGGCGCTTGCTTTCGCGTTTGATCGACCTGTATCAGGAATATAGCGACACGGATTGGCGTTGGTTCGAGCCGCAGCTCGCTTACGACAATGCCAGCTTGAGTCGGGCGGTGATCGTCTCCTCGAGCTCTATCGATGACGAAGTGGGACTGGATATTGGCCTGCGCTCGTTGAGGTGGCTGGTCGACGAGCAAAAGTCGGAGACTGGAAACTTCCGTCCGATCGGTTCCAACGGGTTTTATCCGAAGGGCGGCCGGAAGGCGGTCTGGGACCAGCAGCCGCTCGAGGCCCAAGCGACGGTGCAGGCATGCGTGGATGCGTATCGAACAACTGGCGATGACTTCTGGCGTCGCGAGGCACGGACTGCGTTTGACTGGTTCCTTGGGCAGAACGATTCCGGGCAGTCGCTTTACCATCCGAAGTCGGGCGGCTGCTTTGATGGCTTGATGATCGATCGGGTGAACCAGAACCGCGGGGCGGAATCGACGTTGGCCTACCTTATCTCCCTGGTTGAATTGAGGGGCTTGGAGAACGAGCTCGGTGCCTTCGACGAGGTGGCCTCGACCGCGGGGGCGGATGTGAAGCAGTCCGCTTGAGAGCGGGCTTTTTGAATTACTTGTTACGAAAAACGGCCGCAGAGAAATCTGCGGCCGTTGCGTTAGGTAAAGAGTCTTGGGTGGGCGTCTATTCGACGCGGAGGGCGAGGTAGCCGGTGCGGCCTCGGCTGTAGACGAAGAGCTTGTTGACTCCGCTGCGCAGGAGCTCTCGAGCGTCGGCTACGGTGTCGACTTTCTGGTCGTTGATTTCGATGATGACGGTGCCTTCTCCGAGTACGCGAGCGTAGGGGGATTCTGGCGACACGCTGACGATGGCGAGTCCGTCGACGTTTTTAGGGATGCGGTATTTTTCCGCTATGTCCTTGTCGATGACGGCGACTTCGACGCCTTCCACGAGTTCGTTGGCGCCCATGGCGAAGCGTCCGGAGGCGCTGCCGACAGTGATGTCGAGCGTCTTGGGCTTTCCGTCGCGCAGGACATCGATCTTGATTTCGGTTTCCGGAATTGTATTTCCGATGCGGATACGG
The DNA here is from genome assembly GCF_031127875.1 of Pelagicoccus sp. SDUM812005. Taxonomy (GTDB): domain Bacteria; phylum Verrucomicrobiota; class Verrucomicrobiia; order Opitutales; family Opitutaceae; genus Pelagicoccus. The sequence continues at coordinate 165,297 of NZ_JARXIA010000012.1, read as the reverse complement.
AATTGGTTAGCGGATTCGACCGGCTTTCCATCGACGGCTACGATGATGTCGCCGCGTTCGATGCCGCCCTTATCCGCGGCGGAGCCTTCTTCCACGTCGTTGATGAGCACGCCCTTGGTCTTTTTCATGCCGAAGGCTTCGGCGATGTCGGGGGTGACGTCGGCGATGGATACGCCGAGGAAGCCGCGGCGAACTTCTCCGGAGTCGGCGAGCTGGTGCGAGATGTTGATGGCGAGGTTTGCGGGGATGGCGAAGCCGATGCCGATGTTTCCGCCGCTGCGGGAGATGATGGCGGAGTTGATGCCGACGAGGCGGCCTTGGGAGTCGATGAGGGCGCCGCCGGAATTGCCTGGGTTGATGGAGGCGTCGGTTTGGATGAAGCTTTCGTAGCCGCGTTCGCCGTAGATGCCGATGGAGCGGTTGGTGGCGGAGACGATGCCCTGGGTGACGGTGAGGCCGACGCCCATGGGGTTTCCGATGGCGAAGACGACGTCGCCGACCGCAATGTTGTCGCTATCGGCGATGCGGATGGCGGGCAGGTCTTCGGCTTCGACTTTGAGGATGGCGATATCGGTGAGCGGGTCGGTGCCGATGACTTTGGCTTCCAGTTCGGTGCCGTCGCTGAGCTGGACGAGAATCTCGTCCGCTACGTCGTCGCGTTCGCCGGTGACGACGTGGCTGTTGGTGATGATGTAGCCGTCCTTGCTGACGATGACGCCGGACCCGATGCCTTGGGGCATGCGGCGTTCTTCCGGCTCGCTGGGTTGCTGTTCGTAGCGGGGAGAGGGGATCCCGAAGAAGCGGCGCAGGAGTTCCTCCTCGGGGGAGGAGCCGCGGCCGCTGCGGGCCACTTTGACGATGCGTGCGGTGTGCACGGCGACGACGGACGGGGTGGCGGCTTGCAGCATGTTGGCGTAGCTGTGCGGCATAAACTTGTCGCTACGATCGATGGGCTGGGAGTCGACCTCGAGTTGCAGTGGATCGGCGCAGCTGCTGGTGATCCCGGAGGTAGCGGCTAGGGCGATCGCGAGGGTGATTGATTGGAATCGTTTCATTTCTTATCTCCTGATTGAGAGGTAATTGGAAGCCATGGAAGGCTTGCGGTGGTATTCGGTTCTTAACCAGCAACGGAGGTGCCAGCTCGATTCGAAGCGGCGTAAGTCGTTGTTGGGCAGGGGTGTTTGACTCCTTGAGGAGGGGTGGGTTCCGCGCTCTTGGGAATTTGTGTCACATTGGCAAATGGCGGGTGTGACAGCTTTTCCAGAGGCGGGGCCTACTCGAAGCGCGGGTCGGTGAGGGTGCGGAGGAAGGCGACGAGGGCGGCTTGGTCGGCGTCGCTGAGCTGGAGTCCGGTGGTGGGGTGCTTGGCGAGGTTGGGGTCGAGCGTGCTGGATTTTTGAATACCCGAGTTGTAGTGGGCGATGACCTCTTCGAGGCTTTGGAATCGGCCGTCGTGCATGTAGGGAGCAGTGGCGGCGACGTTGCGTAGGGTGGGGGTGGCGAAGCTGTAGGCGTCGCTCTCGCGGCCGGTGAATGCGGCGCGGCCGCGGTCGTCGGTGGGCGGAAGGCCGTTGTTGTGGAAGAGGTTGTCGGAAAAGGTGGCGGAGCCGTGGCAGTGGAAGCAGTCGGCCTCGTAGAGCTGGCGGCGGGGGTCGTACTCGGTGGTGAAGAGCTCGAAGCCGCGTTTTTCCTGGGCGGTGAGTTCGGTTTGGCCGGCAACGGCGGAGTCGAACTTCGACTGGTAGGAGGTGAGGGTGAGGAGGAAGCTTTCGAGGGCGATGCCGAGGCGTTCGGCGGTGATTTGGGGGTCGCCGAAGGCGGCCTGGAATTGGGCGGCGAATACGGGGTTCGCTTGCAGGCGAGCGAGGAGGTGGGGGAGTTCGGCTCCCATTTCGGTGGGGTCTTGGATGGGGTGGAGGACTTGCTCGCGGAGGCTGGCGGCTCGTCCGTCCCAGAAGAAGGAGGTTTTCCAGGCGAGGTTGAGCAGGGGCATGGATTGGCGGCGGCCGAGGCTGCCGTCGAAACCGACGCTGAATTGGCGGGGATCGGCGAAGGCGTTTTCGGCGCTGTGGCAGCTGACGCAGGAGAGGGCGCCGTTGCGGGAAAGGTCGGTGGAGTGGAAGAGGGTTTGGCCGAGCTCCACGCGTTCTTGGGTGAGCGGATAGTCGGTGGGGAGGTTGGGGATGGGGAAGTTTTTGGGAAGGGAGAAGGGCAGCGGGGTGCCGACGAAGGCAGCTGCGGGTGGGGCGGCTGGGGCGGAGCTGGTGGCGGAAGCTGTCGCGTGGGAGCTGCGGGTCGCGCTGAAGGCCTTGGGGAGCTGGGCGGCGAGGCTGATAGCGACGGGATCGCCGGGGCGGGAGTGGGTGGAGCTGCGCTCGAGTAGGGAGAAGCCTTGTCCGTCGAGCAGGGCGCCGAGGTCGAAGGCGAGTTCTAGGGACTGGGGCGAGTCTCGGTGGGCGAGGTCGAGGGGGATTTCGACGGGGACGAGGAAGGCGTCGTTGGCGAGGTGGTAGGAGAAGCCGAGCTGTTCGGTGGCGTCGGTGGCGGTGGCGTAGCCTTCGATGGCGCAGAATATGTATCCGGATTGCCATGACCAGTGCATGGCGTTGGCGATGGAGCTGAGTGGATGGCTGGCTGGGTATTGCTTGGGGTCGGAGTGGTTGAGGTCGGGCGGGAGTCCGAGGTTGAAGCGGATGGCGGTGTAGTCCCCCGGGGGAAGATCGAGGGTGGTGGGGGCTGGATCTGGAGTGAAGGCGTCGACGTAGTGGAGCGATGGAGACGCGGGAGTGGCGTTGCCTGCGGCGTCGACGAAGGCGAGGTCGGAGAGGTAGTAACTGAGACGGCTGAAGGTGAGCAGCGTGCCGGAGGCGTTGCGATGCCAATGGGCGTCGCGGATGGGGGCTTGGTTGAAGCTGTGGTGGTGCGTGAGGCTGAGAGGGGTGGCGAGGAGGGAAGGGGGAAGGGCGAGGAGTGAAAGGAGAAGGGTGAAGAGTGAAAAGTTGGGGAGGGGGATCCTGCAATGTGGTGCGGCGCGAGCGCCGACCGTGCGTTGCAGTTGCTCAATCACTGTAGCCTCCTCCTAGGGTGGCGTCGATGTCGCGGAGGTGGTTGTAGGCGGCAAGGGCGTCGCCGGAGAGGGTGGAGAGGTTGAGGGGGGATTGTTCGTTGGCGTCGGTGGGGAGGTGGTAGAGCTCGAAGCTGGGGGTATCGGCGGAGCTGTCTTTGTCGCCGAAGATGATGAGTTTGTACTCGGGGTAGGTTTCGGAGCGGAGGGCGCGTCCGTTGCCGGTGGCTTGTCCAAATTTTTCGGATACGATATAGCGACTGTCCATGGCTTGGCCGCGGAAGAGGGGGAGGAGGCTTTGGGAGTCGATCTGGAGGTTGGCGGTGGCGGCGTTGAGATCGATGCCGGCGAGTTCGACGATGGTGGAGAAGAGGTCGGTGCAATGGACGAAGGTGTCTTCGGTGTTGCCGGCTGTGGCGGTGACGTCGGGACCGGCGGCGAGCATGGGCACGTGGATGCCGCCTTCGTAGAGGTCGGCTTTGGCGTGGCCGTTTCCGAATGGAGTTTGGGCGACTTGGTTGGGGGTGCCGTTGTCGCCGATGAGGATGATGTTGGTTTTGTCGAGGTCGACGGATTCGAGCAGGCGACCGATTTCGGAGTCGAGCGCTTCGAGGGCCTTGATGTAGAGGTCGGTGTTGGTGGTGCCGCTGGTCGAGTATCCGTTTTCTGGAGTCACGTAGGGAGCGGGATCGTGGAAGGGTGTATGCGGCGCGTTGAAGGCCATCCATACGAACCAAGGCTGGCTGTCGCGGGCTTCGATGTATTCGACGGCTTCGTTGACTTGGTCGGTGGTGGTGTAGGTGGTGACGTTGGTGGTTTGGGTGCCGTCTTCGACTTTTGTCCAATCGTTGTAGTCGCTGACGCCGCCTTGCAGGATGCCGGCAAACTTCTGCCAGCCGCCGCGGTCGGCGGGGCCGGAGCGTCCTCCGCCGAGGTGCCACTTGCCGAAGGAGGCGAGGCCGTGGGGAGCGTCCTGGCTGGCGAGGAGTTCGGGGAGGGCGGTTTCGCTGGCGGCGAGGTTGGCTCCGTCGGGGTTGCCGACGCCGTGGCGGAAGGGGTGGCGTCCGGTCAGGATGCTGGCTCGGGTGGGGGAGCAGAGGGGGTGGGCGTACGCATTGGAAAAGTGGATACCGCGTTGGGCGAGTTTTTCCATGTGGGGGAGATTGGGGAGGGGGACGTTGGCCGCGGCGTTGTCGAAGGGGCTGAAGTCGATGCCCCAGTCGTCAACGATGAGCAGCAGAATGTTGTTGGCGGTGGAGGCCTCGATGGTGATGGCGTTGGTGGAGGTGCGGGTGGTTTCGCTGCCGTTGGGCGGTGTGAAGGTGATGGTGACGCTGTAGTTGCCGGGGGCGAGGGTGGAGGTGTCGAGGGTGAAGTCGACGGTGCCGCCGGTTTGGTCGTAGGCGGTGATGGTGACTGCGATGCCGTTGACGGCGAGGGTGACGACGTTTTGGGGAGGGAGCGGCGGGGTGGTCGCGGAGGTGGCTTGGAAGCTGGAGGAGGAGCCGCTGCCGGGATTGGAGTTGGAGGGGGTAGCGAGCTCGAAGCCGTCGTCGTCGAAGGGGGCGATGCTGGCGAGTTCGATGCGGTGGAAGAGGGAGTCGGCGGAGGCGTAGTCGACGTTTTCGCTTGCGGCTGCCTGCTGTTGCGAATCGACGGCGATTGGATTTGAGATCTGTATCCATTCTTTGAGGTCAGTGGATTCCTTGACGACGTAGCTGCCGCCTTCGGCCCCGGTCCAGACGAGCGAGATCATGCCGGTATCGGCATCGATGTCGGAGCTTTCGAGCTGGGGAGCGGCTTCCGGTCCGCCGCGGTAGATGACTTGGGCGTCGTCGGGGAGGGTGTTTTCGGCTCCGCCTTGCACGGGAGCGAAGTAGTAGCGACCGATGTTGTAGGGGAAGGTGGGGGTGCCGTCTTCGAGGATGCAGGTGAAGTAGGCCCAGGTGCCTTCGGGAAACTCGGGGGTGACGCAGTAGCGGACGTTGTATTCGTTGAGGTCGAAGTCGGTTCCCAGGGTGAGGCCGAGGTCGCCTTTGTAGGCGTAGTCTTCGAGGTAGTGTCCGAGGGTGTAGGTGGCGTTGACGTTGGGGCCGTAGCGATCGGGGGAGAGGGTGGTGGAGCTGTAGCTGGGGTCGTTGCGCACGAGCCATTGGGGGAGGGTGGCGCGCCCGGTGGCGTTGAGGTTGACGGAGCCGTTGCTGCCGTCCCGCTTTTGGTAGCCTGTCACCATTCTTCGGATACCGCTCTCGGGATCGAGCGGGTTGCTGTAGCCGTAGGGGCCGTAGATGGGGAGTCCGTCGACGACCCAGCCGATGATGGGGGAGTGTTGGCCGTTGCCGCCGATTTGCTCGGTGTAGCGATTGGTGGCGGGGTCGTAGGAAACGGAATCGCCTAGGAGGTGGCGCAGGGCGGGGGGATTGGCGTGGTAGTGGTGGTTGGCTCCGGCTTGGTGAGCGTTGGCGGCGTCGAAGGTGACGGATTCGTTGACGTAGGCGTCGCGGTTCCAAACGCCGTCGCCGCGGAAGTTGCTGTTGGGGGTGGCGTCGGTTGCGTTGGAGTTGGAGTAGGAGAAGGCGTCGCGGGAGTCGAACATGGCGATGCCGTCGACGAAGTAGCCGATGGTGCCGAGTCCGGTTTGGGTCTTGGAGCTGGAGATGGCGGTTGGCTGGAGGGGGATCTTGAAGAGGGTGGCTTGGTTGGCGGGGTAGTTGGGGAAGAGGTTGGTCTTGGCTTGGTTGAGGTACCAGGGGCCCATGGTGTGGAAGCCGAGCCCGCTGGTTCGGATGTAGGCGAAGCTGTCGCTGACGGCGATTTGGTGCACGCCGGCGTAGGTGGGTTGGCTTTGCTCGCCTGCGCCGCGGGACCAGGTGGTGACGGCGTTGGCGGCGGTTTCGTCGGCAGTGCTTCGGTAGATGCGGGCGTAGCGGCCGGCGCCGTCGGTGTACCAGGAGTCGAGAAGGGGCCGGGCGGGAAGCTGGGTCGCGAGCGCGAGGAGAAGAGGGAGCAGCGTGAGGCGAGTCATTGGCAGGGGGGATAGAGGATTTGAACGTAGATTAGGCGGGGTGGATGACAAGATAAGTGCAGCTACATTACAGAGTTGTAATATTGAGGCGGCTGCTCCTGCTTTTTGGGGACGTTTTGTATTGGGAATAAGAATACGAACGGGAATAGTTGACTCTAGGGAATCTGTTTGGTTCGGTGGGGGAGGCTGGATGTTTGGAGACTGCTGGGTTGGTGCTTTTAGCGGTGGGAAGGAGGCTGGGGTAGGTAGCGCGGGCAGGTCTGCGCTTAGGGACTTGGTGGATAGCGTTAGGTGCAATTTGCAGTTCGTTCCTCTCCTCTTGGCTTTGAGCGAAATGCTGGTATTAATGTACCTATGTTTTGGGGCGCGATTACGGCATGCGGTTGGGCGGAGAGGGGCGCTGTGTCGTGGCTGGGGAGAGGCGTGTTGTTGGCGTTTGGCGGGTTGTTGGGGGCGGGTAGCGTTCAGGCTGCGGAAGCGTCGAGGCGTGTGCTGGCGATCGGCCCTTACGCGGAGGCGTTGCCGTTCCAGGCCGGTTTCATGTCGGGACTGGCGGAGGGCTTGGGCAAGGACGTGGTTCTATATCGCGAGTATTTATCGTATCCCGCTTTTAGCGGAGAGGAGCACGAGGCGAATTTCGAACGGTACTTGAGGGGGAAGTATCGTCAGGAGCTGGACCTGCTGGTTCTGTTTGGCGATGGGGCGATTCGTTGGGGGCAGCGTTACGAAGGGTTTCACTCGGAGGCGAAGCGGTTGAACCTGATCGAAAGCTTGCAGCTGGGCGGCGAGGTTCCCGAGGGGGAGCTTTCGAACTACGTCGTTTTTCCGGAGCAAAACTTTTCGGAGGTCCTGGAGCTGATCGCGCGGGTGGAAGGCAGCGGACCTATCCAGGTGGTCTACGACGAGGAGAGCTCGGTGAGCTCCCATTATCGGGGGACGGTGGAGCGCGCGGCGACGGCTTTGGGCTTGGGATCGCGGATGGTGTATTTGGGTGGAAGCTTTAGCGAGATTCGGGCTCGCTTGGAGGGCTTGCCGGCGGGAAGCCCGGTGGTCCTTCTGCCTTATTTCAAGGGCGCCCAAGGGGAGCCTGCGATCCCGGCGGAAGGGATGCCGCATTTGATCGAGGGTTTGCGGCTGAAGTTCTACACGATGTGGGATACGCTGATGGTGGACGGGGTGCTGGGCGGCAAGATGATGCTATCGCAGCGAGCGGGAAGGATGGCGGCGGTGCAGAGCCTGCGCCTGATGGGCGGCGAGGCCTTGTTGGGAGAGGATGTTTTCGGGGAGGGGCTGTACGCCTATGTCTTTGACGACAGTTTGCGTCGCCAGTTTGGGATAGCCGCGTCGCTGTTGCCTGAGGGCAGTCTTTTGCTGAATCGGAAGCCGCGCTTTTTCGAGGAGTACTACTGGCAGAGCTTGTTTGTAGTGTTCGCCTTTTTGGGGTTGCTGGCGTCGATCGTGTCGCTGCGTTTGATGGTGAGGCGGAAGACTCGCGAGCTGAGGTTACGTAACCAAGAGTTGAATACGACGCTCAGGCAAAAGAACAAGCTATCGGAGTTGGGGCGGAGCATGACGATGCTGGCTCACGACTTACGCTCGCCCATTTGCACGATCAAGACCTGTAGCGACTTGATGGCGGACACGTCGAATCTACCTGTGGATCGAGGGTGGCTGGCCGAGAGCATGGGCGAGGCGTCGAGGAAATGCTTGTCGATGATCAGCGACATGCTCGACTATGTACGTACTTTGGAGCCGAAGATAGAGACGCTCCCGGCCGAGGAGTTTATCGCTTCCTTGGAGGGGGAGATTGCTCGTTCAGTTGCGGCGTTTCAAGGAGTGCCGGTGCAGTGCCGATTGCTCGGGCGGGGGGACGTTAGCTTGGATGCTATGAAGGTGAGCCGAGTGGTGGTGAACTTGGTGAAGAACGCGCTGGAAGCTTTGGACCAGGCGAAGGTGGAGGATCCGCGGGTGCTGGTGGAGGTCGAGGTGGGCGAAAGCGAAACCGCGATTTCGGTATCCGACAATGGGCCCGGGGTGGGCAAGGAGATCGCCGAGCGTTTGTTCGAGCCGTTCAAGACGGAGGGGAAGTCTGCGGGGACTGGGCTGGGCCTCGCGATCGCCAAGGAGTTCGTGGAGGCGCACGGCGGGGAGATCTTTTGCGATACGGAGTTCGGGGAAACGGTGTTTCGGATTAGGCTCCCGAACAAGCGGTCCCGAGTGGATCGAGTGGCGTTGGAGAACCAGGATTCGGTCCGGTAGCTCGGGTGGAGGGAAGGGCGCGGGAGGGCTCGATTCAAACTGTCCAATTTCGTGGCGGTCGCTTTTTCGTTTAGTCCAAGCTGTGGTCTGGGGTGTCTCGATAGACAAGTACCACCCCGTATCCAGCCCATGTTTAATGTCCGAACAAGCCAAGAGGACTCTTGGTTCGCCGAAAATCTGTATCCCCACGACTCGGTTCTACGCGCCTGGCTAAAGAGCAAGTTTCCGACTGGCGTCGATATCGACGATGTCGTGCAGGAGGCTTACCTGAAGGTGATGAAGGCCAACCGCAAGGAGGTGGTTCGGGCCCCGAAGGCCTTTCTTTTTGCGACGGCGAGAAATGCGGCCCTCAATGCCTTGCGGTATGCGAAGGTGCGGGAAGAGCATCGGGCGGTGGCGATGGAGGAGTGCGACTTTGTCGAGGAAGGCAGCGAGGTGCACGAGAGGGTGGCTCGGAACCAGGAGCTGGAGATCTTGACGAAGGCGATCCAGTCCTTGCCGGATCGTTGCCGGCAGATCTTCACGCTCCGGAAGGTGTACGGGATGTCCCAGCGGGAGATCGCTAAGAAGCTCAATATTTCGGCGCGCACGGTGAACGCGCAGATCACGATAGGTGTGAACAAGTGCGCGGACTTCGTAGAAAGATATTGCGCGTCAGGTAAGCTGTGAAGATGGAAGAGGAACCGAATCAGTTCTCGGAATCCGAGAGAATCAGGGAAGCCGCGTCGGAATGGCTCGCGAAACAGGACTCCGGTTTGGAGCCGCATGAGCAGGACCGGTTTTTCGATTGGTTGGCGGAGAGTCCCTTGCATGCCGAGAAGTATGGGGAGCTGAAGCGGATTTGGGATCGCATGAACCTTTTGGCAGAGTGGCGCCCGGAACATAGCTTGGAGCCGAATCCCGATCTGCTGGCGGTAGCTCCGCGTCGCGTCGTGCACGCGCGAGGCTTGGCTTGGGCGGGAATGGCGGCTGTATTGGCATTTTCATTACTCGTTTGGTTCTTGGTTCTGCAAGGCGGCGGTTCGGAGCCGACGATGCTGGCTTCCGGCGAATCGGCCCGCTACTACGAGCATCACGTGCTGGAAGACGGTTCGGTGGTGGAGCTGAATCGCGGCGGACAGGTGGCGGTGCGCTTCCTGGAGGACAGGAGGTTGGTGGACCTGCTGGCGGGCGAGGCGCATTTTACGGTAGCGAAGGATGAGGAGCGACCGTTTGTGGTGCGGGCGCGAGGGACGGTGGTGCAGGCGGTGGGAACCGCTTTCAACGTGAGCTTGAGTCCGGACGAGGTGGAGGTTCTCGTGACGGAAGGGAAGGTTTTGATGAACCCTTCGATCGCGACTACGCGCGATAGTATCGTGGACGAGCTCGAGCCTTTGGTGAAGGCCTTGCAAGCAGGGCAGCGTTCCGTGGTTTCGCTCAATTCGAAGCTTGTGCCCTTGGTGGTGGAGGAGGTTTCGACGGTGGTGATCAAGCAGCGTCTTGCTTGGAAGAACGAGACCCTAGACTTCACGGAGACACCGCTATCGGAAGTGATCCTGGAGTTCAATCGCCGCAACCATACCCAACTGGTGATCGCCGACGCTGAGCTTCTGGATTTGCCGATTACGGCGGCGATTCGCCCGAATCGCATGGACGAATTTGTGGAGCTTCTTTCGCTTACGGAGAATGTTCGATCGGAGCGAAGTGGCTTGTCGAAGATAACCTTGTATCTCGATCGATAGGAGCTCTTTGGATCTTAGCCAGAATTTATATAATATATAAGGTTCTATTTAGTTAATTAATAATAGCGAAGTGTCATAGGGACGAGCCGATTTAGCTATGCCCCTTGCCCACTCTTTCAAGTCCTGTATTGCTGATGTTATATCGTTGCCAACGCAACGTTTGGATTTTGATGGTCGGCGTGCTCTCGACGTGGGCGGGTATCCTGTGTCCGGATACTTGCGGCGCTTACTTCGATGTGGAATCGGGGGATGCGGCCGAGGCCTTGAAAGTTGCGGCGCGTCAAGGTGGGGTGGAAATCCTGATTTCAGTTGGGGCTTCGTCCGAAGTGCGGACGAATACCATCGAGGGGCACTACGAAGTGCAAGAAGCCTTGGACTTGATGCTGGAGGGCACCCCGCTCGTGGCCGTCCCGGTTAGTCGGGGAGGAGCTTATGGAATCGTAGAGCGGTCGAGATTGGCTGGAGCCCGGACGGGGGCCGACGAGTCCGCTGACTTACAAAATACAAATAACGAATCTCAGATGAATTTTGAACCCAATAAGAAAAGCAAAAAGCTAGGTAAGCTCTTTAAGGGCCTTTTAGCGGTCGTTGTCCCTGTGGCGGGCAGTGCCCAGAACGATGGATTGGAGGACGGGCAGGTTTTTGAGTTGTCCCCTTTCGAAATTAAGAACTCCGAAAACGATATTGGCTACTATTCGGAGAATACTCTGGCGGGTAGCCGTTTGAACAGTAGCATTTCGGATCTGGCTTCCTCGATCACGGTGGTGACTAGCCAGCAGCTTGAAGACACGGCTGCGGTGGATATCAACGACGTTTTCCTCTACGAAGCCAATACGGAAGGGATGGGGAACTATACTTCCTATGAAATCGATAAGGACGGGGCGGTGCGCGACCACGGGGCTGGACGGAGCAATGGCGGTGTGGCGAGTGGCCCTTCCACGGCGAATCGTGTCCGCGGTATTGCTCCGGCGGATACTGCTAGGGACTATTTTCCGAGTATCGCCCGTATTCCTTTCGACTCGTACAATACGCGCTCGGTAGAGATTAACCGCGGTCCGAATAGCATCTTGTTCGGACTCGGGAGCGCGGCCGGTATCGTGAACCAGAGCCAAGAGAAGGCGATGATCGGTACGGAGTCCGGCAAGGCCCAGGTTCGGCTGGGGAGTTGGGACGCGTTTCGCGTAAGCGGGAACTACAACACGACCATCGTTGAGGATATTCTGGCGGTGAACGTGGCGATGTTGCACGAGGAAAAGGGGTTCCGTCGCAAGCCGTCCTACGATGAGACGGATCGGCAGTATTTGGCAGTCACCTACAAGCCTTCGGAGAAGACGACCTTTCGTGGCACTTACGAGAACTATGAAAACGAAAATCGCCGTCCGAACAATGTGACCCCGCGTGACATGGTCACGCCTTGGAAGGAGGCTGGAAGCCCGACCTGGAACCCTACGACCCGTAGCTACACGTTGAATGGCCAGACCTTTGGTCCCATCGACTCCAACAGCGATTTGCCGGCTGGTTTGGCGGCGCCTTCCACGCGTCCGGTTTTCCACTACGACCAAGGGAGCTTGCTTGGCGGCAACCAGCGTAGCTTAGGTAACGACGCAGGCGTGGTCGCGGGCGGGACGGTTTACCGAATGTTGCGTACGAATGGTGAGACGCTCGATCCGCTCTACATCTATCCGGGCGTGACGAATCAGGATCTCTACGATTGGGAGCATTTGAATATCATTTCCAGCAATGTTGGCAGCGCGGACGCGTCGATCGCGACCTTGGAGTGGGATCAGAAGATACTTCCTAACCTGTATTTGAACGTTGGATATATCGAGGAATCGTACGAGGCGACCAATAGCTACTTTATCGGCCAGCAAACGGGCGCTACGATCGAGATAGACCCCAATACCCACCTTTTGGACGGAAGCGCGAATCCTTATTTTGGACGCCCTTTTATCGAGATTCGCGAACCGGACGATTTTGTGCAGGTTGAGGACAACGCTGCATTGCGGGCGACCTTGGCTTACGAGTTGGATTTTACGGAGAGCGATGGTTGGATGCGTCACTTCGGATCGCATCGGGCCATGGGGTTGATGAGTTCGCGTGAATACGATACGGCTTATTACCGTTGGCGGCAAGTGGCCTTATCCGACAATCCTTGGGTTGACCAGAGCAATCGGGTTGGCGGAGTGGGCGGGGCCATCTATAAGCGTATGTACCTTGGTGGCTCTGACGGAATCGTGTCTAACGATCCTGGATACATTTTCAATGGTCCTGAGACGGCAACTTTGTCAGTGGCCTACCCGTCCGGTCCAGTGGCGGCGGACGCGAGCCTTGACTCTTTTACTTCGGGAAGCGAAACGGTGGCGCTCGGCCGCACGCTGCATTTCGTGTCCGATGGCGGGCAGCAAGAGACGGATTCGGAAGCCTTCGTTTTGCAGAGCCGTTTGTGGGACGATAAGATCGTAACTACCCTTGGTTGGCGTCAGGACGACAACAAAGGCCGCACCAGCAGCTTTCCGGCGATTGACCCGAGCACGGGCATGGCGGATCCGGCGGATGTAGCGGTTAACTTCAACGACTGGCAGGAAGTGTCGGGCTCTACGAGTACGGCCGGCATCGTATTTAAGCCGACCCCGTGGTTGAATTTTCACTACAACGAATCGGACAACTTCACCCCGGCCGGCGTCGTGTACAATATCGGCACAGGCGAGCCGTTGCCGTTGCCTACTGGCGAAGGCAAGGACTGGGGGATTGGATTGAACCTGCTCGACGGAAAGCTTTACGCGAACTTGAACTTCTTCGAAGCAGGGCAAGTGAACTCTCGGGTCGGAGGCACGGGGACCTTTATCTGGCGTATGGGCTATTTCGACGAAGACTTCTTCGGGGACTGGGCCCGCTACGTAGCGCAAGAGGAAGGCCTTTCTGGAGCTGCGGCGGAGGCTCGCGTGGCGGAGATCACGCAGTATCCGGACAATTTCGCGACCTATAACGATTCTGTTTTGGGAACGAGTACCTTGGAAGCGAAAGGCATGGAGCTGCAGGTGGTTTACAATCCTACCAAGAACTGGAACTTCAAGTTCAACGCGGCCCAGCAGAAGACGGTCTACAGCGATATCGCTCCCGAGTATACGGCATGGAAGGAAGAGCGGGTAGCCTTCTGGAAGGCGGCACGTTCGGATGCCTTGCCGGAAGGATTCCAAAGCTTCTGGGACTACGACAACGATAACGCTCCCTTTGACATCGGAACCAAGCGAAATGCTTTGCATGGAGTTTTGAATACGCCGGAGAAGTGGTTCAATACGAACGTGGATGCGAACATGGCCTTGCAGCGAACCCTTGCGGGCAAGAAGACGCCGGGCCAAAAGGAGTGGCGTTGGAACGCGATCACGAACTACATGTTCATGGACGGCAGCCTGAAGGGCTTCGGCGTGGGTGGCAGCGTTCGTTGGGAAGATGCGGCGATCATTGGCTACCTTGCTGGACCGGCGGATTCGGACGGCGTGGTGCGGCAGCTCGACGCGGACAAGCCGGTGTACGGAGGCGACGAGACGCATGTCGACCTTTGGGCGAGCTACACGATGCCTTTGAAGGGGGACCGGGCGGAGCTTAAGTTCCAGCTCAACGTGCGGGACGCGTTTGAGAGCGGTGGCTTGAAGGCGATCGCGATCAATCCCGATGGCGAAGAGACCGCCTTCCGCATCGTGGATCCAAGACAGGTATTCTTTACTACGACCCTCGCTTTTTAAGCCTCCGTTTGAGAAGCAGTGGGTTGGCGGAGATCCCGGTTTGGGGTCTCCGCTTTTTCGTGTTTGGTGGGTCCGTCCTTGACGCGAAGGATGAGGAATAGTCCGAAGAAGGTGAGGGTGGCGCAGACGAGGAAGGTGTATTGGTGGCCCCATTGCTCGAGGATGAAACCGAAGGTGAGCATGCCGAGGAGATTGCCGATGGCGCCGGCGTTGGAGAAAAGGGAAGTCGCGAGGCCCATCTGCGTGGGCGCGAGGTCTTGGAAGTAGAGGATGGCTACGTTGGAGAGGATAGCGAAGGAGGCTCCGCTCAGTAGTTGAAGCGTGTATACATGCCATGGTTGGAAGGCCATGAAGAGTCCGGCGAAGTAGAGTCCCGTTATGACGAATCCGAGTTTGATTAGAAGGAGTTGGTGTCCTCGGGTGGCCAGTTGGCCGAACCAGATCATCAAGGGGATTTCCGCGATGGGGCCGATGGCGAATATGATGCCGAGGTCGCTCTCGCTACCATTGAGGCTGCGGGTGATGGCGAGGGGCAGATTCATCATGTTGATGGCGGTGGCGGCAAATACGGCGGCGAAGGCGATGAAGCTGAGCAGAAGCTTCGGGTGGCGGAGGGTCGTCCAGATGCTGGGCGGACCGCTTGGGGATTCGCTCGCTTTCGGCTTTCGCTCGGGGACGAACCTGAGGACGCCGATAAAGAAAACGGTGTAGAGCAAGGCGGCGGCGAGGAAGAGTCCGCGGAAGCCGAAGGCGAGCAGCATGGTGGCGCCGAGGGCAGGGCCGACGGTCCATGAAAAGGAAAAGGTGACCCGCACGACGCTCATGCTGATGCTGGAGCTTGTCGAGTTGTCTCCAGAGAGTTGATACGTTTCCCTGACGTGGGAAAATAGCTGGGCGAAGCAGATGGAGGCCACCGCGTGGAAGCTGCAGCCGATGGCGAGCAGGGCTGCGGTGTTGCGGACGAGAGCGTAGCCGGCGAAGCCGAGGATGCCGCCGATGCTGCCGAGCAGGAGCATTTGGCGGCGGGAGAAGCGGGAGTCCGAGAGGCGAGCGAGGGCGGTGCTGGCCAGGATGGCGCAGAGGGAGGTGGCGGTCATGAACAGACCGAAGCCGCTTGGAGTCATGCCAACCTCTTCGAGCCCCCATTTGGATAGGAAGGGCGCCGCGAATGAGAAGGCGGTGCCTAGGGCGAAGGTGGAAGCGAGCAGACCGCTAAAGTTCGCTTGCTGGTGGAGGGCTTTGATTCGTTGCAGGGAGAAGATTCTCATCGGACTTGCCGAGATGTAATCTTGCGCGGGCCTGCGTGGGGGAGGCTGCCGAATTCTGACGGTAGGAGCTTTGCCTCGTTTCTTTGCGAGCGGGTTGCTGGGGACTATGGGGTGGGGTGGAAAAAGAAGGGGGGCGGGGTCTTTTGTTTTGCCTCCTCCGCCCGGCGTTTCTCCTGTTGGCTGAGCCAGCTGCGCGCTTGTTCGAGGTTGTTGCAGATGTGGAATTTCCAGCTGAGGTTTAGGCGAAGGCAGAGGGAGATGTATTTCTGGTAGACCTCCCGGACTTCAGGTCGCGAGGCGATATGGATGACGGAGAGTCCTCTGAGGTAGGAGCCCATGCCGATGTCGTGGGAGGCCATTTCGACAATGCCGTTGGCGGGCAGGTCGAAGGACTCGATTTCGGATCCGTCGAAGATCTGGTAGTGGCAGTGGTCGCTGAGGGGGCTGTTGGAGAAGGTGCGGTTCTTGGTCTCGATATCTGCGAGAGTTACCGTGCCCCAGAAGCGGGCGTAGAAGCCGTGGGTTTCCCATTTCGTTTCGAGTGGCATGCAAACGTTTCGTTGAGTTGGCGTCGCTGGATTGACGACTGGTTCCAAAATTGGTCGAGGAGTGGCCGTTTATATCGTATCCATTTATCTGCTACGGATAGTGGATTATTCGGCCGGACTTCGCGGGAGGCGAAACCGGGGAGGAGTTGTATGGTCTTTAGAGAGCTCTGGGCTCGAGGCTTGTCACAATTATTTGGTGACAAATGTTGTTGCGGTCTGGCTTTTCGCTGTGGATCTGGGCGTTGGCTTCCGGCGCGGCGACGGCGGAGGGGCTAAACCCGAGGGCGACCGGGAGCAGGACGATCGCTGCGATCTGAGTATGGCGAAGGATTGTCGGGACTGGGCGCATGGTAGGGTTTTGGACGCGTCCGGCTCGACGGATGGTCACAAAAAAAAAGAGCGCTGGAAGCGCTCTTTCTGCGGTCCGCCGATGGGTCGGGCGGGTCCGGGTTCGGTTTGGGAAGGGGAACGGTTTGCGTTGCGGCTATTCGACGGTGCGTCCGCGTACGGGTTCGGAGATGAGCTTTTCGTTGGGGATGATGACGAAGCCGCCGTCCGGACGCTTCAGCTTGGTGGTGACGGGGCCGATGCCGGCGATGGTCATGTCTTCTCCGTCGAATTCGATTTGGGTGCCGACCTTGTAGATGTCGCGAGAATAGACGCCGGAGACGATGCTGCCGGCCATGCGCTTGAGGCCGAGGCCGAGGGCGAGGGCCAGGGCCAGGGCGAGGGCTCCGAGCAGGATTTTTACGGTCGCGTTGAGCAGCTCGGTTTGGATGTTTATCTTGGAGAGGGCGACGGTGAGGATGAGGATGAAGATGAAGCCGAAGACGACCTTGGAGAGGGTGCGGGCGTACTCGAGGCCCATTTGGTCGAGGGCGTTGAAGACGGCGTTTTTGATGACGTCGGCCACGATGAAGCCGAAGAGCAGGATGAGCCCGGCGGTGAGGGCGTTGGGCATGAAGGAGATGATCGCTATGATAATGTCCGAGATGTCCTGGATGGAGGCGGACTGGGCGGCGATCTTGATGACGAAGAGCATGGTGAGCCAGAACACGAGGGAGGCGGTGAAGGAGCCGGGGCTGGCTTTGATGCCGGCTCGCAGCAGCTGCGCGGTGAAGCCTGAGCGTTCCAGGAGGTTGTTCACTCCCAGCTTGTCGAAGACGATGCGGACCAGCTTGGAGAGGACCTTGGCGATTGCGTAGCCGATGAGCAGGAGGATGACGGCCAGCAGGAGCTTAGGGAGGAACTGGGCGAAGTCGTTGGCCATCTCGGTGAGGGCGGTTCGGACTTCTTGGAAGAAACCGGAAAGGGAAAAGTCGGCGGCGGCTAGAGGGATCATTGGCGGAGGATTCTGGAGGTTGGAGAAAAGGGATTGGCTAGGCTCGGTAGTCGGATTGCTCGTCACCCACCGTATTGGCGGCGACGTCCATGAAGCCCAGGATGACGGCTGGGAAGCCGCGAAAGACGAAGGATGCGGTGTCCTTGATGGCCTTTTCGTGCAGGCTGCGTTCGATGACTTTTTCGACGCGATCGGGGTTGGGGGCAGGGGTGTCGGCGAGGCCGGCCTGCTCGAAGAGGAGCTGGAATTCGGCTTCGTTGAAGGAGAGTGCGTTTGGGCTGTCCATCTTGCTTAGGAGTGGGGGGTGAGCGGGGTGGGGGCGTCGGCGCCGGCGCGTTCGTAGGCGGCCTTGAAGGCTTCCATGGCGCGGTAGTAGCGCATCTTGGCGGCGGAGGCTCCGAGGCCAAGGGTGTCGGATATTTCCTGCAGGGTCATTCCGAGCATGAATTTGTAGGTGATGATTTCTTTGTCCTTCGGTTTTAGGTGGTGGAGGGCCTCTTGGATGCGGGCGGCGCTTTCGGTTTTGTGAGGGTTGCTTTTGCCGTGGGCGGGCGCCTCTTTTTTGACGTGGTCTTCGTAGGCCTCCTGGACTTGTCGTTTCCTCACGATCTTAGAGATGCGAGTGCGGCAGTAATTGTGCACAATTTTATACAACCATGTTTTGAAGGCGGAGCGGCCTTCGAACTGGTGGATCTTGTGGAAGACCTGGATGAGGGCGTCCTGGGCGACCTCTTCGGCGTCCTGGGGGGAGCCGATAGTTTTCAGGCAGAAGTTGTAGACCAAGCTTTCGTAGCGCCGGACCAGCTCGCGGTAGGCGACGATCTCGTCGGGGAGCTGGAGTTTGCACAGGGCCACGAGCTCGTCGTCCGATAGCTGTTCGAGAGCGGGGGGAGCTTGGGGCGGGACAAAGCGTATCTGGTTGGAGGACAAGGTCGGAGGATTGTGCCGGAGCGGAAGGTTTGCAGTTACTACTAGGCTTATGCCTTTTGGGAAGCAGGGACAGTCAAAAGAGCGCCCTTTTTTGCAGTTCGGGCGGCGGGGCTTC
This sequence comes from Pelagicoccus sp. SDUM812005, assembly GCF_031127875.1. Classification (GTDB taxonomy): domain Bacteria; phylum Verrucomicrobiota; class Verrucomicrobiia; order Opitutales; family Opitutaceae; genus Pelagicoccus. The sequence goes on along the minus strand of NZ_JARXIA010000012.1, from coordinate 147,282 downwards.
GGACGGCTATGGGGACAGCGGGACGGAAACGTCATTGCCGAAAATTAACTTTGCCGCGGGCTCTCGCTTCGTGCTAGACGGTGGGGTCTTCGCTTATCGAATCAATCCAGCCTTATTCTCCTGAGTAAGAGGCAACTCCGCAGTTTGAACCATGAAGTCGTTTATTCCTAAAGTTGATCGCTCCCTCGAGACTCAGGAGGGCCAAGCTTCGCCTTACGATCAGGCGGAATACCTGCGGGCCATCTTCGAGACGACTCCGGAGTGCATCAAGGTGGTCTCAGCGGATGGAACTTTGCTGCAGATGAATCCGGCCGGGCTGGAGATGATCGAAGTCGACTCCGGCGCGAATGTGGTGGGCGGTTGCGTCTACGACGTGATCGACCCGAAGGATCGCGAGGCATTCCGGGACTTTAACGAGCGGATCTGCTCCGGGGAAAGCGGCGTCTTGAAGTTCGACCTGGTAGGCCATCGGGGTACGCGTCGGCGCATGGAGACCCATGCGGTACCGCTCAAGCAATTCGACGGGACCTATGTGCAGCTTGCCTTGACGCGGGACGTGACGGCGCGGGAACGCCGCGACGAGGACATTCGCGAGAGCGAGGCTCAGTTTCGCTCCATGGCCAACGACGCGCCGACCATGCTCTGGATTACCGAGCCGGACGGAAGCTGCTCGTTCCTTTCGCGAGCGTGGTGCCAGCATACGGGCCAAAGCGAGGACGCAGGCTTGGGCTTCGGCTGGCTCGACCGCGTCCATCCGGACGATCGCCAGCGCGCCGCCGAGGTTTTCCGCAGGGCGAACGAGCGTCGAGAGGCCTTCTCGTTTGATTGCCGGTTGCGGTCCGCGGACGGGACTTACCGGTGGGCGATCGATTCCGGGCGCCCGCGTTTCGACGACTCGGGAGCGTTTGTCGGTTTCGTGGGAGCCGTTATCGACGTGCACGAGCGCAAGCAGGCGGAAGAGTTTCGCTCGGGGCAGGCTCGGGTTCTCGAGATGGTGACCAGCGAGCAGCCTTTGGAGAAGATCCTCGAAGAGCTAGTGCTGTTTATAGAGAAGCAGCTTCCGGAGACGAAGGGGGCGATCTTGCTTTTGGACGAAAAAGGAGAACGCTTGTTGCATGGAGCGGCGCCTCACTTGCCCGCTGCCTACAACGAGACGATAAACGGGATTGCGGTTGGGCCCAAGGCGGGATCCTGCGGGACGGCTGCCTATCGTGGCGAACGGGTGCTCGTCTCCGATATCCAAAGCGATCCGCTTTGGGAGGATTTTAAGGAGTTGGGGGCTCGCTACGGGCTGGGGGCCTGCTGGTCCGAACCGATTCGCTCCAGCTCAGGGAAGCTGCTCGGGACGACGGCGATTTATTTCCCCAAGCCGCAGGAGGCTACGAGCGAGGCGATCGAGACGCTCGAGGCGGCCGCCCGTTTCGCCGGCATTGCCATCGAACGCCCCCGCGCTCAGATGGCGTTGCGTGAGAGCGAGGAGCGTTTCCGGGCTCTCACCAACGCGTCCTCGGACGTCGTCTACCGGATGAACGCGGATTGGACGGAGATGCGAATGCTGGATGGTCGCGAGTTCCTTGCCGATACGCGTGAGTCTAAAAAGGAGTGGGTGGAAGAGTACATCCCACTGGAGGAGCGTCCTCGAGTCCTCTCGGCGATCCGCCAGGCGATCAAGAGGAAGGGCGTTTTCGAGATGGAGCATCGCATCGTGCGGGTGGATGGTTCGATCGGGTGGACCTATTCCCGGGCAGTCCCGATGCTGAATGCTCGCGGCGAGATCACGGAGTGGTTCGGAGCGGCCAGCGATGTCACCTTGCGCAAGGAGGCGGAAGAGAAGCTTCGGAGGAGCAATGAGGAACTGGCGCGGTTTAATCGGGTCGCTGTGGACCGCGAATTGCGGATGATCGAGCTCAAGAGGGAGATTAACGACCTTTGCAAGGAGCTCAACCGACCTGCCCGCTTCCCATTGTCATTCGACTCCAGCGCGAACCCGTCTCCGAAATCTTAATATGCCGAAGGTATCTCTCACTCATCAGGACGGTTTGCCGGAAGGGGATCTTTACTCGCCTCCTCCAGAGGTCGAGCTGGAGGCTGTACTCCGAACCGAGCTGCTGGAGCAGCGCCTGGCCCGCTCGCCCGACTACCAGACGGAAGCGGAGACCCTGCAGCTCCTCGCGAAGTACTTGGCAGAGTCCCCCCGCGACATTTTGCAGAAGCTTTCCGAGGTCATTCTCGGGGCGCTGAGGGTGGAGTCGGCTGGGGTGAGCTTGCTCTCCGAGGAGAGCGGCGACTTCTACTGGCCCGCGATCGCAGGCGAGTGGGAGCCGCATGTCGGCGGCGGCACCCCGCGCAATTTCGGTCCCTGCGGCGTCGTTCTCGATAGAAACGGCGGCCAACTTTTCCAAAGGCCCGAGCGGTACTACCCGTATTTGGAGCCAGTCTCGCCCGGGATTCACGAGGTGCTACTGAGTCCTTTTTATCTCAATGGCGAAGCGGTGGGGACGGTTTGGGCGGTTTCGCACGACCCGCAGCGTTGCTTCGATTCCGAGGACCTGCGCCTGCTCACGAGCATCGGCTCCTTCGCGTCGGCTGGTTTTGCTTCCTTGGAGGCGGTCTTGGAGCTCGAGCGGGAGCGGGAACGCTCGCAGGAGCGCGAACGCGCCTTGCAAGGCAGCGTCGACGAGCTGGAAGCGGCCCGCCTGGCGGCGCTAAATCTGATGGAGGATGCGGTGGAAGGCCGTACCCTTGTCGAAAACCTTAACCAGCAGCTCAGCGCCACTTCCGCTCGCGACTCCTTTCGCGTGGCCCTCGCCGATGCCCTGCGCCCGCTGGCGAACCCGACGGATATCCAAGCGAAGGCTGCCGAGATCCTAGGGCGGCAGTTGGGCGTTAGCCGAGCCCTCTACGTGGATGTGGGAGCGGACGAGGAGCATATCACCGTCCATCGGGACTATGCCGACGGCGTGCCCACTTCGAGCGGCCATTTTTTGCTGAGCGACTTCGGTTCCTTCGTGGAGACGGAGAGCAGGGCGGGCCGAACCATCGCCGCTTCCGACGTCGAAGCCGACGAACGCCTTTCCGATGCAGAGCAGGAGGCCTATGCCCAATTGCAGATCGCTGCCTTCGTCAGCGTTCCGTTGGTCAAGGCCGGTCGCCTGGTCGGCCTGTTCGGAGTGCATAGCGCCCAGCCTCGCATTTGGGCGCCGGAGGAGATTTTTCTCATCGAGGACACCGCGGAGCGCACGTGGGCGGTGGTGGAGCGGGCTAAGGTCGAGCACGAGCTGCGGGAGTCGGAAGCGCGTTTCCGCATCCTTGCCGACAATATGGCCCAGCTCGCTTGGACTTGCGACGAGTTTGGTACGGTCAACTGGTACAACCAGCGTTGGTTCGACTACACGGGCTGCGGCATGGAGGAAATGCAGGGATGGGGCTGGACGAAGGTCCATCATCCCGAGCATCTCGAGCGAGTGAAGGAAAGCGTCGACCGGGCCCGCCTTTCGGGCGAGATTTGGGAGGAAACCTTTCCGCTGCGGCGAGCCGACGGCGAATTCCGCTGGTTCCTGTCCCGCGCCGTGCCGATTCGAAACGAAGCGGGAGAGATCGTGCGCTGGTTTGGAACCAATACGGACATCACCGAACAGCGGGCGGCGGAGGACGCCTTGCGCGAGGCCGACCGTCGCAAGGACGAGTTTTTGGCGACCTTGGCCCACGAGCTGCGCAACCCCTTGGCTCCGATCCGCATGGGCTTGGAGGTGATGAAAGTGGCTATGGACGATCCGGACACGATGGCGGAGGTCCGCACCACCATGGAGAGGCAGACGCTGCAGCTGATCACCTTGGTCGACGACCTCTTGGACGTATCCCGCATCACTCGCGGCAAGCTGCACCTGCGCAAGTGCCGCGTCGACTTGGCCGAAGTCATCCGAAGCTCGATCGAGGCCTCGAAGCCGTACATCGACGAAGAAGGGCATGAGTTGACGGTCTGCTTGCCCGAAAAGCCGATAGCGCTGGAAGCCGATCCGAACCGCTTGGCTCAAGTCGTTTCGAACCTGCTCAACAACGCGGCCAAGTACACGCCGGAAGGCGGTCGCATCTGGCTGAGCTGCGAAGCGCAGGGCGACGTGGCCGTGGTTTCGGTGAGAGACAACGGCATTGGCATTCCGGAAGACATGCTGGAGCGGATCTTCGAGATGTTCGCCCAGATCGACCGGCCGATGGAGAAGGGTTACACGGGCTTGGGAATCGGGCTGACTTTAGTGAAGTCGCTGGTGGAGATGCACGAGGGGGAAATTTCCGTGCGCAGCGAGGGATTGAACCAAGGGACCGAGTTTAGCATCCGCTTGCCCATTCTCAGGGCCGAACCCGAAGGCGGGAAGCAATCGCCGGAGGGCCCCAAGCCGAGCGCTAAGGGAGGCAAGGCGCGGGTGCTCATCGTGGACGACAACCGGGATGCTGCCACCATGTTGAGCTCCATGATCAAGATGTTCGGCTACGATATTCGGATCGCCCACGACGGGATGGAGGCCATCGAGATGGCTGGAGAATTCCAGCCCAAGGCCATCCTTATGGACTTGGGCATGCCCAAGATGTCTGGATACGAGGCCGCCGAGCGGATCCGCCAGCAATCCTGGGGAAAAAGCATTACCCTTATCGCCCTGACGGGCTGGGGGCAGGACGAGGACAAGCGCAAGACCAAGTCGGCGGGCTTCGACCACCATTTGGTGAAACCGGCCGATCCGGTCGAAGTGCAAGCCCTGTTGGCGAAGTCCAAGGAAACCACCGCGTGAGCAACTCGAAGCTTAAAGGAGACCTCCACTCATATGATTTTCTCGTGGGTGGGGGAGAGATGGAGCAGCATATCCGGGCCCTCGACTGGTCGCGGACCCCGCTAGGAAAGCCGGAGACTTGGCCGCAGAGCTTGCGATCCAGCCTCAGCATTTGCATGAGCACCCGTTTTCCGATCGCCATCTATTGGGGGGCGGAAGGCTTGCTCTTCTACAACGACGCGTGGCGGCCGATTCTCGGAGACAAGCATCCCTGGGCTCTGGGGCGACCCGGCAGGGAGGTCTGGTCGGAAATTTGGGACGTAGTCGGGCCGGTTTTCGACGGGGTGATGAAGCACGGGGAAGGGGCCTTCTTCAACGACGCCTTGTTGCTCATGAAGCGCTACGGCTACACCGAGGAATGTTATTTCGACTACACCTTCAGTCCTATTCGCGGCGAAGGCGGCGTGGTGGAAGGCGTTTTCAACGCAGTCACGGAAACGACCGAGCGGGTTTTGAGCACCCGGCGCGGCAAGCAGCTCCGCGAGGTGGCCGCTGCCATTACGGAGGCGAGCTCCGCTGACGAAGCTTGCAAGCTGGCAGCGGGAGCGATGGCGGGGCAGACGACCGATATCCCTTTTTCGCTCTTTTACCTGATCGAAGGCTCGGCCGGTCGCCTCGTCGCGTCCACCGGCTTCGAGGCCGCCGCCGAGGCTGGTCCGCTGGAATTCGATTTGCAGGGCGAAGCCCCGGAGGGCTGGCCCGTCCAGGCGGCGTTGGATTCCGGCGCTCCGGTCAGCATGGAAATCGGCTCGCAGCTGCAGGCGAAGGTTCCACATGCCTTGGCCGATAGCTCGGTGCAGGACGCGGAGCTGATCCCGATCAAGGCTCGCGACGGGCAGAAGGTGGTGGGCCTCCTCGTGCTGGGAATTAACCCCTTGCGGGCCTTGGACGAAGAATATCGCGATTTCTTGAGCCTCTTCGCCAGCCAAGTGGAGACCGCGATCGCCAAGGCGACTGCCTTCCAGGAGCAGCAGCGGCGTTCCGAAGCCCTAGCGGAGTTGGACCGGGCGAAAACCGCTTTCTTCTCGAACGTCAGCCATGAGTTCCGTACGCCCTTGACCTTGATGCTCGGCCCGGTCGAGGAGCTCTTGGGCAGCGCGGAAGAGGAGTTCTCGGCGCGGAACCGAGAGCTTTTGGAGCTCGTCAACCGCAACGGACAGCGCTTGCTCCGCCTCGTCAATACGCTTCTCGACTTCACCCGAATCGAAGCGGGCCGCGCCCAGGCTTCCTTCGTGCCGACCGACCTGGCTGCCTACACGGCCGAGCTTGCCAGCAACTTTCGCTCCGCCTGCGAGCGGGCTGGATTGGAGTTCGAAGTCGACTGCCCGCCTCTCGAGGCCCCGGCCTACGTGGACCGCGGGATGTGGGAGAAGATCGTGCTCAACCTGCTCTCGAATGCCTTTAAGTTTACCTTCGAAGGGCGGATCCGAATCGCTGTCGAGCAGGTAGGCCAACGCTTCGCGCTCACGGTTACCGACACGGGTACCGGCATTCCCGCCGACCAGATGCCACGCTTGTTCGAGCGTTTCCATCGGATCGAAAACGCCCGCAGCCGCTCTCACGAAGGAAGCGGGATCGGCCTCGCTCTGGTGCAGGAGCTCGTGAAATTGCACGGCGGCAAAATCAGCGCCGACAGCGTTTTGGACAAGGGCACGACCTTCACCGTTTCTTTCCCGGTCGGCAGCGCCCACTTGCCTCAGGAGCACATCGGCGAGGCCCGTCCGCTCGGCCCGACCGCTGCCAAGGCGAACGCCTACGTGCAGGAGGCCTTGCGCTGGGAGGCTGGCGATGCGGGCGCGTCCAGCGATCTCGCTCTCGCGTCGATCGATGGCGGGATGCAAGCTCCGTCGACCGCGGGCGCTCGCATCCTGGTCGCCGACGACAATGCGGACATGCGCGAGTACGTGAGCCGGTTGTTGAGCGTGCATTTCGAGATCGAAGCGGTAGGCAACGGACGAGCGGCGCTCGCGGCCGTCCAGCGCGAAAGGCCGGCCCTTGTCTTGGCTGACGTGATGATGCCGGAAATGGACGGCTTCCAACTGCTCGAAGCGATCCGTTCCGATGTCGCCACGGCGGAGCTGCCCGTCATCCTGCTCTCCGCTCGGGCTGGCGAGGAAAGCCGGGTCGAGGGCTTGGAGGCCGGGGCAGACGACTACTTGGTGAAGCCTTTCAGCAGCCGCGAGCTGGTGGCCCGCGTGTCTTCCCATCTGGAGCTTGCAGCGGCGCGGAAGCAAGTGGACTTGCGCTTCCGCGAGATGATCGACGCCTTGCCGGCTGCCGTTTACACGACGGATGCGGAAGGCAGGCTGACCCATTACAATCAAGCGGCGGTCGATTTCTCCGGCCGTATCCCAAAACTGGGTACGGACGAATGGTGCATCAGTTGGAAGCTCTACGATGCCGACGGAAACCTTTTGCCTCGCGAGCGATCTCCCATGGCCCTCGCCCTGAAGGAAGGCCGCATCGTGGAAGACTGGGAGCTCATGGTGGAGCGTCCCGACGGCTCGCGCTCGTGGTTCGTCCCCTATTCAACCTTGCTGCGCGACGCTGACGGGAAGGTTTCAGGCGGCATAAACATGCTGCTCGACATCAGCGATCGCAAGGCGGCGGAGGCGCAGAAGCAACGTGAGCTCGAGGACGCGCAGCGCCTCCAAGCGATCAGTTCCCAATTGGTGCAGCAGGACAACATCCAAGCCCTCTGCGAGCAAATTCTCGACAGCGTGGCGGCGATCATGAGGTCCGGTTTCGCCAGCATGCACATCCTCGAATCAGGTCGCGCAGGCCGAGAAAAGGCGCTGCGGCTCTTGGCTCACCGAGGGTTTTCCGATGCGAACGTTTCGCGCTTGGAAAAGGTTTTGCTCGGACCGGGGGACGTCGGCGGTCTTGCATTGGCGCGAGGCGAGCGGGTGACGGTATTCGACCTGGAAACGGGTTCGCAATTGAGCGAGGAAGAGCGCGAGGCGTATCGGAGCGCCGGCATCCGATCCGTGCAGTCCACGCCGCTTCGCTCGCGAGACGGGGATACGCTGGGGATCTTGTCCACGTATTGGAGCGAGCCGCACGAATCTTCGCAGCGGGAGTTGCACTTGCTCGACGTGCTGGCCCGGCAGGCGGCGGACTTGCTGGAGCGGCGGCGCATCGAGGAACGGCGGAAGCGCAACCTCGAGCGTTCGACTCTGCTCTCGGAGGCCTTGCAGGCGCTGCAAAGCGCCGAAGACCCCGAGTGCATCGCCAAGGACCTCTTTACCCAAGTGGCCGAGCACTTGGATGTGGATACGTTCTTCAACTACAGGGTGAACGAAAAGGGCGACGCCCTGTGCCTCCATGCCTCTGCGGGATTGCCGGAGGAGATCATGAAGCGTATCGAGCGCATCGAATTCGGGCAGGCGATTTGCGGCACGGTAGCTCAGACCCGCGAACCTATCGTCGCCACGGACATTCAGAATTCCACTTACGACAAGGCGGACCTAGTCCGCGGCTTCGGCATCCAGTGCTACGCGTGCAACCCGCTCATGGCGGGCGGGCGTCTTATCGGCACGCTCTCCTTCGCCAGCCGCACCCGCGATCGCTTCGACTCCGCGGAGCTCGAGTTTATCCGTACCGTTTCGCAGTACGTGGCCGTGGCCATGGATCGCCTCGATCGCGAGAAGGCCTTGCGCGAGAGCGAGGAACGCTTCCGGGCCCTGACCAACGCCACCACGGACGCCGTTTATCGGATGAACCCCAATTGGATGGAGATGCGGCAGCTGCGCGGGCGCGAGTTCATCGCGGACACCGACGAACCTAGCCGTTCCTGGTTGGACAAGTACATCCATCCCGAGGACCAGACCGAGGTGCTGATGGCGATCAAGGCCGCGATCCGGAGCCGGAGTACCTTCGAGTTCGAGCACCGGGTCCGTCGGGTCGACGGCTCGCTCGGCTGGATGCATTCTCGAGCGATTCCTATCGTCGACAGCAACGGCAAGGTGGTGGAATGGTTCGGGTCGGCCAGCGACATTACCAAGCGCAAGCAGGCGGAAGAGGCTCTGCGACGGAACGCGGAAACCTTTGCCGCTCTCGTGGAGCAATCTCCGCTCGGCATCTACACGGTGGATTCGAATTTCAAGGTGGCCCACGTAAGCGTAGGGGCGATGCCGGCCTTCCGTAGCGTTGATCCGCTGATCGGAAGGGACTTCGCCGAAATCATGCACATCCTTTGGCCGGAGCCGTTCGCGGAGGAGGCGATATCCCTGTTCCGCCATACCCTCAAAACGGGTGAGCCCTACGTCTCGCCGGGGCTGACCGAGAAGCGCAAGGACATCGGGGCCATCGAATCCTACGAATGGCAGCTCAATCGCGTCACGCTGGCGGACGGCCAATACGGAGTGGTTTGCTACTTTTTCGACGCGACCCGCTTGCAGGAGGCGGTTCAGGCCCTGCGGGAGTCGGAGGAGCGGTTCAGAATGTTGGCCGACAACATGAGCCAATTGGCCTGGACCTGCGACGAGCTGGGAAGCGTGAACTGGTACAACCAGCGCTGGCTGGAGTACACGGGCTGCGCCTTGGAGGAAATGCGAGGCTGGGGCTGGAAGCAGCTGGTCCATCCGGAGCATGTCGACAGAGTGGTGGAAGGCGTGATGGAGGTCCGCGATTCGGAGACGGTTTGGGAAGACACGTTTCCATTGCGCGGCCATGGCGGAGGGTACCGTTGGTTCCTTTCGCGGGCGATTCCCATCCGGGACGAGGCGGGCGAGATCGTGAGCTGGTTCGGCACCAATACGGACGTGACGGAGCTGCGCGAAACGCAGCAGCTCCTCAAGGAGGCCGACCGCCGCAAGGACGAGTTTTTGGCGACCTTGGCCCATGAGCTTCGCAATCCGCTGGCACCGATCCGCACCGGCTTGGAGATCATGAAGATGGCCAAGGGCGACGGCGCCTTGGTGGAGGAAACGCGGGCCACCATGGAGCGGCAGACCAAGCAGCTGATCTCCTTGGTCGACGATTTGCTGGACGTTTCCCGCATCACCCGAGGCAAGCTCAAGCTGCGCAAGGCAAAGGTGAAGCTGAGCGAAGTCATCGAAAGCGCCGTGGAATCGACGCGTCCCTACATCGCCGAGTCGAAGCACGAGCTGAGGGTCGAGCTGCCGGTCGAAACGGTTCTGCTGGAGGCGGACCCGCATCGCTTGGCCCAAGTCCTGTCGAACCTGCTCAACAACAGCGCCAAGTATACGCCGGAGGGAGGGCGGATTACGCTCTCCGCCACCCGGACGGCCGACGCGGTGACGATTTCAGTCGAGGACAACGGTCTCGGCATTCCTCCCGACATGCAGGAGGCGATCTTCGAAATGTTTGCTCAGGTGGACCGCCCCCAGGAGAAGGGCTATACGGGGCTCGGTATCGGACTGTCTCTGGTGAAGCTGCTGGTGGAAATGCACGATGGAAAGATCTTCGTGCGAAGCGAGGGCGCGGGTAAGGGAAGTGTATTCAGTATTCGGTTACCGATCATTGCGGAAGCTGCTGCCCCGAAGGCCCCGGCGATTCCCGCAGGGCAGGAGGTAGGTCCCGGTCGGAAACGCAGGGTGCTGGTCGTCGATGACAACCAAGCCGCCGCCAAGATGCTCGGTCTCGTGGTGAAGATGTTCGGCAACGAGGTTCGCCTCGCCGGCGACGGACAGGAAGCGATCGAGGTTGCGGCCGAGTTCCGCCCGAACGTGGTCTTGATGGACCTAGGGATGCCGAAGATGAACGGCTACGAAGCGGCCCGGCACATCCGTCAGCAGCCTTGGGGCAAGGAAATGATGTTGGTTGCCTTGACTGGCTGGGGCCAGGAGGAGGACCGTCGCAAGACCAAGGAAGCAGGGTTTGACCACCACTTGGTCAAGCCAGCGGAACCCGCCGAGGTGCAGCGCTTGTTGAAGGAAGCGGAGATATCCTAGGCGGGAGGCAATGGAGCAGTTTGTGGGCGGCGTTTCCGGGGTGTGCCCAGATCGTTAATACGAACGTTTTTGTCGGGAACTTTTATCGACTCGAAGCCGGCGGTAAATCGATAAGCGGTGCATTTTGAAACTGTGTTACGACTGGTAGGCGAGTTCGCTTTACGGATGCCTTATCGGATGATCTTTTCGAACCGCTCTCGGAGTTCATGGTCTTGGGGAGCGTTCCAATCGGCATTTTTATACTTCTTAAACTATGCGAAAGCTTTCGTCTTTGAACCGTAGCGTGTGGGGGAAGGGAACCTTTTCCCTGCGCATCGCCAGCTTGCCTCTTGTCGTGCTGGCAGTGGGCTTGAGCGCGACCGCGTGGGTGGCGTACCAGCTGGCGTCGGTGGCGCAGGAGCGCGACCGGGCCTCCTTCGAACGCCATGTGCAGCGAGAGCAGAGCGCCATTTTGAGCCGTATGGAAACCTACGTGGCCCTGCTGCGAGGCACCGCTGGGCGGCTGGTGAGCGACGAGGAAACGACGGCGGCGGAATTTCGGAGATACGTGGATCGGCTGCTGCTTCGGGATCGGTATCCCGGCTTGTTGGGAATCGGCTTTTCGCAGCGCGTTCCTGAGGGGGGCGAAGCGGCCTTGCTCGAGGAAATGCGGGCCCAAGGGATGGTCGATTTTCGGGTTTGGCCGGATTCGAGCGAGGACGAACGGACGGCGATCGTCTTTTTGGAACCTATGGACGTTCGAAACCGGGCGGCGGTCGGTTTCGACATGTATACGGAGAAGGTGCGTCGGGAAGCGATGCGGCAGGCGCGGGACCAAGGAATGCACGCGGTGGCTTCCGGCAAGGTTACCCTCGTGCAGGAAATCGACGAGGAGAAGCAGCCTGGCTTTCTGGTTTATCTGCCGGTCTTCGATGGCGAGCAAACGGCCACCGTCGAGCAACGTCGCAAAGCGCTTCGGGGCTTCGCCTACAGCCCGATTCGCGCTTGGGACTTTTTTGGTTCGGTGGAAGCTGCTACGCGTCAGCAGACGATCGCGTTAACGGTCTACGACGGGCCCGAGGTCGATCCAGAGCGGCAATTGTTCCGGTCCAAAAAGAGCGTTTCCGAGGGCGAGGCCCCGCGATTCAGCAGCGTGGAGACGATCGAAATCGCCGGTCGCCCTTGGACGGTGGTGGTTGAGTCTACTCCCGCCTTCGACGCCTCGGTTCAACGCGGGGTCATTCCGCTTATCGTCCTCGCCGGAGCCTTGCTGACTGGCGTGCTGACCTGGCTGATTTGGCGGGACGCGCTCTCGCGGGTAGCGGCGAGCCGCGCCAAGAGGTATGCGGAGGCGACCTTGCGCACCAGTCCGGTGCCGTTGCTGGTGCTCGAAAGCGATTTGCGGGTGGTCACTGCGAACGAGGCGTTTTACGCGCACTTCGGAGCGGATCCTAGCAGTACCGAGGGCCAGTTCATCTACCAGTTGGGCGAAGGGGAGTGGGACATCCCAAAGTTGCGAGCTTTGCTCGAGGATATCCTGCCGCGGCAGGCTTCGTTCGAAGGTTTCGAAGTTGCGCACGCGTTCCGGAACCTGGGGCCACGGACCCTGACGCTCAACGCTCGCCGGATGGAGGTCGAAACGGACGGTCCCGAGCGAATCATCCTCGTCATGGAGGACATCACCGAGCGGAAGCGTTCGGAGCGCGAGCTTCAGCAAGAGCGCGATCTGCTGAGCGTAACGCTGCACAGTATTGGGGATGCGGTAATCACCACCGATCCGGCCGGCCGCATTACGAATTTGAACCCCGTGGCGGAATCCTTGACGAGCTGGTCCAATGAAGAGGCGGCAGGCCAGCCTTTGGAAACGGTCTTCCGCATCGTCAACGAGAAGTCGCGGCTGCCGGTCGAGAGCCCGGCGACCAAGGCGCTGAGGGACGGCGTCATCGTTGGCCTGGCGAACCATACCGTGCTCATCGCCAAAGACGGCGCGGAGTGTCCGATCGATGACAGCGCGGCGCCTATCCGAGGCTCCGATGGCCAGATCGTGGGTTGTGTCCTAGTGTTTCGAGACGTATCGGAGCGGCGTCGGGCCGAGCATCGCTTGCAGCAGAGCGAGCTTCGTTACCGGCTGGTAGGGGATGCCGCCAATGACGCCATTTGGGACTGGAACCTGGTTACCAACGAAGTGACTTGGAACGAGGGCGTGAGAAGGCTTTTTGCTTATGCGGCGGAGGACGTGGACTCCGACTCGAAATGGTGGGTCGAGCACATCCATCCCGAGGATCGGGACCGAATCGTTCATAGCATCCATTCCGTAATCGATGGTGCGGGAGAGCTTTGGACCGAAGAATATCGCTTCCTCAGGAAGGACGGCTCCTATGCCCGCGTTTTCGACCGGGGCCGAGTGGTGCGGAGCGAGGGCGGAGAGCCGATCCGGATGGTGGGCTCCATGCTGGACCTAACGGAGCGAATCGAGGCCGAGGAGAAGCTGCGAGTCCAGGAGGCTCAGTACCGAAGTATCTTCGAGTCCACGAGCGACGGGATTCTCATCTTCGATTTGGAGGGGCGTCTGGTCGAGGCCAACCCCGCAGCTTGCTCCATGCATGGTTACGCCTACGAAGAGTTTCTTGGCTTGCCAGGAACGCAGCTTGTCCACCCTGACGATCATCACAAGTTCGCTGACTTCGTACGGCAGGTGCTTGCTGGCGAGCCGTTCAATGTGGATGGCACGCACGTGCGCAAGGATGGCCAGAAGATCTTGGTTCGCGTGACGGGGACCTCGTTCGTCTTTGGAGGTCGCCCCGCTTTGCTGGCCATCGTCCGGGACGTCACTGAGGAGAAGCGGTCGGCCGAGGCGTTGGTGGAAAGCGAACAGCGCCTGCGCGTCATCATGGATTCCATTCCGCAGAAGATCTTTACCGCCTTGCCGGACGGAAACCTCAATTACCTGAATCCGATTTGGATCGAGTTTACGGGGTTGTCCGTGGACAGCATCGAGAAGTGGGGCTGGACGCAGTTTATCCACCCAGAGGATCTGGACGAAAACCTGCGGATTTGGCGTCACTCCCTCGAGACGGGGGAACCCTACCTGTTCGAGCATCGCTTTCGCCGGGCGGATGGGGAATACCGCTGGCACATCACGCGAGCCTTGCCGGTGAGGGACGAGACGGGGCGGATCAGCCTGTGGATCGGCTCGAATACCGAGGTGCACGATATCAAGAGCTTGCAGGAGGAGCTGCGAAGCGTCGCCGCCGATCTGTCGGAAGCCAACCGCCGCAAGTCGGAGTTTTTGGCGACCCTCGGGCACGAGCTGCGCAATCCGCTCGCCCCTATTCGCACTGGCTTGGAGCTCATGAAGTCGCTCGCCGACGACCCGGCGGAACTGGAGGAGACGCGCAGCATCATGGAGCGGCAGACCCAGCAGCTGGTGCGGTTGATCGATGACCTGCTCGACGTTTCGCGCATAACGCAAGGCAAGCTGCAGTTGCGCAAGTCGCGGATCGAGATCGCTGACGTTGTGCGAAATGCGGTCGAGACCGCCAGCACCTTCATCGAGGAAGCGGGACACGAATTGGAAGTGAGACTGCCCGCTGCCCCGATCTACCTGGACGCCGATCCGAACCGGCTAGCCCAAGTGTTCTCGAACTTGCTCAACAACTCGACGAAATACACTCCAGAACGCGGCCGCATTCGTATCTCGGCCCAGCAGGAGGGAAGCGAGGTCGCGGTATCGGTGGTCGATACGGGGATCGGGATCCCGGCGGATAGTTTGTCGGACATCTTTGAGATGTTTAAGCAGATCGACCGCCCCTTGGAGAAAGGCTACAAAGGCTTGGGCATCGGCTTGACGCTGGTGAAGCGCTTGGTCGAGATGCATGACGGATCCATCGAAGTACGCAGCGAGGGAGAAGGGCAAGGCAGCGAGTTCATCGTTAGACTGCCGATCTTGAGCGAGGAGTCGGGTTCGGAAGGAGACGGGCAACCCTCGGATCCTTTGGGCGAGGCTTCGGGGCTTAAGGTACTTGTCGTGGACGACAACGAAGCCGCTGCGAAAATGCTGGGGATGGTCATCAAGAGCTTGGGCAACGAGGTCCGCACCGCCTTCGATGGCCTGCAGGGCATCGCGGAGGCGAAAGCGTTCCGTCCCGATCTGGTACTGATGGATATCGGCATGCCCAGGATGAATGGATACGAAGCCGCTCTCGCCTTGCGCAAGCAGGACTGGGGCAAGGAGATGACGCTCGTGGCTCTGACAGGTTGGGGGCTGGAAGAGGACAGGCGGCGGACGAAAGAGGCGGGCTTCGACGATCATCTGGTCAAGCCTGTCGAACCTGCCGTCTTGCACCGATTGCTGGCCAAGCTGAAAACCGAAAAGGGTTTGCGGCCGTGAGGCTGCCTTAGAGGCGGCCCCTCTCTCTCGTTTCCAGAAGCTTCGAACCAAAAGTCGCGCTTGATCGCTTCGGCGCGGCTGGTCCGGGGCAGACGAAAGGGTGGGGCTGGGTTTGTATTCGGAGTTTAAATACGTTTGAGCGCGATCGCCGGGCGGCGGCGGTTCGCATGAAATTTGCTGCAATCTTTGGGGCGTTCGCCCGTCTTGCCTTGGAAATGCAAGGCGGACCGGGTGCCTCGGTTCGACTGCTGCTTTCTTTTGCTTGATGAAATTCGTATTTAGAACTCCTTCCGCCTGGTGCGTGCTGCTTTTGTCCGGATGCGCTTCCTTTGACCGGGAAGACGTGCCGAACCCTCCAGAGGTGAGTCCCTTGGCCTCGTATTCCTTTGCGTCGCAAGGCGATATCGCTGCGGCCCCCTGGTGGGAAAGCTTCGATCGGCCGGCTTTGAACGCTCTGGTCGCGCTGTCCTTGTCGCAGAACTACGACCTGGCCCAATCGGTGTCGGTGTTGAGGCAAGCCCAGTCGATCGCCCAGCGCAGCCGCGGCGGCCGCTACCCTAGCCTCGACCTGGAGGGCAGCGCTTCCCAGGACTGGGAGGACGGAGAGTCGCAGCGCGGTTCCGCGGAAGCGGGCTTGGCGCTTTCCTGGGAAGTGGACGTCTGGAATCGGATCGGCGCCGCGGCGAAGGCGGACCAGCTGGAAGCCCAGGCTCGGGCGGCGGACGTGGATGCCGTGAAGCTTTCCTTGAGCGTGGAGGTGGCCAACGCCTACTTCGGAGTGGTGGCCGCCCGGGAGCGGCTCGAGCTGCTCAAGGCTCAGGTCAAGTTGGACAGGGAATTGGAGAACCTGCTTCAGCTGCGGCTGGACAACGGAGTCGGCGCCCAGGTGGATGTCCTGCAGCAGCAGGCCCGCGTGGCGGACAGCGAAACCTTGATACCGCTGGCGGAATCGGAGCTGGCGGTTTTCGAAAACCGTTTGGACGTCTTGCTCGGAGAGAACCCGGATGGGCAAGCCCGAGTGGCTGTGTCGGAGAGCTTGAGCTTCGACCGGAACTTGCCCGCTATCGGCGTGCCGGCGGCCTTGCTGCTGAACCGTCCGGATCTGCGCAGCGCTTATTCCGAGCTAGTGGCGGCGGACCATGATATAGCGGCTGCCATTGCGGACCGTTTTCCCTCTATCACTTTGAGCGCCTCCTATTTGCTTTCGGACGATTCGAGCTTTACGGGATCGGTCTTCGATCTTGCCGCATCTTTCGTCCAGCCGCTATTGGATTGGGGTGTGCGCAAGGCGGAAGTGGAGCGCAACAAAGCCCTCTACGAAGGGCGCCTGGCGGCCTATACGCAATTGTTCCTGGAAGCGGTGGAAGCCGTGGAGAACGCCTTGGTCCGCGAGGTCAAGCAGAGCGAATTTTTGGAAAAGCTTACCGTGCAGCGGGACTTGCTGCAGCGAACCGTCGACGCGGCGGAAACGCGCTACACGCAGGGGGTCGACGATTACCAGCCGGTGATCAACGTGCTGCGGGAGCTGCGCGCGGTAGAGCGCAATATGATTACGGCCAAGCGCGACTTGCTGCAGGCGCGCGTGGACCTGTTCCGCGCGATCGGCGGTCCGATTGGCGCTGCAGCAAAAACCGATAGGGGAGAGAATTAATGAAGAAGGTATTTATCATTTCACTACTTGTTCAGCTTTGCGTCACTCAGATGCAGGCTCAGGCAACAGGCGCCGCCGCTCCACCCACGCCGGTGATCGTGACGAAGGCCGTCTCGAAACCCTACGCCGACGAGGTGGAGGCGCTGGGGACCTTACGGGCGAACGAGAGCGTGGAGCTGACCTCATCCGTTACCGAGATCGTGAAGAAGGTTTCCTTCGACGATAGCCAACGCGTGAAGAAGGGCGATGTATTGGTAGAAATGGATACGGCGGAAGAGCTGGCCGAGATGGCCGAGCAGGAGTCGATCATGGCGGAAGCGCAGCGGCAGGTGAACCGCCTCAAGCCCTTGATCGAGCAAGGGGCGGCGTCGACCTCGACCTTGACGGCGAGCGAGCGCGACCTAGCCGGCGCGAAGGCGAGGATGCAGGCCATCGAGTCGCGCATCGACCAGCGGGTGATCAAGGCACCCTTCGACGGGGTGTTGGGCTTGCGCAATATCAGCGTCGGTGCCCTGGCCCAGCCGGGATCCGTCATCGCCACCATCGACGACGTCAGCGTGATGAAGCTGGATTTCTCTGTTCCGGAAGTCTTTTTGTCTACCTTGAAGCCCGGCGTGGTGATCGAGGCGGAGACCGAGGCCTATCGCGGCCGAGTCTTCGAGGGCAGGATCGCCAATGTGGACAGCCGCATCGATCCCGTCACCCGCTCCATCAAGGCTCGCGCCCTGATCGATAACGAGGAGGGCTTGCTGAAGCCCGGCCTGCTGATGAAGGTCGAGTTGCAGAAGGATCCGCGCGATGCCTTGCTGGTGCCGGAAGAGGCGCTGGTGACGGACGGTCCGGAGCATTTTGTATTCGTGGTGGTGGGACCGGAAGGGAAACAGACCGTGGAGCGCCGCAAGGTGAAGATCGGCACTCGAAGCTATGGCGAGGCGGAGGTCCTTTCCGGACTTTCTGTCGGGGAGCTGGTGGTTACGCACGGCACCTTGCGCTTGCGGATGGGGGCCCCTGTCGTGATCAAGGCCGTGGAGAAGAACGGCGAGTCGCTAGGCGAGCTGCTTAAGGGCTCCAGCGCGAAACAATAGAATACCGGCGACCATGCTATTATCCGATGTATCCGTAAAACGTCCCGTATTCGCGAGCGTTATATCATTATTGTTGATCGCCTTCGGGATGGTCTCCTTCGACCGCCTCTCCTTGCGCGAGTATCCGGATATCGATCCGCCCATCGTGACGGTCGAAGTGGAGTACCCGGGGGCTCCGGCCAATATCGTGGAGACGCGGGTGACCGAGTTGATCGAGGAACGCGTGGCCGGGGTGGAAGGTATCGAGTTCGTACAGTCCTCCTCGAGCGACGGCCGCTCCAACGTGACCATCGAATTTTCGGTGAACCGCGACGTCAACGAGGCGGCCAACGATGTGCGCGATCGCATATCGGGCATCCAGGACAACCTTCCGGAAGAGGCCGAGCCGCCGGAAGTGCAGAAGGTCGACAGCAATGACGACGTTATTATCTGGCAGAATCTTTCGAGCGAAAGCATGACGGTGCCGGAGCTGACCGACTACGCGGAGCGCTATTTGGTCGACCAGTATTCGGCCCTCGACGGGGTGGCCCGCATCCGAGTCGGCGGCGGGATGAGCTATGCCATGCGGGTTTGGCTGGATCGCCAAGCCCTAGCGGCCCGCAATCTCACGGTGAGCGACGTGGAGCAAGCCTTGCGTTCGGAAAACGTGGAGCTGCCGGCGGGTAGCCTGCAGTCCGACCAGCGCATCTTCAAGGCCCGCGTGGAGCGAAGCTTTCAGGATCCGAAGGACTTCGCTAAGCTCGTGCTCTCGCGGGGCGAAGATGGATACCTCGTGCGCCTCGGCGACGTAGCCCGGATCGAGAAAGGCGTGGAAGAGGACCGTATCATGTTTCGCGGAAACGGAGTTCCCATGGTGGGGATCGGGGTTATCAAGCAATCGACTGCCAATACCATCGAAGTCGCGGAGGCGACCAAGGCCTTGACGGAGAAGCTGGAAAAGAACTTGCCGGAGGGGATGACGATTTCGCAGAGCTACGACGCGTCGGTTTTTATCAAGGCCTCCATCCGGGAAGTTTATACGACGCTCTTTATAGCGATTGGCTGCGTTATCTTTGTTATCTATATCTTTTTAGGTAGCGTGCGGGCAATGTTGATTCCGGCGGTTACGGTTCCGGTATCGGTGGTTGCTTCCTTTATCGTAGTCTTTGCTCTCGGGTTCTCTATCAACCTGCTGACGCTGCTCGCCCTCGTGCTGGCGATCGGCCTAGTAGTAGACGACGCCATCGTGATGCTTGAGAACATCGTGCGCCGGATGCATGAGCTCAAGGAAACGCCCTTGGTCGCCTCTTTCCGAGGGGCGCGTCAGGTGGCGTTTGCGGTTATCGCAACCACGTTGGTACTGATCGCGGTCTTCGTGCCGATCACCTTTTTGGAAGGGGACATCGGCCGCCTCTTCACCGAGTTCGCGCTGACCATCGCTGCAGCGGTAGCCTTCTCGTCGCTGGTAGCCCTCACGCTGGTGCCGGTGCTGGCTTCTAAGCTTTTGAAGAACGAATCGGAGGATACGAAAAAGAATTTCGTGCTGAATGGCGTCGAGCGGGTATTCGAATGGTGCAAGCGTATCTATATGAAGCTGCTGGTCAAGGTGCTGAAGATTCCTGTAGTGATGACGGTACTCTTCGCTCTGATGCTTGCCGGTACGGCGTGGCTGTATCCAAACGTGACGCAAGAGTTCACTCCTAGCGAAGACCGCGGAGCTTTTTTCGTGATGGTGAACGCTCCGGAAGGCTCGAGCTATAAATATATAGAAGAGTATATGGACGTGATCGAGGAGCGCCTGACTCCTTATGTAGAGAGTGGGGTTTTCAAGCGGCTTCTGGTACGAGCTCCGCGCGGATTCGGAAATATAGAGAACTTTAATAGCGGCATTCTCATCGTGATATTGGACGATTGGGCGAATCGAAAATCCGCTTTCGAGCTCATGGGCGAAGTGCGCGGCAAGCTCGCCGACTTGCCCGGCATTCGCGCCTTCCCGGTAATGCGGCAAGGCTTGGGCGGCGGCACCAGCAAGCCGGTACAATTCGTATTGGGCGGATCGACTTACGAGCAGTTGGCCGAGTGGCGTGATATACTGCTTGAGAAGATCGAAGAGGACAATCCTGGCTTCGAAGGTTTGGACAGCGATTATAAGGAAACGCGTCCGCAGCTCGACTTTAAGGTCAACTACGATCGAGCCGCAGACCTAGGCGTCACTGTATCCGAAATCGGTACGACCCTCGAAACGCTGATGGGCGGCAAGAACGTGACGACCTTCCTCGAAAACGGCGAAGAGTACGAAGTCGTGGTGGAAGGCGACCGCGAGCGGCAGCGTTCGTTTAGCGATATCGAAAGCATCTACGTTCGCTCGGCCCGCACGGGCGAGCTGATCCCGCTGTCGAACCTGGTCGACTTGAGCGAGTACGGGGCGGCGGAAACCTTGTCGCGCTACAACCGCGTGCGAGCCATCACCTTGGAGGCTAACCTGAAGGAAGGCTATTCGCTGGGCGAAGCCTTGCAGCACCTGGAAGGATTGGTGAGGGAACACCTGCCGCAGGAAGCGGTTATCGACTACAAGGGGGAAAGCCGCGACTTCGTGACTTCCGGAAACTCCATGATCTTCGTGTTCCTGCTCGGGCTCGCCGTGGTGTTCCTCGTGCTGGCGGCCCAGTTCGAAAGTTATATACATCCTTTCGTCATTATGCTGACGGTGCCTTTGGCCACCGGGGGCGGACTCTTGGGGCTCTATCTCTTTGGCGGCACCTTGAATATCTATTCGCAAATCGGCTTGATCATGCTGGTCGGCCTGGCGGCGAAGAATGGTATCTTGATCGTCGAGTTTGCCAACCAGCTGCGCGACGAAGGCGTCGAGTTTTCCAAGGCCTTGGTGGACGCGTCGGAAGTGCGCTTCCGTCCCATCCTCATGACCGGGCTTACGACAGTGGCAGGGGCCTTGCCTCTGATCCTCTCCAGCGGCGCCGGCGCGGAAACCCGTTCCTCCATCGGTATCGTGGTGCTCTTCGGAGTTCTGGCGGCCACGGTCTTCACGCTCTTCGTGGTCCCCGCCGCCTACAGCCTGATCGCCCGCAACACCGGTTCGCCGAACGACATCGCCGACCGACTGGAGAAGGAAATGTAAGGCGCCAAGCGCTCGCGGCCTAGGGTTGCGGAGAGGAGAAAGTCTTTAGCTTAAACCAAGTGTCCGCCTGCGGCAGTTATCCGGAGTTTCCGGATAACTGAAGCAGGCGGGTTGTTTTTTTGTAACCGCGAATGGAAGCGAATGATCCTGCTGCGGGGGATTTGCTGTAACCACAGATGGTTGGGCTAGGGCTTCGGCTTGGGTCGTGAAGCGCGCTTTCTCACGTGGCCCAGACGAAACGGATGAGGGCGACTCCGAACGCGAATAGGAAGCCGTAGCAGAAGCGTTCTATGCGGACGCTGTCCTTGCCGCCGCGTCTCCGTCGCTTGCCGATCCATGCCATGGCTAGTCCGGCCACTAGCGGGGCGAGGATCAGGTTGGCGATTTTCAGGCGGGGATCCGAAATGAAGGAGCCTTCGAAGATCAGCAGACTCAATCCACCTGCTAGACAGCCGAAAAGGAAGTACCCGATTGCCGCTGGGATAGGATTCTGCACGGGCTTCCGCTTGAAGACATGAATCCCGCAATCCGCCAAGATTTCTACCACTACTTGCAGAAAGATCTCAGCAATGACTTCGAGAAAGAGTTCAAGCATAGAGGAGTGGCGAAAGTTATTGGGTATAAGATTGTATCTTTTGCGCGAAGGTCGAAGCGGACCGGGGAAGTGGATTTTTTTCTTTGTAACCGCGAATGGACGCGAAGTTACGCGAATGATCCTGCAGCGGGAGATTTTTTACCACAGATGGCTCAGATCGGGTTGAGATTGGTGAGGGTTCCTGAATTGCGAGGCTTGAGGTAAATTGGGGGCCGTATCGGTCGAAGGGGATGGCTTGTGCGGTTTATTGCAAATAAATAGCGATAAGGCTTGATTTATAACGCAAGACACTTGCATTAGTTGGGGATGAGACCAACTCGGTACTTTTTGGCAACGACTGCTCTGCTGGCTGCGGGGCTTGGATATGGACAGGCTCGCAAGGATAGCGATGCGGTCGACTTGGACCCGATCGTGGTGACGGCGAGCCCTTTCGTGGAGCGTAAGGAGGAACTGGTGGTTCCGACGGGCGAATTGACGGGCGAGGCGCTGAAGCGCTCGGTCGAGTCTTCGCTGGGGGCGACCTTGTCGGGCGAGCCGGGGATTCGCTCGACCTACTACGGCCCGGGGGCCGGGCGTCCGGTCATTCGCGGATTCGACGGAGATCGCATTCGTATCCTAAATCAGGGTACGGACAGCTTCGACGTTTCGCAGACGAGCCCTGACCATGGCGTGAGCATCGAGCCCTTGTTCGCCGATGACATCGAGGTGGTGCGCGGGCCGGCGTCGCTGCTCTACGGAAACGCGGCGATCGGCGGCGTGATCAATGTGATCGGCAAGGAACTGCCGCGGGAGCGGGCTTTGCGGCCGCTGAGCGGTCAGATCGAGACGTCTTACGGTTCGGTTTCCGATGAAAAGTCCTTCGGTCTCGCCTTGCAGGGCGGGCAGGGCGATTTCGCTTGGAGCGCGGGCTTCCTGGATCGCCAGTCGAACGATTTCGAGATTCCGGGCTTCGCGGAGTCCTTCTACCAAATGGAAGCGGAGGAGCACGAGCATGAGCACGAGGAAGGCGAGGAGCATGAGCACGAAGGGGACGAAGCGGAGGAAGACGAGCACCACGAGCACGAGGAGGACGAGGAGGTCTTCGGCGTTCTGGAAAACAGTTTCGTAGACACGCGCTCGGGCTACCTGGGCTTGGCTTGGTTTGGCGAGCGCGGGAGCTTGGCTGTATCCTATTCTGAATACGCGAGCGACTATGGCGTCCCAGGTCACTCACATGCTCACGCTCACGAAGAGGAGCATGACGAGGATGAAGCGCATGAGGAGGAAGAGGAGCACGAGGAGCATGGCGAGGAGACGGTCGTCATCGACCTTGACCAGTCGCGCTTCACGGTGCGCGGCGAGTTGATCGATCCGGTCGATTTCTTGGAGAGCCTGGAGATGGACCTGACGTTCGGCGACTACCGCCATGCCGAGCTCGAAGGCGAGGTCGTGGGCACCGTTTTCGATCGGGATGGGTACGAGCTGCGGCTTACGGGCGTGCACAGCCCCATTGGCAATCTCACCGGGGCCCTAGGCGTACAGGCGAAGGTTGACGATTTTGCGGCCGTGGGAGAGGAAGCTTTCATTCCCAGTTCCGAGACGGCTCAATACGGTATCTTCGCGATGGAGCGGCTCAATCGGGGTTGGGGCGCGTGGGAGTTCGGCGCTCGTTTGGAGAGCGTGGAGATCGATCCGGTCGACGAGGAGCTGGCCAATAGGAGTTTCGATACGGTCAACGCTTCGGCGGGCTTCGTGCGTCGCCTGGACGAGAGGTCGGTCGTCTCCGCCAACCTAGTGTATGCGGAGCGGGCTCCCAATGCGAGCGAGCTGTTCGCCTTCGGCCCGCACGTCGGCACCCAGAGCTTCGAGATTGGCGACGCTTCTATCGGGGAGGAGTCGTCTGCGAGTCTCGACCTTTCCTATCGTCTGACGGCGGGAAGGATTACGGGGGAGATCACCGCGTTTTATTCCGACTTCAGCGACTATGTTTATTTGCAGTACCTGGATCACGAAGCGGTTGAAGAGCTGTATGGAGAATTGGATACGGACGGCTTGAACGTGTATCGGGCCATCGCGGCTGACGCGAAGTTCTACGGTTTCGAGGTGGATCTTCGCTATCACTTGATCGACGAAGCGGATCGGGCCATGCATATCGATTTTCTCTACGACCAGATCCGGGCGACCAACGAGAGTTTCGGCACCAATCTCCCACGCATTCCCACGCGTCGCGTCGGCTTGCGCTACGAATACGTAGCGGGACCTTGGCTGTGGGGCGCCGAGGGGCAGTGGAATGATGGCGCGTCCCACTTGGGACCGAATCAGCTGCCGACCGATAGCTATACGCTATGGAGCGCGGATGCTCGCTATCGTATGTATGAAACTGATACCGCTGCGGTGGATGTTTTCGTGGTGGGTACGAATCTGAGCGACGAGGAAGCTCGCCCGCATACCTCGTTCCTGAAGGACCTCGCTCCGATGCCGGGACGCAGTTTGAGGCTTGGCTTGCGTACGAGTTTCTAGGACTCTGCGGAAGTGGGAGACCTCGCCAGCACGAGTGATACGAATAGCGGTAGGGATGCGTCTGACGGGCGTATCCCTCTCGTCGTTTTGGGCGGATTCCTAGGAGCTGGCAAGACGACCGTGCTCAACCATCTTCTCAGGGAGGCGAAGGGGCGTCGGATCGCAGCCTTGGTCAACGATGTGGGGGAGGTAAATATCGACGCGGCCCTGGCTCAGGAGGTCGCCCAGCTGGAGGCGCGGTCGGCTGGCGATGTGGTGGAGCTTAGCAACGGCTGCATTTGCTGCGGCATGCGGGGAGCTTTTGGCGAAGCGGTAGTCAAGCTGGCTGAAAGGAAGCCCGAGGTCATCCTCGTCGAGGCGACGGGGATCGCGGAGCCGCAAGGCGTTGTGGGGAGTTTGGTGGCTCGGGACGCGAACGGCGTTTCTCCCTTGGATTTGGTTCGTATCGTAAATTTGGTTACGGTGGTCGACGCTGGATGGTGGGTGAAGAAGGTCGAGGAGGCCTACACTCCGGTACGCCGTTCGCTGATGCTCCTCTCGGATCCGCGTCGGCCGCTGAGCGAGTTGCTCGCCTTGCAGGTGGAGGCGGCGAACGTGATCGTTCTGAACAAGGTGGACCTCGTCGAGCAGGAGGCCTTGCTCCGCTCCCGCCGAGCCCTCGCTGCCTTGTGTCCGGAGGCGGAGGTGCTGGCGGTCCGCGAAGGTCGCGTTGATTGGGACGCCTTGCTGGATGGGGAGCGCTTCGATGTATCCACCGCTTTCAAGCGCTCGCGCTGCGATCTGGAGTTTGCGAAAGGCGAGGGAGCGGGGACGGGCGAGTCGGCGAAGGCCCACCGGCATAGCGACTTCGGGTTGGAGGCGTTTGTGTTTCGAGCGAGGTTTCCTGTGTCGCATGGCAAGCTGCTGGCGTTCTTGCGGAGCTCGATACCCGGCTTGCTGCGGGCCAAGGGATTCGTGTGGACGGACCGGGAACCGGACCGGATGGGCTACCTCTCGCTCGCGGGCGATTCGCTGCGCTTCGACCATCTCGGAAAGTGGAGGCAGGCCTTGCTGGAGAGCGGCGAGATCGACCGCTCGCGAATCCCCGCGGAGGAGTGGCTACGGTGGGATGCGAAGACGGGCGACCGCCGCCAGGAGATCGTTTTTATCGGCATCGATCTCGATCGGGAAAAAATCGAAAGCGCCCTTCGCAGCTTCCGCCTTCGGGAGGATCGGGGCGAGCGACTGGAGGGGAGTTAGGCTGGCTCGTCTCGCTCCTGCATTTGCCTTAGAGCGAGAAAGGATAGGGTCCAGACCAACGCTAGGATCCCTGCGTATCCCCATTTTTTCAATACAAGCATCATGGGTAGCATGAAGGTTGATATTTGCCACGTAAGAGCGGCGAGGAGGCGGAGCCAATTGGTACGCAGCTCGGCGAGGTGGTCTCGTTTCCAAGAGGCTGGCCAGAGGCCGTTGGGGCGGGTCTTCTTGTAGAATTGCTGCAAGACCCGCTGGTCGGTGGGGCGGGATAGGTAGGTGCCGGCGACGCAGGCTAGGAACGAGACGGCGATCACCGCAGCCAGCGTTTCGACCTCGTTGAGCGTTTGGCCCGTCTCCGAAAAGGCCAGCCAGGCTGAGGTCGCGAATCCGGCAAGGATGCCGGCGCTGAAGCCTTCTCCGGTGAACCGTCCCCAAAACCAGCGTAGTGCGAAGGGCGCTAGAAATGCGGGGAAGAGCTGAATGACGATCACCACCCAAACGTCCACGATCGATTCCACGCCCAGGAGCGCGATGGCGAGGCCGAGGGCTACGATGACGGTGGACGCTGCGTATCCAAACCACACTTGCATTCGTTCGCTGGCCTTCGGAAAGAGCGGCACCAGCAGGTCTCGAGTCGCGTAGGAGGCGCCGGCGTTGATGGTGGAGTCGAAGGTGGACATCGAAGCGGCCAATAGTGCGGCGATGGTCAGTCCGCGTATCCCGTCCGGGAATACGTCGGACATCAAAACTTGGGGCAGCAGGCGTTCCGGATCTTCCCCTCCGATCCCGAGAGCGATGCCGATGATGGCGAATCCGAGGGCCATGGGCCAACGGAAGGAGAAGAGGGCGATCCACAGCATGCCTACCTTTTGGCACTCCCGATCGGAGCGAGCCGCGTAGAAGCGCTGGGCCATGTAGGCGGAACCGCCGCTTCCGCCGAGTCCCTCGATCAAGCCCTTAGCGATCCACGCAAGCAGGAAGGCGATGAAGCATTCGTATTCGCCCAAGCCTTTGTCGGATAGCAGGGGCAGCAGGGTGTTGTAACGGGCGGCTTCCCAATTGGAGATGAGGTCCGCGTCCAATAGCAAGGCTCCGCGGATGGCGACGTAGATGGCGGCTCCGGCGATGAGGAATCCTTGGAAAACATCGGTCCAAACGACTCCGTAGAGTCCGCTCATTAAGGTGTAGACCAGGGCAATGGACGCCATCGCCACGGAGCAGGTCGTGGCGTCGAATGGCAGCAAGGTCGCCAGAAACTTGCCTGCCGCGGCGAGGAAGAAGACGATCATGCCGACCGTGATGGCCAAGTAGGTGAGGGCCGCTAGGGCCCGCGCCGCTTTTCCGCCAAACCCGGTCCCGAAGCGTAGCTGCATCCACTCCGCAGTGGTGACCACGCCGCTGCGTCGATGCCATTTCCCCATGAAGGCCAGGAAGACCGCGATCGGCAGCACGACTCCTCCGCGCATTTCGATGAAGAAGCCGTGTACGCCAAACAAGTAGAGCAGCGTCACGATGGTCATGGTGCCCGCTGCATCGAGGTTGCTCGACATGCCAGAGGCCCCGAGGGCCCACCACGGCAAGTTGCGGTCGCCCAGGAAATAGGCTTCGGAGCCCTTGCTCGCTTTGCGGGCCAGTAGGATGCCGCAGGCGAGCAGTCCTGCCAGATAAGCGCCCACGATCAAATAATCTAGTGCGACCATACGCCTACGACTCTAGCATATTCGTCAAGTTGCGGTGGCTTCCGAGGACGGGCGCCAGGGGGATCGATTTCGCCGGTGTATTCAGAAACTGGCGACCCGGTTTGAGGGAATTCCCTAGAGCGTTCGAAACTAAAAAATGGGCTCCGGATTCTTACGTATCCGGAGCCGGTCTTTGTTTTATATATTATGTCCTAAGAGAGTTTGTCTCTCTTCATCTTGCTACCCCAGTCTCTGATCAGTTGCGAGACGTCGTAAGCGACTTCTTGGTTGCCTTTGATGGCTCGCGTAGGATCCGAAAGGAAGGAGTCGTTGCGGAGGGTTTCTGAGCCCTCGCGGACGATCTCCCCGTCGGCATCGAGCACGCGGTAGTCGAACTTTATCCGCGGACTGTAGATCTCCTTGATGACCCTGGGGAAGTTGGCTCCACGGTGTGGCTCGTATTCGCCAGCCAAGTCGATATCGAGCACGGTTACCTCCAGTTGATAGCTGGGCGGCAGCCAGTGGTGGGCCGTCTCGGCGAAAACCGAGCGGATTTGCTCGAACACCAATTGGTGTCCCTTTTCGCTGTTCATGCCATCGTAGTCGATGTCTGCGTAGCGGCTGGGTTCGTGAAACGAAACCCGGATTGTGTCGCGTTCCGTTTTCGCCACTGCGAAACTTGGAGTCGCGACGATCGCGCACAGCATTGAAGCCACGGTCAGTTTTTTAACGATATTCATAGTTCCTCCATCCCATTTGCGTATCGATGATTAGAATACGCTTTTGCACCCTTGAGGGGCGATCTCCCGAAGTTTGGTTCGGCGATCTTTATTCAACTGATATTTCGATACGACGAGCCTTGGCGGATTCAGTTTTTGGCAGGACGAGACGCAGTTCGCCGTGCTTGTACTTGGCTTTAGCTTTGTCTCGATCGACTTCGCAGGGGAGCGGGATGACCCGCGTGAACGAGCCGTAGCTGCACTCGCTGATATGCAGGTGGCCCTCCTTGCGTTCGCTGCGGCCGCTCTTTTCTCCTCGGATGGTTAGGTAGCGGTCGTCGAGATCGACTTGGAAGTCCTCCTTGGCGAGGCCAGGGAGTTCAGCGACGACCTTGATGGCGTCTTCGCTTTCTTCCATCTCGACGCGGGGGCCGTCCCCGAAGCGAATAGGGTTCCAAAACGGATCCTCCTTGGCGAGGGCGTCTTTGGCCTCCTTGCGCTGTTCGGGTTTCAGTCGCGAAATCCAGCGGTCCACGGTTTCGCCGATTTCCTCGCGGAGTTCACTCAACGATTCCTTCCAGTTCTGCGGTATTAGTTGGTTCGTCATTTTTCGTTCCTCCTTTTTGATTGTTAGTACCCATCTGAATGTTGGCAAAACTGCAGGCATGAATCTGCATAGCGGATGCCAGTTGTGCGTGTGCTGTAAGTCTCGTAAAAACAGATAGTTGTGTGGTTGTGGCTGCACGCTCCTGTGTCGATTGCGCACTGGGATGAGTCAGGGTGACTCATGGGCTGAAGGGGAGTGGAGACCGCGAATGGGGGCCTCTTGTCGCCTCGGCTTTTCGTAGGGCGCTCTGAAAGTAAAGAGGGCCACCCCGAGGAGGGTGGCCCTTTTGCTGGTTTGGTAGTTTGTAGCGCGGGTTAGATGCTTAGTAGTCGAAGTCCTCGCCTCCGGCAGGAGCTGTCTCCTTCTTCTTCTCCGGCACTTCGGTGATCATGCAGTCCGTGGTGAGGAGAAGGCCGGCGATGCTGGCAGCGTTCTGCAGGGCTTGGCGGGTGACCTTGGTTGGGTCGACCACGCCGGCCTTGACGAGGTCCTCGTACTGGCCAGTGGCCACGTTGTAGCCTTCGTTGTCCTTGCGCTTGAGGACTTCGATGACGATGGAGGCGCCCTCCACGCCAGCGTTTTCGCAGAGCTGGCGGAGGGGGGCCTCGATGGCGCGGCGCACGATGCGGGCGCCTTGCTTCGGGTCGCCCTCGTCCATCTTGGCGATGGATTCGTCGAGAGCGGCAGCGGCGCGGAGCAGGGCGACGCCACCACCGGGAAGGATGCCTTCGTCGACGGCGGCTCGGGTCGCGTGGAGCGCATCGTCCACCCGGTCCTTCTTTTCCTTGAGCTCGGGCTCCGTGGCGGCTCCGACGTTGATGACGGCTACGCCGCCAGCGAGCTTGGCCAGGCGTTCCTGCAGCTTTTCGCGGTCGTAGTCGGAGGTCGTTTCCTCGATCTGGCGGCGGATCTGTTTGACGCGACCTTCGATGTCGGACTTGGAGCCGGCCCCTTCGATGATGGTGGTATCTTCCTTGGTGATGGTGACCCGCTTGGCGCTGCCGAGATCGTCGAGCTTAACGCTTTCGAGCTTAATGCCGAGGTCTTCGGTGATGAACTTGCCGCCGGTGAGGATGGCGATGTCTTGCATCATAGCCTTGCGGCGGTCGCCGAAGCCGGGGGCCTTGACGGCGGCTACGTCGAGGGTGCCGCGGATCTTGTTGACCACGAGGGTGGCAAGGGCTTCGCCTTCGATGTCCTCGGCGATGATGAGCAGCGGCTTGCCCTGCTTCGAAACCTCTTGGAGCAGCGGGAGCAGGTCCTTGAGGTTGCTGATCTTCTTCTCGAAGCAGAGGATGTATGGATTTTCCAATACAGCTTCCTGAGCCTCGGCGTCCGTGCAGAAGTAGGGGCTTAGGAAGCCTTTGTCGAACTGCATGCCCTCCACCACGTCGAGCGTGGTTTCCATGGACTTGGCTTCTTCGACGGTGATGGTGCCGTCCTTGCCGACCTTTTCCATGGCGTCGGCAATGATGTTGCCGATCTCCGAGTCCCAGTTTGCGGAGACGGTTGCGACTTGGCGGATCTCATCGTTGCTGGAGACTTCCTTGGAGAGCTTGTGCAGGCTTTCGACCAAAACCTCGGAGGCTTGGTCGATGCCGCGCTTGAGGTAGATCGGGTTGGAGCCGGCGGCGACCGACTTGATGCCTTCCTTGTAGATGGCGTGGGCGAGCACGGTTGCGGTGGTGGTGCCGTCGCCTGCCGAGTCGGCGGTCTTGGACGCGACTTCGCGGGCCAGCTGGGCGCCCATGTTTTCGTAGGGGTCGGAGAGCTCGATCTCCTTGGCTACGGTCACGCCGTCCTTGGTGGACTTGGGGGCTCCGAATTTTTTGCCGATGAGGACGTTGCGACCTTTGGGGCCCATGGTGACCTTAACGGCGTTGGCTAGGGTTTCGACGCCCTTTAGGATCTTCTTGCGGGCTGATTCGTCGAACACGAGTTGTTTCTTGCTCATGACTGGTTTCCTCCGGTGATTGGCTTATGACTCGATAATGGCGAGGATGTCGTCTTCGCGGACGAGCAGGTAGTCCTCTCCGTCGTATTTGATGTCGGTTCCCCCATACTTGCTGAGCAGCACGCGATCGCCTTCCTTGACGGGCAGGGGCGTTGTCTTGCCGTCCTCCTGCTCGCCAGGGCCGACTGCGATGACTTCGGCCTGCTGGGGCTTTTCCTTGGCGGAATCTGGGATGAAGATGCCACCCACTTGCTTTTCATCTTCCTCGACGCGGCGTACGAGAGCGCGGGCTCCGAGGGGTTTGATGTTCGGTTTTGCAACTACGGACATGTTTGTTCTCCTGTTCGGTTCTTAAGGTTTTTTCTTCGGTCCGGCTGGCGAATCGGCGGGTCTGGCGAATCTGCAGAGGCCGGATCGTTTGGGCCGGATCCTGAAATTTTGCGGGCCTGCACTCGCATAAGCCGCGCCTGAGCTTTTTGGCGACGTCGGAAAATCTGTAAGTGATTGCAGATCAGATGAATGTTGGGTGCATCTAGGGCGCTGCGAAGCTCGTTGCCTGTGCCAACTTTCGAGCCATTCTTGTGCACTTGACACAGTCCCTGTCACACTGGGCGTGACACTGGCGACACTGTGGTGCGGGGTGGGGAGCGTTGCTCCGAATAGCCTCGGAGCCTATGTGTGGAACTTTTCTAGCCGGTGGGCTGGGATCTAGCTAGAGTGTAGGTCCGTTCGAGGGGCGACGTCTGATTTTTGCTGGTTTTGGTTGGCGAAGCGCTATGGGCAGACGCTTCAGGTTGGCAAAGCCTCACCTGCTTAGGAAAACGTGAAGATCCCTCGGATCTTAACGATGCCTCTGATTATGAAAGTGCGACTTCAAATTGTCGGTTGAGTTCTGATTCCTTGTTTTTGTATTCCTTGACCAGATGGAATCCGAGCCGGGGAGTCATTTTGAAGATCTGCGGAAGCGTTTGTCAGCTCTGCAAGACGAGAGGTTGGAGATATTGTCGGAACTCCATGCGATGGAACGTGCGGGCTCGCAGAGGCAGATGGAAGCAGTCCTTGATGAGGTTCCTGTAAATCCAGAAGATAAAGTTTTGCTCTTCAAGCGGCGTTTTGCGGCACGACCGGACATCTTTCCAAGGTTTTGGGAAAATGTATCGAAAGGGACCAAGGGCTACTATCCGGTTTGCGAAACGGTTTACGAAGCGGGAGTTCGTTTGAGACCGTCAGAGTTTTACTCCCGTTTTGGTTCGTCCAAATTCTCTAGACTCGATGAAAAGGTTATCGAAGACCACTTGAGGGGGAAGCATACGATTGGCTCGTATTCGATTCGAAAGGACGATACCTGTATTTTCCTCGCAGCGGACTTTGATGGCGAAGGTTGGGAAGCGTGTGCGGTGGCTTATTCGGATTCTGCTGAAATTTTCGGGTTTCGAACTCTTATTGAGATTTCGAGATCTGGAAACGGCGCCCACGTATGGCTCTTCTTTGCAGAACCAATTCCTGCTCGACTCGCTCGAAGTTTGGGGACGGTTATTCTGGGCGAGGTGTCCAGCCGACTGTCGAAAGTCGATTTAGGGGCTTACGACCGTTTTTTCCCGAATCAAGACACAATGCCAAGGGGCGGATTTGGAAACCTGATCGGATTGCCTCTACAGTGGAGCCGAAGGAAAAGCGGCTGTACTGTTTTTGTTGATACAAATCTATTCGTTTTCGAAGATCAATGGGCGACTCTGGCTAAGACGCCATGCTATTGGGAACATCACATCCGAACCGCTTTGGAACGTTTCGTTGAAATTTCGCCAATAGAAGAATGCTCTCCGGAGGATATTGCAGTTGTTTCACTCACGGGAGGCAAGCTCGGGGGAGCGGCGGTAAAGATACCGGATTGGAGGGTTGAGTTGAGGGAGTCCCTGTTAATTCCGGAGGAGGGGTTGCCCGATGAGTTTATCGCCAAGATTATTCGACTGGCGACGTTCCCCAATCCCGAGTTTTTTGAAAAGCAGAGGATGCGCTTTCCGGTGTTTGGTATTCCTCGCTACATTGTGAGTGCAGGACGACAATCTGGTTGGATAACGATTCCGCGTGGGTGCATGGAAGCCGTTACGGAATTATTTGCGACTAGGGGGTCCCGTTTGGAGGTCGAGGATTTTCGATTAAGCGAGAAGCGAATACGTATAAGATTCGCGGGGACACTCACCAGAGTCCAGAAGAGCGCTGTCGCCGCAATTGAAGCCAATGAGTATGGTGTGCTGGTAGCTCCGCCAGGATCGGGTAAAACAGTAATGGCATGTGCATTGATTGCTCGATGGAAACTGGCAACGGTCATTCTCATCAACCGTCGCTCTCTTGCAGACCAATGGAGAGAGCGTTTGGGAGAGTTCACGACTATTTCAGAAGAGCGTTGTGGAATCTGGGGCGGGGGCAAAAGGAAGCTAAGCGGTATTGTTGATGTGGTAATGATTCAGAGTCTTGCTCGCACCGAAGACGTGGCCTCGTTCTTTCGCAACTACAGCTTGGTGGTGATCGACGAGTGTCATCATATGCCTGCTGTCAGCTTTGAAGGTGTCTTAAAGCTGTGTGCTTGCCGGCGGATATTGGGGCTCACCGCAACCCCCAGTAGGAAGGATGGTTTGGAAAACTTGCTTTTCCAGCAATGTGGTCCAGTCAGGTTCCGAATATCTGAATATTCGGATCCGAGTCTGGAAAAACGTATCCAATTTGTAGAAACGGGATTTGGGTCAGGGCTTGGAACGCATTTGGCCCTTCATGAGATTTGGGAAGAGCTCATTCAGGATGTGCGAAGAAATGAATTGCTTGTCTCCTTTGTGCGGAGACAGCTAAGGGATGGACGTAAGTGCCTTATCATCTCCGACCGCGTTTCCCATTTGGAGTCAATGGGAACCTTGCTTCGCGAGTGCACGAGGAGGATGGGTATTGTTCCTGAATTGATGACGGGAGGAAGAGGTACGAAGGCTCTGAAGGAGCAAAACGAGCGTATTCGTATGAGTCTGAGTGATGGGAAAGGAATTTGCTTGCTGGCAACTGGCTCATTTCTAGGGGAAGGGTATAATCTCCCTGAATTGGATACGCTCTTTCTGTCGATGCCCATTTCTTTCAAGGGGCGTCTCATTCAGTATGCGGGGCGTTTGCACAGAAAATGCGAAGGCAAAGGCGAAGTCAGGGTATTCGATTTCATCGATGAAAAATTGCCCATCGCGTTGAGCATGTTTCGAAAGCGTAAGCCGGCCTATAAAGAGATGGGGTACGTCGAGGTGAGGGAGTGCTCGGGAGCCTATTGAAACGCCGCTCAAGACAGCCGCCTTGACAAGGGGCTGCGTTTTTGCAGAAATCGTCTCTAGGCAAGCGCAGAAGAAGTAGAGGTCGCTCTCCTTGAGTGGCAGCCCTTTATGGGTGGGATCCTCGGTTTCTGGGGCCTACAATTTTAGAAGCTCTCGAAGTTTTCAACTTCGGGAGCTTTTTGTTTTACGGTTTCGAAGTCGTCAGGCCAGAATTTGATACCGTAACCGAAAGGATTCCCTTCATGGCGATAAACCGATCGCTTGAGGTGCTGAAGATAACTAGGTTCGCTTTCCCCATAAAGGTTTCGCTTCACCGCGAAGTGCACTCCTGATGCGACTGCATCCGCAACTTGTAGGCCGGCAAGTTTCCCGTGTTCAACGGATCTGATCCTTGTAGGATCAACTACTGTTTTTTCGATCTGCACCTGGGCTAGGCCGGGGTCGCTTTGCTCTAGCAGAACACGCAGGTAGTCTTTGATTTCTTCGTAAGACATGATGCTTCTGTTCGAAAAAATGATATCAGCAGAGCCGTTCCCCTCGTCTTTTTTCCGATGATCTCGACAAAGCCAGGATGTCCTTTCGAGAAGTAGGCGGGTTGCATAGCGATACAGTAGGAATTTGTGATTCTGGAATTTTTCGGGTTCTTTGATCGAAGGCTTATGGATCAGTACACTGACCGTTCTTATAGGCAGTTTTCCAACACGCTTGATGTAGGGTACCCTCTGCTCGTGCTTCAGATCGACGAAATGGAGTGGTGTTTTGGGCTTCTTCCTTAGCACTTCTCTCGTTTCCTTAAGGCATTCTACCATCTTGAGGTCATTCGATTTTCGAATGACTGTAGCTGATAAGACGAACCAGCGTGAGCTCCCTGAGCCATCGTTACGGAATACGAATCCTTCATCGCCGGATTCATCTACGTAGACAACAAAGCTGGGCTGCTTCTCGCTCATGAAAGCCCAACTTCGCCAATCTCGGGAAGTTGTTCAATGAGATAAGCGGGATAACCAAACTTCCCCGCTTACTCTATCTCGATGGCAATTAGCGAAT
The DNA here is from genome assembly GCF_031127875.1 of Pelagicoccus sp. SDUM812005. Taxonomy (GTDB): domain Bacteria; phylum Verrucomicrobiota; class Verrucomicrobiia; order Opitutales; family Opitutaceae; genus Pelagicoccus. The sequence continues at coordinate 112,683 of NZ_JARXIA010000012.1, read as the reverse complement.
TAGGGCGCTTATCGAGGAATGTGGCTCTCGGGAAGCGCGAACACGTGCGTGTTGGAACTCAGATTCCTCTTGCTGTAAAGCATGTCTACTCGTGTCTCTTCGAAGTAAGTTAAAGTACCGAGGAGAGAGGGATTGGTTGAGCGTTGCTCAAGTCCTTTGGACCCGCCCTTGGCGTCCCATCTCCGGTCGCTGCGCTTCCTTCGTCGAACCCTCGGATCGGGTTCTTCATCCCGCTATCTCGTTATTCGACTCTGCGCGTTGAGTGGCGGAGAGTACCGAGGAGCGAAGTGACGACATGTTTCCTCCCTTTGGTCCTCAAGTGTCAGCCTTCGGCTTCGGTACGAGGAGTGCGCGACGGGACAAGGGATTGGCTCACTTCGTGCGGAGCTTCGCTCTAATGCATCGCATCCCCGTTCCGCTTCGTTGAGAGGGAGCCCTTGGGTTTGAATTGCTCTCCTTGTGAGCTCTCTCGGCCAACTTTCTTTGTCCGCGGAGGGGGCGGCGCGGCAGGATGCATTGAGCGCTCGTTGTGTTGCAGCCGGCGCCATCGGAATGCACTCCATCATTAATGTGCGCATTTTGTTCGGAAGCGTCCGTCCTAGTGCGTCTTTCTTTCGGCGACCATGATCTGCTACGGTACGTGGATGGCTAAGGTGTTGTTTTCCCGAGGACGTCGAGATGGTCGCTGTCTAGATCGTTCCGGAGGAGGTGAAGGAGAGTCCGGAATCCTGCGAACGCTTCGGCGAGGAGAAGATGGGAGATCGGCATCGTGCCAATGTAACCGATACGCCGCCTGATCGTCCGGACCAGGTTCAATCCCAAGGGCGCTATCGACGCGGTCCCTTGCCTCGCGACTCTTCCCGGGCGTGAGCTTGCGTCGTTTTTGTGCGATCGCGGACGAGGGCCTCCTTGGTTTTGGCGGGCGCTCGTATGTCGTGTCGCATCGCCGGGAGTTGGGTTTCTGGAAGGATGTCGGCGAAGGCTTGAGGGCTAAGCTCAGGGTTTTGAGCTGGTCCCCCGAAGGCTAGCGGTAGGGCTAGTTCGGGGGAGCAGGTAATTGTTGGGCGATGTTATTCGTCGTAATCGTACAATTTCAAACACTGGGAAGCTCGGCTGCTGCGTGCAGAAGGAACTGCAGCGGATCGATTCGCCCTGCTGGGTAGTAACCGTGATATCGCGTGTTTGCTTGAAGTGTCGGTGGTGATAACGAGGAGATGTGGCCCTAATTGGATAGTAGCGTGACCGATTTCAGGTTTATGGGGTTCCATGCTTTAGAAGCGGGCGCTAGATGAATTGAAACATCCCCGGCTTTCTCAATCTCAATGATTCCTGCTTCGACTTCTTTATACGTATCATAGTCACCGCTTGCGGGTATTTCTGAGTTTATCGATTGATCTCCAATGGAAATCTTAAGGGCGCTTTCCTGCTCTGATGCGGAAGATAGAATAATGCGGTATGTGCCGGGAGAATTTACTACGAAATCCCAATCAATGGTCGCGCGAGTATTCGTCCAATGATCGATGCAATCATTCTCTTTGTTGTAGGCGAGGTGAGAGCCGATGACGTTGTTAATGATCGCCTTCTGGGCAGGTAGGAAGATTGAGCCGTCCGCTTCCTGGATTGTTTTGTCGGCATCGCTGACTTTGGGGGCGCCGCTAAGCTTCAAAACAACAACCGAACTCATCGCATCGGGAGCTTCGCCTGTGAGCGCTATCGTAATCCCTCGCTCGTCAAGCGTGGTTTGGAATCTCTGATTTTCATCTGCCAGCAGATGGCAAGCCTGGACCTTGTTAGTCACTGGGAGAAATAATTCCCCGCTTTTTGGCCAGTCAAAAACGTTTAGATATAAGGTCGTGCTTCCATTTTCCACACGAGTCGTAACACGCCCCCACGCAGGAGTTCTGCAAGGACTGGCGGTAGTCCCGTAGACAGATTCACCGTTTGCTTTCATCCATTGCCCGATTGCCTTTAGTCGCTCTATGCTCGGCTCCGGTATAAGGCCTTCTGCTGTCGGCCCCACGTTGAGCAGGTAATTTCCTCCCTTGCTCGCGATATCAACAAGGTTGTGGACTAGAGTTTTGGTAGACTTCCAATTGTGGTCATAGCTCTTGTATCCCCACGTCTTGTTCATGGTCATGCACGACTCCCAGTCGCCTGGAAGCCCGGTGCCTGGGATGTGTTGTTCCGGTGTGCTTATGTCGCCTTTGTAATCCCCGCCTAGGCGGTTGTTGTGAATGATTCCCGGGCGAAGCTTAAGAAGTGGCAAGAGCTGTTCCGCGCGTCTTTTGTTCATGCCGCGAGGGGTGTCCCACCACAAAACGGCAGGTTTATACTGTGTGAGTATTTCTTCTACCTGAGGGACCGCTATGTTTTTGATATAGTCATCCATGTCGTGGTCCTGCGCAGGATCCCAATTGCCGCCCCTCGCGGAACCTCCTTGGATCCAGTCCTGGGCTTGGGAATAATATAATCCTAATTTCATTCCGTGTTTTTCGCATGCTTCCGCTAAGGGGGCTATCAAATCCTTACCATATGGGGATGCGTCGACAACATCCCACTCTGATACCTTGGAGTCAAACAATGCAAAGCCATCGTGATGCTTGGAGGTAATGACAATGTATTTCATTCCGGCCTCTTTTGCCAATTGAACCCAGGCGTCCGCGTCGTATTTGATTGGGTTGAATTGTTTGGCAAACGCTTGGTATTCGGTCACGGGGATTTTGGCCTTGTTCATGATCCATTCTCCTATGCCGGAAACTTGTTCCCCCTTGTAGGTGCCAGCCGGGACGGCATATACCCCCCAATGAATGAATAGGCCAAACCTCGCTTCGCGGAACCATGCCATACGTGCGTCACGTTCAGCGATCGTTTCATTCGCGTAGGGATCAACTGGCTGGTTTTCGTTTTGAGCAAACAGGTTGCTGATTATTACAAGACCTAATACGTAGGTAAGGATTGTTCGCCTTGGGTTTAGATTTATCATGGTAAATTGCTTGGTCGTGTATTCTCCTTTGATCGGAGTTGAGTAAAGCGCTCGCAGGGTCGTTAGATTTCCATTAGGGGTGCCTTCAGCGAGTATTCGGCTTCCACGGTATGGGTTCCCCGGAGTTGCCATCTCCGATGTCCACTTGCCGACGAGGCTGGGGGAGATGTGCGTTTTCGCTTCGCTTAATGTCGCGAGCGTCGTGCAGGCGGTCCACTCGAGTATGGCGCGGGTTGCGTGTTTTGAATTCATATTCCCTGCCTTTTTCCTCTTGTTCTCGGAGTTGGGGCGTAGGCTTGTCTGGGGGTTAGCATATGGTTTGTCGCCTGGGCTTGTGGCTATTTGGGTTGAGGCATTTCGTTTGGGGGGAGGAGGCGGTGAAAAATGGGAAATTGAGAGCCCTTGGAGTGTCTTTGGGGGATATCAACCAGAGATAATTGCTTGCCGCCTGCGACATCCAGTGCGACAATCCGCACCAAGTTGCGTGAATCCAGTTTCCTAGGTGAAGAGTCCGGAGCCGGATCCCGCATAAATGCTAAGGGTTTGAACAGAAATCGACGAGTTACGCTTCGGGATATCGCACGGGAGGTAGGGGTCTCGCATACGACAATCTCTAGAGCGTTGAGGAATAGCCCCGAGGTTTCAGAGGGCATGAAGGATCGGATCAGGCGTAAGTCCGAGGAAATGGGCTATGTTCCCGATCCATTGCTTTCGGCTCTTTCCCATTACCGTTTGACGAGCAAAGAGAAGCCCGCTCAGTCGGTTCTCGCTTGGCTCAATCCTTGGAGTAGTCCGAAAAGGATGCGAGAGATTGGAGAGTTTCGGCTTTACTGGGAGGGAGCCAAGGAAGCGGCGGAAAGGCTGGGCTTCATTCTCGAGGAGTTTTGTACAGCCGAGGTTCCGCTTAAGAGGCTTGGTCAAGTTTTTAAGGCTCGGAACATTCAGGGGGTGTTGATCGGGCCTGACCATGATCTTAGCTTAGACGGCGCCACGACCGACCTCATTGAGGTTGATTGGAAGGATTTTGCGGTGGTACGTTTTGGTCGATCGAAAGCGTACCCATCCGTTCATTTCGTGACGAGCGCGCAAGCTTCCAATACATCGAAATCTTTCGAAGTGATTAGCGAAAGGGGGTATCGTCGCATTGGTTTCGTCGGCCTTCTTCTCTCGATGCGCATATTTTGTTCGGGGTATTATATGGCCCAGCAGGACACGCCAAAGAATCGCCGTTTGCCCCCGCTTTACTTTCAGGAAGGCGAGTCGGTTGTAGAGCGACAGGACCGCCTTGCTGTTTGGGTCAGCAATACGAAGCCCGATGCGATCATTACGGATCGAGATGACTTGCCCCGTATGTTGGCTGATCTGGGGTATCGAATCCCTGAAGACATCGCTCTAGCGACTACCAGTGTTCACGATACTCCGATCGACGCTGGGATTGACCAGAACCCAAAAGAAATCGGCCGCACTGCGATTCGGACTCTTGTTGGTCTTATCGGCGAACAAAACTTTGGCATACCCCAAAACCGCACCGAGATTCTAATCGAGGGAACCTGGGTGGATGGCTCAATGCTTCCGAGCAGAAGCCAATGAATCTCGAGTGGGAGCCAAGTTTGCTTCAATGGATCGAGTGAATCGTATCGGTTTCTCAGCATAACCACAAAAACCGCATTCCGCGGGCGTTTACGTGGCGGAGGCAGGGATTGGTTGAGCGTTGCTCAAGTCCTGTGGACCCGCCCGTGGCGTCCCATCTCCGGTCGCTGCGCTTCCATCGTCGAACCCTCGGATCGGGTTCTTCCTCCCGCTATCTCGCTGTTCGACGCTGCGCGTCGAGTGGCGGAGAGTACCGAGGAGCGAAGTGACGACATGTTTCCTCCCTTTGGTCCTCAAGTGTCAGCCTTCGGCTTCGGTACGAGGAGCTCTGCCGACGAGACAAGGGAGTATCCCTCGAACGGAGCCGCTTTTGCCTGGGGCAAAAGTGGCGGAGAGAGAGGGATTGGTTGAGCGTTGCTCAAGTCCTGTGGACCCGCCCGTGGCGTCCCATCTCCGGTCGCTGCGCTTCCTTCGTCGAACCCTCAGATCGGGTTCTTCATCCCGCTATCTCGCTGTTCGACTCTGCGCGTCGAGTGGCGGAGAGAGAGGGATTCGAACCCTCGGTACGGTTACCCGTACACGCACTTTCCAGGCGCGCGCCTTCGACCACTCAGCCATCTCTCCTTGGTCACTCTTTCCTGGGGCTCCGGGGAGCTCCTGGAAAAGAACGGCCAAATAAGGCGATTCGGATTCGCTCGGTCAATGACTTTTCTCAAAAAATAAACGCGAGGGCGAATCCATCTGGTTTCGGGCAAATCCCGCTTGCATGTTACCTAGGGCGACGTAGGTTCGGGCGTTTGAAGCTTTCTGAGAAAAATGGTCTCTTCTAACGCAGACATAGGTTACAACAGCAAGGTCGAGGGGGGCGTGATCGTCTCCAAGGCGGACGCTGTCATTAACTGGATTCGCACCCACTCGCTTTGGCCGATGCCGATGGGGCTGGCGTGCTGCGCGATCGAGCTCATGGCCTCCGGGGCTTCGAAGTTCGATATCTCGCGCTTCGGCGCCGAGGTGATGCGCTTTTCGCCGCGCCAGTCGGACGTGATGATCGTCGCTGGCACCGTCACTTACAAGATGGCGCCTATCGTGCGCCGCATCTACGACCAGATGGCGGAGCCGAAATGGGTGATCGCCATGGGGGCCTGCGCCTCTTCGGGCGGCATGTACCGCTCCTACGCGACGCTGCAGGGAGTGGACCGCATCGTGCCGGTGGACGTTTATGTGAGCGGCTGCCCGCCGCGGCCGGAAGCGTTGCTGGACGCCCTTATAAAGCTGCAGGACAAGGTGCGTACGGAGACGTCGGCCAAGGACCTCCTCAAAATTAAATCCTGATCTGCTCGCACGATGATTGCTCAAGATCTACTCGCCGCCCTGCAAGGAGTTAACTCCGAAGTCGCAGAGCGCGAATCTGCCGATTGGCCCTCTTTCAACTGCCCGATCGACTCGTTGGTCGATGTGCTCAAGGCCCTGCGCGACAACCATGGCTACGACATGCTGGTCGACGCTACGGGCATCGACAACGGAGTGGAGGCGAGCCCGCGCTTCACGGTGGTGTACCACCTCTTGTCCACTAGCAACCATGTCTACATCCGCGTGGCTGCCGACTGCTTGGACAGCGAAAATCCGGTGGCGCCGTCGGCGGTGTCGCTTTGGCCGGCGGCCGACTGGCACGAGCGCGAGGCCTACGACATGTTTGGCATCAAGTACGAGAACCACCCGGACCTGCGTCGCATCTTGATGTGGGACAGCTACCCGTACCATCCTTTGCGCAAGGATTTTCCTCTGGCCGGACACGAGGAAGACTTGTGGGACGAGGAGATCCGCGAGGAGACTGGCACCAAGGTGATCCCCGCTCCCATGGCGGGAGGGCCGTTCGTGTCTAGCAGCTCTAGCTTCGAGGCGGATAAGGAGCCTCGAGCCAAGGACGAGAGCTGGAGCGAGGAAAAGGAGAAGCCGGACGCCTAGGCGGCCCGCTGCAATTGCCACATATCGAAACGAATTTAGCCAATGGCGACCGAATCTAAAGAATACACCATGCCGGACGCGGGAGCGCGGGCGGCGCAAGCTTCGGAAGAGTTCGAGACTGAGAAGCTCGAGCTTAGCATGGGCCCATCCCACCCGTCCACACACGGGGTTTTGCGCCTCAATCTCGAGCTCGACGGGGAGATCATCCAGAAGTGCGACCCGGTGCTGGGTTACCTGCACCGCGGCGACGAGAAGATTGCCGAGAACATGACCTACAACCAGTTCGTGCCCTACACGGACCGGTTGGACTACCTCGCCCCGCTGGCCAACAACGCGATCTACGCGATGGCGGTGGAGAAGCTGACGGGCATCGAGGTGCCGGAGCGCTGCCAGGCCATTCGGGTGCTGACCAGCGAGATGGCGCGCATCTCGGCTCACCTCCTGGGCTTGGGCGCCTACACGATGGACGTGGGGGCCTTGACGGTGTTCATGATCACTTTTACCGAGCGCGAGAAGCTGTACACGCTTTTCGAGGAGCTGACGGGGGCCCGCTTCACCACGAGCTACAGCCGCATCGGCGGGGTGACCCGCGACATGCCTGAGGGCTGGACGGACCGGGTTTTGACTTTCTGCGAGGAATTTCTGCCTCTGCTCGACGACGTGGAGAGCCTGCTTTCCCGCAACCGCGTGTTCGTGGACCGTACCGCGGACATCGGCGTGATCAGCAAGGAAGACGCCATCGCCTACGGCTTGACCGGACCGAACGCCCGAGCCTCGGGTGTGGACTTGGACTTGCGCCGCGACGCTCCTTACTCCGGCTACGAGAAGTACGACTTCGAAGTGGTGCTGGGCGAGAACGGGGATTGCTACGACCGTTACTTGGTACGCATGGAAGAGATGCGGCAGAGCGTTCGCATCATCCGCCAGGCGATCGATAAGATGCCGGAAGGGCCTTACCGGGCGGAGGACGCGAAGAAGATCATCCTGCCGCACAAGGACAAGACGCTCACTTCCATGGAGGAGCTCATCCAGAACTTCATGATCACTACCGAGGGGCCGCAGATCCCGGCGGGTGAGGTGTATTTCGAAGGCGAAGCTCCGAAGGGGGCGCTTGGGTTCTTCATCCACTCGAAGGGTGGGGGAGTGCCGTACCGCATGAAGATCCGCGGGCCTTCCTTCTGTAATTTGAGCATCCTGCCAAAGCTTTGCGTTGGCTCCATGGTTTCGGACATCCCGTCCATCCTCGGCAGCTTCGACTTCGTCATGGGGGAATGCGATCGGTAGAAAAGGGCGAATGGTGAAGAGCGAAGGGTGAGTCGGAGCCTGTATCCGATAAGCAATTACCTCAATAAGATCATCCCTCAGAATTCATACTTTTAAAAAATGGACTTAAAGCCAGAGACGCTAGCTGAGATCGAAGCTGCGATTCCGAAGTATCCGGAAGCGCAGAGCGCGGTCATGCCCTTGTTGCACGCGATCCAAAAGGATCAGGGGTTCATCTCTAACGAAGCCGCGGAATGGGTGGCTGAGAAGCTCGGTATCGCGCCGATCAACGTTTTGTCGGTGGTCACCTTTTACCCGTTCTTCCGCCAGCACAAGATCGGCAAGCGTCACATCCGCGTGTGCCGTACGCTTTCGTGCGCCATGGCGGGCGGTTCCAAGGTTTGCGACAAGATGCTTGCGGAATTCGAGACCGAGCTCAACCAGGTGTCTCCTGGCGGCGAGGTAACGGTGGAATTCGCCGAATGCCTAGCGAGCTGCGGCAGCGCGCCGGTGATGCTGGTCGACGAGGACCTGCACGAGAACCTGACCGTGGAGAAGGCTAAGGAAATTTGCGACAAGATCAAAGCGGAGGCGAAATCGTAGTTAAGATGGCAATACATCCCAAAGAGCAGCGCCTCGTCCTCAAGTACGCCGACGAACCCGGCTACACGCCGCATATCGACAGCTACCTAGCCCATGGCGGCTACGACATGCTGAAGAAGGCGGTCACCATGGAGCCGCAGGCGATCATCGACGAGGTGAAGGCGTCTACCTTGCGCGGTCGCGGCGGAGCGGGATTCCCCTGCGGTTTGAAGTGGAGCTTCGTCGACCGTAAGTCCGGCAAGCCGATCTACCTGATCTGCAACTGCGACGAATCCGAACCCGGCACCTTCAAGGATCGCCAGATCGTGCACAAGGATCCGCATCAGCTGATCGAAGGCATGATGATCTCTTGTTTCGCCAACAACGTAGCCAAGGCATTCATCTACATCCGCGAAGAGATGCCGTACGGAGCTAAGATCCTCGACCAAGCGATCTTGGAAGCGAAGGAAAAGGGATTTGTCGGAGATAATGTATTGGGATCTGGATACAGCTGCGATATCGTAGTGCACCGCGGCGCGGCAGCCTATATTTGCGGCGAGGAAACCGGTCTCATCGAATCCCTCGAAGGCAAGCGGGCCAACCCGCGTATCAAACCGCCTTACTTCCCGGCCGTGCTCGGCCTCTACAATTGCCCCACCATCGTCAACAACGTGGAAACCCTGTGCAACGCGGTCCATATCTTGGACCTGGGCGCGGAAGGGTTTAAGAAGATTGGCCGTCCCAACAACGCGGGTACGCGCATCTGGTGCGTGTCCGGCGGCGTCCAGCGTCCCGGCTACTACGAAGTGGGCGAGATGACCTTGGGCGAGCTGGTCTACGACGTTTGCGGCGGCCCTCTTCCCGGTCGCAGCATCAAGGCGATCATCCCGGGCGGCTCTTCCATGAAGATCCTCAAGAACGGCGAGCGCTACAAGGGCAAGAACCCCGACGGCAGCGAGTACGATTGGGGGCTGGAAGACATTCCTTTGGACTACGACGGCATAGCCGCGGCGGGCTCCATGTCCGGTTCCGGCGGCATGATGGTGCTCGACGACACGGTATCCATCCCGGCGGCCTTGGCCAACCTGATGGCATTCTACTCCCACGAATCATGCGGCCAGTGCACTCCGTGCCGCGAAGGTTCGCTTTGGTTGAAGAAGATTACCTCGCGCATGGTGCACGGCCAGGCGCGTCCCGAAGACGTAGACCTGATGCTCGACGTAGCGGGCCAGATCGCAGGCCGTACCATTTGCGCTTTCGGTTTTGCGGTGGCGTGGCCGGTACAGAGCTACATTGCCAAGTTTGAAGACGAATTTAGAGAATATGCGGCGCACCTCAGCGATCCCAATGCTGACCGCCAAGCCATAAAGGAACTCGCGTGTAATGGCTGAGGAAAAGAAAGATAACCTGATAACGGTCAATATTGACGGACAAGACCTGCAGGTGCCTCCGGGTACCAACATGGTCGAGGCTGTCAAAATGCTCGGCAAGGAGGTTCCGCATTACTGCTACCATCCGAAGCTCTCAATCGCGGGCAACTGCCGCATGTGTCTCGTGGAGATGGGCATGCCCGGCAAGGACCGCGCCACCGGCGAGCCGATGCTCAACGAGGACGGCACGCCTAAGATCATGTGGATGCCCGGTCCGGCCATCGCTTGCGGCACCAATGCGGCTCCCGGCATGCACATCAAGACCAACTCGCAGAAGGCCATCGAGTCGCGCGAGTCGGTTACGGAGTTCTTGCTGATCAACCACCCGCTCGATTGTCCGATCTGCGACCAGGCGGGCGAGTGCAAGCTGCAGGAGTTTTCCGCGTCGCACGGACGTGGATACAGCCGTTTCGTTGAAGAGAAGAACGTGAAGCCCAAGCGTACGCGTCTGGGGCCGAGGGTGACGCTCGACGACGAGCGTTGCATTCTCTGCTCGCGCTGTATCCGCTTCTCGCAAGAAGTGGCCAAGGACGACGTGCTCGGCTTCACCGATCGCGGCAGCTACTCGACCTTGACCTGCTTCCCCGGCAAGGAGCTGGCTAACAACTACTCTCTTAATACAGTCGATATCTGCCCGGTGGGAGCGCTGACCAGCACGGACTTCCGGTTCAAGATGCGCGTCTGGTTCCTCAAGGAAACCAAGAGCATCGATTTCGAGTCCAGCGTTGGCTGCAACACGGTGGTTTCCTCCCGCGAGGGCAAGGTCTACCGCGTGACGCCGCGTCGCAACGACGAGGTGAACGATACCTGGATGCCGGACTCCGGCCGCGAGCTTTACAAGCAGATCGAAGCGGAGGACCGCCTCTCGTACTCGACCGTCAACGGCGTGGGCACGTCCGCAGTGGAAGCGCTCAAGGCGGCAGCCGAACTCCTGAAAGGGGAGGGCGTTGCCATCGTCGCTTCCGGGCGCAACACGGTGGAAGAGCAGTTCGTGCTCAAGCAGATCGCCGATCAAGTAAATGCGAAAGGCGTGTATTTGGTCGCTCGATACGGCGAAGACGACGGAATTCTCATCTCCAAGGATCGCAATCCGAACGTACGCGGGGCACTGGCGACGGGCTTGATTTCCGATCTTCCGGCAGAGCAGCTTTCGGTGCTCGGTTCCCAAATCGACAGCGGCGAAGTTAAGACCGTTCTAGCTGCGAAGGAAGACTTGGTGGCGGCGGGCCTTAGCGAAGAGCAGCTCAAGAAGTTGAAGCTCGTGGCCATCGATACGCATGCTACTGCCACGACTCGGAATGCGGACGTGGCGATCGCCGGTCTGACCCAATTCGAAAAGTCCGGCACCTTGATCAACCAGCAGTTCCGTATCCAGAAATTCCATAAGGCGATTCCAGGGCCGGTCGGTTCTATCGACGACCTTGCTGCCTTGTCGGCGATCCAAGCCAGCCTCTCCGGCGAGACCTATCCATCGGTCGTGGGCACTGTATGGGAAAAGATCGCGGCGGAAGGAAGTATCTTCGAGGGGCTTAGCTTCAAGGGCATCGCCGATACCGGCGTATTGCTCGATGGTTCGGCATTTTCCGGACTGGCCTTCGTCGAAGGCAAGTCGCTCCACTTTGAACCTCAAGTTGTGGAGGTAGCGAAGGGATGAATACACGATTTAAGGTAGCGCGGAGTTTCAGCCCGCGTGTTCAATGCAAGATCAACTCTCTGCGGTCGCAGGCCAAGGCTTCGCGCTCCTCCTTCTAGCGTCATGGAACTTACTGATATAGCAATCAAGTCGATCTACGCGATTGTCGTAGTGAGCGTGCTGATGGGATTTTGCTCCTACGCCGTTCTCGCGGAGCGTAAGATTTCCAGCTGGATTCAGGGCCGTGTTGGTCCGAACCGGACCACGCTTCCGATCATCGGATCGATTCCCTACGTCGGCCGTTTCCTGACTCGCCTCGGCGTCTTCCAGCCAGCGGCGGACGGTTTGAAGTTTCTCTTCAAGGAAGACGTAACGCCGGCGCACGTTAACAAGCTCTACTTCACGCTCGCTCCGGTTCTATCCTTGGTTCCGGCCCTGACTACTGTGGTGGTGGTGCCGTTTGGCTATTTCGAGAACGCGGCGGGCGAGGTGGTGAACCTGGTTCTCGCTGACCTCAACGTGGCGATCCTCTTCCTCTTCGCGATTTCTTCGCTGGGCGTCTATGGGGTGGTGCTTGCCGGTTGGGCTTCCAATTCGAAGTATCCATTTCTTGGAGGCATTCGCGCTTCCGCTCAGATGATTTCCTACGAGCTGGCGATGGGTATCTCGGTTTTGCCCGTATTCATGTGGCTGAACGCTCCCGGGACGGATGGTACTTTGAGCCTCGTCGACGTGGTCAACGCTCAAGGCGGGGCCCTTTGGAATGCGATGTGGATGCCCGGATCCTTCCTGATCTTCGTGGTCTGCATTTTTGCCGAGACCAACCGTTTGCCATTCGACATGGCGGAGTCCGAGACGGAGCTGGTGAGCGGCTTCCATACTGAGTACAGTTCTTTCAAGTTCGGTCTCTTTTTCGTGGGCGAATACGCTCACATGCTGGTCGGATCCGCGGTCGTCGCGGTTCTCTTCCTCGGTGGCTGGCATCCGCTGCCCTTCATGACCTGGGCGGATTTCGGCGTCCACGGTTGGCTTGCGGGCGTGCTTTCGGTCGGTACCATGATCGGCAAGCTCTGCGGCTTCATGTTCTTCTTCATGTGGATTCGCTGGACGCTTCCACGTTTTCGCTACGACCAAGTCATGCGCATCGGTTGGCAAATGCTTTTGCCGCTCTCGATCGCCAACCTGATCGTGTACACCTTTGTCATCTACTTTTTGGAGAGACCTTAACCCACACGAGCCATGGCTATCGTCGTTAAGAGAAAACCCCTTACTTTTTTAGAAAAGCTCTACATTCCTGAGATCGTACGCGGTCTCACGGTTACCTTCCGCCGCATGTTCTTCGGCGAAACCGTAACCTTGGAATACCCAGAACAGCGTCCGCCCATTCCGGCCGGCTACCGTGGAGTGCCTACCCTCGTTCGCGATCCGGAAGGCCGCGAGAAGTGCGTGTCCTGCCAGCTGTGCGAATTCGTTTGCCCGCCCAAGGCGATCCGCATCACTCCGGGCGAGATCCCCGAGGACAGCGATTACGCGCACGTCGAGAAGGCTCCCAAGGAGTTCGATATCGACATGCTTCGCTGCATCTACTGCGGCATGTGCCAGGAGGTTTGTCCGGAAGAGGCGATCTGGCTGCAGAACCAGTATTCGATGTCTGGCTACACGCGCGCCGAGATGGTGAACAACAAGGCGAAGCTTTACGAACTCGGCGGCACGCTGCCCGACGATCACTTCAAGTGGAACAAGAAAAAGGAAGCGGCTAAGAACGGCGGCGGACATGGACACGCCATGCCTCCAGCCGATATGCCCCGAAGCGAAAACCCAGAAGTTCCGCCCGTTTTTCCAAAATGACTGACCTGTTTTTCTACCTTTTCGCAACCCTTACGCTCGGTTGCGCTTTTGGCGTTGTTTTCAGCAAGAATCCCGTGAACGCGGCGATGTTCCTGATCATGACCTTCCTCGGCATGGCGTCGCTCTTCGTGTTGCTGGAAGCCTACTTCCTGGCAGTGATCCAGATCCTGGTCTACGCCGGCGCGGTCGTGGTGCTCTTCCTCTTCATCATCATGCTTCTCGACGTGAAGGAGGAAAACAAGCACCGCGTGAAGCCGCTCACTTGGGTGGCCAGCTTGATCGGGTTCGCGCTGCTTATTCTAGGAGTCGTGGCGATCACCTCCAGCGATAACATCAAGGCCACGAGCGAGTCGCTTCCGGAAGCGGCTGGGGCTTCGCTCAAGAACTTCGGCTACGAGCTCTTCACGACTTACCAGTTGCCCATGCAGGTGACGGGTTTCCTCCTGCTTATCGCGATGATTGGCGTCATCGTTTTGAGCAAGAAGGTGAAGACCGATTCCTAACTCTCCATTTCCATTAATACTTACACTTCAATTCGCAGATGACCGTCGGACTTGAACAATACATTGCGGTGAGCGCCGCGCTTTTCGCCATCGGTTTCTTTGGCGTCCTGCGCCGCAAGAACACGCTCGTCATCTACATGTGCCTCGAGCTCATGCTCAACGCCTGCAACCTTGGCCTGATCGCCTTCTCCCGCTACCACGGCGGCATGAGCGGCTCGGTTTTCGTATTTTTCACCATTACGGTGGCGGCCGCGGAAGTGGCGGTCGGTCTCGCGATCATCGTGGCCCTGTTCCGCAAGCGGCAGACCGTGCAGGTGCCTGACCTCAACGCCCTGAAGAACTAGCTTACCGATGAATCCTCAACTATTCGCATACGCTCTTCTTGCGTTTCCATTGATTTCCGCGGCAGCGATCGCTTTTGGCATGCGTCGCAACGGAGCCTTGGCCTCAGGCGTATCCGTCGGGGCGGCGGCTTTGATCCTCGCAACTGCGGGACACATCATCTTTCGCCTCGAGAACTTCGAGTTCTCCTCGAACTGGATACAGCTGGGACCGCTCTCTCTCGACTTCGGTTTCTTGGTCGACGACCTCGCCAAGCTGATGCTCTTCGTCGTCGCCTTCGTCGGTTTCCTTGTTCACGTATTCAGCCTTGGATACATGAAGGAAGATCCGAACAAGGCTCGCTTCTTCGGCGGACTGTCGATCTTCATGTTTTCCATGCTCGGCCTCGTGATGGCCAATAGCTTGGTAACGCTTTTCATCTTTTGGGAGCTCGTCGGCTTTAGCTCCTACATGTTGATCGGATTCTACTTGGACAAGCCAAGCGCCGCCGCAGCTTCCAAGAAGGCCTTCATCGCCAACCGCGTGGGCGACTTCGGTTTCCTCATCGGCATAGCGATGGCGATCGGCCTCTTCGGCACGGTTAGCCTGACCGAGATGCGCGAGCTGGTGGTTTCCGGCGAAGTGGTCGTCGGTACGGCCGCTCTGGGCCTGCTTCTCTTCTGCGGCACGGTGGGCAAGTCCGGCCAGATCCCGCTGCACGTCTGGCTTCCGGACGCGATGGAAGGTCCGACTCCGGTATCCGCTTTGATCCACGCCGCGACCATGGTTGCGGCAGGCGTTTTCCTCCTCTGCCGCACGGGATTCCTCATGACAGCCGATGCGCTGAACGTGATCATGTGGGTGGGGGTCGCCACTGCGATTTACGCCGGTTTGACCGCGATCGCCCAGCGCGACATCAAGAAGATCTTGGCCTACTCCACGGTTTCCCAGCTCGGCTACATGGTGGCCGCTTTCGGTCTCGGCAGCTTGGTCGCTCTCAAGGACAACCCCGGCGACGCGGCCAGCGCGGTGGTCACTGGCGGGGTCGCGGCAGCGATGTTCCACTTGACCACGCACGCCTTTTTCAAGGCGCTGCTCTTCCTCGGATCCGGTTCCATCATCCACGCCTGCCACCACGAGCAGGACATCTTCAAGATGGGCGGTTTGATGAAGAAGATGCCGGTCACCTTCGCGTGCTTCACGCTCGGCTTGGCGGCGCTGGTAGGTACGCCTTATCTCTCCGGCTATTTCTCGAAGGACGCGATCCTCGCTCTCGCGGTTGAGGAAAACATGACGGTTTTCTACCTCTTGGTTTTCGGCGCGTTCCTTACGACCTTTTATATGGTTCGCCTTTGGAAGATCGTCTTCTTGGGAAAAGCGAACTCGGAGAACGCCAAACATGCGCACGAGAATGGCTTGGTAATGACCGTTCCTTTGATGCTTCTGGCCGCTTTGGCGGTGCTCGGTGGATACGCTGGCATCTATCCTGAAGCGATGGCGCCGCTCGTGGACATGGGCGATGCGATTGCGCATGGCGAACACCATGGAACTGTAATGGTGCATGGAATCGGCGCTTGGATCGTCGGTCTTGCTCTCGCCTGGGTCGTCTATGGGGCGGGCGCGAAGGAAGATCGTTTCGGCGGTCCGGCCTACGCGGTGCTGCAGAAGAAGTTCTTCTTCGACGAGGTGTACGATTTCTATATCGCCAAGATCCAGCAGCGCGTGGCCTTGACCCTTCACTTCTTCGAGCAGATCGCTCTGTCCGGTTTGATCATTCGCGGAGCGGCAGGGGTGGCAGGCTTGATCGGTATCGGGCTCAAGAGCCTGCACGTCGGCAGCCTTCACCAATACGTTTACTGGTTTATCGCCGGTCTCGCCATCTTCTGGTTCATCGCGGGCTAAGTGCGTAAACCAGTTGTATCAGTTTTTAACCACAGATGACTCAGATATCACAGATCTCAAAGGTAGCGCGGAGCTTCAGCCCGCGTCCGCAGAGGTTTGATCCTGCCTTGATTACGCGGGCTAAAGCTCCGCGCTACGTAAAATGAACGACTCCGTTTCACTTCTCCATTTCGCCATAGCGATTCCGCTGCTTGCGGCATTCGCCACGCTCTGGGCGGGCAAGCTCGGCCGTCCAGCGGTGCAGATCGTTTCTGTAACCGGTTTTGCGCTACCGACCCTCCTCGCCATTTTCGCTTGGGTTTCCTACAATCCAGAAGTTGCAGGCGGCTACGACTTCGTCACGCGTCACAACACCGGTCTCGAAGCGGTCGGCATCAGCTTGCACCTCGGCCTCAACGGAGTGGCGCTACCGCTATTTGTGATGGCGGCAGTGGTCGGCTTGGCGGCGGGCCTTTACGCCGCCCAGTCCAAGGCGGAGAACCTTTCTCGCTACTTGTTCTGCCTGCTCGTGATGCAGAGCGGCCTGATGGGCGTCTTCGCTTCCATCGACGTTTTCTTCTTCTACTTCTTCCACGAACTCGCCCTCATCCCGACCTTCGTGATGGTAGGCGTTTGGGGCGGTCGCGAACGTAGCTACGCGGCGATGAAGATGACCATTTACCTGACCCTAGGAGCGATGCTTTCGCTCGCTGGCCTGATCGCTCTCTACGTGAAGAGCGGGGCGGAGTCCTTCGATCTGATCACGCTCAAGGCTCACCTCGCGGCGGCGCCTTTGAGCGATACGGTTTCCACCTACGCGTTCGGACTGCTGCTCTTCGGTTTTGGCATTTTGGTATCCCTCTGGCCACTACACACTTGGGCTCCGCTCGGATATGGGGCGGCTCCGAGCTCGGCGGCCATGCTGCACGCAGGCGTGCTCAAGAAGTTCGGCCTCTATGGCCTGATCCAAATCGCGGTGCCGCTCATCCCTGGGGGAGTCGGGCAGTGGGAAGGCTGGATCATTTGGCTGGCTTTGGGCAACGTGGTGATCGTTGGTTTGGTGACCATGGCCCAGCGCGACCTCAAGCAGATGCTCGGTTACAGCTCGGTTATGCACATGGGCTACGCCTTTTTAGGAATCGCGGCGATGTCGGTCATCGGCGTCAGCGGCGCGGTGATCATGATGGTTGCCCACGGTTTGACGGTGGCCTTGCTCTTCATGCTTTCGACCATGATCCACCACCGTACCCAGACTTTCGAGATGGAAGAGATGGGTGGGCTCTCCAAGAAGGCTCCGGTGCTCAGCGCCTTTTTCGTGTGCGGCATGATGGCGAGCATCGCGCTTCCCGGGCCGGGCTTGGCGAATTTCTGGGGCGAGTTCGGGATCTTCGTGAGCCTTTGGCAGTTCAAGCCTTGGGTGCTTTGCGTCGCGGCGACTGGCATTATCATCTCCGCGATCTACGCCTTGCGGGCCATTGCTCGCGTATTCTTCGGCACCGAGTCCGAGGATTTCCAGGAGGTGCAAAAGGAGCACACGGTCATCGACATGACTTGGGCGGAACGCGTGCCGGCCTTGATCCTCATTATCGTTCTCTTCTTCATCGGCTTCTTCCCGAAGACCATCTCTTCCTCACTCAACGACGCGCTTGAGAGCGAACCCGTCTACGCGACGACGGAAGCCGAGCAAGGAGGTTCCCACTAGTAAACGAACATGCCGGAGATTAGCAGGTTTCTCGGAATTGTGGTCCGCATGTATTATAGAGATCATGCTCCCCCGCATTTTCACGCGTTTTACGGCGACTACGAGGTATCTGTTGAGATCGAGTCAGGCGTAGTTGCCGGTCGTTTCCCTAGGCGGGCCTTGAGCGCCGTGTTAGAGTGGACGGAGATCAACAAAGCTGCGCTCCTCGAAGACTGGAGACTCGCTGAACAAGAGAAACCGCTAAAGAAAGTACCTCCTCTAGAATGAAAACGATCTTTGTACACGTAGATGAAGTAAAGCCCTTGGGGGGCTACCGTCTGTGGCTTCGTTTCAACGACGGAGCAGAGGGCGAGGTCGATCTCGAGGGCGAGCTCGAAGGTCCCGTTTTTAGTCCCTTGAAGGACGTGGAGGTCTTTTCACGCGTCTCCATTGAAGGAGGAACGGTTTCGTGGCCGAACGGCGCCGATTTCGCTCCTGAATTTCTTAAATCAAAACTTCGATAATTTCTTACAACGCATTTCTGAGTCTAGGCGCTCGTTAATTATTCACGCATTTTCCCATGCCAACTGATACTCTGAATTCCCTCGGCGAAATCGCTGCTACCAATACTTGGGGGGCGATCTACCCAGAAATGATCCTCGGCTGCTTGGCTCTGTTCTTGCTCGTCCTGGAGGTGGTCCTTCCGAAGTTCGCTCACGGAGCCATTCCTCGCATCGCGATCCTCGGCCAGATCCTGTTGCTCGGCTACATCGTGGTTTTCGACCCGAGCGGTTGCTGCAACGGGGTTGCCTTCGGCGGCATGATCGAGCTGAGCGGTACCGGCCAGGCCTTGCGGATCTTCTTCCTGCTGGCTTCGATTTTCGTGAGCTACTTGGCGATGGTCAGCTTCGAGAACAAGACGCTGGCCCGCGTCGAGTACTTTGCGATTACTTTGGTGGTAACAGGGGCGCTCTCGCTCATGGCCATGGCGAATCACTTCGTGATGCTCTTCGTGGCGCTGGAAACGGCGACGGTCGGCTTCTATGTCTTGGTAAGCTATTTCCGCCAGAACGTGCTCTCGCTGGAGGCGGGGCTCAAGTACTTGATCATGGGAGCGCTCAGCTCCGCGATCCTGCTGTTCGGCATCGTGTTGCTTTACGGGGCGGCGAGCAATCCAGCCCTTGCGGGCAGCAGTGAGGACGCCATGAATTTCCAAAACCTGCGGGCCTTCCTCGAAGCGAATCCCACGGACAGCCTCGCCATTATCGGCATGCTGCTGGTGATCTCCGGCGTAGCTTTCAAGATCGGCGCCTTTCCTTTCCAGATCTGGATTCCCGACGTCTACCAAGGCGCCCCGGTTTCCACGACCGCGTTCTTGGCGGTTTCGTCGAAGGCGGCCGGCTTCGCGGTGCTGTTGACGCTGGTTAAGACCTTCGCCCCGCTTTCCTCAGTGTTGGTTCCGGTGCTTACGGGAATCGCGGCCCTGACCATTCTTTTCGGAAACTTCGCGGCCCTGACGCAGCGCAACCTCAAGCGGCTCATCGGCCTGTCCGGCGTTTCGCACGCAGGTTTCTTGCTCATCGGCGTGATCGCGGCCCAAGCGGTGCCGCAGGCGACCAATTGGGTGCTCTTCTACCTTTTCGCTTACTTGCTCGGTTCCATGGCGGTGTTCGCCGTCTTCGCCCATTTGCCCAAGGTGTGGGACTCCGACCTCGAGCTGGACGACCTTGGCGACATGGCGAAGCGAAACGGTTTCCTGGGAATTGCTTTGGCGATCGGCATCGGTTCGTTGGCGGGCATTCCGCCGCTCGCCGGATTCATCGGTAAGTTCCTCATCTTCGTGGCCGCCTTCAAGGCAGAGCTCTACGTGTTGCTGGGCGTGGGAATCGTGGGCGTGGTGATCTCGATCTACTACTATTTCGGCGTGATCAAGGCAGCCTTCTTCGAGGTCTGGCGCTTCACCGACGAGGACGAGGAAGCCGAAGCGGCTCCGGCGCTTCCGGGAGCTACCCTTACTGGTCTCGGAAAGCTGACCATCGTGGTCGCGATCGCGGGATCCGTGGTCCTCGGCTTTTTCCAGGGACCGCTCGGTTCTTGGCTTTCCGGCCAGTAGTCGCGTTCATGATGCGCTGCTGATTCGATGAATGAAGCTCGTCCCAAAATGGCGGGCTTTATTGCTATTCTCTTTGTACTGGCAACCTTGGGATATTGCTTCAGTTTACCAACTTTTGACGTCCCCAAACCGCACCTTTTTTTGAATGAAAGTTACTGGTCTCGCGATCGTACCCCCTGAAACTGCTGCCAATGAAGCCCAGGTTACTCCTGAGCTCCTCGCTTCCGTCCTCGCTCGTTACTCCCGCAGCAACGAAGGCATCGATACGATCATGTCGAAGGTGGACCTCAAGAACGCCGACAAGTCGATCGACCGCATCCTCAAGTTCGTGGACTACGGGCACGCTTCGATTGGCGGTTTGACGGGAGGAATCGCGGTCGCGATCGACGACGTTTCCATGTGGCTCGCTTTCAAGCTGTTCGAGGTGTCGCAGATGTGCGATGGGCAGGAGTCCAGCACCCGCTATATCGCCATGGACCCGCAGAACATCCCGACTCCGGACGAGATCGGCATGCCGATGGACCTTGCGGAAGAATGGCTCTCGGTCATCAGCGAAGGCTTCGATTGCTACAACAAGGAGTACGACCGCTTGGACAAGGTGGCCGAGGCGGATTCCAGCGTGGTGCGAGCCCCGGAAGGGACTCCGGAGAAGGTGTTGGCTCGCATGCGCAAGAATTTTGCCCTGGACCGGGCTCGCTACTTCATCCCGCTCGCGACCAAGACGAATCTGGCGCTGGTGATGTCGGCTCGCATGTGGGCCCAGACCATCAAGCATGTCGCCTCGCTCCCTCAGAAGGAAGCTCAGGTAGTTGCGGAGCTGATACGCGCTGAAGTCGCCAAGTTCGCTCCTCGTCTCGTCAAGCACAGCAAGGCGGAAAAGTCTTTCCAGAAGCAAGCGCTCGCCGAGCACAACCGCAGCCTGGATTTGCTCAAGACCCGCTTGTCCATCGAAAACCTCGAAGACGAAGTTTGGGTAAATGTCGATAACAGCATGCCGCCGTTCCTTTCGGAAAACCAGTCCATCGGAAACGCCCTGAAGTATCGAGCGAATCGATACGGCTACTGCGGGACGGCGATCCGGCGCATGCGGGTTTCCTTCGCGTGGAACAACATGGCGATCGCGGAACTGCGCGACTTGAACCGTCACCGTACGGGTCATCGCTACACGCCGTGTATCCAGGCCGGCTTCTATCTCGCGCCCGAAACGGATCGTGAAGCCTACCGTCCCTTTTTGGAGCGCCAGAAGGCGCTGCTCGCCAAGCTCATGGATCGCGGCGAACCCGCGTACCTCTACGGCTTGATGCTCGGCAGCCAGACGCCCTTCGAGCATTCGACCCATGCGGACAAGTTCATCTACGAAGCGGAGCTTCGTACTGGCTTGGGCGCCCACTACCGCTATGCGGAGCACTTGAGCAAGGCCTTGGCGGAATTCTACAAGCAGGTCCCGGACGCCCGCGAATGGGTGGTCGAAGGGACGGCGGAGCCGGAGTGATGAGAGGCTTTCGCATCTGGGCGTTCGTCGTTTGCTGGGCAGGCTTGGCAGTCCTGCCTACGGACTCCCCAGCGGCGAAGGACCAGGAGAAAGTCATGCCGGCGAAGGTCGTCAAGGCGAGCGAGACGAAGTTCAAGCACGCCAAGATCGTCGAGAAGAAGGTAAAGAAGAAGCGCTTCCTGTGGTTTAGGAAGAAGGAGAGCAAGGTCGTGGAGCCTCGAATGGCCACCGTCGCGGTGAAGCCGGTGGCGCCGTCCATCGAGCAGCCCAAGGCTGAGGCCGCGAAGGTGATACCGGTGCCGACGAAGCAGGCGAAGGCCAAGTCTTCTGAAAAGGCGACGAAGGTCGAAGTACCCGAGGCGACCGTTCCAGCTGCGGAATCGCCGCGAGACTGAGGCGGGGCTGGAAGCTAGCCTTCGTTGCGGATGGCGTCTTTCTTGGCTTCGCGTTCTTCCTCGAGGCGGGCTCGTTCGTGGGCGATCTGCTTGCGCAGGTCTTCGGCTTCGGAGAAGTTGCCGCTGGCTTGGGCGGCGGCGAGCTTGGGCTTCAGGAAGACTTCGCGCTCGGCGATCTTGGCACGGTACTTTTCGTCGATTTCCGCGAGCTTGGCCTTTTGCTCCTCGGTGACGACTTTGCGGTCGCCGTCGCTGGCGGCGAGGCGTTCCATGGCGAGTTCGTAGGCGGATTTCATAGGCTTTATGCAGTAGGTGGATCGGCTTCCAGGTCAATGGAATTAGAGCGGTGCGCGTGGCTCTGGCGACGCGCTGGCCTGCTGCTTTCCTCAGAGCGCTGGCAGGAGGAAGATCCAAGCGGCGCAGCCGACCAGGACGCAGGCCTGCCAGAGGCGGGCCTTCTGCGGCTCCGCCTGGGAGTAGGCGACGCTGACGAGGCATAGCGAAGTAAGCAGGGCGATCGCTGCCCAAGGGGCAGGGACGGCAGGGGTTGCGATGCTGGCTGCGGGAAGCTTGCTGGTGAGTTCGAGGAAGGTGTGGATGATCTGGATCAAGAAGAGAGCGGCGTTGTTGAAGAGCGCGCTGATGGGAATCCATGCGATTAGGGGCGAGAGAAGCAGGGAGAGGAATCCAGCTATGATGGCGAGGGATGCGATGGGGAGGGCGACGAGGTTTATGAGGATTCCGTAGCTGGGAAGTATTTGAAAGTAGTAGATCCCTAGCAGGGCGGAAATCAGGAAGGCCGCTGTGCTGACGCCTAGAGCATCAAGTATCCACTTTTTGGAGGCGACAATAACTCGCTGGAAAGTGTTGAGGATGGCGTGCGGTCGGTCGGAGAAGAGGGGGAGGAGTTCGTTGAGCGTTTTTCCGAGTGGGAGTCCGAACAGGAGGATGGCGCTGACCGTGAGGTATGACATTTGGAAGCCGGCTTGGAACAGCTGGCCGGGTAGGAGCAGCAGGTAGATCAGGGCGGAAAGGGCGAGCGCGTTGATGGGGGAGGCTTGTTTGTATCCAAAACTCGTTAGGTAGAAGCATGCGACCATGAGCAGGGCCCGCCAGGAGGATGCGGAACCGCCGGTGACGAGTACGAAGCAGGCGATGGCGCTGAGAGCTGCGAGGGCTCGGACGCCGCTCTTGAGGCGCAGCAGGGAGAGCAGTTGGTGGAGGCAGATGGCGATAACTCCGATATGCAGGCCGCTGATGGCGAAGAGGTGCATGGTCCCGTTGGCGAGGAAGAGCTGCTTTTGTTCGGGGGTGAGCTCGCTTTTTTGTCCGAGCATGAGGCCTTTGTAGGCGCCGGTGAGGGGGCTATGGGGGCGTTTGTTCTGGGAGAGGGCGTCGGCGAATTTCTCCTTTATTCGGTTCGTCAGCTTGGAAAGGCCGGCGGCGGAAGCGGTCTTCGCTTGGAGGAAACCTTGCTTGTAGGCGTGGGAGATTCCTTGGTTGCGGAGGTAGGAGTCGAAGCGGTCGCCCTGGGAGTAGGAGGGCAGGGGCCGGATGACACCGAGCGCGGAAAAGCGTTCCCCTTCTCGGGGGTAGTCAGCGAGGGAATCGGTATCGAGAAAGAAGAAGATTCTTAATCCGCTGAGCTCGCTCTGTTGTATCGGAGCGACAACTACGCGAGCGATGCCGAGGGCGGTGTCGGGATCGGTAGCGTTGAAGAGGGTGTCGATTTCCAGCTGGAGAGCGGCTTCGCGCGGGATGTGAGCGATCTGGTCCTGCGGGTCGAGATGGAGGTCGAGGAAGCGGGCGGCGCCGAGCAGGGCGACGGAGGGAACGAGGGCGAGGTGCCAGCGTTTGTTGTAATCCTTGGCGGCATGGTTAGCGAAACCCAGTCCCAAGGCGGAGGCGCTGAGGAGGATCCACGGGTTGGGAAGCGGAAGGAAACGGGCGATGCCGATTCCGAGGGCGTAGGGTAACAGTATCCAAAGCAGCGGTACGCGGCGCGGCTTGGTGGCTTGGGGCATTCTAGGGGAGGTGGTTGATGAAGGGGGATTGGGGGAGCTTTATGGGATTTTCCATGCCTTGGCGAAGGTAGCTTCGGGCGATGGAGATTGAGTTGGGAATGGAGTTTCCTCGGGCTATCTGCGCGGCGATGGCGGCGCTGAGGGTGCAGCCGCTGCCGTGTGTATCGATATCTAGGATACGATTTTGGTTGAATCTCTGGCTTTGGCCGTCCGGGCTGGCTACGACGTCGACCAAGTTGTCGCCCGGGAGATGTCCGCCCTTGAGCAGGACGGTCGCCTGGTAGGCTCTGGCTAGGTCGAGGGCGGCTTCGCGCATTTCTGCGGGATTTGAGATCTGCCGGTTGAGGAGGAGCTTGGCTTCGTCGAGATTGGGGGTGAGGACGGTGGCGAGGGGCAGCAGGTGGAGCTTGAGGGCTTCGAGGGCGTCTTCCTGCAGGAGGGCGTGTCCGCTGGTGGCGACGGAGACGGGATCGATGACGAGGGGGATGAGTGGGGCTTTTTTGAGCCGGCGGGCGACGGCGAGGATGATTTCCCGGTTGAAGAGCATGCCCGTTTTGATGGCTTTGACGGGGTAGTAGCGCAGGACCTGGTCGATCTGTGCTTCGACGAAGTCCGCTTCCGCGGCTTGGATGGCGGAAACGCCGGTCGGGTTTTGGGCGGTGAGGCAGGTGATGGCGGTGGTGCCGTACACGCCGTTGGCGGCGAAGGAGAGCAGGTCGGCCTGGATGCCGGCGTTTGCGCCAGAGTCGGAACCGGCGATGGAGAGGGCGGCGGGAACTGTGGATCGGCTAGCCATTGACCTAGGTGAGAATGCGGGGAGAGGCGGGAATGCCAAGCTTCACTTGGCGGCGGATTTGGGGGTTGTATGCGGGACGACTTGGGTTATGGGACTTGTAGCGATGAAGATAGGGCTGACAGGAGGAATTGGCTGCGGGAAGTCGACGGTTTCGAGGTTGTTTCGGGAGCGAGGCTTTTCGACCATCGACGCGGACGCGATCGTGCACGACTTGTTGGCCAAGGACGAGGAGACGATTGCGGAGGTGGTGGCCCTCTTGGGCGAGTCGGTGCGTTCTCCCGAAGGCGGGATCGACCGGGCGGCGGTAGGGCAGCGCGTTTTTGGGGATGCGGAGCTGCTAGGGAGCCTGGAGGCGATACTGCATCCGAAGGTGAGATCCACCTGGGAAAAGGCGGCGGAATCCGGTGGAGATTGGCTGGTTGAGATCCCTTTGCTTTTCGAAAAAAACCTTCAGAAAAACGTTGATCTTACGATATGCGTGTTCTCTGATCCGCAAACGCAGGTCGAGCGTCTTGAGCAGAGAGGAATGAATCGAACTCAAGCCCTGGCCCGTATGAAGCGGCAGATGCCGGTGTCCGAAAAAGCTGAGCTTGCGGACTTCGTCTTGTTGAATGATGGCAGCCTCGAATTCCTCACTGAGCAGGTTGACCTCCTGATCTCGAATATCAAAAACCTCCAAAACCAATAGCGTGTAACTTTTTGAATGTCAGGCTGATGTGGCCGGCATTCCGGGAACATAAGATCCCTTTCCCACTCTAGAAGCATTTCGATATGTCTAGTGACTCTGACTTTACCAACGATGGCGGACTGCCGCTCGATTACGGTTTCGATGACCTGCCCCGCAAGGCTGCCAAGAAGGCGACCAAGAAGGTAGCGAAAAAGGCCGCCAAGAAGGCCACGAAGAAGGTGGCCAAGAAAGCCGCCAAGAAAGTGGCCCGGAAGGTAGCCAAGAAGGCGACCGAGGCGGAGGCAGCAGCCCCCGTTTCCAAGGAGGAGGCGCCGGCGCCTGTCGAGAAGGAGACCGTTCGCAAGGACGCAGAGCCAGCTCCCGTCAAAGCCGCTCCGGCCAAGCCGAGCGACAACGAGTTTCGCCCGGCGGACTTCAAGGGGCGGGGTTCCCACTCCGAGGGCAAGGAGACGGTCGAGGTCGTTCCCGATGCCAAGGATGCTCCATCCGAGCGCAAGAAGGTGGTGGCGGACGAGGGTCCCAAGCCTGCCGGCGACAGTGAATCGGCCAAGCAGGATGGCGCGGACAAGTCCGATGAGCGCGAGCGTTCCGACAACAGCGACCGCAACCAGCGCAACGATCGCCAGCAGCGCAACGACCGCGGCGATCGCAACCAGCGCAACCAAAAGGGTGGCAAGTTTAACAAGAACAAGAAGGGCGACCATCAAGGCGGCGACCGCAACAACCAGCACGGCGGCAAGCACGGGAAGCACCAGAAGGGCAACCGCAATCAGCAGGGCGGCAAGCAGCAAGGCGGATGGCGCCAGCCGCCGCCTCCGTCGGAGCGCGACCACATCGAAGGCGAATTGCCAGCCTCGGCCCGCTTCCCGAACAAGGAGGCCTGCGAGGCGATCCTGGCGGAGCTCGATGGAACCGAACCGATCGATTTGACCTCCCTCTACGAGCTGAAGGTCGAGCCGATGGGAGCGGAAGTTCGGGCCTTGGGCGCCGAGCTCGAGCCGAAGTCCAGCCGCAAGCAGGCGATCGAAGCGCTCTACAAGTTCGCTCGCGAAGGTAAGAAGGTTTTCAAGGATACTGGATTTTTGGATACAAGCGACGATGGTCACGGCTATGTGGTCCATCAGGTTAGCAACTACCAGCTGAAGCCCGAAAGCGTTTACGTGCCGGCGTCGTTGATCCGTGAATACGGGTTGCAGCGTGGACATGAAGTGGAGGTTTTGGCGGTTGCTCCAGAAGAGGGCGAACGTTGCCCGGCTGCTTTGAAGATCGTCTCTGCCATGGGCGAGGATCCTGTCGAGCTGGCCAAGATCACTCCGTTCGAGGATTTGATTCCCTACTACCCGACCGAGCGGCTGGTGCTCGAGACTCCGGATCCGGGCAACAGCAAGAAGGACGTATCCATGCGCGCCTTCGACCTGCTGA
The DNA here is from genome assembly GCF_031127875.1 of Pelagicoccus sp. SDUM812005. Lineage (GTDB taxonomy): Bacteria > Verrucomicrobiota > Verrucomicrobiia > Opitutales > Opitutaceae > Pelagicoccus. Next base: position 86,073 of record NZ_JARXIA010000012.1, on the reverse strand, counting down.
CGCCGATCGGTTTCGGCCAGCGTGGCCTGATCGTGGCGCCGCCGCGTACGGGTAAGACGATCTTGTTGCAAGGGCTTGCCAACTCGATCCAGGAGAATTGGCCGAATGCTCACTTGATTGTTTTGCTGATCGACGAGCGTCCGGAAGAAGTGACCGATTTCAAGCGCCGGGTTAAGGGCGAAGTGATCAGCTCGACCTTCGACGAGACGCCGACCAGCCACGTGCATTGCGCGGAGATGGTTTGCGAGAAGGCCCGCCGCATGGTGGAGAAGGGCAAGGATGTCGTCATCCTGCTCGATTCGATCACCCGTCTGGCTCGCGCTTACAATGCGTTGGCCAGCAATAGCGGAAAGATCATGTCGGGCGGTATCGAAGCCACCGCGATGCAGAAGCCGAAGCGTTTCTTTGGTTCCGCTCGCAACATCGAAGATGGCGGCACGCTTACGATCATGGGTACTGCTTTGGTGGATACAGGAAGCAAGATGGACGAAGTTATTTTTGAGGAGTTCAAGGGCACCGGTAACATGGAAATCCACCTCGACCGCGATCTCATCAACAAGCGCATTTTCCCTGCTATCAACTTCGAGCGCAGCGGCACCCGTAAAGAAGAGCTGCTTTACCACCCGCAGGAGATGGAGAAGGTCTACGGCCTGCGCCGCGTGATGCAGGGCGTGCCGGGCGTGGAAGCGATGGAGATGCTGATCAAGCGCCTGAAGGTGACCAAGAACAACATCGAGTTCTTGATGTCGCTGAAGTAGCGAGCGTCGAAACGTTTATTTTATGGGGGCGAGGCGGTCGTAGGACTGCCTCGCCTTTTTCGTGCCGCAGCTCGGATCTTCAGCCTAGCCTGCGTCCGCAGTGGGGGCACAGGAGTCCGGTCGCGGCAAGGCTATTCCGAGAGCGAGTTCGCTTCGCCCGTCCTTTTATTTGTCTGGCGGGAATTGGGGGCTTGGGTTTTGCTGGTATCCGTTATGGCTGACGCGTCGCTTATCCTTCAAGTCGTGGAATCGCGCGGACTTGTGTCCGAGGAGCAACTACACGCGTTGCGAGCGGCTTTGCCGCGGGCCGGGGACGAGGCGTTGGTGGAGGCGATTTTCTCGAAAGGCTATACGGAACGCCGGGTAGTGGTTCGGGAGTTGGCCAAGGAATTCGCGCTCGAATCGATCGATTTGGCGGACGCTCCTTGGCCGAACAACGCCCGCGAGCTTTTGGAGGAGTCTCTGGCCCGGCGCTTCCAAGTGTTTCCGTTGTCGGGTGGACGAGACCGGTTGAAGGTGGCCATCTCGGATCCTTTGCAGGAGCTGGACACGCTTTCCCACCTTTTGGGCAAGCAGGTGATTCCGGTGCTGGCGATGGAGGAGGATGTGGAGATCGCGATCGACGCCTCCTACCTCGACTCGCATTTGACGGCTTCGGCTCGCTTGAGCCAGGAGGAGCGGAAGTTGGCCGACGAGGTTCAGGTCGCGGACGCGGGGGTGGAGATATCGACCACGATGACGGGCGAGGACGACGCCCCGATTATCCGTCTGGTACAGGTGATCATTTCGGACGCGATCCGCATGCGGGCCTCGGACATCCACTTCGAACCTTTGGAAAATCGTTTCCGGGTTCGCTTTCGGGTGGACGGTACCTTGCAGGAGATTCCGAATCCGCCGCCGCAGCGCCTGCAGTTGCCGGTGATCTCGCGCATCAAGGTGATGGGGAAGATGAGCATCGCCGAGAAGCGTCTGCCGCAGGATGGGCGAATCCAGGTGAAGGTGGAGGGGACGGAATACGATTTGCGCGTCTCGACCCTGCCGACCGCCTACGGCGAGAGCATTGTGATGCGTATCTTGGACAAGTCGGGGCTGATGCTGGGCTTGCCGGAGCTTGGCTTTTTGCCGGACGACCAGGAGGTGTACGAGCGAATGATCACCATGCCGGACGGGATGTTGCTGGTCACGGGGCCGACGGGCTCGGGCAAGACGACTACGCTCTACAGTTGTTTGCACTTCCTCAACAAGCCGGACCGCAAGATCATCACGGTGGAGGACCCGATCGAGTACCAGATGCCGGGAATCAATCAGGTTCCGGTGAAGAAGGAAATCGGGATGAGCTTTTCGGCGGCCTTGAAGGCGATCCTTCGCCAGGCTCCCAACATTATCATGGTGGGGGAAATTCGCGATCTGGAGACGGCGGAGATCGCGATCAACGCTTCGCTGACCGGGCACATGGTCTTCAGCACCTTGCACACGAACGATGCGCCGTCGGCGGTTACGCGTTTGGTGGATATCGGCGTAAAGCCCTATCTGGTAGCTACTTCCTTGCGGGCGGCCTTAGCCCAGCGACTGGTGAGGAAGATTTGCCCGAGCTGTCGGGAGCGTTACGAGCCGAGCCTGCGGGAGATCCATGCGGTAGGCTTGGATCCGGTGAACGCCCGGGCGGCGACCTTCATGAGGGGAAACGGTTGCGCCGAGTGCCACGAGCAAGGGTTTCGGGGACGAATAGGGGTTTTTGAGATTTTTAACGTGAACGAGGAGGTGGAGCGTTTGATCTATTCGAACGGGACTTCGGCCCAGCTGCGTTCCTTGTCGCGTCAGTTGGGGATGCGTTCCATGCGCGAGGATGGAGTGCGCAAGGTGATGGCCGGCATGACGACGGTGGAGGAAGTGCTGTCGGTAACGGTGGACGAGCCGACTTTCGCCTAGGGCTGGGCTTGGGTGAGTGGCGCTTTGAAGTCGAGCGCTCGAAATGCGGGAAGAATTTGCGGCTACGTGGATCTTTGTAGGGGAGATTCGTTGCCTTGCGGAGCTCAGGTGGGAGCGGTTTTGGACGATACTGCTTCTATATGAGTTACGAGATGAACGAGCTGCTGGAATTGGTCTTCGACGAGGGGGCCTCTGACTTGCATATCCAAGTGGGCCGTCCGCCGACGATTCGTTTGCACGGCGAGATGGTTTCGGTCGATGGCCCGGACTTGACGCCGTCGGATACGGAGAAGCTGATGCAGTCCATCACTCCGGACTCGTACATCCAGTCGGTGAAGACGACGGGCGGGGCGGACTTTGGCTTCGCCTATCTCGACCGGGCGCGTTTTCGCGTGAGCGTGATGCGGGCGAAGGGGACCTATGGAATGGTGCTTCGTTTGATTCCGGCCGACTTTATCCCGCTCGATAAGATCGGCATTCCGGACAAGATCCGCGACTTGCTGTATCGTCCGCGCGGCTTGATTTTGGTGACGGGCCCTACGGGGTCGGGCAAGAGTACGACCCTTGCTTCGATGGTGAATTACATCAACGAGCGGCGTAGTGGCCATATCATTACAATTGAGGACCCGATCGAATATTACCACGATCATAAGAAATGTATCGTGACCCAGCGTGAGGTCGGGGTGGACGTGGATTCGTTTTCGGGCGCTATCCGCAGCGCCTTGCGTCAGGATCCGGACGTGATTCTGGTCGGTGAAATGCGAGATTTGGAAACGATCGAAGCGGCCATCAGCGCGGCGGAGACGGGTCACTTGGTTTTTGGCACTTTGCATACGAACAGCGCGGCGAAGACGATCGACCGTATCGTGGACGCGTTTCCGGCGAACATGAAGGAGATGATCCGTACGCAGCTTGCGTCTTCGATCGTGGGCGTCATCTCGCAGGTGCTCTGCAAGAAGATCGGCGGCGGTCGCGTGGCGGGTCTCGAGATCATGGTTACGACGACTTCGATCAGCGCTTTGATTCGCGACAACAAAACCTACCGCATCAATTCCGATATCCAGACTGGCGCGGCTCTTGGCATGATCCCTATGGATACGCACCTGTTGAGCTTGTACAACCAAGGGCTCATTACGGCGCGGGACGCGTTCGAAAAAGCGCAGTCGCCGGAGGATATGCTCAAGCGTTTGAGCGAACTGGGCGCGGAGGTGGAGGAATCCTAGGGGATTCGAACAATCGCTGCATTCTAAATTTGGGCACGCCTTGTAATGGGGCGTGCCTTTTTGATGGCTAGCCGGAGCTCGCGTGGCGAGCGGGTCAGGTGGCGGGCTTGATGTTCGCGACGAGTACTTTGGTAAGGCTGTCGCGCAGCTCCATGAGCTTTTCGCCGTCGGAGTCTTCGCCCGGTTCCACCTCGGTGAGGTAGAGGGTGTCGATGGCGATGCCGCGTTCGGTATTGATGCGGGCGAAGGTGATGTCGAAGCCGTGTTTGGAAATCTGGTGTGAGATTTGGTAGAGCAGTCCGAGGTGGTCGGGGGCTTGGACTTCGAGGATGGTGCGTTGGAGGGAGAGCTCGTGGTAGACGTCGACTTGCGGCTCGAAGGATTCGGCGAGCGGGTTGTCGTCGCTTTTGCTGAAGATGTCGGCGGCTTCCTTGCGCACGATCTCGAGGATGCGCGGGTAGAGGTCCTCGTTGGATACGAGGGCGTCCTTGACGGCGTTGGCGAAGGCTTGCTTGGCCTTTTCCGGATCGGAGGGGCCGCGTCCGCTTTCGGTGACGTAGAAGGTATCGATGGCGATATGGTCGTCGCGCGAAATGGCCTTGGCGGAGAGGATGGAGTAGCCGGCGATATTGAGGGCGCCGGCGAGCTTGTGGAAGAGTCCGGCGCGGTCCCAGGTGACGATGTTGACGACGGTGAGGGAGCGGTTGAGGTCCTGCTTCCAGTCGATGACGGGCTTGAGGGCTCCGATGGAGTCGGCTCCGGCGATGGCCTTGATGAGCTCGTTGATCATCTGGATGTGCTTGATGATCTCTTCCTTGGAAGTGTTGATGAAGTAGCGGTCGGGTAGGAGCTTGAAGTGGGCGTCGACCTCTTCGGAACCGACGCCTTCGATGTCGATGGAGAGCAGTTCTTGTTGGGTCATCTTCTTGTGCTGCTCGAATTGCTGGTCCAGCTTGCCTTCCGCCTTGAAGACGTCGAGGGCGCGGCGATAGAGGGTGCGGTGCAGGGTGTCCTTGTACTGGTTCCAGAGTCCGGCGGCGGTGCCTTTGGCGTCGCAGAAGGTATGCACGTAGAGGAGGCGCAGGAGTTCCGGCGACTCGACTTGTTCGGCAAACGCTTTTGCGGTGTCTGGATCATCAATATCGAACCTCTGCCAAAATCGCGCCATTTGTAGGTGGTTCTTGATAATAAATCGTACGGAGGCCTTATTTTCTTCGTCGATTTGCAGGCGGTCGAGGATGGGCTCTGCGATATCGACGCCGTTTTCGGCATGGTTCCTGATGCCGCGGGCTTTGCCGATATCGTGGAGGAGGAGGATGAGGTAGGTCAGGTTGGGCAAGCGCAGCTCGTGGAGGGCCTCGCGGTAGGATTTGTAGATGCCGCTTGGGTTTGAAAATATTTCATCGAGTTCCCTGATGGTATGAAGGGTATGCACGTCGGCGGTGTAGCGATGGTAGTATTCATGTTGTACGAGGCAGGTGAGCTTTCCCCACTCCGGGATGAAGGCTCCGAGCACGCCGAGCTCGTGCATCTCGTTGAGGGTAGGGTAGACGTTGCCGGCCTCCTGCATGATGGTGCGGAAGCTGAGGTTGGCCTCGGCGGATTGGCGTACGGTGTCGTCGATGAGGTCGAGGGATGCTCGAATTAGAGCATTGAGCTCAAAATCTATCTCGACTCCGTGCTGCTGGCTGTGGCGGAAAATGCGAATGAGCCGGGTCGGTTCTTCGGCGAAGACGGTGTTTTCCTCGAAGGTGATTTCCTGGCCTCGTATGAGGAAGCCGTCGACTTTCTTGACGCGTTCCTTGCGGCGGGCCAGCAGGAAGCTTTTGACGGACTCGAGCGGACTTTTGCTTTCCTTCTTGGAGGAGGAGAGGGCGAGGCGTTTCTCTATGTTCTTGGATACGCGGAAGATGATCTGGGCCTGCTTGTAGTAGTCGCGCATGAAGCTCTCGACGCGTTCGAGGATGTCGCGTTGCTTGTAGCCGAGGCGGTAGGCGACCTTGGGCTGGAGTTCGAGGGAGAGCAGGTCGGTCGGACGCTTGACGCGGAAATGGAGCTCGTTGCGCACGCGGATGAGGAATTCGTAGGCGGCGCGGATGTCTTCGAGCTCTTGCTTGCTGAGGTAGTTGAGGGGGACGAGGCCGGCCATGTCCTTGAGGTTGAGGCGGACTTGGGCCATCCAGAGGGTGTTGTGGTAGTCGCGCAGGCCGCCGACGCCGCTCTTGATATCCGGCTCCTGCATGTAGATGGAACCGCCGAACTTGGCGCGGCGGCTCCGCTGGTCGTCGAGGCGTTGCTTGATGTACTCCTTGGGGTCGTCCTTGCGGTAGAAGAGGTGGTAGGAGGTTTGGAAACCTTCGAAGAGTGGGGCGGAGCCGCAGATGCGGCGAGCTTCGAGCAAGGCGGTTTTGGTTTGGATATCGGCTTTGGCTTCCTTGAAGGCTTCGTCGACGGTGCGGGTCGAGTGGCCGACTTTGAGTCCGGCGTCCCAGAGCGGATAGAGAACTTCTTGGACGAGCAATTCCTGGGCTTTTTCGAGCAGCTTGCTGTCTGTCTCTGACGGATACAGGAACATGATGTCGATGTCGCTCAGCGGACAGAGCTCCTCGCGGCCGTATCCGCCGAGGGCGACGACCGAGACGGCTAGGTCGGACTTGCTGGAGAGTTTTTGCACGCCTTCGATGGCGGGTTCGGCGAGGTTTGAGATCAGGGTGTCGATCATCAAGGACCGGGCCTTGCCGACTTCGAGTCCAGGGGCGCCGTTTCGGTGTTCCGCGAGGATGGCTTCGGTCCCGGATTTGAGGAAGCCTTTGAGGGCGGCTAGCTTCTCGGCTGGTGTAGTCTCGGCGGTGAATGCCAGCTGGGCGCTGGCATCGTTCTTCAGTCGTTTAGTGAAGGCTTGGATCATTGACGGGATCGATTGGGAGTACGCGAGTGCGCCTCTGCTCGGAGGGGAGCAAGGCGGATGAGGCGCGATGGGTCAACAGCAACAAGCGAGGCGCTTCTCCAGGCAAGCAAGCCGTTGGTCCCATCCGAAAGCTTACGCTCTCAAAATAGGGACAGGCTATTTATGTGTGGACTTTGAGGTGGTTTTGGGCCATCTGAATCTAGTTATGAGGACGCGGAGGATTAAGGTGACGGATGCGAGCGCTGTTTATCACTGCATCAGCAGGATCGTCGGCGCTGAGTTCCTTTTGGAAGGAGAGCGGGAAAAGGAAGTCCTGCGGAACCAGATCTGGAAAGTCGCCGATTTTTGCGGGGTGGAGATTCTCACCTACTGTATCATGTCGAACCATGTGCACCTCTTGATCCGAGTCCCACCTCCGTCTTCGCTCGCTCGTATCCCTAATTCTGAACTGAGTCGCAGAGTGAAGCGTATCTACGCCCCGGAAAAAGCGGCTGCATTTGCCGAGGGGCTCTCTTCTTCGGAAGCGGACGAACGTGAACGATTCCGATCCCAGTTGGTTACCCGAATGGGAGATCTGTCGCAGTTTATGAAGGAGCTGAAGCAACGCTTCTCGATTTGGTACAATCGCAACCATGGGCGGTTGGGGACCTTGTGGGCGGAGCGCTTCAAGAGCGTTTTGATCGAGGACGAGTCGATGGCGTTGAGTACCGTGGCTGCCTACATCGACTTGAACCCCGTCCGGGCAGGGCTCGTTTCGGATCCTGCCGATTACCGCTACTGCGGCTATGCGGAAGCGATGGGTGGCCACTCGCTCGCGCGACGGGGAATCGCATCCCTCTTCGGACACCGTGGCGCCTGGGCTTCAAATGTATCCATTTACCGGATCGTCCTCTTCGGAAAGGGGCAAAGCTCTCCAGCATCAGGACAGGGAGCTTCCGTAAGCCCTGGCAAGGTCGCTCAAGTGATGAGCGAGGGCGGCAAAGTGAGTCGCGAAGAGGCTCTGCGTTGTCGTATCCGCTATTTCTCGGATGGCGCCGTTCTGGGATCTAAGGAGTTTGTCCAAAAATGCTTGGAGTCAACCATGCCTCCGGCGAATAGGCAAAGAGCTAGGGCCGGACCTCGAGAATTGAAAGGATCCGATTGGAGCGGCTTGAACTGCCTGCGGGGACTCCGCTCTCAGGTTTTCGGAAGCGCCCCGCAGTGAAAGTTATCCCGACCTAGATTGGTTTACTCGACCTTTAGCATTTGGCTCTCTGAATGGCTGTTGAATTCGGGCGCGTACATGCACTGGATTTCGGCAATGCCGCTTTGGTAGCTGCCTTTTAGCTGCACTCGCGTGGAATACTCGAATACGTAGGTCCCTTTGGGGAGGTAATCGATAAAGAAGTGGCTGGCGGTGTCTCGCGTGCTCTCGTAATAGCCGAGGCGGTCTTGGTAGCGGTAGCCGCTCAGCACATTGACGGGTTCGGTGCCGCTGCCGCGCTGGTCTTTGAGATGTAAATACTCCATGTCGCGGTCGCTGCGTAGTTCGAGGCGAACTACAAGTTCGTCGCCCACAGAGAGAGGTCCGTCGACCGCCTTCAGCACCGGACCTCGAGCAGTGTTCTGCTTTACGAATAAAGTCTTTTTCAAGGTGAGCGGCGTGCCTTCGTGGGGCGTGACCTTGCTCATGTCTTCGAGATATTGCCAGTGGACGCTGCCCCAACTCACGCCGTCGTCGCTCTTGGTGACAGTGATGCGTCCCATCTCGGGCTGGACCTCTTGGCGGAGGAAGCGCTTCTCGTAGTAGCCAGTGCCAGCCTCCACGTTTTCAGGGGCGATGGTTGTGTCGCCTAGTTTCACGGCTACGAGGGCGTCGCTGGCGAGCAGGTTTTGTCCGCGCAGCAGCAACGCGTAGACCGCATCTGCAGTGGCTTTAGTGGTTTTCCAATTTTGGGTCTGCTTTTGCTTGAGCAGCCAAACCTTGAGGTTCTCGACGTCTTCGGCGTTTTCGGCGACTTCGCCAAAGGCCTCTATCATCAGCGCTTGGGTTTCGATGGGAGCGTGGTACCACCACCAGCCTCGGCTTTCGCTGTCGCGCCAGAACATGCCGAGTTCCTCGTCGGTAACGCTGCGCTCCTTGAGAGACTTCAAGATTGCTGACGGTACATCGCTGTCGCCGAAGCGTTGCAGGGCAAGAGCGAGATGAGCTTCGCTTTGGCGGCTGGAAACTTTGGTCCAGTGTTCGCGAGCCCGGTCGAGGAAAAAGTCGAGGGCTTTGCGGTGGGCGTTCGCTAGAGGCTGGTCCTGAAGATAAAAGCTGCGGCCGTAGAGGTAGAGGGCAATGTAGTGGTCAGGTACATACGCCTGTGGATCTTCGTAGTTTTCTTGGATATCCTGATAGCGTTCGTGCATCCAGCGATCGAGAGCCTCGAGGGAGCGGATGGCCGGTTCCATGTCGATCTCGACGCCGAGATGGCGGAGGCGGGCGAAGCCTGTGGCGATGTAGAGGGTGATGTAGTCGCTGCCGCGGCCACCGGGGAACCAGGACCAGCGTCCGTCGCCGAGCTGGCGTTCGGCTAGCTTTTGCAGGGCCCGAGCGGATTCGTCGGCGAGTCGGTTTGGGGCGAATAGGTTGCCGAGGCGCCGTCGGGCTTGGCTTTCGGATTGGGCGTCTCTGAGCCAAGGCGTTTCTTCGATAAGAACCGATTTGAGCTCTTGGTTTTTCTCAAGGGGGCTGTCGAGGGCTGCGGTGTTTTTCCAGAGCTCGAAGATGCGGCGAATCGTGGGATCGGACTGGGCAATGTGGGAACCGAGCGTGTTGGCGTAGTAGCGACTGAACAGCTGCTCGCTGCATTCGTGCGGGAACTCCATGAGGTAGGGCAAGGCTAGGACCGCATACCATGCTGGCTGGGATACCATTTGCACAGTGAGGCTTTGGTGTTGAAGCGTATCCGAATTTCCTGACGCGAGAAGTTTATCGAAGTCGAATCGTTTGCTTCCTTCGTTGCGGATTGGCAGGGGCAGGGATTCGGTGATGAGTACGCGGCGGCTCAATACCGGTAAGAAACCCTCCTCGCCGTCGCTCAGGGATTCGGTTGCTCCAACCGCTTTGTAGGTGAGTACGCGGGCCCCGTCGGGGACCTTTAGTCGCCAAGAGTAAGTGCGAGACTCTTTGGCGGGGATGGTAAAGCTCTTGTCTGTATCCAAGTTTTGGAGAGATGCATCTGCTGCCTCGAGGGTGGCGGCGTCGGCGAAACTGAGGCGTACCTGGCCGCTTTGCTCGCTTTCGGATTGGTTGCTGACCTTGACGGTGAACTCTACTTCGTCGCCTTCGCGCAAAAAGCGGGGCGGGTTGGGCTGTACCATGAGATCCTTGGCGGTCACGGCGGTGTCGGTGAGGAATCCGGAGCGGAGCTCGTTGTCGTGAGCGAAGCCGAAGAAGCGCCATTGCGTTAGAGCTTCCGGCATCGTGAACTGGATTTTCACGACACCTTCTTCGTCGCTCAAAAGGTGCGGGTAGAAAAACGCGGTTTCGTTCAGGTTCTTGCGAGCGGAAACTTGGCTGAGGTTTGGAGCTGGCGGTGGGGCGGCAGGTTCGGAGATCTCCATTTTCATCGCAGAGTCACCCGAGACGTCATCCAGTGAGACGGGCAGCCGAGCTTGCTGGAGACGGCTGCCAGCGAGCGTGTTTGTGGAGCGGTATCCTTCGCCCGGTGCGGCTTCGATGGAGAAGGACGACAGTTCGAATACCTCATCGTTGGCGCCGGAGCTGACGGCGGCGCGGGGGAGGCTGCGATAAAAGTCCTGTTGGTAGCCAAAGGCGAGCCAAGGGGGAAGCCTGCGGTGGCTCCAGGACTGGGAACGGTAGTCGCTGCTCCAGTATCCGGCGAAGTGGTGAAGGGGGAGAAGTTCGTTGGCGAAGCTTGGGCTGTGGTAGTATGCTTCGTGGCGGAATTCGCTAGCGAAGCTTTGTATCCAGTTGTGGGTACGGTATTGATCGAGCGAGGCGTCGTAGAGTCCGGCGACCATTTCGGCAGCGGCGCGTTCGGCGTCGGGGCCGGAGAGGGTGGCGGTCCAGGTTTCGGCTTCGCCGGGCTTGAGCTTGGAGCGGAAGCGTTCCCATTTGACGGCGAGCTGTTTGTTTGTCCAAGGAACGTTGATACGTTTGGTTTCGGTGTAGGATCGGTTTTCCCGGACGAAGGTAGTGCGCAGGGTGATGCCGCCGCGGTGCGCTTCGGTGATGGGAAATTCGATAAGGGCTTGGGAGTGGCCGGTTTCGCTCCAATAGCTTTGCAGGCTGCGGCCTTGGGAGAGGATTTCGATGTAGGCTTGGCCTTCGGAGTAGCCGGTGCCCCAGAGGGCGGAGAAGGTTTGGCCTGGCTCGCAAGTGTAGGTGGGAGCTTCGAGGAATTGGGGAAGCTTGATGGAGAAGTGTTCGGCGTCGGGATCGACGACGGTGAGGGTGGAGAGGGCGGTGACGTCTTGGCCGAAGCGGTCTTTGGTGGCGAGCTCGAGACGGTAAGGGCCGGCTGGGAGGGAGAGGCTGAGCTTGGCTTGGCCGTCGGGTCCGGTTCGGAATCGGTGGCTGGAAAGGCGTTGGCCTTTTTCCCAGCTGCTAGGGTTGGAGGGATCGAAGCGGGGCGCTTTCTCGATGGGATCCCACCAGCGGTGGGGGGGCGCGAGGGAGGAGCGCTGTACGGTTTGCGGTTGTTCGAGATGGTAGACCGTGAGGGTGCCGCGGGCGGACTGGGGATCGCCGTCGAGGGAGCTGGTATCGAGGGTGACGGCGACGGGGTCTTGGATGGTTTGCCAGGTCTCGTGGGCGAGGCTGGCTTGCAGGGCGGTGTATCCGGCTCGGGTGACGAGGCGGGCGGAACGGGTTTCGCCATTGGTGTCGGTCACGTCTGCGTAGACGGTGTAGGAGAAAACGGGCTCGAAGTCGCGGGAAATGGCGGGGTCTGGAGCGGCTTGGAATTCGATGGCGAAGCTGCCGTCGGCGGCGGTTTCGGTTTCGCCGTGGGCGATGGCTTGGCTGCCCTGGGGTTCCCACCACCAGCACCAGATGGGACCGCGGGCGGAGCGTTCGACGCGCCAGGCCACCTTTGCCCCACCGATGGCGGCGCCCGTGTAGGCGGTGGCTTTGCCGGTGAGGCTGACGGTTTCGCCGAGCTTGGGAGCGGCTTCGGGAGAGAGGAGTTCCGCTTGGAATTGGGGGCGTTTGTATTCTTCGACGGAGAGGACGGTAGATCCGTGGGGGCCCTCGAGGGTGCGGATGGTCATGCTGCCGCTTAGCCCGCTATCGGGCGCGGTGAAGCTTCCGCTGAAGGAGCCGTAGTTGTTGGCGCGGTGGGTTGCGGTGGCGATTTCCTGGCGGTTGCGATCGAGAAAGACGACGGTGACTTTTTGGTCGGTTAGGGTGGCGTAGCGTTGCTGCTCCCGGTCGGATTCGATGCAGATGCCTTTGTAGTGGACGGTTTGGCCGGGGCGGTAGAGGGAGCGGTCGGTGAAGAAGACGGTTTTTTGAGTGGGCTTGTTGTGGATCGCCCTGCTGCGGGCGCTGTAGTTGTTTTGGTCGGTCGCGACGGCTTGGCCTTGGTGGCTTGCGTGGACGAGGTAGCGGTAGCTGCGGGAGGCTTGCTTGAGGAAGTAGCGGCCGTCGGAGTCGGTGACGCTTTGGTCGCCTGGCTTGTAGTTGCCTTGCTGGGTCTGGTTCCAGATGCGGACTTTGGCTCCTGCGAGGGGGCGTCCGGTGCGGGCGTCGAGAACGAAGCCGTTGACTTGGGTGGAGCGGTCTTCGTCGAACTCCGAGCGAACGACGAGGGCGAGTTCGCTGACCCAGACGTTGGCCTGAGAGAGCAGGTTTTCGTGTTCGGAGAAGTCGGGGTCGAAGCTGGCGACGATATGGTAGTAGCCGGGGGAAAGGGTTTCGGGGGCGGCGAGGGATTCGGTTCGTTCCTTGTAGTCGTCGGTGGGCGGGAGTTCGGCTTGCCACTCGAGGACTGGTTTGGAGTCGAGGAGGTGTTCGCGATCGAAGGAGTGGCGGTAGTTGGATCCTTGGCGGGCGATGGCTTCGAAGTCGGCGGGAATGGCGCGGAAGTAGACTCGGGTGAGGTTTCGGTAGGTGAGCTCGAGAGTGGGATAAGGGGCGTTCCAGACCGCTTCGGTGGAGAGCTGGGCGGATTTGGCTTCGATTTCTTGGATGAGGTTGTGGCAGAAGTTGGCTCCGATGCTTTCGGGGAAGGCGGTCTTGCCGGTTTGGGCGATTCGGTGGGCGGTGAGGGCGTCGCCGGATTGGTAATGGAATTGGGCGAGGCGGGCGCGGGCGAGGGAGGAGATTTCGTGTCGGGCGGCGTTCTCGATGAAGGTTTCCAGGGCGGATTGGTAGCGGCTCTCCCGCTGCTCGCCGGTGGCGGCATTGAAGGCGTAGGTGATGCGGGCGAGGTCGGCGTCGATGTAGGCGCTGGGGTCGGGGTCGTTTTGGTGGAAGCGGAGCAGGTCTTGATAGAGCTGGATGGCTTTGAACTCGGGCGAGTCGTTTTCGGGGGGCTCGGGCGACCAGGCGAGGAAGGCGGGGGCGGGATCGAAGAGAGGGCTTTGGGCGGAGAGTGGGAACGGGTTTTCGGCGGCGATGGCTCCTTGTTCGCCGGTTTGGTAGAAGGACAGGGCTTCGTGTACGACGAAGTCGTAGAGGGTGGGGCGGAAGGCGACGGGGGCGGCACCTTCGGTCAGGAATGCGTCGTAGCTCTCGATGGGGGTGTTTTGGAGGAATTCCTTGTGGGAGAGGGCGGCGGTGAAGCGGGCGTCGATCTCGTGGAGGATGCGGGAGAGGTCCCAGGTTTGGAAGTCGTCGCTGGGCGGGGCGGCGGTTTGCGAGCGTTGGAGGAAGCTCCAGCGGTTTTGTTGGAAATAGTTCCAGTAGGAGTGGGCGAGGAGGGTTTGGAGGATGGGGCGGAGTTCGGCTGGGGCGCGGTCGAGTTCGGCTTGGAAGCGAGGGATGCTTTCCTCGGGGCGTCCGCCTTGGATCTGGGTTTCGAGGACGACCTTCTTGGCGATGGCCTTAATGGCTTCGGCGTGGGCTTGGTCGGCGAGGGCGCTTTGGATGATTGGCTCGAGGTGGTTGAGGGCGATTTGGGGGAGGCGGCTGGCCTCGGCTTCGGAGACTTTGAGCCAGAGTTCGTCGCGGGTGGCGGCGAAGAGGTTGCAGGCGAGGGCGACGAGCGCGCCCAAGAGTAGGTAGGGGCGAAGAGAGGGAGTCATAAGCGGTTTAGGATCGGGTACGTTGAGCGGAGTTCCTTGGATTTGCAAAATGGGGAGGGTGATTGGGGCGAGGGGTACCCCGCGTGGCGCGGGGGGACGAAAAAGGCGTCCTCGGTGGAGGACGCCTTTGTGGGGGAATTTGGATACGCTCGCTATTTGCCGTGGGTGGCTCGCTCGGAGTAGGGGTCGGTTCTGCGGGTGGCGAGGTATTCGACCAGGTCGCGCAGGTCTTTGGAGGAGAGCAGCGGAGCGAAGATGGCGGGCATGCTGGAGGGCATGGCGTCGCGTTTCTTGATCTGGCTTTTGGGGTAGCTCTGGATTTCTCCGGTGGCGAGCTTGAGGGTGAGGCCTTGTTCGTTTTCCTCTTGGACGAGGCCGGCGACGCTGCTGCCGTCGGCGAGGGTGAGGATGACGTTGTCGAAGCCTTCGGCGATGGCCGCGTTGGGGGCGACGATGGATTCGAGCAGTTCGCGTCGGTCGAGGCGCAGGCCGATGTCGGTGAGGTTGGGACCGGCGGCGTCGCCTGGGCCGTTCACGATGTGGCAGCGAACGCAGGCCATGACCTGGTTGTTGTAGAAGACACCGCGGCCGGCGCGGGCGTCGCCGCCTTCGAGGGCGAAGGAGAAGGCGGCGGTGGGATCGGTGGCGGCGGCGAGGCTGGCCTGGTACTTTTGGTAGGCTTGCTGGACGATGGGGGAGGCGTGTTCCTTGGTGGCTTGGATGAGCTCGAGTTGGGCGGCGTGGGGCACGTTTCCTTCGGCGAGGCGTTGGAGGCTTTTCGCGAGCAGCTCGGTGGCGAAGCTTTGCTGGGAGCCGGCGAGGGTTTGGTAGGCGACGCGTTGCTCTTCGACGCTGCCCTGGGCCATGAGGCTGAGGGTGAGCCTCGCTTGCTCGGGGGAGCGTTCGGTGACGATGGGCAGGGTCGCTAGGCGGAGCTCGGAGGCGTTCGATTGGCTGGCGGCGATGACGAGCTCGTCGGTGCGGGGGTCGTCGAGTTTGCCGAAGAGGGTGAAGGCGGCGGCCCGGGCGGCTCCGTTGGCGGCTGGATTTTGGACGAAGGCGTAGAGTTGGTCTTCGAGTCCGGCGACGTTTAGGGAGTCGATGGCTTCGAGGAAGGCGATCTGTACGGCGTCGTTTTGCGAAGCGAAGAACTTGGGGGCTTGGGCCTTGAAGGCGTCGATCGCGACTTGGGCGTCGCGGGCGGCGAGCGGTCGGTAGACGCCTAGTACGCGGTCGCGCTGGAGCGGCTCGGGCCAGGACTGGAGTTGGGTGATGGCTTCGATGCGCAGGGCTTCGGGCTTGGTTTCGTTGGCGGCGTAGGCGGCGAGGAAGTTGGCGTTATCCGCTCCGCCGATGCGGAAGCGGGCGTTGAGGGCCCGGATAGCGAGGATGGGGTCGTCGGCGAAGGGGCTCTCGAGGGCTTGGGCGAGCGAGTGGTAGGCGCCTTCGATGGGGGTGTCGTTGATGGCGCGGGCGGCTTCGAAGACGATTTCCTTGTCGCTGTCGTGGAGGAAGCGGGCGACGTTGACGTCTCCAAGGCGTCGATACGCGAGGAGGGCGGCGAAGCGAGCGGCCTTTGACGGGTCGTTCACGGCTTCGACGAGGGCCTGCATGTTTTTGGCTCCGACGAGTCCCATGACGATGGCGTGGCTGAGGTAGGGATCTTGGTCGGCGTTTTCGCGGGCGGCTTGCAGGAGGGCGGTCGCGGCTGGGGCGTGGGCGAGCTTGCCGAGGCTTTGGGCGGCGAAGTAGCGGACCCGCTTGGATGCGTGGGAGAGCTGCGAAATGAGCAGGTCTTCGGTGCCGCCGATCTGGTGGTCGCCTAGGAGCTTGGCGGCTTGGGCGAGGATTTCATCATGGCCGGCGTTCGAGGCGGCGAGCTTGGCGAGGGCGGCTTTGGCTGGGGCGGAATCGCGGTCGGCGAGAACTCCGAGTCCCCAGGTGGCGTGGAGGCGGGCGTGCAGGGAGGCGCTGCGATCGTTGGCGATCTGGGCGAAGGTTTTGAGGCTTTTGCCTCCGCGGCTGGCGAGCTCGAGTTGGGCTTCGAGGCGGATGTTCCAGTTGGGATGGTCGAGCAGGTCGGCCAGCTCTTTTACGCTGTGGCGGGTCATGCCTTCCGCGTAGAGCTTCTGGGTTTGGGCGACGATGGGGCTGGCTTGCACTTCTGGGTTCGAGATGGAGTAGACGCGGCCTTTGCCGGGCTTGGGCCAGCCGTTGACCCAGTCGAGCACGTAGAACTTGCCGTCGGGGGCGAAGGTGACGTCGGTGGGAAGGACGCCTTTGAGGAAGGGCTTCTTTTGGTCGAGTTCGAACCAGGCGCCTTGGGGTTTGAGGGTGTAGGTGTAGACGCCGCTGGTGGCGATGCTACCTTTGAAGTGGGTGATGAAGAGGTGCCCGGCGTAGTCGGGGGAGAGTCCGGTGCCGGGGTAGAAGGCGATACCGGAGGGGCCGTCTTCGATGTAGGAGATGGGAGGGAGGGCGAATTTTGCGCGGCCTTCGAACTGGGTTTTCCACCAGCCTTCCGACATCCAGACACCGGCGGCCCCGAGGGGGGCGTGTTGGTGGCCGATGCGCCAACCGGAGTCGCCGCCTTCGGCGATGAGGACGAGGCGTTCGTAGTCGCCGTTGTCGCAGTCGTTGTCGCCGGTGAAGAGGTTTCCGAACTCGTCGAAGGCGAGTTCTTGGGGGTTGCGCAGGCCGGTGTGCACGGCTTCGAGTTCGGTGCCGTCGAGGTTGCTGCGATAGACGCCGCCGGTGTCGGGGTAGGAGATGTGGCTGCCGTCGGGCCCGGTGACGTCGGCGCCGCGGTCGCCGATGGAGTAGTAGAGCTTGCCGTCGGGGCCGAGGGCGAGGCCGTGGAAGTCGTGCCCGGTGTAGCCGAAGTGGACGCCCCATCCGCTGAGGAGCTTTTCGCTTTTTTGGGCTTTGCCGTTGGCGTCGATGCCTTGGAATTTCCAGAGGTGGGGGATGTTGGTGAAGTAGACGTCGCCTTTGCGGGCGAGCACTCCGGAGGCGATGCCGTCGACGGAGGTGTTGAACCCGTCGGCGTAGGGGGTGGAGAAGTCGGCCTTGCCGTCGCCGTCGCGGTCTTCGAGGAGGCGGAGGATTTCGCCTTCGATGGCGAAGTTGGGGGCGTCGTCGCCGAAGAGGTCGACGATGCCTTGGGCGCGGTCTTCGACGGTACGGAAGGCCATGTCTTCTTCGAGCATGTCCATGTAGCCGCGGATATCGAGCACGCTGGAGCCGTAACGGTAGGTCTCGGCGACGAAGAGGCGTCCCTGTTCGTCGAAGTCGAAGGCGACCGGGTTCGCCAGCATGGGCTCGGCGGCCCAGAGGGAGGCTTCGAGGCCGTCTGGCAGCTGGAGTTGCTGGAGGGCGAGTTCGGTCTCGGAGCTGGCGGCTTCGATGATGGGTTCGGGCTGCCGGTCGGCGTCGTTGAGCTTCATCTTGGCGGCGGGGAGGCTGCCGGCGGAGAGGCTTGAGAGGGCGATGGTGATGACGAGATTTCTCATGTTTGGTGTAAAGTTGGGGGATCTTGTCGGAAACCGTTTGAGGCGCAACGGGTCTGGGACTCTTATGAATGGGCGATTGTGAAGTTGGTTGCCAATAACCCAAGGCTAGTGTTGATCTTCAGGTCAGATTTCGGCGTATTTAACCCAATTTCCTTACCCCAGTTTTATTGTATGGATACTCGCAGACACTTTTTGAAAGGAGCTTTCGGGCTCGCTGCCGCTTCGTTGTTTTCCCGCGTGGGCTTTTCCGCCGAGGAGACGCAGCAGTCCCGCTTCGACGGGACCTGGTTTGATATTTCGCTGGCCCAGTGGTCGATCAACAAGGCGTTCTGGAGCGGGGAGAAGGACAAGATGCGCTTTGCCCAGATCGCGAAGAGCGAGTTTGGCATCAATGCGGTCGAGTACGTGAACCAGTTCTATATGGAGGGCTACTCGAAGTCTGTATTGGACGAGCTGGTACGGGTCTCTGCGGGCGAGGGCGTGAGAAACGTGCTCATCATGTGCGACCGCGAGGGGCGACTGGGGGATCCGGACGACGCGAAGCGGGAGCAGGCGGTGCAGAATCACGTGCGCTGGATCGAAGCGGCTCGGGCTTTGGGCTGCCATGCGATTCGGGTGAACGCGGCGTCGGAGGGCTTGTTCCACGAGCAGCTGAAGTTGGCTGCGGACGGGCTGCGTCGCTTGTCGGAGATTGGCGATCGCTACGGGATCAACGTGATCGTGGAGAACCACGGCGGGCTTTCCAGCAACGGGGCTTGGCTGGCGGCGGTGATGCGCTTGGTGGACCATCCGCGCTGCGGGACGTTGCCGGACTTCGGAAATTTCGTGGTGAACCGCGAGACGGGCGAGGAGTACGACAAGTATTTGGGGACGCGGCAGCTGATGCCTTTCGCCAAGGGGGTGAGCGCCAAGACTTATAATTTCAATCCGGAGGGCTTCGAGCGGGACATGGATTATCCGCAGCTGCTGGATATCGTGAAAGCGTCGGGATATCGTGGATACATCGGGATCGAATGGGAGGGTAAGTCCTTGGACGAGCCGACCGGGATCTTGATGACGAAGAAGCTGCTGCAGAAGCTGGGCGGCCGAGCTTAGGCTTGCGGGAGGGCTTCAGCTCCGCGTCCGCGGAAGCTCCGCGCTACGGATTTAAAAGGCCGATTCCTGCTGGGGAATCGGCCTTTGTGTTTTTGAGATTGTATTCGCTGCGTAATTACACGTCGCAGGTGCGAATGCCGTGGGCGAGGGCGGCGATGGGATCTTCCCAGGTGGGGACGAATTCCTGGGCGACGTAGCCGTCGAAACCTGTGTCTACGATCGCTTGCATGATGGCGGGGTAGTAGAGTTCTTGGGTTTCGTCGATCTCGTTGCGGCCGGGCACGCCTCCGGTGTGGTAGTGGCCGAAGTACGGGTGGTTTTCGCGGATGGTGTCGATGACGTCGCCGTCCATGATCTGCATGTGGTAGATGTCGTAGAGCAGCTTGAAGTGTTCGGAGCCGACGGCTTTGACCAGTTCCACGCCCCAGGCGGTGTGGTCGCATTGGTAGTCGGCGTGGTTGCGCTTGGAGTTGAGCAGTTCCATGACGACTTGGACCTTGGCCTTTTCGACGATGGGCATGATGCGCTCGAGGCCGATGCGGCAGTTTTCGAGGCCTTGCTCGTCGTCGAGGCCGTTGCGGTTGCCGGAGAAGACGATCATGCGCTTGGCTCCGTGGGCGGCGACCTTGGGGGCGGTGGCGGCGAAGAAGTCGACGATGGCGTCGTGGTTTTCCAGGCGGTTGAGGCCTTTGACGATGCCGCCTGGGACGCCCCAGACGAGGGAGGCTTCGAGGCCGTGCTGCTTGAGGGTGGGGATCTCGTCCGCGTTGACGAGGTCGACGGCTTCGAGTCCGACTTCCTTGCCGCGGCGGCAGAAGGTGTCGAGGTCGTAGCCTTTGTAACACCATTTGCAGGCGGAGTGGTGGATGTTTCGCTTGAAGCTCATGGGGGCGGATTCTTCGTGGTGTTTAGGGAAGGCTTTGGAGCTGGCGAGGGCTGCGGCCCCGAGGGCAACTTTCTTCAGAAGGTCGCGGCGTGGTAGTTGTGGGTCCATAGGTCGTGTTGAGGCGGTTTGGGGTTTGGGTTGTGTGGTGGGCATCGGGCGAGAGCGCGAATGCGGGGGAGATCCTGCTGCGAATGCTGGCGGGCTCAATCCCTTAAAATTTGGAATTCGCAGAACGCGAGACTCCCCGAGAGAGGATCTCGGGTGAAGGGTTTGTAAAAATAGCTCAGACAGTTTGAGGGAAGAGCGTTTTGTTTCGATAATTCCAGTTCCGGCGGAGCGCAGTCCCCACACCCTAATTCTTACCCCTCACAGCTGCGCCTCGCGACACGCGATGACCAACATGCTCCGAAACCGTTTCTCTGCCTTCGGGGGGAGAGCCTGCTGCGGCATGGCCATGGTGGCGTGCAGTTTACTCAGGCCTTTACTCGGGGCTGGGGGCGAGCTGGGCGAGATGAGCTTGGACGAGTTGCTGAAGCAACGAGCGGAGCTGCACCGCGATTCGGAGACGGCTTCCGGGGTGAGCGAGGCAGTGATCGACGCGCCGGCGTCGATGGTCGTGCTGCGCGGGACGGATTTTAAGCGTCGCGGTTACGATAGTCTGGACGACTTGCTGTTCGGCTTGCCTGGCTTCGATGCGATACGAACGGGCGGCACCATGGAGACGGTGGCTTACCAGCGTGGGTACCGGACGCCTTGGACGCAGCGTACGCTGTTGTTGTTCAACGGGAAGCCCGACAACAACTTGTGGAACCACGGGGCCCAGATCTCCCGCCAGTATCCGATGGCGGCTATCGATCGGGTGGAGGTATTGTACGGTCCGGCGGGTGCGGTCTACGGGCCGAACGCGTTTCTGGGGGTGATCAATATCGTGACGCGGGACGCTTCGACCTTGAGCGACGGCGAGAGGTATTTCGAGATCAGCGGGGCGACGGGAAGTTTCGATACCCGAAATGTGGATACGGCGTTTGGGGGGCGTTGGGGCGCCTTTTCGTTTGACGTGGGGTTCAACTATTTCGTCAGCGACGAGCCTGATATCGACGATTATTCGCAGTGGGGCTATGCGGATCCGGCCTTGTTGAGCGACCCGGTGGCCTGGGGCGCGGGAATCGGGGCGGGGATCGATCCTGCGACGGGGCGCTTTAGCCCGGCGGGGGACCTTGACGTCGATGGTGTGGTGGAGCCTCACGAGCTGGTTGGGGGCGTGCCTTTGGGAGGCTATGCGGATCCGACGCGGGACCTTGGTTTTACGGGGGAAGTTCGATGGGGCGGCACGACTTTGGGGATCTTGGCTTGGCAGACGGACGAAGGTTACGGTCCTTACTATTCGTTTCTCGATGGGCAGCCGAATGCGGTTTGGACGCATGCCTCGCGGCAGTACTATCTGGAGCGTTCTGACTGGGTGATGGATGGGCGAGTTGAGGTGGAGTCCGAGTTGGTCGCCCGCGAAAGCCGGGTCGGGGGCGAGGATTGGGCAGAGTCGTTTGGCGGCTTCGTTAGTTTGTCGGATTGGAATTCGTATAACGAGTCCCTGCGAGCCGCCCAGCGATTTCGCTTTCAAAGCAAGGGGAACCTTGACTTCAACGCGGGCTGGAAGTGGGAGCGGAAGGAGTTGAATCGGGCGTATTTGATCAGCAACTACTGGGAAGGCTTGGGGATCGAAGTTGGCGATACTCGACCAGTCCCTGCGGATACGGTATCGTCGGAGAATCCGATGGTCCCGGCAGTCGAGATCCCTCACGATGCGGCGCCGGCTTCGAACGTGAGTACGACGCGAGACATCGGGGCCTACGGGCAAGTGATTTACGAGCTGGGGGACTTGAGGCTGAACGCGGGGTTGCGCTGGGACGACAACAGCGTTTACGGAGCGAACGTCAGTCCCCGCGGGGCTTTGATCTACCACAAGGACGCTCAAACGACTTTAAAGTTTGTTTATGGCGAGGCGTTTCAGGAGCCGTCGCCGAAGGATTTGTTTGGGACCTATGCCGGGCGCGCGAGCAATGCGTCGCTTTTGCCAGAGACGGTGCAAACTGCGGAGTTGATAGCGATCCTGCAGCACGAGCGCTTTCAGCACGACTTTTCGCTTTATCATTCGTGTTTTCAAAATGCGATCGCAACGGGCCAGAACGTGGGAGGACGAAATGTAGTAGGTTTTGAATACAAGAACCATTTTCGGCTGAAGAATCCGATTTTCGGAGTGGGACCGCTGACCGGCAATTTCTACTATACCTTTACGCGGGCGATGAGCGATCGCCAGTACGAGAACAGCGCGGAGCGTTGGGTGGAGGAACGGGATCGGCAGGGAGACGTGGCGCCGCACAAGGTGAACCTGAACGTCAACTTGCCTTTGAGCGAACGACTCAATGCGAATCTTTCCGGCTTGTGGATGGACGAGCGCTCTCTTTTTTCGGAGAATCCCCTTCGGGTTAGCTCCAACGCGGACCGGTCGGTGGAGCGCAAGGCGGAGGCATACACTGTTTTCGATCTCAACCTTTTGTATGACTTTGGCGAATACAGCGTCTCTTTTAAGGTGGAGAATCTTTTCGAGGAGGAATATCTGGCCCCAGGAGTAGAGGGAGCGGGTTCAGGGGACGACTTTTCGGTCGATGTCGACGGGTTTCAGAATTCCCTCCTGCCGCAGGTGAGTTCGAGACGTTTCACTTTGCGCGTGAGTTTCGATTTATAGATAGGTGAAACTCGAATTCTACAGGTGCATTTTGATGTTAGCTCTTTGGTGTGGGCTGGCTTTTGTTTCGCCAGTGTCGGCTCGCGAGGGAACGCTGCCGCATTCCTTGTCGGCTGCTATTATCGTGAAGGTGCTTGCCTTCGAGTCGAGCGATCGGTCGGAGAAGACCATGCGTATCCATGTTTTGGATGAGGGGAATCTAGCGGACGAATTGACTGCCTACGTAGGGACGTCGATTCGCGATCGCAGCTTGGTCGGCGTGACTCGCGGCTTGGAGATTCCGGAGGGGGTGCAGGTGGTGGTCGCGGTCAAGGCAGGGAACTTGGATCGAGCGATCGAGTTCGCTCGTGTCAACAAGGCGCTCAGTGTCACGATCAATCCGGAGCTGAAGAGCCAGGGGGCGGCCTTGATCGTGTATGACGACGAGGGGCTTCCGGGAATATTGCTGAACCGGGAAGCGTCGGGGAGGGAGGGCCTCTACTGGGAGCCGGAGATTTTGCAGATAGCGAGGATGGTGGGCGAACGATGAGCTCGATCAGGACCCAGGAAGTTAGCCTCGGCGAGGGGGCGCCGTTTCGAGATCGTTTTTCGGCGGGTCGCAAGCTGGCCTTTACGGCCCCGATTTTGTTGGTTCCGCTGTTCTTGTTGGCGTACCTTTACGTCGGGGAGATGAACCGGCGGGTGGGAGATGCCGATGACAAACTGCGAGGTTTGGCGACGCTGGCTGCGATGGACGAGGCCATTCGTTTGGTCGTTACGAACGACTTGCCTCGGGTTCATCGGGACGAAGGCCTAAAGGACAAGGTGGAGGAGGCCTTGTCCGTTTCGGGACGGTACTTCGCGGCGGCTGACAGGGCGGAGGACTCCAGGCTAGCTTGGCAGGAGGCGGCGCAGGCCTTGGGCGACGGGCTCGATGGGGACGCGAGTCGCCTGGCTCATGGGTTGGAGGACGTGGTTTCGATGCGAAGCGAGCTTGCGAAGGATTGGGGGCTTCCTAGTTACTTTGCCCGCAATCTACCGCAGCTGCAGCTGAGGCTGTATTCCTTGGGCTTAGCCTTGGATAGGGCGATGCTCGCTGAGTCTAGCGAGGAGGTTAATGGTTTGATCGGACAGGTTGAGGTGTTGTTCGCTCGCACGAAGGAAGAGTTGGAGGCCTTGGGGCGAGCGCGAGAGTATTCTCGCGAGGACGGGGACCTTGACGCGCTTGTGCGAGATCGCGTATCCGAAAGTCGGGCACACTTCGAGAGAGTGGAAGCGGAGCTGGGCAAGCGTTTGGAGGCGAAGCGCCGTTTGGCCTTTTTGGGGATTTTGGGGCAGGGCGAAGCAGCTGCAGGTTCGCTGGAGGGAGAAGAGCCACCAAGCCGCCGCTTGCGATTGCTAGCTCGTTCGTTAGGTGCGACGAGCCAGCGGGTGTGGGAGTCCTTGGTCGAGGAAGTGGAAGCGGAGCAGGGGATGTTCCTGCGAGAGCGGGCTTGGGTGGTAGGGCTGGTCGGCTTCTCGGCCCTCGCCGCTTGTTTGCTTGGGTATTACATTTCCAAGAGCATCCACGCTTCGCAGGACGCGGTCGAGTCGTACAACCAGATCTTGCAGCAGAAGGTGGACGATGGGGTGGCGCGGGCTAATGCGGCTCGCAGGAAGGCGGAGGAATTGAACGAGGATTTGTTGCTCGAGACGAAGCGATCCAAGGAGATGGCGGAAAAGGCGATTCATGCGGAGCGCTTGAAGAGCGAGTTTTTGGCGAACATGAGCCACGAGATTCGGACTCCGATGAACGGCATCATTGGCATGACCCATTTGCTGCAGGATACGGAGCTAGACGAGGTTCAGCGTGAGTTTCTGAAGACGATGGAGAAGAGCTCGGAGTCTTTGCTGGTGCTTATTAACGGAATCTTGGACCTCTCGAAGATCGAAGCGGGAAAGATGGCTATCGAGGCGGTACCCTGCAACTTTATCGACCTGCAGGCTCAGCTTGGCTCGCTATTTTCTTCGATGGCTTTCGAGAAGGGGATCGAGTTTGTTTCGATGTATCCGCTCGATTGCGACAAAGCCTATCTTGCCGATCCGCACCGAATCAGCCAGGTCGTATCCAATTTATTGAGCAATGCGATCAAGTTTACTCAGGAAGGAAGCGTCGTTTTGCGCCTGTCCCACGAAAAGCTGGGCGGGGCGAAGGCGAGGATTTCCTTCGAGCTGGTGGATTCGGGGATTGGAATTGCTCCAGAGTCGATTGGATCCCTTTTTGCGGCCTTTTCCCAGGCGGACGCATCGACGACGCGACGTTTCGGCGGGACGGGGCTGGGGTTGGCCATTTCCGATCGCTTGGTTAGCATGATGGGAGGGACGCTTGAGGTTGAGAGCGGGCTCGGGGCGGGAACTCGATTCTCGTTCTCGCTCGTGCTGGAGGAAGCTCCGGAATCGCCAGACGCAATCGTGGGACTGAAAGCAGAGGGTATCCAAGGGAGCGATACGTTGTGCTACTTCAGCACGGAGCCTTTGAAGGAGTGCGTGGAGGAAACCTTGCGGCATTTTGACGGAAAGTTCGATACGGTCGAGGATTTTGGCTCCCTGCTAGCTGCGTTGCAGGAAAAGGCTTACGATGTGGTGCTCGTCGATGGGCGAGGCTGTTCGGCGGAGCGCTTGGAGCTGCTACTTGCTTCGGTCCAGTCGGCTCGCGTAGGACTGATGCATTGTCCATCCGACAAGGCTTGCCAATCGGTGATAGCGAAGCATGAAATTGCCCTATCTCTGAGCTTGCCCGTTTCGCCCCAGCCGTTGCTTTCGCTTTACCGAACAGAAAATATCATGTCAGAACCCGATCCCCGTTCCGCTCGCCATCAATCGCCATTGTCGGAGGGGCAGCCTTGCCTGAAAGTTCTCTTGGTGGACGACAACGCGACGAACCGTTTGGTCGCCGGGAAAATGCTCGGCAGGACCGGAGCCGAGGTTTGCGCGGTGAACAGCGGGGAAGCCGCGGTCGAGGAAAGCTCCGCTAGGAAATTCGATATCATTTTCATGGATTGCATGATGCCCGAGATGGACGGTTACGAAGCTACCGGATTCATTCGCGATCCGAATTCCCGAAGCAAGAATCGGGAAACCCCTATCATCGCCCTCACCGCCAACGCGATGGAAGGGGACCGCGAAAAGTGTCTTCGCTCCGGAATGAGCGATTACATGGCGAAGCCGATCCGGCCGAAGGAATTGCAAGTGGTCCTGGATAAGTGGGGCGCGGCGAAAGCTTCCGGCTCGGCGGATGTCGCCAATGGCGTCGCAAGCGCGGCTGACTTTGAGGAAAGGCTGGTGGATTTGACCTCGCTCGTCGAGGTGTTCGGCGACAGCGCCGATGAATTGCAGCCCTTGGTGGACGCCTTCGTGGACAGTCTGGGCGAAGAGCTTGAGGCTTTGGAGGGCTTGGAAGGTGGGGAGATGGATTTCGGTCGATTGCGTCTGCATTGCCACACCATCAAGGGCGCCAGCGCCAACTACGGGGCCAAGCCGTTGGAGCGGGTTGCCAAGCAGATCGAGGTCGCCTGTATCGAGGAGCGAAGCTCCGAAGCGGTGGCGAAGATTCCCGAGCTGAAAAGGATGGTGCAGCGTACGATCGAGGCCGCGAGCGGTCTGCTGAACTAGGAGCGCCGTACCTGAGCCGGGCGCGGGCGTGGATCGGGCTTGCCCTCCCTTTAGGCGAGCCTTATCGCTAGGCCCTTTTTTTCGCAAAACCGCTCAAAGCTCATGGCACAGGAAATCAATCAAGGCTACGATCCGAAGGAAGTTGAATCTAAGTGGTACGCCGCTTGGGAGAAAAACGGCTGCTTCGAAGGCGAAGTGGAAGAGGGCAAGGATGCCTATTCCATCATGATCCCGCCGCCCAACGTCACCGGCATCCTGCACATGGGCCACGTCCTCGACAACACCCTGCAGGACATCTTCATCCGCCGGGCTCGCCTCGAAGGCAAGAGCACCCTGTGGTTCCCCGGCACCGACCATGCCTCCATCGCCACTCAGACCAAGGTCGAGCAGGCCCTGCGCAACGAAGGCACTTCCCGCCGCGAGATTGGCCGCGAGAAGTTCCTCGAGCGCGCGTGGCAGTGGAGCGACGACCATGGCGGCAAGATTCTCAACCAGCTCAAGAAGCTCGGCGCCTCCTGCGATTGGCGCCGTACGACTTTCACCATGGACGAGGAGTACGAGCGCTCGGTGCGGGCGGCATTCGTGAAGCTCTTCGAGCGCGGCTACATCTACCGCGGCAAGCGCCTCGTCAATTGGTGCCCCAGCTCCCAGACGGCCCTCTCCAACGAGGAGGTGATCATGAAGCCCCAGAAGGGCAAGTTCTGGAAGATGCGCTACGAGATCGTGGAGGAGCCCGGCCGCTACATCGAAATTTCCACCACCCGCCCGGAGACCATCATGGGCGACACTGCGGTGGCGGTGCATCCGGACGACGAGCGGTACGCGGACCTGGTGGGCAAGCATGTTTGGCGTCCCTTTCCGCGGGCGGAGATCCCCATCGTGGCGGATCGCGCGGTGGAGAAGGACTTTGGAACCGGCGCGCTCAAGGTGACCCCGGCCCACGACCAAGTCGACTTCGAGATCGGCAAGCGTCACAATCTGCCGCTTATCGACGTGATGAATCCCGACGGTACGCTCAGCGAAGCGGCTGGTCCGGAGTTTGCGGGCATGGAGCGCTTTGCGGCCCGCAAGGTTGCGGCCAAGAAGCTCGAGGAGCTCGGCTTGCTGGTCGACACGGAGGACTACGAAAACAACGTCGGTTTCTCCGAGCGCGCCGACGTGCCCATCGAGCCCCGCCTTTCCGAGCAGTGGTACCTCAAGTACCCGAAGGTCGAGGAAGCCAAGGCGGCGGTTGAGAGGGGCATTATCAAGTTCCACCCGAAGCGTTGGGAAAAGGTTTACCTGCATTGGCTCAACAACATCCAGGACTGGTGCATCAGTCGTCAGCTCTGGTGGGGGCAGCGCATTCCGGTTTGGTACAAGAAGGGCGAAGACCGCCTCGATCCCAAGAACTGGCACGTGTCGGTCGACGGTCCTTCCGATCCCGAGAACTGGGAGCAGGACGAGGACGCCCTCGACACCTGGGCGTCATCCTACATTTGGCCTTTCGCCTGTTTCGGTTGGCCGAACGAGGACGAGAAGACGCTCAAGGAGCTCGCTCACTTCTACCCGACCAGCACCTTGGTGACCGGTTTCGACATCATCTTCTTCTGGGTGGCTCGCATGATCATGGCTGGCCTCGAGCTCTACGGGGATGACAAGAAGGAGCTGACCGATGACGAGATCGCGGCTCGTATTCCTTTCAAGGATATCTTCATCCACGGCCTCATTCGCGACGCCAAGGGGCGCAAGATGTCCAAGACGCTCGGCAACTCGCCCGATCCGCTCGACCTGATCGAGAAGTTCGGGGCGGACGGCCTGCGCTTCGGCATCATCAACATCGCTCCGAGCGGCTCCGATATTCTTTTCTCGGAGGAGCGCATCGAGATCGGACGTAACTTCAGCAACAAGCTTTGGAACGCCTGCCGCTTCCGCCAGATGAACGGTTCGGTCGACGCGAACGCTTCGCTCGACGCGATCCTCGAGCGCTTGAAGACGTCGCCACTCGATGGATACAGCAACTGGATTCTCAATCGCATGCTCGAAACCATGCGGGAGATCGAAGGACAGTTCGCCAAGTTCGAGATGCACCAGTTGACGCACTCGCTCTACAACTTCGTTTGGGGCGATTTCTGCGACTGGTACGTCGAAGCGGCCAAGGCCCTGCTACAGAAAAAGGAAGATCCGCGTCACGACATGGCACTGGCGGTATCCGACCTGGTCATTCGCCAGGCCCTGCAGCTGCTGCACCCGGTCATGCCTCATATCACGGAAGAGCTCTGGCACGCTATGGGCTACTGCGAAGAAGGCGCCTTTATCCAGGATACCGTTCTGCTCACAGCGGACGATTTGGCTGCTCAGCTCGCTGCGGCGGGAGTCACGGTAGATGCGGCAGCGGCAGAAAACGTGGAGCACGTGAAGGAACTCATCACGAAGGCGCGTTCCGTGAAGGCGGAGTACAACGTAGCCTCCAAGCGCGACGTAACTCTTTTCGTGAGCGCGGCTGATGCGGCGAGCGCCAAGATCGTGTCCGAAAATCTGGATACGATTAAGAAGCTAGCCGGCGCGGCAACGATCGAACTGAAGGAGACGGTGGACGGCTGTCCCGGAGCGGTCGGTGCCTTGGGGACCGTTTACCTCGATCTTTCCAGCGCGATCGACGTGGCTGCGGAGAAGGAGCGGCTCGGCAAGGAGCTCGCCAAGCTCGATGGAGCGATCAAGGCAGGCAGCGGCAAGCTCAACAGCCCGAACTTCGTCAACAAGGCTCCAGCCCACGTCGTGGAAGGAGCTCGTAAGCAACTTGCGGATACGCAAGCCAAGCGCGACGAGATCGCCCGTTTGTTGGAAAGCTTGTAGTTGGTTTTTGCCCACGAAGGGCACGAAGTGACACCAAGAAAATTTCGAAAGAGCGGGTTTTAGGACCCGCTCTTTTTTGCTCCATCACGATTCTGCGAGGACGCGGTTCTTACTGTGTAGGGCTGGCGCTTGCCGCCACGCCGCATTGCAGGCGGAAGAAAGACCAAGGCAGATGCGGCGTGCCGGCAAGCGGCAGCCCTACAAACGATGATTTTCACTTTGTTTGTGGATGGCTCGTTTGTGGGAACGCTACGGATGGGCGCGAGGGGGGGGACTCAGCCGCCGAGGAAGGCGACTTTGAGCTCGTCGATGGCTTTGTCGTCCATTTCGACCAGACCGCCGAGGGCGTAGGCATCGATGAGGGAACCGGCGCTGAATTCCGCTACTTCTAGGCGGTCGTAGGCTTCGAGTAGTGATTTTCCGACTACGAGTACGGCTTCGTTTTCGATGAGGATGACGGGAGTGTCCTTGCCGATGGCTTGGGAGACTTTTGCTTCGTCGGTGTACTGCGCTCCGAAGGGGAGTCGAGGAATGTCACGCAGGAGGATGTAGCTTTCCGGAATGGTTCGCGTGGCGAAGGGAGTGTCGGTTAGGCAGAAGGCCGCGGAGGACGGTGGTTGGGCGGTAATGATGGAGTTGATCCAGGGATGGTCGCGGTAGACGCGCTCGTGCAGCTGTACGGCTCGGCTAGGGAGCTTGCCGCGTTCGCGTTGTCCTTGTTTTATCAATACGACTTCCGACACGTCGAGAAGCTGGCGATCGACGGCGGTGGGACTGATGAGGAAGCTGTCTTCGCTCAGTCGGGCGGATACGACCCCTTCCAGGCTGGATACCAACTGGTGCTTGTAGGCGCGGTGCATGATTTCGCAGATGTGGCGTCGCAGGGCTTTTTCTTCGCTGCTGCGGGAAGTCGGGTCGAATTCGGGCAGGAGGTGCTTGCGTTGGTGGCGCAGGTCGACTTGTTCCGGGGTGAGCTCTTTGACCTGGCCGAGGCGCTGGGCCTTGATGGCGAGGCGTCCGCAGAACTCGAGGGTTTCGAAGCGGGAGAAGGCGTCGAGCAGGTCCTTGCCGCCGCAGACCACGCCGTGGTTTTCCAGGAGGACGGAATCGTTCCCGCGGGCGAAGGTAGCGGCGATGTTTTGTCCCAGTTGGGCGCTGCCGGGGAGGGCGTAGGGGGCGAAGTCGACGTTTTGGCAGACTTCGTAAGCTTGGGGGATGATGCGGGTAGGCGGGGCCTTGCGCACGATGCTGTAGGAAACCAGGGCGGAGGGGTGGGCGTGCACGATGGCTTCCAGGTCCGGGCGGGCGTCGTAGATCGCCTTGTGGAACGGGAATTCGGATGAGGGGCGGTGGCGTCCGCTGGTGGTGCCGTCGGGCAGTACCTTCACGATGTCGTCCCAGGTGAGCGAACCTTTGTCGACTCCAGCGGGAGTGATCCAGATGGTGCCGTCCGGCTCTCGGATCGAAAGGTTCCCTCCTGAGGTGGTTGTCATGCCGAACTGGTAGATCCGGTCCATGATGCTGAGGAGTTGGGCGCGTGGGTGCAGGTAGTCGAAGTTCATGGGTTCGGGTGCCTTTCGTTTTTTTGGCTATGGGTTGAGTGTATTAGAAAGTGGATACTTGAAACCGGTGCGTTTTGCACCTGTTTTAGGGTTTGGCGCTCAAGGGTGCCGGTTAGCGCCTGCGGGAATGGGAGAGCGGGAGCCTGGGGGGAAGCTGTATTTCAGGATTTGCGGCGGTTTACGTATCGAGTGGGTGGCGTTTTAGACGATTGCTTGTATAGTATCAACCTCGATCCCAATTAATATGTTATATCGCGAACCGTTTAGAGCCTTCCTTGCCATCTTTATCGCGACTCTCGGTTTCGCTGGAGTTGCTGTCGCTGCGGGTGGCGAGGGCATGGTTTCGGAGGATTCTGTTTTGGAGGAGCTCGTTTTCGAAGTCTCATCGAACAAGGATCTCCGGAAGCTGCAAAGGGTGTTGGATGAGAAGGGAGCAACTCCGCTATTGGTTAAGATTGCTGCGGGCGAGTATCGGCTGAAGCGAAGCCTGCATGTGAATCGTTCGAACGTGACGATTCAAGGCGAGGCGGGCGCTCGCTTGAAGCTGGCCAAGAAGGCGCAGGCTCCGGTGATCGCGGTCGGCAGCCAGAGCGAGTATCCCTTGGATGCGGAGCGCATCGAGAACGTGTCGATCTACGATCTGGAGATTGATGGGAATCGCGAGTTTCAGGAGAGCGAATACAACCAGGAGAGGCCGTGGATCCGCAACAACGGCATCGATGCTCGTACGGTGACGGGATTGCGGGTGGAGCGGGTGGTGTGCGGCAATAACCGCTCCGGCGGCTTGGTGATTAGCTGGCGTTGCCGCGATGTGGTGGCGAAGGACTGTGTATTCAAAAACAACTACTTTGACGGCGTTGCCTACTACGACAGCGTGGGGGTCTTTACGGTGGATTGCTTGCTGAGCGAAAATCTAGGAGCGGGCGTGAGCATCGACAATGCGGTGAGCAATGCTTTGTTCGCGAACTGCCGCATCGAGGGGAATCGGGATGTGGGCGTTTTTGCCCGGCATAGCGAGGGATTGATGTTTTATAAGTCGGTGGTGAAGGATTCGGGGAATTGGGCGTTTTTCCTGTCGCATGACGAAAGGCAGAAAGGCGTTTTCGATGTGGAAATCGCCTCTTGCGAGATCGTGGGAAACCATGGTGGCGTGCGTATGGGATCGGTGAATACGATTCAGTCTGCTGGGAATCGGGTGACGCTGTCCGTTTTTTCGGAAAACGGATCGCTCGGCCGGCCGGATCTTTCGACGGCGGGAGCTCCGCTGGATCGCTTGGAGGGCGGTTGGAATCCGGAGGTCGAATACGCCGAGGAGGGAGCGATACCGGAAGGGCCGTTTTCGAAGCGCTTGTACCAGACTCTCAATAGCTACGATGCCTTGGTTAAGAGCCCGGAATCCTAGAGACGATTGTTAGGTCGTAGCTGGGAAGGAGTAAGGGACCTCGGCGTCGGCTGGGAGCGTTAGGCCGAAGTGTTCGCGCAGGATTTGGTGGAGCTGAGGTTGCGTTGTGATATCGCTGCGGCGGGCTTGGCCGTGCCAGTACCGTTGGATGAACTCTGTATCGGCGATTACGATACGGCCGCTTGGGGTGAGTTTGGCTACGAGCAGGGAGTTGCGGAAGCGGGCTTGGGGATGAGTGTGGGAATACCAGTTTCCGACTTCGAGGTCTATGGGAGCGACGGCTTGGGGCTCGAATTGGTAGACGTCCTTCCAGTCGTGGCCGATCTGGATCTGGTGTACGAGTTGTCCGTGGCGCTCGACGATGCGGCGGGGTTCGAAGCGGGTGTGTTGGGTCGTTCTCGATTCGAGGGAGATGGGTTCTACGAGTCCGACGCCGCCGAAGCCGACGTCGGCGAGGTGAGGTCCGGCTTCGGTTTCGACGCGGAGGGTCATGTGGCTGAGCGGGGTTACGATTTCGTCGGGCACCATCCAGCGAACGCGGGCGATGTAGGGGGCGACCTGGAATCCGATTTGGCGGAGAACGGCGGCGAAGAGGGTGTTTTGCTCGAAGCAGTAGCCGCCGCGCTTGCGGGTGACGAGCTTAGAGAAGGCGGCTGCGAGTTCGATGGAGATGGGCTGGTTGAGCAGGGCGTCCAGGTTTTCGAAGGGAATGTTTTCTTGGTGGAGACGGTGGAGCTGCTTGAGGCAGGCGAGGGTGGGGGTGGCTTTTTCGGCGAAGCCGATGCGTTGGAAGTAGGAGCTGAGGTCGAGCGGATGGGATGCGGTGGACATGGAAGCTTTGCTGGCTGGTTTTAGGTTGTAGAGGGTGGCTCCGGAGAGAACGAGGAAAAGCGCGAGCAGCCGGGTGGGAGTGAGGGGGCTGGCGGGGAGGCCGAAAAGCGCAAAATGGCTGACGATGGCGCCGACGAGGAGTTGTCCGCAGATGACGAAGAGCAGAGTGGAAGCCACTCCGAAATCGGGCATGATTTTATAGATGCTGGTGAGGGCGATGGCGCTGAGGAGTCCGCCGGAGATCCAGAGGTGCAGGGGGACGAGGGAGAGCGTTTCGCGGGTGGGGACCTGGCTGCGGTGGGTCGCGAGGTAGGCCGCGAGAGCGAGGAATCCGATCAGGTAGACGGCGGCGCTGGCGAGAAGGGGATTTTGGATACGTTGGCTGAGTTGACCGCTGAGGGCGCTTTGAAGGGAAATGGCCATACCGGCTAAGAGGCTGATGAGGGCGAGTTGCGTTGTAGGCATGGGGCTACTTTAGCAGCAGGGCGTGTTGGACGCATCGACCTATGTTGAGAGGTGGTGTGTTTTTCCGTAGCGCGGCGCTTTAGCCCGCGTCCGTGGAGAAGTGATCCTGCAATGCGGCCGCGGGCTGAAGCTCCGCGCTACGTGTTTGTTTTGCGGATACGGCTGAGTTGAGTGGGGGTGACGCCGATGGCGGAGGCGATGTGGTGAAGCGGGATGCGAGAGAGGAGCGCGGCGTGCTTTGCGATGAAGGCGCGGTAGCGGGCGGTGGAGTCGGCGAGGGCGAGACCGACTTCGATGGGCTCCTTGTCGAGCACCCAGTTCTTTTCGAGGTACTGGATGTGGTACCATTTGAGGTCTTCCTTCGATTCCAGCAGGCGGCGGTAGGCGGTGTGGTCGATGGCGATGACGGAGGTTTCTTCGAGGGCCTGCAGGGCGAAGGTGGAGGGCTCGTTTTTGAGCAAGGCACGGATGGAGCCGGGGAAGGTGTTTTCGGGAAAGAACTTTTTGTTATACTCTTTGCCTTCGTGGGAGAGGGTGTAGGAGCGGAGCAGTCCCTGGCAGACAAAGTAGAGGTGTTGGCTGTAGGC
Source organism: Pelagicoccus sp. SDUM812005 (assembly GCF_031127875.1). Taxonomy (GTDB): domain Bacteria; phylum Verrucomicrobiota; class Verrucomicrobiia; order Opitutales; family Opitutaceae; genus Pelagicoccus. The sequence continues at coordinate 52,468 of NZ_JARXIA010000012.1, read as the reverse complement.
TCCGATGGGCACGAGGGTTTCGCCTTTGGCGAGTTTGCGTTCCGTGCAGGCGTGGCTGAGGGCGGTCCAGGTGGCGTCGTGGAGCGGGGCGTATCGCTCCATGGCGTGGCGGAGGAGTTGGAGCTTGGCAGGGCTCATGGCTGGGAGGGGTGCCGGAGGGCGAAGGTAAGGAGTTCGACGACGGCTGGGAGCCACTGGGCGCGATAGCCTTCGTCGCTGGTTTCGCCTTGCGGGGGGAGGTGGAAGAAGCCGGCGTAGGTCGCATTGCTCAGGCTGTAGCGGAAGAGGGCGTTGTTGCAAAGGTAGCGGCCGGCGTCGGAGCTGAGGAGGATGGGCGCCCCAGGCGACTGGGGGAGCGGTTGGGGCAGGGGCCAGCGGGCGGCGAGCTGGGCGGGGCCTTGGGGATCGATGGAGGCGTCGGCTGGGCTTTGTTGGGTTTCGTCGGCGCCGGAGCGGAGGTTGTGGGCGAGGGTTTCGACTTTGAGGGCGTCCGGGTTGCCTTCGCCGAGGCCGAGCAGGATGTGGGGCTGGAGGCTGGCGATTTGGGGCAGGGCGATCGATTCGACGGCGCCCCAGGTTACCGGGAGGCTGAGGGCGTGGAAGGTGGCGTTGGGGAGGGCGCTGGGCAGGGCGGCGGCGATGGTTTGGGAGGCGTTGCGGGTCCGTCCACGAAAGGGATGGAAGCTGGTGACGAGGATTTTTGCCGGATTGCGCATGCGGGAAGGGAGGGCGGAGCCTAGGATTTTCTAAGGTGGAGCGAAGGAGGCGAGCAAGCGCATGTTTTTGTTGTAGCCGGACTTGCGGCGGAATTAGGGGTGGGGGGCCAGGAGCTATTTTACTATTAGCGGCTCTAAGGCGTTGCCATGGCGCCAGCTTTGCTTCTCATGTGCGCTCCCGTTTATAGAAATTGAACACTTCCCCTCCTCGGAGGGCGAACGGGGGCACCAAGAACTAGATTGAACGCAATTGAAGCTGCGGGTCTGTGAGGATTCGCGGTGGCAAAGCTATGACACAACGCACCGTACGACCTTCGACCGGTCCCATTCTCGAAAATCCTGACGTCGTCCTCATTGGCGGCGGCATCATGAGCGCAACTTTGGGGATCATGCTGAAACGGCTGAACCCCGAGCTGACGCTACAGATCGTGGAATCGCTGCCGCGGGTGGCTCTGGAGAGCTCCCATGCTTGGAACAATGCGGGCACGGGCCATGCGGCGCTTTGCGAGCTGAACTACACGCCGCAGAAGGCGGACGGGTCGGTGGACGTATCCAAGGCGATCAAGATCAACGAGCAGTTCGAGAACTCGAAGCATTTCTGGGCTCACTTGGTGGAGGAAGGCGTGATCTCGGATCCTACCATGTTCATCAAGCGGGTGCCGCACATGAGCTTCGTGCACGGGGAAGCGGATCGCGATTACTTGAAGGCCCGTTTCGAGGCCTTGAAGGCTCAGCATCTTTTTGGGGAGATGGAGTATTCGGAGGATCCGGAAGTGGTGAAGGATTGGGCTCCGCTCCTGTGGCAAGGTCGTCCTGAGGAGGAAATCGTGGCTGCGACGCGCGTGGAGAGCGGCACGGACATCAACTTCGGAGCTCTTACGCAGCAATTGATCGACCACTTGATTTCCCTCGACGGGGTGGAATTGGCCATGCAGGCGCGGGTCACGGACATTTCGCAAGCGGCCGATGGGCAATGGAAGGTCAAGGTCCAGAGCGAGGAGTACGGCAAGCAGCGCCTGTCGGCGAAGTTCGCATTCATCGGCGCGGGTGGCGGATCGCTGCACCTTTTGCAAAAGTCGGGTATCCCAGAAGGCAAGGGCTTTGGCGGCTTCCCGGTGAGCGGACAGTTCCTCGTTTGTACGGATCACGACATCATCGATCGTCACGCGGCCAAGGTTTATGGCAAGGCGGCGGTCGGCGCCCCGCCGATGTCGGTGCCACATTTGGATACGCGGGTGATCGACGGTCGCAAGGCGCTGCTTTTTGGCCCTTATGCCGGGTTCTCGCCGAAGTTTTTGAAGGAAGGGTCGAACCTCGATCTGATCAAGTCGGTGAAGCTCGACAACATCCTGCCCCTGCTGGCGGTCGGCCGCGACAACATGGATCTGACGCAGTACCTGATTAACGAGGTGCGCAAGTCGCATAGCGACCGCGTGGAAGGGCTCCGCGAGTTCTTCCCGGAAGCGAAGGACGAAGACTGGAAGCTGGTGACGGCGGGACAGCGCGTGCAGATCATCAAGAAGCATGCGGGAGGTCGCGGCGGCAAGTTGGAGTTTGGCACGGAAGTCGTGGCGGCTCAGGACGGATCGATCGCGGCCCTGCTGGGCGCGTCTCCAGGGGCGTCGACTTCCGTATCCATTATCGTAGAGGTTTTGGAAAAGTGTTTCCCTGAAGAGGTGAAGACGGAGGCTTGGCAGGAGCGTTTGAGCAAGATGTTGCCTGCGTATGGAAAGCATCTCGCAGGCGACGAGTCGCTGTATCGCGAGTTGCGCGAAAAGTCGGATTCTCTGTTGCGTATCGACTAATCGGGTACGAAGAGAATCTACGGATTTAAGGAAGGGCGGACTCTGGGGAGTCCGCCCTTTTTTTAGTGTTGAGCTTTAGCCCGCGGTGGTGGTGGTGGTGGATTGATCCTGCAATGCGGCGTGAGCCCTACTAGGGAAGGAGGTGTGATGCAGGCTCTATCCTCGGGTAGGCAGGCCGGTAGTGGCGTCTATCTCGGCGCGTCGGGCTTGGGCTTCGGGGGTGTAGCGCTGGCAGACGATGCGGTTTTCGGGGCGATTGTACTCGTCGTAGATCGAGAGGGTGAGGTGTTCGCCTCGGACTTTGTATACGATGCGCGAGATGTCGTAGGCGTAGTCTTCGTTTTGCGAGAGCTTGCCTACCACACGGTTGGTGCGGGCGAGGCGTTCGACTTGTTCTTCGTCGAGAATGTTGAGTTGTCCGTGGCGGCGTTTGTCGAAGTTCTCTGCGGCGATGGCGAAGGTTTTGTAGATTGGCGTGTTGTTTTCGTCTAGTGTAGTGACTTCTAGAATACGGTTGGAGTGGAACTCGATGAGAGTGGGTTCTCCTATCTCTGGGTTGTCGTGAGCGTGGGCGATCCAGCTCCCGGAAAGGAGGGAGTTGCTGGAGTCGCTGAGGAAGTCCGAATCGTCTTCGGCGATGATGGAGAGGCTTTTTTCGATTTCCTTGATCAGTTTTTGCTCGGGCTTGATTTCGCTGTCGCGCAATTCGCGGAAGCGTTGGGACAGGTCGCGAACGATTTCGTAGGCTTGGGCGGTGTCGCCCTTTTCATGATAGAGGGTGGTGGCTTTCTTGAGGGAAACGTATTGGTCGATAAGGGCTTCTCCTCTTACTAGTCCGAGGCTTGCGTCGTCCCTGTCTTTTAGCGTGAGGTTTACTCGCTGCGAGATAGGGAACTTTTGGTTGCTCAGTTCGTAGGAGAGCTTGGCTTGGGCGATGCTTTTGCGGTGTGGCTTGTTCGTAGTTCCGAAAGAAGTGCCCTTCTCAGGAGCGAGGGCGAAGTAGATGGCTCCTTTGCGGAGGCTGAGGAAGAGGGTTTCGACTTCCATGTAGAGGGAGCGTCCGTCGTCGGTCCATTCGAGCATGTCACCAGGAATCCCATACACGCCTGCGATCTTAAATCCGTCTGCGGGCGAGAGGGTGAGTTTCATGTCGTAGGCAAGTTCCGTGACCATGGTTTGGAATTCGTTGGCGAATTTGTCCTGCATGGATTTCACGTCGGGGAAGTAGAAGAGGTTGCCGCCCCGTACCGAGCTGATGGTGTTTGCCAGTTCCGCTCCGAAGTGTCGGCCGACTCCGATGGTGGTGAGTCCGTAGCCTTTTTGAGAGCCGTTGCGCATCTGCGTCATGAAGCCGTGCTCGCTGGTGTTTCCGGTGTTGGGGCGTTCGTCGGTGAAAAGCATGAGGCGGGTGTTGCCTTGGAAGTCGGCTGCGGATTCGTCGGCGAGGTCGTAGCCAACCTTCAGCCCGCTCTCGAGGTTGGTGGATCCGGAGGATTGGATGTTTTGTATTGTTTGTCGGATACGATTTTTGTTTCCGGGGGATGCTTTGATGGGGTCCATGTAAACGTGGCTACGATCGCCGTAGAGGACGACGGAAAGCTGGTCGCGGGAGTCGAGTTGTTCGAGGACTTCGAGCAGCGACTTGCGTACGAGGGAGAGGGGTTGGCCGCTCATGGAGCCGGACTTGTCAACGACGGCGATGAGGTTGAGCGGTTCGCGTTCCCAGGTGGTGGCGTCGAGTCCGGAGGCGAAGCCGATTTGGGCGAGGTGGGTGGCTTCGGGGAGGTTGGGCAGGGTGGCGGGCATGGCTTCACCATAGACGCAGATGAGGCTCTCGCAATCGCTGTCGTTTTGAAGGGGCAGGTCGTATTCGCTCAGGAGGCCTTCTGCTGTGAAGGTGGCAGGTTGCGGAATGTTGCCCATCGCGATTTGGGAGCGCGTGTAGCTGATGTCTTGGGCTCCGCCAGCGCTGACGCTATATCCAGCGTCGAAGGACGCATCGACAGTGAAGGGGCTTAGCTCGAAGATTTCGTCGTCATCGTCCTTCGCGACTTGTCCGTGCAGCAAGGTCGAGAGGTAGAGGGGAAGGGCGAGAAGTGAACTTATGGTTTTTTGTGTATTCGTTTTCATGATGCAGATATTGGGTTGAGGGTTGGTTTTGAGTATCTGCTTTCATGATACGAAATGGGGGTGTGAAAGTCGTCACAGCTCGGTAAAAGGCTGTGAGGAATTGTAGGGAGTTGTCACGGCGGAGTGTGTTATTGAGAATTTAAAAGGCCCGCTCTGTAGGGAGCGGGCCGTGGGAGGAAAATTGGGTTAGAGCGAGGCTTAGTTGCTTCCCCAGGTGTAGCGAACCGTATAGGTGACGGTTCGTTCTGAGTCGGCGTCGAGATCAACTTCGAAGACTATGGTATTGGAATCGATTTTTTCGAAGGGAAGGGTGTTGTTTTGGATCTCCCAATTATTCCAGCGGGCGAGGTGTTCGATGGCCTGTATGGTGACAGGGCTGTCTTTCCGGTTTTTTAGAGTGAGGGTGTATTCTTCTTCGTAGAAGGTGTTTCGGTCTGTGTCGGAGCGGGTGCGGATGCGTTCTCCGATTAAGTCGAATCCGTTTCCGGTGTAGATGCGAAGCATCTCGTTTTTAGGGGTGTGGTCTATGATGTTTTCGCCGGTGAACTCGAGTTGGCCATCGGTATCTTCGCGGTAGAATCGAGTTTTGCCGGCGGGAAGGGGCAGCCCGAGCTTGTTGAGTTTGGAGTTCTCGATTTCGCGGACAACCCAGACGTCTTTGCTGGATGCGATGGGGATGGATTCGTTGAAGCGTAGATTTCTGTGGTTGAAGGGGGTTAGGGTGGTGTTGGCGCCGTCGTAGATATAGAGAGTCTTCGCTTTCACGCCTTCGGCGCGTAGGAACTCGATCTGTTTTGATTGCTTGTCGAGCAAGGTGGTTTTGCGCGGGAGTTCGTAGAGGTGATATTCGTCGAAGCTGCGGGCTTCTACTTCCCGATTGCTCGGGCCTGAAACCTCGAAGGGTGAGAGCTCGAATATTTCCTCCTCTCCAGGGTGTTGGGCTTGATGGACGTCGCCGGCGATGAGCTTGATTTTTGCGTCTTTGAAGGAGGTGCCGCTATCGTTTTCCATGCTGATCCAGCCGACGATATCAACGATATCGGACTGGTTGCCTCCGCTTAGGTTGTAGTCTGCTTTCCAGGTGAAGCCTTGCGTTAGGTAGGCGAGTTCCGCTTGCGCTTTGATGGAGCGGTTGGCGGAGATAAGCCAGTTGAGGGTGGGCTCGAGGATGGAGTCGTCCGGCAGGGGGCCGTATTGGGGCAGGCCGGGCAGGCCAAAGTGTATTTTTCCGTCGACCTTTACGATCGGCTGATTCTGCTCGTTGTAGTTGTAGCGGCGATGACGCGATTGGTTGAAGGAGTTGGGTGTGTATCCACTTCTTAGGAGACGGCCACGAATGATCTTAGGCTCGCCATCTTGGTCGTGGGAGAGGAAGTCGACTTCTTTACCTTCAAGCTGCTTCAGCAGGAGGCCAGGGGAAACGATGTCGGAGCGATAGCTCTGTTCGAGGATGGCAAGGGAATGTTTGTTGTCCTTAGTACTGATGATTACTGACTGAGGATCTAGCAGGGCGGTGACTCCGGAGAATGAGAGTTCGTTCTCTCCTTTCTTGAGATTTAGGGGGAAGCTTTGTCGGACCACTGCGAGGTCCCCGTTGTAAATCGTTAGCGATGGCGAAATGTCTTCGGAGCTAGCAGCAAGCGCAAGGTGCAGGGCGAGGCAGGCGAGGACGAGTCGTCTTGTTTTTGAAACTAGGGTGATGTTCATGATGCAGATTTTGGGTTGAGGGTTGGTTTTGAGTATCTGCAATCATGATACGGAAAGGGGGTGTGAAAGTCGTCACAGCTGGGTAAAAGGCTGTGAGGAATTGTAGGGAGTTGTCACGGGGTGTTGCGAACTGCGCTTTCTGCGTTGGGCTGGGGTTAGGCGGAGAATTTGTAGCCGACGCCGTGCACGGTTTTGATGAGGCTGGGGCCGGACTTGCTTTCGATCTTGGCGCGCAGTTTGGCGATGTGTTGGTCGAGGGTGCGGGTCGTGCCTTGGTAGTCGATGCCCCAGGCTTCGTTGAGCAGGAAGTCGCGGCTGAGGGCTTCGTGGGGGTGGGCGTGGAAGAGTTGCAGCAGGGTGAGCTCGCGTTCGGTGAGCGGCGTTTCGGTTTCTTCGACGATGGCCACGAGGCGGCGGGGATCGATGGTGACGGGGCCGAAGGCGAAGGTGTGAGTGGTTTTCGGTGCGCTTGGCGTGGCGACGGCAAAGGCTTCGACGCGGCGCAGGGCGGCGTGGATACGAGCTAGCAGCTCTCGCACCCGGAACGGCTTTTTTATGTAGTCGTCGGCGCCGAGTTCGAGTCCGAGCACTTGGTCGATTTCCTCTGTCTTGGCGGTGAGCATGAGGATGGGGACTTGCTTGTTGGTCTCGCGGATGAGGCGGCAGACGTCGTAGCCGTTGCGTAGCGGCATCATGATGTCGAGCAGGACTAGGTCGGGCTGGTGCTGATGGAAGAGGGTTACCGCTTCGTCGCCGTTGGCGGCTGCGATGGCGGTGTGTCCGTCCGCGCTGATGGCGTCTTCGAGTCCTTCGCGGATACTGGTGTCGTCTTCGGCTATGAGGATTCTTTTCATGGGAAGGGGGCGCTTAGGCGAGTGGGATTTCGAGAAGGAAACGGGCGCCTTGGCTGTAGTTGGAATCGAGTGATAGCTCGCCTTGGCAATCGCGGGCCATGCGTCGAGAAAGGCTGAGTCCGATGCCGGCACCGGGGCTTTTTTCGGTAAGGGTGCTTTGCTTTTGGTAGAAGGCTTCGAAGATCTTTTGGCGTAGGTGGGATGGGATGCCGGGGCCTTTGTCCTCGATGCGCAGTACGCAGCGGTCGGTTTGGGCGCAGCTGATCTGGATTTGCTTGCCGGCAGCGGCGTACTTGCGAGCGTTGTCGAGGAGGTTGAGCAGGATCTGGCGGAGGGCGGCGGGATCGAAGCGGACGGAGAGCGGGGAATCGAGGCGGATCCAGGTGGCCTGCATGTCTGCGGCCTGCAGGGTGGGCGTGTAGTCGGCGAGGATGGCCTCGATGGTTTCGTGGAGCGGGAGCTCCTTGATCTTGTATTTTTTCTTGCCTGATTCGATGGCGTTGAGGGCGAGGATGTTGTCGACCAGTTCGCTGAGACGAAGGCTTTCTCGGCTGATTGTATCGAGATACTTGCTACGTTTTTCCGGGGGGATGCCTTCGTTCGCGAGCAGGTCGGAGTAGAGGGAGATGTTGGTGAGGGGCGTTTTGAATTCGTGGCTGATTTGGGAAACGAAGGTCGTTTTGCGGAGGGCTTCGTGGCGTTCCTTGGCGGTTCTTCGGGCGATGAGGATTCCGCAGAGGATTCCGATGGCGAGGGTGAGCCCGACGACGGTGTAGCTGAGAGTGTTGAGCAGCTTGCGGTCGGGGTTGGGCGCGAGGGTGAGCGTGAGGGCGTAGCCGGGAAGGATGTCCGAAAGGGAGTTTTCTTGGTCTGCGGTTGCGGGCGTAATCTCAGTTTTGAGGTCGGGGATGGCCAGTTCGGCGAGCAGGGTTTGGAACGCGGTTCGGAGGGTAGCTGTATCGAGTTTTACGATACGCATGGGCTGACCTTTGGCGATGCGGTGCCCAGCGGTCCAGCTAGGAGGCTCCGCTTGACGGTCGAAGTACCAGAATAGGATGGGCTCGATGGCGCCTTCTTCGCGGAGGGCGATTTCCTTGTTGTCTTGATAGTAGCCGGAGCGGAGGGCGGAAGGGGCGTCGGGAGATTCGAGGTGGATGATCTGGGGCGATTCGGCGTGGAGTAGGGGTTGCCAGTCGGTGTGAGGAGGAAGTGGATACGCATCGCTAATCAGGGGATCGCCTTGGGACCACTGACGCAGTTTTCCCGGCAGGCCTTCCTGGTGGAAAGCGACGAGGCTGCGGCCGGTTTGTAGTTGGATTTCGGATAGGTAGCTTGCCAGCTTTTCGGTGAGTCGGGTTTGTTGTTGCTCGATGAGTTCGGCGCGGCGTTGGGCGTCGCCTTTCTCTTCGCGGTAGATGGAGAAGAGGGTGAGAGCCGCGAGAGTGAGGGCTGAGGCTCCGAGCAGGATCCAAGCTAGGGTGGGGTTGGAAAGGCGGTTCACGGGGCGTCGTCGTCGGCTTGCGGAGAGGGGTTGGGGAAGAGTGTTTTGATGAGGGCTCTGGTTTCGATGGTGGACTCGTTCGCTTGTTCGATGGCGTCGATGGTTTGGTTGATTTGTTCGAGCGAGGCTTGGGCTTGGAGCTCGGGGATATCTTGGGCGATGCTGCGAATGTTGCGGGCGAGTCGCTTCAAGTCGCGCAGGGCTTTCTTGCTTTTGCCTTCTTGGTGGGCGGCGAGCGATTCGCGTATTATGTCCGAGGTTTCGTATTCGCAGACGGTTTGGTAGACGTGTGGTTGAATGGAGTCGAAGGAATGGCTGGAGCCCTGGACGAAGCGGGCGCCGATTTCGGCTTCGATGCGTCGGGGGGCGGCGTCGGGGAGGTCGGTTGGCTGGTAGCTCAGCGAGGCGCTGGCGAGGCGGTTGGAATTGAAGAAGGTTGCGGAGGCGTTGAGGGTGGCCTGTACGACGGTGGTGATTTCTTGGTTGGCGAGGAGGGAGCCGAGGTGGAAGGTGACGCGTCGCGAACCGATCTCGGCTTCGCGGCCGATGCTTTCTTCGATGTCGAGGGCGCGGTGGAAGTCGATCTCCAGGACCGCGTTTTTCCCGATCGGTGGATTGAGGGGCTGGAGCTCGGCGGCCATGGCTGCGGCGAGCTGGCTTGGCTCTGGGATGGTGCGGGTGGGGGAGTTGCTGGGAGAGGATATTTGGTCGAGCAGCTCCAGGGGGGCGTCCGAGCCGAGCCCGAAGCTGGTGATGGCGATGCTTTGGCGGGCGATCGAAGCAGCGAGGGTGGCGAATTGTTCGGGATCGAGGGGGCCTTTGTTGGGCGGGCCGTCGCAGATGAGGAAGATCCGGTTTGATGGGTGGTCGGCGGCGTTCTTGAGAATTTCTTCACGGGCGCGGCTGAGGCCGTCGAAGAGGGCGGAGCCGCCGTCGGTGGTGAGGTTGGCGATTTTGGCGGAGGCGTTGCTCAGCTGGTCGAGTTGGGTGGGCGGGATGAGGGTTTCGACGCTGGAGCCGAAGGCCACGAGGGCGATGCGGTCGTGCGATGAGAAGTTCGCAAGGGCGCCTTGGAGGCTGGTTTTGAGGGCGGCCAGCTTTTCGCCTTCCATGGATCCGGAGCGGTCGACGAGGAAGACGATGTTGGAGGCGGGGGAGCTCGATTCGCTGGGGAGGTCCCCCGTATGCACGGTGGTTTTGAGGTAGAGATTGTTTTGCTGGCCTTCGATGTAGAATTCGCGGTCGAGGGCTAGTTCGAGGCGTGGGGCCGCCGCGCCGCTGAGGCAGAGGGCGGCGAAAAGGGAGGCGGCTAGGAATCTCGTGACCGAGGGCATGGGGCGATTTTAGCAGATCTCGAAAGGGAAAGGGTCATCGATCTGTAAAACTTTGTCACGAATTTGTGTGCGGTAGGGGAGGGGCGGCTATTGGTCGAGGTCAACGACGATGGGAGTTTCGAGGCCGTCCCGGTTTTCGATGACGCGCTCCGCGGCGAGGCGGAAGTCGGCGGTGACGGAGAGGCGAAGGCGGCCTAGCGGGGCTTGGTCGAATCGCGCTTCGCGGCCTTCCTGTTCGTCGATGTAGAGAATGATGTCGTCGTTGTCGTCGGCGGTTTTTTCGAGCGAGACGGAGATCTTGGCTCTTTTCTTTCCTCCGATGACCGTGACTTGGATGGGGCGGACCGCGAGCTGGAGATCGGTGCGGGGCGGCTCGATGGTTCCGCTGTTTTCGACGAGGATTTCGAGTTCTGCGGGCAGGTAGCCGTCCTTTTCGAAGGTGAGGAGGTGCTTGCCTTTGCGGACGTTTTGGATGCCGAGGGAGGAGAGGCCGATGTATTCACCATCTAGGTACGTCTTGGCTCCGGAGGGGAAGGTTTTGGCGATGATGGTGGCGGATACGCTTTGCATGTCCGCGAGGATTTGGTTTTTCCGCTGGGACCAGGCGACGAGGAGGCGGTTGCGGGTGTCCTGGTCCAGGTCTTTGACGAAGGCCTTTAGTTCCGCGTCGAAGGCTTCGAGTTCGGCGAGGCTGCTGTTGAGGTCGAACTCGCTAGCCCGTGTTTGCATCTGGGCGGCTTGGGCGTCGCGTTTGGCGAGGCTCTCCTCGATGGCTTTACTTTGCTGGGTCCAGGTTTCGATCAGCTTGGGGTCGGCGTCGTTGCGGGCTTGGTAGCGGGCGATTTGGGCGTGGATCTTGTCGAGATCGCCGCGGGGCGAACGTTCGTTGAGTCGATAGATCGCTTGCGAGGTGGCTTTGGCGAGCTGGACGGTTTCGCTCGCGTAGCGTTCCTGGGCATTCGCGTTGAAGTAGTAGTAGCCGAGGCCTCCGACGGAGAGGAGGATGACGAGGGCTAGGAGGACGAGGGCGATTCCGCCTCGACGAGGGTTGGAAGTGGGGCGGATGTGCATCGCTGAGAAGGTCGATGCGCGGAGCTTGAGAGGCAATCGAAAAGGGAGGGGGCGGCGAGGGGAAGAAGGTGAAACTTAGAGCTCGCCGTTTTTGATAAGCATCGCTTCGGCACTTGCTTTGTTGCGGAGGAAGGCGGGGTGTCGGGGGTTGATCGCGAGGGCTTTCTCGAATTCGAAGAGGGCTGCGGCGTGGTCTCCGAGTCGACCGTAGAGGATGCCTAGGTTATGGTGGGTTTGGGCGTTGCCCGGTTCGCGTTCTGCAAGTATTTCGAATTGGCTTATGGCTTTTTCGAGATGTCCCCGTTCGCGAAGGCTGGTGGCCCAGAAATTGTGGAGTTCATGGTTCTCTGGGTTTCGGTGTAGGAACTTTTCCAATACGAGGTCGGCTTGGGAGGGCTCTTCCGTTTGAAGGAGGAGCAGGGCGTAATTGCGGGTTGCGAGGATGTTGTCGGGGAAGCGCTCGAGCGTCTCTCGGTAGACGGCTTTCGCCGCGGCGAATTGTCCTAGGGAGCTGAGGGAGATGGCGTAGTTGATCCAGGCGTTGGGGCGACGGGGGGCGAGTTCCAGGGCACGCTTGAAAGAGGCGGCAGCTTCGGGGGGACGTTGGGTTGCTAGGAGCAGGTACCCGAGCTCGTAGTGGGCTTCGGAGAAATCGGGATCTTCCTCGATTGCGGTGCGGAAGCCAGCTTCCGCTTCGGCTGTTTGGCCGTGCTCGAAGGCAATTTTTGCGAGGTTATGGGTGGCGGTAGGATGATGCGGGACAAGGTGCAGGACGTTTTCGAAATAGGCTTGGGCGGCTGGAAAATCGCCGGCTTCGGCTTCGAGCAGGCCGAGGTTGTTGATCGATTCGGTGTAAGTGGGGTGGATGGCGAGGGCAGCTTCGAAGCGGTGGCGAGCGGCTTCGGATTGTCCTTGGTTTTTGAGTACGATCCCGAGGTTGTTGTGCGCGAGGTAGTTCTGGGGATTGACTGCAAGAGTGTGAGTGAAGAGGGATTGACTGTTTTTCCAGTATCCTATCTGGCGATACGTGGCGCTTGCTAGGAGCAGGATAGGAAGGAGGGAGGCTACGAGAACCGTTCGGCTGTGGCAGGGAAAGCGTTGGATCAGCTGCTGGAAGAGGTAGGCGAGAATCAGGTATAGTCCGATGAAAGGGAGGTAGGCGTAGCGGTTCGCCATGGCTTGGGATCCCGCTTGAACAATGCCGATCATGGGTACGAGGGTGCCGAGATACCAGAGCCAGCCGAGTAGGTAGGTGGGACGCTGGCGCCGGAAAGCCCAGAGGCAGCCAAGGGTGAAGGCTAGGAGAAGGGCGAGGGAGAGGAGGAGAGCTGCGAGCGAGCTCTCGTGTTGGTAGGGGTAGAAGGGAACGAGCCGGCTGGGGAAGAAAAATTGTTTCAGGTAGCTCGCGTAGGCGAGGGCTGCATTGGCGAGCCGAACGCTCAAGGGGAAGCTGTCTAGAGAGCCAATCGCGTTGATGGAGCGTTGGCAGAGGATGGTCATGTAGGAAGCAAAGAAGGAGACGGCGAACAGGGGGATCTTCTCCGCGAGGAGGCGGCTAGGAGTCGTTTTTGGGGTGGGGCTTGGTCTTGCTAGGAAATCGAGCAGAAGCATTACGCAGGGAAGGGTGACGGCGAGCGGTTTGGCCATCACTGCGAGAGCGTGTAGGGAAAGAACGAATACGAAGTCTAGCGGTTCTCTTCGCTGTTGGTAGCGGAGATAGGCGAGGAGGGAGGAGAGCGAGAAGAAAAGCGCTAGCACGTCTTTTCGCTCGGTAATCCAGGCGACGGATTCGACATGGATGGGGTGGAAGGCGAAGCAAGCGGCTGCAAATGCGGCTGGTTTCCAGCTGGCGATCATTCGTGCTAGGAAAATCGATACAAGAGCCGCGTTGGCGGCGTGCAGGAGGAGGTTGACGAGATGGTGGGGGCCGGGGGCGGCTCCGAAGAGGGAGACGCTGGCTTGGTGGGAAAGCCAGGTGGCGGGGATCCACATGCTGGGGCCATGGATTTCGAAGGCCCACTTTACGTTTTGCCAACTTAGGCCTCCGGTGACGTGGCTGTTGTCGTAGAAGTAGTGGTTGTCGTCGTAGTTTACGAAGTCGAAGGTGACGCTGCGGAGGTAGAGTCCCGCGGTGAGAAGGAAAAGAGAGAGGGGGATGACGTGCTTGGCTTTCACGGGTTCGCTCTCTCGAATCGGAAGCGTGTGATTGCGAAAAGGATACGGGCGCCGACTTGGAACACGGAGACTTTGCTGTTTCCCGCGGCACGGTTCCGGGTGCCAATGGTGAGCTCGCTAAGGTGGAGTTTGTGGCGAAGGGACTTGGCTATGATTTCTACCTCGTACTCAAAACTGTCGCTTTGCAGGTCGATGCGACCAGCCGCTTCGCGGGTGAGGGCTTTGACTCCGGCGAGAGCGTCGGTGACGCGTTGACCGTAGAGAAGGGAGAGGTAGGCGCTGACGAGCCAGTTTCCGCAGTTGCGGACGAGACTGGCTTTTACGTCCTTGGGGCTTTCCGGATGAAATCGCGAGCCGATGGCGACGTCCGCATGGCCTTCGAGCAGAAATTCGGCGAGCTTGAGAAGGTCGTGCGAGAAGAATTGTAGGTCGGCGTCGAAGAAGGCGATGATGTCGCCGCGAGCGAGGGCGATACCGGTGCGGATGGCGTGGCCTTTGCCGCGATCGCCGACGTTTTTGCAGTAGCGAATGCGAGAATCTTTCGCTTCGGCTTGGCGAACGATAGGGGCGGTTTGGTCGCTTCCGCCGTCCACCACGAGGAATTCGGTATCTGCGGGTAGGGTTGTCGTGAGTTCCTGGAGACAGGCTGCTATCGATTTTTCCTCGTTGAAGGCGGGCACGACGACAGAAATCTTTGGGTTTGGCATCAGGAACGGTTTGCTGCGGGCGATAGTGATTGGGAACAAGAACTCAGGCTCCTGAGGAGCGGGCAAGGTTTAATCTCGCCCCAGGGTTTACAAAGCTCCTAAATGAAAACGCATATGCTCGCTGTCCGAAGTTTTTCCGCCCTCACACAGATCTTAGCATACGGCGGAATCGGTGTCGCCGTTCCTTTCCTGAGCGCGGTGGACTGCGCGCCGGGGACCTATACTTTGGATGGGATCAATTGCATCGAGGCGGAGCCCGGCCATTACGTGGATACTCCGGGAGCGACCAAGCAGACTCCAGCGTCCCCGGGCACCTACGTGGAAGTCTACGGCGCCTCAGCGGCGCAGCTTGCTCCGGTGGGAACCTATGTAGCTACGGAAGGAGCAAGCGCGCCGACGCCAGCTCCCTTAGGCAGCTACATTCCGATCGAGGGGGCTACCAGCGCTCAGTTGGCTTCTCCCGGCTACTACGTGGATAGCGAAGGGGCGTCCTATCAAACGCCTGCTCCAGCGGGCAGCTACATCCCGATCGAGGGCGCGAGTTCGTTGTCTGCAGCGATTTTAGCTCCAGTGGGAAAGTATATTCCAGTAGAGGGGGCGTCTGCGGCGAGCGCGGCTCTTGTGGCTCCTTTGGGTAGTTTCGTGGCGACTGAGGGAGCGTCTCGAGCGACGCTTGCTCCGCCAGGGCGGTATGTTTCCGAGACGGGAGCGACGGCAGCGGTCTCAGCGGAGCCCGGCAGCTTTGTTGCAGTGGAGGGCGCCACGAGTCCGACCTTGGCGTCGCCCGGCCATTATGTTGAAGCATTTGAATCCACGGGGCAGACGCTTTCTCCTCCTGGGCGATACATACCAGCTAGCGGAGCGAGTTCCCTGTCGGATTCCGTCGCGGCCGAGGTGGGAACATTCATAGCGGAGCCCGGCGCGTCCTCAGCGAGCGCCGCGATTCTAGCTCCAGCCGGTAGTTATGTTCCTACTACAGGCGCCTCAGCGGCAACTATCGCTTCGCCGGGCTATTTCGTAGCTATCGCTGGCGCGTCCGCTCAGACGATATCCCCCAAGGGCAGTTTTGTGGCGGAAGCGGGAGCGAGCGCGCCGACCTTGGCTCCGGCGGGCACCTATGTCGATCGTGAGGGCGCGACGGAGGCGATTGAAATTCCGGAAGGAACTTGGAGCGATGAGGGGGCGGTCGCTCCGCGAGCGGCTGCAGCGAATTTGCTAGTAGATGGGACGCCGATCGTAGGGCCACGTTTGCAGAGCGAGTGGGGATCTCGCGGATCGAATGATTTGGGCGCTTGGGTTTCGGTTGTCGGTTTTGGTATCGAGATTCGAAATACGGCAGCGTTTCTGGGAGGCGGTAGCAGCTTGACGCAGCTCACTTTGAAATCGATCGAATTCGGCGGCGATGCCGCGGCTTCGGTGCGGCAGGTCGGGGGCCTGTTGCCTTTGGTACTGGACGAAGGCGCGGCTGCTGAGCTGTCGTTCGAAATATCTGGGGTCTCGGGTGCGGGGTCTGTCGACATTTCGCTTTTGACGGACGAGGAGGCAGCCTTTGGCGAAGACGGCAAGCGGTTCGACTATCGTTTCGATTTCGTGCTGAACCAGAGTCCGGAATACGACGCTTTCCGTGGGAGCCATTTTTCCGAATCGGAATTGTCGGATGTAGAAGCGACGGCCTTTTTGGCCGACTTCGATGGGGATGGTATCGAGAACGGGATGGAGTTTGTTTTTGGGCTCGACCCGAAATCGCCTCCGGGCCCTGGCGCCTTTGAGTGGCTACCGCAGCAGCTTGTCTTGGAGGAAGCGGAGGGCAGGCGAGTGGCTCTCGTATTTTCATTGCCGGTTGACCTTTTCCAGTCGCTCGAGCTGAGCGTTCAGGCTTCCAGTTTAGGGGAAGCCGAATCGTGGGTGCCGATCGCTACTTTGGATTCGAGCGCCGTTTGGCAGGGGGCAGCCGCGGTTGAAACTGGGCCTGTTCAGGGAGGTCGTGTTTCCGTGTTGGTAAAGGATGTCGTTGTATTGGAAAACGAATTACAAGGTCGGCGTTTTCTACGTTTGCAGGCGAAGGTTCTAGGAGAGCTGCAATAGGGCGTCGAATGGATCGCGATATGTCGTTTTGGGAGGGGAAGCGGGTGTTCGTGCCTGGAGGCGCGGGCGGGATCGGTTCCTACCTTTGCGAGTTTCTGGTCGAGGTGGGAGCGGATGTGGTGGTGTTGGATGATCTATCTAGCGGAGCGGAGGCAAACCTGTCCGGGATCGCGGGGCAGATCGAGTTCGTAAGAGGCGACGTCAGGGACCGGGGGCTTGTCGATACCTTGATAAGTGGGGCGGACGTGGCGATGAATCTGGCAGGAGTTGCTCCAGGTTTGTATGAAGAGGAGGGGCGGCATGAGCTGCTTTATCGGAAGAATCTAGAGATTGCGGATTCTGTATTGGATTGTTCATTACGGAATGGTGTCGAGCGGCTGCTGGTCGTGAGTTCGTCCTGCGTATATCCGGACGATGCGATCGTGCCGACGCCGGAACTGTCGATCGAGGAGGGCGAGCCGGAGGCAGCGAATCGGGGCTACGGATTGGCGAAACGCGAGATGGAGCATCGGGCAATCGCTGCGGCGAGGAAATCGCACTTGAAGATAGCGATAGCCCGCCCTTTCAACGTTTACAGCGATCGCGATCTTTTCGGCGGAAAAGGTGGGCATGTTATCCCCAGCTTGCTGGAGCGCGTGCTGAAGGAGGATGGTGGCCCTGTGGAGGTCTGGGGTTCTGGCAAGCAGACCCGTAGCTTTATCCACGCTAAGGATTTAGTGAGAGGCCTGCTCGGTTTGACGGAAGTGCACGCTTGCGGAGAAGCCGTGAATGTCGGGAGCTCTCGGGAGCTTCGCATGTCGGAACTGGTTGGACTCTTGGTGGAGCTTTGCGGGGTGGAGCGAGGGATCTTCTTTGACGCGAGCAAGCCGGAAGGCGCCCTGCGAAAGGGGGCGGATACGGCGCGGCTACGGCAGGTTTTGACCGGTTTTCGCGAACAGGTCGATTTTCGGGAAGGCCTTGCGGACGTAGTGGCTGCGCGGCGAGCGGGATTGGCTGGCGCTTGCCTTTCCTCGCTGGGGTGAAACCGCTCCGCGCTGCGGGGTGATCTGGCTTTGCGGCGTGTCGCGAGCGACAGCCCTACGGGGTCGCTCGTTGAGGTTCGCGAGAAAGGTCGCTCCTACGGGGTTTCGTAGAGGGTGTCGGCGACGTTTAGGGTGTCGTCTAGGGTAGCCACGGATTGGATACGGTGGTGGGGGAGGGGCTTCGCCAAGAGCTTTTGGAAGGGGGCGAAGTCGAGCAGATCGTGCGTTTTGCGTTCGCCGTTTTCGACGAGGGTGACGCGGTAGCCGGTTTCGCCGTCCTTGAGGCGGCGGATCTTGGGGGCGGCTTTGGCTTTGGGCTGCTTGGGGGCTTTGGCGCGTTTGGCTTTCTTGCGGGAGGGCAGCTCGACCGCGGGATCGTCGAAGGGGTAGGGTTCGCCAAGGATGTCCGAGATGGTGGTCTCGATGTGACTGAGGTCGGCGAGGCTGGTCTCTCGCTCGATGAGCAGAGAGTTGACCGCGACGAGCTCGTCTAGGGACATGTTTGTTGGCATAGGAGGTCTGTTTGCCCGCAGCTCGCTTAGGTTTTCACGGTTGGTGAAAAGCTATGGATGCGGGGAAAGAGTGCGGGAGCTTACTCTTCTTCTTCTTCGGCTGGCTTGTCGGCGTCGGCCGCTTCTTCGGTCTTGGGCTCGTCTTCCTTGGCGGGCTTAGGTGCTGCTTTCTTGGCGGCCTTCTTAGCGGGAGCTTGTGTTGGGAAAGCGGATACGGGAGCGGGGGGCTCGGGGAAGGGGAATACGCCTTCTTCGCCGACGATGGATTCGACTTGGCTCTCGAGTTCGCTGATGCGCTGGTAGGCGGCTTCGCGTTCCTCGAGCAGGGTGTCGATCTTGGAACGGGCTTCGAGGGCTTGGCGGATGGTTTCGCTGTCGCCGCGGAGGACGATTTCTGCGAAAGTCAGGGGTGCGAGTTTTTGTGGTTTCTTAGCCATGGTTCTTATTCTTTGAAGAAGCTTAGGATGTTTTTGAGAATGGTTTTGCGGGCGCCGCCTTGGCGAGTCGCGGTTGTTGGTTTTTCGAAAGTTTTTGCGCCTGAGGGTGTATTCGCTGCTTGGAGACGTTGGGCAATGGTCTTTTCGGCGGCGTTGGCGATGTCTTGGTTTTCGTCGTAGCAGAGCTCACGGAGCTGGGGCTCGGGAACGTTGGGGTTGCTGGCGACGGATTCGCGAACTTTCTCGCAGATGTCGTGGCTGAGGTGGGCGAGGGTGTTGGGGGAAAGGCTAAGGGCCGCGGCGGCGAAGGCGCGCAGGGAGGGGTTGGGGCTGGCGGCGAAGCGTTCGGCGACGGCGGCTTCGACGTGGGGGTAGTCGATGGCTTGGAAGGCGATGTGTTCGGCTACGGTATTGTCGCTGCGGTGGTTGATGAGCAGGTCCCAGTGGTGGGCGCCGAGGTCGTCGCGGTAGGCGACGAGGGTGGCGACTTGGGGATCGGGGTGGAGGCAGAGCTCGTTGAGGAGCTCGGGGCTGGCTTGGGGGTTCTTGGCGAGGGCGATGCAGGCCTGGAGGTCGTGGGAGGTGGCGATGCGCTCGGCGATGTCTTGCTGGAGATTGGCGCTGGCGGCTAGGTAGCGGCGTACTTTGGTCGCTGTATCCTGAGCGAGGATACGCTGGATGGCGGCGGGGAGGTCTGGCTTTTGGGCGAGGTAGACGCGGTCTTCGATGGTGTCGGACTCGGCGAGCCAGAGCATTTCCGGGAGGGAGAGGGGGCTGCTGTCGAGAGCGGGGAAGCGGACGCTGGGGTGGGGGGAATAGCGCAGGGAGTTTCGCACGGAGGCGGGGAACTTGTCGGCGCGGCGCAGGAGAATGGCTTGGAGGATCTCGTCGTCGGAGTCGGCCCACATCTGGAAGAGCTCGGGATCGAGGTACTTGTTGCGCAGGAGGGCGGCCTTGACGAGGGCGGAGGGATCGCGGCTGAGGCGGTGGGCGACGTCGCCGTCGAGGTTTTCGCGCTCGGCGAGGGCTATCTTGACGGCGGGTTCGGCGTCGGTGGCGAGGATGAACTGGAGGTAGGTGGGCAGGCTCGGGTTTTGGGCGATGGCGGCGCGGACGAAGGGGGCTTCGTCTTGGGCGAGCGTTTGGCACTCCTTGGGGCTGACGTTGGGGTTGCTGGCGACGGCGATGCGGACGCTGGCGCTGGGGTGGGCGGCGAGCAGGCCGAGGGATTGGGCGGGGCTGCGGGGGTTGCTGGCGAGGGCGGTAGCGATGGCGACCTGCTTGGGTTTGAGGTCGGCGGCGATGCTTTGGGCGAGCTCGGAGGGGAGCAGGGGGTACTGGGCGAGGAAGAGGAGGTATTCGTCGTTGTCGGCGTATTCTGAATACAGGCTGCGCAGGGCGAAGCTGGAGATGGGCTTCTTGCGAGTGGCCTTGATGACCTTTTCAGGTCCGTGCTCTTCGAGGGCGTCGAGCAGGTCGTTGATGGAGAGGATGTCCATTTAGTCGCTGCTCTCCTGAAGGTTGAAGGATGAAGGGTGAAGGGGGAAATAGGAGAGGGATTTGCCCACGAAGGGGCACGAAGTGGCACGAAGGAGGGAGAGGGATCCTGCAGTGCGGCGTGGCGCGAGCGCCAGCCCTACGTGGTTTGGGCGGCTCATTGTTGGAGGTCCTCCAGGGTGACGAAGACTTCGCGGGGGGTGGAGCCGTTTTGGGGGCCGATGTGGAAGCGGTCTTCCATTTCTTCGATGAGAGTGGCGGCGCGGTTGTAGCCGATGCGCAGGCGGCGCTGCAGGTAGCTGGTGCTGGCTTTTTGGGTCTCGGCCACGATGGCGAGGGCTTGCATGTAGAGGTCGTCGGCTCCGTCGGCGAGGGACTCGGCGGTGCCTTCGGCTTTGGTCTCGAAGGCGGAGAGGTCGACGCGGTTGCGGTCGGGTTGCTCTGCGGAGACGTGGGTGACGACGCGGGTGAGCTCTTCGTCTTGCACCATGGGGCTTTGGATACGGACGAGGCGGGCGAATCCCGGCGGGTTGAAAAGCATGTCGCCTTGGCCGAGGAGGGACTCGGCGCCTTTGCAGTCGAGGATGGTGCGGGAGTCGACGATGGAGGAGACTTGGAAGGCGATGCGGGTGGGGTAGTTGGCCTTGATGACGCCGGTGATGACGTTGACGGAGGGGCGCTGGGTGGCGATGATGGTGTGGATGCCGACGGCGCGGGAGAGCTGGGCGATGCGGGCGAGGGAGGCTTCGGCCTCGCCTTTGGAGGTCATCATGAGGTCGGCCAGCTCGTCGATGATGACGACCATGAAGGGCATCTTGTCGAAGCCTTGGGCTTCGGCCTTGGCATTGTAGCTGGCGATGTTGCGGACCTGCTTTTCGGCGAGGATCTCGTAGCGGTTCTCCATTTCCTTGACCACCCACTTGAGCAGGAGGACGGCGGTCTTGGGGTCGCCGACGACGGGGTGGATGAGGTGGGGGACTTCTTTGAAGAGTCCGAACTCGACGCGTTTGGGGTCGATGAGGACGAGCTCCAGCTCCGCGGGGGTGAATTTGTAGAGCAGGCTGACGATTAGGTTGCTCATGCAGACCGACTTGCCGGAACCGGTGGCGCCGGCGATGAGGAGGTGGGGGGCCTTGGCGAGGTCGGCGACGATGATCTTGCCCTGGATGTCCATGCCGATGGCGAGCGGGATGGTCTCGCTGCCGTGTTGCCAGGCTTTGGATTCGAAGACGGAGCGCAGGCGGATGGGCAGGGTGTTGCCGTTGCCGATCTCGACGCCGACGAAGGGTTCGCCCGGGATGGGGGCTTGGATGCGGACGTTGGTCTGGGCGAGGTTGAGGGAAATGTTCTTCTGCAGGCCGGAGATCTTTTCGACGCGTACGCCGATGCCGGGGCGGATGCGGAACTGGGTGACGCGGGGGCCGACCACGGCGTCGTAGACCATGGCGTCGACGGCGAAGTTATCGAGCACGCCTTGGAGCTTGAGCTCTTGTTCCTCGAGGGTTTCGGGGGAGACGAGGATGGCGTCTTCGATGCTGGAGGCTTCGAGGAGCTCGAGGGTGGGGGTGTTGTATTCCTTGGACAGGCTCGGGATTTCCGCTTCGCTGCGAGGAGCGGGAGCGCTTGGCGCTGCGGGTTCTTCCGCTGCGGGCTCCGGTTCCTCGATGGGGGGGCGGCCGGCGAGCTGGGCCTTGGCGCTTTCGAGCATGAGCTGGAAGCGGGATTCGCGCTCGGCGGCGAGGTCGGCGAAGTAGGCTTGGCGTTCTTCGCGGTCGCGCAGGACGGCTTGGAGCTCGCCGCGCCATTTTTCGATTTGGCGGTGTTCGGCTTCCAGGTTCTTGCTTTCCAGCTGGGCGATGCGAACGAGGTCGTCGGGGAGGTTTTCGGTGTTCTCGGCGACGGGGGGCTCGGCTGCTGGGGAGTCGGCTTCTTCCGGTTCCTGTTGTTCGCCTGCCATGGTCTCGAGGAAGCGGCGCACGCCGTCTTTGACTCGTTTGATGGACTTCTGGGATTGCTTGGAGGGACCGGGCATCGTGGCTGTTGGAAGGGAAGCCGATGACGCTGTGGAAGCCGGGCGGGGATTCAAGGATTTGTTGCGGGAATTTGCAGGCCTCAGGGGAGCTGGATCTGTCCGGCAGCGATTTTGGCGATGGTGTCGGGGTAAAGCTGGTGCTCCTGCTCGAGGACGCGGGCTTGCAGGCTCTCGGGGGTGTCGTCGGGGAGGACGGGGACGCGGGCTTGCTGGAGGATGGGGCCTTCGTCGTAGACTGCGTCGATGAGGTGCACGGTGGCGCCGGACTCGGTTTCGCCGGCGGCGATGACGGCGCGGTGCACGTGCATGCCGAACATGCCTTGTCCGCCGAACTTGGGGAGGAGGGCGGGGTGGATGTTGAGGATGCGGTTTTGGTAGCTGGAGAGGAGTTGGGGGCCGATCTTCTTCATGTAGCCGGCGAGGATGACGAGGTCGACTTGGGCGGAGCGGAGGGCGTCGAGGATGGCGGCGTCGAGATCGGCGGCTTCGGGGTGGGTCTTGCCGTTGAGGACTCGGGCGGGCATGCCAGCCTTGGCGGCGCGGTCGAGGGCGCCGGCGCCGGGGTTGTTGCAAATGAGCAAGGCGGGCGTGGCGGGGATGCGGCCTGCGGCGCAGCCGTCGAGGATGGCTTGCATGTTTGAACCGCCGTGCGATGCGAGGAATCCGAGTTTCATGGGAAGGAGGTTTGGAGAGTGCCGGGGGAAATGTGAAGGGCGAATTGGAGGCTCACGGGTCGTCGCCGGCTTTTGAAGCGGCGAAGCGCGCTCGGGGCGGCATTTCTTTTTTGCGCGCAGTTTGGCTGGAGGGTGGGGCGGGGGATGTCCGAGGGGGCGCGCTAGGCTGGGGGATGGCTAGCGATCAAGTGGATTTCGAGGGAAATGAGGCGCGTTCGGAGAGGCGGGGTGGCGAGTCGCGGCGGCATCGGGAGCTGAAGGGGCTGGCGAGGGAGTGGTTGCGGGGACAGGGGTGTCGAGCGGTGGCGACGGAGGTGCGGCTGCCACTTTCGCCGTATCGGGTGGACGTGGCGGGCTATCGGGCGACGGGTCGCATGGGCGTGTTGGGCGAGACTTATGCCATGGAGTGCAAGCAGAGTCGGGCGGACTTTTTGAGGGATGCGAGCGTGGAGGGGGAGGCGCGGAAAGAGTTGCAGGGGGTAGCGGAAGAGGTGGAGGGATTGCGGGCTTTGTTGGGGGTGCACTTGCCGGATTGTCGGCAGGGCGTGTCCTTGTTTCGCGAATACGACGAGTACGATTTCGGGGAGCTGAGGCACGAGCGTTGGCGAAGCTTGGTGGCTCGTTTGGCTTTGCTGGAACGGAAGCTGGCGGAGGGGGTGAAGTTTTCGCGGATCGCTCGCTACGGGGCGGCGAATTTCTGCTACCTGGTGGTAGAGGAGGGAGTATTGCGGCGTTTGGGCGAGGTGCCGGTGGGCTGGGGCTGCTTGGTCAGGGAGGAAGGGACGCTGCGGATGGAGCGGGAGGCCAAGCGGTTGGTGAGCAGCGAGGGGGCGCGTCTGGCGCTCCTGGAACGGATCGCGGGGCGGAGTGCGGCGGGGTGAGGGCGCGGCGGCTCGGTTTGCGGCGAGCCGCAAGCTCGAGTAGCGGCTTCTGGGGCCTGGGTTCGGCTACACGAGGTAGTGGGCGGCGATGGCGGTGACGCCGGCGGCGAAGCAGTAGTAGGCGAAGTAGATGAGCTTGCCGCGGGTGACGATGGAGATCATCCACTTGCAGGCGAGCACGCCGGATACGAAGGCGGCGATGGCGCCGGCGACGAGGGCGACGGGGGGGACGACGGAGTTGGCCATGCCGCCGTCGAGGATGTCTCTGCAATTGGCCCCGATGATGGGGATGAGGACCATGAGGAAGGAGAAGCGGGCGACTTTGTTCTTGTCGACGCCGAGGAGCAGTCCGGTGGCGATGGTGGAACCGGAGCGGGAGATGCCAGGCATGACGGCGATGGCTTGGGAGATGCCGATGATGATGGCTTTCTTGAAGGTGACGGGGCCGCCTTCCTTGGGCGAGTAGTAGGTGAAGGAGAGCAGGGCGCCGGTGACGAGCAGCATGCAGCCGACGAGCAGGACGTTGCCGGTGAAGAGGCTTTCCACTTCTTCCTTGAAGAAGAGGCCGACGATGACGACGGGGATGGAGGACCAGATAAGCAGGGCGATGTAGGTCTTGGACTCGTTCCAGCTGGAGGTGAAGAGGCCGCGCAGGAGGTCGAGGATGTCGCGCCAGAAGATGACGATGGTGGAGAGCACGGTGGCGCCGTGCACGACTACGGTGAAGGTGACGTCTTCGGTGGTTTCGATGCCGAGGATGGCTTTGCCGAGCTCGAGGTGTCCGCTGCTGCTGACGGGGAGAAATTCGGTGAGGCCTTGGATAATGCCGAGAATGATGGCTTCGAGAAGGGACATGGCTGGAGTTGTGAAGAGTGAAAGGTGAAGAGTGAAGTTCTTTTCGATTCGGGTTGGACTATCGTGAAAGCAGTTGGCGGGCCATTTGTTCCGCTTGGTGGGCGTAGCTGGCTCCGAAGAGGTAGAGGTGGTTGAGGCAGTGGTAGAGGTTGTAGAGAATTTTGCGGCGTTCGTATCCGGAATCTAATGGCAGCGCCTCGCGGTAGGCTTGGTAGAAGCTGGCGGGGAAGCCGCCGAAGAATTCGGTGAAGGCGAGGTCGGCTTCGCGATCGCCGTAGTAGCTGGCGGGGTCGTAGAGGAAGGGGGAACCGTCGCTGGCGAAGGAGACGTTTCCGGACCAGAGGTCGCCGTGCAGGAGGCTGGGGGAGGGCTGGTGGTTTTCGAAGAAGGAGGGGAGGGCGGCGAGGAGGGCGTCGCTTTGGGGGAGGTTGTAGCCGCGGCTGGCGCAGAGGGAGAGCTGGCGCTCCAGGCGGTGGAGGCGGAAGAACTCGGGCCAGGAGTCGGTGCGGGGATTGGCTTGGGGGGTGGCGCCGATGTGGTTGTCGTGCGTCCAGCCGAAGAAGGATTGCTCGATGCGGTGGAGCTGGGCGAGCTGGCGTCCGAGGCTTTGCCAGTCTCCGCTGTGGGAGGGGCGGGTTTCGATGTATTCGAGGATCAGGTACGCTTGGGAGTCGCCGGCCAGGGCGGCAACGACATGGGGGACGCGGACGGTTTGGGTGGCGGCTAGTTCGGCGAGGGCTTGGGCTTCGGTTTGGAAGGCGGGGAGGAAGCTGGGAGAGTTCGCTTTGACGAAGTAGGTTTGGCCGTCGTCGCCGCGGAGGCGGTAGGCGTCGTTGATGCAGCCGCCCCCGATGGCTTGTTGCGAAGCGATGGAGAAGGGGGTGCCGCGGTGCTTGGAGAGGGCGGCTTCGATGAGGTCGCGGTCGGACAAGGCGAGAGGGATTCGGTGGTCGCGGCGTTGGATCATGTGGGGGTGGCGGAGGCTCTTTCGCTTCCAAAGGTCCCCCCGAGGCGATGGCTAGGCTTTTATCTGTTTGAGGATTTGCTGGCAGCCGTCTTCGAGGAGGTCGAGCACGTGTTCGAAGCCTTGGGCTCCGCCGTAGTAGGGATCGGGGACTTCGGTATCCGAATGTTGGATGCAGAAGTCGCAGAAGCGTTTGATCTTGTGGCGGTTCGCGGTCGTGGAGATCCGCTCGAGGTCGGCGAAGTTCTCGTTGTCCATGGCGAGGATGAGGTCGAAGCGGTCGAGGTCTTCGGAGGTCACCTGGCGAGCGGAGCCGGTCATGGGGAGCCCGCGTTTGCGGCCGGCGGCGCTCATGCGGGGGTCGGGGGGATTGCCGGTGTGGTAGCCGATGGTGCCGGCGGAGTCGCAGAGGACGGTGTCGCCCAGTCCGGCGTCTTCGAGGAGCTTGCGCATGACGTTTTCTCCCGAGGGGGAGCGGCAGATGTTGCCCATGCAGACGAAGAGGATGGAGGTGATCGGTTTTGCTTCGGCCATGTGTGTCAGTAGAAATAGGTTGGTGAATTAATAAATAGGTTGGTGAATTAATAAATAGGTTGGTGTACGAAAATAACCTACGGTGGATTAGGGTTAATTCATTGTCCAGCAGTTCCTTAGCAAGAGAGAGACCGTGTTTTACAATCAGAACTGCAATTGCCCGCTACTGCGAAACCGGTGAGTTGTATTGATATGGTTGTCGCAGTCCCGATAAGGCTAAAGTTAGCATTTTCTCAGAGATCAACTCAGTCTCAATAAGATGCGATTTGGCTTTTTCTCAGAAATCAACCTAGTCGCAATAAGACTGTGAGTCGGCGTTTTTAGCAAACTTAACCCTCCTTGTGTTTCTGGTTCTGAGGCACTCTCTTTGCGACAGGTTAGCCACCTTATTTTGCTTTGATCAGAACAATAGTAAACGATTGGTGTATTTTGTGACAAACAACTAGGCTGCCATTAGCAACGAGTAGTGGCTAAGTCAGCTTTAGTACGACTTCACTACCCTGTTTCGAAGTTAGCTCCTCAGTTCTTCTTCAATCAACGCTATCGTCTCAGTTGGTTGCCTGTCGCTTGTGTGGGTGTGGCTTGATGTCTCTCACTTTTTACTTTCCAGGAGTTCCGTTATTTCTGCTGCGATCTCCTGAATTGTGTGGGTAGCTGTGCTTCTTGCTACTTTGTCTGCGACCGATGGACTGAAATCCATAACTTGCTGCTTGGTCAAACCATGCCAAATTGGAAGAAGAATCTGCTCGCCAGATACGGAACGAGTTACGATTCCGTCTAATTCATAGTTTGTCCAACCTTTGGCGATGAAAGCCTGAGAAAGAATCACTAAGCCAACGCGGCTATTCGCTAAGCCTTGATCGATTTTTTGCCTTAAGCTGTCGCCAATTCGAAGGGTTAGTTCATCGTACCAAACATCCAAACCATGGGAAATAAGTTCATTCGCTAACGGGCGTACGAGATCGGCTTTGTCTTCGGAAGCGTGAGATATGAATACGTCGTGTATTGTCTGATTGCTCTCTGGTGCAGGAGGCTCTGGTTCTCTGACTAAACTGGTGATCTCGGATAACGGGGCTTCTCTTAATTCTGGTAGTGGGGCTGGAAGAATTCGGACGGATGCTCTAGTGCTTCCTCTCAAACCTTGCATGTCTATCGCCACATGCCAATGGCCCGAGTGGGGTATTTGAAGTCTGATAGGAGAACGTTTCGCGAGTCCACCGGTGTATCTATGTTGACGACCGTTTTTGTAGTTCGAAAAGTTCGAACTGTCCATGAGACGGACATTTGCGCCGCTGGAAAGCGTGACTTCCACGATTTCTCCTTGTTTACGGTGTCCAAGATCGTTGTGAAGAAAGTTCATTTTTGTTCATATCATCGTCAAACTTAGGCGATGGTTTTTTTGGCGTTGTTTTGTATCCGGCTTTTTTCCTCAACGGCCCTCTTTAAGTCGCTTTTTAGAATCTCAAGGAACGTGTGATTTCGTGCAGCAGCGTCACCAACAACGGAGTCGAAGGACATCAAGCAAAGAGGTGTTGGGACGTATGACCCGTCGTTTCGTGTTAGCTTTCGTTCAGCATAGTAGACCTTGCCTTTGGAATATAAGGGTGCCCAACCATCGTCGCGTAGATACTGATCTAGCGATTCGCTAATGTCAATGATGCCAAAGTACCATGCTCGCTGTATATTCGGACAGTAGTCGATGAGTTTTCTGGCACGTTGGACTAATTGGCTGGAGGCATAGGTGTTCTCTTTGAGGTCATCTGTTTTACGCTTCAGCTCGACTATCACCACGTCGACCATCTCGTCCCCGTCTGGGTCCGCTGAGAAGATCATCGAAATGTCTGGGCGACTGATTTCGCCGCTCGCATCAGCATCGACCGTGATCTTTTCGATAACGTTCTGCATTCTCGCCTCGCTCAGGATGGTGCGGAAACTCATGAATTTGTCGTCAAGCAGCCAAGCGTTGTTGGTGTAGATGTCATCGACTAGCGAATCGCCCTCGAAGCTTTTCCCTCGAGGAGCGATGAGGTTGTGAACCACGTCTTCACGGTCTTTCTCAGAAATCTCTCCTAGCTTTTTGATGATGCGCTCCCGGTAGAGGATGTACTCGGTGAGTGTTCGAGAAGAAAGCTTGAGGCTCTTCTTGAATGTTTTGTCATCTAGGGATTCGCACTCCAGGATCTCTTTCTGGTCTTTGAAGTAGCGTTGTTGGGCGACCTCGATTGCCTCGTCTTTGTTGATCAGGCCGACAGTCTCCTCTTCGAAATATCCGGTGAGATGTGGGTACTTGCTCTCGAACTCCCCTTTAGTTTCTTGGTTCCGCTCAGCAAGCTCTGGGATCTGCTCGTTCAGAATGGCCGAAATCTGACTTCTTAAGGATTTGTACAAATCTCTTTCAGATATGCCCTCGGGGAGGGATAATCGCTGTCTGGCTGTATCCGAATTTCCATTAAAGAGCTCCGATTCGAAAAGGAATATTGCCGAATGATTTAGGGGGATTGATGTGGGATGGAGAATGTTAACCGGAATGGTTCTTCCGTCGACTGAGGCTGCGGTAAGAAATGTCTTTTCACCCATCTCTGATTTGAGCCAGTAGTGGATTGTGATGTCGGAAAAGGCATCTACCGTATCATCCTGATAGGTGATGGCTTCGAAGCTAGGAACGTTAGCTACGGCTATAGTGGTGCTGTCTGAGAAGAACTCCTGCTTTGGATTAGATTTAGATGTCTCTAGGCTGATCGAAATGGAGAACTCATGTTGATTCTTCTTTCGGTCGAACATGTATGGCAGGAACTGCTCGACGATCCGCTGCTGTAGGTAGGACGGTTTGAGGTCGTCGTAGGTCTTTAGCCTCTCTCCTGTGAATCCAGAAAAGCGGAGAGTTGTTCCTTGCGTGTCGCCTTCTTCCGCATCTTGGACTGTGGACTCTCCAGTGTAGCTCTTCGAAAAGTTAAGTGTTCGCTTTTTGTCTCCGTAAACGCTTACGACTCTTACGCTACTAAAGTAGTTGAGGTAGACGAGTCTCCCCATTCCTTTGTGGAATTTGTCCTTTGGTCTTCGGATCTCCGCAAACCGTGCGTATCGCTCATCGGTCAGGCCTTCGCCATCATCTTTAATGATGATCTCAAGTTGCTCGGGGCTGATGTTCCCATCGGTTGAAATCTCGATGCTGATGTTGTTTGCGTTAGCATCGAACGCGTTTGCGATGGCCTCGAAGTATATTTGAGTAAAGGACGGGTTGGAGAAGAACAGCGTTACTGCGTAGTCGTTTTCGAGCTTCATCGAGTGTGGAAATTATGGGTTGCTCTAGTTGTTCCTATATTTCCCCGCCTACGCCTTTGAATTTTTCTACGAATGTAGCGATTCTGCGGAATACACTTTGTTTCTTGGGGAGGTACTTGGGATTCAGAGGGCTCATCTTGGGAAGGATCGCGTTTAGTTCCGTGCCGTTATCGCTGGCGTATTCTCTTTTCAATGACGTCAGGATGTAACGGCGTGCCGCTTCCGTGTTCAATTCCTCGGTTTCGATGAGTTCGCCTGCTTCGCGTTTTTGCTCGGCTTGGGCGAAGGTGAAAAAGGCATCAATGATACTGGCTTTGTCGCCGATCTGGTCGAGGTCGGTTTGGTTGATGAAGTCCACTAGCAAGCTCTCTTTCGCGCGGTTGCCCAAACTTGCGCGGATTGCTCGGCGTACGTCTTCCACGAGGGAGGACTTGTCCTTTACCTTTTTGTTCTTCTCGAAAATCAGCTCCAGAATGTAGTCTAGGTTGATCTCTTGAGATTTGAGTAGATCCACTTCGAAAACGACGTCGTCCCAGTCGATGGTTGAGCTGTCTTGCTCTGCAGTGGCTTTTTGTCGGCGTAGCCAGTCGCGGATATCGTTGTAGGTGGAGCGATAGTCTTGGATTTTTCGTTCGGCGGGGATTTCGATCTCTTTCAGGTTTTCCAAGGCTTCGTCATCGAGGTGATGCTTGGTCTTGAATTCCTCGACGGCTTCCGAGTCGTTCGTGTCGATTCCCTGCAGGGCTCTGAGGCTGGCGAACTCATCGAAGTTCTGCAGCACGTTCTCGACGCGTAGATATTCGCCAAAGAGCTTCGCGAAGGCTTTCTTGTCGGCTTCGGTTTCGATCTTTTCTGGGTTTGGGAAGCATTCTTCCAGTTCCGATACGACCTCCTTGTAGCCTCGCCTCGCTTCGCCGGTAATGAGATCGGTAAAGCCTTCCATGTACTCCTTGTAGGACTTTTCGAGCACCACGTTCTTGGTATTCTTGTCGCCAAACAAGGTAATGGCGTCGACCGTGGCTTGCTCGAGGTTGCGGAAGCTGACGATGTTGCCAAAGGCCTTGGTCGCGTCGTAGATGCGGTTGGTGCGCGAGTAGGCTTGGATCAGGCCATGGAAGCGGAGGTTCTTGTCGACGAAGAGCGTGTTCAATGCGGGCGCATCGAAGCCGGTCAGGAACATGCCTACTACGATCAGCAGATCTACCTCTTTGCTTTTTACGCGCTTGGCCAGATCGCGGTAGTAGTTCTGGAAGCCTTTGCTGTCCAAGCCGAAGTTCGTCTTGAAATACGCGTTGTAGTCGCCAATCGCAGCGCCCAAGAACTCCTTGGCGCTGCTGTTCATGGCGGAGACGTCGAAGCTCTCGTCCTGGATTTCTCCAACTGCTTCCTGCTCTTCGTTCGCGGCGAAGGAGTAGATGGTAGCCACCTTCAAGGGCTTCTCGCTGTCCTTCTGCAATTGCTGGAGCGACTCGTAGTAGAGCTTGGCCGCTTCGACGCTGTTCACCGCGAACATCGCATTGAAGCCTTTGGCGCCTGTTTGCAGACGGTGCGTTTTCTGACGGTAGTTGTTGAGGATATACTGCGAGATTTCCTTGATGCGGTCGGGATGCTGCAAGGCTTGCTTGTTCTCAGCGGCACTCAGCTTCTTCTCGTCTTGCTCGCACTCGATGGCTTTGAAGCGAGGTCGTACATCGTTGTAATCGACTTTGAACTTTAGGACCTTCTCGTCTCGAATGGCGTCCGTGATGACGTAGGAGTGTAGTTCACGGCCGAATACGCTGGCGGTTGTTTCCGCACCGAGGGCGTTTTGCGGGAAGATCGGCGTTCCGGTGAAACCGAATTGATAGAAGGCCTTGAACTTCTTCTTCAGGTTTTTCTGGGCTTCCCCGAATTGGCTGCGGTGCGCTTCGTCGAATATGAAGACCACTTGCTTCTTGTAGATCGGCAAGTCGCTCTCGCTTTTCATCAGGTTGTTGAGCTTCTGGATGGTGGTGACGATGATCTTGTTGTCGTCCTTATCCAGATTGCGTTTGAGACCTGCAGTGCTGTCCGAGCCGTTGACGCTGTCAGGCGAAAAGCGCTGGTACTCCTTCATGGTCTGGTAGTCCAGGTCCTTGCGGTCCACGACGAAGAATACCTTGTCGATGAACTCCAGCTCCGTCGCCGATCGTGCGGCCTTGAAGCTGGTCAAGGTCTTGCCCGATCCAGTCGTGTGCCAGATGTAGCCGCCGCTTTCGGGTTTGCTCCAGCTCTTGGACTGGTAGGAACTTTTTATCTTCCACAAGATGCGTTCCGTCGCCGCAATCTGGTAAGGACGCATGACCAGCAAGGTATTGCTTACATCGAAGACCGAGTAGTGCAACAATACGTTGAGCAGCGTGTTTTTCTGGAAGAAAGTGGCCGTAAAATCCTTGAGATCTTTGATGAGGCTGTTGTCGGCTTCCGCCCAGTTCATCGTAAAGTCGAAGCTGTTCTTGTTGCGCTTCGTTGTATTGGCGAAGTAGCGACAATCCGTTCCGTTGGAGATGACGAACAGTTGCAGGAATTTGTAGAGCGAATGCTCGCTGTTGAAGCTCTCCTTGCTGTAGCGGTGGACTTGGTTGAAAGCTTCGCGGATCGCTACACCTCGCTTCTTTAGCTCGATCTGCACGAGGGGCAGGCCGTTGACCAAGACGGTAACATCGTAGCGGTTGACTTGAGTGCCAGTCTGCTCGAATTGTTTGATTACCTGCAGCTTGTTGCGGGCGACGTTCTTTTTGTCGAAAAGATAGATATTTTGGATACGCCCGTCGTCGAAGACGAAGTCGTGCACGTAGTCGTCATGGACCTTGCGGGTCTTATCGACAATGCCCTCGCTCGGTTTGTCGAGGTAGGTTTCGACGAAACGCGCCCACTCGGATTCGAGGAAAGATACCGAGTTGAGCTGCTGGAGTTGGGTGCGCACATTGGCCAGCAGCTTTTCGGGAGTGTTGATGTCTGGGGCAAACTCGTAGCCTTGATTCTCGAGGTCTTGGATGAACTCGCGCTCTAAGGCATCCTCGCTCTGGTAGCTCTCGTTGACCTCCCACTCCCGGGTATACTTGTCGAGAACGATGAAGTTCTTGGATTCGGCGATGGTTTTGTAAGTGGTCATTGAGGCTCTCCTTGTTGCCAGTAGCCGTAGTTGTCGACGAGGTGCTGGAGCAGGACGCCGACGGTGTTCTTCTCCGGTTCGCTGGGCTGGGCGACGGTTTCGCTCGATAAAGTGCTGTGGCTGGTGAATTGCATGATCCGATTGAGGTAGGCTTGCTTGTCGTCGGGCAAGAGTTCGGGCCACCTCGGGTAGCCTAGGAAACTGGCGGTTTTCTCGTACAGATTGCGCAAGAGGGTGAAATGGTACCGTTCCACTTGGTTGGTGGCGATGGCGGCTTCAATCGTTTGCTTTAGATGCAGGTGGTAGGAGAAACTCTTGTTGGAGTCGCCGTACTTCACATTCAGCTCGAAGGTGCCGTCTTCGTAACGTTCCAATAGGTAGCAGCCGTCTCTTCTATTGCCCTTGCTGAGGCCGAGTTCGTTGTGAAGTACGTTATAGAAGAGCGGATTGTGAGTGGTGATGACGAAGCGTAGGCTCGACTCGCTGGACCGAATGAGTGCGGCGAGGTTGACGGCTAGTTCGATCAAGTGATTTTCGTCTAGGGAACTGACTGGATCGTCGATGAAGATGTACTCCAAAGCGTCGAACTGATTGCTCTCTCGTTCACTCGGTTCTGGGACGTTGAGGATGTTGATGACTTGGTCAATCAGCGTGTAGAAGACGCTCCAGATGAAAGTGCTCTCTTCGCCTTTGGAAATCTTGAGACTGCTGGAAGATTCGTCATCGCCGCGTTCGATTGAAAATGTGACTTCCGAAAAGTCCTCGCTGAAATGGGGCGACAGGTGTGGGTTGGCGTAGTGCTGGAAGTTGGAGACTATATTTTGGTCCTGTCCTTGTTCTTTCAATACCCATTCGGTGAACGAGTTTGGCTGGATCTTAAGCTTAGGCTCGGCGTCCTCTTGCAAGTCGTTGTCCCAATAAAAGAGATCTTCGGTAAAGGCGTTGTAGTAGAGGATCTTGTTTCGCGATAAATTAGACTCGTCAGTATCCTCTTCGGATTCGGGTGTCTCGCCTTTGGGGGCGATGAGATTCTTAAACTCGCGGGAGAGCCGCGTCTTGCCGGTGCCATTGAAGGCGTAGATGAGCTGAACCTTCTTGTTCGCATCCCGGAGTTGGGTAGCGATCTCTGTAAGGGTGCTTTCCATACTAGGCTACGCCCTCCGGCTTGGGGAAATTGAGAAGCTGGTCGCGGTAGTATTCGTACTGCTTCTGGCGTAATTCGATTTCACGTGGCAGGCCCTCGCTGATTGAGTGTGTCAAGGCATCGAACTTGTCGAGGATGGCTACGATGCGGGACTGTTCGGCGAGGGATTTGTCGGGGTCGTTTGGATACGGTATGGGGATTCCAACTTTTGAGACTCCTTTGATTAGCAGTCGTTTTACCTTCCCTCGGCTTACGTGTTGTTCTTTCTCCGTGTTGAATTTAGCTGTTTGTAGATAGTAGGAAATGAACTTCGGATTCATCGAGTGGCGGAAAGCATAGCTATCATCATGGATGGCGACATTTCCGTTTCCAAGCCAGGCAACTGCTTTTCCGACTTCCTCAACTGTTTCTCCAACACCGGCCAAAATCACATCACCCGGCTCTGCATAACGTAGCGAGGACTCCATTTCCATGCGAACTTGCGAGTGGGCTTCTTCAGTTGAGACTCCATAGCGAGTATAGATCTCGCCATAGTGGATACATCTGATCCCATCCTCTACATAATCCTTTTTGGTGAAGCGTTTTCCTCGAATGAATTCACCGACTTCGCCCAGAGGCTTCCATTCGACTTGGTCTTCTTCGAAGGTGAGGAGTTGGTCGCGATAGTGGTTGTATTGTTTTTTGCGTGCGGTAAGCTCGGTGGTAAGCTCGGTGGTAAGCTCGGTGAATGTATCCAAAATCCGGACGATTTCCGCTTGGATCTCAAGAGAACGTTTCGGGTCGGAGGGGCACGGTATGGGGATTTCGATTTTAGCCATATCAGTCGCAGATACGTCTATAACCTTCGCTCCCTTTGCGTACTTTCTCTTCTCGTTTTCAAATCTTGGCGACTGGGTATAGTATGCGAAGTACTTTCCCAATATAATCCCTCCTGGCTTGAATATCGTAGCATGCCCGCCAGTAACCGCTTGCTGTTCGCCAAGATAAACCAACGCCTTTCCAACGTCTTCAAAGTTCTCGCTCGTATTGGTGATGACAACATCGCCAGTGTTTACCTTCTTCAGTCGCTCAGCGGTTTTGGGAGAAACAAATGAAATCGTTTCCTCGGTCGAAAGTCCGTAGTAGGTATAGATTTGACCGTAGTGAATGGCTGGGACTCCAGATTCAGTAAAATCCTTTTTGGGTAAACCATTTCCGCGAACCAACTCTCCGACTTCCACGAGCCGCTTCCACTCAACCTCAGCTCCCTCGAGTAGCTTTTCTAAAAAATCGACCTGACTCATGCCTTGCCTCCCGGTTTGCGACTTTCCTTCTTCGCCTTCTTATCCAGCTCGGAGATGGTCTTGAGGTAGTCTTTTTCCACGCTGTCGAGGGTCTTGGCTTTGTATTTCTGGTACTCGATCTTGGCTTTGCCGTGGGCTTGGCTTCGGGAGACGGTTCCGGCGTTGTCGAGCAGTTTGCGACCGGTTGACGAGAGGATGGAATCGAGTTCGCGCAGGTAGTCGGCCATGCGCATTTCGCGTTGCTCGATGGCGCTAAGCTCGGCGAGGTCGAAGTAACCGGATACGAGATTGTTCAGGACTTTGAGCTCCGATTCGTTGAGGTAGTTTTTGGCGATCATGGCTTCGGCTTGGGTGGGCTGAGCGCCTTTGAAATTACTCAGGCCGGCGAAGGGCTTGTCGCTATCGACGCGGAGGTAGATGACCTCGCTGGCGGTGTGGCCGTGGGCGGCGTAGTGCAGCTTGTTCTGCACGATCTTGAAGAACTGGTGACTTTCTTCGCTGCTCGGATTGTAGTCGGAGGCAGTGGCGTACAGGTCCAGGACTTGGCGGTACATGACCTTCTCGCTGGAGCGGATGTCGCGAATGCGATCGAGGAGCTCTTTCCAGTAGTTGCCGCCGCCGAGGTTCTTCAAACGC
Organism: Pelagicoccus sp. SDUM812005; assembly: GCF_031127875.1. GTDB lineage: Bacteria > Verrucomicrobiota > Verrucomicrobiia > Opitutales > Opitutaceae > Pelagicoccus. Next base: position 17,497 of record NZ_JARXIA010000012.1, on the reverse strand, counting down.
TCGTCGTTTAGGGCGAAGCCCTTTTCGAGGTACTCCTTCAGAACGGTGGAGGCATAGCGCCGAAACTGCACTCCACGGGGAGAGCGGACGCGGTAGCCGACTGCTAGGATAACATCCAAATTGTAGAGGGTGATGGAGCGGGAGACCTCTCGTTCGCCCTCCTTTTGAACTGTCAACTGTTGGTTGACAGTTGCCTGCTCATCCAGCTCCCCATCTTCGTAGATGGCCTTGATATGCTTGCTGACGTTTTGCTTGGTGGTTTGGAAAAGCTCGGCGATTTGCAGTTGAGAGAGCCAGACGGTCCCGTCCTCCAATCGCAAATCGATCTTGGTCCGTCCGTCGTCGGTGGTGTAGAGAATGACGTCGCTCATCTGGATTATTCTCCTGCTTCGATCTCGGCCACAATGGCGTCGATATCTGCACGGAGGCGGTCGATTTTGCCGACGGTGGTTTTGAGTTCGGCGTTGAGCTGGGTGATGTCGATGACCTCGCGGGTGTCCTTGGCTTCGACGTAGCTGCTGACGGAGAGGTTGAACTCGTTGGCCTCGATTCTCTCGAAGGGGATGGATTTGGCGAAGTGATCTTGGTCGGCCTTGCTGTCGAAGGCTTGCATGATCTGCTCGATGTGGTCGGCGGTGAGGGCGTTGTTGTTGGTCTCCTTCTTGAAGAGGCCGGTGGCATCGATGAACTGGGTATTCGTATCGGTCTTACGCTTGGATAGCACGAGGATGTTGACCGCGATGGTGGTGCCGTAAAAGAGGTTGGGGGCGAGGGCGATGACGGTTTCTACGAAGTTATTCTCTACCAGATACTGACGGATCTTTTGCTCGGCCCCGCCACGATAGAAGATGCCGGGGAAACAGACGATGGCGGCTCGGCCTTTGCTGGAAAGGTGGCTGAGGGCGTGGAGCACGAAGGCGAAGTCGGCCTTGGACTTGGGGGCGAGAACGCCGGCCGGGGCAAAGCGTTCGTCGTTGATCAATGTCGGGTCGTCGCTGCCGATCCATTTCACCGAGTATGGCGGATTGGATACGATGGCATCGAAGGGCTTTTCGTCGTCGTGGAGAGGTTCGGCAAGGGTATCGCCGAGCAGTATGTTGAACTTGTCGTAGTTGATGTTGTGCAGGAACATGTTCATCCGCGCCAAGTTGTAGGTGGTGTGGTTGATTTCCTGCCCGAAGAAGCCGTCCTCGATCACGTGGGCGTCGAAGTGCTTCTTGGCCTGCAGCAGCAGGGAACCGGATCCGCAAGCGGGGTCGTAGATCTTGTTGACGCTGGTCTGCTTGTGCATGGCCAGCTGGGCGATGAGCTTGGACACGTGCTGCGGAGTGAAGAACTCGCCGCCCGACTTGCCCGCATTGGCCGCGTAGTTGGAGATGAGGAACTCGTAGGCGTCGCCGAAGAGGTCGATGTCGCTGCCGTGGAAGTCGCTGAAGTCTAGGCCGGCCACACCTTTGAGGACGGCTGCGAGGCGCTTGTTTTTGTCGGCCACGGTATTGCCGAGTCGATTGCTGGTGGTGTCGAAGTCGGCGAAGAGGCCCTTGATGTCGACTTCGGAGGGATAGCCGTTAGCGGAACTTTCGATGGAGGTGAAGATGGCGGCAAGATCGGTATTGAGGCTGTCGTTCGTGTTGGCGCCGGCGGCGATGTTTACGAACAGCTGGCTTGGGTAGATGAAGTAGCCCTTGGTCTTGATGGCGTCGTCTTTGATCTCCGGCGTGATGACGCTGTCGTCCATCCCGGCGTAGTGGATATCCGGATCGCCCGCTTCGATGTAGAGGGCGAAGTTTTCGCTGATGAAGCGGTAAAACAGAGTGCCAAGGACATACTGCTTAAAATCCCAGCCATCTACGGCTCCACGGACGTCGTTGGCGATTTGCCAGATCTGGCGCTGAAGGGCGGCTCGTTGTTGAATGCTGGTCATGAAATGAAAAGGGTCGTTATCGGGAAAGAGGGTAGCCTGCTATTGTGGTAGAATATTCTGTGCAGCAATCGCTTAGAGGAGGACGCAGCGGATTTAGAAATTGGGAGCTCAGGCGGGAGCTGGCGAGCTAAAGGTTTTTACTTAGGACGGTTTTCTTTGATTTGAGAAGATAGAGAGTATCAGACTGACTGGGACAGGTGTTGTCCGAGGCTGAGGTAATGTCGTTGCTTGCTTCCCGGTTCTGTCGGCTTTTGTCGATTCGAGTATCCGTTGGCTGTGGATGCCGGAAAGAAGGGACTCATTCGCAGTCATAATCTCTCTCGCAAAAGTTCAGTGCCGACCGATTTCTAGACAGGCTCAATTGCGTTGAGAATATGTGCTCCAATTACGCCATGCCGGACGTTGTTGGCATTGAAACCCGACTGAGTTAAGCCTCGATCAACTCCGTGAACCGCTCGTTTCGGCCCTACCGCCCGGATTCGTACCCGGCCATCGGAAGGGTGCTTTTCGAATAGGTGTGCTAGAATGGTACGCTGCGATGTTCTTGGTGTGGGAGCCGGGTGTGTACTTGCTGGCCTGTAGGTCGCGTTGCGAACGACAATTGAGTGTCGCAGTGATGACTGTCTGGCTGTCCATGGCCAGTTTTTAACTAAATTCGGGTGGTCTAAATTTTAGCAAGGTTTTGCCAGTCCCCTCCTCTGCGTCCTCAATATCCTCGATTATTCGCGATCAGCTGTGTTTTGGTCGCGCGTATCGTTTGAATTGTCGGGGATTTCCTGTTCGATAATCTCAAGTGTAGCTCGGCGATTGCCAGCCGTGAACTCCTTGCGGTAGATCGTTATTCCCTCGAAGTTGTTTGTCTTGGCAATGAACTCCTTTAGGAAGGCCTCAACGGTCTTGGCTTGATCGATGTTCTCGCAGCGGGCTGACATCTCAGCCTGCCAGGCGGGTGCGAAGATCGCTGTCAGGCGCTCTAAGCAGTTGGCATCGAGCGCTTTTGGCAATTCGGGCTGCCCTCCCTTCAGGTCGGCGCGGATCAGGTCACCTAGGTAGGCGGACATTTTCCCTCGAGCAATCTCTGCTGCGCGTTTCTTCGCTAGCTTTTCGAGGTCGTCGGGTAGGTGTGCGGATAAAGTTCCCATTTTCTAGAGATTCTATAGAAAGGAGTTGACGCGGCAATGTTTAGTTTCTCTAATTTCAATAGAATAGTGGATTTCTCCGCTCGGCAAGTTGAAATATCCTCCTGCAAGTTCCTGAACGGAATGTCAGACCTGCTCAAAGGGTATTTGGCGCTAAAATCTCGAACCTCTCCCTCTTTCTTCAATAAAACATGAGAAGGCCTCCTCCTGATGAAAAAAGGATCAGCAAGTTGATCAGCAGTGGCCGAGGTCGGGGCGAAGGCTCCAGCTACCTGCCTTGGCTTGAAGTTAGAGATGTTCCGTCTCGTGGAAAGTCCTCCCGCCCCTACGGCACGAAAACAGGAAGAAAGCATGTCTTACTTTCTCGGCTGGAGCTGTACTACTTTTACATACTCGAATGGTCGCCGGTTGTGTCCGATATAAGGGAGCAGTACCCTCTTCTGCCGTTGCGAAAAACCTTAGAGCTAAGCGAGTTGGCTGGGATACGGCACCCGCATCACAATGCAAGCGGCAGAGACGTCGTGATGACGACGGATTTTCTGCTAACTAAATCTGACGGTAGTTTGCAGGCGAGAACCGTCAAATATACGAACGACCTTAAGAAACGTCGCTCACTCGAAAAACTCGAATTAGAGCGTCTTTATTGGTTAGATCGAAAGATTGACTATAAAATAGTAACCGAACGGACAATTAATACTACACTAGCTCGTAATGTTGAGTGGATATTGGCCAAAAAAACAAAATCAAGTTTAGAGCCGTTATGTAATGCCGATATTGATGCGATTCGTAGCAGGCTCCAGCCCAATATCGCCGAGACGACGAATACACCGCTCGCTTTGTGGTGTTCTGATGCTGATTCACATTGTGGATATCCTCCAGGTTCGGCACTTGCTGTAGCTAGGCACCTGCTCGCCTTGAAGGAATGGTCTGCCGAAATACATGAGAAAAAGATAAATCCGACATTGCCGGTGCCGCTTGTAGCGAAGGTGTCATGAGTTGTGAGGTGGTTTAGTTGCGACAATTACTCCAGTGGATTGAACGATGGAAGCATTATGAGTATTTATCGGAAAAGGTTCGGATTGAATACTAAGTCGGTATTTATTGTTGAAACGAAATAGGCGTTCGAAGACCAATGGCGATGTTTGATTTAGCTAAGTTAGAATCTTATGAACATCCGGCTGTGCCGAAGTCTCATCGATTTTGTCTTTTTGCGGTTCTAGCATACTCAAGATTTATCCACATCTCTATTGTATCTGATATAAATAGTGGAACCGTTTTGTCTTTTGTGGAGAATGCCTTTGGGATGTTTGGGGGTTGTCCTCGATTCTTGAACTTAGACATTTGTTTGGCTTCTACGACCGCTATTGATAAACGCTATCTCAAAAGCCTTGGGGGACGCGACGGATTTTCTTTGATGCACAGAGCCGAACTTCACGTCGTGGGCTATGTAGAGAAAATGATTCATGCCCTCAAGCAGGATATCCTGAATTTGGGAGGCTACATTAGCTTTGAGGAGCTCTCAAGCTTTTGCGAAAAATGGAAAGATTGCAAAAACTCACGTGTTGATCCGCTTACTGGGCGTAGTCCTGTGGGTCTCCTGGCGGAGGAGGATCTCATCCCATTGCCTTCGGAATTCAACAGTGAGATCGAAAGCGATCACTAGGGGCCGAGAGATCCGATCTCTAGCTAAATTTTATACTGATCGAAAACTTCTACGACTCTAAAATTTAGGAATGCCAGTACCTGCCGTCAACCTGATCATCCAATGGTTATACGATGAAGAGATTAGCTCTGAGCGTATCCTTGCGTATTCTTTGGAAGGTTACGCTGCTTGCGTGCAAATGGATGGAAGTTCAACAGTCCCTAATATAAGGAAGACGTGTGATATCGAAGACGCTTTAAGTACCGGATTTGCTCAGGTTGCTCTTAGTGACCCGTACCTTCGCAAAATACTACCCGAAGACGAGATTCCGAAAAAGCACATAGCGCGAAGGAACGCAAGTTGGGAGCTGATTGCAGGCATTGTCGATTCAGGTAAAGAAATGTTGTTCGACCCTAAATTGAGGCGAAAACTAATTTTGGAAAGTGTAAAAAAGAACGCGAAAGCGGAAAAAGTTGTAAGAGACAATTTGCTGAAGTACTGGCGAGGGGGGCAAACGAAGAATGCTTTGCTTCCGAACTATCGCAATTTTCTCCTATGTGAAGACGAAGATGAGAGCGATGGTGATCAAGGAGGTAAGCGAAAGGGTAAGTGCGTAGGTAGGGCTCCCAGGGTTGTTGTGACTGATCGGATGAAGCTATTCTTCGACAAGGCGATCAAAAAATTTTATGAGAATGGCGATAGAATTACATTTGTCGCAGCGTACAAAAAAATGATTGAACACTACTTCTCTTCGGGAAGAACAAAATATCGTGGCCATGATGTGCCTAAAATATTCCCTGACGATCAGATTCCAAAGATATATCAATTTCGCTACTATTATAATAAAAAGAAAAACATAAAGAAAGTTCTGCAGAGTCGCGAAGGAAGAAACTTTTATTTAAAACACAGGGAGATTCTCGGGGATTCGATGGATTTGGCCTATGGGCCAGGTTCGTGTTATCAAATTGACTCTACTCCTTTTGATGTATACTTAGTAAGTTATTTTGATCCGAAACGTCTGATCGGCAGACCTTTTTTGTATATCGTAATTGATGTGTATTCGCGTTGTATAGTGGGTTTTCATATATCTCTCGAGAATCCCAGTTACTCAGAGGCGTGTATTGCGATCGAAAACGCCATTAGTGATAAAGTAGAGGTGTGCGGACAATACAATTTCGATATCGAGCCTGGGGAATGGCCATGTCAGGGAGTTCCTGAGTCGTTGGTTGCTGACAGAGGGGAGCTTGTTGGAGAAATGCCCGACGCTATTTCGGAGGGTCTTAATATTCGCCTCGATAATACTCCGCCATACCGTGCTGACTTGAAAGGGGTTGTTGAGCGTTTCTTTAGGGCTTTGAATGAAGAGTTAGCGCATTACCTGCCGGGTTCTGTCAAAAAGGACTCAGGTTCGAGGGGAGCACCAGATCCACGTGTGTCGGCAACACTAAATCTTAGGGACTTCTCGAAACTCGTTATTGAATATATAATATTGCACAATAATCGATTAATGAAAAGCTATACCCCAGATTTGGCTCAAATGCAAGATTCTGTCGAACCAAGGCCAACGACTATTTGGAGTTGGGGGATCAAAAATAGGGGTGGCATTTTGCGTAGTATCGATCGAAAAGCGGTCAAGGTTTTATTGCTCCCAAGTGATGAAGCGAGTGTAACTTCACGTGGAATTCGCTACAAGGGATTGCGTTACACTTGTGAGCGTGCAGTGCGTGAGAATTGGTTTGCAAGGGCAAGGGAAAGGGGCGCTGAGAAAGTGAAAATATCATACGATCCGAGAAGCGTGGATCACATCTACCTTCGCGTTGAAGGAGGCGTAGAGGAGTGTGTGCTTACAAAGCCAGATGAGCACTATAGCGGTGCGTCAAAAGTAGATTGTAAAGATTATGACCAAATGCGAAAGGAAAAGTTGGAGTCCGAGCGTCATCGTGAATTACAAACCGATGTAGCCTTTGGTTCATTGGTTGAGTCTACGGTCAAGGAGTCGAAGGAAAGGTGTCCTAAACAAAAGGTTCCTAAGTCTAGTCTAACAAGAGGGATTAGGTCCAATCGGAAAAATGAAATCGCACTTCAGGCTGGTTCTGGCGATGTCTCAAACGTCACCGCTGGTGAGTCCCATCTCGGTGCAGATGAAGAGTATATACCGCCAAAGTCCCACGCGAGCATATTGCGAAGAAAGTCGAATCCTGAGAAATAATGTCATACACATCTGCAGATTACAAAAAGTGTGGACTGCCCGAGTTCGATTGTAACCCGCTGATATCCGCGCTGCCTCCTATTCTTACCTACGAGGATGCTGCTCTAGCACTCTCGAGGAGGCCAATGTATGACCCCGGAGTGCGGAGCTTGCCCGCCCATTTGAGGCAGCATGCGATAAATGCGATATTGCATTTATTTCAGCCTTTGTCTCAACATTTAGATTTAGAAGATAAATTTTCTAGAATGATTAGGGCTGGGTACGAACGTCGAACCCCTACGGACCTGCGTTATTTCGCTACGGCTTCCCAGAATGCCCGAAAAGTCAGTCTAGAGAGTAAGTCGACTTCTGCGGCTTTAGGGTTTAATTTGGTAGGGACATCGGGTACTGGAAAGACAACTACGATAAATCGCATTCTAGATCTATATCCGCAGGTTATTGAGCACACTCGATACGAGGACCAGGATATTTACCACGTGCAACTGGTTTGGCTGAAGTTGGAGTGTCCGCATGATGGATCAATCAAGGCTATCTGCTACCATTTTCTTGAGAAAGTAGATGAGGCGTTGGGGACAAGCTATCGGAAATTGTATAAATCAAGATCAACGTTAGACGAACTTATTCCCATAGTTGCGCAAACCGCCGGAAACCACACGTTGGGTGTTCTTGTCATCGATGAGATACAACACTTATCGACTGCCAAAAGTGGTGGATCCAGTAGAATGCTAAATTTTTTTGTCGAACTGACGAATAGGATGAGCATGCCGGTCATGCTTGTGGGAACCCCCAAGGCGATCTCTCTGATGTCTAGGGAGTTGCGCAGTGCCCGTCGTGCTTGTGGGCAGGGAGAGGCAATTTGGTATAATGTACCCCAAAATGAAGAATGGGAAATTCTACTGAACGGTCTTTGGGAGTATCAATATACAAAGGATATAACTCCGCTTACCGCGGAAATCTCGGATGTTCTTTACGACGAAAGCCAAGGTATTACGGATTTTGCTGTTAAGCTATACATGCTTTCGCAAGTCCGAGCGATATCCCATGGGATCGAGATTATAACGCCGGCTCTCATTCGGTCCGTTGCTAAAGATTCTCTGGAGAGTGCAAAACCATTCCTATACTCATTGAGAACTCGAGACTTTAGCTCGTTAGCCAATTACGAAGACGTCATTGTTCCGATAGACTTCGCGCGGGAGGCAAAAAGACGAACCCCGGGTAAGCCAAAATCGAAGAAGCCTGCAAGTAATCAGGCGTCGCCCGTTCAGAATGGGAAGTCAAAAAAATCTGCGAGTCCTAGGGGTGAGCAATCTTCTCGGGAATCAACAGGGATTGCTTCGGTGCACACCGAGTCAGACAAAGATAGCAATTATTCGAAGTTGGAAGAAAAAGGGCTCATTGCTGATAAAGACGAACTTGATTAATGTTCCCGACATTTCCCATTCCATTTCCGGATGAACTGCTTTTTGGCCTATTGACAAGGCTTTCACATGGTTTGCTTCATCCATCGCATAACGCGCTGACAACGCTTTTAATTAGTACTAGCAAAGTGTTTCGACCTACTATATTTTTTCCGTCCGACTTTGATCGCATTGTTGGGAGCTTGCCAGAGAATCACCCACTCGGAAAAATTGATTTGGTCTCTAATCACACTCTGCATCCGCTCTTTGATCAGGATCCTTCTGGGATTCGTTACCTCGGAAAACCTAAGGGTTGTTATCTTTTCTCTTGCGAGTCCTGTAGAAAATCGGATGCGTCGAAGTACGGAATAGCATATTGGCATCGTTCCCACCAGATTCCGGGTGCTTTGGTGTGTTACCGACATCGCACTCCCCTTCAATGGTCACTTTCGAACCAAGGCCCGCATCCAAGAAAATCTGGAAGACAAAGGTTCTTGCTCATGCCTGAGGAGATCGAATGGCTGCATTCTCCCCCAGAAGCGCCTGGTCTTCTTACTTACCGCGATGATTATCACATTCCATCGGGCACCAAATTCGATAAATGTGAACTAGAGTCTTGGTTTCGCTTTCATCAGTTCTCGCAGTCTATCCTTTCTGGGTTATCCACGATCGATGATTATTGTGATATTGTCTGGCAACGAGTCTCCGGTTTGGATTCGGACGAACCCTACGCACACACGATCGAGAAGAATGTTAAATCGTTTTTTAGGCGGTCAGGACGTGAAATACACTATTTATATCGCCTTCCCTCGACTCCAGGTAGAGCCGCGAAAGCGGCCCTTGAAACTTTGTATGGACCGATAAGGAATTTTTATCACCTTATATTTTTGCTAGAATCTTTATCAATTGATCCGATTCGAGCGAATTCAATAGAAAGAAAAACTACGAATGTGGCAGAGTTGAAATGATATCGTGTTTCCCGATACCATTCCCGGATGAGCTCTTCTACAGTGTTCTTTGCCGGGCTCACGATCGACTGGGCAAACCAAATAGAAGCGCTTTTGCCGAAATGCTTTTCGGGGGAGCTGGTCGATTTCCAGGCATTTTGTGCGCCAAGCACACTGATGCCTTAGTCAATCGGATGTCCGACCGTCATCCGCTGCGGGGTATCGATTTTGATGGCAAGCATTCGCTATTGCCGCTTTTCGAATCATTTTGTTTTGGGAAGCGGTTTTCACCGACTGAACCGCATCATTTAAGCTCGTGTCCGGCCTGTCGGGAGGAAGACATCAAAGCTTTCGGGTGTGCGTTTTGGCATCGCTCTCATCAGGTCCCGTATGGCAAATTTTGCCACAAGCACGCTCTGCAGCTTCAAACATCAATACAACCCTGCGTCTCTAGTCGGGAAACTGGTCGGAACCTTGTTGTTCATTTTTTGATGCCAGAAGAAGTCGAGTGGATTGATCATCCCCATCCTTCCAGAGTAGAGGTTTTTCTTCGTTTTCATGCTAGAGTCCAAGAGATCTTGAACGGTCAATCGCTCTCAGGAAATGATCGTGTACAAACTGTCTTTGGAGCGTGCCAATCACAAGGGTATATAAACGGGCTTCACATCGAATCGGACAAAATTCTCAGAGATGGGCGGTCTATTGTTGGTGATCTGTTGGAGTCGCTTTTTCTCATCCCCTCTGGTGATTATGCCAAGAGTGTCGTAAGTTCAATTGTCAGAGGTCGTGAGGCCAATCCGAATAGAAATCTTTTTGTCTATGAGGTGCTGGGGCTTGGGGTAGGAGAAAGGGTAAAAGCTAATCCCATCTCTCGGAAAGAATCGAGGAGGCGTGGGATGAGAGTTGTTAACCGAGAAAAGTGCGGGCAGTTTCGAGCTATTCTTCGAACGATGCCAGACGCTGACACTTCTCAGATACAATCTGCGGATCCATTGCTTTTTCAATGGCTGGTAGAGAACGATCCCGATTGGTTGAATTCAACTTTGTCCCTACGCTCCAGGAGGAGGAGGCTAAGAGATGGCCGTTTGGCCATCGAAGATCCCTTGTCAGCTCGCTGCGTACGTAAAGGAGAGTCGCTACTCAAATCCCTGGCTGGGCGCCCAAGGAGAATCAGCCGGTCGGCAATTTTAAAGATGCTTAGTGCAGAGGAGCGAAGAATGGCCATACGCTGTTGGCGGCAGCCTTTAACTCAAAAGGCTTTTAAGGAAGCCGAAGAAACTTACGAAGAGTTTATCTTTAGGAGGATCGATTGGGCAATATTGCAACTGCCCGCGGGGGGGCGTCCCAGTTTGTGGGATTTTTCGGCGCTTGCTGGAATCAGCAATGGTTTTTGCAGGCTCCCTGAATTGAAATACGCGGTGCAGCGTAGGCTAGACGATTGGGAAAGCTCCTACCAGTTTGCGTTTCCGTTTTGGGTATCCGAGATAGTTTAGCTACTTTTACTGCTTTATTTGGATTAGAGGTGTGCATCCTTTCGGGGTGCCCCTGGGGAGAGGAGATTTTCTGAATCGCTTGCTTCGCCTGGATCCCCGATAGATTGGGAATGGCTTAGAAATGAGAGAAGTTGAACAGGGAAATTGTGCGCCTGAGGTGGGCATGTTACTCACGGTTCTGAAGCGATCTGGAGCGACGAAGGAGGAAGCGACAGCGGCTTTGCGAGACGCTGTGCGAATTGTCGGGATTGATGGCCTCGTCGGCGAAGGTAGCGAAATTCGGGAGCTTCACGGAATGCTGTCGCTCCGCTCCATTTTAGAGGACGAGAATTTCGAGTTCAAAGAAGAGGGAGGCGCATCAACCGCTGTGGAGCTCGGAGCTTTGCTCGGAGGGGAGAGCTCCTCAACCATTCTTCGTTGGCGCCGGGAGGGAGCGCTTATCGGATTTTGGAACCGGAGATCGAAAAGGTGCCTGTATCCAAATTACCAAGTCGAATCCGGAGCAATCTTAGATGGTATCGTTGAGTGCCTCGCGCTCTTTCGTGAATATGGAATACGGAATGATTCAATGGTTCTCGCTGCGCGTTTATTGTCACCCTTGACGGCATCCAGTGGTGCGTGTGAAAGGGTTATCGATCAATTGAGAGCGGGAACGCCAGAAAAGGCGCTCGTGCTTCTAAAGACAGATTTTTCGAGACGTTGAGTTGGCTTTTTCGGTTTTAGCAAAATCAGGATAGGAGTTCGTTTTTCCGCTTCATGAAAATACAGGTGCTGAGTGATTTGCACATTGAACAAGGTGCCTACGATTTCGTCGACGCAGGGGTGGACTTGGTGGTGCTAGCTGGAGATATCCATCGGCAAACTGAAGGGGTCGATTGGGCTATCTCCGAGATTCGAGACAAACCGGTTTTGTACGTTTTGGGGAATCACGAATACTATTCCGACCGTTTCCCTGGGTTGGTCGATGATTGCCGATCTTTGTCGGATGGCACAAACGTTAAGGTGCTTGAACGGGAGGGGGTTGAGTTTGATGGATACAGGTTTTTTGGAGCGACCCTATGGACTGACTTCGGCTTGTACGGAAAAGCGGGTCAGCACGCGAGATACGCCCGAGTAACGATGAACGACTACAGGGTAATCCGAAACAACAAGACTGGGAGGGGACTTGAGCCAAGGGAAACGATACGTTGCTATAATGAAACTGTCGCAAAACTGAGTGATTTTTTGGATACAGGAGATTTGAGTCGCTCTATCGTCATAACCCATCACCTGCCAAGCTTTCGCTCCGTTCATCGAAGTCGTAAAGGCGATCCCTTGAGCGCTGCTTTCGCGTCCCGGTTGGATCGTTTAATTGAATTAAAGGGACCTTCAGTTTGGATACATGGCCACAATCACGATTGCCTTGACTACACGATTGGGAAAACCCGAGTCTATTCGAACCAAAGGGGATATCCTGGCGAGGAGGTTCGGATGGGGCGATTCGATGGTTTGGCTACGATCGATCTCGACGCGGAACGTTCCCGCTTTGCTAACGGTTCGTAGATCGGTTAGTCGGTTTACCTTTCGAACCTCTTGACTGATAGTTTCGATCTTTTCGAGGAGAGTGCGTTCCTCGTCTCTTCGATAGGCGCGAGGTGATTTCGGCTAGGGCATACTTGTCGCTTCGTTTTTCGGTCCTCTCCCTTGAAAGTCTGCTGCCCTTAAACCTCCTCTGTCCAGTCGATCGAACCTGTTGTCGGATGGAAGGTGCCGTACTATTTGGCTATTTCCGGGGAAGCCGCTTCACGAGCACCTTTCTGGCGCAAGCCAACCTAAGGCAAGTATTTGCATATAGAAGGATTACCCAATAGACGATGCTGCTCCGAAGGACTGGCAAATAGCCTTCAACCCTTCCTGTTGGTCCGTAAAGGTTGGTGGAATTTACACGTAATGTAGCGAACAAGCGCAATCGCCACAACCTCCGGTATAAGCGATAGGCTCTCAGCATGGCTTTCGGATTTTGAAGCGTTTAGGATCAGTATCCCATTCTGGACAATGTTTGGTCCCGAAGTGAACTAAGGTTCTTTCAGGATTCTCCTGCCATTTGCCATCCGCATGATCGCCAATCAGGTAGCCCCCCGTCATTAGGGTCTTGTTGGGGTAAGTTATGAGCTTATTGGTGAACTCTAAATCTAAGTGCTCTTCTACCCATATTCCTTTTTCGTTGCGGCTTTCAGGATTGCGAGCTGAGGGGGCTATCAAGGTGTAAACTTGGTATTCTTGCCTGAGTTCGTTTACCGCATCGATCGCTCCCTTGCCAGGCTTCAGGCTCCGAAAGAAGTCCGGCTCGTTCTGTAAGGGCCTTGTATCTGGCTCTGGTTCTTGCTTCGTTTCCCGATCTGAACCATAGTCGCGGAACACGTTGTCCATATCCGCGTATGCGACTTTCTCCGATTGCTTGGTATCCGTCGAAGCCATGGTTCCTTCCGCAATTTCGCTCTCGCTCAACGATTTGAGCAGGATTATCGTTTCCAAATCGTCAGGCCAGATTTCCAGCGAATCGTTCAAGGTGCTTTTCGCCTTCTCGTATCTCCCTTTCGTGGAAAGACCACGCGCGAGCCAGAGGTATTCAAGAGGGCTTTCTTCCGGGGTGCTTTCGATGATTCTCCCGCTGTATCCAATTAAATCCACCCAGCGTTCCAGCATGAAGTAGCAGTCCATCCGTGTCAGCTTCGCACCGAGGAAGTTCTGAGCGTCCTTTGGGCTAAGCTTCTGGAGGTCATCCAGAATACTCTCAAATAGCTTGGGGGCCTTGAGTTCGTGTGCCCTGCGGTGCGCCTGCTTGATATCTTGTAGCTCCATTTCCTTGTTTGATTAATTGACTGTCAGCTCTCAACAAAGAGAAGATGGACTATCGTTCCGTTTGCCTCGATTTTTAAGTATACCGGAAAATCGAGGACAATGCCTGTCTCATACCTGATTAATGCCAATAATTTGGGTTGAGCCCTTTCGTTGACCTTTAGGATTCGGTGGGCATGAAGGAAGGTCAGCCAAGTGAGGATCAACCGTCTTTATTGGAGGGCGAATTTTTACCGCCTACCGCTCGCAAGACCTAATTCGAGAAGGTCTCCGGATCGACCAGTCTTGTTCCTTTTGTCGCCTACGAGGTGATTCGGCATGTGGATTGTCCGCGAAGAGCCGGATTTCGAAGGCGTCTGGGGTTCGGATCGTTTTGACGACATCGCGGACGAATATGTCTTCGACTAAAGGTTCGCGTCTGAGGGCTTTCTCCTCAAGCTTTGTCCGCCTAAATGGAAGGAAGCGAGAGGGATGACAATCTAGCCAGGCTTCGCCGAAGAGGGGAAGAGGCCCTCAAGCGATTGTCTCTCGAGGTCGAGGCTGAAGGTGGGTTCGCATCCCCTGCCGAATTCGCAGTTCTAGTAGGGACGACCGAGAGCGAGGTCCTCGCGATGCTCGCTCGCGGCGAACTCTTCGGCGCTTCCGACGATGAGAGATTTCCCGACGGGATTCCCGGGCTGCTGGCGTGGGACGGCAAGCCTCTTCCGCTTCTGCCCTGGCTTCTCGAGCGTGCGGTCCGCAAGGGGATGAGGGATTCACCTTTCATTGTTGGCTACCTCCTGGCCGACTTCGAATTGCTGGGCGGCCGTCCGCTGGATTTCCTGAGGGAAGGCTCTAAAGAGTCCCAGGATCTCGTCCGGGAGCATTTCAGTCGTTACGGAGAAATGGGCGGATAGTGTTATTTTCGTTCCAGCCTGCATCGGGGCCTTCGTTCGCTGTCCTGCTTGGCGTCGCTGTGCCCAAGTAGCTTTTGGATCGTGCGGATGTCGTGGTTGGCCTGGAGACGGTGTGTGGCGTAGGTACGGCGGAACGTGTGCGAAGTAGTGCGTTTGTGTATGCCTGCCTCGTAAGTCGCCTGAAGAATGGCCGAGCCGACCTTGGTCTCGTGCGCGTTGTACCGTCGGGTTTCGCCAGATGATGGAACGTGGGTCAGCTGCTTGGCTGGAAACAGCCATCGCTTTCCGAGCCGCTTTGCGGCGCTTATGTATTTGCGGGACATCGCCTCCGGCATGAACGTGCCGTCGAACCCTTTTTGCAGATCGTTTTTCAGTAGTTCCTCAACTCTGCGGATCTGGCGATTCAGTTCGTCCGTGATTGAGACTGGAAGGGGAACTATCCGGTCCTTCCCTCCCTTGCCGTTGCGAATGGTCAGGAGCCCCGTCTCGAAGCAGAGGTTGTTGACCCTGAGATTGACCGATTCGGAAAGTCTGAGCCCGCAGCCGTAGATCATGCGGACGATAAGGTCGAATGGGTGGCTGGCCTTGGCTATCAGGTCGACCTCCTTGCGCGACAGGACCGTCGGCAGGTAGTTGGAGCGCTTGGCCCGCTCTACGCCCTCGAAGCCTTTGAATTCGCGTTCCCACACCTTTTTGAATAGGAACAGCTATACGTTGAAGGCCTGGTTCTCGGTCGATGCCACCACCTTTCGATCGACGGCTAGATGCGTGAGGTGCTTCGCGGTGTCGGCCGATGTTACCGTGCCGGATCCTTCTCCTCGAGGAAGTCCCGGAAGCTTCGCGTCCAATGCCTGTATGTGGCGAGTGTCTTTCCGGAATACTGCGGCGTCGCGATTCGTCTTTCCAGTGCCTGTATGGTCTCGTCCCAAGGGGAAAGCGGAATCGACTCCACCAATGACGGGTGCATTTTTCGCAGCCCTTGCGGCCTGGAGCTGCTGGAAAGCTCTTTTGCCGCTGCTCTCGAGGCCTATTGCGAAGAGATCGACGCTTTGCAGATGCGTTCCGGGCAATCGTTCCTTTCGCAGAAATCGAGATAGAACCGAAGCCACATTTCGTAGAACGGCTTCTGCCTTTCTGGGATATGCTCGTTTGCGAGTGCGTTCTGGAACGGTTCCAGCACGTTATTTGGAATTTTGATCATAGGATATTATCCAAACGTTTGGATAATATCCGAAAAAGGATGTTTAACGATTGAAATTAAGCAGATTTACCTACAAAAAAGGTTGCTTCCGACCGTTTCGGTCAAGATATTATCCAGAAATCTTACAATCACTTGTTCTGCGAAAAAGATGAGCAACCCCAAACCAGCAGTTGAGATACTGAAACGTATCGACGGTACATTCGGAGAGAAAAGATCCGACGAACTGCTTGGTATCTTATGCATCGACTGCTTACCGGTTCTTCTAGTTGGAGCGTTCGTCTACTCGTACTACAAAAACGGATCCCCTCCCGAACTATCAATGTTCATCCTGATATTGATACCATTACTTTTCTTTTCATGGGTAGTTCACAGAAGATCTGGAAAGCTGTATTCTTTTGATGGATTCAAGGTACGAGAGAAGGATAGGAATGACAAAACGATGAATGAACTATTGATAGACGACTTAATCGATCTCTCGTACACGAAAACGGGACCGACCTTTATGCGCCTCAAGACTCAAGAAACTAAGCTCGACGTTTACGTTTCGAAGGACCTAAGAGAAGCAATCAAAATTGCAGAACAAGGCGCTTGTCACAACGCGGGCAAGCCCGCGTCGTGACAGCTTGGCGTTAGGTAGAAAAAATGGATACAATCTCTGAAGCTGTTGGAAAAGATTACCTTTCTCCGAAAACAAAAGAAGCCTACACGATATTGGCAGCTTTCGACGGTTCATACCCAGCTGAGTATTCAGAGACCGAACATGGAAAACCGATAGCCGAAGACGGTTGCGGAAACTTGATCACCACGAAAGAAAACAAAGCCGTTTACTTCTGGGATCACGAAACCGACGAGACCACGTTGATAGCCGATTCCGTTGAAGAAATAATTAAAGAAGCAAAAGATCCAGAGCCAGTTGATTTCGATGAATCAAAAGTAGAGTCTTCGTGGATGGATCCGGCATTCGCAAAAGAAATCGGGATCAAGACAGATGAAGAAGGATGGATTAAGAAACCAAAGAAATCACGATGGAAATTCTGGAAGAAGTAATACCTAACAAGTCGTGCCATACAACTCCGGCCATCGCTCCGCGATGACCTCCGCGTATGCACTCAGCGTTAGTCAGAAAATGAAGACTGAGACATCACAGTTGGATATCGAGTTCATCGACGAGCCGACCTACACGTTTGGTTCGACCGATAATTTGCGTTCATATCCAATTGAATGGTTAGACGGTACAGGTCAGCCGGTTTCTTCGCACGGCATACTGATTGAAGGAAAGCCTTTCGCTGTGATTGGAGCATTTGGTGGAGCTACAGGCGTTCATGAGAATTCTATGTTGCAGTTGAACGGAATCGCTTACTTCGCGGTTGGCGATCAAGTGGTATCGTTCGATTTAATACAGAAAGAAAAGAAATGGAATCAAAGAATAGATGACGCAACTTGCTTTGGCATCTACTATTCGAAGCAACACGATGCTCTAATCTCTCACGGGGAACTTCTCATTTCACGCTTCAGCCCCGAGGGAAGAGTAATTTGGCAGTCAGCTGGGAGAGACATCTTTACCGAAGGATTTAGCCTTCTTGACGACTGTATTCATACGACTGATTTCGAAGGAAACGAATACCGATTCAGCTACGAAGATGGAAAAGAAAAATAGGACTAACAAGGCGTGCCAGGCAACGAGCGCAAGCGCTCGCCGCCTGCACTAGTCGTTCGGCAAAAAAATGAAACAAATCATCACAGCATCGATGCTCCTGCTTTTGATCACCGCATTAGGATGCTCAACTTCAGCTTCTCATAAGCTACTGGAC
>NZ_JARXIA010000011.1 GCF_031127875.1 Pelagicoccus sp. SDUM812005 | reverse complement strand
TCATGTTTTAATAGAATTGATTGGGGTCACAATCAATCACGCTAAATAAATTTCAAAGAACACCCGAGTTAACGGGGAAAGAGTCCATTCACTCACCACTTAAACTACCTCGCCTTAACGTTTCGTTTTCGTGACTTCTAATGAACGGAGGCCGAACACTGTCTTTTTCGTTTCGCTAATCAAGAACTTTTTTCAACTTTCTTTCGGTCTTTCAAAATTTACATTTTGAAGAAAACCAGACGAGCGAGATTTAAAGAACAGGAGCACGGATAGTGCTTTTATCGAATCAAGATTCAAGTCGTTTTTTCAACTTTTTCTCGTGGCGATAAATTCGATCCAACGATCAAACAAGTGAGTATTTAAAGAACGAAAGAGTCGGCACAGTGCCGAGCCTCATTGCTTAATCAAGCTGTTTTTTCAGAAATCTTGAATTAACCAAATCAGACGATTTGAGGTTAAGATTGTACTTCGGAATAACCGGACTCGATCAAAGAACAGAGCCGGCACAGTGCCGATCTGACCCCCCAAATCAAGCTGTTTCTCGAAAAAGTTTTTAACAACCGAAGGTGCTTAAAACGGAATCGAAAAGGACAATCCGGATACTTGAAAAAGAACGAAGTTGCGGACCCTGCCCTATCGGTCGCGCGAATCAAGCGTTTAATGGAAAAACGTCAAAGTTCTCGAAGATCGCGGCCCGCCAAGGCCCCACCCTTCAAAGATCAACGCAGAATAGACCTTATATATATTGTTGCAGGGAGGCAGCCCGTGCCGAGGCCTCCTCCTGCTCCCATTCGCGCTCGCCAAGCAACTATTTTTCAACAAAGTCACCCAGAACGCAACTAACCGGATATCAACTAGACAGTTGCATGTTCCGCAAAACAAAGTAACAGACCTCCCTTCTTTAACTAGCGAACAACTAACCCTCAGAGCTTTGGACATCAAAGAAATCAAGCAAATCGTCGACCTAATGAAGCGGTCAGACCTGACTGAATTCTCCGTCGAGGAAGAACAATTCAAGCTGCGCATCAAGCGAGCGACCGAAACTCAAGCGCAACCCCAGGTTGTCAGCTACGCGGCGCCCGCCCCCGCAGCGCCAGCCGCTCCGGCAGCCAGCGCGCCAGCGCCCGCCGCGGCGCCAGCAGCCGAAGACAAGTCGACCTACATCACCTCCCCGATGGTTGGCACCTTCTACTCTGCGCCCTCTCCGGAGAGCCCCGCCTTCGCCAAGGTAGGCGATTCCGTCAAGGAAGACAGCGTGGTCTGCATCATCGAAGCGATGAAGATCATGAACGAAATCCAAGCGGAAGCCAGCGGCACCATCGCCGAAGTTCTGGTCGAGAACGGCCAACCCATCGAGTTCGGCCAAAAGCTCTTCCGCCTCGCGTAACCTAGTAGCTTCCGCCCAACGGCAAGCATTCCCAAGAGTCGAGCCACACCGGTTCGGCTCGCAGTTTTTCCCAGCAAACACCTTCGAAATGGAGAAAGTACTAATCGCCAACCGCGGTGAAATCGCGCTTCGCATCGTTCGCGCCTGTCGCGAACTAGGAATCAAATCCCTCGCCGTCTATTCGGAAGCGGACATCGAATCCCTTCACGTCCAACTGGCGGACGAGGCGATCTGCATCGGCAAGGCCCCCAGCTCAGAAAGCTACCTCCGCGCGGACCGCATCCTCAGCGCCGCCGAAATCGCCGACGTGGACGCCATCCACCCCGGATACGGCTTCCTTTCGGAAAACGCCGACTTCGCCGAGCAGTGCGAATCCTGCAACATCAAGTTTATCGGCCCTTCCGCCGAGGCCATCCGCAAGATGGGCGACAAGGCAGTGGCCAAGGAAACCGTACAGAAAGTAAACGTGCCAGTTTGCGGCGGCTCCGACGGTGTCGTCGCCGATGAAGAGGCAGCTTCCAAAATCGCCAAGAAAGTCGGCTACCCAGTCATCATCAAAGCGGTAGCCGGAGGCGGGGGCAAAGGCATGCGCATCGCCCACAACGACGTTTCCCTCCGCAAGGAATTCCACATCGCGCGCAACGAAGCCGAAAAGGCTTTCGGAAACGGAGCGGTCTACGTCGAGAAGTACATCCAGAACCCGCGCCATATCGAGTTCCAGGTCCTCGCCGACTCCCACGGCAACGTGGTACACCTCGGTGAACGCGACTGTTCGGTACAGCGCCGCCACCAGAAGCTCATCGAAGAAGCTCCCTCCCCTTTCCTCTCGGAAAAGCTCCGCAAGGAAATGGGCGACGCCGCCGTACGCGCCACCAAGGCCGCCAATTACGAAGGCGCCGGCACCATCGAGTTCCTGGTGGACGACAAGGGCGGCTACTACTTCCTCGAGATGAATACGCGTATCCAAGTCGAACACCCGGTCACCGAGGAAGTCACCGGCATCGACTTGATCAAGCAACAGCTCCTGATCGCCCAGGGAGAAAAGCTCTCCTTCAAGCAAGAAGACATCGTCATCAACAAGCACGCCATCGAGTGTCGCATCAATGCGGAAGACCCCGCACGCGGCTTCATGCCGAGCCCTGGCTGCATCGACCTCTACTATGCCCCAGGCGGCCACGGCGTGCGCGTCGATTCCCATGCCTACGGCGGCTACATCATCCCCCCGTACTACGACAGCATGATCGGCAAGCTGATCACCTACGGGGCGAACCGCGAAGTCGCCATCCAGCGCATGTACCGCGCCCTCAACGAGTACCTGATCCGCGGAATCAAAACCACCATTCCGCTGCAGAAGGCAATCATCAGCGATCCCGATTTCCGAGCCGGCAAGGCGACCACCAAATTCATGGAGGACTTCATGGCCCGAAACCCTAAGTTCGACTAAGCAGCGAAGGAAAACTGTTTCCGGAAATTTCTAGCTTCTTGAAACACAAAGCCTTTCGCGCGACTCTCAGGTAAGTTCCTTCACTCTTAACTCTTCATCCCTACTTCAAAACCATGGACCAACAAGAACCCAGCATCGAGATCGGCGACGATCAGGATGGAACCCTCGGCCAAATCAAGGTCAACCACACCGTAGTTGCCACCATCGTAAAGATGGCAGCCACTAGCGTAAAAGGCGTCGTCGGAGTTGGCGGCAGCTTCATCGAAAACGTCTCCGCCCTCTTCTCCAGCAAGGACTACGACAAGGGCGTGCGCGTTTCCGAAGACGAAGCCGGCAACTACCTCATCGAACTGCGCGTCCACATGGAGTACGGAGTCGAACTGGCCAAGACCGCTGAAAACCTCCAGCTGATCGTCGGCAAGCAAGTCACCAACATGACCGGCAAAACCGTGGCCGCGGTGGACGTCATCATCGAAGGCGTGAAGATGCCCGAAGAGGTTGCCGCTTCCCGCAAGGCCGCCGAAGAGGAATCGAAAAGCTCCCTCTCCGACTAGCCAGCGAAACCAGCTACCCATTCCCAGACGTGGACTCGTTCAAGGATCTGATAAGCCAACTGACGCCGCTCCAAATCGGAGTGGCTTCCGTCGCGTTCATTTTCCTGCTCATCGGTCTACGCCTGGTTTTCAAAAAACCGCCCGCCCACCTCACCGCCTTTAGCGGCGAGGCCGGCAGCGTCCTCGTCTCCCGCAAGGCCCTGCAAGAGCTCATCCGCTCCGCCTGCCTGCTCGACGAGTGGGTGGAAGCGGCCCGGCCCACCATCCGCCTGCGCGACAACAAGGTCACCGCCCGCGTCGAGATCCGTCTCACCAAGCCGGAAGACCTCAAAGCCATCTGCGAACGCGTACAGGCACACATCACCGCCCTGCTTCAAAAATCTCTCAGCTTCGACCAGATCGGACAAATAGAGATCGTCGTTAAGAGCTTCGGGAAGGAAGCCGCCGAATCCGAGGCAATCCCCAGCGCCAGCAGCCTTCCTGCCCCCGAGACGCGCAAACGCGACGCTATCTCGCCGAAGGAGCCCACTCGCCCTTCCGACGAAACTCCGCCTCGCCCTTAGCCTACCTCATCCGGTAGGCCCGGACACGCTCCGTCACCTCTCCCAGCAATTCCCAGTTCTCGGGATAGCGCTTCAGGATCGAGTCATCGCGTTGCTCCTCAAAGGCATGCAAGATCGCGACCACCGGAACATCCCTCTCCCCCGCAGCAAAGCGCAAGCCTTCCCAGTCAAGATCCCGCTTCGCGAGGTCCCAACGAAAAACCGGGAAGTCCGTGTAGTAATAGAACGCCCCGCTTGGCTGCATGCAGACCACCAAGGTCCCGGCCTCCAAGTTTCCCTTCGCCCAGGAGCACTCTTCCGCGTAACGACGCTCGAACGCCTGTTCGCCAAAGATGTTCAAGCGCTCCTGCCAAAAAAGCAAAGCGAGCATCGCGGCCACCGCCAAACCAGTCGCTAGCCACCCTTGCTGCTTCCTTCCCATGCCGAAGCCTACCGACCTTTCCTCGAACCAGCACGCCGACAGAAGAGCCAGCGCCGGAAGGCCGACCAACACAAAGCGCAGGAACCACCACGTCTGGCTGGTAAAGAAATAGAACCCGTAAAACACGAAAACCGGCGCCGCCCATGCCAATAGCAGGCGCGTTCGCCCGCTCCTCCACTTAAACGCCCCCATGAGGGCGGTCGGCGCCGCCAAGGCAAACAAGGCATAGAGCAGCGTCTTAGCGTAGTGCAAAAGAGTCGGCAGCCCATTGCTCCAGGAGAACCAGGACCACAAGTCTCCGTAGCCGCTGGCAAACGGACTCCCGTACAGCGTCCAGTTGCTCCATCCGAAGAGCGCCAGAGCCGGCGAACCGCCCAGGCCGGTCCAGAAAACCTTAACCAAGCTTACCCGCATCTCAAGAAACGCCACCAGTACCGGCAGAAAGAGCAGAACGTTCGACGGTCGCGTCAGAACCGCCCAGCCAAGCAAGGCGCCGCATAGCAAGGCAGCGACATTCGAACTGCGAGAACGCAAGGCCAACCAGACCAGCCAGATCGCTTGGCAGCTCGCCAGGGCATCCGACATCGGGATCAGCGAGCTCCAGAGCAACAAGGGGGAGCTCGCCATCAAGGCCACCGCATAAAAACGCCACGACGCTGCCAGCCCAAGCTCCGCGGCCAAGGTCCACGTTCCTAGGCAGACAAGCATCGCCACCACGGCATACACCGCACGCAGCCCCCACTCCGATCCGTGCAAGCCGCCGAGCGACAAGAGCAAGGGCAGACCGATCGGGTAAGTCGGCGACAGCCGATCCGTCTCCAAGCGATAGCCAAAGCCCAGCGGCTGAAACAAAGACTGCGGCAACGCCGCGAACCCGTCTCCCTCCGGCACTCTAAGCTCCTCCAGCACGCGCCCCTCCTCCAAGATACGAGCATAGTTCAAGTAGCCGCTGGCGTCCGCCGCCCCAGCAACCGGCACCATCTTCCAGAAAACAACCGCACCCAGCAACAGGGACAGAAACGCCGCCCCGCAAAACCAGCGAAAATCGCCGCCAGCCTCACCGTCATCCCCAAAATCGCCCCTCCGACTTTCCGCATTTCCTGATTTTGACATTCCAAGCACAGACTGATCCCTTAGCCGCTCGACTGACGCTAGAAAAGCAGAATGATCCAGCCCTTCCTTGAATCAATGAACACCTCCCTCGCCAACTCGACCTACTACGGCATCCTCGACACCGGCTACGTCGCCCCCGAAAGCTGGACCGCCAAATACCAAGCCCTCGTCTCCGGAGGAGCCAGCATCGTACAAATTCGCGCCAAGGGCTCGACCGAGGCCGAACGCTACCAACTCACCGAGCAAATCGTCGCGCATCGCTCAAACAGCTCCGCCCCGCAACCTCACCTCATCATCAACGACGATATCGACCTCGCCCTGCGCTACCCCGGCCTCGGTCTGCACGTAGGACAGGACGACCTCTCCCCGGAGGCAGCTCGCGACCGCCTCGGCCCCGATCGCCTGCTCGGCCTTTCCACTCACTCCCCCGAGCAAGCGACGGCCGCCATGAACCTGCCCGACGGAGTCCTCAACTACTTCGCAGTCGGCCCCATCTTCGCCACCCAAACCAAACCCACCTACGTCCCCGTCGGGCTCGAATTGATCAAATTCGTCGCAGCCCAAAAACCGAGCCTGCCCTTCTTCTGCATCGGAGGGATCAACCGCAGCAACATCCCGCAAGTCATCGCAGCCGGCGCTTCGAGGTTCGTAACCGTATCCGACGCGCTCTGCGCCCCCGACACCGCTGCCGCCGTTCGCGAAAGCATCCAGCTGGCCAAAGCCTAAAAACAGCGGAGCCCCCTTTTGGATTGCATCAAATTGCATCTAACAAAGAATACCGGAGCTCCCTTTTTTATTGAGGCTTAACACCCCTGGCAAGTGCCAAAACGTCCACCTCTTCCCACCATGGCCAAACTGAACCAAAAGTACATCGCGGACCAGCTCAACCTTTCCCGCACCACCGTCTCCCGCTGCTTCACCAACCACCCTAAAATCAATCCGGAGACACGGGCCAAGGTCTTCCGGCTAGCCGCCGAAATGGGCTACTCCTACTCGGCCCAACGCGGCGGCAACAACGTCAAACTGCAGGGACGCAAGAAGCTCGCCGTCATCGTGGGCATCAGCGAGGCCCAACGCTCAAAAATCGACATCAAGACAGCTGAGGCGCTGCTCACCGGCATCACCGAAAAAGCCGCCATCGAAAAGCTCGAGGTCGAAGTCTTCTACGTCGACCCCCAAGAGTTCCTCCCCCAGCCCCGCGCTCGCCAAATCATCAAAGGCGTCAGCTGCCTCGACTGGAAAGGGGCCATCATCATCTACCCGCTCAAGGAAGAGGCCGTGTCCAATATCATGGCCAAGTTCCCCACCGTTTCCGTCCTGGAAGACTACGACGACTGCGAGGTCGACTGCATCCATCCAGACCAAATCCGCGGCGTTTCCCGCATCATGCAACACCTCGCGCAGCTGGGACACAAACGCATCGGTTTCCTCAGCTGGAAGTACGCCGTCAACACCCCTTGGGTGGAGCGGCGCCTCGGCGCCTACGTCGAAAACCTCTATCGCTTCGGACTGGATCTCGATCCGGAAATCATCCTCAACCTGCGACTCGAAGAACAGCTCCCGCTCGACGAGCTGGACCGGCTCGCCGCAGAATACACCCGTACCAAAGGCGTCACCGCTTGGGTCTGCGCCGCCGACCACCAAGCCTACCACTTGCAGGAATCCTTCGAAAAGCTCGGCGTCTCGGTCCCGGAAGATTGCTCCATCACCGGCTTCGACGGCCTGACCCCGCCTCCCGGGAAAAAGCTGCTCACCTCCGTGCGCATCCCCTTTCGCGATATCGGAATTTCCGCCGTGAGCTCCCTCATCCGCAAGATCGACCACCCCAACACCAGCCGGCGCAACGTGCAGGTCTCAGGCGAATTCGTTGCCGGCGAAACCTCCGGACCTCCCCGCAACTAAGGCGCCTCCGAACTCGGGCTAATTCGTTTTTTGCTTGTTTTAGTTGCATTCTTTTGCACCTTAATAAGCAATGAAAAAACACCCCGTATCCCAATGGCTGCCGAACGGCCTTCTACTCCTTTGCGCGGCAAGCGCCATGACTGGTTGCACAGCGAGCGAGGAAGACTGGACCTTGGTTTGGTCCGACGAATTCGAGACCGACGGCCTCCCCGACTCCCAAAAGTGGACTTACGACGTGGGCGGCCACGGCTGGGGAAACAAGGAGCTGCAGTACTACACCGAGGCGGAAGCCAAAAACGCCCGCGTCGAAGACGGCATCCTCATCATCGAAGCCCACAAGGAAAACCATGAAGGTTCCGACTACACCTCCGCCCGCTTGGTGACCCGCGAGACGCAAAGCTGGACCTACGGACGCTTCGAAATCAGAGCTCGTCTCCCCGAAGGACGCGGCACCTGGCCCGCCATCTGGATGCTCCCGGTCGACTGGAACCTCGGATCCGGCAAGTGGCCCGACGTTGGCGAACTCGATATCATGGAGCACGTAGGCTACGAAGTCGGCACCGTCCATGCGTCCGCCCACTCCAAAGCGTACCAATGGCAAGCCGGCACCCAGAAGACGGCCACCGTTTCAGTGCCTGACGCGACCGAAGCCTTCCACACCTACTCCCTCGAGTGGGACGAAACGGAGGTAAAGGCCTTCGTCGACGGCGAACTCTTCTTCACCTTCCAGAACGAAGGAAAAGGCTGGGAATCCTGGCCCTACCAACGCGACTACTACCTGCTGCTCAACGTAGCCGTGGGAGGGCTTTGGGGAGCCGCCAAGGGCATCGACGAAGATCGCTTCCCCCAACGCATGGAGGTCGACTACGTCCGCGTTTACCAAAAGCAGTAAAGCCTTCAGAAACCTTCCCGCAAGTCGCCCCGCCGAAAGGTCGGCTTGCCCTCCCCAAACACAAAAGCCTGCGAAGAACCTGGGAAAAAGGATCTAACCCTCCACCCAGAAGGGGAAATTCGCCGTCGCAACCCAACGATCGCCCGAGCGCAGCTCCACATACAAACGGTAGCAACCGCCGGCAAGCGGAGCAGCGAAACACACTCGGCCCTCGCCGAGCTCCTCGAACCGGGTCTCGATTTCCTCCGAAACCGCTTCGCGATCGCCCCCCATCTTCTTGTCTTCGCTTTCGCAGGCGATCGACCACCTCGCCGACTCGGATACGAACCGACCTCGAGCAAGCTCGCACTCCGCCTCGACCCAATCCCCCGCCTTCACCGTCACGCTCTCAGTCACCTCCTTCGAGGCGAGGCGCAAACTGGAGATCTGCGGACACGCCCCCGCTTCTCCCTTCAGCGACCAAAGCGACGAAATGGCATCCACCGATTCCGTGGCTCGACCTTCCTGGTCGAAAAGCCCGTACCAGGTCGGCGTCCGCTCCTGCTTGTTTCCCCAAAGAAAAATATAGCTGCCGAGACATTGACCGTGGCTACCGTTCAGCCGCTGATACCGACGCCGCACCTGCGCCGCCTTTTCAGTCGAAGTCGGCTCAATCTCCGCTCCCCAGGCGGTCTGACGCACTTCCCAATGCCCATTGGCCCCCCACTCCGTGACCAAATACGGACGCGTCCAGCCGATGGTATCCAACTTGGACTGCACCAGCTCCAGGTCCCCATAGGAATTAAAACTGACAAAATCGACCGATGGACACAACGCCTCGATACACTGCAGCGCCGCCTCGTCCACCGAAGCCAGCACCGTCATCACCGGACGCAAAGGATCTACTTCCTTAATGAAAGACGCCACCTCCTCGACCGCCTTCCAAACCTCCGGACTCACCTTCGAGACGCCCAATTCCAACTCATTGCCAACCCCCCAGACCAACAGCGACGGCTCCGAGGCGAGCCACAGCACTTGCTTCTTGATCTCCTCCAGTTGAGCCGAACGGGCCGCGGCATCCGAATAGTCGAATCCTTGACGCGGCGGAACCATCCAAAGCCCGGCGCACAAGGAGAGCCCGTAGCGACGGATCTCCGGCAATGCCTTCTCCGTTTGGTCCATTCCCCAAGTACGCAAGGAATTGCCCCCCGCTTCCGACAACTCCCGCACATGTTCGTACCCGGCCGCCCCCTTGACGAAAAACGGAACCCCGTCTCGAAAAAGCGAATACCCGCTTTCCGTCTTTCGGACCTCCACGCGAGCTGGCCTATCGCTACCGATCAAGGACATCCCTACGCCTCCCCTCCCGAAGCCTGCTCGCGACGCGCTCCCAGCTCAGACTCGATCTGAGTCAGCAACGCCGTCTTCAGCGGATAAAACAACAAGGCCACGATGGCAGCCATCGCCAAGCCCGCGGGGAAGAGCGTGAAAAGGATACGGATCCCCATCAAGGCATCCGGACCCTGGTCCGCGCCCGCCTCGAAACCGACAAGACCCAAATACCAACCCGCCATCGCGCCGCCGATCGCCAAGCCCATCTTCTGGGCGAACAAGGCAGCCGAGAACACGAGCCCCGTGGACCGCCTTCCCCACCTCCACTCGCCGTAATCCGCCACGTCCGCGTACATCGACCAAACCAACGGAACCGTCGGGCCGGCAAGGAAGCCGCCCAAGACGCTCAATGCGAACATCAGCCAAAACAGGTCCGGCGGAACGATAAAGAACAAGGCCATACAAGCCGCGTTGAGCAAAGAGAACCAGATCATGATGGACCGCTTCTCGAAACGGGCCGCCAAAGGCTTGGAAAGCCAAACGCCCGCAATCAAGCCCAACATACCCGAGGTCATGATGATACTCGTCTGGTCGAAAATCAAAAACATCGGGGCGTCCGAGGCGCCCACGTAGTACTTGAAATAATACACCGTCGCCGCTCCGCGAGCTGCCACGTTGGCCAACGTAAACACCGCTACGAAAAACAAGACCAGCCAGGCGCGGTTCTTCACCAGTGCGCTCAAATCCTCGCCCAGGTTGTTCTTCTGCCCCACCGGAGGCTGAACCCGCTCCTTGGTGCCCTTGAAGGTCACGAAGAACATGAGCACCGAAACCGCCGCAAAGATGGCCATCGTCATCTGGAAGCCAAAGGCCTCGTTGTCCTCGCCCCCGATCGAATAAACCAGCGGACGCACGAACATGGAGATCAGCAGCCCACCGGCGAATGCCCCGAAGAAGCGGTAGCTCGAAACCAAGGTCCGCTCCGTGGACGAGGGCGAAATGACCCCCAACAAGGCGGAGTAAGGAATGTTAATAGCCGTGTAGGCAAGCATCATGGCGATATAGGTCACGTATGCGTAGACAAGCTTCCCGCTTTCGCTGATATCCGGCACCACGAACATCAAGTATCCAATGAGACCATACGGGATCGCCATCCATAAAAGGTAAGGCCGAAACTTCCCCCAGCGCGTTTCCGTTCGGTCCGCAATCACTCCCATGATCGGATCGCTAAACATATCCACCACGCGAGCCGCCAAAAAGATGCTTCCAGCCGCGGCTGGACCAATGCCGAAAACATCGGTGTAGTAATACAGCAAAAAGAGATTAAAAGTCTGGAAGAAGAAGTTAGAGGCCGTGTCGCCTAATCCGTAACTAAGCTTCTCCGAGACGCTAAGACGTTCGTTTTCGTTTGGCATAGAAAAATCGTAGTGAGCGTTTCAATACGCCCAGATGCCCAAACCTAAGATGGCATCCCTATTGGTTCGTCGCTTACGACGCACCTCGTTACAAAACAAAATGCACCTGCCTCCCATTTTCCGAGGAAGCGCGGCAGAGTTGAAATCGAGCTAAAAAAAAGAGCGACGCTAGAACGCAGTTACCTACGCCAGCGTCGCTCCCACTACCAAATGACTAGAGATCCATACCGAACTGGAGTCGGTACTCAGTTGGTTTCGCGTAGATGTATCCGTACGCGTGCTGATCGTTCATCACGTTATAAACATTGAGCTGCAGGTGGGCATTTCGTTCACCGAGCTTGAAGTCGTATTTAGCCATCGCATCGATATTGAGTCGCGTATCCGTCTCGAGCACGACGCGTTGACCGTTCGTATCCGTGACCAACTGGCCGGAACCGTCCGTGATGCCCGAGAAGTACTCGCGCTCGCTTTCGTACTGGAAGCCAAGTCCGAACGAGAAACCTGCCAGAGCGCCATCGTCGATGCGATAGTTGCCCCAACCGCTAAGCGAGTGGCGAGGCGTGTCGTCCTGCTTTTCGCCCGCGCCGTAACCACGACCCTGCCAAGTGGAGGTATCCTCAGGATTCAGGTACTGGTCTTCCAGCGAGTATCCAGAAAGTCCCCACGCGCCATCTGGGAAGTACCAAACAGCCCACTTGTCAACGCCACCTGCACCCCATGGGTACTCGGCGAAGGCGCCTGCATTGACCACAGAACGCTTGGTCTGCGCGTAGTTCAGTACGAACTGCATGTTATCAGTCGGCGCGTAGTTGAACTGCGCTTCCCAACCGGAAGACTCTTGGTCGCCGCTAACGTAAGCATCGTATCCTCCCGCTTCAGCGGAAGCGAAGTCGAGCGTAGCGTTGTTGGTATTGTCGTCCTGAGCGTACAACCAGCCTGGCCATCCAGGGTTGGTGGTCTTGGAAGCGTTGAAAACCGTATCCATGTACGCCGCGCCTTCCGTGGTAGAGGCGTTCAAGTACCAAGTGTCGTCGATCTGGTAAGCCGCGCCGGAATCGACCGCAGCATCCCACTGCGGCTTCGCCACCGTGAAGGAACCATTGCGCCACTCCGCTTCAACCGTTGGGTTAAAGTCAGCTACGTTGTACACGATAGCCGCATCGCGATCGAAACGCCCCTTGGCTGGCGAAGGCGCCCACCAGTAGAAGATTGGCGTACCCGTTTGCTTGATACGGTAGGCGCTGATGGTACCGCTGAGCTTGCCGTCCAGCATGTCGAACTTGATGCCAGCTTCCTCGCTCTCGGCCGTGACCGCGTCCATCGCATTTCCGTAGACGTCACGGTTGCCGTCAAAGTTAGGCATAATGCCTTCCGCCTTCAGGGCGTAAACGGAGATGTTGTTGGTCAGCTTGAAGGTGATACCGGCCTGAGAAGTGTCCTTTTCCTTGGCCCCCGGGTTGTTGTTGGTGATGGTGTCCTGACGGAAATCTTCCACCATGCCGCGGAAATCGTTTCGGTCGCGGCGCATGCCGGCTACTGCGGTGAGACGCTCGTTCAACCAGCTGCCCTGATAGACAAGGTAGGTTCCTTGGTTCCAAGAGAGGTCATTGATGTAGCTGGCATCCTCCATGCCTGGCGCAGCAGTACCGTCGCCGTTCACGCCGAAGCGCATGTAGGACGAATCGGTTGGATCCCAATAGAAGTACTGGTTCTGGATCGTGCCCCGCGAGAAGACCGACTTTTCAGACTTTTCCTCGGAGCGGCCGAGCAAGAAGCTGTTTTGCAGACCGAAGAGTTCGCTATCCTGGAAGAGATCGAAGTTGTAGTTAAGTTCGGCGCGAATCTGGTTGCGATCGATAATCTCGTTCTTGTCGTTCCAAGAACCTTGGAAGATCGCGTCCGTTACTTCGCCGAAGATGAATTCCGCGTCGCCGTTCTCAACGCTCGCTGGAATCACGGTGATCGTGTTGCGGAGGTTTTCGGGACCCACGTTGTTCGTCACGCCACCGGATACGTCGCGGGAGTCGAATTCGACCTTCGAGCTGTTGTATCCAAGAAGTACATTCAGGTTGTCGCTAAAGCTGTGCGTGGCTTGCAAGCGAATGTTGTGCGACTCGGTGTTCAGGAAGGTATCCGGTCCGCTCCAACGCATGGTGCGGATTTCCTTGTCCGGGAATTGCAAGAAACCGGCACGCTCCAAACGGTCCTGCTGGTTCGCAACGTTCTCGCTGGAGAGGTCGCCGCGAGCGCGCACGCTCTGGAAGCCAACCGCATTCTTGTCTTCCTTGCCGTACTCCAAGTCGACCGTGATCTCGGTCTTCTCCGTAGGGCGGAAGGTGAAGATCGGGGAGATGAACTGGCGATTGTTTTCCGCGAGCTCGGTGTAGCTGCCGTTTTGCTCGTGCACCGCTGTCACGTAATAGCCGAACTTCATGTCGTTATCGAGCGTGTCGCCCGCTTCGTAGACCACGCGGTAGTGCTTCTGGTTGCCCACGCTCACCGTGATGTGCTGGGTTTCGTCAGCGGTCGGCAGCTTTGGAAGGTAGTTCACGATACCACCGAAGTTGCCGATCCCGTACAAAAGGGCAGCAGGACCGCGAATCACTTCCACACGGCCGATGTTGGCCGCGTCCGTCGCGAACTGCCGGCGATAGCCGTCGCGCAAGGTCGCATCCGTGATGAAGCCGCGCACCTTGTAGGAAGTCTGCGTCTTGTTGCTGGTCGCACCCTCCGGGTTGTGCACGCCACCGATGGTTCCGAAGCTGTTGCCCTTACCCGCGTCGTTCTGCGAGGACATGATCATGCCCGCGCTGTAGGCCAAGGACTGCCGCAGGTCCGTAGAGCCCGTGTCCTTGATAAATTGGTCGGTGATCACCTCGATCGGCATCGAGATGTCCTTGATCGCGGCATTCAAGCGAGTACCGGAGATTGTGTTGGTGGCGCGATAGCCACTGTCCTTGGACGCATCCACTTGGAAGGGAGAAAGTTCGAAAATTTCCTCTTCTTCTTCAGGAGCCTCCGTCTGGGCGTTCAAAGACGCCGCTAAGCCAAGCGTCGCGAAGCCGACAAGCTTCCACGAAGACAATACCTTAGATTGCTGACTCATTCGTTTGATATCCATTTGTCTAGTCTGGTTTGGGGGGTGGTAGGTAGATTCGGAGCCGAATGCCAAAATACAATAGCTCCCTATCGGGTAAAAAAAAGGGCAAGGCTACGATTGATCGGTTGGTGTACCGACGAGGCGAGGTATAAAGCCCTTTGGGGTTGTAAGGTGCACTTCAGTACAATTTTTCCGATGCGTCAATTTAATATTTGCATTATTTTGCACCTTAAAAGCATCCTTATCCACCCCCATGAAAATGTTAAAATGCCCCCCGCGTTCCCTCGCTGCTCTCTGCTTGAGCTGCTTGGCCCCCCTGCTCCCCTTGAAATCCGCTCCCCTCGAGGGATGGCAACTGGTCTGGTCCGACGAGTTCGAGGGCGAGGGCCTGCCCAATTCCCAGTGGTGGGACTTCGAGGTCGGGTACCTGCGCAACAACGAGCTGCAATACTACACCGCGAAGCGCCTCGAAAACTGCCGCCAGGAAAACGGACACCTGATCATCGAAGCGCGAAACGACCACTATCAAGGCAATGCCGTCACCTCCGCCAGCCTCACCAGCCAGCGGGCCGCCAGCTGGACCTACGGACGCATCGAAGCGCGGGCCAAAGTCGCCCCCGGACGCGGCACCTGGCCCGCCATCTGGATGCTGGGCGACAATATCGGTGAAGTCGGTTGGCCCCACTGCGGCGAAATCGATATCATGGAATTCGTGGGCTACGACCCCGACACCGTGCACGGCACTGTACACACCACCTCCTATAACCACATCCAAAACACCGCCCGGGGCGGCAGCATCGACTACGACGACCTTACCCAAGCCATGCATACCTACGCCGTCGAATGGGAGCCGGAGGAGATCCGCTTCTACGTCGACGACGTTCTCTATTACACCTTCACCAACGACGGCCAAGGCAACGACGCCACCTGGCCCTTCCACCGGCCCCAGCACCTCAAGCTCAACCTCGCCATCGGAGGCGACTGGGGCGGAGCCTTTGGCGTGGACCCGTCCCTCTACCCCACCCAGTTCCTCATCGACTACGTGCGCGTTTACCAACGCCCCGAAAGCCCACCTTACACCGTCGACCTCACCGCCCGCGGCCCGGGCTCCCTGCGCATCGAGCCGCAAAAGGACTCCTACGACGCCGGCGAAATCGTCACCCTCATCGCCGATCCAGACGTTGGCATGCGGCTCGGCAAATGGAAAAACGCCCAGGTCGCCCGCTCCCTAAAAACGGAACTGCAGGTCGACCGATCCTTCCAGATCGAAGCCGACTTCGTCGACCCCACCTCGCTCATCCAAAACCCTGCCTTCGACGCCGGCTTCGATGGATGGTACAACTACGTCGACTCCGCCGCCGCCGCCACCCTAGCCGTTAACGCCGAAGGGCAAGCCACCATCACCGTCACCGACACCGGAACCGCCGACTGGCACGTCCAGTTCGGACAAGGCGGCTTCGCCCTAGAAAACGGAAGCCGCTACGAGCTCACCTTCGAAGCGAAATCCCTAAGCGGCGCCCCCAAACTCATCGCCGCCCTCTCCCAGAACGGAGCCCCCTACGCCACCTTCCAAGCCGAGCCCGTCGCCCTCGCCAGCGCCCTGCAGACCTATACCCTCGCCTTCACCCACAGCCAAGCTAGCGAAGCCAACGCCCGCGTGGAGTTCCGCCTCGGCACCCAGCTCGGCGCCGTCGCGATCGACAAGGTGCGACTCGTCAACTTGGACCAAAACGCGCTCTCCCCCTACGAATCGTGGAAACGAGACCACAACATCCGCCCCATCGACGACGACGCCAACCCCGATCGCGACCTCCTGCCAAACCTCCTCGAATACCTTCGCCAAACCGATCCCTTCTCCCCCGAATCCCACGCTCCGATCGCTGCCGTATCCATAAACAACGGACAAGCGACCACCTCCCTCAACCTAGATCTCGAAGGGCGCGAAGAAGAAATATCCCTCACCCGCCAACACAGCGCCGACCTCACCCACTGGGAGGACGTCGAGGAGGTTACGCTTCCCTTTTCACGCATAAAAATCAGCGCCAATCCCCCGATTCAGGACTAGGCCGCGCGCCGCCAAGGCAACGCCCGCGCCACTCCCGTAAAGCAAGTTACGTTTTTTCAAAGAGCCGGTTAAGCTTCCGTGAAGGCAAGCGCCGCTCGTTGACCCTCGCAAGGTTTCAGGCAAACGATTCGACCATCGTATCAGCGCTTTCGATACAGCGATCCACTGCGGATTCGTACGTATCCGAATCGCTGAGCGACAACAGTCAAACGAGTCAAATCATGAAACCTGCATCTAAACTACCATTGATTTCAGCAGCTCTGCTCACGGCAGGAACGGGCTCCCTTTTAGCCCAATCCGTCGACCAGCCCACCACCGATAAAGTCTACGACCTCGAAGGCTTTACCGTCACTCCGCTCGAAGAGTTCTCGAACCGAGCCGTCTACGGAGAAACGCCAGTCGCCTTCTCCGAACTGAGCAAGGAAGACCTGGACCGCTACCTTGCCTCCCAGGAAATCCCCTTGGCTCTCAACTACACTCCCTCCGTCTACGCCACTAACCAAGGCGGCGGAGCGGGCGACGCCCGCATCAACATCCGCGGCTTCGACCAACGCAACGTCGCCGTCATGATCAACGGCGTTCCCGTCAACGACATGGAAAACGGCTGGGTCTACTGGTCCAACTGGGACGGCATCGGCGACATCGCCTCTTCTGTCCAAGTCCAGCGCGGCATCTCCAACCTCGACCTCGCCGTCCCCTCCATCGGCGGTACCCTCAACATCATGACCGATCCCGCCGCCCGCGAAAGAGGCGGCATGCTCAAGCAGGAGTTCGGCTCCGACGGCTTCTCCAAGACCACCCTCATCGGCCACACCGGCCTCATCAACGACAAGTTCGCCGCCTCCGCAGCCATCGCTCGCAAGATGAGCGGCAGCTACATCGACGGCGTGTGGGCCGACGCTTGGAGCTGGTACTTCGGCGCCTCCCTCAAGCTCAACGATGCCAACACCATCGAGTTCTACGGCTTCGGAGCGCCGCAAAAGCACGGGCAAAACCTCTACGCCCGCAACATCGGCTCCTACAGCGCCGACTACGCCCTCGGTCTCGACGGCTACGACGCCGCCGCCCTCGAAGAAAGCTACGGCTACGAGCGCGGATTCGCCTACAACGAAACCTGGAACTACGTCGATCCCGACTACGCCGGGCCCCAAGCCGACCACCATGGCGTAGGTCCCCGCCGCTTCGACGACTACATCAACGAGCGCGAAAACTTCTACGACAAGCCGCAAGTCAGCGCCAATTGGTACTTCCGCCCCGAAGACAGCCGCTGGTCCTGGGACAACGTCCTCTACTACTCCGGCGGCGAAGGCGGCGGCACCGGCACCTACGGCTCCGTCGAACGCGTGTCCGACTTCGGTGGATACTTCCACCGCAACCGCGACTGGAACGCCGAGATCGCCCAAAACGAGGCCAACCTCGACAGCACCGGACGCGCCCAGTCGACCGGCATCCTGCGCAACTCCCGCAACAACCAGTACACCGTCGGACTCATTTCGAAGGCCACCTACGAAGCCTCCGAAAACTGGAGCACCTCCTTCGGCCTCGACTGGCGAACCGCCGAGATCCAGCACTTCCGCGAAGTACGCGACCTGCTCGGCGGCGACTACTACCTCGAGAACGGCCAACAAAAAACCATCGGCGGCATCATCGACTACAACAATACCAACACCGTCGACTGGCTCGGCGGGTACTGGCAAGCAGCCTACGAAAAGGACGACTTCTCCGGCTTTGCCATGGTCGGCCTCTCCCAGATTTCCTACAGCTTCGTCGACGACTACAACTGGGTGAACGGCAAGCCGATGCAAGTCGACTCCGACACATTCGACGGCATGCAGCTCAAACTCGGCGGACGCTACAACGTAAATGAATCCACCAGCGTGTACGCGAACTTCGGATACATCGAAAAGGTCCCCATCTTCGATACCGTGATCGACGACGGCAGCGGCGAAGCCTACCTCAACCCGCCTGACGAAGTCTTCACCAATATCGAGATCGGCCTCAACTACACCAACCAAGACGGCACCCTCCTCCTCGGAGCCAACGTCTACAACACCGACTGGTCAGACCGCGCCTTTTCCAAGTTCGTCTCCGTGCTCGACGCAAACGTCAACATCGCCGGCGTCGACCAGCGGCACCGCGGACTCGAGATCGAAAGCTCCTACTACTTCAGCAAGCAGCTCAAGTGGGACAGCACCCTCGCCTTCAACGACTGGAAGTACAAGAACGACGTCACCGCCCGCTTCGATCCGGACAACGACCCCGCCACCGCCCAGCAGTTCAACCTCTACCTTAGAGACATCAAAGTCGGCGACGCCCCGCAGACGCAGTTCACCACCGGCCTCACCTACATGCCGCAATCCGGCCTCAACATCACCGGCCGCCTGCGTCACAACCGCAAGAACTACGCCGGCTTCGACCCGCTCGGCCGCTCCGACGAGGACGACCGTACCCAAAGCTGGAGGGCGCCGGACTACACCGTCTTCGACTTCCACGCCAACTGGAAGCTGCCGACCGATACCGACATCGAGTACGAACTCTTCCTCAACGTCCTCAACGCCTTCGACAAGAAGTACATCCAAGACGCCGTCGACGCCGACTCCTTCAGCGGCTACCACGACGACTTCGAGGCCAGCGGCGACTACGCCGACCTGCACGACGCAGACGGCGCCGCCGTCCACTTCGGCGCCCCTCGTCGCATCAACGCAGGCGTCAGCATGACCTTCTAGGACACCTTGACCTAAGCCTGAACACAAACAAGAGGCTACGCCCCGTCGGCGTAGCCTCTTTCGCTTTGGAAGCATCCCTCCGCTTCCCAATCAGGGCCTAGCCCAAGACGGCAAACGGCAGCATTTCAGGCTCAACCAGCCATTCGAAATCGTCGTACGCCATCCGTATCAGCTCCGTGTGGGTGCCCGCCGAGAAGAAGATATAGTCGTCCTCCGCCAATTCCGGAGCCACGTAGACCTTCATCCCATACAGATTCCCGAAAGGCGGGATCGCCCCCAGGTCGCAGCCGGGAAACTTGTCCACGAAATCTTCCTCGTGAGCGAGGCTCACCCTTTTAGAACCTACGATTTCAGCCAAGAACCCGAGATCGATGTTTTCGGACGCCGGCAAAACCGCCATCACGAGTTCATCGTCGAGCTTGACCACAACAGTCTTCGCCAAATCCCACCCAGAGACGTGGGCTCGCGCCGCTACCTCTTGGGCAGTATACGCAGGCGAATGGCTAATTCTCTGATACTTGATCCGATGCAGATCCAAGTACTCCGTTATTCGAGCGATAGGCATAACGCTCACCTCCTTTTGCTTCTATGTTGAGACTCCCGTCCCCACCAAAACGGGAGGTTAGGAGCCACGCCCTTAAGAGCGCACGTGCGGGGTATCTGTGTCCGATTGTTGCTTGGGAAAACGTCGGCGTCGCGAGCAATAGCAAGGCCGTCGGCGGCGATACTGAAAACCCTAGGGAAACGACAGCAAAAGTCGAGCCTGCACACCAAGCCAACCCCGTCTAAATCCCTAAAGCGCGGAGCCCTAGAAGCTTCGCTACTGCAACGATCGGGAAACAGCTGAGCCGGCCTCCAAAATCTACGGCCCTAACGAGCAAACTCCCCTTAACCTTCATCACCTAGAGACCGCTCCCGCAGCGAGAAAGCCAGCTCGAAAACCGCGCCTTCGCTCGTCGTATCCACATACCGGAGACTCCCGCCGATGTGGCGGGCTAGCTGCAAACTGATCGCCAAACCAATCCCCGCTCCGCCGCTCTTGCCGCTGCTCACCGGAGCGAAAAGCTGTTCGCGCAACTCGGGAGGCACCCCTGGCCCCGTATCGCTCACCAGCAAGCTCGCCTCCTCTCCGTCGCCGGCGAGCTCCACCCGCACGCGTCCGCCCTCAGGCGTCGCTTCCAAGGCATTCTTCACCAGATTGGACGCCACCAAGGAAACGATGCTGCTGATCGAACTATCCATCGCCAAATCCCGCGGACCCGAAACCGAAAACGCGATCGAACGCTCCGCCGCCCTCCTGCCAAAACGGTCCTGCAAAGCCTCGAGAAGATCGCCCGATTCGGTCTCGTAACGCAGGCCGCTGCTGGTGTCCTGCAGCACCGCGACCACTTCCTCGACCATGCGCTGCATGCGCTCCGCCGCTTCGCTGGCCCCGCGCCACTCCTCTTCGTCCAAAGAGGCATCCCCCGAACTCCGGGCCCTCACCACCTGCCGCAGTCCGGCCAGCGGATTCTTGATTCCATGGATCAAATGAGCCGTCACCGAACCGACTGCCGAAGTGCGGGCCAGCATCGCCAGCTCCGCATTCGCTCGCTTCAGGCGCGTCGCATGCCGCAACACGCGGGCATTGGCTTCGCTCAGCCGTTTCCAAGCCAGCCAGAAGAGCACGAAGATAGCCAAACCGCCCAGCCCAATCGCTACCAAAGCCTGGCGCCGTAGTCGTTCGTCCAATACAACGAACTGCTTAGCCAAGGCGCTTCCATCCATGAGGTAGCGGGCCGTTCCCAACGGCAAGGCCCCATCCGCGCTGCGCAGCGGCAAATAAATGTCCGAAACCGCAACCAAGCGATCCGAAACGAAATCGACCTCGATAAAATCCGAAAGCCAAACCTCGGGCGAAAACTCGGAACTCACCTGCCCCTCGCTCACCTTCTCCATCACCTCGTCCGGAACCCGACGCTCAATCAGCGAATTGGACGAGCTCTGGGCAAGCTCCCCCCGCACGTCGAAGAGCTGCACCGCAAAGACGCCGTCCACGGACGCCGTCTCCAGCAAAGCGCCCCAAAGCTCGATCTCACCTATCGACTCGAACTCGAACACAAGGTTCGCATCCCGCTCCACTTGAGCGATCTCGTTTCGTACCAACAAATTCAATACATGCGAATCCACGTCCAGCAACTGGGACCGTATGTCTTCCCGAACCGAAAAGGTCACAATAGCCACCACCGTCGCGAACACGAAGAGCAGACCGAACAGCACCCCGAGCCCCAAGGTCATGGGCCGCCCGGATTCTTCCACGCCACTTTTTTCGCCGCTTCGCATTCGCACTCTTCTACCTACCGCAATCCGCGTCGAAATCAAGCGCCCTCAGCAGGCCGTCGCGCCGCGCGGATCCCACCAAAGCGGCGCGGCCGGAACCCACTCCAACCGCGCCCTCTCCTACTGTTGGCAGTTCTGCCGAAATTCACGCAGCGCTCCATCAACCTTTCGGTCCGCGGGACTCCGCTTGATCCTCCCGGATCTCCTCGATCGCTTGCCGGCGGCGCAGCTTCACCTCATCGTGCAGCTGCTTGAGCTCCTCCAGCAAAGCGCGGCGATATTCCTCCCGTTCCTCACGGCTGAGGTTCATCATGTCCTCCCGAGCTTTGCGTTGACGAAACCGCACCTGATCGCGCAGGTTCGCCATGTCGCTCCTCAAATCTTGAAGTTCCGGAGGCAGGTCATCCCGCAGCGATACTTTCTCCTCTCGGTTATCCCTCAACAGCACGCGCAGTTGCCTCGCTAAAGCCTTTTGCCGGGCAATCGTCGACGCGTTCTCCTGGTCAAATTCCGCCTGGGCCGCCTTCACTTCCTCGCGAGTCGCTCCCTCGCCCAGCTCCTCCAGCGTGGCTTCCCAGGCCTGTTTCAACTCAGTCTGGTTCTCCTGATACTCCGCGTACACAGCGCGAGCCTGCTCGCTCCAGGTCGCGTCGTTCACCGCATCGCGCACACCCGAACGCAAGCGACGCACCAGATTTCCCCGCAGTTCGCGCGACGCCCGAATCTCCGCCGCGTAATCCTTCTGGAACGCTTGGCGAGCCATCCGGATTTCCTCCGCCGTGGCGTGGTCGCCCGGTCGATACTCCTCGATCCAAGCCTTGCGAATCTCCACCTGCGACTGGCGAAGGGCCATCACCTCCTCGCGAATCGACTCCGGAGCCTCATCCGGCTTTTTCAGAAGCTGCGAGATCAGATGCTCGTCCTTCTGGAAACGATTCTTCGGGAGAACCTGCTCCTCGGCAGCCCCGCCGTCTTGGGCGAAAGCGGGCGCCGACCAGCAAGCCAAAGCGGCTACGGCAAGCGCAAGTATCTTTCGTGTCCTGTTCATGGTGCTCAAATTTCTCTGGTTCGATCGCAGCGATCGCCACACCTCCTTGCATAGCATATGCCAAGCCCCTGGCCACTACATTTGCCCTTGCCTGTCTGCAACTTACGACAAGCCCGACCGTGCTAAGCGCTCCCGCACCCCAAGCATTTGGGAAATAAGACCCACCGCTTCGAACCCCAAAAATTCCTTCCACGGGAAATAGTCACCGCCGCAATCCCCCACACAAGGGCGTTTAGAGGCTCCTACCTGCAAGCTCTCCCCACTCGACCAAACACCCGTAGGCGATCAGGCCTACCTCCCTTCCAGTGTTTAAATTTATATTACTCAGTGGACGGCTTAATGATTGAGCGAGCTAGTCTTTTCACCGATCTCCGAGCAAGGTTCCGCCTGGTCGTCAGCTCCCACCCCGCTCCCTTGCGCAATCGTTCAACGAACCAAACCGCCAACTTAAACTGCGAGCCTTACATGAGAGTGACCCAACCTTTTCGCCGACGCATCCTTCGCGCGCTTTTTGCGTCATTGACAATCGGATACACAGCCAACCTTGCCACCGCGCAGGAAAACGGAGTACTCAGGGAAGTCTGGTCCAACATCGAAGGCAGCGGGATCCAAAACCTGCTAAGCAGCCCTAACTACCCTCAAGCCCCCACCCTACGCGACGCGCTTTCCGACTTCGGATCGCCCGTCAACTTCGCCTCCCATTACGGAACGCGATTGCGGGCCTACCTAAAGCCCACCCAAAGCGGTGAATACACATTCTGGATACAGGGCGACGACAATTGCGTCCTCTACTTCGGCAGCGACGGAACCGCATCGACCGCGGAACTCATCGCCTCCGTTCCCGGATACACCAGCTCCAGCGAGTGGGAAAAGTATCCCGAGCAACGCTCCCCCACCATCGCCCTAACCGCCGGACAAAGCTACTACCTCGAAGCCCTGCACAAGGAAGGCAGCGGCGGCGATTTCGTAAACGTTCACTGGGAACTCCCCGGTAGCTTCGAACGCAGCGCCATCCCGACCGCGCTGCTCACTCCCTACCAGGACGCCCCCGCCTACGATGCAAACGTCGAGCTCTACCTCGAAGCCGGCGCCCACAAGGATGTCTTCCTGCCAGCCAACACCTTTCAACTCGCAGCCAGCGCCTTGTATCGAAGCGGTTCGCTCGACGAGCTCGCCATCTCCTGGACTCAAACGGCCGGACCCACCGCTCAAATAACGGGAGCCGACACCCTCTCCCCCACCATTACCGCATCCACTCCTGGCGACCGCAGCTTTCAGGTCACCGTATCCAACCAGAACGAAACCCGCAGCGATACCGTCACTGTTTCCGTTTTCGATCCGCTCGCTGAAAACACTGGCTCCTTTACGCAAGAAATCTGGCTCGGGGTCGACAGCTACCAGATCGAAGGCCTCCTCAACCAGGACGACTTCCCTTCCCGCCCTCACCTCCTCCGCAGTACCGATAAACTCCAAGGCCCCAAAAATTGGGGCGATCGCTACGGCATGCGTACCCGCGGACTCATTACACCGCCGCATACCGGCCACTACACCTTCTACGTCATGGGCGACGACGATGCTGCCCTCTTCCTCAGCGCCGACGAATCCGCGGCCAACAAAAGCCTGATCGCCTTCACACCGGAAAACACGAGCGACGGCGATTGGACAAAGTTCCCGGAGCAGATCTCCGACCCCGTCCTCCTGGAAAAAGGGAAACACTACTACCTCGAAATGCTCTTCGTCGCTCGCTACGGAAACGATTTCCACGG
The DNA here is from genome assembly GCF_031127875.1 of Pelagicoccus sp. SDUM812005. Lineage (GTDB taxonomy): Bacteria > Verrucomicrobiota > Verrucomicrobiia > Opitutales > Opitutaceae > Pelagicoccus. The sequence goes on along the minus strand of NZ_JARXIA010000011.1, from coordinate 168,188 downwards.
AGCCGCATGGAGCCAGGAAGGCGGTCCCATCACTACGATTGGCGGAGAATTCTTCGTCGCCCAATCGCCAGAAACCAGCGCCCCAGACTTCGAATCCGCGAGCGCCTTCGTAGTCGAAGCCGGTCCTAACCGCAGCATCCACAGCCCCGACCATTCCCTTACCCTTCGCGGCAAGACCCTCAAATTTCTAGAGTCCTATACCGTAGAAAACATTTCCTGGACCCAACTATCCGGTCCCGCCGCCGCTTCCCTATCCGCTTCCACTGAACTGGAAACCGCCGTATCCCTTCCAACCGAGGGTACCTACCAGTTCAACCTCTCCGTAACGGCGAACGGTATCGAAGCATCGGATACAGTCAGCATCTCCGTCCTCCCTCCCCTCAGTGCCCAAACGGGGGGCTTCACCCGCGAAGTCTGGCTCGGCCTCAAAGGAAGTTCCGTGGACGACCTGACCGCGTCCAGCGACTTTCCCAACACCCCGCACATCATCGACCAGCTCCCTTCCCTCGCCGGACCTGAAAATTGGAACTACAACTACGGTTCACGTTCCACCGGCTACCTCATCCCCACGCGCTCCGGTCCGCACACCTTCTACCTGACAGCCGACGACTCCGCCGCGCTCAGCCTGTCGAGCGACAGTTCCCCTGCTGCTCTGCAAGAAATTGCTCGCTCCGGCCGACGCTCCAAAGGGGACTTCAGGGACGAGTCCCAAATCTCCGAGCCCATCCACCTCACTGCCGGCAATCGATACTTCGTAGAGGTCCTGCACAAGCAGTACTACGGCAACGACCACTTCGAGGTGTCATGGAGCTTTGGCGACGAAAATTCTCCCGCCCCCATCGGTGGAGGAAACTTGGAACCAAGCAACGCGAACGCCCTCCCGCTAGACACCGCCTTGCCAGAGTACGCCTACGCCGGGCCGGACCGACACTACTACTCCCCTACCACGTCCTTCGACCTTACCGGAAAGATCCTTGAAGTCGGTAGCGAGGATAACTTCCACCAAGTACAATGGACCTATCTCGGCGATGCGGAAGGTATCAGCATCGAAGATCCAGCCAGCCTTTCGACCTCAGTCAAAGTACCAGGCGAAGGCACCTATAGCTTCCGACTTGCGCTGAACACCTCCGGCATGAGCCACTACGACGATGTATCCATTCGCGTACTACCCGCCCTCGCAGCTGGAACGGGCGGCGTCAATCGCTCCGTTTGGCTCAACGCCGAAGGATCTACCATTGAAAGCCTTCTCCTTTCCGACCCGCTACTCAGCTCGCCGAGCTTCGACGACATCATTCCCAGCCTCGAGACGCCGAGCAATTGGACCGACAACTACGGCACTCACATCATCGGCTACATCCACCCGCCCGCATCGGGAACCTTCCATTTTTGGCTAGCAGGCAACGATGCCGCAGAGCTCTATCTCTCTCCCAACGAAAAACCGGAAGACAGCGTCCTTATCGCGGAAATGGAAAACGCCGTTAGCCCGCGCTACTGGGATCGCTACGAAAACCAAAAGTCCCAACCGATCGCTCTGGAAGCGGGCAAGAAATACTTCGTCGAAATTCTCCACAAGGAGGGCAGTCGCTCCGACAACCTGGCCGTAGCCTGGAGCGGCCCCGGCCTCAACCCGCGCGAAGTCATCACCGCAGGCTACCTTTCCCCCGTCTACCCTGCCCCAGCAGCAGCCGAAGAAATCCTCGTCCTCGCAGGCGAAGACCAATCCATCCGCTGGCCACTGGACTCCGTAGACCTATTCGCGCGAGTTTACGACCAAAAGGAGGGACCTGAAACGCTCAGCTACCAATGGTCCGCTTCGGACGAGAACGTCGCGTTTTCCACTCGGTTCGACGTCTCCACCCAAGCCACCTTCCCCGCACCCGGTACCTACCAGATCAGCCTCACAGCGTCAGACGGCAGTCACTTCGCGACAGACAGCCTGCGCGTAACCGTAGCGCCCGCTTACGCGGACAACATCGGATCCATCACCCGCGAAGTCTGGCTAGACCTGCCGGGCTATCGCATGGACGATCTCCTCAACAGCGAACGCTTTCCCGAAAGTCCTGATATCGTGGATACGATCGATTCGTTCGATCTTCCTAGGCACTGGGCCGACTACTACGGTACCCGCGTTCGGGGCTACCTCATCGCTCCCGAAAGCGGCGACTACCAATTCTACGTATCCGCCGACGACTACGCTCGCGTATCCATAAATACAAACGGCCAATCGTTCGACGGACTGCAACAGATCATAAACAGCGAAGGCTACTCTGACTATCTTCGCTGGGATCGTCGCTCCGACCAAGCCTCGCTCCCCATCCGCCTCAACGCGGGACAAGCCTACCCGATCGAGCTCCTCCATCGCGAGAAGAGCGGCGGCGACCACGCCGTACTGGCATGGAAGCGCCCCGGCTCGGATCAAATCGAAGTCATCGCTGGCAATTTCCTCTCACCAGCGACAAAGGCTCCCGCCGCATCCGAGAACCTCATCGTCATTGCGCCCAAGGACATTACCCAGCGCTGGCCCCAAAACACCTTCGACCTTCGCGGCAGAGCCATAGACCGAGTCTACGGACCGGATTCCCTGAAGACACGTTGGGAACAAACTTCCGGTCCGGGAACCCTTAGCTTCAGTTCAACCGTCGACCTGGAAACCAACGTGCACGTGTCCGCGCCCGGCCAATACACGGTCCGCCTCTACGCCTCCGACGGAAGCGAGGAAATCTTTGATGAGATGAGCATCGTCATCGAAGCAGCCCTCTCTACCCGAACCGGAGCCGCCACCCGCTCGGTCTACACCGATATTTCCGGCGACCGCGTGGTACACCTCGTATCCAGCGACAAGTTTCCCAACGCTCCCGACACCCAAGGCCCGATCCCGCAGCTGGATACGGAAACCAACAACAGCGGAGAAAAATACGGCACCCTCGTAACCGGTTATGTTCACCCGCCCGTTAGCGGCACCTATCGCTTCAGCGTAACCGGCGACGATTGGGTCGAACTCTGGCTCAGCCCGGACGACTCTGCCGAACGCAAAGCCCTCGTTTGCTTCACTCCAGCGGCAACCAATCAATACGAATGGGACAAGTATCCAGAATACCAGACATCTACAGAGATCGAACTGGACGCGAACCAAAAGTACTACCTCGAAATCCGCCACAAGGAACATAGCTCGCACGACCACTTCGCCGTCGCTTGGCTCCGTCCCGACGAGGAAGAGATGAAAATCATCCAAGGCGCCTACCTATCGCCCCTCGATGCGGATGCGGTCATCGACACGCCAGAAATCGTGGTTCTGGGTAATCCCACTACAACCCTCAACATCGGCGACACCTTCGTCGACCCCGGATTCTTCGCCGTCAACAGCAGCGGCCAAAACATTAACGACCAAGTTGTAGTAACCAACCACGTCAACACCGAGATCGCGGGCACCTATTCCGTTCGCTATCAAGTGGTCAACCCGAGCACTGGCTTCGCCGAAACTGTCGTACGCACCGTCAAGGTCGTGCCAGCCGAAAGCCATCCTGCCATCTATCCGGACCCGTCGTGCCGTCCGCCTCTGATGGTAGAATGGGAGGAGCCAGCGCCGGGACAAATTTCGGAAGCAGATGCGTCGCGCTTCCTCGCCCAAGCAACCTTCGGCCCCACCAAGCAAGATATCGCACGTGTCATGGAGATTGGATACGAAGCATGGATCGACGAACAGATCGCCATCGCTCCGTCGTATCACATGGACCAAATGCTGGCCCTGCGCCCCGCCCTCGACGAACTCGATTTCCGGGCCTATTCCGACGAACGTCTGGTCACGTGGTGGACCACCGCTATCACCGCTCCCGACCAACTCCGCCAACGCGTCGCCTTCGCCCTTAGTGAAATCGTCGTCCTCTCAGACAAAAACACCTTTGGTCGACTCGGACTCGCGACCGCGAACTACTACGACATCCTTGTCCGCAACGGTCTCGGCAGCTACGAGCAAATCCTTCAGGAGGTCACCCTCAACCCCCTCATGGGAGAGTACCTCACCTTGATCCGCAGCGATAAGTCGTCTCCAGACGAGAACTACGCCCGAGAAATCATGCAGCTCTTCTCTATCGGTCTGATAATGCTCAACCCCGACGGCACTCCCCTCTGCGATGCCAACGGACACGACATTCCGACCTATGACAACGAGCTCATCATCGAGCTCGCCCGCGCCTTCACCGGTTGGACCTACGCCGGCTCCGAGAATTTCAACTACACGCCCTACGGCGGTACCGACTACTTCTCCCCCATGGTTCCCTTCGACGCGCACCACGACTTCGGAAAGAAAACTCTCACCGGCGGGTTCACCTTGCCGCAAGGGCTTTCCCCCTCCGAAGACCTTCGCCGAGCCGTCAAGCACTTCGCCGACCATCCGAACGTCGGACCCTTCATCGGATACCGTCTCATCCAACGCCTAACCACTTCGAATCCAAGTCCTGGATACATCTATCGAGTGGCAAAGACCTACGATAACGATGGGAACGGCGTACGCGGCAATCTGGCGGCAGTCGTGAAGGCCATCCTGCTCGATCCGGAAGCTCGAGCCCCGGAAACCTACGGCCGCAACCGCTTCGGAAAGCTGCGCGAGCCCATCCTCCGGCTCACGCACCTCCTGCGCAGTTTCGAGGCCGACTCTTCCAGCAATCCCCCCGTCTTCGGCCGTTATCCGATCACCAACACCACAAGCGCCTTCGCCCAATCTCCTCTCCAAGCGCCCAGCGTATTCAACTTTTTCGAACCGGACTACGCTCCGCCCGGAGAGCTGATGAATCGCGGCTTGGTCGCGCCCGAATTCGCCACCACCACGGAAATAACAACCGTGGACACCGCGAACTTCCTCCACGAAACGGTTGGCGAGGACGTTCCTCTCTGGTGGCGCTACTCGACCACGATCCGGCCTAACTTGTCCGCCCTCACCGCCATCGCTGCGGATACGGACGCCATACTCGACGAACTCGATATTCTCCTCATGTCCGGCAGCCTCACCGCCGAAACAAGAGCCATCGTCAAAGCCACAATCGAAACCATCGACGAACCCGAAGAGCGGGTAAAAACCGCCCTCAAGCTGCTGATCACCAGCCCCGAGTTCTCCATTCAAAAGTAGGGCGGCGCCGCAATCCTAACCGCCACTCGCCAACTCTCAAACGCAAATCAACGCAGGCCACCATGAATCCAGATACCGATCTCAAAAACGTAAACCGCCGCAGCTTCCTTCGCCTCTCGGCCTGCGCGGCAGTAAGCACCTCCAGCTTGTTCTCCACCCTCTTCAACCTCCGCCAACTCAACGCTGCAGCTGCGGCAAGCGGCACTGACGATGACGACTACAAGGCCATCGTCTGCATCTTCCTCTACGGCGGAAACGATTCGAACAACCTGCTAATTCCCAGCGACGCCGCCACCTACGCCACCTACGCAGCCGGACGCGAGCAACTCGCCATCCCCCAAAACCAGCTGCTCGCCCTCAACTCCCTCAATGCAGACGGACGAAGCTTCGGTATCCATCCTTCCATGACAGGTTGCCATGAGCTTTTCAACGCCGGCGACCTCGCCTTGGTCGCCAATGTCGGCACCCTGCTCGCTCCCGCAACCCTTTCCGACTACCGCAACCGAACCGCAGCCATTCCCGACCACCTCTTCTCGCACAGCGACCAACAGGTTCTCTGGCAAACCTCCATCAACGAAAACGCGTCCGTGGACCCGACCGGCTGGGGCGGACGCATCGCGGACCTGATTCACTCCACCCACAACGATTCCAGCATCTCCATGCTCGTCTCCTTGTCCGGCTCAAATTTCTTTCAGGTCGGCCGTACTCTCCTCCCCTTCCGCACCGACTCCAACGGATCCTCAACCTACGATATCCTAAACGGCTGGGACAGCCACGCCACCACTCGAGCGGAAGGCTTCCGCCAACTTCTCGACAAGGACTACGCCAACCTCATGGAAAAAGCCTTCGCCGACATATCGAACTCAGCGATCAAGAATGCGGATACGTTCAACGAAGCCATCGCGACCGCCAACGATTTCGAAATGCTGCCCGACTCCAGCCTCGGCCGCCAGCTTCGCATGGTCGCCAAGATGATCCAATCGCGCAAGGCCCTCGGACAACGCCGCCAAGTCTTCTTCGTCGCTACTGGCGGATTCGACACCCACGGTCCGCAGCTGGATTCCCACGCCGGACTTCTCGGCGGACTCGACTCCGCCATCAAAGGGTTCCACGAAGCGCTCGGCTCCATCGAAGCCCAAGACTGCGTCACCTCCTTCACTGCCTCCGACTTCGGCCGTACCTTTGACACCAACGGCCGCGGTTCCGACCACGGCTGGGGCGGTCACCATATCGTGATGGGCGGAGCCGTAAACGGACAACGAATCTACGGAGACTTCCCCGACCTGAACTTCGGCAGCGCCCACGACACCGGACGGGGCCGCTGGCTTCCGACCACCTCCGTCGACCAGTACGGAGCCACCCTCGCCCGCTGGTTCGGCATTCCCGAAAGCGAACTCCCAACCGTCTTCCCCAACATCGGAAACTTCGCCACCTCCAACCTAGGCTTCATGAGCTAAGCTCGCCCGCGAAGCTTGCTTCCGCTTCGCAACTCACCCATGTCCTCAAAATTCAAATACACGTTCGTACCAATCGCCGCTCTCGCCCTCCTCGGCGGCGGTATCTACTTAGGCACCGTCTTTCGACCTTCGCCCCTAGATGCTGAAAGCAGCCAAATCTCGCCCCTTCGAAGCCCTGAGGAGATCAAGCGCGTTCGCAGCATCCCAAAACCGAAAGCTCCGCAAATAACGGTTCCCGACGAGCCAACTACAACCGCCACGCGGATCAACGCCCTTGCCGCGCTCAACAATCCGACCTCCGATCCGCAAACCGACATCCGCATCATTGAGCACCTGCTCGTACAGGCGCGTACCGTTTTTCACAAGCTCCCGATCGGAGAAAACGAAGAAATCGTCGCTTTCCTCCAAGGAGCGAATCCTAGAGAAATCCAATACATCCCCGACGACGATCCCAACCTAAACGCCGACGGCGAAGTCGTCGACCGCTGGGGCACACCCTATTTCTTCCACGCCCTCAGCCGCGACCGCATCGAAGTCCGCTCCGCAGGCCCCGATCGGCTCCACTGGAGCGAAGACGACGTGATATCCGAAACGCAGACCCCAGAATTGCCAAACACCTAGCGACGGGAATCTACTTCCCCTTCTTCGTCTTGCGATAACGAATGTAGTCGCGAGCCACCCCAATACGTCGTGCTGCTTTGGATACATTCCCGCCACACTCGTCGATCGCCAAATCGATCAAGCGATCGATCGCTGCTTCCAGCATAAAACCTTCCTCCGGCAGCGACCAAGCCGGGTTCAGCCAGTCCCCGTTGTTGGAATCCGAGGTCGCCGCATCGGAGCTCCCTGTGGTTCCCGGCATCCCCATAAACTCCAGGCACTCCGGGTCGCCCAAGACCAACGCCCGTTCGATCTCGTGCTGCAGCTCACGCACGTTGCCCGGCCATTCGTAATTGCAAATCCACCTGCGGCAACGTTCGGAAAAGGAAGCCTTCTTGTATCCATATTTTCGAGCAAGCCCGGTCAGCAAATGCTCCGCCAAGCGCAAGGCGTCATCGCCTCGATCGCGCAAGGGAGGAATCGTAAAGCTCAACAAGTTGAGCCGATGGTACAAGTCCTCGCGGAACTCTCCCGTAGCGGACAGTTCCTTGAGCGAGCGGTTCGAAGCCGCGATCAGACGTACGTTCACGTCGATCTGCTTGCTGCTCCCCACCTTGCGAATCCGTCCGTCCTCGATCGCCGTCAAAACCTTAGCCTGCAAGGCTGGACTCAAGCTCGCGATCTCGTCCAGAAAGAGAGTCCCGCCGTCCGCCGCCTCGAACAAGCCGATGCGGGCCTGCTTGGCATCCGTGAACGCCCCCTTCTCGTGCCCGAAAAGCTCCGACTCCGCCAATTGCTCCGGCAAAGCCGCGCAATTCACCACCACCAGCTCCTTGTCGCTGCGCGAACCGTTCGCATGCAACCAACGGGCAACACTCGACTTCCCCGTTCCCGTTTCCCCTTCGATCAATACCGGCGGCAGCTTATCGGTCAGGCGGCGGTCCGCCTCGATCACCTTTTCCAATTGACCGCGGAAAGCCTCCAGCGACTCCCCGAAAAACAGACCCTCGTCCGAAGACGCCTGATTGCTCGGGCGATTCCGGTGACGCTTCAAGCGCGACTCGCGACGCCCGCTTTGAGCTCGCCCCAAAACCAACGGCAGCTCCTGCGGATCGAAGGGCTTGGCCAGGTAGTCGCTGGCACCGCGACGGATCGCATCCACCGCCACCGCTACGCCTCCATCCGCCGTCATGATCACGATCGGGATTTCACCCTGCTCCTGAGCGACCTCGATCAGATCCAGGCCCAGTCCATCCGGCAAGTTAACATCCGCCAAGACGTAATCTAACGGCAAGTTCTCTAAAGCATTGCGCCCTTCCTGCAGGGTTCCTACCGCCGTACAGGCCGCCCCTTGGCTTTCCAAGTAAGCCGTCAAACGCTTCCTCAGCAAAAGTTCATCTTCAACGATCAAGATTTCCCGTCCACTCAGCAATGCGCTCATGTATCCAACAAGTCCCGACTTGCCCAAAGAATCAAGCCCAACCTCGTCGCCGCATTTCGCGCTTCACTCCCCCGCGAATTCCCTCCACCCTATCGCCATGGATTTGCACTTCCTCCTCGCCTCTTTCGCCAACCTGCTACTCAGCGTTACCTACACCATCATCTCGCTCTTCTGCGGGGTTTACGCGATCAAACTGATCGACCATTACCTACTCAAGAAAATCGATATCGAAGAAGAGCTCGGCAAGAACAACATCTCGGTCGCCATCTTCGCCTCCAGCCTGCTCCTATTCGTGGCCATCATCATATCCTTCGGCCTGCGCGCCTAGTGAAGCAAAAGCCGCTCAAACTTTTTTGGATCGTCCTGCCTTTAGCCTGCTGGACCCTTGCTCTCTTCATCCAACAGGGCTTGGAGGAACGCCCGCCCCAACCCCCGACACTTCCCGATCGTAGTGAAGCCTCGGATACGATCTTCGTGGACGAGCTAGAGCTGACTCTGCTGGACTTCGCCACTCAGACGGAGGACGAGCGGCCCTACGTCCTTCCCGCCGACGCCCTGGCTCGCTCCCTCTCCTCCCGCACCCGCATTCGCGAGCGAGATATCAAGAACAAACCCAAGAACTCGCCGGATATTAAGCAGGACAAAGGCTACTACTTCATCGACGCCAACCAGCAAAAGTTCGCCGCCTCCAAGCTCGGACTCGATTTCAAGCACCACTTCCAGAACTGCTTTCTCGTCGGCTACAAGCCATTCGACGTCAGCGAAATTTGGATGCCGCACGAGGTGCTCACCATGCGACTCAAGTATCAGCTCGACGAGGACAACTTCGCCGGCTTCCAAGAAGTCTGGCTAACCTCCTACGAGGCCTTCCAGCGCGGACGCGGCGACTGCGAGGACCACGCCATCGCCCTCGCCGACTGGCTCATCGAAATGGGAGAGGACGCCCGAGTCGTAACCGGAACCCACAAGGGCGGAGGGCACGCCTGGGTCGTGCTCATCCGCGAAAAGGGGACCTTCCTGCTAGAATCCACCGACAAGAAGCTGCGGCGACTCTTCAGCTCCTACCCACTGGCCAAGCTCGCCAAAGACTACGTTCCCGAAACCATGTTCAATCGCGAATTCTATTGGATCAACAGCAAGCCGGAAGAAACCAGCGACTACACGGGAAGTCACTGGTTCAAGAACGGCCGCATCACCTACTAAACCGCGCCGCAAGTATCCAGTCTCCCTCTACAAGGCCTGCCCCCCCTTTCCCAAGGAACGCGTCACGCTTTCCAACATGAAATAGAGCCCAACTACAATTGCGCTCTCCCCAACTCCCCCTAACCTTCTCCTTATGAAATTCCCCCTCCCCCCCTTGCTCCTGTGCCTGCTTGCGTTCGCCAGCGTCCTTTTCGCGGACGATCGCCCCAACATCCTCTGGATATCCGCCGAAGACCACGGACCGCACCTCGGCTGCTACGGCGACGAGTACGCCACCACCCCCAACCTGGACGCCTTCGCTGCCCGCAGCCTCCTCTTCACCAAGGCCAGCTCCAACGCCCCGGTCTGCGCCCCCGCCCGCACCACTGTAATTTCCGGCATGTATCCACCCAGCCTCGGCGCCCACCACATGCGCAGTCGCGTCCCGTCGCCCAGCTACCTCAAGTTCTTCCCCGTCTACCTGCGCGAAGCCGGCTATTACACCACCAACCAAAACAAGGAGGACTACAATCTGGAAACCGGCGACAAAGGTTGGAACGACTCCTCCAAAACCGCCCACTGGAAAAACCGTCCCCACCCCGAGCAGCCCTTCTTCGCCGTCTTCAACTTCACCGGCACCCATGAAAGCAAGATCCGCAACGAAAACAAAAATCCCCACCACGACCCCGCCCTCGCCCCCGTCCCTCCCTACCATCCCGACACTCCCGAGGTCCGCAAGGACTGGGCCCAGTACTACGACCGCTTGAGCGAACTCGACCGCTACTTCCAAGACCGACTCGACGAACTTGAGGCGGCCGGCCTCGCCGACGACACCATCGTGCTCTTCTGGTCCGACCACGGGTCGGGCATGCCACGCTCCAAGCGCTTCCCCGGGTGGTCTGGCCTCCACGTCGCCATGATCGCCCACATCCCTGAAAAGTTCCGCCACCTCGCCCCTAGCGACTACCTGCCCGGCGCCAAGAGCGATCGTCTAGTCAGCTTCGTCGACCTCGCCCCCACTACCCTCGCCCTCGCGGGGATCGAGGCTCCCGACTACTACCACGGCCAAGCCTTCCTTGGTGAAAACGTGGCAGCCGCGCCTCGCTATTCCTACGGATTCAAGGGCCGCATGGACGAACGCACCGACGAGTGCCGCACCGTAACGGACGGACGCTACGTCTACATCCGCAACTACTATCCGCACCTGCCGCACGGCCAGTTCCTTTGGTACCAACAGCAGACCCAAACCACGAGCCAGTGGTATCAGCTTTTCAAGGACGGCAAGCTCGACTCCTTACAATCCGCCTTCTGGGAGCCTCACCCCTCCGAGGAACTCTTCGACCTCGTCAACGATCCGCACGAGACCGTCAACCTAGCCGAAAGCCCCGACTACCAAGGAATCCTATCCACGTTCCGCGCCGAGCTCAGCGCCCACCAAAGCCGCACTCGCGACCTCTCCTTCATTCCAGAGCCCATCCTGCGCAAGGTCGCCCTCGCCGGCGAATCTCCAGCCGAAGCCTTCGCTTCCTACTTCGAGCCGAACTCTCACCGGAGCGAGCTACCAACGTACCCAATTCCCGAATACTGGAAACTCATAGAGCTGCTCTCCGCGACCGCTGCGGAAATCCAAGCCGCCTTGCCGCAAGCCGTCGCTGCCACGAAGCACGACGAAGCTTGCTTGGCCGTGGTAGCCGCCGAACTCGTAGCCTTGCACAGCAAAGATCGTCAGGCCCGCGACCAAGCGATGGAGATTCTGGTCTCCTACGCCCGCTATCCTGAGAACGAACTCATCCTCAGCCTCCAAGCAAGTGTCGCCCTCGACCACATCCACGCAGCCGGTATCCAACTCCCGGATTCAGTCAAGCAACTGACCGACGAGCACGAAAGCATCCCGGGCTGGGCCAAGGCCTACCGCCCTCGCCTGCTGGAGCGCTTCCAAAAATAAAGCTCGCCAGCGGCGAGCTTCGGAGGACGGCCCGCTGAAGCGATCCTACAGCGCCGCCGCGGGCTAACGTTTCGCGCTACGCCAGGAGCGTCACGCTCGACCACTCGCCCAGCTCGTGGATCTGCATGTCCTTCCACTCGCGCAGCGGAGCAAAGGCAGCTTTCACCTTCTCCGCTTCGTGCGTTAGGATACCGCTCAAGATCAAGGTGCCCCCTTCCGCAACTACGGGAGCGATGGTTTCGCAGAATTCGATCAAGACCACCGCGAGGATATTCGCCAAAACGAGATCGTAGGGCTGTCCCGAAAAACCGCTCTCCAAGTCGTCTACCGTGAAAGGCACTTCCGGGGTTTCGTTGAGCTCCCCGTTCTCCACGGCGATGCGCACCGCGTCCGGATCGTTGTCGAAACCAGTCACTTCGCCAAAACCGAGTCGCTTCGCCGAAATCGCCAAGATGCCCGAGCCGCAACCTGCATCCACCACTTTGAGGCTTCCGATCTTATCGGTTCCGATCCGCTCGCGAGCCTCGATCAAGCGCTCCACGCACAGGCGCGTCGTACCGTGGTTGCCCGTACCGAACGCCATGCCCGGATCCAGCCAAACCGCTTCGTGCCCTGCTGGCAGTTCGTATTCACCTTTCAACCACACCGGCACCCAATGCAGCGGACCGATCGCCCAAGGCTTGAAGTGCTCCTTGTAGCTGTCCTTCCAATCGGAATCCTGGATTTCGCGCAGCTTCGCATCGCCCGTCACCTGGGCGATGCCGGATAGTTCCGCCCAAGCTGCTTTGGCTTCCGCCGCCGTATCGTAGATACCTTGCACGCGGTACCCCTTGGCTTCGAAGTCCTCGAAGAGGTTCCAGCGAGTCGCGTCTTCAACCTCGAAGACCGCTTCTTCCAAAATTGCGAATTCCTCTTGGGAAACGAATACAGTGATTTCGAACATGATAGCTTAGGTTCAGATTATCGCGCTTGCGGGCCTCGCTTGAAGACGCTGGCGCCGATCACGCCACCCAACGCGCCGAGGATAAGGGAAAGAGCAGAACCGGCAGCGAGCATCACTCCCACCACCAGCGGACGCACTTGCTCCAAGGTCAAATTCTCCGCGAATTCGGCGGCTTCAGGCTGACCGTCCTCGTAGAACTTACGCAAGATCTCTTCGCGCGCCGTTTCGAAATCCGCCTCGGCAAAACCGTTGTAGAACACGATAGCGAAAACAGTGAATGCCACCAGCATGCCCAGGAACGAAGAAACCGCCCCCAGCTTCGCTCCCGTTCCAGCCGAGATCGAAATGCTGTGACGCTTCGCGAAACCGCCAGCTGCCGCAAATCCGCCGATAATATAGTGGATACAAAGAAACAGGTAGCTATAGCCGACAAATCCGAGCACGGCCGTAATCGCCGCGGCGATCAATATCGACTTCTTCTTGGGACAGGTATCCAGGTCGACGATTTGTTCCTCTTCGCGTTCGTTCATCTCACTCATGATTCGGGCAGCATTGCAGTCTCGTTTCCTTGGTGGCGAGGCAAAATTCGGTTCAGCATCGCTTCCGGCGATCAACCCGAGCTTTCAACGATCGAACAACTCGTCCAGCTCCACCTCGCGTCCGCCCGTCAGATCCAGGCGCTGGCCCGTTTCCGGCAACTGCCCGCGAAACCAAGTCCGCTGCTTCTTGGCCAAGCGACGCGTATTGGTGGCGATCTTTTCCGCCAATGCCTCCAAATCGTATTCGTCCCTCAGATACGCGATCGTTTCCCGATAGCCGATAGCGTTGCAGGCGCTCGGGTTCCGCTCGATCCCCCGCTCCAACAAAGACTGCACCTCCGCCACCAAGCCCGCGTCCAACATGATCGACACCCGCTGGCCGATCCGCTCGTTCAGCTCCTCCTTCTCGCGCTCGAGAATGCACAGCGACTTGGGAGCCTCCACCAGAGCGTTCGTCTGGGCAGCAAAGGCCGCCTTCAGCTCGAGCAAGGTTTGCCCCGACTCCAGACAGCGCTCCAAGGCCTTGGCCACCCGACGCGGATTCGCGGCGTCCAAACCGTCCAAGCCCTCGGGATTGAGCCGTCGCAGCTCCGAGACCGCAGGCTCCAAGCCCGTCTCCATCAACGCACGCACCCGCTCCACCGTCGCCTCCGAAACGCTCACCGCATCGATCACGGGAGCAAAAAAAGCCTTCAAGTAAAACCCGCTTCCTCCCGTCACCAGCGCCTTGCGGCCGCACCCCTGGATCTCGCGGATGCTCGCGATCGCCGCCTCCACGAATCGACCGATGTCCATCGGTTCCGAAGGCTCCAAAAAATCGATCAAATGGTGCGGCACCCGAGCACGCTCTGCCGCAGTCGGCTTTGCCGTACCGATGTCCATGCCGCGGTAGAAGAGCAGCGAATCGCAGTTCACGATCTCCGCCCCCTCGCGCTCCGCCCACTGCAGGGCCAGCTCGGTCTTGCCGACCGCGGTGCATCCGCTCAGGCAATAAATCCGCTCCAGCGGACGATCCTCCGCCTCCTTTTCCTGTCTGTTCCCTCGCATTTGTGACTATTGCGCAACTAGGCCGTTACGTGTCGGCAACAACTCCTTCCAGCGAAAACAATTGACTCGCGCCACCCATTTCGAGCGTCATTAAAAAGAGCGTCACCGCACCAAACCTCCTCGGTCAGCTCGCAACTCATGAAGAAGCCTCCGCTCAGATTCAAGACGATCTTCATCTCGGACGTCCATCTCGGCACCTTGAACTGCAAGGCGAAGGAGTGCTTGCACTTCCTCAAAAACACTCGTTGCGACCGCCTCGTGCTCAACGGCGACATCATCGACGGCTGGCAGCTGGGCCGCGGCAGCAAGTGGAGCAAGATGGACACGAAATTCGTGCGCTACATCCTCAAGCGAGTCGAGAAGCAGCAGCAGGAAGTCATCTACCTGCGCGGCAACCACGACGACATCCTCAGCCGCTTCCTCCCCATGGAGTTCGCCACCGTGAAGATCGTAGAGGACTACATCCACGAAAACCCGAATGGCCGCTACCTGGTCCTGCACGGCGACGTTTTCGACACCATCACCAAGAACTTCACCTTCCTCGCACACCTCGGCGACTGGGGCTACAAGATGCTCATGGGCCTCAACCGCTGGTACAACAAGTACCGCTCCTGGCGCGGCAAGGAATACTACTCCCTCTCCAAGGCCATCAAGGCCAAGGTCAAGAAGGCCGTAAGCTTCATCTCCGACTTCGAGGAAAAGCTGGCCAAGCTCGCCGAATCGCGCGGCTGCACCGGCGTGATCTGCGGCCACATCCACACCCCGGCGGACAAGCAGTTCGACAAGCTGCACTACCTCAACTCGGGCGACTGGGTCGAATCCCTCTCCGCGATCGTAGAGCACGAGGACGGCCGCTTCGAACTGCTGCACTTCAAGGACTTCGTCCTAGAGTACCCGATGAAAGGCGACAGCGTCCTGGTCGAAGCCGAGGAGGACGAGCTCGAAACGGAGCTCTCCCCCAAGCTCGTCGCCGAAGGGTTCTGAGGCTTCCAAGGCCTTCCGCGTAAATTTAGCGGAAAACTTGTGACTTTACGACTTTCGCCCTAGTCTAATCTGGCGAATACGGGGCGTAAGCTCTCTTCGTAAATCGCTCACTACCAAGAGAAAAAACTGGATAGCAACCCGCTTTACCATTTTTCTTACAGTTCCTTCCACCACCAACAAAAACCATCCTATATGGCACAAGAAAACATCGACACAGCAACTAGCGCCGCCAAGTCAGCGGAATCCTCAAATGACGGCATCACGGCCTTCTTCACCGAAGATCGAATCAACAGCATCATCGAATGGGCAGCCGCCAACGGCCTCAAGCTCATCGCCGCAATCCTCATTTTCGTAATCGGAAAGTGGGTCGTCGGCAAAATCCGCAACGGCGTCAAGAAAGCCATGGAAAAGAAGCAGGTCGACCCGGCCCTCGTTTCCTTCGGCAGCAGCATCCTCTACTACATGCTGATGATCGCCGTCATCCTGGCAGCCATCCAGCAAATCGGCTTCCAGACCACCTCCCTCGTGGCCATCATCGGTGCCGCCGGCCTCGCCGTCGGTCTCGCCCTGCAAGGCTCCCTCTCCAACTTCGCGGCCGGCGTGCTCATCATCATGTTCCGCCCCTTCCGCATCGGCGACGTCATCGACGCCGGCGGCCACGTCGGATCCGTCAAGGAAATCGGCGTGCTCGTCACCATCATGCACAGCCCGGACAACAAGAAGATCATCGTCCCGAACTCCGCCATCATGTCCGGCAGCATCACCAACATCACTGCCAACGACACTCGACGCGTCGACATGTCCGTAGGCGTCAGCTATTCCGACGACCTGGACAAGGTGACCGACATCATCAAGGACGTCCTCAAGGCCGACGAGCGCGTACTCCCAGAGCCAGCCCCGCAAGTCGTGGTATCGGCCCTCGCCGACAGCAGCGTCAACTTCCACGTTCGCCCTTGGACCAAGAAGGAAGACTACTGGGGCGTCTTCTTCGACTTCCAGAAGACCATCAAGCAACGCCTCGACAAGGAAGGCGTATCCATCCCCTTCCCACAGCGCGACGTTCACCTGCACAAGGTCGACTAAACCGCCATCAGCAATTTCCCAAGACAAGCCGCAGCCTAATCGCTGCGGCTTTTTCGTGCCTTCCCATTGGACCGCCGCGACAGACCAACGCCCCACCCCTGCCCATCCGACCACAAAAAGGCCGCTCTCCCCAAAGGAAAGCGGCCTCGAAATATAAGATACCAACGGATCTCAGCGCATGCCCACCGGCGTATCCAGAACTTCGCGCAACACGATGGCGGTCTTCAGCGAACCTCGATCTCCCAAACTCCGCTTAACGCGGTGACGTATTTGGCCGCCGGATACAGAGCTTTCGCTGATCGGCACCTGCCACCTGGCCTTCGCGATCGAGCCGGCCTTTTCCTTGGCCAACTGGTGAGCCTTCTTCGCCTCTTCGAGCTTCTGCTCGATCTCCAAGCGGCGCTTCTCGAACGGATCGGCCTGCCCGTAGGGAACCTCTTCCACGGCCTCCACGGCCGGTTCCTGTCGGCGAGGGACCGCAACCGGACGCTCTGGAATCGCTTCCACTTCCTCCGGCTCGTCGAATACCAAGCTTCTCGGCGGCTCCGCCGTCGGTCCGGCGCTTTCGCGCTGGCGCTCCAGGATCTTCCGGCGAATCTCCTCTTGGATCTTGCGAGCTCGTTCCGCCGCGTCCGCGTCGTACTCCTCTTCCTCCTCTGGCCGCTTCCCCTTGAGGGAAGAGATCATATAGAGCAGAAAGATTACGACTGGGGCAAACTTCCCGAGATTGTCAAAAAGCCAATCCATGGCCGATTAGCGGGCTTCCTTTTCGCTCTCGCCCGTGCCCGATATCGAGTCGCGCATCCGCGTATCCGACTCGACGTTCTTCATCTTGTAATAGTCCATGATGCCCAAGTTTCCGCTACGGAACGCTTCCGCCATGGCCAGCGGCACCTGAGCTTCCGCTTCTACCACCTTGGCGCGCATTTCCTGCACGCGGGCCTGCATCTCCTGCTCAAGGGCAACCGCCGCGGCGCGACGGATTTCCGCTTGGGCCTGAGCCATGTTCTTGTTCGCTTCCGCCTGGGCTTCCTGGAGCATGGCGCCCACGTTCTGCCCGACGTCCACATCGGCGATGTCGATCGAAAGGATCTCGAAAGCCGTGCCCACGTCCAAGCCGCGCTGCAGCACCACCTTGGATATGCTGTCCGGACTTTCCAAAACCTTCTTGTAGCTGTCCGCCGAACCGATGGTGGTTACGATACCTTCGCCCACGCGAGCGATAATCGTCTCCTCCTTCGCGCCCCCTACGAAACGATCCAAGTTCGTGCGAACCGTGACGCGGGCCTTGGCCTTCACCTGAATGCCGTCCTTGGCAACCCCGTCGATCGACTTCTTCGGGCCGTCTTGGCTTGGGCAATCGATAACCTTCGGGTCGACCGAAGTGCGTACCGCTTCCACGACCGACTTGCCCGAGCCCTTGGTCGCCAAGTCGATGGCACAGGCCTGCACCCACTCCAACTTGATGCCGGCCTTCTTGGCCGCGATGATCGCTTGCACCGTTGGGATCAAGTTGCCGCCCGCCAAGTAGTGCGCTTCCAGCGGCCCTTCCTGCAGGTCGATTCCAGCCTTGATCGCCGTAATCTTCGCATCGACCACCGTACCGTAAGGAACGCTACGCAAGCGCATCGCGACCAAAGTCGTGAAGCTCACGCCCGCTCCGGAAAGGATCGCCTTAAGCCAAGTTTGGAAGAAGGACAGCAGGTAGAGGAAGATTACCAGTCCGATGATGCCCGCGACAACGAGGGCTATTGTGATCATTGTGCTACTCATTATATTTATAATTTGGATACAGTTACTCTAAATTCATCGAAGGAGTCGACTTTCACCAGTTCGCCCTTCTCCAGAAATCCACTACGCGAGAACGCCTCGAACTTCTGACCGTCGACCACCACGTAGCCGGAGGGGGAAAGCACGGTCGCGGTGACCCCTTCCTTGCCGACCAGCTCGCTCTTGCAAACGTCCGGCTGGCTCTTGCCGTCGACTTGGTCCTGCAAAAAGAACCTCTTACCTGCCGCCGTCTTGGGCAGCACCTTGAATTCGAACCAAAGGCAGGCAATGACTCCAACGAGCCCCACGCCAAAGACGATAATCGCTCCCTCGATCGCATAGGTCTCGTACGCGAACGCCACCGCCGCAAGCAGGCTGATCCCGCCGAAGATCCCAACGATTCCGCCCGGGATGAAAATTTCCAACATGATGAGGGCGAGCCCCAGCACCATTAAACCGATTATTACGCTCATGATTCCACCAGCTCCACGACGTATCCAAAATCCGACTTCGCAAGCACCCGCACCTGAGCTCCGCGATCTGCCGATCCAAAATTGAGCTTCGCTTCGAAGCGCCGCCCCTCGATCTCGATCTGTCCCCCGGGCATCAAATCCGTAGCGGCCACCGCGATCGCCCCCACCAAGCTGGATTCAACGGGAGCCTCGCTCGGAAGCTCGACCTCCCTGCCCACACCCGCGATCGACTCCTTAAGCACCAAGCGGTCCCAGAGAAAGGTCTTCGGCAGGAACCGAGCCAACACCAGCACTCCGACCACCCCCATCAAGACGCCCCCGATGAGGTTTTGGACCGGCTTTTCGAACATCTCCCAACTCCAGACGAAGTCCGGGGTTTCCGCAGGCCAGATATCCGCCATGGCCCAAACCAAGCTCGCCAGCATCAAGACAAATCCCGGAATGGCGAAAAACAGGGTGCCCGGCGCCACGAAAACCTCCAGCGCCAAAAGCGCCACCCCGATGATAAACAGGAGCAAGGGTTCATGCCCCGAAAGTCCCGCCACGTTGTGGCCGAAAATAGCGATCAAGAAAAAGACCACGCCTACAATCCCGAACACCCCGAACCCCGGAGACTGGAACTCCACGTACACGCTGATCACCGCGACCGCCAACAGGAATGGAGCCAAGCCGACGATGAACTCGGCGAGATTGAGCGACCAAGAAGCCTCGAAGCGAGTGACCACAGGATCCGTATCCATCGCCAAACTACCGATCAACTTATCCAAGTCATCCACGATGCCGGAACCGAGCAAGGGCATGGGCGGGTCCCCGTACACTTCGTGGGCGCGTTTGGCCGTCAGGTTCAGCAGCTCCCCTTTCGGCGAGATGATCTCGTCCCCCACCTTAAACTCGAACTCCGGATCCATCATGGCCCGAATCACGTCGCTGCGAAACGGGTACTGGTCCGTGTAGGCTTCCATCTTGGCATTCAGGTAGGACATGAGCTTGCGCTTCATCGACTCGTTGATGTCCTGCCCCTGCCCCGTCACCGGCTCCGCGCTGCCGATCACCGCCTTGGACGTGAAATAGATCTCATGCGTCACCGAAGCGATAATGGCGCCCGCCGAAATGGCCTCGTCGTTCACGTAAGTGATCGTCTTTCCCGGAAAACGGTCGAGGATCTCCATGATCTCCAAGGTCGAATCAAGCCGCCCTCCCGGCGTCTTCATGTCCAGCACTACCGTGTCATAACCCTCGCTAATGGCCGTCTTCACCCCGCCGCGAATCGCGTACAAGGTAGGCTGGCCGATCGGCCCCTGCACCGGAATCACGTAAAACTTCGAGGAGGCATCCTGGGGCTTCCCTTCGAGAGCCTTGCTCGATTCCGCGTTTTCAGCGTCCCCAGCAGCAACTTGGGCCGAGGCGGTCGAATTCGCGAACGATGCCATCACAACGAAGCAAATCAGGGTACAACAACGAATTATCATGGGTTGAAGAACAGTGTCGTCTCGAAAGACGAAATGCAAGACCGACCCGTTGCAGTTCTCTTTCCTGAACTTTTGATTTCCAAAATCCCACAAAACGCACTTTAGTCCCCACGACTAACATGGAGGAAATAGAGTACCTTGGAGAAACCATTTACCGCTGGGAAGTCGGCGCCTCGACCTACCTAGCCTCGCCCACTCGCGGAGCCCGCTTGATGAACTGGAACCTCAGCTACGCTGACGGCACCTTCCGCGACATCATCCACTGGCCCGACATCGACTCCATCGACAAGCTCGTCAAAGCCCGCGGCGGCAACCCCATCCTCTTCCCCTTTTCGGCCCGCACCTACTCCAAGGGCGAAATCCAAAAGTGGGTCGCTCCCGACGGCAAGACGCGGCCCATGCCCATGCACGGCATCGCCCGCCAAAACGCCTTCGAAATCACTCGCGTGGACAAAACCGGCTTCGCCGCCAAGCTAACCCAAACCGAAGCGGACCAGGAAGCCTACCCCTTCGACTACGACTTCGAAGTCATCTACCGCTTCCAGGAAAAGGAGTTCAGCGTCGAGCTTCGCCTAGCCAACCACGGCAAGGAAAGCATCCCTTGGTCAGCCGGACATCATTTCTACTTCACCATTCCCTGGCTCGACGGCACCACGCGGGCCGACTACGACCTGCGCATCCCCGCCAAAAAAGCAGTTCGCCACGCGCCCGACGGGAGCCTGGACCCCGTGAAGGGACACAAGAAAGTCGAATCGATCGCCAACCCAGCCATCGTCGACCGTATCCACTACCAACTTACACAGCCCCTCGTCGAGTGCGTTTGCAAACAAGACGACTCGCGGCTGAAAATCGAGGTCGGAACCCAAGCGACTCCAAATCCCGGATACGCCCTCGTCACGTGGACCGAATCGGACAAGTCCCCCTTCTTCTGCATCGAGCCCTGGATGGGACCGCCCAACGCTCCCGAAAACGAGATCGGCCTCCACCACGTCGGCCCCGGAGAAACCCAAGCCTTCTCCGTCACCGTTTCCGTAGAATAGCCTCCCAGCGCGGCTGCCCTGCGTGACGCACAAAAAAACGCCCCACTTCCGCAGGGCGTTTCTTAAATTCGATCGGTATCCAGTTCGCTTACGCGTAGATCTCGTCGTCGGAGAAGAAGCGCTTGAGCTCCGCCGCCGCCGTGTCAGGACCGTCGGAAGCGTGGACGACGTTGCGCATCATGTCCGTACCGAAGTCGCCGCGGATCGTTCCGGCAGGAGCCTTGGTGGAATCCGTCGGGCCGAGCAGATCGCGCACGCGAGCAATCACGTTCTCGCCCTGCAGAGCGACGAAGATCACGGGACGCGAGCTCATGAAAGCCTCGATCTCCGGGAAGAACGGCTTGTCCGCCACGTGAGCGTAGTGCTCGCGCAGGATGTCGGAGCCAAGCTTGGACATCTTGCTGGCCACGATTTCGAAACCTTCTTTTTCGAAGCGAGCGAGCACTTGGCCAGCGAGGCCCTTTTCCATGCAGTCTGGCTTCAGGATGATGAATGTCTTTTCCATTTTTATATCAGTTAAAGGGGAGAGATAAGTATCGATGGTCCAACTACACGGAGCGGAAAATCAAAGAGGCGTTTTGGCCGCCAAATCCGAGGCTGTTGCTCATGGTTACGCTGAGCTTCGCGTCGCGGGCTTCGTTCGGCACGTAGTCGAGATCGCAATCCGGATCCGGAGTCTGCAAGTTCATGGTCGGAGCGATCTTGCCTTCTTGCAGCATCTTGGCGCAGGCAACCGACTCGATACCGCCAGCAGCCCCGAGAAGGTGGCCCGTCATGGACTTCGTCGAGCTGATCATAAGCTTATCCGCATGAGCTCCGAACAGACCGCGAACCGCAGCCGTTTCGAACTTGTCGTTATAAGGCGTCGAAGTGCCGTGAGCGTTGATGTACTCGATCTGCTCAGCGTTTAGGTTCGCGGAATGCAAGGCCCGCTTCATGGCCGAGATCAGTCCCTTGCCTTCCGGGTGCGGAGCAGTGATGTGGTTCGCATCGCAAGAAGCGCCGTATCCCGCCACTTCGCAAATGATGTTGGCTCCACGCTTCTTGGCGTGCTCGAGCGACTCGATCACGATGATGCCGGCGCCCTCACCCATCACGAAACCGTCGCGACCTGCGTCGAAGGGACGGCTGGCGTGCTCGGGGTCGTCGTTGTTGGTAGTCATCGCCTTCATCGAGCAGAAGCCCGCGTACGCGAGAGGCGTAATGGTCGCTTCGCTGCCGCCGCAGATCATCACGTCGGCTTCGCCAAGTCGGATCGTCTTGAGCGCCTCGCCGATCGCGTGAGCTCCCGTCGCGCAGGCACTGACGATGGAGAAGTTCGGCCCCATCGCTCCGTACTCGATGGCGAGCACGCCGGAAGCCATGTTGGAAATGAGAGCTGGGATCAGGAAAGGAGACACCTTGCGCGGACCGCCTTCGATCAGCTTCTGGGCGTTCTTTTCCATGGTATCCATGCCGCCAATACCAGAGCCGACAAAAACGCCGATACGCTCGGGGTCCTCCTTGTCGAACTCGAGTCCGGACTGCTCGACGGCTTCCTTGGCTGCCGCGAAGGCGAACTGCACGAAACGGTCGTTGCGACGCGCTTCCTTGGGGTCCATCGCGGCGGCGGGATCGAAATCGCGGATCTGTCCACCGATCTTGCAGGTAAACTTTTCCGTATCGAAAGCGTCGACGCGGCTGATTCCGTTTTTGCCTGAGATCAGGCCATTGAAGAAGCTATCGACATCCAAGCCGATAGGGGTGACGGCGCCCAGGCCTGTCACTACCACTCTTTGATTATCCGGCAATTCGCTCATAGAATGCTGTGGTTTTTGTACGAAAAAGTCGCTTGAAGCAAAGACTTCCAAGCGACTCTCGTCGAAAATTGATTTATAAAGCTCGGTCGCTTACGCGCCAGCCTTGCCGTTGATGTAGCTGATTACATCGCCAACAGTCTGCAGCTTTTCAGCGTCGGACTCAG
Organism: Pelagicoccus sp. SDUM812005; assembly: GCF_031127875.1. GTDB lineage: Bacteria > Verrucomicrobiota > Verrucomicrobiia > Opitutales > Opitutaceae > Pelagicoccus. Next base: position 145,130 of record NZ_JARXIA010000011.1, on the reverse strand, counting down.
GAATCTCACCGTTGATCTCATCCTTGAACTCTTCTTCGAAGGCCATGATAAGCTCGACTGTATCGAGAGAGTCAGCGCCCAAATCGTCGAGGAAAGATGCACCTGGAGTGATCTGCTCTTCGTTGACGTTGAGCTGGTTTACGATGATCTCAGAGACCCGTTGTTCGATTGTTTTTTCGTCAGCCATTTTCGGTCAAAAAATAAGTTATAAAATTCACGAGGGATCACATCGCCATGCCGCCGTCAACGGTAAAAACTTGGCCCGTGATATAATTAGCTTCCTCGGACGCTAAGTACGTGACCATGTTGGCGATATCCGCCGCCTCGCCCATGCGCTTGAGCGGGATTTGCGGCAGGATCATATCCAGCGCGGAATCGGCCAGCTTGGAGGTCATATCCGTCTTGATGAATCCCGGAGCCACCGCGTTGACCGTGATGCTGCGGGAAGCCAGCTCGCGAGCGAGGCTCTTGGTGAAACCGATCATGCCTGCCTTGGCCGCAGAGTAGTTGGTCTGGCCAGCGTTGCCCATGATGCCCGAAACGGACGTGATATTGATCACCCGACCGAAGCGCTTGCGGGTCATAGGGCGAGCCAAGCCCTTCACCCAGTAGAAAACGCTGTTCAAGTTAGTGGAAACCACATCTTCCCAATCCTCTTCGCTCATGCGGAAAAGGAGGTTGTCGCGGGTGATGCCGGCGTTGTTTACCAGGATGTCGATATTGCCGAACTCCGCGAGCAGCTCTTCGCAGACCTTGGCCACTGCGACCTTGTCGCCCACGTCGACCGCCCTAGCAACTGCCTTGCCGCCGGAAGCGTTGATGGCTTCCGCGGCCGCTCCGCAAGAGGACTCGGACTGCGAAACGCAGATCACGGTGACGCCTTCCTTGGCGAGGGATTCGGCGATCGCGCGGCCGATACCGCGGCCCGCTCCGGTTACGAGGGCAACTTTGTTGTCGAAAGTGAGGTTCATAGATTGGGAAAGGTTGCGGTTTTCGAGCTCGACCGCCACGGTCTGGCTACCAAAAGACAAAAAGGACTACGCCTCGCCTGCCGCTTGGCAACGATAGTTTTAGGGAAAGCAATTCTCAGGCATAAGAAACATTGCCACGGCCCGTTTCCCCTGCACGATCTGCCGTTTTTTCCGATGGACTCGCCACAACTGATAAGAACTCAAAAACTCCTCGCCGACGCCGGCCTTTGCTCGCGACGCGTCGCGGAGGAATACATCAAGAACGGGGAAGTCACCATCAACGGCAAAACCGCTGAACTGGGCTCCAAAGTCCAACCCGGAGTCGACGACGTGCGCCTCAACGGACGCCGCGTCAAGTCGGTCAAGAGCAAGAAGCAGCTCGTCATCGCCCTCAACAAGCCGAAGGGCTTCATCTGCAGCAACGACGACCCGCACAACGAACGCACCGTTTTCGACCTCCTGCCGAAAGATTTCACCGGCGAACGCCTCTTCTGCGCCGGCCGCCTGGACAAGGACTCGGAGGGTCTGCTCATCCTCACCAACGACGGAGACCTGGCCAACCGCCTCATGCACCCGTCCAACCTCATCACCAAGCGCTACCAAGTCTCGCTCAAGCAACCCTACCCGCGATCCAAGCTCTTCCGCCTCATGCGCGGCGTCACCGTGGAAGGCGAGAAACTAAAAGTGGAAAAGGCGGTCTTCGCAGGAGACAAGAACAAGGAGGAGTCCACGGAGCTCGACCTAGCCATGCACCACGGCAAGAAGCGCGAGATCCGCCGCCTCTTCCAAGCTCTCCACTTCGACGTAAAAAAGCTAAAGCGGTATCAGATCGGTCGATACAGCATCAAGGGCATGCCCAAAGGTGCCGGAATCGCCCTCACCTCCCGCGAAATCAGCCTGCTCTTCAAGGCCGACACCGACCTGTAAACTCCCTTAAAACCAAACGACCATGAAGCTAATCATCGCATCCCTTGCTTTCGTCCTAGCCTCCATCGCTTCCGCCGCAGACGGCATCCCCGTCTACCTAGACGCCGCCGAGGACTCCCTCCAAGTAGGCGAGCTCGAAGCGATTTCCCTCGCCGTTCCCGCCCATTGGCCGCGCGGCGTAGAGCCGGTCGAGGGCTGGCAGCCCATCTACTACCGCGACACCTTCGAGGTCTACCTCGACAACAACGACATCGCCAAGGACCTCTCCGCCAAGCCGGGCCGCCCCTACTTGACCGCCCCGACCAACGAAGCGCCCACCCTCGCGGTCGCCACCGACAAGGACAAGATGGACATCCTCAGCGTCGATACCTGGTACTGCAAAGTCCAGCTCGAGACCATCATCGTCGGCTACATCCAAAGCTCTTCCATCGAAGCCAGCAGCATCGTGACCAGCTTGGCGACCGATCCGATTCCCCAGGCATCGACATCGTCCCAAGCCCCTGCCGCCGCCATCACCGAACTGGTCGGCCGCTTCGAAAAGACCGGCATGCTCGGCAAGAACCGTACCGGCATGTCCTACAAGCTGGCCGGCCTAGACGGGAAAGCCCTCGCCTTCATCGATACCTCCGAAGTGCCCGAGCGGATACACGTCGAAGACTTTATCAACAAGGAAGTGCGCGTATCCGGAATCCTGAAGCAAAAGGAAGACAGCGACGACGTCATCCTCACCGCGCAATCCATCAAGAAAGCATTTTAAGCTGCCTTCCACGCCGCTTCCCGATCGTCCCACTTCAAAACCTCCTCTCCATGAAACTCATCGACGGAAAAAAAATCTCTCAAGATATCGTATCCGAACTAACCGAGTCGGTCTCTAAAATCGAAGGGCAGAAGCCTTGCATCGCCTTTATCCGCGTCGGCGAAGACCCAGCCTCCGTTTCCTACGTTCGCCAAAAGAACCGCACCGCAGAGAAGATCGGCATCAAGCCCCTGCTCTTCGAGCTCCCCGAGACCATCACGCAAGAGGAACTCTTCGCCAAGGTCGACGAGCTCAACGCCGACAGCTCCGTGCACGGCATCCTCATCCAATCCCCCCTTCCCAACGGACTCGACGAGCAAGCCGCCTTCAACCGGATCGATCCCAACAAGGACGTCGACGGCTTCCACGTGCAAAACGCGGGCCGCGTCGTGCAGGAAGACCCGAACGGCTTCGCCTCCTGCACCCCCGCGGGCATCATCGAGATCTGCCAGCGGGAAGGCATCTCCCTCGAAGGCAAGCACGTCGTCGTCATCGGCCGTAGCCTCATCGTCGGCAAGACCTTCGCCCTGCTCGCCATGCAAAAGGGCGCCCATGCCAACGCGACCGTCACCGTTTGCCACTCCCGCACCAAAAACCTGCCGGAAGTGGTCCGCGCCGGCGACGTCGTGGTCGCCGCCATCGGTAGCCCGAATTTCGTCACCGCAGACATGGTCAAGGAGGGCGCCGTCGTCATCGACGTCGGCATCAACCGCGTCGAAGATGCTTCCAAGAAGTCTGGATACAGGCTCGTGGGCGACGTCGATTTCGCCGCCGTCGAACCGAAAGCCTCCCGCATTACGCCAGTCCCCGGCGGCGTCGGCCCCATGACGGTGGCGATGTTGATGAAAAACACTTTCAAAGCTCACCAACTTCAGTCAGGTTCCTAAACAATCCCTCCTGCAACAGCACTAACGCTTCCTGAATGAGCGAACTTCCTTCAACCCAAGACCTGCCTAAAACCCAAAGCACAGTGCTCGTCGTCGACGACGAGCCGATCAATATCCAACTGCTGCAACGCAAACTGGAATGGGATGGGATCACAGTGCTGACCGCGACCAACGGCGAAGCGTGCTTGGAAGTCGCCAAGGAGGAACGACCGGACCTGATCCTGCTCGACGTCATGATGCCGGGCATGGATGGCTTCGCCGTTTGCGCCAAGCTGCGCGAGGACAAGCGAACCAACGCCATCCCCGTCATCTTCGTCACCGCCCATAATTCCAAGAAAGGCAAGCTGGAGGGACTCGAAGCCGGCGCCGTCGACTACATCACCAAACCGATCGACCTCGACGAAACCATCGCCCGCGTGCGCACCCAGCTCAGCTACCTCGCCATCAACAAGGCAAACGTGGAGCTGACCCGCCGCCTCGGCGAATCCCGCCGCTCCGCCGCCATCGGCGCCCTCACTCAAGGCATCGCCCACAACCTGAACAACCTGCTCGGCGTCGTCATGGGCTACCTCGAGCTGGCCAAGGTCAACTACAAGGACCCGGACAAGGTCCTCAAGAACATCGCCCGCGTGGAGTCCGCCTCCAATCGCATCGTCGGCATCATCAAGCAGCTCAGTACCGTCGCCTTCACCACCCGCCTCCCTCTCCACGAGATGGGACTGGAGCGCCTCATCTCCGGCAGCCTGCGTCGCGCTCAAGAAGACAGCAACCGCGACTACGACGTAGAAGTGCAAAACCAAGTCGGCGAAATTTTCATCAAGACGAACATCGAGGCCTTCGAAGACGCCCTCTCCAAGCTCGTGATCAACGCCTGGGAAAGCTATGGCCCGGACTTTGCGGGCGAGCGCCCGATCAACTTGGTCGTCTCGCAGAACGAGCAAGACATCGAGTTCTGCATCATCGACCAAGGACGCGGCATCGATCCGGAAGTCGAGGAGAACATGTTCGAACCTTTCATCAGCACGAAGAACACTGTTGGTGTTGGCATGGGGCTTACTGTTGCCCGCCACGCGATACGCACCCTTGGCGGCGAGATCAGCATCTCGCCGAACGACGACGGACAAGGCGTCACCGCGAAATTCACCCACCCTATCAACCGAGAAGAACGCTAGTCCCTCGCCAGACGGACTCGCGCCTTCCCTGACCTCCCAAGGAGGATAGAACTATGAAAATCGGATTCATCGGTGCCGGCAACATGGGCCGCGCCATCGCAAACGGATTGGTCGCTAAGGGAGTTTGCTCAGCAGACGCCCTCCAGTGCATCAGCGCCTCAGGAAAAGGTTCCGCCAAAATGGCGGAGCAAACAGGAGCGAAAGTCGCTTCCAGCAAACGAGAGCTTATCGAGCAATCGGACATTATCGTCCTCGCCTTCAAGCCGCAGCATTTGGAGACCATAACGGAAGAAGAAGCGAAAGCTGCCACTGGCAAGCTCGTCGTATCCGTTCTAGCAGGACGCACCCTCGCCTCCATGAAAGCCGTCTTTCCCGACGCTGCCAACCTGGTCCGCGTCATGCCGAACACCCCTTCCCAAATCGGCAAGGGAGTATCCACCTACTGCTTCGAGCAAGCCCCGAGCGAAGCTCAGAAGAAGACCGTCGACGAAGTGCTCGCCTCGCTCGGCACCTCCTACGAGGTAGTGGAAGACCAACTACACGTCGCCACCGTTATCAACGGATGCGGCCCGGCCTTCTACTTCCGCATCGCCCAGCTCATCAGCGAAGCAGCCGACAAGCGCGGACTCGACAAGAACCTTGCCCTCCAGCTAGCAGCCGAAACCGGAATCGGCTCCCTCGAGCTGCTCATGGCCAGCAAGCGCGATCCCCAGGACCTCATCGACGAGGTGGTTTCGCCCAATGGCGTCACCCATGCCCTGCTCACCAGCTTGGACCGCCAAGGACTGCCTGCCATCATCGACCAGTCCACCCAAGACGCGGCAGACCGCTCCATCGAGCTCTCCCAGAGCTAGAAGACTCCCTAGAATTCCGCATCGAATCCGATGCGGAATTGCCGGCCACGGTTCTCGAGACCGCTGATCAAGGTTTCGACTTGGGGCGGCGTTTGGAACCGTTCGTCCAGAGCGTTTAGCACATGAACGTAAAGGTCGACCGCCTCGTTCACCTCGTAGCGAATGCTACCCCTGGTACTCCAATAAGAATCGAGCTCCAAGTGCTCGCCTTCGACCGGGGTCAGCATCGAGCGCTCGCCATGGTAGGAGCTACCGAGCGAAACGTTCCAGCGATCGAGCTCGTAGTTGGCTGCCCACGACGCCAAGGAACTCGCCTCCCGAAAGGTCGATTCCGGCTGGGAAAAGAAACGGGTGTAGGAAGAACGCAGCAGCAAGGATTCGCTCGCCTGGATCCGATACTCGAGCTCGAGCCCGCGGTTCCGCTCCTCTTCGCTATTCACGAACGTTCGAGTCCCGTCGATGAACCCGTTCACGATGGAATCACGAAAGCGATTCTCAAAGAGGGATGCGCTCAGAGCTTGATTCTCAAACTCCTTGAGAGCGACGACTTCCCAAGTCTCTACCACCTCCGGCTTCAATCCCGGATTCCCGATGATCAAGGGATTGTTCATGGTGAACATTTCTACCGACGAAGGGCTGCGAAACGCCTCGCTGTACAAGAACTTGAGCACCAGTCCGCGTTCCCCGAAATCCTTTACCAAGCCGAAGCGCGGAGAAATGCGAGAGGACACCAAGCTGTCCCGGTCGTACCGAAGCCCTAAGGTCAAACGCCAGTCATGACCCAAATGCGTCTTCAACTGACCGAAGGCGCCTAAGACTTCGCGATCGTTCTTCGCGTACAAGGGAGTCGATTGGTCCAAATCGCCATAGTAGCGCAGCGGAAAATCCCCGCGCGCCAGCGCGCCGAGGTCATAGTTGCTGTAGGCCTCACCCTGCTTAAGCCGGGGAGACCTCCACTCCCCGCCGAACACCAAGCTCCCCTCGCTGCCGAACCACCATTCGTGAACCGCTCGCGCGCCCCACTCCTTTTCCCTCAAAAGCGTATTCGCCTGAAATTCAGCGTCGCTCGCCGGCTCGCTCACATCCGATAGGTACCCCTCCGGCAAAAAGACGAAACGGACCTGCTCTTCCCAATCCTTCCAGCCTAGGGAAAACTCGGTCCGGTGCTCCCTGGACCAATCCTTCGACTTACGGAGGTGGACGCTTTCGTACACCGTTTCGTACTTGTTGAAACCATCCTTCAAAGTCCCGACCACGTAGAAGTCCTCGGCCAGACGACGGTTCCGCCGATACGTAAGCCGCCACCCTTCGAGCTCAAGACCCAAGGAGAGGTCTTCACCGGTAAAAGGGTCGGTCGTTTCGGTAAATCCGGAAAAGGGATCGTAGGCAGCCAGGCGCTCGCCATCGTCCTCATAGGCCCGCAAACTTACGCTATAAGAAAGCGGCCCCGTATCCCCGCTGGCGGACAAGTAGGCTTCGCGGCTGCCGTTCGCGCCCACTTGAGCTCCATAGCTTCGAGCGTTCCTGCGAGTAACAATATTCACCGTGCCGAGAAAGGCTCCGGTTCCGTACAAGGCCGAGCCGGGGCCCCTCAGGTATTCGACTCGCTCGACGCTACGGGTCGAGATCAATGGAACCGCAAAGGCGCCGCCGCCATAAAGCGTTGTATCCACTCGCTCTCCATCCAGCAAGACGAGCACCTCTCGACTGGTGGTACCCACCTTCCGCCCCCGCGAAGAAAACGGCAGGGAATGGCCCGACTCGCCCATCTGGTAGGATTGGAAACCGGGAACGTAATCCATCAAAGCCTCGATGCTTTCCACCCCCATGCGTTTTATCTCTTCCCCCGTGAACACAGTGGTCGAGACCGGGGCCCATCGTTGCTTCTCTTCGATCAGCGAAGCTCCGGTGATCCTCACATCCAGCAGCTCATCCAGACTCAAGGACATCAGATCGCCCGTGTCCGCGACAGAAACAGTGCCGCAAAAACTGATACCGAGCAAGGCTGCTACCCGGAGCGCCCCCCGCCACGCGTCCATCCAAGCGCTTGCGCGCATTCGGCTCGGGTACCGAACTTCCATGTATCGTTTACTCCAGGGCAACATTTCGCAGAACAATCTCAAAAATACCTAGGCGAGATCCTCGCCGAGACAATCCCAAGCGAAAAAAACATGCCCCGCAGATACGGAAACAACGAATCGGGCCTGCCTTCCCCGACCCCTCCCCTGCGCTCGAAATGGTAAGAAGCCAAAAAAAGGCCATCCCGCCGAGGGATGGCCTGAAAAAGTTTCGTTAGGGAAAAATCCTAGAAGTGTTCCGCCAACTCAGCGGCGGTCCAAGCGCCACGGGAGCCGATCTCCGATCGGATGGCCGCAACCTGCTCGGCTGTCACCTCGCTGGCTCCGTTATCCCACTCGCCCCGGATGTAAGTTACGACCGCAGCGATTTCAGCATCGTCGAACACCGCACCGAACGCTGGCATCGCGCCATTGTAGGTGCTGCCCTTGACTTGGATTTCTCCGCCGAGACCGGAGAGCAGAACCTTGATCGGGATCTCCGGCGCCCCTGTAACCCATTCCGAGCCAGCCAGCGGAGGAAACGCTCCCGCAAGGCCTTGGCCAGATGCCTGGTGACAGGCAACGCACTGCTGGGCGTAAAGCTTGCCGCCATCGATGACGACTGGACCTTCGGGCTCCTGCGGACGGTTCTTGTAGGCTTCCATGGCAGCGATGTGCTGCCTTTCGGCGAGTACGCCCTTGGAATCGTATTCCGCGAAATAGCGACGTTGGTAGAACCAAGCGAAAACGAAGACGATGATCAAAGCGGCGGCGGTGAAAAACGCGACCGGCGATCCCTCGATACGCTTGCGGCGAATCTGGGCGTGCACGCGCAAAACGCTCTCGTCGCTCGCCTTGCTAGCGTCGACTCCTGGCAAATGTGGTTGTTCTTGATCGTCTTGCATCACTTGTAGGCGAGCTTTTCAGGCGTGGGAGCCTCTTCAATGTCGTAGGCTTGGCTGAGTCCCAGCATGTAGGCAACCAAGGCGTTCGCTTCGGGAGTGGGAACCACTTCGTAGCCCTCTTCCGGACGGTAGCCTTCCGGCAAGTCGAGCGCTCGATTCGAGGCGGGGCCAATGATCTTGCGCGTTTCGAAAAGGAAAGCGTAAGGAGGCATGTTGCTGCCAGGCGAAGTGATCTGCGGATTGTAGAAGTGCAGGTAGTGCCAGTCGGCATCCGTGCGGCGGGTGCCGACGTTCGCGAGATCCGGACCGACTCGGTTGTAGCCCGTGAAAACTGGGCTCTGGTCCACGTAGTCGAGCGGCATCGATTGACGGTCGCCCCATCCGCGAGCGATGTCGGATCCAACCGTGGCCAGCGTCTGCTGGGTATGGCAATTCACGCACCCCTGCTCCTGGTAGACCTCGCGGCCTTGCAGCGCTAGGCCAGCCAGCAGGGTCGGAACGCGAGATTCGCCCTTGCCGATCGGAGCCAGGTTGCCCGCTTCTTGGATTGGCTTGACGAGAGTCACCGCCCAAGAGAGCGAGACAATGATCAGCACACCGATAAAAATGAAAGGTCCTCTGTTCATGAGTGCGTGTACTCGAGTTCAGGAGCTGGCTCGATCAAGTCAGCGGATTGCTCTTTCTCAGTGCGAGGAGAGAGGAGTATCCAAACGAACGATACGGCGTAAGCGAAGTTTCCGATCGCGAACAGAACCGAACCGATGGTCGTCAGGAAGAGGTAAGTTTTTGTGTTCTGCAGGATCGCTATCGTATCGGCGTCGCTGCCGTTAAGCAGGGCTCCATGGGCCCAGCCACCGTATACCAAGCTTACCGTTACGAGGAATATGCCGAGGCCCTGAACCCAAAACTGCAGATCCGCGAGCGAAGGGTTGGGAAGCTCCTTGTTGAGCAAGCGCGGCAAGATGTAGTAGACCATCCCAGTGAAAGCCATGCCCGCGAAGCCGACGAGGAAAAGGTAACGCACGCCGTCGTTGAACTGGCTGAACTGCGTAACTTCCTGAATTCCGCGCAGCGAACCGAGGATCGTCAAAGCGGTGGCTACGATGAACGCGAAAACCGCGTAGAAGACGTAACGCACAGAAAGCGTGTCCCAGATCTTCGAAAAGCTTGCGAACAAGCTAGAGAGGAACTGCATCGTAAATACGGAAAGCGGCAAAAAGAGGCCGAAGCTAGCGACCACGCCTACCGAGGCCACCCATGCCGGGAACGGACCGTTCACCAAGGAAGCCAAGCCAGCCGCGCTGGAGAAAAAGATCCAGCTCCAGAAGGCGATGCCGGACTGGCGGTAGCCCACGATGTGCTGGCCGAGGGCCTTGGGAATCAAGTAGTAGATCGTGGCAAAAGCGAAAGGCGCCACGACCAAGCCGAGCAGGTTCCCTCCAAACCAAGCAGCCACGACGCTCTGGAAAATGCCTTGGGCCGGCATGCAGAAGATCATGGCTTGAGCGATGGAGAAAATCCAAACGAAGCTGAACACCCCCGCCAAGGCGTACCATTGGGACGCGTAGGAGGAACGGTAAGCGCGAGCCTTGAAGGCCAGCAGTATCCAAATTCCGATTCCGATGAACGCAGCGAAGAGGAAAGGAGCTGCGTAGCTCGGGAATTCGAGCATGCGGTACGGATTCTGGTCTCCCTTGAAGATGCCAAACAGGCCGATGATCACCGCGATGTTCCAAGCGCCGCCGGAAATGGCGAGAAGACCGCTGTTCCCGCTCGGACGTCCGCCCAAACGAGCGATGATCCAAGCCACGCAAGCGAGGCCCGCGTTGAAAAGCCATCCGTAAACCAATGCGTTCCAGAACGCGGGGTAGGCCTTGCCATAGCTCAGCCAGCCGTATTCGGAAAGGTAGGACGGAGAGTGCAGCTTGATCGAAACGATCAATCCGAGCAAGGAAGCGACAAGCAGCCAGAAAACTGAGCCCTTGATCAGCCCAAGCACCGCGAAGCGCATGGACGAGTCGATCGTCTGTTCCCTTTCACGCTGCGATCCGTCGCCTCCCAGACTGGGGAAGACCGACGAAAAGAGGTTGCAGATCAAATTCATAGCTTAGTTCGAGAGTGCGAGTACGCGGCGTCGAGAAACCTCTTACTTGGCGTTTTCGGCGATCACGAGCTCCTTAGCTCGCTCGATAGAAAGGCGAACCTTGCCGTTAGCGGCATCGGTAACCTTGGTCGTTGAGAGGAGTGACTCAGCCTCGCCGCGGTGTTCCGCAAGCGTCTTGTCTGGCACTGTGAAGTTCGATACTTCTTCAGTCTCGGTCGAGTCGACGTATACCTTGCTGGTGAGGAACCAGAAAAGCAGGAACAATCCAATGATTGCGACGACGACCGGGAATGAACTACGCGATGGTGTGTGCGCTTGTGTCATTTGAGAAACTAGTGGTTGTGGTTCAAGCACTCCCCTATGCGAGGGTCGCGAATTGGGATGATCTTAACCTTGTAGTAGCTGGTCCAATACGCCCAGAGCAGGACTCCGATGCCACCCAGCACGGAAGCTGCGAGCCAAAGGAAGCCGAGAGGCTGGTGGAAAAGCTGAGCGGTATGCCCATGCACCTTCAAGGACGGGAGGATGTTGAAGATCAGATCGAACAACTGCATGAAGAGGATCCAGCAAGCCATGAACACCATGGCTGGGTACTTGGTCTTCAGCGGAAACTGTAGCATGAACAGGAACGGGAAGAGGAAGTGACCGAAGATCAGGAACATGGATACGCCGTACCACATGCCCTCCTCGCGGAAGTTGTACCAGAAGGTTTCTTCAGGAATGTTTCCGTTCCAGATCAGGAAGTACTGGGAGAAGCTGATGTAGGCCCAGAAAACCGTGAAGGCGAAGCACAACGTGCTGAGGTCGTGCAGGTGCTTCGTGTTGAAGATGCCCTTGAGAGGCCCCTTCGCCACCAGGAAGGCCGCGACCAATACCAAGACCGCGAGCGCGGCGCGCATGGAATTGGCGAAGAACCAAACCCCGAACATGGTGGAGAACCAGTGGTACTCGAGGGACATAATCCAGTCGAAGCCGGCCATGGACCACGTGAGGGCCACCACGATCAATCCACCCGCGGCGTGCTTGCGGCTCGAATAGGTGTGCTCTGCGGATCCGTCTTCGTCCTGGGAGAAGGAGTTGCGACGGAAGGTGCGAGCGAAGTAGATCCATGCGAGGAAGCAGACCACCGCGCGAATCCAGAAGAAGGTCTCGCTCAACCACCAAGTCTTCTTGAGGTAGAGGGGATCCGTTCCGACGGTGCCGTGTCCATGGAGCTCATGGTCGAGATCCATCCAGATCCAAAGCGTATCCTGCTTGTAGAGGTACGTGATGAGGAAGAGCGGGATGAAGAGCACCGCCATCCATGGGAGGGCAGCGAGGAAGTTCTCCGCCTGACGACGGATAACGGTCGACCAGTAGGCGTCGAAGATATGGTGAATCATCACCAAGAACAGCATTCCGATGGTGATCGACGTGGTGAAGATCATGCCGATCAGATAGCAGAAGGAGGCCATCCGTGGATCGACGAACATGCCGATAAACGAGATGATCAGGCCAACGGCACCGATCAATAGCCACTTAGTTGGGTTCGGAAGCGAAGCGTCGCGTTCTGCACTCATAGTCCTAGTTCCTCCTTGCTAGCAGGAGTTAAATCTTTGACGGAGCCGTTCGCTGCGCGCTGGAGAGCGCGGACGTAGAGAACGACCTTCCAACGGTCTTCGACCGAAAGCTTTTCCTTGTAGCCGAACATACGTCCGCTGCGGCTACCGTTTGCGATGTAGTGGTAGAGTTCGCCATCCGCCATGTCCGTGTAAGGAGCAGCTGTCAGGTTGGCGATCGCCGTCATGCCGAAGGCAGCCGTGCGGCCTTGGCCGTCACCCGCAGCGCCGTGGCAGGGCGTACAATAGATGTTGTAGCGTTCCTCGCCGCGCTCCATGGCGGCTTGAGTCACCTCGATCGGGAAACCGTTGCCGTAAGCCTCGCCGTTCTTGCCGGTCGCCTTGTAGGCATCCGGCTCGAACGTGCCGCGAGCGACCGTGCCGGGAACGGGCAAGCGGTCGGTGCGTCCATCCGCGAAGAAGGCGCTCTCCGCCTGCGGATGGTACTTTGGCATGTGGTCCATGTCGTCGAAGATTTCGAGAGGACGCTTTGTCGTCTTTGTGCCTCGGAAGCCGAGCACGCTTACCGCCGCGATCACGACGAATGCAAATATCAGGTATACGTAGCGCATCTCGTTATTTCTCCATGTCGGAAACTTCGACCGGATGCAGCCCCTCGATGAAGGAGCGCGTCTTAACGTCGTCGTACTGTGGATCTTCAGACTCGATGTAGAGGAAGAACTTGTCGTCGGACATTTCCGCCACCTTCTCGGTCTTAAGCGCCGAATGGTAATGCATTGGCAGCTTGTTGAGGATGAACATGCCGATGATCGAAGCAAAGGCAGAGAAGAGGATGGTGAGCTCGTAGGACACCGGGAAGGCGAAGTACGGGCTGAAGAGCGGCTTGCCGCCGATCAGGATCTTGTAGTCAAACGCGTTGGTGAAGAAGATCATGCTCATACCGGTGATGAATCCGGTCGTGCCGCCCACGATCGTGAAACGCGGTACCCAAGAGCGCTTGAGGCCCATGGCCCCGTCCATGCCGTGGATCGGAAAAGGCGTGATCACGTCCCAGCGCTTGAAGCCAGCGTCCCTCACCTTCTCGGCCGCATGCATGATGTCAGCCGGGGTGTCGAACTTTGCGAGAATTCCAAATTTGTCCGCCATTTTAGTTATTAACGTAGTCGCCGCTGCCGGCTTTGTGAGTGTGCGCGTGGTGAGGATCAGCCTGCGGGGTTACTGCCTTGATTTCCGCCATGGCCATGAGAGGCACGAAGCGAAGGAAGAGCAGGAACAGCACCGAGAAGAGACCGAAAGTTCCAAGGTAAGTGAAGATGTCCACCACTGTTGGAGAGTAGTAACCCCAGCTCGAAGGAAGGAAGTCACGGGACAGGGAGGTCACGGTGATAACGAAACGCTCGAACCACATGCCGACGTTGACGAAGAGGGAGATAACCCAAACCAGCGTCGTGTTCTCGCGGATGCTTTTGAACCAGAAGAACTGAGGAGAGATAACGTTACAGGAAATCATGATCCAGTACGCCCAGGCGTAGTTGCCGAAAGCGCGGTTCACGAAAGCGAAGATTTCGAAGTCGTTCGCGCCGTAGGCAGCGATGAAGAACTCCATGCCGTAGGCGTAACCAACCATGGTACCGGTCGCCAAGATGATCTTGGTCATACAGTCGATATGGTACTGGGTGATGAGGTCCTGCAGGCCGTAGATGGCGCGCAGGGGCAGCATCAAGGTGATAACCATGCCGAAGCCGGAGAAGATCGCGCCAGCAACGAAGTACGGCGGGAAAATGGTGGTGTGCCAACCAGGGACCAAGGAGATCGCGAAGTCGAAGGATACGATAGTGTGTACCGAAAGTACCAGCGGCGTGGAGAGACCAGCCAAGATGAGGTAAAGCATCTCGTAGTTGCTCCAGTGGCGGTTCGATCCGCGCCAGCCCATGGCCACGATGCCGTAGGCGATCTTGCGGAACTTCGTCTTGGCGCGGTCGCGAACGGTCGCGAAGTCAGGAATCAGGCCGATGTACCAGAAGAGCACGGAAACCGTACCGTAAGTCGATACCGCGAACACGTCCCACAGCAGCGCCGAACGGAAGTTCGGCCAGATGCCGTTCGCATTCGGGAACGGGAAGAGATAGCCCGGATAGAGAGCGAACCAGACACGACCGACGTGGAAGACCGGGAACAAGCCCGCACAGACCACCGCAAAGATCGTCATCGCTTCCGCCGCGCGGTTGATCGAAGTACGCCACTTCTGCCGGAGCAGACAGAGAATCGCCGAAATCAGCGTACCCGCGTGGCCGATACCGATCCAGAATACGAAGTTTACGATCGCCCAACCCCAGTTAACTGGATTGGCCAGACCCCAAACGCCGACACCCGTGACTACGAGGTATCCGAGACCGATGAAGGTGAAGCTTGCGGTGGCGCAAGCGATGATGAAGCACACCCACCACCAGGTAGGAGTCTTCTCTTCGATGATACCGCAGATTTTCTCAGTGATCCAATTGAAGGAACGGTTGTTATCCACGCACGCTTGGCGCGGGATATCGACCGGATTCACTTCATCGAGAATCGCGGGTCTCACTTCTTGAGAATGGGAGCTAGCGCCGGCCATTAGTGGTGTCCTCCTTCAGCTGTATCTGAGTGTGAGTCGTGGTGGTCTTCGTCATGCGAGCCATGGGAATCGTGGGAAGCTCCTTTCGGGGCCTTTGCCTTGTACTCCTTCTTGGAGAGAGGCATCTCGTAGTAATCTGGCATCTCCGGATTTGGATTGCGGATACGAGCCATGAACGTGGTGCGAGGACGCGTGTTCAAGTATCCAAGAAGCGAGTACGAACGCTCGTTTTCGCGAAGTTGCGAAACGCGGCTGTTCGCGTCCTTCAGGTCACCGAATACGATAGCATCCGTCGGACAAGCCTGCTCGCAAGCGACCTTGATCGCTCCGTCGCGGACTCGTACGTCACCGCCGTCGCCGGCCTTGGCCTGCTGGGCGATCTTCGCCTGGTTGATGCGCTGCACGCAGAAAGTACACTTCTCCATCACGCCGCGCATGCGCACGGATACGTCCGGATTCTGAGCCATCTGCACGAGCTCCGGCATGCCCTTCGGAGCGAGCGGCCCCATGTAGAGCTTATCGAGCTCGCGTTGCTGGTAATCGAAGAAGTTGAAACGGCGCACCTTATAAGGACAGTTGTTCGCGCAGTAGCGGGTACCGATACAACGGTTGTACGCCATGGCGTTGAGGCCTTCTTCGTCGTGAACCGTCGCGTTTACAGGGCAAACCGTTTCACACGGCGCCGTTTCGCAATGCATACACGCGATCGGCTGGAGCGAAGCCTGCGGATTCTCTGGGATCTCCGTGTTGTCCTTCGCGCCAGAGGAGAAGTAACGGTCGAGGCGAATCCAGTGCATTTCGCGGCCACGGCGAACTTGGTCGCGTCCCACGATCGGAATGTTGTTTTCGCTCTGACAGGCGATAACGCAAGAGTTACAACCCGTACAAACGTTGAGGTCGATGCTCATGCCCCACTGGTGGATGCCAGTGAGATCCGGATGCTCGTAGATAGAGCCGCCACGAGGCGTTTCGCTCACCTTCTCCTGCAACGGCATGTCTTCGGCTCCAGCATAAATAGCTGGGGAGTGCGACTCCATGCCCATCTTGGATACGAAATCCTTGTCTGCCTCGTAGTCTTCGAGATTGCCTTCGCGAACGATGGCGCGGCCTTCCATAGACCAATGCTCTTGAGTGCTCGCGAGCTGGTATTCCGCGCCGGTCAGGGCCAAGGTCGCGTTCGTGACGAAAGCGGCAGCCGAACGGATCGCGTAAGCGCTGAAGCCCGAGCCTGTACCAACACGGCCCGTCTTGGTGCGACCGTATCCAAGCGGCAATACAACCGTGTAGTTGTCGAGACCGGGCTGGATGTGGATCGCGCCGGTAACTTCGCGGCCGTCCACCTTGATGGTAGCAACCGAAGCGAACTGGCGACCGTCGCGAACCTTGTTCGGGTTCTTGCGGGCAACTTGGATCGCGGAGTCAGGAGCGACGATGCCGAGATCCTTCGCAAACTTGGGGCTAACGATGATAGCGTTATCCCAAGTCAACTTAGTCATCGGGTCCGGACACTCCTGCAACCAACCGTTGTTGGCGAAGCGGCCATCATCGACGGATGCGTCGTTGAGGAAACGAACTTCGAGGCTGTCCTTGCTCGGAGCCGCGGGAGCCTTGAAGCCCTTCAGCAGGTTAGCGAGCTCGAGCCCGGAAACGTTGCTGTTGGAAACCCGGTAGCCGTCAGCGGTGAAGCCTTCGTTGAGGAACGCTTCAAAGGCGCGCTTGCCGGGCGTACCCTTGGCAGCCTGGAAGGTTGCGTACACGAGGCTGTAACCGTCCGGATTCGCTTCGCCAACGAGGCGAGCGAGTACTTCGATTTCGGATACGCCGTCGAAGAGAGGAAGAATCATCGGCTGCTGCGCCACCACGTCGCCACCGTAGGTGCGGCCATCGCCCCACGCTTCCAGGAAGTGGGCTTGCGTGATGTGGTAAGTCGACTTTTCGGAAGTCTCGTCGGCGTAGTAGCCGAGGCGAACGACCTCCCCTACCTGCTCGAGAAGCGCCGAGAAGTCGATTCCCGCCGGAGCGTTGTACACGGGATTGCCGCCCAGGATGACGAGCGAGCTTACCGATCCTGCCTCGATGCTGGATGCGAGGTCCTGGATGGAAGCGGTCTTGCCGTTGTCTATGGAAACGAGGGAAACAGTCTTCTTCAGGTTGCCGAGCTTCTCGTTGACCAAGAGGCCGAGAGCGTGGGCTTCCGGCGAGAGGTGCTGGCCTACGAAGACAAGGCTCTCGCCCTTGTGCTGAGCGAGGTCGTCGGCGCACTTGGCCGCCCATTCCTGAGTCTCCGCGTCGAGCTTGCTCGCGAGCGGGCTGAGAACGGAGTTCAGGGCATTGCCTTCTACGCCGAGGTCGAGCTCGAGTGCGACGGCCGCCAAGAAGGAAACCATCTGGCTGGAAGCGAGACGCTTGCGGTGGTCCGCCATGGCGCCAGTGATCGAGAAATTGCTCTCTACCGAATAGAGGCGATTCATCGCGTCCTTGCTGGAACGAACGCGGCGGCCTTCTGCAAACTGCTTGGAGAACTGTACCGAGCCCTGCTCTTCGTCGAGGAAGTCAGCGTCTACCGCAAGGATGCGGGAGGCCTTGGAAAGGTCGTACTTCGGCTGAAGCTTGTCGTTGCCCGTAACCTTGGCGGCTGCGATGCCAGCGTTGCTCGCGTCGATCGCGTCGTACTCGGCCCAAGTCGCTTGCGGGAAGGCCTTGAGGAAGGCTTTCTTGAGGCGAAGGCGCGTTGGCGAGGAAGAGCTTTCGGCGAGAACCGCGACGCCCTTGCCGTTGGAAGCGGCGTACTTCTTGTTGAGAGAAGCAAGCAGATCGTTGACGTCCGCGTTGCTAATCTTGGACCCGCCCTTGGTATGGGCAGTGGCGCGATCCGGATCGTAAAGATCGAGGATGGCGGCCTGCGCCTTGCGGGTGGTGCCGCCCTTGTAACCGGGATGGTCGGCGTTGCCTTCCACCTTGGTGGGACGGCCCGTGTGCGTCTCGATAAGGAGCGGAAGCGTTTCGCCGCGCAGCGGGAAACCGGTCGCATAATAAAGAGCCTGACCAGGGATCTGGTGCTCGGGCATCTTGGAATGCGGAAGGATATGGGACTCCGGACGGCGGCAGCCGGCAAAGCCGAGTCCGCCGATCGCGAAGGATGCCGCCATGATCTTGAAGAAGTGGCGACGATCCACTTCGTTCATCTCGGAGGCTTCCGGTCCGAACTCGCGCTCTACCTGAGCGAGGAATTCGGGAGATTGCGACAAGTCGTCGAGGCTGCGCCAGTAGCGCGGGCCTGACAGTTCCGCTGTTTCAGGGTGATTGTAAGGTGCGCGTTTCATCGGTGGCAGCCTGTGCAGCTTTGAGGAGGAGTGATGTTGCGTTCTTCAACGAACTTGAGGCCGTCCTTGATCTGGCCCTGCTTTCCGCCTGGGTGTACCCAGTCGAGATTGAAGACTTGGTCGACCGGACGAAGGACTTCTTCCGGATGGCGGTGACAGTCGAGACACCAGCTCATGCTCATAGGCTCGGCGTGGGAGACGACTTCCATCTCGTTGACCTGGCCGTGACATTCCACGCAGGAAACGCCGCGGGTCACGTGAGCCTGGTGGCTGAAGTAGACGTAGTCCGGCACTTCGTGGACGCGCTTCCAAGCAACCGGATCGCCGGTGGCGTAGCTCTCGCGTATCGGAGCGAGCAGGTCGCTGTCCGTCTTGATCATGCTGTGACACTTCATGCAAGTGTCCGCAGCAGGGATGTTCGCAACGTCAGACTGGTCGACCGAATCGTGACAGTAACGGCAGTCGAGCCCGAGCTCGCCCACGTGGAAACTGTGGTCGTATGGGACCGGCTGGGTTGGCTCATAGCCAACTCTGACGTAATTCGGCGTCACGTAGTAGGTGATGCCGGCAAGGAGCGTAGTCACGAAGACGAAGATGAAAACAACGATCTTCAGTGGCAACGCGTTCGACCACTTTGGAAACACTTTAGACATAGCGGTAAAAGGTTAGCCGTTCCTGTCAGGGAAGTAGCAGTTAGGCGAAGCGCGAATCCTCTCGGTTTACCGACCGAGGGTCTTGGCGCAGCTTTATAGTAGAAGCATTCGAAGGATTACCCTTCGCCTTGCTACGAGCTAGCAGCTTAGGCAATGCGACGACGCCAGCCACGACGGCAGCGATCGCAAGTAGAAATGATTTGCGGGAATTTTCGGAACTCACTGAGCAGAAGGTTAGGCTTTAGAGGAAACGGCAGTGAAAGAGCCGCCAATCGAAAGGCAAATAAAATGTTGGACACTTTAGAGCGCCTGCAAGGGGTTATTAGCAGAGGTACAGTTTATTAATCCCACTTCTAATAGCCATGAGCGGCGTACATGCAAATCACTGGACGAAAAGCCCGTCCTCCATGCGCAGGATTCGGTCGCAACGCCCCGCCAGCTCGGGATTGTGGGTCACGATGAGCACCGCTTGCTGGTACTCCTTGGCAAGGCGGGTCAGTAGATCGAACACCATCATCGAGTTTTTCAGGTCGAGATTTCCCGTCGGCTCGTCCGCCAAAAGGACGCTCGGCCGGTTCGCGAGCGAGCGCGCGATCGCCACCCGCTGCTGCTCGCCGCCCGAAAGTTGGGAGGGACGGCGGTGGGTTTTGTCGCCCAAGCCGACCTGCTCCAGCAGCTCCTTCGCCCGCTCCCCCATCTCGTCTTCGCTTAATTTCCCAAGCTTGCGCATCGGCAGGATGACGTTTTCGAGGGCGGAGAACTCCGGCAAGAGGAAGTGAAACTGGAAAACGAAACCGATGTGCTCGCAGCGAAGCCGGGTATGGGCACCGTCCCGATCGAGCGGAACCGCTTCCCCGCCGACCAAAATCTCGCCCTCGTCCTGGCGGTCCAGCAATCCGAGCAAGTATAGGAGCGTACTCTTGCCGCAGCCGGAGGGTCCGACCACCGCGGAGATCTCGCCGCGGTTCAACTCGAGATCGACCCCTTTCAAAACATGCACGCGGGCCTCCCCCTCCCCCAAATGCTTGTGCAGGCCGCGACACGACATGGCGACCTTCGCCTGATCGGAACGA
This sequence comes from Pelagicoccus sp. SDUM812005, assembly GCF_031127875.1. Classification (GTDB taxonomy): domain Bacteria; phylum Verrucomicrobiota; class Verrucomicrobiia; order Opitutales; family Opitutaceae; genus Pelagicoccus. The sequence goes on along the minus strand of NZ_JARXIA010000011.1, from coordinate 125,241 downwards.
GCGCTCATGAGGCAGTCCCCCGAATGACATCCCCCGGCACCAAGCGAGCTGCCCGCCGCGCCGGAGCCAGACTGGCGAACAAAACGATAACGATCGCCGTCACCGCCGCCCAAAAATAATGCATCGCGGACCACTCCACCACATAGCTATCGGTCGAGAAGATCCCCCGCACCCGCAGCGGCAAGTGAGAGACGCCATAGGTCACGCCCGCTCCGAGCGCAAAACCAAGAAATACGCCGAACACCAAGACAATGCCGCCCTGCCACAGGAAAATGGCCGAAATGTCCGATCGGCTGTAGCCCATGGAGCGCAAGATCGCGATCTCCCGCGTCTTTTCCATCACGATCATCACCAGCGTGTTAAACATGCCCAAGCCGGAGATCAGGATAATCGTCGAAACCGTAATCACCGCCGAAACCTGCAGCGCCTTGAAGACGTCTAGCCAAACCTTTTCCCGATCCTGCCAGGGAGCCGCCGCGTGCTGCACCAAGTTTTCGATCACCAAGGCATCGTACTCCGCCCGATCCCGGTCGAAGACGCTGACTTGGATGAAGGTCACGCCGTGCGGACGCCGCAGCAAGGAGCGGGCCTGGTCCAAGTGCATGAAAACGCGAACCCGATCGATATCGGAAACTCCCGTTTCATAGACCCCGCTCACCCGATAGCGGCTCTGCTCCCCGCGGCTTTCTATTATAATAGAGTCGCCCACTCGAGCTTGCAGGCGATCCGAGAGCTTTCGCCCAATCAAAATCCCAGTGGGAGCCCGCCGAAACTCCTCGATGCTCCCGAACACCAGCTGGTCCTCCAGGTCCGAAACCGCGAGGTGGTCGTTCAGCACGATGCCGTAAACCTGGGCCGACTCCATGCGCAAAGGACTTTGCACCTCCACTCGCCCTTTCAAGACCGAGGAAGTCGCCGCCACATTCGGAATGCTCTGCAAGGCGTCGATAATCTTTTCCGGATACTCGACGCCCTCCACGTACCGGCGGTTGCCGCGGTCCGCTACGAAAAACTTGGAATCCGTACGCGTGCTGGAAGCCGCCTCCATCTGAGCCAAGGTCGCCTGGAACTTGTCTTCGATGCGGATCGCCCCGTCCGTGCCCAAAATCGTCCGGATGAAAAACTCCTCGAAGCCACTGAGCTGCGCCTGCGTTACGATGAAGAAGCCCACCCCGAAAGCGATGCCGCACAAGCTCATCAGCATGGAGCGCTTCTTGGCTAACAGGAACCGGGTCGCGATTTGAATGTTGGGGCTCATCAAGGAAAAGTCCCAGATAGGCGACTTTGACCCAACGCTTCAACTACAACTTTAACGAAGCCGCCGGAATCCCCGCCACGCTCAGCCCTGACCCGCTAACCCGACAAACTGCCGCTCAACTGGAAGACCGCCGAAATGATTCCCAGCGCCACCAGCCCCACGAACAAGAAGACGAAGATCAACACCCCGATCGACACCACGCCGATGAACGACTTGATCGCCTTGTCTACACGTTCTGAATACTGACGCGAAAGTTGCTTCAAGCCCGGCACCACGTTACCGGTGTTTTCTCCCACGGTGAAAATGTCCAAGGCCATCCCGTCCAAGTAGCCCGTGCCCTTGAAGGCGCTCGATAGCGAAGACCCTTCCGTCACCTTCCCGCGAGCTTCCACGAAACGCTTCCGCATCGCATGGTTCGTCAAGGAGCGTTCCGACATCTGCAAGGACTGCACCATGGTAATCCCGTTTTCCAAAAGCAGCGACAGCACCTGCACCATGCGCAGCACCTGCACATCGCGCAAAAAGTGCCCCAGCAAGGGCAATCCTAAGATAATATCGTCGAAGCGCAGACGACCTGCCTTCGTTCGCCTCCAAGACAAGAGAGCCGTCACCCCGAACAAGCCCGCGATCACGATCAACCAACCATAGCTCAAAGCAAAGTCCGCCAAGCCAATCAGCACCTTCGTCGACAGCGGCAAATCGCCGCCCAAAGAAGCCAGCAAACCTTCGATCTGCGGCAGCAGGAAAAACAAGAACAGCAGCACCAAGCCAAAGGCCACCACTATCAAGAAAGATGGATACGCCATCGCCGCGCTCAGCTTACCCTTGATCGCCTTCGCCTCTTCCAGGTTCGCCACCAAGCGACCCAGCACGTTGTTCAAGTTACCCGTCGCTTCGCCAGCTTCGATCAAACTCACCATGCTGTCGTCGAAAACCTGCGTTTGCTTGCGACACGCTTCCGACAAGGAACGCCCCTGCCGCACATCATCCCACAGCACGTTCGCCAAGCGCTTTTGCGAGGGATCGTTCAAGCGGGCGCTCATCAACTGCAAGGCATCCCCCGCTTGCACGCCGCAGGCCAGCAACTCCTTCAGGGCCGAGAGAAACGGCAGCGTCACATTCCCGTCGAGCTTGCCGGACTTCCCAGACTTGGTGAGAAACGAGAGACTCAAGCCTTCCGACTTCTTCGCTCCCGCCAGCTTCGATCCGCTCTCCGCTACAGAAATGGGCTTCAGCCCCTGAGCGCTCAACTTGCGCACCGCGAGCTTGCGCGAAACCGCTTCCACCTCGCCTCGCGTCGACGCCCCCGAGGCATCCCTTGCACTGTACTTGAAAACCGGCACCGTGCTAAAAGAGTGAAGAGTGAACGGCGAAAAGCGTAGCTGCCTTCGACACGCCCCTACCCCTGTTTGTATTCAAAATCCTCATATCGCTTTTCGGGCTCCGCCTAGCTCTCGTCACTCGCCTTCCTTCACGGAGATCGTACGCACCACCTCTTCCAAAGTCGTGAGCTTGCGGTTCACCAAATTCCAGCCGGACTTGCCAAGCGAAACCATCCCCGCCTGCAAACCGAGCTGACGAATCACCGGGGCAGCCTCGCGACGCACGATCGGATCGTGCATCTTTTCCGTTACCCGCAAAATTTCATAAATGCCGATACGCCCCTTGTATCCAATCCCTCGACACGTCTCGCAACCGCAACTTTCAGGCAACTGCAAAACTCCCTCCGCCAAATCCGGGTTCAGGTCCAGCACTCGCAAGGCATCCTCGACTTCCTGCGGTTCCGCCGCCCGCATGCCCATGCAGCTCGGGCAAGCGCGACGCAGCAAGCGCTGGGCGATGACCATCTCCACACTGGAAGCAATCAGGAACGGCTCCACTCCCATATCGATCAATCGAGTGATCGCCCCCGCCGAGTCGTTCGTATGCAAGGTGGAAAAAACCAGGTGACCGGTGAGCGACGCTTGCACCGCGATGTCCGCCGTTTCCCGGTCTCGGATTTCCCCGACCATGATCACGTTCGGATCCTGACGCAGCACGTGCCGCAAGGCCTCCGCGAAGCCAAAGCCGATGTCGGGCTTCACTTGGATCTGGTTCACTCCCGCAACCTCGTACTCGATCGGATCCTCAACCGTGATGATGCGACGATCGTCCGAATTGATGGAGCGAATAAAGGCGTTCAAGGATGTCGACTTACCCGAGCCCGTCGGGCCAGTGACCAGGATAATCCCGTGCGGCAAATTCAACACTCGGTTCACGACCTCTGAATCCCGCTCCGACATGCCGAGCTGGGCCAAGCTAAGCGGCTTGTCCTTCTTGTTGAGCAGACGCAAACTGATGCTCTCGCCGTACATGACCGGCATCGTGGAAAGGCGAATGTCCAAAGTCGTAGAACCGACCCGATGGTTGATGCGACCGTCCTGAGGCAAGCGCCGCTCCGAAATGTTCAGCTTCGCCATGATTTTCAGGCGCGACACGATCGCGTCTTGGAAGCGTCTCAGGTTTTCGGGTACAGGAACAGGGACCAGCAAGCCATCGATCCGATAGCGGATTCGCAAGTGGTCTTCCATCGGTTCGAAGTGAATATCTGTAGCGCCCCCAGAGATCGCCTGGTTGAAGACCTCGTTCACGAAACGGATAATCGCCGCGTCCTCGTCCTCCTCCTCTTCGACCTGCTCGATGGCAAGCTCCGCTTCCAAATCGAAGGAATCGTCCAAGCTCTCCGCGCCGACGCCTAAATTTTGCGTAATGAAATTTGAAATACGCTCCGGGTGGGCAACGACCCAAACTGGACGTTCGCCGCAAGCAGCGTACACCCAGTCGTCCATCTCGTCGCTGATCGGCCAACTTGTAGCCAACGTAAACGGCGGAGCTTCGTCCTCCTCGTCGACCGGCCCGATCGGTACGCAGTGAAACTCGTGCAAGATGCGCAGCGGAACCCGTTGCAAGGCCTTCAAATCGAAGCGACTGGGCTCCACTTGCTCGAAGCCGCAAAACTCCGCCAGCTCCCCTACTAACTCGTTCAAGCTACGGCCCGCATAGCGAGCGATCCGCTCCAGCCGTTCGCCGCGCCTCGCTTCCGCGATCTCCGCCCGCTGCTCTTCCGTCAACTCGAAGCGATCTTCAAATGCTGTATCGACAATCTGCATACCTGCTCTCAGTTCGAGCCTCCATTGTTGCGATTCTCTAGCTGCTGGCGGCGCTCCGCTCGACGGCGGCGAATCTCCTCCGCCACTCGCTGGATGCGCTCACGCGCTTCTTCATCCGTTTCGACCCGGTTCCCCGGAGTCGCCCGCGTCACGCTTCCCGGCGTGGGCGGCGACGGCATGGCAATCGTATTGCGCGGGGCCGAAATCTTCAACGGTTCGATTTTAACCTTGTTGAGCGAAAGCTTCTTAGTCACTCCGCCTTGGGAAATGACCACCGTCTCGTTCTCTTCGTCGAAACGCTGAAAGCTTATACCGTATTCTCCAAGCTGACCTTGGCGTATCCAAAAACTCTTGTTCTCCTTCGCATCGAACAAACTGATACGAACCTTTCCGTTCATGACCATCAGCCCATTGAACTGAAATTGGTCGAGCGAGGAAGGTGCCACGTTCTCGACAACCGGTCCCGTATTCACCTGAGGCGCTGGCGTTCCGAACGGGTTAATGTCGGTAGCCTCGCCGTCCGCTACCTGGGCGGTAGCTACCGTTGCAGCCAACAGGGCCCAGCCGATTATCATTTTCCCGATCATGCCAATCCCTCCCGTTTTTAGTTACCCTTAGACTTCGCGGAACGAGCCTCGCCCGGTTCAGCGCGAGGCTGGGTCACATCGATATTGCCTGTTTCCAAAAACTCCTGAATGGCACGCGCGCCCTCGAGTTCGCGCAGCTTCTTCATCGCATCCGCATTCACGTCGTCCGTGGTGCGAATAACCTGCGGGCGAAGGAATACCATCAACTCGCTCTTGGTGCTCTCCTTCGTCTTAGTACGGAAAAGCTTCCCGAGCAGCGGGATCTCGCCCAGCAAATTCGCGCGGGTGCGATCCGTATCGAGCTTGTTCTTTTGCAGCCCGCCAAGGACCACCATCTCGCCATTGGAAACGCTCACGTAAGAAGTCGCTTGGCGCTTGCTGATGATTGGCTGCTCGTTTCCACCAATCGTCACGCTTCCCGAAATATCGTCGATCGTTTGGTCGATCTCTAGCTGGATAACGTCGTTCGGACCGATCAGAGGCGTCACCACCATTTCAATACCGATATTTTGGTACTGCACGGACTGCCTAAACGTATCGGAGATCGAAGAGTTCTGGGAACTCGTGATGATCGGATAGGAAACGGCCTCGATGATCTTAGCTTCCTTGTTGTGGGTCGTAACCAAAGTCGGAACCGATAGCAGCTGCACGTCGGAATCCGTACGGGCTTGATCCAAGATCGCGCTGAGGGAGAGGTTTGAAATGACCCCGTCGTCGTAGTTGAAGGTACCTCCAACGCCGAGTCCGAGAATATTGATCCCCGGAACCTCAACATTGCCTGATCCATCCGCCTGCTCCTCGTAGTTCAAGCTAAAGGCATCCATGCCTCGATTCAGACCGCGCGACTCGTTGAGGTTAACCTCTGCAATGATTACCTCGATGCGTACTTGCGGGAGCAATACGTCTATCTTGCCTACCAAAGCGCTCATCAGCTCCAAATCGTTGCGCGTTCCGGAAATCACCAACGCGTTGCTGCGCTCGTCCGCAAGGATCGTCATGAAGGTGCTGAACTGGCTATCGCGCTCTTCGCCGGAGGTAGCGGTTGAATTTGCCTGATTATTGTTCCGGGCAACGTTGTTGGCCGGGGTAGCGTCGTTGTTGTTGGAGAAGGTAGGATTTCCCGCGCCCGTTCGGCGATTGTTTCGCGTATTCGCGTCAGCATTACTGTTTGTCCGGTCGTTGCTATCGCTATTGGACTTGCCGGAAACGAATTGGCTCAGCAACGACGCGACCTCGGTCGCGTCCGCATGCTTGAGCGCGATCACTTCCATACGGGTGGACGGGTCCGCCTTGATGTCGAGCTTCTGGATGATGTCCTCGAAGAACTTCAAGTTGCTCGGGGCCGTCATGATGATGATCTGGTTGGTGCGATCATCGGCCGAAATCGCAGTGTTCGATCCGAAGAGGATCTGGCTGATCGAATTCCCCTCTGCCGCGACCGGACCGGGTCCCTCGCCTTCAGGGTTGTTGCGCCTGCCGCCGTTGGGACGGCCGGTGTTGGCATTCGTCTGATCTCCGAAACGGCTGCGAGCGTCCTCGATCATCTGCTGGACCTGCTGGGCGACCTCGCTCGCCTGCGCGAACTGCAAGGTATAAAACGCAGGTTCGATGTTCAGGCGCGACGGCTTGTCGACCTCGCTCACCACGTACTCGAGGCGCTGTAGGTTGCTGATCGTATCCGTCACGATCACCGCATTGGAATTCTGGAACGGGATGATCGAACTAAACCCCGGGCTCAGGAACTGCTGGATCTGCTGCTGAAAGGTTTGCGAATCCAAATGTTGGAGACGGAAGAGCTTGCTCACGACCTTGCCGCTGGCTGGCCGCTCGGCGAGACTTTCCACCACGAGCTCAGGGGCCTGGGTGCGGATTTCGCTCAAGGGCACGACCTTCAGGAATCGCTCGCCCAACGGAGAAATGCCGATGCCGTTAAGGCTCAGCAAACTCTCCAAAGCCAAGGTCAATTCGCCCACCGTGATTTGGCCGCCGCTGTCGAAGGTGATCTTAGGAGTCGGCAAAGCTTGTGGACGCAAAATCGCCCGCCCCGTCATCTCCGACAAGATCTCGAGCGTCCCTTCCAACTCCTGGTCCACCACCTTGTAGTTGGCGACCTTCTCGTCCGGATTCGGGATGACCCGCAACAGGTCCTGGTCCTGAGCGTTCAATTGAAAGGCTGCCCCCAAGGCGCAGGCGATCGACAGGACCGCGGTGATTGTCTTGTTCACCCAAATACTCATTTCGTATATTCGATAGACTTAAAAACGTAGCGGACATTGAGGAAGTCGTCATCCCTCTCCTGAGCCTGTATCACCACACGCTCCAGACTCAGGTACGGCAATTCGGCCTTTATCGTTTTCGTGAAGTTCTTGATTTTTGAATACGTCGCCTTCTGGACGACGAGTTGAAAGGTGTGAAAGTTCATCTCCGCTCCGACCTCCGTGCGCGGCGGCGGAAAATCGAAGGTGGAAAAGCCAGCGCGGCGCACCAAAGAGTCGATCTGCCCGCTCACTTCGTCTCGCGTCGGCAGGCTACCGAGATCGATCTCAGCCTTCTGCGACTCGTACGTTCCTCGATGCCGCATTTCTTCGTCCAACCAATTCTGCTGGCTCGTTTCGACCACGCTCGCATCCCAATGCTTGTCCTTTAGCAGGGATTGGCGGTCGAGCTGCCACGAGCCCCACACCAAGGCCAGGGCGAACGCGAACAACAGAGCCAGCACCTTCTCGCGCATGGTCATCTTGAAGAAAGCTCGGCGAGCCTTAACCAAAAAAACGGACAGCCGCGCCGCGAAACTTGTATCGCTTCTAGCCATTACTGAGTTCCTCCTGCCAGTTGATAGAACGCTCCAAACTTGAAGCGAATCGTAGCCGTAAAAGTGGAACCAGTCGGCTTGTTCACCTGCTTAGACAGCTCGACCGATTCGATCTTGTCGAAGCGATCGAGACGCTTCTTGAACTCCGTCACTTGCGTTTGGTTCGCTGCCTTCGCATCGATAACCAAGACGTCGGGCCCCTCCGTTTCGAACTTGCGATAAATGATGTTCGGGTGCTGCTGCAACGGCAGCAAGGCCTCGATCATGTCAAAGGGCTTCAGGTCCGACTCCAAAAAGTCGCGCAAGGTATTGCTGGTCACTTGCAAGCCCTGGATTTCCTCCACCAGCGGCGCTCGCTCCGCGATCTCGGAATTGCGGTAGGAAAGGTAAGCCGAACTCAGGCCCCAGTACACCTCGCCCAGCACGATGATCGCTATCAACGCCGCCAAGCCTCCCACACCCTTCCACAGGAGAGCGTTCTGCCGCTCCGTCTTCTGGGCTTGCTCGATTTGCTCCGGATCGCGCAGGTCCGCCTTCCAAAGCTGCGAGCGGCTGAAATCCACCTTCGCCACCGGCGACTCGCTGGAATCCACCGCTCCGAACCAAGCAGTTGGCCCCACCCATTTCGCCTCCGTATTGGCGTACCAAATACGGAAACGGGAAACGCCTAGCCGGCTCTTCGCAATCGACTCGAAACGGTTGAGCTGGCTCTTCACCGACGGCGCTTCTTCACCGTCCGGCCCGTCGAACTCCCTCGCTTCCGCGTAAAACGCGGCCGGCAGCTCCGACTTTTCGTCGTAGGAAAACGCCGCGAACGACTTCTCCGTCACCAGCGCCAAACCGTCTTCGCCCTTCGCGTTCGCATGCAAGCCCAACAAGAAATCCGGCAGCACCGCGTCCCCGCGCTTCCAAGCCGCTTGGTCGACCTTCTCGAAGCGACGCTTGTAGGCCGCGAACACGAAAGCGTACCGCCCTGCCTTGTCCAAACGGAAACCGTAATGCAGGTGGTCCAAAGGAAACGGCGACACGTTTTCCAGCTCCAAAAGGGCGAAGCCCTCCTCTTCTCCCTTTTCCAAATCGGACGGGATCTCGATGCGGCGGCAGAAAAACCAATGAGCCGGCGCCATAAAGGCGTCTAGCTCATACGCTTGGGCTTTGGGTTTAAATTTTGAGGGGAAAGACACGACTGGCGAAAATCTCTAGGCAAATGTTATAAGGGTCGAGCATTATTAGAGCCCGGCTGTTCCCTCAAATCGAGGAAAAGAAAAGGATAGCTAAGGTTCCCACCACTTTGTTCCAAAGCTGGCGCTTCCGTATCCACGCTCAAGGTTCCAATCAGCGTGAACTGGTAACCACCCTCGCTGACGGTCACCTTGATCGTCAGCACCGAAATCTGGAAGCCCAGCGGAGCGCCCTCGGGAATGTCGACCAACACCGCCGCGACGTCGTCAGCGGTGGCGAAATAGTTGTCGTCGCTCGTTCCGAGCTGTCCGTCGAAGCCCTTCAAGAACTCGTCGATCGCCTGCTTGTCGAACTCGTCCAAGTCCGCGATCGCCCGCAAGGCCAGCGAGGACGCCGCGTTCACGTTCAAGGAAGTCACCTCGTAGATGCTCACCGCTTGCTCAAGCTGCCGAAACACCGGCAAAGGCGCTCCGCTCTCGTCGAAGAACAATTCCTGAAAGCCAAAAAGGTAGCGCAGCTCGTCCAAGGACTTCAGCTCCTGGTTCGCAGGACGCACGTCCAGTTCCAGCGAACTGTACTCCCGCGACTCCGCTCCCTCGATCCGCGTCTCGTCATCGCCATCGATCCAGTCCAGCAAGACATCGCTCAAGCGCGACGAAATCTCCAGATCGAAACCAAGCTCGTCGAACAGCAGGATCAAGGAATCGCGATCCAATGTATTGATATTTACCTTACCGCTCTCGTCTATGAATTCGAAGCGAACATCCAAGCCCTCGCGCGGCGAAACGTTCGCGTACTCTAGCGGATCTCCCCACCCTTGCGAAGGAGAGTAGAGCGCAGTGTCGATCGCCTTCACGTCCGCCAACACCGCGACCGCTACTTCCATCATCGACCAGGCCTCCTTGCGCAGCTCGGCCCGCTTCACGTAGTAGCCCTCGCCCTTGATCTCCACTTGGGCCTTTTCGATAAACATGGTCAGGGCAAAGGAAACCACCACGATCAGCACCAGTACCAGCAGCAGGATCGACCCCTGCCTCTTTCTTGGAAATGCCCCCTTCATAAGATCGGCGTCCCTTCCATTATCTTAGGCAAGATCAGCTGGCGCGTCACCTCTTCACCCTTGAAACGAAACTTCAAGACGATCCGCTCCGGCATCAGGTAGGAATCGTCCGCCTCCTGCAGGGGAGTCGTCTCGATCTCCCACTCTGGATTCTCTTCTTCGTAGTTGATATAATGATACTCGACCTCCTTCACGAAGGGCGAAATCAAGGTGCGGCGCGGCGGATCGTCCGCAAAGACCTCCTCCAAGCGGGAACGCCAAAGCAAGAACAAGCCTTCGTCTGGGTCGAACTGCAGCGAGCACACGACGTGCGGCAACGGATTCTCCGGCCAGATCAAAGCTCCCGGGCTCTCCTTCAGCTCGAAGCTCAAAAACGATTCGCGCGTCGTATCGTCGCCCTCCCAGTTAAACCAGAACAGCGACTCGTTCCCGTTCTCCGCTTCGTTGTAGCGGTGGCTGGCCTTCTGGAAGCTGTTCTCGATGAAACGGGAAACCCCGCGGGCATGCTTCTGGAAGAGACGCTCGTTCGAGCCCACTCCCCAGAGCTCCGCCATGCTGAACAGGAAGCTCGTCATGGAAACGATGATCATCGCCCCCAAGGCCACCGCCAAAAGCACCTCCAGCAAGGTGAAGCCAGCCTGATTTCCGCGCCGCCTCATTGCTTGATGTTCAGCTGCCTTTCCAACAGCCGCTCCTTGGTTGCCGCCCGCAGTTCGTCACGCTCCGTCGGCTCCGACCAACTGGGCCGCGTCAGGTAAAACTGCTCCGTAGCTTCCCGTACCCCCTTCTCCTCGTCCACCGGATCAAGCTCCACCGAAAGCGTTACCAAAAAGAGATCCGCTACCTGCGTCGGCTCGTACTCCACCGTCCAACGGGCCAATCCATGCTCGCCCGTCACCACGTCGCCGCCCTCCTCCAGCTCCTCCACGTCCGCGATCAAGAGAGCCTGCCGGCGAATCGCCGCCATGTCCTGCTCCAAGCCTTGGTTCAAACGAGTCCCCTCGATCGCCATCAAGGTGTTCAGGTAGGTCATGGAGAAATAAGTAACCGCCATGAAGAACAGTGCCAAAGCCACCAAGACCTCCAACAAGGTAAAGCCGCTCCGACCGAAGCGGGACTCCCTTCTCTCGCGCTTAGATCCCCGCCTCATTCTCGTTCGGGTTCACGAGCTGCACGCCCGTCCAAGGATCCATCTGGAAACGCGTCTCGAAGTCTCCGATCTTCATCGAAACCTCGAAAGGCGAACACGTACCGTCCGGGAAAAAGCCGGCCTTCGCGATCTCCCGCGTCTGCACGAGCTGCCCCGCGATCAAGACGTAGCTGTTCTCCGGAGCGACTTCCTCGAAACGTACCTCGATGTCCAGCTCCACCGGCGACTCGATTTCCACGGGAAAGGCCAACGCCGCCCCGCCCGAGACCACCAGAAAGCGGTTCCCCTTCGGATCCCACTCCAAGTAGTGCGCTTGTTGCTTGAATACAGCGTTCGTGCGGGCCGCCTCCACCGCTCTCCAATACTCGCGCTCCAGCGTATCCATCTCCCCGTCTTTCATGAGAGAGTTGATATTGAGCACGAAGACCGTCGAAAAAAGTCCGATCAAGGCCAGCACCAGCAGCAGCTCGAACAGCGTGAAGCCTCTTCGGCTGACTCCTGAAAAATGCCTCATGCAAGCCTCTGCAGCAAGCCCTCCTCCCGGAAGCCCAGCTTACTTCCAGTTACCAATGTCGTCGCCCGATTCGATCCCGTCTTCACCCAGTGAATACAAATCGTAGCTGCCTTGGTTCTTCACGCCCGGATACTGGTACTTGAAATCCCGCTGCCACGCGTCGACCAAGGCCTCTTGATCCTTCACGTACGGCCCGCGCCAACGTCCGCGGTCGTTCGCCGGCTTCGTCCAAAGCGCCTGCAAGCCTTGCTCCGTAGTCGGGTAGCTCCCCGTATCCGTCATGTACTTGAAAAGCGGTACGCTCAACGAATCCTTGATCTTCATCTGGGTCATCTTGACCTTCTGGTCGCCGAAGATTCCGCCCGCGTTAACGACCACCACCGAAACCAAAAGCCCGATCAAGCCCAGGACCAACAAGATTTCCATCAAGGTGAAACCGGACTTCTTACCGCGAAAACTATTTTTCCTCTTCATACAAATAATACAGATTCTAGGGGTTTGGGATTGTCTCGAGAGTTCCAAACGGAAGCTTCAATCGGTGTAAAGTGCTAAGAGACTAACGGCTTTGCAACATTGTTGCGCCTCGAGCCGGATCCTTCCAAAGATAAACGCTCCCACACGACCCATTCCCTTTCCATAAGCCTGCCGAAGCTAGCAGCCCAAGATTACGCTTCGGTTGCGGCAACATTACAGTTTTATCATTTAAGTAAAATTCTTCTCAACGAGCCACTGCGCCCCCAGACCCATGAACGACGAAAACCCACTCCCCCACGATCCCCTCTCCCTAGTCGAAACCCGCATCCTCGGCTGCCTCATCGAGAAGGAAGCCACCACCCCCGACATCTACCCCCTCACCCTCAACAGCCTCGTCAACGCCTGCAACCAGAAGAGCAACCGCGCCCCCGTGCTCGAGCTCGACGACGAAGCCGCATCCGCCGGCCTCGAATCCCTCCGCCACAAGCGCCTCGCCTTGCTCGTCACCCAGACCGCCTCCCGCGTCGCCAAGTACAAGCACAGCCTCGACAACCATTACCCGCTCCCCAATCCCCAAGTCGCCATCCTCGCCGAGCTCCTACTCCGCGGCCCGCAAACCGCCGGCGAGCTCCGCACCCGCTGCGAACGCATGAGCCACTTCGAGGACCTCGACGCCATGCGCGACGAGCTCGAGCAACTCCTGACCCGCCCCACTCCTCTAATAATAGAGCTCCCCCGCCAACCGGGCAAAAAGGACGCCCGCTTCGCCCACCTGCTCTCCGGCCCTATCGACCTCGAAGCCCTCTCCTCCGCAGCCGCCCCCAGCGGCGCTCCCGTCAAAGTCGACGTCGCCATGGCCCTTCCCGCCGAAGCCGAAGCCCGCATCGCCGCCCTAGAAGCCACCGTCTCCGAGCAAAGCGAGGCCCTCGCCGCCCTTCGCGAAGAGCTAGCCGCCTTCCGCTCCCAATTCGAGTAGCCGCAGCTCCCCCGCGGGAGCGCGCCACCCCAGCGTCCGCGCTCCTCTAGGGCAAGCTAGCCGCCGGACCCTAGGCAAAAACGGTCCGGCTTGCGGAAAAAGCGGTACCTTTCTGCCGATTTCCCACAGGGACATTTTTTCCTGAAACGCGATTATCACTGGCATTCAGCGACTTACATAAGTTGGCGCGACCAAAGCTAAGTTTGGCGCCGTAAACCTTATGATCGCATCGATGAAAGTGACAGAAAGAGCGCAGGAGCGCTGGGACGCCATAGTAACGCGTTTCCGCCACGCCTGTATCCTCCACCGTGATGGCAAGGAGTGGGAATCGCGTCGCATCATCAAAGAGGAGCTCCCCCCGCTCATCAAGCAGTGGATGCAAATGCTCCCCTCCGGACTCAAGGAAGACGCCAAGGCCGACCTGCGCGACATGTTCACACGCGAGCAAAGCATCGTCGACCAAGGCCAGAAGCTGCAAAGACTTTTCAAGGAAACCCTCGTCAAGCGCATCATCCCGCAAGTCGAGGAACGCATCGCCGCCAAGTACCGCTCCCTCTACGTCACCAAGCTGGAGCAGCAGAAGGCCAAGCGCCAAGAAGAGCTCGCCGGCTCCTGGGTGCGCCCCACCTACAGCGACGAGAAAAAGCCCACCTCCTTCGGCTTCCAAGCCGGCGACCGCCGCGTGAAGCTCGGAGACGTCAGCGAAATGATCGATGCCCTGCAAAGCGCCGACAACGAGATCCTCGCCGACTCCATCCTCTCACTCGACGACATCGTGCAAGAAATGAACGACGCCCAAATAGATCCTATTCTGAAAGGCTAATTCCGCTCGATACGTCCCCTGCATCAACAACTCGAAATCTAACCGACCACAAAAAATGAGTATCACAACATCCAAAACCGCTCCCAAGAAAACCAAAGCGAAGGAAACCGAACAGGAACTCCTTCTTGTCGGGCTCGACCTCGGCACCAACACCACCTGCGTCCAAGTCGCCAAGCCCACCACCGGAAAAGTCGTCGCCTCCGAGCTCATCCCCTCGATCGTCGGCTACACTACAGAAGGCATCCTCCCCGGCATCATCCCCGGCGACGCGACCGCCCTCTTCGGTCAGCTCGCACTTAAATACAAGCTGCACCTCAACCTCATCCAACCGCTCCGCGACGGCATCATCGCCGACATGGACGCCGCCCGCGACTTCCTCGTGCACCTCAAGGAAACCGCCGGCATCTCGCCCGACGCAGAAGTCCGCGCCGTCATCGGCATGCCAGCCAACGCTGACTCCGAGGCTCGCGAAAACACCCGTCTCGCCGTAACCGGCATCTTCGACAAGGTCATCCTCATCCCCGAGCCCTTCCTCGCCGCCCTCGGCAGCCGCGACGAAGCTCAGCTCGTCAAGGCCGACTACGTCGACCCCGTCTGCAACTCCCTCTTCGTGGACATCGGCGCCGGCTCTACCGACGTCTGCCTCATCCAAGGCTACTACCCGTCCGCCGAAGACCAGATCTCCTTCGCCTTCGCCGGCGACGCTGTCGACGAGGCCATCCAGGAGTCCCTCCTCAACAAGTACCCAGACAGCCAGATCTCCATCGCCAAGTGCCGCGAGATCAAGGAAAAGCACTCTTTCGTGCAGGGTTCCACCCAGCACGCGACCCACCCCGTCATGATCAGCGGCAAGATCAAGCAGCTCGAAGTTTCCGACGCCGTCGGCACCGCCTGCGACACCTTGCTCAAGAAGATCTACGAGGCCGTTCGCACCCTCATCGTAAAAGCAGATCCCGACAGCATCCCCGACCTCCTGCAAAACATCATCATCACTGGTGGCGGAAGCATGATCAAGGGACTCGACTCTGCCCTGCAGAAGCTCCTCTCCGACGAAGGGTTCGAAGGCTGCAAGGTCACCAGCGTAGGCGAAGACTACAAGACCCGCGTTGCGACCGGCGCCATCACCGCCGCCTTCCAGGCCAAGGAACGCCAGTGGCAGACCCTGCTTCGATAAGCCGACTTTTTAGGTAGTAAGAAGATAAGGTAGCAATACCGCCCCTCACATTTTGTGGTGCAGGAATAGGATGGCGGGCTCTGGGAAACCGGGGCCCGCCTTTATTTGTGCCGCCACGCCGCCATGCCGCCTCCCGCCCCTAAGGGCCCTAGCGAAAAAGCGATTCCGCGGCTAAGAAAATTCCCCCAGCCCGCCGCCCGTCCGCTTTTTCCAATAATTTTACCTAGGCCTCCCCACGCTGAGGAATCCTCCTTAAATTCCCCTTCTACAGAGGCAAAGCGGAGATCCTCCCCACTCCACGCTCCGCAGAATCCCACCGACATAGAGCCTATCACTCCAAGGATCCTGCGCATTGGCGCTTAAGAAAAGATTCCCAGCTCCGTAAACCAAAGGAGCAAAAGGAAAATCTCTTAACAATGAAAAGCGTCGTAATAATTGAAGATCAAACCGCAATCCGAGAAATGGTCTCTGAGTTCATCTCCATGCTTCCGGGCTATGAGATAGTAGGCTCGTTCGGGACCGGAGAAGAAGGATTGCAAGGGTGTATTAAGCTAAAACCCGAGACCGTTATCCTCGACGTCGGCCTCCCCGAACTCAGCGGAACGGAAGTTCTGCGCGGCCTTACCCTGCACGTACCTGGTGTCAAAGTCCTCGTATTCTCCGGAAGAGCGAGCTCCGCGAACATCCGCGAACTGCTGTCGGCCGGAGCCCAGGGATACGTCGACAAGATGGACGGATTCGACGAGTTCAAGAAGGCTCTCGATATCATCTCCGGCGGCGGCACCTTCATCGGACCGAAGATGGCCAGCGTCATGCGCTCGCTCATCCTCAACCCCGATGCCGCCTCCAGCGAAATCCCCCTTTCCGATCGCGAAAAGCAAATCCTGCAGCTCGTGGCCGAGTCGTTCTCCACCAAGGAGATCGCATCCCGCTTGAACATCTCCGTTCGCACCGTGGACAACCACCGCACGAACATCATGCGCAAGCTCAACCTGCACGACGTGGCAGCCCTCACCCGCTACGCCATCAAGCACGAGCTCATCTCGCTCACTTGATCGCCGCGCAGGCCGCTACACACCACCTATTCCACTCAAAGCATCGCCGAACGGACAGCCAAGACGGCCGCCGATCGATGAACTTTTCCAACAGCCGCGTTCGGGTCCCAACTCCCGGACGCGGCGCCGAGCTAAAAGGATTTAGCTCCGCAAGCCACTCAGCACTACCCACGGACGGACAGAATGCTTCGCGAAAGCAATAGCAACCCAACTCAGCGCCCAGCAGGATCACGTCAAGCCGACCTATCCCGCCTCGCTGGCGACCACTCCCTTTCTTCGGACCAAAGGCCCGAGCAAGGCGCCTATGCCCCTGCCCTCGACTGGAACTTCTTCGCACGACTGAGCACTCCCGGCGAAAACGCCGCCTACTCCCTCCATAACGGACACCTCAGCTTCGTCGACTGCGACCTCAACGCCGACCGCGTCTGGGGCCTCGCCCCCGGCCAGGCCAAGACCACCAACCTCGCGTTGCTCGTCAGCGACGCCCCCGGCCTCAAAGACTGGCTCTTCAACATCGATCCCCAGTCCGCCGCCCCCGACTTCAAGACCTCCCTCGCCGCCCCCGGAGCCATCGGACACACCTTGCTCCTCAAAGCCTTTCCCCTCTTCATCTCGCCCGACCCCGAGAAGAGCCGCATCGTCCTCAAGACCGTGCAAACCAACGAGGCCCCCGAAAGCGCCAAAGCCTTTCCCGTAAACCAAAACCTCTCCTCCACCCACGACTTCGACGGCGCCTTCAAGACCGCCTCCCTCTCCTGGGCCGACCTGCTCGGCACCAGCATCGAGCGCGTCCGCGAGCTCAACCTCCACCAAATCACCGTCCCCGCCGACTCCCAGCGACTCGCCGACTACCTCGCCGAAACCAGGCAGTCCGACTCCGCCAAGTCCTGCATCGTCCGCCTCCAGGCCGACAAAGGCCGCATCAAGTCCGTCCTCCTTTCCGCCCGCCGCGACGCCGGCAACAGCAAGCTCCTCATCGAAGCCAAGAACATGACCGTGGAAGGAAACAACCCGGCCATGGACCTGCTCAAAACCTCCGTCGAGCTCGTCAAGGAATCCGTCCTCCTGCTCATGCGGGCCGGACCCAGCTTCCGCATCTGCTACGCCAACCGAGCCTTCGAGCACATGACCGGCTACCGCTACTCGCGCGTCGCCGGCTCTTCCCTCGCCTGCCTGCACGGCCCCAAGACCAACGCCCGCGCCATCCTCGACATCGAGGAAAGCCTGCAGTCCCAAAGCGAGCACAACGGAAACATACTCCTGTATCGGAAAAACGGAGACGCCTTCCACGCCAACGCCTACCTCACGCCCCTGCGCGACGAGTCCGGCAACGCCAACTACTTCGCCGTCATCCTCGAAGACGCCACCGAAGTGCGCAACGTCTCCGACGAACTCGCCAAGAAGAACGGCGAACTCAAGGAAGCCCTCGCCGACCTCAAGGAAACCCAAAAGAATCTCATCCAGCAAGAAAGCCTGCGCGCCCTCGGCCAAATGGCCTCCGGCATCGCCCACGACTTCAACAACCTGCTCGCCCCCATCCTCGGATTCTCCGAGCTCCTGCTCACCGTCCCCAAGACCATGCAGGACAAAGGCAAGCTCACCTCCTACCTCAAGAAGATCCAAGTCGCCGCCCAAGACGGCGCCGCCGTCGTCAGCCGCCTGCGCGAATTCTACCGCTCCCAGAACAGCCCCGAAGAATTCATCCAAATCCTACCCGACGAACTGCTCTGGCAAGTCAAGGAGCTCACCCGCCACAGATGGAAGAACCAGGCGGAAGCCAAAGGCATCAACATCGACTTCCAAATGAGCATGTCCTCCGGCCGCCCCATCATGGGCAACGAGCCAGAGCTGCGCCAGGTCTTCACCAATCTCATCATCAACGCCGTCGACGCCATGGCCCACGACGGAGGCATCACCGTCAGCGTATCCGATCGAGCCGACAAAGTCCGCATCGTCATCGAAGACAGCGGCTGCGGCATGAACGAAGAGACCCGCCAGAAATGCCTCGAACCCTTCTACACCACCAAGGGAAAACTCGGCACCGGCCTCGGCCTCTCCATCGTCTTCGGCGTCGTGCAGCGACACCACGGAACCTTTAACATCGAGTCCGAAGAAGGCGTCGGCACCCGCATCATCATGGAATTCCCCGCCGTCAAACGGGAAACCAAAGAGCCACTCGACGTGAGAGCGTACGCAGATATGAAATCACTCCGCATCATGCTCGTCGACGACGAGGAAGTCCTCCTCGAAGTCATTTCCGAGCTCCTCGCCAGCGGCGGCCACACCGTAGACGTCTACGGCGACCCCAACAGCGCCATCAAAGCCTTCGAGCACAAGGAGTACGACCTCGTCATCACCGACCGAGCCATGCCTCTCATGAGCGGAGACCAACTCGCCGCCGCCATCAAGCAAGTCGCCCCTCAAACGCCCATCTACATGATCACCGGCTTCGGGGACATGATCAAGGACACCGGCGAGAAGCCCGAATACATCGACGAAGTGCTGGCCAAGCCGGTCCCCCTCGACGTGCTCAACCGCAAGCTCTCCGAAATCGCTTCCAAGAAGTAGATCGCCCCCCAGCCGCCTAGCGGCCATCCCTCCCCACGCAGTCTAAAAAGAGACTGCAGCTCGCCTCGGATCCGCTCAGATCCGCAAGACTTGCAGCACCCCATGCGCTAGAATCCGGGACCGGACCGCATCCCCTGCGATGCCCGTCCCGGAACCTACCCCTAGAGCATGAAATCCCGCATCCTACGCTTCGCCCTCTCCTCCGCGATGGCCCTACCCGCCCTCGCCGCAGACATCTCCCACCGCAAAGCCGACCTCGCCGTACAGGTCCAGTCCGTGTCTGGCGTTCCCCTGGAGGGCGCCACCGTCGAGATCGAGATGCTCAACCACGCCTTCCGCTTCGGCTGCGCCGTCGAACACCACCTCGTCGATCCAAACTCCAGCAACTACGACCCCACAACCGTCTTCAACCTGCAACGCTTCTTCAATTCCGCCACCTACGGAAACATCATGAAGTGGACCTACTACGAGGCCCGCACCGACGAGCAAAACCTAGCGATCGCCGCCCTTCCCAAATCCCTCAACGCCTTCGACGGCCCCGACAAGCTCCGGCTCCGCGGACACGTCACCATCTGGGGAGCCCAGTACCAAGTCCCCACCCGCGTCCGAAACTCCACCGACCCCGCCTACGTCAACGAGCAGATTCTCCAGCACATCCACGACTACCATACCACCTACAAAAGTGCCGGCATCGACAACTTCGACCTCTACAATGAGCACCTGCACGAGCGCCAGCAGCTCATCGAGAAGATCATCTCCAACGGCAGCGTCGCCGAGGAAGCCGCCATCGTCGCCCCTTGGTTCAACAAGGCCAAAGACGCCGATCCCCAAGCCGTCCTCTTCCTCAACGACTACAACATCCTCAACGCCAGCTGGGTCCCCAACCACGGAGCTGCCCGCGAATACAAAGCCTTCATCGACGCCCTTCGCGACGCCGGCGGCCAAATCGACGGCATCGGCCTGCAAGCCCACATGGACCGCTACGTCAGCAAGGAAGACCTGCTGGCCCGCCTCGATATCCTCGCCGCCCCCATGGAGCCCACCGCCAACCATCCCAACGGACTCCCGGGACTGCCGATCGAAATCACCGAGCTCGACATCAACGCTGACGCGACCAACGCCTCAAGCCCCGAAACCCAAGCAACCCTCGCCCGCAACGTCCTCGAAGCCGCCTTCGAGCACCCAGCCGTGATCGGGCTCACCATCTGGGGCATGAACGATTCCAACCACTGGCGAAACAACGCCCTGCTTTTCGACGACAGCAACCCCAACGACTGGCAACTCAAGCCCAGCGGCCAAACCTACGTCGATCTCGTCACCCGAGACTGGTGGGAAGACCACACCGGAACCTCCTCCGCCAGCGGAGACTACGCCGCCAACACCTTCAAAGGCACCCACCGCGTCACCGTCACCTACCAAGGCGAAAGCAAAACCCTCACCACCCATCTCGACTCGGACCAAACGCTCGTCTTCGACTTCGAGGCCGAAGCCGCAGACGCGAGCTCCTACGAATCCTGGCTCCAATTCATAGAATGGAACGGAGCGCCCTCCGCTCGAGAAGACGACGCAGACCACGACGGAATCTCAAACCTCATGGAATTTCTCTCCGGAAGCGATCCGCTCGTATTCAACACTTGGACACCCATCCAAGTCCTAAGAGACGGCCCCACCGGGCCCGTAGCGATGTACTCCATCCGAGCGGCCCGACAAAACGTTAGCCACTACCTTAGCTGGTCGACGAACCTGAAAGACTGGCAGGCTTTGGCCGCCCTTCCAGAAAACACTCCCATTCCGGAAATCCAAGATGGCGTGGCGACTTACACAATCCCGCTCTTCACGGTTCTTCCAGAACCAGGCAACAACTTCTACCGCTTCACCCTAAAGGAAAAGGAATAGAAGCGTAGAGCCCACGCCCTACAAGAAGTAGCCCTGCTGCTTTTCGCTGATCGGCAGGCCAGCCTTTTCCATCACCTTCAGCCAATCTTCCCAAGCGCTGCGCTTGTCCCGCTTGGTGTCATTGCGGAGCAAATACGAAGGATGGTAGGTCGGCATCACCGGAATTCCTTCGAACTTAGTCCACTGCCCCTTCAGCTCGCGCAAGTTGCGAAACGAATCCGCGCCCAGCAGCCCCTTCGCCGCCGTCGCCCCAAGGGCCACGATCAACTTCGGCTTCACCACCTCGAGCTGCGCCTTCAAGTACGGCAGGCAAAAATTCATTTCCTCGATCGTCGGCGGACGATTACCCGTCGGGGTCGGCATCTCAGGACGCCAGTTCATGATATTGCCGATGTAGACATCCTCACGCTTCAAGCCCATGGCCCCGATCATCTTGTCGAGCAGCTGTCCGGCCTTGCCCACGAAAGGTTCGCCCTTGATCTCCTCGTCCGCGCCCGGAGCTTCGCCGCAGAAGAAGATATCCGCATCCAAATTTCCGATACCGAAAACCACCTTCTTGCCCGGCTTCACCCGTTCGTTGCAAGTCGGGCAATTCAAAACCTTATCGCGCAAAAACTCCCAACGCTCCTGCTTGTCGCCATTCGGCAGCAAGATCCGCGGCGGACGCGGCAACTTCGGACCGTAGCTCTGCTTCGCAGCCGCCTTCTTGGTCTCCGACTTCGTCTCCACCAAAACCTTGTCGAAGTCCTTCACGCTGGCCGAGCGCACGCGCTCCGGAATCGATCCCAAGACCTCCGCTCGCGTGGAAGCGTCCACTGAGGACGCCTTGGAGAACTTCTTCAGCGACTGTATCGAAAAGTCAGATACATTCACCCGCGTCACGCCTGCCTTGCGCAAGCGCTTCAGCTCCTCAACCAATGCTTCCACTTCCGCTTTCATGCTTCGTCGCTTCGCTTCTCGTCTAGGTTACCAACTCCTCGCCCTTTAGTCTCTAAGGAAATAATCATCGCAAATCCATCCGGCCGAGCGCTCTAGTCCGCCCTCTGCGCAACGATCTTCTCCGTGTACTTCGCGATCAAGTCAAACTCCAGATTCACGGCATCCCCTGCCGCGCGCTCCCCAATCGTAGTGACCTCCAAGGTATGCGGGATCAGCCAAATCGTAACCACCCGCCCCTCGACCTTCGCCACCGTGAGCGACATGCCATCGATCGCGATGCAGCCCTTGTAGACCAAGTACTTCTCAAATCCCTCCGGAGCCTCGATCTCCAAAAGCACGTCCTTGCCCTCCGGCCGAAGCGTCTTGATCACGCCCGCGCCATCCACATGCCCCGTCACGAAATGACCGCCGACGCGTCCGTCGAAGCGCAAGCTGCGCTCCAAGTTCACCGAAGACCCCACCGCAATGTCCCGCAAATTCGTTACGCGCCGCGTCTCCTCCAAAACGTCGAAGCTCAGCACGCCCTCGCCGATCTCCACCACCGTGAGACAGCAACCATTCACCGCGATGCTGTCGCCCAGGGACACGCCCGAAGCTACGACCTCCACCGCGATGCGATAACGCCACGAACCCTCGCGCTCCTCGCAAGCCAAGACCTTGCCCTTTTCCTCTACGATTCCGGTAAACATAAAACGCCCCACCATGCCAAGCCGCGCCCCGCTCTCCAAGCTCAATCAGAAGCAAATCCTCCTCCGCCTAAAACAAGCCAATCTAAACCTAAATAAGCTTAGATTCTCATCCTAAACCTTTTTTGGTTTACTTCATCAATATAAACCTTTTTAGGTTTATTTCATGATTGCAGTTCTCACAGGCGACATCGTCGGCTCGCAAGAGCTTCGCGAGTCAGACCGGCAGCAGCTCCAAGCCTACCTCCAAGAGGCGGCCGCCAGCGCCGACCTCAGCACCCACATCGAAGTCTTCGCCGGAGACAGCTGGCAGTGCTTCTGCCAGCCCTCCCACTCCGCCATCCGCCTAGCCCTCACCCTTCGTTCCCACCTCCTGGGCAAACGCGAAATCGACTCCCGCGTCAGCATCGGCATCGGCGACTACGAAAGCCTGCGCCCCGAAAAGATTTCCCTCTCCCAAGGCGAAGCCTTCGTGCTCTCGGGACGGGGCTTGCAGGAGATGCCCGACGAGCAGCGGCTCGCCATCCAGTTCAGCCCTCGCGTTCCCCGTCCCATCCAGGAGCTCGCCTACGCGAACGTGCTGCTGCTCGACGGCCTCACCTCCCAATGGACCTCCAAGCAAGCCCAAGCCGTCGCTCTCGCCGGAACCGACTTGAACCAATACGAACTCGCCGAAAAGTTCGATCCCCCCATTTCCGCCCAAGCCTTCGGCAAACACCTCGCCAAAGCCCAATGGAAGCTCATAAAACAAGTCCTACAATCCATCGAACTCGCCCTCCAAGCTACCCTCGCGCCCGCTGAAGCGTAGCCGCTTCCCACTCTCTGCCGAATCCAAACTTCCCGTGCCCTCCTTCGACCTCGCCCTCTTCGTCCCCCTCCTGGCCGCCCACCTGATCTCGGACTTCGCCCTGCAAACCGACGCCATGGTCCGCACCAAGGACCGCCCCTTCACCTTCCTGCTGCACGTCCTCGTCACCGGACTCTGCGCCTACCTCCTCCTGGGCGACTTCTCCGAGTGGCGCATCCCCCTCATCGTGCTGGCCAGCCATGGACTCATCGACCTCCTAAAGATCCGCCTCACCGGCCGCCTCATCGACGACCTTCCCGCCTTCCTCGTCGACCAAAGCGCCCACCTCGCCGTCATCTTCGCCATCAGCGCCATCGACTGGTCCCGCATCGGCATCTTCGAACCCTGGTGGCTCGCCCACAATCCCGTCTCCTACCTGCAAACCCTCGTGGTCATCTCCGGACTCATCGCCAATACCCTCGCCGCCGGACACTTCATCGCCAAGGCCCTTCCCCGCATGCTATCCACCAACCCGCAGCAACTCCACCAGGACAGCGGGCTCAACGGAGCCGGACGCTACATCGGGCACCTCGAACGCATCCTCCTGCTCATCTTCGTCTACAGCGGACAACTCTCCGCCGCCGGCTTGCTCATCGCAGCCAAGTCCGTCCTACGTTTCCAAAAAGCCCACGAGAGCCGACGCGAAACCGAGTACATCCTCGTCGGCACCCTCCTCAGCTTCACCATTGGAATCGTGCTCGCCTTCGCCACCAAGCAACTGCTGCAATAGGGCTACTCTCGCTCCAAAAACAAGCGGAACAAAGCCTGCGTCCCCTCGTCTTCCCCGCCCGCAGCGACGAGCTGTTCGAACAAATTCTTGGCTAGCTCGAGACCGGGAAGCTCGAGCTCCATTTCCCGCGCCGACTCGAGAGCGATCTTCATGTCCTTCACGAAATGCTTCACGAAAAAGCCCGGAGCAAAGTCGCCCTCGAGAGCCCGCGGCACGAGGTTGCTCATGCTCCAGCTGCCTGCCGCGCCCGCCGAAATGCTCTCGAGCACCGTCCCCGCGTCCAGTCCCGCCTTCTTCGCGTACGCCAAGGACTCGCCAATCGCCACCATGCCGCCCGCGATGGCGATCTGGTTGCACATCTTGGTGTGCTGCCCCGCGCCCGCCGCGCCTTGGTAAACGATATTCCTCCCCATCACTTCCAGTATCGGCTTCGCCTTTTCAAATACGCTTCGCTCTCCGCCAACCATCACGGAAAGCCGCGCCTCCCGCGCGCCGAGATCGCCGCCCGAAACCGGCGCATCCAAAATCCCGATACCGCGCCGCGAACCAACCTCCGCGATCTGTTGGGCGAGCAAGGGGCTCGAGGTCGTCATGTCGATGGCCACCGCCCCTTCCTCGAGGACCGATACGATACCTCGCTCTCCTAGATAAACAGCCTCCACGTCGCTCGGGTAACCTAGAATGGTGATCACCACGTCCGCTCCCTTTGCCGCCTCGAAGGGCGAATCCTTCCAAACCGCGCCGGCCTCTACCAGAGCATCCGCCTTCGATCGGGTTCGATTGTATACGCAAAGCGGATACCCCGCAGCGAGCAAATGCCCCGCCATGCTCGCTCCCATCACTCCCGTGCCGATAAACGCGATCTTCTGCATAAGGCCACCCCTATCAGTTCCAACGCCATCCGCAAGAAAAGGATCAACAAGCTAGCGCCGCGCTGCCCTACGAAAAAACCGGTCCCCTCGCAGGAACCGGCTTTCAAAAATGTATCTAAACTGAAACTACAGCCTATACAGTACCGAAGATGGTCTTGCCTTCGGAGAGAAGGTCAGCGGCCGCCTCCTGGAGACGCTTAGCCATGCTAGCTTCAGCCTTCTTGAGGTACCCACGTGGGTCGTAAGTCTTCTTGTTGCCAACTTCGCCGTCGATCTTGAGCACGCCTTCGATGTTTTCGCAGATGTGCGTCACGACTGGGCGCGTGAATGCGTACTGCGTGTCAGTATCGATGTTCATCTTGACCACGCCGTAGTCGAGCGTCTCGCGGATGTCGGAAAGCTCGGAACCGGAACCGCCGTGGAAAACGAGGTCCATCTCAGCGCCGGCGCCATGCTTGTCCATAACCGCCTTCTGGCCGTCGCGCAGGATGGTTGGCTTGAGCTTGACGGAGCCCGGCTTGTAAGCGCCGTGCACGTTGCCGAAAGTCGCCGCGAAAAGGAAGCGGCCGATTGGCTGGAGCGCTTCGTACACTTCAACCATGTCACCTGGTGTCGTGTAGAGCTTGTCGATCGGGAGTCCGGACGTGTCGTGACCGTCTTCTTCGCCGCCTACGCAACCTGCCTCAACTTCAAGAATGATTCCCAGATCCGCGCACTCCTTGAGGAGCTCCTTGGAGATCTTGAGGTTCTCGTCGAGAGCGACGACCGAACCGTCGAACATGTGCGACTGGAAGAGAGGGCCCTTGCCTTCAGCCACGCGCTTGCGGGAGGCCTCGAGAAGCGGCTTGAGGAAGCTGTCGACCTTCTCAGGGTGACAGTGGTCCGTGTGGAGAGCTACGAGCACGTCGTACTTCTCGGCGAGCAAGTGAGTTGCCTCGGCCAAAACGATCGCGCCGAAAGCTGCGTCAGCTACATTAAGTCCAGAGGCGAACTGGCCGCCGCCGGTGGAAACTTGGATGATACCGTCTGTCTTCGAATCAGCGAAAGCCTTGAGGGCTGCGTTGATTGTCGTGAGTGACGTGATATTTACGGCTGGGTATGCGTAGCCACCCTTCTGGGCGGCATCCAACATCGCTTCGTACTGCTTAGGTGTTGCGACTGGCATTGATTCTCTAGATTAGATGTTCTAATTTATTTTCCTCCCTATCAGTAGAGAGGCTGATCACTGTATAAAGAAAGCGTCAGCCTTCAACCAAAATCGCCCGTCCTGTGCGCATTGCGGACAAAAGCGAGCCTTTCAGTCCGGCCGGTAGCAGAAGGCGTATTCGGAATTCCAATCGGGACGCCCTTCCACCCGCAAAATGAGCTGGAAGGTCTGCTCCGCCATTTCCGGCACTCGGAAACGCAAAACCGGTCCGACCCGATTCTCCCCTTCCTCCAAGGCATCGAAGTACCAGCCGAGCACGAAACTCTCGTCGTCCCCAAAGCGCAAGTAGGCCTCCACCCGATCCCCCTTCACCGCGCTCGGCCCGTCGTGCAGCATCCAAAGCTCCGCTTCGAACAAGTCTCCCGCCCGCCACGAAAAACGCTTCACCCTCGCCGACGCCAAGGTCGCGCGACAGCTCTGCCGCACCGCTCGCACCGCCGGCTTCGCCTCGCAGGGCCAGGAGACCAGCGAATTGTTCGCCGCCGCCGGCCACGGCTCGTTGAAGCACCAATTGATCGCCATCGAGCAATAGGGCTTCTGGCGCCGCGCCTCCTCGTAGATCCCCTTCAAGCCTTCCGCCTGCAAGAGCTGCCCCCATTCGACCAACTCCTCGATCGACTCCGGCCGGCCGAAATAGTGCTCGACCGTAGGCATGCAGAGCCAGGACTCCTTCTCCGCCTCCCAAGCCTCGAACCCATGCCGCAACTTCCAGACGCCCTCCGGCCGAGGCGGAAACAAGTCCGCCTCTGGAATCAAGCTCCGCAGCTTCTCCGCAGAAGCCGGCGCCGGAATGCCGAACTCCACGTAGGCGGAATTCTTCGCAGACTGGAACACCTCGAAACACTCCTTCCCGCGGCCGTCGCGAAACAGGTAGCCGCCATGCCCCGCTCCCATGATCGGCGAAGTCGGCAAGAACGGCGTATCCGGATCGAGCTCGAGGCAAACCTTGTTGAGCAAGCGGATCGCCTTGGACTGGTCCGTCATGCCGGACCAGGAGTTGTAGAGCTCGTTCCCTCCGCACCAGATCACGACCGACGGGTGCGGCTTCAGCTGCCGCACGATCGCGTTGGCCTCCTGTCCCAGCGTATCCAAAAACTCAGGACTCTCGGCGTACTTGTTGCAAGCCAGAGGAAAGTCCTGCCAGACCATCAAGCCCAAGCGATCGCAAAGCTCGAAAAACGACGGCTTGCCCACCGCCGCCCCGCCCCAGCAGCGCAAAAGATTGAAGTTGCAGCTAGCCGCCATCTCCAAAAGCGGACGGTAAGCGTCCTCTCCAGCGACCCCAGGAAAGACATCCGGAGCGACCCAGTTCGAGCCTTTTACGAAGATCCGCCGCCCGTTCACCTCCAAGGCCATCGGGGCCACGCTTCGCGTCTTCGGCATCTCCGGCGATTCTTCCCACGCCCCCTCGTTCATGACCAGCTTGGAAGTGCGAAAGCCAATCCGCTGCGAACGCGAATCGAGCATCACTCCCTCCTCGTCATGGAGCGACACCGACAAGTTGTACAGCGACTGCTCTCCGTATCCACGCGGCCACCACAACTCCGGTTCATGGACCTCGCAAAAGCAGTCCACCAAGGACTGCCCATCCAAATTGATCGCTTCCCCGTCAACCACCTGCCCGTCCGGCCCCACCAGGCTCCACTCGAATAAGCCGCCCGAAGCCTCGCTCAGCTCGATCGAAAGGTCCAGCCTCACCAACGCCAAGTCCTCCTCCACTACGTAGTCGAAGAGCAATTCGCGAATATGCCGAGCCTTCCGCACTTCCAAATAGGTTAACCTCCAAATCCCTGAAGGCACCAGGCGCGGATGAAAATCCCAGCCGTAGCTAACCGCTGGCTTAACCGAACTGCTCGCTTCGATTCGCCCTTCGCCCAGTCCCGAATCCGGTATCGGAAATACAACTACCTCGATCTTGTCGCCCGCCTTGGCGACTTCCGTCAGGTCGATCTCTACCGGACTGAACATACCCTCCTGGGCAAAGAACGTACGATCGCCCACCCGCACCAAAAAACGATAATCGATCCCGCCCGATACGAAAAACAGCCGCTCGTCCTCCGAGGCGTCCAGCCGCGGCAGCTCCGCCTCGTAGACCCAGTAGACCTTCTCCATCCACGCGTAGCGCCCGAAGTCCCCGTCCTGCCAAAAATGCGGCCACCCCTCCGCCCGCGCCCAATCCAACTGCACCGCCCCTGGTACCGAAGCCGCAACCAGCTTTTCCGGACGCAAGCTAGGATCAGCGGTGTATCCGACTTTCCATTCAAGATTGTAACGGTTTTGAGGCATGGCTTGAGACGGCAAGACTGTAAGACTCAAACCCCTAGCTCCCAAATTCCGTTCTCGCAACCTTTTGCGTAAAAAGAGAAAACCGAATCCAACACAGGCCTCCCATGAACCAAGCCGATCCTTCACAACCCAAGTTCCAATCCATCGCCCGCGCCTCGATCCTCGCCAGCATCGAGAACAAGCACACCCAATACGTAGCCATGGCCGACCGCCGCGCCCAAGGCCTGCTCACCATGGCCGCCGTGCTCGCGCCCGTCGCCATCTCGCGGATCAACGCCCCGGGATTCTTCCCCTCCGTGGCCGTCTTCCTCGCAGGAG
The DNA here is from genome assembly GCF_031127875.1 of Pelagicoccus sp. SDUM812005. Classification (GTDB taxonomy): domain Bacteria; phylum Verrucomicrobiota; class Verrucomicrobiia; order Opitutales; family Opitutaceae; genus Pelagicoccus. Next base: position 96,678 of record NZ_JARXIA010000011.1, on the reverse strand, counting down.
CCGTCGTCACCATCATGGCCGCCACCCTCTGCCTTTTCCCCAAACGCTTCCGGCGTATCCAAAACAGCGATCGCTTCCCGCTGCACTTCTCCTACATCAGCCGCCAAAACCGCGACGAATACCTCGCCCAGATGAGCGAAATCATCGACGACACCACCCTGCTCTCCAAGGAAGTCGCCAAAGACCTCTACCACCTCAGCCACGACGTCCTCATCCCCAAATTTCGCTGGCTGAGAATTGCCTACGCCTCATTTGTCGGTAGCCTTTGCCTATCCCTCATCCTCCTCGTTTTCAACATCCTCAGAACCGCTAGCTAAGCTCCGAGCCGTCTCCTTCCTCCGTCGCCCCATGTCCACCAAGCTCGCCATCAATCTGCACAAGCTCGCCCGCTTCACCAACACCGCCATCCCCATCTTCACCCTCCTCTTCTTCATCGCGGGCTGGCAGATTTCCTTCTACTTCCATTTCATAACGGTCCCCATGCTGGGACTCACCCTCGTCAACTGCTACTACCTCTTCGCCCAGCGCAACCACTCACTGCTGCGCAATTTCGGCATCCTCGGCCAAGGACGCTATATCCTGGAAAGCCTCGGCCCCGAGCTCCGCCAGTACCTCTACTCCGGCGACACCGAAGAACGCCCCTTCAACCGCACCGAACGGGCCGAAGTCTACCGCAAAGCCAACAACATCGACTCCGCCTCCTCCTTCGGATCCCAAAACGACTTCGACGCGACCGAGATCAAGCTGCGCCACTCCCTCTTCCCCATATCCAAAGAACGCCTCCTGCCCTACCAGCTCACCTTTGGCGAAGAGCGTGGTATCCAAAATACCTATACGCTCACTGTCCCCTTCATCATCAGCGGCATGAGCTACGGAGCTCTCGGCAAGCAAGCCGTACGCTCCCTCGCCCGCGGCATCGCCCAAACCGGCGGCCTCATGAATACCGGAGAAGGCGGCTACCCCAAGTACCACCTCATGGAAAATTGCGACCTCGCCTTCCAGATCGGCACCGCCAAGTTCGGCGTGCGCCACGAGGACGGCACCCTCGACGAGCAACGTCTCGCCGCCCTCGCCGCCAAGGAGCAAATCAAGCTCATCGAGCTCAAGCTCAGCCAAGGCGCCAAACCGGGAAAAGGCGGCATGCTCCCCAAGGAAAAGATTACCGCCGAAATCTCCGAACTCCGCGGCGTTCCCATGGGACGGGACGTCGTCTCCCCTACCCACCACCCCGAGTGCGAAGACTACCCCAGCGCCGTCGCCTTCATCCGACGTATCCAAGAAGTCTCCCAAATCCCAGTCGGCATCAAGCTCTGCGTCGGCGACCCACGTCAATTCGCCGAGCTGATCGCCGAAATGAAACGCCAAGACAGCTTCCCCGACTGGATCACCATCGACGGAGCCGAAGGAGGCACCGGCGCCGCCCCCAAAGCCTTCATCGACCGCGTTGGCATGCCGCTTTTTCCCGCTCTCAAACTCGCCCAAGACATCCTCGTCTCGGCCGGCGTCCGGCAACGCCTCAAACTCGTCGCCTCCGGCAAGCTCATCAACCCCGGCAGCCAGATCATCGCCTTCTGCCTCGGAGCCGACGCCATCGCCACCGCCCGCGGATTCATGCTCTCCATCGGCTGCATCCAAGCCATGCAATGCGGCAGCAACACCTGCCCCGTCGGCATCACCTCCCACAATCCCCGCCTCGAAAGGGGAATAGATATCGCCGACAAAGCTCTCAGAGTCGCCAACTACATCCACAGCCTCGAACACGACCTCGACGAGCTGCTCTGCGCCACCGGCGTCCGCTGCGTGCGCGAGCTCAGCTTCGAGCACCTCTACGTCCCCCTCGAATCCGCCCTCTACCCCTTCACCCACCGCAACTAATCCTCCATGACCTCGCCAAAGCTCAAAATCGTATCTTGGTTCACCCAGATCGCCGCCGCCGCCATCATGGGCCAAACGCTGTATTTCAAGTTCACCGCCCACCCCGACTCCGTGCAGCTCTTCACCGAGCTAGGCATGGAACCGCACGGACGGCTCATCATCGCCGCCCTCGAACTCATCGCCTGCATCCTCCTCCTCATCCCCTCCAGCATCGTTTACGGCGCCTTGCTCGGCTCCTGCCTCATGGCCGGAGCCATCATCGGCCACATCACCGAACTCGGCTGGGAAGGCCCCCGCCTCGAACTCGGGATCCTCGCCATCGTCGTGCTCTCCTGCTGCATCACGACCCTGCTCGTCCGCCACCGCGAACTCCCCCTCCTCAAAGCCATCCAAACCGACAAGCCCACCCAGCGCGGCCCCCGCAACCACTAGCCAGTCGGCCAACGCGAAAGGCGAGCGTAGAAAGCTCGTAAAAGAGCCCCGCCCCCCTTGCCGCCAGCCGGCAAGCACGCTTATGTGCGTTCATCCAACCTCTTGACGATGAGCCACTCTCTCATGTTCACCCAAGCCTTGCTTGCGTTGATCGGACTCTACGGCGGAGCCTGGCTTCTATTTAGAAGCAAAAACCAGGAACTCCCGCGCCGCGTCCTCCTCGCCAGCCTCACAAACTTCGCCGTCGCAGCCTACCTCCTCTGCGACATCGGCCTGCTGCAGGCAGCCGACACAGCCCTGCTCGTAAAATTCGAGAAAGCCTCAACCGGACTCGCCATCATCGCCCTCGGCCTCGTCCCCTGGATTTTGCAGCCCAAAAAGGACCCCGCCTCCCAACTCCCCGCTACCGCCCACTCCGCCCTCGCCGTCCTGCTGGGGATAGCCAACGCCCTGGCCCCCGTTTCCCTCCGCTTCGAGTCCCTCCTCAAATCCTCCACCAGCCCCCAGCTCATCCAGTCCACCCCCTCGCTCTGGAACGTCCCCTTCCTCATGCTCGCCTTTCTCGCTTCGGGATTCCTGCTCCGCCACGCCGTCCAAACCCGCCACGCAGGCTCCCCCCGACTCGCCCTGCTCTTCGCAGCCACCTCCCTCGCAATCGCAGTCTTCCCCCTGCTCGAATCCCAGCAAGGCCGCGACTCCTCCCCCGCCCAAAACCTCGTCTGGTTCGCGCTCGCCTTGCTGGCAACGGCCGCCAGCGCTAGCCAGTTCCAAACCGAAACAGGACAACAGACTCGCCAGCCCAACCCCAAATCTCCAAAGGAAGCAACGGAAGACGCCGCTCCCCCGGTCCAAGAGCGAGCTCTACTGCTCGACTTGGAGAGCCACGACGAAACCCTCGCCGCCAAGCTTCTCGCCAGCCAAGGCTACACGGTGACGGCCCATGACGATCCCTCCCAAATTCCTCCGGCTTACTTCCAACCAGCCCATTCCCACCATTCGGTACTCTTCCGACGCACAAGCGAAGACCACCTTCCCCCCGCTATCGAGCAGCTCGCCCAACAGGCAGACCAAAACGTCTCCCTCATCGCTCTCAGCGAATTCCCCAAGTCGCCGCGCATCCTCCGCGAAATACGAGACGGGAAATACCATCGCTGCCTGAAAACTCCTCTCGTGGCCAAGGAACTTTTACAAGCCGCCACGAGTCATACCTTAAACGATTTCCCTTGGACTCAGCCACATCATACCCATTAATCGTTGATTGTTAGTAGACTAATACCTACGAACTTTAGCTCATTCTGAAAAAAACCGCAAAAAAGTTGAATGCTTCCAGGAAAAGCGCGTCTACCGACCACGATGCCTGAAAACAGAGGTAAATACACTCTAGAAGAGCTCATGAGAGCCAAACGCAAGGAGCAGCCGGAACCCGAGTTCTGGGTACGCTTCGATCGCGAATTCAAGCAGAAGCAAAAGCTTCTTATCCAACGCCAGCTCGTCAACGAGACCGGCCTCAAGTCCCTTTTCGCCACGCGCTTCTATAAAGTAGGAGCCTTCACTGCCACCTGCGGGATCGCCGCCGTCGCAGTCTACCTCGGTTTCCAGGCGCCCGTCAGCGAGCCTACCGTCGCCCAAAACGGCGAACAAGCCAAAGCCGTGGCTCCAAGCTTCGCCGTCGCTACTAACGAGCAACCTGCGGCCAAGACCGCCACCAGCGTCGGACTGCAAGAGTTCGCCACGCTCGCCCAGCCCAGCGCTCCGCGCGTCGTAATCCAGTCATCGGCAGTTGTCGCCCAAACGCCCTCTCCCACGAAAATCACCGTACTCAAGACGCTCGCATCGCTCGAAGACACCATCCGAGCCAAACGGACCAGCAATCCGGCCCCCACGCCTCAATACCAATTCGTGAGCTCCAACGGACTGTTCGAAACCGAACTCTCCGAGCTCGAAGAAGAGACGACGGACGGCGTTTGGGATTTCGAGGACGCCTACCTGCTCGGCAAGTACGCGGATCCGCTTACCGGTACGCTAAATACCAATCGCTCGCTTTCCATCGACGAAATCCAGCACGTCAGCTTCTCGCAACTCGACGACGCCCTATCCAGCCAAGGCAGCCGCAGAAGCCGCTCCATCGACGCGCTCACCGTCAAGTTCTAGCGACGACCGAAAACACCTTTCACAAAAAAGCCGCAGCTAATTCAGCTGCGGCTTTTTTATTAAGGTTAACCAACTACCACTTGAAATTGATCAGATCTCAAATGGCAGCCCGACAGGGATTCGAACCCCGACTGACTGGACCAAAACCAGCTGTGCTACCGTTACACCATCAGGCTAACCTTTGAAGGAGCGATAAGTTGGTAAGAACCTCCCCGTTCGTCAAGCGCCTAAATCGCGATATTTTCAGAACGCCCTTTCGCGCCAAATGACGCATATCCGAAGCCTAGCATTGACGAGTCCAACCCACTTTGGCTTAACGAGTTTTTAATGTCATCAGCGTCAAACTCGGCCGAAAAACCTAAATACAAACGCGTCGTCCTCAAACTAAGTGGTGAGGTCCTGCGCTGTTCCGAGACGGGAGATCCCATCGCCTGGAACACGCTTCGCAAAATCTGCCAGCAGATTAAGGATATCCGAGAGCTCGGCGTCCAAGTCTGTATCGTAATCGGAGGTGGAAACATCTTCCGAGGGCTTTCCGGCTCGACCGACCAAGGCGTCGATCGCACGACAGGCGACTACATGGGAATGCTCTCCACCGTCATCAACGGCCTCGCCTTCATGGAATGCCTCGAGAAGATGGGAGTCCAGACCCGCGTCCAGACCTCCATCCCCATGAACCAGGTAGCGGAGCCCTTCATCCTGCGCCGCGCCATCCGCCACCTCGAGAAAGGCCGCGTCGTCATTTTCGTAGCCGGAACCGGCAACCCCTACTTCTCCACCGATACCACCGCCGCCCTACGGGCCAGCGAAATCGAGGCGGAAGTCATCATGAAGGCCACTAAGGTCGACGGGATCTACGACAAGGACCCCATGAAGCACGACGACGCCGTGCGCTACGACACCCTCTCCTACATCGACGCCCTTCAACAGCGCCTCAACATCCTCGACTCCACCGCCTTCTCGCTCTGCATGGACAACGAGGTGCCCATCCTCGTTTTCAGCCTCAACGACTCCGACTCCATCCGTCGAGCCATCATCGGCGAAAACGTCGGAACCCTAGTCTCCTAACTTTCACCCCTCCCTCACATGGACGAAGAAACAGTATTCCTCACAATGGACGAAAAGGCCGACAAGGCCGTCGAGCACACCGCGCACGAGTTCGCCGCCGTCAATACCGGCAAAGCGAACCCAGGCATGGTCGAAGGCATCATCGTCGAAGCCTATGGCAGCCAAATGGCCCTCAAGGAAATGGCGGCCATCACCACGCCCGACGCCCGCACCATCGCCGTGCAGCCTTGGGACAAGTCCACCCTCAAAGCCATCGAGAAGGCCATCCTCGCCTCCAACATCGGCATCACGCCTTCGATCATGGGCGACGTCATTCGCCTCCCGCTCCCCGAGCTCACCGGAGAGCGACGCCAGGAGCTCGTCAAGCTCGTCAGCAAGCAGGCCGAAGACGGACGCGTCGCCGTCCGCAACGCCCGCCGCGACGCCATGGACGCCCTCAAGAAGCTGCAAAAAGCGGGCGACATCACCGAAGACGACCTCAAGACCGACGAAAAGGAAATCCAGACCACTACCGACAACGCGATCAAGAAGATCAACGATCTCCTCGCCGCCAAGGAAAAGGAACTCACTAAGGTATAAGGCGGCTGCGGCGCCTCAGACCGAAGGCTGAAGCAATTTAGGCTGTAGGTGGCAACACCGCAGCCTTTTTCATTCTCCCCTTCCGCCTAAACACCTCATCGCTTCTACATGAAACGCGTCGTCATAAAGCTAGGCACTGGCATCCTCACGCACGGTATCGGAAAAGTTGATACCGCGCGCGTAAACTCGATCTGCAGCCAAGTCGCAGAGCTACGAAAGCGCGGCATTGAGACGCTCATCGTCAGTTCCGGCGCCGTCGGGATGGGCATGGGAGCCCTCAACCTACAGGAACGCCCCAAGACCCTCGCCAAGCAGCAAGCCTGCGCCGCCATCGGCCAAAGCCGCCTCATCCAATGCTGGCAAGACGGCCTCCAGCCCCACGGACTCATAGCTGGCCAAATCCTCCTCACCCACGAAGGCCTGCGTATCCGCAACCGCTACGTCAACGCCAAGGCCACCATCGAGCAACTCCTCGCCTACGGCGTCGTACCCGTCATCAACGAAAACGATTCCGTATCCAACTTCGAAATACGATTCGGCAACAACGACCTGCTCGGCGCCATGGTCGCCAGCCTCAGCGACGCCGACCAATACCAAATCCTCTCCACCGCCCCCGGGCTCATCGACATGGACGGAGACGGACAAATCATCCCCGTCGTCGACAAGATCACCCCGCAAATCGAGTCGCTCGCCAAAGGCACCAACTCCCCCACCGCCGTCGGAGGCATGGTCTCCAAGCTCGAAGCCGCCAAGCTCTCCACCGAATCCGGCTGCGAAACCTTCATCGCCGACGGATCCGCCGACAACATCATCGTCCGAATCGTCGACGGCGAAACTGTCGGCACCCGCTTTAAAGCCTCCCCCCAGCCCATGGGATCCAAGAAACGCTGGCTCGCCTACTTCCAACGCGCCAGCGGCTCCATCTCCGTCGACGACGGCGCCAGCGACGCCATCATCCGCCGCGGCCGCAGCCTGCTCGCCGCCGGCGTCACCGGATGCGAGGGACACTTCAAGCCAGGCGACGTCATCGATATCCTAAACTCCAAAGGCGACGCCATTGCCCGCGGGGAGATCTCCTTCTCCAGCGCCGAAATCGCCAACATCGCCAACAAGCACGTCGAAGAGCTCAACGCCCTCTACCCCGACCGCACCCGCCTCGAAGTCGTGCACCGCGACGCCCTCGTCCTCCTCTAAGGGGCGAAGGAGCGCTCGGCCCAGCCGCATTCCCGGGAACCCAGCCCCCTAGGCTCGGAACCCGAAATTCGCCCTTCACACTTACCGATTCTCCATTCTTACTCCCCACGAATGGACTTCGACCTCAGCCCGACGCCAAACCCTTTCGAAATTCCCGAGATAGACTTCCGGGCCGAGCTCAACGACGAGCAGTACGCCGCCGTCACCGCTAACCCTGGCCCGCTCCTCATCCTCGCCGGAGCCGGTTCCGGCAAGACTCGCACCCTCACCTACCGCGTCGCCTACCTGCTCAGCAAAGGCGTCCGCCCCGGCGAAATCCTCCTCCTCACCTTCACCAACAAAGCCGCCAAGGAAATGCTCGACCGCGTGGAAGAGCTCACCGCAGTGGAAGGCCGACGCTTCTGGGGCGGCACCTTCCACAGCATCGGGCACCGCCTCCTTCGCATGCACGGCGAAGCCATCGGCATCCCCAAAAACTTCACCATTCTCGACTCCGGCGAAGCCGAAACCGTGCTCAAGCACGCCGTCGAATCCGTCGAGTCCGCCTTCTTCAAAAACAAGACCCACCCCAAGCCCGGCCCGCTCTCCTCCATCATCAGCATGGCCCGCAACACCTGCGAATCCATCGAGCGCACCGTCATCGACTTCTTTCCCCAGCACCACGAATTTATCGAACGCATCGAAGGCTTCGCCGAAGCCTACGCCAACAAGAAGAAGGAGCAAAACGTGGTCGACTACGACGACTTGCTCGTCTTCTGGCTCAAGCTCCTCAACGAAGCCCCCGAAGTCGCCGAGTACTACCAAAAGCGCTTCCAGCACTGCCTCGTCGACGAGTACCAAGACACCAACGTCCTGCAGGCCGCCATCATCGACAAGATGGCCCCCCACCACCGCATCATGGCCGTTGGCGACGACGCCCAATGCATCTATTCCTGGAGAGGCGCCAACTTCGACAACATTCTCACCTTCCCCGACCGCCATCCCGGCACCGAAATCCTTCGCATCGAAACCAACTACCGCAGTACGCCCGAGATCCTAAAGATGGCCAACGCCATCATCTCCAACCGCACCACCGCCGGCTTCGACAAGGAACTCCGCGCTCACAAGCCCTCCAGCCAGCGCCCCTACGTCGTGCAAGCCATGGATACCCGCGAACAGGCCCAGTTCGTCATCACCCGCATCCGCGGCCTCATCGACGAAGGCCAGGACCCCCGCGAAATCGCCGTCCTCTACCGCTCCCACTTCGTCGCCCTCGACATGCAAATGGAGCTCTCCCGCGCCGGCGTCCCCTACCAGATCACCAGCGGCGTACGCTTCTTCGAGCAAGCCCACATCAAGGACCTCGTCGCTCACCTGCGCCTCGTCTACAACCCGGCCGACGTTACCGCCTTCCTCCGCCTCTTCCTACTGCTCCCCAAAGTCGGAGAAAAGACCGCCCAAAAGCTCTACGACCACACCCTTGCCGTCGCCAAGAAGCACGAGCTCGATTTCATCGACGCCCTACGCCACGAGACTACCATCAAAAAAGCCCCCGCCGCCGCTCGGCCCGACTGGGAGGCCGTCGCCCTCACCCTGCGCGACATGAAGCAAATCGCCGACACCGGCACCCCGGACGAAGTCGTGCAAATCGCCATCGACGGCTGGTACTCCTCCTACCTCCAAGGCGCCTACGCCAACTACTCCAACCGACTCGAAGACCTCAACTCCCTCGTCGGCTTCGCCGCACGATTCGAGGAAATGCAGGAACTAATCGCCCAAATAACGCTCCTAAACTCCGAGACCTCCGGCCGCATGGAAGAGTCAGACCAAGCCATACGCCTCACCACCGTCCACCAAGCCAAAGGTCTCGAGTTCAACGTCGTCTTCGTCATCGGCGCCGCAGACGGATTCTTTCCCACCCGCCGCTCCATCGACGTCGGCGACACCGAGGAGGAACGCCGCCTCTTCTACGTCGCCGTCACCCGAGCCCGCGACGAGCTCTACGTTCTGTATCCAAAGATGAATACCAAAGGCGGCCCCAGCATGTTCCTAAATCCCAGCCGATTCCTCCAAGAAATCTCCACCGACCTATTCGAGCCCATCCGCATCCGCCGCAACTACGGCTGGTAGCCCCCTGTAGAGCGCGGGCTTTACTGCCCGTCCCTCTCCCCGCCGACCTTACAAACAACCTTTTCCCAATGAAACAACTCTTCGCTCTCCTAACCCTGCTCGCGCTCGCTGCCACCACCCACGCCGAGCTCGCCGTCATCTCCACTGAGCACCGCGACGCCGACTCCTTCAAGCGCGTTTCCGAATACCTAACCGGCAAGCACAGCGACGGTCGCTACGCCGTCTTTCGCAGCGACGAGTCCAGCCGCGACGGCTTCTACATCTCGCTGCTCGCAGACGACCGCTCCACCCTCTCGCGCGTCGCGCAAGTCCGCGTCCAGTTCGTGCGCAAAGGCACCCAGGAAATCGACTCCTTCGCCCTTTCCACCAACGACCTGAAAAAGAAACGCATCCTCGTCGGCTTCACCGGCGCCGAATGGGCAAGCGAAAGCCAGCACCCCGTCGCCTGGAAGATCGAACTGCTCGACGCCTCCGGCGCCCCGCTAGAGTCCGCCCAAAGCTTCCTCTGGTCCGAGTAAACCCCGTCGCGCGGAACGTTAGCCCGCGTCCACACATGCTCAATTGGTCCTCTTGGAAACCGCTTCCCCTCACCACGCCCTTCACCGAGCAAACCCTCGCTGAAACCCTGAACGGCGGCCAAGCCTTCCGCTGGAACTTCCTCCCCGCCGAATCTTGCTGGCAAGGGATTTGGGGCCAACACGCCGCACGTATCCGATTCTACGATACGACCACCTTACACGTTTCGACCCCTCGCGGAAACAAATCCACCCCCGCAGCGCTCGCCACCTACCTCCGCGCCGACTTCGATTGGGAGGCAGCCGTCGACTCCCTCCCCTGGCGGAGCGATCCCCACCTTCACAAAGCCCTGCTCGCCTACCCCGGCCTCCGCATCCTGAAGCAACCCTTTCCCGAAGCCGTCCTCTGCTTCCTCTGCTCTGCCACCAAGCAGATTCCCCAAATAAAAGTCATGTGCGAACGCATGGCAAAAAGCCTCGGAAACGAAATCATCCCCGGTATCCACGCTCTCCCTACATGGGAACAGCTCGCCGCCGCCAGCGAAGCTGAGCTCCGCGCCCTGGGTCTCGGCTTCCGCGCCAAAAACATAAAAAAGACCGCCGACCTGCTCGCCTCCTCTCCCCAGCTGCTCGCCCAAATCGAAGCAGCTCCCTACCCCGAGGCCAAAGCCCAGCTCGTCACCCTCCCCGGCGTCGGCGAAAAGATAGCCGACTGCGCCCTGCTCTTCGGAGCCGCCAAGCTCGAAGCCTTCCCCGTGGACACTTGGATCATCAAGGTCCTCGAAAAACGCTACGCCCTCTCAGGATGGACTCCACCGCAGCTCTCCCAGTTCGGACGCGTCCACTACGGCCCCCTCGCCGGCTTCGCCCAACAATTCATCTTCTCCTACGAACGAAAAAATCCCGCATGAAGCACCTCCTTGCCTGCCTCGGCTTCCTGGCTTTCGTCAACCTCCATGCCGCGACCGAGCCGATAGCCAAGCGCCCCGACGCTCAAGCCCTCCTCGACGAAAGCGGCTACCGCGGCACCCTGCTTATCTACGACCTCGCCCAAGACACCTACTTCGCCAGCCATCCCGATATCGCGGACGAACGCTTCATCCCCGCATCTACCTTCAAGATCCTAAGCACCCAAGTCGCCCTGCAGACCGGCGTCGTCCCTCACGCCGATACGCGACTCAAGTGGGACGGCATCGAACGGGGTCGCCGCGAGACCAACCGCGACCTCGATTTCCGCGACGCCTTCCGCATCTCTTCCGTCCCCCACTACCAAGCCATCGTCAAAGAGATCGGAGCCGAACGCATGCAGGCCGCCCTCGATTCCATCCCCTACGGCAACCAAGATATCTCAGGTGGCATCACCCAATTCTGGCTCACCGGAGCCCTCCGCATATCGCCTCGCGAACAAATCGAATTCCTGCGCAAACTCTACCAAAACGAACTCCCGTTCAGCTCCCATGCCATGGAATCCGTCAAATCCATGATGCGCAGCCCCAGCGAAGGCGACACCACCTATCACGCCAAAACCGGCTGGGCCGTTCTTCCTGAAAACCGCAACATCGGTTGGTGGGGTGGCTGGGCTGAAAAGGAAGGACGTATCCTCTTTTTCGCGACAGTACTCGACTCCTCCTCACCAGGCGAAGACTTTGGCTCCGCCCGAATTGAACTCACCAAAGCGGCCCTCCAGAAAATCTTTCCCGAACAGTGACCATGCAGCACAAAACCGATCTTTCCCGCACTCTCGAACGCATCGACGGACGCCCGTATCCAGCCTACAAAGACATCCGCGGACGCTACGACTTCGAGTTCTTCGACCTCAGCATCGATAAGGTCCAAGGCGATCCCTTCGCCTCTCCCTCGCGCCTCTCCATAATCATCTCCCACCAAGAGTCCGAACTTCCCACAGACCTCTTCAGCAACCCCTCTCGCCGAACCGGCACCGAGAACTACCTCGCTCTCGCCTTCTCAAGAGCCTGCCGCCAAGCCTCCTCCCACAGCGGCTCCGGCAAGTCCGGACTCATCTCCATCGACACCCCTGGCCAAGAAATGCTGGCCCGCAGCTGCGTCGAGATCGGCCCTTCGGAAACCGTCGTCCGCTTCTCCGTGGGACTCCCCGCCAACGGGCGTCGCATCCGCGGCCGCTCCGCCAAGGAGCTCCTCATCAAGCAGCTCCCCGACATCGTGGAAGACGCTCTCTGCTACGACCACCTCGACGCCCAAGCCGTCGCCGCCTTCGCCGACACCGCCGAAGATGCGGACACCCTGCGCTCCCTCCTAGCGGAGAGAAAGCTGGTCGCCTTCGTAGCGGACGGAGCGATCCTGCCCCGAGCCTCCGGCATCGACGAACGTCCCATGCCGAACGCAGTTCCTTTCCAGTCTCCTGAATCGTTTCGGCAAACCTTCGAGCTCCCTCACGCCGGGAACGTATCCGGAATGGCTATACCGGAAGGCGTAACCCTCATCGTCGGCGGCGGCTACCACGGCAAGTCCACCCTTCTCTCAGCCCTCGAACGCGGCGTCTACAACCACCGGCCCCAAGACGGCCGAGAGCGCGTCGTCGCCCGCGCCGACACCACTAAAGTCCGGGCCGAAGACGGTCGCTCCGTTGCCTCCGTCGACCTCACGCCCTTCATCGGCCAACTCCCCGGCGGCAAGGACTCCTCCAATTTCTCAACCGAAAACGCATCCGGCTCCTCCTCCCAAGCTGCCTCCATCATCGAAGCCCTAGAGACAGGCGCCAAAACCCTCCTGCTCGACGAGGACATCTCCGCGACCAACCTCCTCATCCGCGACGCTCGCATGCAGCAGCTGATCGCCAAAGAGAAAGAGCCCATCACCCCCTTCGTCCAACGCGTCCGCTCCCTCTACGAAGACTGCGGCGTATCCACCGTGATCGTACTCGGCGGGTCGGGCGATTACTTCGAGCCCGCCGACCATGTCATCGCTCTCGACAACTACATCCCCCACGACCTGACCCAAGAAGCCAAAGCCCTCTGCGACGGAAGCATCATCCAACAAAAACTGGATCCTTCGACCATCGCCACCAGCCCCGAGGCTTCCAAACGAAAGGCAGATCCCGTATCCATCGATCCATACACTTCCAGCAGAGGCCGCCCCGGTCGCAGCCGCGTCAAGACGCGCGACGCCCGCTCCATCACCTTTGGCGAAGACGAGATCGACCTCTCCCTCATCCCGCAAATCGTAGACTCCTCCCAGGCCAAAGCCATCGGCTCTGCCTTGCTCTACGCCTCCGAGCAGCGGCTATTCGAAGAACACCTGCTCCCCGTCGCTCTACAGCGCACCTTGGAACTCGCCAACACCCAACGCCTCTCCGCCCTCGGGCCCGGAGATCTCGCCCAAATCCGCCTCCAAGAACTCGCCGCTGCTCTCAACCGCCTCCGCTCCCTGCGTATTCACTAGCATCCCGCGATGCCTCGACACTGCCTCGTCCTCCTCACCGACACGCTCTACCTCCCGGGTACCTTGCGGACCATCGCTTCCTGGCAACAGCGAAATCCGCCCTTTCCCGTCATCGCCCTGAGCCGCGACACGCTCGCCCTGCAAGACCCGCAACTCAAGGCCCTCGCGAAAGAACGCATCCTAATCGACACCGATTCCTACGCAGACATCTCCCCTTACAAGAAAAGCCGCTCCAAGCGGCACGCGGAAACCTTCTACAAGTTCGAAGCCTTTCGCGACTTCGGTTACGAGCGAAACATCTTCCTCGATAGCGACATCCTTTGCTTGCGAAACGCTCCCGCCCTCTATCCCACTTCTCGGCCGTCTCTCCTAGCCGCCCGCGACACCGGCTTCAGGAAAACCCGCGGCTACAAAGGCCATCCCAACGAGATCAACAGCGGCGTCCTCTCCATTCATCGCATCCTCCAAGGCAGCGCCACCATCGAGCAACTCAAAGAGATAGCCCGCTCCAATCCGGGCCGCAGCGGCTACAACTCCGGGGACCAAGGGATCATCAATAAATGGATACACGCCCACGGCATCGATCTCGGCCTCCTCCCCGCCGAATACAACTTGATCAAGAAAGACTACTCCGACGCCAGCGGACTCGAAACCTGCCGCCTGCTTCACTACTGCGACCGCAAGCCCTGGTTCCCTTCCACGGACGAACCCAGCCCCCTCGAGCGGCTCTGGCATCAGGCGACTCCGTGATCCAGAAATAAGGGCGGATCTCGGCTTTGCCCTTGTGACATCTCAGCCTCGGACTATCCTTCGAAAAGAACCTCAACCAGAACACTGTGTCAGCAAGCGAAGACCCGAAAGATTTCCTAGAACCTCCCAATGCCAAAGGACGGCGACGGGTCACTAAAACCATCCGCAAACCGTCGATCCCCATTAGCGATTCTCTTCGCTACTATTTGACCGACTTCAATCGCGAACACAGCCTGCCCATCCGCTACAACCAGCTCGAGCGCTTCCAAATGGGAGCCCCGCTCTACGACTCGAAAGGCGAAGACACCCTCTGGGAAACATTGATCTACGAGCCCTTCATCATGAAGAAGCTCAACGAAGGCCTCAAACGCGTCTACGCCATCCTCAAGGCCGGCGGCGACGAATCCGTAATGGAGCACCTCTATGTCGACCGCATCGACTACTGCGTCTTCGGAAACTCAAAACCTTTCCGCGTCCGCATCGTCAATTCGCGCAACGACAACCAAGACTACTTCTACGTCAAAAAAGCCGACGCCTCCCGCGTCTACGGACTCGAGCTGGAACACCTCCTTTCCCCAAACCGCATGTTCTTCCTCTCCGACGGCGACACCCTTGTCGAAGAGCACGTGGTCGGCCTCCCGGGCGACATCTTCATCGACGACTGGATGGAAAGCCCTCGCCTCAAAGCGATCCGTATCGCGAAGGAGCTTATCAAGTTCAACGAACGCTGCTTCGTCCGCCTGCTCGGAGACATGCGCCCCTACAACTTCGTAGTCGGCATCACCCCCGATTTCGAGGAAACGCAAATCCGTATCCGCTCCATGGATTTCGACCAGCAAACCTACGACGGACGCAAAAACTTCTACCTACCGCAGTTCTTCAAGGAAAACAACCCGCTCGTCGAGTTCTGTACCAGCCATATCGATACAAAAACCGCTCGCCAATACCAACGCGAAGAGCACGCCCTCATCTCCCGGCGCATGGACGCCATCAGCCAGCGCCTGAGAGCCCTGCTCGACAGCATGTCCCAAGATACCTTGGCGCCCTTCGAAAACGTCCGACAGCTGCGCGAAGAGCTCGCCGCCCACTACAAGTGCGACGATTTCCTTGCCTGCGGGTCCATGGGCTCGCTCGTCCGCCAAAGTCTCGACCTCATGCGCGAGAGAGCCAAGCGCTAGCACCCAGATGGCCATCGACAGCCATATCCACCTCTACCCGCCTAGCGTCTACCTGGATCCCTCCAGCTGGGCTAAGCCACGGGGAGAGGCCTATTGGCTCAGTTGCGTTCAACCGCCTCGCGGCAGATCCCTCCAAACCTGGAAAACCGTAGACGAACTGCTGAGCGACATGGATGAAGCAGGCATCGAAAAAGCCATCCTGCTCGCTTGGTATTGGGAAAACCACGACACTTGCCTAGAGAACCTATCCTGGCAGCTCGATTGGCAGCAGCGACACCCGGACCGCCTCGCCTGCTTCGCTCCTTTCAACGCGAAGGGAGAAACAGCTGCCATCGAGCTATTGCGACGGGCCTTCGATGCCGGCTTCAAAGGGTTCGGGGAACTCAATCCCCCTGCCCAAGGCTATCGCTACGACGACCCCACCCTCGCCCATGCCCTCGAGCTCGCGGCTGAATACGGAGTCGCCGCCAATTTTCACGTGACCGACCCCACCACCCACGACTACCCGGGAAAAATAGATACCCCCTACCGCGAACTTCTAGCGCTAGCTCGAGCCCACCCACGCGTACAGTTCGTCTTCGCCCATCTCGGCGGCTGCGAACCATTGCGCAGCGAAGAGCAAATTCCCGACAACATCGCCTTCGATACCGCCGCCTGTCCCCTCCTCTACAAGCCCCCCGTGTATCGAGAATTTTGCGACAAGGTGGGTAGCCAGAAAGTCCTCTTCGGCACCGACTACCCACTGCGCGTTTTCCCTCGCGACAAACGCGCCCCCGACTTCGCCACGCCCCTCGCAGAGCTTCACAACAGCGAACTCAGCGCCCGCGAGCAAACCGCCATCACCGCAGACAACGCCAAACGCATCTTCGCACTTACATGACCCTCGAAGAACAATTCGAAACCTTCCTCGCAAAGGACCCGCAAGTCCCCGCCAGCGCTTACGTCGCCAAGGAAGCCACCGTCATCGGCGACGTGCGGCTAGGCGAGAACGCCAGCGTCTGGCCCGCCTGCGTCCTGCGCGGAGATATCAACTACATCCAAGTCGGCGATCGCTCAAACGTGCAAGACGGCACCATCGTCCACCTCGCCGACGACTTTCCCGTCGAGATCGGCAAGGACGTCACCATCGGCCACGGCGCCATCATCCACGCCTGCACGATAGAGGACGAATGCCTCATCGGCATGGGCGCCACCGTGCTAGACGGCTCCGTGATCGGGCACAACTCCATCGTCGGCGCCGGTTCGCTCGTCACGCCCCGCACCATCATCCCACCCGGCAGCATGGTCATGGGCGCCCCCGCCAAAGTGAAGCGAGCCCTCACCGAAGACGAACAAGCCAAAATAAAAAGCTGGGCCGCCAAATACGTGAAAGTGTCGGCCGCCCACAAAGCCCGCTACCCGTAGCAAGCTTCGAAAGCTCAGGACGAAACCGGCAATTCAACGGTAAAGACGCTGCCCTTCCCCTTCTCGCTCTTAAGCGAGATGGATCCGCCCACGCCGACCAGCAAACGCTTTACGATGGCCAGTCCCAGCCCCGTTCCGCCGAACTCTCGAGTCGTACTATCGTCTTCCTGTACGAAATCTTCGAATACAGCTTCGTGACGGGAGCGATCGATTCCGACGCCCGTATCCTGGATTACAATACGCAAAATCCGAGAGCGGCGACGCTCGCTGTGGAAGGTCTCGAAGGATACGCGCACCTCTCCTTCCTTGGTAAACTTGACCGCGTTGCTCGCAAGGTTCCAAACGACCTGCCGCAATACCAGCGGATCGAGCACAAGCGTCCGGCAATCGGCAGGAACCTCCCCCCAATGCAAGACGATCGACTTTCGCTCGGCCTCTACCTTAAGCAGACCGCGAATCGGATCGAAAATGTCGCTCAAGACCACCTGCTCCGGTCGCGTCGAAAAGCCCCCTTGCTCCAGCTTGCTGAGATTGAGAATATCCGACAGCAAACCGTTAAGGGCCTCCGCCGAACTGATGATCGTGCCAGTCAATTCGCGTTGCTCCTCGTCGAGGTCCTCCATCTCCAGCAGGTGAGCCACTCCGGAGATACCATTGAGCGGAGTGCGGATCTCGTGGCTCATCGTTGCAAGGAAACGCGACTTCGCTCGGCTGACGCTCGCCTCGACCTCCCGGCCCTTCACCAAGCGTAGCACGTAGGCATTCAAAAGGACGCTTATCACGATAACGAGGCCCGCCGCCAACCAAACGAAGAGGTCGATCCACTTCCCGTTCGGGGCTTCCTTCGCCCAGCCCATCTTAGGTCGAGCGCCCAGTTGCCAAGTGCCCGAGAAGAGCTGGATCGGAATTCGCAGGGAGTGATCCAAAAACAACTCCGGATCGCCCCAGAAGACCTCTCCCTGAGCCCCCTTGCCATCCTTGCCTCGGATCGCCGTTTCGATCGACAGCTCTTCGTCGAACACTCCCGCATCTCGCAAGAGCTGGTTCAAGTAGATCGGAGTCGATACGATGCCCCAGAAGCCGGAGCGGTCGTAAACGGGGAAACGCCCGATGACGGCAATCCCGCCCTGCACCAATTCCAAGGGACCTGCGATGACCGGCTCACCGCTATCCTTGACCGCCAGAGCCGCTTGCCGCTGCGTGGGCGTGCGCATGTAGTCGAGCCCGAGAGCCGCCTCATTCCCTTCCATCGGGTAAACGTAACGGATCACCAGATCCGGGGCCGCCGCGATGTTAACCAAGCCGGGCTTCGCGTCGAAGATCGTCGCCGCGAAACGGCTGAACTCCTCCTGCGACATCTCCGGATTGATAGAAATGTAGGCGCCCAGACTCGTGATCAGATAAAAGGAGGACAAGGTTTCCGCCTCGAGGCGGTACCGGATCGCATTCGCCTCCAGCAAAACCGCTTCCTCCTGCAGTTTGACCAGCTTATTCAAATCCGCCCGTCGCATCGCCTGGCGGGTCGCGTTCGATGCCCAGAGGACCCCAATCGCTAAAACTGAGACCGCAGTCCACTGCAATACGCTTCTAACGAAGATCGGTGACTTCGACTGGCTCCGGTTGTAATCCATGGTTTCCTGGGTCGCGACGGAATAAACGATTCCCTCGCGCTCGCGCTAGGCTTCGACCTGCTAGGGAAACTCCTGAAACGAAAAACGCCAACCCTGACGAGCAGACTTGGCGTTTTAAAAGTTTATTTAGGATAGAGAGACAAACTCGCTAGGCCCGGCCTTGGTAGCTCTTGTCCTCAGGGCGGATCTTGATGATCTCGCCTTCCTTGATGAAGATCGGAGTCCGCACCTCGATGCCCGTTTCGAGCACCACTGTTTTCTGCACGTTTCCAGAGGTATCTCCACGAACCGCTTCCGGCGCCTCGATAACCTTCATCTCGATGGAAGACGGA
This sequence comes from Pelagicoccus sp. SDUM812005, assembly GCF_031127875.1. GTDB lineage: Bacteria > Verrucomicrobiota > Verrucomicrobiia > Opitutales > Opitutaceae > Pelagicoccus. The sequence goes on along the minus strand of NZ_JARXIA010000011.1, from coordinate 78,040 downwards.
AGCTCCACGCCCAAGGCGTTGCCGTCCACGAAGAAGATCTGGTAGCTCTTGCCTTCGATCAGAAAGTCCTTGGCGTCCCCAACGACCTCCTGGGAAATCTCAATCGTCTCGTAGGTCTCCAGATCCATGAACGCGTACATGTCCCCGTTCGGATAAGAGTACTCCAGATCCTTGATCTCCTTGTGCAATACCTCGTAGGAATCTCCCACGTTCGTGCGGTTGTGGATGACTTTGCCAGTCTTGAGATTCTTGAGCTGCATCTGGCAGAGAGCGGACATGTTTGGCGGAGCAACGATTTTACATTCGATCACCAAGCAGGGCTGCTTCTCGTATTCGATGACGTTTCCGCGGGAGATTTTGTTTACCTTGGTAGCCATAAGGGAAAAAACGAGTGCGCAGCTTCCGCCGTTTGTCGAGACTCTTCGAGAGAGTCAGAACGAACACCTGCGTCACCGTCGCCCCAATTCCCAAACGGAAACCCTTCCCCCTACCGAGAAATCGCGCGCCTGCCCCTGCCTCCCTCTTTTTCACCGCTTATTGTTAAGCGCTCGACAATTCGTCCGAACAATAGAGTACCCCCATCGATCGGCTGGTCTCCGCAAGCCAATCGTTTCCCTCAACCCCTTAAACCCCATCCCCATGATCCTATCAGATCCGACCATGCCGGGCGCCCGCTACCGGAACATCATCGTCGTCAACGAAGAACCATCGATCCACGCGAGCTTCGACCTTTACCTCCAGCCGGACGAAACCGAAATCGCCACCGCTAGCGGCAACGCCGACGAATCGCTCGTCCTCGACTTCGCCGACACTCGAAACTTCAGCATCCTGCACGCCGACGAAGGCAATTCCGCAGTCCAGATCGCCAGCAAGCGAGCCACCGGAAACCGGCCCATCCAAGTCGCCTTTATCGATCTCAAGACCGGAAACCTAGACGGTACCGAGACCATCAAGCTTCTCCAGGAAGCCAACCCAAGAATCATCTTCGCGATCACCAGCAGCAATCCCCCGGAAGCCCTCGAGACGATATCCGACGCGCTCGGGCCCGTCCCCGTGGAGATCGTAGCCAAGCCCCTCGATGGAGAAACCGTCCACCGAGTCGCTGCGAGAATGTGCTGCCGCTGGGAGCAACTTCACGGGCTCTAGGCACGGTTCGATCCACTACCAGACGATCGACCAAATCGCCTTCAGGTAACGGCTCTCCGGACAATTCGACATCACGGGGTGATCCCCGCCCGCGCCCGTCCGGTCCAAAATCTGCAAGCGACGCCCCGCCCGATGGGCCGAGCGAATCGCCATGCTCTCGAACTCCTCAGCCGATAGCTGGCCCGAACAGGAGTAAGTCGCCATCACCCCGCCGGGCTTCACCAAGGTACAAGCCAGCTGGTTCAAGTCCTCGTATTTCTTCATCCCTTCCGCCTGCTGCTCCTTGCTGAAGATCAACTTCGGCGGATCTAGGTTGACCAAGTCCCATTGCCGCCCGTTGCGCTGCATCTGCCGCATGAAGGAAAACGCGTCGCAATGCGTCCAGTTCACGCGGGCCTGCCCGTTCAAATTCGCGTTGCGCTTTCCTTGGGCGATCGCCTTCTCATCAAGGTCCACCGCCGTCACCTCCGACGCGCCGCCGCTCACCGCCGCGTTCAAGGCGAAGCCTCCCGTGTAGCAACAAACGTCGAGCACGTCCTTGCCCTTCGCGAACTCCCCGAAACGCTTTCGGTTGTCGCGCTGGTCGCAAAAGAATCCGGTCTTATGACCATCCCGGAAATCCGCTTCGTAGCGAATCCCATGCTCCTCGAACTTCATGAAGCGGATGTCGTCCGACAGGCTTTCGTCGATGCGAATCCCCTCCAGGTCCGCGATCTTCTGGTCCACTTCCACGATCGCCTCCGTCGCCTCGAGCTTCTCCTTCAAGTAAGGAATCCATTCGGCGAGACGCTGGTACACTCCGTACGAGTGTACTTGAACGCTCAATACGGAACCGAGCTTATCCACCACCAAGCCGCTCAACCCATCCCCATCGGAGTGGATCACCCGATAGGCCTCCGTGCTCGCATCCAAGCCCATCGTACCGCGACGCAGCTCGATCGCTCGGTCGATCAACCCCAGAAAGTCCTCCTCGCCGAAAGCGTCCTCGCCATGCCGGTACATGCGCAAAGGCACGCGAGCCTTACCATTGTACAGCCCCGTTCCAAAGATCTCTCCCTTGCGATCGTAGACCGTTACGATATCGCCCGCGAGCGCATCCGCCGAAACCTTCCCCAGCATCGACTTGTAAATCGTCGGGTGGAAAGTGAATGTCTTTATCTCTACCCAAGGCGTACGCCGCCCTGCAGTTGAGGCCTTCGGCTTATCGCCGCCGCCACGCTTCCAAACGTTTTCCTTCTTCATCTCAAATTCGCTTTGTTAGTCGCCCTTCGTTTCCTGCAAGAACTGCTGCCGCGTAATATCGTGCAAGGTCACCACTCCGACCACGCGTCCCTGGTCCAAGCGGCTGATCACCGGTAGAGCAATCCACTCCGTATTCACAAACTGCTTAGCCGCCTCGCGTATCTTAGTATCTGGATACACCTTAGGGAAGGACTTCGAAATGAAGATGTCCTGCACCTGCTTCTTCGGAGACTCGGCGCTAACAATCTTAACTCCCTTGCGGTGAACCAAACCGACGTAGTGCATCTCGTCGTCAACAACTGGATACACTTTAAAGCCTTCTCCCTTAATCTTCGCCCACGCATCCTCCAGCGACATGTCCGCCCGCAAGGTGTGAACTGTGTTCGTCATGATGGATCCCACAGGCATGTTTTGCCAACCTTGACTCGGACGCAAAATCGGAAACTTGCGCAGATTGATTCCGTCCTGAAGCAACAATGCCTCGTAGATCGGCACTTCCCGCAACTTGGTCGCAATCGCGTAGGAGATCAGGTTCGCGAGCATGATCGGCAGGATCAGGTTATAGTCCCGGGTCAGCTCGAAGATGATAAGGATGGAAGTCACCGGAGCGCGAATCACTCCCGCAAAGAGAGCACCCATTCCCACCAAAGCCAAGACGTGCGGCAACAAACCCGCCTCGTGCGTAGCCATTTCGGCCAACACTCCCACCGCTCCGCCCAACATGGCGCCGATAAAAAGCGTCGGGGCGAAAATCCCCCCCGAACCGCCGCTGGAGTACGAAAAGATCGTAGCCAAAAACTTCCCCACGAACAAAGCCAACAGCACGCCTAAGCCCAAGCTGCCCGCCAAGGCCGAAGAAAGATCCAAGTAACCGATCCCGAACACGCCCATGTGCCCAAGATTCTTATACACCAAAGCCCCGACGCAGCCCGTAAGCAATCCGCCCAAACCCGGCATCATCCAGCTGAAGCGCCCGCGCACCAGCTTCACTCGCTCGCGAGCCCGCAACAGGCATTCCACGAAAACGTGGGAAACGAACCCCGCCAAGACGCCAAGCACCACGCTCATCGCCAAGCTCATGCCCGACATGTGATCCGGGTGGAACGGCACTTGGAACATCGCGTCCGTGCCGAGCAAAGAGCGCTCGATCACCGCCGCGATCACCGCCACCATCACGATCCCCGCGAAGGCCTTGTGCTTCATGTCCCCCATAATCTCCTCGATCGCGAAAACGATCGCCGCCAGAGGCGTGTTGAAAGCCGCCGCGATGCCGCCCGCGCACCCCAAGGGGATCAAGGCCATGATCTGACGCGGAGCCAGTCCGAACCAACGCCCCACCCAAGAGGCGATGGCCGCCGACAAGTGAACCGTCGGCCCCTCCCGCCCGAGGCTCGCTCCCGTGCCGATCGATGCCGTCCCCAACAAAAACTTGCCCAACGCCGCCCGGAAGCGGATCCGTCCAAACTTCAGGAAATAGGCAGCCTTCACCTGAGGGATGCCGCTCCCCGCCGCTTCCGGCGCCCAGTGCTTGATCAGAAAGCCGACCACCAGCCCGCCCAAAGCCGGGAGGAAAATCAAGGCCAGCACTCCCAACCACCCGGGGATCTGGCTCACCCGATAGATCCAATTGTCCTCCGCCCAATGGATGGACTGGTGGAAGGCCACCGCGCTCAGCCCGCTCAAAACGCCGATCAAGATAGCCAAAACGTTGAAACGGCTCCTTTGGCTCAAGGCTAGCCGTTCCATCAGATCCGCGATCCAGCGACGGGATACGCGATAAAAAGATCTATCACTTCGTGACATGCAGGGCGCTAAGAAACCATACCCACGCCTCAAAACAATCCTTTAGTCGCCAAATCCCCCCGCAAGCTGCCTCGAGCCGAGCGACTCCGCCCAGCAAGCCTCCTCCATATCTTCTGTTGCAAAATCCGAGAGCCCCCTCAAATAATCGCTTCCAATCAACGGCAACGCGCTGCAAAAGGAACCTCTTACCCAAGCGCCAATCCTACATATAGTTATGAAGCAAATCAATCGGATCGCACTTGCCTGCCTAGGCTTCGTCCTTTTCGCGGCCTCCACCAACGCCGCCCCCAAGCGCGAAAAACTCGTCGACCGCATCGTCTCCGGCGAATACGTGCTCGAGGAAATCATGGCAGACCCTGCCACCGCCATCCCCGCCGACATCCTGCAAGACGCCCAAGGCATCATCTTCACCCTCAACTACCGCGGCGGATTCATGATCGGCGGCCACGCCGGCAACGGCATCCTCATCGCCAAGAACCCCATCACCCAAGAATGGGGCGTCCCCGCCTTCGTTCGCACCGGCGGCGCCAACATCGGACTCCAGCTCGGCGTCAAGGAATTCGACGCCGTCTACGTCATCATGGACCTCGACACCGTGCGCAAGGCCTACACCGGACGCTTCGATTTCGGGGCCGATGCCGCTGCCGTGGCCGGACCGCTCGCCAGCTCCCGCGAATCGCGCTCCAGCATCGACTACAAGAACGCCAAGATCCTCGTCTACTCCAACAAAAAGGGCCTCTTCGCAGGCGTCGCCGTGAAGGCCGGCTGGGTCTCCCCCGACAACCGAGCCACCCAGTCCTTCTACAACACCGACTACAACATGCCCGAGATCGTGCTCAGCGACTGGTTCGAGCTCCCCCCCGAAGCCAACGCCCTGCTCCAACGCCTCAACTACTACACCGGCGGCGGACGCTAAGACTTCGCTTCGACCCTCAAACTTTCACCAGCCCATCCCGAAACGGATGGGCTTTTTCGTCTTCCCTAACGCGAATGCCCAGCAACCGCTACCGCAACAGCTGCACCATCCCTAGCACCGAACACAGAGCCACTCCCGGCCAAATCACGAAAGCCGGACTGTTCAGCAGCAACTTCTGCCCCTCCCTCAACAAAGTCCCCAGCTCCGCCCAGTTCGGATCCCCCGCAAGCCCCAGAAACGTCAAGGCGCTAAGCTCCAGCAAAGCGAAAGCGAAAACCAGCTTCCACAGCCCCAACAGCTGCGGCCACAAATTCGGCCAAATCGTAAACCAAAACCGATGCCAAACCGAGCCGCCCACCGCCCGGCTCGCTTCCACGTAGGCCGTGGCATTGAGCTCGCTCCACAGCACTCGCAACTGCCGAAATCCGAACGGCACCCCCGCCACCCCGATCGCAATGGTCAAGGCCGCCGCGCCTCGCTCCATAAAGGTCACCACCAACAGCCCCACGAAGATCGCCGGCATCGCGATGCCAAACGAAACCAAGCCCCGCACCGACTTCCCCACCGCCGCTCCGCCCAGCCGCTCCAAGCCAAGCAGCAAAGCCGAAACCAGCAAGGCCGCCGCGCTGCCCAGAAAAGCGAACAGGATCGAGTTCCCGGCCCCTCGCCAAATCCGGCTCAAGTAGTCTTGCCCCAGACGATCCACCCCCAACCAATGCGCCCCGCTCGAGCCGCTGATCCGCAAATCGAAAAACGCCTGCTCGTAAGGATCGTAAGGCGTCCAAAGCGTGCCCAGCAAAAGCGCCGCCAGAGCTCCTAGCACCACTCCGTTGATCCAGCGCCCCTCCCTCATGCGTCGCCCCCCTTCCTCGGATCGAGACGCAGCACCACCAAGTCCGACACGAAGGCAACCATGACCACCAAAAGCACCAAGAAGGTCAGAAGGTTCTGAGCCACGAAAACATCACGCTCCAAAATCGCGGTCACCAGATAACGCCCGATCCCCGGCCAGGAAAAAACCGTCTCGGTCAAAAACGCGCCGCCCAAAAGCGCCCCAAACGAAGTGCCGATCACCGTGATCGTCGGTCCCGCCGAAACCCGTAGCAAATGCTTCCACAAGATTCGTGCCGTTCCGAATCCCCGCGAACGCAAGGCCACGATAAAGGCCTGCAGCTCCGGCTCCTGCAAGCGAGCCCAAGTCACCGAGGCCACGCTCGCCGCCGGAAAGACCGACAAGCACAAGGCCGGCAAGGCGATATACCGAACGCCCACCCCGAATGCCGTCAAGTCGCCCGCCAACAACGTATCCAGAAAAAGGAACCCCGTCACCCGATCCGGCTGGATCGCTGCCATATCGAACCGTCCGCCCATCGGAAACCAACCCAACCACAGCGAACCGACCACCAAAAGCAAAATCCCGATCCAAAAAATGGGTACGACCAAGCCGATCGCACCAATAGCGTTCGCCAAGCGAGCCACCCAAGGATGCGTCCCCAACGCTCCCGTCAACGCCACGCTCAATCCCACCAATACCCCAATGGCCATCGCGCATAGGCTCAATTCCAAGGTCGCCGGCATAAACGCCCGAAAATCCTCCGTAGTGGCTCGGGCACTACTCAAGCTCTTTCCCCAATCCCCCGAAACGAAACGCTTTTGAGACAACAGGAAGCGCTCGACGAAAGTGCGATCCAGACCGAGCCGCTCACGCTCCAGCGCCACCCGCTCCGCATCCACCATCTTGCCAAAGCGCAGAGCGACGGGATCTCCTGGAATCGCATCGATCGCCGCAAAGATCGCCAAGCTCGCAAAAAAGTAGAGAGCCAGGAAGAAAGGAATTTTTCTGAGCAAAGCCACCGACACGCCTGAAACTACTACCCCCTCCCCCGCCTTACACGATTCCGAAAACGCTCCGCCGGCTACTTCGCTCTCGGGCGCACTTCGCTCAGGCGCAGGTCGCCGATCTTCTGCAACCTGAAGCCCTCGAATTGAGAACTCAGCACCACGATATTGTCGCCGTGGCAGAGCGGCACCAACGGCACGTCCCGCTTCCAAAGGGCCAAAGCCTTCTCGTACAGTCGAGCCCGCTCCTCCGGCTCGATGGCCCTGCGGGCCGACAAAAGCAACTCATCCATCTCCGGATTGCGATAAAAGCTATAGTTGGTCGCCGTCCCCTTTTCCGCAGCCCAGCTCCCGAAAAAGACGCTCAGGAAATTGTCCGTATCGCCATTGTCCCCCACCCAGCCGATCAAGGCCGTTTCGAAGTCCCCGTTGCGCAGCCGGTCGAGCTGCGTCTTGAAGTCCAACGCCACTACCTTGGCCGGAATCCCGATAGCCTCGATCTGCGACTTCACGAAAGTCGCTGCCGTGACCGGATCGGGCAGGTACGGACGCGGAGCATTCATCACCAAAATCTCCAAAGGCTTTTCCTCGAACGAACGCTTAAAAGGCGCCGCTAAGCGACGCGCCGCCTCCAAATCGTAAACCTTTGCGTCCTCAATATCTGGATACCCAAGAAACCCTTTGGGCAAAGGATAGCTCGCCGGACGTCCCGCCCCCTCCAAGGCCACCGTAGCGAAAGCCTCCTTGTCGATTCCCAGAGCGATCGCCCGCCGCAAGTCCAAGTGGCTCAAGCGCTCGCGATCAAGGTTCAAGGCCATATAGCCCACGTTCAGTCCCGCATCTTCGTACACCGTTAGGGACGGGTCCTCCTTCAATGCCGCCACCTCGGTCGGCTGAAGCCCGTCCATGCCATGGATCGCTCCCGACTTCAGCTGCAGCAAGCGAGTCGTATTGTCCGGCACCACCTTGAGCACCAATCGCTCGAAGGCCGGCTCTTCCGCCCAATAGTCGGGATTTCGCTCCAAGATAATCGCCTCGTTACGGCGCCACTCCAACAAGCGATAAGGTCCCGTGCCGATCGGGTTCCGCTGCATCTCGCTTCCATACCGCTCCAAGGATTTCGGACTGATCAACCAAGCCGGGAAAATAGCGAGCGAGCGGAGCATGGCTGCGTTCGCCTGCGAAAGCCGAATCTCCAGCACCATCGGTTCGACCGCCTCCACCGCGACCACGTCCTGGTACAGGTAGCTCCAGTAAGAAAAGGCCGCCTCTGGCAGGTGAGCCGGATGCGCTTCGTCCATCTGCCGTTGGAAAGAATAAGCGGCCGCTTCCGCGTCGAGCGGCGTCCCATCGTGAAAGCGTACTCCCTCTCGGATATTGAAACGATAAACCAATCCGTCAGGAGATACTGAATACGATTCCGCTAACCACGGTTCGATTTCCAAGGTCCCGCTTTTGAAGCGAACCAAGCCCTCGCAAATTTGCGTCAAGGTGTTCACCGACTCGCCATCGTCGATATCCGCCGGATCCAGCTTCTGAGCGTCGCTTCCGCGAGCGAAAATGAAAACCTTCGGAGCCTCTCCGCCGGATTGCGACTTGGGGCCGCATCCCACCAAAACGATTCCAGATACGAGCAACAACAGGACAACAAGTCTCTTAACCATTGCCTCCATCCAAGCAGTTTAAGCCCCCAACGCAACCTTCTTGACCTCCGGTCAGGCGCCTCCTTCGCTGTAAGACGCAATCCGCTCCAACATGAAACTGCCGCTCATCACCGTAAACGCCTTCGCCTCCCAACCCTTCTCCGGCAACCCCGCTGCCGTCACCCTGCTCGACGACTGGCTCGAGGACGCCACCCTCCAAGCCATCGCCGCTCAAAACAATATCGCCGAAACTGCCTTCCTTCTAAAAACCGGGCCCGGCGCCTACAAGATTCGCTGGTTCACCCCCGCCGTCGAAGTCCCCCTCTGCGGACACGCAACCCTCGCCAGCGCCTTCGCCCTACGCGAACGCTTCGGCGAGAACTCTCTTCGCATCACCTTCGAATCGAAAAGCGGCCCGCTTGCGGTCGACTGCGACGGAAATTCCTATACCCTCGACTTCCCCTCGCAACCTCCCCAAGCGGCTCCCACTCCCAACTGGTTCCTAAACGCCTTCGGCGCCCATCCCATCGAGTTCCACCAATCGGCCTTCTCCCTCGCCCTCTTCCCATCCCAAGAGATCGTGGCCGCCCTCGAGCCCGATTTCGCCCTGCTCTCGAAAACCAAAGGCTCAAACGTCATCGTATCCGCCCCGGGAGAACAACACGACTTCATCTCCCGCTTCTTCGCGCCCGCAGACGGGATAAACGAAGACCCGGTCACCGGCTCCGCCCACTGCATCCTGACGCCCTACTGGGCCAAGCGACTAGGAAAGACCACCCTGCGGGCCCGCCAAATCAGTCCCCGAGGCGGCGAGCTCCGCTGCCAATTGGCCGGCGACCGCGTCTTGATTAGCGGCCAAGCCCAACTCTACAGCGAAGCCACGATCCATATTTAGGATACAAGCCGCCGCAGCCCCCGAAAAAACGCCAGCTTCGAAAAGCTGGCGTTCGTTCCAAATAAGCTAATTCTCAGCAGCCGGTGCCCTAACCGTGCAAGCTTGGATCCGCGCCAATGCAACCTTCCAGGTTTTTCCGGTACTCCGGAGAACGGAAGGTTTCCAAACGTCGGGCGATCGCTGACTGGATCTTTTCCGCCTTGATCCGCTCGGCCATGCCGGTGTTGCGATCCGAGGCGAGGTAGTCCTTCAGGTAGGCCGCGTGACGTTCCCAAAGCGCGATGTCCACCTTCTGCTTCGTATCGAGGCGCGCCTTGTACCAGTCGCTCTCGATCATCGCTTCGTACGTGAACAACTTGCGGAAGGCCTCGTCCTGGTAGCTCATGCCCTCGAACTCGCCATACGCCATCACGTGCAAGAGCGCCTTGAGCGGAGGACAAGCATCATCGATAGATCCATCCGCGAAGTAGTTGAGAGCTACGCTGCGCTGCGTTTCCACGATGTTCTTGATGCCGTCCACATAGGCGTCCATCGACTGCAACTCTGGCTTGAGCACGAATTCCGGAAAGACAGAGCGCGGGTTGGAGAACACGCGACCGCCAATCGATTGGACGAAATCGCTAGTAATGCGATATCCCAAACGACTGGCCTCGACCTTCTCTCCTTCGTATTCGAAATCCTCGCACGCTTCCAAAAATCCCTTCTTGATCAAGTACCTGGACTTGCGCTCTTCCGGACGCATGCGACTCCAGAGCTCAGGCACGAGCAAGCTGATGTCGTGGTCGACGCGGAAGTTCGGTCCCACGCAACCCGCCGACGAGATGAAGCACTCGTACCCCGTTACGATGAAGGACACCAAAGCATTGTTCAGATCGACGATCGGCAGCAGCGCATTGAACGGCCCCTTCGTCAGCGCCCCTTCCGAGCCTGCGCCCGTAGTCGATGGGGACTTGCCCGTGAGACTCGCCACGAAATCCATGAACGCTTCCGGAAGCTCCTGGAAGTGAACCGGACCGAATGGAGCCAAAGCGCGGATGCCATCCGCGGGAGGGTTGTTGCGACGCCCGGGCAACACGCAGTTTACCGGGAAGTGCACCGTATCCTCTTTTTCAAGACGACGGTACAAGCGCGCCCCCACCTCCGCTACGTAAACGCTCTGCTCGTCCTCCAGATCGAGACGATTCTGCAAGTAGCGGGGATTCTTCGTGAACACGCCGTCCACCAAACGCGGATGGGAGGAGTCGATCGCATAGTCCGGCTCTGTGCCCTTGTTGAAGTCGGACAAGACCTTCTGCATTGGCTCGGTGAATTGACCGAAGCGAATCGCGTCCTTCGCAAGCTCGCGCGTTGTCGCGCGATCAAGCGGCTCATAGTTCGAAAAGAACATGTTTTCGCGAGCAAAATCCCGTTCCGTCGTTTTGTCGTAACCGCGATGGATCGCTTCGTCCGGACGCTGGAAGAGGCGATACTCGCAGTTCACGATGAACTTGAGCGAGGAATAACCGACCGCTCCCTTGTCGAGCCCCTTCAAATGCTTGGCTGGAACCACCACCGAAGAAGAGATATCGTCTTCCGTTTGAATTTTCGAAGCTGGGTAGAAGTCCTTGCGCAAACTGAACACGCGCCAAGAACCGTCCTCCTCGAAACCGACACGAAGGTACTGCGAAATCAGCTTCTGGTCGCGGTACTTAAGCTCGTTTCCAGGAGCGCCGTTAACGATATCGACACTGAAACGGTCACGCCAACCAGCCCCCCAGTCTTCCTTATAGAAACGCTTTACCACCAGCACGATGTCGATGACGTAGCCCGGAATCCCCTTCAACCATTCATTGTATTCATCTGTGAATACAGACGATGGCGACAGGAGCTGAATCACAGACCCTAGCGAACGCTTCATGCTCAGCAGCGGACGATCATCCGTTTTGTCAGGGCTCTTGAAACGCGTGCTGTAGTCCTTGCTTACGATTGCTTCGACTTGGTCGAAATCCTTTTTCAGATCCGCGGTGAAGACCGGTCCCGCTACGATAGCATCCGTAAGGAGCTTCGAAATTTCCGACTTTCCGCCGCCCGATACCGTACAAGGCTTATGGCAGTAGGTTCCCACCGCGCTAGTGCCGAGCAAGCGCCAACGACGCCCTGCCATCGGCTGCTTCATCTGCACCTTATAACCTCCGGGCAAGATGTAAGTACAGTCCGGCTGCAGCTGCAATTGACGCGTTTCCCCGTTCACTTCCCAGCTGATCCGCTGGTCTTGCAGACGAAACACCGCTCGTTGCGGAATGTAGTAAATACTTGGATACTTTTTATCGACGGCGTAGCCCTCGGGCTTCACATCGATACGGTCGCCCAAGCGAGCAACCACTTCATCGAAAGTATGCTCCTCGTAGTTCTTCGACTTCTGGAGCTGAAACTCCTCGCCGAGATCGTAACTGGCGAACGCCAAGGCGCCACCCGCATGCTCTTCCTCCACGTTGCCTAGCAGATTCGACGCATAGGAGATCTGCGTCTTAACCTCCTTCTTGCAATAGCCGAAGTAGTTGTCGGCGATCAAAGTCACCACCACTCCGCGACTGTCGCGCGAAGTGATCTTGAAGGCGCCGCCATCGTTGTAGAGTTCGTCTTCCGACTCGTAGCACATCCCGTCGCGCTTCTGGCGCTCCGTCGCTTCCGAGACGTGAGGCAACCCGAGATCCTTCTTCTTGCAGCGGATCAAATGCGGAGCCAAAATCACACAACCAGTGTGTCCCGACCAATGCTTCACGTCCAGGCCAGCGTCGTTTTCGGACAGGAACGGATCCCCAGCGTTGCCAAAGATCGACTCTACGAAATCGAGGTTGCTCGTCATATTGCCCGGGGCAAAGAAACGAACTTCCATGCGCTTCTCCTCCGTCACGCCGGGAACTTCCGGCTGAACGATCGGACGCAGCATGATGGAGACGAAAGTGCGAGCCTTCTCCTCCTGGTTCGCCGTAAACGGCAACTCCAACAAGCCCTCCGGCGGCTGCAGTGCCACTTCGAGAAGCTTCGCGAAAGTCTTCAGAGGCACCTGCTTCTTATCGAAAGGTACCGGCAAGCCGCCTTCAGTCACGTGGAAAACTCCCTTTGTAGTGCGACGGTCACTACGAGGATTATGGCAAACGCCCTGCTTTACACGGAAGCTGCTAATAATGTCGGACTCGAACTTGTCCGAATCCGGCGGGATCGACAAGGCACGCGCCATGCCATGGCGTTCCAAAACGAGATTATTGGAAGGCAGCCATACACGATGCTCCAGTCCCAAAGGCTCGAAAAGAGATTCCAAATAATCCTGCACGCGCTGGTCCGCCGGACAGAGGTAGTCCTTGAGCAAGCGATTCTTCTCCTCGACGCTCTTCAAGAGAGAGTCTCCGAGCTTCAAGAGGGGAAAATCCTCGGCATTGCCGAAGATGGGCAACCCGCGAGAGCGCAACTTCAAGTTCAAGTATTCCACTTGATTCTTGGCGTCGAAGACATTCTCGCAGGTGTTCGGATCGAATCCGATTTGTGTTACTAGGTCGGTACTTTGCGTATCCATTTTGGTTTCTCTTTCGGGTTAGCCAGCACATTTTAGACGGCTGGCAGTTTCGTTTTGACAACAAACTTATCGGGCAACGCTTGGCATCTTAGGTACTGCGGCCAAGAGTTTACTTGTGTATTCAGATTGTGGATTTGAGTAGATCGATTCAGCATCTCCCTGTTCGACGATGCTACCGTTCTGCATCACCAGCACATGATGGCTCATATGCTCAACCACCGCAAGGTCGTGAGCGATAAAAAGGTACGTGATCGAAAACTCATCCTGCAGGTCCTGCAAAAGGTTCACGATTTGCGCCTGCACGCTCACGTCCAGAGCGCTCACGCACTCGTCGCAAATGATGAACTCCGGGCGACTGCTCAGAGCGCGAGCGATGCAAATTCGCTGGCGCTGCCCTCCGCTGAATTGATGCGGGTAACGCCGCATCGCATCCGCCGGCAGCCCGACCTTCTCAAGCAACTCCGCCACACGCTCCTCACGCTGCGAACGATTCAGCTCAGGCTCGTGCACGATCAGCGGCTCCGCGACAATCGCTCCCACCGCCAACCTCGGATTCAAGGACGCGTACGGGTCTTGGAATATGGTCTGGATCCGCTTGCGAAACGGCAAGAACGCTCGCTCCGAAAGATCCGTTATGTCCACACCGTCGTATTCAATTTTCCCCGACTCCGTTGGAATCAGCTTCAGTATAGCCTTACCGATCGTGCTCTTGCCGCTACCGCTCTCCCCGACCAGTCCCACCGTCTGGCCTCGCTGGACACTGAAGCTAGCGCCCTGGACCGCCCGAAACGAGCCCCCCTTGCCAAATAAGCCAGCCTTCGAGGTTTGATAGCTAACGCTCAAATCCGTTACCTTCAACAACGGAGGAACAATGGAAACATCAGGCATGCGATGCCTCCTCCTCAGCAACCGCCGCATAATCGACCACCGGCAAACGATCCTGCTTAACCCCCAGACGCGGAATGCAACGGATCAAAGCCTTCGTGTATTCATGTTTCGGCGACGCGAGCACTTCCGCAGTCTCTCCTTGCTCCACGATCTTTCCGCGGTACATAACAGCGACCTCGTCCGCAAAGCCGTCCACAATCCCAAAGTTGTGGGTGATCAAAATGATCGCCATGCCCTCCTTGTCACGCAGCTCCCGCAGTAAATCCATTATCTGCGCCTCGATCGTCACGTCCAACGCCGTCGTCGGCTCGTCCGCCACCAAGATGTCCGGTTGGCAAGCCAGAGCCATGGCAATCACAACGCGCTGCTTCATGCCGCCGCTCATTTGATGGGGATAGTCATTGAAGCGAGAACCAGCATCCCGGATGCCAACCTTCTCCAAAAGACGAACGCTTTCCGATCTAAAATCATCCACATCCGCCCGGTGAAACTTGAGGGCCTCCGCGATCTGGGCTCCTACCGTGAAATATGGATTCAACGAAGTCGACGGCTCCTGGAAGACGTAGGCGATCCGCTTCCCGCGGACCTTGCGCAGCTGGCGCTCCGGCAACTCCAGCAAGTTAACCCCGTCCAACAGCGCCTGCCCCTCCACCACGCACTTGGGAGCCGGCGGCAAAAGCCGCGACAAAGACATCGAAGTGACACTCTTGCCACTGCCGCTCTCGCCCACGATCGCTAAGGTCTTGCCCCGCTCCAAAGAAAACGAGATCCCTCGAACCGCATCGACTTTCGAGTGGCGGCTGTTGAAACGAATGTTCAGGTCTCGTACCTCAAGCAGCATGATCAGGCACCATCCTGCAAAGCCCGGATCAGACAACAAGCGGAAAAGCTCCCAAAATACATACAAAAGTATATTTAATACATTTTATACCAGCAAAGCTCTCCAAACCACCGCTCCAACGCCTCCAGCAGCCCCCTCGCTCCCACCGCCGTCCGCATAGCCGACAGCTCGCAGGGGTCCTCGTCCGGAAAGGTCTTCGCGCAATTCACCTTTCGCTCTTTCCCCCAATTGGTGCCCAGGGTGGGACTCGAACCCACACGTCCTTGCGGACAGCGGATTTTAAGTCCGCTGCGTCTACCGATTCCGCCACCAGGGCATGGTTGGAAGTCGGGAATGCAGCAGACTTGCTCCTAGAAAACAAGCCTGCGCTTGGGCAATTTCCGCCCGAGCTGCTCGAAAACTGCTTTCTTGCTAAAAGCTGCCTCGAGCGCGAAACTTGCGCCTGTCGCCATCGAACCCGAAATGCCCAAGCGAACCGAGAGTCTAGCCCCAGCCCAGTCGCCGAGCTCCGCGGCCCATCAGGTCGCCCGCTTTCGAGCCGGTCTCGACTGGATGCTCGCCCACCCGCTCTGGGAAGAGAGCTTGGCCTGCATCTCCCAAGAGCTGGGCTTCAAAGGACAACGCCAGGGCATCAGCCAGCGCAGCGCCTTGCGGTCCTTGCCCCTCGAACAGAAGCAGGCGCTCCTGCGCCACGCCTTACAGCGAGAGCTCCCCACCCCCAGCCACGCGGAAGCGAAGCGGCTCGCCCGACTCTGGGGAGCCACGCGTTACCAAGGCCGCAGCGACTTCGGCAGACCCAGCAATCCGGAATGGCAAGCCCTGCAACAGGCAGTGCTGATCCGGATCTGCGCCCGTTACGAGCAATACAAGGAATCGCAAAGCCAACTGTTTTGCCAGTTCCAGAACCTCGCGAGCGAAGGAGCCCGCGCCCACTGCAGCGCTCCTTCGCTCGCGGAGGACGCCTGCCAGGAGGCCCGCCTCGCGCTACTGGAAGCCATCGACCGCATCGAACCGAGCGAGAATTTCGCGGCCTACGCTTGCCAGTGGATCAAGAGGCGCGTCCGCAACTTCGCCATGGAGCAACGCCTCCCGGTCAAAGCCCCCCTCAACCTAATATCGCAAAGCTTCCGTGGACAGCCGGGGGCGAATCCTATCCTCGAAAAAGCGATTCGAGAAGGAACCTTGCAGCTCGATTCCCCCATCCCTTCCGCTGGCGAGCTCGACCCTAACCTCGCTTCGGAACCCGAAAGTTGCCCTCAGCAAGTCGCCATGCGCTCGGACGAAGGCGACCAGCTGCGACAGGCGCTCTCCAAGCTCACCGCGAAACAGCGGGAAGTCGTAGATAGCCGCTTTGGGCTGGGCGACTCCCCCCATTGCCAATCCCTCGCCCAAATCGCGCAACGGGCCGGCATCTCGCGCCAGCAGATTTTCCAGCGCGAAAAGCGAGCCTTGCTCGCCCTGAGAAGCCACCTCGCCGAGCTCGAGTCGGAGAGGAGCTTGGAACCCGCAGGCTCGAGAGGCTATTGACACCCTCTCTATTTAGAGAAGAGCTTCACCCTGTGAGCGAAAGAATAGGCATCATCGGCGGCAGCTTCGACCCCATCCACAACGGACACCTCATCATAGCGCTGGACGCCTGCGAGCAATTCGAGCT
Source organism: Pelagicoccus sp. SDUM812005 (assembly GCF_031127875.1). Lineage (GTDB taxonomy): Bacteria > Verrucomicrobiota > Verrucomicrobiia > Opitutales > Opitutaceae > Pelagicoccus. The sequence goes on along the minus strand of NZ_JARXIA010000011.1, from coordinate 61,620 downwards.
GGACCGCGTCCTCTTCGTGCCGGCCTTCCAAGCTCCCCTAAAGAGCAACGCCCCCGAAACGACGCCCCAGCAACGGATGAAGATGGTCGAAATCGCCACCGAAGGCGAAGCCCGCTTCGCCTGCTCCGACGTAGACTACCGATTCGAGTCCACCAGCTATTCCGTCCGCACTGCCAAGATCCTAAGCGAAGAGCACAAAAGCGCCGAGCTGTTCTGGATCCTCGGAGCCGACCAAATCGCCCAGCTCCACCACTGGCGAGACATCGACACCCTGGCCAAGCTCGTCAGCTTCATCGCCTTCCAGCGCCCCGGATCCAGCAGCCAAGCCGACCCCGACCTCCCTTCCCACACCCGCATCCTCAACGGCAAAGGCCGGCAACTGGAGATCAGCTCCACGGAAATCCGCGAACGCCTTAAATCGGGCCGCTCCGCCAAGTACTTCTTGCCAGCGAATGTCTTTGATTACATCAAGGCCGAAAATCTCTATTCTTAGAGGCAAAAAAAACATGAGCACCAAATCAAACGTAGAACTGAAAGGCGAAGAGCTGCTAGCCCTTTGCTGCAAGACCTTGGACAACGCCAAGGCGGAGAACATCGTAGCCCTCGACGTACGGGAGACATCCTCCATCACAAACTACTTGGTGCTCGCATCCGGCCTCGCCGAGCCTCACCTCAGGGCCCTGCGCCGCGACCTGGACAAGGCCCTCAAGGACCACAAGGTCAAGATCCTCGGCGTGGACGAAGGCGACTTCAGCGGCTGGGCCGTCGTGGACGCCTTCGACATCATGGTGCACCTCTTCTCCGAAGAGACCCGCGAGACCTACAAGCTCGAAGCCCTCTGGAAGGACGCGGTCCCCGTCGACGTCGAAAAGCTGCTCGCCTCGAAATAAAGCGGCAAGCCTCGACCCCGTTAGAAGGCGTAGCCGAGCGAGCTGATGAAGCGGCGGTCTTCCCGCAACTCCTCCGCAAGGGAATTGTCGAAGCCCAACTCGTAGCGGACGGAAAACTTGACCGACTTGCTCACCGAGCTCGTCAACGCGGCGGAGAAATTGACCTCGTAGCCGTCCGTGTCCTCCAAGGGCATGGCAAACTTGAAGTCCTGCTTCACCCGAACCCTCTCCGACATGCGGTAGTCCCAGTCCTGGAAAACGTTCACCAGGTAGGCGACCTCGTCTTCCTTGGAAGGAAAGCTGCGCCAACGCCCGCTGGCGCCCAAGCCGGCCGACAAGGTCGAATCCTTCTGGTCCAGGAATCGCGTCCCCAAGCCCAGCTTCTGCTCCACGTTGGCATCGATCAGCTTGATCTGGTCGCTGTAGTAGTCCGACTCCGATTCGTAGAAGACGCCCGGGCCGATATCCTTCCGCCACCGATAGCTCGAGCTCAAGCGATCGCGGTTCTTCGAACCGTTCGCGTCTCCGTAAGCGTACTCCGCCTTAATGTTGATCCGGCTCGACTCGAACTTCCGCTGCATGTCGAAACGGTAGTTCTGGGTAGACTGCTCCTTGCGGCCCGAGCTCGAGTTCAAGCCTAGCTGCACGTTCTTCTCCCATTCCGGCAAGATCTCAATTCCACCGACCCCGCCCAAGGTCGCGAATAACCGGTACATCAAGCTCCTCTTCCGCTCCGGCTCCTCAGCCTCCGCAGGTCCGCCCTGGGCTACCTTTGCTGGCGCCGGCACGTCCTTCACCACGCGAGGCTTTTCCGGTACGGGAGCGATTTTCGTCTCAGCGATCGCCTCGCCGGCGGGACGCTCCTCTTTGCCCTTCGCCTTCCGAACCACTTCGGCGACCCGGTCGCGCGGCAAGGAAATCTCCCCCAAATAGTCGACCGAGAGCTTTAGCTCGGATTCGCTCTCGTCGAGCAGGGCGCCCGAAAGGCTGTCACCATTATCTAGAATGACCTGCACCTGCGGCGATTTCGCCCAACTCTGGGAGAACGCTAGGAGGAAAAGGAAGGACGATAGGAAAAACTTACTCATGCAAACTAGGTGGCCAGCTCTATTCGGAGTGCGTGAAACGCGAAAAGACAAACGGTTAATTTCAAAATAAACGTAAACGACCCAAAGGTTCCAAGTTTTCCCTAGAAAGCCGTTCAAACTGTTAAAGAGCCCTTTCCGACCTGCCGTATTCCTAAGTGTTCGTATCCAAATTCATCAACCGAACATTCAAACTTAGGAAAATATCATTATGCATAAGAACACATCCAAAAAAGGTTTCACACTCGTAGAAATTATGATCGTGGTGGTCATCATCGGCCTCCTCGCAGCCATGGCTATCCCAGCCTTCCAGAAGGTCCGCCAAGACTCCCGCGAATCCGCAGTTGAGAATGATGCTCGCCAGCTCGCTTCTGCCGCTCAGCAGTACATGCTCGAAAACAACGTGACCACTGTAACTCACTCCTACAACTCCACGACTGGTACTGTCGCTTCTGCACTCACTCCATACATTCGCCGCCTCGGCACTGGATACACCATCACTGGCACAGAGCTCGGTATCGATAGCGACTTCACCATCAGCCACCCTCAGCTAACGGCTGCAATCGTCTTCACTGCCGAAGGTCAGTCCAAGTAAGTTAGGTTCCGACCCAACTTAACAGTCGAATTTTCGAAAACCATGCCGCACGGTCGGCATGGTTTTTTTTCGTTTGCGAAAGTTCAGTCAACGCTACTCTCGGAGAACCCTACATCCTATGATCATCAGGCTCATCGCGCTCATACTCATTGCGACCGCATCTCTTCTCTTCGCGCTCTTCTACCCATCCGCGGAGAACACGCCCAACTTGTTCATCAATTTTGGATACCTGAACATCGCCCTCCTTACAGGCGTCTCATTGGCCGTACTCCTTCACACCTACTGGCGCCCCCTCCTAAACTGGACGAAGAGGAGAAATTCCCAAATACTCCTTATCGTTTGCACACTCGCTAGCGTTTATCTCTACACCCGTCACGGCGGCGGATTCAAAATCGCTTTCGACGAGTACGTGCTGACGAACGTGTCGATGAATCTTCATCAGTATCACGTCCCCGTAATCAGCGAATCTCCTCTCTATAGCTTTTCCCGCCTCGAACTGTTGGACAAACGCCCCCTCCTCTTCCCCTTCCTACTCTCCCTGACCCATGACATCCTAGGCTACAGCTCTTCCAACGGATTCTACCTCAATGCCGTCCTGACTTTTCTGCTCCTGCTCTTGATCGGCGTCATTGTGCAAAAGATTTCATCCCTGAGGCCTGCGCTCATCGCTATCGGACTTGCCTGCTTCACACCACTGATCGCCATTAATTCCAGTGGTAGCGGGTTTGATATCCTGAACGTCGTCTGTGTCCTACTAGCAGTCCTATGCGGCATTCGCTATTGGGAAGAACCCGATGCACAAAAGCTCGGGAGCCTCGCATTCGTCGGCGTATTGGCTTCCCAAGTACGTTACGAGACCGTGCTAGTCGCTATTCCGATCGCCGTCCTGATCCTAGCCAATTGGGTAAGACAAAAGCAAATATCCCTATCCTGGGTTACTTGCTTTGCCCCTATTTTCTTCATTCCCCTCATTTGGCAACAACGAGCAGTAGCGGAAAACCCGGAACGTTACCAATACGCGATGGAAAGCGGCACGCTCTTTTCTGTGGAACACATAAGCCCTAACCTACAGAGTGCATTCAAATTCCTCTTCATACCGAGCGACTTGTACCCAGGATCTCCATTCATTGGATTTTTGGGAGCCGCAGGCTTGCTGATCATTTTCGCCTTCTCGGGCACTCGCTTCAGCGAACTCTACAAGGGTCAACCTGCACGTTTAGCTCTCCTGATTTTTTTGCTGTATCTAATACCTCTGTGCCTCATTCACGCCTTCTTCTTCTACGGAAAATTCGACGACCCTATCGTCTCCCGTCTCGCCCTGCCCCTCACCATCTGCTTCATCATCGCAGGTAGCCTGTTACTCGGCCGAATTCATATTGCATCCAAGAAGTCTGCCTACCTCTGCTACACGCTCATGGCAGCGACCGGTCTTTACGCCTCCAAACAGTATGCGAATCCTCGATACAAAGACTCGAACACCTTGCAAAAGCGAATCGATTGGGCGCTCACCTTCGCCGAAGAACTACCGCCAGGCCAATACCTCTTCATTAGCCCGATGCCTCTTGTCTTCGAAAACGAACATTACAATGCTATCCACACTAGCAGAGCGAAGCTCTCTCTCGAAAAGTTGGCCAAGCAAAGAGAGTTCAAAACCTATCGAGAAATATTCGTGCTAGAAAACTTTCTTCTGGAATTCGAGGGCGATAATCTCGTATCCCACCACCTCCGCAGCAACGATCTAGGCCCTGCCGTAGAGCTCGAGACAGTCGCCGAAAACTCCTTCTCACTCTATAACTTTACTCGCATTAGCCGTGTTACAGACATCGACTTGGGCAAGGTTGCTTCAGCAGAAGAACAGGACCGATTTAATTCGGACAAAACCAGCAGCACCCAGCTCAAAACTCCCAACCAAGAAGAGACAGACATCTGGATGAAATCACTGCTATAGCGACTGCACCATTAGTTCGAGAGCGCCTTGCGGCCCACGAGTACGAGGTTCTTGCCAATAGGCATAGGCACCACCTTCTCGAGCATTCGCGTCACAGGAACGCCAAGACGATCGTAGAGGCCCACGCTCCCCTTGGTCAGTTTTTTCCCCATGATCTTCATCATTAGGAACCAAGGCAGGACCCCCAGCACGTCGGCATATTTAATACGCTCTACAGTAAACCCAGTACCCAACAAGAGCTCGCTACCGCTCGCCTTGTCATATCGCCTGAAATGCCCAAGGCTACGATCAAAGTCACTGTAGAGCCACTGCAATGCCGGAACGTAGATCAAAACGCAGCCGCCGGGCTTCAGCATACGATAAACCGCTTCGAGCTCAGCAGTGTCGTTTTCTACATGCTCCATCACATTATTGTAGACCACCGCATCAAACCGTTCGCTGTAGCGGTCGGCCACATCTACAACGTAGGCGTTAACAGACTCGAGACGGGCCTCATTTTCAAAGCGCCTCTCTAAAAGACCGTGCATCTTCGAGGAGGGCTCGAAGGCATGAATCGAGTCGATATTGGCCCGCAGCAAGTAACGAGAGAAATTTCCGCAACCCGCTCCCACGTCCGCAATGTCCCCTTTCAAGTACGGGGAAAACTCTTCTACGATCCATTTCGGATAGTTCTCCGCCACCTCCATAGCCTCCAAATCCGCTCCCTCATACTCGAAAGGATCGGCAGCCGCATCGAGGCTTAGAGGCACTTGGAATTCAGTCAGGTTGGTTGAGTTCATGAATCGAGAGCGTGTTTACGTCAGAAAGCTGCACTTAAAAATCAATCGACCTGCACTCTTCCGCCTTAAGACGGATCACTAAGAATTCTTCTACGAGTTGCGGCTAGGACGTACCGCCCCAGCCAGCTACCGCTCTAAACACGGGCCAAATACACCACCGATTCGCTATCCGCCTCCGGAGGCTCGAACTCGAAGTCGCCGTAAACCGACACGTCCGAAAAGCCCGCCTCGCCGAGCCTTACCATCATCTCATGCGGAAGGTGCCACCGGATCGTCATCTCCTTTTCCTCCACCTCCAGCAAGTTCCCGCTCCCATCCAAGCGCTCGAAGCGGTTCGCCAAGGAAAGCCGCTGCCCCATCGCATCGATTCTCCAGCCCTGGTACGCCACCAAACGCTGTCCTTCCTCCTCCAGCTCCACCCGCTTGCGCTCCTCCAACGGACATTCGTCCCGCCCCTCCCAAATCATTTCCCAAGGCATATGAGTCGGCACGATCAGCAGCCCATCCTCCCTCAAATGCCGGCGGCAACACGCCAAGCAGGCGTCCACATCCGCCCCCTCCAGCAACATCTGAATGCTAAAGCCCGGAATCAGAATCGCCCCAAAACGCTTCTCCCCCAGGTCGAAGTCCCGCATATCGCCCCGCACCAGCTCCGCGCTCGCCCCCCTTTCCGCCAGTCCGGCCGCGCACAAGTCCAGCATCGCCTGGGAGCCATCCAAGCCCACGACTTCCCTCCCGCTCTCGGCCAGCGGAAGCAACACCCGTCCCGTTCCGCAGCCGAGGTCCAAGACCGGACCCTCCACCAAGTCGACGAACCACCGGTAAAATGCGAGATCATCAAAATCACTCAACTCGTCCAAGCTGTCGTAAAGCTCCGCTTCCAAGCCTTCGTATTGGTACATCCGCGCCATCCCACCACGCTGCAGCCTCCCCCAGCGTCCGCCAACCCTAATCCGAATGGGTAAGACTCACGCACGCGCATCGCCCCGCTTGAGTACATCCACCCAAGCCCCAGCCAAAGCTCCGCGCCCTCCTCAAGCCCCCCGCTTCCTAGCCGACTCCCAAATAGCGGAACCACGAGCCCGCACCTCCAACTCTTAAATCACCCTACGCCAACGGCACCCTCCATGACTACTCGCATCCTCATCGTCGACGAAGCCGCCCAAGCCCTACAAAACTACCGCGACGCCCTCGCCCCCAAAGCCAGCCAGTGGCGCATCGACTACGCGGACTCCGCAGCGCAAGGCCTCCAAGCCGCCCAGGAAAACACGCCCGACGTGATCATCGCCGCCCTCGCCCTCGCCGACGGAAAGGGAGCCGAAATCCTCGCCCAACTCGAAGCCATCGCCCCCGACGCCCAACGCTTCATCACCGCCACCGAAGCCGACAAGCCTCAGCTCGAGTCCACCTTCGGCGCCTCCTTCCAATACCTACCCAGCCCTTGCCCCGCCCCCCGCCTCATATCCGAAATCCAGCGCTGCGTCGCCATCGACAACTGGCTCGGCAATCCCCGCATCAAGGAACTGGTCGCCCAAATGGGCGAATTCCCCAGCCTTCCCCCGATTTATCTCAAGGTCGTAAGCGCCCTCAACTCCCGCCACGCCGACACCGAATCCATCGCCCAAGCCATCGCCGGCGACCTCGCCATCTCCGCCAAGGTCCTGCAAACCGTCAACTCCTCCTTCTACGGCTTCGACGAAAAGATCGGCAACATCGCGGAAACCATCAACATCCTCGGCACCGACTGCGTCAAAAACCTCGTGCTCGCCATCCAAGTCTTCAACTCCATCGGCGGCACCGCAGACCAAAAGGCCATCACCGACGAGCTCTGGCACCATAGCATGTCCGTCGCCGTCGCCGCTCGCCGCATCGCCCACTACGAGACCCGCAACGAAAAAGCCGCGGAGGAAGCCTACACCGCCGGGCTCATGCACGACATCGGCAAGCTGGTGCTCCTCAACGCAGCCCCCGAAGCCTTCGCCCAAGCCCGCGAACTAGCCCTCGAAAAATCCATTCCCCAGATCGAGGTCGAGACCCAAGTCCTCGGCTGCAACCACGCCGAAACCGGCGCCTACGTGCTCGCTCGTTGGGGCATGCCCACCAACCTCACCGAAGCCGTCGCCCTCCACCACGACCCCGTCAATTCCTTCGGAAAATCCTTCTCCGCCCTCGCAGCCGTGCACGTAGCCAACGCCATCGTCCACCACCGCCAGCGGGCCGACCACCCCAGCTCCACCCCCAGCCAAGATTTCCTCCTCGAAATCGGCAGAGCCGACTCCTGGGAAGACTGGCTCGACGTCACCTCCGGCAAAACGCCCCCCGCCAAAGCCGCCGCAGCCCTCTCCCTCAAAGCCCAAGAAGCCGACACCGCCTCAAAAAGCGCCCCTGCAGCGCCCCAATCCGCCAAGGCCAGCGCCCTCCAAGACGCCGCCCCAGCCGGACAAAAGAAAAACACCAAGACGCCTTTCCTCGCCTTGGCGGCCTGCGCCGCCCTCGCTACCTTCGGTATCTACATTCTCAATACCATAGATACCGTCGACTCCACCGAAGAAGCCTTCATCCAAACCGAGGAACCTCTAGCCAAGAGCGCCCTGGATAAAGCCCGCGACTTCTCCGGAATCAGCCAAACCGAAGACGCCCTGCAAGAAATCTTCGACGCCCAAGCAGAAGACGACGCGCCTTCCGCCGAACCTCAAGCAGCCGAACAGCCAGAGCCAGCGCTCCAGCTAACCGACACCGCTCCCATCCCTTCCCCAGCGCTCGCCGAGCCCGCGGCTGAACTTCCCAAGCCCCAGCTTCCTTCCCCCCGCGACACCTTTCCCGCCATCGAGCTGGCCGGCATCTTCTACAATTCCGAGCGCCCCCTCGCCAGCGTCAACGGCCAGATCCGACGCGTCGGCGACACCGTAAACGGCGCCCAGATCGTCCGCATCGACAAACGCCAAGTCGTCGTCCGCTACGAAAACACCTTCCGCGCCTTCAAGCTCAACTAGCCCACCGCCAACCGGTACCCGCACCCAATGCGCGCAAAAGCGACACAACGTTCGCTTTTATTTGCGTAACCAACTTTCGCCCGCTCACCAAAAAGCCCGAATCTCACCTGAGATTCGGGCTTTTCAAATTTCGCGCGGCAAGCCGACCGGCCTTGCGAGCCGCTCCTAAAAGGCGCTCGAGTCCACGCTCTCGATCCACTGCACGTAGCTCGAAGCATCCCCGTCGTCGATAAACTCGGTCGTGCCCTCCACGGTGCCTTCCGCCGAGTAGAACACCAGGAACGGAATTCCCGTGATCCCGAAACGCTCCCGAATCCCCTCCTCGTCCTCCGCCTTGCGAGGGATCAAGATCTTGGCGCCCAAGATCCCCTCGCTCTCCAAATACTTGTCCAAGGCATCGCTCTCCTTCAGCACTCCGTCCAAGGCGTTGCACCACTTGCACCAGTCGCCATTGCCCTTGAAAATCATCAACAGACGCTTCCCTTCGGCCGCACGTTTCGCCAAAGCCTCTTCGATATCGGAGATCCAATTCATAAGCCGCCCATCCAAAGCGCCCCGAAAAAACAATCAATCCCCGATTCCCAAGATCTCCCGCCCAGTCCTCAAACCTACACCCGCCACTTCGCCAAAAAAACCGAAGCCGCCGCCGCCGCGTTCAAAGACTCCCCCCGCCCGAACCGCGGTGCGAACAGCTTTCCGTCCGCTACCGCCGAAACCGCAGGCGAAACTCCCCGCGCCTCGTTCCCTACCACGATCGCGCAGCGCTCCGGAAAATCGAAGTCCGACAGCGAAACCGCCGCCTCGTCCAGCTCCGTCGTGAAAACCTGGATACCCCTTGCCTGCAAGGCCTGGACCGCCTCGACCAACTCCACCCCGACCGCCACCGGCAAGTGAAACAAGCCACCCATCGACGAACGCGCCGTCTTGCCATTCTCCAGCTCCGCGCAGCCGCGCCCCAAAACCACTCCATCCATGCCAAACCAATCGCAGCTCCGCACGATCGCCCCGCAATTTCCCGGATCCCCCAACTCGTCCAACAGCACCAGCCGCGTCGGGCCGCTCGCCGGAAGCCGCTCCAGCAAATCCCCAAAGCCGCAGCCCACCCGATCCACCAAAGCCAGCACCCCTTGCGACGCTTTCGTATCCGACAATTGAGCCAACTGGCTCGCCGTCCCCTCCCAAACTTCGCCCGCCTTGGCCAACGCCGCCGTCAAGATCCCCTCCTCCGCCGACTCCCGCCGGGCCGCCGGATCGTAAACCACGGCATGCAATCGGCAGCCCGCCTTCATCGCTTCATCCAACAAATGCCAGCCCTCCACAAAGAAACGACCTTCCGCCTCCCTCGTCTTCTTCAGCAGGAATTTCCGCAACCCAGTCAGTTTCGTCTTCGATAAAGCCATTGGCATCCCCGAAGTAAGAGCAACAATCGCAAATTTCAGAAGCCGAAACTTCCACCGAGCCAGCCCGCCAAGCCACCAAAAACTCCAGAGCCTTCCACCCATCGAGCCGAACCGACAGATCATCCACATCGACATGGACTGCTTCTACGCAGCCATCGAGGTCCGCGACCATCCCGAGCTGCGCGGCGAACCCGTAGCCGTCGGCGGAAGCAGCAACCGCCGCGGCGTGCTCACAACCTGCAACTACCAAGCCCGCACCTTCGGCTGCCACTCCGCCATGCCCACCTTCCAGGCCCTGCAGCGCTGCCCCCACCTCATCGTCATGCCCGTCCGATCCGAGGTCTATCGACGCGAAAGCCGCCGCATCCGCCGCATCTTCCAAGACTACACCCAGCTCATCGAACCCCTCTCCCTCGACGAAGCCTACCTCGACGTCTCCCACCACCCCCGCTCCGCCGCCGACATCGCCCAAGAAATCCGCAGCCGCATCCGCCAAACCACCGGCCTCACCGCATCCGCCGGCATCGCCCCCAACAAGATGCTCGCCAAGATCGCGAGCGATTGGCGCAAACCCAACGGCCAATACGAAGTCCTCCCCAGCGAGATCGACGCCTTCATGCAAGAGCTCCCCGTATCCAAAATCTGGGGAGTCGGAAAAAAAGCCGCCGCCCGCCTCGCCGAACACGACCTTCGCACCTGCGGCCAGCTCCAGCAACAAAGCCGCCTCCAGCTCCAGCAACTCTTCGGAAAGTTCGGCTCCGAGCTCTACGAGCTCTGCCGAGGCATCGATCACCGCCAGGTCGTCTCCAACCGCATCCGCAAGTCCATGAGCTGCGAACGCACCTACGCCAAGGACCTCGAGTCCCTCGAAGACCGCCAACAACACGCCGCCGACATCTTCCAAGAGCTCTCCCACGACCTCGCCCGCTTCAAGAGCGACCGCCCCATCGCCAAGCTCTTCGTCAAGTGCAAGTACTCCGACTTCACCCGCAGCTCCATCGAGCGCAGCGGTCTTCCCTTCCAGCTTTCCAGTTTCCAGGACCTCCTCGACGAATCCTACCAACGCCGCTCCGACCCCATCCGCCTGCTCGGCCTCGGCGTCCGCTTCGTCGATCCAGAAAACCAAATCCGAGCCACCCAACAGCTCAAGTTCGACTGGGGCTAGAAACGCCCGCCGCCGCCCACCCGCAACGCCCCCACAAAAAAGCGCTTCCAATTCGCCCCTCGCCCCTCACCATTCACTCTTCCCATGGCCTCCCTCTCCGGAAAACGAATCACTCTCATCATCACCGGCAGCATCGCCGCCTACAAGGCGCTCGAGCTCATCCGGCTCCTCGCCAAGGCCGGAGCCAGCGTGGAAGGCGTGCTCACCCAAGGCGGAGCCGCCTTCATCACCCCCCTCTCCGTCGAAGCCCTCACCGGCAAGCCCGCCCATACCGCCATGTGGGACGAACGCTCCTACGAGATGAACCACATCGAGCTCTCCCGCCGGGCCGACCTCATCGTCATCGCCCCCGCCACCGCCGGCATCATCGCCAAACTGGCCAACGGCATCGGCGACGATCTCGCATCCTCCGTCCTGCTCGCCAAGAACAAGCCGGTCCTGCTAGCCCCCAGCATGAACACCGAGATGTGGGAAAACGCCGCCTTCCGCCGCAACCTCGCCCAAGCCCAAGCCGACGGCGCCACCCTCGTCCCTCCCCAAACCGACACCCTTGCCTGCGGCGAAACCGGCATCGGAAAAATGGCCGAACCCGCCACCATTCTCGCCGCCATCGAAGCTCATTTCCAAGCCGCCGAAACCTTAAGCGGAAAGACAGCCATCGTCACTTCCGGCGGCACCATCGAGCGCATCGACTCCGTGCGCTACATCAGCAACTTCTCCTCCGGCAAACAAGGCAACGCCATCGCCCTCGCCCTCGCCCAAGCCGGAGCCAAAGTATCCCTCGTGGTCGGCAACACCAAGGAGCCCGCCCCGCAACACCCCAATATCGAAGCCCTCCCCGTAGAATCCGCCGCAGAAATGAAAGCCGCCGTCGAGGCGAAGCTGCCCGCCGACATCTTCGTGGGCTGCGCCGCGGTCTGCGATTTCCGCGTATCCAACAAAGCTGACAAAAAGCTCAAGAAAGAGGGCGGCCTCGACCTCCAATTCGAAGAGAACCCAGACATCGCCAAAAGCGTCGGCACCCTGCCTAAGGAAAAACGGCCCCAGCTCGTCATCGGCTTCGCCGCCGAGACGGACGACCTCATCGCCTACGCGCAAAAGAAACGAGCGAGCAAAGGTTGCGACCTCATCGTCGCCAACGACGTCAGCCAAGGCGCCGTCTTCGGCCAAGACCAAAACACCGTCCACTTCGTCACCAAAGATTCGGTACAGACGCTCGACACTCTGCCTAAATCCCAAGTCGCCGCCGCCATCCTGAACTGGATCCGCGAGCGCCTCTAGGCAAGAGCGCGCCGCGACCCGCGACGGACCTCAACGCAACTTACAAGAAGGTGCCGATATCCGGCAACTCCTTAGCTCGCTTGCCGCCCGATACCGTTTTCAGAAACGGATCCTTCGTCACGTCGCCAGCGATGTCTTCTTCCCACTCGTCTTCTTCGCCATCGTCTTCGAAGACTTCCGGTACGTCGAATATTCTGCTGATTCGGCGCGATTGCGTATCCAAAACCAAAGACGGATTCCCCACCCGCCCTTTCTTCACGTACTCCCAGAGGCACGGGAAGCACAGTTCCTCGTAGCGATCGAGAAAAGCCTTAATCTCCTTGTTTCCCACTTTCTCGCGACACGATAGCAGCACCACATCCGAAAAGTGGATACAGCAATCAAACCAAGGGAACGCATCCTTGTTCCCGATGGCTAGATCGCTATGCAGCACCGTGATCACGCGTCCCAGCTCGCAGCCGCTATCCGGCAACCAAGCATGAAAGGCTTCCACGAAATCCGCAGGATCGCCCAAGCCATCCGCCGCGATGAAAACCAAATCCGCCGTCTCATCGACTTCGAGCGTTAAGCGACCGTCCTCGAATGCATAGGCGCCCGTCGACACGCTGCGATGCTTCACCGCAAAGTCGGACTCCACCTCTTCGGCATCCCGAGAACTGAAATAAAACGCAGACTTCTCCTCCTCGCTCGTGCCAAACTCCACCAAGTCCGCAATCACGCGAAACTGATCGGAGCCCTTGCAAGCGAGAACCAAATAAACGATCGGCTTGGCCATAGCTAGAAACGGAGCTTTAAGCTTCGAAAGTGAAGAGGCGATTCTGAGCGTGCTGGCGCATCATGTGGTCCACGATCACCAAGTTCGCCATCGCTTCCACGATCGGGATCGCGCGCGGAACCACGCAAGGATCATGGCGACCGCGCCCCATCAAAGTCGTTTCCTCGCCGGCGAGATCCACCGTCGCCTGCTCTTGCAGGATGGTTGCGGTCGGCTTGAAGGCCACGCGGAAGACGACGTCCTCCCCATTGGTAATTCCGCCTTGCACGCCGCCGGAAAGGTTCGTCTTGGTGCGCACCTTGCCGTCGCGCTTTTCGAAAAGATCGTTGTGCTCGGAGCCCTTCAGCAGCGTGCCCTCGAAACCGCTGCCCACCTCGAAGCCCTTCGTTGCAGGAAGCGAAAGCATCGCCTTGCCGAGATCCGCCTCGAAACGATCGAAAACCGGCTCGCCCAAGCCAACCGGAAGATTGCGTATCCGGCATTCCACGACACCGCCCACGGAATCACCCTTCGAACGGGCTTCCTTGATGCGTTCAACCATGGACTCAGCTGTCGCCGCATCCGGGCAACGCACGATGTTCGCCTCGATCGATTCCTCGGAAATTTCCACGCCTTCCGGCATCGAGATGTCATGGATGCGCGTCACGTAGGCGAGCGTTTCCACCGACGAAGTCAGCTTCAAGATCTTCTTAGCAATCGCTCCCGCCGCCACGCGACCGATCGTCTCGCGAGCCGAGGAACGTCCCCCGCCCTCCGGATTACGGTGCCCGTACTTGGTTTGATAAGTGTAGTCGGCGTGGGATGGACGAAATTTCTCCTTCATCTCGGAGTAAGCTCCGGGACGCGCGTCCTTGTTGAAGACGAGCATGGAAATCGGGGTACCGGTCGTCTTGCCCTCGTAGACGCCGGACAAGATCTGCACCTGATCGGCCTCCTTGCGCGGAGTCGTGATTTCGCTCTGTCCGGGACGACGGCGATCGAGCTCTGGCTGGATGTCAGCTTCGCTGAGAGGCAGGTTGGGAGGGCAACCGTCGATCACGACGCCTACGCCGCCGCCATGGCTTTCGCCCCAGGTACTGATTGTGAATAGCTTGCCGAAAGTGTTAGGCATGGGCGGGACTGTACGGAGGAGCCCCTCCGAATCAAGCCGCGATACGCCGCATTTCCCTCGCTGTCCCACCGCCCCGCTCCACCTCCCTTTTCCCTCTCCAAAGGCAGCTGGCGCAGCAAATGCGAAAGGTCACGCAGATGAACGCTCCCGTCCGCTGCTCCCGAGCCATCTGGAGCCACCGACGGGGGAATTCATTGCAAAACGCACGATTCAGCGGAGCCAATCCTCCGCAGCCTGCACGAAACCAACAACAACCCACCAACGCCATGCTACAAATGTCACTCACCTTTCTGGCCCTCGCCGTCATCGCCGCCCTGCTGGGCTTCTCCGGCTTGGCAGGCACCGCAGCAGGCTTCGCCAAAATCCTCTTCGCTATCTTTCTGATCCTCTTCGTTATCTCCATGATCACCAAAATGATACGAAAAACTTAAAGGCACGCCCCGCCCTCGGCCCCTTCCTCCCGAACTAGCGAAACAGACGATGAACGACACCTCCGCATCCTTCGAAGACGCCTACCACATCCTGATCGAAAAGCTGGCCAGCTGGTACGAACTGCTCGTCGCCCACCTGCCGAACGCCGTCGCCGCGCTCGTCATATTCGCGATCTTCTTCGCCTTGGCCTCCATCGGTCGCCGCGTGACCAAACGCCTCTTCGCTCGAGCCTTCGACACCGGAGCCATCGCCCAGCTGGTCTCCACCATCCTCAAGATCCTCATCCTCTTCCTCGGACTCTTCATCGGTCTCGGCGTGCTCGGCCTGCAAAAGACCGTTCTCAGCCTGCTCGCCGGCGCCGGCATCGTCGGCATCGCCCTCGGTTTCGCCTTCCAGGACTTGGCCGAAAACCTGATCGCCGGCATCACCATGGGCATCCGCAAACCTTTCAAGAACGGGGACCTCATCGAAACCCACGGCGAGCTCGGGCATGTCGAAAGCCTCAACCTGCGCAACTCCATCCTCGTCAACTTCAGCGGCCAGCGAATCATCATTCCAAACAAGGAAGTCTTCCAAAACAAGCTCATCAACTACTCCCAAACCGGAGCCCGCCGCATCGAGCTGGAAGTCGGCGTGTCCTTCGATTCCGATCTCGAAGCCGCGGCCGAAGTCGCAAAGGAAGCCATCCGCTCCCGCTGCGGCGACTGGCTGCACCCGCACAAGGACGTCGAAGCCTTCGCCATCAAATTCGGCGAATCAAGCATCCACCTCACCGTGCGCTACTGGATTAAGTTTCCCGGCAGCAAATCCTACTTCGCCGCCATCCACGATGGAGTCACCGCCATCCTAGCCGCCTACCGCGAGCACGACATCGAGATCCCGTTCCCGATCCGTACCCTGCAAACCGGCGACACCCTTTCGCTCAACATCGAAAAACGCGAAGCCGCTCAAGCTTGAGCCAGGCCAACGTCATACAAAAACATCCAACCATACATACTATGAAAAACACCATCAAAGCACTACTCGCGAGCTTGCTCGCTTCCGCATCCCTCTTCGCCTTCGTCGGCTGCAGCGACAGCGAGGTCGGCGACAACCTCGAAGAAGCCGCGGACGAAGTGAAGGAAGCTGGCAAGGAAGCCGGCGACGAGCTCAAGGAAGCGGGCGACGAAATCGCCGACGGCGTGAAGGACGCCACCAACTAACGAACCATCCAATCCAACCACAAAAAAGGGCAGCGACCTCGGTCGCTGCCCTTCTTGTATTCAAATATTCTATACCAATTGGTTCAGCCGACAGCTAAACTTGGTAGTCGAGCGGCTCTTCGCTCAAGGCGTCTCCGCCGTCGATCTGCTGGTTCATGCCCAGCGCCGGAGAGGACTCCCCGCAGGTGCCCACCGCTTTGGCCGGCACGCCCACCACCGTGCAATGCGGCTTCACCGAGCGCAGCACCACGCTGCCGGCGCCGATCTTCGCGCCCTCGCCGATCGTGATGTTGCCCAAGACTTTCGCCCCAGCAGCGATCAGAACGCCGTTGCCCACCTTCGGGTGACGATCGCCACGCTCCTTGCCGGTGCCGCCCAAGGTCACGTTGTGCAGCAGCGAGACATTGTCCCCCACCACCGCAGTTTCCCCGATCACCACGCCCGTAGCATGGTCGATCAAGATCCCCTTGCCGATCGTCGCGGCCGGATGGATATCCACCCCAAACGTCCTCGAAATGAGCGACTGGAGGTAGAGCGCCAGCGGCCGACGCTCGTCGTACCAAAGGTGGTTCGCGAAACGATAGGCGGACAAGGCGCTGAAGCCCTTGAAAAACAAGAACGGCGAAAGGTAGCCGTTCGCCGCCGGATCCCGCTCGCGAACCGCTTGCAAGTCGATGCGGATCGCCTCCCGCAACTTTTCGTCCTCCTCGAAAATCTCCAGGAAAAGGTCGCGCAGGGTGATACTCGGCAAGATCTCGTCCTTCAGCTTGGAGGCCAGCGTGTAGCTCAAGGCCGCCTCCAAGGACTTTTGCCCGAGGATCGTCTCCTGCAGATAGGCCACCAACAACCGCTCCGAGTCCGCGGCAGCTTCCGCTTCCTCCCGGAGTGATTTCCAAATTGCTTCAAGTTGTTCTGTCATATGGGCCTTTCCCAGTTGGAAACGCGGACAGTAGGAGCCGGACTGCGCCGCGCCAAACGAATTCTCCCGCCACCTTTTCCACCCTCGCCCCATGGAGCCTCAAAAAAAAGGACTCAAATATTTGTGACATTTCCCAGCCCCGCCTCCATCCAAACTCGCGAACTACAAACCGAGGAAACATCGATCTATTACTGGACTTTTACGTCTTTGCCCTTTGTTTGACCCAGCAATCTTCACAATACCTACTACAATCATGAAACTAGTATCAGTTCTCAGCGCAGCCGCAGCCCTTCTCGTAAGTGCCGCATCAGCAGACACGATCGTCACCACCGACGGCTCTACCATCACCGGTAAGATCCTCGGCATCGATGGCGGCAAGATCACCGTCAAGACGGACTTCGCGGGCAAGATCACCATCGACCAAAAGCTGGTCGAGTCGATCAACACCGACGAAGACGTCGCCCTCTCCCTCGAAGACGGCACCGTGGTCCAAGGTCCCGTAAGCGGCCAAGGCGGAACCCTCGTCGTACGAGGCGCCAACGGCACCATAACCAGCACCGTCGCTTCCATCGACGAAACCTGGATGCCCGGCCAAAAGAGCCCCACCCAAATCGCCGCCGAGCGCAAGTGGGCCTATGAAGCAGCCTTCGACCTCACCGGCAAATCAGGCAACAAGGACTCCACTGGCATGGGCACGCAATTCCGCGCCACCCTAGCCGGCCAGCAAGACACCCTCGCTTTCTTTGCACGCGCCAACTTCCAGGAAGTAGACGGCGACAAGAGCGCCGACGAGGCCCGCGGCGGAGTCGACTACTCCAACAACTTCGGCAAAAGCTACAACTGGTACGTACGCACCGAGTTCGGTTACGACGCCATCAAGGACATCGACCAGTTCTTCACCGTAGCAGCTGGTTTCGGATACGTCTTCTCCGATACCGACACCCGCAAGCTCAGCATGCGTGCCGGTCTCGGTTACCTCTCCGAGAACTACGGCGTCAAGACTGACCTAAGCGCCGCCAGCTTCGACCTCGGCCTCTCCCACAAGGAAACCTTCAAGTGGGGCACTTGGACCAACCGCGCGACCTACACGCCAACCCTCGAAGACTTCGGCAACTTCCGCCTCGTCTACGACTCGAGCCTCAACTTGCCGCTCAAGTCCGAAGGATGGAGCATCCGTACCGGCGTTAACTTCGACTACAACAGCGAAGTCATCGGAACCGAGAAGGAACTCGATACCACCTACTACGTTCGCATGGTGCTGAAGTGGCTCTAAGCCCTTCCTTCCAAAACAATTTTATAAAACCACAAGCCGCGTCCCGCCAGGGTCGCGGCTTTTTCGTGCATTCAGAAAACCGATACAGCAGCAACGCCCCTTCTCCGTCGCCAATCGGGAAGTCGATCCAACTAAAACGCGAGCTCCCAAGCCCCGCTCCCAAGCCCAAGGAACTTGGCCAGCGCTTCCACCTCATTCTCCACTGCCAAGCGAAACGCCTTCTCGCGAGGACGCTTGCCCACGTATCCAAGCGCCACCTTCAAGTGCCCCGCCTCCACCTTCGCGTTCGCCCACCCCAGAACCCGATCCTTCCAGAGCAGCGGCATCGCGTAATAACCCCGCTCCCGCTTCGCCGCGGGCACGTACGCCTCGAAACGATAGGTCCACCCCCAAACCTGCTCGAAGCGCTCCCGATTTCGCACCAAGGGATCGAAAGGGGCTAAAATCCGCGCCCGCTCCGGCACTTCCTCATTCATCCATTCGTCGCGTATCCAAACATAAGATACCCCTTCCACCACCAGCTCCTGCAGAATGCCTTCCTCCCGTAAACCGTCCAAAACCTCCAGGCGTTCGCGCCGCGCCGCCAGCAAACTCCGATGGTAGCCGAGCTCCGAAATCAAAAAGCGAGCCGAGGTCGGTCCAAAGACGTGAGCCGTAGCAAGGAGAAGACTGCGGTAGCGCTCACGCGGCGACAATTCCGAAGCATCGCTCGCCGGCGGCACCTGATAAACCCGCACCCCTTTCTCACGCCGGCAAACCCGCAAGAGGCCAGCGTCATGCAAATCCTCCAAAACCCGCTTGCTCGCCTTCGACTTGCCGCCCCAATAGTTCCGCACCGACGCCGTGCCGAAACGCTCGTCCAAGTCTCGCGGATGCGCCTCGCCCCACTCTCCGACCGCGTCCAGCACAGCACGCTCCAACTTGTCCAGCTTCGCCCTACCTCCGCCGCGCACGCTTCGCCAAAGTTCAGGAGTCATAATGCCATAAGCGAAAAGATAGCCCTCCTCCGCCGACATCTCCGGAAAACGAGCCTCCAAATCCCCGGCCAGATAAGCAGCCACCCGCTGTCGCAACATCAAATCCTGGGCCCGCGCCGGACAGCGGATCGGATCCGCCTGCACGAACTGCAAGCCCGCCAGAGCGGCATCCAAATCTGGATACACCGGAAAGGAGCCAGCTACAAGCCGCCGCCTAAAAGCGTTCACTCCTAACTGCTCGATCCCTGCCATCTTCGCTGTAGCTCGGAACTTTCAGCTCAAGCAGAGCCTCAGAGCAGCGGAAACCTCCCGCTCCTCCCTGCAAGCTTGCGCGTTCATCGTCACAATAAACTGCCCACTTGGTAAACCACGATTGCCGCGATCCACGCTAGAGTCGTCATGAAGACGAAAGAGAACAGGCCATACCTCCAGCTCGTCTCCTGAGAAATCACCGCCACCGTGGCGCCGCACTGCTGGCAAAGGGCAAAGAAGACCATGATCGCCGAAACCACTGGAATGGTAAAGATCGGCTGCCCCGCTTTCTCCCCTTCCTGCCATTTCTGGTTCGCCATCACGTCGCGCAAATCGCCGCTCTCCTCGTCCACATCGCCCCCGAGGCTATAGATAATGCCGAGCGTCGAGATAATCACCTCGCGGGCCGGGAAACTCGCGATCACGCCTACCGTGATCTTCCAGTCGAATCCCGCCCAAGCAAACACCGGCTGTACTGTTTTTCCAATACGTCCTAGGTAGCTCTGCTCGACGTAGGCCGACGCGATCCTGCGATCCAAAGCATCGGCCAGCTCCTCGTCCGACTCGAGCAAGGCCAGCGCTTCAGCCTGCTCGACACCCAACTCCGAAGCCTGGGCCGCCGCGAAATCAGCAGTCACGGACTCGGCCACCTCCTCGCTGCGCGGGAAATACAAGAGCGCCCAAATCACGATCGTGATCGCAAAGATCACCGTACCGGCATTCTTCACGAACTCCTTGCCCTGATTATACATGCGCAGCAAAACGTCGCGCACCTTCGGGACCTGATAGGAAGGCATCTCCAACACGAAGGTCTGAGGCGGAATCTTCAGGATGTATTTGTTCGCCACATACACGAACGGCATCGCAACCAAGAGCCCCACGAAGTGCATCGCGAACAAGGTCGCTCCCGCTACAGCGGCCCCATAGCTCGGCTCGATAAAAGCCCCGATCATCAAAACGTAAACCGGCAAGCGAGCCGAACAGCTCATGAACGGAGCCAGCAGGATCGTAATGATTCGAGCCTTCGGATCCTGAATCGTACGCGTCGCCATCACACCCGGGATCGCGCAAGCGTAGCTCGAAAGCAGCGGCACGAAACTCTTTCCCGACAATCCGCACCAGCTAAAGAGCTTATCCATCAAAAAGGCCGCTCTCGCCATGTATCCAGTATCCTCCAACAAAGTGATGAAGAAAAACAGGATCAAAATCTGTGGCAAAAAGATGAACACCGCGCCGACACCTTCCACGATGCCGTCGGTGGCCAGGCTCTGCAGCATCGGCCATTGGACGAGCCAGCTGCCCACCTGATCTTGGATCATTCCCTTGCCGGCGTCGATCAGGTCCATGAAGGGCCCTGCCCAACTGTAGACCGACTGGAACACCACGTACATCAGGCCTAGAAACGCGAACAAGCCCCAAACCTTATGGGTCAAGATCGAGTCGATCGACTCGCTCCCGCTGCTCGAACGCGTAGTATCGATTTCAATACACGGAGCGATTCGCTCCTTGATCTCGCGATAGAGAAGCACCGTCTCCGCATTGCCCGGATTCAAGCCGCCCTTGAAAAGCATTTGGCGACCAGCATCGATCGCCGCAGAAGCTTGCTGTGGCGAGACTCCATGCCGCACGAAAAAGCTGCGGTCCTCGTCGAAAACGCTACGATGCAAGACAGCCCGCGACGCCAAGCCGCGCACCGATTCCGGCAGCGCCGCTCGCGCCGCATCCAAGGCCTTTTCCACCGACTCCGGCCATTTCGCCTCGATCAAGTGCGGCTTGGATACCAAAGCCGCCGCTACCACTTCCTTCAGCTCGGTGATGCCTTCCGCCCGGGCAGCCGAAATCGGCACCACCGGAACACCCAAAGCCTGCTTCAAGCCCGCGATGTCGATCCTGATGTTCTTTTTGCGAGCCGAATCCCAATGATTCACCGCCACCACCATGGGAATTCCCAGCTGGGCAGTCTGGTAGGCGAGGAACAAGTTGCGCTGCAGGTTCGTCGCGTCCGCGATAAACAGCACCAAGTCCGGACGTTCCACCGTCTCCATCTCGCCCAGCAAAGCATCCACCACCACACGCTCGTCCGGCGAATCCGCCGCCAAGCTGTAGGTGCCGGGCAAGTCGATGATCTCAGCGATGTTCTTGCCGTAGATCATGCGCCCCACCTTGCGCTGGACCGTTACGCCCGGATAGTTGCCGACCTTCTGGCGAAGCCCCGTGAGGCAATTGAAAAGGGTGCTCTTACCTGTGTTCGGATTTCCGAGAAGAGCGATTCGTACCATTCCGCCCTCAGACGGGATATTTTCAGTTGCCACAATCTAAATACGTCGAGACTCGAAAGCTAAAGCGCCTGCACCGTGATCTTCGCCGCATCCTCGCGACGGAGGCTCAGATGCCGACCGTCCACCTCCAGCGCAATTGGATCCCCCAGCGGGGCCGCCTTCACGAAACGAACCGTCGTGCCAGGCATCAAGCCCAACTCCATCAAGCGCCTCGCCGCCGAAAACTTCGGCATGTAACACGCGATGCGAGCAGACTGTCCCTGGGTTAGATCGTTTAGCGTTTTCAATTTTTTATGCTGCGTTTAAGGATTTGATGCTTGTTGAGACCGAGTTTCAGTATAGATTAGCGGAAGTCAACTTGCATTTTGGACAAATGGAAAGCACCGCAGAACCTCTCGTCGTCGCCCTGATCGTACTCCTTGCCGGAGCCTACCTCGGCCGACGCTACCTGCTCAAGCGACGCAAGGCCGCCAGCGGATCCTCCTGCGCAGGCAGCTGCGGCTGCGGAGCCACCAAGCCCAAGGCCGCCCACAAATAGCCGGCCAAAGGCTCCGCCTCGCCCGGGCTCCGCGCAACATCGCCACTCCCGCAAATTCCAGCTTGCGCACCGCCGCCAATTCATTTTTCGTTTCGCCCTTCTCAACACCTGCCCAGGTGGTGGAATTGGTAGACACGCATGATTCAGGTTCATGTGCCGCGAGGCGTGGAGGTTCGAGTCCTCTTCTGGGCACCACTTTTAAAAACCGCGATTGCCGCGGTTTTTTTTGTGCGCCGAGGCAGCGATCCAACAAAGGGCCTTGCCGCGAAACGCTTCCGCGCGCGACCAGTGCCCGCCCTCTGGATACAAGCCCAGCCCCGCTCCGGCCAGGGAAAGGAAGGACCTCGAGCTCGATTCGCCCGCCCCTGCCCGCATATGATTTACTGTCAGCCCTTTATCCGGCAGCAGCGAACGGATTCACGTTGAATTCTCAGCCAAGACAGCTTCTCTCTCTAATGAGCCCGATCATGCGACTCTATATACCCAATCTAACCCATCCCCCCTGTCTGTGAAAAAAATACTTGTTGCTAATCGTAGCGAGATCGCCGTGCGCATCTTCCGCTCCGCCACCGAACTGGGCCTACGCACCGTAGCCATCTACTCCCACGACGACCGCTTTGGCGTGCACCGCTTCAAAGCCGACGAAGCCTACCTCGTCGGCGAAGGGAAAGGCCCCGTCGCCGCCTACCTCGACATCGAGTCCATCATCAAGGTCGCCAAGGAATCCGGGGCCGACGCCATCCACCCCGGCTACGGCTTCCTCTCCGAAAACCCTACCTTCGCCCGGGCCTGCCGCGATGCCGGCATCACCTTCATCGGCCCCGACGCCGAACTGATCGACAAGATGGGCGACAAGGTCGCCGCTCGAGCCGCCGCCGAAGCAGCCAAGGTCCCCACCTTGCCCGGCACCCAAGACGCCATCTCCAACCCCAAGGAAGCCGCCCGCCTCGCCAAGAAGATCGGCTTCCCCCTCATCATCAAGGCCGCGTTCGGCGGAGGCGGCCGCGGCATGCGCGTCGTCAAGCAGGAGAAGGACCTCCTCCCCTTGCTCGAAGAAGCCCAAAACGAAGCCCAAATCGCCTTCGGCAACAACGCCGTCTTCCTCGAACGCTACATCGAGCGAGCCAAGCACATCGAAGTGCAGGTCCTCGGCGACCGCCACGGCAACGTCGTCCACCTCTACGAGCGCGACTGCTCCGTGCAGCGCCGCCACCAAAAAGTCGTCGAAATTGCACCCTCTATCGGACTCGACCCCCAAATGCGCCAAGCCCTTTGCGACGCCGCCGTCCGCCTCGCCTCGGAGATCGGCTACCAAAACGCCGGCACCGTGGAGTACCTCTACGACTGCGACACCGACGAATGGTTCTTCATCGAGATGAACCCGCGTATCCAGGTTGAGCATACCGTCACCGAAATCGTGACCAGCGTCGACATCGTCCGCTCCCAGATCCTCGTCGCCCAAGGAAAAAAGCTGCACGGCCCCGAAATCCACATCCCGCCGCAAGACCAGATCCCCTGCCACGGTTTCGCCATCCAAAGCCGCATCACCACCGAAGACCCCGCCAACGGCTTCACCCCCGACTACGGCCGCATCGTCAACTACCGCTCCGCCGCCGGATTCGGCGTTCGCCTCGACGGAGCCATGGGCGACACCGGAGCCGTCATCACCCCCTTCTTCGACTCCCTCCTCGTCAAGGTCACCGCCTTCGCCTCCACCTTCGAAAACGCAATCAGCCGCATGGACCGAGCCCTGCGCGAATTTCGTATCCGCGGAGTAAAGACAAACATCCCCTTCATCGAAAACGTCATCCACCACGAGCAGTTCAAGTCGGGCAAAGCGACCACGACCATGATCGACACCTCGCCGGAGCTGTTCGAATTCAAGCCCCGCAAGGACCGAGCCACCAAACTGCTCAACTACCTCGGCGATACCATCGTCAACGGCAACGACCAAGTCAAAGGCCGCCCCGTCCCCAGCATGCAGCTCCCGCTCCTGCGAGCGAGCTACGACCCCAGCAAACCCAAGCCCAAGGGCACTCGCGACCAACTGCTCAAGCTCGGCGCCGACGGCTTCTCGCAATGGCTGCTCAAGCAAAAGCGCCTCATGGTCACGGATACCACCTTCCGAGACGCCCACCAGTCCCTCTTCGCCGCCCGCATGCGGACGGAGGACATGCTCAACTGCGCCGACGCGGTTTCCCAAAACCTACCCAACCTCTTCTCCCTCGAGATGTGGGGCGGCGCCACCTACGACACCTCCATGCGCTTCCTCAAGGAGTGTCCCTACGAACGCCTTCGCTCCTTCCGCGAAAAAACGCCGAACATCCTCTTCCAAATGCTCCTGCGCGGAGCGAATGCAGTCGGGTATTCAAATTACCCCGACAACGTCGTAAGCGCCTTCGTCAAGCATGCCGCGGAAGCAGGCATGGACGTATTCCGCGTCTTCGACTCCCTCAACTACCTTCCCAACCTCAAGGTAGCCATGCAAGCGGTACGCCAAACGCACGCCCTTTGCGAAGGTACCATTTGCTACACGGGCGACATCGACGACCCGAAGCGCGACAAGTATTCGCTCAAGTACTACGTCGAGCTCGCCAAAGAGCTCGAGAAAATGGGCGCCCACATGCTCGCCATCAAGGACATGGCCGGACTCTGCAAACCCTTCGCCATCCCCAAGCTCGTCAAAGCCCTCAAGCAGGAGATCGGCATCCCCATCCACTTCCACACCCACGACTCCTCCGGCATCGCATCCGCCTCCGTCATCAAGGCGGCCGAAGCGGGCGTCGACGTCGTCGATCTCGCCGTATCGTCGATGTCGGGACTCACCTCCCAGCCTAATCTCAATTCCATCGTAGCTGCTCTCGCCGGACACCCCCGCGACACCAAGCTGGACCAACGCGCCCTCAACGAACTCTCCCTCTACTGGGAAGCGGTTCGCCAATACTACGAGCCTTTCGACACCGGTCCCAAGTTCGGATCCGCCGAAGTCTACGAGCACGAAATGCCGGGCGGACAATACACCAACCTGCGCGAACAAGCCTTCTCCCTCGGCCTCGGCCGCCGCTGGCCGGAAGTCGTGCAAGCCTACGAGGAGGTCAACCAGATCCTGGGCGATATCGTAAAGGTAACCCCCTCCAGCAAATGCGTGGGCGACTTGGCCATCTTCCTCGTCACCCGCGGCATCAAAGTCGAAGACGTAGTCAACCTGGAGCCGGGCTCCAGCTTCCCCGCCTCCATCGTCGACATGCTTTCCGGGGGTCTGGGACAACCCAAGGGCGGCTGGCCCAAAGCCGTGCAAAAAGTCATCCTCGGCGACGTTAAGCCACGCAAAGGACGCCCCGGAAGCTACGCCAAAAAAATCGACCTCAAGCAGGAACAGGCAGCCCTCAGCAAAAAACTGGGACGCAAGGCCAGCGAAGACGACCTCTTCCGCCATCTCATGTACCCGGACGTCTTCGCCCAATTCTGCGAATTCGAAAAGAGCTACGGCGACGTATCCGTGCTCCCCACTCCCGCCTTCTTCTACGGCCTCAAGCCCAACGAAGAGATCGAGGTGGAAATCGAAAAGGGCAAAATCCTCTACATCAAGCTCATCAACGTCGGCGACCCCAACGAAGAAGGCTACCGCCACATCACCTTCGAGCTCAACGGCAGAGCCCGCGACATATCCGTATTGGACAAGTCGATACAGTCGACCGCCAAGCCGAAGGAGCAAGCCGTCCCCGGGAACGACAAGCAAGTCGGCGCCCCCATCCCCGGCATGGTTTGCAGCATATCCACCAGCGTCGGAACCAAGGTCAAGAAGGGCGACAAGCTCCTCACCATCGAGGCCATGAAGATGCAAACCACCGTCTACGCGCAAACCGACGGAACCGTCGACCGCATCACCGTAGAAGTCGGCGAAAGCATCGAAGCCAAAGACCTCCTCGTCGTTCTCCGCTAGCAAGCGGAGGGCAATGCCCACCATCTCGAGGGAAGCGGCTTTCGCCTTCATTTCGAAGCGATGCCGCTTCCTTTTTTTATAGAGAGAGCTCCCCCCATCTCGGAGAGCCTCAAGAAACCGCGCCGCGGCGCTTCTCCAGCTCCCTCCGGATTTCCAACGCCTTCGCTTCCGTCAAGCCATAGGTCACCATGATCCAAATCGCGATTGCCGAAGCGACTACAGGTACCAAGATATCGAATACGCGCAAGAGCAGCAACGTTCCATCCCCTTGTCCGCCGCCGAGCTCCACGTCGAAGCCCGTCACGTTTAGCAGCACGCCAGAAAACGAAAGCGCCAAGGCCATGCCCAGCTTGACCACCCACCAAAAGATGGACCCATACATGCCCTCCCGCCGCTCTCCCGTTTCCATCTCGTCCAGATCGCAAACGTCCGCCACCATGGACCCCATCAGAGTAAACAGGCCGCCGAGTCCAAATGCGATCAAGGGAGCAGGCAAAAGCAAAAGGTTCGGATTGCTCGGGTCGTAGCAAAACCACTTCAAGCCGTAGCCGAGAATCGAGATCCCGGTCGAAAGAAAAAAAGTCCGCCGCTTCCCGATCCGAGTAGAGACCCAAGTAACCAAAAAGATGACGCAAAAGGTGCTGATGGACGAGACCGTACCGAACCAGCCGATGTACCGCGCGCCCAAATCCTGATCCCCAGCGAATACATAATAGATGATCACGTAAGACGAAAAGGCCGACACCATCATGAAGCCGTTGAAGACCAAAAAGGTCGCCCCGCAAAGCTTCAGGAACGGTCGAAAACGAATCGTCGCCCAAAAGCCTTTGCCAAACGAGCGCGCCTGCCTGAGCAAACCGGACAAGAAACCACCCTCCGCTTTGCATTCACGCTTTGGATACGCATCCGATTCCGCAAAACGCTCCCTGCAAAAGAGAGCCGGCACCACGCCCACCACGGCCACGAAACAGCCCACCCCGATCGCTAGACCGCGAGCGCCCGCAACCGAATCCTCGAAAAGCGAGTCGTTCTCCATGATCGCGTAAAACCAAGGAACCGCCACCCAAGCGAATTGGCCGATGAAGTTCGCCACTCCCATCAAGCGAGTCCGCTCGTTGTAGTCCGGCGTAAGCTCGTAGCCCATCGCCACCCAAGGCGTTGCGAATACGGTGTAGGCCAGGTAGAACAAGATCGACCCGAGCAAGAAATACCAAAAGTAGAACGCCTCGCTGTATCCAGACGGCAGCTGCCAAAGCAGGGCAAAAACGAGCCCCGAAACCAACGCCCCCACGAAGATAAAGGGACGCCGCCTCCCCCACCGCGATCGCGTATGGTCCGAGACATAGCCCATCAACGGATCCGTAAGGGCATCGGTCAGCCGCGGGATCGCCATCAAAAGCCCCACCACCGCAGGATTCATCTTCAAGCCCGTCACCAGAACGATCGACATCATGCCAATCGCCGCCCCCAACAAATTGTTAGCTAACGCCCCCGCCCCATAGGCGACCTTCAAGGGAAAGGAAATACGCGCCTCGGAAGCGAGGGAAGTCGAGGACAGTTTCGTGGGCATGCGGCCAATGAAACTGCAGCCACTCCAGAGTCCATCCCAAGGCTAAGTTTATTCTTACTAAAAAGCGGCTCAGCCCCTCGCCACGCCCATAGCGAACTTGACCCAGACGCTTCCCCACAAATAGTCCAAACACCGCATGCAACTCCCCGCCCGATCCAAGCCCTTCCCTCGTCTGCGACTCCCTTTCAGGCCTAGTCTACTCCCACCTACTCCGAATCCAAAATTCGGATACCCAAGCGAGCTAGCCGCCTAGATCTTCCCCCTCCCTTTTTCCTAAACAAAAACCACCCTTGCTATGAAAATCGAACACTTCGCAATCAACGTATCGGATCCCCAGGCCTTCGCCGCCTGGTATGTCGCCAACTGCGGCATGAGTATCGCCCGCAAGCTGGACCAAGCTCCCTTTACCCATTTTCTGGCGGACTCCACCGGCTCCGTCATGGTCGAAATCTACAACAACCCGACCGATCAAGTCCCAGACTACCGGAGCATGGATCCGCTCATCCTCCACCTCGCCTTCGTATCCGAAGACCCCGACGCCGATCGAGCCCGCCTCGAAGCGGCCGGCGCCACCTTCGCCGAAGAGGTTAAGACCGACGACGGCTCCCACCTCGTCATGCTTCGCGACCCCTGGGGCTTCTGCGTCCAGCTCTGCAAGCGCGGCATCCCCATGCTCTAAGCGGGCAACGACCGCCAAAAACACACGCGAGCGACGCAGCCACGTCGCTCGACCCGCCGCACCGAACCACAAAAGCCGATCCCAATCCCCATGTCAGAAGTCACCCTTTCGAACTTGTCCAAGACCTACCCCGCCGCCGGCAAGAACCCCGCGTTCCAAGCGGTCAAAGGCATCGACCTCCAGATCCGAGATCGAGAGTTCATGGTTCTCGTCGGCCCTTCCGGCTGCGGCAAGTCCACCACCCTGCGCATGATCGCCGGACTGGAGGAGATCACGGACGGCACCATCGCCATCGGCGAAACCGTGGTCAACAACACCCTCCCCAAAGACCGCGACATCGCCATGGTCTTCCAAAACTACGCCCTCTACCCCCACATGACGGTGTACGACAACATGGCTTTCGGCCTCAAGCTGCGGAAGTACAAGAAAGACGAAATCAAGGCCCGCGTCGGCGAAGCGGCCTCCATGCTCGGCCTCCAAGACATGCTCGACCGCAAGCCCAAAGCCCTCTCCGGCGGACAACGACAGCGCGTCGCGGTCGGCCGAGCCATCGTACGAAAGCCCAAGGTTTTCCTCTTCGACGAACCCCTCTCCAACCTCGACGCCAAGATGCGCGTCTCCACCCGGGCCGAGATCTCCAAGCTTCACAAGAGCCTCGACGCCACCATGATCTACGTCACCCACGACCAAGTCGAAGCCATGACCATGGGCGACCGCATCTGCATCATGAACGCGGGCGAGATCATGCAAGTCGACACCCCGCTCGCCGTCTACAACGAACCCGCCAACCTATTCGTGGCCGGCTTCATCGGCAGCCCTCCCATGAACCTTCTGTACGGCACCGTCGCCAAAAGCGGCGACCAGCTCGTCTTCCAGGAAAACGACGGCCAAACCGCCGGCATCCAAGTTCCGCTCGACGCCCGACTCTCCCGCCTCGCCCAGAAACGCATCGGAAGCGAAATCGTCTTCGGCATCCGCCCCGAACACATCAAGATGCTGTCTTCCCCCCAAGCCGCACCCGCCGCAAGCATCCCCGCCATCGTAGACAACTCCGAACCCATGGGCTCGGAAACCTTCCTCTACCTCCTGACCGGCTCCCACAAGCTCGTCGCCCGCATTCCTCCTACCGGCCGCTTCGAGCCAGACACCGCAACCCAACTCGCCTTCGAAACCGAAAAAGCCCACCTCTTCGACCCCCAAAGCCAAGAACGCATCACCGAATAAAGCTCCGGAAAGCCCAAAGAATCCTAATCGACATATCCACGCTACCTCACCGCATCCCCCACTAGGACCACCGGGAATCGAACCCAGATCTAAGGTTTAGGAAACCCTTGTTCTATCCGTTGAACTATGATCCCAGGGATGCCAGCCGTCAAAATGGCTAGAGAGGCAAATTTCTGCAGGATGAGACTCTTTCTGTAAAGAATTAGCTGCCGAGAAAATCTCGCTTTCCGTTGTTGACAAGGGGTCCCGAAGGCCTAGTTTCCGCCGTTCCTTATGAGCACAGAGAAAAAATCACAAAGCCTCACGCCACAAGAGCTGGACCACCACCACGCTCACATTCTCGCTCGCTACGTGACCGAGACTGGCAAGATCATCCCTGCCAAGATGAACCGCATCAACGCGAAACAGCAGCGTAAGATCACCAAGGCAATCAAGCGCGCACGCAACCTGCGCTTGATGAAGTAGTCGACGCGCCCAGCGTCGCAACTGCCACACACGCGGGACCTGGTTGGCCCGCTCGCTCCCTGCATACATGGCGAACATACTCCAACCTACCGAGGAAAACTTACGCGACTTGCGTAAGTTTTTACTTTTTGGGGGTCTCGTCGGCGTTCCTACCGAAACCGTCTACGGCCTCGCAGCCAACGCCTTCGACGCGGAAGCCTGCGCCAAGATCTTCGAGGCCAAGCAGCGCCCCGCCAACGATCCCCTGATTTGCCACATCGCCGGCACGGAAGCCCTCGAGCAAATCTGCCACGCGAACCCACTGGCCATCCGCCTCGCCAAACGATTTTGGCCCGGCCCGCTCACCTTCGTCCTCCCCAAGAAGGACGAGATCCCGGACATCGTCACCGCCGGACTCGACTCCGTAGGCGTCCGCTGCTCCGCCCACCCGGACTTCCAAAAGCTGGTAGCCCAGTGCGAGTTCCCTCTCGCCGCCCCCAGCGCCAACCCCTTCGCCTACATCAGCCCCACCACCGCTCAGCACGTGGAGGCCGGACTCGGATCCAAGATCCAATTCATCCTCGACGGCGGCCCCTGCTCCTTCGGCGTCGAATCCACCATCCTCGACCTACGAGACGAAAACTCCCCGCGCGTCCTTCGCTACGGAGCCCTCGCGGTCGAAGAAATCGAAGCCGAACTCGGCCGCTCCATCGAAAAGCCGATCGTCACCACCGCCGACGAATCCGTGCAGCACCTCGCCCCCGGGTCCCTGCCGAAGCACTACAGCCCCCGCACCCCGCTCGACCTGCGGGGCGGCATCGCCGCCCAGGAGATCGAAGCGCTCCCGCCCCAAACCGCTGCCCTCCTGCTGGCCAAACCCAAGCAAGCCGTCGGCGAAAACGTGCATTGGCTCTCCGAAAACGGAAAGCTTAGCGAAATCGCCGCCAAGCTCTTCGCCAAGCTCCGCGAGCTCGACGAAGCCGGCTACCAGCGAATCATTGCCGAAGAAGCCCCCGAGCTCGGACTAGGACTCGCCATCAACGACCGGCTCCGCCGCGCCTCCTTTCGCTAGGAGACAGCAGCTCGCTGCCCGCCGCGCCTCGAGCGCTACTTCTCCAGCTCCACGTTCCAGTAAGCGAGATCGAGGAAATGCTTCCACGCTTCCTGCTTCTTTCCGCGAGTGACCAAATTGATTACCGGACGCCACTTCGGCGCCGAAGGCTTGCGGATCAGGTGCATCTTCGCCTCGTGCGGCAAACGGTTCGCCTTGCGAGAATTGCAGCTGACGCAGGAGCAAACGATATTCTGCCAAGTCGTCTTTCCGCCGTAGTGACGCGGAATCACATGGTCCAGGTTGAGCTCCTCGGAAGGCATCTTCTTCGAACAGTACTGACAGGTGTACTTGTCTCGCTCGAATACGTTGTGCCGGGTCAGCTTCACTTCCTTGCGCGGCATCCGATCGAAGACCGAGAGCAGGATCACCCGCGGAACGCGAATCGGAAACTTTACGGTGTGGACGAGCTCCAGCTCGCTAGCAGGTGGATTGTGCCGAGAAAAATCGACCCAATCCATCATGTTGAAGACTTCGAAGTTCTCGTCTTCCGCATGGACTATTTGCGCATGGCCGCTCGCGAGGAGCGAAAAGGCGCGCTTGGCGGCGATAACATTCACCGCCTGCCATAACCGGTTCAAGACCAAGACCGGTTCCATAAGGGCAGCTTCCATGGGGAAGTACTTTCTACCCAAAGCCCCAAAACTGTCAAGGTACGATAAAACGCCGCCGGTGGATGTTACCGGAGCGTCACTCACGTATTCAAAAATCGGATCGCGCCCATAGCCGAGCCTCAGCCCGCGACCACAGGAAACGGATCCTGCAATGCGGACGCGGGTCAAAGCTCCACGCCACGGCTTCCCTACTCGCCGTCGAAGACGCGAACCTTGGCGAAAAACTGCTTCTGGTTCGCGATGAAAGCGTGATGAATCGGATGGTCCTGGTAGATGTCATGGTCCGCCACATTCTCCACGATCACCGTCAGCATGTAGTCCCAGTCCGTCTGCACGACCGGACGCTTCGCCGTGTCGGCGACCTTGCCGATGTAGCAGGCCTTCGCCACGTCGATGGTAGCGAGAGAATTCAAGCCCTTCTCAAAGGCAGCGACCTGTTCGTCGCTCATTCCGGGAGTGAGGTTAAAGAGAACTGTGTGAACGAGCATAATAAATGGGTTGCGGGTTAAAGGCTATTGTTCGCCAATGGCGGTAAAGCGGTCAAGCGCCGCTTCGATGCGAGCTTGGTTTTCCTTATAGAACGCGAAGGCGCCAGCCTCCCGGTTGATTACGATCACGCCAAGAATCATGCGAATCGTATCCGCCGCCTCAAACAGCTCCGGATTCGCGTCCTCGCCCGCAAGCCGCCCCTCCAACCAGGCGAGGTTCTCGCGCATATCCAGCTCCATCTCCTCTTCCGCCGTGGCAAATTCGCTCAGGAAAGTAAGCTTCAAGTTCACCGCGATCACATCGCGCCCTAACAAGCCCGCAGACGACCAGACCTTTCCCTGTGTAGCCACAACCGAAGGATCTTCTTCGTAGGCGATCTCCAACCAAAGCTCCGAATGCTTCGCCGCCGCCTTTTCCAGCAAAGGCAAGGACGCTTCGAAATACGCGAGCTCGTCCTCAGTTAATGGATACGCAAGCACGTCGTACATATTTCCGCCCGTGTCGCCGATCAGCCACTTCGAGCCCGAGACTTGGCTCTCCGGCTCTGGCTCCGGCTGAGAGGAGCACGAAAATAGAAAAACGAGCGGAAGCGATAGCAATAGGTGGAAAAAGGTTTTCATCGGCTTGCAGAAGCATGTCCGCTCTCCCGCCAGTTGCTACTACATTCTGGGCCAAAACGCCGGGACCGGGCCAGCGCCGCGGCTCGCGACATCGCTCCACGAAAAAACCGCAGCCCTTGCGAGCTGCGGTTCCAAATAAAGAAAAGCGGAAGAGCGCGAACTACTTCTTAAGCTGAACCTTGCCGGTTCCCTTGATAGCCTGGCCAACCTTGACCGCCTTGCAGCCGTTCGCATGGCAGAACTCGAGGATCTCGTCGGCTTGCTTGCCGTCCACCACGAG
The DNA here is from genome assembly GCF_031127875.1 of Pelagicoccus sp. SDUM812005. Taxonomy (GTDB): domain Bacteria; phylum Verrucomicrobiota; class Verrucomicrobiia; order Opitutales; family Opitutaceae; genus Pelagicoccus. The sequence goes on along the minus strand of NZ_JARXIA010000011.1, from coordinate 28,752 downwards.
CGTCATGCCGATGCCCATGTTGAACACTTCGTACATCTCGTCGAAGTCGATGCCGCCCTTTTCGCCGATAAGCTTGAAGATAGGCAGGGGCTCCCAAGCGGAAGTCTCGATCTCCACGTCCACCTTCTCGGGAAGGATGCGCGGAATGTTCCCCGTGAAGCCACCACCCGTGATGTGGGCGATGCCAAAGACGCCGTTGCCCTTGCGCACCTTGGAAGAGGTACCTTGGTTGAACTTGGCGAGCAGCGGCTGCAGCAACGGAGCGTAGTTGGTATGCGGCGCCATCAAGGCCTTCTCGATCGTTTGACGCGTGCCGGGAACCTTGTCCTTGAGCGTGAGCTTGGCCTTATCGAAGATCACCTTGCGAGCGAGCGTATAGCCGTTGGTGTGAAGACCGCTGGAAGGCAGGCCGATCACCACGTCGCCCGGACGAATGGTCGAACCGGAAAGCATCTTCTTCTTTTCGGCGATACCCACGATCACACCTGCGATATCGTACTCACCTTTCGAATACATATCGGGGAGCTGCGCCGTCTCGCCGCCGATCAAGGCGCAATTCGCGCCGGCGCACGCTTCCGAGATCCCAGCTAGGATTTGCTTGAAGACCTTTGGCTCGAGCTTGCCGAGACCGAGGTAGTCGAGGAAGAAGAGCGGCTCCGCTCCGATCACGGAGATGTCGTCGATACAGTGGTTTACGATATCGAGCCCCACGCTCTTATGCTTGCCGGATTCGAAAGCGATTTTGAGCTTCGTACCCACTCCATCGATACTGCTAACGAGAACTGGCTCCTTGTACTTGGACTTCGACAGGTCGAACAATCCGCCGAAACCGCCCACCGCGCCAAGAACTTCGGGGCGCGAAGCGCTCTTGAGCGATTGCTTGAGGCCGCCCTTCATGCGGTCGGCCAGATCGATGTTAACGCCTACTTCAGCGTACGCTTTTGTTTTTTTCTTAGCAGCCATCTTTAGTGAGGATAGGAAACAAGTTTAATCCGGAAACGCCTAGTAAGCGCGGCCCTTGGCCTTTTCGTAGTAGTTGATAAAGGCGCGATTCACCACCTGGAAACCGCCCGGAGTCGGGTAGTTGCCAGTGAAGTACCAGTCGCCATCGTGGCCATCGAGGGCCTTGTGCAGGTTCTCCACCGTTTGGTAGATCACCTGAAGCTCGCCCTTCCAGTCCGTATCGTACGGATACACCAGCTGGGCGATCTTAGCGGAAATCTCGTCATCGGTGAACGGCTTGTAGATCTCTTGCACGTAGTTCACCGTGTTGGGAGCCTCGCCGTTCTCCGCGTCGAGACACTTGCGGTAAACCTCGGAAATCACGTCCTTCTTGCCGCGCTCCTTGAGCAACTCGATAGCCGCCTCGAAGGCGATAAACTTGCCCAACTCCGACATGTCGATGCCGTAGCAATCGGGATAGCGGATCTGCGGAGCGGTGGAAGCGATGATGATCTTCTTGGGCTCGAGGCTGCCGAGGATCTTCAAGACCGACTTGCGCAGCGTGGTGCCGCGCACGATGGAGTCGTCCACGCAGACAAGATTGTCGTTCTCGGTAACGATCCCGTAAGTCACGTCGTAGACGTGGGAAGCCATCTCGTTGCGAGAGTCCTCGGAGGAGATGAAGGTGCGCAGCTTCTGGTCCTTGTGGGCGATCTTTTCGCCGCGAGGCCAGTTCTTCATGACCAACTCGTCGAGCTTATCCGCGTCGAGCTCGCCCTTTTCCATGGCCTGCAGGATTTGGTCGCGAACCTCGCGACGGCGAATCAAACGCAACTCCTCCAGCACGCCGAAGTAGGCGACCTCCGAAGTGTTCGGCACGAAGCTGATCACCGTGTTTTCGAGATCGCGGTCGATGCCGGCCATGATTTGCTCGCAAAGGCCGCCGCCTAGAGCCTTACGCTCCTTGTAGATGTCGGCGTCGTTGCCCCGGGAGAAATAGATGCGCTCGAAGGAACATTGCTTGGGCTCCGGATAAGGCTCCTTGAACACCTCCTGCGTCACCACGCCCGCCTTGTTGATGACGATAATGTTGCCCGGAGGCACCTCACTGATGTCTTCCAGCTTCTTATCGAAGATGGTCATGAGCGGAGCTCGCTCGGAAGCGGCGGCGAAGACTTCGTCGTCCTCGAAATAATGGGCCGGGCGAATGCCCAGCGGATCGCGCAGGATGAAGCTGTCCCCGTTGCCGATGGCCCCGATCAGAGCGTAGCCGCCATCCCAAGACTCCGCCGACTTGCGGAACACCTTCGGGATATCGATGCCAGTGAGGATCTTTTCGGCGATCTCGTCGTTGCTGTGCCCTTCGTCGCGAAGGTAGCGGTAAAGATTGTCGTGGGCCTCGTCCAAGTGGAAGCCGACCTTTTCGAGCAAGGCCTGGGTATCCGTCGCGAAAATCGGGTGCTGGCCAATGGCGATGAGGCTCTCGTTGAGCTCCTTCGTATTGGTCATGTTGAAGTTGCCCGCGAGGATCAGGTTCTTGGTCGGCCAGCTGCTGCGACGGAAAAACGGATGGCAAACGCTCAGCGAATAGCCGCCGGACGTGCCATAGCGCAAATGCCCCATGTAAAGCTCCGCCGCGAAGTCGAAGTTCTTCTTAATAGAAGGAACGTAGTCCGGCAGCACTTCCCCGTTGCGAATCAGCTTCTGGTAGCCCTTGAGCGTATCCTTGAAGATGCGATCCAAGGCGTTCGACTTGACGCTGCGCTCGCGAAACATGTACGGCTCGCCCGCTGGCATGTCGAACTTGACCGCTGCGACCCCCGCGCCGTCTTGACCGCGGTTGCGCTGCTTCTCCATCAGGAGGAAGAGCTTGTAGAAGCCCCAAAGCGGGGTGCCATACTTTTCCTGGTAGTACTCAAGCGGCTTCTTCAGACGCACTTGGGCGATACCGCACTCGTGTTTAATCGGGTCGCTCATCGATTAGGCAGAGGGTTTTGTGTAGGTCCAATCGCGAGACTGGAGGAAATCCGGAACGATCTTCGTCGGCATGGCAAAGATGAGATGTGTCTGGAAGCGTGATGTGTGTTCTGTCGACGGGTTTTGTCAGTCCTTCGGACCGAGGCTTGATTGAAAAGCCACCACCTACGGCGATATTTAGAACCCTTGCAACAAATCATTGCTTCTTTTCTCCAGAGATTGTCGATTCAGCGACAAGCCTTGCCGGAAACCTTCCCGTAACACCGAGTTTGCGCGAGCGTCACACTAGGAAAACACTCTACCATGCCTGCATCGCCACCGCTCAAGCCCCTCCCCAACCTCCCCGCCCCCGAGCAAGGAATGGACTGGCGAGCCCTCAACCGCTTCCGAGCCGACGAGCGCAGCTCCGCCTTCTACCTGACCTGCCTGAAGTACGGGCAACACCTTTGGCTGCAACGATTTCCCGCTCGAGCGATCCTCTGCCTCGACCGGGCTTGGGGCGCCGACCTCGACGGCAGCGAGCCCGTCCTGCAGGAATGGCCCCTCCCCTACGCCCCCCTCGTTTCCCTTCTGCAACAAGCCCCAATCGGCGCCTTCCTCGGCAACCCGCGGGTGCACTTCCAGCACTACGCCGACCGCCTCGGCGAGCCCCGACGCCTGCAACGCAAGTGGCGCTCCTGGGCCTGCTGGGCCCTCGCCCGCGCCACCCTGCCCCAACTCCCGGGCGACCCGAGGCACCTCGTCGACGAGCCCAGCCTCGCCCAAATCGAGGACGAACTCTCCCAGCACGGACACCCCGGCGAAGTGGCCCTCTGGCGGGCAGCCTTCCCCCAATAGGCCCAGCTACAGCTCTCGCAGCGAACCGCCGAAACGCTTCGCCAATCGGGCCAAACCCTCGCGCTCGGCCTCGCCCAGCTCGAAGCCGACCACGTGCAAGCGCGGCTTCGCACCCGACCGCAAAACCTCACGGTCCGCGAACGCCAGCAGCTGGTCGAAGGAGATCTTCGGATACGCATACCCGCCGCCGGCCTTCGCAGTCCGACGATTGAGCGACCCGTCCGTCACCAAGAAAATCAAGTCCGGCTGCAGGGCCACGGCTGCCGCCAAAGCAGCCTCGTGCCCCAACAAGGCTCCCGCTACGATCTTAGGGTTCCCCTTCAGCTCGCTGCGGATCCACTCGCTCGCCTGCCGCTTGTTCTTCACCAGAGCCGGAGCCATGTATTCGGAGAACAACTTCGTGCCCTGGCTGAACTGGACGATCCCGAACAAGGTGCCGCCCTCCAAGCCCTCCACCAGCTGGACCGCCTCCTCCTGCAGCCGCTCGATGCTCACGCCCCGCGACGCCGCCTTCCGCACCACCGAAGCCGAGGTATTCACTACGATCACGATGCGGCGCCCGCTGTCCTTCACGCCGAAAAACGCCGCTGCAGACTCCCCGCCGCTCAAGGAACTCGCCAAGCCCATCAAGCCCGAATCCGCCAAAGAGGCCTGCGCCTCCGAGAGAAAAGCCCCCTCCACGCTATCCAAATCAAGCGCCCCCTCGGGCAAAGCGGGCAAGGAAGGCAGATCGTTCTGAAACTCCTGCTCGACCGCCAAGCGCTGGAAACTCTTCGGCTTCGACATGCGACGGCTCAATTCGCGAACCCGATCCAGCCGCTTCGCCTCCGGACGCGCTACCGCAACCACCCGCTCCCCCGAGAATGCCGGCGGCTCCGCCACCGGATCGTCCCGCACGATCACGAACACAGACACCAGCAAAACCGCAACCTGCACCGCCAAAGCGATCAGCAAGGTACTGCGGCTGCGCGATCGGGGATTCAAAGAGTCAGCAGCTTGGGTGGGTAACAAAACGCTCCCTAAACTAGGTTTTACCCGAATCTCCGCAACCTCAAATCCGCGGCGCCGCTGGGATGCTTCACCCCTCCGCCCGCAATGCGCTGCCCGTCTCCGAGCGGTCGCAATCGGCCATCCCGTCCACCGGGCCCGCATAAACGATCTCTCCGCCGCGGCTCCCGCCCCCCGGCCCCAAGTCGATGGCCCAGTCCGCCAGTTTGATGAAATCCAAGTGATGCTCGATCACCACCACCGTATTTCCCTGGTCCCGCAGGCGGAACAGCAAGTCGCTCAAACGCTGGATATCCGCCCAATGCAGCCCCGTAGTCGGCTCGTCCAAAATGTAGAGATTCTTGCCGCTGTTGCGCTTGGAAAGCTCCAGCGATAACTTCAAGCGCTGGGCCTCGCCCCCGCTCAAGGTATTGGCAGCCTGCCCGAGCTTGAGGTAGCCCAGCCCCACTTGCTCGAGCGTATTCAACTTCTCGATAATGCGGGGAACGTTCTTAAACTTCTCGCACGCTTCGTCCACCGACAGGTCCAAAGCCTCCGCGATATTGATGCCTCCGTAGCGAGCTTCCAACGTCTCTCGGTTGTAACGCTTCCCATTGCAACTCGGACACTCCACATACGCGTCGCTCATGAAGAGCATATCCAACTTGATCGCCCCTTGCCCCTGGCAACGTTCGCAACGCCCGCCACGAGCATTGAAACTGAAGCGTCCTGCCTTGTATCCACGCGTTCGCGACAAAGGCACCTTCGTATAAAGATCCCGCAAAGCGTCGAACAGTTTCGTATAGGTCGCCGGATTTGAACGCGGACTCTGCCCAATCGGCTCCTGGCTAACCCGCACCACCCGCTCGAAATGCTCAAGCCCTTCGATTCCCTTGTGGGCTCCTGGAATGTCCTTGGACCGGTTCAACTTGCGAGCCGCAGCCTTGGCGAGGATTTGGTTGACCAAGGTCGACTTCCCCGAGCCCGAGACACCCGTCACGCAGGTCAAAAGCCCCACCGGAATTCGAGCCGTCACCCCCTTCAGATTGTGGTGCGACGCGTCCTTGATCTCGATCCAACGCTCCTGCGGCTCCAGCCGCTTGGCCGACCGAGACAGGCTTTGCTCGCCCGAAAGATAAGCGCCCGTAGACCGGTCGCCTCCCTTGGCAGCCCTGCAATCCTCCGGCTTCCCTTCATAGAGGAGCTCGCCCCCATAAAGACCTGCGCCCGGACCGATCTCGATCAAATGGTCCGCCGCTCGCATCATCTCCTCGTCATGCTCGACCACGACCACCGAGTTGCCCACGTCGCGCAGTTCCTTGAGCGTCTCCACCAGTTTCTTATTATCCTTGGCGTGCAAGCCGATACTGGGCTCGTCCAGCACGTAAACCACGCCCATCAAGCTCATGCCCAGCTGCGTCGCCAGGCGTACCCGCTGCGATTCTCCGCCGCTAAGCGTACTGTATCCACGATTCAACGTCAGGTAATCCAACCCCACCTCCTTGAGGAAGCGCAGACGAAACTCGATCCCCTCGATCACCTCGCCGTAGGTCGATACATCGCTGCCCGATCGATCCAGCCCCGACACGAAGGCATACGCCCTTTCGATATCCATGGCCAAAAAATCCGGCATGCTCACCCCATCCACGAACACGTTCGCGCTGCGCGGACCGAAGCGATGCCCGTGACAGCAAGGGCAATCCTGCTCCGTTTGGTAGGTCATCAAGCGAGCCCGATAACCGTCGCTCTTGGTCTCGCGAGCCGCCTTCGTCAAAATCGGGATAATCCCCTCGAACGGAGCCGGCGGCGTCTTGGTCTTGCGGCGCGTCAACTTGAACTCGAACTCCCGGTCCGGCACTCCGTGCAGCAATTGCTGCCGCGTCTCCTCCGGCAGATCCTGCCACGGCACCGTCGGGTCGAAGGGCAATTGCTCTGCGAGCTGACGCAGCAAAGCGTTGTGGCGAATGATCAACTGCTTCCCGCCAATCCGCAGCGGCTTCAAGGCTCCACCCTTTACGCTCTTCGTGGGATCGGGCACCACCAACTCGTCCAGGAAGCGGCGCGTCTCGCCCAAGCCGCCGCACTCCGGACAGGAGCCTTCCGCCGTATTGAAAGAAAAATGACGCGGGGTCACCGGTTCGTAGACCGTACCGCAATCGCTACAAGAAAAGTTGCGGCTGAGAGAAAGCTCCGACCAATCCGCGTCGCGACTTTCCTGATACAAAACAAGCGCCCGATCCTTGCCTTCGCTGAATGCCAGCTCCAGCGAGTCCGCCAAACGGCTTCGCTGCTCCGGACCGATGACCAAACGATCCACTACGATATCCATCTGCACCGAGCTGCGCCCTTTCGCCGCAGCCTCCGGACTGTCCACATCGACGATCTCCCCATCGATACGCACCCGCTGGAATCCCTTTTGCCGCAAGCGCGGCAACTCTTCCCGCAACACCGCTGGCTTCGCGTTCAGGTAGGGAGCCAGCACCATGGCCCGCGATCGCTCCGGCAACTTCAAGGTTTGGTCTACCGCGTCGTCCAAGGTCTGACGCTGGATGACCCCGCCATCCTTCGGACAACGCTGCTCGCCGCGAATCACCCATAGCAGGCGCGCGTAATCAGCGATCTCCGTCACCGTCGCCACCGTGCTGCGCGGCGAAGCATTGGAAGCGCGTTGCTCGATCGCCAGCACCGGAGAAAGCCCGTGAATGAAATCCACGTCCGGACGCTTCAGCTGGTCCATGGCCTGGCGCGCCTGCGTCGAAAGCGACTCCACGTACTTGCGGTGCCCCTCGGCATAGAGCGTGTCAAAGGCCAGCGACGACTTGCCCGACCCTGAAACGCCGGTTATGACGACCAACTTGTTGCGCGGGATCTTAACCTCGATGTTTTTGAGGTTATGCTCCCGAGCTCCCTTGATATGAATGTATTCGCTCTGGCTCAAACCGGCGAAATTGAAGGCCCCCCGAAAGAAAAAGCAACCAATCCCTTACTCACCCTGCTAACTGTAAGAGGGGCCGCCGCCTAAAGCTCGAACTCCGCGATTCCCGGCATGGCCGCGCTGCGCGAAGCGTACTCGCTGGCCAACTTGGCAGCCTCCAACAAGCTGTATCCTGTTTTATTATACAAGCAATCGATCAAGGTCGCGAAAACGATATCCCCGCAGCCAACCGGAGAAACGCACTTCACCCTCCTCGGCTCGAAGCTCACCGCCTCGCTCTCGCCATCCAAAACCCAAATCGACTCCGCCCCATTCGTCACCACCCAGCGATCGCACGAAAAGCGCACCCTCGCCTTCTGCATCAGGTCCGGAGTTTCCAGCGAACGTTCCTCCCCTTCGAAAAGCAGCTCCAACTCATCGCGGTTGAACTTCACCAAATCCGGCTTCTGCCGAGCGAACCAATTCAAGCTCGGCCCATAATTATCGACCACAAGGGTTACCTCCTCGCCCCGCTTCTCCACCCAGTCCCGCAAGCAATCCCAGATCGGATCCTCCCAGCCTTGCACCGAACCGCAAACCGCAAAGACGAAGGGCTCCTCGATGGCGTCCAATTCCGCCACCGCTTCGCGGATGGCGTCTTCCGAAACCACGGAATCGAGCCCGAGGAAGGTCGTCTCATCCTGTCCGCCCGAGCGAATCACCGTACCCGACCGCGTCACGCAGCCTTCGTGGAACGCCAAAGTCTCGATCTCCTGCTCCGCCAGCCAGCGCTCGCAGGCCGGACCAAAGTCGCCGCCCGGAAAACAGAGGGCCTGGTTCTCCGCGCCGAGTTTGTTGAGCATCTTGCTCACGTTGATCCCCTTGCCGCCCACTTGGAAGGACTCGCTCTTCGCCCGTTGCGTCTTCCCCTCGTTCCAACGGGAAAATTCGTAAGTTGTCTCGGCAAGCAAGTTCGCGGTAAAAGTGACAGTTCTCAACATAGGGACGCACCATGATCGCTTCCCACCGCGCAAGCAATGATTGCCTCTTCCCAGCCCGTCTTTTTTCGACCTGACCCATGCCCCGCATCCTAAAGCCAGAACGCTTCGCCTCCCGCGACACCGTTAAGCTCGCTCGCGACCTCATCGGAAAAACGCTCGTAGTTTCTCCGCCAGACCAAGAGCCCGCCCGCTACCGCATCACCGAAACCGAAGCCTACGACGGTCCACAAGACCTCGCCTGCCACGCCAGCAAAGGCCGCACCGCTCGCACCGCCGTCATGTTCGGCCCAGCGGGACGCTGGTACGTGTACCTCATCTACGGAATGCACGAGATGCTCAACCTCGTAACCGGCCCGGAAAACTATCCGGCCGCCATTCTAATACGGGGCGTCGAAGGAATCGACGGCCCGGGACGGCTGACCAAACGCCTCGGCATCGATCGGCGCTTCAACGCTCTCGCCGCCACTCCCGCCAACGCCCTCTACCTCGAGGACGCAGCTTGCGTGCCCGACGAGCAAGTTGTCGCCACGCCGCGCATCGGGGTCGACTACGCCGGCCCCGACTGGTCGCAACGTCCCTACCGCTTCGTAGCCATAAAATAACTACGCAGCGATTGAAGACGCAAACGCTCGCTTCGGACATCACCCGAAGCGAAGCGGCAATTGGAAAATCTTAACGCGCGTACTTGATGCCGCAGCCGTAGGGCTTGACCTTCGAGGTCTCGATGGGCTTGCCGGCCAAAACCGCGTCCAAAGCTGCGATCACGTAGTTGTCCGCCTTTTCGATGTCGGCGATCTTTCCGGACGGAATGCTGTCGATCGCGCCGTCGTAGACCAAGGTCCCCTTCGAATCGATCACGTACATGTGCGGCGTGACCTTCGCGCTGTAGAGGTGGCCGACCTTACCCGACTCGTCGATCAGGACCGCCGAAGACTTCACGCCCTTTTCCGCGATAGCCGCCTTCCACTCAGCGGCGCTCATGTGCCCCTGGGTTCCCGGAGCCGAAGAGCAAATCGACAGCCAAACCACGTCCTTGCCCTTCGCAAGATCCTGCAGCGACTGCATGTTACCCGAGTTGTAGTGCTTCTTGACGATCGGACAACCGTAGTTGGTCCACTCCAAAACGACGACCTTGCCCGCATAGTCCGAGAGGGAATGCGTCTTGCCGTCAATGTCGGTCAGAGAAAACTGCGGAGCCGGCTCGCCAACGTTGGCAGCGGACACCGAGGCAATGAAGAGAAGAGCAGCCGCAGCCGCTCCAAAGGAACGAAGTTTAGCAATCATTGGTTTTGTCAGGGCTAAGTTGAATAAGAAACGTCGGGCGCAGGCCACGGTACGTCGTGAGGAAAACGCACAAGCGAATCACTAGATTTCGTCGAGCGACTCCAAAAAGACGTCAGGGCTCAAAACCTGGGGCAGCACCTTAGGCTCGGACCCGGGCTTGCCGTCGAAGAGCAAATAAAGCGGCACGCTGGAGCGCCCGTACTTGGCCAGCTCCTGGGCGATCACCGCATCCTTCTTCGTCCAGTCCGCCTGCACCAGCTGTACGTCCCGCTCCTTGATGGTATCGAGCACCTCGTCCGATGCGAACAGCCGCACCTCGTTGGCCTTGCAGGTCAGGCACCAGTCAGCAGTGAAGTCCACGAACACCGGTTTCCCGGAGCTGCTGAGCTCCTCCATCAAGGCGGGCGAGTAGGCCTGCCAAGCCAGTTCCTCCTTCGCTTCCGCGTGGCCCTTGGGCAACATCAGCCAAATGCCGCTCGCTACCGTCAGCAATGCCACCACCGAAGCCACCCGCTTAGTCGCCTTCTTGCGAATAGGAGTCGACCAGCGACCATAAATCCAGGCGCCGATCGCCACCACCAGCAGTCCACCCAGCACGAAGATCAAGCCGTCGTTGCCCACATGGGTCCCCAGCAGCCAGATCAGCCAAATACAGGTCGCGAACATCGGGAAGGACATCACCTGCTTAAAGGTCTCCATCCAAGCCCCCGGACGCGGCAGCTTGTTGATCAAAGCGGGATTCGCCGAAAGGGCCAGGTAAGGGGTCGCCATTCCCAGCGCCAGAAAAGTAAATACCGTCAGCGACTGGAAGGCGGACAAGGTCAAGGCATAGCCCAAGGCCTGCCCCATGAACGGTCCCGTACACGGGGTCGCCACCGCCGTAGCGATCACTCCCGAGAAAAACGAACCGCCAAAGCCTTCGCTCTTCACCTTGCCCTGCAAGCCGATGGCCGAGGTTCCCATTTCGAAAACGCCCGCCAAGCTGAGGCCAAAAAGAAACATCACCACCAGCATCACCACCACGAACTCAGGCTGCTGCAGCTGAAAGCCCCACCCCAGGCTTTCCCCCGCCGAACGCAGAGCGATCAAAGTCCCCGCCAAAACCCAAAAGGAAGCCAACACGCCGGCGGCAAACACCAAGCCATGCTTGAAGACCTTCCCCTTGTCCTCGCCGGACTGCTGCACGAACCCGAGCACCTTGATCGAAAGCACCGGGAACACGCAGGGCATCAGGTTCAAGATCATCCCGCCCAGAAAGGCATAGAGCAAGGCTTGCCCGAAGCCGATCTCGAACGCGGAGCTCCGAACCGAAGCCACTCCCATCGACGCCAAGTCGCCTTGCTCCGAAAAGCGGACCGCCTGCACGCCGCCAGCCGCTTCGAACCCATTTTTTGAATACAGCAGACCCGTGTAGCCAGAATCGGACGCCTCGAAATATTCCGCCTTCGGTACCGCCACTCGCAACAAGTTCCCGACCAAGTCAAAGCTCTGCTCCTTCGCCGAGTCCGAAACCGACTCCTGCTCCACATAAAAATACGGATCCTTCAGCTCGGCCCCTTCCAGACCGTCCCACTGCAGGGAAAAAACCAGAGTATCGCCCAAATCTTCGTAGGCGACCTTGCCGCCCTGAGCCTCCGCCGGCAGCGAGGCCCGCGTTTCCGCAATCTCATCCGCAAACTTCGCCGCAGCCAAGCTCTCGCCCGATTCCGTCACCGGCAGCTCGAGGGCCACCTTGGCATCCCCTTGGATACAATACTCCTCGCAAACCAGCCAATTGGCAGCCGCGTTGATCCGCACCGTACCGCCCACCGGCAACGACTCCGGAGCCCGGGCCTTCGCCAGCAAGAAGATCTCCCCCTCGTAGCCGTACGAAACCAAAGGCGGCGTCGGGATGCGGTGCGGCACCGGAAATTCCAGCGGCCCGACCTCGAAGCCTTCCGGCAATTCCCACTCCACTTCCGGCACCAAGCCCGTGTCCCCTGGGTTGATCCAGTACACATGCCAATGCGGATCCATCTTCAAGCGCAGCGCCAGCTGAAACTCCTGCCCCGGACGCAGGGCCGCGACGTCCGCAACCAGCTCAGCTTCCACCTCGCCAGCGTCCACCGGACCCAAGCTATAATCGCTCTGAGCCGTTAAAGCCCCGCTGAAGATCAGGGCGGATAGTAGTAAGAGCTTTACTCGAATAAATAGGTGCATAGTCACAATATACTGAGCGATAAAGAGTTAAGATTATTCCCAGCGATCTCAAAAGCAATGCTCATGAAAACCACCAAACAGGAACGCCGCGTCATTTGCATCATCGCAGCTCTCATCCTGATCGGCATCGCCGGCACCATCTTGCTGTAGCGCTTCAGACAGCAAGAACGCCCCGTCCACAAACCCGATTGCGTCACAAGGCAGACAAAGGCCCCCGATCCCCAGCCCGGAACCCGCAACCCCGTTCCCTCGAACCCAAATAAATCTGGCCTTGACCCGCAATCTCCGGCAAACACAGCCCTTTTCCCTCAGCGGAACTGCGAAACCCAATTCACTTCTTCCATGATCGTCACACCAAAGATTAAAGGCTTCATCTGCATCACGGCCCACCCAACTGGCTGCGCCGCGAACGTCCAAGAACAGATCGACTACGTCAAAAGCCAGCCCGCCATCGAGAACGGCCCCAAGAACGTGCTCGTCGTAGGCGCCTCCCAAGGCTACGGCCTCGCCTCCCGCATCTCCGCCGCCTTCGGATCCGGAGCCAATACCCTCGGCGTCTTCTTCGAGCGCCCTTCCGAGCGCGGCCGCTGCGCCTCCGCCGGCTGGTACAACTCCATCGCCTTCGAAAAGCAGGCCAAGGCCGACGGCCTCTACGCCAAGTCCCTCAACGGCGACGCCTTCTCCGACGAGCTCAAGGCCCAGGCCATCGAGCGCATCAAGGAAGACATGGGCGGCAAGATCGACCTGCTCGTCTACTCCATCGGGGCCCCGCGCCGCACCGACCCCAAGACTGGCGAAGTGTACAAGTCCGCCATCAAGCCCATCGGCAAGGCCTTCTCCAACAAGTACCTCGACACCGACAAGAAGACCATCCAAGTCGCCACCCTCGAGCCCGGCACCGAAGAAGAAATCCAAGGTACTGTGAAGGTCATGGGCGGCGAAGACTGGGAGCTCTGGATCGACGCCCTCACCGAGGCCGGCGTGCTCGCGCAAAACTTCAAGACCGTCGCCTACGACTACATCGGACCGCAGTTCACTTGGCCCATCTACAAGGACGGCGCCCTCGGCCAAGCCAAGCTCGACGTGCGCCGCGCCAAGAAAGCCATCAACGAAAAGGTCGCCTCCATCGGCGGCCAGGCCTACGTCTCCGTCAACAAGGCACTCGTCACCCAATCCTCCTCCGCCATCCCCGGCGTCAACCTCTACATCACCGCCCTCTACAAGGTGATGAAAGAGAAGGGCAACCACGAAGGCTGCATCGAGCAAATGTACCGCCTCTTCTCCGACCGCCTCTACAACGGCGGCGAGGTTCCCACCGACGAGCTCGACCTCATCCGCCTCGACGACTGGGAAATGCTCCCCGAGATCCAGGACGAGATCGCGGAAAACTGGCCCAAGATCGAAACCGAGACCATCGACAAGTACACCGACTTCGAAGGCTACCAGCAAGAGTTCCTCAAGCTCTTCGGCTTCGGCGTCGAAGGCGTCGACTACAACGCCGACGTCGAAATCGACCTCACCTTCGAATAAGGTTCTTCAGATATTTTCGATATGAGGCGGGTCACCAGACCCGCCTTTTTACTGCCCACTAAGGACACGAAGTCCTAAAAAATAGATTCAAATAGATTCGGAAATCCTTCGTGACCCTTAGTGCCCTTCGTGGGTAAAAAATATTTCCATGAAAGCCGTCATCCAGCGCGTTACCCGAGCCTCCGTCACCATCGACGGGCAAGTCCACTCCTCCATCGGCCCCGGATCCCTCGTCCTCCTCGGTATCCATAAATACGATACAGCCGACGACGTCGAATGGATCGCCCGCAAGATCGCCAACCTGCGCATTTTCGAAGACGCCGCAGGCCGCATGAACCAGTCCCTTGCCGACATCGACGGCGAACTGCTCGTCATCAGCCAATTCACCCTCATCGCCAGCAACAAGAAAGGCAACCGGCCGAGCTTCAACGACGCCGCCCCGCCAGCCAAAGGCAAAGCCGACTACCTAGCCGTATGCCGAGCCCTAGAGCAGCTCACCGGCAAGCCCGTGCAGACCGGCGTCTTCGCTGCCGACATGAAAGTCGACCTCCTCAACGACGGCCCCGTCACCATCCTCTTCGACACCCGAAACAAGGAATAAGCAGGAACGCCCCTAGTCCCGAAACCACCCGGAGAGCTACCGTTCAGTCGAGATCGAACCGCAGGATCCCCGTAGCGCGGAGCTTCAGCCCGCGACCGCATTGCAGGATCACACCTCTGCAGTCGCGGGCTAAAGCACTGCGCTACGACTCGCTCCCTACCCGTGGAACAACGCTTCCGCTAGAGCCGTTTCCGGATCGAGCAAACGCACACCCGTCGTCAAAGACTGCTTCCCGTTGCCGAGGTCGCCTTCCACGTGGGCTTCGCTCTTCGCCAGATCGATGGTAAAGGTCACGTAGTTATCGTTCGAATACACGAAACTCATGATCGGCATCGCATCTTCGCCATCCGCTTCCTCCTGGTCGAAACGCAAGGCGTCCTTCGCCTCCTCCGGAGTCGGGTAACACTTGGTCAAGGCGCTCTTCACCCAGCTCATCAAAGCCCGGCCTTCGCACTTGAAGTTCGCGCTCGAGCTCAAACGGACCTCCGTCAAGCTATCCACGATCGACTCCTTCGAAAAGGCGCTCAAGAATTGCCCCACGCTCTGGCGGATCGGCAAGAGGCGAGAGTAAGCCAAGTCGTGCACCTTTTCGGGCTCCGGCACATCCAATTGATCGATCCGGAAGCATTCGCGGGACGAGTCGAAGATCACTCGCTCCGCTTGCTTGAAGAAGAATTTGTAATCGGAAAGCAGGTCCGCAGAGCCAAAACGCGTCGGCCAATAATACGTCGGCAAATCCGTTTCCAGGAACACCGATACCTGATTCTCCAGATACTTGCGGTCGCTCAAGGTGTATCCAAGGATCAATACCTCGCAGCAGCTCATGCCGCCCGCTCCTTCGCCAAATACGCATTCGGAGAAGATCTTGCAGCCCATGTCCTTCTGCGAGTTCCAGGAATCCGGCTGCGGACAAAGCACGATCATGCGGCAGGGATAACGGTGCGAGAAGTTGATAACCGTCTGGAACAAGGACTTCGCTTCCTCCAAGCTCGCCTCGAATCCAATGTGCACGATCAAGTTCATGCGGGAGGCGCGGTACTCGTTGTCCTTGCGCTTGCCGGATTCGTCAACCGGTGACCACATGGCGGTCAGCTCCTTCAAGGCATTGCCGAGAGGAACCTTCAGGCCCGGCAGGGCCTCGTAAACTGTAGTGGTTTCGCTCATAGCTGGTACGCTTATGGATGTATCCGCAGATTAAGGACGGCGCCACTCGTGGTTCTTTTCCCAGAGCATGCGATCCGAAGCGTTCGGCCCCCAAGATCCCGACGCGTAGGTCTCCATCCCGCGCTGCCCTTCGCTCTTCCAGAACTCGTGCAGCGGTGTAATGAGGTTCCAAGACGCCTCCGTCTCGTCGCCGCGAATGAAAAGCGTTCCATCCCCGATCATCGCGTCGAGCACGAGGCGCTCGTAGGCCTCCGGCGTGTTCGACCCAAAGGTGGTGGAGTAGCGGAAGTGCATCTTCACCGGCTGCGTACGCGTCTGCAGGCCAGGAATCTTGCCGTTGAGCAAAATAGTCGATCCCTCGTCAGGCTGGATTTGGAAGACCAAGGAATTGTTGGCGAGGTTGATCATCTCGTTCTCGCTGAACAGCGAGGACGGCGGACGCTTGAACTGGATCGCGATCTCCGTCACGCGACGGGCCATGCGCTTGCCGGAGCGGAGGTAAAACGGAACCCCTTCCCAACGCCAATTGTTGATGGCCAGCTTCAGGGCCGCATAGGTTTCCGTTTCGGACTGGGCCGATACGCCTTCCTCCTCGCGGTAGCCCTTTACCTTTTGCCCGTCGATGAGGCCTTCGGTGTACTGGGCGCGCACCACTTCCGGGTTTTCGTATCCAAGCTTCAATGGTTTGATCGCCTTGAGCAGCTTCACCTTCTCGTCGCGAATCGCTTCCGCGTCGAGCGAAGCCGGAGCCTCCATGGCCATGAGAGCCAAGAGCTGCATGGTGTGGTTCTGGATCATGTCGCGCGTGGCGCCGCTTTGCTCGTAGTAGCCGCCACGGGTGCCGACTCCCAGGCTCTCCGCCACCGTGATCTGCACGTTGTCCACGTAGTTGCGATTCCAGAGCGGCTCGAAAATCGTGTTGGCAAAACGCTGCACGAGCAGGTCCTGCACCGTCTCCTTGCCGAGGTAGTGGTCGATGCGATACACCTGGCGCTCCTGGAAGACGCCTTGGATCGCCCGGTTCAAGTTGCGGGCGGACTCGAGGTCCTTGCCGAAGGGCTTTTCGATGACGACCTTAGTATGCTTGTCGGTCTCCTGGTACTTGGTCGCAAGCCCGACCTCGCCCAGATTTTTGACGATCGGGTCGAACACGGAAGGCGGCGTGGAGACGTAGAAAACGCTCTGCATCTCGCGGCCCGCATCCTTCTCGATGGAGCTGATCTTGTCGTTGAGCTTCTGGAAGCCTTCCAGCTCGTCGTAGCCGCCGGAACAGTAGAAAGTGTTCTTCTCGATGCGATCCCAGATCTCCTTGTTGAGCGGGCGACGAGAAAACTTCGAAATCGCATCGGCCGCGATCTCGCGGAACTCAGCGTCAGGGATTGGCTTACGCCCGAAACCGATCAGGTAAAAGTCCGCCGGCAGCAAGTTGTCTACCGCGAGGTTGTAGATCGCTGGCACGAGCTTGCGGGCGCAGAGGTCCCCAGAGGCGCCGAAGATCGTGATGATCGTTGGCTGCACCCCGCGATGCTTGCTGAGACCTTGTAGAAATGGGTGTCTGTTATCCTGTGACATGATGCGTAAAAGCCGTTGCTTAGAGTTCGAAGAAATTGACGCTCCACAGACCTATGTAAAGGGCGGAACCGGACTAATTTTCATCAAATCCGCCCTCCTATGAATCTCGCTGGCCCAATACTGAAACAGATTTGATAGATGCCGCCAACTCGTGGAGCAAATTGCCTCAGCGGCCCCGATTCGCCGCTTTCGAAAAAAGCGGCACGTCCGCAAAATGCCGCGTCGCGACGATGGTCCCGTCCGTATGCTCGACCTCCACCACGTCGAAACGCAGGGTCAAGGGCTTGGGCTTCATGATTCCAAAATAGGAGCGGCACACCCGCTTGAGGGCCTCCCGCTTGCGGCGGTTGATCGAGTCGTATCCGCTCACCAACGCCCCCGACGCCCGCGTGCGAACCTCCACGAAAATCACCGCCTTCCCCTGTAGGCAAATCAGGTCGATCTCGTCCCGCCCGCTGCGAAAATTGCGGGCCAAAACCTGATATCCCTTCTTCTTCAAGAGCTTCTCCGCCTCACGCTCCCCGCGACGCCCGAGGGCCGCGGACTCCGGCTCGTCGCGGCCGAACATGCGTTTGAGGAAAGAAAACATGCCACGTTACAAGCGAGTTACAGGTAGCGGGTCAAGGGGGGAAACTGAGGCCCCACCCACGCGCGCAAGCGAAGCTTGCCTACAGGAACTACTTAAAGTCAAATTCGCGCGAACCACGGAACCCACTCCCTTTGCGCAAAGCTAGCTTCCTCGCCCTCGTCGCCTGCATCTCCGCCCTCCACTTGGACGCGGACGATCCGATCCGTCCCTCCATCGTAGGCGGCCAAGACGCAAGCGAAGGAGAGTTCCCCTGGATGGCCGCTTTCCTGCGAACGGAGAGCGACGACAGCGCGGCCGACCGACAGTTCTGCGGCGGCGCTCTCATCGCCCCCAACTGGATCGTCACCGCCGCCCACTGCGTCGACGACGAATCTCGCCAATTCGAAATCATGGTCGGCAACACGGACCTCTCCGAGGCCTACGTACCGATCAAGCCGGTCTCCATCCACCTCCACCCCTCCTTCCAAAGCAGGCGGCTCTCCCGCGGCTCCGACATCGCCCTCATCCAAATCGATCCCCCCATCGAAAACTACCCCACTCTCCCTCTCAACCGCGCCTTGAGCCGCATCGTCCCAGGAAGAAAAGTCACCGCTCTCGGCTGGGGCCTCACCGACTACCAATCGAACGCCAACACCTCCACCCTCAAGCAAGTTGAGCTCACCCTCCGGGAAATCGACGAATACGAAACGAACCACCCCGTCTACGACTACTTTCTCTCGACCGAAATTCATCAAATCGACAGAGGCATCCACTCCGGCGACAGCGGCGGTCCACTCCTCCTCCCCAACGAAGACGGCGAGGGCTGGCAACTGGTCGGCATCACCAGCTATTCCCGCCGCAGTATAGACTTCAACCAAAACGCGCCGTTCTTCGCCAGCCCCACCTCAGTACTCGACTGGATCGACCGAACCCTTGCCTCCAGCGACACCGTCCCCGAAGCCCCGCCCCAGCACCAGCGCGTCAAACTTTTCACCGACGACGAAGGCAACACTCATGCCGGCTACAAGCATTGGCCCTTCGCCGGACGCAGGTCCGAACAGCTCTCTGTCCACTGGCGGTACCCATTTCTCCACTACTACAACGAGTTCCCCTTCATCGACATCGGCAACTACTACGACGAAACGGACGGCTCCTTCATCATCGTCGACTCGGACTATCGCATCAGCCCGCGAGACAATATCACCCGAGCCTCCCTCGCCACCTTAACCATCGAGGAAAAGCCAACCTACAAGAGACCGCTCTTCCAACTATCTCCCTTCGAGCGAATCTTCTTCAAGGAGAACGCCTACGGGACCGGGGTTCTCCTGCAAAACCTGCAAGCGGACTGGAGCTACTCGATGAGCACCCACTATAGCGGCGACATAATGCTCCAAAACCGAACGAGCGGAAAAATCGAACAACGCCTCCGCGACACCTTCACCGCGTCGCCAGATTACAACTACTGGTTCGTCGATTCGATTGGGCGTAGCAATCAGTACATCAGCCTCCTCCCCCAACCCGAACCGGCGCTGACCGTCGGCGAAAGCCATCGTTTCGAGCTCACGCCCTACGACACCCCCTACATCCGTCCCCAAACCTACATCAAGCTGCTCCAGCTCGACTCGGGCTACCTCTCCGGCGAAGCCAAGATAACGGTTCTCCCGGAATTCGATGCGGAGATCATCGTGCTCGAGCCGCAAACCGGCTCGACCTTCGCCTACGGCGACCACGGCGCCGAAAACGAGATCGACGACCTCATTCTCGATGGCTCCTACCTCTACGGAAAAACCATCGGCATCTACAATTTCGACAAGGGAGTAACCGGAAGCTTCGAAATCAAAGTAGAGCGCCACACCTCGCCACCCCTAGCCTTCGACCAAGAACAGATCCGCGGCATCACCAGCTTCGATCGCCATTTCACCTCCCGCGGCAACACGCTCTACTACGAGCGCCTGAGCATCACCAACGACCGGAACTACCGCTCCCTCACCTTCGACATCCACGGTCGTTACTTCCGCCCCGGCATCTCCATCTTCGACGGAGAAGGGGAAACCCTCGAATTCCTCAGCGACCAGCAAGACTATGAAGTGACAGTCCCCGTTTCCCGCGGCGAAACGATCATCATCGACGTCATTAATTTCGAGGGCACCCCGACCGAAAACTACGAAATTCTGGTCACCGGATCCACCTCCGCGCCCTAGGCCGCAATCTAAGAGCAATTCAAGCCCCTTCAGCATCGCAATTACGCAAGCGAGGCCCCACCGTAGACGTATTCATAAAATGACGTCGCGCCGACGCCGCTAACCATGTCTGACTCGCTTTCCTACTTACTGATCAGAGACCTCACCGTCGTTCTGGTCTCCGCCATCTGCGCCGCTAGCCTTTGCAAGCGGGTAAACCTTTCGCCCATCGTCGGCTACCTCCTCGCCGGCGTCATCGTCGGCACGCCGCAGATCACCTTCGTCTACGTGACCGATCCCACCAGCGTGCACGTGCTCTCGCAGCTGGGGCTCATCTTCCTCATGTTCTCCATCGGCCTGAGCCTGCGTATCCAACGCCTCAAGCAAATCGGCATCCAGATCGTAGCCGCCACCGGCGTAACCGCCCTGCTGGTCCTCACCTTGACCCGCCCGGCCGCCGCCGCGCTGGGCTTCAATTCCGGCCAAGCCCTCTTCCTCGCCGCCATGCTCATGGTGAGCAGCTCCGCTATCATCGGAAAAAGCCTGCAAAGCCAGAACCTCCTCCACAAGCGCTCCGGCCAGCTAGCCCTCGGACTGACTCTGTGCGAAGACATCGTAGCCATCATCCTGCTCGTTTTCCTAGGCTCCTACGCGAGCATCGACTCCGGCAACGGCTGGTCGGAACTGCTCGGCAAGGTCGGCAGCCTCTTCGCCTTCTCCTCGCTCCTGCTCATCCCCGGCCTTGTATTCATACCAAAACTACTGAAACGCGTCGGCCAGCTCAAAAGCGACAGCCAGGAAATCGAAAACATCCTCGTCGCCTCCCTCCTCCTCGGCATGGCTATCATCACCTTGCTTTCTGGATACAGCCTCGCCTTCGGAGCCTTCCTATGCGGCGTCATCGTGGCAGAAGCCAGCAGCTCGGACAAGATCGCCGCCTCCTTCGCCGGCATCAAAGACCTCTTCGTCGCCGTCTTCTTCGTAGCCATCGGCATGCAGGTCGACGTCAGCCAATTCCCCTCCGCGATCGGACTGATCCTGCTCGGCACTATCCTCGCCCTGCTGCTGCGCCCCTTCGCCGCCCTCGCCAGCCTGCTGCTCTTCTGCGAAAAGCCCAAGGACGCCTTCGCGGCCAGTTCCTCCGTCACCCCCATCGGGGAATTCTCCTTCGTCATCGCCAGCCTCGGCATCTCCGCCGGCGTCCTCGACAGCAGCTTCCAAGTCGCGGCCGTGGGGATCGCCTTCCTCACCGCCCTCATATCCCCCTTCATGCTGCAAGCGAGCAACCGCATGATCGATCGCTTCCAAGGCAAAAGCTTCGGCATCGCAGGCCGCGTCCTGCTCAGCTACCAGGACGCGTGGGCCGCCGTCGGCAGACAGTCCAATACCAGCATCCTTTGGCGGCTGATACAAAAGCGCATCCCCCAAGTCACCGCCGAATTCCTCTTCGCCAGCGCCTTGCTCGTCTTCGCCCGCCCCATCTGGGACGCCATCAGCCCCATCGCGGCCGAACGCTTCGCCGAGTGGAGCGTCGCCATCCAGGTCGCCTACTGGTGCCTGCTCGCCATCCTAGCCCTATCCGCCCTGATCGCCCTCGCCCGCAACATCAACGCCATCTCCATGATCGTAGCCGATGCCCTCACCCAAGGGAAACACCGGCTGCGCACGCCGCTCGACATATCCTTGCGAAGCCTCGCTCTCGGAGCCCTCGCCTTGTGGATACTCAACATCGCTCCCATCGATGGACTCGGAGCCTACAGCCTCATAGCCGTAGCGCTCACCATCATCCTCGCCATCGCCTTCGGCTGGCGCCACATGGTACGCCTCCACAGCGAATTCAGCTACGCCCTCAGCGAAACCATCTCCCAAGAATCCTCGGCCGCCGCCGACGCCAAATACCTGCGCAAAGCCCAAGTGGACTGGGGCCTCGAACTGGACGACTGGACCCTCAACAGCTTCGCTAGCTTCGGAAAATCGATCGGCGAACTGCAGATCCGCAAACGCACCGGGGCTAACATCGTCGGCATCGAACGGCACGGCCAATACCTCGCCTCCGTCGGCCCTACCACCTACCTCAGCCCCGGCGACCGCGTCTACGCGACCGGCTCCACTCAACAGCTCGAAGCCATGAGGGAACTGCTCACCGAACAAGAGCTCACCGACGGCAAGCAAGACTGGGACTACGGCCTCGCCATCCTCGAAACCGCCACCGTCGAACCGGGCTGCCCCGCCGAAGGCTCAAAGCTCCGCGAGCTGGCCTGGCCCAGCCATCACGGCGTGCAAGTCGTCTCGCTCAAAGCCGGCGACCAAGCCCCCGCCTCTCCCGACATCGATCGCCCGCTGCAAAGCGGAGACCTTCTCCTGCTCGTGGGCTCCCCCCTCTCGCTCAAGAAGGTGCTCGAGCGCCTGAAAAGCAAGCCCGAGCCCGTCGAGACAAACGCCGGCTAAGCGCCCTTCGAAATAGCGTCCGCGGCCTAGGCCGGGACTGCTTGAGTCGGCTTGTCCAAGTCGAGCTTCACCATATCGGGATCCTCGTGCTCGCTGTGGAACTTCATGCTCACCACCTTGGATACGCCCTTCTCTTCCATGGTCACGCCATAGATGGCCTGGGCGGCCGCGATGGTACGCTTGTTGTGGGTGATGATGATGAACTGCGACTGCTTGGTGAACTGCTTGAGCAAGGTCGTGAAGCGGCCGATGTTCGATTCGTCCAAAGGCGCGTCCAACTCGTCGAGCAAACAGAAGGGCGACGGCTTCACCATGTAGATCGCAAAGAGCAAGCCCACCGCCGTCATCGTCTTCTGGCCACCGGACAAAAGGCTAACGCCCTTCAGCTTGGTGCCCGGAGGCTGGGCCACGATCTCGATACCGCTTTCCAAAACGTCATCCGTCTCGATCAGCTGCAAGTCGGCCTTACCTCCATGGAAGAGCGTCGAGAAAGTATGCTTAAAGTTCTCGCGGATCTTCACGAAGGTATCCGTAAACTGCTCGCGGGACTTGGTATTGATCTCGTCGATCGCCTCTTCGAGCTTTTCCTTCGAAGAAACCAAATCGTCGTACTGCCCTTTCAGGAAGCCATGACGCTCGCGCAATTCGCCGTACTCGGCAATCGCGTCCGTATTCACCGTGCCCATGCTCTGGATACGCTTGCGGAGGTTTTCCACTTCGCGCTTCACCGCTGCCCAATTCGTCTTCTCTAGCTCTTCGCGCTCCTCCGGAGTCGGCGCCCGCTGCTTCGAGAGCGGCTCTACCGCTTCCGGCTCCGCTTCTTCAGAACCTTCTTCCCTTGCTTCGGAATCGGCTCCTTCAGCCTCGGCCGACGCTTCCCCTTCTTGCGAGCCGTCCGCATCGGAGCTCGCTTCCTCGGAGCTTTCTGCGTCCGCTTCTGCAGCTTCCGCGTTTTCGCCTTCCGCTACCGCTTCGGACTCAGACTCGTCGGCTGGCTTTTCCTCTTCCGCCTTCTCTTCCGCGTTCGCAGCGGGGAGAGCGATAGCAGGCGTGGAATCCTCTTCCTCGTCGTCATCGTCGAGCACCGGCAGATCTTCCACCGGTTGGCGGGCCTTCCAAAGCTGCCACTTCCAGTCCGTCTTGGTCAGGTCCTGCCCGTACTCGCGGGTAATTTCTTCCTGAATAAATTCGAGACGGGAACGCTTTTCCGCGATTTGTACCTGCTGGCTTCCCAAATTGTTGCGCAACTCGTCCACCCGGATGCGCAAGCCGTTTTGCTCGCGCTCGAGAACTCCGATCTTCTCTTCGATCGCTACCAAGGCCTCGCGGGTCGTATTGACCAAGATCTTAGCTTCCTCGAGCTCCGCATCCACCGAACCACTACGCTCTTCCGCCTTGGCGATCTCGCTCTTGAGCGATTCGGATTGCTCTTCCCAATTTTGGATATCGCGGGTCTTGGTCTCGATCAGGCGCGTCAGCTCGTTGCGACGCTGCTCCATCTCCACCATGCCGCGCGTAATCACGTCGAGCTTGGCCTTCTTCTCCTGCAAATCGTACTTGGCTTGGCTGAGGCTCTCGCGCTTTTCGTCCCGCTCCGCTCGGATATCGCCAATGCCTTCCTCGGTTTCCTCGAGCTGGCGACGGCTGCTTTCTAGCCGCTCCATTTCCTTGGCCAAGGCCGCCTTGGCCGCCTCCAATCGCTCCGTCGAAGCCGCTTGGATTTCCTCCAGTCCGATACGCTCGCGCTCCAGCCGCTCGGCGCGAAGCTTCTGCTCTTGCACCAGCTTCTGGGCGTTCCGCTCTTCGGCCTGCAACGAGGAAAGCTCATGGTTGGTCTCGGCGATTTCGTGACGCTTGCGCTCGACTGCCTCTTCCGCCGCTTCCAGCTCCTTGTTCACCTTCTCCGCATCCGCGCGAGCCGCTTCCAAAGCCTTCTGCTCCTCCTCGAGCTCCTTCTGCGTCTGCTTCAGCTCAACTTCGCGCTGGAGAATGCTGCTGTTCTTGACCTTGCCCTTGTAGCCGCCCGTGACCAAGCCACGCGCGTCCAAAGTCTCGCCTTTCTTGGAAGCGATCTGCAGGAAACGGAACGCAGCCTGCCGCTCGCGCCACTTGAGAAACTCGCCCATGTCTTCGACGATGTAGCTGGACGCCAAAACGGCACGCAGCGAATCGTGGCTCGCGTCTTCGTTGAGGGAAACGAAATCGGTGGCCGGCTTGATCCAATCCGGCAGATCGCCCGCAGGCGCTTCCGCCGCGGCGCTGTTCTGCAACTGGATGCAAGCGCGCCCGATCTTGCCGTCCTCGAGCTGCTGGAAGATTTCTATCGCGGTATCCGCATCGTCGACCGCGACCGCTTCCATCGCGGATCCAAGCAACGCTTCAACGGCGGGGCCGTATCCATCTTTCACCGACAAGTCGCTGGTCAAAGGGGCAAAGGCCTTGCCTTCCAGCGAGCCGCGCAGCTTGCCTTTGAGAAGGGCCTTAGCGCCTTCCCCGTAGCCTTCCAGCTTCTCCTGCAATTGCTGCAGCAGCTTCACGCGAGCCGACTTCTGGGCCACGTTGCGATCGATTTCCTGGATACGGACTTGGGCCGCCTTGAATGCGTCTCTCTTAGTCGAAACGCCATCGCGGGCTGCCTCGAGATCGACCTGCAGCTGCTCTTGCATGCTACGGGTCGCGAGCAAACGTTCCTGGAATTCCGCAAGCGCCTGATTGGCTTCGGCCTGGCCTTCGCTTTGCTCCGCCAGCTCTTCCTCCAGACGCATCAAGCGATTTCGGCTCGTTCCCGCTTCCACTTCGATCGCGGACAGCGATTCGCGACAACGCGAGCTCGCTCGTTCCGCGTCCTGAGCCGCCACGCGCAACTGCTGAATCTGAGTCTCGGATACACGAAGGCGTTCTTCGATCTCCTCGAGATCGCGGTTTCGCTCCTGGAAAATTTCGTCGGAATTTCCGAGCACGTCCAGATGCATCTGCTTGTCGGAATTGTGCTCGTCGACCTTGCTGGCGATCTCGCCTAGCTGAGCCTCGAAGGAGGAAATTTCCTGGGTCGCCTGCTCCATGCGCTCCAGCAAGGACGCGATCTTGATCTGCGCCATGTCGGCCGCGTTGCTGGCCTGCTCCTTCATGCTGCGCAGGTCGAACACGGATTGCTGCGAGTCCTGGACCTTTTGGATCAGCGTCTGGCGTTCCTCCTTGTAGACGATGAGGCTGCCTTCCTTGTTCTCCAAGTCAGTCGCCAACTTATCGAGCTCCGTCTGCAATTCGGTCGAGGACTGGTCAACCGTGTCGAGCGAGGCGCTCATGGTCTGGTACTGGTAGGCGCTGTAGCCGATATCCAAGTGACGCAGCTTGTGGCTGATCTTCTTGTAGCGAATTGCCTTGGTCGCCTGCCGCTTCAAGCTCCCGATCTGGCGGCCGATCTCGGAAACGACGTCCGTCACGCGAGCCAAGTTGGTCTCCACGTGGGCCAGCTTATTGAGCGTCTCCTTGCGTTGGGCCTTGTAGCGGGAGATTCCAGCCGCTTCCTCGAAAACCGCCCGACGCTCTTCCGGCTTGGAGGAGAGGATCTGGTCGATCTGCCCCTGGGCCATGATCGAGTACGACGTGCGCCCGATACCGGTGTCCATGAAAAGACGCTGGATATCCTTCAGGCGGCAGGCCTTCCCGTTGATGTAATAGTTGCTGCCGCCGTCGCGGTGAACCTTACGGGCGATCTCGACTTCGTTGAAATCGCTGCCCAGCTCCTTCTCGCAATCGGTCAGCGTGATCGACACCTCGCAGATATTCAGCGGCTTGCGCTTGTCCGAGCCCTCGAAGATCACGTCCTGCATCTTGCCCCCGCGCAAAGCCTTGGCGCTCTGCTCTCCCAGTACCCAACGGATGGAGTCGGCGATGTTGCTCTTGCCGCAGCCATTCGGACCGACAACTGCGGTTACGCCTCTGTTGAATTTCAGATGGGTGTGATCGGCAAAGCTTTTGAAGCCGTTAACTTTGAGGGCGCTGAGATACATAAAAGCCGGAAATTCAAAGGCGCCCCCACCGGCTGACAACTCCAAACCCAGAATGTGAATAAGTCGAAGAACAAGGCGCGAACAACTTTGGGAATAACCGCCCCGCCGAGCATCCAGCGCTGCGCGAACGGCGAAAACTCCGCCCGTTTCGAGCCTATAGCTCTCCGCCGATCAATAATAGGGATCCGAATAACCGCCTTCCAATCCAGCGATAATCGCCGCGCAAGCGACGAAAAGAAACCAAAACGCTAAGGAGGCACAGCCCACCCAAAGCCAACGTTTGCCAGCCCTCTTCTTGGACGGCTCGGCTTGCCCCATGAAATAGACGCCCGCAATCACCCCGACCAAAGGCATGAACAAGGAGAGCAGCACCATCACCAAGTTCATTCCGGAGCTCACCCCTCCGTCAACCGGCCGCACCTTTTCGCCGCCTTTCCTTCCATTCGCGTCATCCCCTTTTCGCTCAGGGGAATTCGGATCGACCGGCGGGGGCGGGTCGGGCCGCCTGGGCTCGGGCACCTGCGAATCGCAGTGCTTGACGAAAGTATCCACCGAAACGTGCCCGGCAACCATGGCATTCATCAGCTCGATCGTGGCCCGCTCCTCGGGAGTCAGTTCCTCCAAGGGTTTCTCGATCAGCAGGTTGGCTCGGTTGTGGGCCCGGGCTGGAATGGAATGGTTCTTTTCAAAGGCGTAAAGGCGCTCGCGGGCTTCCTGGATCCGCTTCCGCTCCGCCTCAGCCTTCTCCTCCGCTTCCCGGGCAAGCCCAGCGATCCGCTCCGGGTTGATGGTCAGCACGATGTCCTCCGACATGTCCGCCTTGAAAACGGGCGTCTGCTCGGCGCCTCCGAGCTTGCGGGCGCTCTCCGGAACCTTGCGCTTCAAGTAGTCGAACACCTCCGTCATGGTGATCCGCCCATCGCCATCCGCGTCCGCTTCGCCCCGCAACGCTTCCAGCAGGTGATGGGTGAAAATTCCGTGCCCCAAGGACTTGTCCTCCCAGGAAAGCTGATTCGGGGCTGCCGCCGCGATAACCGTGCTGCCCGCTCCTTCCGCCAAGCTGGAGTACAGGTCCTTGCTGTAGCCCACGCTCATCTTGCGACTTCCCGCCGTCGCCACCCCGCCCGAATGGCAGGCATCCATCAGGATTACGCTGCGCTTGCAACGCACCGTGCGCACCAGGCCCTGGAACTCCTCCTTCGAGAGGGCGGACGCGTAGAGGTTCGAAGAATTCGTGTCGTAGGGCAGCAGGTAATTGGCGATCGCGTCCTGCGAGCTTTGAGTCCGGTCCGGCTCCACGTCGCCATGCCCCGCATAAAAAATGATCGCCGTGGAATCCGGTCCGGCATTGCGAGACAACCAACCGCTGATCGAGTCCTTGATCGCAAAGAGCGTCGCTTCCTCGTCTACCAGCAGCCGTACGTTTTCCTTGGGAATCCCGCAAATCGACTCGTCCGTGAGCAAGTCCGCAAAGGCTTCCGCATCGGCATTCGTGAACTTGAGCGGAGTGATCGCTTCGTCGCGATAACGGCCGATTCCCACCACCAAGGCGTAAGCATTTTGTCGTGACATATCTGATACAGGTTACCTGGCTTTCACTTCAAATTCCGTGGAGGCCGCCGCCCACGATCCGTCTTGCTGCTTCTCCACGTTCGCCGCGACCACCCTCATGGCTCGCGCCGTAGCGGTGGAGGGAACGGATTGGAAAAAGTCTCCATTGGCGTCGAACTGTGTTTCCAGCAAGGGCTTGGGGTCAAGCGTCGCGATCGCCTTGAGCCGGTCCATGCCCAGCGGCTCCTCCAAGACGATATTGAAACCGTATCCATCGGAGGGGATTTCATGCGTAATTCCTCCCTGGATACGATTGTTCTGATTGTGGCGGTTCGGGAAAAGGATCGTCATCTCTCCATCGCTCGAAACGTTCAGCAAGGTCAAATAACAATCTTTCGTCGCCCGCACGCAGACCCTCACCTCGTCTCCGAGCCGAAAGCTCCGCTCCGCATGGTTCACTCCCGCCCGCTTCACCCAAACTTCCAGCGACAGCTCGCTCCCCTGCGAATCGGGAACCGATTCCAAAACGCGGCTCGCCGGCCCCTTGTCCTTCTCAACGAAGGAATAGACCAAGGCTCCCACGAAAAAAACCACTAGGATCGCCCCAATCGGCAAGGCGGCGTCGACGCCGGCAGTTTGTATCACCGTTACAATGACAATTGCGATCGCTAAGCTGAACAGCAGAAACTGACTGCGAATCTTCTTCGCGATCAGCTGCAGCGTACTATCGCTTGAGGCAGCACCAGAATCGGAGGACATGGCTAGAGGCGGTTACAAGAAAAGAGAAGGACCCTTTCACTCTAGTACGCCACCCCGAACTCGCAAGATCGAAGAAAGCGCAGATCGCCTGCAACCCCAAGGGCTTACACCGAAGAGCGCCGCCGAAAAGCCCTAGCCTGGATTATTCATGAGATTCGTAGCGAGCGTTCGCGAGCCCAGTACGGAAGTGGGTTTGACGCTGGTTCGCGGGCGAGGCTGGGTTGA
>NZ_JARXIA010000119.1 GCF_031127875.1 Pelagicoccus sp. SDUM812005 | reverse complement strand
AGCGCCTGGAGGTTGGATAGCATGTTGCGCGGGTTGGTGGAGAAGGGGATGGGGATTTGGCCGCGTTGCTCGGCCCACTTGACGCAAAGCGTGGCTGGGTGGATGCCATGCTTCGCGGCGATCTCGCGAAGGACGGGATCTTCCGTATCCACGGTATCGTCGCTGGACTTGTCGCGCTCGGGGCGGGCGGGGGAGCCGATGGGGCAGAATCCGACCGGCTGGATGCCTTGGGAGACGACGTAGTCGAACAGTTCCTGCTGCTGGAAGTGCGGGTGCAGTTCCATCTCGTTTACGGCGGGCTT
>NZ_JARXIA010000118.1 GCF_031127875.1 Pelagicoccus sp. SDUM812005 | reverse complement strand
AGCGCCTGGAGGTTGGATAGCATGTTGCGCGGGTTGGTGGAGAAGGGGATGGGGATTTGGCCGCGTTGCTCGGCCCACTTGACGCAAAGCGTGGCAGGGTGGATGCCATGTTTCGCGGCGATCTCGCGAAGGACGGGATCTTCCGTATCCACGGTGTCGTCGCTGGACTTGTCGCGCTCGGGGCGGGCGGGGGAGCCGATGGGGCAAAATCCGACCGGCTGGATGCCTTGGGAGACGACGTAGTCGAACAGTTCCTGCTGCTGGAAGTGCGGGTGCAGTTCCATCTCGTTTACGGCGGGCTT
>NZ_JARXIA010000117.1 GCF_031127875.1 Pelagicoccus sp. SDUM812005 | reverse complement strand
GCCGCAGGTAGGTCGAGAGGTAGTCCCAGTGCGAGAGCGAGTAGTCGCAGGCCTTGGACAAGCCGCTTGACGGAAGGCCTCCGCGTCTCAGGATTTCCAATACGCGGCGGATGCGGGCGTGAGCGTTGGCGGACCTCTTGAGGCGAAGGGCCAAGGCTGCTTGCGCGTCGAGCCCGTTCTCGCGGATCTCCGTTTCGACCTCGTAGAGTTTGGCGACGAGCTTGAGGTAGACGGCGCACTCGCGCGGGAAGCGTTCCTTGACCTCGAAGAACTTGCGCCGGGCGTGCGCCCAGCAAGCGGCCAG
>NZ_JARXIA010000116.1 GCF_031127875.1 Pelagicoccus sp. SDUM812005 | reverse complement strand
CTGGCCGCTTGCTGGGCGCACGCCCGGCGCAAGTTCTTCGAGGTCAAGGAACGCTTCCCGCGCGAGTGCGCCGTCTACCTCAAGCTCGTCGCCAAGCTCTACGAGGTCGAAGGGGAAATCCGCGAGAACGGCCTCGACGCGGAAGCGGCCTTGGCCCTTCGCCTGAGCAGGTCCGCCAACACTCACGCCCGCATCCACCGCGTATTGGGAATCCTGAGACGCGGAGGCCTTCCGTCAAGCGGCTTGTCCAAGGCCTGCGACTACTCGCTCTCGCACTGGGACTACCTCTCGACCTACCTGCGGC
>NZ_JARXIA010000115.1 GCF_031127875.1 Pelagicoccus sp. SDUM812005 | reverse complement strand
CATGGTTTTCATCCATGCGACAGGGGTTCGAATCCCCTACGGGGTACCATTTTCTTAAAACCGTCACTCTTCGCGAGTGGCGGTTTTTTGTTGGGTGGGTTGAGGGAGCGAGAAGGGGCGGGGAGAGGGGCGTGCAGGCAGTTTTTTGGGCTCCGAGAATTTTTTTGGCAAAAGGTGCTTGCATGGAAGGGGCAGAGTCCTAGCTTCCGCGACTCTTGGCTAACGCCCCGTTCGTCTAGCCCGGCCTAGGACACATGGTTTTCATCCATGCGACAGGGGTTCGAATCCCCTACGGGGTACCATTTTC
>NZ_JARXIA010000114.1 GCF_031127875.1 Pelagicoccus sp. SDUM812005 | reverse complement strand
TCCAAGCTTTGGAACGACAAGCACGCCGAAGCCGACGTCATCCCCTCCTGCCAGCAAACCCTCGCCGACCTCAAGCTCGACTACCTCGACCTCTATCTCGTCCACTGGCCCTTCCCCAACTTCCACGCCAAAGGCTGCGACGTCACCTCACGCTCACCCGACGCCAAGCCCTACATCCACGCCAACTTCATGAAAACCTGGCGCCAGATGGAAAAGCTCGTGGAGATGGGACTGGTCAAAAATATCGGCACCTCCAACATGAGCCGAGCCAAGCTGGAGCTCCTGCTCGCCGACGCGGCCATCAAGCCCGCCGTAAA
>NZ_JARXIA010000113.1 GCF_031127875.1 Pelagicoccus sp. SDUM812005 | reverse complement strand
TTTACGGCGGGCTTGATGGCCGCGTCGGCGAGCAGGAGCTCCAGCTTGGCTCGGCTCATGTTGGAGGTGCCGATATTTTTGACCAGTCCCATCTCTACGAGCTTTTCCATCTGGCGCCAGGTTTTCATGAAGTTGGCGTGGATGTAGGGCTTGGCGTCGGGCGAGCGTGAGGTGACGTCGCAGCCTTTGGCGTGGAAGTTGGGGAAGGGCCAGTGGACGAGGTAGAGGTCGAGGTAGTCGAGCTTGAGGTCGGCGAGGGTTTGCTGGCAGGAGGGGATGACGTCGGCTTCGGCGTGCTTGTCGTTCCAAAGCTTGGA
>NZ_JARXIA010000112.1 GCF_031127875.1 Pelagicoccus sp. SDUM812005 | reverse complement strand
CCCCTAGTTTTGCTGCATCTTCGTTTTGCTTCTTTAGCTGTGGACCTACAGGAAGGGACGGACTGCGAGTTGCCGCCTTATAGATGATGGTCGTAATCTTCTTACCTTTTTCATCTTCTGTAAATACCTTCAGCGGAGCAACCCATAGGAATTTTCTCTCCTGTTGGATATGCATGAAAACCTCGACTGCAGAGTTTTCGCTTTCGAGCTGCGTCGAACACTCAGCTCCTGAGACTTGATCGAACACTACTCCAGCCCTTGCATCAACGGATAGAGCTGAGAATACGATGAACAGGGCGATTGTTAGTTTCATGATTAGTTTTT
>NZ_JARXIA010000111.1 GCF_031127875.1 Pelagicoccus sp. SDUM812005 | reverse complement strand
CGACGTGGGAGTGGTAGTTTTCTGCTTCATACACGGGAACCGTTAGCGTGATCGCTCACGACTGACAACTGCTCCCATGTCATCTTTCTGCCTTCACCCCCTTTCTGCCTTCACCATTGGTGCCGAATCGAAAGTGGTGTCAGATGCGATCCACGGAAGCACGAGCATCCAAGTGAGTAAAAAGAATGCACATGCGATTGGGTGTCGCTTTAGGATCTTCATTTTCTTCGAACGCTAAGGTGATACGACGGCGGCTTCGGTCATAGCCTCCACGTCTGGGTTGGTTGTTTACGAAGTGTCGTCGCCAAAGAGGCGAGCGTTTGCC
>NZ_JARXIA010000110.1 GCF_031127875.1 Pelagicoccus sp. SDUM812005 | reverse complement strand
TTAGTACTCCCCAAAGACCTCCACCTCGACGTAGTGGTTCATCTCGTTGCTGGTGTTGCCGTCGGAGTAGAGGCGCACGTAGCGGGCCTTCGTCTCCTTGGCGCCGATCAGCTTGCCCTTGTTCGTCTCCACGTAGGCCTTGTCCTTGCCCACCCCGAAGCCCAGAGAGTTGTCGTGGTCGGCGTTGAAGATCGTCGTCACCCCGGACTCGAAGCTCTCGTCGTTGGAGAGCTGCACCACCACGTCCACGTAGGCGCGCTTCTGCGTGTGGAAGTGCCACAGCCCGAGGCCGTAGATCGTCGCCTCGCGCTCGAGGTCGATCTGCACCCA
>NZ_JARXIA010000010.1 GCF_031127875.1 Pelagicoccus sp. SDUM812005 | reverse complement strand
TTCGTTTAGTTAGTCGTACTGTGTGATGAGGGAAACGCGGCGTGCCCGGCGGTCCCGCCCTACCTTATGCGAATGATCAAACGAAAAATGCTCTATGAACGCCTCGCGCTTTAGAGCGGCTAATTCGTAGGGTCGGCGCTCGTCGCCGTACCGCAGAAGCGAGATCAAACCGGTGCGGTGCGGCGGCAAGCGCCGACCCTACGAGCTATTTTACCAAACGAGTGCGGCGGAAGCGCCCTCTGCGGCGACCTCGAGCGAACGTCTGCTCGGGTGGTTACAATCGCCACGGTCCGCTTAGACGTTGAAAGCTGCGCGGCTTCGGCTTTAGCTCGTCCCAATGAAAGTCGCCTTCTTTAGCAGCAAGCGCTACGACGAATCCTTCTTTAAGGAAAACAACGACGGCAGTCACGAGCTCTCGTTTTTCGAGACGAAGCTGGCTCCGCGTTCCGTAGCCCTGGCGGAGGGAGCTCAAGCGGTTTGCGTCTTCGTCAACGACCAGGTCGACCGCAAGACCCTGCAAGGCCTCAAGGCTCGCGGGATCGAGTACGTGGCCCTGCGCTGCGCCGGCTACAACAACGTTGATTTGCCCGCCGCCCAGGAGCTGGGGATCAAGGTCGTGCGGGTTCCCGCCTATTCCCCGCATGCGGTAGCGGAACACACCCTCGCCCTGCTGCTCACCCTCAATCGCCGTATCCACCGCTCCTACAATCGCGTTCGCGAAGGCAATTTTTCGTTGGAAGGCCTAGTCGGCTTCGACCTGCACGGACTGACCGTCGGGATCATCGGAACGGGAAAGATCGGGAGCATCGCCACCGAACTTTTCCAGGGCTTTGGTTGCCAGCTTCTTTGTCACGACAAGTACGAAAACGAGAGCCTCAAGGCCAAGGGCGCCGCGTATGTGGATTTGGATACGCTCTTCGCTCGTTCCGACGTCATCAGCTTGCACTGTCCCTTGCTCAAGGAGACGCATCACATCATCGATGCTGCAGCCATCGCCAAGATGAAGAAGGGTGTGACGATCGTGAATACAAGCCGCGGCGGACTGATCGATACCTCAGACGTGATCCAAGGGCTCAAGACCGGCCACATCGGGAACCTGGCGATCGACGTCTACGAAGAGGAAGAGTCGATGTTTTTCGAAGATCAGTCCGCGTTCGTGATGCAAGACGACGTCTTTGCCCGCCTGCTCACCTTTCCGAACGTGCTAGTGACGGGGCATCAAGCCTTCTTCACCGATACCGCCCTCACGCAGATCGCCCGCGTCACCCTCGCCAACCTCAGCCAGCTAGAATCCACCGGCAGCTCGGAAAACGAGGTCGCCCTCCCTTAGATGGGCTAACAAGCGAGCCTCAACCAAGCCAGTCCTCGCCCGGAGCGCAGCGAAGGGATCCTGGCGCCGCAGGCGATCCAGCGAGGCACGAGCGATGTTAAAAAATAAAGACCTATTAACTTAGAGGTTCGTATTAACAACGCTGCGCTTGACCCGCTACGCGGCGAAGATCCCTCCGCTGCGATCCGGGCGAGGACCATGATGAAGTCTGACAATGCTGTTCCCCCGCCATCGCCCTACTCCCCAATATCCCACCAATCTACGTAATCTGCGGGCAAAACACGCACCGCGTCCAGCTCCATGCACGCGATGCGAAGCTGATCAATAGAGCCAACCGATACGAAAGGAGGCGCCAACGAAGATCTGCAGGACTGCGAGCAGCGTGATGGCCCAAAGATGCCACTTCAGGCGGCCCGGTCCGCGCGTCTCGACTTGCGGCGCGAGGCGCAGCATCGCGTCCAGCAGGACGGCGAAGCTCGCCGCGAAGAGGAGCACCTTGAGACCGATTAAGCGGCCCATGGGGTTCTCGAGATCGAACCAGAGTCCGATGTCCGGGGTGTGCGCGTAAGCGAGCGCGAAACCGGTCAAGGCCTGCACGGCGAAGGCCGGGAGCCCGAGGTTGCGGTAAACCGATTCGATCCGATCCCAAAGGAGACCATCGCCCTCCTTCAGCAACTGCGGCATCAGCGAGCCCGCCAGCACGAAGTGCCAGCCCGCCCAAACGCAGGCTCCCAGCAAGTGCAAAACGATTAACGCTCCATAGGCATTCATAGGAAATAGGGCCCACCAGTCAGGGCCGCCTGCTATCAAGAGCCAGCTTTCCCCAAAGCTCAACCCGTAACGACCTGACTCCCTCCGACCGCCCGAACCAGTCCTCGCCCGAAGCGCAGCGAATGGATCCTGGTGCCACAGGCGGTCCAGCGAGATACGAGCGTTCTTAATACAACTAACACCTAACACCTTTTAGCTTAGAGGTTCGTATTAACAACGCTGCGCTTGACCCGCTACGCGGCGAAGATTCCTCCGCTGAGCTTCGGGCGAGGACCATGATGCGTTCCGATAAAGATGAGGGCTCCACGCCTGCTTACCGGCCATCGCCCTACTCCCCAATATCCCACCAATCTGCGTAATCTGCGGGCAAAAAAAGTTCAACCCGATCGAGACTCTAGGCACGATCAGGCTAAGTATTTCCTGCCAATAGCCTTGCCTCAACTAACAGCCGTACGTATTCATCTCGGCATTTCCTGTCGATCCCATCCTTGTATCCATGCCCCGTCTCTCATCTCCTATTTCATCTCGCTTGATCCTGCCGGACTCCCGCCCTGCCGCTGCGACCGTGGCCTGTACTGCGATTTCGAATACGGAAACCCACGCTAGACCAACTTTAGAATCGCCCGACCTGGCCGCCACTATCAAAGCCTAACCCAAACAACATCCTGACACTATTATTATGGCTAGCAACGTAACCGCTACGGACAACATTGCCCTCCTCATCGACGCCGACAACGCGCCGGCCTCGAAGATCGACTTCATCATCGCGGAGCTCGCCAGCTACGGCAGCGTGAGCATTCGGCGAGCTTACGGAAACTGGACCAAGCCGGCCCTGCGGGGGTGGGAAAAGGTGCTGCACGAGTACGCGATCCAGCCCATCCAGCACTTCGACCTCATCAAGGGCAAGAACGCCTCCGACATGGCCTTGCTCATCGAGGCCATGGACATTCTCTACACCAAGGACGTCGGCACCTTCTGCCTGGTGTCCTCCGACTGCGACTTCACCCCGCTCGTGCTGCGCCTGCGCGCCGACGGGAAGCAAGTGGTCGGATTTGGCGACGCCAAGACGCCCGACCCCTTCGTGGCTAGCTGCACGCGCTTCCTCTACCTCGACGACGAAAAGAAGGCCAAGGTGAAGCAGGCCGACAAGAGCGGCCCCACGCAAAAGCTCAAAAGCGACCGCAAGCTCATGAACCTGCTGCGCACGGCGGTAAACGCCACGGCCGACGAGGACGGCTGGGCCCGGCTCGGCCACGTGGGCCAGCACATCCAGAACCAAGGTTCCTTCGACTCCCGCAACTACGGCTTCTCCAAGCTCAGCGAGCTCTTCGCCGCCATCGACACCTTCGAAGTCAACAAATCGGAAAACGGCAGCGGCTCCGTCTTCTCCGTCCGCCTGCGCGGCAAGTAGGACCTCGATACGGGTTTCGAAGCTCGCCCTTAAAGGCCAGTCTATCCGCGCAAGAACCTCAAGTCTCCGCTCTTTTTCGTGAATCCTCGCTCTTTAGTTGTTACCGCCGTTGCATTAGCCGTCGCCTCTTTCCTGCAGGCTAGTCCCGTTAGGGATGCCTCTGTATTGAAGTCGCTGGAACGAGCGCGGAGGCCCCATATCCAAGAGTTCTATTCGGATACGGTTATACGCACGTTGAGCGGTGTTTGGGATTTGGATACGGATACTCAGTTAGCCAGCGGTGACGCTTTTGGCAGCTTTCTCGACTTTGACCTCAAGTCCGGCCTCGCTCTGTATCGGCAGGAAAACTACGATCCCATCACGGGCCGAGACTGGTTTACGGTGGAAGTACGGAACAAGGTCGGAGACTTGCTAATGAGTCTAGAGGACGAGGTTTCCCACGAGCCTGAAGCCTTCTTTGTCTCGGAGGGACAGTACGTTCTCAAGCGCACGAACGATCCCGACAGCTTGGAACTAACCCTTGAACTCTATCGCGTCGATTCAGGCGAACGGGTCTGGCGGCGCACCCCGGGCGGAAGTCCTCGTTGGCGGCTTTCCCAGGACTCGCGAACCCTCATTGAATTGCTCTCCGAGCGAAGCGAAAACGCGTTCCATACCGCGATCGCCTTCGATACGCTGACTCTGGCGGAGGTGGATCGCTGCGACTTGAGCGGATTTAAGGTCAGACGGGAAAGAAACTACCTGACTGAATTTAATACTCCCGTGGTTCCCTTGGCAGGGCAATCCGGAACCTTGCTGTTCCATGAGCCAAGCCAAAGCTTATCCGCGCTTCCGGAACTCACCTGGGGATTCAATTCCATGAGCGGCTCCCCAAAAACATCAGCCGATGCCGATCGCGTTTTACTGCATAACTATAGCAGTAGCCGAGGCAATTTGGCTTGGGCTGTGTTCGAGGCTCGAACGGGCAAGCGAATCGCTACTAGCGATGAGTTGCAAAACAGTCCCTACCCCTTTCTGAGAATCCAAGACCCCGCCCTTTCGCCGAGCGGGGAAATCGTTTTCCGAATCGTCGAAAATGGGCGAATCGAGGCCTGGAACGTGCAAAGCAAGTCCCTTGCCCGAGAGTTGTCCTATTCGAACGCGCCCTTTACCACGCTGGTTCCGTCGGCCGACGATCGCTACCTACTCGCCCTGGTGCTCGACGCCGCTGCCGACGACTTGATGGTCTTGATCGATACCGAGACCAACCAGTCGGTCTACACCAAGCTCAAGCGGGATCCTGACATTTTTTATCCGCCTGGCAACGGCTCGACTTTCGTCGTTGGGTTTACGCGAACCTTGAAGCTCTCGCCGTCGGGCACCCGCTTCTACCTTTCCACCGTGCAAGGATTCGAGGCCTTCGATTTGCTGACGGGCGAGACGGTCGAAGATGGCGCCGCGTTCGTGGGCAAGGCCATTGCGTCGCGGTACGTCGCTGGGGAAAAGTGTTGGGTCACGGTTTTCGAAACGGGCCGGGTGAGAATTGAACCTGACGACGCTTCGGCCCCGAATCGCTGGCTGCAACTGCCATCCACGACGGGAGTCGAATACGCTGCTATCGACGTGCAATCCGGGTCGGTCGCTTTTCAGCGCGACACAGCCTTCTACATCAC
The DNA here is from genome assembly GCF_031127875.1 of Pelagicoccus sp. SDUM812005. Taxonomy (GTDB): domain Bacteria; phylum Verrucomicrobiota; class Verrucomicrobiia; order Opitutales; family Opitutaceae; genus Pelagicoccus. Next base: position 212,932 of record NZ_JARXIA010000010.1, on the reverse strand, counting down.
CCACCCCTTCGACGAACGGGAGGACCAATGGATCGGCAATCTTAGCCTGGGCATCTATCCGATCAGCCTGCATGGCGGCGGCAAATGGTTGGCTGCCCACTACCGCGGTATTTGCGATTTGGAGACGGAATCTTGGCTCTCGCTCGGATCGGAGTTTTACGCGCGATACGCGATCGACAAGGAAGCGAAGCGCTGTGCTCTTTACGATCCCAGCCGTGACGCAATTCTGATCGCAACTCCGAGTACGGAGGCGCGGGTCGAGATCTCCTTCGCGGAAGGGTTTTCGATGTCGAACGCCCTCGCGTTCTCGCCTGATGGAGAACAGCTCTATGTCCTGGTCAGCCCCAAGGGCGGGGATTTCAACGCGCAAAGCATCCGCATCTTTGATATAGCAAGCGGTTCGATGCTCGACAGGGAGATCCCAATCAACAACGCGGCGGAAGAGTACCCCTTCACCCAAATGCGAGTTCACCCCAGTGAGAATAGTTTAGTGCTGGGGCGTCGCAACGGTACGGTTAGATCGATTAACGTAGATACCGGAGCGCTTTCGCTTCCTGCCTTTATAGAGCCTCTCTACTCGGCGGACTGGGACAACGGGATATACGACTTGTCCGCGCCGTCTCCAGATGGAGCGTATCGATTTGCGGACGAGTACGGCGACCTCTACGAGCTGCAACAAGGCGCGGCGCGACAGGTCCCTCTGACGTTAAACCTCACCGCAAATTCCGAAAGCGTCCTAAATTTCGAAAAGGCGTCTGACAGGACATATTGGATACAGTATTCCAAAGATCTAGGAACGTGGACGACCACCCCAGACCAGGACGCAGTAAAGCTCTGGTTCGCCAAGCAAGACGCGGGATTCTTCCGCGTGTTCGAAAGCGATCCAAGTCCGACGGAATCCCAAGCGTTAACAAATCCGTAGTGGCATGATCGTATTCAGTACCTTCTATATCTTCGGGAACGAGGTAGGCGCCGCTCATGGCATCTTAGGGTTAGTGGCAATAATCGCGGTCGCCATTGCCATGCGGATCGTGGCCGGCAAGTGGGACCGCGCTCGAATTAGAGAGGAGCTTGAGAGCAGCGGTTGTACCTTCGTCTCGGCAACTTGGGCCCCTTTCGGCAAAGGCTCCTTTGGCGAAGACAGTTCCCGTAGCTACGAGGTTTGCTATTTGAATCCGGACGGAGAAAGACAATACGCGTCCGTGAAAACCAGTCTCTTCACCGATGTATTCTGGTCAGGCGACGGTTCCCCGCAGCGATTTGGCGGCCGGAAACCGGAACCCTCACCCCAAGCCCCAATCCTCCCGAACTCCGAGGGAACTGATTGCTCAAACTGCGGTTTTTTCCTCGAGCTCGAACATCGCTTTTGCCCGCATTGCGGAGCGAAAAAGCAGTAAGCTTCAAAAAGCCTCCACTCGAGTTGAATTCCCGGATCCCGCCCCGCCCGAGCTGCCCGTGTCGAGAAAAGAACCTTTTCAACCTGGCACATTCGGGCCGCGTCTTCCGGCCTTTTTTAAACGTTTGCTTGAAGGGCGGATTCCTTGAGAGCATAGCGGCTCCATGACTTCCCTTTCTCCCAAACTGAAATTCGGACTGGCCATCGCTTTGGCCCTTTCCGTGATCGTCGCCCTGCTCGTTTTGTTCGGAAACCAAGAGAACCCCAAGCAGGTCTCGCTGCAACGCTTGGAGAAACTGGAGGTACACATCGCCGCCTTCGTCGAAGCCAACAAGCGAGCTCCGGCGAACCTGGCGGAGCTCGGATTGCCCGCGGAACTGCTGCAGGACCACATGGGCGAGCCCTTCAAGTATATCGTTAGCGACGAGTCAGTAACCGTGCTCAGCTACGGTTCCGACAAGCAGCCCGGCGGCAGCTTTTTCAAGGGCGACTACTCCGTAACGATCGAGCTGCCGTAGCGACCAGCTGGAGGGGGTTCGCCTGCTAGCAGGCATTGTTTTTTGGATACGCAGCGCCTTTCGGACTAAGCGCGCTTTTCGCCGCTGCCTTCGGCTTTGGCGTCTTGGCTGCCTTGCGGTTCGAATTCGCAAAGTCCGCGCCCTACGTCTTGGGCGTAAGCGAGCGCCCGTGCCCGCGTGGCGTAGTGCCGGTAGGTGCTGTTGGAAAGGCGTATGCAGTTCTTAGCGATGCCGAAGGTGCTCGCGTGCAGCCCTTCGAAAGTCGTCACCTGCAAGGTGTGGTCCTCGCTGATGAAAACGGAAAAGCCGGATTGTTGGAAGAAGGCGAAGAGAGTTAGCCAGAAAGGATCCGCTATTTCGGACAGGCGGTAGCTGAAGCGGACGATGTTGCCCGGCGATTGGGTATCTTCCTTTCCTAGGTCCTCAATGATCCGGACGTCGGGCGCCGTGAATACGGGAACATGCGCTCCGTCGGCCCGCAGCCAAATCGTTCTGTCCCCTCGCAGGGTTAGATCCTTGTCTCCGAAATGAGCTTTGAATATTTCGTCTGTAGTCAATGTAATGAGGATGGTTCGCTTCAGCCCAGCAGTTGGCATTCCAGAGGTCGCTAATAACGAAGCTTCGTTCGGTATTCCCAGTAAGTTGCTCTACCCTGCAATCAAATCTTTGTTTCTCAAGCTTAGATAAGCGCTTGGGTGATACGTTTTAGCGCATTTTCCGTGACGAGTTGACGGGTGCGAAGTTCGATTTAGCGCGAAGTGTAAAACCTAGTCGATTTCCCTAGTATCCAGGTTCCGGTTACAGCGTTTGGCGGCGCCGCTGCGCAGCGATCGTTACTGGACCTTGCTGAGCTTGCCTTCGCTAAGGCGCCAGAACGACTGGTCTGGAGTAAGGACGAAGAGATCAATGCGATGTAGGTAATTTAAGAATACGTGGGTTTCCTGGGCGCGTTCGCGCCACGCCTCAATGAAGGATACGAGTGCAGGGATCTGCGGCACGTCGCAAGCAGCCTTCGAGCTTTGAGCCTCGTCTCCCACGGCGACGGCCCTACACGTAAACGGCAATCCCACCGCTTTTGGTGGACGAACCCTTATGGGGGGAGGCTGTATAGCGAAGAGCAGACGAAATGATATAGCCTGACCGGCAGTTTGGCTACCTCCAGGAATGGTACTCCCCCTTTACGAGATGGTTGAGGAATTCCTCCACCAAACCGATCTTGCGGGGCGGCTCTTCCTTGCGGATCGCGTAGGGAATGGCGTCGACCTCCAAGCCGTCGATGTCGGCGATCAATTCTTCGCAGCTATAGGTCTCCTGGAAGAACCAGCCGCATTCCACGAAAATGGTGTTCCGGCAGGGCCTTTCGCTGAAGAAACGCAAAGCCGCAATTTTCGGCGACTCGGCTTCGATCGTCTTCGCGAATTCGGGCAGTCCGCCGTAGGCAACCTTATAGCGTTTCATTTCCTGCTGGGGTTCGTTTTCTGGAATCGCATTCCGGCTTCGTTTTCGCCCTGTATCGCGAGTCGTTAGGAGGCGCGCTCGAAGCGAGGCTCCTCTTGCTTCAGCTCGAGTTCTTCGGGAGTGGGACGGATCACCACTGTGCCGGCTATGAAGTCGTGCAAGGCGCGGCGCTTTTCGTTGGTCAGCATGGTTACGATTTCCGCTAGGAACCAAAACCCGAAAAGAGCCGGTACCCAAGCGACGTAGGGCGAGCTCTCGAAGTCGGCCATCCCTGCTTGCGAGAAAGCGTAAGCATACAAGAAAAGGGCCAAGGCCAGGGGAACGATGTCGCGCAGCAGGGCCTGACGCATGCCGATGGGCTGCTCGGTCTTGGCGTCCACTACCCGAATCCCCGTTTTGAGCTTACCGATCGTGCCTCCGTAGGTTCCGTGGAAATAGATCGAGTAGCCGTAGAAAAACAGGGTGACGGCAATGTTGACCGCTGAGTACGCCGCGGGAGCCAAGTCGAAAACGATAACGGGCAGCAGCGCGGTGACAGGCCACAGGATTACGCCGTCGATCGAGGGCGACAGGAAGCGCGGCCAGAAAGTGGAGTAACGTTCCCCCGGCGCCGCGACCCGGCTTTTGTAGTGATTATAAACGAGGGCCGCGATCAAAAGGGCGACGGCGAGGTTCACCAGCATGTGGATCAAGGAATTGGGCATGAGGGGGAGGATCTTTATTAGTTAAGCGAAGGCCGCAGGGGGCCGCTTGAGGAAAAGGAAGGAGCTTCCTGTATTCATTGTTCCGCGACACCGTTGGCGCCCTGCCGCGAGGGCGGAATGGGAGCGAAGCTGGATCGCAGGCGAACGGTGCCATAGCATTACGCAATAATACGGACAGTCAACCTGACAAAACGCCAAATAGCGCCGCCCCCTTTCGAATCGCCTCCGGGCAGCTTCAATAGCCCTGCTCTAGTTGTCGTCGAACCAGCAGGACGATTGCGAAGGCGACATGCACCACAATGCCGCTGGCCCAAGTCAGGCTGTACAGGCCTCCCAGGACCTGCAGGGCCAGCCCGACCGCAAAGACCATCACCGCCAGCAAGGTGGGCAAGGGGCGGATCGGCGGGGAAAAGACGAACCAGCAGAGCATGAGAAACGCGACGACGGGCGGAAGCAGGGCAATTTTCATCGGCCGGGAATTGGAAGGAAGCGGGCGGATCAGCTGCCTACAGGTCGCGGGTCAAGCGACTCAGGCCTTTGGCGTACTTCTTGAGCTGCTTGTTGGTGGGATTGTCGGCCAAATTGGAAATCATGTCGGCGATCTTCACTTTGGTGGCCAAGGGATTCTGGGCGACCCGTTCGAGGTAGTCCTCGTAGTCGCAGTTCTCCGGCTTGCTCAAGAGCTCCACCGCTTCGATGCAATGCTCGGGGATCCCGGCCTCGCGCAGTTGCTCCGCCGTGACCTCGCAATCTTCCAGAACGTCGTGCAGCCAGGCTACCACCTGCTCCTCGACTCCATTGCCCACGCGACTGACGACAGCCTTCGGGTGTTCGATATAGGGAACCGTTCCGCCGCGGCGAAACTGGCCTTGATGGGCTTGGGTAGCGATGCGTTGGGCGGCGACGGCGATGTTGGGATCCATGGACGAAGCATCGGCGATGCGCCTGGCCGGCACAACCTCGAAAAGCGCGTCCGCGACCTCCCTTCTCGATCAGCCGAAGCTTCCCAGCAGCGCTTCGCCGACCGCGTCGGCGACCATGCGTCCCTTGGGGGTGAGGCGCAGCGACGGCCCTACCCGCTCGGCCTGACCTTCCTCCACCAGCTGGTCGAAGAGAGCGATCTGCGTGAGGTCGCGGCCGAAGCGCTGTCCGAGCTGGGCCAGGTCGACGCCCTCGTTCATGCGCAGGCCGAAGATCAAGGAATCTTCCAGCAGCAGACCGTCGTTTAGCACCACGCGATCGACCAAGCCGCGCTCCCCTCGCTCCAAGCCTGCCAGCCAATCCTTGAGGTCGGGAGTATTGGTGTGGCGGGTCCCGGCCCATTGGCTGGATGCGGAGGGGCCGACGCCGATCCATTGGGCCATTTTCCAGGTATTCACATTGTGGAGGCAGGCGTGGCCGGGGCGAGCGTAGTTGGAAATCTCATACTGTTCGAAGCCTCCCCTTTGGGCTTCTTCCCACATCGCCGTGTAGAAGCGGGCTTCGCGGTCCGGATCGATGGAAACCTTGCCTTGCTGAAGCTTGATAAAAAGGGCCGTGTCCTCCTCGAAGGTCAGGCAGTAGGTCGACAGGTGATCCGGCTCGAGGGCCAAGGCGCCGCGTACGTCCGCTCGCCATTCTTCCTCCGTTTGGGTGGGGATGGCGAAGATCAGATCGACGTTCACCGAATGGAAGCCGACTTCGCGGATCAAGTCGTAGGCCTTGTGGATTTGCTTGAGCGAATGCTGTCGTCCTAGGGCGTCGAGCAAGCGCTCGTTGAGGCTTTGGATCCCCATGGAGATGCGAGTCACGCCGGCTTCCTTGAGGGCTTCGAGCTTGTCTCGCTTCACTGACGAAGGCGCCATTTCGACGGTCCACTCCTGGCTCGGCATGCCGAGCTCGTCGGTAATGGCCGCCCCCACCTTCAGCATGTCCGCCGCGGGCAAGAGGCCGGGCGTTCCCCCACCCCAAAACATGGTATCAAGTTTTCGGTTACCCGCGTCGACCAGTTCCAGCTCTCGCTTCACACCGTCGATGTAGCTCAGGATGCCCTTGCGGTCGGACTGGATCTGGTAGAAACCGCAAAAGTCGCAAGAGGTGGAGCAAAAGGGCACGTGCAGGTAGAGCCCGAGCGGCGTTTCTTGCTCGCTAGAGGCTTGCTTGGGTTTGCTTTTGCTCACGCTTTGTTCTCCATTTCCATTAAATCGCTGCGGACCGGTGAACTATTTGCTTCACCGCAAGTCCGTTATGTGATTGCAATACAGGCATTAATTCACTCTACCAGCCCGAAAACATGGACAAGCCAATTTCCAAAACCAACCGTAGAACCTGGCTCGCGATCATTCTCGCTCCGATTGCCCTATTCCTCGCAGGGTGCGACTTGAAGCTCGTCGACCTCACTCCGTCGACCCATAAAGCCAACCCCTCCCGCACTTACTCGATTACGGCCCAAGTTTCCGTGAAGAACAATGCGGTGGTGGAAGGCAGCGTACGTCCGGAGATCATCATCGACGGAAAGGCCCACGCCATGTCGCGCGTGCCGGGCAGCGATTCGCTCTACGAATACGACTACACCATGCCTCCGGGCCGCGAAAAGGCAGCCTACTACCTGCTGGTTCGCTACCAGCGCAAGACCGCCACCGCAGTGGTGTCCAAGGAAATTCCGACCGACGTCAAAACCATCCACGTGGAAAACCGCTACTCGGTCGAGCTCGAGGTCAATCGCGCTCCAGTCGGCACCCGCATCGCCATCTTGGGCCGCGGATTCACCCGCGACGACAAGGTTATCGTAGGCGGCACCCCAGCGGTGACCCAGGTGGAGAGCTCCACATCGCTCGCCTTCTACGTGCCGAGCCTGCCGGAAGGCCGCAACTACAACGTCACCGTGCTCGGCCTCAACGGCGAACTCTCCGCTGGCAGCCTGCGCATCGACGCCTCCAACATCCGCGTTTCGCCCAGCAGCCTCAACCTTCGCAAGGGTCAGCGCGGCATCCTCGCCTTCTCCATCCCCACCGAAGCCCCTCCGGGCGGCCTCGCCGTGACGGTTACCACCGACGTTCCCGACAGCGTGATCATGCCGGAAGTCATCATCCCTGCCGGCCAACGCTCCACCAGCATCCGCGTCGAAGGCGGCAATCCCGGTTCGGGCAACCTTTACGTGGAACTCGGCGGCTACTCCGACGTGGTGATCCCCATCACCGTTACCAACTAGCCCGCAAGCGCAGTATTTTCCAAGCCCCGCCGCTCCGCCAGAGCGCCGGGGCTTTTTCGTGCCCGGAAAAGGCTGGCTTCCAGCCCCGAGCGGCCGCAGCGAAAGGCAGACGGACGGGCTCGGTTTTTACCGAGCGCAGCGAAAAATTCCCTTTCCCTCCCAAGCTTCATCCCTCAAGGTTGCCGCTTCAAACATAGGGGAGTCCCGAGCGCGGGGCCGAGACAGGAGGACGAACGCTTCCCATACCCTCTGAACCTGATACGGGTCATGCCGTCGAAGGGAATGTTACCTCCGCAAGGAGAGCCCTCCCGCCGCTGACATGGCCTCGAATCGAAACGCTCGCTTCGCCCTTTCTCAAACCAGCACTTCAACAGCCATGTCAGATACTGAAACCACCTCCGCCTCGACCTTCGAGCCCCTGCCTAATTCCCGCCGCGTGTACATCGCCGGCTCCCGCGACGACATCCGCGTGCCCATGCGCGAGATCAGCCTCTCGGACACCCTCAAGCCCGACGGCAGCAAGGAGCCGAACGAACCGGTAAAGGTCTACGATTGCTCCGGCCCCTGGGGCGACCCCGACTACCACCGCGACGTCGAAAAGGGCCTCCCGGAAATTCGCCGCAACTGGATCCTCGAGCGCGGCGACGTCGAGGAGTACGAAGGACGCGAGCTCAAGGCCGCCGACGACGGCTACCTCTCCGACGTGCACCGCTCCAAGGCCGAAGAGTCCGGCAAGCTCAAGCGTTTCGACAATTCCAAACGCAAGCCCCTCCGCGCCAGCAAGGGCACGCCCGTCACCCAGCTGCACTACGCCCGCCAAGGGATCATTACGCCGGAAATGGAGTTCGTCGCCATCCGCGAGAACGCCAAGCTGCAAAACGCCAAGGAGTCGCTCAAGATGAACGCCAACGCTCCGCGCAACTCCTTGCTCAAGCAGCACCCGGGCAACCCATGGGGAGCCAACATCCCCGACGAGATCACCCCCGAATTCGTGCGCGACGAGGTGGCCCGCGGCCGTGCCATCATCCCGGCCAACGTCAACCACACCGAGCTGGAGCCCATGATCATCGGGCGCAACTTCCTGGTTAAGATCAACGCCAACATCGGCAATTCCGCCATCGCCTCCTCCATCGAAGAGGAAGTCGAAAAGATGCGCTGGGCCACCAAGTGGGGCGGCGACACCGTGATGGACCTCTCCACCGGCAAGAACATCCACCAAACCCGCGAGTGGATCCTTCGCAACTCTCCAGTGCCCATCGGCACCGTGCCTATCTACCAAGCCCTCGAGAAGGTCAACGGCAAGGCCGAGGACCTCACCTGGGAAATCTACCGCGACACCCTCATCGAGCAATGCGAGCAAGGCGTCGACTACTTCACCATCCACGCCGGCGTTCTCCTCCGCTTCATCCCGCAAACCGCCCAGCGCATGACCGGCATCGTCTCCCGCGGCGGTTCCATCATGGCCAAGTGGTGCCTCAGCCACCACAAGGAAAACTTCCTCTACACGCATTGGGACGACATCTGCGACATCTGCGCCGCCTACGACGTCTCCTTCTCCATCGGCGACGGCTTGCGTCCCGGTTCCATCGCCGACGCCAACGACTACCCGCAGTTCGCCGAGCTCGAGGTTCAAGGCGACCTCACCAAGCGCGCTTGGGCCAAGGGCTGCCAAGTAATGAACGAAGGCCCCGGCCACGTACCCATGCACATGATACAGGAGAACATGGAGAAGCAGCTCGAGTGGTGCCACGAAGCCCCCTTCTACACGCTCGGCCCGCTTACCACCGACGTCGCTCCCGGCTACGACCACATCACCTCCGGCATCGGCGCCGCCATGATCGGCTGGTATGGATGCGCCATGCTCTGCTACGTGACGCCCAAGGAACATCTCGGCCTGCCAAACAAGGACGACGTCAAGTATGGCGTAATCACATACAAGATCGCCGCCCACGCCGCCGACCTCGCCAAGGGCCACCCCGCGGCCCAGTACCGCGACAACGCCCTCTCCAAGGCCCGCTTCGAGTTCCGCTGGGAAGACCAGTTCTCGCTCAGCCTCGATCCCGAGACGGCGATGAAGTACCACGACGAAACCTTGCCGCAAGACGCCGCCAAGACCGCTCACTTCTGCTCCATGTGCGGCCCGAACTTCTGCTCCATGAAAATCACCGACGACGTGCGCAAGTACGCCGCCGAGCACGGAGTGGAAACGCCGGACGAAGCCCTCGCGGCCGGCATGGAGGAAAAGTCCAAGCAGTTCCGCGAAAGCGGCGGCGAAGTCTACCAGTAGGCCACGGCGCCTAGTGACGCCTCATGCATCAAACGTAGCGCTGCGCTTCAGCTAGAGCCTTTTTTCGTTTGATCATTCGCATAAGGTAGGGCGGGACCGCCGGGCACGCCGCGTCGCTCTAGCGTCCGCGTTGCAGGATCCATTCTCCACGGTCGCTGGCTTAAGTGAGGCTTGTCGCTTCGCTCGGGTCAGCGCTACGTGTCATACGAGATTGGATGCATGACAGCACGCAAGCCGCCTTCAAATACAGCTACGCCCGTTACCGCTTCAGCGGGGTTTCATCGAACAGATCCTGCACAGGTTCGCCACTAGTGCGGGAACTCCAACTTTCTTGATCCCGTTTCGTCGCCTCTGCGGATGCAGCCAAAAATACGATTGGCGCGGAGCCAAGCTCTGCTAGAGCTTGGCTTCGTCCAACATGCCCTCCGATCTTAGCCTGCAAATCGAAGCCGTCTACCGTGCGGAATCCGGCAAAGTGCTCGCCACCCTTGCGCGGCTTCTCGGTGACATCGATCTGGCCGAGGAGGCCCTGCAGGAAGCCTTCGTCGCCGCCCTCAAGGCCTGGCGCCGCAAAGGCATCCCCGCCCAGCCCGCCGCCTGGCTGATTTCGACCGGCCGCTTCAAGGCGATCGACGCCATTCGCAAGCGTTCCCGCTTGCACGAACTCGAGCCGGAGCTGCAGGCCCGCATCGAGGATATCCAGGCCGCGAACCTCTCCTTCGCCGAACGCGATATCCAGGACGACCGCCTCCGCCTCATCTTCGCCTGCTGCCACCCCGCCATCGATCCGAGTGTGCAAGTCCCCCTCACCCTGCGGGAGGTTTGCGGGCTGTCCACCGAGGATATCGCCGCGGCCTTCCTGGTGCCTACCGCCACCATGGCCCAACGCATCGTGCGCGGCAAAAGCAAGATCCGAGCGGCCAAGATCCCCTTTGCCATCCCCGACGCCTCCGAGCTGCCGGAGCGACTCGACTCGGTCCTCTCCGTCGTCTACCTCGTCTTCAACGAAGGCTACTCCGCCTCCTCCGGCGACTCGGCCCTGCGTGGCGAACTATCGCAAGAAGCCATTCGCCTCGCCCGCCTGCTGCTGCAGCTCTTGCCCGACTCCGAAGTCAAAGGCCTGCTCGCGCTCATGCTGCTGCACGAATCGCGTCGCACGGCTCGCACCGACGCTCGGGACGATATCGTGCTGCTCGAAGACCAAGACCGCCGCCTTTGGGATCGTGGCCTGATCGAGGAAGGCTTGCAGCTGGTCCAAGCAAGCCTCGCGACGCAGGAGTTCGGCTTCTACACCGTGCAAGCCGCCATCTCCGCCGTGCACGCCGAGTCGCCAAGCAGTTCCGCCACCGATTGGGCCCAAATCGTAGCCCTCTATAACATCCTGCTGCAAATCGACCCCTCCCCCGTCGTCGAGCTCAACCGAGCGGTCGCCGTCGCCATGCGAGACGGCCCGCAGGCGGGTCTCGAAATTGTGGATACGCTGTTTGCGAAGCAGGAGCTGCGACGCTACCACCTCGCCCACTCCGCCCGAGGCGAGCTGCTCCGGCGACTCGGACAAGAGAGCCAAGCGGAATCCGCCTTCCTGACCGCCCTATCCCTTGCCAAGCAGGAACCGGAGCGCCGCTTCCTGCAGCGCCGCCTGCAGTCCCTCGGCGCCAGCGAGAGCGCGAAATAGCCCGCCATCACTCGGCGCAACGAGGAGCTCCCGAACCCCGAAATACATTTTTTTCAGAAAAGAATACGAGCCCTGTCGAAAGCGCGGCCTCCCAAGCGACTAGTAGCTGAAAACCAATTCCGAAAGGGGATCGCTCCCCGACGAAACAATTAAAAGAGAAAGCGCTACGACAATGAGAGTAATGGTAATCGTAAAAGCCACCGGAAGTTCCGAAGCGGGAGAGATTCCCGATCCGGAGCTCATGGCGGACATGGGCAAGTTCAACGACGAGCTGATCGCCGCTGGAATCATGAAAGCCGGGGAAGGCCTGAAGCCGTCCTCCGCCGGGGTTCGAGTTCGCTTCAGCGGCAAAAATCGCACCGTAACCGATGGCCCCTTCGCCGAAACCAAGGAGCTCATCGCGGGCTACTGGCTTTGGGAAGTGCGGGACCTCGACGAAGCGATCCAATGGGTCAAGCGCTGCCCCAATCCCATGCGGGAAGATTCCGATATCGAAATACGCCCGCTCTACGAGATGGAGGATTTCGCTTCCATGGACGACTCCGGCGAACTGGCCCAGCAGGACCTCGCCCAGCGGGTGGAGGTTTCGATGCAATCCGCCCAAGTGCAGCCCTACCTGTTTTTCGGAGGGCGATGCGAAGAAGCGCTCGAGTTCTACAAGCAAGCCCTGAACGCCAAGGTCGGCATGCTTTTGCGACACTGCGACTCCCCGGAACCCGCCCCCGCAGGCACCCTGCCGGAAGGCTTCGAAAACAAGATCATGCACGCGGAATTTACGGTGGGAAAAGCCACCCTCATGGCTTCGGACGGCTGCGGAGATTCCGTGGATGGCGGAGGCTTCAGCCTAGCCCTCACCGTTCCCACCGAGGACGATGCCCGTCGCGTATTCAACGCCCTCGCCGCAGGCGGCAAGTCCGTCATGCCCCTCGAGAAAACCTTCTGGTCGCCTTGCTTCGGCGTTGTTGCCGACCGATTTGGCGTTGGCTGGATGGTGATGGTGCCGGATCCCAACCAACCACAATCCTAAACCTTGTACCCAATTATGAAATACATGCTACTTATCTACGGCACCGAAAGCTCTTGGACCGAACAGGAGCGAGAGGATTGCATGCTCGAATCGATGGCGATCTGCGACGAGCTGGAAGCCCAGGGGAAATGGATAGCTTCCTCGCCCCTGCACCCCGTTTCCAGCGCCACCAGTTTGCGGATACGCGACGGCAAGCGCCAGATCACCGACGGTCCCTTCGCAGAAACCACCGAACAGCTGGGCGGCTACTATATCATCGACGTCGAAGACCTCGACGAAGCCATCAGCATCGCGGAACGCCTTCCGCCAGCCAAGAAAGGCACGGTCGAAATACGTCCCATCTTCCCGCTTCCCACCATTAAAACCACAGAAACCTAAGGAGAAATTGCCATGTCAGAATACATCGACGGATTCGTTATCCCACTTCCCAAGAACAAGCTCGAAAGCTACCGCAAGATGGCGGAAGTCGCCAATCAAGTTTGGCGCGAGCACGGCGCCCTCGACTATCGGGAGTGCATCGGCGAGGACCTCGAGGCCAAGGAGGGCTGCGGCTCCTTCCTCGCTGGCCTAAACGTCAAGGACGGCGAAACGGTCGCCTTTTCCTGGATCACCTACAAGTCCCGCCAGCACCGCGACGAAGTGAACGAAAAGGTATTCAAGGATCCGCGGCTTGCCGAGATGTGCGGCGGAGACGACATGCCCTTCGATCCGCAGCGCATGCTCTACGGCGGTTTCCAAGGCTTCGTGCCGGGCGACAAGTAAAGGAACGTTTGTCCGATGCAAATCACTACAAAAGTAACTCCTTGGCTTGGGTTTAAGGACCAAGCCGAGGACGCCGCTCGCTTCTACACCTCGATCATCCCCAATTCTCGGATACACAGCGTAACCAAGAATCCGGGAACCGGGGAACCCTTGGTCGTGCAATTCGAACTCGGCGGGCTCCCCGTCTCCGCCCTCAACGCCGGACAGGACTGGAAGTTTACCACTGCCTTTTCCTTCTCCGTGGCCTGCGACGACCAAGCGGAGCTCGACCGGCTCTGGGACGCCCTGTCGGAAGGCGGCGCCGAGATGGAGTGCGGATGGGTCACGGACAAGTTCGGCCTCTCCTGGCAGATCGTTCCCGCCGCGCTTCCCAAGTACCTCGATCCCGCCACGCCGGAGCGGGCCGCCCGCGTGCTGCAGGCGGTTTGGAGCATGACAAAGCTCGATATCGACGCCCTCGAAGCCGCGTATTCAGATAACGGATAAAAGCAGGCCTGCCAGAAGCGCTGGCAACGCCCGGAAAGGTCAAGATACGCCTGCCCGCCGAAAACGTCCCCGTCCCTCCGGCCGGGGATTTTTCGTTTCCTCGTCGCGTTATTCGGATTTGCCGCTTCACACGCAGCAGTTCCTATGTCACTCTCCTTCAGATGGATACCCCAAACTTCGCCTCCCTATCCTTTTCGCTCCTCGGCGGACTCGCGATCTTTATCCTCGGCATGGGCCACATGACTCAGGCCCTCACCAACATCGCCGGAGCCCGCATGAAGGAACTGCTCGCTTCCTTCACCCGCAACCGCTTCGCCGCCGCCGCCTCCGGCGCCGCTATCACCGCTGCGGTACAGTCCTCCTCCGTGACCACCGTGTTGCTGGTCGGCTTTTCCTCCGCAGGCCTGATCAGCGTTGTGCAGAGCGTGGGAGTCATCCTGGGAGCCAACCTCGGCTCCACCGTCACCGCTCAGATCATCGCCTTCAAGATTTCGGAAGCTGGCGCCATCCTCATGGCAGTCGGGCTTGCCATTACCTTTATCCGCACCCGCGAACGCATCGCCCAGATCGGAACCTTGCTGCTCGGGCTCGGAGCCATCTTCTTCGGCATGCAGCTCATGGGGGACGCCACTCGGCCGCTCCGCGGCTACCAGCCTTTTCTCGAGGCCATGCAAGCCATCGAGAGCCCCCTCTGGGGCGTGGCTATCGGGCTCGTATTCACGGCTATCGTACAAAGCTCCGCGGCGACGATCGGCCTTTCCATCATCTTCGCCAACCAGCAGCTAATCTCCCTCGAGGCAGCCATCGCCATCGCCTTCGGCGCCAACATCGGGACCTGCATTACCGCGGCCTTCGCGGCTCTGGGCCGTCCCGCCGCAGCCTGGCGAGTGGTATTCATCCACGTCGTCTTCAACGCGCTCGGCGTAGCGCTCTGGTTTGCCTTCATTCCCCAGCTCGCAGGGCTTAGCGAGCTGGTAGGAGAACACCTCCTGCACGACGCTACCCAAGGCCGCCAAGTCGCCATTGCCCACACCCTCTTCAATCTCTGCAACCTGATCCTCTTCATCGGCTTCACGGAGCCGCTGGCCCGCCTCGCCACCCGAGTCGCTCCCGACAAGGTCAAGCAAGCCAGCCAAGGCGGAAAGCCGCTCTACCTGGATCCCCTCTACCTCGCGACCCCCTCGCTCGCCATCGATCGGGCCCGCATGGAGTGCGGACGCCTCGCCACGCTCACCGTATCCATGGCGGAAGACATTCCCCACGCGGCCTTACGAGGAGACCTGTCCGACCTCAAGGCCCTGGCCCGCCGCGACGACCAAGTGGACGAGCTGCAAACCGCCATTCTCAACTACCTGGCCCGCATCGACGCCTCGAAGCTCGACACCAAGGCTCAACACGCGATCAACCAAACCATCGCCCTGATCAACAGCTGGGAGAACATCGGCGACCTGCTCGACACCCATGTGCTTCCGCTCGGCTACGACCGCCTGCAAGCCGGACACCCCATCGGCGATGCGACGCTGGAAACCTTGTCGCAGCTCCACCAAGCCCTCCTGCAAGACCTGCGCTTAGCCCTGCTGGTAACCACCAAAGGCGATCCCGCCGACATCGAAAAGCTGCTCGCCAGCAAAGCAGCCTTCCGTCAGCTCGCCGAAGACGCCGAAAGCGACCTGCGCAGCAGCCTCGTCGGACGCGACCCCGAACGCATGGAGCTCTTTCGCCTCGAGTCCGACCTGATCTCGAACTTCAAGCACATCCACCACCACACCCGCCGCCCCGCCAAGCTCCTAGCCGAGGCGCTGAAAGCCAAGACCGCGTGATCCGCAACCCGTTTTCCAAAATCCAGTAACAACAACGACAGAAGCCTCTCCCTGTTGAAAGTTCGGAACCGGTGCGCAAGTCAGCCTCTACCACTCCCTACCGTGTTTGGCTTAAGCCAGGTTTCGACTCAGCTCGAATACTCTCACGAAAAATATGATCATGACAACAAACGCGGCCAATGCTGCGTAATGCCCAATGAAGGGGACAAAACTCACGAGCGAGCAGATACAGATCGTCAATGCCAGTGACGCTCCCATGTCTCCAGATGGCCTGCTTTCACTCTGGGCGTAGTAGCTTTTTAGTGATTCTGAGATCTTAGGATATACGAAAAACTGCCATAACAGGGAAAACAGAGGAACCAACAGGAGGAAGCTCATGGCCGGATGTTGTTGTCGGTGTGGCTCAGGAATCCGGCTTAATACGATATAAGATAAAACCGCTGGAATCACCATAGGAACGAACAGTACGAAAAGGAAGGTCCACTCAGACCACCCGAGGTTCATGAAAGCTAGGATTTGGTGGTTTGTTATCATAAAATCTTTTTAGTAACCTGAAGGCCTTATGCCTAGGCAAGTGTGGTGCACTACCCAGTGCTGCGTGCACCGACTGCTTCTGGATTTTCTTTCGTTAGCCTCTGGATCAAAATCATGAGAATCGATGCTAATCCGAAGAGCAACAGATTGTTTTCTACGGGAAACTGAAAGTTCCAGGTTTTCAAGATCCCTTCCTCAACCCATACCTCCCTATGCGTCGTATACTTGGGCACGCTGACCAGGATCGGAATCAGCAAGAGTATCGGCAAATAGGAAACCTTCCTACGACCTCTCGCCTTCTGTAGTTTTCTCAACACGACGACCACAATGATGGCTGCAATAAGGATCATACTGGAGATTTCAAAAAAGGAAGTAACATTCACCACGTTCAAGCTCGATCCTTCCGAAAGATCCTTTTCTTGCTCCTCGATTCGCCAGTTTCCCAGGATCGCAATAACTGCGATCGCGACATATACTAAATAGACCTTTTTCATATTTCTCTAACTATTTATATAGAGCCAACGACTTCACCATTTGGTGAAAGGAGTACCCTTTCGTTAATCAATTTTCCATCCACTGGTTCGCATTGTCCTCTTCCAGCCAATTTCCGTTTCCACCCTACAAGGCACTGGAATGAACAAGTCGTTTCGCCAGTTATCTTCAGTTCTACGAACATAGGGTCCGTTTCGCCACTTTGATTGGCGGTCCTTCCTACGAATACGTTGTTCTCGAGCACCCAAGCCTGAGTGAAATCCCCTTGCGGGCGACCGCCTTTTTCTTGTTCCGATCGCTTATCAACAAAAACATCGCCGTCTTATCATAATAAACCTGATGCTGCGTACTTCGTATTTTCTCCTTACTGCCGTTGTTTAGCATTACGGTGTTTTCGGTCCTGCTAGATGCGAGAAAATCGAAGTACCAATTTCGAACCTCATCCTTCGCCGATACCAGATTGAACATCAACAGGGTAACGATTATGATGTATGTATTTTTCATTGTTTCTGAATTAGAGCCAAGCCAGTTCAAAAATGATAACGAAAATAGTTGGGGCATTCCTGTAATTTCGTCGAACGCAGAGGTGTCACGCGGAGGTAAGCGCGGAGCGCTGGCCAGAGCCGTATGCACAACTTGTTGGCGGTTTTAGATGTTCAATTATTTTTTCCCAAACGATTATGGACCAGGGCTCCGACCAAAACTTGAACTGGTGTCGAATAAGATCCTGTACCCAGAGTGGGTGCAATACAGCTTATTGTCTTCAAGGAAGTAAGCATCTCCGGAAACAGATTTACTTTCGTATTTTGTCCATTTTCGATTGTTCGAGAATCCCTTCATCAATGCTTCAATCTCTGCATCCGAGAGTTGCGTTCTCATCTTTTCAACATAAGTGGCATTTTCATCCGGCAAACGAATTAGCGCAATTTTTGTCAGTTCGTCCTCTATAAAAAGAGCGTCGTAGTGATACCCTGCCCAATCTCCTTTAAGCACCGTGAATGATCTGCCTTCGGTCTCTAATTCCATGCGCTCTACCGGTGATCCAAATATTCTAGTAAACGCTGCTTCACCGAAACCGAAAACGCTCAATGCGTACTCGCCGTTATACACCAGTTCTGGGCTTGTTGTGCGACCACCGACTATACCTTTGTAGAATGGGGTCGTCCATTTTGCATCTGTGAGGATGGCTGTAACGTAACTGCGAGCTTCCGATCTACGAGCATTGACCCAGTCCGTTGCGGATTCATTCAAAGGTGGAACGTTAAAGCCACCCTTAGGGCCTGTTGAAGCGAGCCATTTTCGCCCAACTTCAGACATGTTGAAACTTAGAATAGCGTTAAGTTCCTCATCGGTGAACTCCTTCACGAGGTAGTCGACTAAGTCAGCTTCTAGCAATGCTTGGTTATACTGGCATTCATGTTCGAATGTGAGTCGCTGTTCATCTGTTAAATTCTGCCAGTGCTGCCAAGGCATGTTCAGTTTAGCTTCGATCATACCTGTTGATTGTACGACCAGCCTTGCTGTCTCTCGAATCTCCGCGAACGAAAAATTGGTTACAAAATGCGAAACAAGCAATATGAGGAGTGAAGCTCTGGTCATCGTCTTTAATTTTTGGTAGTCTTATCCTTCTTGATTAGAGTGTTTATTACGGCATTTGAGAAGATTCCATAATATGGATGAGGCTCAATTTTAGGGATCGTGCGTCTAGACTTGTTAGCCATATGTTCCTTCGTGTCCGGTGGGGTCAGCGTTACTGGAAGCCTTGCCCCGAATGGGATGGTTCGCTTGTCTTTTATCGCAGGTTCGAATTTAGCTTTCTTTCGAATAACGCCGAGCTCAGGCGACAAGACCTAGGCTATGGTTTGAGTTCTTTGGGCCATTGGGTTTCATGGGGTCGTCTTGAAAGACGCCGACCACGGATCTGACGCACTGGACCATCAGCATGTACTTTATTGGTTTGGGCTTCGGTTCCTTAGGCGAGCTCATTTAGGGTCGGATTCTTCGAAGTTAATTTTTGCTCAACATAGAGATGAGGCGCGGCCGTAAGCCGTTGCCTCGACTTGCTCAAACTACATCTCTTTGATGATTTGCTCTGACAAATTTTCAATTTCGTCCCGCTTTTCTTTTAGATATTTAACCTTGTCATCTACGAATTTGATGAGCTCTCTTTGTAGTTTTTCGGCTTCTTCGCCTCGATTGTCTGCAACAGAAAACTCATACGACAGCCCATCTAGACGATCAAAGACATCATCAATGTCGTTTATTATCGAAGTCTCCCTACACTGAAGTGCTCCTAGGAAATTCTCGATCTGCGACATTTTGCCAGCGGCTACTGTAGCTCTGACAGGATTGAACAGCTGGTTAAACTCGTCGCACAGCTCATACAAACTTCCGCAGATATGGAATTTATCGCAGGTATCCAAGAGTTCAGCTCGCGCATTTCTCAGATAGTCTACCTTGCCTTGCTCAATTGAAATACTCTTTGCGCCTTCAAGATAGTTAACAATCAGAGCAACAGCTCGGCCTAGGTCAGAAGATAACCGCAAGACACAGTTTCGTATCTTACTTCGGCCATCGCCGTTCATGGTTTTACCGACTGATATAATGCTTCTTGCCGCTTTTATAAACTCAGTTAATAGACCCATATTTTATTCCTTTCTTCGAACGCTAAGCACAGACGGCGAGCGCTTGCGCTCGTTTTCTGCTGCGCATTGTTGTGCCTTACTCGTATCTTCCTTTTTTCGATTTTATCACCTTTACGACGCTGTCATGAAGTGACCCATCAATGACGTCTTTCAGAATCAATTGATTCGTATCTTTGTTGTACTGCACGTGAATCCTCCACCCTGAGATTTTACCTATGTCGGCACGGTATATGGCCTGCTTTACTCCTGATACCTTGTGCAACCTAGTTTTAGGAAATATTCTAGTTCTGTGACATTCATTGTCTTCGAGCTCAGCAAGGGATTCCAAAAATAGCAGTTTGTGCTCCTTGTCTGGAAGCGTCTTATTTGCTTCGTGAATGATTCCGAATTGATCTAACAGTATTTTTATTTCAGCCATCAATCGTTATCCTCCAACTCAAGTAGCTTTTTTTGATAAATAGAATCAGCCATACTGCTAAATGCCTTTTTCATCCCGTCGTGTGATACAACTCTCAAAAGGGTGACGATTGTTTGTTCGAACAGCGGGTCAGGATCGATCGTCAAAACAATTCGTACTTTCGGCGTTGCTCGATAGACGTAGAGGGTGGAATCAAGACCTTCCGTTAATTTGATAGAAAGCGGTCTGAGCAACTTGATATTGTGGCTGTGGCCCTGTGTGGATACTTCGTGGCCTAGTCGATTGATTGCAGAAATCGTTCTCTTTTTCTCCTCTGGGCCGAGCTTAGAGATGCCTTTCTCAAAGGCCATAGTGCTCTCGTATGTTATTTCCATTATTTTTTTCACAACGCCGTGTACAGGCGGCGAGCGCTTGCGCTCGTTGTCTGCTGCGCTTTGTTAGGCATTCTTCCCTGAGTTTAGGATGTCATCGATAATTTTGTCGATATCGTCCTCTTTTTCCTTTTTTATGTCGGCCAAAATAGAATTGATGATTTGATCAAAAATGGGATTTGCTCTGTAGTCAGATTCCGAATCTGAATGACTTTTTGATTCGAGGTGAGAAGACGACTTTTTTAGTGATCGAACTTCCGCCTCGGATTCTTCTCGTGTCACTTTTACCTCTAATGCTTTTAGTGCCTCAGTTAGCTTTTTTGTGAATACTATCGATTTGTTTCCAACTCGCTCTCGAAATTCTTTCTTCAATTGGTCGTTTAGAAAGTAAGAACTATTGTGTTCGCAACCGTAGTCCCCATCGCGAGAAACAATATAAATTCTTCCCTTTAGTTTTTTGCTTGTTTCGATAATCCATTCCCAGTTTATGGCATCGCCATAGCTCGTGTCCTTCGCTTTTCGAGGTGGATATCCCAAAAGAAATCTTTTGTACGCGAGCTCTTTGATTTCCTCCTTGATTGGCATGTCTCGAGTTAATACGTGCTCTGCTTCATTGCTGAATATGCCTTCGAGAACTCTGTAAACTCGATCTTTCCCGTTGGGGTCAGATAGGATTGATGATATCTTTTTGTTGATTTGAGATATCTTTGTTTTCGAATTCTTTCGTATCTTTTCGAGTGCTTCCTTGTTATTCGAGTCTATGGCTACAGCAGGAATCGAACCTGTAGTTGTACTAGATATTCCATTTATAGTACCGAGAAGAGTCGTCTGGCGGTTCTTTAGAAATTCCATCTCTACTTGATAGGTAGATATAATCCTGTGGCGTACCGAGTTGAGCTTCTCAAGAAGGGTCAAGTTTGCCTCGTTGCTTGTTCGGTAGAAATCTAGAAAGATGTTCGTGTCTATGAAAGCGTAGGACTGTATCGGGGCCTTGGTTCTTTTTTTCATTTTTCTACACAACAGGTGATTGTAAGATTTCCGAATAATATCCTGACCGAAACGGCCGGAGGCAACTCATTTCTAAGTAATTACGCTTAACCCTAATCATTGAACGCCTTTTTTTCGGATGTTATCCAAACGTTTGGATAATATCCTGTGGTCGGAATTCCCAAACGTGCGCTGGAACCATTCCAGGACGCACTCGCAAACGAGCATATCCTAGAAAGGCAGAGGCAATTCTACGAGATGTGGCTCCGATTCTACCTCGACTTCTGCGACAGGAACGAATGCCCGGAAGGCAACGCAGGCAGTGTCGACCTTTTCGTCATCAGCCTGGAGAGCAGAGGCAAGGAGGCCTTCCAACAACGGCAGGCTGCCAATACGGCGGAGCCATCCGGTCCGCGGTCACCGCGAAGCCCGCACGGCACCTCGTTTTCCAACCGGTCCACCTTCGAGTGAGCAGACTCTGTTTCGAAGCCAACCTGCTGACCCTTCCAAGCGGCAAGGACGATCAAGCCTGCATCGCCCCCTCCCCGCCTTCCGAGGCTGGCAAGCCAGACCTCCTCTTACTTGCGAAAGGCAGGGCTAGCGCCATGGGAGCCGTAGCTCGGAGAGCGTAGACTGCTCGCGGCAAGTCCACTCCCAGCACTCGGACGATCGTGCCGGCGTCGCGGGGCATTCGCCGCGAAATCGTAAAGCATTTTGCTAAGGCAAAAAAATGGCGGAGTACCGAGGAGCATCGCGACGACACTTGAGGAGCGCAGCGACGAAACAAGGGGGATTGGTTGAACTGCGTCCAAGTCCTGCGGACTCACGCTGAGCGTGCCCCATCTTCGCTCGCATGCTCGCTTCGTCGAACTCCCCCTCGGGGGCTCTCATCCCCCTTGGCCACATCAAAAATGCAAAAAACGCCGCCCGGTTGGACGACGTTCATAGAAATTTAAAATGGCAGAGTACCGAGGAGCGTCGCGACGACACTTGAGAAGCGCAGCGACGAAACAAGGGGTTCCCCGATCGGAGCCATTTTTTTTTGCTAAGGCAAAAAAATGGCGGAGAGAGGGGGATTCGAACCCCCGGTACGGTTTACCCGTACGACGATTTAGCAAACCGTTGCCTTAAGCCACTCAGCCATCTCTCCGCTAAGGAGTTGGAACACTGTTAATTCAGTTTTGGAGATCAAGCCCTAAAACCGCATATTCGCCAAGAAATTTACTTTCCCCCTAAAGCTCTCTGCGAGAAGGCTTTTTGCTTGGATTTTGAAAGCGGAGAAGTTGGAAATCTCCCTCTATGATTTTGAGCTTCATGGGAACTGGCACGTCGCAGGGCGTTCCGATGATCGGTTGCGACTGCCCCGTCTGCCACTCCGCAGACCCGAGGAACACCCGCTACCGCACCCATGCCCACGTGCAGATGGGCGGCCTCAACATCCAGATCGATGCCGCCCCCGAGTTTCGCCTGCGGGCCTTGGAATTGGCGATTCCCAAGATCGACCTCGTCCTCCTGACCCATGGGCACGCCGACCATATCCAGGGCTTCGACGACCTTCGCCAGTATTGCGACCAGCGGGGTGGCGAGGCGATCCCCGTCTATTCCAACAACGACGGCCTCGATCGCCTCAGGGAGGTCTACCCCTACGCCATTCGCGACAAGGCCGTCTTCAAGAGCTACCCTGCCTTCAAGGCCCTCGAAATGCCGGGCGTCCTGGACCTGGGAAGCGATGGTCGCGTGTATTCGACCGTGCAGGACCATGGCAGATTCGAAACGCTGGGCTTTGTCTTCGAGGAAAGCGGATCCGGCAAGCGCCTCGCCTACTTCACCGATTGCAGCGGGGTGAGCGAGGAAGCGGAACAGCTGGCCAAAGGGGCCGACGTGGTGGTGCTCGACGCCCTCCGGCCGATGAGCCACCCTTCCCACATGACGATCGGCGAGGCAATCGAGGCCGCCCAGCGGATCGGAGGCGCCCAAACCTACCTCATTCACATGACGCACCACGTGGAGCACGAATCGGTGGATACGGATTTGCCCGAAGGCATCCAGCTGAGCTTCGACAAGCTCGTGGTGGAAATCTAGCTTCCCTTAGCGATTGGAGTCGACGGCTTCCCTCCCGGCCGCCTTTAGGTCGCGGGTGGTCGGTCCATCGATCCAAATGGCAGGGATGGTAGTCGTAGACGCCGTATCCGGAATCCCATACGCGTTGCGATGCAGCTGCCCTACTAGCAGCTCGATCCCGCGGCGGCCAATCAAGTTCGGTCGCAGGTCCAATCCGCTGCAAGGCGCATCGCTCATCATGACGTTCAAGCAGCAAAAGCCGTGCGTCTGCGGAACCTTAGCCCCCATTTCCTCCATCCAGCCAAGCACCTCGGGGCGATGGCTCAACACCACGTCAGGCTCGCTTTTATCGAACCACTCCTTGAAGGACTTTTCGTTGATGTCGTCGAGGACCAGCGGCTCCAGCGCCTCGAAGTTGTCCGACCTCGTATTCTGGATACGATAGGCAGCCTCCCAGCGGTAGAGCAGACGCTGGTCGTGGGCTCGGTGCAGCACCAAGCCGGGACGCTGGTAGCCAAGCTCCTCCAGCTTGCGCATGGCGACGACCATGGAGCGGAAGTGGTCCGAGCAAACGGAATCCAAGGCAGGTTGCTCGATGATATAATCCGTGTAGATGCCCGCATAGAGATCCCAATCCAAATTGCGGATATCCGGAGTGGTAGCCGCCGGCAACACCAGCAGCCCGCGCACGCCGCGCGACTTCAGGATGGTATTCAGCCGGGACACGGTAAGTCCCTCCGACCCGAGCACGAAAATCTCCGTCTTGAAGCCGAGCTCCTGGGCCATCTTCTCCGCTCCCGAATAGACCTCGCGGTGGTAGCGGCGGGCGGCGGAAACGCGTTGGTCCGAGCTTTCCAGGTCGACCACCGCAAGCACGCCGCGAAAGGCTCCCGCCCCCGATCGACGCATCTCGGACATCAAGGCTCCCGCCAAAGGGTTGTGCTTATAGCCGGCTTCCTTCGCTGCCTTTAGCACGCGCTCGCGCGTCTCCTTCTTGACTCGCGGCTTGTTTCGCAACGCGTCGGAAACGGTCGTGTGCGAGAGGCCTAGGGCTTTGGCAAGTTCTCTTACGGAATTCATGGGGCTCAGGGGTCAGGTAAACGCCAGAACGGGAGCGCGAATGCAGTCCTTCGGGTTTCTGACTGTCAGAACTCTCGCGGTTCGCTCGCCCTGACAAGTACAAATTTACTGCGACCATCATTTTTTGATACTAAACGGGTCCGCCCGAGCTAATCGACTCGTTCGGAAATCGGTTCCCGATACCCTCAGCCTTTCCTTAACCCTAAATGATTCAAACCGCAGGAATCCCTCCCCGTATCGCGCTCATCGGCGTTTCTGGATACGCCGAAGTCTATATAGACTGGCTGCTGGAAGCCCACCGAGACGGCTCCATTCGCATGGCAGCCGCGACCATCCTCCCGAACGAACGCAAGCTCCCTTCCGCAGTGGCGCTGCAAGCTATCGTATCCAAGATCTATGACAGCTACGAAGACATGTGCGCCGCCGAAGCGGGCAAGCTGGACATTTGCTTCATCCCAACCGGCATCCAGTGGCATGCGCCCATGGCTATTGCCGCGTTAAAAGCGGGTTGCAACGTGCTCGTGGAAAAACCCCTTGCCGGCTCCATCGCCGACGTGGATCGCGTCCGAGCTGCGGAAAAGCAGTACGACAAGTGGATCGCGGTCGGTTTCCAGGATATGTACACGGCGGAAATCCTGCAGCTCAAGCAAAGCCTGCTGAACGGCATCATCGGCAAGATCCAGTCCGTATCCATGATCGGAGCCTGGCCGCGTCCGGTCTCCTACTACGAGCGAAACCAATGGGCCGGCAAGCTGGAGGTCAACGGCAGCGCCGTGATGGACTCTCCCCTCAACAACGCCTTCGCTCACTTCGTGAACCTTTCCCTTTTCCTAGCGGGCGAGGAGCTGCGCGCCTCCGTGAACGCCAAGGTAGACCAGGCGGAACTGTTCCACGCCCACGATATCGAAAGTTTCGATACAGCGGTCGTGCAGGCAACCGCCGAGAACGGCGTTTCGCTCTGGTTCGGCGTCACCCACGCCAGCGCCGAAACGATCGAACCACGCATCCGCATCGTCGGCGAGCGGGGCTCCGTCGTTTGGGAGCACGAAAAGGACTGCACCATTTTCGCCGACTCGCAGGAGCCGGTAACCGTCCCGGTCCCACGCTACGGGCAAACGCGCAAGAAGATGTTCGAAAACGTGATCGCCCGCCTCGCCCAGTCGAGCACGCCGATCTGCGACACCTTGATCGCGAAGTCCCACACTTGCCTGATCGAAGGCATCCACAAGAATGCGGAAATCGCCCCGATCCATCCCGATCTGGTCGAGGCGGTAAACATCGGGACGGACAAGCAGTCCATCCCCGCTATCAAGGAAATCGGCAGCTTGCTCGAGCGAGCGTTCGAGACTGGCAGCGGCTTGGGCGACCTGAGCGTAAACGCGGTTCAAGCGGAACGATGATCAGGAAAGCTTTTGTCATGTCGGTGGCTTCCGGTCAGGAAACTGAATACGAACGCCGCCACTCGCCCATCTGGAAGGAGCTCGACCAGGCGCTTAAGGACCACGGCGTCAGCAACTACTCCATCTTTCTCCATCCGGATACGCAGCAACTGTTTGGATACGCCGAGATCCAAGACGAAGAACGATGGAGCGCTATCGCCAACACCGAGGTCTGCCAAAAATGGTGGAAGCATATGGCGGACATCATGCCGAGCAATCCGGACCACAGCCCCGTATCCACTCCCCTGAGGGAAGTTTTTCACCTCGACTAGAACACACTGGACTCCCCCCGATGACACCCATCCAGACCCAAATTTCAGTCGATGCGGAATGTATCCATTCCAAGACGACACACTACGATAACGATCTCAGCGACCTATCCGCCATGGACTTCTCCTCGAGAAGCCTGCCCCAGCTGGGGAGCGAGCGGATCGATGCTGGCCAAGGAAGTCGCGTCGCCGACAACGCCTATGTAGGAAGCGCGTCGGGGGGCGCGCTTTTCGGCAGGCGCGACTTCCGGAAGCCAGACCAACCGCAGCTTTCGCTAGAACAATCCTCTTGAAGCTCTAGTCATCGTCCCGACTATAGACTCCGTTCCGATCCGAGATCCCCTTTCATCAAAACCCGATGCCCCAACTTCGTTCCAAAATCTTCGCGCTCCTCGTAGCCGCGAGCTTGCTGATCGCCAACTCCTTCGCCGAAGAAGCCAAGACCTTCCAAGAGCTACTGCTCGAACCTCAGAGCAACTTCAAGGCGGAGGTCTCGAACACCCAGTTCGTGAAGCTAGGCGGCGCCCTGCTCTCGATATCGCTAAGCGACGGCGCGATACGTTCCTATTCGCCTGAATCCCAGGAGTGGTCCCAAGTCGCAACCCTGGAAAGGTCGCTCGAAGGATCCGCCTTCGCGAGCTCCGGAACCTCTCTCTACCTCGTCGAAAGCCAAGGCGCCCAAGCGAAAGCTGTCACGCGAATCGACTGGCTCGAGTCCGGCCAGCTCTCCCTTGCCTCGCTGCCCAGCCTGCCCGAGCGCCTGCAGAATCCCACTGCTCTCGTAGCGGACGGCAAGCTCTACCTAGCGGGAGGCTCAGCCGATCAAGCCACCCACTTCCTGGCCCTCGACCTCTCGCCCCTCGCCTCCGAGTGGAAGCAACTTCCCGATCTGCCGAGCCCCGCTCGCTCGGGCGGCAAGCTCTTCAAGGCCATCGAAAGCATCTACTACATCGGCGGCTACGACGCCGCAGGCCAGCGATTGCCCGTCGCTTACTACCATCCGCTCTACGGTTGGCGCGAAAAGGACACGCCTCCCGCATGGTCCGCCAAGGCGTCCCTGTCCGCCATCGGCGATTCGCACTCCGTCATCTTGCTAAACCACGAATCCCGAGCCCCCGAGATCTACTTGTATCACGCAATTGGAGACAGCTGGGTAAAGCTAAAGGAATTGAACGAACTCAGCGGAGGAGAGGCGCAGCTGGTCGGAAGCAACAACGACATGCTGGCCATCGCCAAAGACTCGTCGCTGCGGCTCTCGTTTTCCGATCCAGAAACCAACTACGGCTGGTGGGACCACTTAGCGGTCGCGGGCTATTTCGCGATCATGATCTACGTCGGCTTCTACTTCACCAAGCAAAGCAAGACGTCCAACAGCTTCTTCCGCGGCAGCAACAACATTCCTTGGTGGGCTACGGGCATGAGCTTGTTCGCGACGGGAGCGAGCGCCTTGAGCCTGCTTTCCATGCCCGGCAAGTCGTACTCCACCAATTGGACCTTCTTCGGGATCAGCATCTTTTCTGTCATTTGCCTGCCGCTCTCCATGTACCTGCTGGCACCGCTCGTGCGTAAGTTGAACTTCGCGACCGCTTTCGAATACTTGGAGCATCGCTTCGGGATTTCGGTGCGCATGTTCGGCAGCGCCATCTTCGTAATGCAGCAAATCCTCGGACGCATGGGCCCCGTCATGCTGCTGCCCGCCATCGCCATGAACGCGATCACCGGCATCGACGTCAAAACCTGCATCATCGCCATGGGGGTCGTCACCACCCTCTACACCTTCCTCGGCGGGCTCGCTGCGGTGATCTGGACCGACACCATCCAAGGCTTCGTCATGATCGCCGCTGTCCTCGGCTGCCTGGTTCTGGTTTATATCAAGATCGATATGCCGGCCAACGAGATGCTCAGCATTCTCGACGCCGGCGACAAGCTCCACACCTTCAACTGGAGCGCCAACTTCACCCAAGACAACGTGATGACGATGTTCTTCGGTATCCTCGCAATCACTCTCTTCGGTATCAGCGACCAGAACTACGTGCAGCGCGTCCAGTGTACGCCCACCCTGGGCGACGCCAAGAAGGCCATCGCGACGCAAATGGCAGTAGCCGTTCCCATCAACCTGCTCCTTTTCGGACTCGGCACCGCCCTCTTCCTCTTCTACCGCAGCAATCCCGGGGACTTGAATCCGGTCATGAAGACGGATGGGATTTTTCCCTTCTTCGCCGCCCAGCAACTGCCGCCCGGCGTTTCCGGCCTCGTGGTCGCCGCCCTTTTAGCCGCAACGATGTCCACCATCTCCAGCGCTATCTGCAGCGTATCCAATCTCGGGGTCGACGACTTCTATCGCCGCTTCCGCGCGGGAACGACCGACCGCGAAGCTGTCATTATGGGACGGATACTAACCGTCGTTGTCGGAGCTCTCGGCATCGCCGCAGCCCTCTTCCTCGCCGATTTCAAGACACCTTCCATCTGGGACTTGGCCAACCGCCTGATCAGCTTTATCACCTCCGCGACGCTCGGCATCTTCGCCCTCGGACTCTTTAGCAAAAAGGCCAACGAGATCGGAGTCATCGCGGGCATCATTGCCGGTATCGCTTCCACCTACTACCTTAAGACCTATACTCCGCTGAGCTACTGGTTCTATCCCTTCACCGGCTCCGGCGTGACCTACGTGGTAGGCGTAGCGGTCAGCTTGGCCTGCGGCGGCAACCGCAAGCCTATCGAGGGTCTTACCGTCTACACCTTGCGCTCTCGCAAGGGCGGCTTGGACGACCAATAGGCAAGCGAGATCGAACGGTTTCTCGAAGTGGACACGGTACACCTTTTCGCCTACTTCGTAGGAAACGGCCAGCAGGGCATGCGGCTTGCCAAAAGCGAGGACGGGCTGCATTGGAGCGACGTTTCCGATCGCTTTTTCATCGCCCCCGACGCGGGACTGATGAGAGACCCGTTCTTGCTGCGCGGTCCGGACAAACGATACCATCTGATCTGGACAACCGACTGGGAGTCACAAGATATCGGATACGCGAGCTCCCAGGACCTCGTCCATTGGAGCGCACAGAAGCGACTCCCCGTTATGGCAAGCGTTCCCGGGACGCGAAACTGCTGGGCCCCGGAGATGAGCTACG
Organism: Pelagicoccus sp. SDUM812005; assembly: GCF_031127875.1. Taxonomy (GTDB): domain Bacteria; phylum Verrucomicrobiota; class Verrucomicrobiia; order Opitutales; family Opitutaceae; genus Pelagicoccus. The sequence goes on along the minus strand of NZ_JARXIA010000010.1, from coordinate 184,188 downwards.
ATCCGGTGAAGGAAACCTTCCTGATCTACTGGGCATCCACGGTCACGGGCCTGTTCCCCGAGAGCGCTGGAAGCTCCGAGAGCAACTACAACCACCGTATGTGGTGCGCGACGACTAAGGATTTCCAGACCCTAAGCAGCCCGAGCGTCTTCTTCGATCCGGGCTTCAACGTGATCGACGTCACCTTGATTCAAGAAGCGACCGGAAACGTTCGCCTCATCGGCAAAGACGAACGCTTGCAGCCGGAAAAGAAAAAACTGTTCACCTGCCAAGCCGATTCCCTCTACGGACCCTTCTCCCCGCCAAGCGCGCCTTTTACGAAAGCGTGGGTGGAGGGCCCCGCCACTCTGAAGGTCGGCGACTGGACCTACGTGTACTACGACGTGTACCGAGACAAACGATACGAAGCGAAACGTACCCAAGACTTCGAGGCCTGGGAGGACGTAGCCGAGCAAATCCGCTTTCCGGAGGGAGCTCGCCACGGAAGCATTATCAGCGTCAGCTCCAGCGAGTACCGAGCCTTAGAGCAGGCCGTGCTCGGGAGAGAGGCAAGCAAGCCTACTTGAAGCTGACATCCCACACGCGGCTAAACTGGGAACGCTCGCCCGCTTCATTCGTTACGCTTAGGGTGACAACGTAGTGCCCCGTTTCAGCGTATCGATGGATTGGATTCGCTTCAGTCGAGCTATTGCCGTCGCCGAAATCCCAGCGCCACGATTGGATTTCCCCAAAGGATTCGTCGAAGAACGCAACCATGCGCGACTTCCGGTCCACGATCCGACACGACCAAGCAGCCTGGAATTCAGGCAGCCGTTCCGACTCTCGCGGCATCAGTCGAAACGCCACAAGCTCATTCGCCTTGCCGTACATGGTATGCGCTCGCGATAGGTTCCAGAAGCCATTGTTCCTGTCGCTATCGACGTTGTCATAGTCGATAATCGCCCACGACAATCCGATCAGCTTCCCTTCCTGCAGTTTCGACTCCACCGAATTCTCCGGTCCCTCCGGACTCGCGAAGTCGAATGGCGTTATCCAAAACTCTAAAGTCAGTTTCCCGGATTGGCCCGGTTCGAAATCGTACCGGTACGCATAGTTCGAATACGGCAGCTCCTTAATCCACTGGGCCGGTCCCCACAGCATGCACCAGTCCTTGTCCCGAGCTGGCGTAAAGATGTGGTAGTTCTGGGCGTGGGCTCCGTGCATTGACAGCCAAGCGTCCGCGACTTCGAGGCGCTCTGCGTTGTTGCGAAAGCGATCGATCAAAGGCCCGCCCGAAAGATCCGCGTCCACCACCACCTCGAAGGTGTCGTTCTTCAGGCCCGGGAGCGAAAAGTCCCAGTAGTCGTCATAGGCCTCGTACAGGAAATAAAGCCGGTTCAGCCCTTTGACCCAGGCCACCTTTACCGACACATCCAGGCTTTCGGGCAAGGTCCCTTCGTGCTTGCCGGAGTCCTCCCAGAGCTCTTCCGTTCCCACCGCGTAGGACGAAGGCACCTGCGACCAATCCGTGGCATCGCCATCGATGCGCGGAATCTCGTCCGCGCCGAATTGGTAAATCTGGAAAACCTTATCCGCCCTCTCTAGCGCTGGTAAGGCCCAAGGAATACAGAGGACGGCAGAAACGAGAGCAAGGGGACGCATACGGGCAAATGGGGTGGCTTACTTAGCGGTTGAGGGACTCGATTTTCAAGTCGCTGATCGTCAGGTGACTCCAGACGGTGCGAAAGCCGAACCATCCTTTCGTCAAGGGTTTCGGATCCGCGTATTCAAAAATCAATTCGCCATCGCGAAAGTACTGAGCTTTCACCCCGTCCGCAACGAGCTCGATGCGATACGGCTTATCGGGTTTGATCAGGAATGCCGGTTCGGAAAGGTCGAACCCCGACAGCAAAGGCTTCTCGCCCCGTCCGAGGTAGCGACGAAAACGAGTCGTCGCGTTGTAGTTGCCTCCGTAGCCCACATAGTAGAGCTGCAAGTCGTCGTATTGGGCAAAAGCGCCTTCGCGTCCATGCCCCTCGGCAAAGAGATCGTCTAGATGGTCCAGGTCGCTCGCCATCCAAAAGCAGTTGATATCCGACACGCGCTCGGTCGATTTCGCTGTCACCGTGTAGCTGATACGCACCGGCGCCTCGACAGGGTGACGATACCAAACCGTACACCCTTTCTTGTCCCTTATCTCCAGGGCTCCGTCTTCCACCGTAACGCTGCCGCCCGGCTGCTGCTCGACCACCCAGTCAGTCAGCGGGGCTTCAAACGCGACTTCAACGGCGTCCGGGCGAGCCGCCTGGGAATTGGGAGCGCTTCCAAATAGGGTCATTGCCATGCTTGCGATCACTAGGTTCCAAGGGGTACGAAAAGTCATCGCCTCCGAATAATGCAGGCCTACCCCTTTCCTACAAACTCACCCTGCGTCTGACTGTCAGAACTAGCCATCCTATCCTGCGAGGCGTCTGCACCATATTGTTTCCGGCTTCTATGATTATCCCAAAACTAAGCGGTAAGATAATTTTCGGTTGCGACTACAACCCCGAGCAATGGCCGGAGACCATTTGGCAAGAAGACATGCGGCTCATGCAGCGCTGCGGGGTCAATTTGGTGAGCGTCGGCATCTTTTCCTGGGCCAAGCTCCAGCCGAGCGCTGACACATGGAATTTCGACTGGCTGGATCGCGTGATGGACTTGCTGGCGGAGCATGAAATCTTCGCGTGCCTCGCAACCGCAACCGCATCGCCTCCCGCGTGGCTCACCAAGCAGCACCCCGAAATCCTTCCCCTGACGCGGGACGGGAAGACCCTTTTCCCAGGATCGCGGCAGCATTACTCGCCCTCGAGCTCCGCCTACCGCAAAGCGGCAGCCACCCTCGTCGAAAAGATCGCCGAGCGCTACCAGGACCACCCCGCCCTCGCTGTCTGGCATATCAACAACGAATACGCCTGCCACATGCAGGAATGCTACGGCGAAGAATCCACCCAACGATTCCGACTGTGGTTAAAAAACAAATACAAGACTCTCGATTCGCTGAACGAAGCTTGGGGCACCGCCTTTTGGAGTCAGATCTTTGGCGACTGGGACGAGGTTCACCCGCCCCGCGAAGCGCCCTACTTTTCCAATCCCACCCAACAGCTGGACTTCAAGCGCTTCACCAGCGACGCGTTCCTCGATCTGTTCCTGATGGAGAAGGAGATTCTCAGGAAAAGGACTCCCGAAATCCCCATCACCACCAACTTCATGGGCTTCTTCAAGCCCCTCGACTACCACCGCTGGGCAAAGGAAGTCGATTTCACGGCCTGGGACAGCTATCCCGACCCCATCGACGAAAAAGCCGCCCGCCAAACTCACGCCGCCGGCAACGACCTGACGCGATCCCTCAAGCCCGATCAACCCTTCGTGCTGATGGAGCAGGCATCCTCGGCCGTAAACTGGCGTGACATCAACCTCCCGAAGCGCCCCGGCCTGATGCGTTTGATCAGTCTGCAAACCGTCGCCCGCGGCGGGGATGGCGTGATGTATTTCCAATGGAGAGCTTCCAAGGCTGGGACCGAAAAGTACCACAGCGCCATCGTGCAGCACGTCGGAGCAGAAAACAGCCGCGTATTTCGAGAGGTCGAAAAACTGGGCGCCGAACTCAAGCAACTCGCTCCCGTATCCGATTCTCGCGTACAAGCTGAAGTTGCCATCGTATTCGATTGGCACACTTGGTGGTCGCTGGAAGTCGATTCGCGTCCGAGCAAAATCGACTACCCGGCCGGCGCCAACCAGATCCACGACTGGTTCTATCGCCAAAACATCGCCGTAGACTTCGTTTCTCCGGATGCGGACCTTGCGCGCTACAAGCTCGTAGTGACTCCCTCGCTCTACATCGTCGACGACGCCTGCGCCGCTTCCCTCAAGGCCTTCGTAGAACAGGGAGGCACCCTGCTCGCAACCTACTTCTCAGGCATCGTCGATGAAAACGACCATGCCCAACTCGGCGGTTATCCAGCAAAGCTGCGGGACTTGCTGGGGCTTTGGGTCGAGGAGTGGCACCCATACTCCACCGGTCAGGGAAATCGCATCCGTTCCTTTGACGGCAATTCTTCCTACGACTGCGAGCTCTGGGCGGATATAGCGCACCTGGATGGGGCCGAGCCATTGGCCAGTTTCGAGGAAGGTTTCTTCAAGGGCGGTCCGGCGTATACGAAAAACGACTACGGCAAGGGCGCGGCTTACTACTTGGGCACTCGACTCAAGTCCGAGGGACTCGACTGGGTTCTACGAAACATCTGCTACCAGTCGGCCGGAATCGAGCCGGCCCTCACCCTGCCGGAAGGCGTGGAAAGCGCGATTCGCACGAACGAAAACGGGGAGTTCCTCTTCCTGCTTAACCATACCGACGCCGCTCAAACCATTGACCTTTCGGCTCGCTCTGGCGTAAACCTTGCAAGCGGCGAACACCTTTCAGGAACGATTGAGATTCCTCCGCTGGACGTGTTCGTCATCCAACTACAGTAAGCCCTTCGACCACCCCTATGCGCTGCCCCAAACTGATTTCCCTCCTCTCCTTAGTCGCCACGCTCGGCCTTTTCCAAAGCGAAGGATACTCCCAAGACTGGGCACCTGCGAGCTCGGTCAACAAACCGTGGACGCGTTGGTGGTGGCATGGATCCGCCGTGAACAAGGAAGAGATCACTCGCGAGCTGGAGTCGTTTTCACGGCTCGGACTGGGTGGCGTCGAAATCACCCCCATCTACGGCGTGCAGGGACTTGAAAGCCTGGAAACCCAGTTTCTTAGCGACGAGTGGCTGGAGCTGGTCGAGCACGCTTGCCTCGAAGCCAAGCGCTTGGGCATGGAGGTAGACGTGGTGCCAGGCACGGGTTGGCGCTTAGGCCACGAAAATGTACCGGAAGCGGAGCGGGCAGTTGAGCTGAAGCTTCACAAGTCGGGCAGCGGGCGCGATATCCACTACGAAGTCAAAGCCGAACTGAGCGGCGAACGGGTCAAGCGCCCTGCGCCGGGAGGATCTGGATACACCATCGACATGCTCGACCGCGACGCTGTCGCGAACTACATCGACGCTTTCAATCATCGCTTCTTCCAGCGCATCTCGCCGGATCTCGTCCGAGCCGTCTTCCACGACTCCTGGGAATACGAAACCAATTGGTCCCACGACTTCGAGAAGGAGCTTATCCAGCGCGGCCGCCTGTCCTCGCCGCAAATGTATTCGATTTTCGATACGGAGCGCACCGATATACCGCAAGACACTCTCGAGCGTTGGCGCTACGACTATCGCATCACGCTTGAGGAGCTGTTGCTGGAGAACTTCAGCGATACCTGGAACCAAAAGACGCACGCCTACCACTTGCTCACCCGCAACCAAGCCCACGGTTCCATCGCGAATCTCTTGGATGTCTATGCCAAGACCGACATTCCCGAAACTGAGATTTTCGGCGACAGCCAGGATTTCCTCATGCATAAGTTCGCCTCTTCCGCGGCCCACGTGACCGGCAAGAAGCTTGTATCGGCCGAGAGCTACACCTGGCTTTCCGAGCACTGGACCAGCGATCTCGCGAAGATCAAGAATGCCACCGACTACCTCTTCCTCTGCGGCGTAAACCACTTGTTCTACCACGGAACCGCCTACTCGCCCGAAGACGCAGCGTGGCCGGGCTGGGTCTTCTACGCGTCCACCCAGCTCCACGACCGCAACCCCATCTGGCACCACCTCCCCGCCCTCAACAAGTACATCACCCGCGTGCAGACGCTGCTGCAATCCGGGCAACCCTACGCGGACCTCTACCTCTACTCGCCGATGGCCGACCCTTATTCCGAGGCGCCGGGAACCAAGCTTCGCCAAAACATCGACGGCAAGCGTTGGTTCAAAGGCACCGGCCTCGAAGAGAGCGCTCAAGCCCTCTGGGATGCAGGAGTCCACTTCGATTTCATATCCGATCGCCAAATCGAAAAACGCGTGCTGAGCTCGGCTCCGACCCCAACGATCGTCCTGCCAAGGCTCAAACGGATTCCGCTGCGCACCGTAAAGGCTCTCAAGCAACTTGCCCTGCAAGGAGTCACAGTCCTCTCGCTCGAAGACCCGCAAAATTGGATCGTACCGGGCTTCCAAAACCACGAGGAGCGCCAGGCGGAGCTGCAGGAGCTCGTCGCATCCGCCCTTTCGGAGAAACGCATCGAACAGGTTTCGCTACAGCAGATTGCGCAATCCGCATCCGACAGCTGGCAAGCGTCTATCCCGATTCGCTGCATTCGCCGTATCCAAGAAGACGGTACGCAAACCTACTTCTTGGTAAATCGCAGCAATCGGAGCGAAAGCGTTTCCCTTTCCTTTTCCGGAACGCCTTCCGCAGTTCAGCGCCTCGACCCCTGGACCGGCGAGAGCGGCTCTCTTGCACTTCAAAACGGAACCCTTCCACTCACCCTCCAGCCCCATCAGTCTACCCTTATCCAAACCATAGCCAAGGCCGCTTCCCTTCCGCCATTCCCGCAAGCGGCCTCTGCAACGGGCGAGGTGGTTGAACTGGACGAAAGCTGGCACCTCAGCTTCATGGACGGTGGCCCCACCCTGCCTGCAAGCCGCCGCTTAAAGCAGCTCCTTCCCATTACCGAATTGGGCGAAAGCGAACTGGAAAATTTCGCCGGCTTGCTTGCCTACGAAAACACCTTCACCCTCGAAGCCGAAAAGCTCGGAAAGCCGCTGCAGCTCGATCTCGGCCAGCTCAGCAGCAGCGCCCAAGTATTCGTCAACGGCGAGCTTGCCGCGACCTGCATCCAAGCTCCTTTCCGCCTCCAAGTCCCCACCGCGCTGCTGAAGCCTGGCAGCAACGAGCTCCGCATCGAAGTCGCCACCTTGGCCACCAACCGCATCCGACACCTCGACCGGAGCAAAACGCCTTGGCGCATCTTTAAAGACATCAACTTCGTCAACATTGACTACAAGCCCTTCGATGCGTCTGAATGGGAGCTGACTCCCTTCGGTCTGCTGGGTCCGGTAACGCTCCGGCTGCAGGCCACTAACTAAAAGACTCATACGTATCCGCTCCATGCCTCTCGTAGACAAGCCGCTCCACGAACTCAAAACCTACCAGGGAACCAATCCGCGTCCCCAGGATTTCGATACCTACTGGGACGACTCCCTAAAGGAACTGGATGGCATCGAGCCCGACCCCATCCTCGTCCCCAACGACTCGATTTCCCCCCGCAATGCGGACTGCTTCGACCTGACCTTTACCAGCGTCGGCGGCGCTCGCATCTACGCGAAGTACCTGCGTCCCAAAAACGCGGCCAACTGCCCCGCCGCTCTCATGTTCCATGGCTACAGCGCCGAATCGGGCGAATGGAACGACAAACTGGCCTACGTTGGCGAAGGCATCGCCCTCGCCGCTATGGACAGCCGGGGACAGGGCGGCCTTTCCCAAGATGTCGGGGGAACGCTCGGCACCACGCTGCGCGGACACATCGTACGCGGCCTAGAAGATCCGGACCCGAAGAAGCTGCTGTTCCGCTCCCATTTTTTGGATACGGTTCAACTGGCTCGAGTGATCGCCAGTTTCGAGGAAATCGACGCGGACCGGATCGGTTGCTTCGGTGGTTCGCAAGGCGGTGGATTGGCCCTCGCCTGCGCGGCCCTGTCCCCGCTCATCAAGCGCTGCGCCGTCTTTTTCCCTTTCCTTTGCGACTATCGCAGAGTTTGGGAGATGGATCTCGCCAAGGATGCCTACGAAGAACTCTCCTACTATTTCCGCCGCCGCGATCCCGCCCACAAAACGGAAGAAGCTGTATTCGAAAAGTTGGGATACATCGACTGCCAGCACTTGGCTCCCCGAATTACAGCCAAAGTCCTCATGCAGTCCGGCTTGATGGATACCATCTGCCCGCCTTCCACCCAGTTCGCTGCCTACAACAAGATCACCTCCGAAAAGGACCTGATTGTCTACCCCGATTTCGCCCACGAAGTTCCTACCGGCGGCTGGGACCAGGTCTTCAACTTCATGACAAAACTTTAAGCTGCCCTCAAAAAGCCTGTCGGGATTCGCAGCCAAAGAGCGCAGGTAAGGGTGGGCAGACCTCAGAAACTAGGCTTCTCACTCCCTTTGCCCTTCCAACCATCCAAGCATGAATCGTTTCCGCTCCCTATTGATCCTATTTCTCGTCATGGCTTCCACCTTGAACCTGCTCTCTGAAGAGTATCCGAATCCCCTGGTCCTGCAGCGAGCCGACCCGTGGATACACAAGCACGACGACGGCTTCTACTACTTCATCGCCACCGCTCCGCAGTACCTCCGCATTGAACTGCGTCGCGCCGAAACCATCGCAGGCCTGGCATCTGCGGAACCGTTCACGATCTGGAACGCCCACCAAAGCGGCCCGATGGGAAATCACATCTGGGCCCCCGAACTCCATTTCCTCGACGGGAAATGGTACATCTACTTCGCGGCCGGTGACGCCGAGGAAAAATGGCGCATTCGCATGTACGTGCTCGAGAACGATGCCGCCAATCCGCTGGAGGGGAACTGGGTGGAAAAGGGTCAGGTAAAAACCGCGTGGGACGACTTCTCGCTCGACGCCACCGTGTTCGAAAACCAGGGAAAGCGCTACTACGTCTGGGCCCAGATGGACAAGGAGATGGGCGTCAATTCCAACCTCTACATCTCGGAGATGGAAAACCCCTGGACCTTGAAGGGCCCCTACGCCCTCTTGACTACGGCGGAATACAGCTGGGAAACGATGAAGTACAAGGTCAACGAAGGCCCCGCTATCCTGAAGCGAAACGGCAAGGTCTTCATGACCTACTCGGTCAACGCCACCGATCGCAATTACCGCATGGGACTGCTTTGGGCGAGCGAAGATGCCGACCTCCTGGATCCTGCGTCCTGGACGAAATCCCCCGGCCCCGTCTTCCAAACCTCCGAGGACAACGGAATCTACGGGCCCGGACACAACGGCTTTACCCAAGACGAAGAAGGCGATGACATCCTCGTGTATCATGCCCGCAACTACAAGGATCTCGAAGTCTTCTCGCTTCTCGACTGGAACCGACACGCCCGAGTGAAACCTTTCACCTGGACCGAAGGAGGATTTCCCGACTTCGGCCAACCCCAGCCAGAGACGCCTGCCAAGGTCGCCTCCAAGCCGCTCTTTCGCGATCCGATCCACGACGGCGCCGCCGATCCAGTGGTCATCTGGAACGAGCTCCGGGGACGCTGGTGGATGTTCTACACCAACCGCAGAGCCAAGGTAGAAGGCTTAAACGGAGTGCAATGGGTACACGGCACCCACATTGGCATCGCCGAATCCACGGACCAAGGCGCCACTTGGAAACGCTACAGCCAAGCCTCCATCCACGGCTTGCCGCCGGAGTTGCAGGTGAAGGATCCGACCCACTGGGCCCCGGAAGTTATTCGTGGCCCCAACGGCGATTACCACATGTACCTGACTTTCGTTCCCGGCGTATTCGACGATTGGGGACACCCACGGGTCATCATCCACCTGACCAGCCAGGATCTCGAAAACTGGCACTACCAGTCGACGCTGCCGCTAATCAACGAAAAGGTCATCGACGCCTGCGTCATTCAGCTCGGTGAAAACCATTGGCGCCTTTGGTACAACAACGAGCTCGATGGAAAGTCCATCTACTACGCGGACAGTTTCGACCTCTACCACTGGGAGGACCAAGGCAAGGCGGTCGGCGACAAAGCTGGGGAAGGCCCCAAGGTTTTTCGGTGGAAAGGCTTCTACTGGATGGTCACGGACGTTTGGGCCGGCCTCGGGGTCTACCGCTCCGATGATGCGATCCAGTGGCAACGCCAAAGTGGCGACAACCTGCTCGAAGCTCCCGGAAACGGAGCGGACGACGGGGTCATCGGCGGACACCCCGACGTGGTCGTACAAGGCGATCGCGCCTTCCTGTTTTACTTCACCCACCCCGGCCGCGCGAAAGCGTCATTGCCTGATGGATACGAAACTCGACGCAGCTCCATACAAGTCGTCGAACTTCGCTACGAAGACGGAAAGCTGCAAGCCGACCGCGATCAAGAGACCCGCATCAAGCTCGACCCGCGCTTCGCTCCCTAGGGGATACGATTAACATCGACTACCTTATCCCCTTTCCCACGAGCACGTATCCACTCCGTGATACGTGTTTTTTTGTCGATGGAAAATGTCGGCTCAAAGCTCATCGAAGCCGCTTAAACAGGAGGCTCACGCAACAAGAGACATCGCGGCGCCTCCTAAATCTTACTGTCAGAACCTAGCTTCGTTGGAAAAAGCGCAAAGCTGTTTCTTTATATATGTAATCACCCCCAGACCCGCTCTGGCTGCCTTCAAACGACAACTACCTCACCGGACCTCACCCCAGCTCGCGGTCCTGTTTTCTTCAAACGCCCAACCCTCGCTTAGACTTGACCACGTACCCCTGAGACACGTGACGGCTGAGCCATTCTTAAACCTTTGCATCAAACCTACTACTCAAAGATGAAACAAACGAAAAAGAACCCAATACCCCGGTTCCGAACGTCACTAGCGCTATCGCTATTGCTCGGAGCCTGCAGCGTCGGCTACTCGCAAGAGACCGAAGACGACGAGATCTTCGAACTCTCTCCATTCGAGGTAAACTCGAAGGAAGACGCTGGCTACTATGCGGAAAATACCCTCGCCGGTAGCCGCCTCAATACCAAGGTCAGCGACCTCGGAGCCTCCATCTCGGTTATCACGATGCAACAGCTCGAAGACACTGCATCCGTCGATATCAACGACGTCTTCCGCTACGAAGCCAACACCGAAGGTTCCGCTACCTACACGCCAGGCATACAATCCATGCGCGGCGACGGTGTCGTGGACGTGAACGCCGGCTTTACCGCTGGCAACAACGGCGCAGCCCTGACCAACAACACCGCAAACCGAGTCCGCGGTCTTGGTGTTCCCAGCACGGCGACCAACAACTACGTATCCAATCCAAACGTACCCTTCGATTCGTACAACGTGCAATCGATCGAGATCAGCCGTGGCCCGAACTCCTTGCTGTTCGGTATGGGCAGCCCCGCAGGCGTGGTCAACAGCAACACCGCTTCCGCAGTGATCGGCACCTCCACGAACAAGGTGCAGGTCAAGTTCGACGACCGCGGCTCGCACCGGGCCAGCTTCTCCTTCAACCGCACTCTCGTGGAGGACAAGCTCGCCGTTTTTGGCGCCATATTGGTCGACAAGAAGAATTTCGAACGCAAGCCGTCCTACGACAAGACCGAGCGCGCGTATGGAGCCATAACCTACGATCCGTTCGAAAAGACCCGCTTGCGCTTCACGATCGAGAGTTTCTCGAACGACCACAACCGCCCCAACACCTTGACCCCTCGCGACGCGGCGACACCGTGGATTGAAGGCGGATCATGGGGATACAATCCTTCCAATGGAATGCTATCCAACGCATCGGGCCAAATGAAGGGACCGATCGCGCAACGAGCCGACTCTCCCCGTATGGACGAAACTCGCGCTTACATCATGGGCCTCCCCGGCTACGACGCGTCTCAATGGAACGACGATCAAACAACCTACAACGGTGTTAAAATCTATGGTTGGGATGCCATCGGCAACCAAGACTCTGTCCTGTATACGCCCGGTATCGAGTTCGGCAACTCCTCCCGTCCGAAGATCCAAGTTGCGAACGGCGCCCCGGTTAGCTACGACTATTATTACGGTGGGCCTTATTCCGCAGGATTCACCGCTGATCCATCAGGAGGCACTAACAACAACGGCCTTCTTGATAATGTAGCTACTACGGATGAAGTTTACGCCAACCCAGTCTGGGCGGACGCATACGATACCGCCTATTCGCAAAGCCGCCTGAATCCTACGCTAAATAGAACGTCCAGCGGGGCTCTCATTGGCAGCTATAAGTGGCCGGGGGTTACGGATACCTCTGTGTACGACTACACGTCCACCAATATTCTTAACATGAATTTTGGCAAGGGGGACGCTAAGACCTACAACCTGGAGTTCGAACAAGAGATCCTCGAAGACTTAAACTTCAACGCAGGTTACTTCCGCCAGGATTACGATTCGACCACGAACTACACCGTATCGCAGCTCAACGTAGCGACCGTGTATGTGGATACGAATACACACTATCCAGACGGAACCGTTAACCCTTACTTCGGGAAGACCTACGCCTACGACTTCGATCCTGACCAGTTCCTCAACAACAGCCGCAACGAGAGCACTCGAGCGATGCTGGCATGGACTCCCGACTTCACGAAGAACGACAACTGGACCAAGTGGCTCGGTAGCCATCAGGTGGTAGCGAACATGACCACCAACAAAGTGGAAAGCCAGTTCATCCGCAAGCGCTGGTTCATCCAGGACAGCGAGGAAGGCAACGCCTCCGGCGTGCGTCATTTCCTGCCGAACCCGAACAACAACCCTGACGGTTCACCCACGGGCTACGCCGGCACCAACCGCAGCGTACACCGCCTCTTCTACCTCGCCGATCCTAGCGATCCCAACGGCAAGGTGACGCAAGGATCCGGAACCTGGAGAGCGGAAAGCTACACCGGCGACATGAGCTACTTCGACTACGGAAACAGCTCTTGGGACGGCCTGCAATACACCACCGGTTGGGTCGACACCCCTTGGGGAACAGGAGGAACGCAACGCCAGGTCGATTCCGAAAGCTTCTCTATCACGAGCCGCCTTTGGGAAGACCGCATCGTCGCCACCATCGGCGTGAGAACCGATGACTACAAGGCGCGTTCCACCACGACGGGAGCCCTTCTGGACGAAAGCCAGAATCAGATTGCCCCAAGCATGACGAATCAGGAGCAGTGGGTTAACGGCGTCTTGCAAACCGAGACCATCCTCAACCGCTACAACTACTGGGACCGTCTCTCTGGCGATACCGAAACCCTCGGCGGCGTATTTCGTCCTTTCAGGAACTGGGGTGGCATCGATAGCGAGTTCTTGAACACCCTCGGCTTCAGCTACAACAAGTCCGACAACTTCAACCCGCCCAGCAGCCCTGCGGTTGACGCCTTCGGCACCCCGCTGCCGAAGCCGACAGGCGAAGGCGAAGACTACGGTGTTCAGTTCTCCCTCTTCGAAGGAAAGCTCTTCGCGCGTCTCAACTGGTTCAAGTCGTCCAACGACAACGAACGCACCAGCCCTGGCGCTTCGATCAGTCGTCTGACGAACAACGTAGATACCACGCTCTTCCGCAACTGGGCGCGCACCATCGCCTTGATCAACATCGGCGAGGACCCAACAGAGGATAATTTCGGTACCAATCTCTCCACAGCTCAGGAAGAAGCGCTGGAGGACGATATCGCTGCAATCTGGCAGCTCCCTTACGACTACTACCAAGACATTGGAAGCATCGGAGCCACACGTTCGGCCGTCGCCGAAGGAATGGAGCTGACCCTTACCTACAATCCTACTGAAAACTGGACCATCAAGGTAACTGGCGGCGAGCAAGAGACCGTCTACTCCGGCGTACTCAAGGAGTTCGACGAATGGTACGACGTTCGCTTCCCAGTTTGGCAGTCTGCCAAAGCAGCGGATTACTTGCTGCCGGAATACCAAGAGTTCGCCACCTACCAGACTCCTGGTGGACGTAGAGTCGATCTCACCAACTTCTGGAAATCTACCGGATTCAACAGCAACGTGAGCGACGACGACCAATGGGGTAACGTGTATGTTGAGGACTACTACAACAATGTAGTCGCTCCGCAGTACGCGATCTACAGCGAACTCGAGGGACAAGCCTCCCCCGGTCAACGCAAGTACCGCTCGTCCATCCTCACCAACTACCGCTTCACAGACGGCCGCTTCAAAAACTTCGCGGTCGGCGGCAGCATGCGCTGGGAAGACAAAGCGATCATCGGCTACTACGGTCGCCCCAATCCAGCAGTAGCGGGCGCGACAGATATCACCTTGGCTGACATCAGCCGTCCGATCTACGACGAAGCGAACACCTACACGGACCTCTGGTTCAGCTACGACAAGGCGCTTAGCGACGACTTGAACCTCAAGGTTCAGCTCAACATCGTCAACGCGTTCGAAGACGGCGGCCTGCAAACGGTAGGGGTCAACTACGACGGTTCCGCCAATGCCTTCCGTATCAAGGATCCCCGCCAGTTCATCCTGACCACGACCTTGGACTTCTAGACGAAGCTCATCGTCCAACGATTCTCAACGGTCTCCTTCTCTCGAAGGAGGCCGTTTTTTTGGTATTCTAACACTCGATACGTGTAGCTTCGATGCCAATCGTCAAGCGGCCTCGCCCCTCCTTAAACGATGAACGCTCCTCGGGGCTAGAGTATTTTTCGTTTGATCATTCGCATAAGGTAGGGCGGGACCGCCGGGCACGCCGCGTTTCCCTCATCACACAGTACGACTAACTAAACGAAAAACGCTCCAGCTTGGCTAACGAACTCCCGCTCCCGTGAGTTGCTGCATGAATTGCAGGTACGCAGCCTCTTGCGGGGCGAGCTTCAAGGCTTCGGCAAGGCTGTCACGCGCCGAGAGCACGTCGCCTAAGCGCGTTTGCAAAACGGCTAGGTTGAACCACCAGCGATCTTGGCTCGGATCGATGCGCAGGGCCTTTTTCATCGAAGCCACCGCATCCTGATTGTTTCCTTGCTCCGCAAGCAACAGGCCAATGGAAAAGGGATACAATCCGGAATTCGGATCGTAGGCGCTGGCGATCCTCAGGTGCTGGATCGCCTCGGCAATCAACCCCACCCGATCGTAAAGAATGGATACGTCGTAGCGGATGGGAGCGCTCTTGCGATCGAAGCCGATCGCGAGCTCCCCGTACTGCTTAACCAAGTCCGCGTTGCCGTTGCTCGCCGCCTGCGAGGCCAGCTTCAAGGCTCCGGATGGGCGATCCGCATTGTAGCGCAAGTATTCGTTGTACTCTTCGCGGAGCTCCGGCGTCATGTAAGGGCTTCCCGATAGCGTATCCGCAGCCTGCATACGAACGATGCGGGCCGGATCCTGGGCGGCCGCCTGCAGCGCCTCCAGCCCATCCTGGCGGCTGCCAAGCAGCAGCACCGCGGAATCTCGCACGATCGCATGCTCGGCATCCTTGTAGGAGAGAGCTAAGTCGCGTACCGCGTCCAGTCCGACGAAGGGCCTGAGCAGACGCAGCCAACTGGCTTGCCAATACGGATTCTCCTCCGCCTTCAGCCGCTCGATAATGGCCTCCGGCTCCGCCAGCGCCCCCGTCCACGCATCGCTCAGCAAGTGAGCGCGCTGACGCAGGTCGGCCACTCGCTCCGACTCGCCGAACCATTGGTTGAATTGGCCGAGTAGTTCGTCGGTATCGATATCTTGGTGACACTCGCTACAGGCATCGGGAGCTCCGAAGGTCTTTGCCATGTAGGGATCCGGAATCGTAAATCCGTGGTCACGACGCGGATCGCGAGCCATATAGTCGCGTTCCGGCATATGGCAAGCCACACAGGAATCTCCTTCCGACCCGATCGGATGGCGACTGTGATTCGAGAGGTCCACGATGCTGGCTCCGAGATTTCCGGTACTGTGGCACTGGATACAAGTGGCGTTGGTGTCGGCGGGCAGCTTCAGGGTCGTTTCATGAGGATCGTGGCAATCCATGCAGGAGACGCCGGCGTGGCCCATCTTGCTATGCATGAAGGAACCCCAGACGAAGTTTTCCTCGTTCGCCTTGCCATCTGGGAAATAGGCGGTGGGATGATCGTAGAGCATGAGGCGGTAGTGGTCCTCGAAGGATTCGCCTGCCTTGAAGTCGCCGTGCGAGAGCTCTTCGCGGCGCGCGTGGCAACTGGCGCAGTTTTCCATCATGACCCGCATGTCCGGCTTCGCTGGCGGCAGGTAGTCCGCTTTGCCGGCGTTGGCCACATGCTCTTCCATGTCGGAATGGCAGGCGATACAGCTGATGCCCTGATGGGTCCAAGAGCTGGCGTAGCTGTCCTTGGCCGGATCGTAGTTCTTTTCGTATTCAGTGGTATGGCACCAGGCGCAGTTGGAGTTCCAGTTCATGCCCTGCCCGGACCAATGTCCCCATTCGCCCAGCAAACGTTCCTCGTCGCCGAACACGTTGAACCATTCCTTCTTCTCCGTATCCCAAGCCATGGCGTGAGCCTGCCAGCGTCCCCGTTCGCCTTCCACCAGCGGCTGCTGCAGGGGCGTAAGTCCGATCACCGCCTTGGCCTTGGCCGGGAGGTAATCGCCATCCGCGTTCTTTTCGCTGATAAAGAATTCTCCGCCCTCATGGCTCACCCGATACTCGCGTCCGGCCGCGTCCTTGAACTCGCCTACGCCGTAGCGGGCGGCATCGGTTTCGATATCGACGAAGCGGTTCGCGTTGGCGTGATGGCTGCCGACCCAGGAGCTATGCTCTTCCTCGTGGCACTTCAAGCAGGTCTCGGGCTGCCGCCAATCGCCGTGTTCCGCGACGGTGTCGGTGGGGACCGCGGCCCGGTCTTGTTCTTCCGCCTTTTTCGAGCAGCCGAAAAAGAGCGCCATGACCGCAATATATGCGGAGCCTAGGACGAAAAGGGATTTCTGGGGGGAGAATCGTTTCATGCGACAGGGCTATCTAACAATCCATTTCACCCTCCGCTTCCAGAACATTCCTGCTCAAAGACCGATTTACCGAGCACCGACAAACAAAGGTAGACAGCCAATCCCTGGCACGCATCCTCTTGTCCATCGTGCCGATCCAACTCCGAAAATTCAAAGCAGCGACCCGTGGCCATGGCTTTACCCTGGCCTTGCTGGGCGTGGCCTTGGCCGCCTTCGCCTACCCGAGCCTCGGCAACGAGGGCGGCCCCCTGCATCCGGAGCTCACCACGAAAGTCGCCGTGGCCCTGACCTTCCTGGTTCAGGGCCTCTTCCTCCCGACGCGGCAGATCGCCGCCAGCGCCACGAAGTTCCGCCTGCACGGCTTCTGCCAAATCGCGATCTTCCTGCTGGCCCCTGCTTGCATGCTCTGTCTTCTGCTGGTATCCGGATCCTGGATTCAAGCGGACTTGCGGGCGGGCTTCCTCTTCCTGTCGGCCCTTCCCACGACCATCTCCTCCGCTATCGTCATGACCGCCAATAGCGAGGGCGACAGCTCCGCAGCCCTCTTTTCCACCACCTGCTCCAACGTGCTCGGCATCTTCGCTACGCCCGCGCTTTGCGCCGCGCTGCTGAGCTCCTCCATCACGGCGGAGCTCCCCTTGCTTCCGCTTATAGGCAAACTGTCCCTGCTGGTCTTGCTGCCTCTCCTGCTCGGCCAAGCGATCCGTCCATTCGTCCGCGACTGGGCTCAAGGCTCGAAGGTCCTGTTCAAGCGATTGAGCAACGGCTTCGTGCTCTACATCGTGTACTCCGCCTTCTGCGGAAGCTTCGCCAGCGGCGTCTGGCAGACTGTGGCAAGCCAGGAACTGCTGGGAGCGCTGCTTCTCACCTTCATCTACCTGCTCTCCTTTTCCGCAATCGTCTGGCTCGCGAGCCCGCTGGCCTCCCAGCAGATGCCGGAACGGATCGCCGCTTTCTTCTGCGGCTCACAAAAGACACTGGCCGCAGGGGTGCCCATGGCAGCGCTCATCTTCGCGGGCGGCTCCGACGGGGTTCCCGCTCCTTCTCTCGGCCTCGTCATCCTGCCGCTGCTTTGCTACCACGCCCTCCAACTATTTCTAGCCGGCGTCCTAAGCCCCGTTTTCGCCAAAAAAGTAGTAGCCGCCTAAGCAGCCCGCCTTTCCAGGCGGCTCATTCCATAGAGGGCCCCGAGGATCAAGGTTCCGCCCAGCACGATGCCAAGCCCGATCGTCTCGCCCTCCACCAGCAGGGAGGACTCGATCACGCCGCAGAGCGGGATCAGGAAACGGTAGGCCGAGAGGACATTGACGCTGTATTGCTCGATCAAACGGTTCCAAAGGGTGAAGGCGGTTGCCGACAGGAACGCCAAGTACAGCAGGGCCCACAAGGCCTTTCCGCTCAAATCCCTCCAAAATCCGTCCCAGCCCTCGAGCCCGACCAGCAGCAGGCACAGGCCGCCCGCGAAGAGCGAGATCGCCGTGATGGCTCGACTCCCGTGGAAGGCCGACAGCTTCTTGAGCCCGATGGCTCCGAAGGCACCGGAGAGCGACGCCAGCAGGAAACACAAAGCCCCGAGGCCGACCTGCCCGCTTCCCGCCCCCGGAGCGTAGACCGCTAAGCCGATTCCCAGCGAGCAAAGCCCGATCATGGCCCATTGCCACCCGCTCGGCAGCGCCGTCCGCAGGAGGAGCGGAGCGAGCAACATCCACCAAAAGCTGCCCGAGCTTCCCAGCAAGGCTCCGAGGGTTCCGCTGGAAACGCTCAAGGCGTAGTAGAAAAACACATACTGCAAAACCGTTTGCCCGAGGATCACCCAAATCAGCAAGCCGCGGGGAGCGGTCCGGACCGTCTCCACCACCGAGCTCCGGCAAAACGGCACGATCAGCAAGCCCGCCAGCGTGAAGCGCAAGCCGGCGAATACCATTTGCTCCTGGAAGCCATCGATAGCCAAGGCCTCGTAGCTCAACTTGATCACCGGAAAGGCGCTGCCCCAAAGAGCGGCGCAGACCAGGACCTGCAAATAGAAGCTGAAGGATAAAGGTTTCATCGACGCGAAAGCATGCAGACAAAGCGATCCTGACTTCCCGTCCGCAACGTAAAAAGGCTTCGCCTGCCGCGAAACGGCCCCATCCCGCCTGCCCTGGTCGTTCCCTACGTCCCTCGGACCGTGCTGCAAAATTGAACGCCAATTTCACCGCTCTGGAGTGGCGCGACGCTAGCTTTGGTGGCATAGTCTGGGGGCCTTTTTGCCCCTGCAAAACTCTCGCTTCGCCGACGCAATCCGAAGCGAGCCCAAGCCGTTTCCTTTTCCAGTGCTGCACCTACCTGCCTAATCCAATCCCAATCCCGTGCCTACCGGCCTCAGATTCATTCGCGCTAAACGCCTCCAGTCCATCCGCTTGGGCTGGCTGCTCTGCGCCTGCCTATTGGCCCTCCCGCAGGCCCGAGCAGTGGACGTCCTGAACCTCTTCAGCGAGGCGCCCACCCTCGAAAGGGCCCGAGTTCTCGTCAATGCGGGCAAGTACGAGGAGGCCATCGACTACACGCAAGCCGCCCAGGAGCTAGACCCTTGGGTTACCGATTGGGAGATCCTCAAGGCGGAGTCCCTCTTCGCCCTGGGCCAGTACGAAAAAGCCTACGTCTCGCTGGACGCCTACGTTAAGGAACGCTCCTACGAGATTCGCCCCCGCCTGCTCCTTCGCCAAGCCGCCCTCTACACGGGCCGCAGCCTGGAGGCCGAACGCCAGAAGGACGCCCTCGGCTATCTCGTCAACGAACGCTCCCGCCGCTACGCCTACGATCCAGAAAACGTGGTCGCCATCGGGCACATCGCCCTCCTGTTCGACGTCGAACCCAAGCTGGTGCTGGAGAACTTCTTCCGACGGGCCCAGGAGTTCAGCAGCAAGCCCGTATCCGCTTTTCTCGGTACAGGGAACCTCGCCTTGTCCAAGGACGATTTCAAGCTCGCCTCCAAGGCCTTCCAAGAAGGCCTCCTGGAATATCCCGACCACGTCGAGCTCCTCTACGGCCTGGCCTGCGCCTACGAAGAAGGCGACCGGTCTCAGCTTATCAACTACGCCCAGCAAGCCCTCGCCATCAATCCGCGGCACGCCGCCACTCTGGTCCTGCTCGCCGAGCATTTCCTCGCCGCCGAGTCCTTCGAAGCCGCCGAGCAAAACCTGGACGCCGCCCTGCAAACCAACCCCCGCCATCCGGATGCCCTCGCCCTCAAGGCCACCCTGGCCTACCTGCGTAACGACAGCGAGAGCGGCGACACCCTTCGAGCCGCCGCCCTCTCCTCCTGGCCCGGCAACCCCGGCGTGGACTATCGCATCGGCAAGCAGCTGTCCCGCAAGTACCGCTTCTCCGA
The DNA here is from genome assembly GCF_031127875.1 of Pelagicoccus sp. SDUM812005. GTDB lineage: Bacteria > Verrucomicrobiota > Verrucomicrobiia > Opitutales > Opitutaceae > Pelagicoccus. The sequence goes on along the minus strand of NZ_JARXIA010000010.1, from coordinate 164,269 downwards.
CGGAGCGAGCCACCAGCGCATCGCCCTCGGGCTGGACGAAACCTTCAATCCCGCTCGCATCCAGCTCGCCCAGGACCTCCTGCGCCTCGGTCGCAACGAGGAAGCCTGGCCCCTCGCCGACGCCGTGCACGAAGCCGACCCCTACAACATTTCCGCCTACAACCTCGTCACACTGCGGGACCGCTTGCAGGATTTCGAAACCATCGAATCGGAACGCTTCCTCATCCGCATGAGCAAGGAAGAGGCGCCCGTCTACGGACAGCGGGCCCTCCGCGTGCTCGAGGACGCCCATGCCCGGCTCACCCAACGCTACGGCCTCGAGCTGCCGCAAAAGACCACCGTCGAAATCTATCCCAATCCCGCCGACTTCGAAACCCGCACCTTCGGCGTTCCCGGAAATCCGGGCTTCCTCGGCGTCTGCTTCGGGCCGGTTTTCACCATCAACAGCCCCTCCACCCGAGCGGCCAACTGGGAAGCCGTACTCTTCCACGAATTTTGCCATACCATCACCCTGCACCTTACCAACAACCGCATGCCACGCTGGCTGTCGGAAGGAATCTCCGTCTACGAGGAACAGGAGGCCAATCCCGCTTGGGGACAGCGCATGAGCGCCTCCTACCGCAACCGTATCCTCTCCGGCCAAATGCAGCCGATCAGCTCCATGAGCTCCGCCTTCCTGCAAGCCGAGGACGGCGAAGATATCCAATTTGCCTACTACCAGTCGTACCTAGTCATTGAATACATCGCCCAAAACTTCGGCTTGGAACCCTTGCGGCACCTGCTCGTTGCCTTGGGCGAAGGCGTATCCATCAACGACGGACTCGAGCAGCACCTCGCCCCGCTCGCGGAATTGGACGAGGGCTTCGCCGCCTTTGCCCGGCAGCAGGCTTCCGAGCTGGCCAGCGACTACCGCTTCGATTCCGCCTCCGGTCCGCTCGGCGCCGTTCTGAATCTGGCCTCGCCCCAGAAAAACTACAGCGACTCGCTCGACCAAGCCCGCCAAGCCCTAGAGGCTGAAAACTGGAACGAAGCCATCGAGCTGCTAAGCGAGCTGGTCGAAACGGCTGGCTACCTGCCCGGACAGGAAAACGCCCACTGGCCCCTCGCCCAAGCGTATCGGGGCATCGGATACGCGGAGCAGGAGAGGACCACCTTGGAGGACATGCTGCGCCACGAAGCGAATCGACTTCCGCCCGTAACCCGCCTGCTCGAGCTCGCCAAGGAGAGCGGCGATCCGCGCGAGACCTTCAAGTGGTCCAACGCTTGGCTCGCGATCAACCCCATGGCCGAAACGCCTTGGCGCGCCTTACTGGACGCCTCCCGTTCCCTCGACCATCCGCCGCGCTCGATCGAAGCCGTATCCGCCTTGCTCGCCCTCAAGACGCCCGATCGCCCCTCCCTCCATTTCCAGATGGCCAAGCTGACGCAAGAGTCCGACCCCGAAGGCGCCAAACGTCACGTGCTGCAAGCCCTTGCCGACGCCCCGCGCTTTGCCGAGGCCTACGAACTTCTCAGGAACCTCCAGCTCCAAATCGCCCAAGCGGAAGGTCCCGATCCGCTGGAGGCTCTCGACCTAAATAATGACTTCGTCAACTAAACGCATCCTGCCACGCTGGACATTGGCCTTCCTGCTCGCCTTGACGATGGGCAGCCTCCAGCTCGCACGCTCTCAAATGCTCGACCGCGCAGGGGTGCCCGAGTGGGAGGTTTCGCCGGCGTTCAAGGAGGATGTCTTCACCTTCGCCCGCATCGAATACGACTCCTTCGGCCGCGGCGGTGGCTGGGGCGGGCGACGCGGCCGCTGGGCGATCGACTACCCGGACGCCGAGCTCAACCTCGCCTATCGCCTCCAGCAAATGACCAGTCTCAAGGTCAATCCGGACTCCGCCGTCGTTCGCCTCGACCAGGACAACCTAGCCGACTACCCCTTTCTCTACATGGTGGAGCCGGGCTCGCTTTCCTTCCGCGAAAGCGAAGTCGAAGCCCTGCGCTCCTACCTGCTCAACGGTGGGTTTCTCATGATCGACGATTTCTGGGGCGAGGAAGAATGGTACAACTTAGAATACGAACTCAAACGCGTCTTCCCCGATCGCGAATTCCACGACCTCCCCATCGAGCACCCCATCTTCCACATCGTGTTCGACCTCAAGGAAAAGCCTCAAGTCCCCTCCATCCGCCACGCCCTTAGCTACCAAGGGACGGGACGCACCTGGGAGCGCGAAGACGCTCGCGAAGTCCACTACCGAGCCATCTTCGACGACAACGGTCGCATGATCGTCATCATCTGCCACAATACCGACCTCGGCGACGGTTGGGAGCGCGAGGGCGAATCCGAATGGTACTTCCGTGAATTCGCCGAAAAGAAAGCCTACCCCATGGGCATAAACATCATCGTCTACGCCATGACGCACTAATCTCTCAACCCTTCGTATCCTAAAATCCACGACATGTCAGACACCATCCAAACCCAGTCGGAAATCTTCGAACGTATCCAAACCGGCAGACAAAAAGTCGAAAGCGAACTTTCCAAGGTCATCGTCGGCCAAAAGGACGTGACCAAGCAACTGCTCGTCGCTTTGCTCGCCGGCGGACACTGCATGATTACCGGTGCGCCCGGGCTGGCCAAGACCTTGCTCGTGAAGTCCATTTCCAACATCTTCCAACTTAATTTCCAACGGATCCAGTTCACTCCGGACCTCATGCCCGCCGACATTACCGGAACGGAAATCCTGACCGACACCGATCACGGCCGCCAGCTCACCTTTGTCCGAGGCCCGATCTTCACCAACCTCCTGCTCGCCGACGAGATCAACCGCACACCTCCGAAGACCCAGTCGGCCCTTCTGGAAGCCATGCAGGAGCACCAGGTCACCGCCGCTGGAGCGCGACACGTCCTCGAGGAACCCTTCTTCGTACTCGCGACCCAAAACCCGGTGGAGATGGAGGGCACCTACCCGCTTCCGGAAGCTCAGCTGGACCGCTTCCTATTCAACGTTCTCATCGACTACCTGCCGGAAGAGGACGAAATCGAAGTGGTGCGCCGAACCACCACCAGCTCCAACGAACGAATCGAGCCAGTCTTCACCGCGGAGGAAGTCATCGCCATCCAAGGCCTCGTTAAGGAGGTTCCCGTATCCGACGACGTCATACAATACGCCGTCAAGTTTTGCGCCGCCAGCCGCCCGGGGACCGCCGCTTCGCCGGAGTTCGTCAACAAATATATCAATTGGGGCGCCGGGACTCGAGCCGCCCAAGCCCTGGTGCTCGCATCCAAAGCCCTCGCCCTCTGGGAAGGCCGATCCTACGTGAGCAAGGACGAGATCCGCACCCTCGCCAAACCCGTACTCAGGCACCGCATCCTGCTCAACTACCGGGCTGAAGCAGAAGCCAAAACCGTCGAAACCTTGATCGAGGAACTAATCGAAACGGTCTAGTCCGCCACCCCCCGATTCCCTTCCATGCCACCGACGCCGAGCCAAAACATCGACCCCGAAGCCCTGCTCGCCATTCGCGACCTGGAGCTCCGCGCCCGCATCGTGGTAGATGGCCTTTGGTCCGGCTTGCACCGCAGCCCCTACCATGGCTTCTCGGTCGAATTCTCGGAATACCGCCAATACAGCCAAGGCGACGACCTTCGCTACCTAGACTGGAAGGCCCTCGCCCGCACCGATCGTGAGTACCTAAAAATCTTCGAGGACGAAACCAATCTTCGCTGTACCATCGCTTTGGATTCCAGCAAGTCCATGGCATTTTCCTCTGGAACGTACCCGAAGTCCGAATACGCTAAGACCCTTGCAGCCACCCTTTCTTACTTTCTCCTCCAGCAACGCGACATCGTGGGACTCGCGCGTTTCGACGAGGATGTTTCCGACTACCTCGATGCCCGCTGGCGACCGGGTCACCTGAAACGTGTTTTCGCTCTCCTAGAGCGAGGCGCCGAAGGCCTTTCCACCAATATCGAGAAAACCTTGCAATCCATGTCGCGACTCTGCCGCAAACGTGGATTGATCGTCCTCATCTCCGATTTCCTGTCCGATGCCGAGCAGTGGAGGCAAGCCCTCGCCCAGCTCGGAGCCATGGGCCACGACGTGAGAGCCTTGCAGGTCCTCGATCCCGCGGAGCTCAGCCTCGACTTCGGAAAGTCTGCCTACTGGGAGGACATCGAATCCGGCGAAACCCTCTACGTCGATCCGGACAGCCTGCGATCCCGGTACCAAGATCGCTTCCAAGAACGCCAAGTGAAGCTGATAGAAGTCTTTCGCTCGACCGGAGTGCGTCACCAAACCATCACTACGGACCAGCCGCTTGACCAAGCCTTGCTCCACTTCGTCCGTAACCTAAGAACGAACCAACCCGCCCGACGATGAGCTTCCTCGCCCCCTTATTCCTGCTCGGGCTCGCTCTAGTCGTCGGTCCCGTCCTCTTTCACCTCATACGGCAAACGCCGCGCAATCGTGTCGTCTTCAGTTCCACCGACCTTTTGGAGCCGAGTCCCCCGAAACAGCAAAAAAGTCGGCGTATCCAAAATCCTTGGCTCCTCCTGCTGCGTTGCTTGATCATCGCCCTGCTAGCCTTCGCCTTTGCCCGTCCCTTCCTGCCCAACACATCGCAGCAACCAAGCGCTAACGACATCCGCCGCGACATCGTCATCGCCCTCGACAGTAGCCTCAGCATGACGCGGCCCGAACTTGCAGCGCAGGCTCGGGACGAAGCGCTTGCCATCTTAGAAAAGATTTCCCCGAGCGATCAGGTTAGTATCTTCTCCTTTAACGATTCCATCGAGACGCTCGTTTCCAGCGAACAGTGGGCCGACTTGAGCCCGGATCGACGCAAGGCCTTCGCTGCCGAACAGATCAAAAGGTGGACGCCTTCCAACTTCCCCGGCGAACTCGACCAAGCGATCGCCGAAGCGGTCAGCCAAATCCAAGGGCTACGGGAACGTTCATCGGCTTCCGGATACGGAGAAATTTATCTCCTATCCGATTTCTCAGAGGGCACCTCCTTGAACGAAATCGAGCTCATCGATTGGCCGCCGTCCGTTCGCCTCGCTCGCGTTCCCATCACTCTTTCGGACCCCGGCCCCAATCTCTCCTTGCGCTGGATCAGCTGGAGCGAAACGGAAGATTCAGGCCCCGTGGCCCAGATAGCGATCGCGACCAGCCAACCGAACCGTCGCACCGTAGCGACAATCTCGATACAAGACGCCTCCGGCCGCGCAATCCCAGCTTCCACCCGCGAGTTCGTGCTGGAAGGCGCTTCAGAAACAGTCGTTAGCCTACCGGTTGAAAAGTCGCTGCAGAACAGCCCCCTCGTCTTCGTGCTCGAAGGAGACCAGCAAGTCTACGACAACAAACTTCCCATCGCCCCCGAGTTCATTCCTCGAGTCAGCATCGGACTTTTCAGCGAATCCGCAACCGACTTCGAAAAGGCGGTGCCCTATTTCATTTCGAAAGCCGTGCAGGGTTTCGAGTCTCCGCTCACCCGACTCGATCCGCAATCGCCCTCCAACTCTAGCCACCACGCCTACCTCGTGGACCGACCACTTTCCAGCAACGAAGCAAGCGCCTTGCGACGCGAACTGGAAAACGGAAAAACCGCCTTGCTCCTGGTCAACGGTAGCCAGTTTGTCGATACATTGAACGTCCTGACCGCAAGCGATTCTTGGATCCTCAACGAACGGCCCAAGCAGGACAAGCTGCTCATTGGCGAAACCGATTTCAACCACGCCTTCTTCCGTCCCTTCGCCTCGCCGCGCTTCAGCAACTTCGCGAACATAAACACCTGGGAGGCGCCCGAGCTAGAACCTCCATCAGATCTCGAAGCGCGGCACCTCGCACGATTCGACGACAACAGTCCGCTTTTGAGCGAAATACAGATCGGCCAAGGCTCGCTCTACGTCTGGAGCGGCAGTTGGTCGCCCCAAGCCTCCCAGTGGGTGCTTTCCAGCAAGTTCATTCCTTTCTTGCATCGCTTCGTGCTCGGAGCCTCAGGAGGTCCGCCCCTCCCCAGCAACCTTGCTCTCACCCAAGGCAACGCCGCCCACCTGGCTTCGATTTTATCGGATCAAAGCATCGACCAGGTCGGGCTCTACCAGGTCCCAAACACGGAAAACCGCTGGATTGCCCTGCAATCGAATCCGGAAGAAAGCAGGACCAATCCCATCACACTCGACGCCTGGGAGCAGCTCGGCTTGCCGGACTTCGACGAATCCGTTGCGCTCGCCCAAATAGAACGTATCCTTTCCCAATCGGCAGCAGAATCGGCTACGCGTACCGAAGAGCGCCAGCGCCTTTGGCAATGGTTGCTTTGGCTGGTTCTTGCCCTGCTGGCTTTGGAGAGCTTTGTCGCAATTAAATCGATACAAAGGAGAGAGGCCTTGCCGCAATGAAACCGAAACTTCCAGAGCAAGCCCATCTGCCTCACCTCAAGCTTCGTTACGCGCTCTACCCGGTCGCCAAGCGGCTTCGCGATCGGGAGCGACTCCAGCTGCGGACCCGCGCCTTCCTTCTCGCTTTTGCGATTTGCTCCGGAGCCGCTGCGATCGCTTACTTTCTTCCTTCCCTTGCCGGCATCGCAGCAGGGGTCGGCTTGCTTAGCGTGCTGCTTTCCCTCGTCCTCTCCTACCGTCAGGAAAACCGAGTCCACCTCGATTACCTCAGGGCCGCTCGACGCATCGAGTCCGAGAATCCCGATTTGAAACAGGCCCTCGTCACCGCTGTCCAGCAAAGCCTTGCGAGCGATACCGGTTTCTTCGCCAACAAGGTTGCCTCCGAAGCGCTCGCTTCGCAAAGCGCGGCCAACTGGCACCGCGTGGCGAAGTCCGACGCCGGCAGAAGCATATTCGCCCACCTCGGGGCCCTAAGCATACTCGTTTTCAGCCTTTACGCCTGCTTCCATGCGAACACTTGGCGGGACGGCGAAGCAGACACCTTGGCCAGCCGCACGAACCTCCCCACTACCGTCGCAGTGGAACCGGGCGACACCGAAATCGAGCGCGGTTCCTCCATCGTCATCACCGCCCGCTTTGGAGGGACGCTCCCCAAGGAGGTCGACCTGGAGCTGCTCTACGAATCCGGAGAAACTGTAAGTCACCGCATGGCAAAGAGCCTTTCGGATCCCGTATTTGCCTTTTCCCTACAAGGTGTGGAATCCCCGCTGAGCTACCGAGTCAACTTTGCGGAGCAGGCAAGCGACTTGCACCGCGTGCAGGTCTACGACCTGCCTAAGCTCCTGAACGCGAACGCAGAGCTCGAATTCCCGCAGTACACGGGTTGGGAAAAACGCACCGTTCAGGACACCCTCCGCCTTTCCGCCATCGAAGGAACTCAGCTCTCCTACACGTTCAACGTCAACAAACCAGTCAAGGACGCCTACCTGAGAAACAAGCAAGGAAAGCTCACCACCCTGCATCCAGTCGACGAATACCGCACCCAGTTCCTCCTCGAGTCCACCTTGCAAAGTTCCGAAGTCTACACGCTGCACCTTGAGGACGAAGCAGGACGCAAGAACCAATTTCCCTCGGAAATACGTATCGAAACAATTCTGAACAAACGGCCCATCCTCAAAGTCGAGGCCCCTCGCGGCGATCTCCGCGTCTCGCCGCTGGAGGAAGTTCTCTTCAACGCGAACATCGCCGACGACTTTGGCTTGCTCGACTACGGAATCGCTTTCGCTTTTCCCGGCGAAAAGCCATCCACTCTTTCGCTTGCTGGCTCAACCGACGGCGCTCCGGTTTTCGAGCAAAAGCTAAACTACTTGCTCAAGCTCGAGGAATACGGGGTCGAGCCAAGGGACACGTTCAGCTGGTATTTGTGGGCCTCCGACTACGGCCCCAACGGCGAGCTTCGACAAACCAGCGGGGACCTCTATTTTGCCGACGTACGCAGCCTCGAGGAGATTTTCCGCGAACAGGACCAAGGCGGCTCCGGCCAAGGCCAAGCCGGAGAGCAAGGCCTCGAACTTTTGGAAAAGCAGCGCCGTATCGCCATCTCCCTCTTCCGTATCAAGAATTCTGCTACCCAAGCGGAATCGGAACGCGAAAACCTAGATGTCGTACAGACTAGCCAGATCGAAGCCATCGAAGAGCTGCAGGAACTGATTCCTCAGTTGCGTGAAGCAAAGTCCGTGCAAATAGCCAGCGAGGCCCAGCGCTTTATGGAGGGAGTCGACGTGGGCTTGGGCCAAGCCATCGACCTGCCGAGCCTCGATCCGCTGGAACTGGCTTGGAGCGACGCCCAGGGAGCTTACGACCGCCTGGTAAAGCTGAGCGACGACGAGTTCAATGTTTCCCGTTCCCAAAATTCGCAGCAAGGTTCGGGCGGCGGTGCCTCTCGCAACCAGGCCCAGCTCAACGAGCTCGACTTCCGCCAGGAGGACAGCCGCTACGAAACCGCTTCCCAAGCTCAGGCTCTCAGCAATCCCGACGACAAGAAGGACCTGGAGCTGATCGCCAAGCTCACCGAACTCTCGCGACGCCAAAACGACATCAACCAGCGCCTGCAGGAAATGCAGAGCGACCTCGCCCTCGCGGAAACCGAAGAGGAACGCCAGCGCATCGAGCGCGAGCTCAAGCGGCTCGAGGAAGAGCAACGCCAAATGCTTGCGGACGCTGACGAGGCCATGCAACAAGCGGGCAATCGGCAAAGCACCCGCCAGCTCAGGGAACAGCTGGAAGACGTTCGCGAAAACATGCGCGACGCCAGCGAAAGCCTGGAAGAAGGACGCGTTTCGCAAGCGCTCGCGTCCGGCACGCGAGCCCGAAATACCTTGGACCAAAGTCGGGAACAGATGCGGGAATCCAATAGCAGCGAATTTTCCGAAGCCTTGCGGGAAACCCGATCCCGAGCGTCCGACTTATCCCAAAAGCAAGAGGAGCTGGAGAAGCAGCTGGACGGACTCAGCGACACTTCCCAGCGCAAGCTCGACGACTCCGGCGAACGAGAAGGGCTTGCTCGACAAATCGAAGAGCAATCCCGCCAATTGAACGAATTGCTGGATCAAGTCCGGGAAATAGCGGAAGCCTCGGAAAACGTGGAGCCTGGCTTGTTTCGCGACTTGTATCAGATTCTTCGCGACAACAACAAGGACCGCTACGAGGAGCGCTACGATGAAAGCTCTCTCTACCTTCGCCAAGGTTTCCTCGACGAAGCGCGTCGCGGGCAACGCGGCCTGTCCCGCGATCTCTCCACCCTGAGCGAATCGATTTCGGAAGCGGCCGAAAGCGTTCTCGGCACCGCGGAAGCTACCCTGCAATTCGCCCAAGCTGAGATCGATGCCCTCAACCAACAACTCGAATCCGAACGGCAAAGCGAAACCTCCAGCTCGCAAGCCTCCGGCAACCCCGGCAGCGAGGCCGGCGAAGGTTCTCCAAGCCAAGGCTCCCCAAGCGATGGTTCCCCAAGCGAAGGTTCCGCAGGCGGAGGCGGCGGACTTCGCGAGCAGCTCCGCAACGCCTTGTCTGACTTCCAGCAGACCGGGGGCGGACCTCTCACCGGCGCCTCCTTCAGCGAGTGGATCGACAGTCTCAATACGGTGGAATCGCTTCTCGAAGAGCCAAACGTTCGCGGCAGAGTGAGCGAAGCGCGGGAAACCGCAGAAAGCATGCGACGCGACTTCAAGCGTCACGGAGAACTCCCCCAGTGGGAGATGATCGAAGAGCAAATCGCCCAACCCTTAGGTGAAGTCAGGGCTTGGCTGGCCGAGGAATTGCGCCGTACCCAAGGAACCGATACGCTGCAGCCGATCGATCGGGATCCAGTCCCCGACGAGTACAACAAGATCGTGCGCAGCTACTACGAATCGCTCGGCAACGACTAGCCTCATGACTTTCACTAGCAACATCCCTTGGCTCGCCTTCGCAATCGCATTGATCGTATTGCTCCCCTTGAGCTGGCTTTCCTGGAAGTCCGGCAGCGACAAGCCGGGCCCCATGCGTCTTATTGCCCTTTCCCTTCGCGTCTTGGGCATCCTCTTCGTGGCCTTCGCCATCGCAGATCCCCAGATAGTCGGCGAGCGACCCGTGCAAGGGGCTAACATCGTCGCCTTGGTCGCGGACAACAGCAAGGGGCTCGCCATCCGCGAAGGCAGTCAATCTCTCAGCCGCGGCGACCAGCTACGCCAACGATTGAGCGATTCCAGCCAAGCCTGGATGGGCAGCTTGCGCGACGACTACCAAGTCCGCAGCTACCAATTCGATTCCCAGCTGCGCCGTACGGCCGGATTCGAAACGCTCGATTTCACCGGCGAAGAAAGCGCCATTGGCTCCTCCCTCAAGAACCTCGCGGAGCGGCTTCGAAACAAACCCGTAGCCGGGATCGTGCTCTTCTCAGACGGGAACCGAACCGACATGGAGCTGACCCCAGAGGAACTGGCGGAGCTTCCTCCCGTCTTCCCTATTGTGGTCGGCGAAAGCGACCGCGTCAGCGATCTTTCGATACAGGACCTCCGGGTCGAGCAATCCGCCTTCGGCGATTCTCCTCTCCGCCTCACTGCCACCCTGCGCCAGAGCCATCTTTCGGAACAAGCGGTGCGTACCCAACTCAAGCGAATCGACAGTGGAAACCAACTCTCTCAAACCTCCGCGGCTCCCCTCCACTCGCGCACCAACGTGATCGAAAACGAAGATCGCTACAGCTACGAATGGAAGGCCCCCGGCGGCGGTATCCAGTTTTTCGAGCTGTCGAGCTTCGCCGAAGATCCCAACGCCACGGAAGCCACCCTCGACAACAACCGCCAGCTTTTCGCGGTGGATCGTGGCAAGGACAGCTATCGCATTCTCTACGTAACGGGCCGTCCCAATTGGGAATACAAATTCCTCAACCGAGCCCTCGCCTCCGATCCGCAACTGGACTTGGTAGGGCTGCTAAGGGTCGCCAACCGTGAGCCGAAATTCGAATTCAAGAGCCGAGCTGGCGAGAACTCCAACGCCCTTTATCGGGGCTTCGGACGCGAGGACGAAACGGAGCGCTACGACGAAGCGGTTCTCATCCGCATGAACGCGCGCGACGAAAACGAGCTCAAAACCGGTTTCCCGGACGAAGCGGAAGAACTGTTCGCCTACGACGCCATCATCATAGACGACCTCGAAGCCGACTTCTTTTCCTTCAGCCAGCAAACCTTGATACGCGACTTCGTGAAGCAACGCGGCGGTGGGCTGCTGGTCCTCGGAGGCGTGAACGCCCTCGAAGACGGAAACTACCAAAACACCCCCATCGCCCAAGTCCTGCCGCTCTACCTCGACGGCATGGGCCCTTCGAACTCTTTCGACAAGTCCGCCCGCTGGGACCTGACCCGCAATGGCTGGGTGGAACCTTGGATGCGTATCCGTCCTTTCGAGACAGAAGAGCAATCCCGCATCCTGGCGATGCCAAGCTTCCGCGTCTTCAATGCCACGCAGAGAACCAAGCCCGGCGCTCAAACGCTTGCCACGATCGAGGACCTCCAGGGAGAAAGCTATCCCGCCCTCGTGACTCAACGCTTCGGTACGGGACGGGTCGCCACCGTAGCTGTCGGCGACTTTTGGCGATGGGGAATGCAAACGCCGAGCTCCCAAGCCGACCTCGCTCAATTCTGGCGACAGGTCTCGCGCTGGTTGGTCAAAGACAACCCGAATCGCGTCGAGCTCACCGCCTCCGAAGTAAGCGAATCGAGCGTAACGCTCAAAGCCATCGCTAGAGACAGCGAATTCGTTCCGCTCGCGGCCGGCACGGCAACCTTATCCCTCGAACGCGTAGACAAAGCGGAGCAAGCTCGGGAATACGAGATGAAGTTGGTATCCAATTCGCCCGGACAATTTACCAGCAAAGTTGCCCTTCCCGAATCCGGCGCCTACCGAGCTAAGATAAGCGTCTACGACCTAGGTGGAAAACGGATCGGCGAAGCGGAAACGGGCTGGGTCTACCAACCCTTGGTTAAGGAACTGCAAAACCTGTCACCAAACCCTCAATACCTGGAAACGCTTGCGAGGGCCACCGGAGGCGAAGTCCTCAGCATCTCCGCGTTGGGAGGCCTTCACGAAATCCTGAACGCTCGCTCCTCACCTGTCATGGAAACCTGGTCCGAACCTCTTTGGCACCGCAATTGGCTCTTCCTGCTGGCCTTGAGCGCCTTCCTTTCCGAATGGTTGCTTAGAAGAAAGAGAGGCTTGGCATGAAATTTTTCCTCACGCTCACTCTCCTTGCCGTTGCCACCCTCTCACCGGCGAAGCAACACGTCCTACTCATCCAAGGCGCTGCCGGAGGCCCGGAGTTCGAGCAGGGGTTTAGCAAGGCAGCCGAACTTTGGAGCAACCTAACAAAGCAAGCCAACGCCGATTTCACGCTCGTTAGTCCGAAAAACGCCGGCGAGGCATCGAAAAAGCGGATACACGCTTGGATTGAGTCTCCCGAGCGAAGGCAAGCGTCCAGCCTCTGGATCGCTTACCTCGGACACGGCACCTACAACGCCGGCGGCGCCAAGCTCAACCTTCCGGGCGACGACCTATCCGCCAGCGAACTAGCTGAATGGCTAGCCGATAAGAAAGAAGAGCTCGTTTTCATCCATGGCGGTTCCGCCAGTTCCCCTTTCCTTTCCAAACTGGCAGGCGAGAACCGCGTGATTATCACCGCAACGCGCAGCCCTACGGAACTCAACTACGCCCGATTCGGCGAGTTCTTCGCACAAGCTCTGGCAAGCGAAACCAGCGATATCGACCGCGATGCTAGCGTATCCCTCCTCGAAGCCTTTCTGAGCGCCTCCGCCGCTACGGAGACCTTCTACAAGGAAGCAGGACGCTTAAGCAGCGAGCACGCGCTTATCGACGACAATGGGGATGGCAAAGGAACACCTGCCAGCCAGTTCTCCGGTCTCCGCCTGATACCTAAGGCTCAGGCGCCAGCGAGCGAAGGTCGCTTTGCTCGCAACTTAAGCCTCTCGCCCCAGCTTAGCAGGGTGGACTTAAGTCCCGCCCAGCGTGAAGAACGCCATCGCCTCGAAACCGAGCTCGAACTTTTGTATTCTAAAAAGGAATACCTGAGCGAGGAAGAATACTTCGATAAGCTCGAAGGAATCCTAAGCCAGCTCTCCCAATTCTACCTGCCCCACGACGAATCGTAGCCGCAAAAAAAGGTTCATCGCCCTTTTGCGGGGAGACGTTCTCGAGTGTAGGGCTGGCGCTCGCGCCACGCCGCTTTGCAGGATATTAGTGCAGGGATCTCCGGCACGTCGCAAGCGACGGCCCTACGGGTAAACGGCTATTCCACTGCTTTTGGTGATAACGCCAAAAAAAGGCAGGCCCCTACAGGCCTGCCTCCATCATCGTCTTTAGCTAGCAAGAAAGATTACCACCAGAGCTTGCCCCAGAAGGAGTGCTTGCGGCGCTTCCAGTAGTCGCGCAACTGCTTGATCTTTACGGCGCGATCGAAGTCACTGTCGGAGATCTCGAACTTCCACAGGGCATCCCCAAGGCCGTTCGGCACGTTGGCGAGGTTAGTGCTGTCCGGATGCTGTACCGCAAGTACGAACTCGGTTGGCTTAACGGGATTGAAGATCATACCAGTCGCCTCGGAGCCATCGACTTGGATACTCAAAAAGTGGTCGAGGGATTCCGCTACGCCATCGTTGTCCACGTCGCGAGCGAACCAAACGTCGCCGCCAGTGCTCGAACCGTTCGGCGCGTCCTCGATGATGTAGATGTTACCGATCGCGTCTTGGGCAAGATTGTCAGGAGAATTCAATACGCCAGTAGTGGGAGCGAAACCGACATTCTTCGGGGTGTTCGATCCATCGACCAGCTTGCCGACCTTAGCCTTGTTGCGTCCGAGCATTTCCACCGTGTAGACAGACGCTTCCGAGGTGACGGCTATGTAGAGAACTTCGTTCCCGTTGGCCAACTCGCCTACTTCCATATCCTCAGGACGTCCGTAAGGAGTGGCCCCAACGTCGTCCGCCGCGGGACGGCCGCCACGCGTGTCGGAATTCGTACGTGGGTCGTTGGTAGGACCGTTCCGGAATGGATCCGTGATACCGGGAAGCACATTGCCATTGCGGTCCGTGAGCGGAATCCAAGTGGCCAAGCCCGTGCGCTGGGCGTTTACGTTCGTGCCTTCGTTCCAGTACTCCGCAGCATTGCCATCGTAGGCGTCCACCTTGAGCACGAAAGTTTGGCCACGAGTATAGTCGCCGGCCCGCTTCATGACGAACTTGTAGATCGAGCCCGAATTCCACTCGTCGATGTAGTAGATAACCTTGGAGTCTTGCAGGCTGAAATTGATGCCTTCGTGGGCCACGTTGGCGATGCTGTCCAATTCGCGGACGACCACGTCTTCGGGGGCGTCGAAAGGATTGAGAACCTCCATGACGCGGCCTTCGCCGGTCCATTCCTCGGCAAGCAGGAGCGTACCGTTGGGAGTGTAGCGGCAGGGGTCGAAAGCGCCGAAGTCGCCGCTCCAGTCGCCCTCGGCTCCACCTCCGTCACCTTGGAAAATCACTTCCGTGGAGCGGGCCGCCATATCGTGCCGCGATACTCCGGCACCGAAAGGCGTTTCGTGCGGAATGAACAGAAACTCTCCCGTGTCGTCGTAGGCAACCATGTCGAACATGGAGGAAGAGTTGCCAGCAGGTACGCGCACGATGGACTGCAAGGGGCTCAAAACCTCGTCCTCGACTTCGCGGAGGCTGACGAGATTGGTCTGCATGAGGCCGTAAGGAGCGACCCAGGGCTCTAGCAGCTCCTCGATGTGGTTGGGGGGAACAACGGGAGCCGATTCGGTGAGCGGCTGAAACCAGACGTCGGATCCGCCTGCAAACGCGTGCTGGCTAGATAGCAACAAGCAAGCAGTCGAAAACAAAGCGCCGAAGCGCTGCGCATTATTATTGGTTGAACGATTCATTATGGAATTCCGTATATAATTAGGATTAGGCTAACACTATATCGATACCTTTCGATTACATCAAAAGGCTCTCTAAAACCCAAAGTCGCTAAGCACTTTGTCTTCAATACGAATGCACGATCCCCGCGTTACATTATCATGCAGCCGTTCATGGCATTGTAACATTCCCCTCAACACCTGCATCCCGTCTCCTCTTTGCGACATTTGTAACCTCTTCGTGAATACGTTCCGGAAACGTAACAAGAAAGAACTGGGCCTAGAATCTCCTTTCGGCATCAAATCCAGGGCTAAAACCATCCAACCCACCCAGTTGATAACAGATGAGACCGACAGTACTCGCAGTCCTAGCCTTCACGATCCTCCTCAACGCTTTCATCCTCTACGGAATGCGCCCCGCATCCAACGCGACGGAGGAAAAAGCCTCTCGGCTGCACCAACAGTTGGAAGCCTTGAAGCAGAACCGCTCCGTGCTTCCGCCGGTTCCCGAAGGACACCCGGTCGATTCCGTCTACAATCGCGAGGCGATCGTACCGCCGCAATGCTACACCAAAACGCAGGGCAACTACAACCCATGCTACGTCTGCCACCAAAACGAAATACCGGGCCGCGAAAATCGCATGAACGACGAGGACCTCCAGGTCGAGTACAGCTTTAGCGACCTGGGAACCAAGAATCACTGGGAAAACCTTTTCGAGGACCGGAGCGAGCGGGTCGCCCAAATGAGCGATTCCGAGATCCTCGACTACGTGAACGAGGAAAACTATTCGCAATTGTCGCAACGCCTGCAGGAAGCCGGTTTCGAAGGCTGGATTCCGGATTTGCAGAACCTGCACTTGGGTAAGGACGCCTTCGACGAAAACGGCTTCGCCAAGGACGGTTCCCATTGGGTCGCCTACAACTACAAACCCTTGCCCAGCACCTTTTGGCCGACCAACGGCTCGACCGACGACGTGATGATCCGCCTGCCGGAAACCTTCCGCAGCGACCGCCAAGGCGAATACTCCCTCGACGTCTACAAGGCGAACTTGGCCATCCTCGAAGCGAAGATGAAGGGACTGGGAGAAATCGGCTCCTTGCCTATCGACGAAACGTGCATCGGAGTTGACCTCGACGGAGACGGGAAGCTCGGCCTAGCAAACCGTATCCAAAACACGGAGAGCTATGTAGGGGCTGCGAGCGAAGCCTTCGCCGACACCTTTCTCTACCCGCAGGGCACGGAATTTCTCCACACCGTTCGCTACCTTGGCATTTCCGACAAGGGCATCATCGAACCTTCGCGACGCATCAAGGAAGTTCGCTACATGAAGAAGTGGCAGCAGTATTCGAAGCAAAACTACGGACGCAGGTACCAGCTAGAAGCCTTCGAAAAGGAAGCCGGCAACCTTCCCGGGTACCAAAACCTTGGGCACTGGGGACTCGACAACGGGACCGGTTGGTCGCTGCAGGGATTCATCGAAGACCCCACCGGGCAGCTGCGAGCGAACACCTTCGAGGAAACCTTCTTTTGCATGGGCTGCCACAACTCCATCGGCTCGACGATAGACAAGACCTTCAGTTTCGCCCGGAAGGTCGACGGGGCCGCTGGCTGGAGCTACATCAACCTTCACGGCATGCCGGACGCGCCCAATGTCGGCGAAGCTCAGGGAGAAATCCTGACCTACCTCCAGCGCGTCGGCGGCGGCAGCGAATTTCGCAACAACGAAGAAATGTCGCAGCGCTGGTTCAAGGAGGACGGCACGGTGGACGTTTCGAAGGTCGAAGCGGCAGCCGACGTCTACGAACTGCTCGCTCCCTCCCGCGAGCGAGCCCTGGCCCTGAACAAAGCGTACAAGACCATCGTCGAGGACCAAGACTACATCTTCGGCAGGGACGCTGTCATCAGCCCACCCAGCAACGTCTACGAGAGCATCGACAACTTGCGCACGCCCACCCTTCCGGAGGACCGGACCTTCTCTTGGGACATTCGCCTCGACTGGAGCGCCAAGCCGCAAAGCGTCTCCCAGCGCTAACGTCGCAACCGCGGCAATTCGAAGCGAGAATTCGGTTTGCCACTCCTGCCGCAAGCAACCACGCTAGGCGGCGTGAAACTTCGTCTCCTTGCGCTTCCGCTCCTGTGCTTCCTTCCCTTCCTTCTCACATCCTGCGAAACCACGAGCAGCTCCGGATACGGCTACTACATGGGAGAGCTGACCGACGATACCATCGTCGAGTTCTTCGCCCTTAGCGACGACGCGGCCAAGCGACAGGACTACGAATTCTACAAAAGCTTCTTCTCCCCGAACTACAGCAGCGTGGACCGGACGGACTACAGCAGCACGACCACCTACCGCGAAGACTACCTCACCATGGTCAATGAGATTTTCGAATCGGCCAAGTCGGTCCACTTGCAAACCATGGTCATGGATATCGAGTATTCAAATTACGGGCACAACGCCCTCGTAAAGATCCACGAAGAGGAGAAAATCGATCAATATGGTCAAACCCGCCATTACATCAGCCTGCTCGACGTGGAACTGGAAATCGAAGACGGCTGGGTCTTCATCAACAAAACGACCCGAACCTCGATGCAAACCATCGAGGAATAGCGGCGCGCCTAGTCGCGAACCTCGCGGGCGTCCACCGCGTCTTCCGCTGCGTAGCTGAAGGACTTACCAACCATGTCGGCCGGCGGGTTGTCGCGGTACCATTCCACCGATTCGGCCAAGCCATCGTAGTAGTCGGTCGGCTCCTTGTAGCCGAGTTCCTGGCGGATCAAGCTGGAGTCGATGAGCATGTCTTGGGAAAAGTCGCCCGGCGTCTTGAGGTAGTCCGGCAGATCGACGGTGGACACCACCTTTACGCGACCGTCCCAGCCAAAAACGGTACCCAGATGCTCCAGACGCTCCTTCATGGTCGGCGTCTTGGCTTCGCCCACGTTGTACACGCGGTGCTTCTCGCCCGGATTCATCACCGCAAGGGCGATAGCGTGGGCGACGTCGTCCACGTAGGCGTGCGTCCAACGCCAGGTGGCCTGGCTCGCTCCCAGCAGCACGAAAGGCCGCTCGTCGATCATGCGGATGATGAGCGGATAGAAGCGGCGCAGGTAGTCGTTGGGACCGTAGACCGGAGGGAGCCGCAAGATGGTGCACGGGTCCTTGGAGTTCTTCATGATCTTCTCCACGTCGCGCTTGTCGCCCTGCTCCTCCTTGCCCAAGCCGAGCTTGCGGATCTCCGCCTCCTCGTTGATCGGAACCGCCACCGCCGGACCGGGCTCCGTCTTCTTCAAACGGGCATGGGCGAGGTAGACGTTGGTATTGCTGGTTACGACCGTTTGGGCGACCTGCCCCTGAAAAACCTCCAGAAAGGCGGAGGCCTCCTCGCCGGTATTGGCCGAAAGGTGGACCGCGATATCCGGCTTAAAATCGAGACATTCGTCTCGGTAGAACGCGAGGGAGCCCTTGTCGCCAAAAATATGGCTTACTCGGTCCGCGACGCTCTCAGGCGGAGGATTCGGGTCGAGAAAAGCGACTTCATACTTCGCGTACACCAGCTCTTCGATGAGCTTGGGGGCGATGAAGCGGCCGCTTCCTATTATGAGGCATTTCATTGCAAAACTGTCGGCGTGCGAGGGGGAGCCGATTTCCAAAATGTGGGAGGTTAACCTTGTTGCGCAACCCTTTAGACGGCAGCAGATCCCATATCCTGAAGCGAAACTGGACGAATTCGCATTGCTCCGCCCTCCTAAAGGGCTAAACCCGATACCCTTATGCTTAAACTACCCAAATCCACCTGCCTCGGCCTCGGCGCCGCACTCGGCCTCGCTTTCCTCTTCGCCGGCTGCGCGAAGAAGGAGACCCAACTCCACGCCACCATCGATACCTCGATGGGCCAGATCGTAGTGCGCCTGCTCGACAAGGACGCCCCCAAGACGGTCGAGAATTTCATAGGCCTCGCTGACGGAACCCGCCTGCTCGACGAAGGCGAAGATCCTGCCAACGCCAAGCCCTTCTACGATGGACTGACCTTTCACCGCGTCATTCCGGACTTCATGATCCAGGGCGGAGACCCTGCGGGCAACGGATCCGGCGGCCCCGGCTACACCTTCGAGGACGAAACCTACACCGAAGGCGAACCGCTCACCGGCAAAATCGGCGACGAGGCCCGCGCCGAGTACGTCTTCGAGCAATGGGTGGTGCCCCACCTGCGCGAACACCGCGGACAGAGCCCAGTCGAATTCATCGCCAATCTCTTCGGCGAGATGCAGCAAGCGCAAGGATTCGACCCCATGTACGACGTCACCGTAGAGGAAGTGGCAGCCGCCCTCGGCAAGGAAGAACCCTTGGAAGGACGCGGCGAACTCATCAACTCGGTGGACTACGGAACGCTCTGCATGGCCAACGCCGGCCCCAATACCAACGGCTCCCAGTTCTTCATCGTCACCAAGGAAGGCGGCACGCCCTGGCTCAACGGCAAGCACACCGTTTTCGGTGTCGTGCTTTCCGGCATGGACGTCGCCGAAGCGATTTCCCAAGTCCCGACCCAAGGCCCCGACATGCCCGTCGAGCCGGTCGTCATCAACAGCATCCGGGTCAACGAAGTTAAGGTAAAGGTCGAGAAGACGACCGACGAGCCGAGCGAAGCTTAAAACAATTCGTCGTGCTTCCGGCGGTTTCGCCGCTGGAAGCGCTTATCGATCTCTCCGCTGGAAATCTCGATCAGCGACGGTCGCCCTTCCGGATCGGTCAAAGGCTTCTCGCAGCGAAACAGGCTTTCCAGCAAGGAATCGATCTCCGAAGCGCTGGGCTCCTCCCGCGGCTTTCGCAAACGGGCTGCCGCCCGCTTGGCGATCATCTCCACCGCCACGCCCTCCTTGTCTTCCGCCACGTTGCCCTGACGCAGCAGAGCGATGGTTTCCTTGACGAACTCCTCCGCCTCCGCGTCGTCCAACCAAGTGGGCGTGCCTTCGATGCGGAAGAAATTCCGGCCAAAGGGGGCGACCTCGAAGCCGAGCCGCTCGAAGAAGTCCAAGCTCTCCTCCAGCACTGCGGAACTCAAGGGATCCAATTCCACCGGCTGGGCCAAGAGCAGCTTTTGGCAACGCACCGCTTTTGCGGCGAAGTCCTTAATCATGCGCTCGTAGAGGATGCGCTGCTGGGCCGCCCGCACGTTCAGCAACACTACCCCGGCGCCCGTATCGAAAGTCGCGAACTCGCCCTGGGCCCAACCGAGGTAGTTCCAGTTCTTCGACTTCGCTTCCGGTTCCGAATCCGGCTCGTTCGCTGAACTGCGAACCGCTACCGCTGCGGGTTTAACAGCCACGCTTTCAGCTGGAGTGGCTGTCTCGACTTTCTCGATACGCGTCGCCGCAGGCGGGGCTTCTGCCGCGTCCTCTTCGGGCTCCACGGTTTGCACCAAGCGGCGCGCCGGCTTGGCAGGAGCCTTGGCCTTCGCTTTCGTCGGCACAGGAGCGGCGACCTTCGGGCGGACGGCCTCAACGGCGTCCTCCGCCTCGCGCTCGACGGTTTTAGGCAAGCGTACCTCGACCGGCTTGATCGCCTGGTACGATTCCGTCTCGGTCCGCAATGCCTCCAGCAAGGTCCGCACTGCGAATCCGCGGGTCTTGGCTTCCTCGCGAAAGCGAATCTCGCGCTTAGCCGGGTGCACGTTCACGTCCACCCGCTCCGGATCGATGTCGAGAAAGAGGAAGGCGACCGGGTAGCGTCCCTTGGGAATGTGACCGTAGTAGGACTCCACCAAGGCGTAGCTCAAGGTCTTGTTCTCGATCGGGCGATTGTTCACGAAAAAGAGCATCTCGTGACGGCTCGAACGCGACAGGCTCGGCTTACCGATGAATCCGTGCATGCGAATCCCATCCTCCTTGGCGTCCACGGGGATCAGGTTGTTGGCGATCTGTTTGCCGAAAACCTCCGCAATGCGACTCTTCAAGGAAGAGTTGGCGGGCGACTGAAAAAGCGAGCGACCATCGTCGAGCAAGCTGAATCCAATTTCTGGATGCGCCAAGGCGTAGAGCCGCACGCACTGCACGATATGGGCCGACTCGGTGGTCTTGCTCTTCAGAAATTTCCGCCGGGCGGGCACCGTATTGAAAAGCTTGCTGATCGTCATGCGAGTTCCCTGCGGCATCCCGCAATCTCGCACATGCACCATCTTGCCACCGTCGATCAGTATCTCGGTACCGCCTTCCGCCCCCTCTTCTCGGGTCTGCAATTGAAACCTGGATACGGAAGCGATCGACGGCAAGGCCTCCCCGCGAAAGCCCATGGTGGTCAAGCCATCCAGGTCTTTCACCTTCTGGATCTTGCTCGTCGCGTGACGCTCCAAGGCGAGCAAGGCATCGTCGTGGCTCATGCCGCCGCCGTTGTCCTCGATCCGCATCAAACTGGTCCCGCCATTGCGAAACTCCACCTCGATGCGGGTCGCCCCCGCATCGATGCTGTTCTCCACGAGCTCCTTGACGACCGAAGCCGGTCGCTCGATCACCTCGCCGGCCGCAATCTGGTTGGCGACGTGGTCTTCTAGTAGGCGAACTTTTGCCATTTAAACTTTGGGAGCGATTACCCGAGCTGCTTTTTCCAGCGAGCCAGTTGCTTGCGAATCTGCTTAGGTCCGGGCATCCCGATGCCTTCGCGAGCTTTCATCGCCCGCTGCAAGTCAAAGATCTCAACCCAGTCGTCACCAATTTTTGGATGCAACGCCTTAGCCTTATCGTCCGGCACCTCGTGCAGCGGACAACCCAGCTTTTCAGCCAAGGCAACCAAGGCGCCAACCACATGGTGGGCGTCGCGGAAGGCTACTCCGCGATCGACCAGGTAGTCCGCAAGATCGGTTGCGAGCAAGGCGGGATCCGCCACGGCCGCCGCGCATTTGTCGGCGCGAAACTCCATGCCGGCCAAAGTACCTGACAGCACGTCCAAGCAGATCGAAATCTGGTCGAAACTGTCGAACACCTGCGGCTTGTCCTCCTGCAGGTCGCGGTTGTAGGTGAGCGGAAGGCCCTTCACCATGACGAACAAGGATTGCTCGTTGCCGATGATGCGACCGGACTTGCCGCGCAGGATTTCCAGAGAATCCGGATTTTTCTTCTGCGGCATCAGGCTCGATCCCGTGCAGAACGCATCCGGAAGCTCGACGTATCCAAACTCCGAGGAGTTCCAGATAATCACATCCTCCGCTACGCGAGAGATATGGGTCGCCGCCACCGAACAGGCATGGGCAAAGTCGAGGAACAAGTCGCGGTCCGCCACGGAATCCATGGAATTTTGGGTGACCTGCGGCTTGCCGCGTGCGTTCACGAAGCCTAGGGCCTTGGCCGTGAACTCGCGATCGATGGGCAAGGTCGTTCCCGCGATCGCTCCAGAGCCAAGCGGGCACCAGTTCGCGTTTTCCAGCACCTCTTGGAAACGCTTGATATCGCGGCCGAACATTTCGACGTAGGCGAGCAAGTGGTGGGCGATGGAGACCGGCTGGGCGCGCTGCAGGTGCGTGTATCCAGGAATAAATACGTCTTGGTTTTGCTCGGCGACTTCGAGGATCGCCTTCAAGAGCGTTTCCAGCTTGGCGATCACCTGCGAGCAGGCGTCCTTGAAGAAAAGGCGTACGTCGGTGGCGACCTGGTCGTTGCGGCTGCGGGCGGTATGCATCTTCGCTGCAGCGGGGGTGATCTTGGTCAGGGCCTGCTCGATGTTCATATGAACGTCTTCGAACTCGGCCTTCCACTCCAGCTCGCCTTTCGCGATCTGCTTGCTGAGGACTTCCAGGCCCTTGTGGATTTCTCGCAGCTCCTTCTTGGTGAGCAAACCGATATGCTGAAGCATCGCGGTGTGCGCCTTGTTCACTTCGATGTCGTAGGGGGCAAGTCGTTTGTCGAATGACACAGATTCGCTGAAGGCCAGCATCAGTTCCGCTGGCCCTTTTGAAAAACGTCCACCCCAAGTCGCTTGAGCTTTTTTCGCCATGCCCCGTAGGCTTTGCATCGACTCGCGTTTAGCAACAGGAAATTTCGCCGCTTTTCCCGCAATTCCCCCGAGCAGCTCCTACTCCACCGCGAAGCTCACCGAGCGCAAGCCCGCGTCTTGGCAAGCGTCCATGACCCGTACCACCATTTGGTGAGGCGTGGCGTCCGAGGGAGCAATGGTCACTCGGGCGGAACTTTGGGCGGCCTCCGTCCCTTCGCGGTAGCGGCGCAGCATCTGGGCGAGCTGCTCGTAGCGGAGGGATTCCGGCTCGTCGTAGCCGTATCCGTTTACCCAGGCCCGGCCGGCGGCGTCGACCTCGATTATCTGCTCGTCGGGAAAGGAAATCGGCTCGCTGGTTTCTACCTTTGCCGGCAGCGAAAAGCCGATATCCGCCTCCTGCTTTTGGATGCTGGAGCTGACCATGAAGTACACGAGCAACAGGAAAACGACATCGATCATCGGAGCGATCGGCAGTTCCCCTGCCTCCTTGTTCGCGTGAGCCTTCCTTAACAGTACCGCCATCTCGTTCAGTGGGTTCCGCTTTGGTAGGTCGCGTAGAGGTAGTCGCCGATTCCCGCCGCGGCAGCCTGACGCATGGTTTCCTTGATGGCCGAAAACGGGGTGTCCTTGGCAGCTCGAATGGTCAGCTTGGCGGCCGGCTCCGTTTCCCGAAACTGAAGCAAGGCCTCCTTCAGTTCGCCTGTTTCCACGGAACGGTTGCCGAGAAAGGTCTTTCCGGCCGAGTCGATACTTACGATCATGCGTCCCGAAAAGTCCTGGGCCACCTTGGACTCCGGAGAATCCGGCAAATCCAGCTCCAGCTTGCTTCCCGCCTGCGACATGGCGCTAGCTGTCATGAAAAAGACCAGCAGCAAGAAAACCATGTCGATCATCGGCGCCATGGAGACGCCAGCTAGCTTGCGAGCCTTCGCTTGTCGCTGTAGTTGGACAGCCATTACAGGTTTCGCTTTCGGCTTCTACCAAGGAATGGTTTCGCCGGTGTAGTCCAAAAACGCCCCTGCTGCGGCAGGCGTCAGCTTCGCCACGGTCTCGCGGATCGCCGTCACGGACTCCTCCACGGTGAGGCTGGCTTCCTGCCCGCCCATATCCGTCTTGACCCAACCCGGACTGAGGGCCACGGCGATCACGCCTCGCTCCATCAGGGAGGGAGCCACCTGCCGTACGAGCATGTTGAGGGCGGACTTGCTGGCGGCGTAGCTGGCGAGCTCGCCTCCTAGGTTCGCTTCGAAGTCGAAGGAGCCCATGCGGGAGGAGATGTTGACGATCTTGCCCTTGGAAGACATGGCCTTGGCGAAGGATTGCATGATGATGGCCGGGGCAACCACGTTGGTTTCGAGGGTCGCGGAAAAAGCGTCCGCCGTCCAGCTGCCCACCTTTTCGGCGATGGCGATGCCGGCATTGTTGTAAAGTATGTCTACCGAATCGCCGCGTTTGGCCAGCATGCTGGCTAAGGAAAGCACCGCAAGCGGATCGACCACGTCGAGGGCCTGCACCTCCACGTTTTCAAAGCTCTGGCTGAGGTGTCGCAGGGCGTTGGCGGTATCCGGATCCCGGCAAGTCGCGATGACCGCGTCGCCCGCTTCCGCGTACTGGCATGCTAGCTCCAAGCCAATCCCACGACTGGCGCCCGTAACAAGAATCGTAGCCATAAGCCTAAACCCTAGCGGGCGAAGGGCTTATTGAAAGCATCAATTTTTGGGGCGAAGGAAAACGGACTAGGCCTTGTCCTTCTCCTTCAAGTACGTGGACGGTACGAAGGTATTGGCGAGGAAGCCGAGGGCACCCTTGGCGTCCGACACGATGTATTCGATTTCCTGATCAAGCGGGTTCTTCCAATCTTCGGAGATTTCGAGCAGCCCATCCGTCGCAGTGGCGTTTTCCTGGATGGCTGCAATCTCTCCGCCTTCAATTTGCGAGTCCGTATCCAAATATTGGTAAGCGGCAAAAACGACCGCGAGGGCGGCGAGGCCCATGCCCGCGTTGCGTACCCAAGCGCCCCACAGCGGCGACGCTTCCTCCTCCTGGGCGGCGTGGTAGTCCTCCTCGGCGATCTGCTTCAGGACGCGGGCCGCCATGCTGTCGCCTTCGAAGGATGCGGATTCGTCGGAGCGGGGCTTCCGAAGCTCGCGGGTCAAGGTCTCTCCGAACGCTCGTTCTTGAGCGAGGCTGGGGTCCTTTTGGCAAGCACGTTGCAGCCAAGCGGGCAGTTCCTTGTCCGAGGCTTGGTACCAGTTGATCAAAATTCTGTAGATTGGCTTCATCGTTAGCGTGCCCTGGGGTTTTCGATCTTCCGCAGCTTCTTCAATTGGTTGCGGGCGCGGAAGAGGATGATTTTCACGTTGGTTTGGGATTTGCCCATGATCTTGGATATTTCCTCGATCGAAAGGTCGTCGCTGTACTTGAGGCTGAGGGCCTCACGGAAGTCTGGCTTCAGCTTTCGGGCCGCTTCCCAAACCCAACTTTTCTCGTCCTCGCGGGAGGCTTCGATATCGGGCGTATCCGCAGCGGCGGCCACGTCGTACTCGAGCGACTCGGTCGGCTTGTTGTCGCGGAAATGGTTGTAGGCGGTGCGACGTGCAATGGTGTAGAGCCAGGTCGAGAAGCTGTACTTGCTGTCGTAGCGGTGAATGTTGCGGAAGGCCTTGACGAAGGTATCTTGCGTCAGGTCTTCGGCGTCTTGGCGGTTTCGCGTGTAGCGGAAGAGGAAGTTGCGCAGCTTGTCCTGGTGCTCTTCCACCAAGGCTGCGAAGCCTGCACGGTCGACCCCGTTCCCTGCGGGCAGGGATTGAGCGGTATCGAGATTTGTCGCGGAGCCGGTCACGGTAGCGTTGGATAGAGGCAATACGGAGCTGTTAGTCATGTCCAGCAAAGGCGAGCAAGGTGCCCTTCCCCAGCTCGATCTGGCAGTCGCCGTTGGAGGAGGTATGCTCGCCGTGACCCTCGCCACGCTCGCGCCCCTCCATCATGTCAACTGCGGTCCCGATCAAGCTCATGAGCTTTTCGATTGGATAGCGAAAGTCCAAGGAAACGAAGTCGTCCCCCTGCTGCACGTCCACGCTGTCCACCACTTCCATCATGCTTTGGTTTTCCACCTGCGTAAAGGAGGCCAAGGCCAGCAGGCCGCGAACGATCTGGGAAAGCTGCAAGGAGATCTTCGGCCCCTCGGTGGTGAGGATCAGGCTTGCCCGGAACTCGCCATCGGACTCGCCGATGGACAATTGCCCGCCCTTCGTCTTCTGCAGCATGCGGGCCTGCGGCGGCACGTTCTTCAAGCCGTTGATGCCGTTGGCCGTGACCATGAGGAAGAATCCCGTATCCTCGTTGAGCACGAGCTTCTGGTCGATGTCTACCAGGCTGTCGGCCTTGCCGGCGATCACCGCGAACGCTTTTTCGATGCGATCGAAATTCTTGCCGGCGATGGCGTAGTTCTTGTTGGGAAAGGCGAGGTAGAGCTCGTCCTCGAGCAAGAAGGTTTGGTAGGGCTTGCCCTCGACCCGCTTGAGCGGGCTTTGGTCGCCCTCCAGCTCCTGATGGGCAACCAGGCCTTCGAAGATCGCCTGCAGGCGGTCGCCGGTTTTCAGGATGAGAACGCTTTCGGCGGCGGCGGTCTCCGTGAAGCTCGCCCCGTAGGCGGTGAAGGACTTGATCTCGGAAAGCACCAGGTCCACGTCGATGCTGATCTTTTCCTTGTTGGCCTCGGCGATGGCTTCCTTGAGCTTGGCGACACCGATATCGCTGAAGGAGGACGCCATCACCCCTTCCATGTCGATGTGAGCCAACCATTTAGCGTCCTTCGCGATTTCCGATTTCACGAGGGGGGCCGCCGTCATCAAGCTTGCCGCTGCTGCGGCTCCGGCGAGTAGGATGCAAAAGTGTTTCTTTATCATGCTGGTAATGCGTTTGTTGCCTCAGGTTTCACCTCACGAGACGAATCGGTTACGAAAAAGTTTTGTTTGTTTATCAAGCTTCCTTCTCGCTGCCCACCACGTAGCGGGACTGGCTGAAAACCGCCGCTCCGACGACAAGGCCCAGCGCTCCGGTCGCGAGAATCCAAGCGAAAGGCTCCAGGCTGAGGTTCCCTCCGTCCCGGACCATGCCGGAGAGCAGGGATTTCGTATGGAAGCTTAGGGCGAGGCGTTGCACGCCGTTGGGAATGGCCCCCAGGCCGAGCTCAACGAAAGAATAGTAGAAGATCCCCAGCACCACGAACTTCGAGGACAGCGATCCGATGGCGCCCGAAATCGCCGTAAAGCTGGCCACAACCGCCAAAATCGTAACCCAGAGTGCGAGCAAGCCGTCTAGGCCGACCACCCCCATGGTCAGCCCCGCAACGCTGATCCCCAGCAAGGCCGGTCCGATCAAGGCCAGGATCCCCAGGTAACTGCTAAGCATGAAACCGAAATAGAGCTCCACCTTGCTGGCCGGACGCACCCAAAGGTATTCGATGGTCCCGTCCTTCAATTCGCTCCGCAGCGTTTCGCCGCCTTTGGTCAGGCAGAAAATCGGCAGGAACTTGAGGGCAAAAATCCCAGCCACCAAACCTTGGTACCGCTGGGCGGCTTCCTGCCGATCGAGGCCGACCAGCAGGAACAGCAAGAAACAGGCGACCGCAATCCCTGCAGCCCGCAGTAGCGAGATAGGCGTGACCAGTTCTTGGATACGCATGTAGAGCAAACCGCGCAAGGCGCCGAATCGTGCTCTCCTGTTATGGGACTCGCTCATCGTGTCATCCTTTCAAATATGCTGGAGAGGGCTTGGTTCTTGTTTCGCATCTCGTAGACCTCGCAGGCGCAACCGGCGAAAAGCTGCGGCCACGCCGCTAGGAATTGCTCCGGTTCGTTCACCCAAATCGTTAGGTCCTGCCCGTCCGCCAAAAAGCCGCGCAGCAAGCCTTGAGCCTGCAAGTGGGCAGCCAAGTGGTTCGGATCGGAGCAGCGGATCGAAATTTCGTCCGACCATTCCACCACCGTCTTGCGGATGTCGATCTGGCTTCCCGAGGCCAAGACGCGTCCCCAGTTCAGCATGACGAAGCCGCTGCAGAGAAACTCCAGTTCGTGCAGAATATGGCTCGAGACGAGAATGCTGGTCCCCTGCTCGTTCAACTCCTTGAGGATTTCCCCGAACTCGGAGCGCCCCATCGGATCCAATCCGTTCATCGGCTCGTCCAGCACGACGAGCTTCGGATCGTGCATGATGGCCTGGGCAAGCTTCACCCGCTGCTTCATCCCTTTGGAGTAGGTGCCGATCCGCTTTTTCCAGTGCTCCTTGCCAAGCCGGGAGCGCTCCAGGGCCTGCTCCGCCAGAGCCCGGGTTTCCCACCAGGGCGTGCCGGAAACCGAAGCCAAGGAACGCAGCCACGCGACCGGACGCAGGTCCTTGGGGAGCTGCTCCCGCTCGGGACAGTAGCCCAACTGGCCGAGCAGCCTAGGATTGTTGCGCGGCCTTTGGCCAAACACGGTCAGGCTGCCTGAGGACGGAGCGAGCTGCCCCGTCACGAGCTTTATCAAGGTGCTCTTGCCGGCGCCGTTGGGCCCGACCAAGCCGGTAATTCCCGCGGGAATCTCGAAGCTTACGTTGTTCAAGCCGAGCACGATTCCGTAGAAACAGCTGAGCTCCTCTGCTTTGACGATGGAGTTCATGAGGCGCGCACCCTTCTGCTAACGACTGCAATTGAAACCGCGCAATAAGCGGCCAAGGCCAGCAAGGGCAGGACGATCTCGCCGTTGCCGATGGGCAGGTCCGACGGGTCGGTTCCGTCGCTCACGGATTTGAAGAAGCCGCCGAAGAAAGGAAGCATTTCCTGGGCGTCGTTCACCAAGTCGAGCATGCGATAGATCCCTGCCGAAAGGTCATAGATGGCTTGGGTAGGGCTAATGTAGTTGAAAGCTGGATGCGCGTAGCTGGCCACGCTTCCGACAATGCTGAGCGAAAACCATCCCAAGATCCAATAGGCCACCGCCGCTCCCGTCTTGCGGGCAAGCGAGGACACCAGCAAGGCGAGGCAGCTCAAGGACACTACCGCCACGCTGCCGATGGCCAAGCCGCGGAGCAGCGACGGGAAGGAATGGTAGAAGAAGCTCCAATCCGGCGAAAGGAAGTTGCTTATCAACCAGGAGGCAAGCACGGGCAGTATCCAAACAACGGAGAGCAAGGTCGAAACCACGATGAACTTGCCGGTCAGGTAGTCCCAGCGCGTCAAGGCCTTGCTGTTATAGATCACGATGGCGTTGCTAGCGAGGTCGTTGGCGATCAATCGATGCACGAACAAGGCCACGATGATCATGGACAGAAAGGGTCCGCTAAAGGTCATCAGGTAGAACATGACGCGATATATCCCATCGACGCAAATTTCTGGATACAGGAGCGCCCAGGAACTGAGGCCGCTGATAACTCGCACCACCTGCTCCCCTCCCAAGCCTTCCAGCCAAGTCAACAAGGCGCTCTCCGGCGCCACCAGTTGGCCGAACAAAAAGAAAACCGCCCCAAGGACAAAAGTCTGGGCGAAGGCGAGGACCAGGAAGATCTTGATGATCTTTCCCGACAGGCAAAGCCGCAAGCCATAGCGGGCGATCGACAAGCGACGTTGCCACACCCCTACGCTCTGGCCCTGCCAGCGACGGTATTGGGCATTCCAAGCATGACTCATGCGGACACCTTTCCCTTTTCCAAAGCCTGCAGGAAAAGCTCGCTCAAGGCATTCGGACTTTCCTTCACCTCGAGCGGGGCAATGCCAGCGGCCCGCATCACTTCGATGAGCGGATTGATGGAGCTTTGCCCGTGCACGACTTTGACGTTCCCATTGTTCAAAATGGAACAGGACCAGCCTTGCTCGCGAAACAGCCCGATCAAGGTCTCCTTCCCCTCCGCGACCACAACTTCCGCTTCCGGGCGGCGACGCCCCTTCAATGCGGCCAAGGTGTCGTGGGCAACCACGTTTCCCTGGGCGATGATCACAATGCGATCGCAGATCCGATCCACGTCGTGGAGCAGATGCGAAGAAAGCACCACGCTGATGCCGGACTCCTTCCAGATCCGCTCGATAAGTTCCAAAATCAACGCCTGCCCCTTGGGGTCGAGGCCGTTGGTCGGCTCGTCCAGGAAAACCAGATCCGGATCGTGCACCAGAGCTTGGGCGATCTTGATCCGTTGCTTCATGCCCGTGGAATACGTATCCACTTTTCGGTAGCGCTCCTGACCCATCCCCACGAAGTCGAGCATCTCGTGCGCCCGTTGGCGGGCCGCTTCGAAGGGCATGCCGCTCAACTCCCCGCAATAGGTCACGTACTCGCAGCCCACCATCCCCGGAATATGGCAATCCTGCTCCGGGGCGTAGCCGATGCGGCGGCGGGTCTCCCTTCCGTGCGTATCGATATCGTTGCCGAGCAAGCTCACGGACCCGCCATCCTTCTCTTCCAGCTGCAGCAGGCATTTGATGAAAGTCGACTTCCCTGCCCCGTTTGGACCTAGCAGACCAATGGCGCCGGCCGGCAAGGACAGGTCGACCGAGTCGAGCACGGTTTGAGTCCCGTACCGCTTGATCAGTCCGCGGGTCTCGATTACATTATGGTTCGGCATAGGAATAAGAGGAAGGTTCGACGCGATTTACACAGGCGGGCTTTGAAAGTTACAGCTTTTTAAGCAAATGCTTAGCGACCTCTCCGCCCACTCTAGTGAAAGACTGGCAAGACACTGGCCAGCCCAAGGGATCTGGCGCACTTAACTATAAACTCCAAATGCTTAGAAAACACTTTAACCAAGTACTCGCCCCTGCAGCATTGGCTACCCTTGCACTCGTTGCTTCCAGCTGCAGCAAAGGTCCCGAAACAAACGCGACTCCCAGCCTGCACGAAGCATTCGACGGGCTCTTCCTAATCGGCGGAACGCTCAGCGACTCCATGTTGGAGAATCCATCGGATCCTGGATACAATGTAGTTGCCAAGCACTTCAACAGCCTTTCTCCCGAAAACTGCATGAAATGGGGGCGCATGAATCCCACTCCGACCGAAACCCACTACGAGCTGGTCGACTCCTTCGTCCGCTACGGATCCCAAAACCAGCAGGCCTTGGTCGGACACACCTTGTTTTGGCATAGCCAAACTCCAGACTGGGTTTACCAGGACGCCGCGGGCAAGGAGCTCTCCCGCGAAGCCCTGCTGGCCCGCATGAGGGAACGGGCCGAGCTGATGGCGAAGCGCTGGGGCGACGAGATCCTCTACTGGGACGTGGTCAACGAATCGATCTTGGGCGACGGTAGCTGGCGAAAATCGAAGTACCAGCAAATCATCGGCGACGACTTCACCGAGCAAGCCTTTCGCATCGCCTCCGAAACGCTTCCTCCCCACGCCAAGCTGCTCTACAACGACTACAGCATGACCGATCCCGGCCGACGCGACGCGGTTGTGGCCATGGTTAAGGATTTCAAGTCCAAAGGCATTCGCATCGACGGAATCGGCATGCAAGGACACTGGCTGATGGACTTTCCGGATACGGCAGATATCGCCGCCTCGATCGCCGCTTTCGCCGCCACCGGCGTCAAGGTGCACATCACGGAGCTCGACATCGACCTTCTCGGCCGAGCGGCCTTCTTCGGCGCCAACGTAGATGCCGAAAAGCTGGTCGCCACGCCCGAGAACAATCCCTACCCGGACGGGAACCTGCCAGCCAGCGAAGAGGAACGCTTCGCCCAACGCTACCAAGAAATTTTCGAAATGCTCGTCCAGCAGGCCGATCACATCGAGCGCGTCACCTTCTGGGGAGTCAGCGACAAGACGAATTGGCTCAACAACTTCCCAGTGCGCGGACGTACCAACTTCTCCCTGCTCTTCGACCGCAACTTCCAGCCCAAGCCCGCCTTCTACCGCGTGCTCGAAACCGCCAAGAAACGCTAACCGCTCCTAGATCCATGTACCCCAACAAACTATTCGCCACTCTCGCCGCCCTCGTTCTCGCAGCTACGCTGCCAGCCGCAGACTCCCCGCAACCACTCGCCCTCGGATCGCCCGCGCCCGACTTCACGCTACCCGGCGTCGACGGCAAGGACTGGTCGCTCAGCGACTTCGACGACTCGCAGCTCCTCCTGGTGGTCTTCACCTGCAACCACTGCCCCACCGCCCAATACTACGAGGAACGTATCAAGTCTTTGGTGACGGATTATCAGGACAAGGGTGTCGCCCTCGTGGCCATCAGCCCAAACGACCCGGCATCCGTGCGGCTCGATGAATTGGGCTGGGCCGTCCGAGGAGATTCCTTCGAAGACATGAAAGTGCAGGCCGAAGAACGCGGCTACAATTTCCCCTACCTATTCGACGGAGAAACCGAGGAGGTATCGCGCCAATACGGGCCGCTTGTCACTCCCCACGCCTTCCTTTTCGACGCGGACCGGAAGCTCCGCTACGTCGGCGCCATCGACGATTCGGAACGCGAGCAACACGTATCCACCCACTACGTACGCGATGCCATCGACGCGCTTCTCGCTGGCGAGGCTCCTGAAGTCGCCCAAACGAAGGTAGTAGGCTGCTCGGTCAAGTGGGCTGGCAAGGCTCATCTGGTCGACGACTACATGAAAAAGCTAGCCGCCCGCCCGATTTCCGTAGAGCTCGCGGACGAAGCCACCCTCGCCGCCTTGCGCGCCAACCAAGGAACCGAGGGCGAGCCCGCAAAATTTCGCTTGGTCAACTTCTGGGCAACCTGGTGCGCCCCCTGCATCGCGGAGTTCGACGAGTTCGTAACCATCGATCGCATGTACAGCCACCGCGAATTCGAGTTCATATCCGTTTCCCTCAACCGCCCCGACGAAGAGAAACGCGTACTCGCTTTCCTCAAGAAGAAGGAGGCCGCCAACAAAAACTACCTTTTCGCCTCTTCCAAACGCGATCCCCTCATCAACGCCTTCAATCCAGAATGGCAAGGCGTCGCGCCCTACACCGTGCTCATCAATCCCGAGGGGGAAATCGTGCACAGCGAGGTCGGCTCCATCGATCCTACTGCCCTGAAGCTGAAAATCGTTTCCGAGCTGAACGCCCGCAACCCTTGGTGATCCCTAGCGGTATCCGCAATCCCATTACTTGCGATTGGAAAACTGCAAGCTGTCGGCCGTATACATCATCAGCTCGATCGCGTTTCCATCCGCATCCTTGATCCAGCACTGGTAGGAGTGGTCGATGCCCTTGATGATATCGGTCACCTCCAGGCCTTTTTGCAGCAGATCTCGGCGGGTCGCCTCGATATCACTCGTCTCGAAACAAAGGTGGCGATAGCGGCTGCTCGAAGAATCCTTCAAGCCCACCACCTCGCCGCCCCATTCCTTCACGGCTCCCTTTTGATCGAAAATCTCTACGAAGGTATCCTCGCCGCAATCCATGTACCAACCGAAAGGGGTTCCGCATTCGCTATTGCTCATGACAAAAGCGATGGGAAAGCCGAGGACATCGCGATAGAAGGCGACCATCGCCTCCGCGTTTTTGGTGAAGAAGCAGACGTGAGCTAGCTGTTTGATCATAAGCGTGTTCTTTCGTTGAGGAGGATTGAATCAATGGGCGTGCTGATGACGGTGGGCGCGAATCAGGTCCTCCCCGAAGTCGCCTTCGAATTCCCGCCAAACGCTGTGGATATGGTTGTTTCCGTTCTGTGTATTGTCATACTCGATCAAGAAGCTCGGCCCCTGCAGGTAATAGTAGTTTCCCATCTCGCGATCGATCGGACCGGCCCAGCCAAAACGGATAGATTCCCAACCTTCCGCTTCGATCTTCGCCCTCGCAGCATTCCTCAGCTCCTCCTTGGCTTTCGCCAAGTAGCATTCCAAAAGGGAGCGTAGCAAGCGGCGTTGATCCGTATCCAACTCTGAATACGCAATGCCTTCGACCGGCAAGGGGCTAACCTTGCGGTGCGCTCCGGTAAAGATGTCACGCGGCGCCCTCGGCTGAAACACAGCCTTTTCCGCTTGGACCGCCGTCAAGCTTTCCGCCAAGGCGAAGGCCAAATCTTCCTCGTCGCCAAGCGCTCGAAAGCCCTTGCGTTCCCCGCTGGGCACTTCCGCTGGATTCGCCCCCAGAAAACGCGGCGACATCGAAACGCCTTCCCCCGGCACAACTGTAGCATTGATCGAGATGTGGTGGCCTTCGAAGCTCCAGCCCCATTCGCTGCGGCCGGAACTGGCGAAGACAGAAAGGTAGTAGTTTTCCGGATCGCGAGGAAAGTAGCGGTCCGGACCTTCGAGGAGCTGCAGCACCGTCTCCAAACTTCGGATATCCTCAACGGTTCGCAAACCTTGTTCGCTCAAGCCTTCCGCGATCAGGGCGAAGGCCAAGCGACGCTGCTCCTCGTTCATCGACGAGAGCGGCAATCCCTTTCGCTTGCGC
The DNA here is from genome assembly GCF_031127875.1 of Pelagicoccus sp. SDUM812005. Lineage (GTDB taxonomy): Bacteria > Verrucomicrobiota > Verrucomicrobiia > Opitutales > Opitutaceae > Pelagicoccus. The sequence continues at coordinate 130,069 of NZ_JARXIA010000010.1, read as the reverse complement.
GGGACGAAATGCCAATCTTTCCGCTCTTCGTCGAATTCGCGCAAAGCCGCGTCCAGCTGGATCCCGCTGAGGCTATCCAAAAAGGCAGCCGAGGCGGCCTTCATTCGCTGGTCGACCTCGCCTGCTCGGACGTATCCGGCAAACAAGGCCGTAAAACAGGCAAACAGAATCCAACTGCGAGCGAAGAAGCGATGGGGGCGGGGCATGCCGTAACCCTAGCGGCCGCCCGCTCCGTGGAAACTAAAAACGCTTCGCGAACAGCGAAAGCCTAGTCCTGTCGGATTTGGCGGAACTTGATGTGCAGCTCCGCCTCCAGTTCCTTGATACGCTTGAAGTCGCCCTTGGTGATGAAGGCCATGGAAACGCCTTTGCGACCGGCGCGAGCCGTACGACCGGAGCGGTGCGTGTAGTACTCGATTTGGTCCGGCAACTGGTGATGTACCACGTAGGCCAGCCCCTCGACGTCGATTCCGCGGGCGGAGACGTCGGTGGAGACCAGCACCTCGGCGCGGCCCTTGCGAAAGGCGCGCATCACCTTGTCCCGATCCTTTTGCGAAAGGTCGCCCTGCAGGGTCGCCACCTCGAAACCGCGTTCCCCCAGGGCGCGGGCGATGTTTTGCACGCCGGCCTTGGAGCGGCAAAAGACGACGCCGGGACGCCCCTTCTGGGCTTTGATGAATCGGGCGATTTCGTCCGGCTTCTCCTCGATGGTGCACACCGTGAACCAGTGATCGATGTTCTTGTTCACCGGGTTCTTGCGATCCACGGTGACGTGCTCCGCATTGGGAGAAAGGTAGCGCTCGATAATCGCCTTCACGCCCTTGGGCATGGTCGCGGAAAAGAGCCAGGTGTTGTTCGCTCCGCGCGTGAACTCCAGGATCTTGTTGAGATCGTCCTTGAAGCCGAGGCTCAGCATCTCGTCCGCCTCGTCGAGGACAAGGGTATCGATCTTGGAGAGGTCGACCGCCTTCGCCTTGAGCAAGTCGATCAAGCGACCGGGCGTGGCCACCACAATATGGGTCGGACGGGCCAAGGCTGCGATTTGCCCTTCGATCTTTTCTCCGCCCGCGACCGCTTCGGTGAAAATCTTGGAGCTGTACTTCGTGTAGTGGAAAAGTTGCTTGGCGATTTGCTTGGCGAGTTCGCGAGTGGGACTGAGCACGAGGGCCTGCACGTGCTTCTGCTTGGGGTCGATCTTCTGCAGCAGGGGCAGTCCAAAGGCTGCGGTCTTGCCGGTTCCGGTTTGAGCCTGGCCTACGAAGTCCCCTTTGTTCTTGAGCAGGTAGGGAATGGTAAGCTCCTGAATCTCAGTTGGCTCGATGATGCCCTTCTCCTCGATCCCTTTTATTAGATCCGCTGCTACTCCTAATTCCTTAAATGTCTTCATATCGCGATTAGCAGGCGAGTAGATGGAGGCTGAGCGCTTTTTGTCAAACTGCGACGAATGCAGCGGAGCGGTTACAAGCGAGGCTCGCTTCCAAAAAACCTTTGCATCCTGCCTGCCCCCTCACTTATCACGCCTTTTCTGGATCCAGAACCCCAGCTCAATGGACGAATCGCGCAATACAGCCTTACAAGCCATCCGCTTCCTCATGGTAAGCGGCATCTCCCTGTCTATCGACTACGGAGTGTACAGCACCTTGAGCCATTTCACCGTCCTCGACAGTTCCTGGGCCAAGCGCCTGAGCTTCGTCTGCATCTTCGCTTGGGGCTACTTCGCTCACAAGCACTTCACCTTCAAGAACAGAGGCTTCAGCGCCAGCGAACCACTTCGCTTCGGCCTGCTCTACCTGACCGGCTGGGTGATCAACAGCCTCGTGCACGACTACGCGGCCTCCCATCCCGGAGCCTCGACGCCGGCCTTCCTGGCGGCTACCTTCGTCTGGGCCTGCTGGAATTTCGTCGGCCAGAAGTTCTTCGTTTTCCGCAAGCGGGAAATTGAAGAGGGATAGCGGCTGTCGACCCCGAAAACCGCTACCCCTCGACTAGCGGTAGCATCTGGGAACCCCAAACCAGACAGGTTCCCAAAAAGTAAAATCTCGTGAAAGCGTTTCCGCTTTGCCTCGAAATACCCAGCCGGGGAAATCAACGAATGAAACCGAATGGGGCTGGCTTCGATTCAAAGGGAATAGCTAGGACTTTAGATATACTTGCGGTTTTACCAACAGCAATTGAACGGCAGTTCATTCTCTCTATAGAGCGAACCGATGACTAGCTGAAGTCGAACTGCACCTTATCGCCCTGGATCTTGAGTTTGGCGCTGAATTCCTTGCCGGCCTTCGACTTGAAGCCGTCCAAGGTATCGGTGACTCCTTTCTCGAGCAAAGTCCTCGCCTCTTCGGCGGAGAGGGGGCGTTGGGCAACCTGCTTCCAGATGATGAAGCGACAGCCGTTCTTCCAGTTGCAGCAGCCGTAGCCCTTGCTTCCTTCCACGATCGGGCTCTTGCAGATCGGACAGTCGCCAAACTTCTCCTGCCCTCCCGTGTCTTGGCTGGTCTCGACTTGTTCGAACTTGAGCTTGCCGCCCCGTCCCAAAGCAAGGAAGCCCAAGAGCTTCTTCCCCTTGTCCACGATCGGATGCGGCTCCAAGGTGCGGCCGTTGTAGAGCAGCTCCCGCATCATGGCCGGCTGGAAGCTCATGCCGTACTCGCCGTCCTTGATTACGAACTTGCAGCCGTCCCGCCAGCTGGAACAGCCGTATCCAGTTTTTCCACGCATGACCGGGGCCCTACACTTCGGGCAGGGACCCAAGTTTCGGAGATCGATGGTTTTGCCCGCATCGTTGGCCAAGATTTCCTTCGTGTATTCAACCACGTCCGACATGAAGGAGGCCGCATCCTGCTCGCCGCGCTCCACCTTTTTCAAACGAAACTCCCAATCGCCCGTCAATTCGGGCGACTTCAGGCGCTCGTCCTGGATCAACGAAATCAGGTGGCGGCCGCTATCGGTACTGATGAGGTTCTTCTTCTTGCGCTCGACGTACTTGCGCTGGATCAGCACTTCGATGATGGAAGCCCGCGTGGCGGGGGTGCCGACTCCTTTGTCCTTGAGCGCCTCCTTCAACTCTTCGTCGTCGACGATCTTACCGGCGGTTTCCATGAGCGACAGCAAGGTAGCCTCCGTGAAGCGCTTGGGAGGATTCGTCTTGAACTTTTCAATACTGGGCTGGTGGGGATTGCTTTCGCCCACTTGGAAGTTCGGCATCACCGCAGGCTCTTCCGCAGCGCCTTTCTTCTTCTTGCCCTTGGCGGGCTTTTTCTCCGCCTGCGGGTAAAGGGCTTGCCAACCGGCATCGAGCAGAACCGTGCCCTTGGCCCGAAACGTCTCTTCCGCCGCCTTGGCCTCGACCGTAGTGACAGCCTTGATACAGGGCGGATAAAAGACAGCGATCAAGCGCACGAGAATGGCGTCGTACACGCGGGCTTCGTCCTCGTTTAGGTTGCGAGGCAGGTCTTCGGTGGGAATGATGGCATGGTGATCGGAAACCTTGCTATCGTCGACGATGCGCTTGCTGAAAGGAAGGTTGTCCAGATCCAGAGGCTCCAGTTCTTTCGGCTTGGAGTTCGCCAAGCGCTTGAGCAAGGGGCCAATCGTCGGTTCCAGGTCAGTTGAAAGGTAGCGGCTATCCGTTCTCGGATAGGTGATATGCTTCTGCTCGTAGAGGTTCTGGGCGATTCGCAGGGTTTGGTCAGCGGTAAATCCGTAGCGGCGATTCATCTCTCGCTGCAATTCCGTCAAATCGAAGAGCAAGGGCGGATTGGTGCGCTCGTCCTTTTGCTGAACGTCGCTGACCACCAAGGGCTGACCGTCGACTTTTGCGAGCAGGGCCTTAGCCTTTTCCTCCTCGGTTATCTTACCACCGGTGTGACGAAACTTCGTTTCGCGGCACTCGGTGTGCACTTCCCAGAAGTCTTCCGACTTGAAGCCCTCGATTTCCGTGTCGCGCCCAACGATCATCGCCAGGATAGGCGTTTGCACGCGACCGAGACTGAGCAGCAGGTTGCGTTTCCCGTATTCAACAGTGAAATACCGGGTCGCATTCATGCCGACGATCCAGTCCGCCTCGCTGCGACAGCGAGCCGCGTCGTGCAAGGTATCGAACTCCTTCCCGTCCTTGAGGGCAGCGAAACCCTTGCTGATCGCGGAACTGGTCAAGGAGCTAATCCACAGCCGCTTGATCGGCTTCCCGGTACAGCCCGCCCATTCGAGGATATAGCGAAAGATGAGCTCCCCTTCCCGGCCCGCGTCCGTCGCGCAGATGATCTCTTCCGCTTCGGTGAACAGCTTCTTCACCGTCTCCAGCTGCTTCTTAGCTCCATCGTCGCCCCGGGCCCGCAATTCGAAGCGTTCCGGGATGATGGGCAGCAGGCTCTTCTTCCAGGACTTCCACTCCGGACGGTACTCCTCCGGCTCCTTCAGCTCGACGAGATGCCCGAAGGCCCAAGTCACAGCCCACTCCCCGCCCGCCAGGTAGCCGTCGTGTCTCTGGCCTGCATTTAGATGCTTGGCGATATCTCGGGCAACGGAGGGTTTTTCGGCGAGGACAACTTTCATTCGGAGAGGCTGGCCGAGGCAAAGAAACTAACCTGCAAAGTCAATGGCGAGATGAACGGCCGCCCTTACCTCCTCGACGACGCTCCCCTAGGCCCTCCCCGTGGCGAAATAGGCGCAAAATAGACGCAAAAAAGCCTCCGGGCTACCACCCCCGGAGGCTGTTCAGATCAAACAAACTAGATTTACGATATCCCGAAGAACAAACAACTGGCGCTTAGAAGCGAAGCCCCCAAATGCCGTTATCCATCTTAGAAAGTCTTACCGAGCCGTAATCGCTAGCGAAGATGGCAACGGTGCCCTCCGATTCGATTTCCGGCTTAGCGGCCAGGGCAGCCTCGTAGGAAAAGACCAGAGCCTGCAGGGTTTCTGCATCGGAAAACTGGGAGCTCAGGCTATCGACGAGCTCTTGCACGGCCGCCTCCGACTGGGCGTGGCGGGCGTCTAGGCAACGCTCCTTCACCAGGTGTTCCCAGTCGTTCTTCTTGTAGAGCTCGACGATGGCCTTGAGGGCTTGCTCAGGCGTTTCCCGTTGACCGTTGTCAGCTTGAGCCAGCGAGGCCCCGAGAAAGAGAAGGATGCAAACGATGGAAGATAATACTTTTTTAGGCATGTGTAATCTGGGTTATGGATTGGAAAGCGACTTGGTATCCAAAAACTGAGTGCGCTTATCTAATCTCCCGCTACATGCGTGCCATCGTGGGGCTTGGACGCTTGTCGGAGCTAAGCCGCATTAGGGATGCGGGCCTAAATCTCCATTAGGATGCCTTACCTATACGGCCGTGCGTCGCGAATCTTTAGGAAAAAGATCAAAAAAAAAATGCGTTGCCGAAAGACTCGACAACGCAGGCGATTAAAACGAGCTGAGGCTTTAGTCCCGAGCCACGGGGAGGATCTTTCCGTCCTCGTCGTAGAAGATCTCCTTCACCTTGACGTTGCGAAGGTGGTTTACCCCCTTGGAAATTTCGCAGTCGTGATGGAAGAGGTACCAGCGCCCCTCGAACTCGACGATCGAGTGATGGGTCGTCCAGCCTAGAACCGGCTCCAGGATTCGCCCGCCGTAGGTGAAAGGTCCATACGGATTGTCTCCCACCGCGTAGCACAGGTAGTGGGTGTCGCCCGTAGAGTAGGAAAAGTAGTAGCGACCTTGGTACTTGTGCATCCAAGCCGCTTCGAAAAAGCGACGATCGTGGTCGCTGCCTTTGAGCAGGTCGCCGTTTTCGTCCACGATCTCGATGCGCCGCGGCGTTTCTGCGAACTCCTTCATGTCTTCCCGCAGCTTGCCCACGACCGGCAGCAAGGCGGGCTCGTCCCCTTCCGGTTCCTTGCCGTCCGGATCGAAGTCGTCGCCTTGCCAATTCTGCAGCTGGCCGCCCCAAATGCCGCCGAAGTACAGGTAGGCTTCGCCGTCGTCGTCCACGAAGGTCGCCGGATCGATGCTGAAGCTGCCCTTGATCGGTTCCGGCTCCGCTACGAAGGGCCCTTCTGGACGGTCGCCCACCGCGACCCCGATGCGAAAGATCCCGTCGGCAGCCCGGGCGGGGAAGTACAGGTAATACTTGCCATTCTTGCAGGCCGCATCCGGAGCCCACATCTGCTTGTCCACCCAAGGCACGTCCTTCATGTCGAGAGCTACCCCGTGGTCGGTCACCTCGCCGTCGATCGAGTCCATGGAGAAGACGTGGTAGTCCACCATGTCGTACTGGTCGCCATTGTCATTGGTCGGCTGGTCCGTCTCGCGATCGTGGGACGGGTAGATGTAGATCTTGCCCTCGAAAACGTGAGCGGAGGGATCTGCTGTGAAGATGTGAGAGATTAACGGCTTATCGGACATAGAAACGTAAACGAGGATTTGGAAGGGGTACGCTCTCGAACGAGAGGGCTGGAAGATCGCTCTTCTTTCTCCAATGCACAACCGGATCTTAAGGGATAGGCCCTGCGATTTAGTCTAGCTATAGCTCGCGTCAGACTGCGCCTAAGACTAGGGTAAACACTAGGACTATGCCGGTTTTTACCGTTATAAGGGTGAGGCCTAGGGGCCTCAAAAAGGCGTTGCGTCTGAGGGCGTCTCTGTAAGCATTCGCCGCAAGTTACCCATGGCTTTTCAGTTTAGTACTCTTAGACCCCCGTTACGGCGCCTTACGCAAGGTTTCGTCGGGCTTTCATTGCTGACTGGTACCGCCTTACAAGCCCAGGAGGACCTCGCCGAATCGAGCTCGCTTCCCGTTTCCCTGGACGAGCTCGCCAACGCGCCGGTCATCATTTCCTCCCGGCTGGAATCCCAAATCTTCAACGCTCCCACGGGTTCCTTCGTCTTCGACGAGGAGGACATCGCCAAACTGCCGGTGGACTCCATTCCCGAAATGCTTCGCTACGCGCCGGGCGTCCATATCGTCCGTCCGAGCAACGGCATCTGGGGCATGGGCATCCGCGGCGTCAACTCGCGCTTCTTCAATCGAGCCCTTTTCACCGTGGACGAGCAAAACGTCTACGCCTCCATTTTCGCAGGGCTCTTTGGCAGCCAGCACGACCTCCTCATGGAGGACGTGGCTTCGGTGGAAGTCGCCTACGGCCCGGGGGGCGGCACTTGGGACAACAACGCCGTGAACGGACTCGTGAACGTGCGCATGAAGACCGCCTTCGAAACCGAAGGCAGCCTGCTGCGGGTAAACCTAGGCACGGAAAACCGAGGCATGGCCGCCCGCATCGGCTGGGCCATCGACGACAAGACTTCCGCCCGCGTCTACGCCAAGGCAAACCAACGCGACTCCAGCCTGACCCGCTTTCCCTACGAAAACGATTGGGACACTGCCCGGGCCGGATTCCGGCTCGACCACCGGGCCACCTCCCACGATCTCCTCAGCATCTCCGGGGAAGCGTTCTACTCCGACCTCGGCTACGCCTACGATCTAGCCAATTTCGACACTGGTTCACTCAACTTCACGGCGGACGCAGAACGGCTCGCAGGGGCTAACACCCAGCTCAAATGGACGCGCAACGTCTCCAACGACAGTTCCTACTCGGTGCGCAGCTGGTTCGGCTATTCCGACCTCGACGCCGCCTACGCGGCTTTCGGAATCTGGACCGCAGGCCTGGAAGCTCGCGGCAAGCAGCAATGGGGCGATTTCCATACGGTAAGCTTCAACCTGGGCGCCGCCTACGACGAGGAGCACACCTCCTCCACCTTGGCTTCCGACTTCACCAACCGTCTGCTCGACAGTTACACAGCGTATTCAGGATTCCAGGACAATTGGGCGATCTACCCCGAAAAGCTAAGCCTCTCCTGGGGCGTCGATTTTCGCTACGACGATCGTTCGGACGATACGACGGTCTCGCCCAACGCCAGCCTCATCTTCGAAATCGACGAATCCAGTCGGCTCTGGCTTTCCTATTCGCAAGCGAACAGAAATCCCCCCGTCTCACTCAGCGTCATCGAGAGCCTCCGCAGCGGCAAGGCCCTGGACCAACCGATCTCCATTCCCACGCCCGACGGAACCCTCGTCCTGGAACACAGCCTCGCCGACGCCGTATCCACCGAACTTCTGGACGCGGAGGTGATGGATTCCTTCGAAGCGGGCTATCGAACCCTATTCGCCGACGATAAAGGCAGCTTTACCCTCAACGCCTTCGTCTACGAATACGACGAACTGATCGCCCGCGTGGGCGTGGACAACAGCCTCGTCCTCACCACCCCTACTCCGTACGTCAAAATCAACGGAGCCTACGACAACCTGCTCATGGGAGACGCCTATGGATTCGAGGCTTCCCTCGACTGGGAGCTAAACCAGAGGCACCGAGCCCGCTTGAACTACTCGTTCAAGAAGGACAGCTTCCAATCCCTCATCGATCCGGAAAACGCGTTCCAGGAGGACTTCATCGCTTTCTCGATCGGCGAGTTCGACAACAGCACGCCTGACCACATGGCGAGCCTGAACCTCTCCTCGGAAATCGCCGATGATTGGAATCTGGATACAGGATTCCGCTACACCAGCAGCTACGATTTCGCGAAAGGGCAGCAACCCGCAATCTTTCAACTAGACGCTCGTCTAACTTGGCAAAAAACAGAGTCCCTCAAACTCTCGCTCGTAGGCCGTAACCTCCTGAACCCCACGACCCAAGAAGCCCGACTCAAGGACTTCTTCGGACATTGGACCGAGGTTAAACGGGAAGTGTACCTGGAAATCAGCGCCCACTATTAGGCAAGGACTGACAGCATGCTGCACCGCAACTACAAGCTCCTGGCGCCCCTCGCCGCCCTTCTGCTGACTCTACTCGTGTCTGGGCCAAGCACCTACGGTCAAACCCTTCAAATCGACTCCTCAACCGCTAACTGGATAGAGGGCTTCGCCGACTTCGTGCGCTGGCAAGACGAGGAAAACTACGAACGGATCACCATCGGTGTGATCGGAGCCCCCGAAGTCGCCAACTACCTGGCCCGACGCGCCCAAACGCGGAGCAGCAAGCCGCGTATCCAAGTATTGGAACTCACCCATCGCGATTCGTTTGAAGGCCTGGATATCGTGTACGTCGGCGGGGGAAACCGAAAGCATTGGAAGGAGATCCTAGAAAAATGCGTCCGTCACCGGATCCTGAGCATCAGTTCACGGGATGGCTTCGTGGAAGCGGGCGGCTGCGTCGAATTCGTTGTCAGGCGGAATCGACTGCGCTTCTATATTGCCAACGAGAACACCAAAGCATGCGGTGTGGTCATCAGCTCGAAGCTGCTGGAACTCGCCCTGGAGCCAAATAAATGATGAACGCAATCGAGAAGATCAAGCGCTTCGCCTTCAAATGGCACATCTCTACCAAGATCGTCGCGATCTGCGCCCTCACCTCGTTCGTCACCCTGACCTCGCTTTGCTCCATCGCCGTTTACCTAGATTGGAAAGAGTTCAAAGCAGCGCGGCTCAGCTCCCTCAAAACCCTTTCCGAAATCATAGCGAGCAACAACGAGGCAGCGATTCGCTTCGAGGATAGCTCCACCGCCATCGAGCACCTGCATTCGCTCAAGCACGAGCCAGGAATCCTGCAAGCGACCCTCTTCGACATCAACCGCACCCCCTTCGCCTACTATTCATCGGGCGTCGCCCGTCCAAGCTTGGAGTACACCGAGTCCTCCACTCCCATCTGGAACGATGACTCGCTGCTCATCACCCATCCCATCGAACTCAATGGCGAAAAGATCGGCCAGCTCGTCATCGAAGCCGACACGCGGCCCTTCATGAATTCCGTCTATCGAAGCATCACCGCAAGCGCCCTATTGCTCGTAGGCGGAATGCTGATCTCCGTTTTCCTCGCTTCGCGCATGCAAAGGCTGGTGGCAGCTCCCATCAAGGAACTGGACGACATCGCAATGCAGGTCCAAGACTCCGAAGACTTTTCGAAGCGAGCGGTCAAGCGCTACAACGACGAAGTCGGCTCCCTCGTCGACAGCTTCAACTCGATGCTGCAAACCATATCCGACCGCGATCGCTCCCTGCGGGAAATCAACTCCAACTTGGAGGCCATCGTCGAGCAGCGCACCAAGGACCTTCGTATCCAAAATTTCGCCCTGCAGGAAGCGATCGAAGCAGCCAAAGCGGCTTCCGTCGCCAAGAACGAATTCCTGGCGACTACGAGCCACGAGCTCCGCACTCCGCTAAATCCAATTATTGGATACGTCGAAAAAATCCAACGGGATCTGCCGCACGGTCCCCACGCCCGCGAGCTTTCGCTTATCCGCCAATCCGCCTCGCAGCTCCTGCGCCTCATCGAAGACATCCTGGACTTCAGCCGCATCGAGAGCGGAACCCTTCTCCTGAAGAACGAAAGCGTTCACATTCCTAGCCTTTGCGAAGGCGTAGCGAACATGCTCCGGCCCCAAGCGAACGCAAAGGGCATCGAGCTCAGCGTCGAAACCTCCGAGGACTGGCTGGGAGAAGGTCAAAACTTCAACGTATCCATCGACGAAGGACGGCTCAGGCAGGTCATCCTCAACCTGGCCAACAACGCAATCAAGTTCACCCACCAAGGCTCCGTTCGCATCAAGACCGAGCTCATCCGCAAAGGAACGAGGAAAGCGGAGCTCCACTTGGAAGTCAGCGACACCGGGATCGGGATCGACCCCGCGGACCGGAAAAAGCTCTTCAAGCCCTTTTCCCAAATCGACGGGTCATGGACGCGTGAATACGGCGGCATGGGACTTGGACTCGCCATTTGCCAACGCATCGTCAACGCCATGGGCTCCGAAATCGTCTGCAAGAGCGACCCCGGCAAAGGCAGCTCCTTCGGCGCCGTCATCCCCGTAAAGCTCTGCAGCTACTCGCCGCAAGGGAACGATCTGGACGAAAACGTTGGATCCTTCTGCCTGGATACGGGAGTGCGCGTCCTGCTGGTGGAAGACGAACCGGTCAACAGAGAGCTTATGGACTCCTTGCTCTCCAGCCTCGGTCACCAAGTCACCCCGGCGCAAAACGGACTCGAAGCCGTCGCCGCAGCCAGCGAACAGGAGTTCGACTTCATCTTGCTCGACATCAGCATGCCCAAGATGGATGGCTTCGCCGCCAGCCGGAAAATACGCAAGCTCGGCAAGGACAACGCCTTGGTCCCCATCGTAGCCATGACCGCCCACGTAACGCCTGAAGACAAGGAACGGTGCTACGAAGCAGGCATGAACGACTACCTCTCCAAACCGGTTTCCTTCACCCAGCTCAAGCATACCTTGGCCAAGTGGGTTTCCAAGAGAACGGTCTAGCCGAGGCGAACGGCGTCTCTTTCTCGAGCGCCCTCGCCTAGTTTAGCGTAGCTGTCGCTCTGCTAAGCCTTGCTCGCCGCTTCCGCCTTGACGGGAAGGCTGGAGCCCGGCACCCAATTCGCCTCAACCAAGACGCGTCGGCAATGATCCGGTTCGCCTCTGTCGTTTCGGTTCAAGTGCCCCACCAAAACATGCACCGCTACCCGCCCGATCTCGAATGGGTTCTGGTCGATGCCAGCGTCGATTCCGAAGCGCTCCGTCACGCTGGACGAAGCAACCGGAATGTCCTCCGGAATGCGAATCCCCTGCTTCTTAAGCGTAACTGCAAGGCCGATCTCGGAAGTGAAAATCGCATCGACCTCGTTCTCCTCGATCCAAGCGGCGACCTTTGCCCCAATCTCCTTCGTTCCGCCTTCAACCGGTACTGGATTATCCAATACAAGGGGAGCAATCGCCCTCAGCCCCGGCGTCATTTCGGTGGCTCGCAGGAAGCCCATGCGGAAGTTGCCGCCGGTCTTAGTGTCGAAAGGCTTGTTCGTAATAAATCCGATCGAGCGGTACCCCGCTTCGCTGATCTTGCTGACCGCCAGCTCCGCGCTGCGCATCTGGTCGCAACCGATCATGTGGGCCCTGATGTCGGCGATCGAAAAGCCGAAGCGCACCACGCTAAACTTGTCCCACTCAATCCCGAGGTCATGCCAAGTATCGTTGGAAGCGTGCGGTGGAATCATGATTCCCTGGATGCCGCGAGCCTGCAAAATGTCGTTGAGACGGTGGCCGCGCAGCTCCTCGTTCACCACGAACTCTTCCAGCTTGTAGCCAAGCTCTTCCGCCGCCTTTTCAGCTCCCTTCCAGTACTCGTCGAACTCGCTGTAGCGGCGCAGCTGGCGCGGGTCGGGCCAACGGTTCACCCAAGCGATCGTCGATACGACCGGCTTCTCTTGCTTCCGCTGGCGGTAGGCCACCAGCGACGAGAGCATCGGGTCCGGGCGGTAGCCGATCTCCTCGGCGACCCGCCTTACCTCGATCCGACGTTTTTCGGAGATTCTAGGGTTGTTCCGCAATGCCATCGAAACGGTGGCGTGGGAAACGTTCAAGCGACGCGCGATGTCGCGCAGGGAGGGTCTCTGGTCTTCCATTTTTCGGGGGGTAGTTTCTAAGGGTAGGCTCTCGACAAAGCCGCTGGGGACCCGCCAAGAACTAAAACTGCTCAATAGTGTAAACACACTTGCCCACATGCGAAGGAAGCGATTGTTTACACTGTAAACTGATAATTATCAAGCTGCGGAGGTCTGGGAATAATGCCAGTAAAAAATGGCCTTATCGGCGAAACTACCGTGAGGGCCTACACGATCGTGTAGGCGCCGAAACTCAGGCTAGCATCGCCTTGGAAACCCGCTCTCTGGCAATCTAGCCCCTCGAACCTACTCCCTGCCGGTCGCGAAAAATCGACTGGCCCCGAAAGATCCAGCATGCGGTAATCATTGAGCTCCCAGGTCGCTGTTCCAGGTCTTTCATCCTTATTATTATAATGTCCCCGTCCCGCCTTCCCATTCCGCCCCTCTTTCGACTCTACCAAAAGCTCACCTTGGCAGTCGCGTTCAGCCTCTTCCTGATCCCGTCGCCACTGCAAGAGTTGAAGGCGGACGAGCTCTTTCTCTCGTCCCGGATCAGCGAACTGAAGCAGCAAATTCTGGGCATCCAAAACCAGCTCCAACAACTTCCTCCCAAGGAGCTGAAAAGCATGAACGGCTACCTCGGCTACCACAGCGCCATTACTCCTGCCGATCCCACTGGAAAGCCACTGAACAAGTCTATCACCTTCCTCCTGCAAAAGGACACCGCGAAACGGATACGCACCATTGCAATTATGCCCGCGTCCAATCCGCGCTACAGCCCGGATGTCGCCTACGGCTTCCCCAAGCGATTCCGCGTCGAAATCCTAGGAGATCCAGAAGAAAAGCCCCTCAGGACCTACGACTACTCCCAGCAGGACTACGCGGAAACCCAGCTCATTCCGCTTCTGATCTCCAACATCGATACGACCGCCCAAGCGGTTCGCATCGTGGTCGACCGTGGAGTCGAGAAGGACGGCTGGGAATACTTCGCCCTGGGCGAAGTGTACATCTTCTCGGACGGCGATTTCAATACTACGGTCAATATCGCCCCCTACTCCAAGGTCTTCACCAGCGACTCCTTCGAATCTCGGGCGACCTGGAGCCCCTACTACCTCTACGATCGGATGACCCCCTACAACATGTCGCTCGGCCCCAAGACCAAGGCCGACACGGACTATGTAGCGGTTATTCCACTACAGGAGGAAATCGAACCGCAGATCCAAGTGACCATCGACCTGCACGAACCCACTCCCATCGGCCGCATCGAGTTCTTCCCCGCGCGTCCTCCCTGGGAAATCTCACTCCCGCATTTCGGCTACCCCGGCAGCATCGTGGTCGAAGCCTTCGAAGACTCCGACTTTTCCGCCGAGCCCGCCATCTATAAGGAAATCATCAACTCGTGGGACGAAACCCGCTCCATCGTGCTCGGAGACATCTTTTTCAGCGTTCCCCTCTTCTCTCCCGGCGCCCGCTACGTGCGCGTGACCTTTGGCGAACTTCCCGTACACGGACCCTCCCGCATATTCGCCATGGGCGAGATCGCCATCCTTCGCTCCGGACTCAACGTTTCCAAAAACAAATCCGTATCCGTATCCGGAATTACACAACAGGGCCTCGACCCGTCGCTGCTTGTCGACAATTACGCATCGAACCGAGAAATCCTCCATCCGGAAGTCTGGCTGCACGGCCTCGTCGAACGTCACCAGCTCGAAAAGCGACTTCGCCAATCCGAAGCCGCCCTGCACGAAGCCACCTTCACGCGCGAACGCCGGATCAACAGCAGCCTGATTCTCGTCCTGTTGTTCGCAGTCACCTGGGCCCTCGTCCTCTACGTCCGCTCCCGCTTGTCGCGCAGCCGCGAGCTGGTACAGATCCGCAACCAAATTTCCAGCGACCTGCACGACGACGTCGGCAGCAGCATCGGGGCCTTCAGCCTCGGCATGGAGCGTCTGCGCAACCACTCCCATTCGCCGGCAGTCGACAAGGTCACCCAAGACCTGCGCCTGCTCGCCAAGGAAGCGGCTGTGGCCCTGCGCGAAGCAGTCTGGCTCACCAAGCAGGATTCCATCTCCCTGAAGGATCTCGGCAGCATGATCAAGGAACGGGCCTTCTTCATCCTCGGGAAGGACCGGGTCATCTGCCAAATGGAAGAATCGCTGCCGGACCTGATAGTCAGCATCGTGCACAAGCGAAACATCATGCTCCTCTTCAAGGAAGCCCTGCACAATTTCGTGAAGCACGCCCAGGCCAGCCACCTGGAAATCACCTTTCGCCGAGGCCGGAACAACACCTTGCTGCTCCAGCTCGAAGACGACGGAGTCGGAATCTCCGAGCAAGACCCGAACCACAAGGGCTGGGGCTTGTCCACCATGCGCACTCGCGCCAAGTTGATGGGTGGCGACCTGCAAATTTCCTCACAGAGCGGAAAAGGCACCCGCCTCGAGCTCAGAATCCCAATCTCCAACCTGAGAAAGAAATGACTACCTCCACAGAGAACGAAGCACCCAACAAGATCACCGTCTGGATGGTCGAGGACGACGCGTCCTACCGCGAGCAGCTGCACGCCCTGCTCAACGAACGCAAGGGTCTGAGCTGCCCCCACGCCTTCTCCAAGTGCGACGACCTATTCGCGACCCTCGAGGCTGAATCCTCCTGGCCTCAAGTGATCCTCATGGACATCGGCCTGCCCGGCATGAACGGGCTGGACGGCATCCGCGAGCTGGCCAGCAAGGCGCCCGACGTCAGAGTCATCGTGCTCACCGTTTTCGACGACGAGGAAAAGGTCCTCAAAGCCATCGACGCCGGAGCCGCCGGCTACCTGCTCAAGCACGCTTCCACCGAGGAAATTGACAAGGGTATCCGCGACGTCCTGAGCAGCGGAGCCGCCCTGGACAGCCAAGTGGCGAGCCTCATTCTCGATCGCGTCCGCAACGAAAAGTCGAAGCACAATCCTCTTTCGCCCCAAGAGACGGAAGTCCTGAACCTCATCAGCCAAGGCCTCTGCAACAAGGAGATCGCCTACGATCTCGGCATCTCCGCCCACACTGTCAGCTTCCACCTGCGCAACATCTACAAGAAGTTCGACGTTCACTCCCAAGCCGCCGCCGTATCCAGAGGAATAAGACAAGGCTTCATTTGAGCTCAAAAAATGTCCCGAAAGGCAAGCTGCCTCTCGGGACGTAAATCCGTTAACTGTCTAATTAGAGCGGACCCTTACCGCCCCCTTCACTCGCCCTTAAACTGGCGAAGGTTGAAGGTGAAGTTCTCGTTATGGGTGCGAGCTTCCTTGAGGATCTGCTCCATGCGAGAAACGACCTCCGGATAGAAGCGGGCGAGGTCCACCGATTCGCTAGGGTCCGAAGACAGGTCGAAAAGCTGCAGCGGACCGTCTGGATTCTTGAGGACCTCGTAACGAACCGCTTTCCAGTTCCCCATCCGCACGGCCTGACGACCTCCTTTGTCATGAAACTCCCAATACAGGTATTCATGCTCCTCTTGCTGTTCAGGCTTACCGAGCAAGGTCGGAACCATGGAGATGCCGTCGATCGGCGTATCGATTTCGATTCCAGCCAATTCAGCGACCGTTGGCATGATATCCCAAAACGCGGAAATGTGGTCGGAGCGGGAACCCGCCGCGATCGAGCCTGGCCAGTAGGCGATCGTCGGTACGCGAATCCCGCCTTCGTACAAGTCCCGCTTGAAGCCGCGGAACTCGCCATTGCTGTCGAAAAACTCCGGATCGGCGCCGCCTTCCTGATGCGGCCCGTTGTCGGAGGTCACGATGACCAAGGTGTTCTCGGCAATTCCAAGCTCTTCCAGCTTAGCGACCACTTCACCTACCTGGCGGTCGAAGATGTCCACCATCGCAGCAAAAGCGGCGTGGGGCTCTTCTTGGCTTTGGTAGCGTCCAAGCCTTAGCTCCGGCCCTTCGTCGAGCCCCTTGAAGGGTTTTCCTTCTTCAATGGCGCCGCGATACTTCTCCATCACCTCCTCCGGGGCCGCCAACTCGGCATGGGGAATGATTGTCGGAATATAGCAGAAGAAGGGACGGTCCTTGTTGTCCTCGATGAACTTCAGCGACTGCTGGTGGATGAGCTCGGGAGCGTAGAGCCCCTTCTTCGTACCTTCGTTCTCCTCCAGCATCACTTTTTCTTCGTCGTCCCAAAGGTGGTAAGGATAGTAGTGGTGACCGAGACGCTGGCAATTGAAGCCATAGAAGCGGTCGAAATGCTTCATGGGATCGCCCTCGGAGTCCGGATAGCCCAGCCCCCACTTGCCAAAGGCTCCGGTCACGTAACCAGCTTCGCTCAACAGTCGCGAAAGGGTCTGCGTATCCGCGGGCAAAGGCAATTGCCCCTCGGGCTGGATCTCGAAGTTGCCGCGAATGGGCGTGTGGCCCGTATGAAGTCCCGTCATCAGACAGGAGCGCGACGGGGCGCAAACCGTACTGCCGGAGTAGTGCTGGGTTAAAACCATGCCCTCCGCCGCGAGGCGATCCACTTGCGGCGTCTGGAAGTGCTTTTGTCCAAACACGCTCAAGTCGCCGTATCCCAAATCGTCCGCCAAGATGTAGACAATATTGGGAGCCTGCTGCGGCTTCGCGAAGACGCCAGGACCCAGAAGCGCCGCTACAAATGCAAGCGCCTTAACGATTCGTTTTATACCATTCATTCGATTCAATCTATTCGCCTTTATAAAAGCCCAGCACTCGCGTGCTGGGCATGTTCTAACAGTAACGATCTATAAACAATTCCTAGAATTTCATGCGCATCGTCACGCGGTAGCTACGCGGCTCCTGGAAGCGGTACTGCTGCACGCCTTCGAAGGAGTTGATGTAGCCCGTGGTCAGGACGTCCGTATTGTTGAATACGTTCTTCACGTTCAACTGCAAGTCCGTATCCACACCGTCGCCAAACCAGCTGTTCTTGAAACGGTACTTCAAGAAGAGGTCGGTCATGAGCGTATCCTCCCCGTAGAGAACTTCCTTGAGCGTTGGGTAACGTCCATCCGCCAGCATGGCCGCAGTCTCGTTGTTATCCAAGTTGTAGTTGTTATTGAGGTCGTCGAACTCGATGACCGCGTCAGCGATGTTCTCGTCCTGCCAACGGAAACCGCCGCCGAACGACAAGCCCTTGAAACGCCCGTCCTTGATCGAATAGTTGCCGGTCAAGTTAACCTTGTGAGGACGCTCGCCGAAGCCGACTGCCTTTTGGAACTGTCCGCGGATTACGCGACCGAGCACCACGTTGACCAAGTCGTTCGCGGACGTTCTGGCGATGCCGTCCACGTTGTAGCTGGTTCCCAAATCGGAGTCCATATCCATGCCGATGGATGCCAGCTTCTCCGCGTAGTAGGCGGATTCGTCAACCATCCAGTCGTAGGTGTTGACCATGACGTTGTCCCAATTTCTGCGGCTGTATGTATAATTGAATACGAAGCGCAGATTCTTGGTCGGGTTTCCTACCAAGCGCATTTCGTAACCTTCGGTCGCTACGTCGCCAAGGCTTCCATTGAAGGTCGGCGTGTGCAGGTCGTACTCCTCCGCGCTGATATCCGCGCCGTTGGCGATCAAGCCGTCCATGATGCGAGTGGCCGAACCATTGGCACCGGCGTTGTTCCAGATGAATACGTTTTCGCCGGTGGAATCGAAGCGATTGATGCGGCCTGTAACCTTGCGATCAAACAGGTCGAAAGTGATTCCGTAGTCGATCGACTCGCCCGCTTCGCCCGGAGCCAAGTCGCCGAAAGGAGCGATCTGCTGGCCGACAGCTGGCAGCCTGCGGCCGCTGGATTGGTTGACGAAAACGCTCACGTGTTCCGTGGCATGGAAAACCGCTCCGAAGGAACGGGTAACGCCGTGCACGTCGGACTGGCTGCGGAACTCGTCGTCCTTGCGAAGCACCCACTCGCCGGTCTGGCCGTCGCCATCGTAGTCAACCACGCCTGTGTTCGCGAGAGTGTCGCGGATGGACTGGGCACGGTCGATACTCACGTCGTCGTTGCGGTAGCCGACTGTGGTCACCAAACGATTGTTGAAGAAGAAGCTCTGGGAAGCGACCATCCACGCGTCGTCCTTCACGATATCGCTGCTGATAGCATTTTGTCCGGTCGGCACGAATGTGGTGCTCAACTCCTGCACGCTGCCATCCAGCATCGGTACGGAAACGCTCATGTCGCTCGGGAAGCGGCCAGTATGGAAATCATCCCAGTCGCCAAAGCTGACGTAGTTCCTGCGGATAATGCGGTTGCGGGTATGTTCCGCGTTGTTGTTAAGGTAGCTCGGACCACCTCCTACCGGATTCGACAAGCTCGGATCGTTGTCTGGATTCGAGTCGCTCTCTACCATAGACTCCAATGCGATTACCGAATCGCTCGAGAGCACCTCGAAAGTATTGAGACGCTCGAGGAACTCTTCGCGGCTTTCACCCATGGCTGCGAGACGGTGGCGACCGAGGAACTGGCCAAGCTTGCCGTCAAACTTTTCCTCGAGGTCGAGATCGTAAGAAACGGTAGCGCGGTAGCCTTCCAGGTCGCGAAAGTTCTCGTTGGTGCGCCACGTGTTCTCCATGTAGAAGTCGCCGTAGTGGCTGTTTTCACCGTCCGGTAGCAGGTTCGCGCTTTGGTACGGGTTCCAGGTCAGCGGGTTGCCGTAGTGCTCCACGAGGTCGACATAAACCTGGCTTCCGCCCGGGTTTTGTCCGTAGGTGGTCATGTCCTCCTGGTAGTAGGTGAGCTCCATGTTGAGCTTTTCCGAGAAGCCGTGCTCCAAGGTGAGCAACTTCTGGTCCCATTCCGCCTCGTTCCAGGAGTCAGGCCCTTCGAAAGCGACCTTGTCGGAAATGGCATACTCGCCGAAGGTTTCGACGTCGGGCGTCAAGAAACGGCCGGCGAAGTTGTGGCGGTACGGGTCAGCGTTTCTGGCGTCGTTGTAAACGGTAGAACGGGGCGAATAAACAAGATTGTGAGTATTGCCGCCATCCATCACGACCCAAGCCGTGTTGCCACCGCGCGTCTGAATTCCGCTTCCGGTGTTGTTGTTGGCTCGGCCATTGCCCGCATAGGTAGGAGCTACGCCGCCTTCCCCGATCCACTCAGAAAACTGGTCGCTCGGACCGAAGGGGCGATGGCTGGAGACTTTCTGCTCCCCTTGCTCGTAGTTCGCCCGAAAGGTGGTGCGCTTGGCGATCTTCCAGGTTCCGGAAAGGGCTTGGCGGCTTACGTCGCGGAAGGAAAAGTTGCGGTAGCCGCCGGAATCCTGTTCGACCAAGTTCACCCGCAGACCGAAGCGATCGTCGACGATCGACTTGTTGAAGTCGACCGTGCCGCGCTTGTGGTCCCAGCTTCCGTACTGCAGCTCGAGGTTTACGAAATCGCGGTGGGTTACCGCCCGCTTAGAGGTCGCGTTGGCCGTACCGCCTGTGGAGCCTAGACCGAAAAGGACTCCGTTTGGCCCCTTGGAAAAGTCGATGCGGTTGATGTTGTAATAGTCGTCTGGCGAATTCCAGGGAATGAAGTCGCGCGTGTTGCCTCCAACGAAACCACGGGATCGGTAGGTCATGCGCTCGTTCGGCATGGAGCTATTGAAGGTTCCCGAATTCGTCGCCCCCGTATCCTCGAAGTCATGCACCTGCGTATTCCCTTGATACTCCATCAGCTCCTGGAAGTTGGTCACCGCCAAATCGTCCAGCAGCTCCTTGGTCGAAACGTCGACGACTGAAGGCACGTCCTTGAGCGCGGAATTCAAGCGGCTGCCCGAAAGGGTATTAGCCGCTCGGTAGCCTTCGTCCTGGTCGGCGACCACTTCGAAGGGGCTCAACTCGAAGATGTCTTCGTCGGCTTCAGCCGTATCCTGCGCAAACGCAGCGAAAGGGGCGGCAGCGAAGACGGCGAGTAAAGGATAGAGCATCCTTTGCGAGTCACATGTTTTGCTATCTTTGAACATTGTTTTTTGATCTAGGTTCTTGGGGGAAGAAACCCTAGCAGGCCCCAACGCCAAAGGCGCAAACATGGGGTTTGTTGCAACGGGGTATCTTAGTTCGTAGGGTCGAATCGTTAGATCCATTTTCATTATCGCTGAAAGCAGCCGATCCGTCATCCTGCACAATTGTGTAGGATACGGTTTTTACCGCAATCGCCCCCCGAAAAAGCGAGACATCCGCTTCCTCCTCTCCCCCGAAAAAGCGAGGCGCTACAAGGCGAAGCGCATTAGGGTAGTTTCCCTTGGCGACAATCAATTCCCCGCGGCCGCGAACTCGACGTTTTCGAGCTTCACGACCACGGTGTTGGGCCAGCGCTTGTTGTTGTAGATGCGTTGCGCCCGCATGACCGAAATCTCCAATCCGCGCGGTGTCTGCTTAAAGCGGGACTGCGGGTCCACCTCTTCCCGATACTCCAGCACGCGGTCGTTCTGGCCCAGCACCGAGATCTTCGTTTCCGGCGTCGCTTTCAGTCGCTTCAGGAGGATCTTTTTACGCTGCCCGTATTCCCAGCGATCCTCCGGCCCGGAAAACTTGGAGATAAAGGCGTAGACCGACTTCCCGTCCTTGGACTGCGTGTACCAAATCCCTTCCTCTCCCGTCACGGGACAGGGGCGAACAACATGGATGGCTTCGTCGTTGACGAACATCCACAATGCCAGCTCGCGAAAGGCCCGCTCTTGCTCGAAGGGAATTTTCCCCGACGGTTCCGGACCGACGTTGAGCAGGAGGTTCCCGCCCTTGGCCCGCGTTTCGATCAGCATGTTGATGAGCTGGGTGCCCGACTTGTAGTCCTCGTTGGTCGGCTTGAACTGCCACTGCGTGCCAAGGGTAAAGCAGGACTCCCAGGGCCCGGGCAAGGGCTCCGTCGGAAGCTTCTGCTCAGGCGTTTCCATCTCCCCTCGCGTCACGATGCAATCGGGCTGCTTTTCGTGAATGTACTGGGTAAGGGCCTCCATTTCTCCCCCGTCGAAGAAAATCACGTCGATAGGGCCGTAGCTCCCAAAAAGCTCGTCGAGCTGTCTTTTATTGTAGTCCAAGAGCGCTTCCTTCTCGCGGCCGCTGGTACCCACACGCCTTACGGTCTCTCCCATGCGATGCAGGAAAATGAAGTCCTCCGGCGAAAAATAAAAGCCGACCTTCATCCCGTGGCGGCGACAAGCGTCTACATAATCCTTCACGATATCCTTGCCGTAAGGCGTATTCATGATTCCGAAATCCGTCGTATCGGTATCCCACATACAAAAGCCGTTGTGGTGCTTGGTGGTAAGCACCATGTACTTCACCCCGGCGAGCTTGGCGATTTCCATCCACTCGTCTGGATCGTAGTCCTCCGGGTTGAAGGTCCGCGGCAAGTCTTCGATATAACGCCGCAAATACTTCTCGGAGGCGCCTACCATCGAGTGGCTAATGACTGAACCCAGCTGCGAATCGTGCGACCAATGCACAAACATCCCCAGCCCCCAATCCATAAAGGCCTCCTCCCGCTCCGGCTCGTTCAGGAGCGGCCCCCTGCTCTTAACGCTCGCCCCCTGCGAAGGCAGGACGAAGGCGAACACGGCAATTCCAACAAGCGATACGGATATCGCGATCGATTTCGGGAATATATTTCTCATGCGGATTCGGTTAAGCATTTTCCTCGCTAACTAGCCTCGCGGGACGCAGTCCCGAGCAAGGCCTAGCCTGAGCCTGCAGGTGTAACTCCATTCCGCTCCGGAGAACCGAAGCGGATCTTTCCAATTCTTCCTATACTCTGCCTAAATCTTCAGCTTCTTCTGGATTTCCTCCAGCGAGACACCCTTCGTCTCGATCATCATAAACAGGGCGAAGAGCAGCTGCAGCACCATCATGCCGGCGAAGATGACGAAGATCGGCCAAGGATTTTCCTTGAAGACCCCGATGACCACTGGCCCAAGCAAGGTAATCAAGGCCGCGAACACCCAGTGCGTGCCCGTGCCCCAAGCCGTGCCTGCCGCTCGTACGTGGTTAGGAAAGATCTCAGCGATGAATACCCAGATCACGGCTCCTTGCCCAACTGCATGGGAAGAGATGAATGCCAAAATGGATACCAACAAAATGCCCGAACCGAGCCCTGCGTAGAACGACAGGGCGATCATCAGCAAGCTGACGATGTATCCAATCGAGCCAATGATGAGCAGCTGCCTTCTTCCCAAGCGGTCGATCAGGTAGATGCCGACGAAAGTGAACGCCAAGTTGATCCCGCCAATCGCAATGGAGCTGAACAAGGAATCCCGCGACGCCAGTCCGGACAGCTCCAGGATTTCCGGAGCGTAGTACAATACGAAGTTGATTCCCGAAAGCTGGTTGAAGAATGCCACCAGGAAGGCGAGGATTACCGGCTTGCGATACTTCGTGAAGAAACGGTCCGTCGGCTGAATGCTCTTTTCCGCATCTTCGATTGCCTTCAGCTCCCCTTCGATATCGGCCACTCCCATCTTTTCCATGACGGCTCGAGCGCCTGCTTCGTCCTTCTTTACCGTAATCAACCAGCGAGGGCTCTTAGGCACGAACATGACCGCTACAAAGTAGATCGCCGCAGGCAGTCCTTCGATCCCGAGCATCCAGCGCCAATCGTTGGCTCCGCCGACCCCCTTCAGCAGGAAGTTCGAGCAGAAGGCGATAAGGATTCCGAATACAATATTGAACTGATACAAAGCGACCAGCTTGCCACGGCTCTGCGGAGTGGAGATTTCGGAAATATACATCGGTCCCGCCACTGTCGACGCCCCAACTCCCAAGCCACCTATAAACCGGAAGAAGGAAAAGGTATAAGGATCCGGAGCCAGCGCCGAACCGATCGCGGATACGAAGTACAGGGCGCCGATCCAGATCAGCGTGTTCTTACGCCCCAGCTTTTGGCTCGGGATTCCACCCAGCAGCGACCCCGCCACCGTGCCCCATAAGGCCATGGACATGATGAAGGTCCCGTGGAACCAAGGACTCGTGTTCCAGAGTTCCTTGATCGGTAGGTTCGCGCCGGAAATGACAACCGTATCGAAGCCAAAAAGGAAGCCGGCAAGCGACGCGGTAAAGGCCCAAAGGATTTGATTTTTGTTTTTCAAGGTAGAGGGGGGATATTTAGGGGTTGCTGGGAGAGAGGTATTTCGAAGGCGGAGCTTCTTTTACGCCCCATTCGTAGTTGGGCGTTTCTCCTAAATCAATCTCTAGGCGCCCTCCTTTCTCAAAATCCGCATGATAGAACCAGCAGTTTTCAAAGACTTCGCCATTCAGCCTAGCTGATTGGATGTATTTATTTTCTGGATCATTGTTTTCCGTAGCGATCACGAAGGACTCTCCTGAGTAGTAGTCAGGGTTGAGCGTGATCTTAATTTCGTCGAAGATGGGGCTGGTAATCTCGTAATAGGGATTAACGGAGGTGCCGCCATCCACTTGGAAAAGCCCGATCGCCATGAGCACTCCCAAGGCTCCCATCTGCCCTTGATCCTCGTCCCCCTTGTAGCCGTCGTAGGGAGTGATGTCCCCATAGACTTCCTTCACCTTCCGAACCCATTTCTGGGTCAGCCAAGGCGCTCCGGAATAATTGAACAAGTGGGCCATCCCAGTCCCGGGCTGGTTGCCGTAGTCGACCCAGCTGGAGCCGTGCTTCTTGTGCCCGCCGACGAAATCGTTTTTCTCTCCTTCCACGAAGCACTTGTTCAGAAACGCGTTGTATTCGTCCTCTCCTCCGAAAAGTTCGATCAGTCCGCCCATGTCCTGGGGAACGAAGTTCGTGTAGATCGCGGAATTGGCCTCGCAAAATCCCCGCGTATTAAACTCGTTGGATACGATCTCGAAATCCTCGATCCAGCTCCCGTCGATCTCACGCGGGTGCATCATGCGCGTTTCCGGATTCCAGAGGTTCTTGTAGTTTAGGGCCCGTCGATTGAACAAACGGTAGTCCTCCTCCTTACCCAGCGCCTTGGCGAACTGCCCCAAGGCAAAGTCCTCGAAAGCATATTCCAAGGTCATGGCCGCTCCATCCTTGTGGATGCCACCCCCTTCGATTCCTTCCGGCACCCAACCTTGGCTCTCGTAGTACTGCATGCCGCCGCCGTAGGCCGGGCTCTCGTGCTCGTAGCCCGCATGGTCGCGGGATCCTCCCACGAAGGCGTTCTTGCGCAGCCCTTCGTATGCCTTTTCGACATCGTAGTCGCGAATACCCTTGTGGTAGGCGTTGGCGAAAAACAGGGCGGACGGGTCGCCGATCATCACGAAGGTGTAGTTGCCGCCGGAAGGACCCCGCGGCAACAAACCGCCATTTTGGTACATGTCGACCATCGTATTGCAGAATCCGTCGATGATTTCTGGATACGCTAAGGACCAGAGAATATTGAGCGACCAGTGGCTTCCCCACCAGGCGTCGAAATTGTAATGCGGATAAAGAGGCTGGCCTGCATCGTCCAAACGAACGGTCCGCACGCGCGGTTCGTCGCCTGTCATATCCATGTACTTGCCGTCTACGTCGCTAATGATTCGGCGACCGAGCAGGGCCCGCCACAGATCCGTATAGAACTTTACCTGCTGCTTTTTCGACCCGCCCTTGATTTCGATGCGGCTAAGCAAGCCATTCCACTCGTCCTCCGATTCGCTCGCCACGCGATCGAAATCCCAGTGGTCGATCTCGGCTTCGAGGTTCTTTCGCGCTTGCTGCGCGCTAACGTAGGAAATACCCACCTTGAGCAGGACCTCTCGCTCCCCCTCGGGATCGAAGACCAGGGCCGCTCCAGCGTCCACGCCCTTAACCCGATCCTGGTCGCCCGTTTGCAATCTCTTGTTCTTCCAAGTCTTCAGTTCGACAAAGGCCTGATTCGTCCGCGCCACGAAATAGACCGGCGTGTCCTTGGGGCGACGTCTCGTCTTCTCGAGCACTTGCACGCCCGCTATCTCCGTGTCGCTCACCTTCCAGACCTGCGAGGATACAGTCGGGCCATGGGCGAGTTTCGCTCCCGTATCGAAAATGATAGTACGCGCTTTCCCTTCCGGGAAGGTATAGCGGTGAAAACCAACCCGCGTGGACGAGGTCAGTTCCGCGGTCACCTCGTAGTCGTCGAGAAAAACCTTGTGGTAGCCGGGCCTGGCTATCTCGCCTTCGTGGCTAAAACGGGACTGGTAAGCATCCATCCCTCGATGCCCCTTGAAGGCGCCCGTGGTCGGCATCACCGCGATGCCGGCCAACTGCCAAGCATGCACGTGGCTGAAGCAGCGAATCGTTTCGCTGTCGTACAAGTATCCAGAATTCCAAGTACTATCCGTATCCGTATCCGGACTCAAGTTTACCATACCAAAGGGCCGGCTCGCTGAATTGAAGAAGAACCAGCGCGACTTGTGCGAATCGATAAACGGGTTCACCAAATCGACAGGCATCTCCCGAGCGCCTAGATTGAAGCCGAACACGCAAAGGATCAAGGCAAGCCACGTCGGCCTGCCCCAGCGAATTTTTGTAGTTTTTTCCGGATACATATTTTTCTTGTTTAAAAGAGATGGCCCGTAGATCGCTCTACGGGCCTGTTTCGATTCGCTACCGCGAACCCTATCTGTTAGAACTCAATCGTATTGGTGACGAAGAAGGTACGTTGCGGGGCGAAGCGCACGCGAGCTGCCTTGCCGTTCGGATTAACAGCGGT
This sequence comes from Pelagicoccus sp. SDUM812005, assembly GCF_031127875.1. Classification (GTDB taxonomy): domain Bacteria; phylum Verrucomicrobiota; class Verrucomicrobiia; order Opitutales; family Opitutaceae; genus Pelagicoccus. The sequence continues at coordinate 104,046 of NZ_JARXIA010000010.1, read as the reverse complement.
CGTGATGACGTCGTCCTCTTGGGCAAACACGTTCTGCACGTTCAGCTGAACCTTCCAGCGGATCGTGTCGTTCTTCATCGGAATGCGATAGCTCGCCCACATGTCGACGTTCGTCTGAGCTTCGTCGAAGTAGGGATTGTTGATATCGCCGACGTAGATGCCTTCGCTGCCGCCTTCCGGCTGGATAAAGACAGTGGGGTATCCCACCGCTGCCTCATCCTGCCAGCGAACCGCTCCCCCGACGCCCAGCCCATCGAAGCGGCCCTCCGAGAAGCTGTAGTTGGTAACGAAGTTCACGCGCCATTCGCGAAGTTCCGGCTGCGGCGCCCCTTCCGAACTCTTCAGGGTCAAGAAGGCTGGGTAGTCGCCTACCGAGCGTTCGTTTTGGAACCAGCGGTTGCCGAGGTCGTTGCGCTCCGTTCCTAGATCCGTACGAGCTTCGTAGTCGCCGAGCTCCGGATTGTAGATACGGATCGCTCCCCCTGCTCCTTCGAAGAAGGACACCAAATGGTCCGCCAAGGTCATGCCGGAAACACCGGGAATAGGCGTCGAGGCTTGCGGAAAGAAAGCGTTGTAGAACGCTTCCGAACGCGGGGCCACATTCGCCCGCATCGCTTGCTGCTGCGAAACGTTAGCGAGGATGGACCAGTTCTGGGTCGGGTTGTAGACGATCTCGAACTCCACGCCTTCCGCCGTCAGGTCCTGCGTATCCGACATCCCAGACGGAGCCGCAAAGGTGGACAGGTTCAGCTGACGCAGGTACCCGTCGCTGCCATAGCTCGCAGCTGGATCGCCGAAGTTCGTCTTAACCGCGTCCGGCAATATCTCCTGGTTCTCCCAGAGCAAGGTCGCCGCCTTGCGAGCGATATCGACCGTACCCAGCATGTCCGCGCGTCCGTCGGGATTGTCGTCGAACATGCTATCGTTCGCGTAATCTTCGAGCGCGGTTGCTTGCTCGAGCCAAGTGTTCGCCCGGTTAATCGTATCAGAAATCCCATTATCGACATAGGAGTCCGCCACGCTGTTGTTCACGCTGGTCTCGTACCAGTTGACGCGAGCGTAGAGCTTGCGCTCGAACATCGATAGCGTGAAGCCCATTTCCTTGGTGGATCCGTTGGGCGGCGCGATCGGGTTCAAGAAACGGTCGACCGCTCCCGCTTCCGCCTGGAAATTTTCGGATTCGCCAATGTGGAAGGAAAGCTCCGACTTGAACGGCAACTCGACCCAGCTTTTGGGCAGATGTCCGACGATTGACCAGCTGAAGGTTTCGTCCGTCACGCTAGCAAAACGACCGTCGAGGGCGGAAAAGCCGACGAGGTTGTCCTGCCCGTCCGGCAAGATCTCGGCCGAGTCGTTGGTGTAGTTGTCCGAGGTGTCCTCGCGGAAGCCAAAGGTGCCGACCAGATTGCCATCAAAGAACTTGCTCTGGGCGATAAAGGCATGGGAATCGATTTCGTCGCGTTGACGCAAAGCGTTTAACGTAGCGGCGATCAACTGCACATCGCGCTGCACAACCTTGCCGTCCCTCAGGATAATCGCCTCCTCGACGTCTTGCACGTTCCCTTCGTCATCCAAGAGCGGAAGCCCTCGGTTGTTCTGAGCAGGGAAACGAGGATCGTTGGGATCGACGCCTGGGTCCCAGTAAAGCACGTTGGCGACGCTGCCGCCTGGGTTCCACATGCGCACGTTATCGCCGATGCGACCGATTTTCACCGACTCGAAATTCGGCGCGTCGATAACCGGATCGCCAATGTATACGATGGCTTGCACGTCGGTCGCGGCGTCGTTGTACAGAAGTCGTCCCGCATTCTTGCCGTCGTTCAAAGCACGGTTGAAGGCGTCGTCGCCCCACTTCAAGCCTTGGTCGTAGCTAAGCTCATCGATGCTCTGCTCGTTGTACATCGCGGTGATCGTATGGGTTCCCAGAAACTTCGACCAGAAATCGCCGACGCTGTCGCCGTACATCTCCTCGAGATCGAGCTTGTAGAAACCGGTGAAGCGCATCGATTCGCGATCCGTCATGCGGGTGGTCTTGGTCAGCGGTTGGGCCGAAACGAAGGGACGCCCGAAATTCGGATTCAACTCTCCCGTCGGCAAGGCCGTATTGATGTCGATAAAAACCTGCTGGGAGCGGTCCGACCGGAATGGCGCGAAATAGTCCACCATGTAGTCCTGCTGGTCATACGCCGCTTCGAAGCCGAGCTTCCCGTCCATGAAGAGCTGCTCCAAGGTCAGATTATGAGCATCGAAATCCGAATTCTGGAAGGAAGTGCCTCCTGATATAAGATTGTTGGTGAAATCGAAGATGGAGGTATCGGTAAAGCCTTGCTCTATGAACCGCAACCCGACGTCCCGGCCCAAGACCAGCCCCAAGCTATCCAGATCGCCCATGTTGCGCTCCGCCACGCGACGCTGAACGCGTCCGATGTTACGCACTACGCCCATTTCGGCGCGAGCTTCCACGCCATTATAGAGGCCGTAGCCGGAATAGAAGCCCGGTTCCGCGGAGTCGAACTCCGGCGTGCGAGGGTCGTCGCGAGCCTGGGAGTTCTCGTTGATGCGGTTTTGCGAACCATAGTCCGGATTCTGCGCATTGGGATCCGACCAGAAGGCGAAGGCGCCGCGAGTATTATAGATGTTTCCATCCTCGAGTCGTCCCTCCGACCACGTTACCCGCGGCAGATTCGGTACGCCATTTCGCATCCCGTCCAAGGTGAGAGGCAGGCTGACCTGGCCTGGTATCCACTGGGCCCGCATATTTCCGCCGATCTCGGCCTGCCGCGTCCAGGAATCCCAGATGACGCGCTCCACGTTGCCCGAGGCGTAATCCTGCGAGTGGAACCAACCTGAAAGCGCTTCCGGCGGCCCAACCGGATTCGGACGGTTCGCCGTCCCGCTCCCGGTCTCGTAGTTCGTTCGCAAGGTCAGGCCCTTCCAAAGCTTGGCAGTGGCAGCCAGATAGAAACGTTGATCGTCGTCGTAAGCAGGCTTCTGCTTGTAGTTGCGATTATCGTTCAAAGCCGCGAAGCGAATCGCAAGCTTATCGTCAATCAGGACCTTGTTATAATTGATCGATGCGCGAATGCTGCTCTCGCTATCGAAACGCATTACGAATTCCCCAAAGTCATCGCTAAGGCTCGCTTGGGAAGTCGTTTGGTTCACGATACCGGAGGGACTTCCTAGGCCGAACAATATATTGTTCGCTCCTCTGTTGATCGAAATGCGATCCGTGTTATAGCTGTCCGCAGCGATATCCGTTAGATAATAGTTACGAGTCAGGTCGGCCGGATCCAGACCGCGCACGCGCGTCGTGCGCTGCGGCTCGGCGCGTTCCGTCGCGGTATCCGTGGCTTGGCCGCCATCGTCGTTCGAGAAATTGCCGCCAGCTCCGAAGGCTTCCGTGTTCGCTGTGTATACGAGCAACTCGTTCAAATCAGTGGAGCCGGTATCGTTGAGGAATTCCTTGGTGACGACGGAGATCGAAGAAGCGACATCCCTCAGGTCCGATTTCAGGCGAGTGCCCGCCATGGTCGAGGTTGAGAGGTATCCAGCATTCTTTTCCGACTCGATGACGAAAGGACTCAGTTCGAAAACTTCGTCGCTCTGGTCATCCTGAGCAGATAGCGGTCCGCCGCTACCCGCGATCCCCAGCGTCAGTACCGACACGAGGGTTTTCAGAGGTTTATTCTTTTTTGGGGTCATTGCATTTATATCCATGGGGTTCGCATTCGAATCGTCCGCAACTGGAGCGCTAGCCCCGATCGCAGACTTCGTAACAGCAAACGCTCCGGTCTCCAAATCTTCTTCGAAAACCAAAGGCGTGCCTTCTAGCATGCGCTGAAGCGCCATCCTAGGTTCCATGGCCCCAGTAACCCTTTTCGTTTGAACGCCCTGCACGTTCGCACGGTCCAACACAAGGCTAACCCTCGCCTGTCGAGCGAAGGCGCGAAGCGTTGAGCTCGCATCTCCGACGTCTATGTCAAAGCTGACGAGACTGGATGCTAAAGCAGACTGAGCGATGGAGATCATAATGAAGAGAATCCCCACAGCCCATTGCTGCCGCCGAAAACTGAATATCGCTTTACCCATTCATTGGGAAACATCAATTCGGCTTCAAACGTTAAGAGTACTAGAGCCATCTAATACAGTTAACATTCGAACCCGACATTTCCGTTAACTAAATTTAATATTATCTATGTATTTTTCTTTCATCTATCTATATTCGCTGGATCCCTTCTAAATCACAAAACATACAAAACTAAGATTTCTCTCGAAATACCGCATAGGCCCCCGTTTCTCGCTCGTAGTCGACTTGGAGCGGGGTACCGCGCACCATAATCCGCAGAGCAACCTCCGGATCGTAGCGCCCGGATACCGCGTTCGTTCGCACTCCGTTCACGCTCTGCAAATCGTAGACGATCTCCACTTCCGTCTGGCGAGCGAACTCCTTCAAGGTCTTCACCGCGTCGCCTGCAGGCACGTCCAGAGAGACCCGTTCCTTTTCCGCAGCGCACCCTAGCATTACCATGCATAAAACGATGCAAGCGATCGCGCTTGCGGGGACTGACAGATTCGAACGAAACCTCATCTATTGTTTTTATATAAATGCTATATGCCGCAGCGCGAACGTCCCGCAGCAGACGATGCGGGAGCGGTTAATATATCTATTCCAAATTTCTATAAACGACTGCCTAGCAATATTGATCAACGAGCCTTTCGCAGGAGAATTTCCCGACTTCCCCGCCACTCGGCTTCCATGCCGAAGCTAGATTCCATGAGGCGAACGAAGCCTTCGACGTTGTCCGACCAAAACGTGCTGCTCAAGCTGATCGTTTCCAAGCTCGGGTCGCTCAACACCACCTTCACCGGATTGCTGCGATTGAACTCCTTCACTATCTCGCCTAGCAAAATTTTGTCGTAATCGAGCAGTCGCGGCTTCCAAAGATGCCTTTCCTGAACCTCTCGATCGTCGATGGCGCTCACGTTGATAACCGGAGCAGCGCTGCCGATGTCCACCTTCGCCCGTTGGCCCACTTGCAAAAAGGTGTCGCTGACGGCGCCCCGCGGAGCCGCGGGCGCGGAATTCGACGGCTTCACCTTCACCACTCCTTCCGTCACAATGACGTCGACCTCGTCCTCCTGGAGACGAATGCTGAAAATGGTACCAACCGCTTGCACGTCCACGCCAGCCACGTTGACCAAGAACGGGCGATCGGGATCTTTCGCGACATCGAAGTTAGCCTCCCCCTTCTTGAGAAATACCCTTCTCTCCGCTGCGGAGTAGGCAACTTCGACCTCCGCGCCCCGGTTCATCTCGATAATCGAACCATCCGCTAAGGTCTTCTGCTCGATGCGGGCCAGCAGTTCGGTTGCCGGCTGCAACTTCAAGCCGGCGGACTCCTCAGGGCCCGAGAAAACGAAGAACAGCGTCAGCACCACGATGGCGGCGAAAGGCAGCGGGCCAAAGATCGCCAAGTTCCGCCCCCAGCGAGCCCAACGGCTGCCCTGCTCCCTCGCGGGGGCCAGCAGGTCGGGATCGATCCGAGCATGGCTCTTCAAGTGGATCCCCGCCAAGCGGTCGAAGTTCTCCCAGTCGCTTTGGTAGCGGTTTATCGTTTCGCGATGAAGCGGGTCCTTCGCCAGCCACTCGACGTACCGATCCTGCTCGTCGGCGGTCAGCCCGCGATCCAAGCGAGCGAACCACTCCGAAGCGGCTATCTCGACTGGAGAGTTTTCATCGAATTCAAAAGGAACGTCTTTCATCGTCTATCTCGAGTGTTGTAACCTCGCTTGCGGAGAATTGCGGTGCACTTGCGCATGCCGATGCGAACCTGCGCCTCGACGGTGTGCTCCGCGATTCCCAGTTTAGCTGCCACCTCCTTTTGCGAGAGGCCGTAAACCTTTCGCAGGGTCATCACTTGGCGACAGCGCTCGGGCAACGATTGGATCGCGCCCACTAAAGTCTCAATTTCTTCCTGGTGGGCCGTCGCCTCGAAGGGACCGGCCATCTCGTCAACAAGCAGCATGGGATCTACGCGCTCGCTCTCGGGGGGACACTCCAGGTTCATGCGCCGGAGCTGGTTGATCGCCAAGTTGCGCGAAACCACGAAGAGGTAGGCCTGCGGATTCGGCACCGGTCCGGATTCGTAGGCCTTGAAGATGCGGGAAAACGTTTCCTGCACGAGATCGTCCACATCCTTTATCCCAGAGAAACGAGACCGAATCCATCTTCGCAAACCGGACTCATAAGGTAATACCGAATCGACGAACCAACGGGATTTCTCTGCTTCACTATGGGGCATGCGAATTGGGGGAAATGGGGGGATGGGGGGGAAGAAAACGGAGGACAAAAGCCCTCTTTTGCGTTAACAAACCAGAAACTACTTTCCGTTAAGAAAAGTAGCAAATAAATCCACCCTTTCTTTTAAGGCCCACATACCCAAAAGGATACGGACCGAGCCTCCCCAGAGCCCCAAGAAGGGCCGCCGCCCCTGGCGAATCAGTCGCCCAGGCCGATCTCGTCGATATACATGCCGCCTCGCCCGTCGGTGGAAAGCTCGATGGTGTTGGCTCCGCGAACCAACTCGATCTCGGCGCGAAAAACCTTCCAGTCGCTGCCCCAGCTGCCCGTGTTCTTGAGCAAAATCCGCTTGGATACGCCGTTAACCGTCAGAATCATGGTCCGACCGGCCTTGCCCTTGGCTTCTCCGGAATAGCGAATAAGCAAGGTCGCCTTGCCGGCTCCACCATCGTTTTCCTGGTACAGCTCTATCGAGCCCATGCGATTGCCGAAATCGAGGTAGCCGCGCCCTCGGAAGCCCTTGCCGCTTTGCCTCACCGTCGCTCCCGTGAACTTCGCGTCTTCCGCTTGGTCAACGGCCGACGATTCTCCCGCCGGCAAGGCGCCCGCTCCGGAATCCCACACGAAACCGAGATCCTTGGCGAAGCGTTCCTGCATCGCCAAGGCGGGCTCCCCGTCCAAGTAGACCAGAGCTCGCACTGTCGTGCCCGGCTCCACTGGAAACGGGCCATCGTAACGCTGGGAACGGCGGCTGGGCTCCTGCCCGTCCAATGTATAGAAAATCTCGATACCGAATTCCGGCTGAGCTCCGCGCAAGCCCAGGAGCTGGGCATCTATGGCGACCCGTTGAAAGACCTCGAGCTTGGGATCCCCTAGGATGGAGCCCGCCAGCAGGGCAACGTTCGCCGCCCCGTCGCCCGATTCGATGTAGGCCCGCGTCAGTCCATAGAAGGCCTTGCGGCTGGAAACGCCATAGTGCGGTTCCACGTCCACCGGACTGCCGTTGTCCAGGGCCCGAATGTCGCCCTCGCCCAAGACTCGGAAAAAGGTCCGGTTTTCGCCGTAGGGATAAAACGTTCCCGCTTCGTCGGTCACCGCAACCCTTACCTGGGCGACGTCCTTGTCGACCGGCGCAAGCCCCTCCCCGTCCACCGACAATGCGATACGGACTGGCGCCCCGGCGGTTTGCACGCTCTGCTCGCTGACCCGCTTCCCGTTCCGGTATCCGACCGCCTTCAGCTTGCCCGGCTTCCACGGTACCATCCAGTCGCATTGCATCTCGTCCCATTTCTCGCCGGGCGACTGCTTGCCCAGCGAACGACCATCGAAAAACAGCTCCACCTCGTCGCAATTCGAGTACACCCACACCGGAATCTCCGTTCCGAGCTCCATAGTAGGATGCGTCCAATGCGGCAAGATATGCACCATCGGCTCCTCCGTCCATTGGCTTTGGTAGAGATAATAAAGGTCCTTCTCGAAATTCGCGAGGTCGATGGCCCCGCCCATGAAAGCCCGAAACGGCCAGCCGCCATGCACGTAGCTGGCCTCGCCGATATAGTCGTGCCCCGTCCAGCGAAACGATCCCGCGAAAAAAGGAATATCGCGGATCTGCTCGATGTTGTGACGGGCCGTAGAGCGCACGGTCGCATTGTCGTAGCTGGAGTTGAACACCTGCTTGCGATTTCCGCGGTCCTTCTCCAGCACCCAATCGTAGGTGAAGATCTCCTCTTCCGTCAGATTTGGAATCTCGTGGGTTCTTCCTTTGTTCGGAAAGCCGTCCCGGTACCAGGTATGGGTCCGATAGTAACCGCGCACCTGCCATGTATGCGTATTTTCAGTACCGATAATCACTCGGTCCTCCTGGCGGCCGTCGAACCATCCCACACTTTCGCTACCGCCGTTCATTCCCAGTACATCCATGTGCTGAGCGCCCGACTGCCCGGAGGTGACCGGCCGTGTATCATCTAATTCATGACAAAGGGCTACTAAGTCCGGCGCCACCTCACCATGGGTTTCGTTGCCGACGCTGTAGATCACGATAGAGGGATGATTGCGGTCGCGCTTGATCCAGTCGGTCACGTCCCGTTGCCACCACTCCTCGAAATGGTAAGCCCCATAGTCGTGCTTGGCCTTGCGACGCCAACCGTCAAAAATTTCGTCCATCACCAGCATGCCGAGCTCATCGCAAATGTCGTAGAAAATCGGAGTCTGAGGATTGTGGGCGGTGCGGATCGCATTCACCCCCATGCGCTTCAGCTGCTCGATGCGAAAACGCAGGATCTTGTCCGGCACCGCCGCCCCCAAGGCTCCAGCGTCCTGGTGGTTGCAGATCCCTTGCAGCTTCACGTTCCTTCCATTGATCCACATGCCCGATTCCGCCTTCCATTCGATGTCTCGCACCCCGAACCGCGTCTCTTCGGAAGGAACCCACTCACCGTCGATCTCCAGTTCGGAGATCGCTCGATACAAATAAGGCGTATCCAAATCCCAACGCCGCGCGTTCTGCAAGCTGACCCGCTGGGCGACAGTCGATCGCTCGCCTGCCGTAAGCAGCAGCGAATCGACGACGCTGGCCTGCTCTCGGCCTTCGGCATCGACGATACGGGTTCGCAGTCGCAGGGTCTTGCCCACAGGCTCCATGTTGAGCACTTCCGTATCTACCTTGACCTGATTCCCTTCCGTACGCACGAAGACCCCGTTGGAGGGGACGTGGACCTTTTCCTTCACCACAATCCAGGTCTGGGCGTAGATGCCGCTCCCGGTATACCAACGAGCCGAGGGCTGCTTCTCGTTGTCCACCCGAACCGCAAAGGTCAGTGTATCCGATTCTTGGATAAACTTGCTGATATCGTAGGAAAACGAGATCCAACCATAGGGACGGCGCCCCAGGAACTGCCCATTTACCCATACCTCGCTATTCATGTAAACGCCGTCGAAAGCGATCTCCACGTGCTTGCCGCGCCATTCCTGCGGCACCTCGACCGTCTTGCGATACCAGCCAATGCCCGCCGGCAAATAGCCAGCCGTTCCGCCCATCGGGTTATCCTTTCGGTACTCGCCCTCGATGCTCCAATCGTGCGGCAGGTCCAGCTTCCGCCAATCGCTATCGTCGAAAGCGGGCGATTTCGCGGCGGGAACATCGGCCAGCATAAACTTCCAGTCCGCGTCGAAGCTCGAACGGGCCAAGCATGGAAAGGCGACAAGCAATAAAGGGGCGATCAATAGCAGGGATTTCATTCTAAAGAAAAAAGGTAGGGCTCGCAGCGAGGTTCAGCAAACGCGTTCCGGAATCGGCAGGGCGAGCCGGATCCTCGCAGCATAATTGAGCAGTCTCGCATATCCGCAGCGAAACGTCAGCCTGCACGTTCAAGCAGGTGCGACTCAGCCGAAAGGTTCTCAATCGATACCCAGCTTCAGCCATTGCGCGTTTCGTTCCGCCCACTCTCGGGCCCTGTCCGGCGCCTTCGCTTCCCAACCATAATAGGCGTTTCGCAACTGCTGGTCGTTGATGCCGAGCATGCCCTCCCTCTCCAGCCACGCAAAGGCGCTGGAAGCGTCGTAGCGCCGGGCGTGCTCGAAACAGGCTTCGAAGGCAGCCCTGCGACTCACAGGATCTTCAAGGGACTCGGCATAGACGCGGGCCTCTTCCGGAGCCAGCCGTACCCACTCTTCAAATACGCCGTTCGTCAAGGTGGAGCGGGTATCGTCGTTAGGCAAAACCTCCAGCCACTCCGCCGCCAAGCCAGGGTCTTCCCGCGTAAGCGAAGAGGCGATCTGGTAGGTCGCCGCTTCCAGGTACTGGGAGGGCACTTTCTCAGCCGCCATCCGATACGCCTTGTAAGGTTCGTGGGCGCCCCATTCGGACAAGAGCTGCACCAGCAGTCGCTCGCTCCCCGCAAATTCCTGGCTAGCAACCCAACGAGCCGCCGACTCCGGACTCTCTCCGCTCAAACGCAAGGCCACGCCCTTCACCGCTTCCGACTTCAAAGCCGGATCCGTCAGCGAGCCTGCCCATTGCGCCGCCGCTTCCAGATCTTCGCCCGCCCATACGTTGGTGTACTGGAGCCAAGCGCCTTCCGACACGGCAGCTGGCATTTCGCTCAGCAGCTCTCGCGTCGACTCCGGCGCCAGCCGCGTCAGCTCCGACATCACGTTTATCACCGTCGCAGCTTGGGCCCGGGCATCCGGCAAGCTGCCGATCCAAGCCACCGCGACCGCTGGATCGTCCTCTAGGAATTGCGTCGCAACCGCCGCCAAGACCTGCGAATCGACCCTTTGCAAGGCTGTTTCATCCAACAGGTACTCAGCCGCGCCCTGGGCGTCGGCAGTAGCCCAGCTTCTCAAAATCGATGCATAGTTCTCGCTTTTCCAAGGCCCGTCATCGAAGCGCGACAATTCCGCGAAAGCCTCGTCGGGATCCAGCGATCCCCATTTTCCAAATACAACGCTCAAGGCCTCCCGCTGCTCCGACAAGCTCGGCAAAGCCCCAGCCCACTGCAGAGCTTCCTTTGGATCCGCAGCCGCCCAATTCCCTAGCAAAGCCGATACATGCTGCACGCGCAATCCTCCTGGCGGCAACTCGTCCACGAAGCGAGATGCGGCGACCGGGTCCGAAAGCGACCATCCCCGCGTCAACATAACCGACGAGAGATTCCACAAATCTCCCCGCTTCATCCTATCCAAGGACTGCAAGGCCGCCGCCGGATCCAGCTCACCCCAGCTTTCGTACAAGGCCATAGCCACCTCGTTTCGCTGGTCACGATCGTCCAAGGCCATCATCGCATCGAACGCGGCCTGCGCATCTACGCGGACCCATTCGGAAAAATAGGAAAGCAGCTCACTCTGCCCCTGCCTTCCTAGCAAACGATCGAGCTCTTCCGAACTAAATCCAGCTTTCCGAGGGAATGCAGCGACGTTTGGATAAACGCCCGTCTGCGAAACCTTATTCGTATCCTCCCTTTCACTACGGATGGCGAGCGTTTCTTCCGTACTGCCGGAAGCAACAGCCCAATAGGAGGCGGCAGCCCCAAGGGCGAAAACAAGCGAGTGAGTTAAGACTGCCTTTGCTTTCATATTAAACGATTCGAGGTTCTAGTTGATCGTGTAGGTGAAACGGCAAATCGAGTTCGCTGGAATCGTGCGCTTGAACTGCGTCGCATTCATCTCCTCGAAGGTATGCGTCGTACCCGTGGCTGCAGTGGAATTCGTCCAATACAGGTTTTGCACGCTTTCGCTCGCATTGAGCGTTTTTCCGGACAAGCCAAAGTACACATTCCAGTAAGTGGTGCCCGAGTTGTTCATCACCCAAGTTGTCACCGAATTTCCCTTACGGAAGGTCATGGTTTCCAAATTGCTCAGGTTACTCGACTTGTTCGTGGTTACGTAATACCCCCAAACCGTGTTTCCGGTAAACGCTTTCCAGATATAGTATCCACGCATGCGCACTCCCGGTTGGTTATTAGTGAAGTAGATCGAACGGGTTTCCTTGGTTACGCCGCGGGACCAGTTTTCGAAAACCACTTCGCCATCCAACCCTGCTCGATAAAAGCGAGCGCGGGAGGAGAACTTTGATATAGGGTTAGCTATATCAACTTCCACTCCATAGGTAGGACCGCCCCCTCCGAGGTTGCTCTCCTCGTTGTAGGACTTCTTTCCCATCGATGCTGCCTTGTTGACGAAAGTCTCCCAAGACGATTCGGAAGCGCCGTCGTACTCGTGGGTACAAAAGCCCCAGTAGCGACCTTGCCAGCCATTGGCAGAGACCGCGTTGAGGAAATTGTTTCCCCCGCCGACTCCCCAGGTTGCCGGGCCAACGAACTTCGGCACCGGCACCCCGCGCACCGCGCACTCGGCGGTAACCTTATCGATCGTTTCCTTCTCGCGCTGGGCATCGATAACCTGTGTCCACTCCTTACCTACAGAAAAGTAAGAAATCGTGACCGCGTTATCGTCCATCAACTCGAGGTAATCTACGATGAAGTCAGCGTACTTGGTCGTATCCAACTGAGTCGGATCGTAGCTGCCGCCATTGTACCCGCCGCCGGTATAGATCCAGTCCGGCAAGTTGTTGTTGGTGCCGAAACCATCGTAGTCCGTCTTCAAGGTTCCCCAAAACTTAACCCATGGATGCGCCGCAAGGATTTGCTGCATCGAGGTGATTTGGGTGTTGTAGAAGGCGAAGTTGGGCGATCCTTCCGTGAGCTCCTGCTTCTTATCGAAAACGACGCGCAAGTAATCGACGTTCTTCGCGTCGTTGAAAACCCACTGAATAATATCAGCGGTATTCGACGCGTTTTGCAGCCAATTGGCGGAACGCTCCATGTCGGCGCCGACCATGTCGACTCGTTGTTTCTGATTGTTGAAGTCTATCGTGATGCCCGCGTGGGTGATGGCAGGCATTAGGGCACCAAGCAGCGCCGCTAGTATTCTTGTTTTCCAAGAAGCTATACTCATAACAATGTAGTATTTTTGGGGGTTATCGACGCCCCTGCCCACCCGTCTCCACTGCGCCACTACGCAGAGCGAAGCTAGCAAGCAGTCGATTGGGGTAGATCGACACGTCGAGGGGATAAGGCCGGCGCGAATCGAGTTTCCCTCCCGAATCGCCCGCTTCGTTCCAGGCCAAGAAGCTGGACTATCCCACATTCTCGCCCCCACGTCAGCCTGCACGATCATGCAGGCTGGCCAGCGAGACGGACCTTACCAAAAGATAGCGTAGAGGGCGACCGTCATGGCGCAAACGCCGATGCCCGCAATCCTCGCTCCACGCGAGGTCTGGAGATCGATCTTGTCGTTCACCGGCATTACGACCGGCTTCTCCAGCGGCTTCACCGCAGTGAGGATGATCCCCGTCAGCAATACGATAAAGAAACAGATCGCCATGCGATCGAGGAAAACGAGCTCGTCGGAGTACCAGAGCCCATTCTCGACCAGCAAGGGACCGAAGAACTTGGCAAAGAGAAAGTACGATACCGCATTCACTACGATGCCCACCCAACCGAAGAACTTAGGCGTACGCGGAGAAAAGAAGCCAAGGATGAACACCGCCAAGATCCCCGGCGAAATGTAACCTTGGAACTCCTGTATAAATTCGAAGATGCTACGCATGTTGTCGAGGTAAGGAGCCTCGATCGCTGCCAGCAGAACGAAAAGCACCACGAAGACGCGGCCCACCTTAACCAGCTTATGGCTATTCTTCTCGCCCGTAAACTTGGCGTACAAGTCCATGGTCGCAATGGTGGAAGCGGAATTCAACATGGAGGCCAAGGAGCTCACCACCGCTCCGAAAAGAGCCGCCAGCACGAACCAGGACAGCCAAGGGTACGGTTGGATCAAGTTGCGCACGAGAACGGGAAAGGCCCTATCGTAGTCGTATTCTCCCGTGGCAGCGTTCAGCAGGTCGCCGCTGAAAAGGTTGTAAGCCAGTATCCCCGGAATCACTACAACGAAAGGAATGATCAATTTCAGGAAGGCCGCAAAAACGATACCCTTCTGCCCTTCCGCCAAAGACTTCGATCCCAGAGTTCGCTGCACGATGTACTGGTTCAAGCCCCAGTAGAAAAAGTTAGGAATCCAAAGACCGACCAACAACGCCGTCCATGGAATGCTCTTGTCCTCGATAGGCCGCACCATGTGCACCTTGCCGCCGGATCCGTTCGGACCGTTCACCGCGACCGCCTCGCCGTCCCTGCCGTCGTTCAGCAACATAAAGCGCTCCCAGCCACCCGCAGCCTCCAGGTCGGCAACCGTAGCGTCCGAGTTCTGCACCTTGGTTAGGATCAACTCCTCCGCCGGCGCGCTGCTCAAATGAGAAAAAGCGAACACCATCACCACGGCGCCGCCTACGACCAGGGCCGAGCCCCAGATCAGGTCCGTCCAAGCGCAGGCCTTCAGTCCGCCCACGAAGACGTATCCAGCCGCCAGAATACCGATAGCCCAACACATCGCTGTCAGGCTGTTGAAGAAGGGAACGTCGACATAGTATTCGGATACGAACTTCGCTCCGGAATAGATAACCGACGCGGTCGCTACCAATACCAAGGTAACGATCGCCGGAATAGCCATCGCCAGCCGCGCCACGCTGCCGAAACGGTATTCCAAGAATTCGGGAATCGTATAAAGCCCTGCCCGCAAGAAGCGCGGCAAGAACCAGAACGCTACGATCACCAAGGTCACGGCCGCCATCCACTCGTAGGACGCGATCGCCATGCCCAGCCAATCCGCCGCTGCGCCGGACATCCCTACGAACTGCTCCGTGGAAATATTCGCCGCGATCAGCGAGAAGCCGACCAGCCACCAGGTAAGTCCGCGGCCGGCAAGGAAATAGTCCGAAGCGCCCGCGCTCGCATCACCAGCGCCTTTGCTCTTCCAAATCCCGAGCCAAATAACGCCCACCACGGCGACAACGAATAATATAACTTCAATAGCGTTCATCTTATATCAACAATTTTTATACAGGGGGAACTTGCTCCTTCGATAAGTCCATCGGGGCTGGACAATCAGGCAGGCGTGATGCGGATACGATCTCGGCAAACCGTCGACCGAAGGGATAAGGGTGAATCCTCTCCCGATCCCCAAGAAAGAGTCCAACCAAATAGGACAGCCCCACACTACACGTTTAGGTAGGGCGCCAGCCGAAGGACTAGCGTTCCCGGTAGTCCGGATTCGCCAGATGCGGAACCTCCGCATTCATTTCCCGACGCCATTCGACCAGCAAGCGACGCAGCTCGTCCGCCTTTTCCGGATACGCGCTGGAAACGTCTTCCCGCTCGCCCAGATCCCGCTCCAAATTATACAATTCGACGCGGCCATCTTCGAAATACTCGTGCAGCTTCCACTTTCCGCTAAGCACCACCGAGCCCGGACGCGTGCGAAAGAGCGGATCATGAGCCCCGTCCGCCTCTCCCCGGTAGGCCTGCAAGTAGATCGGAAAATGCCAGAACAAGGCCCGCTCCGGAAAGCCGCCCTCCTGCTTCAGCAAGGGCAGCAGGCTCGTTCCATCCAATCGCTTTCCCTTTGGAACCGGCAGTCCCGCCGCCTCCAGAAAGGTTGGATAGAAATCAATCCCACTGACCGGAACCTCGCAACGAGCCCCCTCCTCGATCCGTCCCTTCCAGCTGACCAGCAGAGGAATGCGGATGCCTCCCTCGAAATACGAGCCCTTGCCCGCTCGGTAGGGATCCTGGCTCGAAATATGCCGCAGGGCGCCGTTGTCAGAGCTGAAAACGATCAAGGTTCGCTCGCGTAGGCTAAGGGCGTCGAGCTCGGCGAGGATGCGCCCGATACCTTCGTCCATCTTCTCGATCATCGACGCGTACACGGGGTCGACTTCGCTGGCATCGTAGCCTTCCACGTACTCCGGCACCGGCTCCAGCCGGGTATGCACCGAGTAAAAAGCCATGTGCATGAAAAAGGGCTGCTCTTGGCTCTCCCGCAGGAATTCAACCGCTTTGTCCGCATAGATATCCACTCTGTGGGTACCGACGGGATAAGACTCGTTGAACGACTCCATAGACCCCTTCCCAAAAGGAACGAAATATCCGCCGGTAGGGCTCCCGCCGCCGTCGCCGCCGACATTGATGTCGAATCCGCGCTCCAAGGGATCCTTGCTCACATGCCACTTGCCGAGATGGATCGTGCGGTAGCCAGCCTCTTGGAATACCTCCGCCAGCGTCAGGTTCCCGGCTGGCAGGAACGGGACGTTCTCGACCGGAACGATCTTCCGATCCCGCGCCTTCCCCCGCTCCGAGCTCCCCACCGTGTAGACGCCATGCCGCGGCCCCAGTTGACCGCTAAACACGCAAGCGCGGCTCGGGGCGCAGTTCGCCGCCGGCGCATAGGCTTCGCTAAAGAGCATTCCTTCGGACCTCAGCCGGTCGATATGCGGCGTACGGTAGCGATCGCTTATGTATCCAAGATCCATGACACCGAGATCGTCGGCGTTGATGTAAAGCACGTTTACCCGCGGAGCGTTCGCAGGGCCTTTCGTCGCCTCCGCAGCCTCGAGCCCTGCCACGAGAGCGGATAAGCAGCACAGGGCTAAGCCGGTTAACAAAACGTTTATTTGGGTCATCACATCTTAGGGGGTCGAGTGGGAGGACAAGCTGAGGATTCCTCGTGCCCTACCAAGCAAGGTCTTGTGCGGAAGATAAAGGCAAAAATCTCGCTCCCCATTCTCCTGCACGAACGTGTAGGTTCGTTCTATTAAGGTGGACCGCAGGAAAATCACGTACTTCTTTCGGATAAAAGGAACGCCAAAACGATGGCGCTCGACCCCGATTTCCATGATCCAATCCGTATCCAGAACGATCGCCGCCGCCCTCGCCCCATGCTTCGGGTGTTCTTGCTTCGCGGAGGCGGCTGGAGGCGAAAAGCCGATCCGCATCGCCGCCAATACCCACGAAATCCGCCAGACCCTCGAAGGTTTCGGCGCCTCCGATGCCTGGAACGTCGACTTCGTGGGCAAGTACTGGGACGACGAGGAAAAAGCCGAAATGGCACGCCGCCTCTTCAGCAAGGACTTCGACGAGTCTGGAGACCCGCTCGGCATCGGGCTCTCGATCTGGCGCTTCAACATCGGGGCCGGCAGCGCCGAGCAGGGCAAGGCCAGCCAGATCAGCAACCCGACTCGCCGCGTAGAAGGCTTCCTCCAGCCGGACGGGAGCTACGACTGGAACAGGCAGTCCGGCCAGCAGTGGTTCCTCGAGGAAGCCCACCGCTACGAAGTCGAAACCCTTGTCGCCTTCACCAACAGCCCTCCCGTTTCCATGACCCGCAACGGCATCGCCCACGGATCCGGAGGCTTCCGCTCCAATCTCCGCTCCAGCAAACGCCAGGAATTCGCTAACTTCCTCTGCGACGTCCTCGAGCATTTCGAGTCGCGGGGCCTCCCCTTCGACTACCTCAGTCCCATCAACGAGCCCCAATACGCCTGGAAAACCAGCAAGCAAGAAGGCAGTCCCTGGACCAACCGCGAGGTCTTCGAAATGGCCCGGGCCCTGGACGCCACCTTCAGCGAGCGCAGGCTCCCCACCAAGCTGCTCGTCCCGGAAGCCGCCGATTGGCGAAACCTCTTCGAGCGCAAGGGCCAATCCTACCACAGCCATCAGCTCGCCGCCTTCTTCTCCCCGAAAAGCTCGACCTACCTCGGCGACCTTCCTTCCGTCGGGAATCGATTCGCGGTGCACAGCTACTGGACCAATGGCTCGGAACAAGAGATTCTCCGCACCCGCCGCGAGTCCAAACAGCTTGCCGAAAGGTTCGAGGTTCAGCTTCACCAAACGGAATACAGCCTGATCGCCCTCGACCGTATCCAAAATAACAAACCGCAGGACGCCTGGGAAGTCGCCCAGTTTATCGCCAAAATCATCCACTTCGACCTTACCGAAGCCGACGTCGCCTCCTGGTCCTTCTGGACCGCCCTGGCCGAAGACCGTAACGGAATGAACCGCTACCTCCTGCTCGAACTCGTCCCCAACACGCCGGGCGACCTGACTTCCGGCGGTAGCCACCTCGCCTCTAAAAACCTCGCCGCCCTCGGGCACTACAGCCGCTTCATCCGGCCCGGCTACCAACGAGTAGAAACCCAGTCGCCCCCACTCCTCGACGATGCCGGCGAACGAAGCCTGCTCGCCAGCGCCTACCTATCCCCAGACAAGGCGGAGGGCGTGCTCGTGGTATCCAACCTTTCGAACGAAACGATCGAGCTGGAGCTCTCCTGGGGCCAAGGCGAAACGCCAAGCGATTCCAAGGTCTACCTAACGAACCGGAACCACGATCTGAAGCGACTCGATGAGATCCTGAGCCAAGGAACGCTCACCCTCCCACCACAGTCGATCGCGACCGTAGTCGAACAACTTCAGAACTAGGTCCGCAAGGCCGTCCTTCAAAAAGTCACTCTTCGCGGCCGGCGGCAAAGCCCGCATCGCCGTATCCAGATTCTCGTACAGGCAACGCGAATCCCTACCCAAAAAGCCGCAGAGCTCCCGTATTTGCCTCGCGTTAAACGCGAAAAAGCCCAGGCGCGCGAACGCCCGGGCTCGGGGTAACAAAGCGGTCTACCGTTTCCCTAAAACTCGAAGGTCGAACGCAGTCGGAAGGTGCGGCCTTCCCTCCAGGTCACGGAACGCGGCGTCCCGTCAGTCTGGACAACTGTCGTGATAATTTCGCCATCGCTCAATGCGTTCGCTAGATTAAGCTGCAGCTTCCAGTCCACGTTCCCGTCCATTATCTTCTTCTTGTACCCTACCCACAGGTCGAGCCGTTCCACGGCATCGTCCGTATAAGGATTGGCTAAGTCGGGAAGCGGAAGCGTTTGTCCGTCGAGGGTCTGCAAAGTGATCGGGTACCCGACGGCTTTCTTGTCTTCCCAACGGAAAGCGCCGCCAATGTTCCAACCTTTGAATACGGAATCATCCTCAAAACGGTAGTTCGTCGCGAGGTTCCATCTCCATTCGCGCAGTTCCCCGACCAGCTGGCCTTCGCGAGCCAGCGAGCTATTGAGTCCATTCAGCAGCGTATCGAAAACGCGGATATTTACCGGCTGATCCGATTCGTCCGCAATGAGGAAGGAAGCCGGGTTGTTCGGGTTAGTCCACTCGTCGATGCGATAGGTCAAATACTCGACCGTAGCGGGCGCGATGTTGCTAGAAACCGCTTCCTGCTGAGATATGTTTAGCGAAATCCTCCAATTGCTCATCGGGTTGTAGATCACGTCGATCTCCTTGCCCCGCGAGGTCGTGCTCTGAGTGTCGGTAAGGGCGAAGTCCGTGCCGGACTGCTGAACGCTTTGCCCGCTATCGGTGCTCGCGCCTTCGATGATCTCCCAGCCAGTGAGCTGCTTGTAGAAGTCCGGCGGCCCCTGGTAGCCAGCCGCATCACGATCGGCTTGCGTATTGTATCGGATGATACGGCGGTCCGTCTCGAAAAGGAACCCCGGGTAGCCGAAGGTTACGTTGCCGGATTCCGACTCGTACCAGTTGAACTTCAAGTACAGCTTGTTCTCAAAAAGCCCGATGCTGAAGCCTTCGTCGGTCGTCTTGCCCTGCGGGGGCGGGATCAGGTTCCCGAACAAGTTGATGCGCGGAGCGGATATCTGGAAGTTCTCCGACTCGCCCCAGTGAAACGAGAGGTCAACCCCATCGGGCAGTGGAATCATATCCGGCACATGCAACACTGCTCCCAGCGATTCCGTCGTCTCCTCGAACGGCGTGTCATTCGGCACCGTTTCCAGCTGGCGCGACGCCAAATCGAACAGGTTGGTCGTTGCGTCTCTGGTGGCAACCCCGCCGTAGGTGGTCACCTTGTCCGTGCGGCGGCCCCAGGTGCCGACCAGCCACTCCTTGTCGAAGAAGTAGACTTGATGCACGTAGGCCTTCGACTCGGTCACTTGGCGATTCAAGGACTGCCCATGGATCTGGTTGTAGAAAGTCGCGTCGTCGCGAACATCGCCGATGGTCACGGGCATGGTGGTCCAAGCTCCGTCGCCGCCCGCGTTTTCATCGAAGAACCAACCGGTAGTGGTGTCCGTACGAAGAACGCTCGTGATGCCCGGCAGGTTCGCCCCCACCGCGCTGTCAGCGTTGGCCAAGCTGGGGCCGACGTAGAATTGGGTACGGGCCTGGGCGCCGCCCGTCGTGAGCCTCTGCTCGCCGTTCTGGGATGCGGCGAGGTAGGCCGGATCCACTAGGTTGCGGCCGTTGATGGTTCCGCGATCGATCTCGTACTCCTGACCGAAGAGAGTGCCCGTGTGCCGACCGAACCATTTCCAGACATTGCCGTCCGTATTCTTGAGGTTCAGCTCATAGAAGGCAGTGCCACGCACCACGTTGCGATCGATATTGTTTTGCTGACGTTGGTTGTTGGACGCCACGTAGGGCCGTCCAAAGTTGGGATTCGGCTCGCCCCAGTTCAGGGTCTCGTTGATATCCATCGTTATATAATAACCGCGATCGCCGCCCAGGAGGTCGAACCAGCTGCGCTCCATCCCCTCCTTCATGTAGGAAAGCTCGAATCCGTACGAACCGAGACTGTAGTCCCATGACTGGTCGTAGCTCGCATTGATCACGTCGAAATCTTCCCACTCCCGAGCGTTGGGGCCATCTAGCCGCTTTTCCACCCAGTCGAAAATGGAACGATCGATCACTTCGTTGTTGCCGTAGAAGGATCCGAACTCGATGCCAGCGTCGGCCGCCGTAGCCGAAGGAAACCATTGGTCGCCTCTGGTCAGGCCGACCGTGTAGGCCCTGAAGCGAGATCCGTCCCGAACCGTGTTTTCCCATGCGAAATTAAGCCGGCTGCCCTCCTGGCCATCTGTCTCGTAGACAACAGCAGGGTTTCCGAACCAATCCCCCGGGGCGCGAACGAGATCTCGGTCAATGGTGCCGAACTCGTCCTCGAAGGGGTTGTGGGTGATCTGGTTGAACGCCGGGTCCCACCAGCGGGTAATGCCTCCGTCGCGCGGCGCGTTGATCCTGGGGCGACGGGCGTCCACCTCCCCCGCTTCGTAGCTAAGGCGCAGGTTCGCCTTTTCGAACGGACGGTAGAGCGCCGCGATCGTCAGCCGATCGTCGTTCTCATAGGAGAAGGACTGCCTCCAATGCTTGCGGTCGGTTAGCCCGGCTACGCGAATGCCCAGCTTGCCTTCGACCAACTCCCGCTCCACGTCGAAATTGAATCGGTAGCTGTCAAAGGAGGCCCAGGTAATCTCGACCTTGTTTCGGGTAGCGAAGTTAGCCGAAATTGTAGTGTTATCGATGATACCGCCAGGCGCCCCCAAGCCAAAAAGGGTCGAATTGGGACCGCGGTTTACGGTGACGCGGTCCACGTTGTAGGAATCGAAACCGATGCTGGTGGGCATGTAGTTTCGCGTGGAATCCGCATTGGCCAAGCCTCGGATTCGATTGTTGTTTTCCGGATTTCGATTCCGCCCTTCGAGCTGCACCGACCCCGCCGTATTGCCTCCCGAGAACGTCCCGTCAGGCCCCGACGTTTCGATATTGCCGAGATACGGAAGCAGGTTCGTGGCGTCCGTTACGTTCAGGTCATCCATCAACTCCTTGGTCGCTACCGTAATCGAATTCGGCAAGTCGCCCAACTCCGTCTTCAGGCGCGTTCCCGCCAAGGTGGAAGTCGAACGGTAGCCCACGTCTTCGTCAGCGCTGACCTGGAACGGCGAAAGCTCGAAGATTTCTTTCTCGGATTCTTGCGAATAGACGGACGGCGAAACGACGCCCAAGGATAAGCTTATCCCTAAGCAGGCCGACCAGATCGGTCGACCCATATCTGCAGGTGGTACGCGAAGATAGTTCATTGGTTTAGTCTTTATAGTTCAATCTCTTGTAGGTGATAGACCGGTCTCGATCGTCCCGCGCCGGACGCAAACCGAAGCCTCATTACGTCCGCAAAATGAAACGCGACTAAAGCAGTAGCTTAAGGGGCAGTGACAGGTTTTTGGGGGGTATTGGGGCAACGGTCCTAGCGAGGTCTTTTCGAACCGATGGCAAAAGGTATGCATCCTAAATTTTAGGTACGCAAACTAATTTTCGCCATATTTGGCTAGGTTTTAGCACAATCAAAGGCAGTTCCACGCACCGTGTAAAACCATCGGCCGCGGCTGCGACCACGTCGACCAGGCCACCTATCTCGCCTCGCGGGCGGGACGGAACCCCAACCAAAGGAGGCCAAAGGAAAGCGCAGCGATGAGGAAAAACAGGCAGTACACCGCCCGGTGGTCCCAGGCGGCGACATGCCCCGTCAGCACCGTGCCGACGAAGCGTCCTCCCCCAACCACGAGCATGGTAAAAACTCCCTGGATGGAGTTCCGGTTTCCGTCATCCGCCATATCGTCCAGAACCGAAGGCGGGATGACGAACATTCCGCAAATCATCGCTCCGTGCAGCAGCTCGGTAGCGATCGCTACCTCGAGCGTGGGAAAAACAAATAGCAGGGCGAAGCGAAGTCCCGTTAACGTAACCGCTCCCAGCATCACCGATCGCAGCCCCCAGCGCCGCTCCAAAGGCTTAAGGCCCAGTATCCAAACTATCTCTACAACCGTTCCCAGTATGATCACGATGCCGACCCAATGCCGCGGCAGCTCCAACTCCTCTACTAAATAGACAGGATATATTGTGTGAAAGCCTGCCGACACGCATATGAGCAAAAACATCGCCCCCGTGAACGCTATCGAACGCCGACTGAGCAAGGCCTTGAAAGCCGACTTGGACGGTAGGACGGCCGCCCCCTTCCATTGCTCGCGGCGCTTTCCCTCCAGCATGAACCAAGCCCCTACCCCGATCAGGAGATAGCAAATGAGACCGGCCCATAACGCAGTCTCCACCGCTCCCGATTGCCGAATCGGAAAGAACAGCATCAGCAAGAGCGCGATGTATCCATACGTGCCCCAAATGCGAAAATCGGCGTAGTGCAGCCCCTCTCCTCCAACCCTAGGACGAAGCTTTCGCGTTTGGAAAAAAATGCCGTCCAAAAGCGGAGTCATGGCCGCATAGGAAAGCGTGAACAGAAAAAAGCAGCCCAAGATCGGCCCGAACTGTTCGGATACGAGCAGCCCGCCAATCGCAAGCGTAGCGAGGACGCTTAATCCGCTCAGCAAACGCTTCGGGGACGCCCTCAGGTCGGCCAAGCCCGACACCACCACCGGACTGAGCATGATCGCCCAACCGGAAAATCCTATGATATAACCAATCCGCTCCTCCCCGAAGCCACGATCCCTCAGGAACAAAGCGATATAAGGGCCCAAGGTAGCGGCAGAACCGTAAACCAGAAAAAACTGAAACCTTAGCATTCCCACGGCCCTGCTCTCCTAAACGATCGAAGTCCCCGCCCTTGCCACTAGAAGCTCGCTATTGCCGGCGAGCGCGATCGCGCCCCAGCTTTCTCTCCACGCTCCCGCGACTCTAGCGGGCAACAGACCGGAAATCTTAGTAAGGGGCATCGAAAAAAGGGCTTGAAGGGGTAGGCCTAAACGGGTGGGGGCTTTCGAAACAGCGAGATTGCATGCAGCTTTCGCAATTGCGCTAGGACAACGGTAGCGAGAATGATTCGAACGCTAGCGAGACGGGCAAGCTTCCCGATCGGGAAAAGCGAATGAACCACGATCTTCACTAACTTTTGCAGGTTTCAGCGCAATCTTTGCACCTGCAAGCAATTTTTTTTGACAGTTTCGCGCAGTCGTGGCTCCTTTTACAGCGGAGTGGCGCTAGGAATGGCCAGCTCTCCCCGAACGCTTTCGTAGATAAAATGCCCAAAGCAGCCCCTAAAAAGACCCGCTCGAAATCCAGCAAGCCGACCATCCAGGATGTAGCGAACGAGCTTGGAATCTCCGTTTACGCGGTGAGCCGGACCTTGAACAATTCTTCAGGGGTTAACTCCGAGATGCGCGAGCGGATCCTTGCTACGAGCCGGCGCCTCGGGGTGAAGCCGAGACCGCCCAAGCGGCAGATCCAGATCGCCCTGGCCATGACCAACGGCAACGACTACTGGAAGGGTGGCTACGTCATGAACGTGACCTTCGAGCTGCTGCGCGAACTCTCCTCGCGAAACATCGGCCTCACCGTTTTCAGCGACGACCAGGTGGATCAGCTTTGCCGGCAGATATTCGACGGCGTCTTCGTATTCAGCTGGGACGAAACCGTGCTGGAACGCCTCAGCGCCATAAAGGATACGCCGATGGTGGCAATCAACCGCTTCAGTCTGTCGGACCGCTTCCACGTCGTCGGCTGGGACCACGTCGCCGAAGGCCGAGCGGTTGCGAACTACCTCATCGAGCGGGGACACCAGCGAACCGGAATCGTCACCGTGCATCCCTCGTCTCAAGACAATACCCAAAGCCGCGTGGAGGGCTTTTCCGAAAGCCTCGCCGCCGCCGGCAAGAAGTTCGACCCCACGCTTCTCGAAATCATCGAAGCGCCGGAAAACCTAGTTCCCGCGCTCGCTCGCCTAGTGGACCGCCAGGTCGACTCCATCTACTTCCCCGGCCAGGAACGTCTCGGTATCCTAGCTCTCAATACGCTCCAGCGAATCATGAAAGTCCGCGTTCCCGAAGACATATCAGTCATCGCTGGCGAGATTCCGAACTGGTCGGACATCACCGATCCCCCCCTTACTACCATCGACGTTCCCTACACCCGCATCGCCAAGCGATGCGCGGACCATATCTTGCGGCTCATCGAAAAGCGGGAGACGGAAGCGTCTGAAGTCTTCCTCGAAACCCGCATCATCGAGCGCCGTACCGTCATCGACCGCCGCCCGAGCTAGAGGGCCTTCCGCCTGTTGTGAAACAGCCGATCGCGTCCCCTCCCCGGACCGATCTACCCTCTCCCCACGCGCTAAGTTCCCAGGCCCAATTCACCTAGGTCCGAGCCACCTGCACGTTCGCGCAGGTCTGGAGCATAATGTTCGACGCTCCCGCATTGCTCCTTTCAGTCTGTTACCTGAACAGTCCGAAATGCGTAGGAATGGAATGCGATTTCCTACCGTTCCCCCAAGGTCCACCCAAAAACCTATGAAGATCAAACCCGTACTTTACCTCTTATTGGCAATGGCAGCAACAAGCCTGCCGTCCCTCCACTCGCGACCCGAGTGGCAGGACCCCGAAGTGTTTTCGGTCAACGAAGAACCGGCCCGCGCTCACTTCTACTCGGCTTCCTCGCGTTCCGAAGCCCTTGCCCGCAATCCCCACCACCAGGACAACTACCAGCTGCTCAACGGCATGTGGAAGTTCCACTGGGTGGATACCGCATCCGAGCGCCCCGAAAACGTATTCGGCGAGGACTTCGACGACAGCAGCTGGACCGACTTTCCTGTTCCAGCCAATTGGGAATTCAATGGCTACGGAATCCCCTACTACCACAGCCACGCCCACGAGTTCGGCAAGAAGCCAAACGCTCCCGAACTACCGGACGAAGGCAATTCCGTCGGCACCTACCGCACCCAATTCACCATCCCCGCCGACTGGCAGGACCAGGCCATCTTCCTCAACTTCGGCGCCGTCAAGTCCGCCTTCTACTTCTACGTGAACGGCAACAAAGTCGGCTATTCCGAAGATTCCAAGCTCCCCGCCGAGTTCGATATCACCCGCTTCGTACGCCAAGGCGAAAACACCCTCGCCCTCCAAGTCTTCCGCTACTCGGACGGTTCCTACTTCGAATGCCAAGACATGTGGCGCGTCAGCGGCATCGAGCGCGACGTCTGGCTCTTCGCCACTCCTAAGGTCCGTATCCGCGACATCGATGCGCGAGCCAGCCTCGATTCGACCTACACGAAAGGCGTTTTCGACCTATCCATCGATCTTAAGAACCATACCGAAACCGCCGCGCGAGACCTTAAGGTAAACGCAGAAATCATCGACGGAACCATGAGCCTCGCCACCATGAGCGCTCGTATCGCTCGTCTGGATACCTCGAAAACCCAAGAGCTCTCTTTCCCCCAAACCCTGCTCGACAAGATCTCCCCCTGGAGCGCCGAGTCGCCCAAGCTTTACGACCTGCTGATCACCCTCTGCGACTCCGAAGGCGAGGTCATCGAGCAAAGCTCGCTACGCATCGGTTTCCGCACCACCGAACTGCGCGACGGACAAATACTCGTCAACGGCCAGCCCGTGCTCTTCAAGGGCGTCAACCGCCACGAGCACCACCCCGACACCATCCACGTCGTCGACCGCGAAACCATGCGCAAGGACGTCGAACTGCTCAAGCAGTTCAACATCAATTCCGTCCGCACCGCCCACTACCCGAACGACCCTTACTTCTACGAGCTCTGCGACGAATACGGACTCTACGTCATCGACGAAGCCAATCTCGAAACGCACGGCCTCGG
This sequence comes from Pelagicoccus sp. SDUM812005, assembly GCF_031127875.1. Classification (GTDB taxonomy): domain Bacteria; phylum Verrucomicrobiota; class Verrucomicrobiia; order Opitutales; family Opitutaceae; genus Pelagicoccus. The sequence continues at coordinate 77,912 of NZ_JARXIA010000010.1, read as the reverse complement.
CGCCGCCAACCAAGGCGGTTCCTACGATCCCGCCAAGCACATCGTCAGCCGCCCGGAATGGAAGGAAGCCTACGTCAACCGCGTACGAGCCCTCTACGAACGCGACAAGAACTACGCCTGCGTCGTCATCTGGTCCATCGGCAACGAAACCGGCGACGGCTCCAACCTCGAGGCCTGCTACGACTACTACAAGTCCGTCGACAGCCGCCCCGTCATGTTCGAGCAAGCCAACCTCCGCCGCCACACCGACATCTACGCCCAGATGTACGCGCCCATCGACCGGCTCGAGTGGTACGCCACTTCCCAGCAGGACCGGCCCGCCATCCTCTGCGAATACGAGCACGCCATGGGCAACAGCGTCGGCAACCTCAAAGAATACTGGGACCTCATCGAAGCCTACCCCTCCCTGCAAGGCGCCTTCATCTGGGACTGGGTCGACCAAGCCGTTTCCGCGACCAACGAAGACGGGGAACGCTACTGGGCGTACGGCGGAGACATCGAGCCGGAAGGCACCCCCAACAGCGGAAACTTCTGCGCCAACGGGCTGATCGCTCCCGACCGCAGCCTCAACCCCCACATTTGGGAAGTTAAGAAAGTGTATCAGAATATTGGATTCGCTGCTTCCGATCTCGAAAACGGAACCTTCGAAATCTTCAACAAGCGCTACTTCGCATCCCTCGACGATCTCGATTTCCAGTGGAGCGTCGAAGCCGATGGCACCCCGGTAGCCAAGGGAAGCTTCGCTCTTTCCACTCCCGCCCAGAGCAGCGAAACCGTTAGCTTGCCGCTCGACCAGATCGAAACGGAAGCAGGCGTCGAGTATCACGTCACCATCAAGGCCCTCAGCAAAAGCAGCACCGATTTCGTTCCAGCCGGGCACACCGTCGCCTGGGAACAGATCCGCTTGCCGCAGCTGGAAACGCCCGCTCCCGAAGAAACGATAGCTGGCAGCCTCACCCTCCAGCAAAACAAGCAACGCATCGTCGCCAAAGGAGACGGCTTCGCCATCCGCTTCAACCGCAAAACCGGCCAAATGAACTCGCTCAAGTACGACAACTACGAGTTCCTCGAGGCCGCCCCGCGCCCCGACTTCTGGCGCGCCCCCACCGACAACGACTTCGGCGAAGGCTACCAGAAGAAGGCCGCCGTCTGGCAAAACGCAGGCAAGAACCTCAAGCTCGCTAGCATCTCCGCCGAAAAGACCGACGCCGGCACCGCGGTCGTGAAGGTCGAACATGCCCTGCCCGACATCGAAAGCCGCTACTTCACCACCTACACCATCCATCCGAACGGATCCGTGGACGTCGACTGCTACTTCTACGCCGCTCCCCACAAGCAGCGCTCCGAACTCCCCCGCTTCGGCACCCTCTTCGAACTGAAGAAGGAACTCGCCCAAGTCGACTGGTTCGGTCGCGGGCCGCACGAGAACTACATCGACCGCGCTTCCTCCGCTCCGGTGGGCGCCTACAGCCTGCCCGTCCACGAACTGGGATTCGACTACATCCGGCCCCAAGAAAATGGATACAGAACGGACGTTCGCCACCTCTCCGTCTACAACCCCTCAAATGGAAAAGGCCTCCGCTTCGAAGGCGAAAAGCTCATCGCCTTCTCCGCCACCTACCAGGACAAGGACGATATGGACTCGCTAAAAAAGCAGCAGCTCCATCCCTACCAAATCGAGGAGCAAGACCGCCTCTTCTTGAACGTTGACTACCGCCAGCGCGGCGTCGGCGGCACAAACTCCTGGGGAGCGTCTCCACTGACCAAATACACGCTGCCTTGGATCGACTACCAATACAGCTTCAGCATATCGCCCTTCGAAAAATAGATTTTAAGAAAGTGGGAAGCAGCCTCGGGCCGCGATCTGACCGAGATTGCGTCCTGAGGCCGCTTCCCACAATAATCAACTACCCCCCAGTTCCAATGCCCCTCCCCAAAACGCTCGCTATCTTTATCTCATCCCTGACCCTTGCTGGTTCCCTTTTCGCCGAGCCGCAACTGGTTGGGCTCTTCAACCACAAAAAAGCCGTAAGCGGCAAAGCGGCGCTTAAAGCCCTCAACTCGAAAAACGGCAGCCCCGAAGGCTCATGGCGTTTCTTCGATCCCAAAAACCAAGCCAAGAACGACGCCGTACGCATCGGCCCGAGTTTCGATGGCACCGGAGCTCTCCACCTCGACGCCGGCCCGGTTGGCCTTCGCCAAGGCTTCGACCTCGTCGCCGAATTGGAAGCCCCCATTTCGCTCGCACAAACGCCCATCGTCAGATTCGACGCAGCAGTCAATCGCACCGTCGGCCCCAAGTCGATGTATCTAAGTTTCTATGACAGCAAGGATACCCCCATTCTCACACTCGCGCTCGTAGAAGGAGGAAAGCTGGCAGACGGGAAGCAGTACGCCCGCACCCTCGGCTACTACATCGGCGACAAGGATCCTGCTACCTTGAAGATCGCGGACATCACGCCCTTTCCCGATTCTGTGCAGCCGCGGGCTCCCAAGTTCAATTTCGCCGCGATCAACGCCAAAGGCAAAACCTGGAAAGACCTGAAACGGGCCCAAACCAACGTAACCCTAGCTTTGCTACCGGACGGTTTCTTCATCAAGTCGGACGCCTTCTGGCCGAAGGGCATCGCTCTCCAGCCCCAGAGCATCCCAGGCCTCTCCCAGCAAGGAGGAGCCGGCGACCTCGCCTCCATTCGCTTCCACACCGGCCTCGACCAAGTCGTAGCAGGCTGGGCCTTCGACAACCTCATCGTTACCGCCAAGCCTTAGATGACTCGCTCCCTCGTTGCCTGCCTCTTTCTCCTTTGCTTGCTCGCCCGGGCAAACGCTGCCGATAAGCCGAACATCCTGCTGATCATGGCGGACGACATGGGCTACTCGGACCTCGGATCCTGGGGGAGCGAAATCCAAACGCCCCATCTCGACCGGCTCGCCCAAAACGGCCTCCGCTATACCCAATTCAAAAACACGGGCCGCTGCTGCCCCAGCCGCGCCGCCCTGCTCACCGGCCGACACCAGCACAGCGTCGGCATGGGCTGGATGACCGCCGTGGACGAGCACCGCGAGGGCTATCGCGGACAACTCTCGACCAGCTACCCGACCCTCGCCGAAACGCTACAGCAAAACGGATACAAAACCTACATGGCGGGCAAATGGCACCTCACCCTCGACGGCAGCTACAACAAACAAAAAGGAAGCGCCAAACCGAACGGCACCTGGCCGACCGATCGCGGCTTCGACAAGTTCTACGGAAAACTTACCGGCGGAGCATCCTACAAGCCGGGCAACGACGTGCTCGACGGAACGACTTGGGTATCCAAAAACTCGCTACCGAAGGACTGGTACTATACCGACGCCATCACCGAGGCGGCCACCGGCTACATCGAAACCCACGACTTCGCCCAAGCGCCCCTCTTTCTCTACGTCGCCCACTACGCCCCGCACCGCCCGCTGCAAGCGCCCCAAGACCGCATCGAGCGCTGCCGCGCCCGCTACGAAGTCGGCTACGACGTCCTCCGCCAACGCCGCTTCGAAAACATGCAAGCCCTCGGCATTGTTCCGCCCCAGCAATCGCTGCCCTCTCATCCCCAAGCCTACGAAAACGGACGTCCCGCCTGGACGGACCTCACTCCCGCCCAACAGGAAAAATGGATCACCGAAATGGCAACCTACGCCGCCATGATCGAGATCATGGACGACGGCATCGGGCAACTCGTCGAAACCTTGGGAAAAAAGGGCCAGCTGGACAACACTCTCATCCTCTACCTCAGCGACAACGGAGCCACCCGCGAAGGCGGATTCATCTCCCAGCTCGCTGCCGACCTCAGCAACACCCCTTACCGCAGCTACAAGAAGTGGACCCTGAACGGCGGCATCAGCTCTCCCCTTATCATCCACTGGCCCGACCAGCTTTCCGCCCACCAAGGGGAGCTGCGCGCCAACCAGTCGCATATCATCGACATCGCCCCCACGATTCTGGACGCAATCGGTATCGACCCGCTCGATACGTTCAAAGGCCAACCCATCCCCGAGCCGGACGGACTCAGCCTCCTGCCGACATTCGAGAACGAACAAATCGCCGCCCGCAACTTCTACTTCGAGCACCAAACCAGCCGAGCCATCATCTCCGACAATTGGAAGCTCGTCTCACGCCACCTCGACGAACCCTGGGAGCTCTACGACCTGGCCAGCGACCCCTTCGAGCAAAACGACCTCATCCGCACCCATCCCGAAATCGCCAAGCAACTGGAAAAGGATTGGAAGCGCTGGGCTCGTGAAACGAAGGTCACCCCGCTCGAAACGAGAGCCTGGACGGAGCGGATCAAACACTTCAGCAAGAAGTACCCCGACCAATCCGGCAGCGACTCCTAACAATCCCGCCACCGTCTCAACACCTGCTTTAGCCGTTAAGGCTTCATGCTAGCTTTAGCGATTCGACTGGCTCCACTGTCGGGGCGACTTTCCGTACAGGCGTTTAAATTCTCGACTGAATTGGGAAGAACTCTCGTAGCCCACGCTCAAGGCCGCTTCGCTCACCGACGTTCCGGCGACCATCTTCATGGCGGCGCGGTTCAGCCGCATGGACTTCACGAACTGAATGGGCGACATCGTTGTTGCCTGCTTGAATTTCCGATGAAACACGGCCCGGCTCATTCCGAGCCGCGAGACCATCGCCTCAATGCTAACCGGCTCCTCCAAGCGCGACGACAAATAGTCAATTGCTCGAGCGATTTCGTTGCCCACTCCGAACGCCCGCCGGGCAGAATCCCCCGCTTCTCCTTTAAGTACAGCGTAGTAGAGCTCCCGAAGTCGTCCCTCTCCCAGTATCGTTGTATCAGTCGGATGGTTACAGATTTGCAGCAGTCGCAAGAGACTGTCCGCAAACGCTTCGTCCCAAGCAGCGAGGGCCACCCCCTGCGGTAGAGGGCCGGCCCGCGCAGGACGAGCCACACCAGCGACGTTCTCAAGCTCGATTGCCAGTTGGGTCATCACCCGACTGTCCAAGGCGATGTAGACTCCTAAGAGCGGATTATCCGGAGAAGCTTCTGGCGTACCAGCCTCCACAGGCATCGAAAGGGAACAGCACATGTATTGATCGCTTCCATACACATGCCTCTTTCCATCTAGGACCGCTTCCTTAGCTCCGCTCACGATCGCCACCACGCTGGGCTCGTAGACCGCTGGAGCGCAGCGAATGGGCTGCGTAACCCGGAAAAGCTGCACTCCCTTCACCCCGGATTCCACCAGGCCCTCCTCGCTGACCTGGCTTTCTATGAGTCGTTTTATTTGTTCCTTGATGATGATCGGAACCTAGCCGCAAGCATACGGAGAAACAAGCCTTCGATACAAATAGGCATATCTTCGAGATTATCACGCCTAGTTATTATCTCTAGCGACAGTTATAGTCAAAACAGGCAACTAAGCCGTCCGAGGATGGCAAGAATCCAATCATCGAAATGAAAAACAACAAATTTGGCCCGACAGGCTGGACACCAGAACAACTCGGCTCCCTCGCCGGCAAAACGTACGTTATCACCGGCGCCACTGCAGGAGCTGGATTCGAGGCGACCCGCATTCTCCTCTCGAAGGGAGCGAGGGTCGTTATGCTTAACCGCAACGCCGAAAAATCAGCCGCCGCCATCAACGCCCTGAAACAAGAATACGGCAGCGACGCAGCGGTTACCTTCATTCGCATGGATCTCGCGGTTCTCGAGTCGGTGCGGGAAGCCGCAGCGGAGGCGCTTGAGACGGTCGCTCGCATCGACGGCCTCATCTGCAATGCCGCTATCGCTCAAGTCGCCAAGCAGGAAATCACCGTGGACGGCTTCGAAAGCCAGCTCGGAGTCAACCACTTCGCCCATTTCCTTCTTTGCAGGCTTCTCTTCCAGAGAATCGAGGAGTCAAAAGGTAGAATCGTAGTGGTGGGCAGCAACGCCTACAAAATGGGGCTAAAGAAAATCCAGTTCGACGATCTCAACTTCGACAAAAAATACAGCGCTTGGAACGCCTATGCCCAAAGCAAGCTCGCCCAGATGATGTTCGCTTACGAGCTGCAGCGCCGCATCCAAGCGTCCGGCAAGCAGGTCGTCGTGCAGGTCTGCCACCCCGGAGCCTCCCGCACGAACCTGCTGCAAGACACCGCCAGCGCTTTCAACAAAGTCCTCTGGTCCGTGCTCTCTCGCTTCATCGCCCAATCCGCCGAGCGCGGATCCTGGCCGGAAGTAATGTGCGCCGCGGACGAAAGAGTTGAGTCGCAAAGCCTTTACGGTCCCACCAAACGGGCAGATACAGTCGGTCCCGTCGGCAAGTGCCAGTTAGACGAAGTCGCCCTCGACCGGGACATGGCCGCGCAGCTCTGGACCGTTTCCGAAGAAAAGACCTCAACGAGCTGGGAATTGTAGTCAGTCCGCAAACGCCTTGAACCATCCACTAAGCCCGATCCGTCGCCCCTCCTTGCCTCGGCAATCGAGAGGCATATGCTGAAGCAATGAAAATCCTAATCTACGGGGCCACGGGCATGGTGGGCCAAGGCGTACTCAGGGAAGCGATACATGCCTCCGACGTGAACGAAATCCTTTGCGTGGGCCGTCGCACTGTCGAATCCGCCAACGCCAAGGTCAGCAACCTGATCGTCGGAGATTTATTCGACCACGATACGATTGCTCCGCAGATAACAGGATTCGACGCCTGCTTCTTCTGTATCGGCACGACTTCTTTCGGAAAATCAGAATCTGAATACAAGCGCCTGACCTACGACCTGACCCTAACCATTGCGAAAGGCCTTCTCCCGCAAAATCCGGAGCTGAACTTCGTCTACGTCAGCGGTCAAGGAGCGGACTCCACCGAGTCCGGCAAAATCATGTGGGCCCGCGTTCGCGGAAAGCTTGAGAACAGCCTTTTGAAGCTTGGGTTCAAGTCCGCCCACTCCCTGCGTCCCGGCTACATCCAGCCGCTCGACGGCATCAAATCGAAAACAGCTCTGTATCGCCTGCCGTACGCAGCGCTGGGGTTCGCTTATCCCCTTTTGAAAAAGCTATTCCCGAACGCGATTTGCAGCACGCGCACCGTTGGCCAGGCGATGCTGCAGCTCGCTCGGGTCGGATCAGGACCCAGAATCCTCGAGGCCGCAGACATCAATCGCCTCGCCTCGAGTCACCAGTAAACGAATACAGATTCAGTCGCGCACTACGGTATTTCCGACACCCAGGTCCTGCACCTCACCCTTGGAGCGAACGGTAACGCCAGAGCTCTTTTCCGTGAGCAGCACGGGGTACTCGGTCTGATTGTTCAACTCGAAGTCGGATGCCTTGAAATTGTTTTGGTTAGGCAGGTTTCCGTTCAGCAAACGGATATTGCCCTTATCGCCGCCCACCTTGATCGCCAGGCCCTGCTCCACCGCTTCAGCGGCTCCGCGCAATGTAATGGTATGGCCACTACCGCCGATGTAGGCAACGCTCTTGCTTCCATTGTAGTAGGGAACCGTGGCGGGCAAGATCGTGATGTCAGCGTCGTAGGCCTTGTCGCGCTCATAGGTGCTGGCGTAAACGGGCCCGTAGGCGCAGTCGGCGCTGCAATCGACCACTTCGCCTCCCGTTCCCAGCGAAAAACCGTTCTCGCAAGCGATGGCCACGCAACCTTCCACGTACTTGCGTCCCGTCGCATGGGCGATGGTCACTCCGGTACGCATGAACTTAACGGTGCAGTTGAGAATCGTAGGATTGTCGGTCCCGCGCTTGAAGATCTCGCCGTCCACGATAGTCGTGCCGCCATCGTAGGCGCGGATTCCGGCCTCGCCTAGGCTGAGCATGTAACCCGGCGGCAGGCGGTAGCCCCAAACCGTCATGAAATCGATGTCGTAAGCAGGGCCCGATGTCTCGGCCAACATGTCGTCGGTCTTGCGAACTTCGCCTTCCACGTAGCACCCTTCGATCGTCGGATAGCTGGCCGCCTGCATGAAAATGGCATGCCCGTAGGTGCGGTGGATGATCGTGCAGTTCTTGGCATGGTTGCGCAATCCGCGCACCAAAAAGGAGGAGTGCTTGGCGTGCGGAATGGTGCTGTTCCCGCCCTTGCCGAAAGCGTCTCCGTATCCGTAGGGATAGGACCCCTTCGAGCTGATGTGGAAGCCCTCGATCCGGTTGTCGCGCCCGTCCATGCATACGTTGAGCGCTCCCTTGTTGGGGCGATCGTAAACCGATCCCACGTCGACCATGGTCAGGTTCTTCAGCACGTTCTCGCTACCGGTCACCACCAGCTCGTGCACCCGCTTGTTGCCGAACATCTTAAAAATGCCGGTCTCCACCTCAAGCGTCACCCCGGTAAAGTCATAGGTGCTGCCATTGCCCTCGAAGGGCAGCAGGATATAAGCCCGCTTCTCGAAATCCAGGACGCCGAAGCGCTTCTTCTTAATGTCCTTCGTGGAAATGCGATAGGTGCCAGGGGCCATCACGACCTCCACGCCGTCGTCGTCGAGATACGGCAAAAGCTCCTCCAGCGACTCCACCTTCACCGCCGCCGTCGCTGGAAACGCCCAAGCGACCGCAAAGGCAGCCATTGTATAAAGTCCGATTTTACGGATAATTCCGAGTCCTTGGTTTCGTTCGAAGGGAACCTTCATTGCGCTTTGGTTTGTTGCAGCCTGCCCGCGATCTTCGGATCCGCGTCAGGTCGGGGTGAATACATAGCCTTTTGGCCGTCAAAGCTTCGAAGATAAGCGAGAAGCCCTCGCCCCGAACAAATTCTCTTCTGCTTAATCTGGTAACCTAGCCCCAGTCGGTCCGCAGCAGTTGCAATGCGACGAATCCACCTGCAACTTATAATTATGAGTTTACCCCGTTTCGCCGCCGCCTTGCTTGGCTTCGCCCTTGCCGCGTTCCCTGTTTCCGCCTCCGACAAGGCCCTGCCGGAGCCTTACGTCGCGTTCGGCTTGATGACCGAGGACCTTGTCGCCCCTCTGGTCCCGCTGATGGACGTCAACCGCTCCAACTTCCCACTCGAGGGTCGGCCCAGCGACCACGGCAAGATGGCCGACGAACTGGAAGCCTTCACGCGCCCGAGCCTCCTGCTGGCCCTCTGGCTGCAAATGGAAGCCATCCCCCAAGACCAGCGAACCCACGACTTCACGCGCGAGCAGGTAGCCCGCTGGTTCCGCTCCGCCATGCTCAACGGCACCGACCCGGAGCACCCCGCCTACTGGGGACACCTCGTCAACTACCACCAGCACGGCGTGGAGATGTCCATCCTCACCATGTCCCTCACCGTCGCCCGCGAATGGGTCTGGGATCCGCTCAGCGAGGCCGAAAAGCGACAGGTCGCCGCGTGGCTGGGAGAAATCCGCGGCAACGCCCGCTACTGGAACAATCACCTCTACTTCGCCGTGCTCACCCTGGAGTTTCTCCGTTCCGTCGACTACGAGGAGCCGGGCGACCAAGCCGCCATCGACTTCATGTTCGAGCTCCTGGAAGGCATGCACGTAGCGGGCGGCTGGTTCAAGGACGGCACCAACGAAGGCTACGACCACTACAACGCCTTCGCCTTCCACACCTACGGACTCTGGTGGTCGTGGAAATTTGGGCACACCAATCCGCAGCGAGCCGAACGCTGGATGGCCTGGTCGAAGGAGTTCATCCCCGACTATGCCCACTTCTTCGCGGCCAGCGGCGAACACCTCCCCTACGGACGCTCCATCACCTATCGCTTCAACAGCCTCAGCGTCTTCGGCGTCGCCCCGCAAGTCGGACTCGAAGCCATCCCCTACGGCGAAATGCGACGGCTCTGCCGCAAAAACCTAGAGTTTTTCCTCAGCCACCCCATCGCCCAGGAACAAGGCACCCTCTCCATGGGCTGGACCGACGAATACCTCGGCGTCGTCGAACCCTATATTTGTCCCGGTTCCCCCTACTGGGCCTCCAAAGGTTTGCTTATGCTCACCCTTCCTCCCGAGCACGCATTCTGGACCGATTCCGAAAAGCCGTATCCAGCGGAGCGCGACAACTTCACGCACGTCATCGAAGCCCCGCGCTTCGTGCTGCAAGGGCTCGACGGAGAAGTCGGACTCTACAACGCCGGTTCCATGGTTTCCCGCAACGGAGGACGCCGCTACGGCGAATGGAAATGGTCCAAGCTCGCCTATCGCACCGGACTCGGCTTCCTCCTTGCCGACGACTTCGACCTCTATCCGCTCGACGCCCAAATCACGGCCGTACCCGAAGGCCACCAGACGCGCTTCGGCCGTCGCGCCACCATCCCGCTCATCGCCGAAGCCGATCACCTCGCCTATAGCTACGCCCTTGGCAAGCGAGGCGACAAGATCGAGTTCAACGCCCCCATGCGTACCGATCTTTTCCTCAAGGGAGAATGGACCCTGGCCATCCACCGAGCCGAGACGTTCGTCCCCGCCCGCTTCTACCACGGCTCCTTCGCGATCGGCTCCGACCAAACCGACTTCGAAAAACAGTCGCAAAATACTGGATACGCCCTAACTGGAGACGGCGAATCCTACAGCGCCATCCAAAACGTATCCGGCTTCGCCCAAGTCCAATGGGACCAGCGCCTCGACGACTCCAGTCCCCGCCTCCACCTCAAGAGCGATTACCACGTAACGCCAGTGCTCGCTTCCGAGCCCATCGAAGGCAAAACCACCTTCGCGGTCCTATTCTGGGCGGGAAAAGACAAGGAGGACGGAGCCCCTTGGCGCATCGAAAAAACGGATACCGGACACTGGAAGCTCCGCCACCCGACCCTTGGCCTTTGGGAAATCGAGAACCCCATCCTCCCGGCCCTCACCCGCGATTCGGACTGACTTCTAGCCCCCCCCCTATCGATCAGTCCTCAGCATGAGCGATCAAAAACCGTAGCATGCGGGAAACGACCTCATCCTGAGAGGGGCGGCGTCCTTCCGCAAACAGCTTTCCGCCATGACCACCGCCGGGAACCTCCACCAACTCGCAGGGAACTTCCAAGCTTCTGCTCTTCGCCAGGTATCGGTAGGAATGCTCGATGTTCACGGTCAGGTCGTTCGTGCCGTGAATAAGGAGAGCAGGCGGATCGTCCTGGGTGAGGTGGGCCAGCGGACTGATCACCGAATATACCACGGGATCTTCTTCAGAGCTTGCGCCGATCCGTTGGCTTAGATCCCTGAGCTTTCCATTCTTCAAAACAGAAATGTCCTCGTAGGCAGGCATATCCGTCGGCGGATAGACCGCGATCACCGCGTCCATGGAAGGGATGTCGCTCGCCAGCAAGCCAGGAAAGGTGGCATTAGGGGCGTTCGCTCCGAGCAAGGCTAAGTGAGCGCCCGCCGAACTTCCCCAGATGTAGACCCGGTCGAGATCGATCCCCAGCTCCTCGTGATGCAGCTTCAGGTACCTCAACGCGTCGAAGCAGTCGGTCGCGCAATCTTTGATAAACAAACCCTTATCTTCGTCAACGAGTCGATACCCCACCGAAACGCCCAGAAAACCGGCTTCCGATAAGCCTTCGAAGACCTTGCGCGAAAATCCATTCCCCAAGCTCTTCGACCCATTTACCCAGCCGCCTCCGTGAATGTAGATGTGAGTCGCCTTGGGTGCCGCTGTCGCTTCGATCGGATAATACAAATCCAAAGCGGTCCGCTCGGAAGCAGCGCTGTACGCCACATCGCGCCTGACCTCCGAAAACGCCTCCTCTCCTTCCGATGCAGAAACGCGACCTGAGCCCGCCCACAAAGCGGTCAAGGCGAGCGCCGAAACAGCTCTCCTCGTAAACGAATTCGTTTTTCCTGTATTCATAAATTCAAATCGTTCCTTCAGGAGGGCTTCGCTGTTTTGCCGCTTCGCCAAATCGCCCAAGCGCCTCCAGCTCCGCACAGGAGACCGCTCGTCAGCGCGAGTTGACCACTCAATTCCCGTATCGAAAAAACGCTGACAAGCACGAAGAAAGCTCCCGCTACGACCAGGGATAAGCCAAACAGCTTGTACAAGGCCTTTCGAAACCCTGCGTCGATTCTAGGAATGCTCTCCTCGCTCAAGGGCGTTTCAATCGTTTCAAAGAAGCGATCCACCTCCGCAGCCCTACGCTGCGTTATCCGATCGCATACGAGATAGAGGCCGACGCACAAGACGATGGTGATCAAGGTCGACACCTCCCAGGCAAACCAGCCGTTGAGATTCAACAGCAGAGAGACGCTCGCTCCGCCAATAACCACCAGAAAGGCCGCCGCCGCGTTCGCCCGCCGCATCAACAGCCCCAGCAACATCGGCACCGCCAGTGGAATCGCCAGGATGCCCGTAAAGATCTTGTTCGCTTCAAACGCGCCGCCAAAGGTACCCACGAAGATGGCTCCCAGGGTGATGAGAACCCCAACCGCGATGGTGGCGAAGCGAGCGAAAAGGAACAAGGCGCGATCGTCGCTGGCTGGCGCTACGAAGCGCTTGAACACGTCATTGGTCAACACCCCCGCCATCACGTTGAACTCCGAGTTCAAGGCCGACATCGTTGCGGAAAACATGCTCGCGATCATTAGCCCCATCATGCCCGCTGGAAGCAGCAAGCTGCAAAGCGCCACGTAGGATTGCTCCGCGTCGCCCAAGTCGGGGATCAGCACCCGCGCCGCTACCGCCGGCAGCAGGAAGATGGCCGGCGTCACCACGAACAGAAACGCGCTACAGTAAGCGACCTTCTTCGCGGCGCCCTCGTCGCGTACCGAATAGAGCCGCTGCACGAACGCCCAGTTCTCGTTGTACTTCAAAGTGATCATCAAGTAGTAGACGATCAACCACAGCGGCGCCCCCTTCGGGCCATTAAACCAATTGAGCAACTCGGGCTCTCGAGCGGCGATTGCCGAAATCCCGCCCACTTCCACCAAGGACAAGGGCAACAGGATCAAGGTCGCGAAAAGCAAAACGATAAACTGGATCGTATCCATAACGGTTACCGCCCACAGTCCCCCGATCATCGTAAACACCGTGATCATTGCCCCGGAAATCACGATGGCTTCCGTAATGCTCATAGGCGTCACCGTCGCCAGAAAGAGGCCCGAAGCGTAAAGACGCACCGCATTGTCTAGAAAACGCTTCAGCAGTCCCAGCCACGAATACATTTGACGTACCGCAACGCTGTAGCGCTTTTCCAAATACTCGATAGGCGTCGTCAGCTGGGCCCTTCGCCAACGCGCCGCAAAGACCTTACCCGCCACCAAGCAAGCCGGAACCGTGCTCCAGAATACGACGATCGCAATCAAGCCATGCTCGTAGGCCACCCCCGCATAGGCCACAAACACGAAGGTGCTGAACATCGACATGAAATTGCTGATGCCTGAAACCGCCCAGGGAATCGTGTTCCCACCTTTCAGGTAGCTTCCCACATCTTTGATGAACCAGCCGAAAAACAGCCCGATCCCCGCCATCAAGAGCAGGTAGGCAAGCAATAATATATAGTCGAGAGTGACGAGGTGCATGCAGTAGAAAGCGGTAAACCTGTATTCAGTTTTTCCTACAACCCAGAACTGGAAAGAAAGCCACCATCTACCGGCACCGTGATCCCCGTCACGAAGGAGGCGGCTTCGTCATCGATCAGCCAATTCATGCAACCGAGCAGCTGCTGCGCTTCGCCAAAGCTTTTCATCGGCGTATGATGCAGCACTTGCTCCCCGCGATCGCTCGGGCTTCCATCTTCGTTGAACAGGATCTTGCGGCTGCGGTCGTTCACGAAAAAGCCGGGAGCGATCCCGTTCACGCGAACGCCCGCCGGAGCGAGGTAGGCCGCCAGCCATTGGGTGAAGTTCTGAATAGCAGCCTTGGCGGAGCCATAAGCGCCGACGCGGGTCAAGGGACGGTAGCTGTTCATGGAAGCGAAATTGATAATCGCTCCCCGCCCCTTCCGCGCCATATCAACCCCGAAAACCTGACAAGGTTTTACCGTTCCCATAATGTTCGTCTCCACCACGCTGTGGAAAGCAACCATGTCCAGGTTGAAAAAGCCTTTGGTCGCTTCATCCTCCAGCTCCTTAGGATCGAAGACGTTCGTCCTGGTGATGGCCTCCGCCTGATTTCCGCCGGCTCCATTGATCAGGAAATCGCAAGGGCCTAAGGAATCAGCCACCTGCTGTCGGGCTGCCTTCAAGGAAGGCAAATCGTTTACGTCGACAGCTACGGCCATGGCCTTGCCGCCCGCCTTCTCGATCTCGCCGACCACGCGATCCAGCTTATCGCGCGTCCGACCGAGAGCCGCTACCGCCGCCCCTTGGGCTGCCAGGTCCTTGGCCATTGCCGAACACAAAACCCCACCGGCTCCGGTCACCACCGCTACTTTTCCTGCTAATCTATCGTTTCTCACAATTATCTGTCGTTGGTTTTCAACTACCTTCAATTCGCTCAATTAGCCCCTGACAGGGTTTCCTGCCATCAGCTGAGCCGCGTTCCCATAACACACGTCTTCGATCACGCTTCCCAAGCTCGCCGCGTCACGGGGAACGAGGCCAAGATCCGCCCATTCCCCTAACAAACCGCAGAACGTTCGGCGAAAATACTCGTGCCGCGTCATAGACAAGGCGCTCCGGGAATCGGTCGTCATGCCTACGAAGCGTCCGAGCAAACCGTGATGGGCCGTGGCCTTCAGCTGACGTCGAATGCCCTCGAGGTGGTCATTATACCACCAAGCGGGGCCGAGCTGCACCTTCGCGGCAACCCCTCCTTCGACGAAAGAACCGCTCACCGTGGCAAACTTCTCGTAATCGGAAGGGTTCATCGGAAAGAGAATCACGCGGGGCAAGCCACCTCGCTTTTCCAGACAATCGAACAGTCGGCACAGGTCTGCCACCGAAACCGAATCGCCAATACACGCGTATCCGCCAGCCGGACCCGCGAGTTCGCGGAGTCGGCTGCTCGTGTAGCGACACGCTCCGACATGCAACTGCAAGGTCCATCCTCGCTTGCTGTATTCTTCGAACAGATACAGCAGCAGGTGCCCATGCAACGCCTCTCGATCCACCTCCTCAAGCGCTTCGCCCGCCAGCAGCTTGGCGAAGCTCTCCTCGAGATTGGCGGCGTCCTGCAACTGAATCCGAAAATCGCTCAAGCCGTGATCGGCAAGACAGCAACCCGCTTCAATAAATCGATCCATCAAAACCGCTAAGCCCGCTTTCAATCCATCCAAACTGGGGCTCTCGCCTCCAGCCAGCGAACAAACGCGACTCGCCCAGTCGCCATAGCTCGACGACTCCAGGTCGAGGGCTGCATCGCCCCGCAACGAGGGCCTCAGCCGAAGGTCGCGCGAGCGTTTGTGCGGAGCCAAATCATCCAGCCACGCGTCGGAAGTGCAAAGCGTTTCTACCTTGAATCGACGCAGAATATCGCCGGTCCCCAGACCGCCCGCTCGAAGCCGCTCGTTGCAAGTTTCCCGAATCGCTGCGGCGTTCTCCGGTCGCAGCGCCTCCTCAATCCCGTAACAGCGTTTCAGCTCCAGCATCGACCACTGGTAGAGCGGGCTCCCCAACAGCCGCGGCAAGACCTCCGCCCAAGCTGCCATCTTCTCCGCGCGCTGGCCCGTCCCGGTGACCAAGGCCTCTGGAACCCCGTTCATGCGCATCGCTCTCCACTTGTAAGGATCCTTTTCGATCCAGAGCTCAACGATATCTTCAGCCACGGCATTGTCCGCGACCTCCACCGGATCGAGGTGACAATGGAAGTCAACGATGGGCAGCTCCTTGGCATGCCCTTCATACAGCTCCACCGCAAAATCAGTCGGCAACAAGAACCGATCGTCCAAAAACTCGTTCCTCACTTTCATCTAAATTCGCGCCTCTCGTCCGTATCCATTTTGCGAAACGCCGCAAAACAGCCGAGCTATGCGAGGCGACTGCCCAAACACAGCGCCTTGCCGAAAAGGGCACAAGGGCGTGCCTTTATAGTCATGATATTTCAGGAGTAAATTCATCGGCTCTCTCTCGGTCCCTTTCTCCTCAATACCCAGGCCTGCGATGGCCGAAGCGGAAGGTTTTTGGGGTACTGGGGGGCAAAACCGGAGCGACTAAAACCTTGACTCAAAGCATCCGTCAAGATCTCATGAATATTTGTTATTCAACTATGAATAAACCGAACGTACCCGCAGTCGAGAACGCGATCCGCATCCTACACGAGATTGCCGAAAAATCAGGCGAAACCACTTCCAGCGCTTTAGCGCGCCGCTTGGGGGCGAGCCAGCCGACCACCTACCGGATCCTGAAGACCCTTGAATCCGCCGATTGGATACGTGCCGACGAGAGCGGAGGTTACCGCCTCTCCATCGGCATGCTACCGCTGCTCACCCACCTTGACGACTTCACTCGTTACCGCCGCATCGCCCAACCGATTCTCGACGGGCTTTCACGGTCCCTCGAGCTAACCGTAAAGTTTTCCCTCCGACAAGGACTCGAACAAATTATCGTAGCAACCTCGCACCCGCGAAAGCCGTTCAGCGTATCCGTTCCGCTCGGGGGGCGATTCCCAATTGTCTGGGGATCTCCCGGGGCCTGCCTGCTGGCGGGGCTATCCAAAAAAGAAATAGACCTGCTCATCGAACGCATCCCAGAGGACAGCTGGAAACACGAAACGCCGAAAGCCCTCAAGAAGCGCCTGCAAGAGCTCCATAAAACGGGGTCCTGCAAAAGCATCGGTGAACACTACCTGAGTATCGATACTGTATCCGTCAAGTTGGATACAGACTCGACACCGTCTGCCCTGACACTCGTCGCCTTGCGCGGCGAACTTACCGAACGCAACTTGCCGCGCTGCCGCGAGGAGCTGAAACAATCCGCCCTCGAGCTCGCCGCAGCCCTTCGCTAGCCCCTCCCCAAAAGAAGCGATCATGTACATTGTCGATTTCCTGCCCGCCCGCCCTGACATCCGCTGGGACTACGCCCTGCAGATGGGTGTTCAGCGCGCCATCGTAAAGCTGCATCCCAAGCTCACTGGAAACGCAGCTCCTAGCGACTTCTCCGTTCTCAAAGAAGCTCAGGACAGATTCGCGGAGCGTGGCCTTGAGCTTCACGGCTTAGAAGGCGACCAGATGGACATGGAACGCATCAAGCAAGGACTGCCCGGTCGAGACGAGGACATCGAGGCCTACCAAAGAATGCTGCGAAACATGGGCAAGCTGGGCATCCCCTTGCTTTGCTACAACTTTATGGCCCAGGTCGGATGGTTTCGCACCCGACATGCTATCGCCGAACGCGGAGGCGCCCTGGTAAGCGGCTTCAACGCCGCGGACCTCGACGGACTTCCCCTCACCGAGGCGGGCGAGATTTCCGAAGCGGCCATGTGGGAAAACTATGAATACTTCATCCGAGCCGTCATGCCCGTTGCCGAGGAGGCGGGGGTACAAATGGGACTCCACCCCGACGACCCTCCCGTCAGCCCGCTGAGGGGTATCGGTCGCATCTTCTCAACGCCAGAGAACGTCAAGCGGGCCCTCGACCTGGTCGATAGCTCCTCGCACGGCGTCACCTTTTGCCAAGGCTGCTATACCACCATGGGAGCGAACGTTCCGGAACTTGCCCGCTACTTCTCAGAAAAGAACAAACTGTTCTTCCTCCACTTTCGCGATGTCGTCGGCACCCCCAGCAACTTCAGGGAAACCTTCCACGACAACGGACCTACCGATATGCCTGCCCTGCTCAAGCTTTACCACAGTCTCGGGTTCAAGGGGCCCATTCGCGTCGATCACGTTCCTACCCTGATCGGCGAGGACAACAAGGACCCGGGCTACGGCGCTCAGGGACGTCTTTTCGCGACAGGCTACCTGAAAGGGATTTTGGATACAATCAATTCAACCTCCGGCAACAACGCATAAGCATTACAACGCCATGTCTACTGACCAATACAAAAAAGAAGTCGGGATGATGAATCTCGAAGCCCTAATCGAATATCGAGAAAGCCTTTCCAAGGCTGTATTTCCGATCCCAGAAAAGGAGCTGCTCGCCCGGTTCGAGCAACTTTACACGGGGGCCATCAGCGATGTCATGCGCGAGTTCTGCCTTCTCGACCAATCCCTTCCCTCCTACCTTCGCCCGCTGCGCGAAGACGTAGCCGTCGCGGGAATCGCTTTCACTGTCAAGAGCGCCCCCTCTACGCTCGTGCGGGGCGAAATGGAGTTCCGCACCAAGATGCTGGAAGCCATGCACGAGGACGCCTTCGTCATCTACGACACCAGCGGCGACGAGGAAGCCACCATGTGGGGCGGGGTCATGACCGCAACCGCCGTTTCCAAAAAAGTGAAAGCGGCCTGCGTGGACGGCTGCATACGCGACACCCACCAGATCAACGCCAAGAAATTCCCCGTCTACTACAAGAACCGCAGTCCCAACGGGTCTTTGGGACGCTGCTTAATAACGCATTACCAAATTCCGATCCGTATCGGAAAAGTGGATATAAAGCCTGGCGACATCCTCATGGGCGACATCGACGGCGTTCTATGCATTCCCCGAGATAAAGCCTACGACATCCTAGTGCGGGCCGAAGAGATCCGCGAAAACGAGAAAAAGATTTTCGGATGGGTGGAATCGGGCAAAACCGCTACCGAAATCACAGAAAAGGGCGGCTACTTCTAAATACGTCCATCGCTCACTCCGACGCGCTCCTACGGCAGCGGCAACAAGCCTCCAAGGGGCAGCCGCGCGCCAAAGGCAAGTCACCCTGCCGCTTCCCTCCCGACCGTTGAACGCCGAGCCACGAGACTCCCTCTCAAGGTAATTCGTTTAGCGGGTACATAAGGCTTTTGGATACGCACCACCATCGTCTTCATGGCCACCCTGCCGATATCCGCGCAGGGCTGCCGGTAACTGGTAAGCGGCACGCTGAGCAGGGAAGCGTACTGCACGTCGTCGAAACCGCAGACTTGCACTTCCTCCGGTACGCGAACCCCGCTGTCGATCATCGTTCGCAGCAGGGCCGCAGCCGTAACGTCGTTCGCGCAAACGACGCCGGTCGCCTTCTGGCTCCTCAACTGTTCCATCGCAAGCTCCGGCCTCGCCGGATCGAAGATCACGTTCTGGAGGCTCCGAGGGCTAAACCCGTTTTGCAGCATGGCCTCGCGGGCGCCAATTCCCCTTAGCTGCACTGTGGCGGCCGGGTTCGCTTCCGCTACGAATGCCAGGCGCTCGCAACCATTCGCGATCAAGTGACCCGCCATGATGTACCCGGCCTCTATGTTATCGATTCCGATCAAGTCGAATGGCGTCTGGCGCGGCCAGGGGTAGACGTCCCGGTCCAGCAAGACGACCTGGATACCTGCAGCCTGCAGGCGCTCGATGATGCCTAGGTTAAAGCGCTCCTGATCCTCAACATGCTCCACCGGCGTGAAGAAAACCCCGTTTACCTGCATCGCTATGAAACGCTCCGTCAGCACCTCGGCCAGAAGCTTCGGGTCCTGATCGCTTCCGAGCTCCAAGGGACGAACGATCCGCACCTCATCCTCCACCGCGGTCGCTGCGATGCTGGCGCAAATCGGTTCGAATATCTCCGTTTGCTTCAGCTGCGGCAACAAGAGCCCCACCTTGAACGCCTTGGTCGGCGACTCGAGCACGAGCGTGCCAAATCCTGCCCGCCGCGTCACCCGCTTTTCCTCGCAAAGCCGAGCGATCGCCTTCGCCACGGTCGGACGGGACGTCCCATAGGTC
This sequence comes from Pelagicoccus sp. SDUM812005, assembly GCF_031127875.1. Classification (GTDB taxonomy): domain Bacteria; phylum Verrucomicrobiota; class Verrucomicrobiia; order Opitutales; family Opitutaceae; genus Pelagicoccus. The sequence continues at coordinate 58,282 of NZ_JARXIA010000010.1, read as the reverse complement.
GCGCATAGCTGCGACTCGGGTGGCAGCAAATCCCCCGGCTCGTAGCTTCGATCCTGAATCTTCCGCTTCAGTTCGTCGTAAATCTGTAAGTACCTTGGTTTAGAGGAGCTCATGCGTTTATTGTTACCTTAATGTAAACCTAATTACTTTTTAAGGTAAAGTTACAAGTTTACAACTTTGCTCGTTGTGGGAAATTGGAAGCATCGTAGAGAGCGTCGCACCCCCTCTCGCCCCTTGAATTTTATGAATACCCAAACTCCCCCTTCTTTCGCCGTTGCCGGTATCGGCGAGCTCCTATGGGACGTATTTCCCCACCGCATGAAACTCGGCGGGGCCCCGGCCAACTTCGCTTGGCATTGCTCGCAGCTGGGAGCCACCTCCTATCCGATCAGCCGCGTAGGCGCCGACGCCCTAGGCTTCCGCATGTGCCGGGAACTGGACCTGCGCAACGTCAACACCTACTACATTGATCAGGACCCCAGCCTCCCAACCGGTCAGGCAAAGGTCACCATAGACAGCAACGGCAAACCCTCCTACGACATCGTCAAGGACGTGGCGTGGGATAACCTCACGCTTACGAAATCCCTGGAGACCTTGGCTGCCCGACTCGACGCCGCCTGCTTCGGCACCCTTTGCCAGCGTTCCGCCGCTTCGCGTCGAACCATCCGAGAAATCCTCGAGCTGATGCCGGTAGGCTCGCTCAAGATCCTCGACGTCAACCTGCGCCAAGCCTACCACGACCGCGAGTTGCTCGAAAGCTCCCTCCAGATAGCGAGCGCGCTTAAGCTGAGCGACGAAGAACTTCCTACACTGGCAGCCTACTTCGAGCTCGAGGGCAGCGTCGTCGAACAGTTGGAACAGCTTCGCTCCCGCTTCGACCTAAAACTTCTGGTCTACACACGCGGAGCCGACGGCAGCATCCTGCTCGACGAAAGCGATTGCGACGAGCACGCCGGCTTGCCCTGCGACGCCTTCGACTCGGTAGGCGCCGGCGACTCCTTCACCGCCGCGATCTGCATGGGCGCCCTTCACCAATGGCCGCTCCATCGCATCAACGAATTTGCCAACAAGGTAGCCTCTTTCGTCTGCACCCAACCAGGCGCCACTCCCGAATTGCCCCTGCAATTTTCCCTGAAAAACCACCCCCAATTCACATCGATATGAGTCTAGTTGCCGCCCCGCCCCCCAGCGCGAGTCCCCGCGCGTCGGCCCCTTCCATCGCTAACGTCAGCTCCGAACAACTCCCCATCCCGCAGCACAAGCTGCACGGCTGGCGACACTTCCTCGGCCTCTACGCCGGCGAACACGTGGCCGCCACCGAGTTCGTCATCGGAGCCACCTTCGTCGCCCTCGGAGCCAAGACCATCGACATCCTCCTCGGTCTCCTCATCGGCAACTTGCTCGCCATCGCCAGTTGGACCCTCATCACCGCCCCCATCGCGGTCAAGACCCGCCTCAGCCTCTACACTTACCTGCACAAGATCGCGGGCGACTCCATGACCAAGCTCTACAACTGGGCCAACGTCATCATCTTCACCGTCATCTCCGCCGCCATGATCACCGTCTCGTCCACGGCGGTACGCTTTCTCTTCGGCATCCCTGCCCAGCTTAGCTGGTACCCGACCAGCGCCGCCTTCGTAGGCGTGGTGCTGGTTGTCGGAATCATCGTGGTGCTCGTCGCCATGTACGGCTTCAACGCCGTATCCGAATTTTCAGGACTGTGCGGTCCCTGGCTATTCGTCATGTTCGCAGCCGGGGCCCTCGTCATGATGCCGGGCCTCACCGAAGGCGTACTGGGCTACACCTTGCTGCAAGGCTGGGACGACTTCATCGCCATCGGCGACCAATCGATCTGGACCGGGGTCAACGTCTTTGGCGAGCCGGGCATCGGCCTGCTGGAAGTCATCGGCTTCGCCTGGGCCGCCAATACCATCACCCACTTCGGCTTGATCGACATGGCTCTCTTTCGCTACGCCAAGAAGAGCGCCTACGGACTCTGCACCGCCTCCGGCATGCTCTTCGGCCATTACATCGCCTGGATCGCCGCCGGCATCATGGGAGCAGGAACCGCCGTCTTCCTGAAAACCTCCATCGCCACGCTCGACCCCGGCGACGTCGCTTTCCACGCCCTCGGCCTTTCGGGCTTCGTCATCGTCATCGTCGCGGGCTGGACCACCGCCAACGCCAACCTCTACCGAGCCGGCCTCGCCGCCCAAGCCATCTTCCACAAGCACTCCCGCCGCAAGACCACCCTCGCAGTCGGCATCGTTACCGTATTGGTCGCTTGCTTTCCCTTCGTATTCACAAAAATGCTACCGATGCTGACCTATGCCGGACTGCTGGTCGTTCCCGTAGGCGCCATCGTCTTCGCCGAGCACGTGATCTTCCCTCGCATCGGCTTGACCCGCTACTGGGTCTCCTACCGAAAACTGACCCACAGCGCCCCAGCAGTCACCTCCTGGATTGCAGGCCTCGTCTTCGGTTTCGGATTGAATGCCCTCGACCTCATCTCCTTCTACTACCTGTTCATCCCGACTTGGATCTTTACCATCGCCCTCTACACCGTGTTGGCCAAAAAGTCCGGAGCCGACCAGAAGTATCCCGTCGAGCAGGAAGAAGCTCGGATTCGCGACGAATCCATCGCGGCACAGCAAGCCGCCCAGTCCGCCGCCGAACCGGACCCTGTATCCGATAAGTCGACACTTACGAAGACCCTACGCTTCGTTTCGCGCGCCAGCTTGCTGGCCACGATCGGCCTCGCCGCATGGACCATGTTCGGCAGCCCGGACCTACAAGCCTACGAATTCAACCGCGAGACCTTCTATCGCTGGGCCTTCGTCTGCACCCTTCTTTACTTCGGCGCATCCTACTGGGCCCTGCGTCGCCTGAAAGCACTCAACCAAAAATCATCATGAGCCCCTACCCCGTTATGAACGAGCCCATCGCTCTCAAGCAAAAGAATCTCTCCCTCCTTCAAAACAGGGCCATCTGCCCGAGCTACGATCGCAGCAAGGTCAAGACCGGCATCGTACACGTCGGCGTCGGCGGCTTCCACCGCTCCCACCAAGCCTTCTACACCGACGAGCTCATGAACGCGGGCGAATCGCTGGACTGGGGCATCTGCGGAGTCGGCCTGCGCGAAGCGGACCGCAAGATCGGCGACGTCCTCGCCCAGCAGGACTACCTCTACACCCTCATCGTCAGGCACCCGGACGGCAAAGTGGAGAACCGCGTCATCGGCTCCATCGTCGACTTCCTGCTCGGCTGCGACGATCCCGAGGCCGTCATCGCCAAGATGGCCCACCCGGACACCAAGATCGTCTCCCTCACCATCACCGAAGGTGGCTACAACTTCAATCCGGCCACCGGCGAATTCGACTTCTCCAACCCGGGCATCCAAAACGACCTAGCCAATCCGTCCCGCCCGCAAACCGTATTCGGATTCCTCACCGCCGCCCTCAAACGGCGACGCGAAGCGGGGCTCGCCCCCTTCACCGTGCAATCCTGCGACAATATCCAGCACAACGGCAACGTCGCCCGCGAGGTACTGCTCACCTTCGCCCAAAAGCAGGACAAGGATCTCGCCTCCTGGATCGCCGCTTCCGTTGCCTTCCCGAATGCCATGGTCGATCGTATCACGCCGGTCACTACGCCGGAGGATATTCAATTCCTGGATACCAAGATCGGCATCGAAGACGAATGGCCCGTCACCTGCGAACCTTTCGTCCAGTGGGTGATCGAAGACAAGTTCAGCGCCGGGCGACCGTCCTGGGAAAAGGCAGGAGCCCAATTCGTACCGGACGTCACCCCTTACGAAACCATGAAGATCCGCCTGCTCAACGCAGGACACTCAGTACTGGGATTGCTCGGCTCCATCCATGGGCACCAGACCATCGACGGCTGCGTTTCCGATCCGCTCTTCGAATCCTACCTCAGCCGCTTCATGGACTTCGAGGCCACACCCGTGCTCGACCCCGTTCCTGGAATCGACCTCGACCAGTACAAGGACTGCCTCATCGAACGCTTCGGCAATCCCAACATCAAGGACAAGCTCTCCCGCATCTGCTTGGAAAGCTCTTCCAAGCTCCCCAAATTTCTCATCCCTACCATCCGCGAAAACCTGCAGCGAGGTGGCAGCATCGAATACGCAACCCTGGTCATTGCCGCCTGGTGCTACTACAGCGACACCGGCAAGAACAAGGATGGCGTAGCGCTCGACATCGTCGACGACATGAAAGCGGAGCTCTACCAGGCCGCCAAGGGCACTGACGCGGATCCCCTCTCCTTCCTCAAGCTGGAAAGCGTTTTCGGCGACCTCGCCCATAACGAGACCTTCGCCAAAACCTATACCGGCATGGTCGGCGCTCTCTACGAGAACCCCGACGTCGCCCGCCAGATGCAAGTCCTGCTCTTCGGCCGGGAATAGCGAGAGGCACTCCCCCCTTTCCCAGGCGGGTCGGAAAGGACCCGCTGAGTCACAACGTCACGAAATTTTCCAGTGTAAGCGTACTCGCCCCACTCTTTTTCTTCCATTACAGCGTAGAGAATTCTACTGATAACGGAGCCTCACATCTCAGGCCCCCTACCTCAAGAATCCCTCGACTGTATGAAAAAACTGATACACGGCCTCGCCTACGCGGCGGTAGCGCTCGGAGCGTACCAATTCGGGACCCATCAAAACCTGCCCCCCGCAGAATCCGAGACACCTTCCGCTGAACCGGCGCTCTCGAATCCGCAACGACTCGAAAACGCCGCCCCGCTCCTACCGAACGAGGATCCCGGCCAATCCGCCGCTCGGACAAGCCTGAGCGACCTCTTCGAGACGCCCGACTACAACGCCCGCTGGGCTGCCCTGAAAGAATACTTCAAGGATCTCGACAGCGAAAACGCGCACCTATTCCTGGCGGAGATCGAAGCCCTGCCTCCAGGTCCCAAGACAAACGGCATCATGCGCCAGTTTTTCTCGAGCTGGGGAAAGTCGGACGGACTCGCAGCCTTCGAGTACGCCAAGAACCTTAGGGGACGCGACCGTCTGGGATACCTTTCCGCTGCCGCAGCCGGATGGGCTGAAACGCAACCCATCGAAGCATGGGGCGCCGTCATGGATATCAGCAACAACGGTTCCATGTACGGCATCTCCACTTACAACGTGCTCAATGCGATTTCTAAAGACGACCTGCAACTGGCGGTCGACCTGTCGTTGGAAATCAAGGACGACAGACGGCGAGCCAGCCACTTTTCCTCACTGGTCAGAGACGTGTCCTTCCACGGCAACTACGAAGAACTCTTCGAGATCGCCAACACCTTGGAAAACCCGCACGACAAGAGCAGTCTCGTTAAGGATATCTTCGAAACCTGGGGAAGGTACGAGACCGACGCTCCCAACCAGCTCATGGCGACCATCTCGGATCCAACGATCTCACGCTACGCGGTGGAAGGGCTCATGGGAGGCTGGGCGGCGGTCGACGGGGCCGGAGCCTTCGCCTACGCAATCGAGAACCGCGACCAACCGGGCATGGAGGAATCCCTCGAATCGATCGCAAAAACATGGGCCCGTAGCGTTACGGCTAACGAAATGGAGAACATGATGAGCCAAGTTTCTACAGCCGATAGCAGCTCGAAACTTATGCAATCCATGATTCACGAAGTCGCCAGAGCCAATCCACAACTGGCAATGGATTGGGCCACAAATACGCCAGACGAATCAGCAAGAGCGAATGCAGTGAGTGCTACAATGTCATCTTGGGCGCGATCCAACATTAACGACGCTGAGAATTACTACCACAGCATGACCGATGACAAACTCCGCTCTCGATCCGCTTACAGCATTGCAAGAGGTTTGGCTTCAAAAGAAGCCAATCAAGACAGAATCCTAGCCTTGCTAGACGGTTTCGAAGACCCAAAAGTAAGAGGAGGTGCACTCATCACCGTTACAATGGCTGTCTCGCAAAACCGTTCGACTCCTACCCCGCTAATCGAAACACTCAAAGCAATGGTCGAGGCGGATCCAAACATTAAGCAAAAGCTAAAGGATTCGGTTCTAAATCGATAATAGCGGCCAACGGCCCGAATAGCGAATTTCCCAACCTTGAACAGTCTTAGACGAGAACGGCTGCCTATTGTCAGGCGCCTCACCGAGGTGCGGAGCCAGCTACGACTGCTCCCACTTCGGCCAGCCAGACTCGCGCACGATCTTGCCGACTTCGCGCAAGGTGGCGATATCTTGCTTGTCGATCGATCCGTCCGGCAAAGGCGCTGTATTCAAAAGTAGGTTACCGTTGTACTGGTTGGCATAACGCAGATTATCGAGTACCGAGTCGACGCCGCGGTGCTTGCCGTCGTGCTTAGCGGTGTAGCCCCAGCCTGCGATCGCGGTACAGATTTCCACCGGCTTTCCAGAAGCGACCATCTTTTCAACTTCCTCCTTCTGCTTCTTCAGCCAATGGATTTCGGGAGCGTAAAAGTCTTCTTCGCCATTGTAGCCCCACTTGGCGGAGATCATGGCTCCGGGCTGCAGCTTGCGAATCAAAGCGTAGGTCTCGTCGATCCTGAAGGCATCGATATCGCCGCTCATGGGCGTAGCGTGCCCGTCTAGCCAGATATTGGCCACAGGACCGTACTGCGTCAGCAGCTCCGTGAGCTGGTCGTGCATGTACGCAATATAAATGTCCAAGTCATGCTCGTCTCCATATTTGTAATACGGATCCTTCGGATCGTACTTCGGCCGCGCGTATCCGCCCCAATTGTCGTTGTTGGGCGCATGCGGGTGGCGCCAGTCCCGGCCGTGCGAGAAATAGAGGCAGAGGCCCAGGCCCTTCTTGTCGCAAGCCGTAGCCAGCTCTTCCACCAAATCGCGCTTGGCGGGCGAATTGACGCTGTTGAAGTCAGTCGTCTTGGTGTTGAACAAGCAGAACGAGTCGTGGTGGCGAGTGGTGATGTTCAAGTACTTCATCTCCGCTTCCAGGGCGAGGTCGGTGATGAAATCCGTATCGAAGTTCTCCGCCGTGAAACGGTCCTTTAGCTTCTCGTATTCCTTGACCGGTATCTTTTCGGAGAGCTGCACCCACTCCCCGCGGCCGAGCAAGCTGTACAGGCCATAGTGGATGAAGAGACCGAACTTGGCGTCGCGAAACCAGTCCAGTGTGCCTGCTAGCGGATCCTGACGATAGCCCGACTCGTACCCCTTGAGAAAGCTCGGAACCGAGTTTCCGTAGGACTGGCGACAGCCGAAGAGGCCTCCCGCCATAAGTGAAGAGGCGCCGAGGCCAGCAAGTTGAACAAAGGTTCTGCGATCCATAATAGAATAATTTTCCAGAAAGGGGTTAATAGGGTCTGAACGGAACGGTTCCGCGAAGATGTCGCCGTCCATCTCGACGACGCCAAAGCGAGAAACTCGTAGACGCTAGACTACACCAGTTCGGCACCATCGGTGAAGCTACACGAACAGGTAGGTAAGCGCAAGCGGCCACGAAATGAGCACGCCCGAGGAACGTACTCGACCGAGCCACTCATTGCCCGCGAGCCTTGATCCGAAAAACGTGCGAACAACTCCCGTGCCCCGGCGTGGCGTTCGTCCCTGTCGCCACATAGAGGTAGGCCGGCTTCCCGTCTACCATCAGGACTTGAGGACGCTCCAAGCGACCGCTGAGATCGCCCCGATACACCGTGGCGCCGCTCAAGGTATCCTCGCCGACGTAGTGCGAAAGGTGCTCGAAGGACCGAGTTACGTCACGGCTCGGAAAACGTAAGCCGTCCGAGGATTTCCACAGAAGTCCGCCTCCGTGAGAGCCTCTCTTGCTCCCGAAGTCACGGCTGATGAGATAAACCGAATCGTTCATGCTAAACGCGTAGGCATCCTCGATCCCCATGCCCACCTCCGTCACTGGTTCCGGAAAATGGGCGTAAGGCCCTTCAAGCGTATCCGAAATCGCAACACCGTAGGTATAGCGGCCGCGCTTGGCTGCAGGGTCCGTCTTAATAACCGATTTATCGTACAACAGGTATTTTCCATCATGCTTTATCAAGGTCGGATTGGAAACGCCCAACTGCGCCGTATAATTCCAATCAGTCGGATTCGTAGACTTCCTCAAGATCGTGCCATCCGCCTCCGCGCCAGCCGCCGGCCGCCAGGTATCCTCTAGGTCGTCAGCCACATACATGACGATACGTTGGCTCTTCAGCTGGCTGTTCTCGTTTACGATGAAGCACAAAACATACTGGTCGTCTATCTTCTGGACAGTTGGATTGTGCGGAGAATTAAAGAGCCCGCCTTCATCCGGTACCGCAACGCAGACAAACTCGAACGGCCCTTCCGGAGCATCTCCCACGTAATGGGCGATCTCGCAATCCTTGTACCAACCGCTGAAATTTGGACGCGTATCCATCGGCCATTGAGCGACATACAGGTGGACCCTCCCGTCCGGACCGATCACCGGCGAAGAGCCCCAAACGTGCATGCCCTCCTGCTGCACGGCCGGTCCTATGTATTCGTAATCGAAATCACAGAATCCATCCGAAACCAATGCGGAAAGAAGGCCTACCCAAACCAATAGCTTTTTAAAACGAAACATACGCATTTTCCATTTTCTCCTCCGATCAAGAAGGCCTTCTCTAAACTCAGAAACGTACCCCCGGACCTTCCAGCAACTCCTTCAGGCGCTTCTCCATCGAGGCCGCCTTCTCCGGATACTCTTCGATGAGATTGTTCTCTTCGCCTGGATCGGACTTGAGGTTGTAGAGCGTCGCGTGCGCCGGCGCCCCCCGCCTCGGGTGGGCCTTTCCGGCAGCGATGTACTTCCAGTCGCCCTCCCGCAAGGCGCGGCGCCATGGCCCCGCCTCTTCGACCATGTACGGCAAGCCGACAGAGTCTTCGCCGAGAAAGGCATCCAAGGTGTCGCGGCTATCGCGAGCTTCGCCCGCGGGCAGATCCTGCTTCAGCAGGCGGGAGAAGGACGTCAGAAAATCGATCTGGTTGACCAAGGCATCCGAGACGCCCGGCTTGATGCGAGCCGGCCAGCGTATGATAAACGGAACCCGCGTCCCGCCTTCGTAGATCTGGTACTTGCCGCCCCGAAAGATGCCTGAACCGTCATGCCCGCCGTCCGCCTCTTCCGCGGAGGTGAACACGCTCGTCCCGTCCTCGTATCCATCATCGTAGACCGGACCGTTGTCGCTGGAAAAGATGACGATCGTATTGTCGGCCAAGCCATGTTCTTCGAGGGCCTCCATAATCGCTCCCGTGGACCAATCGAACTGCACCATCGCGTCGCCCCGCTTGCCGAGCGTCGTCGCCCCTTGGAAACGTGGGTGCGGCGCTCGCGGAACATGGATGTCCTGAGAAGCGAAATACAGGAAGAAGGGGCGGCTTTTGTTGCGGGCGATAAACGCTTTCGCTTCGTCCACGAAGCGATCCGCCATGGTTTCGTCGTCCCAAAGAGCGGACTTCCCGCCAGCCATGTATCCAATTCTTCCGATCCCGTTGATCACGCTGTTGTTATGCCCATGCGTACTCGGGTAATAGGTCATAGCGGAGCGATCCTGGCGCCCATCCGGATAAACCGTGCTCCCGGGACGATTCACCTCTTCGGGGGTCCGCCCCACGAAGAGCGGATCCTTGGGATCCAGCCCCACCACGTAGTGACCATCCAAATACACGCAGGGCACCCGATCGTTGGTGGAAGGCAAGAGGAAGGACGAGACGAATCCTATTTCCAAGGGCCCTGGCTTCACCGCGCCGTTCCAGTCTGTCGGCGTTTCCGCTTGCCCAATTCCCAAGTGCCACTTGCCCACCACGCCCGTTTCGTAGCCGGCCTGCTGGAACAGTTTCGGCAAAGTAAGGATCTCCGTCGAGATGCTCAGCGGAGCGTTGGGCGGGAGAATGCTCACTCCATCCCGAAATCCGTGAATCCCAGTCAGCAGCGAATAGCGCGACGGCGTACAGGTTGCAGCGGAACAATGCCCATCGGTAAAGCGCAAGCCCTCGGCGGCGAGCTGGTCGATATGAGGCGTCGGAATCAGCTCCGAACCGTAGGCGCCCACGTCGCCGTAGCCCACGTCGTCGCCGTATATGATAACCACGTTGGGCGGAACGCTCTCAGCCCAACTTCCGGCCGCCCAAAACCATATTCCTGCCACCGCTCCAAACAACTTCGCTTTCCTTTTCATCACTTCGTTTATTATAGTGTTCATCCCCCGTCCCATCGATGCCCTACAAGTCGGGACGCTCCGAATCGAGCTCGCGCAGCAGGATCGTTTTCAGTTCTAGCACACGTTCGGGATACTGGCTCGCAAGGTCCTCGAATTCCAAATTGTCGGAATTCAGGTCGTAGAGCTGGAAACGATCCTTGCCGCGATCGATTTCTACGAGCTTCCAGCCTTCCTTCGTTATCAAGGCGGAACGTGCCATCTTGTTGAAGCGATTGTTCACCACGATATAGTCGTGCAGCTCGCGTTGCTCCTTCCCGAGCAAGGTCGGCAAGTAGGAAACGCTGTCCTTTCCGGGCGGAACCTCGCCGCCCACCATCTCCGCGAGCGTCGCCATAAAGTCGTAGTGGGAACTCAATACACTCGTTTCGCTCCCAGCCTCGACCCGGCCGGGCCACTTCACGATCAGGGGACATTGCATCCCGCCTTGGTAGCCGGAACGCTTCAAGCCTGCCCTTCCGCCCGCTCCGTCAAAAACGTCTCCGTGCTCCGAGGTCCGCCATTTCTTGTCGGTTAGGTTCGTCCGCTCCCCGTTCGGCGCGCGAGTGGGATAGTTAGGCTTGGGACCGTAATAGAGCTCGTGACCGTTGTCCGAAGCGAAGAATACCGCCGTCTTCTCCGCCAAGCCCTGCTCCTCGAGTTCCTTCAGGATCAAGCCCACATGCTCGTCCAACATCTTCACCATGGAAGCGTATTTCTTTTCAGCCAAGGAAAGGCTGGGATGCTCCGCGAAGTCGGGATGCAGCTTAGGGATGGCGACCGGACCGTGCGGCAGCTGGGTCGGGTGATAGATGAAGAAAGGCTCCTCCTTGTGTTCGCGTATGAATTCAAGTATCCCCTCGATGAATACGTTTTGCGAGTAGGTCTCCCCGCCCGACCCCACCGGTTCGTCGCCCTTTTCCGACATCTTGCCGCAATGCGGATCGTAGTTTCCCGCCAGTTCGAAGCGCTCCCCGTCCCGCCAGAGGTAGGGAGGATAGAAGCCATGGGCTCGGGTGTGATCGTAAAAGCCGACATGGTGGTCCCAACCGTAGCGTTCGACCCGTTCCTTCCAGGTCGTGAAGCCGTGGTCGATCTTTCCGAACTGAGCCGTCGTATAACCCGCCGCCTGTGCCACCTGAGCCAGAAACACCTCGTCGTCGGCGATCGGACTGGAGTTCGCCTTCAGCTTTTCCTGCTGCCGCCGGTATTCCTCCTCGGACATTTTGCCTGAATCCCGTGGGATCGGCAGCCCCCCTCGATTGTGCCCCCAGCCGCCGATGCGACCGTCATGCATCCCCGTCAGCAAAGACCAGCGGGCCGAAGCGCAAAAGACGCCCCCGTAGTAGTTGTTGAACTTGATCCCTTCCGACGCCAACCGATCGATGTTCGGAGTCGTCACGATCTTCTGCCCATAGCAGCCCAACATGCCGATTCCCAAGTCGTCGGCGTAGATGAGAATAACGTTGGGCCGATCCTGCGTCGCTCCCTCGCCCCAAAGCAAGGTCGCAACGAAGCACCACAGGGCGAGAAAGGCTGGCAGTCTCATGGGGCGACTAAAATTCGTACGGATCGCCGAGCTCCTGGTTGAGCGCGTCGAGTTCCTTTCGCATCCGCTTCAACACGCTCGCGTATTCCGGATTTTCCGCCAAGTCGTTCATCTCCTCGGGATCCTCTTCGAGGTTGAAAAGCCGCAGCTTCGGAACCGTCGGATAATGGATCAGCTTCCATCCGTCCTTCGTAACCATGCGCTGACGGTCAATGTAGGAGCCGTAAATCGCGTCGTAGCTTTTCTCCACCTCGCCTCGCAGCAAAGGCAGCACGCTCTTGAAATCGACGTAGTCCGGCTTCTCGATACCAGCCACTTCCAATGCGGTCGGCATCACGTCCTGCAGGTAGATCGGCGTCTCGATCTTACGTCCCGCCTCGACATCCGGTCCCACGATAAAGAACGGCACCCGAACGCTGTCGTCGTACATGTTCTGCTTTCCAATCAATCCGTGGTGCCCCACCGACAGGCCATGGTCGGCCGTGAAAACGATGTAGGTATTCTCGGATACGCCCGCTTCCTCGAGGCCATCCAGGATACGGCCGATCTGGTCGTCCATATGGGTGATCAGAGCAAAGTACTCCTGGCGATTCACCTTCACCGAGTATTCGGTACGGGGATACGGAGCCAACTTCTCGTCGCGCAGCTTCTTGCCGCAGATCTGATCGGCATAGGGATACTCGGGCAAAAAGTTCTCCGGCATCTCGATGCGGTCCAGCGGGTAGCGGTCCACGTATTCCTTGGGAGACTGACGCGGATCGTGAGCCGCGCTGAAGGCGAGGTACATGAAGAACGGAGTCTCCTTCCGGCTCGCCTTATCTATAAAGCCTAAGCTGTCGTTGGCCACCACCTCGCTCCAATGCGTGCCGCCTTCCCAGAATCCGCCGTACTTCGTTTCCCACGGCTTCCAGCCCTGCTCGTAGTCCTCCGGATCCTTCGGGCGATTGTACCCCTCCGGAGTCTGGTTGGGCATGCCCTTGCGGACGTTCAGGGCTTCGTCGAAAACCTCCGCCGCATTCGCCTTCACGTGCCACTTTCCCGTCATGTAAGTATCGTAACCGGCTTCCTTCATCTGCTGGGACCAAAAGCGCCCCTGCGACACCGACTCCGCCAGATCCGTTTGCATCGCCTTCCAAACGAAGCTTCCCGTATTGAGCATGGTACGGCTAGCCACGCAAACCGCACCGTTCCAAGCGCCCATGTTGTAAGCGTTGGTGAATACAGTCCCTCGCTCGGCCAAGCGATCCAAGTGCGGCGTATCGATATCGAGGCGACCGGCCGAACCGAGCGCCTCGTAGCTAAGGTCATCCGCAAAGATGAATACGAAATTCGGCTTCTCGGCACGGGTTTCCGCATGCGCGACAAACGCTCCTACAAGGGTCGCAGCGAAGACAGACGCAACGCCGCGAAGAAAGAGTACTGAAAATTTCATTACTTAGATTTTTGGGGGGCTTGGTTCAGACCTACTCGACAAAACCGCTCAAGGTAAAGCCTAAGTATAGCAAGCAAACAACTCGAGCGGTACTACACGATTAGATAGGTAGGCAAAGAGTCCGGCGCCGTTCGACCCAACCGCCCACAGCTTACCAGTGTAATCGTCCCCGACAGTGTCGCGCGGGACGCTTCCCACCTAGCTTGCCACACCGATTATTGGCTTCGCGGCCGCCCCTCTCTCGCTGCCCGAGAAAAGCGGAAGCGAGGCGCCCAACAAAATTCCGCTCCCATACAATCGATCCTATCGCTAGCCCTCGCCTCCCTCCAGCAGCTGCTGCAAGCGTCTCCCTCCCATGTCCCTCCCGGATTCCCGTATCCAACAAGAAAAAGAGCTGATCGGCCAACTTTTCGCCGACAAGAAAGGTCGCACTGCCAAAGCGATCTTCTTCATCACGCTCAAAGCTGCCCCCGTCTGGCTCGTCCCGGTCGTCATCGCTCGCATCATCGACCTCGGCGACGAGGAGACTCCGAGCGTATCAGAGCTCCTCCTCTACGTTTCCATCGGAGCGTTCCTCTACCTGCAAAATCTCCCCGCGGCCATCGCCTACATGAACAACCTCGTGCACATCACGCGAGGCATCGGCCAGGATCTCCGTATCAAGATTTGCAAACAGCTGCAGGCCCTCTCGCTCTGCTACCACAGCCGCAACAGCGTGGGCTCGCTCCACACCAAGGCGATACGCGATATCGAGATCCTGGAGCAAATGCCCAAGCTCGTCATCGAGCAGGGCTACACCTTTCTCTTCGGAATCACCGTTTCCAGCATCGCCATCGCCTACCGCAAGCCCGAGGCCCTCATCTTCTTCGCCGTCGTCGTACCCGTAGCGGCAATCATATCGGGGATCTTCCGCAAGCGCATGAGCAACAGCGTGAACGACTACCGCAAGAGCATGGAAGGCATGAGCACGCACCTCAACGAGATGGTCTCCCTGCTCCCCGTCACCCGAGCCCACGGCCTCGAGGAGCACCAGCTCCGCAACGTCACCACCGGCATCGTTGGAGTATTCAAAAAAGGGGTACGTTTCGACAAGCTGACCCAGCTCTTCGCCGCTACCAGCTGGGTTGCCCTCGGCGTCATGCAAATCCTCTTCCTCGGCGGATCCATGTACGCCTGCTTCCAAGGGGAAATCACCGTAGGCGACGTGGTCATGTTCAACTCCTTCTTCGTCACGCTCTCGAACAGTCTCTCCAACTTCCTCGTGGTCGTGCCGCAAGTCTTCCAAACCCGGGAATCGCTAGACTCCGTCATCGAAATCCTCAGAGCCCCGGACCTGGAAACAAACAACGGCAAGCCAACCTTCCCAAATATCCGCGGCAGCTTCCGATTCGAAAACGTGTCCTTTAGCTACGGCGAAGCCAACACCCCCGTCATCGCCGACCTATCCCTGGAAGTCCCGCCCGGAACCTCTCTCGCCATCACCGGACCCAGCGGCAGCGGCAAGTCCACCCTTCTTTCCCTGGTCATCGGCTTCATCCATCCCGTCCAAGGCAAGGTCCTCCTCGACGGAAAGAACATCGCGGAGATGGACCTGCGCAGCTACCGCCGAAGCGTCGGAGTCGTCAGCCAAGACCCCGTCTTCTTCTCGGGCAGCATCCGCGAAAACGTCGCCTACGGAAACGAAAGCCTCAGCGACGAGAAGATTTGGAACGCCCTCCAGCAAGCCCACGCCCACGAATTCGTCGAAAGCCTTCCCCAAGGTTTGAATACACGCATCGGCATCGAGGGCACCCGACTCTCGGGAGGACAAATGCAACGCCTCGCCATCGCCCGCGCCATCGTACGCGCCCCCCAGGTCCTCATCCTCGACGAAGCCACCTCCGCCCTCGACACCGAATCCGAACGGCACGTACAAGCCGCCCTCGAAAACGTCATGCAGGGCCGCACCACCTTCATCGTCGCCCACCGCATCTCCACCGTCGAAAACGCCGACCGCGTCGCCATCCTAGAAGCTGGCCACCTCGTCGCCTGCGACACCCCGCAAAACCTCCTGAAATCCGACAACTTCTTCAGTCGCGCGCTGAAGAGCTCCCAAGCGGCCGATTAAACGCGAACGCCTCCGATCTCTTCAAGATGCCCAACACGCTCCCCCTTTACGTTTCGGCCCCAGCCGCAGGCCAAGCGCCGAGCGAACGAATCGAGCAACCTAAGCTTGTCTCTCGTCCCAAAACCATAGTCTCTTGCTACCGAACCAACCCTTAGCGTTCTAAGGCTACCCCCCACCCGAAAAATGAGACCCAAGATACTGCTGCTCCCGATCCTTCTAGCTTTGGCCCTTCACGCTGAAGCAGAATCGACACTCAAGAAAAACGTCCTGCTCCTCTGCATCGACGACCTCCGCCCCGAGCTCAAGTCATTCGGGGTCGACTACATCCACTCGCCCAACATCGACCGTCTCGCCGCATCCGGACGCGCCTTCCACCGCCACTACGTCAACGCTCCGACCTGCGGCGCCTCGCGCTACAGCTTGCTCACTGGCCAATACGGCTCCTCCAACAACCAAGCCCTCTTCGCCAGAGCCAAGCAATTGGAGGCTTCCGACGCTTCCGTCACCCCGAGCCTCCCGGAATGGTTCCGAAAAAATGGATACACCACCGTATCGGTCGGAAAAGTTTCCCACCACCCCGGCGGCTGGGGAGGCGAAGACTGGTACGACAACAACATCCTCGAAATGCCCGGCGCCTGGGATCGCCAACTCATGCCCACAGGCCAATGGCGACACCCGCGCGGCGCCATGCACAGCTTGGCCGACGGCGAAATCCGCATGGGACGCTCCTTCACGGAAAACAAGATGGACGCCTTTCAAAGCGCCGACGTCGACGACACCTCCTACCACGACGGTCTCATCGCCGAAGCCGGCATCCATCAACTAAAGGACCTCGCCCAATCCGACACCCCCTTCTTCCTGGCCATCGGCCTGATCAAGCCCCACCTCCCCTTCGGTTCCCCCGCGAAGTACATGGAACCCTACCGGGACAGCGAACTGCCGCCGATCCCGTATCCAGAAAAGCCCGACTGGAGAACCACCTGGCACAAGTCGGGCGAGTTCTTCGGCCAATACAACCACCACGAACAAGACCCTCGCCAGAATAGCGACTACGCGGACCAAGTTCGCCGACACTACGCCGCCTGCGTCACCTACGCCGACAAGCTCGTAGGCGACATCCTCGAATCCCTCGAAGCCAGCGGCAAGGCCGACGAAACCATTGTCGTGCTCTGGGGCGACCACGGCTGGAACCTCGGCGAACACGCCATCTGGGGGAAGCACAACCTCTTCGAAGAAGCCCTCCGCTCCCCGCTCATCATCTCCTTGCCCCGCATGGAACAGGCCGGCCAAAAAACCGACGCCATCGTCGAAACCACCGACATTTTCCCGACCTTGTGCGAGCTAAACGGCCTCCCGGTTCCCGACTTCGTCCACGGAGAATCCCTCCTCCCGATCCTCGAAGATGCCAGCGCCTCAGGCCATCCCGCCTACTCCTACTACAAAAACGCGAAAACGATCCGCACCGAGACCCATCGCTTCACGCTCCATGAAGATGGATACGCCGAACTCTACGACCACACCTCGCCCCTCAAAGAAACCCAGAACATCGCCGAGCAAAATCCGCAACTCGTCAAAACCTACAAACAACTGCTCCTCCAAGAAAGCTCCCTTCACCAAACCAACTAAGAGACACGCCCCATGCGCCCCGCACTTCTAAAACTCGCTTCCCTCGCTTTATCCTCCCTCCTGCTCGTGGCCACGACCTCCGGGAAACCCACCCTGCAAATCGTCTCCGACAAAGGCGCCCCGTCCTGGGACGAAGGATACCCCATCGGCAACGGCCGCATCGGCCTCCTCACCCTCGGAACCTACCCGCAGGACACGCTCTACTTCAACGAGAACTCCATCTGGGCGAAACAGGAAGTTAACTTCCCCGCCGATGCCGCGGAATCGATGGCCCAAATCCGCGCCCTCGCCGAAGCCGGCAAGTTCAAGGAAGCCGACGCCCTCTATACCCGCAAGCTCCTCCAGCCGGCCTGGCGTCCGGCAAGCTACGAATACGCTGGGCACGCCACGCTAACGCACCGCGGCGTCGACCAGCCCGAAGCCATCCGCAACACCCTTGACCTGGAAACCGGACTCAGCCGCTCCGTCGCCATCTACGGCGACGGCGTTATCACCCGCGAAGCCATCGCCCTTCGCCAACGCGACGTCATCGCGATCCGCCTCTCGACCACGCGCCCCGACGGCTTGAACTTCGAACTCGCCCTCCTCCATCCCAACGGAAACGTCTCCGCTTCCCAAAACAAACTCGTCCTCGCCGCCCAAGCCGCGACTGGAGGCACCCGTTTCGAAACCCACCTGCAACTCCTATCCAAAAACGGGAAGCTCCAAAAAACGGATACAAACGCCCTCCGCCTCACCGGAGGAAATGAGGCCATCATCCTCTACACCACCGCAACCGACTACAACTTCTCCAATCCCGAACAGCCCCTCACCAACTGGCAAAAGAAAGCCGGCCAATGGCTCTCCCAAGCCGAAGACGCCACCTGGGCCACCTTGCTCGCCGAAGGCCAAAGCGAGATGAAGCCCTACATGGACCGCTTCTCCATCGACCTCGGAGAAAGCGATCCGGAAGTCGCCCAGCTTACCACCGCGGAACGTATCCAACGTTACGCGACCGGCAAAGCCGACCCCGACTACGAAGAACTGCTCTTCCAGTTCGGACGCTACTGCCTCATCGCCAGCAACCGCACCTCCGGACTTCCCAACAATCTGCAAGGCATCTGGAGCGAAGGCCTGGTCGCCCCCTGGTCCGGCGACTACCATCTGAACATCAATCTCCAGATGAACTACTGGCCCTCCGAAACGACCGGCCTTTCCGAGTTCCACCAACCCTTTCTCGACTTCGTCACTGCCATGCAACCGGGGGGCAAGCGATTGGCAAAGGCCCTCGGCTACGAAGGATTCGCCAGCGGACACGCCGTCAACGCCTGGATGAACACCTGGTTCTCCGGCGGCAAGCCGCTCTGGGGCGCGAGCCTGATGAACGGAGCCTGGATCACCGCCCACATGATGGAGCACTACCGCTTCACCGCCGACAAGGAGTTCCTTAAGAACCAGGCTTGGCCCGCCATCAGCGACAATGCTCGCTTCATCCTCAGCTGGCTCAAACGCGATCCCGTATCCGGAAAATGGATAACCGGTCCCGGCAACTCCCCCGAAAACGAATTCATCTATACCGTCGACGGCAAGGAGATCAAGGCCGCCGTATCCACCGGAACTACCCACGACCTTATGCTCGCATGGGAATCCCTCTCCGACCTCGTCGAAGCCGCCGCGGAGCTCGGCATCGAAAACGATTTGGTTGCCCAAGCGAAAACGGTTCTCCCCGACCTCGCCGAAGGAAAAATCGGCGAAGACGGTCGCCTCCTGGAATGGAGCCTTCCGCACAAGGAGCCCAACCCCGGCCACCGCCACGTCAGCCATGCCTACGGCTTCTTCCCCAGCCGCCAGTACAATATCATCGAAAACCCAGTACAAGTCGACGCCGTCCGCAAATCTCTCGACTACCGCCTCGCCAATGGCGGCGGACGCACCGGCTGGAGCCGCGCCTGGCTGATCAACATCGAGGCCTGCCTGCTGCGCCCCGAAGCCGCCTACGCCAATATCAGAACCATGCTCTCGAAGCTCATCAACCCGAACCTCTTCGACATGCATCCCCCCTTCCAGATCGATGGAAATTTTGGATACACCAGCGGCGTGGTCACCATGCTGCTGCAAAGCCAGATCCAGCTCGATTCCGGCGAACGCGTGCTCTGGCTCCTCCCGGCCCTGCCCGCAGCCTGGCCCACCGGCGAAGTCAAGGGATTGAAAGCCCGCGGCGGCGCCACCATCGACCTGAAATGGTCTCCCGAAAAAATCACCGCCCACATCGCCGGCGAACGCTGGGAACGCTTCCAAGTCCGCTACCGCGACCAGTCGATCTCCCTGCCTTCGCACGCAACCCAGGTCGAGATCACCCGCCTCGGCGAGGACGAAACGCCTCTCATACGGATCGTCGACTGAATTTCGCCCGCGATCGCTTCGATCCCCTTTCGATCGAAGCGTTCGCCCCCGGCGCACGCAGCCAGCAAAAGCGCCTCCGGCTTACCCACGCCACCTCGTGCCATTAGGAAAAGGGGCCAGTACCGGCCTTGGCGGGAACGCGACGGGAAAGCAATATTCTCTTTTCGGAATATTCTATTGACTGACTTTCTTTAGGCGGGTCTATTCGAGTGAACCAACGAAACGGAATCACCAACCCTTTGCACCTACCGAAAATGAACTATAAATGGCCGCTTGAAATTTCTCCTTTCGAACTAGCAGTCTCAGCCACCGTGGTCTTACTCATCGTCCTTTTCTCAGCTTTAGTTTCCTGAACACGACAATCGCACCTAACACATGAAACCTGCCAGCCAATCCATTCCCGGAGCCTGCGATCCCGCCCGCAAGAAACTCGGTTTCCTCGACCGATTCCTAACGCTCTGGATCTTCCTCGCCATCGCTGCCGGAGTCGCCCTCGGAGCCACCTGGGACGGAGCCACCGGATTCCTCGACCAATTCCAGGTCGGCACTACCAACATCCCCATCGCGATCGGACTCGTGCTCATGATGTACCCGCCGCTCGCCAAGGTTCGCTACGAGGAAATGCACCGGGTCTTCCGCAACGTGAAGGTCCTCGGCCTCTCGCTGATCCAAAACTGGATCATCGGCCCGGTCCTCATGTTCGGACTGGCAATCGCCTTTCTGAGCGGACACCCGGAGTACATGACCGGCGTCATCCTGATCGGGCTGGCCCGCTGCATCGCCATGGTCATCGTCTGGAACGAGTTGGCCGAAGGCGACAACGAATACGCCGCCGGACTGGTCGCTTTCAACAGCGTCTTCCAAATCATCTTCTTCAGCATCTACGCTTGGGTATTCATAACTTGGCTACCGGGCGTATTCGGCCTGGAGGGCAGCGTGGTCGCCATCACCATGGGCGACGTCGCCAAAAGCGTCTTCATCTACTTGGGCATCCCCTTCATCGCCGGCATGCTTACCCGCTTCGTCGGCGTTAAGCTCAAGGGACGCGAGTGGTACGAAACCGTCTTCATCCCGAAGATCAGCCCCATCACCTTGATCGCCCTGCTCTTCACCATCGTGCTGATGTTCACCTTCAAGGGCGACACCATCCTCGAACTTCCCTTCGACGTCCTGCGCATCGCCGTGCCCCTGACGATCTACTTCCTCATCATGTTCGTGGTCAGCTTCCTGATGGGCAAAATGGTGGGAGCCGACTACCGCCAGAGCGTCACCCTCAGCTTCACGGCAGCCAGCAACAACTTCGAACTGGCCATCGCGGTGGCCGTGGCAGTCTTCGGAATCGGCTCCGGCGTAGCCTTCGCCGCCGTCATCGGCCCGCTCGTGGAAGTCCCCGTCATGATCGCCCTCGTCAACCTGGCCTTCTGGTTCCGCAAACGGCTCTTCGCCTGAGATAACCCCACGGTATCACCGCGAGGTCGCTACCGTTCTCCCGAAAGGCGGGCGACTTCGCCCGCTTTTTAGCGCCCTCCCTTTCGCATGCTGCGAACAAGCTCGCCAGAGCCTAGCAAATGCGACCTTGACTATTTCGCATTTATGCGAAACACTATCCAGCACATGAGAACAAGCCAAGTTGCAGTCCCCCCTCACGAGGTATTCAAAGCTCTCGGACATCCCGCCCGCGTTACGATCGTCAAGGCGCTGTCCGAACAGGAGCGCTGCGTTTGCGAGCTTGTCGAAGCGGCGGGACTGGGTTGGTCAACCGTTTCTCGCCACCTTTCCGTGCTGCGAGAGGCCGGAATCGTAGCGGACGACAAGCGCGGACTGCAGGTCTACTACCGCCTCACGCTCCCATGCGTCGGCCGCTTCATCGCCTGCCTGGAAAGCCCGGGCGAATTTCCCGACCTGCTCTCCACTTCAAAAGCGAACTGCTGCAGCTAGCTTTTTTTGGCTTATTATTTCGCATATTTACGAAATACAATCATGAACCGAAAACGGGAAACAAAGATCTTCTTGATACTGGCGGCAGCCTTCCTCGGTTTCTACTTCCTACCAGTCGGACAAGTTCGATTCGACGCGGCCCTGACCGAGGCCCTTGAACTCAGCAAGTGGTACGCCCGCGAGCATGTGGTGCTTTGCCTGCTTCCGGCCTTCTGGATCGCAGGCGGAATCGCCGCCTTCGTCTCCCAAGCCTCGGTCATGCGATACCTAGGACCCAAGGCCTCCAAGCCACTTGCCTACGGAGTGGGGTCCGTTTCCGGCACTATCCTGGCCGTTTGCTCTTGCACCGTACTCCCTCTCTTCGCGGGCATCTATCGCATGGGAGCAGGGCTCGGACCGGCCGCAGCGTTTCTCTACTCCGGCTCTGCCATCAACGCCTTGGCCATCATTCTTACCTCCAAGGTGCTAGGCTTCGAGCTTGGACTGGCTCGAGCGATCGGAGCAATCGTCTTTAGCATTTTCATTGGCCTCGCCATGGCATGGCTCTTCCGCAAAGAAGAAAAGGAAAAGACAGCCAAGGCAGCCGACCTTCCCCTGCCGGAAGCGACACGTCCACTCTGGCAAACGGCGACATTCTTCGCCACCATGGTCGGAATCCTCGTTTTCGCCAACTGGGGCGGCGAACCGGAGGGCCATGATTTTTTCTCGGCAATCTACCGAATCAAGTGGCTGCTGGTGACGATCCTCGCGGCAAGCTTCGTCCTCGAACTTTGGAAATGGTTTGGACTGAACATCGCCAAGCTAAGCGTCGTCGTCACGGCAACGCTAAGCGTAGCGCTCCTCGTACCCGGACAACCCATATGGCCTTTCCTGGTCGCCACGCTCGGGCTGGCTTGGCTCACCGTCGGAGCTGGGGGGGGAAGCAAATGAATGGTTTTCCCAAACCTGGACCTACACCAAGCAGATCATGCCCTTGCTGCTTGGCGGCGTTCTGGTCGCCGGACTCCTGCTCGGTCGTCCCGGCCACGAAGGGCTGATTCCCGCTACGTGGATCAGCGAGTCCGTGGGAGGCAATTCACTCGCCGCCAATGCCTTCGCCTCCGTAGCCGGCGCTCTCATGTATTTCGCAACCCTCACCGAGATTCCCATTCTGCAAGGCCTACTTGGCAGCGGCATGGGGTCCGGCCCCGCCCTTGCCTTCCTTCTCGCCGGCCCTGCGCTCAGCCTACCCAACATGCTGGTCATCAACACTGTGATCGGCCCTAAGAAAACTGCCGCCTACGTCGGTCTCGTCGTCGTCATGGCCACCCTCTCGGGTTGGTTCTACGGATCTTTCTTCGCCGTCAATTAAAGCAACAAAGAATACAAACATGAAACAGCCGAAACTCTCCAATCTCACGATAAACCGAGCCCTCAACTTCTCCCTCTGGTTTGTCTTCTGCGCCCTCAGCGGCCTCGGCCTGCTTATCGCCTTCCGCTTGCCTCCTGGATCCCACGGCGGACGAGGCCTCTCCGCCCTAGGCCTAACGCGCCACCAATGGGGAGAACTCCACACTTGGCTCGGCTATGCGTTAATAGCCCTCGTCTTCGCTCACCTCCTCATGCATTGGCGCTGGCTCTGGCAAGCCGCATCCAAAAAACGCTCGCTATGGCTGGTCGGCGGTCTCGGAACGGGAATCTTACTGGTCCTCGTCCTCGCTCTTTTGCCCGTCACCCAGCAATAGGACCGGCACGAATCCTAGCCGTCAAAAAAACATACGAAAAGTCTCTGTAACCACTTCACCAATACGTATCCAGCAACCAAAACAAAGTGAAAACGATCCAAATCCTAGGAACAGGCTGCACCAAATGCAACCAACTCACAGAAGCCGCTAAAGCGGCCGCCAACGCGCTCGGCATCGACTATGAGGTCGAGAAGATCACCGACATGATGCGCTTCGCCGACTTTGGCGTCATGTACACCCCGGCTCTCGCCGTCGACGGCGAGCTTAAAGTCGCAGGACGCGTTCCAAATCTCGAAGAACTTCAAAAACTCATTGGACAATAATCTTTCGTCATGAAGTTTCCAATACAGGTACTCTCAATTCTTTCTGTATTCGTTTTCGCGAGCTGCTCAAGCGAGCCCCAGACCGATCTGGCAAAAGCGTCCGCAGCGACCCCCGAGGTCACTACCGAAGTTTCTGCAAACTCAGAACCCTTGCCTCAAATGGTCAACTTCGGAGCCGACAAGTGCATCCCTTGCAAACAAATGATCCCTGTGCGCAATGCCATAGCCGAAGAGTATTCGGGACAAATCCAAGATAGCTTTATAGACGTTTGGGCCGATCGCTCCGCTGGCGCCAAATTCGGTATCCGCATCATCCCTACGCAAATAATCCTCGATGCCGATGGCGTCGAACGCTTCCGGCACGAAGGCCATTGGCCGAAGGAGGAAGTCGTTGAGACGCTAAAGCGACTCAAGCTTCTCGCCCCTCCTTCGAGCCCGAACAGACCAGATCGAGCATGACACTCGAATCAGTCTTCACCTCGCTTAGCGAAGCCCTGGCCGGAGCGCCAACAGCAGCCCTAGCGGCCGCCTTCGCCTGGGGCGTTCTCAGCATCGTCCTAAGCCCCTGCCATCTTGCCAGCATCCCCCTAATTGTCGGATTCCTCCAGGATGGGCAACGGATAACCTCGCCACGAAGAGCTGCCGGATTATCCATCCTCTTTGCCGTCGGCATACTAGCTTCCATCGCAGCGATCGGGGGCATTACCGCCGCGGCAGGTCGTATGCTCGGTGACCTCGGTTACTGGGGAAACTACGCGGTCGCCGCCGTCTTCATTATCTTCGGCTTCCACTTGCTGGACTTCCTGCCGCTTCCCGACGCCTGGCGACCCGCGCCCAACCAATCCCGCCGCGGTCCCTGGGGCGCCCTCATTTTCGGACTTCTCTTCGGCATCGCTCTCGGTCCGTGTACCTTCGGATTCATGGCTCCCGTACTCGGGCTCACTTTTCAGATTGCTCCCACAGCTCCTGCCTACGCTTTCGCTCTCCTTGCCGCATTCGGACTCGGACACTGCATCGTTATTGCGATAGCCGGCGTATCAAGCCAATGGGTACAACGTTGGCTAGCCTGGCAAGGTTCCAGCCCTGGAGGCAAATGGCTCCGTCGGATCTGCGGAGCCCTGCTCCTGGCAGGAGGCGCCTACCTGATTGCGACCACAGGCTAGCAACAGCCCAGGCCACCACTTGCTGCCTACGACGACGAGAACACAAGAGGAGTTAGTCATAAAACCTTCTAATCCACCGCATTCATTCTTATTTAAAGACATACTTGTCCTTTATTAATTATAGACATGTTTGTCTTTTTTTGCAGAACAGAAGGCAGTTCCAGCCATGTTCTGTCTTTCCCAAAGCGTCGGTTACGCAATCCAAGCGCTCGCTTGCCTCGAGGGCTCCTGTTCTGGCCAGCCTCGAACTGTCAAGGAGATCGCAAGCTGTTCAGGCGTCCCCGCCTCCTACTTGGCAAAGCTCGTCAAGAAGCTGGTCAAAGCCGAGATTCTGGCCTCCAAGCCCGGTCCCAACGGCGGCGCTTGGCTCCACCGCTCCGCCTGCAGCCTCTCCGTCTTGGATATTAACGACGCGATCGACGGTCCGCATACCCTCGATCGCTGCCTGCTTGGCATGGCGACCTGCAGCGACGAGCGAAGCTGCCCCGTCCACGAATTTTGGAGCGTGGAGCGAGAGCGCATTCGCGAGCATCTCAAGCAGACAACATTGGCCGACGTCATCGCCCACGAGACTCACCTCAATTCAGTTTCACCCCCAGAAAACGAGGCATCCTGTGCCTGCAAGGAAAGGAAAAACCATGTCTGACGAAATCGTCTACCTCACCCAGTCCGGTCCCTATTGGGACTGGAAAGTCGCCCTCGACCTCTTCCTCGGAGGGGCCGGAGTCGGAGCCCTCCTCTTCGCCATCCTCCTCGATGCCGTCCTCCATGGCAAATACCGACGCATCTGCCACACGGCCGCTTGGCTCTCACCTGTACTCGTTTCGGCCGGCTTGCTCCTGATCATGATAAAAATGGGTCGGCCCTTCCACGCCTACCATACCTACCTCAACGCCAACCTAACCTCTCCACTCTGGTGGGGCGGCATCTTCCAACCGCTCGTGGTGGGAGGCGGAGTCGTCTACGCATTCCTTTGGAACCGGCCCGACCAGAACGTCTCCCTGCGCCGCGGTCTCGGTTGGGCGCTTGCTCCGCTAACCCTGATCGTCGGCTCCTATCATGGCATGTTGCTTTCCACCATGGTATCCCATCCGCTTTGGAATACCGGGCCGACCGTCATCGCCGCCTTGCTCAGCTTTGCTACCAGCGGCATCGCCATCGTCTTGCTGGTCCACCTGGCCCGCATGAAATGGGCTGGCCGCCTAGACCAACAGGACCACATAGCCACCTTTCTCAACGATCTCGCCATGGTTCGGAACGTCATGGGGGCCCTCCTGATTCTCCAGCTCGGTACCTTCGTGCTCTGGTGGCTCGATCTTCGGCTTGGCGGCATGCATGCCCAGCAAGCGCTCGAAGCAGCCAATCGCGCCTACGGCCCGGTTTTCTGGGGCATCGGCATCGGCATCGGCCTCATCCTTCCCTTGCTCCTCGGCCTTTGGTCAATCCTGCAGGGAGAGGCCAGCCACCGCCGTCAGCAAATCCGCGTCATCGCCACCAGCAGCGCCCTGATCGTCGTCGGCGCCTTCTTCTTCCGGTTGGCCCTCGTCCTCGCCGGTCAAGTACCACCCGCCGCAACTTCAATCTTCTAACTTTGCCAGCCATGAAAGATCTGCTTTCTACAGACGAAACGACAACCACAGAGTCCGCCGCAGGCCTCAGCCGGCGCCACTTTCTGCGCAACGTCATCGGAAGCTCCCTGCTTTGCGCCGTGGGCGGGGGCCCGGTCCTCAGTCGTTTCGCCCAAGCCGCCGTACCGGGTTCCGCCGCCTCTGCCGCATCCGCTGCCGCGCTTGCCGGAAAATGGCTAGCCTCCACCTGCCAAGGCTGCACCTCGTGGTGCCCCGTCCAACTCAAGGTGATCAACAACCGGGTCACCGACGTGCGCGGCAATCCCTTCAGCTTGGCCAACCACGGCAAGATCTGCCCGCGTCCGCACCTTTCTCTGCAACAGCTCTACGACCCCGACCGCGTCAAGGTCCCCATGAAACGGACCAATCCGAAAAAAGGACGGCACGAAGACCCCGGTTTCGTCCCCATATCCTGGGATGAAGCCATGGACATGATCGCGGACAAGATGCTTGAACTGAGGGCGAACGATGAAACCCACAAGTTCTTGTATTTGCGTGGTCGATACAGCTACCTGCGCGACCTGCTCTACTCCGCCCTCCCGAAAATTTACGGTTCCCCCAACGGCATCAGCCACTCCGCCATCTGCGCCGAAGCCGAAAAGTTCGGAGCCTACTACACCGAAGGGTACTGGGACTACCGGGACTACGACTTGGAGCACACGCGCTACGTTCTTTGCTGGGGCGCCGATCCGCTCTCGTCCAATCGCCAAGTGCCTCACGCCATAAACATTTGGGGCAAGGTCCGAGACCAAGCGAAAATCGCCGTCATCGACCCGCGCCTCTCCGCCACCGCGGCGAAAGCAAACCACTGGCTGCCCGTCATTCCAGGCGAAGACGGCGCCCTAGCCGTCGCCATGGCCCACGTCATCCTCACCGAAGGCATGTGGAGCAAGGAATTCGTCGGCGACTTCACCGACAAGGACAATCGCTTCGTCGCTGGCAAGGAAGTCGACCCCGATCTTTTCAACGAAATCCATAGCCACGGAGTGGTCAAATGGTGGAACCTCGAGCTCAAGGACCGCAGCCCCGAATGGGCCGCCGAACGCACCGGGATCCCGGCGAGCCAAATCCGTCAGGTCGCGATCGAGTTCGCTGAAGCTGCTCCTCGGGCGATTAGCTGGCTTTCTCCGGGGGCTGCCATGCAAGCCCGCGGCGGCTACTCGGCCATGGCCGCCCACGCCCTCAACGGACTGGTGGGCTCGGCCGACCACATCGGCGGCACGGTGCAAAAGACCAAAGTCGTCGCCGATTCGATCCCCGACTTTTCCGCCTACCAGGACGAGTTGGCCAAGAAGAACGCTAAGCAAAAGAAGATCGATCACCGCGGAACCCTCGCCTTCCCATCCTTGAAGGAAGGGAAGAGCGGAAGTGGAGTTGTCACCAACAATACCGCCGACGCTATCCTCAACGAGGATCCCTACGACATCAAGGTGGCCATAGCCAACTGGGCCAACTTCGCATTCTCCTGCTCCGGCGCCGAACGCTGGGAACGGGCCCTGACCAAAATCCCCTTCTTCGTTCACATCACCACCAACGCGTCGGAAATGTCCCACTTCGCCGACGTGGTGCTGCCGGCCGCCCACCAAATCGCCGAAAAGTGGAGCTTCCTCAAGAGCAAGCAAAACCTCTACGGCTACAATACCCTCACGGCGCCGGTCGTGAAGCCCATCTGGGACGTACGGCAAGACGAGACGGAGATTCCCTGGATGCTCGCCGAAAAGCTGGCGGAGAAAGGCTGGGACAATTTGTATCGATATTTCAACGACGAGTTCGCTGATCCGGAAACCGGCAAGCAGCCGGCCAACGGCGAGGAATTCGCCCTCTACGCTACGAAAATGCTCACTCGTCCCTGCTGGGACGCCTCCCATAAGGACTACGGAAAGTACGGCGACAAGCTCGGCGGCTGGGACGATTTCGTGGCCAAAGGAGTCTGGAACTCTAAACGCTACGAGTGCCAAACCAAGTGGGGCAACTTCGGCACCGCCACCGGCAAGTTCGAATTCTACAGCGAGACCCTCAAGAAGGCCCTCGATGGCCATGCGACGAAAAACGACGCCTCTATCGACGAGGTTCTGGCCGCCACCAACTACACGGCCCGCGGCGAGCAAGCGTTCGTCCCGCACTTCGAGCCAGCCCTGCGACACGGCGACGAAAAGGAATTTCCCTTCATCTTCTTCGAGCACCGCAGCCGTCTCAACCGCGAAGGTCGTTCTGCCAATTGCACCTGGTACCAGGCCCACAAAAACGCCGACCCTGGCGACGAAAACTGGGACGACGTACTCAAGATGAACCCGGTCGACGCCCGCCGACTCGGCCTAAGCAACAAGGACCAAGTCAAGGTAACCTCCACTACCGGAGCCATCACCGTCACCCTCAAGCTCTGGGAAGGCGTACGGCCGGGAACCGTGGCGAAATGCTATGGCCAAGGCCATTGGGCCTACGGTCGCGTCGCCGCAGCCGACTTCGACAAGAAGCTTCCCCGCGGCGGCAACAACAACATTATCCTTCCGCCCGAGTACGAGCGTCTCTCCGGTGCCACCGCACGTCACGGAGGCCCGGCCCGCGTAAAGGTCGAGAAAGTTTAACCTAAACCCTTTTCGGAAAAATGAAAACGGCCACCAAAAGACAGTACTCCATGGTCATCGACCTGCACCGCTGCGTCGGCTGCTCCGCTTGCGACATCGCCTGCAAGCGCGAGAACAACGTCCAGCACAGCTTCGCCTGGTCCAACCATATCCTGGAAACCCGAGGCACCTTTCCCAACACCTCCTTCCGCTACATCCCAACCCTTTGCAACCACTGCGAAGATGCCCCTTGCGTGGCCCACTGCCCGACCACCGCCATGCACAAGGACGACAACGGGCTCACCATGCACGACGCCGACAAATGCATCGGCTGCCGCGCCTGCCAGCAAGCCTGCCCTTACGGCGTCATCTATTTCAACCAGGAACGCCCGCACCGCCACTACCGCGAATACCTCAAGCCAGCGATCGCGGGCTGCACCTCCACCGGACCGGAAGCCGCCCAAGCCGCAGACGTTCCGATTCCCGTCTACAACCCGACCCGCGCGACCACCTATCCGGGAATACGCCCCCAAGGCATTGTCGAGAAATGCACCTTCTGCGACCACCGACTCGCGGTCGGCGAACAACCGGCTTGCGTGGAGGCCTGCCCTGCCGACGCCCGCATCTTCGGCGACAAGAAAGATCCGGAAAGCCCCGTCTCAATAGCCCTGCGCGATCACGCGTCCCGCGTCCTAAAACCAGAAAAAGGAACCCGTCCCAATGTCCACTACATCCGTGACTACTAAGCCTCAGCTCGACGCTCCCACCGCCAACCTCTTCCTTCTGCTCGCCAACGCCTTCAAAAGCCCCAGCGAGTTCACGGAAGACGAGCCACGATTGCTAAGGGAAACGCTAGCTGCAAGCGACCTAGACCTGAACGCAATCGGACTCGAGCTCGCCCGCCAATGGCAGCTCGTCCCCACGGCAGACCGTACCGCAGCACTGCGCGACTACGCTCGACTCTTTCTCGGCCCCTTCGAGATCAAGGCCGCCCCCTACGCCTCCTTCTATCTCGATCCCGAGCAACGCCTCATGGGAACCGTCAGCCAAGAGGTGGCCCGCCACTACGCTGCAGCCGGCCTCGCTCCCGCCGAAGGTCCCTGCGATGCGCCCGACCACATCGTGTCGGAATGCGAGTTCCTCTACTTTCTCGCCCATCAGTTCCTCACTACCAAGGACGCAACTTGGCTCCAGCGCTATCACGACTTTCGCCAAGGCCATTTCGACCCTTGGGTGGCCGACTTCGCCGACACCATTCTAGCCGTCGAAGCCCTCCACCCATTCTACCAAGCCCTGGCCAAATTTTGCCTTCGCATCGTCAAACCGTAATCAAAATCCAAATACATAACGATCCATTATGAACGCGATCCCATCCCCCCGTATGGGCTCACGACTCGCGAGCGCCGCCAAGCTGCTCGCGACCCTCGCCAGCCTCACTGCCGCAACCCTAACGCACGCCCAAAGCAACGCCGACATTCTCAACCTCCTCGTTGAAAAAGGCGTCATCACCAAAGCCGAGGCCGAGTCGCTCGTCGCCGAAGCCCGACAGAAAAACGAGCCGCCCCCCGCAGCCCAGCCTGCTCCCAAACCCACGGCCGTAATCCCTACCGCAAAGGCCGGAGCCCTGGAAAAACTGGCCTTCTCTACGCGGCTTCAAGCCCAATACGCAGCCATCGGCACCGATATCGACAACGCTGGCGACCCCGCGGATACCAACCACCTCTTCATACGCCGCGCCTACTTCGGAATCAAAGGCCAGCTCGTCGACAACGCCACCGCGGTCATAACCTACGATTTCGCTTCGTCCAACTTCGACGCAGCCTACATCGACTGGGAACTCAACGACCGGAATAGCCTCAACGTCGGCCTCACCAAGGTCCCCTTCGGCTTCGAGGAATTTCAAACCTCCAGCGGCAGCCTCAAGGCCATCGAACGTTCCGCCGTCACCCGCTTCTTCGTCGAACCCAACAACGGGCGCCGCCTCGGAGCAGGCGTCTACCGTAACGGCGTCTTTCTCAAGGGCAAGAACGGCAACTGGGACTACCAAATAGCGCTCACCAATCCGGAACGCATCAGCAGCCCCACCAGCGCCGGAAACGACTCCAACAACGGCATCGCCCCTTGGGCCTACGCTGGCTACAAGCAAGCGATCGGCGACGGCTACCTGCACAGCGGCGTTTCCTTCGGTTACCTGCCCGACCAAGGAGGAACCGTTCTGGGAGCAGGCGACGATCTCCTCGTCGGATCCCTTTTCTTCGACTACTCCCAAAACAACTTCCGCGTAAGCTCCGAAATCATGAGCAGCGACAACGAGCAAGGCGCCGCCCCCGGACAGGATTCCAATTCGTGGGGATACTTCATCCAGCCTAGCTACCGCTTCTCCGAAAAGTGGGAAGGCGTCTTTCGCTACAGCTATGTCGACAGCGACGGACGTGGCATAAACCTCTCCGACGCAGTACGCTCAGCACCAAGTGGTGGAACTATGGATACACTGAAAGAAGCCTATTTTGGCGGCAACTACTTCTTCCATGGCGACAACCTCAAGCTGCAATTCGGGCTCGTGTATGGAAAAAGCCAGGACGCCCTCGACGGCACTGAAGCGAAAGCCGAATCCTTCGGCGCCCGCACCATGCTGCAGCTCCAATACTAAGGACAAGCTGCCCCAAAAAGAGGAACGCCCTCAAACCGAGGCGCCACCAGCCCAGCTAAAACTCATCTACGATCAGGACACAGTTCCGAAGGTCGCTTGCTCGCCGATCCGCTTCACGTCTTCCTCGAACTTGAGACGGTAGTTCTGCCAAAGCTTTTCGTAGGGCAAGGCCGTCAACAAATCGATGCGACGAGAAATCTGGATCGCGACGTCCTTGAAAAATCGATACGTATCCTCCTCGCTCCCGACAAACGCCGCCGGATCGGGCGACCCCCAGTGAGCCACGATCGGCTGCCCCGGCCAAACGGGACAAGTCTCACGGGCGTTGTCGCAAACTGTTATCACGATGTCGAAACGCTTCCCCGCAAAGGTGTCCCACGACTTGCTCCGGGCTTCCGACACGTCCACATGGAATTGCTCCTTCAAGACCTTCAGAGCCATCGGGTGCGGCTCGTCCTTCGGGCTGGCCCCCGCGCTGTAGGCCGCGAAACGAAGCGGGTCCCGCTTGCGCAGGATGTATTCAGCGAGAATGCTGCGGGCGCTGTTGCCAGTGCACAGAAAGAGAACGTTCAGTTTATCCATCAGAGTTAGGTGCTAAGTTCCGTTTACCAAGAGCGTCGCTTCCAAAACGCGACAAGCGGTCTCCCTCCCCGCAAGGTTCAACTTGCAGTTAAGAATTCCGACATTTGCATATTCCTTTGTCGGAATATTCAGTCAAACAGAAACACCTCGCAAAGGTCGCCAGCCGGACATTGTCACCGAATCGGCGCGCGGCCTGCCCAATCTATTCCACCTGCAAGGTAAAAGCCTTGCCTTGGGCGGAGTGATTGCCCGTGCCCGCTACGATCCGCGTTTCGGAGAGCACCGCCAGGTTGCTCGCTCCCCCCGTCACGTCTTGGTCGAGCTCGATCCACTCGTACCAGGTCTTGGTCTGGTCGTCCGAAATCAGAACCACATGGCGATACGGCTTCTTCGTCTGGTCCGTCGCCGTCAACAGCAGGTAATCCTTCCCGCCCTTCTGGTAGGATTGAGCCATGCCGAGAAAACCCTTTTCCCAAAACTGGCGATGCTTCCGCCAGCTCTCCCCTTCGTCATCGCTGACGTAGAGCGTCGCCACCCCTGAGGCCAAAAGATACACCTTCCCGTCCGACTCGAAAAACCACATCATGTCCCGAGCCTCTGGATAGTCGGCCTTCTTCTCCCAAGTCCGGCCGTGGTCCGTCGACTTGTAGATTTTTCCGGAAGCTTCGTAGCCGACTCCTACGAGGACGTTGGGCCCACCCAAATTGTGGAAGCAGGTCGTGTTTTGCGGAGGCTTTTCGTCCGAAACCGGTACCCATTCGAAACTCTCGAAATAATTGTCCGACCGCACGATGCTGGTCTGCAACTGCTCCGCTCGCCGCAAGCCAACCAGCAGGTCCCCGTTATCGAGCTGCACGATCCCCACCGTGCGCGAGGACTGGGGACGGGCCAGCACCTCCCAGCTCGCGCCTTCGTCCTCCGAGCGGCAAACGAGGGCCGGCTCCGAAGTCGTGATGTAAAGATTTCCGTCGTCCGCGCGCAGGTAGTTGCGAACGTCGTCCAAGCCCCACAAGTCCCCGCCGTCGATCTGCTTCGTCCACGTTTCGCCCCCGTCAGAGCTTTTGAATACGTCACCCGTCTCTTCCGTTCCGATCAACGCTACGTTCTCGGCAAGCCTGAAAGAGGAACGCACGTTCGATTCGCCCGGCGGCTCGAACACGTTAGCGATCGAGACCTCGGGAAACCGTCCCGGCGCCGCGTCCGAAATCGAAAGCGGCGCCTCGACACCTGGCTCGACATACCCGACTGCCGCCTCCTCGGAGGGCGTGCAGGCGGCCAGCAGGAAGGCCAGGGTCGAAGCGGCGAGGCAGGAAAGAAGCTTAGGGGTATTCTCAACAGTCATGGCAAGCAACTCAGAGGGAAATGACGCGAAAGACAAACCCGCGGCGCGTTTTGCAGACCGATCGTTCGCTGCTTACCAGTGTAAGGCGCGTCTCCATAGGCGCCCTACATAGATAGGGGATATGCAAACGCGTACTTTTCCTGCATAATACAGAACTCCCCCGAAAATAAGATGAAGCTAAGTTACCGAATTATCAGCGCCGTCATCGGCCTCGCAGTCGCCGCCCTCAGCGCCCAAGCCGCCTCGCACTCCATTTCCAGCTTAGAAGAGCTCATGGAGCTCGCCTCACAGGACGGCAACGAAATCACCATGGCCCCCGGCACCTACAAAGTGCGCGACTACCTCACTCCGGAACGCATCGCTGCCGTGGGAAAAAACCTCGACTACAGCTTCGACAAGCGTCCCCCCAATCCCGTCCTCACTTTCAGCGGCAGCGACAACACCTACCATCTCGACGGCGTCACGATCGAAATCGATACCGGCCTCTTCGACGAAATCAGCCTCATCGCCTACCACCGCTTCTTTTTCATAAACGGCCATCGCAACAAGATAAACGGCCTCACGATTCGCTACAACGGCCCGCAACAGGGCTGCAACGGCACCGCGCTTACCGTTTGGGGAGATCACAACACCTTGGAAGACGTATCCCTCTTCGTGCACGGGTCACAGCCCTATGGATACGGCGACCTGCTCGGCAAAGGGCACAGCCGCATCACGCGTCTCGAGAAGCACAGCGGCCTCATGGTAGGCGGCGACCACACCACCCTCCGACGCTGCCGCGTCATCAGCCGCGCCTTCGGACATTGCTTCTACGTGCAAGGCGCCCACAACACCCTCATCGAAGACTGCTACGCCGAAGGCATCAACCGCTCTACTAGCGACATGCTGCGCGACAGCGAGGGTCCCGCTGCGGAAGTCGATTTCAAGTCCGTCTACGAAAACCGGTCCGGTCAGTTCAAGATCACTCCGGGCTACCGAAAAAGCCTTACCGAAGACGGCTTCCGCACCTACGGAAGCGGCGGACCACGCAAACAAAAGACCGGCAAGACCACTCTCATTAACTGCACCGCCATCAACACGCGGGCCGGCTTCGAAATCATCGGACCGGAAGACGGCGCCGAGAAGACG
The DNA here is from genome assembly GCF_031127875.1 of Pelagicoccus sp. SDUM812005. Taxonomy (GTDB): domain Bacteria; phylum Verrucomicrobiota; class Verrucomicrobiia; order Opitutales; family Opitutaceae; genus Pelagicoccus. The sequence continues at coordinate 23,962 of NZ_JARXIA010000010.1, read as the reverse complement.
ACCCTTACCAACTGCACCTCGCTCGGAGCCGAACGAGCCTTCCTCCTCATTAATGGGAACATCGTCACCCGCAAGTGCCGCGGCGACATCAAGCACGGCCCCCTCCTCTACCTCTGGCGCGGCGCCAACGCCGACGTCGAACTCGAAGTGGCCGGCCAAGGCTCCGACTACACGGTCCACTCCCTCGCCACCATTTCCGGCGAAAACCACCGCGTGAAGCTCACCCGCTGGGAACCCGAAGGCCCGCTGCCCGAACTCCCCATCATGCTCGGCTACGGCATGCCCGCCCACGCCGAAATGTCCTCGCCCATCCTTCCCGAAGAGGCCAAGAACATCACCCTCATCAACGAAACCCAAAGCCCGATCGTATCCAGCAACCTTGCCCAACCTCCACACCCCGACTCCGTCGACTTCTCCGACCCAGTCAAATAACTCCCAGCGAACGTATCCATCGTTCGACGTCACACTGCGTCCTAGCCGACGCAGTAGGATCCTCGCTTGCTGCCAGGCGAAAGGATCCACGCGAGGAACGAGCGTTGTGAGTTTAGTCAAGAATCCCCCTTATGATTGCCCTAAAAAATACCTTTGCCTTGCTCACAGCGCTCGCCGCGACCCTCGTCGCGTCCGCCTTCGAACCAAACGAGAGCCACGTCTATAAAACCGTCGGCGACACCGAACTAGAACTCCACGTATTCACCCCGCCAGGACACGACTCCCAAGACCAGCGCCCCGCCATCGTATTCTTCTTCGGCGGCGGCTGGAATAGCGGCACCCCCGCCCAGTTCTACGAGCAAGCCCAGCACCTCGCCGACCTCGGCATGGTCGCCATCTCCGCCGACTACCGCGTCAAGAGCCGCCAAGGCACTTCCCCCTTCGAAGCCGTGGCCGACGGAAAATCCGCCGTACGCTGGATTCGCCAAAACGCCGCCCGTCTCGGCATCGACCCCGAGCAAGTCATCGCCTCCGGCGGGTCCGCTGGCGGACATGTCGCCGCCTGCACGGGCGTTATCGCAGGCTACGACGAGCCAGGCGAGGACCTCTCCATCTCCTCCGTCCCCAACGCCATGGTTCTCTTCAACCCCGTCATCGATACCACCGAAAAGGGTTACGGAGTCAGTCGGGTCGGCGAAGCGCGCAAATTTGAAATCTCGCCCGCCCACCACGTACGCCCCGGCATCGTTCCCACCCTCGTATTCCACGGTACCGCCGACACCACCGTACCTTACGAAAACGCGGAACGCTTCGCCCGCCTCATGCAAGAAGCAGGCAACGACTGCGAACTCATGCCCTTCGAAGGCAAAGGCCACGGCTTCTTCAACGGCAAGTTCTTCCGTCCTAAAAGCAAGGATACAAGCGCCTACCACCAGAGCATGGAAAGAACCGTGTCCTTCCTGCGCGAATACGGCTACCTTCCCGACGCGAACGCTCCCCTCAGCCTGCGCCTCGCTTCCCCCTTCACTGACCACATGGTCCTCCAACGCGACCAAGATCTCCCCGTCTGGGGACTGGCCAAGCCGGGCTCGAAAGTCACCGTCGCATTCCAGCAGCAACGAAAAACCACCCAAGCCGACGCCCGCGGCAAATGGATCCTCAGCCTCGAACCAAGTCCGGCAAGCGCCTTTCTCAGCTCCCTCACCGTCTCGACCGACGCCCCCTTCGAAGCCATCGTAGTCAACGACGTACTCGTCGGAGACGTCTGGATTTGCTCCGGCCAATCCAACATGCAAATGGGAGCCAAGGGAATTCCGGAAATCGCCGCCCTCGACTTCTCCGAAGCCCCCGTGCGCAGCTTCAAGGTCGCCAATGCCGTCGCCTTCGAAGAACAAGAGTTCTGCGAAGGCAATTGGGCCAGCGCCCGCCCCGAAAGCGCCGTAGCAGCCGCCTTCGCCTATTATCTCGAACAACATGCAGGCGTACCCGTCGGCATCATACAAACCTCCTGGGGCTCCTCCTCCCTCGAAGCCTGGATGCCCCGCGACCTAACCCGGAGCGTCCCCCACTTCAAAACGATGATGGACGAGTTCGACGCCGACTCCGAAACCAAGTCCCGCATCCAAGCCATCCTCGACGGCCCTCGCCCCTGGAGCCGTCAGGACGACGTCTTCCTGCGCCGCCAATCCAATATACTCTACAATGCCATGATGGCCCCGCTCGCTCCCTACGCTTGCCGCGGCATCGTCTGGTACCAAGGCGAACGCAATACCCAATCCGTGCACGGCATGATCGAAGAGCCCTGGTTCTCGCGAAACTCTGGCATGCTCAAATACGGCGACACCCTTAAAAAGTGGATACAACGCTACCGCCAGGAATGGCAGAGCGACGACCTCCACTTCCTCATCGTCATGCTCCCCGGATACGGAAAGCTGCTTGACCCCCAGCCGGGCCAGGACGAGCTAAGCCCCAACGCCCACTCCTGGGCTTGGATGCGCGAGTCCCAGCTCAAAGCGCTCGAACTTCCCCACACCAGCGTCGCCAACACCATCGATCTCGGCGACGTCAAAAACATCCACCCCAAGGACAAGCTCCCCATCGGCCAGCGCCTCGCTCTTCTCGCCGCCCGCGACACCCTCGGCCAAGACATCGAAGCCCAAGGCCCGACCCTTCAGAAAAGCAGCCGAAAAGGAAAGCAGCTCGTCCTCACCTTCGAGCACGCCCAAGGCCTCACAACCACCGACGGCAAAGCGCCCGCTGGCTTCTGGATTGCCGACAAATCCGGAAAGTGGATACAAGCCGACGCTAGGATCGAAGGGGAAACCGTCGTCCTCAGCTCTCCCAAGGTCAAGCAACCACGCTACGTGCGCTACGCCTTCGCCGGCAAACCCGAGGTCAATCTCGTCAACGCCGCCGGACTCCCCGCCTACCCCTTCCGCACCGACACCTTCGCCCCCTAATTAAAACCGCGCCCCTTTCGCTTTGTAGAGAAGGCGAATCCCATGCTATCGCCTACCCTTCCGTAGCGATCATCCACCTGGATCGCGAAGTTCCAAGTGAGATAAACGGATTCATCCAACTTTACAGAGCGATCTCAAGCTCTCCTGTAGCGCTCGCGTAGCGCAATCTCCCCAACTCTAATAAAAGTTGCGCTTCAGTCCTATTCGTTTCCGCAGATGCTAAACCAAGCTGAGCCTCGATTAGCTCGCGATTATCTCCGACACCGTTTTGGAATCGATCCAATGCGTAGTCGAAGGTAGCTCGCGCTAAAGCGAATGTTTCCTCAGCTAGTCCTAGCCTCGATTCCGCCTCTTGCAAACGCCGGCTTGAAACATCTACTTCATTCCTTACTTGCTGCTCAACCTCCCGTAAACGCACTTCAACAGCAGCGAGATTCGACCGGGCCATCGCCTTGTCCGCCTTGTTCTTTCCACCTTCAAAAAGCGGTACTGAAAGCGCTATTCCCACTGCCCAGTCCTCTTCCTCTTCCCCATCGAAGGCCTCCTCGCTCACATATCCATAATCTCCATACGCGTTGAGCGATGGCAAACGCTGCCAGCCGGCTGCCTTGACCAACAACCGAGCACGATCCTCTTCGGTCAATCGTGCGAGATAGTCCTCCCTCTTTAGCAGTATCGCTTTATAGTCCTGAAACGTTGCGGGAGGGAGCCCAGCAGACTTCACAGGCAACAGCTCCAATGCAGTACCCAAATCCATATCGAGCAATAGCTTCAAGAGATGCTCGCTTTCAAAGACTGTCGTCTCCCGCGACACCACAACTTGTTTCGCGCTGCTGACTTCCAACTTAGCGCGCATCAAATCGATTCGGTTCGCCGCTCCAGCATCGACCCGATTTTGTGTGATATCGCGTAACTCTTCCGCTCGCGCCAAGGCTTCATGCCCGAGTTCCAAAGCGCGCCGCGCTCGCAGCACGCCCACATAGGTTTCAGCCACAGCCAATTTAATATCCTCAAGGACTGCCTGATACTCGTATTCAGAAATCTCGTTCACATACCTTGATTCACGGTACGCAGCAATGCTGGCAAGGTCGACCAAGGGAAGATCCACCGTCACTCCAGCGTTGAACCGACTAAACGGATCACTTTGACGAGAAATGCCAAATTGCTCCAACCCGAGTCCTACCGTGACCGACTGGTTGCGGGACTGGCCTGCTACCGCCGTTACAGTTGGAAGCAAGCCAGCGCGTGCCCGCCTTACCCCTTCCACCGCCTGCTCCAGCCCTTCACGGGCTGCGAGCAAACTTAAATTGGTATTCTCCACCTCCATCAGAGCGGACTCTAGCGAAAGAACACGTTTTTCACTCCCCACGACTGCTTGCGACAATACAAGCGTCGCAAGCAGCAACATTCCAATTAGATCTAAATTCTTCATCTTGAGAAACTCCTCTCTTAAAGATTAAGCTGATCCCCTCTCGGTCTCCCGGATACGGAAGAGAATCGAGTAGACCGCCGGTACTACGACCAATGTAAGCAAGGTGGCAAAGGCCAAGCCCGCCATGATGGTTATCGCCATGCCGATGAAAAACGCATCGAACACGAGCGGAGCCATTCCGAGAATGGTCGTAACCGAAGCTAAAACAACTGGCCGCGCCCGACTCACGCTGGCTTCTACCAACGCGTCATAACGTGCCTGTCCGCTTGTAATTCGGGCATCGATTTCGTCGACGAGCACGATGCTGTTTTTCAAAAGCATCCCAGTCAGACTTATGATTCCTAGTAGAGCCATGAAACCGAAAGCGACTCCAGTCCCTAGCAGTCCCCAGGTCACGCCGATCACAGACATTGGCACGACACTCCAAACGACAATCGGTTGACGCACTTTCCCGAACAGCAGAATCACGATTATGAGCATTCCGAGGTAACCGACAGGCAATCCCGCAAAGAGCGCCTTCTGGGCGTCGGTAGAACTTTCATATTCTCCACCCCATTCAAGTCTGTATCCATCAGGCAACTCTATGGCTTCAACCAGAGGACGATTTCTCGCGAACGCGGCGCTCGCAAGAACGCCCGCCACAGGTTCTGCCTGAACCGTCAAGGTACGCTCCCGGTTCTTCCGGTGAATCAAACCTTCCTCGCTAACCAGTTCGATACTAGAAACGACACTTTCCATCGGTACCCAACCACTCCGGCCCGGGCTCCAGATCAAGCGCTGGGAAAGCTCATCCGGATTCTCTCGATCCGCCTGCGGCAGTCGGACGCGGATCGGAAGCAGTTCATCGTTCTCGCGGTACATTCCAAAGACCGACCCTTCGCTCAACATCTTCAGCTGAGCTATAAAGTCTTCACGCGACAAGCCCTGCAACTGAGCGCGTTCGGTATCGAAATGCGGACGCAAGGTTGGCTCCAACTCCCGCCAGTTTGTGCGAATCGCCTCCAGCTCGTCATCTTGGCTAAGCACCGCTTGTACCTCGCCTGCGATTTCCCGCAAGCGCTCCGCATCGGAACCGATAATACGGGCTTCGATTTTCGCGCCACCTCCGGGCCCAAGCCTTACACGATCGGTTTTGACGAAGAGATCGGGATGCGACTTCTCCACCTTTGGAACATACTCCTCGATGATCGCATCGATATCTTCTACAGCGCGAGTTCGGACGATGAATTGCACGTAGCTTGGATCCGGCAGTTCCGGCGCATAGACCAACATGAAGCGTTGAGCCCCGGCTCCTACCAAGGTGGCAACCGATTCGATTCGCTCGTCTTCCAATAGCAATTGCTCAACCTCGCGAGCGATTTCATCAGTCGCCCGAATATCTGCACCGTAAGGCTGCCAGGCATTGAGATAAAAGATAGGTGTATTCGAATCAGGAAAGAAGCTCTGCTTCACTTTACTGAATCCAACCAAGCTCCCTAGAGTCATGAAGGTTAGAATCAGAACCGTAACCAGCTTGAAGCGTAGGGTTAATTTGAGTACAAATCGATAGACCGCGTACAATACGCCTTTGTACGGATCGACGCTCTCGGTTTGCGCTTTCGGCTTCTCAAGAATGTAGTTGCCAAGGAGCGGCGTTACAGTGACGGCAAACACCCAGCTAAGCAAGAGCGAGACGGTAACCACGACGAAAAGCGAAAAAGTGAATTCCCCTGTCGCATCACTCGAGAGACCGATACCAGAGAAAGCTAAGATCCCCACAACTGTGGCGCCCAGCAAGGGTAGCCAAGTCGAACGCACCGCTTCGCTGGCCGCTTCGATTTTGCTGATACCACGCTGAACGCGTACCAGCATCCCTTCTGCAACCACAATCGCGTTATCGACCAGCATTCCCATGGCGATGATCAAGGCGCCGAGCGATATACGCTCCATCTCGATACCCAGTATCTTCATTCCGAATACAGTAGCAGCCACCGAGAGAAACAGCACAACTCCGACGATCAATCCAGACCGCCATCCCATAAAAATAAATAGAACGCCCACAACGATCAGGACCGAAAGGGCCAGATTGAGCACGAAACCGTTCACTGACTCGTCTACGACCGAATGCTGCTGGTAAATCGGCGAAATTTCGACGCCAAGCGGACGTTCGGTTTCGAGCTCGTTGATCCTATCCTCAACTCGATACCCTACTTCAACTATGTTGACCTTCGGACGCCCAGCGACACCTAGGAGAATCGTGTCGTTTCCATTGTAACGAACAATTCGAGTGGGACGCTCTTCGTAGCCGCGGCTTACTTCCGATACGTCACCAAGCTTCAAATACGCCTCGCCCGCCTTTCGCCCAATAGGCAGGTCCGCCAAATCGTCGACATCGCGGTACATGCCTGTCGGCTGCAGACGAGCGAAGCGCCCTCCAACTTGAAATCCCCCCGCATCGGTCACCGCGTTTTGGGTAACGATACCACTTAACAGTTCTTGAGGACCGATGCCGAAAGTCGCCAGCTGCTCGGGCGAAACATCGATATGCAGCTCTTCCCCGATGTCGCCGAGAATTTGAACATCCGCCACATCTTGCACCTGCATTAGCTGAGTCTTCAGCCGTTTCACATAGCGATGCAAATCCGCGTGCTCGATTTGCGAACTGTTGACCGCGTAGAGCAAACCGTAGACATCCCCAAAGTCGTCATCGACCAACGTCGGCCCCGCCCCCGGCGGCAGCATGGCTTGGACGTCGCCTACTTTTCGGCGTAGCTCGTCCCAAATCTGCGGAATCACGTCCGGTCCGGCGGTACCGAACAACTCCACTTGTATTACGGAACGCCCCGCGTAAGACTGCGAACGTATCTCCTTAACCATGTCCAGGCGTTGGATCGCGGCTTCGATCTTGTCGGTAACCTCACGCTCCACCTCCTCGGCGCTCGCGCCCGGATAGGAAGTAAAGAGCACAGCCTCCTTAATCGTGAACGCTGGGTCCTCTAGGCGACCAACATTTTGGAATCCCCAGTACCCACCAAGCAACGAGGATAGAATCAAAAGCCAGGTCAAAACCGGCTTTTGTATAGAAACTCTTGCGAAATCCATCTTCTTAGGCTCCTCCAAGAGTGGTCACCAAGGTGTGCTCGCGAAGCATAGCGGCGCCGCTAGTCACGACCCGGTCTCCGACGTCCAGGCCGCGCACGATTTCAACCTTTTTCCCTTTGACCCTCCCGACTTCCACGGATCGTTCGACTGGGAGCGCCGCCCCATCTGCCAAGACCCAGACTCGGAAACCGCCATCGGGCAATGTGACCAATGCATCCGAAGGGATCTCAACCGGACGATTGCCCCGAGCATCTAGCCTCTCTACGATCGAGAGCCGAACTGGCGATCCCGGCAAAAGAGCTCTCGCGTTGCCGTTATCGAGCCTGAAAGTCACTCGATAGGCGCCGCTCAGCGGATCCGGCGATGTCGCATAGTCCTTCAAATGCAACTCCGTACCTGACAATTTTCCATCAGCAATTCGAACTGAGGAAACGTCGTTTTCTATCCCGCTCAGCAAACTGGCCAACTGGCTCTCGGTTCGGTAAAAATCGACCTCGGTCTTTCCACTCTGTTGGAATACCAAGACGGATTGCCCTGGCATTACGAAACTCCCCTTCTCCACCCGCTTGCTCGCAAGCTTGCCGTCGAAGGGCGCCACAAGAACCGTATCCTCCAGATCTTCCTTGGCTCTCTCCCATGCGATGCGAGCCAATACCGAGGAATTCTCAACTCGGTCGAACTCAGCCTGGGTAGAGCTTCCCCCATCCAGCAATGTCCGCATACGCGCCAGCTCCTTCTCCGCGTAAGCCAAACGCTGCGCCGCTTCGTCCAATGCCAATTGGTAACGGCGGGAATCCAGACGGCCCAATTCCTCACCCGCTCGAAACAACGTCCCCGTCGTTTCAGCGATCGCATCGACCCGCCCCGACAGCTCGAAGGCCAACTCCACTTCCTTGGGAGCCCGCACCCGGCCCACGTACACGCCTTCCTTCACGTCAGAATGTTTCTCGACCGTAAACGTCTCCACGTACCGCGCCGCATCCTCCTTAGCAACCTCCGCTTCTGTCTCGGAACACCCGAGCATTGTGAGCCCAGCTCCGATCGCAGCAACAGAGCCAACCGCAAGAGCGATCAGACTGCGCTTCTTCTTGGCGTTATCCAAATTCAATTCCGTGTTCATCGTAGTATGTGACGTATGCTTACCCTGAAACCTCACCGCATCGCCACTCGCTTACAGGTCCAAACCATAGGTTCGGCGATACGGAACTTTTATTAGTACGAACGCTCTATCTAATTACCGAGCCAAACCGTCAAGAACAATGTAGAATACTCATTCTATTTTACATTCTCGCAACATCCTGCTCGCCAAGCGCCAACTCTTATTTGCACTTGCTACGCTAATTGTTAGAATTCACGTTCTACGATAAATGAGAACCGTAAATCCCAACCTCGTAACGGAACGTCGCCGCCAGATCCTTGAAGCTGCCCTCGTATGCTTCCGAGAAAAAGGATTCCACGGGGCCTCCATGTCCTCGATCTGCAAAAAGGCGAAAATGAGCCCAGGCCACCTCTACCACTACTTCAAGAGCAAGAACGAGCTCATCAAAGCCATAGTCGAATCCGACTCCGCCTACCACGAAGAGAAACTCGCATCGCTCGTAGAGGGAGGCAACACCTTGGAGACCATGCTTAGCTGCATCGACGAAATCTGGCAAAAGGACAAGGACCTCGATGCAGTCCTTTACTCGGAGATCATGGCCGAAGCCAGTCGGAGCCCAGAAGCGGCCGCCGTCATCCGACAGCACGAAATCCGCCTACGAGATCGTTTCGCCAAAGTCATCGCATTTGGACAGGATCAAGGTTCGATCGACAGAAACGTCGATGCCCTCGGGTTCGCCACCGTTATCATTGCCTGCGTGACCGGACTTCGCGTCGCTGATCAAGCTGATACCCAGATCGATCGCGACTTAGCGACCACTGCCTTTGCCACCATGGTCTGCCGAACGCTGAAACCTAAGCCCTAGCTTGAGCCTCGACGAACCGCTCCGCTGATTCGATTTCGCCTGAGTCGCGAAGCGAAAAACTCATTCGCACCCGCTAAACCACCGTGCCTTTCCAAGGCATACGCCCAAAAGTTAAACACATCCGTCCTTATTGCGGAATTGGGATGCAGGTTCGCACTCGCGAACTTGCGCATCTACCGAGCGACCTCCCGTTTTGTTTAATAGGGTAACCTAGCGGAATCTAGCAGCTCGAGAAACCGCTAGGCATCATAACAAACCTTAGCCCCTAAGGGATTCTTATGATTAAAGACCTCGTACGATTCACCGCCTTCGCCCTCGTTATTTTTGCAACAGCCTGCACGGCCGAGCAACCCGGAAAGCCCAACATCCTCTACATCCTAGCCGACGACCTCGGATACGGGGATGTACAGATTCTCAACCCCGAAAACGGGCTCATCAAGACTCCCGTCATGGACAAGCTCGCGGAGGACGGGATGATCTTTACCGACGCCCACACCAGCTCCTCCGTCTGCACCCCTAGCCGCTACAGCATCCTTACCGGACGCTACAACTGGCGCACCCCCCTCCAAGCCCAAGTCCTAATGGGCTTCGACAAGCCGCTCATCGAAGAGGACCGCTTCACCGTAGCCGACCTCCTCAAGCAGGCCGGCTACAACACCGCCTGCATCGGCAAATGGCACCTCGGCCTCGGCTTCCCCACCATCGACGACCAAGAACTCTCCACCGAAGGCCTCACCAATATCGACTGGAACGGACGCATCGCCGGAGGCCCCGTCGACCTCGGCTTCGACTACTTCTACGGCATCTCCGCCTCCCTCAACATCGCCCCTTACATCTACATGGAGAACGACCGATTCGTCGGCGAATGCACCACCATCAAAGGCTTCAACCGCAAAGGCCCTTCCACGGAAGACTTCGAAGCCGTAGACACCCTGCCCATCCTCACCCAAAAGACCGTCGACTACATCAAGCAGCAGGACGCCTCTACCCCCTTCTTCGCCTACGTCTCCCTCACCTCTCCGCATACTCCCATCGTCCCCACTCCTGAATGGGAAGGCAAAAGCGGCATTAGCGGCTACGCGGATTTCGTGATGCATACCGACGCGATCATCGGCGAAATGCTCGACGCGCTCGAAGAAAAGGGCCTCGCCCAAAACACCGTCGTCATCGTCACGAGCGATAACGGCTTTTCGAAATGGGGCGGACTCAAGAAGCTCGAAGAAGCGGGCCACACCGTCAGCGCCCATTTCCGCGGCTCCAAGTCCGACATCTGGGAAGGCGGCCACCGCGTTCCGCACATCGTCCGCTGGCCTGCGAAAATAAAGCCCGGCTCCCTCAGCGAGCAAACCATCGTGCTCAACGACCTCATCGCCACCTGCGCCGAACTCACCGGCGTACCCCTTCCGCAAGACGCTGGCGAAGACAGCGTGAGCTTCCTCCCGGCCATCGTCGGCGAACCAATCCAATCCTCACGAGCCGGCATCGTGCACCACTCCTTCTCCGGACACTTCGCCTACCGCCTCGGCAAATGGAAGCTCTGCCTCGCCAAAGCCTCCGGCGGCTGGACGTATCCAACGGAAAACGACGCGCCCGCCGACGCCCCCATTGCCCAGCTTTACGACATGGAAGCAGACCCCGGCGAAACCACCAACCTTTACGCAACTCACCCCGAGATCGCCGAACGCCTCCTCGCCCAGCTAAAGAAGGACGTGGAAAACGGTCGCAGCACCGCCGGCCCCAAGCTCAAAAACGACGTCGACAACATCGTGCTCTGGAAAAGCGGCAAATAGAGCGCCATCAGCCTCCCCACCAAAGCCAACGGCGTCGCGCGGCCCCAGGCCGCCACAACCCACACCTCTCCACTAAATGACTCCCAAAAAACTCGTACTTCATCTGGCAGCTGCATTTCTCGCGACCGCGGCGATCGCCCGAACCACGGAACAACGCCCGCCCAACGTCATCGTCATCATGGCCGACGACATGGGCTACGGCGGCGTGAGCTGCTTCGACAATCCCTATTTCAAGACCCCCGAGATCGACCGCCTCGCCGCCGACGGCATCAAGCTCACCTCCTTCTACAGCAACGGCTCCCTCTGCTCTCCCACGCGGGCCGCCCTCATGACCGGCCGCTACCAGCAACGCAGCGGCTGCGACGAAGTGGTCAACGCCGACCCCGCCGAACCGATGCACCACGTCGGCATTCACGACGACGAATGGACCTTCCCCGAAGCCATGAAATCCGCTGGCTACGCTACCGGAATCCTCGGGAAGTGGCATCTTGGATACAAACCCAACTTCAACCCAACCTTGCACGGCTTCGACGAGTTCAAAGGTTTCGTCAGCGGCAACATCGACGCCCACTCGCACCGCGATCGCATGGGCGTAGCCGACTGGTGGGACGGCACCGAGCTCAAGGACCAGCCAGGCTACCACACCGACGTCATCACCCAAAACGCCGTCGACTTCATCGAGCGCCACCAAGACAAGCCCTTCTTCCTCTACGTCGCCCACGGAACTCCCCACTCTCCCCACCAAGCTCGTGGCTCGCTCATCCAGCGCGGTCCCGACAAGGGCAAGCGTCCCGATTGGGCGCCCGATGAGGAATATTCCAAAACGCCGGGAGACGAGGATTGGCTCATCCGCCACTTCATGCTCCCGCTGGACGAAAGCGTCGCCCAGATCCGCTCCAAGGTCGAAGCCCTCGGTCTCGAGAACGATACCGTCATCTGGTTCATCTCCGACAACGGCGGCACGGAAAAGAACTACACTACCAGCCCGAATACCCGAGGCGGCAAGGTCGACTTCTTCGAAGGCGGCATCCGCGTTCCCGGCATCGTTTGGGCCCCGGGCCGCGTCGCTCCCGGTTCCGTATCCGACGAGACAATACTCACCTTCGACATCATGCCTACCAGCATGGCCCTCGCTGGAGCGAGCGCGCCCGCTGGCCACATCCTAGACGGCATCGACGTCGCCCCCGCCCTCTTCGAAAACGAACCGCTCCCCCAAACCACCCGTTTCTGGAGTATGTGGAACGGCGGAGCCCTCAGAGAAGGCCCTTGGAAACTGGTAGTGCAAGCTGAGCGCAAACTCCTCTTCAACTTGGAAGACGACCCGCAGGAAACCACAGACCTAGCAACCAACTTCCCCGAGCGTGTCAGCGGGATGTACAAGACCTACACCAGCTTCCTAAGCGAAACCAAAGCCGACTCCCCTTATCCCACGCTCCCCGTGCGCCAATTCTACAAATAGCAGCCAACAGCCCTACCATGATCCCCCATCCATCCAAAACCGCCTTAACAGGCCTGCTTTCGCTCGTTGTAACCAGTTTTTCCGTACAACCCGTAAAGGCGCAGTCAAAACCAGCCGCCTACCACGAGTCCGTCCCGGCTCCGACCTTCAGCGATATCCGCTACGGCGACGGTCCACGCAACGTTCTCGACTTCTGGCAAGCTTCCTCCGACGAGCCCACGCCCCTCGTAGTCGTTATCCATGGCGGCGGTTGGAACGGTGGATCAAAGGAGCTCCTGCACAAATTCGTGGATACGCAGCAGCTCCTCGACGCCGGTATATCCGTCGCCGCCATCAACTACCGATTGATGAAGCACTCCCGCGAACTGGAGCCTCCCGTCCGAGGCCCCCTCTACGACGCCGCCCGCGCCGTGCAGTACCTGCGCAGCAGGGCTGACGAACTCAATTTCGACAAGTCCCGCGTCGCTGCCGCAGGCGGCTCCGCCGGCGCCTGCACGAGCCTTTGGCTCGCTTACCACGACGACCTGGCCGATCCGAATAGCAAGGACCCCGTGCTCCGCGAGTCTACCCGCTTGAGCTGCGTTGCCGCCCTGCGAGCCCAAACCTCCCTCGATCCAGTCCAGATGAAAACGTGGATCCCCAAGGTCACCTACGGAGCTCATGCCTTCGGATTGGACAGCTTCGAAACCTTCCTCGCCGAACGCGAAAACATCCTGCCTTGGATCGAGGAGTACTCACCTTATGCCCTTCTCACTGCGGACGACCCAGCGACCTACCTCTACTACACCATCAAGCCGGGAACGGGAAAAAACAAGGGCGACTACACCCACTCCGCCTCCTTCGGAACCGGCCTGCTGGAACGCTTGCAAGAGCTCGAGGTCCCTAGCGAACTCTACTACCCGGAATCCCCTAACGCCGTTCATCAAAACGCGACTGACTACTTGATCTCCAAACTCTCCAAAAAATGAATACACCCGCTTTCATCCCGCATTTTTTTCGACCTTCTTCCTGCCCGGCCTGGGCCAAAGCGATTCTGCTCGTCTGCATAACGAGCTTGTCGCTGGCAGCCACCAACCCACAAAAGCCGAACGTAATCTTCGTCCTTACCGACGACCAAGGCTACGGCGATCTCGGGGCCCACGGAAACCCAATCCTCAAAACGCCCGAGCTCGACCGCTTCCACGCCGAGTCGGTCCGCTTCACGGACTTCCACGTCTCCCCCCTCTGCACCCCCACCCGAGGAGCCCTGCTCACCGGCCGCGACCCTGCCCGCAACGGAGCTTACCGCACCAGCGCCGGTCGCACCATGCTGCACGAGGACGAACGCACCCTCGCTCACCTGTTTTCAGAAAATGGATACGCGACCGCCCTCTACGGAAAATGGCACCTCGGCGACAGCGCTCCGCACCGCCCCCAAGATTACGGTTTTCAGGACGTAGTCTGGCACCGCTGCGGCGGTATCGGCCAAGTGTCCGACTACTGGGGAAATGACCTCTTCGACGACGTCTACGAACGCAACGGCGAGCTGGAACGCTTCGAAGGCTACTGCACCGATATCTGGTTCCGCGAAGGCATGCGCTTCATCGAGGAGAACCAGGACAAGCCCTTCTTCCTCTACCTCCCGCTCAACGCCCCCCACACCCCTATCGTCGTCGACGAGAAATGGTCGGCCCCCTACAAGGACCAAGTCGACAAGCCCATCCGCGCGGACTACTTCGGCATGATCGCCAACATCGACTACAATTTCGGCCTCCTGCGCCAGAAGCTTAAGGAACTAGACCTGGAAGAGAATACCATCCTCATCTTCATGACCGACAACGGCACCTACCTAGGCGCCGAGTTCGACAAGAACGACAAGAACAACTCGGAAGCCACCTGGGGATTCAATGCAGGCATGCGCGGCCGTAAAGCCTCCGTCTACGAAGGCGGACATCGCGTTCCCTTCTTCGTTCGTTGGCCCAAGGGCGGCATCGAAGGCGGCAAGGACATCGACACCCTATCCGCCCACGTCGACTTCTTCCCAACCCTCGCCGAACTCTGCAACATTCCTGTACCCACGGACCGGATACTCGATGGAATGTCTCTCGCGCCGCTTCTCGAAGAAGAAAACCCAACCTGGGAACGCGGCCCCATCGTCATGCAATTCCATGGCGGTCCCGCCTTCCCTGAAGATCGGCTCAAGACCGAATTTTCCTATATCATGACCGAACGCTGGCGCCTCATCCACGGCCGGGAGCTCTACGACATCCAAGCCGACCCCGCGCAGCGGAACGACGTCGCCGCCCAGTATCCCGAAGTCGTCAAGGAACTCTGGGCCCACTACGAACCCTACTGGCAGTCGGTCAAGGAAGGCATGCGTCCCGTACGCCTCGACATCGGCAACCCAAGCGAAAACCCGGTCGAACTTTGCTCGCAAGACTGGTACATGCCCCAAGGCAATCCACCTTGGAACTTCCGGCTCATCAGCGCCCTGCCTCGCGTCACTGCGCCCTGGATGATCAACGTCAAGCGAGCCGGCTTCTACCGCTTCACGCTCCGCCAATACCCAGCTCTCGCCAACAAGCCGCTCGTAGCGGTACGGGCCAAGATTCGCGTCGCCGGTATCGAGAAGGAGGTCGAAGTCACCCCGGGCACCAGCGGCGTCGTCATCGACCTCAGCCTTCCCGTCGGCGAAACCGAACTCTGGACCTACCTTTACGACGAAAACGGCGAAGCCGGAGGCGCCTACTTCACCGAAGTCCAAAAGCTTTAACGGAAAAAGCGCCCCCATATTCGGGCCGCGAATACGCCCAAGCGATCGCCATCGCTTGGGCTTCCCTTCCTTCATCCGCTCGATCCCCCATGCAAATCCCCCGCACCCTAGCCGCAATCATCGCGAGCCTATTCGCCTACTCCTTCGCGACCGCAAATTCCGAATACGTCGAAATCAGCTCCCTCAAGGAACTCCGAAAACTGGCGACACGGAACGACCAAAAAATCCGACTCGCTCCCGGCCGCTACACCATCAAGGAAACGGAACCCGGCAACGTCACCGTATTCGAATTTTCAGGATCGAACAACGTCTTCGACTTCACCGACGTCACCATCGAACTGCCCACAAAAATACTGCGGGACCTCGAAAAGACCAAAGCTCACGGAATCAAGGCCTACCTCGTCTCCGGAGACAACTTGCAGTTTAAAGGAGGCCGCTTCGAAGATACAGGCGACCACCCGCCACGTATCAGCATACAAGACTTCTACGTTTCCGGAAACGACGTTACCTTCACCGATTGCGAATTCATCGTACGCGGCTCCGCCCCCTACGGAATGGGCGACTACCTTGGCAAAGGCCGAGGCTCAGCCGTTAGGCTGCAAAAGCACAGTGCCATGGCCATCACCGGCGATCGCCCGCTTATCGAGAACTGCTACTTTCGTATCCATACCTTCGGACACGGCATCCATATCCACGGCTCGCAAGACGTCGTGATCCGAAATACAAAGGTCGTAGGCGACCAACGCAAAACCGACGACATCTACGCCTCCAAGGATCCGCTTGCCAAGCAATTCAAATACAAGATCCAGTATCCGTCTTGGATGAAGGGCCAGCCCATCCCGCGCGGACAAGTCATCGGCCTCACCGAGGACGGCATCCGAGCCTACACCCGCGGAACCGACAAGCACGGCAACACTCGCAACACCGGTCACATCACTGTCGAAAACTGCACCGTCGACGCCATGCGAGGCGGCATCACCCTCGCCCTGGCTCGTCAGGCGACCGTAACGAACAGCATCGCTATCAATTGCTCCCACGCCTTCTCGCTGCCCTCCAACTCCACCGTGCGCCATTGCAAGGGGAACGCCGCCTATGGCCCGCTGCTGTCCCTGCCCTACGCTTCCAAATCCAATTCTGATATCGAAATCGAACTCCTCGATGCCCCGCACGAACTAGGCGACCATCCTCTGGCTCGTATCACTGGCTCCCACCACAAGATCAAAATCTTCGCCTCTACGGAGCTACCCATCCGCAAGCTTCGCCCCATCATCCTCGGCACCACCGGCGAACGATACACCACCGAGAACAGCGATTCGGAAAAGCTGGACCAAAACAATAAGGCCCACGGCATCGTAGTGACGAACCAATCACCCCACCCCACAGTTTTCAGCTCCTACTCCACGGACTGTCGCATCGAAAGCAAAGGCGAGCTTCTCCTAGACGAAGGAACCGGAAACACCTTCAGTAAGCTTTAAACCCTTATTATCCCTAAACGAAATCCCCAAAAAAAGAAAATGATCCGCTCTCACCTTCCCCTCAAGCTTCTGACCGCACTCGCGCTTTTCGCAAACCTCCTAGCGTACAGCCAAGCCGCCGAGAGCAAACCGAACGTTGTAATCGTCATCACCGACGACCAAGGCTACGGCGACCTGGGCTTCACCGGAAACCCAGCCATCAAGACTCCCCATCTCGACCGGCTGCGCTCACAAGCAACCCTGCTGGACAATTTCCACGTCGACCCCACCTGCGCTCCGACGCGTTCCGCCCTCATGACCGGACGCTATTCCGGGCGAGTCGGAGTCTGGCACACCGTGCAAGGCCGCAACATGCTGCGCAAACGCGAGGTCACACTAGCTGACGTGTTCTCGGAAAATGGATACGCCACCGGCCTCTTCGGCAAGTGGCACCTCGGCGACGTCTACCCCTACCGCCCTGAAGACCGGGGCTTTCAACATACCGTCTACCATGCGGCGGGCGGAGTCTCCCAAGCCCCGGACTACTGGGAAAACGACTACTTCGACGACACCTATATCGTTAACGGCGAATACAAGCGCTTCGAAGGCTTCTGTACCGATATCTGGTTCGACGAAGGCATGAAATTCATCAAAGAAAGCAAAGAGGCGAAAGCTCCTTTCCTCGCTTACATATCCACCAACGCGCCGCACGGCCCCTTCTACTGCCCCACCGAATACAGCGACCCCTACGAAAACGATCCACGCGTATCCATTCCCGAATTCTACGGCATGGTCGAAAACATCGATGACAACGTGGGCAAGCTCCTCGAATTCCTCGAAGCCGAAGGACTCGCCGACAACACCATCGTCATCTTCATGACCGACAACGGAACCGGCGGGGGCATCAAGGGCAATCGGGGCTACGACGGCGGCATGCGGGGCAAGAAAGGCTCCCAGTACGAGGGCGGACACCGCGTCCCCTTCCTCATCCGCTGGCCCGCAGGTAACATCGAAGCCGGCGAAACGGTCGAAGAACTCACCGCCCACCTCGATGTCCTCCCCACCTTGATCGAGCTCTGCGACCTACGCGCTCCCGATATCGCCTTCGACGGAACCAGCGTAAAAGATCTCCTGTACACCGACGCCCAGGACTGGGAAGACAGAACCCTCATCGTCGAGAACCAACGCGTCATCGACCCCATCAAATGGCGTAACAACGCCGTCATGACCAACCACTGGCGACTCGTCGACGGCAAGGAACTCTACGACCTACGCAACGATCCCAAGCAAGCAAACGACCTCGCAGCCCAGTTCCCCGAAGTCGTCACGCGCTTGAAATCCGAATACGAAGCCTTCTGGGCCGACGTATCCAGCGAACACGACCTAACCAGCTACATGGCTATCGGTTCCGACAAGTCCCCCATCGTCGCCCTTTCCTCCCACGACTGGCTCTACCACGAGCTCCCCGCCTGGGACCAGACCCACGTCATCAAGGGAGCAGTCGCTGTCGAGACCCATTGGGCCATCGAGGTAGAACGGGCAGGCGAATACGAAATTTCCCTAAGGCGTTGGCCCGTCGAAGCCGACAAGGGTATCAACGACGGCACCTACGGAAAGGCTTTCAACTACAAGCAAGCTCGCCTTCGTATCGGTGACACCGATACAACGAAGGACATTCCAAACGGAGCGAAGGAAGTAACGTTTAAGGTTTACCTCGAAAAAGGGCTCACCCAGCTAGCTCCGCTTTTCATCGGCGACGACTTGCAAGCGACCCCCTACTACGCCTACATCACTCACCGGCCCTTCGAAGGCTGGCAAACGCCCGAGGGCATGAACGTTCCGCGCTACGATCCCAGCTACGGACGACGCGCCCCTCAAAAGTCTTAGAGTCCCAAACGGCCAAGCATGGCAAACGAACGATACAACATTGTTATCATCAATCCCGACCAAATGCGTTGGGACTACCTCACGCCGAACGGACACCCCTTCATCGCAACTCGAAACCTCTCTCGACTCGCGGCGATGGGCACCAACTTCAGCCACGCCTTCTGCTCCTCGCCGATGTGCGGCCCCAGCCGGACTTCCTTCCTTACCGGCAAGTACCCTTGCGAACACGGCGTTCGCGACTACGGCGGCACCCTCCCTCACGAAGCGCCCGACGCCCTCAAGCAACTCCAGAAGGCCGGTTACCACACCGCCCTTTTCGGCAAGGACCACGTCCGCCAAGGCGATTCCATCGGCGTCAACTACCACGAAGGCGAAGACCTCTGCATCGGCAACATGGACGATCACCCGTCCTATACGCGTAGTTGGAGTTCGGGTACGCTGGAAAGCGGCAGCCCTTGGAACCTAACCGAACGCTTCACCACCGCCGGTCTCGACTACATCGAACGCCGCAACGCAACGGGCGAGCCCTTCTACCTCACCCTCAACTACCAAGACCCGCACCCCTACTTCACCGCTCCCGCTCCCTACGACACCCTCTTTTCTCCCGAACAATTCGAGCTACCCGAAAACTTCCGCCGCGCTCCCGTCGACGGGGAACCGGATCGCCTCAGCCACTGGCGACAAAACTCCCGCTCTCCCGAAGCGAGAGAAACCGACTTCAAAAAGGCCATGGCCATGTACTGCGGCCAGATCCGCTACGTCGACGACCAAGTCGGCCGCGTGCTCGACAAGTTGGAAACGTTGGGGATCCTGGACAAAACCATCGTCCTGTTCTGGAGCGACCACGGAGAGTACCTCGGCGACTACGGCGTCACCCATAAGCAGGCCACGTTCTACGATTCGCTCGTGCGCATCCCGGCCCTTATCTGGGATCCGAGCGGCCGAATCCGAAAGGGCAACTGCGACTCCCTCGTCGAAGCTCCCGACCTCATGGCCACCGTACTCGAGCTCTGCGGCATCGAGCAACCCACCGGCAGCCATGCGTATTCACTTCTTACCGACGGATACCAAGCTCGCGTCGACGTGTTCGCAGAAGGCGGTACTTATCTCGCGCCCTTGGACGCCCCCATCCCCGGCATAAACCTCCGAGCCCCGCACGGCCCCAGCCAATTCGGCCCCGGGGCCATGATCCGTACTCGCAAATGGAAGCTTTGCGCCCATAGCTTCGACCAGTGGGAACTATTCGACCTCGAAAACGACCCCTACGAAAATAGCAACGTGGCCCAACGACCGGAAAACGCCACCACACTCCAAGCCCTCTCCCAACGCCTCACCCAACGCTTGCTTTGCCAGGGGCAAGCCCCAGAACATTTGCCACGTCCCACCTGCGCCGGCCTTGACGAAAAACAAATGCCCATTTGGAAATAACATAACCACAGCCATGTATTCAGAAACGAAAACAACTCACTCCCCTAAATCCTGGAACCGCGGCCTCCACCTCGGCCTACTCGCCCTAGTCGGACTCCTCGGCTCCGCTTGTTCGCAAAAGGAAGCCCCGACAGCTGTGGCCATCGGCTATGGCGCCGACACCTTCACCATCGGCGAAGTCCTATACGCCGACAGCTTCAACAAGCCCGAAGACTGGGTAATCCAGATCGAGCAAAACGATAAGTCCAACAACGAGCCAAAGGCCGAATTCGCAAACGGAGTGCTCGACGCCTATATGCCCGCTCGCGGCTGCACCGCTTGGCTCAAGCAAAAGTTCGAGGGCCCTATCGCAATCGTCTACCAAGTGAAGTGTCCGACTGAATACGTCGACGGCGACGAGATCCAGGTGCGCGACATCAACAATTTCTGGCACGCCACCGACCCCGTCGCTCAGGACAGGCTCTTCGATAGCGAACTCTACCACGGAGGCTTCGGCAGCTACCACAAGATGCACGGCTACTACGCCAGCACCGGCGGCGGAGGTCCCAATCAGAGCAACTACACCACCCGCTTCCGTCGCTATCCGCGGCAAGACTATCAAGGCAACGACCTCGCCCACATCGCCCTCAACGAACGCGACGGCAAGGAAGGCTACCTCATCACCCCCGACAAGTGGCACACCGTCCAGCTCGTGGCCTACAACGGTCTCACCCAATACATCGTGGACGGCAAAGTCGTCTACGAACTCAAGGAAGGCGACCCCATCTCCATCGGCAAGGGTTCCGAGCCCCTCAAGCAAGGCACTTACACCTTCGACGAATTCCCAGTGCACAACGAAGGCTACTTCGGCCTCCGCATGGTCCGCACCCACCACCTCTACAAAGACCTGAAAATCTACCGTCTCGACCGCAAAAACTAGACGAGCCACCTCCGTCCCGATAAAAATCCCAACCCAAAGCAAATGCCCACTCCCATCAAAAGTATCCTCTGCTCAGCCTCATTGGCACTAGCCGCCCTCCAAGCGCTCCAAGCGGAGGTTCGGCTCAATTCGCTTTTCTCAGACGGCATGGTCGTGCAGCGAGAAACCGAAATACCGATCTGGGGATGGGCGGACGCGGGCGAAACCGTTTCCATCACCGCCAGCTGGGGAGCGAGCGCGCAAACCACCACCAACGCGGACGGCACCTGGAAAACCAGCCTCGCAACTCCGGCCGCCGGCGGACCCTTCGAAATCACTATCGCTGGAGAAAACGAAATCGTTCTCGACGACGTTCTTTCCGGCGAGGTTTGGTTCTGCGGCGGGCAGTCCAACATGGACTTCGCAATGAACCGCTACCTTAACGACGCTCGCGAAGCGGAGTACCAACCCGTCGTCGAGTTCATGCGAAAGGAAGTCGCCACCGCAGTGGATAATTGGATACGCCACATCGAAGTTCCCCAGACACCTTCGCTATTCGAAAAGAAAAGCGACTTCGATGGCCAATGGCTAAGCGTGAAACCGGGCCAAACCGAAGTCATGACCGCCACCGGCTACTTCTTCGCCAAAGAGCTGCGCAAGGAGCTGAACGTCCCCATCGGGCTCGTGGAATGCTCTTGGGGCGGGACCCGCATCCAACCTTGGATTTCCGAGGAAACCTATCGAAAGGACCCGAGCATGAGCGCCTACTTCGACGAGGAACTGGCCAAGAACCAGGCCCAGATCGATACGATGGACGCCCCGGGCTATGTTGACACAGCCTACGAAAAGGCGCTCAAGCGCTGGAAGGAAAACGGCAGCAAAGGCCGCAAGCCCAGCCCCACCACCGACCCACGCAAAGACCGGCAAACCCCAGCAACCTTGTACAACGGCATGCTTTCCGCCGTTATCCCTTACAAGATAAAAGGAGCCCTTTGGTACCAAGGAGAATCCAATGCCTCGTATATGACAGATGAATACGAGCAATACCTCGCCGCCCTCGTGAATAGCTGGCGCGAAGAGTGGGGCCAAGGAGCCTTTCCCTTTTACTGGGTCCAACTCGCTGGCTACAACGCGGGCGAACTTCGCGATATCGGATGGGCCGAGATCAACGACCAACTCCGCCGCGGCCTCCAGCTGCCGAATACCGGCATGGCCGTGGCCTACGATATCGGCGAAGCCAAAGATATCCACCCGCACAACAAATACGACGTAGGCAAACGCCTCTCCCTCTGGGCGCTCGGCAAAGACTATGGCGTATCCGTACCCGCCATCAGCGGTCCACTCTACAAGAATTCGAAGGTCAAAGGCCGCAAGCTCATCCTCACCTTCGACGAGGTCGGCTCCGGCCTCATGGTAGGCAAGAAGGAGCTCATGAACGAGACCGTTCCCGTTGACGAAGCCCTCCAGCAATTCGAAATCGCCGGCAAGGACGGAGTCTGGAAAAACGCGCAAGCGAGAATCGTCTCCAAGAACAAAGTGGAGCTCACCCATCCGGAGATTAAGAAGCCCGTCAAGGCCCGCTACGCCTGGGAAGCCAACCCAGAAGAAGCTAACCTCTACAACAAAGAAGGCCTCCCCGCCTCCGTCTTCACCACGGAGTAATCCGATAAACAGAGAGCCCCACAACTCCCCTCAGCAAAGTCCTCGCCCCGAGCTTGCGAGGGGATCAAGCGCAGCGTTGTTAATACAACCTCGATTCGAGAGACAAAAATCAATATCGCTCCTATCGTCGCTACCCCCCCCTTCGCGGCGATGATCCGACTGCGTCCGCAAGGACCGAAGCTTGAACAGAAAAATCCACAGATCCCCTTAGTAAGGTCCTCGCACCGAGCTTGCGAGGGGATCCTCACCCTGAGCTTGCGAAGGGATCAAGCGTAGCGTTGTTAAATACAACCTCGTTTCGAGATTCTAATCAACATCGCCCCTATCGTAGCTAGCCCCCCTTCGCGGCGATGATCCGACTGCGTCCGCAAGGACCGAAGCGAGAAACTCGACAGCTCCGTTAGCTGCTAGACAGTGTAAACAGCGTTTCACTTGGACTAGAGGTGTAGCAATCCTTTTGTACTTATATCGCCCCTACCCATGAGAACTAACCGTGCCACCCTCACGGTCAGCACTTTACTGCCTAGCTCCGTGCCGTTCGAATCCGCAACCAAACCTTGGCAAAACGTCCAACACACTAGCTCCGCAAGCGATGCATCTACTGAACTCAATCGAGTCGAAGCGTTTAACAGCTACAGAACGGAAACCAGTTTTGGAATCCATAGCATTCAATTTCCAGTCAAAGAAAGAAAAAAATACGCTCCCGATCGGCGGTTCTAGGCACCCGTGAATATTTAACAAATCGAATCCCTAGGCTCATTCTTAATATCGATTGGGCCCCTCGCTTTAGTAGACCTTCTACGGTAAGGACTTACCGACCTTACAGAGACCATAAGTAATCCCAACGTACCACAACGTCACCAAAACAAGAAGATCCAAAACATCTTACAATACCCCCCTTAATCCCCCTTGATCGAATAGATCTAAAATTGAAACAACCCAAGACTCTGAACCCAAAAAAGCTACGCACAATATCAAGACACTGCGAAAAAAAGCAGAACACCTCGCACCTACATCACACTGCCGGCATCACATCACTGCCCACGTGAACAATACACACCCGCTCAACACACACAGGCATCCCCAAACACCTGCTCGCCAAGGAACCAGAAAAACAGAACTGCACCACACGACAAAACCTCACAAAACACGCATGCAAAAAAAAGAGACCTAGCCTGAATAATTCACGAAAAAAGACGCTGCATTGGCAAATGCTTCCTGTTAAGGAAGTTGTGTGATCAAACCAAAAACAGCGTCTTTGAAC
>NZ_JARXIA010000109.1 GCF_031127875.1 Pelagicoccus sp. SDUM812005 | reverse complement strand
TCGACGTGGGAGTGGTAGTTTTCTGCTTCATACACGGGAACCGTTAGCGTGATCGCTCACGACTGACAACTGCTCCCATGTCATCTTTCTGCCTTTTTTCTGCCTTCTGGCGGTAGGGTGGGGTGCGTTTTCATAAAGTCAAACATTACGGTTTGACCCCTTTCTGCCTTTTTCATAAAGTCAAACATTACGGTTTGACCCCTTTCTGCCTTTTTCCCCTTTCTGCCTTTTACCCCTTTCTGCCTTCTTCGCCGACGCGCTTGACCTGCTTTGCGATCCAGCCGAGGAACTCTTCGGGATCGAGCTTCTGCGGAGCCCTCGGAGACTGGCCGTCGTACTGGCA
>NZ_JARXIA010000108.1 GCF_031127875.1 Pelagicoccus sp. SDUM812005 | reverse complement strand
GCCAGGGCTACCAGCAGGACGTGGGTGCCCAGCCAGGCCACCCCGCCGCTCTCGTTAAGCAGCACCAGGCCGACCGAGAGCGAGACGTAGACCAGACCGCTGGCCAGCAGGGCCAGGCGCGGCAGGGCTCCTGCAATTAGCAGGACGCCTAGGGCGAGCAGGATGTAGCCGAGCGCGCCGGAATACAGGTCCAGGGCCCAGACCGGCATCAGCGGCTCGGCGGCGAACTTGTCGTAGAGCGGCTCGGGAAGGCCGTGGTAGTGGGAGAAGCCGTAGACCTTCTCCTTCACGTTGACCATGGCCCCGGAGATGTCCGGCTCGCCGAACTCGTCGAGCAGCGGGCG
>NZ_JARXIA010000107.1 GCF_031127875.1 Pelagicoccus sp. SDUM812005 | reverse complement strand
GCCAGGGCTACCAGCAGGACGTGGGTGCCCAGCCAGGCCACCCCGCCGCTCTCGTTAAGCAGCACCAGGCCGACCGAGAGCGAGACGTAGACCAGGCCGCTGGCCAGCAGGGCCAGGCGCGGCAGGGCTCCGGCAATCAGCAGGACGCCGAGGGCGAGCAGGATGTAGCCGAGCGCGCCGGAGTACAGGTCCAGGGCCCAGACCGGCATCAGCGGCTCGGCGGCGAACTTGTCGTAGAGCGGCTCGGGTAGGCCGTGGTAGTGGGAGAAGCCGTAGACCTTCTCCTTCACGTTGACCATGGCCCCGGAGATGTCCGGCTCGCCGAACTCGTCGAGCAGCGGGCG
>NZ_JARXIA010000106.1 GCF_031127875.1 Pelagicoccus sp. SDUM812005 | reverse complement strand
TGCGTCGCTCGGTAATACGAGAAAGCAGAGTAGGCCGTTACCACTAGGATGATGGCTGCTGTCCACTTTAGTCTCTTCATCTTTCTTTGCCCAACGCCGAGTGCATACGATGGAGATAGGCGCAGCCTATCGGAATTGTATGACACGACTTGTTAGCAGATTATAGTTTCTGTTTGTCGCGAACTGATTCGTACTGCTTGAGTACTCTCCTAATTTCTTTTTGGTCTTTGGGATTGGGATTAGGACTGACCCCTAGTTTTGCTGCATCTTCGTTTTGCTTCTTTAGCTGTGGACCTACAGGAAGGGACGGACTGCGAGTTGCCGCCTTATAGATGATGGTCGTA
>NZ_JARXIA010000105.1 GCF_031127875.1 Pelagicoccus sp. SDUM812005 | reverse complement strand
GACCCTACCCATCCAGAGCCAAGTCGCCCCCGCGCAAAACAAACACAACGTTATGTTCAACTTGCGCAGAGCAGAAGCGATTCGCCTTCTCCCCCCAAAGCCGAAAGCGAGGTGACCCAAGACCGCTTTGCAAAGCACACAGACCCTCCTCCCAATGCCTCGAGTAGACCACCGGCGCTCGCAAGTTCATCCCATCGCCCCCCGAGTCGGGTCACCATCGATTTCGAACACAGCTTCGAGAGAGAAGAGCGGCGCTAGCAATTTCAACTGCAGCTACCCGATTCCCCGGTAGGGCTCGACGGCCCGGCGAGCCGCAAACGACAGATCCCGCACCCCGGTCCGCCCGGC
>NZ_JARXIA010000104.1 GCF_031127875.1 Pelagicoccus sp. SDUM812005 | reverse complement strand
GCCCGCGCCGAGCTAAGCTCAACGCGGGCTTTTTTCGATAGCGGGACTACCCCTAATCCCTATCTGCTATCTATTTTGTATGTTACCCCAAAAAAGTGTTAATCAGGCGGCGCGATCCTTTCGAGCGGACCTCCCGACGGACGGCTTAGTAAGCGCGCTCCTTGGTTTCCAGCGCGGCCATGGCGACCAATCCGCCGGCTACCAGACCGGCTACCGCCAAGATTCCGGCGGCTGGGATGATCACTGCGGCGCCTGCGATGATCGCGGCTGCTGCGACTGTGGCTTCGATGTGCTTGATGGTGATTCCTGTCTTCATCTTGTTCTTCTTTCCTTTGTTGGGACTACTATA
>NZ_JARXIA010000103.1 GCF_031127875.1 Pelagicoccus sp. SDUM812005 | reverse complement strand
GCCCGCGCCGAGCTAAGCTCAACGCGGGCTTTTTTCGATAGCGGGACTACCCCTAATCCCTATCTGCTATCTATTTTGTATGTTACCCCAAAAAAAGTGTTAATCAGGCGGCGCGCTCCTTGCGAGCGGACCTCCCGACGGGCGGCTTAGTAAGCGCGCTCCTTGGTTTCCAGCGCGGCCATGGCGACCAATCCGCCGGCTACCAGACCGACTACCGCCAAGATTCCGGCGGCTGGGATGATCACTGCGGCGCCGGCGATGATCGCGGCTGCTGCGACTGTGGCTTCGATGTGCTTGATGGTGATTCCTGTC
Source organism: Pelagicoccus sp. SDUM812005 (assembly GCF_031127875.1). Taxonomy (GTDB): domain Bacteria; phylum Verrucomicrobiota; class Verrucomicrobiia; order Opitutales; family Opitutaceae; genus Pelagicoccus. Next base: position 38 of record NZ_JARXIA010000103.1, on the reverse strand, counting down.
TTCATCTTGTTCTTCTTTCCTTTGTTGGGACTACTATA
>NZ_JARXIA010000102.1 GCF_031127875.1 Pelagicoccus sp. SDUM812005 | reverse complement strand
CCGAACACCTACCTTGCTCATCAGAGCTATCCCCACCCCGTCCAAAGCGAAGTTTCCAATAGCCACGAAAAGGCACGAAAACCAAACCGACGAAGCCCCTTCGCCATAACGAAGGCGTCCTCGTATCGCGGAGCTTTCCCGTCCGCAGTAGCCTTGGCGAAGGTGGAAGCCCGCGACCGCAGTGCGGTTCTTACCAATTCACCACTCTCTCCATCCTCAAACCACAACCCCATCAATCCCCAAACCCAATCTGAGCAAATCCGCGGAGATCTGCGGGCCCCAAAACACAAACCCAATCTACCATTCATCCCGAACACCTACCTTGCTCATCAGAGCTATCCCCACCCCGTCCAAAGC
>NZ_JARXIA010000101.1 GCF_031127875.1 Pelagicoccus sp. SDUM812005 | reverse complement strand
ATGGCGGGCATCTTGTCGCCGGAGTTCAGGGTACGGTAGGGTACGAGCTGTGGATTGATTTGTTCGATGGTAGACATGTTCGCTATAATTGAGGTCGCAAGCTGGGGCGGGGTTGGGGGGCCTCGGCTGCCTGCAAGGTATGGTTCGGAAGAGGTATTGGCGAACACTCTACTCTTTTTGGGCAGCTTCTGGAATGGCTGCTTGTGACCGATTGTTGGATATCTTTGATCTTCGGCATTGCGTTGGCGTTCGCATGCGGATGAGTTGTGGGGGTGGCTGACGCTCTTCCGAACTTCATATCGAAGCAGGTATTGGACGCTTCGTACTTCTTTCTCAATCTGACGCCTAAGGCTACGGAGG
>NZ_JARXIA010000100.1 GCF_031127875.1 Pelagicoccus sp. SDUM812005 | reverse complement strand
CCTCCGTAGCCTTAGGCGTCAGATTGAGAAAGAAGTACGAAGCGTCCAATACCTGCTTCGATATGAAGTTCGGAAGAGCGTCAGCCACCCCCACACCCCATCCGCATGCGAACGCCATCGCAATGCCGAAGATCAAAGATATCCAACAATCGGTCACAAGCAGCCATTCCAGAATCTGCCCAAAAAGAGTAGAGTGTTCGCCAATACCTCTTCCGAACCATACCTAGCAGGCAGCCGAGCCCCCCCCCGACTCCGCCCCAACTTGCCACCTCAATTATAGCGAACATGTCTACCATCGAACAAATCAATCCACAGCTCGTACCCTACCGTACCCTGAACTCCGGCGACAAGATGCCCGCCAT